>NZ_OZ409865.1:0-2405000 GCF_979258585.1 Pseudomonas sp. AC136
GCGGCGGCGCGCATTCTGCGGGATCAACCCGATCTGGTGGTGCTCGACCTGATGCTGCCGGGCGAAGACGGCTTGTCTATTTGCCGCAAAGTGCGCGGCAGCTACCACGGCCCCATCCTCATGCTCACCGCGCGCAGCGACGACATGGACCAGGTGCTCGGCCTGGAAATGGGCGCCGACGATTACGTGTGCAAACCCGTCCGCCCACGCGTGCTGCTGGCACGCATCCGCGCCCTGTTGCGGCGCAGTGAGGGCGCTGGCGAGCCCGTGCCGGCCGACGCCCGCCGGTTGGAGTACGGCGTGCTGGTGATCGACAGCGCCATGCGCGAAGCCTGGCTGCGTGAGCAGAGCATCGAGCTGACCAGCGCGGAATTCGATCTGCTCTGGCTGCTGGCCTCCAACGCCGGTCGCATTCTGTCTCGCGAAGAGATTTTTACCGCCCTGCGCGGCATTGAGTACGACGGGCTCGACCGTTCCATCGACGTGCGCATTTCCCGTATTCGGCCGAAAATCGGCGACGATCCGATGCACCCACGGCTGATCAAAACCGTGCGTAGCAAGGGTTACCTCTTTGTAGCTGAGGCGGCAGAAGCGCTCGCCAGCTAACGCGCGGTGTTTCTTTATATAAGAACAAACCCAGGACGCCCGGCATGAACTCGATTTTCCTGCGCATTTACGGCGGCATGCTGGCCGCCTTCGTGCTGGTGGCGTTGCTGGGCGTGCTGAGCCTGCACTGGCTCAACGAGGCGCGCGCCGACCAGTACCGCGAACGCCTGGCGCGCGGCACGTTCAGCCTTATGAGCGACAATTTGGAAAGCATGACCCCCGTGGAGCGCCGCCGCGCGGTGATCGTCTGGGGGCGTTTGCTCGGTATTCCGTTGTCGCTGGAACCGGTGGCCGCGCAGGTGCTCGACAGCCGCGCCCGCAGCCGCCTGCTCGACGGCCAGGTGCTGGTGGAGCAAACCGGCCCGCACGCGGCCAAGGTGTACGGGCTGGTCAGCGAGGCCGAGCAACTGGTGCTGGTGGGCGAGGTGCAGCAGATCAGCGAACAGCTGGCGCGCGCCACGGTGTACTTGCTCATCGATGAGCTGATTCGCTATCCCATCGCCGAACAACCGCAACGCCTGGAGGCGCTGGCCGCCGCGAAGTCGTTCGGCTTTAACTTGCGCCTGGTCAAACCGGTTGATGCCGAGCTGGACGACGACCAGCGCCGCCGCATCGATGAAGGCGACACGGTGATGGCGCTGGGTAAAGAGGGCGATTCGATTCACGTGTTTTCGGGCGTGGCCGGCACGCCGTGGGTGCTGGAAATCGGTCCGCTGTATCAAATGAACCCCTATCCGCCGCAACTGTTGTTCTTGATTGGCGCTATCGGCCTGAGCCTGATCGGTTTGATTGTTTACCTGTTGGTGCGCCAGTTGGAGCAGCGCTTGCTCGGGCTGGAAGAAACCGCCACACGCATCGCCTTGGGCAAGCTGGAGTCACGGGTGCCGGCCGGCGGCGCCGATTCGGTGGGGCGGCTGGCGGCGGCGTTCAACGCGATGGCCGAGCATTTGCAGCGCTCGCTGACGATTCAGCGCGAAATGGTGCGCGCCGTTTCCCACGAACTGCGCACGCCGGTGGCGCGCTTGCGTTTTGGCCTGGAAATGATCGGCGACGCGCAAACCGACGCGGCGCGGCGCAAGTACATGGATGGCATGGATGGCGACATTCAGGACCTGGATAAATTGGTCGACGAAATGCTCACCTACGCGCGCCTGGAGCAGGGCGCCCCCGCGCTGAATTTCCAGCCCATCGACCTCGACGCCTTGCTCGATCAGGTGATCGACGAGTTGGCGCCGCTGCGTCCGGGCGTGCGCGTGGAGCGCGGGCCGAGCATTCCCGCCGTTGATGGCAGCGGCGCGCTGGTGGAAGCCGAGTGGCGCTACCTGCACCGCGCCCTGCAAAACCTGGTGAGCAACGCCATGCGCCATGCCGAATCGCGGGTGCGCCTGAGTTATCAGGTGGGCCTGAAACGCTGCCGGCTGGACGTGGAAGACGACGGCCCCGGTATTCCGGAAGCCGAGTGGGAGCGGCTGTTCACACCGTATCTGCGCCTGGACGACAGCCGCACCCGCGCCTCGGGCGGGCACGGGCTGGGGCTTTCCATCGTACGGCGGATTATTTACTGGCACGGCGGCCGTGCGCAGATCAGCCGCAGCGAAGCATTGGGCGGCGCCTGTTTCAGCTTGGTGTGGCCGCGTAAACAATGAGTCTTCGCGAACGCTTATTTGCCGGGCGCCTTGCCGTGTTCGCGCCGACCGTGGCGGACGCAGGCGGTTTGAGCCTGAGCGAGTTTTTGCAGCCCGAAGATTTGCAGCAGCGGCTTCGCGCCATTTACGGCGACGCGTTATTGGCTAACCAGCGCGCGGTGCTGGTTTCGCAGTATTCCAAGTATTACTTCATGGCCTTGCTGCCGCCCGTGCTGGTCGCCACGCTGGTGCACGGCTGGCGCTTGCCGTTGTCTGGCCTGCGCGTGGTGCTGGATGAGCGCGGGCTGCCCAGCGCCATTCACTTCGCCAACGATGGCGAGCCGGGCGCGCAGGCCAAATGTTTTGCCGATTTAATGGAGCGCCATCTGCCCGCCGTGATTGAGGCGCTGGCGGCGTTCGGTCAGGTGCCGCCGGCCGTGTTGTGGGGCAACGTCGGCGATTATTTTGAAAGCACCCTGCAAACGCTTGGCGCGCTGACCGAAGCCGAGCTGGACGGCGGTTTCGCCTGGCTGCGCGATCCTGCCAGCCCGCTTTATAAGGCCGTGGCCTATACGCCGCGTCGTCAGCGCCGCACCTGCTGCCTGGCGCACGAAGTGGAAGGCATCGGCCACTGCGAGCATTGCCCGATCAGCCGCCGCTAAGCCGCCACGGCCACCAGGCTAAGCAGGCGGCCGTCGAACTGGCCGAATTGGCCGACTAACTCTGCGCCGCTTTTCCATTCTTCCGACAGATCAGTCAGCAGCCGCAGCCGCGCGCTGCCGGCTGCGTCCCACTCCAGCACTTCGGCGTGTTCAAAGTAGAAGCGCTGCAAGGTGAGCGGGTACAGCGCTTTGAACAGGCTTTCTTTCAGGGAAAACGTCAGCGTCACCAGCAGGCCCAACTGCTCCGGGTCGAGCACGCTGGCGCGGCGCAGTTCGGCGGGTGTGAGAATTTCTTCCTGCAAGCGGGCGGCGCGGTCGTGGCTCAGCAGGTTTTCCACATCAAGCCCCAGCCCGCGCCAGTGGCGGCTGTCGGCGACCACAGCGGCTGCCCATTGCTTGCCGTGGGTGATCGAGCCGCTGATGCCGGCAGGCCATTGCGGCGCGCGATCGGCGCCGACAGCGGGCACGATTTCGCTGCCATTCAAGCGGCGCAACGCTTCGCGGGCACAGATGCGGCCGGCGAGAAACTCGGCCTGGCGCTTCGCCACGCCGTGGGTCGGCGGAATGTGGCTGCGCTGAAAATCGTCGGGCTGCACCCGCGCTGGGTCGAACGGGGTGCTGACGAATTGACTGTTTGGCAATGGCTGCGGCAAGGGCCAATGGTCGTTGAGCGGGCCACAACAGGCGGGGAGGGAGTAGGTGTGCATCGCGGCATTCTGCCGGGTCGCGGCGCGGCGGGCCAGCCTTGCGCGGCGCTTTGGGGGCGGGCACTTACATTTCTTTGCACAACCGTAACAAAGCGACACGGATTGTACCGGCCACATTTGCCAGACTGCGGCCGCGTTTCTCGGAACGCAGGTGAGGTTGTAGTTTGGCGCTGACGCTTCGAGGCGTAGCGCGCCAAACCTTAGTCACTGATTAAGTGCGGGAGCCCGTTTGGGCTCCCGTTTTTTTTTGCCTTGGGCGATCATTCGCACCTTTCCGTTGTGCGCAAAGGTTGGCCATGAAACCCGAAGACCTCCTGCTACTCGTCACCCGCGAGATGCCCTATGGCAAATACAAAGGCCGATTGATCGCCGACTTGCCGGGCCATTACCTCAACTGGTTCGCCCGCGAAGGCTTCCCCAAAGGCGAAATCGGCGCGCTGTTGCAGCTAATGCAGGAGATCGACCACAACGGCCTGGGCGAATTGTTGACGCCGCTGCGCAAGAAACCGCGTGGCGGCGGCAACCCCAAACCCCTGTAGGAGCGGCTTTAGCCGCGATGCTGTTGATCTGTTTTCTGCCCAAGACACTGGTTTCCAGGCCTGGCCAATCGCGGCTAAAGCCGCTCCTACAGTGAGCAGTCGTCGGCGTCTTACCAATCCAACGTCAACTGACTATGAAACTCCCGCTCAACCCCACTCAACGGGTCGGTAAACCGCAAGCTCTGCGCCAGTAACTTCAGCGGTTTGCTGTAGTCGTCCACCGCGTCTTCCACCAGCACCGGGTAAAACGGGTCGTTGCAAATGCCAGCGCCGAGCGCCGCCATGTGCAGGCGCAGTTGATGTTTTTTGCCGGTCACCGGGTACAAGCCATACCGCCACAGCTCGCCGTTGCGCTCGCGCACGTCCATCAGCGTTTCGCTGTTGGGCGTGCCGTCGCCTTCCTTCATTAAAAAGAACGGCTCGCCAGCCACCATGCGGGTTTTGTGCAGGTGAGGGAATTGCACGTGGGGCAGGGCGGGGGCGATGGCTTCGTAGGTCTTATGCATGGCGCGGTCGGCGAATAAACGCTGGTACGCGGCGCGGGTTGTTGGCTGAACGGAGAACAACACCAGGCCCGCGGTGAGGCGGTCGATGCGGTGCAGCGGCACCAGGTCATGGCTGTTGAAACGCTTGCTCAGTCGCGCGAGCAAGGTTTGTTCAACGTACTCGCCAGCGGGCGTTACCGAGAGGAAGTGCGGCTTGTCGGCGACGATTAAATGCTCGTCGGCATACAGCACGGTTTCCTCGAACGGCACCGGGGTTTCGTTCGGCACTTCGCGGAAGTAATAAATGCGCAGGCCCTGTTTGTACGGGTGCGCTGGGCCGATGGGCTGCTCGTGCTCATCCAATACCTTGCCGCGCGCCATGCGTTCCAGCCAGGTATCGCGGCTAATCGCCGAGAAATGCGCGCACAGGCAATCCAACACCGTGAGCCACGGGCCGGCGGGAAGGTACAAGGTGCTGCGACGGGCGGGGTGGGACATGAAAAAGCGCCAGAAAAAGAGGCGGAATTCTACCTGTGTTTGCGCAAGATTTTGCGGGACCCGCAACCTGTAGGAGAGGCTTCAGCCTCGATTCCTGGAAAAGGTACTTTCAAGCCATCAATCGAAGGTGGGCCTATCGAGGCTGAAGCCTCTCCTACAGATAGGCGGTGCGGGCGCGCCGTTTAGCTTTCCTGCGCGCGATACGCGCCGGGGGTTAATCCGGTCCATTTCTTGAACGCGCGATGAAACGCCGACGGTTCGGAAAACCCCAGCTGCTCGGCGATGTCTTGAATGGCCAGGTTGTCGCGGCCCAGGTGGTAAATCGCCAAGTCGCGGCGCAGGTGGTCTTTGAGTTCTTGAAAGCTAGAGCCTTCTTCACGCAAATGCCGGCGCAGGGTTTGTGGGCTCATGTGCAGTTGCTGAGCCACGGTGTCGAGGTCGGGCCATTCGCTGCAGTCGCGCCCGAGCAGGCGGCGGATTTGGCTGATCAGGCTGTCGCCGCCGTCGGGGCGGGCGAGCAGGTCGGCGGGCGAGTGTTCGAGGAAATGCTTGAGCGTGCGCTCGTCTTGCAGCAGCGGCATGGCCAGGTAGCGCGCCTGAAACAGCAGGCTGGTGCTGTCGGCCGAAAAGCGCCGCGCGTTGGGGAACAGCAGGTCGTATTCGGCGCTGTGGTCCGGTTCGGCGTGGCGAAAGGTGGCTTCTTGCAGGCGAATGCGTTGCCCGATCAGCCAACTGGCCAGGCGGTGCCAGATCACCAGCAGGCTTTCCACCAGAAAGTGGTCCGGGTCGAGCAAGTTGCTGTCGTCCACCGTGAGCCGCGCCCATTCGCCTTCACGGCTGAGGGTGATCTTCGGCGCGTCGTCGAACAGGCTGTAAAACAAGGTGCCGCGCAGCAGTGCCTTTTCCAGCGTGTGGCAGTGGATCAGGGCGTAACACATCATCGCGAAGGTGCCGGGTTTGCTGCGGCTGCGACCAAAGCCCATGTATTCGTCGGCGAGTTTTTCCCAGAGCAGCTGCATCAGCCTGGCGAACTGTTCCGGCGCCACGCGGGCGCGTGGCTCGCTGAGCAGCGCTGGCTGGATGTTCGCCTCGCGTAGCAGCGCCGTGCAGTCCACACCCTGGCGCTCGGCGCCACGCAGGGCGGCACGAACGAAATGGCTGGCGATGGTGCGTTCACGCATGGACGGGGCTCGGCAGAAAAGGCCGGTCGATGGTAAGCACGGCGTTGCAGCGGAACAAGGGTTGTGTCCTTGGCTATGCTTTTTTTGTAGGCGGTGTTCCCCCAGCCGTGCGGCGGTGGCGGGGGATATCCGCCAGTACTTGGCGGAAAGCCGCCAAAAGCGACGCCATTTTGCTCGGGTTTTGTTTGCAACTCGCTGAATTTAAAGGGATTTGAGCGCTTTCGTAAGGATGGCATGACCTCTGCAATAGGCGATCAAGGCTTGCAGCTATGCAGGCTGGCCAACAACAAATCCCTCCGGTTCAGGAGGGTTAGCGCACAGGCAGCGCGCGCGTTTGGAATGACGCCGTGCAGTCGTTGAGGAACATGCCATGACCCGCAAACCGTTCTATAAGGTTCTTTATGTTCAAGTGCTGGTAGCCATCGCTATCGGCGTGTTGCTTGGGCACTTCTACCCAGACACTGCTGTTGCCCTCAAGCCGCTCGGCGACGGGTTCGTCAAGCTGATCAAAATGATCATCGCCCCCATCATTTTCTGCACCGTGGTTACCGGTATTGCCGGCATGCAGAGCATGAAAGCAGTCGGCAAAACCGGCGGTTACGCGCTGCTCTATTTCGAAATCGTTTCCACCATCGCCCTGCTGATTGGCCTGTTTGTGGTCAACATCGTGCAGCCTGGCGTTGGCATGCACATCGACCCCGCGTCGCTGGATACCTCGGGTATCGCGGCTTACGCAGCGGCCGGTGAAAAACAAAGCACCATCGAGTTCATCATGAACGTGATTCCGGCCACGGTGGTCGGTGCCTTTGCCGGTGGTGACATCCTGCAAGTGCTGTTCTTCTCGGTCCTGTTCGGCTACGCCTTGCACCGCGCGGGTGACTACGGTCGTCCGGTGTTCGAATTCATCGAACGCATCTCGCAGGTGTTCTTCGGCATCATCGGCGTGATCATGAAAGTGGCACCGCTGGGCGCCCTGGGTGCCATGGCCTTCACCATCGGTAAATACGGTGTGGGTTCGCTGGTGCAGTTGGGCTACCTGATGGCCTGCTTCTACGTCACCTGCCTGCTGTTCGTGCTGGTGGTTCTGGGCGGCATCGCACGCTTCCACGGTTTCAGCATTCTCAAGTTCGTGCGTTATATCCGTGAAGAACTGCTGATCGTGCTCGGCACCTCGTCTTCCGAAACCGCGCTGCCGCGCATGATCGACAAGATGCAGAAACTGGGCGTGAACAAGTCGGTGGTCGGTCTGGTGATTCCAACCGGTTACTCGTTCAACCTCGACGGCACCTCCATTTACTTGACCATGGCCGCCGTGTTTATCGCCCAGGCGACCGACACGCCGATGGACATTTCCCATCAGGTTGCCCTGATTCTGGTGCTGCTGATCGCCTCCAAAGGCGCGGCGGGTGTGACCGGTAGCGGCTTTATCGTGTTGGCGGCGACCTTGTCGGCCGTTGGCCATCTGCCGGTTGCCGGCCTGGCGCTGATTCTCGGCATCGACCGCTTTATGTCCGAAGCCCGCGCCCTGACCAACCTCGTTGGTAACGGCGTGGCGACCATCGTGGTCGGCAAGTGGTGTGGCCAGGTTGATAACGAAACCCTGCAGCGCGAGCTGGAACAAGGCGCTACCGCTGAAGTGGTGGCGGTTGAAGGCGAGAGCAAGCCTGCGCATGGCTAATTAGGTTTTACGATTTACTGCCTCTTCACGAGAGAGGAAGCTTTTACAGCCCGTCATTGACGGGCTTTTTTTGCTTATTCGAACATCAACCGCCCCTCACCCCAGCCCTCTCGCCTGTCCGGCCGACCTAGCGGGAGAGGGGGTAACCGAATAATTGCGGCGAGCGTCGATTGGTTCCCTTCTCCCGCTAGGTCGGCCGGACAGGCGAGAGGGGCTAGGGGTGAGGGCAGGCGCACTCGGCATCCATTTTTTCATTCATATCCTTATGCAATAAAAGTCCTTGGCGACTCAGTCTTATGCCCTTATCGTCGCGCCATAACTTGTTATAACAAGTACCGAAATACCGACGAGAAATCCAATGGCCGAGTTGATCCCCCTGTCCCCCGTTCCCTTGTACAGCCAGCTCAAAGACGTGCTGCGCGCGCGCATTCTTGACGGCACGTACCCGGCGCTGAGCCGTATGCCATCCGAAAGCGAGCTGGGCGCGGCCTTTGCGGTCAGCCGCATTACGGTGCGTCAGGCCCTGGGCGATTTGCAGAAGGAAGGGCTGATTTTCAAGATTCACGGCAAGGGCACGTTTGTGGCCAAGCCCAAGGCGTTTCAGAACGTCAGCACCTTGCAGGGCCTCGGCGAGTCGATGCGGCAAATGGGCTACGAGGTGATTAACCGTCTGCACAGCGTCAAGCACATTCCCGCGTCGGCGTTGGTGGCCGAGCGGCTGAAAATGGAAGAGGGGGCGCCGGTGACCGAAATCAAGCGCGTGCGCCTGGTGAACCGCGAACCCATTTCCCTGGAAGTGACGTACGTGCCAGCCCATTTAGGCGAGCGCTTGGAAAAGGCCGATCTGGTTACCCGCGACATCTTCCTGATTCTGGAAAACGACTGCGGCATCGCCCTGGGCCACGCCGATTTGGCCATTGACGCCATTCTCGCCGACGCCGATTTAACCCGCGCGCTGAATGTAGAAGAGGGCGCGCCGATCATGCGCATCGAACGCCTGACCCACGACGCCGACGGCACGCCGCTGGATTTCGAACACCTCTATTACCGCGGCGATGCCTTCCAGTACCGCCTGCGCATCGACCGCCACAAAGGACGTCACGCATGAGCCAGTACCAAACCCTCGAGCGCGAGTACGACATCGTCATCATCGGCGGCGGCACGGCCGGCCCCATGGCGGCGATCAAGGCCAAGGAGCGCAACAAAAACCTGCGCGTGCTGCTGCTGGACAAAGCCAACGTGAAACGCAGCGGCGCTATCAGCATGGGCATGGACGGCCTCAACAACGCCATCATTCCCGGCCATGCCACGCCCGAGCAGTACACCAAGGAAATTACCGTGGCCAACGACGGCATCGTCAACCAGGCCGCCGTGTATGCCTATGCCACCCACAGCTTCGAAACCATCGAGCAACTGGACCGCTGGGGCGTGAAGTTCGAGAAGGATGAAACCGGCGACTACGCGGTGAAAAAGGTTCACCACATGGGCGCCTACGTGTTGCCGATGCCAGAAGGGCACGACATCAAGAAGGTGCTGTACCGCCAGCTCAAACGCGCCCGGGTTGAAATCACCAACCGCGTGATCGCCACCCGTTTGCTCACCGATGCCGACGGCACGGTCAACGGCGTAATGGGGTTCGACAGCCGCACCGCCGATTTTCATCTGATCAAAGCCAAGGCCGTGATTCTCTGCTGCGGCGCGGCGGGGCGGCTGGGCTTGCCGGCTTCCGGTTACCTAATGGGCACCTATGAAAACCCCACCAACGCCGGCGACGGCTATGCCATGGCGTACCACGCCGGGGCGGAGCTGGCGAACCTGGAGTGCTTCCAGATCAACCCGCTGATCAAGGACTACAACGGCCCGGCGTGCGCCTACGTCACCGGCCCGCTGGGCGGCTACACCGCGAATAACAAAGGTGAGCGCTTTATCGAGTGCGACTACTGGAGCGGGCAAATGATGTGGGAGTTCCACCAGGAGCTGGAAAGCGGCAACGGCCCGGTGTTTCTCAAGCTCGATCATTTGGCCGAAGAAACCATTCAGAACATCGAAGAGATTCTGCACAGCAACGAGCGCCCCAGCCGTGGCCAGTTCCACGCCAACCGGGGCACCGACTACCGCCAGAGCATGGTGGAAATGCACATTTCGGAAATCGGCTTCTGCTCCGGCCACAGCGCCTCTGGCGTGTGGGTGAACGAGCGCGCCGAAACCTCGGTGAAGGGGTTGTATTCGGCCGGCGACATGGCTGCCGTGCCGCATAACTACATGCTCGGCGCCTTCACCTACGGCTGGTTTGCCGGTCACAACGCCGCCGATTACGTGGCTGAGCGCGACTTCACTGCGCTGGATGCCGAGCAGATCGAGCGTGAGCGTGCGCGGGTGTACGCACCGCTGCTGCGCGAGCACGGCCTGCCGCCGGCCCAGGTGGAATACAAGCTGCGCCGCTTCGTAAACGACTACCTGCAGCCGCCGAAAGTGACCAAGAAAATGCAGCTGGGGCTCGACCGTTTCGCCGCCATCGAGCACGACCTTGACCAGCTCAAAGCCAACAACCCGCACGAATTGATGCGCGCCCTGGAAGTCAGCGTGATCCGCGACTGCGCCGAAATGGCCGCCCGCGCCTCGCTGTTCCGCACCGAAAGCCGCTGGGGGCTGTACCACCACCGCGTCGACCACCCGCAGCGCAACGACGCCGACTGGTTCGTGCACTGCCACCTGCACAAAGGCGCGGACGGGCGCATGACCAGCTTCAAGAAACCGGTGGAACCGTACCTGATCGCCCTCGATGACGAAGAGCAGCAGGCCTACAACCGCCTGCGCGTAAAGGCCGAAGCGGCCGCCTGAACCTAACGAGAGAGCCAGAGGCTCCGAGGACACCGTGTCATGGCCTATCAGCCCCAGGAAATTTTCTTCCGCAGCAACGCGCCGGTGACCATCGACGAAGACAAATGCATCGCCGAAAAAGGCTGCACCGTCTGCGTCGAGGTCTGCCCCATGGACCTGCTGGCCATCAACCCGGCCACGCAAAAGGCCTACATGGCCTTCGACGAATGCTGGTACTGCATGCCTTGCGAGAAAGACTGCCCGACCGGGGCGGTGAAGGTTGAGATTCCGTATTTGTTGAGTTGACACGATGTTCCGGCTGTTTCGGCTGTACATAAAACCTTGAAAAAACATCCGTCATTCCCGCGAAAGCGGGAATCCAGAATCTCCGATCAATCCGAAATTCTGGATCCCCGCCTTCGCGAGGATGACGGTGGCCAGGGCCGAAACAACCTTTTGCCATCCGGAAAAAACCGGACGCCTTGCCCGCAACCCCCCTCGTTTCCCACCACCAAACCCGTGGCGGAGACGACATAAAACAACCAACGATTCGAGGGGAAACACCCATGCACTTACGCACTCTAGCCGGCCTCGCGCTGGCCATCGGCCTGGCGTCCACCCAGGCTCATGCGGAAAAAATCCGCATCGCCATCGGCACCCAGGACACCACCATCAACTGCGCCACCGGCGGCCTGCTGATTCGTGAGTTGGGCCTGTTGGACAAATACCTGCCGCACGACGGCAAGTACAAAGACGCCACCTACGAGGTGGAGTGGAAGAACTTCACCAGCGGCGCGCCGCTGACCAATGAGATGGTGGCCGGCAAGTTGGATTTCGGCGCCATGGCCGACTTCCCCGGCTCGTTCAATGGCGTGGCGTTCCGCGATGCCGGCAAGCAGAGCCTGTTTATCAGCGTGTTGTCGGGCAGCACCACGGGCAGCGGTAACGGCATCGTCGTGCCGGCTGGCTCCAGCGTGCAGTCGTTGGCGCAGTTGAAGGGCAAGACCATTTCCGTGCCGTTCGCCTCCACCGCCCACGGCATGTTGCTGCGCGCGGTTGCGGCTCAGGGCTGGGACCCGGAGAAAGACGTGAAGATTATCGCCCAGGCGCCGGAAATTGCCGGCTCGGCCCTGCGCAGCAACCGCATCGAAGCGCACGCCGACTTTGTGCCGTTCGCCGAGTTGTTTCCCAACCGTGGCTTCGCTCGGAAAATTTACGATGGCTCACAAGCCAATGCGCCCACGTTCCACGGCGCCCTGGTGGCGGCCGATTACGCCAAGCAGTACCCGGAAATCGTCACCGCTTACTTGCGGGCGAGCTTGGAGGCCGACCAGCTGATTGCCGCCGAGCCGGAGAAATACAGCGAGCTGATTGAGAAGGTTACCGGCGTCGAAGCCGAGGTGAACTACCTGTTCCACGGCCCGCTCGGTTTGCAGACGCGCGACCTGACCTGGAAGCCGGAATACCGCAAAGCGGTGGCCACGGCCATCGACACGCTCAAGCTGCTGAAGAAGACCGATAAGGGCCTGGATGTCGACAAGTTCGTCGACGACCAATACATCCGCGCGGCGTTTAAACAGTCCGGCCAGGACTACGACAAAGCGCTGGCCAACTATGCGCCGGCGCCGCTCAAGGCCAACGACGCGATCACCGGCAAACCGATCACCGACTTTAAACGCCTGGCGCAAATCTGGGTACGCGGCGAAGACAAAGTGCGCCACTACAGCTCGCCGGAAGAAGCGCTGAAGGCCCTGGCTGCGTTGGAAAAAGAAGGCAAGGACATCCGCGCCATCTACGCCCAGGCGGCAGACAGCGGCATCAAGTTGCTCGCCAGCCAGGCGTGGTTTGTGCGCAACGACAAGGGCGAGGTGAATGCGTTTTTGCTGAAGGATCAGGCGGTTGCGTATGCCAGCGCCAACGGCGGCACGGCGCTGGATTTTGCCAGCGTTAACCAACCGTCCGTGGCGGGGCTTTGATTTCGCCGAGACCGCGCAAGGCGTGAACCCCTGGATCCCGGAACGTCCGACCGCCGCCTACGCGGGGATGACGGCGTCATTTCATCCAACCACCGTCATTCCGGCGAAGGCCGGAATCCAGCATTTTGTAGGAGTACGCAGTGATCCGTCCCACCCTTTACCGCTGGCCCCTACGCCTAACCTCACTGGCCGCCTGCCTGCTGTTCTGGCACCTGGCCGCCAGCCACCACCTGGACTTGGGCCTGCTGACGTTCACCTATGTGCCTACCCCAAGCGCCGTGGCGCAGGCCGCCGTGGCGTTGGTGGAAAGCAGCAAGCTGTGGGCGCACTTGTCGAGCAGCCTGATGCGGGTATTCGCCGGTTACCTGGCGGCCGCGTTGTTCGGCGTGCTGCTGGGCGTGGCCATCGGTCGCTGGAAATGGGCGCAAGACATGCTGCTGCCACCGCTGGAAGTGCTGCGGCCGATTCCGGCGGTGGCGTGGATTCCCTTGGCGATCCTGATGTTTCCCTCGTCCGAGCTGTCGATGGTGTTTATCACCTTCACCGGCGCGCTGTTCCCGGTGCTGCTCAATACGGTGCATGGCGTTGAAGGCGTTGACCCGCGCCTGATCGCCTCGGCGCGCAGCCTGGGCGCGGGACGTTGGGCCATTTTGCGTGAGGTGGTGTTGCCGGGCGCGGCGCCGAGCATCGTCACCGGCTTGGCCATCGGCATGGGCACCTCGTGGTTCTGCCTGGTGACGGCGGAAATGATCTCCGGGCAGTTCGGCATCGGCTACTACACGTGGGAGTCGTACACCATTCAAAACTACCCAGACATCATCGTCGGCATGCTGCTGATCGGCGTGCTGGGCATGGGCAGCAGCGCCCTGGTTAAACGCTTGGGCGCCCTGGTGACGCCCTGGTATCGGGGGAGCAATTGATGACCAGTCACGAACATTTTCTGGCGGCCGGGCGTATCGATGTCGAGCGCCTGACCATTCGCCTGGGGCAGGGCGCGCAGGCGTTCGAGGCGGTGCAAACGTTGGATTTCAGCGTCGCGGCGGGCGAGTTTGTGTGCATTCTCGGGCCGTCGGGTTGCGGTAAATCGACCTTGCTCGGCGCCCTGGCCGGGCACTTGCAGCCCAGTGCCGGCGTGTTGCGCGTGGATGGCGAGGTGGTCGACGGCCCCTCGCCAGCACGCGGCATGGTGTTTCAACATCACACGTTGCTGCCTTGGCGCAGCGTGCTCGATAACGTTGCCTTTGGCCTGAAAATGCAAGGCCTGAACAAGACCGCGCGGCGCCAGCAAGCGCAGGACTTTCTGCGATTGGTGGGCCTGCAAGATTTCGCCAGCCGTTGGCCGAATCAGCTCTCAGGCGGCATGCAGCAGCGCGCTGAAATCGCCCGCGTGCTGATTAATCGGCCGCGCCTGTTGCTGATGGACGAACCCTTTGGCGCCCTCGACGCGCAAACCCGTGTGCGCATGCAGGAGCTGCTGTTGGACATCTGGGGGCGCATTCGCACGACCGTCGTGTTCGTTACCCACGACATTGACGAGGCGCTGTTTCTGGCCGATCGCATTCTGGTGATGAGCCCGCGTCCCGGCCGTTTTATCGAAGACCTGCGCGTGGACTTTTCCCGCCCGCGCCGCGCCGAGCTGCTGACCAGTCCGGCCTTCACCCACCTCAAACGTCACTGCCTGGAACTGCTGCGCCACGAAGAAGGGCGCGAGTTGCCTCGGCTTACCCCGCTGGGTTTGCCCAGCGATCATCCGCCTCTGCGAATAGCCCTATGACTGATCTGACTGAACTGCACACCGACAACCCCGACATTCTGGCCCTGCAACCGCGCCTGGACAGCAGCGATGCGGGCGTGCGCCGCATCGCCCTGATCGAGTTGGCCGACCTCGAAGACCCGGACGGCCTGCCGTGGCTGACCCGCGCCCTGGCCGATGACAACGCCGCCGAGGTGCGCAGCGAAGCCGCGCGCCTGCTCGAAGCCTGGGAGGAAGACGAGGTGGTGAACGCCTTGTGCGCCGCCCTGGCCGATGCCGACGAAGCGGTGCGCGGCGCGGCGGCGCAAAGCTTGAGCGAGCTGAAAACCCTCGAGGCCGGTCGCGTGGTGCTGCCGTGGGTCGCCCATGGCGATGCGTTTGTGCGCGCCAGCGCGTTGCGCGCGCTGCGTGAACTGCGCCTGCCGGAAAGCGCGCCGGCCGCTGTGTTGGCGCTGAATGACAGCGATGCCTTTGTGCGCCGCGAGGCGGTGGGCATTCTGGGTTGGCTTAAGCAGCACAGCGCGTTGCCCGAGCTGGCGCGCCTGGCCAGCAGCGACCCAGACGCAGAGGTGCGCCGCGCCGCCACGGGCGCCCTCGGGCTGGCCAGCGATGCCAGCGTGCTGCCTGCGTTGCAGGCGGCGTTGGTGGATCCGGCCTGGCAAGTGCGCGAAGAGGCGGCCACCACGCTCGGCAAAGTCGGCGCCACGGATGCCGGCCCAAGCCTGATCGCCGCCTTGCAAGACGACTACTGGCAAGTGCGCCTGCGTGCCGCGCGGGCCTTGGGAAAATTGCGCTTTGCCGGGGCCTTGGCGGCGCTGGTCGAGGTGCTGGGGCATTCCATCAGCAACCTGCGCAAAGAGGCGGCGTTGGCATTGGGCGAGCTGGCCGACGGTGCCGCACTGCCCGCGTTGCAAGCCGCCGAGCACGACAGCGATCCGGAAGTGCGCAAAGCCGTGCGCATCGCCATCGCCCAGCTTCAGGGGCAGGCTTAATGGACGCGCCCGTGGCGTTGCGCAATCGCCGGCAAGAACGGCAATTGCTGATCGAATGGACGGCTGGCACCACCGTTGCGCTCAGCCACGCGCAGTTGCGCGGCGCCTGCCCGTGTTCCGGCTGCAAGTCGGCAAGAATCGGCGGGCGTATCGCCCTGGTGGACGAAAGCGTGCAACTGACCGGTATCCACCCGCAGGGCTACGGCGTGCAGTTGGTGTTCAGCGATGGCCATGAGCGCGGCATTTACCCATGGGCCTACTTGCGCGACATGGCATGACGGCGGCTTTGGCGCGACGGGGCTGACGCGTTAACATCCGGCGCTTCAAGGTTTTGGGAAGTACCGCAGCGTGAGCACGCCAATCATCACCACCGAAGGCCATGAAGCGCTCAAGCAAGAGCTGGATTATCTCTGGCGCGTGAAACGGCCGGATACCACGCAAAAAGTCACCTGGGCGGCCTCGCTTGGCGACCGCAGCGAAAACGCCGACTACCAATACAACAAGAAACTGCTGCGCGAAATCGACCGCCGCGTGCGTTATTTGCGCAAGCGTTTGGAAGACATGCGTGTGGTCGCCTATTCGCCAGAACAGGAAGGCCGCGTGTTTTTTGGTGCGTGGGTAGAAATTGAAAATGACGATGGTGAAACCAAGCGATTTCGCATCGTCGGCTACGACGAAATTCACGGCCGCAACGACTACATCTCCATCGACTCCCCCATGGCGCGGGCGCTGCTGAAGAAAGCAGTGGGCGACGAATTTATGGTGCAGACGCCCGAAGGCGAGAAGTGGTGGTGGGTGAATGTGATCGAGTACGTGAAGCCGGCTTGATTAAAAAGCATCGCGGCTAAAGCCGCTCCCACAAAAAGCCAATGATTGTAGTGGGAGCGGCTGCGCGGCAATCCGCCTATAGCATCGCGGCTAATCGGAATGCCGCCCAGCCTCTCCCACACGAACGATTATTCTGTGGGAGCGGCTTTAGCCGCGATGCAGTTGACCTTTAATCAGCCCTCGCGCAGCACGGTTAACGGGCTGGCATTCAAGGCGCGGCGGGTGCCGATCACGCCAGCAGTGCCGACCAGCAGGGCGCCGATCAGGGGCAGTATCAGCAACCACCAATGCGGCGCCCAGGCCATGTCGAAGGCGAAGCGGTAGAGCAGAAAGCTCACCAGTTCGCTGCCCAGCGCGGCCAGCAAACCGCTGGCAATTCCCAGCACGCCAAACTCCGCCAGCCGCGCCCGTTGCAGTACTTTGCGCTCGGCACCCAGCGCGCGCAGCAGGGCGCCTTGGCGGATGCGCTCGTCCAGCGTGGCCTGCAAGCCGGCGAACAGCACGGTGAGCCCGGCCGCCAGCACAAACAACAGCACGTACTCCACGGCCAGCGTCACCTGGGCAAGGATGCTGCGCAGCTGCGCCAGAATCGCTTCGATCTGCAGCAGGGTCACCGCCGGAAACGCCCGCGACAGTTCCACCAACGCCTGCTCTTGCTGCGGCGGCAGGTAGAAGCTGGTGAGGTAGGTGACGGGCAGGTCTTGCAGCGTGCCGGGTTCGAAGATCATGTAGAAGTTGGGCTGGAAGGTGTCCCAGTCGACCTCACGCAAGCTGGTGACCACTGCATCGCGGTCGAGCCCGCCAACGCTAAAACTCAGGCGGTCGCCGAGTTTCACTTTCAGGCTTTCGGCCAGCTTGCTTTCAATCGACACGCCCGGCACGTCGCCCTTGGGCTCGGCGCTCCACCAGCTGCCGGCCACCAGTTTGTTGCTCACGGGCATGTCGGCGGCCCAGGTCAGGCTCAGGTCGCGGCGCACGGCGCGGTCGCCGGTGGAGTCTTTGCTCACCACTTGTTTAACCGGCTGACCGTTGATGGCGATCAGGCGACCGGGCACCACGGGGTACAGCGGAGCAGGGTGGGGCGAGAGCTTGGCCAGGTGCGCGGCGAAGGCGTCTTTGTCACCGGGCAGTACGTTGAGGGCGAAGTAGTTGGGCGCGTCTTTGGGCAATTGCTGCTGCCAGTTATCCAGCAGCTCGCCGCGCAGCAGGGCGATAAGTGCCATGGACAGCAGAATCAAGCCGAAAGCCAGCGACTGCCCAGCCGCAGCCAGCGGATGGCGCAGCAGTTGGCCGAGGCCCAAGCGCATCGGCAATGGCGCGCCGGCCAGCAGGCGACGCAAGCCTTGCAGGCCCAACACCAGCGCACCGCCGAGCACTAACGCCGCCACGAGGCCGCCGCCCAGCAAGGCGAGGGTCAGCGGCAGGTCGAGGCTCAGGCGCCACATAATCAAGGTCAGGGCGCCCAGCGCGGCGCCGTAGACCAGCCAGGAGCTAGGCGGCACGGGCATCAGGTCGCGGCGCAATACCCGCAGCGGCGGCACGCGGCCCAACGCCGCCAAGGGCGGCAGGGCAAAGCCGGCGAGGGCAACCAAGCCAGTCGCGATGCCGGCAACGGCGGGCATAAATCCGCCGCTGGGCACGGTGGCCGGCAACAAGCCGCCAAGCAGATAAAACAAGCCCAATTGGCCCAACCAGCCAAGCAGCGCGCCGAAGCCGGCGGCCAGCAGACCGAGCATGGCCAACTGCAAGGTGAACACGGTAAGCGCTTCGCGGCGTGACAAGCCCAGGCAGCGCAGCAGAGCGCTGGCGTCGAAGCGTTTGGCGGCAAACCGCGCCGCGCACAAGGCCACGGCAACGCCCGCCAACAACACGGCAGCGAGGCTGGACAAGTTCAGGTAACGCTCGGCACGGCCCAGCGCGCCGCCGACCTGGCGGTTGCCGTCGCGCGCGCCTTCAATTTTCTGGTTGGCCGCGAGTATCGGTTTCAGCGCTTGGCGATAACGCTCAAGGTTTTCTGCGCTGCCGGTCCACAGTTCGGCATAGCGCACGCGGCTGCCGGGCTGAACCACGCCAGTGGCGGCCAGGTCGTCCATGTTCATCAGCAGGCGCGGCGTGAGGCTGTAGAAGTCGCCGGCGCGGTCGGGCTCGTAGGTGAGCACGCGGCTCAGGCGCAGTGTTTTCGCGCCGACGTCGACGCTGTCACCCACCTTCACATTCAGCGCCACCAGCAGCCGCGCTTCCACCCAGGCTTCGCCAGGCGCGGGACCGCCGCCAGTGGTTTCTTCGGCGTAGGGCGCGGGTGCGCTTTTTAGTTGGCCGCGCAACGGGTAACTGCTGCTTACGGCTTTGACGCTGGCCAGTTGAATGCCGTTGTCGCCAGCAATAACGCTGGAAAATTCCACCAGCTGCGCGTGTTGCAACTGCGCTTGTTTGCCGGCGTCGAGTTGCGCCTGGGTGGCGGGCGAGCTGCCGGTGAGCAGCATGTCGGCGCCAAGAAATTCGGTGGCGCGCAGTTGCATGGCGGCGTTCAGTCGTGCGCTGAAAAAGCCGATGGCGGTGCTGGCTGCCACGGCAATGACCAGGGCGAAAAAAAGCACGCGCAGCTCACCGGCGCGGGTGTCGCGACGAAGCTGGCGGGCGGCAAGGTTGAGCAGGCGGGAGAAGGGTAGGCGCGTCATCACGCCTCCGCTGTCTGCACAATGTGCCCGGCTTCCAGGCGAATGCGGCGATGGCAGCGCTGGGCCAGGCGTTCGTCGTGGGTCACTAGCACCAAGGTGGCGCCGCGTTCCTGGTTGATTTCGAACAGCAGGTCGCTGATGTGCTCGCCGGTGTGGGTGTCGAGGTTGCCGGTGGGCTCGTCGGCGAACAGCACGGCGGGTTCGGCGGCAAAGGCGCGGGCGATGGCCACGCGTTGTTGCTCGCCGCCGGACAGCTGACGCGGCGTGTGGGTCAGGCGTTTGCCCAGGCCCACGCGCTCAAGCAAGTCGCGGGCACGGTCGCGGGCGTCACGCCGGCCTTCGAGCTCCAGCGGCAGCATCACGTTTTCCAGCGCGTTGAGGCTGTCGAGCAATTGAAACGACTGGAACACAAAGCCCACATGCTCGGCGCGCACGCGAGCGCGTTTGTCTTCGTCGAGGGTATTGAGGGTGTGGCCGGCGAGGATGATTTCGCCGCTGCTGGGCAGGTCGAGGCCCGCCAACAAACCGAGTAAGGTGGATTTCCCCGAACCGGACGTGCCGACGATGGCGAGGCTGTCGCCGCGCAGCAGGTCGAGGGAGAGGTCGTGCAGGATGGTCAAATCGCCTTCCGCGCTAGGAACCACTTTGCTAAGGTTCCGCGCAGTAAGAATGCTCGCAGTCATGGAGATTCCAATGCGTACATGGTGGGTAACGAGTGCCCTGGTAGTAATGCTCTGGGCACAAGGGGCGGTGGCAAGCACGGTGCTGGTCGTCGGCGATAGTATCAGCGCCGGTTTGGGCCTGGAAACCAGTCAGGGCTGGGTCAACTTGTTACAAAAACGCCTGCAAACCGATGGCTTCGACGACAAAGTGGTCAATGCCTCCATCAGCGGCGACACCAGCGCAGGCGGCCTCGCGCGGCTGCCCGCGCTGCTCTCAGAGCATAAGCCGAGCGTGGTGGTCATCGAGTTGGGCGGTAACGACGGGCTGCGTGGCCAGCCGCCGGGCCAATTGCAACAGAACCTTGCGGCGATGGTGGACCAGGCCCAGAAGACCGGCGCCAAGGTGCTGCTGCTCGGCATGCGCCTGCCGCCCAATTATGGCGAGCGCTACAACAAGGCCTTCGCCGCGACCTTTACTGAGGTGGCGGCGCAGAAGCAAGTGCCGCTGGTGCCGTTCTTCCTTGAAGGGGTTGGCGGCGTACCGGAGCTGATGCAGGCCGACGGCATTCACCCGTCTGCGGGTGCGCAATCGAAGTTGCTCGACAACGCCTGGCCCGCCCTGAAGCCGCTGTTGTAAGGCGGTCTGCTTGGCCATTTTCGGCGCCGTTGTTCGGAAGCGGCTGATGGACGAAACGTTTTAAAAGGTCTGCTGAGAAGGCTTTTTTATGCGCCACCTTTCGGCTAAGGTGGCGCCGTCTCCAGGAGCCTTCAATGCCGCGCCCCGCTTGGTCTTTACACGCTTACCAACTGATCGAACCCGACGAGCAGCTCGACCTGTTCGCGTGCCGTGAAGTGCGTGTGCACCTGGTGGCTCGCCAGCTCGAATTAAGTGGCCACGCTGACCGCACGTTGTGCGGCGGTTTGCTGCCGGCCCAGCCCAAATGGGTGAATCTGGAAAAGCCGCTGCTGCGCGACAAGCGCCTGTGCACCGCGTGCTACGCCACGCTCCAGGCCCAGCGTGACGGCGACCGCCCACGCTGGCCGGGCGTTTAGGCCACTCCCGGCCGCCCGTGAGCGCGTGTACAATCGCGTTCTTTTCTCACTCGCTATTCAGCCAAGGATCACCGGATGTTGTCGCGCGCTCCTGCAGTCGCCCGTTCCCTGTCACTCGCCGCGCTGTTCGCGGTCGGCCCTGCCGCAGCACTGGAATTCCCGCTGCCGCCACCGGGCGAAGACATCATTGGCCAGGTTCAAGTCATCACCGCCAGGTACGAAGACACCTTCGCCGACATCGGCGTGGCGAATGATCTGGGCTATCTGGAAATGGTCGCTGCTAACCCTGGCGTTGATCCGTGGTTGCCAGGCGTAGGCACGCAAATTATTTTGCCGACGCGCTTCGTGCTGCCACCTGGCCCGCGTGAAGGCATCGTGATCAACCTGGCGGAGTACCGCCTGTATTACTTCCCGAAAGGGCAGAACGTGGTGCACACCTATCCGTTGGGCATTGGCCGTGAAGGCTGGGGTTCGCCGATCAACGTCACCACCATTACCGCCAAAACCGCCAACCCGGCGTGGTACCCACCGGCCTCAATTCGCGCTGAACACGCCGCCGACGGTGATCCGTTGCCGAGCGTGGTGCCGCCAGGTCCGGACAACCCGCTCGGTCCGTTCAAATTCAACCTCGGCCTGCCGGGTTACCTGATTCACGGCTCGAACAAGAAATTCGGCATTGGCATGCGCGTGAGCCACGGTTGCTTCCGCATGCTCAACAACAACGTGCTGGAGCTGGCGAAGCTGGTGCCGGTGGGTACCAAAGTGCGCATCCTCAACGACCCGTACAAATTCGGCGTGAGCAACGGCAAGGTCTACCTGGAAGCGCACACGCCGCTGGACGACAACGGCAACCCGTCGGTGGTGGATAAACACACCGCCGTGATCAACGCCCTGCTCAAACGCGAAGACCTCACCAACAGCGTGAGCCTGGACTGGGAAGTGGTGCGCGACGTGGTTGCAGCCGAAGACGGCCTGCCCGTGGAAATCGCCACGCCGGGTTCGGTAGTGCCGAACACGGCGGCAGTTGTGCAGTAAGCCGCCACACAACAAAAAGCCCGCTGCCGGTTAACCCCGCAGCGGGCTTTTTGTTGCGTGTCGGAAAATCAAAAGCTCGCGGCTAAAGCCGCTCCCACAGGTTCTTGATTTTCCGCTCTCAGACTTCACGCCGCTCCAGATCGAGCGAGCTAGAGCGGGGCAAGGCGAAAAGCGCTTTTCAAGCGCAGTTGGCTGTAGCCAATGAGCATTGAAAAGTGATTTTCAACGCAGCCCCGCCGACGCGCAGCCGATCGCTTTTTTACACGCGAAAAAAAACCGAGCCATAGGGCTCGGTTCTTAGCGCAATTACTTGCGGCTTGCTTTTTCCAGCATACGAGCAGCACGCTCGTTAGCTTCGTCAGCAGTTTGCTGAGCTTTCTGAGCAGCAGCCAGAGCTTCGTCAGCTTTGCGGTAGGCTTCGTCAGCACGAGCTTGAGCGCGAGCAGCAGCGTCTTCGGTAGCGGTCAGACGAGCTTCGGTTTCTTTGGTGGTGCTGCTGCAGCCGGTTGCCAGAACGGCAGCCAGAGCCAGAGCGGAAAGTTTCAGAACGTTGTTCATTGTGTTCCCCTTAAGGTGCATTTTTTCCATAAAGCGAATTGCCCCGAGCTCGAGGTAATTGGCCGGTCTACATACTACTCATTACTTGTAGTAAGTAAACGGACGTAACGCCAGCGCCCTACTTTTTTTGGTGAAATTGAGTGCTATGTAAGCAAGCCGTAATAGTGCTGGATGAAAAGTATCCAGTTGCGGCTGCGACGTGCGCATTTACGACAGGTAAAACGCAGCGCTGACGGTTATTGTCGTCGCCACACTTTTGCGCACCCAGCGCCTTCTTTTTGCCGCAACTAGCGGACCAACAAACGCTTCGTTTGAAGTGTGGTTTAGCGTCTTTTAAGCAGCGTGTCGCAGCGCCCATTTTCAGCAGTAGCTGGCACTTTGCCGGCCTGTTAAGCTGCGCCGCACAAGACCTACAGCATCGTGCGTGTCGTGACATAAAGGACGTCAGCGTGGCCAGAATCGTTAAATGGGGTTTGCTTTCGGTAATTGCTCTTGCCGTATTAATCAAGCTGTCGCTGTGGCTATCGGTGCGTTCGATCATGAACGATGCGATCGCGCAGTTATCGCCTTTTATGGATATCACTTACGGCGGCATTACCTCATCGTTCGATGGCCGCGTAGGGTTGGAAAACCTTACTGTGCGTGTGCCCATGATGGGCGACAGTGTTCGGGTTCAGCATGCGCAATTGAAGTTCAATGGCCTGGGTGAACTGTTGCGCTTCAAGGAAAGCCTGGCCGAGGGCAAGTTTCCGGAACAAATGGCAGTCAACCTTAAAGGCCTGGCGCTCGATGTTCATGGCCCGTTTATGCAGCAGCTTTACGATGCGCCCTCTGAGCGCAGCCTGTTTACGGCGATGAGTGAAGTGAGCTGCGGCAAGGTTCGCTTCATTGGCACCACCGAACTGTTGGACATGGGCTATCGCACCTTTGAAAGCGATGCGGAGTTCTCGTATCGCTTTGAGCCGGCACGAAAGACCGTGCACTTTTCCATGACCGCCGACACGCGCGATATGGCCGAAGTGAAGCTGACGCTGGCCTTGGCCAATATGTCGGATAACCCGGGCGACATGCGTGTGCATCCGCCGGAGTTGTCGTTGGTAGCCATGGAAATCAATGACAACCAGTACCAGCGCAAAGTGCTGGAATACTGCGCCGGCAAGATGGGGCAGACCAGTGAGGTGTACCTGAAGACGGCGGTGGAGCAGTTCGACAAAGTGATGCGCAGCCAACGTGTGGCGCTGGCCCCGTCGGTGCTTGAAGCCTATGGCCGTTATCTGAAAGACCCACAATCGTTGCGGCTGGAACTTAATCCGAACGCCGGGGTGAGCTGGGATGGCCTACAGTTCTTCGAAGCCAATGACGTGGTGGGCATGTTGCACCCGGCGCTGTTGGTGAATCAGCAAGCGGTCTCGCCGGTGAGTTTCACCTGGTTCGACCCGGGCGCGCGCAAAGAGCCATTGCCCAATGAAATGATCGTCGCAGAAAGAGTTGAGTCAAATGCCACGACGCAGCAATATGAGTTTGTGAGTGTCGCCAGCCTGCCCGATTACGCTGGCAAGCGTTTGCAGTTCATTACCCACGAAGGTACTTATTATCAGGGTGTGCTGCGCAAAGTGGAGAACGGCAAAGCCTACCTCAGTGTCCAATTTGGCTCGGGGTCGGCGGAGATGTTTCTGCGCTTGGATAAGATCGATAAGGTAAGGGTCATGTTCTAAGACCCGCTGAGGAGTTGTGATGAGCGAGGCGCTGTCTATCAACCATGACCAGGCAGGTCATCAATTCGAGACCACCGTGGATGGTGATCGTGCTTACCTTGCCTATATGGACCTGGGTAAGCAGACGCTCGATATCTACCGCACGTTTGTGCCCAACTCGTTGCGCGGCCGTGGCATTGCTGCGGCATTAACCGAGCGCGCGTTGGAGTATGCCGAACGTATGGGCTACACCGTGATCCCATCGTGCTCGTATGTTGAACGCTATATGGAACGGCGCAATCGGCACTGATTTCGCAGTTAAAAAAACGCCGGGCTAAGCCCGGCGTTTTTGTGTGCGCGGTTTGAATCAGCCGCGTTGACGCTTGGGCAATACGTTTTTGAGTTTGCTGTGCATGCCCAGCAAGGTTTTCTCGGTGGTGTCCCAGTCGATGCAGGCATCGGTGATCGACACGCCGTACTTCAACGCATTGAGGTCTTTGGGGATCGACTGATTACCCCAACCCAAATGACTTTCCACCATCAGGCCAACAATCGACTGGTTACCTTCCAGAATCTGGTTGGCGACGTTTTCCATCACCAGCGGTTGCAGCGCCGGGTCTTTGTTGGAGTTGGCGTGGCTGCAGTCGACCATGATGTTCGGGCGAATGCCGGCTTTGGTCAGTTCCTGCTCACACACGGCCACGCTCACCGAGTCATAGTTCGGCTTGCCGTTACCGCCGCGCAGCACCACGTGACCGTAGGCGTTGCCTTTGGTGGTGACGATGGACACGCCGCCTTCCTGATTGATACCCAGGAAACGGTGAGGGCTGGAGACCGATTGCAGCGCGTTGATGGCGACCGTCAGACCGCCGTCCGTACCGTTTTTGAAGCCGACTGCCGACGACAAGCCCGACGCCATTTCGCGGTGGGTTTGCGATTCGGTGGTGCGTGCGCCAATGGCCGACCAGCTGATCAGGTCTTGCAGGTATTGCGGGGAAATCGGGTCAAGCGCTTCGGTGGCGGTGGGCAAGCCCATTTCAGCCAAGTCGAGCAGCAGTTGGCGACCGATATGCAGACCGTCCTGAATCTTGAAGGAGTCGTCCAGGTAAGGATCGTTGATCAAGCCTTTCCAGCCGACGGTGGTGCGCGGCTTTTCGAAATACACGCGCATCACCAGATAGAGCGTGTCCGACACCTCGGCGGCCAGCACTTTCAGGCGCTCGGCATACTCATGGGCAGCTTTGATGTCGTGAATCGAGCAAGGGCCCACCACCACGAACAGGCGGTGGTCCTTGCCGTCGAGAATATTGCGGATCACCTGACGGCCTTGCACCACGGTGTGCAGGGCGGCTTCAGTCAGCGGAATATCACGCTTGAGCTGGTCGGGGGTGATGAGGGTGTCGTTGGAGGCGACGTTAAGGTCATCGATCGGTAAATCAGCCATCGTGCTACTCGTTGGTCAGGTCGTCAGTCAGGTCACGGAGGTTGGCCGTCAGCCATTGGCGACAGAGCGCGGAGCGTAACGGGGGTGGGAACCTTAGCGCGTACAGCCCGCCTCGACAATGGGGCGGTCGTGCTTATAAGGGGGAAACAATAGGCCGAAGCGGGCGCTATCGGCACGACTATTAATGCAGGCCGCTGAAGGTGGAGAACGTCGCCGCGTGTTCGGCGATCCATTCCCTGGCAATGGCTTCGACAGGCAGCGGCTGACCGAGCTCTTGTTCGCGCAGATGCCGGTAGTGTTCGATCTGGCATACCTGCTCGACCATACGCGCGCGAAACAGCGTTTCCTCGTCCACAAAGGCGATGCCGACCAAGTAATCGGTGGGCTGCTTCTTACACCAGGCCACCACACCGCTGTAGCGGGCCTGATCGCCCAGCAGCGGAATGCGCAGCTCCACCGCCGTGCCACGGCGAAAACCTTTGGGGGAATTGCAGGCCACGCCGCCGAGGCTGATATTGTTCAACCGCTGACGCGGCAGGAAGGCGTGCTTGCGCTGAATCAGCTCAACTGGCATATCACTGGGATGACGCAAAAACTGACGCATTACCAAAAACTCCACACGTTCGGATGATGGCTCATGGACATCACTGCTAGCAGTATAGCCACGCAATCCGAGCTGACCGATTTCGACGCGGATCGCCTGTTGCTTGATTGGCCGGGCGTTTCACTGCTGATATTTACCAGCATAGGTTGTGCCAGTTGCCGCTTTGCCCGCCGCGAGCTGCCGGGCATGGGGCTTCCCGTGGCGCGCTTGGGCTGGATCGACGCCGCTAACAATGGCGGTTTGGTCGAGCGTTATGAGGTATTTCACTTGCCTGCGCTGTTTGTCGCGCGCGATGGTCAATTTTTCGGCGCGGTGCAATCGCGCTTGCAGCCTGTAGAGCTAAAGGCCGCTATTAATGCGGCCTTGGCCCGTTTACCTGAGGAGCTTCCCTGATGGTGTTTTCCCCTGAATCCGGCACCGGTCCACGCATCGGCATTATCGGTACCGGCGCAATTGGCGGCTTTTATGGGCTGATGCTGGCGCGGGCCGGCTTTGACGTGCATTTCCTGCTGCGCAGCGAATACGCCGCAGTGGCTGAACGCGGCCTGCAACTGAACAGCGCCGTGCATGGTGCACTGCAGCTTGAAAACGTTCAGGCATATTGCAATGTCGCTGAGATGCCGGCGTGCGACTGGCTGCTGGTCGGCGCCAAGAGCACCAGCAACGCCGAGCTGGCGCCGTTAATTGCCCAGGCCGCCGCGCCCGGTGCAAAAGTGGTGCTGCTGCAAAACGGCCTGGCGGTGGAAGAGGGCCTGCAACCGTTGCTGCCCGACTCGCTGCACTTGCTGGGCGGCCTTTGTTACATCTGCGTTCACCGCTCGGCACCGGGCGTTATCGAGCACCAGGCGCTTGGCGGCGTGAACCTCGGTTACCACAGCGGCCCGGCGAGCGCCGCCGACGCTCAACTGGCCATCGCCGAGGAGGGCGCCGCGCTGTTCAAACATGCCGGCCTCGACTCCACTGCCATGCCCAACCTGGCCCAGGCGCGCTGGCAGAAACTGGTGTGGAACGTGCCGTACAACGGTCTTTCGGTGGTGCTGAATACCGGCACCACGGCGTTGATGGGCCACAGCGAAACCCGCGCGCTGATTCTGGCCATCATGAAAGAAGTGATCGAAGGCGCCGCCGCCTGCGGCTACGCCATTCCCGAGGTGTTCGCCGAGAAACTGCTGGCCTCCACCGACCGCATGCCCGACTACTTGCCGAGCATGTACCACGACTTTGTTGAGAAACGTCCGCTGGAGTTGCAGTACATCTACGCCGAGCCGCTGGCCGCCGCCGAACGCGCCGGGGTCGAGCTGCCGCGCATTCGCGCCCTGGCGCAGCAACTGGCGTTTATCGACGCGCGCAATCACTGATTAACCGACCCGAACTGAGGCATTTATGAGCAAAGGGCTGGCGGACAAACTGGTGTTGGCAATTTCCTCGCGGGCGCTGTTCGACCTGCGCGAAAGCCACCGCATTTACGAAAGCGAAGGCGTGGAGGCGTATCGCCAATACCAGATCGAGCACGAGGACGAAGTGCTCGAACCCGGCGATGCGTTTCCGCTGGTGCAAAAACTGCTGGCGCTGAACACCACCCTCGGCCAGCAGCGCGTCGAGGTAATCCTGGTCTCGCGCAACAGCGCCGACACCGGCCTGCGCGCGTTCAACTCCATCAGCCACTACGGCCTGGACATCACCCGCGCCGCCTTTGTTGGCGGCCGCAGCCCCGATCCTTACCTGGCGGCGTTTGGCTGCCACCTGTTTCTGTCCACCCACGCCGAAGACGTGCGCAGCGCCCTGCGTTCCGGCTTTGGCGCGGCGACCATCCTCTCCGGTGGCGCGCGGCGGGCGGCCAGCACGGAACTGCGCATCGCCTTCGACGGTGACGCGGTGCTGTTTTCCGATGAGTCCGAGCGCGTGTACCAGGCCGGTGGGCTGGTGGCGTTCCAAACCCACGAGCGCGAGTCGGCGCGCGAGTTGTTAGGCGGCGGGCCGTTCAAACCATTCCTCGCTGCGCTGCACAGCTTGCAGCAGGAGTTCCCGCCGGAAAATTGTCCGATCCGCACAGCACTGGTGACGGCCCGTTCAGCGCCGGCGCACGAGCGGGTGATTCGCACCTTGCGCGAGTGGAATATTCGCTTGGACGAGTCGTACTTTCTTGGCGGGCTGGAGAAAACCGCGATTCTGGAAACCTTCGGCGCCGACGTGTTTTTTGACGATCAGCCGGGCCACTGCGAGAAAAGCCGCGAAGTGGTTGCCACCGGCCACGTGCCGCACGGCATCAGTAACGAGCCACAGCACTAGTCTCCCGGCCGTTCTGCTGCCCGTTCGTCTTGCACTACTAACAGCGGCTGGATTTATAGCCAGCACTGCTAAGCTCAACCCAGGCCGTTAAGAATGCAGTTAGGAGGCCGCATGATTCGATCGATTCTTTACGCCACCGATTTAGGCCTTTACGCCCCGTATGTGTTGCAACACGCCCTGGCCATGACGCGCGCCTTCAAAGCGGATTTATATGTCGTGCACGCCGTGGAACCGTTGGGGTTGTTCGCCGAATCGGTATTGAAAACCTACCTGGATGAAGCGGTGCTCACGGAAATTCGCACCAACGGCCTCAGCGGCGTGCTGGCCAGCATTGAACAGCGAGTGTTTGAAGGCTTCAGAGATGAAATGGGCGATGCCCAGCAAGACATGCAAATGGTTCGGGCTGTGCGGGTGGTGCAGGGCGACCCACCGCAAGTGATCTTGGCCGAGGCGCAGCGCTTCAATGTGGACTTACTGGTGATTGGCAGCCACAGCAGCCATACGGGGGCGCAAGACATTCCCTTGGGCAGAACCGCAACGCGCCTGGTGCAGCTGGCGGAAGTGCCGGTGTACCTGGTGCCGATGCTGCAGCACCGCACGCGGGCCGATTTCTAAGAAACGTTTTGCTGCACTGCGCACACGCATGGGGCTGCGTATGCTAATAAAATAGTCTAGATTTAGCCTTCTAACCTCTACTATGGTTATATAACGCCTTTGGCGTCTGCTGCATCGCCTTTTCGCTTTGAGGGATATCTATGAAGCTCCAGCAACTGCGCTACATCTGGGAAGTCGCGCACCACGATCTCAACGTGTCCGCCACGGCGCAGAGTCTGTATACCTCGCAGCCGGGTATCAGCAAGCAGATCCGCCTGCTGGAGGATGAATTGGGTGTCGAGGTTTTCGCCCGCAGCGGCAAGCACCTGACCCGCGTGACGCCGGCTGGCGAGCGCATCATCACCACCGCTGGCGAAATTCTGCGCAAGGTCGAAAGCATCAAGCAGATTGCGCAAGAATTCTCCAACGAGAAAAAAGGCACGCTCTCCATCGCCACCACCCACACCCAGGCGCGTTACGCGTTGCCGGCGGTGATCAGCAACTTCATTAAGCAATACCCCGACGTGGCTCTGCACATGCACCAGGGCACGCCGATGCAGATTGCCGAAATGGCCGCCGACGGCACCGTCGACTTCGCCATCGCCACGGAAGGTCTGGAGCTGTTCAACGACCTGATCATGATGCCGTGCTACACCTGGAACCGCTGCGTGGTGGTGCCTCAAGGCCACGCGCTGACCAAGCTGCCGAAACTCACCCTCGAAGCCTTGGCCGAATACCCCATCGTTACGTACGTGTTCGGCTTTACCGGCCGCTCGAAGCTCGACGAAGCCTTCAGCCACCGTGGCCTGACGCCAAAAGTGGTGTTCACCGCTGCCGATGCCGACGTGATCAAAACCTACGTTCGCCTTGGTCTGGGCGTGGGCATCGTGGCCAAGATGGCGGTCGACGCCAAGCTGGATCCCGACCTGGTAGTGCTGGACGCCAGCGAATTGTTCGAGCCGAGCGTGACCAAAATCGGCTTCCGTCGCGGCACGTTCCTGCGCGGTTTTATGTGCGACTTCATCGAAAAATTCGCCCCGCACCTGACCCGCGACGTCATGGCCAAAGCCGTGCAATGCCACAACAAAGTGGAGCTGGAAGAGCTGTTCCACGGCGTTGAGTTGCCGGTGCACTAAGCCCGGTACAGATGAGAAAGGCGCCTTGATCGGCGCCTTTTTTATGGGCGAAGGTTATTAATGCGCCCGTAACTGGCCGGCGCAAAGCGCGTGCTCAAGCCAATCAGCACCACGGCGCCGAGCGCCATGATCATCCAGGCTTGCGTGAGGTCGGCAAAGCGGTCGCGCAGCACGCCCGCCAACAGCGGCATACAACTGGCGATGATGTAACCGCCGCCCTGAACGAAGCTGGCCAATTCGCCGGCGCGGCTTGGGCTGTCGGCGTGGTCCAGCGCCACGATCAGCGACAGCGGAAACAACGCGCCAATGCCGCAGCCGAGCAACAGACACGCTGGCAGCGCCAAGGGCAGGGGCGCGATGATCAGGCAGAACAGGCCGGCCAGCAGCATCAGCAGCACGCTGTACAACGGCACACGACGATCCGGGAAACGGCCAATCAATGCCGACACGGCCAGGCCGGCGACCACCTCAGTCAGCGTCAACGCGCCGAGCAGAAAGCCCGCAGCGGACGGTTGCCAACCGAGGCCGGTATAAAAGGGCGGCAGCCACGCGAGCACCAAGGTGTACGCGCCTGTGCCAATGCCAAAAAACACCATCAACTGCCACGCCCGGCCGTTGCGCCAGAACGCCGGTGGCGCGGAGGCAGCCAGGGTTTCCTGCATGTGGTTCACGCGCTGCTGGCGTGACGCGACATACCACAGCGGCACCGCCAGCACGGCCGGCACCGCCCACACCGCCAGCGCCATTGGCCAACCGCCGACCGCCGCCAAACCCGCTACAGCCGCGGCGGCCACTGCCGCACCGGCCATGATGCCGGTGGTGTACAGCGCCATGACATTGCCCGCCCTCGCGCCAAAGCAGCGCTTGATAAACGCCGGTAACAAGGTTTGCACCAGCGCGATGCCAATGCCGGCCATTACGGCGGTGGCGAGCAACCCATAGCGGCCCGAGGCCGCCAGACGCAGGCCGCACGCCAGCGCAATGAGCGCGATACCTAAACCGATGCCGTTGCGTTCGCCCAGCCAGCGCCGCAGCCGCCCACCGGCCAGGGCGCACACGCCCATCACGAACACCGGCACGGTGGTCAGCAGGCTGGCTTGGGTGGAACTCATGCCGGTGGCCAATTCGATGCTGTCGAGCAATGGACCGATGGCGGCTAAAGCCGGACGCAGATTCAACGCCAGCCCGACTACGGCCAGCACAGTAAACAGGTGGGTACGCGGGGCTACGCTCATGCCTTCTATCTCGCCGTAAAGTATCTCGACATCAAGATTAAAGTTCGAGCGTGCCTTTGCGCAAGGCATTAGTATTAGCTTTATATCGAGATGGTTTTATCAAGTGAGGCCCGAATGAACGATCGAGCGCAACAGGCAGAAGCAGAATGGCGGCGCGAACGTCCGGATATCGACGCAGCCGTAATGGTCACCGTTGGGCGATTATTGGAGGCGGCGCAGCTGATGGAGCGGCAGATACTATCGCCATTGGCGGCGCAGTTCGGGCTGCAAAAAGGCGAGTTCGACGTCATCGCCACGTTGCGCCGTGCGGGCGCGCCGTACCAATTGATGCCGACTGAACTCTACGAAGGATTGATGCTGTCATCCGGCGCCATGACCAGCCGCCTCGACCGCCTGGAACGCAGCGGCCTGATCGAACGCCTGCCATCGCCCAGCGACCGACGCAGCACCCTGGTGCAATTGACCCCATCGGGTCTGGCGTTGATCGACAAAGTGCTGCCGTTGCACGTCGACAACGAACAGCGCGCGCTTGAAGTGCTGGCGCCGGCAGAGCAGACGCAGCTAAGCGAATTGCTGGGCAAGCTGATTAGCGGGTTGCGCGGTTAAAGCCCCCCACAGACACCTCGGTCCCTGTAGGAGCGGCTGGGCGGCATTCCGATTAGCCGCGATGCTTTTTAAAATTCCAGTCGCCTCGCAAATTCGAGCGCCACAAAAGCAAAAAGCTCGAGACTAAAGTCTCTCCCACAGACACCTCGGTGCCTGTGGGAGCGGCTTCAGCCGCGAGCTTTTGATCCTGCTTTTAATGGTTAATGTGCAAGCCACACTCGCGATTATCTTCGCCCTTGGTTGGGTCGAAGTAGTCGAAGTTATTCGGCAAATTATGCCGAGTCAGGTACTGATAAAGATCCTTCGACGACCAATGCAGCAGCGGCGCAACCTTGATCAAGCCATCCGGGTTGATGCTGATCGGCTCCATCTGTGCGCGCACGGCGGTGTCGGTGGCGCGCAGGGCGGTGAACCACACTTGCGGGGCGGTTTCACGCAGGGCGCGGGTGAAGGGTTCCAGTTTCACTTCTTCGGTAAAGGCTTCGTGACGCGGATCGTCCAACGCTGGCACCGGGCCTTCCAGCGCTTCGCGGTGGGCGCGGCTGCGTTTGGGCAGGTAGGTGATCAGGTTCAGGTTCAGCGCGCGGGTCACTTCATCGGCGAATTTGTAGGTGGCTTCGGTGTTGTAACCGTTGTCCATCCAGATGATCGGAATGTCCGGTTTCACCTGGCTGACCATGTGCAGAATCACCGCTTCGAAGGGGCGGAAGTTGGTGGTGCAAATGGCCGTCTTGCCCAGGCCGAGCGCCCACTCCACCAGCTTTTCCGGCTGGTTGGCGAATTCGGCGTTCAGCTTGTCCAGATCAAGATCCATGAGGGGCTCCAGGTTCATTTCGGCGGGGAGGGCGATGGTAGCAAAAACCGCCGCGAGCCTGCAGCGCGCCGTGCTGATAGGCACTATCAGCGCTGTCGAACATCGCCCGGAGCCGCGTTGCGTGGCCGCAGGAGAGCGGCTAGAGTGCCGCCTTCTTTCTGAATCCTGTTTAGGAGTGCCCTGTGGAAATCGCCTGTCTCGACCTGGAAGGTGTGTTGGTTCCGGAAATCTGGATCGCCTTCGCGGAAAAAACCGGTATCGACGCGCTCAAAGCCACCACCCGGGACATTCCGGACTACGACGTGCTGATGAAGCAGCGCCTGCGCATTCTCGATGAGCACGGCCTGAAGCTCGCCGACATCCAGGAAGTGATCGCCACCCTCAAGCCGCTGGAAGGCGCCGTGGAATTCGTTGACTGGCTGCGTGAGCGTTTCCAGGTGGTGATTCTCTCGGACACCTTCTACGAATTCTCCCAGCCGCTGATGCGCCAACTGGGTTTCCCGACCCTGCTGTGCCACAAGCTGATCACCGACGAAACCGACCGCGTGGTGAGCTACCAACTGCGCCAGAAAGACCCCAAGCGTCAGTCAGTGCTGGCATTTAAAAGCCTGTACTACCGCGTGATCGCCGCTGGCGACTCGTACAACGACACCACCATGCTCAGCGAAGCCAACGCCGGCATCCTGTTCCATGCCCCGGAAAACGTGATCCGCGAATTCCCGCAGTTCCCGGCGGTGCATACGTTTGAAGACTTGAAGAAAGAGTTCATCAAAGCGTCGAACCGCGAGCTGAGTTTGTAAGACCAGCACCTGTTGGAGAGGCCGATTAACCTCGATGCTGCTAGCTGAAAAGCATCGAGGCTGAAGCCTCTCCCACAGAGTTGTTTGTTGGCTACAACCCTTCCAACGTCTGCAACAACACCCGCACTTTGGTGATCGATTCGTTGTATTCCGAGCGCCACTGCGAGTCGGAAACGATGCCGCCGCCGCCCCAGCAATTCACTTTCCCGTCTTTGATCAGCAGGCTGCGGATCGCAATCGAGCTGTCCATTTCGCCGCGCACGTCCACAAACAATAACGAACCGCAGTAGATCGCCCGCTGGGTCGGCTCCAGCTCGTCGATGATTTGCATGGCGCGAATTTTCGGTGCGCCGGTGATCGAGCCGCCAGGAAAGCTATTAGCGAGTACGTGCAGTGCATCGTTGCCCGGCGCCAAAGTGCCGGTTACGCAGCTCACCAGGTGATGCACGTTAGGGTAGCTTTCCAGCGCGAACAGCTGCGGCACGCGCACCGAGCCGGTGGCGCAGCTGCGGCCGAGGTCGTTGCGCAGCAGGTCGACGATCATCAGGTTTTCGGCGCGGTCTTTGGGGCTGGCCAGCAGGTCGTCGGCGAAGGCTTGGTCTTCGGCGGTCGTCTGGCCCCGAGGCCGGGTGCCTTTGATGGGGCGGGTTTCGACTTGGCCGTTGTGTACTTGCACGAATCGCTCGGGCGAAAAACTCACAATCGCCTCGTTTTCGCCCAGCGCCACGTAGCCGGAAAACGGGGTAGGGCATGCCTGGCGTAGTGCTTGATAGGCACTCCACGGGTCGCCTTGGCACGGCGCGCGAAAGCGTTGGGCGAAGTTCACCTGGTAGCAATCGCCGGCGTGGATATACGCCTGAATGCGCTCGAACGCTTGGTGGTAATCGGCTTCGCTAAGGTCGGCGCTGAAGTCATCGCTCAGGCTGAACGGTGCGCTGTTGGCCGGCGCGTCACCGCCAAACAAGGCGATCAAACGCTGGCGCTCAGCCTCGGCCAGCGCCGGGTGAAACAGCAACTGGCTGCTGCCCCTGTGGTGATCGCTAATCAGTGCCCAGCCGTACAAACCCAACTGCGCATCGGGCAGGTGCAGGTCATCGCGTGCATTCGCCGGCAATGCCTCCAAGCGGCGACCGAAGTCGTAACTCAAGTAACCCATCAAGCCGCCCGCGAACGGCAGTTCATAACCGCCTGGAACCTCGGCCGGGCCCAGTTGAGCCAGGGCCGCGCGCAGGCGCTGGATAAAGTCGTTGGCCGATTCGTCAGGCGCCGGTGCCAGCGCTGCCAATGGCCAGGCGCTCATAAGGTCATAGCGTGCACGCTGGGAAGTCGGCCGACCGCCGTCGAACAGCAGCGCACCAGGCGCCTGGCGGATGTAGGAAAAGTACTCGGCTGGGTCCGCCCGATAGGGCAGCGGATGCAACGAACAGGTAGGCATGGGCACAGTCAGTCGGGCGCGGGCGCCGATTGTAGAGGGCCGCCAGCATTGATCCTAGAGCGAGTGAGTGGGTTTACTCGGAGATAGCGAGCTGATTAGTATGGACAGATCCCAAGGGTACGAAATTTCCTATCAGAATAATAATTTTCAAGGGATCCAGGTCATGGATGAAGTGCACAATCCAGCCGCCGGTAGCCTCCTTCGTTCGAAGTTGCGACCTCCTCATGTTCCCGCTGATTATTTGCCGCGCCCGCACCTCAAAGCCGCGCTGGCAGCCAATCCGCATGCTCGGCTAATTCTCCTCTCGGCCCCGGCCGGCTTCGGCAAAACCAGCGCACTGTCTGCGTTGGCGCAGAGTTACGCCAATGCTGGCAGCGCCGTGGCATGGTTTTCCCTGGGCGCCGAAGACGACGACCCCTCACGCTTCTTCCAGCAACTGATCGACGCCCTGCGCGCCGCGATTCCGGGGTTGGGTGAAGACGCCCTCGCGTACCTGCAAAACACCATGCGTGTGCCTGCCGCCGCCCTGATGGAAAGCCTGTTGGCCGACCTCGCGCAGCGCGAGCAGCCGCTGTTGCTGGTGCTAGACGACCTGCATCTAGTGCAGGACGCCGAGCTGTTAAGCAGCCTTAATCGCCTGATCAAACTGGCCCCGGCGGGCTTTGTGCTGGCGGTCGGCAGCCGTTCCACGCCATCGCTGAACCTGGCCACCTGGCGCGCCAAGGAAGTGCTGCTGGAAATCGGCGCGCCGGAGCTGCGCATGAGCAAGGCCGAAACCCGCGAGTACCTCGACCGTGGCGGCCTACATCTGGATGAAGTGGCCCTCGACGCCCTGCATTCGCGCACCGAAGGCTGGGTGGTCGGCGTGCACCTGGCCAGCCTGTGGCTGCGCCATCAGCCACAAGCCTCCGAGCAGATGGTGGACTTGGGCGGCGACCAGGTTGCTGTCGGCGACTACCTGCTGCGCAGCGTGTTCGAGCAGTTGTCTGCCGAGATGCAAGACGTGCTGTTGGCCCTGGGCGTGGCCACGCAACTGAGCGGCGACCTGGCCAACGCCCTGACCGGGCGCCAGGACGGCCAGAAGCTGCTGGAAAAACTCGAAGCCATGCAGCTGTTCTTGCTGCCCCTGGACCGCGAACGGCAGTGGTACCGCTTCCATAACCTGTTCGCCGACTTCTTGCGCTCACGCCTGAAAGAGCGCGACCCCGACCGCCTCAGCCAACTGCATTTCAACGCCAGTCTGTGGTTCACCAACCACCACATGCAAAACCTCGCCATCGAGCACGCCTGCCTGGCCGACGACCCGCAAATGCTCGCGGCGTTGGTGGATGGCTGTGGCCTGGAACTGATCAACCGTGGGCAGCTCAACCTGATCTACCGCTGGCGCCAGCGCGTGCCGGATGAAATTGCCGAGCGTTTCCCCGTGCTGGTGCTGGCCGATGTCTGGAGCCGTGCCGCCGAGCTGTCGTTGCCCGAAGCCAACGGCATGCTCGACGAGCTGCTGGCGCGTTGGGGCAAGCACAAATCCGAAGGGCCGCTGAGCGACAAGGTGCTGGCGATTCTGGCGATCAAAGCCGTGCTGGCCCTGCAAAAAGACGACCTCGATACCTGCGTCGCCCTGGCCCGCAAAGTGGAAGCGCAGCTCGGCCAACACACCGCGTTCCTTGAAGTGGCGCTGCTGATTATCGGCGCCCTGGCCCTGGTGATGCTGGCGCAGCCCGAGCAGGCGCGACGGTTGCTGGCCTTGGCCCAGCAACGCAAACACTTCCTCGAAGGCCGTTACCTCGACATGCAACTGGCCAACGTGGAAATTCTGCTGTGCCTGGAGCAAGGCCAGGTCAAGCAGGCGCAGCTGTTGTTCGATCAACTGCGCGCGCGGCTGATCCCCTGGTTTGGCGAGAAGTCCCGGGCGCTGGCGCTGCCCACCATCACCGAATCGCTGGTTGCCTATCAGCAGGGGCGCTTCCAGGCGCTGGAGGAAAACCTCGGCTGGGCGCTGGGCAAGCTCGACGTGATCAACCCCATCGACCTCTACGCCCAAGGCATGCTCAGCCTGGCGCGCACCCAACGCATTCTGGAAAAACCCAAAGACGCACAGAACACCCTGGTGCTGATGCAAAACCTGGCGGCGCGCAACCAGTCCTGGCGCTTCTACGCCCAGGCGGCCGGCGAAGAAATTGCCCTGATTTTGCAAGAGCAGGCCACCGACCGCATCAAGCGCGCCGAGGCGCGTTTTCAAGGCGTCGACTGGCCCAAACTCGCCGCGCCCTATAAAGCCATGAGCTTCAACCCGGTGTTGTGGGTGCAGGGCCTGACCCGCATTCGCCTGCAACAGGCACGCGCCCATTACAGCGAGGCGCTGCATGAAATCACCCAGCTGCGCGGCCAACTGCAAAACGGCTGGCACGGCCTGCAACGCCTGCGTCTGGACCTGCTCTCAGCCCTCAGTTATCAGCGCCTCGGCTATCAGGAGCGGGCGCAATCGCTGCTGGTGCAGTGCCTGATCAGCGCCGAGCGTGAAGGGGTGCGCAGTTTGTTTATCGAGGAAGGCGAGGGCATTCGCCTGCTGCTGCAAAACCTAGAAGCGGCGGAGCGCCAGCCGGCGCTACAAGGCTTTATTCGCGGGCTGCTGGCCGTGTGGCCGGGGCAGGACGCGCGCAAGTCGCTGGAAGTGCTGGAAGAAGGCCTCACCGAGCGCGAGCGCGACGTGGTGTTGCTGGCAGCCAAGGGCATGTCCAACGAAGAAATCGGCCAGCAACTGGCCTTGGCGCTGGGCACGGTGAAATGGCACCTGCACAACATTTACGAGAAGCTCAAGGTGCGCAATCGGACGCAAGCCATCCGCCGCGCCCGTGAATTGGGGCTGCTGCAATGAACACTTCTGTCACCGGTTCACTCGCTCATTTGCCCACCTTGCCGCTGCTGCGCACCAAGCTGTTTCCTGCCGATGCAGGCGGGCGCCCGCAGTTGCTGCGCCAGGCGCTTATCGAACGCTTGTACGCCTCGCGCTCGCAGCGCCTGGTCATCCTCAGCGCACCGGCCGGCTTTGGTAAAAGCACGGTGCTGGCCCAGTATCGGCAGCGTTTGCTCAGTACCAATGCCCGCGTGGCGTGGTTGTCTTGCGACGAAGCCGACAGCGAGCCGCAGCGCCTGCTGCAATACCTGGTGGCGGCGATTAACGCGGTGGCACCGGGCTTTGGCACGAACACGGCGAGCCTGTTGCAAGGCGATGTGAGCTGGCCGCAAGAAGCGCTGATCGATGCGTTTCTCGTCGACCTCAAGCGCCTGGACGGCGACGTGTACATCATGCTCGACGACTTCCACCACATTCGCCACGCGGCCATGGGTCCGGCGGTGCGCTACCTGATCGAGCATTTGCCGACCACCGTGCACCTGCTCGCCAGCACCCGTTATCAGGCGCAATTGCTGGTGGAAGAACCGTCCCTGAAACCCTGGACGCTGTGGCTTAAAGCCGAAGATCTGCGCCTGAGCTTTGAGGAAACCGCGGCTTATTTCCGCGAAGTGAAACAGCTGGTGCTCAGTCGCGACGAGCTCACGCTGTTGCAGAACCGCACCGAGGGCTGGATTACCGCGCTGCACTTGGCGGCGCTGGCCCTGGCGCGCCACCCCGACCGCGCGGCGTTTCTCGCCGGGCTTTCCGGTACCGAGCGCAACATCGCTGACTACCTGGCTGAAGATGTGGTTGCCAGCCTGCCGGACAGCTTGCAGCTGTTTCTGGACCACACCTCGGTGCTCGATGAATTCAACGCCGAGCTGTGCAATGCCTTGACCGGGCGCCGCGACGGCGTCGAGATGCTGGCGCGCCTGCAAACCGAGCAACTGTTCATCATTCCGCTGGACGAGCACGGCGAGTGGTTCCGTTATCACCACCTGTTCGCTGAATTCCTCCAAGGCCGCCTGGCCAAACACGGCGACCCGACCACGTTGCTGCATTCCGCCGCGCGCTGGTGCGAAAGCCACGACTTGCCCGACCGCTCGATCAAATATGCCCTGCGCGCTCGCGACTATGCGTTCGCCGCCGAACTGCTGGAACGCCAGGGCGCCAAGCTGATCGCCAGCAACCGCGTGTACGGCATTCTGGCAATTCTCAAAAGCGTGCCCACGGATGTGATTCGTGAGCACCCGGTGTTCCAGATTTTCTACGCCTGGCAGTTGGCCTTCGAGCAGAAGTTCGCCGACGCTGAAGCCTTGATCGAAGAGGTCAGCACGCGCCTGCTGCAAGGGCGCGGACAGACGCTGCACTTTGCGTTGGTCGAGTTGCTTGCCGCCGCGCAAGTGCTCAAGGCGTTGGTGCTGCTGTACCAAGACAAACTCGAAGCCTGCCTGAAAGTGGCGCGCCATTGGCTCGGCATGGCGCCGGACAACCAGCCGGTGTTTCGCGTCAGCCTGTCGTGCGTGCAGGCGGCGGCGTACGCCTTGCTCGGCGACTTCGGCGAGGCGGCGAAATCCATCGCCCTGGCGCGGGAAAATCTGCGCCAGACCGAAAGCGAATACCTGCACGCGATGACCAGCCTGATCGAATCGCTGATCTGCAAGGAAAGCGGTGAGCTGGAGCGCGGCCGTGAGCTGGCCGAGGCAGCGCGCAGCCGGGTTGAGCGTGTGTTCGGCCGTCGCAGCCGAGTGGGTGGGCCGCTGGCGTTGGCTTATGCCGACTTGCTGTATGAGCAGGATCGCCACGCGGCGATTTTGGCCGAGCTGCCACTGGCGACAACGTGGCGCGATGTGGCCACGCCCACCGAATTGATCAGTCGGGGCAAGTTGGTGATGGCCCGCGCGCGATTCTTTGCGGGCGAGCCGGAGCAGGGTTTGGCTCAGCTGGACGAATGGCTGGGGGAACTGCACGGCGCCGGTTACGAGCGCGTGTTTGCCCTGGGCATGAGCTGCAAAGTGCAGTTTCTGTTGTGGTTACAGCGGCCCAACGAAGCCGAACGTATTTGCCTGCAAATGCAGCAGCACCTGGCCGTATTGCCGCCCGGGCGCTACCTGGACGCGGAAACCGCGTTGGCGTTGTCGGAAGGGCGCCTGGCCTTGTGCGAGCGGCGTGCCGACAAAGCCCAGGCCAGCCTGGAAGCGTGCCTGGCGAAACAGACCGCCGAGCACCAGCGCGACCGTCGCCTGCGTTTGTCGCTGTTACTTTCTGTGGCGTATTGGCGCAAAGGTAACAGCGAAAAAGCCTTTGCCTTGTTTCAGCCAACCCTCGAAGACGCCTGGAACAGCGGTTACCGCCGCCTGTTTCAAGACGACGCTTTGTGGCTGCTACCGCTCTGGGACGCGTGGCGCGCGGCTGAACCGAAGCGCGCCGCGCCCTGGCAAGGGCTGGCCGAAACCTTGCGCGAGCAATGCCGTCGGCTGTCGGTAGACCCGGAAAGTTTCAATGAAAATCAGGACGTTAGTCACCGCGAGCGGGAGATTCTGCGCTTCGTGGCGGCGGGGCTTTCCAACCGCGATATTGCCCAGGCGGTGCACCTCTCCGAAGCCACGATCAAGTGGCATCTGCATAACCTCTTTAACAAGCTTGGTGTACGCAGCCGGACCCAAGCCGTGCTCAAAGGCAAAAGCATGGGCCTACTGAGTGAGGCCTAAGCCAGAGCGGTGCGGGGCAATGTGCTACCGCTTTCTGGCGCATGGCCATCGTCCATCCCTTGGATGGGCTGGCAGCCGGGTCTGCACTCAGTAGCTTTGTCACAGGGCGCGAAGCATCACGCTTCATGAATCCAGGTCTGTCGTTACCAGGAAGGGCGCGACAGGCATGGGGATCGACGCGAGTTGATCCAGTTGTCGGTTACAGGAGTGGCCGGCAACACCCGGGGATACCCACCTGTGATCTTGGAGATAAAAACAATGAAAAGTTTCAAACAGCTCGCTCTTGCTGCAGCAGTACTGGCTGCACCTTTCATGGCTCAAGCCGATCTGCGCGCAATGGATGATTCCGCGCTGTCGAGCGTAACCGGCCAGGACGGGATCAGCATCTCCGGTAACTTCGGCGGTAGCGTTGGTAACGTGAAGTACACCGACAACGACACCGGCGGCGGTAGCTTGAACATCACCAACGTAGGCTTCACCGGCTTCACCATCTCCGACGCCAACCCGCTGAAAATCGACGTAGTAACCACCTCTATCGGTGGCACCGACACTCAGCAACTGGCCATCAGCCTGCCAAACATGACCGGTACCGTGTCGGTCGGCGGTATCTACGTGGGCGGTACTTACGCCAACGGCGCAACCACCGGCGCGGCCAGCATCGGCTCGCTGGCGATCTCCGATATCAACATGGCGGGCACCACCGTCAAGGTATGGGGACACTGAGTTAGCAACACCCCTTGCTAACCCGAAGCCTTATCGGTACGCGCCGGTAAGGCTTTTTCCAATACTCAGATTTAAAACGCGTCGAGCGACGGTCAGGCTTTTTAACGAGGCATGCCCTAAGCGCAGACAGTTTTTGGACCTGTAATGATCGAAATTCTGATTGGCAGCTTGCTTGGCGTACTGGGTTTCACCGAAGCGGTGGACACCAAACCGCCGGCCCAAGGCACGGTCAACCTGACCCAACAACTAACGCCCGGCATGCCCATGCGTGAGTCGGTGACGCTGGAGCCCATGAGCCAACTGCAATTTCGCAACGTCATCCGTCAGGCCTACGACTACAGCTGCGGTTCGGCGGCGCTGACCTCCATGCTCGACTATTTCCTGGGCCGCGACTTACAGGAACGGCAAGTCATGGAAGGGCTGTTGCGCTACGGCGAGGCCGACAAGATTGTTGAGCGGCGGGGCTTTTCCCTGCTGGATATGAAGCGTTTCGTGGCCGCGCTTGGCTACAAAAGCGGCGGTTTCCGGGCGGCGTTTTCCGACCTGGACGAGCTTGAGCACCCGGCCTTGGTGCCCATCGAATACGCCGGCTTCAAGCATTTTGTGGTGGTTCGCGATGTGTACAACGAGCACGTGTTCGTCGCCGATCCGGCGCTGGGCAACATCAGTTTTACCCGCGCGCGCTTTGAAGAAATCTGGGACCAGAACGTGTTGTTCGTGATTTATCCCAGTGGCCAGGAACCGAAAAACGCCATGGCCTTGACCGAGAAAGACCTGCGTCTGGTGGACGACCGCACCGTAAGCCTGCTGGCGTTTCGCGAGTTTCCCCAGATAACCAAATTCACCACGAACCAGGCCGACGAGCTGGGTTCGGGCGGCGACATTCGCCATATCCGCCGCAAATAGCAGCACCTGAAAAACATACAGACCAACACGTACGGCAAGACCTGCCCGGCATAACAAAAAAATAACTGGGGATTGGCGTCATGGGGATTAAGGGAGTGGCCTGCGTGGCCATGCTGACGCTAACGCTGAGCGCGCCTGCCTGGAGCGATGAGCCATCGGTAGACGAAGCCCGCGAAGCCTTGAGCAAAAAAGAAGACGATGCCGACAGCTCCAAGGCGTTGGCCGAGGTGTTTCAGGCCGCCGAGAAAAGCTACACCTTGCTCAAACAAGGCGAGCGCACGTTGACCTACGGCTTCGATTATTCGCTGCTGCGCGATACTCAGATCACCACGTACCGCACCGGCAACAACGTCTACAGCGTGATCGGCGAAAGCGAAGCGCAGCACACCTTCACCAACTCGTTCACCTTTGACTACGGCGTGTGGGACAACCTCACCTTCAGCATGCGTATTCCGCTGATCGCCAAGTACGACACTGAGCGCGACCTCAACGTCTACAGCCTCGGCGACCTGTCGGCCAGCCTGCGCTGGCAGCCGTGGGCCTCGCACCGTGGCAAGCCGGTGACGACCTTGTACGGCACCATCGGCTTGCCGACCGGCACCAGCCCGTACGAGATCAACCCCGAGCATGACCTGTCCACCGGCAACGGCTTTTACAGCATCGGCGGCGGGGTGAACGTGTCGTACGTGATCGACCCGGTCGTGCTGTTCGGCTCGGTCGGTTACACCTACAACGTGCCGGCCAATGTCGACCAGGAGCGCGGCGGGCGGCACCTGGAGAAAGTCGATCCGGGGTCGAGCATGTCCATGAGCATGGGCTTTGCCTACGCGCTGTCGTACGACGTGTCGTTGTCCACCTCGTACCAAATGGCGCAGACCTTCAAACCGACCTACACCTTTTCCGACACCACGCTGGAGGGCAAAGAGCAAACCAGCGCCTTGATGAACTTCTCGCTGGGCCTGCGCACCTCGCCCAATTACATCGTCAACATCAATGCCGGGTTCGGCATGACGGAAGACTCTCCCGACGTACTGCTGGGGGTGTCGATGCCACTGGATATTCAGGGTTTAAAGGCCCAATAAGCCAGGAGCGACCACCGTCATGACGATCAGAACGTCGCCGCAGGTGTGGGCGATTTCCGGGCTCTGCTGGCTTGCTGCCGGGACTTACACCGGCTTGGTACAGGCGCAACTGGCCAACGATTTGACCATCGGCAACCCCAAGGCCATGGCCATGGGCAACGCCGTGACCGCCGATTCCACCGGCATCGACGCCGTGCATTACAACCCGGCGGCGCTGACCAAACTCAAAGGCCGGCAGAGCACCATCAAGCTGCTCAGCGGCGTGATGGACATTCGCGCCAAATTCAAAGCGCCGCCCGACTACGGCAGTAACACGCTGGGCTTCGACGACGACCCGATAAAGAACTCCAGCAGCCGCACGCTAACGCCAGTGATGTACTTGCCGGGCATGGGCGGCATGACCGAGCTGCCGGTGCTGATGGCGCCGCTGGCCGGCGTTTCGATCAACCCGCCCGGTTCCAAATTCACCTTTGCCACCAACATCTACGCGCCGATGGCGCTGGGCTATTCGCGCGACTCCGGCGACGACGCCGGGCGTTACCAAGGCAAGGAAGTGGCGTTGCAGCGCATCACGTATTTTTCGCCGTCTGTGGGCTATCAGGCCAACGACACGCTGGCGCTGGGGTTGTCGGTGGGTTTTTCGCACCAGGCGATGGCGCTGAACCAGGATTTTCGTAACCCAGGCATGCTCACTGGCGTGGTGCGGATGCTCAACCAAGCCATCTGCCAGCCTGGAATCGACGACATCCTCAGCCCATTGATCAACCTGTGCGGCGGCAAAATCGGCCCCTATAGCACCTTGGCCAACATGGACCTGGACCTGCAACAGAGCCTGTCGCCGACCTACAACCTTGGCGTGTTGTGGGAACCGACCGACTGGTTCGCCTGGGGCGCGACGTACCAAAGCGAGGCGCGTATGCACCTTCAAGGCAAGTACCGCATGGAATACAGCAAAGACTGGCAAGGCTTTTGGTCCGGCCTGCAAGGCTCGGTGTTCGGCCAGGTGCTCAGCCCGCTATTCCCTTACGGCAATGCCAGCGAAGAAAGCGGCAACGCCTCGCTGAACATGGTGCTGCCCGACAACTTCAGCACCGGCATCAAGCTGCGGCCCTTCGACAAATGGCAGTTCAACTTCGACGCCAAGTGGAGCGACTACAGCGACTGGAACAAATTTGAAATCGAGTTCGACCGCGAGCTGGACCTGCTGCGCATCGCCAAGATTTTCGGCGGCGGTAACGCCACCGACCACTCGATCATTCTCGACCGTGGCTACCAAGACACTTGGAGCTTCGCCATCGGTGCCCAGTACGACATCAGCGACCGCCTGGCCCTGCGCGCCGGCTACGAATACCGGCCCTCGGCGATTCCCAAAGACAAAGCCGACGTGCTGGTGCCCATCGGCGACGCCAACCTCTACGGCCTGGGCTTCGGCTACCGCTGGGACAAAGACACCACCATCGATTTCGGCTTCAACTACTTCGTGTCCAAACAAAGCATTCCGGCGGGCACCAGTTGCAACGTCAACTGCACCGGCATCGACAACCTGGTCTACAACCCCTACGCCGACCTGGACATCGACACCACCGTGAAGGCGTACATCATGGCCCTGACCTACACCACCACCTTTTGAGGTCTGCTTATGCCGCGCATCGTTCTGCTCGCCGCACTGCTGCTGGCCGCCACCGCCGAGGCCGCGCCTGGCCGCTACCTAACCTGGGTGGATGACCAGGGGCGCGTGCACAACACCTTCGTCGACAGCCACTACAGCGAACAGCAACGCCAAGCCGCCAAGCGCATCACCCAAAGCGACCAGGAACGCATGAACCAGAACGCCAGCACTGCAGGCACAACCTGGCCTGGCGCGAAAACCAGCAACGAGAGCAAACGCCGCTACTTCACCTGGGTCGACGCCAGCGGCAACTTGCAGAACAGCTTCTACGCCGGCGCCCAGGTAGAGGGCGCCAAGAGCGACAGCCTGTTAGCCAACGGCGAGCGAAGCAGCGACTACATCGACGCCGACGTACTGGAAGGGCGCAACTTTGCTCGCCCCGAAAACGGCACGCCTTACTACACCTGGGTTGACGAGCAGGGGCGCATGCGCAACTCCGCCGTGCCGGGCAGCAACGCACCGCAGCGCGTGGAGGCGCCCTCGAACGTGCGCTACAGCGATGGCCGGCAAATCGAATTCAACAACAAAGGCAGCGTGCTGCCCGGTCTCGACGGCCAGCCCACCGCCGCCATGCAAGCGCTGCTGGCCGGCAGCGGCGCGGGCGACAGCGACGGGCTGTACCAAAACCTCGTACAGCAATGCTGCGGTCAACTGGCCGAAGGCGACTTCACCGAACTGTCGAGCGACGAACCGCGCTACGAAGAGCTCAACCGTTTCTCCCCCAGCTTCAACTTCCCCATGGGCCGCAGCTACTACGCCGCCCTGAAACTGCCCGCCGCCGGCCGCACCTATGGCCTGCGCGTGCGCAGTTTCGCCAACAAAAAAGTCGTCTACCCCTCGCTGCTCTTCCTCGACGAAGCCAAGCGCCCGACGCGCCTGGTGAGCGACGCCGTGTACCAACTGCACGGCGAAACCTGGTACCGCTACGCCTTCATCGAAGGCACCGTTCCGGTGAAAGCCGCGCAAGGCGAGCGCTACGTATTGCTGCTGACCACCGAAGAAGACAAACACCTACAAACCCTCGACAACAAACCCTTCAAACGACCGCTGCAAGACCTGGCACTGGACGAAGCCGGCATGCAAAGCCACGCGCACAGCGACGAGGGTGGGTTTGAATTGGCGATTGTTAAATAGCGGCGCGGGAGAGATTTTCGTTTGCAGGGATCGCGACTGAAACGGAACGCCGCCCGGTCGCTCCCACAGGACCAATGCAACCTGTGGGAGCGACTTTAGTCGCGAGATGTTGATCTGGCCTTTGATCTGGCCTTTGATCTGGCCTTTGATCTGGCCTTTGATCTGGCTCGTGATCTACCCGCCCCATTCATCGCAGGCCGAGTGGAGTCGACGCGCAGGGGGTTGAGCGGCCGGGAGCCGCGAAAGGAGCATCGGGCCATGGATGGCCCGTTGTGACGGCCCCCGGAGCGGCGGCGGAAGGAGGGGACCCGGAGCGCAGCGTAGGGCCAAGGTAGGGGCAAGCGCTTTGGTTACTTTCCCGCGACTGGGAAAGTGACTCGCGCGTAAGGCGCGAAACAAAACGTTCAGCGCACGCGGTAATGAATAACGAATATTGCCGTCCGGACCACATGCGCATGGCTCGAAATTCTGGATCCCCGCCTTCGCGGGGATGACGGAGGTTTGGGACCATTGCGTTGTGCTTCGCTGCGTTCTGCGCACGCGGTAACGAATACCGCCGCACTTCACACCGTGTACGGCTGAAAACTCTGGATCCCCGCCTGCGCGAGGATGACGGAGGTTTGGGCGACCATTGCGTTGTGCTTCGCTGCGTTCTGCGCACGCGGTAACGAATACCGCCGCACTTCACACCGTGTACGACTGAAAACTCTGGATCCCCGCATGCGCGGGGATGACGGAGGTTTGGGCACACATTACGTTGGGCTCCGGCTGCGGCTCGCCGTACGCGGAACGACCCAACCTACGGTGCACTCAAAACAGCCTGCCATCCTGTGGGAGCGACTTCAGTCGCGATGCTCTTGATCGACATAAAAAAGCCCCGCAATCGCGGGGCCAAGGTCTTGCTTAGCACACACAGAATTCAAACCTACGCGGCATGCGCCCCTTGCGGGCTGCGCGGATGCTGCGCCTGCAAATAGGCACTTAACCGACTTTGCTGCCCCGGCGTCATAAACAACCCCAACTTGCTGCGCCGCCACAGAATGTCTTGCGCCTCGCGCGCCCATTCCTCACGGCACAAATAATCCACCTCGCGGGCGTACAACCCGGCGCCCAGGTGTTCACCCAAATCCTCCAGCGAGCTGGCGCCATCGAGCAGGGCAAAACTGCGGTTGCCATAGGTGCTGGCCCAACGCCGCGCCACCTGAGTTGGCAACCAGCCGTACTGACTATTCAGCGCTTCGACCAACGCGCTACGGCTGCTCATTTGCTCACCACCGGGCAGCGGCGAGGCGGCGGTCCAGCTGGCGGTCATGTTGCTGAAGAAGGGCGCCAGTTGACTCATCGCCGACTCGGCCAATTTCCGGTAGGTGGTCAACTTGCCGCCAAACACCGACAACAACGGCGCGTCGCCCGGCTGCGCAGACAACGCCAGCGTGTAGTCGCGGGTGACGGCGGAAGGGTCGTCCGACTCGTCGTCACACAGCGGCCGCACGCCAGAGTAGGTGTGCAGGATGTCGGCCTGGCTGATGGACTTTTTGAAGTGGGCGTTGACCACATCGAGCAGGTACTGGGTTTCTTCCGGGCTGATGGCCACTTGCGACGGATCGCCTTGGTATTCGCGGTCGGTGGTGCCGATGAGGGTGAAGCGTTCGAGGTACGGAATGGCGAACACGATGCGCCGGTCTTCGTTTTGCAGGATGTACGCCTGCTCGCCGTCGTACAGGCGCGGCACGACGATATGGCTGCCTTGGATCAAGCGAATGCCGTAGGGCGATTTCTGCTGCAGGTCGTCTTTAATAAAGCGCGCCACCCAGGGGCCGGCGGCGTTGACCAAACCGCGTGCGCGAATGGAGAACAGGCTGCCGTCGGCACGTTCCAGATGGATATGCCACAAGCCTTTGCTGCGCCGAGCGCTGACGCAGCGGGTGCGGGTGTGAATGTGGGCGCCTTTTTCACGGGCGGCCATGGCGTTCAATACCACCAGACGCGCGTCGTCGACCCAGCAATCGGAGTATTCGAAACCGCGGGCAATTTCCGCTTTCAGCGGGCTGCCGGCACCGAAGCGCAGGCCACGCGAGCCCGGCAGTTTTTCCCGTTTGCCGAGGTGGTCGTACAAAAACAGGCCCATGCGAATCATCCACGCCGGGCGCAGGTGCGGGCGATGGGGCAATACAAAACGCATGGGCTTAACGATGTGCGGCGCCTTGGCCAGCAGCACTTCGCGTTCGGCGAGTGCCTCGCGTACCAGGCGGAATTCGTAATGTTCGAGGTAGCGCAGGCCACCGTGGATAAGCTTGCTACTGGCCGAGGAAGTGTGTTGCGCCAGGTCGTCCTTTTCGCAAAGGAACACCGATAAGCCTCGGCCCGCTGCGTCTGCCGCGATGCCCACACCGTTAATGCCGCCGCCGACTACTGCGAGGTCATAGATTTCGGCAACCGAGCTGGTGGGGTTCTGCTTCGCGTGCATGGCAAGCCTCTGAAGTCGAAAGTGAACGTAGGAATGTTCGTTTCCGAAAATGGTAGCGGAATGTTTTGCCACTGACCAGTCGGGCGTGCGATTGCACGCCGAATGGCGCCAGAGATTGCCGAAGGGCGGGGTTAAACCAGCTTGAGCTGCACTTTGTGCTGGGCCAGCAGACGGGCCAGCGCGGGGGAGGGTGTGTGGTCGGTAAACAATTGGTTGACCAGGCTGATGGAGCCCAGGCGCACCACGGCGTTGCGGCCGAACTTGCTGGAGTCGGCGGCCAGCAGCACTTGCCGGGCGTTGTCGATGATGGCTTGCGACACGCGCACTTCCTGGTAATCGAAGTCGAGCAGGCTGCCGTCGTCGTCGATGCCGCTGATGCCCATCAGGGCGAAGTCCACTTTGAATTGCTGGATGAAATCCACCGCCGTCTGCCCGACGATGCCGCCGTCGCTGCGCACCGTGCCGCCGGCCACCAGCACTTCGAAGTCGGCTTTGTCGCTGAGCTGCGCGGCCACGTGCAGGTTGTTGGTGATCACTTTCAAACCACGGTGATTGAGCAGCGCGCGGGCAATGGCTTCGGTGGTGGTGCCGATGTTGATAAATACCGAAGCGTGGTCCGGCACCTGGGCGGCAATCGCCTCGGCGATGCGCTGTTTCTCGTCACGCATCAGCCCGGCGCGCATGGCGTAGGCGGTGTTCTGGGTGCTTGACGCTTCGCTCGCCGCGCCGCCGTGGGTGCGGCGCAGCAGGCCTTGTTCGGCGAGCTGATTGATGTCGCGGCGGATGGTCTGCGGGGTAACGGCAAAGGCTTGGGCCAGCTCATCGATGCTGACGTAACCGCGTTCGCGGGCGAGGTCGAGAATGTCTTGCTGCCGGGGCGCCAGGGTCATTAAGGGCTTCCTTTTTTGCGCCGCATTATAGGCGCTCGGGCATCGGCTGGGGCAGCGTCTACAGGCGCTCGACTTTTGCCGGGTCTGCCTCTAAGGTACGCGAACTTTGTCGGAATTTTCACATTCGAACATGACCCCAGCCATCGACCTGTTAAAAAAAGCCGGCGCCGCGCACCGCGTGCTGAGTTACAGCCACGACCCGAAGGCCGCCTCCTATGGCTTGGAAGCAGCGGAAAAACTCGGCTTGGAGCCGGCCCAGGTGTTTAAAACCCTGCTGGCCGCGAGCGAGAAGGGCGAGTTGTTGGTGGCGGTGGTGCCGGTGGCAGGCACGCTGGATTTGAAAGCCCTGGCGCACGCTGCCGGGGTGAAAAAGGCCGACATGGCCGACCCGGCCGCCGCTCAGCGTTCCACGGGTTATTTGCTCGGCGGCATCAGCCCGCTGGGGCAGAAGAAGCGCCTGCGCACGTTTATCGACGACAGCGCCAAACAACATCCCCACATTTATGTAAGCGCCGGCCGACGTGGCCTGGAAGTGGAATTAGCTGCCGAGGTATTGGTGGCGCATTGCCAGGGGCAGTTTGCGGCCATTGGCCGCGAGTAAACGGTCGGTCCGCGGCGTCGCCTTGGCGATGTCCCCACCCAAAATAACAAGGAAGCGCAGATGTCCCAGTACCTTCTTGCCATCGATCAAGGCACCACCAGCAGCCGCGCCATTGTCTTCAGCGCCCAGGGTTCGCCGGTGTCTCGCGCTCAACAGGAATTCAAACAGTATTTTCCCAAGGACGGCTGGGTTGAGCACGACGGTGAAGACCTGTGGCTGACCACCCTCAAGGTCTGCCGAGAAGCACTGCGCCAGAGCGGCTTGCAGGCATCGGAGGTGGCCGCCATTGGCATCACCAACCAGCGCGAGACCACCTTGGTCTGGGACGCCGCCACTGGCACGCCGATTTACCCGGCCATCGTTTGGCAAGACCGCCGCACCGCCGATTACTGCGCAGGCCTGAAAGAGGCGGGGCATGAGGCAACCGTGGCGGCGAAAACCGGCCTGGTGATCGACCCGTATTTTTCCGCCACCAAGCTGCGCTGGATTTTGCAGAACGTGCCCGGCGCCCGTGAGCGTGCCGAGCAGGGCGAACTGCGCTTTGGCACGGTCGATAGCTTTTTGCTCTGGCGCCTTACCGGCGGCAAGTCGCACAAAACCGACGCCAGCAACGCCTCGCGCACCATGCTGTTCAACATTCACACCCAGCAATGGGACGCCGACCTGCTGGCGCTGTTTGACATCCCGGTCAGCGTGTTGCCGGAAGTGTTGGACTGCGCCGCCGACTTCGGCGTAACCGAAGAAAACTGGTTCGGCAGCAGCATCCCCGTGCTGGGCATGGCCGGCGACCAGCAAGCGGCGTTGGTCGGCCAGGCGTGCTTCCAGCCGGGCATGGTGAAAAGTACCTACGGCACCGGCTGCTTCATGATTCAAAACACCGGCAAGCAGCCGGTGGTGTCGCAAAACCGCTTGCTGACCACCGTCGGTTATCGCCTGAAGGGCGAAGTGACGTACGCGGTGGAAGGCTCGATTTTCGTCGCCGGCGCGGCGGTGCAATGGTTGCGCGATGGCATTAAGTTAATCAGCCACGCCCGTGATACCGAGGCGCTGGCCGAGCAAACCGGCGACGCCAGCGGTGTGTTTTTGGTGCCGGCATTCACCGGCCTGGGCGCGCCGTATTGGGATCCAAAAGCCCGTGGCGCGATCTTCGGCTTGACCCGCGACACCGGCATCAAGGAAATCGTCACCGCCGGCTTGCAGTCGGTGTGCTACCAAACCCGCGACTTGCTCGAAGCCATGCGCCAAGACGGCGCCGCCGCCCCCAGCGCCTTGCGGGTGGATGGCGGCATGGTCGAGAACAACTGGGTGATGCAGTTCCTCGCCGACATTCTTGGCGTGCCGGTGGAGCGCCCGGAAGTGACCGAAACCACGGCGCTGGGCGTGGCCTATCTGGCCGGCTTGCAAGCTGGGATCTATCCCGACCTCGACGCCATCGCCCAGCACTGGCATCGCCAGCATCTGTTCGGCCCACGCATGGCCACCGCGCACCGCGAGAAGCTCTACGCCGGTTGGCTGGACGCGGTAAAACGCGTGCGCAGCGACGGCTGATACGCCCGCTGTTGCGCTGGAAAAAGCGCCGGCTGTATCAGGCCGGCCGCTGACAATCTGGGTATCGTGAGCGCCTTCATCCGCTAGGAGCGCGCCCATGTCCCTCGACTTTCACCAGATCGACGCCTTTACCCAGCAACCCTTTGCCGGCAACCCAGCCATTGTTTACCGGCTGGACAGCTGGCTGGACGAGGCGCGCATGCAGGCCATCGCCGCCGAGCACAACCTGGCGGAAACCGCATTCGTGGTGAAAGAGGGCGATGTCTGGCACATCCGCTGGTTCACCCCCGCCTGTGAAGTGCCGTTGTGCGGCCACGCCACGCTGGCTACCGCCTTCGCACTGTTCACCGTGCACGGCGAAACCGCCGATCAAGTGAATTTCACCTGCCAATCGGGCGCACTGAGCGTGAGCCGCGAAGGCGAGCGGTTGGTGCTGAATTTTCCCAGCCTGCCGGGGGAACGCTTCGATGCCAGCGCGGCGATTAAAGCGGCGGTAAATGGGCCGATTGTTGAAGTGCTCAACACCGGCAAAGAGCTGTTGGTAGTGCTTGAAACCGAACAAGCGGTACGCGACTGCCAACCCAACCTGGCGGCCGTTGCGCAGCTGCCGTGGCTGGGCATGATCGTCACCGCGCCGGGCGAGCGGCACGACTTCGTCTCCCGCTATTTCGCCCCGGCCATCGGCATTGATGAAGACCCGGTGACCGGCTCGATCCATTGCAGCCTGATTCCCTACTGGGCGGAACGCCTGGGCAAAACCCAGTTCGAAGCGTTCCAGTGCTCGGCGCGCGGCGGTGAGCTGTTTTGCAGTCTCGATGGCGAACGCGTCAGCATTGGCGGTCACGCGGTATTGGTGGCCAGCGGTACGTTGCATCTGTGACCGCGTGCCGCTGAGCAGCCGGGCGAGGCGCGGGGGGCTGGTTATACTGGCCTAACGTTCCTTATGGAAAAGGATTGCCAATGCCGTCTCGCCACCAGCTGCTGCGTGTGCGTCGAATCCTCTTAGCCAGCAGCGCTTCGCTGGGCTATCTGTTGCTGTGCTGGTTGGCATTTGCCGGCGGTTTTATGCAGCTGACCCTTGCCGGCATGCTGCTGCTGACCATCGCCGTGGTCGCCAGTACCGCCGGCTTCCTGGCCCTGACCTGGTTCAGTTTCAATCTGCGTTTTCGTGACCCCAGCCTGACGGTGCCGCAGATGAGCTGGGCGATTGGCGTGATTTTCGTCAGCGTCTACTACGCCGACAGCCTGCGTTCGCTGTTCTTGATGATGGTGTTGGTGGTGCTGATGTTCGGCGCCTTCCGGCTGACGTTGGGCGGCTTCGTGCGCATTGGCGTGTTCACCGTCGGCTGTTACGCGGTGCTGATGACCGCGCTGCTGTATCGCGGCGTGCGTTTCGACTGGCACGTGGAGGCAATTCGCGCGTTGGCGTTTTTCGTGCTCACCGGTGGTGTGTCGATGCTCGGTCTGGAGATGAGCCGGCTGCGCAATATTCTGCAGGAGCGCAACCGCGACCTGCAGGTGGCGCTCGAGCGCATCCAGCAATTGGCCATTACCGACGAGCTCACCGGCTTGTACAACCGCCGCTTCGCCAATGACATCCTCGATCAACAAAAAGCCCTGGCTGATCGCGGCACCTACGATTTTGTGGTGTGCATGCTCGACCTGGACTTCTTCAAACACGTTAACGACGCCTACGGTCATCCCGGTGGCGACGCGGTGTTGTGCCAGTTGGCGAAGATTCTGCAACGCATGGTGCGAGACGTGGATTTTGTCGCGAGGATGGGCGGCGAGGAGTTCTTGCTGGTGCTCTCGAACACCAACGAAGCCGGCGCTGCCTACGCCATGGAGCGCTTGCGCCAGGCGCTGAAAACTACGCAGTGGGAAGGCTTCGCGCAACTGCGGCTGACGTTGTCGGTGGGCATCAGCCGCTATGTGAGCCCCGAACCGTGGCAAACCACCTTGCAGCGCAGTGACAGCGCGTTGTATCAGGCCAAGGACAGCGGCCGCGATCGGGTGGTTGTGCTTTAGAGCTGACTGCCGGGCGCGGCGAAGGTGACCACCTGTTGCGCCGCGATCCGCACGCCAACGTACTCACCGGGTTGGAGCTGCACATGGCTGGGAAACAACGCGTCCACATGCGCGCCCGTGGCCAGGCGCAAGCGGTACAACGTGCTGGCGCCCTGAAAGCTGCTGCTCAGCACTTGCGCCTGTTGTTCGCCCTGCTCAGTGAAAGTGAGGTCATCGGGGCGCAGCAACACGTCCACCGGGCTGCCGCTGGGCCAGTCGCGGGCCTGGCAACTGACCACGCCCAGTTCGGTTTGCACCGACTCGCGGCTGAGCAGCTCGCCGCGAATGAAATAACCCTCGCCGATAAAGCTCGCCACGAAGGGCGTTTGCGGGCGGTGGTAGAGGTTGTACGGCGTGTCCCATTGCTCCAGATGGCCTTCTTTGAATACGCCAACCTGATCGCTGACGGCGAACGCTTCTTCCTGGTCGTGCGTGACCAGAATGGCGCTGGTGCCGCGCGCTTTGAGGATCTCGCGCACTTCTTGGCTCAAGCGGCGGCGCAGTTCGTTATCGAGGTTGGAAAACGGCTCATCAAGCAGTAGCAACTGCGGTTCCGGCGCCAGCGCGCGAGCCAACGCCACGCGCTGCTGCTGACCGCCCGACAATTCATGGGGAAAGCGTTTGGCCAACGTCGAGAGCTTCACCAGCTCGAGCAATTCTGCTGTGACCTGAGCGCAATTGGCCTGCTGGCGAATGCCAAAGGCCACGTTGTCGGCAACGGTTAAATGCGGGAACAGCGCGTAGTCCTGGAACACCATGCCGATGCGGCGCTTCTCGGGCGCCAAGGTGAAGCCGGGGCGCGAGAGCAGGGTGTCGGCGAGCTGGATGTCGCCACTGAGCACCGGCTCAAACCCGGCGATGGCACGCAGCGTAGTGGTTTTGCCGCAGCCCGAGGGCCCGAGCAAGCAGCCGATTTCACCTTCGTGCAGCGTGAGGTCCAACTGCTGCACCACGAGGTGGTCGCGGTAGCCGCAGCTGAGGTTTCGCAGCGTCAGCAGTGGCGCCGCACTCATGCCGGGCGGTAGCCGGGCTCGACCAGCATTTCCAGCAGCGCCTTCTGCGCGTGAAGGCGATTTTCAGCTTGGTCCCACGCACCGGAGCGCGGATCGTCGAGCAAGTCTTCGCTGATTTCCTCGCCACGGTGAGCGGGCAGGCAGTGCAGGAACAGCACGTCGCTGGCGGCTAGGTCGAGCAGGGCGCGGGTGACTTGATAGGGAGTAAACAGCGCGAGGCGTTCGGCGGCTTCTTCTTCCTGGCCCATGGAGGTCCAGACGTCGGTGCTCACCAGATGAGCGCCGGCCACGGCTTCGCGCGGGTCGCGCACGATGGTCACGCGATTGCCGGCGGCGGCGAGGAAGCTGGCGTTGGGCTCATAGCCTTCAGGGCAGGCCACGCGCAACTGGAAATCGAACTGCTGAGCGGCTTCGATGTAGCTGTTGCACATGTTGTTGCCGTCGCCGACCCAGGCCACGGTTTTGCCCTGAATCGGGCCGCGCAGCTCCTGGTAGGTCTGCATATCGGCCAGCAACTGGCAGGGGTGCAGGTCGTCCGACAGGCCATTGATCACCGGCACGCGCGAGTGGGCGGCGAATTCGGTCAGGGTGCTGTGGGCGAAGGTGCGGATCATCACGGCATCAAGCATGCGCGACATAACGATGGCGGCATCGCTAACCGGCTCGCCGCGGCCGAGCTGGGTATCACGAGGCGAGAGGAAAATAGCCTGGCCGCCGAGCTGGATCATGCCGGCTTCAAAAGAGAGGCGGGTGCGAGTGGAGGCTTTTTCGAAAATCATGCCGAGCACGCGATTTTTTAGCGGCTCAAAAAGGATGCCTCGATTGCGCAGGCTCTTCAGCTCGATGCCACGACGGATCAGGCCCAGCAACTCATCGGGCGTGCAGTCCATTAGCGAGAGAAAGTGTCTTGCGCTCATCATTCACTACCTTTTGTACAACGATTGCGCTGGTGAACAAGCCGGGCCTTTTCGGGAAAAGGTTTTCAAAGAAAAAAGGGCTCTACCAGCGGCTGTGGGCCGCACGGTGCGACGAAATGGGGAGGCGGGATCTTATAAGGAAATGTCGCGCCGTGTCATCTTTGGCACGCGTTGCGTTTATACGAGATGTCTCGGTCCTTTATGCGCCTAGGCCTGGCCTGTTTTCCAGGCATAAAAAAACCCCGCCGAAGCGGGGTTTTTTTTGAAGCGCGGGGAGTCTTAGACTACCTGTACTTCTTCAGCTTGCATGCCTTTCTGGCCTTTAGCGGCCACGAAAGATACGGTCTGACCTTCTTTCAAGCTTTTGAAGCCATCGGATTGGATAGCTTTGAAGTGCACGAACAGGTCAGCGCCGCCGTTGCTTGGAGTGATGAAGCCGAAGCCTTTTTCATCGTTGAACCATTTAACGGTACCAGTTTCGCGATTAGCCATGGTGTAGATCCTTGAACAGAGTGGATTGCGGCGGGCTACAGGCCCTGCCAGTACTGAGTGCAAAGAGTTATCGGAATACGTGTAGATGGTTGGATCGAGATCTAAACACCAAGTTGCGATTCGCGGTACACATGCAGCACAGTGGCCTAAAGATACGCACTTTGTTGGAGTAATGCGACTAGCGAAGCCTCTGTAATCGATATAAATGGCATATATCTGCCGAAACGCGGCTCCGTTGGCAGTTAAAAACGCTGTAAGGCCCGTCTGAAGAACGGTATGGATTCTCCTGATGAGCCCCAATTCATGGGGCTTAAGCCTATGGTGCAGCAGCTTGATGCCCTCCATAGTCAGCACTTAACGACCGGATGCGTCGTGCCAAATAAAAAAGAGGCTAGGCCGTGACCAAGACCCTCCATCACCGTGCGTGCCATTTATGCGAAGCCATTTGTGGGCTGAGCATTGAGACCGAAACCCAGCCCGACGGCACCCAGCAGATCCTTTCTATTAAAGGCGATGCCCTGGACAGCTTCAGCCAAGGCCACATCTGCCCCAAAGCCGTTGCGCTGCAAGATATCCAGCACGACCCCGACCGCCTGCGCCAACCAATGCGCCGCGTCGGCAGCGAATGGCACGCCATTGAGTGGGACGAAGCCTTCGAACTGGTCGCCAGCCGCTTGGCCGACATTCAGACCCGCCATGGGCAGAACGCCGTTGCGGTCTATCAGGGCAATCCGAGCGTGCACAACTACGGGCTGATGACCCACAGCAATTACTTTCTAGGCCAACTGAAAACGCGCAACCGTTATTCGGCAACGTCGGTGGATCAATTGCCTCATCACCTCACCAGCCACTTGATGTACGGCCACGGTTTGCTGATTCCGATCCCCGATATCGATCACACCGACTTTATGCTGATCCTGGGCGGCAATCCGCTGGCGTCCAACGGCAGCATCATGACCGTGCCGAATGTGGAAAAACGCCTGAAAGCCATCAAGGCGCGCGGCGGCAAGGTGGTGGTGGTCGATCCGCGCCGCAGCGAAACGGCGGCTATTGCCGACCAACATATTTTCGTCCGTCCGGGTCAGGATGCAGCGCTGCTGTTCGGCGTGCTCAATACCCTGTTTGAAGAAGGCCTGACCCGCATCAGCCATCTGCCAGTCGAAGGGCTGGACGAGGTGCGCAGCGCCGTGGCGGCCTTCACCGCGGAGGCTATGAGTGCGCGCTGCGGCGTGCCGCCTGAGACGATTCGCCAGTTGGCGCGAGATTTTGCCGCCGCCGATTCGGCTGTGTGCTACGGCCGTATGGGCGTTTCCACCCAGGTGTTTGGCACGCTCTGTCAGTGGTTGGTGCAACTGATCAATCTGGTGACTGGCAACCTCGACCGGGTCGGCGGCGTGCTGTGCACCGAGCCGGCGGTGGATTTGGTGGCAAGCACGTCGGGCGGTCATTTCAATCGCTGGCAGAGCAGGGTGTCTGGCCTGCCGGAGTACGGTGGTGAATTGCCGGTTTCGGCACTGGCCGAAGAGATGCTGACGCCGGGAGAAGGGCAGATTCGCGCGTTAATCACTGTTGCGGGCAACCCCGTGCTGTCGACGCCCAACGGCCGCCAATTGGAGCAGGCGTTGGATGGCCTGGAGTTCATGCTGTGCATCGACTTCTATATCAACGAAACCACCCGCTACGCCGACCTGATTCTGCCGCCGACCGCGCCGCTTGAGCACGATCATTACGACACCACCTTCAACGTATTCGCCGTGCGCAACGTCACTCGCTTTAACGAGCCGGTACTGGCCAAACCGCTAGGCGCGCTGCATGACTGGGAAATTTTCGTCGGGCTCGCCAAAGCCTTTGCCAGCAAAACCGAGGCAACGCTCAAGCCAACTATGGAGCCGGCGAAGATGATCGACATGGGCCTGCGCATGGGCCGGTATGGCGACAGCTCCGAGCACAAGTTGTCGGTCGCCATGTTGCGCGAACACCCCCATGGCATCGATCTGGGCGCTTTGAAACCGAATCTGTTGGCGCGTTTGAAAACCCCAAGCAAAACCGTGCTGGCAGCGCCGCAGATTTTGCTCGATGACATCGCCCGTTTCGCGGCGCAGCCGGTACCGCAACCCGGTGAGCTGGTGCTGATTGGCCGCCGCCATGTGCGCAGCAACAACTCCTGGATGCACAACTATCACCGGCTGGTGAAGGGCAAACCACGTCATCAACTGCTGATGAATCCGGCCGACATGGCTAGTCGCGCGCTTACTGACGGACAGCGCGTCAGTGTGCGTTCGCGTGTAGGCATGATTGAAGTAGAAGTCGCCGGCAGCGATGACATGATGCCTGGCGTAGTGAGCTTGCCGCACGGCTGGGGCCACGGCCGGCCGGGCGTGCAAATGGCGATTGCCAGCGCACAACCAGGTGCCAGCGCCAACGACCTGACGGATGAACGCCACCTCGACGTGCTGTCCGGCAATGCGGCGCTCAATGGCGTGCCGGTTGTGGTGGCAGCGGCGTAGGCACTCTCACTACGACGATAGGAGGGTCGAGCCAAGTGCGCGGCTTTCCGATACAATGCGCGTCACCGTGTCGGCCCGTGAGTCGGCGAGTTTGACAGTCAGATAGGCCTTAGTGCTGAGGTACCCATGGATATCATCGAAACTATCAAAGAGCAGATCGCGAACAACGCCATCCTGCTGTACATGAAAGGCTCGCCGAACGCCCCGCAATGTGGCTTCTCGTCGAAAGCCGCTCAGGTTGTCATGGCATGCGGCGAAAAATTCGCCTACGTCGACATCCTGCAAAACCCTGAAATCCGCGCCAACCTGCCGAAATACGCTAACTGGCCAACCTTCCCGCAACTGTGGGTCGGTGGTGAGTTGGTTGGTGGTAGCGACATCATGGTTGAGATGTTCGAAAACGGTGAGCTGCAAACTATGGTTAAAGCCGCCGCTGCCAAAGCCGACGCTTGATTAGCTGACGCGCAATAAAAAGCCCCGCCGAAGCGGGGCTTTTTATTGCCTGACGATTTACTCGTCCATCTGCGACTGCAGGTAGTTCTGCAGGCCGACTTTGTCGATCAGGCTGAGTTGGGTTTCCAGCCAGTCGATGTGTTCTTCCTCGGAGCAGAGGATGTCTTCGAGCAGTTCGCGACTGGCGTAGTCGCCAATGCTCTCGCAGTAAGCGATGGCTTCCTTAAGGTCGATGTGCGCTTTGTGTTCGATCTTCAGATCGCACTCGAGCATCTCTTTGGTGTTCTCGCCGATCAGAATCTTGCCGAGGTCTTGCAGGTTCGGCAGGCCTTCCAGGAACAAGATGCGCTTGATCAGCTTGTCCGCGTGTTTCATCTCGTCGATGGACTCGTGGTACTCGTGCTCGCCCAGTTTCTTCAGGCCCCAGTCTTCGTACATGCGCGCATGCAGGAAGTATTGGTTGATGGCGACCAGCTCGTTGCCGAGGATTTTGTTGAGGTGCTGGATGACTTTCTTGTCGCCTTTCATGTCTGCGGCCTGCCGTGCAAAGGGGGTGATAGCGTGAGAGTCTGCCCCTGCATGTTTAAGGTGTCAAATGTAAGTAATTGAATTTAAACGGAAAATAAACCCGAATAAGAATGTTTAGATTCCGCGTCTTGGCGCTAACTAGTTGAATTTCAGGCATAAAAAAACCGGACACTCGGTCCGGTTTTGGGAAATTGACTACTTTACGCCGCAGAAAATTGTGCTGGATAACCGAGCGCGGCTTGGCTGCTTTGCACTTCAGTCAGCGCTTCGCGTACCACTTTCTTGGCCAGCGTCGCGCATTTGCCGCACTGGCTGGCGACTTCCAGCGACTCACGAACGTCGCGGTAGCTGCAGCAACCTTCGTAGATTGCATCGCGGATCTGACCGTCGGTGACACCCATGCAGAGGCATACGTACATATAAGGCCCGGACTCAAAGTGACTTGATGCGGAGGATATTAATGTTAATGAGAATGCTTGTCAAAACTAGACCGAGCGTTTCTCATTGATATTCCCTCGGGGCGATGAACGGTCCCACGCATTATTTCCACGCATGAAAAAACCCGGCGCAGAGGCCGGGTTTTTTTAAGCGGAGCAGGGCAGCGATCAGTCGTCGAAATCCTGCCAGCCGCCCATTTCCTTCCAACGGTTCACGATGCCGCAGAACAGCTCGGCGGTTTTCTCGGTGTCGTAACGCGCGGAGTGCGCCTCGCGACCGTCGAAATCCATGCCAGCCGCCTGACACGCCCGAGCCAGCACGGTCTGCCCGTAAGCAAGGCCGGCGAGGGTGGCGGTGTCGAAGCTTGAGAACGGGTGAAATGGATTGCGCTTCAGGTCATTACGCGCGACGGCCGCATTGAGAAAGCCCAAGTCAAAACTGCTGTTGTGGCCCACCAGAATGGCGCGTTTGCAGCCGTTGGCTTTCAGCGCTTTGCGGATGCCACGGAAAATATCGGTCAATGCCGATTCTTCGCTAACCGCCATGCGCAGTGGGTGATCGAGCTTGATGCCGGTGAACTCCAGCGCAGCCGCTTCGATATTGGCGCCTTCAAACGGCTCGATACGGAAGAAGTAGGTGTGCTCCGGAAACAGAAAACCCTTTTCGTCCATGCCCACGGTGACGGCTGCAATTTCCAGCAGGGCGTCGGTGGCAGAGTTGAAACCGCCAGTCTCCACATCGACCACCACCGGCAAATAGCCGCGAAAGCGCGCGGCCATTGGGTGGCGCGAATTGCTGCTGCCGCCTTCCGGTTCGTCGTCGTAGTTGTCTTCACTCACGCGGTTTGCTCCAGCAAGCGCCAGCGCAGTTTTTCACCGGCGCGCAGCGGGACGACACTGTGCTCGCCAAGCGGCAAGATGGTCGGGGCGGTCCATTCTTCACGGACCAGGGTAATGGTATCGGTATTGCGCGGCAGGCCGTAGAAGTCCGGGCCGTGCTGGCTGGCAAAGCCTTCCAGCTTGTCCAGCGCGTTACGTTGCTCGAATGCTTCGGCGTACAGCTCAATCGCCGCGTAGGCCGTGTAGCAGCCGGCGCAACCGCAAGCGGCTTCTTTGGCGTGCTGAGCGTGGGGCGCCGAGTCGGTGCCGAGGAAGAACTTGGCGCTGCCGCTAGTGGCGGCGTCCAGCAGGGCTTCCTGGTGCACGTTGCGCTTGAGAATTGGCAGGCAATAGAAGTGCGGGCGAATGCCGCCAACCAGCATATGGTTGCGGTTGTACAGCAGGTGGTGAGCCGTGATCGTTGCGCCGACATTGGCTGGGGCGCTGTTGACGAACTGCACCGCATCGCCAGTGGTGATGTGTTCGAACACCACTTTGAGCGTCGGAAAACGCTCCACTACGCGGGTCAGGTGCTCATCGATAAACACCTTTTCGCGATCGAATACGTCGATTTCGCCGCGCGTCACTTCGCCGTGTACCAGCAGTGGCAAGCCCACTTCAGCCATGGCTTCGAGCACGTGAAAAATCTTGTCGACGCTGGTCACGCCGGAATCGGAATTGGTCGTGGCGCCGGCTGGATACAGCTTGGCGGCGTGTACGAAACCGGATGCCTTGGCGCTGCGAACATCGTCCGGGCTGGTGAGGTCGGTGAGGTACAGCACCATCAGCGGTTCAAAATGGCTGCCGGCCGGGCGGGCGGCAAGAATGCGCTGGCGATAGCCATCGGCTTCGGCGGCGTTGCGCACCGGCGGCACCAGGTTCGGCATGATGATGGCGCGACCGAAGGTGCGCGCGACGTCGGCGACCGTATGAGGCAGCACCGCGCCGTCGCGCAGGTGAATATGCCAGTCGTCCGGACGCAGCAGGGTGAGGCGGTCAGTCATGGGGGGCGATACCAGATCAGCGAAATTTGTGCGGTGAAAACTGCTGCGAATGCTACCGGAAAAGCCTGGTAGCGGCACCCGCTATCAAGTTTTCCCAACGCCAACCGATACCCCACTCAGAACGCCGTAATTCTTCATGGAGCCTACCGTGCGCCAGCGCTATCTCGCCTTGTTCAGCTTATTCGCCAGTCTGCCGGCCATGGCGATCACGTTTCAAACGCGCCTGGAAAAGGTCGAATGGAAGGTCGACGGCGATCAATTCGAGTGCCGCTTGTCGCAGGACATCACCGATTTCGGCCAAGGCCAATTCGTCCGCCGTGCCGGTGAACAGGTCACTTTCCGCCTGCAAGCCCGCGAACGCTGGCTGGGTGCAGGTTCGGCCACCCTGGTTGCTGCCGCAGCACCGTGGCAACCAGGGCGAGGCGACATCAATCTGGGTCGGGTCACGGTCGACAACGGCGCCATGCCTTTTAACAGCAGCCAGCAGCAAGGCGCGCGCATGCTCACCGGGTTACTGGAAGGTCGCAGTCCCGTAGTGCGCCACCGCATGCCGGACGGCGGCGAGGGCGTTGAAGTTCGCCTGCTGCCGGTCAAGTTCAACAAGGCCTACCACGATTACCTGGATTGCACGACCAAGCTGCTGCCCGTCAATTTCGACCAGATCAAACAAGTGCAAGTGGCCTTTCCGGGTGGCGGCGCCGACCTGGATGAACTTTCTCGCGCCAAGCTGGAAATCATCCTGCAGTACCTCAAGGCTGATCCGAGCGTTAACCATATCGAGCTGGACGGCCATTCCGACAACGGCGGCAACCGCCTCACCAACCTGGATATGTCCCGCCGTCGCGCGTTAGCCGTGCAGGAATATTTCAAGGCCAATGGCATCCCTGAAAGCCAGTTTGTCGTTCGCTTCCACGGTGAGCGTTATCCGCTGGTTCCCAACACTAATGCCGCCAACCGTGCGAAAAATCGCCGGGTAACCGTGCATTTGTCCCGCGAACCCATGCCGCCAGCGCCCACCACTCCCGCGACCGCGCCGATAAAACCTGCTGCCACGTCCTGATTGCAGGTTGTGCGCTTCCCGTCGTTTAGACGAAAGAATCCGTCGCTTGATCGTCATTAGCTGTCGCGCCTCTGTAAATTGTGCGGCGCGGCCAGTAGAATCGCGGGTTTTCCGTAGAACCCCGTGGAGTGATGGCATGGCGGACGTAAAGAAGGTTGTCCTGGCGTATTCCGGTGGCCTGGACACTTCGGTGATTCTCAAGTGGCTGCAAGACACCTATCAATGTGAAGTGGTGACATTCACCGCCGATCTCGGTCAAGGCGAAGAAGTTGAGCCAGCCCGTGCCAAGGCACAGGCCATGGGCGTCAAGGAAATCTTCATCGACGACCTGCGCGAAGAGTTCGTTCGCGACTTCGTTTTCCCCATGTTCCGCGCCAACACCGTGTACGAAGGCGAGTACCTGCTGGGTACGTCCATCGCCCGTCCGCTGATCGCCAAACGTCTGATCGAAATCGCCAACGAAACCGGCGCTGACGCCATTTCCCACGGCGCCACCGGCAAAGGCAACGACCAGGTTCGCTTCGAGCTCGGCGCTTATGCGTTGAAGCCTGGCGTAAAAGTGATCGCTCCGTGGCGTGAGTGGGATTTGCTCTCGCGTGAGAAGCTGATGGACTACGCCGAAAAGCACGCCATCCCGATCGAGCGTCACGGCAAGAAGAAATCGCCGTACTCCATGGATGCCAACTTGCTGCACATCTCCTACGAGGGCGGCGTGCTGGAAGACACCTGGACCGAGCACGAAGAAGACATGTGGAAATGGACCGTCTCCCCTGAGAACGCTCCAGACAAACCGACCTACTTGGAACTGACCTACCGCAACGGTGACATCGTCGCCCTCGACGGCGTGGAAATGTCCCCGGCCACCGTGCTCGCCACGCTGAACAAAATCGGCGGTGAAAACGGTATTGGTCGTCTCGACATCGTGGAAAACCGTTACGTCGGCATGAAATCCCGTGGCTGCTACGAGACGCCCGGCGGCACCATCATGCTGCGTGCTCACCGCGCCATTGAATCGATCACCCTGGACCGCGAAGTCGCTCACCTCAAAGACGAGCTGATGCCCAAGTACGCCAGCCTGATCTACACCGGCTACTGGTGGAGCCCGGAGCGTCTGATGCTGCAACAGATGATCGACGCATCGCAGGCCCACGTGAACGGCGTGGTTCGTCTGAAGCTGTACAAAGGCAACGTCATCGTCACTGGTCGTAAGTCCGAAGGCTCGCTGTTCGACGCCAACATCGCCACCTTCGAAGAAGACGGCGGCGCGTACAACCAGGCCGACGCGGCTGGGTTTATCAAGTTGAACGCCTTGCGCATGCGCATCGCCGCCAACAAGGGTCGCAAGCTGTTCTGATAAGCTTTTGCGGCTGACCAAACCCCGGCCACGAGCCGGGGTTTGCATTTATAAGCCTGTCACAGGCAACCGATGAGGAACGACTGATGAGACTGCTGCACACCATGCTGCGCGTCGGCGATATGGACAAATCCATCGCGTTTTATACCGAAGTGCTGGGCATGACCCTGCTGCGCCGCAAAGACTACCCCGACGGCCAATTCACCCTGGCATTCGTGGGCTACGGCAACGAAGCGGACAACAGCGTGATCGAGCTGACCCACAACTGGGGCGTCGAAAGCTACGAGCTGGGCACCGGTTACGGTCATATCGCCCTGGAAGTGGCCGACGTCTACAAAGCCTGCGAAGACATCCGCGCCCGTGGCGGAAAAATCACCCGCGAGCCAGGCCCAATGAAGCATGGCACCAGCATTCTGGCCTTCGTTGAAGACCCCGACGGCTACAAAATTGAACTGCTGTCGCCCTCGCGCGGCGACTGACAAGGCGACCTCTAGAGCGATTGGGCCGCATTCCGATCAGCCGCGATGCTTTTGATCTGTGTAGGAGCGACTTCAGTCGCGATCCTGGAAAAGGCGCTCTCACGCCAGACCGAGTAAAGGCCATCGCGACTGAAGTCGCTCCTACAAAACAGGGGCGTAGCGCCCAATAAAAAGCCCGACATCATGTCGGGCTTTTTATTGGCAGATCAGAAATCAAAATCGTATTCGGCCAGTTGTTTGTGCAACCGTCGCTCTTCCAAGAGGTTGTCGATGATGCGGCGCTTGGTCAGGTTGGTTTTTGCCACCTCAACCGGTGCTTCCACCACTTCCTCGCTTTCGTCACTTACTACGTCTTCGTCGAGTTCCAGTTCTTCTTTGCTAGTGCTCATTGACGTCCACTCCGGCTACAGGGCCATTGGCGCACCTTATATAGGCAAATTCGGGACGGGTAAAAAAGATTTTTTCAATCGAGCGATAGTAGGAACATTAAAAAGTCAATCGTCCGAGGTTTTGGCTTTGTACTCGCACAGGTCTTCAATCCGACAGCTACCACACCGTGGCCTGCGGGCGAGGCACACATAACGGCCGTGCAAAATCAGCCAATGGTGCGCATCCATCAGAAAATCCTTGGGCACAAACTTCAGCAGTTTCTTCTCCACCTCCACCACGTTTTTGCCCGGCGCGATGTTGGTGCGGTTGCTGACGCGAAAAATGTGCGTGTCCACGGCCATCGCCAGTTGCCGGAACGCGGTGTTGAGCACCACGTTAGCGGTCTTGCGGCCCACGCCTGGCAAGGCTTCCAGCGCTTCGCGGTCTTCCGGCACCTGGCTGCCGTGTAGCTCGATAAGGCGCCGGCACGTTTCGATCACGTTCTTGGCTTTGCTGTTGTACAGGCCAATGGTCTTGATGTACTCGCTCAACCCGTCCACGCCCAGCGCGTAAATCGCCTCCGGGGTATTGGCCACTGGGTACAACTTGGCCGTGGCTTTGTTGACGCTAACGTCAGTGGCCTGCGCCGAAAGAATCACCGCAATCAGCAACTCGAACGGCGTGGTGTAGGCCAGTTCGGTCTTCGGCTCGGGGTTGTCTTCGTGCAAGCGGCGAAAAATTTCGTAGCGTTTAGCGGCGTTCATCGGTGGTCGGGTCGGCAGTAAGAGAAGAGGTTTGGGAAGAGGGAAACACTAACCGGGACAACGCCCACAGCGCGCCCAGCACTATAAACGCGCCGGGTGCCAAGGCGAAAAGCGGCAATCCGCTAAAGCCGGAAACAGACCAGCCAGAAGCGGTTGGGCCAAACAGCCACTCGGCATGGCTTAGCAGCGTGCCTCGACCGAGCAATTCCCGCAGCGCGCCGAGCAGCAGGGCGACGCCGCTGAACAGCAAACCGTGGCGCAGCCCTTGTAACGCGTTTGCCGGCGCCTGCACTACGGCGAGCAGAAGCAGTGGCAAAAAAATCCCCAAGGCATTGCGCAGCTCCAGCGCTGTGGCTTGCAAAAGCAGGTCCGCGACGGTCAGCAGGGCGCACGCCGCCAGTAGCAGAACCGCGCGCTGTAACGTGGCGTCCAATCGGCGCAACAGCCCGGCCAGCACGCCCAGAGTGATCAGCAGCGGCAGCGCCACGACGCTCAGCCCCAGGCTTTTAACCAGCAAATCGCTGGCACCCAGCAGCGGCGCCAGGGCCAGCCAATTAAGCGGCCTCATGGCGCCACCGCTTGAAGCAGGTGAGCTTTATGCGCATCGAAATACCGCAGGCCTCGTTGTACCGCCTGGCTGACCGCCCGCGATGTCACGGTGGCGCCCGCCATTTGGTCGAATGGGCCGCCGTCGGCTTTCATCCGCCAATCGGCATCGCCGGCGCTGCGACCGAAAAAACCGCGCAACCACGGGCTTCTCGCCGCGTTGCTGAGGTCTGCCAGCCCTGGCGTTTCCCGTTCGCTCAGCACCTTGACGGCCAATAACTGCCCCGACGGCGCGATCGCCAACAGCAACTCAATGCTGCCTTCGTAACCTTCGCCGCGCGTTGGAAGCAGCACCGCGACGGGCATGCCGCTCAAGGTGGCGAGGTAGCCAAACGCCGGCTCCGGCAGGCGCAGTTGCTCGCTATCGGCCAAGGCAATCGGCGCCGCCGTCGGGTGATTGTCGTAACTGCCGGGCGCCAGTAAATCCAACAAGGCGCGCTCGCTGGCGGCCTGCCGTTCCCTGGCGATCTGGTCGCCGAGCAGGTGCTGAACGCCCACCACGGCAGTCATCAGCGCGAGCAACAACGCGCCGATAACCAGCGCATTGCGCTTAGTCATTCGTCACCTCCGCTAAGGGTTTCGCTGCCCGCCGCCCGATCATCGGCACCAACAGGTTCATACCGAGTACGGCGAAGGCCATGCCGTCAGCGTAGTTGCCCCAGGTGCGGATTACGTAAAGCCACAGCCCAACGCCGATGCCGAACCACAGGCGGGCGCGGTCGCTACTAGGGCCGGACACCGGCTCGGTGGCGATAAAAAATGCGCCCAGCATCGTCGCGCCGGAGAACAGATGAAAAAACGGCGAGCCGTTGGAGTCCGAGCCGGAGCCGTTCCAGCACAGCAAGCTGGCCACAAACAACGCCCCGAGCACGCCCGCCGGGGTGTGCCAACGTATGACCTTGCGCTGAATCAGCAACAGGCCGCCAAGCAGAAACGCCACATTCACCCAGCCTGCCTGCCAATGGCTGAACGCTGGGTTGCGTTGCAACAGTTCGTCCACCGTCAGCCGATCGTTGTGCTTGAGGCTGTCGAGCACCGTGGCCTGGCTCCAGCCGTCCACCGCCACTGGCCCGATAAAAATGTGCTGTAACCCGGCAAGCAAACCGTGGGCATCGCCCGGCGCGGGCCATTGCGTCATCTGCGCGGGAAAGGCCAGCAGGGCGAAGGCATAGCCGAGCATGGCCGGGTTGAACGGGTTTTTACCGAAGCCGCCGAACAGCGCTTTGCCGACAAGATGAGCAAACGCCGCAGCACTGACGCTCAGCCACCACGGCGCGTACGGTGGCAGCGCCAACGCCAGCAAGGCGGCGGTCACCAGCGCGCTGCCATCACCCAACCACGCGACATCGCCGAGCGAAAAGTGCGCCGCCCCTTGCACACGTCGCGTCAGCGCTTCACACGCCAGCGCCGTGGCCATGCCGAGCAGCAATTGCAGCAACGTGCCCCAACCGAAGTGCCAGCACAGCACCAGCGCACCGGGCACGCAGGCGAGCAACACCCATTGCATGCCAGGGCGCGGGTCGAACGCCGGATTAGCCTGGCTGGTAGGCATCAAGCTTTTCCTGCGCCTGGTGCAGACGCTGCTGCGCCTTGGCCAGCGCCGCCTCATCGACAGGCTGACGGCGCTGCAACTTGCTGACCTCGGCACGGGCCATCACCAGGTCGGTTTCCAGGTCGCGCAAGCCGGTGTCGATAGGGCGCTTGTCGATGCGCTGCAGGTCTGGCGCCGGCTTTTTGCAGGCGTCTTCGGCCTGGTGCAACGCCGTTTCGGCCGCCAGCAGAGCCGCTTGCAACGGCTGCAATTCGCTTGCGCCGGCGCCGCTGCCTTCGGCGGTTTTCAGCGCCGCGCGAGCGACGGCGAGATTGACCTTGGCTTTCTTCAGCGCCACCTGGCTGTCTACGCTGGCCGCAGGTTTGGCCGCTTGCAGGGCTGCTTGCGCCGCCGCCGCAGCCTGGCCCAGTTCCTCAACCTGCTGCGCAAGCTCCGGTGTGCCATAGGTGGCGAGCTGTTTTTGCGCCTTGCTGTAGGCCACCTGCGCCATGGCCGCTTCGATTTTCAGGCGCTTGACCCGCTCATCGAGGCTGGCGGATTTCTGTGTTTTCACTCGTTCGATGGCCGCTTGCACCGGATCCAACGCCATCGCTTGAGGTTGTGCCTGACGCTCAGCGCGGGCTGCACGGTCGCGTTGGCGACGCGCTTCTTCCCGTTGCAAGCGAGCCTGGTGGTTCTCATGGCGCCAGCGGAAATGGTCAGCACGCAGACGCTGCTCCTGCGCGGCGGGTTCGGGCAGCGTTCGCAGGTCGATGCAATCAACCGGGCAGGGCGCTACACACAGTTCGCAGCCGGTGCATTCGTCCGTGATCACGGTGTGCATCAGCTTGGCCGCGCCGACAATGGCATCCACCGGGCATGCCTGAATGCACTTGGTGCAGCCGATGCATTCGGCCTCGCGAATAAAGGCCACTTGCGGGGCAATGGGCGGCAGTTCCGGTGGTAGCACCGGCACCTTCAACAACAGCGCCAAGGCTTGAATGGTGGCCTCGCCGCCGGGCGGGCACTTATTGATCGCTTCACCCCGAGCGATGCCCTCGGCGTAAGGCTTACAGCCGGGGTGCCCGCATTTGCCGCACTGTGTTTGCGGCAACAAGGCGTCGATGGCGGTGATCAGGCTGCTCATAGCGGCGCCAGCCCTTGCAGACCGAGCAGCACAACGCCGATCAAACCCGCGCCAATCAACAACAGCGGCCCGCCGCGAAAGGCCACTGGCACAGCGTTGTGATCAATGCGCCCAAGCAGATCGCCCAGCACCTGCAACGCCAACCAGAAACCCAGTCCACCGCCAACGCCTTGCGCCACGGCCAGCGCGAAGGTGTGAGGTTCGGCCAGCAAGATGCTTGCGAGCGCGGCGGCGCTGGAGATAAATAAGGGCAAAGCTTCGCGAGCAAGCTCGCTCCTACGGAAAACGGAAACCGCCAGCCAGGCGAGCGCGGCCAGCATTGGCGCGTATACAAACAACCGCAGGTAATCGAGCTTAAGCGGCAGCAACACGCCGTGAAACAGCAGCCAACCCAGCGGCGTCGCGAGGGCAATCAGCACTGCGCTCACGCGCCCCAACTGCGCCATGCGCACCGGCGGCGTGCCCACGGCATCGGCGCCAGCAGGCAGTAGCACCAGCAGGTTGTTCACCAAGGCGGCGCCAAGCAGGGCGAGGAAAAAAGCAGTCATTGCGCGCGGGTGTCGTTGTGTTGCCAGAGAGGGGCGCCATTATCGGGGATGGCGCCAGCTCGGTACAGCTACGCGTAGATCAGGCGGTCTTGCGCCGCGTCACCTTGCGCCACAACCAGCGCACCAGCAGCGCCAGCGGGAACAGCACGATCAGGAAAGGAATGCTGTAGCCCAGCACTTCCAGAGCTTTGGCTGTGCCGTCGGTGGCGTTGTCGAGCAGGTTGCCGAAGGCTTCGCCGATTCGGCTGAAGCGGCCTTCGTGCTGTGTTTCGGTGCGCAAGGAGAGGGTCAGCAGGTTGGTGTCGATGCGCCGTTGTTGCTGCGCGGCTTCCTGGGAGGTGGCGTCGAGTTGAACTTGCACCTCGGCCATTTCGCGGGCGAGGGCGAGCATGTCGCTGACGCTGAGGTCTTTGCGATCTTGGAATTGTTCGAGGGTTTTGTATTGGCGTTGCAGGCGCTCGCGCACTTGGTTGTTGTCGGAGACGGCCTGGGCGAGGTCTTCGGCATGGGTGGTGCGGCTGACTAGCTTGCCGCCTTCGCCCGCGAGGGAGACGAGCTTTTCAACACCGTCGGGCACGATGCGCACGCGCAGTTGCCCGGCGTTGTAGCTGCTCTCGCCTTGTTCAATGCCAAGCAGGTCGCATTGGCCAAAGCGGCCGCTGGTGCAGGCTTCACGCGTATCGGCCAGGCGCTGGCGCACGGCCGCTTTGTCCAGTTCGAGGGTGACGTAGTGTTCGTACGCCAGGAACGCCCCGGCTTTGGCTTTCTCGCCCTGAACGTCGGCGCTGCCGGAAACGGCGTTCACGCTCGAGTAGCCGTCTTGTTTGCCGCAGCCCGCCAGCGCCAGGATCAGAAGGGGAACAATCCATACAGGTTTCATCGTCGCTTCCTTGCAGAAATAAAAAACGGGGCTGATCGCTCAGCCCCGTCTGATGGTGGCGTTACTTGACGCGCTGACCCGGCTTGGCGCCGCTGTCTGGGCTAAGCAGGTAAATTTCTTCGCCGCCAGGGCCGGCCGCCAGCACCATGCCTTCCGACACGCCGAACTTCATCTTGCGTGCAGCCAGGTTGGCCACGTAGAGGGTCAGGCGACCTTCCAGTTTGCTTGGGTCCGGGTAGGCGCTTTTGATGCCGGAGAACACGTTGCGCTTGGCATCGCCAATGTCGAGCGTCAGGCGCAGCAGCTTGTCGGCGCCTTCAACGAACTCGCATTTTTCGATCAGGGCAATGCGCAGGTCGACGGCGGCGAAGGCGTCGAAAGCGATTTCAGCCGCCAGCGGGTCTTTGCTCAGTTCGCCATTGCCAGCGGCAGCCGGTGCAGCGGTTTCGCTGCTGGCCAGGTCTTCTTTCGAGGCGTCGGTCATGGCTTCCACGGCTTTGGGGTCGATGCGGGTGAGCAGGGGCTGGAACGCGTTGAGCTGATGGTTGGCCAGCAGCGTCTTGTGGTCGTCCCAGGTCAGCGGCGGCACGTTGAGGAACGCTTCGGCATCGCGCGCCAGGGTTGGCAACACGGGCTTGAGCAGAATCACCAACTGGCGGAACAGGTTGATGCCCAGGGCACACACGGCCTGCACTTCGTCTTGCTTGCCTTCCTGTTTGGCCAGTGCCCACGGCGCTTTGTCGGCGATCCAGGCGTTGGCGCGGTCGGCCAAGGCCATGGTTTCGCGCATGGCGCGGGCAAAGTCGCGCGCTTCATAGGCTTCGGCAATGCTTGGGGTCGCGGCCAGGAAGGCGTCGGTCAGTTCAGGCGCGGCGTTGGTGTCGACCAGCACGCCGCCGTTGCCTTTGTGAATAAAGCCGGCGCAGCGGCTGGCGATGTTCACCACTTTGCCGACCAGGTCGGAGTTGACCTTCTGCACGAAGTCTTCGAGGTTCAGGTCCAGATCGTCCACGCCACGGCTGAGCTTGGCCGCGTAGTAGTAGCGCAGGTATTCCGGCGACAGGTGATCGAGGTAGGTACGCGCCTTGATAAAGGTGCCGCGCGATTTCGACATTTTCTGGCCGTTAACGGTCAGGTAGCCGTGCACGTTGATGCCCGTCGGCTTGCGGTAGCCCGCGCCTTCGAGCATGGCCGGCCAGAACAGGGCGTGGAAGTTGACGATGTCTTTGCCGATGAAGTGGTACAGCTCGGCCGTCGAATCCTTGTTCCAGAAGGCGTCGAAATCCAGCTCTGGCGTGCGGTCGCACAGGTTCTTGAAGCTGGCCATGTAGCCAATCGGCGCATCCAGCCACACGTAGAAATACTTGCCCGGCTCGTCCGGAATTTCGAAGCCGAAATAGGGCGCATCGCGGGAGATATCCCACTCTTGCAAGCCGGAATCCAGCCACTCGGCGAGCTTGTTGGCGACCGCGTCGTGCAAGGTGCCGCTGCGGGTCCAGCTTTGCAGCATGGCCTGGAATTCAGGCAGCTTGAAGAAGAAGTGCTTGGAGTCTTTCAGCACCGGCACGGCGCCGGAAATGGCCGAGCGCGGGTTTTTCAATTCGGTGGGCGCGTAGGTGGCGCCGCATTTTTCGCAATTGTCGCCGTACTGGTCTTCGGTGCCGCACTTCGGGCAGGTGCCCTTGATGAAGCGGTCGGCCAGGAACATGCCTTTTTCCGGGTCGAAGTACTGGGTGACCGAACGGGTGGCGATGTGGCCTTTGTCGCGCAGGGCCAGGTAAATCGAGGTCGACAGCGCGCGGTTTTCTTCCGAGTGGGTGGAGTGGAAGTTGTCGAAATTCACCAGAAAGGCGGCGAAGTCGGCGCTGTGCTCGGCTTTGACGTTGTCGATCAGTTGCTGCGCGGTGATGCCTTCTTTCTCGGCGCGCAACATGATGGCCGAGCCGTGAGCGTCGTCTGCGCAGACATAAATGCATTGATTGCCGCGGTGCTTCTGAAAGCGCACCCAGATATCGGTCTGGATGTACTCGAGCATATGGCCAAGGTGAATGGAACCGTTGGCATAGGGCAGGGCGCTGGTGACGAGGATTTTGCGGGGCTCGGACATGGTAATCGGCTGCACTGGCATTACGAGGGAAGTCGGCAACTATAAAGGCGTGGCGGTTTTTTTTCACCCGTGGCGCGGCTCAAGCCGCTCCTACAGACCGCACCGTTGTGTAGGAGCGGCTTCAGCCGCGATGCTTTTAATCCACACACTATTGGCTTGAAGTAAGATGCCCGCCTGTTTTGCTCAGTCTTTCGGAGTTGCCCCATGAGCACCGTTACCCGCCAGCTGGTCGAAGCGACCCTGCGCCAGTTTACTGATCCCAACCTCAATCAAGACCCCGTCAGCGCCGGCTGCCTGCGCGATGTCAGCATCGACGGTGCCAAGGTGCGAGTGCGCCTGGAACTGGGTTACGCCGCCGACCTGTTCAAAAACGGGTGGGCGCAAATGCTGCAAATGGCCCTGGAAAATGTCGACGGCATCGACAGCGCTACGGTGCAAATCGACACCCACATCGCCGCCCACAAAGCCCAGGCTCAGGTGCCCGGTTTGGCCAATGTGAAAAACGTGATCGCCGTGGCCTCGGGCAAAGGCGGCGTGGGCAAGTCCACCACGGCCGCCAACCTGGCCCTGGCCCTGGCGCGCGAAGGCGCCAAGGTCGGCATTCTCGATGCCGATATCTACGGCCCCAGCCAAGGCATCATGTTTGGCATTCCTGAGGGCACCCGCCCGCAGGTGAAAGAGCAGAAGTGGTTTGTGCCGATCAAGGCCCACGGCGTTGAAGTGATGTCCATGGCCTTCCTCACCGACGACAACACGCCGATGGTCTGGCGCGGGCCGATGGTGTCCGGTGCGTTGCTGCAACTGGTCACGCAAACCGCGTGGGGCGACTTGGATTATTTGGTCGTCGACATGCCGCCCGGCACCGGCGACATCCAACTGACCCTGGCGCAGAAAGTGCCCGTAGCCGGCGCCGTGATCGTCACCACCCCGCAAGACCTGGCCCTGCTGGACGCCCGTAAAGGCGTGGAAATGTTCCGCAAAGTGAACATTCCGGTGCTGGGCGTGGTGGAGAATATGGCCGTTCATATCTGCTCCAACTGCGGCCATGCCGAGCACCTGTTCGGCGAGGGCGGTGGCGAGAAGCTGGCGGCGGAATACGACGTTGATCTGCTGGCCTCGATGCCGCTGTCCATGGCGATTCGCATGCAATCGGATGGCGGCAAACCCACCGCCATCGCCGACCCGGAAAGCCAGATCGCCATGCTCTATCAAGAAGTCGCCCGTGCCGTTGGCGCGCGCATTGCGCAAAGCGGGCAGAGCGCGCCGGGTATGCCGAATATTGTGATTTCCGACGACTAATCGGCCTGCACATTGGCGTTCGTCCGAGCGCCAATGCAGCAGTCGCCTGCACACAGCCGTTGCGCCGCAGATGAGAAATCGTGGAAGATGAGATGAAATCTCATCTGTGGCGTTTCTGGCGGCATGTCTACCGACAACTTCTTCCCGTTGCACAGCGTGGAAAGCCTTTACGGCGAGCATCACGGCTGGCTGCAAAAATGGCTGCGCAGCCGTATCGGCAACTCCGCGGATGCGGCTGACCTGGCGCAAGACACTTTTGTGCGGCTGCTCAATGCCCGCACGGCGCCGAGCATTCGCGAACCCCGTCATTACCTCACCACCATTGCCCGTGGCTTGCTGGTGGATCTGTTTCGCCGGCGCGCCGTGGAAAATGCTTACCTCGACGCGCTGGCTGCACGCCCCGAGGCTTATGAAGAAAGCCTGGAAAACCGCCACCTGATTCTTGAGGCGCTGCTGGCCATTGACGCCATGCTCGACGGCCTCGGGCCACGCACGCGGCAGATTTTTCTCATGGCTCAGCTGGAAGAACTCAGCTACGTGGAGATCGGCCAGCGCCTTGGCGTGTCCGTCACCACGGTCAAAAACCATTTGAGCAAAGCGCTGCTGCAATGCCTGCTGCTGGTCGAAGATTGATGGCCAGCCCCGCCGCCCAAGCGCTAACCGCCCATTGCCTGGAAATGGCGGTGCACTGGTACGTGCAGCTCAACGACGGCGCGCCCGACGAGGCGCAGCGCCAGGCGTGGAAGCGCTGGCTGGCCGCCTCGCCCGATCACGCCCGCGCTTGGGCGCGGGTGGAGAAACTGCAACGGCAGTTGCGCGGCGTGCCAATGGAACTGGCCATGCCCGTGCTGACCCAGGCCGGCGTGGAGCGGCGTCTGGCGATGAAATCGCTGGTGCTGTTTGCCGCCGTTGGGGCGGTGGGGGCGGGCTACCAGTTTTCGCCAATGAGCGCCGATTACGCCTCGCGCACGGGCCAGCGCCGGCAGGTCATGCTTGCCGATGGCAGCCGTCTGGACCTGAACACTGACACGCAGGTCGACGTTCACTTCAGCGCCAGCGAACGCCTGATCACCCTGCGCCATGGCGAAATTCGCCTGCGCACGGCCGCCGACACGCAAACTGCCGCGCCCCGACCTTTGCTGGTGCAGAGCCGCCACGGTCGCGTGCGCGCGCTGGGCACCGATTTCAACGTCCGCCTGGGCGAACATTTCACCTCGGTGAGCGTGCTCGAACACACGGTCGAAGTGCGCAGCGAGCAGATGCCGCAGGCTGCGCAGCGGGTAAACGCCGGCGAGCAGCTGCAATTCAGCGCGAGCCAATTGGGCGCCGTACAACCGGCCGACCCCAATCGCAGCGCCTGGACCACCGGCATGCTGGTCGCCATCGACTGGCGTCTGGGCGATTTTATCGACGAGCTGGCGCGCTATCGCCCCGGGCACTTGAGCTGTGCGCCAGCCGTGGCGGATTTACGCGTGTCGGGCGCCTTCACTCTCGACGATACCGACGCCGTGCTCGCCAACCTGACGGCTTCGCTGCCGGTGCGGCTGCGCAGTTTTTCCCGCTATTGGGTGCGTATTGAGGCGTGATGTACCGCGCCGATGAAAATATTTCTTATCTGGGTTGCCGATTTCGAATCTCGTCCGGCTCAAGCAGTAGAGCGGTTTAACCGCCACTAAATCTGCCCACGGCACAAGGATCGAGATTGATGACTCAGCATTACCCCCTTCTGGCAAAAGGCGTTCGCCTGGCATTGTTCGGCTTCGCCCTCGGCGGCCCGCTGTTACTTGGCAGTGCGCAGCCCGCTTGGGCGCAAACCGATGCCAGCCGCACCCAGTACACCATCGGCGCTGGCCCGTTGGGCACCGTGCTCAGCCAGTTTGCGGCGGCCAGTGGGGTGATGCTGTCGTTCGCTTCCACGCAAACAGCCGGCCTCAGCTCGCCGGGTTTGCGGGGCGAATACTCGGTTCAGGAAGGGTTTGCCAAGCTACTCGCCGGCAGCCATCTGCAACTGCGCGAGGAGGGCGCCAGCCGCTATAGCCTGGTCACGGTGCAAGCCGGTTCGGCGCTGGAGTTGGGCGCCACCGACATCAACGGCCAAACCCTCGGCACTACCACCGAAGGCAGCGGCTCGTACACCACCGGCGCGTTGAGCATCGGCAAAAGCGAGCAGAAGCTCAAAGACATTCCCCAGTCTGTCAGCGTGCTCACCCGCCAACGCATGGACGACCAGAACATCACCAGCCTCACCGAAGCGCTGGTCAACACCACCGGCATGACCTCCACCAAGTCGCCAGGCCCGGGCATGTTCATGTTCTCGCGCGGCTTCGATATCGAAGCGCTGCAATACGACGGCGTGCCGACGCCCCGCAACATTTACTCGCTGGGCAGCTACCTGACCGAATCGATGGCCATCTACGACCGTCTGGAATTTCTGCGCGGCTCGGCGGGCCTGCTGCAAGGCGCCAACAGCCCGGGTGGCGCGGTCAATCTGGTGCGCAAGCGCGGGCAGGGCAAACCCACCGTCAGCATCACCGGCAAGGCCGGTTCGTGGGACCGCTACGGCCTGCAACTGGACGCCGGCGGCCCGCTGAACGAGGCCGGCACGGTGCGTGGTCGCACCGTGGTGGACTATTCCCAAGGCGACTCGTTCGTCGACTACAAATGGAACTGGGACCAGACGGTATACGGCGCGCTGGATGTCGACCTCAGCGACAGCACCACGGTAGGCGTTGGCTTCAATCACCATCAAGGGCATTACCGGCCGTTCTTTCTCGGACTGGTGCGTTATGCCGACGGCAGCGACATCGGCCTGCCGCGCTCGACTTTCACCGGCTCCACCTGGAACCGCGGCATGAATGACCAGACCTCGGTTTATCTGGACCTGGAGCATCGCTTTAACGACGACTGGAAATTCAAGAGCTCGGCGTTTGGCATGGTTGAGAGCAATGAGGCGGCTTATCAGTATCTGGTCGTTGCCGAGGGCAGCGGCTCTGGCTATTTCGACTATGCCACTGACTATCAAAGCAAGAACGTCGGCCTCGACATGTTCGTGGATGGCAAATTCGAGGGCCTGGGTTTTGAGCAATCTCTGGTAGTGGGCGGCAACTATTCGAAGTACACCAGCGAAGGGGCTTACGCCGCTTACCGAGATTGGACGGCAAGCATTCTGGATATCGACCACCACCGGCCGTACGAGGACATGGAAAACATCCTCACCAAACCGAATGCCAGCCTCAACCCCAGCGAATACGACGTTCGCCAGAAAGGCATCTACGGCACCTGGCGGGTAAAACTGCTGGAGCCGCTAACCCTGATTTTGGGCGGGCGCACCAGTTGGTATGACTACCAATACACCGCCTACCAGGAAAAACTCGGCCAGCGCCAGCCCGGCTGGGACGTGGATTCACAAATCAGCAGCACCGGGCGTTTCACCCCGTACAGCGGCCTGGTTTATGAACTCACGCCCGAGTGGTCGGCCTACGTCAGCTATGCCGAAGTATTTATTCCCCAACCAGAACCGACGCTCGACAACAAACCGCTCAAACCCATCGAAGGCCGCAACTACGAGACCGGCTTGAAAGGCGAGCTGGCTGACGGGCGGGTCAATGTACGAGACAACCACATGGGTAACAAAAGTGTTCAATCACATGGGTGACACTTTCAAGGATAGATACCCATCCTTCTGCTCCCTTTCGTCCAGCCTACCTATCACAACCGGGCCGAAATGAACGGCCCAAAGATCATCGCCAATTTGCTCCAGCCCAATTAGTTCGTGCCTTAAAAGATACCCCACATAAATGCGCATACCGTGGCGATTGATGATCCCGCTGCAGTCGGCCCGGTGCGGTTCGACATAGCCAGGATATGTCGGCTCCGGCAAGCGTTCCGGGTATGGCCGTGGCGAATTCTGGTAATGGGTTTTGGGCGTGCTCTGGTTTAGCGCTTCGTGCGGCCGCTGCTCATTGTAATTATGACGAAACAGGTCGAACTGCCTTTGCTGCTCCGCCATATGCGCAGAACAGGGGTGAGTGACGGCCCGTTTCAGCGTCCGATGCATACGTTCGTGGCGCCCATTCTGTTCGGGGCGGCCAGGTGCTATTCGTTCAGGAATGATGCCCAGCCGTAGCCACCAAATGGAGAGTTGGCTTAGACCTGTTTTGCCAGCGCTAGCGAAGGGGGTGCCGTTGTCTGTTCGCAGGCGCGAAGGTAATCCGTAGCAGCGAAACAAATCTTCGAAAGCCGACTTGGTCTCCTTTAGCCGTGTGCCGGACATGCCTTCGCAAGCCAGCAGAAAACGACTGGCGTGATCCATCACCGTCAACGGATAACACCACTTCCCGTCCTGAGTCAGGAACTGACCTTTGTAGTCGGCGCTCCAGAGTTCATTAGGTTCGTTGGTCGATTTAAGCGGCTTTGGATAGCTAGGTACCCGCTTACGAAGCCGGCGGGGCGTGACCAATCCCGCCTGTTTGAGGATGCTGTAGATCGTGGTCCGGGAAGGACTTTGCCCAGGATATCGCTGCTCCACGAGTGCCTGGATCTTCTTCGGCCCCAGTTCAACCGCAGATCGGCGCCTTAGATCAAGGATGTACTCGCGGATAACAAATGGCGTGCACACCTGTTCGCGACGCCGCCGACTTTGCTCAGCCAACCCCTCCATGCCGGCTAAGTTGTAGCGTTCCACCCACTTGTAGCCGGTCTTTCGACTGATGCCGAAGTGCTCGCACAACGCAGTGAAGCTGCTGACCTGCCTGAGGTAATCAGCAATGAACAACACTTTCTCGTCCATAGGTTTCAGTTCTCGCCACGGCATGAGGGCACCCTCCTGAGGGAGACCCCATTAGGTTAAAAACTGTTACCCATGTGGTTGAACTGATTTGTTACCTATGTGGGTGAGTCGTACCTCAATGTGTCCTTTGCGCTGTTTCGCTACGACCACCAAAACCGCGCCACGCAGCTCTCCAGCCTGGGCTATATCTGCAACGGCTCGCTGTGTTCGCGAGCGGCGGGCGAAGTGCGCAGCCAAGGCTTTGAAGCCGAGGTCAGTGGCGAGGTGTTAACCGATCTGGAACTCTCGGCCGGCTACACCTACAACACCACCAAATACCTGAAAGATCCGCAGAAAGAAGGCGAAATCTTCAGCACCTGGACGCCCAAGCACATGCTGCGCGTGTGGTCCAACTACAAGCTGCCGGGCGATTTCAACCGCGTCAGCCTTGGTGCCGGCGTCAACGCCAGCAGCCATACACCCAGCCAGGACGACAAATTCGACTTGCCCGGTCTGGCCGTATGGAGCGCGCGCGTGGCGTACCAGGCCAGCGATGAAATTGGCGTGGCGATGAACCTCAACAACGTGTTCGACAAGAAGTACTACATCCCCGCTTACAACGACGTTGATGGCGGCAACTACTACGGCGACCCGCGCAACGTCATGTTCACCGTCAAATACACCCCGCAGTTCTGACGCACCGGTGTACCCCGTAGGAGCCAGCTTGCTGGCGAACTCTGAAAAAGGAGGTTTTGCTGGAGATTGCGTAACGGCCATCGCGACTAAAGTCGCTCCCACAAATTCAGGCAGCGGCGACAGACCTGTAGGAGCGACTTCAGTCGCGATCCCTGAAAAAGGTGGTTTTGCGCGAGACTGCGTAACCGCCATCGCGACTAAAGTCGCTCCCACAAATTCAGGCAGCGGCGACAGACCTTTAGGAGCGACTTCAGTCGCGATCGCTGAAAAAGGTGGCCTAGCGTGGACCGCGTAACGGCCATCGCGACTAAAGTCACTCCCACAAATTCAGGCAGCGGCGACAGACCTGTAGGAGCGACTTCAGTCGCGATCCCTGAAAAAGGTGGCCTAGCGTGGACCGCGTAACGGCCATCGCGACTAAAGTCGCTCCCACAAATTCAGGCAGCGGCGACAGACCTGTAGGAGCGACTTCAGTCGCGATCCCTGAAAAAGGTGGTCTTGCGCGAGACTGCGTAACGGCCATCGCGACTGAAGTCGCTCCCACAGTTCCGGCGCGTGCCACGGAGTGTGTGGCGGGGCGGATTGCGGCTTCAGGCGTGCGCCCCTTTGAACCTCGCCGTGGCTCCCGGTAAGATGCGCACACTTTTTCACCTCGCTATTCAGGACACCTCGCCATGAGCATCAAATCGGATAAGTGGATTCGCCGCATGGCCCAAGAGCACGGCATGATCGAGCCCTTTGTGGAGCGTCAGGTGCGGGCCGAAGGCGCCAACGCGCTGATCTCTTACGGGGTGTCGAGCTACGGTTACGACGTGCGCTGCGCCGATGAATTCAAGGTGTTCACCAACATCAACTCGGCCACCGTCGATCCGAAGAACTTTGATGAAAAGAGCTTCGTCGACGTTAAAAGCGATGTCTGCATCATTCCGCCAAACTCTTTCGCGTTGGCGCGCACGGTTGAGTTCTTCCGCATTCCGCGCGACGTGCTGACCATCTGCCTGGGCAAAAGCACCTACGCACGCTGCGGCATCATCGTTAACGTCACGCCGCTGGAGCCGGAATGGGAAGGCCACGTAACGCTGGAGTTCTCCAACACCACCACCTTGCCGGCGAAGATTTACGCCAATGAAGGCGTGGCGCAGATGCTTTTCCTGCAATCGGATGAAGCGTGCGAAGTGTCGTACAAAGATCGCGGCGGTAAATACCAAGGCCAACTGGGCGTTACCTTGCCTAAAGCCTGATTCGTTTCAGCCAATAAAAAACCGGGCCCTGTGCCCGGTTTTTTATTGGGTCGAGATGTTCGTTTGCAGGACTCGAGGCTGAAGCCTCTCCACAGAGATTCTGGCCTTTGTGGGAGAGGCTTCAGCCTCGAGTCCTGGAAAAGATTATTTCAGATTCCCGCTCAAAAACTGCCGCAAGCGCTCGCTTTGCGGGTTATCCAGCACATCCTTCGGCGCGCCTTGTTCTTCGATTTTGCCTTGGTGCAAAAACACCACCTGGCTTGCCACCTGACGGGCGAAGCCCATTTCGTGGGTGACCAGAATCATGGTGCGGCCTTCCTCGGCCAGCGCCTGAATCACTTTCAGCACTTCGCCCACCAGCTCGGGGTCGAGGGCGGAGGTGGGTTCGTCGAAGAGCATGATTTCCGGTTCCATGGCCAAGGCCCGGGCAATCGCCACGCGCTGTTGCTGGCCGCCAGAAAGAAATGCCGGGTACTGGTTGGCAACGCGCTCCGGCAAACCGACTTTTTCCAGATAACGCCGCGCGCGGGTTTCCGCCTCTTCCTTGCTTACACCCAGCACTCGCCGTGGCGCCATGGTGATGTTTTCCAGCACCGTCATGTGGCTCCACAGGTTGAAGTGCTGAAACACCATGGCCAGGCGGCAGCGCAGGCGTTGCAGTTCGTCTTCATCAGCCACGCGCATGCCGCCACGGTCGGCGACCATGCGCACTTGTTGGCCGTCCAGGCTCATGGCGCCGTCGTTGGGTTGCTCAAGAAAGTTGATGCAGCGCAAAAACGTGCTCTTGCCCGAGCCGCTGGCGCCGATCAGGCAGATCACGTCGCCACTTGCGGCCTTCAGTGAAACGCCTTTGAGCACTTCATTGTCGCCATAGCTTTTATGCAGGCCATCAATGGTCAGTTTGTACATGGACGAAAAACCTCAAGGCGAAAGTAGGTAGCCGCTGCGGTAGGCCTGGCTGCCGGCCACGTGGGCGACGGCCATGCCGGCCGTGGCCATGCGGCGCATCGAACGGGCGTACAGCAGGCCCGCCGTGCTGCAATAAATGGGCGTGACGCTGTCGCTGATCGGGTCGATGACTTCGGCAATCTGATCGCCCGCCGCCATCACTTGCCCGGGCGTGGCGCAAAATACCAGCAAGCCGCCCACCGGCGTCGTCACCGGTTCCACGCCGGCCAGCGGCGTTGCCGGCTGGCGCAGGGCGGGCAGGGAAGGGGCTTCACCGGCCAGCACACCAACGTGGGTCAGGTAATTAAGAATGGCCTGGCAATCGGCCGCCGCCTGCGCGTGGGAAACGTCGAGCACGCCACGGTGTTCCACGGTCACGGCAATCGCGCCCTGGGCAATTGGGAAGCGCTCGCCGAAGCGCTGCTGCATCTGTAACCAGAACAGGCTGAAGCTTTCATCGAACGACTGGCCGCCGGAATCGCTGGCCAGCAGGCTGGCGTCGGCGCCGATGTAGCGCGACAGCGGTTCGACCCGCTCCCAGGCTTCGGGCGTGGTGTACAGATGCGCCACGGCTTCGAAGTCGCAGTGCAAGTCGAGCACCACATCGGCCTGACAGGCCAGACGCTGCAAGGTCAGGCGTTGCGACTGCAATTGCGTGGTCGGCGTGGCGTGGGTAAGCGCCTGATGCAGGCTGGCGCGGATCAGTTGCAGGTTGTGCGCGGAATCGTCGTTGAGCAGCGGCTCTACTTCGTCGCCCACGTGCTGGCTGACGTTGATAAAGGCGCGGTTAAAGTTCTCGCGCGTTTCCAGCTCGTAGCGGCCCAGCGGCATATCCATGACGACTTGCGCCTGGCCGATGGGATTGGCCACCGGCACCAACGTAACCTCGCCCAGTATCTGGCCCGCGTTTTCCAGCTCGCTCAGGCGCTGTTTCAGGTGCCAGGCCACTAACATGCCGGGTAACTCGTCGGCATGCAGCGAGGCCTGAATGTAGGCGCGCTTGGCCGCCGGATCGACCGAGGCCGAACCGAAATGAAAGCTGTGAATCTGCCGCGCGGTGCCGGGCACCGGGGCGAGAAGCTCGTGTTGTTGATGACGCATGGGCAACCCTTAATGCGCGGGACCGAGGAAGGCCAGCCAGCGTTTTTCCGCCAAGCGAAAAAGGCCTACCAGGGTGAAGGTGATGGCCAGGTAGATCAGCGCTGCGATGCCGAACGATTGGAAGGTCAGGAAGGTGGCCGAGTTGGCGTCCCGCGCGACTTTGAGAATGTCCGGCACGGTGGCGGTGAAGGCCACGGTGGTGGAGTGCAGCATCAGAATCACCTCGTTGCTGTAATACGGCAACGAACGGCGCAGCGCCGAGGGCATGATCACGTACGCATACAGCTTCCAGCCATTGAGGCCGTAGGCCTTGGCCGCTTCGACTTCGCCGTGGTTCATGCTGCGAATGGCGCCGGCGAAAATCTCGGTGGTGTAGGCGCAGGTGTTCAGCGAGAAGGCCAGAATGGTGCAGTTCATGGCGTCGCGGAAGAACGAGTCGAGCACCGGCACTTCGCGCACGGCGGCAATGCTGTAGATGCCCGTGTAGCAAATCAGCAGTTGGATATACAGCGGCGTGCCACGGAACAGGTAGGTGTAAAACTGCACCGGCCAACGCACCAGGCGCGAGGGCGAAACGCGGGCAATCGATAACGGAATCGAGACCAGAAAGCCGAAAAAAATCGACGCACTGAGCAGCCACATGGTCATGGCCAGCCCGGTGATGTTGACGCCATCGCTGTAGAGAAACGGTCTCCAGTATTCCTGCAGTAACTCGATCATCGCACCGCCTCCCGCGCGCCAGCCGCGTAGCGCCGTTCGAGGCGTCGCAAAACAAAGTTCGACGCGCTGGTGATCGCCAGGTAAATCAGCGCCGCCAGCACCAGAAAGTAGAACAACTGATAGGTGCTCTTGCCGGCGTCTTGCGCGGCTTTCACCACGTCGGCCAGGCCGATGATCGACACCAGCGCCGTGGCTTTGAGCATCACCATCCAGTTATTGCCAATGCCGGGCAGGGCGAAGCGCATCATTTGCGGAAACACCACATAGCGAAAGCGCTGACCACGTTTCAAGCCATAGGCCGTGGCGGCTTCAATCTGCCCACGGGGCACGGCCAGAATGGCGCCGCGAAAGGTTTCGGTGAAATACGCGCCGTAGATAAAGCCCAGGGTAATGACCCCGGCGGCGAAGGGATCGATCTCGATGTAATCCCATTCCATCGCGTCGGTGAACGACGACAGCCAGGTTTGCAGGCTGTAGAAAATCAGCAGCATCAACACCAAGTCGGGCACGCCGCGAATCAGGGTGGTGTACAGCTGCGCCGGAATGCGCAGGGCGCGCAGGCTCGACAGTTTGGCGCTGGCGCCGAGCAGGCCGAGCACAACGGCCACCAGCAGCGACAGAACCGATAATTTGATGGTCATCCAGGTGCCAAGCAGCAGCAGCGGGCCGAAGCCTTTCAAGCTGAAGGCCGACAGCCCGAGAAATTGCAGCAGGTTTTCGAACATGAGGAACGCTCATCGCTAAACAAAACGCCCACCCGTATGACGGGGTGGGCGGTTACTGGGCCGTTATTGCGACGGCCCGGTCGGCTTATTTATTGCCGAGGTACAGATTCAGCTCACCGAAGTGCTTCTTCTGGATTTCGGCGTATTTGCCGTCGTCGTGCAGGGCTTTGATGCCTTTGTTCAGCAGGGCTTTGAGCTCGTCATTGCCCTTGGAGATGCCGATAGCGGTTTTGGCCGGCAGCAGTTCGCTGTCGATGGCCTCGCTCACTTCGTAATCAGCGCCTTGTGGCGACTTCAGGAAGCCCAACTCGGCTTGCAGCATGTCCTGGATGGACGCATCCAGACGGCCGCTGGTGAGGTCGGCGTAAACCTGATCCTGGTTCTGGTAGGCCTGGGTTTTCACACCGGCTTTATCCAGCACGGCCTTGGCATAGGCTTCCTGAATGGTGCCTTGCTCGTAGCCCACGGTTTTGCCTTTCAGCGACGCCGGGTCAGCGGTCAGGCCAGCGCCTTTCTTGAATACCAGCGAGGTAGGACCGGAGAACAGTTCGTCCGAGAAATCGATAACTTTTTCGCGGGCCGGGGTGACGGTCATGGAGGAAATCACGCCGTCGAACTTGCGTGCTTTCAAACCAGGGATCATGCCGTCGAAATCGCTTTCAACCCATTTGCACTTCACTTTCAGTTCGGCGCAGATGGCGTTGCCCAAGTCGATGTCGAAGCCAACCAGGCTGCCGTCAGCGGCTTTGGATTCGAAGGGAGCGTAGGAAGGATCGACACCGAAGCGGATTTCTTTGAATTCTTTGGCTTGCAGCGCACCGGCGCCAATGCAAAGGGCCAGGGCAGAAAGAGTCAGCCATGCTTTCTTCATTGCTTGTGTCCTTAGTGTGTAGATCACGTGAGATAACGCGGAAGTACGACGGGAACTAGTCCCGAACGAGTGTATGCCAGCAATTTTCGAACCACTGTACCGCTTTCGACATATTGGATCAGAAAGCCGCCGCGCCTGGCTATCCACCTGCCCCGTAAAACCTTGGCAACTAACGATAATTTTTCATCGCACCGAAACGGTGCGCCAACACGGGGCATTCGGTAACAGCCTGGTGCGTGGCGGTAGCGAATGCCGTATGACGGTGGGGGTTTCCAACTTTCGGCGGGTGCATTTACACAGAACCAAACCCCAAGGGTGGCCTCTACACCTCATCAGGCCCGACGCCTCTGCCTCCTGTGGCGTGGACCGTGGACCCACCGCTGCGAGGACCGTTAAGATTTGCCCCTCTCTTTCTTCACTCAACAGCTCCGCGGAACCTGCATGCCCCAGTTAAAGCGCAAGCCAGACCCTTTAATGAGCGACGACCGCTACCGGATGCTCCTCGATGCGGTCACGGACTACGCCATTTATATGCTCGACGCCAACGGTCTGGTCAGCAGCTGGAACGCTGGCGCCAAGCGCTTCAAAGGCTACGAAGAAAGCGAAATTCTCGGTCAGCACTTTTCCCGCTTCTACACCGAAGAAGACCGCGCCCGCGGCATGCCCGAGCGCGCGCTGTCTACCGCCGAAGGGGAAGGGCGGTTCGAGGGCGAAGGCTGGCGGCAACGCAAGGATGGCGAGCGCTTCTGGTGCCATGTGGTCATCGACCCCATCCGCGACACCCACGGCACCCTGATCGGCTACGCCAAAGTCACCCGCGACCTGACCGAGCGCAAACTCGCCGAAGAATCGCTGAAGCAGAGCGAGCAACAGTTCCGCTTGCTGGTGGAAGGCGTTACCGATTACGCCTTGTACATGCTCGACCCCACGGGCGTGATCACCAACTGGAACACCGGCGCGCAGCGCATCAAGGGCTACACGCCGCAGGAAATCATCGGCAAGCACTACTCGCTGTTTTTCAGCGCCGAAGACGCCGCCAATGGCGAGCCGCAACGGGGCCTGAGCCGCGCCGTGAGCGAGGGGCGTTTTGAAAGTCAGGGCTGGCGCATCCGTAAAGACGGCACGCGCTTCTGGGCCAGCGTGGTGGTCGATCCCATCCGCAACGACCTCGGCATGCTTATCGGCTTCGCCAAAATCACCCGCGACATTACTGAAAGCATGGAAGCCCAGCGCGCGCTGGAGAAAGCGCGCGAATCGCTATTCCAGGCGCAGAAAATGGAATCGCTGGGCCGCCTTACGGGCGGCATCGCCCACGACTTCAACAACCTGCTGATGGTGGTGTTGGGCAGTCTGGAAGTGGTACGCCGGCGCGTGCCCAACGACCCGAAAGTGCTCAACTTGCTCGACAACGCCATCCAGGGTGCGCAACGCGGCGCCACGCTGACCCAACGCATGCTGGCCTTTGCCCGCAGCCAGAAATTGGTGGTTGAAGCGCTTGATGCACCGGCGCTGGTGCGCGGTATGTCCGACATGCTGCAACGTGCGCTGGGGCCGCAAACCCGCATTGAAGTGCGCTTTCCGCTGCGTTTGAGCCCGCTATTGGCAGACAGCAATCAGCTGGAAATGGCCTTGCTCAACCTCGCCGTAAACGCGCGCGACGCCATGGCCAGCGGCGGGCAGATCGTGATTGCTGCGCGTGAAGAAGAACTTGCCGCCGACGAAGGTGAACTCAAGGCCGGACGGTACGTATGCCTGTCCGTCACTGACAGCGGCGAGGGCATGGACAGCGAAACGCTGGAACGCGCCCGCGAACCCTTCTTCACCACCAAGGGCGTCGGCAAAGGCACTGGCCTGGGGCTGTCGATGGTGCACGGTTTTGCCCAGCAATCGGGTGGGCGACTGCTGCTGAGCAGTGTGCTGGGGCAGGGCACTACCGCAGAAATGTGGTTGCCGGTCGCCGACGGTGAGGTGGCGGACCTGAGCGCGCAAACCGCGCTGGCGCCGATCGCTTCCGTGCTGCAACCATTGAACGTGCTAGTGGTAGACGATGATCCGCTGGTACTGCTGAGCACGGCGGCCACGCTCGACGACCTGGGCTGCACCGCCGTACAAGCTTCGTCCGCCGACCAGGCGTTGCACCTGCTGGCCAACGGCGCGCGCATTGACGTGGTGGTGACAGATCTGGCCATGCCCGGGATGACCGGAGCCGAGCTGGCTCAACACATCAAACAACGCTGGCCCACCTTGCCTGTGCTGCTCGCCAGCGGTTACGCCGACAAACTCAGCGAATCCGATGCAGCGTTGCCCCACATAGGCAAGCCGTTTAGCCAGGCGGAATTGGTGCAGGCGCTGGTCGAGCTTTGTCCCTAGAGGATTAATCCCCCCGCTAAAGGGCGCGCTGGCAGGTGTTGCGCTAGCGGCTTGGAAAAAGGGTTGGTTGCAAAGCTTCGGAACGGGACTAGGCCAGTAACCGAAAGCTCCCGTGGCGTCGCGTGCGCCTGACTAGGAAGACTGCCGGCAATCAAAATTGCCGGAGTCTGAGTCATGAAACAAACAGGAAAAGTCCTAGGCCCTTTAGGCCGAAAGGGGCGAGCGCAGGGGCGCCAGCTGTTGCTGGTGGGCATGATTAACCTGACGCTTATGCAACCGTATGCCGTCGCGGCGCCCACCGTAATCACCGGGCAAACCATCGATACCAGCGCTAGCCAAGCAACGGGGGTCTCGGTGAATGCCGGCGACGTGGTGCACGTCACCCACTCAAGCGTCACAACGCGTGGCTACGCTTCTGCGGCCCTCAGGTCAGAAGGCACGCTGACTGGCAATAGCCTCACCTTGGGCACTACCGGTTCCAGCGCCTCAGCGGTAGAAGCCAGCAACGACGGGCGCATCGACCTCGTACAAGCGCAGATCAGCACGGAAGGCTCAGGCGCTATCGGCGTGTCGGCGACAGACCGCGCACGCATCTCGCTGAACAACGGCAGCGTTTCTACCAGCAAAACCATGGGCTACGGCGTGTTTAGCGATACGTCCTCCCGGGTGGAGCTGGAAAACGTATCGGTCTCTACGGCCGGTGGGTCGGCCATTGGTATGGGCGTTTTCGACAACGCAGGGGTGGCGCTGACCCATAGCGCAGTCGAAACCTCAGGTATCGAAGCCCATGCCCTGATGCTCATGGGCATGAGTGCTGCGATGCCGGCAACCGCCAACATCGTCGATAGCCGCGTAACCACACGTGGGGATTTTTCGATCGGCATCAATGTTAATTCCGACGCCACGGTTCAAGTCAGCGGCAGCCAGATCAACACCTTGGGTGAAGACGCCCACGGTGTGTGGTTAGCCAGCGTAGATGCCACGGCCGATCTCGATGACGTGAGCATTCGCACCGAGGGCAATGGCGCGGTCGGAGTCTCCAGCCAAGACGGCACGGCGATCTTGCGCAACGTAACCATCACGACCTTGGGCGAGCAAGCCCATGGGCTATATAGCCAAGGCGATACCGCGAGAATCGATGCCACCGGTATCTCTATATCCCTTGATGACGCCGGCGTTGGAGCGTTTGCCGTATCGGGCGGCATGGTCACGCTCAACACGGGCACGGTTAATACCCGCAATGGCGGAGTCGGCTTGATGGCGGCGATAGATTCGCGCATTGCCGCCACCGACATGGAGGTGACAGCCCAGGGTGATGGCGCGGCCGCCGCCCTTATGAACCAAGGCGCCACGCTAACGCTGGAAAATGTTCGGGCAAGTGCAGCCGGCGTGGACAGCATTGCACTGGGCTCCGTGGGCACCGCCGATGACCAGTTGAACCAAGCGACGGTCGAGGGCGGCAGCCTGACCGCAGGGCAGGGTTCGGCCATCGCCGTAATTGGCGGCAAACTCGACGTGACACTGAGCAACACCACCGTCAGCGGGCAGCGACTGCTCGACATCAATGAGAACCTGGTCAACGGCGCCAGCGTCGCTCATGGCGCCGTGCGGGTATTGGCGCAGAACAGCGTGCTGACAGGCGACGTCCAGGTGGCTGGCGCCAGCACCGGAGATTCCGAGCTGAATCTCGACAACTCGACGCTGACGGGCGCTGTCCAGCACCTTGATCGCCTCGATGTGCTGGACACCAGTCGCTGGAACGTCACCGGCGATTCCATGCTCGTCGACTTGCACAACAGCGGCACCGTGGCCTTCCAGCCCGGCACAACCTTCAAAACGCTGACCGTCGAGGGTGATCTCACCGGCGCTGGAATCTTCGCCCTCAACACCGACTTGGCCACCGAACGCGGTGATCTGCTCAAGGTGCTCGGCGCCGTGCAGGACAACCAGACGTTAATCATCGCCGACTCCGGGCGTGAGCCGGGCGCTGCCAACGGCGAACTGCTGGTGGTCGATGGCAACGGCGGCGCGGGGCAGTTTGCCCTGGCAGGTCGGCCTTATGTGGATGCAGGCGCGTTCCGCTACACCCTGGAACAGGAAGGCGACGACTGGCTGCTGCGCAACACCTCGATTAACGCCGTCGACAGTATCTCCGACGGCAGCAATGTGGCGTTGGGCAATCAGGTGGCGGCTGCCGTGCTCTGGGGCGCGGAAATGAATGCGCTGGTCAAACGCCTGGGAGAGTTGCGCATGGGCGATGACCGAGGTGGCGTGTGGACGCGAGGCATTGGCAAGACCTTCAACGTCGCCAATGGACACAGCCGCGCATTCACCCAGCAAGTGCGTGGCCTGGAAGTGGGAGCGGACCAGGCCATCGACATGCCAGAGGCCAAGCTGTACCTCGGCGCCATGGTCGGCGCGGCAACGTCATCGCAGCATTTCGGCGCAGGCGCCAACGGCGAGATCAACAGCCGCCTGCTGGGCGTGTACGCAACGTGGATGGATGCGCGCGGCTACTACCTCGACAGCGTGGCGAAGTACAACTGGATGGAGAGCGAGGTTAAAACCCAGGCCAACACGGGAAGCCGCATTAAGGGCAGCTATCGCGCCAGCGGGTACGCCGCCGATATCGAATTCGGGCGGCAGATTAGCTTGCAACACAACTGGTTCATCGAGCCGCAAGTCGAGCTGACCTATACCCACATAGGCGCCGAGCGCTACACCGCGAGTAACGGACTGAAAGTGGCGCCTGGCGACGCCAGCTCGTTACAAGGCCGGGTCGGCGCGTTGCTTGGCAGAACGCTCACGCAGCCCAATGGCTTGGCGTTTCAGCCCTACGTGAAAGCCTCGTATGTGCACGAGTTCGCCGGTGAAAGTTCGGTTGAAGTTAACGGCTACACCTTGGACAACAAGGTGGCTGATGCTCGCGTCGAAGTCGGCTTTGGCGGGGTGCTGCAGGTGAGTCAGGCAACCAAGATTTCTCTGGATGTCGAACATGCGCAAGGCCGTCAAGTAGACCAACCCTGGGCAGTCAATCTGGGTGCGCGGTATCGGTTTTAACGCCAGGGTAGGGCGGCCGACGAACACCGTCGTCAGCCGCTCTGCACCGCTGCTGGTTAAACCTTCGGCGGATTGGTTTCGCGTTCTGGATGGCGGTGTTTAGCCACCGCTTCCACGAACGATTTCACCAAGCCTTTATCGGCCGCCTTCGCCACGATTACCCCCGGCACACTGCTGCCGATATCAATATTCGCCTGTTGCAGCAAGGCACTGCCGCCGCCTGCGCTGGCGATGGTTTTGCCATGGCGGAACGCGTCGCGTAGAAACTCCAACGCACGGCCATCGGCTTTCAGCGCTTCGATGGCGGCTTGGCCGTTGGGCACGTACACCGCATCGAACAACGGCGAGGGTTGGTTTTCCAACGACGCATCGGCCACCACTTCGCCGCCTGCCGCGCCTGTGAACGCACCCACCCGCGGGCCTACCAAACGCACTACCGCGTCTTCGGCAATCAAGCCATCGGCGACGGTTTTCACGCTGGCCTCATCAATACCGTTGGCCACCAGAATGGCGATCTGGCGCGTCTTGATGCTGCCGTCTCCCGGCCGCGCCAACAACGACAATGACGGCGACAGTTCGACCTCGGGTTTTACCGGCGTTACCAGTGCTTTCGGCAACGGCTCCGGCAGCGGCGCGCCCAGCCCATCAGCGACGCCTTGGGCCAGTTTTTCCGAGATGTTGCGCAGCTGCGCCAACATGCGCGTGCGCACGGCCGGCACGGTCACTTTGCTCAGCTCGAAACGCAGCGCGTCAATGATGTGCTGCTGTTCGAACGGTGCCTGGCTGTTGAAGAACAGCGTGGCCTGGTTGTAGTGCTCAGCGAATTTCTCCGGCTTGCCGCGCACCTCGTCGCCTTGCACCGGCTCGGGGAAGGGCACAAAGCCCATCTCGCCGGTCTGGAACGGACAGCCGCCGGCCAGCGAGTTCGGCTCATATGCGACACGGCCGCGGTTGATGGTTTGCCGATGCATACCATCGCGCTGATTGTTGTGCACCGGCGCCAGCGGCGAGTTGATCGGGATTTCGTGGAAGTTCGCGCCACCCAAACGGCTGATTTGCGTGTCCACATACGAGTGAATACGGCCAGCCAGCAACGGGTCGTTACTGAAGTCGATACCCGGAATCACATGGGCCGCGCAGAACGCCACCTGTTCGGTTTCAGCAAAAAAGTTATCGGGGTTGCGGTTGAGCACCATGCGGCCCACCGGCCGCACCGGTACCAATTCTTCGGGAATCAGTTTGGTCGGGTCGAGAATGTCGAAGCTGAACGCTTCAGCCTGCGCCTCGCTCACCACCTGCACACCCAGCTCCCATTCAGGATAGGCGCCAGCCTCGATGGCTTCCCACAGGTCGCGGCGGTGGTAATCCGGGTCGGCGCCGGACACTTTCACCGCTTCATCCCACACCTGCGAGTGGGTGCCCAGCAGTGGGCTCCAGTGGAACTTGACGAAGTGCGATTCACCGCGCGCATTGACGAAGCGGAAGGTGTTCACCCCGAAGCCTTGCATCATCCGGTAGCTGCGCGGAATGCCACGGTCAGACATCACCCACATGATCATGTGAGCCGCTTCTGGCGACAGCGAGATGAAGTCCCAGAAGGTGTCGTGCGCCGACGCTGCTTGCGGCATGCCGTGGTGCGGTTCAGGTTTCACCGCGTGCACCAGGTCAGGGAATTTCATCGCGTCCTGAATGAAGAACACGGGAATGTTGTTGCCCACCAGATCCCAGTTGCCTTGGTCCGTGTAGAACTTCACGGCGAAACCACGGGCATCGCGGGCGGTGTCTTTCGAGCCGCGTTCACCGGCCACCGTGGAGAAGCGCACAAACACCGGCGTTTGCTTGCCGGCAGCGGCGAAAGGCGCAGCGCGAGTGATTTCGCTGAGGTCTTCGTAGGCTTCAAAAAAACCGTGAGCCGCCGAGCCACGGGCATGCACGATGCGCTCTGGAATGCGCTCGTGGTCGAAGTGGGTGATCTTCTCGCGCAGGATGAAATCTTTCAGCAGCGCCGGGCCACGCAGGCCGGCTTTCAGCGAGCTTTGGTTATCGCCCACCGGTACGCCTTGGTTGGTGGTCAACCCTTGGCCAGCGCTGTCGGCTTGCACGCGCGGCAGCTCGCCGCTATTGGCATTGAAGCCCGGCTGCGCGGCGCCGATCTTCTCGTTGATATTGTCTTCGCTCAAGGTGCTGGCGCCGACCACCGGTGGCGCGGCAACGGTTTCGCCTGGGCTTGGCCGGGTCGAGGCAGCGCCATATTCCTTGGCTTTGTTGGTGTTGAACGGGCAGGCGGCAACGGTTTGTTGCACGGCCTCGGCCTGTGCCGCTTGTGCCGGTGTTGCGCTGGCGGGTTGGCCAGCGGTGGCCGGTGGTTGCGGCTGCGTGGCTTGATTGGCGGAAGGTTTACCGGCGGCGGGTTTTTTCGGCGTAGCCATTAGATGCTCCTGATCAGGTAGGTCCTTTGGGGGGAGCGAGCGACCGTTACGGCAGGTCCTTCGCTGAATATCCCGTTAAGCCTCACGGTGGGCTTATGGGTTATCGAGAGCCGGCGGTACGCAGAGGTTCAGGGAATCTTGCTATCAGGCTGATTGAATGGCGCTATCAAAACGACGTTCCAGGCAGTCCTGTAGGAGCCAGCTTGCTGGCGAACCCTGGAAACGAAGTTCTTCCCCGTGCGAGCGAAATTCGCCAGCAAGCTGGCTCCTACAGCGCAGAGAGAAAGTGTCCAGGCGAGCAATTGCCATGGCACTGCCGTGCTATCAGACCAAATGCGGGGCAGGGCGGCTGAACCTCGCCTAGGCTGGTTTGCACCTTTTGCGAAACCCGCGAGGTTTGGCCGTGAAACGATCCTTTCCCGCCGCCTGTGTGTTGCTTCAAGAGCATTTCGCACCCCTGGGCCTGGAAGCCAGCATGGACAGCACCCATTCGATGCTGGTGCGTATCTACCAACCCGACAGCGGCGCCACGCTGCTGTCCATCGCCGGCATCGCCTGCAGTGCCAGCCTGCACCGCGATGACATCGAACGGATCATCGATGAAATCGAATCCGACATCCGCTTGTTACAGCCGCAACTGCTCAAGCAAAGCCTGGCCTTGTACTCGCTTGGTTAAACTCGCTCACGTTGCCATTGCAACGGCAGCTGGCCGGCGTGCATAGAGCGCCCCGGCCTTGCTGCGAGCCGTATTCCCCTTGAACTTTCCCGCCCCGAGCAGCCCTATAAAAAAGGCCTGCCCTGGAGGCTGCGTTGCGCTTTAAACTCTGCCCCCAGCCGTTTGCCTGCTGCGCGTTATTTTTTGCTTTGCACCGATCACAAGGCCGTCGATCAGGAACTTTTCCCGTCGCCCGCCTCACTGCCTGAGGTCTTCATGAGCGACACCCCAGAACCGCGCGATTCGGATTCGCCGTCATTGACGCGCAGCCATCTCACGTTTCCGGTTGTAGGCATTGGTGCCTCGGCAGGTGGTTTACAGGCGCTGATCAAACTCTTCGAGCAAATGCCAGACGATTGCGGCATGGCCTTTGTGGTGGTCATGCACCTCTCGCCCGAACACGAAAGCCAGCTCGCCTACATTCTGCAAAAAGCCACGGCTATGCCGGTGCACGAAGTGGCCCAGGCCATCGCCATCGAGGCCAACACGGTGTACGTGATTCCGCCTGGCATGGACCTGTCGATGAACGACGGTTATCTGCGCCTGGCCACGCCGCAACGCACCCGTGGCATGCACGTCGCCATAGACCTGTTTTTCCGCGCCCTGGCCGAAGTGCATCAAACCCACGCCATCGCCATGGTGCTGTCCGGCTCTGGCGCAGATGGCGCCGTAGGCCTGGCGCGTATCAAAGAGAAGGGCGGCATCACCCTGGCGCAGTCGCCCGACGAAGCCGAGTTCGCGTCGATGCCGCGCAGCGCCATTGAGTCGGGTGTCGTCGATATCGTGCTGCCGGTCGCCGAGTTGGCGGCGCGCCTGGTGCACCTGAGCGCCAACATCCAGGAATTGCATATTCCCCTCGCGCAAGCCCCGGACGAGGTGCGCAAGGAGCCAGACGCACAACTGGCCAAATCCAGCGAAATTGCCCTTCGCGACATCCTCAGCCTGCTGCGAGCGCGCACTGGCCACGATTTCAAGCACTACAAACAAGCCACCGTGTTGCGTCGAATCGAGCGGCGCATGCAGGTCAACGGCATCAGCGATATGCCGGCCTACGCCACGCTGCTTAACGAGCACATGGAAGAAACCCCGGCGCTGCTGGATGACATGTTGATCGGCGTGACCAACTTCTTTCGCGACGTGGAAGCGTTCGAAGCGCTGGAGCGCGAGGTGATCCCCGCGCTGTTCGACAAACCCATCGACGGCGACAGCGACGCGCAGATTCGCGTGTGGTCGGTGGCCTGTTCCACCGGCGAAGAGGCGTATTCGTTGTGCATGCTGCTCAGCGAACACGCCGAGCAAACCATGAGCAACGCCGAGCTGCATGTGTTCGCCACCGATATCGACGACAGCGCCCTGGCCATTGCCCGCTCCAGCCTGTACCCGGAATCGATCCTCACCGACGTCAGCCCCACGCGCCTGCGCCAATTCTTCACCAAGGAAGCGGCTTACTACCGGGTGAAGAAAGAGGTGCGCGAGAAAATCCTGTTCGCCACCCACAATATTCTGCGCGACCCGCCGTTCTCGCGGCTGGACATGATCTCGTGCCGCAACCTGCTCATTTACCTCGACCGCGACATTCAGGCCGAAGTGCTGCGCATGTTCCACTTCGCCCTGAACCCTGGCGGCCTGCTGTTTCTCGGCAGTTCGGAAACAGCCGATGCGTGCCCGAATCTGTTCGCTGTGGTGGACAAGAAAAATCGCATTTACCGCGCTAAAAATTCTTCGCATAAACGGCCGAGCATGCCCATCAGCACGTTCTCCGGCCCGTTGCCGATGCCCGTGCCGCGAGGGCTGAATGTGCCGCAGCGCAAACCCTCGTTTGCCGATGTGCACCAGCGTGTGCTGGAGCAGTACGCGCCGCCGAGCGTGATCGTCAATTTCGATTCCGACATCGTGCATATGTCGGCCCGGGCCGGCGAATTCCTGCGCTACATCGGTGGCGAGCCAACGCTCAACTTGCCTGCTGTCGTTCACCCGGAACTGCGACTGGAACTGCGCACCGCGCTGTATCAGGCGATCAAGACCGGCAAGAGCGTGGATGCCCGGCGCGTGAAGCTCGAGCAGGGCGGCAGCGCCAGTTACGTCAACATGGTGGTCAAGCCGTTCCGCGATACCGAGTCGGCCAGCGACTACGTGCTGGTGCTGTTCGACAAGGTTGATGACAGCCTCGACCCGGGCCCGCTGCAACGTGGCGCCAGCAAAGATTCGGTGCTCACTCATCTGGAAGCCGAGCTGCAGCAGACCAAAGAACAGCTGCAACAAACCATGGAGCATTCCGATGCTTCCACCGAAGAACTGCGCGCCTCGAACGAAGAACTGCAGGCCATCAACGAAGAACTTCGCTCGGCCACCGAAGAGCTGGAAACGAGCAAGGAAGAGCTGCAGTCGATCAACGAAGAACTGGTGACGGTGAACGCCGAGCTGAAGGTGAAAGTTGACGAAGCCAGCAAGATCACCGACGACCTGCAAAACCTGATTTCCTCCACCGATATCGCGACGCTGTTTGTCGACCGGCAGATGCGCATCAAATGGTTTACCCCGCGCACCGGCGACATCTTCAACGTGATACGCAACGACGCCGGCCGCTCGATTCTCGACATCACCCATCGCCTCGATTACCCCGATCTGATCAGCGATGCCACGCGCGCCTTTGAAGAACTGCGTCTGATCGAACGGGAAGTCACCAGCGCCGATGGCCGCTGGTACCTGGCGCGGTTCCTGCCGTACCGCACCACCGACGACCGCATTCAAGGCTCGGTGCTGACCTTTATCGACATCACCAGCCGGCGCTTCGCCGAAGAAAAAATGCGCGCCGGCGAAGCCCACACCAAATTGTTGGCCCAGAGCATCAAGGCGTATGCAATCGTCACGGTGGACTGCGCCGGCATCATCACTTCATGGAACGGCGGGGCTGAATTGCTCTTCGGCCACGAAGCCAGCACGGTTGTCGGCAAGTCGATCGACTTGCTCTACCGGCAAGAGGATCGCGCCCAAGGCTTGCCCGAGCGCGACCGCCAGCGCGCCGAGCGCGAAGGCCAGCTCAGCGAGGCGCGCAGTTTCGTCTGCAACAACGGCACCCACGTTCCCAGCCATTGCCTGCTGCAACCGATGTTCAACAGCACCTTGCACGGTTTTGCACTGGTGGCGCACGACCTCACCGAGCAGCAACGCCGCGCCCACGAAAGCGAAAACCTGTTGTTCACCGCCCAGGCCAGCAACGAGCGTAAAGACGAGTTTTTCGCCGTGCTGTCCCACGAACTCAAACACCCGCTGAACCTTATTCAACTGAACATGGACGTGATGACCCGCACGCCGTTGTTCAAAGCTTCGCCGCCGCTTAACCGGGCCGGCGATGCCATTCAGGCCGCCGTGCGCAACCAGTCGCGCATTATCGACGACCTGATGGACATTTCCCGCGTGCGCACCGGCAAGCTCAACCTGAGCATGGCCGTGCGCGACTTCAGCGACTCCGTGCGCAACACCTTCGACATGTTCAAGCCCATCGCCGAGGGTGAACACATCGAACTGACCTACCACGACGAGGGCGAGCCTCTGTTCGTCAGCGCCGACAACACGCGCCTTGAGCAAATGATCTGGAACCTGCTCAACAACGCCCTGAAATTTACCCCGGCCGGCGGGCGTGTGAGTCTGGCCGTGAGCCGTGATGGCGATGCCGCCCGGCTCGATGTGGTCGACACCGGCCAGGGCATCGACCCGGATTTCCTCGGCAAAGTGTTCGACCTGTTTGGCCAGGCCGACATGCAACACGTGCACCGCTCTAAAAACGGCCTGGGCATTGGCCTGGCGCTGGTGCATCAACTGGTCGAAGCCCACGGCGGACGTATCGAAGCGTTCTCTGAAGGGCGAGGGCGGGGCGCGCGTTTCAGCCTGTGGCTGCCGATCTGCCTGCAAACCGAGCTGCAACTTAAAACCGGCATCGAGGCCACCGCCGTGGCGGGTAGTCTCACCGGCGTGCAGGTGCTGGTGGTCGACGACTCGCCCGATATTCTCAGCGTCATGGAAATGCTGTTAGAAGGCGAAGACGCCACCGTGACCACCGCTGAAAACGGCGAGCGCGGCTTGGCGTTGGCCAAAGACAACCGCTACGACCTGATTCTCTCGGACATCGGTATGCCGCTGCTCGACGGCCACCAAATGATGCGCGCCATCCGCCAAGCCAGTGCCAACCCGCACACGCCCGCCGTTGCATTATCGGGTTACAGCACCAAGCAGGACGTGGACGACGCGGTGGCGGCGGGCTTCAATCTGCACCTGCAAAAGCCGGTGGCCATGGACACGCTGCTTGAAGCCGTCGCCAAGCTATTGAACAAGCCCCACTAAGACGCCAGCGCCACGCTGTTAAGGAGCACGTTTGTCGGTCTACTTGGTGGTGCTGTTCGCCGCGTTGCTGCACGCCAGTTGGAACGCCATCGTCAAAGGCGGCACCGACAAGCTGTTAAGCACCGTGTTGCTCACCGGCTGCGGCGCGGTGATGGCGCTGTTGCTGCTGCCCTGGCTTGCACAACCGGCAGCGGCGAGCTGGCCGTATCTCGGCGCGTCGGTGGGTTTGCAGGTGGTGTATTTCATCTTGGTCGCGCGGGTGTACCACCTGGCCGACATGAGCCAGACCTACCCGATCATGCGCGGCACCGCGCCCTTGCTGGTGGCGCTGGTCAGTGTGGGTTTCCTTCACGAACATTTGCCGCCGCTGGCGCTGCTCGGTATCGGACTCATCTGCCTTGGCATTCTGGCCATGGCGTTTTCGCGCCGGGCTGTCCGGCCTACGCCCAGCCAACGGCTCGGCTTGCTGCTGGCGCTGCTCAACGCCGGCGTTATCGCCGCGTACACCTTGGTCGACGGCCTCGGCGTTCGCCGTTCTGGCGCACCGGCGGCCTACACCTTGTGGCTGTTTCTGCTGACGGGCTGGGTGTTAATAGGCTGGGTGCTGCTAATGCGCAGGCGCGCGTTCGTGGCCTACGCGGCAACGTATTGGCGGATGGGAATAGTCAGCGCGTTCGGCACCTTGGCCTCTTACGGCCTGGCGCTGTGGGCCATGACCCTGGCGCCGGTCGCGGTGATCGCGGCGCTACGGGAAACCTCGATTCTGTTCGGCGTGCTGATCGCCGGACTGTTTCTAAAAGAAAGGCTCAGCGCCGCGCGCATCGTCGGCGCCAGCATCATCGTTGCTGGCGCCGTGGTGCTGCGGCTGGCCTGAAAGCATGAACGCCGGTTAGCGGTCTTGCGCTTCCTTGGCGTCCATCTCCGCGTTGCGCTCATGGACCTTTCTTAGCTGCTCATCCGTAAGCGGCAGCTTCTTCGCCGTGTCGCGCAACATCATCAAGCCGCCGACGATCGAGCCAAGCGCCAACGCCAAAATCAGCCAGGCATACCAAGGCATAACGTTCTCCTTAACTTTATACGCGGGGCAGATAGCCGTCCGCTGTGCAGGTTGGATCATCCGCCGCTGAGAGCGTTCCGCCAATGTGTTGAAGGCTGCTTCGCAACGCCTCAGCCCAGCCTCCCACAACCCCGTAAGGGCGGCTTCAGCCGCGATGCTCTAAATCCCACTCGCCCTCACTCGACCACAACCCGAAACCCGCTGAAACCCCCGCCCCGCAACGGTTGCGTGTCGCACTGCCGTACCAATTGCTTACGCGGTGTAAGCCATTCGCTATCCGACTTGTGAGTGATGTCGCAATAGTGGCCATCCGGTCAATAAAGCGTCGCCAAATTTTTGCGTGTCCTGTTTAATCCGCGCCTTCGCTTTTCCAAACCTTATTCTTCAAGGGATTGAAGGCTTATGCCCGCGCTACGTTTTAGGGTGCTGCTCTGCACCTTGTTGGCTGTTTCTTCCACCGCATTTGCCGAGCTGCCAGCCGACCGCGACCTGATCCGCGACCGTCAGGAGCGAGTCCTGCAAGAACAGCAACAACGCCTTCAAGATCTGCAACAACTGCCAGGCAAAAGTGCCGAGGCCACGACGCCGGCCATCAACCCGGACGAGCAGTGCTTCGCCATCACCCGCATTACCTTGCAAGGCGCCACGCTGATTTCCCCCAGCCGCCAGGCCGAACTGCTGCGCCCCTACGAAGGCCAATGCCTGGGCAGTACACAGCTCAACGCACTGCTGAAAACCGTCACCCAGTACTACCTCGACCACGGCTACGTCACCTCGCGCGCCTACCTGCCGCAGCAAGACCTGGCCGACGGCACGCTGGAAGTGCTCGTTGTGGAAGGGCGCCTCGAAGGGCTGGAGCCTTCCGCCATCGCCAGCCCGCGTGAGCTGAATATGGCGTTCCCCGGTACACCCGGCGAGGTGCTCGACCTGCGCGAACTGGAGCAACTGGTCGACCAACTCAATCGCCTGCCATCGCGCCCGGCGCAAATGGAACTGGTGCCCGGCAGCGAAGTAGGCGGCAGTCGCGTGCGCTTGCAAGGCGAGCGCGGCAAGCCGTGGCAAGCCAACCTCAACCGTCACAACGACGGCCAGACCTCGACCGGCGAACAGCAGTGGGGCGCCGGCTTTACCTGGGACAGCCCGCTGGGCCTTGCCGATCAACTGAGCCTGCGCGGCGGTGGCGACACCGTCAGCGATCACTGGAAACACTCCGCCAACCAGAGCGTCGGCTACAACGTGCCGTACGGCTGGTGGTCGTTCAATTACAGCTACAGCCAGAGCTACTACCGCACCCGCAGTGAAGGCGCGGGCTTTGTGTTCGGCTCCGACGGCGACAGCAAAACCCATAGCCTGCGCGCCGAACGCGTGTTGCACCGCGACGACGTGAGCAAGACCGCCGCTAATTTTGGCGTCTCGCACCTGCAAACCCGCAACTACCTGAACAACAACTTGATCGACGTCTCCAGCCAACGCCTCAGCGAAAACCAGCTCGGCCTCAACCACGGCCGTCGCATCGGCAGCGCCTTCGTCAACCTCGACGTCGGCTGGCAGCAAGGCACCGGCGCATTCGACGCCCAGGGCGAAGGTGATCCGCACCGCAACCAGCCGGTGGCCCGTTACAACAAATACAGCCTCACCGCGAGCTACCTGCAGCCCTTCACCCTGTGGAACGAAAACTTCAGCGTCGACAGCCTGGTCAACGGCCAGCGCAGTGAAGACGTGCTGTTCAGCCCGCAGCGCATCAGCCTGGGCGGCCTCAGCTCGGTGCGCGGCTTCAAGGAGCAATCACTGTCCGGCGACAGCGGCGCCTACTGGCGCAACCAGGTGCGCTGGCGGCGGCCCATGGCTTTCGAACCACTGCGCCCGTTCCTGCAGGAATACGGCGTGGCGCTGGCCTACGACCTCGGCGTGATTCACGGCAACGGCCACAACGGCACGCAACACGGGCGCCTGTCCGGTAACGCCGTGGAATTCAGCACGCGCGGTCGCAACGTGGCCGCCAGCGTCACCTTCGCCCGCTCGCTGGAACGCCCCGACGCCATCGAGCGCCAGGAGCACCCCATCTATTTTCGCGTCGACCTTTTTTTCTAACCGTTTACCCAGGGAGTTTCACCGCATGTTGATGAATAAAACCGTGGCTTCTCCAGCGCTGCTGGCGCTGTTGGTAATGGGGCTGGCCGGCTGCGCCACCGAGTCCTCGCGCAGCGTGCCCGTGCAGCAAGTTGTCAGTGCCACCACCGCCTACAACGGCACCCGTAGCCCGATTGCCGTGGGCAAGTTTGATAACCGCTCAAGCTACATGCGCGGCGTGTTCTCGGATGGTGTGGATCGTCTGGGCAGCCAAGCCAAAACCATCCTTATCACCCACCTGCAACAGAGCAACCGCTTCAAGGTTCTGGACCGCGACAACATGGGCGAAACCCTTCAGGAAGCCCAAATCAAAGGCCAGGTTCAGCGCCTGAGCGGAGCCGACTACGTGGTGACCGGCGATGTGACCGAGTTCGGTCGCAAGGAAGTGGGCGACCACCAACTCTTCGGCATTTTGGGGCGCGGCAAAACCCAGGTCGCCTACGCCAAGGTGGCGCTCAACATCGTCAATATCTCCACCTCCGAAGTGGTGTATTCGGCCCAGGGCGCCGGCGAGTACTCGCTCTCCAACCGCGAAGTGGTGGGCTTTGGTGGCACCGCCAGCTACGACTCCACATTGAACGGCAAGGTGCTCGACCTGGCCATGCGTGAAGCCGTGGACAAACTGGTAGGCGCGGTCGATAGCGGCGCATGGAAGCCGTAACGCTAGGCAACTGAAGCATTTGAAAAAGGGATAACGGGGAATGAACTTGACGTTTTCAGGCCGGGGCATGGCCGCCATGTTGCTGATCGGCAGCATGGCATTGGGCGGTTGCGCGCGGCAGCCAGCGCTGTACCAGTGGGGCAACTACCAACCTCAACTGCGCGAGCATTTCAACGGTGGCTCGCCTGAAGCGCAGCTCGACGTATTGAAAGCCGATCTGCAGAAAATCCAGGCAAAAAACGGCGCGATACCGCCCGGTTTCTACGCGCAAATGGGCTTGCTGTATTCCAGCCTGGGTGACGAGGAACTGACGATGCGTTCCTTCGAGAACGAGAAGGCATTGTTCCCGGAGTCGGCGCCGTACATGGACTTCTTGATGAAGAAGAAAACCCCGGAGGCTAAATAATGGCGCGCACCTATCGCACCTGTGCATGGCTTGTGGCACTGGCACTGTTGGGCGGCTGCGTCGCACCGCCCAAGAGCCTGGATTATTCGGCGTACAAACAAGCGCGGCCGCGCTCCATTCTGGTACTGCCGCCGGTAAACGAATCGCCCGACGTGAAAGCCACCTATGGCGTGCTCGCGCAAGTCACCGTGCCGCTCGCCGAAGCCGGTTACTACGTGGTGCCGGTCGCGCTGGCCGATGAAACCTTTCGCCAGAACGGCCTGAGCACCGCCAGCGACGCCCACCAAGTGGCTCCCGCCAAACTGCACGAGATTTTCGGCGCCGATGCCGGCCTGTACATCACCGTGAGCCAGTACGGCACCCAGTACCTGATCCTGAGCAGTGCCACCACCGTGACCGCCAGCGCCAAGCTGGTAGACCTGAAAACCGGCACCACCCTGTGGACCGGTTCGGCCACGGCCTCCAGCAACGAAGGTAACAACAACTCCGGAGGCGGGCTGGTTGGCATGCTGGTGACGGCTGCGGTCACGCAGATCATCAACAGCTCCATGGACGATGCGGCGTACCCCATCGCTGGCACCACCAGCGGCAGGCTGCTCTCCACGGCCAAAGGATCAGGCCTGCTGTATGGCCCGCGTTCGCCCAAGTACCAAAGCGACTAACCCGTTTACGTGCTGCAAACACCGCCCCGCAACTCCATGCGCGGACGGTAATTGGATGGTTTGGTTTAAAAGCCCCTCACCCCCAGCCCCTCTCCCGCAAGCGGGCGAGGGGTGACGATTGCCCGGGACTGACTCGGTCTGCCCCCTCTCCCGCTTGCGGGAGAGGGCTGGGGTGAGGGGCCTTTAATTTTCAACATTAGACATCAGATCGCTCGCCGCAAACCCCGCTTGTGTGCGCCGCCTACGCACCTGGAAGTGAGGCAACGCCTTCACCGGTAGCGCCTTTCAAACACCGATAAAAGAGTACCGAAATGGACGTTCGTAGCCCGCTGTTCCAAAACATCGCCTGCATCCTGATGGGGGTGATGTTTCTAAACCCTATTGTCAGCACCGCTGCAGAGCTGACGGTGGACGCGGCAGCGGGCGGCAACACGAGCCTTGGCAATGCGCAAAATGGCGTGCCGGTGGTGAACATCGCCACGCCTAACGGCAGCGGGTTGTCCCACAACAAATTCACCGACTACAACGTCGGTCAGCAGGGCCTGATCCTCAACAACGGCACCGCGGCGTTCAACGAAACCCAACTGGGCGGCGTGATTCTCGGCAACAGCAACCTCAACGGTCGTGCCGCGAACCTGATCCTCAACGAAGTTACCGGCGGCAACCAGAGCCAGCTCAAGGGCTACACCGAAGTGGCCGGGCAGGGCGCCCATGTCGTAGTCGCCAACCCTCACGGCATCACCTGCGACGGCTGCGGCTTTATCAACACCCCGCGCGCCACACTCACCACCGGCACGCCGGTTATCGACAACGGCAAGCTCGACCACTTCGACGTCAACGGCGGCGACATCAACATCGAAGGCACCGGCCTTAATGCCTCGAACATCAGCCAGTTCGACCTCATCACCCGCAGCGCCAAACTCAACGCCGAGTTGCAAGCCCAGCGCCTGAACATCATCGCGGGCCGCAACGAGGTGGACGCAACCACCTTGGCCGCCACCGCCAAAGCCGACGACGGCAGCGCCAAGCCGCTACTGGCCATCGACAGCTCTGCCCTCGGCGGCATGTACGCGGGCGCCATCCGCCTGGTCGGCACCGAAGCCGGGGTGGGCGTAAAACTTGCCGCCGACATGGCCGCCAGCGGCGGTGATATTCACATCGACGCCAACGGCAAACTCACCGTTGCGCGGGTCGCCAGTGCCGGCAGCGTGAGCGCCACCGCCAAGCACATCGACCTCACCGACAGCGTGTACGCCACGCAAAACGCCACGCTGACCGCCGACCAGATCGACATCGCCAGCAGCCTCGCCAGCGGCGCCAACCTCAGCCTCACAAGTGCCGCCATCACCAACAACGGCAGCCTCGAAGCCGGGGTAAACCCCGACGGCAGCGGCAACAGCGCCGCACTGTTGGACCTGCAAGGCGGCACGCTGAACAACAACGGCAGCGTCAGCTCCCAAGGCCGCTTGAACACCGATCTTCAACGTCTTAATAACGCCGGCAAAACCATCCTCGCCGTGGGCGATGCCAGCGTAAGAGCCACCACCCTCGACAACCGTGGCGGCACGCTCGTCGGCCAACAAACCCTGACCGTCACCGCCGACAACCTCGACAACCGCGCCGGCACCCTCGCCAGCAACAAAGCCCTGAGCCTCACCCTGGCCGACACTCTCAACAACAGCGCCGACGGCCTGCTGCTGAGCAAAGCCGACGGCCTGACCCTCACCGCCAAAACGCTGAACAACGCGGGCGGCACCGTGCAGGCCGACGGCAACACGCTGACCGTTGTCACCACCGATACCGACAACAGCGCCGGCAACCTGCAAGGCGACAGCGTCAACCTCACCGCCACCGGAACACTCACCAACGACGCCGGCCGCATCGCCGCCACCCAAGGCCAGCAAACGCTCACCGCAGGCGCCGTCAGCAACCAGGCCGGCAGCCTGCTGGCCAAAACCGACCTCACCGTTAACGCCGCCAGCTTGAACAACAGCGACGGCGCCGTTGGCGCCAACACCGTCGGCCTGAACCTCAGCGGCCACCTCAACAACACCGATGGTCTGGTCGAATCCGCCAGCGCCTTGCAGCTCAAAGCCGGCAGCGTCAGCAACAGCGGCGGCAAACTGCGCGCCCTTGGCAGCAGCGGCACCAGCGCGTTCGAAATAGGTGGCCTGTTCAGCAACGATGGCGGCCTGGTCGAAGTCGGCAACGCTACGTTCAGCCTCACCAGCGCCAGCCTCAGCAACCAGCTCGGCACCGTGCGCCACCTCGGTAACCAGTTCGCCCTGGCGCTGGCCGACGTCGGCAACGCAGGCGGCAGCTTTATCACCAACGGCGACCTGACCCTCAACGTCGCCAACTGGACCAACACCAGCCAGCTGCAAGCCAACAGCATCAGCCTCAACGTCGGCAACTTCAGCCAAACCGCCACCGGCAAACTGCTCTCCAAACAAAGCATCACCGCCACCGGCGACACCTGGCAGAACGACGGCAGCATCGAAACCGACGGCGCCCTCAGCCTCACCCTCACCGGCGCCTACAGCGGCAACGGCGCGCTGCTCAGCCAGGGCGACCTGACCGTAGTCGCCGCCAGCGTCGATACCGGCGCAGACGCACAGTGGAAAGCCGGTGGCGACGCCGACTTCAGCGTCGGCGGCATCCTCATCAACCGCGGCAACATCACCGCCGCCCAACGCCTGCTCGCGCGCGCCAACACCCTCAACAACTACGGCACCTTTGGCGCGGCCACCACCTTGCGCATCGAAGCCGACAGCCTGCTTAACGACGGCGGATTGATCTTCAGCGGCGCGGATATGGCGTTGCGTACCGCGAGCTTTGTTAATCGGTTGGCCGATGTGTACAGCCTCGGCAACCTCGACATCGCCGCCAACGACGCCGGCGATGCCGCCACCCTGGTGGAAAACCGCTCCGGCACCCTCGAAAGCAGCGGCAACCTGAGCATTCACGCCACCACCATCAGCAACATCCGGGACGTGCTGAAAACCACCCAGAGCAAATACAGCGCGCGCATTACCGAGCTGCCGTGCAGCCGTTACTACGGCGCCAGTGACTGTGACGGCAAGCGCAATGGCGTGTGGGCAATAGAAGAATTCGACCGCCTCGCCGTCAGCGCCGACAGTACCGCTGCGTCGTCTCTCACCGCAGGCGGCACGCTCAACCTGCGCGGCACCACGCTCACCAACCAGAGCAGCTCCATCAGCGCGGGCAGCGACCTCACCGTGCGCGTGGCCAACCTGCAAAACACCGGCATTGAACCCGGCGAAGTGCACACGTACCGCGTGTTCAAATCCGAGCGCACCGAGAACATCGGCAGCTGGCAACGCGAAGCCCAGCAATTCACCGCCACGTACTGGAACAAGAGCAGCGTCGACTCCAACAGCCTGATTGCCGCGCTCGCCCACTTCATTGGCCGTACCGAACGCGAGAACGAGGCTTTCCGCGTCATCACCCCAATGCCCAGCGGCGACCTCAGCTACTCCGGCATCATCCAGACAGCAGGCGCGGTCGACATCACCGCCCAGGCCGACTTCGACAGCAGCGTAGTGCGCCCCACCTTCGCCTACGTCGCCGGTGGCAACACTGCCGACACCAGCAGCGCCGGCAGCAACTTCGCCACCGTCATCAGCATCAACCCGCAGCTACCGCCCGACACCACCCAACAAGCGGTCACGCTGCCCACCTTCACCTTGCCCCAAGGGCAAAACGGCCTGTTCCACGTCAACACCGACAACAGCCACCCGTACCTGATCGAAACCAACCCGGCGTTCGCCACGCTGCGTGGCTTCCTCAGCTCCGACTACTTGCTCAACATCATCGGCTACAACCAGGACGTGACCCAGCGCCGCCTCGGCGACGGCCTGTACGAACAGCGTCTGGTGCAACAAGCCATCGTCCAGCGCACCGGCAAACGCTTCCTCGACGGCCTGGCCTCCGACGAAGCGCAATTCAAATACCTGATGGACAACGCCATCGCCAGCAAAGCCGCGCTCAACCTGGTGCCCGGCATTGCCCTGAGCGCTGAGCAAGTGGCCGCGCTCACCCACGACATCGTGTGGATGCAAGAGCAAGAAGTGAACGGCCAGAAAGTGCTGGTGCCCGTGCTTTACCTCGCCCAGGCCACCGACCGCGTAGCGCCCACCGGCGCCCTGATCCAGGGCCGCGACGTCACCCTGATCGCCGGCAGCGACCTCACCAACAGCGGCACCTTGCGCGCCACTAATGCCCTAAACGTCAGCGCCAACAGCATCACCAACAGCGGCCTGATGCAAACCAACGAACGCCTCTCCCTGCTCGCCACCGACAGCATTCGCAACGCCCAGGGCGGCATCATCGCGGGCAAAAACGTCAGCGCCATCGCCCTCACCGGGAACATCACCAACGAACGCAGCGTCACCACCCACCAATCCGCCCAAAAAGGCTTCGAACGCCGCGAAGACTTCGTCGACAACGCCGCCGGCATCGAAGCCAGCAATGCACTGACCTTGTCCGCAGGGCGCGACATCGTTAACCAGGGCGGCAACCTCAAGGCCGGCGGCAACGCCGACCTGAGTGCCGGGCGCGATCTGCTGATCGTTAGCCAAAGCGAGACCGACGTCGCCAACAACCGCAATCGCAAGGGGTATAGCAATCGCGAGCAGGTGAAGCAGTTTGGTTCGGTGGTGGAGGTGGGTGGGGATTTGACGGCTGAGGCGGGGCGGGATTTGACCGTCGTTGCCAGCAAACTCAAAGCAGGCGGCGATATCGACCTGCAAGCCGCCGGCGACCTCACCATCGGCGCGGCGGCCAACGAAAGCCACTACGACAGCAAACGCAAAGGCGGCAGCCGCAAGACCGCGCGCACCGAAGACCATGTCAGCCAGGTCGGTTCGGTAATCGACGCCGGCGGCAACTTCACCAGTAGTTCGGGAGCAGATACCACGCTGATTTCCAGCCAGGTGAATGCCGGGCAGGAAGCGTATTTGTATGCCAAAGGCGACCTCAAGTTGGAGGCTGCGCAGAATGAGGATTACAGCTACGCGTATGAGAAGAAAAAGAGCGGCAGCTTCCTGTCGACCACCAAGAAAAGCTCCATGTCGGAGAGCTCCAATAGTCAGGCCGTGTCATCTTCCATTCGCTCTGGCAGTGACCTGACGTTAGTCGCAAACAACGACATCACTTCCCGTGGCGCTCAGCTCAGCAGCGACAAAGCTGTCGCCCTCTACGCCGGCCACGACATTGTGCTCGACGCCGCCGAAAACAGCGTCAGCCAAGCGGGCGCCAAGTCAAAAAGCAGCCTGTTTTCCAGCAAGTCGAGCGACAAAAGCAGCTCCAACACCAGCCTTACCAGCACCAGCGTGAATGGCGAAAGCGTCGAACTACTGGCCGACAACGACATCACCCTGCGCGCAGCCGCCGTGCATGCCGACAAAAGCATCACCCTCGACGCCGGGCGCGATGTCGCCATCAGCACCGCCCAGCAAAGCCAACAGAGCAGCCAAGCGAGCAAATCCAACAAACTCAATTGGCACCTCACCGATTCCCTGGCCACTAACGGCTCCTTCACCCTGGAAAATAAGGGAAAAGGCGCCGAGCAAAAAACCGTCCAAGAAGTTGGCAGCACCTTGAGTGGCGGCAGCATCGACGTCAGCAGCGGCCGCGACACCACCGTGCGCGCCAGCACCTTGGTGGCGGACAACGACATTAGCGTGAACGCTGGGCGCAATCTCAGTGTGGTGAGCGGCGAAAGCACCAGCACGTCCAGCGCCAAATCGAAAACCAAAAATGCTGGTGAAATCGGCAACTGGTACCAAGGCGCAACGGGCGTTGCCAGCCTTAAAGAGACCAACCAGAACAGCGCCACCACGCAAACCGGCAGCCAGATTGCGTCGTTGGGCGGCGACGTCCAGCTTCAAGCTGGCGAGCGTTACAAGCAGGTCGCCAGCCAAGTGGTTGCGCCTTCCGGCGACATCAGCATCATCGGCAAGCAAGTCGATATCGAAGCGGGGTACGACACCCTCAGTTCTACCCAGAAGCAAAGCTCTAGCCGGACCGCCCTTGGCGGCTCGGTGAGCATCCCGATTGTGGATGCGGTGCGCAGTGTTAAAAACATGGGGGAAGCGGCGCAGGACACAGGGGACACGCGACTCAAAGCGTTAGCCGCTGTGAATATCGCCATGGATGCGCAGCGTGCCTATGACGCTGCCAATGCGCTGGGAACAGACAGCCTTACGGGCCTGAAAATCAGCGTCAACCTCAGTAACGACAAGGGCAGCAGTAGCAGCACTCAGTCCGGCCAAAACGTGGTTGCTAGCACCGTGGCAGCCGGTGGCAACGTCAACATTACCGCCAGTGGCGCCGGTAAAGACAGCGACCTCACCGTGGTCGGCAGTGAAATTAGCGCGGGCAAAGATGCCACGCTAAAAGCTGACGGCGACATCAACTTACTGGCCGCACAAAACACCGCTGAACAGCACAGCAAGAATGCGGGTTCGGGTTGGAGCGTGGGTGTAGGTTTCGCACTGTTTGGTGAGCAAAACGGTTTCACCATCGACCTGGCCGCCAATAAGTCACGCGGCAACGCCGATGGTTCAGACGTGGCCTGGACCCAAACCACCATTCAGGCAGGCAACTCTCTGGGCTTCTGGTCCGGTGAAGACACCAACCTCAAAGGCGCCATTGCCCGTGGCGACCAGGTCGTGGCCAATGTCGGTGGCGACCTCAACATCGAGAGCGTGCAAGACACCAGTACTTATAAGTCCAAGCAAACCAATGCCAGCGTTGGGGTCAGCCTATGCATCCCGCCATTCTGCTATGGCGCTCCGGTAGGCAGTGGTTCGGCTAGCTTCGGTCAGCAGAAGATCGACAGTGAGTAGGTGGTTTAGGAGTGAAGACGGCTTGTGGTAATACACTTGGGCGGTGCGCTGAGTTTAGGGCTGCAAATGAATTGCTACTTAACAACTCCGGGCTTAAGCTAAAAGATATCAAATTCACCTCCGCTATCCGACCTAGGACCGGTGAAGTGGTGCCGCGTTGCGATAACTGTATTAATATTTTTGGGGGCGAATAATGGAAATGGATGATGAGTTTTTAGAGACAACCGATTTAGATTGGTTTTCTTGTTACCAAAATGGTTTGCTCGCGCATTTTGCGACAGGAGGGAAAGGGTTTGTTCCCGCCTCTATACGGAGTTCAATAGCTAAATACGAGTTGGTCGTTGAGTATTTTCAATCGTTAGAGGAGGAGTTTGATTTTGAAATTATCGAAAGTAATCTTCCAGAATTTAAAGATGCACGTCAGCGGGAGCGCTATTTGAATTCTTTTCTTAATATGGCAAAAAAAGGGCTGTTTAGTTACGATGTTTGTGACGGTGGTTATAAATTAATTGCTATGCCTCAGGGTGGAAGACACAGTGTTGAGTTGCCGCAGGAGGTTTTGTGCAATATTTACATGTTGGGCGTACCTTCTGATGGAGATATTAAAAGACTTATTCTTTCATAGATTCTTAATGGCTAATATAAAATTTACTCTTCTAGATGGTAAGAAAAAGGGGCAGATTTATTAAAAGGCTCTAATTTACAAGCTAAATAGACCCAGCATCCAACACGGGGAAATTTACAGGAACTCATCGGTTTTGATGAGATTGAGTTTACAGGAACTGATCGGTTTGTTGATGAAATTGAACATCCATCAGGGCTGCGAGTTGAAAGGCGAGAGAGAAAATGGGACAGATTTATTAAATAGCTCTAATTTATGAGCTACATAGACCCAACATCAACGCGGGCGGTTAGAAGGAACCGATCGGTTTGTTGATGAGATTGAGCATCCAAGGGGGCTACGTTGAAAGACGAGGGCCGGGGCGGCCGAAACTAGAGTAGTTTAATAAATCTGTCCCCTTTTTTTGCTGAGTGCGGGAACTTATTTCCAAGGCGGTATTTTTATGATCCTTGGACCAGAAATAAATTTAGTGAGTGTAACACTGATAATGATTTGTTGGAGGCGCGGGTTGAGGGTACGGGTGAGTTAATAAAATATTTCGATAAAACTATAAGTAAGGAAATACTGAAATACGAGTACGTGGGCGGATGCTGGTTCGTTTTCGCGGAGGTGTTTTTAGCAAAAAAAAATACATTTGGAAATGCTTCATTGAGGACGGTGTAATGTATTTGAAAGGTTCTAACGTCCAAAATTTGGAGGTTGAAGACAGTCCGGATTCCTCGGAATATGTTTTAGAGGCTATTTAAGCGATTCATTGGGGGGCGGGCAGGTGTCTTGGCAAATTCACGCTAAATCTTTTTATTTGGAAATTTAGCTACTTCGAAGCTACATCACTCAGTTATTTGCTCAGAAAATGGGATGGATTTTATTAAACAGCTCTAATTTACGAGGTACATAGACCCAGCATCCAGCGCGGGCGGTTAACAGGAGCCGATCGTTTGTTGATGAGATTGAGCATCTATCAGGGCTGTGGGTTGAATGGGGAGGCGAGGGAGGCCGAATTAGAGCAGTTTAATAAATCTGTCCCTTTTATACCCTGCGCAATTTGCTCGAATATCATTGAGCTGTTTAAGGCAAAGTATCCTAATATCACCGTAATGTACTCGATAGTGGTGTAATCCGTCCGACTAAAAAAGGTTTTTAAGATGCTGCACGAAGAGCGTTTGACTTATGAGGCCCTGAAGATGTGGGCTTTGGACTGCTACTATGAGGGATGTCGAGATCATGCCATGACGAAGGGCTGGAGTCATGAACAGATAATGGCATATGTGGATTACCAATTTGAGAGTTCTTTTGAGCGTCCTGTGGAACAGTTTATGTGGCGAGTAATACTTCTTGTTATGTCGGGTGGCTGGAATAAAGATTGGTGTTTTAGTGCTCGTAAAATTATAGTTGAGCAGCTCAAAGAAAATAGCATTGAAAATATTTTGGTCGGCATTCCCTTAGGTGAGATGGAGTTGTTTTTGCAGGATCTTAAAGTATTGAAGCTTATTTAAGCAGGTTGCAGGTGCAGAAAGAAATGGTTATCACCTCTTGTGGACTTTCAAAGTGTGAAATAAAGGGACAGATTGAACCACCCCCGATATTTCGGACAACCCTGAAAGGGGGCAGTACCAGTCGTTTAATAAATCTGAACCACCCCCGATATTTCGGACACCCATGAAAGGGGGCAATCCCCGAGGAGGTGTTTGGTGGAACAACGTAATCGGTTCACAGCAGAGTTCAAGCGCGAAGCTGTCCGTCTTTTGAAGACATCCGGCAAGCCAGCCGCCGTCGTCGCTCGCGAGTTAGGCATCCCACGCAACCGGCTCTACAAATGGGCCCAAGACATGCAAGACAAGGGCGATCAAGCGTTCCAAGGCAGTGGGCGACCGAAAGCCAGCAGCGATGAGCTAAGCACCTTGAAACGTGAGAACGCGCGGCTCAAGGAAGAGAACGAGATTCTAAAAAAGGCGGCGGCGTACTTTGCGCGAGAGCTGTCGTGAAGTACGCCTGGATCAGAAGCCAAAAGACTTGCTCGGTACGCAAGATGTGCCAAGTGCTCTCGGTTTCCACCAGTGGTTACTACGCTTGGGCCGGACGTAAACCAAGCGCCCGCAACCTAGAAAACGTTCGACTGTTGAGCCAAATACGGCTGCTGCATACGCAAAGTCGAGAGGCTTATGGAACAGAGCGGATATGGCATGCGCTGCGTAGAAAGGGAGAGACGTGTGGGCGAAATCGCGTGCAACGGTTACGTCAGATCAACCAGATCCAGAGCCGCCGTCGGCGGCGTTATGTGCACGCAAGAGCGCCTTATCAACGTCAGGCAGTTGCACCAAACAAATTGAAATGGCCATTTGTCAGCCCCGGTCGTGATCGAGTTTGGGTAGCGGACATAACCTTCATACCGACTCGTCAGGGCTGGTTGTATTTGGCGGCAATACTGGATTTGTACACCCGCCGAATCGCGGGCTGGGCAATGGGCGAGCGAGCGGACCAACAATTAGCCAGCGCAGCCTTAAACATGGCCTTGCAAGGGCGCAGGCAAGCGCAAGAAACGATTCACCACAGCGATCAAGGCGTGCAATACACCAGCAACGCATACCGGCAGCAACTTGAAACCGAACAGCTAGTGGTTAGTACCAGCCGCAAGGGTATGCCGTATGACAACGCCGTTATGGAGAGCTTTTTCGGCTCGTTGAAACAAGAACTGACGCACCACGAAGACTTCGCAAGCCGTGACCAGGCACGCGTTCAGGTGTTTGATTACATCGAAGTCTTTTACAACCGCCAGCGGATACACAGCGCCCTGGGATACTGCACACCGCTGGAGTTCAGTGCGATGAATGAAGTGCCTAATTAAAATGTCCGAGAAATCGGGGGTGGTTCAGATTTATTAAACAGCTCTAATTTACGAGCTACATAGACCTAGCATCAACGCGGGCGGTTAGAAGGAACCGATCGGTTTGTTGATGAGATTGAATATCCAAGAGGGCTACGTTGAAAGGGCCGGGGCGGCCGAAATTAGAGTGGTTTAATAAATCTGTCCCCTTTTTTACCATTTTTGCTACTGTTAGAGTGCAATCCCTTTCAACAAAATTGCCACCTCGAGTAGCAAATCCGGATGAGATTCCATGAGTATTGAAAAACTAGTACACCCGCTGATGACCGAACGTTATAAGTTGTGGGAGGCTCAGTGGGGCAGTAGGGAGGGGTTAGATTATTTTTCATATATAAGTGAGAAATGCCACCCTGAAGATGCTTTGGTATTTTGCGGCTTACTTTTTCCTGTCTTTATAGAAGAGCAGGGAGGGGTTTTTCTTGACGGGAGATTTGAGCAGGGGAACTTTAGCCGGTGGAGCAAGCAGCTTAATGGAGTGATTTCTGATATTGAACGCTTGCTCAATCACGTGCATGTATATGATATTTTTTCAGGTTGTAGTGAAGATGTGCCGGAAGAGGTCTTTGATAAGTTGTCAAAGATAATAGGTCTTTGCTGGGATATAGCACTGAGAAGCAAGTTTCCAGATAAAATATTCAAAGTTGAGGTTTCTAATTCGGATCAGGATTACGGGCCTGTTGTTACATTTTTTTCGTTGTTGTAGTTTCGGGGTTTTGGTGGATTCGATAGTAGAAAGTAAATAGAAATAAAGGGACGGATTTATTAAGCCGCTCTAATTTATGAGCTACATAGACCTAGCATCAACGCGGGCGGTTAGAAGGAACCGATCGGTTTGTTGATGAGATTGAATATCCAAGAGGGCTACGTTGAAAGGGCCGGGGCGGCCGAAATTAGGGTAGTTTAAAAATCTGTCCCCTTTTCTCCGGTCGATAGCAATGGAGCTAGCCGCCGGGGGATAAGGTAGGATCACGGAAATGCTGGTATAAAAGTTGTGAGTAGCATGGAAGAGCTTATGGCTTACGGGAAAAGCAGAGGGGGGTTGTAGTGAGTGACTCAGCAATGATCGTTTCCTCACATGAAGTTACAGAAGAGGAGTTTCATTCACTAATCAATTCTCTGGGCGGTGATTTAATTCGTCCATTTCGCGGTTCGGTCGCATGTGATGAATCGACCGTTTGGGTTGGATTAATATATGAAGATGAATTTCGAGACTTTTATGAGGAAAATTTGTTAGATTGGGAGGCGTATTTAAGAGGAGCGCCTAAAGCGATAATAGAAATGCGACTAGATCACGCGCCCAAAGCGCGCGATTTATGCTTGGAAGTCGCTTCTGAATTCGGAAAAAGGTGGCCTTCTTTGTTAGTTGATGTCGACGGTGTTGATGTCCCGTACTGCGTATTGGCAGAAAGGTTGCGTAAAGAAAAATAAGTAAAGAGGAAATAGGCTGCCCCGAATTGTTTAACTCAATCAAGCTCCTAATTAAATAGGTCTGCAGGCATGACAGATAAACAGATATATGAATTAGCCATCGATGATCTTACTTGTTTTGGTGTTTGGTACTTCCCTATGGATGAGTCTGCGGAAGATGAGTTAACAGTGCGCCCTCTCCTTGATAATGAAACGTGTACTGACGCTCAGATGATCGTTCGTGCTAGTTTTGTTGGAAGCGATGGTTCCAGTTACTTGGGCTATCTGTACTGGAATGGCGGTGGGGAGGTTGAATACTTAAAGCCTGTCATTCTTCTTGAAGATGGCTCGTTTGTTACGTTCTGGAACGGGATGGTTGAGCCATCTTGGGCGGACTATTCTGCAAGAGCTCAAGAGCTAAGGAGCGGACTTCCTTTTTCATATGTTTCAGATCCTCTTCTCGAGTTGCCAGAAATTTCAGGAAGGCTTGAGGGACTATATTACTTAGATGGGGAGCACATTTCTTGGGTAGGTTAATAGTCTAAAACGGACAGTTCAGGCAGTTGGGACAATTACTTCGAGTGCGACACTTCGTACCAAAAAGGCGGCGGGTTTATTTGTCTGCTCTAGTTCGCTAATAAATGGTGTTTTAGAGCTGTCTAATAAAACGCCCCAATTTTTCTTTGGGATGGTGAATGTTGTGGATATTAATGATGCAATTGCAGAGTTGAAACGAGTAAGAATGCCTCTTCCGAATAAACAGATGCTGCCTGATGATGCTTTGATCGCTGCCTATGAGCATGAGCTGGGAATCTCCTTCTTAGATGACTACAAGATTTTCGCCAAGGAGGCTAGCGATAGTGTTTTTAATGGGAAGGACGCGCTTCGATTAACGGAAAATAGGAATAGCCCAAGGGAGCTGTTGAGCGTGATTAGCGAGGCTCGGGAACAGGGAGTGCCATACTCTTGGCTGCCCATCTGCGAAGATAATGGAAACTACTACTGTCTCCTTGAAGATGGGACTGTTAGTTACTGGTCGCATGATGGATACTCTAGTGAGACTTGGCCCAGCCTCGCCAGTTGGATCAAACATGCATGGATAGATGGAGAGTAGGGACTATGCTGTCTCCGCGCGAAGGGGGCAGATTTATTATCTGCTCTAATTCTCTAGGGGGAAAAGGGGCAGCTTTATTAAGCTGCTCTAATTTCGACTCGGCTAATGGCCAAGGGAAATCGTTCCACCTCATTGAGTTCTGCCAGCGATACTTACATCATCACTTTCCGCTGTATTCATAATCTCTCTTTAATGTCTCCCAACAGGACTCCCATGTACTCCCCCCGCGAAGCCACTAAAGACCACCTCTACACCCGTTCTTTCGTATCACTCCTACTGCTGATCCCGCTGGCCTTGCTGATGCTGATGTCCAAAGGTGACGGCATTCCGCATTTGAAGGTGTTGCTGGCGAAGGGTACAGCGCAGGGTGTGGTTGGGGTTGTCGAGCCGCATCCGACTTTTCGCGACTATCGCCTCGTTCACTATCGTTTCACCACGGCCGATGGGCGCGTGATTGAGAGCGGGTATTCGCAGAACGACGTTAACCACCCGGCGGTTTATTCCCCGGGGCAGCCGGTCCAGATTGTGTACTCACGGTGGTTTGATGATGCGGACGCCCTCGAGGCCGTGTTTGAGCGAGGCACGACTGGCTTTTATATCTTTGTTACCTGCTTGGGGTTGATGTTGCTCTGTGTGCTGTATTCCTTCTGGAGTTTGAAAAAGCTGATGAAGCACACTGAGGAAGAGCGGTTTTATTGAGCTAGCCACCACCCTTTCGTTTAAGTCCGTCCATCAGGCCTTCCATGAAAAGCTACGTTTCCTTCGTTATTTCCCTGGCTTTAGGCGCTTGCCTCGCAAGCTGCTCGAGCTTCAATTACAGCGACTACCAAGCCAACTTAACGCCTGACGCGATGCAGCCGTACGACCTGTCTCACGGCGCTGTGGCTTCCCCAATCATCTATTTCGACACCTACACAACCCGGGAAGCCGGCCTCTCGGTGCATCGCTTGTTAATCGCCACGCACCTAGACGGCCAGTTGCTGCCCGGTGCTGCGGTCAGCCCTGCGGCTAAGGGTGTTCAGGCGCTGAAGGTTTCGCCGGGCAAGCATTCGCTGCAGTGGTGCTGGCTGTCGAAAAACGCCATCGGTCCAGGCAGTGAGCGCTGTGGTTTCGAGGCGGACGGCGTGGTGTTCAAGGCGGGGCAGCGGTATGTGGTTCGGTGGAGCGACACCAAGTCGTTCGAGGGCCAGGCGACGTTTGTTCGGATCAATTCGCGGATTGAAAACCTCGACAGTGGCGAGGTCATTTTCCGTCAGGTGCAGTCGAACAGCGGGCCGTTTTAGCGGCCGCTCAGTACGTCTAGCGGGTATTCGATAACCACGTACAGCCGGTCGATATCGCGCCCGGCTTGGGCGTCGTTGCCGCGATGGGTGACGTAGGAAACGCTTAGGGCCAGGTCTTTGGCGGCGCCGGATTGCACGCGGTATTTGCCTTCGATGTCGCGTTCCCAATGTTTGCCGCCGTCGCCCTGGTTGGGGGCGTAAGCGCCGAGGTCGGCGTCGTAGGAGTTGTAGGCGCCGCCTTGGGGGGCGTGCGTGCCGTCGATGTTGCTGCCGCGTACGTAGCGGGTCATGAAGGTGAGGCCGGGTGTCAGCAACTGGCTGAGGTCGAGGTCGTAGCGCAGTTGCCAGGACTGTTCGTTGGCGCCGTTGAAGTCGGCGTATTTGATGGAGTTGGCGAGGTAGATGGAGTCGCCGCCCACGAAGTCGAACGGGGTGTCGCCGCTGATTTTCTGGTAGCCGAGGCTGAAGGCTTGTTCGCCGATGCTGAGTTTGCCCAGCAGGCTGGCGGCGGTGGTGTTGATGGCGCCGGCCAGTTCGGCGCCGGTGCCGAGGGTGCGATAAACATTGGCGTCCCAGTTGAGGCGGCTGCTGGCGCTCAGGGTTTGTTTGAGGTGCAGGTTGCCGTAGTACTGGCGCCAGGTGTCGTTGAGTTCGCTGGCGTACACGGCGCCGCCCCAGGTGTCGTCGCCCATGCTTTGCAGGCCGAACAGGCTGATGCTCTGGTGGCGGGTGCTGGCGCCATAGCCGTCGAAGTCGCTGCGTGAGCTGCTTTCGTCCTGGTTTTTAAAGGCGTTGAAGTGGCCGGCGGTCCAGCTCAATCCTGTGCCGGCCAAGCCTTGAAGCAGGGCGCCGGTGGCGTATTCGGGTTGCAGGCGTTTGTCGGCGGTGTCGAATACCGGGGTTTCCACTTCCATTTCGCCGAGTTTCAAACGGGTGTCGCCCAGGCGCAGTTTGAGCGCGCCACCGGCGCTGGAGTAGTTATCGGCGGCTTCGCCGGAATCGCCGACTGGCAGCAAACCGGTGCCGGCGCGACCGCCGCCGCTGTCCAGGCGCACGCCTACAAAGCCATGAGCGTCTACGCCAACGCCCAAGGTGCCGGCGGTGTAGCCCGATTCGAAACGCCCGGTAAACCCTTGCGCCCACTCGCGGTTGTAGCTGTTACCGCTGTGGCCGGTGCGGGTGTCGTTGTTGAGGAAAAAGTTGCGGCTGAGCAGGTTGAGCGTGGCGTCGTCCAGCAGCGGCGAAACGTCGGCCTGTGCGGCGGCGGCCCAGGTGGTGGCCAGTAGCGGTGTGCAGAACAGCAGGGTAAACCGCATGGCGGAACTCCAGTGGTAAAGCTGGAGTATCCGGGCAAGGGCAGGGGGCTGGATTGAAGGGCTGTGCTGTTGCGCGGTTCAGCGCTGGGGTTTGGCTTACTGCGGGGTCATTAGTTGCGTGCGCAATTCTTCCGACAATCCATCTTTGGCCACCCACAAGCCCAGATACGCCCGGGCAAATTCTTTGTCGCCGTTGCGGTAGACCTTCTGGCCGTTGAGCTCCAGCACCAGGCCTTCTTCGGCGGTGTAGGTGAGGGCGTAGCGGTCGCCGGGGTTGATGTTTTTGAAGGTGGCTTGCAGCGGTTCGATGTCGGCGCGCAGGGCTTGCAGGCGCGCGGGTGGCTGCTGGCGTTCAATGGTGGCCCAAGCGGCTTTGATCACATCGTCGCGGTCGATGGCGCGCAGGTAGTAAAGCTCCAGGCGCTGGTTGCGCATCTGCGCGACGGCCTCACTCGGGGTGATGCCCGGCTCGGTGTAAAAGGCGGCGGCGTATACGTCCACCCACAAATAATTGAGTACGCCCTGGCTCTGGCGTTGCAGGCTTTGCCGTTCGTTGGGGAAGGCGGCTTGTTGCAGCGGTTCGCTGGCCCACAGCAAGGTGCTGGTGAGCAGAAGTAGCAGGGTGGCAGTCAGGCGCATGACAAGGCTCGTGATGGCAGAGGCGGTGCCAGCATACGGGTTTGTGGATGACAGTTGCGCGCCGGTATCTGTTGCCAAACGCGACGGCTGTTGGTCGCGGGGGCGGCTGTCGAGCGGCTATCCTTGCGCCTTCTTGTTTGCTTGCCGAGCGCTGCCGTGTTTCGTCATCTGTTGCCGCTAGTGCTGTGCGTTTGTTTGCTGGGCTGCGGGCCGCAGGTGGCCGAGTTTGGCGGCCCAACTATGGGCAGTCATTACGCGGTGAAGTACGTGCCGGGCGAGCACACGCCCGCCGCAGCGGTTGTGCAGGCGCAGGTGGAGGGGTTGTTGGCGGAGGTGGATCAGCAGTTTTCAACCTGGCGCGCAGACTCCGTGGTGTCGCGCTTCAATGCCTTGCCCGCCGGCAGTTGCGCGGCGGTGCCCGAGTCGGTGTTGGCCCTGGTGCGCTTTGCCGATTCGCTGTGGAAAGACAGCAGCGGCGCCTTCGATATCACCGTTGAACCGCTGATGAACTTGTGGGGGTTCGGGCCGCAGTCGCGCAGTCACGAGGTGCCTTCGGCGCCGCAGATTGCCGAGGCGAAGGCGCTCGTGGGGCAAGCCCATCTGCGCATTCAGGGGCACCAATTGTGCAAAAACCTCGCCGTGCAACTGGACCTCAACAGCATCGTCGCCGGCTACACGGTCGACCGTATCGCCGAGCACTTGCGTTCGCTGGGTATCGACAGTTACCTGCTGAATGTCACGGGCGAGTTGAAGGCAGCGGGGCGCAAGCCGGATGGCGAGGCGTGGAAGGTGGCCATCGAAGCGCCACGTGAAGACGTGCAGGTGCCCGAGCGCGTGCTGACGCTGGACGGTTGGGGCGTGTCCACGTCGGGCGATTACCACACCTATTTCGAGCGTGACGGCCAGCGTTATTCCCACACGCTGGACCCGCAAACCGGCGCGCCCATTACCCATCGGTTGGCAGAAGTGACGGTGCTCGATCACTCGACCCTGCGCGCCGACGGTCTATCGACTTTACTGATGGTGTTGGGCCCGGAGCGCGGCATGGCGTTTGCGCAGCAGCATGGCATTGCGGCGCTGTTTGTTACCCGCACGGCGAGCGGTTTTATCAGCCAGGCGAGCAGCGCGTTCAGCCGCGAATTTGATGTTCCTGCGACGCCGTAGGCTGTATCGCGCCATGTAGTGCAGACAATGCTCGCCTACCGCGCGACCAATCGCTAATGTGCGCAACGCAAAGCCGCAGTTAAGCTGCGCACCTGTTTCGAGCTGTCGCGACACGCGTTACGAGGTCCATGTAACGAGGCGGTCGCGGTGTTGCCACGGACGCACAGGCGTCCTGGTTTGTACCAGAGGAGTGAACATGGCGGTCTACAACTACGACGTGGTGGTATTGGGTTCGGGCCCGGCAGGGGAAGGCGCAGCGATGAACGCCGCCAAGGCCGGGAAAAAAGTGGCCGTGGTCGACAACCGTCGCGAGGTGGGCGGCAACTGCCTGCACCTGGGCACCATCCCGTCCAAGGCCCTGCGTCACTCGGTTCGGCAGATCATGCAGTTCAATACCAACCCGATGTTTCGCCAGATTGGCGAGCCGCGTTGGTTCTCCTTTCCCGACGTGCTGAAAAGCGCCGAGCGGGTGATTTCCAAACAGGTCACTTCGCACACCAGTTACTACGCGCGCAACCGTGTCGACCTGTTCTACGGCACCGGCAGTTTCTCCGATGAGCAAACCATTGAAGTGGTGTGCCCCAACGGCGTGGTGGAAAAACTGGTGGCGGCGCAAATCATCATCGCCACTGGCTCGCGTCCGTATCGCCCGGCCGATATCGACTTCCACCACGAGCGCGTTTACGACAGCGACACCATCCTCACCCTGAGCCACACCCCGCGCCGCTTGATCATTTACGGCGCCGGCGTGATCGGATGTGAATACGCTTCGATTTTCAGCGGGCTGGGCGTGCTGGTCGACCTGATCGACAACCGCGACCAACTGCTCAGTTTCCTCGACGGCGAAATCTCCGATGCCTTGAGCTACCACCTGCGCAACAACAACGTGCTGGTGCGTCACAACGAGGAATACGAGCGCATCGAGGGCATGGACAACGGCGTGGTGCTGCACCTGAAGTCCGGCAAGAAGATCAAGGCCGACGCCTTGCTCTGGTGTAACGGCCGTACCGGCAACACCGACAAACTCGGCCTGGAAAACATCGGCATCAAGGTCAACAGCCGTGGCCAGGTGGAAGTGAACGAGCACTACCGCACCAGCGTGTCGAACATTTATGCGGCCGGTGATGTGATCGGCTGGCCGAGCCTGGCGAGTGCGGCGTTCGACCAGGGGCGGTCGGCGGCGGGCAGCATTATCGAGAACGGCAGCTGGCGCTTTGTCGATGACGTACCAACCGGCATTTATACGATTCCGGAAATCAGCTCCATCGGTAAAACCGAGCAGGAACTGACGGCGGCGAAAATTCCGTATGAAGTGGGCAAGGCGTTTTTCAAAGGCATGGCGCGTGCGCAAATCGCCATCGAGCCGGTGGGCATGCTCAAGCTTTTGTTCCACCGCGAAACCTTGCAAATTCTTGGCGTGCACTGCTTCGGCTATCAGGCTTCGGAGATTGTGCACATCGGCCAGGCGATCATGAACCAGCAGGGTGAGGCCAATACCATCAAGTATTTCGTCAACACCACCTTCAACTACCCGACCATGGCCGAGGCGTATCGGGTGGCGGCGTTCGACGGCCTCAACCGGCTTTTTTGAGCGGCACCGACCGGTGGCCTGAGCCGGTCGGGGAGCAGGACTGTTTCGGGGTCAGCGATTCGCGAGAGTGGCGCTGGCCAAACCGGGAAAGTCTGTAATCAGGCTGTCCACCCCGAAATCAGCGAGCCGGCGCATCAGTGCCGGTTCGTTGACCGTCCACACCGACACATGCAGCCCTTGTTTCTGCGCTTTGATCAGGCGCTCGGGCGTGCACAGCGTCCAGTTCAACGCCAACAGGGAACAGCCATAGTTCTGCGCCACTTTCAGTGGATCGAGCCAGGCGTATTCCGCCACCAGGCCGCGCGCCAAATCCGGCGTCAGGCGCACCAGCGCACGCAACACTTCCCGCGAACTTGAGGTGACCGTGACCTTGTCCAGCAGGTTGTACTGCTGCGCCAACTCACGAATCGCCAGCACGGTGCGCGCTGCCCGCACGCGCGAGGCGCTTTTCACTTCCAGTTGCCAATGCTCAAAGTCGCACTGCTCGAACAACTCGGCCAGGCGCGGAATCGGCGTGGGTTGCACCCAGCCGGGGCCGCCTTTGCGGGCGTCGTAGGTCACCAGCTCGGCGGCGTCGTGTTCCACCACTTTGCCGCGATGGCCGGTGGTGCGTTTCAGGGTCGGGTCGTGAATCACCATCAGCTCGCCGTCGCGAGACAGGTGCAGGTCGAGTTCGCAGCGGCGCACGCCGTGTTTGAGGCACTGCTGAAAACTGGCCAGGGTGTTTTCCGGTGCTTCGCCCTTGGCGCCGCGGTGGCCGTAGATCAGGGTCACGGTTGCTCCTTGCTGATGAATGCTTAGTTGGACGCCGGTGCCGGCTGGGCCGCGCGCGGCTCGTGGTGACGCACGCTGTCGACCACATGGGTGTTTTCGAAGTAAACGCTGAAGTCGCGGTAGTCCCAGCGCGTGATCGGCGGGTTGCCGACCGGTTTGTGTTCTTCATCGGGCAGGCCGAACTGGTCGAGCACGCTGCGCTGCAACTGGCCACGAACGGGCAGCGCAATAGTGCTCGCGCCTTGCTCGCCGACGGGAATTTCCAGGGTGTCGGCCTGCGCGGCCAAGGGCAGCGCACCGAGTAGCAGGCTGAAAAGAAGAGCGGGGCGGGGCATGGTTTTTCTCTCGTGCGGCCGTTAGCTGAGGGGCGTTTCGCGGGCTTGGCGACGTTCCATCGCCTGCTTTTGCAGAATATGCCGGGCCAGTAATTGCCGTTGTGCGTCGGTTAGCGCTTCGAACTCGGTGCCGATCTCGTACAGCCCGTTGTCCTGCTGACGGCAATGGACAACCTGCGCCCGCAATAGCAGGCCGAGGGCTTGCGGCATCAGCACCATTTTCACCGCCAAGTGGCTACCGGCTGGTACTGCTTGCGGGTGCTCGAAGCTCACGCCGCCCTCGGACAGCGTCACCCGTTTCGGCGCTCCCACTTCACGCACCAGGTTCTGCGCCAGGGCCTGGCCGAGCAGGTCGATACGCTTGTTGACCACCTTCAGGTAGCTGGCAAGGGTGCGATCACGCTCGCCGATATGGCGCAGCAAGTGCTGGGATTCGAAGTCGGAAAGGTGCAAATCGCTGAGCAGATTGAACAGCGGCGAGTCGTCGTGCAGGGCCTCGCTGGCCACCGCTTCGGCGCCGGACAGCAGGCTGAATTCCAGTGCGATCGTATCGGCGATGCGATAGTATTCGCGGCGGTCACTTTCATCGTTAGACGTCATGGCGAACCCATGGCAGCGGTGGTTGTCTGAGCCTGAGCTCAGCGCAGTGTGCCCAAAGTGTAAGGCCGCCAGCCGAGCCTCGCCACTGTTGGATTTTGTACAGCAGGATGCCCCCTTCCTTCGCAGCGAAACCTCATTTTCTATGTTCAGACCGCTGTCCGTTTTTATCGGCGCACGTTACACCCGTGCCAAACGCCGAAATCATTTTGTTTCGTTCATCTCGCTGACCTCGATGATCGGCCTCGCCCTGGGCGTGGTGGTAATGATCGTCGTGCTCTCGGTCATGAACGGTTTCGACTATGAAATGCGCACCCGCGTGCTGGGCATGGTGCCCCACGCCACGGTCGAGTCGCCGGAGCCCATCAGTGATTGGCACGCCATGGCCGACAAAGTGCTGCAGCACAAGCAGGTGGTCGCGGTTGCACCGTTCACCCAGATGCAAGGTCTGCTGACCCACGAAGGCAAGGTGCAGAAGGTGTTGATCAACGCCATCGACCCGGTGGAAGAGAGCAAGGTCTCAATCATCGACAAGTTCTTCAAAGAGGGCAGCCTCGACGCGCTGAAAACTGGTGAGTTCGCGCTGATCATTGGCGACAAGGCCGCCGCCAAATTGGGCGTGAAAGTCGGCGACAAGGTCACCTTCGTCGCCCCGGAAGTCACCGTGACCCCGGCTGGCATGTTCCCCCGTCTCAAGCGCTTCACCGTGGCCGGCATCTTTCATGTGGGCGCCGGTGAAATCGACGGCTTCCTGGCCCTGGCCAACATTCACGACATCGCTCGCCTGCACCGCTGGAAGCCGGACCAAGTACAGGGCTTGCGACTGAAATTCGCCGACCTGTTCCAGGCGCCGCGCACCGCGTGGGAAATCGCCGGCCAGTTGGGCGACCGCGATTACTACGCCCGCGACTGGACCCGCACCCACGGCAATCTGTACCAGGCCATCCGCATGGAAAAAGCCATGATCGGCCTGTTGCTGCTGCTGATTGTGGCGGTGGCGGCGTTCAACATCATTTCCACGCTGGTGATGGTGGTCACCGACAAGAAAGGCGACATCGCCATTCTGCGCACCCTCGGCGCCACGCCCCGGCAGATCATGATGATTTTCATGGTGCAGGGCACGGTGATCGGCGTGGTCGGCACCGTGATCGGCGCGCTGCTGGGCATTATTGCGGCGCTGAACGTGAGCAGCTGGATTGCCGGCGTCGAGCGCCTGTTGGGCATTAAATTTCTCAACGCCGATGTGTATTTCATTGACTACCTGCCTTCGCAATTGATGGCCCAGGACGTGCTGCTGGTCTGCGGCGCGGCCCTGGTGCTGAGTTTCCTCGCCACTCTTTATCCGGCCTGGCGCGCGGCGCGCACCCAGCCTGCGGAGGCCCTGCGTTATGAGTAATGTCGCCATGCAAGCAAAGCAAAACAACGCCGTTCTCAGCTGCCGCAACCTGGGCAAAAGCTACGACGAGGGTCCGCAATCGGTCACCGTACTCGCCGACCTGCAACTGGAGCTGTACCCCGGCGAGCGCGTGGCAATTGTCGGCAGTTCCGGCTCGGGCAAAAGCACCTTGCTCAATATGCTCGGCGGGCTCGACACACCGAGCACCGGCAGCGTTTGGCTGGCGGGCGAAGAGTTGTCGGCGCTGAGCGAAAAGAACCGTGGCCTGCTGCGTAACCGCGCGTTGGGTTTCGTGTACCAATTCCACCACCTGCTGCCCGAATTCACCGCCTTGGAAAACGTCTGCATGCCGCTGTTGATCGGCAAGGTGGCGATTCCCGAAGCCCGTCAACGCGCGACTAAATTGCTCGAGCGCGTAGGCCTCGGTCACCGCTTGGCGCACAAGCCGGCGGAACTGTCGGGCGGTGAGCGTCAGCGTGTGGCCATTGCCCGCGCGCTGGTCAACAACCCCGGCCTGGTGCTGCTCGATGAGCCCACCGGCAACCTTGACCACCACACCGCACAGGGCATTCAAGACCTGATGCTGGAACTGAGCCGCGACTCGAAAACCGCCTTTCTGGTGGTGACCCACGACCTGCAATTGGCCCAGCAAATGGACCGCGTGTGGCGTCTGGAAGACGGCAAGTTGGTGGCTGCCTGATGTTCCGCCCGCTCAGCGTTTTTATCGGCCTGCGTTACACCGGCGCCAAGCGCCGTAACCACTTCATCTCGTTTATTTCCCTGACCTCCATGATCGGCCTGGCCCTCGGCGTGCTGGCCATGATCGTGGTGCTGTCGGTAATGAACGGATTCCAGAAAGAAATGAGCTCGCGCATTCTCGGCATGGTGCCCCACGCCACCATCGCAGGCGTGCAGCCGATTTCAGACTGGCGCCAGATCGCCGACCAGGCGCTGAAAAACCCGCAAGTAACCGCCGCCGTGCCGTTCGCCGAGCTCGAAGGCATGCTCTCCTACAAAGGTTTGATGCAGCCGGTGCAAATCAACGGCATCGACCCCAAGGAAGAAACCAGGGTGTCGATCATCGGCCAGCACATCGTGCAAGGCAGCCTGAACGACCTGAAACCCGGTGAGTTCGGCGTGGTGATCGGCGAAATTACGGCACGGCGTTTTCGCCTGAACGTCGGCGACAAACTGACCCTGATCATCCCCGAATTGAGCACTGCGCCCGGCGGTATTACCCCGCGTATGCAGCGCCTCAACGTGGTCGGCGTATTCAAAGTCGGCGCCGAGCTGGATGGCTCCATGGCGCTGATCAGCATCGCCGACGCCAGCCAATTGCAGCGCATGCAAAGCGGCCAGGTGCAGAGCGTGCGTCTGGCGCTGAAAGATCTGTACCAGGCGCCACAAGTTTCGGCGGCCGTTGCTCAGGGGCTGGGCGAAGGCTACCGCCCAAGCGACTGGACGCTGACCCAAGGCAGCCTGTTCAGCGCCATGAAAATGGAAAAAACCATGATCGGCCTGCTGCTGTTGCTGATCGTCGCCGTGGCCGCGTTCAACATCATCGCCACGCTGATCATGGTGGTCGCCGACAAGGGCGGCGACATCGCCATCCTGCGCACCCTGGGCGCCACGCCCGGGCAGATCATGGGCGTGTTTATGGTGCAGGGCACCGTCATCGGCGTGATCGGCACCGTGGTCGGCGGCGTGCTGGGCGTGTTGGCGGCACTGAACGTGAGCGCGCTGGTGGGCTGGATCGAACGCATCAGCGGGCAGCAGATTTTTAGCTCTGACGTGTACTTCGTGAGCAATTTGCCGTCTGAACTGCAAGGGCTGGACGTGGTGCTGATTTGCAGTGCGGCGTTTATTTTGAGCTTTCTGGCGACGGTATATCCGTCGTGGCGCGCGGCGCAGATTCAGCCGGCTGAGGCGTTGCGGTACGAGTGAGTGGGTGCGGGGGACGGTGCTCGACTCGCGACTCTGGATTCCCGCTTTCGCGGGAATGACGGTGTAAGTTTTTTTCCTCCGTCATTCCCGCGAAAGCGGGAATCCAGGCTAATGGACAGCATCGAATTAGCCCGACACGACGAGCATCCCGACAGAAGAAGCCACACCCAACCCTAAAACCGATACTCCCCCCCCTGAATCCCCGCAAAAACCCGCCCATCCAACACCTCAAACCCAGCCCCACCCGGCAGCCGCACATACAACGGGTCACTCACCCGCGCCGGATCAAACCCCGCCACTTTCAAATCATTCTTCTTGTACTTAAACGTCCCCGTCGTCTCCACCTCGCGCAGCAGCCGCACAAATAACGGCGCGGCATAGGCCGGCAGTTCGCGGTCGAGATGTTCGGCCAACGCCGCGCCATCCAACTGCTGCCCTGGCGCCAAGCGCAAGGCGGCCATGCCGCAGCGGCCGTTGGTGCCGGGAATTTCCACGCCATACACCACGGCATCCTCAACGCCGGCAAACGCGCCCAGGGCGTTTTCCACTTCGGTGGTGGAGACGTTTTCGCCTTTCCAGCGAAAGGTGTCGCCCAGGCGGTCGACGAATTGGGTGTGTTTGAAGCCGATGTCGCGCATCAGGTCGCCGGTGTTGAACCAGGCATCGCCTTTTTTAAACACGTTGCGCAGGATCACCGCCTCGCTTTTCGCCGGGTCGGTGTAGCCGTCGAAGGGCCACTTGGCGCTGATTTCGGTGATCAGCAAACCGGGCTCGCCCTTGTCGGCTTTTTGCAGGAAGTTTTTCTTGGTGCGCAGCGGCCGATCGTTTTCCAGGTCGTAGCGCACGATGGCGTAGGTGGCGGGCGAGTAGCCGACGGTATTGTCGAAATTGAACACGTTGGTAAAGCCGATATTGCCCTCGCTGGAGGCGTAGAACTCGGTGATGCGCTGGATGCCGAAACGCTGTTTGAACTCGCCCCAGATGGAGGGCCGCAAGCCGTTGCCGATCATGCAGGTAAGGGTGTTGCCTTGTTCTTCCGCGCAGGGCGGTTGGTTGAGCAGGTAGCGGCACAGCTCGCCGATATAGCCGAAGCAGGTGGCGCGGTAATGCTGCACGTCTTTCCAGAACGCGCTGGCGGAAAAGCGCCGGCGCAGGGCAATCGCCGCGCCGCCTGCCAGGGCCGCGCTCCAGCACACGGTGACGGCGTTGTTGTGGTAGCAGGGCAGCGTCAGGTAAAGCACGTCCTGGTCGGTAAGGCCGAGCCCGGAATGCCCGAAGCCGCCGTAGGCTTTTATCCACTTGCCGTGGCTCATGATTGAGGCTTTCGGCAGGCCGGTGGTGCCGGAGGTGTAAATCAGGAAGCACGGGTCTTTGAGCCGTACGTTGGCGCTGTCAGCGACGTTGGTGTGTGGCTCGCTCCAGGCCAGGTCCATGAGGTTTTCCCAGCCGTGTGGGGCGCTGCTCGGCACGTTCAGGCTGTCGCCATCGCTCAGCCAATAACAGTGGCGATCGCTGCCGTGCACCTGCTCGCGTACCGCTTCGAAAGGCTCGCGCAGTTCCTCACCAATCACGAAATGACTGGGCTTCACCAGGTTCAGGCTGTGCACCAACACCTGCCCGCGCTGCGTGGTGTTGACCAACGCACCCACTGCGCCGAGCTTGGCCAGGGCGGCCAGCAGCAACAGCACCTCGATCCGGTTTTCCAGCATCACCGCCACCACGCTGCCGTGACTCACGCCTTGTTTTTTCAGGGCGCGGGCCAGGCGATTGGCCCAGGCGTTGAACTGCGCGTAGGTGAGCTGGCGCTGTTCTTCCAGCACGGCGGGGCGCTGCGGGTACAGGTCGGCGGCGCGCTCCAATGCCCAGGCCAGCGACAGATTTTTCTCTCGATTGCGAATACCGGCGTAATACAAACCCCGCAACATGCGCGGCACGCGGCCAAGGGTGGCGGGCAGGTGGGCAATGAAACGGGCAGGGGTGATCAGGTCGGCTTGGCTCATGTTCGCGTCGTTGTGCTGTTATCGGGAACGAACCTCACTCTAGTTTGCCCGTACCGCTCGGACTATGACCGTGGTGCGCCGAGCGGCGGGCAGATGGGCAAATAGACGGGGCAAACGCTCAACATCCGTCTATACATCAGAGCAGGTTGCCGGAACCTGGGCGCAACCACCGAGCCATTAAGGAGAGCGGCATGGGCAGGGTGTTTCACGTTCTGGTGCTGCTGATGATGGTGTTGCTGGGCAGTGGGGCCGCCGTGGCTGCCGAGACCGAGCAAAGCATCGACCCCACGGCGACGGCCACCGACACCAGCGCCACCTTGCAGGTCGCCAACCGCACGGTGATGGTGTTTCGCGCCGTGCTGCTGGGCGAGTCGCCGGCCGTGCGCGCGGCGCGGGCCAAAGCGGCGATTGAAGAAGTGCTGCAAGACGGCGCCGACGTGCCGGTAACCCTGCAACCGGTGCAGCGCAGTTTTATCGTGCTGCTTAACGGCCGCCGCAGTTTTATGGTCACGCCGCTGGATGTCGACCCGTTGGGGGCGCAAAACACCGAAGACGCCGCCCAGCAGGCAGCCGAGCGGTTGCGTCAGGTAGTGGCCGAAACCCGCGAGATCCGCACTTGGAGCGCCATGCTCAAAGCGCTGGGCTACAGCGTGGCGGCCACGGTGTTGTTTGTGCTGCTGCTGTGGGCCATCCATTGGCTGCGTCGCTCGCTATACAAAGCGCTGCCCATGCTCATGCAGCAAAAGGCCCGCGACCTGAAAGTCGGCGGCGCGCAGATTCTCGATCTGCGTTTTCTCTTCACCCTGGCCAACCGCCTGCTCGACCTGCTGCGCTGGACCCTCGTGCTGCTGCTCGCCTACGAATGGCTGAGCTTTGTGCTGTCGCAATTTCCCTATACGCGCCCTTGGGGCGAGCGCCTCAACAGCTACCTGCTCGACCTGCTCAGCTATGTGCTGCAAGGCGTGGTCAATGCCGTGCCGGGACTGCTGATTGCCGTGCTGATCTTTTTTATTGCGCGCGGCATCAGCGCCTTTGCCCAACGCTTGCTCAAGCGCGTGGCGCTGCAAAGCCATAGCGTGGAATGGCTCAACGAAGAAACCTTGCAACCGACCACACGCCTGACCTCGCTGGGCATCTGGCTGTTCGCTCTGGCCATGGCCTATCCGTATCTGCCGGGCAGCGGCACGGAGGCGTTCAAGGGGTTGTCGGTGCTGATCGGGTTGATGATTTCACTCGGCGCGTCGAGCCTGGTGGGCCAGGCGGCGTCGGGGCTGATCCTCACCTACACGCGCACCCTGCGCATCGGCGAATTCGTGCGCATTGGCGAGCACGAAGGCACGGTCACGGAAATGGGCATGTTCACCACGCGTATCCGCACCGGCCTGGGCGAGGTGCTGACGCTGCCCAACTCGATGATCACCGGCGCGGTCACCAAGAACTACTCGCGCGCTGTGCAGGGCACCGGCTATATCGTCGACACGGTGGTCACCATTGGCTACGACACGCCATGGCGGCAGGTGGAGGCCATGTTGATCGAGGCGGCGCGGCGCACCGACGGCGTCGTCAGCGACCCTGCGCCGCTGGTGTTCCAGACATCGCTGTCGGATTTCTACCCCGAATACCGCCTGGTCGCCCAAGCGATCTTCACCTTGCCGCGCCCGCGTGCGCTGCTGATGTCGGCGCTGCATGCGCATATTCAGGATGTGTTTAACGAATACGGCGTGCAGATCATGTCGCCGCATTACCTCGGCGATCCGCCCGACGCCAAGCTGGTGCCGCCGGAAAACTGGTACACCGCCCCCGCCCGGCGACCGGTGCCGGGCGAGGGCGGTGGCGAGGCTAACGGTCAGTCGACAAACAAGTCCTGAATCAGCGGGCCGCCGTCCGGGTCGAAGCGGTAGTGCTCGAAATCGGTGTGGCCCTGCTCGCGCAGAATGTCTTCATCGATCAGCAAGCGGCCGGTTATGGCGCGACCGCTGCTGGCCAGAATGGCGTGTGCGGCGTCGGCCATGATCGCCGGCACGCGGGCGCGTTTGAAGGCGTCGCGGCTGCCCAGCTCGAACTCGATGGCGGCGGTGGCGATCATGGTTTTCGGCCACAGCGAATTGACGCTGATGCCGTACTTGGCGAATTCCTCGCTCATGCCCAGGGTCAGCATGCTCATGCCGTATTTGGTCACGGTGTAGGGCCCGTGCTGGGCGAACCATTTGCTGTCCATGTTCAGCGGCGGCGACAGGTTGAGAATGTGGCCCTTGCTCTGTTTCAGATAAGGCAGCGCGGCCTGGCTGCAAACCATCACGGCGCGGGTATTGATTTGAAACAGCAGGTCGAAGCGCTTGGGTTGCAGGTGCTCCACGCCGATCAACTTGATGGCCCCGGCGTTATTGACCAACGCGTCGATGCCGCCGAAATGCTCAGCCGCCTTGGCCATGGCGGCGGCCACAGCGGTTTCGTCGCGCACATCCAACTGCAGCGCCAGGGCTTTGCCGCCTGCCGCTTCAACTTCGGCGGCCACGCTGAAAATGGTGCCCTCAAGCTTGGCGTGGGCCTCGGCGCTTTTGGCTGCAATCACAATGTTGGCCCCGTCGGCGGCGGCCTTCAGGGCAATTTCACGACCGATGCCACGGCTGGCGCCGGAGATAAACAGGGTTTTGCCGGATAGGGACATGGGCGTGGATCTCCTGGGGTTTTGTTGTTGTTCGTTGTAGATCAACCGCATCGCGGCTAAAGCCGCTCCCACAGAAAACACGCGTACCTGTAGGAGCGGCTTTAGCCGCGATGCTTTTTAGTCGCTTACCTCAACCTCCACCAACACCTGCCGCCCCTTCACCTGATCGCCTTTATTGGCCTGCACCCGCCGCACCACGCCATCGCTGGTGGCTTTAAGCGGATGCTCCATTTTCATCGCCTCCAGCACCACCAGCAGTTGGCCTTTGCTGACGCGCTCGCCCTCGCTGACCAGCACGTCGACGATGGCACCATCCATAGGCGCCTTCACCACGCCGGAAGCAGCGGCACCGGCGGCGCTCACTGGTTCATGGGTGCAGTCGTGCAGTTCGAGGTTGCCGGCGTGGCCGTATAGCCACAGCTGCTGAGCGCTGTGGTGATACGCGAGACGCTGGCGCACGCCGTCGATATTCACTGTGGCCCAGCGCCCGTCATTGCTGAGCAGCTGCAATTCAACCTGCTGCTCGCCGACCTGCGCGAGCAAACGCGGTTGCGGGCCGGACTGTTGCACGCTGAGTTCCACCGGGTATTTGTGTTCGCCGTGCTTGAGCACGAAGCGCCACGGCGCATTGCCAGCGTTGCGCCAGCCGGCCAGCTCGGGCTGGTGCGCGCGGGCTTGGGCGCCGGCTTGGTAGAGCAGGGCGGCGGCGCTGGCCAGTTCGGCGGCACTGGGTGCTTGCGGGCTCAGGCTCGGGTCGGCATGGAAGTGCTCGGCAATAAACGCGGTGGTGGCGTTGCCTGCGGCGAATTGCTCGTGGGCCAGCAGGTTGGCGAGAAAGCGCTGGTTCCCGTTGACGCCCAACAGCACGCAGTCTTCCACGGCGCGCACCAGCTTGCGCCGCGCTTCGTCGCGGGTGGCGCCATAGGCGATGACTTTCGCCAGCATGGGGTCGTAGAACGGCGTGATGCGCTGGCCTTCGACCAGGCCGTGGTCGATGCGAATGCCGTCGAGCAGCGCCGGCTCCCAGCGCAGCACGGCGCCGGTTTGCGGGAGAAAATTATTGGCCGCGTCTTCGGCATACAGGCGCACTTCCATGGCATGACCCGTGAGGCGGATGTCTTCCTGGCGCAGCGGCAATGGCTGCCCAGCGGCGACTTGCAGCTGCCAGGCGACCAGGTCCTGGCCGGTGATCAGCTCGGTGACCGGGTGCTCCACTTGCAGGCGGGTGTTCATTTCCAGAAAGAAGAACTCGCCGCTTTGGTCGAGCAGAAATTCCACCGTACCGGCGCCGACGTAATTCACCGACGCCGCCGCTTTCACTGCCGCCTCGCCCATGGCCTGACGCAGTTCGGGCGTCATCACCGGGCAGGGCGCTTCTTCAACCACTTTCTGATGACGGCGCTGCACCGAGCAGTCGCGTTCGCCCAGGTACACGATGTGCCCGTGCTGATCGCCGAATACCTGAATTTCCACATGCCGTGGCTGCAACACGGCGCGTTCCAGAATCAGCTCGCCGGAGCCAAACGCGTTTTGCGCCTCGGAGCGCGCGGTGCGAATTTGCGCCACTAGTTCGCTGGCCTCGGTGACCAGCCGCATCCCCCGACCGCCGCCCCCGGCGCTGGCTTTGATCATCAGCGGATAGCCAATGCGCTCGGCTTCGCGGCTGAGGGTGGCGTCGTCCTGCTCGGCGCCTTCGTAGCCTGGAATGCACGGCACGCCGGCTTCGAGCATGGCGATCTTCGACAGGCGTTTGCTGCCCATCAGGTGAATGGCTTCAACGGTCGGCCCGATAAACACGATGCCGGCCGCTTCGCAGGCCTGGGCAAATGCGGCGTTCTCGGAGAGAAAGCCGTAGCCCGGATGCACCGCATCGGCGCCGGTTTTTTGCGCGGCGGCGATGATGGCGTCAATCGACAAGTACGACTGATTGACCTGCGCCGGCCCGATGCACACGGCCTGGTCGGCCAATTGCACATGGCGCGCGTCGGCGTCCGCTTCGCTGTAGACCGCCACGGTGCGGTAGCCCAGGGCGTGAGCGGTGTGCATGACGCGGCAAGCGATTTCGCCGCGGTTGGCGATGAGGATTTTGTTGAAGGCTGGCATCCGGTGGCTCCCTGCAATCTAATTTTTTGTTCTTCGTAGGAGCTAGCTTGCTAGCGAAGCTTTTGCTGTACGGGTTCGAGAACTTCGCGAGCTTGCTCCTACGCGGGCGGAGCGGTGTTTGCGCCGACCCTCACCCCCAGCCCCTCTCCCCTGATCCGGGCGACCGCTGACAGGCGAGGGGAGCAGACCGAGTCGCGGTCAAGCTCCCTCTCCCCTTGTGGGAGAGGGCTGGGGTGAGGGGTAAAGGCCATCACACCGCCCACCCAGGCTTACGCTTGTGCATAAACGCCATCGTCCCTTCCACCCCTTCCTCGCCCACCACCGCCGCCGCAAACAACCCGGCGGCATCGTCGAGCAAGCTATTCAGCGGTTCCCGTTCGGTGGCCAGCAGCAGCGCTTTGGTCGCCGCATTGGCCCCCGGTGCACATTGCCGAACCTGATCCAGTACCTGCGCCAGCCGTTGTTCCACGTCGGCGTCACACACATGCACAAGCCCCAGACGCAACGCCTCTTCACCATCAAATCGCGCTGCCGTCAGGGCCAGGCGGCGGGTGTGGGTGAGGCCGATGCGCTTGACCACAAATGGCGCGATCTGCGCGGGAATAATGCCCAGGCTGGTTTCCGGCAAACCGAATTTGGCGCTCGGGTGGGCGATGGCGATGTCGGAAACACACGCCAGCCCAAACCCGCCGCCCAGCACCGCGCCTTCGAGCACGGCGATGACCACCTGCGGCGCGTTTTGGGCTTCTTCCAGCAAGGCCCCAAAGGCGCGGTTGAGCTGGCGGTAGGCGTCTTCACCTTCGGTTTGCGCACGGGCGCGGGCGCCGGCCATGTCTTTGATGTCGCCGCCGGCGCAGAAATGCTCACCGGCGCCGCGCAGTACCAAGGCACGAATGCTGGCGTCGGCGGCGCTGTTGCGCAGCACGGCGCGCAGCTCCTCGACCATCGCCAGGCTCATGGCGTTGCGCACCTCGGGCCGGTTGAGGGTGATGGTCAGCACGCCGTTGGCGTGGTCGAGCAGCAGGGTGGTCACGGTCGGGAGGGTCATGGCTCAGCCCTTCTTCTTGCCCGGCAGGGTGCCCATCAGCTTGCTGATGATGCCCAGCATGATTTCGTCTGCACCGCCGCCGATGGAGACCAGGCGCACGTCGCGGTAGGCGCGGGCGACGGGGTTGTCCCACATGTAGCCCATGCCGCCCCAATATTGCAGGCAGCTGTCGGTTACTTCGCGGCCCAGGCGGCCGGCTTTGAGCTTGGCCATGGACGCGAGCTTAGTGACGTCGCGGCCTTTGATGTATTGCTCGGTGGCTTGGTAGACGAGGGCGCGCAGGCACTCGATTTCGGTGCTCAGCTCGGCCAGGCGGAAGTGGATGACCTGGTTGTCGATCAGCGGCTGGCCAAAGGTTTTGCGCTCTTTGCAGTACTCGATGGTGCTGTCGATGCAGAACTCCAGGCCCTTGATCATGTTGGCGGCGCCGAACAGACGCTCTTCCTGGAATTGCAGCATCTGCATCATGAAGCCGGCGCCTTCATGGCCGATGCGGTTGCGCTGGGGCACGCGCACGTCATCGAAAAACACCTGGGCGGTTTCCGAACTGCGCATGCCGAGTTTGTCCAGGTGCGGCGACACGCTGATGCCCGGCGTTTTCATCGGCACCACGATCAGCGATTTGTTGACGTGGGGCTTGTCGTCCGAGGTGTTGGCCAGCAGGCAAATAAAGTCGGCCGATGGCGAGTTGGTGATCCACATTTTGCTGCCGTTGATCACATAGTCGTCGCCGTCTTTGCGGGCGGTGGTTTTCAGCCCGGCAACGTCGGAGCCGGCGCCCACTTCCGACACGCCAATGCAGCCGACCATGTCGCCGGCAATGGCCGGGCGCAGGAACTCTTCGCGCAGCTCATCGGAGCCGAAACGGGCGAGCGCCGGGGTGCACATGTCGGTTTGCACGCCGATGGACATCGGAATGCCGCCGCACTGAATGGTGCCGAACTCTTCCGCGGCCACCACCGAGTAGCTGTAATCCAGGCCCATGCCGCCGAATTTTTCCGGCTTGGAAATGCCCAGCAAACCGAGGTCGCCGGCTTTCTTGAAGATGTCGTGGATCGGAAAGCGCCCGGCCTTTTCCCATTCATCAACGTGGGGATTGATTTCCTTGTCGACGAAATTGCGCACCGTGCGGCGAAGTTCTTCGTGTTCCTGGGTGATGATCATTGTTGTTGTTCTCCACGCGTGAATTTCGGTCTGTTCGAGAGCGGCGTTGGCGGCGGCCCTCACCCTAGCCCTCTCCCGGAGGGAGAGGGGACGAAGCGATTAAAACCGCGCCACGCCGAACGTATTGGCCTTTAACGGCCGCACCTCGGCTTCGGCGCAAATATCCAGCAGAAAACCCAGCAGCTTGCGCGTGTCGCGCGGGTCGATCAGGCCGTCGTCCCACAGGCTGGCGGTGCCGTAGAGCGCGGTGGATTGGCTGTCGAGTTTCTGCGCGGTTACGGTTTCCAGCATGTCGAGCATCTTCGGGTCGGCTTCTTTGCCTTCCTTGCGGTGCTTGTCTTCGGTGACGATGCGCAGCACTTTGCCGGCCTGGGCGCCGCCCATGACGGCGGTGCGGCTGTTGGGCCAGGCGAAGATAAAACGCGGGTCCAGGCCACGGCCGCACATGGCGTAGTTGCCGGCGCCGTAAGAGCCGCCGACGACGATGGTCAGCTTGGCGACGCGGGCGTTGGCTACGGCCTGAATCAGCTTGGAGCCGTGCTTGATCACGCCTTGCTGTTCCGATTCGGTGCCGACCATAAAACCGGTGGTGTTATGGAAGAACAGAATCGGCGTGTTGCTCTGGTCGCACAGCTGAATGAACTGCGCCGCCTTGGCTGCGCCTTTCGGCGTGATCGGGCCGTTGTTGCCGATAAAGCCGCAGGCCAGGCCTTCGATGTGCAGGTGGCCGCAGATGGTCTGGTTGTCGAACTCGGGTTTGAAGTCCAGGTATTCGGAACCGTCGGCGATGCGGGCGATGATTTCGCGCACGTCGTAGGGCTTTTTCGCATCGCTGGGAATCAGGCCCAGCAGCTCGTCGGCCGGGTACAACGGTTCGCGCACCGGCTTGCGCGGGCGGTGCGGCAGTTGGGCGTTCCACGGCAGCATGGCCATTATTTCGCGGGCGATGCGCACGCCGTCAGCGTCGTTTTCGGCCAGGTATTCGGCGGTGCCGGCGGTTTGCGCGTGCATCTCGGCGCCGCCCAGTTCTTCGTCGGTGGCCACCTCGCCCGTGGCGGCTTTTAGCAGCGGCGGGCCGGCGAGGAACATTTTTGCCTTGCCACGCACCACCACGGTGTAGTCCGACAACCCCGGCTGATAAGCGCCGCCTGCGGTGCTGGAGCCGTGCACCACGGTGATTTGCGGCAAGCCCATGGCTGACATCCGCGCCTGGTTGGCAAAGCCGCGCGCGCCTTCAACGAAAATGTCGGCGGCGTAGTTGAGGTTGGCGCCGCCGCTCTCGGCGAGGGTGACCACCGGCAGTTTGTTTTCGAAGGCGATCTGTTGCAGGCGCAGGGTCTTCTTCAACCCGCTGGGGGAAATGGTGCCGCCCTTGATCGCGCTGTTGCTGGCATTCACCAGGCAACGCACGCCGGAGATATAGCCGATGCCGGAGATAATGCCGCCGCCAGCCTGGGTGCCGTCTTTGTCGTCGTGCAGTTTGTAGCCGGCCAGTGAGGCCAGTTCCAGAAACGGTGCGCCGGGGTCGAGCAGCAGGTTCAGGCGTTCACGCGGCAGTAACTGGCCGCGTTTGTCGAACTTGCCTTTGGCTTCGGCAGCCTTGTCCAACACCTTTTGTTCGACGTCGCGGAACCCGGCGATGGTGGCCAGCATGGCCTCGCGGTTGCGGGCGAAGTCTTCGCTGTGGGCGTCGAGTTCGGATTGAATCACCGGCATGACTTACTCCTTGTTATCCGCAGGTTTCAGCACGTCGGGCAGGTAGGCGCGGTGAAAGCCGTTGTACGACTCGGCGCTTTTCGCCTTGCCCAGCGTCCAGGCGCGGCTGCCCTGGCTGGCGGCGCCGTCGATGCGCACGGTGTTGCCGCTGATGAAGTTGGCGCCCGGGGTGAGCAGAAAGACGATGGCCGAGGCCACTTCCGATTCGGTGCCGATGCGTTGCAGCGGTACGTGATCCTTGAGCGAGCGGATCATGTTTTTCATCGAGTCGGGGTAGGTGTCCATGCCGCTTGAGGCGATCCAGCCCGGCGCCACGGCATTGACCCGCACGCCGGCGTAGCCCCATTCCACGGCGGCGGTTTTGGTGAAGTTTTCCATGCCGGCGCGGGCGGTGCCGGAGTGGCCCATGCCGGGCATGCCGCCCCACATGTCGGCGAGCATGTTGACGATGCTGCCACCGTGTTTGCTCATGCTCTGGCTGAACACTTCGCGGGCCACCAGAAAGCCGCCCACCAGGTTGGTGCGCACCACGGTTTCAAAGCCTTTCTGATTGATCGACACCAGCGGCGCCGGGTATTGGCCGCCGGCATTGTTGACCAGGTGGTGAATGCGCCCGTGCTCGCTCAGCACCTCGGCGACCATCGCCTTGACCACCTCTTCTTCACGAATGTCGCAGGCCTTCCAGCTGGCGCTGCCGCCATCGGCAATGATTTCTTCGGCAGTGGCCTGCAGCTTTTCCCACTTGCGCCCGATCAGCACCACATGGGCGCCGAGAAACGCCAATTCATGCGCCGTGGCCCGGCCAATGCCGCTGCCGCCGCCGGTGACCATGATGGTTTGGCCGCTGAAGAGGTTGGGCTTGTAGATGGAGTCGTAGGTCATGTTCGGCTCTCGATTTTTGTACGTGTGGGAGCGGCTTCAGCCGCGATGCTCTTCAAGGCAACAGCATCGCGGCTGAAGCCGCTCCCACAGGGTCGCGTTGCTCACTTCAATTTATCTGCCAACGCCTGCGGCACCGGCACCGGGAATTCCAGCAGTTGCTGGGCAAACGCTTTGCCTTGCGGGTCGATGCGCAGGCTGGCGACACCGCCGCCGCCGAGGGCGTTTTCCAGCAGGAAGTTGAAGCCGTGGCAACCAGGCAAATACCAGCGGCTGACGCGCCCGGTCATGGGGTCGAGTACGTGGCGCATCCAGTCGACTACCGCTTCCACGGTCAGCGCCGCCGCGATCCAGGGCAGGTACTCAGCCTCGCGGGCCATCACGCCGATGTTGCTGTGGTTGCCTTTGTCGCCGGAGCGCGCCACGGCCAGTTTGATCAGCGGCACGCTGGCGTCGGCCAGTTCCACCGCCACGGGCGCTTCCTCGCCTTCGCGCAGGTCGGCGATGTTCAGCGCATCGACAGCGGGCAGGGTGACGGGGTGGCGTTCGCCGTTGATGTCGACGCTGAGCTCGCACGCGGTTTTGTCGGCGAGAAACGAGAAGAGGCGAATCACCGGGTACACGGTCGGGCGGCCGCCAACGATGCCGGTCAGACCAGGCGCCATGCCGGTCGCTGCCTGGGCAATTTCGCGGGAGAACAGAATCAGGGCTTCTTTCTTGGCGTGGCGCACGGCCAGTTTCACCACCACTTCGCGACTGTCGTGGCGCTGGCCGTGGGGGCCGTACGTGGCTTCGCTGCCGAGCAATTCAACGTGGGTTTCCACGTAACCGGGCCAGCCACGGTCGGCGAACATTTCGGCGGTTTTATTAAGGATGGCCTGGCTGACGCGCTCGGTTTTTTTCACCGCATCGATGCCGGCAATCAGGCAACTGGCGGTGCAGCGGAAACCGTCGGGGTAGGTGGCCGACACTTTGTACTGCGGCGTAGGCGGCAGCCCTTTGGCGCCCTGAACGTGCACGCGGTCGGTGTCGACCTGGCTGAGCTGCACCTGGGTGAAATCGCACACCACATCGGGCAACAGGTACGCGCGGGGGTCGCCGATTTCGTAGAGCATCTGCTCGCCAACGGTAAATGGCGTGACCAGGCCGCCGGTGCCCGCGGGTTTGCTGACCACAAAGCTGCCGTCGGCGACGACTTCAATCAGCGGGAAACCGATGTGCTCGTAGTTCGGCACACTTTCCCAGTCAGTGAAATTGCCGCCGGTGCACTGCGCGCCGCATTCAATGATGTGGCCGGCGAGGGCGGCTTGGGCGAGTTTGTCGTAGTCCTGCCAGCTCCAGCCGAACTCGTGCACCAGCGCGGCGCTGACCACGGCGCTGTCGACCACACGGCCGGTGATGACAATGTCGGCACCCAGGGCCAGCGCTTCGACAATGCCCGGCGCGCCGAGGTAGGCGTTCACCGACACGCACATCGGCGGCAACGGCTGCTCGGTGAACATTTCGCGGGCGCCGGCTTTATAGAAGTCGGGGAGTTTGCTTTGCAGGTTGTCGCCATGCAGCACGGCAATTTTCAGCGCCACCCCGGCTTTCTCGCAGGCCGCCGCCAGCGCGGTGGCGCAGGCTTGCGGGTTGACGCCGCCGGCGTTGCTGATGACGCGAATTTTCTTGTTGGCGATGGTGTGCAGCAGAGGGGCGAGCACCTCGATGAAGTCGCCGGCGTAGCCTTGTTCCGGGTTCTTCATGCGCGCGCCGGCCATGATCGACATGGTGATTTCGGCCAGGTAATCGAACACCAGGTAATCCAGCTCGCTGCCATTCACCAATTGGGCGGCGGCGGTGGAGGTGTCGCCCCAGAACGCGGAAGCGCAGCCGATGCGTACGGTTTTAGTCATTGGAATTGTGCCCGTTTGCCGATCGATATGCCGACCATACCAAGCAAGCGCTTGGTTATGGAAGCCCTGTTTTTGTCTTTCTCAACGAAAGCACGGCCAAGCGCTTGCTTGGTAAACCCTTCACGCTTAAATTTCACCAATGCCGACAAGCACTTGCCACCTTTAAGGCCGGGCGTTGGGCTAGGGGGAATACGCGTGGATGAGCAACAAGCCCAAACGGTGATGCACGACCTGGTGGTCGCCGGTCAGGTAACCGACCCGGACAGCGCGCGCGGCAAACTGCTGCAAACCGCTGCCCACCTGTTCCGCAGCAAAGGCTACGACCGCACCACGGTGCGCGACCTGGCAGGCGCGGTGGGTATTCAATCGGGCAGCATCTTTCATCACTTCAAGAGCAAGGACGAGATTCTTCGTTCGGTGATGGAGGAAACCATCCGCTACAACACCGCCCTGATGACCGCCGCCCTGGCCGACGCCAGCGACGTGCGCGAACGCGTGTTGGCGCTGATCCGCTGTGAACTGCAATCGATCATGGGCGGCACCGGCGAGGCCATGGCGGTGTTGGTGTATGAATGGCGGTCGCTGTCGCCGGAAGGGCAGGCGTACATCCTGGATTTGCGTGACACGTATGAGCAGATTTGGCTGGCCGTGCTGCAAGAGGCCAAGGACGCCGGGTATTTCACTGGGGATCCGTTTGTGCAGCGGCGGTTTCTGACCGGGGCGTTGTCGTGGAGTACGACGTGGTTTCGGGCGGATGGGCCGATGAGTTTGGATGAGTTGGCGAAGGAGGCGTTGAGTTTGGTGATTAAGGGGTAGGGTGGTTTTTATCGTCATACCAAATGACTCTGGTTTTGCGCCTTACGCGCATCTCAACCTACCTCCGTCATCCTCGCGAACGCGGCGGTCCGACGATTCGGGATCCAGAATTTGGAGTCGAGCACCGGGCAGCGGCATTCGTTATTCGTTATTCATTACCGTATTCGCTGAACGTTTGGTTTCGCGCCTTACGCGCGAGTCACTTTTGTCATTGCCGGTATGCCGGACCACTCAAAAGTAACCAAAAACGCTAGCCCCTACCTTGGCCTTCCGCTGCGCTCCAGGTCCCCTCATTCCATCGCCACTCCGGGGGCCGTCACAACGGGCCATCCATGGCCCGATGTTCCTTTCGCGGCTCCCGGCCGCTCAACCCCCTGCGCACCGACTCCATTCGGCCTGCGATGAGCGGGGCGGGTAGATCACAAGCCAAGTCACAAGCAAGATCAACGGCTTAGATCACAAACAAAATCAAAGGCTTGGATCACAAGCGTTAGATCAAATGCTCGCGGCTGAAGCCGCTCCTACAGACGGCACATTTCCTGTAGGAGCGGCTTTAGCCGCGATGTTTTTCTTCCTTCACACCTCTTGTCGGTCTCCATTGACCAGCCCCTGTGGATTTAGGTTTACTGTATACCCATACAGTAATTTCCGATTGAGCTTTACCATGTTTCCTACCTCTCCTTCTCTTGCTGACTCCGCTGTGGCAGGCAATGTCGTCTCTCTTGATGCGTTGCTGGAGCGTCGTCGTGTGTGGAAGGGTCGCGCCATGCCGCAGCAGGCGGGGCATATCGCGACGGGGCATGCGGGGTTGGATGCGTTGTTGCCGACCGGCGGCTGGCCGGAGGGGGCGTTGAGTGAAATTTTGCTGGGCGCGCCCGGCGTTGGCGAGTTGCAGCTGCTGTGGCCGACCCTGGCGCGCTTGACCTCAGCCGGTGAGCGCGTGGTGTTGGTGGCGCCGCCGGGGGTGCCGTTTCCGCAGGCGTGGCTCGCGGCCGGGGTGGATTTGCGCTGGGTCAGCATCATTCAAGCCAATGGCCGCGATGCGTTGTGGGCGACGGAGCAGTGTTTGCGTTCGGGCAGTTGCGGGGCCGTGGTGGGCTGGCCACAGCAGGCGGATGACCGCGCGCTGCGTCGGTTGCAGGTGGCGGCGGAAACCGGGCAAACCCTGGCGTTTGCTTATCGCTCGCTGAAGGAGGCGGTGAACCCGTCGCCGGCTGCGCTGCGCATTGCCATCGACACCCAGCCGGCGCAGTTGCGGGTGCTCAAGTGCCGGGGCGGGTTGGCGCCGGCCATGCCTGTGCCTTTGGCGCGTTGAGGCGGTTATGCGTTGGGTGTGCATTGTGTTGCCGCAGTTGGCGTTGGATGCCGTGTTACGGGCTTGCGACAACCCCGAGGCGCCGCTGGCGTTGATCAGCGGCACGCCCCAACGCCGGGTGCTGCAAGCGGTGAACGACGCCGCCCGCGAGCTGGGCTTGAAGCCGGGGCAAAGCCTGACCACCGCGCTGGCCCTGAGCCGTGAGTTCGTTCAGGTGGAATACGACCACAGCGCCATCGCCAAGTGGCATCAGTTCCTCGCCGCCTGGGCGTATTCCTTCAGCTCCCAGGTCAGCTTGCGTTATCCGCGTGCCGTGCTGCTGGAGATCGAGTCCAGCCTCGCGTTGTTTGGCCCGTGGCCGCGTTTTGAGGCGCGCTTGCGCAGCGAATTGACGGCCCTGGGCTTTCGTCATCGCCTGGTGGCTGCGCCCAATCCCGTGGCCGCGCGCATGCTCGCCAATGCCTATGACGGCCTGGCCGTGAGCGACAGCCAGGCGCTGCACGAGGTGCTCGGCGCCATGCCGCTCAATCGCCTGGGGCTGGACAGCAAAACCGCCAGTTCCCTGGCGCGCATGGGTCTGCGTCGTCTGCACGATGTGCTGGCGCTGCCCCGGCATACCTTGGCCAAGCGCTTCGACGCCGCGCTGCTGTTGCACCTGGACACCTTGCTCGGCCAGCGCGCGGTGGCGCTCGATTGCTACCAGCCGCCGGAGCATTTCGAGATACGCATCGAGCTGAACTTCGATGTGGAATCGACCCAGGCACTGCTCTTTCCCCTGCGCCGTTTAACCGCCGACCTGGCGGCTTTCCTGGCCGGGCGTGACAGCGGCGTGCTGGGGTTTGTGCTGCACCTGGAGCATGTCGACGGCACGCGCAGCCAGGTCGACGTCGGCCTGCTCAGCGCCGAGCGCGAGCCGAACCTGCTCTTTGAACTGGCCCGTGGTCGCCTGGAACGGCTGGTGGTGCAGGCGCCGGTGCGGGCCATCAGTTTGCAAGCCAAAGATCTGCCCGCCTTTGTGCCCGAACACCGCGAGCTGTTTGACGAGCGCCCGCAACAATCGGTGCCCTGGGCGCAACTGCGCGAACGCCTGCGCGCGCGTTTGGGCGATGACGCCGTGCATGGCATTCAGGCACACGCCGACCACCGGCCTGAATGCGCCTGGCTGGCCAACGACAGCACCAAGGCACCACCAGTGACCGCCAACGCCGCGCGCCCCGGCTGGCTGCTGACCGAAGCACAGCCCTTGCGCGAGCGGGCGCCGCAGGTGCTGGCCGGCCCCGAGCGCATTGAGTCTGGCTGGTGGGACGGTGGCGACATCCGCCGCGACTATTACCTGCTGCAAACCCGCAGCGGCCAGCGTGTGTGGGCCTATCGCAGCGTCAGCAGCCGCGAAGAAGCGGGGCCGTTTATGGTCCAGGGCTGGTTTTCATGAGCGCCTATGCCGAGCTGCATTGCCTGAGCAACTTCAGTTTTCAGCGCGGTGCCTCCAGCGCCAAAGAGCTGTTCGAACGGGCCAAACGCCACGGTTACCAAGCGCTGGCGATTACCGACGAATGCACCCTGGCCGGCATTGTGCGGGCCTGGCAGGCAGCCAAAGAAACCGGGCTGCCGCTGATTATCGGCAGCGAATTCAGCTTGGAAGACGGCCCGAAAATTGTGCTGCTGGCAGAAAACCTCAGCGGCTATCAACACCTGTGCCGGCTGATTACCCAAGGCCGACGCCGCAGCGAAAAAGGCCAGTACCGGGTGCTGCGCGAAGATTTCGACGGGCCTCTGGATGGCCTGTGCGCCTTGTGGCTGGCCGACCTGGCAGACGACGTCGACGAACAGGGCGCCTGGCTGCGTGCGCGCTTTGCGCCAACGCTGTGGCTGGCCGTGGAGCTGCATTGCGGGCCGGACGATGACCGTCGGCTACAGAATTTGCTGAGCCTGTCCGAGCGCTTGAATATTCCCGCCGTCGCGACCGGCGATGTGCACATGCACGCCCGTGGCCGCCGTGCCCTGCAAGACACCATGACCGCCATCCGCCACCACTGCACCGTGGCCGAGGCCGGGCTGCGTTTGTTTGCCAACGGCGAACGACACCTGCGGCCCTTATCTGCACTGGCGGCGTTGTACCCACCGGCGCTGCTGGCCGAAACCGTGAACATCGCCGCGCGCTGCACCTTCAGCCTCGACCAGCTGAAATACGAATACCCGCGCGAGCTGGTGCCAGAAGGCCACAGCGCTAGCTCCTGGCTGCGTCACCTGACTGAAAAAGGCATGCGCTGGCGCTGGCCGGAAGACATTCCGCAAAAGGCCATCGACCTGGTGGAACGCGAGTTGGCGCTGATCGCCGAGCTGAAGTACGAAAGCTATTTCCTCACCGTGCACGACATCGTGCGCTTCGCCCGTGGTGAAGGCATTCTCTGCCAGGGCCGTGGCTCGGCGGCCAACTCGGCGGTGTGTTTTTCCCTGGGCATCACCGAAATCGACCCGGCGCGCATGAATATGCTGTTCGAGCGCTTTCTTTCCAAAGAACGCAACGAGCCGCCCGACATCGACGTCGACTTCGAACACGACCGCCGCGAAGAAGTGCTGCAATACATCTTCCAGCGCTACGGCCGGGGCAGGGCGGCGCTCACCGCCGTGGCCAGCACTTATCACGGCGCCGGCGCGGTGCGTGACGTCAGCCGCGCCCTCGGTTTGCCGCCCGACCAAATCAATGCCCTGGCCGACTGCTGCGGGCGCTGGAGCAAAGACGGCCCGCCGCTGGACGACCTCCGCGAAGCCGGCTTCGACCCCACCTTGCCGGAACTGCGCCGGGTGCTGGCGTTAACGGGCGAGCTGATCGGCTTTCCCCGTCACCTGTCTCAACACCCCGGCGGCTTCGTGATTTCCGAGCAGCCGTTAAGCACCCTGGTGCCGGTGGAAAACGCCGCCATGGCCGAGCGCACCATCATTCAATGGGACAAAGACGACCTCGACCTGGTGGGCCTGCTCAAGGTCGACATTCTCGCCCTGGGCATGCTCAGCGCCATTCGCCGCACCTTTGACCTGATCAACTACCACCGAGGCCGAAAGTGGACCCTGGCGACCCTTCCCGCCGAAGACCCGGCCACCTACGAAATGATCAGCCGCGCCGACACCATCGGCGTGTTCCAGATCGAATCCCGCGCACAAATGGCCATGCTCCCGCGCCTGCGCCCGAGAACGTTCTACGACCTGGTGATTCAGGTCGCCATCGTGCGGCCGGGGCCGATTCAGGGCGACATGGTGCATCCGTACCTGCGCCGGCGTAATAACGAAGAGGAAGTGACCTATCCCTCCGAGGCCTTGCGCGCCGTGTTTGAGCGCACCCTGGGCGTGCCGTTGTTTCAGGAGCAGGTGATGGAGCTGGCGGTGGTGGCGGCCGGTTATTCCCACGGCGAGGCCGATCAGCTACGACGCTCCATGGCCGCCTGGAAACGCCACGGCGGCCTGGAACCGCACCGTGAACGGCTGACCAGCGGCATGCTCGAACGCGGCTACAGCGCCGAGTTTGCCGCGCGTATTTTCGAGCAGATCAAAGGCTTCGGCAGCTACGGCTTCCCCGAATCCCACGCCGCCAGCTTCGCCTTGCTCACCTACGCCAGTTGCTGGCTCAAATGCCACGAACCGGCGGCGTTCATCTGCGCCCTCATCAACAGCTGGCCCATGGGCTTCTACAGCCCTGACCAACTGCTGCAAGACGCCCGCCGCCACGGCATCGAAATCCGCCCGGTGGATGTACAAATCAGCACCTGGGATTGCTCCCTGGAATTTGCCGACGATGACCCGCAGCGCAGCGGCGACCCGGCCATTCGCATGGGCATGCGCATGATCAAAGGCATGCGCCAGGACGACGCCGAGCGCGTGGTTGAAGTGCGGGCGCGCGGGCCGTTCGTAAACGTCAGCGAACTGATCCAACGCGCCCACCTTGACGCCCGCGCCCGCGAACTGCTTGCCGACGCCGGCGCCCTGCGCAGCCTGGCCGGCCACCGGCACAACGCCCGCTGGGCCGTGGCCGGCGTCGAAGCCCAGGCGCCGCTATTCGCCGACTTGCCCTTAATAGACGACAGCGTCGCCTTGCCCGCGCCGAGCGTGGTGGAAAACGTGTGGGTCGACTACGCCACATTGGGCACCACACTCGGCCCGCACCCCTTGCGCCTGCTACGCAGCGAACTGCGCAACCGCCGCTGCCGCAGCTCAGCGGAACTGGCCGTTACCGAAGACGGCAGCAACGTACGGGTGGCCGGCCTGGTGCGCGGCCGCCAACGGCCACAGACCGCCAGTGGCGTGATATTCGTCACCCTTGAAGACGAATTTGGCATGGTCAACGTCGTGGTCTGGAACGACCTGGCTGAACGGCAACGGCGGGTGCTGGTCGGCTCCAGCCTCATGCAAGTTGAAGGGAAGCTGGAAGCCAAAGATGGCGTGCAACACCTGATCGCCAAACGCCTGTACGACCTCACGCCGCTCTTGAGTGGGCTGGACGTGAGTAGTCGGAATTTTCATTAAACCCAAAAGCATCGCGGCTAAAGCCGCTCCCACAAGAGCCAACGCCGAACCTGTAGGAGCGGCTTCAGCCGCGATGCTTTGGATCTGCCGCTTCTGATCTGGCTTGTGATCTGGCTTGTGATCTGGCTTGTGATCTACCCGCCCCATTCATCGCAGGCCGAGTGGAGTCGACGCGTAGGGGGTTGAGCGGCCGGGAGCCGCGAAAGGCGTGTCGGGCCATGGATGGCCCTTATCGCGGGGACGCCTAGTCCGGCCCCCGGAGTGGCGACGGAGGGAGGGAAGTCGGAGCGAAGCGTAGACCCAAGGTAGGGGCAAGCGTTTTTGCTTACTTTTTCATGGTCCGGCATACCGGCGACTGGAAAAAGTGAGTCGCGCGTAAGGCGCGAAACAAAACGTTCAGGCACACGGTAATGAATACCTCCGTCCGTACCCAATGCATACGACTCAAAACTCTGGATCCCGAATTGTCGGACCACCGCGTGCGCGAGGATGACGGAGGTTTGGTTGAAAAGCGCGTAAGGCGCGAAAAGAATGTTCAGCGCACTCGGTAATGAATACCGCCGCACTTCACATCGGTGTACGGCTGGAAACTCTGGATTCCCGCCTGCGCGGGAATGACGGGGGTTTGTGCCACCACCTCGTTCGACTGGAAACTCTGGATCCCGAATCGTCGGACCGCCGCGTGCGCGGGGTGACGGAAGTTCGGCGTCGAGCGGGGTGGTGGGATAGCGGGGGGGGGGCACCTTACCCCCGGAAATACCGCTGCGGTACAAACGGCGTCTTCGCCACCTTCATCGGCACCCGCTTGCCCCGCACCAACGCCCACACCGTGTTCTCCAGCGCATTGTGCCCCGCATCCACATACCCCATCGCCAACGGCGCACCCAGGCTAGGCCCAAAACCACCGCTGCACACACGGCCAATCACCACCCCATCGGCATCCACAATCTCGCAGCCCTCACGCACCGGCGTGCGCTCCTGCGGGAGTAGGCCGACGCGCTTGCTCGCCACGCCATCCTGCTGCTGCGCAAACACCCGCGCCGCGCCAGGGAAACCACCGGCCCGGGCACCATCGGCGCGGCGGACTTTGGAGATGGCCCACAGCAGTCCGGCTTCAATCGGCGTGGTGTCGGTGTTCATGTCGTGGCCGTACAGGCACAGGCCGGCTTCCAGGCGCAGCGAGTCGCGGGCGCCGAGGCCGATGGCTTGTACTTCCGGCTCGGCCAGCAGGGCGCGGGCGAGGGTGTCGGCCTGGTCGGCGGGAATGGAAATCTCGTAGCCGTCTTCGCCGGTATAGCCCGAGCGGCTGACGAAACAGTCCACGCCCAGCAGCGTCACCGGGCGGAAGTTCATAAAGGTCATGCCCGCCACTTCCGGCGCCAGGCGCGCCAGCACCGTGACGGCGGCCGGGCCTTGCAGGGCGAGCAGGGCGCGGTCGAAGTGGGCGATCACTTCGCACTGGCCGCTCAGGTGCTGTTGCAGGTGGGCCAGGTCCTGGTCTTTGCAGGCGGCGTTGACCACCAGGAACAGCGTGTCGTCCCCAAGGTTGGCCACCATCAGGTCATCGAGAATGCCGCCGTTTTCGTTGGTGAACATGGCGTAGCGCTGCATGCCCACGGGCAGGTCGATGATGTCTACCGGCACCAGGGTTTCCAGGGCGCGGGCGGCGTTGGCGCCGCGCAGCACGATCTGGCCCATGTGCGACACATCGAACAAGCCGGCCTGGTCGCGGGTGTGCTGGTGTTCCTTGAGCACGCCGAGCGGGTATTGCACCGGCATGTCGTAGCCGGCGAACGGCACCATGCGCGCACCGAGTTCCAGGTGCAGGGCGTGGAGAGGGGTTTTGGCCAGGTTTTCGGTGGACATGGGTTTGCTCCTTGAAATGTGTTCTGGCGGGGGAAAGGCCCCTCACCCTAACCCTCTCCCGCCGGCGGGAGAGGGGACTGATCTATGGGGTATTCGATTTATCGGCCCGCTCGCCAATCTGCTCCCCTCGCCCGTGCCGGGAGAGGGGCTGGGGGTGAGGGCAGCAGGCGACGCGGTGTTCAACATTCAATAATGTTCACCGCCAACCCGCCCCGCGCCGTTTCTTTGTATTTGTTGTTCATGTCGGCGCCGGTCTGGCGCATGGTGCGGATCACTTTGTCGAGGGAGACGAAGTGCTGCCCGTCGCCACGCAGGGCCATGCGCACGGCGTTGATGGCTTTCACCGAGCCCATGGCGTTGCGTTCGATGCACGGCACCTGCACCAATCCGCCGATGGGGTCGCAGGTGAGGCCGAGGTTGTGTTCCATGCCGATTTCCGCAGCGTTTTCCACTTGCGCCACGCTGCCACCCATCACTTCGCACAAGGCGCCGGCGGCCATGGAACAGGCCACGCCCACTTCACCCTGGCAGCCCACTTCGGCACCGGAGATGGAGGCGTTTTCTTTGTACAAGATGCCGATGGCAGCGGCGGTGAGCAGAAAGCGCACCACGCCGTCGTCGTTGGCGCCGGGAATGAAGCGCACGTAGTAATGCAGCACCGCAGGCACGATGCCGGCCGCGCCGTTAGTGGGCGCGGTGACCACGCGGCCGCCGCTGGCGTTTTCTTCATTGACGGCCAGGGCGTACAGGTTCACCCAATCGAGTACCGACAACGCATCGCGCAGCGAAGCTTCCGGGCTGTTGCGCAATTGCCGGTACAGCGCCGCTGCTCGCCGTTTCACTTTTAACCCGCCGGGCATGATGCCTTCGTTGTGGCAGCCGGCTTCGACGCAGTTCTGCATCACTTGCCAGATATACAGCAGCCTAGCGCGGGTTTCGGCTTCCGGGCGCCAGGCGCTTTCGTTGGCGAGCATTACCTGGCTGATCGACAGGTTATGGGCGGAGCAATGGCCCAGCAGCTGTGCGCCGGTGGTGAACGGATGGGGCAGCACGGTGCTGTCTTCAACAATGCGGTCGGCGCCGGCGGCGTCTTCGTCCACCACAAAACCACCACCGACGGAGTAGTACTCGCGGCTGCGCAGTTGCAGGCCTGCCTCGTCGAAGGCACGGAAGATCATGCCGTTGGGGTGCTGCGGCAAGGGTTTGCGGATCATCGCCAGGTGTTGTTTTTCCACAAAGGCGATGGATTTTTCGCCCAGAAGATTGAGCTGGCCGCTTTTACGAATGGTTGCCAGACGGGCGTCGACGGTGGCGGTGTCGACGGTGTCGGGCTGTTCGCCTTCCAGGCCGAGCAACACCGCTTTGTCGCTGCCGTGGCCTTTGCCCGTGGCGCCAAGCGAGCCGTAGAGCTCGACTTTCACGCTGTGGGTGGCGCCGAGCAGGTCGTCGCGGCGCAGCCCTTCGGCAAACCGCGCGGCGGCGCGCATGGGCCCGACCGTGTGGGAGCTGGAGGGGCCGATACCGATCTTGAACAGGTCAAACACGCTGAGTGCCATACAGACCTCGGGTTATGCGGCGGGGCGTATCGCGGCTGAACCGGACTGCCGGTCCGGCTTTCCGGTTCAGCCGCGATTGCTTTATTACTCAGCGTATTCGCTGATCGACGGGCAGGAGCAGACCAGGTTGCGGTCGCCGTAGACGTTGTCGATGCGTGCCACGGGCGGCCAGTACTTGGCTTCCACCAGACTGGCCACCGGGTAGGCGGCTTGCTCGCGGCTGTAAACGTGCGGCCATTCGCCGAGCAGTTCCTGAGCGGTGTGCGGGGCGTTTTTCAGCGGGTTGTCCTGGGCGTCTGCTTCGCCGCGTTCGATGGCGCGAATTTCGTTGCGGATGCTGATCATGGCGTCGCAGAAGCGGTCCAGCTCTTCCTTGGATTCGCTTTCGGTCGGCTCGATCATCAGGGTGTTGGCCACGGGGAACGACATGGTCGGCGCGTGGAAGCCGTAGTCGATCAGGCGCTTGGCCACGTCATCAACGCTGATGCCGCTGGTTTCTTTCAGCGGGCGCAGGTCGAGGATGCATTCGTGCGCCACCAGGCCATTGCTGCCGGCGTACAGCACCGGGAAGTGCTCTTCGAGGCGGTTGGCGATGTAGTTGGCGCTGAGAATGGCCAGCTGCGAAGCGCGTTTGAGGCCTTCGCCGCCCATCATTTTCATGTACATCCACGAGATCGGCAGGATGCTCGCGCTGCCAAACGGCGCGGCGCTGACGGCGCCTTCTTTGCGATGCATATGGCCGTGGCCTGGCAGGAACGGCGCCAGGTGCGATTTCACGCCAATCGGGCCAACGCCCGGGCCGCCACCACCGTGGGGAATGCAGAAGGTTTTGTGCAGGTTCAGGTGAGAAACATCGCCGCCGAACTTGCCCGGTGCGCAGAGGCCGACCATGGCGTTCATGTTGGCGCCGTCGATGTACACCTGGCCGCCGTTGTCGTGAATGATCGCGCAGATTTCGCGGATTTCTTCTTCGAACACGCCGTGGGTGGACGGGTAGGTGATCATCAACGCGGCGAGGCGGTCTTTGTGTTCCAGGGCTTTGGCGCGCAGGTCTTCCACGTCAACGTTGCCACGGGCGTCGCAGGCGGTGACCACCACGCGCATGCCGGCCATGTTGGCGGTCGCCGGGTTGGTGCCGTGGGCCGAGGAGGGGATCAGGCAGATGTCACGCTCGCCCTGGCCACGGCTGGCGTGGTAGGCGCGAATGGCCAGCAGGCCGGCGTATTCACCTTGCGAACCGGCGTTGGGTTGCAGCGACACGGCGTCGTAACCGGTGGCAGCGCAGAGCATGGCTTCCAGTTCGTCGGTGAGCTGCTGGTAGCCCTGGCTTTGCTCGGCCGGCACGAAGGGGTGCAGGGCACCGAATGCGCTCCAGGTGACGGGCTGCATTTCGCTGGCGGCGTTGAGTTTCATGGTGCACGAGCCCAGCGGGATCATGGTGCGATCCAGGGCCAGGTCTTTGTCCGCCAGGCGACGCAGATAGCGCATCAGCTCGGTTTCCGAGTGATAGCGATTGAACGACGGGTGCTGCAGGAAGCTGGACGAGCGCAGCAAGGCGTCGGGCAGTTGCAGGCCGGTGTTGGCAGCGAGGGCGGCGAAATCCGGCAGCGCCTGGCCATCAGTGGCGAACAGGGCCCACAGGGCTTCGATGTCGGCCTGTGTGGTGGTTTCGTCGAGCGACAGGCCCAGTTGCGCGGCGTCGATCTGGCGCAGGTTGATCTGCGCGGCCCACGCCTTGGCGTGCAGCTCGGCAGTACGGGCGCCCGTGTTCAGCGTCACGGTGTCGAAGAAGTGCTGTTGCGCGACCGGCAAGCCCAGCTGCGCCAGGCCTTTGGCGGCGATCACGGTGAGCACGTGCACACGCTTGGCGATGTCGGTCAGGCCCTGCGGGCCGTGGTACACGGCGTACATACCGGCGATGTTGGCGAGCAGAACCTGCGCGGTGCAGATGTTGCTGGTGGCCTTTTCGCGGCGGATATGTTGCTCGCGGGTCTGCATGGCCAGACGGAAAGCCGGCTTGCCGTGACGGTCGATAGACACGCCGACCAAACGGCCCGGCATGTCGCGCTTGAATGCGTCGCGGGTGGCGAAGTAAGCGGCGTGCGGGCCGCCAAAGCCCAGCGGCACGCCGAAGCGTTGGGCGCTGCCCAGTGCCACGTCGGCATCGAACTCGCCCGGCGGGGTCAGCAAGGTCAGGGCCAGCAAATCAGCGGAAACGGCCACCAGCGCGCCGACGGCGTGGAAGCGTTCCACTAGGGCGCGGTAGTCGAAAATGTCGCCGTTGCTGGCCGGGTATTGCAGCAGGCAACCAAAGTAGGCAGAGAAGTCTTCAATGGCGGTTTCGTCGCCCACCACCACGTCAATGCCCAGCGGCTCGGCGCGAGTGCGCAGCACGTCGAGGGTTTGCGGGTGGCAGTGTTGCGAAGCGAAGAAGGCCTGGCTGGCTTTGTTTTTCGCCAGACGCTTGCAGAAGGTCATGGCTTCGGCTGCGGCGGTGGCTTCGTCGAGCAACGAGGCGTTGGCGATTTGCAGGCCGGTGAGGTCGCAGATCATGGTCTGGAAATTCAGCAGCGCTTCCAGGCGCCCTTGGGAAATTTCTGGCTGGTACGGGGTGTACGCCGTGTACCAGGCCGGATTTTCCAGCAGGTTACGCAGGATCGGCGCCGGGGTCAGGGTGCCGTAGTAGCCCTGGCCGATGTAGGTTTTGAACTGCTGGTTCTTGTCGGCGATGGCTTTGATTTCTGCCAGGGCAGCGGTTTCGCTCAGGCCTTCGGGCAGGTTCAGCACGCTGGTGCCCTTGATGCTGTCGGGGATCACGCTGGCGCTCATGGCTTCCAGCGAGTCGTAGCCCAGGCGTTGCAGCATGGCGGCGATATCACGCTCACGCGGGCCAATGTGACGGGCGATGAATTCGTTACGGGTGTCGAGAGAAATGGTCATTATCGTCGTCTCAGGCGTCGTCGTTGGCTTTCAGCAGGCGGTCGTAGGCGGCTTGGTCGAGCAGAGTGGCCAGCACGCTGTTATCGGCCAGCTTCATGCGGAAGAACCAGCCGGCGCCAAGGGCATCTTCGTTCACGGTTTCCGGCGCGTTTTCCAGGGCGGCGTTCACTTCAATCACTTCGCCGTCCACCGGCATGGCGATGGTGCTGGCGGCTTTCACCGACTCCAGCACCGCCACTTCGCTGCCCGTGGCATGGGCGCCGAGCTCCGGCAATTGCACAAACACCACATCACCGAGGGCTTCTTGAGCGTAGGGCGTAATGCCGACGGTAACCAGGCCGTCACTGTCCAGACGCAGCCACTCGTGTTCGCTGGTGAATCGCAATTCGCTCATGTCGCTTCCTATGGTCAAGGGCGTGCCCGCTTTTATAAAGGCTAGCGGGGCATCGCTTGGAGTAATGGCTATAGCTGTTAGCAAGGGCGGTGCCAGGTTGGGTGGCCGCAAGCAGGGCGCGGCTTTGCGGGGTGTGGGGGATTTCGGCGCCAGCGGGTGTGGAATGAAAACGATACGGCGACGTGGCAGTCGCACGCTAGATTGCTTTCGACCCTTGAAGCACCTAGCTGTCGCGGACCATGTAATGAATTCGTTCCGGTGTATTGATAGCGTTACAACGCGGGCGTAGGGGAACCCGAGCGGGCAGGGGGCAGTCAGTAAAAGTCCTGCCCTTGGAAAATAGGATGTTTGCCATGCAACAGCTCTCTCGCTCTTTGCTCGCCGCCGCTTTGACCGTGTGCGCCCTGGGCACCGCTCAGGCTGCCGACTCGCTCACCGTTGATCTCAACCAGGCCACGGAAAAAGGCGCAGGCGCGGCGGTGGGCAAGGTGGTGGTCACCGAATCGAAGTACGGCCTGGTCTTCACCCCGACGCTGGAAGGCCTGCAACCGGGCGTTCACGGTTTTCACCTGCACATGAACCCGAGCTGTGACGCGGCTGAAGTGGACGGCAAACTGACCCCGGCCGGCGCGGCGGGTGGGCATTGGGATCCGAAGAAAACCGGTAAGCATGGGTATCCATGGGAAGACGGCAACCATCTGGGCGACTTGCCGGCGTTGTTCGTGACGGCCGACGGCAAGGCCACCCAACCTGTGCTGGCGCCGCGTTTGAAGAAGCTTTCGGAATTGGAAGGGCATGCGTTAATGGTGCATGCCGGTGGTGATAACCACGCGGATCATCCGGCGCCGTTGGGCGGTGGCGGGGCTCGGTTTGCGTGTGGGGTGATTAAGTGAGTGGGTTGGCGGTCTAGCTCTTTCTAATCCGAAATACTGGATCCCGAATCGTCGGACCGCCGCGTTCGTAGGATGACGGGTATAAAGGGGATGACTGGTAGGGACGGTACGACTCACGTAGCCCCAACCACCGTCATTCCCGCGCACGCGGGAATCCAGAGTTTCGGATGTGGCGCTTATCACGAAGCTCCCACCTTTCCTCTTGGGCATGACAGTGGTTGGCCTTGGAGCGGCGTCCAGTCCGAAATACGGGATCCCGAATCGTCGGACCGCTGCCTACGCGGGGATGACGGGTGTAAAGGGGATGACTGGTAGGGACGGTACGACTCACGTAGCCCCACCACCGTCATTCCCGCGCACGCGGGAATCCAGAGTTTCGGATGTGGCGCTTATCACGAAGCTCCCACCTTTCCTCTTGGGCATGACGCGGTTGGCCTTGTAGCGGCGTTCAGTCCGAAATACTGGATCCCCGCTTCGCGAGGATGACGGGTGTAAAGGGGATGACTGGTAAGGACGGTACGACTTACGTAGCCCCAACCACCGTCATTCCCGCGCAGCCGACTCTGCGACGATCCAGAATCCAAAGCTCCGGTTTAACCGCCTATTTCGAAATCCCATACTTCCTAAGCCGCTTGGCAATCGCCGTATGCGACGTCATCAACCGCGCCGCCAACTGCCGGCTCGATGGATAGCTGGCGTACAGCTTCTCCAATAGCCCCCGCTCAAACCCGTCCACCGCTTCCTCCAAGCTGCGCACCTCGCCATCGCCCGGCGTGGCGACGGCCGTGCTGGCGATATCCAGATCACCCACGTCCACCAACGGGCTGTCGCACACGGCGGCGGCGCGGAAGATGACGTTTTGCAGTTGCCGCACATTGCCCGGCCACGGGTTGCTCAGCAGCGCCGGGTAAGTGCCAGGCGTAAGGCGGCAGATGGGGCGCTGAATCTGGGCGCAGGCTTGCTGCATAAAGTGGCGGGCGAGCACCAGAATGTCGTGGCCGCGCTCGCGCAACGGCGGTACTCCCAGGGTCAGCACGTTGAGGCGGTAGAACAGGTCTTCACGAAAGCTGCCCTGGCTGACCATGTGTTCCAAGTCGCGGTGGGTGGCGCTGAGGATGCGTACATCCACCTTCATTTCCCGATCGCCGCCCACGCGGCGGAAGCTGCCGTCGCTGAGAAAGCGCAGCAGCTTGGCTTGCAGGTAGGGCGACATTTCACCGATTTCGTCGAGAAATACCGTGCCTTGGTGCGCCAACTCCAACAGACCGGGCTTGCCGCCGCGTTGGGCGCCAGTAAAAGCGCCGGGGGCATAGCCGAACAGTTCGCTCTCGGCGAGATTTTCCGGCAGTGCTGCGCAGTTCAACGCCAGAAACGGCGCGTTACGGCGTGGACTCAGAGCGTGGCAAGCGCGGGCGACCAATTCTTTGCCGGTGCCGGTTTCGCCACGAATCAGTAGCGGCGCATCAAGGGTGGCGATGCGCTGGGCGCGGGCTTTGAGGTTGCGCACTGGCTGCGAGTCGCCAAGCAGCGAGTCGAAACCTTCGGCGTGATCGTGGTGCAGCGCCGACAGCCGCTCGCCGATGCGGTTGGGCAGGTAAAGCGTGAGGAGGCCGCCGGCCAGGTGCGGTTGCTCGCTGGCCAGGTTGTCGGTGATGGGCATGGCATCCAGCAACAGCGCCTGGCCTTTTAACGACACTTCGCGCATGGGCAGGCGAAAGCCGTGGTCGATCAACGCCTGTTGTAGGCCTTCGTCGTCGAACAACGCAGTGAGCGGTTCGCCCGCCGCTTCGTGGCCGCACAGCGCGGTGAGGGCCGGGTTGGCCAGAAGCACGTGGCCGGAATCGTCCACCGCCAGCACCGGATCGGTCATGGCCGCGAGCAGGGCGTCGAGCTGCAGGCGGCGGCGCTGGCCGGGCAGGATGTCGACCACGTTCATGCTCTGCACACCGTTTATTTGCAGCAACGCGTCGCGCAATTCTTCGAGCACTTGCGGGCTCAGGGTCGGGGCGTCGATGTAGACGTTGGGCGGAATCATCTCCACGGCATCCAGGTTGAGATTGCGCCCGCCAAGCAGGGCGAGTACTTCCTGGGTGATACCAACGCGGTCAATAAAGGTGACGTGAATGCGCATGCGGGTGGCGGCGTCTGCGTGAAAAATGACCGGGCAAGTATGCCCGTTTACCGCCCGGCTTGGCCAAGCCGGTAATGCTGATCGCCGGCCATGCCGCAGCGCGGGTGGCTTGCGCTACAATGCGCGCCGATTTCGACCACCGCACACATCACCGACCTCCGAGACCCGTCGCCCATGTCCGCCTGCCAGACTCCTATCATCGTCGCCCTGGATTTCCCCACCCGCGAAGCTGCATTGCAGCTGGCCGATCAGCTCGATCCTGCGCTGTGCCGGGTCAAGGTCGGCAAGGAGTTGTTCACCAGCTGCGCGTCGGACATCGTCACCACCCTGCGTGACAAAGGCTTCGAGGTGTTCCTCGACCTGAAATTTCATGACATCCCCAACACCACCGCCATGGCAGTAAAAGCCGCGGCGGAAATGGGCGTGTGGATGGTGAACGTGCACTGCTCGGGCGGCCTGCGCATGATGGCGGCCTGCCGCGAAACGCTGGACAAGTTCAACGGCCCGACGCCGCTGCTGATTGGCGTCACCGTATTGACCAGCATGGAACGTGAAGACCTAGCCGGTATCGGTCTGGATATCGAGCCGCAGGAGCAGGTATTGCGCCTGGCCGGGTTGGCGTCGAAGGCGGGCATGGATGGGCTGGTGTGTTCGGCCCAGGAAGCGCAAGCGTTGAAAGCGGCGCACCCGAATCTGCAGCTGGTAACGCCCGGCATCCGTCCGACGGGCAGCGCGCAAGACGATCAGCGCCGCATCCTCACGCCGCGTCAGGCGCTGGATGCGGGGTCGGATTACTTGGTGATTGGTCGTCCAATCAGCCAGGCCGCCAGCCCTTCGCAAGCGCTGGCGGCAGTTGTGGCTGAATTGGCGTAACGCCCAGAAGGGCTCGTTTTTGAGCCCTTTGGGCTTTCAACTTTATTGCGCCGGCATGGCTATGATGCCCTGATCCGCTTGCATGCCGGGCTTCGCGCTTGATGTGCTTTCCCCTGATTGGATATATGACTCGTCGGACTGAACATTCAGGCCGGCGAACTTCATTTCGCGGGTTGGAAGGTTAGTACCCAGATACGTCCATTCGGCGTTACTGGTTTTATTGGTTGGGAAATAGCTATACCGCCCAGATGCCTTGAGACGGAAATACTCGACGTCGTGGGTGTGCGGGTTGTTATAGACGAAGAATTCACCGCCCAAAGCCTCTGAGAGATTGTTGGGGTTCCACTGCCTGATAGGCCGGGTGGCTTGCTCCATATCGGGAAGGTCCGTTCCCAAGTATTCCCACGTCTCGTTGTCCCGCTGATTGATGGGGAAAGCCCCATAACTACCGTTTGCGGCGACATTTACCAGGCGCATGTACTCAAGGCGCCTGCTGTAGGGGTTGTCGTAGACGAAGATCTGGCCGAACTCGCCTACGTGGTCACCCCACTCGCTGGTTCCTAGAACCTTCTGGCTCAATATCCGAGCGTCGTCATGTAGGCCTTTGTCTACCAGCGTTTTGACTACCCATGGCCAATAGTGGCTAAGACGCACATGACCCCAACCACGGAACGATGTGCCCACCAACGCGCGTTTGCCGTTGGCTTCACGCAGGAATATGCCCGCCCCGGAATCTCGAATTGGCGGGTCAATGTTTCGGGACCAGTCAGGCAGACCAGCGGTAAGGATGATCGCGTCGTCGACGTCAAAGTACGCGAAACCAGGTCCGGCCACGTCAAAGAGATACGAGAAGGTATTGGCGAACTCAAAGTCCGACATCATGTATGCGGCCATGGAGCGGTAGATGAGTGGAGGCCCATCGGGAACCACATCGCCCGCGCTGAGGTTGCCCTTGTATGTGCTCCAATCGACGTAAGCATCAATTAGGCGCATCTGCCGGTTGGCTCTCTGGCCGGGAAATACGCCTAATGAGTCTGTGGTGTAGAACTCCAGGCGGGCTCCCTCGGTAAGCGAGTCATTGCCATTAATCAGCTTTTTGCGTTGCTCGGCGTAACTGGCGACCGGGGCGGTCTCGATGGACGAGGAGCCGCCAAATTTTTCGTCCGTGATGAATACGCTAACGTTGCCCCACACGTTTTGAATGGTGGGAAAGGGAATCGTCGTGCCGGAATAGTTGAGTCCGGTCTTGCGATGGAAGTAACCGGTGGAATAAAGGCATTCGGCAGACGAGATCACGACACGCGGCGTAACCAAAGTTCCAGAACACTGGTATTGGTTGCCAACGGCCCAATCGGGAACCTCATTACCCGTGAGTAATTTTCCGTTGTGCGAGGCATGGGCGGCGGACGCTAGCGTCAGACTGGCGCAACAAGCCAGGCTGAGGGCGGTAAGGCGGGGAGTGGTGAGCCTGTTCATGGCATATGTCCCTGATGTGGAGATGAGGTGGCGCCGGGCCCGCATAAGGTGTTGCGGGACCCGGAGCGCCAGACTCGCTCACCACATAAAGGCAATAAGCAGGCTGTCTCTGAGGCGTGAAGGAACGTCTTCTTCGTGCGTAAGGTTTTTTTCGCCGAGGGGTATGAGAAAGGGATGGGCATTTAGCGCAAAGGTGCGCGAGGCTATGGCTGAGCTGGCGTTATCGAGAAACTAACCCCGTGGGAGCGAGCTGCTCGCGAAGCGGTACCAAGGCCAACGCTCATGGTCGGCACGCGCATCCATTCGCGAGCAAGCTCGCTCCTACGGTGCGGATAGTTCGTCGTCAGGCCCCGGGAAGCTCAAAGGCCGCCAACGCAAACCCCTGATCGTCCACCTGCAACGCCCAGCCCTGTTTATCCCAATCGCCCAACACGATTCGTCGTGCCGCTTCGCCGTCTACTTGCAAACGGTGAACGGCGGGGCGGTGGGTGTGGCCGTGGATCAGGGTGCGCACGCCGTATTGCGCCATCAGACGCGGCACTTCTTCAGGCGTAACGTCGACGATATCCGCCGCTTTCATCCGCGTTTGTGCGCTGCTTTCCTTGCGCAGTTTGCGCGCCAGCCGTTCGCGCGTGCGGCGCGGCAGGTTGCGCAAAATGAACAGGGTCAGCGGGTGGCGCAAGTAGCGGCGCAGGCGCATATAGGCTTCATCGCGGGTGCACAGGCTGTCGCCGTGCATCAGCAAAACCGGTTCGCCGCCCAGTTCGATTTTCGTCGGGTCGGCCAGCAAGGTGCAGCCGGCGGCGCGGCAAAAACCTTGGCCGAGCATAAAGTCGCGGTTGCCGTGCATCAGGTAGATGGCGGTGCCGCTGTCGCTCAATTCGCGCAGGGCCTGGGCGATCGAGGCTTGAAACGGGGTCATGGCGTCGTCGCCAATCCACGCTTCGAAGAAATCGCCAAGGATATAAAGGGCGCCGGCCGTGCGGGCGCGGCCGGCGAGAAAATGCACAAACGCCCGGGTAATGTCCGGGCGTTGTTCTTCAAGGTGCAGATCCGAGATCAGAAGAGTGATCAAACGGCTTACTCAGCAACGATCTCGGCGCGTTCGATGATCACGTCATCAACCGGTACGTCCTGGTGGCCGGACTTCATGGTGGTGGCCACGCCTTTGATTTTGTTGACTACGTCCATGCCTTCAACCACTTCACCGAATACGGTGTAGCCCCAGCCTTGAACGGTCGGCGCGCTGTGGTCGAGGAAGTTGTTGTCGGAAACGTTGATGAAGAACTGCGCGGAGGCCGAATGCGGCTCCATGGTGCGGGCCATGGCCACGGTGCCTACTTTGTTGGAGAGGCCGTTGTTGGCTTCGTTCTTGATGGTGGCGCGTGTGGCTTTCTGCTTCATGCCAGGCTCGAAACCGCCGCCTTGAATCATGAAATTGCTGATAACGCGGTGGAAAACGGTGTTGTCGTAATGGCCAGCCTTCACGTATTCCTCGAAGTTGGCAACGGTCTCTGGCGCTTTGTCAGCGAACAGGTTCAGGGTGATAACGCCGTGGTTGGTGTGCAGCTTGATCATGGGAAAAATCCACTCTGTCGACAAATTCGAAGGCCTGTCAGGGGGTTGACAGCTTCGGCTATGATAAGCGCTTTGTTTTGGTCGGCCTACCCTGGCTGCGCACCTGTACGTTCAAGGATCCTATGAGCAAGCCTACTCACGACTCCGCCGCCGTTCCTGCTGCTGATGGCAAAGCTGCCCCCGTTGTTCCTGCCAATTTCCTGCGCCAAATCGTTCAGGCTGATCTCGAATCCGGCAAACACACCCAGATCGTCACCCGTTTTCCGCCGGAGCCTAACGGTTACCTGCACATTGGCCACGCCAAATCGATCTGCGTGAACTTCGGCCTGGCCGAGGAGTTTGGTGGCGTGTGCAACTTGCGCTTCGACGACACCAACCCGGCCAAGGAAGACCAGGAATACATCGACGCCATTAAAAGCGACGTGCAGTGGCTGGGTTTCCAGTGGAACGGCGATGTGCGTTACGCCTCGCAGTATTTCGACCAGTTGCATGACTGGGCCGTTGAGCTGATCAAGGCCGGCAATGCTTATGTGGATGACCTGAGCCCCGAGCAAGCCAAGGAATACCGCGGCACGCTGACCGAGCCTGGCAAGAACAGCCCGTTCCGTGACCGCTCGGTTGAGGAAAACCTCGATCTGTTCGCGCGCATGAAAGCCGGTGAATTCGAAGATGGCGCTCGCGTGCTGCGCGCCAAAATCGACATGGCGTCGCCCAACATGAACCTGCGCGACCCGATCCTCTATCGCATTCGTCACGCCCATCACCACCAGACCGGCGATACCTGGTGCATTTACCCGAACTACGACTTCACCCACGGCCAGTCGGACGCCATTGAAGGCATCACCCATTCCATTTGCACCCTGGAATTCGAAGGCCATCGCCCGCTGTATGAATGGTTCCTGGAGCACCTGTCGGTCCCGGCCACGCCGCGTCAGTACGAGTTCTCGCGCCTGAACCTGAGCTACACCGTGACCAGCAAGCGCAAGCTCAAGCAACTGGTTGACGAGAAGCACGTCAATGGCTGGGACGACCCGCGCATGTCGACGCTGTCGGGCTTCCGCCGTCGCGGTTACACGGCTGCGTCTATCCGCAAATTCTGCGAAATGATCGGCACCAACCGTTCCGACGGCGTGGTCGATTTCGCCATGCTCGAATTCGCCATTCGTGACGACCTCGACCACAACGCGCCGCGCGCCATGTGCGTGCTGCGTCCGTTGAAAGTGGTGATCACTAACTACCCGGAAGGTCAGGTCGAAAAACTCGAGCTGCCCTGCCACCCGAAAAACGACATGGGCGTGCGCGCCTTGCCGTTCGAGCGCGAAATCTACATCGACCGCGACGACTTCATGGAAGAGCCGCCAAAAGGCTACAAGCGCCTGGAGCCGGGCGGTGAAGTGCGCCTGCGCGGCAGCTACGTGATTCGCGCCGACGAAGCGATCAAAGACGCCGACGGCAACATCGTCGAGCTGCGTTGTTCCTACGACCCGGACACCCTCGGCAAAAACCCGGAAGGCCGCAAGGTCAAAGGCGTGATCCACTGGGTGCCGGCTGCGGCGAGCATCGAGTGCGAAGTGCGCCTGTACGACCGCCTGTTCCGCTCGCCAAACCCGGAGAAAGCGGAAGAGGGCAAAAGCTTCCTCGACAACATCAACCCCGATTCGCTGCAAGTGCTCACCGGCTGCCGCGCCGAGCCGTCGCTGGCCCAGGCCAAGCCGGAAGACCGCTTCCAGTTCGAGCGTGAAGGTTACTTCTGCGCCGATATCAAAGACTCGCAACCTGGCCGGCCGGTGTTCAACCGCACCGTGACCCTGCGCGATTCGTGGGCGTGAGGACATAACGTGCTTTCGATTTACAACACGCTGACCAAAACCAAAGCGCCGTTCAAACCCCTGGATGGCAACAAGGTGCGCATGTACGTGTGCGGCATGACCGTGTACGACTACTGCCACCTCGGCCACGGTCGCAGCATGGTAGCGTTCGACCTGATCACCCGCTGGTTGCGTTTCAGCGGCTATGACCTGACGTACGTGCGCAACATCACCGACATCGACGACAAAATCATCAACCGCGCCCGCGAAAATGGTGAGAGCTTCGACGCCCTGACCGCGCGCATGATCGATGCGATGCACGAAGACGAAGCGCGCCTGAGCATCAAAAAGCCGGACATGGAACCGCGCGCCACCGACCATATCGACGGCATGCACGCGATGATCCAGACCCTGATCGACAAGGGTTACGCCTACGCCCCCGGCAATGGCGACGTGTACTACCGCGTCAACAAGTTCCTCGGCTACGGCAAGCTCTCGCGCAAGAAGGTTGAAGACCTGCGCATCGGCGCCCGTATCGAAGTGGACGAAGCCAAGGAAGACCCGCTGGATTTCGTGCTGTGGAAAGGCGTGAAGCCCGGCGAGCCGAGCTGGGAATCGCCGTGGGGCGCGGGCCGTCCGGGCTGGCATATTGAATGCTCGGTGATGTCCACCTGCTGCCTGGGTGACACCTTCGACATTCATGGCGGCGGCAACGACCTGGAATTCCCGCACCACGAAAACGAGATTGCCCAGAGCGAGGCGGCCACCGGCCAGCCTTACGCCAACGCCTGGATGCACTGCGGCATGATCCGTATCAACGGCGAGAAGATGTCGAAGTCGTTGAACAACTTCTTCACCATTCGCGACGTGCTGGAAAAGTATCAGCCTGAAGTGGTGCGCTACCTGTTGGTATCGAGCCACTACCGCAGCTCGATCAACTATTCCGAAGACAACCTCAAAGAAGCCAAGGGCGCGCTGGAGCGGTTCTACCACGCGCTCAAAGGGTTGCCCTCGGTGCCGGCTGCCGGTGGTGAGGCATTCGTTGAACGCTTCAGCGCCGCCATGAACGACGACTTCGGCACGCCGGAAGCGTGCGCCGTGTTGTTTGAAATGGTCCGCGAGATCAACCGCCTGCGCGACAGCGACGCTCAGGCCGCTGCCGGTTTGGCCGCACGCTTGAAAGAGCTCGCCAGCGTGCTGGGCGTGTTGCAGATGGAGCCGGACGACTTCTTGCGTGCCGGCGCCGAAGGGAAAGTGGACGCCGCGCAAGTAGACGCCTTGATCGCCGCGCGCCTGCAAGCGCGTGCCGACAAGAACTGGGGCGAATCCGACCGCATCCGCGACCAGCTCACCGCCATGGGCGTGGTGCTGGAAGATGGCAAGGGCGGGACCACCTGGCGCTTGGCGGATTGATCCTTAGCGCATCACAAAAAACCCGCCGATTGGCGGGTTTTTTGTGGGTGGATTCTTTCGCGATCCTGTAGGAGCGACGTCAGTCGCGGTCCCTGGAAGAGGTAACCCGGCGACGGACCGCATAACGGCCATCGCGACTGAAGTCGCTCCCACAGTTTAAAAGCCACGCGAAGTGCTGGCCGGGAGATCGTTAGCGCATCACAAAAAACCCGCCGATTGGCGGGTTTTTTGTGGGTGGATTCCTTCGCGATCCTGTGGGAGCGACTTCAGTCGCGATCCCTGGAAAAGGTATCCCGGCGACGAACCGCATAACGGCCATCGCGACTGAAGTCGCTCCCACAGTTTAAAAGCCACGCGAAGTGCTGGCCGGGCGTTAGCGCCTTACCACAACCCAACCGTGTAACTCACAATCAACCGGTTCTCATCCAGGTCATTGCCAAAGTTCGACCGCGCTGTGGCGTTGCGCCATTTCACGCCGAGGTTTTTCAACGGGCCGTCCTGGAACACGTAGGCGATGTCCATGTTGCGTTCCCATTCCTTGCCATCGTTGTCGCCGCCTGCACGCTCCACATCGTCGCCGTTCAGGTAGCGGGTCATAAACGTCAGGCCGGGAAGGCCGATGGCGGCGAAGTTGTAGTCGTAGCGCAGCTGCCAGGATTTTTCGTCTTTGTTGGCGAAGTCGCCGATCTGCACGTAGTTGACCAGGAACGGATCGGTGACGTTGACGTAGGCAAACCCGGTGTCGCCACTCATGCGTTGGTAACCGGCGCCAAAGGCGTGGCCACCGAGGCTGTAGGTGAACATGGCGCCCAGGGCGTTGTTATCGACATTACTGCTGCCGTCGTCGCGGGAGCGGGCGTAGCGGATGTCGGATTTCAGCGACTGTTTGTCCGCCAGCGGCAGCACATGGGTGAGGTTGACGATGTGCTGTTTATAGAACTCGTCCAGGTTGCCGTAGCTGTAGGCGGTGGTGAGCTGGTCGTTCCATTTGTAGCTGCCAGAGGCGAAGTTGAATTCATCGCTGGTCAGCCCGGCCGTGGCGACGATGTTGCGCCGGCCGCCGCCGTTGATGACCATTTCTTCGTAGTCGGACGAGTCGCGGTAGTTCACCCGCTTCAGTTGGCCGGCATCCAGGGTCAGGTTGTCGATATCCAGCGAGTTGAGCTGGCCGCCTTGGAAAATCTGCGGCAGCAGGCGCGAGTCGTTGGCTTGCAACACCGGCACCTTGGGCATCAGCGCGCCGACTTTCAACGTGGTTTTCGAGGCTTTCAGTTTTGCCGTGACGCCCAGGTCGCCGTAGGTGTCTTGCGCCTCGCCGGTGTCGCGGTCTACTTGCAACAGGCCGGTGCCGGTGCGGCCACGGCCGGAATCCAGTTTCACCCCCAGCGTGCCCAACGCGTCGACACCAACGCCAACAGTGCCGTCGGTATAGCCCGATTCATAGCGCAGCAAAAAGCCTTGCGCCCATTCTTCAGACTTACTGCGAAATTCGCCGGGTTTGCCCGTCACGCCCGGCGGGTTGGGGCTGCCATCCTGGCGATAGTCGCGGTTCATATAGAAGTTGCGCAGCTCCAGGCTGGCTTTGCTGTCTTTGATGAAGTCTGCATAGGCAAGCGTGGGAAGGGTTAGCGAAGTGCCAACGGTAGCCAGGGCTACAGCGTGGGCGAGGTGAGCTTTGCTCATTATTGTTTTCTCCTCGTGTGCGGATCGGTCGGTGGTGGTGTGACCGTTTTGTGACCGCGTGTGAATCTAAGCACGGGGAAATCGATAGCGCCTTTTAGACCTTAGTCGGCCGGGCGCCGGGGCCACATCGAGGCGCCGTTTCGTCCGCCCGCTAAGCCGCGTGCTAGGGCTTCCGCTATAGGGTTTTTCCCAAATGCGCGTAGGACCATCGGTCGGCCATGTGGCGAATTGCCCTCAACTTTTGGCAAACGGTGTCGTCAACCTTGCAGATGTCTCGTCGAGGAAAACGACCATGGCTACTTCATCTGCTGCTTTTCTGCCGACCAACCTGCGCACTGGAAATGTGGGCGCTTCGTCCGCTGGCGCCGGTGCCATCGATCCGCAGAAAACCTTGGCCAACCGTCTGGCCGACCGTTTGGGCCTCAAGCCCGGTGACCTGAACGACAAAGCCAGTAACTACACGCCCGACAAAGTGGCCGACCGCATTCTCGGCTTCGTGGAAGGCGGTATCAAAAGCAAAGCGGCCTCTGGCGCCGACAACGCCGAGCTGCAAGACATGCTTGAGCAGGCACGCAAAGGCATTGAAAAAGGCTTCGCTGAGGCGAAGAAAATTCTCGATGGGCTGGGTGTGCTGGGCGGCAAGGTCGCCGCCGACATCGAAGAAACCTACAGCAAAATTACCGCTGGCCTGGACAAGCTCGGCGAAAGCCTGGGCGTGCCTGCCAGCGGCACCCAACCGGGTGAAAGCACCTCGATCACCGGCGACTACAGCGACCGCAATTACCAAGCGCAGGCGCAGAGCTTTGACATGAGCCTGACCACGCTGGACGGCGACAAAGTACGCATTCTGGCCGCCAATGCGTCGTCCAGCGAGAGCACTAAATCTGCAGATGGCTCATCGACCAAAACCATGCAGGTGGCCGGCTATTCGGTGGAAGTGGACGGCGACCTGAACGAAGAAGAAATGGCCTCGCTGAAAGATTTGTTCAGCAAGGTTTCCGACATCTCCGACAAGTTCTATTCCGGCGATCTGCAAGGTGCCTTCGACCAAGCGGTGAAGCTGGATATCAACGGCACGCAACTGGCGAGCATGTCGCTGAACATGACCACCGCCAGCGTACGCGCCACCGAAACCTATGGCTCGGTGGCGGGCGGCAGTAAAGCCGGCGCCAGCAACAGTGCGCTCAACGATTACGCCAAGAGTTTGGTGGACGGTCTGCAGACGGCCAGCGGCTTGTCGGATAATCCGGCGAAGGTCATGTCCGACCTGCTCAAAGGCGCGTTCAGTCTGGATGATCGCTTCGACCAGGAAGATCTCGATAAGGCGCAAACGCTCAACGACCGCCTGCTTGACGGCCTCAAAGGCTTGATCACCCCGCAAGCGCAAAGCACCACCGCGACCGCCGCTGCCAGCGGTCAGTGAGTGGGCTAAACTGCGCCTCATCTTTTTGCTTGAGGCGCAGTCATGCTTCCCGAATGCCAACTCTTCGGCACCCTGGGCTGTCACCTATGTGAGGTGGCCGAGGCGTTGCTGATGCCGTTTGTTGAACACGGTTTGCTGGTTGAACTGGTCGACATCGGTGAAGACGAAACGCAGGTGGAAACCTACGGCCTGCGCATTCCGGTGCTGCGCCGCTGCGACACCGGTGCGGAGTTGAACTGGCCGTTCGATGCCGACCAGATTGTCGCCTTTCTTCAGTAAGCGTTAGTCGTCGCGCGACTCGCCGCGACGGCGAGGAGAGGCTGGCGTGTCCTGAAATACCTCGGCCACTTCGCAAGCCATTTTCTCGGTGGGCATCGGGCCGGCCACTTGCTCGCCAGCGGCCGAACACACCCACCAATTTCCGGCGCCGATCTGCTTGATCACATAACCGTTTACGGTTTTTTCCGCGCTCATTGTTTGCTCTCTTTTAAGAAGATGTGGGCTGGCTGCACAGCATCCAGTAAAGGCCAAAACGCGGCCAATAAAAAACCCGCCAAGAGGGCGGGTTTTTCAGGGATTGGTCGGAGAGACAGGATTCGAACCTGCGACCTTCTCGTCCCGAACGAGACGCGCTACCAAGCTGCGCTACACTCCGAATGAGGCCAGATTTTACTGAAAAAGTTTTAGTGCACAAGGGGTTAGGCGGAAATTTTTCTTGGCCGCGCTAGCCCCTTTTAGTCGGCTGGGCGCAGCCTTAGAGTTCTTTCACCGTGCGCACTTGGTCTTTGTTGACCTTGGTGCGCTTGCCGTCCAGTTGCTCGAATTCATAGAACCCGGAGTCGCTGTCGTACTCGGGTTGGTCAACGGTTTGAATCTCGCGACCGTCGTTCAAGGTGATCACTGACGGCGACGAACAGCCGGCAAGGGCAACAAGGCCAGCGGCTAAAACAAAGGCGGGGATGATCCGCTGATTCATAGTTATTCTCCGATGCGCGCAGACCGACGTCTGCGCAGGTGGTTCAGCTTTTTTCACGAAGCATGAGACGCAAGCGAAGCGGCCAAGTTCAGTAGCGCAGGCCAAGTTGTGGGAGCGACTTTAGTCGCGATGGCCTTTACTCGGTTTTCCAAGAGAACACCTTTCCAGTAATCGCTGTGACCTGCGCAGGTTCCGTAGGAGCGAGCTTGCTCGCGAAGCTGTTCACGATCACACGCTTCGCGAGCAAGCTCGCTCCTACGAGTGTCCGGAACTTGCCTGGCGTTCTGTGTGGGCCAGCAACTCCGGCGTATTCAAATTCGCCAAACGCCCATCGTCTTCCGCCAAATCCAAATACACCGCGCCCTGCAATTCAAACGCCTGCCGGGGACTGCGCTTGCCGGCTTGCCAGGCCTGGTCAACACCAGCGGCGATGGAGGTGGGCACCACGCTGAACAGCGGTTCCCATTGCGCGCCGCGACGCAGCATCAGCGGCTTTTGTTGCTGATGCGCGGCGGCACGCATGGCTTCGATCAGCGCCAAATCAATCAGCGGCGCATCGCATGGCAACACCAACAACCAATCGTGTTTCGCCACCGCCAAACCCGCACGGATGCCGGCCAGCGGGCCGCAGAAATCAGCGTTGTCGTCACTCACCAGCCCATCGGCATAAGGCGCGTAGGAAGCGTGGTTGCGGTTGCAGGAAATAATCAGGTCGTCCGTGAGCGGCCGGGTGAGGGCGTGCAAATGGGCGATCAATGGCTGGTTGCGCCAGTGCACCAGGCCCTTGTCTTGGCCGCCCATGCGCTGGCCACGGCCACCGGCTAACAGCAGAACGGAACAGGCGGGCAGGGTCGGCAAATCGGTCATGCAGGCTTCCGGCGCGAGAGAGGCGAGGGCTGTGATATAAACACCGACCTGCCTCCCCCACAACCGGATTTGAGCCTATGAACACCAAGGCTGATGCACCCTTTGTGCCCCTGAATATCGCCGTTCTCACCGTCAGCGACACCCGCTCGCTGGAAACCGACACCTCGGGTCAACTGTTTGTCGACCGCCTCACCGCTGCTGGCCATAACCTCGCCGCCCGCGTGCTGCTGAAAGACGACCTCTATAAAATTCGCGCCCAGGTCGCCACCTGGATTGCCGAAGACACGGTGCAAGTCGTGCTCATCACCGGCGGCACCGGCTTCACCGGTCGCGACAGCACGCCGGAAGCGGTGGCGTGTTTGCTGGACAAACAAGTCGATGGTTTTGGCGAGCTGTTCCGCCAGATATCCGTGCCGGATATCGGCACCTCCACCATTCAATCCCGCGCCCTCGCCGGGCTTGCCAACGGCACGTTGGTTTGCTGCCTGCCGGGCTCGACCAACGCCTGCCGCACCGGCTGGGACGGCATCCTCGCCGAACAGTTGGATAACCGTCACCGCCCATGCAATTTCGTGCCGCACCTCAAGCAAGCCGCGCCCTGCGAGACGCGCGGATGAGTGAGGGCAAACGCAGCGCGCTGCTGCCGGTCGAGCAGGCCCTGGAGCGCTTGCTGACGCTGGCCGAAACCACGCCCATCGCCGAAACCGAGCGCGTGGTGCTAGCAGACGCTCACGGTCGGGTGTTGGCCGAACCGTTGATCGCCACCCTGGATCTACCGCCCTGGCCCAACAGCGCTATGGACGGTTACGCCCTGCGCGTGGGTGATTGGCAGGGCGAGCCATTGCCCGTGAGCCAACGCATTTTCGCCGGCCAGGCGCCGCAACCGCTGCAGCTCGAAACCTGCGCGCGGATTTTCACCGGCGCACCGGTTCCCGCGGGTGCCGATGTGGTGGAAATGCAGGAAAACACCGAGGTGCTGGAAGACGGCCGCGTGCGTTTTACCGAGCCACTGAAAGTCGGCCAGAACATTCGCCCGCAAGGCCAGGAAACGCGGGTCGGCGAGACGGTTCTAGTCGCTGGCACGCGTTTGAACGCGATCAAACTCGGCCTGTGCGCCACCCTTGGCGTGGCGGAACTCAGCGTGGTTCGCCGTCCTCGTGTGGCCGTGTTGTCGACCGGCGATGAACTGATCGAGCCCGGCCAGCCCCTTGGCCCTGGGCAAATCTACAACAGCAACCGCACGTTGCTTTGCCAATGGTTACGGCAGGTGGGTTGCGAGGTCGTGGACGGCGGCATTTTGCCGGACAACCTCGAGCAAACCCGCGAGCGCCTCGGCGGTTTTGACCGGGTGGACCTGATTCTCTCCACCGGTGGCGTGTCAGTGGGCGAGGCGGATTTCCTCGGCCATGCCCTGCGCGAAGAAGGCGAACTGACGCTGTGGAAATTGGCGATTAAACCGGGCAAGCCGCTGACGTTTGGCCATTTCCGTGGCGTGCCGGTGATTGGTCTGCCGGGTAATCCGGCGTCTACGCTGGTGACCTTTGCGCTGCTGGCGCGGCCGTATTTGCTGCGGCGTATGGGCGTGAGCGAAGTCACACCGCTGCGGTTTCCGGTGCCGGCCGGGTTTGTCTGGCGTACTGCCAGCGAGCGCCGCGAATATTTGCGGGCGCGGATTGAAGACGGCAGGGCGGTGCTTTACAGCAACCAAAGCTCGGGCGTGCTGCGCAGTGCGGCGTGGGCTGAAGGGCTGGTGGAAGTGCCAGAAGGGCAGACGTTGGGGGAAGGGGATAGCGTGAATTTTATTCCGTTGAGTGAAGTGTTGAATTAGAGGCGTGGGGATGACGGAGGTTTTTTCATCTATCACCGTCATCCTCGCGAATGCGGCGGTCCGACGATTCGGGATCCAGAGTCTTCCGCCGGGCAAAGCAATCGAGGCGATCGGCCATCCATTCCGTTGCGGGAAAGGTGGCGAATCCAGCACTGCACTCCGCTCCGAAACTCTGGATCCCGAATTGTCGGACCACCGCCTACGCGGGGATGACGGAGGTTTTTCATCCATCACTGTCATTCCCGCGCAGGCGGGAATCCAGAATCTCTCGCCGAACAAACCAACCGAAGCGATCGGCCATCCAATCCGATGCGGGAAAGGTGGCGAATCCAGCACTGCACTCCGCTCCGAAACTCTGGATCCCGAATTGTCGGACCACCGCCTACGCGGGGATGACGGAGGTTTTTCATCCATCACTGTCATTCCCGCGCAGGCGGGAATCCAGAATCTCTCGCCGGGTAAAGCAATCGAGGCGCTTGGTGATCTATTCCGACGCGGGAAATGTGGCGAACCCGGAACCGAACTCCGCTCAGAAACTCTGGATTCCCGCTTTCGCGGGAATGACGGTGGTGTCTGGAAAATCCTCCGTCATTCCCGCGCAGGCGGTGGTCCGACAATTCGGAATCCAGAATCTCAAGCCAGGCGAAGCAACTGAGCCAATCCGAAACCCCATCGAGCAGACGCACACCTCGTCCAACCCAACACCTACCCCCCCTTACGATGCCGCTCCCGATACTCCCCCGGCGTAATCCCCGTCCAGCCTTTAAAGCTGCGGTGAAACGACCGCGATTCGGTAAACCCCAGGTAATACGCAATGTCCTGCACCGGCAACGTACTGCGCGTCAGGTAGTGCTCAGCCAGTTCCTGTCGCAACTGGTCGAGAATCTCTTGATAGCTGGTGCCCGCCAATTGCAAATGCCGTTGCAGGGTGCGCACGGTCATGTCGAATTTTTCCGCCACCCGTTCTTTACGCGGTAGCCCATCCTTGAGCAGCAAACGCAGGGCGTTTTTCACCCGTAGCGGTAGCGGCTCGCCTTCGTCCAGCCCGGCCATCAGGGTCAGGGCGTGTTCTTCCAAGGTGCGCAGCAAGTTGGCATCGGCCTGGCGCAGCGGCACGTGGAGGTACTCCATCGGCACCAGCAGCGCATTAACCGGCTGTTCGAAGTGCACCGGGCAACCGAACACGCGTTCGTACTCGGCAAGCTCGGTACCTGGCGGCTGCGGATGCTCGAACCATACCGCCTGGGGCGAGCGGTCCATGTCGGCGATCCAGCGCGCGTAAAGCAGCCAGGACGTCAGCACGTTTTCGACCATATGCCGGCGAATATCGGCCGGCTGGTGCCGACAACTCCAAATCAGTCGCAAGTGGTCGCCCGCCGGTTCCAGGCGGCTGACGCCCATGTCGCCCACCAATTTTTCGTACGGCACGATGCGGCTCATGGCCTCGCCCAGCGTCGCGCAGTTCATGGTGATGTAGCCCAGCACGCTCCACGACCCCGGCTGAGTAAAGTGCCCGGCATGCAGCCCGAACAGCGGGTCGCCGGATTCGCGCAGCAAATGCGCTAGGAGTTTTTCGTGGGCTTCGCTGGGCAGACGCCGGCTGTTGTCGTCGAGGTCGCTGGCGGTGAGGCCGGCAGCGGCGAGCGCAGCGGCCGTGTCTACGCCCAGGTGCTCGGCGTGGCGCAGGTATTTGAGCAGGGCGGGAACGGAGGTGTAGCCAAGTGCTTGCATGGCGTTTTTCTTGTTCTGGGTGGACTGTCTTGATTGGCCACTTTGGCTGTCTTGTTTCGACAGTGACCTTCCCAAGCGGCTCGCTAGTATACGTACCCATAGAGCACGTCCGAAACTGGCACAAGGAGACAGCAATGCGGCGTTGGAACGGTTGGGGTGACGAGGCCACGGTGGTGGAGTTGCCGGCACATGGCGGCGCGTTTCTGGCTGAGTTGATCGGCCCCGGTCAGCCATTGCCGGATGCCACTCTGGCCCACGTGCTGGCCCAGGTGCCGGTCTCGCGCCTGGCCATTCACCCGTTGGTGAGCACCGATGCTGAAACCCGCGTGCGTCACGCCCGTGGCCAAAGCCTGCCGGACTGGCTGGCGATGCGCGAAGGGCGCTTCGAGGTGTTTCCCGATGGCGTCGCCTTCCCGGAAACCCCCGCGCAAATTCGCGAGCTGCTCGCCTGGGCTGCGGCCCAAGACGTGCTGGTTATCCCCTACGGCGGCGGCACCTCGGTGGCGGGGCATATCAATCCGCAAGCCGGCGACAAGCCGGTGCTCACCCTGTCGCTGGAGCGCATGAGTCGCCTGCTGGAGCTCGACGAGCAGAGCCTGATCGCCACTTTCGGCCCCGGCGCCAATGGCCCGCAGGTGGAAAGCCAGTTGCGCGCTCGCGGCTACACGCTCGGCCATTTTCCGCAGTCGTGGGAGCTCTCGACCCTCGGCGGTTGGGTGGCCAGCCGTTCCAGTGGCCAGCAGTCGTTGCGCTATGGGCGCATAGAGCAGCTGTTCGCCGGCGGAACGATGGAGACCTTTGCTGGCACCTTGCAGATTCCTACATTTCCAGCCTCGGCCGCCGGCCCGGATCTGCGCGAATTGGTGCTCGGGTCCGAAGGACGATTTGGCGTGATTTCCTCGGTGCAGGTGCGGGTCACCAAGCTGGCGGTCGACGAGAAATTCTATTCCGTATTTTTACCTTCGTGGCCGCAGGCGCTGGAGGCGATTCGCACCTTGGGGCAGGCGCGGGTGCCGCTGTCGATGCTGCGTTTGTCCAATGCCATCGAAACCAAAACCCAACTGGCCCTGGCCGGCCACCCCGAGCAGATCGCCTGGCTGGAGAAATACCTGGCCCTGCGCGGCGCGCGCGACGGCAAGTGCATGCTGACCTTTGGTGTCACCGGCAATCGCGCGCAGAACGCGCTGTCGTTGAAGCAGGCGAAAAAACTGCTGAAGGGTTTCGGTGGCGTGTTCACCGGCACCTTGCTTGGGAAGAAATGGGCAGAGGGGCGCTTTCGTTTCCCGTACCTGCGTGAGGGGTTGTGGCAGGCCGGGTATGCGGTAGACACGCTGGAAACGGCCACCGACTGGGCCAATGTGGACAGCCTGCTGAACAGAATCGAAGCCAGCCTGCGCGGCGGTCTGACGGACGAAGGCGAGCAGGTGCATGTGTTCACTCACTTGTCCCACGTGTACGGCGAAGGCTCGAGCATCTACACCACGTACGTGTTTCGCCCCGGTACCGACTACGCCACCACCCACGCGCGCTGGCAGAAGCTCAAGCATCTGGCCAGTAGCACCGTGGTGAATAACCGCGGCACCATCAGCCATCAACACGGCGTTGGCCGCGACCATGCGCCGTACTTGCCGGTGGAGAAGGGCGAGCTGGGCATCGCCGCGCTGCAGGCCATGGCTGATCATTTCGATCCGGACCAACGCCTTAATCCAGGTGTGTTGCTGAAATGACCGCCCCCCAGTGGAACGCCGCCTGGCGTGCCTCGGCGCTGGCGGAGCTGGCTGCGCGCGAGTGGGATGTGATTGTGGTCGGCGGCGGCATCAGTGGCGCTGGCATTTTGCGCGAGGCGGCGCGGCGCGGTTGGCGTTGCCTGCTGATTGAGCAGCGCGACTTTGCCTGGGGCACGTCCAGTCGTTCGTCGAAGATGGTCCACGGCGGACTGCGGTATATCGCCAAAGGCCAGTTCAAGCTGACCCGCGACTCCGTGCACGAGCGCCAACGGTTGCTGGGCGAGGCGCCAGGGTTGGTCGAGCCGCTTAGCTTTGTGATGCCCCATTACCACGGCCAATTTCCCGGCCCGAAGGTGTTCGGTGGCTTGCTGCGGGTGTACGACGCGCTGGCGGGCAAACGTAACCATCAGTTTTTTAGCAAAGCCGAGCTGAGCTACCTGGCGCCGGGTTTGAAGGACGACGCACTGCAAGGCGGCACACGGTTTTACGATGCCGTCACCGACGACGCCCGCCTGGTGATGCGCGTGCTTGGCGAAGCGCGGGCCGACGGCGCCGAAGCGCTCAATGGCCTGAAGGTGGTGGAGCTGAACCGCGCTGACGGCCGTGTGGTGGGCCTTACGGCTGAAGACAGCGAAAGCGGTCAGCGCTATCACTTCAAGGCCGGGATGGTGGCGCAGGCCACGGGCGCCTGGGCCGACCGTTTGCGCAGCACGCACACCGACGAGCACATCCGCCCGCTGCGCGGCAGTCACTTGCTGGTGCCGGCCTGGCGCTTGCCGGTGGCTCACGCGTTCAGCTTTATGCATGCCAGTGATCGGCGGCCGGTGTTTGTCTTTCCGTGGGAAGGCGCCACGGTCATTGGCACCACCGACCTCGACCACGCCGACGACATCGACCAGGAAGCCCGCATTAGCCAAGTCGAAGTGGACTACCTGCTCAGCGCCTGCGAGCAGCAGTTTCTCCAGGCCAACATTGGCGCAGCTGACGTGCTGTCGACGTGGGCCGGCGTGCGGCCGGTGGTTACCAGCGGCGCGGGCAGCCTGAAACCGTCGGATGAAAAACGCGAGCATGTGCTGTGGACCGAACCCGGCGCCGTGACGCTGGCCGGCGGCAAGCTCACCACCTTTCGCTTACTGGCTTTGGAAGTGCTCAACGCTTGCGCGCCGATGCTGGGCAAAACCGTCAGCGATAACGGCAGCGCCGTGTTTCGGCCGATGCCGAGCGTGATGCTGGCCGGGTTGGGCGCTATGCAACAGCGGCGCCTGGCGGGTCGCTACGGTTGCCAGTTGCCGTTGTTGCAGGCGCTGCTGGAACAGCTCGGGGTTGAAAGCGTCGGCGCCACCGACACGTTGTGGGCCGAATTGGCTTTCGCGGCGGAACACGAGTTGGTGCTGCACCTGGATGACTTGCTCCTGCGCCGCACGCGGCTGGGTTTGCTGCTGGCCAACGGCGGCGCCGCGTTTTTACCGCGCATTCAGCAGGTCTGCCAGGGGCGCCTCGGCTGGAGCGATGAGCGCTGGCAGCAGGAACAACAGCAGTACCTGAGCCTATGGCAGCGCTGCTACAGCCTGCCGGCAAAAGAACAATAAAGGCCCGAGCCATGAGCGAAAAAAGTTACCTGCTGGCCATCGATAACGGCACCCAGAGCGTGCGCGCCTTGCTGTTTGATTTGCAGGGCAATCTGCTCGGCAAGGGCAAGGTAGATTTGCAGGCGTATTACTCCACGCAACCCGGCTGGGCCGAGCAAGATCCCGAGTATTACTGGCACAGCCTGGGCGAAGCGTGTCGGCTGTTGTGGCAGCAAGTGGACATCGATAAAAGCCAGATCAAAGGCGTGTCGCTGACCACCCAGCGCGGCACCATCATTACCGTCGACGCCGCAGGCACGCCGTTGCGTCCGGCTATTCTCTGGCTCGACCAGCGCCGCGCCGAGGTTCGCGGCGCAATCAAGGGGCCGTGGGGCTGGCTGTTCAAGCTGATTCGCGAAGAGGCCACCGTTGATTACTTCCGCGCCCAGGCCGAGGTGAACTGGTTGGCGCAACAGGAGCCGGCCCTGTGGGCCAAAACCGACAAAGTGCTGCTGCTCTCCGGTTTCCTTACCCACCGTTTGTGCGGGAAGTTCGTTGATTCGGTGGCGTGCTGCGTGGGTTACCTGCCGTTCGATTACAAGCGCCTGAAGTGGGCCGGGCGCCGTGATTGGAAATGGCAGGCGATGCCGGTGCGCGAGCAGCAATTGCCGGAATTGGTGAAACCGGGCGAGCGCCTGGGCGTGATCAGTGCCGAGGCCAGCCGCCATACCGGCATTCCCGAAGGCCTGCCGCTGATTGCCGCTGGCGCCGATAAAGCCTGTGAGGTGCTGGGGGCGGGCGGGGTGGAGCCGAGTACGGCGTGTTTGTCGTATGGCACCACGGCGACCATCAACACCACGCGGCGCACTTACCTGGAAACGGTGCCGTTGATTCCGCCGTTTCCGGCAGCGATTCCCGATCACTTCAATACCGAGGTGATGATTTATCGCGGCTTCTGGATGGTCAGCTGGTTCAAGCAAGAGTTCGGCCTGCGCGAGATGCAGCGCGCCAAAGAGCTGGGCGTCGAGCCCGAGGCGTTGTTCGACGAACTGGTGAACAGCGTGCCGGCCGGCTCCATGGGCCTGATGTTGCAGCCGTACTGGACGCCCGGCATCCGCGAGCCGGGGCTGGAGGCCAAGGGCTCGATCATCGGTTTCGGCGACGTGCACACCCGCGCGCATATTTACCGCGCCATTCTCGAAGGGCTGGCGTATGCGCTGCGCCAGGGAAAGGAACAGATCGAGAAACGCTCGGGCAGCAAAATCACCCGTCTGCGCGTATCGGGCGGCGGTTCGCAAAGCGATGCGGCCATGCAGCTGACGGCAGATATTTTCGGCCTGCCCGCCGAGCGCCCGCACGTTTACGAAACCTCGGGGCTGGGCGCGGCCATCGATTGCGCCGTGGGGTTGGGCCTGCATTCGGACTTTCCCACCGCCATCGCTGCCATGACCCGCGTGGGTCGCGTGTTCGAGCCCAACCCGTCGGCGCAACGAATCTATGAACGCTTGTACCGCGAGGTGTACCAACGGATGTATAAGCAACTCAAACCGTTGTACCAAAGCATTCGCAGCATCACCGGCTACCCGTCCTAGGCGTGTCACAGCGACGTCGTCACGTCTGGGTGGCCTGGCGGGCCACTAAAGGATTAATTGATGAACGAGCGCAAAGCCTTACTGATTCTGCATGGCAAACAAGCCCTCAACGAAGACGTGCGCGCCGCCGTACAAGCCCAGCGCGATGCCGGCTGGGACTTGGCCGTACGCGTGACGTGGGAGGGCGGTGACGCCCAGCGTCTGGTCGGCGAGGCGCTGGCCGCCGGTTATCCAACGATCATCGCGGGCGGCGGCGACGGCACCCTGCGCGACGTGGCCGAAGCCATGGCCCTGGCCGACAGCGATGCCAGCCTGGCGCTGATGCCGCTGGGCACCGCCAATGATTTCGCCCGCGCCGCTGGCGTGCCGCTTTTGCCGCTCGAAGCGCTGGCACTGCTGGATGAGGAGGCGCTGCCCATTGATATGGGCGAGGTCGACGGGCAGCTATTCCTGAACATGGCCACGGGCGGCTTCGGTTCGAAAATCACCGCGAATACGCCGGAAGAACTCAAGCGCGTATTGGGCGGGGCGGCGTATTTGCTCACCGGGCTGACGCGGTTCTCGGATGTGCACGCCGCGTTCGGGCGCTTCAAAGGCCCGGACTTTTCCTGGGAAGGCGACTTTCTGGCCCTGGGCATCGGCAACGGTCGCCAGGCCGGCGGCGGCCATATGCTCTGCCCGCAGGCATGCGTGAACGATGGGCTGCTGGATATCTGCATCGTGCCGGCGCCACAGGATGTTGTCGGTACGTTGGGCACGCTGTTGTCGGGCGGCATTCTTGGGCTGGAGAGTGTGTCGATCAATGCGCGCCTGCCCTGGGTTGAAATCGAGGCGCCGGAAGGGCTCGACCTCAATCTGGATGGCGAACCGCTGGAAAGCCGCGCGCTGCGCTTCAATGCCCGGCCGGCGGCGTTGCGCGTGCACCTGCCGCCTGGTTCGCCGCTATTGGGCCAGGCACTGCTACCCTGATTAGAGGTCGTGGACGCGCCCGCCAAGGCAGCGCAGACTCGGCGCTGTGCTGGTGCTTGCAGTGATGGCACGGCATGATGGCACCCTTTGGCGCGGACACATTTCAGTTGTGTCACATGCAGCCGATAAGGTTGCAAGCAACAGCTAGACTCGACAGACACAACAGGAGCACAGCATGGCCGGCATTCTCGACTCAGTGGACCAACGCACCCAGCTAGTGGGTGAGAACCGCCTGGAAATTCTGATGTTCCGCCTGGCAGGCCGGCAGCTTTTCGCCATCAACGTGTTCAAGGTGCAGGAAGTTTTGCAAATGCCAAAACTGACCCTGATGCCGCACCGCCATCCGTTCGTGTGCGGCGTCGTCAGCCTGCGTGGCCAGACGCTTCCAGTCATCGACCTGTCCCAAGCCATCGGCATGCGCCCCATCGTGCCGGATGAGCGCAGCACCATCATCGTTACCGAATACAACCGCTCGGTTCAGGCGTTCCTGGTCGGCGGCGTTGACCGCATTCTCAACCTCAATTGGGATTCCATCCTGCCGCCGCCCGGTGGCGCCGGCCGCCAGCACTACCTGACGGCCATCACGAAAGTGGAAGAGCAGTTGGTGGAAATCATCGACGTGGAAAAAGTGCTGGCCGAAATCGTGCCGTACAACGCCACCATTACCGGCGACCGCCTCACCGACCCGGTGCTGGAAAAAGCCCGTGGCCGCGAAGTGCTGCTGGTCGATGACTCCAGCGTCGCCCTGGCGCAACTGCGCGATACCTTGTCCCAGCTCGGCCTCAAACTGCATGTGGCCACCGACGGGCTGAAAGGTCTTAATCAGCTGAAAAAGTGGGCCGACGAAGGTCACGTGATGACCGACAAGCTGCTGATGATCTTCACCGACGCCGAAATGCCGGAAATGGACGGCTACCGCCTCACCACCGAAATCCGCAGCGACCCGCGCCTGAAAGATCTGTACGTGGTGCTGCATACCTCGCTGTCGGGCAGCTTTAACGAAGCGATGGTGAAGAAAGTGGGCTGCGATAACTTCCTGTCCAAGTTTCAGCCGGACAAGTTGGTGGACGTCATTCGCGAGCGCTTGATGCTCGACGAGTAACGATTTGCTTCCAGGCGTGGCCAATCGCGGCTGAAGCCGCTCCCACAGTGACCGAGCTGTTTGTAGGAGCGGCTTCAGCCGCGATGCTTTTTGCCCCTTGAGCGCCACCCCACCCATTCCGTATAACGGTCGCCTGTGCCTTCTTTCAGGACCTCGTCATGCGTCTCTCCGCGCTCTACCGCTTTCCGTTGAAATCCGCCATTGGCGAAAGCTTGCCGCGCGCGCAGATCGATAGCATCGGCATGGTCGGCGACCGCCGTTGGATGTTGGTGGATGCCAGCAATGGGCGGTTTTTCACGCAGCGGGCGATGGCGCATATGTCGCAGCTCTCAGCGTTATGGAACGCCGAAGGCGGCCTGACGCTGAACGCCGAAGGTTTCCCCGCGCTGGATGTGCCGGTGCCCGACCCGGATGCTGATGTGCGCGGCGCGTTTATCTGGAGCGACAACATGGTGGTGCCGGATGCCGGCGACGAAGCGGCGGATTGGCTCAGTCGCTTTCTCGGCAAAGCCTGCCGCCTGGTGCATGTGCCAGTGGAACGCGCGCGGGATATTCCGGGCAGTCTCGGGCCAACGGAGAAAGTGGGTTTTCCCGATGGCTTTCCATTGCTGCTGATTGGTCAGGCTTCGTTGGACGATTTGTCTGCCCGTGTCGGCCGTCCGCTGGAGATGCTGCGCTTTCGCACCAATCTGGTGGTGGAAGGCAGCGAGCCCTATGCCGAAGACACTTGGAAACGCATCCGCATCGGCACCACAGAGTTCCGCGTGGTTAAAGGCTGCACCCGCTGCATCATGACCACCATCGACCCGCAAACCGGCCAACGCAGCCCGGACCGCGAGCCACTCACCACCCTGAAAACCTACCGCGAGCGCGAAGGCGAAGTGTATTTCGGGCAAAACCTGATTAATGAAGGGGCAGGGGAGATTGCGGTGGGGATGGATGTAGAGGTGTTGGAGTAGCCCGCGGCGCTTCGCTCGGGTTGGTTGGTTGCCTTCGAGATTCTGGATCCCCGCCTGCGCGGGGATGACGGCGTGGTGTTGGAGTGTAGGAGCGGCTTTAGCCGCGATGCTTTTGATTGAAAGAGCATCGCGGCTGAAGCCGCTCCTACAGGCGCGCCGATTTATTGATCGTCGAAGAACCGCTCATGCCAGTCCACTAGCGGCTGTGGCGCGTTGAGTTTGAAGCCGTAGATCACGGCGTACGACAGCACGTTTTGCACGTACTGGCGTGTCTCGTCGAACGGGATGGTTTCCACCCACACGTCATACGCCAAGTGGTTCGAGCCTTTCAGCCATTGGCGCACGCGCCCGGGACCGGCGTTGTAAGCGGCAGAGGCGAGGACGCGGTTGCCGTTGAATTGGCCATGTACCTGACTCAGGTACGCCGCGCCCAGTTGCACGTTTTTGTCCGGATCCAGCAATTGCTGCGGGGCAAACGGGATGCTGAATTTGCGCGCGGTTTCTTTGGCCGTGGCCGGCATCAGTTGCATCAGCCCGCTGGCGCCCACGCCGGAACGGGCGTCGTCCATAAACGCGCTTTCCTGGCGCGTAATCGCAAATACCCAACTCGAGTGCAGGCCGCGCACTTTGGCCTCGCGCACCAACGTATTGCGGTGCGCCATGGGGAATCGCACGTCCAGGTCGTCCCAGTACTGCGCCTGGCTGATGGTGCGAATGGCCGGGAAGTACCACTGTTTCTGATAGGCCAAACGCGCTTGCGCCACCAACTCGTCGCGGCTGAACAAGCGGCTGACGTGGTACCACTCGCGGCGCCCGTCGACGATCTGGCCGCGATCATGAAATTCCAGCGCACGGCGAATGCCCGGTGTGTTGCGCACTTTTTGCACGAGCTTCGGATCAAGCAGCAGCGGCTTGTTGGTCAACTGGTACGGCGTTTTCAACTGATCGGCGGCCATAAAGCCGTAGAAGTCGCGTTCTTTCGACACCGGTTGGTAAAGCACCAGCGCGCCGGGATTGTTTGGCTCGGCCAGTTGCTGGCTACGCGCCTGCCAGTAGCGCCAGCGGTTGGTGTTTGCCAAGTCGGCCGGCATACGACGAATCAGCTGGTTCGCTTCGCCCCAACGGCCCAGGCGCAGCAGCAGCCGCGCGCGCCATTCAGTGACGGTGTTGTCGCGCAGCTCCGGGTCGTATTGGGTCATGATCGGCAGGGCGCGATCGTCGAAGTTTTTCGCTAGGCTCAGGCCGATTTCGCGGGCGATGGCCACTTTTTCTTCCATCGAAAACGGCAAGCGCTGGGCGTAATCGTTAAGCAGGCTGATGGCTTTTTCCGGCTCTTGCTTGGCCAAACGGCGCAGGCCAATGCTGACCACATCGGCCATGGTCTGGCTGGGCGGGGCGAAGCGGCCAGTCTGGGTCAGCATGGTCGGCTTTTGCGCCACGTCGATCATCAGTTTGCCCTGGGGTGCAAGCGTGGTCAGCGTCTGGGTCAGGTGGGTGGCCAGGCTGTAATTACGGGCTTGCACGGCGAGCTTGAGGCGTTTCCAACGCATGGTTTCGGTGAGCTGGCCGGCGTTGGCCCACATGTTGAACAGCGGCTCGCAGGCGTCGGGCTGCGACTTGCCCACCAGCCAGAGTTTCTCCGCGCTGGCGTAGCCTTCGGCGGTCAGGCCATGGATGAGCTGGTACTGGCCGTTGAGGCAGTCCAGTTCGGTGAAGTTCATTTTCGGGTCGTAGTACTTAACGAACGGCTTCCAGTCGCCACGCTCCGCCAGCCAGCGCAACCAGCGCAGTTTCATCCAGTTGGCTTGCGGCAGGTCGCCATGCTCGGCCAGAAATTTCTCGATCTCGGCATTGCTGGCGCTTTTCAGCCGGGCGGTCAATTCGTCGTAGGCCAGGTATGGCTCAAGCGGATAGTCGGACAGGGCGTTGGCGTACATCCGATACGGGCCGCTGTCGCCTTTGGCGAGCGCGCGTTTGGCCTCGTCATAAAACAAGCGCTGCTGCGCCAGGCTGGTGGCCGCAGAGGCGGTGAGGGTGACCGAGGAGAGAAGCAGGCAGGAAAACAGGCAGAGCAGACGACCGCGCATGACACTTCCGAGCTGAAAATTCTGAAAGGCGCGCCGATGACTGGGCGCTCAAGTTGGGTAGCTTAGCCTTTTGCCGGGCGGTCGAGAAAGCGAAAGCACCATGAGCCTGTCGGGAGGTTTTGTGGGAGCGACTTCAGTCGCGATGCTTTTCCCAAGGCGTTTGCAGCAATCGCGGCTGAAGCCGCTCCCACAGAGACCGCTTGCGCAAAAAAATGCCACCCGGCCAGGGGCGCAACTCGGTAGAATGCGCGCCCAGTTTTGCCAACGCGAAAAGCGTGTGGCGAAGAGATTTCCAGCGGCTGTCGTGCATCGCGCCACGGCCGCAGCTATTCCCTCGAGGCGACCATGCTGCTCAAGTTCACTGATGTTTCCCTGGCCTATGGCGCAATGCCGCTGCTGGACAAGATTTCCTGGCAGATCGCCCGAGGCGAGCGGGTGTGCATCATTGGTCGCAACGGCACCGGTAAATCCAGCCTGTTGCGTATCGTCAAAGGCGACCGTGTGCCAGACGACGGCAGCGTATGGCGCGCCCCCGGTCTGAAAATCGGCGAGCTGCCGCAGGAACTGCCGGTAGCCGATGGCCGTACCGTGTTCGACGTGGTGGCCGAGGGCCTAGATGGCGTTGGCGCGCTGCTCGCCGAATACCATCACCTGAGCATGAACATCGTCACCGACGAAGACCTCAACAAGCTCATGCACGTGCAGCAAGAACTCGAAGCCAAAGATGGCTGGCGCTTGCAGCAATTGGTCGACAGCACCTTGAGCCGCCTGCAATTGCCGGCTGACAAAACCTTGGCCGAACTGTCCGGCGGCTGGCGTCGCCGCGTGCTGCTGGCGCAGGCGCTGGTGTCCGAGCCGGACTTGCTGCTGCTCGATGAACCGACTAACCACCTGGACATCGGCGCCATCGCCTGGTTGGAAGACGCCCTCAAAGACTTCCAGGGCGCTGTGCTGTTTATCACCCACGACCGTTCCTTCCTGCAAAACCTGGCGACGCGCATTCTCGAGCTCGACCGTGGCGGCCTGATCGACTGGAACGGCGACTACGCCAGCTTCCTGGAGCACAAAGAACAGCAACTGGCGGCCGAAGAAACCGCCAACGCCTTGTTCGATAAGCGTCTGGCCCAGGAAGAAGTGTGGATTCGCCAGGGCATCAAAGCCCGCCGCACCCGTAACGAAGGCCGCGTACGTGCGCTGAAAGCGTTGCGCGTAGAACGCAGCGAACGCCGCGAGCGCACCGGCAAAGCGAATATCCAGCTGGATACGTCGGAGAAGTCCGGCAAGCAAGTGATGGTGCTGGACAACGTCAGCTTCGCCCACGCCGGCGGTCCGATGTTGATCAAGGACTTTTCCATGGTGCTTCAGCGTCAAGACCGTATCGGCCTGCTCGGGGCCAACGGCACCGGCAAGACCACCTTGCTCAAGCTGATGCTGGATGACCTGCAACCGACCCAGGGCAAAGTGGAAGTGGGCACTCGTTTGGAGGTGGCGTACTTCGACCAGTTGCGCCATCAGTTGGACTTGGAAAAAACCGTGATTGATAACGTGGCTGAAGGCCGCGACTTTATCGAAATCGACGGCCAGAACCGCCATGTGCTCAGCTACCTCGGCGATTTCCTGTTCAGCCCGCAGCGCGCCCGAACGCCGGTGAAAGCGTTGTCCGGCGGTGAGCGTGCGCGTCTGTTGCTGGCTAAGCTGTTTAGCAAACCGGCGAACCTGCTGGTGCTGGACGAACCGACCAACGACCTCGACGTAGAAACCCTCGAACTGCTGGAGGAAGTGCTGTCCAACTTCGCCGGCACCGTGTTGATGGTTAGCCACGACCGGGCATTCCTCGACAACGTGGTCACCAGCACGCTGGTGTTCGAAGGCGAAGGCAAGGTGCGCGAATACGTGGGCGGTTATCAGGACTGGCTGCGCCAAGGCGGATCGCCACGCTTGCTCGGCGTGGGCGAGAGCAAGTCGGGCAAACCGGAAACCACGGCGCCCGCGCCTAGCGCTGCTGCGCCGGCTGCCGCACCGGCACAAGAGCCTGCGAAAAAGAAATTGAGCTACAAGCTGCAACGCGAGCTGGAAAGCCTGCCGGGTCTGATTGACGCGCAGGAAGCCAAGATCGCGCAGGTTAATGAAGAAATTGCCGGGCCGACCTTTTACCAACGCCCTGCTGCCGAAACCGCAGCAGTGCTGGCCAGCCTGGAAACCCTGCAGCAAGAACTGGACGCGCTTGTTGAGCGCTGGGCAGAGCTGGACGCCTGATCTGTTTGTCGGAGACCTGAATGGCCATCGAGTACCGGATTTCCCTCGACGATAGTCACGAGTTTGGCTATCGCATCGAACTCAACCGCGAGTACGACCAAGAGCGCGCGCTTCAGGCGCCGGCCTGGACGCGGCTTGAGTATCACCAGTGCAGCAACTGCCCGCTCAAGCGTGAGCAGTACAGCCACTGCCCGGCGGCGGTGGATTTGCATCGGGTCATCGAGGATTTCCAAGGCTTGCCGGCGTTCCAGAAAGCGCATTTCTGGGTGCGCACACCGGAGCGCGAATACAGCAAGCAAGTCGGCCTGGAGGAGGGCTTGCGCGCCTTGCTCGGGCTGATCATGCCGACCAGCGCCTGCCCGGTGCTGAGCAAGCTCAAGCCGATGGCGTTCAACCATTTGCCGTTTGCCAATAATCAGGAATTTATTCTGCGTGCGGTGTCGCTGTACTTGTCGCGCCAGTACTTCAACTTCCGTGAAGGGCGGCATGCGGATTGGGAATTGAAGGGCTTGGTGCGGCTGTTCCAACAATTACAGCTGGTCAATCAGGCGTTCTGGCAGCGCATTCACGACGTGTGCGAAGGCGACTCGAACCTTAAGGCGTTTCTGACGTTTTTTTCGATGTCGACCAGCATCACCCACTCGCTGGAAACCCAGTTGCAGAAGATTCGGCCGATGGTGATGAGTGCGGGGGATTTGCCGGAGTAACTAAACATCCAGCACCGTCGTCCCCGCGTAGGCGGGGACCCAGAATAGTCGGTGTTACACGCAATGAGCGTACGCCTCGATATTCTGGATTCCCGCCTTCGCGGGAATGACGGTGAGTAATTTATTCCGGTTTCTTCAATCGCACGGCCAGCACGTCACACGGCGCGCCGTGCAGTACGTCATTGGCGGTGGAACCTAGTAGCAACGCCAGGCCGTGACGGCCGTGACTGCCCACGACGATCAAATCAGCGCCTTGCTCGGCGGCCAGGCGGTGGATTTCCTGGCGCGGTTGTCCGTAGACCAGGTGGCGGCTTTCAGTGCCCAACTCGGGATATTTGGCGGAGTAACTGTCCAGCCGCTCACGGGCCTGTTCGAATTGCTGTTGTTGCAAGGTGGACAGGTCCATCGGTACGTCGCCACCAAAGGCCATGGCCATCGGTTCGACAATATGCACCAGCGACAGCTTGGCCTGGCTGGCGGTGGCGAGCGCATAAGCGCGCTTCATCACCGGGTCGCATTCTTCGGAAAGATCCAAGGCAACCAGAATGTGCTGATAGGGCATGACGGTGACTCCTCCTGAGGCGAATGATCAAAGTATGGCTGTGATTGTTAGCTAAATGCAGCACTTTTAATGGTGAGATTTAACGTATGACCGTGTGGATCGTGGTGCTGCTTATTGCCGTTGTGCTGAGCCCGTTGGCCTGGCTGCGCCCCTCGCGGCGTCAGCAAGGGCGTATGGCCATTCGCATGGCCGCGCGCAGTCAGGGGCTGGGGATGCAGTTGTCGCGTCAGGAGTGGCCGCACTGGCTGCCCGAAGAGCCGCCCAGCCCGTGCCCGCAATACCACCGCGCCCGCCGCCGAGGGGCGAGCGATAGCTGGTGTTATTGGCAAATGAGCGCGGGAAATTGGGTAAACCAATGGCGTGAGCCCTGCACCGACGCCGCGCTGCTGCCGCATCTGCACACGCTGCCGGCCGACGTTTATAAAGTCGAAGCAACGACGCAAATGATTTCCCTGTGCTGGGGCGAAGCGGGTGACGTGCAAGGCGTCGAGCCCGTAGCGGCAGTGTTGAAGGCGCTGGCCTGACGCACTCGCCCTGGTAGGAGCCAGCTTGCTGGCGAACCCTGCGGCCACCCGTCCTGAACGGTGTTCCCAAGATTCTCCAGCAAGCGGGGGCCGCCGGTTCGAGCGCACGATAAAAAAAGCCCGAAAACATATTCGGGCTGGGTTGGCCAGGCAGGCCGGAAATTCGGGTGCTGTGGTCAAAGCTTGGCGGCCAGGTACTGCGCCGAAACTCCTTCCAAACCATCGATAATGCTGTCTGAGTACTTACTGACCACGAAAGGTACAGAGTTCTCGTTGTAATTTTTCAGCGATTTTTCGATGTAGCGCCATTTGGTGTTGATGCCGTTGAGCGATTCGCGGATTTGCGCGGTGTTTTGCGGCGACTGCTCAAGCGTAGTCAGCTTGCCGGCGAACTGGGTGACCAGGTCGTCAATGGTTTGCTCATCCCCGGCGGCGCTGCCAATAAAGGTGCCGCCCACCGAGGCACTGCGCGAAGCATAGTCCACGGCGATGGCTTGCATGAGCAAACTTTGCTCGCGGCTCTGCTGAGTCATAGGCGGCACAATCTGGCCGCTTTCTTGTTGAATTTTCCCATACAGCTCGTTGCTCAGCGCCATCAGCTGCTGATTGCGAGTGGCCAGATCGGCCACGGGCTGCAGGTCGGTGAAACCTTGGGTTTTCATCGCGGTGGTGAGGCTTTTCAACTCGCTTTCATACGCGCCGAGCTGTTGCGCGAGTTGCGCGCGCATGGCCTTGGAAGCGTCGCCAGGAAGGTCGGTTAGCTCGGCCAGACGCGCGTTGGCGTTTTGTACCGATTCTTCAATCAAGCGCGCGTAGCGCTGATCGCCGTCCATGCTGTTGTACATGTAGAAGTCACCCAGACTTTTCTGCGCAGCCAGGCGTAGCTGATGCAACTTCAGCAGCGCGTCGGTTCCGGCGGCGGGGGTGGCGGCGTGGGCGCCTAAAGGGAGAAGGGCGGTCAGTACGAGGCTCAGCAGTATGGCAAGCGGACGGCTCGTCATGGTTACTCCGTGGGGCTTCATTGTTTTTATTTTTTGTCACGCGTTGGCAGCGTGTTGAGACGACTGTACCTGCGCCGTTTGGCTTTTACTAGCGCTCACCGGCATCACAATGATGGCATTCCCCTACAGCGCAGTAAGCGCGTGCTAGAGCAGTTGGAATGTTTTCCCTGACAGCACGGTCGATATTTCCTTACGAGGTAAGACGAAATATCGCTCCAATTGACAAGCGCAATCTTTTCTACGAAGGTGTTCGCACCCGAATCAAACGGGCGTATGAATCAAGTGTTTGCTTTGCGCAGCACGGTTCATAGGCCGCCCGAATATCGCGTCGGCGGGTGTGTCAGGCTGTTCGAGACTATTCTCGACGGTCCTGCTGCGGACCAGTCCGCTGCTTGGCGTCCGACGTGTACGTTCAGCTTCCATACCGTGGAGATCAGTTGATGATTTACGAAGGTAAAGCCATCACGGTTAAGGCTCTTGAGAGTGGCATCGTCGAATTGCAATTCGACCTCAAGGGTGAGTCCGTCAACAAATTCAACCGTCTCACACTGGCCGAACTGCGCCAGGCCGTGGACGCCATCAAGGCCGACGCGTCTGTTAAAGGCGTAATTGTCAGCAGCGGCAAAGACGTGTTCATCGTCGGCGCCGACATCACCGAGTTCGTCGACAACTTCAAAATGTCCGACGAAGAGCTGGTAGCCGGCAACCTTGAAGCCAACAAAATCTTCAGTGATTTCGAAGATCTTGGCGTTCCGACCGTTGCGGCCATCAATGGCATCGCATTGGGCGGCGGTTTTGAAATGTGCTTGGCTGCGGATTACCGCGTCATCGCTAGCAGCGCCAAAGTCGGCCTGCCAGAAGTCAAACTGGGCATCTACCCGGGTTTCGGCGGCACCGTTCGTCTGCCGCGTGTTATCGGTACCGATAACGCCATTGAGTGGATTGCTGGCGGTAAAGAAAACCGCGCAGAAGACGCCCTGAAAGCAGGCGCTGTCGATGCCGTAGTCGCTCCTGAAAAACTGCAAGCAGCCGCTCTGGACCTGATCAAGCGCGCCATTTCTGGCGAGCTGGACTACAAGGCCAAGCGTCAGCCGAAGCTGGAAAAAATCAAGCTCAACGCTATCGAGCAAATGATGGCCTTCGAAACCGCCAAAGGTTTCGTAGCCGGTCAAGCTGGCCCGAACTACCCGGCGCCGGTTGAAGCGATCAAAACCATCCAGAAAGCGGCCAACTTCGGTCGTGACAAAGCCCTGGAAGCAGAAGCCGCCGGTTTCGTGAAACTGGCCAAAACTTCTGCTTCGCAGAGCCTGGTGGGCCTGTTCCTGAACGATCAGGAACTGAAGAAGAAAGCCAAAGCGTACGACGCTGTCGCCAAAGACGTGAAACTGGCCGCCGTACTCGGCGCCGGCATCATGGGTGGCGGTATCGCTTACCAGTCGGCCGTCAAAGGCACGCCGATCCTGATGAAAGATATCCGCGAAGAGGGTATCCAGATGGGTTTGGCCGAGGCGTCCAAACTGCTGGGCAGCCGCGTCGCAAAAGGTCGTCTGACCGCAGCCAAAATGGCTGAGGCACTGACTGCCATTCGCCCAACCATGTCCTACGGCGACTTCGGTCACGTCGACATCGTGGTTGAAGCTGTGGTCGAAAACCCGAAGGTTAAGCAAGCCGTGCTGGCCGAAGTGGAAGCCGTGGTTAAGGAAGACGCCATTCTGGCTTCCAACACCTCGACGATCTCCATCAGCCTGCTGGCCAAGGCGCTCAAGCGTCCTGAGAACTTCGTTGGCATGCACTTCTTCAACCCGGTGCACATGATGCCGCTGGTTGAAGTGATTCGTGGCGAGAAGTCCAGCGAAGTGGCTGTGGCCACCACCGTTGCCTACGCCAAGAAAATGGGCAAGAGCCCGATCGTGGTCAATGACTGCCCAGGCTTCCTGGTCAACCGCGTGCTGTTCCCGTACTTCGGCGGCTTCTCCAAGCTGATCAGCGCTGGCGTCGACTTCGTGCGTATCGACAAAGTCATGGAGAAATTCGGCTGGCCCATGGGCCCGGCTTACCTCTCCGACGTAGTCGGCATCGACACCGGCCACCACGGCCGTGACGTAATGGCTGAAGGTTTCCCGGACCGCATGGCTGTTGAAGGCCGTACCGCGGTAGACGTGATGTACGAAGCCAACCGCCTGGGCCAGAAAAATGGCAAAGGTTTCTACGCCTACGAGATGGACAAGCGCGGCAAGCCGAAGAAAGTGACCGACCCGGTTGCCTACGAAGTGCTCAAGCCCGTCATCACCGAACAGCGTGAAGTGACTGACGAAGACATCATCAACTTCATGATGATTCCGCTGTGCCTGGAAACCGTTCGTTGCCTGGAAGACGGCATTGTCGAAACCGCAGCTGAAGCCGACATGGGCTTGATCTACGGCATCGGCTTCCCTCCCTTCCGTGGTGGTGCACTGCGTTACATCGATTCGATCGGTGTAGCCGAGTTCGTCGCCCTGGCTGACAAATACGCCGACCTGGGCGCGCTGTACCACCCCACCGCGAAGCTGCGTGAGATGGCCGCCAACGGCCAGAGCTTCTTCGGTTAAGCGCGTAACGCATAGAGCGAGAGTGAATTTATGAGCCTGAATCCAAGAGACGTGGTGATTGTCGACTTCGGTCGCACCCCGATGGGTCGTTCCAAAGGCGGCATGCACCGCAACACCCGCGCAGAGACCATGTCTGCGCAACTGATTACCGGCGTGCTGGCACGCAACCCGAAGCTGGATCCAGCTGAAGTGGAAGACGTGATCTGGGGCTGCGTAAACCAGACCCTGGAGCAAGGTTGGAACATCGCGCGCATGGCGTCGCTGATGACCCCGATCCCGCACACCAGTGCTGCCCAAACCGTCAGCCGCCTGTGCGGCTCGTCGATGAGCGCACTGCACACCGCCGCTCAAGCAATCATGACCGGCAACGGTGACGTGTTCGTCATCGGCGGCGTGGAGCACATGGGCCACGTGGGCATGATGCACGGCGTGGATCCAAACCCGCACCTGTCCCTGTACGCCGCCAAGGCCTCGGGCATGATGGGTTTGACCGCTGAAATGCTCGGCAAAATGCACGGCATCAGCCGTGAAGCGCAGGACGCATTCGGTGAGCGTTCCCACCGTCTGGCCCACAAGGCCACCGTCGAAGGCAAGTTCAAGGATGAAATCATCCCGATGCAAGGCTACGACGAGAACGGCTTCCTGAAGGTGTTCGACTACGACGAAACCATTCGTCCGGAAACCACCGTGGAAAGCCTGGCTGCTCTGAAGCCTGCGTTCAACCCGAAAGGCGGCACCGTAACTGCCGGTACTTCGTCGCAAATCACCGATGGTGCTTCGTGCATGATCGTGATGTCGGCTCAGCGCGCTCAAGACCTCGGCATTCAGCCGATGGCCGTGATCCGCTCGATGGCAGTGGCGGGCGTTGACCCGGCAATCATGGGTTACGGTCCAGTACCGTCGACCCAGAAAGCGCTGAAACGCGCCGGTCTGACCATCAACGACATCGACTTCTTCGAGCTCAACGAAGCTTTCGCCGCACAGGCCCTGCCAGTGCTGAAAGACTTGAAAGTGCTCGACAAGATGGACGAGAAGGTTAACCTGCACGGCGGCGCCATCGCCCTCGGTCACCCGTTCGGCTGCTCTGGTGCGCGCATTTCCGGCACCTTGCTGAACGTGATGAAGCAGCACGGCGGTACCTTTGGCGTGTCGACCATGTGTGTCGGCCTCGGCCAAGGCATCACCACCGTCTTCGAACGCATCTAAGGGAACGCTCGGCAACGAGCGGACTCCACATGCGAGGCGGTGAACAACCGGGGCCCTGTGCCCCGGTTTTTATTTTTGTCAGACCACGCTTTTATTTTTTACCGACATGAGGAAGCTTTGATGCACGTACAACCCGGCCTCTATCGTCACTACAAAGGTCCCGAGTACCGCGTGTTCGGTGTCGCGCGGCACTCCGAGACCGAAGAGGAGGTGGTCGTGTACCAGGCGTTATACGGCGAGTACGGCCTTTGGGTGCGACCGCTGAGCATGTTTACCTCCACCGTCGAAGTGGACGGCGCGACTATGCTGCGCTTTGCTCTGATCGAGGCCGAACCGGATCGCTTTGTGCGGCCTTGAGCTGGCATCAGACGTGATCCGCCCTTGACCTCGGCTTAGTCGCCACTATATATAGCGGTGCCGCGAAAGGCGGCCCCCGCCATTCAGTTCTCACATTCAGGAAATTTCCGATCCATGGGCAAATCGCTGGTCATCGTGGAATCCCCGGCCAAGGCCAAGACCATCAACAAGTATTTGGGCAACCAGTACGTGGTGAAGTCGAGCATCGGCCATATCCGTGACCTGCCTACCAGCGGTTCGGCCAGTGCAGCCAAAGAGCCAGTCAAACGGGGCAAGGCTGCTGCAGCCGAAGCGCCGGTGCTGAGCGCCAAGGACAAAGCCAAGCGCCAACTGGTGGCGCGCATGGGCGTCGATCCGGAGCACGGCTGGAAAGCCAAGTACGAAATTCTTCCTGGCAAGGAAAAGGTCGTCGAAGAGCTGCGCCGTCTCGCCAAAGATGCTGACACCATCTATCTCGCAACCGACTTGGACCGCGAGGGGGAAGCCATTGCCTGGCACCTGCGCGAAGCCATTGGTGGCGACGACAGCCGCTACAAGCGCGTGGTGTTCAACGAGATCACCAAGAAGGCCATTCAGGAAGCGTTCTCCAAGCCGGGCGAGTTGGACATCAACCGCGTCAACGCCCAGCAAGCACGCCGCTTCCTCGACCGCGTTGTGGGCTACATGGTCTCGCCGCTGCTGTGGGCGAAAATCGCCCGTGGCCTGTCGGCCGGCCGCGTGCAATCGGTAGCCGTGAAACTGGTGGTGGAGCGCGAGCGCGAAATTCGTGCGTTCAACCCCGAAGAATATTGGGAAATTCACGCCGACTTGGGCACCGCCAAAGGCGCCAACGTGCGCTTTGAAGTGGCCCGTGAAAACGGCGAAGCCTTCAAGCCGCTGAACAAGCAGCAAGCCGATGCCGCGCTGGCCAAGCTGAAAAGCTCCAGCTACAGCATCGTCAAACGCGAAGACAAACCGACCAGCAGCAAGCCGTCGGCGCCGTTCATCACGTCCACCTTGCAGCAGGCCGCGAGCAACCGCCTGGGCTTCGGCGTGAAGAAAACCATGATGATGGCCCAGCGTCTGTACGAGGCTGGCTACATCACTTATATGCGTACCGACTCGACCAACCTATCGGCCGATGCCGTGACGATGGTTCGCGATTTCATCGAAGGCGAGTTCGGCAAGAAATACCTGCCGGCCAAGCCGAACGTGTACAGCAGCAAGGAAGGCGCCCAGGAAGCGCACGAAGCGATTCGTCCTTCTGACGTCAACCTCAAGCCGACGCAGCTGTCGGGCATGGAGCGCGACGCCGAGCGTTTGTACGAACTGATCTGGCGCCAATTCGTGGCCTGCCAGATGCCGCCAGCCGAATACCTGTCGACCACCGTCAGCGTCAAAGCCAGCGAATTCGAACTGCGCGCCAAAGGCCGCATTCTCAAGTTCGACGGTTACACCCGCGCCATGCCGCAAATCAGCAAGCCCGGCGATGACGATGTGCTGCCCGACATGAGTGAAGGCGAAGCGCTGAAGCTGATCCAGCTCGACCCGAGCCAACACTTCACCAAGCCGCCGGCACGCTACTCCGAAGCCAGCCTGGTTAAAGAGATGGAAAAACGTGGCATTGGTCGTCCTTCGACCTACGCAGCGATCATCTCCACCATCCAGGAACGCGGCTATGTGGCGTTGCACAACCGTCGTTTCTACTCGGAAAAGATGGGCGATATCGTTACTGAGCGCCTGAGCGAAAGTTTCTCCAACCTGATGGACTACGGCTTCACCGCCGGCATGGAAGAGAACCTCGACGACGTCGCCCAGGGCGAGCGCGAGTGGAAAAACGTGCTCGACGAGTTCTACGGCGACTTCAAGAAAAAACTCGAAGTGGCCTCGGAAAGCGACAACGGCATGCGTGCCAACCAGCCGACGCCTACCGATATCGCCTGCCGTGAGTGCGGCCGGCCGATGATGATTCGCACTGCCTCGACCGGCGTGTTCCTCGGTTGTTCGGGCTACAGCCTGCCGCCAAAAGAGCGCTGCAAATCGACCATCAACCTGATTCCCGGCGACGAAATCGCTGCCGATGATGAAGGCGAGTCGGAATCGCTGGTACTGCTGGGCAAACACCGCTGCCCGATCTGCAGCACGGCGATGGATGCTTATCTGCTGGACGAAACCCGCAAGCTGCACATCTGTGGCAACAACCCGGATTGCGCCGGCTACGAGATCGAGCAGGGCAGCTACCGCATCAAAGGCTACGAAGGGCCGAGCCTGGAGTGCGACAAGTGCGGCAGTCAGATGCAACTGAAGACCGGCCGTTTCGGCAAGTTCTTCGGTTGCACCAACCCCGAGTGCAAGAACACACGCAAATTGCTGCGTAGCGGCGAGCCGGCGCCACCCAAAATGGACGCGGTGAAAATGCCGGAGCTCAAGTGCGAGAAGGTGAACGACACCTACGTGCTGCGCGACGGCGCCAGCGGCTTATTCCTCGCCGCTAGCCAGTTCCCGAAAAACCGCGAAACCCGCGCGCCGTTGGTGCTGGAGTTGATCCCGCATAAAGACGAGATCGATCCGAAGTACCACTTCCTGATGTCGGCGCCGAAGAAAGACCCGGATGGCCGTCCTGCGGTCATACGCTACAGTCGCAAGACCAAAGAGCAGTACGTGCAGACCGAAGTGGAAGGCAAGCCGACGGGATGGCGTGCGTTCTACGACGGCAATGCCTGGAAAGTCGAAGACAAGCGTTAATCCCTAGCACGCGCGCCAGTTTCGGCTGGCGCGCGTATGGTGAGTCTGTCTGCCGTGGAGGGTGCCGCAATGGCCCATGAACTCTATACCCGCACCAACCAAAAATTATTCTTCGCCGGTTTGTCGCTGGAAGCCTGGCGTCGTGCCGAGGAAGGCCAGGCGGTCAACGCACCGGCACTGATTCTGGCCGAGCGCGAGGCGTGCCTGTTTCATCTCTATGGCGCGCTGCTTGGTTTATGCCATGAAGTAGCCGGCTACTACCGCTTCGACGAGGTTAACGTGCCTCGTGTGGAAGCGATTCTGACGCCGGCCGTGTTGAGCGCTACCCCGAGCCCGGAATTAGCGGAGCTGGTGGAATTGGCTCAGCAGTCGGAAACCTGGCTGGCACAAATGATCAGCGCCTACCAGGCATTGTTCCTGCCGCCCAAAGCGCCCGCGAAGGCCAAAGTGGACCCGACGCTACCGTTGATCGAAGCGTACAGCCTGGATGAAGAGCAGCCGCTGCTGCCTCGAGCAGAACTGGAAAGCTGGCGTCAGCACCTGAAAGCCCTGGCTTTGCGCTTTCGTGAAACCTTGAGCGAGTGCTGAGTTTTTCTGGCCGTTGCGTCAAGTGAATGGATGGCTGGGCTAGGGAAGAGGGCCGACGGGCTGATACACTGCCGGCCTCACGTGGAGATTTAAGTTTATGCCTACATCCTTTCTAGAAATTGTCGAGTTGCCCGACGGGCGAATTGCCCTGCGTCGCGCCGAGGATGAAGAGGCGTTGGTGGTATTGGATTTCTCGGCGGATGCCAAAGCATTCCTTCAAGGCCACCACGTTGAAGTGGCTAAAGCCATGCTCAACGTCGGCGTTCAAATGGCCGGCCGCTTGGCAGAAGGCGACTTTGAAAAAGACGAAGGCCCGCGCGTTCTGCATTAATTGCTGAGCCGAACCCGGCCCCATAAAAAAAGGCACCTGAGCAGGTGCCTTTTTTTATGGGGCCGGGAACGAGCGCATGGCTTGCCGGTTGGGTTGACCGAGCATGCTGTGGATCACGCATCTCGGCTAATCGAAATGCCGCCCAGCCGCGCCCACAAAAACATCACAGGTTCAAAACCACGGTTGGCTTACCCAATGCGGCGCAATCCAACCCAATCCAGCCGACGCCACTAATCCAGCCGACGCAACTAGCCCAAGCTGATGTTCAAGCTCTGCGCTTTACCGGTGCGCGCTGCCATGGCGAGCTGGTCGCGGGCAGGGCGATGCAGCGGATGCAACCAGCTCACCACCGTGTGGCTGCGGCCCAGTCGCAGCGCTTCACAGGCCAGCTCCAGCGGACTTTGCCCCGAGCGCGGTTGCAGCAACAAAATGCGTTCGCGGTTCAGGCCAGCATCGCGCAGCCAGGCTTGAGTAAGGCTGGCGGGCGGGGCGATCAAGGTCAGCCAGCGAGCGTCTTGCTCTTGGCTAAGTTCGCGCAGGATCGGCGCCAGCAGATGCAGGCAGTTCCCGGCAGCGCCACGCAGCGACAGTTCGCTGAATGTCTCTGGTTCTGGCTCTTCGAACCAACCGGTTTCAACGATATCGGTCAACAACGGCGCCGACGATTGCGTCAGGAAGGCGTCGAACAATGGCAGTTGGGAACGGTCCAGCGCTTGTGGGAACTGCATACAGCCTCCTCAGCGGCGAATAACGCCGACACTCAATCCTTCGATCACCAGATCCTGTTCGGTCAGGTCGATCTCGATGGGGGCAAACTCGGGGTTTTCGGCGATCAACCAGACCTTATCGCCTTCACGCTTGAAGCGTTTCACCGTCACCTCATCGTCGATGCGTGCCACCACAATCTGGCCGTTGCGGGCCTGTTGGGTGGTGTGCACGGCGAGCAGGTCGCCGTCGAGGATGCCGACGTCTTTCATACTCATGCCGCGTACACGCAACAGATAGTCGGCGCGAGGGTGGAAAAACTCGGGGTTGATACGGCAAGATTCCTCGACATGCTGCTGCGCCAGAATGGGCGCACCGGCTGCGACGCGTCCGATGATGGGCAGGCCTGTTTCTTCGTCGCTGCTCGGTTCAAAACCGGGAATGCGAATGCCACGGGAAGCGCCGGGCGTCATCTCGATAGCGCCTTTACGCGCCAGGGCCTTCAGGTGTTCTTCCGCAGCATTGGGCGATTTGAACCCAAGCTGTTGCGCGATTTCAGCGCGGGTGGGCGGGTAACCGTTGTCTTCAAGGCATTGCTTGATGAAGGCGAGAATCTCGGCTTGGCGTGGCGTGAGTTTGAGCATGTCCGGTCTCTGTCTTTTTATACAGTGACTGGGATTATATACAGTGATCGGCACTTGGCAATGCTTCTGTGCGTAGCGAGTGCAAAGTTTCTCCTTTCATAGGAGAAATTCGTAGGCGAAAGTGATAGTTACAGCGCAACGTGACTGCTCAGCCAAATTACGGTTACTGCGACTTGACAATCTCACCGCTTGAAACGTATGTTTCAAACAAGTGTTTGTCAGGTGATTCCCATGGCTCAGTCAGAAACAGTCGAACGCATCCTGGATGCCGCAGAGCAGCTCTTTGCGGAAAAAGGCTTTGCCGAGACATCCCTTCGTTTGATCACCAGTAAAGCTGGGGTCAACCTGGCCGCTGTGAATTACCACTTCGGTTCCAAGAAAGCGCTGATTCAAGCGGTGTTCTCCCGTTTCCTGGGTCCATTCTGCGCCAGCCTCGAGCGCGAGCTGGATCGCCGCCAAGCCAAACCCGAAAGCAAGGCCAGCCTCGAAGAGTTGCTGGAAATGCTGGTGGAACAGGCCCTGGCGGTGAAGCCGCGCAGTGGCAATGACCTGTCGATTTTCATGCGGCTGTTGGGCCTGGCGTTCAGTCAGAGCCAGGGCCATTTGCGTCGTTATCTGGAATACATGTACGGTAAAGTGTTCCGCCGCTATATGCAGCTGGTCCACGAAGCTGCGCCCCGCATTCCCCCAATTGAGCTGTTCTGGCGCGTGCACTTTATGCTCGGCGCGGCGGCGTTCAGCATGTCGGGCATCAAGGCGCTGCGGGCGATTGCCGAGACCGATTTCGGCGTGAGCACCTCCATCGAGCAGGTCATGCGCTTGATGGTGCCTTTCCTTGCCGCTGGCATGCGCTCGGAAACCGGTGTTACCGACGACGCCCTGGCCAGCGCCCAGCTGCGCCCGCGAACCAAAACTTCCGCGTCGGCGTCCCAGCCTAGCAAGGTGTAAAACCGGCAAATCGCCTGCTGCCAGCAACGGGCGTGATCGGCTAAGCTTGCCGCCCATGACGATCCTCGATTCGCTGCACATTTCCATCGCTGACCAGCTGCTCTACGGTTTTGCCGCAGGGCGCCTGGTGCTGCGTCTGCCTGTTTCCACCGCACTGAATGGGGCAGGGGAGCAGAACGGTTCGAACTGCACGCCGCGTGGCCTGCACCAGGTTCGCGCGAAAATCGGTGACGGTTTGCCCTTGGGCGCGGTGCTGCGGGGGCGGCGCTGGACCCAGGAAATCTGGTCGGCCGAACTTGGCGAGCAATTCCCAGGCCGCGACTGGATCCTCACCCGTATTCTCTGGCTCAGCGGCTGCGAGCCGGGCGTTAATCGCCTCGGCACGGTCGATACTTTCCGCCGCTACATCTATCTACACGGCACGCCCGACAGCGAGCCCATGGGCGTGCCGCTGTCCCATGGTTGCATCCGCCTGCGCAACACCGACGTGCTGGAACTGTTCCCCCGCGTGCCTCTCCATTGCCCTGTAAAAATTGACGAAGCCGCCTGCCCGCAGTGGGCGACGGCCGCTCTCAGCTAAGGATTTGTTATGACTGTTGGCCTGCAAGGCTCATTGATGCTGGATATCGGCGGCACCTGGCTGACTGCTGAAGACCGCCAGATTCTGCGTCAGCCCGAAGTGGGCGGTCTGATCTTGTTCGCGCGCAACATTGAAGACCCACGCCAGGTGCGCGAACTGTCTGCCGCTATTCGCGCTGTACGTCCCGACTTGCTGTTGGCGGTCGACCAGGAAGGCGGACGCGTCCAGCGTCTGCGCCAAGGCTTTGTGCGCCTGCCGGCCATGCGCGCGGTTGCCGACAACGCCAACGCCGAGCGCCTGGCAGAGGAGTGCGGTTGGCTGATGGCCACTGAAGTGCTGGCGGTGGGGCTCGACCTCAGTTTCGCCCCGGTGCTGGATTTGGATTACCAGCGCAGCGCCGTGGTGGGCAGCCGTTCGTTCGATGGCGATCCGGCGCGCGCTGCGCTGCTGGCGGGCGCCTTTATTCGCGGCATGAACGCGGCCGGTATGGCCGCCACCGGTAAACACTTTCCCGGTCACGGTTGGGCCGAAGCTGACTCCCACGTGGCCATCCCCGTGGACGAGCGCAGCCTGGACGATATTCGCGCCAACGACCTGCAGCCCTTCGCCCGACTGAGCAAGCAACTGGCTGCCGTGATGCCCGCCCATGTCATTTACCCGCAGGTAGACGACCAGCCAGCCGGTTTCTCGCGTCGCTGGCTGCAGGAAATTCTGCGCGGCGAACTGCAGTTTGACGGTGTGATTTTCAGCGACGACCTGTCCATGGTCGGTGCCCATGTGGTTGGCGATGCTGCCGACCGAATTGAGGCCGCATTAACTGCCGGTTGCGACATGGGCTTGGTGTGCAACGACCGCGCCGCCGCTGAGCTGGCATTGAGTGCGTTACAGCGCCTGCGCGTAACGCCGCCCACTGGCTTAGCACGTATGCGTGGCCAAGCCGTTTCCAGCACTGATTACAAACAGAACCCGCGCTGGTTGCAGGCTGTGGGTGAACTGCAAGCGGCACAGCTCATCTAGGCCAGACCTTCTTTTCCCAGGAAATCGACATGACCGTTTTCGCAATTATTGGTGGTACCGGCCTGACAAAACTGGAAGGCCTGACCATCAGCGCCGTGCTCAACATCGAAACCCCATACGGCGCGCCGTCTGCGCCGATCTTGCGGGGCAATTATGCTGATCGCGAAGTGCTGTTTCTCGCCCGCCACGGTCACCCGCACCGCATTCCGCCGCATCAGGTGAACTACCGCGCCAACATCTGGGCGCTTAAACATGCCGGCGCTGAAGTCATCGTCGCGGTGAACGCAGTCGGCGGCATTCACGCTGCCATGGGCACCGGCCATTTCTGCGTGCCGCATCAAATCATCGACTACACCCATGGCCGCGAGCACACCTTCTTTGCCGGCGAGCTTGAGCACGTCACCCACATCGATTTCAGCTACCCCTACAACGACATCCTGCGCGACCAACTGATCGAAGCCCTGGCCGCTGAAGGCGTGGCCTACAGCAGTCACGGCGTGTATGCCTGCACCCAGGGGCCGCGTCTGGAAACCGTGGCGGAAGTGGCGCGTCTGGAGCGCGATGGGGCCGACATCATCGGCATGACCGGTATGCCCGAAGCGGCCCTGGCCCGCGAGTTGGAGCTTCCCTACGCGTGTTTGGCCCTGGTGGTGAATCCGGCCGCCGGCAAAAGCCACGCGATCATCACTATGGCTGAGATCGAGCGTGCGCTGGACAACGGCATGGACAAGGTGCGCGCCACCTTGGCGCGGGTATTGGCCGGCTAGGGCGCTCCTACAAGATCGCAGGATGACGCAAGCCGTCTGCAATGCAGCTAATCTCAAAACGACTCTGGAATATTCCTCAGGTTGTTTGAACGGATGTCAGGGAACCGGCATCCATGCTCTAGCTTTATGACTGGTTCAATCGGAGGACTCGAGATGAACAGTGCCGCAGTTGATGAGCACGCCTTTCGCCGAATGCTGACCCGTAACCTGGCTTTGCCCATAGGTTCGGGCGTCCTGGGTACGGGGCTGTTTATCGCCCTGGTCGCCTACCTGCTGTATGTCCTCAGTTGGGTCGAGCACACGGATCAAGTGATTGCCCAAGCTAATGAAGGGTATCGGCTGACGATCGATCAGCAAGCCGGGCTGCGTGGCTACCTCATTGCTGGTGAAACCGAGGTATTGGCGCCGTATGAAGAGGCGCGTAGCCGAATCGGCAGTCATATGGATGGCCTCAAGCAATTGGTCGCCGACAACCCCGCGCAGCTGGAACGGGTGCGCGATATTCAGGACTTGCAGGAGCGCTGGGCCGTAATGGCCGCCGACCTGATCAAGCAGCGCCAAGCCACCAATGCGCCGCCGGCCTCGGTGAAAGTCGCCGGCGGATCGTTGATGACCTCTATCCGCAAACAATTCGCCGACCTCATCGGCACCGAGCAGCAGCTGCGCCACGACCGCAACGAGCGGGCCAGCTTCATGGCGAGTCTAACCATTAGCCTGTACGCGATATTCAACCTGTCATTCAGCGGCATTCTGGCGTTTTTCGGCCGGCGTGAATTGGTCCGGCTGTCGCGGTTTTACAGCAGCCTGTTGAAGCAGCGGGAAGTTGTAAACGAGCAGTTGCAGCAGCAGGCCTGGCAGCGCGAAGGCCAATCGCAACTGGCTGAACGCATCATCGGTCAGCCCAACACCGCCTCTATCGGCATGACCGCGCTGACGTTTCTGGGGCATTACCTGGATATGGTTGTCGGCGCGTTTTACGTGCGCCAGGACCACGGCAAATTGGAACGCGTGGCGGATTACGGCTTTGATGCCGAGCATCAAGCCACGCCGCAAGCATTCAGCGACGGCACGGGCCTGGTCGGCCAGGTTGCGGTGGAGCGGCGCGCCCGAGTGATTCCGGGGCTTAATGCCGGTTACTTGAAGGTCAGTTCCGGGCTGGGCCAGGACGCGCCCATGGCCGTGATGCTCGCGCCGATCCAGAACAACGGTGACGTCAACGGCGTGCTCGAGCTGGGCTTTATGCGCGAGCTGAGTGAACGCGAGCAAACCTTTGTGCAGTCGATTACCGATGGCCTCGGCACGTCCATCGACGTGGCCCGTTATCGCCAGCGCCTGCATGAGTCGTTGCACGAAACCCAGCAGCTCAACGAAGAATTGCAGGTTCAGCAGGAGGAGCTGAAAAGCGCCAACGAAGAGCTGGAAGACCAGTCGCGCCTGATTCAGGAGTCGCAGGTCAATCTGGAACAGCAGCAAGCCGAGTTGGAGCAGACCAATGATCAGCTCAACCAGCAAACTCAGTTCCTCACCCGCCAGCGCGATGAGCTAGACGAGCGCAACCACGCCTTGGCCCAAGCCCGCGCAGAACTGGAACAGCGCGCCGCTGAACTGGAACGCGCCAGCACCTATAAATCTGAATTCCTGGCCAACATGTCCCATGAACTGCGCACGCCGCTGAACAGTTCACTGATTCTGTCGCGGCTGTTGGCAGACAACGCCAAGGGCAATCTCGACGAACAACAAACCAAGCACGCCGAGCTGATTTACTCCTCGGGCAAAGACTTGTTGGCCCTGATCAACGACATTCTCGACCTGTCTAAAGTCGAGGCCGGCCACCTGGAAATTCGCCCTGAAGAAACCTCGCTGAAGCGCTTGGCCGATGGCCTGGAGCGGTTGTTCCAGCCGCAAGCAGCAGAGAAAGGCCTGCACTTCGACGTGCGTGTGGCGAGCGATGCGCCCGTGCATTTTGTCAGCGATGCGCAGCGCGTTGAGCAGGTGGTGAAGAACCTGCTCTCCAACGCCTTCAAATTCACCAAGTCTGGCAGCGTCAGTTTGCGCATCGAGCCGGCTGACGCCGGCGTGGCCTTTGTGGTCAGCGACACGGGCATCGGCATCAGCCCTGAACAGCAAGGCGTCATTTTCGAGGCCTTCCGCCAAGCCGATGGCAGCATCAATCGGCACTTCGGTGGCACCGGGTTGGGACTGTCCATCTCGCGCAATCTTGCCGAGGTCTTAGGCGGACATATTTCGGTGCAAAGCGAGGCGGGCAAAGGCAGCCAGTTCACACTCTGGCTGCCGCTCAACTATGCCGAGCCGGTGGCGGGGCGCGCGCTCGATGTGGGGCGTCTGTTTATTAACAGCGAGCCTGCGAGGCGGACCGCAGCCAGCGACGGCAACGTTGCCGAAGCCACTCGAAACGAGCCACCGGCCCGCCCGCAAGCGCACTTCCCGGACGACCGCCACAAGCCCGACATGCCCGGCCGCTGCGTGCTGGTGATTGAGGACGAAGTGAAGTTCGCGCAAATTCTGTTCGACCTTGCGCACGAGCTACATTACCGCTGCCTGGTGGCCCACAGCTCAACGGAGGCCTACGAACTGCTGGCCGTTAACCAACCGGACGCCATTTTGCTGGACATGCGCTTGCCCGACGAACCTGGCTTGTCGCTGCTGCAACGCCTGAAAGAAGATCCGCGCACGCGGCATATTCCCGTGCACGTGATTTCCGCCGACGATCGCACCGAACTGGCGCTGCATCTGGGCGCCGTCGGCTATGCGCAAAAGCCGACCACCCGCGAGTCGCTGGTTGAGGTGTTCTCATTGCTTGAGGCGCGCCTGACCCAGAAGGTGCAGAGGCTGCTGATCGTCGAGGGCGACGCCCGGCAGCGCGACAGCATCGCCCAACTGGTTGATGATCTCGACATCGAAGTGACCGCTGTTTCCCATGGTGAGCAGGCCCTGGCGCTGCTGCACCAAACCCCATTCGATTGCATGGTCATCGACCTGGAACTGCCGGACATGCACGGCAACGAACTGCTGACGCGCATGGCCAACGAGCACATTGACGCCTACCCGCCGGTGATCGTGTATGTGTCTCGCCCGCTCACACGCGGCGAAGAAGAGAGCCTGCGCAAGCATTCGCGCTCGATCATCATCAAAGGCGCACGCTCACCGGAGCGTTTGCTGGACGAAGTGACGTTGTTCCTGCACAAAGTCGAAAGCCCCAACGGCCATTCACGCCGCTCGCCCAACAAGGGTGCCGTGAACCGCGATGAGGTGTTCCAGAACCGCCAGGTGATGGTGGTGGATGACGACATGCGCAACGTTTATGCATTGATCAGTGCATTGGACGAGAAGGGCGTGACCGTCATCAGTGCTGGCAATGGGCAGGAGGCGCTGGACAAGCTCGACGAGAATCCGCACATCGACTTGGTGCTGATGGACGTGATGATGCCGGTAATGGACGGCTACGAGGCGACGCGCCGCATTCGCCAGGATTCGCGCTTTGCCAAGCTGCCCATTATTGCCGTGACCGCCAAGGCCATGAAGGACGACCAGGAGCAGTGCCTGAAGGCCGGGGCCAGTGATTACCTGGCCAAGCCGTTGGATCTGGAGCGGTTGTTTTCGTTGATTCGGGTGTGGTTGCCGAGATCGGATATGGGTTGATCCCTCTGTGCCAAACGCCCCGGTTTGGCTCCCTCTCCCGCGAGCGGGAGAGGGCAGGGGTGAGGGTAGGTTTTTATCTGTGACGTTAATGGCCGTTCAGTCCGAAACTCTGGATCCCCGCCTGCGCGGGGATGACGGAGGTGGGGTGGCGACCTCCGTCACTGAGCGCAGCGCAAAGCGCAATTACTTCGCCGCCTTCGCCTCACTTACCTCCCGCTCGGGCTTGGGCGCAAACTTCGCGGCCAGGCGCATCGAGCCCACTACCAAACGCTGATACAGCGATGGCAGCAGCCGTTGCATAGCATCCAACGCCCATGCATCGGCACCAATCAAGATGCGTCGGTTATTGCGCAGCACGCCGCGCAGAATCACCTGCGCCGCTTTGTCCGGGGTAGTGCGCAGCAGCTGGTCGTTGAATTGCTGCCGCGCCTGGTCGGCGGCCTGGCCGGTGACGTTGCTGAGGCTGTCGTTCATGCGTGCGGTCTTGGCGATATTGGTTTTGATCCCGCCCGGGTGCACGCAGCTGGCCGACACCGCGCCGCCGGCCATATCCAATTCCTGACGCAACGATTCGGTAAAGCCGCGCACGGCAAACTTGGTGGCGTTGTAGGCGCTCATGCCGGGCTGGGAAAACAAGCCGAATACGCTCGACACGTTGATGATATGCCCGTCGCCCGAGGCCTTCAGGTGCGGCAGGAAGGCTTTGCTGCCGTACACCACGCCCCAGAAGTTGATGTTCATGATCCATTCGTAGTCGGCGTAGTCGTTGCCTTCCACGGTGCCGCCCTGGGCGACGCCGGCGTTGTTGAACACCAGGTTGACGCGGCCATGGTCGAGCACCACCTGGTTGGCCCAGGCGTGCACGGCGTCGCGGTCGGCGACGTTGACCTGATTGTCGGTAACGGTCACGCCCAGGGTGCGTGCCGTGGCGGCGGTTTCAGCCAGGGCTTCGCTGTTCACATCGGCCAGGGCCAGATGGCAGCCCTGACGGGCGAGGGCGTAGGCCAGCGCGCGGCCGATACCAGAACCTGCGCCAGTGATGGCGGCCACTTTGTTTTCGAAGGACTTCATGCTGCCACCTCGCTGGTTAGCGCCACGGAGGGCAAATAGCCTTGGGCGGGATGCGCCGGCTGGGCGCGATTGAAATGATAGGCCGCCGGGTCGAAGTTGCGCGTCAGCAGGCGGAAGCGCCAGGTGAAGCCCGGCCACACCGTGCAGTTCCGGCCGCTGACCGGGTGTAAGTACCAGCTCATGCAGCCACCGGCGTTCCACACGGTTTTTCCCAGTTGGCCCTGAATTTTCGCGTTGAAGCGGTCTTGGACGTCGCGCTTCACTTCCAGGCTTTGCAGGTTGCCTTTGTCCAGCACCTTCAGGGCGCCCAGCACGTAGTTAATCTGCGACTCGATCATGTACACCATCGAGTTATGGCCAAGGCCGGTGTTCGGGCCCATGAGGAAAAACAGGTTAGGGAAACCGGCCGTCAGCGTGCCTTTGTAGGCTTGCGGACCTTCGGGCCAGGTGTCGAGCAGGTCGACGCCTTCGCGACCGAAAATCACGCCACGGGGCATGGGGTCGCTGGGGGTGAAACCGGTGCCGAAGATGATCGCGTCAATGGGCCGCTCTTTGCCGTCGGCGGTGACGATGCTGTTGGCGCGAATCTCTTGAATACCGTCGGTGATGACATCGACGTTGGGCTGGGTCAGCGCCGGGAAGTAGTCGTTGGAGATCAGCACGCGCTTGCAGCCCATGGTGTAGTTGGGCGTGACTTTGGCGCGCAGCACCGGATCTTTGATCTGCTTGTTGATGAACGCTTTGCCCACCCATTGCGCCGCTTTCATGATGCGCGGCAACAGGGCGAAACCAATCACGCGGCTCTCCAACATGGCGTAAATCACGCCGCGCCAGATTTTTTGAGCGAGCGGGAAACGCTTGAAACGGTCGCGCTCTTTGTCGCTGATGGCGCGGTCGGGTTTGGGCATGATCCACGGAGCCGTGCGCTGGTAGAGATCAAGCTGGCCGACCTGTTTCTGAATACGCGGTACGAATTGGATGGCCGAGGCGCCGGTGCCGATCACTGCGATGCGCTTGCCGGTCAGGTCGTACTCGTGGTCCCACTGCTGGGAATGGAAAACCTTGCCGGTGAATCGTTCGAGGCCGTTCAGGTGCGGAATCGACGGCGTGGAAAGTGCGCCCATGCCGGACACCACGAACTGCGCGGTGTAGTGGTTGCCTGCGGTGTCGTGAATGCGCCACAGCTCGGCTTGGTCGTCCCAGCGCATGCCGGCAACTTCGGTTTGCAACAAGGTGTTGTGCTGCAACCGGTACTTGTCCCAGCAGCCTTCCAGATAGCTTTTGATCTCTGGCTGGCGGGCGAACATACGCGTCCATTGCGGGTTGGGCTCGAAGGAAAACGAGTACAGGTGCGATTGCACGTCGCAGCCACAACCGGGGTAGTTGTTGACGCGCCAGGTGCCGCCGACGCCGGCTTCCTTCTCGAACATCAGAAAGTCGTTGTCCCCTTGCTGCTTCAAACGGATGGCCATACCCAGCCCGGAAAAGCCGGTACCGATGATGGCGATTTTGGTATGCCGCACGGCGCCGGGCGTGGCGTCGGCAGGGGTGGCGTTTGCGGGTGAAACGGCAGGTTGTGCGCCCATGAACAAGCTCCTGTTATGATTGTTGTCGCTGTCTACAGTTGTCTACTTGAGCAATACTGTTACTGTGAATACCGACGTATACAGTCGTATACATTGGCGTTATGTATACACCCGTATACCGAAAACTCAACCCAACCTTCCGTAGGGCGACGCGCTGCGATGACCACACCGGCCGAACACACCGCCACAAAAACCGTTACCGCTCAGGGCAAGCGCCTGCTGCTGGACGCCGCGTTACGTCTGGCGGCGGTCAGTCGAAGCTTGAGCGGATTGGGCCTGCGCGAACTGGCGCGCGAAGCCGGTTTGAACCCGAACACCTTCTACCGGCACTTCAAAACCGTGGACGACCTTGGGCTCGAGATGATTACCGAGATGGGGGCGCGCATCCGCCAGCCGCTGCGCGACTTGCGTTTCGAGGCGGCTCAGCGGGCGGGCCAGGACGCAGAGGTCAAACTGGTGTTCGGTGTCGACCTGCGCCGTGGGCAGCGGGTTTGCCGGGAAACCGTGGAGTTGTTCTTCGACTACGCCGCGCAAAACCCGCAAGCCTTTATCGTCGGTGTGCGTGAGTTGCATGGCAGCTCGAAGCCGCTGCGCGATGCGCTCGAACAGATGATGGAAGCCTTTGCCTTGGACATGGCCGAAGACCTGGAGAAGCTGCAATTGCTGCCGAATCTGCAACCTTCGGCGGTGCGCCAGGTGTCGTCGATGATCAGTCGGCAGTTGTTTCAGCAGTCGTTGGATTACATCGAACAGGTCGACCGCCGGCCTGCAATCTGTGCTGAAGCACAGGCGCAGATTCTGATGATGTTTGCTGGCGCGACGGTGTTGCAGGCGGTGGGGGAGTTGCGGTTGAGCGGTGATTGAAGCCCTGACGAAAAACGTTCCCTCTGCCCGCTTGCGGGAGAGGGCTAGGGAGAGGGTTTAGATCTTCGCAACAAAACCCTCTCCCCAACCCTCTCCCGCAAGCGGGCAGAGGGGGCCGATTGGCGATAGGTGGACGGAAGCGTTAACCACTAAACCCCAACCGGTCCTTCCAGCGTTGCTCCAGCACCTTGGTGTCGTGGTCGAACGGGTGGAAGCCGGGGCGGTAGTAGTCGAGGTACGGCAGAATCAGCTTGGTCAAAAAGCCGTTGCGCAGGCTGAACAGGGTTCGCAAACCACGGCCCCAGCTTCGCAGGTTGAACAGCTGACGGTCTTTGCGCAGCAGGTGCACTTGAAACCATCCGATGACGCCGAAGAAAATTACCGTCGAGATCGCCATCATCGCCACGCGCGTGAAGTAACCACCGCCTACCGCTTGGTAAGCGTCGTAGCACACGGCTTTGTGCTCATTCTCTTCAATCGCGTGCCACATCCACAGCTGGTACATCTTCGGATCGTCGATCTGCGTGGTCAGGTCTTCGCGCAGCAGCAACTGCTGGGCCATGGTCGCGGTGAAGTGTTCCAGGGCGCAGGTGGCGGCGAGGCGCTGTTTCTTGGTGGTGATTTTGGTTACCCACTCCAGCAGCACTTTGATGCGCAGCTCGAGTTTTTCCAGGTTGATATCGTGCTTGGCGGCGTATTCGTTGTAGGTCGCATGCTCTTTGGAGTGCATGGCTTCCTGGCCGATGAAGGCGCTGATGTCTTTCTTCAGCTGCGGCTCGGTGATGGTGTCGCGCACGGCACGCACGCTGTCGACGAAAAACATCTCGCCATAGGGGAACAGTGACGACAGGTTGTTCATGAAGTGGGTCATGAACGGGTCGCCGCTCCACCAGTATTTTTCAGTTTGCGAGAAGCTGAAGTCCATGCGCCGCACGGGAAAGCTGGCGTTGGGTTTGGTCATTTTGGAAGGCGTTGGAATCGCGTTCATAAAGGCTCCGGGGATCGCCGGCGGCGATCTCTTGTTGTTGTACGGCTTGGGCGGAATCACTGGTTGCTATCACAGCCGATTGCTTTCAATGATTGGCCCAAGCTGACAACACGAACACCCAACCTAAGTGCAGCGCCCCGGGCAACAGGGTTGACCGGGGCGCGCGCAGGTAACAGGTGGAGCCCGACGTTTAGCGGTCGGAGAGAGCGAAGCTGGTGAGGCAGAAGGTGGAGATGCCGGCGTCTTGCAACTTTTGCGAACCGCCGAGTTCTGGCAAATCGATAATGGCCGCCGCTTCGAACACCGTGGCGCGCATGCGTCGAACCAGTTTGGTGGCCGCCAGCAGCGTGCCGCCCGTGGCGATCAGGTCATCGAAAATCAGCACCGAGTCGCCTTCACACAGACTGTCGGCGTGCACTTCAAGAAACGCTTCGCCGTATTCGGTCTGGTAGCCCTCCGCCAACACGTCAGCCGGTAACTTGCCTTGCTTACGGAATAGCACGAGCGGCTTGTTCAAGGCGTAGGCGATGATCGAACCGATAAGAAAACCGCGCGCATCCATGGCGCCGATGTGGCTGAAGTCTGCTTCGACATAACGCTGAACGAAGCTGTCAGCGACCATGCGCATGGCTTTGGGTGACTGAAACAGCGGGGTGATATCGCGAAAAATCACGCCGGGCTTGGGAAAGTCCGGCACGGGGCGAATCAGGGATTTGATGCTGAAGTCGTCGGAGATCATCGCGGGGGCCTGCTAGCGTGGCAAAGGCGCGATTCTAACAAGCCGCGCGCGCTGTTTACTCGTCGAGATTGCCGCCTGCGAGGGCGCACAGCTGAGCGGCATCGAGAATCTGCACTTCCTTGCCGTCGGCGGCGATCAGATTGCTCTGCTGAAAGCGAGTGAAGACCCGCGACACCGTTTCCACCGCCAGACCCAGGTAATTGCCGATTTCGTTGCGCGACATGGCCAGGCGGAACTGGTTGGCCGAGTAACCGCGCGCGCGGAAGCGGGCGGACAGGTTGACCAGAAACGAGGCGATTCGCTCGTCAGCGGTTTTCTTCGAGAGCAACAGCATCATTTGCTGATCGTCGCGAATTTCCCGGCTCATGATGCGCATCAATTGGCGACGCAGTTGCGGCAGTTGCAGCGACAGGTCGTCCAGTTTTTCGAAGGGGATTTCACACACCGTAGTGGTTTCCAGCGCTTGCGCGGAGTTGGGATAAGACTCCTCGTCCATGCCCGACATGCCCATCAGCTCGCTCGGCAGGTGGAAGCCGGTGATCTGCTCATCGCCAGCATCCGAGACGCTGAAACTGCGCAAGGCGCCGGAGCGGACGGCGAACACCGACGTGAAGGGGTCGCCCTGGCGAAACAGAAATTCGCCTTTCTTCAGGGGGCGACCGCGTTTGACGATGTCGTCCAACGCATCCATGTCTTCCATATCCATCGACAACGGCAGGCACAAACCGCTGAGGCTGCAATCTTTGCAATGCACGGCCGGTAGGCCGCGGGCTTTAATCATTTCACTCATTGCGAGGGATCCTTAACTGGCCAAGCACGCACAAAGCGTAAGGGTATCAGCTTAGGACATAGACGGGCCATGCGCCTAAAGTTCGCCGGGCTCTCGCCGACATCCTTGTGTCGCTACGAGGGAGAAGGGAAATGTTGCCGATCAACAGCAGCGCGGTCATCGGGCATCTGGCTCAACAAGTGGCAGCCAAGGTGGCGCGAGATCCGGATGCACCGGCAGACATGCAAACCGCTTTGGAAAGCATAAAAGTGACTCTGTCGGAGCGGGCTAAGCAAATCAAAGAGGCCGGTGAAAAGAACAAAGACATCGATGAAAGCAGCCTGCCGGACAACGTTAAGCAAGCGCTGAAAATGATCCGAGAAATGCGTCAGCAACTGGCCGAGAAGCAGGCCGAGCTTCAAGCGCTGATGGCCGATCAGGAGCTTACGGACGAGGAAAGAATGCAGAGAGCCCAAGGCCTGCAGAGTGAAATTGCCTCGCTCAACGGGGCCATTTCCACTGCCAACGGCGCGCTGCTTCAGGCCATTCATGACGCGGCCTTGTCGCCGGATCAACTACAGGAAATGTCCGGTTTGATGATGGCGTGATTCGCCAATCAATGATGCATCGCGTGGCCCATTAGCCACGCTTGATGCGGGCCCGGCAAGGTCCACAGCCCAAACACAATCACCAACACACCACCGGCGACCCGCACGTTGCGCTTGCGCAGCACAGCGGTGAGGCGTTCTGCCGCCATGCCGGTGGCCAGCAGCACCGGCCACGTGCCCAAGCCAAACGCGAGCATCAGCAAGCCACTGTTTAGTGCATTGCCCTGGCTCGCCGCCCACAGCAAGGTGCTGTAGACCAACCCGCAAGGCAACCAACCCCACAGCGCGCCGAGCAGCAAGGCGCGCGGCACACTCGAAACCGGCATCAAGCGGCTGGCGAATGGTTGGATATGACGCCATAAGCCGCGTCCCAACGCTTCAATTCGCGTAAGACCGCTCCACCATCCGGCCAGATACAAGCCCATGGCGATCAGCAACAACGCCGCGACAATCCGCAACACCATCACCGCCGGGCTGTTGGCCACGGCCCAACCCGCCATGCCGATCAGCAAGCCGGCGCAGGCATAACTCAGGATGCGGCCGAGGTTATAGGCCAGCAGCAAGCGAAAGCGCCGGCTGCGTTGTTCGGGAGGAATGGCAAGCGTGAGCGCGCCCATCAAGCCGCCGCACATGCCCAGGCAATGCCCGCCGCCAAGCAGACCGAGAATGACGGCCGACACCAATAAGGGGGCTAGCTCAAGCACGGGGCGGTTCCTGCTCGTCTTGGTCGGACTCGCTGTGGCCGCTGGCCTGGTCGACGCCGGCCAGGTGATTGGGGTCCTGGTCGTCAAACAGAATGCTGTGTGCCGGGCCGTCGAGGTCGTCGTATTGGCCGCTGTCGACTGCCCAGAAAAAAATATAAATGCACACCGCGACGATCATCAGCGCGATTGGAATCAACACGTACAAAGCGGGCATAAAAGCTCCGAGTGCGAAGGGGCGGTCAGGCGACGACTGCAGGTTGCGGCGTGGCGCGATGACGGGTCAGGCGCAGGGCGTTAAGCACCACCGTAAGCGAGCTGATCGACATGCCCACTGCGGCCCAGACCGGCGTTACCCAGCCCAGGGCGGCAAAGGGCAACATGAGGCCATTGTACAGGCAGGCCCACAGCAGGTTCTCGATGATCACATGACGTGTACGGCGGGCGAGGGTGAAAGCCTGTACCAGTGCGTCCAGGCGATTGGATAACAGCACCGCGTCGGCGCTGGTTTTCGCAAGGTCGGTGGCTGAGCCCATAGCCACACTGATATCCGCAGCGGCCAGCACCGGCACGTCATTGACGCCGTCGCCCAGCATCAACACTTTTCGACCTTGGCCATGCAGTGTTTGCAGCATCGCCAGTTTGTCGTCCGGGCGCAGGCCGCCATGGCTTTCATCGATGCCCAGTTCCGCCGCGACACTGCCGACCATCGGTGAGGTGTCGCCAGAGAGCAGCAACGTTTTCCAGCCCCGCGCCCTACAGGCGGCCAGCAGAGCAGGGGCATCAGCCCGCAACCGGTCGTCGAGTACAAACCAGGCGATTGGCCCTGCGCTATCACCCAGAAGTAGCCATTGTCCGGCTTCGTCGGGCATGACCGGAGCGGGTTGTCCACTCAACTGTGCGACGAAGTCAGCGCGGCCAATGCGCAGGCGTCGACCGTCTACTGCACCCTCTAAACCAAGGCCTGGCATGCTGACCACGTTTTCTGCCGCCGCCGGGGCGCGGCCGAAGGCACGGGCAATCGGATGTTCGGAGTGGTTTTCCAAGGCCGCAGCCAAGGCCAGACAGGCATCGTCGCTTTCACCGTTTAACGCACGGATCGCACGCAGAGTCAGGCGGCCTTCGGTGAGCGTCCCGGTCTTATCGAAAATCACCGTGTCGATCTGGTTGAGGCCTTCCAATACGTGGCCGCGTGTCAGCAGTAGGCCCAACTTGTGCAGCGTGCCGGTGGCGGCGGTCAAGGCGGTAGGGGTCGCCAGGGACAGCGCGCAGGGGCAGGTGGCAACCAGCATGGCCAGTACCACCCAAAACGCGCGGCTTGAATCGAGGTGCCACCACACCGCGCCAATCACGATTACAGCCAAGAGCGTTGCCAGCAGAAACCACTGCGCGGCGCGGTCGGCCATTTCTGCCAGTCGCGGCTTGTCGGCCTGGGCGCGGTCAAGCAAACGAACAATGGCTGAAAGGCGAGTGTCAGGCCCTAAGGCCAGCACCTCCACTTGCAGCGGGCCTTCTACGTTTAGCGTGCCTGCGGTGACGTGGTCGTCGACGTCACGGGGCCGCGGTAGGTATTCGCCGGTCAGCAGGGATTCGTCGACGCTCGATTGGCCCTGGGTAATGCGGCCGTCTGCCGGCACTACGGAACCTGGCTGAATCAACACGTGGTCGCCCAGTTGCAGTTCACGCAGCAGAATGCGCTCACTTTGGCCGTCGGCGTCCAAGCGCAAACACGAGGCCGGCAGCAGGTTGACCAGTTGCGCAGTCGCCGCCGCCGTGCGCTGACGGGCGCGGCGTTCAAGATAGCGGCCGGCCAACAGGAATAGGGCGAACATGCCGACTGCGTCGAAGTACAGTTCGCCAACGCCGGTGATTGCGGTCCAGATACCCGCCACATAAGCGCTGCCAATGGCCAGCGAAACGGAAACATCCATGGTCAGATGTCGGGTGCGCAAATCGCGGAAAGCGCCTTTGAAAAACGGCGCGCAGCTGTAGAAAACAATGGGCGTGGTCAGGAACATCGCCACCCAGCGCATGATTTGGTGCAGTTCAGGGCTCAAGTCGATATTGAATTCGGGCCAGGTGGCCATGGTCGCCATCATGGCCTGGAACCACAGCAGGCCGGCTACGCCCAGTTGCCGCAAGGTCAGGCGATTCTCGGCGGCCAACTGCTCGGCTGCCCGATCGGCCTGGTACGGGTGGGCCGCGTAGCCTATGTGGCGTAACTCGCTGAGCAAGGCGCTGAGCGGTAATTGGCTGTCTGCCCAACGTACTTGCAACCGGTGGTTTGACAAGTTGAGACGGGCTTCGGCGACGGCGGGCAATTGCCTGAGGCGATGCTCTATAAGCCAGCCGCACGCTGCGCAGCTGATGCCTTCAAGCAATAAGGTGGTTTCGGCGAGGTCGGCCTGATGGTGGACGAACGCTTGTTGCACATCGGCGCGGTCGTATAGCTCTAGCTCGTCCTGCAACTGCTGCGGCAACGCTTGCGGGTTAACCGACGCTTCGCTGCGATGGCTGTAGTAGCTTTCCAGACCGCCCGCAACAATTGCCTCGGCTACCGCCTGGCATCCAGGGCAGCAAAATTCGCGGCGCTCGTTAAGCACGGTCGCACAAAAACGACTGCCGGCGGGAACCGGCAGGCTGCAGTGGTAGCAGGGAAGGAGAGCGCTCATTCAGCGGGTCGACTATGGCTTAGCGCTGTTCTGCTTCGGCGCCAGGAATCGGTTCGTCGCCCAGTTTCAGCTCAACGCCAGCGCCGACTTTTTCTTCCTCGAACAGGCGCCAGGTTTGCTCGCCTTGCTGTCCGAGCAACTCAACGAACCGGCGTCCTTCGACGGCTTCCGGCAGTTGCCCGATGTAGCGATTGGGTTCGCTGCTGCTGCGCTTGAGCGTCAGATGGCGATCTTTCTCGGCTTGGGTCGGAGAAATCAGGTTCATTTCAATGGTGTCGGGACGGCTGTCGCCGGTGAGGATCAAGCTGACTTCGCCGGTCACCTCATCCAACTGGGCACGCGCTTCGAGGTGCAAGTCTTTGGCCAGGCGCTCGCGGTCGAGCGAGCGGCTGATGCCTTTGCCAGCCTCGTAGTAGTTGTCAGTGACCAGCGTGTCCTGACCCTCTGCGGCGATAAAAACCATGTGCATCGTCAGGCCCACGGAGGTGGCCAACATGCCAATGATGATCCAGGGCCACATGTGTTTGTACCAGGGACTGCTTGCTGTTGCGGGCATTGATCTAGGACTCTCTGTAATCGTTGGCCCAGCTCGACCGGGTGTCCGAGCGGGGCGCTAGTGTAAGCAGCAATCGGCTCAGCGCATATGCGGGCCAATGAAGCGGCTCTTCGTTTCGATGTGGGTGTCCGGGTCGTCTGCGCTTTCCAGCACGAAAATGACTTCATTTGTGCTTGATGGCAGTTTTTCAGGCGCCACCGACAGTTCAATTGGTTGGGACACGATTTCGCCCGCATCAACGGTGAACTCGCGCTTGCCGGCCAACTGCAGGTCATCCAGGCCTTTAGCGCTCAGAACGTAGGTGTGCGCGTGCTGGTCCTTGTTCATTATTTTCAGGTTGTAGACGTTTTCAATGCGCCCCTCGGCGTTTTCGCGGAAAAGGACACGGTCTTTACTGACATCGAAACCGGCCAATGGACGCAGCACGAAGGCTGTGGCGAGCAGGCCCATCATGGCCATTAACGCAATTGCATAGCCGATCAGACGCGGCCGTACCAAGTGGGTTTTCTGCCCCGAGAGGTTGTGTTCGGTGGTGTAGCTGATCAGGCCGCGCGGGTACTCCATCTTGTCCATGACGGTGTCGCAGGCGTCGATACAGGCGGCGCAACCGATGCACTCGATTTGCAGGCCGTCGCGGATGTCGATGCCGGTGGGGCATACCTGAACGCACATGGTGCAATCGATGCAGTCGCCAAGGCCTTCGGCTTTGTAATCCGCATTCTTTTTACGTGGTCCACGACGTTCGCCGCGACGTGGGTCGTAGGAAACGATCAGCGTGTCTTTGTCGAACATCACGCTCTGGAATCGTGCGTAAGGGCACATGTAAATGCACACCTGTTCGCGCAGCCAACCGGCGTTTCCGTAGGTGGCCAGGGTGAAAAACCCGACCCAGAAATAGGCCCAGCCGTCCGCTTCGCCGGTAAAAAATTCAATGGTCAGATCGCGTATTGGAGAGAAGTAGCCAACGAAGGTAAGGCCAGTCACAAAGCCGATTAACAACCACAAGCTGTGTTTGCTGAATTTGCGCAGAAATTTGTTGGCGCTCATCGGCGCTTTGTCGAGTTTCATGCGTTGGTTGCGGTCGCCTTCGGTAACTTTTTCGCACCACATGAAAATCCAGGTCCAGACGCTCTGCGGGCAGGTGTAGCCGCACCAGACGCGCCCGGCAAATACCGTGATGAAGAACAAACCGAACGCGCTGACGATGAGAATGCCGGAGAGCAGGATGAAATCTTGAGGCCAGAAGGTTGCGCCGAATATGTAGAACTTGCGTTCCGGCAGATTCCACCAGACGGCCTGATGGCCAGCCCAGTTAAGCCATACGGTGCCGAAGTAGAGGAGGAAAAGGCCGGCACCACCGAGCATGCGCAGGTTGCGGAAGAAGCCCGTAAAAGCGCGGGTGTAGATTTTTTCCCGGGAGGCATAGAGCTCTACGGATTTATCCGCAGGTTTGGAAGACGGAGTGATGTCTTGAACCGGAATCTGCTTACTCATCGATACGTACCACGGCAGTGGAGAAAGCCTCGTCGATGCTTGCCGACGGAGGTCAAAGCGACTAATGCGCTCTAAATTATACGCGCTGAATGCAGGGTTATTGCTGCGACGTGGCGTCGCGTGAGTCTGGAATGATGCAGGGGAGGGTGCAGCGAGGGGGTTGCATCAGGAGTCTGCCGTGTAGGCAGACTCCTAAGCAGCGCATCGAATTACTCGGCTTGCTCTTTTTCAGCGTCCGATTTGTTGCCATGCGACAAGCTGTAAACGTAGGCCGCCAACAGGTGGACCTTGTCTTTGCCTTGCAGTTGCTCTTGAGCAGGCATCACGCCCTGACGGCCGTAACGAATGGTCTGCTGCAGTTGAGCAAAGCTCGAACCGTAGATGAATGCCGCCGGGTGAGTCAGGTTAGGTGCGCCCATTGCTGGGGTGCCTTTACCTTCCGGACCGTGGCAAGCCACACAGTTAGCTGCAAAGATTTTCTGGCCATTGGCCGGATCCGCTTTGGCATCTTCTGGCAGCTTGCGGCCGTCCAGTTGAGTCAATACGAACGCGGCGACATCGCGAACGCCTTGGTCACCAATCACGGTGCCCCAAGCCGGCATCACTGCGTGACGACCGCCCAAGATCGTGGTTTCGATGGTGGCCGCTTCGCCGCCCCAGCGCCAATCAGCGTCGGTCAGGTTAGGGAAACCGTAGTTACCTTTGGCGTCAGAACCGTGGCAGACCGAACAGTTGGAAGCGAACAGGCGACCGCCCATTTTCAGGGCTTGCGGGTCTTTGGCCACTTCTTCAATTGGCATTGCTGCGAACTTGGCGAAGATTGGGCCGAACTTGGCGTCAGCCTTTGCCATGTCCTTTTCCCACTCGTGCACACCGGTCCAGCCTGGCTGACCGTTCGAGAACTCTTGTTTAGTCTCGTTGTTGAGGTAGGAATAGCCCGGCAGCACGCCTTTCCAGTTGCCCAGGCCAGGGTAGAGGACCAGGTAACCGAGGGCGAAAATGATGGTCAGCACGAACAGCCAGAACCACCATTTCGGCAGCGGATTGTCGTATTCCTCGATGCCATCGAAGGAGTGGCCGACGGTTTCGTCGGTGGTTTCAGCACGTTGGCCTTTGCGCGTGGATAGCAAGATCCAAGTCAGCGTGGCGATGGTGCCCAGGGTAAGTACAGTGACGTACAGACTCCAGAAGACGGTCATTCTTTGTTACTCCTAGAAGCTTGCTCTTGCTCGACGTGCTTAATGGCTTCGGGATCATCCGCGAACGGCAATAGTGTGGCTTCGTCGAAGTCCTTCTTGCGTCGGCCGCTGAATACCCAGAGAGCCAAGCCTACGAACGCCACCATCACTACTACGGTGCCAAGACCGCGAATCATCCCGATGTCCATACCCGTCACCGTTTGCTTTTGATGATGGTGCCAAGCCCTTGCAGGTAGGCGACCACAGCATCCATTTCAGTTTTGCCTTTGACCGCTGCTTGAGCGCCAGCAATGTCTTCGTCGGTGTAAGGCACGCCCATGGAACGCAGTACTTCCATTTTCTTGGCGGTGTCTTTGCCGTCGAGCTTGTGTTCAACCAGGAACGGGTAGGCCGGCATGACCGACTCCGGTACCACGTTGCGCGGGTTGTAGAGGTGCGCGCGGTGCCAGTCATCGGAGTAACGACCGCCAACACGGGCCAGGTCCGGACCAGTACGTTTGGAACCCCACAGGAACGGGTGGTCCCATACGCTTTCGCCGGCTACCGAGTAGTGACCGTAACGCTCGGTTTCGGCACGGAACGGACGGATCATTTGCGAGTGGCAGCCCACACAGCCGTTGGCGATATACACGTCGCGACCTTCCAACTCCAGGGCGGTGCGCGGCTTCATGTTTTCCACCGGCTTGTTGGTAACGTCCTGGAAAAACAGAGGAACGATCTGGGTAAGGCCGCCAATGCTGACGGCGATAACCATGAAGAAGGCCAGTAGGCCGATGTTCTTCTCGACTACGTCATGATTTCTCATCAATGAGCTCCAACTACAGCGATCTGAGCGGCGGCTTCGGCTTCAGCTGGCTGGGAGGCGCGCACGGTACGGAAGGTGTTGTAAGCCATCAGCAACATGCCGGAGGCGAAGAACGCACCGCCCATTGCCCGCACGATGTAACCCGGATGGCTGGCTTGCAGGGCTTCAACAAACGAATAGGTCAGGGTGCCGTCTTCGTTGATTGCGCGCCACATCAGGCCTTGAGTGATGCCGTTTACCCACATCGAAGCGATGTACAGCACGGTACCGATGGTGGCGAGCCAGAAATGCGCGTTGATCAAACCAACGCTGTGCATTTGTGGGCGGCCCCAGAGTTTCGGGATCATGTGGTACAGGGCACCGATTGAGATCATCGCCACCCAACCCAAAGCACCGGCGTGTACGTGGCCAATGGTCCAGTCGGTGTAGTGCGACAGGGAGTTAACGGTTTTGATGGCCATCATCGGACCTTCAAAGGTCGACATGCCGTAAAACGCCAACGAAACGACCAGGAAGCGCAGGATTGGGTCGGTGCGCAATTTATGCCAGGCGCCCGAGAGGGTCATCATGCCGTTGATCATGCCGCCCCAGCTTGGTGCCAGCAGAATGATCGACATGGCCATACCCAGCGACTGAGCCCAGTCTGGCAGAGCGGTGTAGTGCAGGTGGTGCGGACCGGCCCAGATGTACAGGGTGATCAGCGCCCAGAAGTGCACGATGGACAAGCGATACGAGTAGATCGGACGCTCGGCTTGTTTCGGAACGAAGTAGTACATCATCCCCAGGAAGCCGGTGGTCAAGAAGAAACCTACTGCGTTGTGGCCGTACCACCATTGGATCATGGCGTCGGTCGCACCGGAGTACAGCGAGTACGACTTGAACAGCGACACCGGCAGCGACATGTGGTTAACGATGTGAAGCATCGCCGTTACCAGAATGAAGGCACCGTAGAACCAGTTACCGACATAGATGTGCTTGGTTTTGCGCTTGATGATGGTGCCGAAAAACACCGCAGCGTAGGTCACCCAAACCACCGCCAGCAAAATGGCCAGCGGCCATTCCAGCTCAGCGTATTCCTTCGAGGTGGTGTAACCGAGCGGCAGGGTGATACCCGCGCCGACGATAACGGCTTGCCAGCCCCAAAAGTGGAAGGAAGCCATGCTGTCCGAGATCAGACGCGTCTGACAGGTACGTTGAACAACGTAGTAGGAAGTTGCGAAAAGAGCACAGCCACCGAAGGCGAAGATCACCAGGTTCGTATGCAGGGGGCGCAGGCGACCAAAGCTCGTCCATGGCAGACCGAAGTTCAAATCCGGCCAAACCAGTTGCGAGGCGATGAATACGCCCATGCCCATGCCAAGGATCCCCCAGACCACCGTCATGATGGCGAACTGGCGGACCACCTTATAGTTATAAGCAGTCGGACTGATTGCTGTGCTCATTCTAAGGTTCCACGGTTTAGGGTGTTTTTTAGGGGGGTAAAAATCGGCGGCAAGTATGTAGAAACGACGTAGTCATTGCAACGTCACAGGCCGCTGCGATAAGGCTTTCAAGCACATGAAACCAAGTATTTCGCCCTCTAAATGAGGTTGGTTCTCAGGTGTTCGCCCTTATCCCTAACCGTCCAATTATGTGTTGTGTGCCTCATAGCAAACACTGACGGCTAATGCGCCAGCATAGTTGAACAAAACTGACCTTGACGGTTATCAATCCTGGGGGTGCGACACTGAGTCGCAGCCGTTGCGCAGGCGAGGTTGTCCGTTCGGTCAACTCGCTCGACCCGAACATTTACGGCGTTTATTGCGCGTCATTGGAAGAACAGGACCCGCAGTCCGTCGCGCCATGTTCTTCCGTTGGCCGCTGTTATTGCGGGTGAGACAAGCTCAACACGTAAGCGGCCAGCACATGGACTTTGTCGTTGCCCAAGTATTGCTCTTGCGCTGGCATTTGGCCGTTGCGGCCATGGCGGATGGTTTGCTGCAGCTGCGCCAGGCTGCTGCCGTAAATCCATCCAGCTGGGTGGGTGAGATCAGGAGCGCCCATCGCCGGCGTGCCTTTACCTTGCGCGCCGTGGCAGGCCTGGCAGGTGCTGGCGTAAACAGTAGCGCCTGCGGCGAGATCGGCATCGCTGTCGGCCGGGGCGGGGAGACCTGCCAGCTCAGTGCGCACGTAAGCCGCGACATTTTTAACCCCCGCGTCGCCAATAACGGGGCCCCAGGCAGGCATGGCGGCCATGCGGCCATGAAGAATGGTGGCTTTGACTGTCTCGGCATCCCCACCCCAGCGCCACAACGTATCGGTCAGGTTAGGGAAACCGACGGTGCCTTTCGCGTCTGAGCCGTGGCATACCGAGCAGTTGGTAGCGAACAGACGACCACCGATTTTCAGCGCTTCGGGATCTTTGCTCAGTGCATCCAACGGCGTGGCAGCGAGGCGGGCGAATAGCGGACCGTATTGCGCGTCGGCCTTGTCGATTTCCCGTTGCCACTGATTTACCTGGGTCCAGCCGTCGCTGTAGCCCGGCAATACGCCCTTCCAATTTCCGAGGCCCGGATAAAGGAGCAAATAAAGGAAAGCAAACAGGATGGTGCCGACGAACAACAGAAACCACCAGCGGGGCAGTGGGTTGTCGTATTCCTCAATGCCGTCAAATGCGTGGCCCATGGTTTTGTCGCCGCCGTTTGGCGTTTCGCCGCTGCGGGTGGAGAACACCAGCCAGAGCAGCGCCAGTAGGCTGCCTAGCGTGAGCACACAAACGTACCAACTCCAGAAAACTGTCATGTCCGAATTCTCCTCGCTCAGCGCTTGTTCTTGATGGCAGTACCAAGCATCTGCAGGTACGCGACCAGCGCGTCCATCTCGGTTTTGCCCTGTACCGAGGCGCTGGCGCCTTCAATATCTGCGTCGCTATAAGGCACGCCCATCAGGCGCATGACCTTGAGTTTCGCGGCCGTGTCTTTGCCGTCGAGCTGGTGTTGCACCAGCCACGGGTATGCCGGCATTTTCGATTCGGGCACGACGTTGCGCGGGTTGTACAAGTGCGCGCGGTGCCAGTCATCCGAGTAGCGACCGCCGACGCGGGCGAGGTCCGGCCCGGTGCGTTTTGAACCCCACAGAAACGGGTGATCCCAGACGCTTTCACCGGCTACGGAGTAATGGCCGTAGCGTTCGGTTTCAGCACGGAAGGGGCGGATCATCTGGGAGTGGCAGCCTACGCAGCCTTCGCGGATGTAAATGTCGCGCCCTTCAAGCTGCAGTGCGGTGTACGGCTTCATGCCATCGACCGGTTTATTGGTCACGTCCTGGAAGAACAGCGGCACGATTTGCGTCAGGCCGCCGATGCTGACCGCCAGCACCATGCACAGGACCAGCAGGAATACGTTCTTTTCGAGTACTTCATGTTTGCTCATGGCCGTTTCTCCTCAAGCCATCTGCGCGGCGCTGGCGATTTCCGCCGGCTGCGCGCTGCGCACGGTGCGCCAGGTGTTGTAGGCCATCAGCAGAACGCCGATGAGGAAAATCGCACCACCGACCATCCGTACGACGAAGCCCGGGTGGCTGGCTTCCAGCGCTTCCACAAAGGAGTAGGTGAGCGTGCCGTCGGTGTTGATGGCACGCCACATCAAACCCTGGGTGATTCCGCTGACCCACATCGAGGCGATGTACAGAACGGTGCCGATAGTGGCGAGCCAGAAGTGGGCGTTGACCAGGCCCATGCTGTGCATCTGTGGGCGGCCCCAGAGTTTTGGGATCATGTGATACAGCGCGCCAAAGCTGATCATTGCCACCCAGCCGAGTGCGCCGGCATGTACATGGCCGATGGTCCAGTCGGTGTAGTGGGAGAGGGCGTTGACGGTTTTGATCGCCATCATCGGGCCTTCAAAGGTCGACATGCCGTAGAAGGCCAGCGAAACCACGAGGAAGCGCAAGATCGGGTCGTCGCGCAACTTATGCCAGGCGCCCGAGAGGGTCATCATGCCGTTGATCATGCCGCCCCAGCTCGGTGCCAGCAGTACCAGCGACATCACCATGCCCAGCGACTGAGCCCAATCCGGCAAAGCCGTGTAGTGCAAGTGATGAGGCCCGGCCCAGATATACAGGGTGATCAATGCCCAGAAGTGCACGATGGAGAGGCGGTACGAGTACACCGGGCGGTTGGCTTGCTTGGGCACGAAGTAATACATCATTCCAAGAAAGCCTGCGGTGAGGAAAAAGCCCACGGCGTTGTGCCCATACCACCACTGAATCATTGCGTCGGTGGCGCCGGAATAGAGCGAGTACGACTTGGTCAGCGTGACCGGCACCTCCAAGTTGTTGACGATGTGCAGCACCGCGACGGTGAGAATAAATGCACCGTAAAACCAGTTGCCGACATAGATGTGCTTGGTTTTACGTTTGAGCAGCGTGCCGAAGAACACCACTGCATAGCCAACCCACACCGCAGTAATCAGCAGGTCGATGGGCCATTCCAGTTCCGCGTATTCTTTTGAGCTGGTGTAGCCCAGCGGCAGGCTGACGGCGGCGAGCACGATCACCAATTGCCAACCCCAGAACGTCAACGCGGCGAGGCGTGGCGCGAATAGAGCGGTTTGGCAGGTGCGTTGAACGGTGTAGTAGGAGGTGGCGAACAACGCGCAGCCGCCGAAGGCGAAAATCACGGCGTTGGTGTGCAGGGGGCGCAGGCGCCCGAAGCTTAGCCAGGGCAGGTCGAAGTTCAGCTGTGGCCATACCAGTTGGGAGGCGATGAATACGCCCAGGCCCATGCCGACGATGCCCCACACCACCGTCATGATGGCGAACTGGCGAACCACTTTATAATCGTAAGCGGTCGTGGTTGTTGTGCTCATGTCAGGCCCATCCGCGGATTTCTCTAGTTGTTGAAGGCGGCGCAAGCATGGCGAAAGGGATAAGCGGCGATATTGATCTGTATCAAGTGGTTTCCGCCGATGGAATACCCGCCCCGTTGATGTGGAACAAACCCGAGGGCGCGTCTTTCGCGACGTTGATCCTTGCGCACGGCGCGGGTGCGCCGATGGACAGCCCGTTTATGACGTCCATCGCCGAACGCCTTGCAGGGCAAGGCGTAATGGTGGTGCGTTTCGAGTTTCCTTATATGGCCCAGCGACGCATCGACGGAGGCAGGCGGCCACCCAATCCGCAGGCGCGTTTGCTCGAAACGTGGCGTGCGATTTATGCCGGCGTGCGCCAACAGGTCGCAGGACCGTTAGCAATCGGCGGCAAGTCCATGGGCGGGCGAATGGCCAGTTTGCTGGCGGACGAGCTGCAGGTGGATGCACTGGTGTGCCTGGGTTACCCGTTTTATGCCGCGGGTAAACCGGAAAAACCCCGCGTCGCGCATTTGGCCGATTTGCGTACGGCAACGCTGATCGTGCAGGGCGAGCGTGACGCCCTTGGCAACCGGGCAACGGTTGAGCAGTACAGCCTGTCCGCGCACATTGAGCTGTGCTGGCTGGCTGCGGCCGACCACGACCTCAAGCCGCTAAAAGCGTCCGGCTTCACCCATGACGAGCACTTGCAAAGCACCGCCGCCAAGGTGGCCGAATTTCTTCGTTAGCCAGCGCGTCGCCGGTTCAGGCGAACAAAGGTCAAATCCCCACGCCAATTGGCTAAACCGGCACATTCAGCGGCTTCCGTCCTGCGGCCTACATCCCCTACCATCGGTTACGCATTTTTCTGTCCGAGATTTCTATGACTTTTTCCGAGTTGATTCAGGCCGTTCGCACCAATCCTCAAGCCGTGGTGGTGCCCGCTGAGTGGGGCCAAGGCCGCGCGGGTTTTGGTGGGTTGGCGGCGATGCTGGTGTACGAAGCCATGCGCGCGGCCGTGCCGGAAGGCCGCCCGGTGCGCTCCCTGGCCATCACTTTTGTGGGGCCATTGGCGGTGGATACACCGGTCAGCCTGGAAGCCGAAGTGCTACGCGAAGGTAAAGCCGTCAGCCAGGTGCTGGGCCGCGCGGTCCAGAACGGTCAGGTGGTGACTATCGTGCAAGGCAGTTTCGGCGCCTCGCGCGAATCGGCTATCAGTGTTCAGGCCGAGCCAGCGCCGAGCATGAGGCCGGTCGACGACTGTCCTGAGTTGCCCTATGTGAAAGGCGTAACGCCAGAGTTCACACGCTACCTGGCCATGCGTTGGGCCATTGGCGGCATGCCGTTCAGCAACAATCCGTCGCGCGAAATGGGCGGCTATGTGCGCTTGCGTGGTGAGGAAACGGTCAGCGCCGTTGATGAATCGCACCTGCTCGCCCTGGTCGACGCCTGGCCGCCTGCGGTATTGCCGCATCTGCGCACGCCAGCGCCTGGCAGCTCGCTGACCTGGACCATCGAGTTCGTGCAGCCGGTGCCCAAGCTGACCACCGAAGACTGGTGTCTCTACCGCGCCCAAATCGAACATGCCCGCGACGGCTATGGCCACATTGCCGCGCAGCTGTGGACGCCTGCCGGTGAACTCGTCGCGTTAAGTCGCCAGACCGTTACCGTCTTCGGCTAACCCGGCAACTCCATGGGCGGCAACCGCCGTTTCACCGGAGTTTTTTTGACGATGGCGGTGTTGGTTTCGGCGTAGTGATTGAGGCGATCGAGCAGGGTGTCTAACTGCTCCATCGAGCGCACGTGCATGCGTGCATAGAAGCAATCCTCGCCCGTCACCTTGTCGCACTCGGTGAATTCGCCAATCGCTTGAATCTGCCGCTCCACTTCCTGCAAACGCCCGGGCAACGGGCGTATTCGCACGATGGCCTGAAGTTGATAGCCGAAGGCCTTCGCGTCGACATCCACGGTATAGCCGCGCAACACGCCGCGCTCCTCCAGCCGACGCAGGCGCTCGGCGACGCTGGGCGAGGTCAGCCCGGTGATCTGCGCGAGCGCTTTCAGTGAGCGCCGCGAGTCTTCCATCAACGCTTCAATCAGTTGCTGATCAATCTTGTCGGTCATGGCGTTCTGCTTGTAAGAAAGGCGGAATGGGTAAACCACCCACGATTAAAAAGGCATACGCCTATATACGCCTTTCGTTTCGTCTGGAGAACCGGCGTGGCGGCCGGCGATACTGTTGCCACTGATTCGAGGAGGCCGCTATGCACGACACACAACGACGCGGGATGGTGGAAATGGTCGCCGCCATGCTCATTTCCGGAACCATCGGTTGGTTTGTTCTGATCTCGGGGCGGCCGGTGCTGGAGGTGGTGTTCTGGCGCTGCCTGATCGGCGCCGTCACGCTGCTGGTGATCTGCGCCGCCATGGGTTTTTTGCGCGCCGGCGTATTAACCCGTGCGACCTTTGCCTTGGCTGTGCTCAGCGGCGTGGCCATTGTCGGCAACTGGTTGCTGCTTTTCGCCGCTTACTCGGGTGCCTCGATTGCCATCGCCACGGCGGTCTACAACCTGCAGCCGTTTATGTTGGTGGGCCTGGCAGCGCTGTTTCTAGGCGAGCGGATTACCCGCGTGAAAATCACTTGGTTGAGCGTGGCGTTTCTCGGCATGTTGGCCATCGTCAGCGCCCACGGCGCGGACGCTGAAAGCGGCCCCAATTATCTGCTGGGGATCGCTCTAGCGTGCGGCGCGGCGTTTCTGTACGCCATTGCCGCGCTGATCATCAAACGTCTCACCGGCACGCCACCGCACCTGATTGCTCTGATTCAGGTGTGCACCGGCGTGCTGATGTTGGCGCCGTGGCTCAACACCGAGGCGCTGCCGACCGCCGCCGTGGCGTGGGGCAGTTTGCTGACGCTGGGCGTGGTGCACACCGGCGTGATGTATGTGCTGCTCTACAGCGCCATTCAGCGACTGCCGACGGCGCTGACCGGTGCGCTGTCGTTTGTGTACCCCATTGCCGCAATCCTGGTCGACTGGGTGGCCTTCGACCATCGCTTGAGCGCGCTGCAATGGCTGGGCGTCAGCATGATTCTGCTCGCTGTCGCCGGCATGCAACGTGGCTGGGCGCCGCGCCGCTGGAAAAGCGCGGCAGCGGCGTAGGAGCAGGGGCACCGTCAAAACCAGGCGCGAACCCCAAGCACCAGTCGCGCCTCGGCGTCGTCGTCCTCGGCAGGCGTATTGCCATGGCTCTTGTTCCAGGTAAGGCCCACATACGGCGCGAATTCGGGTCGCACTTGATAGCGCAAACGCAGCCCAAGTTCCGTGTTACTTAGCCCTGAACCCACCTCACGCGCTTCATCGTTTTTGCCGTAGATATTCGCCTCGGCCAGCGGCTGAAGGATCCAGCGGTTGGTCAGCAGAAGGTCGTATTCGGCTTTCAAACGCAGGGCGCTTTGGCTGCTTTCGCCGAGGTAGGCCGTGGCCTCGGTTTCCAGGCCGTAGAGTGGCGTGCCTTGAACGCCGAGCGCGGCCCAGGTTTGTGCCGGGCCGGGTTTGAAGTCTTGCCTGACACCGAGCACTACGTCCCACCAAGGGCTGAGCGCATGGCCCCACAGGGCTTGCAGTTCGGCTTTGTCGGTGCGGCCATCAAGGCGTTCACCTTCGCTGCGCAGCCACAACCGATCAACGTCGCCGCCAATCCAGCCATCCACATCCCACGCCAGGGCACTGCCGGCGTCGAGGTGTTGCCATTCCAGGCGGTCGACCAATAGGTAGTGATTCAGCCCTTGGTCGTGGCTGTCGTGACCGCTGTGCAGCGGTGGGAAGGCGGCCAGACGATCCGCCTCGGTGACAGGGCGAATCGGTGTTCGGCTCTGGCTGGCGGTCGGTAACGGCGTGCTGCCCGCGCTCATGTCGTGGTCCATGGCGCCGTGGTCCATGCCTGACATATCCATGCCCTGCATGCTCCCGTGCATCGAGTGGTCCATCGTCTCGGCGGCGTGGGCGCTGGTGGCCAGGGCGGCGGCCAGCGTCAGTGAAATAAACGGCTTCATGTCGGCTGTCCTTCTTCCACGCGCACTTCGCGCATCATGCCGGCGCTCATGTGCATGAGCAGGTGACAGTGATAGGCCCAGCGGCCGAGGGCATCGGCGGTGACGCGATAACTGCGTTTAGTGCCGGGCGGCATGTCGATGGTGTGTTTGCGCACCTGAAAGTTGCCGTGCTCGTCCTCCAGGTCGCTCCATAATCCGTGCAGGTGGATGGGGTGGCTCATCATCGTGTCGTTCACCAACACAATGCGCACCCGCTCACCGTAAGCGAGGCGAATCGGCTCGGCCGCCGAAAACGGCACGCCGTCGAACGACCAGGCGAATTTCTCCATATGGCCGGTCAGGTGAATTTCTAACGTGCGGCTGGGCTCGCGACCGTCGGGGTCGGCAAAACGGCTGCGCAGGTCGCCGTAGCGCAGCACCCGGCGGCCGTTGTCACGCAAGCCCAGGCCGGGGTCGTCGAGCTTGGCGCTGGGCTGCATCGTTTGCATGTCCACCAGCGGGTTGTCGGTTTCGCTAGCCGGATGGCTTTGCATGCCGGCCATTGCCGAGTGGTCCTTGCGGGCCATTTGGCTGTGGTCCATGGTCGCCATGGCGCCGTGATCCATGCCCATATCGGCCATGGTCAGTTGCGGGCGTGGGTCCAGCGGCGGCAGTGGCGCGCGCAGGCCCTGGCGAATGGCCAATGTGGCGCAGGCATAGCCGCTGCGGTCCATGGCCTGGGCGAACACGGTATAGGCCTCGGCGTGTTGCGGTTGCACGATGACGTCGTAGGTTTCCGCTGGCGCCAGACGCAATTCGTCGACAACAACCGGCTCGACGTACTGGCCATCGGCGGCCACCACCGTCAACTGCAAACCGGGAATGCGCAGGTCGAAATAGGTCATGGCGCTGGCGTTGATCAGGCGCAAGCGCAGGCGTTCGCCCGGTTGGAACAGGCCGGTCCAATTGCTATCGGGAGCATGGCCATTGACCAGATAGGTATACGTTTGACCGGTAATGTCGGCGATATCGGTGGGCGTCATGCGCATCTGCGCCCAGCTCAGGCGCTCGCTGAGCGTGGTACGCCAGCCATCGCGGCCGACATCGTCAATAAAGTCGCCGAGGGTGCGTTTATGGCCGTTGTAATAGTCGGCCTGCTTTTTCAGCGTGGGCAGCAGCCGATTGGGGTTTTCGTCGGTCCAGTCGCTAAGCAGCAGCACATGCTCGCGGTCGTAGGAAAACGGCTCCGGTTCGCGCGGATCAATCACCAGCGGCGCATACAGCCCGGCCTGTTCCTGCACCCCGGAATGGCTGTGATACCAGTAGGTGCCGTGCTGCTGCACGGTGAAACGGTAGGTGTACTGACCATTCGGCTCGATGCCGTCGAAGCTCATGCCGGGCACGCCGTCCATGTTGGCCGGCAGCAAAATGCCGTGCCAATGCAGCGAGGTCACGTCGCTCAGGCGGTTTTTTACCCGCAGCGTCACGGTGTCGCCTTCACGCCAGCGCAGCAAAGGGCCGGGCAGGGTGCCGTTAATGGTGATGGCGCTACGCGGTGCGCCAGTGACATTGACCGGCGTTTGCCCGATGAGTAAATCGAATTCTGTGCCGCTGAGCGTGGCCGATTGCGTGGCGGCGCCCTGTGCCCATGCGGGTCGCCGCCATAGGCCCAAACCGCCGAGTACGGTGCCGGCGGCCAGGCTTTTTACAAAGGTGCGTCTGCTCGTCATAGGTGGATGTCCCGATCTCAACGTGGTGACTGCCCAGGGCGCAAAGCCCTGCGGGCGGCAGCCTCCAGCTTGTCACGGTGGCAAGGTCAAGACTCGCCGGTTGCCGTTGTAAGGTTTTTCCGCTAGCGTGCGTGAAATTATGAGAGATTAATTTCACGCCTGTGAATTTGGATGTCCTATGTTTCAGCGTTCCGCCCAGCACGTTGACAGCTACTACGCCTACAGCTGCGCCCACCTGCTAAAGCCTCGCGCCTCGCTGCAGGGTGAGCACAGCACCGAGGTGGCAGTAATTGGTGCCGGTTTCAGTGGTCTGCACACCGCATTGCGCCTGGCGCTGGCCGGCAAGCGTGTGACGCTGATTGAAGCCAGTCGTGTGGCCTGGGCAGCCAGTGGACGCAACGGCGGTCAGGCGATTCTCGGCTGGTCGTGCGACATGCCGCCACTGGAAGCCGCATTAGGGCTGGAGCGTGCGCGGCGCCTATGGGACAGCATGCGCTGGGCGGCGCAAGAGCTGCGCGGGTTGCCCGGCCGCCACGGCTTCGACTGCGACTACCGTGCCGGCCACCTGTGGACCTCCGTATTAGCAAGACGCACCGCCATCCTTCACGAATGGCAGCACGAGGCCAGTCACAAGTGGGGCCACGATGCCCTGCAATTTATTCCTCGCGACCAACTGCCCAAGTGGGTCGCCAGCGAGCGTTACCAAGCGGGCTTGTACGATCCCGAAGGCGGCCATCTCAATCCGCTGAAACTGGCCCTGGGCCTTGCCGCCGCCATTGAAGCGGCGGGCGGGCAGATTTACGAGCACAGCAAGGCGCTCAGTTACCGGCAGGAAGGCGCCGGTTACGTGGTGAAGACGGAGCAGGGCAGCGTGCGCGCCGACGTGCTGGTGCTGGCCTGCAATGCCTACATCGATGAACTGGATCCGCAACTGGCCAAGCGCGTACTGCCAGTCGGCACCTATCAGGTGGCCACCGCCGCACTGGACGAAGCGCAGGCCAAGGCGCTGCTGCCGACGGATGCGTGCGTCACCGACAACCAATTCGTGCTCGATTATTTCCGCTTAACGCCCGATCACCGCCTGCTGTTCGGGGGCGGCTGCACCTACCTCGGCGGCATGCCCAGCGACATTGCCGGCGCTACCCGACCGTTTCTCGAGCGGGTTTTCCCGCAACTGGCCGGCGTGCCCATCGAATTCGCTTGGGGCGGCCATATCGACATCACCCTCAAGCGCACGCCAGACATCGGTCGCGACGGCAACCGCTACTGGCTGCAAGGCTATTCCGGGCATGGCGTGCTGCCCACGCTCGCAGGCGCGCGGGCCGTCAGCGAGGCGATCTTGGGCGACGACGATTTGCTCAGCCTTTACCAAGGCCTGAACAACCCCGGTTTCCCTGGCGGCCGCTACCTGGCGGCGCCGTTGGAAGCGGTAGGCAAGGCCTGGTATCGCCTGCGGGACAGCCTGTGATGGAGCGCACCCCGATGACCAAAGAGGAAGAAATTGCCGCGCTGGCGATTTTGATTCACGACCTGCGCAAGCATAAGAACTACACCCTCAAAGAGCTGGCCGACAAAATCGGCCGCTCGGTGGGGTTTGTTTCGCAAGTTGAGCGTGGTTTGTCGCGCCCAACTGTGGCCGATCTCACCGCCATCAGTCAGGCGCTGGGCGTGACCACCACCTATTTCTACAACCTGGCCAAACCCAAGCAGGTGCCGTGGGTAACCCGGCCAGATGAACGCCGCACCTTGTACTTCGCCAACGGCATTACCGACATTCTGGTATCGCCCAACATGTCGGCCAGTTTCTCCATGCTCGAGAGCTTGCTGGAGCCGGGCTCCAGCTCCGGTGAACGAACGTTGAGCGACATTTCCGAGCAGGGCGGTTATGTGTTGGAAGGCGAACTGACGTTATGGCTCGCCGACTCCGACGAGCCCGTCACCTTGCGCGCCGGCGATGCCTTCCAGCTCGACCGCCACGCCCATTGCCGTTACGGCAACCGCTCTGAACACCCCACCCGCGTGCTGTGGGTGTACACATGATCAACGCTGAAGGAAGCCCCGTTATGACCGCCGTTCCCGTGAGCGCCGAGCACGCCGACCTGTTGGCCGAAGTGCGCGCATTTCGCCAGCGCCACCCCGAGGTGCGTTATGTCGACCTGATCTGCCTGGATATTCCGGGGCACTTCTACGGCAAACGCTACCCGATCGACATGCTCGAAAAAGTCGCCGCCGGCAGCGCTCTCAAGCTGCCGCAGAACTGCGTGCTGCTGGGCGTGCAGGGCGGTTTGTTCAAGATTGGCGATTACTGCTTCCACGACGGCGACCCCGATGCCGAGCGCCGCCTGGTGCCGGGCACACTCAAATTGGTCACCTGGGAAGCGCAGCCAGTCGGGCAAATGTTGATCACCTCCGACGGCACCGCCGCGTCGATTGAATTCGAGCCCCGTGAAGTGCTCGCACAGGTGCTGCAACGCCTGCGCAGCAAGGGCATTCACCCGGTGGTGGCGTTTGAGTTGGAGTTTTACCTGTTCGACAAAAAGCTGCGCGACGGCCTGCCGCAATTCCCCCGCGACGCGCTGAGCGACGACGGCGACGACATGCCGAATATGCACATCGAACGCCTCTCGCGTTTTGCGCCGGTGCTCGACGAGATGGTGGAGACCGCCCGGTTACAAGGCATCGACACCACCGTGATTACCGCTGAGCTAGGCCCGGGTCAGTTTGAAATCAACTTCGGCCACCTCGACGATGGGCTCAAGGCCGCCGACTGGGCTGCCTTGTTCTGCCGCAGCACCCGTGGCGTTGCACTCAAGCACGGCTATCGCGCCAGCTTTATGGCCAAGCCGTACCTCGAGCATCCTGGCAGCGGCATGCATGTGCACGTCAGCCTGTATGACGCCGAGGGCAACAATGTGCTGGCCGCCAATGAGCAACAAGCGCTGCGCCATGCCGTGGCCGGCTGCCTGGAATTGCTGCCGCACTGCATGCCGATTTTCGCGCCGAACCAGAACGCCTACCGTCGCCTTGGCGGCACGGTGAACGCCGCTACGCGTGCCAGTTGGGGTTACGAAGACCGCGATGCTTGCGTGCGCATTCCTGAATCGGACGCGAAAAATCTGCGCATCGAGCACCGTATTTCCGGCGCCGACGCCAACCCGTACCTGGTGCTGGCGGCTATTTTGGTCGGCCTCGAACAGGGCTTGGCCAACGGCCGCGAGCCGATTGCGCCGCTCAACGAAGACCGCAACAGCGGCCTGGATTTCCCCCTGGATATTCTCCAAGCCGTGCGGGACATGCAGCAGCAACCCGAGCTGCGCGCCGGCTTGGGCGCCGAGTTTGTCGACGTGTACTGCGAGAACAAGCGCCAAGACCACCTGGCCTTTCTGCAGGAAATCAGCGCCCGCGAATACCGCTGGTTCCTCTAATTTTTTCCGCCGGGCGCATCGCGCCGGGCCGTAAGGAGTGCGTATGAGCAAGTCAGCCAACAACCCGAAAACACTGGAATGGCAAGCGTTGAGCGACAGCCACCACCTGGCGCCGTTTAGCGATTACAAACAGTTGAAACAGGTCGGTCCGCGCATCATCACCAACGCCGACGGCGTGTACCTGTGGGACAGCGAAGGCAACAAGATTCTCGACGCCATGGCCGGCCTCTGGTGCGTGGCCATCGGCTACGGCCGCGACGAATTGGCCGATGCAGCTGCCAAGCAAATGAAGCAGCTGCCGTTCTACAACACCTTCTTTATGACCGCGCACCCGCCAGTGCTGGAACTGGCGAAAACCATCGCCGAGCTGGCGCCGCCGCACATGAATCACGTGTTCTTTACCGGCTCGGGTTCCGAAGGTAACGACACCATGCTGCGTATGGTCCGTCACTACTGGCAGGTGAAGGGCAAGCCGCAGAAGAAAGTCATCATCGGTCGCGTCAACGGCTATCACGGTTCCACCGTGGCCGGCGCCGCGTTGGGCGGTATGCAGGGCATGCACGAGCAGGGCGGCACGCTGCCGGACATCGTGCACATTCCGCAGCCGTACTGGTTTGGCGAGGGCGGTGACATGAGCCCGGCCGAGTTCGGCATCTGGGCCGCCGAGCAACTGGAAAAGAAAATTCTCGAAGTCGGCGAAGACAGGGTCGCGGCGTTTATTGCCGAGCCGATTCAAGGTGCCGGCGGCGTGATTATTCCGCCCGACACCTACTGGCCGAAGGTGCGCGAGATTCTCGCCAAGTACGACATTCTGTTCGCCGCTGACGAAGTGATTTGTGGCTTCGGCCGCACCGGCGAATGGTTCGGCAGCGACTATTACGGCAACACGCCCGACCTGATGACCATCGCCAAGGGCCTGACCTCCGGTTACATCCCCATGGGCGGCCTGATCGTCAGCGACAAGGTCGCGCAGGTGATCAACGAAGGCGGTGATTTCAACCACGGCTTCACCTATTCCGGTCACCCGGTGGCAGCCGCCGTGGCGCTGGAAAACCTGCGGATCATTCGCGAAGAAAAGATTCTGGAAACCGTACGGGCTGAAACGGCGCCTTACCTGCAACAGCGTCTGCGCGAACTGGCCGACCATCCGTTGGTAGGGGAAGTGCGTGGATTGGGCATGTTGGGCGCTATCGAGCTGGTGAAAGACAAAGCCACCCGCGCTCGGTACGAAGGCAAGGGCGTGGGCATGATCTGCCGTGGGCATTGCTTCAACAACGGCCTGATCATGCGCGCCGTGGGCGACACCATGATCATTGCGCCGCCGCTGGTGATCAGCAAAGCCGAGATTGATGAGCTGGTGGAGAAGGCGCGTAAGTGTCTGGATTTGACCTTGGCTGATTTACAAAACTAGACCGACAAACACCGTCATTCCCGCGCAGGCGGCGGTCCGACGATTCGGAATCCAGAGTTTTGGAGGTTACGGTGTCGTTTGAACCATCACCGAACCTGGATTCCCGCCTGCGCGGGAATGACGGGTGGAGAGAGCAGAGGTCGTGACATTCCGCAACCGGCCACCGCCCAGTACCAATTGACCTTGCTGGGGCACGCAAGTGTCTGCATTTGGCGTTCTCTGATTTACAGAAGCAGACCGTAAAAACACCGTCATTCCCGCGCAGGAGGGAATCCAGAGTTTTGGAGGTTACGGTGTCGTTTGAACCATCACCGAACCTGGATTCCCGCCTGCGCGGGAATGATGGGTGGAGAGAGCAGAGGTCGTGACATTCCGCAACCGGCCACCGCCCAGCGCCTAGTACCAATTGACCTTGCTGGGGCACGCAAGTGTCTGCATTTGGCGTTCTCTGATTTACAGAAGCAGACCGTAAAAACACCGTCATTCCCGCGCAGGCGGGAATCCAGAGTTTTGGAGGTTACGGTGTCGTTTGAACCATCACCGAACCTGGATTCCCGCCTGCGCGGGAATGACGGATGGAGGATTCAACGGTCGTGACACCCGGCCAACAAAAAGCCCGCCAATTGGCGGGCTTTTTGTTGTGGGCAAAACCTTACGGCTTACCGGTTCAGGAACCAGACCGCTGATACACCGTCATTCCCGCGAGGGCGGATGGAGGGGGCGGAGGTCGTTGCAGTCCTTAATCTCGGTGGGATGCGTAAGTGTCTGGACTTGATCTTGGCTGAACTGGTTTAGCCATGTCTGACCTGTGGGAGCGGCTTTAGCCGCGATTCTTTTCAGAGCAAGAGCATCGCGGCTAAAGCCGCTCCCACAGAACCGAGTCTTCGGAAACAACAAAAAGCCCGCCAATTGGCGGGCTTTTTGTTGATGGCAAAACCTTACGGCTTAGCCGGTTCTGCTGGTGCCGAGCCGGTGTTTTCCACCCAACCACCGCCCAGCGCTTTGTACAAATTAACTTCGCTGGTCAGCTGCGCCAAACGGTCGGTGATCAGCGCTTGTTGCGCGCTGAACAACGAGCGTTGGGCGTCGAGGAAGGTCAGGTTGCTGTCGATGCCGGTGCGGTAACGGCGTTCAGCCAGGCGGTAGTAATCCTGGTTGGCGGCAACGAAGTCACGTTGGGCCTGCAATTGTTGGTTGTAGGTTTGGCGTGAGGCAAGGCCGTCGGACACTTCCCGGAAGGCGGTCTGAATCGACTTCTCGTACTGAGCCACGCGAATGTCTTTCTGGATTTTCGAGTAGTCCAGGCTGGCCTTCAGGCTGCCGGCGTTAAAGATCGGAATGCTGATCGACGGCGAGAAGTACCAACTGCCCGAGCCGCCTTTGAACAGGTTCGACAAGTCGGCACTGCTGGAGCCGGCATTGGCCGTCAGGCTGATGCGCGGGAAGAACGCAGCCCGCGCGGCGCCGATGTTGGCGTTGGCGGCTTTGAGCAGGTACTCGGCTTCAAGGATGTCTGGGCGACGCTGGAGCAAATCGGACGGCAAGCCGGCTGGCAACTCTTCGAGCAAGTCGTCGGCCAATGGGCTGCTGGCGTTGAGGTTGTCAGGCACCGAGGTGCCGAGCAACAGCGCCAGGTTGTTGCGGTCTTGCGCGACCAGGCGCTGGTATTGCGCCAGGGCCACGCGGGCGCTTTCCACCGAGGTGCGCGACTGGCTGAGGTCCAGGGCCGAGGCCACGCCCACTTCATTGCTGCGTTGGGTCAGGCGGAAGCTGTCTTCGTAGGTCTTCAGGGTTTCTTCGGTCAGGCGAAGCAGCTCCTGGTCGGCGGTCAGCGTCAGGTAGGCATTGGCGACGTTGGCCACCAGGCTCAACTGGGTGCTACGACGCGCCTGCTCGCTGGAGAAGTAAGTCTGCAACGACTCTTCATTCAGGCTGCGCAGGCGGCCGAACAGGTCCAGCTCGTAAGCGCTGATGCCGACAGTGGCTGAGTACTGGCCGCTGGTGGTGGCTTGGCCGGTTTGCGACAAATCGCCCGGCGTGCGTTGGCGTACGCCGGTGCCGTCGGCGCTTACGTTGGGCAGCAGTTCCGCACGTTGAATGCGGTACTGCGCGGCGTAGGCGTCGAGGTTCAGCGCGGCCACGCGTAGGTCGCGGTTGTTTTCCAGCGAGGTCTGAATCAGCTGCTGCAGCGCCGGGTCGTGGAAGAACTGGCGCCAGCCTTGTTCGGCCTGCGCCACGCGCGCCGACTCCGCTGGCCCGTACGCCGGGCCTTGCGGGTAGGTGGCGGCAACCGGCGAGGCCGGCTGCTCATAGTCAGGAATCAGCGAGCAGCCGCCCAGAATCAGGCTGGCAATCGCGAGGGACAGTAGGGACTTGCGCATCAGTGGCCAGCCTCATTGCGTGGGGTTTCGGTCTGTTTGCCTTTGAACAGCGAGGAGATCGTGACGAAGAACAACGGCACCCAGAAAATTGCCAGCACGGTGGCGGTGATCATGCCGCCGATCACGCCGGTACCGATGGCGTGTTGGCTGCCCGAACCGGCGCCGGTCGAGATGGCCAACGGCACCACGCCGAGGATGAACGCCATCGACGTCATGATGATCGGGCGCAAGCGCATGCGGCAGGCTTCCAGGGCGGCGTCGACCAGCGACTTGCCCTGTTCGTGCAGCTCTTTGGCGAACTCGACGATCAGAATGGCGTTTTTCGCCGCCAAACCAACGGTGGTCAACAGGCCCACCTGGAAGAACACGTCGTTCGACAAGCCGCGCAAGCTGGTGGCCATCAACGCACCGATGATCCCCAACGGCACCACCAGAATGACCGCTACCGGAATCGACCAGCTTTCGTACAACGCGGCCAGACACAGGAACACCAGCAACAGCGAGATCGCATACAGCGCTGGCGCTTGCGAGCCGGACAAACGTTCTTCGTACGACAGGCCAGTCCAGGAATAACCGACACCGGCTGGCAGCTTTTTCGCCAGCGCTTCGACTTCGGCCATGGCCTCACCAGTGGAATACCCCGGCGCCGGCGAACCCATGATTTCCATGGCTTCTACGCCGTTGTAACGGGCCAGTTTCGGCGAGCCGTAAATCCACGAACCGGAGGCGAAGGCGGAGAAGGGCACCATCTGCCCGAGGTTGTTGCGCACGTACCATTTCTGCAGGTCTTCAGGGGTCATGCGCGATTTTGCTTCGCCCTGGATGTAGACCTTCTTGACCCGACCACGGTCGATGAAGTCGTTGACGTAGCTACCGCCCAAGGCAATCGACAAGGTGTTGTTGATGTCCGAGAGGGTGATGCCCAGGGCACTGGCGCGCTCGTCGTCGATGGTCAGCTGGAACTGCGGTTCATCGTTCAGGCCGTTGGGGCGCACTTGCATCAGTTTCTTGCTTTGTGCGGCCATGCCGAGGAACTGGTTACGCGCTTCCATGAGCTTCTCGTGGCCAACGCCGCCACGGTCTTGCAGGAACACGTCAAAACCGGTGGCGTTACCCAGCTCCAGTACCGCAGGCGGGGCGAAGGCGAACACCATGGCGTCGCGGAAGCTGAAGAAGTGCTGCTGGGCGCGTTGGGCGAGGGCGAATACGGTGTTCTCCGCGGAACGCTCACCCCAGGGCTTGAGCATGATGAAGGCCATACCCGAGCTCTGACCGCGACCGGCAAAGTTAAAGCCGGTAACCGTAAACACCGAGTTCACCGTGTCGGCTTCATCCTTGAGCAAATACGCGCGCATTTCATCGACTACCACCTGGGTGCGACCGGCACTGGAGCCCGCCGGGGTTTGCACCTGGGCAAACAGAACGCCTTGGTCTTCTTCGGGCAGGAACGCGGTAGGAATGCGGGTGAACAGCCAGATCATGCCGACGATCAGCACGGCGTAGGCCAGCAGGTACGGAACTTTATTGCGCAGCATGCTGCTTACACCGCGCTCGTAGCCGCGCACGCTGCGGTCGAAGTTGCGGTTGAACCAGCCAAAGAAGCCACGTTTGGGAACGCCTTGAGTGCCTTCTTTATGTGGCTTGAGCATGGTGGCGCACAGGGCCGGGGTGAAGATCAACGCCACCAGCACCGAGAGGCCCATGGCCGACACGATGGTGATGGAGAACTGCCGGTAAATCACACCGGTAGAACCGCCGAAGAACGCCATTGGCAGCAATACTGCCGACAGCACCATGGCGATACCGACCAACGCGCCCTGAATCTGGCCCATGGATTTCTTCGTCGCTTCTTTGGGCGACAAATGCTCCTCGGCCATCACCCGCTCGACGTTTTCCACCACCACAATCGCATCGTCCACCAGCAAGCCAATGGCCAACACCATGCCGAACATGGTCAGGGTGTTAATAGTGAAACCGGCGGCGGCGAGAATGCCGAAGGTGCCGAGCAAGACCACCGGAACGGTGAGGGTGGTGATGATGGTGGCCCGCAGGTTTTGCAGGAACAGGTACATCACCAGGAACACCAGGACCACGGCTTCGATCAGGGTGTGCACCACGCCTTCGATCGAGGCGGTGACCACCGGCGTAGTGTCGTACGGGTACACCGCTTTCATGCCTTGCGGGAAGAACGGTTCCAGGTCGGCGATGGTGGCGCGGATGGCTTTGGCGGTGTCGAGTGCGTTGGCGCCAGTGGCCAATTTGATCGCCAGACCGGAAGCCGGCTTGCCATTGAACTGCGCGCTGATGCTGTAGTTTTCGCCGCCCAGTTCAACCGTGGCGACGTCGCCCAGGCGTACCTGCGAGCCGTCAGTGTTGACCTTGAGCAGAATGTTTTTGAATTGCTCGGCGCTCTGGAAACGGGTTTTGCCGATGATGGTGGCGTTCAGCTGCTGGCCCTTCACGGCCGGCAAACCACCCAACTGGCCAGACGAGACCTGCACGTTCTGCGCGGCCACGGCGGTTTTCACATCCACGGGTGTCAGCTGAAATTTGTTCAGCTTGGCCGGGTCGAGCCAGATACGCATGGCGTACTGGGCGCCGAACACCTGGAAGTCACCCACACCGGCGGTACGCGAGATGGGGTCTTGCATGTTGGAAACGATGTAGTTGGCCAAGTCGTCCTTGGTCATGCTGCCGTTTTCCGACACCAGGCCGATCACCATCAGGAAGTTCTTCACCGCCTTGGTCACGCGAATACCCTGTTGCTGCACTTCTTGCGGCAGCAGCGGGGTGGCCAGGTTGAGCTTGTTCTGCACCTGCACCTGCGCGGTGTCAGGGCTGGTGCCTTGGTTGAAGGTGGCAGTGATGGTCATGCTGCCGTCGGAGTTACTTTCCGAGGTCACATAACGCAGGTTGTCGATGCCGTTGAGCTGCTGCTCGATGATCTGCACCACGGTGTCCTGCACGGTTTGTGCGGACGCGCCTGGGTAAGTCACCTGGATGGCGATGGCCGGTGGCGCAATCGCCGGGTACTGGTTAATCGGCAATTTCAGGATGGACAAGGTGCCCACCAGCATGATCACCAGGGCAATTACCCAGGCGAAAATGGGGCGGTCGATAAAAAATTTCGACATGAATTACTTCCCTTCGCCTTGGGCTTGTTCGGCGGCCGGGGCCGCCGGCTTGGCTTCGCCGCCGTTTGCTGGGGTGACGTTGGTGGCTTCGGCCACTTTCACTTCCACGCCCGGCTTCACGTATTGCAGGCCTTCGGTGATCAGGCGATCGCCGGCTTTGAGGCCGTCATTGATCAGCCAATCGGAACCCAAGGTGCGCTCGGCTTTCAGCTCACGCAGTTCCACTTTGTTCTCAGCGTTTACTACCAGCGCGGTCGGCAGGCCTTTGAGGTCGCGGGTGACGCCTTGTTGCGGGGCAAGAATGGCGTTCTCGTTCACGCCGGCTTGCAGCTGGGCGTGCACGAACATGCCGGGCAGCAACTGGTGTTTCGAGTTGGGGAACACAGCACGGATGGTGACCGAGCCGGTGCCTTCGTCCACCGACACTTCGGAGAATTCCAGCTTGCCTTCCTGCTCGTAGAGGCTGCCGTCTTCGAGTACCAGCTTGACCTTGGCCGCGTTGTCGCCGGCTTTTTGCAGGTTGCCGCTTTCCAGTTCACGACGCAGCTTGAGCAGTTGCGCGGAGGACTGGGTGACGTCGACGTAGATGGGGTCGAGCTGCTGGATGGTCGCCATGGCATTGGTTTGGCCATTGCTGACCAGCGCGCCTTCGGTCACCGCCGAACGACCGATACGGCCGGCAATCGGCGCGAGCACTTTGGTGTAGCGCAGATTGATTTCGGCGCTCTGCAGAGCCGCTTCGGCTTGCAGGCGCTGGGAAACGGCGTTGTCGTATTCCTGACGGCTCACGGCCTGCTCATTGACCAGCTGCTTGTAGCGATCCGCCAGGGACTTGGCCGATTGCAGGGTGGCCTGCGAGCTTTTCAGCGTGGCTTCGTACACGGAAGGGTCGATTTGATACAGCTGCTCGCCGGCCTTGACCTCGCGGCCTTCGGTAAACAGACGCTTGAGAATGATGCCGTTCACTTGCGGGCGAACCTCAGCAACGCGGTAAGCGTTGGTGCGGCCGGGCAATTGGCTGACGAGGGAATAGGCTTGCGGTTTCAAGGTCACCACACCCACTTGCGGGGTCTGTTGTGGCGGCGCTTCTGCTGCTTTTTCGCAACCGGTGAGCAACAAGGTTGCCAGGGCGAGGGCGGAAACCAGAGCGGGGTGGGCTGGCTTGAATTGCATGAAAGGCCTCATGTCGATCAGCGCTTGGGAGGGCGCCGGTACGATTGGTTAGTTTTTAAGCGTTTTGGGTAGGCGGCTGATCAAAGCGTGATCAAAAAATAAGGATTTTCTTGTGGATAGGTAGGATGCTAAGAAATATACTTACATTCACGGTTGTTTGTAAACGCCTAAAACCCACTGTTACATAAGCTTTTTTCAAGCTTTGCTTTTAACTGACACGACGCTGACATTGGGCTTACGTGTCGATAACCCAGGGCTGTATTGGCATGGTCAGACGCACCAAAGAAGAAGCACAGGAAACCCGTAGCCAGATTCTCGATGCCGCCGAGCAGGCGTTCTACGAGCACGGTGTCGGGCGGACAACGCTGGCCAAAATTGCCGATGTGGCCGGCGTGACGCGCGGCGCTATCTATTGGCATTTCAGCAACAAGAGCGACGTGTTTCAGGCAATTCTTGAGCGCGCGCACCTGCCGTTCGAAGAACTGGCCAAGGCCAGCGAAAGTGCCACTGAGCCTGACCCCTTGGGTCGCCTGCGCGAATTATTGGTTCAGCTGTTCAGACAAACTGCCAATGACGCCCAGGTTCGGCGCATCAACGAGATTCTGTTCCACAAATGTGAATACACGGCGGAACTCAACGACCTGCGCCAACAAATGCAAGACAACAGCATCGACTGCGACCAGCGCATCGAACTGACCCTGCGTAACGCGATCAACAAAGGCCAATTGCCGGCCGACCTGAACACCCAGTGGGCAGCCACGTGCTTGCATTCGTTTATTGATGGCGTGCTGGCGAAATGGTTGTTGGCGCCGAAGAGCTTTGCCATGGGCAAAGAGGCGGAGCGGCTGGTGGATGTGGCGCTGGATATGTTGCGGTTGAGTCCGGGGTTGCGCGGCTGACGAGCGCTCAATGACCAACACCGTCATCGCCGCGAAGGCGGCGGTCCGAGCATTCGTGATCCAGAATTTGCGTTGTGTTGCGGTTGGGAGTCCGCCACAACATTCTGGATTCCCGCCTTCGCGGGAATGACGGTGTTGGATTGATGAGCGCGAGCCCTACCGCCGAACCTGCTTCAGCGTCTCAGCAATCAAAAACGCCAACTCCAACGACTGATCGGCATTCATCCGCGGGTCGCAGTGCGTGTGATAGCGGTCGGACAAGCCATCTTCAGTAATCGGCCGCGAGCCGCCGATGCATTCGGTGACGTTCTGCCCGGTCATTTCAATGTGAATGCCTCCGGCGTACGTGCCTTCCGCTTCGTGAACCTGGAAGAACTGTTTCACCTCCGCAAGAATCTGCGCGAAGTCGCGGGTTTTGTAGCCGCTCGATGCCTTGATGGTGTTGCCGTGCATGGGGTCGGAACTCCACAGCACGTGGCGGCCTTCCTCTTTAACGGTGCGCAGCAAACGCGGCAAGCCGGCTTCGACTTTGTCGGCGCCCATGCGCACGATGAGGTTGAGGCGACCCGGATCATTGTCGGGGTTGAGGATGTCGATCAGGCGAATCAGGTCTTCGCTGCTCATGCTCGGCCCGCATTTCACGCCGATCGGGTTGCCTACGCCGCGCAGGAATTCCACATGGGCACCGTCCACCTGACGGGTGCGGTCGCCAATCCACAGCATGTGCGCCGAGCAGGCATAGTCGCCGCCGGTGAGGCTGTCGCGGCGCACGAAGGCTTGCTCGTAATTGAGCAGCAGCGCTTCGTGAGCGGTGAAGAAACTGGTTTCGCGCAGTTGCGGCGAGGTGTCCATGCCGCACGCACGCATGAAGGCCAGGGTTTCGTCGATGCGGTCGGCCAGTTGGTTGTACTTCTCGCCAAGCGCCGAATTCTCGATGAACTCCAGGTTCCACTTGTGCACTTGATGCAGATCGGCGAACCCGCCCTGGGCAAAGGCCCGCAGCAGGTTGAGGCTGGCGGTGGACTGGTGGTACGCCTGCAATAAACGCTCAGGATCGGGCACGCGGCTGGTGGCGTCGAAGCCGATGCCGTTGACGATGTCGCCGCGATAGGCGGGCAGGGTGACGCCGTCGATGGTTTCGTCATTGGCCGAGCGCGGCTTGGCGAACTGGCCGGCCATGCGCCCAACCTTTACCACCGGGCTGCCGGCGGCGAAGGTCATGACAATGGCCATTTGCAGCAGCACCTTGAAGGTGTCGCGAATTTTCGCGGCGCTGAATTCGGCAAAACTCTCAGCGCAGTCGCCCCCTTGCAGCAGAAACGCACGGCCCTGAGTGACCTCGGCAAATTGGCGGCGCAACTCGCGCGCTTCGCCAGCAAATACCAGCGGCGGATAACCGGCGAGGGTTTGCTCAACCTGGCTCAGGTGGGCGGCATCTGGGTACTGCGGCTGCTGCTGGATGGGTTTAGCTCTCCAGCTGCTGGGGCTCCATGGTTGCGACATCGACGTTCTCGGCTCAAGCGAATTAGGCGGACGGGCATGGTAACCGATCGGCTTGCGCTCACAAGCGCAGCGCCTGTCGATAGGCGCGATAGAGCCGCTGCATACGCCTGCTCATGAGGCATTCGCAGTGGCGCTTAACGCGTTTGTTTGTTCAGCCGACAGGCGCAACGCGGCGCTGTGTTCGGCGATGCTCTGGCGGTAGGTGTCTTTGTGCACGTAGTACGCCATGCGCTCCAGCTCGAGATAACGGTAACCGCCGTCTAACCGAATACTGGCGCGCTCGCGCTTCACGGTTTTAAACGCCTCGGCGGCCGCGCCGCCTGCCTGCATCTGACGAATAAACAGCGCCACCAACTCCGCCTGCTCGGCGCGACCCTGCCAGCCCAGGCCAGAGGCTTCGACCATGCCCATCATGAACAGGTCGTTGTACTCGGGGTGGAACACGTTCAAGTACAGCTTCGGTGCGCCAGCGCCTTCGGGCCAATTCAGGTGGTCGCGCGCAATAAAGGGATAGTCCAGCTTGTAGCCGGTGCCTTGCAGAATCAGATCGTACTCGGCGTGCTCACCGTCGGTGAAGGTCACCGATTTACCGTCGATGCGCGCGATATCGCTGCGCGCTTTGATGTCGCCGTGGCCGAGGTGATGCAGCACCAGTGAATTCACCACCGGATGCGATTCGTACAGTTTGTAGTCGGGGTCGGGCAGGCCGTATTGCGAGGGCTTGCCGATCAGGGCGCGAATCAGCAAGCCGTCGATGCGTTGCTTCAGCGCGCGGGGCAATTTCACTGCACCGCCAAAGGTGTCGATGGGGCGCCCGAGCAGAAATTTCGGTAGGAAGTAATAGCCTCGTCGTACCGATAAATCCACCGAGGCGGCGCGGTGCACGGCGTCTACGGTGATGTCGCAGGCCGAGTTGCCGCAGCCGACAATCAGCACGCGCTTGCTGGCAAAAACCTCGGCCGAGCGGTAGTCGCTGGAGTGCATCAGCTCGCCGCTGAAGGTGCCCGGCAGTTGCGCCAGATTGGGTGTGTGCAAGGTGCCGTTGGCGATCAGCACACCCTCGAATTGCCATTCGCGGGTAACGCCGGCTTTTTCGGTGAATAGCGCCCAGCCTGTTTCCCGGTGCTCCAGGCGCACTACGCGGGTGCCGAATTGGAAATGTTCGTACAGGCCGAAATGGCTGGCGTAGTCGCGAAAGTAGCGGCGCATTTCGCTGTGGTGCGGGTAGGGCGCCACGCTGTCGCCCATGGGGAATTCGCTGAACTGCGTGGTGCTTTTGGACGAGATCAGATGGGCTGATTCGTACATGGTGCTGTGCGGGTTGTCGATATCCCACAAACCGCCGACGTCGTTGTGCAGCTCGAAGCCGACAAAGGCGATGCCATGTTTTTGCAACTGGCGGGCCGTGCACAGGCCCATGGGGCCCGCGCCGATAATGGCGTACATAGCGTTCTCCCTTGCACGTCGCGGCCGGCGACCTGCTGATTATTGTTCTGGTTGGGGGGGCTTAACTGTGGGCGAATTATTGCGTGACCGGCGCCAGGCTCTTCAATGACAATCGGCGCCTTTCCCTGCCGCGCGCTGGTCGGGGATGTCATAAATGCTGGAGACCGCAATGCCTGAACAGCCGCCACGGGACGAGCTGACCGAAGAACTGCTATTGGCCGAAGTGCACGACGAATACGGCGTGATCAAGGTCATGCAGGTCGGCGACTACCGCTTCCTCGAATTCGGCGACGCCATTGAGCAAAGCTGCGTGTTCCTGCCCGACCCGACCTGGCTGGAGTACGACTACACGCGGGCCATGTTTATCGGCGCGCTGTGCCACGAGCAGCCAGAGAGCGCGCTGTTTCTTGGCCTCGGTGCCGGCACCTTGACCCAGGCGTGCCTGCGTTTTCTGCCGCTGGATGACGTTGAAGCCATCGAGCTGCGCCCCGATGTGCCGCGTCTGGCCATGGAGTTTCTGGGGCTGGACGACGATCCGCGTCTGTATGTGCGCATTGGCGATGCCATCGAACTGCTGGAAAGCGCCGAATCGTCCGACCTGATTTTCGTCGACCTCTATACCGACACCGGCCCGGCCGTTGGCCATCTGGCCTGGCGTTTTCTCGAAGGCTGCCAGCAGCGCTTGAATCCTGGCGGCTGGCTGGTGATCAACCAGTGGGCCAGCGACGACGGCAAGCCGCTGGGCGCGGCGTTGCTGCGCGGGTTGTACCACCGGCACTACTGGGAACTGCCGGTGAAGGAGGGCAACGTGATTCTGATCGTGCCCGCCGACTTGGATCAGCAACTGGATACTGCTGCGCTCGCCAAACGCGCCGAGGCGTTGCAGGCGCAGCTGGGTTATTCGCTGCAGCCCTTGATCGACCTGGTGCGCCCAGCCACCTGACTCAGCGGCCTTTGAATGCGCCGGGGCGGCGTTCTTGCATGGCGCGCACGCCTTCCTGGGCGTCTTCGCTGGCCATCAGGCGCCGCATGGTGGCGGGCAAGGCGGCAGCGGCGGCCACTTCGCCTTCGGCCACTGCTTGGCGCGCCGAGGCCAAGGTCGCCTGCACGCCCAATGGCGCTTGCGCCGCGACCCGTTCGGCCAGGTGCATGGCGCGCGGAAGCAAGTCTTCGCTGGCCAACACTTCTTGCACCAAGCCCAATCGGCAGGCCTCGTGGGCATCGAATTCGTCGCCAGTCAGCAGCCAGCGCATGGCGTTGCCCCAGCCAGCTGCCTGGTGCATGCGCAAGGTGGCGCCGCCGAAAGGGAAGATGCCGCGTTGCACTTCCATTTGCGCAAAGCGCGTGTTGCTGGCGCACAGGTTGATGTCGGAGGCGAGCATCAGTTCGATGCCAATGGTGAAGCAGTAACCCTGAGCCGCGACGATCACTGGTTTGCTCACGCGCGGGCCGCCGAACACGCCCCATGGGTCGCAACCGCCTTCGGGAATCTGCCAGCCACTGGCGAAGGTGGCGGCGACATTGGCCAAGTCCAGCCCGGCGGTGAAATGTTCGCCATGGGCAAATACCACGGCAACGCGCATTTCGCTGTCACGCTCGAACTCGCCATAGGCGAGCGTCAGGTCGTTGAGCAGCGCCAGGTCGAACGCGTTGCGTTTGCTGGGGCGGTCGAGACCAATGAGCATGATCGCCCCGCGTTTTTCACGGCTGACGCGTCCGGCGTTGGTGCTGTTCATGGCGAATTATCCTTATGGCTGGCGGAAGTGGCTGGTGCGGTATAGCTGGCCTGGTGCAGCCGGTCAAACCGCCGCGTGACTGGCGCTGAAGGTGTCTATCTCGGCGACCGGCTGGCGGCGTGTAAGGATTTTCTTCGCGAAACTTACACCGAGGTCAAGTTTTTCCGGTATAGTGCGCGCCGGCTTCAAACGGCCGTGTTCAGGTTTTGCAGGTTTTTCCCAGAGCGAGCTCTGGGTGCAGTTCACCAAGTGAACGTCCTGGATATCTTCTTTTTTCATTAATACGTTTTCGCAAATCCCCGCCTACAGGGCTGCCAGGGTTACCTTCGGGTCTTACACGGCATGCGCAGCTTTGGAACATGGGTCTTTGCGGATGCACTTTGAGGCAGACCCATGACCCAGGTATCCGGCGGCTTCGCCGCGCTCGGACTTAACCCCAATATTCTCGCTGCAGTAATCGCTACCGGTTACGAAGAGCCATCGGCTATTCAACTGCAAGCTATTCCAGTGATTCTCGCCGGCCACGACATGATCGGCCAGGCGCAAACCGGTACCGGCAAAACCGCCGCGTTCGCACTGCCAATTCTCACCCGCATCGACCCGGCCAAACGTGAGCCACAAGCGCTGATTCTGGCGCCAACTCGCGAGCTGGCTCTGCAGGTGGCTACCGCTTTTGAAACCTACGCCAAGCAAATGCCAGGCGTGAACGTGGTTGCCGTTTACGGCGGCGCTCCGATGGGCCCACAACTGAAAGCCATCCGTAATGGCGCTCAGATTGTTGTGGCTACCCCGGGTCGTCTGGTTGACCACCTGCGTCGCGACGAGAAAGTGCTGTCCACTATTCAGCACCTGGTACTCGACGAAGCGGACGAAATGCTCAAGCTGGGCTTCATGGACGACCTGGAAGTTATCTTCAAGGCCATGCCCGCTACCCGTCAGACCGTGCTGTTCTCGGCCACCCTGCCGCACTCGATTCGCGCCATTGCTGAAAAGCACCTGCGTGACCCGAAGCACATCAAGATCGAAACCAAAACCCAGACCGTGACTGCCATCGAGCAGGCTCACTTGCTGGTTCACGCTGACCAGAAGCACGCCGCTGTATTGCGTCTGCTGGAAGTGGAAGATTTCGACGCGCTGATCGCCTTCGTGCGTACCAAACAAGCCACCCTGGACCTGGCCGCCGCGCTGGAAGCCAAGGGTTACAAGGCTGCCGCCCTGAACGGCGACATTGCCCAGAACCAACGTGAGCGCGTGATCGACTCGCTCAAAGATGGCCGTCTGGACATCGTGGTTGCCACCGACGTTGCCGCCCGTGGTCTCGACGTGCCGCGCATCACCCACGTAATGAACGTGGACATGCCGTACGACCCGGAATCCTACGTTCACCGTATCGGTCGTACCGGCCGTGCTGGCCGTACCGGTCGCGCCCTGTTGCTGGTAACGCCGCGTGAGCGTCGCATGCTGCAAGTGATCGAGCGTGTAACTGGCCAGAAGGTTGCCGAAGTTCGCCTGCCGAACGGCCAGCAAGTGCTGGATGCACGCATCAAGAAACTCACCAACGCCCTCGCGCCGCTGGTGGCTGATGCTGAAGCCAGCCATGGTGATCTGCTCGACCGTCTGACCGCCGACATCGGTTGCAGCCCGCGTGCCCTGGCCGCTGCGCTGCTGCGCAAAGCCACCAACGGCCAAGCGCTGACCCTCGCCGACGTTGAACGTGAACAACCACTGGTGCCGAACAGCGCACCGCGTGAGCGTTCCGAGCGTCCTGCTGGTGAGCGTAGCGAGCCGCGTGAACGTCGCGCGCCAATGCCGTTGGCCGAAGGCCGTGCCCGTTGCCGTACCGCCCTGGGCGCACGTGACGGTATCGCCGCGAAAAACCTGCTGGGTGCCATCCTCAACGAAGGCGGCCTGGCCCGCGAAGCCATCGGCCGCATCCAAGTGCGCGACAGCTTCAGCCTGGTTGAACTGCCGGAAGAAGGTCTGGAGCGTCTGCTGACCAAGCTGAAGGACACTCGCGTAGCCGGTAAGCAGTTGAAGCTGCGTCGTTATCGCGAAGACTAAGAAGGTTCGCCTTCTGGTCCGCTAAACAAAAAGCCCGCTGCGAAGCGGGCTTTTTTGTGCCTGGCTTTTTAATCGTTCAATTTCAGCGTCAAACTCAGGGCGGCCGCGCCCACCAACAAACCCGCCAATACCAGCAAGGCGGTGGTCAGGCTGCTGCCATGAGCGATAAAGCCGATGAAGGCTGGGCCCAACAAAATGCCGCCATACCCCAAGGTGGAGACTGCTGGAATAGCCACGTTTTCGGCCATCACCTTTTGTTTGCCGATGAGGCTGAACATCACCGGCACCACATTCGAGCAGCCAGCTCCCACCAGCAAAAAGCCCACCAGCGATAGCGGCCACGATGGACTCAACGTCGCCACCACCAAGCCGGCCGCCGCCATCAGCGAGCCGAGCAGCACCACGCGCTGACGGCCAACCCGGTGCACCACCTTGTCGCCTGTCAGGCGACCCACCGTCATGGCGCAGGCGAACGCCACATAGCCGATGCCGGAATGGGCCGAGGCTAGGTGTTTGCTTTCGGTGAGAAACACGGCGCTCCAGTCGAGCATCGCGCCTTCTGCCAAAAACAAGATGAAGCACACCGCGCCAATCAGCAGCACCACGCCGTGGGGAATGGCGAATGCCGGGCCGTTGCTGGTACTGCCGAAGGGCAGCAAGTCACGGGCAGCGTGCAGCAGCACGGCGATGACTGCCGCAACCACCGCCAGTGCTGCCAGCAGTGGGCTGAGGTTCAGCGCCAAGAGCAGGCTCACGCCGGCCGCGCCGACAATACAGCCCACGCTGAACAGACCATGAAAGCCCGACATCAAGGGCGTTTCGCTGTTTTTTTCCACGAGCACGGCCTGCAAGTTGATGGTGCAATCCATGCAGCCGAGCCCGGCGCCAAATAGGGCGAGGCTGACGGCCAGCAATGGCCAGGACGAAAACACCGTCAGCAGCGGCAGCATCAGGCACACCAGCGCCGCCGCGCCAACGATCACCCGTCGGCAGCCAATGCGTGCCGCCAGCGCGCCGGCCAGCGGCATGGTGATTAGCGAGCCGGCGCCCAGGCATAGCAACAGCAAACCGAGAGAGCCTTCGGACAAACCCGCGCGCGCCTTGGCGAAGGGCACCAATGGCGCCCACGCGGCCATGGCGAAACCGGCGATAAAAAAGGCCCAGCGCGTCGAGCTTTTCTGGCGCGCGTGGGAGGGCAAGGCGAGGGCAGATTCAACAGCAGACATCAGCGTTCCAGATCAGAGAAGTACGCGGTGTAGACCGGCCGAGCGGCGATCGCGTTCAGTCTGTCGGCGCGGCTAACGCTTGATCGCAGTCAAGGCAATCAGGCGCGACACCACCAACGCCAAGTACATGACACCGGCGAATTCTTCGACCATTACCAGCGACCGGGCCATGGGAGTGAGCGGAATGATGTCGCCCAGGCCGACGCCCGACAGCGTGGTGAAGCTGAGGAACAACAACTCCATCCAACTGCGCGCCGCTTCGGGGTTAATCAGCGCGCCAAAGCTGCCCGGCAACAGCAATTGGCAAAAGGTGTAGAGGTGCGCGAAGGCCCAGGCGAGCAGGGTGAATGTGGCGCCGACGGCGTACAGCTCATCGGTGGTGGCGCGGTAGTCGGCGTTCATATAGGCGATCAGGCTGCCTGCCGCGTAGAAGTAGAACAGCGCTTCGAGCAGGGCGATCAGCGATTCAAGGCTCACCGCCGGCGTCACCTTGTTAAACACTGTTAAGCCAACCAGCACCACGGCCAACACCACCGCCACCCACGTATGCGAGGAGCTGCGTTTAACCACGTGCAGCGCCAGGCCCAACACCACCAAGCCAAACGCGCCGAATAGCGCACGGCCCAGTGGCGTGTCTTCCATCCACGGGTACAGCAGCACCCCGAGCAACTGCACGAAGAGCAAGCCGGCGGAGGGATGGCGGATGATGTATTGAACGGGGCGCATAGAAGGCCTGTGCAAGTGAGCGGTGAATGGCAGACAACATAAAACGAAGCGATATCCCTGGCGTGAATGTGCCCACGCCCAAGGGCATTACTCGCCGTTAATCAGCACCTGACCTTGCTTGACCCACCCGCTGTAAACCGCACCGTTCTTGGTGGTGTAGCTGACCTCGGCCCAGCCAAAGCTGTGGATGTTGCTCACGGCTACGCTGTCGCCGGGCACGATGTACGCCTTGCGGTCGGTGCAGCTGTCATTCGGTGCATTGTGGAAGTACAGGCGGCCTTCACCGGTGATTTTGCCGGGCAGTGGTGCGGGCAACTGTTGGTCCAGCGAAGCATTTTCAGCGAGCACTTCGCAGTCCACCGGCTCGGCCGGCGTACCGCTGACGAACTCCACTTCCTGTAGCAACAGCGGCGTGTGGTGGTGGCCGGTCAGTGCCCCGGTGATGGTGCCCTTGAGGGTGAGCTTGCCTTCACTCATCAGGTACGGCCGCAACTGGTCGTAGCCTTTCTGGTCGAGGATCAGCTGCAAATAATCCAGGCGCTGGTCGGGGCTGGTTTCAAACTCGTCGTTGGCGACCATGCACAGTGGCTCGGGGACCGCGAGGTAAAAGCCGACCTCCGCTTCATCACCTTGAGTAACGTCCTCGTAGTTTGGCGCGCCGGGAAAGGTGTCCGGGTACAGCGTGCCGGTCAGGGTGACGGTTTCGGTTTCAAAGGCGTGGCAGTCAGCGGCCAGCGCAGCAGAGGGAAGCAGCGGTGCGCCAGCAAAGGCGAGCAGGGCGCACAGGCGCATGGAAAAACGCATGGTGGGTCGTCCGTGATAGCGGGTGGATAAAGCCCAGGGCAGCGAATTAGACGCGGGCGGCCAGGGCCTGCACAAGTCGAAATTGCAGAGAGTGTGATCGTTAGCGTCAGTGGCAAATCAGCCATTCGGACAGTGGCCGACACGAGAATTTTCGCGTTGAATGCGCGTCCTGAAAACTCGCGCCCTCAGGGCCGGACGGTATGCGCACGGGTTTCGCCCGTCGTCAGCAGCTACGTGCTGCCAATTTTTAACAGCGGTTTGATGGCATTTACGCCTTTTTTCGTACTTTACTGCCGAACGCTGTGCTTTCGGTGGCTATGCTCAAGCGAGTGGAAGTAAAAAAGTGACCATCGTCCCTGGCCCACCTGCGCTGTTGGCCGTGGCTAAAACAATAAAAAATGCCCGCCGTTTCTCTCGAAGCGCGTGAGCAAACGGAGTGACCTATGGCGTGCGAACAATTTGATGTATTGATCATTGGTGCAGGGCTCTCGGGTATCGGGGCGGCGTACCGATTGCAGACCACCTGCCCAGCCAAGCGCTACGCCATCCTTGAAGGGCGCAGCGACATCGGCGGCACGTGGGACCTGTTCCGCTACCCGGGGCTGCGTTCAGACTCCGACATGTTCACCCTCGGTTACCCCTTTCGCCCCTGGCAAGACGCCAAAGCCATCGCCGACGGCGCCTCGATTCTTCGCTACATCAAAGACACTGCCAGCGAATTTGGCATCGACCAGCACATCCGCTTTAACCAGCGCGTGGCCTCCGCCAGTTGGTCGTCCCATGAGGCGCTGTGGACCGTGCAGGTGCACAACCCGCAAAGCGGCGGCTCCAGCGTTTACCGCTGCAAATTCCTCTACGTGTGCAGCGGCTATTACGACTATGCCGGCGGCTACACACCGGAATTTCCCGGCCGGGAGCAGTTCAAGGGTCAGGTTATTCACCCGCAGAAGTGGCCGGAAAACCTCGACTACACCGACAAAAATGTCGTCATCATCGGCAGCGGCGCCACCGCCGTGACGCTGGTGCCGGCCATGGCGGCGCAGGCACGCCAGGTCACCTTGCTGCAGCGTTCGCCGAGCTATGTCGCCTCGCTGCCAGCCAAAGACGCCATCGCTGATGTGCTGCGCAAGTTTTTGCCCGAACAGCGCGCCCATCGCCTGGCGCGCTGGAAGAACGTGTTGTTGACCTTGGGCTTCTTCCAGTTTTGCCGCCGCGCGCCCAACCTCGCGCGCAAAATGCTGCGCCACGGCGTGAAGCGCGAGTTGCCGGCTGACTACGCCGTCGACACCCATTTCAACCCGACCTACCAACCGTGGGACCAGCGCTTGTGCATGGCGCCCAACGGTGACTTGTTCAAAGCCCTGCGCAGCGGCAAGGCGCAGATGGTCACTGACCACATCGAACGTTTCACCGAGACCGGTATTCGTCTGAAGTCGGGTCAGGAACTGGCGGCCGACATCATCGTTACCGCCACGGGCCTGAAGTTGCAGGCTTGCGGCGGCATGGCCCTGGTCGTGGACGGCAAGTCCGTGGATATCGGCGACACGCTCGCCTACAAAGGCGTGATGCTCGGCAACGTGCCCAACTTCGCCCTGTGCGTGGGCTACACCAACGCCTCCTGGACGCTACGTGCTGACCTGGCCTCTAGCTACGTGTGCCGTGTGCTGAATTACATGGACGAGAACGCCTACAAAATGTGCGTGGCGCAGCAGGTGGGTAGCTCGCTGGAGAAACGCCCGCTGCTGGATATTTCCGCCGGCTATGTACTGCGGGCGGCGGACGTATTGCCCAAGCAAGGCCCCGGCGCACCGTGGCAGCTGAAGCAGAACTACATTCTCGACCTGTTCAACCTGCGCTACTCGCCCGTGGAGGACGGCACCCTGACATTTCGCCGCGCTCCCGCCCTAGGCATGGCGCCGCCTGTGGTTGAGCGCACCGTTTCGGCGGCGTGACGGTGGCGGCTTCAGCCTCGGCGCCCGAAAAGCATCGCGGCTAAAGCGGCTCCCACAGGGGCCGTGGTTTTCTGTAGGAGCGGCTTCAGCCGCGATTCCTGGAAACGTCGCTACCCCAGGCCATTCACACTTTCACGCCTTGCTCTCTCAGCCGCTTGTACAGGGTATTGCGGCTAAGCCCGAGGCTGCGCGCGAGGTGGGAGATGTTGCCGCCGCATTGTTCGTATTGGCTTTTCAGATCGGCATCGCTGGTGGCGCGGTATTCCACGACTGGCGGCGCCTCGCTGCCTGGCAGGTCGGCGAAAAAATCGTCGGGTAAATGCTCGGGGCGTATAGGTTGATCGTCGGCCATGGCCAGGGCGATCTGCAGCACGCTGCTCAGTTGGCGCAGGTTGCCGGGCCAGGGGTGGCGCAGCAGCATTTCCATCACTTCAGTGCTTAACCCGGCCCATTGGTAGGGCTCGCGGTGGTGCTCCCAGAGGCGTTGGATCATCGCCTGTTTGTCGGTGCGCTCGCGCAGGGGCGGCAGTTCGAGGTTGAGGCCGCTGATGCGGTAGTAGAGGTCTTGGCGGAACAGGCCGCTGTCGACGTCTTGGCGCAAGGCGCGGTTGGTGGCGGAGATCAGGCGGATGTCGACCGGGTACAACTCGCTGCTGCCCAAGGGCTGTACGCAGCGTTCCTGGAGCACACGCAGCAGCCGCGCTTGTACGCGCAATGGCATGTCGCCGACTTCGTCGAGAAACAGCGTGCCTTTGTGCGCCTTGCGGATCAGGCCAATGCTGCCTTTCTGGTTGGCGCCGGTGAAGGCGCCTTTTTCGTAGCCGAACAATTCCGACTCCACCAGCTCGGCAGGAATGGCTGCGCAGTTCACGGCGATCAGGCTTTGCTGCGCCCGTGAGCTGGCCTGGTGCAGGGCTTTGACGAACACCTCTTTGCCAACGCCGGTTTCGCCGTAGACCAATATTGGAATGTCCTTTTCCAGCAAGCGCTCTGCCTGGCGCACGGCTTTGTCGACGCGCGGGTCGCCAAGGTTGATGGCGGCCAGGGTGAAGGGGCTTTGCGCTGCCGGTGCCGGGGTTGGCGGCGGGCTGAGCGGGGCGGTGCGGAAGTCTCGCGCCTGAATCGGCACCGGTTGCTGCGGGCGTTTGAGCTGGGCATGGAAGCGAAAACGCCCGCCGGCGCGCAGGTTAAAGGGCAAGTCCTGCGGCTGGTTCAACAGCTGTTGCAGCGGAATATCGAACAGCCGCTCGATGTTCACCGCTGCCAGGCTGATCCCGAGCAGGCTGTCGGCACGCCGGTTGGCAGACACCACTTGGCCGCTTTCGTCGAACACCACCAGGCCGGCCCACGGGCTGTCGAGGTTGTTCAGGCTGGTGTTGAAGGTCAGCTGGAAATAGCGCTGCTGGAACAGGTTGAGGATCAGCCGGTTCTCCACCGACTGGCTCATCATTTTCACCATGCCCAAGGTGTGCGAGGGCGGCAGGTAGCTGTCGCTGGACACATCAAGCACGGCGATCATCTGCCGCTGTTCATTGAAGATCGGCGAGGCCGAGCCGGTCATAAACCGGTTGGCTTTAAGAAAATGTTCGTCGTGCTGAATGTGAACCGGCTGCGCGCAGCTCAGTGCCGTGCCGATGGCGTTGGTGCCGGTGTACCGCTCCAGCCAACTGGCCCCGGCGACAAACCCGGCGGCATGGTTGGGCTCAATGAAACGCTGATCGCCCCAGCTCTGCAGCACCTGGCCCTGGTTGTCGGCCAGCATGATCAGGCAGTTGGAGTTGGCGAGAATGTTGCCGTAGTACGGCAGCACTTCCTTATGGGTGGTTTGCACCAGCGCGTGCTGACTCTCCAGCAGCGCCGACACCTCGCCCGCGCTCGGTTGGCTGAACGTCGGCGCGCTCTGGTGCGTGAGGCCGAAACTGCGGCAGCGCGTCCAGGAGTCTTGAATGATCGTGTCGTGGGGCAGGGCGGCTTCGGCCATGACGGGGTCTCGCGTGGTGTTGTTTTTATTTTCAGCCAGCAATCGACCGGTCTTTGCCGGGTCGGTTCAGTGTCGTTGATGACTGTTCAAAGTCAACAGTGGCCACTGTTCAGTTGTTCACAGATGAGTGTTCACAGGTGTTCAAACTGACCGTTCTTGTTCCTTTGAATATTTAGATAATCACTTTAATAACAGTAAGTTGCGAGCGTTAATCGCGGGTTGGCACAGAACTGGCTCTAGTTTGGCGAATTGAGAGTGAGGGTGCCAGAACCAGGCAAGGCGAACGGAAGCTCAAAGGCGCAGCGTACTCAAGTACGTGAACACCTGAAGCGAGCGTTCAATGCGGTCTGGCCGGCGCACCCTCGGTCGAACCAACGTAGAACAACAAGAAAAGGACACTTATGTCTTTAGTGCTCGAACACGTCACCCGTGTGGTCGATGGCGAGTTGCACATCGACGACGCCTGTTTAAGTTTCGAACCGGGTTCGTTCAACGTGCTGCTGGGTCGGACCCTGTCCGGTAAAACCAGCTTGATGCGCTTGATGGCTGGACTCGACAAACCCAACAGCGGCCGCATTTTGATGAACGGCGCCGACATGACTAACGTGCCGGTGCGCAAGCGCAACGTCTCGATGGTGTATCAGCAGTTCATCAATTACCCGACGTTGACGGTGTTCGAGAACATCGCCTCGCCGCTGCGTCAGGCCGGCCTCAAAGACGCGGAAATTGCCGAGAAGGTTCACGCCACGGCGAAGATGCTGCGCATTGATGCGCTGCTTAAACGCCACCCGTTGGAATTGTCTGGCGGCCAGCAGCAACGCACCGCCATGGCTCGCGCGCTGGTTAAAGACGCATCGTTGATTCTGTTCGACGAGCCGCTGGTGAATCTCGACTACAAGCTGCGTGAAGAGCTGCGCCAGGAAATGCGCGAGCTGTTCCAGGCCCGCCACACCATCGCGATTTATGCCACCACCGAGCCGAACGAAGCGCTGGCGTTGGGCGGCACCACCACCATCCTGCATGAAGGGCGCGTGGTGCAGAGCGGCAAAACTGCCGACGTTTATCACCGCCCGCAACAGGTGCTGGCCGCCGAGTTGTTCTCCGAGCCGCCCATCAACCTGATGCCCGGACGGATCAGTGGCACCGAGGTGAGTTTCGCCGAGGCGGTGCACTTTCCGCTGAATCCGGATCTGCAAAGCATCGGCGAAGGTGAGTACCGCTTCGGCGTGCGACCCAGCCATATCGGCTTGGTGCCGTCCAACGACGATGACCTGGAATTGGCCGTAACCGTCGAGCTCGCGGAAATCAGTGGCTCGGAAACCTTCCTGCATGTGCGCAACGAGCAGTTTGTGTTGGTGCTGCATTTGCCAGGCGTGCATGAGTACGACGTCGACACCTCGATCCTCATCTATATCCCCACCCACAAGCTGTTCGTATTCGCCGCCGATGGCCGCCTGATTCAGGCCCCCAGTCGACGTGTCGGGAGGGTTGCCTGATGGCCGAGATTCGTTTGCACCATTTGGCTCACAGCTACAGCAAAACCCCGAGCGGGCCGGACGATTACGCCATTCGGGAGATGAACCATATCTGGGAGCAGGGCGGCGCCTACGCGCTGCTCGGGCCGTCCGGGTGTGGCAAGTCGACCTTGCTGAATATTATTTCCGGGCTGTTGAGTCCGTCCGAAGGCGAGGTTCAGTTCGATGGCAAGGTGGTGAATCTGCTGCCGCCTGAAGAGCGCAACATTGCCCAGGTTTTCCAGTTTCCGGTGGTGTACGACACCATGACGGTGTTCGACAACCTGGCCTTCCCGCTGCGCAATCAGGGGTTGAACGAAGCCAAAGTGCTGAGCAAGGTCAATGAGATTGCCGAGGTGCTCGACCTGCACCCGTTGCTGCACAAAAAGGCCAAAAACCTCACCGCCGACGAGAAGCAAAAAGTCTCCATGGGCCGGGGTTTGGTGCGTGACGATGTGTCGGCGATTTTGTTCGACGAGCCGCTGACCGTGATCGACCCGCACCTGAAATGGAAGCTGCGGCGCAAGCTCAAGCAGATTCACGAGCAGTTCAACATCACCATGGTGTACGTCACCCACGACCAGCTCGAAGCCTCGACCTTCGCCGACAAGATTGCCGTGATGTACGGCGGCCAGATCGTGCAATTCGGCACGCCGCGCGAGTTGTTCGAGCGCCCGAGCCACACTTTTGTCGGCTACTTCATCGGCAGCCCGGGTATGAACCTGATCGACGTGACTCGCTGCGACGGTGGCGTGCGCTTTGCCAACACCGTGCTGCCGCTGAGCGCCGCGCTGAATCAACGCCTCGCCGCGCTGCCGGATGCGACGCTGAAAGTCGGTATTCGCCCCGAGTTCGTGCACATCTGGGATGGCCCCTACGACGACGCGCTGTGTGGCGAGGTCGCCCATGTTGAAGATTTGGGCACCTACAAAATTCTGACTCTGACGCTCGACGGGCAAAAACTGAAAGTGCGCTTGCAGGAAGACCAGCCGGTGCCGCAGCAGAAGGTGTACCTGAGTTTTCCAGCACAGTGGCTGATGGTGTATGCCGACGACTATCTGGTTGAAGCAGCGGTAGACGCGCCTGCGGAGGTGACGCCATGAAGGTGCAGAACAACAAGGCGTGGTGGTTGGTATTGCCGGTGTTTCTGCTGGTGGCGTTCAGCGCCATCGTGCCGATGATGACGGTGGTCAACTACTCGCTGCAGGATATTTTCGACCAATCCAGCCGCTACTTTGTCGGCGCCGATTGGTACCGCCAGGTATTGGCCGACGACCGTTTGCATGACTCGTTGCTGCGCCAGTTCATCTTCTCGGCCTGCGTGCTGCTGATTGAAATTCCCCTCGGTATCGGCATCGCATTGTGCATGCCCACCAAGGGCAAAATGGCTTCGCTGGTGTTGATCGTGCTGGCCATTCCGCTGCTGATTCCCTGGAACGTGGTCGGCACTATCTGGCAGATTTTCGGCCGCGCCGACATCGGCTTGATGGGCTACACGCTTAATAAGCTGGGCATTTCGTACAACTACGCGGCCAATACGGGCGATGCCTGGGCCACGGTGTTGATCATGGATGTGTGGCACTGGACGTCGTTGGTGGCGCTGCTGTGTTACTCCGGTTTGCGGGCCATTCCCGATGTGTATTACCAGGCCGCGCGCATTGATCGGGCGTCGGGCTGGGCGGTGTTCCGTCACATTCAACTGCCCAAGCTGAAAAGCGTGCTGCTGATCGCCGTGATGCTGCGCTTTATGGACAGCTTCATGATTTACACCGAGCCCTTCGTGCTCACCGGCGGCGGGCCGGGTAACGCCACCACGTTCCTCAGCCAAACCCTGACGCAAATGGCGATTGGCCAATTCGACCTGGGCCCGGCGGCGGCGTTTTCGCTGGTGTACTTCCTGATCATTCTGTTGGTGTCGTGGGTGTTCTACACCGCCATGACCCACAACGATAAATCCCGCTGAGGCCCGACCATGACAACACGAAAAAAAGTGGTGCTGGTGCTCTATGTCCTGTTTCTGCTGGTGCCGATTTACTGGTTGCTGAACATGTCGTTCAAAACCAATAACGAGATTCTCGGCGGCCTCAGCCTGTGGCCCAGCCATTTCACCCTGGCCAACTACAAGGTGATTTTTACCGACCCGAGTTGGTACACCGGCTACCTCAACTCGCTGTACTACGTGAGCTTGAACACGCTGATTTCGCTGACTGTTGCGCTGCCGGCGGCCTATGCGTTTTCTCGCTATCGGTTCCTTGGCGACAAGCACCTGTTCTTCTGGCTGCTGACCAACCGCATGGCGCCACCGGCGGTGTTTCTGCTGCCGTTCTTTCAGCTGTATTCCTCGATTGGCCTGTTCGATACCCACATTGCCGTAGCGTTGGCGCATTGCTTATTCAACGTGCCGTTGGCGGTGTGGATTCTTGAAGGGTTTATGTCGGGCGTACCGAAAGAAATCGACGAAACCGCGTATATCGACGGCTACAGCTTCCCGAAATTCTTCGCCAAGATTTTCATCCCGCTGATTGGCTCGGGCATCGGCGTAACCGCGTTTTTCTGCTTCATGTTCTCGTGGGTCGAGCTGCTGCTGGCGCGCACATTGACCTCGGTAAATGCCAAGCCGATTGCTGCGGTAATGACCCGCACGGTGTCGGCATCGGGCATCGACTGGGGCGTGCTCGCGGCCGCCGGGGTACTGACTATTTTGCCGGGCATGCTGGTGATCTGGTTCGTGCGAAACCATGTAGCCAAGGGCTTTGCCCTGGGCCGGGTGTGAGGAACTGACGATGGAATGGATGGCTTGGACGACCCCCACCGCAGCGTTCTTCGCGGCAATCGCGTTGTTGCTGGTGGGCATGACGGTGTGGGAACTGCGCTCGCCTTGCGTTGAGCGGCGCGGGTTTTTACCGATTGCTACCACCCGTGGTGATCGGCTGTTTATTGGTCTTCTCGGAAGCGCCTACCTGCATTTGCTGGTGATCGGCGCGACTGAATGGAGCATCTGGGTGGCGTCCGCGCTGTCCCTGGTGTGGCTGTTGGTTGTGATGCGTTGGGGTTAGCCGGCAGGCGGGCCGCAGCTGTCGTTGTTGTCTGCCCCGCGAGGTTGGAGCTCTACCTAATAATTACCAGGAGGTGTCTATGTTGAACAAAAACAACAAACTGCGACATAGCGTGACGTTGGCGGCGATTTTCGCCCTGAGTGGCTTGAGTGCAACAGCCTGGGCGGACGCTTACGAAGACGCGGCAAAGAAATGGATTGGCAGCGAGTTCAAACCGTCCACGCTCACACCCGAGCAGCAGCTCGAAGAGCTCAAATGGTTTATCAAGGCGGCCGAGCCGTTTCGTGGCATGAAGATCAACGTGGTGTCGGAAACCCTGACCACCCACGAATATGAATCCAAGGTGCTGGCTAAAGCGTTCAGCGAAATCACCGGCATCACCCTGACCCACGACCTGCTGCAAGAAGGCGACGTGGTGGAAAAACTGCAAACGCAAATGCAGTCGGACAAGAACATCTACGACGGCTGGGTGAACGACTCTGACCTGATCGGCACCCATTTCCGCTACGGCAAAACTGAGTCGATCACCGACCTGATGGCCAACGAAGGCAAAGACTTCACCTCGCCAACCTTGGACCTGAAAGATTTCATCGGTATCTCGTTCACCACCGCGCCGGACGGCAAGATTTATCAGCTGCCCGACCAACAGTTCGCCAACCTTTATTGGTTCCGTGCCGACTGGTTTGAACGCGCTGATTTGAAAGCCAAGTTCAAAGAGAAGTACGGCTATGAGTTGGGCGTGCCGGTGAACTGGTCCGCCTATGAAGACATCGCCAAATTCTTCAGCGAAGACGTCAAGGAAATCGACGGCAAACGCGTGTACGGCCACATGGACTACGGCAAAAAAGACCCGTCCCTGGGCTGGCGCTTCACCGATGCCTGGTTCTCCATGGCCGGCGGCGGCGACAAAGGCTTGCCTAACGGCTTGCCGGTGGACGAGTGGGGCATTCGCGTAGAGGACTGCCATCCGGTGGGCTCCAGCGTGACCCGCGGTGGCGACACCAACGGCCCGGCCGCTGTATTCGCCACGCAGAAATACGTGGATTGGATGCGCGCCTACGCGCCGCCAGAAGCCCAGGGCATGACGTTCTCCGAGTCTGGTCCGGTGCCTGCGCAGGGCAACATTGCTCAGCAAATTTTCTGGTACACCGCCTTCACCGCCGACATGACCAAACCGGGCCTTCCAGTGGTAAACGCCGATGGCACGCCGAAATGGCGGATGGCGCCGTCGCCACGTGGCCCGTACTGGGAAGAGGGCATGAAGCTCGGCTATCAGGACGTAGGTTCGTGGACGTTCCTGAAATCGACCCCGGAAAAGCAGCGTCTCGCCGCATGGCTGTACGCGCAGTTCGTGACCTCGAAAACCGTTTCGCTGAAAAAGACCATTCTGGGTCTGACGCCGATTCGTGAGTCGGACATCAACTCGCAAGCCATGACCGACATGGCGCCCAAACTGGGCGGTTTGGTTGAGTTCTATCGCAGCCCGGCCCGCGTGCAATGGACGCCGACAGGCACCAACGTGCCGGACTATCCGCGCCTGGCGCAGTTGTGGTGGAGTCATATTTCGGAAGCGGCCAGCGGCGAGAAAACCCCGCAGGAAGCGCTCGACGGTTTGGCTAAAGACCAGGACGCGATCATGACGCGTCTTGAACGCTCGAAAGTGCAGCCAATCTGTGGTCCGAAAATGAACCCGGAAAAGGATGCGCAATACTGGTTCGACCAGCCGGGCGCACCGAAGCCGAAACTGGCTAACGAGAAGCCCAAAGGCGAGACCGTTAACTACAACGATCTGTTGAAGCAGTGGGAAGCGGCGCGTAAGTAAGCGGCGTTTTTCGTAAGGCATAAAAAAACGGCACCTTGAGGGTGCCGTTTTTTTATTGCGATCCCAAAACCTGTGGGAGCGGTTTTAGCCGCGATGCTCGTTTGCAGGAATCGCGGCTGAAGCCGCTCCCACAGGGATATCAGTCGTGCAGATGCTCAGCGGCGTACAGGGTGTTCTCAAGCAAGCATGCACGCGTCATCGGGCCGACACCGCCAGGCACTGGCGTAATCCAGCCGGCGCGGGGCAGGGCGGTGTCGTACACCACGTCGCCCACCAGCTTGCCGTCTTCCTGACGGTTGATGCCGACATCGATCACCACGGCGCCAGGCTTGATCCACTCACCTTTCACCAGGCCCGGCTTGCCGGCCGCAACCACCACCAGATCAGCGCGGCCGACGTGGCCGGCCAGGTCTTTGGTGAAACGGTGGGTGACGGTCACGGTGCAGCCGGCCAGCAACAGCTCCATCGCCATCGGACGGCCGACGATATTGGACGCGCCGACGATCACCGCGTCCATGCCGTAAAGGTCGACGCCGGTGCTGGCCAGCAACGTCATGATGCCTTTGGGCGTGCACGGACGAAGCAGCGGAATACGCTGGGCCAGGCGGCCGATATTGAACGGGTGGAAACCGTCGACATCTTTGTCGGGGCGGATGCGCTCAAGCAGTTGCGAGGCATCGAGGTGCTCGGGGAGAGGCAGTTGCAGGAGGATGCCATCGATGGTGGCGTCATCGTTGAGCCGGTCGATCAGCTCGCGCAATTCATCCTGAGTGGTGCTGGCCGGTAGGTCATAGGCATGGGAGAGAAAGCCGACTTCTTCGCAGTCTTTACGCTTATGGGAAACGTACACCTGAGAAGCGGGATCGCTGCCGACCAGAATTACAGCCAGGCCCGGGGTACGAAGCCCTTGCTCGCTGCGTTCGGCGACACGTTGGGCGATCTGCTTGCGCAGGCTAGCGGCGATCGCCTTGCCGTCGATAAGTTGTGCGGTCATGACGCTTGGTTAACCATCGGAAATGATTGAAAAAGGACGCGCATTCTCGCATGACCGGCCGAGCGGGCAAAGGCGGGCGGTCAGCATTTTCCCGTAACTCCTTTATCTCACTGAATTTTTTACGTTTTAGTGTTGACGGCTGATGAGCTCGTCTATAACATTCGCCCCGCTTGTCGAGCACAGCCAAGTGCCCGTAGCTCAGCTGGATAGAGCATCCGCCTTCTAAGCGGATGGTCGCAGGTTCGAGTCCTGCCGGGCACGCCACAAGGCTGTTTGGCAATACAAGCAAAGCAACACAGCAACAACGCAATATGGTGGGCGTAGCTCAGTTGGTAGAGCACAGGATTGTGACTCCTGTTGTCGTGGGTTCGATCCCCATCGTCCACCCCATATTCGAAAAGACGCCAGACCTTAAACAGTCTGGCGTCTTTGCTTCAAAGCTTCGCGGACGTGGTGGAATTGGTAGACACACTGGATTTAGGTTCCAGCGCCGCAAGGCGTGAGAGTTCGAGTCTCTCCGTCCGCACCAATTAAGCTGCTGTTTTACAAGGGTTTTACCTTCGACGACCTCCTAAGGGGAGCGTTTTGGGAACAAACTGGGAACGGCGGAATGAAAAAGGCAGCCTCTGAGGCTGCCTTTTTTCGTTTCCAATTTCTGTATTTGGCTTTACTCGACAGATGCTTACAGCGATGCCGTCATTTAAAGGAGAGGGAAATGCACCAGAGCAAGGATGGAGCGTTAGGCGACCGCATGGTATTAGCGGGTGTGATGATGGCTGTGCTTGGAACAGGGTTTAGCGTGATAACTATGGTCGGAAATGGGTTCTGGACCGGCGTAGTAGCCTTCGTTTTTACAAACGTGTTTGCTTTTCTTCTGTCCGCCATAGGCGCCAATAAATCTGGGAGGAGCGTGTGGGTTGCTATAGTTGATCTAAGAAATCTGATTACCCGTGCGCCCGACGAATGGGTCCACTCCGGAGAAATCATTCTCTCCAACTTTGTGCCCCCTACAGCGGTCGTCATCAAGCTGCATTTTGAGCTCTTTGCTGACCGGTTGAACATTCCATTAAAGATTAGGGTATCTACTGAGCCCCGTGGATTAGGCGTCTCGTCCGTAGGCAGCGGTGAACTTGGTGAGCTGACGCTTATGCTTGATGGGTGCGGTACGATTTATTACTCCGTTTCGCACCCATCTATCCGCGTGGGTATTCGCGTTAGCGGGTGGGAGGACTCTTTTTAAGTTCTCTCTCAGATCAACTCATAACCTGAGAGCCTGTTCTAACAGGCCAACCATGTCCGGCCCATCCTCATTGATCCATTTCCCATAGTGCTTCCAGATCATGGCCGTCGACGTGTGCCCCATCTGGTCTGCAATCCAGTCGAGCGGGACTACTCCCGTGCTCAGCATTTGGCTGGCATAAGTGTGCCGACAGTTGTTGGGCCCACGGTATCGCACGCCACGGTCGACCAGGTGCTTGCGCCACCAGTTTTTGAGTAAGACGTCTGAACTAGTCCAGGCAGCGTCGGTGGTGGTCTTGTGGAATACGAACCGCACCCGCTGCAATTTGACTGTCTTGTTGTCACGGTCAGTGACCTCGACCTCAACAGGCGCCAGCCCCTTTGTGAATTTCGCTTGCGCCTTGAGTGCGTTCAAGGCCGGCTTGAGCAAGCGCACCTCGCGCGTCGATCGCCGTGTCTTGGTCACCTTGTAATGGCTGCGGACCTGCGACCGGCGGAATTTCACCGTCCCGGCGTCGAGGTCAACGTCCTCCCAGGCCAGAGCGATCGCTTCCGAAACACGCGGGCCAGCCCAAACCATAAAGCTCGCTAGATTTATTTCCTGCCGGTGATCAGGGTCAGCACTTAAGAGCAGGTCAATCTCTTTGCGGTCAAACGGATCTGGTTCCTCGGCATCGGGCAAACGCACCGTAATGCCCTCGGTTGGATCGTGAGCAGTTTTATTGCGGGTTCGGTAGAGCGTAAAAATTTGGCGCAGGTAACTGACGATCTCGCGCACAGTTTTGTTGTGCAGCTTGGGCATCAGCGTTTTTTGCACCCAGGCTTGCAGGTCCAAATGATCGATCTGATCTGCTTGGTGGTCGCCCCACATTGGCCGGATGTGGTTCTCTGCTTTGCTTTTGTAGGTGCGAAAGCCTGAGGGCGCCAATTCATTGCGCTTGATATCGAGCCAAAGGTCGACGTAGTGACCGAGGGTGTTGGTTTTCACCCTGGAAGAATCAGGGAAATAGCGCGCATAGCTGAACGTCCCCGCTTTGATTTCGTAGTTGATCATCCCCACCAGACGCTCGGCCTGGGCAATGTTCCCTGCGCTAGCATCGCCGGGGAAAGCTTCCCGGCAGAGTTCGCTCTCAAACCGAAAGTACACACGCACGCGGTTACCGCGTACTTCAACTCCATCTGCCATTTGCGTCCCCACGCATAAGAAAACCGCGCCAGTGTAGGGGCGCCGTGACGTAGAGGCCCCAGATAGGGCCAAGAACTTGCCTCGTCAGTTTCTTGTAGATTGGCCCGATACACGCGGGCTGGTCCTAACGAGCATAGCGGCGTCCTTTTTGTAGTTTGGCCGCCGCCATTTCAGTCTGCAGTGCGGTCCACTCCGCTTCCTTGGTCTGCTGGCGGATGCGGCTGCAACGCGTGTGCTTTCGAGTTGAGCGGGCTTTGCCACAGATATCGCAAAGGCTGGGCAGATCCAGGCGGTGGCTGGCCATGGTCGGCCGGGTGCGCGCAGTGGTAGCCTGTTCCCCGCTGACTTCGGGGGTTTGTGCTTGCATGGTGCTTCTCCTTGGGGTTGGTCCGGCCTCGGAGGGTTGCCGCCCTCCGGGGCCATCTTTTATGCGGCGACGTATCCGCCGGCGCTTTTGTGCAGCACGCCCATTTCGGCGGCCTGCTGCAGCATCTTGGTGGCCTTGCTGCTGCCTATCCGTAGTTCCTTCGCCACCTGCCTAACAGCCACTTTGGTGCCGCTTTCTGTTCTGGCGATTAATTGCCGTAGCAGCGGCGGTAGGCCTTGGTCTGCGTCCGTTTCCGCTCCGGTTTCCGCTTGTTCTTGCGGTTGTTCCTCGGTTCGTTTCTGTTTCTCGGGTACGGATACTGGGTGGCGTTCCGCTGCGGTAACGGGCCGTAGGGCTGCCAGTATCAACGCGGGTACAACCTCCAGCGCGGCGGCGAAACCAAGGCAAAGAAGGGTGGCAAGTTCCAGAGAAAGACCTGCGCCCTTGGCCGAGTAGGCAAGTAGAGCTGTCAGTTCTTTGGAGGCCTGGTCTCTGCGTGCTTGGGCGTGTTCGCGCTCGGTGTCGAGGCGCGTTAGGGCCGCTGCTTCCAGCTCCAAGGCGCGACTCACCATGCCTCGGTCGCGCAATGCGTTGGCCTGCTGATGGGCGGCGAGGGCATCGCTGTCGAGCTGTTTGATGCGGGCAGCATCCGCGTCACGTTGTTCCACCAGGTCGACCTGGCGTTGTTCCTGGCGAGCCTGATGCTCAACGCGGCTAGTGATGATTGAGGTCATAAGTCGGTCGTAAGTCGCCCAGCCGGAAACACCACCCAGGGCCAACGCGCAGCCCATCATCAGCAGCGCACACATGGTTCGGCGAATAGCCAGAAGGCCCAGGGCCATAGGCCAGGCGATGTACTTAAACAAGTCCAAGACCACAGCTGCCGAGGCAAAAAGGGTGGCGAGTAGGGTGTTGTCGATCAGGGCGGCGATGGCCAATGCAACTGAAGTGGCTGTCACGCCTGCCAGCGCGGCGACCATTACCAGCAAAGGCCAGCGCTGGTGCTGTTGCAGGTGATGCATGGTGCTTCTCCGTGGGGTAGGTAAGGCCTCGGAGGGTTGCCGCCCTCCGGGCTGTATCGTTTCTTGGGCTCAGGCCCAGTCGCGTTTGAGTTTCGACCAGATGGCGTCGCCGTTCTCGACGTATTCATGTACCTCCAGCTCAGGCCGACGATCGAGGCGCAACACGGCCAGGCAGTCGTCCCAGAGGCAGCTGTCCAGGCCGCGCAGATCGGTGAGCGCAAAGGGGAAAGCGCTTCCGTTGTAAAGGCTCAGCAGAAATCGCCCGACGATGCGGCTCTGACCGCTGTCTCGCTGAGCTACTGGGACCAGCCGGCGTAATGCCTCGGTACCCAGCGCTCGTATGTAAGGGCGCTCTGCCTCTTCTACGGCGAGGCGATTCAGGTCGTCTTGATGACGTTTATGGAGGTTTTGCACGGTGCTTCTCCTTTGGGGTGTACCAGGGCGTTGCCGCGCCCTGGTGGTGTTTAGCGAATCAGGGTGAGTAGAAGGTCGGGGGTGGAGTTGCAGCCAACCAGCAGCAGCGCGAGCGCCACGGCGCTGGCCAGCAGGGTCATCACTGTTTCCGCCTTTGAGTTTTCCGGCTCTTGGTTCTGCATGGGGGTTGCTCCGAGACGTCTGGATCAGCCGAAGCTGCAATCCATCAGGCTGAGGTAAACGAAAATGTCGATGCTCTTCTCGATCGCGCAGGCCGATACAAACAGCAGCGCTGCGAAACCGATTGCCATGGCCAAACTGTGTAACTGCCGGTGGTTTTTGAGTAGTTCTTCGTCGTGCATGGTGCTTCTCCTTGGGGTCGTGCCTGGGCATTGCCGTGCCTTGGCGGGTTAGTTGGCCTTGAAGGTCCAGCACTTCACGGTTGTGCAGCGCTGGTTGTTCGCGTTGTTGCGAGCGTTGTAGGCAGCCCGAACGGCGCTATCGACGCCGACGTTCTTGCCGATGAAGGGACGCGACCGGCTATTGCCGAGCAAGGTGCGCAGGGTGGTGGCGTCGGCGAGTTTCTGTTTGTGCTCCGCCGCCCGCTCGCAGAAGTCGTTGATGCTGATGGCGATGAGGTCGGGGTTTTTGCTGTGGTTGACCAGGGGCTCGTCGTAGAGCGATTCCAGGTAGTCGAATACCTCCCAAAATTCGGCCACTTCCTGCGGGTCAGAATTCACGGAGTGCTGGCGGGCTACTGCCATGGCGCGCAGCTCATGCATCACCGCGTCGTACTGGCGGTCAGAAATTGGGGCCACCAAGCGCAGGGCGTCGACCAGCGCCATTAGCTGGGCGTGGTTTTTGATAATCCGCTCGATGCGGATTTCTTTGAGGGCGCGCAGCTCTTGCTCGTACACCCGCACACGCTCGCGGAAAACCTCCAGCACCTTGTGTTCAGACCGGGTAGCCATGAGCAAAAAGTGGCTCAGGTTCTCAACCTGCAAATGGTTGAGGTTGTCCGCCGCCGCGCGACTGTTTTCGGTGACTTCCGGGCGAATGAAGTGCAGGCGAATGATGCGTGTGAGGATCGCCTCTGAGGCCACTACGGTGGCGTTTTGGCTGATAACCAGGGCGGCGCGGAATGGTGGTTCGTGCGTCTCGTTGCCTGACGTCTTAACGCCAGTGACGCCCAGGCTGCCGCCGTTGAAAAGCGGCTTGAATTCGTCCCAATCGAAGGCCTTTGAGGCGTTGCCCTTGTCGTCGCTGCGGTCGGCTTCCAGCATTACAACTGGCATGCCGGATATCTGACTGAGCCAACGGCGCAAGCCCGCTTTGGACATTTTCGAGGGGTCTTTGCCTTCCTCGTCTGGACGCCCCAGCAGCTTCCACAAAAACGTCAACAGGGTGGTCTTGCCGGCGCCGGCCTCGCCGGTCACTTCCAAGAAGGGGAAGCTCTGAAATTCAGCGCGGATCTGCTCGGCGAACAGCGAGCCGAACCAGTAGGCGAGGGCGATAAGCCCTTGGCTGCCAAAGCACGTCCACAGCCAATCAAGCCACTCTTTGCGATACCCCTCTTCGGTGCGGGAAATCTCCATGCGGATGGATTTTTGCAGGGTCTTGAGGCGCAACCCCTTGAACTCGAAATAGTCCTCCGCATTGGCGGCTTCCACCACGCCGCCGCGTACTGCTAGGTCGCCAAACACATAGCATGCGTGCTCTTTGCTGTAGCCGATGAAGTCGATGGTCTTCACCGTTTTCAAGCCGAAGAGCTGCTCCTTCATGATCTTGTCAAGGTGGGCGCCGCTGCCGGTGAAAACAGCGCCGGCAGCCATGCCTAGCAGGCGCTTTTTAAACTCGCTGGCTGCGGCCACCTGGCCGCCAGTGAAGGTGTTACGCACAGTCGGTTCGTCGTGCGGAAAGTCGACGCGGAAGTAGTACCAACTCTCGTCTGTCACTTCGTTGCGTTGGAAGTACAGGGCCTGCGGGTAGCAGTTAGCGATTTCCACCACGCAACCGGCCTGGCGCAGCGCCTTTTCGCGCATTTGCTTGCTGTTGAGCTGCTGCTCGTTGTGATCGTCGCTGCCTTCCAGGCCCTGCATAGCGCGATTGAATTTGTCCAGATCGAGCTTGAACCAGTACAGGCGGTGGTCGAAGGCAAAGTGGAATTCGCCTTGTTCGCGCCAGTCGTACATGAGCAGAGCTTTCTCACTGGCGTTCTCGGCCAGTAGCAGGGAGCCGTGGTAACGAGCCAGTCTTAGGTCGCGGTCGACGGCATCGGCGCGCTTGCCGGCGTCGTCAATGAATTGCCAGCGCTGGTGAAGATCGTTCCAGTCGGTTTTGCGGTCACCTTGCGGATACTGCGCAGCCTCACATTTAAAGCCCATCTCGCGCGCCATGGTGGCGTGCTTGCGGGTGAAGCGATGTGCGCCTGGCTCATTATCCAAGGCCCAGACCAGTGTGGGCAGCTTTTTGCCTTCGTTGGCTCGTGCTTTGGCCAGCGCTTTGAGCGACTCAAAAGGGAATGCGCCCGAGCTCATTGCCGACACAGCAGATATGCCGTGATGCACCAGGGCGATCGCGTCGAAGATGCCCTCAACAATCCAGAGCTCGTCTACTTCCTGCAGATCAACAGAAGGGGGGCACCACCAATAGCCCTTCGGCGAGTGACCTTTGGCAAAGCGGGCTTTTAGCTTTCCGAAGCGATGAGGGCGGTCGATCAGCCGTTCCCAGTACACGCCGTGCTCCAGTGGGAAACGCACGGTCGCACTGCCGATTCGCAGTTCCGGGTGCCAGAAGTTTTCCTGGCTGTACCAACCTTTTACTAACGCCAGGTCGAAGCCGCGAGCAAATTGCAGATACGCATCGGCCGACGCGTGAGGGGCCTGCTCGGTGGAGGGATGCTGCTTGCTGTAGTCGTCGAACAGATCGTCGAACAGCTCCTTTACGTGCCATTGCTCACCGCACTTGCTCTCGCGTCCGCACTTGATGAACCACGGTTCGTCGTGGCGCGAATACAGCTCCCTTTTACCGCAGGCGGGGCAGGTGCCCTTGCGCAGGTAGTGGGTACCCGTCATGTGCGTTAGGCCGTAGTTGCCCTCCAGGCGGTGGAGCACCTCTTGGCGGATATTGTTGGGCATGGATTTCATTGCAGGGGCCTTAATTGGATGCGCTGAGGGCGGCTTTCAGCGCGCCGATGGTGCGTTTGTTACCGGCCATGGCCGGGTAGTCGTCGAGGATTCGTCTGCTGCGCAAACCCACTGGGACGTCGCGGTAGCGATCGCTGTACCAGTACTCGTTGAAGCCCCGGCGGAGCTCGGCCTGCAAGCTGCTGAGCAGCGCTTCCGCTTCCTGTTTGGGCATAGCCATTTGCAGTGCTATGGCGGTGGACATGGCGTTCTCCGGGCGGAACTTCCCCAAACCCACGGCGTGGGATGGGCTTGGTTAGGTCAAGGGGTGATAAAGCGAGCGAGGAAGGCGGTCGGCAAAATCCGTCGGTGTACCAACTGGCGTTGGCCGGAGCGGATATCAATCAGGCAAATATCCGCCTGATCGTTGGAGCCTGGGTCAATGCCGACCCAGTCAGGCCGCAGCAGCTCACTCATGGCCAGCTCCACCAGGCGCGGTGCCAAAAACAGCGGCACTTCCAGAGCGCGTACCAGGTAGTTAACGGCGCGGTCGGCTAGCTGCTCGTCGTCGCCAAGGTGCTCCGCTCTGTGCAGTCGCAGAAAGGCCAGGGCTGCGGCCTGCATGCTGCTGCGGTATTCCGTTTCCGGGGCGTGAGCGTCCATCAGGCAGACTCCTCGAGGAGTTGATCCAGCATGTCGGGTTGGTTGGTCGTGACTTGAGTGACGCGCTTGGCCTTCATTCGCTCCAGGGCGGGGGCGATGGGCAACTGAATCAGAGGTTTTTCCAGGCCCGACGGGCTGAGCTGGTAGTCGATGGTCACCGACCCACTGAATTTGGCGCCGCAGATCAGGCTTACGCACTCGTAGTACGCGGATCGGAAGCAGGGTGTTTGCCCTTCGGTGGTCCGCACGCGGATTGCCCCACCACAGGCTGGGCATACCAGCTTGTAAGTGCTCATCAGTTCTCCCCGGCCACCAGTCGCGGCCATGGCTTTCGCCAATCAAATACGACGCCTTGGGCGCCTTAGTGCTGTTTTAGTTACCCGGCTGCATTTTGCGATGCAGGGTGATTACGGCGCTGACTTCGGTGTGGCAGGCCGCAACGTGTTCGCGGTGTGCAGCGATGATTTCCGCCAGCTCGGCTTCGTTGATCTGACCGTCTTCTAGGGCCTTGGTAATCAACTGGTCGAGCTGGCCTTCCTTCACGTCCGAGCGAAGGGCCAGGGTGTAAAGGTCGATGTTGTCGATGGTTTCGCCATTCGGCATGGGCACGAAAACACCGCCGTACATGCGGCAGATGTAATCGGGTAGGAAGGTGGTGCCGGCGACTTGTTCGAGCAGATAGAGCTGGTCATCTGCCAGCGGCCGGTGGCCGGTGCTTTCGTAGGCTTGGTTGTCGAACTTCTTGAGCTCTAAACCGAGCAGTGCAGCAGCGCATTCACGACCACCTGGATAGGCGTTGATGAGTGCGCTCATGACCTTGCGGCGGCTGTCGAGAATTGCGCGCCTGGCGTTCTCGTTTTTCGTCGGGTGGGCAGCCATTACTGTTGCACCACGCCGTCTTTGATTCCGAGAAGAACTGCTGCGCGGTGAGCCTCGCCACGACGTCCTTTCTTGCGACCGTTAAGCAGGTCGCTGACCAGATTTCTGTTCAGGTCATGTTCGCGGCTGAAATCCGCAATGCTTTTCCCGTTGCGGTCAAGAACCGCGCGGGCTTGCTCGGGGGTAAGTGGGGCATGCATAGTGTTAAACCGTGTTTAATCGTGTTTGACGAAAAGGATTCTTGGGCAGATTTCTGTTCAAGTCAACTTATATTGATCAAAAAAATGCTCATCGAGTCAGGGGTAGGCATGCGCCTACGTGAAGAAAGGGAGCGGCTTGCTCTGAATCAGGCCGATTTCGGCGTGGCTGCGGGAGTCAGTCGAGGCACGCAAAAGGCCTATGAACTGGAGTCGAGCGCTCCAGATACGCGCTATCTGCAAACGCTCCAGGGGATGGGTGTAGACGTTTACTACGTACTGACAGGCGGCCGCGTTTCACCAGGTGCAGCCGACCTATCGCCTAACGAAATTCAGGTGCTGGAGAACTTCCGCGCAATGCCGGCCGGCGACAGAGACGTTATGCAGCGCACCATGGCCGCGTTAGCAGATGCGGCGATCAGAAAGGGCTAACTACTCTTGCAGTAGCTCAATGGATTGAACTAGGAGCAAGCCATGGCATTGATTGCCTGCAAAGACTGTAAGACGGAAATTTCTACCGATGCCAAAGATTGTCCAAAGTGTGGTGCGCACAACTCAGCCGCATACACCGGCGTGCGGATCGGCGGCTTGTTCTACCTGGGCCTGCTGGCCCTTTTGTTTTATGGCTTCTGGCGGATGATGACCCCCTCGGCATAGTCCGACCCTTTTTCGGTACCGATTCAGGCTTGCAGTTTCATAAATGTGCGTACCTTGGGATGTGACCGCCCGGAAAGCCTATTCGCCAGCACCACCACTTGTTTGACTGGGGAGCTGGTGGCATGCAAAAACGTGCTGAGGATTGGGTACTCCGGGCGATTTGGTTGGTGCAGTCGGCACCAGTAGTCCGTCACAAGGAAATGGAGTACGTACGATGGAAAACCTTACCCAGTTGGAATACCTCTTTCTCGCCCTTCTGCGGGAGCTGAGTGAACAGCAACGCGCCGATGTGCTGAGGATCATGGAGGTGTTCGCGCAGTCAGCGAAGTAAGGATAATAAGCCCCAGCACAGCTGGGGTTTTTTGTTGATTAGAGAAGGTCTAAATATCGAAGATATAGTGCGCAACCAGGTATTAATATTGCGAATACACACCAAATAATTGGTAGGTTGTATTCTAAGAAATGTTTTGAGTGTAGTGCATAAATGAAGTCTTCCCGGCACTCATCAATAAATAAGCGAAAGTAATTCACGGCTACCGTTTTGGGTTTTGAAACACCGTCTTTATAAACATGATAAGTTATAGCTCTTGTAAAGACTCTTCTTTTTAGCGTGAAGCCATTAGAGTTGCTTGACTCGGGTAATAACTTTGAAAGTTTGGAAAGTGTTTTCGGGGAGAGGCTGATAAAGCTTCGGTCTGTCTTAAATTTGGCGTGCTCTTCAATGTATAGTGTTTTGAATCGAATTAGCTCATATAGTAGAACCAGCCACATGAAATAGAGAACTAGTTGGGGGCGTTCTAGCGTGACCGAAATAACAGGTGCGTTCACTGCGGCAAGCTTCCCACCCGCAATTTCATATAAGATCAGTAAGCTAGATATTACTAGTAAGTTTCGTCTACACTTCGACACTTCATCCATGATTTTTCTCTAATTTGGGATTGTTAATTCAACTCCTAGCCCTGTGCTATTTTACGAATGCGGCGTGCCACCTTGTCTGCTAGGACTTTAGTAGCTTGTCCGTCTCGCGTGAGTCCCAGCTCTTCTAAATCTGAAACTGCATCTGGATGTAATTCTGTGGCAATCAAAGGATAGAAGTGGATAACCTGGCTGGGCACTACTGTGGCAGAGGAAGGGATTCTATTGATTATTTTATAAGCAACATGGGCAATTAATCCTTCAATGTTTAAGTTGAAGCTGCTTGTTTTTTGTTTTGCGAATTTTTCGACTTCCCGCTTTGTGATTTCAAGATCAAGTTTTGCTGCGTCAAGCTCCTGGGTTTTTTGTAGCAGGGATATTTTAAATTGCTGCTTCTCTTGAGCGTCAAGTTGAGATTTTTGAAGCAGTTCCTCGATTTTGGCCTCGTATGCTTTCTGTTTCTCTTTAATGTCTTCTTCGCTAGTGGCAATGTCTTCGCTGCGATTGTTGTAACGGAAGCTATCTAGATTTGATCTGAGTCCGGTGTAGTTTTCATTAAGGCTGCTAAGTTTTTCGCCAAATCCGCTCTCAATTCTTCCGAGCATTTCAGCTGTGTCTTTGGTAAATAAATAAGTATTATTATAGAATTGGGCGCTTGCCTCGTTGGCTTTAAAGTAAAATATAGCGGAAAGCCAAATTGAAAATATTGACATTATGAGTGCTAGCAGGTCCGTGAATGAAAATGCTGAAAAGTCAAAATTTATCTCGGAAAATAATATTTTTATTATGGCTGAGGCCAATAAAATTATAATGGCAATGTCCCGAATCGTCGGAAGTGAAAGACCCGTACTCGTCCATTTTGTGTCACTCATAAAATTTCCTTATGTTGGTTGGCTCTTGATGTTAATACGGTCCGGCTTTAACTACCATTTTTATGCATTCTTCGCCATTCTCGGTCCAAAGCTCGCTTAGCACTGGGCTTGCTCGAATACAACCACCGTAGCCGTCGTGGCCTAGTTTGATCACCACTCGTGAGCGATTGTTCGGTACCTGCTTTATCGTCGCGATAGTAAGCAATGATCCCGGTGTATTCCCCCGGTCCCTCCTCATACAACCCGTCAACCTGGTCCTCAGGCAACTTGCTCTCCAGCTCCAGGCTAGTGGTGAATCCACCATCAGCTGTAAGGCTGTGCTGCACATTCCCTCCGTGCCAAATGACGGCGTCGATCTCTCCCTTAACACCCTCCAGGGTGTAGGTCAGCTCGGGTATCAGATCAGGTCGGCCCTTGGCCAAGGTATAGCTAAGTGTTGCGGTACCGCGCTGCAGCCGATTCCACTCGCTACGGGCAGCTCGCAATGCGCTTTCTCTATCGCTGTAGGTGTGGCGTATATCCTTGAGGCTCTCGACGCCGCCGGCGATCGCTTCCTGCTTTTTGGCGCTGTTCACATCGTAGAAGTAAGCCCGCACGCCGTCGTAACTGTCTCGCTCGGCCTGGAGGTAGCGATGGCCATCACCATCGGCTCTGGTGAGCGTGATATGCGGTAGAGCCAAACCTGTGGCGGTCTTGCCGCCGTTGCCGCGCATAAACACCAGCCGACCGGCTTTGACGGTGGCCACCGCGTCGAAGTCTTCCCCCAGCCGAGTGAGGATGTTGGCGTCGGATTCGTTTACCTGGTCCAGCTGGAGCACTGGGATAGCTGCAAGGTCGCCGGTGATGGTCGGCACCAGGCCATTGCGCTGGGCAATGCGCTTGACCACTTCACCCAGGTTGGAGGCGCTCCAACTGTCCTCACGTTTAACTTTGAGACCCTTGCGCAGATCTGCGCTGCGGGCGCGGATGTTGAGCGTGTCGGGTGCGCCGCTGTGTTCGGCTTCGTCAACGGTGAACGTGCCCTTGTCGACCAGGCCGGTGTCGGTCCAGCCAAGCCACAAGCGGACCACCGCGCCCAGCGGCGGAATATTCAGCAGTCCGTCGTGGTCGCTCAGGCTGATATCGAGTTGGTCTGCCTCAATGCCCCGGTTATCGGTGAGGTTGAGGCTTATTAGGCGCGGGCTTATCAGGTGGGCGATATCGGCGCCATCTACGGTAAGGCGGTAGAGGGGGGCGGGGTAGTCGTTGTCGCCTAGCAGGGATTTGGCGGCGTCGCGGAGCACGCCGGTTACGGTGGCGATGGCGGCGTCGATCACAGAAGAATCCTGCGCAGAATATTGCCCGCAGTGCTCAGCTCCGCGCCGAGCAGATCCACTTGTCCATCGTCGACGCGTTTTAGCGATAGGGTGAATTCATAGCGGCGGGCCGTTCCGTCCTGAAAGAACACCGTCTGGGTGACGCTGAGGCTTTCGATTACCCAAAGCCCGAGGATGCGGCCCGTGCCTTCCACCAACGGCCAGGCCTTCCCTGTATCAGCCATTAGGCGGAGGCCGTCCAGGCTGAGTGGGCTTCCGGCCAGCTCTGGCAGCAACACGCCGGGAAGGGTGATAGCGTCTTCACCACGGCCAACGAACTGACGTGCCGGGTTCGTGCCGACGCGACTGGTGGTTGGGTGGCGCCAGTCGGTCTGCCGCTGTAGCTCTTGGTAGGCGAGGGTGGGTAGGCTAAATACGAACATCCCGAGGGCCATCATCATGGCGGTTACTCCTGGTCGCTTAGGCGCGAGCGCAGGCGTGCTGCTTTGCTGCGTTCACGCTCGTCGAGCAACTGGTTAAGCATCTGGCGCAGGCCTGCGGTGTCCGTACCGGGCGTGGCCTGAATGGTGATTTCGATGGTGTCGCCCTGGACGAGCATGCCGCCGGCGCCGGTTGAGATGGGGGCGCGCCGATCCACGCTTAGGCTGCTCATGCCAACTGTTCCTGCGCCGATCTCGGTCATTCTCTGAGCCGTATTGGCAACTTGCTTCAATACGTCCTGTTCACCCCCGGCCAGCCCTTGGCCCAGGCCGGCCATGGTGAAGCCGCCCAGGGAGGCGAAAACGCGCGATGGGCTGTGGATGCCGAGCTTCTCTTTGAACCAGCCTATGGTGCTATCGGCAGCGCCTGTGATGCTGTCTTTAACACCTGCCAAGCCATTGGTGATGCCAGTTACTAGGCCTTGCATCAGCATGGAACCGAACTCGGTGAATTTGCTGGGGAGCTCGATGCCGAAGTAGCCCATTACGCCGGCGAATGCACGGTAGAAAAGCCCCAGCGGGCTGAAGTTGATTATCAGGTCTCGGATTCCGGCGAAGCCGCCATCAAAGCCCGCTTTCACCTCGGCCCACAGCCCCATAAAGAACGCTTTGATCGGCTCCCAGTTTTTATAGATCAGGTACGCAGCCAAGGCGATGGCGGTAACCGCGAGGCCGATAGGATTGAGCATTAGCGCACGGCCAATCCACAACACGGCGCGGCCTACCCACGTCAACGCGCCACCCAAGCTTTTGAGAGCGGTCATCAGGCCCAGGCTTTTGATACCGAACAGCATCATGCCGTAGCGCACCACGGCGAATGGGCCGATCAGGCTGGCTAAGCCAATGCTCAGCGCGCCCATGCCCACCATCAGCAGCGCCAGACCCGCCACCGTTTTGATGATCTGTTTTGCCAGCTCCGGGTTAGCACGTACCCAGGCGCCGACGCCGTTGGCGATCTCGCCCAGGCTCTTGATCAGCTCTTTTAATTCGGGGGCAATCACTGCGCCGATTTCGGACATAGCGTTAGTCCAACTGCCCTCGGCGGCTTCCATCACGTTGGTGAGGGTATTGAGCTGCTCATTGACGCGGGTACGGAGGTCGGCCTGGGCTGCCATCTTTCCCTCTACCTCGCGATAGCCGTTAATGCCCTTGGCCATCATAGTGTTGAGGGTAGTGATGGTTTCGCTGTCATCACCAAACATCTGCTTGAGCAGTGCCAACCGGTTTTCAGTGCTCAGCGTTTGCAGCTTCTCTAGCTGTGCGTACATCTTTTCGATGCCGCCGAACTCACCTTTGCCATCGGTGAAGTCGAGTTTGATTTTGACGCCCTTCAGCACTTCCAAATCGCCCAGGGCTTGCTGGATTTTGTCGTTGTTCATCGCGCCCTGGAAAATCTTCCGGTAGGCGTTACCGGCGGCGCCACCTTCCATGCCGGCCTGGTCCATCATCACGAGCAGCGGGGACAGCACCTTGGTGGCTTCCAGCCCCTGCTTTTTGATGATGTCCATCACAGGCGAAATTTTGCTGAAGCCCTGCAGCATGTTGTCGCTGTCCACGCCCAGGTAGAACCCGCGCTGGATGGTATCCATCAAGGACATCATGTCTTTTTCAGTGGTGCGGGTAGCGTCCTGCATCTTGGCCGCAAATTCAGCTGCGGCCGTGACTGGCATTTCCAGCTGTACGCCCAGGTACGCAGCTGCCTCGCCGGTACCGCCCAGCACGTTGGCCGCGCTGAGACCTTGGCGGCGCAGCATGGTCATCATTTCGTTGAAGTCGGCGGTAGTGCCGGGTAAGCGGTCACCCAACTGCTTGGCCAAGTCACTAACTTTCTGGAAATCAGCAGGCACAGAACCATCGCTGCCCATCATCGACACTTTCAATTGTGTCATGGCGTTTTCCGCCGGCGCGAATGCCTGGATGGCCGCGACTACTGGCCGGCCTGCTGCATAGCCAGCCCCCAGCGCGGCAGCGCCACTTGCGGCCATGCCACCGCCTACCTTTTGCGCTCGATCAAATTCGCCACGGGCTTTGGCTAGGCGGCGTTGTTGAGTGGTCAACCGCTCCAGGCGTTTGCCCTGGGTACTGATGGCTTGGTTTGTTTCGGCAATTTTGCTGCGCAGGCTGCGCTCTGCTTCGCCGAGGTTCTTCGTGCTGATGCCGGCAGCGCTGAGTTTATTGCGCACACCCTGCAGGGCGATTTGGTTTTCGCCGTGTTGGCGCTTTAGGTCTGTGGCAGTGCGAATGGCAGACTTTAGGTCGCGCGTCATCTGGCGCGTAGGTGCGCCTGTGGCGGCCATCTCTCGGCCAAGTTGTTTGACCTTGTCCCGTGCGGCGGTAAGTGCCGCCTCGGTCTGTTTAGCGGCCTCGCGCTGAGTGCGCCAAGCGCTGATATCTTTTTGTTGGGTGTTGAGCTCTTTCAGGCGATCGCGTGCTTCTTTCAGCGCTCGGCCGGCGCCGATGCTACCGGCCTGCATACGCTTGAGCGGGGCAGTAACCTTGTCCAAAGCGGACAGGATGACCTGTAGTTGTAGCTTGTCAGCGGCCATCCGCTCCACTCCGCTTACGGGCGCGCTCGCGCCACTCCATCAGTTCAAAAAGGCCCAGCCGATCGAGGTCGACCGGGGCCCAGTGGAAGATCACGGCGATGTCCGCCATGGGTTCTTCTACGCAGACAGGGATACTTCCTTCCGGGCCGACTTCTGCAACAAAAAACTGGCTACAGCCATACCGCACTGAACCAGGTCAGCTGGGTCCATACGGCCGACTTCGACGTCGGTGAGCGTTGGGGTCGTGATGCGGGGCAGCACCTTGCGCAGGGCGTTGACCTCAAGGTTCATCAGGTCAACTAGGGAGCAGCCGCGTAGTTCGCCTGACATGGGTTTACGTAACGTGACGCTGCCAATGGTTTCGCCTGTGCGGGCGATTGGTTCGTCCAGGGCGACGACGGCTTGGTTTGGGTTCTCGACTGCTGCGCTGTCGACCGCAAGTGCGGTGGCAGTATCTGGCTTAGACATGAGGGCTTTCCTTTATGGGGTGGGGTAGGCGCCCCAGGCGGGGCGCAAGGGGTGAATCAGATGCCTAGGGCTTGGCGCTGCGCCTCCAGCATGTCGACGCCGTTTACCTTCTCGATAAAGTTGAGGAGGTCGATTTCCACCACCTCTTCGTTGTCGATGGTCAGCTTGTAGTAGCTGAGGGTGGAGGTGATTTTGTGTTCGGTGTCTTCACCTGGTGTGGCCTCGCCCATGTCGATGGTTTCGTGCCGGCCGCGCACAGACACCTCCACCATCGATACGGCGCCGGTGTCGTCCTGTTGGTAAGCGCCCGCCCAGCGCATGGCGATGCCGCTGGCACTGACTGCGCCGTGCTGCTTGAGCACCTGGACGTCGAGGCCACCAAGGGTCCACTCCATCTGCAGGCCGTCGTCGCTGAAGCCAAGGTCGGCTTTGACAGGGCCGTTCATACCCGCGCCTCGGAAGCCTTCCATTTTTCGGCCTAGTACCGGGAGCGTCACGGACTTGCACACGCCTGCGTAGGAGGTGCCATCGTTGAACAGCATCATGTTTTTGAGTTTGCGGGGTAGAGCCATCGTGGCTATCTCCTACGGCGCGGCCTAGGCCACGCGGTGAAAGTGGGTCAGGCGTTGATCTGGGTGGCGTACTCGACCAGGTAGCGGTCGGTGATGCGCTGGCGGAACGTCAGGTCTTCCAGCGGCGGTACGGGCGTGTAGTCGTAGTCGATGAACAACTTCCCGGCCTTGAGGGTGGTCGGGTCGTTGGCATCCGGGTCGTACCAGGCCTGGCCGTCGACGATGTAGCCGGCGCTCTTCAGCTCGCGGAACTTCGCATTGATGCCGTTGACGATGTCTTTCACCAGGCCAGGCGTCATGGGCTTATCGACGGCCCAGAAGTGCGACCCAGCCATGGTGTCGGCCAACACCTGGGCGGTGCGGGTGTAGTTCTCGAAGGCAAACAGCGGATCGTCGCCAGCAGTGCGAGAACCCCAGAAGCGGTAGCCGCTCTCGTTAATGAGGGTGGTGACTTCGTTGCTGTTGAGGTAGTTGGCGTCGGTAGCTGGGTTTTGCAGATCCCACCACACATCCGCGCTGATACCGGTGACGCCGTTTACGGCGACGTTGGACAGCGTTTTGTGCCAGCCCACTTCCTGGTCGATCTTTGCCCGCAGACCCAGAGCTACTGCAATCGCGGGGGCCACGACGGTGGCGTTTGCGGTGGTGTCCCAGCGCTCAAAACTGGGCCAGATCACCATTACTTCCCTTGCGCCGAAGCCTTCGCGGTAAGCGACAGCCTCTTCCTTGGTTTGGCAGCCCCACGCGCTGACGTAAGCGAAGGCGCGCAGGTCTTGGGCGATGCTGACCAGGGCAGTGGCCACCGGCAAATTATCCAGCCCAGGAATGCCCAGGATGCGCGGAACAATGCCGAGCTTGCCCTTGGCCGCGAGCAGCGCCTTCATGCCGGTGTACTTGCCAGCGGCGGTGACTGTGCCAATTAGGTTGGAAGTGGTGGCGGCTTCTTTTGCAGCGGCGTCCACGCCAGCGCCTTCGGCTACGCGCACAACGATAGCGATCGGTTTGGCCTGGTCTGCGATCGCTTGCAGACTTTTGGCGAGGGTGCCGGTGGTGCCGGCTTTGCCAACGGCGGCTTGCACGTTGGTGAGCAGTACGGGGGTGTCCAGCGGAAATAAGGTTGCATCCGCGTCTGGGCCGGTGCAGACCATGCCGATGACAGCGGTGGGAATAGTGCGAATCGGGCGGATGCCCTCGTTTATTTCGAGGACTCGCACGCCGTGTAGGTAATCGGCCATTGGTTTGTGCCTGCGCGTGATGGGATGACAGTGCACAGGCTGCCGCGCGCGCGGCGATGCGGCGAGGTGTGCGGCTTGTATCTACAGCCTCTACAAGACACGCATAGAAAAGCCCCGCCGAAGCGAGGCAACCCTCCCCAGGAAAATGGTTAAGCGCCGGTGTTATTACCGATGCCGACGACAGACGCCTCAATGGCTGCGATGGTCTCTTCAGCGATGTCTTGAGCGAGCTCGATGTTGTCGGCATTAATCGCGGTTCTGATCAGTTCTTTCGCCTGGAGCCTGGTTGCTCGCAGCTGTACCAGGGCTGCGGTGTACAGCGCAGCCTCGCGCAGAATGTCATCAGCCGCTTGCTTGGCGGTGCGTCCGCCGATGGCCCAAGCCGCGACCATTGGCGGCGCTTCGCCCACGTATCCGGCCGCCGCGAAGGTCTGCGCCTCGATTCGGGCGCGGTCATACTCGACGGCTCTTAAAGGATCCCCCGCTACTTCGCTGCGGGCCATGTCTGCGGCGCTGTCTACTTGGTCGCATAGCGTAAGGCACAAGGCTCGACGGTTAGCGTTCCGCAAATCACTGCTAAACGCCCACGCGCTGCCTGTCCAGATGTGGTCGGCGTCCGGGCGTGGAGTGCGAGTGAGGTCTTTCGGAAGTGGCCCAAGGGCCTCGTAGTAAACCGTTATAGAGCCGTCAGTGGTGCGATAGGCGCCGCCGCGATTGTCCTCAACCTGGACAGCCTTGGAGTCATTCCAAACCCAAGAGTTACCCGCTGCGGGAGGCGGTAATTGCTTCGGAGCTGACACGATGCCGGCGGGGATCTGCAATCCAATGCCTGGGATTGACGGCAGCTCCACTGGGCCATACATGACGTTAAGGTTGTCGAGAGCGTAATAGGGCATTGGTTGGTCCTCAGATCAGCTTGATGCGGCCGGGGTATGCGATGTTCATAGGGCGTGTTTGCGACCCAGCTCGGACGACGCGAGAAGCGTCGAAGTTAAAGTTGTTTACGGTGGAGCCGCCGCCCTGCGTGCCGGTGTGATAGGTGTACAGGGTGTAGTCAAAGGCTCCTGTCCCGCCGCTTTGCACCAGTTGCATCACCCCATTCATAGAACCGGTGATGTTCTGCAGGTTGTCTTGTTGGCTGCTGCCGGCGACTCGCCCCGTGACAGTAAGCTTCGTTACTCCCGTGGCTGTGGCGTTGGCGGAGAGCGTTACGCTGTTAGCCGTCACAGCGATGATCGTCGCGTTGGCAGGCACACCTGTGCCGCTGACGGCCATGCCAACGCCGACCGTATTGCCTGCAAAACTTACCGACGCGACTGCGGCGCTACCGCTTGTGAGCGAGCCGGTAATGACCGATGTATCGACTCCCCGATTGTCGTCGAGCACTCGCATGAACACGCCTCGGCCTTCTGGGCCACGGAATGTTGTGGCTCCATCCCCGCTCGTCCAGCCGCCTTCCATACCAATGCGCGCTGCTTCGGTGGTCAGCATGCCGGACGCTTGCGCGTGATCCCACAGCCACGGCCACTCCGCTCGGGTGTACACGACCGCTCCTAAAGGTCCATTGCCGCCAGGGTTGAAAGCTGTCGTCGTTTCAAAAGTGGGACGGCCCAATGGAGTGGTGTCGAGGCGCCCAATCGGCCACCAGTTTCCAGCGCCATCGCTGCGCAGGTGCCACCAGTCGCCCGCGCCCATCAGGTACAAAAAGCCATAGCCAGCCGGGTTCAGGTGGGTATGCATTTTGATCTTGTTGGTGCCAGCCGCCTGGATGGTAAGACGCGTGTTGCTGTTGTCGATTCGCCGGACAATCGCGTCGACGACGCCGAGGCTAGAGTCGGCTGCGGGTAGCGTGAAGGTGCGGTCACCAGCCGAGGCATCGAGCAGCAGCAGGCCCATTTGCGAAGCCGTTAGAGCTGCTGACGCATTTAGGCTTGTGACGCGCGATAGAGCCGCGACAGCTGGGGCATTCGTTGCGGCAATAACTCGCCCGTATTTATCCACGGTCACGCTGGTGTAGGTGCCTGCACTTACACCGGTGCGTCCCACGGCCATCTCAAATACCAGACCGGTGTTGTTCAACGTAATCGGCGCGTCCGTTACGAGCTGCCAAACGCTGTCGCCGTTGGTGGTTCCTTTTTCGATGTGCACAAACATGCCGGGGGTAACTTCGCTACTGGCGTCTGCATCCAGAGCTCGTGGCCATACCCCAGCGGCGACGATGTAAAGTCCGTTGTCTTTTGCTTGAGCCTGGTTTTTGACGAGCACCCTGTCGCCCGCCGCTAGCAGCACGTCGTCAACAGTCTGGGGGCCATTCATTGTGACGGGCGCGGTAGAGGCGACCACGGCGGAAAACTTGAAGTCTTGTTTGTTCAACTCCTCGAGCACCTTGTTATCAACATAGGTGCGGGTAGCGAGCACGATGCTTGGGTCAATCTTCAATTCGATAGCGGCAGTGCTGCTCACGACCAATACCATGCGCAGCACCTGGGTGCGGCCGGAGCCCTCTGCCAGTTGAGGTTTGTAGCTGGGCGGGCAGTTGCTCACTGCGATCAGCACACCTGCGGCGTCATAAAGCCCCATTTCTCGAATCCACCAACCGCCCGTGGCTTCTGGGATGACCAGCTCCGCGATGATTTGGCTACTGTTCGCTGCATCGATCGACAGCGTGTTCAGATCGGCCCGATAGTTTTCGTGCACAAGAGTTGTCTGTGTCCGAATCGGATTTGGCAAAGCACCATTCCCGTCACCCACGGCCATTTTGCTGATTTGTAGCGGTACGTTGAGGGCGGCTGCGTTAGCGAGCTTTGCCTCGCCGGCGGCCGTAAGAATCGCGTAATAGGTTTGGCTCATGGGTAAACGCTCAGTGTGTCGATTTGGTGTGTGGTGCCGCCGCCCAGCAGCGCATTGCTACTGACCTCGATCGGACCAGGCTCATAGGGGTAGACGGTTAGGATCTCGCCATCGATCGAGGCCGCCGCGACGTAAGCGGTGCCCCGCGTTTCAAGGCTGATAGCAAGCCCGATCAAGTGGCGGCTAACCGGTTTGGCGTCGTCGATCAGCAGTACCAGGGAGTCGTACATCTCGTCGGTGATGCCCGAGTCGAGCACGCCGATATCCAGCTTGAATGTGCCCGGCACACCAGGTGGAGTTTCTTGCCACCACTCCAGTACCCGTATTAAGTAGCCCAGTGGTTCAACGACTCGACGCAGTGCGCCAATCGTTCCTTTGTGGGCATGCACGAACCAAGCGGAGCGAATCACCTGCCGCTTGATTGATTCCGACCAGGACTCTTCCCAGCGATCTACGGAGAACGCCCAGGCCAGGTAGGGCAGCAGTGCCACGGGGCAGCGGGCGGGGTCGATCAGCGACCTTATGGGCACAGGCACTCGCTCAATTTGCGCCAACGCCTGAGCGGCAAGGCGCTCCAGTTGAGTTGCGTTGGAGGGCAGCATCGGGCGCGTCATTACAGCGCCCCCACTGTCACGTTGATAGCTGTGCAGTAGCCAGCCTGTGCGGGCGTGGGAACTATATCGACCCAACCCGTTAGCACTACCTTGCGCACGCCCTCGACATGCAGCGCGGCATAAACTGCAGACGCCGAGACCTCTACACCGAGACGCCGGCGGGCACGGGTAAGCGCTTCAGCCCGAGCCACGGCCGCCAGGCGGATGGGCTCGCTTTCTGGGCCGGTCGTAGCGAGCAGTAACTGCGCGTTGAGCGTGTATTCAATTACGTCGGCGCTTTGCACCATGAGGCGATCGGCGACGGGGCGGCGGTCTTCATCGGATAGGTAGGCGCTGACCACGTCCAGCAGTTCTTGGTCAGCGCTGCCATCGCCTATTAACGCCTGCACTGTCACCACGACTACCGCAGGGCTTGGGCTTTCGGCCGTCGCATCGGCGACACGCCCGTTCGCGCTTCTGGCGTGGAAGATGTAAGAGTTGCGCGGGCCGGCAGTGCTAAGCCCCTCGAACGCCATCTGAGTACGTTCACGAAGAGCATCGTCGCTCTCCATCACCGCATCCGTGTCATCGGTGGCGGGTGTGATTACCAGGCGGTTGACGTTGTAGTTGCCTGCAATCTGCTCAAGGTCGGCACCCCGCGCTTTGGCCAACATCGTAGCCAAAGCCGCTTCGTTTACGCGGCGGCGCCACAGCAGTTCGCGGTAAGCATTTTCCTCGCATAGCTTGGTCAGCGGTTCCGACTCCAACGCTAAGCGCGTTGTGATGGCCGGCTGTTCGGCTACGGGATAAAGGCTGATGAGATAAGCCTTGCGCTCGGCTAGGATCACTTCGTAATCGAGCTGCTCGACGATATCTGGGTCAGGCAAAGCGGCTAAGTCAATTGGCGTCCAGACGCTCATACGGACGCCCCCATGTTCAGTGGAATCCGGAGGCTTTGCAGTTCGTTGCTGTTGAGCACTGTTGCCTCTAGCACCAACTCAAACTGCCCAGCCATTGTTCCAGCGTTGAGCTCCACACGGCTAACTCGGATGCGTGGCTCCCAGCGGATCAGGGCCATGGCGATTGCTGCGTAGGCGAGTAGGCGGGTGGTGCCGTTGCCAGGCTGGTCGATCAGATCCACCAACTGGCTGCCGTAGGCGCGGCGCATAACGCGTGTGCCGATTCGAGTCGTGAGGATGTCCGCCACGCTCTGGCTGATGTGCTCCAGGTCGGTGATGGTGCCTCCCGTTTGCCGATTCATTGCGGCTTGTCCGAGAGGCCGTTGCCCCGCTGAATACCAGGCGTCAGGTGGTTGACCAGGCTGATGCCATCAGCGACGACGTCGATGCTGACCTGCACTTGGCCGGTGATGTCCTGGTTACCGGTTTGCGTGTAATTGCCGACGTGGGAGATATCCCCCTTGATGCTGATGCCTCCGGTGCTTTCAAGCTCGGTGCTGCCGCCGGCGGGCAGGATCGCGCGTAGGTGGTGGGCGATGCTGTCGTACTCGATTACTGCGCCGTCACGGTAGGTGGTTCGGTGCAAGCCATCACGATTGCCATTGGCGGCCAGGTGATCGCTAAAAATTCCACAGAGGGCTACGCCGTTGGCGGTTTGGCCGGACGGGCTGAACAGCAGCACCTGTTCGTCAACGGTGGGCGGATTCCAGACGCGATCGGCGCCAGCGCGCAGGGTGATCCACGGAAGCCAGCCAGTAAGCAGCCTGCCAGTTTGCACGCGCACGCGCGGCGGTTGCATCTGCACCTGGGCTATGGTGCCGATGCGGATGAGGCTTTCGATTAGGCGGGCGAGGGTGGCGAGATCGTTCATGCCGCCGATGTTGGCGGCCTCGCGCGAGCGGCGCAGCTCGCAGAGCTTGTATGAACAGGTTCTACAAGCTCTGTTTTAGATCTGGAAGTGCGGCTCTCCTTTATTCCGCACAGTTACGAATGCTAAATGCGTCTGCAGAAGTAGCTGCCAATATTTTTGAGCTATTAATTCTAACTATTCGCTCACCTGGTTGGGCGCATGTGTCATGTGAGCGTAGTTCTAGATTAAAAGCGAAATTCCGAGCAAGCGATTTTAAACCGTTTTCATAATTAAGGTGTGAGCCAGCTAGTACGGTTACTAATGATGCACATCCGAGAATTCTCAGAATGCTCATTAGTGCGACACGCTTGAATGTTTTGTTTTCGTTTGACGGTGTTTTAGGGGATAGGGCTTTTTTGTTGAATTCGATAAAGTCTACCGTTGTGATAACAGGAACTAGTAGTAACAGGATTAGGGTGAGTACAACCAATGTTAGCAGCAGGAAAGCTATGATTAGCAGGAAAGTCGCAGGAATAGCGATAAATGTCGTCGTATAAGGTAAGGGGTTGACTGCAGTTAAAGTAAATGAGTTTATGATGTATGAGGAATAGCTTAACGAGAAAGCGCCGGAAGCGCCGACAACACTGGCCGCTAGCGCTTTACCTATGAGGTTGTCGTTTACAAATTTGCTGGCGATTTTAGACCAGTCGAAGATGTCAATAATTAGACCTAGTGCCGTAAGTGTTAACGCAGTTGCAGCGGTGACTTGTAACGGTAGGCCTTTCGAAAAAAATAATAGTACAAACCAGACGAATAATAACGCGAGCGCGCATTCATAGAAGGCTTCTTGAGGCTTAAGGTTTTTAATTCTCTCTGGGATATTCTTAATGCGCCTAATCGTTTGTCCGGTGGTCATTTTGCCGCTCTCATGCATAGAAAATGCATGATCCCAGAGCCTTTCGCTTTTTTCAAAGTTATTGGGTTAAGTGTTTCAACTGGTGGTCAAACACTCGATTTGTTTCGTCGTTTGTGAAGCCCAACAGCTCGCGCTTGGAGGATGAACCTCCGGCGCGCCTCGGGCAATGCGGTCGATGCGGTCGATGCGGTCTGTAAATGTGACGGTTGCCTGATTGGCATCGCCTTGGGTTTTTAGATGCCGCACCGTCCTCAGATTGGTGACGATTTTGACCTTATGTTTGATACGGCCAGCCTAGCGGCGCAATTCGTGTTATTTGCGTGGGGCCTAGGCCGTGCCGTCGGGGTGCGCCGCGCCACGATGAGTTAATCAACGGCCATAAATCTCTTTATAGCCATTCAATTGTTTTAACGCTTCCGTGAAATTTGTTGGCGCATGTGTGCCTCGGGCCAGAAAAAGCGTAGTTGGCAATCCAAAAGAAGTTATTTCCTCGCCAGGATTAAATTGCTGTGCAGCTGCGTGTTGCTTACTAATTTCGGCTAGCCAAGCATCTTCGTGTTTCGAGGTTATTATCTTGGTTAGTTTGTTGATGTGCGAGTACACAAGCTCGCAATATTCGATCGCCACTGCCTCGGATGGAATGAGGCCTTTGTGAATTACAGCATTCCTAAACTCTTTCCAGGTTTTTGTGTTTCGTAAGGATGTGTTGGGCAGAGTTGGTTTCTTGTTATCGATCAGGTCTGGGCACTCCTTAGACCATAAGAGCATGGTTAAGACAAACGCTCCAAGCTGTCGCTCTGACGCTGAATCGATAGCTTGCCATGCCTTTTTTAGTTCGTCTTCTGGGATTTGGAAGCTGGAGCTTACCACTCGTATGCAGAGCTCGTAAAAACGCTCAAGTGCCGCAGCAATCGTTGAAATTGCTTCTCTCGGGTAGCCATCTATTAAAGCCATAGCACCCATTTCAAAAAGAATTTCGTGCTTATGATGGTTAAAAACTATAGACGTCTTATGTCCGCGAGAACAGACGGTTTCGTGAATGTTGTTATCGCCAATTTCCACGAGCGAGAACACTGGCTGTGTAAGGCCGTCAACCGTAAAGCACTTTATGCAAGCTGTTCTCAACTTCAAAGCTCTCTCCTTATCAATCCACTCTTTCTCCGTGGAGTCGGGTGTTTAGATGCCCATTACGGCCTTGCGCGCGCAATTGATGGTGAGCTTAGCGCGTCAGGTGCCGTAGTAGGTTGCCCAAAACCAGTTCTCGCTCCGCTTCGGTTAGGCCGAGCAGCTCACGTTTCGCATATTTCACGTCAGGCGCGCCTCTGCCTGGCCGATCCCTTAGTCCTTCCTGATGGACGCGAGCGATGCGGCTTATACGGCCGGCGAAACTGATGGTCGCGGCGGTTGCGTTGCCTTGTGCTTTTAGGAACCGAGCGGTGCGCAGCTTCGTGAACATCTTGGCCTTACGCTTGATGCGTCCGGCCTTGCCGCGTAGATCTCGCTTTTTCCTGGGGGCATAGGCGCTGCCGTCGGGGTTGCGCTGGGCCAGTATGCGTTGCTGCTGGCTGCGTCTTACTTCTTGGGCGACGGTGCGGGCCAATTTGCTCCGCTCGGCCGGCCCGACGCGCATCATTAGCGGTGTCAGCCAGTTGTGGAGCTCGTCGACCATGTCAGCCACGGGGAACGTACCAGGCGTCTGTTGGCAGTTGGCCTTCGGCTGGCCATCCCGCACTGGCGAAGGCCGCAGACGGCTGCGGTTCCTGCGGGTGCGTAACGGTGGTGGCGCCGTGGGCGTCCGTTGCCACGACTACCCGCTCCGTTAAGGGCAGGGTGATAGCCATGTCGACCTTGTCGTTAGCCAGCACGTCCACTTCAAATCCGATGCCCTGGGCCACCTTTTCCAGGTTCGCCAGCAGCTCCAACTGGTGAACGCTTATCCAGCCCAGCAGGGGCAACATCACCGCGTCGGGGTCGCCAGCGTAGTCAGTAATGATTAGCTGCATGTTGTACACGTATTCCCACGACAACGAGGCCGCCGCTGTGCAGCGAATGTTGCCGTCGTCGATAAAGATCAGCAGGCGATCCGGATTTTGTTTTAGATCCGGCACGCAGGCCAACAGGTGGGCGCGCAGGCTGTTGGGCTTGATCACGGGGCGGCCTTCGACTGTTGATGCCGGTAGATCATGTCGACCTGGGCCGCGCATTCGGCCCAGGCCAGCTCTGCACGGTCTACGTCGGTGAGGAGGTTGCCGTTATTAGTAGGCGCCGTCGCCGGAAGAACGCACGGCACCACTACCGGACACCCAGTCTCGGTAAGCATCGGCTCCGGTGAGAGAGGGGCGCTGCCGCAGCCGGCGAGCAGTATCAGGGAGAGGCTCAGCGGCCCAAGCCCGCAGATCAATATTTTCACGTTCGAGCTCCTGGATCTGGTGTTCGCGCTTGTTGGCTCCAGCGCGCAGTTGATTGATGGTGGTACGCAGCCCTTGCTGGGCATCGCGTTCCTTCTGAAGTGCCTGGTCTAGCGTGGAGATGATGTTTACCTGGCGCTCAATGCGTTCGTTGGCCTGCTGCTGTTGTTCGCTGGCGAGTTCGGCGCGTGCGTCCTCGGCTTGTGTGCGAAGAAGCTGTGTCCAGAGCAACACGCCGAGGGCAACCAACAAGGCAACACCGTAAGCAGCCTGCCGCAGCATGGTCATGCCGCAACGCTCCCACAGTAGCCGTCAGCGTGCCGCTTGTAGGCTCGCTCCAGCTTCACGTCGTAGAGGTTTCGGGCATAGCCTGGGCCGTTGTAGCGTTTAGCGAAATCTGCCCACTTGCGGGCCTTGAGTGCCTTCAACAGCACCGGGTCCGCCTCAATGAAACGCACAAAGGCTTCGAGGTGTTCGCTCTCGTCTTTCTGCATGCGCTCGACGAAGTCGGTCACGCTTGGATAGCCCAGCGAAACGGCGTGGTAGCCCATGATCTGGAAGGCGCCCCAACTGGTCGATTCCAGGGCGCAAAGGTCGTCGATCAAGCGAGCGCGTGCTAGACGTTGGTGCTCGGCGATATCACCGGAATATCCGCCTGCCTTTGGGTTCACCAGGGCAGGGTACTGAGCAGCGAGGGCGTCGGCGTGCGCCTTCAACTCGTGCAGGTCGTCGCTGGCATGGCGGGCGGCGCTGAGCTGGCGGTACATGATGTGTCGCTCAAACAGGATCGCTGGCTTGCCGTTGGCGAGGAAGCCTTTACCAGCACTCTCCACCTCGTTTACGGCATAGACAACAGCCACTTCAACGCCGAGGCGCTTGGCGGCGGCAATCAGATCCGCGGCTTTCAGCAACCGCGAACAATCTCCGCCCGTCAGAGCGAGCTGGGTTTTCTCGCCAGCAATGCCGTCGTCGACCAAGCCAATCTGGCGCTGGAAGGCACGAACAGCTTCCTCGGTAACGTCACCGAAATCACCGTCAGCAACCAATCTGGCGCCCCTGGCGTTTAGCGCTTTTTGCAACTGTTGTACCGCCTGCGAGCGGTCGCCGTGTCGGAGTGTGGTCATAGCTGCTCTGCCTTACGGTTGAGGACTTTGCGAGCCTGCGAACGCGTCCACTCGACACCCAGTAGGCCGATTATTCCGCCAAAAAATGGACCGGTACTGACAGGGATACCCAACAAGGCCAGGCCGTGGCTTGCCGCCAGTGCCAGCAGGCCGCAGAGCGGTGCTTCCAGCATCACCCGGCGCAAATTGCCGCCGCTGTACATCACGCGCAGGCCGGCAATCAGGGTCGCTAAGAGGCCGGCGTACAGCGCAGGCCAGTTGTTTTCGAGCCACGCCATCAGCCAGGCCCACGTTTCAGGACGATCAGGCATGTGCTTCATTCCGTGGCCCAGTGTTGGTGATTTCTTGGACGCGGCGCACGACTTCACCAAGCAGCGCGGGGCTGTAGCGCTGTGCCAGGGGGAAACCCAGGGCGGCGGCACAGAACTCGCTGCAGAACATGCGGCGTGGGTTATCGACGGTGATGGGTACGAGCTGGCTGCCGAGCAAGCCAAGCCAGTCGTAACCCTTGCCTTCGTTGTCTCGGTAGAGCTTTTCGATCAGGGCAGCGTTAGCCCATGGCACGGCGATAACGTCCCACTTGCCGTCCAGGGTGATCGCTTTGGCGCGGACGCCGCCATCCATGGCCGAGGCCGACAGCCAGCGGCCATCCGGCATGATGATTTCGCAGTGGCTGTATTTGGAGCGCGTCCACAGGCGGATCAGGGCGTTGAACAGCGTGCCTTTTCCTTTGTAAAGCGCTAGGTAGATCAGTCCCATAGGTTCACCGTTTGTCGTTGAGGTTGAGGGGCTTCATCGGGGAGGGTGATGGTGGTGCCCTGGGGGATTTCTGCGCCAAGGTCAGCCAGGCCTGGGTTGGCTTCTAGTACGGCTTCGGTGATGCCTGCGGTGCGGCCGTAAGTACGCCAGCAGATGGAGTCCACGGTGTCGCCCTGGAGGGCGCGCGTTGTGTTGGCCATCAAATCAACTCCACCGTGGTCCGCCCAACGCCAAGCAGGTCACGCACGGCCCAGCGCTGGTCGCGGCGGTATTCGTCGATGCTGCTGGTTTCTTCTGCAGCTTTGGCTTCGCCGCTATTGGTGGAGTCGTAGCTGCGGTATCGCTCTGCGACTTCGGCGCTGGTGGCGCAATACACAGCACGCAGATAGCTGTGTACCAGGACGCTCTTTCCGCCGATTTGATCCGCTGGCACTTCGGCAAGCGATGCGTGGCCGCTGGCCTGCCATTTCAGTTTGCAGGTGCGGAGGTCTTTGTTGACGCTGACCATCGCGGCGACCGTGGCCACCTCCAGGCGAGCGTTAGTGATAGCGCTCTCGATACGTTGTGCATCGCGCAGCTTGTCGGCATCGATGTCTGGCCAGAACCCGTCGTTGACTAGGTTAAACCCGGTGGAAACACCACCAGCCACGAAACCATTCATGTGCTGCGCTCGAATTAGAGGGCGGTGGTCGGGGCGGATCAGCACGGAGGAATGCCCATGCTGATCCGCCCCGAGCCGCCCGGGTTGCGGGGTACGCTCGGTTAGCTGGCCGGTGGAACCGGCACAGCGTGTTTCTTCAGGAGACGTTCAACGCGCTCCAGATCCTTTTTGCCACCGCAGTTGCTATGCAGCTCGATGGCGCGGCTCAGGTATTGCTTGGCCCGCTCAAGCGACGGTAACGCTTCTGCGGCTGGGGTTTCTTCGTTGACCTGGCCTGCGAACGCTTTGCCGAGTGCGAGCTGCAACTTCGCGCGGACCTGATCCGGCATGTCTTGTTTTGCGGTAACGCTCTCGGTGGTTTCCAAGATGCTGATCGGGAAACGGTCGCCTGCTTTCTGCGCCTTCAACGCGGCCTCTGCGACCTCTTCCGCCACCAAGGTTCCGGTGGTGCGCTCGAAGCGATCTGGCATGACCATCTTGTGCTTCAGCACGTAGTCGGCGATCAGCAGGCCAGCCTCAAAGGCGCCGGCATCAAACGACCAGATCATGATGGTGGTGAGCACTTCGTCCTGGGCGCCATTGCCAGCTTCCAGTACGCCCCGAACATAGGCTCCATATGCCGGCAGCAACTGAAGCTTCAGCTCGGCTTTGCCTGCGTTGGATTGCACCTGCTTGAGTCGCAGGCGGTCCTGCAGGAGCTGGGCGAGCTGCAGCTCGTAGGCGGTCGCGCCCGCCATCGTTTGATCTGGTCCAGATGCCGCCTCCGCAGCTTGGGCTGCGGTGACGCGCTGGAAGTGCTGGCGGCAAGGATTGGTCATGGTGGCTTGCCTCAGCTCAGGACGATGTTTTCGGCCAAGGCGGCGCAGCCCAGATCCTCGATGACGTACGCCTCGTTGACCGATTCGTAGTTCTCGACGCGGTCACGCTTGGCATTGTCCGACACGGTGCGGCGACGAGTGCCCTCCTGCCAGTACAGGGACAGGTTGTCGAGGCGAGTTACCAGCAGCCCGTTAGCAGGGAAATACGGCACGCGAACAGCAGGCAGGTTGCCGATGCGTTTCTGGCTGGTAACGATGTCCGCTGCCAGCATCTCAGTCGGAACGTTTGGCTTGTTGATGATCGGGAAGTACTTGTCTGCCAACAGTTGGCGACCGCAGACAACAACGAGCTGCGGGTCTTCCTGGTACCAGGGCTCGATGAACTCGTTGACCATGCTGAACACCAGGGCATCGAGGTTCTCGAAGTCGTCGCCGGCGCCGATGGTGATCTTGTTGCTAGCGGCCACTACTTCCTTGAGCACGCGGGCAGCGTTCTCGGTGCGCATCTTCTGTAGCCAGCCGATGTTTACGTCCTGGCGCAGCGGATTAGTGGCTGGGTTGGAGGTGGCGGCGCGGCTGAGACCGTTCCAACCGATCATGATGCGGTCGAGCGCCATGCGCTGCAGGATCGCGTCACGAATGCGCGCCTGGAAGTCCTTGAACTTGGCCCAGGCGTCGAGCTTCGCGTAGGTCAGGTGGGTGTCGAAGTTGGTTTGGGTACAGGCGTAGCCACGGTCGTCCAGAGTGGTCAGGTCGGTGGTGGCGCGATCAGTTGTCGCCGTGTTTGTGGTGCTGGCCACCGGACCGGAAATACCCAGGCCGATTTTTTCGCCCATCTGCTCGGACACGCCGTAGATGTTGATGGCGCTGAGAAACTGGCTGGACTCCTGAATGCGGGTTTCCAGCGTTTGCGCAACGCTCGGGTCAGCAGTGAATTTGGTGGTGACATCGGGCACGCCATGCAGCTTTGCGAGCTGGGACAGGTAGGCGTTGAAAAGGGCACGGGTTTCGTTACGCATGGTGTTCTCCGGTAATCCTTGGCTGGGCTTGTCCGTGGGGGGATCAGCAGTCGGTGACTACGTCATCAGCGCCGCCGGTAACGACCGGGCGTTTTTGCTGGCTGTGATCTTGGGTGGTGTCGAGGCGTTTGAGCAGGTCGGCAAAGTCGCTGCTCAGCTTCTCGTGTTTGGTTTCCAGGGCCTTGCGGGCTTCCTGCTCATCGGCAAATGACTTGCTCTGGTCGGCCGCGTGGCCGGCGAGCGCTTCGACCGCTTCGTTCAACTCGGAGAACTGGGCGTCATCCTTGACCGCTTTGTCCTTGCTCTTGCCGAGCAGCTCGGTGACGCGTTTGAACAGGCCTGCGACCTTGCTCTCGCTGTCGACCAACTCCTCGAATTTGATTTCAGCTTCTAGGGCTTCGGTGAACATTGAGGTCGCCGAGTAGTGGCGATCCTTAAAGGGGCTGGCGTCTGGCTTCTGGGCGGAAAATGCCAGGACATCGGTGCCCAGGCTGGCCGGCGAATCAGTCACTGCAAGCCCGACGATGTAAGCCTCGCCGCTGTCGGCAAAGCTCTCGTCGATCTCGATCGAGGTGTAAATCTTCTGCTTGGCCTTGTTCATGGCGACCAGCTCAGGAGTCGGTTCGATCTGCGCGAACAGGGCCAGTTTTTTCTGACCGGCGATCTCTACCTCTTCAGTTTTGACCGCCGTGATATCGCCGTACGCTTTGAACGGGCTGTCTGGCAGCAGGCTGCGGTAATGCTCAAGCCATACACGGGCGCCGTAGGTGTTCTGGCTGAAATTTTTGGCTGCTTGCTCAAGCCAGTTACGCTCGATTTTACGTTTGTCGGTGGTGGCGCCTTCGACAGCCACGCGGAACCAGTTGGAGCGAAATTTCGAGCTGGGATTGTTGTTGGTACCGGCCATTCGGGTTGTCCTCGATGCGTTGGCGGCTTGCTGCCGTTGCGTTGAGGGCATGGTCGATTTCTGAGGGGATACGAGCAATCGCCCAAGCTTGTAGCGGGCGCGCTTACAGGGCCGGGCGCTACTGACGCTCGCGCGAGGGCGGCAGCATCGGCGCCATGAATGCTGCCCTAGAAAACCCCATCCGTGATAACCGCCGCCAGGCCAAGTTTTTGTACTGGACCGGCTGGCGCGTCTGCGAAATTGCGGAGTACTTATCCGAGAAAGAAAAAACGGTCCACGCCTGGAAGTCGCGAGACGAGTGGGATAGGGCGGACAACGTCGAGCGAATCGGCGGGGCGCTGGAGGCACGCCTTGTTCAGCTAATCCTCAAGGACGGGAAGTCGGGCGGCGACTTCAAAGAGATCGACCTTCTGCATCGCCAGCTTGAGCGTCAGTCTCGTATTCAGCGGTACCAGGGCGGCGGTACAGAAACGGATTTAAATCCCGAGCTGGCCAAGCGCAACGATGGGCCGAAGAAAGCACCGAAGCGTAACGAGTTCGCGGAAGAACATATCGAGCTGCTGACCGAAGCGTTCGTCGACGGATGTTTTGGGTATCAGTTGGACTGGTACAAAGCCGGCAATCAGCGCACCAGGGCCATTCTCAAATCCCGCCAGATTGGCGCGACGTTTTACTTCGCCCGTGAGGCGCTGATTGATGCTCTGACCACCGGGCGAAACCAGATTTTTCTTTCCGCCTCGAAAAACCAGGCTCACATTTTTAAGGCGTATATCCAGTCGTTTGCCCGTGAGGTAGTGGGTGTTGAGCTCACCGGCGATCCAATCATTCTTTCCAACGGGGCCGAGCTGCACTTTCTCGGTACCAACGCTCGCACCGCACAGGGGTATCACGGCAATTTTTACTTCGACGAGTTCTTCTGGACGTTCAAATTCAAAGAGCTGAACAAGGTCGCCAGTGGCATGGCGATGCAGAAGCAATATCGGCGAACGTATTTCTCGACGCCGTCCAGCATGGCCCATGAGGCTTATACGTTCTGGACAGGAGAGCGATTCAATAAGGGCAAGCCAGCGGCGCAACGTATCAGGCTGGATGTATCCCACGACGCCTTGCAGCAGGGCCGATTATGTGAGGACCGTGTGTGGCGCCAGATCGTGACGATTCTGGATGCTGAAAGCCGGGGTTGCGATCTTTTCGACCTGGAAGAGCTACGTCTTGAGTACGACGCCGAGGCGTTCCAAAACCTGCTGATGTGTCAGTTCGTCGACGACGGGGCGAGCATCTTCCCACTGACCATTCTTCAGCCATGCATGGTTGATAGTTGGGTGGAATGGTCGGAGGACTATTCACCATTCTTGCGGCGCCCATTTGGCGATCGCCAGGTTTGGGTGGGTTACGACCCTGCTGAGACTGGCGATAGCGCGGGGCTGGTGGTGGTAGCTCCGCCAATGGTGCCGGGCGGCAAATTCCGCGTACTTGAGCGCCACCAATTTCGCGGGATGGACTTTTCTGCCCAGGCCGAGGCGATTCGCCAGGTCACCTTGCGCTACTGGGTAACCTACATCGGCATCGACATGACAGGCATGGGATCGGGTGTCGCCCAGCTGGTTAAACAGTTTTTCCCAAGCCTGACCACCTTCAGCTATTCGCCAGAGGTGAAAACGCGACTGGTCCTCAAGGCCTACGACGTCATCCACAAAGGGCGGCTTGAGTTCGATGCCGGCTGGACCGACATGGCGCAGTCGCTAATGGCAATCCGCAAAACAGTCACCCAGAGCGGCAGGCAATTCACATACACATCCGGGCGCAACGAAGAGACCGGTCACGCCGACTTGGCCTGGGCGCTCTTTCACGCATTGCATAACGAACCCCTTGAGGGGCAGACCGCCGCCAACACCGGCCGCATGGAGATTTTTGGATGACTACAGGTAACGAGCTGGCGGTCAGCACCGCTGTTGGGCAGAAGGGGGCGATGGCTTTTACGTTCGGCGAGCCTGAGTCAGTGCTTTCCTCCCGCGAGATTTTTGATTACCTGGAGTGCTGGCATAACGGCCGCTGGTACGAGCCGCCGCTTTCCATGGACGGGTTAGCCCGGTCGGTAAAGGCAAGCGTGCATCTGGACTCCGGGTTGCGCTTTAAACGCAACCAACTGAGCCGGAGCTTCATTCCTCACAAGCTGCTATCGCGGCAGGCATTTGAACAGTACGCGCAGGATTACCTATGCCTTGGCAACGGCTACATCGAGCGGCGCCGCTCACAGATCAACACCACGGTGTCGCTAAAACCAACCCTGGCGAAATACATGCGCGTGGGCAAAGACGGTCGCTTCTTCCAGGTGCAGGGGTGGAGGGATGAGCACGAATTTGAACCCGGTAGCGTTTTCCACCTGCGCGAGGTTGATCTGCACCAGGAGATTTATGGCCTACCCGAGTGGGTCAGCGCTCTCCAATCAGCATTGCTAAACCAGTCCGCCACTCTGTTCCGACGCAAGTATTACGAGAACGGTAGCCACGCCGGTTTCATCCTCTACATGACCGATGCCGCGCAAAGTGAAGACGATATCGACAACCTGCGCACCGCCCTCAAAAACTCCAAAGGGCCGGGCAATTTTCGCAACCTGTTTGTATACGCCCCCAACGGCAAGAAGGAAGGCATTCAGCTAATTCCGGTCAGCGAGGTGGCCGCGAAGGATGAATTCAATTCGATCAAAGACCAAACCCAGGGTGACGTGCTCGCCGCCTTGCGTGTTTACCCACAGCTGATGGGAATCGTGCCGAAAAACGCCGGCGGATTTGGTTCGCCGCGTGAGGCTTTTGAGGTTTATGCCGCGCTGGAGATGGAGCCAATTCAGGCCCGCTTGGCGTTGCTCAACGATTGGGTAGGTGAGGAGGTCGTGCGGTTCAAACCGCTGGAACTCGCCCCAAAGGGGGAGTAGTCCCCCGCGCAGCGAAAAAACGAGGCGACGAGCCGGTGCGTCAACACCAGCTCGACGCTGTACCACTCGAGCTAGCCGAGTGATCCAACCAAGGCCTCGCCCCACTGCGCAGGGGGTGCGAAGCCTAAGCGAATCCAAAAAATCAGACAAGGATCACTTATGTCGCAACCAATTTTCCCGTGGATGGGTGGCAAGCGCCGCCTCGCAAAACACATCCTGCCGGAGTTCCCCGATCACGAATGCTACGTCGAGCCGTTCTGTGGCGGCGCGGCGCTGTTCTTTATGAAAGAGCCAAGCCGGGTTGAGGTGATTAACGACTTTGACGGTGAGGTAGTGAACCTTTATCGCGTGGTGGCCAACCACCTGGAGGAGCTGGTCCGTTCTTTCAAATGGTCGCTGGTCAGCCGCAAAATGTTCGAGTGGGCGAACATGCAGGTGCCGCAGACCCTCACGGATATTCAGCGCGCAGCGCGCTTCTTTTACCTGCAGCAATTGTGCTTCGGCGCCAAACCAACCGGCCGGACGTTCGGCACAGCTACGACGACTCCGCCGAAGCTCAACCTGTTGCGCGTCGAAGAGAAGTTGAGCGAGGCACACCTCCGCCTGGCCAGGACAACGGTAGAGAATCTGGATTGGAAAGAGTGCATCCGTCGCTACGACCGTGAGCACACGTTGTTCTACCTCGACCCACCGTATTGGCAGACCGCAGGTTATGCACCTGGTGGTTTCGGCTTTGAGCAATACCAAGCCATGGCGGAGCTGGCAGCCAGCATTAAGGGTCGGATGGTTATTTCCATCAATGACCACCCGCAGATCCGGGAGGCATTCAGCGCGCTGAGGCTGAAGGTGGTGCCGTTCCGCCACACGGTAGGCGGGGGCAACGGTAAGGAAGCCAACGAGCTGATCTACTTCAACTGGTAGATCGGAACTCAATGAAGAAAGCCGCCCAACGAGGCGGCTTTTTTTGCGATGCGTTTTACGAAGTGGCCGGGAAAGACGACTTCGGCACGATCAAGAAATCATCGGCGACGACTAGTTGGCAATGTTGCGCATCCCGCCGCAGCTCATGGGCGTGGTGCCGCAGAACGCTGGCGGGTTGGGATCAATCCGCGATGCGGCTGAGGTTTGGGCTGTCAACGAGCTGGAGCCCGGGCAGGCGCGGCTTCTACAGATCAATGATTGCCTGGGGGAGGAGGTGATCGCTTCCGGCCGTATGAAGTCCCTGCGTAGGGTGCCAATCTAGAAAACTGACCGTTGGTACCAAGCAAGTTCGCGCCGCCATTTCTTCGCTTACTGCCGCGAGATATCGCTTCGTGAGCCGCAAGTACTCAATGGAGTCACGGTAACTGAACGGATGATTTTTAAGCATAAAACCATCCATGTCATTGCTCGCAGTCTCGCGGGCCTTGACCAGCTCAATAAGCCTTTCCGTGTAATCCATCGGTTCAAACCTCACACCGTCGCTCAGCCTGTACGATGCGCTTCCTCGCGGGACTCGCTCGTTGTGTGACCTACGGGTTTGGAACGGGTTCATTCGAAACGTTGCGAACACCCTAACGAGTTACCAGCTCTACATCCGCAAAATGGCTGACGAATGCTGTCCTGCGGACCGCGTTGCGCGGTGACGCCAGTTTCCCTTTGACCCATGCGCGCGCGCTCGTCCCCCCGCCACGCCTGCGGGCTAAATGTGTCGATGTACCTGCACCCCTGCAACACCATTCAGACGGCCCAATAAGGGCGCTGTGTGGCGTTGTTTTGTGTGAGATATACCTGCGGAACCCTGCAAGGGTAGGGGTGTTTTTGACGCGCTATGGAACGATTTCGGCAACGGCTTGGAGGTCGCGAGTGAGAATTGGGGTGGGCCGTCCAAAACGGGTAATTTTTCTTGCCGTGCGGGAAAAGATCTCTGAAAGCCCCGTGGTTATTGGGGGGAGCAGCTTACTCAGGCAGGTAATTTCGGGTTAGGTAAGAGGTAATTTTTTCGTAACTATCTGATTTTAAAGGCTTTGTATTTCGCAACTTATTCCCCAGTTTCTGGGTAAGCGGCTTACCTTCTGATTACCAAAAAATTACCTTTTAGGTTTTATGTAACTATATGAATATAAAGGAGTTTATTGTAGTTTCTGAATTGATTACCCAGATTACCTGTATTTCGTGGGTCAACATAAAACGGCCAAAAGCACCGAATTGGGCGTTTTCTCATGCTGCTCGCTCTGAGACCTGGGAACACTCTGGGAACAGAAATAGGCGCACAGGCACTACCGCGATGCGGTGGAATGCGGGCTGCAGGCGTGATCAGTTTAAGGAGGTGAGTTCGAGTCTCTCCGTCCGCACCAACTAGCGCTGATCTCGGCGAACAAAAAAGGCAGCTCCGTTAAGGGCTGCCTTTTTTGTTTTCCGGTTTTCCGGTTTCCCGTTTTTCCAGTGTGTAATTTTCCTTCCTTTAATAAGCACGGGCGACATGCATGGCTCGGCTTATGTAGGAATTCCCTTATGAATCCACGACTGACGCACTGTGTGGTGACTTCTTGAGTTTTCGCCACTAGAATGCATGCCCTTGATTTCTGGGGCCGGAAACGGCCGGCTAACGTCTGTGCAACGAGGAATATTCATGCAAGTTTCTGTTGAAAATACTTCCGCTCTTGAGCGTCGTATGACCATTGGCGTTCCTGCTGAGCGCATCGAGACCGAAGTAAACAAGCGCCTGCAGCAGACTGCACGCCGTGCCAAAGTGCCGGGTTTCCGCCCAGGCAAAGTGCCGATGAGCGTTATCCGTCAGCGTTACGAAGACGCTGCTCGTCAGGAAGCCCTGAGCGACCTGATCCAGGCCACCTTCTACGAAGCTGTGGTCGAGCAGAAATTGAACCCGGCTGGCGCGCCAGCAGTTCAGCCAAAAACCTTCGAAAAGGGCAAAGACCTCGAATACGTCGCCACCTTCGAAGTGTTCCCTGAGTTCCAGGTCGCGGGCTTCGACGGTATCGCCATCGAACGCCTGCAAGCCGAAGTCGCTGATGCCGACCTCGACAACATGCTGGAAATCCTGCGTAAGCAAAACACCCGTTTCGAAACCGCTGACCGTGCCGCTCAGAAAGACGACCAGGTCAATATCGATTTCGTTGGCAAAGTAGATGGTGAAGCGTTCGCTGGCGGCTCGGCCAAAGGCACTCAACTGGTTATCGGCTCTGGCCGCATGATCCCTGGTTTCGAAGACGGTCTGGTCGGCGCTAAAGCTGGCGAAGAGCGCGTGCTGAAGCTGACTTTCCCTGCCGACTACCAAAACCTGGAACTGGCCGGTAAAGAAGCCGAATTCACCGTCACCGTGAACAGCATTGCCGAGCCAAAACTGCCAGAACTGAACGACGATTTCTTCGCCCTGTTCGGTATCAAAGAAGGCGGCCTCGAAGGCTTCCGCGCCGAAGTTCGCAAGAACATGGAGCGCGAGCTGCGTCAGGCCATCAAATCGAAAGTTAAAAACCAAGTGATGGAAGGGCTGCTGTCGGCCAATCCTATCGAAGTGCCAAAAGCACTGTTGAGCAACGAAGTTGACCGTTTGCGCGTACAAGCGGTGCAGCAGTTTGGCGGCAACATTAAACCTGACCAATTGCCCGCCGAGCTGTTCGAAGAACAAGCCAAGCGTCGCGTTGTGCTGGGTCTGATCGTGGCCGAAGTGGTTAAGCAGTTCGAGCTCAAGCCTGACGAAGCCCGCGTTCGCGAGATGATTCAAGAAATGGCTTCGGCCTATCAAGAGCCTGAGCAAGTGGTGTCCTGGTACTACAAAAACGACCAGCAACTGAACGAAGTGCGTTCGGTTGTACTGGAAGAACAAGTTGTAGATACTGTTCTGCAGAAGGCCAATGTGACCGATAAGCAGGTCTCTTACGAAGAAGCGGTCAAGCCGGCAGAAGCTCCACAAGCAGCCTGACCCTAACGTCGTACGAGCAACCATAAGCCAGCCTTCGTGCTGGCTTATGTGTATTTGAGACATGACAAAAGCTAGGGAGCGTCGGATACATGTCCAGTAATCCTTTTATGCCGCAAACGCATGACATCCAGGCCGCTGGTGGTTTGGTGCCAATGGTCATTGAGCAGTCCGCCCGCGGCGAACGCGCTTATGACATCTACTCGCGCTTGCTAAAAGAGCGCGTGATTTTCCTCATCGGCCCGGTAGAAGACTACATGGCCAACCTGGTTGCAGCGCAGCTGCTATTCCTGGAAGCGGAAAATCCGGACAAAGACATTCACCTCTACATCAATTCGCCAGGCGGTTCGGTAACTGCAGGTATGTCGATCTACGACACCATGCAGTTCATCAAGCCGGACGTGTCCACCATCTGCATCGGCCAAGCTTGCAGCATGGGCGCGCTTCTGTTGGCTGGCGGTGCCGCTGGTAAGCGTTACTGCCTGCCGCATTCGCGCATGATGATTCACCAGCCGTTGGGTGGCTTCCAGGGCCAGGCTTCGGACATTGAAATTCACACCCGTGAAATTCTCACGATCCGTGATCGCCTGAACCAAATCCTTGCGTACCACACCGGTCAGCCGATCGAGGTGATTGCCCGCGACACCGACCGTGACAACTTCATGAGCGGCGAAGTCGCCGTGAATTACGGTCTGATCGACAAGGTTCTGAGCAAGCGGGAAATGGCTGCTCAGTAAGCCTTTTGGCAGCGGTCAGTAATACATGGCCGCCATGCGGGCTTGAAAATGCCCGCATTTGCCCTCATCTTGTGTTTCAAGCCTATCGGATTGGATTGAACGAATGACTGACACCCGCAACGGCGAGGACAACGGCAAACTGCTTTATTGCTCCTTCTGCGGCAAAAGCCAGCACGAAGTACGCAAATTGATTGCCGGCCCTTCGGTCTTTATCTGCGACGAGTGCGTTGACCTGTGCAATGACATCATCCGCGAGGAGGTGCAAGAAGCTCAGGCCGAGAGCAGCGCTCACAAACTTCCCGCGCCCAAGGAAATCAGCACCATCCTTGATCAGTATGTGATCGGGCAGGAACGAGCGAAAAAGGTGTTGGCGGTGGCGGTTTATAACCACTACAAACGCCTTAACCAGCGCGACAAGAAAGATGATGTCGAGCTGGGCAAAAGTAATATTCTGCTGATTGGTCCGACCGGCTCGGGTAAAACCCTGCTCGCCGAGACGCTGGCTCGCTTGCTGAACGTGCCGTTCACCATCGCTGATGCCACCACTTTGACCGAAGCCGGCTACGTCGGTGAGGACGTGGAAAACATCATTCAGAAGCTGCTGCAAAAGTGTGATTACGATGTAGAAAAGGCCCAGATGGGCATCGTCTATATCGACGAAATCGACAAAATTTCCCGCAAATCCGATAACCCGTCGATTACTCGTGACGTCTCTGGTGAGGGCGTGCAGCAAGCCTTGCTGAAACTGATAGAGGGCACGGTCGCCTCGGTTCCGCCACAAGGTGGTCGCAAGCATCCGCAGCAGGAGTTTCTGCAGGTGGATACGCGCAACATTTTGTTCATTTGTGGCGGCGCGTTTTCGGGTCTTGAGAAAGTTATTCAAGGCCGTTCGGCCAAAGGCGGCATCGGCTTCAACGCTGAGGTGCGCAGCATCGATTTGGGCAAAAAAGTCGGAGAATCCTTGCGTCAGGTTGAGCCTGATGACTTGGTCAAGTTTGGCTTGATTCCTGAGTTTGTAGGTCGTTTGCCTGTTATCGCGACGTTGGACGAATTGGATGAGGCTGCGTTAATGCAGATTCTCACCGAGCCGAAAAATGCGCTCACCAAACAATACGCCAAGCTGTTCGAGATGGAAGGCGTGGACCTGGAATTCCGCCCGGATGCCCTGAAGTCTGTTGCTCACCGGGCTTTGGAGCGCAAAACCGGCGCCCGTGGGCTGCGATCCATTCTTGAAGGCGTATTGCTCGACACCATGTATGAAATCCCGTCTCAAACGGACGTGAGCAAAGTGGTGATCGACGAGAGCGTAATCGCGGGCACATCCAAACCGCTGTTGATCTACGAAAACAGTGAGCCGCCGGCAAAAGCTGCGCCAGACGCATAAAGCTCGGTTGTCACATGGTTAAACCAAAGGGGCCTGCGGGCCCCTTTGCTTTTCCTGAACGAGCGCTTGTTTTTTGTTTGGGCTGCCCCCATCTTAGGTCCAAGGGTATTTCCCACCTGTTTACGGCCGAATGGCCGCCGTAGAGCTGAAACTCATGAAGACAACAGTCGAATTGCCTCTCTTGCCACTGCGTGATGTCGTGGTATACCCACACATGGTGATCCCGCTGTTTGTGGGGCGCGAAAAATCTATTGAAGCCCTTGAGGCTGCGATGAGCGGTGACAAGCAGATCTTGCTAGTCGCGCAAAAGAACCCTGCAGATGACGATCCTGCTGAAGACGCGCTTTACCGCGTCGGTACCGTAGCCACCGTGCTGCAATTGCTGAAACTGCCCGACGGCACAGTAAAGGTATTGGTCGAAGGCGAGCAGCGCGGCGCTATCGAGCGCTTCATCGAGATCGACGGCCATTGCCGTGCGCAGGTCGCGTTGATTGAAGAGGTCGATGCCGCCGAGCGCGAATCGGAAGTCTTCACCCGCAGCCTTCTGAGCCAGTTCGAGCAATATGTTCAGCTCGGCAAGAAGGTGCCGGCCGAGGTCTTGTCTTCCCTCAATAGTATCGATGAGCCCAGCCGCCTGGTTGACACCATGGCGGCGCACATGGCGCTGAAAATCGAACAGAAGCAAGAAATCCTCGAGATAACTGAGCTCGCCCAGCGGGTTGAGCACGTGTTGGCTCTGCTGGATGCTGAAATCGATTTGCTGCAGGTCGAGAAGCGCATCCGCGGCCGCGTTAAAAAGCAGATGGAGCGCAGCCAGCGCGAGTACTACCTGAATGAGCAGATGAAGGCTATTCAGAAAGAGTTGGGCGATGGCGACGAAGGTCATAACGAACTCGATGAACTTAAAAAGCGCGTCGAAAATGCCGGCCTTACGAAAGAAGCACACACCAAGGCACAGGCTGAGCTGAATAAGCTGAAGCAGATGTCGCCTATGTCCGCAGAAGCGACCGTGGTTCGCTCGTACATCGATTGGCTGGTCAACGTTCCATGGAAAGCGGAGAGCAAAGTTCGGCTTGATCTCGCCAAGGCAGAGGACATCCTGGACGCTGACCACTATGGCCTCGAAGAAGTAAAAGAGCGCATCCTCGAATATCTCGCCGTGCAGAAGCGCGTGAAAAAAGTGAAAGGTCCGGTGCTCTGTCTTGTTGGCCCACCTGGCGTCGGTAAAACCTCGCTGGCTGAGTCGATTGCCCATGCCACCAACCGCAAGTTCGTGCGCATGGCGCTCGGCGGCGTGCGGGACGAAGCTGAAATTCGTGGTCACCGTCGTACATACATCGGCTCGATGCCAGGTCGCCTAATTCAGAAGATGACGAAGGTTGGCGTGCGCAACCCGCTCTTCTTGCTCGACGAAATCGACAAGATGGGCCAGGACATGCGTGGTGACCCGGCCTCGGCGCTGCTCGAGGTGCTTGATCCTGAGCAAAACCACAACTTTAACGACCATTATCTGGAGGTTGATTACGACCTTTCAGACGTAATGTTCCTCTGCACCGCAAACTCTATGAACATTCCAGCGCCTCTGCTGGACCGTATGGAAGTGATCCGTCTACCAGGCTATACGGAAGACGAAAAGGTCAATATCGCGGTGAAGTACCTGGCACCGAAACAGCTTCAAGCCAACGGCTTGAAGAAGGGTGAGCTTGAATTCGAGGAGGCTGCGATCCGCGACATGATCCGCTACTACACACGCGAAGCGGGTGTCCGTAGTCTCGAGCGTCAGATCGCTAAGGTTTGCCGGAAGGCTGTTAAAGAGCATTTCCGTGAGAAGCGTATGAAAGTCGTCGTGGCTGCTGACTCGCTCGAGCACTTCCTCGGCGTCAGTAAATACCGCTACGGACTGGCCGAGCAGCAGGATCAGATTGGGCAGGTCACCGGGCTTGCGTGGACCCAAGTTGGCGGCGAGCTGCTCACGATTGAAGCGGCTGTGGTGCCGGGCAAAGGCCAGTTGATCAAGACCGGTTCTTTGGGCGATGTAATGGTGGAATCCATTACCGCAGCGCTCACCGTGGTCCGCAGTCGGGCCAAGAGTCTGGGTGTAGCGCTCGACTTCCATGAGAAGCGCGATATCCACATTCACATGCCCGAAGGGGCGACCCCTAAAGATGGTCCCAGCGCTGGCGTAGGCATGTGTACGGCCCTGGTTTCAGCGCTTACGCAAATACCGGTTCGAGCAGATGTGGCCATGACCGGCGAGATCACTTTGCGCGGTCAAGTTCTCGCAATCGGCGGCTTGAAAGAAAAACTTCTTGCGGCTCATCGCGGTGGAATCAAGATTGTGATTATTCCCGAAGAGAACGTTCGTGATCTGAAAGAGATTCCAGAGAATATTAAGGCTGACTTGCAGATTAAACCGGTTAAATGGATTGACGAGGTCCTGCAAATTGCGCTGCAATACGCGCCGGAGCCCTTGCCCGATGCGGCTCCGGAGATGGTTGCAAAGGATGACAAGCGCGAGACTGATTCCAAGGAGCGAATTAGCACGCATTAGCCGGGGGGCTTCCTTGACACATTTTTAGAGCCCTTGTTATAAAGCGGCTCTTCTTGTGCCAAATGGCCTTCCAGCACCGTTTTTGCTTTCACCCAAAAATTAAGAAATAAACTCAAACAGGAATAAGGGGACTTAGAGTGAACAAGTCGGAACTGATTGATGCTATCGCTGCATCTGCTGATATCCCGAAAGCTGTAGCTGGCCGTGCGCTGGACGCAGTAATCGAATCCGTAACTGGCGCTCTCAAGGCTGGTGATTCGGTTGTACTGGTAGGCTTCGGTACTTTCGCTGTTAAAGAGCGCGCTGCTCGTACTGGCCGTAACCCACAGACTGGTAAGCCGATCAGCATCGCTGCTGCTAAGATCCCAGGCTTCAAAGCTGGTAAAGCTCTGAAAGACGCCGTTAACTAAGCGTCTTTCTGGTTTTGCCCACCTCGGCCAGCGTAATGCTGGCCGAGTCGCGAGGCGGTAGAGCAGAGCTGGTTAGATTACCGGCTCCGCGCAACGAGGTTCGATAGGAGCCTTGATCGCCCCGCCAGCTACGAGAAGGCGCATCCTCGGATGCGCCTTTCTTCTATCCGGATTCTACCCACGCTCCACGGCCGCTTATTTCAGTACGGTCGTTTCTGGGGGACGCATGCTGCAGAACATCAGGGACAATTCACAAGGCTGGATTGCCAAGACCATCATCGGTGTCATCGTTGCCTTAATGGCATTCACGGGCATTGAGGCTATTTTCACTTCTCAAAGCACCGCGCAACAGGCTGCCAAGGTCAATGGTGAAGAAGTAAGCCAAAACGAACTGAGCCAGGCGATGGAAGCCCAGCGTCGCCAGTTGATGCAACGCCTCGGTAAAGATTTCGACGCTTCGCTGCTCGACGATAAACTGCTGCGTGAAGCAGCTTTGAAAAGTTTGATCGAGCGCAAACTGCTGCTGCAGAGCACCAAAGACGCACATTTCGCATTTTCCCAGCCCGCTCTGGATCAGTTGATTCTGAACACCCCAGAGTTCCAGGTAGACGGCAAATTCAACTCCGACCGTTTCGACCAGGTTATTCGGCAGATGGGGCACACCCGTCTCCAGTTCCGTCAAATGCTTGAGCAAGAAATGCTCATCGGCCAGTTGCGTGCAGGCGTGTCCGGTAGCGGCTTTGTGACTGACGAAGAAGTGCAAAACTTCGCCCGTCTGGAAAAACAGACCCGTGACTTCGCGACGTTGACGCTCAAGGCGGATCCCAAAGCGGTGAAGCTTTCTGACGATGAAATCAAAGCCTACTACGACGAAAACGCCAGTCAGTTCATGAGTCCGGAACAGGTCGTTCTTGATTATATCGAGCTGAAGAAAGAAGCGTTCTTCAGCAAGGTGGAGGTCAGCAATGAAGACCTCCAAGCCGCGTACGAGAAAGAAATTGCCAACCTCGCTGAGCAACGCGAGGCCGCGCACATTCTTATCGAAGTGACCGACAAGCAAACCGACGAGCAGGCCAAAGCGAAGATTGATGAGATCAAGCAGCGTCTGGACAAAGGCGAAGATTTCGCCAAGTTGGCCAAAGAGCTGTCCGAAGATCCTGGTTCCAAGGCTAGCGGTGGCGACCTCGGCTATGCCGGTAAAGGTGTCTACGATCCCGCCTTCGAAGAAGCACTCTATGCGTTGGATAAAGGCGCTGTTTCGGCCCCGGTACGCAGCAGTTTCGGCTGGCACATCATCAAGTTGCTGGGCGTGCAGGCACCGGAAATACCGACCCTGGCCAGCTTGAAAGATAAACTGACCCGCGAGCTGAAAACCGCGCAGGTTGAGCAGAAATTCGTTGAGGCCAGCAAGGCGCTCGAAGACTCCGCATTCGAAGCGTCGGACCTCAGCCAACCCGCGCAAGAACAGGGCCTGCAGGTGCAAACCAGCGCGCCGTTCGGTCGCGAAGGGGGAGAGGGTCTGACCGCGAACCGTCAGGTGTTGCAGGCAGCGTTCAGCCCGGAAGTGTTGGAAGAAGGCTCGAACAGCGGAGCCATCGAACTCGATCCCGACACCGTGGTGATTGTGCGCGTCAAAGAGCACAAAAAGCCCGAGCAGCAGCCGCTTGAAAAAGTCACCGCTGCGATTCGCGAGCACTTGATTCAATTGCGCGCCGCTGAGGCGGTGGAAACCAAAGGCAAGGCGATGGTGGCTGATCTGCGCGAGGGCAAAACCCCAGTCGCTCAGGCCAAAGGTCAGCAAGACTGGAAGGTCGTGGAAGCTGCAACCCGTAGCCAGGAAGGTATCGAACCTTCCGTGTTGCAGGCGCTGTTTCGCATGAGCAAACCGGAATCGGCCGACAAACCCACCTTCACCGGCGTCACCCTGGCCAACGGCGACTATGTCGTCGTGCAGCTCAAAGGTGTCAGCGAGCCGAAAGAAAGCTTGAGCGAAGAAGATAAGGCGATGTACCGCCGCTTCCTCGCTTCACGCAGCGGCCAGCAAGATTTCGCTGCGTTCCGCGCCGAATTGGAAGCCAAGGCCAAAATCGAGCGTTTCTAAGCATTCGATTTAAGCCAACAGAAAAAGCCCCGCCCTGTGCGGGGCTTTTTTATTGGGGGTGCCGGCGATACAGGGCGAGCGTTAAGATGCCCGTTTTCTGCCGCCGTTGGAGTCTTGCGATGAACGCGTCCCTTCCTTCTATTGCTTTCGCCGGCATCGGCCTGATGGGGCTGCCCATGTGTCAGCGGTTGTTGTCGGCCGGCTACACGTTGACCGTCTGGAACCGTTCACCGGAGAAATGCGCGCCGCTGGCAGCCGCCGGTGCCCGCCAAGTCAGCACCCCTGCCGAGCTGTGCGCTCACGCCGATGTGGTGATGTTGTGCCTCGCCGATACGCGCGTGGTGCGCAAGGTCGTGTTCGGCGAAAACGGCGTAATCGACGGCGCGAAAGCGGGGCAGTTACTTGTCGATTTCTCCAGCCTGGAACCTGCCGCCACCCGGGAAATGGCCGCTGAATTGGAAAGCCGTACTGGCATGCATTGGCTGGACGCACCGGTATCGGGAGGCGTGGCCGGTGCAGAGGCAGGCACGTTGACCATCATGGCCGGTGGGCGCGAGGCAGACATTGAGCGCGTTCGCCCTGTTCTGATGAACCTGGGACAGCGTCTCACCCGCATGGGCTCCGTAGGGGCGGGCCAAGTCACCAAGGTATGCAATCAAATGATCGTTTCCTGCAATGCGCTGGTGATAGCCGAAGTCGTCGCGCTAGCGGAAAAATCCGGCGTCGATGCGGGTGTGCTGGCTTCAGCTTTGGCCGGTGGTTTTGCTGATTCCAAGCCGCTGCAAATTCTCGCACCGCAAATGGCCGCGAGCCAATTCGAGCCCATCAAGTGGCATGTGCGCACCTTACTGAAAGACTTGGATACCTCCGTGAAACTTGCTCGTGAGCATGACTCAAGTACCCCGATCAGCGCATTGGCTGCGCAACTGATGCGCTTGCATGGCAGCAACGTCGGCAATCTTGAGCGCGACCCGGCAACGCTTATCGAACTGTACCGGGAGAAGCATTGATGAACGTCGCGGCCAATATCTCCCTGCTGTTCACCGAGCTACCGCTGCTCAAGCGTATCGGCGCTGCCGCTGCGGCGGGTTTTTCAGGCGTCGAAGTGCAATATCCCTATGAAGCCCCGGCTATTCAGTTCAAGGAAGCCTTGGCAGCTGCCGGGCTGCCGTTGCTACTACTCAACATCGCTGCGCCCGACCTTGCCTCTGGCGGCCCAGGCCTGGCCGCCGTGCCCGAGCGTCGCGAGGCGTTTGCCCAGGCTTTGCAGGAGGCGCTTACCTACGCTGCCATGGTGCGCCCGCAATGTGTCAACGTGTTGCCAGGGCGCCTGGCTCAAGGCGTGAGCCGCGACCAAGCGCTTGCGACGCTCGTCGATAACGTGCGGATGACAGCCGAAGCCTTCCGGCCTTTGGGAATTAAAGTGCTCAGCGAGGCGATCAATCCCCTGGATATGCCAGGCTTCTTAATCAATACGCCGGAGCAATTGCGCGCGCTAGTCAACGCCGTGAATCACGAGAATTTCGCCGCCCAGCTCGACCTTTACCACATGGCGCGCCAGGGCCTGGATTTGTCTCAGGCAATTGCCGATTTGGCAGGAGTGATTGGCCACGTACAGTTCGCCGACTGTCCTGGCCGCAATCAGCCAGGCACCGGCAGCATTGATTTCGCCTCGGCCTTGGAGGCGTTGCGCCAGGCCGGATACACGGGCTGGCTGAGTGCGGAATACCGCCCCAGCGAGGGCACCGACGCTTCCCTGGCCTGGCTTTCGCAATGGCGCAGCGCCGGGATGCTTAGTCCTCAGTAGTGCTGTCGAGCTTCCAATAGCCAGCGGCCTTCAGAAAGTTCTCGTCAACACCGAAGTCATTGAGCAGTACGCGACGCACGCGACGCGATGTTGCCGACTCCGCGGCGATCCAGGTGTACAGCGAGCCACTCGGCAGCGTGATGGTTTTCACCGCGCTGAGCAGATTTTCTCCCTGGTCTCGGTGCAACCATTGCACCGTCACGTTCGCCGCGCTGCGCAAGGTTTGCTGCTCGGCGGCGTCGGCCACTTCGATCAATGCCTGCACCTGACGCCCGGCCGGTAGTTCCTCTAGGCGCCGTGCGATAGCGGGCAGAGCGGTTTCGTCGCCGATCAGTAAGTAGCTGTCGAACATATCGGGCACGATCATCGAACCGCGTGGCCCCCCGGCATACAGGTGCTGGCCCGGTGCCGCCTGTTCTGCCCACGTCGAGGCGGGGCCGTCGCCGTGCAGCACGAAATCGATATCCAACTCGCCCGCCGCCGCGTCGTAACGGCGCGGCGTGTAGTCGCGCATCGCCGGCTTGGGCCCCTCGGTTTCCACTCCAGCGTGGAGCGCTTCCAGCGCCGCTTGTTGCTCCGGTGTCTGGGCGAAAAACAGTTTTATATGGTCGTCGCTTCCCAAACTGATAAAACCCGCTAGGTCCGGGCCGCCAAGGGTGATGCGGCGCATATGTGGGGTCAGCTCGGTCACGCGGATCACATCCAGACGACGACGTTTGATTTCATGCATAACGCGGTGAATGCCCGCTGCATTGGGTTGTGTCATTGCGCACTCTCCGGGTTGGTTTGGGCCGAGTTTGGACCGGCAGCGATGGCGGTGGCGGCGGCATTCAGCAAATCGCGCACACGGATGATTTCCGCCTCGCTCCATTGCCCATGGTGCAGCTGCAACGCGTGCCGCAGGTTATGCACCGCCTCGTGAATTTGTGCCGGCCGGTCATGGCCGCGCATTGAGCGTTTACTGACTTCCAAGCGCACCCTCAGGCCGTCCAGTGCCACTTGCTGCTCGGCAAGCGAGGCACGGCCAGCGTCGGTCGCGCTATAAAGCTTTTTGCCGTGCTGCGCATCGCCGGCAATTAGGTCGCTTTCCTCAAGGAAGGTCAGCGTCGGGTAAATAACCCCTGGACTTGGGGCATATGCGCCTTCAAACATGTCTTCGATCCTACGGATCAGGTCGTAGCCGTGGCTGGGTTGTTCAGCGATCAGCGCCAACAACAACAGTTTCAAATCGCCTGGTGCAAACACCCGTGGTCCGCGTCCGCCACGCCCACCGGGGCGGCGTTCAAACTCATCGGTTTCACGCATATGGAACGGATGGTGATGGTGGTCTCTCATCGTTTTACTCTCGTCTCGGGTTTCTAAGATATAACGTAAGATATATCGTAGAAGTCTGGCAAGCCGTTTCGACCAGCGGTAACCGCCGCGTGCCACCAAGGCTCGGCGCAGAAAGCGAGAAAAAATCGCGTTACATAAGGTTTACGAATGTTCACAGACACCGCTTCCCAGAGGCTCTAGATTGGACCCTCGGGCTTTGTCCTACAGTGTTTTGCGTAGCGGCGATGTCAGCGTAGATAAGAACAACAAAAGAGAACTCCTTTATGTCCAGTGCTACTCAGGCGGCCAATGCTTGGCGTGTCTTGTTTTTGCTGTTCCTTGCGAACCTGTTCAATTTCTTCGACCGCAGCATTCCGGCGATCATCATCGAGCCCTTGCGCCATGAATGGAGCCTGAGCGACCTGCAGCTCGGCCTGATTGGCACCGCTTTTACCATCGTCTACGCGATCGCCGGCGTGCCGTTGGGGCGCATGGCCGACACAGGTTCGCGCAGCAAAATCATGGGCTGGGGACTGATGGTATGGAGCGGTCTTACAGCGGTTAACGGATTCGTTTCGGGGTTTTGGAGCTTTCTTCTGGTGCGCATGGGCGTTGGCATCGGTGAAGCCAGTTACGCGCCTGCCGCCAACTCGCTGATCGGCGATCTCTTTCCCGCCAACAAGCGCGCCCGTGCCATGGGCATTTTCATGTTGGGCCTGCCGTTGGGATTGTTGCTCGCCTTCTTTACCATCGGTGCGATGGTGGAAGCCTTTGGCAGTTGGCGAGCGCCGTTTTTCATCGCCGCCGTTCCGGGCATGATCCTGGCTGTCTTCATGTTCTTCATCCGCGAACCACAGCGTGGCGCGGCCGAGGTGGTGCAAGTGGCGGCGGTCAAGGTCGATCGCCCGGTGCGCAAAGTGTTGAGCATCCGTACATTCTGGTGGTTGGTGGTCGCCGGGCTGTGCTTCAACTTCGCAACCTATGCCTGTAACTCGTTCATGGTGCCGATGCTGCAGCGCTATTTCCTGATGCCGCTGGGGCAGGCCGCGGTTGCTACCGGCATTATTGTCGGCATTACCGGGCTTGTTGGCTTGACGGTCGGCGGCTGGTTTGCCGACAAGGCGCACCAACGTTCCGAGCGTGGTCGTCTGTGGATGGCTGCGGCGTCGCTGGCCATTTCTACGGTCGCGACAGGCTGGGCTTTATCGCTTGGTGCCGGAAGTATTGCCTTATTCGTGGCAATTTTTAGTCTCGGTTGGTTGTTTTCCTACAACTTCTACACCTGTGTTTACACCTCGATTCAAGACGTAATCGAACCGCGACTGCGTGCAACCGCGATGGCACTTTTTTTTGCCGGTCTGTACCTGCTCGGTGGTGGGCTTGGTCCAGTCGTGGTTGGTTGGCTGTCCGACCATTTCGCGCATTCAGCGATGTATGCCGCAGGTGCTGCCGAAATGAGCGAGGCGTTTAAAGCGGTTGGCTTGCACGACGCGATGTACCTTATACCGATCGCGATGCTGCTGACCCTGTTGGCATTGATTCAGGCCGCGCGGCATTTGCCAAAAGATGCGCTGGCCATGCGGCAATCCATGGAAGCCAACGCTGCATAACTTACGACTACAAATAAAAAGGCCCGCATGCTGCGGGCCTTTTTTATTTATAGTCGTGAAAGATAGGGTCATTGCGCTCGATGAATGTACGTTACTTGTTGTAGAAACAATACTTCGTTATGTACGATTTTTCTGCTGAAATAAATAACAGCCGGTAGTTTTATTCGTTTCCCTTGTTTTAAGGGAGGTTTCATACATTTGGCACGGTCGCCCCTTGCACACGTGTTGTCTTGTTTGGCGTAGCTTTAGTTTTATTCTTCGCCGCATAGAACTGCTGCCGTGCATATAAAAAGCTGGAAGTCTTATATTTTCACCGTGAGTTGTCAGGAGTGGCTGCGAAAGTACGCCGCAGGCGTTGCTGTGGGGGGCTTTACCCTTCTTGTGTTCCTCCCCGCTAGTGCCGATAAACCGACATCTTATTATCCCTCAGGTGTAACTCCTATCGAGCAGGAGTCGGACCGGCGCGAAAAGTTATTACTTGAGGAGAAAATCGCGCGGGAATTAAAGGAAAACCAACAAAAAATAAAGCAGCAAAGCAAGAGCGAGGCTTCGTCGGCGAGCCCGAAAGTTTCGCCTAAACAAAAAGAAGAAGGCGACTAGCGTTGCGGAGGGCGGCTTATATAGAACCGGTTTCTGCAATCAAAATCACGATTATTTAACTTGAGCTCATTATGAACAAACATTGTTTTCGCCTCATCTTCAGCAAACCCTTAGGTTTTTTAATTCCGGTCGCCGAAATCGCTACTGCCCAACGCAAACCTGGGCAGCGGCAGGGGCCTGCTGCTAGTGCAGTTGCACCTAAACCGCCGGCTTTTTCGATTAAGCATCTCGCACTTTCTATGTGGGTGGCCGCTGTTCCAAGTTGGGCCACCGCAGAAATTTTGCTGGATCGCAGCACCGGCGCCACGGTATCCAGCGCCGTCAATGGCGTGCCCGTGATCGAGATCGCCAAGCCAAATTCATACGATTGTTGATTTAACCAATGTGTCAGATGCCTCGCGGCATGGGCTAGTTGATTATCGCCCGACCGACGCTCCTACCAAACCTTTCGTTTTGGATGGCCGGACAGCGGAATTTCAATTATTGAATAAACAGACTCACCACGCGATAGAAGAGGCAAGTAGCGGTAAGTTAGTTGTAACGATGACCCACCCTGACGGCACGTCTGTGAAAAATACCGTGGATTATCTTAATACGCCGGTAAATGATCATGAGGCCAAAGGAACTGACTGGCTGAACGCGGTTGCGACCGAACTCAACGGCGCTATTGATCAAGCCAAAGCAAATGATAAGTGCGTGGCCGTGCATTGTACGGCAGGTGTCGGTCGCACCGGTCTGGCGATAATTGCCGGTCAGTTACAAAGTGCTCACAACGCAGGTAAGCTGGATAGTAGTAACAGCAAGACGATTGTCGATAACCTGATTACCGAACTGCGTGGTCAGCGTGGTGATTTAATGGTTCAGACTATTGATGTTCGCCGAAAGGAGCTTACTGGACCCGACTACGACAGGGATTTTCGCAACAAATACATGGCGTGGAACATAAAAAAACTACCAGGTCTGAACGGACCGGGAACGATCGGTTCATTCGGTGCGCTTCATACAACAATTTCCGAACATAACGGCCGCCTAATTCCGACACTCCAAGAATTAGCGGGTATCGATAATTCAAGGGTCTATAACCTGACCCCAGCCTTTCAAGATTTTGAGACAGGGAAGTTTCATCCGCGCTGGGGCGAGTTAAGTAAAGGCGACGTGGCCGACCCTGGGATTTATATGAACTCACTGGAAGCTAAAAAAACCAATTCATCACTGATTGGTTGGAAACGTCAGAACGATGGAAAGCTGAGTTACGTTCCAGCCAAATATCAGAACCGAATAGTCGTCGACTCGGCTAACAACTCCGGTTCACAGGTTAAAGCCAATAAACTGCTGCAAAAGTACCCAGTGAATACATTGCTGCTCAAGGATCTCGGCGGTGGTCGGCTGGAATACGTCGCTGGCCAGTTTGTCACGCCTAACGACTATACAACTAGAACCGCAAAAATCACTGTGTTGAGAGACTCATCAGCGGTGGGAGGCGCTACTTCACAGAAAGGCGTGGTTGCCGCGCTGTCCCGTAAGCTATCCAACAACTTGGCAGTCAAAAAAATTGAAACCGTGAAAGTGTCAAAAAAAATGGTATCGGCACCGTCACACACGCTTTAGTCGTCTACTGATCGGTAATTATCCGAACATAAGCCTGGTCGCGGTCACCCGCCACCAGGCTTTTTTATTGGGCATTGGTGCTTTAAATTAGCTGACCTTCAACACCAACTTGCCGAAGTTTTCACCGCTGAACAGTTTCAGCAGGGTCTCTGGGAAGGTTTCCAGCCCGTCGACAATGTCTTCCTTGCTCTTCAACTTGCCGGCTGCCATCCAACCGCCCATTTCTTTGGCGGCGTCGGCGAATTGGCTGGCGTAGTCCATGACCACGAAGCCTTCCATGCGTGCGCGGTTGACCAGCAGCGACAGGTAATTGGCCGGACCTTTTACGTTTTCTTTGTTGTTGTACTGGCTGATGGCACCACAGATGACGATGCGTGCTTTCGGCGCGATGCGGGTCAGCACGGCGTCAAGAATTTCGCCGCCGACGTTATCGAAATACACATCGACGCCTTTCGGGCATTCACGTTTCAGGCCCGCGTGCAGGTCTTCGTTTTTGTAGTCGATGACGCCGTCAAAACCGAGCTCGTCTATGAGCAGCTTGCACTTCTCGGCGCCGCCCGCGATGCCGACCACGCGGCAGCCTTTGATCTTGGCGATCTGGCCGACCACGCTGCCCACTGCACCGGCCGCGCCGGAAATGACCACGGTGTCGCCTTCTTTTGGCTGGCCCACATCCAGGAAAGCGAAGTAGGCGGTCATGCCCGTCATGCCCAATGCCGAGAGGTACAGCGGCAGGGGCGCGCGATTAGGGTCTACCGGATAGAAGCCTTTGGGCTCGCCGAGGAAATAGTCCTGCACACCCAGTGCGCCGTTTACGTAAGTGCCGACCGGGAATTTGTCGTTTTGCGAGGCGATCACTTTGCCCACGCCCAGCGCGCGCATCACTTCGCCAATGCCCACCGGCGGAATGTACGACTTGGCGTCGTTCATCCAGCCGCGCATGGCCGGGTCCAGAGACAGGTATTCGTTTTTCACCAGAATCTGACCAGGGCCGGGCTCGCCGACTGCGTTTTCCACATAGCTGAACGTGTCGCGGCTCGGCAGGCCCACGGGACGTTGGGCGAGCAGGAATTGGCGATTGAGTTGTGTGGTCATGGCATTCACTCGTGGCAGGGAAACAGTGGTGATAGACCTCCGTCGGCCCAAGGGCAAGGTTTGATCGTTAGCGGAATGCAGGCTTATCCATCTGCTAAATGGTCGGCCGCCGTGCTTTATCACTGCGCTGGATTACGGCTACTCGCGGCCTTAAATAGTGCTGACGCGCGGTGCGTGGGGCTGGCTAGACTTGCCAGCCATAACAATTCGATACCACTAAAGAGGGATAAGGGAATGGGCATGACTTTCTCCGGCCAGGTTGCTCTGGTCACCGGCGGTGCCAACGGCATTGGCCGAGCAACAGCGCAGGCTTACGCGGCCGAAGGCCTGAAAGTAGTGGTGTCGGATGTGGACGTGGCGGGCGGCGAAGGCACGGTGCAGTTGATTCGCGATGCCGGCGGCGACGCCACGTTTATCCGCTGCGACGTAACCAAAGACGCGGAAGTACAAGCGCTGATGGCCGGTGTGGTCGAGGCATATGGCCGTCTGGATTACGCATTCAACAACGCCGGAATCGAAATCGAAAAAGGCCGCGTGGCTGAAGGCAACGAAGCCGAGTTCGACGCGATCATGGGCGTCAACGTCAAAGGAGTGTGGCTGTGCATGAAGTACGAGCTGCCGTTGATCATGGCGCAGGGTGGCGGGGCCATCGTCAACACCGCCTCGGTGGCCGGCCTTGGCGCTGCGCCGAAGATGAGCATTTACGCAGCGTCGAAACACGCCGTGATCGGCCTGACCAAATCGGCAGCGATTGAATATGCGAAGAAGAAAATTCGCGTGAACGCCGTGTGCCCGGCCGTGATCGACACTGACATGTACCGCCGTGCCCACGAGGCCGATCCAACCAAAGCCAACTTCGTCGCCGCCATGCACCCGGTCGGCCGTATCGGCAAGGTTGAGGAAATTGCCGCCGCGGTGATGTACCTGTGCAGCGACAACGCCGCGTTTACCACGGGTCATTCGTTGGCAGTGGATGGTGGGTCGACTGCTATTTGATTGGGGTTTGATTCATCGCGGCCAACCGCACTCGCGAATGACTGCGAATGTTCGCCGATCCCGTAGGAGCGAGCTTGCTCGCGAAGCTTTTGAGAGTTAAGAGCTTCGCGAGCAAGCTCGCTCCTACAAGGGCTGCGGTGGCCGGCCTAAACCAACGCCCGATACTGCACTTCAAACCCCAGCTCACACGATTCTCCCTGCGCCAACAACCGCAACCCCGGCCGCCCTGGCAGGTGGTGCGCGTTTACCGGATGGCTCACCGGCTCTACGCAAAAGAACGGTTTATCGAGCGGGCAAAACAGCAGAAAGAATTCGCTGCCCGTCGCCTGCATTTCCAGTTCATAGCCAGCATCCGCCTGGCTGATCAACGCGCGACCATCCCAGCCGGTAAAGCCGTTATCCACCAGCTCGTTCGGTAGCGAGGCGCCGTCGCGGAAATTCCACGCTGGCGGCAGCTCAGTCAGTTCGGTCGGCAACCGTCCTTCATCACACAGCCATACCTTGTCTGCATGAATCTGTAAGCGCGTGCTTGTTGTGCGCGGTAGATACGGATGCAAGCCCAGGCCATGCCAGCACGGTTGTTCGGCCAGGTGAGTGACCTGAAGCTGAATGCTAAGGCGTCCGTTGTTCAGGCGAATATGTTGTTCGGCGCGGTAGGCGAACGGCAGGCTGCTGTCCAGCCGCAGCACCAGGTTCGACTGACCGTGTTCCACCAGCTGCCACGCTTGCTGCCAGGCGCTGCCGTGAATCGGTAAGGGATCGTTGGCGGCGTTGGGTTCCAGTGCCAGCCAGCCTTGCGGGCAATCGAAGCCACCGTTGCTGATGCGGTTGGACCAAGGCGCCAATGGGTAGCAGCCTAGTTGCCGTGGACCTTCGATATCCGGCGGGCATGGGCGCAGCAAATCGAGCTGATCGCTCAGGCGCTTCCAGGCCACCAGGCTGCCGCCAATGGAAGGGGCTACGGTGAGGCGGGTGAAGGTGTCTTCGATACTGACCAGATCGCTAGCATTCATGGGGTCATCAGCCTGTAGGGAAGGGCGCACGTCGCTGTACGCATTGGTGTCGTTATGCCGCAGATTTGCCGCGTTTGCAGGGGTGTCATCGTACAACCGCTGGGATATGATGGCCGCCTGCCCGTTAGCCGAGAAAGACCGTCGACATGGAAATCCCAAGCCCCCAGCCACGTGTGCGCCGCAAGCATCGCAGCCTCGCTCAAGAGTTGGTGACCGAGTTGTCGCAGCAGATTCGCGATGGCTTGATCAAGCGGGGTGAGAAGCTGCCCACCGAGTCGGCAATCATGGAGGCGCAGGGCGTCAGCCGTACCGTGGTGCGCGAAGCCCTGTCGCGCTTGCAGGCCTCGGGCCTGGTGGAAACCCGTCACGGCATCGGCACCTTCGTGCTCGACACCCCAAGCCCCAGCGGTTTTCGTATCGACCCGGCAACCATCGTCACCCTGCGCGACGTGTTGGCCATTCTTGAATTTCGTATCAGCCTGGAAGTGGAGTCCGCTGGCCTGGCGGCGCAGCGTCGTACCGCGGCGCAGCTGCAAGCCATGCGTGAAGTGCTCGATGCCTTGCGCGAAAGCGCGGCCCATTCGGGCGATGCGGTGGCCTCGGATTTCCAGTTTCACCTGCTGATTGCCGAAGCCACCGGCAACCGCTATTTCACCGACATCATGAGCCACCTGGGTACTAGCATCATTCCGCGTACCCGGATCAATTCGGCGCGCCTGGCCCATGATGATCAGCGCCATTACATGGCCCGGCTTGAACGTGAGCACGAGCAGATTTTCGAAGCCATTGCCCGCCAGGATTCCGATGCCGCCCGCGCTGCTGTGCGCCTGCACCTGACCAACAGCCGCGAACGGCTGCGTCAGGCCCACGAAGCCGCCCAGGCCGGCCAGGAATAAGCGGCGTCAGCCACGGCGCGGACCGCTGCGCCGGTAGGTCAGCAGCACAATGCCACTGACCACAATCAGCCCGCCGATGATCTGTCCGGGGCTGAGCAACTGCCCCAGAATCAGCCAGCCGAACACCAGGCTGGCCACCGGTTCGACGTTCATCACGGGCGCGTTGCGCGCCATGTCCAAGCGCGTCATGCAGATGAACAAGGTGGAAAACGCGACGCCATAGAGCACTACCAAACACGCCAGCGCGACCCAGCCGGTGGGCGCCGAGGGCAAGCCGAGGCCGCCCGGCATCACGCCGCTGACGCCGGCAATGGCCACGCTGGAAAACACGATGAGCATGGTCAACATGCTGCGCACGGTGCCGACCATGCCGGCAAGTTTGTGGTCGGTAATCCACAGCGCCACGGCAAACACCATGGCCGCGCCAATACCGAACAGCACGCCTTCGACCCACTCGATACCGTCGTCCACGCCGTTGAGCCGCGAAGGCACATCCAGCGCGAATACCAGGCCAAACAGAATCACGCCCATCAGCAACATGGCCCGTGGCGTCGGCCGTGCGCCGCCCAGCGCCCAAGTGAGCAGCACCAACAGAATGGGCGCGATGTTGACGATCAACAGCGCCAACGCCACCGGAATACGCGCCACGGTCGAATACACACAAAAGCTCTGAGTGGCGATCAACAGCCCCAACGCCAACTGCCACGGCCAGGTGCCGGCTGGCAGCTGCAACGAATCACGCCGCCACCACACCAATCCGGCCAGCACCAACGTGGTCACGCCCGAGCGACAGAGAATCGCCAGCAACAGACCGGTGTCGTGATCAAACGCGATGCGCGCGGCGATGTGGTTGCCGGCGAAGCTGCTGGCCAGCAGGGCCAGAATCAGCACGGCGATATGGCGGGGGAAGAGGGCGGAGCTAGGCATGACCATCCTTATAAAAAAGGCCGCACCTAAGAAAACGGGGGCGGCCAATGCTGCTTAAAACAAAAGGATCCATTTGGAACCGAGGGTCACTGTAGGAGCGGCTTTAGCCGCGAGCTTTTGAGGTTCAAGAGCATCGCGGCTAAAGCCGCTCCTACAGGACGTACGTTCGGGTTAGAGCACCACGCTTGGCAGCCAGAGGCTGATAGCAGGAATGTAAGTCACGGCGATCAACACAGCGAACAGCGCAGCGTAGAAAGGCAGCAGCGCCTTCACGGTGGATTCGATACTGACCTTGCCCACCGCAGCCCCGACAAACAGCACCGCGCCCACCGGCGGCGTAATCAAGCCGATCCCCAGGTTCACCAGCATGATCATGCCGAAGTGCACCGGGTCGACGCCGATACCGGTTACCACTGGCAGCAGAATTGGGGTGAGGATCAGGATCAGCGGCGCCATGTCCATGACGGTGCCGAGCATCAATAGCATCACGTTGATGCACATAAGGATCACGTAGCGGTTGTCTGACAGGGTCAGGAACGCGGTGGTGATCTTGGTCGGGATTTCCATCAACGTGAGGATGTAACCGAAGCTGGCGGCGAAGCCGATCAGGATCATCACAATGGAAATGGTCCGGCCCGCGCGGTGCATCAGTTTCGGCAGGTCACGCCATTTGTAGTCGCGGTAGATAAACATGGTCACGAAGAACGACCACAGCACCGCAATGGCAGCGGACTCGGTCGCGGTGAACACGCCCGACAGAATGCCGCCGAGGATGATGACCATGGCCATCAGGCCCCACAGCGCTTCAACGGCAATTTTAATGGCCTGGCGCAGCGGGATCACTTCGCCTTTCGGGTAGTTGCGCTTACGGGCGAACACCATGCACAGAATCATCATCACGGCGCTGAGCAGCAGGCCTGGACCGATACCGGCGATGAATAGCGAAGCAATGGATACCGAACCACCGGCGGCCAGCGAGTAGAGCACCGAGTTGTGGCTGGGCGGAGTGAGCAGCGCTTGTACCGAACCGCTGACGGTTACGGCAGTGGAGTATTCGCGCGGATAGCCGGCTTTTTCCATTTCTGGAATCAGCACTGAACCGACCGAAGCGGTGTCCGCTACCGACGATCCAGAGATGGCGCCAAAGAAGGTCGAGGCCATGATGTTGACCAACGACAGACCGCCGCGCACGAAGCCGACGCACACGCCTGCCAACGCCACCAGGCGCCGGGACATGCCGCCCTCGGCCATGATTGCGCCCGCCAGTACGAAGAACGGAATGGCCAGCAGGGAGAATTTGTTCACGCCGCCTGCGACCTGAATCATCAGGGCATCGAACGGAATATCGATCCAGAAAGCGCCAATAAGCGCTGACAGGCCCAGGGCGTACGCCACCGGCATGCCGATCATGATCAGCACAACGAAACTGCCGAGCAGTATGAGCGCGTCCATTATTTGGCCTCCATCGGTTCTTCAACGTCATAGCTCATGACGCGACGCTTGCTCTGGTCACCCAGGAAGAGTTTTTCCAAGACAAAAATCAGTGTGATCACGCCGCCAATTGGAATCGGCAGGTAAGAGATGCCAACGCGCAATGCGGGCATTTCACCCAGAAACTGGTTCCAGGTGCCGGCGCACAGCTTGGCGCCTTTGGTAATCATGAAGACGCAGATCAGCGCCATCAGCAGCTGCACCACAACCGACAACACCTGACGCGCAGCTGGAGGCATGCGGTCGGTGGCCATGTTCACAGCCATGTGGGCACCGGCGCGGTAGCTGGCGGCGGCGCCGAAAAAGGTAAACACCACCATCAACAAGATGGCCGTGGGCTCAGGCCAGCTGGAACCGCTGCCGAGCACGTAACGGGCAAAGATGCCCCAGGGAATTATCAGAGTCATGACCAGAATCGACAGCCCGGCAATGCCGATGCAGAGTCGATACAGCTGGTCATTAATGCTCAACAGCGTGTTTCTCATGGGACTTCACCAGCAGCGTTGTCAGGGTGAGGGAGTGTTTCTGTTTGCGGTAACCGTGGGGGCGGTTTCAGCCGCGATGCTGTTGAGGTCAAGAGCATCGCGGCTGAAGCCGCTCCTACAGGGATTGCGGATGGACGCGATTATTTAACGGCTTCGATGCGTTTGATGAGCTCGGCGTACGGCGCGCCGTATTGCGCACGGACTGGCGCGGTGGCGTCGACGAACTCTTTCTTCTCGGCGTCGGTCAGGGTGATGAATTCCACGCCGGCCGCTTTAAGTTTGGCTTCGCTGCTGGCGGATTTTTCATCCCACAGTTTGCGTTCTTCAAACTGCGCTTCGCGGGCCAGTTTTTTCACCAGGGCTTGCTGCTCGGGGGAGAGCTTTTCCCAGGTGGTTTTCGAGATCACTACCGGCTCCGGCAGAATCAAGTGGCCAGTGAGGGTGTAGAACTTGGCGTTCTGGTAGTGGTTGTGTTCAAGCATGGTTGGCGGGTTGTTTTCTGCGCCGTCGATCACGCCGGTTTGCAGGGCGGTGAAGATTTCACCGGTGGCCATGGCAATGCCATTACCGCCCATGGCGTTGATGGTGTCGATAAACAGCGGGTTGCCTTGTACGCGGATTTTCATGCCTTTGAGGTCCGCCATCTTGCGTACTGGCTTCTTGGTGTAGAGGTTGCGGGTGCCGCCATCCATCCACGCCAGGGCCACCAGGTTGAAGTCGGAGTTGGTGATCTTGTCGAGAATCTCCTGGCCAACCGGGCCATCGATCACGGCGCGCATGTGCGCCTGGTCGCGGAAGATAAACGGCATGTTGAATACGTTCACATCCGGCACGACCGGGCCGACGATGCCCAGGCTTACACGGGTCATCTGAATGGCGCCGAGCTGCACCTGTTCAACCACTTCTTTTTCCGATCCCAGCACACCGCCTGCGAACATTTTGAAGGTGATTTCGCCACCCGATTGTTCTTCGAGCTTTTTGCCCATGGCTTGCTCAGCCACGACAGGCGGGTAACCGGTGGGGTGCACCTCAGCGAATTTGATGTTCAGGGCGTGGGCGCTGCTGGACAGGCAAAACACCAGGGGCAGGGCGGCGGTCAGCAAGGTACGTTTGAAGTTCATCGTAAAGCTCCGGTTTTGTTTTTGTTTGCGGGTGGCTTGGGTGACGCTTTGTTATCGGGACGCAGGGTGTTGTTCAGCAGGCGAACAACGGTTCCTCCAGGCCTTTTACTCCGGGCTGCAGGGCGAACACGCCACCAGCCAACGGCTGGTCGCTGAGGTCGCCGCCGGGGCGGATGGAGGTGACGAACAAGGTGTCCAGCCCGGCGCCGCCAAAGGCGCACATGGCCGGTTTTTTCACCGGTACAGCGAGGGAACGATCGAGCTTGCCCTCGGGGGTGAAGCGGTGCACCAGGCCGGCATCATTGCCGCAAATCCAGTAGCAGCCGTCGGCGTCTACGGCAGCGCCATCGGGGCGGCCCAGGTGATGGTTCATGTCGACGAACAGGCGACGGTTATGCGGCGTGCCGCTGTCGATGTCGTAATCGAAGGCCCAGATTTTCTGCGCGCTGGGGTGCGAATCGGAGAGGTACATGGTGCGGCCATCCGGGCTAAAGCCCAGGCCGTTGGGCACGATGAAATCGGTGAGTTGCGCGGTCAGCGGTTCGGTTTGCTCGGCGCTGTAGCGATACAAGGCGCCGACCGGTGAACCGGCGGCCATGTCGAGCAACATGGTGCCGGCCCAGAAGCGGCCTTGACGGTCGCAGCGGCCGTCGTTGAAGCGCATATCGGCGTGGGCGTGTTTGACCGCCGCGAGCGGGCTGCTGGCGAGGCTGCCGTTGTCTTTGGCGCTCAGGCGAAACAGGCCGCTTTGCATGCCGGCAATCCAGGTGCCGTCCACATGACGGGCAATACAGGCGAGCATTTCCGGCGTTTGCCAACTGGTGCTCTGGCCATCACTGGCAGTCCAGCGATGCAGGCGCTGGGCGGGAATATCCACCCAGTACAGGGCTTGTTCGGCCACGCTCCACACCGGGCTTTCGCCGGTGGCATTGCGGGCGTCGACAATCAGTTCAGCTTCCATGACAGCGCATTCTCTTGTGTTGTTTTTATGAGAACAGCTACAGCGGTAGAGCAGGGCGGCTCAGTCGTCGCCGAATGGGCCAGCCGCTACGAACGCACCGCCTTGGTAAACCATCGCTGGGTCATCGGCGGCCGGCATGGGCTGGGCCTCGACTTTGGCGCGGAATACTTCCGAGCTGTCTTTGGGCTCAAAGCCCAAGTGACTGGCCAGGCGGTTGTCCCACCATTGCGTGGCGTTGGCCGAGGCGCCGTAGACCACGGTGTGGCCGACGTTAGGCGTGTACAGCGCGCGCTCAAGCAGTTGCGTGAGGTCGTTGAAGCTCAGCCAGGTGTGCATCATTCGGCGGTTTTGCGGTTCCGGGAATGAGGAGCCGATGCGAATGCTCACGGTCTCGATGCCGTAGCGGTCGAAGTAAAAGCTGGCCATGTCTTCGCCGTAAGATTTGGACAAACCGTAGTAGCTGTCTGGGCGGCGAGGGGAGAGGGCGTCGAGTTTTTCGTCTTGCTTGTAGAAACCGATCACGTGGTTCGAACTGGCGAAGATCACGCGCTTTACGCCATGGCGGCGAGCCGCTTCATAAATGTGGAACACGCCGCAGATGTTCGGGCCGACAATTTCTTCGAACGGGCGCTCAACCGACACACCGCCGAAATGCAGAATGGCATCGACGCCTTCAACCAGATCGTGCACCGCTTGTTTGTCGGCGAGGTCGCAGCGCTGCACTTCTTCATGCTCGCCAGCGGCCGGGGCCATGTCGGCGATGTCGGAGAGGCGCAGCACCTTGGTGTAAGGACGCAGGGTTTCGCGCAGCACTTTGCCCAGGCCGCCAGCGGCACCGGTGAGTAGAAGGCGATTGAAGGGAGTTGGAGTGGTCATGACTGGTCCCTGAAATTCTTGTGTTTGTTTTTATGGGTTTGTTCGTTCGGATAACAGACCCAGGGGAGGTGCGCTGTTATCGGTTGTCGTATGACTTGGGCTCGATTATCAACAGCCCCCGTAAAGTTTGTCAACGCGACTTAGGTAGAAAATTCCTCACCTCGGTTGCTCGTTAGACTACATAAACGCTCATCGGGAAAAGCGACCGACGAGTCACGCGCCTTTGCTAGTAACCCTTCTAGCTCAATGGCTATAGCCGAGTCGGGCTCGCCTTTCTAGGCTAAGGCAGCGAACGTTTCCTACTCCAGTACGCCTATAGTCGTAGATGAGCGGCTAAGAAAAGAGGATGACAGTCTCAACAGTTGTACGATAACGTAACTCTGCGTTTGCGATTGATCCCGTTGTTTTCGTTTTGCATCAGGGCAATCGGTCTGCCACGCCTTAATCCACTACGCGCTTTACAGGGTGTTCGAATAATGAATCCACAAGAACTGAAGTCCATCCTCTCTTCCGGCCTGCTGTCTTTCCCAGTGACTGACTTCGACGCGGCTGGCGATTTCAACCCCGAATCCTATATCCGTCGCCTGGAATGGCTGGGGCCATACGGTGCGTCGGCCTTGTTCGCAGCAGGTGGTACCGGCGAGTTCTTCTCGCTGACCAACCGCGAATATTCCTCCGTTATCAAAACCGCCGTAGACACCTGCGCCGGCAGCGTGCCGATTCTGGCTGGCGTCGGTGGTCCGACTCGCCAAGCCATCGAGATGGCGCAAGAAGCTGAGCGCCTGGGCGCCAAAGGTCTGCTGTTGCTGCCGCACTACCTGACCGAAGCCAGCCAAGACGGCGTGGCACTGCACGTTGAGCAAGTGTGCAAGTCGGTAAAAATTGGCGTGGTGGTTTACAACCGTAACGTCTGCCGCCTGACGCCAGCGCTGCTGGAACAACTGGCCGAGCGTTGCCCGAACCTGATCGGCTACAAAGACGGCCTGGGCGACATCGAACTGATGGTCTCGATCCGTCGTCGCCTCGGTGACCGTTTCAGCTACCTCGGTGGCCTGCCAACCGCAGAAGTGTATGCCGCTGCTTATAAAGCACTGGGCGTACCGGTTTATTCCTCGGCGGTGTTCAACTTCATCCCGAAAACGGCCATGGATTTCTACCATGCCATCGCCCGTGACGATCACGAAACCGTCGGCAAAATCATCGACGATTTCTTCCTGCCGTACCTCGACATCCGCAACAAGCGCGCCGGTTATGCCGTGAGTATCGTTAAAGCCGGTGCCAAGATTTCCGGCTACGACGCCGGCCCGGTTCGCGCTCCGCTGACCGACCTGAGCAAAGACGAGTACGAACAACTCGCCGCTCTGATCCACGCCCAAGGCCCGCAATAAGTCGGGTTCAAAAACAGCCAGCCGCTCTTCAGCGGCTGCCGTTTCTTTAAAGGAGGCTTTCCTCGTGGCCAATCAACAACAGCGTTTCGACAACTACATCGGCGGCCAATGGGTGGCCGGTGCCAGCTACTCGAAAAACGTCAACCCGTCTGACCTTGCCGATGTCATCGGCGAATACGCCCAGGCCGACGCCGCCCAGGTAAACGAAGCCATCGAAGCGGCCCGCGCCGCGTTCCCGGCCTGGTCGATCTCCGGCATCCAAGCGCGCAGCGATTCGCTGGATAAAGTCGGCAGCGAAATTCTTGCCCGTCGTGAAGAGCTCGGCACGTTGTTGGCCCGTGAAGAGGGCAAAACCCTGCCCGAAGCCATCGGCGAAGTGACCCGTGCTGGCAACATCTTCAAATTCTTCGCCGGCGAATGCCTGCGTCAGGCCGGCGAAGTGCTGGCCTCGGTACGCCCCGGCGTATCGGTAGAAGTCACCCGCGAGCCGCTGGGCGTGGTCGGTCTGATCACCCCGTGGAACTTCCCCATCGCCATTCCGGCCTGGAAAGTGGCACCGGCATTGGCCTATGGCAACTGCGTGGTGGTGAAACCGGCTGATCTGGTTCCGGGCTGCGCCTGGGCGATTGCCGAAATCATTTCCCGCGCCGGCTTCCCGGCTGGCGTGTTCAACCTGGTGATGGGCGCAGGCCGTGTGGTCGGTGAAACCATCGTGCAGAACAGCAAAGTGGACGGCATCAGCTTCACAGGTTCCGTGGGCGTGGGTCGTAACATTGCCGCTCAGTGCGTGGCCCGTGGCGCCAAAGTGCAGCTGGAGATGGGCGGCAAAAACCCGCAAATCATCCTCGACGACGCCGACCTCAAAGTGGCGGTGGAGCTGGCGGTTCAAAGCGCCTTCTATTCCACTGGCCAACGTTGCACCGCTTCGAGCCGCTTGATCGTTACCGCCGGCATTCACGACAAATTTGTCGAAGCCATGGCTGAGCGCATGAAGTCGATCAAAGTCGGTCACGCCTTGAAAGCCGGCACCGACATCGGCCCGGTGGTTTCCCAGGCCCAGCTCGACCAGGACATGAAGTACATCGGCATCGGTCAGGAAGAGGGCGCCCGTCTGGTGACTGGCGGCGGCTTGGTGACCTGCGACACCGAAGGTTACTTCCTGGCGCCAACGCTGTTTGCCGACAGCTCGGCCGAGATGCGCATCAGCCGCGAGGAAATCTTTGGCCCGGTGGCCAACGTGGTGAAAGTGGCGGATTACGAAGCAGCACTGGCGATGGCCAACGACACCGAATTCGGTTTGTCGGCCGGTATCGCCACCACCTCGCTGAAGTATGCCAACCACTTCAAGCGTCACGCCCAGGCCGGCATGGTGATGATCAACCTGCCTACCGCTGGCGTGGACTACCACGTGCCGTTCGGCGGCCGTAAAGGCTCGTCCTACGGTTCGCGCGAGCAAGGTCGCTACGCGGCCGAGTTCTACACCACCGTTAAAACCACCTACATCGGCTAACCCCGAAGACGGGGCAGCGCCTGCTGCTCCGTCTTTTGTAGGAGCGAGCTCGCTCGCGAACCAGGCGACGCGTTCGCCCGATACACACGAAATTCAGCCAGTCCCCGCATAAAAATAAATAGGGAAACGGTTATGAGCACAGCAAGCCCAGCGCAGGCAATCGCCAGCGCGCCCGTAATTACCGAGCTGCAAGTGGTTCCGGTTGCCGGCCACGACAGCATGCTGCTCAACCTGAGCGGCGCCCACGGTCCGTTCTTTACCCGCAACATCCTCATTCTCAAAGACAGCGCTGGCCATGTTGGCGTTGGCGAAGTGCCGGGCGGCGAACGCATTCGCCAGACCCTGGAAGATGCCCGCAGCCTGTTGCTGGGGCAGTCCATCGGCAACTTCAACGGTTTACTCAATCAGGTTCGCCAGACCTTCGCGGACCGCGACAGCGGCGGCCGCGGCCTGCAGACCTTCGACCTGCGCATCACCATTCACGCCGTTACCGCACTGGAGTCGGCACTGCTCGACCTGCTCGGCCAGTTCCTCGGCGTGCCTGTTGCCGCACTGCTTGGCGAAGGCCAGCAGCGCGACGCGGTGGAAATGCTCGGCTATTTGTTCTACATCGCCGACCGCAACAAAACCGACCTCGGCTACCGCAGCGAAGACGACGCCGACGACGCCTGGTTTCGCGTGCGCAACCAGACCGCGCTCGACCCCGAAAGCATCGTGCGCCAAGCCGAAGCCGCCCATGCGCGCTATGGCTTCAATGACTTCAAACTCAAAGGCGGCGTGCAAACCGGCGCGGCCGAAGTGGAAGCGATCCGTGCCCTGGCCGAGCGCTTTCCCGATGCTCGCATCACCCTGGACCCCAACGGCGGCTGGTCGCTGAAAGAAGCGGTCAGCCTGTGCCGTGACCTGCACGGCGTGCTGGCCTATGCCGAAGACCCGTGCGGCGCCGAAAACGGTTTCTCCGGTCGTGAAGTAATGGCCGAGTTCCGCCGCGAAACCGGCCTGCTCACCGCCACCAATATGATCGCCACTGACTGGCGCCAGATGGGCCACTGCATTCAATTGCAATCGGTCGACATCCCGCTGGCCGACCCGCATTTCTGGACCATGCAAGGTTCCGTGCGCGTCGCCCAGATGTGCAACGACTGGGGCCTGACCTGGGGTTCGCACTCCAACAACCACTTCGATATTTCCCTGGCGATGTTTACCCACGTGGCCGCCGCCGCGCCGGGCAAAGTCACTGCCATCGACACCCACTGGATCTGGCAGGACGGCCAGCACCTGACCCGCAACCCGCTGAAAATCGAAGGCGGTCTGGTGCAGGTGCCGAAGACGCCGGGCCTGGGTGTCGAGCTGGATTGGGACGCGCTGGCCAAAGCCAACGAGCTGTATCAGGGCATGGGCTTGAACGCCCGCGACGATGCCGTGGCCATGCAGTTCCTGATTCCCAACTGGACCTTCGATAACAAGCGACCTTGCCTGGTGCGCTGATTGCGCGCCTCGCTCGAAAACAAAAAAACGTGGGAGCAACTTGCCATGCATGACACCAAACCGACTCGCGTGCGTTACCTGATTCTGCTGATGCTGTTTCTGGTCACCACCATCAACTATGCCGACCGCGCGACTATTTCCATCGCCGGCTCCAGCTTGCAGAAAGACCTCGGCATTGACGCCGTCACCCTCGGTTTTATCTTCTCGGCTTTTGGCTGGGCCTATGTGCTCGGGCAGATTCCGGGTGGCTGGTTGCTCGACCGTTTCGGCTCGAAAAAAGTCTACGCGGCCGGCATCTTCATCTGGTCGTTGTTCACCTTGCTGCAAGGCTTCGTCGGCGGTTTGCCGGTGGCCTGGGCAATCACCACGTTGTTCGTGCTGCGCTTTATGGTCGGCTTTGCCGAAGCGCCGTCGTTCCCCGGTAACGCGCGCATTGTGGCGGCCTGGTTTCCCACTGCAGAACGCGGCACGGCCTCGGCAATTTTCAACTCGGCGCAGTATTTCGCCACCGCGCTGTTCGCTCCGATCATGGGCTGGATCGTGCACGCCATGGGCTGGGAGCATGTGTTCGTGGTCATGGGCGTGCTGGGCATCATCTTCTCCGGCATCTGGATGAAGACCATCTACAACCCCAAGGAACACCCGCGCATCAACCAGGCGGAAATCGATCACATCGAAAGCAACGGCGGCCTGGTCGACATGGACCAAACCCGCAAAAACGACGGCCCTCGCTGGGACTACATTCGCCAGCTGCTGACCAACCGCATGTTGCTCGGCGTATACCTGAGCCAGTACTGCATCAACGCCATTACCTACTTCTTCCTCACCTGGTTCCCGGTGTACCTGGTGCAGGAACGCGGCATGACCATTCTCAAAGCCGGCTTTATCGCCAGCCTGCCGGCCATCTGCGGTTTTATCGGTGGCGTGCTCGGCGGTTTGATCTCCGACTACCTGTTGCGCAAAGGCCATTCGCTGACCTTCGCCCGTAAGCTGCCCATCGTCTGCGGCCTGACCTTGTCGACCACCATGGTGTTCTGCAACTACGTCGATGCTGACTGGATGGTGGTAGGGTTTATGACCCTGGCGTTCTTTGGCAAAGGCATCGGCGCATTGGGTTGGGCCGTGGTGGCCGACACCTCGCCAAAACAGATTGCCGGCTTGTCGGGTGGCCTGTTCAACACCTTTGGCAATATCGCCTCGATCACCACGCCTATCGTCATCGGCTACATCATCGCGGCCACCGGCTCGTTCAAATGGGCCCTGGTGTTCGTCGGTGCCAACGCCGTGCTGGCGGTGTTCAGCTACTTGGTTATCGTTGGCAAGATTCAGCGCGTTGAACTCAAAGAGCCGCCTACCAGCGGCGGCGCTCAACGCAGCGCAGACTTCACACCAGCCCACTCCTGAGGAGCGAGTGTCATGCAGTTAATTGAACATTCCGACTCGCCGCGCTACATCCGTTTGCACGAGCTGGATAACGTGGTGATCGTCGTCAACGACCAAGGGGTGCCAGCCGGCACCACCTTCGCCGATGGCCTGACCACCCTTGAGCGCGTGCCGCAAAGCCACAAAATCACCCTTGAAGATATTCCCGAAGGCGGGCGCATCATTCGCTACGGGCAAACCATCGGTTACGCCTTGAAGCCGATTCCCCGTGGCAGTTGGGTGCAGGAAGACCAACTGCGCATGCCGACCGCGCCGCCACTGGACAGCTTGCCGCTGTCCACCGAAGTGCCGGCGCAGGCGGCGCCGCTCGAGGGCTACACCTTCGAGGGCTACCGCAACGCCGACGGCACCGTGGGCACGCGCAACATTCTGGGCATCACCACCACTGTGCAGTGCGTCACCGGCGTGCTCGACCATGCGGTGAAACGCATCAAGGACGAGTTGCTGCCCAAGTACCCGAACGTCGACGACGTGGTGGCGCTGACCCACAGCTACGGCTGCGGCGTGGCCATTACCGCCACCGACGCGTACATCCCGATTCGCACCGTGCGCAACCTGGCGCGCAACCCCAACCTGGGCGGCGAAGCACTGGTGATCAGCCTGGGCTGTGAAAAGCTGCAAGCCGGGCAGGTGATGCAGGAAAACGACCCATCGGTAGACCTCAGCGAACCGTGGCTCTACCGCCTGCAGGACTCCAGCCACGGCTTCACCGAAATGATCGAACAGATCATGGACCTGGCCGAAGTGCGCCTGAAAAAGCTCGACCAGCGCCGCCGCGAAACCGTGCCGGCCTCCGAGCTGATTCTGGGCATGCAATGCGGCGGCAGCGACGCCTTTTCCGGCATCACCGCCAACCCCGCGTTGGGCTACGCCAGCGACCTGCTGCTGCGTGCCGGCGCTACGGTAATGTTCTCGGAAGTCACCGAAGTGCGCGACGCCATCTACCTGCTCACCTCGCGGGCGCAAACCAAGGAAGTGGCGCAAGAACTGGTGCGCGAAATGGACTGGTACGACCGCTACCTGGCCAAAGGCGAGGCCGACCGCAGCGCCAACACCACGCCGGGCAACAAGAAAGGCGGGCTGTCGAACATCGTTGAGAAGTCCTTGGGCTCCATCGTCAAATCCGGCAACAGCGCCATCAACGGCGTGCTTGGCCCAGGCGAGCGCGTCGAGAAAAAAGGCCTGATCTTTTGCGCGACGCCCGCCAGTGACTTCGTCTGCGGCACGCTGCAATTGGCCGCCGGCATGAACCTTCACGTGTTCACCACCGGCCGCGGCACGCCGTACGGCTTGGCCATGGCGCCGGTGGTAAAAGTGTCGACCCGCACCGAGCTGGCCCAGCGCTGGCCCGACCTCATCGACATCGACGCCGGTCGCATCGCCACGGGCCGTGCCAGCATCGAAGAACTGGGCTGGGAGTTGTTCCACTACTACCTGGATGTCGCCAGCGGCAAGAAAAAAACCTGGGCCGAGCAGCACAAACTGCACAACGACATTACCCTGTTCAACCCGGCGCCGATTACTTGAGGCCGGCGCCTTAAGAGCATCGAGGCTAAAGCCTCTCCCACAGAGTTCATGTCTCTTGTAGGAGCGGCTTTAGCCGCGATTCCTGCAAACACCGGAGCCACGCATGACCACCCCAAAGGTTCTCCAGGTCGGCCCACTGACCGAGCGTTTCCAGCACAACCTCGCCGAGCGCTTCGACGTCACCGCGCTGTGGCAACAACCCGACCCCAAGGCGTTTCTGCAAAGCCACGGCGACGACTTCGAACTGCTCGCCACTTCGGCCCGCTTCGGCTGCTCCGCTGAGCAACTTGCCGCCTTGCCCAACCTGAAAGCCATCTGCAGCTTTGGCGTTGGCTACGACTCGATTGCCGTCGACGCCGCCCGCGACCGTGGCATCGCCATCAGCACCACGCCGGATGTGCTCAACGATTGCGTGGCCGATTTGGCCATGGGCCTGATGATCGACACCTCGCGCAAACTCGCCGCGTCCGAGCGCTTCGTGCGCGCCGGCGGTTGGCTGAAGGGCAACTTCCCCTTGGCCCGTCGGGTGAGCGGCAAGCGCCTGGGCATTGTCGGCTTGGGGCGCATTGGCCAAGTGGTGGTCAAGCGCGCCAGCGGGTTCGACATGGACGTGCGCTACCACAACCGCTCGCCACTCAAAGACAGCCCCTACACCTACGAAGCCAGCTTGGTGGAGTTGGCGCGCTGGGCCGACTTTCTGGTGCTCACCTGCGTAGGCGGGGCGGCGACGCACCATATCGTCAACGCACAGGTGCTGGAGGCGTTGGGGCCGAAAGGCATCGTCATCAACGTCGCCCGCGGTTCAGTGATCGACGAGCAGGCGCTGGTGACGGCGTTGCAAAACGGCACGCTGGGCGGGGCAGGGCTGGACGTGTTCGAAGCCGAGCCCAAGGTGCCGGCGGCGTTGCTGGAGATGGATAACGTCATGTTGCTGCCCCATGTTGGCAGCGCCACCGAAGAAACCCGTTTGCAGATGGAAGAGTTGGTGCTGGCCAACTTGCAGGCCTTTGCTGAGCGCGGCGAGTTGCTGACGCCGCTGTGATGTTCGCGGGTTCGCCCGCCAACCGCGCCCCCGTCACAAGCGAGGGTGCGTTTCCCATAGAGCTGTTCGCTTCACCCCCAGGTGCGCCACGAGCGCACCTTTTTTATGGCTGGGCGATTAGTCGAAGCGGTAGATGTCCATACCCAGCGCGCCGAGGGTAAAGCCCTGGTGCGCAATGCCGAACGCACCGCCCGCGCCACGGGCGAAATACAGCGGCAGCAAGTGCTCGTCGCGTGGATGACTGCGCACCGCAAACGGCGCCTGGCTGCGGTAATCCAGCAACGCCGCTTCGTCATCCGCAGCGAGGCGCTCCACCATCCAGTCACGGAACGCCTTGGCCCACGGCTCGATCACCTCCGGGCCCGCACGCCAATTCAGCTCGCCCAGATTATGGGTGATGCTCCCCGAGCCAATCAGCAACACGCCTTGCTCGCGCAAACTCGCCAGCGCGCGGCCGACCTTGTGCTGAAACGCTGGGCCGAGGCGGGTAGGGATGGAAACCTGCGCCACCGGAATATCGGCGTTGGGGTACATCAACAACAGCGGCACCCACACGCCGTGGTCGAAAACGCGGGTGGCATCCAGCTGGGCCGGCAGGTCGGCGGCCAGCAATAAATTCAGCGCGGCTTTGGCCACATCGGGCGCGCCGGGTGCCGGGTATTGCACGGCGTAGAGCTCTGGCGGGAAGCCGCCGAAGTCGTGCCAGGTGTCCGGTTGTGGATTGCTATTAACCAGCAACTGATTGGTTTCCCAGTGCGCCGACACCACCAGAATCGCCTTCGGGCGTGGCAACTCAGCCGCCAGCCGTGCCAACGCCGGCCCGCTGGCGCCGGGCTCCAGCGCGAGCATGGGCGAGCCGTGGGAGATAAACAGACTGGGCAACGACATGGTTGAGTCCTCGATAAACATGGGCGCATCTTCGAGCTTGGATCTATCGAAAACCAGTATAAAATTTCGAGCACTTTGATCGAAAAAGCGAGGCAATCCATGCAGCCCGACTTCTGGCTACGACGCTGGCAAAACAACCAGATCGGCTTCCACGCCGCCACCGCCAACCCGTACTTGCAGCAGTACTGGCCGCAACTGAACGTAGCGGCGGGCGCGCAGGTGTTGGTGCCGCTGTGTGGCAAAAGTCTGGACCTGATGTGGCTGGCGGGGCAGGGCTTGCGGGTACTCGGCGTGGAACTGGTCGAGCAGGCGGTGCAAGACTTCTTCAGCGAGCAGCAGCTGCAACCGCAAGTGCGCGAGCAGGGCGCGTTTCGTATGTATCAGGCCGGCTACGTCGAACTCTGGTGCGGGGACATCTTCGCCCTGACCGCCGACGACGTGCGCGACTGCACCGCCCTGTACGACCGCGCCGCCTTGATCGCCTTCCCAGCGGCTATGCGCGAAGCCTATGCGCAGCACCTGACCCGCATCGTGCCGAGTGGCTGCCAGGGACTGCTCGTTAGCCTCGACTACGAACAAAGCCAAATGGACGGCCCGCCGTTTTCGGTGCCGGATGAAGAGGTGCTGAATTTGCTTGGCGATTGGCAACCGCAGCTGCTGCACATCGAAAACGGCTTGCAGGCCGAAGAGAACTGGAAGTTTTTGCAGCGTGGGTTAAGCCGGCTGGATGAGCGGGTGTATCGCTTGCGGCGTCGCTTAGAGCATCGCGGCTGAAGCCGCTCCCACAGGAGCGTGCTTTTACTGTGGGAGCGGCTTTAGCCGCGATGCTTTTGATCTTTTGTACCACCCATAAAAAAGCCCCGGTTAAACCGAGGCTTTGAATTTGGCTCCACGACCTGGACTCGAACCAGGGACCCAATGATTAACAGTCATTTGCTCTACCAACTGAGCTATCGCGGAACAGCTGCCTTGCGGCAACGGTGCGTATCCTACTGATTCAAAAAGGGAAGTCAAGCCTGCACGAGCTTCCCTTGGTGGTTTTTCAGAGGACGGCGGCGATGGCCTGGGTCACGGCGTTCAGGTTGCTTTTGTTCAACGCTGCCACGCAAATGCGGCCGGTGCTCACGGCATAAATGCCGAATTCGCTTTTTAGGCGTTCAACCTGGTCGGCGGTGAGGCCGGAGTAGCTGAACATGCCGCGTTGCTGCGCCACGAAGCTGAAGTCGCGCTTGGCGCCCAGGGCGGCCAGTTGCTCGACCATCGCCACGCGCATGTCGCGAATACGGCTGCGCATTTCGCCCAGTTCTTCTTCCCAAAACGCGCGCAGTTCCGGGCTGTTGAGCACGGAAGCGACCACGGTGGCGCCGTGGGTTGGCGGGTTGGAGTAGTTGGTGCGGATCACACGTTTAACCTGCGACAGCACCTTGGCGGCTTGTTCTTTCGACTCGGTAACGATCGACAACGCACCCACGCGCTCGCCGTACAGCGAGAACGATTTGGAGAACGAGCTTGAAACGAAGAAGGTCAGCCCCGATTTAGCGAACAGGCGAACGGCGGCGGCGTCTTCTTCAATGCCATCGCCGAAACCCTGGTAAGCGATGTCGAGGAAGGGCACGTGCTCGCGCTCTTTCAACACATCGAGAATGCTCAGCCAATCGTCAGTGCCCAGGTCAACACCGGTCGGGTTGTGGCAGCAGGCGTGCAGCACCACCACGGAACGGGCGGGCAGGGCTTTGAGGTCTTCGAGCAGACCGGCACGGTTCACGCCATGGGTGCTGGCGTCGTAGTAGCGGTAGTTCTGCACGGGGAAACCAGCGGATTCGAACAGCGCGCGGTGGTTTTCCCAGCTTGGGTCGCTGATGGCGACCACGGCGTTTGGCAGCAAACGCTTGATGAAGTCAGCGCCGATTTTCAGCGCACCGGTGCCGCCCAAGGCTTGAGTGGTGACCACACGGCCTTCGGCAAGCAGCGCCGAATCGGCGCCAAAAATCAGGGTTTGCACCGCCTGGTCGTAGGCAGCGATGCCTTCGATCGGCAGGTAGCCGCGCGGTGCGTGTGCCGCAATACGCGCCTGTTCAGCCTGGGCCACGGCGCGCAACAACGGAATGCGGCCCTCTTCGTTGCAGTACACACCCACGCCAAGGTTTACCTTGGTGGTGCGGGTGTCGGCGTTGAATGCTTCATTGAGACCAAGGATAGGGTCACGCGGAGCCATTTCGACGGCAGAGAACAAACTCATGATGCGGGAGCTCGAAGAAGAGGGTGGTAAACCAAAACAACCCCGGTGTTAGGGGTTGCGCAAGTGGGCCGCTAGTATAGCGACCAAGGTTGCGTGGGGCGATAACGTCACACGCATTTCGCCAGGTATGACGTAGGGTTTTTCGCTGCGTCACAGCCTTTTGTCGAGGTAGGTAATGTCGCAGTTTCAATTAGTGACCCGTTTTCAACCGGCTGGCGATCAGCCAGAAGCGATTCGACAAATGGTGGAAGGCCTGGAAGCCGGGCTTTCCCATCAAACGCTGCTGGGCGTAACGGGCTCCGGCAAGACCTTCAGCATCGCCAACGTCATTTCCCAGGTGCAGCGCCCGACACTGGTGCTGGCGCCGAATAAAACCCTGGCCGCGCAGTTGTACGGCGAATTCAAAAGCTTCTTCCCGAACAACTCGGTCGAATACTTCGTCTCGTACTACGACTACTACCAGCCCGAAGCGTATGTGCCGTCTTCGGACACCTTTATCGAGAAAGACGCCTCGATCAACGACCACATCGAGCAGATGCGTCTGTCCGCCACTAAAGCGCTGCTGGAGCGTTCGGACGCCATCATCGTCACCACCGTGTCGTGCATTTATGGCCTGGGTGATCCGCAGTCGTACCTGAAAATGGTCCTGCACCTGGACCGTGGCGACCGCATGGACCAGCGCGAGCTGCTGCGCCGCCTGGCCGACCTGCAATACACCCGCAACGACATCGACTTCGCCCGCGCCACCTTTCGCGTGCGCGGCGATGTGATCGACATCTTCCCGGCAGAATCGGACCTGGAAGCCATTCGCGTTGAGCTGTTCGACGAAGAAATCGAAAACATCGCCTCGTTCGACCCGCTCACCGGCGAGGTGCTGCGCAAGCTGCCGCGCTACACCCTTTACCCGAAAAGCCACTACGTCACGCCACGGGAAAACCTGCTGAGCGCCGTGGAAAACATCAAGGTCGAGCTTAAAGAACGGCTCGACTACCTGCGCGCCAACAACAAACTGGTGGAAGCGCAACGTCTGGAACAGCGCACCCGCTTCGATATCGAAATGATCATCGAGCTGGGCTACTGCAACGGCATCGAAAACTACTCGCGCTACCTCTCCGGTCGTGGCTCAGGCGAGGCGCCGCCGACCCTGTTCGACTACCTGCCGGCCAACGCCTTGCTGGTGATCGACGAGTCCCACGTCAGCGTGCCGCAAGTAGGCGCCATGTACAAAGGCGACCGTTCGCGCAAGGAAACCCTGGTGGAATACGGTTTCCGTCTGCCGTCGGCGCTGGACAACCGACCGATGCGCTTTGACGAGTGGGAAACCATCAGCCCGCAGACCATCTTCGTTTCCGCTACGCCCGGCCCTTACGAAGCCGAGCACGCCGGCCGCGTGATCGAGCAGGTAGTGCGCCCGACTGGCCTGGTCGACCCGCAAATCGAAGTGCGCCCGGCCACCACCCAAGTGGACGACCTGCTCTCGGAAATCAAAAAACGCAGCGCCATCGACGAGCGCGTGCTGGTCACCACCCTGACCAAACGCATGGCCGAAGACCTCACCGACTACCTCTCCGACCACGGCGTGCGGGTGCGTTACCTGCACTCGGACATCGACACTGTGGAGCGCGTGGAAATCATCCGCGACCTGCGCATTGGTGCGTTTGACGTGCTGGTGGGCATCAACCTGCTGCGTGAAGGGTTGGACATGCCCGAGGTGTCGCTGGTGGCGATTCTGGACGCCGACAAAGAAGGCTTCCTGCGCTCCGAGCGCTCGCTGATCCAAACCATCGGCCGCGCCGCGCGTAACCTCAACGGCCGCGCCATTCTTTACGCCGACCGCATGACCGGCTCCATGGAACGCGCCATCGGCGAAACCGAACGACGCCGGGACAAGCAGATCGCCTTCAACCTGGCCAATGGCATCACCCCGAAGGGCGTGAAGAAGGACGTGCAAGACATCCTCGAAGGCGCCGTGGTGCCAGGTTCGCGCAGCAACAAACGCAAAGGCATGGCCAAGGCGGCCGAAGAAAGCGCGCGGTATGAAGCCGAACTGCGCTCGCCGAGTGAAATCAACAAACGCATTCGTCAGTTGGAAGAGAAGATGTACCAACTGGCCCGGGATCTGGAATTCGAAGCGGCAGCGCAGATGCGCGACGAAATCCAGAAATTGCGCGATCGGTTGTTGAAGGTTTGACGGGGCAGGTCGGACTCGATCAGCTCCCTCGCCCCTCCGGGGAGAGGGTTGGGGTGAGGGGCAGGCTCAACGTAGATGCCGTGTAAGAACTGGATCAGCGTTTGCCCCGGCCCTCACCCCCAGCCCCTCTCCCGCAGGCGGGCGAGGGGAGCCGATATGCGTACCTGTAGCATCCACGATCAGCTCCCTCGCCCCTCCGGGGAGAGGGTTGGGGTGAGGGGCAGGCTCAACGTAGATGCCGTGTAAGAACTGGATCAGCGTTTTCCCCGGCCCTCACCCCCAGCCCCTCTCCCGCAGGCGGGAGAGGGGAGCCGTTCTGCGTACCTGTAGCATCCACGACCAGCTCCCTCGCCCCTCCGGGGAGAGGGTTGGGGTGAGGGGCAGGCTCAACGTAGATGCCGTGTAAGAACTGGATCAGCGTTTGCCCCGGCCCTCACCCCCAGCCCCTCTCCCGCAGGCGGGCGAGGGGAGCCGATATGCGTACCTGTAGCATCCACGATCAGCTCCCTCGCCCCTCCGGGGAGAGGGTTGGGGTGAGGGGCAGGCTCAACGTAGATGCCGTGTAAGAACTGGATCAGCGTTTTCCCCGGCCCTCACCCCCAGCCCCTCTCCCGCAGGCGGGAGAGGGGAGCCGTTCTGCGTACCTGTAGCATCCACGACCAGCTCCCTCGCCCCTCCGGGGAGAGGGTTGGGGTGAGGGGCAGGCTCAACGTAGATGCCGTGTAAGAACTGGATCAGCGTTCTCCCCGGCCCTCACCCCCAGCCCCTCTCCCGCAGGCGGGAGAGGGGAGCCGTTCTGCGTACCTGTAGCATCCACGATCAGCTCCCTCGCCCCTCCGGGGAGAGGGTTGGGGTGAGGGGCAGGCTCAACGTAGATGCCGTGTAGGAACTGAATCAGCGTTTGCCTCGGCACTCACCCCCAGCCCCTCTCCCGCAGGCGGGAGAGGGGAGCCGTTCTGCGTACCTGTAGCATCCACGACCAGCTCCCTCGCCCCTGCGGGGAGAGGGTTGGGGTGAGGGGCAGGCTCAACGTAGATGCCGTGTAAGAACTGGATCAGCGTTTTCCCCGGCCCTCACCCCCAGCCCCTCTCCCGCAAGCGGGAGAGGGGAGCCGTTCTGCGTACCTGTAGCATCCACGACCAGCTCCCTCGCCCCTCCGGGGAGAGGGTTGGGGTGAGGGGCAGGCTCAACGTAGATGCCGTGTAGGAACTGAATCAGCGTTTGCCCCGGCCCTCACCCCCAGCCCCTCTCCCGCAGGCGGGCGAGGGGAGCCGATATGCGTACCTGTAGCATCCACGATCAGCTCCCTCGCCCCTGCGGGGAGAGGGTTGGGGTGAGGGGCAGGCTCAACGTAGATGCCATGTAAGAACTGGATCAGCGTTTTCCCCCGGCCCTCACCCCCAGCCCCTCTCCCGCAAGCGGGCGAGGGGAGCCGATCTGCGTTAATTCCCGCCAATCCCCAATGCCACCATCTTCTTGTACAACGTCGACCGCCCCAGCCCCAATCGCTTGGCCGCTTCAATCACGTTGCCGTTATGCGCGGCCAGGCTCTGTTCTATCAACTCGCGCTCAAACGCCGCCCGGACGCGGTAGAAATCCTGCTCGCCCACTGCCCGCGGCGTTGAGTGGGCAGCTGGCAGCGGACTAAACCGCCCAATCGCCGTGCGCAACGCCGCAGCCGTCAGCAGCGGCTCATCACTCAGCAACGCCGCGCGCTCCAGCACGTTGCGCAGTTCGCGAATGTTGCCGGGCCACGCATGGCTGGCCAGCAACCCTAGCGCGTCACCGCCCAGTTCGTAATGCCCGCGCCCGTCGCGCAATAGCAGCTCATCGAGAATCGCATCGCACAGCGCCGGCAAATCATCCAGCCGTTCGCGCAAGGCGGGCACCTGAATCGGCAGCACGTTCAGGCGGTAGTACAAGTCGGCACGGAAGCGGCCGTCGGCCACGGCGGTTTCCAAGTCCAACGAGGTGGCGGCGATCAGGCGGATGTCGCTGCGCAGCATCTGGTTGGAGCCTACCGGTTCGTATTCTTTCTCTTGCAGCACCCGCAGCAATTTGCTTTGCAGCGCCAACGGCATGTCGCCAATTTCGTCGAGAAACAGCGTGCCGCCTTCTGCTAGTTGCAGTTTGCCGGAGCGGCCCTTGCGGTCGGCGCCGGTAAAGGCGCCGGGGGCTGTGCCGAAGAATTCCGCTTCCAATAGCATCTCAGGAATGGCCGCGCAGTTAACGCTGACGAAGGGTTTGTAAGCCCGCGTGCTGGCGCTGTGAATGGCGTGGGCGAGCAGTTCCTTGCCGGTGCCGGTTTCGCCCAGTAGCAGCACGGGGCTTTCACTGCCGGCCGCCCGCCGCGCATGGCGCTTCACTTCCAGGCTGCGGGCGCTGGTGCCGATGAAGTTCGAGAAGCTGTATTTGGCCTGCCGCGCTTGCAGCAGTGAGCGGGTCGAGGCGAGTTCTTTTTGAATCTGGGTGAAACGCGTGACCAGCGGCGCCAGGCGGGTGAGTTGGTCGAACAGGGCGAAACCAATGGCGCCGATTACCTTGCCCGCCGCATCGTGAATCGGCAAACGCATCACCACCAGCGGGCCGTTTGGGGTGTCGAGCATGTCCAGCAAAATGGGCTCGCCGGTTTCCGCTACCTGGCGCATCAGGCTGCCGGGAATGACTTTTTCCACTTCCTGGCCGACCGCCGCTTTGGCATTTGGCTGGCCGTAGCGGTGGGCGTAGCGCTCGTTCATCCAGACGATGCGCGCCTCTTTATCGACAATCACCGTGCCCTCGCTCGACTGCTCAACAATCTCGAACAACGAACGGATCGCCAACTGGCGTACCTGCTTGTAGTCCTTGAGGTTGTCGGCGTCTTTCATGGGCTCGGGCCTTGGTGCAGAGGAGGGCGCCAGCGTGCCAGAAAACCCGCGCCCACGCATACAGGTGGAACTAAACGCAGCGGCGTGGAACTACCACACTGTGCGGTCTAGAGCATCTGGCTGGAAAAAGCTTCGCGGCTAAAGCCGCTCCTACAGGTGGTGCGAACTGTGGGAGCGGCTTTAGCCGCGATGCGGTCGCGCAGACCGAGCCAACAACACAACAAACATGAGGTTCGCCGTGAATACTCAAGTCGAAGAAAGCCGCTACGCCCGTTTCGCCATGCGCTGTTCCAATTGGGCGGAGCGCTGGTTTCCGGATTCCTGGGTGTTCGCCACCTTGGCAGTGCTGTTGGTTACCGTGGCGGTGTTGGCGATGGGCGCGCCGCCGGCACAGGCGGCGAAAGCGTTTGGCGATGGGTTCTGGAGCTTGATTCCCTTCACCATGCAGATGGCCTTTGTGGTTATCGGCGGCTACGTGGTGGCCAGTTCCGGGCCGGCATCGCGATTGATCGACGTGCTGGCCCGCGTGCCGAAAAACGGGCGCTCGGCGGTGGCCTGGGTGGCGCTGATTTCCATGGCCGCCTCGTTGCTCAATTGGGGCTTGAGCTTGGTGTTCGGCGGCCTGCTGGTGCGTGCGCTGGCGCGTCGCGAAGAGCTGCATATGGACTACCGCGCAGCCGGCGCGGCGGCGTATTTGGGCTTGGGCGCGGTGTGGGCGTTGGGGCTGTCGTCGTCAGCGGCGCAGTTGCAAGCCAACCCCACCAGCTTGCCGCCTTCCATTCTGGCGATCACCGGCGTCATTCCGTTTACCGAAACCATTTTTCTCTGGCAGTCCGGCGTGTTGCTGCTGGCGTTGGTGGTGGTGTCACTGGTGATTGCTTACGTCACGGCGCCCAGCGCCACCAGTGCGCGTGATGCCAAAGCGTGCGGCATCGACCCCAGCTTCACGGTCGCCAAGCTGGAAAAGCCAAGCCGCCCCGGCGAGTGGCTGGAGCACAGCCCGTTGCTGATTATTCTGCTGGTGCTGTTGGCCGCCGGTTGGCTGGCCCAGGAGTTCGCCAGCAAGCCGGCCATCGTCGCCATCTCTGGCTTGAACACGTACAACCTGCTGTTCCTGATGGTCGGTGCGTTGCTGCATTGGCGGCCGCGCAGTTTTCTTGATGCCGTGGCGCGCGCGGTGCCGACCACCACGGGCGTGCTAATTCAGTTCCCGCTGTACGGCTCCATCGCCGCGCTGATGACCACCGTCAACGGCAGCGACGGCCAGACGGTGGCGCACCACATTTCCACGTTCTTTGTGCAAATCGCTTCCCACGACACCTACGCGCTACTGATGGGCGCGTACTCGGCGGTGCTCGGTTTCTTTATTCCCTCGGGCGGCGGCAAGTGGATTATCGAGGCGCCGTACGTGATGCAGGTGGCCAATGAGCTGCAATACCACCGCGGTTGGGCGGTACAGATTTACAACGCCGCCGAGGCGCTGCCGAATCTGATCAACCCGTTCTATATGTTGCCGCTGCTGGGCGTGTTGGGCTTGCGCGCACGTGACCTGATCGGCTTCTCGTTTGTGCAATTGCTGGTGCACACGCCGCTGGTGCTGTTTTTGCTCTGGGCGCTGGGCACCACCTTGCAGTACACGCCGCCGGTGGCGCCGTAGCTACGCGATGTTCTTCAGGCGTGCCAAGTCTTTCAACGGCGGCGCGCCGAACAGACGACGGTATTCGCGGCTGAACTGCGACGGGCTTTCATAGCCGACACGGTAACCGGCCGCCGCCACTTCCAGGCCTTCGCTCATCATCAGCCGCTGCGCTTCCTGCAGGCGCAGTTGCTTCTGGTATTGCAGCGGGCTCATGGCGGTGACGGCCTTAAAGCGATGGTGCAGGGCCGAGACGCTGAGGCTGGCCACGCGCGCCAAGTCTTCAATGCGCAGCGGCTGGTCGAAGTTGCAGTTAAGCCATTCGACGGCGCGGGTAATGCGGTGGGATTGGCTGTCGGCCATGGCGATTTCGATCAGTTGCTGACCTTGCGGACTGCGCAGCAAGCGGTAGTAAATTTCCCGCAGGGCCAGGGGCGCCAACATGGCGATGTCCCGTGGTGTATCGAGCAAGCGGGTCAGGCGTAGCACGGTGTCGAGCAACGAGGCGTCGATGCGGTCGACGTACATGCCCCGGCTGGCAGGGCGTGCCGGCAAACCCACGGGGCCGGCGTCGGTGATCATGCGGGTGATTTCCGCCGGGTCGAGGTCCAGGCGCAGACACAGGTAAGGCTTGTCCGGGCAGGCTTCGGTGACGCGTCCGGTGATCGGCAAGGTGACCGACACCACCAGAAAATTCAGCGCGTCATACACAAAACTCTCGCCGGCCAGCGTCACCTCTTTGCGGCCCTGGGCAATGATGCACAACGCCGGTTTGTGCACGCCGCGCGCCATGGGCGTGGGCTCGTCGATGCGAATCAGGCTCAGCGGTGCGATGGCGGTTTGAAAGGGGCCTTGCGCAGGCGTGAAGCGTTGAATCAACGTCGCCAATTCGTGCTGGCGTTGCTGGACTTCGGTTTCCATACGGGCCTCCTTCTTGATTGACGACGAGCGCGCTGTTGTTGGTGTAGGCGCGAGGCATTTAGATCAACAGCTTCGCGAGCAAGCTCGCTCCTACGAATCGCTTCATTGCATGCTGCCGCGCAGCTTGCGCACGCGAGGGCCGTTTGCCTAGCGTCCGCGGCGTGTTTGAGCAGGATTAGGCAAGCATAAGACAGGATTGGATAAACGCCGTAATCCCCATGGCCTTAGCCTGCGCAAGCGCGGCTCAGTGCTCGACAGACATTTGCAGGATTAGGCAAAACGAAAGCAGGAAACGGATAACTCCCCGGCGCGCCACTGCGTAATCTGGCAAGCGTGGAAATCACGCACGGCCGCCCGGCCAGCGTCCCGCGCTTCTGTTTCTGACTTTCAAGGAGAACGACTCATGTCTGAGCAAGTCAGCACGTTGGTATTTATCAAAGCCAGTGAAACCCCACGCGCCCGCACCGAGCTGGAAGGCCGCTTGCAACAGTTGGTCAGCCAGTCGCGCGGCCAGCCGGGTTGCCTGGCGTATTCGCTGCAACGTTCCCTCACCGATCAGCAACTGTGGCTGCTGCAAGGCACCTGGCAGTCCACCGATGCCTTGAACGCCTACCTGTGCCAACCGCCGCTGCAAGTGCTGGGCGGTTTGATCGGTGAGTACCTGGTTCGCGAAATCGACCTGCACACCTTCAGCGGCGCCGTGGCAAATGTGGATGCCATTACCGCCAGCCCTCACGCACAGGCGTTTGCCTGAAAACGCGGCGGCTGGCCCAGTTCGGCGTCAACGTCCACCAGCATGGCGATCATTGCCCGCGCCGCTGCTGAAAGCCGATAACCGGCGCGGCTGACCACGCCGCAGCGCGCTTGCAGGCTGTCGATATCGGTCGGCAGGTTGCGCCAGTACAGGGGCAGCAGTTCGCCCCGTTGCAACTCTTGATGAAACGCTTCCTCGGTGCCAATGCCGATGGCATCGGTGTGCCGCACGATCTGCACCAGCGCCGGAATATGCTCGCAGGTGACACTGGGGGCGAAGTCACTGCGCCCGCTCAGGTTGGCGATGAACTTGCGCGCACCGGCGGGAATTTTCGGCGAAGCCAGCGGGTAGTCGAACATGTCGTTGGTCGACAGGCTTTCCTTGGCCAGCAATGGGTGCCCCGGCCGGCAAAAGAACATGCCCCGGCGCGGGGTAATGGCTTGCGTCTGAAAATTCGGGTCGGCTTCGAACTGGGTGATGTCGGCGACGAAAAATTCAATTTCATCGCGGGCCAGGCTGCGCCCGAGTTTCTCCCAGTTATCCACTTCGAAACCCAGGTTCACGCGCGGGTATTGCTGAAGAAACCGCGCCACCGCCGACGGCACCAGCTGCACGGCCGGCGCCGGGCCGCAGCCGAAGCGCAAATCGCCGGCGTCGAGCTTGGTCATCTGCTCAATTTCACTGCTTAGGTTGGCGGCGCCTTGCACCAGGCGCAGCGCGTGCTGCAACACCACCTGGCCCTCGGGGGTGGGGCGCAGGTCTTTGTTGCCACGGTCCACCAGGGCGCAGCCGAATTCCTGTTCCAAGCCTTGAATGCTGCGGCTGAACGCCGGCTGCGTAATGCCGATGGCATCGGCTGCGCGCACGAAACTGCGGTGCTCCAGTAGGGCTATGAAATAGCGCAGTTGTCTGAGATCCATATGCTTTCCTGGCATCGAAAAAATAAGTCGAAGGCATTTGCTGCTGTATGGGTGCTGGTTTTAAATGCAGGCTCTTATTCCGTCAACAAAGCATGTTTGTATTGGTTAGAACATAAACGAATATGAATATGGCGACGCGCACAAGGGGAGCCGCATGGCCACACAGCACCGCAATTCGCTTTATCACCGTTCACGTCTAGCCCGCGCCGACCGCGCCGCTCGCCTGTGCATGTGTTGCCAGGCCTGAAAAACCGGCAGACGTAGGCCTCGCGCCCCACGTACTCGCCCCGTTAACCCAGCCAACTTTTCGAGCACCGCGACTGCGCGGTGGGGGATCGTTTTGCCCGCTATTCGAGCAAACGAGCAAATAAGGATGTACACGATGCGTTCGACCAGTCACCTGTTTACCCAGCGCCCGGCGCGGCCCCTGAACCTGAGCCGCTTGGCCACGCCGGACTATGCCTTGACCCTGATGTTGGCCCTGAGCAGTGCCGGTGCCTGGGCCAGCGAAACCGTCGATGCCGCCGCCAGCGAGGAGGGCGCCGCTGCCACGGCGACTGCCGGCAAAACCGCAAAAAGCGATACGGCCCTGCAGAAAGTCACCGTCACCGCCCGACGCCGCGAAGAAGACGCGCAAGACGTGCCCACACCGATCACCACCCTCAGCGGCGCGACTCTGGAAACCCAGCGCATCTACCGCGTGCAGGATTTGCAGCAAGTGCTGCCCAGCGTCAACGTCGCTTTTATTCACGCCCGTCAATCCAGCGTGGCGGTGCGCGGCATCGGCAATAACCCGGCCAGTGACGGCCTGGAAGGCAGCGCCGGCATTTACCTCGACAACGTCTACCTCGGCCGCCCCGGTATGGCCGTGTTCGACATGCTCGACATCGAACAAATCGAACTGCTGCGCGGCCCGCAAGGCACCTTGTTTGGCAAGAACACCACGGCCGGTGTACTGAACATCAGCACGAAAAAACCCACCTTCAGCCCCGAGCGCACGGTGGAAGTGTCGGGCGGCGAGAACGGCTATTTCCAAGGCAAGGGCACGGTATCCGGCGGCCTGACCGACACCCTGGCCGGGCGCCTGTCGGCTTACCGCACCCGCGACGACGGCTACACCCACAACATTTACAACGGCGACGACCTCAACGGCGGCGAGCGCCAGGGCGTGCGCGGGCAGTTGCTGTTTCAGCCCAATGACGACTTCAGCCTGCGCTGGATTAATGACTACAACGAGGAGGATTCCAGCACCGGCACCATGGTCGTCTACGGCGCACCGGCGCTGTACCGCAGCCGGGCAGCGCTGGTCGGCGCTTCGCCGGTGTACGACCGTGATCGCCAGGTGGTGAATATCAATGGTCGGCAAAACGTTAGCGTGCACCAGGGCGGCAGTTCGGTAGAGGCGAACTGGAACCTCAATGGCGGCTACACGCTGACCTCGGTCAGTGCCTACCGCTACTGGCACTTCACCCCGGCCAACGACGAAAGCCTCGACGTGTCGGCCATCAACAACACCGGCGTGGAAGTGCACGACCGCCAGTTCTCGCAAGAATTTCGCCTGGCATCGCCCACCGGCGGCTTCTTCGATTACGTGGTCGGTGCCTACGTTTTCAATTCGAACCTGGGCAACAAAACCTTCACTGACTACGGCCCCGATGCCGACCGTTTCCTGTTACCAAGCCCGCAGAACAGCTTGGGCGCGCTGAATAACGTGTCGACCAAAGCCAACGGCAAAGTGGTTACCGACAGCTACGCGCTGTTCGGCCAAGGCACCTTCCACCTCACCGACCGCCTGGACTTCACCGCCGGGTTACGCGGCACCTATGAAGAGAAACAAGCCAAGGTCGAACGTTTCGCTCCAGAGGGCGGGGCGCCTGTTACGGGTGCCGGGCTGACCGTGCGCAACCGTCAATTGGGCGCCTACGACTCTGGCGACCTGAGCCTGCACAACGCGTCGCCATCGGGACTGTTGAGCCTGAGCTACAAATTCAGCGACGAAGTGTTGGGCTACGCCAGCCTGTCCCATGGCGAGAAATCCGGCGGCGTGAACCTGGCAGTCGCCAGCGCGCCAACGGCCGGTGCCGACTCTTTGCTGGTCGGCCCTGAGCGCGCCAACGATGCCGAGTTGGGCTTCAAAAGCACATTGCTGGACCGGCGACTGTTGCTGAACGCCAACCTGTTCTGGACCGGCATCCACGGCTATCAGGCCACCACGCTGTATCAACCGGCCGGCAGCACCAACCTCGTACAAGTGCTCGCCAACGCCGGCAGCGTGCGCAGCCGTGGCGTGGAATTCGAAGCCACGGCGCTGCTGACGCGCGGCCTGACGGTGAACGTCAATGGCTCGTACAACGACGTCACCTACCTGTCTTTCGAGAACGCCCCGTGCCCTGGCGAAGTGTCCACGGCACCCGGTGCGCCAGCCACCTGCGACCTCACCGGCGAGCCCGTCGTCGGCGCCTCGAAGTGGATCGGCAACGTCAACGGCGAATACAAATGGCAAACCGACGGCGGCTTCGAACCGTACGTCAACGCCAGCTATTCGTACCGCTCCGAAGCCGAAGGCACGCTGGACAACTCCGACCTGTCGCGGATCGACGGCTATGGCCTGGTCAACCTCTCAACCGGCGTGCGCACCGACCTCGGTGACGGCCAGCTGGACGCCTCCTTGTGGCTGAAAAACGCCACCGACAAAGAGTATTACCTGAGCGCCTTTGCCTACCTGAACGGCGCCTACACCGCGTCGGTGGGTCAGCCGCGCACAGCCGGCGTGACCCTGCGTTACGACTTTTAACCCCGAGCCTGCCCTTAAAAAACCAAGCCGAAAGTGAGGAACCACCCATGAGCAATGCAGCACTGGCCACTCCCCTGAGCAACACCCTGCACCTGGACATTCGCCGCGTGGCCGGCCGAATCGGCGCCGAAATTCGCGGCGTGAAATTGTCCGCCGACCTGGATGCCGACACGGTTGCCGCCATCCAGCAAGCGCTGGTCGAACACAAAGTCATCTTCTTCCGTGGCCAGACTCATCTCGACGACGCCAGCCAGGAAGCCTTCGCCAAACTGCTCGGCGAACCCGTGGCACACCCGACCGTGCCGGTGGTGGACGGCACCCATTACCTGCTCGAACTGGACTCCGCCAAAGGCGCGCGCGCCAGCTCGTGGCACACCGACGTCACCTTCGTCGACGCCTACCCGAAAGCCTCGATTCTGCGTTCCGTGGTCGTACCCGAATACGGCGGCGACACCACCTGGGCCAACACCGCCACCGCCTACGAACACTTGCCGAGCGAGCTGAAAGAGCTGGCCGACAAACTGGTGGCCATCCACAGCAACGAATACGACTACGCCGCCATCAAGCCCCACGCTCAGGTCGAAGCGGCCGAGCACTACCGCAAAGTCTTCACCTCCACCGTGTACGAAACCGAGCATCCAGTGGTGCGCGTGCACCCAGTCAGCGGCGAGCGCAGCTTGTTGCTCGGGCATTTCGTCAAACGCATCAAAGGCTACAGCGCGCCAGACTCGGCGCACCTGTTCAACCTGTTGCAAAGCCACGTCACGCGCCTGGAAAACACCGTGCGCTGGACCTGGCAAGTGGGCGACGTGGCCATCTGGGACAACCGCTCCACCCAGCATTACGCCGTCGACGACTACGGCAACCAGTCGCGCATCGTGCGCCGCGTGACCCTGCACGGCGAAGTGCCCTACGGCGTTAACGGTCAGCGCAGCCACACCATCAAAAAAGCCTGAGCCCATTCCTGGCCCGTCGAGCGCGGCGGGCCTTTTCACCTGGAGAATTGCCCCATGAGCCACGCCGCCACCGCGTTGCGCCACACCGAACCCGCCTTCGCCATCGTGCCGCTGCACGGCGCCCCGCTGGGCGCTGAAGTGCAGGGCCTCGACGCCCGCCAACCCTTGACCGCAGAGCAGGTGCTGGCGCTGAAACAAGCGCTGCGCGACCACCACATTCTGATCTTCAAAAACCAGCAACTGGACGACCCGCAGTACCTGCACTTCACCAGCTACTTCGGCTCGGTATTCCAGCCGCCAGCCGACATTCCCGTCCTGTCCTCCGGCGCCGACGGCAAAGCGCCGGCCATCGTTCGCGTCGCCAACACCGAAGGCGGCGAACTGGGCAACTTCGCCTTGCCCGCCCACAGCGACCACCAATGGACGCCCACGCCGTCTGCCGGCTCGTTGCTCTACGCCCTGGAAGTGCCGAGCAAAGGCGGGGAGACCAGCTGGACCAACCTGGCCCTGGCCTATGAAACGTTGCCTGAAGCCACCAAAGCCGAAATCGAAGGCCTACGCCTGATCAACTACAACCCCTTCGTACGCCTGAAAAGCGGCGGCTACGGCGGCACTTTCGCCACCTACCGAACGCCCGACATCGAACCCATCCAAGGCACCGAGCATCCGCTGGTGCGCGTGCACCCCGACAGCGGCAAAAAACTGCTCTTCCTCAGCGTGCACACCGAAGTCGAGATTCCAGGCTTCGACCCCGAAAAAGGCCAAGAACTGATCGCCCGCCTGCGCCAACACCTGCAAAATCCCAAGCTCTACTACACCCACAAATGGCAGGTCGGCGACATCGTCTACTGGGACAACCAAGCCACCCTGCATGCCCGCAACGCCTTTGACGCTAAAGAGCGGCGCAACCTCAAACGGATCAGCTTGGCGGGGAGTCGGCCGTTCTGAGATTGGTGTTTTGAGGGGGCGCGGCTTGTGAACTGGAGGGAGTCGCCGGCTCCGAGAACACCGTTTCCAGGGATCGCGGCTAAAGCCGCTCCCACAGGTCTGATGCGATCTGTGGGAGCGGCTTTAGCCGCGATGTTGTTGATCTACCGCTTCTGATCTACCGCTTTTGATCTGGCTTGTGATTTACCCGCCCCATTCATCGCAGGCCGAGTGGAGTCGACGTGGAGGGGGTTGAGCGGCCGGGAGCCGCGAAAGGCGTGTCGGGCCATGGATGGCCCTTATCGCGGGGACGCCTAGTCCGTGCCCCCGGAGCGGCGATGGAATGAGGGGACCCGTAGTGCAGCGTAGGGCCAAGGTAGGGGCTGTACGAGACAACCACATGGGTAACAAAAGTGTTCAATCACATGGGTGACACTTTCAAGGATAGATACCCATCCTTCTGCTCCCTTTCGTCCAGCCTACCTATCACAACCGGGCCGAAATGAACGGCCCAAAGATCATCGCCAATTTGCTCCAGCCCAATTAGTTCGTGCCTTAAAAGATACCCCACATAAATGCGCATACCGTGGCGATTGATGATCCCGCTGCAGTCGGCCCGGTGCGGTTCGACATAGCCAGGATATGTCGGCTCCGGCAAGCGTTCCGGGTATGGCCGTGGCGAATTCTGGTAATGGGTTTTGGGCGTGCTCTGGTTTAGCGCTTCGTGCGGCCGCTGCTCATTGTAATTATGACGAAACAGGTCGAACTGCCTTTGCTGCTCCGCCATATGCGCAGAACAGGGGTGAGTGACGGCCCGTTTCAGCGTCCGATGCATACGTTCGTGGCGCCCATTCTGTTCGGGGCGGCCAGGTGCTATTCGTTCAGGAATGATGCCCAGCCGTAGCCACCAAATGGAGAGTTGGCTTAGACCTGTTTTGCCAGCGCTAGCGAAGGGGGTGCCGTTGTCTGTTCGCAGGCGCGAAGGTAATCCGTAGCAGCGAAACAAATCTTCGAAAGCCGACTTGGTCTCCTTTAGCCGTGTGCCGGACATGCCTTCGCAAGCCAGCAGAAAACGACTGGCGTGATCCATCACCGTCAACGGATAACACCACTTCCCGTCCTGAGTCAGGAACTGACCTTTGTAGTCGGCGCTCCAGAGTTCATTAGGTTCGTTGGTCGATTTAAGCGGCTTTGGATAGCTAGGTACCCGCTTACGAAGCCGGCGGGGCGTGACCAATCCCGCCTGTTTGAGGATGCTGTAGATCGTGGTCCGGGAAGGACTTTGCCCAGGATATCGCTGCTCCACGAGTGCCTGGATCTTCTTCGGCCCCAGTTCAACCGCAGATCGGCGCCTTAGATCAAGGATGTACTCGCGGATAACAAATGGCGTGCACACCTGTTCGCGACGCCGCCGACTTTGCTCAGCCAACCCCTCCATGCCGGCTAAGTTGTAGCGTTCCACCCACTTGTAGCCGGTCTTTCGACTGATGCCGAAGTGCTCGCACAACGCAGTGAAGCTGCTGACCTGCCTGAGGTAATCAGCAATGAACAACACTTTCTCGTCCATAGGTTTCAGTTCTCGCCACGGCATGAGGGCACCCTCCTGAGGGAGACCCCATTAGGTTAAAAACTGTTACCCATGTGGTTGAACTGATTTGTTACCTATGTGGGTGAGTCGTACCGGGCAGCGTTTTTGGTTCCTTTTTTGGCGACTGAAAAAAGGGACTCGCGCGTAAGGCGCGAAACAAAAACGTTCAGCACACGCGGTAATGAATACCTGCGCACTTAACACCGGTGTACGGCTTGAGACTCTGGATCCCCGCGTGCGCGAGGATGACGGATGTTTTTTTCGAGTGATGAGTCAGGCTGGCGCACTCGGTAATGAATTCGAGAGGCTGAATAACCCGTACGGCTCAAGATTCTGGATTCCGAATCGTCGGACCGCCGCCTTCGCGGGAATGACGGAGGTTTTTTTCGAATGATGGTCAGGTCTGAATACCTGCCCACTTTTCCCCAGCGGAAAACCCCTTCCGCCTAAATTTCCCCCCCCACCCGCACGTCCCTTCTTCCAACAGCCACCGAACGCGCGGGCGCGCCTTTGGTTGCGTCGCTGCCTACCCACGGAGTTCCACACCCCATGCAAGTCGCCGCCTCGCGTGTCACCGCCCCGGAAGAAGCGCTTTACCACTTCGAAGAAAGCCCACTGCTGGCGCGGCAAAAGCGCCAGGAATCCAACGCCCGCAGCTACCCGCGGCGCATCCCACTGGCACTCAAGCGCGCCCGTGGCATCTACGTGGAAGACGTCGAAGGCCGCACCTTTATCGACTGCCTTGCGGGCGCTGGAACCCTGGCGTTGGGCCACAACCATCCGGTGGTGATCGACGCCATTCGCCAAGTGCTCAACGACGAACTGCCGCTGCACACGCTCGACCTGACCACGCCGGTCAAAGACCAGTTTGTGCAAGACCTCTTCGCCGTGCTGCCCGAAGGCCTGGCCCGCGAGGCAAAAATCCAGTTCTGTGGCCCCACGGGCACCGACGCGGTGGAAGCCGCGCTGAAGCTGGTGCGCACGGCTACCGGCCGTAGCGGCATTCTGTCGTTCCAGGGCGGCTACCACGGCATGAGCCTCGGCGCGCTGAATCTGATGGGCAACCACGGCCCGAAGAAGCCCTTGGGTGCGGTGCTCGGCAATGGCGTGCAGTTTTTGCCGTATCCCTACGACTACCGTTGCCCGTTTGGCCTCGGCGGCGAGCAGGGCGTGCAGGTCAATCTCAATTACCTGGAAAACCTGCTCAACGATCCCGAAGGCGGCGTGCTGTTGCCAGCAGCGGTGATCGTGGAAGTGGTGCAAGGCGAGGGCGGTGTCATTCCTGCCGACATTGCGTGGCTACAAGGCCTGCGACGGATCACCGAACGCGCAGGAATCGCCCTGATCGTTGACGAAATTCAAAGTGGCTTTGCCCGCACCGGGAAAATGTTTGCCTTCGAACACGCCGGCATCATTCCCGATGTAGTGGTGCTGTCCAAAGCCATCGGCGGCAGCCTGCCGTTGGCGGTTGTGGTGTACCGCGAGTGGCTCGACACCTGGGCGCCCGGCGCCCATGCCGGCACGTTCCGTGGCAACCAGATGGCCATGGCGGCGGGTTCCGCCGTGCTGCGCTATCTGCGTGAACACGACATCGCCAGCCACGCCACGGCCATGGGCGAACGCCTGAGCGAGCATTTGCGCACGCTGCAAGGCGACTTCCCGCAGATGGGCGACATTCGGGGGCGCGGGCTGATGCTCGGCGTTGAGCTGGTTGACCCGCGCGGCACCGTCGATAACCTCGGCCATCCGCCCGCCTTCACGGCGCTGGCTTCGCGGGTACAAGCGGAATGCCTCAAACGCGGGCTGATTCTGGAACTCGGCGGCCGCCATGGCAGTGTGGTGCGCTTTCTGCCGCCGCTGATTATCAGCGCCGAACAGATCGATGAAGTGGCCGCGCGCTTCGCCCGCGCGTTCGCCGCTGCAGTGGACGCGCTGGTATGAACGCCATTGCCCAGGCGCTGACGATCAGGCCGCTGCTCAGCGGCGGCGGTGCGCTGCCACTGCTGATTCAAGCGCCCGCGCCGGGCTTGGATTTGCTGGAAATGCTTGGGCAAATCAGGCCGCTGGTGGACAGCCATTTGCTCAAGGCGGGCGGCATTTTGTTTCGCGGTTTCGAGGTCGGCGAGCCCGAGCGTTTCCGCGCCTTCGCCGCCGGCTTTGGTCACGACCTGCTCAATTACGAATTCGGCTCCACGCCGCGCAGCAACGTGACGCAGGGCGTGTACACCTCCACCGAATACCCGGCCCATCAACGCATTCCGCTGCACAACGAGCAGGCTTACACCCGCGAATGGCCGATGAAGATTTGGTTCTACAGCATGATCGCCGCCGAAACCGGCGGCGAAACGCCGATTGCCGACAGCCGTGAGATTTTCCGCCGCATTCCTCAGCGCATTCATGAACGCTTTAACCGTCACGGCCTGATGTACGTACGCAACTTCGGCAATGGCCTCGACGTGCCGTGGGAGCAAGTATTCAACAGCGACGACCCGGCCGTGGTGGAAGCCTATTGCGCGCGCCACGCCATCACCTGTGAATGGAAAGACGACGGCGAGCTGCGCACCCGCCAGATTTGCCAAGCCGTGGCGCGGCATCCAGTGACTGGGGAGGACGTGTGGTTTAACCAGGCGCACCTGTTCCATATCTCCAACCTGGCGGCCGACGTCCGCGAAAACCTGCTGGATATCGTCGACGAAGAAGATTTGCCGCGAAACGTCTACTACGGCGACGGCAGCCCCATCGAAGACAGCCTGCTGGATGAAATACGCAGCGTGCTCGACGATTGCGCCATCAGCTTTCCCTGGCAAGCCGGCGATGTGCTGATGCTCGACAACATGCTCACCGCCCACGCCCGCTCTACCTTCACCGGCAAACGCAAAGTGATCGTGGCGATGGCGCAGGGGCATGGAAGTTGAGCGTTCCCCCGCCATCCTGTAGGAGCGGCTTTAGCCGCGATTGGCCAGACCTGCCTAGCACGTCGTTTAAGAGCATCGCGGCTGAAGCCGCTCCTACAGAATGGCGTCGGGCTAGACGATTCCGTTCTATCCCTAAACGAATTAATTATTTAGGCGCCTTCCGAGCCGCGACTTAGAGTAGCCATCCCGTCTAATTCGGCCTCGTGCCTTGGGATTTGCCATGTCTGAACAGCTCAACGCCGGCCTCGATAAGCTGACGCCAACGCCCACCGAGGCCGTCAGTCAACCGGTGAACTGGCAGCTGGAGAAAATCGTCGGCGAACTGCATGCGGTGCGCGCCGAGTGGCGCAGTAGCACGGGCCGTTCGCGCGAGTTGGTGGGGCGCGAATTGCCGTCGCGTCAAGCCATGGCGAATATTCTCGATGGGCTGATTGGCGCGCTGTTTCCCATGCGGTTGGGGCCGAGCAATCTGCGTCAGGAAAGTGAAGACTTCTACGTCGGCCACACCCTCGACAACGCCCTTAACTGCCTGCTGATTCAGGTGCGCCTGGAGCTCGCTTACGCGGCGCGTCAACGCGGCGAAGAGCCAAATGGCGAAGCGGCGGCTGTCGCCATCGTTCGGGATTTCGCCAGCGCCTTGCCCGGCATTCGCCGCTTGCTCGACACTGATGTGATCGCTGCCTACCAGGGCGACCCGGCCGCCCGCAGCGTCGACGAAGTGCTGCTGTGCTACCCCGGCATTCTGGCGGTGATTCACCATCGCATGGCGCACCATTTGTACCGCGCCGGTTTGCCATTGTTGGCGCGTATCAGTGCCGAGCTGGCGCACTCGGCGACCGGCATCGACATTCACCCTGGCGCGCAAATTGGCCACAGTTTTTTCATCGATCACGGCACTGGCGTGGTGATCGGCGAAACCGCGATCATCGGCAACCACGTGCGCATTTACCAAGCCGTGACCCTGGGCGCCAAGCGCTTCAGCGCCGACGAAAATGGCCAACTGCACAAAGGCCAGCCGCGTCACCCGATTGTGGAAGACGACGTGGTGATTTACGCCGGCGCCACCATTCTGGGGCGCATCACGTTGGGCAAAGGCTCGACCATCGGCGGCAACGTCTGGCTCACGCGCAGCGTGCCGGCCGGCAGCAACGTCACCCAAGCCACGGCGCAAAGCCAACCGGCCGGTCAGTAACGCCTTCTGCAAAACCCGTCAGCCGACCCGCGCGGCTGACGGTTCCCCGCCTCACATCCGCGCAGCGCCTCTAGCGCGGGCATTTGTCACAGACCCGTGACACTTTTCTTGGCACTGAATCGGAATTTCTCGCTCATACGCTGCGTAGAATTTGGCGCACCTCACCGCCAACCCACTTAAACAGGGAACGCCCATGACCGGCGACCGCATCGACGCGAATTTTTCCAGCTGGCTGCATGCCCCCGCGCACCACGTTTGGTTGCAAACCGAGGGCCTGCGCTTGCTGAGTTTTGCCAAGGCCGCTCGGGTTGAGCAGGGCTTTGCCAACCTCGACGCGCAGGGTCGTTTGCCCGCCGATGCGGTGGCCGAAACCATGAACACGGCGCGCATGACCCACAGTTTCGCCATGGCTCATGTGCAGGGCATTCCCGGTTGCCTGGAGTTGGTTGAGCACGGCGTCGCCGCGTTGCTCGGGCCGTTGCGCGATGCCGAGCATGGCGGCTGGTTTGCGGTGGCTGAACACCGCGACGGCAACACTGGCAAAGCCGCTTATTTGCATGCGTTCGTGGCGTTGGCCGCCAGTTCAGCGTTGCAAGCGGGCGCTGCGGGCGCCGGGCAGTTGTTGGCGCAGGCGGTGCAGATTATTGATGAGTATTTCTGGAGCGAGGAGGAGGGCGCGCTACGCGAATCCTTCGCCCGCGACTGGACCGACGAAGAAGCCTATCGCGGTGCCAACAGCAACATGCACGGCACTGAAGCATTCCTCGCCCTGGCCGACGCCACCGGCGAAACCCGCTGGCTAGAGCGCGCGCTGCGGATGGTTGAGCGACTGATTCATGGCCACGCGGCCGACAACGGCTACGGCGTCATCGAACATTTCGACCGCCAATGGCAGCCGCAACTGGATTACAACCTGGCCAATCCAGCCGATGGTTTTCGCCCATACGGCACCACGCCCGGCCACGCATTTGAATGGGCCCGGTTGGTGCTGCACCTGGAAGCTTCGCTGCAACGCGCTAACTACGCAGCGCCCGATTGGCTGCTGCATGACGCCGTTGGGTTGTTCGATGCGGCCTGCCGCTACGCCTGGAATGTCGATGGTGCACCGGGGTTGGTCTACACGCTGGATTGGCAAAATAAGTCCGTGGTGCGCCCCCGTTTGCATTGGGTGCATGCCGAGGCGAGCGCCACGGCAGCGGCGCTGCTCAAGCGCACGGGCGAGCAACGTTATGAAGTGTGGTACCGGCGCTTCTGGGATTTTATCGACGCTTATTTCATCGACCGGGAGCAGGGCAGCTGGCATCACGAACTGGATGTTCACAACGTGCCGTCGGCCACTATTTGGGCCGGAAAACCGGATTTGTATCACGCGTATCAGGCAGTTTGCCTGCCGCAAATTGGCCTGGCGCCGAGCCTCACAGCCGCGCTGGCCGAGCTTTCCAGCCTAGTGCCACGAACCTAAAAGTTTTGTCACGGAGCTGTGACATTTACGCGTCCCTTCGTTACCTCAGGAGCTAAAACGCTTGATTAGAATCCATCGCAACGCAAGCTTCCGACTTGCCTGTATAACAACAAGAAGGTACTTCAGATGAACGCGATCAACCGACTCGCCGCTGTTATTTCCCTCGCCTCTCTATTCCCCCTCAGCGCCCTTGCCGCCGATGCCCCTACAGAGTCCAAAGGCACTGTAGAAGTGGTGCACTGGTGGACGTCTGGCGGTGAAGCCAAAGCCATCGACGTGCTGCGCAAACTGGTGGAAAAAGACGGCTACACCTGGAAAGACAGTGCCGTGGCCGGCGGTGGTGGTGCTGCTGCCATGACCGTACTGAAAACCCGCGCCGTTTCCGGCAACCCACCTTCCGCCGCCCAGATCAAAGGCCCTGACCTGCAAGACTGGGGCGCCCTCGGTTTGCTGACCGAGCTGGACGATGTGTCCAAGGCCAATAACTGGGACAAATTGCTGTCCAAAACCGTCGCCGACACCATGAAGTACGACGATCACTACGTGGCCGTACCGGTGAACATTCACCGCGTTAACTGGCTGTGGATCAACCCCGTCGCGATGAAAAAAGCTGGCATCGACAAGGCGCCGACTACCCTCGACGAGCTCTTCGCCGCTGCTGAAAAATTCAAGGCCGCCGGCTTCATTCCGTTGGCTCACGGTGGTCAACCGTGGCAAGACAGCACCGTCTTTGAAGACCTGGTGCTGAGCATCATGGGCGCAGACGGCTACACCAAAGCGTTCATCGAGCAAGACGAAGACACCCTCACCAGCGCTAAAATGACCGAAGTGTTCAAAGCCCTGAAAAAACTCCAGGGCTACATGGACCCGGACGGCACCGGCCAGGACTGGAACCTGGAAGCGGCCAAGGTCATCAACGGCAAAGCCGGCATGCAAATCATGGGTGACTGGGCCAAGAGCGAGTGGAGCGCGGCAGGCAAGAAAGCCGGCACCGACTTCGAGTGTGTGCCGTTCCCTGGCACCCAAGGCAGCTTCACCTACAACATCGACTCGCTGGCCATGTTCAAGCTCTCGGCAAAGAACAACACGCCGGGCAACATCGCTGCGCAGAACGAAGTGGCGAAGATCATTCTCGAGCCTGAATTCCAGTACGTGTTCAACCAGAACAAAGGCTCGATCCCGGTGCGTGACGACTTGGATATGACCAAGTTCGACAGCTGTGGCCAGGCCGCTATGGCCGACTTCAAGGCCGCCGACAAAGCCGGCACCCTGAAGCCAAGCATGGCCCACAACATGGCGACCTCCCTGGCGGTACAAGGGGCGATCTTCGATGTGGTGACCAACTTCATGAGCGACAAGAACGCCGACCCAACCAAGGCCGGTGCGCAGATGGCTTCGGCTATCAAGGCCGCGATGTAAGTGCTTGACCGCTGCCGGTTCGCCGGCAGCTTTACCTCCAACGCTCTGCTGCCTCGGCAGCCCCTCGACAACGGCCACGCCTGCGTCGCGGGGAGCGTTTGGACTGAATTTCTCTAAAACTGGGTTATGCCGATGAGCACCGTGGCGGTATTTAACAAGGCCTCACCGTTCGACACCTTGCAACGCTGGCTTCCGAAACTGGTCGTCGCGCCGAGCATGTTGCTGATTCTGGTGGGCTTCTACGGATACATCCTCTGGACGTTCATTCTGTCCTTTACCAATTCCAGCTTCATGCCGAGCTACAAGTGGGTCGGCGTGCAGCAATACGTGCGCCTGCTCGACAACGACCGCTGGTGGGTCGCGAGTAAAAACCTGGTGCTGTTTGGCGGCATGTTTATCGCCATCAGCCTGATACTCGGCGTGTTCCTCGCGGTGCTGCTGGACCAGCGCATTCGCAAAGAAGGCTTCATTCGCACCATTTACCTGTACCCGATGGCGCTCTCGATGATCGTCACCGGTACCGCCTGGAAATGGCTGCTGAACCCGGGCCTCGGCCTGGACAAAATGCTGCGTGACTGGGGCTGGGAAGGCTTCCGCCTCGACTGGCTGGTGGATCAGGAACGCGTGGTGTACTGCCTGGTGATCGCTGCCGTGTGGCAGGCCTCCGGCTTTGTGATGGCGATGTTCCTCGCCGGTTTGCGCGGTGTTGATCAATCGATTATTCGCGCCGCACAAGTGGACGGCGCCAGCCTGCCAACCATCTACCTGCGCATCGTGTTGCCGAGCCTGCGGCCGGTGTTTTTCAGCGCCTTCATGATTCTGGCGCACATCTCGATCAAGAGCTTCGACCTGGTGGCGGCCATGACCGCAGGCGGTCCTGGTTACTCGTCCGATCTGCCGGCGATGTTCATGTATTCCTTCACCTTCAGCCGCGGCCAGATGGGCATCGGTTCAGCCAGCGCCATGCTGATGCTGGGCGCGATCCTGACCATTCTGGTGCCGTACCTGTACTCCGAGCTGCGGAACAAACGCCATGACTGATTCCATTGCTGTAAGCCCAATGGCCCGCCCGTACGGTAAAACGTCGTTCAGCTTCAGCCGCCTGGCGATTTACGTGACCTTGTTCGGCGCCGCCGCCGTGTACCTGGTGCCGCTGGTGGTCATGCTGCTGACCAGTTTCAAAAGCCCCGACGACATTCGCACCGGCAACCTGCTGAGCTGGCCGCAAATGATCGACGGCATCGGCTGGATCAAGGCCTGGGACATCGTCGGCGGCTACTTCTGGAACTCGGTAAAAATCACCGTGCCAGCGGTGCTGATCTCCACCTTTATCGGCGCCATGAACGGCTACGTGCTGTCGATGTGGCGCTTCCGCGGGTCGCAATTGTTCTTCGGTCTGTTGCTGTTCGGTTGCTTCCTGCCGTTCCAGACCGTGCTGCTGCCAGCCTCGTTCACCCTCGGCAAACTCGGCCTGGCCAACACCACCACCGGCCTGGTGCTGATTCACGTGGTCTACGGCATGGCCTTTACCACGCTGTTTTTCCGCAACTTCTACGTGGCGATTCCCGATGCCCTGGTCAAGGCCGCGCGCCTGGACGGCGCCGGCTTCTTCACCATCTTCGGGCGGATTCTGCTGCCCATGTCGGTGCCAATCATCATGGTCTGCCTCATTTGGCAGTTCACCCAGATCTGGAACGACTTTCTCTTTGGTGTGGTGTTCGCCAGTGGCGACGCCCAACCGATCACGGTGGCCCTCAATAACCTGGTGAACACCAGCACCGGGGCCAAGGAATACAACGTAGACATGGCGGCGGCGATGATCGCCGGCCTGCCAACGCTGCTGGTCTACATCGTCGCGGGCAAGTACTTCCTGCGTGGACTCACGGCCGGCGCGGTCAAGGGGTGAAACATGGCAACTCTCGAACTTAAAAACGTCAAGAAAACCTACGGCAGCGGCTTGCCGGACACCCTCAAAGACATCGAACTGAAGATCGAGTCCGGCGAGTTTCTGATTCTGGTGGGCCCGTCTGGCTGCGGTAAATCGACACTGATGAACTGCATCGCCGGCCTGGAAAATATCACCGGTGGCGAGATTCTCGTCGACGGCGCTGATATCAGCGGCATGAGCCCGAAAGACCGTGACATTGCCATGGTGTTTCAGTCGTACGCTCTGTACCCGACCATGAACGTGCGCGAGAACATCGCCTTCGGGTTGAAGATGCGCAAGATGAGCGCGGCGGCCATCGAAGAAGAAGTGTCCCGCGTGGCCAAGCTGCTGCAAATCGAACACCTGCTGGCGCGCAAACCGGGCCAGCTTTCCGGCGGCCAGCAACAGCGTGTGGCCATGGGCCGGGCACTGGCACGGCGGCCGAAGATTTACCTGTTCGACGAACCGCTGTCGAACCTCGACGCCAAGCTGCGCGTTGAGATGCGCACCGAAATCAAGCTGATGCACCAGCGCCTGAAAACCACCACCGTTTACGTCACCCACGACCAGATTGAAGCCATGACCCTGGGCGACAAAGTGGCGGTGATGAAAGATGGCGTGGTGCAGCAATTCGGCACCCCGCAACAGATTTACAACGACCCGGCCAACCTGTTCGTGGCGAGCTTTATTGGTTCGCCGCCCATGAACTTCATTCCCCTGCGCCTGCAACGTCGCGACGGTCGCCTGCTGGCGCTGCTGGATTCCGGCCAGGCGCGTTGCGAGCTGCCGCTGGCCATGCAGGACGAAGGCCTGGAAAACCGCGAAGTGATTTTGGGCATTCGCCCCGAGCAAATTTGCCTGGCTGCGGCCGGCTCCAGCCTGCCGAGCATCTTGTCCGAAGTGGAAGTGATCGAGCCGACCGGCCCCGACACCCTGGTGTTCGTCAACCTCAACCAAACCAAAGTCTGCTGCCGCCTGGCACCGGACATGGCGCCGCGTGTGGGCGACACCCTGGAGCTGCAATTCGACCCGGACAAAGTGCTGCTGTTCGACGCCAAGAGTGGAGAGCGCCTGGGGCTGCTGGGAAAGTCGCAACCTGCTGAAAAAGCAGGGCGTGTGACGCGGTTGATTCCGCGCGAAGGCTAAGCGCATCGCGGCTAAAGCCGCTCCTACAAAACCGTGTAGGAGCGGCTTTAGCCGCGATAGGGCAAACACCGATTTAAGCAGTACCCCCACCGCAAGGCGGGGCCCTTGATATGTACCGACGCGCAACCGTTATCCGAAGCGCAACAACAATAAAAATGAGTGGAGTGGATATGAGCACAATGAAAAAAAGTCTCTGGGCACTGCCGTGCGCCCTGGCAATGTTCCCGTGGTCGGCCCAGGCCCTGGAGTTCAGCGGCTATACCCGTAACGGCATCGGCACCTCGGTAAACAGTTCCGGCCAGCAGTGCTTCCAGCTGCAAGGCGCGAAGTCCAAATACCGGTTGGGTAACGAATGCGAGCAGTACACAGAATTGGACCTGCGTCAGGACCTGTTCAAGCTCGACGACGGTTCGGTGTTGAGCGTTGAGGGCATGGCCCAGCTCTACAACCAGTACGACAAAACCCCGAAATACACTGGCGATTACGGCTTCGCCCGCATGAACCAGATGTACGCCGAGTGGAGCAACATGCCCGCGCTCAATGGCGGTTCGTTCTGGGCCGGTCGGCGTTTCTACAAACGAAACGACATCCATATCTCCGACTTCTACTATTGGAACCAGAGCGCCACCGGTTTCGGCTTCGACGAAGTTCAGATCGGTGACCTGAAGTACAGCTACGTGTTCTCGCGTAAAGACAACTACGACCAGGAACCGTACATCAACCGTCACGACTTCAACGTCGACGGCTTCAACACCAACCCCAACGGCACCGTGCAAGTAGGCGTCAGCTACATCGACAAGCCCGACAGCACCGACGCCCACAGCGGTTACTCGGTAACCGTGCAGCACAAACAGAAAGAATTCCTCGGCGGCGTTAACACCCTGGCCTTCCAATACGGCGTCGGCCCCGGCACTGGTCTTGGCTACACCGGCGATCCGACGCTGGACGACAGTGCAACCAACTGGCGCGTGGTGGAATTCTTCGATTGGCAGGTGACCAAACATTTCGGCGGTCAGTTCGAAATCGTCTACGAAAAAGACAAGCGCGAAGACGGCCAGGACCAGAACTGGCTCTCCGTTGGCGTGCGTCCGGTGTATGCAATTACCGACACCTTCAAGTTCGTCACCGAACTGGGCCGCGACCAGGTTGAAGCCCCTGGCGGTACGCGCAAGCTGACCAAATTCACCGTCGCCCCGACGTGGTCGCCGATGGGTCCGGGCTTCACCACCCGTCCTGAATTCCGCTTGTATTACACCTACGCAAGCTGGAACGAAGCAGCCCAACGCTCGGCCAGCATGGTCGCAGCGGGTTCGGCACTGTCTGACACCGGCGCCTTTGGCACCGATCTGCACGGCTCAAACTTTGGTGCGCAAGTCGAATACTGGTGGAAGTGATGCCTGAGCGCGGTCGATGAGCCGAAAGACAGTCAGGCCTATCGTGCCGCGCCCGGAACTTGTGGCGGCCAGCGAGCAGATGCGTATAGAGGACAACCCTCTGCACGCCCTGCTGGTTGACGCCGGCAAGCCCCTTTTCAGTTGGACGCGCCATCAGGAGCGCGACCTTTTTCTAATCAGCCATCCCACCTGCGAGGCGGTGTTTAGCCGGCAGGGCGGGCAGTTGCTGCATTTCCAACCGCGCGGCCAACGGCCTTGGCTGTGGTGCGCCGCGCGCTGGCCTAAACATGGCGCCATCCGTGGCGGTGTGCCGGTGTGCTGGCCGTGGTTCAGTCGACACCCGACCGAAAGCGGCTGGCCGTCCCATGGCTGGGCGCGGCTCAGCGACTGGGAGTTGATCAGCCATGAAGCCGACGCCACCGGCGTGCGCCTGCATTGGCGGTTGGACTTGTGCGAGTGGCAAGTAGAACTGTTTGCCGAACTGGGCGCCGAGCTGAAATTGCGCCTGGTCACCCAGCATCAGGACAGCGAACCGTGCCAGCTCAGCCATGCCTTACACGGCTATTGGCGCGTGGGCGACATGGCCCAGGTGGCGCTGCGCGGCCTGGAGCGCGCGCACGGCTACGACCTGTTATTGCGCGACGACTTCCAGCAAAACAGCCCGCTGCGTTTGGACAACGGCTGCCACCGCGTGTACCGGCGGGCAGGGCGCATCGACCTGGATGACCAACTGTGGCGGCGCCGGTTACAGATCGACACCAGCGGCGGCGCCAACACCGTGATCTGGCACCCCGGCGCGCGGCCGTTAGCCGATGTCGGTTGGCATGAGGCGTTGGGGTTTGTCTCGGTGCAGGCGGCGAGTTGCCGGGAAGACAGCGTGACGATTGGGCCGGGGGAAGAGGCGGAGTTGCGCTTGCATGTTCGGGCGGTGTGACCTTTAAAAGCATCGCGGCTAAAGCCGCTCCCACAAATTGCACGACGTGTAGGAGCGGCTTCAGCCGCGATTGGCGCAACGCCGATATAGAAATGAACTACCCCGGATCATCCTCATTCGGATACCGGCTGGCATTCAAACTTTCTTTGATCTTGCGCAAATGCGGCTGGAAATCCACGCCTCGGCGCAGGGTTACGCCGGTGGCAAGCACGTCGAGCACGGTGAGCTGGATGATGCGCGAGGTCATCGGCATGTAAATGTCGGTGTCCTCCGGCAGGGGAATATCCACGCTCAAGGTGCTGGTCTTGGCCAGCGGCGAATTGGCTGCCGTCAGGCTCAACACCGAGGCGCCGTTTTCGCGGGCCACGCGCGCCACTTCCACCAGTTCACGGGTGCGGCCGGTGTAGGAAATGATCACGAACAAATCGCCGGTATGGGCCACCGAGGCGAGCATGCGTTGCATCAGCACGTCGGCATGGGCGGTGACGGCGAGGTTGAAGCGGAAGAATTTGTGCTGCGCATCCAGCGCCACGGACGCGGAGGCGCCGAGGCCGAAGAAATTGATTTGCCGGGCCTGAATGAGAAGGTCCACGGCGCGGCTGATTTTCTGCGGGTCGAGCTGGCGGCAAGCACTGTCGAGCGAGGCGATGGCACTGCCGAAAATTTTCTGGGTATAGGCCTCGGGCACATCGTCGGCTTCCACCGCGCGGCTCACGTAAGCGGCGCCGCTGGCGAGGCTTTGCGCCAGCTGCATTTTCAGTTCCGGGTAACCGCTGACGCCAAACGAGCGGCAAAAGCGATTCACCGTCGGCTCGCTCACTTGGGCTTCTTGGGCGAGGGTGGCGATGCTGAAACGGGTGGCCTGTTGCGGACTGCGCAGAATGGCTTCCGCCACTTTACGTTCGGCTTTGTTCAGCTCGGCCAGTCGGCTTTGGATCTGCTCCAACAGGTTACGCACGCGTTCCATCTGGTTTCCTCGGTGATACGGGCCAATTGCAGCCGCTACGCTTGAGGCGCGGGCAGGGCGGCCTATCCTAACTGTGAGGCCCTGCAAACGGCCACTGTCGACAGTGAGATGGGCAAAATGTTGTTTTGTTTACAACATTTAAGCTTGATTTCAGCCGGTTAACGCGGTATTTCTTCCAATACTTGATAAAAGAACAAATATCATGCCCGTGATCACTGCAAAACCCTGCACCCTTATCCTGTTCGGCGCTCTGGGCGACCTGGCGTTGCGCAAACTCTTTCCCGCCCTGTATCAGCTTGATCGCGCCGGCTTGCTGCACGCCGACACGCGCATCATCTGCCTGGCCCGTGACAAGGGCGAACCCGCTACACACCTGGCGTTTATCGATGATTGGATGCACCGCTACATCCCGGTCATGGACCTGGACGGCGAAGTGCTCGAACGCTTCCGCCAGCGCCTGCGCTACATCAGCATGGAATTCGCCCAGCCCGAGGATTACGCCGCGCTGGTGAACGAAGTGGGCACTGCCGACACGCTGATTGCCTATTTCGCCACGCCGGCGTTCGTCTACGGCGCCATCTGCGCCAACCTCGCCGCTTGCGGTCTGGCCGAGAAAACCCGCGTGGTGCTGGAAAAACCCATCGGCCACAACCTGGAATCGTCACGCGCCATCAACGATGCCGTCGCTGCGCATTTCCCGGAAAGCCAGATCTACCGCATCGACCATTACCTGGGCAAAGAGACGGTGCAGAACCTGATTGCCCTGCGTTTTGCCAACAGCCTGTTCGAAACTCAGTGGAACCAGCACCACATTTCCCACGTGGAAATCACCGTGGCCGAAGTGGTGGGCATTGAAGGGCGCTGGGGTTACTTCGATCAGGCCGGGCAACTGCGCGACATGATCCAGAACCACCTGCTGCAACTGCTCTGCCTGATCGCCATGGACCCGCCCAGCGACCTGTCGGCGGACAGCATCCGTGATGAGAAAGTGAAAGTGCTTAAAGCGCTGGCGCCCATCACCCCGGAACAGCTCAGCCGCCAAGTGGTACGCGGCCAGTACGTGGCGGGCAGCAGCGCCGGCAAGCCGGTGCCGGGCTACCTCGAAGAAGACAACGCCAACCTGCAGAGCGATACCGAAACGTATGTGGCGGTGCGCGCGGAAATCCGCAACTGGCGCTGGTCCGGCGTGCCGTTTTACCTGCGCACCGGCAAGCGCATGCCGCAGAAACTGTCGCAGATCGTTATCCACTTCAAAGAGTCGTCGCACTACATCTTCGCGCCGGAACAACGGCCGCTGGTGAGCAACCGTCTGATCATTCGCCTGCAACCGGACGAAGGCATTTCCCTGCAAGTGATGACCAAAGATCAGGGCCTGGATAAAGGCATGCAACTGCGCAGCGGCCCGTTGCAGCTCAATTTCTCCGAAACCTACAAGGCAGCACGCATTCCCGATGCCTACGAACGGCTGTTGCTGGAAGTGACGCAAGGCAACCAGTACCTGTTCGTGCGCAAAGACGAGGTCGAACACGCTTGGCTGTGGTGCGACCAGTTAATCGCCGGCTGGAAACAGCTCGGCGACCCACCCAAGCCATATGCGGCCGGTTCCTGGGGACCGATGGCGGCAATGGCGCTGATTACCCGTGATGGGAGGTCCTGGTATGGCGATCTCTGAAATGAAATTCCCCGCTGGTGTGCAGGCTGTCAGCCAGGCATCGGCCAGTCAGCACGCCCACGATCTGGCCGAAGCCGTTGCCGAGGCCTTGAGCACGGCGCTGCGTGAACGTGATTTCGCAAGCTTGGTGGTGTCCGGCGGCCGCAGCCCGGCTGCGTTCCTCGAGGCGCTGAGCACGCAAAAGCTGGACTGGGCGCGCGTGGTCGTCAGCCTCGCCGACGAGCGCTGGGTGCCGACTGAACACAGCGACAGCAACGAAGCGCTGGTGAAGCGCCACTTGCTACGTGGCGACGCCGCGCGTGCGCACTTCATCGGCTTGTACCGCAGCCCGGCATCGCTGGAGGCTTCGGTGGCCGGCGCGGAACTCGCGCTCAGCGAACTGCCGCAACCGATTGATGTGCTGGTATTGGGCATGGGCGACGACGGCCATACGGCCTCGCTGTTCCCAAACAGCCCGCTGCTGGCCTCGGCCCTTAGCGCCGACTGCCCGCAGCGCTGCCTGCCGATGTTGGCGCCGACCGTGCCGCACCAACGCATCACCCTGACGCTGCCGATACTGCGTTCGGCGCGCTCGATATTTCTTGCCCTGCAAGGCCCAGCCAAGCTGGACACCTTGCAAACCGCATTGGCGGGCGATGACGTTCACGCCATGCCAATCCGTGCCTTCCTGCGCTCGCCGCTGTCCATTTACTGGTGCCCCTGACATGACACTTCTCAACAGCGTGACCCCGAGCATGGATGAAAAAACCACGCAAATTGATGCCATCTGCCGTCAGGCGCGCATCCTTCCCGTGGTGACCATCGACAACGAAGCGCAGATTCTGCCCATGGCCGACGCGCTGGCCGAAGGCGGGTTGCGCACCCTGGAAATCACCCTGCGCTCGGAACACGGCCTTACCGCCATTCGCCTGCTGCGCAAGGAACGCCCGGACCTGTGCATTGGCGCTGGCACCATTCTCGACACGCAGATGTTCAAGGCGGCGGAGGAGGCGGGCGCACAATTTATCGTCAGCCCCGGCTGCACCGCCGAGCTGCTGCGCTTCGCCGTCGACAGCTCGGTGCCGTTCCTGCCGGGGGCTGGCGGGGCGTCGGATTTGATGCTGGGTTATGCCATGGGCTATCGGCGCTTCAAGCTGTTTCCGGCCGAAGCCTGCGGCGGTATTCCGGCGTTAAAAGCCTTGGGAGGGCCGTTTAACCAAGTGCGGTTTTGCCCCACCGGCGGCGTGAAGCCCGACAACTTGTTGGCTTATTTGGCCGTGCCGAACGTGATGTGCGTGGGCGGTAGCTGGATGCTCGACAGCGCGTGGACCAAGGCGGGCGATTGGGCGCGGGTGACGCAGGTGAGTAAGGATGCGTTGGCGTTGTTGGACGGCTGAATAATCGCGTTTGCTTCATCGCGGCTAAAGCGGAGTGCCGCCCAGCCGCTTCCACAGGTCTTAGGAGTTCTGTGGGAACGGCGGGGCGGCACGCTGTTTGATCGCGGCTAAAGCCGCTCCTACACAAACCCCAAAGACCCGTGTGGGAGCGGCTTTAGCCGCGATGCTTTTGCTCCGAATGCACAACCGGCAACACCAAACTCGCCACAAATCCACCCTCGGCATGATTGGCCAGTTCCAGCGTGCCGCCATGCCGTTCCGCCGCACGACGGGCAATTGCCAGGCCCAAACCATGCCCCGGCGCACTTTGCTCCGGCGCACGGAAAAACGGTTCCCCCAGCCGCGCCACATGTTCAGGCAACACGCCCGGTCCGTGGTCACGCACGCTCAAGCGCACCTGCTCTCCCACACGCTCCGCACGCAATTCGATGGGCTGCCCCGCGGGGTTGAAGCGCAGGGCGTTGCGCAGCAGATTGTCCAGCGCGCGCTCGAGCATGTCTGGCCAGCCGGCCAGGGTCAGGCCCGGTTCAACGTCAACCGTCACCGTTTGCTCGGCTTCGTTGAGCTGTGCTTCTTCCTGGCGATTGTTCAGCAGCGCGGCGACGTCCACCGGCTGCGCGGCACCGAGGTTTGCGTCCATGCGCGCCAGCGCCAGAATTTCGCTGATCAACGCTTCCAACCGATCACACTCGCGCTCCAGGCGCGGCCACAGCTTCGCCCGTTCCTCCGGCCCGGCGCGTTCGGCCAGCGCCAAGGCAATGCGCAACCGCGCCAGGGGCGAGCGCAGTTCATGGGACACGTCGCGCAGCAACTGACGCTGGCTGCTGATCAAATCTTGCAGGCGCTCGCCCATGCGATTGAAGTCGCCGGCCAGCACGCCGAACTCATCACGCCGATTCGCCAGCCGCGCCAGCGTGTGCTGCTGATACGCCGCTTGCCCGAGGTCATGCACCGCGCCCCGCAATTGGCCGAGCGGACGGGTGATCGACAACGTCAACAGCAGGCTCAACGCGGTCAGCACCACCAAGGCGATAAACAAAGCACTCAACGGCCAGAGCAGGCTGCCTCGGTGCCAGTTGTCCAGTTCCGGGTGCGGGATGCGGTAGATGAATAGATAGGTTTCGCCGCTGGGGCTGGTGTAGTCGGTGGTTATTCGGCGCCACGGCAGGCGGCGTGGGTCGTCGTGTTGGCGCTTCTCAAAAGCGGCGGCTCGACGGGGGAAAGTGCCTTGAATCAGCACGTTGCCGTTGTCGTCGAGCACTTGGGTATCGATATGGAAATCGCGCTTGCGCTGCTCCAGATAATCCTGCGCCGCCTGCTGGCCCTCACTTTCATAGATCCTCACCCAGTCTTCCGGCACGCCTTGGAGCGCGGGGTGCTGGCTGAGAATCCAGGCGTCCTGATTCAACACCCGACCCAGCAGCATCGACAGGCCGGCTACCAGCACGATGGCTAGCCAGAAGCTGGCGAAGATTCGCCAAAAGAGTGAGCGCACGTGGACTCCTGTTTAACGGATAAAACCCAGCCGAGGAGGGCTCGGTTGGGTTGGGGGTGTGGCCGGTTAATGTTAGGGGCAGATGGTCTACGGTTTGAAGGCTGTACCACGTTCAAAATTCCGGTTACCGAATCGTTGGACCGCTGCGTGCTTAGATATGGCGGCGGGTTCTGCTACACCATCCGTCATCCTCGCGCAGGCGGCGGTCCGACGATTCGGGATCCAGGCTTTCGAGCCGTGCGCAGAACTGCGTCAAATCCGAAACTCTGGATCCCCGCGTTCGCGAGGATGACGGAGGTTTTTGCTACTCCTCCCGTCATCCCCGCGAACGCGGCGGTCCGACGATTCGAGATCCAGCTTTTCGATTCGTGCGCAGAACTCCGTAAAGTCCGAACCTCTGGATTCCGAGTCGTCGGATCCCCGCCTGCGCGGGAATGACGGTGGCCTATTTAAAAACCTCCGTCATCCTCGCGCAGGCGGGGATCCAGGCTCTCGATTCGGGTGCAGAACTCCGTCAAGTCCGAAATTCTGGATTCCCGCCTGCGCGGGAATGACGGTGGACTATTTAAAAACCTCCGTCATCCCCGCGCAGGCGGGGATCCAGAGTCTCAAGCCGTACTGATTTCTGCGCGACTCTACATTCCATGCGCAAATCCGGAAACGACTCAACTAACCGTCAACCCGCCCCCAACTCACACCAACCTTACTGCACCTTCCCTTGCTTAGCCTTCCAAGCCTGAAACTCCTGCCATTCCGCCCGGCGAGCTTCCATTTTCTTTTGCTTTTCATCAAACGCCTTCTGCTGTTCAGGATTAAGCAGTGCGCGAATCTTGCCGTTGGTGGCCTCACGCTTGGCTTTGATTTCGTCGTGCATGGCTTTCTTGTCGGCATCGGACAGCTTGTCGAGGTAACGCTTGGTCACTTCGTCACGGCTGTGCATTTGCTCGCCCATGATCTCGCCAATGGCTTTGCGTTGTTCCTTGGTCAGGTCCAGGTCACGGAACATGCCCGGGCCGCGGTGTTCGCCGCGTGGGCCCCCGTCCATCATGTGGCGTGGGCCTTCTTCGCCCGGCGACGGCATGGCCATGGCCATGGTCGGCAGGGCAGCGGCGAACAGAGCGGCGATGAGGGTCTTGCGCATGAGGTATCTCCTTGTCTGCAAACCGGCGTATTTGCCGGATGTGCCCAGTCTAGGGAGCGCAAGGTCAGGCGCGGTCAGGGGTGGGTAAAGCTTAGGTAAAGGCCATGGCGCAGGTTACTGACATACAACCTGGCTTCTGTAGGAGCGACTTTAGTCGCGATGCTTTTCGGGTGCAGACAGCATCGCGGCCGAACCCACCCCCACCAAAGGGCGCAACAGCTCACGCGCTGTAGTAATACCCGCGACTGCGCAGCGCCAGAATGCGCGGGCGGCCGTCGGTGTGCGGACCGATTTTCTTGCGCAGGTTGCTCACGTGCATGTCCAGGCTGCGGTCGTACAAGGTGAGCTTGCGGCCCAGGGCCAACTGCGCGAGTTCCTGTTTGTCGACCGGCTCGCCAGGCTGGCGCAGCAGGGCTTCGAGCAGGCGGCTTTCGGACACGGTGAGCACCACGTCATGCCCGGCAATCGTCACCGAGCCACGCACCGGGCTGAAGACCAGGTCGCCCAGTTCCAGCTGGCTGGGCGTGGCCACCGGCACGCTGCGGCGCATGACGGCGCGCAGGCGGGCCGTGAGTTCGCGGGGGTCGCAGGGTTTGGCCAGGTAATCGTCAGCGCCCAGTTCTAGGCCAAGAATGCGGTCCAGCGGTTCGCCTCGGGCCGAGAGCATCACCACGGGCAAATCCGGGTGTTCGCTGCGCAGTTGCTTGAGCAATTCCAAACCGCTGCCGTCTGGCAGCATCACGTCGAGCACCACGGCGGCGGGCGACTCGGTCATTAATGCCGAGCGCGCGCTGCGACCGTCGTGACAAGCGCGTACTTGAAAGCCTTCCTGGCCCAGCCAGCTGCTCAGCAGCTCGCACAGTTCCACGTCATCGTCGATCAGTAGGAGAGTTGACATAGGCGGCGTTTAACTCGGATCAGGCGGTTCAGTTGGTCCATTCGCGACGGGTTTTGCGTCTGCCGCGCAACAAGGCGCCGCATAACAAGGCCACCAGCGTGACCGCTGCGCCCACGGCGAACCAGGTTTGTTCTTCACTGAATAGCGGTGCTTGCTGACTGGCCTGCGCTTGTTTGAGCTGCAATTTCAGGCGGTGGTTTTCCTGACGCAGGCGGCTTACCAGCGCGCTTTCCCGCGACTCGGCGCTGCCTTGCATTTCAGTGGTCAACTCGCCGCGCAACCGTTCGCTTTCAGCCAGACGTTGCTCAAGGCTGTCGACCTGGCCCTGCAACTGCACCTGTTCATTAACCGCCGGCGTCTGGGCGGGTGCGGCTTCTTCGGCGTAAGCGTTGGCAATCAACAACGATGCAGCGAACAACAGGAACACAGGGCCTTGGCGCATCGACTTTCCTTAGTAACGTTGAGGGCAACGGTTGCCTGGGGGGTTACGGCAGTACCAGCTTGAACGGTTTGACGATTACGTTGGCGTACACGCCGGCGGCGCTGTACGGGTCGGCGTCGGCCCAGCTTTGCGCGGCGATCAGCGACTCGAACTCGGCCACCACCAGGCTACCGCTGAAACCGGCGGCGCCGGGGTCGGTGCTGTCTACCGCCGGGTGCGGGCCGGCGAGTACCAGGCGGCCTTCAGTTTTCAGTTGTTCCAGGCGCGCGAGGTGAGCGGGGCGGGCGGCCAGGCGTTTTTCCAGGGAGTTGGCTACGTCGGTGGAAATGATCGCGTAGAGCATGTCAGTCCTTAGTCTTGGGCGTGGCGGCGTCAGTGTCGCCATCGTGGATATGGCGCGCCAGGAATATGCCCTGGCCGATCAGGAACAGCACGGTCATGGCCAGGCTGCCGAATACTTTGAAGTCCACCCAAATGCTCGGGAAGGTAAAGGCGACAAACAGGTTAGCCGAGCCGCTGACGATAAAAAACACGATCCAGGCGATGTTCAGGCGTACCCAAATCGGCTCCGGCAGGCTCACGGCGTGGCCCATCATGCGTTGTATCAGCGGCTTGTCGCCGATGAAATGGCTGCCCAGGAACGCCAGGGCGAACAGCCAGCTCACCACCGGCGCTTTCCATTTAAGGAAGGTTTCGCTGTGGAAGGCCAGCGTCAGGCTGCCGAACACCAGGCAGGCGATTAGCGTCAGCCATTGGCTTTTCTCAAGGCGGCGTTGAACGATGAAGAAAATGCCGTAAACCACCACGGAACTGGCGATCAACACGGCGGTGGCGCTGAAAATACCGCCTAGCATATAGGTATGACCGAAGAGGTCGATGGCGCGGGGTTCAAGCTTGAAAACAACGAAAAACAGGATGAGCGGGATGAAGTCGAGGAATTGTTTCACAGTGGCAAGCCAGAAGCTGGATGTGCCGGCATAATAACAAACCCGAACCGTAGAGCTAGGCGCAGGGGCGCAGACTTTGTGCCGCCGCGCGGTTTTTTTCGTACTAACTGTTTGCCGCCTGAACGATCTATAGCAAACAGTGGCCAATGACCGAGATTCTGATTGATGACTGTAGACCTGCACTGCCATAGCACCGCTTCCGACGGCGCCCTCGCGCCCGCCGTGGTGGTCGCCCGCGCCCATGAGCGCGGCGTGCGGGTTCTGGCCCTGACCGACCACGACACCCTCGAAGGCCTCGACGAAGCCCGCGCCGCCGCCACCAAACTGGATATGCAACTGGTCAACGGCATCGAGCTGTCGTGCACCTGGGGCGGCGCGACGATTCATGTGCTCGGTTACGGTTTTGCTGCTGATGCTCCTGCACTGGTTCAAGCCATCTCCGACCTGCACAGCGGCCGTTGGTTACGCGCCGAAGAAATCGACCGGCGCCTGGCCCTCAAAGGCATGCCCGGTTCACTGGACGGCGCCCGCGCCATTCAGCAAGAACTCGGCGACAGCGGCAACGCCCCGGCGCGCCCGCACTTCGCCGACTTTCTGGTGCGCGCCGGCTACGTTAAAGATCGCGGCGAAGCGTTCCGCAAATGGCTGGGGTCGGGCAAGCTCGGCGACGTCAAACAGCACTGGCCAACGCTCGAACAAGCCGTCGGCACCCTGCGCGAAGCCGGCGCATGGGTCAGCCTGGCCCACGCCTGGCAATACGACTTCACCCGCAGCAAACGCCGCAAACTGGTAATCGACTTCGTCGCCGCCGGCGGTCAGGCGCTGGAAGTGGTGAACGGTATGCAGCCGGCCGAGCAGATCGGCGGCCTGGCAATTCTTGCTCGTGAATTTGGTCTGCTGGCCAGCGTCGGCAGTGACTTCCACGCGCCGGGAGACTGGTCGGAACTGGGCATGTACCGCCCGTTGCCCGACGACCTCGCGCCTTTGTGGTTGCGGTTTGATCATGTCCAACACGCTGCTGCCGGCTGAGCCGCTGGCCTTAGATAAGAGAGCTCCCGTGAGTCAATTCTTCCAGGTGCATCCGGAAAACCCGCAAGCGCGGCTGATCAAGCAAGCGGTCGAAATCATCAAGGCCGGCGGCGTGGTCGTGTATCCCACCGACTCGTCCTACGCCGTGGGTTGCCATATCGGCGACAAAACGGCCGTCGAGCGCATCCGCCGCCTGCGCCAGCTCGACGACAAGCACAACTTCACCCTCGTGTGCCGCGACCTGTCGCAGCTGGGCCTGTTCGCCAAGGTCGACACTGGCGCCTTCCGCCTGCTCAAAGGCCACACGCCGGGGCCGTACACCTTCATTCTTAACGCCACCCGTGAAGTGCCGCGCATGCTGCTGCACCCCAAGCGCCGCACCATCGGCCTGCGCGTGCCGAGCCATCCCATCGCCCAAGCGCTGCTGGAAGAGCTTGGCGAGCCGCTGATGAGCACCAGCCTCATACTGCCCGGCGAAAAAGAGCCCATGAGCGACCCCTACGAAATGCGCCAGATCCTCGAACATCAGGTGGACCTGATCATCGACGGCGGCTTCGGCGGGATGGAAGCCTCCACCGTGGTGAGCCTGGTCGATGACGAAGTGGTGCTGGTACGCGTCGGCTGCGGAGACCCCACGCCCTTCGAGGCCGATGCCTGAATGTCGACGGAAACTGTCGCTTGAGCGTGATCGATGCCCAACGCCGCGTACTGTCTGGCATGCGTCCCAGCGGCCGCCTGCACCTGGGCCACTACCACGGCGTTCTTAAAAACTGGGTGAAGCTGCAGCACGAGTACGACTGCTTTTTCTGCATCGTCGACTGGCACGCGCTCACCACTCACTACGACGAAGTCGGCCAGATCGCCGAACACGTTCAAGACATGGCCGTCGACTGGCTGGCCGCTGGCGTCAGCCCCAGCTCGGCGAACATGTTCATTCAATCGCAAGTGCCCGAACACGCCGAACTGCATGTGCTGCTCTCGATGATTTGTCCGCTGAGCTGGCTCGAACGCGTGCCGTCCTATAAAGAGCAGCAAGACCAACTGCACCACAAAGACCTCGGCACCTACGGCTTTCTCGGCTACCCGCTGCTGCAAGCCGCCGACATTCTGCTGTACCGCGCCGGCCTGGTGCCGGTGGGCGCCGACCAGTTGCCCCACGTGGAATTCGCCCGCGAAGTGGCGCGGCGTTTCAATCATTTATACGGCCGTGAGCCAGGCTTCGAAGCCAAAGCCGAAGCCGCTATTTTGCGACTCGGCAAAAAGACCGCCAAGCTCTACAACAGCCTGCGCAAGGCCTATCAGGAACAGGGCGACAGCGAAGCCCTGGACACCGCCCGCGCGCTGCTCAAAGAAGTGCAAAGCATCACCTTCGGCGACAAAGAGCGCCTGTACGGCTACCTCGAAGGCGGCGGCAAAGTGCTGCTGCCCGAACCCCAAGCCCTGCTCAGCGCGGCGCCGCGCATGACCGGGCTGGACGGCGGAAAAATGGCCACCTCGCCACTCAAGGGCGGCAACAGCAACGCCATTTACCTGCGCGACACGGCAGCCGAGATCGAAGACAAGCTGCGGCGCATGCCCACCGACCCGGCGCGCGTGCACCGCGACGACCCCGGCGAACCCACGCGCTGCCCGGTGTGGCAGTTACATGAAATCTACTCCGACGAGCCCACCCAATACTGGGCCCAACAGGGTTGCCGCAGCGCTGGCATTGGCTGCCTCGACTGCAAAGGCCCGGTAATCGAAGCGGTAAAAGCCGAACTGAAGCCGCTGCAACTGCGCGCACTGGACTACCAGGACAGCCCCGAGCTGGTGCGCAATATTCTCGCCGAAGGTGCCGAGCGTGCTCGTGACGAAGCCCGCGAAACTCTGGTAGAAGTGCGCGCCGCCATGGGTTTGAATTACCGTTAACCCGCCGCCCCCAGCACGCTTTAAGGAATCTATGCAGGACACCACCCCCAGCGAAGTCGACAGCCAGGCCGGCGCCCAGCAAGAGCTGCCCTTCGCCCTGGTCTACGGCAAAGCCGTCACCGAAATGCCGGTGGACCTGTACATTCCGCCCGACGCCCTGGAAGTGTTCCTCGAAGCCTTCGAAGGCCCGCTCGACCTGCTGCTGTACCTGATCCGCAAACAGAACATCGACGTGCTCGACATCCCGGTCGCTGAAATCACCCGGCAATACATGGGCTACGTCGAACTCATGCAGTCCGTGCGCCTGGAGCTGGCCGCCGAGTACCTGGTAATGGCCGCCATGCTCGCCGAAATCAAATCGCGCATGCTGCTGCCGCGCTCCAGCGAAGCCGAGGAAGAAGAAGACGACCCGCGCGCCGAGCTGATTCGCCGCCTGCAAGAATACGAACGCTACAAAGCCGCCGCCGAAGGCATCGACCAGCTCACCCGCGTGGGCCGCGACCTCACCGTGCCGCGCCTCGACGCCCCCGAAGCGCGCGCCCGCAAACTGCTGCCCGACGTCAGCCTGGAAGAACTGCTGCTGTCCATGGCCGAAGTGCTGCGCCGCGCCGACATGTTCGAAAGCCACCAAGTCACCCGCGAAGCGCTGTCTACCCGCGAGCGCATGAGCGAAGTGCTGGAACGCCTCAAAGGCGCCGGCTTCGTGCCTTTCGTGAGCCTATTCCTGGCCGAGGAAGGCAAGCTGGGCGTGGTCGTGACCTTTATGGCCGTGCTGGAATTGATCAAAGAACAGCTTGTGGAGCTCGTGCAAAACGAATCTTTCGGGCCGATTCACGTGCGTGCGCGTGCAGAGTGAGACTGGACCAAGCATGAACCTCAACGAACCCAAAGAACTGGCCTCCTTGCTCGAAGCCTTCCTGCTCGCCAGCGGCAAACCGCAGTCGCTGGAGCGCCTGTACGAACTGTTCGAAGAAGCCGAGCGGCCCGAACCTACCGTGTTCAAAAAAGCCCTCACGCTTCTGGAAAAATCCTGCTCGGGCCGCGCCTTTGAACTCAAGGAAGTGGCCACCGGCTACCGCCTGCAAGTGCGCGAAATCTACGCGCCGTGGGTCGGCCGCTTGTGGGAAGAACGCCCACAACGCTATTCGCGCGCCATGCTTGAAACCCTGGCGTTGGTTGCCTACCGCCAACCGATCACCCGTGGCGAAATCGAAGACATCCGCGGCGTGGCCGTAAACAGCCAGATCGTCAAAACCCTGCTCGAGCGTGAATGGATCCGCGTCGTCGGCTACCGCGACGTGCCCGGCAAACCGGCCATGTTCGCCACCACCAAGCAGTTTCTCGACCACTTCAACCTGAAAAATCTCGACGAACTGCCGCCGCTCGCCGCCCTGCGCGAACTCGAACCCGACCCCATGCTCGGCTTCGACACCGACGACCTGCCCGTACCCGAGGGCCTGCAAGCCCGCGCCGACATGGCCGGCGAAGGCGAAGAGGGCACGGCACCGGCGCCGAGCGAAGAGAAAAGCTTCGGCAGCCTGCTGGCCGAACTGGACTCGATGGAACAAGGTCTGAAAACCGACTTCGACGATTTGCCCGACGACTACGACCCACCGGTACCCGAAAGCCTGCAAGCGCGCGCCGATATGGCGCTGGCTGAAGACGACGAAGTCGAAGAGCCGATGTCGGCGGAAGAGGCCCTGGAAGTGCTGCGCCATAAAGTCGCCACGCAGGTGGTAACGCCGCCGGCGGCGTTCACGCCGGAGCCCGAAGAAGAAAGCGAAGAAGAAGCGCTGGCACGCGCGATCCGAGAAGAGCAGGAATATTCCCGAGACTGAGCGATTACCGAATGGGCGATCCCAAGAATCCTTGCATCAGTGTGTGCGAATTCGAAGAACGGATTTGTATTGGCTGTGGGCGCAGCAAGGATGAAATCAAAGCCTGGAAGAAAATGGACAAGCCTGAGAAACGCGACGTGCTGGCTGAAGCGCAGGTGCGCTTGAAGGCCATGGGCGGCAAGGTCAAAAAGAAGAAAAAGCGCTAAGTACCGTTTGCAGGGATCGCGGCTGAAGCCGCTACAGACTTCTGTGGGAGCGGCTTTAGCCGCGATTCTTTTGATCCAAAAAAGCATCGAGGCTAAAGCCTCTCCTACAGGGCCAGAGGTGATTTTCGCAAGCGGCTTCCGGCTCTTCCCGTCACGAATCCAGATTCAACACGTCCTGCATGCGCTCGCCAATAAACCCGCGCAACCACGCCGCGTGAAAGTCCACCTCCTCAAGTGGCATGTGCCAGCCAAACTGGTGCGTTATCCATTTGCCGTTCGGCGCTTTAAAGGTCAGGTGGAAATGCCCATGCCTGTCGTAACTGGCCATCACGTAAGGCGTGACGCTGTGGATATCCGCGAACGGTACGCACCATTCAACCGGCTTGCGCAGCGGCCGCCGCACGGTGGCGCGTAGTACCTGTTGCGGGCCGTCGAACGCAAGTCTCAGCACTTTCTGCGAAGAAGCGCCCCAGCGCAGCAACCCCGCCGCCAGTAGTGCTGTGCCCAGTAGCGGCACCAAAAGCGTCGGGTCCGTGGCTTTGTGCATAGGAAAGCGGAATACCTTTCGCCGCTTCGACGGCGGTGATCAAGAGTAGGGCCAGGCCGTATACCGGCAACGTGACCACCAATACAAAGATGAACGCGAGCGTCGCCGCACCGTTGGCGGCGCCGATGTCCGGGCCTTCGTCGGCAAGCCAGATGTCCGGGTGCACGGGCGGGGTGGCCGGCGCAGGGGGCGAGGAGAGCAGGCGCGGAGGGCGTTGGCGTTTCATGGGTTTGAGTTCTGAAAACAGGCGGGGCGAACGGTAGCAGCATTGGAGCAATGGCAGTGTGCTCTAGTAAAACGTCCGTCACCCCCGCGAAGGCGGGGATGCAGAGTTTTCGATGGGGCGGAGAATGTTGCCCTCACCCCAGCCCTCTCCCGCGAGCGGGGGGGGGGGCCGATTTATGTATGGCCCGGCGATGCGCTGAATTTCAGGCATAAAAAAACCGGAGCTTGTGGCTCCGGTTTTTGTCACGGGGAAGCGATTACTTGGTGGCTTCGTCGTGTGCTTCTTCAGCTTTTTGCTCGATGGCCTGGCCAGTTTTGTTGGCGGCGTCTTGTGCGGATTCGGCGGAGTCTTGGGCCGATTCGCGGGCGGATTCCATTTTGTCTTCTGGGGTGTTGTCGCAGGCGGCCAGGGTCATGGTGGCGGCAAGCAGCAGGGCGTAGGCAATTGGGTTTTTCATGGGCTCGGGTCCTTTTTCGCTTTATTGGGGCGATTTTTCTCATCGCTGCGTTTTTGGAGCGTGACCTGCTGCGCGAAGTTCCAACCAAAATGGCTACCTGGCTTCAAACCTAAGTCGGGACAGGTATGATGCGGCCCTTATGGATCAATGAGATAGGCCTTGAACATGAGCAATAGCCTGATTCTAGAGCGCGCTCAGCGCTTTCTCTCGGCGTTGCGCCACTGTCAGGTGTTGGGGCTGACCGTGCATGCCATCGACAGCGAGCGCCTGACGCTGCGTTTGCCGTATAGCCGCCAAATTATCGGCAACCCGGAAACCGGCGTGATTCATGGCGGCGCCATCACCACGCTGATGGACACCACCTGCGGCATTTCCACCATCTGCGTGCTGCCGGACTTCGAAATCTGCCCGACGCTGGACCTGCGCATCGATTACATGCGCCCCGCCGAGCCCAATAAAGACGTGTTCGGCGTGGCCGAGTGCTATCGCGTTACGCCCAATATCATTTTTACTCGCGGCTACGCCTATCAGGACGACCCCTCGCAGCCCATCGCCAATGTGGTCGGCACCTTTATGCGCATGGGCAAAGGCCCGCAGGGCGACACGGCGTTGAAAAGCTCGGCGCTCAAGCCTGAGCAATTGAAGGGCGCGATTGATGGAGGTCAGGCATGAGCGAGAACACCTTGCCGCCGCTAGACCTGAGCCAAGTGGTGCAGGCCGCGCACCAGAGCAATAACTACGACGAGCTGCTGGAACTGACGCCGTACGCCAAGCTGCTGGGCATTGAGTGCCTGCGCCTGGGCGATGACATGGTGTTCCGCATTCCGGCGAACAAAGACAGCATTGGCAACCCGATTCTGCCGGCCATTCATGGCGGCGTGATTGCGGGCTTTATGGAGCACAGCGCCATGCTGCATTTGCTGATGTTCATGGGCACGCCGCACTTTCCGAAAATCATCGACTTCTCGATAGATTACCTACGCGCCGGTCACTATCGTGACACCTTCGCCTCGTGCCAGGTGTGGCGCCAGGGCCGGCGCGTGGCGAACGTGGCGATTACTGCCTGGCAAACCACGCGCAGTGAACCGATTGCCACGGCACGCGCGCACTTCAAGGTAGATGAGCCATAACCGCGCGGTTGCTGAAGGTGTTTGCGGGCGGGCCAACTGGATAAGGATGTGTAGATGGATGCGTTGCTGATCCTCGGCGGGTTGCTGCTGATTCTGGTCGGTCTGGTGTGGTTGGTGATTCTGGCGTTTGACGTCAGTTTGCTGTGGGGCCTGGGCAGCCTGTTGCCGCCGCTGACCCTGGCCTTCGTGCTGCGACATTGGCGCGTGGCGCGCAAGGCGGTGATGCTCAGTGGCCTGGGGTTTATTCCGCTGATTGTCGGGCTCACGCTGCTGGCCAATCAGGATACCCAGCGTTTGCAGGCCATTCTCAGCCTGGACTGGGCGCGCACGCCGGCGCAGGCGCCGGCGGAGTTGGCGATTCACCTGCGCGGTAGCCTTAACGGCCAACCGTTCGCGCCCCAGCAAGGCGAGTTAATTGACGGCGTGCTGAGCCTGCGCGAAGGCGAAGACATTTTTGCCCGCCGCGAAGTCACCATCCGCATGCCCAACCTGGCCAAAGCCGGCAACGCCCCGGTGCGCGTGGATGTGCTGCCGCAAGACACCGGCAACTTGCCGGAAGTGCAACTGAGCTGGCTGCTGCCCGAACAGGAATTGCCCGAAGCGCGCCGCCTGAACCATTCCTACACCCTGCATTTGAAGCTCGAGCCGCAAGGCCCAAACAAGCTGGCGGGCGACTTCCACCTGGTGTTGCCGCCGCAGTTCAAAACCACCCTGAGCGGTACGGTAGAGCTGTTTACCGACCACCTGCGCTATGCAGACAACAAGGTCGACACCCGCTACGACTCGCGGGAAACGCTGGAATACGTGATCACCGACTACCTGAAACGGCGCTACGCCACCCAGCGTGTTGAGCTGGGCATTTTGCCTGTGGTGAATTTTCCGGCGTCGACCATGAGTCTGGCGGTAGAGGCGCAGATTGATGGACAGACGCAGCAATTGCCGGTGGCGCTGCGTAAAAGCCCGACGCTGGGCTGGGTTGTGGTGGGTGATCGGTATCAGGTGGAAGAAAAGGCCAAGGCGGTTGCCGCTGAGCCGGCCGAGAAACCGGCGCTGGCGGGCGCTCCGGCTGCGCCGGCCAGCTCACTGGACCGCCGCGTGCGGTTCAGTCTGGAGCGCTTGCAGAGCAACCCGAGCCGCTACCAGAACTTGCAGATGCGCATCGTCACCGAGCGCGGCAGCATGGTGGAGGGTCGGTTTAATGGCATCGATACTGACGGGCAGATTGTGGTGCAGCGCAACTTGAAGGGGCAGGGCGGCGCGAGTTTTTCGGTGGTGCCGGCGCAGATTACGTCGATTGAGTTGTTGGAGCCGTAGGGGGGCGATTGGGTTGGGTTGCCGTTCTCCCTAACACCGCCGCGTTCGCGGGAATGTCGGAGGCCTTATCAGCAACTTCGTCATCCTCGCGAACGCGGGGATCCAGAGTCTAAAGTCATGCACCCAGCCCAAAACCATCGCGGCTAAAGCCGCTCCTACAGGTAAGGCGCACCTCCAGCCACGGCTTTCCAACATTCCGTCAATCGTGGCGAGTTCGGAAACCTGTAGGAGCGGCTGTAGCCGCGATAGCCCCAACACCCCTTCCAACCTAACCACTTGAAATCCAAGTCGTTGCCCCCATCTGTTGGTCATCGCCGGTTAACGGCTTGTGCCATCTGCTTGGAGTTAAACGACCATGAGTGTGGAAACTCAAAAAGAAACCCTGGGCTTCCAGACCGAGGTGAAGCAACTGCTGCACCTCATGATCCATTCGCTGTATTCCAACAAGGAAATCTTCCTTCGCGAGTTGATCTCTAACGCCTCCGACGCCGCCGACAAGCTGCGTTTCGAAGCGCTGGCCAACCCGGCGCTGCTGGAAGGCGGCGATGCGCTGCGTATTCGGGTCAGCTTCGACAAGGCCGCCAACACCGTGACCCTTGAGGACAACGGTATCGGCATGAGCCGCGAAGACGCCATCACCCACCTGGGCACCATTGCCAAGTCCGGCACCGCCGACTTTATGAAGCAGTTGTCCGGTGATGCGAAGAAAGATTCGCACCTGATCGGCCAGTTCGGTGTGGGCTTCTATTCGGCGTTTATTGTCGCCGACCAGGTTGAAGTATTCAGCCGTCGCGCCGGCGCACCGGCCAGCGAAGGCGTGCACTGGACGTCCAAAGGCGAGGGCGAGTTTGAAGTTGCCACCGTTGAGAAAGCCGAACGCGGCACCCGCATTGTTCTGCACTTGAAGGCCGCCGAAAACGAGTTCGCCGATGGCTGGCGCTTGCGCAATATCATCAAGAAATACTCCGACCACATCGCCCTGCCGATTGAGTTGCCCAAAGAGCAGGAGGGTGAAGACGCGCCTGCGGAAACTGAATGGGAAACCGTCAACCGCGCCAGCGCGCTGTGGACCCGTCCGCGCACCGAGGTGAAGGACGAGGAGTACCAAGAGTTCTACAAACACGTCGCCCACGACTTCGAGAACCCGCTGAGCTGGAGCCATAACAAGGTCGAAGGCAAGCTGGAATACACCTCGCTGCTGTACGTGCCGGGCCGCGCGCCCTTTGATCTGTACCACCGCGAAGCGCCGAAAGGCTTGAAGCTGTACGTGCAGCGCGTGTTTGTGATGGACCAGGCCGACGAGTTTCTGCCGCTGTACCTGCGCTTTGTGAAGGGTGTGGTCGATTCCAACGACCTGTCGCTCAACGTATCGCGCGAAATCTTGCAGAAAGATCCGATCATCGACTCCATGAAGTCGGCGCTGACCAAGCGCGTGCTGGACATGCTGGAGAAGTTGGCGAAAAACGAGCCTGAGCAATACAAGGGCTTCTGGAAGAACTTTGGTCAGGTGATCAAAGAAGGTCCGGCGGAAGACTTCGCCAATAAAGAGAAGATTGCCGGCCTGCTGCGTTTCGCCTCTACCAGCGACGACAGCGGCGAGCAGAGCGTTGGCCTGGCCGACTACCTGACCCGCGTCAAGGAAGGCCAGGACAAGATTTACTACCTCACCGGCGAAAGCTACGCCCAGGTAAAAAACAGTCCGCACCTCGAAGTGTTCCGCAAGAAAGGCATCGAAGTGCTGCTGCTCACCGACCGTATCGATGAGTGGCTGATGAGCTACCTCACCGACTTCGACGGCAAGCAATTCGTCGACGTGGCCCGTGGCGACCTCGACCTGGGCAGCCTGGATTCGGAAGAAGACAAGAAAACCCAGGAAGAAGCGGCCAAGGCCAAAGAAGGCTTGGTTGAACGCCTGAAAGCCGCGCTGGGCAGCCAGGTGAGCGAAGTGCGGGTTTCCCACCGCCTCACCGACTCGCCAGCCATTCTGGCAATCGGTGAACAGGACCTGGGGCTGCAAATGCGCCAGATTCTGGAAGCCAGCGGGCAGAAGGTGCCGGACTCGAAGCCCATCTTCGAATTCAACCCGGCGCACCCGCTGATCGAGAAACTCGACAACGAGCAAAGCGAAGAGCGGTTTGGCGACCTGTCGCACATCCTCTTCGACCAGGCGGCGCTGGCCGCCGGCGACAGCCTGAAAGACCCGGCCGCATATGTTCGCCGGCTGAACAAGCTGCTTGTCGAGCTGTCGGTTTAACCACTGGCGCTAAAACAAAACCCGCTTCGGCGGGTTTTGTTTTTTAGGCTGGGCGCATGCCTCAACGCGAACGCATCCCCTGTAGGAGCGGCTTTAGCCGCGATTGCGATCTGCCGCCGATCACCGTTTCCAGGGATCGCGACTAAAGTCGCTCCCACACAAGGCAAGGCACGCGGGCGTCTAGGCCGACGCGTTCCCTGTAGGAGCGGCTTTAGCCGCGATTGCGATCTGCCGCCGATCACCGTTTCCAGGGATCGCGACTAAAGTCGCTCCTACAGAAATCCCACAGAATCCCACACCGAATCCGAAACCAAGGAGCCAAGCATGAGCAACTTCAGCGTTATCCCCGTGCCTTACACCATCGACGGCCACGCTTATGAAGGCCAACTGGTGTTCGATGCCAGCGTTACCAACGCGCGCCCCGGCCTGCTCCTAGCGCCAAACTGGATGGGCGTGACCGACGGCGCGATCGAACTAGCGAAGAAGGTCGCTGGCACGGAATACGTAGTGCTGGTCGCGGATATTTACGGCACCGACGTGCGCCCCAACGGCCACGAGCAGGCCGCCGCCGCGATGATGCCGCTGAAAAACGACCGCGCTCTGCTGCGCACCCGTATGCAAGCCAGCCTGAAAACCCTGCAAAGCCAAACCCACGCGCCCGTGGCAGCCGACAAGCTGGCGGTGTTCGGCTTCTGTTTCGGCGGCTGCTGCGCCCTAGAGCTTGCCCGCGAAGGGGCACCGGTGAAGGCTGCGGTGTCGTTCCACGGCACGCTGGACACGCCCAACCCGGATGATGCGAAAAACATCCAAGGCAAGGTGCTGGTGCTACACGGCGCGGCCGATCCGTTGGTGCCCAAAGAGCAGCTTCCGGCGTTCGAGGCTGAAATGGACGCCGCTGGCGTGGATTGGCAGTTGGTCAGCTACGGCGGCGCGGTGCATTCGTTCACCGACCCCAGCGCCGACAACCTGCCGATGATGAAGTACAACCCCACCGTCTCCGCGCGGGCGTTTCACACCATGGCGCATCTGCTTAAAGAAGTGTTGTAAGCCTGTAGCGCATCGCGGTTCACGCCGCGATGCGTAGCTAGTTTGTCGGCGCGCCAGAGGTGGTCTTAACTGCAAAGCGGACCATCCCAAAACCACAACAACAGGGCCAGCCATGACCGACCATTCTCACGTCCACGACGAACACGCCAATCACGAACCCTTCGAGAACACCCGCGACAGCGTGGTAGACGCCTGGGCCATCCTCATTCTTATTGCGCTGGCGGTATCTACTGCGGTGTTCTGGGTGAGCCACCAGTAGGGATAAGCCGATAAGGCTTGTAAGCATTTGCTGACAAGTGGTGACAGATAGCCACTACACAACTGCGTATACTGCGCGGCTGGGTCAAGCATGAGTGCATGAAGTTGAAGCGGTTGGTGCGCGCCGTCGTAGCGGTAGTGGGATTACTCGCATGGAATTGCGTCAACGCAGCTAGCGTGGTGTTTCTTAACCCGGGCAAGACCGGTGAGGAATTCTGGGATGGCTACGTCAAGTTCATGCAGGCCGCTGCCAGCGATCTGGGCATGCAGTTAACCGTGCTCGACGCCCAGCGCGACCGTGACCTGATGTTGGAGCAAGCACGCGATGTGCTGCAGGGCGACCACAAGCCCGACTACCTGTTATTCATCAACGAACAATACGCCGCCCCGGAAATTCTGCGCTTAGCCAAGGATTCCGGGGTGAAGCTGTTTGCCGTCAGCAACACCCTGACTCCCGACCAGCAACGCGTGATCGGCAGCAGCCGAGAAACCTACCCCGATTGGATCGGCAGCCTGGTGCCCAACGACGCCGAGGCCGGCTATATGTTGGCCACCAGCCTGATCCAGCGCGCCCGCGAGCGGCATCCGGATGGCCCCTTGGAAATGTTGGCGTTCGGCGGCATCAAGCAAACGCCGTCCAGCCAGTTGCGTGAGCGCGGGTTGAAAAAAGCCCTGGCCGAGAACCCGGACGTCCGCCTGCGAGTGCTGGCGTACGGCGAATGGCAGCGCCAACGCGCGTATGACCAGGCGCGCACGCTGTTGCCGCGTTATCGCGGCATCAACATGGTGTGGGCGGCGAGCGATGACATGGCCTTTGGTGCGATGCAGGCCGCTGAAGAGTCTGGTTTGGTGCCGGGTAAAGACATTCACTTCGCCGCCATCAACTCCAGCCTAGAAGCGTTGCAGGCGCGAATCGACGGGCGCTTGGAAATATTGGTCAGCGGCCAGTTCACCATGGGCGGGTGGGCGCTGGTGATGCTGCACGACTACGACAACGGTGTGGATTTCGCCAAGCACGGTGGTAAGGACCGCACGCTAACGATGTACGTCAGCCTCAACGAAACCCAGGCCGCGAATCTGGCGAAGCGGGTGGCCGGCACCGATAACTTCGGCGTCGATTTTCGCCGTTACACGCTGAAAAACCAGCCGACGCTGCGCGATTACGCATTCTCGCTGCGGCCGCTGCTGCAGTAAGTCGGCGACTAACTCGTCGCCAGGTGCAGCACCAGTTTCACCAGCGCGAACAGCACCACCACGAACAGGCCGGTGAACAGCAGACCGATAAAAATAAAGTGGCTGGGCTTGCCGTGGCGAAAGTCGCGGGCGCGGTTCTTGCCGCTTTGCACGCCAAACGCGGCGGCCATTACGCTGTGGAACACTTGCCAGAGGGTTGGCGGTTTATCGTTGTCGTCGGGGTTGTTCATGGCTCGCTCCGTCGGTTGCAGCGCTTGTTGCAACCATAGTCGAAGATCGCCATGAGGCCCGCCGTCCGCCATACTAGCGGCCTCGATTTTTTGCCCTTTTACTTACGCTCGTTCTTGCAACGCCGTGCGGAGCCTTCATGAAGTACATACACCAGCGCGAACACCTCAACGAAGACGACATTGTCGTGATCGACTGCTCGCAAACCTGCAACATCCGCCTGATGAACGACGCCAATTTCCGCAGTTTCAAAAACGGCGGCCGGCACACTTACCACGGCGGCGCGTTTGATAAATTCCCCGCCAAAATCGTGGTGCCCAGCAGCGGCTTCTGGAACATCACCATCGACACCGTGTCGCGCAAAGCCATCAGCGTGACGCGCAAACCGACCCTCACGCACTCGATCAAAATCGTCCGTAAGTCGCCTTCGCAGTTGCGCTGAGTCTCGTAATGCTGCGCCGGGGCCTTTGAGTTTCGGCGCAGGGCGGCATCAGTGCCGCCAGAACGCCGGAACGCACAGCACCAATACGGTGATGATTTCCAACCGGCCCAACAGCATGCCGAACGACAGCAGCCACTTGGCGCCGTCCGGCAGGCTGGCGAAGTTGCCCGCCGGGCCAATCACTTCGCCCAGACCCGGACCCACGCCCGACACGGTGCTGGCGGCGCCGGTCAGAGCCGTAATCCAATCCAGCCCCATTAGCGACAGGCCCAGCGCCATGGCGCAGATGGTGATGGCGAAGAAAAACGAAAAGGTCAGAATCGAGCGCACCACGTCTTCGTCGAGGCGGTGGCCGTTGTAGTTTTGTTTGATTACCGCGCGCGGGTGGATCAGCTGGTGCAGGTTGGCGCGCAGCAGGATGTAGGCCACCTGAAAGCGGAAAATCTTGATGCCGCCGGCCGTCGAGCCAGAGCAGCCGCCGATAAAGCCCAAGTAGAAAAAAATCATCAGCGAGAAGTTGCCCCACAGGCTGTAATCGCCCAGCGCGAAGCCCGTGGTGGTCACTACCGAGGTGACGTTCACGGCCACGTGGCGCAGCGCTTCGTACCAGGGCAGATCAGTGGTCAGCCAGTACCAGAGCGTCATCACCAGCCAGGTGGTGAACAACAAGCCAAAAAAGCCCCGCACTTGTTCATCGCGCAGCAGCGCCCGACGGTTGCCGCGCAGGGTGGCGACGTACAGGGCGAAGGGCAGGCTGCCGAGAATCATCAGCACCACCGCAACCCAGTGCACTGCCGGTTGCGGCCAGTGCGCCAGAGATTGGTCGGAGGTTGAAAATCCGCCGGTCGAAATCGCCGACATCGCATGGTTCAGCGCATCAAAAAAGCTCATGCCCGCCCACCACAGGGCGAGGGTGCCGAGCACGGTGATGCCGGTGTACGCCAGGGCGATGTACTTGGCCACCATGTGCGAGCGCGGCATGACTTTTTCTGAGCGGTCGGACGATTCCGTCTGGAACAGGCGCATGCCGCCGATGCGCAGCAAGGGCAGAATTGCCACCGCCATACCGATAAAACCGATGCCGCCGAGCCAGTGCAGCAGCGAGCGCCAGATCAGAATGCCCGGTGACATGCTGTCCAGCCCACTCAACACCGTGGAGCCGGTGGCGGTGATGCCAGACATGCTTTCAAAAAAGGAGTCGGTGTAGCTGATGTGTTGGGTCAGCAAGAACGGCAGCGCGGCGAAAATGCACACGGCAATCCAGCTGCTGACGGTGAGCATGTACATGTCGCGCGGGCGCAGGTGTACATGTTCGGGCTTGCCGGGTAGCACCAGGGCCAGGCCGGCGAGAAAGGTGATCAGACTGGACCACAGGAAGGTGTTGATCTCCGCCGCGCGGTTGAAGATCAGCAATGTCACCACGGGCACGACCATGCTGATGGCCAGGGTGATAAGGAAAATGCCGATGATGAAACCAATGGTGCGCAGCGTCGGTGAGACCATGCAGACAGGCTCTGGAAAGGACAGTCGCACATTCTAGCGATATCACGCCCGGCAAGGCGCGCGGTTTCTGCGCGAGCACGGTCTCAATGGCAAACGGTAGATAAATCTGCCCGGTTATTTTCCGTTTACCCCACTAGAATGCCCGCTGTACTTATTCAGGAGATGGTCCCCATGGATGCGCTCGACGCTCTGCTCAACCGTGTTTCCGCCCCCCGACTGACCGAACCAGCGCCAGACCAATTGCAGCGCCAGGTGCTGTTTCGCGCCGCATTGCGTGCGCCGGACCATGGCCAATTGCGCCCGTGGCGGTTCCTGACCGTGGAAGGCAGTGCGCGTAATCGCTTGGGCGAGTTGTTTGCTTCGGCGCTCGGTGCCGATGCGCCGCCCGAAGCCCTGGCCAAAGCCTTGGCCATGCCGCTGCGAGCGCCCCTGATGGTGATTGTGATCGCCCGTGTGCAGGAAAGCGCCAAAGTACCCGCTCAGGAACAAGTGCTGGCCGCAGGCTGCGCGACCCACGGCATTCTGCTCGCCGCTCACGCCCAGGGCATTGGCGCCGTGTGGCGCACCGGTGACATGGCGTACAACGCGCGGGTGGCCAAAGGCTTAGGCTTGGCTGACAACGAGCAGATCATCGCGTTCCTGTATCTGGGCACACCAGAGCGGGAATTGCGCACACCGCAAGACCTGTCGATTGATGACTTCGTGCAGGCATGGCCGTAATCGGCGATGAAATAAAGGAAAGGCCTTACACCTGCGACATCCTGCGCTAGGCTTGAAAGGCGGCGCAGCGTATGATGCGCGCCCGCTGGCGAGTCCTCGCCGGCGACGAATTGTTACCTACACCGGGAGGTGCCCAGAATGAGTGAGTCGGAAGAATACAGCCCAGCAGGGGAAAAACTGCAGAAAGTCCTGGCCCGTATTGGCATGGGTTCACGTCGCGACGTTGAAGCCTGGATTGCCGAAGGTCGGGTCAAGGTGAACGGCAATGTCGCCACCTTGGGTCAACGCGTTGACCTGCACGACGCCATCGCCGTCGATGGGCGTTTGCTCAAACGCGAAGAAGTCAGCGAAGAAACCCGCCGCGTGCTGATCTACAACAAGCCCGACGGCGAGATCTGCACCCGCGACGACCCGGAAGGGCGTCCCACCGTTTTCGACCGTTTGCCACGGCCCAAAGATGGCCGCTGGATCAACATTGGTCGCCTCGACATCAACACCACCGGCCTTTTGATGTTCACCACCGACGGTGAGCTGGCCAACCGCTTGATGCACCCCTCCTATCAGATGGACCGCGAGTACGCGGTGCGTGTGCGTGGCGAAGTGGACGAGGAAATGATCGAACGCCTGAAGACCGGCGTGATGCTCGAAGACGGTCCGGCGCGTTTCACCGACATTCAGGAAGCGCCTGGCGGTGAAGGCTTCAACCATTGGTACCACTGCGTGGTGATGGAAGGCCGTAACCGTGAGGTTCGCCGCTTGTGGGAATCCCAGGGTCTGGTGGTCAGCCGTCTGAAGCGCGTGCGTTTTGGCCCGGTGTTTCTCACCTCCGACCTGACCATGGGCCGCTGGCGTGAAATGAGCCAGAGCGAAGTGGACATTCTTGCCGCTGAAGTGGGCCTGGCGTCCGTGCAGCAGCAAGGCATGAAGCTCAAAACCAAAGAAAAACTCGACCGCTTGCAGCGTAAATCGGCCAAGCCGGTTGGCCGTGGCGAGCGTCCGCAGCGCACCTTGCGCCCAGCGCTGGACGGCGGCCCTGAGCGTCCGGCCCGTGCACCGCGTGGTGAAGGCGCTGAGCGTCCGGTTCGTGCGCCGCGTGGCGAGGGTGCTGATCGTCCGGTTCGTGCGCCTCGTGGCGAGGGTGCTGATCGTCCGGCCCGTACACCGCGTGGTGAAGGTGCTGAGCGTCCGGTTCGTACGCCTCGTTCGGAAAATGGCGAGCGTCCGCAACGCAGCGGCCCACGTCCCGATTCCGCACCGCGTGGTCGTGGCACACCGGTAGCGGAGCGTCCAAGCGACACCAACAAGAAACGTCCGGCCAAGCCGGTGCGTGTGGGTATCGAATTGGCCGATCGCCCGGCACGCAAGCCAGCGCCCAAGCGCAGCGGGCCGGCGAGTGGGTCGGGTCAGCGTCCAGGGTTTGGTCGCAAGCCAAAGTAAGCCTGAAGCCGCTCCCACAGACTAAACACGGTCTGTAGGAGCGGCTTAAGCCGCGATGCTTTTTGAATTACACGCATAAAAAAAACGGGGCTCACATTGGTGAGCCCCGTTTTTTTATGCCTTCAACAGCATCGAGGCTGAAGCCTCTCCCACAGTGAAATTCAGCTGTTTTGGGAGAGGCTTCAGCCTCGATTTTGCGTGATCGCTAAATCAGATCACTTACCCGCCCAGCGCTTCATCACCAGCGTGGCGTTGGTGCCGCCGAAGCCGAAGCTGTTGCTCATCACGTGGTTAAGCGTGACGTTTTCCTGGGTTTTGGTGGCGATTGGCATGTCAGCCACTTCCGGGTCCAGCTCGTCAACGTTGGCCGAGCCGGCAATGAAGTTGCCTTCCATCATCAGCATGCAGTAGATCGCTTCATGCACGCCGGCGGCGCCCAGGGAGTGACCAGACAAGCTTTTGGTCGAGCTGATTGGCGGCGCTTTGTCGCCAAACACTGCGCGCACGCCTTTGATTTCTGCCACATCGCCCACCGGCGTCGAAGTGCCGTGGGTGTTGAGGTAGTCAATCGGGCCGTCGACGGTGGACAGCGCCAGCTGCATGCAGCGGATCGCGCCTTCGCCGCTTGGGGCAACCATGTCGTAGCCGTCGGAGGTGGCGCCGTAGCCGACAATTTCGGCGTAAATCTTGGCGCCGCGAGCCAGGGCGTGTTCCAGTTCCTCGACTACCACCATGCCGCCACCGCCAGCAATCACGAAGCCGTCACGCTTGGCGTCGTAAGCACGAGAGGCTTTTTCCGGGGTGTCGTTGTATTGGGTGGAGAGGGCGCCCATGGCGTCGAACAGGCAGCTTTGGCTCCAGTGTTCTTCTTCGCCACCGCCGGCAAACACGACGTCTTGTTTGCCCAACTGAATTTGCTCCATCGCCTGGCCAATGCAGTGCGCGCTCGTGGCGCAGGCCGAGGAGATCGAGAAGTTCACGCCTTTGATTTGGAACGGCGTCGCCAAACAGGCCGACACGGTGCTGCCCATGGTGCGGGTTACGCGGTACGGGCCAATACGTTTAACGCCTTTTTCGCGCAGGGTGTCGATGGCTTCCATCTGGTTGATGGTGGAGGCGCCACCGGAACCGGCGATCAGGCCGGTACGCGGGTTGGAGATCTGTTCCGGGGTCAGACCCGAATCTTTAATCGCCTGTTCCATCGACAGGTAAGCGTAGGCGGCAGCGTCGCCCATGAAGCGGAACACCTTGCGGTCGATCAGCTCTTCAAGGTTCAGGTCAACGGAGCCGGAAACGTGGCTGCGAAGCCCCATTTCAGCGTAGGACGGGTTGTGGCGGATACCGGCACGGCCAGCACGCAGGTTGGCGGAGACGGTGTCTTTATCATTGCCCAGGCAGGAGACGATGCCCAAACCGGTGATCACGACGCGACGCATGCGGATAACCCTTAAAAATTATCAGTGGAAGTGAACAGGCCGACGCGCAAACCTTCGGCACTGTAGATCTCGCGACCATCAACACTCACGGTGCCGTCGGCGATCGCCAACACCAGGGAGCGGTTAATGGTGCGTTTGATATGAATGTTGTAGGTGACTTTCTTGGCGGTGGGCAGCACCTGGCCAAAAAATTTCACTTCGCCCGAACCCAGGGCGCGGCCGCGGCCGGGGTTGCCCTGCCAGCCGAGGTAGAAACCTACCAACTGCCACATGGCATCCAGGCCCAGGCAGCCTGGCATCACCGGGTCGCCTTCGAAGTGGCAAGCGAAGAACCACAGGTCCGGGTTGATATCGAGTTCGGCAACCAACTCGCCTTTGCCGTATTTGCCGCCGGTGTCGCTGATATGCGTGATGCGATCGACCATCAGCATGTTGGGGGCGGGCAGTTGCGCGTTACCTGGGCCGAATAGCTCGCCACGACTGCAGCGCAGCAAGTCTTCCCGAGTGTAAGCGTTCTGTTTGGACATGCGAGCTCCTCAATAATCCCCGTGCGGCAGGGCTAAGCGAATCATCTAGGCCGGTGCGAACGTTCACTGCATTGCCCGTTTTGTAGGGCGTTGTCGCGACCAGCGTAGTCATAGACTGTTGCGTTGAAATGAAAGTCACAGGCTCTGAGCACAGTTGTACACCGAATGTTCCGTGCGCCCTCAAGAGCCATGCCCCACACCGTGCCCGACGCACTCTACCACTGTCTGCGGCGGCTGGGTTTCACCCTGTTGAGCACAATGTTGTAACGCTATTACGAGTATGTGACAGCCTGGCATGTTCCGTTTTCACGCATTGCTCTGACTACTCGCCAAAGGTCGGGGTGCCACCCAGGCTTGCAAGATGCGTTGCAGGTCGGCGCGTTTAAACGGTTTGGCCAAATAGTCATTCATGCCCGCTTGCAGGCACGCCTCGCGGTCGCCCTGCAATGCATTCGCAGTCAGGGCGATGATCGGCAGATCGGCCCGATCAACCAGGCGGCGGATCTGCCGCGTCGCTTCATAACCGTCCATCACCGGCAGCCGACAATCCATCAGCACGGCGGCGAACTCGTGGCGCTCCACGCTGCTCAGCGCCTGAGCGCCATCACCGACCAGGCTGACCTGGTAACCCAAACTGCGCAGCATGGCTTCGATCACCGTCTGGTTCACCGGGTTGTCTTCGACCAGCAGCACTTTATGACCGCTGCCGGAGCTGGCGTCGTCCACGCTTTGCTCGGCGGGGCGTTCGCTTTGACGGGCGAACGGCAGTGGAATTTCCAAGGTGAACACCGAACCACTGCCTTCCTGGCTCTGCGCGTTCAGCGTGCCGCCCATACGTTCGGCCAAGGTGCGCGCGATGGGCAGCCCGAGTCCGGTACCGCCGTAGCGCCGCGAGATAGACGTGTCGGCCTGCTGGAAGGCGTCAAACATGTGCTCCAAGCGCTGCGGGGAAATGCCGATGCCGCTGTCGCGCACGGCGCAGCTGAACCACAGCACCTCGTTGTCGAGCGCCTGCCAGCGGGTTTCGATACGGATGGTGCCTTCTTCGGTGAACTTCAGCGCGTTGCCGAGCAGGTTGACCAGAATCTGCCGAATGCGCGTGGGGTCGCCTTTGACCACCAATTGCTCCAGCCCGGCCTGGGTATCCAGCTGCAACGTCAGGCCACGCTGGTTGGCGCTGTGCTGAAACACCTGCGCCGAACTCTGGATCAGCTCCAGCAGGTTGAAGGTGATGCGCTCCAACTCCAGCGCGCCGCGCTCGATTCGCGAGAAGTCGAGAATATCGTTGATGACCTTGAGCAAGTGCTCCGTGGACTCCGTCGCCAGCGCCGCGTATTCGGCCTGCTCGTCGGTCATTTCCGTGGTTTCCAGCAACTGCAACATGCCCAGCACGCCGTTCATGGGCGTGCGCAATTCGTGGCTCATCATCGCCAGGAAGTCGGACTTGGCGCGGTTGGCCTGCTCCGATTCTTCTCGCGCCTTCACCAGTTGAGCGATGCTTTGCTGCTGCTCGGTGCTGGCTTGTTCCAAGGCGCTGGCGAGGTTGTTGATGTGCCGCGCCAGGCCACCCAGCTCGTTGTCGTCGACCTCCGGCAGGGCGGTGCGGTAGTTGCCGGCCTGAATCGCCTTCACCGCATCGGCCATGGTGCTGATCGGTTGCGACAACCGCCGCGCCAGGCGCCGGGCCACCAGAAAGGTCAGCAGCAGGGCGAAGAGGGCGAGCACCGTGGCCTTGAGCAGAATGGTCTGCTGCTGGCTGTTAAACGCATCGTTAGACATGCCCACCACCACGCGGCCGAGGTAGTCGTTGTCGAGGTGATTGCCGCCCGCGCCGGCGGAGTAGGGCATGTCTTTGCTCAACGCCAGCCGCTGCAAATGAATGGGCGCGTGGAAAATTTCCACCTGCGTGGCGCTTTTGTCTTGCGGGGAGGCTTGTTCTTCGTAGGCGAGAATATTGTCTTGCCGGTCGCGCACTTCAATAAAGCGCACATGGGGCGTATCGAGCGTGGCCTTGAGCAGGGTGTTGAGCACTTGGATATTGCCGGCAATCACGCCGTATTCGGTCGCGGGCGCCAGCTGGTTGGCGATCAGTTGGCCGGTGTGGTTCAGCTCCTGACGCAGGTCTTGCAAGCGCACAAAGGTAAAAAAACCGGTGAGTAACAGCGTCAGCAACAGGGCCGGGCCTACGCTGATCAGCTGTGTGCGGGTGTGGATGTCCCAGCCTCGGCGAAGGTTCATGGGATCAAAACTCTCCTTTCAAAACGCTGCGCTCGCTACGTTCGACGTTCTCTGTCGCAGCTAAGAACCGTACCGATGCTTAGTGCTGCGGGGGCGTTCTGTGAAAACCGGCAAGTCTACCTGTTCAAACCGCCATCGGCGCAGCGCCTTTTGCGCAGCACTAGCGGTTTTTGCCCACGGCCTGTCCAAGGGTAGCGTGCAACACTGGCCGCGGCCCGGTTGCTCCGTAATAATGCCGGCAGCTCGCCACGCACGATGGCTCACTACGGATTGGTTATGACAGATCAGCACTCCATCGCAGTACCCGCCATTGCCGTTCTGGGCGGCGGCAGCTTTGGCACCGCCATCGCCAACTTGTTGGCCGAGAACGGCAACCCGGTGCACCAATGGATGCGCGACGCCGAGCAGGCCGAGGCCATTCGCACCAACCGCGAAAATCCGCGTTACCTCAAAGGCGTGAAAATTCACCCGAACGTGGTCCCCGGAACCGACCTCGCCGCCACGCTAAGCGCGTGCCAGTTGGTATTTGTAGCGTTGCCGTCCAGCGCCCTGCGTACCGTGCTGCAGCCGTTCGCCGAAGTGCTGGCCGGCAAAATGCTGGTCAGCCTGACCAAAGGCATCGAGGCGCAGACGTTCAAGCTGATGAGCCAAATCATCGAAGAAATCGCGCCACAGGCGCGCATTGGCGTGTTGTCGGGGCCAAACCTGGCCAAGGAAATCGCCGGCCATGAGCTGACCGCAACGGTAGTGGCCAGCGAAGACGACGAACTCTGCCAGCGCGTGCAAGCCGCCTTACATGGCCGCACCTTCCGCGTATACGCCAGCGCCGACCGTTTTGGCGTGGAGTTGGGCGGGGCGCTGAAAAACGTCTACGCCATCATCGCCGGCATGGCCGCTGCGCTGGAAATGGGCGAGAACACCAAGAGCATGTTGATTACCCGCGCCTTGGCGGAAATGACTCGTTTCGCCGTCAAGCTCGGCGCCAACCCCATGACCTTTCTGGGCTTGGCCGGCGTCGGCGACTTGATCGTCACCTGCTCGTCGCCGAAAAGCCGCAACTTCCAGGTTGGCTATGCCTTGGGCGAAGGCTTGAGCCTTGAAGACGCCGTAACCCGATTGGGCGAAGTGGCCGAAGGTGTAAACACCCTGAAAGTGCTAAAGGTGAAGTCTGAAGAACTGCAAACCTACATGCCGCTGGTGACCGGTTTGCACGCCATTCTCTTCGAGGGACGCACCCTGGCGCAGGTGATCGAGCGGCTGATGCTGGCCGAGCCGAAAACCGACGTCGACTTTATTTCCACCACCGGTTTCTGACCGTTTCTTGAAGGAACATGCCATGAGCGATCCCCTCAACAAGCACCTGGAGCGTGAGTCCATTGGCTTGCGCATCCTCTGGATGCTGGTGTTCACCCTGTGTTGGCAAGTTGCCGCGACGTTGTTGGGCTTCGTGGTCCTGCTGCAATTGGGCTATCGCCTGTTCTACGGCGCACCCAACGCCACGTTGTTGGCCTTTGGCGACAGCCTTAGCCAGTACCTGGCGCAGATCGGCCGTTTCGGCACCTTCAACACCGAAGAAAAACCCTGGCCGTTCGCCGATTGGCCCACCGCCCGTGCGCCGGACGGCGAAGTGGCCCATAGCATTCCGCCCGCGCCGCACCCGGTACGCGACGAAGAGCCCAAGCTCTGATGCGCCTGTGGTTATTGCGCCACGGTGAAGCCTTTCCCCAAGCCCCGACTGATGCCGAGCGGCCGCTGACACCTAACGGTCGCGACGAAGTGCTGCGCAGCGCCGAGCGCCTGAAAGGGCAGGCCATCAGCGCCATTCTCGCCAGCCCGTACTTGCGCGCGCAGCAAACCGCCGACCTGGTTCGCAACGCCATCGCCTTTCGCGGCGCTGTCGGCACGGCGCCATGGGCTACGCCCGAAAGTAGCGTGCGCGACGCCTTGGCGTATCTGGATGAACGCGAAGAAAGCGAGATTCTGCTGGTCAGCCACAACCCGTTTCTCGGCGAGCTGGCCGGGCTGTTGATTCACGGCCACCGCCAGGAACCAGTGGCCTTGCGCACCGCGAGCTTGGTAGAACTGGAAGGGGATTTCGCAGCGGCCGGGCTGATGGAACTGGTGTCGCTGAACCATCCGGAGTAGCGGCGCGGCTGTTGCCTTTTCTGTAGGAGCGAGCTCTGTCGCAAACCGCGCCACCGCCTTGAGCCGAGGTTGCCAGGGTTCGCCAGCAAGCTGGCTGCTACGGGCCGGAATCGACGTCAGGGCGTAGCGGCGGGCACTTCACTTCTGGGCTGCAGGATGATCATCGGCTCCAGCGGCGGCTCGTCCAGCGTTTCCACGCTCGGCGCTGGCGCCGGCTCAGTTACCGGCGTTACTTCTGGCTGAATAGCCGGCGCTGCGGCAGGCGCGGCGGCCTGCGGTTCCGGAACGCCGAGCTGCGGTGGCACCGGAGCGGGTTCCGGGGCTGGCTCTGCGGCTTTTACCGGCGGCGGCAGGAACACTTCGACTAGGGCAAAGAAGCGCTCGTAAAATTTCGCCGACGACACCGTTTCGCTGGCCACTTTCACCAACGAATCATCCGTTGAGCCAATCGGCATCGACACCGAACCCAGCACACCTACGCCCAGGCTGGCGGAGTTGTTGAGTTTCTTCAGGGCGTAACGGTCTTGCAGCGCGTTGGCGAACATCGTCGAGTGATGGTCCGAAGCGCCGCCGTCCGTGCACACCACGTTAAAGGTGATTTCCAGGTGGTCGTCGCCCGATTGCTGGAAGCTTTTATGCCCACTGATTTGCTTCGGGTCGGCGCTGGTGATGATGTAACCCTGGCTCAACAAGGCACGGCGCGCGGCTTCGCAGGAGGCAGCGTCGGTGCTGGCGTAGTTGCGCGAAAACGTGCCGGAGTCAGCGAAGTTTTCGTGCTCATAAACGGCTTTGTTGTTGGAGGAACAGCCGGCAACACCTGCCAGCACGAGCGCCAGGACGGCGCGCTGGAGCGGGAAAAATTTGAACATGAACGGTCCGGGCGATAAAAAAAGCGTCGCCTATTGTGCCTCAGAAAAGTCCTACATGGTGCGCCAGGTGGTAAGCGCGGGCAGGGCGCTAAAAGGCCGCGTTTGGCTTGGCTACAGTTCTAAACATTTCTCCCCTTGCGCGATTCGCATTTGCCGTGGAATAGTCCAACCAAGCAAGTGCTTGGTTTTTCTTTGACTCGCTGGTTTTGGTTTCAAGGTTTCCCGTTTCACACGTTGTAGTCCGCATGTTGTTTCCCCACAAAAATAATTAGGAGGAGGCCCTGTGACGAATGCTGCTGTGTTGCCCTTAGAGATTTTCTTCCAACGCGAAGCTCGCCATCCCGATAAACGCTACATGGTTCAGCCGTTACCAGGCGGCCAGGTGCTGGAACTGAGCTGGTCGGATGTCGGCGACCAAGCCCGCCGCGCCGCGAACTGGCTGCGCGCCCAGGAGCTGCCGATGGGCAGCCGCATTGCGCTGGTGTCGAAAAACTGCGCGCACTGGATCATCACCGACCTGGCGATCTGGATGGCCGGCCATGTGTCGGTGCCGCTTTATCCCAACCTCACCGCCGACTCCGTGCGCCAGGTGCTCACCCATTCTGAAGCTGCGTTGGTATTCGTCGGCAAGCTCGACGACTGGGCGACCATGGCGCCGGGCATTCCTGAAGGCATTCGCACCATCGCCTTGCCGTTGCACCCCGAAGGCACCTTCGACGTGCAGTGGAGCGACCTGCAAGCCTGCACGCCGATCCGCGACAACCCCATCGGCGCCCACGACCAACTCGCCACCATCGTCTACACCTCCGGCACCACCGGCACCCCCAAAGGCGTGATGCACAACTTCGGCAACTTCGCCTTTGCCGCCGGCCACGGCACCGAGCTGTTCCAAGCCACCGAAGACGATCGCCTGCTCTCGTATCTGCCGCTGTGCCACGTGGCCGAGCGCATGTTCGTCGAGCTGAATTCCTTGTACGCCGGCGAAACGATATTTTTTGCCGAAAGCCTCGACACTTTTCTCGTCGACCTACGCCGCGCACGCCCGACTTTGATATTCGGCGTGCCGCGCATCTGGACCAAATTCCAGATGGGCGTGTACAGCAAAATGCCCGCCGAGCGCCTGGATTTCCTGTTGAAAATTCCATTTATCGGCAAACGCGTCGGCCACAAAGTGCTCGCCGGCCTGGGCCTGGACGCCGTGCGTTACGCGCTTTCTGGCGCCGCGCCGGTGCCCGAAGCGTTGCTGCATTGGTACCAGCGCTTGGGTCTGGATGTGCTCGAGGTATACGGCATGACCGAAAACTGCGGCTACTCGCACATCTGCCGCAAAGGCAAAAACCGCCCCGGCTGGATCGGCCAGTCCAGCCCCGGCGTGGAAGTGCGCATTAGCGAACTGGGCGAAGTGCAGGTACGCAGCCCGGCGACCATGCAGGGCTACTACAAAGACCCCGAACGCACCGCCGAAACCATCACCGAAGACGGCTTTCTGCGCACCGGCGACAAAGGCGAGCAAGACAGCGAGCACTACCTGCGCCTGACCGGCCGCATCAAGGAGATCTTCAAAACCAGCAAAGGCAAATACGTCGCCCCGGCACCCATCGAAAACCTCTTGGCCGTGCATCCGCGTATCGAGCAGGTTTGTGTAGTCGGCGATGGCATGCCACAGCCGATGGCCTTGTGTGTGCTGTCCGACGTGGGCCGGGAAGAAGCCCTGAATGGCTCGCGACCGGCGCTTGAAGGCAGCTTCAAAACGCTGCTGGCCGACGTTAACGCCGCGCTCGACAAGCACGAACAACTCAGCGGCCTGGTGCTGCTCAAAGAAGTGTGGGCAGTGGACAACGGCTTTCTCACACCCACGTTGAAAATCAAACGCAGCGTGGTAGAAGACGCTTACGCCGCGCGCTTTGCCGAATGGTCAGGCCGGCGTGAAGCCCTGGTTTGGCACGACTGACAAGAAGGAACCGGCATGAGCCTGTGGCGCACAACTCCCGATCTGCAGGCCCTTAATAGCCTGCGCAAAAACACCATCAGCGAAGTGCTGGACATCCGTTTCGACGCCTTCGATGACGAGTCGATCACCGCCAGCATCGTGGTCGACTCACGCACCCACCAACCCTACGGTCTGCTGCACGGCGGCGCTTCGGTGGTGCTCGCCGAAACCCTTGGCAGCACCGCCAGTTACCTGTGTATCGACAGCTCCAAGTTTTACTGCGTGGGCCTGGAAGTGAACGCCAACCACCTGCGCGGCGTGCGCAGCGGGCGCGTAACGGCCGTCGCGCGGCCCATTCACTTGGGGCGTACGACGCATGTTTGGGATATTCGGTTGACGGATGAGCAGGGGAAGCCGAGCTGTATTTCGCGGCTGACCATGGCGATTGTGCCGTTGGGGGATATGCCGCCGCCGGTGTGAGCGGTTAACAGCATCGCGGCTAAAGCCGCCTCCACAGAGTCCACGCAAACCTGTGGGAGTGGCTTCAGTCGCGGGGTTTTTGCTCTGCTTCTACTGCTATTGATCAGGCTTGTGATTTACCGCTTTTGATCCATCGCTTTTGATCTATTGCTTTTGATCTATCGCTTTTGATCTATCGCTTTTGATCTATCGCTTTTGATCTATCGCTTTTGATCTATCGCTTTTGATCTATCGCTTTTGATCTATCGCTTTTGATCTATCGCTTTTGATCTACCTCGCGAGGTTTATCGCAGGCCGAGTGGAGTCGTTGCGTAGGGGGTTGAGCGGCCGGGAGCCGCGAAAGGCGTGTCGGGCCATGGATGGCCCGTCTCGCCGTGCCCCCGGAGTAACGACGGAAGGAGGGAACCCGCAGCGCAGCGGAGGGCCAAGGTAGGAGCTAGACCTTTTGGTTACTTTTGGCTGGGCCGGCAATCAGGGCAATGCTAAAAGTGACTCGCGCGTAAGGCGCGAAATAAAACGTTCAGCACACGCGGTCAAGAATACCTTCGCCGATCTACTGTGTAAGGCTTGAAATTCTGGATCCCCGCGTTCGCGAGGATGACGTAGGTTTTAATATCGGGCGCGGCATAGAAACTCGCGCGTAAGGCGCGGAACCAAAAGGTTCAGCGCACGCGGTAATGAATCAAGACTCGAAGCTGAGCCAGACGTAAAACTCTGGATCCCCGCCTGCGCGGGGATGACGGAGGATTTTTCAAAGACCACCGTCATTCCCGCGCAGGCGGGAATCCAGTATTTCAAGCCGTACACGGTAGATCGGCGAAGGTATTCATTAGCGTATGCATTGAACGCTTTGGTTTCGCGCCTCACGCGCGAGTCACTTTTGTCATTGCGGGTATGCCTGCGATAAACGGTGCGGGGCAGATCACAAGCAAGATCAAGACCGGTGACGCAAGATCAAAAACTCGCGGCTGGGCGGCATTCCGCTTTAGCCGCGATGCTCTTTGATGCCCCAGACGCACGAATCCTCGCCCCCATACTCCCTGGCCGTATCGCCATCATTCCCGGCACTTACAGTCATTGCCGCGCCGCCACCGCTTACGGACAATCGCCACAGGTTTGTCCTGGAAGCTTCCCTGTATGCCGCAATCGGTTTTTTTCGCCCATGCCAACGGTTTCCCGTCAGCCACGTACGGCAAGCTGTTCGCCGCGCTGGCGCCGGAATACGAGGTCTCGCATTTGCCTCAACACGGCCATGACCCGCGTTTCCCGGTGGATGACAACTGGGGAAACCTTGTCGACGAGCTGGTGCATCACCTGCGCGAACGGCCAGAGCCGGTGTGGGGCGTGGGGCATTCCCTAGGCGGGGTGCTGCATTACCACGCGGCGCTGCGTCACCCCGAGTTGTATCGCGGCGTGGTGATGCTCGATTCGCCAGTGCTTACGCTGGCCGACCGCATTGTCATTCGCGCCGCCAAGCGTTTTGGATTTATCGACCGCATTACCCCAGCCGGTCGCACGCTCGGGCGCCGCGAGGAGTTCAGCGATATCGCCGAGGCGCGTGACTATTTCTCAGCGAAGTCGCTGTTTCGCCGGTTCGATCCGGAATGCCTCGACGCTTACGTGCAGCACGGCCTGCAAGCCAACGGCGAAGGCCTGCGACTGTTGTTCGACCCGGCCACCGAAATCAGCATTTATCGCAGCGTGCCCCATAGCAATCCGGGGCGTCCGCAGCAGTTGCAGGTGCCGTTGGCGATGGTGCGTGGCCGCCACAGCCGCGTGGTGTTGCCTCACCACACCCGCTCGATTCGGCGCTTGCCGCATTGCCAGTACCTGACGCTGCCGGGCGGGCACATGTTTCCGCTGGAGCGCCCACAAGCGACCGCCGAGTTGCTCAAATCCCTGTTTGATCGCTGGCAAGCCCGCCTGGAGTCCGCATGAATTATTCCTTTGAAGAAGTGCGCCTGAGCCTGCCGCACATTGAACTGTCGGCCCATGTGTTCGGCCCTGAAGACGGCAAGCCGGTTATCGCCTTGCACGGCTGGCTGGACAACGCCATGAGCTTCGCCCGCCTGGCGCCCAAGCTTGAAGGGCTGCGCATCATTGCATTGGACTTTGCCGGCCACGGCCATTCCGATCACCGCCCGGCGGGCGCCCACTATCAGCTGTGGGACTACGCCTACGACGTGTTGCTGGTGGCGGAGCAGTTCGGATGGCAGCAGTTTTCGTTGTTGGGGCACTCGATGGGCGCGATTGTTTCGGTGTTGCTGGCGGCCTCCATGCCGGAGCGAATCGAGCGCTTAGCGTTGATTGACGGCTTGGTGCCGTTCACCGGCGAAGCCGAGTCGGCGCCGGCCAAGCTGGGTTCGGCATTGCGTGAGCAGTTGGCATTGGCGGGCAAGCGCAAGCCGGTGTACGAGAAGGTCGAACAAGCGGTGAAGGCGCGCATGAAAGGCGTCGGCGGCGTCAGTTTCGAGGCTGCGCAGTTGCTGGCACAGCGCGGCTTGATGCCGGTGCCTGGCGGTTACACCTGGCGCACCGACAGCCGCCTGACGCTGCCTTCGCCGCTGCGCTTTACCCAGGCGCACACCGATGTGTTTGTGCGCAGCGTGGCGTGTCCAGCCTGCCTGGTGGTGGCCGAGGGCGGCATGTTGCATGCGCAGCCGACGGTGGTGTCGTCGTTGGAAGGGTTGCCGTTCGAGGTGCAGCGCCTGGCCGGCGGCCATCATTTGCATCTGGACGACGAAGCCGGCGCCGAAGCGGTAGCAGCCTGTTTCAATAGGTTTTTTTCCGCGTCTTGACTTGCTCCGGGCAACTGCGGAGTCTGGGCGACTTCGCCGGGCAGCGCTCGTTAGGGCTGCCCCGTTTGCTGACACGAACAACGAGACCTTTTATGCGCGTGTACCGCCTGCTGGCCATCGCCCTGGCTGCCTTGGCTAGTTCTGCCACCCTTGCTGCGGATCTGCCCGGCAGTCAGGACCTGGACATTCTGCCGCGCTTCCCCCGCGCCGAAATCGTCGACTTTCGCGATGTGCCCGCGCAAGAACGCATCTATCCCCTCGGTTCCATCCGCCGCATCAGCGGCACGTTGCGCTATGAGCGCCAGGTCGACAGCCTCGGCCATATGCGCTCGGTCACCTATGAATTGCCGCCCGAGCACACCTCTGGACAAGCGTTCAATGCGGCCCGCGATGCGCTGCAAGAGCAGGGCGCCGAGGTGCTGTATTGGTGCGAAAGCCGCGAGTGTGGCTCCAGCAGCCTGTGGGCGAATTCAGTGTTTGGTAACGCCAAGCTGCTAGGCGCTGATGATCAGCAAGCCTATTTGCTGCTGCGTCTGGCGGAGCCAAAGCAGAACACCTTGGTGGCGCTGTACAGCATCACGCGCGGCAATCGTCGGGCGTATCTGCATGTGGAGCAGTTGGATAACGGCGCTGCGCTCGGCGAGTTGCTGCCTGGGCCGGCGACTTTGCTGCGGCAATTGCGCAATACCGGTGAACTGGATTTCGCCGCCCTGGACGGTGAGCCGGTGACGGCCTGGGCCGAGCTGTTGGGGCGCACCCTTAATCAGGACAGCACCCTACGCGTGAGCCTCTCTGGCAAGCACGCTCAGGCCTGGCGCGATGCGTTGGTGGCGCAGCGCGTGCGGGCGGCGCGCCTGGAAATCGATGCAGCGCAAAACGACGGCCTATCCTTTAAGCTGCTGCGCTAGTTTTATCCCTGTCGCCACATCCAGATCGCTACCCATCCCTTCGGAGCTTTACATGCTCAATAACGACCGATTGCTGGTCCAGATTCTCTTGCTGGCCCTGTTGGGCGCTGCGCTCTGGGTGTTGGCGCCGTTTTTCTCTGCGTTGTTCTGGGCCGCCGTGCTGGCCTTTGCCAGTTGGCCGTTGATGCCGCTGCTCACCCGTTGGCTGGGTGGCCGCGTGTCGTTGGCCGCCGGCATGCTGACCCTGGGCTGGATGGTGCTGGTGGCGGTGCCACTGGTGTGGTTGGGCTTCAACCTGGCCGACCACGTTCGCGATGCCGTCAACCTGGTCAAAGACCTGCAAGTGCAAGGCCTGCCGGCGCCGCCCGAATGGCTGGGCCGCGTGCCGTTGCTGGGCGAGCGCCTGGTGGGCTGGTGGATGAGCATCGACCAGCAAGGCGCGGCGATTTTCGCCAGCGTGAAACCGTACCTCGGCGAAGTGGGCAACTGGCTGCTGGCCCGCAGCGCCAAAATCGGCGGCGGCATGTTGGAGCTGACCCTGAGTCTGGTGTTGGTGTTTTTCTTCTACCGCGACGGCCCGGCCATGGCGGCGCTGGTAAGCAAAGGTCTGCACCGCTTGATCGGTGAGCGCGCCGATTATTACCAGCACCTGGTGGCCGGCACCGTGCAACGCGTGGTCAATGGCGTGATCGGCACCGCTGCTGCCCAGGCCGTGTTGGCCTTGATTGGTTTCTGGATCGCCGGCGTGCCTGGCGCGTTGCTGCTCGGCATTTTGACCTTCGTGTTCAGCCTGATCCCCATGGGCCCGCCGCTGGTGTGGATTCCCGCCACCGTGTGGCTGGCGTGGAAAGGTGAATACGGCTTCGCGATTTTCCTCGGTGTCTGGGGCACGTTTATCGTCAGTGGCGTAGACAACGTGCTCAAGCCGTACCTGATCAGCCGTGGCGGCAACCTGCCGCTGGTGGTGGTGCTTCTCGGGGTGTTTGGCGGCTTGTTGGCGTTCGGCTTTATGGGCTTGTTCCTCGGGCCGACCTTATTGGCGGTGGCGTATAGCCTGCTCACGGACTGGGTCAAGACCGACCCGACCACGCCCACGGTGAAAATTCTCGAAGAGCGATAAGCGACACAGCCTCGAACCGCGCCACAGTGCTACCATCGCCGCCGCTTTCGCTGTGCGGCGCCTGTGGCGCACGGGTCTCCTCCGGCCAGGAAGGCGCATACATAAACATGGACATTCGTTGAGTCGACTCATGAAAAAATCAGCAGGAATCGCTGCAGGCATCATCGTTGCGGTAGGCGTCATCAGTACCGCAGGCGCCTGGTACACCGGCACCCAATTGCCCACCGTATTGCAGAACTCCATCGCCGAAGCTAACCAGAAAGGCGCCGATGCGCTGCTGGGCACCGGCATCACCAGCAAGCTGGAACTGCTGTCGCTCGACAGCCACCTGTTCACCAGCACCGCGCACTACAAGCTGACCCTGGACATGCCCGCCTCAGAAGGCGAGGCCCGTCATATGGAAGTGCTGCTGGTCGACAACATCCAACACGGCCCGCTGCCTGCCGCGCGCTTGAAAAAGCTCAACCTGTGGCCGGTTCTGGCCACCAGCAACTACGCGCTGGAACCCAACGAACTGACGCAGAAATGGTTTGACGCCGCCAAGGGCGAGTCGCCACTGACCGGCCAGGTCAGCCTCGGCTACGACCAGTCCACCACCGGCACCATCGAACTGACCCCGCTGGACTTCGCCCCGCAGGAAGGGCAGAACGTCAAATTCTCCGGCCTGAAATTGGAAGTCGACGCCAGCGCCCACGCTAAAGACGTGGCCCTGACCGGCGGCATGGACAGCCTGGTACTGAGCGGCACCGACGCCAATGGCGAAGCCATCAAAATCGAGCTGAAAGACCTGACCCTAGACAGCGATCAAAAGCTGGGCAGCGGTGAGTTCTACCTCGGCGACAGCAGCGTCAAGCTGGCCACTGCCTCGATCGCCGTGGCCGGCAAGCCGCCGGTAGTGATCAAAAATATCGCTCAGGCCGGCACCTTTGAAGAAAACGACGGAAAGTTGGCCGGTCATGTCTCCTACGACATTGAACAGGTCAGCTTCGACGGCAAAGACATCGCCGGTCTGCACATGATCTGGCGCATGAAAGACTTCGACGCCGCTGCCGTGCAGTCGTTGGTCAACCTCTACAAAGACAAACTGGCGCCGGTGCAGCAAGCCCAGGCACTCGGCCAGGAAGCGCCAGACATGGCGTTCACCCCAGCCGAAGAAGAAAAGCTCAAAGCCGACGTCGGCCAATTGCTGGCCGGTAAACCGCACGTAGCGCTGGAGAAATTCAGCGTTAAAACCGCCCACGGCGAAGCGCTGGTGAGCCTGGCGATGGACTTCAACAAGCCGACGTCCTTCGACCTGCCGCCGCCAGAAATGGCCAAGCAAGTGCTGACGCAGCTCGATGCCAAACTGTCGATCGACAAAGCCGTGATCGGTGATGGCGTGCGCGTTCAGGCGGCAATTGCCGGCGAAACCGACCAGAAGGCCATCGACGACCAAGCCGCCATGTTCACCGAGATGGGCAGCGGCATGGCGCTGTCTACCGAGATGATCGTGCTCAAAGGCGACAAGCTCGAATCGAACCTGCATTACGCCAACAACGAAGTCACCTTCAACGACCAGAAAATGTCGGTGGAAGAGTTCGCCATGTTGGTGATGTCCAAGGCCGGTGGCCTGGGCGGCGGTGCCGGTGAAGAGCAGCCGGAAGGCTACGTACCGGACGAAGAGCAGCCAGACGCTGGCGCGCTCGACGAAGAAGCCCCGGAAGAAATGCCGGAAGAAGCGCCCGAAGAGCAATAAGTCGGGTTGCGCTGTAACGAAAAAGGCCAGTCGATTGACTGGCCTTTTTTTTTCGCATTGAGGTCACCGCCGTAAAAACCAACCGTCATTCCCGCGAGGGCGGGGGTCGCAACAAAAACCTCCGTCATTCCCGCGAAGGCGGGAATCCAGAATCGCGTAGGGGAATGCATTCGACGCTACATTCCGGATCCCAAATCGTCGGACCGACGCCTTCGCGCGAATGACGACGTGTGTTCAACCCGCCATGGTCAAGCGATTACGGCCTTCACGTTTGGCCACGTACAGCGCGTTGTCCGCGCGGCGCATCAGGCTGTCCACGGATTCGCCCGGCAGCAGGCAGGCGCAACCGAGGCTTACGGACACGTCGATGTGCTGGCCCTGAGCGGTGCATTGCAATTCTTGCACGGCGAAGCGCAGTCGCTCGCCGACCATCGCTGCGCCTTCGCGGCTGGTGTTGGAGAGCAGCACCAGAAACTCTTCGCCGCCAAAGCGGAAAATCATATCGATATTGCGCAGCTGTGCTTTCAGCGTATCGGCCATGGCGCGCAGCACTTCGTCGCCGGTGCTGTGGCCGTGAGTGTCGTTGATGTGTTTGAAATGATCGACGTCGAGCATCAGCACCGACAACGGTTGCAGGTTGCGGCGCGCCAAGTCGATCTCGCGCTGCAAGGCCTGGTCCATGGCGATGCGGTTGCCGGTGTCGGTCAATGGATCGCGCAGCGCGCACTGCACGGCTTTGCGGTAGAGCAGGGCGTTGCGCAATGGAAACAGCATGCACGCCAGCAGCGATTCCAGTTGGCTCAATTCTTCTTCAGAGAAGCGCTGGTTGCGGCGAAAGATCAGCTCGCCCAAGTATTCGCCGTCGTGGTTCAAGCGGTAGCCGGCCGAGTGGGTAGCACGCACGCCAAGCTCCAGACGCAAGTCAGCGGAGGGCTGTTGATACGCCACAGCGTGCAGCGGCACCAGGCGTTGCACCTCGCGAAAGAAGATTTCCAGGATCCGCTCGACTTCCAGGCTGGTCTGCAATTGCAGGTTCAGCTTCTGCCGCAATTGCGCCAACGAGACTGGACGCAGCGACTGACTACGGTTGCTGGCAAAGCCCAAGCGCTGCAGTTTGGCGGCGTCAAAGTCGATTGTATTTGTTTTGCTTGGCGGGACCATGTCGGGGGAACCTCATGCGCGAAATGCGGCGACAAGGTGCCTATAGCGAATAGTGTGCCAGGTGCGGATTTGTCTTATAAATGCGTTATAAAACAATGGGTTGTGATTGTGTTTGAGGTGTTTGCGGCTGATTTTTGCCGCCGGGTTGCCGGTTGTTTGGCGAGTACTGGCAATCTGCTGCCGGGGGAAATCATCTGTAGCCAATTTCCCGTCGCGCCGTAGGGGGATGCTTAATGTTGTCGGGTAATGGAGTTTCCAGGGATCGCGGCTGAAGCCGCTCCTACAAGGTCCGGGAGTCTGTAGGAGCGGCTTTAGCCGCGATGCATTTATCAATCCGCGCGGCGATACAGGTCGAGCAGCACCTGATCGAGAATCGCCGAAGCGCCCCAGGGTCGTGGGTCGTTGAGGATGGCGACCACCGCCCAGGTCTCGCCCTTGGCGTCGCGGCTGAAGCCGGCGATGGCGCGCACGGTGTTGAGGGTGCCGGTCTTGATGTGCGCATCGCCATTCAGCGGTGTGTTTTTCAGGCGTTTGCGCATGGTGCCGTCCATGCCGACGATGGGCAGCGAACTGATGAACTCGGCGGCGTACGGGCCCTTCCAGGCGGTTTGTAGGATCGCCGCCATTTCCCGAGCGCTGACCCGCTCAGCGCGCGACAGGCCCGAGCCGTTTTCCATCACCAGATGGGTGGCGGTGATGCCTTTTTTCGCCAGCCACTGACGAATCACCCGCTGCGCGGCCTTGGCGTCGTCGCCATCGGCGCTGTTGCGAAACTCGGCGCCCAGGCTCAGGAACAGCTGACGCGCCATGGTGTTGTTACTGAATTTATTGATGTCGCGGATGATCTCGGTGAGGTCCGGCGAAAAGGCGCGGGCGAGCAAGGTGCCGCTTTTCGGCACGAGGTCGATGCGGTCTTTGCCCATGATGGTGCCGCCCAGTTCCTGCCAGATCGCCCTTACGGCGCCAGCGGCATAGCCCGCGTGGTCGAGCAGCGAGAGGTACGACTGGGTGTTGCAGCCTTCGTTTTGCTGGCCGGTGACCACCAAGGTGGTGCCGTCGAATTCGGTGACCGGGTTGTAGCGCACGTCGCCGGCGCACTTGCCTTTGGCCAGGTATTTAACGCGGTTGTCGATGCGCACGTTGGTCAGCGGCGGCTCCATCATCACATTCACCTTGCCGCCCTCGGCGCGGGTGATCATGCGCACGGCTTTGAGGTTGACCAGCAGCGAGTCGGGCGTCACCAGGAAGGGCTTGTTGTCGTCCTTGCCGTCGTCATCGAATACCGGCAGTTGCGGCTGTACAAAAAATGACCGGTCCAGCACCAGATCGCCCGTTACCCGCAGCACACCGTTGGCGCGCAGGTCGCGCATCAGCAGCCAGAGTTTTTCCATGTTCAGCTTCGGGTCACCGCCACCTTTAAGGTAGAGGTTGCCGTTGAGCACGCCGTCTTTGAGCGGGCCGTCGCCGTAGAACTCGGTTTTCCATTGATGGGTGGGGCCGAGCAATTCCAGGGCGGCGTAAGTGGTGATCAGCTTCATGGTGGAAGCCGGATTCACCGAGACATCGGCGTTAATGATGGTGGGGGTGCCGGCGCCGGTCATGGGCAAGGTCACAACGGAGAGCGAGTCGTTGCCGATCTTGCCGGCTTTCATGGCTTTCTGGACGGAGGCGGGCAGGGTGGTGTTGAGCGGGGCGGAAAATGCCGGCAGCGCGGCGGGTAACAAAAGGCTGGCGATGATGAGGTGGCGAAACGATTTGATCATTGGCAGAAACCCTTCAGGCAAGGGCCAAAAAAGAAAGATGGCGTAAAGAAGAAAGCGCTTGGGCTCACAGGTTCCCAAATGCGCGGAGAAAGTGCCGGCATTATGCCCGAAGCGTTCTACAGTTTGCCGAGTAGTGGTGCAATTTTGTCCGCTGCATTACGGGCGCCCGGCAGAGAGTCGGGCACGGCGCAGCCTTTGCTGGTAAAGTGCCGCGCGTTATCACTTTTGAGGATTGTTCCATGGCTACTAACCGTTCCCGCCGCCTGCGCAAAAAACTCTGCGTAGATGAATTCCAGGAGCTCGGCTTCGAGCTGAACCTGAACCTCAAAGCGGACCTGAGCGAAGCGGACATCGACGCTTTCCTCGACGAATTCCTGCGTGTGGCCATGAAAGACAACGGCCTGGGCTATGTTGGCGGCGAAGACTACGGTCTGGTTTGCCTGGCCAAACGCGGTTCGGTCAGCGAAGAACAACGCGCCGCCGTTGAAGCCTGGCTCAAGGGCCGCAGTGAAGTCACCGACTACACCGCCAGCCCGTTGATCGACGTCTGGTACCCAGAGAACGAAATCAACGCCGAGCACGCCTAAGCCGTTACGGTTTAAGCGGATGTAAAACAAAGGGGCCTTCGGGCCCCTTTGTTGTTTTCGTGTTTCGCGTCCCCGAGCCACCGCATCCTTACTGTGGGAGCGACTTTAGTCGCGATTTCCTGGAAACGCCGATGCCGCCTTGAACCGTGTTAACCGCTTTCGCGAGCAAGCTCGCTCCTACAAGAGCGCCTGTATCGCGGCTGTTGTTTGGAATCGGGGTTTCCAGGGATCGCGACTAAAGTCGCTCCTACAGTCGCTCGTCGGCGGTGGCGTTTACCCCACCTTTGCCAGCAACGCGTCCACATCCACGTCATCGATCTGCTCAGGCTGCAAAAAGCGCTGGGCGTATTCCAGGTGCAAACCACTGCGCACGAACAGGGCGAATAAGTCGGTGTCGATGTGCGCGCCGTTGGCCATGCCGACCATGATGCCCAGGGCCTGCGACAAGGTTTTGCCGCGTTTGTATGGGCGGTCCACGGCCGTCAGCGCTTCGAAAATATCGGCAATTGCCATCATCCGCGCCGGCAGGCTCATGTCGTCGCGGCGCAGGCGTTTTGGGTAGCCGGTGCCGTCCATTTTTTCGTGGTGTCCGCCGGCGATTTCGGTGACGTTGGCCAGGTGCGGCGGGAACGGCAAATGGCTGAGCATCATGATGGTCTGCACCATGTGGTTGTTGATGATGTAGCGCTCTTCAGCCGTCAGCGTGCCGCGCGCGATGCCAAGGTTGTACAGCTCGCCGCGATTGAATTTGTAGGTGGGCTCGTTAAGTTTGAAGCCCCACGGGTTGTCCACCGGCACGCTGTCTTTGGGCCCGCGCTCGAACAGGTGCTCGGGTTTGTCGGCCAGCAAGGGTTCGCTGATTGGCAGGACGGGTGCCGGGGTGCGGCTCTGGCGCTGATTTTCTTCCCACGACACGCCCAGGCGGTCGTCCAGGGTGCGCGTCCAGGTGCGCATACCGATCTGTGCCAGGCGCTCCAGGTCCGCCTCGGCCATCGCTTCACCGCCCAGGTTGCAGCGCGCGACAAAGGCGAATTCGTCGTCCAGCGCGGCGAGCAGGTCATCGCGCAATGCCGCCAGTTGCGCTTCATCGCCGCCACCGGCCACGCCTTGCCAATAGCTGATCCAGGCGTCGCGCTTGAGCACTTCGAAACGGGTGCGAATTTCGTGGATGCGGTCGTACAGGGTTTCCAGTTTGGTGGCTTTATCCACCACGTATTCCGGCGTGGTGACTTTGCCGCAGTCGTGCAGCCAGGCGGCGATGTGAAGTTCTTCCCACTGCTCGTCGGTGGGTTGGTAGGCGGCAAAGGCTGGCTCGTCGCTGTTGGCGGCAGCGCGGGCGAGCATCAGTGTCAGCTCCGGCACGCGTTGGCAGTGGCCGCCGGTGTACGGGCTCTTGGCGTCGATGGCGCCGGCAATCAACTGAATAAACGCATTCAGCAGTTTTTTCTGACTTTCCAACAGGCGCTGACTTTCAATGCACAGCGCCGCTACGCCAGACACCGCTTCGACAAAGGCAATGCGCTCGGGCCGCAGCATGGCTTGGTCGTCGGCGTGGCCGGGGTCGCGCTGCAACAGCACCAATACGCCGAGCGTCTGGCCTTGGCGGTTGTGCAAACCCGTGGCGGCCAAGTGCAGCCGTGGGCTGTCCAGTTTCAGGAAGATGTCGCGCAACGCGCCGGCTTGATCGAAGCCTAGGCTGCGCGTGCTACTGGCGCCGCCGTTGGCCGGGCCATCGAGCCAATCGGGTAGGTCGTCGGCGGCGGCCGGGTAGCTGGCCAGATGAAATGGCTCCAGCTCGCGGGTCTGTTTGTCCAGGATCAGACCCTTGGCCTCTAGGCTGCCATTGTCGGCGTCGATCAAATAAATCAGCCCGCCCTGGGCGCCGCTGATTTCTACGGTTTCTTCCAACACACGTGCCAGCAGCGTATCGAAACGGGTTTCGGCGGAGAGGCTGGAGGTGATGCTCAGAAAGCTGGCGATGGTTTCTTTCATGCGCGCCATGGAGGTGGCGAGTTGGTCGATTTCCAGAATCGGCGAATGGCCGCTGCTGGGTTGGCTGAAGTCGAAGCGGCGGATGGCTTCGGCTTCGCGCACCAGGTCGCGCAATGGGCGAATGATCAGCCGCGAGCTGAGCCAGCCCAACGGCAGGCACAGCAGCAAAATGGCCAGCGTCACCAGCGCGCCTTGCCAGCGAATACGGTAGGCATCGGCGAGCAATTCGTCTTTGGGCACCACCAACGCCAGCTCCAAGCCTTGCGGCCCGCCTTCGATCAAATGGCTGCGCGAGACCACCCAGTCGCGCTGGTCCAAGCGGATGCCACGCAGGGCGACGTTCGGGTCGCGGTCCAGCAGGGCGGCCAGCACCGGATTCAGGTCGCGGGCTTTGGCCAACTGGGCTTTTTCGCTTTGCACGATCAGGCGGCTGCTGTCGGGGTAAGCGATGGCATTGCCGTTGCCGTCGTACAGCACCACTTCGGTGGAGGGCGTGATTTTGTGTTTGGCCAGCGTGGCGGACAAATCATCCAGCGTTAGATCTGCGGCAATCACCGCATGTTCGCCCGTGGCACGCGCCAGGGTGGTGCCGACATTGCCAGTGGAGAAGAACACGTAAGGGGCCGTGGTGATCTGCTCTTTGCGGCTCAACGCACTGGCAAACCAGCTGCGGTTGCGCGGGTCGTAGCGTTCTTTGAGGTTTTGCCGGCGACTGATCAGGTTCAGCTCGGCGTCGTAATACGCCGACTCCGATTGCGCCCGCTCGGTCTGCGCGGATTCGCCCACGCGATCGATGGACCACACCTGGTACGCGGCGTTTTGTGGCGCGTCGAATTTGTCTTTCAAGGCTTGCGTGCGCAGCGGGCGCACCATGAAGAAATCGCCGTCGTCGTAGCCGAGAAACAGCGAGGCCAGTTTCGGGTTGTCGCGCAGCGCTTGTGCAAACGAGGGCAGCAGCGCCATGCGCTGAAAGTGGTCGGTGCCGTGGTTTTGCTCTTGCAGGGCAAGCAGGCTGAGGAGGTGGCGAATCGGCTGGTAGGTATTGAGCAGGTCGTGCTGGACGTCTTCCTGAATCCGACTGAACAACTCGGCGCTGCTGGAGTAGATGATTTGCGTGGTTTGCCGGTAGTTGAAAAGGCCCAGCACGATGCCGGTGATCAGCAGCAGAAAAGTAAACAGCACACTGATGTGCACGTGCAGCGAGTAGCGGCGTTCCACGCGGCGGGACTTGCTCATTGCGCATCACTCCTTGAACAGCGCAGTGGGAAATCTCTTGCTCCGATTGTTCGCGGGCATCGCTGCGCTCAACCCCGTACCGAAGCAAGAGGCAAGCATAGTGAACGGATGGCTTTTCTGCCGGGGCAAAAGCGTGCGTGCGTCACTCTTGCGAAGAGGGTGTGACCGTAACGGGCGCGGGCTCCGGCTGGTTGCTCTGACGGCGGTTGAGGTATTGGTTCAGGTAATGCCGAACCCAATGCATCAGCAACGCCACAGACAGGGCGATTGCCACGCCGGTCAAGGTGTTGAGCACCCGCACCTGACCCAGGTGCCAGTCATGGGAAAGGCTTTCAGTGAGCAGCAGGAAACACAGCGTGGTTTGCAGCACGAACAGCCCATAGTGATGGGCCTGGAAGGCGCGACTCATGGCAATTAAGGGCAGCATCACCGCCACCATCACCGGCGGGCTTTGCAGGCTGTGGCCAAAGTAAATTAGCAGCGACGCGGCGCAAAAGCTGGCCAGGCTCGCCTGCAGCGCGCGCACCAGGCTGCCCTGGAATTCGAGCTGCAAGGTGGCGATAACGGTGATGGTCAACCAGTAGCCGCGCGGCAGATCGGCCAGTTCAACGGTCAGCCCGGCCAGAGCGAACGCCAGGGTGCAACTGAAGGCGTGCAGCAGCCATTGGCGGCGCGGTTGACGTTTGGCGTGGCGGCGCAGCACTTTCAGAATGCCGACCAGGCGCGGCATCCGCGGCCACATGCGCAGGCCATGCACGCCACGCAGGGCGAAGGCCAGCAAGGTCACCCAAAGCCCGCCAAGAATAAACAGCATGCCGACGGCGTAGGGATTGGTCAGGTTGCCGACCCCGTGCTGGCCTTGGCCCAGGCACAGGCAGATGGCCAACCCAATACCGAGCTTGCCAGCCTCGGCGCCGAAGCGTTGCAGCCAGGCCAGCAAGAAACCGAACAGGGCAAACAACCCGAGGCTGATAAAGGGGTGATCCGCGCCCCAAAACCCCAGGCCCGCACTCCACGCGCCGAGGCCGATCAGCAGCAACATGCGCAACATGCCAAAGCGGTGCAGCGGGTTGGCCTTGGCCGCCTGGAAGGCGCCGACGGCGGCCCACAGAAAACCAGGGTGGCCACTGAACAAGCCAAGAATCAGCGGCAACGCGCAGCCGAGCATCGCCACCATGGCGGGGCCCCAGGCGGGCGGGCCGGATTGCCAACTGAACAGTTGCCGCAAGAGCGTGGGCATAAGCGTTTCTATTCCAGAGCGTTCAACATTCCCATTACACCGGGCTGGAGCGCCCGGTCATTTCCGCTGCCATTTCGGTGGCATAGCTGTCGGTCATGCCGGCGATGAAGTCGATCATGCGCAGGAACGAGCGATGCAGCGTCCAGTCCGCCTTGGGCGCGTTGTAACCCAGCAGGTCGAGAATGCGTTGGTTTTTAAACGACAGGCTCTCGCCGCTGTGCAGTTCGAGGGCCGCACCGCAGAAATTGTTCAGCAGAATTTCCAACGTGGTGTACGCGCCGATCTCGTGCAGGGTTTTGCGCTTGTCCTGGAAAATTTTCTCCCGCGCCATGTTTTTCGCCCCGAGCACGCAGCGCTTGGCGGCGCCGTGCATGTGTTCCACCAAGTCGCCGTGCAACGTGCCGGCGAGCAGGGCGTCTTGCTGTTCGACGAAAGCCTGGGCGGCGGCGTTGGTCAGGTGTTCGATGGCCTTACCGCGCAGAATCGCCAGCTTGCGCCGCTGCGAGTCATGCGGACCGAGCAGGCGATAGGTTTCCGGCAGGTCGTCGCCGACCAGGCCAAGCAACACCGATTCCACTTCGGGGTAATCAAGCAGCTCCATTTCCAGGCCATCTTCCAGGTCGATCAGGCCGTAACAAATGTCGTCGGCCGCTTCCATCAGATACACCAGCGGATGGCGCGCCCAACGCTCGTGTTCCAGCTGCGGCAAGCCGAGCTTGGCGGCGATTTGCTCCAGCAACGGCAACTCGCTGCGGTAGCAACCGAACTTGTGCTTTTTGTAGCCCAGCGCTTCGGCGTGCGTCGAGGTCCAAGGGTATTTGAGGTAGGTGCCGAGGGTGGCGTAGGTCAACCGAGTACCGCCGTCGAACTGGTGGTATTCCAGTTGGGTTAGCACACGAAAACCTTGGGCGTTGCCTTCGAAATGCAGGAAGTCCTGGCGTTCAACCTCGCTCATGCCATCAAGCCAGCCTCGCCCGGCGGCCTGCTGGAACCAATGCCGAATGGCATCTTCACCGGAGTGGCCGTACGGCGGATTGCCGATGTCGTGGGCCAGGCACGCCGACTGCACGATCATGCCCAGGTCGTTCGGTTCGCACCAATCCGGCAGGGCATCGCGCAGCATTTCACCCACGCGCATACCCAGCGAACGGCCCACGCAGCTGACTTCCAGCGAGTGGGTCAGGCGGGTGTGTATGTGGTCGTTGCTCGACACGGGGTGCACCTGGGTTTTGCGGCCCAGCCGGCGAAAGGCGCCGGAGAAGATGATGCGGTCGTGGTCTTTGTGAAAGGGGCTGCGACCCAACTCGGTGGCGCTGTAAGTGGGTTTGCCGAGTCGTTCGCGGTTGAGCAGTGTGTGCCAGTCCAAGGCCTGTCCTCGCCGTTCAGTGGCTGATGGCGCCTAGCTTCCCGGTTCCGGGGGTTGGCTGCAAGGGTGATTGAGGTCTTGAGTTGAAGAGCTCGAGGCTGAAGCCTCTCCTACAGGGGCATGACGTTTTACTGTGGGAGAGGCTTTAGCCTCGAGTTTTTTACAAACCCGCCACATCAATATCCAACAGCAACAACCGTTGCCCGTTGTCGATAAATTGCCCGGCGGTGAGGCAGTACTGGTTGCTCGTAGCGTCGCGGTAGGTGGATGAAAGAATCAGCCGACGTTCATCCCAGCCTTCGGCCAGCAATTGATAGAAGTAAGGGCGCCATGACCAGTTATGTCCGAGGTAGCGTCCGTCTTCGCGCCAGCCAGTGCCGGTCCATTCCAGGTTCGGCGTGAGCTGGGTGCCGTTGGGGTCGCATTGGTAAACCCGCAGCAGCCAGGGGTAGTCGGTGGGTGCGGGCAGGGCGCTCAAGGGGGCGTCGGCTTCGGCCCAGGTCTTGAAGCTGTTCATCAAGCCGCTGAGCTGCTGACGCAGGGAAACCAGGCGCGCGCGCTCCGACAGTTTATTGCGCACATAACGGTTGCGCAGCTCGGCGAAGCGCTCGACGAAGGCGTCGGCGGGAAAGAACTCACGCTCGGGTTTGGCGAACAGGTAACCCTGCACATAGCGCGACCCGCATTCGAGGGCGAAGTCCAGTTCGGCTTCGGTTTCCACGCCTTCGGCGATGATCCAGCAGCCGGTTTTTTCCGCCATTTGCGCTAGGGCTTTGACCACTTCACTGCTCGGTCCGCCGCGTGCGGCTTCCTGGAACAGGCGCATGTCGAGCTTGAGAATGTCGGGCTGCAAGGCGAGCACGCGGTCGAGCTGCGAGTAGCCAGCGCCGAAGTCGTCGATGGCAATACGTGCGCCCGCTTCGCGGTAGCGCGCCACCACTTCTGGCAACCGCAAACTGCCGCCGCCGAGCTCAGTAATTTCAAAGACGATGCGCTCGGGGGAGACGCCGTATTTTTCCAGTTGCTTCAAGCTGGGCAACGGTTGGTTCGGGCGCAGGCGGCCAATCCAGCGCGGCGAAATATTAATGCTGAGAAACCAGTCAGCCGGGGCGCCATGGAAGCGCTGCAGGGCGTCGGCACGAATTTCACGGTCGAGGCGGCGCAGGGCGGCCATGGGGAATTTGGGGTCAGCGAATAAAGGCCCTACCGACGCCAGGCGGCCGTCGTCTTGCTGCAGGCGGCCCAGCGCTTCGATACCGGCGATACGCCCGGTGGCGGTATCTATAAACGGCTGGAAGCAGGCAAGCGGTTGCCCGTCGATCACAGTCACATCCTTAGTAGCGGTTGGCAGTTCAGCCCGCACACGGCAAGGCGATGAACAGCGCCGTTGCTGTTCATCACGTTGCGTTTGCAAGAAAGTGGCCAGTTGTAGGACAGCGCCCTACATGGGCCGGATTAGACCTGTTTGCGGTTCTTCAGCGCAACGGCAACCAGCGGATAAAGGCCCAAGCCGATTTTCAGCCAACGGCTGAGTTTTTTGCTTTTGCCGCCGAAAAAGCCCAGCAACGAAACCCCGGCCATGCCCCACAACGGCGCACGGCTGGTGCTGAGGCTGCTTTGCCAACTGCTCGCCGTACCGCGCATTTTGCGCAGCGGGTGCAGCAGTTGCTGGGTTTCATGGCGCAGTTCGTGGCGGTGCATTTCCATGCGCAAACGAATCAGCTGTTTGCGCAATTCCTGGCGGGTAGGTTTGGCAGGGTTCATGGCATCAGGCGCTCACGGTCACGGGCCAGCTCTTCGAGCGTGGCGCTGAAAGGGGACGATTCATCGGTGACTGCCGCGCGCAGGCGCAAACCACAAAACAGCGCTGCCAAGGCGTAGAACGCACACAAACCGATAATGCCCGTGAGACGGTAGCTGTCCCACACCAAAATCAGCACAAGCGCCGACAACCCCAGCAACAGCAGCAGGGCGAAAACCAAGGCCAAGCCGGCGAACAGCAGCATGTTCAGGCTGCGACTTTTCTGCTCTTGCAGCTCAATGCCGAACAACTCAACGTGGCTGTGCAGCAAGCCGAGAAACGCCGCGCCCAATCGCTTGGGCGAGGGGCCGACGCCTTGCAGCGGAGGTGGGGGTAGGGATTCCATTCCGTCACTCATGATCAGCGACGAGTAGCCAGCAGGCCGAGCAAAAAGCCGATGCCAGCGCTGATGCCGACGGCCTGCCAAGGGTTTTGCTGAACGTAGGCTTCGGTCGAAGCCAACGCTTCTTCGGCACGCTCACGCACGGTGTACTCGGTGAGTTGCAGGGTGTCACGGGCGCGCTTGAGGCTGTCGTGAATGCTCAAGCGCAATTCGTCTGCCTCGGCGCCGGCCAGGCTGGCGGTGTGTTCGAGCAGCTTCTCGGTGTCTGCGATCAGGGCTTGGAATTCGGCGACAAGCTCTTCCTGAGCACGTTCATTGGCCTTGCTAACCATAGTGGTTCTCCGTGGTGGGGTCGGTGAGTGTAGGTCTTTGGGTTTCGAGTTGCCGCTCCGATGGATGGTTCCATCTAATAACGGCGCCCGCGCGCTCGCTGGCAGGCCCATGTAGCTGGTATAGCGCTTGCATTGTGCTGGTGCGCAACGCCCAGCAATTGCGCCGTAATCGCGCATTTTCTGCGTTAACCCAGGTGGCAACAGTGTTGCTCAACCGAATGAAAAATAAAGAAAAGAACTGATCGCTCACGTTATCTGCCCGTTTCCCTGGTTCTAAATCGGTTCGCTCGGTTGAGCAGAACTGGTGCGCTGTGGCGTCATCATGGTGCGTGCGGGTGGTGCGTGAGCCGCTTTGGTGCTTTTTCGCTGCCGGAGTCGCCTCATCGATGGAAAACCTCAACAGCGCCGTGCAAACCCTGATTCACGGTTCCAACACGGTGTTCATTCTGCTTGGCGCCGTCATGGTGCTGGCCATGCATGCCGGCTTCGCGTTTCTGGAAGTTGGCACAGTCCGGCAAAAGAACCAAGTGAACGCCTTGTCGAAGATCATCTCCGACTTTGCCATGTCGGCGCTGGCGTACTTCTTCGTTGGCTACTGGGTGGCGTACGGCGTGACCTTTATGGTGCCGACAGGCCAGCTGACCGCCGACCACGGCTACGCCTTGGTAAAGTTCTTTTTCCTGCTGACCTTCGCCGCCGCCATTCCGGCGATTATTTCCGGCGGCATTGCCGAGCGCGCCAAGTTCGGCCCGCAGCTGTGCGCGACCTTGCTGATTGTGGCGTTTATCTACCCGTTCTTCGAAGGGCTGATCTGGAACGGCAATTTCGGCTTCCAGGCGTGGCTGGCCGAGCGCTTTGGCGCCAGCTTCCACGACTTCGCAGGCTCCGTGGTGGTTCACGCCATGGGCGGTTGGCTGGCCCTGGGTGCGGTGCTGTTGCTGGGCAGCCGTAACGGGCGCTATCGCGACGGCAAGTTGGTGGCGTTCGCGCCGTCCAACATTCCGTTTCTGGCGTTGGGCTCGTGGATTCTCATCGTCGGCTGGTTCGGCTTTAACGTCATGAGCGCGCAAACCATGGAGGGCGTCAGCGGCCTGGTGGCGGTGAACTCGCTGATGGCCATGGTCGGCGGCACCGTGGCGGCGCTGTTTGTCGGCCGCAATGACCCAGGCTTCCTGCACAACGGCCCGCTTGCCGGGCTGGTGGCGATCTGCGCGGGCTCGGACCTGATGCACCCGGTGGGCGCGCTGGTAACCGGCTTGGTGGCCGGGGCTTTATTCGTTTGGGCGTTTACCGCCACCCAAGTGAAGTGGCGCATCGACGATGTGCTCGGGGTATGGCCGCTGCACGGCTTATGCGGCGTATGGGGCGGCATCGCTTGCGGCATTTTTGGTCAGCAGATGCTTGGCGGGCTGGGTGGTGTCAGCCTTATCAGCCAGCTAATCGGCACCGGGCTCGGCGTAGTGGTGGCGCTGCTGGGTGGTTTGCTGGTGTACGGCGTGTTGAAGGCCACCAGTGGGATTCGCTTGAATCAGGAAGACGAGTATTACGGGGCGGATTTGTCGATTCACAAGATTGGGGCGGTGAGTCAGGACTGAAAGACGCTTTTCGTTCGATTCTTCGGCCCTCGACTGGAACGAAGATCGTCGGCCGAGTCGAAATTCTGGACCCCCGCCTTCGCGGGGGTGACGGGTGTCGGGAGTTACGGGGGCGTCGGGGTTACGCAGGTGGCCGGGGTGACGGGCTCGGGCGCGTGGGGGCGCGGTTGTTGATCGTGCTCCTCAACACACCAAACTATCCGCCTGCCGATACAGCATCAGCATCTTGCGGGTGATGGTTTGGTGGATGTCGTCGCGCTCGAAGGTGGACAGGTGGGTGAGCTTGTTCACTTGCAAGCGGTGCAGGTGGATGTAGGGCATTTGCTGGTCGAACTCGCGCAGGTCGCCTTTCATCATGATCGGCAGGAACACATCGCCGAGTTTCTTTTGGCTGTTGATGATCTGCGCCAGCGCCGGTTTGAACGGCATGGTTTTCGGCGTGCTGCCGTCGTCTTTCATTTCCGTGCTCAGCAGCAGCCCCGGTTTGCCGACCAATACGCCTGGCAATACACACAACCCGGTTTTGCGCACGGCAGCGGCGTCGATGCCGTGCAGGGTGTCGTGGAAGGCGTAGGCATTGGGCAGCACCACCATTTTGCGCCCCAGGTCGGTGGGGAAGTGCAGGGTGTAGTTGGTGTAGAGCTGGCGCACCGATTCGGAATACACGCAGAAGCGGTTCTCGAACAGCCGGATAAAACGCTCGGCCAGCTCACGCCGGGCCATGCTTTCCATATCCCAGATCAGGTCCTGGTTTTCCGGCTGTTGGAGGTTGATCTCCTGGTGTTCCATGCTGGTCATGCAGTCCTCATACGCGGAATTGGCGCAGTAGCCGGTTCAACTCATCGGCCAGTTGATTCAGGTGTTGGCTGGCGCTGCTCGATTGCTCGGCGGCCATTGCCGTGTTGTGGGCCAGGCTGGCGGCGTCGGTGACGTTCTGATTGATGTCTTCAACCACATGCGCCTGTTGCAACGTAGCACTGGCGATCGAGGCGTTCAGGCTGGTCAGGTTGCGTAACGACTGGCTGATCTGGTTAAGGCTTTCCCCGGCCTGGCGCGCTTGGTCGACGGTCAGTTGCGAGGCTTTGCTGCTTTCGTTGATGACGTTTACCGCCGCCTGCGAGTTGCTTTGCAGGCGCTCGATCATCCCTTGGATTTCGGCCGTCGACTTCTGCGTGCGTTGGGCCAGTAAGCGAACTTCATCGGCAACTACCGCGAACCCCCGACCCTGTTCACCGGCCCGCGCGGCTTCGATGGCGGCGTTAAGGGCGAGCAGGTTGGTTTGTTCGGCGATGGAGCGTATCACTTCCAGAACGCCGCCGATCTGGGTTGTTTCCTGGGCTAAGGACTGGATCACTTCCACGGCTTCATTAATGGTGCCGGAGAGTTTGTTCACCTGTTGCAGGCTGCGCTCGATGTTGGCCTGGCCTTGCTGGGCATTGGCCTCGGCGCCTTGCACTTCGCCGGAAGCTTGCTCGGCATTCTTGGCCACATCCTGCACGCCATAGGTGACCTCGTTGATGGCGGTGGCCACTTGTTCCATTTGCATGGCTTGTTGTTGCGCATCTTGTTGCGATTGCGTGGCGACGCTGCCCAGGGTGTCGGCGGACTGGTTGAGTGCCGTCGCGGCTTGCAGCATTTGGCTGATCACGGTGCGCAGTTTGTTGGTGAAGGTATTGAAGTGCTTGGCCAGGTCAGCCAGTTCGTCGTCGCCATCGCTGGTCAGCGAGCGGGTCAGGTCGCCTTCGCCGCTGGCGATGTTGGCCATGGCGCTGACCACTTCGTTGAGCGGTCGGGTAATGCTGCGGCTGATGTACAGCACCACCAGCGCCATGATGATGGCGATGCCCAAGCCCAGCATCGAGGCGCTCATGGCCTGTTCGCGGAATTCGGCCTGCATGTCGTCGCTGTACACGCCGGAACCGACAATCCAGTTCCACGGCTGGAACAGCTGCACATAGGAGATTTTCGGCACGGGCTCACTGGCGCCGGGCTTCGGCCAACGGTATTCGACCATGCCCGAGCCTTTGGCCTTGGCGATGGCGACCATCTCGTTGAAGAGGAATTTGCCGTCGGGGTCTTTCAGGGCGCTGAGGTCTTGCCCTTCGAGTTTCGGGTTGGTGGGATGCATGATCATTTTCGGACCCAGATCATTGATCCAGAAATAATCATTTTTGGCGTAGCGCAAGCCACGCACGGCTTCCATCGCCTGTTTCTGCGCCTGCTCGCGCGTCAGCGTGCCGGCGGTTTCCAGGCCGTAAAAATAAGTCAGTACGCCGGTGGCACTTTGCACAACATGTTGGGTCTTTTGAACCTTGGCCGAGTGCAGGTCGTGGTTGATCTGCTTGAGCATCAACAGGCCAAGGCTGACCAGCATGACCAACGCGACAGCGAGAATGAGCCAAAGCCGACGATGAATCGGTAGTTTGCGCAAGGTTTGCATGGTGCGGAACTCCAACCGTTTTTGTTGTTGTGCTGCCTTGAAAGTAGGCGCTGGTGATGGCTTTGCAACAGTACAGGGGAAATGTAGGTAAAGGCAGCAGCATCGGTAGGAGTTGTCTGCTACATTTCGGCGCCAAAGTGGCATTCCCAAGCGCTTGCAGGGCATTTTTCAGTCGACAGGGCAGGGGGTTTGCCCGGGCGCTGACGCCTTTTGCTGGGGCGTGGTTTTTTCGTCCGACACTTTTTTTGTCGACAACATTTTGAGGGCGGTGCGGGGCACTGCCGATGGGGGAAGTTGCATGGATCTTTGGAGCGCTGCGCAGGCGTTGATTTTGGGGATTGTTGAGGGGCTTACCGAGTTCCTGCCGATTTCCAGTACCGGGCACCAGATTATCGTCGCCGACCTGCTGAATTTCGGCGGCGAACGGGCCATGGCGTTCAACATCATTATTCAGCTCGGCGCCATTTTGGCGGTGGTCTGGGAATTCCGTAAAAAGATCTTTGACGTGGTGCTGGGGCTGCCTAAAGACCGTCAGGCGCAGCGATTTACCGGCAACTTGCTGATTGCCTTCTTCCCGGCGGTGATCCTGGGCGTGATCTTCGCCGACCTGATTCACCACTATCTCTTCAACCCCATCACTGTGGCGGCCGCGCTGGTGATTGGCGGTGTGATCATGCTGTGGGCCGAGCGCCGCCAGCATGTGGTGCACGCCGAAACGGTCGATGAAATGACCTGGAAAGATGCCTTGAAGGTCGGCTTTGCCCAGTGCCTTGCGATGATTCCCGGCACCTCGCGGTCCGGCGCCACGATTATTGGCGGCCTGCTGTTCGGCCTCTCGCGCAAAACGGCTACTGAGTTTTCCTTCTTTCTGGCGATGCCGACCATGGTCGGCGCGGCGGTGTATTCGGGCTACAAGTACCGCGATCTGTTCCAGCAAAGTGATTTGCCGGTGTTTGCCATCGGCTTCGTCACCGCGTTTATCTTCGCCATGATCGCCGTGCGCGGCTTGTTGAAGTTCATCGCCAACCACAGCTATGCGCTGTTCGCCTGGTACCGCATTGCCTTCGGCTTGCTGATTCTGGCGACCTGGCAGTTCGGCCTGATCGACTGGACCGCGGCTCAGCCGTAAGCCATGGCGCGCAGCCCCAACTTCGCCGTATCGCCGACCGAGCGTTTCGACAGCCCGGAACAGACCGATATCACCCGCGACGTGGTGCTGCGCTATCACTATTGCTGGAAAAACCGCGACCTCGACGGGGTGATGGCGCTGTATCACCCGGACGTCGAGTACCACGACTTCTTCCAAAACCGTGTGTTGGCACTGGCTGAGCTGCGCGACTACGTGCTCGCCACCATGCCGCGCGCGCCGGAAGAAGCGCTGGAGCACAGCGACCGCATTCGCGTAGACGGTGACACCGCCTTTATTCAGTACCGCATCACCTTGCGCGGCGGCGAAGGGCTGGTGTCGTTTCGCACCAGCGAGGCATTAACGGTGCGCGACGGCTTGATTTGGCAGGTGAACGAATACGCCTCGCTGATGCACGAAACCAGCGGCAGCGGTAATAAGGAGGCGGTGGACAATCGCCCGGCCATCAGCCGCCTGGGTTTGTCGGCGCGGCAGCTGGGGTTTCTTGCCGATGACTTGCAGCATTACTTCCAGCAGCACCAGCCGTATTTGGACCCCGACTTAAATTTGCAACACGTGGCCAGCGCCACCGGCTACAGCCGCAACCAGATTTCCTACTTGCTCAACCAAGTGCTGGGGCAGAGCTTCTACCGCTATGTAAACCACGCGCGTTTGCAGCATTTGCTGGCTGCTATCGACAACGCTGCCGGGCCGGTGCGCATCGACGACCTGGCGTTTGCCGCGGGTTTCAATTCGCTGTCGGCGTTCTACAGCTGCTTCCGCCAGCACACCGGGCTCACGCCCAAGGCCTACCTCAAACAGCGTGCCGGCTAACAAATTTCTTCGCGGGCCCGCGCGCAAGACACGCCGCGAATCTAGCCTCTAGTCTCTGCGCCACTCGATGGCGAACAGTTTCTGGAGCGGTACATGAGCGCGTGGCGCAACGTAAGTCTGTGGATGGATCAGCTCGACGAGCCGCTGATTCCGCGAGCGCCATTAGCCGGCACTGTCGAAGCGGACGTGGCGATTATCGGCGCCGGTTACACGGGCCTGTGGACCGCCTACTACCTCAAACGCCAAGCGCCTGAACTGCGCATTGTGATGGTCGATGCCGAGATCTCCGGCTTCGGCGCGTCCGGGCGCAATGGCGGCTGGCTGATGGGCAACATCCTGGGCGAGGACCGTCTGCTGGCGGGATTGTCGCCGGCCGCTCGGCATGAGTCGCTCGACCTGCTGCACCACATTCCCGATGAAGTGGGCCAGGTGCTCGAACGTGAAGGCATCGACTGCGACTACCGCAAGGCCGGCATCCTTTACACCGCCGCCCGTTACCCTGAGCAAGAGACGTCGCTGCGGAGCCAACTGCGCGCCCTGCACGCTAACGGCACCACCGAAGCCGACTACCGCTGGCTGTCAGTCAACGAACTGAACCAGGAACTGCGCGTCGCCAAGCCATACGGCGCCATCTTCACCCCCCATTGCGCCACCATTCAGCCGGCCAAACTGGTACGCGGCCTGGCCCGCACGGTTGAGCGCATGGGCGTACAGATATTTGAGCAAAGCCGCGTGAACCAGTGGCAGCCCGGCGTGGTGCGCACCGCGCAAGGCGAAGTGCGCGCGCAGTGGGTGGTGCCGGCGGTGGAAGGTTATTCCGTGACGTTGCCGCCGCTGGGCAACTATCAATTGCCGGTGCAAAGCCTGATCGTCGCCACCGCGCCACTGCCGGCCGCGACCTGGGCGGAAATCGGCCTTGAACGTGGCCAGGCCTTCAGCGAAGCCAGCCGGCAAGTCACTTACGGGCAGCGCACCAAGGACGATCGCCTGGTATTCGGCGCCCGTGGCGGCTACCAATTTGGCGGCAAGCTGCGTCAGGACTCTAGCCTTACGCCAGGTGAAGTCGAGCTACGCCGCTACCTGTTCGGCGAGCTGTTCCCGATGCTGAAGAAAGTGCCGATCACCCATTCGTGGGGCGGCAACCTGGGCATGTCGCGCCGCTTCCATCCGCACATGATCTGCGACCGCAAAAACCAGGTGGCGCTGGCCGGTGGCTACGGCGGCGAAGGCGTGGGCGCGAGCAACCTGGGCGGGCGCACCCTGGCGCAATTGATTCTCGGCGAAACCAGCGTTCTGACTCGCCAGCCGTGGGTGCAAGTGGACAGCAGCATCAAACACGGCCTGCGCACCTGGGAGCCGGAACCGTGCCGCTGGCTCGGCTACAACGCCATCATCCGCAGCTTCGTTCACGAAGACAAAGTGCTCGCCGACCCCGGCAGCGCACCCTGGCGCCGTCACTTCGCCCAAGGGCTGGCGGGGTTTATGGAAGGGTTTATGAAATAAAGGCTCTGCTCCCCGCCACGCCCATTCCCTGTAGGAGCCAGCTTGCTGGCGAAGCGATTCGATTCCGAGTCGATGACTAAAAGCTTCGCGAGCAAGCTCGCTCCTACGCAACCGTGTTCTGACTTAAATGTGAGTAAACCCATGACCATCACCCATTTCAAAAACACCCCCGCTGCCGTGCTCGAAGAATCCTTCCCGGTGGCCGTGCCCCTGAGCGAAGTCGTGGCTGTGGCGTCGACCACCTGCGTGGAGCGCGACGACGGCGTGGAAACCGGCATCTGGGAATGCACCCCTGGCGTGTGGCGCCGCCAGATCGTGCAGCAGGAGTTCTGCCACATCATCGCCGGCCGTTGCACCTTTACCCCGGACGGCGGTGAACCCATGGAAATCAGCGCCGGCGACGCGCTGATGATGCCGGCCAACACCGTTGGCGTCTGGGACATCAAAGAGACCGTACGAAAAACCTACGTGCTTATTTTCAAATAAGCCGCACACGCTCCCTAAAAACAAAAATACCTGGATAACACCATGCTCAAGTTCATCGCTCCGCTCATGCTCGTGGCCTCGGTCTGTCAGGCTGCCGACACCGTCAAGATCTACAACTGGTCCGACTACATCGCGCCAGACACTTTGAAGAACTTCCAGGCCGCCACCGGCATCGCCTCGGTGTATGACGTGTACGACAGCAACGAAACCCTGGACGGCAAGTTGATGACCGGCAAATCCGGTTACGACGTGGTGTTTCCCTCCAACCACTTCATGGCCCGTCAGATTCAGGGCGGCGCGCTGAAAAAGCTCGACAAGAGCCAGTTGCCGAACTGGAGCAACCTCAATCCGGTGCTGCTCAAAGCATTGGAAACCAACGACCCGGGCAACCAATACGGCTTCCCTTACCTGTGGGGCAGCACCGGCATCGGCTACAACGTGGCCAAAGTGAAAGCGGTGCTGGGCGACGTGCCGCTCAATACCTGGGACCTGATTCTCAAGCCCGAGAACATGAAAAAGCTCAGCGAATGCGGCGTGGCGATTCTCGACAACGGCCCTGAAGTGCTGCCGATCACCCTGCATTACCTCGGCTTGCCCCATCACAGCAAAGACCCGGCCGACTACAAAAAGGCCGAAGCCACGCTGATGCAGATTCGTCCGTACGTGCGCTATTTCCACTCCTCTAAGTACGTGACCGACCTGGCCAATGGCGAGATTTGCGTAGCCGTCGGTTTCTCGGGCGACATCATGCAAGCCGCTAACCGTGCGAAAGAAGCCAAAAACGGCGTGGAAATCGGCTACGTGATCCCGAAAGAAGGCGCGCCGATGTGGTTCGACATGGTCTCGATGCCAGCCGATGCGCCAGACGAAAAAGCCGCCTACGCCTTTATGAATTACCTGCTCGACCCGAAAGTGATGGCCCCGATCAGCGACTACGTGCGCTACGCCAACGGCAACGAAAAGGCCGATGCGTTGGTGAGCCCGGAGCTTAAAGCCGACACCAAGGTGTACCCGAGCGAAGCGACGATGAAAACGATGTTTGCCTTGGAAGCCATGCCGCTGGCCACCGACCGCATTCGCACGCGGTTGTGGAACAAGATCAAATCGGGCAATTAATCCGCTACGCCTTGCGGGCAACGCGTGAGTGAATACCGAGGCTGAACCGCCGTCTTGCAGCGCCCTATGGGCTGTAAGAAGGGGTTCAGCCTCGCTGTTTCAGAGCCAATCCATGCGTTTGAAGTTGGCGAACAGACCGACGCAGCCCACGGTAATGACCGTCATCACTCCGGCATAACCGTAATGCCAGGTCAGCTCAGGCATGTATTGAAAATTCATGCCGTACACGCCAGCAATCGCCGTGGGAAACGCCAGAATCGCAGCCCAGGCGGCGAATTTTCGCTGGGTAATGCTCTGCCGGGATGACTCCAACAGCAGCCCGATCTCAATGGCGTGATCGGCCATTTCCCGCAGACCGGTGAGGTCTTCCATCAAGCGCTGCACATGGATCTGCACGTCACGAAAGTACGGGCGCATGTGCTTATCAATGAACGGGAAGTCGAGCTGCTGCAGCTCGGTGCAGATTTCCACCATCGGCGCGATATAGCGGCGGATGCGCAGCAAGTGCCGGCGCATGCGTTGGATACGTTCGACGTCCTCCTGGCTCAGCGGGTTGCGCAGCACATGCTGTTCCATGTCTTCCAGCTTGGCGTTGAACTCTTCCAGACGCGGCCGGTAGTTCTCGATCACAAAGCTAAGCAGCGCATACAGCACGAAGTCTTCGCCATGCTCGAGCATTATTGGCTGCGCTTCACAGCGTTGTCTGACGCGCGCATAGGACGGCGAATTGCCGTACCGGCAACTGATCACATAACCCTTGCCGGCGAACAATTGGGTTTCGACGAACACCAGCTTGTCGTCTTCCATAACCGGCGAGTACAGCACCATAAACAGTGCATCGCCGAAGGTTTCCAGCTTGGGTCGGGTGTGCTGAAGCAGGGCGTCTTCGATAGCCAGTTCATGCAGGTTGAATTGCTTCTGCAGGTTCAGCAGCTCGGCGCTGCCCGGATCGTGCAGCCCGATCCAAACAAAATGACCGGGCTTGGCCGCCCAGGCTTTGCCCTCGTCGAGCTGGATGTCGGTAACTTTTTTGCCTTGGGAATAAACCGCTGCTGCAACGACGCTTGTCATAGTTGTTATCCGTACGCTCCGGTTTTGAGTGGCGTTGAGCGCCTGGCGCCAAGGGTAATGCATGGCGCCGGCGCCGTATTGCTGAGGTGTAGCGCTGAGGCTATGACACGCGCAGCGACTAGACGGCTCCGTGCAAAACCTGAATTTTAAAAACTGGCGCCCTGCAGCGCCGTAAAGCGGGCGTAAATAAAAAAGCCCCGCATGGAGCGGGGCTGATGTTAGCAAGCGGAAAACGGCGAGTGGCGGGCGGCGTTAAGGCAGCGCGGGCTTGGTGGTCGCCAACGCCGGCGCCGCGATCTCGCGGTCCAGCTCGGTGATGGTCGCCTGCATCTGCTCGTGGCACTGCTGCATGAGGGCAGGAATGTCGTCTGCCGTCATGCCCTTTGTGGTGATGCCTGGCAGCGAGCGGATGGTCACGCAGCCGCTGTTCCAACGATTGAGCTGCATGTGCGTGCTGTACGTGCTCACGCACACGGGAACAATCGGTACGCCAGCGGCGATCGCCATCTGGAACGCGCCTTTCTTGAACGGCAGCAGGCCGTTGCCCAAATTGCGTGTGCCTTCAGGGAAAACCCAGATGGACGTGTCTTTATGCTGAAGGGTCTCGGTGGTCGTCAGCATGGCGTGCTTGGCTTTGGCCGCGTTGCCACGGTCGATCAGCACGTTACCGGCGAGCCAATACAACTGCCCGAAAAACGGCACCCACTTCAGACTCTTTTTACCAATGCTTACGGTGCGTTTGGGCACCACGGCGCCCAGCACGAACAGGTCGTAGTTGGACTGGTGGTTGGCAATGTACACGCACGACGCCGACGGGTTGCGCAGCGCTTCGGTTTCAGCTTTGAGCTTGAGCCGCAATATCCACAATGCGGGGCGTGAATAGAGGCGGGCGCAGAGGCGACTGTTATCAGGATTAAACGGACGGCACAGGCCAATCAAAATGCCCAACACGCCAGCCAGAACAAAGTGCAGACCCATGAGCAACATGCGCAGAAAGAAAAGCATTGAGACGCCCGTTTCGGAAGAGGTCGCGCAGTGTACGGATGTGCACTATTTTCAGCAATGACCGTTCGTTGGGCGTTTTGTTACAAGCTGCAAGCCAGGCGTTACGGGGCTTTGCGCCATAAAAAAGCCCGGCGCGATGGCCGGGCTCGTTTGCACGACTTTGCTTAAACCGCGTGCTTCTTGTCTTCTTCAATCGCCCAATCCAGGGTTTCCAGCAACGCCTTGCGAACCTTGAGCTTGGTGTTCTTGTGCGCCTTCATATTGATTTTCTTCAACTGCTGCGCAGCGGCAACCGCGGTTGCCATCAACTGCTCCGCAGCGACCACGGTATCAAGGAAGCCGGCATCCACTGCCGTTTGAGGATTGAACATCTCGCCATTGATAACCGAACGGTGGAACGCCGACTTGCGCAAACGATCACGCGCCAACTCAATGCCCACGTGGTGCATGGTCATGCCGATTTGCACTTCGTTCAGACCAATGCTGAACGGCCCTTCGACGCCGATGCGGTAATCGGCCGACAGCAAAATGAACGCACCCTTGGCCACAGCATGACCGCCGCACGCCACGATGATCGGAAACGGATGCGACAACATACGGCGGGCGAGGGTGGAGCCAGCGGCGACCAGATTAATGGCGTTCTCCGGGCCGGACGTCATCACCTTCAAATCGTACCCACCCGACAAAATGCCCGGCTGGCCCGTGATGATCACCACCGCGCGGTCTTGCTCAGCACGATCCAACGCCGCGTTGAACGCCGCGATCACATCGGGAGAAATGGCATTCACCTTGCCATTGCTCAGCGTCAGGGTGGCAATTGCGTCATCGAGTTGGTAACTGATCAGATCGCTCATGGCAAAAATCCTTGCTCGGGCAGCTATATAAGGTGGGCAGACGTTACCGACGCGCAGACGGCAGGTAAAGCGCTAAGACTGACCGTACGGTCGCGCCGGCCCTGGCTCGAAGCAACGCGCTTGAGTTGCGTGCATCTGCCATCACCTTCGCTTAACCACATGAATCCGTTAAAAAAACTTTGCCTTTAGCGAACGCTTCGGCTAGATTAGCGCGCCTCGACAGACCTAACCGTCGTCGAGACACGGTGAAGTGTCCGAGTGGCTTAAGGAGCACGCCTGGAAAGTGTGTATACGAGAAATCGTATCGAGAGTTCGAATCTCTCCTTCACCGCCATATTGAAACGCCTAAGGCCCTGAAAACTGAGAAGTTTTCGGGGCTTTTTGCTTTCTGAGCTTCGAGGGTGTCGAATAACTGTCGAATCGCGGAAATGGTTTGGCAAAGGCTGGGTGTCCGGCCCAAACGAAAAAAGGATGTGCGACGCATGAAAAGGACTCTTCGTTGCCTATTCGTATGGACACCGACCGCACTATTTCTTGCGTGGTGGAAAGTTAGCAATTACTTCTATCACTATCTGGGATGCCAAGGCGGCAAGGGCAGTCCTAAGCCCTGTATGTGGGAAGGTATTGATGTTCAAGGGTGGTTCTCGGGCTCGTTTTTCGGCTACACACTGTTCTGGGTTTCCGTCCCGATTGCGGCATATATCTGTTTTGAAATGTGGCTTAGGCATTACAAGGCCGCGCTTGATGCTGATGCTGATGCAGGCAACTCGCTTTGAGACGCGAGGGTGAGCGGATTTAATGTAAGCGCGTCTTGAAGATGATCTGGCGAGAGGTGGGCATATCTCATCGTCATCGCCAAGCTGGAGTGGCCGAGGATTTTCTGTAAGGTCAGAATGTTTCCACCACGCATAACGAAGTGACTGGCAAAGGTGTGCCGTAGAACGTGTGTGGCTTGTCCGGCCGGTAGCTTGATAGAGGTCGTGTCGATCACCCGGCTGAAAGTCAGCATGCAGTTGCTGAACAAGCCATGCCGCTTGAAGTGGGTCTGTAGTTCTGCTTCCAGCTTCTTATCAATCGGAATAGTTCGGGTACGCCGGGATTTCGTATTGGCGAAAGTCACTGCACCGTTCGCTACTCTCGCGGGAGACAACGCCTGAGCCTCACCCCATCTTGCCCCCGTTGATAGACAAACCCTCGCAACCAAACCAATTCCCGGCGTTGTATCTCGACCATCGAGACATCGAGCAGCTCGGATACTGCGGCAACGTCAAAAAGGAGAGGGGACGCTCCTGCAAACGTAGAGGGCGGACCTTAGCCAGCGGGTTGGGGTAGTCAATGTCGTCGAGCTGTATCAGCTGATTGAACATCGATTTGAAGTAGCCGAAGCGATTGTTCAGCGTCTTGCCATGTACCCCAGACTCGATGTGTTGCCGTCGAATTTCACAATACGCATTGCCCGTGAAGGTAACGCCAACGGGGTCTCCAAGATCCTTGGCCAGCGTGGTGAGTATCTGTTTGATGCGCGTACCGTCTGCAAGGGTATGCCCATGCAGGTCGTGGTAACGGTCAACAAGCTCAGATAGCCGCCGCCGATCCCTGGGTTTTGGAGACCAGCTAGGCGTCTCGATGCACTTCGCTCGACAGGTAGCCTCAAACCTCAGCGCTTCAGCTTTGGTCTTGACCGTCTTACGAAACCGTTTGCCTTTAACGGGTTCAACGTCGACTTTCCATTTGCCGTTTGGCTGTTGCTCGATAGCCATTAAACAGCGCGCCCCCAACGTACATGACGTTCCTCAAGCAGTGCTTTGATGTGCTTGTAGAGGTCGTGCTCGCTCATGTCTTTGGCGGCATAGTGGTCGCGGATGACGGGCCAGCGTTCCCACTGTTTGAGGTTATCAACCAAGCGACAGCGTGAGCGCGCTTTCGTCAAATGCTCAACACCATAGAAAATCAAAAAGCCCCGCAGCTATTAAGTTGCAGGGCTTTTCCGTATGCGCTCAGCTTTGTAGTACGAAGATGCCCACCTGCGGCGCAGGGCTTAACCATTGCCGTTCTAAGGTCCAACCTGCAGATTCAGCCAAGCGCGCTACCGAGTCTGGGGTGTACTTGTGCGAGCACTCGGTGTGTAAGCGCTCACCTTCGGCAAAGTGGAATGTTTCGCCTGCAGCGTAAACGTCTTGGTCCTGCGTGCTCACTAGGAACATCTCCATGCAGCTTTGCTGGGGGTTCCATTGCGCCAGATGAAGGAATTGTTCCAGTTCAAAATTGCCGTCCAGCTCGCGATTGATGCGGGCCAGCAGGTTTTTGTTGAATTGAGCGGTGATGCCGTCGGCGTCGTCGTACGCCGCTTCGAGTGTGGCGATGTCTTTGAGCATATCCAGACCGAGGATCAGCCGTGCGCCTTCACCCAAAAAACGCCGCACGTTGCGTAGGAAATCTACGGAGTCGCGTTTGCAAAAGTTGCCGAGCGTGGAGCCTGGGAAAAATCCTACTCGAGGACGTGTTCGCGCGGCGGCGGGCAAATCTTTTAGATGGCAGAAATCGCCAATTTCAGGGGCGACCCACAGCGCTGGATAGGCATGCTGAAGTTGTTCCGTTGCTTTGTGCAACGCCGACGCGCTGATATCCAGTGGAATGTATACGTCGAGCTGTGGCGAGGCCTCGAGCAGCAGCCGTGTTTTAACGCTGGCACCGCTGCCAAATTCAATCAACGCGGCTCCATCGGGAATGAAGGTGGATAGCTCGTGAGCGATGTCTTTTAACAGGGCGGTTTCTGCGCGAGTGGGGTAATACTCCCGCGTCTGGCATATCGCCTCGAATAATTCCGAGCCGATGGCATCATAAAAATACTTAGGCGCCAGGTTTTTTGATTGAGCAGAAAGTCCTACGCGCACGTCTTTGGCGAAGTCACTGCTGTGTTGATGCTCGTCAGCCTCGGTATCGTTTTGGTGCGACGGCAAGTCTCGGGCTAAGCGCAAACCGGAAAACATCCAACGCTGGCCCGGGTAGAAAAAGTTTCGGTAGCTGAGGCGCGAATGGCCGCGAGGCGTTGCACAGGCGCCGCCTCGAAGCACTAATTGGCTCACCATAAATTTTCCGTTGTACTCGCCGACAGCACTCGCAGCAGGTTTAAAACCGGGGTAGGGCGTGTAGGCGCTCTGGGTCCATTGCCAGGCGCAGTCATCGATTTGCTCCAGTAGACCTGAGCGAGCGGCAATCTCCCACTCCGTTTCGGTTGGAAGTCGAGCATTTGCCCAACTGGCGTAGGCGCAAGCTTCGAAATAACTGATGTGCATCACCGGGGCGTCGAGACAAATCTTTTGCGCGCCCGCCAGGGTCATCTGCTGCCAATCGCCTTCGAGTCGCTGCCAGTACAGCGGGGCTTGCCAGCTTTCAGCCTGAACCTTGCTCCAACCATCGGCGAGCCAGAATTCGGCTCGGGCATAGCCGTCATCAGCCATAAAGGCGAGCCACTCGCGGTTGGTCACCAGTCGATCGGAGATTTCGAAGGGTTGAAGCCACGTGGCGTGGCGCGGGTTTTCATTATCGAAAGAGAACTCGTCGCCAATGTGGCCGAGTTCGACCATGCCGCCGGCCATTAGCTGAAATTGGCCGGGGCGGTCATTTTGTGGCGTGCGCCACTCTTCGCTATAAGCGGGTTTCAAGGGCGACAGGCTGAACAGATGGAGGATATCCATCAACAGCAACTCTTGATGCTGCTGTTCATGTGCGAGGCCCAATTCAAACAGGCCCGTTAACTCGGCCGGCGCAGGTTCTCCCATTAGCGCTTGGATGTGCTCATCTACATAGTCACGGTAGCGGCGAATTTCCGTCATAGCCGGTCGCGTTAACACGCCACGCTGGGGGCGTGGTTGCCGTGGGCCGAGGGACTCGTAATAGGAGTTGAAAAGGAAAGCGTAAGCGGGGTCGAAAGGTTTGTATCCGGGTCGATGAACCATTAACACGAAGGTTTCGAAGAACCAGGTCGTGTGCGCTAGATGCCATTTGGCGGGGCTCGCATCGGGCATGGATTGCGCGACCATGTCCTCATCGGTGAGTGTTGCGACTAACGATTCGCTGTGCCGGCGAACCATCAAATAACGCTGAAGCAGGGGGCTTGTCATTCTTATTCCTCTCGCAGCGCCAGCGGCGAGGGACCGTGTTGCGCTGCTCAGCGGGGCTAGGCGGAGATAGCCAAGAACTCTCGCCTAATATCAGGTTATAGGTCTGATACATAAGGTTCTAAAAAAGTTCTAGCCAGGACGCGCTGATCGCCGAGCGGCAAGCCACTCGGCGGGAGGAGGGATAGCGGAGGGCGGCCAGCGTTTTGCTCGACCGGTTACTTATTGTCAGTCTTTCGCTCAGTTTCGGTGCCGGGTTCGTTTGGAGAACTCTTTAAAACGCTATGAGGGGCGTCTTCTATCCCGGTTCCGTCTGTGCCTGGCCGTGGAGCGCTGTCACGGCCCTCGACATCGGTCGCAGGTCCGTTGCTGTCACTTTTGCCGGTACCCGGAGTGGGTAATGTTGGAGGTGTAGGGTTTGTCGGGCCAGGAGTGGAGCTCGGGCCAGTACTATCGATAGCATCAGCCGCTAGGCTGCTAGGACCGATCATTAGCAATCCAGGCATCAAGAGCAAAGCGTAGGCGAGCCTATTCATCGTAAATCCCCTCATGAAGGTTTCAGGACTTGGGCCTGTGTTACGTTCAGACGTTCTGAAAAATGGATAAGCGGTCTGAGTGGGTTCGTCCAACATCGAACTAGGGTGGCCGGGGCGGCAGACGCTAGCGTTCCACTAAATTCACTTTGGCGAGTGACTCGGCGGTGCGGTACGCAATTTTTACCTTCGTGTGCTGTAAGGACCTAATCGGCACCATGCTGAACCCTGCGGTGGCTCCTGAAAGTATTTTTAGAAATTCTGCGCTGGTGCACTGGCGGGGTACCAGCGCAGCCGCTCCCGCGCTGATAAAAGCTTGAGTAGACCGATAGGAGTCGCGGGAGGTGCATATGAGCACCTTGATCTCGTTGGAGAGGCGGGATATTTCCAGGATGGTTTCTGTCTGGCGTGATACCGAGCAACGGAACCCAAGGATCACCACGTCCGGCGAATGTAGCGCGCATTTCGCTGCTGTCTCCTCCAAACTCAGCGCTTCGCCGCAGACATGTAACCCAGAAACCTCGCAGATTTTTTGAAAATGTTTCCGTACCGTAATTCGGTCGCTAGCTAATAAAATACTGAGCATGCGCTTCCTGCGCTCCCTTAACCATCTAAGTAATTAGTGAGATTAAGGTTAGCCCAGTCGAACCGATGCAGGAGGGTTCCGAAGCGCAAGAGGCCGAAGTAATTTGGAAAGCGTCTAAATTTCGCTAATTAACCCAATCCATTGCGTTTAGCGAAGTCTACGAGAGCAACTAAGTTGAAAGCGTTGAGCTTAAGTTGAAGGCGAGTTTTGTAAGTGCTGATCGTCTTGTTGCTTAGGAGCAGAGAGTCACCAATCTCTTTGTTCGATTTCCCTTGGGCGAGCATTTGCAACACCATTATTTCGCGGTCTGACAGACTGTTAAGCATTGATTGCTCGCTGCTATCAGTAATAGTGGGGTTGACGGTGCTGAGAATGTCAGTAGGGAAAAAGCTATATCCGGAGAGGGCCGCCCAAACGGCGCGCTGCAGTTCCTCAAGATTGTCGCCTTTCGTTACAAAACCTGCCGCCCCGGCTTTCATACAACGAAACGCCAATAAGTCGGCCGGCTGTGAGGTTAAGATAAGCACCCGCGGCCTTGGTTTTAATGTACTGATTCGGGCTAGAACTTCCAATCCGTCGATTTTTGGGATGCCGATATCCAAAATAATCAAGTCAGGCCGCTGAGTGCGGATCACGGTCAAAGCGTCTACACCATTATCCGTCTCGCCTAGTAATGTATGGCCTTCGCGCTCTAATAAAAGCCTGACAGCCATCCGCACTACGGGGTGGTCGTCGACGATGAGTACTTTTCCCATTGTATTTCCGTTATTAACTTCTGATGGTTTATGGTTACGAAGCGCCAATTTCTATCTCAAGCGATCGCTGTAGGTCTTCAATTGCACAACATACTGCGGTAGCGATGATTGTAATATCAGACGGTTGATTGTCGATGTTCATCGCTTTTTCGTATTTCTCGATCGAATCAACTAGTGACTTGGCGTTAATTAGCCTAGCCACGCCTTTCACACGATGCGTCATGAACGAGAATTCCTCCCAGTCTAACAATTTCAAGTATCCATAGAGCTTGTTTAGGTCAACTTGGTTAGTGGTGTATAACTGCTGCAGGAAAAGAGATTTTAGGTCATCGTCGCCGTTTGTTAGTGCGTGGATGCTCTTATCGTCAACCAGCTGCGAGATATGCTTTGGCTCAGTTGAAGTCGATGGGTTGATCGGTCCCTCAAGCCTTTTAATGCAGTTTTCGAGTTCCAATGCACCAACTGGCTTGAAAAGACAATCATTCATTCCCGCCTTAATGCAGTAGCTGCGTTCATCCTCGTCCGTACTTGCAGTTACACCTACGATCCAGTAAAGCGACTGTGCTAGATTTTTTTCCTGCGCTCGGAGTTGCTTGGTTAACTCGAACCCATCCATTACCGGCATTCTACAATCGGTGATGATCAGGTCGAATTGCGTTTGGTACGTGAGCATTAATGCCTGAGCTCCATTTTCCGCACTTTGGGCTGTATGCCCCAGGAATATAAGTTGTTGTTCTAGTATCAGCAGGTTGGCTGGGTGGTCGTCCACTAATAGAACATTTAATGAAGTCTTTTTGCAGTGGGCGCGATCCGTTCTCGGGGTAGGAAAATTCGCTGATTGCTCAACGTTTCCATCTGCTTCCCGTTTGAAAGATTTTCCTGATACCGAAATTCCATTCATCGCGTCTTTACGGTCCATTATGTTCCCCATTAACGGCAACTCCTCGGTCGAGTTTAGTTCAGCTTTATTAAATTGTTTTCTTTAAACCATGTAGGAAATTTCATTTCTACCGGCTTAGCTGTGTACGCGGGTGGGCGTGCATCGTTTTTTCTGCCATTTCTGGGAGTGACGGCTCGTCGATATCGACGCTCTCGCTCAGATGTATCCTTTGATTTTCCTGAACTTTACAAATGCAGTTCATGCTCGTGGCCGGATTGGTCCAGAATTGCATGATCAAAGTAAAAGAAACTGATCCTCCATTTTGCGACTCGACATCCATTCAATTAATTTTTCGCCTGACACAGCGGGTGAGAATAGGTAGCCCTGTCCGAACTGGCAATCTAGGTCCTGAAGAAGTCTTAGTTGCTCGACTGTTTCGATACCCTCAGCTACCAGTGATACTCCCATCTGTTGGCTGAGGTGAGCCATACTGGCTACGGCTAGTTGAGTTCGCTTATTTAGGACGATATCTTTCACAAAACTCATGTCTAGTTTAATTTCGGTGCAGGGTATCTCGCAGATTCGCTGCAGCGAAGAAAGTCCTGTTCCAAAGTCGTCGATGGATATACCGCAGCCAACCGTCCGTAAATGAACTAAATTGGCGTAGCACTCAGCCGGTGATTTAAGAAGCCCGGTTTCGGTGATTTCTAAAATCACGGCATCCGGGCGAACATGGTTGGCCTTCAGGATCTTTAATACTTTTGAGCTGAAATCGGGCCGAGTAAGTTGGGCGGCGTCTATATTTATTGAGAGTTTAAATTCTTTGTCCAAATCTTTATGATTTAAAAATTCTAGCGCGCTCTGAAAAATTGAAAACGTCATTGCGTCCAAGTGGCCGAAGCGCTTCGCTAGATCAATAAAGATTTGTGGGCCGATAATCCCTAATTTTGGATGTTTCCAACGCATTAGTATCTCGGCTCCGACTATTTTCATGGAGTCGAGGTCTATTTTTGGCTGGAAGTATGGAATGAATTCATCATTTAGTGCACCTGCCGCCACCGCTTTTGCAGGCGGCATCTTGCTTCGCGAAATAGATTGTGATTGCGGTTTTCGTACGGATGCGCTTTCTAATGCCGCTTGTAACTCACGTTTTGTGTATTTCTTGCATAGACGTCCAGCTACGTGAATCCCCGAAAACTTTGCGAGTTTGCATAGGGCGGTATAAATATCTGCCGACACATCCGTGACGAAGATTACGGTTCGAATGGCTCCGGTACGGTTTGCATGAAGTAAAAAGTTCAGGGCGGAGCAATTCGCTGAGCTTAATGAGAAAAATAGTATGTCGAATGACTTTTCTTCCAAGATGAATTTTTCTGCGATGTCATTGGTAGGTGCAACATGAAGCTTTGTGTGCCCGAGCGATTTTAAAACGCTTACTAACGCTTGTTGCGCAAGGGGGTGGCTTTCGGAGATAAGGATTTTCGGCTGGGACATTGAGTGTGTTCCTACGCGAGTTAAGTAGCCGAAATATCGCACCCGCTTAATTCTGGCGATGTACAACGACTCTTCCTGATCTGTAGGAAAATCCCTATATCCGCTATTTTGCTGCGCGCCGCTCAAATCGATTTAAAGTTTTTGCACCACGTCTAGCGAATTGTGGTGCTACAGTTTTAAGCCAAGCTAACCAATTCTTTGCTTGTCGCTTCTTTAACTTTTATGAGTATCCAGGTGAATAAAATTTCTGAGTGGATTGGGGCTTACCGTGTTCCGGTTCTTGTGGGGGCTTTGTCGTTGTCGTGTGTGCTTGGTTTCGCGGCCACCGAAGCTTATCGGCTAATGGTGGAGGGGCGGTTTCGTGACGCGGAGCGGGCGCTGATCCGAGAAAATGCGTTCAGCCTTGAAGGCGTTACGTTAAACGGCAAAGGGATGGGAGCGCTGCTGTTGGCGGGGTTAATTAACTCCTCGGTTAGGACCGCTTCACTAGAGCCGGACATCCGCCACGCTCGACAATTCAATATCGCCCAACCGGCCCTGAAGGTAATCGCTAAGCGCGTGGGCGCAAGTCTCGCCTTTGTCGTCGACGGGGAAGGAGTGGTCAAAAGTGATTGGAGCGGTGAAAACATATCGCCGATTGGGGTAAACGTTCGCAATCGTCCCTATTTCCAACAGGCGATGAAGGGGCTGCCAAGCGTAAGCGGCGGTGTGAGCCCCGTGTCCGGCCGACTTGTGTATTACGTGGCGGCCCCCGTGTATTTGGAGGCTGCGTCGGATGAGGTGACAGGCGCCGTGGTGGGGCGATTTGAAGCCAGTGAATTAGGAGATTTCGTCAAAGATGACGGTTCTCGCATCGGTTTGGTGATTTCTCCCCAAGGAATTGTGTTTACTTCCGGGCGCTTGGAGTGGAGCCTGCGCACGACAGAGCCAAAAAGTTCTGCGCAAATAAAGGAAATCGCGGAAACCAAGCAGTTCGGCGCGTATTTTGACGATGAAAGCAAGGTCAGAGCGCTACCTTTCAACCTGTCTGAAGATACCGTAACCATCGAAGGTCAGCGTTACGCTGTCTCGTCAGCTCCGGTCGATTGGAATGATCCCAGCGGTAAATGGAAGCTCGTCACAATCAGCGCGCTTGCTCCGGTTTACAGCTTTAAGGAAGGATTCTGGATTTCTTTTTTAACCGCCGGATCCTGCGGTTTATTAATGTGGTTTTTCCTTCGGCGGCTGGCGGATATGCGTATCCGCCGCAGCGATTCGTTAGAAATAGCCCGGCAACATCAACGCCTTCAATTGATCTTAGATAACGCCCCCGTCGCGGTGTGCATTATTGCCGACGATCTTCAGATCGGGACTACTGGCATTGTCAGGTTTGCCAATCCTCTGTTCACCAATACGTTCGATGTCCGGGTCGATGTGCCCATGCCGCGTCTATATGTCCGCCCTGATGAACGGGAAAAATTGCGCGACATGTTGCGCCGTGAAGGAGTGGTGGAACAGCATGAAACGCAGGTTTATGACAACAACCATCAAATTCGCGACGTCTTAGTTAACTTTCTCCGCATCGATTTTTTGGGTGAGACCGGCACGCTTGGATGGCTTATCGATATTACGGCGCAGAAAGTAGCCGAGCGGGAAATGTCTACGGCGATGAGCGCCGCCGAGTCTGCCAATAAGATAAAGGGTGAATTCCTGGCCAATATGAGCCATGAAATCCGCACGCCCATGAACGCCATTATGGGCATGTCGTTATTGGCGCTGCGGGGCGATTTGGATCCGCTGCAACGTAATTACATTGAAAAAGTTCACCAGGCCGCTAACTCGTTGCTGGATTTGATAAATGACATTTTGGACTTCAGCAAGCTCGAGTCAGCGAAGATGGAGATTGAGCACGAAGAGTTCCGCTTGGAAGATGCCTTTGAGGATCTTTCAAACGCTATCAGTCTTCGGGCCAATCAGAAGAACATCGAGTTGCTCTTTGATATCTCGGCCAATGTTCCCGCTCTGTTAGTAGGGGACCGACTTCGTTTGGCGCAGGTGCTTATTAATCTGGGCAACAATGCGGTGAAATTCACCGACCGGGGTGAAGTCATCGTCGGGGTCGAATTGGTAGAGGCTGTAGAAAAACGGCTCACGTTGCATTTTTGGGTCAAAGACACCGGGATAGGGCTTACCGAGGAGCAAAGGGCGAAGCTGTTCAATAGTTTCACCCAGGCGGATTCATCTACCACTCGACGGTACGGTGGCAGTGGCCTGGGGCTTGTTATCTGCAAGCAATTGGTGGAATTGATGGACGGCCAAATTTGGGTGGAGTCCCAGTACGGCGAGGGCTCGATCTTCCATGTTCACGTCGATCTCGACTGCGTCGAAGCGCCGGGCACCTTATTATCGTCGACTGCGAATTCACTGAGCGATATCCGCGCACTGTTGGTTGACGACAATGCGTCAGCTCGGGAAATTGTTGCGACGATGGGCCTGTCGTTGGGAATGCAAGTTGATCAAGTTGCCAACGGAATCGAGGCACTGATTGCCATCGATAAAATGGAGCGCTCCGGTAGGCGGTACGATCTCATCTTACTCGACGAACACATGCCTATCATGGGCGGGGCGCACTGCTTGCGGCTCATTCGGCAGCGGCCAAGCCATCGCGACGTGCGGGCTATTCTGATCGGCTCAGCTGGCGGTGAGGGCAGTGCTCAGGTGCAAGACGCTGAAGCGTTCAACGCCGTGATGGTGAAACCGTTGACCGCCGCCAAACTGGCGGGCTCGCTCAGCGAAGCCCTAAGTCATTCCAAGCCGATGCCTGCCCGTAAGGTTCGAGACGACAACGTATCCATTGATCTTCGTTCGCGCTTGGCCGGCCATCGCATCCTTCTCGTTGAAGATAACGAGATGAATCAGGAGCTGGCGGTGGCATTGCTCGCCCAGGCTGGCGCCGAGGTTGTGGTGGCTGGCAATGGCCAGCGTGCGCTGGACTTTCTCGCCAAAGACCGCTCATACAGTCTCATTTTGATGGACTGCCAGATGCCGGTGATGGACGGATATACCGCCACGCAGCACATACGCGCCGATCTGAATACACAGGAAATTCCGATTATTGCCATGACGGCCAGCGCTATGAAAGGCGACCGTGAGAAGGCGCTGGCAGCGGGCATGGATGATTACATCACCAAGCCTCTCGATGTCTTGAGCATGTTCACCACAATCGCCAAGTGGATTAAACCAGTTCCTATTTCATCCAATGCGCAAGCCTCGACTGAGCCCGAACCGGTTTCCGAAACATTTGGGACACTTCCCGGTGTAGATGTTCAAGCGGGCCTGTCCGTTTGCATGAACAACGCGGCGCTTTACACCAAATTGTTGAAGATGTTTCGCCAACAAGCGCAGGACTTCTCGGCGGAGTTCCATGCCGCCGTCGAGGCGAATGACACCGTGTTGGCTACGCGCCTAGCTCATACGCTGCAGGGCACTGCCGGAAACATCGGAGCTTTTGGCGCGCAGCGTGCGGCAGCAGCATTGAATCGTGCCTGTCAGGAGCAAACATCGCAGGCGGAATTGGAAGGCCATTTGCAGGCGCTCGTGAAGGAATTAGCCATGGTTGCCGACGGGTTGGAACGCCTCGAGAGGTAATGTCCTACCGCCTTTGAGGAAACCTCGAATTCAATGGATTGGTCACCCTAAGGAGACTTGCCGGCTCATTCTTTAAGAGCTTTGACCATGTTAGCCAAGCACATGCGCATCCTGATTGCCGACGCCGACCCGCTGGTTCGCGCCAATGTCGAAAAACTCATGAATAACGCCGGCTGTTTCGGCATTGCTTCGGTCGGCACGCTGGATGAGCTGCTTTCGTTGATCGACTTTGGCGGCAAGCCGTTTGACCGAGTGCTGATTAACCGTCGTCTTCTAGGGCATGAATACACCGACGCACTCAAAACACTGAGCAGCTTTCGTAATGTGGTGATCTACCGCAGCGGTTTTCAATTTGATCGTCTTGCCGATCCGCTTTGCAGCGAGACCAGCTGCCTAGATAACGGCCTGGAGCCGGCGTACACCTTGCACTGACTCGCCACACTTACGAATAGATAGCGGAATGATGGGGATAGTCTGCGGTTCTCGCGCCCATGATCATTTCCCCAATCCAACTGTTGAGAATCGAGGTGTAAGCTTTTTGGTCGCTGTCCTGGCTGAGCGCATGATCGGCGCCGTCCACGATGCGATGGGTAAGCGAGTGAGCCTTTTCGAAAGCAGCTCGGTAGCTCATCAGCGTGGTGTGGGGCACATAGTCGTCGTGCTCCGACTCCACTAACAGCACGTCCCCTTTGAATTTTGCGCAGCAGGCCAGGGCGCGATTCTGTTCTGGCAAGCACAGCGTGCGCCGGTAACGCGCCAGGCGCTCGCGGTCCAGAAGCTGTTTGGGCACCGTCCACTCTTCGTCCCAGTACAACGCGGGCACGCGCAATGCGAGCCACCGTACCGGACGCATGTCGGTAAGAAACGTCGCCAGATACCCCCCGTAACTACTGCCGATCACCGCGATTTTGTCCGGATCGATTGCCGGATGGCTCGCCAATTGGTCGTAAGCTGCAACGATGTCCGCCAGGTTCTGTTCCCGTGTCACCGTCTGTTTACTGCCGGACGTGCGCTCGTGGCCGCGCAGGTCGAAGGTCAGGCATACGCAGCCGAATCCGGCGATGCCTTTGGCGCGTGCCAAGTCCCTCTGTTGGCTGCCACCCCAACCATGTACGAAAAGTATGCCTGGCACTTTCTGTTCCGGGGACATCAGGGTTCCGGCGATTGTTTCGTTATCAACTTGAATGTCTATGGTCTGGCTATGGGCAGGCATTGAGGTCAACCTTTACGAATTTGCTGATAGTGCCGTGGGGCGCAACCTCGCCTTGGAACAGGCGCGTCGCACCGGCTGGGGCGTCATCGCCATATGTTTCGTAGGTGCTTGCCTTCAGGCACAGGATTTCGGGGTGTTGTTGCAAAGCTTCCAGCGCGAAGACTTCAGCAGGACTGGCGCCACCGATGCGCCACGACTGTTCCAGCACGCCGGAGCGTTCTTCCCCCAGGGCGTCAATGCCCTGGGCAATGTCGTAGTTGCGACGCGAGGCGACCAGCCCCAGGCAATCGAAGGCGGCCTGTTCATACGTAACGGCCTGCTTAATCGCCAAACGGGCGTGCGCCGATAACGGCAGCGCATCAAGCGCTTCATAGCCCCCGCGCACGATCATCAAGTCAGAGCCGCCGTACACCTGCGCGCCGCTGTCGTCTTGGGTTAAGCGTTGCGAGCCGTAATAGCTGGCGACGAGCCCGGCGACTTGGATTTGTCCCACGCTGAACGTCACGACTTCCTTCAGGTGTTCCTCCAGTACCAGACCCCATTCCGAGACTTCCTGGGCATCCGCCTGGCGCAAACACGCACTGAGTTCAGCGGCGTTTTCCACCAACGTCTGACCTCGACCGGCTTTGCCTCGCACGGCTTTTACCCGCACCGGCCCATGCGCCAGCAGGGCCGCTCCGGCTCGCTCGGCATCGCTCAAGTCAAACACCGTGGTGCCGCGCAGTACCGCATCGGCCGCCTGTTGGTGAAACTGCGCGGTCCAGCCTTCGGGCGTCACGGTCGGCTGCTCGATCAAGGGGTGGCTAATGGCTTTGGTCGCCATAAAAGGAAACCGCACGGCGCCGCCGAAGAAATCCTCGGCGCTGGCGATCCCGAGCGCTTTCATCTGCTGGGCGCCCGTCACCGTTTCGCTGGGGATCCAATAACAGGCGCTGTTTTTTTCGGAAGACGTCTGTACCGGCAGACCGAGCAGGTCGCCGATTTTCTCTGCCAGTACCTGCTGAACCGCGCGCTCGTGGTCGGCCAGTGGCGTGTCGAGGGTCAGCAGTGCGACGGCGCGTTTTGTGTTCATCCGGGCTCTCTGTCGTTGAGCATCGTCCCGCGGGCTGCGCGGACGGGCATAACGTGAGAAGGAAGAATGCGCCGTTCGGTTCCCTTTTCCGCACGACGCATTGTTGTCCGGCTAACGCACCTCGGAAGGTTCGCCGCCACGTTGGGCGCTGTCCTGCGCTGGTTCTTGAATGCGGTATGAAGCGACGTACAAGGCCGGCAAGAACAGCAGGGTCAGGAGGGTGGCGCTGATGATGCCGCCGATCATCGCAAAGGCCATCGGCCCCCAAAACACTTCGCGTGCGATGGGAATCATGCCCAGGCTCGCCGCTGCAGCGGTGAGCAGAATGGGGCGGGTTCGGTGGTGAGTCGCTTCAATGACGGCGTCCCAAGCGTGTGAGCCGGCCTCGCGGAATTCGTCGATCTGCGTCACCAGAATCACCGAGTTGCGAATGATGATGCCGATAAGCGCGAGCACGCCAAGAATCGCCACAAAGCCCAGCGGTGTGCCGGTGGGCAGCAGCGCCGCGACCACGCCGATCAAGCCCAGTGGCGCGACGCTGGCAACCAGAAACAGCTTCTTCACGCTTTGCAGCTGAATCATCAGAAAGGTCGCCATCAAAAACAGCATCAGCGGTATGACTTTGCCAATCGGTCCCTGCGCCTTGCCGCTTTCTTCGACAGTGCCGCCCGGTTTGATCCGATACGACGCCGGCAATTTCGCGGCGAACTCGTCTATTTTCGGCTGCAGCTCGGCCATCACGTCGGTGGGTTGTTTGTCGCCGTGCACGCTGGCTTTGAGTGTGATGGTGGGCTTGCGATCGCGGCGCCATACCAGCGGTTGTTCAAGCTCATAGCTCACCGTGGCAAATGCGCGCAGCGGAATAGAAGTGCCACGCGGCGTGGTGATTTGCAGGTTTTCCAAGGTTTCAGGGGAACGTCGTTCGCCTTCCTCGGAACGCCCGACCACGTTGATCAGATAGATGCTGTCGCGAACCTGCGTGACATTCGCACCGGTCACCACGCTGTTCATGGTCTGCGCGACGTCCTGTGACGACAGCCCCAATTGCCGCGCTTTGTCTTGCGCCACGTCGATTTTCAGCACACGCCCCGGCTCGTTCCAGTCGTAAATCATGTCGCCGATATCGGCGTTACCGTCTAGCAGTCCGGCCACTTGCATGGCGTATTCGCGCACCTGCTCGATGTTCGGCCCGCTGATGCGGTACTGAATCGGCCGTCCTACAGGCGGGCCCATTTCCAACGGTTGAACGAGGCTGCTGATGCCAACGAAGTCTTCCCGCAAACGGGCCTTCAGTTCAGCGGCCAGGCGTTGGCGCGCTTCCAGGTCTTTGCTGACGATCACTAGCTGGGCATAGAAGGGGTTTTGCAGTTGTTGGTCGAGCGGCAGATAGAAGCGCGCAGCGCCCTCGCCGATATACGTGCTCCAGCGCTGAATGTCGGGGCTGTCCTTGATGGTCGCTTCCAAACGGTCAACGACTTGGCGGGTTTCCTCCAGGCTGCTGTTTTGCGGCAGGTTGAGGTCCACCAGCAATTCCGGGCGGTCGGAGGAGGGGAAGAATTGCTGCTGGACGAATTGCATCAGCACTATGGACGTGACGAAGAGTGCCACCGTGAGGCCGATGCTTAACCAGCGATGGCGCATCGCCCATTTCAAACCACGGTCCATGCCTCGGGTCAGCCGGCCGGGTTCTTTGTCTTTTTTGTGGCTCAGCGATTCCGGCAAAACGTGTACGGCGATAACCGGCGCGAACAACACCGCGACTAGCCACGACACCAACAGCGCCACGGCAATCACTGCGAACAGGGTGAAGGTGTATTCGCCCGCCGAGCTGGCGTTCAGGCCAATCGGCACAAAGCCGGCGACGGTCACCAAGGTGCCGGTGAGCATCGGGAATGCCGTGGAGGTGTAGGCGTAAGTAGCGGCCTGGGCGCGGGTGTCGCCGGCCTCCAGGCGCGTGACCATCATTTCCACGGTGATCATCGCGTCATCCACCAGCAGGCCGAGGGCGATGATCAAGGCGCCGAGGGAAATCCGCTGCATGGTGATGCCGCTGTATTCCATGAACACGAACACCATGGCCAGTACCAGCGGAATGGAGCACGCCACCACCAAACCGGCGCGCACGCCCAGGCTGATGAAACTCACCACGAGCACAATCACCACCGCTTCAAACAGCGCACTGGTGAAACCGCCCACGGCTTTGTTGACCACTTCGGCTTGGTTCGACACCTGATGCACGCCGACGCCGACCGGCAACTCCGCCGTTATTTCCTCCATGCGCTGGTGCAACTGCTTACCGAAGGTCTGAATGTTCCCACCGTCGCGCATGGCAACAGCCAGGCCGATGGCCGGTTGGCCGTTGAAGCGGAACAGCGATTCCGGCGGATCCTGAAAACGGTGCTCGATGGTGGCCAGGTCGGCCAGGCGATAGAACTGGTCGTTCACCCGCAAGTTCACCGCTTGCAGGTCTTCCTGCGAGCGGAATTCGCCGGACGTGCGCACCGAAATCCGCTCGGGGCCGGCTTCGATCACGCCCGAGGGCGTCACGCTGTTCTGCGCTTGCAGGCTTTGCACCACCTGGCTTTGGTCTAAGCCCAGCGCCGCCAGCTTGCGGGTGGAGAAGTTCAGGTACAGCACTTCGTTTTGTTCGCCGATCAACTGCACCTTGCCCAGGTTGTCGACGCTGCGGATATCCAGGCGCACCTGTTCCACATAATCGCGCAGTTGCCGGTAACTCAGCCCGTCGCCGGTGAAGGCGTAGATGCTGCCGAACACGTCGCCGAATTCATCGTTGAAGAACGGTCCCTGCAATCCTTGGGGAAATTCGCCCTGGATGTCGGTGATTTTCTTACGTACCTGGTACCAGATGTCGGGGATGTCTTTGCCGTTGGTGGTGTCTTTCAGGTACACGAACACGGTCGATTCGCCGGGCCGCGTGTAGCTTTTCACGTAGTCCAGGGTGTCCAGCTCTTCGAGTTTCTTTTCGATGCGATCGGTGACTTGGTAAAGGGTGTCGTCCACCGTCGCGCCCGGCCAGCGGGTCTGGATAACCATGGTTTTGATGGTGAATGAGGGGTCTTCCTCGCGACCCAATTCGAAGTAGGAAAAAATCCCCATGACCAGGGAAACCGCCATCAGATACCAGACTAACGATTGATGGCGCAGAGCCCAGTCCGACAGGTTGAAACCGCCCGTTTCCCGACTCATTGCACTGCTCCTGGGTCCAGCTTGACGACTTGTCCGGGTTGCAAACTGTTCACGCCGGCGCGCACCACGTGCTCGCCGTCGCGTAGGCCTTCGCCAATTACCACCGAGTCGCCTTCACGACTTAATATCTGCACGGCCCGCTGATTGACCGCGAGGCTCGTAGGGTCGACGACCCACACGTGCGCGCGGCCGTTTTCGACCCGGTCCGCAATCAATACGCTGGCCGGCAATGTGCTATGAGCCGACGTCTTGCTGCTCAGCTCGATGTTGACGGTGGTGCCCAGGCGCAGTTCTTCCGGGCTGTCGATCAAGCTCAGGCGCACGCGTCGCGAGCGTGTGGTGGGGTCGGCCTGCGGTGCCATTTCGCGAACCTGTGCCTGGGCCTGAACGTCTGGCTGCAATTGCGAGCGCACGGTAAAGCGCGCGTCAGCGGGCAACTGCGCCACTTGTTCGTCAGGCAGGTCGAACACCGCTTCGCGTACGTCGGGGCGGGCCAGGGTCAGCACTTCCTGGCCGGCCGCGACCACTTGGCCGGTTTCTGCGCGCCAGGCGGTGACCACACCAGGGAAGTCGCTAAGCAAGCGGGTGTACTCCACCTGGTCTTTGGCGTTTTGCACATCGGCGGCCATTTGGTCGAGGCTGGCGCGCGCCGTTTTCAAGCGTGTTTGCGCGTCGTCCAGGTTGGCTTTGGCGCCCACGCCGCGATCGAACAGTTCCTGCTGGCGACGCGCGTTGGCTTGCGCCTCAATCCACTGGGCGTTAGCGCTGGCCATCTGACCTTCGCGGGCGCGCAGCTGATTTTCCTGGTCGCTGGGGTCGAGGGTGGCGAGCAGGGTGCCTGTGTCGACTTTGTCGCCGACGTTCACGGTGCGTGAGGCAATGCGGCCGTTCGTGCGAAAACCGACGGTGGTTTCGTAACGCGCTTCGATGGTGCCGGCGTAACGCCCGACCGTGGCTTGCTGCTGGGTACTGACCGCGCTGTAGAGCACCGGACGCGGCGCCGGTTTTGGCGGTTCTTCGTCAGAGCAGGCGGTTAGGCCGAGGACCAGCAATAGCGACACAGCGAGCGGCAGGCAACGATTCATTGCGCGCCCTCCAGCTGTTTGTCGGTCGGTGGCGGCGCAGCGATTTTCGCTTTCTCCGGTTCGGCGGCTTTGTCCGGCGTGGCGATTTCCACCACTTGCCCCGGATGGAGCAACTGCCCACCGGCGACCACGACGTGTTGGCCTGCTGCCAGTCCTTTGCCAATCATCACGGTGCCGCTGCCGTAGGCCACGTCACTGACCGGTTGCAGGGTGACTTTCTGCTGCTCATCCACCAGCCAGACGGCCGGCTGATTCTGGCTTTTAAACAGCGCCGACCACGGCAATACCACGCGGTTGCTGGTTTTCGGGTGCACGGTGGCGGTGACCACGGCGCCCAGGTTCATCTCCTCGGGTGCATTTTCCAGCGCCACCTTGACCTTCACCGTGCCGCTTTGCGCGTCGATGGTCGGGGTTATTTCGCGAACCTTGCCTTGCGCGGTCACGGCAGGGCGATTCAGCAGGCTGACGGTTACCGGTTGCTCGGCCAGGTCAGCGTTGAACAGCGATTCGTACACGTCGAAAACCGCGTCGCGCTCGCCCGCGCGGGCCAGGGTGAAAATCGGCACTGTGGCTTGCACCACTTGCCCTGCCTCCGCCTGGCGCTGAGTGATTACGCCATCGGCGGAGGCGCGCAGTTCGGTGTAGGTGAGCAGGTCGCGGGCGTTGGCCAACTGCGCCTGAGCGGCGCTGTACGAACTAAGGCTGGAGCGCAACTGCGCCTGCGCTTGGTCAAATTCGCTTTTGCTGGTGTAGCCCTTGGGCAGCAGCTGTTGCTGACGTTTAAAACTGACTTCAGCCAGACGCAACTGCGCCTCTTGCGCTTGCAGGGCCGCGCGGGCGTTGTCGACGTTGGTTTGCTGTTCTTGTGGATCGAGGCGCGCCAGCACTTGATCGGCCTTCACCCGGTCGCCGACCTCGACCATGCGCTCGATGATCTTGCCGCCGACGCGGAAAGACTGCTGCGCTTCGACGCGCGCCTGAATGTCGCCGGTCAGCTCCACTTGGTCGCTGAAATCGCCGGGTTTTACGCTCTGCACCAGCACGCGGGTATGGGGTGGCGATTGCTGTTTGTCGTTACAGCCAGCGAGCGCCAGGCAGGCGGCAATGGCCAGCAGAATCGCGACGGTCGACGGCTTGCGCTCAGGCCATGCCTGTTCCGGCATTGGAAAACTCCTATTCCTTTAAGATGGCGGCGAACGCCATGTCGTGCATGGGCTTGAGAGGAAGCCATGGATCGGAAAGTTCAAGTTTTCAAGCAGATAACGACGTAGACGACGAAATTCGACCATGAATGGATGCGGTTACAAACCTCCCTGAACCGATCTCGCGTTGCGCCAGTCATCAGCTAAGACACTGGCACATTTAACGCGGAGATCAGCGTATGACCCATTGGGTGATCAGCTATAACAGGGACCAAAACACGTCGGTTCTCGATGTCGAGCAAGACGACAAGCCGAGCGTCGACCAGGCGGTGGAGTATGTGTGGAAATGGGCCGAGCAGAACCTGGAAAAAGGCGAGTTCGGCGATCCGCAGGAAGAAGCGACCGAGCTGCCGCTGAAATTGCTGAAGGATTACGGCATCACCATTACCGGCATTTTCCCTAAATAGCCGGGCGAACTAATCAACCTGGCAGGCTTGCTTGCGCGGGCCTGCCCTCACAACGTTTAAACCGACTCACCGTCGCATTGGCGAATCAAGCTCAGCGCTTGCTCGACCGACAGCGGTTCACGCATGCGTTCAGCCAGCAACGCCGTGGCCGCCTCGCGCTGGCACGCCACCACGCCTTCCACCTGACCCTGGCTGCAGAGCAGGGCGATAAAGTGCAGGTTCACCAGATCGCCTTCGATAATGGTTTCCTGCCAGTCTTTGGCGTGGCCAAGGTAGTCGAAACGCTTGCCGAAATGCTGGGTCCAGAAGAACGGCACGCTGTCGTAGGCCACTTCGCCGCCGAGCATATTTTGCGCAGCGATGCGCGCGTGTTGCTGGGCCACGCGCCAATGTTCGATGCGCAGGTGTTCGTCGGCCAAGGGGAAGCGCGCGATATCACCAGCGGCCCACAGGCCCGGCGCGGCGCGCATGTGTTGGTCCACCGCCAGCGCGCCGTCGTCGCATAAGCGCAGGCCTTGCAATAGGTCTGTCGCCGGGCTGACGCCCACGCCGACCAGCACCAGGTCGGCAGCGATGCGCTCGCCGCAGGCCAGGCGCACCGCCTTCACGTGTTGGTCTTCATTGGCTTCGTCGGCCTCGAAGCTCACGGCTTCCTCACCGACGCGAAACACCACGCCGTTGCTCTCGTGCAGCAGGCGGATAGCGCGGCCTACTTCCATGCCGAATTGCTTGGCGAAAGGCACTTCGTGGCGCGCAATCACGGTGACGCCGAGGCCACGTTTGCGTAACGAACTGGCCGCTTCCAGGCCGATAAAGCTGTCGCCGATGATGACCGCGCGATCGCCCGGCAGCGTGGCGTGTAGGATGTCCGCGGCATGCGCACGCGAGCGCAGCACATGCACGTTGTCCAACTGCGCGCCGGGCAGGTCCAAAGTTTTCGGCTTGGCGCCAGTGGCCAGTAGCGCCGAGTCGTAACGGTACAAACGACCATCGCTCAGCTCGATTTCGCGGCGCTGGGCATCCATGCGATTGACATGGCCATGCACGCGCTCGATGCGCTGCTCGCGGTAGTAGTCGTCGTCTTTAAGGTCGGGAATCTGCGCTGGCGCCATGTCGCCAGCGATGACGAATTTGCTTAACACCGTGCGATCAAAGCCCGGCGCTTCTTCACGGTCGATCAATAGCAAGCGCCCGGCGAAACCATGCTCACGCAATGCCGAAGCTGCCGCTGTACCGGCTGCGCCACCCCCGACGATGGCGAATAAACGCTCGTCTGGTGATTGGGATTTGTCTATTGAGGCAGGCAGCGGTTGATCGTCTACATACACCTGGCCGTCGCGAAGTGTCACGGCGTAGCGCTGCAAATCTTCCAGCGCTGGCGGTTCGCACACGTGCCCATCACTCAGGCGGAATGTGCCTTTGTGCCACGGGCAAATCAGCCGACCGTTGCACAGTGCGCCCTCAGCCAACGGCGCGCCGGCGTGCGGACAATTGCCCTGAAATGCCTGCACCGTGTCGCCGGTTCGCAACAGAATCAACGATTGCTCACCGATCTTGCCCTGGCCAATCTGGCCGTCGGGCAAGTCTGCCAAGCAGGCGACATAGTGCAGTGGCATGGACAGCTTTCCTTAACGTGAACGATAGGGGCTAACGCAAGCGTTAGCGACCTCAGGGTTTTTCGTACGGCGGGTACTCATCGCTTGGCGCGCGCTTCTCAGCCCGTGGGTCCGGCGCATCGTCGGGAATGCGCGGTGGATGCCTCGGGTCGATTTGCGGATCGGCAAGGTCTGGCGAATCCGGGTCGAAGTCCGCTTCGGAATCGACCTGCTTGCCGGCTTGCTGACGCGGATACCCGGGAAGGCCCCGGGTATCGGCCGGCGTGTCCTGAGCGGGCCACTGCTCGGCGTCGAGCGTGGCGCCGTCACGATCCGGCGGCGCGGTGTGTTGAGCGTTCATACAACCTCCGCTGGGCTTAGTGGTCGTGCTTGGCTTTCAACTGTTTGGCCATTTCCAGGTGATGTTCCAGGGCGGGCAGCTTCTCTTTGGCGAAGGCTTGCAGCTCTGGGTTTTCTTTGGACTCGGCTTGTTTCTTGAACAGCTCGATGGTCTGTTCGTGGGCGGCTACCTGGTTGCCGGCGTAGCCCTTATCGAACGACTCGTCGCGCATTTCCAGCAGCAGCTTTTTGGCTTTGTCGATCATCGACGCTTCGTCTGGCACTTCGATGTTCTGCTTCTTGGCCAGGGCGGTGAGCTCTTGGTTCACCTTGGTGTGGTCCGCCTGCATGGTGGTGGCGAACTCCCGCACGTCGCTGCTTTGGCTTTTTTCCAGCGCCAGCTTGGCGGCTTCAATTTCCAGGATGCCGCCCTGGGTGGCGTTTTCAACGAAGGAGTTGGACTCGGCGGCCACGGCACTTGCCAGGGCGCTGAAGCTGAGAACGCAAGCCAGACCGAAGTGTTTGAGCGGGGTAGTGTTCATTCCATTTTTCTCCACTGTGACGCGAACGGGTCGTCGCTAATAAGTGGACGGGTGGGGTTGGCGGAAGGTTTCGATTATTTGCCGAGCGGTACGGTGGGGTGAGTTGGGGTAGGTTTTTTTTGGTTTTTAAGCGCATGCACGCTGGAGGGGTTTAGACGAGTACCGATACATGAACGAGCCTGGATTCCGAATCGTCGGACCGCCGCCTGCGCGGGAATGACGGTGGTTTTTTAGATAGCTTTGTTTAAGCCTGGGATCCAGGCTTGCATGGTGAACGCCGATTTTGACGACGCGGCCGCAGCACGTGCACTAATCCTTGCGATTCAGCGCCGCACTCAACATCTGCGCCACCTGTTCAGCCGAGTACGGTTTGCGCAGAAACGCGAAACCCTGGAAGCCTCCGGCGGACAACGTCTGGCTGTAACCGGAGGTGAGAATAATGGGCAGACCGGGGCGGCGGCGGCGCAGTTCGGTGGCCAGGTTCAGGCCGCCAATGCCGGGCATCATCACGTCAGAAAACACGGCGTCGAATTCCAGCGCCTCAGGCCCCATGCGTTGCAGGGCTTCTTCGGCAGTGCTGGCCCAGGTCACGTCGTAGCCCAGGTCTTGCAGCATGTCGGCGGCAAAGCTGCCGATCTCTCGGTTGTCTTCCACCACCAGTACCCGCTGCTGCGTACCACGCAGGGTTTGTTGCATCGGTGGCGGGGCAGGTTCAGTAAGCCCGGCTTGCGCTTCGACCTGCGGCAGAAACAGGGTGAACGTGGTGCCTTGCCCCGGCACGGAATGCACGTCGACATCGCCGCCCGATTGCTTGGCGAAGCCAAACACCTGCGACAGGCCAAGACCGGTGCCCTGGCCGATTTCCTTGGTGGTGAAGAAGGGTTCGAATATTCGCGACATCACCGCTGGGGCGATTCCGGCACCGGTGTCGGTAACGGCAATCGCGGCCAGCAAGCCGGCCTCGGCCGCTGACTGGGAGGCCGATGGCATGCGCTGGTTGCACGTCAGGCGCACCGTCAGTTGCCCTTCGCCGCCCATGGCGTCGCGGGCGTTGATGGCCATGTTGATCAGCGCGGTTTCCAATTGACCGAGATCGGCCCGGACAAAACAGGGCTGCCTTGGCAATTCCAGCACCACCTGAATGCGCGCACCGGCGGCGGAGTCGAGCATGTCGTGCAAGGCCTCCAGGCGTTGGCCCACTTCGAACACTTGCGGATGCAGCGGTTGGCGGCGAGCAAAGGCCAGCAGTTGGCCGGTGAGCTTGGCGCCGCGCTCGATGGTGTTGGAAATGGTGTCGATGTAACGGTTGCGGCGTTCCAGCGGCAGATCGGTGCGGCGCAAGAAGTGGATCGAGGAACGAATGATGGTCAGCAGATTATTGAAGTCATGGGCCACGCCGCCCGTGAGTTGGCCGATGGCCTCCAATTTCTGCGCCTGGCGCAGCTCGGCTTCGGTTTCAACCAACTGCGCCGTGCGCTCCTGCACCCGTTGTTCGAGGGTGCTGTTGAGCGTGGCCAGCGCGTTCACCGCTTCACGTAGTTCGGCGTCGGCGCGCACCCGCTCGATGTGCGCCCACGAACGCTCGGTCACTTCGCGAAGCAGGCCCAGGTCTGCGTCGGTCCACTGCCGGGGCACGTTGTCGTGAATAGCCATCAATGCCGTGAGGCGGCCATCTTTGATCAGCGGCATGCAAATGGTCGCCGTGATGCCCAGGGCCTGAAACGCCGCCGATTCGTGGCTGGGCAGCTCGCTGAGGTTGTCGTGAATGATCAACGGCAAGCCGGCGTTCAGGTTGCGCACGGCCAGTTCGCCGAAGTCGGCCAGGCGGTAGATACCCAGAATATGCGGCGAGCCGGGCGCTGCCCAATCGCCGCGAATGGTGAAGCCGTCCTCGTCGGCATGCATGTCGGCGTAGGCGCAGTTCGACAGCCCCAACTGCTGGGCCAACATGCGCGTGGTGGCGGCCAGAATCACGTCAGCGCTGGTGGCCGTGGCTACCGCGCGCCCCAGCCCATCGAGAAAGGCCAGGCGCTGGTTGGCGACCACCGTGGCCGTGGTTTCAGCCACGGTGTCGAGGATGCCAACGACCTTGCCGGTGTGGTCGCGTATGGGGCTGTAGCAGAAGGTGAAGTAGGCCTGTTCAGGCGCGCCACCGCGCTCGATCAGCAGCGGGAAGTCTTCCAGGTAGGTGGCCTGGCCTGCAAATGCGGCGTCGGCGAAGGCGCTGATATCGGGCCACGCTTCGCTCCACACCTCGCTGAACGAGCGGCCCAACGCAGAGGGTTTATTGCCGAGAATTTGATTGAAGGCTTGGTTGTGCAGGGTAGTGAGGCTGTCGCCCCAAACAATGGCTTGCGGGAAGCTTGAACCGAGGCTCAGGGCCACAGTGGTTTTCAACACATCAGGCCAATCCTCGATCGGCCCCAGCGGCGACGAGGCCCAGTCGTAGGCTCGAATCCGCTCCACCATCTGCTCGTCACCTTTGAGCCACTGCGCCATGTGTCCCCATCCGTAGCCAATCAAACACGTCTATTTCGTGGCGTTCCTTATACCGTCCTACACCCAGGCATCCAAGTCGAAGGTGAAAACGCTGATAGGCAGTGCGGCATGTCGCACACGCCTGCTGATCTATAGTCAATCGGTAACGATTCGGCAAAACAGGGGTGTGCGGTGAGAGCAATGTTCTGGGCTGTGGTCTGGCTTGTGCACAGTGCGGCGGCATCGGCTGCTGAAGACGTCACCTTGTTTTGCTACCAGAACAAACCGCCTTACGTCGTAGATTACGCCGCGCAAAAAGGGCTGTATTTCGACCTGGCGCAGCGGCTGGAAGCGCTGATGCCGGATTACCACTTCGCCGTGCGCGAGATTCCTCGCCGGCGTCTGGATCGTCAGTTGAACGAGGGCCGGCTGCCGGGGCTGGTGCTCGGCGTGGGCCCCGCGTGGTTTCCCAATTCGCCTGCTTTTACGCTGACCGAGCCGTTTATCGATGACGTCAATTTGCTGGTGTCGCGCAACAGCGGCGAGGTCTCACGGCTCACGCTTGCCACGCTGCAGGGGCATCGCTTGGGCTTGGTGGCCGGGCACTATTACCCGGAGCTGACGCCGCTGCTGACGAGTGGATCGGTCAGTCGACAAGACAGCGTGGATGAGCGCGTCAATGTCGAACGCCTGCAACGCGGCTGGATCGATGCCACCGTTGTCGGCAAGCGCACGCTGGAGTTTTTCTGGTTTGAACGACCGGTTCTGCAGGCCCAGTTGTTTGTTGCCGGGCCGCTGAGTCGCTATCAGCGTCACCTACTGGTGCCCACTGCCTACGCACGCTTAGTGCCGGCGCTGAACAAGGCCATCGAGGCGCTGGATGACGACGAAGCGTGGCTGGCGAGGGTGGCGGCTTATCGTTAGCCGCCACGGCCTGCTTTTAAAGCTCAAAAAGCATCGAGGCTAAAGCCTCTCCCACAGACGGCGTGGTTTGGGCGGGTCTAGGCAGGGTTCGCCTTGGCGCGGCGAACCACGATGGCGCCAATTATCAGGCCGAGCGTCGCGGCAATGGCCGAGGCGAGCAGCACACCGAGCTTGGCGGCACTGAGCAGGCCATCGTCGGTAAAGGCCAGTGAGGCGATAAAGATCGACATGGTGAAGCCGATGCCCGCCAGGCAGCCGATCAAGCCCAGCCACGACCACGTCATGCCCGGCGGCAGCACGCACCAGCCCAGGCGCACCAGCAGCCAGGTGCTGAACATCACGCCAATTGGCTTGCCAATCACCAGCGCACACAGCACGCCGAACATCACCGTCAGCGAGGCTGAATTGTTGAGGTCGACGCCGCCGAGGCTGACGCCCGCGTTAGCCAGGGCGAACAACGGCATCACGCCATAGGCCACCCACGGATGCAGCGCCGCCTGCACGCGAATCACCGGCGGCAGCAGTTCGCGCTGTGCGGTGCGCAGCTGTTTGACCGAATGCAAGACCTCGCCGGTGTCTTCCTCGTCACGGTGCGTCAGGTTGTGCAGGGCGCCCCTGGCCTTGTCCAGCGGCCCCTCGGTATCGGGGCGGGAAAACACTGGCGTCATCAGCCCCAACACCACGCCGGCCAGGGTGGGATGGGCGCCGGTTTTCAACAGGCCGAACCACAAAATGGCGCCGGGCAGCACATAGGCAAACGCGGAGCCGATGCCGATTTGCTGAAAGATCAACACCAACGCGATGCCGGCAGCGGCGATGAGGAAACCAATGGGCTCCAGGCCGCCGGAGTAAAACACGGCAATGATCAGCACGGCGGCAATGTCATCGATGATGGCCAACGCCAGCAAAAATACCCGCACGGACGGCGGAATCGATTTGCCCAGCAAGGCCAGCACGCCCATGGCAAAAGCGATATCGGTGGCCGTGGGCACGGCCCAGCCGGAGCGCAGGTTTGGGTCAGCGTTAAGGGCAACGTAGATCAGCGCTGGCACCACTACGCCGCCGAGCGCGGCGGCCATTGGCAGCGTCGCCAGCTTGAGTGTGGCGAGGGCGCCTTCGTGAATTTCGCGGCGAATTTCCAGGCCGACCACCAGAAAGAACACGGTCATCAAACCGTCGTTAATCCAGAAGTGCAGCGACTGTGAAAGCTGCCAATCGCCTAAACCCAGGCTGACCGACATGTGCCAGAGGTGGTGGTAACTGTCGGCTGCCGAAGAGTTTGCCCAGATCAGGGCGATGGCAGCGGCGAGCATCAACACGATGCCGCTGACAGCTTCAATATGGAGGAAATGTTCGAGGGCGCTAAAAGCTTTGTCGGCTACGCGGCGCGCAGCCGGAAGAGCCTTTGGGGGAAGGGGTCGGTTCATGGTCGCTCACTTTTTCAGACTGTGCGGCGGCCCGACCAACACAAAAAACCTGCCCGGCTGCAGAACCGCAGCCGTGACACCCGCCGGCAACCTTACACAACGAAAACCGATACCGCCACCCGCGATTTACTCGGTCAGGGTCATCAGCACATCGGAATACCAGGCGCAATTAAGGCCCAGCGCTTCGTCGAGTTCCTGATCGCGGTTAACGTCCAGACGCGATGAATGCACGCCCAGCAGCAGCCACGGAAGCTCGCGGTTATCGTCGGCGGCCATGCGCATCACAATCGGTGCGCCGCTAGAGCCACGGTGCGTGCGCGCGTCGGTGAGGAAATAACCTTCGCCCTTGAAACGCAGGCCAAACGCCGAGGCAATGCTGGCCTGACGCGCCACAGGCATGTGGTGCAAGGTGTCGTGAAAACCCAGCGGAAAGCCGACCACCAGCAAAGGGCTGCCAATTTCGATGGGCTTAGTCAGATCGGCCAGGTGCTCGGGCGTGAAGGCCAGGTACGCGGTGGTTGGCGGCAGTGCGCTGCGTTCGATTTCCACAACGGCAATGTCAATTTCACCGCCCGAATCGGTGCCCTGACGCCACAGGCTCTTACCGTCTTTAAACAACGGAATGGAAAAACCGATGGACTCCGCCAGGTTGTCCTTATTGGTGTGCAACTCGATTTCCAGCCGGCTCGGGTGATGCTCGGTCGGTGCGTCGACAACCACATGGCGGCTGGTGACTAGAAACAGGCGTTGTTCGCGCTGGAAAAAAAAGCCACTGGCGTTGGTGAGTGGGCGGTCCAGGTCATACGTGGACACGCGCGTAGCGGCGAGTAGAAGGGGTTCCAGCATGATGAGTTACATCCTGTAAAGAAGCTGCGGTGTTAAGTAAGAAGGGCGCAGCGGCTGGAAGGTTCGAGCGATATTTTTAAGCGGCCGACGCGGGTTTCGTCAGGACCGCGAAACCCGCATTCACCGCGCTGCGGTTATTTGTCCACCACCGGGCGATGCATGTGGAAACGCTGGCTTTCTTCAATGGCGAAATAGTCCGTGGGGCCGCCGCCGCGCATGATCGGTTGTGCCAACACCGTGTTGTACACGCCGTCCTCCAGCACCGCCGTATCGATGTGCACGGCCACCACTTCGCCCAACACCAGCCAGGTATCGATCAGCCCCCCGTCGGCCTTCTGTAGCTGCACGATGTCGCTCAACCGGCACTCGAACGACACCGGACTGGCCAGCACCCGTGGCGGTTTCACCAGGCGCGAAGGCGCGGTTTCGAGGCCCGCCAGCTCGAACTCGTTGACCTCGGGCGCTACCAGTGCCGACGAGGTATTCATTTGCTCAGCCAACGGGCGGCTCGCCAGGTTCCAGACAAACTCTTTGCTGGCCGCAATATTTCGCACGCTGTCTTTCCAGCCGATGCTGGAGAAGCCAATGATCGGCGGCGTGTAGTTGAAGGCATTGAAGAAACTGTACGGCGCCAGGTTGAGCACGCCGTCGGGGCTTTGCGACGAGATCCAGCCAATCGGCCGTGGGGCGACGATGGAATTGAGCGGGTCGTGCTTCAGGCCGTGGCCGAGTTTGGGTTCGTAGAAATGGAATTCGCGCATGGGGGACCTCAAGTGCTCTCTGTGGGAGGGCGATTAACCGCGCTGCTCCTAAAAACATCGCGGCTAAAGCCGCTCCCACAGGAAAGGGGGGTTAGCCGTTAATAACGCGGTAGCACGGCACATAGGCCGCGCCGCCGGGCAGTTTCATGCGGTGTTGCTCAACGAAGGCTTGCAGCAGTTTGTCCAGCGGCTCCATTACGGCGGGGTCGCCATGAATTTCATAAGGGCCGAACTCTTCGATCAGACGAATGCCGGTCGCCTTCACGTTGCCCGCCACAATGCCGGAAAACGCCCGACGCAAATTCGCCGCCAGCTCATGTGGGGCAATGCTGCGGTTGAGTTTCAGCGCGGCCATGTTGGCGTGGGTCGGCTCGAATGGGCGCTGGAAGCCTTCATCGATTTTCAGCAGCCAGTTGAAGTGGAACGCGTCGTTGCGCTCGCGGCGGAACTGTTTCACCTGCTTCAGCCCGAGCGTCATCTGCCGCGCCACTTCAGCTGGGTCATCGACAATGATCTGATAATGCGCCTGCGCCGATTCTCCCAGCGTTGCCCCAATAAACGCGTGCAGCTGCTCGAAATACGCCTTGGCGCTTCTCGGTCCGGTAAGGATGACGGGGAAAGGCAGGTCCTGGTTGTCCGGGTGCATCAGAATGCCCAGCAGGTACAGGAATTCTTCGGCCGTACCGGCGCCGCCCGGGAAAATAATGATGCCGTGACCGACCCGCACGAACGCTTCCAGGCGTTTTTCGATGTCCGGCAGAATCACTAACTCATTGACGATCGGGTTCGGTGCCTCGGCGGCGATGATGCCCGGCTCGGTCAGGCCCAGGTAGCGGCTGCCGGTGATGCGTTGCTTGGCGTGGCTGATGGTCGCGCCCTTCATTGGGCCTTTCATCACGCCTGGGCCGCAGCCGGTGCACACATCCAGGCTACGCAGGCCCAGCTCGTGGCCGACTTTCTTGGTGTACTTGTATTCCTCGGTGCTGATCGAGTGACCACCCCAGCACACCACGATTTTCGGCTCGACACCGGGGCGCAGGGTGCGGGCGTTGCGCAGCAGGTGGAACACGTAATCGGTAATGCCCTGGGAGGTGTCCAGGTCGATGCGTTGGCTGTCGAGTTCGTTCTCGGTGTAAACGATGTCGCGCAGGGCGCTGAACAACATCTCGCGCGTGCTGGCGATCATTTCGCCATCGACAAAGGCGTCGGCCGGCGCATTCAACAACTCCAGGCGCACGCCACGGTCTTGCTGGTGGATGCGCACTTCGAAATCTTTATAAGCGTCGAGGATGGTCTTGGCGTTATCGATATGGGCGCCGGTATTGAGAATGGCCAGGGCGCACTGGCGGAATAGATCGTAGATGCTGCCGGAACCGGCTTCGCTGAGTTGTTGCACTTCGCGTTGGGACAATGTTTCCAGGCTGCCTTTGGGGCTGACGGAGGCGTTGATGACTTGTCTGTGGCGCATTCTGTTTTCCATAAAGAGGAGCGGTGGACAGGAGCACTCCGGCTCCGGTGTGGGGGTAGTTTGCCGTGTGGGAGGGGGGATGTCACAGGGCGATGCAGGTCGGGGTTTTTTGCGGGCTGGGTGTATGGCTAGAGACCGGTGGGGAGTGGGGGTTGTTCCGTTGGGGTTCCATTGACAGGTGACGAACCCGCCACAGCACTCCGCTCCGAAATTCTGGATTCCGAATCGTCGGACCGCCGCCTGCGCGGGAATGACGGTGGTGTTTGAGAATCCTCCGTCATTCCCGCGCAGGCGGGAATCCAGAATCTCAAGCCGTATACAGTAGATCGGCGAAGGTGTTTTTTAACATCCCTGCTACAGGCGATTGCCCCCTAAACCACCCGCCAAACCCCACCATCCCCCACCACAAAAACCCGCTCCCCATCCTCAGGCAACACGCCCATCGCGCCGGTAAAACTCCCAAACGCGGGCATCAGGCTCACCCGTTCGCCAATCAAAAAGCACGGCAGCCGCAGGCTCTGCCGACCTTTGCCACGCAGGCGATACGCCGGATGCACATGCCCGGCCAGTACATGGTGGGTGGCGTGGGCATCCGGTTCATGTTGCAGGGCCAGCGGGCCCACCAGTAGCGGCTCGGCGACGGTTTCAATGCCCAAATGCGCCGGGGGGTCGCCAGCGTTGCGGTCGTGGTTGCCGCGGATGAGGGTGATGTCCATGGCCACATGGCCACTGCGCCATTGCTGTAGGGCGGCCAAGGTGGCGGGGTTTTTGGCTTGACGGGCGTGGAGAAAGTCGCCAAGTACGATCAGCCGCCGGCTGGGGTAGCGGTGCAGCAGTTGGTCGAGGCGGTGGAAGTTTTCAGCGGTGGTGCCGTGGGGAACGGGTTGGCCCAGCTGGCGGTAGGTGGCGGCCTTGCCCAGGTGCAGGTCGGCGATCAGCAGCGCTTGGTAGTCGGGCCACCAGATGGCTTTGTCGGCGAGTAGCCAGAGTTCAGTTCCAGCCAGTTGCACGGGCAGATGTTCGCTCAAGGACGCTCCTTAACGGGACGGGGTCGGCCGTCTTTGCCTTGGCGCGGGGCGCGGCCTTTGCGTGGGGCGGGGCGCTCGTTGTCGATGGCGAAACGGGCGTCGGTTTCGGCTTCGTAGCCGCCAGGGCCGGCGGCTTTTTCCAGGTCTTGCACCATGCGTTTGATGCGGTCGGCGAGCTTTTCCGAGCTCAGGCTTTCACGGAAGCGTTCCACCAGCAGCGGAAAGGCCAGGGGCGTGGCGCGTTTGATCACGTGCACGTCCAGCCGCCGAGTTTGTAGGCGCTCAAGAGTTTGTTGCAGGCGCTGAACTTCCAGCTCTTGGCGCAGCACTTCCTGTTGCGCCTGGGTCAGCAACAGGTTGCTCGGGTCGTATTGCTGGAAGACGTCGAAGAACAAGGCGCTGGAGGCTTGCAGTTGTCGGGCGCTTTTGGCCGCGCCGGGGTAGCCGGAAAACACCAGCCCGGCGATGCGGGCGATTTCGCGAAAGCGGCGACGCGCCAGCTCGCCGGCGTTCAGGCTGGCGAGCACGTCGCGCAACAGGTGCTCGATGCTGAACAGCGCCGGGGTCAGGGCGTGGGCGTAGTCGATGGGGCTGGCGCACAGCAGTTCCAGGCCGTAGTCGTTAACGGCGATGGAAAAGCTCAGCGGTTGCCCTTCGGCCAGGCGCCAGGCGAGCAGGCTGGCCAGGCCCAGGTGCACGGAACGCCCGGCGAACGGGTACAGAAACAGGTGCCAGCCTTCGCGCGATTTCACCACTTCGGCGAGCAAGGTGTGGGCGGTCGGCAGCGCGGACCAGCTTTCCTGCACCGCGAGCAACGGGCGCAACAGCCGCATCTCATCGCTGGCGTATTCGCCCGCGGCGGCGGCACCGAGTTTGTCGACCACGGCGTCGGCCAGCTCGCTGGACAGCGGCATGCGCCCACCATTCCAGCGCGGCACGGCGGCTTTTTTGCCGGTGGCGCGGCGCACGTAGGCGGTCATGTTTTCCACCCGCACCAATTCCAGCAGGCGCCCGGCGAACAAGAAGCCATCGCCGGGGCGCAGGCGGGCGATGAAGCCTTCTTCGACGCTGCCCAATGAGCCGCCGCTGCCGCCTTTGGTCCAGTACTTCACGCTCAGGCTGGCATCGCTGACGATGGTGCCGATGCTCATGCGGTGGCGCCGTGCCAGGCGCGCATCGGGCACGCGCCAGCGGCCGTGGGCATCGGGCTCGGCGCGGCGGTAGTCGGGGTAGGCGGTGAGCGAGTGGCCGCCATGGCGAATAAACGCCAAGGCCCAGTCCCATTCTTCGTCGGTGAGCTGGCGGTAAGCCCAGGCGCTGCGCACTTCGGCGAGCATGGCCTCGGCCATAAAACCGCCGCCCAAGGCCATGCTGACCAGGTGTTGAACCAGCACGTCGAGGGGTTTTTCCGGCGACTGGCGCGCCTCGATTCGGCGCTCGGCCACGGTTGTTTGCGCCGCTGCCGATTCCAAGAGTTCCAGGCTATGGGTCGGCACCAGCGTGACGCGCGAAGGCCGCCCTGGCGCATGGCCGCTGCGGCCGGCACGCTGCATCAGGCGCGCCACGCCTTTCGGTGAGCCGATTTGCAGCACGCGCTCCACCGGCAGAAAGTCCACGCCCAAATCGAGGCTGGAGGTGCACACCACCGCTTTCAGCGAGCCTTGCTTGAGTGCCAGTTCCACCCAGTCGCGCACCTCGCGCGACAACGAGCCGTGGTGCAAGGCCAGCAAGCCCGCCCAGTCAGGACGCGCTTCGAGCAGCGCCTGGTACCAGATTTCCGCCTGCGACCGGGTGTTGGTGAACACCAGTGTGGTGCTGCTGCTTTCCAGCTCTTCAACCACCTGCGGCAACATGCGCAAACCCAGATGGCCGGCCCAAGGAAAGCGTTCGATGCCGGGCGGCAACAGGGTATCGACGCGCAAGGTTTTGGCCATTTTGCCTTGCACCAAACGCCCGGTCGGCATCAGCACTTCCATGGCGTGGGGTTGGTTGCCGAGGGTGGCAGACAGGCCCCAGACCATCAGTTCCGGCGTCCATTGCCGCAGGCGCGCCAGGGCCAACTGCAGCTGCACGCCGCGCTTGTTGCCGAGCAGTTCGTGCCACTCATCGACGATCACCATGCGCACGCTGGCGAAGGTTTCCCTCGCTTTCGCGCCGGTGAGCAGCAGCGTCAGGCTCTCCGGTGTGGTGATTAGGGCGCTGGGCAATTTGCGACTTTGCCGCGCGCGCTCGGCGCTGCCGGTGTCGCCGGTGCGCAGGCCCACGCTCCAGTGAATGTGCAAATCATCCAGCGGCGCCTGCAAGGCGCGCGCGGTGTCGGCGGCCAGGGCGCGCATGGGCGTAATCCACAGCACGGTCAGCGGGGCCACTGTCGGTTTTCGCGGGCGCGCGGTGGGCGCGGGTGCAGCGGGAATCTTGGCGAAGCGGTTGAGCGCGGCGAACCACACGGCATAGGTTTTCCCCGCACCGGTAGTGGCGTGCAGCAAGCCCGACTCGCCGGCTTTTACCGCAGCCCACACCTCTTTTTGAAAGGGGAAAGGTTTCCACTGACGCAGCGCGAACCAGGCGCTGGCGGGGCTGGTCATAGCAGGCCCTGCAAGGTGGCGAGTGTGTCGGCTTGGTCCACGGTTTTGTCGGTGCGCCAACGCAACATGCGCGGAAAGCGCACAGCGATGCCACTCTTGTGGCGCTTGGACAGGGCGATGCCCTCGAAGCCCAGCTCGAAGACCAGGCTGGGCGTGACGCTGCGCACCGGGCCGAATTTTTCTACCGTGGTCTTGCGGATGATGGCGTCCACTTTGCGCATTTCTTCATCGGTGAGCCCGGAATAGGCTTTGGCGAACGGCACCAGTACGCGCTCGCCGGGGCTGGCGTCGTCCCATACGGCGAAGGTGTAGTCGCTGTACAAACTGGCGCGCCGGCCATGGCCGCGTTGTGCGTAGATGAGCACGGCGTCGATGCTGAACGGGTCGATTTTCCACTTCCACCACAGGCCCATGTCCTTGGTGCGGCCGACGCCGTAGAGCGAGTCGCGGCGCTTGAGCATCATGCCTTCCACGCCCAGCTCGCGAGAGGCTTCGCGCTGGCGGGCCAGGTCGGCCCAGTCGCTGCCACGCACCTCGGGCGACAGGCGCAAACGTTCGTCGCCCATCTCTGCCACCAGCAGTTCCAAGCGCGCCCGGCGTTCATCCTGCGGGCGGCTGCGCCAGTCTTCGCCGCGCCATTCCAGCAGGTCGTAGGCAAGCAGCACCACGGGCACGTCATCGAGCAGTTTCTTGCTCAGGGTTTTACGCCCGATGCGTTGTTGCAGCAGGGCGAATGGCTGGATGCCGAAGGCTTTGTCGCTGTCGTGTTTCCACACCACCAATTCGCCGTCGACCACGGTGCCGTCGGGCAGCGCCTCGCCAAGTTCGTGCAGCTCGGGAAAGCGCTCGGTCACAAGCTCTTCGCCACGTGACCAAATCCACAGGCGACCTTCACGTTTAACCAGCTGTGCGCGAATACCATCCCACTTCCATTCCACCAGCCAATCCTCGACCGGGCCGAGCACCGTGTCGAAGTTGTCGAGTTCCTGTTGCAACGGATGGGCGAGAAAAAACGGATACGGCTGGCCGCCGCGCTGGGCGTGTTCGTCGTCGGACTCGGCGGCAATCAGCGCCTGGTAACGCGCGGCAGTGGGACGGTGCGACAAATCGGTGTAGCCCACCAACCGCTGCGCCACGCGCTTGGCGTCGATGCCGGCCAATGCCGCCAAAGCGCGGGTGACCAGCAGCTTGGAGACGCCGACGCGAAACGAGCCGGTGAGCAGTTTCAGGCTGACCATAAGGCTTTGCCGGTCGAGTTGCGCCCACAGCGGCGGCAGGCGGTCGGCCAGGGTTTCCGGCGGCAAACCGCGCAGCGGCAACAGGTGTTCTTCCAGCCACCAGGCCAAACCGTGTTCGCTGCTGTGCTCGGCTTCGGGCAGCAGCAGGGAGATGGTTTCCGCCAGGTCGCCAACCGCTTGGTAGCTTTCTTCGAACAGCCAATCGGGCAGCCCCGCCAAGCGACTGGCCAGTTCACGCAGCACGCGGGTGGGCACCACTTGGCGTGGCCGGCCGCCGGCGAGGAAATAGGTGGCCCAGGCTGCGTCGCCTGGCTCGGCCTGGGCAAAGTAATCCTGCATGGCTTGTAACTTGGCGTTGCTGGAGGTGGTGGCGTCGAGGCGCGCGTACAGCTCGGCGAAGGCTTTCATTCGGGCACCTGCGCATCGTCTTCATCGCCGTATTCGGTTTTGAAACCGCGCGCGTCGAGGCCCTGTTCGCGCAAATGCCGGACCAGCACGTTGACCTGGCCGTGGGTGACCATCACCCGTTCGGCGCCGGTTTGCTCGATGGCCCAGAGCAGGCCCGGCCAGTCGGCGTGGTCGGAGAGCACAAAGCCTCGGTCCACGCCTCGGCGCCGACGTGTGCCGCGCAGCAACATCCAGCCGCTGGCAAAGGCGTCGCTGTACTCGCCGAAGCGGCGCATCCAGGTGCTGCCGGCAGCGGAGGGCGGCGCCAGAATCAGCGCCTGGCGCAACAGCGGGTCGTTCTTGGCGATGTCGCCGGCATACAACGTGGTGGGAATGCGCACGCCGGCTTCGCGGTACACCGCGTTCAACGGCTCGACGGCGCCGTGCACGAGAATCGGCCCGATGCTGTCGTCGATGCCATGCAGAATCCGCTGCGCCTTGCCGAAGGAATAGGCGAACAACACGCTGGCGCGTCCGGCGGCGACGTTGTCGCGCCACCAGCTGTCGATACCGGCGAAAATCTCGCGCTGCGGCTGCCAGCGGTAAATCGGCAGGCCAAAAGTCGACTCGGTAATAAACGTGTGGCAAGGCACCGGCTCGAATGGCGTGCAGGTGCCGTCGGCTTCGACCTTGTAGTCGCCGGAGGCCACCCAGACTTCGCCCTGGTATTCCAACCGCACCTGCGCTGAACCCAGCACATGGCCGGCCGGGTGAAAACTCAAGGTCACGCCGTGATGATTGAGGCGCTCGCCGTAGGGCAGCGTTTGCAAGTTGATGTCTTGCCCCAGGCGCGAACGCAAAATGCCTTCGCCCGGCGCCGCCGCCAGATAGCGTTGGTTGCCGGTGCGCGCGTGGTCGCCGTGGGCGTGGGTGATGACCGAGCGCTCTACGGGGCGCCACGGGTCGATATAAAAGTCACCGGGTGGGCAATACAAGCCTTCGGGTCGAGCTATCACCAGCTCCATGCAGGCACCTTGGCGGTTTCGGTTCAGTTAAGAGGGGCACACCGGCCGATAGGTTCGCTTGGTTTCAGTGCAGCGCCTCACCCTAGCAAACACCTCGAACCATTGCCGCGCCGGCTCAGTCCATTTTTTATGGAGGAGCCGAACCATGGGCATGTTCCGGGTAAAACTGACTGAACACGATGCGCGCAGCCGCCTCACGCCGGTGCACGAAAACATGGCCGTACAGCGGCGCTTATGGCTGCTCGAACGCCTCGGCCTGGTGGCCATGACCGTGCTGGTGCTGCTGACATTGTTGGGCCTGTTTTCCAAAGGCCTGTTAAGCAGCCGCCAGGCCAGCGCCGGCCAGGATCAGGTGGCCGTGAGTTACGAACGCTTCCTGCGCAACGGCGCCACTTCCGTGATTGTTGTGGACCTGCGCGGCGCGCCAAACGCCGACCTACCGCTGCGCATCGAGGGCGAACTGCTCGATGGCCTGACCGTAGAGAGCATCACGCCCCCGGCGAAAAACGCCGCCACCTTCGACAAAACCGGCATGCAGCTGGCGCTTCGCGCTGACGCTGGCGGTCAGGTGCGGGTGCACTTGGCCGTGCGCTCTGACGGCGTCGGCGCCTATCGCTCGGTGGTGCGTGGGCCGGGCGGCAGCGTGACGCTCAACCAGTTTATCTACCCCTGATTCGAGGCCTTTATGGACGCTGTATTACGCGCCGCCGGTATCTACTTTGCGCTGCTGATAATCCTGCGATTCGCCGGGCGGCGTTCGTTGTCGGAACTGACGATCTTCGATTTCATCTTGCTGCTGATCATCAGCGAAGCCACGCAGCAGGCGCTGCTGGGCGACGACTTTTCCTTCACTAACGCTGCTTTGGTGATCGTCACGCTGGTGACCATCGACGTGGTGTTGTCGCGGCTGAAATACCGCTGGCCGTCGTTTGATTTATGGATGGAGGGCTCGCCTACCATCGTCGTGGAAAACGGCGTGCCGCTACAGAGCCGCCTGCGCGCCATGCACCTGCGTGAAGACGACATTCTCGAAGCCGCGCGGGAAAAGCAGGGGCTGGTGAGCTTGCAGCAGATCAAGTTCGCGATAGTGGAGAAGAACGGCAAGATTTCGATCATTCCGGTGGAGTCTTGAAAAGCACCTCCGCCGGCCCCCCTGTGGGAGCGGCTTTAGCCGCGATTGGCCTGACCTGCAATCGCCGTTTCCAGCAATGACCAAAAAAGCATCGCGGCTAAAGCCGCTCCCACAGGGTCGGTGGAAGCGGTTTGATGCCGATGCCGGCCAGCACCGGAGCTCTACTGTGGGAGCGGCTTTAGCCGCGATTGGTCTGACCTGCAATTGCCATCCCCAGACTCGACCGAAAGCCCCACGCCCCTCATCGTAAAAGTTGAACGGCCAGCGCGCCGCATCAGTCGACCCTACTCGATCAACTGACCGGAGCGAACCGATGAAAGAGTACCCAACGCCCCCATTCCCTTCGCAAAAACAAGCCGTGCCAGGCAGCCAGACCCGTATGGAGCCGTACCCCGATTGCGGCGAGCAGAGCTACACCGGCCACCATCGCTTAGCCAATAAAATTGCGCTGATCACCGGCGCCGACAGCGGCATTGGCCGCGCCGTCGCCATCGCCTTCGCCCGTGAAGGCGCGGACGTGGCAATCGCTTACCTGGACGAGCATGAAGACGCCAAGGAAACCGCGCGTTGGGTCGAGCAGGCTGGGCGTCAGTGCCTGTTGCTGCCGGGCGACATCGCCGACAAAAACGTCTGCGAACAGTTGGTGGCCAAGACGGTGGAAACGTTTGGCCGGATCGACGTGTTGGTCAACAACGCCGCGTTTCAAATGACCCACAGTGACTTGGCCGATATCCCCGATGAAGAGTGGGTACGCACCTTCGATATCAACATCACGGCCATGTTTCGCATCTGCAAAGCCGCCGTGCCGCACATGGCGCCGGGCAGCTCGATCATCAACACCAGCTCGGTCAATTCCGACACACCGAAGCCGACCTTGCTCGCCTATGCCACCACCAAAGGCGCCATCGCTAACTTCACTGCCGGCCTGGCGCAGTTGTTGGGCGAGAAGGGCATCCGCGTGAATTCGGTGGCGCCGGGGCCGATCTGGACGCCGTTGATTGTCTCGACCATGACCGAAGAAGACATCACCAGCTTTGGCTCGCAAACCCCGTTGGGTCGGCCTGGGCAGCCGGTGGAAGTGGCGCCGATTTATGTGCTGTTGGCTTCGGATGAAGGCAGCTACATTTCCGGCACGCGCTATGGGGTAACGGGCGGAAAGCCGATTTTGTAACGCTGGCTCGTTGGGCTTCGTTTCAAGCGAAGCCCAGCACTCACGTTGCTTAAGCCCCTTGTCCCCAATTCATTTCCAGCCCGCCATCCACGACAAAATTCTGCCCGGTGATATACGCCGAATCCGGTCCGATCAGAAACAGCGCCATCTCGGCGATTTCCTCCGGGCGGCCGGGCCGTTTGAAGGGAATATTCGGCAGCTCTTTGGCGCGGGTTTGCGGGTCTTCCAGGCGCTTGTGGGTCATCGGCGTGTCGATCATGCCGGGCGCCACGGCGTTGACGTTGATGCCCATCGGCGCGAGTTCCAACGCCAGGCTGCGGGTCATGGTCAGCAGGCCGCCTTTGGCTGCGCCATAGGGCACGTTGCCCGGGCTGGGGATGGAGTCGTGCACCGAAGTGATGTTGAGGATTTTCCCGCCACCGCCGGCTTTGTCCCGCAGACGCACAAATTCGCGGCTGCACAGGAACGGCCCGCGCAGGTCGGTGCGGATGGTTTTATCGAAGTCCTCGGCGGTCAGCTCGATAAAGGCTTTGCTCATGCCAATGCCGGCGTTGTTGACCAAAACGGTCGGCGTGCCGAGCTCGGCGGTGACGGCGTTGAACAGCTCGACCACGCTGGTTTCATCGCCGACATCGACCTGGCGCATCAGCGCGCGATTGCCGCGCCGTTTAACGTCATCAAGGGTTGATTGCGCGCCTTCTTGGTCGCTGTGGTAGGTGATCACCACGTCGGCGCCTTCTCGGGCGAAGGCCATCGCCATGGCGCGGCCCATGCCCGAGTCCGAGCCGGTGACGATAACGATTTGTCCGCTCAGTGTGTTCATTAGCCAATCCTCTTTTCAGTGCGCCGCTGGCGCGTGGCAGTCCAGACGCAGCACCGCGCCGGGGGTCAGCGTTTCGCTACCGCCGGGGTGACAGACGTCCAATGGCTCGGCGTTTTCCGCCAGGTGCAGGCTCAGCACCTTGTCGCGCAATTGCACGCGCAAGTAGCGGCCTTGAAAGGTGAAGCCCATCTGCACGCCGTCAAGCGCGGGCGGCGCGGCGGGGAATATGCGCAGGCATTCGGCGGTGGGGTGCAGGCCCAGGTAATGACGCTGCAATACGTCCAGCGAACCGGCCATGGCGCCCAGGTGCACGCCTTCCAGGGTGCCGCTGTCGGCTGGCGCGTCGAGGTCGGTGCGCAGGCAATCGCACCAACTGTCCCACGAGGCTTGCGGGTTCAAGTGAGCCAGCGCGCCGGCACACACCAGTTTCGACAGGCTCGATTCGTGGCTCAGTCGCGCCAGATGGAAGTCGGCGGTGCGGCGCATGGCGGGCACGTCGAAGTGATAGCCAAGGTGTTCACACAGGTCGCTGAGCTCGGCTGGCGGGAATAGATGAAACAAGGCGAGCACGTCGGCCTGCTTGCTGACTTGGTAGCACTCGCAGCAGTCGTTGCGCGCTTCGAGCATCCAGTCCAGACGCGGGTGCTCGGTGGTCATCCATTCCCTCGGCACCGGTTGCAGGTGCTCGTAGCCGTCGAACTGGTTGAGCACGCCGTCGGGTAGAAAGGGTAGATACATCCGTGAACCGATATGGCGCCAGTGTGCGACTTCGCTGTCTTTGAGCTGAAGCCGGCTGCGCAACGCAGCTTCCAGTTCGGCTGGCAGACAGCGCAATAAATCCACGGCCCGGTGCAGCACCCAGGCAGCCATGAGGTTGGTGTAGGCGTTGTTGTTCAAACCCGGCTGGCCGGTGTGCGGGTAGCCCGTGTGGTATTCGTCGGGACCGATCACGCCATTGATGACAAAGCGCTCCAGGGTTTCGTCGTAGCTGACCAGGCTGGCCCAGCAGCGGGCGATTTCCAGCACCATTTCGCCGCCCCAGTCGGCCAGAAATTCCTTCTCGCCGCTGATTTGATAGTGCTGCCACACGCCGTACACCACGGCGGCACCGATGTGCCGTTGCAGGTAAGTGTGGTCGGCCATCCAGCGTCCCGATAGCGGGTTGTAGTTGAACGGCGGCGTTTGTTCACGGCCGCTGCGGGCGCTGCGCCAGGGGAACAGGGCGCCTTCAAGGCCGGCCTGACGCGCGTTCTCGCGGGCGGCATCGAGGCGCCGATAGCGGTAGCGCAACATGCTCAGCGTGATGGCGGGCAGGCGGCTCGAAAGAAACGAGTAGGCGAACAATTCGTCCCAGAAAATCTGCCCGAAATAGCCTTCATGCCAGCCGCGCGAGGGGAAGCTTTGGTCGCGCTCGGCACTCAGCGGCGAGGCGGCTTGCAGCACATGCCAGGCGCCCAGGCGCAGCGGCGTGTCGAGTACGGTGTCGTCCAGCTGCACATCGGCGGCGCGCCAGAGTGTTTCCCAGGCGCGCTGATGCGCTGAGCGCAAGCTGGCGAACGGCGCGGTGGGCAGTTCCGCCGTGCCAGCCGGAATCTCGTCATCCACCAGCACCCGAACGCGTTTCTCCAGGGTGACGCGGGTGCCGGGTTGCTCGATCACGCTGTGCTGCACCAGCCGCTCGCCGTCGATGTGACTATGCCAATTCAGCGGCTCGTCACTGCGCAGCTGGTAAGCGACTAGCACCTCACCGATGCCAGAAAGTAACGGCGCGCGCACCTGCGCATGGCCATCGGCGCGGTGGGTAAAGGTGCCCGGTCGCAAGCGCGTGCCTTCATACGGATGACTGCCGCTGACCAGGCTGTTGCTGACGCCGCCGTCCAACAGCGAACGAACGTGCAACGGCGGCAGCGGCTGGTCGCTGCTGAGCGTCCAGCGCAGCAAGGCGAGCGTCGGCTCGGCCATGCTCACCAGGCGTTCTTCATGCAGCTGAATGTGTCGCTCGCCCAAGCGAAAACTTAACGTGCGATTGAGCTGCGCGGCACGCAGGTCGAGGTGCTGTTGATAGTCCAGCGCCTCGCCGGTGAACCACTGCTCGCCGTCCAGCGAAACGCTCAGGCCGAAGGGGTCGGGCAGGTTAACGAGCGCTTCCAGAGTCTGCGTTACACCATTGACCGAGCGCGGCGCGGCGTCGTACCAGCCGGCGCGGTAAAGGCCGGCGTAGCGCATACCCGGCGCGCCGCCGAACGCTGCCTCCGGCGCGCTGGAACGCCAGGTCAGCACGCCGTTGCCAAGGGTGAACAGGGCTTCGCGGCGACGTTCATCGTGGGGGTCGAACGCGGCGAAGGCGAGCATCGCGCCGCCACAGTGGTCAATCATTGAGCAGTTCCCGCGCCTGGAAAAACCGCTGGCCCGCCAGCGCTTCCAAGTGTTCGCGGTCGGCATAGGCCTCTTGCGAGCCGTAACCGGTGACCGCCTGTTGCGCGGCGGCCACGGCCCACGCCACGGTTTCCAATGGCGCCAGGCCTTCGAGCCATGTGATGGCCAGCACGGCGGTAAAGGCGTCGCCGGCGCCGGTGCTGTCGACCACGTTGACTTCGGCGGCCGGCACATAGAAAACCCGTTGCTCGTGGGCCATGACGGCACCGCCATCGGCAAGTTTGATGCAGGCCAATTTCACTCCGCGTGCGCACAGTTCACGGGCGGCGTAGGCGAGGGCTTCAAGCTCGTTCAGTTCGCCAGGTTCCAGGCCCAACAGCGCGGCCACTTCTTCGCAATTGGGGGTAATGGCGGTCAGGCCGTGGAGCAGGGCAGGCGGCACACGGTCGGGAAAGGACGGGTCGAGGATCACGGGAATGTGCAGTCGGTGTGCCTGCTGCACGACGTGCTCGACCACCCAAGTGGGCACTTCGCAATCGACCACCAGACAGGCAGGTGCCGCCAGCCCATTGAGCGGCTCGAGTGCCACGTCGAGGGCGGCCGGGTCCCATTCATCATTGGCATTGGCGGCCAGCACGATCTGCTTCTTGCCATCGGGCGGCACCACAATCATCGACACGGCGGTCGGTTCTGTATGGGAACGGCTGACACCGCTCAGCTCGACTCCGGCCGCGCGCAACGGCGCCAGGGCTTGTTCGGCCAGGTCATCGTTGCCCACGCGGCCCAGTAATACGCTGCGATGACCGAACAGGGCACCGATGTACGCCGTGTTGGCGGCCTTGCCCCCCGGCCGCCTTGCAAAGCCGGTGGCCAGTTGCGTTTCGACGTCGCTCAGGGCGTCGTTCACGCGCAATTGGAAGTCCGCGTTAATGCTGCCCAGCGATACCAACGTGCCTGCCATGGGGTTCTCCGCTGCGGGTGGTAGTGGATTGCTTGCTAAGCAGATGACCCGCCCCGGTCGGCTGGAGTTCGTTGAGTTTCGTCACAGCCTGTCAGCGTTTGAGCGTGATCCAGGTGGGGGCGTGGTCGCTGGCGTGTTCCTGATCGCGCACCCAGCGGTCGACGTTGGCGTCGACCAAACGCTTGGCCAGCGGTTTGCTCAGCAGCAGGTGGTCGATACGCAAACCGCTGTTGCGTTGCCAGTGTTGACGGAAGTAATCCCAGAAGGTGTAGATCGGCTCATCGGGGTGGCGCTCGCGCAGCGAGTCGGTCCAACCCTGGGCGAGCAGGCGTTGGTAACACTCGCGAGTTTCCGGCTGCAGCAACGCGTCCTTGCGCCAGGATTTGGGGTTGTAGATATCGAAGTCGGTGGGCACCACATTGAAGTCGCCGGCCAGCACCACGGGGTGACCGTTGTCGACCAAGCCTTCGGCATGGGTGATCAAACGCTCGAACCAGGCCAGTTTGTAGTCGAACTTCGGCCCCGGTTGCGGGTTGCCGTTGGGCAAGTACAGGCAGCCGACCACCACGCCATGAGCCGCCGCTTCCAGGTAGCGGCTCTGGGTGTCGTCGGGGTCGCCGGGCAGCTCGTTGCGGATTTCCAATGGCTCCATGCCCTTGGCCAGAATCGCCACGCCGTTCCACGCGGGCTGGCCTTTCCAGATCACGCCGTAACCGGCTTCGCGTATCGCGCTGGCGGGAAACTTTTGCTGCGCGGCTTTCAGCTCTTGCAAGCAAACGATGTCGGGCGCCTCGCGCTGCAGCCAGGCCAGCAATGCCGACAGGCGTGTGTTGATGCCGTTGACGTTGAAGGTGGCGATGCGCAGCGTGTCGGCGGCGGCGGATTTCTTGGCCATAAGGTCTCGTTTTTACCCGGTGGATCAGGGCCGCAAAATCACCTTGCGGCATTCGTCGTCGGCTTTGTCGAAAATCTTGTAGCCCTCGGCCGCATCGGACAGGTTCATGCGATGGCTGATGATGATTTCCGGGTGCAGCTCGCCGCGTTGAATGTGTTCGAGCAAGGTCGGCAGGGTGCCATGCACATGGGTCTGGCCCATTTTGAAGGTGAGCCCTTTGTCGAAGGCATCGCCAAACAGGAAACCGTGAATAAAGCCGGCATATACGCCCGGCACACTCACCGTACCGCCACGGCGAACAGCGGCGATGCATTGACGTAACGCCTTGCCGCTGCTGCCTTCTATTTTCAGGGTGGAGAGCACGGTTTCGGTGGTGCTGCCCTTGGCTTCGAAGCCCACGGCGTCGATCACTGCGTCCACGCCACGGTGGCCGGCCGTTTGCTCGATGATGGCGGCCGCCGGGTCGTCGACGTCGCGGAAGTTGATGGGTATCGCGCCGTAGGTGCGCATGGCGTAGTCGAGGCGATAGGGGTGCTGGTCGACAATGAAAATCTGCTCGGCGCCGAGCAGTCGCGCGCAAGCCGCCGACATCAAGCCGACCGGCCCGGCGCCGTAAATGGCGACGCTGCTGCCTGGTTTTATCCCCGCGTTTACGGCGGCCTGGTAGCCGGTGGGCAGAATATCGGTCAGGAACAGCACGCGTTCGTCGTCGAGTTCATCCGGCACTTTGAACGGCCCGGCGTTGGCCTTCGGCACGCGCACCAGTTCGGCCTGACCGCCCGGCATGCCGCCATACAAATGGCTGTAGCCGAACAACGCTGCGCCCGAGGGAATCTGCTTTTTATTAAGGATGGCGCCACGGTCCGGGTTGGTGGTTTCGCAGGCCGCGTGCAGGTTCATGTCGCAGAAGAAGCAGCTGCCGCAGGCAATCACAAACGGCACGATGACGCGGTCGCCTTTGGCCACGGCAGTCACCGCGCTGCCAACTTCTTCGACGATGCCCATGAATTCATGGCCGAAAATGTCGCCGTGTTTAACGGCAGGAATCTTGCCGCGATACAGGTGCAAGTCCGAGCCGCAGATGGCGGTGGCGGTCACCCGCAGAATGATGTCGTCTGGCTCTTGAATGATGGGGTCGGGTACGTTGTCGACCTTGACGTTATGGCTTCCGTGATAGGTCAGTGCGCGCATGGGAATGGTCTCCTGATGCTGGGCAAAAAAATCCCGGCGCCTTACGGAGCCGGGCAAGTCTATCGCTGAGGGAAATCGTGCTGCGACGCTTAGGCCGACATGGCCGCATTGAGATGCGGACGCATGTGAGCCAGTGGACGCTGGGACAGGCGCTTGGCCTTGGTGACGTGGATCGGGCCTTCATAGGTGGGCAGGCGTTGCCACACCCAATGAGCACCGGCGCCTTTCCAGCACAGCTCGCCAGAGGCCAGCTTCATGTCGCGCTGAATGTCGCGCACCACGTCTTTGATTTTGGCTTCGTTGAATACCGCTTCGCTGGCAATCACCTTGGTGATCTGTTGCTCGCCGCACTGCAAATTCAGCAGCAGCGTACCGTCCGGGCGAGGGGTTACGGCCACTTGTTGGTCTGGGAAGGATTGGAAGAGGTAGTTGATCGCCAGTTGCATTGTTTGTGCTCTCCGATTTTTGTTTGAGATGCAAACAAGAGAGCAGCAGACGTGCCAATTTTTATCTGGGATGAAAGTCTTTAAAAATCAGGTAGTTAGCTTCTGCTGATATCACCGTAGTATTTGCAGACTGCATGGTGAGGCGGGGGGGCGATTGCAAACTGCAAGTTCGATATCAGCCCGAAGCGCCCATTGCAGGCGCTCGGGGGGCAATGCTCAGGCGCGTTTCAGGCCTTCGCTGGCAATTTCGTGGCGAGCAGCCTGGAGCAATTCAGCGTCGACGTTCAGACGGTGAATCACGTTAAGCAGCTGCTGTTTCAGCAATTGATCGTTACTCGCCTCGGCGGCCCGCATCATGGCGATGGCGGCGGTTTGGTTGTTGGCGGCAACGTGGTCGAGGGTTTTGCACAGGTTACGGATGGTGCGATTCACAAGCCTTACTCCTGAATTCGAGGCTGCACTGTAGGGCGGCGATATTGCGATTTGATGGCTGGCTGACGACGGTTTGGTTCCGTTATCCGCCAGCTGTTGCCTCATTGACCCAGGCCGCTGAGCTTTGGTTGCAAGAATAAATCGCCGCTGTGCTTGCCTTACCGCGCGGCCTCGCCAAGCCCGGCGTAACTGGACAACAACACCTCGCCCAGAAGCGGATGCGGCGCTTCTACGCGTTCTTTGAGTTTGTCGGCGAAGTGCATGGCCGAATCCTGGTCGGAAAAGGAAATGGCCATGTTGCCGGTGGTGACCATCCAGGTTTCACGGTTAGCGGTCGTCTGTTTTTGTACTGCGATGTCCATGTTCGCCTCCTGCGGCTGGGTTTCAGCCGGTCAAAAAAAATGCCAACCCAGGGTCGGCAAATTATCGAGCACACACGCAATAAGCTGCGTGGAAGTAGGGTGAACCGGCTTTATGACGACTTGATGATGCTCAGGCGCCGTTCGGCAGTTTGGCGATGACTTTGATTTCAAAGTCGAAACCGTACAGCCAGGTCACGCCCACGCAGGTGATATTCGGGAACGGTGCTTCGCCCCAGAACTCGGGCACCACGGTCCAGATGGCTTCGAATTTTTCCTGCGGGTCGACGATAAAGACCGTTACGTCCACCACATCGTCGAAGGTGCACTCGGCTGCGGCGAGCACGGCGTTGAGGTTACGGAAAGCGGTACGCACCTGGGTGAGCAGGTCCGGTTCCGGCGAGCCGTCTTCGCGGCTGCCGACCTGGCCGGAAACGAACAGAAAACCATTGGAGCGAACGGCCGGCGAGTAGCGGTTGATGTCGTATAGCGCCTGGCGGCCTTCGGGGAAAACGACGTCGCGGTTGTTCATGGCAAAGCCTCGTATCAGTGGATGTGCGGCAACTCTAGGGCTTGGCCTCAGGCCAATAAACGCGCAACCTTGGCCAGCACTGTTTGCGCATTCCAAACAATCAAGCCGCCAAGGAACCTGCCGATGGACCGTTTCGACGCAATGCTGGCCTTCGCCCGGGTGGTGGAAGCGGGCAGTTTCACCAAGGCCGCCGACACCCTGCACATGAGCAAAACCACGGTCACGCAGCTGATTCAGCAACTGGAAGCCAGGTTGCGGGTAAAGCTGCTGAACCGCACTACGCGCAAGCTCAACCTCACCGCCGATGGCGCCGTGTATTACGAGCGCGTGGTGCGCTTGCTGGGCGAGCTGGATGATGCCGAAACCAGTCTGTCGAGTGCCGCCACGGCGCCGCGCGGCCGGTTGCGGGTTGATGTGCCCAGTCCGCTGGCGACCACCTTGCTGATACCGGCGTTGCCTGAGTTTTACGCGCGCTATCCGGATATTCAGATTGATATGGGCGTGAGCGACCGCATGATCGACCTGATTGGCGAGAAGGTGGATTGCGTGGTGCGCGGCGGCGAGTTGCTTGACCAATCGCTGATGGCGCGCAAGGTCGGCGATTTGCAGTTGGGCGTGTACGCCGCGCCGGACTATCTGCGGCGCTTCGGCACCCCGGCTCACCCGCGCGACCTGGAAGAGTCGGCGCACCGCGTGGTCGGCTACCTGTGGGCGCGAACTGGCAAAACCTTGCCGTACACCTTGCACAAGGCAGACGACGCCGTGCATTTGCGTGGCCGTTACGCGCTGGCGGTGGACGATGGCAATGCGTACCTGGCCGCCGGTATTGCCGGCTTGGGCATGTTGTGGCTGCCCGCTTATATGGCCACAGCGCCGGTGGCGGCGGGGCAGTTGGTGCCGCTGTTTGAGGACTGGCAGATGGAGCCGATGCCGCTGTACCTGGCGTATCCACCGAACCGGCATGTGAGTTTGAAGCTGCGGGTGTTTATTGAGTGGGTGGTGGAGCTGATGGCGCGGTATGCGCCGGTGAGGTGATAGGGCTGGCGCACTTGTTACTGGTCCTGGGTGGCCCGCTTTGTGGTATCGCCCTACACGGGTGTAATCCGTTTCGCATTAATCCGCAGACCCTTTCGCGAGCCTAATTCAGTCCTGTACTTCGCACCTATCTGAAGCCGCTGCTTGCTTTCCGGTGCGATGTGGTTTCCCACCCCACTGGACGACTCTCATGATGCTTCGACGGATTAACCTCGGCTTTCGCTCAACCCTGTGCTTCGGCCTGTTTTGTGTGGTGATTGCTGGGCTCGGTTTCGCCGCGCTGCGCCAAGCCAGCACGCTGAACGATGTCAGCACCTACTTCCAGATGCAGATCGTGCCGGCCGTTAAGGAGCTGGGTGATCTGGACAGCAACTTTTCCAAAATCAACGCCGCCGACAGCATTTTGCGCAACGCCGTGGAAACCCAGGATTCACGCGAGGCGGCCGCCGCCGAGATTCAGCGCTGGCGCGCCAAGATCGACGCCAACCTCGACCGCATCGCCGCGCTGCCCTTGAGTACGGATGAGCAGACTGCGCTGGACACCTTGCGTGCAGCGGTCGTGCTGTTCGACCGCAATCAGGAACAGTATTTGCGCCTGATCGATGCGGGCGACGTGGCTGGCGCTGCCGCCTTCAACGAAGCCACATTGCGTGGCAGCAGCGCCGCGTTGCAACAGCAGATCAAGGACTTCGCCGCGGCGAAAAACGAACTGGCCGCTGACTTCAGTGCCCAGGCCAAGCGCGCCTACGACGACACCTTTGTGTGGGTAATCGGTTACAACGTGTTTGCCGTTCTGGTGTGCATTGGCATGGCCTGGCTGTACACCCGCAGCGTGCTCAAGCCGGTGCGCCAGGCGCTGGCCATCGCCGAGCGAATTGCTGACAACGATTTGAGCGGCGCCGTGATCGTCGACGGTAATGACGAAATGGCGCGCCTGCTTAAAGCGTTGGCAACCATGCAAAACAACCTGTGCCAGGCACTGGGCAAAATCAGCGATTCCTCCGCGCAACTGGCCGCCACGTCGGAACAGATGCACTGCATCACCGAAGGCGCGTCACAGGGCATGGAGCGCCAGGCGTCGGAAGTGGAGCTGGCGGCTACGGCGGTTACGCAAATGAGTGCGGCCATCGAAGAAGTTGCTCGCAACGCCGCCGGTGCGCTGGAAGTGGCCACCCAAACCAGCGCGGCGGCCAACCATGGCTGCGAGCGAGTGGACGAAACCCTCGCCGCCATCGCGCAGATGGTGGACAGCGTGCAAGACACCTCAAGCAGCGTGGAGGAGTTGGCCGGCGTTGCCACGGATATCAACAAGGTGCTGGCGGTGATCCGCTCGGTCGCTGAGCAAACCAACTTGCTCGCACTCAATGCCGCCATTGAAGCGGCGCGTGCCGGCGAGGCGGGTCGCGGCTTTGCCGTAGTGGCCGATGAAGTGCGGGCGTTGGCACGGCGCACTCAGTCTGCCACCCAGGACATCGAAACCATGGTCACCGGCATCCACACCCGCAGCGGCGCCGCGCTTGAAGCCATGGCGCTGACCAGCGAACAGGCCGGGCGCACGCAAGAGTTGTCGACTGCAGCCGGCGCGGCCCTGGTGCAGATCAACCAGGCGATTGAGCAGATCAACGAGCGCAGCCTGATGATCGCCACCGCTGCTGAGCAGCAAACCCATGTGGCCTATGAAGTGGATCGCAGCCTGATCAGCATCCGCGACCTGGCGTCGCAATCCAACGAAGGCGCGCAGCAAACCACCATTGCCAGTGGCGAGCTTTCGTACCTGGCGGTGGATCTCAGCCAGTTGGTTCGGCAGTTCAAATTTGCCTGATTGGTGTGCCAGGGCGCATTGGTGCCCTGGCTGGTGCAAGCCGTCAGATCACGAAAAAACCATGAGTGGCGTCGCGTTCCAGTTGCGCCACCAAACCGTATTCCCAATCCAGATACCCTTGCATCGCCGCCACCGCATTGTCGATGCCTTCATACGGGCGGCGATAGCGGTCAATACGTGGCGAAACCAAGTGGGTTTCGCCTGTCTCCAGCGGCAAGCCGGCTGCAATCCACGCGGCGGTGCCGCCTTCCAATACGCTCACCGGCACGCTCGTTAGGGCTTGCAAATCCACCGCTGCAAAGCGCGCCAACAAGCTGCTACCGCAGGTCAGCACATAGCGTTCTGCCACCGGCAGTTGCTCAAGCGCTTCAGTCAAATTGGCCCTTAGCAGCCAGTAAGCGCCGGGGATGTGGCGTTTGACGTAGTTGGCGCTGCTAGTGAAATCGAGCAGCACGGTGCCGGCTGTTTGTTGCCACTCGCTGAGGGTTTGCGCTGTGATGCTGGCCAACTCTGGTAAGGCGGGCAGAGGCGCTTGCCACGGGCCGGTGGCGCTGAATGACAGCACAGGCTGTGGCGCCAGTACCCACGTTTCCCAACCCATTTGCGCCAGCCACGACGCACTCATGGGCGCGCGCACGCCGTCATTGTCGACCAGCACCAGGCGGGCGCCACGCACGCTGGCGACGTGGTCGGTTTCCTGCACCAGTTGACCACCTTCAACCCACCGCGCGCCGGGCAAATGCCCAGCTTCGTATTCCTCGGCCGTGCGTACATCGAAGAGGTAAGTGGTGCGGCCATCGTCGGCCTGCCAAGCGCTCAACTGCTCCAGCGTGGCTTCGCGCACGCCGGCTTGTTCCGCGACCCGACGGGCGCTGTCGCGGGCAGCGGGCAAATGCGTTGGCGCGTCGTGGTTGAAGCGCCGCGCCTGGCCGTGTTCCAGCGTCTGGCCGGCCAGCGTCCAGCCGATGGTGCCGTTGCGCAGCGCCGCCACCTTGTTGGGAATGCCGGCGTTTACCAGCGACTGGGTGCCAATGATGCTGCGCGTGCGGCCGGCGCAATTGACGATTACGCGGGTGCTGGGATCTGGCGCCAGCTCGCGCACCCGCAGCACCAATTCGGCGCCCGGCACGCTGATGGAGCCGGGGATGTTCATGGTCTGGTATTCGTCGAACCGCCGCGCATCGAGTACCACCACATTGGCCTTTTCGCTTAACAGCGCCTGCACCTCTTCGGCCGCTAACGAGGGCGTGTGCCGACGGCTTTCCACCAGTTCACCAAAGGCTTTGCTCGGCACGTTGACGTCACGAAACAGCTCGCCACCGGCTTCGCGCCAGCCGCTTAAACCACCTTGCAGCAACGCCACGTCGCTGTAACCCAGGGCGAGTATGCGTTCAGCCGCCCGCTCGGCCAGGCCTTCGCCGTCGTCGTAGACCGTAATCGGCGTATGGCGGTGCGGCACGCGTGCATAGATTTCCACCTCCAACTTGGACAGCGGCACATTGGCCGCAAACAGCGGATGGGCTTCGGCGAAGGGCGCTTCTTCACGCACGTCCAGCAGCGCCAATTCCTGGCGGGCGAGCAGGGCGGTGCGAAGGTCCGCGTACTGACGATGGGCAAAGTCACTCATGGCGCAGGGTTCTCTTTGGACAGGTCCCAGATGTTGGGCAAGTGGTCGTTGGCATAACCGGAGATAAACGGCTTTTCGCTGCCGTCAGCGAGGTATACCGCGCGCTTCACCGCGCCGATGTTGCCGCCGTAGACGTGAATGCTGATGGAGGTACGGTCGCTGAACGCGTTGCGCACCTGATGGATATCGCCGATGCGCGGCGACACAGCCTCCACCTGGCCGGGCGTCAATCGCTGCGCCGGGCCGCTGGGCTGCAAGGCACCGTTGCTGGCGCGGCTGAACCCCTGGGCATCTTCAGCGCCGCGCAACATGCCAATGAGGCCCCAGACGCGGTGGTCATGCACCGGTGTTTCCTGCCCTGGCCCCCAGACAAAGCTGACCACGCTGAAACGCTGCGCCGAATCGACATGCAGCAGGTATTGCTGATAACGCTCGGCACTGGGCTGGGCGAAAGCGGCCGCAAGCCAATCGTCGACACTGACCAAGTCACCCAGCAGCTGCGCGCCGCGTTCGATCAGCACATCTTCCTGTGGGCGCGCGTCGAGCAGGTCGGCAAAGCCGCCGATAAACCCCCGCAAGCGAGCAACGTTGCTGTTTTGTGCCATGGTTCCCTCCGCCTGGATTAATCCGTTAGGGATCACGCTATCCCTCTGCAGGCGAAAGGTATTATTCTTAACTGGTATTTTTCCACTATTTTATTATGTGAAAAAAGAATGAAGATAGACGATATTGACGCCTTCGTGGCCGTCATCCGAAGTCAGTCCATCAGCCAGGCCGCCGAAACCCTGCAACTCACCCAGCCGGCAATAACGCGGCGCGTGCAGAACTTCGAAGACGACCTGGGCGCCAATCTGCTCGACCGCAACACCAAGCCGCTGAAGCCGACGTCGCTGGGCATGCGCGTGTATGAGCAGTGCTTGAACGTGCAGCGCGAAATGGGCGCCTTGCGCGAGTTGGTATTAAGCGACGCCGCACCCACCGGCACCCTGCGCCTGGGCGTGCCGCAAACCATCGGCGACGTGGTGCTGCTCGATGCCCTCAGCCAGCTGAAAACGCTGTATCCCGACCTGCAGGCGCAAGTCTCGACGGGCTGGGGTAGCCATCTTCTCGGCAAAATCGAGAACGGTGAACTGGACGCCGTGGCCGCGCTTTTTCCCGCCGGCAAAGTGTTCCCGGAAGCGATGGTCGGCCGCTCGCTGGCGCGCATGAACCTGGTGGTAGTCGCGGCCAAAGGCGACGTGCGCAAACGCAGCTACAAACTCGCCGACTGCTACCAACGCGGCTGGGTGCTCAACCCCGACGGCTGCGGCTTTCGCGCCGGCCTGCAACGGGCGCTGAGTGCGGAGGGGCTGTCACTGAAAGTGAACCTGGAAACCTTTGGCACCGAGCTGCAACTGGGCTTGATCGCCAATGGCTTGGGCTACGGCCTGGTGCCGATGCCGCTGCTGGAAAACAGCAGCCACCGCCAGCGCCTGGAAATTGTGCCGGTCAGCGATTTCAAGCCGGTGATCGACCTGTGGCTGGTGCACCCGCGCTTTCTCGGCAATTTGCAGGGGCCGGTGGCGGAGTTTGGCGAGATGGTGGCCAAGCGGGTGGGGTTTAGAGGCTAGAACGAGGGTTGCAGCAATGGCGACTCAAGCGGATCGCCGCCTGGCCGCTCCCACAATCGGGAAAACCGTCCCATTGTGAGCGCGAGCAGGCGGCGGTCCGTTTTAGCTAAGCGGCTTGCGGCTCATAAGCCAAACCGCGCAGATAATCGGCAAAACCGCCCGCCATACGTACATCCAATCGCGCGCTGGTGGTCACTTGCGGCAGTGCCGACCAGGCAATGCTCGCGCCGGTCGCTTGGAAGCGGCCGATCAACGCCACATCCTCATTGACTACCAACGGTTCAAACCCACCGGCGCGCGTATAGGCCAGCGCACTGAAGCCCAGGTTTGCACCGTGGATATGCCGATGCCCATCGCCGTTGTGATAACGAGCGCGGTACAGCGCTTGGGCCTCGTCGGGGATATCGCCCCAGTCGGCGATCTGCACGGTGCCGCACACCACATCGGTGCCCTGGCGCAGCTGCGCCACCAGCCAGTCTTCGGCCACTTCGCTGTCGGCGTCGGTGCAGGCCAGCCAGCGGGCGCCTTGGTCCAGCATCAGGCGGATGCCTTGCAGGCGCGCTTCACCGACGTTGCGGGCATCGACCGCCAGGGTCGCCACGTCGAATTGCAGGGCAATGTGCGCCGAGGCGTCGGTGCAGCTGTCGAGCACCACCAGAACGTGCACGGTTTCGCCGTGCAGTTCCGGGTGCGCGGCGGCGCGTTGCACGGCTTGCAGGCACTTGCCCAGCAGGGCCTCTTCGTTGTGTACCGGGATGATTACTCCAATCATGTTTCTCTCCTGATCAGGCCTTCTTGCTCAGCAACAGAGGCGGGGTTTTCGCTCCACACCTCCATCAAAAAATCCGTTTCCTGGTGCCAGACCAGGCGCGGCATGCGCAGCAGTTTGTGCAATTCGTTGTGCACTTCATCGCCGGTGTGCGGGCACCCGTCGATGGGGTGGCGCCAATGGCAGGCGACCAGCGTGCCGCCCGGTGCCAGGGCGTAGCGCATGGTGAAAATCAGTTGGGTAAGGTCGGTGCTGTCGAGGTAGTAACCGAGCTCGCTGAACACAATCAGGTCGAATTTACCGGGCGGCCATTCTTTGGGCAGTCGGCCCTGCCAGAACTGCACGTTATGGCGCTGCCCGAGCCGGGCCCGGGCGATCTCCAAAGCGGTGGTCGAGGTGTCGCAGCACAGCAGTTGCCCGCTGCGGTTGGCCAGCCGCGCGCTCAGCTCGCCGTTGGCGCAGCCCAGCTCCAACACGCTGCGGTAGCGGTGATGGGGCAGGGCCGAGAGGGTGAGATTACGTTTGCGCCGTTCGTACCAGCGTGTGCGCATGGCCCAAGGGTCGGCATCGGCGCGGAAAAGGCCTTCAAAGTAGCTATCCGCCACGCTCATGACGCGCCCCTCAAACAAAGATCAACTCGAACGGCTGCTGCAAGCGCTCCACGGCGCAGGCAGGCAATACGGGTGGCAAATCAGCCTGCGGGTCGGCGTGAATCTGACTGGCAAAGGCTTGAATGGCGTGGCGTTTCCGCGCCTGCGTCCAGGTGTCCAGAGGCAGCTTGCGGGCACGTTCCCAAGGAATTCGTGCGTCTTCAGGATGGGCCCAGTGCCAGGCCCAGATCGGAATTTCCTTGACCGGCACGTCGAGGCGTTCAGCAGCCTGCAAACACGCGGCAGCGGTGGCTTCGTGGTCGCTATGGCCGTCTTCGCGCCACGTGGTAAACAGCACGTCGGTGGGCAGCAGGTAACCGAGCAGAAACTGCGTCAGGTCGTGCTGGAACAGGTGAACTTGGGTATCGGGCAGCCCGGCATGCAGCCATTTGTATTGGCTTTGGTCTAGGCCAAGGCGGCGCAGCGCCTGCGCGCTTTCCAGCGGGCGGGCGATGCTCAGGCGTTGCGGCGTCCAGTAATGCGAGCCCAGGTTGCTCGCCGTGCCAGCGGTAACGGAAACCAGCAATACCGGAATATGGCGCGCCGCCAACTGTTGCAGCAGGCCGCCGCAGCCCAGGACTTCATCGTCCGGGTGTGGCGCGACGATGACGGCGCGCGACCCCACCGGCATCAGTTCGTCGATGCTGATCGGGGCGACATCCGCAAGGCGCCGGGACTGGTTCCAGGCGTGTAAAGGCGTACCGATAAGCTGGCTATTGATCAGGTTGGGCTTCATATCATCCAGCTTCCTTCCGGTTCATCTGCAACCCGCTCACCCTGAGCGGCGAGGTCGCGTTCTGCATGGCTCTGTCTCAGATAGACAGGCAGGTCTGCCAGCAGTTGGGCAAATTTTTCATCTAAACAATAAGGCGCTGCGCCAAGCGCTCGGCCGACATGCTCCAGCGCCTGGTTGGCGGCCCACTCGCACAGGCTGCGCAAGCGCCGCGCCAGGTGTTCGGCGTTGGCGTAGGGGTTGTTGTCGACCCACTGGGCGCCGGCTCGCAAACCGTCGGCAGTGGCGCTAAGCGCGGTGTCCAGCGCGCCCAAGTGCGCCAACGCATGGGGTTCGGCATGGGCGCGGCAATGGCGACGCAACGCTTCGCCCACGGCCTGGGCCGCGCCAAACCAGCACGCGGCGATACCGGCGCCGCCTTGCCAGAAACCCGGACGTTGCAAATAGGCGCCTGGAGGCCCGATGCAATGCCCGCGCGCCTGTTCGAAATTCACCGACACGCTGCCGGTGGCCGCCATGCCGACGGCGTGCCAACCCTCGTCCAGCACCGTGACGCCTGGCTGTTGCAGGGAAACGGCGACTAGCTGCTGTTGGCCTTCTTCGTCCCAGCACGTAAGCAGCGCGTGGCTAATCTGCGTGGCGCCGGAACACCAGGCTTTGCGCCCGTCCAGGCGAACATCCTGGGCGGAGGTGCGCGAGTTGATATGCACTTTGGCCTGCGGCGGTTCTGCGGCCCACATGCCCCAGGTGCTGTCGGCAGGCATGGCGTAGCGCGCGGCTTCGTCCACGCAATCGACCTCGGCCAGAATGGCCAAGGCGTCGGTGTGTCCTTCGTAGAGTTTGCACAGGCTCAGATCAGTCGCCGCGACGCTGGCCAAACCGCGCCAGCGGTGCAACGTGGCGCCGCCGGCGGGATAGGGAAGGCGGTCGAGGCCTTCGTTGACCAACTGTTTGAGCACCTGGCCCGGTTGTCGAACCGGGCAGGTGAGGGCGGCGAGAAACGCCTGCAGGTCGGCGTCGCTGTAGTGACGTTCCATGCGGCGGTCTCCGTTGAGGGCCAGCGTTACGCGTTGGCGTCGCGCTGCAGCTCGAACAACAACAGTGAACGGCTGGTGACGGTGAACTCGTCGCCAAACTCGAACACTTCGTGGCTGTGGTCTTCGGGACGATTGCTGTCCAACAAGCACTTCCAGTTCATGCCCTGGGCGACTTCCGGCAGGGTGAAGTTGACCACGTCATGGTGCGAGTTGAGCACCAGCAGCAAGGTCGCGTCAGCGCCTTTGCGGCGGATGCCGGTGGGTTGCGCACGACCGTCCATGAGCATGCCCAGGCAGCGGGCATGAGGGTCTTGCCACTGCTCTTCGGTCATCTCGTTGCCGCACGGCGACAGCCAGGTGACGTCCTTGACCCCGAGTTCCTCGTTGTACTGGCCAACCAGGAAGCGGCCACGACGCAGGATCGGGAAGGCTTTGCGCAGGCTGATGACCCGACGCGTGAACTCCATCAGGCTGCGGCCTTCGTCGTCCAGCTCCCAATCCACCCAGCCGATCTCGTTGTCTTGGCAATACACGTTGTTGTTGCCGCCCTGGGTGCGACTGAATTCGTCGCCGGCCACCAGCATCGGTGTGCCTTGGGACAGCAGCAACGTCGCCAGCATGTTGCGCATCTGGCGCAGGCGCAGGGTGCGAATTTCCGGGTCGTCGGTCGGGCCTTCGGCGCCGTGGTTCCACGAGATGTTGTTGTCGCTGCCGTCGCGGTTGTCTTCACCGTTGGCGTCGTTGTGTTTGTGGTCGTACGACACCACGTCGCGCAGGGTGAAACCGTCGTGGGCGGTGATGAAGTTCACCGAGGCAAACGGGCGGCGGCCGCGTTGGTTGAACAGGTCGCCGGACGCTGTCAGGCGGCTTGCCAGTTCGGCGACTTGGCCTTCGTCGCCGCGCCAGAACGCGCGCACATTGTCACGGAAGCGGTCGTTCCACTCGGCCCAGCCCGGCGGGAAGCCGCCGACCTGATAGCCGCCGGGACCGCAGTCCCACGGCTCGGCGATGAGTTTGGTTTTGCTCAGCACCGGGTCCTGGCGACAGGCAACCAAGAAGCTGTGGCGCTCGTCGAAGCCATCGGCGTAGCGGCCGAGAATGGTCGCCAGGTCGAAGCGGAAACCGTCCACGCGCATTTCCGTGGCCCAATAGCGCAGCGAGTCGGTGACCATTTGCAGCACGCACGGGTGGCTCAGGTCCAGCGTATTGCCGGTGCCGGAATCGTTGATGTAATGGCGTTTATCGCTGGGCAGCAGGCGGTAGTAACTGGCGTTGTCGATGCCGCGCATGCTCAGGGTCGGGCCCATCTCGTTGCCCTCGGCCGTGTGGTTGTAAACCACGTCGAGCAGCACTTCCAAACCCGCGTCGTGCAGGTGGGCGACCATTTCTTTGAATTCGTTGATATGCCCGCTCGCCGAGTAGCCGGCGTGGGGCGCGAAGAAGGCGATGGTGTTGTAGCCCCAATAGTTGTTCATGCCTTTTTCGAGCAGGTGTTTGTCGTCGACAAACCCGTGCACGGGCAGCAGCTCGATGGTGGAAACGCCGAGCTTTTTGATGTGCTGCAGCAGGTCCGGGTTCATCAGTCCGGCGTAGGTGCCACGCAGGTTTTCAGCCACGGCGGGGTGACGCATGCTGGTGCCGCGCACGTGGGCTTCGTAAATGATCGTGCTGTCCCACGGCACGCGCACATGGGGGCGCTCGCCCCAGGTGAACGCTGGGTCGATAACTTTGCTTTTCGGCACGAATTTGGCGCTGTCGCGCTTATCGAAACTGAGGTCGGCGTCTTTGTGGCCGATGGTGTAGCCGAACAGCGCTTCAGACCATTTCAGCTTGCCAACCAACTGTTTGGCGTAGGGGTCGATCAACAGTTTGTTGGGGTTGAAACGGTGCCCGGCCGAGGGCTCGTACGGGCCGTATACGCGGTAGCCATAAATTTGCCCGGGGTGCGCGTCGGGCAGGTAGCCGTGCCAGATTTCGTCGGTGTATTCAGGCAGCACGATGCGTTCGAGTTCGGTTTCACCGGTGCTGTCGAACAGGCACAGCTCCACTTTCGTGGCATGGGCGGAGAACAGCGCAAAGTTGACGCCGAGGCCATCCCAGGTTGCGCCCAGGGGGAACGGATGGCCTTCAGAAATGCGCGATTGCCGCACGACTTGCGGCGCCCCAGTGGGCGATTTATGCGGCTTGGTCATGGGTGACGATTCCTTCGATTCAACATTGAATTCCGATAACGATCACTTCACGCCGACTAGCCTGTGATTCAGGCCTTAGGCGGTTTGGCGGCCGGTTTTTTTGCCGCGGCTGGTTTGTTGGCAGCCGGTTTAGCGGGCTTGCTGTCAGTAGATTTGGCTGGCGCAGCGGCTTTCGGTTCAGGTGATTTTTCGGCGGTTTTTTTCGCCGCAGGTTTTGCTGGCTTGGCTTCCAGCAACGCGGGTTTTTCAGCCTTGGCGGCCGGTTTTTTCGCCGCTGGAATCGCCGGGTTCGGCGCCGGCAAGGTTTTACCTTTGACCGTTTTCTTCGCGGCCGGCACGCCGGCTTCGGAGGCGGCCAGCTTCAGCGCCATTTGCCAATGGCGTTCGGCTTGGCCTTCGGGTTTGCCTTCCGATTCCCAGATTTGGAATGCGAATTCACTAACGCGTTTTTCGTCGATGCTCATGGCCGAGGCTCCTGAAAGGGGTGAAGCAAAGTGACCGGGAAATCCCGCAGGAGGTGGGCGACGTCAAGGCGACCGTCCACCGGGGTGTGGCTGCTGGCAGTAAAAGCGCTGATCAGCGTGTGACGGCTGAGTTCGGGCGGCAGCACGAGGTGCGTGTCACCCCAGGCGCTGGCAGGAATCAATGGCGTGGCGCTGTCACCGAGCAGGTTCGCGGCCAGGCGCGGTACCAGCACGATCACAAACTGCTCATCGTCGACATAACGGGCGAACGCCAACACGCGGTCGGCCTGACTGCCAGCGACGGTCAGCGGCCGGTAACTGCCGGCCGAAAACACCTGTGGCTGGCAGGCGCGCAGGTGCAAGGTGTGGCGAATCAGGCCCTGTTTCAACGGGCCGTCGGCCCAGTGCGCAAGCTGCTCGCTAATGGCTTTGGGCTGGCTCAAGGCGCCCTGGCGCGCGGCGAAATCCACCGGGCGGCGGTTGTCCGGGTCGACCAGGCTGAAGTCCCAGAATTCGGCGCCCTGGTACAGGTCGGGTACGCCGGGCGTGGTCATGCGCAGCAGCGTCTGCACCAGGCCATTGAGGGCGCCGGCGGGCGCTAGCGAGGCCGCCGCGTTGGCGATGTCTTTGCGCAATTCCAGGGCTTCGGGGCTTTGCAGCAGTTGCTGCAAGAAGCTGCGGCAAGCGCCTTCGTAAGCCTCGTTGTTGGCGCTCCAGCTGCTGCGCAGTTTGGCTTCGCGCAGCGCTTTTTCCTGCCAGCCAACCAAGCGCTGGAAGTAGGCGTCCAGGCCGGTTTGGTCGTCACCAGCCAGGCCTAGGGGCCAACTGCCGAGCAGGGTTTGGTACAGCATCATTTCGTCGCCGGCACTCGGCGCCATGCCGTCGGTGAGTTCTTGGCGCAGCGGCGCCGCCATCGGCCACCAGCGGTCGATGTGCTCCACCAGCCAGGTTGAGCGCTCACTGATGGCCGCCAAGCGCGCACGGGTGTCTTCGCCGCGTTTGTGGTCGTGGGTGGCGGTGGTCAGCAGGTTGTTGGGCAGGTGCTCGGCGCGGCGTTGCCAGCTCGCTTCGATCTCGGCCACCGGCGCGCTGAAGTGCTGCGGGTCGAAGCCCACATCGTTGCGCGACAGCAGCACGGCGCTGCGGTAGCACGCGGTGTCTTCCACGGCTTTGGCGGCAGCGGGCGAGGTGAGTTGTTGAAAGCGCGTGAGCATTTTCTGCCGCTGCCGGCGCGCCGGGCCTGGGGGCAACTGACGCAGTGCTTCGCCACCCAGCCAGCGGTCGAGGTAGTCGAGAATCGGCCAGTCGGCTTCGCTGAGGTTGTTGCGCGCGGCTTCCAAGGCTTGAGCGAAGAACAGTTGATCCTGCTCGGAACGGCCATGCCCGCCGGCATAGGTGCGGTACACCGGGAAGTGCACGATCAATTCCAGCAGCGCACGGCGGATGGAGCCGAGCGTCAGGTCGCGGGTATAAACGTCATCGCGGGCGACCAACAACAAGCCCTGCGCCAGCGCTTCAAGGTCGCCGGCCAGGGTGCCGTTGAGCACCAGGTTTCGCGCCTCGCGCACCTCGTCCATAAAGTTGGCGGTTCGGCCGCTGCGGGTTTCCCACAGGTCGGCCAATTGCAGTTGGCCAATGGGGTCGTGCTGCAGGAGCGACACCTCGTTCATAAATTCGTAGCCGGTGGTGCCATCCACCGCCCAGTTGGTGGGCAACTGCTCGCCGGCGCCGATGATTTTTTCCACATAAATCGGGAACGGCAGCGCCTTGCCCTGAGCGTCGCGCAGCTCGCTTGGGCGTTTGTTCAGCAAGCCGTTCACTCGCCGGCGCAGTTTGCGGCAGTAGCTGCCGGGGTTGGCCAGACCATCGACGTGGTCGATGCGCAGCCCGTCCACCAAGCCGCGCTGAATCAGCTCGAAAATTTTCGCGTGGGTGGCTTCGAACACGCGGTTGCGCTCAACCCGCAAGCCGCCCAGTTCGTTGATGTCGAAGAAGCGCCGCCAGTTGATGTCGTCAGCCGCGGTGCGCCAGCTCGCCAGGCGATAGTGCTGGCGTTCGAGCAGGCGGTGCAGGTTGTCGAAGGCGTATTGGTCAATGCTGCCGCTGTCGTCGATTTTGCCGCTCACCACTTCGAAGTGGCTGACCGCCTCGGCCAGCGCCAAGCCCACGTCCGGCACCTGGACCGCCTCGGCAAGATCCGCGCGAATTTGTCGGGCGCTGTGCCAGGCCATGGGGTCGACGTCGAGGCTTTCGAAGCGCGCGGCGAAGGCTTGCAGCGTCGCGTCTTCGCTGGTCTTCAGCACGTCGGCGTAGGTGGGAGGCCAGAGCGGGAAGCGGTGTTCGTAGTGCTGGGCATACAAGCTGCCGGTTTCGGCTTCGAACTTCAGTTCGATTTCCCCGGCGCCGAGCACTTCGCCGTAATCGGTGCGCAGGAAGGGCACCAGCAGTTGGCCGACCATCAGCGGGTCGTGGGAGCGCCACTGAATGTCGAAGAAATTCGCGTAGGGGCTGGTCGGGCCCCATTCGAGTACGTCGAGCCACCACGGGTTGGCGTCGCCGCCCACGGCCATGTGGTTGGAGACGATGTCCAGCAGCAAGCCCATGCCATGGGCACGCAGCTCGGCCACTAAGCGCAGTAGTGCGTCTTCGCCGCCCAATTCGGGGTTGATGCGGGTGGGGTCTACGACGTCGTAGCCGTGGGTGGAACCGGGCCGCGCGGTCAAAATCGGCGAGGCGTACAGGTGGCTGATGCCTAGGTCGGCAAAGTAGCCAACCAGCGGCACCGCGTCGTCGAGGGTGAAGTCTTTATGAAATTGCAGACGGACAGTGGCCGTCAGTGGACGTAATGGCTTAGTCATTGCGGTGTCTCGATGGCGCTAAGTGATCACGGGCGCGGCGCGCTTGGTCGAGGCGTTCCAGCCGTTGGCTCGGTTCGGGGCGGTCGAGCATATCGGCGGCGTTCATGCTCCAGCGGCGGCGCCAGTTGGGGTGCGTGTCGCCGGGTCCGGGCAGGTTGGGTTGTTCGAATTCGCCCATGGCGTCTTCCAACGGCAGCAGCACCAATGGCGCCGGCGTGCTGCCGAGGAACGAGACGCTAGCGTCCAGTTGCTCAGTGATGCTGTTGTCGCGAATTGGCAGCAATGCGCAGTCTTGAAAGGCTTTGTGCAGGTTGTGCTTTTCCCAGTGGCGATGGCTGCGGTCGTCGACGCTCTGTTCGGGCGTCGATTGCCCGGCCATCTCTCGCCATTCGATATCGCGGCCTTGCATCCAGCCGTGCAGGGTGGGCAGGTCGTGGGTGGTGGTGGTCGCCAACGCGTCGTCCGGCCACTGCGGTGCGGGAATAAAGGCGCCGTTCTTTTGCTCGAACAGCAGCACGCGCATGCCGAGCAGGCGGCTGCGGCCCAACTCTTCACGCAGGCCGTCGGGCACGGTGCCGAGGTCTTCGCCGATCACAAGCGCGCGGTTGCGCCACGACTCCAGCGCCACCAGGCGCAGCAAGTCTTGGAGCGGATAGTTCAGGTACGCGCCGGCTTGCGGCGGCGCGCCCTGCGGAATCACCCACAGGCGTTGCAAGCCCATCACATGATCGATGCGCACACCGCCCACGTGGGCAAGGTTGGCTTGCAGCATTTCGATAAAGGCGCGGTAACCGTTGCGGCGCAAGCCGTCTGGTGAGAACGCCGAGATGCCCCAGCTCTGGCCCTGACGGTTGAGGATGTCGGGTGGCGCGCCAACGGTGAGGCTTTGCAGCAGTTCGTCCTGGCGCGACCAGGCCTGGCTGCCGGCGCCATCGGCACCCACGGCCAGGTCGGCGATCAGGCCAATTTTCATCCCGGCGTTCAACGCAGCGGCCTGGGCGCGGCCCATGCTGCGCGCCATCAGCCATTGGCAGAAGGCGTGGTAGCCAACTTCCTGGGCGTGGTCGGCGGCGAACAGGTCGACATTGGCGTGGTGCGGGTCGCGGTAATGCTCCGGCCAGGTGCGCCAGTCGCCGGACATTTCGTTGCGCACCATAAAGCCCTGCAAGGCTTCGAAGCGGCAGTGCTGCAACAGTGCGTCGCCGCCGCACAGCAAGAACTTATCGAAGTCCGGCGTCAGCGCGTTGTGCTGGTCGCGGAAGGTTTGATAGAGCTGGCGCAGCAGGCGCTGGCGGCTATCCGTGACGCCCGGCCAGTCGACCAGGTCGAGGCTTTCGAGCTGTTTGCGGTTGTCGTGCAGGCCACAGATTTGCAGCGCGTCGTTGACGGCCGCGTCGCCAAGAATCATGTCTGGCGCGGCGTGCAAGGCGTTGAACAGTAAGCGGCTGGAGGGCGAGTACGGACTGTACTGGCCCGGCCAGGCGCTGAACATGGCGTGCATGGGGCTGATGGCCAGCGCGTCGGCGCCATGGTGGGCAGCGCTGCGCGCCAGATCGGCAAGCGCCTGCATATCGCCGAGCCCGCCGTCGTTGTTGCGGCGCAGCGAATACACCTGTGCGGTCAGGCCCCAAATGTGCCGGCGCTGGCCGTCGGTCAACTCTTCCACGCTCAGGCAGGCGGGCGGGGCGACGGCGACGGTGATCAGCCGCTCGCCAATTTGCAGGCGGTGATAACCGTAGTCGGCAATGGCCGGCAGGCAGCCGTGGCCATCGAGACGCCCGTCCACTCGACGGCCGTTTTCCAAATGCAGGCTGAAGGGCGTGTTGGCGCCAAACTCGCTGGCCAGTGACAGCGGCTTGTGCATCTCGTGGGTCAGCAGCGGGTCGAGTTCGCGGCGGTGCTGTTGCTGTTCAAGGTGCGCCAGGCTGGCCGCGATTTGTTGCGGGCTTTGGGCCGCGTAACCCAGGGCTTCGACCAACGCTCGTTGGGCGTCGGGATCTACGCGTTGCGGCCGGCCGTTGGCGTCTACCCAGTCGACGCTCAGTCCTGCTGCGGTAGACAGGCTGGCCAGTTGCTCGTCGCTCATGCGCTTTCCTCTAATGATGCCAATGCGCTAAATGGGCCGCGCAAGCCTTGTTGCGCAGCGTGCAAGTCGATGCGGTTGCCGAAGATGACGCGCGCCGCCGGCCCCAGCGGCGGGGCGCTGACGGGCTGGTTGCTGAGGTTGAGGTCAATGCGCAGCTTGCTGCCGTCGCCCAGCGTCCAGTTGGCGCTCACGGCTTTGTCGCCGAGCACCTGCACATGGCCGGCGCGGCTGCCGGGAAGCAGCGGCACGATCAGCTGCTGACGCAGCTCCAACAACTTGCGGTAGTAAATGCGCCAGGCTTGATGGCTGGGCTCGATGTCCGGGGCGTAATCGGGCAGCGAGGCGTTGAAGGTGCCGAGTTTGTTCGGGTCGGGAATGCTGTCGCGGATGGCAGCATCCTGGAACACGGCGAAGTCTTTGAACTCGTTGCGCCGGCCATCGCGCACGGCAACGGCCAGTTCGTCATGGTGGTCGGTGAAGAATAGAAATGACTGGCGTGAGCCCCATTCCTCGCCCATGAACAACAGTGGAATCATCGGCGACAGCAGCAACAGCACAGTGGCGGCCTTCAAGGCGTCCGGGTCGCAGAGGGTGCTTAGCCGCTCGCCAAAGGCACGGTTGCCCACTTGGTCGTGGTTCTGCAGAAACAGCACGAAGGCGGTGGGCGGCAGGTGCCCGCTGGGCTCGCCACGGGTATGCCCGTGACGATTTTCCTGGCCCTGGTAGACGAAGCCTTCTTGGAGGCAGCGGGCGAGTTTCTCGGTCGGCTGCTGGCAATAATCCTGGTAGTAGCCCTCGTGCTCGTCGGTGAGCAGCACGTGCAGGGTGTTATGGCCGTCGTCGTTCCATTGCGCATCAAAGCCGGCTTGCAGCAACTCAGCGCTGTTGTGCTCGTTTTCCAGCACCAGGTGCAGCTGGCGATCCAGCGGCACCGAGGCGCGCAGGCGCTGGGCCATTTCGATCAGAAAGTCTTTTTCGCTGATGGCGTGCACGGCGTCGAAGCGCAGGCCGTCGACTCGGTAGTCGTGCACCCACATCAGCGCGTTTTCGATAAAAAAGTCACGCACCTGGGCGCGGCGGAAGTCGATAGACGGCCCCCACGGTGTGGTGATGTCTTCGCGAAAGAAATCCTTGGCGTACAGGCCGAGGTAATTGCCGTCTGGCCCGAAGTGGTTGTAGACCACGTCGACAAACACCATCAGGCCCAGGCCATGGGCGGTGTCGATTAGATGGCGCAGTTCATCGGGGCTGCCGTAGTTGCGCTGCGGCGCGAACGGCAACACGCCGTCGTAGCCCCAGTTACGTTCGCCGGGAAACTGGTTAATGGGCATCAGCTCGATGGCGGTCACGCCCAGTTCGCGTAAATCGGCGAGCCGCTGTTCAACACCGGCAAAGCCGCCCAGCAGTCCCACATGCACTTCGTACAACACCGTTTCGTGCCATGGCCGGCCGCGCCAGTCGGCTTGTTGCCAAGCGTAGGCGGTGGGGTCGGTTACCAGGCTGAAGCCGTGCACGGTGTCCTGCTGGGCGCGAGAGGCCGGGTCGGGTACTTGCTGGCCGCCGTCGATGCGGTAGGCGTACGCGCCTCCAATCGGGCAAGGCAGCTCGGCGCGAAACCAGCCCTCGGTCTCTTTCTGCAAGGGCTGCGCGCTGCCATCGGCAAACACCACGTCAACCGTGTTGGCTTGCGGTGCCCAGAGCGCGAAGCGGGTGAGTCCCTCCGCTACGGGGAGGGCGCCGTGTGCCGGCCGGGTGGTCGGCGCCGACATCACCATTGCCCTCGCGCACGGGCGGCTTTTTGTTGCAGCAGGTCTTTGTACAGACGGTCGTAGGGTTCAACCGACTGCTTCCAGAACAGCGGCGAGGCCATGGCGCGGCAGCGCATGGCGTTCAGCAGCTCGGGGTATTGGAAAACCGTGAGGGCGCGCTGCACCGCGTCTGTGTAGCTCTCGGCGGTAGCGTCGCGGAACAGGAAGCCGGTGACGCCATCTTCGATGGTGTCGGCCAGGCCGCCGGTCTTGCGCGCGATGGGTAGCGAACCAAAGCGTTGGGCGTACATCTGGCTCAGGCCGCACGGCTCGAAGCGCGACGGCATGAGCAGGAAGTCGCTGCCGGCAAACATGCGGCGGGCGTCGGTTTCGTTAAAGCCGACTTTCACACCGACGCGGCCGGGATAGCGCTTGGCCATTTCGGTGAGGGCCTGTTCCAGCTCCGGCTCACCGCGACCGATCACCGCCAGGCGACCGCCGCCTTGCACGATGGTGTCGACCACTTCGAGGGTCAGGTCGATACCTTTTTGCTGCACCAGACGCGAGACCACGGCGAACAGGGGGCCGCTATCGGCATCCAGGCCAAACAGCTGCTCGACGTATTCGGCGTTTTGTTTCTTCCCGCCCAGGTTGTGCATGCTGAAGTTGGCAACCAGGTGGGTGTCGGTGCGTGGGTCCCAGCTTTCGTCGATGCCATTGGTGATACCGCTGAGGCTGCCCTCGTTGGTCTTCACCTGCAGCATGCCTTGCATACCGCAGCCGAACGCCTCGGTGGTGATTTCCTGGGCATAGGTATGGCTGACGGTGGTGATGTGGTCGGCGTAGGTGATGCCGGCCTTGAGCAGCGACAGCTTGCCGTAGAACTCCATGCCTTCCGGCCCGCAGGCTTCCGGCGGCAGGGCGAGTTCGGGGCTGCAATGCATGTCGATCATTCCCTGGTAGGCCAGGTTGTGAATGGTGAACACGCAGGGCGTGTCTTGCTCCTGCCACTTCATATAGGCGGGCGTGAGGGCCGTCGGCCAGTCGTTGGCGTGGACCAGGTCCGGGCACCAGCTGATGCAGGCGGTGCCGGCGGCGATGTCGGCAGCGGCCATGCCCAGACGGGCGAAGCGGATATGGTTGTCTGGCCAGTCGCGGCTGTTGACGTCGCCATAGGGCGTGCCTTCGCGCTCGTACAGCTCGGGGCTGATCAGCACGTACACGATCAGGCCGTCGGGCAAGTCCATGCGGCCGATCTTGCACGAAGGAAGCGCGGCATGGCCTTTAACTTCGCCGATCACGCGCAGCGGGTGGCCGCTTTCCAGCACTTGCGGGTAGCCGGGAATCAGCACCCGAATGTCATGTTGGCCGGAGAGGGCGCGGGGCAGGGCAGCGGACACATCGCCAAGGCCGCCCACCTTGATCAAGTCAGCCAGCTCGGACGTCACGAAGAGGATTTTTTTCTTATTGGGATACAGCGTTTTTGGCTTGGTGCTTTCAACCGGAGGTTGAGCCTTGGGGGCGACAATCGAAGCGAAATCGTCTAACCGTTCCATCGCTAGTGCAGTTCCCATGTGTTCCTCCCGTGGCGCCGGTCGTTCACGAGCCGGCGCTCATTTCGCTAAGTCGACCGCGCAAAAAAAGATTGTCAGTCGCGTAAAAAAACGCTCCGTATCGGCTACGCCAATACGAATTCGAATAAGTGTGTTGGAGTGGTTTGGCCCTGTCGAAACAGGTCTTGCCCCTACGTAAGTGCTGACTGGCCGGTCCGCGAAAAAGTTTCTACTTTTTTTCCCAGTCAACCGCTCGTCGGGCGCAGCGGCGGCAAGGCGCGCTGGCCGATTACACGGGGGGTTGGCGTTCCGGTTCGGCAATCGGCTCGTGCACGTGGGGATCCACCACGTGGTGGGTCGGACTGCTTTGAAACGCAGCGCGCAATTGCGGCAGGCAATCGGGGTGTTTGTGGCTGATGAAATTGATCAGGTTCTCGCGGATATAGCAGCGCAAATCCCAGCCGCTGGACGAGTCGCGCGAGCTCACCAAAACGCGCAGTTGGATGGCGCGGTCGGACGTGTCGACCACCTGCAGCACGCTGACACGGCCGTCCCACAATTGCGGCACTTGCTTGAGCAGGCGTTCGAGTTCCTTGCGCAGCGGCTCAAGCGGAATGGCGTAGTCGACCCAGAAGATGACGGCGCCTGTTAGCGAGGACGAGGAGCGGGTCCAGTTCTGAAACGGATTCTCTATAAACCATTGCAGCGGCACGATGAGGCGGCGGTCGTCCCAGATGCGCACAACCACGTAAGTGCCGGTGATTTCCTCGATTCGGCCCCATTCGTTCTCGACGATCACCACGTCGTCCAGGCGGATAGGCTGCGTCATGGCGATTTGTAGGCCCGCAATCAGATTGCCCAAAACCGGCTTGGCCGCGAAGCCCACCGCCAAGCCCGCGACCCCCGCCGACGCCAACAGGCTGCCGCCGAATTGGCGGGCGCTAGGGAACGTCATCAGCATGGCGGCCAGGCCGAACAGCAGAACGAAAAAGCTTAGGGTGCGCACCAGCACGCGGGTTTGCGTTTGGATGCGCCGGGCGCGCAAGTTGTCGGCGATGTCCACCGGGTTGTGAATCAGGATCATCTCCTGCACCGCGGCCACCGCTCGCAGCCCCAGCCAAGTAAAGGCGCCGATGATGGCCAAGGTGGTGACGTGGCGCAGCGGGCCGATCAGGCGGAAGCTGTCGTCGGCTGCAGTCCACACAGTTTGCAGCCCGAGCAGGGGCAACAGCACGCAGACCGGATCGCGTAGCTGCCTCACCAATTCACGAGGAAACGCAAAGGGTTTGGCCAGGCGCGCAAGGACCCGGGTTACCAGCCGTGCTGCAAGCATTAGCACCAAGACGGTGATGGCAGCGGCGAGCACTGTTTTCAATTCGGCGATAGGAAACTGGCGTTGAAAATCCTCAAGCATCGGAAAGGGCCCTGTTGGCTAAGCGTGTTTTAGTGACCGGGGCAGGGCGAGGGGGTTCAGGTGGTTTCAGGATGCAATTTGCATGATGGCCAACCGGGTACTTCGTGCAGATTGCCTGCGAAGCACGCTTTGTAAGTTTTTCAAGTGATTGAAAGATAACGGGAAAAATAGTTTCTGCAGGTTGGCGTTCATCTTGCAATTTTAGTCCTGAGCGAATAGACCTTCTTCAGGAGCACGTCATGCAACTTCTTACCGATCTTTATGTATCTGCCTTCCCAAGCCATGACGTGTCGTTGCAACCACGCCCGGACGGCACCTTTGTGCTGGCCCTGAAAAGCGCCAATAACGAAGCGCTGATCAAAGTGATCGCCGGAAAAACCGTTTACAGCCAAGCCGCTGCCAACGACGAGATTCTGAGCATCAAACGCGAAGTGCTGATCCGCGATAACGCGTTGAGCGGCACCAGCGCTCACTGCACCGCGCACAAGCTGCCGACCTACAGCGGTCAGGAACTGAGCCTGCGCGCCATGCAGACCCTGTTCAACCGCCGTCGTATTTCTTTCTAACCCGTCTTAAACCCGTCGTTTAAAGCAGGAGGCGACCATGAACGCATCGACAAAAGTATTGGAAAGTTTCTTTAGCGACCGCCTGGCTGGCGAAGAGTTTGTGGTGCGCCTGCCAGAGTTGTACGCCCAGGTGCCGGACGAAACCCCGCCAGAAGTGCCCGATGACGTGCCGCCAGAACTGCCCCGTGGCGAACCGGGCGAAAACCCCGAGCTGCCGCAACCGCAAGACGCGCGCTACGCCTGACAGTCACAAAACCGCAAACAGTGAACGCTTGCCATCGGAACCGGTCGGTTGTGTAGGGCGTGACGAACTGTCGTTACGGCCACCGAACGAAAACAAGGAGAAGGTTATGGTCGCTTTTGAAGCGTTGGCCCGCGAGCTTGAGGCCCACCCGCAAAATGTTCATGGCTGGGAACGCGCAATGTGCATTACCAGCGGTGCCGCCATGGTTGGCACCGGCCTGCGCCGCGGGGGCGTGATAGGCAGTGTGCGCGCTGCCTTGGGCAGCATCATGTTGCTGCGCGGTCTTACCGGCCGTTGCCCGGCGAAGCGAGTGATTGTTGAACGTCAGGATGAACTGCTGGCAATCAAGGCCAGGTTGCAGTCCGCTTCGGACCAACTGACTGCACTTCACGCAGCCAGCGCGAAAAAAACAAAATAATACCGAGCTGTCTAACCACTGCGCCGACGCCACCACTTATGGGGCGTCGGCGTTCTGCGTTATACCGCCGACAAACGCGCACATTGCCAGGCTCCCGCCCTGGCTTAAGGAATCTCTGCCATGTACTCCAAGTGTGTGGTTTCGCTGCTTCTGCTTATTGCTGTACTGCCCGCAAACGCTGATTGGCTGGAAATACCCGACGGTCGACGGGTCAACGGCCAAGACACCATCGAAGTAATCAACCTGCTCGACGGCACGCTGAAATTCGCGCTGACCGCCGCCGGGCGCGACGACCTCACCTGCCGCATACGCGGCGTCGCCAAAAAACAGAGCCCTGGGGTTTACAGCTATCAGGAAAGCACCAGCCAATGCGTGCTGCGTATTTCCGCCCAAGCCGATCGTTTGGTTGCCGAAGACCTCGGCGACAATTGCCGCGCCGTCTACTGCCCGCAGAAAGCCAGCATCGGTGTGCGCAGCTTTAAGCTGGGCGAGCAGATGCCGTTGACGGAGCAGATTAGTGGGGCGTGGTAGGGGGCGAAAAAGCTCAATCACGCTGTTTGCCACAATGCGCCGTCATCGCGGCGAAAGCGGGCACGTGATCCTTGCGTAGAAAGCCGTGCTCGACCGCGATCGGTCGGGCGCTTTCAGAAAAACGCGAAATGCTTCGCGCGGGCCTAGGCGCGAGCCGCCATTACTCCTTCTTTAGCAAGATCCTTCCCAAACCCAACTCCAATGAGTCCTGCGGGCAAGCCGCGCAGCGCTTGGCATGCTGGTTCGGCTGATAAATGGATTATCAGCTTTACCATGAAGTAACACATAGGTTACTATCCGCATGCCAAGAGTCGTTGAGTATTTACGCAAGGATGAGTCCAGCCCTTACAAACGATGGTTCGATTCGCTGTCTATTCAGGCCGCTACGAAGGTTTCCATCGCGCTGGTTCGAATGGAGTTGGGCAATACGTCGGCCATCAAGTGGTTCAGCGGTATTGGCGAGTACCGAATCGATTGGGGGCCGGGTTATCGCATTTATCTGGCAAAGGAACGCGACACGTTGATCGTCTTGTTCGGCGGCGGCACCAAAGCCACTCAGCCCGCCGACATCCACAAGGCACAAGCGCTGTTCGCAGAATACAAAGCACGTAAAGCCGAGCTGATTGCCAGCGGAGCCGGCATAGAGGAGACGCCACCATGGCGCTAACCCGCGATTTCAAACAAACCATCGTCGACCGCGTTGAGCGCGAACCGGCGTTCGCCCAATCTCTGCTTCACGAAGCCGCCACACTTTTCCTTAATGGCGAACCCGACGTTGCGCGCCTGGTGCTGCGCGATCTAGTGAACGCCACCATCGGCTTCGAACAGCTCTCGGTTGAAACGCAAAAGCCGAGCAAAAGCCTGCACCGCATGTTGTCGCCCACCGGCAATCCCAACATGGATAACCTGGCCGCGATCTTCAATGCGCTGCGAACCGCCTTGCGCTTGCAAATTGAAGTGCACACGGTGCCGGCCAACTGAGTTCATCCATTCCACGGCAGCCAGAGCCGCGCCGACAGCCCACCGTCGGCGCGGTTGACCAGCTGTAACTCGCCGCCGTGTTCGCGCACGATGGCTCGTGCCGCCGAAAGGCCTAGGCCGACCCCAGCAGAGTTGGGATTCCTTGAACTGTCCAGGCGGAAAAAGGGCTCAAATACCTGCTGCAACGCATGTTCCGGAATGCCGGGACCTCTGTCGTTAACCTCAATTTCAATGCCGGCATCCGTTGTGCACAGCGATAGCGCAGGCGAGTGCGCGTATTTGAGGGCGTTGTCCACCAGGTTGGTCATCACTCGCTTCAGCCCCACCGGACGCCCGGTGTACACCAGCTTCGACGGACCGCTAAAAGGCAGTTCAATGGCCTGGTCGCGGTAGTCGTCGCGCAAGGTTTGCAGCAATTCGGCCAGGTCGAACGGCGTGGCCACTTCCAGCCGCGCATCGTCGCGGAAGAAGTCGAGCGCGGCGTTGATCATGCTTTGCATCTCGTCCACGTCGCGGAACAGTTTGCGCTGCTGCTCGCTGTCCTCAATGAACTCGCCGCGCAGGCGCATGCGGGTGAGCGGGGCGCGAAGGTCGTGGGAAATAGCCGCCAACATCTGCGAGCGATCTGCCACGAAGTGTTGGATCTGCGCCTGCATGGCGTTAAACGCGAGAATCGCCTGGCGAATTTCCTGCGGCCCGATTGGCTCGATAGGCGGAGCCCGAAAATCACTGCCAAAGCGCCGCGCCGCGTTGGCAAATTGTTGCAGCGGCAAGGCCAGTTGGCGGGTGGCGAACCAGGCGACGGCGATGATGGCGATCAAGCCAAGGCTGACAATAATCGCCAGGCGCACGGCCGGGTCCAGACCCCAGCTGCGATCTGGCGCGGTAAAGGTCAGCCAGCTGTGATCGCGCAATTGCATCACCAGCACGTAAGGCCGGTCTCGATTGGGCGCTGGCCAGTCGTCTGGACTGTAACCTTCAACGCTGATGGCTGCAGGGCCGAGCAGCTCGTGCAACAGCGCGTCACCTTCTTCGTAGTCGTCCACCGTGGCCGGCAGGTCGATTTGTTTGCGCTCGCTAAACCAGTTGACGACAAAGTTCGCCTCACCGCTGGCGCGGGCCAATTCCAGCCGCATGTCAGCAGGCGCGGCTTCGATGATGCGTGCGCTGAGCGCGATCTTCTCCAACAGTCCGCTCTGGGGCAGCGCCGGCTTGGCCCAAACGCCAGCCAATTGGGTAAACACCAGATTCAGCACGAGCGCAGCGGCCATTGCCAAGGCGATGGTCAGGGCGATCCAGCGGGCGATGGTGTCGGTGGGGCGGCGCGGCAAGTTCATCGACGGCTGACGTTAGGGCTGAATTGATAGCCGCCGTTGCGCACGGTGCGAATGATGTCCGGCCGTTTGCTGTCGGGCTCGATCTTGCGGCGCAGGCGGCTTACTTGCACATCAATGCTGCGGTCGAACGCGTCATGGGCGTGACCGTGGCACAGGTCGAGCAACTGTTCGCGGCTCAAAATGCGCCCGGGGTGCTCGACGAATACCAGCAGCAACTCGAATTCGCCGGCCGACAGCGGAATCATCACGCCGTCGGGCGAGCGCAATTCGCGGCGGGTAACGTCCAGTTGCCAATCGGCAAATATCACCACTGGTCGTTCATTGTCGGTGAGGGGTTTGGGCGCCTCGCCCGCGCGGCGTTGCACCGCACGTACCCGGGCCAGTAGCTCGCGGGCATCGAAGGGCTTGCTCAGGTAGTCATCGGCGCCCAACTCCAGGCCGATGATGCGGTCGCTCAGTTCGGCCATCGCCGTGAGCATGATCACCGGAATCCGCCACTCGCTGTGCAGCCGCTGGCACAGGCTCAGGCCGCTCTGACCGGGCAGCATGACGTCGAGCACAATCACATCCGGACGCTGCCGGGCGATGGCGGCCCACATGGCGTCGCCATCGGTGGCGACCGCCACCTCGTATGAGTGCTGAACGAAAAACTTCTTCAGCAAGGCCAGGATTTCGACGTCGTCGTCCACGATCAGCAGTCGGTTCACAGGTGGTCGGTTCCGGTGGTGGGGCAGGCCGCCATCTAAAACCATTTGCCCCGACCGGTCATATATTTCAATCGTGCAACATTGCTGCCGCGCCGCCATCAAGCAGACATCTTCGCGCAAAAACCACCCGCCAAGCTCGCCGGCATTCAGTCAAAGGAGAGCGTTATGTCGGCAGTAAAAGCGGTTCAGCTTCTGGGCGTATGTGCGGTGCTGGCGCCACTGGTGGGGTGCAGTCATTCGGAGCGTGAGGTTGATTGCGCGGCGATTGGTTATGAACTGCGCGACCCGCTAGAGCCGGTCAACCGCAGCGTGTTCGGGTTCAACCGCGTGGCCGACGAATACGTGCTGCAGCCGGTGGCCCGTGGCTACGCCAAACTGCCGCAGCCGGTGCAAGACGGCGTGCATAACTTCGCCGCGAACTTTGCCGAGCCCAAGGTATTCGTGAACGACGTGCTGCAAGGCAACGGCCAGCGGGCCATGAACACCGTGGGGCGGTTCACCATAAACACGCTGTTGGGCGTGGCGGGTCTGTTCGACACAGCCGGGCGCATGGGGTTGGTGCATCACAAGGCTGATTTCGGCCAGACTTTTGGCGTGTGGGGCATTGGTGACGGTCCGGTGCTGGAATGGCCACTGCTGGGTTCGGCCAACAGTCGCGACAGCGTCGGGCGGGTGGCCAACTTCCTGTTTTCCCCGTTCGGCGATAACAGCGACACCGTGGCCACCATCGGCACCATCTACACAGTTGGCTCCACCGTAGATGGCCGCGCCGAAGCGCTGCCGCTCACCGATCAACTGGAAACCGGGCCCGACTACTACAGCGCCTTGCGCGACTACACCGCCGCTGCCCGGGCGCGGTTGGTAGCGGAAGGAAAATTAGGCGCTGTGAACGCGGCCGAGCGCTATCGCGGCTGCGAACTGGAGTAAGCCATGGCTAGTGCCCCGCAACCGGTGCTCGTGGTGCGCCAAGACATAGAACGCCATGACGGCGAATTGCACTACCGCGAGGAGGGCTTGAGCGTTTCCGAGGATGGGCGCGCCCTGGTGCTCAACTGCTACTTCGAAAATTACCGGCCGGGGGCGAGTGCGCTGGTGGTGTGCAGTTATCAGGTGTCGCTGGCGGCGTTTACGCACTGGATGATCAGTAGCGGGGAATTGAGGATGCGGGAACGGTAAAACGCGAAGCCGCCCCCGCCGAGCGCCCAACCTGTGGGAGCGGCTTCAGCCGCGATGATTTCCCACGTGGCGCGGTTTAGATGGCTACTCCTCGCGCGCCTCAACCACGGGCAATCGAAAAAACGCCCGCGCGCAGTCAGTGGTATGCGCTGCCAGATACGCCGGCGTTTCCTGCCGATGCGTTGCCACTTCTTTCAAAACCTCAGGCAAATACGCCGGCTCGTTGCGGCCGTTCTTCGGTTTGGGGCGCAATGTGCGCGGCAACAGGTAAGGCGCGTCGCTTTCCAGCATCAGGCGGCCGACCGGAATTTCCTTCACCAGTGGATGCAGATGGGTGCCGCGGCGTTCGTCGCAAATCCAGCCGGTGATGCCGATGTGCAGGTCCAAATCTAGGTAACTGAACAGCGCGCGCTTTTCGCCGGTGAAGCAATGCACCACAGCTGCGGGCAACTGGTCGCGGTAATCGCGCAGTATCTCCAGCAGCCGCTGGTTGGCGTCGCGCTCATGTAGGAACACCGGCATCTTCAATTCCACGGCCAGCGCCAGCTGCTCTTCCAGCGCTTTTTCCTGCAACGGACGAGGCGAGAAGTCGCGGTTAAAATCCAACCCGCATTCGCCAACGGCGCGGACGCGGTCTTCCTTTAATAGCGAGCGCAGTTGGGCGGCCGTCGCGCCGGTCCAACTGCTGGCGTCATGAGGGTGGACGCCCGCTGTGCTGAACAACCGCGCGCCGGTTTCGTCGGCGCGGCGGCACAGGTCCAGGGCTTTTTCGCTGCCTTCCAGACTGGTGCCGGTGAGCAGCAATTGGCATACACCGGCCTCATAGGCGCGGGCGAGCACTGCTTCATAGTTCTGGGCAAAGCTGTCGTGGGTCAGATTGACGCCAATGTCGATGAGTTGCATCGTGCTACCTCACTGCGGAGCGGTGCAGCTTACCATCTCCCCACGAACATCTATAAAGCTATAAAATACAGCTGCTTATGAGCGCTTGTTAAAGTTGATACACGCTTAGGCTGGCGTCCTGCCGAGCGCTGTGCGACCCTCCGCGCCCCTTGCCGGGGAACCCGCCCCGGTGCCGTCACTGTTAGGCGGCCGATATTGATGGTGACCACGTCCGCTGACCGGCGTGGCATCTGGAGACTGAATGACCCGAGCGTTGCTGCTTCTACTGTGCCTGGTGCTGCTGCCCCTGCCGGCGGCTGCGCGTTTGGCCGGGCCGCAGGAAGGCTGGCAGCATCCGAGCCAGGTGCGCGACCTCAGCAAAATTCGCAGCAGCGGCGTATTACGCGTGCTGGTCAACCAGAGCCGTAATAGCTCCGGCGAAGTAAAAGGCCAAGCCATCGGCCTTGAATACCACCGTCTGCGTGCCTTCGAGCAGTACCTCAACCGCAATGCCCGCGACGGCCGTCCGCTGACGCTGAAAATCATCCCCAAAGCCAAAGACCAACTGCTCGGCGCCTTGCAGCGTGGCGAGGGCGATTTGGTAGTGCCCGGCGAATTGCTTAACGCCCGCAGCGGCCAGGACGTCAGCCCGAGCGTGGCGATTCGCGCCCAAGTGCCGCTGGTGCTCGTTGCTCGCCAAGGCAGCAAACGCTATCAGCGCCTTGACCAACTGGCGGGCCGCAGCTTGGCATTGCCGGCGGGTAGCGCGGCGGCGGAGGCGTTGGAAACCGTCAACCAGCAATTGGCGTTGCGCAAATTGGCGCCCATCAGCGTTGAATGGGTCGACCCCAGCCTGGCCGTCGAAGATGTGCTGGAAATGGTCGAGGCCGGAATTTTCCCGTACACCGCCGTCGAACTGCCGATCGCCGAGCGCTGGCTTAAAGTCATGCCCAAGTTGCGCATCGATCGGCAACTGGTGCTCAGCGAGCAGGGCGATATCAATTGGTTCGTGCGGCCCGACGCGCCCATGCTGCGGGCCGCCATCGACCGGTTTCTCAGCGGTTACAGCACGCCCACTGACCAGGACGTCGCCTTCCAGCGCATTTACCGCCGCATCTATAAAGTCCATGACCCGCTGGCGCGCAGCGACCGGCAGCGCCTGGAGAAAGTGCGCCCGGTGCTGCAGCGCTACGGCAACGAGCAGGACATCGACTGGCTGGCCCTCGCCGCGTTGGCGTTCAAGGAATCAACACTCAACCCAGCGGCTCGCGGCAGCGGCGGTGCTACCGGCTTGATGCAAATCACCCCGGCGGCCGCGCGCAGCGTTGGCATCAGCGATGTAAAAGGTCTGGAGGGCAACGTGCAGGCCAGCGCCAAGTACCTGGCGCGCATTCGCCGCAACTTCTTCAGCAGCGCGCAAATCAACGAGCGCGAGCGCATGGCCTTCGTGCTCGCCGCCTACAACCTAGGCCCGCAGCGCGTGCAGGGCTTTCGCGCTGAAGCCAAACGACGTGGCCTGAACCCCAACCAGTGGTTCTTCCAAGTGGAACGGATCGCCATGGAGCAGGTGGGCATGGGCGTGGTCAGCTACGTCAACGCGGTGAACAAGTACTACCTGGCGTATGACCGCGAGCGCGAGCAGCTAATCCCCAAAGCGAAAGTGGCGAGTACCAAGAAATAACGGGTTCCCACGGTTCCCCCGTAGGAGCCAGCTTGCTGGCGAACCCTGAAACTCTCGCTGCAAGAATTTACACATCTACAAAATAGATAGGTTTAACGCAAAAATCCCGCTATTCGTATCGAATTTATTGTTTAGAATGCGGCCACCAACACCTACTTAGCCTCAACAAGGAACGCACCATGAACAAGCTGATCAACACCGTACTCGCCACTCGTGCAGGTTTGGGCATCACTCTTCTTCGCGTCGTCACCGGTCTGACGTTCGCTTCCCACGGTTCGCAAAAACTCTTCGGCCTTTTCGGCGGCTACGGCCTGGACGGCACCGGGCAGTGGATGGAAAGCATCGGCATCACCCCGGGCTACCTGATGGCCCTGATGGCCGGCAGCGCCGAATTCTTTGGTGGCTTGGCCCTGGTAATCGGTTTGTTGGTGCGCCCAGCGGCCCTGTCGCTGGTGATCGCCATGCTGGTCGCCATTTTCGCGGTGCACATCGGCAACGGCTTCTTTATGGCCACCAACGGCTTTGAATACGCGCTGATTCTGGCCGTTATCAGCGCCACGCTGCTGGTGGAAGGCGCCGGCAAGTTCTCGCTGGATCGCAAAATTGCTGGCTGATTAATCGCCACAACGAAAAAGCCCGCCGAGTGCGGGCTTTTTTGCGTTTGGGCAGGACGGCATTTTCTCCCACCCCAGCGCCTTGGGACGAGCATCAACGGCAAGCGGCAAGCCTGGACGCTCTCTAAAACGGCCGGTCGCCCAATATCGTCGCGCGCTGCATCACCCGCCGTTGCGGTCGGTAATCATCGACCGCGTAGTGCTGGGTCACGCGGTTATCCCAAAAGGCGATGTCGTTTTCCTGCCAGCGCCAGCGCACGAAAAATTCCGGCTTGGTGGCGTGGGCGAACAGGAAGTTGAGCAGGGCCTGGCTTTCGGCAGGTTCGAGTTCGTTGATCTTGCTGGTAAAGCCCTCACTCACAAACAGCGCCTTGCGCCCGCTCGCCGGATGGGTGCGCACAACGGGGTGCGATTGCGGTGGATGCTTGCGCCGGGTTTCGTCCCAGCGTGCGTAGTCTTTCGGCGTGCTGCCGTAGCGCTCCAGCGGAAACGAACGGGTGAAATCGTGGGTGGCGGTCAGGCCATCAAGCAGACTTTTCAGCGGCGCCGACAGCGCGTCATACGCGGCAATGCCGCTGGCCCACAAGGTGTCGCCGCCTTTGGCCGGCAGCAGCTTGGCGCTTAGCACGGCGCCCATCGCAGGCTCCGGCAAGAAGGTGACGTCGGTGTGCCAGATGGCGTTGTCGCGCACGTCGGTCACGGCGGTGTCGAGAATCAGCACTTCAGGCTGTTCCGGCACATTGGGGTAAATCGGGTGAATGTGCAGGTCGCCAAACTGCGCGGCAAACCGGGCTTGCTGCTGCGGTGTGATGGGCTGGTTACGGAAGAACAGCACTTGATGGTCGAGCAGCGCCTGCTCGATGGCGCGGCGGTTGGCGTCGCTCAGCGGCTCGCTGAGGGTAACGCCTTCAACCTGGGCGCCCAGGGCGGAACACAAGGGGGTGATGTGCAGGCTCATGGTCGTTCTCTTACATGGCAGTGGTGGTGCAAAAAGGGTGTGCGCACAAGGGCGGGTGCGCGTCGGTCATAGCCGACGCGTCAGTGGCTTTGGCCGTGCCAGGGCACGAGGCGGCGTTGCAGGGCGCGCAGGCTCATTTCCAGGGCGAAGGCGATGATGGCGATTACCAAAATGCCGAGGATCACCACGTCGGTAACCAGAAACTGCGCGGCCGACTGCACCATAAAACCCAGGCCACTGGTGGCAGCGATCAGCTCGGCAGCCACCAGCGTCGACCAACCGACACCCAGGCCAATGCGCACGCCGGTAAGGATGTCGGGCAGGGCGCTGGGCAAAATTACGTGGCGAATCAGTTGCCCGTGCGTGGCGCCGAGCGACTGCGCGGCGCGCAGTTTGGCCGGGTCGACGGTGCGCACGCCGGTGGCGGTGGCAATGGCGATGGGGGCGAAAATCGCCAGGTAAATCAGCAGCACTTTCGACAGTTCGCCAATGCCGCACCAGATAACGATCAGCGGCAGATAAGCCAGCGGTGGAATAGGGCGGTAAAACTCGATCAGCGGATCGAGAATGCCCTGGGCAATGCGGTGGCGGCCGATGGCGATGCCCACGGGAATGGCGGTGAGTACCGCAATCAGCAGACCCAAACCAATACGCCCGAGGCTTGCGCCCAAGTGCTGCCACAGCGTCGATTCCATGTAACCGGTGGTCGCCAGCAGCCATCCCTTTTGCAGCACGGCCGAAGGCGGCGGCAGGAACAGCGGTTCGATCAGGCCGAAGGCGGTGACAGCCCACCAGAGTGCCAGCAGTGCGACCAGGGTCAGCACGCTGATGAGGCGGGTGGTGAGCGCCGGGCGCTGCGGTTTCGACTGGGGCAACACATCCAGCGCGGGGCTGGTTTTGCTGGTGCTCAGGCTGGCTTCGTAGCTGCTCATGCGCGGGCCTCCGCTTGAACGGCCAAACGTTGTGAAAACACCTGCGCCAGCACGTGCTCGCGGGTTTCGATAAAACGCGGGTCCGACTTGATCGCCCGTGCCGGTTCGCCGGCGGCATAGCGCTGGCCGAAATCCAGCTGCAGCCGCTCGACGATCTGACCCGGATTGGGCGCCAGCAGCACCAGATCGGTGGCCAGGAACACGGCTTCTTCGATGTCGTGGGTAATCAGGAATACCGGCTTGGCGCTGCGTTGCCACACTTGCAGCAGCAGCTCTTGCATCTGTTCGCGGGTAAAGGCGTCGAGCGCGCCGAACGGCTCGTCCATCAGCAACACCCGTGGGTCGGCGGCCAGGGCGCGAGCCAGGCCGACGCGCTGTTTCTGTCCGCCCGACAACTGCCAAACCTGGCGCTGCTCAAACCCGGCAAGGTCGACCAGTGCGAGCATTTCACGCGCTTTGGCTTCCCGCGCCGGTCGCGCCACGCCCGCCAGTTGCAGGCCGAAGGCGACGTTGTCCAACACGTTTTGCCAGGGCAGCAGGGCGTCGTCTTGAAACACCACACCGCGCTCGGCGCTCGGGCCATGCACCGGCACGGCATCAAGCGTGATGCGGCCACCGCTCGGCGCGACGAAACCGGCAATCAAATTAAGCAGCGAGGTTTTGCCGCTGCCAGACGGCCCGAGCGCCACCAGCAATTGCTGTGGGCCCAGGGTCAGGGAAATGTCGGCCAGCACCGGGGCAGAATTGCCCGGATACCGTGCGCTGATGCGCTCCAGTTGGAGTAAGGCCATGTGAGGTGTCTCTCTGTGTGATGGGGCCGCTGTGGGGGAGGCGTGCCTGGATTGTCGTTTTCAGGAATCGAGGCTGAAGCCTCTCCTACAGGTTCGTGGTAGTCGCTGAACTCACTGCACGAACTGGCTGCTCACATACGGCGAGTAATCGGCCAGCACGCCATCGGCCTTGCCTTGTTCTTTGAGGAAAACGGCGGTGGCGGCGATGTCTTTGGCGGTTTGGCCGTTGAGCAGGGTTTTCTGCTCGGCGCTTTCCGGGAAGGTCGAACCGGCCAGCAGCTCGGGCACGTCGGCAGCATTGGCGCCAGTCAGGCGGGCGATTTCCTTCACCTGCTCGGAATCGGCCGTCCACGCCGCCTTGTTGGCGTTGTAGGCGGTGTAGGCGTCGATGCTGACCTTGGCGAACTTGGCCAACACTTCAGGATGTTTCTCGGCGAAATCCTTGCGCGCTACCCAAACCTCGAAGGTGGGCGCGCCCCAGGTGCCGACTTCGGCGGCGTCGGTGAGCACCTTGCCGTCTTTCTTGATTTCGCCCAGCGCTGGCGACCAAACGAACGCGCCGTCGATGTCGCCGCGCTTCCACGCGGCGGTGATTTGCGCCGGGTTGAGGTTGACCACCTTGACCTTGGTGGGGTCGATGTTCCAGTGCTTCAGCGCGCCCAGCAGGCTGTAGTGCGACGTGGAGACAAACGGCGTGGCGATGGTTTTGCCCACCAGGTCCGCCGGCTTTTGAATACCGCTGGCGTTGCGCACCACCAAGGCTTCGGCCGAGTTGATTTGTGCGGCGACCACAAAGGTCACGATTGGCAGACCCCGCGTCGCTGCAGCGGCCAGCGGGCTGGAGCCGAGGTTGCCGATCTGCACATCGCCAGAGGCAATGGCGGTGACCACTTCGGCGCCACTGTTAAAACGACGCCAATCGAGTTTTTCGCCGATGGCTTTTTCATAACCGCCATTGGCTTGCGGCACTTTGCTGGGGTCGATGCCGGTTTGGTAGCCGATGATGATGTCTTGCGCCTGAGCAGAAACGCTCAGGCCGGCGATCAACAGTACCGCCAGCAGGCGGAGCGGGGTGAGCGCTTTCATTTTTATACTCCTCAACGGGCTCCGCAGCGCTGAGAAGAGCGGGCGGACCACTGGACAATGACTAATAAGGAAGAGAGGTCCGGTGGTCCGGTGACGCAGAGAATAAAGGTTCTAAGAAATAACAAATAAATACTATTTGGTTATTAGCTTAGGTGCGGCGATTGGATTGCGCGGCCGGCCGGAAATCTGCCCAAACGGTCGAATTTGGCCAACCTGAATTTATTTGTTGAACCGAAAGAATTTCGCCGATATCTCAGTTGAGCAAGCTAGAGGCCACGGCTGGCGTAGGGCCAGTTGTAAAAATTTGTTTGGCTAGGGTTCGCGGCAGTGGTGTTCTTCTACTACGTTGTCCTAGTCGAGAATTTGTATTGGTTTAACTGCGCACAATCTGAATGGGGACTTTACGGATGAAATTGAAAAACACCTTAGGCGTTGTAATCGGTTCGCTGATCGCCGCCAGCTCTTTCCAAGCGTTGGCTCAAGGCCAAGGTGCGGTTGAGATTGAAGGCTTCGCCAAGAAACAGTACTTCGACAGCACCCGTGATTTTGATAATGACGGCAACCTGTTCGGCGGCTCGATTGGCTACTTCCTCACCGACGACGTAGAGCTGCGACTGGGCTACGACGAAGTTCATAACGCCCGTACAGACAGCGGTACCAACGTGAAAGGCGCTAACGCTGCGCTGGACGCCCTGTACCACTTCAATGCCCCTGGCGACATGGTGCGTCCGTACCTGTCGGCTGGCTTCTCTGACCAGAGCATCGACCAGAACGCAAGCAACAGCCGCGACCGTTCCACCTTCGCCAACCTGGGCGGCGGGGCGAAGCTGTATTTCACTGAAAACTTCTACGCCCGTGCCGGCGTTGAAGCGCAGTACAACATCGACCAAGGCAACACCGAGTGGGCGCCAAGCGTCGGTATCGGTGTGAACTTCGGCGGTGGCAAGAAAGCGGCTGAGCCGGTTCCGGCTGCTGCAGCGCCTGCTACCTGCACCGACAGCGACAACGACGGCGTGTGCGACAACGTCGACAAGTGCCCAGACACCGCTGCCAACGTGACCGTCGACGCTGACGGCTGCCCAGCAGTGGCTGAAGTGGTGCGTGTTGAGCTGGACGTGAAATTCGACTTCGACAAATCGAAAGTCAAAGAAGAAAGCTACGGCGACATCAAAAACCTGGCTGACTTCATGCAGCAATACCCAGACACCTCGACCACTGTCGAAGGTCACACGGACTCAGTGGGTACTGATGCCTACAACCAAAAACTGTCTGAGCGTCGTGCCAACGCCGTTCGTGACGTGCTGGTTAACCAGTATGGCGTAGGCGGTGATCGCGTGAATGCTGTGGGTTATGGCGAGTCCAAGCCGGTTGCGGATAACGCTACCGATGCAGGTCGCGCTGTAAACCGTCGCGTTGAGGCGGAAGTTGAGGCTCAGGCTAAGTAATTAGTCTGGCTTGATGAAAAAAACCCGGCTTCGGCCGGGTTTTTTTATGGGCCGCGATTCTGATCTGAGTTTCGATCATCCTCGCGCAGGCGGCGGTCAACACCGTCAGGCTGAACATGGCCTTCGCGCCTTACGCGAATATCAACCCAAACCTCCGTCATCCTCGCGCACGCGGGGATCCAGAATTTCCAGCCGTACACCGATGTGAAGTGCGCAGGAATTCATTACCGCGTGCGCTGAACGTTTGCTTTAGCGCCTTACGCGAATATCAACCCAAACCTCCGTCATCCTCGCGCACGCGGGGATCCAGAATTTCCAGCCGTACACCGATGTGAAGTGCGCAGGAATTCATTACCGCGTGCGCTGAACGTTTGCTTTAGCGCCTTACGCGAATTTCAACCCAAACCTCCGTCATCCTCGCGCACGCGGGGATCCAGAATCTCAAGCCGTACACCGATGTGAAGCGCGCAGGTATTCATTACCGCGTGCGCTGAACGTTTGCTTTAGCGCCTTACGCGCATATCAACCAAAACCTCCGTCATCCTCGCGCAGGCGGCGGTCCGACGATTCGGGAGCCAGTATTTCCCGCCGTACACCGATGTGAAGTGCGTCGGTATTCATTACCGAGTGCGCTGAACGTTTGCTTTCGCGCCTTACGCGAATTTCAACCCAAACCTCCGTCATCCTCGCGCACGCGGGGATCCAGAATCTCAAGCCGTACACCGATGTGAAGTGCGCAGGTATTCATTACCGCGCGCGCTGAACGTTTGCTTTCGCGCCTTACGTGCATTTCAACTAAACCTCCGTCATCCCCGCGCAGGCGGGGATCCAGAATCTCAAGCCGTACACCGATGTGAAGTGCGTCGGTATTCATTACCGCGTGTGCTGAACGTTTAGTTTCGCGCCTTACGCGCGACTCACTTTTTCCAGTCGCTGAAAAAGTAAGCAAAAAAGCTCGCCCCTACCTTGGGTCTACGCTGCGCTCCGACTTCCCTCATTCCATCGCCGCTCCGGGGGCCGGACTAGGCGTCCCCGCGATAAGGGCCATCCATGGCCCGACACGCCTTTCGCGGCTCCCGGCCGCTCAACCCCCTACGCGTCGATTCCATTCGGCCTGCGATGAATGGGGCGGGTAGATCACAAGCCAGATCACAAGCGGTAGATCAAAAGCATCGCGGCTGAAGCCGCTCCCACAGGTTTGGGTGGTCCCTGTAGGAGCGGCTTTAGCCGCGATTCCCTGGAAACGGCGATCCCCAACTTCCCCCTAAATCCCCCTCACCATTTTTCGTCCATTGGGTATTGCGGAATCCCCGCTCGCCTTTTCGATTGGACGACTGATGAGCACGATTGAATCTTCCCTGGCCCGCCGTTTCCTTGAGTTGCCCGCCGAAAAGCGCCGTTTGTTTTTGGCGGCGCTGCGCGATGAGCGAATCGAATTCAGCAGCTATCCCATCGTCTCGATGCCAGGCCACGCCGAGCGGGATTTTCTGTCGTATGCGCAACAACGCATGTGGTTCCTTTGGCAGCTAGAGCCGCACAGCGCGGCCTACAACTTGCCCAGTGCGGTGCGGTTGCTGGGCGCGTTGAACAGGGACGCCTTGCAGCGCAGTTTTCAGGCGTTGGTGCAGCGCCATGAGAGCCTGCGCAGCACCTTCGTTCAGCACGGCGACGTGGCGTTTCAGCAGGTGGCGGAACACGCCGAGCTAACCGTGCAGTTCACCGATCTAAGCGCGCTGGATGCCGCCGCCAAACAGCAACAAACCCAGCACTGGGCCGCGCAGCAGGCGGCGCAGCCGTTTGATCTGAGCACCGGCCCGTTGCTGCGGGTGCAGCTGTTGCGCCTGACGGATGAGGAGCATGTGTTGCTGCTGACCATGCACCACATCATCGCCGACGGTTGGTCGATGAACATTCTGATTCAGGAGTTCATGGCCGGTTACGACGCCTTCGCCACCGGGCAGCCTTTGCAGTTGCCCGCGCTTGCGGTGCAGTACCGCGACTACGCGTTGTGGCAGCGCAGCTGGTTGGCGGCCGGGGAGCGCGAGCGGCAGTTGGACTACTGGCGCGAACACCTGGGCGAGGAACATCCGTTGCTGGAATTGCCCACCGATCACCCGCGCCCAGCCATACCCAGCCATGCCGGTGCGCGCTTGGAGCTGCGTGTGGATGCCGATCTGCAACAAGCGCTCAGGGCGCTGGCCGTGCGCAGTGGCGTGAGTTTGTTTGTGGTGCTGCTGGCCAGTTTCAACGTGCTGCTGCATCGCTACAGCGGGCAAACAGACATCCGCGTCGGCGGCCTGATTGCCAACCGCACGCGCCGGGAAAGCGAAGGGTTGATCGGCTTTTTCGTCAACACCCAGGTGCTGCGCAGCCAGCTCAGCGGCGCGTTGCGCTTCAGCGAATTGCTGGCGCAGGTGAAGCAGGCGAGCACCGCTGCACAAGCCCATCAGGAGCTGCCGTTCGATGCCGTGCTGGAGGCGCTGCAGCCGTCGCGCAGCCAGAGCCACAACCCGCTGTTTCAGGTGATGTTCAATCATCAGCCGTTGGTCAGCGATGTCACTGCCATGCAGTTGACTGGCGGCCTTCAGGTGGCGCTGTTGCAGGCGCAGCAGGGCGCGGCGAATGCCCGTCAGCATGCAGCCGCCAGTGACCTGATGCTGGAAACCCGCGAGGAGGGCGAGCACCTGCTGGCGGCGTTTACCTACGCCACTGACCTGTTCGAGGCCCAGACCATTGAGCAACTGGCGGCGCACTGGTGCCAGTTGCTGCGCGCCGTGACGCAAACGCCCGAGGCCGCCATCGGCACTATGCCGCTGCTGACTGACGCCGATGTGCAACGCCAGCACGCCAACAATGCCTACCTGCAAATGCCGGCGGCCGACACACCGGTGCATCAGCTGTTCGAACAGCAAGCCGAACGCACGCCGCACGCGTTGGCGGTGCAATTGGCGTACAGCCAAGCCACCTTGAGCTACCGCGAACTGAATCAGAGCGCCAACCGCTTGGCTCGGCACTTGCGCGCGTTGGGCGTCGGTGCCGGCGGCTTAGTGGCCGTTATGCCGGGGCGTCACCTGAGCTTGCCGGTTGCGCTGCTGGCGGTACTGAAGACCGGCGCCGCCTATGTGCCGCTGGATTCCAGCACCCACACCGAGCGCTTGGCGCAAGTCTGTGCGGCCAGCGGCGCGCAGTGGCTACTCAGCGATGAGCCGCAGGCGCTTGAACTGCCCGGCGTCACCCGCGTGGCTGTGCAGCAACGCGGCAACGATGAAAACCTCAATCTGCCGATTCATCCTCAGCAACTCGCGTACGTCATTTACACCTCCGGCTCCACCGGCCAACCCAAGGGCGTGGCCGTCAGCCACGGTGCGCTCGCCGGGTTTAGTCAACTGGCGGCGGATTACAGCGAACTCCAGGCCACGGACCGTGTGTTGCAATTTGCCACGGTCAGTTTCGATGGCTTCGTTGAGCAGTTTTACCCCGCGTTACTGCGTGGCGCCGCCGTGGTGCTGCGTGATTCACGCCCGTGGGACAGCGAAACCTGGTTGCACGCCGTGCAGCAACACGGCGTCACCGTGGCGGATTTGCCCGCCGCGTATTGGCACATGCTGGTCAAGGATTTCGCCCAAGGCCCAGCCCGTTCATTCGGCAATCTGCGCCAGATTCACGTCGGCGGCGAAGCCATGGCGGTGGACGGTTTGCGCTTGTCGCAGCAAGCCGGGCTGGGTGCGGTGCGGCTGCTCAATACCTATGGGCCGACCGAAGCCACGGTGGTGTCGAGCATCCACGACTGCACCTGGCTGGCTGCCGAGCAGGTGAGCTGGCGCGGCATTCCGATTGGTCGACCGTTGCCTGGCACGCGCCTGCATGTGCTCGACGCCGACCTCAACCTGTGTCCGCAGGGCGCCATCGGCGAGCTGTATATCGGCGGCCCCGGTTTGGCCCAGGGTTATCACGGCCAGCCAGCCCTGACGGCGCAGCGTTTTGTCGCCGACCCGTTCACGCCCGGCCAGCGCTTGTACCGCAGCGGCGACCGCGTGCGCTGCCGTGCCGATGGCGCGCTGGAGTACATCGGCCGCGTCGATCACCAAGTGAAAATTCGCGGTTTCCGCATTGAGTTGGGGGAAGTCGAAGCGCGCCTGCAGCAGTGCCAAGGCGTGCGCGAGGCGCTGGTGGTCGCGCCCGACCTGGGCAGTGGCGCCACGCTGGTGGCCTATGTGGTAGCGGAACACATCGACCTCAACGATGCCGCCGCGCAGCAAGCCTTCCGCCAGCAACTGCGCACCCGCCTGCAAGCCGCGCTGCCGGATTACATGGTGCCGAGCCACTGGCTGTTGCTGGACAAAATGCCGCTCACCGCCAGCGGCAAGCTCGACCGCAACGCCTTGCCAGAACCCGACCCCAGCCAATTACAGCGGCACTACCGCGCGCCGCAAAGCGAGCTGCAAATCAGCCTCGCGGCGATCTGGAGCGAGGTGTTGCAGGTGCCGCGTATCGGTCTGGACGACAGCTTTTTCGACCTCGGCGGCCATTCACTATTGGCCGCGCAAGTGGTTGCGCGCATCAAGCGCGAACTGGGCGTCAGCCTGCCGCTGCGCAGCCTGTTCGAACGGCCGCTGTTGGCTGACTTGGCCGACGAGTTAGCCGCGCAGCAACCGCACAACACCCAGGACTGGGACGAGATGGAAGCGTTTATGAATTCCCTGGAAGAGGTTTGAGCATGACCCCGAACACCACCGCCCGCATCGCCGAAAAGTTCATCGGGTTGTCGCTCGAACAACGTCGCCAGTTCCTCGCCAAATTGCAGCAAGACGGCAAGGATTTCAGCCTGCTGCCCATCGTCGCCAGCCGACATCAGCAGCCGCACTTGCCGCTGTCGTACGCGCAGCAGCGCCTGCTGTTTCTCTGGCAAATGGAACCCCACAGCGCGGCCTACAACATGGCCGCCGCCTTGCGCTTGCAAGGTTCGCTGGACGAACAACGGCTGCAAGCGGCGTTTGATGGTTTGCTGCAACGCCACGAAACCTTGCGCACGGTGTTTCATCTCGAGGGCGAGCAGGCCGAGCAAAAAGTGCTGCCGGCGCAGCCCCTCGTCGTGCAGCGCAGCGACCTGAGCCAAGTGCCCGCCGAGCAGCGCGAAGCGCAGGTTCAAGCGCTGGTAGAAGCCGGCGTCGCGCAGTCGTTCGACTTGCTCAATGGCCCGCTGCTGCGCGCCAGCCTGATCACCCTCGCCAGCGACGAACACGTGCTGCTGGTGTGCATGCACCACATCGTCTCCGACGGTTGGTCGATGGACGTGATGGTGCGCGAGTTTGTGCAGCTGTATCAGCACGGCGCCAGCAGCCTCGCGGCATTGCCGGTGCAATACGCCGATTACGCGCTGTGGCAGCGGCGCTGGCTGGAGGCGGGCGAGGGCGAGCGGCAGTTGGCGTATTGGCGAGCGCAGTTGGGTGATGAGCATCCGCTGCTGGACGTAGCCCCTGATTTCCCCCGGCCGCCAGTACAAAGCTATGCCGGGGCCACCGTGCGTTTCGACTTTGGCCCATCGCTGTCGCAACGCATGCAGGCGCTGGCGCGCAGCCAGGGCAGCACGCTGTTTATGCTGGCCCTGGCCGGCTACGGCTTATTCCTCGCGCGCCACAGCGGCCAGCACGACATCCGTATCGGCGTGCCGAATGCCAACCGCGGCCGGGAAGAAGTGGAAGGCCTGATCGGCTTTTTTATCAACACGCAGGTGCTGCGCTGCCGGATCGACTGGCGCCAAAGCTTCACCAGTTTGCTCGCACAGATTCGCGAAACCAGTCTGACCGCCCAGGCCTATGAGCAATTGCCGTTCGAGCAACTGGTCGAGGCGTTGCAGCCGCAGCGTAGCCTCGGGCACAACCCGTTGTTTCAGGCCAAATTCAATCAGAACGTCGGCCTGCAAACCCGCGAAGCCTTGCAGCTGCCGGGGCTGAGCATTAGCGAATACCCGCTGCACAAAGTCGGCACGCACTTTGATCTGGCGCTGGATATCACCGACACCGGCGCCACCGTGTTGGGTGAAATGACCTATGCCAGCGACCTGTACCAGCCCGCCAGCATCGACGGGTTTATTGCCAGCCTGCGCGCGTTGTTCGAACAGGTACTGGCCCAGCCGGACGCGCCGCTGTGCAGTCTGATCAACACGCCGGTGCCGACCGCACCGGTTAGCCGCGCTGCGCTGCCGTCCGTGCTGGAGCGCTGGAATAAGCAGGTGGCCGAGCAGCCGCAGGCGTTGGCGGCGGTGTGCGGCGACCTTCGCCTGAGCCACGCCGAGCTGGAGGCTCAGGCCAACGCATTGGCCGCCCACCTGCAACACCGTGGCGTGCGCGCTGGCATGCCGGTGGCGGTGCTGTTGGAGCGTTCGATGCCCTGGCTGGTGACGTTGCTGGCGACGCTGAAAGCCGGCGCCGTGTATATGCCGCTGGATGTGAAAGCGCCGTCCGAGCGTGTAGTGGCCATGCTGCAACGCGCAAACGCCGCGCTGGTGGTGCTCGCCGCTGACGATGAGCGCCGCGAGCAACTGGGCGGCGCCGTACTGACTTATGCCCCGGCGCAATGGCCCGCGAACGCCACGCCATATCCGGTGGTGCTGCAGCCAAACAGTCCGGCGTATGTGATTCATACCTCCGGTTCAACCGGCCAGCCCAAGGGCGTGTTGGTTGCCCATGGCGCGCTCGCCAGCTATGTCGACGGCGTGCTTGAACGCCTGGCCTTGCCGGCCGGCGCGAGCATGGCGCTGGTTTCCACCATCGCTGCCGACCTCGGCCACACCTTGGTGTTTGGCGCGCTGTGTTCCGGGCGGCCGTTGCATGTCCTGGAGCCGGAGCTGGGGTTTGATCCGGATCGCTTTGCCGCCTATATGGCCGCTGAGCACATCGCCGTGCTGAAGATTGTTCCCAGCCACCTCAACGGTTTGCTGCAAGCGGCGAACCCCAGCGATGTATTGCCCAGCCACGCGTTGCTGGTGGGCGGCGAGGCGTGCTCGCAGGCGCTGTATCAGCGGGTGCGCCAGCTCAAGCCGGCGTGCCGCTTTATCAACCACTACGGCCCGAGCGAAACCACCGTCGGCGTGCTCACCCATGAGCAAACCGGAGAACCGCTGGAAGGCAACGTACCGCTCGGCGCCGTGTTGCCTGGCGTTCAGGTGCAGGTGCTGGATGCTTTTCTGAACCCGCTGCCAGAACGGGTGGCCGGCGAGCTGTATATCGGCGGCGCCAACGTTGCCGACGGCTACCTGGGCCAGCCGGCGCTAACCGCCGAACGCTTTGTGCCGGACCCCTTTGGCGCGCCCGGTTCACGCGCTTACCGCAGTGGCGACCGGGTGCGCCGCAGCGCCGATGGCGTGCTGCATTTCCTCGGCCGCAGCGACGATCAGGTGAAAATTCGCGGCTACCGCGTCGAGCCCGGTGAAGTGGCGAAAGCGCTGCGCCAACTGCCCGGCATCAGCGACGCTGCCGTGCTGGCTCAGCCGGTGCAAGAGCAGCTGCAACTGGTCGCCTATTGCGTGGGCGATGTGTCGGCAGCGGCCATCAAGGACCAGCTGCAAACCCTGTTGCCGGACTACCTGATTCCCGCCCACATCCTCACCCTGGACCGCCTGCCGCTCACTGCCAACGGCAAGCTCGATCGCCGCGCCTTGCCCAGCCCGCAGGTGCAGCAACTCACCTATGCGGCACCGCGTAATGAGGTGGAAAGCACCTTGGCGGCGATCTGGCAGGACGTGCTCAAAGTCGCGCAGGTGGGCGTGCACGACAACTTCTTCGAACTGGGCGGCGACTCGATTCTGAGTCTGCAAATCATCGCCCGCGCCAAGCGCCAGGGCCTCAAGCTCACGCCGCGCCAACTGTTTGAAAAGCAGACCGTGGCGCAACTGGCGCAGGTCGCTAAACCGGTGGTGGCTAAAGCGGTCGCAGCCGCCGCCAGCAGCGCTGACATTCGCCTGCTGCCCGTGCAGCAGCGCTTTTTCGAAATGGCCCTGGAACAACCACAGCATTACAACCAGGCGGTGCTGCTGACCCTGCGTCAGCCACTGGGCGCCGACACACTCGGGCGCGCCTTGAACGCCTTGCTGCAACAGCACGAGGCGCTGCGTTTCAGCTTCTATCAGCACGAGGATCGCTGGCTGGCGCGCACACGATCGGTGGTCGACAGCGACGTGTTGTGGCAGCGCGATGTCGCCACTGCCAGCGAACTCACCGCCATTGCCGAGCAGGCACAACGCAGCCTCAACCTGAGTCAGGGTCCGCTGCTGCGCGCGGTGTTGTTCACCCTGGCCGACGGCACTCAGCGCCTGTTGTTGGTGATCCATCATCTGGCCGTGGACGGCGTGTCTTGGCGCGTGCTGTTGGAAGATTTACACGCACTGTGCGCCGGGCAAACGCTTGACCCGGCGCCGAGCCAACAGCGCTGGGCCGAGCGCCTGGCGCAATGGACCCAGCAACAAGGCGCGGCTTCGGTCACTCACTGGCAGCACGCGTTGCAGCGCATCAGCGCCGAGTTGCCGGCCGCCCGTGCCGGCGCCAGCCTGAACCTGGAACACAGCCACGGCCTGTATTGCCGCCTGAGTGCCGAGCACACGCGGCAACTGCTGCAACAAGCGCCCGCCGCCTACCGCACCCAGGTAAACGATTTGCTGCTGACGGCACTGGCGCGCACCTTGTGCCACTGGACCGGCCAGCCCAGCGCCTTGATTCAGCTCGAAGGCCACGGCCGCGAAGCGCTGTTCGAGGACATCGACCTGTCGCGCAGTGTCGGCTGGTTTACCAGCTTGTTTCCCCTGGCGCTGAGCCCGGCCGCCGAGCTGGCCGAGTCGATTCAGACCATCAAAGAACAGCTGCGCGCCGTGCCAGACAACGGCATCGGCTTTGGCGCGCTGCGCTACCTCGGCACGCCCGCCCAGCAAGCCGCACTCGCGGCATTGCCGCAGCCGCGCGTGACGTTCAATTACCTCGGTCAGTTCGACCAGAGCCTGGCCGCCGACGGCCTGTTTGCGCCGGCTGCCGAAGCCATCGGTGCGTTGCAGAGCCCGAACAACCGCCTCGGCAACTGGCTGAGCATCAACGGCCAGGTGCTGAACGGTGAGCTGGAACTGGGCTTCACCTTCAGCCGCGCGATGTTCGCCGAAGCCGACATCGCCGCGCTCGCCGAGCGGTATGGCCAAGAACTGCGCGCGGTAATCAGCCATTGCCTGAGCGATAGAGCAGGCGGCGCCACGCCCAGCGATTTCCCCCTGGCCGGGTTCACGCAGCAGCAGTTGCAGCAACTGCCGTTCGACCTGCGCCAGGTCGAGGCCATTTACCCGCTGTCGCCGATGCAGGAAGGCTTGCTGATGCACACCTTGCTGGAGCCCGGCTCCGGCATTTACATGATGCAGTACTGCTACACCGTCGACAGCGCCATCGACCCCGAGCGTTTCCGCCGCGCCTGGCAAGCCGTGGCCCAGCGTCACGACGCGCTGCGCACACGGTTTTCCTGGAACGTGGGCGAGCGCATGGTGCAAGTGGTGCAGCGCGTGGCCACGCCGGATGTGCAGATTCACGACTGGCGCCAGGTGCCGGCCCACGAGCACGAAGGCAAGCTGTTCGCCATGCTGGCGGACGAACGTGGTGCCGGCTTCGACCTGCAAAACGCCGTGCCTTTTCGCCTGCGCCTGATCCAGTTGAGCGACCAGCGTTTCGGTTTTGTGCTGAGCAATCACCACATTCTGATCGACGCCTGGTGCCGTTCGCTGCTGATGGACGAGTTCTTCGCCGAGTACGCGGCGCTGGCGCAAAACCGCAGCGCCGCCTTGCCGCCGGCTTCGCGCTACGGCGACTTTATCGCCTGGCTGCAGCAGCAAGATCGCCCGGCCTCGGAACGCTTCTGGCGCGAACAACTTGCCGGCTTCGAGCAACCCACGGGCCTGCCATTCGACCGTCAGCCGCTGCGTGAGGCCGGGCATTCGTTGATTGGCGACGTGCAAACCCAGCTGAGCCGCGAACAGACCCAGCAGTTGCAAGCCACCGCGCAGCGTCTGCAACTGACCGTCAACACCTTGGTGCAGGCGGCGTGGGCCTTGGTGCTGCACCGCTACAGCGGCGAGCGCGACGTGCTGTTTGGTGTGACGGTTGCCGGTCGCCCGGTCGATATGCCGGACATGCAGCGCACTGTTGGCCTCTTTATCAACAGCATCGCCCTGCGTGTGCACTTGCCCGAGGCCGGCAGTGCGACAAGCGTTGGCGAATGGCTGCAAGCGCTGTTCGCCCTCAACCTGCGCCTGCGCGAGCACGAACATTTGCCCTTGGTGGACATTCAAGCGTGCAGCGAAATCGGCAAGGGCCAGCCGCTGTTCGACAGCCTGTTTGTATTTGAAAACGCGCCCGTTGAAGACGGCGTAATGGAGCAGGCGCAAAGCCTTAATGTCAGCTCGGACTCCGGCCGCACCCACACCAACTACCCGATGACCGTGGTGATCTACCCCGGTCCGGCACTCGGCCTGCATTTGTCCTACGACCAACGCTGGTTCGAGCGCAGCACCGTCGAGCAACTGTTGGCCGATTTCACCTTCCTGCTGCTGCAACTGGCGGAGCAGCCGCAACAGCGTTTCGACGCGTTGCCGTTGTTGGCCCCTGAACAACGCCAGCAGTTGCTCGACGATTTCAACCAGACCGCCCGCGACTACCCGTTGCAGCACGGCTACGCGACGCTGTTCGAGCAGCAAGCGCACCAACATGCGAACCGAGTGGCTGCCCGCTGCGACGGTGAGCAATGGCAGTACCGCGAACTGGATACTGCCGCCAATCGCATGGCCCAGTCGCTGCTGCGCGCGGGCGTGCAGCCGGACCAACCGGTGGCGTTGCTGGCCGAGCGCGGGCTGCCGCTGTTGGGCATGATCGTCGGCACCCTGAAAGCGGCGGCCGGCTACCTGCCGCTGGACCCGCACCTGCCGGCCGAACGCTTGCGCCACATCCTCAGCCTGAGCCGCGCGCCCGTGCTGGTGTGCACCGCCGAATGCGTGCCGGCGTTGCAGGCGCTGCTCGCCGCTGTCGACGCCAGCCAGCGCCCGCAATTGTTGATCTGGGAACAGCTGCAACAGACCGGCGACGCCAGCGCGCCAGACGTACTCATTGGCCCGCGTCACCTGGCTTACGTCATCTACACCTCCGGCTCCACGGGTCAACCCAAGGGCGTGATGGTCGAGCAGGCCGGCATGCTCAATAACCAGCTGAGCAAGCTGCCGTATTTACGCCTGAGCCACGACGATGTGATCGCGCAAACCGCCTCGCAGAGTTTCGATATTTCCGTGTGGCAGTTCTTGACCGCCGCGCTGTGCGGCGCGCGGGTGGAAATTGTGCCGGATGCCATCGCCCACGATCCGCAGGCGCTGCTGGCGCACGTGAATGCCACCGGCATCAGCGTGCTGGAAAGCGTGCCGTCGCTGATTCAAGGCATGTTGGACGGCGAGGCGATTGCATTGCCCAACCTGCGCTGGCTGCTGACCACCGGCGAGGCGATGCCGCCGGAACTGGCGCGGCGCTGGTTGCAGCGCTACCCAAACATTCCGCTGATTAACGCCTACGGCCCGGCCGAGTGCTCGGACGATGTCTCGCTCACGCCTATTACCGAGGCGCACACGGCGAGCAGTTACCTGCCCATTGGTGTGCCCACCGACAACAACACACTGCACGTGCTCGATGCCCAGTTGCAGCTGGTGGGCGTGCGTGCCGTGGGCGAGTTGTGCGTGAGCGGCACGGGGGTGGGGCGCGGGTATGTCGGCGACCCGGTTCGTACCGCCCTGGCCTTTGTGCCGGACCCTTACGCCAGCACGCCGGGCCAGCGTTTGTACCGCACCGGCGACCTGGCGCGGCGCCGCGTCGATGGCGTATTGGAGTACGTCGGCCGCCGCGACCACCAGGTGAAAATTCGCGGCTTGCGCATTGAACTCGGCGAAATCGAAGCGCGCCTGAGCGAGCAGCCCGCGGTGCGCGAGTGCGTCGTGCTCGCCCAGGATCAAGCCAGCGGCCGGCATCTAGTGGCGCACGTCACCACCAACGAGCCCTGCGCCGACGAGGCGCTTCAACGCGCGTTGCGTGATCGCCTGAAGGCGGCGCTCAAGCGCCAGCTGCCGGACTACATGGTGCCGCAGCAATGGGTGGTGCTCGAGGCCATGCCGCTGAACGCCAACGGCAAGCTGGACCGCAAGGTGCTGGCGGCAATTGAAAGCCAGGCCGTGTATGGCGATTTCGTCGCCCCCGAGGGCGAGCTGGAAATGCAGCTGGCGGCGGTCTGGCAAGAATTACTCGATGTTGAGCGCGTTGGCCGGCACGACAACTTCTTCGAACTCGGCGGCCATTCGCTGTTGCTGGTTCGGGTGATTTCCCGGCTGAAAAACACCCTCGGCGTCGACCTGCCCATGCAGGATTTCTACCGCGCCAGCAGCGTGGCCGAACTGGCCGCGTCCATTGAAAAGAGCAGGGAGCACGGCAGCGTCGAAGACGACTACGACGCCATCTTCGCCACCCTCGACGAACTGGAGGAGGCGTAATGCTCAAGCAGCCCTCGGCACACACGCAAGCACTGGTCGACCGCATCAAAGGGCTGGGCTTTGCCAAGCGCCGTGAACTGTTTCAGAAACTGACGGAGAAGGGCGTTAACGTCGGCCGCTTGCCCATCGTGCCGGCCTGCGAGCGCGATGCCTTGCCGTTGAGTTACGCCCAGCAACGCCAGTGGTTTCTCTGGTAACTGCAGCCGGACACCAGCGCGTACCACATGCCCACCGCCATTCGCCTGCAAGGCGCGCTGGACCTCGCCGCCCTGCAACATGCCTTCGATGCACTGGTGGCACGTCACCACACCTTGCGCACGACGTTCGAGCTGCGCGACGGCCAGCCGCAGCAACGCATCCAACCAGCGGCGGCGGTGGCGATTGAACGCGTCCCCATGCCCGGCGCGGCACTGCCGGCCATCACCGAAGCAATCAGCCGCGAGGCGCAGCGGCCGTTTGATCTGGAGCACGGGCCGCTGCTGCGCGTGCAGCTGTTACAAATCGCCGACGACGACGCGGTGTTGCTGATCGTGCAGCACCACATCGTGTCCGATGCCTGGTCCATGGAATTGATGGTGCAAGAGCTGATCGGCCTGTACCAGAACCGTCGCCTGGGCATTGAAGACGCGCTGCCACCGCTGCCGATTCAATACGCCGACTACGCCGCCTGGCAGCGCCAGTGGATGGAAGCCGGCGAGGGCGCGCGGCAACTGGCGTACTGGCGCGAACAATTGGCCGGTGGCGAAACCCTGCTGGAATTGCCCGGCGACTGGCCGCGCCCGGCGCAGCGCTCCGGGCAGGGCGCGCGCCTGAGCGTGGACCTGCCGTTTGCCCTGGCCGCAGCCATCAAGCAACTGGCGCAGCGCGAAGGCTGCACGCCGTTTATGGCGCTGCTGGCGTCGTTCCAGTTGCTGTTGCAGCGCTACAGCGGGCGAACGCAGATTCGCGTTGGCGTGCCCTCGGCCAACCGCAACCGGGGCGAAACCGAGCGGCTGCTGGGCTTTTTCGTTAACACCCAGGTGTTGAGCGCAACCGTCGGCAACCAGGCCTCCTTCCGCGACCTGCTCAAGCGCGTGCGGCAAACGGCCGTAGACGCCCAAGCCCATCAGGACCTGCCCTTCGAACAACTGGTCGACGCCCTGCAACCCGAACGCAGCCTCAGCCACAGCCCGCTGTTCCAAGTGCTGTTCAACCACCAGGTAAGCGCCGCAGCGGGCGAGGGCATGCACCTGCCGGGCTTGCAAATAAGCCAGGTGCAATGGGCGATGCCGACCGCGCAATTTGACCTGAGTCTGGATTGCACCGAGCACCCTGGCGGCATTAGCGCCGATTTTATCTACGCCACCGACCTGTTTGCCGCGCCGCGTATTCAACGGATGGCGCAGCACTGGCAGAACCTGCTGCACGCCATCGTCGCCGCGCCGGATGCGCGCTTGGGCGAACTGCCGATGCTCAGCGAGCAGGAGCGTGAGCAGGCGCTGATCGGCTGGAACCAGACGCAGCGGCGCTATCCGGATGCACCGTTTGTGCACCGGCTGTTCGAAGCGCAAGTGATGCGCCAGCCGCACGCGCCCGCGCTGGTGTTTGGCGCCACAGCGTTGAGCTATGGGCAACTGAACGAGGCGGCGAATCGTCTGGCCCGGCATCTGCAAACCCTTGGCGTGGGTGCCGATGTACTGGTGGGTATCGCCGCCGAGCGCAGCGTGGAAATGGTGGTCGGCTTGCTGGCCATTCTTAAAGCGGGCGGGGCTTATGTGCCGCTGGATCCGGAGTATCCGCAGGACCGTCTGGCCTACATGTTCGAAGACAGCGGCATCGCCTTGTTGCTGACGCAATCGCACCTGCTGGAAGCGTTGCCGGTTCCCGCCGGGCTGAGCTGTCTGACGCTGGATGAGCCCGGCGCATGGGCAAGCCAGGCACGCGAAAACCTGGATGTAACCCTGCATCCGGAAAACCTCGCGTACGTGATTTACACCTCCGGCTCTACCGGCAAACCCAAAGGCGCCGGCAACCGCCATGTGGCGTTGTACAACCGTCTGGCCTGGATGCAGGAAGCCTATGGGCTGAACGCCAGCGACAGCGTTTTGCAAAAAACACCGTTCAGTTTCGACGTCTCGGTGTGGGAGTTTTTCTGGCCGCTGATGGTTGGCTCGCGGCTGGTGGTTGCCGGTGTGGGCGATCACCGCGACCCGGCAAAACTGGTGGAGCTTATTACCCGCGAGGGCATCACCACGCTGCACTTTGTGCCCTCGATGCTGCAGGCCTTTGTCGCCGACGAACTGGCGGTGCAATCCCAGAACCTGAAACGGATTATCTGTAGCGGCGAAGCCTTGCCCGTGGAACTGCAACGGCAAACCCTCGCGCTGCTGCCCAACGCCGGCCTTTACAACCTGTATGGGCCAACCGAGGCCGCCATCGACGTAACCCACTGGACCTGCCTCGAAGAAGGCCAGGATGCGGTGCCCATTGGCCGACCCATCGCCAACCTGCACACCTATGTACTGGATGCCGAACTGAACCCCGTCAGCACCGGCGTAACCGGCGAGCTGTATCTGGGCGGCGTGGGTCTGGCGCGTGGTTATCACCGTCGTCCGGCACTGACCGCCGAACGTTTCGTGGTCGATCCATTTCGTGCCGGCCAACGCCTGTACCGCACCGGCGACCTGGCGCGCCAACGCGAAGACGGCGTTATCCAATACGCGGGGCGCATTGACCATCAAGTGAAAATCCGTGGCCTGCGCATTGAGCTGGGCGAAATCGAAGCGCGGCTGCACGAGCTGCCGGCCGTGCGCGAAGCCGTGGTGGTCGCGGTAGACGGCAAGCAATTGCTCGCCTACGTGGTGCCGGAGCCGGACACCCTGGCCCGTGCCGAGGCCGAGATACAAGGCGGCTACTTGCACGCGCTCAAGGCCAGTCTGCTCAGCACATTGCCCGACTACATGGTGCCCACGCTGTGGCAGCTGCTGGAACGGATGCCGCTGTCGCCGAACGGCAAGCTCGACCGCAAAGCGCTGCCCAAGCACGAAGCGGCGCCCACACAAACGACCTACCAAGCGCCGCGCAATGCCCTGGAACAGCAACTGGCCGCCCTCTGGCAAGAGGTGCTGCGCGTTGAACAAGTGGGCGTCGATGACAACTTTTTCGAGCTGGGTGGCGACTCGATTATTTCCATTCAGATCGTCAGCCGCGCCCGCCAGGCCGGCATCCGCTTCGCCCCGCGCGATTTGTTCCAGCACCAGACCGTGCGCCGCCTGGCTGGCGTGGCGCAGCGCAGTGAAGCGTTGCAGGTGGAGCAGGGACCGGTGACCGGCGAGGCGCCGCTGCTGCCGATTCAGCAGGCGTTTTTTGCCACGGCCATTCCCCAGCGTCAGCACTGGAACCAGTCGCTGCTGCTGGCGCCGGTCGAAGCCTTGGATGCCGCCTTGCTGGAACTGGCGCTGAGCACGGTGGTGAACCATCACGACGCCTTGCGCCTGCGTTATCGCCAAGTGGACGAGGGCTGGGTGCAGGAACACGCGGCGCTTGATGGCAACGATGGGTTGCTCTGGCAAACGCACCTCGACGACGTCGCACAGTTGCCGGCGTACTGCAACGAAGTACAACGCAGCCTCAACCTCAGCGATGGCCCGCTGCTGCGCTCGGCGCTGCTGCACCTGGCCGATGGCACGCAACGGCTGCTGCTGGTGATTCATCACTTGGTGGTGGACGGCGTATCGTGGCGCATTCTGCTGGAAGACCTGCAAAGCGCTTACCGCCAGGGTCGTCTGCCGGCGAAAACCAGCGCTTACCAAACCTGGGGCCGGCGCTTGCAGCAGCACGCTGTCAGCGCGGCCATGGGCGGCCAGCTCGCCTACTGGCAGCAGGCACTGGCGCACGCGCCGCATGACCTGCCGGCTGACAATCCTGCCGGTTCGCTGCAGCAACGTCACGCCCGCAGCGTGGCCACACGGCTGAGCGCCGAGCACACCCGGCAGTTGTTGCAACACGCACCGGCTGCCTATCGCACCCAGGTCAACGACCTGCTGCTGACGGCGCTGGCGCAAGCGGTATGCGAATGGAGCGGGCAACCCTCGGCGCTGATTCAACTGGAAGGCCATGGCCGCGAAGAGCTGTTCGCCGACATCGATCTGTCGCGCACCGTGGGTTGGTTTACCACCCTGTTCCCGGTGTGCCTGCAACCGTCGGCGGACCTGGCGGCGTCGATCAAGCACAGCAAACAAAAGCTACAGAACATTCCCGACAAAGGCCTGGGTTTCGGTCTGCTGCGCTACTGCGCCAGCGCCGAGATTCAGCAGGTGCTTGCCGCCTTGCCGCAGCCACGCATCACCTTCAACTACCTCGGCCAGTTCGACGCCGACTTCGCCGCCGACAGCCTATGGACGCCGGCCGACGAAGGCCGTGGCGCCGGGCAGGACGAGGCGGCGCCGCTGGGCAATTGGCTGAGCGTGGACGGGCAGGTGTATGGCGGCGAGCTGAGCCTGAACTGGACCTTCAGCAGCGAGATGTTCAGCGAGGCGCGCATTCAGCAACTGGCCGACGCCTATCAGCAGGCGCTGGTGGCGGTGATCGAGCATTGCCTGGTCGACGACAACGCCGGCCTTACGCCAGGCGATGTGCCGATGGCCGAACTGACCCAGGCGCAACTCGACGCCTTGCCGGTGCCGGCACGGCAGATCGCGACCGTCTACCCGCTGTCGCCCATGCAACAGGGCATGCTGTTCCACAGCCTGTACGAGCCCAATGGGCCGACCTATATCAACCAGATGCGCGTGGATATTCACGGCCTCGATGTGCCGCGTTTTACCGCCGCCTGGCAGCAGGCCGTGGACCGCCATGAACTGTTGCGCGCCGGCTTCGTGTGGGACAACGGCCTGGAAACGCCCCGGCAGATCATCCACCGTCAAGCTGTGCTGGAGGTTTCGGTGTGCCCGCACGGCAGCGATGCCGACGCCGTCGCCGCCACCGAACTGCAACGCGGCTTCGACCTGGCGCGCCCGCCATTGCTGCGCTTGGCCCTGGTTCCCACGGGCGCTCAGCGCTATCACCTTATCTACACCAGCCACCATATTTTGCTGGACGGCTGGAGCAATTCACGCCTGCTCGGCGAAGTGCTGCAAGCCTACGCCGGGCAAGCGGTGGCGGCGCCGTCGAGCGATTACGCCGACTACCTCGGCTGGCTACAGCGCCAAGACCGCGCCGCCAGCCTGGCCTTTTGGCAAGAGCAACTGGCGCCGCTGGAAGAACCGACGCGCCTGGCGCTGGCCTGCGGTCACCACCCGGACGCCAAGCCAGGGCAAGACGCGCACCTGGTAAACCTCGGCGCGGCGTTCACGCATGCGCTGCAAGCCTTCGCCCGTCAGCAGCAAGTGACGCTCAATAGCCTGCTGCAAGCGGCGTGGGCGGTTCTGTTGCAACGCTACAGCGGGCAGGGTTGTGTTGCGTTTGGGGCCACCGTGTCTGGCCGGCCGGTGGAATTGGCCGGCATCGAGGAACAGCTAGGGCTGTTTATCAACACCTTGCCGGTAGTGACCAGCCCGCCGCCGGCGCTCAACGCCGTGCAGTGGACCCGTGCGGTGCAGGCGCAAAACCTGGCCCTGCGTGAGCACGAACACATGCCGCTGGCCGAGCTGCAACGCCTGGCCGGGCATAACGGCGAAGCCTTGTTCGACACCTTGCTGGTGTTCGAAAACTACCCGGTGTCCGACGCCTTGGCCGCCGCGCCGGAAGGCCTGCAGTTCGCCAACCTGGCGTACAGCGAACAGAGCGGATATGCGCTGACGCTGATCGCTCAGGTGGGCGCCGAGCTTGAGCTGTGTTTCCACTTCCTCACCGAGCACTTCAGCGCCCATAGCATCCAGCGCATCGCCGGCCAACTGGTGCACCTGCTCGCGCAGTTTATGCACCAGCCCGAACGCGCCCTCGGCGATTTGCGGTTGCTGGTGAAAGCCGACCACGCCCGTGTGGTGAACAACTGGAACGACACGGCGAAACACTACCCGGACGTGCCGTTTGTGCATCAGCTATTTGAAGCGCAAGCCGCGCGGCAGCCCTACGCGCCGGCCTTGGTCTTTGGCGGCAAGACATTGAGCTATGGCGAACTGAACAGCCAGGCCAATCGCCTGGCGCAGCACCTGCACACCTTAGGCGTTGGCGCGGATGTGCTGGTGGGCATTGCCGCCGAGCGCAGTGTGGAAATGGTGGTGGGGTTGCTGGCCATCCTCAAGGCAGGCGGGGCTTATGTGCCGCTGGATCCGGAGTACCCGCAGGACCGTTTGGCGTACATGTTTGAAGACAGCGGCATCGGCTTGCTGCTGACGCAATCGCACTTGCTCGACGCGTTGCCCATTCCTGTTGGGTTGACGTGTTTAACGCTGGATACGCCGGACGCCTGGGCGGATCAATCAGGCGAAAACCTTCAGGTTGAGCTGCACCCGGAAAACCTCGCCTATGTGATTTACACCTCCGGCTCTACGGGCAAACCCAAAGGCGCTGGCAACCGTCATGTCGCGCTGTACAACCGCTTGGCGTGGATGCAAGAGGCCTACGCGCTGGGTGCCAGCGACAGCGTGTTGCAGAAAACACCGTTCAGTTTCGACGTGTCGGTGTGGGAGTTTTTCTGGCCCCTGATGGTGGGTTCGCGTCTCGTGGTTGCCGGCGTTGGCGATCACCGTGACCCGGCCAAGTTGGTGGCGCTGATCACCCGCGAGCGCATCACCACGCTGCACTTTGTGCCGTCGATGTTGCAGGCCTTTATCAGTGACGAGTTGGCCGTTCAGTGCCAGAACCTCACACGGATTATCTGTAGCGGCGAAGCTTTGCCGGTCGAGTTGCAACGGCAAACCATGGCCATGCTGCCCAATGCCGGCCTCTACAACTTGTACGGCCCCACCGAAGCCGCTATCGACGTGACCCACTGGACGTGCGTCGAAGAAGGCCGCGACGCCGTGCCCATCGGCCAACCCATCGCCAACCTGCACACCTATGTGCTGGACGGCGAATTAAACCCGGTCAGCCCCGGCGTAACCGGCGAGCTGTACCTGGGCGGCATCGGCCTGGCGCGCGGTTATCACCGTCGTCCGGCGCTGACTGCCGAACGCTTTGTGGTCGATCCGTTCCACGTCGGGCAGCGGCTGTACCGCACCGGCGACCTGGCCCGCCAACGCGAAGACGGCGTGATCGAATACGCCGGGCGTATCGACCATCAAGTGAAAATCCGTGGTCTGCGCATTGAGCTGGGCGAAATCGAAGCGCGGCTGCACGAACAACCCAACGTTCGCGACGCCGTGGTGGTGGCGCACAGCGGCAGCCACGGCAACTACTTGGTCGCCTATGTGGTGGCCGAGCAGGGCGCCGAGGTTGCCGACTTGAAAACCACGCTGCTCAAGCACCTGCCCGACTACATGGTGCCCACTCAATGGATGCTGCTGGACGCGCTGCCGCTGTCGCCCAATGGCAAGCTCGACCGCAAGGCGCTGCCAGTGCCGGAGCAACACGTGGCGGCACACGCCTATGTGGCGCCGCGCAGTGCGGTGGAATCGCAATTGGCGGCCATCTGGCAAGACGTGCTGCGAGTCGAGCAGGTCGGCATCGAAGACAACTTCTTCGAGCTGGGCGGCGACTCGATTATTTCCATCCAAATCGTCAGCCGCGCTCGCCAAGCGGGCATCGCCCTCGGCCCGCGTGATCTGTTCGAACAGCAAACCATCGCCAACTTGGCGGGCATTGCCGGCACAGGTTCAGCGGCGCAACCGGCCGTGCAGCGCATTCAAATCGACCCGATGCAACGCGCTTCGCTGCCGGTAGCTGAACGCGATATCGAAGACGTGTACCCGCTGTCGCCGATGCAAAAAGGCATGCTCTTTCACACCCTCGAAGACAGCGGCGAGGCGCTGTATATCAACCAGGTGAGCCTGCCGGTGACGGGCCTGGACGTGGCGCGCTTTGAAGCGGCGTGGGCGTTTGTTACGGCGCGCCACGGCGTGTTGCGCACCAGTTTCCACTGGCAAGCCGACCTCAGCGAGCCGCTGCAAGTAGTGCACAAATACGCCCACATGCCGCTGGAAATCCACGACTGGCGCGACCGTCCGGCGAGTGACGAGGCGCTCGCGGACCTTGCGCAGCAGCAAGCGCAGCGCGGTTTCGAGTTGGACCAGGCGCCGCTGCAACGCATGCTGCTGGTGCAGATGGGCGAGCAGCAATTCCACATGATCTGGACCAGCCACCACATGCTGATGGACGGCTGGAGCAGCTCCAATTTGTTCGCCGAGGTGCTGCAGCATTACGCCGGCCGTCCGCTGCACGACACGCCCGGGCGCTACGGCGATTTTATTGCCTGGCTGCACAGCCAGGACAAAAGCGCGCTGGAACGGTTCTGGCGCGAGCAGTTGGCGAACGTTGAGCCGACGTCCCTGAGCCAGGCCGTGTACCCACGTCACGTCAGCGAGGAAAACGGCCACGCCGCGTTGTATTCCAACTGGAACGAAGTGTGGACTGCGCGCCTGCAACAGCATTGCCGGCGGCTGCGCATTACGCCGAACACTTTTATTCAGGGCGCCTGGTTGCTTGTGCTGCAACGCTACACCGGCCAACGCACCGTGAGCTTTGGCGCCACCGCGGCGGGCCGGCCGGAAAGCCTGCCCGGCGCCGCCAGCATGCTCGGGTTGTTTATCAATACCTTGCCGGTGATTCAGAGCCTGCACGCCGAGCAGCCGCTGGACACGTGGTTGCAACAGCTACAGGCCTACAACCTCGATATCCGCGCCTATTCCCACGCGCCCCTGGCCGACGTGCAGCGCTGGTCCGGGCTGGGCGGGCAGGCGTTGTTTGACAGCATTATCGTGTTCGAGAACTACCCCATCGACCAACGCCTGCGCGAGGCTGAGCCGGCTGGGCTGAGCTTTGGTGCATCGAAGGATCTGGGCGTGACCAACTTTGCCATGGACCTGGCCGTTCACTTGGGCGACAGCCTGATGATCGAGTACATGTACCTGCGCGCCAGCTTCAGCGAGCAGGGCGTGGCGCAGATTCGTGCGCTCATGGAAGCGACGCTGGAGGCCATGCTGGACGCGCCGCAGGAGCGCCTGGGTAATCTGCAACGGCTGCCCGCCGCGACGCTGACCGAGCTGCAACACTGGAGCGCTGCCCCTGCGCCGAGCCATCGTGCGCAGCTACTGCCGGACCTGATCGCCGAGCAGGCCGGGCAACAACCGCACGCCCTGGCGGTTGCGTGCGGCGATGCGCAGCTGAGTTATGCCGAACTGGATAGCGCCGCGAACCGACTGGCGCGTGTGCTTCAAGCCCAAGGCGCGGCGCGGGAAGTGGTGGTGGGCGTGGCGTTGCCGCGCTCGGTAGAGATGATCGTGGCGCTGCTGGCGGTGATGAAAACCGGCGCCGCCTATGTGCCGCTGGACCTCGACTACCCGGCCGAACGCCTGGCTTACATGATCGACGACTCGGCCATGGCGCTGCTGATTACCCGCAGCGAGGTGCAGGGCACCTTGCCGATTCCGCCGGACGTGGGCGTGGTCGCGCTGGACCTGTTGTCCACCGACGGCGACAGCCGCGCGCTGGCCTCGCCGCTGCTGGCCGATAACCTTGCCTACCTCATCTACACCTCCGGCTCCACCGGCCGCCCCAAAGGCGTGGCCGTCACCCATGGGCCGCTGAGCATGCACTGCCAGGCGATTGCCCAGCTGTACGAAATGAATGCCAGCACCCGCGAACTGCTGTTTATGTCGTTTGCCTTCGACGGTGCTCACGAACGCTGGCTAAGCACCTTGGCCAGCGGCGGAGCGCTGGTGATTCGCGATGGCAACCTGTGGACCCCCGAACAGACCTGCGCCGTGTTGCATCAACAGCGCATCAGCATCGCCTGTTTCCCGCCGGCTTATCTCAAGCAACTGGCCGAATACATCGAAGCCAGCGGCGTGCCGGCACCGGCGGTGCACACCTACTGCTTTGGCGGCGACGCGGTACCGGAGCAGAGCTTCGAGCAAGTGAAAGCAGCGCTGCAGCCCGCGTACTTCACCAACGGCTACGGTCCGACCGAAACCGTGGTCACGCCCATGCTCTGGCGCGTGCCGCTGAGCGGGCGCTGCGAGGCGGCGTATGCGCCCATCGGCAAAGCGGTGGGGCAGCGTTCGTTGCATGTGCTGGATGCCGACCTCAACCCGTTGCCGACCGGGTTTGCCGGCGAGCTGTACATCGGCGGGTACGGCGTGGCGCGCGGTTACCACGGGCGGCCCGACATCACCGCCGAACGCTTCGTGCCCGACCCGTTCGGCGAACCGGGCGCGCGCCTGTACCGCACCGGCGACCTGGTGCGCCTGCGTGCCGACGGCGTACTCGACTACGTGGGGCGCATCGACCATCAAGTGAAAGTGCGCGGCTTCCGAATTGAACTGGGCGAAGTGGAAGCCAGCTTGCGCCGCCAGCCGGGCGTGGAAGACGCCCTGGTGATCGCCCGCGATGCCGCTTCGGGCAAACAGCTGATTGGCTATGTAGTCAGCAGCGAAAATGCAAACGGCGAAGCGCTGCGAGCGGCACTGCGTGAGCAACTGCCCGACTATATGGTGCCCGCGCAAGTGCTGGTGCTGGCCACATTCCCCGTCACTCCCAACGGCAAACTCGACCGCAACGCGCTGCCGGAACCGAGCTTCACCAGCAGCGCTTATGTGGCGCCGCGCACTGAACAGGAACGCCTGCTGGCCGAGATCTGGGCCCAGGTGTTGCAGGTGGAGCAGGTGGGCATCACCGACAGCTTCTTTGAACTGGGCGGCGACTCGATTCTTAGCCTGCAAGTGATCTCCCGCGTGCGTAATCACCCAGCCCTGCAACTGCAACTGAAACTGCGCGACCTGATGCGTCAACCGACCATTGTCGGGTTGCTGGGGCAGCCGCAGCCGGCAGTGAGTGAAGCGCCTGTTTTCGTGCCCGTGGACGACCGTCAGTTCGCCTTGCTGCCCGTGCAAGCCGCGTTCTTTGCCCGGCATACCAGTCAGCCGCAGCACTTCAACCAAAGCCTTCTGCTGCGCGCCACACAGCCGCTGAACCGCGAGGCGCTGCGCAGCGCACTGGCGACGGTGGTGGCCCATCACGACAGCCTGCGCCTGCGCTTTAGCGAAGAGCGCGGGCAGTGGCGTCAGGCATACGGGCCGGTCAATAACGACACGCTGCTGTGGGAAGAAACCGTGGCGGACGAGGCGGCCTTGCTGGCGCTATTCAACCGTGCCCAGCGCAGCCTCAACCTGCAAACGGGCCCGCTGTTACGCGCCGTTCACGCCACCTTGGCGGACGGCAGCGAGCGGCTGTTGTTGGTGGTGCATCACCTGGCCATGGACCTGATCTCCTGGCGTGTGCTGAGCGAAGACCTGCTCCAGGCGTACGCCGGCAATTCGCCGGAGAGAACCGCCAGCTACCGCGCCTGGATCGAACATTGGCAGGCGCAGGTGCCGCGTCTAGCTGAAGAACAGCGCGACTTCTGGCGCGAACAGTTAGCGGGCGAGGGCGACCACTGGCCCTGCGACAACCCGCGCGGCAGCAACAGCGTGCAGCATCAAGCCACGGTTAGCCGAACGCTCAACAGCGAAGGCCTGCAAGCTCATAAAGCAGCGGTAAACGAACTGCTGCTCACCGCGCTTGCCAGCGCCCTGTGCGAATGGACCGGCCGTGACAGCGTGGCCATCGAACTGGAAACCCATGGCCGCGTGAACGACGACCGTGCGCCGGACGTTAGCCGTACCCTCGGCTGGTTCACCAGCCAATTTCCCCTGCGCCTGCGCGCGAATCTCGCAGCCGTGCAGCAAGCGCTGAGCCGCGTGCCCGATAACGGCGTGGGCTTCGGTTTCTTACGCCATGAGTTCGCCAATACACCGCACGTCAGCTTCAGCTACCTCGGCCAGGCCAACGCCAACTTCGGCCCCGCGAGCACTGCGTTTACCGCCGCCAGCGAACCGGTTGGCGACGAACACGGCCCGCATGCGCCGTTGGCGAATGAACTGGAAGTGGTGGCGCAGATCAGCGAAGGGCAACTGCACCTGCGCTGCAACTACAGCAACCGCCGCTACCGCGCCCAGCGCATCGAACGGCTGATGGACGCCTGCAAATCCCACCTTATTCACCTGCTGCAACCGGAGGCGTAACGCCATGCCCTTGAACGCCGACATCGACGCCTTTCTCGACCTCGCCGACCGCGCCACCACGCGGCCGCTACACCAACTGCCAGTCACCGAAGCCCGCGCCGTATTCGCCGCCACCACCGAACAACTGCGCTGGCCGGCGCCTGCTGGCGTGCAGGCCGAAGCGCTGAGCTGCATCGCCCGTGACGGCTATGAGGTTGGGCTGAGGCTTTACCGGCCGGCGCACAGTGATTCGCCGCTACCCGTTTTGGTGTTCCTGCACGGCGGCGGTTTTGTATTGGGCGACCTGAACTCCCACGACGGCATCTGCCGCGAATTCGCCCAGCGCGCGGGCTGCGCTGTGCTGGCCGTCGACTACCGCCTGGCCCCCGAACACAAATTCCCCACCGCCTTGCACGACGCCGCCGACGCAATCGCCTGGCTGGCCGAACAAGCCGCTGTCCATGGGTTGGATAAACAGCGGGTGGTGTTCGGCGGCGACAGCGTAGGCGCCACCTTGGCCACGGTGCTGGCCACGCAAGCCGAGCATGAGCCGGCGGCGGTGGCGCTTAAACCTGTCGGGCAATTGCTCTGCTACCCCGTGACCGATGCCTCGTGCATCAGCGAATCGATGACCCTGTTTGCCGAAGGCTACTTGCTGGAAAGCCAGACGCTCGAGTGGTTTTACCAGCACTACCAACGCACCGCGGAAGACCGGTTCGACCCTCGATTTTCACCGCTGCTGGCGCGCCGCCTGACGGGGAGTGCGCCGGCCTGTATGGCCATTGCCGGGTTTGATCCGTTAGTGGATGAGGGCAGGGCGTATGCGCAGCGATTGAGGGATGAGGGAGTGGCGGGTGAGGTGCTTGAGTGTGAGGGACTGACCCATGATTTTTTGCGGATGGGGGCGGTGACGGGGGAGGTTGATGGGGTTTATCGGCGGATGGGGGATTGGCTTGTCGTGCGGTTTGGTTTGGGCGAGGCAATTGAGGGCATTGGGAACGTCAGATCGACGTCTAAGCGGGAATGACGGTGTTGTTTGAAAAGTCCCCCGTCATTCCCGCGAACGCGGCGGTCCGACGATTCGGAATCCAGAGCTTTCCGTCGGGTGCTGTTTTCGTGGCGCTATCAAACCCATCGCGGCTAAAGCCGCTCCTACAGATCGCACACTCTGTAGGAGCGGCTTTAGCCGCGATGCTTTCCGCGAAATACGCCGGCCGCAGGTTATGCATTTCTTGCAGCTTGCACGCCGCATAAGATTAAACACTTTAATATTTGCATATGCCTAAAATGTATTTCTCACATTTTGTAACCGTCAGTAGCATGGCCCCCATAGACGAATTTAGCAGCCTAAGCGCATCGGTCTATAACAATGCGCGATATAGGTTGCCAGGCCGGATCGGCCTGTCAAGACGATGGGGAAACAGGGATGCCACTGACCAGAAGAGCGCTAATTGCACGGGTTGCCGCCATCGGCGGTTACCGGGCGGCGTATGGCGCGATGGGGGCGCTGGGGTTGTTGAGCCCGGCATTCGCTCAGCCAACCAGCGGCCCGGAAAATTATGCGAGCTTGCCCTCGGCCCAGGTTGGCAAGGGCGCCAGCGTGGTGGTGATCGGCGCCGGCATCGGCGGTTTGGTCAGTGCCTACGAGCTGCGCAAGGCCGGCTTTAACGTCACGGTGCTCGAGGCCCGTGACCGCGTTGGCGGTCGCAATTGGACGCTGCGCAAGGGCGACCGCGTTGAGTACACCGACGGCACGGTGCAGGTCGCCAATTTCGCCGATGGGTTTTATTTCAATGCCGGCCCGGCCCGTTTGCCCAGCCACCATCAGTTGATGCTCGGCTACTGCCGCGAGTTGGGCGTGGAGTTGGAGGTGCTGGTCAATACCAGCCGCAACGCGCTGGTGCGGCCGAACCTGGCCGAGCCGCCGATGCAGATTCGTCAGGCGGTGAATGACAGCCGTGGCCATGTGGCGGAGCTGCTGGCCAAGGCGGTCAATCGCCAGGCGCTGAATGATGAGTTGAATGCCGAGGACCAACGCGCGCTGTTGCAGTTTTTGCGCACGTTTGGCGATTTGTCGGAGAAGCTTGAGTACATCGGTTCGGCCCGTTCGGGCTACAAAGTCTGGCCCGGTGCCGGCGAGCAGGTGGCGCAGAAGAATGAGCCGTTGCCGCTGCGCACGCTGCTCAATCCGGCGCTGGCCAATGCGTTAATGATTGATGAGTACCCGGAATTCTCGCCGACCATGTTTCAGCCGGTCGGCGGCATGGACCGCATTCCCAAAGCCTTCGAGAAACACCTGGCCGGCGCCTTGCGCCTGGGCAGTGAAGTGCGCGCGATTCATAACCAGGACAACGGCGTGCAGGTGTCTTATGTGGCGCGCAACACCGGGCGCGAGCACACGCTGACTGCGGACTACGCCGTGGTGGCCTTGCCGCTGCCGTTGTTGGCCAAGCTGGACACCAATTTCACCGCGCCGGTGCAGCAGGCGATTGGTGCTGTGCAGTTTGGCTATGCCAACAAGGTGGCGTGGCAGTCGCGGCGGTTCTGGGAGCGCGATTACCAGATTTACGGCGGCCTCTCGTTTGTGAATCAGGAGGCTTCCGGCCTCTGGTATCCAAGCGGCGGGTTCAATCAGGAGCAGGGCATTCTGATCGCCGCGTACAACAACGGCGAAACCGCGCGGGTGTTTGGTGAGAAGAGCATTGCCGAGCAAATAGCCGCGTCAAAACAGGCGGTGGAGTTGCTGCATTCGGGCCATTCGGCCGAGTTGCGCAATCCGCTCGCCGTGGCCTGGAGCCGCATTCCGTACAACTTAGGGCCGTGGATTAACCATGAGGTGGCCGAGCCGGCGTACAGCCTGCTCAACCAGGCCCAGGGCCGCATTCACCTGACCAGCGATGGCCTCGCCCACAGTGGCGTGGGCATTTGGCAGGAGGCCGCCGCCGGCGCCGCACGCCGGGTGGTGCGCAACCTTTTTGAGCGTGTGCAACACACGCCTTACCGGCAAACGGCCTGAATCCGCCGCGCCTTTTTAAACGACCGATAACCATGATGTGCCAGGTAGCGGACCTCCGAGGCTGGCGATAAAAACCTTGGAGTAGTGCCATGCCTTTCACACCAAAAGCCCTGCTGGGGTTGGGGATTCTATGCGCGGCCGGTGCCGTTTCCAGCGGCGCACAGGCCGCCGGTATCGAGCGCGTGCCGTCGACGTATCCGAACTCGCCGATTCTGCAGGCGGTCACGCTGCCGCCGAGCAGCCAGCTCACGTACGTGTCCGGAATTCTGCCGGATCCGGTTGACCCCAAGGCCGGCAAAGACGACCTGCACGCCGCAGGCAGCACCGAGCAACAGACCGTGGCGGTGTTTCGCAAAATCGAAGCGGTGCTCGCGCAACGCGGCCTGACGCTTGGCGATGTGGTGAAGCTGAACGTGTACCTGGTTGCCGACCCGGCCAAGGGCGGACGCCTGGATTTCGAGGGTTTGCAGGCCGGCTTCCGGCAGTTCTTCGGCACCGACAAACAACCGCTCAAAGCCGCGCGCACCACGGTGCAAGTCGCAGGCTTGGTGCTGCCCGGTGCGTTGATCGAGGTCGAGGCCATCGCCGCCACCGCGCCAGACACCACCGCAACAGCTGCCGCCAAACACTAAATGCCCCAGGCGCTTTAAACAGGAAGTTTTTCAATGCGTAGTGCGTTCAGTAAAACCTTTGCATTGTCGTCTATCAGTGCTGCCTTGCTGGCGGCTGGCGTGCCGATTACCGCCCTGGCCGATGACCCGACGCTCGATACCGTGGTGGTCACCGGCGTACGCGGCAGCCAGCCGCGCACCGTGACCGACAGCCCGGCGCCGATTGATGTGATCACGGCGGAGCAGTTAGAGAAAACCGGCCAGAACGGCCTCAAGGACATCCTCACGCGGCTGCTGCCTTCGTTCAACGCGCCAACCATTAACGGCGGCGGCACGGCGTTTCTGGTGCGTGGCATCAGCATGCGCGGGCTGGGTGGCGATCAGGTGCTGATTCTGGTGAACGGCAAGCGCCGGCATAACACGGCGATGATCAACAACAATGCGCGGGTGGGCACGGCGGCGGTGCCAGTGGATCTGGACCTGATTCCCACCGCTGCCATCGAGCGCATCGAGGTTTTGCGTGACGGCGCGGCGGCGCAGTACGGGTCGGATGCCATTGCCGGGGTGATCAATATCATCCTCAAGAAAGACAACTCGGGCGTCACCTCCGACAGCTCGCTGGGCCAGTACTACAGCGGTGACGGCACCACTGGGCACGAAGCGGCCAATCTTGGTTTGCCCCTCGGCGAGGGTGGCTTCTTTAACCTGTCGTTTGACGCCAAGTCGCAGGAACCCTACGACCGCTCGGGTTCCGTGGTCGGCAACTACGGCACGCTCGCCAATGGCCAACCCGACCCGCGCACCAGCCAAACCCACGGCTGGGGCGAGGAATACGGACTGGGCCGCGACCGCACGGTCAGCACGGCGTACAACCTTGAGTTGCCGCTGCAAAACGACGTGACGCTGTATTCGTTCTCGACCTTCAGCTATCGCGACGGCAAGAAAGTGCTCGGCCATCGCGCGCCAACCGATATCACGGCGCTCAATGGCGTAGCCGGCGCGCCGTATCCCAAGGGCGGCCAGGCCACCCGCGAGGTAAAGGAAACCGACTACCAATTCGCCGTCGGCGCCAAAGGCCTGTTAGCCGACTGGGATTGGGACCTGTCGACCACCTATGGCCGCGACAAAGCCAAGCTCTACACCGACAACAACCTGAACATTTCCAACGGCCCGGATTTTAGTCAGCAGCGCTTTCACCTGGCCGACGAAATCTTTGATCAATGGACCAACAACCTCGACTTCACCCGCGCGCTGGATATCGGCTGGAGCAGCCCGCTGGAAACCTCGTTCGGCATTGAGTACCGCTGGGAAAAATACGAGCTGGGGGAGGGCGAGGCCAATTCCTATAACTACGGCAACTACGTGATTCCGACCGGGCAGTACGCCGGCCGACGTCCAGATCCGGGCCTGTTCTCGGTGAACGGCACCAACCCGGAAGATGCCGGCGACCAGATTCGCCACAGCGGCGCGGCGTACGTCGATTTCGGTTTGAACGTGACGTCCAACTGGTACGCCGCCTTCGCTTTACGTCAGGAGCAGTACAACCAGGACATCGGCGAAACCACCAGCGGCAAGTTCACCACGCGCTATGAATTCCTGCCGGGTTACGCCGTGCGGGCAGCGGTGAGCAATGGCTTCCGCGCGCCGTCGTTGGCGCAGAACGTGTTCTCGTCCACCAGCTCGGTGACCCAGTTCCTCGGCGGCGGCGCCACCACCACAGCGCGAACCAAGCAGATGCGGCCCGGTTCGGCGGAAGCCATCGCCTTGGGCGCCGAAACCCTCAAGCCGGAGAAGTCGCGCAATTACAGCCTCGGGTTCACCGCTGAGCCCATCCAGCGCCTGCGCTTTACGGCCGACTTCTACCTGATCGACATCGACGATCGCATTCTGCAAACCGGCATTTTGTCGGGCCCTGCGGTGTCGCAGATTCTGGTCAACGCCGGTCTGGCGCCGAACCTGGCGGGGCAATATTTCGCCAATGCCGCCGACACGCGCACCAAGGGCATCGACCTGGTGCTCGACTACAGCCAGAACTTCGAGGAGTACGGCCAGGCGAAGTGGAGCGTGGCGTACAACCACAACAAAACCACTATTCGTGACCTGGCCGAAACGCCGGGCGAGTTGTCCAGCCTGGGCAGCGGCTACGTGTTGTTCGACCGCCAGCAGCAAACCGACCTGACCAAGGCCACGCCCAAGGACAAGTGGATTTTCTCCACCAACTACCGGCTCGATAGCTGGAACGTGAACCTGGCCGTGAGCCGCTACGGCGAATACACCGAGGGCAATAACAACCCGGCCAACGACCGCACCTACAGTCCGAAATGGATTACCGACATCGACGTGGCGTACGACCTCACGCAGAACGTGACCGTCGCCGTAGGCGCCAACAACCTGTTCGACGAATACCCGGACAGCATCGGCATCGTGCCCTGGGCCGGCACCTACGAGTACGGCATGTTCTCGCCCTATGGCCTGGGCGGCGGTTACTACTACGGCCGCTTGAGCCTGGCGTTCTGATGAAAACCTTCACCGTGCTATTGGCCGCGTTGCTGACCCTTGCCCCGGTTGTTCAGGGCGAGGAGCTGCTGCGGGTTTCAAGCCAAAAGGCCTCGCTGAAAATTCTGCTGGAAGCGGCCGGCGAGTTGAAAGACCTGCCGTACCGCATCGAGTTCGCCTCGTTCGGTGCGGCGGCGCCTACCGCCGAAGCGCTGGCCGCTGGCGCGGTGGACATCGGCACGCTGGGCGATGCGCCGTTTGTGTTTGCCGCAGGCGCTGGCGCCCCGCTGAAAACCGTTGGCGTGGTGCGCGTGCAGGTCACGCAAACGGCGGTGGCCATTGTGGTGAATCAGGACTCGCCGCTGCGTGATGCGGCGAGTTTGAAGGGCAAGAAAATCACCACCACACGCGGCTCCATCGGCCATTACCTGGCGCTGGCGGCGCTGCGTGGGGCAGGGCTGACGGGCAAGGATGCGCAGTTCATTTTCCTGCAACCGGCCGAATCCCGAGGCCTGTTGGCCAACGGCGAGGCCGACGCCTGGGCCACGTGGGACCCCTACACCAGCATGAGCCAGGTCGAGGGCGGCACGCGGGTGCTCGTCAGTGGCGAAGGCTTGTTTGCCGGCAACATGTTGCTGGTGGCCAACGACACGGCGATTCGCGACAAGCCTGGGCTGTTGGCCGATTTCCTCCAGCGCCTGGCCCGGGCGTACGTGTGGGCCAACGCCAACGAGCCAGCCTTCTCCGCCATCCAGGCGCGCCACAGCGGTTTGCCGGTCGAGATTCACAGCCGCTCCAACCGCTACTCGCAACCGCACCGCGTGCCCATCGACGCAGAGGTCATCGCCGACGTGCAACGCACCGCCGACCTGTACCGCGCCGAAGGGATCATCAGCCAGCCATTCGAAGCCAGCGGCTTATTCGCCCCCCGATTCAACCAGGAACCGCCCCCATGACCCACCACAACCCCTGTAGGAGCGGCTTCAGCCGCGATGCTCTTGGCCGAGCCCACCGTTTCCAGGCCCGGCCAATCGCGGCTAAAGCCGCTCCCACAGAAAGCACAGCGAGTTAGCCGGAGCCTCATGACCCAACGCAAAACCTGTGGGAGCGGCTTTAGCCGCGATGCTCTTGGCTGAGCCCGCCGTTTTCAGGCCCGGCCAATCGCGGCTGAAGCCGCTCCCACAGAAAGCAAGTGAGTTAGCCGGAGCCTCATGACCCAACGCAAAACCTGTAGGAGCGGCTTTAGCCGCGATGCTCTTGGCCGAGCCCACCGTTTCCAGGCCCGGCCAATCGCGGCTAAAGCCGCTCCTACAGGGAGCAAAGCGAGTCCGTTGCAAGACCTGAGTTGCCCGTGACGCAACCCGCTGTTGGTCGACCATCCATTCCACTCAGGGACGTTCAGGAGTTTGTATGTTCACCACCCTTACTGCCGATCAACTACAGCCGTCGCATATCGCCGACGTGCTGCACAAGCGTTCTTACGGTGTGCGCCTCAAGGGTTTTTGCCCGGCGGACACGGTGCAATTGGCCCGCGAGCGCCTGGCTCGTCATGAGCTGCGCGGCACCTTCACGGAGCAGAAAGAATTCAATCGCCTGGGCAAGGCCTATATCGAAATCGGCGATGAGCACAGTCGCCAGGAGTATCACGCCCAGGCGCTGACCAATATCCGCAAGATTCGCGACACCTTTCGCCCGCTGGCGTCGCCCATCGATGACCTGCGTTTGCTGCTCGATGAGGTGTGGCCCAAGGGCGCGCGGCTGCTGGATGTAAACGGCGAGAAATGCTTTGTCGGCATCGCCCGGTTTCAGGGCAGCGGCGTCGACCTGACGCCGCACACCGACAACCTCGAACGCAACGCGCCCAGCGACCACGAGCCGCGTTTGCTCACTCAGCTGTCCACCAACATCTACCTGGAAATTCCGGAGGACGGCGGCGAGCTGGAAATCTGGGGCATCGAGCCCGACGAGGAACAATACGAACGCCTGCGCGGCACCCGCGCCTATGGCATCGAGCGCGATTTGCTGCCGCCGCCGGACTTCGTGATCAAGCCAGAACCCGGCGACCTGATTCTGCTTAACCCCCGCCTGATCCATGCGGTGCGCCCGTCGGCCACCAGCACGCGCGTCACCCTTGGCGTGTTTATCGGCTATTTCGGCGACGACCAACCTTTGGCCTACTGGAGCTAACGACCATGAGCGATGTGGAAGCGATCAATCTCAAAGCGTATTTCAACAAGGGCGGTGAAGAATTGGATTTCACCGGCAAACGCTGCGTGCTAGCGGTGAGCGTGGGGCAGGAATACCACGAGGAACAAAAGCTCAGCTCCACCGTGCACCTGATTAACAAGTCCGGCTTCAGCGAAGTGAAAGTGGTGGTGGCCGACACCCTGCAACGCCACAACAAACACGGCAAGTCGCCGGGCCTGGCGTTGTCGGCGTCGATTCGTGATGGCGAGGCGTGGCTTAAGCGCAATCGTAAATACCTCGACGGCTTGGAGGCGAAAGTGACCATCAGCCGCTGGAACGAAGAGTTGGCCTCAGATCGCTACGCCGACCTGCGCTTGCAGGTGAACGAGGTGTACGCCCAGCCCGACAGCCGCTTGCGCGCGGCCATCGACACCACCATTGGCGTGTTTATCGAGCGATTGTTGTTGCGTGACCCGGCAGCGGATACCCAACAGGCCGCCGCGCAGTGCCGCGAATACATTCTGGAAGAAATTCCGATCATTTTGCCGCTGTGGGCTGAGCAGGGTTACGACTTCATCATTTACCCGCAGCAGATGACCCACGCCATGGCCACGGCCCGCGAACTGTTGATCGAACCGGTGCACCCGGAGCGCGTGTATTGGCTGCCGCTGAAGTTCAAAAAGCGCGGCATTCCCATTCCCTTCAGCCTGCCCGGCGTGGTGCACCCGGCGTGGTCGCACGCGGCGATTGCCGTATAGGCCTGGGCGTTTTTTGGCGGGTGGTCGTGCCGCCCGCGTTATTGACTTTTTGAGGAGTAATCCATGGGCGTTTTTGCGCAACCGCAACGCAAATGGTGGGCCTTGTTTGGCGTGAGCATCGCCAGCTTTCTGGGCTGCGTTGATTTCACCATCGTCAACACCGCCTTGCCGGCATTACAGGCCGACCTTGGCACCTCGTTCGAGGCGCTGCAGTGGGTGATCAACGGCTTCATTCTGGCGTTGTCGAGTTTTATGGTGCTGGTCGGTCGGCTGGCCGATTTGTACGGGCGCAAGCGCGTGCTGTTTATCGGCCTGACCGTGTTCGGCGCGGCGTCGTTCGCGGCCGGCGTCGCCACGGGCATCGACCTGCTGATCGCCGCCCGCGTCGCCCAGGGCTTGGCATGCGCGGTGCTGTACACGGCCTCTGGCGCGATTGTGGCGAATGCCTTCCCGGCCAGTGAACAAGGACGCGCTTTTGGCGTGCTGTTCAGCGTTAACGGCGTGGGCTTGGCCAGCGGCCCGGTGCTGGGCGGGGTGATTGCCAGTGCGTTGGGCTGGCAATGGATTTTCCTGCTTAACGTGCCGTTTGTGCTGCTCAGCCTAGCGATTTGCGCCTGGGCGGTGGACGAGTCGCGGGGCGAGGGCCAAGGCCTGGACGGCTGGGGCGCGCTGTTGCTGTTGATCGGCCTGCCAAGCCTGGTGCTGCTGATTGTGCAGGGCGGCGCCTGGGGTTGGACGTCGCCGGTAAGCCTGGCCTTGCTGGTCGTGGCGGTGCTGGCACTGGTGGCGTTTATGCAAGTGGAGCGGCGGGTGAGGGCGCCCATTGTCGACCTGACACTGTTTGCCAATCGCCGTTTTGTGGCGGCCGTTGTGGCCAGCTTTGCCCTCGCGGTTTTCTACTGCCTGGCGTTCTTTGTGATGCCGTTGTACCTGGCGCTGATCCGGGGCGACAGCGTGCAAACCAGCGGGCTTTTATTGCTGCCGACGACGCTGGGCGTGGCGGTGCTGTCGCCGGTGGTGGGGCGTTTGGTCGACCGCAAAGGGCCGGCGTTACTCATCCAGGCAGGCCTGGCGCTGTTTGTCGTATCCGCCTTGCTGCAAACGGGCTTCGACACCCACACCTCGCTGGTTTACCTGCTCGGCGCCTTCGCGCTCATGGGCGTGGGCTGGGCCTGCGTATTGGGACCCTCGACGGTGCTGGGCATGACCTCGGTGCCGGCGAACATCAGCTCGGTGGCCATGGGCTCGCTGATGACCTTGCACAACATTGGCGGCGGGCTTGGCCTGGCGATAGGTGTGGGCGTGTACCGCTTTTTCGCCGCGCGCGAGCTGAGCGCTGTCAGCAGCAGTCAGGCCGATTGGGTCAACGCCGCCGTGGCCCAGCCGGAGCAGGGCGTGGCTTTGCTGAAAGAGCACCTGAGCCAGGCGCCGGAGGTGCTCAATGGCTGGGTTCAACAGGCGTTTTTGCACGGTTACCAGGCGGTGATGGTGTTCCTGGCCGTGGTGCTGGCTGTGGCGTTTACCGGCGTGATGCTGTTGCTGCGTCGCCAGTCGGCGCAAGCCGTGGAAACGCCGGAGCACGCCCATGGCTAATGCAGACGGACGTTTGCGCCTGGGCGCGTTCTTGTCTGGCAGCGGCGCCCACACCGGCGCCTGGCGCCACCCGCAGGCCGACGCCGATGCCTCGCTGAACATTCAGCGCTACCAGCACTACGCGCAAACCCTGGAGCGCGGGCGCTTCGATGCGCTGTTTCTTAACGACAACGTCAGCGTCGGCGAGCTGGCCCCCGAGGTGCTGGCGCGCGGGCCGTATAGCTTGCGTTGGGACCCGCTGATTCTGCTGCCCGCGCTGGCCATGGTGACCCGCCATATCGGCCTGATCGCCACCGCCAACACAAGCTACAACCAGCCGTACAACCTGGCGCGCAGCTTCGCCTCGCTGGACCAACTGTCCAACGGCCGCGCCGGCTGGAACCTGGTCACAGCGCTGGTCGGCGCCGAGAACTTCAACGGCGACCAACCCCTGGCCCACGCCGAACGCTACGAGCGCGCCGAGGAATTTCTCGACGTGGTCACCGGCCTGTGGGACAGCTGGGCCGACGATGCCTTTGTGCTGGATAAAGCCAGCGGCACCTGGCTCGATGTGACGCGAATGCACAGGCTCAACCACCGTGGACGGCACTTCCAGGTGCAAGGCCCGCTGAACGCGCCGCGTCCGGTGCAGGGCTGGCCCGTGATTGCCCAGGCCGGCTCGTCGGACGCGGGCCGGGAACTGGCGGCCCGCAGCGCCGAGTTGGTGTTTACAGCGCAGCAAACCCTGGGCGAGGCGCAGGCGTTTTATCAGGACTTGCACGCGCGCGCGGCCGGTTTTGGACGAACGCCGGATGCGCTGAAAATCTTCCCCGGCGTGTCGCCCATCGTCGGCCGCACCGCCAGCGAGGCCGAGGAAAAACATCAGCAGTTACTGGAATTGGTCGACCCCCGCAGCGCGCTCAAACAACTGAGCTTTCTGCTCGACCTGGGCTTTGATCTGGCCGCGTTGCCGCTGGACGCACCTGTACCGATACCGGAACAGCCGCCCACTACCGAGCGGCACAAAAGCCGTCAGCAATTGGTGCTCGACCTGATCCGCCGCGAACGGCCCACGGTCGGCCAGTTGCTGCGCACGTTAGGGGCGGGCGGCCATCGCCTGGTGGTCGGCACAGCGGCGCATATCGTCGATGAATTGGCCGCGTGGTACCACGAAGGGGCGGCGGACGGCTTCAATATCCTGTTCACCCATTTGCCGGGCGGCGTGGATGATTTTGTCGATCAGGTGGTGCCGCAATTGCAGCGCCAGGGGCTGTTTCGCGAGCAGTACGAAGGCGCTACGTTGCGCGAGAACCTGGGCTTGCAGCGCGTGGCCAATCGGCACTTTGCCGGCTGAAGTGTCGGCATCTGATCCGCATTTAATCGCGTTATCTGCCGCTGTTTTGTAAGGCGGCAGGCACGGCATAGTCCCTGGCATTATTCGGGGGCAGATGCATGTATCAATACGACGATTACGACCAGGCGCTGGTGTTCGAGCGCGTCGAGCAGTTTCGCGACCAGGTGCAGCGCCGGCTCAGCGGTGAACTGAGCGAAGACGAGTTTCTGCCACTGCGGTTGCAGAACGGTCTGTACCTGCAAAAGCACGCCTACATGCTGCGGGTGGCTATTCCCTACGGCACGCTGAGTGCCGTGCAGTTGCGCTGCCTGGCGGCCATCGCCCGCGACTACGACCGTGGCTATGGCCACTTCACCACCCGGCAAAATCTTCAATTCAACTGGATTGAACTGGAGCAAGTGCCAGACATTCTTGCGCGCCTGGCCGAGGTACAGATGCACGCGATTCAGACCTCCGGCAACTGCGTGCGCAACATCACCACCGAGGCGTTTGCTGGCGTGGCGGCAGACGAATTGCTCGACCCGCGCCCGCTGGCAGAAATTTTGCGGCAGTGGTCCACGGTGAACCCGGAATTCCTGTTCCTGCCGCGCAAATTCAAAATTGCCTTGTGCGCGGCACACGAAGACCGCGCCGCCGTGCAAATGCATGACATCGGCCTGTACCTGTACCGCGACGACGCCGGTGAGCTGCTGCTGCGCGTGATGGTGGGCGGCGGTTTGGGGCGCACGCCGATTCTGTCGCAGACGATTCGCGACGGCCTGGCCTGGCAGCACGTGCTGTCGTATGTGGAAGCGATTTTGCGCGTGTACAACCGCCACGGCCGGCGCGACAACAAATACAAAGCGCGGATCAAAATCCTGGTGAAAGCCCTGGGCATCGAAGCTTTTGCCGCCGAGGTGGAGCGCGAGTGGCAACACATCAAAGACGGCCCGGCCGAACTGACCGAAGCCGAATACCAGCGCGTAGCCGCCGCGTTTGTGCCGCCCGCCTATGAGCAGTTGCCAACCGTCGACCTGGACTTCGGCACGCAGCTGACCAACAGCAACGCCTTCGGGCAATGGACCGAACGCAACGTGCACGCCCATAAAGTGCCGGGTTATGCCTCGGTGGTGCTCTCGACCAAACCTGGCGCCGCGCTGCCACCCGGAGACGTCACGGCCGAACAGATGGACGCCGTGGCGAATTGGGCCGAGGCATTGGGCTTTGGCGAAATTCGCATCGCCCACGAACAAAACATCGTGCTGCCCGACGTGCGCAAACGCGACCTCTACACCCTGTGGCAAGCCGCGTGCGAGCACGGGCTGGGCACAGCAAATATCGGCCTGCTCACCGACGTGATCGCCTGCCCGGGCGGCGACTACTGCTCGCTGGCCAACGCCAAATCCATCCCCGTGGCGCAAGCGATTCAGGCGCACTTCGACAACCTCGACTACCTGCACGACATCGGCGATCTGAGCCTGAACATCTCCGGCTGCATGAACGCCTGCGGCCATCACCATATCGGCAACATCGGCATTCTGGGCGTCGATAAAAACGGCAGCGAGTGGTACCAGATCACCCTGGGCGGCGCGCAGGGGCAGCAGGCCGCGCTGGGCAAAGTCATCGGCCCCTCGTTCGCCGCCGAGCAGGTGCCGCAGGTGATCGAACGCATCGTGAATACCTTCACCGACTACCGGGAAGTGCAGGAACGCTTCGTCGATACCGTGCAGCGCATCGGCTTGGAACCGTTTAAAGAACGCGTCTACCGGGCGGAGGTGGTGGCATGAGCAACCTGATTCGCTTGATCAATGGCCAGGCCGTGATCGACCGGGCCGACGCCACCCCAATTGTGCCGCTGGCTGCCTGGCAGCCTGGCAACGGCTTGCTGCTGGGGCCGGACGATGACGTGGAAACGCTCGACCTGCCATTCGCTGACGTGGCGTTGATCGCCATCGACTTTCCCAGCTTTCGCGATGGTCGCGGTTACAGCCAGGCGTACTTATTGCGCCAACGCTTGGGTTGGCGCGGTGAATTGCGCGCCGTGGGCGATGTGTTGCGCGATCAGCTTAGCCACATGCGCCAGTGCGGCTTCGACAGCTTTGCCGTGCGTGCGGACAAGTCTGTAGAGGATGCGTTGAAAGGGTTGGCGGGCATGAGCGTGGTGTATGGGCGTTCGGCCATTGAGCCACGGCCGTTGTTTCGACGGCGGGCGGGTGAGGGCAGCGAGTAAAGGCCGACCCTCACCCCCAGCCCCTCTCCCGCTAGCGGGAGAGGGGAGCCAAAACGCGGTCTGCTTTTAGTCCCCTCGCCCCTCGGGGAGAGGGTTAGGGTGAGGGGGCTGCGTGCACAATCGCCCATCCATTAACCGAAAAAATTCCCGCCCATCTCCACCGTCCAGTGAACCTTTGCCCCGTTACGGCAATCTTTGACGGGACGGTTTTTTCAACGGAGGTGTGTATGTTTTTGCGCTCATTCAGTCTGGCGTTGATGGTCGCGCTCAGCGGCCTGGCGTTTGCCGACGATACCGACAGCCCGCTCGCCGCCGACCGTGGCCAGGCGCGGCCGCTGATCGTGATCGCCAACAGCAGCGCCGATCCCGCACTGGTCAAGCTGCTGGCCGCGCTGAAAGAGCCGGCTAACGAAGCCGCGTTTAAAGAACGCAACATGGTGCTCTACACCGTGGTGAACACCATCGGCCAACGCAACGGCAAAGACCTCGACCCGCAAAGCACCATGGCCCTGATTCGCGCGCTGAAGCTGGGCGCCAGCGCCGATGCGAAAGTGATTCTGGTTGGCAAAGATGGCGAGAAGAAGCTGGAACACTCCGGCGCCATCGATCCGAAGCAACTATTTAGCGCGGTGGATGAGATGCCGATGCGTGAGAGAGAAGCGAGCAAGCCGGCGGACGCTGCGGCACCGGCACCGGCACCGGCACCTGCGCCGCTGGATGATTAGCGTTAGGCGTAGAGCACCACGGCCGCCAGGGCGAGGTAACGGCCGGCTTTGGCGATAGTGACCAGCAGCACGAATCGCCACAGCGGTTCGCGCATCACGCCCGCAATCAGGGTCAGCGGGTCACCGACGATGGGCAGCCAGCTGAGCAGCAGCGTCCAGCAGCCGTAACGCTGGTACCACCCCTGGGCGCGTTGCAGCTGCTGTTCGTTGGCGGGGAACCAGCGTTGTTGGCGATAGCGTTCGATTCCACGGCCAAGTGCCCAATTCACCAGCGAGCCCAGTACGTTGCCGAGGGTGGCTACGAGTAGTAGCGCTGCGGTTGAGTAGCGGTCTGTGAGTAGCAGGCCGGCTAGCACGGCTTCCGATTGCAGAGGGAGCAGGGTGGCGGCGATGAAGGCGCTGGCGAATAGGCTGAGGTAGGGGATAAGCATGGGGGCGGACTGTATCGATTGGGTCCGGGGCGGTCTAGGCGAATCAAGAGCATTGCGGCTAAAGCGGAATGCCGCCCAGCCGATCCTACAAAATCTGCGCAATCTGTGGGAGCGGCTTTAGCCGCGAGATTTTGATCTTGCTTCACCGCTTTTGATCTTGCGTGTGATCTACCTCGCTAGGTTTATCGCAGGCCGAGTGGAGTCGTTGCGTAGGGGGTTGAGCGGCCGGGAGCCGCGAAAGGCGTGTCGGGCCATGGATGGCCCGTCTCGCCGTGCCCCCGGAGTAACGACGGAGCGAGGGAACCCGCAGCGCAGCGGAGGGCCAAGGTAGGAGTGTACGAGACAACCACATGGGTAACAAAAGTGTTCAATCACATGGGTGACACTTTCAAGGATAGATACCCATCCTTCTGCTCCCTTTCGTCCAGCCTACCTATCACAACCGGGCCGAAATGAACGGCCCAAAGATCATCGCCAATTTGCTCCAGCCCAATTAGTTCGTGCCTTAAAAGATACCCCACATAAATGCGCATACCGTGGCGATTGATGATCCCGCTGCAGTCGGCCCGGTGCGGTTCGACATAGCCAGGATATGTCGGCTCCGGCAAGCGTTCCGGGTATGGCCGTGGCGAATTCTGGTAATGGGTTTTGGGCGTGCTCTGGTTTAGCGCTTCGTGCGGCCGCTGCTCATTGTAATTATGACGAAACAGGTCGAACTGCCTTTGCTGCTCCGCCATATGCGCAGAACAGGGGTGAGTGACGGCCCGTTTCAGCGTCCGATGCATACGTTCGTGGCGCCCATTCTGTTCGGGGCGGCCAGGTGCTATTCGTTCAGGAATGATGCCCAGCCGTAGCCACCAAATGGAGAGTTGGCTTAGACCTGTTTTGCCAGCGCTAGCGAAGGGGGTGCCGTTGTCTGTTCGCAGGCGCGAAGGTAATCCGTAGCAGCGAAACAAATCTTCGAAAGCCGACTTGGTCTCCTTTAGCCGTGTGCCGGACATGCCTTCGCAAGCCAGCAGAAAACGACTGGCGTGATCCATCACCGTCAACGGATAACACCACTTCCCGTCCTGAGTCAGGAACTGACCTTTGTAGTCGGCGCTCCAGAGTTCATTAGGTTCGTTGGTCGATTTAAGCGGCTTTGGATAGCTAGGTACCCGCTTACGAAGCCGGCGGGGCGTGACCAATCCCGCCTGTTTGAGGATGCTGTAGATCGTGGTCCGGGAAGGACTTTGCCCAGGATATCGCTGCTCCACGAGTGCCTGGATCTTCTTCGGCCCCAGTTCAACCGCAGATCGGCGCCTTAGATCAAGGATGTACTCGCGGATAACAAATGGCGTGCACACCTGTTCGCGACGCCGCCGACTTTGCTCAGCCAACCCCTCCATGCCGGCTAAGTTGTAGCGTTCCACCCACTTGTAGCCGGTCTTTCGACTGATGCCGAAGTGCTCGCACAACGCAGTGAAGCTGCTGACCTGCCTGAGGTAATCAGCAATGAACAACACTTTCTCGTCCATAGGTTTCAGTTCTCGCCACGGCATGAGGGCACCCTCCTGAGGGAGACCCCATTAGGTTAAAAACTGTTACCCATGTGGTTGAACTGATTTGTTACCTATGTGGGTGAGTCGTACCGGAGCTAGACTTTTTGGTTACTTTTGTGGCAATGACAAAAGTGACTCGCGCGTAAGGCGCGAAACAAAACGTTCAGTACATGCGGTAATGAATACCTCCGCACTTCATACCGGTGTACGGCGGGAAATACTGGATCCCCGCGTGCGCGAGGATGACGGAGGTTGGGGCGACTATTGCGTTGGGCTTCGCCGCGTTCGGCACACGCGGTAATGAATACCTGCGCACTTCACACCGGTGTACGGCTGAACACTCTGGATCCCGAATTGTCGGACCACCGCCTGCGCGGGGATGACGGAGGCTTTTACGACGGGCGTGTAGGACCGGAAATTCTGGACCGAATCGGCACAACGCCAGCCTCACGCCGGCAGATACATCCCAAACGTATTCACCCCATCCCGACTGTCCACAAACACCTCCCCCCCATGCATCAACGCAATCGCCTTAACAATCGCCAACCCCAACCCATGATTCGCCCCACTGTTCGAACGCGCCGCATCCACCCGATAAAACCGCTCAAACAGCCTCGGCAAATGCTCGCCCACAATCACCTCGCCCGGATTGGCCACACCGATGCTCACCCGTTGCCCCTGCCGATCAATAAACACATTGATCGTCTGCCCAGCAGCGGTGTGCTGCACGGCGTTGTTGAGCAGGTTGATCAGCGCGCGCAGGAAATGGGCGCGTTCGATTAGCACCTCGGCGTCGCCATGCACCTGCACCTCGACGCCGGCGTCTTCGAGAATGAAGTCCAGGTAATCCACCGCCGTCGCCACTTCAGCGGCCAACGAGGTGGTGGTCAGCTGCGTGGCTTTGTCGCCCTGGTCAGCGCGGGCCAGGAACAGCATGTCGTTGATGATTGAGCGCAGGCGTTCGAGTTCTTCGAGGTTGGATTGCAGCACTTCAAAATAATGCTCCGCCGAGCGGCCACGGGTGAGGGCGACTTGGGTCTGGCCGATCAGGTTGGTCAGCGGCGAGCGCAGTTCATGGGCGACGTCGGCGTTGAAGGATTCGAGGCGGGTGTAGGCCTGTTCCACACGGCCCAAGGTGGTGTTGAAGGCACTGGCAAATTGCTGAAGTTCGGGCGGCAGGGATGACAGTTGCAAGCGGCCCGATAGCCTCGGCGGCGTCAGTTTTTCCGCTTCCGCCGAGAGTTTGATCAAGGGCCGCAGGCCGACCCGCGCTACCCAATAACCCAGCGCGGACGCGAGCAGCACGCCGGCCACCGCCAGGCTCAGCAGGGCAATCAGTAAGTGATGCTGGGTTTGCCAGAAGGTTTCGGTGTCGATGGCGATCAAAAAACGCAGGGGCGGGCGGCCGTCTTTGGCTTCGAATTGGCTGACCAGCACTTTCTGCGGGTAAGCGCGGTCGTCGGTGACCAGCTCGCGAATGCCCAGCGGGCCAGCGGCAAATGCTCGAATGGCCGGGGTCGGCGCGCCGAATTCATAGGCCGGGTTGCCACTCACGACCCAAAAGCGGATGCGTTTGTCTTCTTCGCTGAGCAGGGTGAGTTTGTTGGTGATTTTCAGCCAGTGTTCCGGCGTGCCGAAACGGTCAACGGCGGATTCGAGCACGCTGTAGCGCGCGTCCAGTTCAGCGTCGGGGAGCATGCTCATGCCCTTGTCGACCTGCTGGTACAGCGCGCCGCCAATCAACAGGAACACCAACAACGCCACCAGCGTGAACAACGCGCTCATGCGCAAGGCGATGGATTTACTCAGCGGCGTGGCCTCACTCGCCATGGCGGCTCTCCAGCACATAGCCCATGCCACGAATGGTGTGCAGTAATTTGCCGGCGAACGGGCCGTCGAGTTTGGCGCGCAGGCGTTTGATCGCCACTTCCACCACGTTGGCGTCGCTGTCGAAATTCACGTCCCAGACCATTTCGGCTAGCGCGGTTTTCGACAGAATTTCGCCTTGGTGGCGGGCCAGTGCGCTGAGCAACGAGAACTCTTTGGCGGTGAGGTCCAGCCGCTGGCCGGCGCGCGTGGCTTTGCGGCTGATGAGGTCGACGGCCAGATCAGCGATGCTGATTTGCACCGGCTCATGGCTGGCGCCGCTGCGCCGGGTGAGGGCTTGCAGGCGGGCGACCAGTTCGAGAAAGGAGAACGGTTTGCCCAGGTAATCGTCGGCGCCTTCACGCAGGCCGCGAATGCGGTCTTCCACGCGTTCGCGGGCGGTGAGCATGATCACCGGCGTTTGTTTGCGCGCACGCAGCGCACGCAGCACGCCGAAGCCGTCGAGGCCGGGCAGCATGACGTCGAGCACGATCACGGCGTAGTCGTTTTCCAGCGCCAGGTGCAGGCCGTCGATACCGTCGCGGGCCACGTCCACGGTGTAACCCTGCTCGGTGAGGCCACGGTGCAGGTAGTCGGCGGTTTTTTCTTCGTCTTCGATGATCAGAATGCGCATGGTCGGGCTCAGTGTTCGGTGGCAACGAGCGGCGCCGCCTGGCGTCGGTGGAACCACCGCTCAAGCGCCAAGTATATGACCGGCGTGGTGAACAGCGTCAGCGCCTGGCTGACCAGCAAACCGCCGACCACGGCAATGCCCAGCGGTTGGCGCAACTCGGCGCCGGTGCCAAAACCGAGCATCAGCGGCAGGGCGCCGAGCAGGGCGGCGAGGGTGGTCATGATGATCGGCCGAAAGCGCGTGAGGCAGGCTTGGTAAATCGCATCCTGTGGCGACAACCCGCGCTCGCGCTGGGCTTCCAGGGCGAAGTCGATCATCAGAATGCCGTTTTTCTTGACGATGCCGATCAGCAGCACCAGGCCGATCAGCGCCATGATGGAAAAATCCTGCCCGCACAGCCACAGCATCACCAAGGCGCCAAGGCCGGCCGAGGGCAGGGTGGAGATGATCGTCAGCGGGTGCACGAAGCTTTCATAGAGCACGCCCAGAATGATGTACACCGCCACCAGCGCCGCCAGAATCAGCCACGGCTGACTGGCCAGCGAACTCTGGAACGCCTGTGCCGCACCCTGGAAATTGCCGCTTATTTCCGCCGGCATACCGATGTCGAGCTTGGCCTGGTTCAGTTCGCGCACTGCGTCGCCCAGGGCCACGCCGGGCGCCAGGTTGAACGACAGGTTGGCGGCCGGGAACATGCCGTCGTGGGCAATCGACAACGGCCCGCTGGTGGGCACGTCGACCTTGGCCAGGGCCGAGAGCGGCACCATCTCATCGGTTAGCGGCGAGCGCAGGTAGAAGAAGTTGAGGCTCTCGGCTTTGCCACGCTGCTGCTCGTTGAGTTCCAGAATCACCTTGTACTGGTTGGTTTCGGTCTGGAATTCACTGATTTGCCGCTGCCCGAAGGCGTCGTACAGCGCTTGGTCGACATCGCTGGTGGTTAGCCCGAAGCGCGCCGCCGCGCTGCGGTCGATGCTGATGTGGGTGATGCTGCCGCCCAGTTGCAGGTCGTTGGACAGGTCGCGAAATGCCGGGTTGCTGCGCAGCTTGTCGGTGAGGCGCTGGGTCCACAGGTTGAGGCTTGGGCCGTCGTTGCTTTTCAGCGTGTATTGATACTGGCTGCGGCTGGGGCCGGCGCTGAGGTTGATGTCTTGCCCGGCGCGCAGGTACAGCACGATGCCCGGAAGCGTCATGAGTTTGGGGCGGATGCGGTCGATAAACTCGCTGGCCGATACGTCGCGTTCGCCGCGTGGTTTGAGGGTGATCCAGAAGCGGCCGTTGGCGATGGTCTGGTTGTTTCCGGAGACGCCGACCATATGGGAAAACACGCTGACAGCCGGGTCGGCGGCGACGATTTTTGCCAGCTCGCGGTGCTTGGCGACCATGTCGGGATAAGAGATATCCGCCGCCGCCTCGGTGGTGCCGAGCACAAAACCGGTGTCTTGCACCGGGAAGAATCCCTTGGGAATAAACACATAACCCACCACCGCCAACACCAGGCTGGCGGTGAAGAGGCCGAGCATCAACCGTTGGTGGTTCAGGGCGCGGCGCAGGCCGTTGTCATAGCGGCTCAGCAGCCAGTCGCCGAAGCCTTTGCGCTCGCCGCTGTGGTGCGCCTGGGCGCGCATAAACAAGGCGGCCAAGGCCGGCGCCAGGGTTAGCGACACGACCACGGAAATCAGAATGGTCGAGGTTGCGGTCAGGGCAAATTCCTTGAACAACCGCCCGACCACGCCGCCCATAAACAGCAGCGGAATAAACGCGGCAATCAGCGAAAAGCTGATGGACACCACGGTAAAGCCAATTTCCCCCGCGCCCTTGATCGCCGCTTCGCGCATGCCTTCGCCGGCCTCCAGGTGCCGGTGAATGTTCTCCACCACAACGATGGCATCGTCCACCACAAAGCCGACGGCCACGACGATGGCCACCAGCGTCAGGTTATTGAGGCTAAAGCCCATCACATACATCAGCGCGAAGGTGGCAATCAGCGACACCGCCAACACGCTGGTGACAATCAAGGTGGCCGACCACTGGCGCAGGAACAACGCCATCACCGCGACCACCAGCAACACGGCAATCAGCAGGGTGATTTCCACCTCGTGCAACGAGGCGCGAATGGTTTGCGTGCGGTCGTTGAGCACGGAAACCTGCACCGACGCCGAAAGCATGGCCTGCAAGCGCGGCAGCTCGGCCTGAATACGGTCGACGGTGTCGACGATATTCGCGCCCGGCTGGCGGAAGATCACCAGGTTGAGCCCCGGCTGGTCGTTCGACCACGCCTGCACATAGGCGTTTTCCGCGCCGTCGATCACCCGCGCCACATCGTTGACCCTAACCGGCGCGCCATCTTTGTAGGAAACGATCAACTGGCCGTAGTCTTCGGGGTGAAACAACTGGTCGTTGGTGGCCAGCGTGGAAATGCTCGACTCACCGTACAGCGCGCCTTTGGCCAGGTTGAGGCTGGTTTGTTGCAGCGCCGTGCGCAGGTCGGCAAGGGTCAGGCCGAGGGCAGCGAGTTTGTCCGGCGAGGCTTGCACACGGATAGCCGGACGTTGCTGGCCGCTGATGTTGATCAGGCCAACGCCATCAATCTGGCTCAGCTGGCGGGCCAGAATGGTTTCGGCCTGGTCACTGAGTTCGGTGCCGGGCATTTGCGTGGAGCTGACGGCGAGGATCAGCACCGGGCTGTCCGCCGGGTTGACCTTGCGCCAGGTCGGCAGGCTGGGCATGTCTTGCGGCAGCTTGCCGGCGGCGGTGTTGATGGCCGCTTGCACTTCCTGGGCGGCGCTGTCGATGCTCTTGTCGAGGGTGAATTGCAGAATCAGGTTGGTCGAGCCCAGGGCGCTGGTGGACGTCATCTGGGTCATGCCGGGAATGGCACTGAACTGCACTTCAAGCGGCGTGGCCACCGACGAGGCCATGGTGTCCGGGCTGGCGCCGGGCAGCTGCGCGTTCACCTGAATGGTCGGAAATTCAGCCTCCGGCAAGGGCGCCAACGGCAGCTGCGGAAAGGCCACCAAGCCCAGCAGCACCAGGGCGAAGGTGAGTAGCAAGGTGGCGACCGGGTGATCGACGCACCAGGCCGATACCGCACCACGCCCGGTCACGGCTGCACCTGCGCGGTGGTGGCGGCCGGTTCATCGCTCAACACCTCGATTTTCGCCCCCGGCTTCAAGCGCGACTGGCCATCGCGGATGAGCACGGTGCCGGCCTGAATCGCCGCCGGCTGCACGCCTTGGATAATGTTCAGCTCGCTGTCTTGATACAGCACCTTCACCGGCACGCTTTCCACCGTGTCGCCGTTAACGCGGTACACGAAATAATTCTCCAGCCCGCGCTGCACCACCTGCGGCGGCACCACCAGCGCGCCTTGGTCGACCGCGATTTGCACCTTCACCGTGACCAATTGGCCCGGCCACAGGGTTTGCTTGGCATTGGCAAACTCGGCCTTGGCCCGCAGCGTGCCGGTGCTGGCGCTGACTTGGTTGTCGATCAAACGCAACTGGCCCTGAGCGAGCAGGGTGCCGGTTTGTTCGTGGTCGCTGAGGTAGGCGTTGACGAGCGCTGGTGTCGGCGCGTTGAGCAGCTGCTGCAAGGTGGGCAACAGGTTTTGCGGCAAGGAAAACTCCACGGCGATGGGGTCGATTTGCGTGACGCTAAACAAGCCCTGGGCATCGCTGACGCGCAGGAAATTGCCCGGATCGACCGTGCGAATCCCCACCCGGCCAGCGACCGGCGAGCGAATCTGGGTAAACGACAACTGCACTTGCGCCGCTGCAATCGCCGCCTGATTGCCTTGCACCGTGGCCTTCAACTGGTCGGTCAGCGCCTGCTGCTGATCGAGGGTTTGCTTGGACACACCGTCGTCAACGCTGAGCAGCTTGTAGCGCTTCAAATCCACCTCGGCGACATGCAACTGCGCCTGTGCCTGGCCCAGTTGCGCCTTGGCCTGATCGAGGCTGGCGCGAATGGCCCGGTCATCAATTTGCGCCATCAACTCACCAGCCTTCACCCATTGGCCTTCCTTCACCAGCAGCTGCGTGAGCACGCCATCGATCTGCGTGCGCACCACGACGCTGTGCAGCGACAACACCGTGCCGATGGCACTGATATATCGCGGTACATCTTGCTGCTTAACCGCCACCACGTGCACGGGTATGCCTACAGGGCCGGCAGTTTTGGTTGTATTTGCTTTCGGTAAAACGCTTTTTAAGGCGAGGGCGGCAGCCGCCACCAGCACGAGGGAGATCACGATTTTGCTGCGAGTGCGCATGCGGATGACGCCAAAGCTGGAATTAAGGGGAAGGTAGCGTGCCGTTATACCGGGTCGAGGCGGTCAGGAGGGTGACGGGTAAATGACCGGGTTGTCAGTTTTGGGGGGGGCGAGAAGTCTGGGCAGGTGTATGAATCGCTAGACCAGACATCCGTCATTCCCGCGCAGGCGGCGGTCCGACGATTCGGAATCCAGAGTTTCGGACGTTACTGTGCTCGCCGCCACAGCCTGGATCCCGAATCGTCGGACCGCCGCGTTCGCGAGGATGACGGAGGTGTGAGTTGAAAATGAGTTTCTTGCCGTCCCTTAGGCCCTCAGTCTCGCAAATCTCACGTCATGTACACACATCTCCGCCAAACCCCCGTCATTCCCGCGCAGGCGGCGGTCCGACGATTCGGAATCCAGAGTTTCGGACGTTACGGTGCTCGTCGCCACAGCCTGGATCCCCGCGTTCGCGAGGATGACGGGGGAAGGGGGCAGCATCGCCGGCTGCTGAACATTAGCCGCAATATCGTGGGCGCCCGCCTGGAAAAGATCGGCGAAATCGCGCCTTCGGCACCGCGATGGGGAAGCCTGGGTTAACTGGCGCAGCGGATTGGGGCAGGCATTGGCGACTCGGCGAGTGCCTGCTGCGCTTCTAGCTGGGCGCGTTGCGCGCCGGCTCGCCAGATTTTGAACAGGTCATGCTCGGTGAGCATCACCAGTTCGTCGCCCTTGTAGCCCAGGGTATTGATGCAGTCCTGGTCAAAGTGCTGACGTTCTATTTCGTCTCGGTACGCGGGAAGCGGTCGAGCAGTAAAGCGCACGGCGTGACTGAGCCATTCCTTGATTCGTTTCACTTCGCTGTCCTTACCTGCCCGTGTGAGATGGTGGCAATAATATGGCATGGCGCCACTAGTGCGCACGTTCTGTGTGTAGGGCGTTTGTGCCAATTGCGGGCTGAAGACTGAGGGCCGACGAGTCGAGTAGCATGACGCGCTCTGATTTGACGCCGCTTGAGGTCCGCTATGCCGCTGCACATCCAAACGCCTTTGTTGCAATCGCGCCCACTGAGCGTGCTCACCGATAAAACCGTGTGGCTCAAGCTGGAGGCCGTGCAGCCGGTGGGCTCGTTCAAAATTCGCGGCATTGGTGCGGTGTGTGAAACCTACGCAAAACAGGGCAAGCGTCGCTTTGTGTCCTCATCGGGCGGCAACGCCGGCATCGCGGCGGCCTATGCCGGGCGTCAGCTGAATATTCCCGTCACCGTGGTGGTACCCGAAACCACTACCGCGCGCGCCAAGGCGTTGATCGAGCAGGAGGGCGCGGAGGTCATCGTGCATGGCGCCTCGTGGATGGAGGCCAACGCCCTGGCGCAGTCGCTGCTGGATGAGCACAGCGCGTTTATTCACCCGTTCGACAACGCTGAAATGTGGGCAGGCCATGGCAGTTTGATCGACGAAGTAGTGGCAGCCGGCGTCGACTTTGACGCCGTGGTCGTCGCGGTGGGCGGCGGTGGTTTGCTCTCTGGCGTGGTGGCGGGTTTGCAGCGCAACGGGTGCAGTCATGTGCCGGTGGTGGCGGTGGAAACCCTCGGCGCGGATTCCCTGGCGCAGTCGGTCGCCGCTGGCCGGCGCGTGGAATTGCCGGCCATCACCAGCATCGCCACCTCGCTGGGCGCCAAAGCGGTGTGTGAAAACGCGTTCGCCATTACCGGACGCCACGACATCCGCTGCGCCACGGTGACCGACGCGCAAGCATTGAGCGCCTGCGAGCAGTTTCTGCATGATCATCGTGTGTTGGTCGAACCGGCTTGCGGTGCTGCCTTGGCCACGTTGTACAACGTGGGAGGGCACGACGCTTTGGCTGATTTTCAGCGGCCATTGATGGTCGTTTGTGGCGGGGCGACGGCCACGCTCGAGCAGATTCAACAGTGGCGAAAAACACTCGCCTGAATGGACAGAAACGCTCAAGCAGCAGTGCTTTTACGGCGTTTAACCGGCCGCTGACGCTCCGCTGTTTGCCATCAAACTGCTATGAAATATCGATCTTTTTCGCCACACCGTAGTCTGAGTTATTAAGCCGCTTGATGCCGTGACGGGCATCCAGCACTCACTCATGACTTTAAAAGGTGACCTCAATTGGCCGAGAAGCCCCATGCCTCTTCGCACATTGCCGCACTGAAAAAATCCGCCACCGGCATTGCCGGTTTCGATGAAATTACCCTGGGCGGTCTGCCGCAGGGCCGGCCGAGCCTGGTGTGCGGTTTTGCCGGCTGCGGCAAGACGCTGTTCGCCATGAGCTTTCTGGTGAACGGCGCGCTGCAGTTCGGCGAGCCCGGTGTGTTCATGAGTTTTGAAGAACGCACGCAAGACCTGATGGAAAACGTCGGCTCGCTGGACTACGACCTGCAAGGGTTGGTGGACCAAAAGCTGATCGTCATTGATCACGTGTACGTCGACAGCAGCGAGATCGAGGAAACCGGCGAGTACGACCTCGAAGGCCTGTTTGTGCGCCTGGGCTATGCCATCGACAGCATCGGCGCCAAACGCGTGGTGCTCGACACCATCGAGGCGCTGTTTAGCAGTTTCAAAGACACCGCGGTGCTGCGCGCCGAGCTGCGCCGGTTATTTTATTGGCTCAAAGAGCGCGGCGTGACGGCGGTGGTGACCGGCGAACGCGGTGATGGCCTGCTGACCCGTTATGGCATCGAGGAATACGTGTCCGATTGCGTAATTCTGCTCGATAACCGCGTGGCCGATCAGATCACTACGCGCCGTCTGCGGGTCGTCAAATACCGCGGTTCGTCCCACGGCACCAACGAATACCCATTCTTTATCGACGCGCAGGGTCTGACGGTGATGCCCATCACCGCCGCCGGGCTGGATCACGACGCGCCGGAAGACATCGTGCCGACTGGCATCGAAGGCCTGGACCAGATGCTTGAGCGCGGTGGTTATTACCGTGGCTCCAGCGTGCTGGTGACTGGCTTGGCCGGCACGGGTAAAACCACCTTTGCTGCGAGTTTTATTCACGCCAGTTGCCTGCGCGGCGAGCGCTGCCTGCTGTTCTCCTTTGAGGAAGGGGAAAGCCAACTGCTGCGTAACCTGGGCTCGGTGAACCTGGAACTGAAGAGCTACATCGATAGCGGGCTGCTGCGCGTGGAGTCCACACGTCCGAGCCTGTTCGGCCTGGAAGTCCATTTGGCGCGCATGTACCGGGAAATCGTCGAGTTCAAACCGCACAACGTAGTAGTCGATCCGATTTCCGCGTTCCACGGGCCGCAGTCGGAAGTGCACGCGACGCTGTTGCGCCTGGTCGATCTGCTCAAGCAGCGCAACATCACCACGGTGTTCACCAGCTTGAGCGATGCGAAAACCACCCGGGCGGGCTTGGATCGCGCCATTTCCTCGCTAATGGACGCCTGGGTTTCGCTGTCCAGCGTAGAGGCCGACGGCGAGTACAACCGCTTGCTGTATGTGCTCAAGGCCCGTGGTATGGGTCACTCGAACCAAGTGCGCGAATACCACATCAACCACCGCGGCATCACGTTGGTGACGCCGTATATCAGCCCCAAAGGGGTGTTGACCGGTTCCGCGCGCATGAGTCACGAAGCCCGTGAACGCCGCGCCGTGGAGTTGCGTCAGAAACTGAACGAGCAGCGCCTGCGCGGGAAGCAGAAAAGCCGCGATGAGTTGGAACGCAAAATTGCCGAGATGCGCGCCGCCCTGGAAGCTCGAGAGGAAGAGGACTCGCTGCTAGACGACGATGAAATCAGCCAATTGCAAAGCGATGATGAGATTCGTCGGCAGTTGGCCCGAGCACGAGGAGTTCTCGAATGACCACCCCTGATTTGCACGATCCCGACTCGCACACCGTATCGGGCACCGCCACCACGCCGGCCATCGACCCCAACGCTGTCGGGCAACCGGGGCATTACGCCCTGCGCCTGTACATCGCCGGGCAAACGCCGAAGTCGGTGACCGCCTTGCGCAACTTGCAGCGCATTTGCGAGGAGTACCTGTCGGGCGTGTATTCCATTGAAGTGATCGACTTGCGCGTCACCCCACAACTGGCAGCAGGCGATCAAATTCTGGCGCTGCCGACTTTGGTGCGGCATCTGCCTACGCCGCTGGTGAAAATTATTGGTGACCTGTCCAACACCGACAAAGTGCTTGTCGGCCTGGATATCCGCCCAGAGCCAGTCAATTGAGTTTTACACCGCCACCTGAACAACCGCCGGTTGCCTCGGCGACTGCGCAACTGCCCGAAGGCTCGACGCAAGCGGGGGAGTGCTTGGAGCTGCGTTTGTATGTGTCTGGCAGCACCGCCCGTTCCACGCGAGCCATCACCAATCTGAGAGCGCTGTGCGACACCCACTTGCCTGGCGCTTATTCATTGGAGGTCGTCGATATCTACCAGAACCCGAGCGCGGCGCGCGAAGCGCAAATTATCGCGGTGCCCACGTTGATGAAGCTCAAACCGCTGCCGGTGCGCTTGCTTATCGGCGACCTGTCCGACACCGCTACCTTGCGTAGTGCGCTCGGTATTGAGTGAGGGATTGCCGATGATCGAACGCGCCATAGGGCTGACCGACGAGCAATACATCAAGCAGCTGAGCGACAAACTGCGCGAAGCCGAGGACACCCTCGAAGCCATTCGCACCGGCGCGGTGGACGCGCTGTTTATCGACACCGGCGAAGCGGTGAGTGTGTACACCCTGGAAAGTGCCGACCGGCCGTATCGCACCCTGGTCGAGCAAATGCAGGAAGGCGCGGTGACGTTATCGCGCGACGGCTTTGTGCTGTACGGCAATGAGCGCCTCGGCGAGATGGTGCGCCGGCCGCTGGAAAAAGTAGTGGCCCACGATTTCGCTGATTTCGTCGCGCCCGCCGAGCGCGAGCGCTTCCGCCGCTTTATTGCCAACAGTGCCGAAGAAGCGGTGCGCAGCGAATTCAATTTGCTGGCCGCCGACGATCAAGTGACGCCCGCTTACCTGTCATTCCGCGCCTTGGCGCTGGACAGCAGCGAGGAGCCGATTATTTGCGGCGTGGTCACCGACCTCACCGAGCGTCGTCTGCTGGAAGCACGCCTGAGCCAAGCGCAAAAAATGGAAGCGGTGGGGCAACTGACTGGCGGCCTGGCGCATGACTTCAATAACCTGTTGCAAGGCATCAAAGGCAGCCTGGACCTGATCGCGCGCCGGCCGACCTCGGAAAAAGTCGTGCGCTGGACCGAGGCGGGACTCAAAGCCGCCGACCGAGGCGCCAAGCTCACCGCGCAGTTGCTGGCGTTCTCGCGCTCGCAAAAACTCGAACTGCAACCGCTGCGCATCAACTCGGTGATTCGCGACATGACCGACCTGCTGGTGCGCACCATCGGCACCACGGTGCGCATCCGCCTGAACCTGGAGCCGAGCGAGCACTACGTCCTCAGCGACCCCACGCAGTTGGAGCTGGCCATCCTCAACCTCGCGCTCAACGCCCGCGATGCCATGCCCACGGGCGGCTCGCTGAATATCACCACCCAGCATCATCCCGACCCGGTTGAGGGCGCGCCGTATGGCGTGATGCAAATTTGCGTGGCGGATACTGGCGTCGGCATGAGCGAAGACGTGCGCCTGAAAGCGTTCAACGCGTTCTTTTCCACCAAAGGCATCGGCGCCGGCACTGGGCTGGGATTGGCGCAAGTGCAGAGCATCGTCGAGCAATCCAACGGCTGGGTGCGCCTGGTGTCGGCGCCGGGTTGTGGCACTCAGGTGTTCCTCACCTTGCCGTACACCCGCGACAGCGCGTTGATCGAAGTGCCGGCCGCTGCCGCCAACGAGCCGCTGAAACAGGGCGGCAAGCAGGTGATGCTGATCGACGATGACGACGACGTGCGTCGCGTTGTGGTCGACATGCTCGAAGCCCTCGGCCATCAGGTACGCGAAGCCAGCAGCGGCTTGGCGGGCCTGAAGCTGATCGACGTGCAGATGCCGGATCTAGTGCTGCTGGACTTCGCCATGCCGCACCTTAACGGCGCGGAAGTGGCGAAACTGCTGTTGGAGAAATACCCACACTTGCCGATCATTTTCATCAGCGGCTTTTCCGACACCGCACAGTTGCAGGCGGCTGTGGGCAGTAGCGCCACTGTGTTGCGCAAACCGTTCACCATGGACCGGTTGAGCGACATGCTGGATCAGGTAGTGGGCGCAAACATCGAACCCTCCTGACCGATGTTTTTCCGTAGGATGGACGTCCAACCCATGCGTGGAGGTTTCCACATGCACCGTTTAGTGCTCAGTGTGTTGCTGGTGGCTGGCTTGAGCGCGCAGGTCACGCTCGCTGCCGAAATCGTCGGTCAGCAGCGCACCATCACCCGCACCTATGTCAGCCCTGGCGCCAGCGGCAGTATCAGCGAGTCCAGCCGGCAAGAGGGCTCCAGCGGTTACGGCGGTTATCAGGTGCCGGATAATCGCTACAACTCCAACAGCACTTATCAAGGCTCTGGTTCGACGCAGATTCGCGGCAATGTGCAGCAAAGCATCGAATATCCGGGAGTAGGGGAGTTCCAGCGCCAGCCCGGTAACGGCTCGGTACAGCGCGAGCGGCGCTGAGGTTTCGCTGTCACCGGCTTGTCGCGTGACCGTCACACGCTTGCCACTGCTTTTGGTTGCAATCGCTGTAACTCATTCGGAGAAGCAGCGATGCAGCTATGTGTGATCGGCGCGGGGTATGTGGGGTTGGTGACGGCGGCGTGTTTTGCGGAAATGGGCAATCACGTGGTGTGTGTGGAAACCGATCCCACGCGCCTGGCGCAGCTGCAAGCCGGCGAAGTGCCGATTCATGAGCCCGGTTTGTCAGCGCTGTTATCCGCGCATTTGGCCAGCGGCCAGCTGAGTTTCACTCGGCGCCTGGCTGAAGGCGTAGCGCGGGCGGCGGTGGTGTTTATTGCCGTGGGCACGCCCAGCGGCGAGGACGGTTCGGCAGACCTCAGCCATGTGCTGGCCGTGGCCGAACAGCTGGGAACCACGCTGCGACAAGCCTGCCTGGTGGTGAACAAATCGACAGTGCCGGTCGGCACGGCGGAGCGGGTGCAGCACCTCATTAACCAGCGGTTGCAGCATCGCCAGCTGGGCTTTCACGTCAGCGTGGCGAGCAATCCGGAGTTTTTGAAAGAAGGCTCGGCCATCGACGATTTCATGCGCCCGGACCGCGTGCTGCTGGGTTGCAGCGATGCTGCCAGCGAAGCGTTGCTGCGTCGTCTGTACGCGCCCTTCGTGCGCAACAGCGAACGCGTGCTGAGCATGCCGGTGCGCGCGGCGGAGTTCAGCAAGTACGCCGCCAATGCCTTTCTGGCGACCAAGATTTCCTTTATCAACGAGATGGCGGGCCTGTGCGGCCTGCTGGACGTGGACATTGAACAGGTCCGCCGTGGCATCGGCAGTGACAAGCGCATTGGCACGCACTTTATCTACGCCGGCTGCGGCTACGGCGGTTCGTGTTTCCCTAAAGATGTTAAAGCGCTGATCCACACGGCCGAGCAGAACGGTTTCGAACCGGCAATTTTACGCGCGGTGGAGGCGCGCAACGCGGTGCAGAAAACCTTGTTGTTCGAGGCGTTGTACGACCACTTCAACGGCTATTTGCAAGGCCGAGTGGTGGCGCTGTGGGGCTTGGCATTCAAACCGGGCACTGACGATTTACGCGAGGCGCCGAGCCTGGTGCTGCTCGATGCCTTGCTGGCCGCCGGGGCGCGTGTTCAAGCCTGCGACCCGGTGGCCTGCAAAGCGGTGGCGGCGCGTTACCCGCAGGCGCTCGCCAATGGCCAGTTGCAGCTCAGCGAGTCCCCTTATTCGGCGGTGGAAGGCGCGGACGCGCTGGTGTTGGTGACGGAATGGAAGCAGTTCCGCCAGCCCGATTTCCGTCGTATTCGCGGTTTGATGCGCATGCCGGCCGTGTTCGATGGACGCAATATTTACGATTCGTTGGAACTATCTGCGCTAGGGTTTCTCTATCGTGGCATTGGCCGCCCTGTGGCGGGCCATTGTAAGGCGAGTGCCGCCTGATTAGACTGCGCGGCACTAACGGTATGACCCTTCTTTCAAGGACTCACATGATCAAGAAATGCTTGTTCCCGGCTGCTGGTTACGGTACCCGTTTCCTACCAGCAACAAAGGCCATGCCCAAGGAAATGCTGCCGGTGGTGAACAAGCCGCTGATTCAGTACGGCGTTGAAGAAGCGCTGGAAGCCGGGCTTTCGGAGATCTCCATCGTTACTGGCCGTGGCAAGCGCGCCCTGGAAGACCACTTCGACATCAGCTACGAGCTGGAACACCAGATCAAAGGCACCGACAAAGAAAAATACCTGGTCGGCATCCGCCGCCTGATCGACAACTGCAGCTTCTCTTACACCCGTCAGGTTGAAATGAAAGGCCTGGGCCACGCGATTCTGTCTGGCCGCCCGCTGATCGGTGACGAACCGTTCGCCGTGGTACTGGCAGACGACCTGTGCGTAAACGTCGATGGCGACGGCGTACTGACCCAGATGGTCAAGCTGTACAACCAGTTCCGCTGCTCGATCGTAGCGATTCAGGAAGTGCCGCAGGACGAAGTGTCCAAGTACGGCGTTATTTCCGGCGAGATGATTCGTGACGACATCTACCGTGTTAACAGCATGGTCGAGAAACCGAAACCAGAAGACGCTCCGTCGAACCTTGCCATCATCGGCCGCTACATCCTGACCCCGGACATCTTCAAGTTGATCGAAGAAACCGAGCCAGGCAAAGGCGGCGAAATCCAGATTACCGACGCGCTGATGAAGCAAGCCCAGGACGGTTGCGTTCTGGCTTACAAATTCAAAGGCCAGCGTTTCGACTGCGGCGGCGCCGAGGGTTACATCGACGCCACCAACTTCTGCTTCGAAAACTTCTACAAGACCGGCAAGGCTTACTAAGCCGAAGCTGTGTTGTAAAAAAGGCCACCGTGAGGTGGCTTTTTTTTGTACTCGAAAATCCAGCCCGGTTTTTTGTAGGAGCGGCTTTAGCCGCGATGCTTGTGAACCCCAAAACCATCGCGGCTAAAGCCGCTCCTACAGGCGCTCGGCGGGCGCTTTGCGCTATGCTGCCCGCCAGCTAAGGAGATTTGCATGACTTACGATTTCGACCTCTTCGTGATTGGCGCCGGTTCCGGTGGCGTGCGTGCGGCGCGGTTCGCTGCAGGGTTTGGCGCGCGGGTAGCCGTCGCCGAAAGCCGTTACCTGGGCGGCACCTGTGTCAACGTCGGCTGCGTGCCGAAGAAACTGCTGGTTTACGGCGCGCATTTTTCCGATGAGTTCGAACAAGCTGATGGTTACGGCTGGACGCTCAATGGCACGCCGACCTTCGATTGGCCCACGCTGATCCGCAACAAGAACGCTGAAATCCAACGCCTCAATGGCATCTACCGCAACCTGCTGGTGAACAGCGGCGTTACGGTGCTGGAAGCCCACGCGAAAATTACCGACCCGCACCACGTCGAGGTCGACGGCAAAACCTTCAGCGCCAAACATATTCTGGTCGCCACCGGCGGCTGGCCGGTGGTTCCGCCGATTCCCGGCCACGAACATGCGATCAACTCCAACCAGGCGTTTTTCCTCAAAGAGCTGCCAAAGCGCGTGCTGGTGGTAGGCGGCGGGTATATCGCGGTCGAGTTCGCCTCGATCTTCCACGGCCTCGGCGCCGACACCTCGTTGCTGTATCGCGGTGACCTGTTCCTGCGCGGCTTCGACGGCGCGGTGCGCAAGCACCTGAAAGAGGAAATGACCAAGCACGGCGTGAATTTGCAGTTCAACGCCGACATCGATCGCATCGACAAGCAAGCCGACGGCAGCCTGCACGCCACGCTCAAAGATGGTCGCGTGCTGGAAACCGACTGCGTGTTTTACGCCACTGGCCGGAGACCGATGCTCGACAACCTCGGTCTGGAAAACACCAACGTGCAGCTCGATGAGCGCGGGTTCATCAGCGTTAACGACGAATACGAAACCGCCGAGCCGTCGATTCTCGCCCTCGGTGATGTGATCGGCCGCGTGCAGCTCACACCGGTCGCGTTGGCCGAAGGCATGGCCGTGGCGCGTCGGCTGTTCAAGCCGGAGCAGTACCGCCCTGTGGATTATCAGCAGATCGCCACGGCGGTGTTCAGCCTGCCCAATATCGGAACAGTGGGCATGACTGAGGAACAGGCGCGCGATGCCGGCCACAAAGTGGTGATTTTCCAAAGCGACTTCCGCCCGATGAAACTGGTGCTGACCTCCAACCAGGAACGCACGTTCATGAAGCTGGTGGTCGATGCCGACAGCGACAAAGTATTGGGCTGCCACATGGTTGGCCCGGACGCCGGCGAAATCATCCAGGGCTTGGCCGTGGCGCTGAAAGCCGGTGTCACCAAGCGCCACTTCGACGACACCATGGGCGTGCACCCGACCGCCGCGGAAGAGTTCGTGACCATGCGTACGCCGGCGTGAGTATCGAAACGCTGTTCTACCTCAGTGACCTGTTCGGGGTCGCCGTGTTCGCCGTCACCGGCGCGTTGATGGCCGGGCGCAATGCCATGGACCTGTTCGGCGTGCTGGTGATTGCGCTGGTGACGTCGTTAGGCGGCGGCACGCTGCGCGACCTGATTCTGGACAACCACCCGGTGAGCTGGATCGGCAACGAGCTGTACTTGCTCGTCGCCTCGCTGGGCGCCCTCGGCACGGTGTTGTGGGCGCGTTTTATCAAGCCGCTGCCGGAAAAAGCCCTGTTGATTGCCGATGCCTTCGGCTTGGCCGTGTTCACCGTGATTGGCACCGAAGTGGCCATGCGCCACGGCGTGCCGACCAGTTCGGCGGTAATCATGGGCGTGATGACCGGCGTGGCCGGTGGCGTGCTGCGCGACGTGCTGTGCAACCAGATTCCGCTGATCTTCCAAAAAGAGGTGTACGCCACCGCGTGCATCGCCGGTTCGCTGGTGTTTATCGCGCTGCTGAACCTGGGCGCCGGACATTGGGCGGCCACGGGCGTGGCGATGCTGGTGGTGTTGGTGACGCGCGTAGCCGCTATTTATTGGGGCTTGGCGCTGCCACGCTTTCAGTTGATGGACCGGCGCAAACACCCGCGTTAATCCGCAGGCAAACCCACGACCCAACCCGAGACCTTACGAACTCCCCACGTTCACCGATTGGGCGCCGTCTGCAGTTCCGGATCATCCGGATTCTGCTGTTCAAGCTCCGCTTGCAGCACTTGTACTTTCTGCGGCTGCCCGGCTTCGTGCCAATAACTGATCAACGCCAGGCGGGCGTTGCGGTTCTCGGGCTGGCGTTTTAGCAAGGCTTCGAGCTGGTTACGCGCCTGCTCCGGTTTGCCGGTGTCGTGCAGGGCGATGGCGTACACGTAGCTGAATTGCGGGTCTTGTGGGTTCAGCTCGGCGGCTTTGGCCAAGGCCGCCATGGCGTTCTCATGGTCGCCTGCGCGAATCAGTGCCAGGCCAAGGCTGTGTTGCAGCAACCCGGCCTCGGGGTGCCGGGTTATGGCTTCGTTCAGCAGTTGCAACGCGGCGGCATGCTGCCCTTGAGCATCGAGCAATTGCGCCAGACTGACCACGGCGGGCAGGAAGTCCGGGTTACGTCGCAGGGCCTCGCGCAAGGCCGCTTCGGATTGCCCGCCACGGCCCGTGTTCTGATAAAGCAGCGCCAGGTTGAAATTAGCTTCGGCACGGTCGCGCAGCGTCTGCTGAGCCGCTTCATAGTCCTTGATGACTGGCTGCCAGGCGCTATCGGTAACGGCACGTTGTGCGGCCGGCACGTTGGCCAGTTGCGACGCGGCAGCAAAGCGCACGGCGCGCACCGGGTCGGTCAACCGCGGGCCGAGCAGGCGCACTTGCTGTTCGACCGAGCCCATTCGCGCCACCGTTTCAACCGCCGCCGCGCGCACTTGCGGGTCCGCGTGGTTGAGGGCGATAACTGCCTGGTCCAGGGCGCGCTGACTTGGATACGTGGGCAATTGTGCCAGCACGGTGGCGCGGCGAATGGCAGGGAGGTCGGTACGTGCCAGTTGCTGCATCAGCATGCGCGCCGCTCCCGGCGAGCCATGCCGCGCGGCGAAGATGGCGTCGCCATAGCCGCCGTCTTTGACCGGCGTGCTGCCATACCAAACCTTGAATTGCTCGGCGATCTTGCTGCTCGCGGCGGTGTGGCAGGCGGCACAGGCATCGGTGCTGCCGAGCCTGGCCGATTGCGCCGGGTCGGGAATGCTCAGGCTGTGGTCGTGGCGGTAGTCGTTGACCATGTAGAGCTTGCCGGGCATATGGCAATCCACGCAGTTGGAGCCTGGCTGCCCGGTTTTGTGTTTGGTGTGCTCCGGCGCTTCGTAGTTCTTCGCTTTCAAATCCGCCGCGTCGATGCCGGCCCGCGAGGCCTTGCCGGCGGTGTTGTGGCATTGCAGACACACACCGTTGCCGGGCGCTTTGAGCTGGTTGCTGTGGGGGTTGTGGCAATCGGTGCAGGTCACGCCTTTGCTGAACATTTTGCTCTGGGCAAAAGAGCCGTACTCGAACACTTCGTCTTTGATCTTGCCGTCGACCTGATACAGCTCGGCCGTCAGGTTGGCCGGCACGTAGTCATCCATGAGTCGTGTGCTGGCGGTGTCGCCATCGCCCAAGGGCGCCCGACGGGAATGACAGCGGCCGCAGGTTTCCACCTGGGCAAAGGCGTCGCGGCTACCCAGTGCTACACCAAAGCCTTTATCGGGTTGCTGCTTGTTGAGGTTCTTCCCCGCGCTCCATTCCAGGTGGCGCGACGCCGGCCCGTGGCAGCTCTGGCAGCCGACGCCGAGGTTGTTCCAAGTGCTGGCGAAGGTGTCCGTATGGGCGTTGAAGTTGCGTTTGAAGCCGGTGGTGTGGCAGTCCACGCACATGAAGTTGGCGTTCTGCGCCGCTTTGCTCCAGTGCAGATCATCGCGAAAATTCATCTTCTCGCCGGGGTACAACTCGAACCACCGGTGCTTCTGCGTATCCCACGCCACGCCGGAGGCCTGAAGGCGGCCGCCGGGCATTTCCAGCAGGTATTGCTGCAACGGCTCGACGCCAAAGGTGTAGGCCACTTTGAAGTCGGCGGGCTTGCCATCGGGGCCTGGCGTGTTGATCCAGAATGCGCCGTCGCGCTGGGTGAAGTGACTGGTTTCCGCTTCGCCGCTAAAGGTGGCGTTATTGAAATTGCCGCGAACATGTTCGGCGCTGGCCGGCAGCATGGCCATCTGATGATGGGAACCGCTCCAGGCGTTGCTTTGTTCGCCGTGGCAGCTTTGGCATTGCCCTTCATCGACAAAGGAGGCGGGCGGTAGTGCCTTTTCGCTGCTCAGCGCGGCGGGCGATACCGTGTCCGGCGCGACGGGGGCGGTGGCGTGTTGGCGATACAGCCAGATGGGCAGTGTCACCAGCAAAATGACGGCAAAAATGATCAGCGCGAGCGGACGGGCAGGGGCATCGGGGCCTGAAGGCAGGGTAGGGGGAGGGCGTTTGTTCGGGTACTTCGGCATGCAAACTTCCGTTGTTTTAACGCGCGCGTATCACAGTGGCATGCAGCTTCAGTGAGTCGAGCGGGGCTGTCAAACCCATCGATAAATAGCTTCCTAAGCAGATTTTCCGCTTGGGCAATTTCCCGTACGCTAACGCACCTTTTCCGCTGTTCTAATTGAGCCTTCCATGAGCCCCACCAACCTGACCATGACCCGTGGCATGGTGCTGCTGTTTGCCTTTTGCTGCGGCGTGATCGTGGCGAACATCTACTACTCCCAGCCGATCATCGAACTGATCGCGCCGGACATTGGTATTTCCACGACCGCCGCCAGCCTGATCGTGTCGCTGACTCAGGTCGGCTACGCACTGGGCATGTTGTTTCTGGTGCCGCTGGGCGATTTGCTGGAAAACCGCCGGCTGATGATCGTCACCGCGTTGGTTTCTGTGGGCAGTCTGTTGGCGGCGGCATTTACCACCCAGCCCCATGCGTTTTTGCTGGTGTCGCTGCTGATTGGCCTGAGCTCGGTGTCGGTGCAAATCCTTATTCCGTTGGCGGCGCACTTGGCGGCAGAGGAATCTCGCGGCCGTGTGGTGGGCGGCATCATGGGTGGTTTGCTGCTGGGCATTTTGCTGGCTCGGCCAATCTCCAGCTTGATCGCCGACCACTTTGGCTGGCGCGCGGTGTTTCTCGTCGCTGCTGCGGTCATGACGGTAATTGTGGTGATTCTGGCGACCACCATGCCGGCCCGTCAGCCCGAACATCGCGCCACTTACGGTCAATTGCTGCTGTCGTTGGGCGCGCTGTTCAAGCGCGAACCGGTGCTGCGCCAGCGCGCCTTGATGCAAGGCTGCATGTTCGGCGCGTTCAGCCTGTTCTGGACCGCCGTGCCGCTGGAACTGGCGCGTAACCATGGCCTGTCGCAAACCCAGATCGCCTTGTTTGCGCTGGTGGGGGCCATTGGTGCCATCGCCGCGCCGATTGCCGGGCGCCTGGCCGATGCCGGCCACACGCGGGTGACCACGCGGCTGGCCTTGCTGTTGGCGATGCTGTGTTTTCTCCCGGCTTTTGTGCCGCCCAACAATACGGTGATCGCCCTGGCGGTGACCGGCGTGGTGCTGGATTTTTGCGTGCAGATGAACATGGTGCTCGGCCAACGCGCGGTTTACGCCTTGGACGCTGCCAGTCGTGGCCGCTTGAATGCCCTGTATATGACGGCCATCTTCATCGGCGGCGCGCTGGGCTCGTCCCTGGCCAGCGCCTTGTTTGACCATGGCGGCTGGCTGTGGATTGTCATCGTGGGTAGCGTGTTGCCGTTGCTGGCGTTGGGGATTTTCTGGCGGGGCGAGCGGCGGGTGGGGTGATCGGGTTGTTGGAGGGGTTGGGATTGTTGGGCTTCGCCTTTGGCTCAACCCAACCTACGTAGGCCAACCCGACCTGTGATCAGTTCTGCAATTCGTCCAACCCTTCAAACAGCGCTAACGCTTCGGGATTGGCCAGCGCATCGGTGTTTTTCACCGGCTGGCCATGCACCACATTGCGCACGGCCAGCTCGACGATTTTGCCGCTGATGGTGCGCGGAATATCCGCCACGGCAATGACCTTCGCCGGCACGTGGCGGTTGGTGGTGTTGTCGCGAATCACCTGGCAGATGCGCTGTTTTAAATCCTCGTCCAGCGTTACGCCCTCGCGTAACCGCACGAACAGCACCACGCGCACGTCGCCTTGCCATTGCTGGCCGATGGCGATGGATTCCAGAACCTCTTCGATCTTTTCCACCTGACGGTAGATTTCCGCCGTACCGATGCGCACGCCGCCGGGATTAAGTACGGCGTCGGAGCGGCCGTGAATGATCAGGCTGCCGTGGGGCGTTTCTTCGGCGTAGTCGCCATGGGCCCACACGCCGGGGAAAGTGTCGAAGTAGGCGGCTTTGAATTTCTCGCCGTCCGGGTCGTTCCAGAAACCCACGGGCATGCTCGGGAAGTGCCGGCTGCACACCAGCTCGCCTTTCTCGCCAATCACCGACTGGCCGTCGTCGCTCCACACCTCGACGGCCATACCGAGGCCTTTGCATTGCAGCTCGCCGCGGTACACCGGCAACACAGGGTTGCCCAGTACAAAGCAGGAGACGATGTCGGTGCCACCCGAAATCGAAGACAAGCACACGTCCGGTTTAATGGCCCGATACACATAGTCGAAGCTTTCATGGGACAGCGGCGAGCCCGTCGAAAGCAGTCCCTTCAGCGCGCTTAGTTGGTGACTTTTGTTGGGCTCGACGCCGGCCTTTTCCAGCGCCGCCAGGTACTTGGCACTGGTGCCGAACACGCTGATGCGCTCGGCGTCGATCAGGTCCATCAAGCGCTCCGGCCCCGGCTGGAAAGGCGAGCCGTCGTACAGCACCACCGTCGCGCCAATTGCCAAGCCGGACACCAGCCAGTTCCACATCATCCAGCCGCAGGTGGTGTAGTAGAACAGCGTGTCGTCGCGGCTGAGGTCGGTGTGCAAGCCGTGTTCTTTGAGGTGCTGCAGCAGCACGCCGCCGGTGCCATGGACGATGCATTTGGGCACGCCGGTGGTGCCGCTCGAATAGAGAATGTACAGCGGGTGATCGAACGCCACGGGGGTAAACTGCGGTTCGCCGCCCGGCGTGAAGAACTCGTTCCAGAGCGCCACCTTGGCGCTGCTCTCGTAGTCCTCACGGCGCGCGTGCGTTTGCGTGTATGGCACCACGATCAACTGCTGCAAGGTGGGCATCTGGGCGAGAATTTCGTTGAGCTTGGCGGTCTGGTCGTTGTCTTTGCCGGCGTACTGGTAACCGCCGGCGGCGATCAGCACTTTGGGCTCAATTTGGCCGAAGCGATCGATTACGCCCTGTGTGCCGAAGTCTGGCGAGCAGCACGACCACGTCGCGCCCAGGCTGGTGGTAGCCAACATGCCGACCACCGTTTGCCAGGTGTTGGGCATCATCGCCGCCACCCGATCACCCTGGCCCACGCCAGCCTTGGCCAGCGCTTGTTGCAGGCCCGCCACTTGGGCCGCCAGCTCGCGGTAACTCAGTTCCTCGCGCGTGCCATTTTCGCTCACGGCCACCAGCGCCGGGTGCGCGTCGCGGCGGCGCAGCAGGTGCTCGGCAAAGTTCAGGGTCGCGCCGGGAAACCAGCGCGCGTCCGGCATGTGCGGGCCTTCTTCCAGCACCGCCGTGGGCGCCGTGTTGAACTGCACCTCGAAGAAATCGACGATGGCCTGCCAAAAGCCTTCCCGGTCTTCCACGCTCCAGGCGTGCAGCTGCGGGTAGTCGGTCAGCGAGAGCCCGTGGCGCTGATTGATAAAGCGGCGGAACGCATCCATTCGTGTCGCGGCGATGCGGTCGGGCGAGGGCGTCCATAGCGGCTGGGTCATGGCGATGTCCTTGGCTGAGCGGTGAATCATTATGCCGATGGAAGTTGCCAACGCGTGATGCCAAAGCGTCTTCCACCAGAACCGTGGACGCCGCCACGCCGCTGCGGTTCCATCGGTTTGCGCTTAGCGGGCCAGCCAACCGCCATCCATATTCCATGCGGCACCGCGTACTTGCACCGCCGCGTCGCTGCACAGAAATAGGGCCAACTCACCCAATTGCTCTGGCGTGACGAAATCCAGCGACGGCTGCTTTTCGGCGAGCAAATCGTGGCGCGCCTGTTGCGCATCGCCCGTGGCCAGCGCGCGGTCATCGATCTGCTTTTGCACCAGGGGCGTCAACACCCAGCCGGGGCAGATGGCGTTGCAGGTCACGCCCGTGGTGGCCGTTTCCAGCGCCACGCTTTTGGTCAGGCCGACCAGGCCGTGTTTGGCGGCGACGTAGGCGCTTTTACCCGCAGAAGCAGCCAGGCCGTGGGCCGAGGCGATGTTGATGATCCGCCCCCAATTGCGCGCGCGCATACCCGGCAAGGTCAGGCGAGTGGTGTGAAACGCCGAGGTGAGGTTGATGGCAATGATCGCGTCCCAGCGTTCGACCGGGAATTCCTCAACCGGCGCCACGTGCTGAATACCGGCGTTGTTGACCAGAATGTCGATGCCGCCGAATTCGCGCTCGGCGTAGGCAACAAGGTCTTCGATGTCGGCCACCTTCGAGACATCAGCCGGGTGATGCCCAACCTTGCCACCAAAGGCCGCCACTTCATCAATGGCGGCCTTGGCGTCGCCAAAACCATTGAGCACCAGGTTGGCCCCGGCCTTGGCCAGCACCAGGGCGATACCCAGCCCGATGCCGCTGGTGGAACCGGTAACCAACGCAGTTTTGCCGTGCAGACTCATACATCTCTCCTTGTCTGGCGAGCGGGGCCCGCCAGGTGGGTTCAAACGGTTAAACGATGCCCGTGGCGTAGAAGGTGCCGATGACCACGAACACAGCGAGGGTTTTGATAATGGTGATGCCGAAAATGTCTTTGTACGCCTCGCGGTGCGTCAGGCCGGTTACGGCCAGCAAGGTGATTACGGCGCCGTTGTGCGGCAGGGTGTCCATGCCGCCACTGGCCATGGCGGCGACGCGGTGCAGCACTTCCAACGGAATGTTCGCGGCATTGGCCGCTTCGATGAAGCTCTGCGACATCGCCGCCAAGGCGATGCTCATGCCGCCCGACGCCGACCCGGTAATACCCGCCAGCAAGGTCACCGTGACGGCCTCGTTCACCAGCGGATTGGGGATGGTTTTCAGCGCATCGGCCAGTACCAGAAAGCCCGGCAGCGAGGCGATAACGGCGCCAAAGCCGTATTCCGACGCGGTGTTCATCGACGCTAGCAACGCGCCGCCCACCGCCGTTTTGGTGCCCTCGGCGAGCTTGCTGCGAATGGCGCGGAAACCACAGATCAGCACCAGCAAAATGCCCAACAGCAACGCAGCCTGAACGGCCCAGATGCCGGTGAGCTTGGCCACTTCGCTGGTCACCGGCTGCGCCATGCCGGCCAATTGCAGGGTATGGGTCTTTCCGTAGAGCTCGGGAATCCAGCGGGTGAACAGCAAGTTGGCGACGCCCACCAGAATCAGCGGCGAGAGCGCCAGCCAAGGGTTGGGCAAGGCGATGTCTTCGGCGGTTTCCGGCTCATTGCGCAGCTCCGTACCGTAGCCTTCGCCGTTGGCCTTGGCTTTGCGCAACTGGCGGCGCAGGTACAGCATGCCGACGATAAACACGAACACCGTGCCGGTCAGGCCCAGCCACGGCGCCGCCCACGAGGTGGTGCCGAAGAACGTGGTGGGGATGATGTTCTGGATTTGCGGCGTGCCGGGCAGGGCGTCCATGGTGAAACTGAACGCGCCAAGGGCGATGGTGGCCGGAATCAGGCGTTTAGGTATGTCGCTTTGGCGGAACATTTCCGCCGCAAACGGATACACCGCAAACACCACCACAAACAGCGACACACCGCCGTAAGTGAGCAAGGCGCACACCAGAACGATCACCAACATGGCCTGGCGCGTACCCAGCAAGCGAATGGCCGCGGCGACAATGGAACGCGAGAAGCCCGACAGCTCGATCAGCTTGCCGAACACCGCGCCGAGCAGAAATACCGGGAAGTACAGTTTGACGAAGCCGACCATTTTTTCCATGAACACGCCGGTAAAGGCGGGCGCCACCGCAGACGGGTCGGTGAGCAACACCGCGCCCAAGGCCGCGATGGGCGCAAACAGAATGACGCTGTAGCCGCGATAAGCCGCGAGCATCAGCAAGGCTAAAGCGGCGAGGGCGATGATCACACTCATGTAGCGATCTCCTGAAATCGGGCGGGGTCGCCGCCCGTGGGTCATTGTTGTTATTGATTGAAGCCGTGCTGTATGGAGTAGCGAAGCGGCGATTGATTCGCCGCATTTTCAGCCACGCTTATTACGGTCATTAGCCATCACCACAGCGCCAAGCTGTAGCTGAGGATCAGCCGGTTTTCGTCCAGATCGTTGCCAAAGTTAGTCGAGCGCAGGGTCGCGTTACGCCATTTCACCCCGAGGTTTTTCAGCGGGCCGTCCTGGATCACGTAGCCGATATCGGTGTTGCGCTCCCATTCCTTGCCTTCGTTACCGCTGGCCAGGGTGATGTTGTCGCCGCTCAGGTAGCGGGTCATAAAGGTCAGGCCGGGCACGCCGAGCGCGGCAAAGTTGTAATCGTAGCGGGCCTGCCAGGAGCGTTCGTCGGCGTTGGCGAAATCGCCGATTTGCACGAAGTTGACCAAAAACGCATCGGTGCCGCCGATGTAGGCGAAGCCGGTGTCGCCGCTCATTTTCTGATAACCCAGGCCAAACGCATGGCCGCCCAGGCTGTAAGTGAACAGGGCGCCGAGGGCGCGGTTGTCGACGTTGCTGCGCCCGTCATCGTCCGAACGGCCGTAGCGCAGGTCGGTTTTAAACGACTGGTTGGCGCTGATGGCCAGTACGTGGGTGAGGTTGACCAAGTGCTGGTCGTAGAGGTTGTCGAGCTTGCCGTAGTTGTAGCCGGTAGTGAGTTGGTCGTTCCACTTGTAGCTGAGGCCGGCGAAGTCGAACTCATCACTGGTGGTACTGGCAACAATGCCGCGCGCGCTGCCGGAGGTGACGGTCATGTCCTCGCTGTTGGCGGAGTCGCGCAGGCTGACCTGAGTGAAACGCCCAGCATCGACGGTCAAACCGGCGAATTCAGTGGAGTTGAGGTGCGCGCCCTGGAACGTCTGCGGCAGCAGGCGCGAGTCGTTGGCCAAGGTGGTCGGTAGTTTGGGCAGCAAGGTGCCGACCTTCAGCACGCTTTTGGACACTTTCAATTTCGCGGTCAGGCCCAGTTCGCTGTAATCGTCCGCCGCCTCACGGGGCGCGCTGCGCCCTCTGGGCAGCAAACCGGAACCGGCGCGATCAGGGCTGGAATCGAGCTTGAGGCCCAACAGGCCGATGGCATCGACGCCAACGCCAATGGTGCCGTCGGTGTAGCCCGACTCATAGCGCAGCAGAAACCCCTGCGCCCACTCGTCTTGCTTGGACTGGGCAGCGTTGTCTTGGCGGAAATCACGATTGAAATAGAAATTGCGCAGTTCGAGGGTGGCTTTGCTGTCGTTGACGAAGTCGGCGTGTGCCTGACCTGCAAGACCTAAACCAGTGCCGAGGGTGGCGAGCACGAAGGCGGGGCTGAGCGGATAGCTCATGGCAAATCTCCTGGGTGCACCTGCGTGAACAAGGACGATGCCGAAGCGTCCTGGGGAAACTGCTCACATAGCGTGCGACGTTTTTGTTGTTGTTTTTCGGCGCGGTCATTGCCGCGGGGGTGCTATAGCGAGATGTGTGCCAGGGTTTTTAAGGGGTTGATATGTAAGGGAAAGATGATTTTTTGGTGGGGGTTCGCGGGGAAGGGTGTCTCGGAAGGGAGACGGGACAGGGTGGGTTTGCTGCGGGGCTTAGGGGGAGGAGGGTGAGTCTCTGGTTTGGGATGGTGTCTATGGTTTGAGATTGTTAGGGCGGTTTCGAGGCGAAAAGTGGTGTTCGACGGGAAATTCTGGATCCCCGCGTGCGCGAGGATGACGGTGGCATTTTTGTACTCTCCGTTAACGCTGCTCTCGTAATAACGCACTAGTCGCTATCAAACATCCGTCATCCTCGCGAAAGCGGGGATCCAGAATTTCGGACTTAACACAGCAGGCGGAACAACCTCATCGCCAGATACCGAGCCAAGAACGGCGAAAACCGTGCTCGACGCAAGGTTCTGGATCCCCGCCTTCGCGGGGATGACGGTGGTGTTTTCCCATCTTCATTGACGCTGAGCAGTGGAGAGCTAGCTAATCCTCAACCAACCCCCGTCATTCCCGCGCAGGCGGGAATCCAGAATTTCGGATTTAACGCGGCAGGCGGAACACCTCACCGCCAAATACGGAACCAAGAACGGCGAAAAACCGTGCTCGACGCGAGATTCTGGATCCCCGCCTGCGCGGGGATGACGGTGGGGTTTTTGTACTCTCCGTTAACGCACTAATCGCTACGAAACATCCGTCATCCTCGCGAAGGCGGGGATCCAGAGTTTCGGATTTAACGCGGCAGGCGGAACACCTCACCGCTAGTACGGAACCAAGAACGGCGAAAACCGTGCTCGACGGAAGACTCTGGATCCCCGCGTGCGCGAGGATGACGGTGGTTTTTCAGCGTCCTGAGTTAACGCTGCTCTCGCAATAACGCACTAATCGCTATCAAACATCCGTCATCCTCGCGCACGCGGCGGTCCGACGATTCGGGATCCAGGCTCGCGAAGGGAACAGCAAGAGCCTCTGCAAAGAAAGTAACGGAAAACAACCCTAACCAATCAAGACTTCCCAGCCGCCATCTCCAACGCCGCATCCAACCTCAACCGCTCGTTCTCATTAAATTGCTCATCAGCCAGCCGCTGAATCGCCGTCTGTTTGTCGCCATCACTCAAGCCATTCTGCCCTTCAATCTGCGCCTTGCTGGCGGCAAACGCGGCGATGCGTTGCTTCCATCCCGCCCGCTGCTGATCCAGCGCTTCCAGCCGCGTGGTGGCTTCGGCGCCAACGAGCTGCTGACGCAACGCGCGCACCTGCTCGGCACTGGCGCCTTGCGCGCGCAGTTGTTCGGTTTGCGTGTGCAGTTCGCTTTGCAGTTGCGGCAGCACGCTTTCTTGCAGCGCTTCGGGCAGGCCGGCGCGCAGTTGGTCCATGGCCGCGCCTTTGGCGGCGGCGTCCAGTTTGTCGTCGTGTTGGATGGCCAAACGTTGCAACGTGAACTGGTTGTAGGCCTCTTCGTTGCCGAAAAAGGCTTGGTGGGCTTCGGCGGTGAACAACCGGGCGCGCAAGGCTTGCACCGCGCTTTCACGGTTGCGCAAGGCGTCGAGGTTGGCCATTTGCGGCAGGTCGCGTTCGAGCAGTACCAGCTCGCGTTTGTAGTCGATGTATTGGCTGAGCAGCGCTTGCGCCTGTTCCTGCGCGGGTTGCGGCAGTTGGCTGGCGATAAAGGCGCGCAGGCGTTTGACGCTGTCTTGCAGCGACTCCTCGCCATAGGCGCTGAGGAAGTAATCGAAGATGCGGCGAATGTCCGCAGTAATCAGCAGGTTGCCGACGCCATCCACCTGGAAGCTGCCATCCACCTGCGTGCCTTTGAAGGAGGGCGGCAGCGGAGCGAGCGTGGCGGGCAGGGTGGCGACTTGGGTGGTCAGCTGTTCAGCTGGCGCGTTGCCAGGGATTTTGGGCGTGGTGCTGGGCGCTTTGGCGGCGGCCGCCACCGGGCTTTCGGCCGGGGTGTCCAGCGGGTGCAGGTACAGCATGACCGCCACACAAATGGCGAAGGAGATGGGCAATAACAGCAGCAGTTTTTTCACGTTGTTCGCTCCACGCAAGGCCATAAGCCGGACCCTCAGCGGGCCCGGCTGTTTACACCGTTACAGGCCGACGTTTTTCAAGCGGTTGGCTTGCTGGCGGTACACGGTCACGGGGTCGGTCTCGAACAGGCTGGTGAGGCCGAAGGTCTGGTTAACCTCGTCGAGGTGGTTCATGCGGTAGTTGTCGCGAATCACCTGGCCCAGGTGCGAGCTGCAACGGCCGACCAAGCCGTCGTTGGCGGTGGTGCCAAAGGTTACCGACGACGCGCCGAGCAACAGGTCGCTGGGGTCGAGCACGTTGGTCAGCGGGCTGGTACCGCCCCACGAGTAGTAGCGCACGCCGTTGACGCTGTAGGCGCCTTCGCCACAGGCGCTGGTGGGAATGCCTTGCGGGTACTTGGCGTTGAAACGCGCCGCACCGGCCGAGTTCAACGATTCCAGGCTGCCCAACGCGTTTTGCGGCGTGGTGCTGGAACTGGCCGAGAGGAAGTTGATCAGTGCGCCGAGGCCGTTGACGATGCCGGCAACCACGGCTTCACCAGCAGAGCCTGGCGGAATCTGACGCAAGAAATCGGCCGTGGCCGAACCTTTGTGCGGGGCGCCAACGCTGGTTGCCGAGGCCACCAGATCCGGGCGAACGGCAGCAACGTAGCGGATGGTCGGGCCGCCGTGGCTGTGGCCGATCAGGTTCACTTTCGGCTTGCCGCTGATGGCGACAATTTCTTCCACCTGGTCGAGCAGTTGTTCACCGCGTTTTTCCGAGGTGTCGAGCTGGCTCACTTCAGTGATGTACACCTTGGCGCCGTCGCTGCGTAGCGCCGAAGGAATGCCGTACCAATAATCCACGCCAAGAATGCTGTCGAAACCGAGCATGCCGTGGGCCAGCACCACCGGGTACTTGGTCTGGGTGTAACCGGATGACGCTGCGTCGGCCTGGTTCGAAATCAGCAAACCAGAAGCAAGGCAGAGGGCGAGCAGAGTTTTATTGTTGTTCATATGCGCTCTCGCAAGGGATGAAATAGGCAAGTGTCGCCATCCAGGGCAGGCCCCCACGCCCATCCAAGGCGCGTACAGCAGCCGGAGCGGTAGTACAGGATTCATGCCACTACAGGCGAAACGGGTGAAGTCGCTCTATTTCAGCGTTTTGCCGCTTATTTGCGCGTTTTGTCCGACAATTTGCGCTGTTTCCCCTGTTACTGCCTGAAACGGCGGGCGCGGTGTTTGGCCACTTTTAACGCCACGCGTTCCCCCGCCAGCGGTCCGAATGCGCCAAACGGACGGGGCACTAAAGCGCCTCACCTAACCAAAGGATGGGTTGGCAGCGCCCGCCACTCCAGGGTTGACAGCCCGCCTGCCGCTTCCCTAGGATTGCCGCCAGCGCCGATTTAAACAGCTACTTGCGGGGCGCTCCCCGAAGACCAGGTCTCAACGCCGGCTTCGAAATACCGCTAAAGCGCTGGTTCGGTGTTGCCTCTCACCGCTGCCTGCGGAGCTTCTGAGGCGAGAGACCCGTACATGAACGCCCACACCGTCCTGACTTCCCCCGATTCCCTGGCCCCTGCGCCGTCGCCCGTTGCTGCCTCGCTTACGCTTCGTCCCCTGATACGTCTGGCGCCCATCACCAGCGGCCTTGCCTTGCGCAACCCGAAAATCTTGCTCGGCGGCAGCCACCAGCCCACCTTGCTGCGCTACCTCGAAGGCTGGCCGAAACGCTGGGGCGCGCCTCGCACGTTTCTGATTCAGTTCGTGGGCGACGATGAGTCGTTGCAACGCTTTGCCCGCGACAGCTTTGACCTGGCCGTGGTGCAGGCGCCGAGTGCAGCGAACCTTGAAAGCTGTGTGCGCGAGTTAGTGCGCGTGGCGCGGCAAGGGTTGATAACCCGGCGTTGACGGTTTTGGGACGCTGACCGATTCCGTCAACCGCCCCTGAGCACTTGCGTCATTGAGGCCGTCGCCACGCGGCGCCTACCCTGCGTGACGACCAATTGCACAGGGAACCGTCATGCAACGCATCCATTTCGAAACCGAACACAATATGTTCCGCGAGGCTTTCCGCGCGTTCTTGCAAAAAGAAGTGGTGCCCCACCAGGACGCCTGGGAAGAGGCCGGCGTGGTCAGCCGCGAGGTGTGGCTAAAGGCGGGTGAGATGGGTTTTCTGCTGCCCTGGGCCGATGAGGAATACGGCGGCAGCGGTCTGAAAGATTTCCGCTACGAGCAAATCATGTGCGAGGAATTGGCCAACATTAACGAGGCCGGTTTTATGCTGCCGCTGCACTCGGCGCTCTGTGGCCCGTACATCGCCGATTACGGCAACGCCGAACAAAAAGCGCGTTTCCTGCCGGCGATCATTCGCGGCGAAAGCATTCTCGCCGTGGCCATGACCGAACCCAGCGCCGGCTCCGACCTGGCCGGTATGCGCACCACGGCCGTGGACAAGGGCGACCACTTTGAGCTCAACGGCTCGAAAGTGTTTATCTCCAACGGCCTGCTCGCGGACGTGGTGATCGTCGCGGCCAAAACCGATCCGGCCAACAAACACGCCATGGGCCTGTTCCTGGTCGAGCGCGGCATGGAAGGTTTCGAGCGCGGCCGCAATCTGAAGAAACTCGGCATGAAAAGCCAGGACACCGCCGAGCTGTTCTTCAACAACGTCAAAGTGCCGAAAGAAAACCTGCTGGGCGACGCCAAAGGCGGCTTCTTCTATCTGATGAACATGCTCGCCCAGGAACGCCTGACCAACGCCTGTGGCGCCGTCGGCGGTGCCGAAGCGGCGCTGCAAGTGACCATCGACTACGTGAAAGAACGCAAAGCCTTCGACCGACCGATTTCGCACTTTCAAAACACCCGCTTCAAACTTGCCGAAATGCGCACCCAAGTGGACGTGGCCCAGGTGTTCGTCGACCGCTGCGTGATGGACCACAACCAGAAAAAACTTACCCCGGAAGTCGCCGCCGAAGCCAAACTGTTCACCACCGAATTGCTCGGCAAAGTGGTCGACGAAGGTGTGCAGCTGCACGGCGGTTGGGGCTACATGTGGGAATACCCGATCTGCAAGATGTACGCGAACGCTCGCATTCAACGGATATTCGCCGGCACCTCGGAAATCATGAAAGAGATCATCAGCCGTGGCATGAAGTTGTAAGCGCACCGCAGCCCCACAACACGCCGACCCACAACAACAAGAATCAGGAGCCCAGATGAAAGGCCCACTGTCGTCATTGAAAGTGCTGGATTTCTCCACCTTGCTGCCAGGCCCATTTGCCTCGTTGTTGCTCGCCGACATGGGCGCCGATGTGCTGCGTGTGGAATCGCCGACGCGCATGGACCTGGTGCGCGTATTGCCGCCCCACGACGGCGGCGTGTCGGCCAGCCACGCTTACCTCAACCGCAACAAACGCGGCATCGCGCTGGACCTGAAACAGGCGGCAGCGGTGGAGGTGGTAAAGCAACTGGTGCTTGAGTACGACATCGTGCTCGAGCAATTTCGCCCCGGCGTGATGGACAAACTGGGCGTGGGCTACGAGGCGCTGAAGGCGATCAATCCCAAGCTGATTTACGTGTCGATCACCGGCTACGGCCAGACCGGCCCGTACAAAGACCGCGCCGGTCACGACATCAACTACCTCGCGCTTTCTGGCATTGCCGACCAAACCGGTCGCCTGCAAAGCGGCCCGCTGCCACTCGGCATTCAGGCCGCGGATATTGCTGGCGGCTCGTTGCACGGGGTTATGGGCTTGCTGGCAGCGGTGATTCAGCGCCAGCACAGCGGAGAAGGGCAGCACGTCGACATCAGCATGACCGACTGCATCTTCAGCCTGCACGCCATGGCCGGCGCCGGTTATCTGGCCTGCGGCGAGGCGCCGACCATGGAAAGCCAGGCGCTCAATGGCGGCAGCTTCTACGACTACTACCGCACCCGCGACGGCCGCTGGTTTTCGGTCGGCAGCCTGGAACCGCAATTCATGCAGCAGCTGTGCGCCGCCATCGGCCGGCCGGAATTGGCGGCACATGGGCTGTCACCCAAGCCCGTGCAGCAGCGTGCGTTGAAGACGCAGATTCAGCATGAGTTCGAACAGCGCGATTTTGCCGAGTGGTGCGAGCGCTTCGCCGCCCTGGACGCCTGCGTCGAGCCGATGCTGAGCTTGGCCGAGGCGGTAGATCACCCGCAATTGCAAGCGCGCGAGCTGGTGGTGGAGGTGGCCCGCGAGGGCAAGCCGGCGCAGCGGCAAATTGCCTGCCCGATCAAATTCTCCGGCGGCTTGCCGGCGCCGCGTCATGTCGGTGCGGCGATGGGCGCTCACACGGCCGAGGTGCTGACGCAGTTGGGCTACGACGCCGACCAGATCGCCTCGTTGCGCGCCGCCAAGGTGATTGCCTAAGCCCAGGGTGGGTCGGCTGCTTTCCGCGGGCGGCTGTGCTAAAACAGCCGCCCCGAGCCGCATCAGACAAGGAGCAACACCCATGGGCAAATCATCAGGAATCAGCCTGGCACTGGCCGCGCTATTGAGCGCCGGTATCGCCTGCGCCGAAGAGCCCGCGCAAGACAGCAGCACGCTCAAGGAATCGGCCAAAGCGGCGGTGTCGTCTGCCATCTCTGCCGGCAAGAATTTGCTCGGCGGCGCCTCTGAAGGCGTGACCGAAGGGCGCGAATCAGCGCAAGGCGCGGATGGCGCTTTTATCATCTCGCAAAGCGACCAGCTCGACGGCAAGGTGGAGGTCAAGCTGCTGAAGGTCAGCGCCGTGGACGGCAATCTCGAAGCGTTGTTCGGTTTCAAGAACCTCACCGACAAGCCCGTACGCCTGATAAACCTGTGGGATAACGGTGCGCTGCTCGCCATCGACGGTGAGGACTACGCCAGCAACCTGGCCCCCGATTCGGCTAACCCGGAAGAAGTGACCGTTCCGGCCAAAATTGGCGTGCGCCAGGCGTTTATTTTCCAAGGCCCGGTAGAAGGTCCAAAAGCAGTGCGCCTGTGGGGCAAGGATTTCCCCGTTAAATAATCAAGGAGTCCACCGACATGGTTACCTGCTACCTGCGCTACGTGCTCGATCCGAACAAGCTCAAGGAATTCGAACACTACGGTAAATTGTGGATTCCCCTAGTCGAGCGTTTCGGCGGCCAGCACCACGGCTACTTCTTGCCGTCCGAGGGCGCCAACAACATCGCCTTGGCACTGTTCACCTTTCCAAGCCTGGCCACGTATGAGCAATACCGCGAAGCCTCGATGAACGACCCGCAGTGTTTGGCGGCGTTTCAATACGCCCAGGACACTCAGTGCATCCTCAGTTACGAACGAAGTTTCTTTCGCCCCGTATTCGAGTAAACGCCAAGCTGCATTTATGCACCTCAACCTTGCCCGTGGCGGTGCAAAAAAATACCGCCGCTGGCAATCAACTGTCCCTCTGCAATCACTTTTCCTCGCCTCTGATATCTGCCCGCCATCGGCGTAATATCGCTTATTTATCAATGGGTTAAAAAAGTAAAAAACCTCTGAACCATCTTCGCAGTGAGCGGGACAGATACTCTGTGGAGGCAATACAGCCTCTAACAACTGACCGTATGTTTGGAGGAAGAAATGACTACCAACAACTCAGGTAACAACAATCCGGGCAACTTCGCTAACGACCGAGAGAAGGCGTCTGAAGCGGGCAAAAAAGGCGGCCATAACAGTGGCGGCAATTTTGCCAATGACCGTGAGAAGGCGTCCGAAGCGGGCAAGAAAGGTGGCCAGAACAGCCACGGCGGTGGACGCAGCTAATTAGCTGCTGCCACGCGGAAAAGGGGTCTGGTTTCCAGGCCCTTTTTTTATCGGTCGCATCGCAGACGGGAGCGTCCACATGGCCGGTCAACCGTTATCCGTTTTAGAAGTCAGCCAAATTATCGCGCAGGGCTTGTTGCCGCATCGCTGCCGTTGCACCAGCCGCGACGGCACATCGCTGGATCTGCACCTGACCGCTGCCGATCCGCCACACCGCACGGTGTCCATCACGGGCGTGCCGCTGGCGGAATTGAACAGCAGCCGGGCGTTATCCCGGTTGGTATTGGAATTGCGCGACGCGCTGATTCCTGAGGCGCAAAGCAACGATACCGTTGCGAATCGGAACATGGGCTGAGAACGCCCCGACACTGCACGGGAGGCAGTCATGAGTAAGCATCTTTTTCTGGTCAGCTACGTGCTGAATAACCAACCCATGCACGAAGAGCTGCATTCAAGCGCTGACACCCTGTCGGTGGCCCAGGCACGCACGGAGTTGGAGGCCAAGCATCAGGGCGAGTCGCCGATGAACATCACCGACATCGAGGTGAGCAAAATCACCCGAACCCACGAAAAAGGCGAAACCCCAGCGCACTACAAACAGCCCTGAGCGCGCCGGCCCAGGGCTGCCCACGTTTATTTCGGCAGATGGCGCATCACGCCTTCCAGGGCAAACCGCGCGCTGTTGAGCTGGACCTCTTGGCGGTCACCGAAGAAACGCTCTTTGTGGGTCGCCACATGAACGTCATTGCCGACTTTGTACGCCCAGGCGAACCACACGGTGCCGGGCAACACGCCGTCCATGGCTTGCTCCCCGGAGACTCCGGTGGTGGCCACCGCCGTGTCGGCGCTGCTCACCTGCAGGGCGCCGCGAGCCATTTCCACGGTAATTTCCTCGCTGGTCAGGCCAAAGGTGTCGATGGTCATCTGGCGCACACCGAGCAGGCGTTTCTTGGCCTCGGGCGAATACACCACGTAACCACAATTCAAACAGCTGCCGCAGCCGGGTGCTTCGGTGAGCAAGGCGGCGACGCGGCCGCCTGTGCACGACTCGGCGGTGGCCAGCGTGCGGTTGTGGGATTGAAGAAAGTCGACGACTTGTTGGGCGAGTTCCATAGGCGTTTTCTCCTGCGCGTGCTCGGCCGTTGTTGTGTGTGCAGGCCGTTACAAGCTAGGGCAACCGGAGCGGGAATTTTGTTTCAGCAACAGAAGGGGACACCGAGAGAAAATTCCAGGCGTTTCGCTTGGTTACGCGCTTCGGTCGAGCAAAAAAAATGCTGAACTGATATGAAAATGCCGCGCTCCGAATAAAACAATCGGTCAAATGCAGCAGCAGGTTCCGCCGACAGCGAGTTACGAATCAGGCCCGACAGAGCCACCCTCACATTCGCTTTAGGCGCCGTTTGGCCTTGCCCCGCGAGCCGGGCAAACGGCAAACCCTTTCACCCAGCCGGATAGCGCTGGGGCACAACAGGAATACAGCGATGAACAACTATCACATCGTCCCCATTCTGAATGGCTGGGCGCTCAAGCAAGAAAAAACCGAAACCACCATCACCACCGCCGAAACCAAAGCCAGCATCTTGCACAAGACCGCCGAGCTGCTGGACAACAAGGCCACGGCCGCCTCGGTGAAGATTCATCGCGAAGATGGCACCCTGGAAGAAGAGCGCACGTACCCGCGAAGTGCTGACCCCCGCCGCTCAGCGGGTTGAATGCCAGCGCCGCCTTCAACGGCTTTTGAATCGCCCCCTGGATTCTGCTTCAATACCGGCCACTTTTTTAAGGCGGCTGGCTAAGCCTTTTCCGTCCATTTCACGTTTATATTCTGTGCGCTTGGCAAAATGTCGGTTACGCGTTCGCAGTTCGGCAACCGTCGGTTGGTCAGCGAGGTTTTGTATTTTTTTTAGCTGCGCGATGAGTGAACTGCACTCCAGCGGGTGGCCCACGGAGAACGTATGAGCAAGGCTACCGGCTCTAGCAAGAGCGCCAAAGAGGCGTCGACTATTCAACCCAGTCACCTGCGCTTTCCCGTGGTGGGCATCGGCGCTTCGGCGGGCGGGCTGCAAGCGCTGTTGAAGCTGTTCGAGAACCTGCCCAATAACACCGGGCTAGCGTTCGTGGTGGTGATGCACCTCTCGCCTAAACACGAGAGCACCGCCGACCGCATTCTGCAGAAAGTCACCAAGATGAAGGTTCGCCAGATCACCCAGCCGGTGCCCATTGAGCAGAACTGCATCTACCTGATTTCCCCCGCCCAGCAATTGACCATGAACGATGGTTACCTGAGCGTTACACCGCTGGCCAACGACCAGCCGCGCCATATCGCCATCGACGTGTTCCTGCGCACCCTCGCCGACGCCCATAGCGAGCGCGCCATTTCGCTGATTCTCAGCGGCAGCGGCAGCGATGGCGCAGCGGGCATGTGCCGCGTAAAGGAGCAGGGCGGCGTGACCTTGTGTCAAAGCCCCGACGACGCCGAGTACGACAGCATGCCGCGCGCCGCCATCGCCACCGGCCAGGTGGATTTCGTGCTGCCGGTCGCCGACTTGCCGCAAAAAATCCTCGAATTGTGGGAGACCATGCGCAGCATTCAGCTGACCTCGGACGTGCAGTTGCAGGCATCGGTGCGCCAGGAGATGGACGAGGAAGAGGCCGGCGCCGCCGAAACGGCGTTTCGAGAAATTCTCGGCATTTTGCGCACCCGTACGGGCCACGATTTCAAACACTACAAACGCGCCACCGTGATTCGCCGCATCGAGCGGCGCATGCAGGTCAACCAGCTGCGCGACCTGCCGGCCTACCGCGCTTACCTGCAAAGCACACCCGCTGAAACCAGCCAGTTGTTGGGCGACATGCTGATTGGCGTGACCAACTTCTTCCGTGACCGCGACGCCTTCGAAGCGCTTGAGCGCGATGTGGTTCCGCGCCTGTTCGAAATGCCGACCGACGAAGAAACCCAGGTGCGGGTCTGGTCGGCCGGCTGCTCCTCCGGCGAAGAAGCCTATTCCATGGCCATGCTGCTGGCCGACCACGCGCAACAAAGCGAAAGCAGTCGCAAATTCCAGGTGTTCGCCACTGACATCGACGAGCGCTCGATCGCCATCGGCCGAGGGGGGCTGTACCCCGAGGCGATCATTCCGGACATCCCGCCGCAGCGCCTGCGGCAGTACTTCAGCAAAGAGCAGTCGCGCTACCGGGTGAAAAAGGAAATTCGTGAGCGGGTGCTGTTCGCCATGCACAACTTGCTGCGCGATCCGCCGTTTTCCAAAGTGCACCTGATTTCCTGCCGCAACCTTCTGATCTACCTCGACCGCGAAGTACAAGCTGAAATTTTGCGCATGTTTCACTTTGCCTTGATGCCCGGTGGCTACCTGATGCTGGGCAGCTCCGAGTCGGCGGACGCATGCGGCGATCTCTTCGTGGCGGTGGACAAGAAGAACCGTATTTTCCGCACCAAGGCGGTGACGTCGGTTAGCCGTTCCAGCGCCCAATTGGCCGTTAATGTGTACCCCGGCGTCGTGGTGGAGCCGAGCAAGAAAATCGCGCAGAGCGCGCGGGTCTCGTTTGCCGAAGTGCATCGGCGGGTTTTGGAGCAGTACGCGCCGCCGAGTGTCATCGTCAATCACGATTCGCAGATCGTGCACATGTCCGAGCAGGTCGGCCGCTACCTGCGCCACGCCGGCGGCGAACCGTCCCACAGCCTGTTGTCGTTGATTCATCCCTCGTTGCGCCTGGAACTGCGCACCGCGTTGTTTCAAGCCTTTCAGTCGCGCAAGAGCGTGGAAGCGCGACGGGTCAGGCATGAGCGCGACGGCGTCAGCACGTTTATCAACATGGTGGTGCGCCCGTTCCGCGACCTGGACACCGACTTTGCCCTGGTAATTTTCGACGAAGTCGAAGAAACCATGAGCGAAGACCCCAAGCCCGCCCATGCCGACGCCAAAGACAACGTGCTGGCCCAGCTGGAAAGCGAACTGCAACGCACCAAAGAGCAGTTGCAAGGCACCATCGAACAATCGGAAACCTCGACCGAAGAGCTCAAAGCCTCCAACGAAGAGTTGCAGGCCATTAACGAAGAATTGCGCTCGACCACCGAAGAGCTGGAAACCAGCAAGGAAGAGTTGCAGTCGATCAACGAAGAGCTGATCACCGTTAACCTGGAGCTGAAAACCAAGGTAGAAGAAACCGGCAAGATCAACGACGACCTGCAAAACCTGATCGCCTCGACGGACATCGCCACGGTGTTCGTTGACCACCAGATGCGGATCAAATCCTTCACCCCGCGCGCCACCGAAATTTTCAACATCATTGCCAGCGACCATGGCCGTTCGCTGCTGGATATCACCCACCGTCTCGACTACCCGGACATGGCCATTGATGCCAGCAAAACCTTTGAATCGCTGCGCTCCATGGAGCGCGAAGTGGCCGGCGTTAATGGCCGCTGGTACATCGCGCGCATCCTGCCGTACCGCACCACCGACAACCTGATCGACGGCGCGGTGCTGACCTTTATCGACATCACCCAACGGCGCGAAGCCGAGGATAAAGCGCGGCAAAGCGAGGAGCGCCTGCGGCTGGTGGCCGAGAGTACGCAGGACTACATCATCGTCACGCTCGACCATCAGGGCTGCATCACCGGCTGGAACAAAGGCGCCGAGCAAGCCTATGGCTACAGCGAAGAGACCGTGATGGGCAAGCACGCCGAACTGATTTACGGCGACGAAGAACAACGCACGCAGATGATCAATCGGCAGCTGCAAGGCGCCGCCCAAACCGGCCGAGTGGAAGACGACTGCTGGCACGCGCGCCGCGACGGCAGCCGTTTTTTCTGCAACAGCGTAGTCACCGCCTTGCCCAACGGCGGCCCCAACGGGTACGCCATGATCGGCCGCGACATCACCGGCAAAAAACGCGTGGAAGCCGAGCAGGAAAACCGGCTGGAACAGAACCAGCGCAACATCCGCATGCGCGACGAGTTCTTCGCCATGATGTCCCACGAGCTCAAACACCCGCTGAACCTGATTCAACTCAACGCCGAGCTGGTGGCGCGTTTGTCCGTGGTGAAATCCCAGGCGGTGGCGGCCCGTGCGGTGGAAACCATCCTCAATGCCGTGTCCAGCCAGGCACGCATCATCGACGACTTGCTCGACCTGTCGCGCATCAACACCGGCAAGCTCAAGCTCAACGTGGGCCCGGTGATCGTGCAGAACATTCTGGAAGAAATCACCAGCGTGTTGAGCGCCGAAACCTGGGAAAAAGACATCAGCATCGAAGTCGATCTGCCGTCGCCTGGCTGCGATCCCTTGGTGGCCGAAGCCGACCCGGTGCGCGTGGAACAGATTCTGTGGAACCTGCTCAACAACGCCGTGAAATTCACCCCGGACGGCGGCGCTATTCGTGTGGGTCTTAGCCAGGAAGATGACTTCCTGAAAGTGACGGTGCACGACGATGGCCAAGGCATAGCGGCTGAATCATTGCCGAAAATTTTCGACCTGTTCGGTCAGGCCCCTGAAGCCCACCGAGCGCCGCGTAAGCCCGGCCTGGGCATCGGCCTGGCGTTGGTGCGCGAACTGATCGAAGCCCAGGGCGGGCGTATCGAAGCGCAATCACCGGGGCTGGGGCAGGGCTCAACCTTCACCGTGTGGCTGCCGCTGTACCAGAGCCTTACCGACCTGGACTTCTCCGAACAGCCGGCCGAGGGCCAATTCACCGGCGTGCGGGTGTTGCTGGTGGACGATTCGGACGACATCCGCGAAGTGATGCAAGCGCTGCTCGAACTCGAAGGCGCGCTGGTCGACACCGCGGGCGATGGCAATGGCGCGCTGGCGCTGCTGGAGGGCAATCAGTACGACCTGATTCTCTCGGACATCAGCATGCCTGGCATGGACGGTCACGAGCTGATGCGGCGAGTCCGTCAACTCAGCGGTTGGGAGAAAACACCGGCCATTGCCCTGACAGGATTCGGCGCTGTCACCGATGTGGAACAAGCCTACCAAGCCGGCTTCAACGCCCATGTAAGCAAGCCAGTGTCACTGGAAACCTTGCAACGCACGGCCCTGGAACTGGGCGCGCTGAAAGGGTGAAACCATTGGTCGCCGACATGGGTTGAACAGCGGCGCCCCACGGTCAGTTAAAAGACACACCCGACGCGTAAAACCGTGGCGTTGGACTGTTCGATAACTGATGTGGAGGTGGCTATGAAACCCAACCAATGCGGCTGTCCAGGCTGCGTATGCGAAGTCAGCGAAGGCACCGTGTACAACCACGACGGCGAGCTGTACTGCAGCGAAGCGTGCGCAACCCATCACCAACACGGCGAGAAATGCCCGTCGGCGGATTGCCACTGTGAAAGCAGCAGCAAGGAAGACAACCGCGACGTGAATGAAGGGGATTTGGATAACGCGCTGGAAGAGACGTTTCCGGCGAGTGATCCGATTTCGCCGTGAGGGGAGGGGCATGGATGGCGGGTTATTTTTACTGGGTCAGGTAATGACCATCAAATCCCCAACCCCACCCCGTCATCCTCGCGAAGGCGGCGGTCCGACGATTCGGGATCTAGGGTCGTTCAGCAGATAAACACCTTAAGGGGAGTCGTAGGCTGGGTTGAGCGCAGCGAAGCCCGACGTTTCCCGTTATCACGGCTGCGTTGGCCCCTCATTTGCGCTTGCCATTCTGGATTTCGAGTCGTCGAACCGCCGCTTTCGCGGGAATGACGGTGTAGAGGTTTTGGCTCTTAAGGTATGAATTACAAGCCCGTGAAAAAAACCACCGTCATCCCCGCGAAGGCGGGGATCCAGGGTCGTTCAGCACGTGCAGAGCGTGAGGGCAATCGTAGGTTGGGTTGAGCGCAGCGAAAGCCCGACGTTTCCGGTCATCGAGGATGCGTTGGCCCGTCATTTGCGCTTGCCGTGAAACTCTGGATTCCCGCTTTCGCGGGAATGACGGGTGTCTTTATCGGGTCATGTAATAACCATCAAATCCCCAACCCCACCACCGTCATTCTCGCGAAAGCGGGGATCCAGTATCGTTCAGCACGTGCAAAGCGTGAGGGCAATCGTAGGTTGGGTTGAGCGCAGCGAAGGCCGACGTTTCCGGTCATCAAGGCTGCGTTGGCCCCTCATTTGCGCTTGCCATGAGATTCTGGATTTCGAGTCGTCGAACCGCCGCTTTCGCGGGAATGACGGTGTAGTGGTTTTGGTTCTTGAGGTATGAATTACAAGCCCGTGATAAAACCACCGTCATCCCCGCGAAGGCGGCGGTCCGACGATTCGGGATGCAGAATCCGTCAGCGAATAAAAATCAGAAGCCGACCGCACGCTGTATCAAACCCAGCAACCCTCTACTCCGCATCATCCTGCTCATAAACCTCCTCAGCCTCATCAATCTGCGGCTTGGGCGTTTGCTCCTGCTGAACCGGCCAAACCGAGCCCGGATCTTCGTTCCCCGGGTCGTTAATTTCGTCCGCAATAGGCGTGTTGTCGTTACCTGCACTCATGGTCATTTCCTCGTGTGGGTTGTTATCGATTGCTACGTTTAGCCAGGCACCAGAACAGCCCGGACCCAATAATCACGGCCGCCGCCGAGTACATCAGTTTTTCATTGCCATAGCCGGCCGCGCGCCAGCCGCCGTCGATACGGCGCTCGCCGCTGGGTGTGCCGAACAGGTTGCCGGAGGAAGTAGCGCTGCGTCGGCCGCGCTTTAATGCCAGGCCAGTCAGCAAGCCGGACAGCTGGGCAAATCCCGGCATCAGGAAATGCCCCAAACGCAATGCGACAGCGGTGGCGCCAACGGTTTTGCTGGGCTTGGGATTAAGCGCCAGTTTCACCATCGCTTCGGCCACCACGCGCGGGTCGTAAACGGGCGGTGGCGGCTTTAACGCGCTGCCGGAATAGTTGCCGCCATCGCGGAAACCGGGAGTGTCGATGACGGCGGGGTAGACGTCGCAAATGTGAATGTCCGCCCATTGGGTGAGCTCGCCGCGCAAGGCTTCGGTCAAGCCGCGCAAGCCGTATTTGCTCGCCGAATACGCGGCGGCGTATGGCTGCGCGACCCAACTGCCGACAGACAAGGTGTTGATCAACACGCCCGCATGCTGCTTCTTGAAGTACGGCAACACCACATAGGCACCGCGCAGGTAGCCAAGCAAGTCGGTCTGCACGATTTGTTCGTGGGCGGCCAGGGGCGTGTCGTCAAAGCTGCCGACCGCGCCGACGCCGGCATTGTTAATCCATACATCAATGCGGCCTTCGCCAAACACCGCCGCGCTGCTGGCGAGGTTTTCCATGTCGGCATTCTGGGTGACGTCCGTGGGCACTGCGATGGCCTGCGCGCCCAAGGCTTTGCATTCTTCTACCACGTGCTCCAGCGCCTCAGCGTCGCGCGCGGCCAGCACTAAGCGCGCGCCTTCACGGGCGAACGCCTGGGCGGCGGCGCGGCCGATGCCGCTGGAGGCACCGGTGATGACGACCGTGGCGAGTTTCAATGAACGGGTATGCATAAAGTCAGCCTCCAGTTTTAACGTTGGGGTGTAAGGGGCTGACTCGAACAAGCGCGACACAATTCAGCCTGGCCGACGGAGTGCAGGCGCGCGTCACTCATCCTTGGCCACCGCGCACTTTCCAGTGTTTAACGTCGTCGCCAAACACGGTTTGCTTCATCTCGTGCGCCAAGCCATAGGCCAGCGATTCATGGGCCGCGATGACTTTTTCTTCCGCCGACAAACTTTTGAAAATATCCAGCTTGGTGGCGGCCGTAGCGGTTTCCACTTCGAAAATCTTTACGTACCGCGCCAGGTCGTTATCGAGGCTGGAAAGGTATTCGCGCAGACGCTGGTGATCGACCGAACTCTGGTTGAAATACCAATTCATCGGGTGAATCAGAAAGCGTGAGTGGGGCGCTGTAATGCGGTGCTGGGCGGCCAGGTACATGATGATGCCCATCGACTCGATGTTGCCGGCGTTTATGGCCATGACCGGAATCGGCAGCGATTTTAAAAAGGTATACAGGCTGAAACCGAAGTTGGTACTGCCACCCGTAGTGGACAAGTTCAGCAGCAAGGAGGTGGCACCTTGTTCCATGGCTTCCAGGCAGCAATCACGAAAATGCTCGGTGGTGCCTTGATCGATTTGGCAGTGAAAGTGAACGATATGTTCGGTCATCGGCTCGCCTCGTTAGCTGCAGGTCGTCTTAGCCGTTGAGCCAGAATGGGGCGGGAAAGTTGCACTGTTCCGACGAGGGAAGGGCTGCTCCTCAGGCTAAGTAGGGGTGAGGGTCTGACAGCGCAGACCCTCGTTTGCATGGGCTCGTTTTCACTTACCCGCGGCCGCCGCCGTGGCTGTTCTGACCACCTTTGCGGCCGGCTTCAGAGGCTTTCTGACGATCGTTGGCGAAGTTACCGCCGCTGGCTTGGCCGCCTTTTTTGCCGGCTTCGGAAGCTTTTTGACGGTCGTTAGCGAAGTTGCCTGGGTTCTTATTGCTAGTAGTCATGATCTGTCTCCTAAACAATTTGGTGACCGGCGAAATTGCCCGCCACAGAAAATAGGGCCGGTGCAAATCACGCTTGGTTCAGGATTTTTTTAAACGATAAATTATTGATATATAAGCGATATTACGGTGATGCCAAGGACCGGTATTATGGCTATGCCGGAACCATCGTTACGCAATCACCACGCCATTAAGGGCGCAACGGGCACCCATCGAATCGGCGGAACCTCCCGCCTTAGCAGGCAGTCGTCCTTACCAGTCCTGGTAAACAACGGAGCCCTGCCCATGAGCGATACCGTCGCTGATTTCCTTCTCGAACGCCTCAGCCAGTGGGGTGTGAAACGCATCTTTGGTTACCCCGGCGATGGCATCAACGGCATCATGGGCGCGATGGGGCGCCACGCTGAACAGTTCGATTACATCCGCGTGCGTCACGAGGAAATGGCGGCCTTCATGGCCTGCGCCCATGCGAAATTTACCGGCGAGATCGGCGTGTGCATGGCCACCTCAGGGCCGGGCGCGATTCACCTTTTGAACGGCCTGTACGACGCTAAACTCGACCACCAACCGGTGCTCGCCATTGTCGGCCAGCAGGCACAAACCGCCCTGGGCAGCGACTACCAGCAGGAAGTCGATCTGCACACCTTGTTCAAAGACGTCAGCGCCTACGTGGAAACCGTCGGCAGCCCCGTGCAGCTTCGCCATGTGCTGGACCGCGCGTTGCGCATCGCCGTGGCCGAGCGGCAGGTGACCACCGTGATCGTGCCCAACGACGTTCAGCAGATGAAAGCCGTGGCCACACCGCCGCAGAAACACGGCGTGGTGCAATCGGGCTTCGGCTTTATTCCACCGCGCCCTTACGCCCGTGACGACGATTTAACCGCCGCCGCTGAACTGCTTAACGCCGGCCGGCGCGTGGCGATTCTGGTGGGCGCGGGCGCCATCGGTGCGCACCTGGAAGTGGAAGCGGTGGCCAACGCGTTGGGCGCCGGCGTAGCCAAGGCGCTGCTGGGCAAGGCGGTGCTCAGCGACGACTTACCTTATGTCACCGGCTCCATCGGTTTGCTCGGCACCCGCGCCAGCGATGAGTTGATGCGCCGTTGCGACACGCTGCTGATGATCGGCACCACGTTTCCCTATGCCGAATTCTTACCGAAACCCGGCCAGGCCAAGGCGGTGCAAATCGACCTGTTCGCCCGCAACATCAGCATGCGTTATCCCATCGACCAACCGTTGCTCGGCGATGCCAAGGAAACGCTGCAGCGCCTGCTTCCCTTGCTTAAACCTAAACGCAGCAAAGCCTGGCGCCAGGGCATTGAAAAGCAGGTGCAGCGTAGCCGCGACGAACTGCACAGCCGCGCAATGAAAAGCGCCGAGCCGGTCAATCCGCAGCGCGTGTTTACCGAGCTGAGCGCGCAATTGCCGGCGGATGCCATCTTGTGCGGCGACAGCGGATCGCACACCAACTGGTACGCGCGCGACGTCAACCTGCAGCCCAGCATGCTCGCCTCGTTGTCGGGCAAGTTGGCCTCCATGGGCAGTGGCGTGCCCTATGCCATCGCCGCGAAACTGGCGCACCCGCAGCGGCCTGTCATCGCCATGGTGGGTGATGGCGCCATGCAAATGAACGGCAACAGCGAGCTGCTTACGGTGCAGCAGTATTGGCAACGCTGGCAGACGCCGACCTTTATCGTGCTGGTGCTCAACAACCACGACCTCAATCAGGTGACGTGGGAGCAGCGCACCAAAGCCGGCGACCCGGAGTTCACTCCGGCGCAGCACGTGATCGACTTTCCGTATGCACGCTATTCGGAGCTGTTGGGCTTTGAAGGCATTCGGGTGGACTCGCCCGAGCAGCTCGCCGACGCCTGGAAGCGTGCCCTGGCGGCCAAGCGGCCGGTGCTGTTGGAAGTGGTCACCGACCCCAGCGTGCCGCCGCTGCCGCCGCACATCAGTTTCGAACAAGCCAAGGCACTGGGCGGCTCCTTGCTGAGCAACGACCCTAAAGCCTGGAGCGTGATCAAACAAAGCGCCAAGCAACTGCTGTCGTAAGCCAATGCGCGCCATGGAAAAAATGCCTGAACCTGACGGCGCTTGCCGTGGCCGAAATTAAGACAGTCAATGCCGGAGGAAACCGTCATGCCCGAGTTAAACGCCTACATCTGGATAGGCTTGTGCGCCATTCTGGTGGTCCTGGATATCTGGGCCATCATCAGCGTGTTCCGTAGCAGCAAGAGCGTTTCGACGAAATCGCTGTGGGCCCTGGCCATCGCCATCTTCCCCGTGCTGGGCCTGATTTACTGGGCCATCGCCGGGCCGCGCGGCATGGGCGGTGGGCCCAGCTCGGCCGAACACAGTAAAGGCTAAGGCGCTGCGCGATGGGGGTGAGAAAGCGCGAACGCGACCTGAGGGATTTGCCCGCGCTGCTGCGCGCCAACGCCGAGTCATTGCCGGCCGTGGATGACCCCGCGTTCGGCGCGCTGTTCAGCCGTTACGCAGACGCCAAGGTGGTGCTGATCGGCGAAGCCAGCCACGGCACCGCCGAGTTTTATCGGGCGCGTGCGGCAATCACCCGGCACCTGATCGAGCACCACGGTTTCAACATTGTGGCCATCGAAGGCGACTGGCCCGACGCCGCGCGCATCGATGCCCATGTGCGTCATCTTCCGCAAACCGCACACAGCGAACCGCTGTTCGGACGCTTCCCAACGTGGATGTGGCGCAACCGCGAGGTGTTGGAGTTTGTGCGCTGGCTGCATCGCCATAACCAACCGCTGGCCGCCGCGCAGCGCGTCGAATTTCGTGGGCTGGATTTGTACAGCTTGCGCTCGTCTATCGAGTCAGTGCTCAGCTACCTCGACGCCAACGACCCCGCGCGCGCGGCCGAAGCGCGCAAGCGCTACGAATGCCTGACGCCCTGGCAAGACAACCCCGCGGCCTATGGCGAACGGGTAGAGTGGGGCGGTCGCGACTCGTGCGAGCAAGCCGTGCTCGACCAGTTGCACGAATTACTCTGGGCGCGCCTGGAAAGCCTCGAAGGCAGCGAGGCGATGTTCAACGCCGCGCAGAACGCCCGCGTGGTGCGTGCCGCCGAGCAGTATTACCGCTTGATGTACCGAGGCTCCGCGCTGTCGTGGAACCTGCGCGACAACCACATGTTCGACACGCTCAAGCAGTTGCTCAAACACCGAGGCCCGAAGGCCAAAGCGGTGGTGTGGGCGCATAACTCACACATCGGCGATGCCGCCGCCACGGCCATGGGCTGGCAGGGGGAATTCAATCTCGGGCAGCTCAGTCGTGTGGCCTGGGGCGAGGAAGCGGTGTTGATCGGCATGGGCACCGACCGTGGCGAAGTGGCCGCCGCCGACGACTGGGGTTCGCCCATGCGCTTCAAGCGCGTGCAGCCTTCGCGGCCCGACAGTTGGGAGCAGCAGTTTGTGCAAGCCGGCGTGCCGCAATCGCTTACCGACTGGCGCGGTGCCGACAAACAGGGCCTGCGCGACGCCCTCAGCGAAACCTTGCTACAACGCGCCATCGGTGTGATTTACCGGCCGCAAAGCGAGCGTCAGAGTCACTATTTTGAAAGCGTACTGGGCGAGCAGTACGACGCCTACCTATGGTTCGAAACCACCACGCCAGTCACGCCGCTCGACGCGCCTGCCGGTGAGGCCAGCCACGAAACCGACACCTATCCGTTTGGCCTGTAGCGCGATTAAGGGGAGGGCGGGTCGTACTCGTTCACGTAGGCAACCTTGCTTTGCATACGGCCGAGCAGATTCACCAGGGTGTCGACTTCTTCCGGGGTGAAATCACTCAGCAAGCGGCGCTCACGTTCCAGCGCCACTTTCAGCACGCGATCATGCAAGACGCGGCCCTGTTCGGTAAGGCTGACGGTGTAGCGGCGGGCATCGCTGCTGTCGGTCTGGCCGCTAATGGTGCCGGCTGCTTCCAGTGCTTGCAGCGAGCGGCTTACCGCACTTTTGTCCAAGCCGATGGCCTGGCACATCTGGTTGGCGGTGATGTTGTCTTCCACTGCAAGCAGCGCAATCAAACGCCACTCCACCACACCAATCCCGAAATGTTTGCGGTAGCTGATCGAGGCGCCCGTGGCCAGTTTGTTCGCCAAAAACGTAAGCAAAGCGGGAACGTAGCGGTTGAGGTCCAGGGGGGACGAGTCGGTCATGTTGGGATGGCCCTTGGGTCAGATAAACGGCACTGGCAAATTAGTTGACACCGCAACTAAATGATTGGAATCTACTCCGCAGCCGCGTCGTGCGCGTGCTGCTCGCATCATATGCGACAGCCGAACCCACAAAAATAAATAACAGGCCGCTCAGCATGAACCGCCCGATTCTCGTCTCGCCATCAAGCGCCTGCGCGCGCGCGCCGTAAGCTCAACCTTCGCTTAAACCTTCCCCGTATTTTTTGCAGCCACTTCAATGTGGAGGGTGTTTTTATGCTCAGCGTTTTAGTCCGTCGCAAGGTCATCGAGGCCGACGACATTTGTAGTTTTGAACTGTGCGCCGCCAACGGCGAGCCGCTGCCAGGTTTTAGCGCCGGTGCGCATATTGATGTGCACACGCCGGCCGGTGTCGTGCGCCAGTACTCGTTGTGCAACCCGCCAGGCGAGCGCGACCGCTATGTGATTGGCGTGCTGCGCGATGCGCAGTCGCGCGGCGGATCGCAGGCCATGCATGAGCAGGTAGAAGAGGGGCACACGCTGCGCATCAGCGAACCACGCAATTTATTTGCCCTGGCCGCTGACGCCCGTTCGCACCTGCTGATCGCCGGTGGCATTGGCATTACACCGATCATCGCCATGGCCCATGAACTGAGCGCGAAGGGCGCCGACTTCGCGTTGCACTACTGCTTTCGCTCACCCGCGCGTGGGGCGTTCCTGGCGACGCTGGCCGACGCGCCGTTGGCTCAACACGTAACGCTGCACGACGACAGCGAGGGCGACCGATTGGATCTCGCCGCCGTCTTGAATGCGCCCTCGGCCGACCGCCATGTGTACGTCTGCGGTCCGCTTGGTTTTATCGATGCCGTACTCAGCGCCGCCCACGCCGCAGGCTGGCCGGACGCACACGTGCACCGCGAATTCTTTAGCGCAGCGCCGACGGATCACCACGGCGATCAGCCGTTCGAAGTCGAGCTCGTACGCTCCGGTCGAGTGTTTCAGATTCCATCGCAGCGCAGTGTGTTCGAGGTGCTGGACGAGGCCGGGGTCGAGATTGAAACCTCCTGCGAACAAGGCATCTGCGGCGCCTGCGTCACGCGTGTGCTCAGCGGCACGCCCGACCATCGCGACCAGTTTATGAGCGAAGCCGAACACGCCAAAAACGACCAATTCACCCCGTGCTGCTCGCGCGCCAAATCGCCGCGACTGGTGCTGGATTTGTAACCCCATCGCCTGAATACCGGAGCTTTCTATGACCGTGCCTGAATCCACAGCGCTTGGCTACGATGCCGCCGCCCCCGCCATTTCCACCTTCCCACTGAACCAGTGGTACGTGGCCGCCTTGGCCTGGCAACTGACGGACAAACCCGTGGGCCGCACGTTATTGAACAAGCCCGTGGTGCTGTTTCGGACCGCCGACGGCCAGGTGGCGGCGCTGGAAGACCGCTGCTGCCACCGGGCCTTGCCGCTCTCCCACGGCACGCTCGACGAACAGGGCATTCGCTGTGGCTACCACGGCTTGCTGTTCAACGCGGCGGGCAAATGCGTGGAAGTGCCGGGGCAGGAAAAGATTCCCAGCAAAGCCAAGGTGCCGGCGTACCACGTACGTGAGCGCGACCAGATTGTGTGGATCTGGTTTGGCAGCGCCGCGCACCCCGAACCCACCTGCGAGCCACCGGCGTATGAGGTGCACAGCAGCGGCCTCTACCTGTTCGATGGCGACGTGTACCACTACGACGCGCCGTACCAACTTATCCACGACAACCTTATGGACCTCAGCCACCTCGGCTACGTGCACCTGCGCACCATTGGCGGCAACGCCAGCATTCACATGAACGCGCATATGAATGTCGAGAGCGACGAACACAGCGTGCGGGTCACCCGCTATATGCCGGGCTCGGTGCCACCGCCCACCTATGTGGCCGCGTATCCGTTCAAAGACAAGGTCGACCGCTGGCAGGAGATTGAATTTCACGTCAGCCACCTGCGCATCTGGACCGGCGCCGTCGATGCCGGTACCGAATCGCTGCACAACCCTGAGCGCGGCGGCTTCCACATGCGTGGTTTTCACGGCGTAACGCCGGAAACGGAGACCACCAGCCACTATTTCTGGACCATCGCCACCAACCCGCAAACCGACCAGGAAGCGGTGAAAGCCAAGGTGGTCGAACAGACGGCGCTGACGTTTGAAGAAGACAAGGTAGTGATCGAAGCCCAGTACCAAAACATATGCCGCTTCGGTACGCCGTCGATGATCGACATTCACGTCGACGTGGGCGCCAACCGTGCGCGCAAAATCATCGAACGGTTGCGCCAGGATTCTTGATACCCCGCCTGTTTGCCCATAAAAAACGCCGGACACACCGGCGTTTTTTGTATTCAGCGGCACAAATTAGGCGGTACGTCCACCCAAGGTTTCCGCCACCCAATCGGCAATGTAATGGCCGGCGTTAATGCTGTTATCAAAACTCGAATGCTGCACACCGCCTTCACGCTCGGTGAAGATTTTCAGCTCGCGTTTCGGGCTGTTCACCAATTGCTCGTAGGTGCGGTGCGCCCATTTCAGCGGAATCTGCGAATCCTTTTCGCCGTGGGTCACCAGGAACGGCACCTTGATGCGGTCGAGCACGCCGTCCAGGTGCACGTTTTCGGCGATGGCCATGAAGTCGTCCTGATCCTTCGCGCCCCATACCCAGCGCACGTGCGCCCAGTAGTGCGGTACCGGAAAGCTGCCTTCTTTTTCCAGGCGACGTTTCTGCACATCACGCCAATCGTGGTTGGCCCCCCACACCACGCCACAGGCGAAGCGAGGTTCAAACGCCACCGCGCGTGGGCAGTAATAGCCGCCGAGTGAGACGCCTTCCAACCCGATGCGCTTGGCATCGAACTCGCTGCGGCTTTCCAGCCAATCCACCACGCGGCTGGCCCAGTGTTCACTGTCGTAACGCGCTGTGAGATTGTGCAACCGCAGCGCTTCGCCAGTGCCCGGCTGGTCGATGATCAACGAGGCGACGCCGCGTTTAGCCAGCCAGGCGGGCAGGCCGACGCGGTATTTCATTTCCTTTGTGGAATCCAGGCCATTGACCTGCACCAGAATCGGCTGCGGGCCGCTCACGCCTTCGGCACGCACCAGCAAGCCGGAAATGTGAGCGCCTTCGTATGGAATTTCGACCCGCTCGCAGTTCTCCTGCGACAGCTCGATGCCTCGGGCGAAGGTGTGCAGAAAGGTTTGATACAGCGCTGTGCGGCCTTCGGCGCCGTGCGCTTGCAGGCGTTCGCAGGTGAGGTAGTAGGTGGCGGCGCGGTTGTATTTTTCGCCGGCCGACAGCAAGCGGCCGTGCTGTTCGTCTTCTTCGGCAAGGCCGCAGAGTTTGTCGGCCATCTTCTGCCAGGTTTCGCGGAAGGCCTTGGTGCCAGCGGCGTCGGGTTGCTTGGCGGCCTCTTGCAACGGCGCGCACATTTCCTCGATCTCGCCGAGGCGGGCGCCCATTTCGATGGCCAGGTCGACGGAGAGGTTCCAGACGTAGTTGGTAGGGAAGTAGCGGAACATGGTTGTTGTTGTCCTTATTCGTGCCAGGCGGAAGTGGGCCAGGCAGGCCCGTGCTAGTGGGCACGGTAAGGAGCGGCGAGGTAGTTGGCCAATCGTGAGTGGGGATGTGAGGTATCGGGTGGGGCGATACCTGGGTGGGGTTGGATTTGGGTCGAAGGCATCGTGGCTAAAGTGGAATGGCGGCACAGCCGATCCCACAAAGTTACTGTGGTTCTGTGGGAGCGGCTTTAGCCGCGAGATTTTGATTTGCGCGTGATCTGTCTATACCGCGCCTGTTATCAAAACCTGCGTCACATCCAAGATTCTGGATCCCGAATCGTCGGACCGCCGCGTGCGCGAGGATGACGGGTGTCTTGAACAAAACCTCCGTCACCACCGCACGCGCCGAGCTTTTTACCGCGCCCGTCATCAAAACCTCCGTCATCCCCGCGCACGCGGGGATCCAGTATTTCAAGCCGTACACGTTAGCTCGGCAAAGGTATTCATTACGCCGCCTTAGCCTGATCCACGCTCTGAATAAACGCACTGATGCGTTCCCTCAACCACCGGTGCATCGGGTCGCCGTCCACGCTGCGGTGCCACAACATCACTTCACGCATCAGCGGAATTTTGACCGGCGGCGGCAAAATCCGTAGCGGCAAATGCGCGGCGTATAAGCGCGCCAAACGCTGGTGCATGGTGGCGATGCGCTGCGTGCCAACCACCAACTGGGGCAGGGTGTTGAAGTCGTTGGTGATCACTTCCAGGCGCCGGTTAAAGCCGTATTGGGTGATAAACCATTCCTCGATGCTCATGTGTCGCGAGCGGCCGAAACCCACCGAGACATGGCCCATCTCCATGTACTTTTCCAGGGTCAGGTGCTCGCCCACTTGGGTGTTGCCGTTCCACACCACGCACACGTGTTCTTCCTCGAACAGCAGTTGCGAAGGGTGACCTTCGAGGGTGTAGCGGTCGGGCACGATCATCAGGTCGACTTCGCCGCGTATCAGCAGTTCGCCGGAGTTGTCGCTGGGGCCGATCATTTCGAACGTGATGTGCGGCGCCTCTTGGTGGATGCGTTCGATCACCTGGGCAAACAGCACGCTGATCAGGTAGTCGGACGTCACCAGGCGGAAGTGGCGCTTGCTGGTACTGGGGTCGAACACCGGCTTGGCGGTGATCGACGATTGAATGGTCAGCAGCACTTCGCGCACCGGTTTGGTCAGCTCCAGCGCGTAGGGCGTGGGCTGCATTCGGCGGCCGACTTGCACCAGCAAGTCGTCTTCGAAGTAGGTGCGCAGGCGACCCAACACGCCGCTGGTGGCGGACTGAGTCATGTGCAGACGTTCAGCGGCGCGGGTGATGTTCTGCTCTTCAAGCAACACATCCAGCGCCACCAGGAGGTTGAGGTCCAGGTGGTTGAAACGCATGGCGGTCAATCTCGTTCTTGTATTTATTTTGGCGATACATTCGAGTCAAACCATCGCTTCGTCAACCCTGCCTCGGAATTCTCCTGCTCCGTTTTCGGCTATCCGCCAGGCGCTATGGGTGTGCGCGCTGGTATCGCGTTTGCCGATAGGTCACATCCCAACTCGCGATTAGTCAGCTGCCCACACCGACGGCACAGTTCGCCGCAGTCGGCCGTGACCGACACCACCACCGGCGTCGTTCTCCTCGCGCCGGATCATAATTTCAATGGAGTGGTAGCCATGAACATCATTGGCCTTGACGCCCTGATCTTTGGTGTCGATGACATCCAAGCCTGTACCGATTGCCTGCGTGACTACGGCCTGCACCCTGTGGGCGTTGACGCCAACGGCGGGCGCTTTGAGGCGTTGGACGGCACCGCCGTCGTCATTCGCCGCGCCGACGACCCAACCCTGCCAGCCGCCATCGGCCCGGCTCCGTCCATTCGCGAAACCATTTATGGCGTCGCCAGCGCCGCCGACCTCGATGCCATCGAAGACGAACTGGGTCGCGACCGCCTGGTAACCCGCGACGAGCAGGGCGTGCTGCACAGTGTCGACGACCTCGGTTTCGCCATCGGCTTCCAGCTCACCGTGCGCAAAGCCTTCACCGCACCGGCAGATCTCAGCAACGCTCCCGGCCATGAGCCGCAGCGCCCGCTGAACCAACCGGGCATCACCCTCGACATGGCCGCCGTGCCGCGCACTTTGTCGCACGTGGTCTATTTCGTGCCAGACGCGGCCAAAGGCGAGGCGTTCTATGCCAACCGCCTGGGCTTTAAAACCACCGACACTTTTGTCGGCGCCGGCCCGTTTATGCGCCCGGCAGGCTCGGACGATCACCACTGCCTGTTCATGATCCAGACCCCGCCGCACATGAAAGGCTGCGAGCACTTCACCTTCCACATGGGCAGCGGCACCGAAGTGCTGTTGGCCGGCCGACGTTTTGAGCAGAAAGGCTGGACCAGTTTCTGGGGCCCGGGCCGTCACCTGTTTGGCTCCAACTGGTTTTGGTACTTCAACAGCCCGCTGGGTTGCCACATTGAATACGACGCCGACATGGACAAGCACGACGACGCCTGGGAAGCCCGCGTTGCGCCGCTGACCGCCGATAACTCGCAGCTGTTCCTGTTCACCTCGAAAGAGAAATGGGCGCCGGGTGGTCCGCCACCCAAGCAGGGCTAAGCGGTGGCCGCAGGTGAAATTGCCCTGTGCCGCAGCGAGGACATTGCCGAAGGCCAGGCCCGGGGTTTCGACCCCGAGCAGCGCGGCAAAGACAGCCTCTTTGTGCTGCGCCACAACGGTGAAATTCGTATGTACCGCAACAGCTGCCCGCACTTGGACGTACGCCTGGAATACCGCAAGGACCGATTCATGTCGGCCGATGGCCAACTGATCATGTGCTACGCCCACGGCGCGCAGTTTCTTCCGGCGACGGGGGAGTGTGTGTACGGGCCGTGTTTGGGGGAGCGGTTGCAGGCGGTGGCGTGGCGGGAAGAAGAAGGGTGGTTGGTTCTCGAAGCGCCACATTTCTAGTCCCCTCTCCGCTGCTAGAAGGCGACACACAAATCCAGTCCCCTCGCCCCTTTGGGGAGAGGGTTAGGGTGAGGGGAGCGGTGTTGGATTGGGCGCCGATCGTGCGCGCAGTGGCCCTCACCCCCGGCCCCTCTCCCGCGAGCGGGAGAGGGGTGCAGAGCCGTTGAGTTTGTTTTGGGAGAGGGGTGCAGAGCCGTTGAGTTTGTTTTGGGAGAGCGGTGCAGAGCCGTTGAGTTTGTTTGGGACGTATCTCCCCACGCGATACATCCCATCCCTATAAGCGATTAGTCATCTTCCTGCTTTGCCGGGAAAGTGGCCCACAACGAAGCGGCGCGTGCGCCGTTCGGCGAACAAAAATAAGAAGTGAGACATGCCATGAATGCAGTCAACGCGGTTAAAAAAGTCTTGGTGGTGGGCGGTGGTATTGGTGGGTTGTGCGCCGCCATCGCACTACGGCGTAAGGGCATTGCGGTTGACCTGATCGAGCTGAAAGCCGAATGGACCGTGTACGGCGTCGGCATCATTCAGCAAAGCAACGTAGTGCGTGAGATGGCCAAGCTGGGCGTACTCGACGGCTACCTCGACGCCGCCTACGCCTTCGAAGACGTCGCCATTTATGGCCCAGCCGGGCAACTGCTGGCACGCATTCCAGGCCAGCGGCTCGCTGGGCCGGAGTACCCGGCCAACGTCGGTATTTCACGCTTGGCGTTGCACAAGGTACTGAGCGAAACCGCGATGGAACTGGGCGCTAGCGTGCGCTTGGGTCTTAGCGTTGAAACCCTTACCGAACACGCCGACAGCGTCAACGTGCTGTTCACCGACGGCAGCAGCGGCGACTACGACCTGATGGTCGGCGCCGATGGCCTCTATTCGAAAGTGCGCAGCCTGCTGTTTGGCGACACCTACACGCCGCGTTTCACTGGCCAGTCGGTGTGGCGTTACAACTTCCCCCGCGCTGAGCAAATCGATCACCTGGCCAACTTCCAGAGCGCCGACGGCAATGCCGGGTTGGTGCCGCTGGCGGGCGATCTGATGTACCTGTTTCTGACGTCCCACGAACCGAACAACCCGTGGATGGACACCGCCACCCTTGCCGAAAAAATGCGCGAGCGCATGCAAGGTTTTACCGGGTTGGTGGGTGAGCTGCGCGAGCAAATCACCGACAGCAGCCAGGTGGTTTACAAGCCTATGGAAGTGGTGTTTGTCGACGAGCCTTGGTACCGCGGCCGCGTGCTGATTATTGGCGACGCCGCCCACGCCACCACGCCGCACCTGGGGCAGGGCGCCGGCATGGCGATTGAAGATGCGGTGGTGCTTGGTGAGGAACTCACCGCCGGCGGCAGCGTGGAGGAGCAGTTGCAGCGCTTCATGAAGCGCCGCTTCGAACGCTGCAAATACATCAGCGAGAAGTCGGTGCTGGCCGGCGACAAAGAAATGCAGCACGACCGCGAGTTCGACCGCATCGGCCTGGTCAAGCAAATGCTCGCGCTGACGGCCGAGCCCATCTGATTTCACCCCGCGAATGCCCGTCGGGCGTTCGCGGCATGTACCAACAGCAGCAGTTACCACACCAAAACAAAAACAAGAGGTTAACGCGATGGTTAGGTCCTCGACTGCGGTGCTCGCGCGCCGCTCGGTCTGCATGTCTGCACCCTTTACACCGAGTTTGCTTACCCGAAGTCTCGCTGCCGCCCTGGTGCTGTGCAGCGGTGCGGCCCATGCCTTTCAAGTGGATACCGGCAGCAGCGATTTCAGTCTGCGCTGGGACAACACCGCCAAGTACAGTGCCGCCTGGCGAACTCAAGACCCGAGCCACAAGCTCAGTGAGAGCACGGTTGCCCGCAACCAGGACGATGGCGATCGCAATTTTGAAAAAGGCTTGATCTCCAACCGCTTGGACATCCTTTCCGAACTGGATATGTCGTATCAAAACGTCGGCGCTCGCCTGAGCGGCGCGGCGTGGTACGACACGGAGTACCAGGGCAGCAACGACAACGACAACCCGGCACGCAGCAACCAGCGCTCGGTGGCGTACGACGAGTTCACCGACGACACCCGCCACCTGCACGGCGGCGATGGCGAATTGCTGGATGCCTTTGTGTACTGGAACGGCGACTTGGCCGACCGCTCGCTGTCGCTGCGGGCGGGGCGCCACGGCCTGATCTGGGGCGAAAGCCTGTTCTTCGGCGCCAATGGCATTGCCGGCGGCATGGCGCCGGTCGATGTGGTGAAAGCGCAGTCGGTGCCTAACACCCAATTCAAAGAAATCACCCGGCCGGTCAATCAGTTGTCCGGCACTTATCAGCTCACCGATGAGCTGTCGGTAGGCGCCTTTTACCAACTGCAATGGGAAGAAACCCGGCTGCCAGCTTCAGGCAGTTACTTCTCCACCAGCGACATCCTCGGTGAAGGCAACGAACGCCTCGTGGTCGGCGCGCCATTCCCGGCATTTCTCGGCGGCAACCCGGACAGCCCGGCGGCGTTTTATCACGGCAAGGACAAAGACGCGAAAGACTCGGGGCAGGGCGGCTTGCAGCTGAAATACAGCGCCGAAACCGTCGACTACGGCCTGTACGCGATTCAGTACCACGACAAAACGCCCAAGCTCTATCTCAAGCCCGGCACCGGTGCGCCGGACTTCGCCAGCGGCAAGATTGGCGAGTTCTACTGGGTGTACCCGGAAGACATTCGTGCGCTGGGCGCCAGCTTCTCGACCACCGTGGACGAGTACAGCTTTGCCGGCGAAGCCTCGCTGCGCTGGAACATGCCGCTGGTGTCCAACGGCGTCACGATTCTGCCGGGCGTGGAAGCCGACAACGATGACGACGCCCAGTACGCCGTTGGCCGCACCGCCCATATCAACCTCAACGTGCTGGCCTCGTTCGGCCCGAACTTCGTTGCGCGTGAGTCGAGCTTTGTCGGTGAGATCGCCTGGAATCGCCTGCTCAGCGTCACTAAAAACCGCGCCGCGCTCGACCCGGATGCCACCGACGACGGCCTGGGTTTCAAGGTGGTGTACACGCCGACTTACCGCCAGTTGTTCTCCGGCGTGGATATCTCGATTCCCGTCGGCTTGAGCTATTTCCCGCTGGGCAAGTCGGCGGTGGTCAGCTCGTTTGGCCCCAACCGTGGCGGCGACATGAACATTGGCATCACCGCCACCTACCTGGACCGCGTGACCGCCGGGCTCACCTACACCCATTTCTACGGCGCCGACGACACCAACCTCGACGCCCAGAGCCAGTTCAACTTCAAGCAATCGTTGAAAGACCGGGATTACCTGGCCTTCTCCGTCAAGACCACGTTCTAACAGGACCTGCCCATGACATCGCTGAAAAAGACACCAGCCTTCACGCTCAAAGCCCTGTGTTTTGCCGTGCTCGGCACCCTGGCCCTGAGCAGCCAGCCGCTGCTCGCCGCCTCCGCCGAAGACGCTGCCAAGCTCGGCGCCACCCTGACGCCGTTCGGGGCTGAACGCGCCGGCAACGCTGACGGCAGCATTCCGGCTTGGGATGGCGGCTACACCAAAGTGGACCCGGCTTATAAGCCCGGCGGCAAGCGTTCCGATCCCTTTGCAGCAGACAAACCGCTGTTCAGCATCACCTCGAAAAACCTGGCGCAGTACGCCGGTCAGCTCACCGATGGCACCAAGGAGATGTTCAAGCGTTTCCCTGAAACCTACCGCATCGACGTGTACCCGACCCGTCGCTCGGCTGCCGCGCCGCAGTGGGTGTACGACAACACCCTGAAGAACGCCACCCGCGCCAAGCTGGTGGAAAGCAGCGCCGGGCCGGTGCCGGAAGGCGCGTTTGGCGGCATTCCGTTTCCGGTTCCGCAAAACGGTGCCGAAGCCATGTGGAACCACATCCTCAACTGGCGCGGCACCTCCATTGCCATGCACTTTCGTCACTACCTGATGACCGCTGACGGCAACCAGGTGCTGACTACCGACGGCACGGCCATTCAGGAAATGCCGTACTACTACCAGGACGGTTCGCCGGAAACCTTCGCCGGTGACTACTGGCTGTTCCGCTTGCTCAACGTCGGCCCGCCCATTCGTGCCGGCGAGCAGATCATGGGCCGTACCAATATCAACGGCGACAAATCCCAGGCCCACGTTTACCTGAGCGGTCAGCGCCGCGTGCGCAAGCTGCCCAATGCCTGCTGCGACACGCCGACGCCGGCCACCGCCGGGGTGATGTCGTTTGACGAACTCAGCGTGTTCCAGGGCCGCATGGACCGTTTCAACTGGAAGCTGGTGGGCAAGCAGGAGATGTATATCCCCTACAACACCAACAAGGTGCAGGCCGCCGCCAAGCCTGAAGACCTGTTCCTGGCCCATCACCTGAACCCCGACTACGTGCGCTGGGAAAAGCACCGCGTATGGGTCGTCGAAGCCGAACTGGCTCCGGGCAAACGCCACCAGTTGCCGAAGGGCCGTTACTACCTCGACGAAGACACCTGGCAAGCCATGCTGGGCGACCGCTGGGATGCCAATGGCCAACTGGCGAAAACCCTGTGGTCGCTACCGGCCGTGCTGCCTGACCTGCCTGCCCAGGCGCAATTGTCGTCCGGCTTCTACGACCTGACCTCCGGCGCCTGGTTTGTCCAGAACCTCTACACCGGCCTGTCCGAGCAATACGGCATCGTCGATCGCTACAAAGCATCCGAGTTCTCGCCAGCGGCCATGGCTGGCGCGGGCGTGCGGTAACAACGCGTGGTTTTGCGGTGGATCGCCTGCGGTCCACCGGCTTTTTTCGAATTAAAGGGGCAGGGCATGAACAGAATCTGTCAGGTGGGGCGCGTGTGCATGGCGGCGCTGTTGCCGCTAGCCGCTGCGTTCAGCCACGCCGATGGCGTAGCAGTCGGTAGCGCCTTGGCCACGCCAGCCATGCACGTGGCGGCAGAACAGAAAGCCGTGGTCATTGACCTGGCGCGCGCCGGCGACCGGCTGGTGGCGGTGGGCGAGCGCGGTCTGGTGCTGCTGTCCGACGACAACGGTCAACAGTGGCGCCAGGCCTCGGTGCCGGTGTCGGTCAGCCTCAGTGCGGTGCAGTTTGTCGATGGCCAACACGGTTGGGCCGTTGGCCATGCCGGCGTGGTGCTCGCCACGGCAGACGGTGGCGAACACTGGACGAAGCAACTGGACGGCGTGCGCGCAGCGCAACTGGAGCTGGACGCGGCCAACGCCGAGCTGGCCCAGGCCGCGGATGCCGGCGATGCCGAAGCGCGCGTGCAAAGCGCCGAGCGGCTGGTTGCAGATGGCCCGGACAAACCGTTTCTGGCCCTGCACTTTGTGGATGCCAAACGCGGCCTGATTGTCGGCGCGTACGGCCTGGTACTGGAAACCCTCGACGGTGGCGCCACCTGGCGTTCACGCGGGGGCCACATCGACAACCCCACCGGTATGCACCTGTACGCCATCGGCCGCCAGGGCAATCACTGGTTTCTCGCCGGCGAGCAGGGTTTTCTGGCCCGCTCAAACGACGACGGCGCTTCGTTTCAGCAGTTGCAAAGCCCTTATGCAGGCACGTTCTTCACCCTGCAAACCCGCGCCGACGGGGCGCTGCTGGTGGGCGGGCTGAAGGGTAACGCCTTTATCAGCACCGACTCGGGCGACAGCTTCCAGGCATTGCCCGTGCCCATGCCGGTGTCCTTTAGCGACGCCACCGCCCTGGCCGACGGCCAGGTACTGCTGGCCAATCAGGCCGGCGGGCTGTTTCGCACCGTTGGCAATGGTGCGGCCTTGGTGCCGTTTACCAAGCCCTTGGGCAAACCCGTTTCCAGCGTCATCCAGGCGGCCGATGGCAGCGTGGTGGTGGCTGGTTTCACTGGCTTGTTGCGCGTACCGCAACCGGCCCTCGCTGTATCGGAGTGAGGTTATGAAGTCTCCTAACGCTTCCTTGCCAGGCGTGTCTGGCGAACTGGCGGATTTCAATCCGCGTTCGGGCTCGGTGCTGGAACGCGCGCTGTTCAACCATCGCCTGTGGGTGTTGCTGGTGTGTCTGCTGACCACGGTGTTTCTGGGTTGGCAATCCACCCGCGTCGAGCTGAACGCCAGCTTTGAAAAGATGATTCCCACCCACCATCCGTACATCGCCAACTACCTCGACCACCAGAAAGAACTGACCGGCCTGGGTAACTCGCTGCGCATTGCCGTGGTGAATAAGCAGGGCGATATCTACAACGCCGAGTACCTGAAAACCCTGCAGGCGCTGAGCGACAAGATCTACCTGCTACCGGGCGTGGACCGCGCCTTTATGAAATCGCTGTGGACGCCGGCCACACGCTGGGTGGCGGTGACCGAAGACGGCCTGGACGGCGGCCCGGTAATTCCCGATGACTACGATGGCAGCGCCGACAGCCTGAACGCGCTGCGGCGCAACGTGCAGCTGTCGAACGAGATCGGCCAGTTGGTCGGCTTCGAGCAAACCTCGAGCATTATTTACGTGCCATTGCTGGCGAACGGCGCCGATGGCAAGCCGCTGAACTATGCCGTGCTCTCCGAACAACTGGAGGCGCTGCGCACACAGTTCCAGAGCGACAGTATCGAAATTCGCATTACCGGTTTCGCCAAAAAAGTCGGCGATCTGATCGCCGGCCTCAAGCAGATTCTGCTGTTCTTTGCCGTGGCCATTTTCATCACCACGGTGGTGCTGTTCTGGTACACCCGCTGTGTGCGCAGCACGCTGTTGGTAGTGGCCTGTTCGCTGGTGGCGGTGGTCTGGCAAATGGGCCTGCTGCCATTGCTCGGCTATCAGCTGGATCCGTATTCGGTACTGGTGCCGTTTCTGGTGTTTGCCATTGGCATGAGCCATGGCGCGCAGAAAATGAACGGCATCATGCAAGACATCGGCCGCGGCATGCACCGCGTGGTGGCGGCGCGTTTCACCTTCCGCCGCCTGTTCCTCGCCGGGCTCACCGCGCTGCTCTGCGACGCGGTGGGTTTTGCCGTGCTGATGATCATCGACATCCAGGTGATTCAGGACCTCGCCGTAATCGCCAGCATTGGCGTGGCGGTGCTGATTTTCACCAACCTGATCTTGCTGCCGGTGCTGCTTTCCTATGTCGGCGTCAGCCCACGGGCGGCGCAGCTCAGCCTGAAAAGCGAACAAGCCGAAAACGCCGGCCAGCGCCGTCATGGCTTCTGGCGGTTTCTCGATTTGTTCACGCAAAAGCGCTGGGCCAGCCTGTGCATCGCCATCAGCCTGGCGCTTGCGGCGCTGGGTTTCATGGTCAGCCTGCACTTGCAGATTGGCGACCTCGATGCCGGCGCGCCGGAGCTGCGCGCCGACTCCCGTTACAACCAGGACGACGCCTACCTGACCCGCCATTACGGCGCCAGCAGCGACCTGTTTGCGGTGATGGTGAAAACCCCGCCGGGCGCCTGCGCGCGTTACGACATTCTGGCCAAGGTCGATGCCCTGGACTGGCAATTGCGCGCCTTGCCGGGCGTGGATTCCACCAACTCCCTGGCGCTGCTCAACCGCCGCATGCTGGTGGGTCTGAGCGAAGGCAGCCCGAAATGGTACGAGCTGCAAAACAACCAGGCGATGCTCAACATGATCACCGCCAGCGCCCCACGCGGGTTGTACAACGAAGACTGCAGTTTGCTCACGCTGTATGCCTACCTCACCGACCACAAGGCCGAAACCCTCACGCGGCTGGTGGAACACGTCGAACACTTCGCCGCCGCCAATAACACCGCCGACGCGCAATTTTTGCTGGCAGCCGGCAACGCCGGTATCGAGGCAGCGACCAATATCGTGGTCCGCCAAGCCAACCGCGAAATGCTGTTTTGGGTGTATGGCGCGGTCATCGTGTTGTGCCTGATCACCTTCCGCTCCTGGCGCGCCACGGTGTGCGCGGTCATTCCGCTGATGCTCACCTCGGTGCTGTGCGAGGCGCTGATGGTGGGGCTGAACATTGGCGTGAAGGTTGCCACCTTGCCGGTAATCGCCCTGGGCGTGGGCATTGGCGTGGACTACGCGCTGTATGTGATGAGCATTCTGCTCGGCCATTTGCGCCAGGGCGCGAGCCTGTCCGAGGCGTATTACCGGGCGCTGGTGTCCACCGGCAAAGTGGTGATGCTCACCGGCGTGACCCTGGCGATCGGCGTCGGCACCTGGATGATTTCGCCCATTAAATTCCAGGCCGACATGGGCGTGCTGCTGGCCTTCATGTTTGTCTGGAACATGGTTGGCGCGCTGATTCTGCTGCCGGCCTTGGCGTACTTCCTGTTGCCGCAAAAACAACCCGCCAGCCGTGCCGATGCCGCAGTGGCAAGTTCCGCGCAAGAGCCGCCGAAACCGGTGGCGAACCGTTCTGCGCGCGCCGCCATTCATTGACTCAACAGCCCTCAGAACAACAAGAAGAGTGAATTGCCATGCGTCCTGAGCTTGAAAACATCGAGGCTAAAGCCTCTCCCACAGGTGATCAGCGGTCAGTGTGGGAGCGGCTTCAGCTGCGATTCCTGCGCACCCCGACAATCGCAGGAGCCCGCTATGTCCACTAACCGTCAAGCCGGCTTGCCGCAATCGCTGTTGCTGCTGTTGGGCAGCTGCCTGCCCGTACTCGGTGCGGTGCTGTTGGCACCCGTACTGCCGCGTATGCAGGAACATTTCGCCAGCACACCCGGCGCCACCGTTCTGGTGCCCATCGCCTTGACCTTGCCGGCCCTGGTCATTGCCCTGGTGGCGCCATTCGCCGGTTTGCTGGCCGACAAAGTCGGACGCAAGCCGCTGCTGCTGGTAGCCATGTTGCTGTACAGCGTGTGCGGTTTGTTGCCGTTATGGCTGGATTCGTTGCACGCCATTGTTGCCAGCCGCGCCGGTATCGGCCTGGCGGAAGCGGCGATCATGACCGGCTGCACCACGCTAATGGGCGACTACTACAACGGCGCCCGCCGCGAGCGTTTGTTCGCCATGCAGATGGTTGCGACCTCGCTTTCCGCTGCGGTGTTCATGGCCGTTGGCGGCCTGCTGGGCGAGAACGGCTGGCGCACGCCGTTTGCCTTGTATGCGGTGGGCCTGCTGTTTCTGCCGCTGATGGCCACCTTGCTGTGGGAACCCAAGGGCGACGCCGAACACGCCGGCCCGGTCGTACACACCAGCCCGTTTCCGCTGCGCCGCCTGGCGCCGCTGTATGTGCTTACGGTGCTGGCCGGCGTCAGCCTGTTTGTGGTGCCGGTGCAGGCCGGTTACCTGCTGAGCTTGCTGCACGTGGATGCGCCGCAGCAGATCGGCATGACCATGGGCGCCAACCAGCTCGGTGTGCTGGCCGGCGCGATTGGTTTCCGCATGCTCAGCGGCCTGGCACCGCACAAGCAGATGCTGCTGGCGTTTTTTCTGGCCGGCGTCGGCGGGCTGATGATGGCCGTGGCCGGCAACCACGCACTGGTGGTGATCGCCGTGCTGGTCAACGGACTGGGCATCGGTCTGATGCTGCCCACGCTGATCACCTGGATCATGAGCCAGGTCGATTTCCCCCAACGCGGCCGCGCTGCGGGTGGCTTTACCGCAGCCATCTTTGCCGGCGAATTTGTCAGCCCGCTGGTGGTGCTGGCGATCACCCACGGTGAAAACACGCTGCTGCCCACGGCGCTGGGCATCGTCGCCGCCTTGCAATTGTTGATCGCACTGGCCTGTTTGGGCTTGCCGAAAAACGCCAACCGGGCCGCCGTGATCGGCACCCCGTTGTAAGCGCACGAGGACTCTTCATGTCAGCACTTCCCAGCTTCAAACGTGTGGTCACCGGCCACAACGCCCAGGGCCGCGCGGTGGTCGCCAGCAGCGGCGCCACGCCGAACGTGTTCCCGTTGGCTGCCGTGCCCGGCACAGTGTTTTACGAAATCTGGAACAGCACCGGCAGCCCGGCCGTGCTGGATAACGCCGACGACCCGACCGCCAAGCCCTTGCAACTGAGCCCCGAAGCGTCGGGCAGCGTGATTCGCGTGGTGGATATTCCGCCAGACAGCGTGCAGAACCCGATCAGCTCAGAAGACGCCGCCGCTGCGTTCGCCGAAATCGGCCAGGCCCATGCCGGCACCGGCACGGCCGACTCCAAACACAAGCTGATGCACCGCACCGAAACCCTGGACTACGGCATCGTCACCGAAGGCGAGGTGTGGCTGGTTCTGGACGACGAAGAAGTGCGCTTGGCCCGAGGTGATGTGGTGGTGCAACGCGGCACCAACCACGCCTGGAGCAACCGCACCGAACACATGGCACGCATGGTGTTCGTGCTGCTGGACGGGCGCTTTGCGCCGCCATTGAAGGAGAACGCGCAATGAAACTGGCCACCCTGAAAAACGGTGCACGGGATGGGCAACTGGTAGTGGTGTCCCGCGACAACGCCTGGGCGCTGCAAGCCGACTCCGTCGCTAAAACCTTGCAGCAGGCCCTGGAAAACTGGGCCAGCGCCGAGCCGCGCTTGCGCCTGCTGGCCGATGAACTGAACGCCGGGCGAGCCGTGGGCGCCTTTGCCTTCGACGCCGAACACGCCATGGCGCCGTTGCCGCGCGCCTACCAATGGTGCGACGGCTCGGCCTTCATGAGCCACGGCGCGCTGATGCAAAAAGCCTTCAACCTGGCGCCCATTGAAGGCGCGGACCTTACGCCGCTGATGTACCAGGGCGCAGGTGATGATTTTATCGGCGGCCGCGACGACGTCCCGCTGCCCAGCGAAAGCCAGGGCATCGATTTCGAAGGCGAGTTCGGTGTGCTGGTCGACGACGTGCCCATGGGCTGCAGCGCCGAAGACGCTCTGGCGCACATCAAACTGATCGTGCAAATCAACGACGTCAGCCTGCGCGCCCTGGCCCCACGGGAAATGACCACCGGCTTCGGCTTTCTTCAGGCCAAGCCGTCTTCCAGTTTTGCGCCGTTGGCGATCACGCCCGATGAACTGGGCGAAGCCTGGCGGGCAGGGCGCGTGAATTTGCCGTTGCAGGTGCAGTGGAACGGCGAGTGGTTCGGCCATCCCCATGGCAGCGAAATGAATTTCCACTTCGGCCAGCTGATCGCCCATGCGGCGCTAACCCGGCGCTTGCGTGCCGGCACGGTGATCGGTTCGGGCACGGTCTCCAACAGCGATCGCAGCGTTGGCTCAGCCTGCATTGCCGAACGCCGGGCGATTGAAATGATTGCCCACGGCGCGCCGCAAACCGGCTTTATGCGCTTCGGCGACCGGGTGCACATGGAGGTGCTGGGCGCAGACGGCCAGTCGCTGTTTGGCGGTATCGATCAGCGCGTCGTTCAGGCCCAGGGCTAAGGAGTCGCCGATGCGTGTACTCATTACCGGCGCCAATGGCTTCGTCGGCCGTGAACTGCTGCGCTGCCTGCTGGCGCGCGGCACGGTGTGCGGCAAGCCGATCACCACGTTGTTGGCGCTGGATAAAAACCTCGACGGTTTACCCGACGACCCGCGCGTGCGTCGCCACGACGGCAGCGTTACCGATCCCGCGTTGTTGCGCCGCGTGCTGGCCGACGGCGTGGACGTGGTCTTTCACCTGGTGAGCATTGCCGGTGGGCTGGCCGAGGAGCAGTACGAGCTGGGTTACCAAGTAAACCTGCTCGCCAGCCTGGAACTGCTCAACCAACTGCGTAACCGAGCGCGGCCGCCGGTGCTGGTGTACGCCAGCAGCGTGGCGGTGTACGGCGGCAATCTGCCGGCGCGCATGAATGAACAGGCGCCGCTCAAACCCGAGCTGTCGTACGCCACCCACAAAGCCATGCTGGAAGCCATGGTGCTCGACCTGGCCCGGCGCGGCGAAGTGGATGGCCGCGCCGTGCGCCTGCCCGGCATCGTCGCAAGGCAGCGTGAACCCAACGGCTTGCGCTCGGCATTCATGAGCGACCTGATGCGCGCGTTCGCCGAGGGCGACACCTATTGCTGCCCGGTATCGCCGCAGGCCACTTGCTGGTGGATGTCTGCACGCCATTGCGTCACCAACCTGATTCACGCCGCCGAACTGCCGCCACAGCAAGTCGTTGACCAGCGGGTATGGCAGCTGCCGGTGCTGCAGTTGTCCATCGCCCAGGTGGTCGATGCCCTGGCTGCTGTCTACGGCGAAGCGCGCCGCGCCCTGATTACCTACGCGCCCGTGCCGGCACTCGAAAGCCTGTTTGGCCAACTGCCGCCGCTGAAAACACCGCTGGCCCGCGCGGCCGGTTTCAGCCATGACGGCAGCGTGGCCGCGCTGATCCGCAATTCCCTTAATCCACCCGTACTTCGTGGAGCGCCTGCCCATGTTTAAACCCAGCCGACGTCTGGTCGACCTGTCCGTCACCCTCGACAACAACCCCTACACCGACCCGCCACCTCTGCTGCCGAAAATCGACTACATGGACCACCAGCAAGGCTGGCCGGAAATGGCCGCCATGTTTCCGGGCCTTGAGCTTGAGCAAATGCCGGGCAATGAATCATGGGCGGCCGAGCGCTTGCAGATCACCACCCACAGCGGCACCCACATGGACGCGCCGTGGCATTACGCCTCGACCACCGACGGTGGCAAGCCGGCGTTTGGCATCGATGAACTGCCGCTGGACTGGTGCCTGCAACCCGGCGTGAAGCTGGATTTTCGCCATCTGCCCGATGGTCATGTGGTAACGGCCAACGAAGTGGAAGCCGAGCTGGTGCGCATCGGCCATGCCTTGCAGCCGCTGGACATCGTGTTGGTAAACACCCGCGCCGGTGCCTTGTTTGGCCAGCCGGGTTACCTGGAAGCCGGCGTTGGCATGGGCCGGGAAGCGACGATGTATCTGCTCGAACGCGGAGTGCGCGTGGTGGGCACCGATGCCTGGAGCTGGGACGCACCGTTCAAATACACCCGCGAGCGCTTTGCCGAGAGCGGCGACGCCTCGATTATTTGGGAAGGGCACAAGGCCGGGCGCGACATCGGTTACGGCCAGATGGAAAAACTCGCCAACCTGGAAAGCCTGCCAGCCCACGGCTTTGTGGTGTCGTGCTTCCCTTACAAAATCAAACACGCGTCGGCCGGGTTCGTTCGCGCTGTGGCCATTTTCAACGACTAAAACAAGAGAGAGCTGTATGCCGTTTTCGCCTGCCGTTTCTGCCGGATTGTTCAGTGCCGCGCTGCTGCTGTGCAGCTCGGCGTTTGCCGCCACGCCACCCAACATTTTGCTGATTGTCGCCGATGACCTGGGCTACTCGGACCTGGGCAGCTATGGCGGCGAAATCAATACGCCAAGCCTGGATCAATTGGCGAAAAACGGTGTGCAGATGACCAGCATGTACGCCGCGCCGACCTGCTCGATCACCCGTTCGATGCTGATGTCCGGCACCGACAATCACCTGGTAGGGCTGGGCACAATGGCCGAAGCGTTGCAGCCGTTTCAGCGCGGCAAACCGGGCTACGAGGGCTACCTGAACGGGCGCGCCTACTCGATTGCCGAACTGCTTGCAGCCGGGGGTTACCGCACCGCCATGGTGGGCAAATGGCACCTGGGCCTGGAGGCCGATCAGGGCCCGGACAAGCGCGGGTTCCAGCAGTCGTTCAGCCTGCTGGAAGGGGGCGCACCGCACTTCAAGCCCGCCAGCGAGCAGCCGGCGAAAATCGAGCAGGTGCACTACCGCGAGAACGGCCAGCCAGTCGAGTTGCCGGAGAATTTCTATTCCACCGATTTCTACACCGACAAATTGCTCAGCTACCTGAAAGCGAACAAGGCAGACGGTAAACCGTTTTTCGCCTACGCCGCTTACACGGCGCCGCACTGGCCCTTGCAGGCGCCAAAGGAGTATCTGGACAAATACAAAGGCCGTTTCGATCAAGGCTACGACAGCGTCCGCGCCAGCCGGATCGAGCGCATGAAGGCACTCGGCATTTTGTCACCAGAGGCCGTCGCGGCCAGGCCGCTTCCGGTTAACCCGAAGCTATCCGGCTGGGACCAGCTCACGCCTGAACAAAAGCGTACCGAAGCGCGGAAAATGGAGATTTACGCGGCCATGGTCGACAACCTCGACCACAACATTGGCCGGCTGGTGAGCTACCTGCGCGAGAGCGGGCAGTACGACAACACGCTGATCGTGTTTATGTCTGACAACGGTGCCGCTGGCGAAAACCACACCCAGTTCTACCCGGCCGGCGCGCACACCAACAATGCCTACGCCAACCTCGGCCAGCGCGGTTCACAAATCGACTATGGCCTGCGCTGGGCAGAAGTCAGCGCCGCGCCGTTTCACCTGTTCAAAGGCACCACCGCAGAAGGCGGCATCAGCGTGCCGGCCATCATCAATCTGCCCAAAAGCCTTCATCGCCAAGGCATAGAGCGCGGCATCGCGCGGGTCGACGACCTGGCACCGACGTTTCTCGCCGTTGCCGGACTGCCCGTCCCCAACCACGCCAACAAACAGCCGATCACCGGCAAATCGATGCTGCCGCTGTTAACCGGGCAGGGCAGTGCCCATGAAAACCCGGCGCTAGCCGGCGAGCTGTTCGGCAACGCCTATTACCGCGAAGGCAACCTGAAGCTGTTGGGCATGCGCCCGCAAACCGGCTTTGGCGAAGCACCGCAGCCGCCGCAATGGCAATTGTTCGACCTGAGCAAAGACCGTGGCGAGACCACCGACCTGGCTGCCGCCCAGCCGGAAACTGTGCAGCGACTCAAAGCCGCGTGGATGGAATACGCCAAGCAGGTGGGCGTGGTTTTTCCGCCGCGTCCATAGCCTTTCCTGATACCGAACAGGCGGCTGCACCGGCCGCCAGGAGCTGAACCTTGGGCATTATTCGAACGATTGGTTGCGCCGTACTGGCCTTGCTCTCGATTACTCAAACCTGCCGTGCCGAAACCGCCGTGGAGCCGTCCGCCGCGACGCGCAAGCTGCTCGACAGCGCCGTGGACTACTACCGCACCCAGGGCGACGCCGCGCTTGCCGCCTTTAGCCGCCAGGGCGAATTCATTGACGGTGAGCGCTACGTGTTCGTCGTCGACACCCACGGCACCATGCTCGCCAGCGGCGGGCCGTCGGCAGTGCTGATCGGCCGTAACGTCAACAAGGTGCTACCGCCCGAACTGCGCACAGCGTTTGCCGAGGCACTGAACACCAAAGAAGAAGAGGGCGTGCAAAACGCCGAATACCCGTGGAAGAACTGGGCAGACGGCCGGGTAGAGCGCAAACGCGTGTTCTTCCGCCGCGTGGGCGAACGCATTATTGCCGTCGGCCACTACCTGCCACGGGCCACACCCGAACAAGCCGCGCAACTGCTAAGCAAAAGCGCCCAGGCCATCGAGCAGAACCCGGCGGCGAGCTTCAAAGCCATCAACGAACTCTCCGCCGACTTTCGCGAAGACGACCTCTACGTCTTCGTCATCGACCTCACCACCCGCCGCTACGTTGCCCACGGCTACAACCTGCGCCTGCTGGGCGTGGACTTCGCCACCATCCACGACCCACAGGGCAAACCCGTCGGCGCACCGATACTGGCGCTAATGGCCAAGCAGGAGGAGGGCGGCTACGACTACCGCTGGAAAAACCCGGTGACCGGCAAGGTGGAAGACAAACACGCGTTGCTGCGCAAGGCGGGCAATTACGCGGTGGCGGTGGGGTATTACCGGAATCCGAAATAGGCGTTAGCGCGGCAGCCCCGGCTGTACCGGTGCGCCATTGAGGGTGTCCAGCAGCCGGTTGAAGGCCTCGATGCTAAGCGGTGGGTAGTAGAAATAACCCTGAACCTCGTCGATTCCTTCGGCCTGCACCAGTTGCAGCTGCGCCGCCGTTTCTACACCTTCGGCCGTGGTTTGCAGTGACAAGGCGCGGCACAGCCCGGCAATGGACGACAACAGCGCGCGGCCACGCGGTGACTGCTCCAGGTCGGAGATAAAGCTGCGGTCTATTTTTACCCGGTCCAGCGGCAGTTCTTTCAGGTAACTGAGGGAGGAATAGCCGGTGCCGAAATCATCCAGGGCGATGCGAAAGCCGGCGTCGCGCAAGGCTTGCAGGCGTTGCCGGGCGAACGCGGAATCTTCCAGCAGAATGGATTCAGTGACTTCCAACTCCAGCGCGTCTGGCGGGGCCGCACAATGCGCCATGCTGTCGAGCAATACCGGCAGTAATTGTTCGTCGCGCAATTGGCGCGCCGACAGGTTGATGGCCAGCGACAACGCCCAGCCGCGCGACTTCCAGTCGGTGAGCAATTCGCTGGCCTGGCGCACGATCCAGTGGCCAATGGGCACGATCAGCCCAAGTTCTTCGGCCAGCGGAATAAAGGTATCCGGTGCCACGCGCCCGTAGTCGGCGGTGTCCCAGCGCAGCAAGGCTTCGGCGCCAACGATGCGTTGATCGCTCAGGCGGATTTTCGGCTGCAAGGCCAGGCTCAGTTCGTTTTGCGCTTGCGCCCGACGCAGCAGATTGGCCAGTTTGATCCGGTGCACCAATTGCTCGTTCAGCTCCGGGCGATACAAGGCGTACTGGTTACGCCCCTGGCGCTTGGCCACATACATGGCGGCGTCAGCGTGGCGCAGCAGATCACCGGCTTCGTTGCCATGCTCCGGCGCCAGGGCGATGCCGATGCTCGGGGTGGCGGTAAGCACATGGCCGGCCAGGTCCATGGGCTCGTTGAGCACGCGAATCAACTTATCGGCCACCACCAGCACTTCCGTGTGGCTACGCAGTTCCAGCAGCACCACAAACTCGTCGCCGCCCCAACGGGCCACCAGGTCACCTTGGCGCAGGGCCTGCTGAAGACGCTTGGCGACCTGTTGCAACAGGCTGTCGCCGATGTCATGGCCGAAGGCATCGTTCACCTGTTTGAAGTCGTCCAGATCGACAAACAGCAACGCCAGGCGCCGGTCGCTGTGGGGATGCTGCAAGGCGCGCTGCAAATGCTCTTGAAACTGCAAACGGTTGGGCAGCTGGGTCAGCACATCGAGGCGAGCCAGGTGCTGCAAGTGATCGGCTGCCCGGCGCCGCTCGCTGATGTCGCGCAACGACAACACCAGATGCCCTGCGTGCTGGTCGCGGCTGTGCACGAGTGTGCTGGTCAGCTCCACGGGCGTGCGCAGGCCACTGTGGCGCAGGCACGTGAGTTCGCCTTGCCAGTGATCGGCGCAACTCAGCGCCGGCCATGGGCTGTTGTCGTCGGCATCAAACAGCAGTGTGTCGAACTGCAGGTCGGGCAGTTGCGCGGCAGTGATGCCGATCAATTCAAGAAACGCGGCGTTGGCTTGCAGCACGCGCCGGTCTGCCGTCAGCACCGCATTGGCGTCGCGGTTATTGGCAAACGCCGCGGCCAGCAGGCGCAGATGCTCTTCGGCTTCGCGCTGGCGGGTGATGTCTTTGCAGGTGCCGGTGATGCGTTGTGCCAGGCCATCGCTGCCGCGCTCGATGGCACGTCCCTGCGTGCGTAACCAAAGCCACGCTTCGGCCGGCGTATTGCGCACTCTGAATTCCAGATCGTAGTAATCGCAGGTGCCGCACAGGTGCTCGTTCCAAGCCAGCAGCGCGGGGCCTTGGTCGTCGGGGTGCAGGCGCTGCACCCAGTCGGCCCAGGGCAGCGTTTCACTCAGGGTTTCGTCGGGATTGTTGGAGAAATAATGCAGGCGCATCTGATTGTCCTGCGCCTGCCATTCCCAGATCAGCTCGCCGCTTCCCCACAGCGCCAACTGCAGGCGGCGCTGAGCTTCCGACGCACTGAGCGCGCGCTTGAGCTCGACCGTGCTGAGGTACAACTCGCGGGATTTTTCAGTGAGCAACTGCTCGGCGGTCTTGCGCGCCTGACGCTCGCGATCCAGGCGACGCTGCCAGAGTTCTTCGTTCACTGGCGAGTCATGTCGAAGCGAGTGGCGCTGCTGCCGGCCGCGCTGGGCAAGTCCTGGCGGCGCACGCGGATGGCTTCGCCGTAGTGGTAAATGCAGCCACGAATCAGACCTTCGGCCAAGTCAGCCAGCCCGCGGCTGGACCGGTAGATAAGCACCAGATGCTGCGGCGTGTGCTCGGCGGTTTCGAACGACGGTAATTGCGCATGCGGGTAGAGCTTGTGCACCTCTTGATGCACATGGCCATCCACGCTGGCGAGCAGGCTGAACGCGTCATGGCAGTGCGCGAGCATCTGCGGATAGGTTTCAACGAAGCGCTCGAACAGGAATTCGCCGTAGACCTTGACCAGCATCGACACACTGCTGCCGGTCAGCCTGGCCAGTGTGGCGACCAGCGCCTGCATTTCTTCATGGGAGTAATAGCCGACAGCCGTATAGGCACCGTCGTTGGGCAGGGAAGTTTCGTTCAGCATCTGGTCCGCCAGCGCGGGCGAATAGCGCTGCTCGACCATTTCCAGGAACTCGGTGAATACCATACCCAGCATCATCGATTCCTTCGACTGATCGGCTGTAGTGGGTATAGATGGCGCGGAGCGGGGCGGCAAGTTTTGTAGCGCGCGGGACGCGACGGCAGGTGACGCGCCGCCTGCGCCTGCCGTGTATCTGGGGTCGGCTGCTTTTCCGCTATGCCACGGCTTGATCGCACGTGCCACTGAAACACAATTCTCGATTGACATACGTCAATATCTGCTCAAGTATATCGTTTAAGTGATATTCATAAATCGCACAGCGATACGGAGCATAAATTGTACGATCCACTTGTCCATGCTCATCCTGGCGTTGGCGCGCCGCATACACCCTCTTATTGGGTGGACACGGCCGGTGCCGCGCCGCAGGACGACGGCCCGCTGAGCGGTGCTGTAGACGTTGACGTGGCGATTATTGGCGCCGGCTATACCGGCCTCAGCTGCGCCTTGCACCTAGCACGCCAGCATGGCGTTCGTGCACTGGTGCTCGAAGCCAATCAGGTGGCCTGGGGTTGCAGCGGCCGCAACGGCAGTTTCGCCCGTATCTCGGGTGGGCGAGTGGCACTGTCGGAGCTGATTCAACGTTACGGCGCGACCACGGCAAAAGCCTATTTCGATGAGATGTCTGAGGGATTGAACACCGTGCGCGGCCTGATTCGCGACGGCCAGATCAGCTGCGACGCGCAGCCCGATGGCGTGTTCAAGGTGGCCAGCCATGCCCAGCATGTCGAGGCGCTGAAGCGCGAAGTGGGGTTGTACAACGACGTGCTGAAATACGGCGCCAAACTGGTCAGTGCGGCCGACGTTCAACGCGTGCACACCGGCGCCGAGTCGTTTGGTGCGCTGTATATGCCCGACGGCTTTTCCATGCAGCCGCTGAAGCTGGCGTGGGGGCTGCACCGCATGGCGCGCCAAGCTGGCGCCACGGTGCATGTGGGCTCGCCCGTGGTGGGCTGGACCAGCGCCAACGGCGTGCACCGTTTGCAGACACCCGGCGGCCTAGTGACGGCGCGCAAGGTGGTGGTGGCTACCAATGGCTACACCTCGCCGACCCTGAACCCAGCAACTGCCGGGCGCGTTTTGCCGGTGCACTCGCAAATCATCGTGACCCGGCCGCTGACCGCCGCCGAGAAAAGCCACAGCCTGCCGGGCAGCGAATGCATGTTCGACACGCGAAATCTGCTCTCTTACTACCGCCGCCTGCCGGACGACCGCATTCTGTTCGGCGGACGCAGCGCCATCACCGGCAAAGACGCCGAGAACCCCCAGCACCGGCAGAATCTGCACGATGCGCTGTGCCGCAAGTTCCCGGTGCTGGCCGGCATTGAGGTGGATTACAACTGGGGCGGCTGGGTGGCCGTCAGCAAAAACTCGCTGCCTTTTGTTTGCCGTGTGCCAGGCACCGACACTGTGTTTTCCGCCGGTGGCTACGCGGGCAGCGGCGTGTCGTTCTCGGTGCAGGCCGGCAAACGTCTGGCGCAAATGGTCAGCGGCGAACAGCACCCGACCCAGGTCGATTTTCTGCACCAGATTCCAAAGCGTTTTCCCTTTCAGCCGTTCCTGCGCGTCGGGCAGCGGCTGGCGTACGCGTGGTACCGATTCAAAGACGCGCAATAAGCGCAGCAGCACGCGAAGGGTGCTTGCCACCCCGCGACTACAACAAGAGTGATGTGGGCACTGTCGCCCGGGGCGTTCGATTCAACTGTCTAATTACAACAAGCTCAGGAGTTGAAAATGCGATCAATCAATACACGTATGGCGGGCTTGGCTGCGGCCATTTCCCTGTGTTCCATGGCCCAGGTGCAGGCTGCTGGAACCGTCACATTTGCAGGCTGGGGCGGCGCGCTGCAAGACGCTGAGCGCACGGCTTATTTGAAGCCGGCAGAGAAGGCGCTGGGCATCACCATCAAAGAAGACAACATGGACGGCCTGGCCGCTGTGCGCGCGCAGGTGATGTCCGGCAAGCCGAAGTGGGACGTTGTCGAGCTGGCCTCCAACGACTGTGTCATGGCGCAGGAACAAGGGCTGACCGAGCCGCTGGATTATTCGGTAATCAGCACCGACGGCGTTGCCGAGAATTTCTACGGTAAGAATTGGATCGCCAGTAACGCCTATTCCACGGTGCTGGCCTGGGCCAATGACGCCGGGCCGAATACACCGAAAACCTGGAAAGCGTTTTTCGACCCCGAAGTAAAAGCGTCGCGCTCGATGTACCGCCAGCCGTACACCACGCTGGAACTGGCGCTGATCGCCGATGGCGTGTCGCCCAAAGCGCTGTATCCGCTGGATGTTGATCGCGCTTTCAAAGTGCTCGAGCGCATCAAACCGCAGGTGGTCAACTGGTGGCGCAGCGGCACCGATTCGGCGCAGCTGCTGCGCAGCCGTGAAGTGGATGCGCTGTCGATCTGGGCCTCGCGGGTTGAAGACCTGAAAAAATCCGGCGACGACGTCGACTTCACCTACCAGCACGCGCTGGTGGATTACGACTGCGTCGTGGTGCCCAAAGGCGCGCCGAACAAAGAACTGGCGATGAAGCTGGTGGCCGAAATCATGAAGCCCCACAGCCAGGCGACGCTGGTGACGTTGATCCCCAATCCGCCAATCAATACCAAGGCGTACGACACCGGCATCATTCCGGCGGACATGGCAGCGACCTTGCCAACCGCGCCGGCCAACCTCGACAAGGTGGTGTTCTTCGATCCGGTCTGGTGGCAAGCCAACCAGGCTGAAGTGCAGCGTCGTTTCGACCTGTTTATCCAAAACTAAAAGGGCGCTGGCATGAAACGCATACACAAAACCATGATGCACACGGCCATCGTTGCGGCCTTGGCCGTGGGCGCAAGTTTCTCGGCCGTGGCCGACAGCCTGACGTTCTCCGGCTGGGGCGGCGCCTTGCAAGACGCCGAGCGCAAAGCCTATCTGGAGCCGGCAGCCAAAGCCCTGGGCGTGACCATCAAGGAAGACAACATGGACGGCCTGGCCGCCGTGCGTGCCCAGGTTATGTCGGGCAAACCGAAGTGGGATGTGGTGGAACTGGGCAGCACCGAATGCGCCCAGGCCCAGCAGGAAGGCCTGGCCGAGCCGCTGGATTACTCGGTGATCGATGCCAAGGATGTCGATAAGAGTGTGGTCTCCAGCCACTGGATTGCCAGCCACGCTTACGCCACCGTGGTGGCCTGGGCCGATGACACCGGCGCGCCGGTGGCGAAGAACTGGCAGCAGTTTTTCGACCCGAACGTGAAGGGCGCCCGTGCCTTGTATCGCCAGCCATGGCTGACCATGGAAGCGGCGCTGCTGGGTGATGGTGTGGCGCCCAAAGACCTGTATCCGCTGGACGTGGAACGGGCGATCAAGGTGCTGGAGCGCATCAAGCCGCAGGTGGTGAACTGGTGGAGCGCCGGTGCCGATTCGGCGCAACTGCTGCGCAGCCGTGAAGTGGATTTCCTGGCGATCTGGAATGGTCGCGTCAGCGATGTGAAAGCCAGCGGCGAACCGGTGGACTACAGCTTCGACGGCGCTTTGTTGAGCCATGACTGCCTGATCGTGCCCAAGGGCGCGGCTAACAAGGAATTGGCGATGAAACTCATCGCCCAGATCATGCTGCCGCAAAGCCAGGCCAAACTGGCGACGTTGATTCCGTACTCGCCAGTGAACGCCAAGGCGTATGAGCTGCCGATCATCACCGAAGAGCTGGCGGCGCGCCTGCCCACTTCACCGCAGAACATCGACAAAGTGGTCGCCGTTTCGCCTGAGTGGTGGGTGAAAAACCAGGAGGCAGTGCGTCAACGGTTCGCCCTGTTTGTGGCCCAGTAAGCTGTGCGTTGATCTGTTGAACGGGGTGGGGCGCCCAGGCGCCTCCTCTACGAAAAAGGGCGCAAGACGTCCACTGTGCCGAGTGTGAGCATGTCCCAAGAACATAAACTTTCGATGTCCATCGACATCGAGAACCTGACCAAGACCTACGACAGCTTTGCTGCGTTGGATGATGTTTCGCTGAATATCAAAAGCGGCGAATTCCTGTCTTTGCTCGGTTCCTCCGGTTCCGGCAAAACCACGCTGCTGATGGCACTGGCCGGGTTTGTGCGCCCGGATGCCGGCAGCATTCGCTTTGCTGGCCGCGAGATGGTGTTCGAGCCGCCGCACAAGCGCGACGTGGGCATGATGTTCCAGAGCTACGCGCTGTTCCCGCATATGAACGTGTTCCAGAACGTGGCGTATCCACTGAAGCTGCGCGGTTTCAAGCGCACTGACATTCGCAAGCGCGTAGAAGCGGCGCTGGCGACTGTGGAGCTGGATCACTTGATCGAACGCGGCATTACCGAAATGTCGGGCGGGCAGCGCCAGCGTATCGCCCTGGCCCGCGCCATTGTCTTTGAACCGAAAATTCTGTTGATGGACGAACCGCTTTCGGCCCTCGACAAACGCCTGCGCGAAACCATGCAGCTGGAGCTGCGCCGGTTGCATGAACGCCTGGGCATGACGGTGGTTTACGTCACCCACGACCAGCGCGAAGCGCTGACCATGTCCGACCGCATTGCTGTGATGAGCCAGGGCCGCATTCGCCAGATCGATACGCCGGTGAACCTGTACGAGCGTCCGGCCAACCGCTTTATCGCCGAGTTCGTCGGCGAATCGTCCTGCCTGCCGATCGCCCTGCAAGACGGCCAGCCGCTGTTTCAGGGCCGCCCGGTGCGCGGTGCCAGCGTGGCCGCCAGCGTGAAGAATCCGAGCCTTGTGGTGCGCCCCGAGAAGCTGCAATTCGTCACGGCCGATGCCAGCGACTACAACCTGCTGCACGGTCGCGTGAGCGATGTGATTTTCCAGGGCGAAAGCCAGTTGGTGCAGATCGACCTGGGCGAGGGCATGGCCGTGGCCATTCGCCGGCCTACCCGCAGCTCGGAAAGCAACCGTTTGCCTGAGCGTGGCGAAGCCGTGGTGCTCGGCCTGCACCTGCAAGACACGCTGGTGGTGGGAGACGACCAATGAGCGCCGGCGCCAACGCGCTGAACGCGCGCGAACTGCGCGGCGCCGGCCGGCGTGAGCGCTGGTTTCTGTTCGGTACCGGGCTGCCTGCACTGCTGCTGGTGTTGCTGACGTTTGTGCTGCCGATTGGCTGGCTATTCTGGCTGTCACTGTTCGACGCTGAAGGCCAGTTGACCATCGAAAACTACACGCGCTTGCTGGAGCCGATTTACGTTCTGACCTTTGTGCAGACCTTCAAGATCAGCGTCATCGTCACGCTGGTTTGCGTGCTGATCGGCTACCCCTACGCCTATTTCATGATCAAAGGCTCGCGCTGGCTGGCCAATCTGGCCATGGCGCTGCTGCTGGTGTCGCTGTGGACGTCGCTGCTGGTGCGCACCTACGCCTGGCTGATCATTCTGCAGCGCCGTGGCATCGCCAACGATCTGCTGATGAGCCTGGGCCTGACCGATGCGCCGCTGTCGCTGGTGCACAACCTCACCGGCACGGTGATAGGCATGGTGCACATCATGTTGCCGTTCATGATTCTGCCGCTGTTTGCGGCGATGAAAAGCATCGACCCGATTTACAACCAGGCGGCCGCCACCTTTGGCGCGTCACCGTCGCGGGCCTTTCGTGATGTGTTTCTGCCGCTGTCGCTGCCGGGCCTGGCGGCCGGTGCCACGCTGGTGTTCGTGATCACCCTGGGTTTTTACGTGACGCCGGCGCTGTTGGGCGGCGGCAAGGTGCAGATGATCTCGATGCGCATCGAAAGCGACGTGTCGATGTATGCCAACTGGGGCGCGGCCTCGTCGCTGGGCGTGGTGCTGCTGGTGGCCACCTTGCTTATGTTGTTTATCGTCAAGAAGAGCGTCGGCCTCAGCCGGCGCAGCGAGTAAATCATGGCCCGACTCAAACAAAACCTACTGGCAGCGGTGACCGGCGCATGGCTCTACGTGTTGGTACTGGCGACCATGGCGTTTCTGGTGTTGCCGACGCTGATCGTGATTCCCATGTCGCTGTCGGATGCGCGCTACCTGAGCTTTCCACCGAAGTCGTTCAGCGTGGAGCCGTTCTTCAGCTATTTCGCCTCGCTAGAATGGCGCAGCGCTACCGGTGTATCTCTGCTGACGGCCACGCTGACCATGTTGCTGGCGACCACGCTGGGCACGGCGGCGGCGTATTCGCTGCACGTCACCCAGTCGCGGGTAACCGGCGTGCTGCGTGGTCTGATGATGGCGCCGATGATCGTGCCGACCATTTTTATCGCCATCGGCCTGTTCTTCGTCTACGCGCGCTTTGATCTGAACAACACCATTCCCGGTCTGGTGCTGGCGCATACGCTGCTGGCCTTGCCCTATGTGGTGATCAACGTCAGCGCCGGCCTGCGCAGTTACGACATGACCCAGGAGCAGGCGGCCTGCATTCTGGGCGCCACGCGACTGCGCGCGTTCTTCGACGTGACGCTGCCGCAGATTCGTTTTTCGGTCATTGCAGCGGCAATGTTTGCCTTCGCCATTTCCCTGGATGAAGCGGTGGTGTCGCTGTTTATCAGCGGCGGCGACAGCTCCACCCTGACCAAGAAAATGTTCAGCTCGCTGCGCTCGGAAATCGATCCGCTGATTGCCGTGGTCGCCACGCTGATGACCCTGCTGTCGATCATCATGCTGTGCATCAGCATCATGGCCCAGCGCATAGCCAAAAGGGCCGCGGCATGATCCGGCTGGCCCACGCCAACCCGCAGGTGCTCGAGTTCTTCTGGAACGGCCGCCGCGTGCAAGGCCGCCAGGGCGAAAGCCTGGCGACCGCGCTGCTGGCCAATGGCATTCGCACCCTGGCCTGGACGCGCAAATCACACCGGCCGCTGGGCTACTCCGGCAGCTACGTGGCCGGCGTTCTGGCGCGTGTGAATGGCGTGCCGAACGAGCGCCTGGACCTGCTGCCCGTTACGGCCGGTGCCAAGGTGGAGATGCAGAACTGCTGGCCGACGCCGGCCCTCGATGTGCTGCGTTTGTCGCGCCTGATTCCGGCCAGCTGGATCCAGGGCGGCTTCGAACACACCAACCTGGTGCCCAGCGGCAGCGCCTTGTTTCAGCGCTGGGAAGCGCTGCTGGCGTTTCTCGCCGGTTCGGCGAAACCGCCTGAGCGTATCGGGCAGATAGCGGTGCCGATGGCCCGGCGCCTGAGTGCCGATGTGCTGGTAATCGGCGCGGGCCCATCCGGCTGCGGCGCTGCCAACAGAGCCGCAGCGGCGGGGCGCAGCGTGGTGCTGGTAACCCGAGGCCATGGCGTGGCGCGCTATGCGCAAAGTTTCGGTACGCCGGGTCCGCAACTGGATGAACGCGTGCAATTGGTGACTGGCGTCGAGGTGTTTGGCGCCTACCGCGAGGGCGAACTGCTGCTTGGCGCCCCGCATGACGCAACACTCGGTGCCGTGGCGCTGGAAGCCGACGAGATCATTCTGGCCACTGGCCGCCGCGCCTGCCCGCCGGTGGTGCCGGGCATCTGGCTGCCCGGGGTAATGGATGCGCGAACCGCATTGCTTATGGCCCACGAACAGGCCGTGGCAACGGGTGCGCGCGTGGTGGTGGTTGGTACGGGGGATGAACACGCCGTCGCCGCGCGCCTGACCGAACTGGGCGTCAACGTGGTCGCCGTGCGCCCGGTAGCGCAGCTGCACCGTGTGGAAGGACGCCATCGCGTAAAGGCTGCGCGGTTCGCTGACCGTGTGGCCTGTGATGCCGTTGTGCACGCGGGGCCGTGGTTGGCTGACGCGAGCCTGAGTTTCCAAAGTCGCGCCGATGGCTTGCTGCAACTGCGCGAAGTGCGCGACAGCCGCCTGCGTACCGTCGGCTCGGCCGCATTGGCGGATGAGCCGTTGCCGGTAGCCGCCGCCTCGCGCCATGCCGCGTTGCTGTGCCCGTGTTTCGATGTGTCGTGCCATGAGGTGCAGGCGCTGGTGGAGCAGGGCATTACTGACCTGGAAGTGATCAAGCGCCTGACCTCGTGCGGCATGGGCCCCTGTCAGGGCCAGCCGTGCTGGGATTCGCTGCGCGCACTGGTCAGCGCCCGCAGTGGCCTGGCGTTGTCGGCATTGCCAAGGCCGACGCTGCGTCCGCCACGTCGGGCGCTGAGCGTGGCGCAGGCGGCGGGGCTGGTCGATTGTGTGGAGCCGCTGCAATGACGGCCGCTCACGCACTGCCAAGCCGGGCCTCGATCATCATCGTCGGCGCCGGCATTCAAGGCTTGTCGCTGGCCTTCAACCTCACTGAGCTGGGCGTGCGCGACATTCTCGTGCTGGATGCCGGGTACTGGCAGGGCGGGGCATCAGGGCGCAACGGTACGCTGATTCGCGGCGCCTTCAGCTCGCCGGAGTGGACGCGCTTTTTCGCCCATTCGTGCCACCTGTGGCAGGGCCTTTCGAAGCGCCTTGGCGAGAACGTCATGTACTCGCGGCGCGGCTACACCATGGTCGGCGAGCGCAGCAGCACGGCCGCCATGCTCGACCGCACGCTGGAGGTGCACCGCGAGTGCGGCATCAATTCCAGTCTGCTGACCGCCACCGGGTTGCGCGAGGTGTTGCCGGCCCTGGCCCACGAGCGTGTGAGTGCGGCCGTGCACCTGCCGGACAGCGGCGTAGCGCCCCATCACGCGGCCATGTATGCCTATCGTCAGGCCTGCGAAGCGCGCGGCGTGAAGATTCTTTACCGCACTGAAGTGACCGCCATCGACCAGAGCGCCGGGCGCATTGGCGGGGTGAGGGTGGGCGAGCAGCGCATCGCCACCGACACCCTGGTGCTGGCCGGCGGCGCTGAAAGCAACCGCTTGGCGCAACTGGCCGGCGTGCCACTGGATGGTTATCCGATGCGCCTGGAAGCGATGGCGCTGGAACCGATGCGCCCGCTGATTGGGCCGGCCGTGGCACTGCTGGATCGGCTCTGCTACATGCACCAGACTGCGCGCGGCGAAGTGGTGGGCGGGGCCGAAGTGGCGGAGCGTGCGCAGCACACGCTGAATGCCGATGTGCCGGTGATGGCGGCCACTGCCAAGGCGTATCTGGAGATGTTTCCGCAACTGGGCCACGCGCGGATCTTGCGCCAATGGGCCGGCTTGGTGCATATCTCCAAAGATTTTGGCCCGCTGCTGGGCGCGCATCAGCAGTTGCCGGGCCTGTTTATCAGCGCCGGCTGGTGCTACGGCCATGCCGGCGCCCCGGCTGCGGGTGAATTGCTGGCCAAAGCGATCGTCAGCGGCGAGGTAGACGAGCGCATGCGGCCCTTTGCCGTCGACCGGTTTGAACGCAATCAGCCGGTGGTGGAGCCGGGCATTGTGTTGAGCCATTTTGAATAAATGAAACGCCCCGTGATTGATGTGCCGTTATCGGCAAAACAAGGATAAAACCCATGAGCTCTCTGGAAGACTCGCCACTGTTCATCACTGCCTTGTCGAAAGGCTTGGCACTGCTGACTGCCTTTCGCGCCGGGCGCCCGAGCATGAGCCTGGTCGAACTGGCCGAAGCCACCGGGCTGAACAAGAGCACCGTGCAGCGTTCGGCATTTACCCTCGAAGCACTTGGGTATCTGTACAAGGAACCGGTGACCAAGCGCTTTCGCCTGGCGCCCAAATCCCTCGATTTGGGCACCGGATATTTGCAAACCAGCGAGCTGATCGAGCGCGCCAATCCCTACCTGCATGAGTTGAACCGCGACGTGGAAGAAAGCTGCAACCTGCTCGAACCGTGCGGGCTGGACATGCTCTACGTGGCGCGCTTTCCCAGCCACAAGCAGATTTCCATTCATATGCCGCTGGGCCGGCATCTGCCGATGTACTGCACGGCAGCGGGGCGCGCCTACCTGGCCGCGCTGCCGGCCGCCGAAGCCGACGCCATTCTTCAGGCCTCGGACCGCCAGAGCTACACGGCCACCACCGTGACCGACCTGGAGCAACTGCGCGCCATCGTTGCCGAATCGCGCAGCGAGGGTTACGCCTTCGCGCAGGAAGAGTATTTCGCCGGTGACATCAGCGTGGCGGCTGCGGTGGTCAACGCCGATGGTTATCCCCTGGGCGCGGTGGGTATTTCCGTGCCGTTCAGCCGCTGGACCCTCGACGATGCGCGCAAGCAACTGGCGCCAAAAGTGATCAACGCCGCGCGCACCATCGCCAGCGCATCGCGCAGTTTGCGTCCCGTGGGCTAACGCGCAGGCTCCCTTTCACAGCTAATCCTGCTGCGGGCTCCGGCCCGCGGTATAGGCGCCGAATTGCCCGAATCTGCGGGCGGAACATTGAGGACAACGCAATGAGCCAAACCATGAAAGCCGCCGTTTTGCATGCCGTTGGCGAGCCGCTGCGCATCGAGCAGGTGCCGATTCCGCAACCCGGCCCCGGCGAGATTCTGATCCGCATCGTCGCGTGTGGCGTGTGCCACAGCGACCTGCACGCCATGGACGGTGACTGGTCCGACCTGCCCACACTGCCGCTGATTCCTGGCCATGAAATTACCGGCCACGTTGCCGCCCTCGGCGCTGGGGTAACCGAGCCGGCCATCGGCACCGCCGTCGGCATGCCGTGGATGTACAGCGCCTGCGGCACCTGCGAATTCTGCCTGGGCGGCATGGAAACCATCTGTGCGCGGCGCGAGTCGACCGGCTACAGCAAGCAGGGCGGCTATGCCGAATACATGATCGCGCCGGCGGCCTTTGTCGCCAGCATTCCGGCAGGCACCGACCTGTATGCGCTGGCGCCGATCCTGTGCGCCGGCGTGACCACCTACCGTGGCCTGATGCGGTCTGGCGCACGGCCCGGGCAGTGGGTGGCGGTGATGGGCATCGGCGGGCTTGGCCATGTGGCCGTGCAATACGCCATCGCCATGGGCCTGCGGGTTGCGGCCATCGACGTCGGCGCCGACAAGCTGGAACTGGCGCGCAGCTATGGCGCCGAGGTGCTGGTCAACGCCCTCGATAACCCGGTGCAAACCCTCAAGGACAAAATTCCCGGCGGCGTGCATGCAGTGCTGGTAACGGCCACCGCCAATGCAGCCTTCGAACAGTCGGTAAAAATGCTGCGCCCAGGCGGCACAGCGGTGTTTATCGGCTTGCCCGGCGGCGACGCCGACGCCGTGCGCGCCTCGATCTCCAGCATCAGCGGCTGGGAGCTGACCATCACCGGCTCCAACATCGGCACCCGCCAGGACCTGCACGAAGCCGTCGCGTTTGCCGCCCGTGGGCAAGTGAAAGCGCAGATCAGCCTGGAACGCCTCGACGACATCAACGACATCTTCGACCGCATGCGCAAAGGCCAACTGGTTGGCCGCACCGTGCTGAAAATTTCCTGACCCATCCACTACGGAGCCTCGTCCATGACCATTACCCGTCTGCAACCCAACCCCGGTCTGCTCAGTCACGCACTGGTGCACAACGGCATCGTTTACATCACCGGCCAGGTGCCCGCCGACCGCACCCAGGATGTGGCCGGGCAAACCGCCCAGGTGCTGGCGCGAATCGATGCGCTGCTGGCCGAGGCCGGCTCTGACAAGTCGCACATTCTGTTCGCACAAATCTGGCTCAAGCATGCCGTGCAGGACTTCGCCGCGATGAACGCGGTCTGGCGCCAGTGGGTGCCGCAGGACGCGCTGCCGGCGCGTGCCACCGTGGAGGCCAATATGGCCGCCGACAACATTCTGGTGGAAATCGCCCTGCAGGCTGCCGTCAAGGCCTGAACCCTTTATGACAGGCCCGGCGCACCCAGCGCTGCGGCCCTGGAGAGCGTTATGAGCAGCACTGTTCCACACCTTATCAACGGCGCGCGCGTGCCCGGCACCGGCCGCACCGCCGACGTTTACAACCCCTCTACCGGCGCGGTGATTCGCCAGGTGGCGCTGGCCGATCGCGCCACCTTGCAACAGGCCATCGACGTCGCCAAAGCGGCCTTCCCGGCCTGGCGCAACACGCCACCTGCCAAACGCGCGCAGGTGATGTTTCGCTTCAAACAATTGCTGGAACAGCACGAAGCGACCATCGCCCAGATGATCAGCGAAGAGCACGGCAAAACCCTGGAAGATGCGGCGGGCGAACTGAAACGCGGCATCGAAAACGTCGAATTCGCCTGTGGCGCGCCGCAGTTGCTCAAGGGTGACTACAGCCGCAATGTCGGCCCGCATATCGACGCCTGGACCGACCTGCAACCGGTAGGCGTGGTGGCCGGCATCACACCGTTCAACTTCCCGGCCATGGTGCCGCTGTGGATGTACCCGATCGCCATTGTTTGCGGCAATTGCTTCATTCTCAAACCGTCGGAACGCGACCCCAGCTCGACCTTGTATATCGCCGAACTGCTTATCGAAGCCGGGCTGCCCAAAGGCGTAATGAGCGTGGTGCACGGCGACAAGGAAGCCGTTGACGGCCTGATTGAGTCGCCGGATGTGAAAGCCCTGAGCTTTGTCGGCTCTACGCCAATTGCCGAATACATCTACAGCGAAGGCACCAAGCGCGGCAAACGCGTGCAGGCCCTTGGCGGGGCGAAAAACCACGCCGTGCTGATGCCCGACGCCGACCTGGATAACGCCGTCGGCGCACTGATGGGCGCGGCCTACGGCTCCTGCGGCGAACGCTGCATGGCGTTGTCGGTGGCGGTGTGCGTGGGCGAGCAGATTGCCGATGCACTGATCGCCAAACTGGTGCCGCAAGTGCGTGCCTTGAAGATCGGTGCCGGCACGAGCTGCGGCCTGGACATGGGCCCACTGGTTACCGGCGCCGCGCGCGACAAAGTCAAAGGCTACATCGATGCCGGCGTTGCCCAGGGTGCAGAACTGGTGGTGGACGGCCGCGACTTGCAGGTGGCCGGCAATGAAAACGGCTTCTTCGTCGGCGGCACCTTGTTTGACCGCGTGACCCGCGACATGAGCATTTACACCGACGAAATCTTCGGCCCGGTGCTGTGCGTGGTGAGGGTCGGCAGCCTGGAGGAGGCCATGCAATTGATCAACGATCACGAATATGGCAACGGCACCTGCATCTTTACCCGCGACGGGGAAGCAGCGCGGCTGTTCTGCGATGAAATCGAGGTGGGCATGGTCGGCGTCAACGTGCCGCTGCCGGTGCCCGTGAGCTACCACAGCTTCGGCGGCTGGAAGCGCTCGCTATTCGGCGACCTGCATGCGTATGGTCCTGACGGTGTGAGGTTCTACACCCGCAAGAAAGCCATCACCCAGCGCTGGCCGCGCCGTGCCAGTCACGAAGCGGCGCAGTTCGCTTTCCCAAGCAACAGCTAAGTCGGCCAATTCTCAAGCGAGGGCACCATGAACAACGCACAACAGTTTTACATCGACGGCCAGTGGGTTGCCGCTGAATCCGGCCAGACGCTCGACGTCATCAATCCGGCCACCGAACAGGCCTTTATCAAGATTGCGGTGGGCAACGCCGCCGACGTCGACAAGGCCGTGAACGCTGCTGCCAAAGCCTTTCCAGCGTTTTCGAACACCAGCGTCGAACAGCGCCTGGCACTGCTGAAAGAGATTTTGCGCGTCTACAACCTGCGCTACGAAGACTTGGTCACCGCCGTCAGCCAAGAGATGGGCGCACCGCTGCACTTTGCCCGTGACGCGCAAATCTGGAGCGGTCGCGCGCACCTGGAAAGCACCATCAGCGCATTGGAAAAATTTGAATTCAGCGAGCAGCACGGCAGCACCCGCGTAGTGCGTGAAGCGATTGGCGTATGCGCGTTGATAACCCCGTGGAACTGGCCGCTGAACCAGATCGTCTGCAAGGTGGCGCCGGCCATTGCCGCCGGTTGCACCGTGGTGCTCAAGCCTAGTGAAATCGCGCCGTTGACCGGCATTATCTTCGCCGAAATTCTGCACCAAGCGGGCGTTCCTGCTGGCGTTTTCAACCTGGTCAACGGCAACGGCCCGGATGTTGGCGCGCCGCTGACGGCGCACCCGAAAGTGGACATGGTGTCGTTCACCGGCTCAACCCGAGCCGGCATTCTGGTGGCCAAAGCCGCCGCCGATACGGTGAAACGCGTCGCGCAAGAACTGGGCGGCAAATCGGCCAATATCGTGCTTGCCGATGCCGATCTGGACGTAGCCGTGAGCAAAGGCGTGCAAGGCTGCTTCTCCAACTCAGGCCAGAGCTGCGACGCACCGACCCGCATGTTGGTGCCCGCCGCGCACCACGCCCGCGCCCTGGAAATTGCCAAAGCCACCGCTGAAGCCATGGTTACCGGCAGCCCGAACGAGGAAACCACCACCCTCGGCCCGGTGATCAGCGAAGCGCAATTCAACAAGATTCAGGGCCTGATTTCTGCAGGCATAGAGGAGGGCGCCACCCTGGTAACCGGCGGCCTGGGCCGACCCGAAGGTCTGAGCAGTGGCTACTACGTGCGACCAACCGTATTCGGCAACGTCACACCGCAGATGACCATCTCACGCGAAGAAATCTTCGGCCCGGTGTTGTCGATCCTTCCGTACGAAACCGAAGAGCAGGCCATCGAAATGGCCAACGACACCGTTTACGGGCTGGCCGCTTATATCCAATCCGGCGACATCGAACATGCCCGCAAGGTAGCGGGGCGCATGCGCGCTGGTTCCGTGTACCTCAACTACCCGGACTGGGACACCTTCGCCCCGTTCGGCGGCTACAAACAATCCGGCAACGGGCGTGAATATGCCGGCTGGGGCATTCAAGACTTTCTGGAAATCAAAGGCGTGGTTGGCTGGGGTAACTGAGCAATGAATGCGTTCGGCCCGGGTTGTTGACGGGCCGAACGTATTTTTGGGGGTGGCGACAACCGTTAAGGCCGAGGCCCGTAGTTACGCTTTGAACCGTCCAACCAAGCCTTGTAGTTGCTCTGAAAGCCCGGCCAATTCTTGCGAGTCGCTGTGCGCAGACTGCGCCAGCTTCTCTACCAGCAACGCGTCATGCTGGATTTGTGCGATGTGTTGGTTGATGTCTTCGGCGACGTGGTGCTGCTCTTCGGCGGCTGTGGCGATTTGGGTGTTCTGGTCACGTATGTGGTCCACCGCGCCGCGAATGTGTTCGAAGCTGACGCTGGCCTCGCCAATTCTTTCCACGCTATTGCGCGACATCTCCAAGCTGCTTTGCATTTGCTTGGTCACTTCTTGAGTGCGACGCGCCAAGCCGCCGAGCAGCGTGTCGATCTCGCCGGTAGACACCGCAGTGCGCTGCGCCAGAGCGCGTACTTCATCGGCAACCACTGCAAAGCCTCGACCTTGTTCGCCGGCGCGTGCGGCCTCGATGGCAGCGTTCAGCGCCAGTAGATTGGTTTGCTCGGCAATGGAGCGAATGGTGTCGAGAATTTTGTTGATGTTGTGGCTGTCCTGCTCCAGCTCTTTCAGCGAGTCAGCCGACTGCCTGAGGTTTTCGCTTAGACGCTGAACACTTTGTGTAGCGCCTTCAATCTGTGTTTGTCCGGTGTGCACTTGGCGCTGACCGTCATCGGCGGAGTTGGCGGCGGCGCTGCACGAACGAGCGACTTCGTTGGCGGTGGCGACCATTTCATTGAACGCGGTGGAAACCATCTCGACAGCACTTCGCTGGCGCTCGGCAACATCGTTCATTTCTTGCGCCACCCGCGTAGATCCGTCAGAGGTGTGACGCAACGCGGTGGAGGCCTCGATAATCCGTTGCACCAGTTGGCGGATGGCACCGAGGAACTGATTGAACCACCTCGCCAGCGACGCCGTCTCGTCGTTGCCAGTTACCGCCAGGTTGCGCGTGAGATCGCCGTCACCTTGGGCGATATCTTGCAGCCCGCTTGCCACCCCATGAATCGGGTTGACGATCACGTTGGCGAACACCGCGCCCAGCAGCGCGAACACGGTGGCCAACACCGCCACGATGATGCCGATCTGCCAAGCAAGCGCGTTGGCTTTAGCCATGACTTCGTCATTCTCGATAAGCCCGATGAAGTTCCAGCCAAGCGTAGGGGAGGGCCAGACATGAGCCATGTAGTGCTTGCCGTTGAGCTCAACCTGAACGAAGCCCTTGACCCCAGCCAGTTTCGAATAACCGTCGCCCAGGTCGGCCAAGGACTTGAAGTTATGGCTGGCATCTTTCGGATCGACCAGCACGTTGCCGCTTTCCTCGACGAGCATGAGGTAACCGGTTTCGCCAAGGCGAATCTGCTTAATGAGGTCGGTCAGTTGCTTGACCGAAACATCCAGGCCAACGACGCCCGCTAGAGCGCCTTGCTCATCGTTCACCGTGCGGACGGTACCAATAAGCACCGCGTCGTCCGGGGCCCAGTAGTAAGCGGCGGTGCGCACCGTTTTGCCCGGATTGGCCACAGCCGTTTTGTACCAGGGACGTACGCGCGGATCGTACTTGCTCAGTGTCGTGTCGGCGGGCCAGGTGGCATAGCCACCGTCGATACGCCCGTAAGAGAGATACGCCGTAGTGGGGTGCGCCTTGGCGAAGCGGCCAAACTCGACCTCCAGTTCTTTACTGGAAGGTGTCAGCGGCGTGTTGCTCGCATCACTATTGGTGTAATTGCTCAGCTCGGTAGCCGACGCCACCAGCGGTAGCGACGCGACATACTCGACGTTCTCACTGATGCCGCGGAAAAACATGTCCATGGCGTTGTCTATCTGGCGAATTTCGCGCCCGCTGCCTTCGATGAAATCGGCCTGCGCCTGAGAGCGCAGATTGAAAATTACCACGGCGGCCACCAACAGAATGGGGACACTGGCGATGGCGCCGAAGGCCCAGGTCAGCTTTTGCTTAATGTTCATTGCCGGTGTCCCCAAGGTAAGTGACGACCTCAGGCTAGAGGCCGCTTGTGCAGGCGATATTGGGCTATCGGCACATTTCTGTTGTGCTTAAGCCTGACGGTGAGCGAGGCCACCAGATTAGGCTGACAATCAGGGATCGACGGCAGATTTTTCGACGACTACTGCCGGCGCGGGCTTGGCTTCTCCCTGGCGGGCAATGCTGATCGAAGTGTTCCAAGCGGAAGAAGAGGACGTCTGAAAGTGCGTTTCCTTAAATCGAACCCTAAATTGCTGCAGCGGTTAAATGAAGGGCTGGTTAAGCTTCGATGTGTATAGCGGATTTAACATAATATACATTATACGAATATGCCTATACGGATCTGCGAACGCGACTACAGACTTTTCCAGCGCGCTCGTTCCCTAGCCGCGCTGTCTTCGCAGTCAATCCTTTTTCAGACTGGCCTGCAAGTTACGCAGTTTGGCCTCTGTGGTTTTGAGCATGGCGGCACCTTCGCGTCGCCATGCGTCTTCCAAGCGCAACAGATCCGATTCCTGCTCGGCTTTTAGGCTCCACTGATGTCGATCGTGCCAGGCGCCCAAGCCGCTTTGTGTAGCTTTGAGCAGTTTGCGTGACTCGTCCGACAGTGGACTCTGTTTCGGATACGCCTCGGCGGCATAACGGTTACGTTTGATCAACAACCGCAGGCGATGCGGATCGTCGCCACTGTTGCTCAGGGCTTTCAGCAATTTGACCTGCTGTTTGTGCAGGCGCTTTTGTAATTGCGCCGGCCAATTTTCCAGCTCCCCGGCGCGCTCGGCGGCGCGTATGGCGTGTGGCCATAGATCCAGACCGACGAACAGATCACGCAACTCGCTGCTGCGCACCACCTGGCGGTAATGCTCGGCCAGCCGCTGCTCACGAACCTGCGCCTGCGCCTCAAACCCTCGTTCGCGCAACTCACCGGCCAGCACTTCAAGGTCTCGGATCGGTGTGGTCAATGCGCCCACGCGTTTCGCTGCATCTTCCAATGCCTCAACGCCTCGGCTTCCGCGCAGTGGGCGTAATACGCTGCGCAGGCGTCGAACCGAGGTGCGAATGTCATGCAGCGCTTCGCTGTCGGTGTTGTTTTCCAAGCGTGCTACGGCATTGAACAGTGCCACTTCCAATTGCAGAACATGCGCCACGATGTTGTTCACCAACGACATGCACTTCCCCCTAAAGCCAACAAAGCATCCAGCAGCGTTGCGCTGCTACTCGATGTCACGGTTTTTAACCAAGGTAAACATGCGCACCCGGTCGCTCAGTTCCTGAAACGCATGGCGAAACGGGTCGTGCTGGTCGCTGGTGGTTGGGTCCACGAAGTTCCACACCAACACCTGCGCCGAGCGCGGCATCACCTGTTCTTCGTTAGACGACTTGTCGCAAAGATCGATCAAATAATCGAATTCATGACCCTGAAATTCTTCCAGCGCTTTGCTGCGCAGACCTTCAGTTGAAATGCCGGCGTGCTCCAGAGTTTCCAAGGCGCGCGGGTCGATTTCGGTTGGCTCGATGCCGGCGCTGTAGGCTTCAAAATGGTCGTGCTCAAGATGGCGTAACAGCGCTTCAGCCATCGGTGAACGGGCGTCGTTGGCGATGCAGACGAACAGAACTCGTAGTTTCTGGCTCATGGGTCTCTCCAGTGGCGAAATACGCGGGCAGGCTTGAGCCTAAGGCTTGCGTATGACACTTGTGCTTACGGCCATACGTCGCTTGGCGCGACAAAGCGGACGAGCAGCCGCAGGAGGTAGAAAAACTGTCATGTGCGGCTTTTAGCGTGAACGCCTACCCGTGCTGACGATGGTGATGCTCTATGAGCCGCAACGAACCCCTGCCCTCGCCCATGCCGTCTGATCGTTATGTCGAGAACGCTGACGTTTCTTTACCCGAGGTGCTCGATGCGTTGTCGGTGCTGCGCGACGACATGCGCGAGGCGATCAATAGCCGCGTTGACCTCGCTGCGATTCATCCTGATTACCTGCCTGGCGCCATCAATCTTCTTCACTACCTGGCGCTAAGACGTCAGGACATCCGCCAGCTGCAAAAGCAATTATCCGCCCTCGGTCTCTCGTCGCTGGGGCGCTGCGAAGCCGATGCATTGGGTTCGGTTGAGCGTGTAATAGACGTGTTGAAAACCCTCGGTGCCAGCCAGGAACCGAGCGCGCCCAGTGCAGCGTCGCCGCTCGCCAATTCCTTGCAAACCAACCCGTTGCTGGATCATGGCGCCGCGCTGTTTGGTGAGGCGCCGCAGGCCCGGTCGGTGCGCATTATGGTGACCATGCCCAGCGAAGCCGCTGACGACTATGAACTGGTCGAAAGCCTGCTGGCCGCTGGCATGAACTGTCAGCGCATCAATTGCGCCCATGACGATGCGCCGGCTTGGCTGAATATGATCAAACACCTGCGCAAAGCCAGCAAAAAGCTCGGCAAGCCCTGTCAGGTGGCCATGGACCTGGCGGGCCCGAAACTGCGCACCGGCCCCGTGGCGCTGGGGCCGGCGGTGTTGAAAGTGAAACCGCTGCGTGACGCATTTGGTCGGGTTCAGGTACCCGCCGAGGTGTTCTTAACCGGCGACCCTGCCCGTTTGGTCGACAACAGTGTGCTGTTGCCCGAGCCATGGCTGCGCCGGCTGAAGGTGGGCGACCGCCTGGCCTTTCGCGACGCCCGCGATGCCAAACGCGCGCTTGTTATCAGTGCTGTGGAAGAAGCCGGCTGCACGGCGCAGCTGGAGAAAACCGCTTATTTCGTGCCCGGCATGATGCTGGCGTTGGACGAATCGGCTAGCCGAAAATCCTCCGCCAAGGTGCAGGCGGTTCCGCCCTGCCCTCAGATCATCACAGTCAATGAAGGCGATGTATTGCTGTTGGGCCTTGAAGGCGAAGGTGTCGCCGCGCGGTTCGATGCAGACGGCAAACCGCTTGCGCCCGCGCGCATCAGTTGCACCTCGTCGGCGGTACTGGAAGCGGCCATGCCAGGCGACCCGATATGGTTCGACGACGGCAAAATCGGCGGCGTAATCACTGCCCGGCGTGACGGCGAACTGGAAATTCATATTCACCACGCGCCCGACGGCGCCAAGTTGAAAGCCGACAAAGGCATCAATCTGCCGGATACCGATCTGAAACTTGGCGCACTCTCGGACGACGATCTCGACGCCTTGGCGTTCGCCTGCAAACACGCCGACATTGTGCAGCTGTCTTTCGTCAACCAAGTCGCCGATGTGCATGCCTTGCTTGAGCACATTGAACGCCTGAACGCGCCGGATCTGGGCGTGGTGCTGAAAATCGAAACCCGCCGTGGCTTCGAGCAACTTCCGGAACTGCTGCTCGCCGGCATGCGCCCCCCTCGATTGGGCGTGATGATTGCGCGCGGTGACCTTGCGGTGGAAACCGGCTTCGAGCGCTCGGCCGAGTTGCAGGAAGAAATGCTGTGCCTGTGCGAAGCCGCCCATGTTCCGGTGATCTGGGCGACGCAGGTGCTTGAGAGTCTGGCCAAAACCGGCGCCCCTACCCGCGCGGAAATCACCGACGCCGCCATGGGCGTGCGGGCCGAGTGCGTGATGCTGAACAAAGGCCCGTACATTCTCAAGGCCATTGCCACGCTCGACGACCTGTTGCAGCGCATGCAAAACCACCGGGACAAGAAGCGCGACCTGCTCAGAAAACTAAACGTGGCAATGCTCCACGGCTGACGAAGCGCCGGGCTCGAAGCACGCGACTCAGCGCCTCGCTATCTGCGAAACTAGGGCAATTCTTCCCTGAACGTTCGAGATAGTAGAAATGGCTTCGGATCCCGGAACTCCCACGCTGGACCAGCTCAAGGTGTTTTTAACGGTTGTCGAAGTGGGCAGTTTCGCGGGCGCGGCGCGCAAACTTCACCGCGCCACCTCGGTGGTGAGCTACACGATTTCCAATCTGGAAATGCAGCTCGGCGTCTCGCTATTCGACCGTAAAACCACGCGCAAACCCCAGCTCACCGACGCTGGCAGAACCGTGCTGGCAGAAGCGCGAACCATCACCAACGGCGTAAACGGATTACGCGCCAAAGTGTCCGGCTTGCTGCACGGCCTGGAAGCCGAGGTGCATTTGGCGCTGGATGTCATGCTGCCGGCAGAACGTGTGGTCGACGCGCTGAAAACCTTCCGTGAGGTGTTTCCAACGGTCACGTTGCACCTGCATATGGAAGCCCTGGGCGCCGTCACGCAGTTGGTGTTGAACCGCAAAGCCGGCGTTGGCGTGAGTGGCCCGTTGGATATCGGCCTTGATGGCATTGAACGTATCGCCGTGGGCAGCGTGCAGCTCGTACCCGTTGCCGCGCCGAGCCATCCATTGGCGGCGCCCTCCTCCAAACAGCCCGGCGCTGCTCGCGAGTTCGTGCAGTTGGTGTTGTCCGACCGCTCGACACTCACCGGCGACAAAGACTTCGCCGTGCTCAGCACCCGCACCTGGCGCCTGGCCGATCTGGGCGCCAAGCACATGCTGCTCAAAGAAGGCATCGGCTGGGGAAATATGCCGGTTCCCATGATTCAAGCCGACCTGGACTCGGGCCGTCTGGTGCGCCTGGATCTACCCGATGGCAAAAGCGGCATTTATACCTTTGATGCGATCTACCGCACCGATTCGCCGCCTGGTCCGGCCGGGCGCTGGTTGATTGAGCGCTTCGGGCAACAGGCCGCGCAGAGCTGAACACTTACCTATTTAGTTGAACAGTGCGCTCTAAATTATCCCGGTATTTACGACGATTAGCCCATGCTAGATTTTGTTCTCAGATAAACCATTCGCCCTGAATAGGGCTTGGAGAGAACGTGATGAGTGCTAGCGCAGCCGATGTGTTGAGACGCCATTTCGAGACGTTTGTAGACGATCCGGAGCAATGGAAAACCCTGGTAGCCGACGACATCGTCTGGGAATTGCCGTTCGCGCCAAGCCTGGGCCACCCCAGCAAACTGGTGGGCAAAGATCAGGTGTTGAACCACGTCGGCTGGTTTGTCGGCGCCGTCGAGTCCTTCAAATTTTTTGACTTGCGCATTCAAACGTCCACCGACGCACACACCGCGTCTGCCCAGGTAAACGCTCAAGGCATCGCCAAGCAAACGGGCAAAACCTACTCGCAGGAGTACGTACTATTCGTGAGCGTTCGCGACGGCAAACTCACCCACATTCGCGAGTATTTCGACCCGGTGAAAGCGGCCTATGCCTTCGACGCGCCAGTGGTCATGGTCGCCCCTTCAGCCTGAGCACAAAGAAGCAAAACCCCGACAGCGTGAGCAAGCCCGCCAAAGCGAAGCAGGTCCGAAAGCGAGAAATTTGAACCGTCGAAAGCGACATTCAAATGACTACTTGGAGACCTGATATGACGACTTTCAATCCAACCCCCAACGAAGTGGCAGACAAAGTAATTCTGGTCACCGGTGCCGCCAGCGGCATTGGTAAAGCCATTACCGAGCTGCTCCATTCGCGCGGCGCCAAGGTCATTGCCGAAGACATCGACCCGTCGGTAAACGCACTGGAGCGCGACGGCATCGTGCCGTTCGTTGCCGATATCACCGTGGATGGCTCCGCTGAAAAAGCCGTGGCCCTGGCCGTTGAGAAGTTCGGCAAGCTGGATGTGCTGGTCAACAACGCCGGCCGGATTCTCTACAAACCCATGGTGGAGATGACCCGCGAAGACTGGACCTGGCAGATGGAAACCAACGTCACCGGCGCGTTCCTGCACTCGCGCGAAGCCATGAAAGAAATGATGAAAAACAAGTCGGGCGCGATCGTGAATATTGCCTCCTACGCGTCGTACTTCGCCTTTCCGGGCATCGCCGCTTATACAGCTTCTAAAGGCGCCCTCGCCCAACTGACACGCACTCAGGCGCTGGAAGCCATTGAGCACGGCATTCGGGTAAACGCCATTGGGGTGGGCGATGTGGTGACCAACCTGTTGAACCACTTTATGGACGACGGACGCGGTTTCCTTGAGGAACACGGCAAATCCGCACCCATCGGCCGTGCAGCGGCGCCGGAAGAAATTGCCGAAATTGTCTCGTTCCTCGCCTCCGAGCGCGCCAGCTTTATCGTCGGCTCGGTGGTCATGGCCGACGGCGGCATGAGCATTCCGGTGGGCTGATGCCCTTTGCCCATTGCGCGGTGCAGCGTTGCTGACACCGCGCTTTTTCTATTCCTTTACCGATTCACGGAGGCGCCATGACCGCACTTCGAAAATCCGACTTTCCATTGATCGATGTACGCCAGCACCTGGAGACCGGTCCCATCGTTCTAGTGACTTCGGCCTGGAAAGATGAAACCAACATCATGACCATGGGCTGGCACACGATGATGCAGTTCTCCCCTGCCCTGTTCGGCTGCTACATCTGGAGCGGAAATCACAGCTATGACCTGATCCGCAATAGCCAGCAGTGCGTGATCAATGTGCCCACCGTCGAATGGGTCGACCAGGTGGTTGCGGTCGGCAACAGCAGCGGCGCCGCCATCGACAAGTTCGCCGAATTCGCCCTCACCCCTGTGCCCGCCGCACGGGTCGAGGCGCCGCTGATTAAAGAGTGCTACGCCAATTTCGAATGCCAGTTGTTCGACTCGAAGCTGATCGGCGAGTACGGCCTATTCATCTGGGAAGTGGTGAAAGCCCACGTCGCAAAGTCGGTGGAAAACCCGCGAACCCTGCACTACCGCGGCCGGGGACGGTTTATGGTCGCCGGCGAAACCCTGGATTTCCACGGGCAATTTCGCCCGCAGAACCTGTGATCTCCACGCCTGGGCTCACTTGCGATAGTGGCTCGGCGTAACCCCCACTTCCCGTTTGAACACCTGGGAAAAATGGCTTGGGCTGCTGTAACCCACGTCCAGGCCAATATCGATGATGCTGCGATCGGTTTCTAAAAGAAGCTGCCGGGCACGGGCCATTCTCAGTCGGATAAAAAACTGCGACGGCGAATGCCCGGTGGCTTTTTTGAATAGCCGGCTGAAGTGGAACTCACTCATGCCAGCCGCCTCAGCCAGGGTGCCGAGACTGAAATCCTTGTGCAGATTGCTTTCCATGTCCGTCAAAACCCGCCGCAGCTTGTATGCCGGCAAGGCATTGCGGTGGGCAATGTCGTCGGCCGAATCGTCCCTGTAGTCGCGAGCCAGATGCACGGCCAGGCACTGCGCCAGTCCTTGCAGGAAAAGTGCGCTGCCCGTCTGGTGCCCGGTCACTTCAGCGCGGAACTGTTCGAGCAGCATCGACAGCACAGGGTCGCGCCCGCCCGACACCTCGCGCAACCGAACAGGCGCCGCTACGCCGAGCGTCTCGTGAATGGCTTTTTCCAGCAGCGCGATACCCAGATAGATATGCATGACCACGAATGGCGCTTCGCTGGTGACGTTCCAGCGCATCTCATAAGGCTCGGCCGAAGTGGTTAGAAAGAAGTCGCCGGTGGTTACCCTGCTGGTTTCCCATTCGCCGCCCAGGGTTCGTTCATCTACCGTCGCTGTTCCGCCAATAACCCAGACCAGCAAAGGCTCCGCCACGGCGGGAACGATGAAGCTCGCTTCCTGGCGCTCGCGGTTGAATATCTGCACCAGCACGTCGCGCGCATCCAACTCATCAGACGCGGCGAGGCGCTCACCCCGAATGTAGTTTTCCAGGCCCTTAGGCGAGGTTCGTTCTGCGGTGTCCATGCGCATCAGCTTCCTTCGTTGACCGGCACACAAGCGAACCCAAAGGCCGCTAGCGTGAGGCCATTGTTGTTGCGAGCAGTTCCATGGATTTACCGTTGCAGGGCTGCCAAACGCATCCGCCCATAAGCGCTCATGTACTCGGCCATGTGTTTTTTGCAGAGTCAAAAAAAGCCGGAATCTCCATTCCGGCTCTCTGATCAACGCTGCGGATACAACACCATTCCTGCGTGGTACAGCACGTTGTTGCGGAACTCGCCGTCGGCTGTAAAACCGGTGTCGTCGACGTATTCGATATGGTCGCCTTCCAGCCAGTAGCGTCCTTGATAAGCGCTTTGCTGCTGTCCCCGCGCTTCGTCATAGCGCCCGCCGGGCAGCAATTCATGGCGAATACGGCCATCGGCGGTCACCCACATGCCTACATATTTGTTCTGATCTGCGGATGGCTGGGCCATGAGCGTCTCCTCTGCATTGATGTTGAAATTGAAATACCCGCGCAGGTGCAAGCCTTACTGAATTTCTTCGCGCTGAATCGGCGTATCGGGCGAATCACAACGGCTCGACCACAGACGCTCCGTGGTGGCATAGACAATCAGCAACACCACCGGGAACGCTGCTCCCAGCACGCACAGCCCTTCCCAGCCGAGGTAGCGCCAACCGACGCTGGCCACTGCCGAGCCGATGGCCGCGCCAACAAAGTTGAGGCTGATAAACACCGCTGTAATTCGTGCGTTTGCCGTGGGGTCGAGTTTGTAGATCACCGCCTGATGGGTAATTTGCAGCCCCATCACGCCAATGTTTAGCGCCATGGCGGCGGCGATGATTATCCAGAGCCCCGCCGTGGCAACACTCAGCGCCGCCCAGGCGAACACCATTAGCGTTGCCAGGCCGATAGCCAGTGCATGGCTGTGGCCGCGATCGCTCAGGCGGCCCACCAGGCCCGGAATCATGGCGCCGGCAACGCCTGTTAGGCCGATGAGGCCGATTTGCGAAGCGTGGAAACTGAATGGTGCCTGCGACAGCAGAATCGGCAAGCCGGTCCACAGCATGCTGAAGCTGGCCATTCCCAGCGCGCCGTAAAGAGCGCGGCGACGAAGGGCTGAATGGGTTCGCGTGATGCGCCACAAGGAGAGCAGCAGCGGCCGATAACGCACCTTTTCCATTCTCCGTTGCGGCTCGGCCGGCAAGGTAATTCTCAGCAACATGAGCAGAATCAGCGCGGTACATCCGGCACTGGCATAGACCATTCGCCAGCCTGCTGCATTGCCGACTCCGCCGGACACCAGCCATGACAGCGGAATCGCCAGCAGCGCGCCGGTCATCACAAAGCCAACCACCTGACCGCGCCGCTGCTCGGCAGCAATCGAGGCTACATAGGGCACGATCAGCATGGCGGCTGCCGCAGTGATACCGCACACCAGAACGGCTGCGCTGAACAGCAGAAAGCTCGGGCTGGCCGCCGCCATGAACAGGGCCAACGCGTTAAGCGCAAACATTCGGCTTAACAGCGCGCGCCGTTCAAGCACGTCGCCAAGCGGCACCACCAGCAAAATGCCCAGCGTGTAGCCGAGCTGGGCGCAACTTACCAGCAGGCCGGATGCGGCAACGGGAACGGCAAAGGAGGCGGCAACCAGGGAAAGGATCGGCTGCAGATAATAAAGATTGGCGATCATGGCTCCCGTAGCGATCGCGTAGAGCCACAACAACGGGCGGGACGGGGACGGTGAATCCATAAAAATTCTCCTCGGTGCGGACCGTTCAAACTGGGCGACTTGCGGCTAAGTAACGCCACGCACCCAGTGTTGCCCGCACCGCGCGGTCCCCGTTAAATCACTCCTGTCAGTTGTTTGCCTAATCCTGCCGCGCCCGCAACCTGGCGCCGCCACAGCACTTACGGGGTTGGAAAATCCGCACCACGGGCAACCGATTCCCAAGCGCTGAACTCGCCCGCCATAGACGCGACCTTGTCCTGCGCCGCTTCATAGGCTTCGTTGCCCAGCAGCAGGCGTGCTGGCGGCGTTGCGCAGGTAACGGCGGTATAGATGGCCGCCGCTGCCCGGGCCGGATCACCCGCCTGTTTACCAACCGAGTCTTGATAGGCGCGCATGGCGGCGCCTGCGGTTGCCTGGTAATCCTCGGCCACGGCTTGCGCGGCGTCAGATGAACCGGCCCACTCCGTTCTGAACGCGCTGGGTTGAACGGTCATTACGGCAATACCCAGCGGCGTCACCTCGGCGCGCAGGCTTTCAGACAAGCCTTCGACGGCAAATTTCGTGGCGCAGTAATGGCCAACCGCTTCGAAGCCGACCAGACCGCCCACCGAAGTGAGGTTAACGATCATGCCGGCGCGCCGTTGGCGCATGCCTGGCAGCACTGCGCGAATCATGTTGGCCGTGCCGAAATAATTGACCTCGAACATTCGCTGTACCGCGTCATCGTCGCTGTCTTCCACCGAGGAAAAATAGCCGATACCGGCGTTGTTAATCAGCACGTCCACTCGCCCGAAGTGGTGCTCGGCGGCCTGCACAACCTGCTGCGCCTGTTCGGAATCGGTCACGTCCAGCGGCAGAATCAAGGCATCGCCCAGCGCTGCCAGGTCTTCAATCTGCTGCGTCTTTCTCGCCGTCACCACCACACGCTGGCCTTCGTTGAGCAACGCCGTGGCGATGTATCGACCAAAGCCAGTGGAGCAACCTGTTACCAGCCACACTTTGTTCTCGTTCATTGCAGAATTCCTCTTGATAGAGGCGGTGCAGCGCCAACGCCGAACCGCATTCAAGATTGCTCGCGTATTACACCGAGCGTTTTACGTAGCGGCGCAGGTCCAGTTCGCCTTCCAGGAGCTGGGGAAGATCCGCTGCAAATTGCCGCAAGTAAGGTGTTTGAAAATGGCTGTCGATGTCGGCAGCGGACCGCCAGTTTTCATACATGCACCAGAGGTCGGGGTCTTCCAGCGATTGGTGGGCGTCATAGGAAATGCAGCCCTCCTCCGCACGCGAAGGCGCCACCAGCGCCAGCAGGCGCTCGCCCAGTTCCTGGGACTTCCCCGCCTGGGCGCGCAGGTAGGCAATTACGGTGATGTGCTCAGTCATATCGTTTCTCTCCTTTGAGTGTTGAAACCGGAGTTCAGGCTACTGCGCTGATGCGCGTCGGGTTATGCGATTTCTCCGACGTGTTTGCCTGATTCTGCCAAAAGAAGATTCGCCCAGCATGCCGAAATACTCGAACCTAATCTTCGAAATTAGGCGGCTATTCGCAATAGCTTGGCGATGACAAGATGGCCTCACATCGGCGCTTCGTGGTGAGGCGCTGAACTCAAAAAGGATCTACCGTCATGTCCCACGCAGCTATCGCTTCTACCGCTCCACTGGCCTCTTCAAACACCTTCAACAGCAGCGCTTCGTTGCTTGGGCGCATCTTGCTAAGCGCCATTTTCATTCTGTCTGGCATTTCAAAAATCAGCGCCCCGGCCATGATGATTGGCTACATCGGTTCGGTCGGGCTGCCCTTTCCGGAACTGGCACTGGCCGCTGCCATCGCCGTGGAAATTCTCGGCGGCGCGGCGTTGATCGCCGGCTATCGCACCCGCCTTATCGCAGGCTTGCTGGCGGTGTTCAGTGTTGTCACCGCACTGATCTTTCACAGCGCTTTGGCTGACCAGAACCAGTTCATTCATTTCTTCAAAAACATCGCCATGGCTGGCGGCCTTTTGCAGGTTGTCGCCTTCGGTGCTGGTCGCTTCAGCCTGGATGCTCGTCGCCTCTAATCCCGCTGCCGGCAGGTTCGCCTGCCGGCAATGCCCTCACTTTTCGAAATGGAGTATTCAGATGAAAGCTATTCAAGTCGCCCAATACGGCCAGCCGGACGCACTCCAACTTAAAGAGGTGGCAGATCTGAGCCCTAACGATGACCAAGTTCTGATCAACGTCGCCGGCAGCGGTATCAATCCGGTCGACTGGAAGATTCTTTCCGGCGCCATGAAGCAATTCATTCCCCTGCCGCTGCCCTACACGCCCGGCGTCGAAGTCTCGGGAACCGTTGCAGCCGTGGGTAAAAACGTCAGTGAATTCGCGGTTGGCGACACGGTGTTCGGCTTTATCGGCATTGTCGGCGGCTACGCCACGCAAGCCCTTTCCACGCCCGATCGACTCGCCCGCGTGCCGGCCACAGTGCCGCTGCAACTGGCCGGTGGCATTCCGGCCGCGGCGCTCACCGCGTGGCAAGCCTTGCATGAACACGCCCTCGTTCAGCCCGGCCAGAAAGTGCTGGTTCACGGCGGTGCAGGCGGTGTGGGCAGCTTTGTTGTGCAACTGGCCAAGCTTGCCGGCGCGTTCGTGATTGCCACCAGCTCGGCGAAGAACCACGACTACCTGCGCTCCCTGGGCGCCGATCACGTGATCGATTACAGCGCTGAACGCTTCGAAGACAGCGTCGCCGATGTGGACGTGGTAATCGATCTGGTCGGTGGCCAAACCCAGGCTCGCTCCTGGCGCGTAATCAAAGCCGGGGGCGTGCTGGTTTCGCCGGTGAGCACACCGGACGCCGGCAAAGCCCGCGAACATGGCGCGGCGGGCAAGCATTTCGCCACGCGTTCGGACGGTCGCCAACTGGCGCAGATTGCTGACCTGTTCAGCGCCGGCAAGCTTCATCTGGAGGCGCAAGTGGTGCCGCTCAGCGACGTAGTAAACGCGGTGAAACAGAGCTTGGCCGGGCACACGCGCGGAAAACTGGTACTGGATGTAAACCGCTGAAATTGCCGTCTACCAAGCGCAGCGCATAAGCCATATTCTCTGGCGCAGGACTTACAAAGGGAGGTAACCGATGTGAACGACCTGGACGCGGAAATTACCCGACGCCGAGCCGAGCTGGCCACCGCCATGCAACGCTTCGCCCCGGAATATGGTGTGTTTCAAACCGACATTGCGCCTCTTCATTTCATCCGCAGCGACAGCCCCACCGACACCATCCACACGGTGCACAAACCCGGTTTGTGCATCATCGCCCAGGGCCGAAAAGAGGTTCGGCTGTGGAACGAAAGCTACGTGTACGATCCACTGAATTACCTGGTCGTGTCGGTGACGCTGCCCTTGGCCGGGCAAGTGATTGAAGCGTCCCCCGAGCAACCGTATCTGTGCGTACGCCTGGATATCGACCCGGCAGAAATCGCCCAGCTGATCGCCGACGCCAGCCCCATCGGCGTGCCGGGGCGAGAAGCGAACCGCGGTTTATATCTGGACAAAATCGACACCTCGCTGCTCGACGCCATGCTGCGCCTGGTGCGCCTGCTCGATACCCCGGCAGATATTCCCGCCTTGGCGCCGCTGGCCCTGCGCGAGATTTTCTACCGCCTGCTTAAAGGCCAGCAGGGCCAGCGGCTGCACGAGATCGCCATCGCCGACAGCCAGACCCACCGCGTAACTCGCGCCATCGAGTGGCTGAACCGCAACTACCACAAGCCGCTGCTTATCGAGGAGTTGGCCAGCCTGGTCAACCTCAGCACTTCAACCCTGCATCACCGCTTCAAAGCTGTTACCGCCATGAGCCCGCTGCAGTATCAGAAACAGCTGCGCCTGCACGAAGCGCGGCGGTTGATGATTGCCGAAGGCATGGACGTGTCGGCCGCAGGGTTCAAGGTGGGCTACGAAAGTCCTTCACAGTTCAGCCGCGAATACAGCCGAATGTTTGGCGCACCGCCCAGCAAAGACATCGCCAAACTTCGCTCTATTGCTTAGTGAGGCGCGTCGCTAAGGCGCGGCTTTTTCCATCATTTTCAGCAGGGGCGCGTAGTCGGCGTGGCTGACCGGCATGATGCCGGACGCATGTTGCGAGGCGAGAAACTCGGCGAGCGCCTGCGGGTCGCTGAGCATGGCGGTGCGAATACGCGCTTTTAACGGCGCGCACACGTTGGCGCTGAACACGTACGGGTCGTAGAAAATCGGCGCCGAACGCCACAGCACGCGCAGGGTGTCTTGTTTGATTTTGCCGCTGTTGAGGTACCCATCGGCCTGCACGCTGGACACAAACGCCGCGCCAACGCGCCCGTCGAGCAAGGCGTCCAGCGACTTGTCATGGGCGCCGGTGTACACCAGCGAGGCGAAATAACGGGACAGCGGCTGGCCGATTTCTGCGGCGAACTCGCCATTGGGAACAATGCCGCCGGAGGTGCTGGCCGGATCGCTCAAGGCCACTTTTTCACCGCGTACGGCATTGACGTTTGCGGGGCCGTCGCGACGAACCATCAGCAGTGACTGGTAATGGTGGCCGGCCGGCGTGAAAAAACCTTCGTTGATGGTGAGACTGGCGAAGGGCTCGATTCGCGGCTCGCGCTGGTACGCCAAAATGTACGAGGCCGGGCCCAGCCAGGCGATATCGACGCCGCCAGAAACAATGGCATCCACCACGCTTTCATACGAAGACGCCGCGACGACTTCCACCGGCATGTGCAAGGTGCTGGTGAGGCGTTGCAGCAACGGCTGAAATTCCACCATCAGCGCTTCCATGCTTTTCTTCGGAATCACCGCCACGCGCAGGCTTTGTTGGCTGCACTGGGCGTTGGCGCCAGCGCTCAACAGCGCCGACAGCAGCAGCGCTGCCAGTGCTGTTACCGCGCGCACGCGTTTTCCATGGCGCTAACGAACGGCGCATATTCGCGCAGCTTTTGCGCAGAGAGCGGTCGGCTGAAATGGTAGCCCTGAGCGATGTCGCAGCCTGCCAGCTTGAGGCACACCACCTGGTCCACGGTTTCAACGCCCTCGGCCACCACTTCCAACCCGAGGCGTTTGGCCAGAATGATGGTGGAGGAAACAATCGGGCTGTCGTCATAGCTGTTGGATAACGGCGCAATCAGCGCGCGGTCGATTTTCAGCTTGCTCAGTGGCAGCGATTGCAGGTGAGCAAAGCCGGCGTAGCCTTGGCCGAAGTCGTCCAGGCTGACGCCAATTCCGTTGGCGCGAAGGCGGTGTAAATGCTCAATGGCGATGCCGTCCTGGTCGAGCACGGTGGTCTCGGTGATCTCCAACTCCAGGCGCGATTTGTCGATGCCGTGTCGGGCCAGCTTGTTCAGCAGGCGCTCGCTGAAATCGACTTGGCGCAACTGAATGGCCGACACGTTTACTGCCAGCCGCGTGGTGATGCCCTGCCCTTGCCAGTCGGCCAGTTCTTCACAGGCCAAGCGCAACACTTCCCAGCCCAGCGCGACGATAAAACCACTGCGCTCGGCCAAGGCGATAAAGCGGTCCGGGTACACCAGACCAAACTCGGGATGCTCCCAGCGCACGAGTGCCTCGTAAGCCACCACCGTCATCGAATCCAGCCGCAGCAATGGCTGGTAATGCAGCACAAACTGCCGCTCGCTCAAGGCGTGGCCGAACGCCTGCTCCAGGGTGAACTCCTCGATATCGGACACATTCAACGACGGGTCAAAAAATCGGAACTGCCCCCTGCCCGCTCGCTTGGCCGAATACATGGCAGCGTCGGCGTGGCGAATCAGGCTGTCGACATCCTGCCCGTCGCGCGGGCAAATACTCACGCCCACGCTGGGGCTGGTGTTGAGCTCGTGTTCGTCCAGCGAATACACCGCCGTGAGTTTGGCTACCAGCGCGCGCACCCAGGCATTGATTTGCTCTTCCGTGCGCTCGCCAGCCAACAGCACCACAAACTCGTCGCCACCAAAACGCGCGGCCTCGTCGCCCGGTTCGAGCAAACGGCTGATGCGGCCGGCCACTGCCTGCAAGAGCAAATCGCCGGTTTTGTGGCCGAGGGAATCGTTGATCGATTTGAAGCGGTCCATGTCGATAAAACAGATCGCCAGCAAACGCCGCTTACTGCGCTGCTCGGTCAGCACGCGCTTGGCTACTTCGATAAAGCGCCGGCGATTGTGCAAACCACTGAGATGGTCGGTGGCGGCGGCATGGCTGCTGCGCTTGTGTTCTTCCTCCAAGCGGCCGATCAATTCCTGGTTAACCGCTTGCGCCTGTTCCAGGGCGCTGAACGCTAACTGCCGGTTGTTCAGGGCGCGCAGCGTCCAAAGCAGGCCGCTGAGAATCAATAGGGTCATGCCCAGGTTCAGCCAGCGTTGACGGCCAAAGGCCAGTTGCGGCGAGGCCAGTATTTCATCGGTGCGCTCGCTGACCATCACACTGAAACCACGGTCGGCGACGCGGCGGTACAGGCTCTGGTACGCCTCGCCATTCAGGTAAACGCTGAGTTTGCCCACCTCGTCGGTGCTGGCGTTCAACGTCGAATGCAGCGGCACGGCGGAAATCACCACCCCGCTGTTGTTGATGCGCAGGCGCTCCTGCCCTTCACCGTCGAGCAGGCTCATTAATCCGCTGTTGCCCAGATTGATGTGCTGGAACAGCGTCGCCAGGTAGCCAATATCGAGCTGTACCAACAGCACGCCATCGAGCTTGCGGGTGGTGGCGTCGGCGAGCGGCAGCAGAAACGGCAGGCGCCAGTTAGGCAAAGAGGAGGTTTGCTCGCGCTCGCTAAGCCGAGGCAAAAACGCTTTGAAGCCGTAGCGCGCGGTATGCGCCTGCAGTTGCTCGAGCCAGGCGGCTGGAAGCGTTTGCGCTTCATCGTTGTGGCTGGCAGACAACAGCTTGCCGCTGCTGTCGTACAGGCTCATGCGCTTGAGCACCGGGTCTTCGGCCAACATGCGTACCAGCCCGCGATGGCTTTGCTCACGGCTTTCCGGCGTGCTTTGCGTCACGCGGCCAATGGCCTGCGCGCGGTCGACCAGTTGCTGCAGGTTCTGCGCAACAATACTGGCGAGATTGAGATGCTCCGACGCCTTGGCCGCCAAGGCCTCCTGCCGCGAAGCGGTTTTTTGCTGGAAATACAAACCCCACAGCAACACCAGCATCGCGACGCACAAGGTCAGCCACAGCACCTGCAAAAATCGGGGAGACGAGAAAAACTGACGGTTCACTGCACCATCATCCGGCCACGTTGAATGGCCAGCATACGGCGCCCACATGACGGCACAATGACATCATCTGAGCGCAGACGGGTTTACTCCGGCTGATGCGCAGGTGGCGTATATGACGCGCTGATTTGCCGGTGGCACGCCTGCAATATCTCGTCGGCCAACGACGAATCATCCGGGCAAGCGCGTGACAACACAACGGCGCCCACCACCTGCGCCAACAGGCTGATCATTCTTTCGCGCACTTCATCGTCCGCCGCGTTGCCGTCGGCGATGTGCTTGTGCTGCAGCCCGCTCACTGCTTGCTCAATGCCCTCGGCAAACGTGGCTTTAATGTCGGCCGGTTGCCGCGCCGCGTCGCCGCACAGAGCCGACATGGTGCAACCGCTACCGGGCGAGTCACGGTGTTTGCGCGACAGGAACAGGTCGATAAAGCCGGCGAAGTCCAATTCTTTGCTGGAAGCGCGCGACTGGGCCAGGCTGCACGCAGCGGCCTCGGCCATCAGATCGGCCTTGGAACCGAAATGTTTGTAGAACCCACCTTGGGTAAAGCCAGCCGCCGCCATCAGGTCGGCGACGCCGATGCCGTCGTAGCCGCGTTCGCGGAAAAGCACCGACGCCGTGTCGACGATGTGGGCTCGATTGGCCAGCGATTGGGCTTTTGTCACTTTCATAGCAAGCGCCTCTGTTTCGTTCACATACGCAGTGAATACTACTCTGATGTCGACCATAATCAAAACCATTGACAGGTTAGATTATGCTCGACATCATAAAACCGCCGCTTCGTTACTGCGTGTCGGCATGCCCTTACCTTTCACCGAATCGTGGACCAGACATGAACGACAACACGCTGTTCGAACCCTACACCCTAGGCTCATTGACCCTCGCAAACCGCGTCGTCATGGCGCCGCTGACGCGCAACCGCGCAGGCCTCGGTTTTGTGCCCAGTGAATATGCCGCCGAGTACTACGCCCAGCGCGCATCGGCCGGTCTGCTAATTTCCGAGGCCACGCAAATTTCGCAACAAGGCCAGGGCTATCAAGACACCCCCGGCATCTACACCCAGGCCCAGATCGATGGTTGGAAAGCGGTCACCGCTGCGGTACACGCCAAAGGCGGGAAAATTTTCCTGCAGCTGTGGCACGTCGGCCGGGTTTCCCACGTGGACCTGCAAGAAAACGGCGCGGCGCCAGTTGCGCCATCAGCCATTCGCGCCGCCACCAAGGTGTTCGTCAACAACGGATTCCATGACGTCTCCGAGCCGCGCGCCCTGGAACTCAGCGAGCTGCCAGGCATTGTCGAAGACTTCCGCAAAGCCGCTGCCAACGCTATTGCGGCGGGTTTCGATGGCGTGGAAATTCACGGCGCTAACGGCTACTTGCTCGATCAGTTCTTGCAAGACGGCGCGAATGTGCGCACCGACGCGTACGGCGGCTCCATCGAAAACCGAGCGCGGCTCGTGCTCGAAATCGCTGCGGCGGTGGTGAGCGAGATCGGCGCCGAGCGCACCGGCATTCGCATTTCCCCTGTCTCTCCGGCCAATGGCGTGTCCAGCAGCGACCCGCAAGGGCAGTTCGACTATCTGGCGGAAAAACTCAGCGCGCTCGGCCTCGTTTACCTGCACGTTGTAGAAGGCGCCACTGGCGGCCCGCGCAACGTCGCGCCGTTTGATTTCGACTCCCTGCGCAGTCGCTTCAGCGGCACCTACATCGGCAACAACGGCTACCACCTCGACCTGGCCAACGCGCGCCTTGCCGACAACCAGATCGACCTGGCGGCGTTTGGCCGTCCATTTATTGCCAACCCGGATCTTGTCGAGCGCCTGAAAGCCGATGCACCGCTGGCTGCACTCGACCCCGCCACGCTCTACGGCGGCGGCGCGAAAGGCTATACCGATTACCCAACGTACACCGCGTAAACCACCCTCTTCTCTTAAGGAATTACCGCCATGACCGCATTGAAATCTGTACTGATTACCGGCGCTTCGTCAGGCATTGGCGCCGTGTACGCCGAACGCTTCGCCGCCCGTGGCCACAACCTGGTTCTGGTTGCCCGCGACAAAGACCGCCTCGACACCCTGGCCGCAAAACTGCGTGACGCCCACGGTATTGCCGCAGACGTACTGCCCGCCGACCTGACCGAACTGCGCGACATCGAAGCCGTAGAAGCGCGACTGCGTGAAGACGCCGCTATCGGCATTCTGGTTAACAACGCCGGCGCGGCGCAGTCCGGCGGGTTTATCCAGCAAAGCACCGAAAGCGTCGCCCGCCTCGTCGCGCTGAACACCACCGCCCTGGTGCGCCTGGCCAGCGCCATTGCGCCGCGTCTGGTGGCGGCCGGTGAAGGCTCAATCATCAACATTGGCTCGGTCGTGGGCCTGGCGCCTGAACTGAACATGACCGTGTACGGCGCCACCAAGGCATTCGTGCAGTTCCTGTCGCAAGGGCTGACCCTGGAACTGGGGCCAAAAGGCGTGTACGTGCAGGCCGTGTTGCCCGCCGCTACGCGTACCGAAATCTGGGACCGTGCCGGCATCGACATCAATCAACTGCCGGAAATCATGGAAGTCGGTGACATGGTCGACGCCGCGCTGCTGGGCTTCGATCGCCGCGAAAACGTGACCATTCCGCCTCTGCAAGACGCGGCGTTCTGGGACACCTTGCAAGGCGCGCGTCAGGCGTTTCTTGGCAACCTGAAGCAATCCACCGTCGCCCCACGCTATCGCAACGAAGCGTAACCGCTCGCACGCCGCCCCTTGTTCAAGGGGCGGCGCGCCCTTCCCCGCTCGTAGCGTTCGCTTGCGAACCGAGGCCCGGTCACTGTGACAATTCATATTTCCCCCGCGCGTGGCGCCGATGCGCAGTTCGCCACCGCCATCAATCGCACCATTAGCGTGGCTGGCACGCCCATCGCCTACCGCACCATCGGCGAAGAAAACGCCATGCCGCTGGTCATGCTCAACCACTGGGGCGCGGTGCTCGACAACTTCGACCCGCGCATTGTCGATGGTCTGGCACAAACCCGCCGAGTCTTCGCCACCGATTACCCCGGCATTGGCGGCTCGGGCGGCACGGCCCGGTTGACCGTCGAGGAAATGGCCGACGATGCGATCGCCCTGATTCGCGCGCTGGGTTTTAGCCAGGTCGACTTGCTCGGCTTTTCCCTTGGCGGTTTTGTCGCCCAGGCCGTCGTGCTCAAAGCGCCTGAACTGGTGCGCAAACTGATTCTGACCGGAACCGGGCCTGCCGGTGGCGCAGGCATCGACCGCGTCTGGTCGATGTCATGGCCGCTGATGATCAAAGGTCTGTTGACCCTGCGCGACCCCAAGTTTTACCTGTTCTTCACCACCAGCCCACAAGGCAAACAGGCAGCGAAGGCCTTCCTGAAACGCCTGAAAGAACGCAAACACCAGCGCGATAAAGCGCCGTCGCCGGCTGCGTTTATGCGCCAATTGAAAGCGATTCAGGCCTGGGGCAAACAGCCGCCACACGACCTGCGCCCCATCAAAAGCCCAACTCTGATCGCCAACGGCGACAACGACATCATGGTGCCGTCGCTGAACTCGGCCGACCTGGCGCGGCGCATCCCTAACGCGCAGCTGGTCATTTACGACGATGCCGGGCATGGCGGGATATTTCAGAACTACGAGGATTTCGTAGAGCGGGCGGCGATGTTTCTGGAAGATTGAGCCGAAATGACCGCGACTGTTCCTGAACACACACCCCACCTGTAGGAGCGGCTTTAGCCGCGATTGGCCGGACCTGCGACCGCTAAACCGAGCCCAAACGCATCATTATCGTTTCCAGGAATCGCGGCTAAAGCCGCTCCTACAGGGGTTCCCGCTTCGTGGCCGGTAAACGCGTTAGCCCGCGCGCTCGGGTACTACCACTCGCCCGCTCAACATCTGCGGATCGGCAAAACACTCGCGTAAAATCGCCGCGCTTTCGCTGGCCCACAGCGCGTACGCCGCAGCGCCGGGATGGAAGCCGTCGGCGGCCAGCGAATCTCGCTGCATGGGGAAGTCGCACGTTTGCAGGTGGCAGTCCATGCGCCGGTTCGTCAGCCATTTCAACCCGGCGTTGAAGTACCTGGCACGGCGCCCCAGGTACCAGCGCAGCGGTTGCGGCAACGCCGGGAAGGCGTGCATGGGCGGTATCGGTGCGATCAACAGGTGTCGAGTGCTGTATTTCCATTGCAGCAAATCCAACAGCCGGTTCATGGTCGGCGTCCACTCGGCCACCGAGGCGCCGCCGGTCACATCGTTCAAGCCAATAGACACCACCACCGCATCAAACGGCTCGGTCACGCTGCGCTCCACCAACGCCTGCAACTGCGCGGTGTTCAACCCCGATTGCGCAATCAGCTTCCACGACACCCTGAAATCGCTGGCCAGGTTTCTAACCAACTGCCCGCTAAGCGCCTCGGCCTGGCTGTTCACACCTACGCCTGCTGCCGCCGAGTCCCCCAACAGCAGCAGGCGCAGATGCGGGCCACTTCCTGTCGTGCCCACGCGCTCGCCTTCGGGCTCAGGCAGTCGCGGCGTTACCCGGCGCACGTACAGGCCTTGCAGCAACAGCAACGGTGCGAGGACAAGTTTGATCAGCGTTTCGCGCATAGACCTCAGCTTTGTTGCTTCAAGTGCAGGTTCAAGCGGCGAGTCAGTTTGGCTACCAATTGCGGGTCTTCCATGGCTAACAGTTGCTGGCACACCCAGTCGCGCCAGCCGGCTTTCTTTTCTTCCCGCGCGCTCATCAAACGGCCGAATTCCCATGCCGCTTCCAGCGCCAGTTGCGCGTCCAGCTCCTGTTGGCGTTGATAGCTTTCGAAGCAGTATTGGCGATGGTGCTGAATGGCGGTGCGTTCGGCGGCTGGAAGCTGGCTGAGGTTGAACGACATATCCGAATCCCTGTAAGCTGGTTATGCATACAGTATTTGGAGCAAGTGATGAACTGTCAACACGAGTCTGAACACGACGGCAAAAAACACGCCGCAGGCACCGAACAGCAACCCATGGAAATGCTCGACTACCTGCGGCTGGCCAACTTCATTCATTACCTGGCCAACGACGTGAGCGAGGCGCCAGGCAACGGCAGCCTGGCCTATGGCGAAACCGGCCTGGCGTAGTGCGACAAAGCTGCTCAAAGCCCCTCACCTGCAGGCGGCCGAGGCGGCTGATGGGCGCGCGCTTTCTGTAGGTGCGAGCTTGCTCGCGAACCCCTGCAACCGCCAGTTTTGGGATTTCCTTCGCCATCATTCGCGAGCAAGCTCGCTCCTACGGGTGTGCACGTTCCTGTTCGGCAGAAGGGCTGGATGCCAATAAAAAATTGAACCCCAGCGGCATAGTGCCCTCCCATAGGCTCCGCGAACCGGCACCGACCGGCGCAGCCGTGGTCATACACTACGATTGCTGCAGCGCACCCGCCTAGAAGGAATATCCGCCATGGAAACGCCGGCGAAGCCGCGTAATACCCTCAACCCACCGGTGTTCTACACCGCCGCCATACTGATTCTGCTGTTGGTGTCGTACACCGTGCTGTTCCAGGAACAGTCGCAAACGCTGTTCGACCATATCCAGCACTGGATCATCGTCAACGTCAGCTGGTTCTACATTCTCACCGTCGCGCTGATTCTGATTGGCGTAGTGTTCCTCGCCGTCAGCCGCTACGGCGACATCAAACTCGGCCCGGACCACAGCGAGCCCGACTACCGCAATGCCAGCTGGTTTGCCATGTTGTTCTCCGCTGGCATGGGCATTGGCCTGATGTTCTTCGGCGTGGCCGAACCGGTGATGCACTTCACCACGCCGCCCGTTGGCGACCCCGGCACCGTGCAAGCCGCCAAAGAAGCCATGAAGCTGACGTTCTTCCACTGGGGCCTGCATGCCTGGGCGATTTACGCCATCGTGGCGCTGATCCTCGCGTACTTCAGCTTCCGCCACGACCTGCCGCTGACCCTGCGCTCGGCGCTGTACCCGCTGATTGGTGAACGCATCTACGGGCCCATCGGCCATGCCGTGGATATTTTCGCCATTCTCGGCACCGTATTCGGCGTCGCGACATCCCTTGGTTATGGTGTGCTGCAAATCAACAGCGGCTTCCACATGATGTTCGGCCTGCCGGTCAACACCACCGTGCAGTTGGGCCTTATTGTCGTGACGTGCGCGTTGGCGACCTTGTCGGTTGCTACCGGCCTGGACCGTGGCATTCGCATCCTCTCGGAACTGAACCTGAGCCTCGCCGTTATCCTCATGCTGTTTGTGTTGGTGCTCGGCCCGACCGTGTTCTTGCTGCAAACCTACGTACAGAACACCGGTAGTTACCTGTCAGAAATCGTCAGCAAAACCTTTAACCTTTACGCCTACGAACCCACCGACTGGATCGGCGGCTGGACCCTGCTTTACTGGGGCTGGTGGCTGTCGTGGTCGCCCTTTGTCGGCCTGTTTATCGCGCGCATTTCCCGTGGCCGCACCATTCGCCAATTCGTCTGCGGCGTGCTGTTCGTGCCGGCCGGTTTCACCTTGCTGTGGATGACCGTATTCGGCGACACCGCCATTCATATGATCCTCAACGAGGGCAACACCGAACTGGCGCGAATCGTCAACGAGGACAGCTCATTGGCCTTATTCGCCTTCCTTCAGCACTTCCCCTGGTCCACGGTGGTGTCGAGCATTGCCGTGCTGATGGTGGTGGTGTTCTTCGTCACCTCTGCCGACTCTGGCGCGCTGGTCGTCGACATGCTCGCCTCTTCCGGCAGCACCCATTCACCGGTGTGGCAGCGCATTTTCTGGTCGGTGCTAATTGGCGTGGTGGCCATTGCGCTGTTGCTGTCCAACGGCCTCAAAGCCCTGCAAACCGCGACCATCGCCAGCGCCCTGCCCTTCGCCGTGATCCTGCTGGCCTCAATGTGGGGCCTGTTCAAAGCGCTGGACAAAGACTCCACCAAACAAGGCATGCGCTACCACGCCCTCGCCCGTCCTCGGCAAACCGCGCGCACCCACGGTGGCTGGCAGCGTCGCCTGCGCGGCATCGCCATGTTTCCGCGTCGCGCCCACGTGAGCCGGTTCATCAGCGAAGTGGTGCGCCCGGCGTGTGAATCGGTGGCCGAAGAGCTGAAAAAACAGGGCTACGTAGCCGAAGTCACCACCGGCAGCGACGGCCGCACCGCGCTTGCCGTAAGCCTGACCGGGCAGCCCGACTTTCTTTACGAAGTACGCCCGCGCGCGTTCACCCTGCCGAGCTTCGTGCTGAGCGGCGAGGAAGACACCGCCAGCGAAACCCGCAAATACTTCCGCGCCGAAGTGCACCTCAAAGAAGGGGGGCAAGACTACGACCTGATGGGCTGGAACCGCGACGACGTGATCGGCGACATACTCGACCAGTATGAAAAGCACATGCATTACTTGCATGTGGTGCGCTGATAGCCTTGTAAAAATCAACGGCCCCTCACCCCAACCCTCTCCCGCAGGCGGGAGAGGGAGCTGATTGCCGATCGCTTTTGTAGGAGCGACCTTGGTCGCGAACCCTGCAAACCCCAGTTCTGAAATTCCCTGCGATCATTCGCGAGCAAGCTCGCGCCTACGGACGTGCACCGACGTCGCCATACGTCACTCCTCGCCCGCTTGCGGGAGCACGAAATGAGTCCACTGTTGGGAGCGGCTTTAGCCGCGATTTCCTGCGGACGAAACATCAAAAGCATCGCGGCTGAAGCCGCTCCTACAGGTGCGATGTTTCTGGGGTGTTGGTACCGTCAGTGGGCAATCCCAATCCACTGTGGGAGCGGCTTTAGCCGCGATGGTTTAAGGAAATAACGACAGTTTCGTCACCTATGCTGCAGTGCTGGGCTGATTCAGTTGTCGCCGTCGAATTTTCCCGAGTCGCCTGGCGCGCCTCATATTTCGGACTAGCCTCGGCACTTCCCACATCGGTGCCGTTCCGAGCCGGAAGGTCCAGTAGGCCACCCCAGTGGTAACCATCAGCAAGCGACGTTCCTTTAATTCCTGCAACTCAAGAAGCGCGTTGATGAAGCCGTAGAAACTGCCTTCGCCGAGATAGTCGTCGTTTAGCTTTTCAACCAGTCGAATCGCGACCGACCGCACCGTGCCCGCGATCATTGCCAAGGGAATAACCAGAACCGCTAGCGGGAAAACAAGGTTCGCTGTGATGAGCCAAATTAATTCCCAGACATCGCTCATTAGTGTCGGCAACTGGGCATAGAAGGTTTGCCTGTCCGCCATGGTGACGACAATAGCGGCAACCACTGCCAGTAGGCCCCCGAGGTAGGAGGCGAAATTCCCCGCGCCGGGAATGGCGAAAAAGCCCCGCGCTTTTCTCACGATGGAGTCGCCTGCCTTAGCGGTTATTGCGCAGCGCCATTCCCACTGTTCAATGAGCATTCGGGCCAACGCTTCGTAATTTTCGTGCTCGCCAAATAGCGCACGGATGGTGGCTGCACGGTCTCGCTCTGTAAACATCAGAGCGGTTCGCAGCTTGGGATGAGGCGAACCTGGTTTTGACCGCAAATAGCGCTTGCGGCTCGCCTCTATAATTAATTGGCCAAAGCCAAACGCTAGCGGAACTTCGAATGCCAAGACGACCCACGTGAGGTGAGCGTAGGTCTGGCAGCGATACACGATGGTGGTGACTACCGACAGGCCAACCGCACCCGTCATTAACAGCACAAGAATCGCAAGGAGCACGAAAATGCGCGTGTTCAACACGTAGCGAGGGATCAAGCGAAACTGACGCCGGTAGGTTTTGACTTTGTGCGAGATCGTCCGCATTTACACATCCTTGTTTTGGCTGCAGCGCGGTAATAGAACATATGGCAAAGCAGTTTGCGAACGTCGCCACCGTGTTGCGGGAACATCAAAAGCATCGCGGGTGAAGCCGCTCCCACAGGTGCGATGTTTTGCGGTCGTTGGCGCCGTCAGTTGGGCGACCTCCGACCCACTCTGGGAGCGGCTTTAGCCGCGATTTCCTGCAAACGAAAAAACCAAAAGCATCGCGGCTCAAGCGGAGTGCCGCCCAGCCGCTCCTACAGAAGGCAGCGGGTGTTTCGCGAGCATAAAAAAGCCCCGCACTAGGCGGGGCTTTTCGTTACTGCTTCACGGCCCTCAACCGCGCTGCGACAAGTCCATCAACTCCCGATTCGCCACGGCATACATGGCGTAGTCGGTGCCCGTGGCGGCGCGCAGTTCGCCTAGCATGGCTTTCCAGCGGTCGACCATTGGCCGGTGCTGTTCGATCCACACTTGGGTGCGCTCTTCCATGTCGGCCGGGGCGTCGGTCATTTGCAGCACCGATACCGTGATGGCCCGCTGTTGCCAGTCGAGGTCGTCGCGGAATGCTTCACGCGCCAGGGCTTGCCAGTTGTTTTCCACGGGCAGGTTGGTGATTTGCTGCAAGTACCACGACAGTTCCAGCGCGCCGCCGACGGCGAAGTAGGCTGCGCCCACTTGTGCCGGGTCCTGGCCGGTGATGTCGGCCGCTTCGATAATCGGCAGCAAGGTGTACAGATGACTTGTGCCTGCGACCGCGCGGGCCAGTTCTTCCGGCACGCCTTGTTCCACGTAGTCCTGCACGCGGGCTTGCCATTGTTCACGCGCCGGCCCTTCGAGCAGGCCGTCGAGTTGTTTGGCTAACGCTTCCAGGCGTGGGGCGAAGTGGCCGACGTCACGGGCGGCGTCCAGTTCGTTGCGACGGCTGCGCAGGAACCAGCGCGTGGCGCGGCGGCCCAGGCGCATCAGTTCGTCCATCAGTTGCAGTTGCAGGTCGGCCGGCACTTTGTAGTCCAGTGCCTCGATCTGCGACCACCAGTACGGCAGACGGAACACGTCGCGCACGATCACATAAGCGCCCGCTACGTTGGCCGCGCTCATGCCGGTGGATTCCTTCAGGCGCTGAACGAAGGTGATGCCCATGTGGTTGACCAGATCGTTGGCGATCTGGGTGCTGATGATTTCCCGTTTCAGACGGTGGCGGCGCATGGCGTCGCCGAACTTCTCGGCCAACAGCGGCGGGAAGGCGGTTTCCATTTCGCGGGCGAGGTAGTCGTCGTCCGGCACCAGGGACTTGAGCAGCGATTCCTTGAGGTCGATTTTGCTGTAGGAAATCAGCACCGACAGTTCCGGTCGCGTCAGGCCGTGACCGTTGGCGGCGCGCTCGGCCAGTTGCTCATCGCTTGGCAGGAACTCCATGGCGCGGTCGAGTTTGCCGCTGGCTTCCAGGGCGGAAATCAGGCGTTTGTATTCGCCAATGCGCTCACGGGCGCGGCGCTGGGCCAGCGACAGGGCCTGGGTTTGCTTGTAGTTGTTGCCCAACACCAGGCTGCCTACGGCGTCGGTCATTTCGGCCAGCAAGGTGTTGCGCTGCTTGCCGGTCATGTCGCCGGCGGCAACGATTTCGTTGAGCAGGATCTTGATGTTCACTTCGTGGTCGGAGCAGTCCACACCACCGGCGTTGTCGATAAAGTCGGTGTTGCTGGCGCCGCCATTGAGGCCGTATTCCACGCGGCCGAGCTGGGTCATGCCGAGGTTACCGCCCTCGCCCACCACTTTCGCGCGCAGTTCGCGTCCGTCGACGCGCAAGGCGTCGTTGGCTTTGTCGCCGACGTCGGTGTGGCTTTCGCTGCTGGCTTTCACGTAGGTGCCGATGCCGCCGTTCCACAGCAGATCAACCGGTGCTTTGAGCAAGGCGTTGAGCAGTTCGGTGGGCGGCAGTTTGTCGGCCTTGATGTCGAAGCGTTCTTTCATTTCCGGGCTGATGGCGATGCTTTTCGCGCTGCGCAGGAACAAGCCACCGCCTTTGGAGATCAGCGAGGCGTCGTAGTCGGCCCAGCTGGAACGCGGCAGGTCGAACAGACGTTTGCGTTCCACGAAGCTTTTCGCCGCGTCAGGGTTAGGGTCGATAAAGATGTGCTGGTGGTTGAACGCCGCCACCAGTTGCAGCTTGTCGGACAGCAGCAGGCCGTTGCCGAACACGTCGCCGGCCATGTCGCCGATGCCGATGACGGTGGAGAGGTCTTTCTGCACGTCGATGCCGCGCTCGCGGAAGTGACGCTGCACCGACACCCAGCCGCCTTTGGCGGTGATGCCCATGCCTTTGTGGTCGTAACCGGCCGAGCCACCGGAGGCGAACGCATCGCCCAGCCAGAAGCCGTATTCGCCGGCAATGCCGTTGGCGATGTCGGAGAACGTGGCGGTGCCTTTGTCGGCGGCAACGACCAGGTACGGGTCGTCTTCGTCATGGCGCACGACGTTTTGCGGCGGCACCACTTCGCCTTCTTTCAGGTTGTCGGTGATGTCCAGCAAGCCGGAAATGAAGATGCGGTAGCAGGCGATGCCCTCGGCCAGCACTTCGTCGCGGGTGCCGCCAATGGGCATGCGGCGTGGCACGAAGCCACCCTTGGCGCCGACCGGCACGATCACGGCGTTTTTCACTTGCTGCGCCTTCACCAGGCCCAGCACTTCGGTGCGGGAGTCTTCTTCGCGATCAGACCAGCGCAAACCGCCGCGGGCCACTTTGCCGCCGCGCAGGTGCACGCCTTCGACCCGTGGCGAGTACACGAAAATCTCGAACATCGGCACCGGCTTGGGCAAGTCGGCGATGGCGCGCGGGTTGAATTTGAAGCTGAAGTACGACTTGGCCTGACCGTTCGCATCGCTTTGATAGAAGTTGGTGCGCAGCGTGGCTTTGATCAGGTCCAGGTAGCGACGCAGGATGCGGTCTTCGTTAAGCACGGCCACGTCGTCGAGGGCGGTGAGAATCGCTTGTTCCAGACGTTGCTGCTTGTCGGCCAGGTCGTCGGCGGTGAGTTTGCGCGCCAGGTAGAAGCGGGTTTTGAACAGGCGCACCAGTTCTTTGGCGATGTCGACGTGGTTGAGCAAGGCGCTGGCGATGTAGCTCAGGTCGAAGCCCAGGCGAATCTGTTTCAGGTAACGGGCGTAGGCGCGCAGCAAGGCCACGTCGCGCCATGGCATCGCGGCCGTTAGCACCAGGCGGTTGAAGGCGTCGTTCTCGGCGGCGCCACCAACGATCTGCACGAAGGCGTCCTGCAGGGTGTCGTTGAGTTGCTGAATGTCCAGGTCCAGGCCTTCGGCGTAGGTAAACGCGAAGTCGTGAATCCAGAACTCGCGGCCGTTCTGGTGGCGCAGGCGGTACGGGAATTCACCCAGCACGCGCAGGCCGAGGTTTTCCAGAATCGGCAGCACATCCGAAAGCGCCAGCGGTGTGTCGGCGTGGTACAGCTTGCAGTGCAACTGTTGGCCGTCGGCGCTCAGCGGCTGGTAGAAGCTCATCACCAGCGGGCGATCGTCCGAGAGGCTGAGCAAATGCTGCATGTCGACCACAGCCGAGTGCGGCGCAAAGCGTTCGCGGTAGCCGGCCGGGAAGCTTTTCGGGAAGTCCGCCAGTACGCGGGTGCCCTTGGCTTCGCCGAGACTTTCCACCACCAGACCGGCGTAGTCGTCTTTCCACGAACGGCAGGCCTGAATGACTTCGCGCTCGATTTGCGCGTGGTCGATGTTCAGTTTGGTTTTCGGGTCGATGCGCAGAATGAACTGCACGCGGGCCAATACCGATTCCGAGAAATAGGTCCAGAACTCGCAGTCGGTGGCTTGCAGGCGATCGACCAACACTTGCTGGATGCGCACGCGGCTTTCGGTGGAATAGATGTCGCGCGGCACGTAGGCCAGCGCATAAACAAAACGACCGTACGGGTCGGCACGCAGGAACAGGCGAACCTTGTTGCGCTCCTGAATCTGCACGATGGCCAGCGAAGTGTTGTACAGCTCGTCCACCGGCGTCTGGAACAAGTCGTCGCGCGGCAGCACTTCCAGCACTTTCACCAGTTCTTTGCCGAGGTGCCCCTGGGCGTTGAAGCCTGAACGCTGCTCCACTTCCGCCACTTTGCGGCGGATGTACGGAATGCTGCGTACGCTTTCGCTGTAGGCGATAGAGGTGTAAATGCCCATAAAGCGGCATTCCTTGACCACGCGACCTTTGGCATCCAGTTCGCGAATGGAAACGAAGTCCGGGTAGGCCGGGCGGTGCACGCGGCTTGGCTGGGCGGCCTTGGCGAACGACAGCAACACGGGCTCACGCAGGTAGTTCACGGCGTAGGCTTCGATGTGCAGGTCTTCGTTGCTCAAGCCGGTACGCAGGCGTTTGGAGAGGCCCAGCAGGGTCGATTCGTCATAGGTGATATGACCGCCCTCGGCTTCATCGGCCACGGTGAATTCTTCATAGCCGAGGAAGGTGAAGCGGTTGTCGAGCAGCCATTGCAGGAACACTTTGATTTCCGCCAGTTCGGCGGCTTCGACGTTGAGCTTGGCTTTGCTCAGCCAGTCCAGCAGTTCGCCAACTTTGGCGCGCATGGGCTGGAAGTCGGCGACGGTGATGCGCACTTCTTCCAACACTTCGAGAATGGCGGCTTCCAGCGTACGCATGTCGGTGGCGTTAGCGCTGCGGTCGATCTCCAGGAAAATCAGCGACTCTTGCGCCACGTCCGGGCCGGTGGTGCCTTTGGGCAACACTTCCACCAGCTCGCCTTTGGCGTCGCGGCGCACGCTGAGCACGCTGTTTTGCAAGGTATGAATGCTGTAACCGCGACGGTTCAGCTCCATGCGCACCGAGTCGACGAGGAAGGGAACGTCTGGGTGCAGCACTTCGACGGCGGTGTGGGTCGACTGCCAGCCGTGCTTTTCGTAATCGGGGTTGAAAACGCGTACCTGCGGTTTGCTGCTGTCGAAGCGTTCTAACAGACGCCACGCGGACAAGGTGCAACCGACGAGGTCGGAGAGGCGACGCTGGGTCAGTTCCTCGAGGGCGGTGATACCGAAATACTGCTCGGCGAACAGGGCTACTTGTGACAACGCCTGTTCACTAACGTGCTGCGCCAGTGCCGCTTGCAGTTGATGCTGAAAGTCGGCTTTGCTGGCCGCCGTAAAGAACGCCATGTGTGTGCTCCGCTGGGCTTGTTGTTCGTGAGAGAGCTCGCTGAATTCATACCTGACCGATTACGCCGTGTGCCGGTGCCGATAGTTACGTGGGCAGGGCACCCTGTTAATCGGGTTGCACAACAGTCTAGGCCATTGTTGAAACCCGCCAGTGCACGCGACGACCATCAAGTCACGCGTAGCTTAACGAGAGGCTGTGACCGAGGGATTGCGATGGGGCGACATATTCGGACAGGCTTTCCACTGCTCTAGCTTGGGCTCGCCGGGCAAAAGCATCGCGGCTAAAGCCGCTCCCACACCATTACACAATCTGTAGGAGCGGCTTTAGCCGCGATGCTTTTTGACCCACCACGCAATCCCCCAGCCCCCCAATAGCCGCCGCTTCGTGTTTTGCATTAAAGTGTCACGCCATTCGCAGCCACCCCCGCGCGCCTTGTCGCCTGGCTGCGAGCCGTTGCATCTCGTCAATCCGCCAGGAAACTCTCCACGATGGAACACCGCGAAGCGCTCGTCGCCCTGCGTCAATTTCTCTCCACGCAGATTCTGGGTCAGGAAAAACTCATTGAGCGGCTGCTCATCGCCCTGCTCGCCGACGGCCATATGCTGGTGGAAGGCGCTCCGGGCCTGGCCAAGACCAAGGCGATCAAGGAGCTGGCCGAAGGCATCGAGGCGGAGTTCCACCGCATTCAGTTCACCCCCGACTTGCTGCCTGCCGACATCACCGGCACGGAAATCTATCGCCCGGAAACCGGCAGCTTTGTGTTCCAGCAAGGGCCGATTTTCCACAACCTGGTGCTGGCGGACGAAATCAACCGCGCGCCGGCTAAGGTGCAGTCGGCCTTGCTCGAAGCCATGGCCGAGCGCCAGGTCAGTGTGGGGCGCAGCACCTACGATTTGTCGCCGCTGTTTCTGGTAATGGCCACGCAAAACCCGATTGAGCAGGAAGGCACCTATCCCCTGCCCGAGGCCCAGCTCGACCGCTTCCTTATGTATGTGAAGATCGGCTTCCCCGACGCCTCGGTCGAACGCAAGATTCTCCAGCAAGCCCGTGGCGAAGCCCTGAACGGCGAAACCAAGCCCGAACATAAAGTCAGCCAGCAGGCGATTTTCGCCGCGCGCAAAGAAGTGCTGGGTTTGTACATGGCCGACGCCGTGGAGGAATACCTCGTGCAGTTGGTGATGGCGACGCGCACCCCGGCTAAGTTCGACCCGGAATTGGCCGAGTGGATTTCCTATGGCGCTAGCCCGCGCGGTTCCATTTCCCTCGACCGCTGCGCCCGCGCCCACGCCTGGCTGGCTGGCCGCGATTTCGTGTCGCCGGAAGATATTCAGGCGGTGCTGTTCGACGTACTGCGTCACCGCATTATTTTGTCGTTCGAGGCCGAAGCGGCGGGCATTGACCAGGACCGGGTGCTGCAACGCATCCTCGATGTGGTTGCCGTGGCCTGATCGCCATGCAACCGCTTGCCGCCAGCGAAGCCGGAATTCGCGTCAGCCTTGCTGAGCTGATCGAGATGCGCCACCGCATCCGCGAGGTGCAGTTGTTTTCCACGCCGGCGCGACGCAGTCCGCTGGTGGGTTTGCACCATTCCAAACTACGCGGTCGTGGCGTCGACTTCGATCAGGTGCGCGTGTATCAGCCCGGCGATGACGTGCGCACCATCGACTGGCGCGTGACGGCCCGAACCCAGGAGCCGCACACCAAGCTGTTCCATGAAGAACGCGAGCGGCCGATTTTTATTCTGGTGGAACAGAGCCAGCGCCTGTTTTTCGGTTCAGGGCTGGCGTTCAAGTCTGTACTAGCAGCGCAAGTGGCGGCGCTGATTGGCTGGGCCGCGCTGGGCCACAACGACCGCGTCGGCGGCTTGGTGTTTGGCGACAACGAGCACCACGAAATCAAACCCCGGCGCAGCAAGATGAGCCTGCTGCAATTGCTCAACCGCCTGGTGCGCGCCAACCAGAACCTTAATAGTGAAATTCCCGCCGGCCGCGACACCTTTGGCCTGGCGCTGCGACGTGCGCGCGAAGTGCTGCGCCCCGGCAGCCTGGCGGTGGTGCTGTGTGATGAGCGCGCGCTGAACGACAGCGCCGAGCAACAACTCACCCTGCTCGCTCGTCACACCGACTTATTGCTGCTGCCGTTATCCGACCCGCTGGACCACGCTCTGCCCGCCGCCGGCTTGTTGCAATTCACCGAGCGTGGCGCCCTGTTGGAACTCGACACCCATAACGCCGAGCTGCGCGAGACCTATCACGCCCTCGGCGAAGCGCGGCAGGCGCGCTGGCAATTGTTGGCGCAAAAACTCGGCGTGCCGCTGTTTCCGCTCACCACCTTGAACGACCCGATTGAACAGCTGCGCGATCACTTGCAAGGGCAGCGGCCGAGGAAGAAGCAATGAATCCTCTCGACCAGTTGCAGCCTTTGATCGCCCCGCCGCCAATTTCCTGGTGGCCGCCAGCGCCGGGCTGGTGGCTGCTCGGTTTGCTGGTTCCAGTGGCGCTGTGGGGCTTGTGGCGCTTGCGCAAACGTCTGCCGCAGCGGGGCAAAAAAACCGGTACCGACGTGCCGCTCGATCCCCTTCGCCTGGCGGCGTTGCAGGAACTCGGGCAATTGAAAAAACCGTATGACGGCATCAACGCCGGACCGTGGTTGCAGCAACTCAATGCCCTGCTCAAGCGCCTGTGCCGAAGCCATTACCCCAATAGCCAAAGCCACACCATGAGCGGCCGCGCCTGGTTGGCGTACCTCGACAACCGCTGCCCGGCCGCTGGTTTGACGCGCTGGATGATTCTGGTGGAAGGCGCGTATCGCCCCGAATGCAAACTCGACGACAAAGCGGTGGATGGCCTCTACCAAGCCGTCGATACCTGGATTCGCAAACATGTTTGAGTTCACCTGGCCCTGGCTGTTCGTGCTGCTGCCGCTGCCGTGGCTGTTGCGCCTGGTGTTGCCCGCCGCCGATAGCGGCGAGGCGGCGCTGAAGGTCAGTTTCCTGCCGGAGCTCGAAGGTCTGGCCGGGCGCCGCGCGCGGGCCAACTTGCCCGCGTGGCGGCAGCAGGCGCCTTTCGCCCTGCTGTGGTTGCTGTTGTTGAGTGCAGCGGCGCGGCCGGCGTGGGTCGGCGAGCCGTTGCCGGTGTCGGCCAGCGGGCGTGATTTGCTGCTGGCCGTGGATGTGTCCGGCTCCATGGACTACGCCGACATGCAGTGGAACGGCAACGACGTCAGCCGCCTGACCTTGGTTAAAAACCTGCTCGGCGACTTTATCGAGGGCCGCAAAGGTGATCGCGTCGGGCTGATTTTGTTCGGCAGCCAGGCGTATTTGCAGGCACCGCTGACCTTTGACCGCCGCACCGTGCGCATCTGGCTCGACGAAGCCCTTATCGGCATCGCTGGCAAAAACACCGCCATTGGCGATGCGCTCGGGTTGGCCGTGAAGCGCCTGCGTCAGCGGCCGGCCAATAGCCGCGTGCTGGTGTTGGTCACCGACGGCGCCAGCAATGGCGGGCAGATTGATCCGATCACGGCGGCGCGGCTGGCCGTCGAGGAAAAGGTGAAGGTGTACACCATCGGCATCGGCGCCGACCCAGAGCGCGGCGCGTTCGGCATGCTCGGTCTGAACCCTGGCCTGGACTTGGACGAACCGACACTGCAGAAAATCGCCGACATGACCGGCGGCCAGTACTTCCGCGCTCGCGATAGCGACGAACTGACCCTGATCGAAGCCAGCCTCGACAAACTCGAACCCGTGGCCCAGCAACCCACCATCGCCCGCCCTGCCCTTGAGCTTTACGCCTGGCCGCTGGCGGCGGCGTTTCTGCTGAGCCTGCTGCTGGTGGTCAACTCGCTGTGGCCGCACCTGTTGCAAAGCCGCTTGCAGCGCGCCCTGCCAGCCCGCCCGAAATGGCGCGCGCGCATGAGGAAACGCTCATGATCGCGCTTTGGCCCCATTGGCTGCGGCCGTTCTGGCTGCTGTTGCTGCCGCCGCTGCTGTGGTTGCTGTGGCAACTCTGGCACCGCCAACGCCGCGCCGGCCGTTGGCAAATGCTCCTGCCGCCGGCTTTCCACGCGGTGCTGCTGAGTGGCGGTAATCGGCGGGTCAGTCGTTTGCCGTGGATTGCCCTCGGCGTGTCGTGGTTGCTGTGCTTGCTGGCCCTACTTGGTCCAAGTTGGCAACACGTGGAACAGAGCACGCAGAAGCGCGCCGACCCGCTGGTGGTGCTGCTCGACATGACGCCGTCGATGCTGGCCGGCGACGTGCAGCCTAATCGCCTGGAACATGCCAAACACAAAGTGCTCGACCTGCTGGAAGCGCGCCACGACGCGCAAACCGGCATCGTGCTCTACGCCGGCAGCGCGCACACCTTGGTGCCGCTCTCGGACGACCTGGCGACCACGCGCAATCTGTTGGAGTCGCTGAAGCCGGCGATTATGCCGGAAGCCGGCCGACGCGCCGACCTGGCCGTAGCCAAAGCCATGACGCTGCTGGAACAGGGCGCGCAAGGCAACGGTCGGCTACTGCTGATCACCTCGGCCCTGGATGATCAGGAACGCCAAGGCATTCGCCGAGCGCTGGGCAAACAAGGCAGCCGCTTGCAAATTCTAGGCATCGGCTCGGCCCAGGGCGCACCGATTGCACAGGAAGGCGGCGGCTTTTTGAAAGACGCCCAAGGCAGCATTTTGCTGCCGCGCCTGGACAGCGCCGGCCTGCGCCGTTTCGCCAACGAACTAGGCGGCAACTACCTGCGCTCGCGTCTGGACGAAACCGACCTGCGCGACCTCGGCCTGCTCGCCGACACAGAAAGCCTGCGCGACAGCGAACCCACGCAATTAGAAACCTGGGCCGACCAAGGTTATTGGCTGCTGTTGCCGCTGCTGTTGCTGGCCGCCTGCGCTGGGCGCCGTGGCTGGCTGTTCTGCTTGCCGTTGCTGCTGATGATGGGGCCGCGCCCCAGCTACGCCTTCGAGTTTGCCGACCTCTGGCTGCGCGCCGACCAGCAAGGCGAACGCCTGCTGCAACAGCACAAAGCCGCTGAAGCCGCCGACACCTTTACCGACCCTAAATGGCAGGGCCAGGCGCTGTACCAGGCCGGCGACTACGCCGGCGCCGCCAACCGTTTCGCCACGGGCGGCAGCGCGGCCGACCACTACAATCGTGGCAACGCCCTGGCCCGCAGCGGTGAACTGGAAGCGGCGCTGGATGCCTATGACCAAGCCCTGGAGGTGCAACCCGAGTTGCCCCAGGCGCTAAAAAACAAAGCCTTGATCGAAGAACTGTTGCGCCAACAGAAGCAGCAGGAAAAAGAGCAGAAGCAGAAAGAACAACAGCAAAAGCAGAAACAAAAAGGCAAGAACCAGCAGCAAAAGCCGTCTGAGCAAAACCAGGGCGGGCCCGATTCCAACAGCAACACCGACAAGAACCAGCCGCCGCCGTCTACCCCGAACAAAACGGACGAAAAAGACGCCACGCAAAAGCCGCCACCCGATGGCCAGCAAAGCGCCCAGCAAGACCCCAACGCCAGCAAAGCCGGCCAGCAGGCCGGTGGCGACAAAGACGGTAAAGACGGCAAAAACGGAAACGCCGATAAGGCAGAGCAGCAACCAGGCGGCAAACCCCAGGCCGACGAGGGCCAACAGCAACACCTTGGTGCCGAGCAGCGCCAAGCCATGGAGCAATGGCTGCGGCAGATTCCCGACGACCCCGGCGAGCTGCTGCGACGCAAATTCTGGTACGAACAGCAACAGCGCCAAGAGCCTAGGAATTAGTTGATGACCCGTCTGTTTTGCGCCTTTTTGCTGTGCCTGCTGGCCATGCAGGCCAGCGCCGCGAACTTCACCGCCTCGGTGGACCGCACTCGCCTGAGCGAAGGTGAAACCCTGGAACTGTCGCTGGAATCGGACGACGCCACCTTGTTCGGCAAGCCGGACCTGGCGCCGCTCGATGAAGCGTTCGACGTGCTTGGCACGCGCCAAATCAACCGTCTGACCACCATCGACGGCTCGGCCCGCGCCACCACGCGCTGGATCATCACCCTGCAACCGAAAAGCGTCGGCAACGTGGTGATTCCGTCGCTCAGCCTGGGCGAGAACAAAAGCGAGCCGATCACCCTGCAAGTGATCAAAACCGAAGCTAACAGCGACGCCGAATCGGTGGCGCCGGTGTTTATCGACGCCAGCCTCGACCAAGACACCGTGTACGTGCAGGCCCAGACCATCCTCACGTTGCGCATTTACCACTCGGTGTCGCTGTACGACGACAGCGCGCTCACGCCGCTGCAAATTCCGGACGCACGCATCGAATCGCTGGGTGACCCGCGCACGTATGAGAAAGAAATAAACGGCGTACGGCATGGCGTGATCGAGTTGCGCTACGCCATCTACCCGCAACACAGCGGCGAGCTGGACATTCCATCGTTGGTGTTTAGTGCCACGGTGGCGGACCGCACTCAGAACAACAGCACGTACCAGCCATTCGGGCCGCGCCCGGGGCGGTTGATGCGTGTGAAGTCGCCGGTAATTCCGTTGCAGGTAAAAGCCAAGCCGGCCGACTACCCCGTCGACGCGCCGTGGCTGCCCGCGCGCGCGGTGGTGCTGAGCGAAGCCTGGACGCCGGAGCCGGACAAAGCCCAGGTCGGCGACTCGCTGACGCGCAGCCTCACCTTAAAAGTCGACGGCCTTTCCAGCGCTCAGTTGCCGCCGCTACCGGCCACGTCTGTGACCGGTTTGCGCCGCTATCCGGACCAGCCGCAACTGAGCAACAGCACCAATGAACGCGGCCTGATCGGCAGCCGCGAAGAACGCGAAGCCCTGGTGCCGAACCGCAGCGGGCGCATCGAGCTGCCAGCGGTGGATCTGGTGTGGTGGAACACTAAGGAAGATCGCCTGGAACACACCAGCGTGCCGGCGCGCGCCCTGATGGTCGCCAACAACCCGACCATGGACGTGGAAGCGCCGGTGAACACCGATGCCGTGTTGCCGTTGATAGAAGGCCCGGCGGTGTGGCCGTGGCAACTGGCAACGTTGATTCTGAGCTTCACCACCCTGCTCGGCTTTGGCCTGTGGTGGCGTGCGCGCCGCCAGCCAGCGGTGTCGCGCACCGCACAAACCGGCCCGAGCCCGCGCAGCTTGCTCGACGACCTCAAACGCGCGTGCCTGGCCAACGACTCCCAAGCCACTCGCCAGGCGCTCGACGCCTGGGCCCGGCAACAGCCAGAAACCCTCGCCGACATGGCCGCGCGGTTTGTGCCATTGAGTGAAAGTCTGGATGGATTGAACGGCGCGTTGTACAGCGAGAGCGGCCAATATTGGCAAGGTGAACAGCTGTGGAAAGCCATCCGCGCCCTCCCCGCCGCCGAAGCTCCGGCTGCGGCGCAGGAAACGAGTCCGTTGCCGCCGTTGTATCCGCGGTGATTGGGGGTTGCAGGGATCGCGGCTGAAGCCGCTCCTACAGGTTCAGCGAATCGGTTTGACTGTCCCGATTTCCTGTAGGAGCGGCTTTAGCCGCGATGCGGTGGGTCTGCTGAAATGCGGTTCGGAGTAAACCAGTCAATCACCGCGCCTGGATCCCGAATCGTCGGACCGCCGCCTGCGCGGGGATGACGGTGGTTTGGTTGGGATCTGTCGTCTATTACATGACCCAATAGAAACGCCCGTCATTCCCGCGAAGGCGGCGGTCCGGCGATTCGGAAATATATCGCTTCGGTGTGGGTACACCGATCCCCTGTGGGAGCGGCTTTAGCCGCGATGCGGTGGGCTTGGGAAAGAGCGGTTCGGAGTAAACCAGTCAATCACCGCGCCTGGATTCCCGCCTACGCGGGAATGACGGAGTAAGTACAGACACCACCGTCATTCCCGCGCAGGCGGGAATCCAGAATTTCGAGGCGAACACCCATTTACGTCCCAAATGGGCCGGCCTTGCGTACAAAACTCCCCCACTCCTTCAAATCCTAAACTGCTTAACCAACGTCCCCAACCGATCCCCCAATTCCGCCAAACTGCGCGCCGTCTGTGCACTCTGCTGGGTTTCATCGGCGACCTGATCCACCGCGCCGGCAATCTGGTGCACGCTGCGGTTGATCTCTTCGGCAACGGCCGTCTGCTCTTCCGCCGCGCTGGCGATTTGCGCGTTCATCGCGTTGATGGTGGCGATCAGTTCGGCAATGGCATCCAGCGAGGCGCCAGCCTGGTTGGCTTGCTGGCTGGTGACGTCGCCCGCTTCGCTGGAGCGGCGCATGGCAGTCACGGCGTCTTCGGTGCCTTTTTGCAGGCGGTCGATCATGCCTTGGATTTCCTGGGTGCTCTGCTGCGTGCGGCTGGCCAGGGCGCGCACTTCATCGGCGACCACGGCGAACCCGCGTCCGGCTTCACCGGCACGGGCGGCTTCAATCGCAGCGTTGAGCGCGAGCAAGTTGGTCTGCTCGGCAATCGAGCGGATCACGCCGAGCACGCTGACAATCGATTGCACGTCTTGCTGCAAGCTGTCGAGCGAGGTACCGCTGCTGCGGATATCGCCCACCAGCGCATGAATGCGGCTGATGCTGCCGTCGACAACTTTCTTCGCGGCCTGCCCTTCCTGGTCGGTTTGTTGCGCAGCCGATGCCGCGCCTTGCGCGCTCTGCGCCACTTGGTGCGCCGCCGCCGACATCTCGTTAATGGCAGTGGCCACTTGATCGGTTTCGTGACGCTGGTTGGCCATGGCTTTATCGGCCCGCTGGGTTTGCGCGGACACCTCGCTCACCAGCGTGGTCAGTTGCCCGGTCATTTCCACGATCTGCCGAACCAGCCCATGAATCTTGGCAACAAAGGCGTTGAACGAGCCGGCCAATTCGCCGAGTTCGTCTTTGCTGTTCACCGGCAGGCGTTTGGTCAAGTCGCCATCGCCGGCGGCAATGTCGTCGAGGTTGTTTTTGATTTGCTGCAAGGGCCGCAAGAAGGCATTGCCCAAGGCCAAACCGGCGATGCCGAAAATCACCAGCAGCACCAGGGCAATGACCACGATGCTGGTGACGATGGTGCTGATGCGCGCCGAAATCGAGGCCTGCACTTTGGCGACGTCCGCTTCCACGCCGTCCAGGTTAATGGCGGTACCGAGCGCCATGTCCCACTTGGGCAAGTAGATGTTGTAGGCCAACTTGGGCACTAACACTTTGTCGTTGGTGGGCAGCGGCGAGGCGTAACGCAGGTAATTGGTGCCGTTCTTGCCGACGTTGTATAGCTCGCGGTTTACGTAAACGCCGTTGGGGTCTTTGCGGTCAGCCAGCACTTTGCCGACGTCCAGCGGGTTGTCGCCACGGAACAGCCGCACGATGTTGGCGTCATGGCCGAAGAAGTAGCCGTCTTTGCCGTATTTGATTTTCGAGAGGATTTTGATCGCCTCCGCCCGGCTGTCCATGTCGCCTTGGGCAGCGCCGTCGTAAAGGCTTTGCACCGAGCCAAGGGCAATTTGCATGTAGCTCTGCAGTTCTTGTTGGCGCTCGGCAATCAGGCGTTCACGGGTTTCTTTGACTTCGCCATCGGCCAGGCTTAGCAACACTTGCGTGGCCGCGCCGCTGAGTACCAATGCAAACAGCAGCACCGGCACCAGGGCCAACAGCATCACTTTTGTTTTTAAACGCATGATTACTCCTTTAACTGCGCACCGTCAGGAAACGGCAATAACGAGTTATCGGCGATTCTGATTACGGCTGTAGGTGGTTTCTTAAATTCATTTCAGACTAAGTCGGCACTTTCCTCCGACTTTTTTCCATCAATCCCCTCAAACATTTCGTGCAGTGCCGATAAAAGCGTCGGACGCGTCACAAATATCCGTTCAATATTTCAATCGGCCATGTGCATAATTCCCGCCGCCCGCCCATAACGGCTATTCGTGCGTTGTCTGTAATCACCGTTTGTCCTAAGCCTTACACGAGAATTACCCCATGCTCAGTCGCCTCTCCATCCAGTGGAAAATCACCTCGCTTGCCGGCCTATGCCTGTTGGTGATCGTTACTCTTTTGGTCGGCACGTCGCTGTATCAGTCGAAAAACACGGCGAATGTGGTCAAGGCGTCGAGCACGGCCATGCTCGAAGAGGCGGCGCAAAAGCGCATGGCGGCGCGGGGGGAAACGCAGTCGCTGCGGATTCAGCGTTATTTCATGGACGCCTATCAGTACGGCAACGGCTTTACCCGCCAGGTGAAAATGCTGTTGGCTCAGGCCAAGGCGCACAGCATTGAAGCCGGCGCCGTGCGTGCCGATCTGTCGGAGCAGATGCACACCGCGTTGCAAGGCAACAGCAATTTGTTGGGCTTGTACGTGGTGTTTCTGCCCAACGCGCTGGACGGGCAGGACGCTCAGTTTGTCGACCAGGAAGCTCAAGGCAGCAACGATATCGGCCGCTTCGCGCAGTACTGGTCGCAGTCTAAAAGTGGTGAGTTGTCGCCCGAGGCGATGAAGGAAGAATTGCTCAACGACACAAGCGTGATGAGCAACGGAACGCCATACAACTCCTGGCTGACCTGCCCGCTGCAAGGCAAAAAAGCCTGCGTGCTCGACCCGTATATCGACGAGGTCGACAAGGTACAAACGCTGATGACCAGCATCGCTTTCCCGGTGGAAGTCGACGGCAAGGTCATTGGCGTCGTCGGGCTCGACATCAGCCTGGCGAGCCTGCAAGACGTCAGCGTGAAGGCCAATAAAGAGCTGTACAACGGCGAAGGCCACGTCAGCATTATCAGCCCGCTGGGGTTGTTCGCCGGCCACAGCCGCGACGCTTCGATGTTGGGCAAACCCTTGAACGCCGCGTTCGGCGAGCATGGCAATGAACTCAGCCGCCTGACTGCCAGCGCCCAACCCCAGGTGCTGCATGAAGGCGAGATGCTGCAAGTGCTCGAACCGTTGCAGCCGATTCCCGAATCGAAACCCTGGAGCGTGCTGATCGAAGTGCCTCAGCAGGTGCTTACCGTGCCGGCCAAAAAACTTGAAGCCGAACTCGACAGCCGTGGCAAAACCGACAGCAGTCTGTCGCTGGGCATCGGTTTACTGGCCGTGATTCTTGGCTTGCTATTGATGTGGCTGACGGCGCGTGGCGTGACTCGGCCGATTCTCAACGTGGCGGCCATGCTGCAAAACATCGCCACCGGCGAAGGCGATCTGACCCGCCGTCTCGACTACGCCAAGCGCGACGAATTGGGCGAACTGGCCGGCTGGTTCAATCGCTTCCTCGACAAGTTGCAGCCGATCATTGCTGATGTGAAAAGCTCGGTGCAGGACGCGCGCGGCACGGCGGATCAATCCTCGTCCATTGCCCGTCAGACCAGTGCCGGCATGCAACAGCAGTTCCGTGAGGTGGACCAAGTGGCCACCGCCTTCCAGGAAATGAGCGCCACCGCGCAAGACGTCGCCCACAACGCCGCCCAGGCTGCCGAGGCCGCACGCAGCGCCGACGACGCCACCCGCGAAGGGCTGGGCGTGATCGACCAGACCACCAGTGCAATCGAGTTGCTGGCCAATGAAATGAACGTGGCCATGGAAGAAGTCGAAGGCCTGGCCAGCAGCAGCCAGCAAATTGGCTCCGTGCTGGAGGTGATTCGCTCGATTGCCGAACAGACCAACCTGCTCGCCCTCAACGCCGCCATTGAGGCGGCGCGCGCGGGTGAATCCGGTCGAGGTTTTGCCGTGGTGGCGGATGAAGTGCGCAGCCTGGCCAAGCGCACGCAAGACTCGGTTGAAGAAATTCGCAAAGTCATCGAAGGCCTGCAAAACGGCACCCGCGAAGTGGTCAGCAGCATGGGCAGCAGCCATCGCCAGGCGCAGACCAGCGTGCAGCAAGTGGAACGCGCTGTTAGCGCCTTGCAGCGCATCAGTCAGGCGGTGGGCGTGATTACCGACATGAACCTGCAAATCGCCAGCGCCGCCGAAGAACAAAGCTCGGTGGCCGAAGAGATCAACCGCAACGTGGCTTCGATTCGCGACGTGACCGAATCGATTTCGGCGCAGGCGGATGAGTCGGCGCAGGTAAGTCAGGCGTTGAATCGCTTGGCCAACCATCAGCAGGCATTGATGGATCAGTTCCGCGTGTAAGGGCTTTTTGTAGGAGCCAGCTCGCTGGCGAACCCTGGAAACTTAGATCTGAAATCACCTGTTCCAGGGTTCGCCAGCAAGCTGGCTCCTACAGGGCTGCGCTTTATGGCGCGATCCAACCCCCGCGAGGGCGCCTTGGCCCTTGCCGCTCTGACTGCGCCCCGCTAGCCTGCGCTCTCTCTTTCGCCAAGGATTTGCAGATGCTTAATTACGCCATCGTCGCCGGCTCCAGCCGCAACAACAGCCAGTCCGCCAAGGTGGCGCATTTCCTTCAGCAGCGTTTGATCGAGCTGAACCTGACCAGCGCCGAAAACAGTTCGGTGATCGACCTCGGCACCGGCACCCTGCCCCTGTGGCCTGCCGAAGATACCGGCCCATGGACGCACTATGCCGAGCAACTGAAAGCGGCTGACGCGGTGATCGTGGTGGTGCCGGAGTGGAATGGCATGGCCTGCCCGGCGATCAAGAACTTTTTTATCTACACCAGCAAGGCTGAACTGGCGCACAAGCCGGGGCTGTTGGTGGGCGTTTCGGCGGCCGTGGGCGGGCCTTATGTCATCAGCGAAATGCGCGCGTCGAGCTACAAGAACTGCCGCGTGAATTACCTGCCGGAACACATTTTGGTTCGCCATTGCGGCGGCGTGCTGAATGGGCCAGAAGCGGCTGGCGAAGATGATCAGCGTCTGCGGGCGCGCATTGATTATGCGTTGGATATTTTGGCTAAGTATGGCGAGGCGCTGAAGCCGGTGCGGGCGGCGATTGATATGAGCAATCCGGGGTTTGCTAACGGGATGTGATGGGCCTGGAAGCGCATCGCGGCTGACCGGAGCGCGGAACCGGGCGTGGCTTCAGGTTCGTGCCCGCCGCAACATTCTGGATCCCCGCGTGCGCGAGGATGACGCGCATTCAAAACCTCCGTCATCCTCGCGCGGGGACGGCGGGCATCTTGGGCAAACCTCCGTCATCCGCGCGCAGGGACGGCGGGGATTTTGGGAAAAACCTCCGTCATCCTCGCGCACGCGGGGATCCAGAGTTTTGGATGAGACGAGTATTTGTGCACGCCACAAAATTCTGGATCCCGAATCGTCGGACCGCCGCCTTCGCGGGGATGACGGGAGGCTTGGGCGAAACCTTCGTCATCCTGGCGCGGGGACGGCGGGCATCTTGCGCAACATCACCGAAAAACATCGCGGCTAAAGCCGCTCCCACAGACAGCGAACAACCTGCTCCGGTAAGCCGCGGTTCCTGAAAAGGCATCACGCCCCTGGCAGAAAAACACCCACCCGCAGCCCACCCAGCGGGCTGTCCAGCATCTCGATGCGCCCACCCCACGCTTCGACAATATCGCGCACGATGCCCAATCCCAGCCCGTGCCCTTGCACCTGTTCATCCAGCCGGGTGCCCCGTTCCAGTACTTCCACGCGGCGCACGTGTTCAATGCCCGGTCCGTCATCGTCGACCCACAGGTGGTACCCGCCCGCCTCTTCTTGAACGGTCAGGCTTACGGCCGAGTCGGCCCATTTGCAGGCGTTGTCGAGTAGGTTGCCGAGCACTTCGAGCAGGTCTTCACGGTCCAGCGGCAAACGTAAACCCGGTGCGGCGTTCCAGGTCAGTTCGAGACCTCGGTTGTGAATCATGCCAAGGGTGCTGAACAGCCCCGGCAGCTCTTCGTCGCACACGAACTGCGCGCCGGGCAACGCTTCGCCGGCCAATCGCGCCCGGCCCAGTTCGCGGCTCAGGCGTTGTTCGATCTGTTGCAGCTGTTCGCGCAGGGTGGCCTGAATGGCGGGATAGGCTTTTAATTCGTCGCGCTCGGCCAGGCTGATCAGCACGGCCAGCGGGGTTTTCAAGGCGTGACCGAGATTGCCCAGGGCATTGCGCGAGCGCAGCAGGTGGTCTTCGGTGTGGGCTAGCAGGTGGTTGATTTGTGTCACCAGCGGTTCCAGTTCCAGCGGCACTTCGCTGTCCAGCGCAGTGCGTTGGCCCTGTTGCAGTTGCTGCAATTGCTGACGCACGCGTTCCAGTGGACGCAAGGCGTTGCGCACGGTCAGGCGTTGCAGCAGCAGAATAATCAGCAGCGCGCCGGCGCCGACCGCCAGGCCAACGTATTGCACGCGACGAAAGCTGGCGAGTACGGGGCTGTAGTCTTGCGCCACGGTGATGGACATCTGCTGCCCGTAGCGACGGTAGTCGGCGCGGTAGGTCAGCAACAGTTGCTCATTCGGGCCATCGGCCAGATCGGTTTGCAGACCGGGCTGCGTGGCCGGGGTCAGCTCAAAATCCCACAGCGAGCGGGAGCGCCACGGGGCCGGCGTGCCGTCGGCGAAGTCGATGCGGAAATAGCGCCCGGAAAACGGTTGCTGGTAGGTAGCCTGCACGCGCTGGTCGCTGAGCTGCAAACCGCTCGGCCCGCGCACAGTGGCGATCAGCAAACTCTCGGCCTGCTGGCGTAAGCCGTCTTCCAGATAACGCCGTAGGCCAAGGTCCAGCAACCAAATGCTGGTTTGCGCCAGCACCAGGCCAACCACCAGCAACACACTGACCAGGCCGACACTCAGCCGGCGCTGAATCGACTTCACGCGCCCAGCCCGGCGAAGCGATAGCCCTGGCCGCGTCGGGTTTCGATCACTTCACGGCCCAGCTTGCGGCGCAGGTGGTTGACGTGCACTTCCAGCACGTTGGAGTCGCGCTCGGTTTCGCCGTCGTACAGGTGTTCGGCCAGGTGGGTTTTGGACAGCAGTTGCTGCGGGTGCAGCATGAAATAACGCAACAGGCGGAATTCGGCGGCGGTGAGTTGAATGTCATCACCGTTGAGGTTTACGCACTGGCGCGTTTCGTCCAGCTGCAAGCCGGCGGCTTCCAGGTGCGGCTGATTGGCCAGCCCTTTAGAGCGGCGCAGCAAGGCCTGAATGCGCAGTTGCAGTTCTTCGGGGTGGAAAGGTTTGGTCAGGTAGTCATCGGCGCCGGCTTTGAGGCCGTCAATACGTTCGGCCCAGGAGCCGCGTGCGGTCAGAATCAGTACCGGCGTTGCCAGCCCACCGGCGCGCCATTCGCGCAGTACGTCGAGGCCAGGCTTACCCGGCAGACCGAGGTCGAGAATGATCAAATCGTACGGTTCGGTGGCGCCCTGGTGCGCGGCGTCGCGCCCGTCGGCCAGCCAATCCACGGCATAGCCTTGGGCACCCAGACTGACGAGCAATTCGTCCGCCAACGGCACGTGGTCTTCCACCAACAACAAACGCATCAGTCGTCTTCCTTGTCCTTGAGGATGCGCCCGTCGCGCACGTCGATTTCCAACTCGCGAACCACGCCGTCGGTGGTCAGTAGCTCAATTTCGTAGACCAACACGTCATCCTCTTCCTCTAGTTCAGCCTCTAACAACTTCGCCCCGGGGTGACGCTCCAGGGCGGGTTTTAGCAGCTGTTCCAAAGGCGGGATGCGGCCTTCCTGCCGCAGGCGCAGCACCTCGTCTTGGTCCAGGTCACGGGCGTGCACGGCGACGCTCAGGGTGAGCACGGCCAGGACCAGGGCGACGATGCCGCAGTAACGCATCAGCCATTTGCTAACGGGTTTGCTCATTACTTGTCTTGATGGTCTTTCAGGATCTGGCCGTTGGTAGCGTCAAGCTCCAGATCCCACTCCAGGCCCTGAGCGTCACGCAGTTCAACCTGGTAGATGTAGCGGCCGTGTTCTTCTTCCAACTCGGTGCCTTTCACAGTTGCGCCGGGGTGTTTGGCCAGGGCCGCTTCGTTAAGTTTCTCGAACGACTGAACGGTGCCGGCATCACGCAGTTTCATGGCTTCGTCCGGGCCCAGGTCACGGGCTTGAGCCATACCGGCGGTGGCAGTCAGGGCAGCAACAGCAAACAGGGCAGTGAACTTATTCATGGGGTCAGTCCTTTTCTTCAGTTAGTCATGTGTTTCGACGGGATCACCTTATCGCCCGCCGCTTAACTGAAGCTTAAATTCCTTAAGGTTGAGAAAATCCAGCTGCTCAGGGCTTGGAGGCAATGGCTTTGGCTAGCGCGGCTTGCAGCTCGGGGTCGTCCGGCTTGGTCATGCTGGAAAAGCTCGCCACCACGTTGCCCTGGCGGTCGACCACGTATTTGTAGAAGTTCCAGCGCGGCGCACTGCTCTGCGCGGCCAGCTCTTTGAACAGGGGAATGGCTTGGTCGCCGCGCACGTGCTGCGGCTCGACCATGGCGAAGGTCACGCCGTAATTGACGTAGCAAACCTTGGCGGTTTCAGCGAGGTCGGCGTCTTCCTGATTGAAGTCGTCGGAGGGCACGCCGAGCACTTCCAGGCCCTGCTCTTTGTGGCTTTTGTACAGCGCCTCAAGGCCTTTGAATTGCGGCGCAAAACCGCAATGGCTGGCGGTGTTGACCACCAGCAGCGGCTTGCCGGCGAACTGGTCGCAAAGGTTGAGTTGTTCTTTGTTTTTGTCGCGCAGCTTGGGCAGTTCGCCTTGCAGCAGCGGTGGGCAACTCGCCGCCAGTACCGGCAGCGACAGCAGGGACAAAACGAGGGCAGGAAGAACGGTGCGACGCAGGCTCATGGTGGTGGCGCTCAGTGGTCGAGTGACAGTGGAGCCACGCTACCCGTCAAGCGCCGGGCCGTCAAAGGCAACTGCCCATACCCAGTTGCAGCAACGCCAGACCGCCACGTTGCCAGCCCCACCACACCAGCGCGAGCAGCCCCGCCGCTGCGGCGACGCTCAACGCTACCGTGAACGAACGGCTCATGCCGCCGCCATACGCAGGCGTTCAACCGGCTGCTCGCGCACCGGCCAATTGAGCGCGGCGGCGACCAGGCTGAGGGCGATGGAAATTTGCCAGACCAGGTCGTAGCTGCCCGTGCGGTCGTACAGATAGCCGCCCATCCAGCCGCCAAGAAACGCGCCCAGTTGATGGAACAAGAAGACGATGCCGCCGAGCATCGACAGGTTGCGCACGCCAAACAGAGTGGCCACGGTGCCGTTGGTAAGCGGCACGGTCGAGAGCCACAAAATGCCCATCAGCACGCCAAAGGTGTAAGCGGTAAACAGGGTGACCGGCACGCTGATAAACCACACCAGCACCACGGCACGCGCCAGGTACAAACCCACCAGCAGGCGCGGTTTGGACATCCGCCCGCCCAGCCAGCCGGCGAAGTAGGTGCCGAAAATATTGAACAGGCCCACCAGTGCCAACACCGTGGTGCCGACCGTGGCGGGCAAGTGTTGGTCCACCAGATAGGCCGGCAAATGCACGCCGATAAACACCACCTGAAACCCGCACACGAAAAAGCCCAACGCCAGCAGCCAGAAACCTTTATGCGCCGCCGCTTCACGCAGCGCTGCGCCAAGGGTTTGGTCGCTGCCCGACACCGGCAGCGGCTTGTCCTTGAGCATCGTCACCAGCGGCACAATCAGCGCAGCCAGGGCGCCGAGTGCGACCAAGGCCAGCGACCAGCCCAGCCAGCTCAACAAACCCAAGGTGCCGGGCAACATGGCGAACTGACCGAACGAGCCGGCGGCCGCCGCGATGCCCATGGCCATGCTGCGTTTCTCCGCCGGCACCGCGCGGCCGACTACGCCGAGCACCACCGAGAACGTGGTGCCCGACAAGCCCAACCCGATCAGCAAACCGGCGCTCAGCGACAGCGACCACACCGAGTCCGCCGAGGCCATCAGCACCAAACCCAGGGCATAAAGAATGCCGCCAACCACCATCACCCGCGCCGCGCCGTAGCGGTCAGCCAAGGCGCCGGCAAACGGCTGCGACAAACCCCACAGCAGGTTTTGCAGGGCGATGGCGAAGGCAAACACCTCGCGGCCCCAGCCAAACTCGGCGCTCATCGGCGCCAGAAACAGGCCGAAGCCATGGCGAATGCCCATCGACAGCGCCAGGATCAGCGCCGCCCCCAAAAGCACCCATGTCGTTGCACGCCTCGCTGTCATCGCCCTGCTCCGCTGCACTGCATCAATCGATGGTTTCCAGGTCGTCCAGCAACAGCCAGAGCGCCTCACGTTTTTCTGCACCGAGGCGCAGCGCCACTTGCGCTTGCGCGTCTTTCCAAGCCTGCGCGGCCTGCTCGAAACGGCGGGCGCCCTGCGCCGACAACTGCACCTGGCGGCTGCGCAAATCACTGCCCTCACCCATCTGCACCAGGTCTTCGCCTTCCAACACCTTGAGGTTGCGGCCCAGGGTGCTGCGGTCCAGGCCCATGGCCTCAGCCAACTCGGAAATGCTCGGCTGCTCAAGCCGCTGGAGGTGGCTGAGCAGCGAATATTGGGCGACGTTAAGGCCAAGCGGCTGTAGCGCGTCGTCGTACAGACGGCTAACGCTGCGGGCGGCTCGGCGGAGTTTGGTGCAGAGGCAATGGGTGGTTAGCATGGAAGCGTGTATATACCCGTGTTTGGGTGGGCGTCAAATGGAAAGAGCGATTTTGGGGGTGGGGCGTGATTGGTTGCGGGGACCGGGAGAGCAAAATTGTTGACGTATTCGAGGTCAGTGCCTGACAAAAGACTCTGGATTCCGGCCTTCGCGGGAATGACGGTGTCCGCGAAAAAATCATCCGTCATCCTCGCGAACGCGGGGATCCAGAATCTCGGATGTGTCGACGTTATGTGCACGACGCAATAGCCTGGATCCCCGCGTGCGCGAGGATGACGGTGTTTTTGTACAGACGGTCGTCATTTCCCGCGAAAGCGGCATTTCGACGATGCGCGACTCAGACTAGCGCCCTAAACCGCCAACACCACCAACACCAAACACTCCACCAACTCCACCATCGCCCCCGCCGTATCCCCTGTCGTGCCGCCCAACCGCGCCACCATCCGCCCCCGCAACCAGGCGAACAGCAGCAGCCCGCTCACCAACGCCAACAACCCGGCCCAGCCAAACATAAGCATGGCCAGCGCATGTGCGCCCAGCAACCACGGCAACGCCGAGCGCGGCAGGTGCTCCGCCAGCGCCTGCCCCAAGCCACCACTTCGCACATACGGCGTGGTCATAAACAGCAGCGGCAACAAACCGCGCGCCAGCCACGGGGCCAGCAGCAACGCGCTCCACTGAAAATGTTCTAGCAAGGCCACCAGCGCCGCAAATTTCAGCAGCAACACCACCACCAGCGTGACCACGGCAATCGGCCCGCTGCGCGGGTCTTTCATGATGGTCAGGGTGCGTTCGCGGTCGCCGAAGCCGCCGAGCCAGGCGTCGGCGCTATCGGCGAGGCCGTCCAGGTGCAAGGCGCCGCTCAGCGCCACCCAGGCGGCCAGCAGCAGCGCGGCGCGAAGCAGGGTTGGCGTGTCGGCCAACAGCGCGTTCAGGCCGAACAGCAGCAGGCCAATGAGCAGACCGACCACGGGGTACCACAGCAGCGAACGCCCCATCTCCTGCGCGCTCGGCATGCCCGCCAAGCGCACGGGCAAGCTGGTCAGAAATTGCACGGCAATCAGCAGCGGCAGCATCAGACCTCCGACAGCACGCAGGGCGATTGCACGATCAACTGGTGCAGCCCACCGTGCAAAACTTCTACTTGCAGCAATTGCTCGCGCGGCAGACCGCGGGCCTGGGCGAGCAGCAAGCGCATCACCCCGCCGTGGCTGATTAACAGCACGCGCTTCCCGCCTTGTTCGGCCGCGATGCGCTCGATAGCGCCGAGCACCCGTGTGGCGAACTCAAGCACCGGCTCGCCGTCGGGCGGCGTAAAGGCATAGGGATCCGTCCAGAATTGGCCCAGTTCGGCCTCATGCTCGGCCATCAGCGCCAGCGCCGTTTGCCCTTCCCAGGCGCCAAAATGCAGCTCGCGGATGTCGCGTTCCAACTGCAGCGGCACGCCACGCTCAGCGGCAAGCTGGTGGGCGAATGCTGCGCAACGTTGCAGCGGCGAGCTAATGATCAGGTCCCACGGGTCCGCTTCGGCCACGGCGGCGTGCATTTGCGTCCAGCCTTCATCGGTGAGCGCATCGTCGATGCTGCCGCGAAAGCCGCCGGCCAATTCGGTGGCGCCGTGGCGCAGCAGGCTAAGGTGCACGGTCATGCCGGGCGGTCTGCCACAGCGGCTTCGGCAAACGTGGCCATGTCGCCGTGCAGGCAGCAGGCCATTTGCAGCAGCGGCACGGCCAGCGCCGCGCCACTGCCCTCGCCCAGGCGCAAGCCCAGTTGCAGCAGCGGCTGGGCGTCCAAGGCTTCAAGCACGGCGTGATGGCCGGGTTCGGCGCCCTGATGAGCGAACAACAACCACTGCCGGCAATCGGCGTTCAAGCGCACGGCGATCAGGGCCGCGACGGTGCAAATAAACCCGTCCACCAATACCGTCACGCCCTCTTGCGCGCAGGCGACATACGCTCCCACCAGCGCGGCAATCTCGAAACCGCCCAGGTGTTGCAGCACGGCCAGCGGGTCGTTGAGGTGGGCGCGGTGCAGGGCCAAGGCGGTTTCGATCACGTTCACTTTATGGGCGACACCGGCCGGGTCCAGGCCCGTGCCAGGACCGACCATCAACCGCACCGGGCAGTCGAGCAGCGCACTGGCCATGGCGCTGGCAGCGGTGGTGTTGCCAATGCCCATTTCGCCGCCGATGTACAGTTGCGCGCCGCCGGCCTTGGCTCGGCGAACACTATCGCGCCCGGCTTCGAGGGCGATGTACAGCTGGGTGGGCGTCATCGCCGGGCCTTGGGCGAAGTTGAACGTGCCGGCGCCCAGGTTGAGGTGGCGCACGTTCGGGATGGCCTCCAGCGGCGTGGCGGTGCCCAGGTCGATCACTTCTAGCGCAGCGTCGAGATAACGCGCCAACACGCTAATGGCTGCGCCGCCGCCGGTAAAGTTGCGCAGCATCTGACCCGTCACGGCTTGCGGGTAGGCCGACACACCTTCGGCGACCACGCCATGGTCGCCGGCAAAAACGGCAATCCATAGGCTATCGATCACCGGCCGCTCGCAGCCTTGCATGGCCGCCAGGTCAATTGCCGTCTGCTCCAGCACCGCCAGCGAGCCGGCCGGTTTCGTCAGCACTTGCTGGCGTGCCGTGGCTTTGCTTTTGGCCACGGTATCCAATGGCTGACACGGTGCAGCCCACCACGACAAGCTCATAACGGCACTCCTTTAAGAATCATGGGTAGGCCCGCGACGGTGAAAATCACCCGCTGGCAGCGTTCAGCCAGGGCTTGATGCAGCCAGCCCGCTTCGTCGACATAGCGGCGTGTCAGCTCGCCCATCGGCACCACGCCCAGGCCGGTTTCGTTGCTCACCAGCAGCAGGCGCCCCGGCAGCGCCGGTAGGCACTCGAGTAACGCGTCGCGCTCGGCCGCCAGGCGCTGGGGATCGTCGAGCATCAACAGGTTGGTGAGCCAGAGCGTCAGGCAGTCCACCAGCAGACAGCGATCCGGCGCCGCATGGCTTTGCAACACGTGCGCCAGGCGCAGCGGCTCTTCGACCAAGCCCCACGCGGCCGGACGGCGCTCGCGGTGTTGGCGGATGCGCGCGCTCATTTCGCCGTCGCCGGCCTGAGAGGTGGCGATATAGGTGACGGGCCAGGTGCTTTCACTGGCCAGGCGTTCGGCGAGTCGGCTTTTGCCAGAGCGGGCGCCGCCGAGAATGAGTTCATGCATGGTCAGTGTCCAAAGTTGTCACCGCCCCTGTAGGAGCGGCTTCAGCCGCGATGCTTTTTGATCGCAAGAGCATCGCGGCTGAAGCCGCTCCCACAGAGTGCGTGGAATACCGCGCGAGTTGCTTGGTTTCCGGTGCTCGCCAAACATCGAGTGCAAATCGCGGACCTGTAGGAGCGGCTTTAGCCGCGATGCTTTTTGGTCGCAAGAGCATCGCGGCTAAAGCCGCTCCCACAGAGTGGTTTATAGCCCGCATAAGTGGCGCAATTTTTCGGTATCCAGATGCTGTTCAACCAAGTCCGCCAGGCGCTCCAGATCGCGCTCGCGCAGGGCGTGGTAGTCGACGGTCTGCACGTCTTGCAGTCCGGCCCAGCGCAGCAACGCTGTGCAGGCAGCGGGGCTCTCGAACAGCCCATGCAGATAGGTGCCGAGAATCTGTCCATCGTCGCTGCGGGCGCCGTCGCAGCGGCCGTCGTCGAGCTGCACGGCGAACCGTTCCAAGGCCGGCCCGGTGCTGATGCCGGCGTGAATTTCATAGCCGCTGATAGCCGCGCCATCGAGGCAAAGGTGGCCGTTTACGTTGTGCAGCTGTTTGTGTTCGGCCAACACCGTTTCGAAGTCGAGCAGCCGCAGTCCCGCGCTGGATCCGGCGGCACCTTCGATACCTGCCGGGTCGTGGATCTGTTGGCCGAGCATCTGGAAACCGCCGCAAATGCCCAGCACCTTGCCGCCGTAGCGCAGGTGTTTGTGCAAGGCGCTTTCCCAGCCGTTCGCCCGCAGCACGGCGAGGTCGCCACGGGTGCTTTTCGAGCCGGGCAGAATAATCAGGTCGGCCGGCGGAATCGGCTGGCCAGGGGCAATAAATTGCAGGTCCACCTGCGGGTGCAGGCGCAGCGGGTCGAAGTCGGTGTGGTTGCTGATGCGCGGCAGCACCGGCACCACCACTTTGAGCACCTGCTCGGCCTTGGCGATTTGCCGGGTGTCGATGGCGTCTTCAGCTTCCAGGTGCAGGTCGGTGAGGTACGGCAATACGCCCAGCACCGGTTTGCCCGTGCGTTGTTCCAGCCAGTCCAGGCCCGGTTGCAACAGGCTGAGGGCGCCGCGAAAGCGGTTGATGACGAAGCCTTTCACCCGCGCCTGCTCGCTTTCGGAGAGCAATTCCAGGGTGCCGACCAGATGGGCAAACACGCCGCCGCGGTCGATGTCGGCAATCAGAATCACCGGGCAATCCACCGCTTCGGCGAAGCCCATGTTGGCAATGTCACCGGCACGCAAATTGATTTCCGCCGGCGAGCCCGCGCCCTCGACCATCACCACCGTATAGGCGCTGCTCAAGCGTTGGTGCGACTGCAACACGGCCTGCATGGCGACCTTTTTGTAGTCGTGGTACTGGGCCGCTTCCATGCTGGTGACGGCGCGGCCGTGAATGATGACTTGCGCGCCGGTGTCGCTGTTTGGTTTGAGCAGCACCGGGTTCATGTCGGTGTGTGCCGGCAAACCACAGGCTTGCGCTTGCACCGCCTGGGCGCGGCCAATTTCGCCGCCGTCGACGGTCACGGCGCTGTTGAGCGCCATGTTCTGGGGTTTGAAAGGCACCACGTTCACGCCTTGGCGATGCAGCCAACGGCACAGGGCCGCCACCAGCGTGCTTTTGCCGGCGTCCGATGTGGTGCCTTGCACCATCAAGGTGGTGTCGGTTGCGTTAGTCATTGGTGCGCCACGCGTGGAAAACCTCGGTCAGTGTTAGCCAGTCAGCCTCTTCAGCCGGCAGGCCGATGCGCAGGCTGCTATGAGCCGGAAACAACCGCAGCAGCACGCCGCGCCGGGCGAAAAAATCGTGAACGGCAGCGGCTTGTTCGCCTTGCCACCATTGAAAAAGCCCAGTGCCGCCGCTGGGTTGCAGGCCGTTAACCGTCATCAGCTCGGCAAGCCGCTCGCTGGCGTACAGCGCACGTTCACGTTGCTGCTTCTGACTGGCGAGGTCGGCGAAACACTGGCGGGCCACGGCGCGGGTTGGCCCGTTAACGGTCCAGGGGCCGAGGCGATCGGCCAGGGCTTGCAGCAGCGCTGGCGCCGCCAGCACGCAGCCCAGTCGAGCGCCGGCCAGGCCGAAGAATTTGCCGAATGAGCGCAGGACGATCAGACCGTCACGCGGACAGTCGGCCGCCAGGCTGTGCTGCGGGGTGATGTCGATAAAGGCTTCGTCCACCACCAGCCACCCGCCCCGCTCCGCCAGGTTCACGTGCCAGGTCAAAAGCTGGTCGCGCGGGCACAGGCGGCCGGTGGGGTTGTTGGGGTTGACCACCACGAGCACGTCCAGCTCATGGAGCTGCGCGGCTACGTCGGCCTCGGTCAATTCGCGAACGTCGTGCCCGGCTTCGCGCCAGGCGTGGGCATGTTCGGCGTAGCACGGCGACAGCACGCCCACACGGCTGCGCCCACGCAAACGCGGCAATAGCTGAAGGGCTGCTTGTGAACCGGCCACCGGCAGCAGCTGCTCCACGCCGTAATACGCGCAGGCAGCGGCGGTTAAGCCGTCGTCATCTTCGGGCAGCCGCGCCCAGGCGCTGACGGGAATCTCGGCCAGGGGAAACGGCCACGGCGCGATGCCGGTGGACAGGTCCAGCCAGTCTTCGACGGCAATGTCGTAGTCACGCGCGGCCTGTTGCAGTCGGCCGCCATGGAGCAGGCCGGCGCTGATTGGCTTAGGCAAACAGGCGCCCTCCGAGCAGCAACACCAACAGCCACAGCAGCACGCCACGACGCACCAACCGCACGGCGCGCTCAATGGTGTCGGCGTCCGGCGGCGGGCCTTCGCCCAAGGGTGGGCGTTCACGCAGGGCGCCGTGGTACATGGCCGGTCGCCCCAGCGCTACGCCCAGCGCACCAGCGCCCGCCGCCATTACCGGGCCGGCGTTTGGGCTGTACCAGGTGAAGCCCTGCCGGCACCAGCAGCGCAAGGCCAGACGGGTGTTGCCGAGCAGCGCGTAGGTGAGCGCCACCAGCCGCGCCGGGATCAGGTTGAGCACATCGTCGATGCGCGCCGCCGCCCAGCCAAAGCGTTCGAAACGCGGGTTGCGGTAGCCCCACATGGCGTCCAGCGTGTTGCTCAGGCGGTACAAAACCACCCCCGGCGCGCCCAGCAGCACAAACCAGAACAAGGCGGCGAACACCGCATCGCTGCCGTTTTCCAGCACCGATTCGGTGGCGGCCAGGGCCACGCCGTGCTCGTCGAGGGCGCTGGTGTCGCGGCTGACGATATAACCCACACGCTCGCGGGCTTTGGCCAGATCACCGTCGCGCAGCGCCTGCACAATCGGTTGTGCATGTTCGGTCAGGCTTTGCATGCCCAGGGCCAGGTACAGCGCGGCGATGTCCACCAGCCAGCCGATGTAGGGCAGCAGGCTCAGCAGCCAGGCGGCGACGGTCAGCGGCAGCACGGCGAGCACCCAGGCGGTGACGCCATGGCTGCGCCAGCCGCGTCCGACCTCTTCGGCGTTGTCGCTGAAGGCGCGGTTGAAGCGCTGTTCGAGGGCATTGGCCAGGCGCCCAAAGCCCACCAGCGGATGCCAGCGCTTGGGTTCGCCGAAACACGCATCCAATGCCACCCCGGCGACGCTGAGCAAGGCGATGCTCATTGCGCCTCCGGCCAGGTGTCGGTGAACAGCAATTCGCTGAGCGGACGCGGCGTCGCCCAGCCTTCCTGTTGCAGCATCGGCGCTTCGTAGAATTCGGGCACCGGGCCCACGCACAGCACCGCCACCGGTTTGGCCCCGGCAGGCAGGCGCAGCAACTCAGCCAGCGCCTGCGGCTCGAACATCGACACCCAACCCACGCCCAGCCCTTCGGCGCGAGCGGCCAGCCAGAAATTCTGGATCGCGCAGGACACCGAGGCCAGGTCCATTTCTGGCAATGTGCGACGGCCAAACACATGGGCTTCGCGGCCATCACCCAGGGCGACCACAAGCAGCTCGGCGCAGTCGCGAATGCCCTCGACCTTCAGCCGCATAAATTCATCGGCGCGCTGTTCCAGCGCCTCGGCAGTGCGCACCCGCTCTTCTTCCACCAGCGCGTGAATGGCATGGCGCAACGGTGTTTGCGTAATGCGGATAAACCGCCACGGCTGCATCAAGCCGACGCTCGGGGCGTGGTGCGCCGCTTCGAGCAAGCGCGCCAGCACCTCGGGCGCCACTTCGCCGCCGCTGAAGTGGCGCATGTCGCGGCGCTCAGCAATGGCGCGGTAAACAGCCGCGCGCTCGGCGGCGCTGTAGGCGTGGTCGGTCATGCGAGCTGCTCGTCGCTCTGCTGAATGTGGGCGACGGCGGGCGCTGCGCCAGGCCGAAACAGTGCCGCCGCGGCCGCCGGGTTGGACGGCATATACAGGTGAATGTACGAAGCCGTCAGCCGGCCGATGCGGTACACCGCCTCGCTGGTGCGTTTGTAGGTCGGGCACACGCCACGGGCCAGCGGCTCCAGGGCGCAATGCAGCTCCGAATAGTGGTAGGTGTGGCCGCGCACGCGACCTTCGGGCAAGTCGATTTCCTGCAACGCCAGGGCTTTGAGCTTTTTATGCATGAGCGCATTGCCCGGCAACAGGCCCAACAGTTCGCCGCTGGCGCCGTCTTTGTCGGTTAGCGCGTCGAGCAGGTACAACATGCCGCCGCATTCGGCGTGCAGCGGTTTGCCCGCGGCGTGGTGGGCGTGAATGGCGGCGCGCATGGCCTGGTTGGCTTGCAGCGGCTGCAGGTGCAATTCCGGATAACCACCGGGCAAATACAGGCTGTCGACCTCGGGCAACGCGCTGTCGCGAAGTGGCGAGAATTCGATCAGCTCGGCGCCCAGCTCGCGCAGCAGGTCGAGGTTGGCCTGATAGAGAAAGGCGAACGAGGTGTCGCGCGCCACGCCAATGCGCACGCCCTTGAGCAACGGCAATATCTGCCGAACCATTGGTGGCGGCGCGAAGTGCACGGGCGCCGGCAACGTGGTGTCGGCGCTGGCGGCCAGGGCGTCGGCGGCGGCGTCCAAACGGGCGTCCAGGTCTTCCAGCTCTTCGGCTTGCACCAGGCCCAGGTGCCGGCTCGGCAGTTCAATCGCGGCGCTGCGCGGCAAAGCGCCGTACCACTTGATGGCAGGCGGCAGGCAGTCGCGCAGAATTTCGCCATGCCGGGCGCTGCCGGTGCGGTTGGCGAGCACGCCGGAGAACGGCAGGTCGGCCTGGTACGTGGCCATGCCGTGAGCCATGGCGCCGAAGGTTTGCGCCATGCCGGAACCGTCGATCAGCGCCAGCACCGGCACGCCGAAGTGACGGGCCAAATCGGCGGCCGATGGCGTGCCGTCGAACAGGCCCATGACGCCTTCAATCAGAATCAGGTCGGCCTCGGCGGCGGCTTCCCAGAGCAGGCGACGGCTTTCCGCTTCGCCGACCATCCACAAATCCAGCTGGTACACCGGCGCACCACTGGCGCGGGCGAGAATCATGGGGTCGAGAAAGTCCGGCCCGCATTTGAATACCCGAACCCGTTTGCCTTGGCGTGTGTGCAGGCGCGCCAGGGCAGCGGTGACGGTGGTTTTGCCCTGGCCGGACGCCGGTGCGGCGATCAACAGCGCCGGGCATGCGTGGCTCTGCATCAGAACTCCACCCCGGCCTGGGCTTTAACGCCGGACTTGAAGGCGTGCTTGACCATGGCCATTTCGGTCACGGTGTCGGCCGCTTCAATGAGCGCAGGCGGTGCGCCACGGCCGGTGGCGACCACGTGCTGAAATTCCGGGCGGCCGCCGATATCGGCGAGCACGGTGTCGAGGTCGAGGTAATTGTGTTTGAGGGCGATGTTCAGCTCGTCCAGCACCACCAGGCCGATGGCCGGGTCGTTGAGCATGTCTTTGGCCACGGCCCAGGCGGCGACTGCTTTGTCGATATCGCGCTGGCGGTCCTGGGTGTCCCAGGTGTAGCCCTCGCCCATCACGTGGTAGCTGACTTCTTCGGGGAAGCGGCGGAAGAAGCGTTCTTCGCCGGTGCTGGCCGCGCCTTTGATGAACTGCACCACGCCCACTTTCATGCCATGGCCCAAGGCCCGCGCGACCATGCCAAACGCCGAGCTGCTTTTGCCTTTGCCATTGCCGGTGTGCACCAGCAGCAGGCCGTATTCGTTCTGGGCCTGGGCGATTTTCTCGTCGATAAGGGCTTTTTTGCGGGCCATGCGCGCCTTGTGGCGGGCGTCGCGTTCTGCGGATTCGCTCATTGCGGTCTCAGCTCTTCAACATCAATTGTCCAGGCCGGGAAAGCCCGCGCGAGGCGGCGGTTTTCCAACGGCTTGGTTGAGGCTAGCGGAGAACGGCAGACGCAGGGATTGCAGACAATCACCCGACGCCAGACAAAGCCCTCCGCAATGCCGTGGTACTGCGACAGGCCGGTCTCCGGGCTAATGAGCGCGGCCAGTGATGGCCAACAGAACAGCGCGCCTTCCCGTGTTCAACACAGTGGCTAGTGCGGTGTTCAGCTCAATTACCGTTGCGGGGGCAGCGTCGGCTTGTGCCGTTTCTTTTGTACGCGCAACACGTGCAAAACAAGCGGGACCGACTTCCCTGTTTCACCGCCAAATGGCGGCACCTGAAGCGAGGGTGGCAGGTTAGAGGGTTGCAGGTTGAGCGTCAATTCGGCGGGGGTCGCCAACTCGGCGCACTTCTGTATAGGGGAAACCCCTACAAAGCCTGTAGGGGGTGCCCCGATTTTTCGCTTAGCCGCGGCTGCCTATAGTTCACCCAACTTGAACCTGGTCGGGAATTTGCCGTGTTGGCCTATTGCGCGCTTTACCTTGGAGTTGTCATCAGCCTGATTGGCCTGGGCGTGTCCATGCCGTGGTTGGCCGGTGCCGGTCTGGCGGTTACCGCCTTGGCCGGCGTGTTTGTAAGGCCGAGCAAGGCGCCGGTAACCGAGCCGGTTTACGTTGAAGAGACCGCGCCAACCCTGGACAACCAACCGCTGCTTAGCGCCCTGCTGCCGACCTGGAACGACAACCTCGGCCAGGTGCGCCAATTGCTGGGCAGCAATGTCAGCGCGCTGTTCGAGCGCTTCGCCAGTTTGGTCGATCGGCTGCAACAAACCCTCAACCGCTCCGAAAGCGTGCTCGGCAATAACGGCATCGGCGACAGCCTGCGCACCGCCAACGCGCGCCTCGACGAAGTAACCAGCGCGTTCCACGCCGCCAGCGACAACCGCAAGCAATTGCTCGCCACCGTCGGCCACCTGAACAGCTATGCCAGCGAATTGCAGAGCATGTCCAAGCATGTGCAAGACATCGCCAGCCAAACCAACCTGCTCGCCCTCAACGCCGCCATCGAGGCCGCCCGTGCCGGTGAATACGGCCGGGGCTTCTCGGTGGTCGCCGATGAGGTGCGCAAACTCTCCAGCCTGTCGGCCGAAACCGGCCAGCGCATGGTCGAGAAAGTGGGCGAGATCAACAAAGCCATCCAGTCCACCGTCGGCGCTGCGGATCAGCTGTCGGCTAGCGAAGAAAGCAACCTGCATTACCTCGATCAGGTGGCGGGCGAAATCATGCAAGGGCTGTCGGCCAACCTTGACGCGCTGACCCACAGCTCACTGGAGCTGCAACAGGACACCCGCGTCACTCAGGGCGACATTCAGGAAATCGTCGTCAGCCTGCAGTTCCAGGACCGCTCCGACCAGATGCTCGACCACCTGCAAAGCGACATCCAGCGCCTGCAAAGCGCCCTGCAAAGCCAAGACCCGATCATCAGCGACCCGCAGCGCTGGCTGCGCGAACTGCGCAGCCAATTCACCACCGATGAAGAACGCGGCGGCCGCCGTGCAGCCGGCAAAAGCCGCGCTGCGCAAGACGACATCACCTTTTTCTAACGCCTTTTCCTTGCCCTGACGGAGCCCTGCCCCATGGCCAAAACCATTTTGATCGTCGATGACTCATCGTCCATGCGCCAACTGGTGAAGATGACCCTCACCGGAGCCGGCCACCAAGTGATCGAAGCCGTCGACGGCCGCGATGCGCTGGCCAAGCTGACCGGGCAAAAGGTCAACCTGATCATCAGCGACGTGAACATGCCCAACCTCGACGGCATCGGCCTGGTCAAGGCGCTTAAAGCGCGGCCGGAATACAAGTTCACCCCCATCGTCATGCTGACCACCGAAAGTGAGCAAAACAAAAAGGCCGAAGGCCAGGCAGCGGGTGCGCGCGCCTGGATCGTCAAACCGTTCCAGCCGGCGCAGTTGTTGTCGGCCGTCGACAAGTTGGCCAGCTGACATGTTCCAGCTCAGCCACCCCGCCCCCGGCCAGTTGGCCATTGCCGGCAGCCTGACCATTTATGAAGTGAGTCAGGCCCACACCGAGCTCGCCGCCGTGCTCGCCAGCGACACGCACGTGCCGGCCTGGCGCCTGGACCTGAGCGCAGTGGAAGAACTCGACACCGCCGGCGTGCAGTTGTTGTTGGCCCTGCATAAGTCACTGCAACAGCTGGGCATCGTGCTGGAAACCTGCAACCCGGCCGCCGCCGTACTCGAGCTGCTCGCCCTGTTGCGCCTCTCTCATTTGCTGCCGTTGTCGGCAGCCCAGGCCTGAGGGCCACCCCATGCTGAACGGCGAACAGTGGACGCAACTGCTGCTGGGCTTTATCGAAGAAGCGAGCGAGCTGACCAAGCAGGCCGAGGAATACCTGCTGCAACTGGACCAGTCGCCCACTGACGAAGAGGCCCTGAGCGGCCTGTTCCGCGCCATGCACACCATCAAAGGCTCGGCGGGTTTGTTCTCGCTGACGCCGCTGGTGAGTTTCACCCATCACCTGGAAAACCTGCTGATGGCCGTGCGCGACGGCGCCGGCACCCTGACCCCGGCGCTGATTTCCGTACTGCTGCGTTGCCTCGATGAAATCGCATCCATGGTGGCGCTGATCGACGCGCAAACGGGCGAACTTCCGGTGGATGAAGAGCATCAGGCGCAACTGCTTGCAACCCTGGCTGAACATGCTCAGGCCGTACCCGGCGCCATGCCGGTGATGGCTGCCCACGAACCTGAAACCAGTGCGCCGGTCGTGGCCTCGCTCGGTAAATCGGCGGCTTGGCACATTTCCCTGCGCTTTCACGCCGACCTGCTGCGCAACGGTTTCGACCCGGCCTCGTTTGTGCGTTACCTGGCGCGTCTGGGCGACATCAATCACTTGGCGTTGATCGATGACACCCTGCCGGCCCTCGCCGATCTGGACCCGGAAAGCTGCTACCTGGGTTTGGAAATTGACCTGCAAAGCGAGGCCAGCAAAACCGAAATTGAAGAGGTGTTCGAGTTCATCCGCGACTTCTGCACCTTGCACATTTTGCCGCCCGACAGCGTGCTGGACGACTACCTCAAGCTCATTCATCAACTGCCGGAAAGCGACGCGCGCATTGGCCAGATTCTGGTCACCGCCGGCCTGCTCACCGAACACGAACTGCAAACCAGCCTGCACCTACAAGCCAGCGCCACCGATGAAAAACCCGCGCTCGGCGAAGTGCTGGTGAGCCAAGGCATGGTCGCGCCGAAAGCCGTAGACGCGGCATTGGCCAAACAAAAAGCCTCCCGCGACAAGCGCGTTAACGACAGCCCGATTCGCGTGGCCGCGCACAAGCTCGACGAGCTGATCAACCTGGTCGGCGAGCTGGTGATCAGCGCGGCCGGTGCCCAGCTGCATGCGCAAAAGCACGGCAATGCGCTTTGCATCGAAAGCGCGCAAACGGTGAATCAGCACGTCGAGCAAATCCGCGAAGTGGCGCTGAAAATGCGCATGATCGAAATCGGCGACACCTTCAACCGCTTCCACCGCGTGGTACGCGACGTCAGCCAGCAACTGGGCAAAGACATCCGCCTGGACATTCGCGGCGCCGACACTGAGCTGGATAAATCGGTGATCGACCAACTGGCCGACCCGCTCACCCACCTGGTGCGCAACGCCATCGACCACGGCATCGAAAACGCCGAACAACGCGCGGCGGCTGGCAAATCGGCGCAGGGCTTGCTGCGCCTGAACGCCTACCACGAGTCGGGCATGATCGTGATTGAAGTGAGCGACGACGGCCACGGCCTGAACACCGCGCGCATCCGCGAAAAAGCCATCGCCCGCGGTTTGATCGACGCCCAGGCCAACCTCTCGGAACACGATATCCAACGGCTGATTTTCGCCGCCGGTTTCTCCACCGCCGACGCGGTGTCCGACCTCTCCGGCCGTGGCGTTGGCATGGACGTGGTGCGCAGCGCCATCGATGCATTGCGCGGCAGTATCGACATCGATTCCGTGTTCGGCCAAGGCACCACGTTCCGCATACGCCTGCCGCTGACACTGGCAATCATCGATGGTTTTCTGGTCAGCCTGGGCGACGAGCATCTGGTGGTGCCGCTGGATTTGGTCACCGAATGCATCGAGCTGGACGCCACCCAACTGGCGCGCTGCACCTATGGCTACATCGAGCTGCGCGGCAAACCGCTGCCGTGCATCGACCTGGCTGCGCACTTTGGCTTGCCCGCCAGCCACACCAGCCGCCGCAACATTGTGGTGGTCAATTTCGGCCGCCAGCAGGCCGGGTTGATCGTTGACCACCTGCACGGCGAGCTGCAAACCGTTATCAAGCCGCTGGGCCTGCTGTTCCAGCACCTGCAAGGCATCAGCGGCTCCACCATTCTCGGCTCCGGGCAAATCGCCCTGATCCTGGATATCGCCAGTCTGTTCAACACCCTGCAACACAGCGTCGAGGCCGACTCGCGCGCTAACCAACCGCGACCGGACCTCACCGGCTCCTAGGAGACCTTTTATGCACGCTATCCGTAACTTGAAGATCGGCATTCGCCTGATCGCCGGCTTCACCCTGGTGGTGATTCTCACCGCCGTGGTGGGCGCACTGGGCATCATTAACCTGAGCAAGGTCAACGACCTGTCAGACCAGATGTACCAGCGCGAAATGATCGGCCTGAGCTATATGCAAACCGCCAACCTCAACCTCGCCTACGTGGGCCGTCACCTGCGCAGCAGCTTGCTGAGCACCAACGCCGAAGAGCGCGAGCGAACCATGGCTCAAGTGCACGAGGCGCTTAAAGCCATGCACGAAAACCTCGACAAAGCGCGCCCCAGCTTTAGCAGCCCGGAGTCACTGGCGCAGCTGGCCACCCTGACCAAAGAGCTGAACACCTACGAGCAAACCGCGCTGCGTATTCTCGACATCAACAAAGCCAGCGGCCGCTTTGCCGAGGCCAGCGACGTGATCGCCTTGCTGCCCGAGCTGCGTGCCCAGAGCAACGCCGCCGACGAAACGGTTGCCGGGCTGGTTGAGCAGAAAAAACACCGCGCTGGGGAAGCCAACGACACCATCACCACGATTTACCAAGACTCTCGTACGCAAATGGTCGTGCTGATTCTGATCGCCGCTGGGCTGGGCTTTGCCATTGGCATTCTGGTAACCCGCAGCATCACCCGCCCACTCAACCGTGCGGTGGACGTGGCTAACAGCCTGGCCGAGGGCGACCTCAGCGTGAGCATCACCTCGGACAGCAAAGACGAAACCGGCAAGCTGCTCGCCTCCATGCAGCACATGACCGAACGCCTGCGCACCGTGATGGGCGATGTGCGCAGCGCCGCCGATTCGTTGTCCTCGGCCTCCGAGGAAGTCAGCGCCACCTCCATGTCGCTGAGCCAGGCCGCCACCGAGCAAGCCGCCAGCGTGGAAGAAACCACTGCGTCGGTTGAACAGATGTCGGCCTCGATTGCGCAGAACACCGAAAGCGCGCAAATCACCGACGGCATTGCCGGCAAGGCGGCGAACGACGCCGTACAAGGTGGTCAGGCTGTGCGCGAGATGGTGCAGGCGATGAAACAGATCGCAGCGAAGATCGGCATCATCGATGACATCGCCTACCAGACCAATCTGCTGGCCCTGAACGCCGCCATCGAGGCTGCCCGTGCTGGCGACCATGGCAAAGGCTTCGCCGTCGTCGCTGCCGAGGTGCGCAAACTGGCAGAGCGCAGCCAGGTGGCCGCGCAGGAAATCGGCGGCGTGGCGAGCAACAGCGTCAGCCTCGCCGAACAGGCCGGCAAACTGCTCGACGAAATTGTGCCGAACATTCAAAAAACCTCGGACCTGGTGCAAGAGATCACCGCCGCGTCGCAGGAGCAATCCAGCGGCGCCGGGCAGATCAATATCGCCATGGGCCAGATGAACCAGATCACCCAGCAAAACGCCTCCGCCTCGGAAGAGCTGGCGGCCACCGCCGAGGAAATGAACGCCCAGGCCAGCCAGCTGCAGGAATTGATCGGCTACTTCCGTCTCGACAACTTCGCCGCTGCCGCCAGCCATAAACCGAGCCAACCGCGCGGGCCGAGCAACGTGCGCGAGCTGCGTCGCCAAGAGCCGCGCAAGCCCGGCCAAGGACTGGTGGATGAAGGCCAGTTCGTGAATTTCAACTAAGCCCCGGGACGCCACGCCATGCCTCACTTACAAGCCAGTGTTGCCGCCACGCCCGATAGCGTGCAGCACCTGTCGTTCCGGGTTCGTGACGCGCGCTATGCGCTGCCGATCGAGCTGGTGCGCGAGATTATCGAATACGGGCAGATCACTACGGTGCCGATGATGCCGAGCTTTATTCACGGTGTGATCAACCTGCGCGGCAACGTGGTGCCGGTGCTCGACCTGGCGGCGCGCTTTGGCATGCCACTGAGCGTGGCCAACAAGCGCACCTGCATTGTCATCATCGAACTGCACTTGGACGACCAAGAGCAGCGCATCGGTTTGGTGGTAGACGCCGTGGACGCCGTGCTGGATATCGACGGCACCACCGTTGAACCGCCGCCGCCCTTTGGCGCCGGCATCAACACCGACTTTATTGCCGGAATGGCCCGCGACGAGCGTGGTTTCACCATTGTGCTGGACGTGCGACGGGTGTTGTCGCTCGACGACATCCGCCAGTTGAGCCTCGCTCGCCAGGCCAGTTGATGCCCACCTCTAACCTGCCGAAACTCAGTGACAGCGACTTCCGCAGCCTGCAGCAGATGATGCTGCAGGCTTCCGGCATCCGTATGGCCGAACAGAAGCGCACGCTGATGGCAGGCCGTCTGATGAGCCGGCTGCGCGAACGCGGGGTGCCGAATTACGGCGCCTATATGCAGCTGATCAACGACCCCAACGAACAGGAAGAACGGCGTCTGGTGATCGACCTGTTGACCACCAACGAAACCTACTTTTTCCGCGAGCCGCAGCACTTTGAGGTACTGGGCGAGTGGCTGGGCCGGCAGCGCAAGCCGGTGCATATGTGGAGTGCGGCCAGCTCATCGGGCCAGGAAGCCTTCACCATGGCCATGGTCGCCGCCGAGCACTCACGCAGCCGCGACTGGTCGATTTTCGCCAGCGACCTCAGCCGCCGCGTTCTGGAAACCGCTCGCCGGGGCACCTACCCGCTCGACCAGGCCGACAACTTTCCCGCAGGCTGGCTGAAACGCCACTGTTTGCGCGGTGTGGAAGACAGCGAGGGTCTGTTTCGCATGAACCAGGAACTGCGCCACCGGGTGAACTTCGCCGAGGTCAACCTGATGCGCCCGATTCCCGCCGGTGTCGGCCCGTTCGACGTGATTTTCCTGCGCAACGTGTTGATCTACTTCGCCCAGGACGAAAAGCGCGCCATTACGCAACGCTTGGTCGAGCGCCTGCACCCTGGCGGCTTGCTGTTTATCGGCCACGCCGAAAGCCTGCACGGTTTCGACTTGCCGCTGCGAACCCTGCGCCCTTCGGTGTTTGAACGCCTTTAAGAAACGGAACCAGCCGATGCCCCATAACGCGCGGATCAAAGTATTTATCGTCGATGACTCGGCGCTGGTGCGTCAGGTGCTCACCGCCTGCTTGCACAGTCACCCCACCATCGACGTGATTGGCCAGGCCGCCGACCCGCTGTTTGCACTGGAAAAAATGCAGAAACAGTGGCCCGACGTTCTGGTGCTGGACGTGGAAATGCCGCGCATGGACGGCATCACGTTCCTGCGCAAAATCATGGCAGAGCGGCCGACGCCATCAATTATCTGCTCGACACTCACCGAAGCCGGCGCCGCCATCACCCTCGACGCCCTGGCGGCAGGCGCTGTAGGCGTGTTCACCAAAGCCAGGCTCGGGCTTAAAGACAGCTTGCAGCAGATATCCGGCGATCTGATCCGTCAGATTGAAATGGCCGCCCGCAGCAGCCCACGCGCCATGCCAAAGGCAACACCAGCGGCGTCTGTCGCAAAAACAGTGAGCGCTGCTGCCCAGCCGGAGCCGCATGCAGAAAAGCCGTCGCTGACCACCACCGATCGTGTGGTAGCACTCGGCACATCCACAGGCGGCACCCAGGCCCTGGAAGTGGTGCTGCGACAATTGCCGGCCGGCTGCCCCGGCATCGTCATCGTTCAGCACATGCCCGAGAAATTCACCGCCGCCTTTGCCCAGCGCCTCGACAGCCTCTGCGCCATCGACGTGCGCGAAGCCAAACACATGGACCGCGTGCGCCCCGGCCTGGCCCTCGTGGCGCCGGGTGGCAAACACATGCAGCTCAAACGCAGCGGCGCGCAGTACTTTGTGGAAGTGATTGATGGGCCACCGGTGAACCGGCACAAACCGTCAGTCGACGTGTTGTTCCGCTCGGTAGCCAAACACGCCGGCCACAACGCGCTGGGCATCATCATGACCGGCATGGGCGACGACGGCGCCCGTGGTCTGCTGACCATGCGAGAGGCCGGCGCGCGCACCGTGGCGCAGGACGAAGCCAGCTGCGTGGTATTCGGCATGCCCAAAGAAGCCTTGCGCATGGACGCTGCGCAAAGCACTGAATCACTCGGCAATTTGCCTAAGGTCATCATCCAATACGGGCGCACGGGGCCTTAGCGCTTAATCCGACGAACGCTGCGGTGCCCAACGCAGACGGCTTGCAGGCACTTTGCCGTGCACAATGATGGCCACTTGCCCATCAAATTGGCCGAACCTTCGCTACACTCCTTACTCATTGCTTATAAGCGCGGCCGTGTCGAGCCTCGCCTTGCGCCCGTGCGGCGCAGTTTGAGACAGGAGTCCAAGCAATGCGTAATCGCCGTTTCAACTCCCTTTATCTCTGGCAACACGGTCGCCACCATCGCCGCTGCCGCAGCGTGCCGCTATGACGTGTCGTCTGTTGCTGGCCGACGATCACGCGCTGATCCGCGTTGGCGTTCGGGCCATGATCGAAACCCTGCCAGGCTACGAGGTGGTCGGCGAAGCGCAGGACGGACGACAAACCGTCGACATGGCCCGTGCGTTGCACCCGGACATCATCTTGCTCGACGTCTCGATGCAGGGCGTCAGCGGCCTGGAAGCCCTGCGAGAGCTAGCCACCGCTGCACCCGACTCGCGCGTGCTAATGCTGTCGATGCACGCCGACGCCGAGGTGGTGGTGTCTGCCCTGGAAAAAGGCGCACGCGGTTACCTGCTAAAAGACGCCGCAATTGATGAACTGCACGAGGCGCTGAACGCCGTTGGGCGGGGTCAGCGTTACCTGAGTTCATCCATTGCCGAGCCCGTTCTGGAACGCGCCTTGGCACGCTCGAAACGCCCGCTATCGGTCGCGCAAAGCCTGACTGAGCGGCAGATCGAAATTCTGCGTTTGATTAGCCGGGGCGTGAGCACGCGCCTGATTGCCGAAGGGTTGGGGTTGAGCGTGAAGACCGTGGAGGCGCACCGGGCGCAGATTATGAAGCGGCTGCATATTCATGATGTCGCGGGGTTGGTGCTGTATGCCGTGCGCGAAGGGATTGTTGATCCGGATGATTGATGAGCGCATCCGCGTTCCGACTTCCGACATTCCCGTGCAGGGTCGCGGTCCGACTACTCGGGATCCAAAGCATTTCGCCGGGTAAGCGACCGAGGCATTTACTCCATTGCGACGTGGCGAACCCGCTACCGCACTTCGCTCCGAAACTCTGGATTCCCGCCTGCGCGGGAATGACGGAGGTTATTCATACACCACCGTCATTCCCGCGTAGGCGGGAATCCAGAATCTCAAGCCGGTGCAGAGGATTCATTACCGCGTGCGCTGAACCTTTTGTTTCGCGCCTACCAGCGCGCGCGCCTGCGCGACGACTCCACTCGGCCTGCGAACAATGGGGCAGGTAGATCAGAAGGGCAGATCCACAGCAGATCAAAACATCGCGGCTGAAGCCGCTCCTACAAACTGCGCCTTCTGGCTCAATGCTTGGGCATAAACCCTGGCGGCTTGGTCGCCAGCCAGCTCACAAACGTCTGCAAACGCTCATCGCTGAGCAGCGCATCGCGGCTGTTATAGGCCAGCGCCAATTCCTTCTCGCTAAACAATCGATGAATCTGGTTATGGCACGCCCGGCATACCCATAGCGTGGCGGTGATGCGTTCGCTTTTGGCGAATTGCTTTTGCACGTAGGGCTTGTTGTGCAGCGCTTTGGGTATCAGGTGATGCCGGGTGAGCGGCACGGGGCGTTGGCACAGTTCGCACTGGTCGGGCTGGGGCGGAAGGCGGATCGGTTCGGGCATCGCGGGGCTGATTAGCGCTTGCGGCAGAGCGTCAGACCATCGCCGATGGGCAGAAGCGAGAGGTCGACACGGGCGTCGGTTTTCAGGCGGCGGTTCAGCGCTTGAATCGCGCGGGTGTCTGGGCTGTCGGGCGATTTTTCGAGCACGCGGCCGCTCCACAGGGTGTTGTCGAACAGAATTACGCCACCGGTGCGCACCAGGGCCAGGGCGTGTTCCAGATAAACCGGGTAGTTGGCTTTGTCAGCGTCGATAAAGATCAGGTCGAAACTCTCGCCGCGCCCTTCCCGCTCCAGTTGGCCCAAGGTTTCCAGCGCCGGCGCCAGGCGCAGTTCGATGCGCTCTTGCAGTTCGGCTTGAAACCAGTAGCGACGGGCGATTTGGTTGTAGTCGCCGGGCAGGTCACAGCACAGCAGATGGCCGTCTTCGGGCAAGGCGCTGGCCATGCTTAGGGCGCTGTAGCCGGTGAAGGTGCCGATTTCCAACAGACGCTTGGCGCCGGTGAGTTTCACCAGCAGCGCGAGAAACTGGCCCTGCTCCGGCGCCACTTGCCAGCGCGCCATGGGCATTGCCTGGGTTTCTTCTCGTAGGCGTTTGAGCAGTGGCGTTTCACGCAGGGAAACGTCGAGCAGGTAGTGGTAGAGCGCGTCATCGAGGGCGAGTGTTCGAGCGGTCATGCGGTGCGTCCTTGGCAGGGGTCACTAAAAAACAAAGCGGCGCCGGTGGCTCAAGGAGTGCGCGCCAGGCGGGCTGGGCTCAAAACGCGCTTGGCGTCGACGTAGCTTTTCAGCCAATAGGCGGTGGACAGGCTGTCCAGGCGCACGGTTCCGCCGCTGGATGGCGCGTGGACGAAGCGCCCTTCCCCAACGTAGATACCCGCGTGGCTGACTTTGCCGCCGCCAGCTGTGGCGAAGAACACCAGATCGCCGGCCTGCAAGGCTTCACGCTTTACGCTGGGGGCGCCCATGCTGACCATTTCGCGGGTGGAGCGCGGCAGCGAGATGCCCGCGGCGTCGCGGTACACATAGCCGATCAGGCCGCTGCAATCGAAGCCGCTGTCCGGCGTGTTGCCACCGTAACGATACGGCGTGCCGACCAGGCCCAGGGCGCGAAACAACACATCGTCGGCCGCATCGCTCTGCGTGGCGCTAGGTGGGGCGAAAACGATGGGTTTGGAAGGAGGCGGTGAGCTGGCGCAGGCAGAAAGCAGCGCAGCAATTAGAACAAGCAGGACACGGGCCGGAGCAGGCATAAGCGGGGCGGCTCAGAGATGGTTCGGCGTACTCTGCCTTTGAGATGGCCGTGGCGCAAGGGCTAGGTGCATTTTGCCGGCGCTGCGGGCTCCTACGGAAACTTGCAAACCCGCCAACGCAAAACCCCCGATCAACGGGGGTTTTGTTGGCCGACCACTGATTAGGGGTGCAGCGGGTTGCGGCTGACTTGCGCGGTGTTCACCGAGGCCATCGCCAGCGCGCGTTTGGCTTCGATAAAGGTGCGGCTCCAGTATTTGTCGTCAAGGCTGTCGACGCGGACACCGCCGCTCTTACTGCTGCTGGAGTGAATGAACTGATCATCACCCAGGTAGATACCGGCGTGGCTGACACGACCGCGACCGTGGGTGCTGAAGAACAGCAGGTCGCCCGGTTGCAGATCACCGCGAGCAACCAGCGGCGCGTCGAGGTTGATCATTTCGCGGGTGGAGCGCGGCAGGCTCATGCCGGCTTCTTCTTTGAACAGGTAGCCGATGAAGCCACTGCAATCGAAACCGGTGTTGGCCGAGGTGCCGCCGAAGCGATAACGGGTGCCTACCAGCGACAGGCCGTGGGCCAGGATGCTGTCGGCGAAAGACGGGAGTTGATAAGGCTGGTCCTGAGCAAAGTCGGGTAACGGGTCGAGGCCGTCATCGGATTCTTCATCAGCAATGGATTGCTGGCTGATGGTTTGCTGAGGAACTTCAGTTACTTGCGGGGCTGGCTGCATGCCAGCACAGGCCACGAGGAACACTGAAAGTGCGAGGGGCACGAGGGGTGCAGAGCGTTTGAGCATGGGCACGACCGTGGACTAAAAATTTATGAAGGCGCGAATATGCCTTCCATAACGGTTATATGCAAATTTAATTGGCCAGAGTGTGACTCAGTAGTATCGGCAACACATCTAACGCTTTCCCGCGAATATGGACGTCCACATACGGGCTCAAAGCCCCGTCCTGCGGGTTTATCTCCACCGTAAAGCCCCCCGCCTGACGCGTGCGCAAAACAGGTTCGGCGATGTAGGGAAAGCTGGCCGTCGTGCCCACCGCCACAACCAGGTCAAAACCCTTGCGAAGCTCGTGGTAGAGCGTCTCGATGGCTTTTTCCGGCAGCATCTCCTCGAATAAAACGACCGGCGGTCGGAGAATGCCCGCACATTGTTCGCACCTTGGCGGCAAGGGCCTGTCCAAGTGCGCCGCCAATTCCTGGCTCACCGCTCCGCACGACTGGCAATACAGTGGCGCCAGTTCGCCGTGAATTTCGATCAAACGCTCTGGATCACAGCCGGCCTGGCGGTGATAGCCGTCGATGTTCTGCGTCAGCACCCAGCACCCCGGAAGACGCCGCTGCATCTCGGCGATGGCGTAGTGACCGGCGTTGGGTTTGGCATTCAGGCAGGCGCGACCGAGTTCGGCGAGATATTTCCAACACAGCGCTGGATCACGTTGCAGCATGGGACCGGATAACGCGGCTTCGATGGGAATGCCTTCCGCCGTTTCCCCGTTGTACAGGCCGCCCAGGCCGCGATAGGTCGGTAAGCCCGAATCGGCTGACAATCCGGCGCCAGTGATGAACAACACGCGCTGGGCGCGCTGCAACGCTTCGATCACCCGTGCATCCATCCCGCCGCCCTCCTCTGACCGTCTTTGCTGTAGGAGCCAGCTTGCTGGCGAACCCTGTTCATCTTGATGCCGGCGTTGCAGGGTTCGCGAGCAAGCTCGCTCCTACGCAGCGTGGTTAGTGATTCACCGTATGCGCCAGCATCCACGACAGCTGCGCCATCGACCGGCCGCTCTGCTCATGCCAGGTATTGAACGCGGCCTGCACGGTGGCGAGGTCTTTGAGGCTGGTGGGCACCTTGTCGATGATGTCCTGCGCGCGCAGCGCGGCGACCATATCGTCGGTGGGAATAAACGTGTCTTTGCCCGCCATGCGCAGAAAACGCGGCGCCGACAGCCCGCCCATTTGGCTGCCGTGCTTGGCTATGTATTTCCACAGCCCAACGATATCGGTCACCGGCCACTCGGCAATCAGCGCACCAAAACTGCCACGCTCCTCGGCAACGTCGAGAATGAACTGAGCGTTACGCGGCACGCTTTTCAGCTTGCCTAGGTGCCGGATGATGCGGGCGTCTTGCATCAGCCGTCCAAGGTGGTCGGCGCCCATCAGCACAACCTTCTCCGGGTCGAAACTGAAGAACACTTGCTCGAACGCCGGCCATTTGGCGTCGACCAGGCTGTGCTTGAGCCCGGCGCGAAAAACCCTTAGCGCAATCAAGGACAAATAACGGTCATCAGTTATTTTGCGCAGTTGCGCTGGGGTTTTGACGCTCGGCAGTTGAGCCTCGAGTTTGGCCTGCGAACCGAAGCGATTCAGGCAGTACTCGTTGAGCCATTTGTAGTCGCGCATCCGGCTTCCTATATATAGAGGCGAAGTCTGGTGAAGCCCGGCGCTTTTACAGGTTCATCACATTGAGAAAGCGCGACGGGGCGCTCTCGTCGATACGCAGGTTCTCAAAGTCGAACAGCTTGCGGTCCGCCAATTGCGACGGCATCACGTTCTGCAAGGCGCGGAACATTATCTCGGTACGGCCCGGCGTCTTGCGCTCCCACTCAAGCAACATTTCCTTGACCACCTTGCGCTGCAGGTTTTCCTGCGAGCCGCACAGGTTGCACGGAATGATTGGGAAGCCTTGCAGCTCGGAGTACGCCTCGATGTCTTTCTCGCTGCAATACGCCAGCGGGCGAATCACCACGTTACGGCCGTCGTCGGCGCGCAATTTTGGCGGCATGGCTTTAAGCGTGCCGCCGTAAAACATATTAAGGAAGAAGGTTTCCAGAATGTCGTCGCGGTGGTGACCGAGCGCCATCTTGGTGGCGCCGATCTCGTCGGCGAAGGTGTACAACGTGCCGCGACGCAGACGTGAACACAGCGAACAGGTGGTTTTGCCTTCCGGCACTTTGTCCATCACCACCGAGTAGGTGTCTTTCTCGACGATGTGATACGGCACGCCGATGCTTTCCAGGTACTGCGGCAACACGTGCTCGGGAAAGCCGGGCTGCTTCTGGTCCATGTTCACGGCGACAATTTCAAACTTGATCGGCGCGACCTTCTGCAGGTGCAGCAGCACATCAAGCATGGTGTAGCTGTCCTTGCCGCCGGACAGACAGACCATCACCTTGTCGCCCTCTTCGATCATGTTGAAGTCGGTGACCGCCTCGCCGGCTTGGCGACGGAGGCGTTTCTGCAGTTTGCTTTGATTTACCGAAAGGGTGCCCATGGTGCGAAGGTCCGGAAGTGCTGAACGCGAAGGCGCGCATTTTACGCAGAAAGGAACGTTTGCCCTACCCCCAAACGACGCGACGCGGTGGTCACTGTTTGTTCAAATCCCAGTCAAAGCGGTAGCGCACTTCGCCGTCAAAGGCCTGGAGTTTCTGCGCCAAAGCCGGCTCGGCATACTGAAGCAGGTGCTTGCGCACGCCTTTCTCGCCGCCGAAGTCGTCGGCATACCAGTCGTAGATACGCGAAAGTCGAAGCTCTTTGTCTTTGAACGACACACCGCGCGGATTGTTGATGTAAGCGCGGGCGCCGTCGCTGAGTTGCTGCTCGGTGTTTTTTGCACTGAGGGTGAACGACGGCATGTTCGGCGAACCCAGGCTGGCGGAGCTGAGTACGTAAAACAGCCGTGGGTCGCGCCAGAACGGCCGCAGGATGCGGTGCTGAATGTCGCTGAGACTGAGCTTGTAGCCGTCCACTTCCACCACTTTCTTGTCCCACGGGCCGAACTGGTACCAGGCGCCGAGGCTGGTGATGGAATCCACCGGGTATTTCTTCAGCACCAGTTTGGTCACCAGCGCGTTGTACAGATTGACCCAATAGGCGAACTGCTCGGCGCGGGTGAATTGACGCGGGTCGAGGTCGCTTAGCTGGTCGATATACACATCAAGCAGGCGCCGATGCACCTTGTCGACGCCGGCGTAATCGAAGCGCGCGATGCCATCGGTTGGGCTGGTTTTCAGGTAGCGGGTCAGCAGTTCCTGCCAGGCGCTGTGGTCAATATGGGCGGCGCGGCTTTCATCGCTGGCGTTCCAGATTTCCCACGGGTCGGCAGATGGCGCAGCGCTGGCCAGACCGGGAAGCAGCGTGCCAGCGAACAACAAGGAAGCGACAGCAAACAGGGTGCGCAATCGGCGCATACGGCAACTCTCCATCACGGCTTCACGGGCCGCAGTCTGCTGCGTGGGACAGGCCTGAACCTTGCGAGTTCCGCCACACAAGCCCGTGCTTTCGCTGTGCTAGGCTGCGGCCATGACCCTAGACCCCGCCTCCACCCTGCCCCGTGAACTCGATAACAGCCTGGACCTGGCCGATCAGGTGTTGCTGCTGTTGCGCGAGTCGCCCAATGGCTGCAGTGAATATCAGCTCATTCAGCAGCTGAAAAAGCGCCACTCCACGCACATTCCCCACCTGAACCTGGCGGACAAACTGGTGCTGTTTCGTACGCACTTTTTGTTATTCAACGCCCTGTACCGCCTGCGCGATCAGCTGTGGCAAGCGCAGACGGATCATTTATTGATCAATCCGCTGTCCGTGCAGTTGCTGCCATATACGCCCGGCGAAGCGCAGCTCACGGATGCCGATCCACTTCGCGCCTATTACCTCGACCTCGGCCATTTACGCGAGACCAGCGAAGCCGATGTGGAGAAACTTCTCACCAGCTTCTGGAAACGCATGCAAGGCGGTGACGAAAAGCGGGCGGCGCTCGAGTTGTTCGAGCTCGACAGCAGCACCGAGGCGCTCAATCTCGCCACTGTCAAACAGCGTTACCGCCAGCTCGTCAGCCAGTACCATCCCGACCGTGGCGGTAGCACCGCGCGGCTGCAATCGATCAATTTGGCGATGGAAATTCTTGCTCGCTATTACCGCTGACCTTTAGAGACTGATTTGCTCTAAAACCACGCCCCACGCGGCCTCCAGCCCCTGCCTATACTGCGACATACGGTCGCATTGGTTCGGCCCTGCACCCGGTAGCGCTACTCACGCGCCTCGGGCGCTACGCTGGGGGGCGACCGTTATAACAAGAGGAGGTATCTCGCATGATCCATCACGTTTGGGGGCTATTCGCGCATCCTGATCAAGAGTGGCAAGAGATCCGCGGCGAAGAAGAAAGCATCAGTCACATGTATCTCACCCATGTGCTCATCCTTGCCGCGATTCCCGCAGTGTCTGCCTATATAGGAACCACGCAGGTTGGCTGGACGGTGGGTAACGGAACACCCGTCATGCTCACCGAAGCAAGCGCGCTGTGGATGACAGCCATGACCTACCTGGCAATGCTGGGCGGTGTGGCCGTCATGGGCGCGTTTATCAATTGGATGGCGCGCACCTATGACGCCAGCCCGGACATGGGTCGCTGTATCGTGTTTGCCGCTTACACCGCGACCCCCTTGTTTATTGGCGGGCTCGCCGCGCTGTATCCCAACCTCTGGCTCGCCATGGCCGTTGGCACGGCGGCGATCTGTTACACGGTCTACCTGCTTTATGTCGGCATACCGACGTTTATGAACATTCATCAGGACGAAGGCTTCCTGTTTTCCAGCTCGGTGCTGGCAGTGGGGCTGGTCGTGCTGGTAGCGATGATCGCCATGTCGGTGATCTTCTGGGAAATGGGCGTGGGCCCGGTCTACACCAGCTAAAAATCGGAGCCACTGATACAACGAAACCGCCGTTTGGCGGTTTCGTTGTTTTAGGCAAGTGGCAAGCGGCGCGCTTGGGCATAATCGCGCCTGTTATCCGGAGGAACTCGATGCCCGAACTGCTTAATGCTCGTGTCGAGGCTTGTTATCAGCAAGCCGAAGCGTTTTTCAGACGCCGCTTTACCCGCCCCCAAGTCAGCCTCAAGTTACGTGGCCAGAAAGCCGGGGTGGCTCACCTTGATGAAAACCTGCTGCGCTTCAACCCTCAGCTCTATCGCGAAAACCAGGAACACTTTTTAAAGCAAACCGTGGCTCACGAAGTCGCGCACATGATCGCCCGCGAAATGTTCGGCCGGCACATTCAGCCCCATGGCGAGGAATGGCAGTTGATCATGCAGGGCGTGTACGAATTGCCGGCCGACCGCTGCCACACCTATGAGATTCAGCGCCGCAGCGTGACCCGCTACGTATACAGCTGCGCGTGCCCAGACCGTGATTTTCCCTTCTCGGCGCAACGCCACACCCTGGTGCGCAAGGGCCGGCGCTATTACTGCCGCAGCTGCAAAGCGACCTTGGTTTACAGCGGCGAGCAGCGCGAAGAATAACGTCAGCATTGCCGGAACCGAGTCGGTAATCGCGGCGTGGCTTCAGCCGTAACGTTCTGACGCAGGGCTTTTTTCCACCTCGCCGACTCGCGCCACAACACCTCATCGGCAAACAAACGAAACAGCTCGAACTACTTCGCAGCACGGCCAGTCGGTATTAAAGGCGCGGCAAAGATCACGCCAAATCCGATTAGCCTACGAGGTGAACCATGAACGCGATTGACCTGCTCAAAGCCGACCACAAGGTTGTGCTCGATCTGCTGGAACAACTCAGCGCCACCACCGAACGTGCGGTGAAAAAACGCGTTGAGCTGATCAACAAAATCGAGATGGAGCTGTTCGTCCATACCCATATCGAAGAAGAAATTTTCTACCCGGCCTACAAAAAAGCCGGCGAGAAAGAACAAGCGAAAATGTACTTCGAAGCCATCGAAGAGCACCGCGCTGTGGATGCTCTGGTGCTCCCGCATTTGAAAGGCACAGCGCCGGACAGTGTCGAGTTTTCCGGCCGCGCCAAAGTGCTCAAAGAATTGCTTGAGCACCACATCGAGGAAGAGGAAGAGTCGATGTTCAAGGAAGCGAAAAAACTGCTGAGTGCGGCCCAGCTCAAAGAACTGGGTGCCGAGATGGAAGCGCGCAAAACCTCGCTGAAGAGCGAGCTGCAGCAACAACGTAGCGCCGCTTAATCGTCACCACCTGGCCAAGCAGACACCACCGGTTCTGCTTGGCCGCCCTCCCCACTTAACGCGGCCGCGTTACCCGCAGCACCACGGCAGCGATGCGGTCTGCATTGGCATAGGCCGGTTCCAGCAGTTCCTCGCCGAACACATCCGGATCCATCTCCCAGTACTGCCAATCGAACCCGGCTGCGTGCAGCAGTGGGCGGATGCTGGCGGCGAACGGATCGTCGCCCTCGACCATGGCCACGCCCGTGTACAACAACAACGTACCGCCAGGCGCCAAACGCTGGAGCGCCGTATCGACAATGGCGATCGACAGACCGGCGCCATGCTCACCACCGCCATCGCGGTAGGCGCGGCCTTCGGCGTCGGCCATGTACGGCGGGTTGGCGATGATGAGACCGAACTGCCCCTGCACCTGATCCAGTAGATTGCTATGGGCGACCTGCACGTTATCAGCGCCCGCCAGTTCAGCATTTATAGCGGTGTAACGCAGCGCCTGCGGGTTGATGTCCAGCGCCAACACCTCAGCATCCGGTCGTTCAACCGCGGCCACAATTGCGCCGACGCCTGCACCGCAGCCGATGTCCGCGATGCGCAGCGTCGGCCGCGTGTCGTCATGGAGATGGGCGAGTAAGGCTTGGACGAAGCGGTAGCTATCGGGGCCGAAAAACACGGCGTCCTGTTCCTGCGTGGGGAAGCGCGAGTGTACGAACAGCTGACCATGCAGTGACGACCAACGCACCCGACTCTCCGAGCCTTCGGCGCGCTCGTCGAGACACTTGGCCTCACGCAGCAGAGTCAGTAAGCGGGTATCGAGCACGTCGCCTCTGAACGGCCGGCTCCAGCCAAACACATCGCGAAGGTGTGCGGCGAATTCGTTGCCGGGTCGGGCATTGACGCGTTCGTGGGTCAGCGGAGTAACGGTGGTGAAGCGATAGCCAAGCGCCTTCAACGCCAGGCCCAACTGCACAAGCGCCCCATGGGATTCGGCGCTTGACGGGGTAATGCCTTGGCTCATGCCGCGCTCCTAGCGAACCAATGTGGACAGAATTCGGGTGGCCATCAGACCGGCCGGGGTGCAATGGGTGGCAGGACCGGCCAGGCTGAGCAACCGGCGCTCGCGCTCCTCGGTGCTCAACGTGGCGAGTTCCTGGGCAAGGGCGTATTGCTCGCGATCGATGTCGCTGCTCTCCACCAGGCCGCCAAGCGCTTGCGGTTCGACATAACGGTGAGAGGCTCGCATACGGCGCGTCGCGTCTGCCTTGCTCGCCGGGCGGCGCTTGGCCGGCAGCGCTTCCTGGGTTTGCAGCCAGTCACCGGCAATCCAGTCGTGCAGCACTTGCAGCTCGTATGGACTGAACACGCCAAACATGGCCGCGCCCTCGCCCTGCACCAAATGCCAGAAACGGCTGTTATCGGGTGCCTGGTTGCGGCAAATCCACCCGCGCGATTGCAGGGCGTCGAGAAAACCGCGAATCGGCTCAGGCCCGCTCAGCCATTCGTTCACGGTACGGCCTTCAATGCGGCAGTAATCCGAATGCACCTGGCCAGCCAGCGAGCGTTTGCTTTCCAGCAGCGTGAGCAGTTCGTGTTCCAGATCGAACGCCTGGACGACGGCAGTCGAGCCGAGGCCCAAGTCGTTGAGCAGGTAGCCGTGGCAGACGCGTCGGTAAAATTCCTCGCTGTCGCCAACTTGCGGCATGTTGTCCAGCACCGTGCGCACCGCTTTATGCGCGTGACCGGACGCGGCGTTATCGATCGTCACGTGCAGCTTAAAGTAGTACGGGTCGATGCCCAGTTCGTCCAACTCATAGGCGCTGATTAACAGGTGCAACGGCAACTGTTCGTAGCCCAGGTTGTAGCCGATCACTTCTGGCAAGTAATGCTCGGCCAGCATTCCAAGCGACAGCTGAACCGCGCCCTGCAGGTAGTTTTCGTCACCCAGGGTCGCCAACTCTTCGCAACCGTGGGTGCTCAGCAGCTGTTGGTACATGAGCACATGGTTCATGGCCGGAACGCCGTCGCCGAGTTCTTCCAAGTAGGTTTGCACCAGGAAATTCAAACGGCTGTCGCGCCAGTGCGGCATCACGCCGTAGAGCCAGGCGCCGTCGACCAGCTTGGTCGGCGCCACCGCGCGCAGAAAGTACAGCGCATGGGCACGGCAGCTAAAAAAGCGCCGTGGCTCGCCTAGTTTTCGACCGTGTAAATACTGGTTGTAGTCGGCGGTAGTGCGCGCTGTGCTGGCACGCATCCAGTGCAACAACTGCTGCGGATTTTCCGGCAGGTCGCACGGCAAGTTGGCCGCGTGCTGCAGCTGCGCATCCAGAAAACGCCGCGCGCTATCCAGATGCTCGTTTGGCTCACTCAATAATTTTACGTAGAGCTCCTGGGCCGGCCCGCGATGGGGGGTGAGCGTCGCGAAGTCGAGATGTTCCGTATCGACCAGACTCAAGATGGACATTGCATACTCCTGGCAGGCACCTCAAATGAGGCATAGAAGTGGGAGCCAAGGGCGCGCGTAAAGATTCCACCTATTCGCTGAACGGTCGAGGCCATGGGCACAGCAGCGCAAACAAAAGGTGGAACCGGGCACCCGGCGCGACCGTCTTTTGCTGTAGCACCGGTGAAACATTTTGCCCGCAAGGACACCGCCCCCATGGCCGCCATCAAGCCCCTGAATTTCGGCATCGAAGAGGAATACTTTCTCTCGGATCTAACCACCCGCGAACTGGTCCGCCAGCCCGCCGCGGCCTACCTTCCAGCCTGCCGCGAAGCGCTGCCCGAGATGGTGACTGCGGAAATGTTTACCTCGCAGATAGAGGTGGTCACGCCCATTCTCAGTAGCCAGCAGGAGGCGCGCGAATGCCTGAGCCATGCGCGCACCACGCTGTCATGGCTGGGCGAAGAACACGGGCTCGGCATCATTGCAGCGGGCACGCATCCATTGGCGCAATGGCAGGCGCAGCGGCCCACCGACCTGCCCCACTACGACGATTTGTTCACCGACATGCAAATGGTGGCGCAGCGCAGCATTTTGTGTGGCTTGCATGTGCATGTGGGCGTGCCTGGCGACCGTATCGTGGTGATGAACCGCGTGTTGCCCTGGTTGCCCCTGTTGTTGGCGCTGAGTGCCTCGTCGCCATTTTTCGGCGGGCGGCTGTCCGGCTTGCACAGCTACCGGCAAGCGGCCTGTGATGAATGGCCACGCATGGGCTCACCCGAGCATTTTGACAGTCAGGCCGACTACGAACGCTATGTGGATGCCTTGGTGGAAAGCGGCAGCGTTCGCGGCCGCAGCGATGTGTGGTGGAATATTCGCCCGGCGCTGCGCTTCCCCACGCTGGAGCTGCGCGTGACCGATGCCTGCCCGCATTTGGAAGACGCGCTGTGCATCGCCGCCTTGTTTCGTGCGCTGGTGACTTACGCCCTGCACAACCCCAGCCCGGGCCCAAGCGACACGCCCTTGCAACGCCAGCTGCTCAAGGAGAATCGCTGGCGCGCCAAGCGTTACGGCATTCAGGGCGACTACATTGAGCCGGGCACGCAGCGCAGCATCAGCCTTGAACAGTGGCTCAGCAAAACCTGGGAAATGGTTGGCGACTACGCCCACGCAGGTGGCGATGACAGCGCCTACGAGCACGCGCAACGCATGCTCAACCGGGGCACCAGTGCCATCGAGCAGGCACAGCATTACCAAAGCGCGATGAGACGCGGCGCCTCGACGCTCCAAGCGCTGAGCGGCGTGGTCGACCTGTTGCGCAATCAGACGCTCAGCGTTTAGCAGCACGTGCCTCTTGCTGGCCGCGCCGAAGGGCGAAACAATCCGGCACCTCACCGGTAGGCCATCAGGAGTCGAAATCATGAGCGACCGCATCGTGCGTTTGCTGGGCATCAAGCATCCCATCATTCAAGCGCCCATGGTCGGCGTATCAACACCCGAGCTGGCGGCCGCTGTATCGAACGCCGGAGCGCTGGGCTCCATCGGCCTGGGCGCGAGCAACGCCGACCAGGCGCGCGTGCTGATCGAAAATACCCGCGCGCTCACGGCTGCACCGTTCAACGTCAATCTTTTCTGCCATCGACCGGCCAAGCCCGACGCCACCTGCGAAGCTGCCTGGCTGAAACAGCTGACACCGTTGTTCAACGAATTGAACGCCGCCCCGCCCGAACAACTGAAGGAAAGCTACCGCAGCTTTCTGGCCAGCGAAGACGTGCTGCAAGTCCTGCTGAGTGAGCGGCCTGCGGTGGTCAGTTTTCACTTCGGCCTGCCGTCAAACGAATGGATTGCAGCGCTAAAGAAAGCCGGCATCGTCACCCTCGCCTGCGTCACCAGCCCGGCAGAGGCGCAACTGGCTGAAGCCGCTGGCGTTGATGCGTTGGTCGCCCAAGGGGTCGAAGCCGGCGGTCATCGGGGCGTGTTCGAGCCAGGCGAAGATTGCCTGCTCGGCACCTTTGCACTGGTTTCCCTGATCGTCCGCGCCAGCTCACTGCCGGTGATCGCCGCAGGGGGAATCATGGACGGCAACGGCATCGCCGCCGCCCTTGCACTTGGCGCCGAGGGCGTGCAGCTGGGCACCGCCTTTATTCTGTGCCCGGAATCGGCCGCGAACGCTGCCTACCGCGAAGCCCTGGTCGGCCCGCGCGCGCATCAGACACGCATCAGCGCCGCCATTTCCGGACGCCCAGCGCGTGGCATGGTCAACCGGTTATTCACTGAACTGGACCGCGGCACGCCGCCTGACTACCCCATCGCTTACGACGCCGCAAAAGCGCTGGTAGCCGCTGCAGCCGCACAAGGTAATGGCGACTTCGCCGTGCAGTGGGCCGGTCAAGGTGCGCCGCTTGCTCGGGCATTACCAGCGGCAGAGTTGGTGGAAACCCTGGTCCGAGAATGGCGCGCCGCTCATTGATTCGCTACGTTTCCGAACGCCCCGTGCCTTCGCGACCGCGCTCGTAGTGGTGCGCCAACTTGAACGCCGGAAGCCACGCTTCGCGACGCAGCGTCCAGCTTTCGTAGGTGGGCGTGAACTGATCCGGCGCGTCCAGCGCACCGAGGTTCACCTCCACGTCATCGCCGCTGCGGTTGAACACCGACGAGCCACAACGCGGGCAGAAAAACCGTTCCCCATAGCTCGCGGTTTCGCCTTCAATCGCCACCGCCTCTTGAGCGAAAATCGCCGAGGCATGGAACAACGCGCCGTGGTATTTGCGGCAGTCCAAGCAGTGGCACAATCCCACCCGATACGGCTGCCCGTTCGCTACAAACCGCACGTTGCCGCACACGCACCCTCCCGTGAAAGACGCCATGATTAACCTCCAATAAAGGCTCGAGTGTGATGGGCTAGTGACAGCGTAGGTGCGCAGGAATTCTGGGTGGAAAACGGCTTCATTGCGAAGCACACAACGATTAAGGGGCAGCGCTGGCAAGCCCGAAGCGAAGGAATGCAGATGTTTGTGTTGATGGAATTCAAAGAAGAATCGATGGCTGAGTACGTCAATTCGGCGCTACGTAGATACGGCGTCGACTGTCAGGTTTTAAACGTGGGGGTGTTCCCTGACGGTTCAGCCGCGTTCGCCATCGTCTGTTTCCTCACGGTCGAAATGGATCAAGGACGGCATCTGCTCTACACCAGCCACGAATTTATGGCTGACATTCATCCTGAAGCGGCGATCGTATTGCAAAGGCTTCGCCAGGAACACAATCAGCGGCTCATTCGTTGGCTTACCTCAAAGCCGGTGCTCATCGTGAGCCTTGTGGGGTTGGCAGTGGGCGGTCTTGGTTATCTGTTCGCCCGCTGAAAACAGCGGCAAATCTCTACAGCGACGTTCCCCGACCAACTGGTTTTCCCGCAATCCGTTTTCCTTCCTGGCGGCTGACTTCCTGCGCCTGCCCGTCGCGCTGCTTGCCTTGGCGCGCCTGGCCGATCAACTGAGGAATCAGTGGCCCTTCGGATAAATGTCGCCAGAATCGCCCCGGCATGTGCTGGGCCATAACGGTGGGGTTTATCCGGGCCGGGTTGAAAATGTGCCGGTAGTAGGTGCGCCACAACTCGGCATCGGGATCTTCAGCGTGTTGCGCCCATTGGCGCCACTGCTCGGGGCAATGCTTGCGATAGTCCAGAGTGTGGCCGTCGTAACGAATGCCGTCTTCGGGCGTGGCGATCAACCAGCGTTCGCGCCCGAGGCGATCGGCAAAATGCCCGCTGGCACTTTCGAGAATGTCATGGGCCGGTTCATGGAAGGCTACCCAGTCCAATTGCAGGTGCTCAACGAGCGCAGGCGGCACCGGAATGAAGCGAAGGAATGCGTGCAAGTGGTGAGCTTCGCGGCTGACCTGCCGGATACGCCGCTGCAATTCGCTGCCTAAACGATCACCGGCCAGCATGGCGGTGCGATCACCATGGGCCACGCGCCACAGCACCTCATAAAGCAAGCTCCAGCGTTGGTCGCCACGATAGCGACCGGCCTGTTCCAGTTGTGTCAGCAGCTCCGCCGGAATGCGCGGCCGAAACGGCCCGCGCTCGGCTGGCAGTGGCGTCGGTTGCGCCAGCAGGTCGTGCATCAGACCTTGCGCCCAGACCACGTCCGCCGGATCCACGCTATGGCTGAGCAGCATGCGGGCCTGCTCGCGCCAGGTATCGAAGTGGTTGTCGCAATCGAGCGCAATCATCCCCAGAGCCCCATTTGCAGTGGCGCTTGCGGCTCGCGTAACCGTTCGCGCAATAGCCCGCTGCGCACGCCAGCGTCTGCGGGCCGGTAATCGCTGGTCACGATGAAGGGCCGGGCTTTGTCTAGCACACAACGCATTTGCACCAAGTCGTCGTAGCGAATTCGTCGTTCGCGGCGAAGCGCCACCAGCCGCTGCACACTGCGCAGACCAATGCCGGGAATGCGCGCCAACAGCGCCGGCTCAGCGCGGTTTACGTCCAGGGGAAACACCTCACGATTGGCCAGCGCCCAGGCCAATTTCGGGTCGATATCCAAGGCCAGATTGCCGCCTTCTTTAAGCAGTTCCCCGGCGTTGTAGCCGTAGCCGCGCATTAGAAAATCGGCCTGATACAGGCGATGTTCACGTAACAGCGGCGGCGCAGCGTGGGGCACGCTGGCCGGGCTGTCGGGAATCGGGCTAAAGGCCGAGTAATACACGCGCTTGAGGGCGAAGCCCTGATACAGCGATTCGGCGTTGTGCAGAATCGTGCGGTCATCGGTGGCATCGGCGCCGACAATCATCTGAGTACTCTGCCCTGCCGGCGTGAATCGCGGCGCCCGGGCTTCGCCCGCGACCGCTTGTTGCCCCTGATAAATGGTGCCCATGGCATCACGAATGGTGCTGGCGCGTTTTTCCGGCGCCAGTAATTCCAGGCTCGCATCAGTGGGCAATTCAATATTCACGCTCAAGCGATCGGCCAGCCGCCCCGCTTCCTCAATCAACAGCGGGTCAGCATCCGGAATGGTTTTGAGGTGAATGTAGCCGCGAAACTCATGCTCCTCGCGCAACAAGCGCGCCACACGAATCAGCTGCTCCATGGTGTAGTCAGCCGAGCGAATAATGCCCGAGCTCAGAAACAGCCCGCTGATGCAGTTGCGCCGATAGAAATCCAGGGTCAGGCGCACCACTTCTTCCGGCGTAAACCGCGCTCTGGGCACGTTGCTGGAGCGACGGTTAACGCAGTACTGGCAGTCGTATAAACAGAAATTGGTGAGCAGTACCTTGAGCAACGAAACGCAGCGGCCGTCCGGCGTGAAGCTGTGGCAAATGCCCATGCCATTGGTGGCGCCTAGCCCGTCGCGGTCTTTGGAGCTGCGCTTGGGCGCACCACTGCTGGCGCACGATGCGTCGTACTTGGCGGCATCCGCGAGAATGCCGAGCTTGGCAATGAGTTGCATGATTCACGCCCTAATACTGATTATTCATACAGTAGTTCAGGAGCGTTCTGGCATGCAAGCCTTGCGCTTGGGCTGCCGACCATTGGCCGCACTTAAACCGGGCTCTGCCCGTCATAGGCTGATGCCTAAAAGCCTGCCAGACGAATCGCTGCCGATGACGCTGAAGTGCTAAACCCACCCTCGCCCTAAACCCGCTGCAAAGCCTCTAGGTGTCTGGGCTGCAAGACTTCCAAGCCTGTCTTTCCGGGCCTCGACGCTGGCGCAGCGTCGGAGCGCGCGCCTGTAAGAGGCTCCAATAGAAGCGACTTTTCTCCGCACTATGGGCACAGGCGCCGAATGAGCGGCGTCACTCCTTAGCAAGTTGTCAGTTGACAACTTTACGCATTGATTAGAGACTGAGGTTCATTGGATGACCCGTGCAGCACATACGAAAAAGGAAGTTGAGAACGCCCTTAAATACGCCGAGTCCCAAGGCTGGCGAATAACGCAAGGCGGCAGTCATTGCTGGGGGAAAATGTATTGTCCTTCCAATGATAGCGACTGTAGATGCGGCGAATTCTGTATCACCAGTATATGGAGCACTCCCAAGAACCCTGGCAATTTCGCCAATGCCATACGCCGGGTCGTTAATAACTGCACCACGCTTAGTGGGCAATCAGCGTCGAAGAAATCGGCCAATGCGGAGTAAAAACATGGACTACATCTTTACCCTCAGATACCTGCTGAACCCGAACGAGCACGACATGGACGAACTGGTCGGCCGTCTTGCTGAAGCAGGTTGCGACGATGCCCTGATCGGCATCGGCCAACCCGGCCGCATTGCCCTGGCGTTTACCCGAGAAGCCGCTTGCGCCGAAGAAGCCATTCTCAGCGCAATGGACAACGTGCGCAGCGTTCTGCCAGACGCTACCCTCATTGAAGCGACGCCGGATATGGTTGGCCTCACCGACGTAGCCGCGCTGGTCGGCATGACTCGCCAGAACATGCGCAAGTTGATGATCACCAACGCCGACTCATTTCCTCCCCCCATCCATGAAGGCGCTGCGTCCATCTGGCACCTGTCCGACATCCTCACCTGGATGCAGTCCCGGGGTATTTACACCCTCGCGCAGAGCCTCATCGATATTTCCCAAACCGCGATGCGCGTTAATGTCAGCAAAGAGCAGCGGCGTCTGAACGCTGGCGCGCTGGCTAGCTAAGAACGGGCTTGGGTGTATGGCGAATTTGCTGGCGAATTGAGTCTGTCGTAGCTGACAACAGCCCCGTTAGGATCGCAGCACTCCTGCTAACGAGCCTTTGGAGCACGCGATGGACGATATTCCCGGCAACATACACATCCCCCATTTTCGAGTAAGGCGCGTGGTGCCGGATGACCTCGCGCTTATCTGCAACCACCGTGAGCGCATGTTTCTTGAAGCCGATGGCAACGCCGAACAGCTCAGGGTAATGACTGAAAATTTCCGTCCATGGCTGAAAACCCGTTTGCGGGATGGTCGCTATTACGGCTTCGTGCTGATGGATAACGAAACGCCAGCCGCCGCCGTGGGCTTGATGACCATCGAATGGCCGCCGCACCCTGCTCACCCAACGGACGCGTCACGCGGTTACGTCCTAAACGTGTACGTCGAACAGCCCTATCGACGGCAAGGGCTCGCCTCTTCGTTGATGAAACTGGCGGAAGCAGAATTTGCCCGGCGCGGTGTCGGCTTCGCCGTGCTTCATGCCACGCAGGCCGGTAAGCCGGTGTATGAAAAGCTGGGCTGGGGAGCGACGTCGGAGATGGCCAAGCGCTTGCAGATTTGAGGTCGCAAACAAGCCTCTCGCAGGAAGTCTGCGGAGGCTTGTTGCAGGCGCGGTTAGAACGTCTGACCGTTCGCAGCTTTTTCCAGTAGCAGCGCAGGCGGCAGGAAGCGGTCGCCGTACTGTTCAGCCAAGTACTGAGCCCGCGCGACGAAATCTTGCAGCCCGTATTGGTTGATGAACTGCAAGGCACCGCCGGTCCAGGCCGCAAAGCCTATGCCGAAGATGGAGCCGATGTTGGCATCAGCCGTCGAAAGCAAAACGCCCTCTTCGACGCAGCGAACGGTTTCGATGGCCTGAATAAACAAAATGCGGTCGCGAACATCGTCTTGGGAAATCTGCGCGTCCGCCTTCTCGAAACGGCCCTTGAGTTCCGGCCAGAGAAATTTCTTGCCGCCGGCAGGGTATTCGTAGAAACCACCGCCTGCTGCTTTGCCAGGACGTTTGTATTCGTTGAGCATCAGGTCCACCACCGCGAACGCAGGGTGCTCAGGAATCTGTTTGCCCTCGGTCGCCAGATCCTTAACGGTTTGTTGGCGAATGTGGTTCATCAGGCTCATCGACACTTCATCGCTGATGGCCAACGGACCGACCGGCATACCGGCTTTACGCGCTTCGGTTTCGATCATCGCCGCGTTCACGCCTTCGCCCAGCATGGCGAGGCCTTCATTGGTGAAAGTGCCAAACACCCGCGAGGTAAAGAAGCCGCGGCTGTCGGTAACCACGATAGGCGTTTTGTTGATCTGCATAACGTAGTCGAAGCCGCGCGCCAGGGTTTCGTCGCTGGTATGCGCGCCTTTGATGATTTCCACCAACGGCATCTTGTCCACCGGGCTGAAGAAATGCAGGCCGATAAACTTGTCCTGTTTCTCCACCGCTTTCGCCAGGCCTGTGATCGGCAAGGTGGATGTGTTGGAAGCAATCACAGCATCCGCCAGGGCATGACGTTCAGCGGCGGCCGTCACTTTGGCTTTCAGGTCACGGTCTTCGAACACGGCTTCGATGATCAAATCGCAGCCACTGAAGTCCGCTTCGTCGGCAGACGCTGTGATGCGAGCCAGAATGGCGTCGCGTTTTTCTGCGGTCATTTGCCCACGTCCGACCTTTTTATCCAACAAGGTGGCCGAGTAGCTTTTGCCTTTCTGGGCCGCTTCCAGCGATACATCTTTAAGCACCACCTCGACGCCCGCCACCGCCGACACATAGGCGATGCCAGCACCCATCATGCCCGCGCCCAGCACACCGACTTTTTGCGTGACGTAGGCCGGTTGACCCTTGGGCCGCGAGCCACCGGCGTTGATTTCATTGAGCTGAAACCAGAACGTGCCGATCATGTTTTTCGCCACCTGGCCGGTGGTCAGTTCGGTGAAATAGCGCGCTTCAATGAGCTGCGCGGTGTCGAAATCGACCTGCGCGCCTTCCACCGCAGCGCACATGATTTTTTCCGGTGCCGGGAAGCAGCCTTTGGTTTTGTCGCGCAGCACCGAGGGCGCGATGGCGAGCATTTGCGCCACGTTGGGGCTCGACGGCGTGCCGCCCGGAATTTTGTAGCCTTTCACATCCCAAGGCTGCACGGCGTTTGGATTGGCGGCGATCCAGGCGCGCGCCTTGGCGAGCATGTCGTCGCGGTCGCTGGCGAGGTCGTGAATCAACCCGGCTTTTAGCGCTTCGGCCGGCCGAACTTTTTTGCCTTCGGCCAAGTACGGCAGCGCTTTCTCCAGCCCGAGGATGCGCACCATACGCACCACCCCGCCGCCGCCTGGCAATAGGCCGAGCGTTACTTCCGGCAGGCCCAACTGCACGCTGCTGCTGTCCAGCGCGATGCGGTGATGACAGGCCAGGCAAATTTCCCAACCGCCGCCCAACGCGGCGCCGTTAATTGCCGCCACCACCGGTTTGCCCAGGGTTTCCAGGCGCCGCAGTTGGCCTTTGATGTTGAGGATCATCTGGTAGAACGATGCAGCGTCGGCCTTGGTGACTTTCACCAACTCATTTAGGTCGCCGCCCGCGAAGAAGGTTTTCTTCGCCGAGGTAACGATCACCCCGGCGATATCGGCCTTCTCGGCTTCCAGTCGGGCCACGGTGGCGGCCATGGCCTCACGGTAATCGGCGTTCATGGTGTTGGCACTTTGGCCGGGCATATCGATGGTCAGAACGACGATATTGTCCTGGCCTTTTTCATAACGGATGGCGTCAGTCATTTCTTTTCCTACCCCGAGAGTGGGGAAGCCGTTCAGAGGCGCAGCGAACTGAGCAGGCAAGTCGAAGGCCGGCTGAGAACGCGCAATAGCGTCTGAAAGCTCCTTAGATGCGTTCGATGATCGTGGCGATGCCCATGCCACCGCCGACACACAAGGTGGCGAGGCCGTAACGCAAATTGCGTTTTTCCAGCTCGTCCAGCAGTGTGCCGAGGATCGCGCAGCCGGTTGCGCCCAGCGGATGGCCCATGGCGATGGAGCCGCCGTTGACGTTGACCTTCTCTTCGCTGACGCCCATGTCTTTCATGAATTTCATCACCACCGAGGCGAACGCCTCGTTGACTTCAAACAGGTCGATGTCATCAACGCTCAGGCCGGCTTTGGCCAGCACTTTGCGCGTAGCCGGCGCTGGGCCGGTGAGCATGATGGTCGGATCGGTGCTGGTGACGGCGGTCGCCACGATGCGCGCCCGTGGCTTCAGGCCAAGCTCTTTGCCTTTGGCCTGCGAGCCAATCAACATCACCGCCGCGCCATCGACGATGCCCGAGCTATTGCCCGGTGTGTGCACGTGGTTGATGCGTTCAACATGGCTGTATTGGCGGATGGCCGTGGCGTCAAAGCCCATCTGGCCCATCATTTCGAAGCTCGGCTTGAGCGCGCCGAGGCCTTCAAGGGTGGAATCGCCGCGGATGAACTCGTCGTGGTCCAAAAGCACGATGCCGTTCTGGTCAGTGACCGGAATCAGCGACTTGTTAAACGAGCCATCAGCGCTGGCGCGTGCCGCTTTTTGCTGCGAGCGCAGGGCAAACGCGTCGACATCCGTGCGGCTGAAACCTTCTAAGGTGGCGATCAAATCGGCACCGATGCCCTGCGGTACGAAGCTGGTGCTGAGGTTGGTTTCCGGGTCCATGACCCAGGCGCCGCCATCCGAGCCCATGGGCACGCGCGACATCGATTCAACGCCGCCGACTACGACCAGGTCTTCAAAGCCCGAGCGCACTTTCATGGCGCCGAGGTTTACCGCTTCCAGACCCGAAGCGCAGAACCGGTTGATCTGCACGCCAGAAACGCTGACGTCCCACTTGGCCACCATCGGCGCGGTTTTAGCGATGTCCGCGCCCTGATCGCCCACGGGCGTTACGCAGCCCAGCACGATGTCATCCACCTGACTGGTATCGAGGTTGTTGCGCGTTTGCAGCGCAGTGAGCAACCCGGCGATGAGGTTGACGGGTTTGACGCTATGCAAAGCGCCGTCCTTTTTACCCTTGCCACGCGGCGTACGCACCGCGTCGAAAATGAATGCTTCGGTCATGACATCCTCTGGCCTTCTGCTGAAGGGCTGGCTATCGGCATCGCGCACAGGGCGCAACGAGCCTGTTGTTGTATGCCGCTCCACCTTAACGCCACAGGCCCCAGGCTCAATGACCGAAATGCTCAGGGCCATTGACCGCGATGCTCAGACGAACGGTCGTTTGATCCACTGCAGGCAGCGCTGGGTTGCGACGTGTCTGGAACAAGCCTCGTTACCTGATATCAACCAGCGCCATAACCCAGGCGCACAAGCCCGGCGTTTCTAAATACCAAGCGTTCTAAGCCGCCAGTGACGTGCCCCCTATTGTCTACAAAGCTACTGTTCATAGCGCTAGGGCGCCGCTGCCGGGTTTTGCCGGAGCGGTTTATCAATTCAGCCAAGGCAAGCGGGTGCGTTTTCGGACCGCGCGATGCCAACAAGAACAAAGGCCGACCGCCATGTTGAAACAACCAAAAGTCCGCCAAGCCGGATGGATCCTTTTTGCCACCGCTGTCGTTCTGATTCTGCCCAATCTCACGCGGCTGATCAGCTGACGCCCATTGCGCTGCGTATGCGGGTTGTTTCTGACTCGCTCTGCACGTTGCGCATCCAGCCACTACAATCGCCGCTTTAGGAACTGGAGCGGTGGCATGCGCGCGATACTCGTTGGCTTGTTGTTAATGCTCGGCCTACCCGCGCTGGCGGCTGACCTGACCCTGGCCCTGCCCGCCGGCGCCCAGACGCTGAGCACCGAGGCGTTGCTCAAGCATCCGCAGGTCCAGGCCATCGAGATTCAAAACGACGTGGCGTACAAGCGCACCATGCGCTATCGCGCCGTCCCGCTCGCCGCGTTGCTAACCGGCGTGGAAAGCAGCGACCACCTGCAAGTGGTGGCGCTCGATGGTTTTGCCGCCGAAATCCCCGCCGCGCCACTGCTGCAAAACACCGTCAGCCGCGCGTGGCTGGCAATTGAAGATCCAACAGCGCCCTGGCCGCCGCTGGCCAGCGGCAAGCCAAGCGCCGGGCCGTTTTATCTGGTGTGGAGCCAGCCTGAAGCCAACCACATCGGCCCGGAACAGTGGCCGTTTCAGATTGCCAAAATCAGCCGTTTAACGGCAGTCGCGGATCGCTTCCCCGCTTTGTTACCGGCAAACGATGCCAGTGCCGAGGTGCAAGCCGGATTCGCTCAATTCCAGAAAAACTGCCTCGCCTGCCACCGCCTCAACGGCGCCGGCGACGCTCAGTTCGGGCCAGACCTGAACGTGCCGCACAACCCCACCGAATATTTCGCCGACGGTTTTCTCGCACGCTACATTCGCGACCCGCAAAGCCTGCGGCGTTGGCCTCAAGGCAAAATGCCGGGCTTCGGACCCGAGGTCATCAGCGACCAGGCGTTGCAGCAATTAATTGCGTACTTGCGGCATATGGCGGGGCGAAAGATATAAAAGCATCGCGGCTAAAGCCGCTCCTACAGAAGAGGTGCGGCGAGGCTCCAAAACTGTGGGAGCGGCTTTAGCCGCGATTCCTGCAAACGAAAACATCAAGAGCATCGCGGCTAAAGCCGTTCCTATAGGAGAGCTGATCGAGCTGAAACGCTTTAAACCACCTTCAAATTCCGTGCATACCAGGGCCGTCTCGGGCTGCGTTTGAGCAGCTGCGGCACCTCGTCTTCGCCACTGAGCGCGATCCGCAGCGCCAGCTTCATCACTTCCACCTCCATCTCCGCCGCCTGGCTTTCAAACGCCGCAGCACCTTGCTCGGTCGGCCCGCAGCCGTGGGTCAGCGGGCCGAGCCACGGGTCGGCCACCTCGACCCAGCGCCCCGGGGCAAACCAGTTCACGCCGTTCACTTCGCGACGCAGCACCTCGCCGGGATGGTGGCGCTCATGCGCCTGGAACCAGTCTTCAACCCGCGCATCCAGCCAGGCATGAAAGCGCCAGAACACCGGGTTGATGTGGGAGGAAAACGGGTCGCCGAGAAAATCGTTCTCGGCACGAAACCAACGCGGGGCGTAATCGGATTGCTCGCGATCCCCGGTTATGGGCATGCCGTTGGACGGGTCTCGGGTCACCGTGGCCCAGCGCATATGCAGCCAGTCGTGAATATTCAACTCCACCTCGGAACCGAACTGGGCGAGCGTCAGGCGACTGAGGTATTGGGGGTCCTTGTACTGCGATTCCCAAACTTGAAAGTTGCTGTAGTGGGTGTCGTGGGCCTTGATCTGGGCGAGCCACTGACTGAGTTCTTCGTCGTCACTGGCTACCCAGGCTGGCGGTACCGAGTTGCCGTCGTGGTTGTCGTAGTAACGGATAAAACCCTGGCGGTCGCGCTCGATAAATACCGGCGGCTGTGGCAGTTCCTGCCAGGTCGGTAAGTCGGGCTGCAATGCCCGGGCGCGGCCGAGCATATGGCGGTGCATAAACAGAAAATCCTCGCCCGAGCCGTTCAGGTGTTTACGTCGGCCTCGAGCGCCCCGCTCAGCGTCACGCGGGCCGGGCTGCCAGCCCAGGCCGCGCAGGGCGTTGCGTTTGTCGTCGTCCAGGCGTCGCCATTTATCACGGCTCGCATGCCACAGCTGATGAAACAAACGGTGTTGCGGCGACACCAGCCAGCTCAGTAGCGCAGGCGCCAACGGCGTTCGCTCCCGGGCCTCGGGGAACGCGCGTTTGATGGCGACGAATTGGCAAGCCTGTTCCGGCAAGGCCAAAGGCCGCTGCAAATCGCGTATCGAACCATTCAACGAGGCACTACCGGCATCGCTCCACCCGCCCCACACCTCGTCCAACAGCGCAGTGAATTCGTAGCGCGGCACCCCGTTATCACCCAGCAAGCGCCAACGCAATTGCCCTTCAGGCATCCCGGTAAGGTCGCCTTGCACCCGGTATTCGGCCGGTTTGTCGCTACGCAAGGTGCTTGGCAACCCCAAATAACCTCGCACCGCCCGCCCGCTGGGGCCTACGTCCAGCAGCAGTTCCACGCTCTGCGCCAAACCCAGCATCTGACGGTCCGCGCCGCTAAAGCGGATATCCCAGATACCCCGCAACTGATCAGCGAACCGCGCGAGCGGCGGCGCTGCCGATTCCACTGTGGCCTCGTCCGGCGTCAGGCGCTGCCCCGGCTGCAAGGGGTCGTCGAAATCACGCTCGCGGCGCGCGTAAAGCACGGCGGGAATGGCCGCGCCGGTGACCACCAGCCCAGCCATAAAGCCTCGTCGGGAAAACCTCATCGCGCACTCATCAATCCAGACCTGATCCAGCTAGAACGTCTGCTGCGCCAAGAAATTTAGCGGTGCGGTGCACCTCGTCCGCTAAATTTTCCGGCGCCCGGCTCGTTCCTCCCAACAGCACACCTTTAGCCGTTGGTTCGAGCATGAAAAACACCCGTCGTACCTTGCTGGTTGTCTCGCTTTTACTGGTGCTCGCGGTGGTTGGCGCGGCGGCCTGGTACTTTTTTGTGCGTCCCGCACCGCCGTATTCAGCCGAGCTGATGCGCCGCGCCAACGCGCTGCAAGAACGCATTGTGTCGTTCGATAGCCACATCACCGTGCCGGTGGATTTCGGCACCGAAGGCAACGAAGCGGATAAAGACGGCGACGGCCGCTTCGACCTGATCAAGGCGGCGCGCGGGCGATTGTCCGGCGCGGCACTTACCGTGTTCGGCTGGCCAGAAATCTGGAACGGCCCGAACGCACCGCACCGCCCTACCCCGGCTTTTGTCGATGAAGCGCGCCATCAACAAGAGCTGCGCTACACCATCATCACCGGCATGGTTCGCGACTTTCCCAATCAGGTCGGCATCGCCTACACGCCCGCCGACTACCGCCGCCTGGCCAACGAGGGCAAGTTCGCCATCTTTATCAGTATGCTCAACGCTTACCCGCTGGGTGACGACCTCAGCCTGCTCGACACCTGGGCCGCGCGCGGCATGCGCATGTTCGGTTTTAGCTACGTTGGCAATAACAGCTGGGCAGACTCTTCGCGGCCGCTGCCGTTCTTCAACGACCGCGCCGATGCACTCGGTGGTTTGTCGGCCCTGGGCGAACAAGCGGTGGCGCGATTGAACGAGCTGGGCGTGATCATCGACGTGTCGCAAATGTCGACTCTCGCACTGGAAGACGTTGCCCGCCTAAGCCGCACGCCGCTGGTGGCTTCGCACTCCGTGCCCCGCGCCTTCGTCGACATTCCACGCAACCTCAGCGACCACGAATTGCAGCTGATCAAAAACAGCGGCGGCGTGGTGCAAGTCGTCGGCTTCCCCGCTTATTTGCGCCCCCTCAGCCAACCGACGCTGAACAAGCTCAACGCCCTGCGCGCGCAGTTCGACTTGCGGCCACTGCAAGGCCTGAACAACGCGTTAATGCCGGGCGACCCGGTGATCGCCACCTGGCCCGAAGCGCGCTTCGGTGAATACGCCGGCGCGCTGTACAAAATTCTTGAAGAAGAGCCGCTGGCGGGCCTGAAAGAGTACGGCGATGCCATCGACTATACGGTAAAGAAAATCGGCATCGACCACGTCGGCATCGCCTCGGACTTCAACGACGGCGGCGGCCTGGACGGCTGGCACGATGTCGGCGACACCCGCAACGTCACCGCCGAACTGCTCAATCGCGGCTACTCCGATGCCGACATTGCCAAGCTCTGGGGCGGCAATTTTCTGCGCGTCTGGGAACAGACCCAAGCCAGCGCCACCCGCTGATTACCACCGCGTTTCCAGGAATCGAGGCTAAAGCCTCTGCCACAGTAAAACGCCGCCAAACGGGAGCTCCATGACTGATCGCCGCACGTTTCTCAAACAGGCCGGTTTACTGGCCGCAGCCTTGCCCATGGGCGCCCCGGTCTTTGCCGACGACTCGTCGGCGCTCGCCTTCAGCAGCAATGCCGCCGAGAAATGGCAGCAACTGCGCGCCCTGTTCCCACTCGATTACAGCCTGGCGCACTTCTCGACGTTTCTGCTCACCTCGCACCCGAAACCGGTGCGCGATGCCATCGCCCAGTTTCGCGCCGAGCTGGACCGCAACCCCGCCGCTGCCGTGGATTACGAAAGCGAAGCCATCTGGAAACACGAGGACAACGCGCGCAACTGGGCAGCCAATTACCTCAACGTCACGCCCGCGCAAATCGCCCTCACCGGCAGCACCACCGAAGGCCTGGCGCTGATCTATGCCGGTATCCACATTCGCCCGGACCAGGAACTGCTGACCACCGAACACGAACACAGCTCAGCCTACGCCGCCATGCGGTTTCGCAAGCAGCGAGAAAACACGCAGATGCGTGAAATTCGCTTGTTCGACGAGCCGCAGGGCATTTCAACCGAGCAGATTGTGCAGCGTATAAAAAGCGAACTGCGCCCGAACACCCGCGTGTTGGCGCTTACCTGGGTTCAATCGGGCAGCGGAGTGAAGTTGCCGATTGGCGAAATTGGCAAGATGGTGCGCGAACATAACCAGGGCCGTGACGAAGCGGATCGACTGCTGTTGTGTGTCGATGGCGTTCATGGTTTCGGCATCGAAAATGTCACCTTCGCCGACCTGAATTGCGACTACCTGATTGCCGGTGCGCACAAGTGGCTGTTCGGACCGCGCGGCACCGGCATCATCTGCTCGGCCACGCCGACCATGGCCAACATGACGCCCACGGTCGGCAGTTTTTCGCGCGCCGACGACACCTTTGGTTCGGTGATGTCGCCGGGCGGCTATCACAGTTTTGAACACCGCTGGGCCTTGGGCAAAGCCTTCGAGCTGCACCTTTTATTGGGCAAGGCGGACGTGCAAGCGCGCATTCATGGCCTTAACACCTACCTGAAACAGCGAATAAAAACGGTCAAGGGCGTGCAATTGGTCACCCCTGAAAGCCCGCAGTTTTCCTCCGGTTTCACCTTTTTCAAAACGCCGCTGGTGGATGAAGACGCGATTGCCGCCTACCTCACCCGCAATGGCGTAATCGTCGACGCCGTTAACCGCGATATCGGCCCCGTAGTACGCATGGCGCCCAGCCTGCTCAACACCGAGGCGGACATCGATCGCGCCATCAATTTGCTGACCCAACAGCTATGAGAAATCGTTTATGAAAACCCTGCTTATTGCCGCGCTGCTGCTGATCGCACCGCCTGCGAATGCTGCCGACACACACGCTGCGGGCAGTGTATTTCGCGACTGCAAAGACTGCCCGCAGATGGTCGTACTGCCTGCCGGCACGTTCACTATGGGCACCCCAGAAAACGAAGTGGGCCGCCAGCCCGATGAAGGCCCGCTGAACCCCGTCACCTTCGCCAAACCGTTCGCCATCAGCCATTTCCAAATAACGGCGGGCGAGTGGGACGCCTATGTCAAACAGGCAAACGTGACCATCGCCGACGGGGACGAGCGTCCTGGCCGTGAATGCGTGGCAAGCAAACCCCGCTACCCGCAAGGCCCCACGCAGCCGGCGGTATGCATGAGCTACGACGATGTAAAAGCCTATGTCGCCTGGCTGTCGAAACAGACCGGCAAGCACTACCGCATGCTCAGCGAAGCCGAGCGTGAATACGCCGCACGGGCCGGTTCTGCCGGGCCATTCCCGTTCCCGTTTGATGAAGGTGCCGACTATGGCATTAGCAAACACGCCAACACCTACGGGCCGGCGGATGGCTTCAGCTACACCTCGCCGGTCGGCAGTTACCCCGCCAATGCCTTCGGCGTGTATGACATGCACGGCAACGTGTACGAGTGGGTGGCCGATTGCATGCACGACGGCTACGTCGGCGCGCCGAGCGATGGCAGAGCGTGGATGGAAGCCAGCTGCGAATATCACATGATCCGCGGCAACGACTGGACCGAGGCGCCGATCTTTTCGCGGTCGGGAAACAGGAATTATCGCGAGCCGTATGTGCGTGGCGATTGGTTGGGGTTTCGGGTGGCGCGGGAGCTGTAGGCGCCAAGCAGAAGCAAAGCATCGCGGCTAAAGCCGCTCCCACAGATGCTCTGTTTTTCTGTGGGAGCGGCTTTAGCCGCGATTCCTGAAAAAGAAGAACGCCAAGCTGTCTCCTAATCTGCCGACCCTCCCCGCTAAATTTCCCCTCCCCCCACCCGTCTTTTCCTCAGGCGATCACGCCCGCGCCCTTTCAGGAAAAGCCGATGAACACCCCCACCCCAGCTGCCCCCAGCGCCATTCGCGAACTGCTCACGCTGCTCAAGCCGTTCTGGCCGTTGGCCACAGCCTGCGTGGTGTTGGGCGTGCTCGGCGGCCTGAGCATCACGGCGTTACTGGCAACGATCAACAATGGCCTGCACGCGCAAAACGGTATGAGCACAGGCGTGGTCATCGCCTTCGCTGGATTTTGTCTGGTGGCGCTGGCCAGCTCGATTGCGGCGGATATCGGCACCAATTACATCGGCCAACACATCATCGCCCGCCTGCGCAAAGACCTAGGCGCCAAGGTGCTGTCGGCGCCCATCGAGCAGATCGAGCGCTTTCGCAGCCACCGGCTGATTCCGGTGCTCACCCACGACGTCGATACCGTCAGCGACTTCGCTTTTGCCTTCGCGCCGCTGGCCATTGCCTTTACAGTGACCCTCGGCTGCCTGGGCTACCTGGCCTATTTGTCATGGCCGATGTTCCTGATTACCGCCGTGGCCATCGTGATCGGCTGCACCGCGCAGTTCTTTGCGCAGTCGCTCGGGTTGCAGGGTTTTCACCAGGCGCGCGAAGCCGAGGACGACCTGCAAAAGCACTACCGCGCCGTGGCCGAAGGCGCCAAGGAACTGCGCATCAACCGGCCGCGCCGCCAGCGCATGTTTACCCAACAGTTGCAGGCAACGGCTGAACATATCTGTCGTTTACAGATTCGCTCGATCAGCATTTTCGTCACCGCCAAAGCCTTCGGTTCCATGCTGTTTTTTGTGGTCATCGCCCTGGCCATTGCTACGCAAAGCCTGTGGTTCAACAACGATGCCGCGGTCATCAGCGGCTTCGTCTTGGTGCTGCTATATATGAAAGGCCCGCTGGAAACCCTGCTCGCCACCTTGCCCATTGTCAGCCGTGCCCAAGTGGCGTTCAGCCATATCGCCGAGCTGTCGCGGTTGTTCTCCTCGCCGGAGCCGCACTTGCTGCTGGACAACCCGCAAACCGCCCCGCCCACGCCCCTGCGTGGCATCGAATTGCGCAATGTGGTCTATGCCTTTCCCGCCGTAGAAGGCGCAGCGGCGTTTCATCTTGGGCCGGTCAACCTCAGGGTCGAGCCCGGCGAAATTCTGTTTATCGTCGGCGACAACGGCAGCGGCAAAACCACGCTGATCAAGCTGCTGCTCGGCTTATACGCGCCGCAGCAAGGCGAGGTGCTGCTTAACGGCCAGGCGATAACGGCTGAAGAACGAGACGATTACCGCCAGTTGTTCACCACGATTTTTGCCGACTACTACCTGTTCGACGACCTGGTTCAAGGCGAGCACGCCCTGCCCGCCGATGCCGGCAAATACTTGCAGCGTCTGGAAATCGCTCACAAGGTCAGCGTGCGCGACGGGGCGTTCACCACCACCGATTTGTCCACCGGCCAGCGCAAGCGCCTGGCACTGGTGAACGCCTGGCTCGATGGGCGGCCGGTGCTGGTGTTTGATGAATGGGCCGCCGACCAAGACCCGGCCTTCCGCAAGATTTTCTACACCGAGCTGCTGCCCGACCTGAAGCGCCTGGGCAAAACCATCATCGTGATCTCCCACGACGACCGCTATTTCGACCTCGCCGACCAAGTGGTGCACCTGCAAAACGGTCAGCTGCAGGCCGCTGCGCATCCCGCCTGAGTAAAAAAGTTCAGAAATCGGAAAATTATTTTTCCGGTTTCCGCCCCCAGCCTCGTCCTATAAATGCGAACCTAACTCAACAACATGCACGGAAGATCATGATGTCCTCCACGAAGCACCTTTCACCACGGATGAAGCTGATGCTTCAGCGCACCTTGCGCCCGTCTTTGTTGGCCAGCAGCGTGGGTCTGTTCCTCGCCAGCCCGTACGCGGCGATGGTGCAGGCCCAGGACGTCGCGCTGGATATTCCAGCACAGTCACTCTCCAGCGCCCTGCAAGAGCTGGGTCGCCAAGGCAATCTGCAGATTCTTTACAGCCCGGACCTGGTCGGCAATCGCAAGAGCGCGGCGGTCAAAGGCAACTTCGCACCGGCGATCGCGCTGGACGTGTTGCTGCGCGGCACCGGCATCAGCTACCAGATTCGCGGCAACAGCGTGACGCTGCTCAAGGCCGACCAGAGCGCCATGGAATTGGGCGCCACCGCCATCGTTTCCAATGGCCTGGGCGAAACGACTGAGGGCACCGGTTCGTACACCACGGCGGCTACCAGCACGGCGACGAAGATGCCGCTGTCGATTCGCGAGACGCCGCAATCGGTCAGTGTGATCACCCAGCAACGCATGCGTGACCAGAACATGATCAGCCTGGAAAACGTTATTTCCGAGGCGCCGGGCGTGCTGTTTAAAAAGAAGAGCAACTCCTCGGACGACGAAGTGGGTATTTTTTCCCGCGGGCTGAAGATCGAGAATTTTCAGGTTGATGGCATCCCGACCGTGTTCCAACCGGAGATGAAAAGCCAGGACAACGACTTGGCCGTCTACGACCGTGTCGAGATCGTGCGCGGCTCCACCGGTTTGCTCAGCGGCACCGGCAATCCGTCGGCCACCATCAACATGGTTCGCAAGCGCCCAACCCGTGAATTCCAGGCATCTATTCAGGGCAGCGCCGGCTCGTGGGACAACTACCGCACGGAAGTAGACGTTTCCGGCCCGCTGACTGAAACCGGCAACGTGCGCGGCCGCATGGTAGCCGCGTACCAAACCGCCGACTCGTTCACCGACCGGCTAAGCACCGAGCGGCAAGTGGCCTACGGCATTCTCGAAGCGGACCTGACCGAGCGCGATACCGTCAGCTTCGGCATCGATTACCAGGTGAAAAACTGCAACGCCTGCGGCTACTTCGGTTTCCCGGCGTTCTTTAGCAACGGCAACCGGACCGACTTCGATCGGGACTATAACTCCGCTACTGACTGGAGCCATGCCGACCGCAAACGCACCTCGATTTTCACCACCTATGAGCACCGTTTCGATAACGATTGGTTGGCGAAAGTGGCCTATACCAACACGCGCGACGACAACGATGTGGAATACGGCTGGTTTAGTAGTGAAGGTTATCCCGATCAGGAAACGGGCGCCGGTACGAGCCTGTATTTCGCCAAGTGGCCGAGCAAGCCCGAACAAAACGCCATTGACGCCTATGCCACCGGGCCTTTTTCCTTCCTCGGGCGCGAGCATGAGTTGATGTTTGGCGTCAGCGCGAATAAATACCGGGCCAACGTCGATGCCAACCCGCTGTGGCGCTTTTATGACCCGACAATCACCTGGGACCCTACAATTCCCAACGTCTACAACTGGCACGGGAACATTGCTCGCCCACCTATCGAGCGCGAAGGCCGGGTTAAATATGAACAACGCAACACCGCCGCCTACGCCGCAGTGCGCTTGAAACCAACCGATGATTTGTCGGTGATCCTGGGTTCGCGCTTGAGCTACTTCAAACTCGATCAATCCACTCAATACGACTGGGATCCGGGTGTGGAATACGCACCCGATGACGGCAAGCGCAAGGAAACCGGCGAGGTCACTCCTTACGCCGGCGTGGTGTACGACCTCAACGACACCTATTCGGTGTACGCCAGCTACACGAAGATTTTCAAACCGCAGACCTCACAAACCATTGAGGGCAAGTTCGTCGATCCGGCTGAAGGCGACAGTTACGAAATCGGCAGTAAAGCCGAGTACTACGGCGGCAAGTTGAACCTGTCCGCTGCGCTGTTCGAAACCAAGCTATCCAACTACCCAGCTTCCACTGAGTTCGGCGATCAGTTGGGCAACAGCTACGTCAACCCGACCAACCTCAAGGTCAAAGGCGCTGAGGTGGAATTGGCGGGCGAAGTGCTCCCCGGATGGCAGGTGCAGGCCGGCTACAGCCACGTCACCAGCTATTACCCCGATGGTGTCGATGTGAACGTTGGGTTCCCGAAGAACACGGTGAAGATGTTTTCCACCTACAACTTCCAGGGCGAGCTGAACCGTCTGACATTAGGCGGTGGGGTACGTTGGGAAAGCGCGACGAGCTACGACAACATCGGCGTATTCGGCCCGGACAACCCCGTCACCGCCAAACAAGAAAGCTACGCCCTGGTCGACGTGCTCGCGCGCTACAAATTCGACGAGCACTTCACCGGCACGCTTAACGTCGATAACGTCTTCGACAAGGAGTATTACGCCAGTACCAGCGTGTACAGCGACTTGTACGGCGAGCCCCGCAGCGTTACCGCCACGCTGCGCTGGGAATATTGACCCCGCGTACCTGCCCAGCAAAAACCGCTTCGCTTGAAGCGGTTTTTTTTCGCCCAAAAAACCTGAACCCCGCTCCTGCCGTCCAGTCGGAACTAGTACTGGACGCCGCCCGACCGCAGCTGTCGCGCCGGCACCGCTCCGTCCACCCCCATTCAGCGAGGAGACAGCATGAAAGCCGTGGTGTTTCACGACGTCGGCGATATTCGCCTCGACGACGTTCCGGAGCCGACCCTTCAAGCGCCCACCGACGCCATCATCCGCATCACGGCCTCGGCCATTTGCGGCACCGACTTGCACTTTGTACGCGGCACGTTCAGCGGCATGGTCAAGGGCACCATTCTTGGCCACGAAGCGGTGGGTATCGTCGAGGAACTGGGCAGCGACGTGCGCAATTTGCAGATTGGCGACCGCGTCGTGGTGCCCTCCACCATCGCCTGCGGCAACTGTTCGTACTGCCGCGCCGGTTATTACGCCCAGTGCGACGTCGCCAACCCGAACGGCAAAACCGCCGGCACGGCATTTTTTGGCGGCCCGCAAGCGACAGGCCCGTTCCAGGGTTTGCAGGCTGAGAAGGCGCGCATTCCTCACGCCAACATCGGTCTGATCAAATTGCCGATGGAAGTCAGCGACGACCAGGCCATTCTGCTTTCCGATATTTTTCCCACCGGCTACTTCGGTGCCGAGATGGCCGAAATCACCCCCGGCGACACCTTCGCGGTGTTTGGTTGCGGCCCGGTCGGCCAGTTCGCTATTGCCAGCGCGAAACTGCTGGGCGCCGCTCGGGTGTTTGCCATCGATCACCTCGACGACCGTCTGCGCATGGCCCGTGAGCAAGGTGCCGAAACCATTAATTTCGACAAGGAAGACCCGGTCGCCACCCTGCTTCGCCTTACCGGTGATATTGGCGTGGACCGCGCCATCGACGCCGTCGGCGTTGACGCCGAGCATTCGCGCTGCCACCACGGCTCGCCGCTGCAAGAAGGCGCGTTCCGCGAAGAAATGGCCGCGGTAAGCCCCACCACCCACCCCGACGGCGACAACTGGCACCCCGGCGACGCGCCCAGCCAAGTGTTGCAATGGGCGGTGGCGGCGCTGGCCAAAGCCGGCACGTTATCGATTGTTGGCGTCTACCCGCCGCAAATGAACAGCTTCCCGATTGGCGCGGCCATGAACAAAAACCTCACGATCAACATGGGCAACTGCCATCACCGCAAGTACATCCCCAAGTTGATCGAACTGGTGGTCAGCAAGCGCATCGACCCGGCGGCGATCCTCACTCAGATCAAGCCCATGAACGATGCCATCGAGGCGTTCAAGCAGTTTGATCGCCGCGCCAGCGGCTGGATCAAGGTGGAGTTGCACCCGCAAAAGCAGCACAGCGTCAGCAGCGGCGATGAGGAAACCATCAGCCACACCGCCGTGTCCCACGCGCTGCACAACCCGGACTGAACAATGGCCGCCATTCGAATCGGGATATCCGGCTGGCGTTACGGGCCATGGCGCGGCGAATTCTACCCAGAGGGGCTGGTGCAGAAGAAGGAGCTCAAATTTGCTTCGCGGGCAGTGAACAGCATTGAGGTCAACGGCTCGTTTTATGCCCTGCAAACGCCTGAGCGCTATCGCGGCTGGGCAGCGGATACGCCGGACGATTTCGTCTTCAGCATCAAGGCGCCGCGCCTGATCACTCACATCAAGCGCCTGCGCGACATCGAACAGCCCATGGCGAACTTCTTCGCCTCCGGTCTCGGTCAGCTGGACACACGCCTGGGGCCCCTGCTCTGGCAGTTTCCGCCGACGTTCAAGTACGACGCGGTGCTGATTGAAGAATTTTTTCAGCAATTACCGACCACGCGGCGCGCCGCGAAAAAAATCGCCAGCGGGTGCGACGAGCGCCGTCAGGTTGAGGGGTATCAAGACTGGCCTGGCAAGCTTCCGATGCGACATGCCATGGAAATTCGTCACGACAGCTTTGTGAACGACGACTACATCGCCCTGCTGCGCAAACACAACGTCGCCCTCGTGGTGGCCGATGCCGCGAAGAAATGGCCGTACGCCGAAGACATCACCAGCGACTTCGTTTACATGCGCCTGCATGGCGACAAAAAGCTCTACGCCAGCGGCTATTCAGCGCCCGCGCTAAAACGCTGGCACGACCGCATCGAAGCCTGGAGTCACGGCAAACAACCCGCTGACGCGCACCTGATCAGCCCCGACAGCAAAACCAAGCGCGGCGCGCGCGACGTGTATTGCTACTTCGACAACGACATCAAAGTGCGCGCGCCGTTTGATGCGCGCCAGTTGCTGGAGTCGTTCGGCCTCGCCGCCGCGCTGGCGACAAAACCCGGTGAATTACCACAAGGAATCGAGTTATGACCACCGTCACCTCCGTGCCTCTGCCCGTGAATCAGCTGCGGCCCGCCGTGCACAGCGTGCGCATTCTCACCGTGAACATGCACAAGGGTTTCACCTTCTTCAACCGCCGCTTCATCTTGCCCGAGCTACGCGACGCGGTGCGCACCATGGATTCCGATCTGGTGTTCTTGCAGGAAGTGCACGGCACCCACCAAACCCATGCCAAGCGCTACAGCAACTGGCCGCCGACGCCGCAGTACGAATTTCTTGCCGACGCCATGTGGCCGCAATTTGCCTATGGCCGCAACGCGGTTTACCCGGACGGCGACCACGGCAATGCGCTGCTGTCGAAATTCCCGATTCTGCGGCACGACAACCTCGACGTGTCCGTAGGTGTGCATGAACAACGTGGCCTGTTGCACAGCGTGCTGGATGTGCCAGGACACCGCGAAGTGCACGCCATTTGCGTGCACCTGGGCCTGCGCGAAGGCCACCGTCAGAAGCAGCTGGAACTACTCTGCACGCTGCTCGATGCGCTGCCAAAAGACGCGCCGGTGATTGTTGCCGGCGACTTTAACGACTGGCGCTTGCGCGCCGATTCCGTGCTGGCCAACGCCGGCATGCAGGAAGTGTTTATGCAGCACTACGGCGCCCCTGCGCGCAGTTTTCCGGCGCGCTGGCCGCTGTTGTGCCTGGACCGAATTTATATCCGCAACGCCCAAAGCCATGAGCCGCAGGTGTTGTCGACAAGGCCGTGGTCGCATTTGTCCGACCATGCGCCATTAGCCGTGGAGGTTCGCCTATGAAGTACGAGTGGCGTGAAGGAAATGAAGTACAGCTGCTAATTAATGGCGAGGAATTCTACCCACGCGTGTTTGCCAGCATTCAGGCCGCGCGCAAGGAAGTGCTGCTGGAAACCTTCATCATCTATGAAGACAAGGTCGGCGAAGAGCTTCGCGACGTGTTGATCGCAGCGGCCAAACGGGGCGTGCACGTGGAGGTGACCGTGGATGGCTATGGCACCGCCGACATCGGCAAGCCCTACGTGGCGGCGCTCACCGAAGCCGGGGTGAAGTTGAACATGTTCGACCCGCGCCCGCGTGTGCTCGGCATGCGCACCAACCTGTTCCGCCGCCTGCACCGCAAAATCGTCGTGGTCGATGCTGAAACCGCGTTTATCGGCGGCATCAACTTCTGCGCCGACCACCTTGCCGACTTCGGCCCCATGGCCAAGCAAGACTACGCCGTGCAAGTGCGCGGTCCGATTGTTACTGACGTTCACCGCGCCGCGCTGGAACTGCTCGCCTGGCGCCGTGGCGAGCGCCCTGGGCAACAACCGCCCTCGCCCGCCAATCATTTTCGCGGCACGGTGCGCATGCAGCTGAGCCTGCGCGACAACGAGCAATACCAGGACGACATCGAACAGGCGTACATGAGCGCCATTCGCTCCGCCAACTACCGGCTGGTGATCGCCAACGCCTACTTTTTTCCAGGCTATCGACTGCTGCGTGAACTGCGCAACGCAGCGCGGCGTGGGGTGAAAGTGACGCTGATCATGCAAGGCATGCCCGACATGCCCGTGGTGCGTCTGTGCACCCGTCTGCTCTACAACTACCTGCTGCGTGATGGCGTGGTGATTCATGAATATTGCCAGCGGCCTTTGCACGGCAAGGTCGCGTTGGTGGACCACGAATGGGCAACAGTCGGCTCGAGCAACCTCGACCCGCTGAGCCTATCGCTCAATCTGGAAGCCAACTTGATCATTCGCGACCACCGCTTCAACCAGCAATTGCACGACCACCTCACCGAGCTGGCGAATGCCAGTTGCAAACGCATCAGCCTCGAACGGGTTATGCGCGGCTACTGGTGGCGCGCGCCCATCATCTTTTTAACGTTCCACTTCTTGCGGCATTTCCCGGCGATTGCCGGCTGGCTGCCCGCGCATTCGCCGCGCCTGAAACCCCTGGTGGTCAAGGACGCCGTCGCGCTGCAACAACAACCGGAAAGCGACATGAACCTAAAGGCGGAGGAAAGCCGATGAGCGCCAATACCGCCACTGCCGAGCAGGAAAAGCCGCAACCCGCCTGGAAAATCTGGGCCAAACGGCTGCTCAATGTTTTCTTCTTTTGCCTGGTGCCTGTGTTGCTCTACCTGCTGGTGAAAAACCTCAACTGGCAGGAAGTGAAAACGGCGCTGCACGCCTTCAGCGCGAAAACGCTGTTACTGGCTCTGCTTGCCAGCGCCGTGAGTTACGCGGTGTACAGCTGCTTCGACCTGATCGGCAGCCACTACACGGAACATAAGCTGCCGGCCCGGCAGACCATTCCGGTGACGTTCGTGTGTTACGCGTTCAACCTGAACCTCAGCTCCTGGGTCGGCGGCATCGCCATGCGCTACCGGCTGTACTCGCGGCTGGGGCTGGACGTGCCGACCATCACCAAGGTCATCAGCATCAGCCTGCTAACCAACTGGCTTGGCTACATTTTGCTTGCAGGTGGGGTCTTTTCGCTGCGACTGGTGGACCTGCCCGAACATTGGAAAATCGGCGAATCCACCCTGCAACTGATCGGCTTCGCCTTGCTTGCAGCATCGGCGGTGTACTTGTTCGCCTGCAAATTCAGCAAACGCCGCAACTGGCATTTCGGCAAACAGGAAATCACCCTGCCCAGCCTGCGCATGGCCGGCGCCCAAGTGGTGCTCGGCACGCTGAACTGGGGCTTGATGGCGGCGATGATCTTCATCCTGCTGCCCGACAAAGTCTCGTACTGGGACATCCTCGGCATTCTGCTCATCAGCAGCATCGCCGGCGTGATTACCCACATCCCCGCTGGGCTGGGCGTACTGGAAGCCGTCTTCATCGCCCTGCTGCAACACCAGGTCGACAAAGGCTCGATTGTGGCGGCGTTGATTGGCTACCGGGTCATCTACTTCCTGATCCCGCTGGCCGTGGCCGTGGTGGTTTATCTGGTACTGGAAAAGCGCGCCAAGCACATTCGTACTTCGCAAGACGACTAACCCAAAAGCATCGCGGCTAAAGCCGCTCCCACAGACAAACGAAGATCCTGTAGGAGCGGCTTTAGCCGCGATGCTCTGGACGTAGATGTGTCGTTTCGAAAGTTCCGACAGGCACAAAAACCATCGCGGCTAAAGCCGCTCCCACAGAGTAAGCAGTTACCCGTAGGAGCGGCTTTAGCCGCGAGATTTTTACTGGCGCCCGCCGCGCATTTACGGCTTCAACACCAACGTCCCCAACGGCGGCAAGCTGAGGCTCAGCGATTGCGGCTGGCCATGCGCTTGCGCGTCGTCTGTATGCACGGCGCCTCGCGAGCCTGCGTTCGAGCCTGAGAATTGCTCGTCATCGCTGTTCAGCAGCACCTGCCATTCCCCCGCCTGCGGCACGCCGATGCGGTAGTGTTCGCGCGGTACGGGGGTGAAGTTGTGCACCACCAGTAACGGCGCGCCGTCGTCGCCGTGGCGCAGCCAGGCGTACACGCTGTTGGCGGCGTCATCGCCGATCAGCCATTGAAAGCCTTCGGCGCGGCCGTCGCGTTGGTGCATGGCCGGGTGTTGGCGGTACAGCTGGTTAAGGGTTTTCACCAGATTTTGCGTGCCTTGGTGTTCGCCGTAACGGAGCAAATACCAGTCCAGCTCATGGTCGTGGCTCCACTCGCGCCACTGGCCAAATTCGCAGCCCATGAACAGCAATTTCTTGCCGGGATGGGTCCACATAAAGCTCAGGTACAGGCGCAGGTTGGCAAATTTCTGCCAGCGGTCGCCGGGCATTTTGTCGAGCAGCGAGCGCTTGCCGTGCACCACTTCGTCGTGGGAAATCGGCAGGATAAATTGCTCGGTAAACGCGTACAGCAACCCGAACGTCAGTTGGTCGTGGTGGTGCTGACGGTTGATCGGGTCTTCGGCGATGTACTTGAGGCTGTCGTGCATCCAGCCCATGTTCCATTTGTAGGCGAAGCCCAGGCCGCCACCTTGGGTGTCATGGCTTACGCCTGGCCAGGCGGTGGATTCTTCGGCAATCACCAGCGCGCCGGGCACTTCGGTATGCACCACGTCGTTAAGGTGACGAAGGAAGTCGATAGCTTCCAGGTTTTCGCGGCCGCCGTGGCGGTTAGGAATCCACTCACCCTGTTTGCGTGAATAGTCGCGATACAACATCGACGCCACTGCATCCACGCGCAAACCGTCGATGTGGTACAGCCGCAACCAGTGCAGCGCCGAAGCCAGCATGTAGCCATGCACTTCGTTGCGGCCGAGGTTGTAGATAAAGGTGTCCCAATCCTGGTGGAAGCCCTCGAACGGATGCGCGTATTCATACAGCGCGGTACCGTCGAAGCGTGCCAGGCCGTGGCTGTCAGTCGGGAAATGCGCAGGCACCCAGTCGAGAATTACGCCGATGCCGGCGCAATGGCAGGCGTCGACGAACGCGGCAAATTGCGCCGGCGTGCCGTAACGCGCGCTGGGGGCAAATTGCGACAGGAGTTGGTAGCCCCACGAGCCACCAAACGGGTGCTCCATAATTGGCAGCAGTTCGACATGGGTGAAGCCCATCTCGTGCATGTACGGAATCAGCTGGTCGGCCAGCTCCGGCCACTGCAACACGCGGCCGTCGTCGTGACGCCACGAGCCCACGTGCATCTCGTAGATCGACAGCGGTTGGTTATGCGCCTGATGCTGCGGGCGGTTTTCGATCCACTGCCGGTCGTTCCAAACAAACTCCAGCGGCTGCGCCACCACCGAACCGGTGGCGGGAGGATGCTCGGTTGCCAAGGCGATTGGGTCGGCCTTGAGCGGCAGCACGCCGTGGCTGCCGAGAATTTCGTACTTGTACACCTCGCCCGGACCAAGGCGTGGAATGAAGATTTCCCATACGCCCGACGGATGCCGAGCGCGCATCACATGGCGGCGGCCGTCCCAGCCGTTGAAGTGACCGACCACCGAAACACGCCGCGCATTGGGCGCCCACACGGCAAACCGCACGCCGGGAATGCCGTCCACCTCGGCCAATTGCGCGCCAAAGGCTTTGCCAAGATCGCGGTGATTGCCTTCATTGAACAGGTAAATGTCCATGTCGCCGAGCTGCGGGCCGAACGAATACGGGTCTTCTATCTCTTGCTCGCCCGCGCCCCAACGGATGCGTAAGCGGTAGCGGCACAGCTCGGCCGGGCGGATGGTGAACATGCCCGGCACTTCACCCAGGGTCATGGCGCCGAGGTTTTCGCCGTTGTTGGCGTCGATTAAATCGACCCCCAAGGCGCCTGGCAGGTAAGCGCGAATGATCGGGCCCTGCTCGTCGCGATGCGGGCCGAGAAACGCAAACGGATCAGCGTGCTCAGCGCGTACCAGCGCCTGCACTTGCTCGTCAGGCAGGCTGCTGCCACGCGGGGCCAGCACATTGGAATCAATCATCGTGCAGCACTCCCCAACAGGTTTTGCCCCAGTTCCACCAAGCCCTGCACCGGCACGTTCAGCCAGTCGGGACGGTAGCGGGCTTCATACAGAATTTCGTAGGCGGCTTTCTCCAAGCTGAACAGCGTCATTGCCGCCACTTCGCCGTCGCGCTCATGCCAGGCGTGCGGCAGGTCGGCGGCCGCCAGGCGATACGCTTCCTGGAACGCGGTACGCGCTTGGGTGCGATAGTTTTCCGCGACGTTGAGGCGCACCTGTTCAGCCTCGGGCGAAGCATCGGTGCTTTGCGTGTTGCGGATGGCCATGGCGGCGGCGTAGTCGAACGAGCGGATCATGCCAGCTACGTCTTTCATCGGGCTGTGGCGCATGCGGCGCTCTTCCAGGCTGCGGGTCGGCTCGCCTTCGAAGTCGATCAGGTAAGCGTCGCCCTGCACCACCAACACCTGACCCAAGTGCAAGTCGCCGTGAACGCGAATACGCAACCCGCCGAGGCATTGCTTGGCCAGTTTGCCCACCGCTGCCAGCAGCGGTTTGCGGTTGGCCGCCAGCCATTTCACCGCGTCAGCGTTGGCGCTGCTGCTCGCGGCGACCACATCCAGCGCTTCTTCCAATTGCGCGCCGATGCTGCGCGACCACTCTTTCACATCGTCCTCGGTGCTGGTCACGCCACCGAAGTCCGGGTTGTCGGTGGGTTGCGCGAGCACGCTGTGCATCTCGCCCAAACGACGACCGAGCATGCGCGAAAACGCCGCCAATTCGACGCTCGCCGGGGCCACGCCTTCGTCTGCATCGTTGACGGCCGGAGCCGCAAGCTGGTCGCGAATGGCCCGTTCCAAGGTGTTCTGCGTCCACAGCCAGGCATCGCCTTGGTTGCTCAGGAATTGCTGCAACACCATCAAAGTGTGCGGCACGCCTTCGTTATCCACCCGACGCACTTCTCCGAGCAGCTGCGGAATATTGGCGAAGCCCTGGGCAGTGAGGTAACCACCCATTTCGGTTTCCGGGTGAATGCCCGGCATCACGCGGCGCACCAGCTTGAGCACCATGCTTTCGCCGATAAGCGCCGAGCTGTTTGACTGCTCGGCAGACACCAGATTGATCTCTTCATCCGGGTTGTCGGCCAGCGCCAACAGCTGCGGCGTTGGCAGAAATTGCAGCTCGCAGCCGCCGGAGGTGAGCGTCTGGCTTTCGCGCAGATAACGCACCACCTGCTGGCTGAATTCGCCAAGGGTGAAGGCGTCGGTCAACAGCCCCACCTCGCGGCCACGGCGCAACCGCGCCAGTGCCAATTGCTGCGGCACGGTACTGCCGGCGGTGTTTTCCGCCACGTAGCTGAGCGGCAGTTGATAGTGCTCAACATGCTCACCGCTGCGCACTTGCACTTCGCTGAGTACGCTGCGCGCGCCAAACGGCACGGCGTACAGCAATTTGTATTCGGCGTTGGCGGCATCGTCCAGCGCTGAGAACCAGCGACGTTTGGGCAGGTACGCCGGCAACGACTCGCGGCTCAGGGTTGTGCTGCAGCGCGCCTGCATCAGTTCATTGAGGTCACGTTTGATAACCAACGTTGGAAGTTCGGGCATACGGTCCACCGGCGGCACGTGCCACGCGGGCATCTGTGCTTCTTCAGCAAGCAAGAACCAATAAAAGCCATAGGGCGGCAGGGTCAGCAGGTAGTTCAGCTGACCGATTGGCGGGAACGACGTACCGCCGACCATCTCCACCGGCACCATGCCGTTGTAGGCCGACAGCTCCAGCTCGGCAGCCTGCGCAGCGCGCGACACGTTGGCCACGCACAGAATAATTTCGCGCTTGCCGTCGACGCCTGTGTACTCACGCAGGTACGCCAGAATGCGGCGGTTGGCCGGTGCGAGCATTTTCAGGGTGCCGCGCCCGAAGGCTTTCTGTTGTTTACGAATGGCGAGCATGCGCCGCGTCCAGTTCAGCAACGAATGGGTGTCGCGCTGCTGGGTTTCGACGTTGATGCTCTGGAACCCGTAGAGCGGGTCCATGATCGGCGGCAACACCAGGCTGGCTGGGTCGGCGCGGGAAAAGCCGCCGTTGCGGTCGATAGACCACTGCATCGGCGTGCGCACGCCGTCGCGGTCGCCGAGGAAAATATTGTCGCCCATGCCAATTTCGTCGCCGTAATACAGCGTCGGCGTGCCCGGCATCGACAGCAGCATGCTGTTGAGCAACTCGATCCGCCGACGATCACGCTCCACCAGCGGCGCCAGACGGCGGCGAATACCCAAATTGATCCGCGCGCGCCGGTCGGCGGCGTAGTAATTCCACAGGTAATCGCGCTCGTCGTCGGTGACCATCTCCAGCGTCAATTCATCGTGGTTACGCAGGAAAATCGCCCACTGGCAGTTGTCCGGAATCTCCGGGGTCTGGCGCAGAATGTCGGTGATCGGAAAGCGGTCTTCCTGGGCGATGGCCATGTACATACGTGGCATCAGCGGGAAGTGGAACGCCATATGGCACTCGTCACCAGGGCCACCGTTTTCACCGCCGAAATACAGTTGCGTGTCTTCCGGCCACTGATTGGCCTCGGCCAGCAACATGCGATCCGGGTAGGTGGCGTCCAACTCCGCGCGAATCTTCTTCAGTACGTCGTGGGTTTCGGCGAGGTTTTCGTTGTTGGTGCCTTCGCGCTCAATCAGGTACGGAATGGCGTCGAGGCGAAGACCGTCCACACCCAAATCGAGCCAGAAACGCATCACGCTCAGCACTTCTTTGAGCACCTGTGGATTGTCGAAATTCAGGTCCGGCTGGTGGGAATAAAACCGGTGCCAGAAGTACTGGCCGGCGACCGGGTCCCAGGTCCAGTTGGACTTCTCGGTGTCGAGAAAGATGATCCGCGTTTCCGGGAATTTCTGGTCGCTGTCCGACCACACGTAAAAATCCCGCGCCTTGGAACCGGGCTTGGCCCGCCGCGCCTTCTGAAACCACGGGTGTTGGTCCGAGGTGTGGTTGATCACCAACTCGGTGATTACCCGAATGCCGCGCCGGTGCGCCTCGGCGATAAAACGCTTGGCGTCGGCCATGGTCCCGTAGTCGGGATGGACATCGCGGTATTCGGAAATATCGTAACCATCATCGCGCCGTGGCGAGGGGTAAAACGGCAGCAGCCAGATGGTGTTCACGCCCAGATCGGCAATGTAATCGAGCTTGGCAATCAAGCCCGGGAAGTCGCCGATGCCGTCGTTGTTCGAGTCGAAGTACGACTTCACATGCACCTGATAAATCACCGCGTCCTTGTACCAGAGCGGGTCATTGATAAAGGCGGCAGGCCGGCGTTTTTTACTGCGTCTGTCGACTGGCGCTTTGCTGCCAGTTGGAGTTTTTTCGTTATTCGCTGCGTCGCTCATTGCGTATTCCCTTAGCCGGTTACGCGCACACGCCAGATACCGAATGGCTGGTGCCACGGCTCAATGCGCATCCATTGGGTTTTGCCATACCAAGTCCAGGTGTGGCCGGTCATCAAATCTTCGCCATGCAAATTGGCGTCGTCGGGCAGCCCGAACTCCCAGAGCGGCAGTTCGAAGTGGGCTTCCTGAGCGTTGTGCGGGTCGAGGCTGACGGCCACCAGCACGAAATTGCTGAGGTCGGCCGTGCGTTTGCCAAACAACAAAATGTTGTCGTTGTAGCAGGTGTAAATCTGCAGCCCCAGGTGGGTTTGCAGGGCCGGGTTTTGCCGGCGAATGCGATTGAGCTGGGCGATCTCGCTGACAATGTTGCCCGGCTGCTGATAGTTACGCGGGCGGATCTGGTACTTCTCCGAATCCAGGTATTCCTCTTTGCCCGGCACCGGCGCCGACTCGCAAATTTCAAAGCCCGAGTACATGCCCCATAGCCCGGAACCCATGGTCGCCAACGCGGCGCGAATGAGAAAACCAGCGCGGCCGTTGTTGTGCAAAAAGGCCGGGTTGATGTCTGGCGTATTCACAAAGAAATTCGGCCGGTAGCAATCGCGCCACGGCGCTTCGTTCAACTGCGTGAAGTACTCGGCCAGTTCGGCCTTGGTGTTGCGCCAGGTGAAATAGGTGTAGCTCTGGCTGAAGCCCACCTTGCCCAGACGCGCCATCATCGCTGGGCGCGTAAAAGCCTCGGCGAGAAACATCACTTCCGGGTGAGTGGTACGGATATCGGCGATCAACCACTCCCAAAACGGCAGCGGTTTGGTGTGCGGGTTGTCCACGCGAAACAGCGTGACGCCCTGCTCCACCCAACCCTTCACCACATCGCGCAGCGCCAACCACAAATCCGGCATGGCGTCTTTGGAATAGAAGTCGACGTTAACGATGTCTTCGTATTTCTTCGGCGGGTTTTCAGCGTGACGAATGCTGCCGTCTGGCCGCCAACTAAACCAACCCGGATGCTCTTGCAGCCACGGGTGATCGGGCGAGCACTGAATCGCGAAATCCAGGGCAATCTCCAGCCCGTGTTCTTTGGCGGCCTGAACCAGCGCGCGGAAATCTTCAAAACTGCCGAGCTGCGGGTGAATAGCATCGTGGCCGCCATCTTTACTGCCAATGGCATACGGGCTGCCAGGATCATTGGCGCGGGCTTGCAAAGAATTATTGCGACCCTTGCGGTGCGCCTTGCCGATGGGATGAATCGGCGGGAAATACAGCACATCAAAACCCATATCGCGCACATACGGCAGGCGCTCAATCACATCGCGAAAGGTGCCGTGGCGGTCTTCATCATCGGTTACCGAGCGGGGAAACAGCTCATACCAACTGGCGAACTCCGCCAGCTTGCGCTCGACATCCAACGGATATGCCGGGCTGTTCACACGGTGCGGATGGGCTTCGGTGTGGCGCATGGCCTCGGTGGTTTCGGCGGACAGAAAAAACGTCACGCGCTCATCCACCGACTGGGTGTCTTGCAACGCGCGCAAGCGCTCGGCCATCAGCTCGGCATGTTCGGGGCCAGCGTTTTCAGCGGCGCGGCGCAGCAGCAATTCGCCCTCTTGCAACTCGAGGGTAATGGGCACGCCGGCGGAAAACTTCTTCAACAATTCATAGGCGAACGTGCCGTAAACATCCCACCAGGCTTGCACGGCGAATTGATAGCGCCCGGGTTGGCTGGGGGTGAACTCGCCCTGCCAGAGGTCGTTGCCCAAAGACTGCAACGGCACGCGGTGCCATTTTTCTTCCAGCTCGGCGCGCCAGAGGATGGACGCGTCAATCTTGTCGTGGCCATCGGTGAAAATCACCGCGCTCACCGTCACGGCAGAGCCGGCGATGCCCTTGGCGGCAAAGCGGCCGGCCTCGACCACGGGCGTCACCGCCTCAATGGCAATGCGCGGCAGCTGCAAAGCGTCATCCAATTGCAAGGTGGCAGCCTGACGTTCAGCAACCTGATTGAGGGGGGCCAACGGGCTGGCGTGCGACATCGAATCGGGCTCCTTCTTAGCAAACAGCCGCCACCCGTGGTGGAGAATGGGAGGCGGCTGGTTGGAGTTCGTCATCCCTGGCGAAACAGGGGGCGTACAGTTCCGAGCCCCGTGTTTGAGCAAAAGTTCAGGGATTTGATGGATTGATTGGCCAGGCAATGGTGTTTGCAGGGATCGCGGCTAAAGCCGCTCCTACAGAACCCACGAGGGCCGTGGGATGGGCTGGGGGGCATTGCGTTTTATGCGGGAAATTGGGTAGCGCGTGATCTGGCTCGTGATCCCGCCGGTGATCTGGCTCGTGATCTTTCGCTCTTGATTTTGATCTACCTCGCGAGGTTTATCGCAGGCCGAGTGGAGTCGACGTGGAGGGGGTTGAGCGGCCGGGAGCCGCGAGAGGCGCATCGGGCCAGGGAAGGCCCGTTGCGCCGTGCCCCCGGAGCGGCTACGGAAGGAGGGAAGTCGGAGCGCAGCGTAGACCCAAGGTAGGAGCTAGACCTTTTGGTTACTTTTGGGTGGTCCGGCAATCCGGCAATGACAAAAGTGACTCGCGCGTAAGGCGCGAAATAAAATGCCGCGCAAACGTGGTAACGAAGAATTCCTCTGGTTTAAAAGCAAGGTCGAATCTTGAAGTCGAACGCAGGTATTCATTACCGCGTGCGCTGAACGTTTTTGTTTCGCGCCTTACGCGCGAGTCACTTTTGTCATTGCCACAAAAGTAACCAAAAAGTCTAGCTCCGGTACGACTCACCCACATAGGTAACAAATCAGTTCAACCACATGGGTAACAGTTTTTAACCTAATGGGGTCTCCCTCAGGAGGGTGCCCTCATGCCGTGGCGAGAACTGAAACCTATGGACGAGAAAGTGTTGTTCATTGCTGATTACCTCAGGCAGGTCAGCAGCTTCACTGCGTTGTGCGAGCACTTCGGCATCAGTCGAAAGACCGGCTACAAGTGGGTGGAACGCTACAACTTAGCCGGCATGGAGGGGTTGGCTGAGCAAAGTCGGCGGCGTCGCGAACAGGTGTGCACGCCATTTGTTATCCGCGAGTACATCCTTGATCTAAGGCGCCGATCTGCGGTTGAACTGGGGCCGAAGAAGATCCAGGCACTCGTGGAGCAGCGATATCCTGGGCAAAGTCCTTCCCGGACCACGATCTACAGCATCCTCAAACAGGCGGGATTGGTCACGCCCCGCCGGCTTCGTAAGCGGGTACCTAGCTATCCAAAGCCGCTTAAATCGACCAACGAACCTAATGAACTCTGGAGCGCCGACTACAAAGGTCAGTTCCTGACTCAGGACGGGAAGTGGTGTTATCCGTTGACGGTGATGGATCACGCCAGTCGTTTTCTGCTGGCTTGCGAAGGCATGTCCGGCACACGGCTAAAGGAGACCAAGTCGGCTTTCGAAGATTTGTTTCGCTGCTACGGATTACCTTCGCGCCTGCGAACAGACAACGGCACCCCCTTCGCTAGCGCTGGCAAAACAGGTCTAAGCCAACTCTCCATTTGGTGGCTACGGCTGGGCATCATTCCTGAACGAATAGCACCTGGCCGCCCCGAACAGAATGGGCGCCACGAACGTATGCATCGGACGCTGAAACGGGCCGTCACTCACCCCTGTTCTGCGCATATGGCGGAGCAGCAAAGGCAGTTCGACCTGTTTCGTCATAATTACAATGAGCAGCGGCCGCACGAAGCGCTAAACCAGAGCACGCCCAAAACCCATTACCAGAATTCGCCACGGCCATACCCGGAACGCTTGCCGGAGCCGACATATCCTGGCTATGTCGAACCGCACCGGGCCGACTGCAGCGGGATCATCAATCACCACGGTATGCGCATTTATGTGGGGTATCTTTTAAGGCACGAACTAATTGGGCTGGAGCAAATTGGCGATGATCTTTGGGCCGTTCATTTCGGCCCGGTTGTGATAGGTAGGCTGGACGAAAGGGAGCAGAAGGATGGGTATCTATCCTTGAAAGTGTCACCCATGTGATTGAACACTTTTGTTACCCATGTGGTTGTCTCGTACAGCCCCTACCTTGGCCCTACGCTGCACTACGGGTCCCCTCATTCCATCGCCGCTCCGGGGGCACGGACTAGGCGTCCCCGCGATAAGGGCCATCCATGGCCCGACACGCCTTTCGCGGCTCCCGGCCGCTCAACCCCCTACACGTCGACTCCACTCGGCCTGCGATGAATGGGGCGGGTAGATCACAAGCCAGATCACAATCAAGAGCCTGTAAGCAACATCAAAAGCATCGCGGCTAAAGCCGCTCCCACAGGTTGGTGCGCTGCTGTAGGAGCGGCTTTAGCCGCGATTCCTGCAAAAGGCGTTGGCACAGGCGAACGCAATTAGCGCGCATGCGGACGGGCGAGAGGGACTGGGCTCAAGGTTGCCCCACCCGCTGCACCGCCGCCAAAACCCGCAATAAATTCCCGCCATAAATATTGGCCAAGTCCCCTTCCCCATACCCGGCCTGCAACAGCCGTTCGGTAATGCGCCCCAACTGGCTCACATCTTCCATCCCCACCACGCCACCGCCGCCATCCCAGTCGGCACCAATGGCTACATGTTCAGGCCCAACCACGGCCAGCACATGCAGCAGATGGTTAGTGAAGTGGTCAAAGCTGACTCGCTGTTGCGGATACGCGGCATCAGCTTGGCGGATGCGTTCGGCCAGGTCGGCGACGCGTTCGGGACTCAGCGCGGCGGCGTTGCGAAATTCGCGGTAGAGCGGGCTCAGGGCTTTGTCGCGCATGGGGTTGGGGCGGCGGGTGATGAGGTCGTTGGGGAAGCTGTTGATGCCTACCACGCCACCGGCGGCGGCCAGTCGGCGCAGGCGGTTGTCGTCGAGGTTTCGGGGGCTGGCGGCGATCACGCGGCTGCCGGAGTGCGAGGCAATGATCGGCGCGCGGCTCAGGGCCAGCACGTGGTCGAAGGTGGCGTCCGAGGCGTGGGAAACATCGAGCACGATGCCCAGGCGATTGGCTTCGGCCACCAGCGCTTTGCCGTCGGCGCTCAAGCCGTGCCAGTGCGGCAAGGCGGTGGCGGAGTCGGCGAAGCTGTTGTTGGCGGCATGTACCAGGCCGAGCATGCGCAAGCCCAGGCGGTGGTAGGTGACCAGGCGCGCAGGGTCGGCGGCCAGCGGTTCGGCGTTTTCCATGCTGATAAACACCACGCGTTTGCCCTGCGCGGCAATGCGTGTGGCGTCGGCGGCGGTCAGGGCCAGTTCGAAGTCGTTCGGGTGGCTGGCGATCATGTCGCGAATGCGCGTGAGCACGGCCAACCCATGTTCGCTGGCCAGCGTGCGACCCTCGTCGGTGAGCGGGCCCTGCGGGGTGAAGATGGCCCAGAAGCCACCGTCCAGGCCGCCGTCGCGCATGCGCGGCAGGTCGACTTGCGAGAGGTCGTCCGCGTAGCGGTGACGCTGGCTGATGTCCCAGCCAGGCCGCGCCAATTGCATGGGCGTGTCGAGGTGGCTGTCGAGTATCAGCAAGCGCTGGTGTAGCGGTTCCTCAGGCGACGCCGGGGCACTTGCCGCCAGCGCCAGCAGCAACACCACGGTGGGTCGTCTCATGGCTCAACCCCAACGAAAGCTGCGGTCCCACAGCGTTGACACGTCCAGGGCCTTGGGCAGCACGCCGGCTTGGTAGAACACATCGGCCACTTCCTGTTGCGAGCGCACGGCGGCATCGTCGACCGGCTGCAATACACGCGGGCCGCTCTGGGCTTTGAACTGGGCGAGAAACACCTCTTTGGGAATGCCGAGAATCTTCTCGCTCTTGGCCGCCCACGCATCGGGGTTGTGTTGAATCCATTGCCAGGTGCGGTATTCACGCAGGATGTAGTCGGTGATGGCGGCGTGTTTTTTCGGGTCGGCGATGGTGTTGGCGTTGGCGGCAATCACGTAGTTGCCCGACAAATAGCCCTGCCCCGTGCGCAACACCCGCGCACCGCTGCGCAGTTCGGCCAGTTGAATGAAGTAGCCGTATGTCACCCACGCATCGAGGTTGCCGTTTTGAAAGGCGGCGAAACCGTCTTGCGGGGTCAGCGCCATGGGCGTGATGTCGGCGAAGCTCAGGCCTTGTTCTTCGAGGGCTTTGAGCAGCAAGAAATGCGAGGTGGTGGAGCGGATGTAGCCGATGCGTTTGCCGCGCAAGTCGCTGAGGGTTTGGATGTTCGAACCCTTGGGCACGATGATCGCCTGGTTGTTAACGTCGCCCGTCAGCACCGCAATCAACTTCACCGGCGCATGGTTTTTGATGCCGAAAATCGGCGGAATTTCGCTCATTGGCGCGATGTCGAGGGTGCCGCTGACCAACGCTTCGAAGGCCAGATTGCCGCCGGTAAATTCGGCGTATTTAACCGGGTACGGCGGCGTCTCAATGCCCGCTTCGGCGAAGAAGGTCGGCGCCGCGCCTTTGTAGGTGGCCACGTGCAAGCTGGCGCCTTCCCAGGGCGCGGCGCTGTGGGCCAGGCGCCACGGCAAGGCGGCGGCCAGCCCGGCGACGGCCGAGCGCTGGATAAATTCACGACGGTTCATAACGGTGGTCCTTCACTCGAGGAAATCGGGTTCTTCGCGCACCAGTCGATCCCAGTGCGATTGCAGGGCAAACCAGCTGCCGAATTCGGTGCCCACTTGGCCAGCGGTGTGGCGCGCGACGGCGGCGGGAATCGGTTTCGGCGTGCCGGCGGCTTCGGCCAGCAGTTGGCTGTGGGCGGCGTTTTCCAGGGCGATAAAGCGCCACACCGCCGCCTCCACGGTTTCACCAACGGTGAGCAAGCCGTGGTTTTGCAGAATCAGCGCGACGTTGTCCGCGCCCAGCGTGGCGGCGATGCGCGCGCCTTCGCTTTCTTCCAGCACCACGCCGCTGAAGTTGTCGAACAGCGCGTGCTTTTCATAAAAGGCGCAGGCGTCCTGGGTCAGTGGGTCGAGCAAGCGGCCCAGGCTGGACCAGGCTTTGCCGTACAACGAATGGGCGTGCGCGGCGGCCACCACGTCGGGGCGCGCTTTGTGCAGGGCGGCATGAATGGCGAACGCGGCCAGATTCAGCGAGCCCTCGCCTTCGATAATGTCGCCTTCCGGGTTCACCAGCAGCAGGTCGCTGACGCGGATATGGCCGAAGTAAACGCCCACCGGGTTTACCCAGAAATGCTCGGGGAATTCCGGGTCGCGCACGGTGATATGCCCGGCACCGCCCATGTCGAAGCCGTGCCGCGCAAACAGCCGAAAACCCGCCGCCAACCGCTCGCGGCGCACGCGCCGTTCCGCCGCATAGGTGGCCTGTTGCGGCGGGTGCTGCCAGCGGAAAACGGTGTGGCCGTCACGCTGCAAACCATAGGCAGACGGCTTCGGCAACCCGGGCGGTTGGGCACTCATGCGGGAACTCCTTCAGGCGACGGGTGGGCGACGAGCACGGCGTTTTCCAAGGCCTCGCCGGCGCGCCACCGTTGAATGTTGTGCGCCAGCAGCGCGGCGATATTGAGATAGACCTGTGGCGAATGGGCCGAGGTGTGCGGCGATAACCGCACCCGCGCGTGGCGGTACAGCCAGTGACCGTCGGGCAGCGGCTCGGGGTCGGTGACATCGAGGCTGGCCAGGCCAATCTGCCCGGTATCCAGCGCCTCGCGCAGGGCGTCCTGATCGATCAAGCTGCCGCGCGCCACATTGATCAAGTGCAGGCCCGGTTTGGCCGAAGCCAGTACGGCGCGGTTGACCACACGGTAGGTGTGCGCCGAGGCGGGCGCGGCGAGCAACAGGTGATCGGCGCGGGCGAACAGGTCGTGAATGTCCCGCGCGGGCTGAATTCCCGGCAGGTCGAAGGGTTTGGCCGAGCCACGCAAGGCGACCACGTTCATGCCCAGCGCCAGGGCTTTGTGCGCCGTGCTGCGGGCGATGCTGCCAAAGCCGAATAGCCCCAACGTGCTGCCGCTGACCGACGCCAACGGGCGTTGCTGCCACTGGCTGTCGTCGTTGATCCACAGCGCCGGCAACTGCTTGGCGGCGCCGAACACACTGGCCAGGACGAACTCGGCGATGGCCTCAGCAGTGGCGCCCCGCGCACTGGCAACCGGCACGCGATCAAGCAACCAGAGCGGGAAAAAGTCGATGCCCGAGCTCACCAGTTGAATGAACTGCAACCCATAGGGCCAGCCGACCGGCTCTTCGGCGCTGAGCAATTTTGGCTGCGGCGCGGCGAGCATTACCTGCACGTCGGCCGGCAAGCCGGCAAATACTCCGCGCGGCCAATCCAGCACCTCGGCATCCGGCAGCACGAGCCGCAAGTGCGCGTTAAACGCCACGTCCAATTGGCTGGCAATTCGTAACGCGCTCATGCCAGCGCCTCGGCGGCCTGGGCGAAAGCAGCGCGGCCGGCGGCGCCAAGAATGGCGTCGTCTTGCGGGGTGTGAATGCGGCTGCACAGCACGTCGCGGAAGTGGCGTTCCAAGGGATTGCCGCGCGCCAACGCCGGATTGCCGATGGCCTCGATGCCCAATTCCACGGCTTTGATCGCCTGGTGGGTGACCAGGTATTTGATCTGCGTGGCTTCGCTGGCCGGCACGCGCCCTTCAGCGGCGGCATCGAGCAGCACGCGGTTGGACAACAGCAACGCATCGATACGGCCGACCACTTCCTGAAAGCGCGGCAACGTCGCCAGCGGCGCGCCGAGGTTGGCGGGCGTGCGTTCGCGTAGCCAGCCCACCAGCCAGTCGCGGGCCGCCTGCGCCACGCCGTCGTAGATGCTCGACAGCAACACCGCCAGCCACAGCACGCCCGAAGGGTCGAGTTCCGAGGGGCGCGGCACGTCGGCCGGCTGCACGTCGACGGCGTGGTCGAAGGGCACGAGCACGTTGTCAAAAATCACGTCGTGGCTGCCGGTGGCGCGCATGCCGAGGTGGTCCCAGGTTTCTTCGACGCGAATGCCCGGCGTATCGCGGTGCACCAGCCAGGTGCCCACGCGCGGCACGCTGTCATCGCTGCGCGCCCACACAGACAGCCAGGTCAAACCGGGAATGCCGGTGGAATAAATTTTCCGCCCGTTTAGCCGCCAGCCTTCGGGCACCCGCGTGGCCAGCGTGGCGGGCAAGCCTCCGCGCGCCGGGGTGCCGAGTTCGGGTTCTACGCGCAGGGCGTTGATGAGCGCGCCCTCTTCCACTGCTTCGCGCGCCACGCGCAGGCGCAGGTATTCGGGCCAGGCCAGGTTTTTTTGCAGGCGCGTGTGTTGCAGGTATTGCATCACCAGCACCAAGGCGGTGGACGGTTCGCCCTTGGCCACGGCGCTGATTACACGCCGGGCCTGGGCCAGCGTGGCGCCGCTGCCGCCCAGCTCGCGTGGCACGGTCAGGGCGAGCAACTGGTGCTGGTGCAAGCGCTGCAAATTGGCGTGCGGAAATTCGCTGTGGCGGTCGTAGTGGCCGGCGCTGGCGGCGAACTCGATGGTCAGGGTGTCGAGCAGCTGGGCGAAGGCCGGGCTGTCCAAGTCGGGCCGAGTGTCCACGGCGATGGCGGGCTGGGCAGTCAGGGTCATCGGTGCGTTCCGGTCAGGTAGAAAGAATGGCTGGGCGCAGCCGCGGGCGCGGACTCGACACCGAGCAAGGTGAGCAGATGGCGGCGAATGTCCTGCAACGAGCGTGTGGCAATTTCCCGTGGGCGCGGCTGGGTGATCGCCAGGTCATCGACGATGCGGCCCTGGTCCAGCACCAACACGCGGTCGGCCAGCAGCACGGCTTCGTCGACGTCGTGGGTCACCAGCAGCACCGCCGGTTCGTGTTTGCGCCACAGTTCCAGCACCAACTGCTGCATGCGCAAACGGGTGAGCGCATCGAGGGCAGCGAAGGGTTCGTCAAGCAGCAGCAGTTTCGGCTCGCGCACCAAGGCCCGGGCCAGCGCCACCCGCTGCGCCTCGCCGCCCGACAAGGTGCCGGGCCAGGCTTGCAAACGATGCTGCAAGCCCACTTCCGCCATGGCCGCCAGCGCCCGTTCACGCGGCTCTGGCCCGCGCAAGCCGAGGCTGACATTGCGCCAGGCACGCTTCCACGGCATCAGGCGCGGCTCCTGAAACACCGCCGCGCGGGCCTCGGGCACTTGCAGTTGGCCGCTGTCTATCTGGTCCAAGCCGGCTAACGCGCGCAGCAAAGTGGTTTTGCCCGAGCCGCTGCGCCCCAGCAGGGCCACGAACTGGCCGGCGCCGATCTCCAGATCCAAGCCATCAAGAATGCGCTGCGGGCCAAATTGGCGAACCGCCTGGCGCACCGACACCGCAGAAAACGAGCTACCGCGAGGCATGTTTAACTCCCAATAAACGTCGGCCGCCAGGCCAGGGTGAACCGTTCGAGCCCGCGCACCAGGGCGTCAATGCCCAGGCCGAGCACGCTGTACACCAGCAGGCAAATAACGATGACGTCGGTGCGCATAAAGTCGCGGGCATCGTTCACCAGGTAGCCGATGCCGGCCGTGGCGTTGATCTGCTCGACCACCACCAACCCCAGCCAACTGATGCCGAACGCATAGCGCAAACCGACAAAAAACGAAGGCAACGCGCCCGGCAAAATCACATGCCACACGCGCTCGCGACGGTTGAGGCCGAACAGCGTGGCCGCTTCGATCAGCTTCGGATCAAGGCCACGGATGCCAGCAAACAAGGTGAGGTAAATGGGAAAGGTGGTGCCCAGGGCGATGAGCGCGATCTTTGGCGTTTCGCCCACCCCGAACCACAAGATAAACAGCGGCACGATGGCCAGAAACGGCAGGGTGCGCAGCATTTGCATCGGCGAGTCGATGGCCAACTCGCCACCGCGTGACAGCCCCGCCACCAGCGCCAACGTAGTGCCCACGCTAACGCCAATCGCCAGGCCGCTAAGCGCACGCCCCAACGACACCCACAAATGCCCAGCCAACTCACCGCTCGCCAGCAACTGCCACAAGGTGCCGCCGATAGCGCTGGGCGCGGCGATAACGCGCGTCGGTAATACGCCGGTTTGCGAGGCCACTTCCCAGAGCAACAACAACAGCAACGGACTGACCAACCGCGCCGCCACGTTGCGCACCATCGGCCAGCGAGCAAGTGAACGTACTGACATGCCATCTCCCTGAAATCAGCAAATGAAGGCGTTTCGGCCTTCAGGTGGGGCCATGCTAACTACATAAGAAATGAGCGGGAAATTCGATTTGGTTCTAACCTAATATGTAATGGGCGCATTACCTTTGTTTTTGTATATGCGTGGTTAGCATACTTATTGAGGTTGAATATGCCGGATCGGCGGTGTAGCTATCGCGGCTGAAGCCGCTCCTACAGAGGCACCGACCACCTGTAGGAGCGGCTGGGCGGCATTCCGATTAGCCGCGATGCTTTTCCAGGCGACGCTGCCTTCAAGCCGGCAACCGCGTGGCCTGAAACGAGCTGATCTGCCACCCCTGCGCCCCAAGCGTCCACACCTGGGTGGCAAACCCTTCCCCGCGAATCGGCTGATCACCGCCGCGCTTTTGCAGCGTGTTGCATTGCGGCCCGGTCATCACCGCTACGCCTTCGCCGTAGAAGCGAATCTGTAATTCACCGCGCTCGATGGCCAGGTATTGCACCGCCGTTTTGGCGTAGGTCAGGTAGTCGGCTTTGCCTTGCACCAGGCCGGTGGTGTGCACGTACACCAGGTCGTCGGCGAACAGCTCGGCCACGCGGGCGTGGTCTTCTGCTACCAGCGCACGGCTGCGCGCTTGCTCCAGTTCCAGCAGGTGTTGGTGGGTGTTCATGCAGACGCTCCTATGGGTTGAGAGCGCGCACCTTAGGCGCCGCGCTGGGCGTTAAAAAATCGTCGATCACGATGGCTGCCATCGCCACTCTCACTGCGTGCCGCCCTCGCCCGTCGCTTGCCCGGCAGCCCAGGCCAGGCAAGGGCTGCGCCACGTATTGAGGCGGTCAATACCTGGCCATCGACGCAATCTGTTGGTGCCCCGCCGCCGCGCTCGGCAGCCTGCCTGCACACCTCCCATTACAGCGATGTCACCGCTATGAGCACCTTGCACCTGCACTGCCAAACCCTGTTCGACGGCACCAGCCTCGCCACCCGCCAGCAGCAAACGCTGGTGGTGGAGAACGGCGTGCTGAGTTATGTCGGCCCGCGCAGCAGCGCACCGCTTCCCGCGCCTGGCGCTCAGGTGGTCGATGCCGCCGACCACTTTGTGATGCCCGGCCTGGTGGATGTGCACACCCATCTGGCCTTTGGTAATGCACAGAGCGAGGAAGACATTGATATCTGGACCAGCGACGAATTCCGCGCCCTGCGCGGTATGTTCTTCGCGCAGCATGTGTTGGCGGCCGGCGTTACCAGCATGGTCTGCCCCGGCGACAGCGGTCAGTTGAGCATCGCAGTGCGCAACAGCATCGCCGCCGGGCTGTTCGAGGGTCCGCGCATTGCCGCCAGCAGCCGGGTGATTACCAACCGACAGAGCCTTAACGACTGGTTTCCCAGCCGCGTCGGTGCACCCGAATATTTCACCGCGCGCCTGGTGACCAGCCGCAGCGAAGCGCTGGCCGAGGTGCGCAAGCAGGCCAAAGATGGCGTCGACCTGATCAAAATCGCCATGGACGGCACCCACCGCCGCCCCAACGGCGAAATCATCGCCGCCTTTACCGCTGATGAAACCAAAGAGATGGTCGACGAAGCCCACCGCCTCGGCTGCAAAGTGGCCACCCACGCCTATGGCCGCGAAGCGGTGATGTATGCCGCCAAGGCCGGGGTCGACCTCGTCTTCCACGCGTTCTACATGGACGACGCTTGCATCGACGCGTTGCTCGAAGCGGGCAGCATTTTGGCGCCGACCATGACCTTTCCGCAGAACACCGTGGACTTCTGCCAACCCCACGACCCGGCCATCACCACCGGCTACGCCGCCTACTGCGCGCGCACCCTGGAAGTGGGCAGCCAGGTGCTCAAACGCGCCAAGGCCGCCGGCATTCCGTTCGCCTGCGGCAGCGACAGCGGCTTTGCCGTAACGCCCTATGGCGAATGGCACGCGCGCGAGCTGGAACTGCTGGTCACCCGCCTCGGCTTTACCCCGGCCGAAGCCCTTTACGCCGCCACCAACGTCGGTGCTCGCTGCATGCCACGGGGCGAAACCCTTGGCACGTTGGAGGTGGGCAAACAGGCCGACTTCCTCCTGCTCGACGGCTCGCCCTTGGAGGACATCCGCCTGCTGCAAAACCGCAGTGCCCTCAAGGCGGTATACAAAGCCGGCCAACCGATGCGCCTCGACCGCACGCCTTACAACCCTAAGCAGGTGTCGGACTTCAACTCACTGAAATGGACCGACCTGTACACCCGCGACCGCGTCGCGCACTTGGGCAAATGGAGCGCAGGCGCATGACTGCACTGACCTTTACCCTCGCCGCGCAACTGGCCAGCGCCACTGTGCAGGCGGCCCGTGATTTGGGCCTGAAACCCATGGCCGCTGCCGTTCTCGATCAGGCCGGTCACCCGCTGGCCGTGGTGCGCGATGAGGGCGCGAGTTTTCTGCGGCCACAGATTGCCACCGGCAAAGCACGCGGCTGTCTGGGCATGGGCTTTGGCGGGCGCGAACTGGCCCGCCGTGCGCAAGCGATGCCGGCGTTTTTCGATGCCATCAACAGCCTGACCGCAGGCGAAGTGATTCCCGTGGCGGGCGGTGTGTTGATTCGCTCGACGCACGGTGAACTGCTGGGGGCGATTGGCGTGAGTGGCGACACCTCGGATAACGACGAGCGCTGTGCGCTGCTGGCGATTGCGGCGGCCGGATTGCAGGCGGATTGCGGGGACTAGAAGCCGACCGCGCTTGAGCTCCCCTTTCCCGCTAAGTCGGCCGGACAGGCGAGAGGGGCTGGGGGTGAGGGCCGGCTTTTACTCGCTCGCAAATTGTGCGCGCAGCCCCCCTCACCCTAACCCTCTCCCCGCTGGGGCGAGGGGACTAAAAGCACACCGCGCTTGAGCTCCCCTCGCCCGCTAAGTCGGCCGGACAGGCGAGAGGGGCTGGGGGTGAGGGCCGGCTTTTACTCGGTCGAAAATTGTGCGCGCAGCCCCCTCACCCTAACCCTCTCCCCGCTGGGGCGAGGGGACTAAAAGCAGACCGCGCATGAGCTCCCCTCTCCCGCTAGCGGGAGAGGGGCTGGGGGTGAGGGCCGGCTTTTACTCGCTCGCAAATTGCGCGCGCAGCCCCCTCACCCTAACCCTCTCCCCGCTGGGGCGAGGGACTAAAAGCAGACCGCGCTTGAGCTCCCCTCTCCCGCTAGCGGGAGAGGGGCTGGGGGTGAGGGCCGGCCTTTACTCGCTCGCAAATTGTGCGCGCAGCCCCCTCACCCTAACCCTCTCCCCGCCGGGGCGAGGGGACTAGACGCAGACCGCGTTCAGACTCCCCGCCTGCGCCACCAACACCGACCGAAACCAACTCAACGCCGGGTCCGCATGCTGATACGGATGCCATTGCACCACCTGCGTCGCCACCGGAAACGCCAACGGCGCAGGCACCACACGCAGTGAATAGCGGCTGGCAAACAACGCGGCCTGGCGCCGGAACAGCGTCGCCACCCGCGCCGTGCCGACGAGAAAGTCCGGCATCAAGGCAAAGCTTTCTACCGCCACCGCAATTTGGCGGCTAATACCGAGTTCTTCCAAGTGCGCGGCATCCAGCGCCAACTGACGGCCATCGGCAAATTCGCGCACCACATGCTCCGCCTCGCAATACGCCGCCAAGCTGATGCCATCGGCATAGGCGGCGTGCTCGGCGCTCACCAGGCAGCACAGTTCATCGGTCAGTAACGGCTGCTGCGGGTACGCCGGGTTGAGCCGGCGCTGGGGCACGATGGCGCAATCGCTGCGACGGTAGTCCAGCGCTTCACTGACCACGTCGCCGTCGCGCGGCAACGGCAAATCACGCACGGTCAAGCGCACGCCCGGCGCCAGTCGCGCCAGTTCACGACTGACCGCCGGCATCAACACGGCCGCCACATAATCAGACGCCACCACGGTAAAACGCCGCTCACACTGCGCCGGCTCGAAGCGCACCGGCGCATCGATAATCTCGCGCGTCAGCGCCAGCGCTTCGCGCACTTTCGGCAGCAGCGCCAAGCCCAGCGTGGTCGGTTGCATCGTGCGACCGACCGCCACCAACAGCGGGTCGTTGAAATGCTCACGCAAACGCCCTAGCGCCGAGCTGGTGGCCGATTGGCCCAAGCACAAACGCTCGGCCGCACGGGTCACGCTGCACTCGCTGAGCAAGGCATCCAGCGCGACTAACAAGTTGAGATCGAGGCGGCGAAAACGCATCGGTACGGCTCACAAAAAGGCGGTAGCCGACCCTAATTCAGCGCGCTTCATCAGACCAATCAGCATTGGCGCTGGCAGGTATCGCGGCCGCTTATGCCTGGCCGGGCGCATCTTCAACCGCTCCGCGAAAGTGCTTGCTGCACGGGCCGCTTATTGCTGCAGGAAAAAAACCGCAGCATCCGGAGCTGTTAACCGCCACCGATTTCGGAGCATCGCCATGACAAACGCCGCCATTACCATCCAGCGCCTCGACCACTTCACTATCCGCACCAAAAAGTGGGACGAAACCGCCGACTTTTTCAGCAACGTGATCGGCCTAAAACACGGCCCTCGGCCGGCGTTTCGGTTTCCTGGTTACTGGCTGTACGCCGGCGATCAGCCGATTTTGCACATCGTCGCCATCACCGATGCGCGCTCCGGGTTGGAGGCGTACCTGGGCGCACGGTCGGCGCGGCACGGTTCCGGTTCGATTGATCACGTGTCGTTGCGCTGCATGGGCCTGGGTCCGATGCAAAAACGCCTGATGTCGCTGGGCATCAGCTTCAGTGAGCGGGTGATCCCCGAAATTGGCGAGCACCAGTTGTTCGTCGAAGACCCGAACGGCGTGGTGGTGGAGATGGTTTTCCCCCACTCGCCCCTGGACCGCATCATTGGCCAGCCCATCGAACAGCCCGCCATGCGCGGTGAACACGATGCGTAACGCTCACCGTGCGCGGGCCGGGGCGCGGTTTTACACGCCCTTGGTTGAGGGCAACAGCACGGTGAGAATGCCCAGCAGCGGCAGGAACGCGCACAGGCGGAACACATATTCGATGCCGTGAATATCAGCCAGATAGCCCAGCAAGGCGCCGCCGATTCCGCCGAAGCCAAACATCAGCCCGAAAAACACACCGGCAATCATGCCGACATTTCCGGGCACCAGTTCCTGGGCGTACACAACGATGGCTGAGAATGCCGAGGCCAGAATAAAGCCGATGATCATGCTCAGTACGCCGGTCCAGAACAGGTCGACGTAGGGCAGCGCCAAGGTGAACGGCGCGGCGCCGAGGATGGAAAACCAGATCACTTTCTTGCGGCCGATCTTGTCGCCAATCGGCCCGCCGAAAAACGTACCGGCCGCCACCGCGCCCAAAAACAGGAACAGGTAGAGCTGCGAGCTGGTGACCGAAACGTCGAACTTCTCGATCAGAAAAAACGTGAAGTAACTGGTCAGGCTGCTCATGTAGAAGTATTTGGAAAACACCAGCATGGCCAACACCACCAAGGCGGCAATCACCCGCTGTTTCGACAAACCATGCGTTGCCACGCCGCCTTGCTTGAGCTTGAACAGCGCGAGGTGGTTGCGGTACCAGCGGCTCAGGCCATACAGCACGCCAATGGCAAAGGTGGCGAACAAGCCGAACCAGGCCACGTGGCCCTGGCCATACGGAATGACGATGGCCGCTGCCAACAACGGCCCGAACGCGCTACCGGCGTTGCCGCCCACTTGAAAGGTGGACTGCGCCAGGCCGTAGCGCCCGCCCGAGGCCAGCCGGGCGATGCGCGAGGCTTCCGGGTGAAAGGTCGACGAGCCGATGCCCACCAGCCCCGAAGCCAGCAGAATCGCAGGGAAACTGCCGACAAAGGCCAGCAGCAAAATACCCACCAGCGTGCACAGCGAGCCCACCGGCAACAGCCACGGTTTCGGGTGGCGATCAGTGTGGTAACCGACCCAGGGTTGCAGCAGCGAGGCCGTCAGTTGAAAGGTCAGGGTAATCAGGCCGACCTGGGCGAAGGTCAGGCCATAGTTGGCCTTGAGCATCGGGTAAATCGAGGGCAGCACCGCTTGAATCAGGTCATTGATCAAATGCGCGAGGGCGCAGGCGCCGATCACGCGCATCACCAGCGGGCTGGCCTGCTGAGTGACGGTACTGGCTAAGGACGGTGAAGCAGTGGCACTGGTGGACATAGGGCAGCTTCCAGACAAGCCAGCGCAGACACATGCGCTGGTAATTTCAGGGGTCGACGCTATGCTACGGGCCCTTAAAAGCGCCTGTCTCGCGTGATGCAGACAACACCTATCGCAAAACGGACAACATGATCAGACCCTTGCCGCAGTTGCTGGAAGAAATCGACGCCGCTGCGTGGCGCGTGAGCACCAGTGCCACCGACTACCCGGCTGACTGGCAAATCGCGCCCCATTGCCACAACAAGCACCAACTGATTTACGCCATCCAAGGCGTGATGGTGGTGCATGCGGCGATGCACCAATGGACCGTGCCGCCGAGTCGCGGCATCTGGATGCCCTGCGGCCACGAGCACGCCATCCGCTGCATCGGCCCGCTGAAAATGCGCAGCGTGTTCGTGCACCCTGACGACTCGCTAGACCTGCCCACCGAAACCCGCGCCGTGAGCATTTCGCCGCTGCTGAGCGAATTGATCCAGACCGCCATTGGCATTGCCGAGCCGTACGCCAACAACTCGCGAGAAGCGCGGGTGATGAACCTGATTCTCGACGAGCTGAAAATTCTGCCCACCCTGCCCCTGCACCTGCCGCAACCGACCGACCCGCGCCTTGGCGCCATCTGCCAGACCCTGCAAGAAAACCCCGGCCACACCGCCACCCTGGCCGACTGGAGCGCGCGCCTGCACCTGGACGAAAAAACCATCCAGCGGTTATTCCAGAAAAGCACCGGCATGACCTTCGGCCAATGGCGCCAACAAGCGCGGCTGATGCAAGCGCTGGAACGCATCGCCGTGGGCGAAAAAATCATCGAAGTGGCGGGTGCGCTGGGTTACGAGAGCCCAAGCGCGTTTGCGACCATGTTTAAAAAGCAGTTTGGGGTTACGCCGAGCCAGTTTTTTAAGTAGTGGGTGGGCGGCGGTTGTGTGGGGGCGCTGAGGCGAAGGGCCAGGAACCGCGCTTGTGGCCAGTTACGATGGTCGCCGCAGCATTCTGGATCCCCGCGTGCGCGAGGATGACGGTGTGGTCTTGGCGACTAGGTTCCTCTTTCAAAGGCCAGGTTATGTCTTCGAACGTAGCCCAAACCTCCGTCATCCTCGCGCACGCGGGGATCCAGAATCTCGGCCAGTAACGAAACTCCTCAACAATTAATCCCGGTCCGCTTACTCCCGCGATACGTAATGTACGTAATCAGCAAAAACAAAACCGCCATCGTGCTAGTCACGTAGTCAATCCGGCCGCGGGCAAAAAAGAAGTAGCCAGACATCGACACCATCGCCCCGCTCAGCAACAGCCACACCAGCACCCCACTCGCCAACTGGTTGGTTTTGTACTGGCCGATGCCGTAGATGCGTTTGCCGCGTTCGTTCATTTCGGTGACTTCCGCCACCTCCACTTCGCACGCTGGCGAGCACGCCAAGCCTTTCGGCAGTACCACAGCGCACGCGCGGCACACGCCCTTGCCACAACCTCGGCAGAGGCCCACGCCCGTTGCACCCGGGTGTTCAAAACATTCCATGTGAAGTCCTCTGAAGTCAGGCGCCTAACGCGCGACGCTGTCGACGCGCTGGAGCGGTAATGGGAAAAATCGCCAGGGTCGGCACATAGCGCGCCAACAAGCCCGCCGCCATGTGCCGCTGGCGCTGGTTGCCGCTGCTCAATACGCGCCGGCACGCTGCTTCGCTAAAGGGTTCGCCAAGCACATAGGGCGTGCCGTTCTGCAGCGCGCCAGCGTTTTGTTGCAGCCAGGCATTAATCAGCCCGGCGTCGGGCCAGGGCAGATTTTCGTCAGGGTCCAAGGCCACGTCCGGGTCGTTGGGGTCGTCGTTCGGGCCAGCGTCGTAGTCAGGCGAATGGCGCAGTTCCAAATCTAGCTCGGCAAGGTCGGCACCGGTGATCTGGCTGAAGGCTTCGCCGGCCGCTCGCGCCATGGGCACGTCGTGCATCTGCTGCACCAGCCAGGGCAGCGCCACGGGGTCGCCAAACAGGCCGGTGGCTTTGATGGCGATACGGCGCTGCGCCGGGTTCTGGGTCATGCGCCGAATCCAGGCCATGCTGGTTTCCCGCGCCTGCCAGGCCAGCACCACATGCAAGGCGCGCTCCTGGTAGCGGCCGGGTTGTTCGGCGAATTGTTGAAGAATCGGCAGCGCTTCCTCATCGCCCATTTGCGCGGTGGCCCAGTTGCTCCAGAAGCGCACCGCGTCGTCGGCGTGCATACGGTGCAGACGAATCGGCTGCATCAGGTCGCGGCGCCGCAACTCCCCGGCCGTGCGCGCGGCAGCGGCCAATACGCTGGGGTCGCTGTTGCCCAGCGCAGACAGCAACGCCGGGCCGGGGTCTTGGCGGTGAAGGCCACACGCGGTCAGGCCCAAGCGGCGGAACAGCGGCTCGGGCGATGTCAACAAGCGTTCCACCCACGGTTGAATCGCCGGCCACTCCAGCCAGCCGAGCGCGGCGGCAAAGTAACGCTCGCCCTCCTCGCTGGTGCGAATGTGTTCGCCCAATGTCTTCAGCGCCGCGCTGTTGTTCATCTGAAACGCCAAGACCGTGGCCGCGAACACCTCGCCGTTGGCGTTGGGGTTGAGTTGTTCGAGCAGCACGTTCAAGCCCTTGAGGCCAGCGATTTGCAAACCATCAAGGTGCGCTTCGATGCGGTTGTCGAGGTTGGTCAGGTGCGCGAGGTCGTAGTTCGGCGCGCCCACGGCGTGGTCGCGCAGCATGGCGAGGAAGCTGGCTTCTTCGGCGTGTTGGTCGAGTACTTGGGGGATCATCCGTCGATCCGGGTCCAGGTGACGCCGTCGAAGGCAACAATGGCTTTGCTGGCGATGCTCCATAACACCCCATCAGCCGCGCTCAGGTGAAAGCAGGAGGACGGTTGCGCGTCGCCAAAATCGACCAGTTCGAGCTGGTCGTTCACCAGTCGGTAAACCCCCAGCATGCTTGAGGCGTACAAGGCGCCGTCAAACCAGGCAAGGCTCCACAAGTCTTCGGTAACGCTTTCTTGTTCAAGCACCTCCCAGGTTGCGTTGCGGCCACGCAATAACGTGCCGCCCTGGCCGGCGATGTAAACGAAGCCATCCTCAGCGCAGCAAAGTGCCGTGAGAATGAGGTTGGTCGGGCTGTCGCGTTGCACCCAGCGCTTGCCGCCGAATTCCCAGATTTCACCATTCCAGCCGGCTGCGTAAAGCTCTTTGCCGGTAAAGCCGCCGATGGTTTCAAAGCCGACAATTTCTTCATCGTCCAGGGGCGGCCGAGCGCCAGCGTCCAGGGCGCGCCAGTCGTTTTCGTCGTGCCGACGGTACACCTGGCGGTCCATGCCACAGGCATAAGCAACACCTTCCACCGCGCAAACACCGCGAAGATTGCCGCGCCCGGAAATGCCGGTTTCTTCGTTGTCAGGAATCTGCTCTTCGTGGGTGTCGCCCGAGCCCAACATCAGCACGTTGCCGCGAGCGCCTAAAAACAGCGCTTGTTCCAGTGGCGTGTGAACGAGGGTGGCGGCTACTACGTCCCACGGCAACAGATCGTCGTCCTCATCCCCCACCCGCCAGGTACCGGCGTCCCATTCGGTGACATAGGAATGGGTGACTCGGTTGTCGCGCATCTCATCGGAGACCGAGGCCACGTAGGCCAGGTCGTTGTAACGCACAACACCGGTGACGTAGGAAAACAGGTCAGTCCATTGACTGGTTGTCGGGGTGCTCATATCAGGTCCTCAAAAGAATTAACGACCACCACGCCCGCGCGCAGCGGCGACCCGTTTATTGCGGGCGGCGATAGATCGGTTGGCGGCGGTGACGTCGGTTTGCCCGGTCTCCACGGCCTTGATGGGGGTGCGATCATTAATGCCGCACTGCTTGTGGTAATGATCCAGTTGCGCCTCTGTGCACGCCTTGGAGCACTTGGACTGAGGGAACACCTTGGCCATGGCGGTCATGGCCTGGGTTTTCGCGGTCTTGTAAGTGGTTTTCTTGGCAGTGAATTTGGCGCCCTTACTGGTGGTCAACTCGCCTTTGCGCGCCCGCGCTGACGAGGCGCTTTGAAAGGTGTGCATCAGGCCGTGGGTACCGACGTTCTGGTTTACCCCTTCGGCGCATACGCACGGCGCTTTATTCTCGTTGTATTTGGAAATGCCCTTGAGGCTCGTCGACTCCTTTCCACCTCGCCCGACGTCGTGCAGTGCACTGGCCTCAACCAGGTGGTGCGCCGTTTGCTGGGGGCAGCAGCCACTGGGCTTGTACGGCTGCAAGTTGCAGCGCCTCGCGGTCAGGCAGTTGTGGGCGGCAGACTTGTCGGCAACCCGATCCGCCTCCGGGCTGGTCTTTTTACCGGAGGGTTTTACTTTCGGACCCAACGCGCTGCACGCATCCTTGGTACCGGCCGGTTTGAAGTCTGCGCAGGCCGTTTGTTCTTTTTTGACTTCTTTTGAACAAGCCGACGTACCGGCATCGACAGCGGCTTTGTCCAGATAAGGCCAAGGCGCGGTGTTGGGACCCTGAGAGGCGTGGTTATGGGTGGTGAGGTCAAGGTTGCGCACCACGTTTTCGCCTTCGAACTTGACGTTCATGGACCAGGCCGTGAAGTACACCTTGCCTTTTATTTTGCTGGTGATGATGCCTTTTTTCGGCGCACATCCAGCCTCATCACCGTAGCTGGTTTTGAAGTAGCTCTTATCCTTGAGCATCACTTCCTTGCCGGTGATCTTCACCGTGCGGGTGCCCTTGGTGGTATCGCTGGCCATGCCGGTATTGGGGTATGGAATGGGCACGCCCATTGGTGTGGGCGGCGCCTGCGGCGGGGTGAAACACACATCCGGAAAGGCCGCCACCGACTTGCCATTGGCGGACTTGCAGGAGATCTCCATGCTGTTGGCATACACTTCGTTAGCCATCAGGCAGCCCTCACCTTTTGATAACTCAACAGCGCAACGGCGCGCTCGCCGGCGTCATTGCCCAAGTGACAAAACACGTTAGGCCCCTCGCCATAGCCTTTGCGGCTGGCGGCCAGGGCGACCGCGAGCATGGCCGGGCCAATGGCCGCACCGCACTCGCCGATGCAATCGGCTGGATGCCAAAGGTGGAAGTCGGGCTTGCGCACGCGCAGCGTGCGGCTCAGGGCCAACGCGGCCTCTTTGAAGTAATACTGTTCGCCGGAAATGTCGGTGAGCCGATAGTCCATCACTTCCAGCCCGCAACCTGCCTCTGCCAGAGCCGCTTTGATTGCCTGTGCCAAACCGTCGGCGCGCAACGGCATGTCTTCGGCTTCCACCGTGGCTTTTTCGATGCCAAATCCCAGCCCGACGCAGGCAAGCTGCGGCTCGTCATTGTGGACGGGCGCGGCAACCACGACGGCAGCTGCGCCTTCACCGGGAATGAAACCATTTGAATTTTCACTGGTGAGCAGGCGCTCGCGTCGTTCATAGGCGCTTAGCGTGCCGGCGTTGAGAAACGAATCCACCCCGGCAATCACGACGTGGCGATGGCTGCCGCTGTTAATCATTTTACGGGCGTTCAGCAACGCCACCGCGCCGCTGACGCGACCACGAGCAATTACGTTGGAATTGGCGTGAAAGCGCAGGCCCAATTCCAACTCAACGTCGTGGAGCAAACTGGTATCCAGGTCCGCCAGGCGACCGGGGCGCTCAAGCTCGGCCACGCCTAATAACACTGGCGTATCCGCCGCAACCAGACCGGGCACCTGCTGCATCGCTTCGGCAATGACTCGAGCCGCCATCTTCACGAGCTTTTCGCGGCCTCGCCACGGCATTTCCAATGGCACGCTGGCGGCGAGCTGCCATTCGCCGCCCTGGTCCATAAAGCGTGTCTCCTGGAAATTGTCGATCGCGCAACGCATGGCGGCGCAGCTCGTCGCGGCGTTCAAGCCGACAGCGCTGACCATGCCGCTGCTGACGATACAAATAGCGGCCATCAGCGCTCATCCCCAGCGGTCCGCATGGCGCTGGTCAAGGAAGGAAAATGTTCCTTGCCCAGTTCACGCGCACGCCACCAACCGCGCGTCATTTCGCCCACCAGCACATCACCGATTTCAAACATATTTTTCTTCAGCGCCCTGCTCGCCCGCCACGTCACCTCCACCACCCCCGCATCGGTATCAATCACCAACGTATCAATCACCGCCTGCACCGTCTCATGCCCGCCCTTCTTCAAGAAAAACGTCACCGGCACCTGCATGCTCGGCACTTTGAAGCCGGCGCGTTCCTGGCGGGTGAGGCACAGCAGCAGTACGTCTTCGCCGCCTTTGAGGTGCTCGGTTTGCTGGTCCGGCGGCGCGGCCTGGTAGTAGCGGTTGTCGAAGTCCGGCGGCAGGAAGGGAAAGTGATCAGCCAGCCAGGCGTCGTCGTAGGTGCCGGCGTAGCCGATGCGCGGCGGCCAGCTGCGGCCAATGGGCCCGAGCGCCATGGGGGTGAAGTCGCCGTGGGGGCTGTCGACCGGTTGGCCGAGCATTTCCGTGGTGGGCATCGGCATGCCGACGATGTCCGCCGTGCTGGCGCTTTTTGGAAACCAGCCACGGCCGCAGGTGTTGGCCGGGTAGCTGTCGCGCAATTCCGGGTTGTCGGCCACCGGCACGCTGCCGCCAAAGGCGTGGGCGTAGTCGATCGTTTGTTCGGTAAAGGGTTGCGCCACGCCGGCACCGGCGCCAATCAGGCCGGGTTGCCATTGGCGCGGGCCGTACACGGTGAAGGCTTTGCTCACGCGGCCAACACGAATGCCGGCGGTCAACTGGCTCACCGGGCGGCCTTCGGGGGCATAGGCTTTGCCGTGAACCAGCACGTCGCAGAAGGGTTTGATCGGGGCAAAGTCCATTTCCCGCAGCGGCGCCGACAGCCCCGGTTCGCCCACGTATTCATCGGCCATCAGCAGCGGACGCTGCACCGCCGCCAACGTCGCTTCGCGGCCGTCGAGGGGCAAGGTGAAGGTGCCTTTGGCGATGACCACCAGCGACTCACGTCCGTCCGGGGCCAGGCCTTGGGTGTAGGCAGCAACCAGACCGGTCGCGTTAAGCAGTTCCATGAAGGGCTTCTTGCTTCAGTGAATCAGTTGATTTGCACCGAACCGCCTTTGATGCGGTTCACGCCCGTGGAGCGGCTGGACAGATACGTGCCGCGCACGATCACTTTGCCTTCGCGGGTCAGGGTGATGCTGGCCTTGCCGCAGCGCAGCACGATTTCCTTCTCGGCGGAAAACTCCAGGCGCTCGCCGTCCAGATGCGCCACCGCTACGGGTTTTTCTACCGGCGCCAGGCGCTGAATGCGGCCGATTACCAGCGGCTGGCTGGGGTCGCCGCCGACAAACATCAGCGCCACTTGCGTGCCGATATCCTCGCGGCTCAGCTGCGTGGTGGTGGTGGCGGCGATGCCGGTTTCCGAAGGGCAACCGGGAAACGCCACCACCGGCGAGGCGGTTTGTGGCACGTCGAGCAATACGCCGATCACCACGCCATCCAGTCGGGTGGCAGCGGCGCTTGCCGGGGTGAAGTGCTGAACACTCATGCTGGTTTCTCTTCCGTTGGGCGGCCGGGGTTAGCGGCCGCTGCTAATCAGTTCTGCAGAATCTTCTGGCCTTTGACGACCACGTTTTTGCTGGCCTTGATATTGATCGCGCCCGAGCCGTCGATGGTGATGTTTTTGCCACGAATGACGATGGTGCCGTCTTTTTTCATGCTGATGCTGGCCGCCCCGGTGCTCAGGGTGATGGAGTCGCCGGCCGTCAGCTCGAAGTTTTTGCCCACGCTTAGCGAATCGTCTTTGCCCACATCGGTGCTGCGGTTTTTGCCAACGCTGCGGCTTTCGTCGCTGCCGATTTTGGTGGTCTGGTTGCTGCCGATGTCGATGTCTTCATTGCTGCCCACGCTCTCGGTGCGGTTGGCGCCGATGGTGATTTTTTCGTTGCTGCCGACATCTTCGGTGCGGTTGGCGCCGATTTTGATGGTCTCGTTGCTGCCGACTTTTTCATTGCGGTCAGCACCGATGGTGATGTCTTCGTTGGCGCCTACGCTCTCGGTACGGTTGGCGCCAATGGTGATTTTCTCGTTGCTGCCGACATCTTCGGTGCGGTTGACGCCGATGGAGATGGTTTCGTTGTTGCCAACCTTTTCCTTGCGGTCCACGCCGATGGTGATCGTCTCGTTGTTGTCGACGGTTTCGGTGCGGTCGTGTTTGACGTGCACGGTTTCATCGTGGTCGATCGTTTTCGTGCGGTCGTGGCCGACCCAGTGGGTTTCGTCGTTCTCGACTTCGATGTCCTGGTTCTTTTCCGCATGAATAAACAGCTGCTCGGAACCCTTCAAATCTTCCATGCGAATTTCATTGAAATTGGCCGGCGAGCCGCCTTTGCTGGATCGGCTTTTCACGCCGCTTTGGGTGGCGTTGGCGGGCAAGTCGTAGGGCACGGTTTGTTCCGCGTTATAAACGCGGCCGGTGATGATCGGGCGGTCGGGGTCGCCTTCCAGAAAGCTGACAATCACTTCCTGGCCGATGCGCGGAATCTGAATGGAACCCCAATTCTTGCCCGCCCAGGATTGCGACACGCGCATCCAGCACGAGCTGTTTTCGTTGGATTGGTCGTGGCGGTCCCAGTAGAAATGCACCTTTACGCGGCCGTATTGGTCGGTCCAGATCTCCTCGCCTTTGGGGCCGACCACCATGGCCGTTTGCGGGCCCTGCACGATGGGCCGCACGGTGATCGGCTGCGGGCGAAATGCCTGGCTGGCGTCCATGCAGTCGAGGTGGCTGATGAACTGCTGTTCCACGTCGTCGAAGCCGGTTTCGTAGTGCTCTTGCACGATTTTGTAACGGGCGCCGACTACCAGGTATTCGCGGTTCTGATCGTCACGCGGGTAACGGGTCATGCTGAAAAGATTGCCCGAGCCAATGCCACGGGCGGTGCCGCGCAGTTGCACGCGCTCGAACTGGGTGTGAATCGCTTCAATGCGGGTGCGTGCGTAGTGCTCGCCGTCGCCGCTTTGCACGTATTCGCCTGGGTAGTCGTACAGCGGGTAATCGCTGGCGGTGTGCGGGCGGCTGATTACCGAGCGCACTTCCAGGCGCGCGCTGGGGCGCTGGAAGTCGTAATCGTTGAGCGCCAGGGAACCGGGCTGCACTTCGTGGCTCAGGTGCCAGTCGTCAATGTGGTCCAGCTCGCGCTGCTCGGCGGTTGGCGGGTAGAACGGCACGCTTGCGTAACCGGCGGCGGTGCTGTGGGCGCCGTAGGCATCGGCCAACACCAATACGTGGCGGCCTTTTTCGTGGCGGAAGAAGTAGTAGATGCCTTCCTGTTCCATCAGCCGGCTGACGAAGTCGAAGCTGGTTTCGCGGTACTGCACGCAGTAGTCCCACTCGCGGTAGGAACGGCTGAGGCTGTCTTCGAAGTCGGAGAAACCGAGGTCGCGGAATACCTGCTTGATGATGTCCGGCACCGTGCGGTTCTGGAAAATCTTGCAGTCGGAGGTGCGCGACATCAGCCACAACCACGGCTTGAGCGTGACCCGGTACACCGCGAACTGACCGATGCCGGCGCCCTGGCTGGCGCGGGCGACGATGCCGTGGAAGTAGCGCTTGCTGCCGTCCTGCAATTCCATGGTGATGCTCATGGGTTTGCCGAGCAGGCTGTTGAGCGCCACCGAGGTGTTTTCCGAGACCAGGTTCAGCTCGTAATCGAACACCCGCCCCAGCTCTTCCACGCCGTCGAGCTGGCGCAGCACCAGAACATCGGTGCCCAGCGGGCTGTCGACCTGAACCAGGCGCGTGCTTGTGCTTAATGCCATATCCGTATCCCGACTGCGACGGCGTTAAACCGCAGCGCTGCTGTCTGTTGAAGCGCCAAATGAGTAGTGGAAATCGCTGCCCTGGCGGCTGATACGCACCGCTTCCAACGGCTTGCCTTCGAGCATGCGCGTGAGGAATTCACGGCTCATATCCGGCAGCAAGGTGTTGGTCAGAATGGTGTCGATCATGCGACCGCCGCTCTCGGTTTCGGTGCAGCGTTCGGCGATCAGGGCGATGACGCCGTCGTCGTATTCGAACGGCACTTTGTGCGTGGCTTCCACGCGCTTTTTCACCCGCTCCAGTTGCAGACGGGCGATGGACTTGATCATCTCGTCGCTCAGCGGGTAGTACGGAATGGTCACCAGACGGCCGAGCAGCGCCGGCGGGAAAATCTTCAGCAGCGGCTCGCGCAGCGCCTTGGCGATGGCGTCCGGCTCGGGCATCAGTTCCGGGTCGTTGCACAGGCTGGAAATCAGCTCGGTGCCGGCGTTGGTGGTGAGCAGAATCAAGGTGTTCTTGAAGTCGATCACCCGGCCCTCGCCGTCTTCCATCACGCCCTTGTCGAACACCTGGAAGAAAATTTCGTGCACGTCGGGGTGGGCTTTTTCCACTTCGTCGAGCAGCACCACGCTATACGGTTTGCGCCGCACTGCTTCGGTCAGCACGCCGCCTTCGCCGTAGCCGATGTAGCCCGGTGGCGCGCCCTTGAGGGTGGACACGGTGTGGGCTTCCTGGAACTCGCTCATGTTGATGGTGATCACGTTCTGCTCGCCGCCATACATGGCCTCGGCCAGTGCCAGAGCGGTTTCGGTTTTGCCCACGCCGGAGGTGCCGGCCAGCATAAACACGCCGATGGGTTTGCTCGGGTTGTCGAGGCCGGCGCGCGAGGTCTGGATGCGCTTCGCGATCATCTCCAGGGCGTGATCCTGGCCGATGATGCGTTTTTTCAGGTACTGCGCCAGGTTGAGCACGGTTTCCAGCTCGTTGCGCGCCATGCGCCCGACCGGAATGCCCGTCCAGTCTGCAACCACCGAGGCCACGGCCTGGTAGTCGACAATCGGCAGAATCAGCGGCGACTCACCTTGCAGCGCCGCCAGGCGGGTTTGCACGTCTTGCAGACGGGTGTGCAGTTCGGCGTTGGGCGCGGCCGGTGCCGGCTCCGTGCCGGTATCGTCCACCGCTTCGGCAGCGGCGCGCAGTTGGGCGCGGATGTCGAGCAACTCGTCGACCAGGGCTTTTTCGTCGGCCCAGCGGGTTTCAAGCCCTGCCAGACGCGCGCGTTCTTCGCCCAGCAAGGTTTCGGCGCTGCGCAGGCGCTCGCCGATATTGATGCCGATGGCGTGCTCGCGGCCGATGATGGCCAGCTCGGTTTCTAGCGCTTCGATGCGGCGGCGGCTGTCGTCCACTTCGGCCGGCACAGCATGCAGGCTGATGGCCGTGCGAGCGCAGGCGGTGTCGAGCAGGCTGACGGATTTGTCCGGCAGCTGACGCGCCGGAATATAACGGTGAGACAGCTTCACCGCCGCTTCCAGGGCTTCGTCGAGAATCTGTACCTGATGGTGTTTTTCCATGGTCGAGGCCACGCCGCGCATCATCAGAATGGCTTTGTGCTCGGACGGTTCTTCCACCTGCACCACTTGGAAGCGGCGGGTCAGGGCCGGGTCTTTTTCGATGTGCTTTTTGTATTCCGCCCAGGTGGTCGCGGCGATGGTGCGCAAGGTGCCGCGCGCCAGGGCCGGCTTCAGCAGGTTGGCCGCATCGCCCGTACCGGCAGCGCCGCCGGCGCCGACCAGGGTGTGGGCTTCGTCGATAAACAAGATGATCGGCTTGGGCGAGCTTTGAACGTCTTCAATCACCGAGCGCAGGCGCTGTTCGAATTCACCTTTCATGCTGGCACCGGCTTGCAGCAGGCCGACGTCGAGTGCGCGCAGTTCCACGTCTTTCAGCGCAGGCGGCACGTCGCCAGCGACGATACGCAAAGCAAAGCCTTCGACCACGGCGGTTTTACCCACGCCCGCCTCGCCGGTAAGAATCGGGTTGTTCTGGCGACGGCGCATCAGCACGTCGACCAACTGACGGATTTCTTCGTCGCGCCCCACAATCGGGTCGAGCTTGCCGCTACGCGCCTGCTCGGTGAGATCAACGGTGAATTTCTTCAGCGCTTCCTGCTTACCCAGCGCACCGGGCGCCATGGCACCGCTGGCCTCGCCCGGTGCGGCGCTGCTGAAGCCGTCGCTGGCGGTCAGGGCGTTTTCCGGCGAGTTGCCGACGTACTCGTCAAAGCGCTCGGTCAGTGCTTCAACTTTTACCTTGTCGAACTCCTGAGATAACGCCAGCAAGCCATGGCGCAGGCTCGGGGTTTTCAGAATGCCAACGATCAGGTAGCCGGTGCGCACCTGGTTTTCGCCAAACATCAAGCTGCCGTACACCCAGGCGCGCTCGACGGCTTCTTCGACATTCGAGGACAAATCGGTAATTGAGGTGGAGCCACGCGGCAGGCGGTCGAGCGCTTCGGTGAGATCGCGGGCCAGGCGCGCCGGGTCGATGTTGAACTGGCGCACGAGCTGGTGCAGGTCAGAGTCTTGCAGTTGCAAGATCTGGTGCAGCCAGTGGGCCATTTCCACATACGGGTTGCCGCGCAATTTGCAGAACACGGTGGCCGCTTCAATGGCTTTGTAGGCAAGGCTGTTCAGCTTGCCGAACAGTGCAACCCGGCTGATCTCACTCATGACTCATCTCCTTATTCGGGCGTTGCAGCAGCCGGTCCCCGGCGTACTGGCTGGCCAGCAGTAAATCCTTGGCATCCTCGCCGGGGTGTCCCAGCCAGGCGTTGAAACCCAGCCGCACACCGCCGGCCAGGTCCAATGGGGGTATTTCTTCCTGGCTCAACACCAGGTTCACGTCCCAGTCCAGCTCATGGCCCAGGTACTCGCCGACCCATGCAGCCAACTGGCGAAACAGCTCGCCACCGGGCAACAGGCGCTCGTACTTGGCCAAGGGCATGGGGCCCAGACGCAGACGAAATTTATGTTGGCGGTCCCACACGTGGGTGCCCAGGCACACGTCCATGCCGAGGGTGCTGGCCCCGGCGCCAAGGCGACTGCGCTCGGGCAGTTCCAGCCATTGGCCGACGTATTCCTCGATGGCCACCGGCAGCTCGAAGTACTCGGACAGAATCACCTTCAAGCCATCGGGATAGCGACTCGTGGCCGCCAGGTGACCGGTGTAGTAATAACGCGCCTGATCTGGAATCGGGCCCTGGCCGAGCAGGCTGTCCATACCGCGACCCGACAACGCAGCGAGGCGTGCCGACCAGTAATCGTCGTCTGGCCGGTCGTGGCTTACCGACGGCCGCGCTTCGGCCCAGGCGCGGTAGAACAGCGTGAGCAGGCGGTGGTGGAACACGTCCATAAACCGCGTAAAACCGGGGTCGCCTTCGTTGCGCTGACGCTCGCGGGCGTATTCAGTCAAGTGCAGCGGCAACGGCCCGTTCGGCCCGGTGAGACCGAAAAAGAACTGTTCTACGCGTGGCGGCGCGGTGTCGCTGGCCGGCTCGACGAGCGACAACGTTGACGGCGCAAAGCCGCAGTCCGGGGTTTGCCCCAGGCGCAGCGGGTCGTCGGCCAGGCGCACGGAATGGCCGAGCCGGGGTTTGTCCTGGGCTTCGCATTCGATACGGCGCAACGCCTGGAAGAAGTCATGCTCCCAGGGTGCGGCCGCCATCGCGGCGAGCGAATTCAGAGGTTCGGTCGGCATCCGGGTTTCGCCTGCCAACGCATGATTTCGCCGCGCTCGGTGGTGCGCAGCACGGTTTCGGTAAAGCTGTTGACCGACACGTAGCGGGTGAGGAAACGCTCAAACACCGCGCCCAGCAGAAACACGCCGGTGCCACGAAAGGCGTTTTCATCGAACTCCAGGCTGATCTCCAAGCCACGGCCAAACACAATCGGCCCCGGCATCGGCAAGCGTCGCGTGCAGGGTTTGCTGCTGACTTCGCGCAGGCCTTCGATTTGCAATTGCAGCGCCGAGTCGGTGGGGTCGCCATACAGGCGCAACAGCTCGCGCAACGCGGCGGCGCCCTGCCCTTGTTCGGACAACGACAAGTAATTGAGCGACAACTGACTGATCAGCCGCCAGGCGCTGGCGTCATGGGCGCGGCTGGCGCGTGGACGGCTCGGACCGGCCAGGCAGCGCACGTCCAACACCGGCGCGCTGTCTTCCAGGCTGAAATCGCTTTTGCTGGTGCCCACCGGAATAAACAGCGCCAAGTCGCGGTTCGTGCACAGCGCGCTGACGCCCAGTTGGCGAAGGTCGTGGCGGTACGGCGCCTGGTTTGCGTCCACCAGCGACACGAAGGTTTCGCTGCCCACGTAGGTGGAGCGCGGGCCATTGCGCCGCTGGTTGCTCGACAACAGGCGCGGCTCGCGACGCACGATGTAATACGCCTGCTCGCGGCCATAGCGCGACGGGTCGCGCACGGCATAGAACGGCTGAAACGGCTGCTCCGGCCCGGTGCCGTGACCGGTCACTTGGGTGAGCGAGTGAATCTCGAAATCCATCGGCCGCGTGCGGTCGGCGATCACTTGATGCTCGTTGACCCGCTCGCTCAAGTGAATGCGGTCGGCGCGGCGTGGAAACAGGTTGATCGCCGGGGTGCAGAACGGCACGAACTGCGCGCCGCTGACGGTGCCTTCGAGGGTGGCGTCGTGTTTGTTGAACAGAATGATCAGGTCCAGCTCATTGCCGGCGCAGCGCTGCACTGAGCGACGCAGCTCGGCGAATTCGACAAACAGAAATCGGTTGGGCAGCGCGAAGTATTCCTGCAACAGGCGGTAGCCCTGGAACGCGCGCGGCACCACTGGAAGCAGCGCATCTTCGTCGTCGAAGCCACGGGGGCGCAGCGAGCCGGGCGGCAGGCGCTCGACCCAATCGCTGCCCGGCGCCTGGGCAAACACCGCGCAGGCGTTGCCAAGCAATTGTTCGTAGAGGCGGAACGGCTGTTCATCGGCGCCGTGCAGGTACAGCGGCAGGCTGTCCAGGCTCAGGCTGTTGAGCGGCAAACCGGCGCCGCTGCGCAGGCGAATGCGCAAGCCGGCTTTGGCCTTTGGCTCGCTGGCGGCCAGACGCCCGAGCACCGCGGCCGGGTTGCCGAAATATTCGGCGCTGGCCACTTCCAGCGGCCACAGCGTCACCGAATGGGCGGTGCGGTATTCGCAGGCGGTTTGTTCTTCGCGGCCCAGCACGCCACGCAGCGGCGCATTGCGCTCGATGGTAAAGCCGCTGCTCAGCGAGCCTTCGTTGGGGTCGGCGCGCAGCTGCACCACGGTCATCGATGGCGTCGGCGCCAGGTAATGCGGATAGGCGATTTCCAGCAGATTGTGGGTGAACGTCGGGTACTCGGCGTCCAGCTTCAAATGCACCCGCGCGGTCAGGTAGGCAAAGCCTTCGAGCAGGCGCTCTACGTACGGGTCGGCGCAATCCACACCCGACAAGGTCAGGCGGCTGGCAATCTTGGGAAACTCGCGGGCGAACTCGGCAGCGCTCTCACGAATGTGCGACAGCTCCTGGTTGTAATACTCCAGCATGCGCGGATTCATGCGCGCCTCCGCTGCTCGTTGGGCACGATTTTTACGTGGCCGGTTTCCAGGTCCAGATTTGTGGTGAGCATCAACCGCAGCGGCACGGGCAGTGCCCACAGGTCGCCTTCAATTTCAAACGCCAGGGCGTTGTGGTCCATGCCCTCCTCCAGCAAGCGCGCTTTCACGCGCAAGGTGGAGCGCAAAATGCGCGGCTCGAAGGTGGCGATGGTTTTCGTCAGCAAGGCTTCAATCGCCGGCACGTCGATATTCGACAAGGTCCGCCCGGCCAACGCCGGCAAGCCGTAATTGAGCACCGAGGAGCCGGCCGGGGTGGCGGCGGCGGTTTCCACATCGAGCAACGCGGTGGTGTTGAACAACCAGGTGAGGTCACGCAGCACCGAGGCCTTCAGTTGGCTCATGGACAGCACGCGCTTGTCCGGGCTCTCGTTCGGGTTGCTGCGGTCGTTGTCCACCAGGCGGTCGAGCAGCGACGGTTGCAGGCGCTCCTGCAAAGGCATGTTGGCCATCAGGCGTCTGCCACAGCGAATTCCACGGTGCGCAAATCGAACAGCGCGGTATCGCCTTCATCGGTGGCGAACAGGCGCTGGCCCAGCGGCACGCCGTTGTCGAGGAAATCGGTTTTGCGCGACAGGCGCGCGGCATCATCGCCTTGTGCCACGGTGTCGGGGTAGCGGCTGGGCAGCAGCGCGACGGTGGTGCCGCCATTGATCAACGTGAGTTCGGCGGGCAGCCACACCAGGTCGCGAAGATCGGTCGGTGCTTCCACGGTGAGGCTGGCAATGTTGCTCATCGGCAGCCAGGCATAGCGACCGTTGACGATCACTTCCAGCACCGGCCCCAGGCGCGGATCGGCGTCGGCCAACCAGGCGAACGGCGTGCCATTGACCTGACCGGGATTGGCCGGCGCGGCTTCAAAGGCTTCAGCGCGCATCTGCTCGGCGGCTTGCGGGTGACCGTCGGCGTCCATCTTCAAGGCTTGAATCAGCGGCGCAATCCAGGCGGCGGGTTCGCCAAGAATCACCGGCGTCACGCGCCCGGCAAATACCTCGGCCCGCAGCGCCTCGCACTCCAGCGCGGTGCGATAGGTTTGCACCATCGGCAGCGCGGCGGCGTCGAGTTCACCGACCACCTTCAACTGATTTTGCGCACGGCTCCATTGGCCCATAACGGCCAACAGTTGAAAAAGAAAAATCCGCAGCGTGGCGTTGGCCGGAGCGCCGCGAACCTGGTCTTGCAGGGCCTTGAGCGCATCATCGAGGCGACCGGCACGCAACAGTTCATCGGCAGTCATAACAGCACTTCCCTGGGATTGGATGACAGATAAAAAGCTGTAGGAGCGGCTTTAGCCGCGATGCTCTTGATCGCTGAAAAGCATCGCGGCTAAAGCCGCTCCCACAGGTTGAGAGCGGGTAAAGCCTTATCAGATCTTGACGTTCTGACGGATGTTCCAGCCGTACTTGATCGGGCCGCCCTCTTTGGAGCCGTCTTCTTTCTGGGCTTGGTAATCCACTTGCACCTGAGCGAAGTTCAGGCCGATGGTTTCGGTCAGGCGATCTTCGCCGCCGCTGCCGCCGGTGGTCACCGAGGAGATCAGCACTTCTTTCATGGTGATCACCAAGTATTCAACCTGCGCGCTGCCGCCGGCTTTACGCACGGTCAGCTTGGCTTCCGGGTAATGCTTGCCCGAGGAGCACGCCATCATCAGGTTCGGTGTGGCCTTGTCGAGGTACTTAGTCAGGGTCAGGTCTTGCACGTTGACCTTGCCAGCGCCGCCGCCAGTGCCCAGGTGCATGTTGCCGTTTTGCGACATGCCCCAGCTCCACGCCAATACGTCGACTTCATCAGCGTGGGCCTTGTCCTTGGACTCGCCCTTGATGTCACCGATCTTGATGAACATATCAACAGCCATGTTTCCTCCTGTGTGGCCGTAGCCACTTCATCTTTGTGAACCCACCACCATGGCAAGTCCGTTTAAATGCACTGTGCAAAATTTTGGAAAACGTCGAGAGCGACGGCCGGGCAAGGCAAAAGCAGGTGAAAAAAGCGGAGTTGGCTGTAGCCAATGAGCATTTTTGAACCTGCTTTTAACGCCGCCCGGGCTAAGCTCCCGGCGTTTTACGCGCCTTTGGCGGACGGCAGTTTCGATACCAGGCGCAACGAAACAGTCAGCCCTTCCAACTGGTAATGCGGACGCAGGAAGAACTTCGAGTTGTAGTAACCCGGGTTGCCTTCCACTTCCTCCACCACCACCTCGGCAGCCGACAGCGGGTGCTGGGCTTTGGTGGTTTCGGTGGAGTGCGCCGGGTCGCCGTCGACGTAGTTGAGAATCCAGTCTTGCAACCAGCGCTGCATGTCGTCCTTCTCTTTGAAGGAGCCGATCTTGTCGCGCACGATGCACTTCAGGTAGTGCGCAAAACGGCAGGTGGCGAACAGGTACGGCAGGCGCGCGGCCAGGTTGGCGTTGGCGGTGGCGTCCGGGTCGTCGTATTCGGCCGGTTTCTGCAAGGACTGGGCACCGATAAAGGCGGCGAAGTCGGTGTTCTTTTTGTGCAGCAGCGGCATGAAACCGTTCTTCGCCAACTCGGCCTCGCGGCGGTCGGAAATGGCGATTTCGGTTGGGCACTTCATGTCCACGCCGCCGTCGTCGGTTGGGAACGTGTGAGCCGGCAGGCCTTCCACTTCACCGCCCGATTCCACACCACGAATGCGCGAGCACCAGCCGTACAGTTTGAACGAACGGTTGATGTTCACCGCCATGGCGTAGGCCGAGTTGGCCCAGGTGTATTTGCTGCTGTCCGCGCCGGTGGTTTCTTCTTCGAAGGCGAACTCTTCCACCGGGTCGGTTTTCGCGCCGTACGGTACGCGCGCCAGGAAGCGCGGCATGGTCAGGCCGATGTAGCGCGAGTCGTCAGACTCACGCAGCGAGCGCCAGCCAGCGTATTCCGGGGTGGTGAAAATCTTGGTCAGGTCGCGCGGGTTCGACAGTTCCTGCCACGAGCCCATGCCCATTACGGTTGGCGAAGCAGCGGCAATGAACGGTGCGTGCATGGCGGCGGAAATCTTGGCCATTTCGCTGAGCAGTTCCACGTCGGGCGGAGACTGATCGAAGTAGTAGTCGCCCACCAGGCAGCCGTACGGTTCGCCACCGAACTGGCCGTACTCTTCTTCGTACATCTTCTTGAAGATCGGGCTCTGGTCCCACGTGGTGCCCTTGAATTTCTTCAGGGTCTTGTGCAGTTCCGGCTTGGAGATGTTGAGCACGCGAATTTTCAGCTGCTCGTCAGTCTCGGTGTTGTTAACGAGGTAATGCAGGCCACGCCAGGCGCTTTCCAGTTGCTGGAAATCGGGGTGGTGCATGATCAGGTTGATCTGCTCGGTCAGCTTGCCGTCGATGGCGGCGATGATCGATTCAATCGACTTGATGGCGTCGTTGGAAATCAGATTGGTCTGTGCCAGGGCGTGTTCGGCCAGGGTGCGCACAGCGGTTTCCACTGCTTCGCGGGCACGCTCGGTTTTCGGTTTGAATTCTTGCAGCAGCAAGCTTGCGAACTCGCTGGTCTGCTCGGTCGTTGCCTGGGGCAGCGCCTGATTGTCGGTGCTCAATTCGGCCATGCTAAATCGTCCTCTTAAGCTTGTGGCTCGTCGGTTGGCTTCGGTGCGCTGGCCAGGGCCTGCAGCAGGGCCGGGTCTTTGATCGCTTTCATGATCATGTCTTCGGCGCCGGTTTTGCCGTCCATGTAGGTCAGCAGGTTGGCCAGTTGGGTGCGCGCATCAAGCAGCTTGCTGAGCGAATCAACCTTGCGGGCAATGGCCGCCGGGCTGAAGTCGTCCATGCTCTCGAAGGTCACGTCCAGGCTCAGGTTGCCCTCGCCGGTCAGGGCGTTCGGCACGTTGAAGGCCACGCGCGGTTTCATCGCCTTGAGGCGCGAGTCGAAGTTATCGACGTCGATTTCCAGAAACTTGCGGTCGGCTACCGGAGCCAACGGCTCGGCAGGCTTGCCAGCGAGGTCGGCCATGACGCCCATTACGAACGGCAGCTGAACCTTTTTCTCGGCGCCATACAGCTCGACGTCGTATTCGATCTGCACACGGGGCGCGCGATTTCGGGCGATGAATTTCTGGCTACTGGTGACCATGTTGCTCCTCCCTCGCCATCAGGCGACTGAACAGTGACGTCATCGACAAACCACTGATGACCGACTTATTGGATTACGCAGTTGGGGCACGCCCCAACGTCATTCGGAATCAGGCCCGCGCAAGGCTTCGAACTGCGACATGCCATCGGGAATAAGGTTGCGCACGATGGCGGCGAAATCTGCGGTGACCAGGGTTTTAGCGCGGCTGAGCAGCACCGGCACCGGGCTCGATGGCTCGTGCCGTGCGTAGTACTCAAGCAGGCGATCAAGCTGGCGCAACACGTCATCGCGCGTGGCAATTTCACCACTGGCGCGTGGCGTTTGTGTGGCACTGGCTGAGGCATCGCTGGTGGCCATGCTGTCGCCCTCGCCCGCTGAGTCGCTGCTGCTGGTATCGGCCTGCGCATTGGCGCCGAGGGTTTGCCCGGCCTGGCGCAGCATCAGTTTCAGCGGCGCCAGATCCACGCCCTGATCAGAGCCGACTTGCTCGCTCACTTCACGCTCGATGGCGGTCAGTGCGGTGAGCGCCTGGGCCACGGCATCGCGGGTGGTTTGCAGCGCGTCGGCATCGCTGTCACGCAGCGCGGCGTTGAATTGATCCTGGCCGAGGGTCTCGCTGGCGAAGCGTTGCAGGCCGTGGGCGTTGATCGCCGCGCGAACCGTCACGGTGCCAAAGGTGCGCGAACGCACCAGGGCGCTTTCCCACAGCAGACGCAGGTTGTCCTCGGCATTCAGGCCGGTCAGCGCGTTGATGCGCGAGGTGGGGTCGTTGTCGTCGGGGTCCAGCCGTGGGTGCAAATCGACCCAGTACTGGTTGAGCAATTCGCTGATCAGCAACAGCGCCTGGGCGAAACCCGGCAGGCCATAAAGGGCCAGGGAACTGCGCACCAAAATGTTGGCGACACGCAGGTCTTTGGTGCGGGAAAAGAGCTCGTGAATTTGCTGATTGACGCTGGGCCATTCGGGCGGTTCTGCCGGTAAAACGGCGTCACCCATTTGGCGTTCCGGCTGACCTTGCGCACTACGCTCCAGCTCGAGAAAAGCTGCATCGTATTCAAGGTCCTCGCCGCAAGGTGCGTCGGCGTTTATCGGAGCCAGTAAAGCGGGTACATCCAACACTCGGGCGATCTCCATATCAGGCTGCTGGAACGCAGCCCTGATCCGATTGGGGTGCCTACGAGAACCGATTCCTTCGGCTCGCGTGGTGGCCAAACCATGGCTCAAAAAAACGCCACTGGCGGGGCGACGGGCATTCTTGGAGCACGTCAAAGCGTTGTCAAGCCGCGCTTGGAGGACGAGTGAGCAACAGCTAGCCTAGAAGATCAATCTGTGAAGCGTGTCTTTTTTATCCTGAATTTTCAGATGAAAGACGGAACTCTGTGCGTTGGCCGCTGTAGTATTCGCGCAGGAAAAATAAGGCGACGGGGTAAGGCTTTTCTTCAAGCCGCCCGCATCAGCCCGGAGGTAACGCCGCAAGGCGTGTGCAAGGAGTCGCAATGCCACTGCGTTTGACCATCACCAGCTACCACAAACTGACACCCGGCCAATTGTCGGAACGTCAGCTGGACCAGGGTAGCCTGACCATCGGCCGTGGCCCCGAAAACGATTGGGTGCTGCCCGACCCCGAACGCCTGGTGTCCAGCCTGCACTGCACCATCACCAGCCGCGACGGCGCTTACTACATCACCGACAACAGCACCAACGGCGTGCTCTTGGTGCAGTCGGGCCAACGCTTGCGCCGCGGCAACAGCGAGCGTTTGCAAGACGGTGAATTGGTGCGTTTGGGCGAGTACGACATTCTTGTGCAGCTCGATGCCATGAGCGGTTTTGCCTCCAGCAGCGCCGCCTCGGGCATCGCCACCGACCCCAACACCAGCTTCGATGCCCTGATGAGCCGCCAGGCCGGCAGCGCTGCGCCGGCCGCCATGCCGACGCCGGTAACGCACCATGCCGCCGCGCATTTCCACGGCAACTCGCCGCTGGACACCAAGCCCGACCTGTTTGATTTCCTCAATCCGCCATCGGGCGGCGCGGCGCCGATTCCGGATCATGTGCCGGCCGAGCGCCATGACTTCCGCCCGCCAACGCCGCAAGCCATGCCGACCTTTGATGTGCCGGCCGCCACGCCGGTTGCCAGTGGCGGCGCGTCGATGATTCCGGATGACTGGGATCCGTTTGCCGATCTCTCGGCAGCAAAGCCTGCGATTCCCGATCCCTTCGCGCAGCAGCCTTTGGCGCCACCGCCGCCCGCTGCCGTGCCTTTTGTAGCCGCCGAACCCGAGCCCATCACGCCGCCGCCAAGCGCCGTGGTGGATGACCCGTGGGCCGGCATCGCCACCACGCCGAGCGTTGCGCCCCCTGCTCCGCCCGAGCCGCAGGAATTCATTCTCGACCCCACGCCCGAGCCGATTCGCGAGCCGAAACCGATTCGCCTGCAACCGCCCCTGCCACCTTTGGACGCGGCACCGAGCGGCGATTTGCTCCAGGCCTTTTTGCGCGGTGCTGGTGTGTCGCAACTGCGCGTCGACCCGGCAAACGCCGAAGCGCAAATGGAAGCCATCGGCCGCAGCTACCGGCAAATGGTTGAAGGCATGATCGAGGTGCTGCGTGCGCGCAGCAGTTTGAAAGGTGAGTTCCGCATGCAGCAGACCACCATTCAACCGATTCAAAACAACCCGCTGAAATTCGCGCCGAATGTGGACGAAGCGCTGCTGTTGTTGTTGCGTTCCGGCAACCAGGCATTCCTGGCGCCGGACCAAGCCATTGAAGACGGCTTCGACGACATCAAGGCGCACCAGATGGCCGTGATGGCCGGTGTGCAGGCGGCGATTCATCACCTGTTGCAACGCTTCGAGCCGAATGCGCTGGAAGCCCGCTTCGAAAAACCCAGCGGTTTTTCTGCGTTGCTGCCCGGTGCGCGCCATGCGCAATTGTGGGAGCAGTTCAGCGCTTTGTACGCGAGCATCCAGCGCGAAGCCGAGGACGATTTTCAAGACCTGTTCGGCCGTGAATTCAGCCGCGCTTACGAGGAGCACAGCAGCCGTTTGCGACGTCGCTAAATTTCTTCATACACGGAATCGTCGCCCGGCTCTGGCCAGGGCAACGTCAGTCAGGCGCTCATATCAAGGACTCAAGAATGCCAAGAATTTTTTCCCTGTTGCACGGCGTGGTGCTGGCCTCGTTGCTGGCCGCCTGTGCATCCGAGCCACCGCCGCCGCCACCGCCGACCGTGCTGCAACTGCACTTTCTCGGCTCCAGTGAACTGAACCCCTCCCCGGCTGGCGACCCCGCCCCGGTGCGCGTGCGTTTGTATGAACTGAAAAGCGCCAACAACTTTTCCCGCGCCGACTTTTTCAGCCTCATCGACAAACCAGAAAGCGCCCTGGGTTCCGACCTGGTCGCCCACGATGAATTGCTGCTGCGCCCCAGCGAGCAAAAAGAACTCGAGCGCACGTTGGACGAGCAAACCAAATTCCTCGCCATCGTTGTCGGCTACCGCGACCTCGACCACGCGTTGTGGCGTCAGGTGGTTGCCGTGCCCGCGCAAAAAACCAGCCCATACGACGTGATGGTCGGCAGTCATGCCGTGGCCATCACCCCGCGTTCAGCGAACTAGCAGGAGCCAGCATGTCTTGGAATAACCGCGTGGTCTGGTCGGAAGGAATGTTCCTGCGCCCCCAGCATTTCCAGCAACACGATCGCTACCTCGAAGCATTGGTTGATGGCCGTTGCCGCCCGTTGCTCGCCGGTGGCTGGGGCTTTTCCGAGTTGCAGATCGACGAGGCGCTGCTGGCCCAGGGCAAGCTCGCCATCCTCAGCGCCAAAGGCATTTTGCCGGACGGCACGCCGTTCAATATTCCCGGCGACGACAGCGCGCCCGTGCCGCTGAGCGTGGACGACAACGCCCGCGATGCCATCGTGCACCTGGCCCTGCCGCTGCGCCGTGCCGGCACCCGTGACACCGTGGACGAAGGCGAAGCCCTCGGCGGCGCCCGTTACCTAAGCCAGGTGCGCGAAGTGCGCGACGACAACGCCGCCTTTGAAAGCCGCGCCCCGGTATCGATTGGCGGCCAGGCCTTTCGCCTGCTGACCGACAAGGACGGCCTCGGCGAATACGCCAGCGTCGGCGTGGTGCGCGTGCGGGAAAAACGCGCCGACCGCGCCCTGGTGCTCGACCCCGATTACCTGCCGCCGCTGCTCGATGTGGCCGCCGCTGCGCCCCTGGCCGGTTTCTGCAAGGAACTGGTGGGCCTGCTGCATCAACGCGGCGAAGCCCTCGCCGGCCGCGTAGTCGCCTCCAGCGCCGGTGGCGCGTCCGAGATCGCCGACTTCCTGCTGCTGCAACTGATCAACCGCGCCGAAGCCCTGACCAGCCACCTGGCCCGTTTGAGCCCGCTGCACCCGGAGCGCCTGTACACCGAGCTGGTGGCCCTGGCTGGCGAACTCTCGACCTTCACCACCAGCGAGCGGCGCCCGGCGGAATACCCGCAATACGCCCATGACGATCTGGCTGGCAGCTTTGCCCCGGTATTCCTCGCCCTGCGCATGGCCCTGGCGACGGTAATCGACAGCAAGGCCGTGGCCATTCCGATTGTGGAGAAATCCTACGGCGTGCACGTGGCGATGCTGGCGGACAAAACCCTGATCGACAACGCCGCTTTTATTCTGGTGGTGCGCGCCGATGTGCCGGGCGAAACCCTGCGCGGCAACTTCCCGCAGCAAGCCAAAGTGGGCTCGGTGGAACACATTCGCGACCTGGTGAACTTGCAGTTGCCGGGCATTGGCTTGCTGCCGATGCCGGTGGCGCCACGCCAATTGCCGTACCACGCCGGCTCGACCTATTTCGAGCTGGATCGCGGCAGCGCGCACTGGAAGCAACTGCCGAACTCCGGTGGTTTTGCTTTCCATATTGCCGGGCAGTTTCCGGGGCTGAATCTGGCCTTCTGGGCCATCCGAGGATAATCCGATGCACCCAATCGACGATCCGTTCGGCAGCCCTCCGCCTGGCACCGGCTCTACCAATAACCCCGGTGGAGGTCGCCCCGATGACCGCACCATGATCATGCCGCGCCCCGGTGGCCGTGCGCCGGATCCGGCCGCCGCCGGCCGCCCGACGCCACCGCCAGCACAACCTGCCGGCCCCATGGCCAGCGCGCCGTTGCCCACCGCGCGCGGTCAGGGTTTGAATCCGCTGGAGCAGGCGGCCGGTCCGCTACTGGCCTTGCTCACCCGCTTGCGCAACACCATCGCCCACCCGGCGCCGGCCAGCTTGCGCGCGCAAATACTCGGGCACTTGCGTCAATTCGAAGAGCAAGTGCGCCAGGCCGGCGTGCCGCAGGACGAAATGATGCTGGCGCGCTATGTGTTGTGCACCGCGCTCGACGAAGCCGTGCTCAGCACGCCGTGGGGCAGTACCAGCGAATGGGGCAAACAGAGCCTGCTGATCACCCTGCATAACGAAGCCTGGGGCGGCGAAAAGGTGTTCCAGCTGCTGGATCACTGCCTGCAAAACGCCCACCAGCGCCTGCATTTATTGGAGCTGTTGTACCTGTGCATGAGCCTCGGTTTCGAGGGCCGTTACCGCGTGATGAACGACGGCCGCAGCCAGCTCGAAGCCTTGCGTGAACGCACCGCTGCCACCATTCGTTCGGTGCGCGGTGAGCGCGACCGCGAGCTGTCGCCGCATTGGCGCGGCTTGAGCGTGGTGCGCGACCGTCTTTCGCAATACCTGCCGCCGTGGGTCGGCATTGCCATCGGTTTGGCGCTGTTGCTGCTGCTGGTATTCGGTCTGCGCATGAAGCTGGCCGCCGACGCCGAACCGGTGTTCAAGAAGATTCATGCCCTGGGCGAAATTCCGGTGCAGGCCATCGACCGTCCGCCGATGCAGCCGAAAATCATCGAGCGTCCGCGCCTGGCTGGCTTCCTCGTTGAGGACATCAAAGCCCAGCGTGTGGCCGTGGAAGACGCGGTAGACCGCTCGGTGGTGACCATTCGCGGCGACGAGCTGTTCAGCTCTGGCAGCGCCAGTATCGACAGCGACCTGCAACCGCTGCTGATGCGCATCGCCGACGCGGTGCAGAAAGTCAAAGGCAACGTGCTGGTCACCGGCCACAGCGACAACCGCCCCATCGCCACCCTGCGCTTTCCGTCGAACTGGAAACTGTCGCAGGCACGGGCTCAGGAAGTGGCGGGCATTCTCGCGGCGAAAACCGGTGACAGCACGCGCTTCCGGGCCGAGGGCCGCAGTGACACCGAGCCGGTGGCCTCCAATGCCACCAACGAAGGCCGCGCGCGCAACCGCCGGGTCGAAATTACGGTATTTGCGGAGGGCGTCGAGTGAAGTCGTTTTTCAACTTTTTCGCCCGCTGGGTCATGCCGGTGCTGGGCCTGATTGCCCTCAGCCTGATCATCTGGTTTGTCGGCCCGTTGCTGCGCATTGGCGAGCACGAACCGTTGGCTTCGGCCACCAGCCGCTGGGTGCTGATTGCCCTGCTGTTTCTGATCTGGATCGGCTACCGCGTCGCCCGCATCCTGCAAGCCCGACGCAACGCCGCCAAGGTGATGAGCGGCCTGGCCGCCGTCAGCGCGCCCGATGCTGCCAGCGTGGCGACCGCCGAAGAACTGGCCACGCTCAAACAGCGCATGGACGAAGCCCTGGCGTTGCTCAAGCGCGCCAAGCTCGGCGGCGACGAACGCCGCAGCCTGTACGAGCTGCCGTGGTACGTGATCATCGGCCCGCCCGGCTCGGGCAAAACCACGGCGCTGATGAACTCGGGGCTGAACTTCCCGCTCGCCGGTGAGCTGGGCAGCGGCGCCATTCGTGGCGTGGGCGGTACGCGCAACTGTGATTGGTGGTTTACCGACGAAGCCGTGCTGCTCGACACCGCCGGCCGCTACACCACCCAAGACAGCCACGCAGCGGTCGACAAAGCCGCCTGGCTTGGCTTTCTCGATTTGCTGAAAACCCAGCGCAAACGTCGGCCCATCGACGGTGCGTTTATCGCCATCAGCCTGTCGGATTTGCTGCTCGGCACCGAGACCGAACGCCTGGCCCATGCCCGCGCCATTCGCGCGCGTATTCAAGAGCTGTACACCCAGCTCGGCGTGCGCTTCCCGATTTACGTGATGCTCACCAAGCTCGACCTGGTGCCTGGCTTTATGGAGTTTTTCGACAACCTGAGCAAAGAAGACCGCGCGCAGGTGTGGGGCATGACCTTTGCCCTGGACGACGGCAAAAACACCGACGGCCCGCTGGCGGTATTTGCCAGCGAATTTGCTGGTCTTGAACAGCGCCTGAACGAAGGCCTGGTGGAGCGCCTGCAAACCGAACGCGACCCGGCGCGCCGTGATTTGATTTACGGCTTCCCGCAGCAAGTGTCGGCGCTCAAAGACAACCTCAGCAGCTTCCTCGAAGGCGTGTTCAAACCCACCACCTTCGAAGAACGCGTGCTGCTGCGCGGCGTGTACCTCACCAGCGGTACGCAGGAAGGCACGCCGATTGATCGGCTGATCGGCTCCATGGCGCAGTCGATGAACCTTGACCGTCAGCACCTGGCGCGGCAAAACGGCACCGGGCGCAGCTACTTTATCGAGCGCCTGTTCCGCACCGTGGCCTTTGGTGAGCGCGGCCTGGTCGGCGCCGACGCCAAGGTCGAGCGGCGACGCAAATGGCTGGCGCGCGGCGCCCTGGCCGCCACCGTGCTGGTGGTGTTGGTGGTGGCCGGCGTGTGGTTTGCCAGCTACCGCGCCAACCAGGCCTATATCGCCGCCGTGGAACAGCGCGTGCAGCCGTTGCCCGCAGCGCTGGAAAGCCTGAGCCCGGCGCAGCGCGACGTGCTGGCGGTGCTGCCGCTGCTTAACGCGATCAAGAACGTGGCCGGCGATCCGCCCGGTTGGGCCGAAGGTTACGGCCTGTACCAAGGCGACATGCTTGGCGAGGAATCGGCCAGCGTGTACCGCAAGCTGCTGATTGCCGTGTTCGCGCCGCGTTTGGTCACGCGCATGGAAGAACAGCTGCGCTCCGGCGGCAGTTCAGACTTCCTCTACGAAGGCCTCAAGGCCTACTTGATGCTCGGCAGCCCGGACCATTACGACGCCGACTTCATCAAAGCCTGGATTGCTCTGGACTGGGACCGCGCCCTGCCCCGCGACCTGGCGCCCGAGCAGCGTCAAGCCTTGCATGAACACTTGGACGCCCTGCTGGAACGCCGGCCGCCGAGTGCGCGCCTGGACGAAAACCTGGTGGAAGACCTGCGCCGGCAACTGCAACGCCTGCCGGTGGCGCAGCGCGTGTATGACCGGGTGAAACGGCAGAAACTGCCGCAAGGTTTGCCAGACTTCCGCATCAGTGAAGCGGCCGGTCGCGATGCGCCGCTGGTGTTCACGCGCAAAAGTGGCAAGCCATTGAGCGAGCCGTTGAGCGGCTTCTTCACCTACCGGGGCTACCGCGAAGTGTTCCTCACCGCCAGCCTCAGCCAGGCCGGCACCATCGCCGAAGAACAGTGGGTGCTCGGGCGCACGCTCGACGACGTGCAAGGCGTCGCCGGTTTGGCCTCGGAAGTGCGCAAGCTGTATTTCGAAGACTACCTGCGCCAGTGGGAAGGCTTGCTTGGCGACATCGACGTGGTGCCGATTAGCAACGTGGCGCAAGCCGCCGACGTGCTGCGCGTGCTCTCCGGGCCGAACTCGCCGTTCAAGAAATTGCTGGTGGCGGTAGCGAAGGAAACCGACCTGCAACAGGCCGACCGTTTGCTCGCCGAACAAGGCAAAAAAGTGGATGGCACGGTAGACAAGCTCAAGCAGCAACTGGGCTCGCTGGTGGGCGAAGAACAGGCCGCGCAAAGCGAAGCGCCGGCTGAAACCGACCCTATCAGCGCGCGCTTTGCCGAGCTCAATAGCCTGGTCGCCACCACTGGCAACGAACCACCGCCCATCGACACCTTGCTGGCCGATATGAACGCCTTGTACGTGCAAGTCAGCGGCATGGTCGGCGCCAGTGGCGAGGCCTTGCTCGGTGAGTCGAAAAACCAGGTGGCCGCTGCCGCCTCGCGCGTGGCGCTTACCGCCGAACGTCAGCCGCCTGTGGTGCAAGGGCTGGTGAAGTCGGTGGTCAACTCCACCACCAACAGCATGATGGGCGGCGTGCGCAATCAATTGAACGGCGCGTGGGTCAGCGAAGTGGTGAGCGTTTACCGCCAGTCCATCGCCGACCGTTACCCGATCAACCCCAGCAGCAGCCGCGACGTGACGCTGGAAGACTTCGGTCTGTTCTTCGGCACGGGCGGCGTAATGGACAACTACTTCCGTAAGTATTTGCAGCCCTACGTCGACACCTCCGCCGCCACCTGGCGCTGGCAGCCGGGCGCGGCGCAGAAGCTGGGTATCAACCCCAACGTGCTGGGCACTTTCCAGCGCGCGGCGGCGATTCGCGATGCGTTCTTCCGCGCCGGCGGCACGCAACCGGCGGTGCGTTTCGAACTGCGGCCTGTGGCCATGGACGCCAGCATCGAGCAATTTTTGCTCGACCTCGACGGCCAGCAAATGACCTACGACCATGGCCCGAGCCGGCCGGTTGCAATGCAATGGCCAAGCCCCAACAGCACCGGTGGCGTGCGCGTGTCCATTCTGCCGCCGCCCACCGGTGGGCGTTCCGGGCTGACGCTGGATGGCCCGTGGGCCTGGTTCCGCCTGTTGGAGCAGTCGGAACTGGAACGCGGCAACGCGCCAGACCGCTTCACCCTGCGCCTGCATGTGGATGGTGCGAGCATCTCCTGTGAGCTGCGCGCCAGCAGCGCCTTCAACCCGTTCAAGAGCCGCGTGCTGTCGGGTTTCAGCCTGCCGGAGCGGCTGTAAATGAGCGCTGGGTTTTACGGCAAGCTGGCCGCCCGTGGCGACTTTCTCAGCCGCGACCTGCCGCCCGCCTTTATCGAAGCCTGGGATGCCTGGCTGGCCGCTGGCATGGCCGCCAGCCAACGTGAGCTGGGCGATGCCTGGCTGGATGCGTACCTGGTCAGCCCGTTGTGGCGGTTCGCTGTGCCGGCCAACCTGCTCGGCAGCCAGCCGGTGGCGGGCGTGATGATGCCGAGCATCGACCGCGTCGGCCGTTACTTCCCGTTGACCATCGCCTGCCTGCTGCCGACCGATGCCGACATCGCCAGCGTGGTCGGTGGCGACGAGCAATGGTTTGACCGCGCCGAAGCCTTGCTGCTTTCCACCCTCGAGCCGGACGCCGACGTCGAGCACTTCGAGCAGGCCGTCAGCGCCTTGGGTGAGCCTGCGGTGGCGCCTCGCGCCAATGTCGGTGGGCTGGGCAGTTTGTTGCGCAGCGACGTCACCACACCCCACGCGCGCTTGGCGCTGTTGGCGCAATTGAGCTGCGAAGGCGCCAGTTGCTGGTGGGGCCACGGTTCCGATCAGGTCGCGGCCGGTCTGTTGCGCTGCCACGGCTTGCCGGCACTGGAAGATTTTGCCCGCTTGCTAATGGGCGAGCGGCGCAGCGTGCTGAGGGATTCGCCATGATTAGCGCGTATGAGGCCGCCAGTTACAGCCACGTCGGCATGGTGCGTCAGGTGAACGAAGACGCCTGCCTGGAACTGACCGAGCGCGGCTTGTGGGTGGTGGCCGATGGCATGGGCGGCCACGCGGCGGGTGACTACGTGAGCAACCTGATCATCGACACGCTGCGCCAGATTCCCGCGCCCCAGGAATTGGCCGAGTACGTCGCCGCCCTGCGCACGGCGCTGGCGCAGGTAAACGAACAAGTGCTGCAAGAAACCGCGCGCCGTGGCGTGAGCATGATGGGCAGCACCGTGGTGCTGTTGGCCACCCGTGGCGAGCAGGCCGTGTGCCTGTGGGCCGGCGACAGCCGGCTGTACCGCCTGCGCGACGGCCAGCTGGAAATGATTTCCCGCGACCACAGCTACGTGCAAGACCTGATCGACAACGCCATGCTCAGCGAAGAAGAAGCCCGCGTGCACCCACGCGCCAACGTTGTCACCCGCGCCGTTGGCGTGTTTGAACAGCTGGAGCTGGCCGAAGTGAGCTTTACCGTGCAGCCCGGCGACAACTTTCTGCTGTGCAGCGACGGCCTGAACAAAACCGCCGATGACAGTGAATTGCGCGACGTACTCAGCAACGCCGAACCCTACGCCATGGTGCGAAGCCTGGTGCACCTGGGGCTGACCCGGGGGGCGCCGGATAACATTACGGCGATTACGGTTCGGGCTTTGTGAAAGGACCAGAAGAGCATCGCGGCTAAAGCCGCTCCCACATGTTGTGCGGACTGTAGGAGCGGCTTCAGCCGCGATGCTTTTGAACGAAAAACTAGCCGCCTCATAAGAGCAGTAAAGGCATGCAAATCGAGATACCTGGATACGACATCGAACGCGGCCTTGGCGAAGGCGCCATGGCCACGGTTTATCTGGCCACGCAGCGCTCGTTGCAACGCAAGGTCGCGCTCAAGGTGATGGCCAGTGCGCTGGCCGCCGACCCGAGTTTTTGCGAACGCTTTCTGCGCGAGGGCCGCATGTTGGCGCGCCTGTCGCAACCCAACACCGTGACCATTTTCGACATCGGCAACGCCGGGCCCTGGTACTACATGGCCATGGAATACCTGGCCAACGGCACGCTCAAAGAACGTATCGAAGAAGGCCTGAGCCCGGAACAGGGCTTGTCGATACTGCGCCAGGTGGCCTCGGCGCTCGGCTACGCGCACTCGCAAGGGCTTGTGCACCGCGACGTAAAACCCGCCAACATTCTGTTCCGCGCCGACGGCACGGCAGTGTTGTCGGACTTCGGCATCGCCAAGTCGATTGAAGAAAGCACGCAGTTCACCCAGGTCGGTTTTGCCATCGGCACGCCCAGCTATATGAGCCCCGAGCAAGCCCGTGGTTTGCCCATTGACGGCCGTACCGACCTCTACGCCCTCGGCGTGGTGCTCTATGAAATTCTGACCGGCAAGCTGCCCTATGTCGGCACCGACTCGCTGTCCACCGCCCTCGCCCACCTGACCGAACCGTTGCCGGAATTGCCGATCAACCACGGCCGTTATCAGGACATTTTGCGCAAGCTGCTGGCGAAGAACCCGGACGAGCGTTTCCCCACCGCCGGGGCGTTTATTGCCGCGCTCGATCACCTGGCGCCAAGCGCCATGGAAAGCACACAAATTCGCCCGCTGAACCTGCCGCCGACACCGCGTAGCGAAGAAGCGCCGACCGCCGCCACGCCGGTAATTACCGCCGACACCGGTGGCCTGACGCCGATGTCCATCGACATGCCGCCGCTGCACGCCACCGACGCCGGCGCCACCCTGCCGCCACCCGCGCCTACGTACACGCCGCCAATCGAGAAGAAACGCTCGGGCAGCAAAGTGCCGCTGATTGCTGGCGCCGGGTTGGGCTTGTTGCTGATTCTGGGCGGTAGCGGTTACTTCCTACTGAGCGGTTCACCAAAAGCCGACAAGCCTCCGGTTGCGCAGGTGCAGCCCGAGAAGAAACCCGCGCAGCCACCTGCCACCACGACGACCACCGCAGCCACTACCGGCAGCGTCGCCCCAGCCGCCAACGCGGACGGCGGCGACAAGCCGCTGTTGATGGCCGGCAAGAAAACCCTGTTCCAACGCGTGCTGAGCAAACCCGGCGCGCAACTGGCCCCGGAAGCCGGCGGCAAGGCCGCAAGCACGGCGCTGCCGGCGTTCTCGGTGCTGTACGTGTACGCCCGCCAGCAAGTCGGCGGCGAGCCGTGGGTGAAGGTTGGCGCCTCCAGCGATGGCCGCAGCGAAGGCTGGTTGCCCGCCGCGCAGGTCAGCGACTGGAAGCAGAGCCTGGTGCTGAAATTCACCGAGCGCTCGGGCCGTGGTCCGGTGATTTTCCTGCGCAAGGCTGACGACGTGGAACGCCTGCTGGCCGACACCACCGCCGCGCGCAACGAGGTGACCAAAGCGCAGCGCGACGACGGTTCCAGCCAGAACGTACTGGCCATCGAGCCGCAAGACATGGCCATCGCCCAGGACCAGTTCTACCTGCTGCCGATTTTCGAGTCGCGCGAAAGCTTCGACGCCGACGGCCAGCCGGCGCAGCTGCTTAACGTGGCGTCCATCGACCCTGGCAACACGCCGCAGCTCAATGGCGCCGGCGCCAAGCTCGCCAGCAAGCCCGACGCCTTCCGTACCGGCATCGTGCTGGTGGTGGACACCTCGGTGTCGATGCAGCCGTATATCGACCAGGTCAACGACGTGGTCAAAGGCCTGCAAGAGCAGATCGGTGCCCGCGGCGAGCTGGATAAAGTCAGCTTTGGCATGGTCGGTTTCCGCAACAACATCGACAAAACCCCAGGCCTGGAATACGTCAGCAAAACCCTGGTGCCGTTGCAGCAAGACAACGACCCGCAGCGCTTTATCGAGCTGGCGCGCAATGTGAAAGCCACCACCGTGTCGAGCCATTCGTTCAACGAAGACGCCTTTGCCGGCGTGATGGACGCGGTCGACAACATGGACTGGTCGCCCTATGCCGGCCGCGTGATTTTTCTGGTGACCGACGCCGGCGCCCTGCGCAAAAACGATCCGCTGGGCCGCACGCAAATGAACGAAGCCCAAGTACGCGAAGCGGCGCTGCGCAAGCAGATCAAAATCTACGCCCTGCACTTGCGCACTCCGGCTGGCAAAAACAACCACGGTTACGCCGAGCAGCAGTACCGCAGCCTCACCGCCGACGCCAACCCGAAAATCGGCGACCTGTACATTTCCGTGGCCGGTGGCGACGTCGGCAAATTCGGCAACACGGTCAATGAAATCGGTTCGGTGTTTGCCGACCTGGTGCACAACGCCGGCCAACAAAAAGCCCAGCCGGCGCCGCAGCTGCAAAGCGGCCTGAGCCTGGCGGCGAAAACCGCCGCCATCGGTTACGCCATGCACATGGACTTCCTCGGCCAGCGCGGCGCCGCCCACGCGCCGCAACTGGTGACCGCCTGGACCGCCGATCGCGACCTGACCAACCCCGCGCTGCCGGCGTTTCAGGTGTGCGTGCTGCTGAGCAAAATGCAGCTCAACGACCTGCAGCAATCGCTGAAACTGATCGTCGACGCGGCGCGCCGCACCCAGAGTTCATCGAAAGACTTCTTCGAAGAAATCGCCACGGCCAGCGCCTACATGAGCCGCGACCCATCGAAATTGGTGAAGGGCAGCAACCTGGCGCAAAGCGGCATTCTCGGCGAGTACCTGGAAGGCCTGCCGTACCGCAGCAAGTCGCTGAACATGACCCAGGAATTGTGGCTGTCGCTGAGCGTGGCCGAACAGGAAGACTTTATCGACGAGCTGGATTCGAAGATTCGCCTGTACGAAACCTTCCACAACGACGTCGCCAACTGGGTGCGCTTCGGCGACGCCGAGCCGGGTGACGCCTTGTACCGCGTTCCGCTGTCGACCCTGCCCTGATGCTGCGCCTGCGCGACATTCAGAAAACCCGCGGCGCCGGCCGCCAGCGCTACAGCCTGAGCATTCCAAGGCTGGACCTGGCGGCGGGCGAGCAGATTGCCGTGGTCGGCCCCAGCGGTTGTGGCAAAAGCACCCTGCTGGATTTGCTCGCCCTGGTGTTGTCGCCCGATAACAGCGGCCAGTTTCATTTCGAGGTGGACGGCGGCCAGTTCGACATCGCCGCGCTGTGGCGCGCCAACAACCACGACGCCCTGGCACGGTTGCGCAGCAAGGCCTGCGGCTACGTATTGCAAACCGGCGGGCTGCTGGAGTTTCTCGACGTACGCGGCAATATCGAACTGCCGCGCCGCCTGTTGAACCTGGCCGCCGACGAGCAGGTGCAACGTCTGGCCGAGCACCTGGAAATTGCCGAGCAACTGGACAAGCGCCCGAGTCGGCTGTCGGTCGGCCAACGCCAACGCGTGAGCATTGCTCGCGCCCTTTCGCACCGGCCGAAACTGGTATTGGCCGACGAACCCACCGCCTCCCTCGACCCGGCCAACGCGCAGCGCGTGATGCAGCTGTTGGTTGAGCAAGCCAGGGTTCATCGAACCTGCACCGTCATCGCCACCCACGACGAACCCCTGGCCCGCAGCGCCGGCCTGAGCGTGTTGCCGATTGAATGGCGGCGCGATGCCGATGGCGGCGTAACCGCGACACTTACGCAGGCGGGGCACTGATGCGCGTCAGCCTGCTGCTGTCACTGGCCTGGGCGGATTACCGCACCGAAGCGCGCCTGTCGTTGTGCGCGGTGTTGGCGCTGACGGCGGTGATTACGCCGCTGCTGGTGTTGTTTGGGCTCAAGTTCGGCCTGGTGACCACGCTGACCGAACGCCTGGAAAACGACCCGTCGATTCGTGAAGTGATCACCCTGGGTGGCGGTCGTTACCGCGCGGCCGATGTCACCGAATTGAAACTGCGAGCGGACGTGGCCTTCGCCCTGCCGCGCACCCGGCAGATTGCCGCCACTACGGATTTGTCGGTAGACGGCAGCGGCCAGTCGTTAACTGTCGAGATGATTCCCACCGCCCAGGGCGACCCGTTGCTCGCCGATGTGCCGCTGCCAACCGGCGAGCAGATTGTGTTGAGCCAAAGCGCCGCCGAAAAGCTCGGTGTCGCAGCCGGCGAGCGCCTGAGCGCGCGTTTCGGGCGGCAGCAGAACGGGCAAGTGGAATCACGGCAGATCAGCGTGACGGTGCAGGCGGTGCTGCCTTTGGCCACCTTCAACCGCGATGGCTTGTTCGCCCCGCTGAGCCTGCTGGAAGCCGCCGAGGATTACCGCGACGGTCGCGCGGTGCCCGCGTTCGGCTGGCCGGGCGAAACGCCGTCGGTGCCGGGCAGTCGTGTGTATCCGGGGCTGCGCGTGTATGCGGCGGATCTCGATGGCGTGGAAAGTTTGCGTCAGCACTTCGCCGGGCTCGGCCAGGAAGTTGCCACGCAAGCTTCAACCATCGCTCAGGTGCGCTCGCTCAGCCATAACCTCACGCTGGTGTTCTGGCTGATTGCCGCCCTGGCCGTGGGAGGTGCTTTTGCTGCCGTGGCCGCCAACACGCTGGCGGCGGTAGAGCGCAAACGCAAAGCGCTGGCCGTGTTGCGCCTGCTGGGTTTTCCGACGGCCGCGCTGGTGGGTTTTCTGCTGCTGTTGGCGCTGTACAGCGGCGCGTTTAGTCTGCTACTGGCCGGGTTACTGTACGCAGTCGCCGGCGCCGGACTGAACCAGTTATTCGACACGGGCACCGGCGAGTTCGTGTGCCAGTTATTGCCCATTCATTTTTTCCTGGCGGCGCTGGCCACCCTGACCTGCAGCGCCCTGGCCGCTGCACTCGGCGGTTGGCGCGCGGCGCAGATCGAAGCTTCGGAAGGATTACGCGATGTTTAAGCGGTTCACGGCAGTAGCAGCCCTGGCCTTGGCCCTGGGGCAGAACGCCTGGGCAGAAGAACCCTCGGTGGACAACCCCAAGCCTTTGCCCGACGACGTCAGCCTGCCGCTGCCATGCGGCGGCAATCTGGTGATGCGCTACGTCTACGTGCTGGCCAACGGCGCCCTGGACGACCGTGAAATCAGCCTGGGCTACCCGTTCGCTGAAGGTGAAAGCGGTTACCAGCAGTCGTTTATCTCCGGCTACCGCCGCGACTTTATCAACGGCCAGTTCACCCTCGCCGACTTGCCGGAAACCTGGCGCGAAACCCTGAAACCGGCGCTGCCGAAAAAAGAAGCCGGCACGCCGCTGTCGCCCATGCTGTATTTCATCGGCAAATACGAAGTGACCGCCCGCCAGTACGCCGCCGTCATGGACCAAGCCGCCTCGTTGGCCGGCCAGGGCGAACCGCCGGCCTGCCCGGAACCGGCCACCGGCGCGGCGGCGCGCTTGCCGAAAGTGAAGGTGTCGCACTTCGACGCCGAGCGTTTCGCCGCCGTGTACACCGCCTGGCTGATGAAAAACCACCGCGACCTGCTGCCCGTGAGCGGCCGCACCGCCAAAGCCGAAGACGGCGGCCTGAGCTTTGTGCGCCTGCCCTCCGAAGCCGAATGGGAATTCGCCGCCCGTGGCGCCCAGGCCGTCAGCCGCCAGGAACTGGAAGGCCGGCTGTTCCCGCGCAAAGTCGAAGGCAGCGATCAGGAAGGTCCGCTCGGCGACTGGGCCGTCTACAACCAGGTCGCAGGCGGCAGCGGTCAGGCCGCGCGCTTGCTGCCCATCGGCACCAAACTGCCCAACCCCATCGGCCTGTACGACGTAATCGGCAACGCCGCCGAAATGGTTCAGGAGTCGTTCCAGCTGGTACACGCCGGTCGCCGCCAAGGCACCTACGGCGGCTTTGTGGTGAAAGGCGGCAACTACCTCGAAGGCGAAACCACGCTGTTCACCGGCATGCGCCGCGAATACCCGCTGTTCGCCGCCGACGGCACCGAGCAAGCCAACGAAACCACCGGTTTCCGCGTGGCCCTGGGCGCCCTCTCCGCCCCGCGCTCGCGCTACAAAGAACTGCTCACGCAATGGCAAAAAGAAGGCCGCCTGGCCTCGCTCACCGACGCCATCGACGACACCGCCGACCCGACCAAAAGCCTCGACAGCCTGATCGCCGCCAGCACCGACCCGGCGCTGCAAGCTCAGCTCGGATTAATTAACGAAGAATTGAAACGCAACGTCTCGCTGATTGCCCAACAGCGAGAAGAAGCAGCCGGCAACCTGATTCAGTCGGCAGCGCTGGTGGCTGAAACCATCAACAACTACAACATTCGCCTGACCAACCTGAAAAAAAGTCAGGAACAAGCAAAGGCAAATAAGGACGAAGCCTCAGCTAAGCTGTTTGCCACCGCGATGGCCAACGGCCGAAGCGCACTGGATGGCGCCGTACAGATTTACATCGACAACCTGGCCACTGGCACCCGCTACACCGATGCCGTGATTCAGGCGCAGCTACAACGCATAAAAGAAGAGCTCAACCGCAAACCAGTGCTCGGCAAGAGCCTGGTCAAACGTGCCACCCTCTTCGTTACGCACGTAGGAAAGTATCGCCAGGATAAGCGTGCCGATCCGGCGGCGATTCTGGAGCAGTTGCTCGCGAACGGCGAGCGTTAAGGAAGCGTTTGCGGCCGGGCTCACCGGGCCGCGAAACACACAACACCAAGAACGGGAAAAAACCATGAAGCAGGCAAGCATCAACAAAACACTCAACACGTCGGCACGTATGGCGGCGTCCTTTCTGGCCGCCAGCTGCATCTTCATCAGCGGTTGCGCCAGCACCGGCCCGACCTCGAAAGTAGCCGCCACGACCACCGCCCAGTACTACCCAGCGTGCTACGAGCCGGTATCGCACCTGCGCGGCACCGAAGACGCGGTGAAAAACTCGGCCATGACCGGCGCCATTGCCGGTGGCCTGATTGGCGGCCTGGCCGGCGGTTTGTCCGGTGACGACCACGCCGCACGCAACGCCCTGATCGGCGCAGCCGGCGGCGCCCTGGTCGGCGGCGCAGCGGGTTACTACGTCGAGAAGCAAAAACAGATTACCGACGACAACCAGCGCATCGGCTCCTACGCCACCGACATCGACCGCAGCACCGGCGAAATCGACCGCAGCGTCGGCTACGCCAAAGCCGCCCAAGCTTGCTACCAGCGCGAATTCGCCAGCCTGCGCGATGCCCGCAAAGCCAAGAAAATCAGCGAAGCCGACGGCCGCGCCCACCTGGCCGAGATCGTCAGCGGCCTGAAAGAAACCAACGCCCTGCTCGCCGCCGCTGACGGCCGCACCGGCGAAGACCTCGACGCCTACACCCAAGCCTATGAAAAAGACCTGATCGCCGTTGGCGTGCAGCGCGACACCGTAGCCAAAGTGGCTGAAGCGGACGCCGGCAAGAAAGTGACCGTCACCAAAGCCCAACGCGCCAAAGTATCGACCCAGGCCGTCGCCACCGAGAAAGCCGCGCAAAAAGCGCAAACCTCGCGCACCGAAAGCCAGAAAGTCGCCACCCAAGGCAAAACCATGATCAACGACGTGTGCAACAACCCGGATATGGGTGACTGGGCACCGGAGAGTTGCGCCAAGGCGTAACGCGCTGCTGGTCTGAGCGAGCGGCGCCACTGCGGTCCTTTATGGGGCACGGTGGCGCCGCTTTTTTTTGGTTGAATGTTCGAAGGGCACAAACAGGAATCGGAGTGCTAGCTGTCCGCCTTGCAATGGACGGACTACTCGACCACCGAAAAAGAAATGTTTTTAGCGCGAACAACAATGCAGCCGTCCGACAAATAAATGAATGAGTCACCCTGCTCGTTGGGGCGCCAATAATTTATGTTTCCGGGACCAGAGTGACTAGCCAAGGCATCGAAGCTGCCAACATGCTGCATCGATTCAACCCCACTGAATGAAATTTGCGCAGCTACCCTGTCGCCTTCGCCATTGTAGAAAGCGATTGAAATCTTCACTTCTTTTTTTGCGTAATCAACGAAGAGATTTTTTATGACACCGTCATGGAGTTCTATTTCGTCCAGCATTTTTTACCTCGGAAACGGCGAACCTAGACCCAAAAGTGGAAGAATCAAAAGCTAACGGTTAACAGCGCCATTGTTTTCCAGACCATAAATAGCGAGAAACTTTCTCAGCCACATCATCTTTTGCTGCGCGCGAGCCAAGCGCCTTGCACAACCGCCCATAAACGTCCGAACTCTCAAATGAAGTCAGCCCGTAACCGGCACTCAAAGCCTCTTTCGATCCGCCATCGCTTACAACACCAAGTAATCGTCCTTCTAAATCGCGAACCCGCAAGAAACCCAGACTGAAGTATGCTTCAGCTCGCATTTCTTCGTCCTCAACCTCAGTTTCCTGCACAATATAACGCAGATAATCCGCCCTATTCCCCGCATCAAACCTATACAGGCCCTCAGCCAAGATAAGCTTACTCAACGCGGAGCCCTTGTAATCATCCGCACCCTCAAGCCAAATAGAGCGCATGAACCCTACGTCATCTGGGGATATCTGTTTGTAATGGCGAATACTCGCTAGTGCGCCTAAGTAATCCCTTTCGTTAGTAGCCGCGAGCGCTGTTTTAACCGCACTCAACTCAGCAGCATCAACGCCCGAGAATGTGGACAAACACGCAAAAGCTGCGATTGAAACAATGCGACCAAGGTTCAACGTTAACATCTGATCTACACAACTGCGCATCGTTACTTCCACCCCATTAAAAAGTTTTAAAAAGTGCTATTTCACTTTTTTCCCTGGCCAATGCTCGCTTCCCTACAACGAACTCTCTCCCATGGCCTACAGAGCAGCCACGAAACTAACGTTATTCGTACCGCTCTTTTGTCTGCAAGCCCGATCGGTTGATATTTTCTATAAAGATACGCGCCTCATCCAATCCAGCTTTCCCTGCCTCAGCGATCAACGCTAAGCCAGCCTCCTGATCTTCCGCAGCGCCCATACCATTGAAGATCATCCATCCGAAATTGTATTTTGCGACTGGATGCCCTTTTCCTGCCGCTAATTCATACCAATGAATTGAGGCGCTATAATCCTGGGAAAAATGGACGCCATCAAAGTACATCCACGCCAAGTTTAAAAACGCCTCTACCGACTCTTGATCTGCCGCCAACTTTAAAAGAGCCGCCGCGCATGGCAAGTCTTGGGCGATGCCATCCCCCTTTATATATTTGACCGCTAGATTATTCTGCGACCATGAATTACCTAATGCGGAACTGACACGCATAAAGAAAATAGCAACCCGCGGAATATTCCCATCAAACGAAGCGGCTAGAAACCTGCATACACGGGAAAGGACGGATTTGATCATTTAGCTCACTCAATTACCAACGTCGAAAAAGGGAACAATTTGTCCCCTTTACCCCCCAGCCTTACAGAGCCCAAGATACAGCTCAGCGCCCAGTTACATTCGGCCAAACGCTGACACACTCCTTCACATTCGAAAGGAAACCACCCATATCCAACGATGCAGCGACAAAACTATAAGGAGTGACCAAGTTAAAAACGGCACACCCTGGAATAATCTTCAAGATCTGCATAAAGACCCCAAGCTTATCGTCACATTCGGAGTACATCTTCTCCACCAAATTTTCTATTTCCAAAACCTGTTTATTAGGCCCAAAAAAAACGATTGGGCATACAGACGTACCATTTACAAATGATAAACCAAGCAACTTATCTATTGCGCTATTTACACCCGCAATCGGAAACAAACCCTTTAAGTCGGGATCATAGTAAAACGCACTCTTAATCCAGCGCCAAAACGGGTCACCCGGATCCTCCGAATAGTATGCAAACGCCTCTTGACTACCACATAGGTAGTCAAACTTCCTGAACGGCCAACCCTCATCACTACACTCGCAGACAACATCAATTCCGGAAAAACCATTTGAGTCAAAAGCAGTCGTACTAACTATGGAGAATCCTGAATCGCTGACTCTTCGTTCCTCAAATTCATAGTAGACATCAACCAGCTTTACAGAAGTTGCATCTTCAATAAACATTCCATCCATAACTCAAGTACCTGGCTTGCAAGGGGGAAAGGCGACAGACTTATTAGCTTTCTGCCTGGAACTCTTAATAAATCTGCTCCCTTTTCCAAGTTATGAGAGCTAAGTCATAGGCGGTCGCCTATTCGCTGTCGATAGATAAACGAATTTTCTCCAACTTTTCCGAAGCGTCTGAATACTCCTGTGCGTCAAGCACACCACGAGACAGTTCTAAAAATCTAGCGCCATACGAGAGCGTACTGATGCGATCTTTTTCTACATTCTCAAGTGAGTAGTCCAGGTATTCGTCTAGCAAAGAATTCGCGTAAGGAATTCGCTTTTCAAAAAGCCCCAGATACATTTCACTTACAGGAATAAAAAGAGATTCTATTTTATATTTTCGAGCTATTTTTAAAACCCACTCTATCGCTTCCTCATCCCCTTTTTCAGCATATAACAAAGCGATCGTCAGCCCTTGCCATAATCGATCTTGCGATTCTATTAGAAGGAGGTATTGACTTGCCATCCTGGCATCACCGGCCTCAGCCCCCGCCAGCGCTAATCGCTCCGCTCCGGATATGTCGCCGCATTCTCGATGTCTGGCAAACGAATCTAAATTAACAGTTTGCGGCAAAGATTCTTGCCTACAATCAGGAGTGTACATGTGCATGTAGCTCCCTGAATCGTTTGAACATCCAGAAACCAGCGACGTTAATAGTACCGAATAAATTTGATTTTTGATCGGCATATATGGCTCGTTAAACAGAAGAAAACCGCGCCAGTTTCTCCTTATCACGCATAAAGCACGACCAACGCTTGGGAAAAACTTGCTTATCAAGACCGTAAGTCCCTCTACGAAACCACATCGCTAAGTTTGCTGCGAGGCGTAATTATTTTGCAGGCACGAGATCGTTCTCGCTAAAACAGCATGGGGTTAAACAGGCTATATGGGTGCCGGTAACTTTCGATTTGCTGCGAAAACCGCATGTCGACATCCTTGTATCAAAAACGGCGGAGCAGCCTTTCTAACCGTTCTGCTCGTTCCGAGCAAACCAAATATTCGCCACGTCGTGCCTGGTTGTCACTCCGGTTGTAAGCCAGCAATCACCCGTTATCGGCCGCCATACACCTGTCGCATCACCTATGCGACAATGCGCGCCCTGTTTGGCATGAACCCCGCATCAAACGCCCGCCAGCGCCGCCCGATTGGGCACACGCTGCGTTGATTTCATGCCCGCCGGACCCATTTACGCTCCGCCTGGAGCGGACAGGAAACGCTGAATATCGGTCTCCAATCGGTATCAGGCAACTCCTGACACCATTACGTTATTGATAGGTAAGCCCTTTGATTTCCACCGCTAACATCACCATGCAGTTCGGCGCCAAGCCGCTGTTCGAAAACGTTTCCGTGAAATTCGGCAACGGCAACCGGTACGGCCTGATTGGTGCGAACGGCTGTGGCAAGTCGACCTTCATGAAGATTCTCGGTGGCGATCTGGAGCCGTCCGGTGGCCAGGTGATGCTGGAGCCGAATGTGCGCTTGGGTAAGCTGCGTCAGGATCAGTTCGCGTACGAGCAGTTCACGGTGATCGATACCGTGATCATGGGCCACGAGGAATTGTGGAAGGTAAAGGCCGAGCGCGATCGCATTTATTCGCTGCCGGAGATGAGTGAAGAAGACGGCATGGCTGTGGCCGAGCTGGAAACCGAGTTCGCGGAAATGGACGGCTACACCGCCGAGTCCCGTGCCGGTGAGTTGTTGCTGGGTTTGGGCATTCCGTTGGAGCAGCATTTCGGCCCGATGACCGAAGTGGCGCCAGGCTGGAAGCTGCGGGTGTTGCTGGCGCAGGCGCTGTTTTCCGATCCGGAAGTGTTGCTGCTCGACGAGCCAACCAACCACTTGGATATCAACACCATCCGCTGGCTGGAAAACATTCTCACGGCGCGTAACAGCACCATGATCATCATTTCCCACGACCGTCACTTCCTGAACAGCGTGTGCACGCACATGGCTGACCTGGATTACGGCGAGCTGCGTCTGTTCCCAGGCAACTACGACGAATACATGACCGCTGCCACCCAGTCGCGCGAGCAGTTGCTGGCCGACAACGCAAAGAAAAAGGCGCAGATCAACGAGCTGCAAAGCTTCGTCAGCCGCTTCTCGGCCAACGCCTCGAAAGCCAAGCAGGCGACTTCGCGTGCCAAGCAGATCGACAAAATTCAGCTGGCCGAGGTCAAGCCGTCCAGCCGCGTGAGCCCGTTCATTCGTTTCGAGCAAACCAAGAAGCTGCACCGCAATGCGGTGATGGTCGAGAACATGGCCAAGGGTTTCGATGGTAAGCCGCTGTTCAAGAACTTCAGCTTCCAGGTTGAAGCCGGCGAGCGCGTGGCGATCATTGGCCCGAACGGTATCGGCAAAACCACGCTGCTGCGTACCCTGGTTGGCGAGCTATCGCCGGATTCCGGCAACGTGAAATGGACCGACAGCGCCGAGCTTGGTTACTACGCCCAGGACCACGCCCACGACTTTGAAGACGACGTGAACCTGTTCGACTGGATGGGTCAGTGGACCCAGGGCGAGCAGATGATTCGTGGCACCTTGGGCCGCATGCTGTTTTCCAACGACGAGATTTTGAAGTCGGTGAAGGTGATTTCCGGGGGTGAGCAAGGCCGTATGTTGTTCGGCAAGCTGATCCTGCAAAAGCCGAACGTGCTAGTGATGGACGAACCGACCAACCACTTGGACATGGAATCCATCGAAGCGCTGAACCTGGCGCTGGAGAACTACCCGGGTACGCTGATTTTCGTCAGCCACGACCGGGAGTTTGTGTCGTCGTTGGCGACTCGGATTATTGAGTTGTCGGCCAGTGGGGTTGTGGATTTTAGCGGCACTTATGATGATTATTTGCGTAGTCAGGGTGTGGTGATTTAAGGGCGCTCTGGTTGTGGAAGAGCCCGTCTTTATGGCGGGCTTTTTTGTGGGGGGTTGGTGCGCTTTTTGATGGGTGCGGGGCTTGGGATTCTGGAATTTCAAATCGGTCGACATTTTCGCGTCACATTCAAAACTCTGGATCCCCGCGTGCGCGAGGATGACGGGGGCTTCTGCAGATTTTCCGATCTTCTAAACAAACCTCCCCCCGCCTACCACACGATTACTTCAAATTTGCGACCTTTTTCATCATTTCAGCGACCTTATTGTGACTCGATGGTCAGCTCCCGCCATCAACACTCCTGAAGGCCCCAGTAGCGAAGATTCGCTCCAGCGGCCGCTTACTGTTTGGGACCCATCGGAGAAACGACCCCATGACTACCCCGCTCCGTGTTAACGAAGCTTTGTTGATTGCTCACCGCGCTTTTCAGCCTTTCCAGTGTGTTGCCTGGGCGCCGCAAGATGGCAAAGGTGAGTTGAATTTTTCTGTTATCGACCGCACCAACACCCGCCTGCTCGGCCGTACTCAAGTGGCCAGCAGCGCGTTCACCGATCCAACCCAACTCGAACGTTTGCTGAAGCAGTCGCGCGATGAGTTGAATAAGCAAGGTTACGACCTTGAGCCTTGGCAGATGACCGCTTAAGGCTTCACACGCAACACCCCTACGGGCAGCCTTCGAGCTGCCCGTAGTCGTTTTAGGCGTCGTAAAACCTGGGCAAAAAAAGGCCCGCCGAAGCGGGCCCAAGTCAGGAACAACGGGTTAGACGGTGTCGGTTTTCAAGGCGTGATCGCTGATCATGCCGTTGATGACCGTCGCCGCATCGGTGCTGCCGTAGTAGGCGCCGCTGGAAAGATCTACCCCACTCAATACCACCGATTGCTGAGCCGGCCCGCCGGCGGTGGTGGAAATACCGATGGTGGTATTGCCGCCGCCGAAGTTGAAGCTCAGGTAGTCGTCCAGTGCGTTGCCGGCCTGCGCCACGCCCGACAGCAGTTGCGACAGGTCGAGCACGTCCGAGCTGTTGCCGCTCAGGTCAACGTGGAAGTCGTTGATGGTGTCGGTGCCACCGAGGCCGCCCTTCTCCCATACGAAGGTGTCGTTGCCGCTTCCGCCGGTCAGCGAGTCATTGCCCAGCCCGCCGACAAGAACATCATCGCCTGCTGCGCCATTGATGATGTCGTTGCCGGCACCGCCGTGGATGTAGTTACTGTTGAGGTTCCCGGTCAGGGTGTCGGCGTAGTCGGAGCCGATGAGGTTTTCGATATTGCTGAAGGTGTCGGCACCCGCCGCGCCGGAGGACGAGCCGCCCGTTGCGGTAAGAATGGCGGTCACGCTGCCGGTGGCGTCGTGGTAGCTGACGGTGTCTACGCCGTTGCCGCCATTAAGCGCGTCGTTGCCGAGGCCGCCGACGAGAATGTCGTTGCCCTCGCCGCCGTTCAGGGTGTCATTGCCGCCCAGGCCCAAGAGGATGTCGTCACCGTCATTGCCGTTGAGGGTGTCTGCCGTTTCGCGGCCTAGCAGCACTTCGTTGCGGAAGGTGCCGTCCAATGCGGCTTCGCCAGCTTGAGCGCGATCAACCGTGACCACTGCGGTGTCCAGCGCGGTATGGCCATCAATCGAGGCGGTGTAGGTGAAGCTGCCGCCATCGCGCGCACTGGCGTTTTCCTCGCCGAATACTTGCGCCCCAGCGGTGTGGTTCACGCTGCCGTCCACGGCATTACCGGCCGCGATAATCGACAGCAGGTTGTGGCTCGGGCCGGTGTCGTTGGCCAGCAGCGCCCAGGTGGGAATGCTGATCTGGTCGGCGTTGGCCTGGATGTCGGTGTTCGTCAGCACCAAGTCGTCGCGCACCACCATTGGTGCCTGGCCGGCATCGATGGCGATGTTCAGCGCGGCGCTGGCGGTGTCGCCGTCCAGGTCGATCAGGGTGAATACGATGCTCGCGGCAATGGCCGTGCTGATCACGCTAGGCGGCGAGAAGGTGTACGCGCCGCTGTTAACGTTCACAGCCAGACTGCCGCCCGAGGCCAGGCCAAGGGTGAGAATGCCCGAGCTGTAGGTGAATGGCGCGCCGCCGGTGGCCGTTACGCTGTTGGCGGTTTTGTCGTAGGTGAAGGTTTTACCGTCAACGGTCAGCGCCCGCACATAGCCGCCGTCAGCGCCAAAGCTGCCGCCGCTGGTGAGGTTGCCCGAGAGCGGTGAGGCCTGCGCCGTGCTCACCAGTACCGAGGTGAGGTTGTTGAGGTTGCTCACCACCTGGCCGCCGGTGTTGCTGTGGGTGACACCGTTGTAGGCGATGGGGTCCAGGCCGCCCACGCTGCTGCCGGTGCCCATGCCCAAGGCATACGAGCGCACGTTGTTGGCGTTGAGGAAGTTGACCCACGCTTGCTCTTCCGACACGCCGCCGTTGGAGTACGGGGTTGGCCAACCGCTGGCGCTGCCGGCGGCGTTGGAGATGCCGGCATCGCCGTTGGGCACGTTGGGTTCGCCGTCGGAGAGGAAGTACGCCACGTTCTGCACATTGCCGGCCGCGATCTTGCCGGGCTGGCCATAGGCGTTAATGGCGGCAATAAGCGCCGCGTCGAAGTTGGTCGAGTCGGCCGGTTGCAGGGCCAGAATCGCGGCCTTGGCGTCGGCGATACTCACCCACACTTCTTCGGTGGTGGCGTTGGTGGAGAACGACACCACGCTAACTTTCACATCGCCCAGCGCATCGTATTGTTCGAACAATTCCAGCAGCGAGTTCTTCGCCACGTCCAGACGATTCATGCTGCCCACGCCGGACGCGTTGTTCATGCTGCCGGAGATATCGAGCACGATCATCAGGTTGGTATTGAGCGCCGTGCTGGCCTGACCGTTTTGCACGATGGTGGCGGCGGTTGGCGCGTCGTCGAGGAAGCTCAGCGAGTTGCCCAGGTTCAGCGCCGTGCTGGCGCTGTCGCCGTCGTGGTCGGTCACGGTCGCCACCAGCTGCACCAGGTTGGCGGCGCTCAAGGTGGTCGATTGGTTCGGTCCGGTGTCTGGCGAATGTTGCAGCGCCAGGGCTTGATCGAGGCTGACCTGGCCGGTGCTGGCGTTTACGGTGAGGGTGAACGACGTCGCCCCGCCCGCGCCGCCGACTTTGCCGACAATCGCGTTGCCTTCTTTATAAAGCAGGATGTCGCTGCCGCTGGCCGCATCTTTCAGCCCGCTGGCCACGCCGGCCGAGCTGACGTTGAGGCTGTAGGTGGTGCTGCCGGCGCCGTCGCCGCCATGGTTGACGGTGAAGGCGTTGGCGAAGTTGCCGGTGGCGTTCGCGGCGAGGTTGCTGTCGTCCACTTGCAGGGTCGGCGTTTGCGCGCCGCTAAGGGCGACGGTGGGCACGTCGTCTTCAATCTGCACGAGGAAGCCGCCGGCCAGCGTCATCGGGTTGTTGCTGCCATCGACGGCTTTAAGAATGCTGGCGAAGTTCAGGCTCAGCGCTTCGGTGTCGTCACCATTGGCCAGCGGGTGATCCAGCGGGCCTTTGAGGGTAAAGGTGTAGCTGCCGTCGGTTTGTACTTGCAGGGTGAATACCTGCGGACCAGCGGCGCCTGCGGTAGCGGTCAGGGTGTTGCCGACCACGCTGTACACCAGCGCAACGCCGTGCGAGGTGGCCGAAGCCAGGCCACTGGTGTTGCTGCTCAGGCTAAATTGCGCGGTGCCAGGACCGAACACCAGGTCGCCGATATTGCCGGTGGCCACGGTGCCGAAGGCATCGCCATCGGACACGCCGCCAGGCAGTTCGTCTTCTTCCACGCGGCCCACCACGGGCGCTGCGTCTTCGACGTACACCGTGAGCGTGGCCGAGGATGGATCGCCGTCGTGGTCGATGATGGTGTATTGGAAGCTTTCCACCTTGTCGCCGGTAACCGTGGTCGGCGCCGTGTAGGTGTAAGCGCCGGTGCTGAAGTTGAACGACAGTTTGCCGCCCTCAGCCGTGACGATATTGCTCAGCGAATTGCCGCTGATGTTGGCGCCGCTGCTTGGGTCGATGGTATTGGCACCGTCCCACGCGTAGGTGATGCCGTTGATTTGAATCGACTGAATATGGCCGCCGCCATCGGCGCCGTAGCTGTCGTCATCGCCGCCGCCGACCGCGCCGTTATTGCCCAGCAGCACGTTGCCGTTAACCAGCCCACCAGTGACCTGCGCCACCAGGGTGTCGACCAAGCCGGCGAAATTGCCCACCAGAACGGGCGAGCCGCTGCCGTCCACATCCACTTCTTGCAGGTGCACGGTGTCGATGCCGTCGCCTACGCCGATGGTGTTGACGTTGATGTGGTTGCTGGTGACGAAGTTGGTCCATTGCGAAGCCACAGCCGTGGTCAGCGATGCGCCGCCAGGACCGTTGGATTCGTTGGGGTTGCCGTCACTGATGAAGAACACCTGATTGCTGTAACCGGCAATCGGGGTGTACGAACTGATGACCTTGGTGACCGCGTCGCTGAAGTCCGTGGAGCCGCTGTACGGCCGCGCACCACCGATTTGCGAGTTAAGGCTGTCGATTTTCGCCGCGAAGTCGGCGTAGTTGTCGAAGGTTGGGTACGCCGTGGCATCGCCGGAGAACGCCACGATCTGCGCTTTCACGTCGCCACTGGTGCCGCTGAACAGCGCCTGGGCAGCGGTTTTCACCGCGGTGAGCATGGTGTTCAGTTCGCTGTTGTCGATGCTGCCGCTGAAGTCGAGCACGAACACCGAGTTGAAGTTCTGGCCCTGGGCTTCCTGCACGTAGGCGATGTCGCCTTTGGCCAGCGGGGTGTCGTCGTCAACGTTAACACTCAGCGAGCCGGTGGCTTTGTCGCCGTCTTTGTCGGTGACTTGGTAGCTGAGGTTGAACGGTTGGTTGTTTTCGGCCTCGCCCGGCGTGTGGTTGATCACGGCGTTTTGCACCACGTTGTAGGCACCGGTGGCGCTGTTGAGCGTGACGGTGAGTACGGTGGTGGCGCCCTGTTTAACCAGCAGCGAGGTGCCCGAGGTTTCGTAGCTGAAGCCACTCGGCGCGCCGCTGGTCAGCCATTGAATCGAGCCCGCGCCATCGGCGCCAAAGCTGTGCGCGAGGGTGCCGCTGCTGTTTACCGAATCGGCGTCGTCGCCAATGCCGCTGGCGTTGCCGTTGGGCAAGGCATCGTCGTCCAACAACACCGGGGCGTTGGTGCTGACGGTGGGGCCGTCATCTTTGAAGCTGATGGCGTTGCCCAGGTTCAGGGTGGCGCTGCTGCTGTCGCCGTCGTGGTCGATGATGGTCGCGACCAACTGCACCAGGTTGCCGGCGCTGAGGGTGGCGGCCTGATCGGGGCCGCTGTCAGGGGTGTGGGCGATGGCGCGAACCTGGTCGAGGGTGACCACGCCGCTGGCATCCACTTTCACGGTAAACACCGTGGTGCCGCCCACGCCGCCGTACTTGCCGACCACGTCGTTGCCGATTTTGAACAGCTGGATGTCGTTGCCGGTGGCGCTGTCTTTCAGGCCACTGTTGACCCCGGCGCTGCTGACGTTCAGGCCATAGGTGGTGCTGCCCGCGCCATCGGCGCCGAACTGGCCGGTGAAGGCGCCGGCAAAGCTTTGGCTGGCGTTCACCGCCAGGTTGGTTTCATCCACTTGCAGCGAGCCAGGCGCCGCGTTGCCAGCGGCGATGACGGGGATGTCGTTTTCGATCTGCACCAGGAAATCACCGGCCAGCGGCAGCGCATTCACGCCGTTGGTGGCCTGCAACAGGCTGGCGAAGTTAAGCGTTACCAGCGAGTCGTCGCCGCTGCCTGCGGCATGGTCCAGCGGTGCTTTCAGGGTGAAGGTGTAATCGCCGTTGCCGGCCACTTGCAAGGTAAACACTTGCGGCCCGCCGGCACCGGCTGTGGCGGTGAGGGTGTCGCCGGCCACGCTGTATACCAGCGCCACACCATGGGAGGTGGCCGAGGCCAGCCCACTGGTGTTGGTGCTCAGGCTGAACTGCGCACCGCTGCCGGCCGCGCTCAGGTCGGCGACGCTGCCGGTGGCGATGGTGGTGGTGGCGTCGTTGTCGGTGATGCCGCCGGCCAGTTCGTCTTCATCGACGCGCGCCACAATCGGCGAGGCGTCTTCGACGTATACGGTGAGGCTGGCGCTGGAGGGATCGCCGTCGTGGTCAATGATGGTGTAGGTGAAGTTTTCCACCTTGTCGCCAGCAATGGTGTTGGGCGCGGTGTAGCTCCAGGCGCCGGTGCTGAAGTTGAACGACAGCGTGCCGCCCTGCCCCGTGGCGATGTTGTTCAGTTGGTTGCCGACGATGTTGGCGCCGCTGCTTGGGTCGATGGTGTTGGCACCGTCCCAGGTGTAAGTCACGCCGTTGACTTCGATGGACTGAATGCGCCCGGCGCCGTCTGCGCCGAAGCTGTCGTCATCGCCGCCGCCCACGGCGCCATCGCTGCCGTTGAGCACGTTGCCGTTAACGAAGCCGCCGGTCACTTGGCCAACCAGGGTATCGATCAGCGAGCCGAAGCCGTCGACCAGAATCGGTACGCCATTGCCGTCGACATCCACTTGTTGCAGCGGCCCGGTGGCAATGCCGTCACCAATGCCGATGGTGGTGACGTTGATGTGGTTGGTGCTCACGAAGTTGTTCCACTGCGCCGCCGCTGCGGGGCTCAGTGCCTCGCCGCCAGGGCCGGTGGACTCGTTCGGGTTACCGTCGCTGATAAAGAACACCTGGTTGCTGGCACCGGCAATCGGGGTAAAGGAATTGACCACTTCCTGCACCGCGTCGCTGAAGTCGGTCGAGCCGCTGTAAGGCCGCGCGCCGCCAGGCAGGTTGGAGTTCAGGCTGTCGATTCTCGCCGCGAAGTCGGCATAGTTGTCCACCGGCAGGTACGAGGTGGCATCGCCAGAGAACGCGACGATTTGCGCGTGCACATCGCCAGTGGTGCCGCTGAATAGCGCCTGGGCAGCGGCTTTCACCGCGGTGAGCATGGTGTTCAGTTCGCTGTTGTCTATGCTGCCGCTGAAGTCCAGCACGAACATGGTGTTGAAGCTTTGGCCTTGGGCCACTTGCACCTGAGCCACGTCGTCACTCGCGGTAGGCGTGTCGTCGTCGACGTTCACTTGCAGCGTGCCGTTGGCCTTGTCGCCGTCTTTGTCGGTGACTTGGTAGTTGAAGGTAAAGGCCTGGTTGTTTTCGTTGTCGGCGTTGGCGTGGTCGATGGCCGCGTTTTGCACCACGTTGTATTCGCCGGTGCTGCTGTTCAGCGACACGGTCATCACCGTGGTGCCGCCCTGTTTGACCAGCAAGTTGCTGCCCGAGGTTTCGTAGCTGAAGCCGGCCGGTGCGCCGCTGGTGAGCCACTGAATCGAGCCCGCGCCGTCGGCGCCGTAGTTGTGCGCCAAGGTGCCGCTGGTGTTGGAAGAGTCGGCGTCATCGTTAACGCCACCGGCAATGCCATTGGCCAATGCGTCGTCGTCGAGCAGCACGGTGCCGTTGGTGCCCACGCTTGGGCCGTCGTCGCGGAAGCTGATCACCTGACCGAGGTCGACGGTGGCAGTAGCGCTGTCGCCGTCGCCATCGACAACCGTGGAGCCAAGGCTGATATGCCCGGCGCCCAGGTACGCCGCTTCGTCGGCGTCGCCGGTGGGGTGAACAATGGCGCGAATCTGGTCGAGGGTAACGGTACCGCCGGCATTTACGCTCACGGTGAATACCAAGTCATTGGTGCCGCTGGTGCGCCCTTCGATTACGCCGCTGGCGTTGACGCTGAGCATCACGTTCTCGCCGGTGGCGGTATCCACCAGGCCGGAGTTAGCGTTTGTCACGCCGAGGTTGTAGGTCTGGCTGGCGATGCCATCGGCACCGGCCTGCACGTTGAAAGTGCCGGCGAAGTTGGCGCTGGCATCTGCGCCGAAGTTGCTTTCATCCACTTGCAGCTGCAACGACGAGCCCCACGTCACGTTGGTGGCAACGTCGTTGTAGTCGTAGTCGGAGCCGATGGTGAGGTCTTCCCAGTTCTGATTGCCCGCGCTGCCGGTGTCTTGCAGGTGCGAGCCGCCGGGGTTGAGCGAGGCGTCAGTGAACAGCACATTGGCGCCATCGTCGCCCACCAGCGGCACGCCGCCCACCGAGGCCACCCACTTGCCGCCCACCTGACTGAAGCTGACGGACGCACCGTCTACCAGGCCAGCGTTGCCGTTGGCACCGTTGGGAATGATGAAGAAACCAGTGGTGCTGGGGTCCAGGCTGCTGATGTCGGCGGTGTCGCCGGCGGTCTGGTCCTGCACGTTGGCCCAGATGATTTTGCCGTCGACCGGCAAGCCATCAGGCCCTTTGGTGTAGTAGCCATAGCTACTGGCGTAGCCCGCACTGGTGCCGTTAAAGGTGACCTGCGAGCTTCCGCCCAGATCGGACGCCTGAATGGTTGGGCTGTCGTCGTTGATATTGACCGCCAGGTTGCCGCTGGCCTGGTCGTTATCGCGGTCGGTGACGGTGTAGCCGACGTTCAGTTGCAGGGTGTCTTCGGTGCCGGCCGCTGGGTGCATCAACGGTTGCAGCAGGCTCACGGTGTAAGCGCCGGTGCTCGGGTTGGTGAGCTCAACGCGCACCAGTTCGCCACGGGCGGAACTGATGGTCAGGGTGTTGGTGCTGGCATCCCACACCGAGGTCACCGCCTCAGTGCCCAGGCTGCTTGGGCCGGTCAGCGCAATGCTTTGCAGGCCATCGGCGCCTGCGGCGAAGTTCAGCGTGCCGCTGGTGGTGGTGGCCGCGCCGGCGACATCGCCCGGGCCGCCGTTGATGCCACCGAGCAGGCCTTCGTCGTCCAGTGTGGCGGTGGCCGTGGTGGGCGAGACGGTGGGTGCATCGTCTTCGAAGCTGAGGGCGCCGCCGATATTCACGGTGGCCGAGGTGGTGTCGCCGTCACCGTCAGTGATGGTGCCGGTCAGTTGAATCAGGTTGCCCAGCAGCGAATCGCTGGCTTGGTCCGGCCCGGTGTTGGGCAGGTGGGCGATGGCCAATTGTTGATCAAGCGTGACCACGCCGGTCGCCGCATTCACCGACACGGTGAAGGAGATTGGACCGCCGGCATCGCCCACGCGGCCGACCAGCAGGTCGCCTTCTTTGAACAGCACAATGGCATCGCCACTGGCGGTATCAACCAGGCCGGTGTCGGCGCCCGGTGCGCTGACGTTCAGGGTGTAGGCCACGTTGCCCGCGCCATCAGCACCGAACAGCGGCGTAAAGGCGCCGCTGAAGTCGGCGCTGGCGTCCACGTTCAGGTTTGTTTCATCCACCACCAGCGCAGGCGGCAAGCCGGTGCCCGGGTCGATGATGGGCGCATCGTCGGCAAAGCTCAGGGTGCCGCCGATGTTCAGGTTGGCGGTGGCGCTGTCGCCGTCTTTGTCGATGACGGTGGCGGTCAGTTGCACCAGATTGTCGTTGAGCAAGCCGGTGGTTTGATTTGGCCCGGTGTCCGGGTCGTGCACGATGGCGCGCTGTTGATCCAGCGTGACCACGCCGGTCGCTGCGTTCACCGTAACGGTAAAGGAGATCGGGCCACCGGCATCGCCGACGCGGCCGACCAATGTGTCGCCTTCTTTAAACAACACGATGGCGTCGCCGCTGGCGGTGTCCACCAAGCCGCTGTCGGCGCCGGGAACGCTGACGTTCAGTTGATAGCTGACGCTGCCGGCGCCATCGGCACCAAACACGGGAGTGAACGCGCCGCTGAAATCAGCGCTGGCATCCACCGAAAGGAACGTTTCATCCACCACCAGGGCGATGCCGGCCAAGGTGCCGGGGGTGATGCTCGGGCCGTCGTCACGGAAGCTAATGGCGTTGCCCAGGTCGAGACTGCCGGTGGCGGTGTCGCCATCGCCGTCAGTGGCGGTGGCCACCAAGTTGATGTGGCCGCTGCCGAGCACGTCGACATCGTCGGGGTTACTGGCGTCGTCGTGCACCACCGGGCGAATCTGGTCGAGGGTCACGGTGCCGTCAGCGCCCACGCTCACGGTAAACACCAGTTCGTTGCTGCCTTCGGTGCGGCCTTCGACCACGCCGGCATTAACGCTGAGCACCACGTTTTCGCCGCTGGCGGTGTCCACCAGGCCGCTGGCCGGGTCGCTCACGGTCAGCTCGTAATTCACGCTTTGCAGGCCATCGCCGCCGGCTTGCACAGTGAATGCATCGCTGAAGTTGGCTGAGGCGTTGGCGCCCAGATCGCTTTCATCCACTTGCAGCTGGGCTTCGGTGCCCACGGTGCCAATGGTCGGCACATCGTCTTCGATATTGATCACAAACAGGCCGCCGGCCGTGCCGAAGCCTTGCACCGGATCGCCGTCAAAATCGGTGGCGGTCAGCAGGCCGGTGAAGTCGATACCCAGCACGTTGCCATTGCCGAACAGTTCGCCGTCATCGCCATTGGCGAGCGCGTGGTCCAGCGGGCCTTGCAGGGTGAAATTGAAGCTGCCATCGGTGCCCACTTGCAGGGTGAACACGTCGTAGCCGGGGCCGCTGGCGGTGAGCGTGGTATAGCTGCCGTCAGCCGACACCACGACTGAATAGGTCAACGCCACGCCGCCCGAAGTCAGTCCCTGGGCATCGAGCACGGCGGTGGCGGCAGCGGTGCCGACCAGGCCGAAGCTGCCAATGCCATCGGCACCGAAGTTCACCAGGCTGGTAAGCGAACCAGGGCCGGATTCCACGCCGACATTCACGGTCTGCGCGGGGTTGCTGTCGGAACCCGGCGCATCGCCGTCTTCATTGTTGCCCTCGTATGGTGCGGCAACCGCCACGCCCGGAAGACCTGACTGACCGCTGGCCGGCAATTGGCTCAGCGCGTCTTCATGGACGATGCCGCCCACGAACGGCGAACCCTCACCGCCGGTACTCAATTCCGGGCTGTCGTCGTTGATGCCCACGGCCAGGGTGCCGGTGCTCGGCGTGCCGTTGCCGTCGGTGATGGTGTAATCGAGGTTGAGGTCTAGCGTGTCTTCGGCGCCGGCCACTGGATGATCCAGCGGCAGCTCCAGGTTGAAGTCGAAGGCGCCGGTCAGCGGATTAGTGTTGGTGGCCGTGAATACCACCGGACCGTCAGCGCCGCCTTGGTGGGCCGTGAGCGTCAGGCCGTCGGCGCTGATGACCACGACCAGCGGTTGACCTTGCGAGGTGATGCCAGACAAATCCACCGCGTTCCAGGCGAACGCCCCCGGACCGTCCGGCCCAAAGTTATAACCCAGGCTGCCACTGAGCGAAGCCGGCACGCCAGGCTGGTCATCGCCATACGGGCTGCCTTCGATGCTGCCGGGCAGGTCGCTGTCTTCGTCGAGGGAAATGGACACGGTGCCGGCGTCGGGGTCGCCGTCCGGGGCCGCAGGATCAGGATCAGGGAGGTTACGGGCGGCCGGGTCGGGATCGGGAAACTCGGGGCCGCGCGCCAGGCCTTCGGTGGGGAAACCAATGTTCGGGGTCACGGCGCCGCCGACTTCGGTCAGCAGCACGAAGGAACGGCCGCCGCCTGCACCGCCGGGGCCGCCTGCGCCTGCACCCGGGCCGGCAGCGGTGGCTTCACCGGCTTGGGTCGGGTCTTGGCCCGCCTCGATGGCCGCTTGCAGTTGCTCAACGTCAGTCAGGTCGTCCTGGCTGGGCGTGGCCGGTGCAACGGGGTCTTGAACGATCACCTCGTTACCGCTGCCGCCGTTGAGCAGCGCGGTATCCAGTTCCAGGCTGCTTTCGCGGCCCAGGGTGAGTTCGCCGCCATTGGCCAGCGCCACGGCAACGGCGCCTTGAGCGCCGGTGTCCAGTTGTTCGCCCGCGTATACGCGGTCGCCCTCAGTCAACGCGCGTCGCGATCCATCGCTCGCTACCGCAAAGACCTCGCCGATTACTTTACTGACGACACCAATCAACGTAGCCATGATTCCTTCCTCACTACTGCTGCCAACGACCCGTCGACACGCATTTTCAAAAGGGCCAACCGCCTTTCAAAAGCTGAGGAATACGAAAAACCCGCCGAAAGTTAGGCAACGATGATTTGCATCAAAAAGCCATGACGTCAAAAAACTACCGCCCTAGCGCTGCTCAAACTACCGCAGTGTTTCTCCCCGTTCCAGACGCTCGAAACCGCAATTGACCGTGATTTGCAAGTCTCGCCAGCGTCAAAGACCCCGGTAAACGTGACGTGCAGGCAAAAACAATGTGCTCGTTTTCACATACTGCATAAGAATAAATATTCATAAGGTTTGTTCCAAAAATTTCTTAGGTTCTTCTAAAGTTGTTCTTAGCTGGAATGTTACAAGCCTGAAACGGTCTAGTAGGCGCATAAGCCAATTTATTGGCATACCAACACAACGTTCACACCTATGGAGAAGTACCCATGCCTGCAATAAAACCGCTATGGACTAGCGTGCTGTTGGCTGTGGTCTGCGCACAGGCGCAGGCCATGACCCTGTCCGAAGCCATCCAGAGCACCATCGACACCCACCCCGAGCTGCAAGCCAGCATCAACGACCGCCGAGCGAGCAAGGAGCAAGTCGGCGTCGCACAAGGGGGTTACTACCCGGTAGTCGACGCCATCGCCGGTTACGGCCGCGAAGAAACCGACAACCCCACCACCCGCGCGCGCGGCAATGGCCTGAACAGCCACAACAAGGAACAACTCGACTACGGCACCTCGCAGCTGCGCCTGCGGCAAATGCTGTTCGATGGCTTCAACACGCCGAACGAAATTGCTCGCACCGAAGCGGTGGTCAATTCCCGGTCTTATTACATCCAAGGCACCGGCGAAGACTTGGCGCTGCGCACCGTGCAGCTTTACCTCGAAGTGCTGAAACGCCGCGAGATGGTCGACCTGGCCCGCAATAACTTGCAGGCGCACCAGCGCATGGGCGATCAGATCAACCTGCGCAGCGAGCGCGGTGTGGGCAGCAACGCCGACTCCGATCAGTCGTCCGCGCGTTTGGCCCTGGCAGCCAACAACCTCTACACCGAGGAAGTGAACCTGCAGGACGCCGAAGCCAATTTCTTCAGTGCCGTTGGCCGCCCCGCCGATGAGCTGGAAATTCCGGCCTCGATCAAAGGCCAGATTCCCGAAGACGTGAACGAAGCGCGCCAGCGCGTGGTGGATAACAACCCCATGCTGAAATCGGCCCAAGCCGACGTGATCGCCGCCGAGAAACAATACGAAGTGGCCAAGTCGCCCTTCTACCCACGTTTCGACGCCGAGTTGGCGGCCAACGCCAACAACAACACCGCCGGCGACGAAGGCCATGACAACAACTGGCGTGCGGGCGTGGTGATGACCTACAACCTGCTCAACGGCGGCCGCGACAAGGCCAACCTGCAATCCACCGCCTACCAAATCAACCAGGCGATGGACATCCGCAACAACGCCCTGCGTCAGATCAACGAGAACGTGACCCTGGCCTGGAACGCCCTGCGCAACGCCCGCCTGCAGACGCCGCTGGCCCGTGACTACGCCGACTACACCAAGCGTGTACGCATGGCCTACCAAGACCAATTCGGCCTGGGCCAACGCACCCTGCTCGACCTCCTCGACAGCGAGAACGAACTGTTCACCGCCAACCGTCGTTACGTGGAAGTGCGCTACACCGAGGAATTCTCGATGTACCGCCTGCAATCGGCCATGGGCGAGCTGCTGCGCAAGCAAGGCACCGTGCTGCCCGCCGAAGCGACTGCGCTCAACGAAGTGAAAAGCACCGCGCAACTGCCGTCGATGAAATAAGCGACGGCAGCCAGCCGCCCCACCCCGCCCTTGTAGGAGCGGCTTCAGCCGCGATGCCCTTGATCTTCAATCCAGAGCATCGCGGCTGAAGCCGCTCCTACAACAGTGCATGGGTGGCGCCGGTTCCCGCTGTATCAGCCCTCGGTTGAACTCGCTGAATAATTTGTCTGAACCACAGTGGCACAGTGCGATCAGACAGCAGTCAGCCGAGTGCTCAAGGTCTGAATGAGGAGTAGTGAGACTGTGACCACCATGGAACGGACCGGCCCGTCCGGCGACCCGCGTTTAGACCACGATGACCCGCTGCTCGATGGGTTGTTGATCTTGTGCAACCTGCACAACTGTTCGGCCAGCCGTGGCAGTTTGAGTGCCGGTTTGCCGATGCCCGAACAACGCTTGAGCCCCGATTTATTACCTCGCGCTGCAGCCCGCGCCGGCTTGCAAGGCCGTTTGCTGCGCCGTGAGTTGACTGCCATTTCCGCCCTTAACCTGCCGGTGTTGTTGGTGCTCAAGGGCGGCCGCTGCGCCGTGCTGCGCGAGTGGCGCGCTGATGGTCAGGCGCTGATTTTGCCCAGCGAAGCCGAAGGCGGCGAGCAATGGGTAAGCCGCGAATTGCTGCAAGCCGAGTACGCCGGCCAGGCGTTATTTGCCCGGCCGCGCCATGAGCTGGAAGACCTGCGCACACCGCTGGTGCCTCGCGTGGAAGCCTGGTTTCGCGACACACTGAAACTGTCGCGCTGGCTGTATGCCGACGCCATTCTCGCCAGCCTGCTGATCAACCTGCTGGGCATGATGGTGCCGCTGTTTGTGATGCAAACCTACGACCGCGTGGTGCCCAACCAGGCCATTTCGACCTTGTGGGTGCTGTCCATCGGTTTGCTGTTGGGCACGATGTTCGAATTGCTGCTGCGGGTGCTGCGTTCCCATCTGCTGGATGTCGCCGGCAAGAAAACCGACGTGGTGCTCTCGGCCACCTTGTTCGAGCGCATCACCGGTATGTCGATGAGCGCCCGGCCGGCCAGCGTTGGCGGTTTCGCCCAGAGCATTCACGACTTCCAGGGCCTGCGCGAATTCCTCACCGCCGTGACCCTGACCAGCATTATCGACCTGCCCTTCGCCCTGCTGATGATTGTGGTGATTGGTCTGCTCGGCGGCTGGATTGTGGTCATTCCCCTGCTGGCCTTTCCCATCACCATTATTTTCGCCCTGATTATTCAGTCGCGCCTGCGCGACACCGTGCAGAAAAGCCTGGCCCTGGGCGCCGAGCGTCAGGCCTTGCTGATTGAAACCCTTAGCGGCCTGGAAACCCTGAAAGCGTGCAGCGCCGAAAGCGAGCGGCAGCACAAATGGGAAACCACCCACGGCGCCATGACCCGCCTTGACGCCCACGCGCGGAATCTTTCGGCGCTGGCCACCAACGGCACGCTGTTCCTTCAGCAGTTCTCGGGCATGGCGACGATCATTGCCGGCGTGTACCTGATTATCGACGGCAACCTTAGCGTCGGCGCCCTGGTGGCCTCGTACATGCTCGGCAGCCGCGTGATGGCGCCGCTGGGGCAAATTGCCGGGCTGATTACGCGCTACCAACAAGCGCAAATCACCATGCGCAGCACCGACGCCATGATGTCCATGCCGCAAGAGCGCCAAGCCAAACAGCGGCCGCTGGAGCGCACCCAACTCAAGGGCGCGCTCGACATGCACAAGGTCAGCTTTACCTACCCCAACGCCAGCGGCCCGGCGCTGGTCGGCGCCAGCCTGCACATGCAGCCGGGCGAGCGCATCGGCATCATCGGCCGCAGCGGTTCAGGCAAAAGCACCCTGGCGCGTCTGATCATGGGTTTCTACACACCCGAAGAAGGCCAACTGCTGCTCGACGGCCTCGACCTGCGCCAACTCGATGTGGCCGACCTGCGCCACCAGATCGGCTACGTCGCCCACGACCTGCCGCTGCTCTCGGGCAGCCTGCGCGACAACCTCACCCTCGGCGCCCGCTACGTGAGCGACGCACGCATGCTCGAAGTGGCGGAAATGACCGGCGTCAGCGAGCTCGCCCGTCAGCATCCGCAGGGCTTTGAGCGCCCGGTAGGCGAGCGCGGCCAGCTGCTTTCCGGTGGCCAGCGCCAGGCCGTATTGCTGGCCCGCGCGCTGCTGCTGGACCCACCGATTCTGGTGCTCGACGAGCCCACCAGCGCCATGGACAACGCCAGCGAAGAAGCGCTGAAAGCCAAGCTGCACACCTGGATTCAAGGCAAAACCGTGCTGCTGATTACCCACCGCACCTCGATGCTCAGCCTGGTCGACCGTCTGGTGGTGCTCGACAACGGCCAAGTGATGGCCGACGGGCCGAAAGATGCGGTTATCGACGCCCTGCGCAAAGGCCGCATCGGCCAGGCCTCGGTATGACGTCAACTGATGAGTGTTAACGGAAAAAACATGGACCTGAGCCAACCGCCACGCGGGTACTTTTCAAGCCTGCGGCAGAAAAAACAGGACACCGAGTTCATGCCGGAAGTGGACGGCGTGGTGCGCGAAGATTCGCCCTGGCTGTCGCGCATCACCTTGTGGGTGACCTGCGGCCTGCTGCTCACCGCCCTCGGCTGGGCGCACTTTGCTGTGCTCGATGAAGTGACCACCGGCGAAGGCAAAGCCATTCCCTCGAGCAAGGTGCAGGTGATTCAAAACCTGGAAGGCGGCATCGTCACCGAAATTTTCGTGCGCGAAGGCCAGATGGTGAACAAGGGCGACAAGCTCATGCGCCTGGATGACACGCGGTTTTTATCTAACCGTGGCGAAACCGAAGCCGACCGCATGGCGTTGGTAGCGCGGGTGGAACGGTTGTCGGCCGAAGCCGAAGGCCGGCCCATGCAGCTGTCTGCCGACGTTCTGGAAAAAGCGCCGCAACTGGCCGCCGACGAACTGGCGCTGTACAGCTCGCGGAAAAAACACCTGGAAAGCGAGCAGCGCACCCTCAACGAACAGCTGCGGCAGAAAACCCAGGAGCTGGCCGAGTTTCGCTCCAAGGTTGAGCAATACCGCTCCAGCCTCGGCTTGCTGCAACAAGAGCTGAACATGTCGGAGCCGTTAGTGGGCACCGGCGCGATTTCGCCGGTAGAAATTCTGCGCTTGCGCCGCAGCGCTGTGGAAATTCGCGGCTCGTTAAACTCCACCTCGTTGGCCATTCCGCGCGCCGAGGCGGCCATCGACGAAATCAAAAGCAAGATGCAGGAATCCGACCTGGCGTTCCGCTCCGACGCCTCGAAAGAGCTCAACGAAAAGCGCACCGAACTGCAAAAAATCACCGCCACCAGCGTCGCCATCGACGACCGCGTGAGCCGCACCACCGTGACCTCGCCGGTGCACGGCATTATCAAAACGCTGAAGATCAACACCATTGGCGGCGTGGTGCAGCCCGGCAGCGACATGCTGGAAATTGTGCCGCTGGAAGACAACCTGCTGATCGAAGCGCGGGTGCGCCCGCAAGACGTTGCCTTCCTGCACCCTGGCCAAAGCGCCATGGTGAAATTCACCGCCTACGACTACACGATTTACGGCGGTCTCAAAGCAAAGCTGGAACTGATCAGCGCCGACACCGTGACCGACGACAAAGGCAACAGCTTCTACCTGATCCAGGTGCGCACCGACAAAAACCACCTGGGCACCGACGAGCATCCGCTGCTGATCATTCCTGGCATGGTGGCCAACGTCGGCATCATTACCGGGCATAAAAGCGTGTTGGATTACCTGCTCAAACCGGTGCTCAAAGCCCGTTCCGAAGCGATGCGTGAGCGCTAAGGCGCCCCGCTCGCCTGGCGGTTACGGCCGCCACACCGCCGCTTCAATATCGAGTTTTTTCGGCAGCAACCGATTGGCCAGAAATAGATCGGCCGTGGCTTGCTGTGCCTGCACAATCTCGGCGCTGACCGCCATCGGCGGCGACGGCGGACGATGGCTGAAGGTGCGTTCGATCACCGCTGGCGACAAGCCCATAAACGAGGCAAGAAGCGCGATGCTGGCGGCTTTGTCAGTACGGGTCAGCGCTTCGGCTTTGCCCAGCTCATCCAGCAACGCCGGAATAAACTGCGGGTTCGCCTCGGCATAAGGCCGCGCCGCCAGGAAGAACGGCCCGATCAAGCCCAGCCCTTCGCCATTGGCCAGCAGGCGCGCCTTACCTTCCAGTTCGAGCGATGAATAGTAAGGATCCCAAATCACCCAGGCGTCGACGCTGCCCTGCTCGAACGCCGCGCGGGCGTCGGCGGGCGACAGGTACACCGGCTGAATATCGGTAAAGGCCAGGCCGGCTTTGTTCAGTGCCCGCAGCAGCAAATTGTGCGAGCTGGAGCCTTTCTGAAAGGCGACCTTTTTGCCCTTTAACTCGGCCACGCTTTGAATCGGGCTGGCATTGCCGACCACAATCACCTCGGCTTGCGGCTTGGCCGGCTCGGCGGCGATGTAAAGCAAATCGGCGCCGGCCGCCTGGGCGAACAGCGGCGGAATATCGCCGGTGGAGCCCACGTCCAGCGCGCCGATATTCAACGCTTCGAGCATCTGCGGCCCGGCCGGAAATTCGATCCATTTAATCTGCGTGTTGGCAAAGCGCTGCTCCAGCAGCTTGTGCTCTTTGGCCAACACCAGACTCGCCGAGCCTTTCTGATAGCCGATGCGCAGCGTGGCCGGATCGGCCAATGCCAACTGACTGCACGCGGCGAGCAGCCACAGCGCGGCAAAACGTTTTAATAGGCGCATGTCATTCCCAGTCGGTGGACGGTTTTTCCCAGAGGTTGATCCCGCCTTCGACGGCGTAGCGGTCGATCTCGGCCAGCTCCTCGGCGCTAAAGGCCAGGTTGTTCAGCGCCGCGACGTTTTCCACGATCTGCTCAGGATGGCTGGCACCAATCAGGGCCGAGGTCACGCGTGGGTCGCGCAAGGTCCAGGCCAGGGCCAGTTGCGCCAGGCTTTGGCCACGGCGCTTGGCGATTTCATTCAGCGCGCGGGCGCGTTCGATGTTGGCTTCGGACAAATGCTCGGGACGCAGCGAGGCGCCGCCCGGCCGGTTTACGCGCGAATCTTGCGGCACGCCGTTGAGGTATTTGTCGCTGAGCAAGCCCTGGGCCAGGGCGGTGAACACGATCACGCCCGCGCCCACCTCGTCGGTGGCATCGAGCAGGTCTTTTTCGATCCAGCGGTTAAGCAGGTTGTACGCCGGCTGATGAATCAGCAGCGGCACGTTGCGCTCGCGCAGCAAGGCGGTGATCTCGCGGGTTTTGCCCGCCGAATACGACGAGATACCGATGTACAACGCCTTGCCCTGCTCGACGATGCTCGCCAGCGCGCCGGCCGTTTCTTCCAACGGCGTGTGCGGGTCGAAGCGGTGCGAATAGAAGATATCGACGTAATCCAGGCCCAAGCGCTGCAGGCTTTGGTCGAGGCTGGAAATCAGGTACTTGCGCGAGCTGCCACCTTGGCCGTAGGGACCGGGCCACATGTCCCAGCCGGCCTTGGTGGAAATGATCAGCTCGTCGCGGTGCGCGGCGAAATCTTCCTTGAGCAGGCGACCGAAATTGGTTTCTGCGCTGCCATAGGGTGGGCCGTAGTTGTTGGCCAGGTCGAAGTGATTGATGCCCAGATCGAACGCCGTGCGCAGCAACGCGCGCTGGGTGGAAATAGGCGTGGCATCGCCGAAGTTGTGCCACAGGCCGAGGGACAGCGCCGGCAATACCAGGCCGCTGCGGCCGACGCGGCGGTAGGGCATGGATTGATAGCGGTCGGGGTTGGCGAGGTAGGTCATGGGGTCGTCTCTTGGTTTCAGGAATCGAGGCTAAAGCCTCTCCCACAGAGAAATGCGTTCGCTGTAGGAGAGGCTTCAGCCTCGATCTTTTGATGTCATTGGCTGAAAAACTGATTCACCGGCCGAGTCAGGCCCAGGTGCTCACGCAGGGTGCTGCCCTGATACTGAGTGCGAAACAAGCCTCGCCGTTGCAGCTCCGGCACCACAAAACGGGCGACGTCTTCGAGCCCTGCCGGCAGGTGCGGCACCAACACGTTGAAACCATCCGCCGCGCCGCCTTCGAACCAGGCCTGCAACTCATCGGCGATGTCGCTGCCGGTGCCGATCAGGCTGTAATGCCCTCTTCCACCGGCAATGCGCCGGCCCAGTTGCGCCAGGCTCAGGTTCTCGGCGCCGGCCAGTTCGGTGAGCAATTTCTGCCGGCTCTGCTGACCGTTTTCGGTGAGCGGTAAATCGGGCAGCGGACCGTCCAGCGGGTAGCCCGACAAGTCAAAGTTGCCCAACATGCGTCCCAGCAAGGCGACGCCCACCTGCGGTTCCACCAACTCCTGAAACTGCTCGAATTTCTCCTGCGCTTCGTCACGGCTCTGGCCGACCACCACAAACACGCCGGGCATGATTTTCAGCGCGTCGGGCTCGCGGCCAAAGGCGCCCATGCGCCCTTTCACATCGGCATAAAACGCCTGCGCTTTGGCCAAAGAGGTTTGCGCGGTGAACACCACTTCCGCCGTTTCCGCCGCCAGGGCGCGGCCGGTTTCCGAAGAACCGGCCTGCACGATGACCGGCCGACCTTGCGGCGAGCGGGCGACGTTAAGCGGACCGCGAACGCTGAAGTGCTCGCCGCTGTGGTTGAGCACGTGCAGCTTGGTCGGGTCGTAGAACTGGCCGGACTGTTTGTTCTGCACAAAGGCATCGTCGGCCCAGCTGTCCCACAAGCCGGTGACCACCTGATGAAATTCGCGGGCGCGGGCGTAGCGTTCGGCGTGGGGAATATGCGCATCGCGGCCGAAATTGAAGGCTTCGGCGGCGGCATCAGAAGTGACCAGGTTCCAGCCTGAGCGGCCACCGGATAAGTGATCCAGCGAGGCGAATTTACGCGCCACGTGGTAGGGCTCGTTGTAGCTGGTGGTGACCGTGCTGATCAGCCCGATCCGCTCGGTCACCGCACTGAGCGCGGCCAGCAACGTCAGCGGCTCGAAGTACACCGAGCGCGAGGTGTGGCTGGCGATGTCGTCGGTGCTGGCGGCCACGCTGTCGGCGACAAACACCGCATCGAAACAGGCCGCTTCGGCGATTTGTGCGGTGCGTTTGTAGCTGGCGAAATCCAGCGGATTGGCCTGCACGTCGGGGTGGCGCCAGGCGGCGATGTGGTGCCCGCCGGCCATGAGGAAGGCGCCAAGGCTGAGTTGGCGGGTGGGGGTGGTCATGGGTTTGGGTTTCCTGGTGGTGCTTTTTGGGTTGTTTAAGGTCAAGGGCATCGCGGCTGAAGCCGCTCCTACAGGGGTGGTACGGCGGTCTCGCATCAAACATCCGTCATCCTCGCGCACGCGGGGATCCAGAGTTTTGTGACGAGCACCGTTCGACGGGCCATTCTGGATCCCCGCGTGCGCGAGGATGACGGTGGGTTTTTTCAAAAGCGGTGGTTAAAGCGGCGGTAAAACCTCAAAAAACCTTCCGCACCTCAACCCCAAAGTACCGCTCATCATCCCTCGGCACCGAGCGATACACGTAGTTGGCGCCGCTATACGCCAGCCCATTCGAGTAGCGCCTACGGGGGGTTGTCGGAAACGAATTTCTTTGCCCATACATCCGTCATCCTCGCGCACGCGGGGATCCAGAATTTTGTGACGAGCACCGTTCGACGGGCCATTCTGGATCCCGAATCGTCGGACCGCCGCTTTCGCGAGGATGACGGTGGTTTTTTTCAAAGTAATGGTCAGGCTCGAACCTCAAAAGTCTTTGCGCACCTCAACCCCAAAGTACCGCTCATCATCCCTAGGCACCGAGCGGTAAACGTAGTTGGCGCCGCTATACGCCAGTCCATTCGAGTAGCTCTTGTCCGCCAAGTTTTTACCCAGCACCGCTACGCGCCAGCCGTCGTTGTAGTCGGCCAAGGCCACGCTGGCGTTCCAGATGCCGTAGGCGCCCTGGATGGTGTTGGCGTTCTGGTCGAGGCTGTATTGCACTTGGTCTTGCCAGGCGTAGTCGGTGCTCAGTTCGACATCCAGGCCGTTGTCCAGCGGGATGGTGTAGTCGCCGCGTACGTAGGTTTTCCAGTCCGGGCTGTAGGGCAGTGGTTTGCCGTTGATGTCGCACGAGGCGGCGGCGCCGACCGGGCAGCTGAATTCGTCGACGCGTGCTTTGGTGTACGCCACGGCGCCGGAGAATTTCAGTTGGCTGGTGGCTTGCAGGCTGACGTCCAGTTCCACGCCTTCGGTTTTCACGCTGCCGGCGTTGATCAGGCGGGTTACCACGGCGCCGGCCACCACGTCGTAGAAGTTGGCCTGGTAGTTGTCGTATTCGGTGTGGAACGCGGCCAGGTTGGCGGTCAGGCGGTTGTTGAAGGCGGTGCTTTTCAGGCCCACCTCCCAGGAGTTGGAGGTTTCCGGTTTCAGCGCTTCGGTGTCACGCGGCTGCATGTTGAAGAACACGTTGTAGGCCGGGCCTTTGTAGCCACGCGAGTAGGTGATGTAGCTGGTCAGGTTGTCGTTGATGTCGTATTGGAACCCGGCACGGCCGGTAAAGCCGTCTTCGTCCACCGAGCCCTCGCTGGCGTAGCTCGGCTGAATGCCAGTGGCGGCAGCGGTTGATACACGCTGGTGTTTGTATTCCAGGTCATCGTGGGTCCAGCGCAGGCCGAGAATGCCGCGAAAGTCGTCGGTGAAGTTGAAGGTGTTTTCACCGAACACGGCGTAGCTGTCGTTGGTGGCTTCGTAGTCGGCGCGGCCGCGTTGGGTGACAAAGCTGACCGGCGTGACGGCGCGCTGGTAGCTCTCTTCACTTTTGCCGTGCATGTAAAAGGCGCCGAGCACGTATTCGTTGAATTCACCTTTGGGCGAGGCCAGGCGCAGTTCTTGTGAGTATTGGTCGTAGTCCAGCTGACCTTTGTCGTGGGACTGCGGGAAGCCGACCGCCACTTGCGCCAGGCGGTCGCCGTCCTGGTACTGGGTGTTGTTCCAGCCGCGCCAGGCGGTAATGGAGGTGAGCGTGTAATCGCCGAGGCTCCAGTCCACTTGGCCAGACAAGCCCTGGTTGCGGTCGTAGACGCGGGTGTTGAAGTCGCTGTTGATGCTGCGGTTGTGGTCGCTGGGGCTGACGCTGTTGCCCAGAGCGGTGCCAAACGCGGGGCTGGCTTGGGTGATGACGCCGTTGGGAATGGTGTCTTTGCCATCGGTGTAGTCGGCGATCAGGGTGACTTTTACGTCGTCGTTCGGCTCGATTTCAAGCTTGCCGCGCGCGCCTTTGCGGTCGTAGCCGTTGACGTCATGGCCGTTGTATTCGTTTTCGACGTTGCCGTCGTACGTGCCCAGCAAGGTGGTGAGCGAGCCTTTCACGCTGTCGGTCAAGCGCCCGCCAATACCAAAGCGCAGGCGGTTTTCGTTGCCGCCGCCGAAGTGCGAGTAATCGACGTAACCGTGGGTTTCTTCCGGCGCTTCTTTGCTGACGATGTTCAGCACGCCGGCCGAGGCGTTTTTGCCAAACAGCGTGCCTTGCGGGCCGCGCAGCACTTCGATGCGTTCCAGGTCGAGCAGGTCCAGCGTCGACTGACCGGGGCGGCCAAGCACCACGCCATCAATCACAGTCGCCACGGTGGGCTCAATGCCCGGCGAGGTGGTGATGGTGCCGACGCCACGGATAAACAACGAGGTGTCTTTGTTCGAGGCGCCGCTGCGGTAGTTGAGCGTGGGCACTTGCTGAACGATGCTCGAGACGTTGTTGCGGTTGTCGCGCTCAAGCTGTTCGCCATCGACCACCGACACCGCCACCGGCACCTTTTGCAGCGACTCTTCGCGGCGGGTGGCGGTAACCGTAACGGTGCTCAGGGTGGGCGCTTGCTCGGCGCTTTCGGTTGGCTCAGACGGCTCGGCGGCAACGCTGTACTGGCCCAGCGCGGCGAGCAAAACGGCTACGGCCAACGGACTGCGACGCGGGAAACGAGATGCTGCGGTGTTCATGGTGGACTGCCCCTTTAAAGACCCAGACGTGGCCCACTGCTGCGGTGGGCTCTGTAGAGCGCTGTCGGTGTCTGGTCTCGCTCGTACGAGTGGCAGTGCGTGGCGACAGCGCGGCGCTTGTTAGCGCTAACATCACCAGTATCAACGCGGCATTTATAGACCGTCAAATACTAATAAATTACTTTTATATTCCATTAAGTGATTTAGCGGGGATCTTTTGTTAGCGCTACCAAATGCAGTAAGGTGGCCGCCACTCTCCTCGCCCAGGATCGGCTTTTACCGTGATCAGCGACAAAGAAACCACCCGTAAACGCCGTGGCGCCGGGCGCGTGACGTTAAGCACCGTGGCTAAGCAGGTGGGTGTTTCGGCCATTACCGTGTCGCGCTATTTCAACCAGCCGGAACAGGTATCGCCGGAGCTGCGCGAGCGCATTCAAGCGGTGGTCGCCGAGTTGGGCTATGTGCCCAATCTGGTGGCCGGCGGGCTGGCTTCAGCCCGTGGGCGCATCGTCGGCATGGTGGTGCCAAACATCTCCGGGCCGATCTTTGCCAACACCATTCAGGGCTTCAGCGACACCTTGGCCGCGCACGGGTATCAGTTGCTGTTGGCCTCCAGTTATTTCTCGGAAGACCAGGAAGAAAATGCCGTGCGGGCGTTTCTCGGTTGGTCGCCGGCGGCACTGGTGGTGACCAGCCATTTCCACTCGCCGGGCACCGACAAAATGCTCGCCGAGGCGGATATTCCGGTGGTGGAAATCTGGGATTACCAGCCCGAGCGCAGCCCCATGCAGGTCGGCTTTCTGCACCACGACGTGGGCGTACGCGCCGCGCGCTATCTGCTGGACAAGGGCTACCAGCGCATCGCCTTCGTGCAGAACAGCGCGGCCGGCGACTTCAGCGCCCTGGAACGCCGCGACGGTTACGCGCAAACCCTGCGCGAAGCTGGCCGCGAGCCCTGGGTGTTCGTGCCCAGCAGCGACGCCACGCCCTTTGAAGGCGGCAAGCAGGCGATGGACGCGCTAATGAACCGCACCCCGCGCCCCGACGCGATCATCTTCGCCAACGACAACGTCGCCGCCGGCGGCCTGCTCGCCGGCCAGCGCGCCGGTTTGCGCATTCCCCAAGACTGCGCCGTGGTGGGCTTTGGCGATTACGCCTTCGCCGAAATGCTGCTGCCGAGCCTGACCACCATCAAACCGCCCGCCCGGCAAATTGGCGAAGTGGCAGCGCGGCGGGTGTTGCAGGCGTTGGGGGTGATCGAGGGGGATGAGCCGTTGCAGCAATTGAATTTGCTGGAATGTGAACTGGTGGAGCGGGAAAGCGCTTAAAATGCGCGGCCTTGTGGGGTCGCGTTTTGCCGATGGTACGGCGCTCCCCTCACGATTCTGGATCCCGAATCGTCGGACCGCCGCCTGCGCGGGGATGACGGTGGTAATCCAAACGACTCCGTCATCCCCGCGAAGGCGGGGATCCAGAATTTTGCATATAACGCCGCCTCAAGCCTAACCGCAGCCCCCCGATTGGAACCCCTCGCTCAATGCACGCCCGCACCCTCATGTCCCTCCCCCTGCTCGCCCTCGCCCTTGGCGGTTTCGTAGTTGGCAGCAGTGAATTCATCATCATGGGCTTGCTGCCCGAACTCGCCGCCGACCTGCGCGTGAGCCTGGCCGACGCCGGCCTGCTGGTCAGCGCTTACGCCCTGGGCGTGGTGGTCGGCGCGCCGTTGCTGGGGCCGATGCTCGACCGCGCGCCACGCCGGCAAGCGGTGATCGCGCTGATGTTTATGTACACCTTGGGCAACCTGGCCTGCGCCCTGGCGCCGGATTATCACTGGCTGCTCGCCGCGCGCTTGGCCACGGCCATCAGCCATGCCGGCTTCTTTGGCTGCGCCACCCTCCTCGCCCGCGACCTCGCGCCGCCCCATCGCCAGGCCTCGGCCATGGCCATGGTGATCAGCGGCCTGACCATCGCCAACGTGCTCGGCGTGCCGCTCGGGGCCTGGCTGGGGCAAACCACGAACTGGCGCGTGACGTTTTTTGTGGTGGCCGGTATCGGGGCGCTGACGGTGATCGCGCAATTTATCTGGCTGCCGCCCACCGCCCGGCCGGTGCGCAGCGCGAGTGGCAGCTGGAGCGGCATCTTCCGCCGCCCGGTGTTGCATACCTTGCTGGTGTGCAGCCTGACGTCGGTGTCGCTGTTTACCGTATTCACCTACATCAGCCCGTTCCTGCGCGAAGTCACCGGCTTTACCCCAGACCAAAGCAACGGCGCCCTGTTGCTGATGGGCGTCGGGTTGACCCTGGGCAACGTGCTTGGCGGGCGCCTGGCCGATCGCGGCGTACAGCGTGCGGTGCCGATGGCGCTGGCCTGCGGGGCGTTGATGGTGTTGGGCTTGTACCTGTTCGGCCAATGGCAGTTGCCGACCTTGGCGATTCTGCTGTGCTGGGGCATCGCCACCTTTGCGGTGTCCACACCGCTGCAATTGCTGCTGGTGGAGCAAGCCGGCGAATCGGCCAGCCTGGCTGCCACGCTGAGCCACGCGGCGTTCAACCTGGGCAACGCGGCGGGCGCCTGGTTCGGTGGTTTGTGGCTAAGCGCGCACCTGGGCTTGCCGCTGCTGCCGGTGTTCGGCGTGTGGCTGCTGGTGCTCAACTTCGCCGTGGCCTGGTGGCTGCCACGGCTCAAAGCGGTGCCGCACGACATACCGCTGCATTAATCGACGGCGGCGCGGCGGCTGGCGGTGGGAATCAGGTCGAGCAACAAAGCCAGCACCACCGCCGCGCCGCCAATCACAAACAACAGCGTGTAGTTGCCGTGACTCAGGGCGTACAGGTACGAATAGGCGTAACCGGCCAGCGCCTGGAACAAGGCAAACGCCGTGGTGGCGCGGCTCCAGGCGTGGTTCTGCGCGCTTAGGTCGCCCGGCAGCAAATGCTGAATACGGCCCAGGTTGACTGGCACGATGCCGGGCGGAAACGAGCCGATCACCAGCACCGCCGCCACGAGGGCCGGCACGCTGTGGTCCAGCGCCAACAAGGCAATCGCCAGCGCCTGAATACCGAGCACCACGCGGCTGGTGGTGGCAAAGCCGATGCGGTCGGCCAACGCGCCGTACACCATCGGCCCCAGAATCGCGCCAATGCCATACACCACCCACACCATCGCGCCCCAATGTGCGCCCCACTGCAGGCCGCGCGCCACGTAGTCGACCAGAAACACCATCATCGGCACCAAGGCCACGGCCATCAGCGCGTATTGGGCGTAGAGCAGTTTCATGGCGGTCGGCGTTTTGCTTTCGGTGCCGGCGGTAATGACCGGCGTTGGCGTCGCCACGGTCGGCCAGCCGCTCCAGCTCACGGCGGTGAGCACGGCAGACAGCACACCGAGGCCGATCCAGGTTTGTTGCAGACCCAGGTTCAGCAGCAGCGGCACCAAGGTGCCCGAGGCGGCGATGCCCAGGCCCAGACCCAGGAAAATCGCGCCGCTGGCCAGGCCTTTGCGCGCACCGGGAATAAACGGCAGCACGCTGGTGGCGGCCAACACCATGATCGCGCCGCCCGCCAGCCCGGAAACAAAGCGCCAGGCAAAGAACCACAGCACCGACACCGGAAAGGCGCAGGCCAGAAACGCCAGCGAGGCGAACAGCATCATCACCCGCAGCGTCCATGGCCCACCGAGGCGGCGCGCGATAGGCCTACCGCTAAGCGCCCCGGCCAGGTAACCGACCAGGTTCGCAGCGCCGAGGTACATCACGTCATTGGCGGCGAACCACTGCGCTTCGATCAGCGAGGGAATCAAGGGCGTGTAGGCGAAACGCGCCAAGCCGATGCCGACCAGGCTGGCGCACAGGCCGGCGATAATCGCGTGCATCACGCTGGGTTGGCGGGGGCCGCTGTCGAGGTGGGTGACGCTGGCTTCACTGGTCATGTGTGGCTCGCTTGGCAAAAGGCTGATCGGCTGTCCACGCCATCTTTGACATACCTGTCATGCTTGCTAGTGTTGTGAGCAACGAAGCGCCTGTCAAGGCATTATTGACACACCTGTCAAACAAGAGTGAAATTGCCGCCATGGCCGGAATACGACAATTCAACGAAGACCAAACCCTCGAACGCGCCCTGGAAGTTTTCTGGCGTAAAGGCTTCGGCGCGACCTCCATGCCCGAACTCGCCGAAGCCACTGGCGTGCAACGTGGCTCGCTGTACAACGCCTACGGCGACAAGCAAGGCTTGTTTCTCGCGGTGTTCGCTCGCTACAAAGCGGGCTTTCTCGCCGCTGCCGGCGAAACCCTGACCTACCCCGACACCCGCGAAGCGCTCAAAGCCTTTTTCACCTTTGCCATTGCCTCGATGAAATCCGGCGAAGCGGCACGCGGCTGTTTGTCGACCAAAACCACGGTGGATGAAAACGCCAGCGCCGAGCCGATTCGTGACGTGCTGCGCGGCATGGTCGACGGGCTGGAGGGTTTGCTCGCGGAGCGTTTGAGCCAGGCCACCGAGCCGCTGGCGTTGCCCATTGAAGACGCCGCGCGGCTGCTGGTGACGCTCACGCGCGGCATCGTGGTGATCGAACGTCTCTACCCAGACACCGCGCGCTTGCAGGCCACGGCAGATTCGCTGGTGGACCTGATCGTGCCCGCCGGCGCCTGATTTCACGCGCACGCTGCACTAACCGGGGCTTTGCCCAAGTTGTACTGGGCGATCAAGCGCATCACGTAACCGATCTTCAGTGCGGTCGGGCCAAGAATCACGCCACCGTGGGCGGCGACCAGCGTGGGCAGGTTCAAGCTGCCCTCGTAGCCGTAAGCGACGAACACACCGACCAGCAACACCACCAGACCCGCCATCAGCAATTGGTTGGACAAGTGCATCACGTTTTTCGGGCTGCTCAGGTAGGCAAACATGGGTGAATCCTCCGAGTGAACGCCGGAAAGGCTTTCCGTTGCGTACCCAGGACTAATCAGAATGCGTGCCACATTTTTTATTGATCTAAATCAATAGATTAGCCGTTAGCGCAGTCACAACGACTCACCCTGAGTGCGAGTCAATTTGACCGTGTGAAGTCATATGGACCACGCCAATCGGCGCGCAAAACCTCACCTATACTCCTTCCACTGCCCTCCTACGGACGTCGCCATGCTGCCCCGAGTTGTCGGTTTGTTGCTGGCCCTGCTCGGCGCCAGCGCGTTGGCTGCCCCGCCTGTTTTTGATTTGTACATTCCCGACGCCATGCCGCTAGCCGCCCCTAACGACCCGTTGGGCCATGGGCTGGTGGGCGACGCCGTGCTGGAAGCGGCAGCGCTGGCGGGTTACCGGGTGAACATTATTTCCGAGCCGTGGCTGCGGGCGCAAAAGCGCGTGCGGGAGGGGAAAAATTTATTGATTCTGCCGCTGTCGCGAACGCCGGGTCGGGAAACCCAGTACACCTGGATCGCCTCCGTGCTGCCGCTGCCCCGGGCGTTTTTTAGCTTCAGCGAACCGCTGAAAAATTTCGAGCAAGCGCGCACGGAGTACAAGCGCATTGGTGTTGGCATCGGCTCGGCGCAAGAGGAAATTCTGCTCAGCCAAGGGTTTAGCCGCGAGCAGATTTATCCGCTGCAACTGGGCGACAAGCCGCTTCGGCTGCTGGAGTTAAAACGCATCGACGCCTGGTTCACCACCGTGCCCGAAGGCCAGTTCGCCTGGAACCGCAACACTCGCGACCCGCTGCTGATGAGCCCGGAAATGGCCAGCACGGAGATGTACCTGGCCTGCTCGAAAACCTGCGACGCCACGGTGATCAAACGCATGCGCGCCGCCATTGCCAAGCTGCGCGCCAATGGCGGCGTAGAGCGCATCCGCGAGCGCTATATGAACCCGCCGACGAAATAGTCGGGGGTTAAATGCCGTGGCGACCGGGATCTTCCGGTGGCGCCGGCTCTTCTTCGATGTCTTCCAGCTTCAACTCCATGCCCCAATCGCTGGCTTGCGCCACTGGCGCGACGGGCGCCACCGGAGCAGCCACCGGCACCGCAGCCACGGCGGGCGTCTCGCGGTAGAGCTTGAGTTTCAGGCGCACGTTGTTGGCCGAGTCGGCGTTTTTCACCGCTTCCTCTTCATCAATCGCCCCCTCGTTCACCAGCTCGATCAGCGCCTGGTCGAAAGTCTGCATGCCCAGGTTGCGCGACTTCTCCATGATTTCCTTGATCTCGCTAAGCTCGCTGCGCTTGATCAGATCGCGCACCGTGGGCGTGCCGAGCAGCACTTCCACAGCGGCGCGGCGCTTGCCGTCGGTGGTCTTGACCAGGCGCTGAGAGACGAAGGCTTTGAGGTTGTTGCCCAGGTCGTTGAGCAACTGCGGGCGGCGCTCTTCGGGGAAGAAGTTGATGATGCGGTCCAGCGCCTGGTTGGCGTTGTTGGCGTGCAAAGTGGAGATCGCCAAGTGCCCGGTGTCGGCGAAGGCCAGGGCGTGTTCCATGGTTTCGCGGTCGCGAATCTCGCCGATGAGGATGACGTCTGGCGCCTGGCGCAGGGTGTTCTTCAGGGCGGCGTGGAAGCTGCGGGTGTCTACGCCCACTTCGCGCTGGTTGATGATCGATTTCTTGTGCCGGTGCACGTACTCGACCGGGTCTTCGATGGTGATGATATGACCGCCGCTGTTGCGGTTGCGGTAGTCGATCAGCGCCGCCAGCGAGGTGGATTTACCCGAGCCCGTGCCGCCCACGAACAACACCAGGCCGCGTTTTTCCATCACCGTTTTCAGCAGAATTTCCGGCAGCTTGAGGTCTTCGAACTTGGGGATTTCCATCTTGATATTGCGCGCCACAATCGACACTTCGTTGCGCTGCTTAAAGATGTTGATGCGAAACCGGCCAATGCCGGCCAGCGATATGGCGAGGTTCATTTCCAGCTCGCGCTCAAACTCGATTTTCTGCGCCGAGTCCATGATCGAATCCGCCACGGCGGCGATTTCACCCGACTTCAGCGGCTCGGCACTCAACGGTTTGAGCACGCCGTTGAACTTGGCACAGGGCGGCGCGCCGGTGGACAGGTACAGGTCTGAACCGTCCTGAGTCGCCAGAATTTTCAGCATCGGGTTCAGGTCCATGGGCAAAGCCTCCTTGGGTGGGTGAAAGTAATACGGTAGGTCAAAGTGAGCACACTGGCGGCCATGTTATTGGCGCCAGTAAAACGCCGCCGCGAATACTGGCACACTATGCGCCCCGTGGTAGAGGCTTTGGCCTCGATGCGTTGGCAATTAACGAAGAGACCGAGGAGCCCCCATGGCAAAAGCAATGGCCCGCCATATTCTGGTGAAAACCGAGGCGGAAGCGGCCGCGCTGAAAAAACGCATCGCTGCGGGCGAGGCGTTCGATGTATTGGCGAAAAAATACTCCACCTGCCCGTCCGGCAAAAAAGGTGGCGACCTGGGCGAAGTGCGGCCCGGGCAGATGGTGAAGTCCATCGACTCGGTGATTTTCAAAAAGGAAGTGCGCACCGTGCACGGCCCAGTGAAAAGCCAGTTCGGCTATCACCTGGTGCAAGTTTTCTATCGCGAGTAACGGGGCGGAACGGCAGACGCAAAAAAGCCCGCCACGGCTAAACCGGGCGGGCTTTTTCATGCGCTAGGGCTTAGTGGCTCTTGAGCATGTCTTTGGGCATGTGCTTGCCGATTTCGAACTTGCCGATGGCTGCACGGTGCACTTCGTCCGGGCCGTCGGCCAGGCGCAGGGTGCGTTGCATGGCGTACATGTAGGCCAGCGGCGTGTCGTTCGACACACCCGCGCCGCCGTGCATTTGAATGGCGCGGTCGATCACACGCAGGGCGACGTTTGGCGCGACAACTTTGATTTGCGCGATTTCACTTTTGGCCACTTTGTTGCCCACGGTGTCCATCATGTAAGCCGCTTTGAGCGTCAGCAGACGGGCCATGTCAATTTCCATGCGCGAGTCGGCGATGATGTCGACGTTGCCGCCCAGGCGGGCCAACGGCTTGCCGAAAGCGGTACGGCTAACGGCGCGTTGGCACATCAGTTCCAGGGCGCGTTCCGCCATGCCGATGGAGCGCATGCAGTGGTGAATACGGCCTGGGCCAAGGCGACCTTGAGCGATTTCAAAACCACGGCCCTCGCCCAGCAACACGCTGTCGTACGGCACGCGAACGTTTTCGAACAGCACTTCGGCGTGGCCGTGCGGGGCGTCGTCGTAGCCGAACACCGGCAGCGGACGCAGAATTTTTACGCCGGGTGCATCAGTCGGTACGAGGATCATCGAGTGCTGCTGGTGACGCGGGCCGTCCGGGTTGCTCAGGCCCATGAAAATCATGATTTTGCAGCGCGGGTCGCAGGCGCCCGATGTCCACCATTTGCGGCCGTTGATGACCCACTCATCACCCACGCGCTCGGCACGGGCTTCCATGTTGGTGGCATCCGAGGACGCCACGCCCGGTTCGGTCATGGCGAACGCCGAGCGAATTTGGCCAGCGAGCAGCGGCTCGAGCCAGCGTTTTTTCTGTTCTTCGTTGGCGTAACGCACCAGCACTTCCATGTTGCCGGTGTCTGGCGCGGAGCAGTTGAACGGCTCGGAGCCCAGCAGCGAGCGGCCCATGATTTCGGCCAGCGGCGCGTATTCCATGTTGGTCAGACCGGCGCCGAGTTTCGACTCGGGCAAAAACAGGTTCCACAGGCCTTCAGCTTTGGCCTTGGCTTTCAACTCTTCCATGATCGCGGTGGGCTGCCAGCGATCACCCTCGTTCACTTGAGCTTCGAACACCGCTTCGGCGGGATAGACATAAGCGTCCATGAATGCGGTAACGCGTTCGCGCAGTTCTTGAACCTTGGGGGAATAAGCGAAATCCATCGGAGGCACCTTCTGACGGGCTGTTGTGAGGTTGGAAAAGATCCTAGAACAGGGATGAAGATTTATCTAACCTATTCTCGGCGTGTATTAACATTCATCACCGATATATGATTAGCTGATTCCGTGACCCCAAACCAATAAGACCAGGAGCGCGTTGGCAATGAACTTGAGCAAGGTCGATCTCAACCTTTTTATCGTCTTCGACGCCATCTACACCGAGGCCAACCTGACCCGTGCCGGGCAGATTGTCGGCATCACCCAACCCGCCGTATCCAACGCCCTGGCGCGCCTGCGCGAAACCTTCAACGACCCGCTCTTCGTCCGCACCGCGCAAGGCATGGTGCCCACGCCCATGGCCCAGAACATCATTGGTCCGGTGCGCAATGCCCTGTCGCTGCTGCGCGTTTCGGTGCAGGAAAGCCGCACGTTCAACCCGCTGCAAGCCAACAAGACCTACCGCATCAGCATGACCGACCTCACCGAGGAGATCATTCTGCCGCCGCTGTTCCAGCGCCTGCGTCGCCAGGCTCCGGCCGTGCAGATTGAGAGCTTTTTGTCGAAGCGTCGCGAGACCACCAAAGAGCTCGCCGCCGGCCGCCTCGACTTCGCCGTGGACGCGCCGTTGAACACCGACCCGCAGGTGCGCCACGTCAAGCTGCTGTCTGACCGCTATGTGTGCGCCATCCGCAAAGGCCACCCGCTGGCCAAGGAAAAGCTGACGCTCGACGAATATATGTCGCTGACCCACATCCACATTTCCAGCCGCCGCAGCGGGCTGGGTTATGTCGACCTCACCCTGGGCAAAATGGGCATTCAGCGCAAGATCGCCCTGCGCTCCCAGCACTACCTGATGGCCTCCATGGTGATGCAGAAAACCGACATGGCCATGACCGTGCCCGAGCGCTTTGCCCGCAGCCATGACCTGCACTACGTCGGCGTGCCGGTGGAAGTGCCCGCCGTGGAAACGCACCTGTATTGGCACGAAAGCACCGACCAGGACCCGGCGAACCGCTGGATGCGTGAGCAGATGATCGAGTTGGCGCAGCAGATCAGCGTGCAGGACGCCGGGCAGGCATAAGCGCGCTGGGTATTCGGGCACTTGCGGTTTTTCCACATGCGGACTAAAGTGACATCACTGTCCACTTGTGGAGAAACACCATGTCCCTCGCCAGCCCGTCCAACAGCGCTGTTCTCGACCTCGACTCGGCTCATGCCGGGCACGTGGCGCTGAAGTTTTTCTTCAACCTGATGGAGAAATGGAACTGCTCGGTCGAGGAACAAACCGTGCTGCTGGGCTCCATCGGCCGCAGCACGCTCTACAAGTACCGCCAACTGCCCGAAATTCGCTTACCGCGCGACACGTTAGAACGCGTTTCCTATCTGATGGGCATCCACAAAACGCTGCGTATTTTGTTTGGCGATAAACCGTCGACGTACGAATGGATTCGCAAGGCCAACAGCGAAGCACCCTTCAACGGCATGAGCGCTTTGCAGGTGATGCTGGCCGGCGGCGTGATGGATATTGCCGTGGTACGTCGTTACCTGGATGGAGTACGTGGTTGAAACAACCGACTCAAGTGCTGCCTGCATGGATGCGGGCCTATCGCATCGTTTCCAGCGCCTTCCCGCCGATCTCGGTGTTTGAAGATGTGCTGGACCCCGCCGATCTGGAACAAGCCTTTCTGATTGAAAGCCTGACCAACGACCGCCTGCGCGAAGAGGCCGGCCTGCTTAGCCATGTGGCCCCCGAAGACCGCGTGTGCGGCCCCGGCGCCTCGCCGTTAATGGCTGCCTTTACTCACGTGGGCGCCAAAAGCCGCTTCACCGACGGCCAATACGGCGTGTACTACTGCGGCGACAGTTTACAAACCGCCATCGCCGAAACCCGCTTCCACCGCGAACGCTTTATGCGCGCCACCCACGAGCCGAGCATGGAACTGACCCTGCGCACCTACGTGTGCAAAGTGGTGCAGCCGCTGGATGACGTCCGCGAAGGCTACGACGAACTCTACGACCCCGACCCGAACGCCTACGCCCTGCCCCAACGCTTTGCCGCCGAGCGCCGTAAAGCGCGCTCGTGGGGTTTGCTGTACCGCAGCGTGCGCAACGAAAACGGCGAATGCGCGGCGCTGTTCCGCCCGCCGGCCGCCAGCATTCCGGTGCAGGGCGAGCATTTGCGTTACGTGTGGGACGGCCAGCTGCAACAGATCACCCAGGTATTCACCCTCAAAGCCATCGCTTGATTGCCGCGGAAGTCCCGATGCTGAAGAAAAGCTTCAATTCCCTGCTGACCACCTGGTTGGCAGGGTTGATCGTGTTATTGCCACTGACCTTGACCCTGGTGTTGCTCACTTGGGTAGTCAGTTTGCTCAACCGTATTGTAGGACCGTCGACTTACGTCGGCAGGCTGTTTGCGGCCATGGGCCAACCATTCGCCAGCAACACATACCTGGCCTATGGCTTGGGCACGGTGCTGTTGGTGGTGGCCATTTATGTGCTGGGTTTGGCCGTGCAACACGGTTTGCGCAAGCCGCTGGCCTGGTTGACCGATGTCACCCTGCGGCGCATTCCGCTGTTCGGCAAGCTGTACAACCTGGCCGATCGCTTCGTGGCGCTGCTGGAGAAAAAAGAAGGCGCCGACATCAACGCCATGAGCCCCGTCTGGTGCTTCTTCGGCGGTGATGGCGTGGCGGTGTTGGCGTTAATGCCCAACCCCGAGCCTATCGATATCGACGGCCGCCACTATTACGCCGTGCTGGTGCCCACCGCGCCAATTCCCATCGGCGGCGGCTTGTTGTATGTGCCGGTGGAATGGGTGAAGCCGGCCAATATTGGCGTGGATGCGTTCACCAGTATCTATGTGTCGATGGGCATCAATCCCCCACCACAATCGCCGCGCAAAACCGTCTGACGCCAAAACGGCACACGGAACACTCGCTTGACGCTGTAGGGAAAGGTGATTTACGTTAACGTAAAGGTAACTTTGCGAGTAAGCATTTTCCTATGCCGACCACCTACAGCATTTCCGACCTGGCCCGTGAGCTGGACGTCACCACCCGCACCATTCGTTTCTACGAAGAACAAGGCATGCTCACCCCCGAGCGCCGCGGCCAGGAGCGCATCTACTCGGCGCGCGACAAAGTCACCCTAAAGTTGATTCTGCGCGGCAAGCGCATCGGTTTTTCCCTGGCCGAGTGTCGCGAGCTGATCGAGCTTTACGACCCCACCGGCAACCACAAACAACTCGAAACCTTCATGCGCAAGATCGCCGAGCGCCGCGAACAGCTGCGTCAGCAATTACTCGACATCGAGCAGATGCAAATGGAGCTGGACACCGCCGAAGAGCGCTGCCTGGCCGCCATGGCGCAAATTCCCGCTTAACCCGTTACTGGCAGCTCAACAACAATAATCACCAGGTGCCCACCATGACTTACCCTTCCCTGAACTTTGCCCTCGGCGAAACCATCGACATGCTGCGCGACCAAGTGCAGGCCTTTGTCGCCGCCGAACTGACGCCACGCGCTGCGGCCATCGACAGCGACAACCTGTTCCCCCACGACATGTGGCGCAAATTCGGTGACATGGGCTTGCTGGGCATTACCGTCAGCGAGGAATACGGCGGCGCCGGCCTCGGTTACCTGGCGCACGTGGTGGCGATTGAAGAAATCAGCCGCGGCTCGGCCTCGGTGGGTTTGTCATACGGCGCGCATTCCAACCTCTGCGTGAACCAGATCAACCGCAACGGCACCGCCGAGCAAAAGGCCAAGTACCTGCCGAAACTGATCAGCGGCGAGCACGTCGGCGCCCTCGCCATGAGCGAGCCCAACGCCGGCTCGGACGTGGTGTCGATGAAACTGCGCGCCGACAAACGCGGCGACTGCTACGTGCTCAATGGCAGCAAAACCTGGATCACCAACGGGCCAGACGCCAACACCTACGTGATCTACGCCAAAACCGATCTGGAAAAAGGCGCCCACGGCATCACCGCGTTTATCGTCGAGCGCGACTGGAAAGGTTTCTCGCGCAGCAACAAATTCGACAAGCTCGGCATGCGCGGCTCCAACACCTGCGAGCTGTTTTTCGATGATGTGGAAGTGCCGGAAGAAAACATTCTCGGCGTGCTCAATGGCGGCGTGAAGGTGTTGATGAGCGGCCTCGACTACGAGCGCGTGGTGCTGTCCGGCGGCCCCGTCGGCATCATGCAAGCCTGCATGGACGTGGTGGTGCCCTACATCCACGACCGCAAACAGTTCGGCCAGGCCATCGGCGAATTCCAGCTGATCCAGGGCAAAGTCGCCGACATGTACACCCAGCTCAACGCCAGCCGCGCCTACCTCTACGCCGTGGCAAACGCCTGCGACCGTGGCGAAACCACGCGCAAAGACGCCGCCGGGGTGATCCTCTACAGCGCCGAGCGCGCCACGCAAATGGCCCTGGATGCCATCCAGATTCTCGGCGGCAACGGCTACATCAACGAATTCCCCACCGGCCGATTACTGCGCGACGCCAAGCTGTACGAGATCGGCGCCGGCACCAGCGAAATTCGGCGGATGTTGATTGGGCGGGAATTGTTTAACGAGACCCGTTGACCACCAGCCCTACATCGACTGTAGGAGCGGCTTTAGCCGCGATGTTGTTGATCTAAAAGCATCGCGGCTAAAGCCGCTCCCACAGGTACCAAACGCATCGCCCGGAGCGCCCCATGGCCATCCTCACCAGCCACATCAACACCCGCAGCCCCGAATTTGCTGCCAATACCGATGCCATGCTCGAGCAGGTCAATCACCTGCGCGCCCTCCTCGCTCAGGTGCAGCTAGGCGGCGGTGCCAAGGCGCAGGAGCGCCACACCTCGCGGGGCAAGTTGCTGCCGCGCGAACGCATTAACCGTCTGCTCGACCCCGGCTCGGCCTTTCTTGAAGTCGGCCAACTGGCGGCCCACGAGGTGTACGGCGAAGACGTGCCGGCCGCTGGGGTGATTGCCGGCATCGGTCGCGTCGAGGGCGTGGAGTGCATGATTTTGGCCAACGACGCCACGGTCAAAGGCGGCAGCTATTACCCGCTCACGGTGAAGAAGCACCTGCGCGCACAAACCATCGCCAAGGAAAACCGCCTGCCCTGCATCTATCTGGTGGATTCGGGCGGCGCCAACCTGCCGCGTCAGGACGAGGTGTTCCCCGACCGCGAACACTTCGGCCGCATCTTCTTCAACCAAGCGAACATGAGCGCACTGGGCATTCCCCAGATCGCCGTGGTGATGGGTTCCTGTACCGCAGGCGGCGCCTACGTGCCGGCGATGTCGGACGAAACCATCATGGTCCGCAACCAGGCCACCATCTTTCTCGCCGGGCCGCCGCTGGTGCGCGCTGCCACGGGTGAAGTGGTGAGCGCCGAAGACCTCGGTGGCGCCGACGTGCATTGCAAAACATCCGGTGTCGCCGATCACTACGCCGAAGACGACGAACACGCGCTGGCCCTGGCGCGGCGCTGCATCAGCAACCTCAACTGGCGCAAGCACGGCCAATTGAACAGCCGCGCGCCGCAACCGCCGCTGTATGCCAGCGATGAGATTTACGGCGTGATTCCCGCCGACGCCAAGCAACCGTTCGATGTGCGCGAGGTGATTGCCCGCCTGGTCGACGGCTCGGTGTTCGATGAATTCAAAGCCCTGTTCGGCAGCACGCTGGTGTGTGGCTTCGCCCGCCTCAACGGTTACCCGCTGGCGATCATTGCCAACAACGGCATCTTGTTCGCCGAGTCGGCGCAAAAAGGCGCGCACTTTATCGAGCTGGCGTGTCAGCGCGGCATTCCTTTGCTGTTTTTGCAGAACATCACCGGCTTTATGGTCGGGCAGAAATACGAAGCTGGCGGCATCGCCAAGCACGGCGCCAAGCTGGTGACCGCGGTGGCGTGTGCCAAAGTGCCGAAGTTCACGGTGATTATCGGCGGCAGTTTCGGCGCCGGTAATTACGGAATGTGCGGCCGCGCGTATGACCCGCGCTTTCTGTGGATGTGGCCCAATGCGCGCATCGGCGTCATGGGCGGCGAGCAGGCGGCAGGCGTGCTGGCGCAGGTGAAACGCGAGCAAGCCGAACGCAGCGGCCAGCAACTGAGCGCCGAGGAAGAAGCGGCGATCAAGCAGCCGATCCTGGCGCAATACGAACAGCAGGGTCACCCCTATTACTCGAGCGCGCGGCTGTGGGATGACGGCGTGATTGACCCTGCGCAAACCCGCGAGGTGTTGGGCCTGGCACTTTCCGCAAGTCTGAACGCGCCGATAGAGCCCACCCAGTTCGGTGTGTTCCGGATGTAGTTCAGCTGAACGGCGTTTCCTGTAGGAGAGGTTTGAGCCTCGATGCTTTTGATTTCTTCAGCATCCCATCGAGGCTGAAGCCTCTCCCACAAAAAGCCAGCCCAGTTCCACACAGAGATTTGTGCAATGACTGACTTCACCACCATCGAACTCGATATCACCGCCAACGGCATCGCCACCCTGTGGCTGAATCGTGCGGACAAGAACAACGCCTTCAATGCCCAGATGATCCGCGAGCTGGTTCTGGCGTTGGACATCATCAAGGCCGACCGCAGTATTCGCTTCATGCTGCTGCGCGGGCGCGGCAAACACTTTTGCGCCGGCGCCGACCTGGCCTGGATGCAGCAATCATCCAACCTCGACTACAGCGCCAACCTCAACGACGCCCGTGAGTTGGCCGACCTGATGTACAGCCTGCATCAGTTGAAAATCCCCACCGTGGCTGTGGTGCAAGGTGCGGCGTTTGGCGGTGCCATCGGCCTGATCAGTTGCTGCGACATGGCCATCGGCGCGCGCGATGCGCAGTTCAGCCTGTCGGAAGTGCGCATCGGCCTGGCGCCTGCGGTCATCAGCCCGTTCGTGGTGCAAGCCATCGGCGAGCGGGCCGCGCGCCGCTTTGCGCTGACCGCCGAACGCTTCGACGGCCAACGTGCGCAGCAGTTGGGCTTGTTGGCCGAGTGCTACGAACCTGACGAGCTGGAGGCGGAAGTAGAACGCTGGGTCGCCAACCTGCTGCTCAACAGTCCGTTAGCCATGCAGGCCAGCAAGCAATTGCTGCATGAAGTAGGCACTGGCGCGCTGACCCCGGCCCTGCGCCGCTATACCGAAAACGCCATCGCTCGAATCCGCGTCAGCGCCGAAGGTCAGGAAGGCCTGCAAGCCTTTCTGGCCAAGCGCAAACCCGCCTGGCAGGAGCCGCAGTCATGATCAACCGTTTACTCGTCGCCAACCGAGGCGAGATCGCCTGTCGCGTGATGCGCACGGCCAAGGCCATGGGCATGAGCACCGTGGCCGTGCACAGCGACATCGACCGCCGCGCCCGCCATGTGCGCGAGGCCGACAGCGCCGTGAATCTGGGCGGCGCCAAGCCGGCTGAGAGCTACCTGCGCATCGACAAACTGATCGCCGCCGCTCAGGCCAGCGGCGCCCAGGCAATCCACCCCGGTTACGGTTTTCTCTCCGAAAACGCCGGTTTCGCCCGTGCCATCGAAGCGGCTGGGCTGATTTTCCTCGGCCCGCCCGCCTCCGCCATCGATGCCATGGGCAGCAAATCGGCCGCCAAAGCGCTGATGGAAAAAGCCGGCGTGCCCCTGGTGCCCGGCTACCACGGCGAGGCGCAAGACCTCGCCACCTTCCGCGACGCCGCCCAGCGCATCGGCTATCCGGTGCTGCTCAAAGCCACGGCCGGCGGTGGCGGCAAAGGCATGAAAGTGGTCGAGCACGAGGGAGAGTTGGCCGAAGCCTTGGCGTCTGCGCAGCGTGAGGCGCTGTCCTCGTTTGGCAACAGCCAGATGCTGGTGGAAAAATACGTGCTCAAACCTCGGCACGTGGAAATCCAGGTGTTCGCCGACATGCACGGCCACTGCCTATACCTCAACGAACGCGATTGCTCGATTCAGCGCCGCCATCAGAAAGTCGTCGAAGAAGCCCCCGCCCCCGGCCTCAGCCCTGAACAGCGCCGGGCCATGGGCGAGGCGGCCGTTAAAGCGGCCCAGGCCATCGGCTACGTGGGCGCCGGCACGGTGGAGTTTTTGCTGGATGCGCGCGGCGACTTTTTCTTTATGGAAATGAACACGCGCCTGCAAGTGGAGCACCCGGTCACCGAAGCCATCACCGGCCTCGACCTGGTGGCCTGGCAAATTCGCGTGGCGCGCGGCGAAGCGCTGCCGCTAACGCAAGAGCAGGTGCCGTTGATAGGCCATGCCATTGAAGTGCGCCTGTACGCCGAAGACCCCGACAACGACTTCCTGCCCGCCACCGGCACCCTGCAGCTGTACCGCGAATCGGCACCTGGCGCGGGTCGGCGCGTGGACAGCGGTGTGGCGGAAGGCGATGTGGTGTCGCCGTTCTACGACCCGATGCTGGGCAAGTTGATCGCCTGGGGGGAAAACCGCGAGGAAGCGCGCCTGCGTTTGTTGGCCATGCTCGGCGAATTTGCCGTGGGCGGCCTGAAGACCAACCTGGCGTTCTTGCAGCGCATTCTCGCGCACCCCGCCTTCGCCGCCGCCGAGCTGGATACTGGTTTTATTCCGCGCTATCAGCCCGAGCTGCTGCCGCCTCCCGGTGAACGGCCCGAAGCCTTCTGGCAACTGGCCGCCCGCGCCTGGCAACTGACCGCAACGCCTGTGTCGCGTGACGATGATCCGCACAGCCCGTGGGCCGCCAGCACGGGTTGGCGCGCCGGCCTGGCCAGCGAAACCGACCTGCACCTGACCTGCGCTGGCGAGCAACGCGTGGTGCGCCTTCGCGACGCCGACGCGACCATCACGCGCCAAGGCGATCAGCTACGGGTAAACGCCAACGGCGTCACCACCCAGCACCTGGCCATCCGCCAAGGCACGACCTTGTTCCTGCGCTGGAATAACGAGCTGCACGCCGTGCAACAGTTCGACCCCATCGCCGCTGCCCAGGCCAGCCATCAGCAGCACGGCGGGCTGACGGCGCCCATGAACGGCAGTATCGTGCGCGTGCTGGTAGAAGCCGGCCAGACCGTTCAAGCCGGCACGCCGCTGGTGGTACTGGAAGCCATGAAAATGGAACACAGCATCCGCGCCCCGCACGATGGCACCGTCAAAGCGCTGTACTGCGCCGAAGGCGAAATGGTGGCCGAAGGTGCGGTGTTGGTGGAGCTGGAATAAACGCAACTGCTGGTGCTGTTGTAGGAGCGAGCTTGCTCGCGAACCCTGCAACCGCCATTCGCGAGCAAGCTCGCTGCAACACCACTCGCGAGCAAGCTCGCTCGTACAGTAGAACGATGTTGTTTTGGGAGAGTGAAATGGTCTTGCCCACCCACGTCCGCTTGGTCGAAGTCGGCCCGCGCGACGGTTTGCAGAATGAACAACAGGCCATCAGCGTCGAGGCCAAGGTGCGCTTGGTCGATCAGCTGTCGGCCGCTGGCGTGCGCTATATCGAGGTTGGCAGTTTCGTGTCGCCCAAGTGGGTGCCGCAAATGGCCGGCTCCGCCGAGGTGTTTGCCCAGCTCCAGCGCCAGCCCGGCGTCACGTACGGTGCGCTAACGCCCAATCTCAAGGGCCTGGAAGCGGCGATTGAAGCCGGTGTCAGCGAAGTGGCGGTATTCGCGGCGGCCTCGGAAGCGTTCTCGCAAAAGAACATCAACTGTTCGATCAGCGAGAGCCTGGCGCGCTTTGCGCCGGTGATGGCGTTGGCGCAGCAGCACAACATCAGCGTGCGTGGTTATGTGTCGTGCGTGCTCGGCTGCCCATATGAAGGTGAGATTGCGCCGGAGCAAGTGGCCATGGTCGCGCGGGAGCTGTTCGCAATGGGCTGCTACGAAGTGTCGCTGGGCGACACCATCGGCACCGGCACGCCGGCCAGTACCCGACGGCTGTTCGAGGTGGTCGGTCGCGATATCGCCCGCGACAAACTCGCCGGCCATTTCCACGACACGTACGGCCAGGCGCTGGTGAACATCTACGCCAGCCTGCAAGAAGGCATCGCCGTGTTCGACAGCTCCGTCGCCGGCCTCGGCGGCTGCCCGTATGCCAAGGGCGCCACCGGCAACGTCGCCACCGAAGACGTGCTCTACATGCTCAACGGCATGGGCATTAGCACCGGCATCGACATGGCGAAACTGATCGCGGCGGGCCAAGGCATTTGCGAGGTACTGGGCAAGGCCAACGGTTCGCGGGCTGCCAAAGCCTTTCTCGCCAAGCAGTAACCCTGCTACTGCGCAGCCACCGCAGGCTGCGTCGTTGCCACGTCTTTGGCCAGCCACTCGGCGGTGCTGAACGGTTTGCGAATCAGCCGCTGCTCGCCGGCCAGTTTGATCGACGCATCCAGCTTGCCGAGAAACTCGGGGTCCAGTCGGGTCTGGAACAAGTGGCCAAGCTGCTCATCGCCCAGGTCGGTTTGCAGGATCACCGCCGGGTAACCCGCCAGGCGCGAGACCAGCTGGATGTACGCCTCTTTGTTCGCCTCGTCACTCACCCACTGCACGGCGGTTTCCTGCGCTTTCAGCAGGCGTTTGACGATGTCCGGGTGCGCATCGACAAAGGCCCCCGAACCCACCAGTACGCTCTGCACACTGCCGGCGCCGTTAAGGTCTTTGGTGGTCAGCGGAATGTCGACCAGGCCGCGCGCGCGCAGCGCCGTCAGGTTGGAAGCCCCCCAGGTGGCGTCGATTTGCTTGGCCACCAGCGCCGAGGTGGACGCGGTGAAGTCCAGGTTAATGACCTTGATATCTTTCTCCGTCAGGCCCTGGCTCACCAGCGCGGCGTCGAACGACAGTTGCACAGCGGTACCCCGGAAGATGCCCACGCGCTTGCCCTTCAAATCCGCCAGCGACTGAATACCGGAACCCGGTAGCACGCCGAGGTACAGCTTCACGTCGCGGGCCGTGGCGCTCAGCAGCCGGGTGTCGAGGCCGTTGGATTTACCGACGATGGCCGCGAGGTCGCCCAGGTACGCCAGATCGACCTGGCCGTTGGCGAACGCTTCGTTAATAGCGGGGCCGGCGCCCTTGAAGAAATTCCACTGAACCTTGATGCCGTCCGCCGCCAGCGCTTTTTCGAAAAGCTGCTGCTCGCGCACCACGTCGACAATGCCGCCGCCGCTGTGGGTGGCCACGGCGCTGAGGTCAGGCACGGCGATACGAATTTCCGTCAGCGGCTCGGGCGCGCCGTGAGCCACCAGCGGAAACACGCCCAGGAGCCCGGCCAGCAGCGGCGAGGCGAACAGGCTCAAGGCCGAGTTGAAGAAGGTATTCATCGTTGTGGGCTCCCGCCAAACGCCGGCACCGCGCCAGCTAGAGCCGCGAATAAGGCACAGCAGAAACAAAACTTTAAATACTAATAAATTATTTTTTAGTAACCGTTCGACCTAAGCGCTGTCTAGCGCGGGCTCCGCTGCACATGCGGCAAAAGCATAAAAAGTATTCAGCAAAGGCATTTGCTCGCGAGTTGGGCCAGCCCTTAAATGCGGTTCTTAGCTTATAAAAGCGCAGACAACTTAATTTGATATTCCCATGAAGAATATATCTAAGCCTTTCTCCAGCGCCCCAGTGTGGCGGGGTAACTGATATGGCAAGCGCCCGCCCCCTTACGTTGAATCCGCGCACTCGACGCTTCGCCTTCAGCCAAGCCGCTGCGCGCCAAGCGCTGTGGCCTTGGGTGGTGCCGGCCTTGTTGTTGGTGTTCTGGGCGCTGGCCGCGCGCTATGGCTGGATGTCTGCGCAAACCCTGCCGGGGCCGGCTTTGGTCTGGCAAAGCGCTGTGGAACTGGGCCGCGACGATTTGCTCGGTCATTTGTGGATCAGCCTGCAGCGCTTGTTCTGGGGGTTGTCGGTTGGCGTGGCGGTTGGCGCAGTGTTGGGCGCCACGCTGGGCTTCAGCCCACGGGCGGAACGGCTGATATTCCCGACCTTCAGCGCGCTTGCACAGATTCCAACCCTGGCCTGGATTCCGCTGTTCATGCTGCTGTTTGGCATTGGTGAAACCTTGAAGCTGGTGGTGCTGGTCAAGGCCGTGGTGGTGCCGGTGACCATTCACAGCCTGGTCGGCGTGCGCGACGCCCAGCCCAAATTGCGCGAAGCGGCCGCTGTGTTGCGCTTGCCAGCCTACCTGCTGATCTGGCGCTTGGTGCTGCCAGCCGCTTTGCCATCGTTTATGGCAGGGCTGCGCTTGGCGCTGGCCACCGGCTGGTCGTCATTGCTGGCCGTGGAGTTGCTCGCCTCCAGTGAAGGCATCGGCTACCTGATGGTCTGGGGCCGCCAGTTGTTCATGCTCGACGTGGTGTTCGTCTGCATCTTCATCATCGGCATCGTCGGCGTACTGATGGAACGCGGCATCACCCTGCTCGACCGCGCGCTGTTGTTCTGGCCGCACCCGCCCACCGCCGAGTTTCGCCGCCGCCCCGTGGGCAGCGGTTGGCAACGCTGGCAGCCGTGGCTGCTGCCGCTGGGCCTGGTGGCTATTTGGCAGGTGGTGAGTCAATTGCAGTGGGTAGACGCCAACATTCTGGTTAGCCCGTGGCAGGTGCTGCTCAGCACATACGAAGGCTTGGGCGACGGCAGTTCGCTGACCGCCATGGGCCACAGCCTGCTGCGCGCGCTGGCCGGTTTGCTGGTCGGCGGCGGTCTGGGCTTTGTACTGGGCGTGGTGCTGGGCTTGTCGTCGCGCACCGACCGGCTACTGGGCCCGAGTCTTTCTGCGCTGCGCCAGATCGCCATTTTCGCCTGGGTGCCGCTGCTCACCGCCTGGTTCGGTCTGGGGGAATTGGCGAAGTTGGTGTTCGTCGGGCTGGCGGCGTTTTTCCCGCTGCTGGTGGCTACTCAACGGGGCATTCGCAACCTGTCGCCGCAGTTGGGCGAAGCCGCTACGGCGCTGCGCCTGAATCTGTTCCAGCGCTTGCGCCTGCTGATCCTTCCGGGCGCCACGCCGGCGATTTTCGCGGGCCTGCGCCTGGGTCTGATCTACGCCTGGCTGGGCACCATTGGCGCGGAATATTTCATGGCCTCGGGCTACGGCATCGGCACCTTGATGATCGGCGCGCAGCAGCTGTTTCGCATGGATCAGGTAATGGCCGCCATGCTCCTCATCGGCCTCACGGGCGCCGCCCTGAACGCCCTCGGCCAATTTATCGAAGCGCGGGCAACGCGCTGGAGAACCGCATGAGCACACTCGCCTTTCCAACGGCCAAAGCGACCGCCGCGCCGTTGGTGCGCTTTAACCACGTGGCCAAACACTTCGCCGTCGATGGCAGCGAGCTGGAAGCCATTCGTGAATTCAATCTGGAAATCGCGCCCGGTGAATTCGTTGCCATCGTCGGCTCCAGCGGCTGCGGCAAATCCACGCTGCTGCGCCTGCTGGTGGGGCTGGACAGCGACTTTCGCGGGCAGATCGAGGTGGCCGGCAAACCGGTGCAGGGCATCGGCGGCGATCGCGGCATCGTGTTCCAGGAGCACCGCCTGTTTCCGTGGCTGACGGTGGAGCAGAACATCGGCCTGGGCTTGGTTAACGAACACCTGAACCAGGCCGAGCGCTTTCGGCGCGTCAGCGAATTTATTCATCTGGTGGGTTTGCGGGGCTTTGAACGCGCCTACCCGCATCAGCTATCGGGCGGCATGGCGCAGCGGGTGGCGATTGCCCGAGGGTTGGTGGCCAGCCCACAAATTCTGCTGCTCGACGAACCGTTTGGCGCACTCGACGCCCTCACCCGTCAGCACATGCAAGACGAACTGCTGGCCATTCGCCGCCGCGCAACGATCACCACGCTGCTGGTGACTCACGACGTCGAGGAAGCGATTTTTCTCGCCGACCGCGTGGTGGTCATGGAGCCGCGCCCCGGACGAATCAAGCGCGTGGTGGCCATCGACCTGCCGCACCCACGGGCGCGCAGCAGTTTCGAATTCCATCAACTGCGCGAAGAACTGCTGCATGAATTGACCAGCGACGGCGCCTACGTGGCCCCGCCCGTGGTGCGCGTGGAAGACCTGCCGCTGGCCTACATCGCCTACTGATTTCTACCGTTTTAAAAGAGGATGCTGTGCTATGAGTAAACGCCCGAACTTCCTGGTGATCGTCGCCGACGACCTGGGTTTCTCCGACCTCGGCGCCTTTGGTGGCGAGATCGCCACGCCGAACCTCGACGCCCTGGCCACCGCCGGCGTGCGTCTGACCGACTTCCACACCGCGCCCACGTGCTCGCCAACCCGTTCCATGCTGCTCACCGGCACCGACCACCACATCGCCGGCATCGGCGCCATGGCCGAGGCCATCGGCCCGGAGCAACTCGGCCAACCGGGCTACGAAGGCTATTTGAACGAGCGCGTGGTGGCCCTGCCCGAACTGCTGCGTGAAGCCGGCTACCAGACGCTGATGGCCGGTAAATGGCACCTCGGTCTGACTGCTGACCAGGCGCCGCACGCTCGCGGTTTCGAGCGGTCGTTCTCGCTGCTTCCCGGCGCCGCCAACCATTACGGCTACGAACCACCGGAAGACGAAAACACCCCCGGTATCATCAAAGCGACACCCGTGCTGTACATCGAAGACGACCAATTCGTCGACACGCTGCCGGACGACTTCTACTCATCCGACGCCTTTGGCGACAAGCTGCTGCAGTACCTGAAAGAGCGCGACCAGGCACGGCCATTTTTCGCCTACCTGCCCTTCTCCGCTCCGCACTGGCCGCTGCAAGCGCCGGCCGACGTGGTGGCCAATTACAAGGGCCGCTACGATGCCGGGCCGGAGGTATTGCGCCAGGAACGCCTGGCCAAACTCAAGGAATTGGGCTTGGTCGGGCAGGACGTAGAAGCCCACCCTGTGATCGCGCAGAACCAGGAATGGCAGGCGCTCAGCGACGAACAGCGGGCGATCTCTGCGCGCACCATGGAAACCTATGCGGCGATGGTCGAGCGCATGGACTGGAACATCGGACGCGTGGTCGATTACCTGCGCCAACAAGGCGAACTGGACAACACCTTTGTGCTGTTTATGTCCGACAACGGCGCCGAAGGCCTGCTGCTGGAAGCCTTCCCACTGTTCGGCGAAACGCTGCTCACCTACCTCGATACCCACTACGACAACAGCCTGGACAACATCGGCCGCGCCAATTCCTACGTCTGGTACGGCCCACGCTGGGCCCAGGCGGCGACCGCGCCGTCGCGTCTGTACAAAGCCTTCACCACCGAAGGCGGCATTCGCGTGCCGGCGCTGGTGCGCTACCCCGCCTTCCACCGGCAGGGGCAGATCGTTAAGGAATTCAGCACGGTGATGGACATCACTCCCACCATTCTTGACCTCGCAGGGGTTCGGCATCCGGGCAAGCAGTGGCGAGGCCGCGAGGTGGCGGAGCCGCGCGGCAAATCGTGGCTGGGCTACCTGAGCGGCGAGACCGAGCAGATTCACGACCAGAACACCGTCACCGGCTGGGAGTTGTTCGGCATGCGCGCCATTCGCCAAGGCGACCTGAAAGCCGTGTTTATTCCCGGTCCGGTTGGGCCTTCGACTTGGCAGCTGTATGACTTGAGCAGCGACCCGGGTGAGATTCATGACCTGGCTGAGCGTGAGCCCGAGAAGCTGGCCGTGTTGCTGGAACATTGGCATCAGTACGTGGCGGAGACGGGGGTGATATTGAGCAAGTCGCCGTTTCAGGGGTAAGCGCTTAGAGCAAGAGCATCGCGGCTGAAGCCGCTCCCACAAAAGAGCGAAGCCGCGACGCCTGCCAGCTGTTTTTTTGTGGGAGCGGCTTTAGCCGCGATGCGGTGGGCCGGCGAAAGAGCGGTCTGGGGTAAACCCGTCAATCACCGCACCTGGACCCCCGCCTTCGCGGGGGTGACGGAGTACATGCATGGGACTGCGTAATTCCGGGCAGGCCAGGTGCATGGCCGGCTGGGCGGCCGTGCCATTAGGCGCGAAGCGCGCTGCGCAGCCGCTGACTCTCGGCTTTCGCACAACTCACCTCCACCTGCGACAACCCCAACCATTGCGCCATGGCTATTAAATTACGCGCCAAGGCCTGCACGCCCTCCTCATCCAGGCCCACCGTTTCCTCGTGCAGCGCATGCACCAGCAGGCGCCCGCTGCTGCGCTCGGCGCGCAGGTCGACCCGGGCGGCCAGCCGCTCGTTGTGCAGGAATGGCAGCACGTAATAGCCGTACACGCGTTTGGCTTGCGGGGTGTAAATCTCCAGGCGGTAGCGGAAGTCGAAGAGCCGCTCGGTGCGCGCGCGTTCCCAGATAAGCGAATCGAACGGCGACAGCAACGTCGAGGCTTTTACGCTACGGGGGATGCTGAGCGCCGGAAGGCTATAGGCGGTTTTGTCCCAACTCTGCACGGTGACCGCTTGCAACGCGCCGGCTTCGAGCAGCTCGGCCAGCCGCGCCTGGCTGTCTTTGGGGTCGAGGCGAAAGTAGTCGCGCAGGTCTTTTTCGGTGGCCACGCCCAACGCCGCCGCGGCGTGTAGCAGAAGCTGGCGTTGCGCCTCGGCTTCCGGCACGTCGGGGTGATTGAGCCAGGCGTGGGGGACCACGCGCTCGGGCAAGTCGTATAGCCGCTCGAAGCCGCGTCGCCCGGCTACGGTCACTTCGCCAGCGGCGAACAACCATTCCAGCGCCATTTTCTCTGCGCTCCAGTCCCACCAGGGGCCGGCGCGTTCTACCCGGGTCGTCAGCGCACCCGCGCCCGTCGCGCCGCTGTCGCGCACCGTGGCGAGCACCCGCTGCACCACCTGCTGTTGCTCCTTCCCGAATGTCGCCAGGTGTTGGTAGATGCCCCGGCCGTGGGCGGCGCGCTGCATGCGCCAGCGCATCATTGGGTATAACGCGAACGGCATCAGCGAGGCTTCGTGGCCCCAGTACTCAAACAGGGTTCGGCGCTTGCCGCGACCCCATGCAGCCTGCTCGAGCAGGCTGGGCGAATAGTCGCCGAGGCGGGAAAACAACGGCAGGTAATGGGAGCGGACCACGGCGTTCACCGAGTCGATCTGCACCACGCCCAAGCGCTCAATCAACGCGTTGAAACGCGCCGGTTTGACTTCGCTGGCGCGGCTGCGGTCGGCAAAACCTTGGGCGCTCAAGGCCAGGCGGCGGGCCTGGTTAAGGGATAGCGATAGCGGTGTGGACATCGGCTGCACCTGGTTCGGCTTCGGGTGCAGGATACGGCCTGGCGAAGGTGAATACAGTCGCGCTGGGGCCATTTTTTGCCAAAAGCGCCAAGCGCTCTTTGGCCTCCTCGGGCGTTGGCAACTGGCCGACGGGCAGCCACCACAGGGCCAACGACGGCGTGTCGAGTTTCTCCATCCAGCTTTTCTTCGACTTCAGCACGCTGAGGTGGTCGCCGCTGTACACATAGGCCTTCAGCGCCTCGAACGAGGTCCAGACCGAGAGGTTGACGATGAGGCGCGGGTCGTCGAACAGCACAATCGAAGTGGCGTCGCCCTCCTCCGTTTGCAACCGCCAGACAAAACCAGGGCTGCGATCGGCCAGTTGATTGATGGGGTCCAATTGCTCAACAAAGCCCCGCATCAACGGGTCATCGAGCGGGGCTTTGGTGCGGGCAATGTTGACTTGCGCCAGATGGTAGTGCGGGTTCATGCGTTCTTCCTTGGTTGCGGTGGATGTGGGCTCAGCGTTTCAGGGGGTCGTCCCAGAATGGCCGTTCCACTTCCTGCTCGATGTCGGAACGCGACAGGCCCAAGTCTTTGAGCGTAGCGTCCGGCATGCTCGCCAGCAGGCGACGTTGCGCGGCCAACTGGTGCCAGCGTTTCACTTGCAGCCACAGCCGGGCGAACAGGGCTTGGGAACCCTGCCGCGAACGTGGCAAGGCGGCGGCGATGGCGTAACCTTTTTGCGCTTTCATGATCAGCTCTCCTTGTTCAAAGCTCCCCGTGAGGTGTGCGACGAACTGCTGCGCGAAGGGGATGGCGAGAGTGTCCGCCCGGCGCTAAGATCAATCCAACGAATGTTTCTTATGCGACCCATCTCGGGAGTTGATGAATGAGCAGCTATGTCGGCATCGACAGCGAACTGTTACGGACCTTTGTGGCCATCGCCGATCTGGGCGGCTTTACCCGCGCGGCGGAAGCGGTGAACCGCACACAGTCGGCGGTGAGCATGCAGATGAAGCGCCTCGAAGAAGACGTGGTGCAGCGCGCCTTGTTCGAGCGCGATGGGCGCCAGGTGCGGCTGACGGCCGAGGGCCAAGTGCTGCTCGGTTATGCGCGGCGCATTTTGAAATTGCACGGCGAGGTGATGAATACCTTGCGCGAGCCGCACATGGTCGGCTCGGTGCGCATCGGCACGCCGGATGACTACGTGATGCGCTTTCTGCCGGGCATTTTGTCGCGCTTCGCCCAGGCCTATCCGATGGTGCAGGTGGAGGTGCATTGCGAATCGTCGTCACAACTGTTGCAGCGACAGGACCTGGATTTGTCCATCGTCACGCGTATGCCGGGCGATGAAATCGGCCAACTGCTGCGCCAGGAACGGTTCGTCTGGGCCGAGGCCTTGGGCTTCAGTCCGCACGAGCAAACGCCGCTGCCCTTGGCGATGTTCAACAACGATTGCTTCTGCCGCCTGTGGGCGTGCAATGCGCTGGACACCATGGAGCGGCAATACCGCGTGGCGTACACCAGCCCGAGCCTGTCGGCGATCATGGCGGTAGTCAGCGCCGGGTTGGCGGTGACGGCCCAGCTGCAAAGCCTGATTACCCCTGACATGCGCATTCTGGGAAAAGCCGAGAACCTGCCGGAGCTGCCGCTGTGCAGCATTGTGCTGCTGCGCAACACACGCACGCAGTCGCCGGTGACCGAGAGCCTGGCGGAACATATTGTCGAAGGCTTCCGGGTTTAACGCGGCGGTGCCGCCTGGCAGGCACGCTCGCTAAAACGTGGCGCATTAAAGACAAGCGCGCTAACGTTATGCATCCCTTATGTATGTACCGGAGGCACCATGGCCACGCCCGACCAGCTCAAACTCGATAACCAGCTGTGCTTCGCGCTGTACTCCACCTCGCTGGCGATGACCAAGGTGTACAAGCCGCTGCTTCAGGCGCTCAACCTCACCTACCCGCAATATCTGGCCATGCTGGTGTTGTGGGAAGGCGATGGCATTACCGTCGGTGAGTTGAGTCAGCACTTGCTCACCGACCCCGGCTCCGTCACCCCGCTGCTCAAACGCCTGGAAGCGGAAGGTTTGCTCACCCGCACCCGCAGCAGCCAGGACGAACGCGTGGTGCAGTTGCACCTGACCGACAAGGGCCGCGCCTTGCAGGAACAGGCCATGGGCGTTCCCGCGTGCATTTTGAAGGCGACAGCGCAGCAGCCAGCGGAGCTTATGGAGCTTAAAAACGAGTTGGTCACGCTCCGCAACGCCTTGCAAGGCTCGGTCTAGACGCTTATTCCATAAAAACAAAGACCTTAGAACAAATTAGTCCAACTATTTAACTTGCGCGCAAACTAAATAGACACTAACTTTCACTCCACGCACTGCTTAGTGCACAAAACTTTAGCAAACAAACTAGACGACTGGAGAACGACCATGCGAACCATCAAAGCTCTGTACACCGCTACTGCAACCGCCACCGGTGGCCGCGACGGCCGCGCTGTTTCTTCGGACGGCGTGCTCGATGTAAAACTCTCCACCCCTCGCGAACTCGGCGGTCAAGGTGGCGAAGCTACTAACCCGGAACAACTGTTCGCTGCCGGCTACTCGGCTTGCTTCATCGGCGCGCTGAAATTCGTTGCTGGCCAGCAGAAGAAACAACTGCCCGCTGACAGCTCGATCACCGGCAAAGTCGGCATCGGTCAGATCCCCGGCGGCTTTGGTCTGGAAGTGGAACTGAACATCAGCCTGCCAGGCTTTGATCAAGCTGAAGCCCAGGCCCTGGTTGATGCAGCCCACCAGGTTTGCCCGTACTCCAACGCTACTCGCGGCAACATCCAGGTAACCCTGAACGTCGCTGTGTAAAAGCAACAGGCACAAAAAAGCCCGACCTAGGTCGGGCTTTTTCATGTCGGCAATAAAGTCGGATTTAAACCGGAGCTTTAGCGCGCGATTTGTACTCGCCGGTACGGGTGTCGATTTCGATCCAGTCGTCGATTTCGCAGAAGTCAGCCACTTTGACTTCAGTGCCGTTGCTCAGCTTGGCAGGCTTCATCACTTTGCCCGAGGTATCGCCACGAGCCGAACCTTCGGTGTAAGCGATTTGGCGAACGATGGTGGTCGGCAGGTCAACCGAAACCACTTTGCCTTCGAAGAACACGGCTTCGCAGACGTCGGTCATGCCATCAACGATGAACGGCAGAACGCTTTCCAAGTCTTCGGAGTTCAGCTCGTACTGGTTGAACTCTTCGTCCATGAACACGTAGTTCGGTTCGCTGAAGTAGGAGTAAGTCACGGCAACGCGGTCCAGGATGACTGGTTCCATTTTGTCGTCGGCTTTGTAAACGGTTTCAGTGGAAGAACCGGAGAGCAGGTTCTTCAACTTCATTTTAACGATGGCGCTGTTACGACCGGATTTAGTGAATTCGGCCTTTTGGATAAGCCATGGCTGGCCGTCGATCAGGGCCACACTGTTTGGCTTCATTTCTTGTGCGGTTTTCATACGAGTATCCGAATTTGGATGGAGGTACAGAATTCTAGGCCGCGTATCATAGCCAATTTCGGTAAAACAGTACCAGCGCCGATGCAAGATCGGCCTGAGAGGCCCATTTTAGAGCCTTCTGCTCGACATGCCGTTGGATCTCGGAGCGACACTCCGACAGATTGTTCCACGCCTCGGCTAGCGCGCCCTCGCTATTCCATGCCAGCCAAAAATCACGCAACGCTCCCTGCGCGGCTGTCGGCAGCCCCTGCTGGTACAGCGCCAGAAATGCTTGAAGTTTTTCGAGATGGGCGTCGTCTTGCTGTTTGTAGATGTGCCACACCAAGGGCCGCCCCGCCCACAGCGCGCGCACAAACGAGTCCTCGCCCCGCACGGCATTGAAGTCGCAGCACCAGAGCAACCGATCATAGGTTTGCTGCGACATGAACGGCAAAATCTGCACGCGCAAGTTGCCTCGCTCCACCACATCGCCAACCGCTAAGGTCTCTGCGCCGAGCCAGCGCTGGACGTCGCCGAGCACTCGCCCTTCCGGCACCAGTAAATGGCCTAGCTCATTCGACTGGGCCAAAGCGTCGAGCCATTGGCCAAGCATCGGCAGTTCGTACGCGAATAGGGAAATCAGCTGCGTACCAGGCGCTTGAATCACGCCTAACGAGGCGAGAAACCGCTGCCGCGCTGCCGGATCCAGCTGCAACGCGTCGCGCTGGGCAAGCAGGTCGCGTTCGCGCAGCAAGCCGCCGGTTTTCTCGGTAAATCCAGGAAAAAAGAAGAACTTCTTTAGGCCGTTGGATTGCATCGACGGCAAGCCATGGCAGCCCTCGACCCACGCTTCGGCGCTCAGGTATTCCAGGTTCAGCCACAGCGACGGCCGCTCGCGTTCGCTCATTGCCTGGATATAAGCGGCCGGCAGTGTGCAAGCGAAAGCCTCGATCACCACGTCTGCCGCCAGCACGGGCTGCCAGATGGCGGGCCATTGCCGAACCTCAACGCCGTCTTGCCACTGTTGGGCGACAGACGCGTCGCCCTGAGGGCAGATACGCGCGTACGCAGACAAATCGTCGACCCAAAGCCGCACCGCGCAACCGTGCTCGGCGACCAGTTGCCGAGCAAGGCGCCAGGTCACGCCAATGTCGCCGAAGTTATCCACCACGCTGCAGAAAATGTCCCACTTCACGCCGATGCTTCCGATAAAAGACGCGGCAGTTTATCGCGAGAAAAGAAAAGCCCGTCACAAGGACGGGCAAAAGGCGTGGAGCAACGCAGAAATAAAAGAGGCAACCGGGGAGTTGCCAAGGGACGCCGGGGGAGCAGCGTGAAACTCAGGCAGCGAGCGCGTGGGTCGGCTTGCTGCGTAAAAGCGATTCGAAGGTCCAGAGGGTTTTGCTGGCCACCGCCACCTCGAAGGAGCTAAACGGGCCGGAGCGCTGCACGCCATCGACCATCACGTACCAGCAGGCGAGAACGCCGTCGGCGCGCAGCGCGGCCGGAACGGCACTGCCAACCACTGACATGATGTTGATGTTCGTCATAACCACCTCCGCAATTCGGTATGGCGCTACGTTACGGCGCCGCGCCAGCGCGCGGAAATCAGTCGGGTCGATAGTGGCTATGTCTGAAGAGGATGAAGCCGCGTTCCTAAGAGCATTTAGGAAACGGCTATCGGCAGCTCCTTTAGCAGCAACTTAATTGCACTCAACCAACATTATTATTCATTTGTGCCGCCCCCTGCCCCTCGCCACACTCGCCGCCGTCGCCTATACCGAGCTTGTCGCCCCGATGTTCGCCGCCTGGTTAAAAACCTTCCTGCCTTCCGCTACTCCCACCCGCCCCACCGAATGGCTGCGCGCCGCTTATGGCGCTGCCCTGGGCGTTTTAGCCTGTGCGTGGGCGGGCAGTCATTTGTTCGGTACGGAGGTGGCAGCGCATTTGCTCGGCCCCCTCGGCGCCTCGGCGGTGCTGCTGTTTGCCGTGTCGTCGGGCGCGCTGGCGCAGCCGTGGTCGATCGTCGGCAGCTACGCAGTGGCCACCGTAGTGGCGGTCGGCACGCTGCACATGTGTCCGCCCGGAATTGCTGCCGCCGCGCTAGCCGTGGGCGGTACGTTGGTGTGCATGTTTCTGCTGCGCTGTGTGCACCCTCCGGGCGCGGCGCTGACCATTTGCGTGGTGTTCGGTGGGCCGAGCCTGACGGATCTGGGCTGGCACGTGCTTTACCCAACGCTGTTCAATGCCTTGGCATTGCTAGCGTGCGCCCTGCTCTACAACAACCTCACCGGCGTGCGCTATCCCAAGCTGCCCGCGCCGGCGGCCAACGCTCACGCCACGCAAGACCGGCCGCCGCAGGAGCGTATGGGCATCACCAGTGCCGACCTGGACGAAGCGCTGAACGAGCTGGGCGGTTTCGTTGATATTCAGCGCGAAGACCTCAAGCAAATCATTCGCGCCACCGAGAAGAACGCGCTGCGCCGTAGCATGGGCGACATCCGTGCCGAACAGATCATGTCGCGCGATGTGCAAACCGCTACGCCGCAAACCACCCTCAAGCAGGCGTTGGGCCTGCTCAAGCATCACCATTTGAAGACCTTGCCGGTGCTGGACGAACAACGTCATTTAGTCGGTATCGTCAGCCTCATCGACCTCATCAGTCACAGCCGCCGCTCAGGCCGCCGCAATCTCTTGGGCCGCCTCGGTTTAAAGCGGGATGTAGTGCTGGAAGAAGTCATGAGCCACCCGGTAATCGCCGTGCAGCGCAGCACCCATGTGGTGGAGATGATTCCGCTGCTGTCAGATCAGGGTCTGCACTGCCTGCCCGTGCTCGACAAAGGCGAGTTGCTGGGCATCGTCACGCAAACCGACCTGATCGCGGCCTTGCACCGTGACCTGTTGATGCACCTGGGTTAACCCTAGGCGGGGTCCCAACGCTGCGACCAATCTGCCCCGCTGCGAATCACCTCGCGCAACAAGGCAAACGTCTGTTGCAGCGCCTCACTGTCACGTTCGCGCACATAAACCAGGTAAGTCGGGTAATTGAATTCCGGCGCTTTTTCGACCCGTTCCAGCGCGCCGCTGTCGAGATAGCTTTGCACCACCCGTGTACGGAAATACCCGCTACCGCCGGAAGCCAAGATGTACTGCAGCGCCAGCGGACCATGGTTGAACCCCAGCGCCGCCTTCGCGCGATCAGGCAAGGCTGCGTCATGTTGACGGCGAAAGTCCTCGCCCCAATCGATGTACACGTAAGGCTCCGGCGTCTGCGGTTGGCGCACCAGAATCAGCTTTTCTTCCAACACTTGCTCAACCTGCAAGCCAGGCCAATAGGACGGTTGGTACACCAGCGCGGCATCCAGCACACCCAATTCCAATTGTTTGAGCAGCGCCTGGCCGTCGCCGATTTGCGCGCGTACCGCCAGCGCCGGCATGTGCTGGCGCACTTGCTGCACCCAGCTAAGCATCAACGGATTGCACAGGCTTACCTCCCCGCCCAAGCGCAGCACCGTGCGATACCCCGGCATTAACGGTAAATCACGCTGCGCCGCCTCCCAGGTTTGCACCAACTGGTTGGCAAACATCACAAAGGCTTCGCCATCGACCGTCAGCTTCGCGCCCGCTCGATTGCGCACGAACAGCTTGCAGCCCAGCTGGTTCTCCAGATTCTGCACCCGCGCTGTGATCGCCGTTTGCGTCACATGCAGCTGCTCGGCAGCGGCCACCAGGCTGCCGCTGCGGACAATCTGCAAAAAGGTGCGGGCGAGTTCGATATCCATGGCGCGGCTCGGCGAAAACGTGAGGCGACATTGTAGGGAGAGTCGCACCGCAGCGGGTATGCCTGACTAATCGCAAGTCAGGCGAGCACTGCAACAACCTGCGGTATTTTCCACGCGACACGATAAGCCCTTCAGCTACCGTTACCGCATCGCGCTGTCGCCATCACGCCGCAGCATCGTTCCGCCACTACTTGGAAACCATGCATGACCGCTCCTGCGTATGACCTCGTCGTATTCGGTGCCACCAGCTTTGTCGGCCAACTCCTCGTCCGTTATCTGGCCGAACATCTGCCTAGCGAAGCGCCTACGTTGCGCTGGGCAATCGCTGGGCGTTCCGCGAGCAAGCTCGACATCCTTAAACGCTCATTGGGCCCGCTCGGCGCGAACCTGCCCACGCTAATGGCCGATGCCGGTGACGAGGCGCAGCTGCGCACATTATGCGAACAGACCCGTGTTGTGGTCTCCACCGTTGGACCCTATGCCTTGTATGGCGAGCCGTTGGTAAAAGTCTGCGCGCAACAGGGCACCGACTACTGCGACCTCACCGGCGAGGTGCAATGGATTAATCGCATGCAGGACAAATACGAAAGCACCGCCAAACAATCTGGCGCGCGCATCGTCCATTGCTGCGGCTTTGACTCGGTGCCTTCCGACATGGGCGTTTACGTGCTGCAACAACAGGCCATGGCGCAATTCGGTGTGCCGGCCACGCAGGTGAAAATGCGCGTGAAAACACTGAAAGGCGGGGCTTCGGGCGGCACCATCGCTAGCATCATCAACGTGGCGCAAGAAGCAGCCGCCGACCCAGCCTTGCGCAAAGAACTGATGAACCCCTACTCCATTTGCCCGCCGGGCCACGGATTCACCACCCGCCAACATGCGGTTCGGGGAGTTGAACACGACAGCGATTTCGGCATGTGGATCGGCCCCTTCCTCATGGCTGCGATTAACGAGCGAGTCGTCCATCGCTCCAACGCGCTGAGCGGTCATGCCTACGGCTCCACCTTCACTTACAACGAAGCCACACTGACGGGCCCCGGCTTGAAGGGGCGCCTCATGGCGTTCGCCATGGTATTTGGGCTGGGCTTTTTCATGCTCGGTGTGATGATCTCTCCCATTCGCCGCCTGCTGGAGCGATTCGTCTTGCCTAAACCTGGCGAAGGCCCGAGTCCAGAAGCCCAACGGGCGGGGCGTTACGACCTGCGCTTTCTCGGCCGCACCGCCACCGGCCAGGTGCTGAACGTGAAAGTGACCGGCGACCGCGACCCGGGCTACGGCTCCACCAGCAAAATGCTCGGCCAGGCCGCGATCAGTCTGGCCCTGGACCTTCCCAAAGAAGCCGGCAAGGGCGGCGGGTTCTGGACACCCGCCACCGCCTTCGATCAGCGCTACGTCGAGCGACTCAGGCGCTACGCCGGCCTCACCTTTGAGGTGCTGTGATCAGCGTACAAAAAACTCACCGACCATTTCTTCATCTGCTACGGTCCAAATTTCGCCACAATAGAAAAAAACCGGACACCGTTCCGGACGTTATCCCTGGCCAATTTGGGTTTTTTCGCCATGACTACACAACCAAACAAGCCTAGCTGCGACGCCTGTCGCGACGGTGCAGCCCTCGAATTTGACTTCACCATGGCTTTCCAGCCCATCGTCAACCTCGCCGAGCGCAGCGTTTATGCCTACGAGGCGTTGGTGCGCGGCACGGACGGCAGCGGCGCCGCCTCAGTGCTTGGGCGCGTTAACGAGCACAACCGCTACGCGTTTGACCAAGCCTGCCGAGTGAAAGCGGTGGAACTGGCAAGTCGCCTGCAGATGCCCTGTTTGCTCAGCATCAATTTTCTCCCCAACGCCGTGTACAAAGCCGCTACGTGCATTCGGGCCACGCTTGAGGCCGCCAAGCGCTTCAACTTCCCCACTGAGCGCATTATTTTCGAGCTCACCGAGGGGGAAGAACTGGTCAACAAAGACCACTTGAAAGAGATCGTCACCGAATACCACAAGCATGGCTTTCACACCGCCATCGACGACTTCGGTGCCGGCTACGCCGGGCTCAACCTACTCGCCGAATTCCAACCCGACATCATCAAACTCGACATGGCCTTGGTGCGCGACATCGACAGCCATCGTGTCCGCCAGGCAATTGTTGAAGGAATTGTGGGTGTTTGCCGGGCGCTGGAAATTGAAGTAATTGCTGAAGGTATTGAATCGGTCGGTGAACTGCGCCATTTGCAATCGCTGGGTATAAACCTGTTCCAGGGCTACCTGTTCGCCCGACCGGGTTTTGAGGCGTTGCCAACGGTGCAATGGCCGGAAATTTGAAAGAGTACAGTTGGGTGGTTTGAAGCATTTTTGAACTGTGCGACTTTTCCGGCGCTCCGCCCGCGCTCTTTAGGAAAGTCGCTCGTTCACCAGAAAAGGCTTTGGCACCAACTGCATGTTGGATCTATGCAGTAAGGAATTTCCCACAGGTCTCTCAGGATTTTCCCGCCGAGTTCTAAAGCTATCGTACATAGCGCACCGAGCGATCACCTCTACACTCTGCTCATCCGAACGGGTCCTTCGATTTATTTAACTACCCGCGCGACTAACTCCGCGACCGGAAACGCAGTGGCATTTGAATTAAACAAACTGACCGCTGCATTAATTTCCTTTGTATCAGGTGAGCGCTACTATGACTGGCTATAACGCAGTACTGGCAAGAAATCCGCAAAACGCTGCCAAGCCTATCGGCCCATATTCACAAAGTGTCGCATTTTCCCATTACAACAATTTGTCCGCTCAGTTACCGATTGACCCCAAGACTGGGAACTTGGTATCTGATGACATTCGCGCGCAAGCCGAACAGTGCTTTAACAATCTTAAAGACATCGTCACTGGCATTAATCACAACTTGGAAGATGTAGTCAGAATCACCCTGTTTCTTCAAGACATGGCTGATTTGGATATTGTTAACTCGGTATACGCTGACTTCTTTCCCTATTACGTTCCCGTCGTAACCGTGGTGGGCGTCGCCGCTCTGCCAATGGGCGCAGCCTTGCAGGTAGAAGCACTGTTGTCGAACGGCGAAGGCACCATTCCCCAAGCGCCTCAGGCCGGTGATCTGATTAAATCCGCAGCCGACATAGAAAATGCTCCGGTAGACTCGTTGTCAGCGCAAACGGTCGCCTTTTCTCACTACAACAACCTCTCCGCACAACTTCCTATCGACCCGGCAACCGGAAAATTGGTTTCTGGCGGCATCAAGGAACAAGCTGCGCAATGTTTGAAAAATGTAAAAGCCATTCTGCAAGGCATCGACGTTCCATTCGATGACATTGTCAAAGTTAACGTTTTTGTTAAAAACCTCAGCGACATTCAAGCGGTTAATGAGGTTTACACCACATTCTTCCCCGACTCGGCCATTGCCCGCACCGTTGCTTATATGCCGGCGCGTACCGTAGTTCCGGTTGCTAGCTTGCAGTTGGATGCACTGGTTCAAATCGAAGTTGTTGTATCGCACGGTGACGGCACGCCGCCGCAGCTCGTTGAAGATCGCCACGGCATTGTTATCAAAGCCAACAACACTTCACGCGCACCGATCTGCCCATTCTCGACGCAAACTGTGGCGTTTTCCCACTACAACCACCTTTCTGCACAACTACCGATTGATGCGGCAAATGGCAACTTGGTGCCCGGCGGCATCATGGCGCAAGCTGCTCAGTGCTTGAACAATATCAAGGTCATTATTGAAAGCATCGGCCATGTCATGAATGACGTCGTCAAAGTTAATATCTTTCTCAAGAATATTGACGACATAGCAGCGGTGGATGAGGTGTACGGCAAGTACTTCCCAGGCGGCGTCCCTGCCCGCCGCACCGTGGGTGTGTCCGAGCTTCCACTGGGCGCGCTTATTCAGATTGATGCCGTAGTCGCTAACGCCGAAGGCACCCCGCCTAACGCGTAATTGCTGTTCCGCTCTTCAGTGAGGGCGGATTAATCGTTCCTGATTAATCCGCCGCACTTCTCTCGCCACCTCCCCTGCAAAAAATAACGATCCGCCAAGACTTCGAACGTTGCTACATTCGCGCATTTAATTCCCTGCTGAATGCTAGAGTCTCGCCCCTGGTTCATCTAGGGAGTTGGGTTCGCATGCGCATGGTGATAACGGCAACAGCGCTGGCAATGTTGGCAGGCTGCTCGACGGTTTCGGAAACGTTCGGCGATGGCAAGCACTGCGGTATCCATCCCTATTGCGGCTCTGCCGTCGACTTGATGGTCATCAGGGGCGCAACGGAAGAAAACGCCGGCGTCATGGTTGTTCTTGCCCCCATCGCAATCATCGACCTTCCATTCAGCCTGGTTGCAGACACGCTGGTACTTCCTTACACGCTCCTGCATACGGACACCGTCGAGCCTTAACGCCAAGCCGCGCGCCATCGGAACCCGGGAGTATTCCTGATAGACTCCCCGCCCCGAAACTGTCCCCCAGACACCGACGATGACCGCGCCATTCGTACCCGCTCAAGCCGAACCATCCCGCCGCTTCTCCGTGGCACCGATGATGGATTGGACTGACCACCACTGCCGCTACTTCCTGCGCCTGCTGTCGAAACACGCCCTGCTTTACACCGAAATGGTCACCACCGGTGCGTTGCTGCGTGGCGATAATCCGCAGCGTTTTCTTCAGCACGACGTGGCCGAGTATCCGCTGGCGTTGCAGTTGGGCGGCAGCGTGCCGGCCGAGTTGGCGGCGTGTGCGCGTATGGCGCAGGAGGCGGGTTATCAGGAGGTGAATCTGAATGTCGGCTGCCCGAGCGATCGGGTGCAGAACAATATGATTGGCGCCTGCCTGATGGGCCATCCGGCGTTGGTGGCCGATTGTGTGAAGGCGATGCGCGATGCGGTGTCGGTTCCGGTGACGGTGAAGCACCGCATTGGCATTGATGGGCGCGACAGTTATGCCGAGCTGGTGGATTTTGTCGGTCAGGTGAAAGAAGCCGGCTGCCGCAGTTTCACGGTGCATGCGCGCATTGCGATTCTGGCGGGCTTGTCGCCAAAGGAGAACCGCGAGATTCCACCGCTACGCTACGACGTGGCGGCGCAGTTGAAGGCGGATTTCCCGGAGTTGGAGATTGTGCTCAACGGCGGCATCAAGACGCTGGAGCAGTGCCAGGAGCATTTGCAGACGTTCGATGGCGTGATGCTGGGGCGCGAGGCGTATCACAACCCGTATTTGCTGGCGCAGGTGGATCAGCAGCTGTTTGGCAGCGACGCACCCGTGATCAGCCGACTTGAAGCGCTACAGGCGCTGCGTCCTTATATAGCGGCGCACATAGCCAGCGGCGGTGCGATGCACCACGTGACGCGGCATGTGTTGGGGTTGGGACAAGGGTTTGCAGGAGCGCGGAAGTTTCGCCAGCTGTTGTCGGTCGACATTCATAAAGCGCCCGACCCGCTCGCCTTGCTCGACCAGGCGGCCGAGCTGCTCAAGGGTAGATAAGCCCTACCCTGGCAAGCCAGCCCTGCTGGCCTGCCGCTTCCTCTGTTACTCGTTTACTTCGATAACCACACGGCCCTGTTTCGGGCATTTTTCCATGTAGTGATGCGCTTCGACGAAGTCGTTGAAGGCGAACACCTTCTCGACTCGCGGTTGCAGCACCCGGTCGCGGGCCAGTTGGTTCAACGCGGTCAGGGCGTTGGCCACGGCTTCCTGATCCGGCGGAATATCCAGCTCCGGCTTGCCGGTAAAGTTACCGATGCAGTGCACGAAGAACTGAATGTTCTTTTGGAACGCGGCGCAGGCTGGGAATGGCGTCTGGTTGCCGCCTTGCAGGCCGTACAGCACCAGGCGGCCACGCGGCGCAATCACATCGCCGAGCAGGCACATTTGCGGGCCACCCAAGCCGTCGAGCACCACATCTACACCGCGGTTATCGGTGTATTTGTTAATGGCGGCGACCAAGTCTTGCTCTTCGGTGACGATAACTTTGTCGGCACCCAAGGAAATCAGCGACTCGCGGTCTTCAGGGTCTTTCGTCGCGGCGACAATACGCAGCCCCAGCGCTTTGCCCAATTGCACAAAGGCAGGACCCGAGCAGTGCGACGCATCGGTGATCAGCACGGTTTGCCCGGCTTTGGCTTTCGCCAGTTCCACGTAGGCAAAGTAGGCAATCAGCAGAGGCGTATAAAAGCCGCTCGCCTCGACCGCGCTGAGCACGTCATCGGGGTAACGGGTCAGCGACTGGCGCGGCAGCACCACTTCATCGCCGTAGCCGGGATACTGGTTAGCGCTATGGCCGGGAAAGCTGGCGACTTTATCGCCGACTTTCAAATCGTCTACGCCCGCGCCGACGGCAATCACCACACCGGCCACTTCCTGGCCGATACCGGCGGGAAGACGTGCAGGAGATGGGGCCAGGTTCTGGCGCCAGAGCACGTCGTGCCAGCTCACGCTGATGGCTTCAACCCGCAGCAATACCTCTCCGGCCGCCGGTTGTGCGGTAGTTTGTTCTTCCAGCTTCAGGACCTCAGCTGGGCCGAACTGATGGAAACGGATTACACGGGACATCGCTCACCTCGCATGTGGACTCCCAATGGCCACGGACTTTATCGGGGCTTTACTATCAAAACCACCCGCGTCTATCGATAGTCGACATAAATACCAATGATGGCCGGCCTTGACGCCAGCCTCGCCGCCCTTCAGCCTTTCGCTCCAGGAACCGCACTAGAGCACTCAGGTACAGGGTAGCGCTGAATGAATCGTAACGACCTACGCCGCGTTGATCTCAACTTACTGATCGTGTTCGAAACGCTGATGCACGAACGCAGCGTGACGCGGGCGGCAGAAAAGCTCTTTCTTGGCCAGCCCGCCATCAGTGCGGCGCTTTCAAGGCTGCGCAGTCTATTCGACGACCCCCTGTTTGTGCGAACCGGTCGTAGCATGGAGCCCACGGCGCGCGCTTCGGAAATCTTCGGCCTGCTCTCGCCGGCGCTCGACTCCATCTCCACCGCCGTCAGCCGCGCTTCGGAATTCGATCCGGCCACCAGCACCGCCGTCTTCCGTATAGGCCTCTCGGACGACGTTGAGTTCGGATTGCTTCCTGCCTTGCTGCGCCGCGTGCGCGCCGAAGCGCCTGGCGTGGTGATTGTAGTGCGGCGCGCCAACTATCTATTGATGCCCAACTTGCTGGCTTCCGGCGAAATTTCGGTGGGCGTGAGTTACACCGATGAACTGCCGGCCAACGCCAAACGCAAGACCCTGCGCAAAAGCAAACCGCAGCTGCTGCGCGCCGACTCGGCGCCGGGCAAGTTGACCCTGGACGAATATTGCGCGCGGCCCCACGCGTTGGTGTCGTTTGCGGGCGACCTCAACGGCTTTATTGATGAAGAGTTGGAAAAGGTCGGGCGCAAACGCAAAGTGGTACTCGCGGTGCCGCAGTTCAATGGTTTGGGCACGTTGTTGTCGGGCACTGACCTGGTGACCATCGTGCCCGACTACACCGCCGCCGCACTCACCGCCACCGGCGGCGTGCGGGCCGAAGATGTGCCCGATGGCATACCGGCGCGCTCCTTTGAACTGTCGATGGCCTGGCGCGGCGCGCAAGACAACGACCCGGCCGAGCGTTGGTTGCGCTCGCGCATTCAGATGTTCGTGGCCGACCCGGATAGTTTGGTGTAACCCGGTTTTCTGTAGGAGCGGCTTTAGCCGCGATTCCTGCAAACCACAAAATCACGAGCATCGCGGCTGAAGCCGCTCCTACAGTTCGGAAAATACTCTGAACTATTACCGTCAGATGAACTAAACATCATTCATATTGATATCCAACTTCGGCTTGTTCGATTCGTCTGACGTCTCATTAGGCCATCACACTCCGCCCATTCTGAAAAACCTATGGCGGAGTCTCACCGATGCAACAGTCCCTTTTAGCCTTGCGTTTCCCCCTAGCCGCCCTCGCCCTGGTGATTATCAGCGCGTGTGGCAAGGCGCCCGAAGCCACTGCGCAGATGCCAGTGTCCAAGGTCAGCGTTGCGGAGGTGCTGCAACAACCGATCAATGAGTGGGACGAGTTCACCGGCCGCCTGGAAGCACCAGAAGCCGTGGACATTCGCCCTCGCGTTTCCGGCTACATCGACAAGGTCGCGTTCACCGAAGGTTCGCTGGTGAAGAAAGGCGACTTGCTGTTCCAGATCGACCCCCGCCCGTTTGAAGCCGAAGTGCGCAGCCTGGAAGCCCAGCTGCAACAAGTGCGCGCCAACCTGAGCCGCACCGAGAACGAAGCGCGTCGTGGCGAACGTCTGCGTGCCAGCAACGCCATTTCTGCGGAATTGGCTGACGCCCGCACCAGTGCCGCCCAGGAAGCCCGCGCTGGCGTGGCGAATATCCAGGCGCAACTGGAAAACGCCCGCCTTAACTTGAGCTTTACCCGCATCACGTCGCCTATCGATGGCCGCGTCAGCCGTGCCGACATTACCGCCGGCAACCTGGTCAACGCCGGGCAAACCCTGCTCACCAGCGTGGTGTCGACCGACCGCGTATACGCCTACTTCGATGTCGATGAGCGCGTATTCCTCAAATACAACGAGCTCGCCCGCCAAGGCCAACGTGGTCAGAACAGCCCGGTGTACTTGGGCCTGACTGGCGAAAACGGCCACCCGCACCTGGGCCAGATGAACTTCGTCGACAACCAGGTCAATCCCAAGACCGGCACCATCCGTGGCCGCGCTGTGTTTGATAACGCTGACGGTCGCTTCACGCCTGGCCTGTATGCCCGCCTGAAACTGGTTGGCAGCGGCACCTACAACGCCACGTTGATCAACGACGAAGCGGTCGGCACCGACCTCGGTAAAAAGTTTGTGCTGGTGATCGACGCCGAGCACAAAGCCGCCTACCGCGCCGTTGAGCTGGGGCCGAAGCTGGAAGGCTTGCGCATCGTGCGCAGCGGCCTGGCCAAGGGTGACCAGATTGTGGTGAAAGGCCTGCAGCGCGTGCGCCCTGGTTCGCCGGTCGAGCCTCAGGTCATTCCGATGGCCAGCGATGAAACCATCAACGCCCTGGCGCAGCAGCGCCAAGCCTTGGAAAACAACAATGCGGCCCAAGCCAAGAACGACAAAGTCGTGCAGAAGCTTGCCAGCACCGCTCCGGCACGCGGCTAAGCCCGTTAGTTAACAGCTCTTGGGCTTAAAGGATTATTAGCGATGAATTTTTCCCAGTTCTTCATTCAACGGCCGATCTTTGCCGCAGTGTTATCGCTGCTGATCTTGATCGCCGGCGCCATCTCGCTGTTCCAGCTGCCGATCAGCGAATACCCGGAAGTGGTGCCGCCGACCGTAGTGGTTCGCGCCAACTTCCCCGGCGCCAACCCGAAAGTAATCGGTGAAACCGTTGCCGCACCGCTGGAACAGGCGATTACCGGCGTTGAGAACATGCTGTACATGTCCTCGCAGTCGACCGCCGACGGCAAAATCACCCTGACCATCACCTTCGCCCTGGGCACCGACTTGGACAACGCGCAGGTGCAAGTGCAGAACCGCGTGACGCGTACCCAGCCCAAGCTGCCGGAAGAAGTGACGCGCATCGGTATCACGGTCGACAAGGCATCGCCTGACCTGACCATGGTGGTGCACTTGACCTCGCCGGATAAGCGTTACGACATGCTGTATCTGTCCAACTACGCCTTGCTCAATATCAAGGACGAGTTGGCCCGTCTCGGCGGTGTGGGTGATGTGCAACTGTTCGGCATGGGCGATTACTCGCTGCGCGTGTGGCTCGACCCCAACAAAACCGCCTCGCGCAACCTGACCGCGACCGACGTGGTGAACGCCATTCGCGAACAAAACCGTCAGGTGGCCGCCGGCCAACTCGGCGCCCCGCCGTCGCCTAGCAGCACCAGCTTCCAGCTTTCGGTGAACACCCAAGGCCGTCTGGTGAGTGAGGAAGAGTTCGAAAACATCATTATTCGCTCCGGCGAAAACGGTGAGATCACTCGCCTGAAAGACATCGCGCGCATCGAACTGGGTTCCAGCCAGTACGCCCTGCGCTCGCTGCTGAACAATGACCCGGCCGTGGCCATTCCGATCTTCCAGCGTCCCGGCTCCAACGCCATCGAGATTTCCAACGAAGTGCGTGCGGCCATGGAAGAGCTGAAGAAAGGCTTCCCGGAGGGCATGGACTACAGCATCGTTTATGACCCAACCATCTTCGTGCGCGGCTCCATCGAGGCGGTGGTTCACACCCTGTTCGAAGCGCTGATTCTGGTGGTGTTGGTAGTAATCCTGTTCCTGCAAACCTGGCGCGCCTCGATCATTCCGTTGGTGGCGGTGCCGGTTTCGCTGATCGGTACGTTTGCCGTGATGCACCTGTTTGGCTTCTCGCTGAACGCGCTGTCGCTGTTCGGCCTGGTACTGGCCATCGGCATCGTGGTGGACGACGCCATCGTGGTGGTGGAGAACGTCGAGCGGAACATCGGCTTGGGCTTAACCCCGATCGAAGCCACCAAGCGCGCCATGCGTGAAGTGACCGGCCCGATCATTGCCACGGCGTTGGTGCTCTGTGCCGTGTTTATTCCGGCGGCATTTATCTCCGGCCTTACCGGGCAGTTCTACAAACAGTTCGCTCTGACCATTGCCATTTCCACCGTGATTTCGGCATTCAACTCGCTGACCCTGTCGCCAGCGTTGGCCGCCGTGCTGCTGAAAGATCACAACGCGCCGAAGGACCGTTTCTCCAAGGTGCTGGATAAATTGCTCGGCGGCTGGTTGTTCCGTCCGTTCAACCGCTTCTTCGACAAAGCCAGTCATGGCTACGTCGGCACCGTGGCGCGCGTTATTCGCAGCAGCGGCATCGCTCTGGTGATTTACGCCGGCCTGATGGTGCTGACCTACGCAGGCTTCTCGTCGACGCCAACCGGTTTCGTACCGGCGCAAGACAAGCAGTACCTGGTGGCCTTCGCCCAATTGCCAGACGCCGCGAGCCTCGACCGCACTGAAGCGGTGATTAAGCAGATGTCGGAAATGGCCATGCAGCAACCGGGTGTGGCCAACGCCATCGCCTTCCCCGGCCTGTCGATCAACGGCTTCACCAACAGCCCGAACAGCGGCATCGTGTTTGTGGCATTGAAAGACTTCGACGAGCGTAAAGACCCGAGCCAATCGGCCAACGCTATCGCCGGCGCCCTGAACGGCAAGTACGCCGGCATTCAGGAAGCCTACATGGCGATCTTCCCGCCTCCGCCAGTTCAAGGCCTGGGCACCATCGGCGGCTTCCGCTTGCAGATCGAAGACCGTGGCGGCCTGGGTTACGAAGAGCTGTACAAGGAAACGATGAACATCGTTGCCAAGAGCCAGAACGTACCGGAACTGGCCGGGCTGTTTACCAGCTACCAAGTGAACGTGCCGCAAGTTGACGCAGCCATCGACCGTGAAAAAGCCAAGACCCACGGCGTGGCCATCAGCGACATCTTCGACACCCTACAGGTGTACCTGGGCTCGCTGTATGCCAACGACTTCAACCGCTTTGGCCGCACTTATCAGGTCAACGTGCAGGCAGAGCAGCAGTTCCGCCTGGAAGCCGAGCAAATTGGTCAGCTGAAAGTGCGTAACAACCTGGGCGAAATGATCCCGCTGGCGACCTTCCTGAAGGTCAGCGACACCTCAGGCCCGGACCGCGTAATGCACTACAACGGCTTTATCACCGCAGAAATCAACGGCGCCGCCGCACCGGGTTACAGCTCGGGCCAAGCGGAAAAAGCCATCGAGAAACTGCTGAAAGATGAGCTGCCAAACGGCATGACGTTCGAATGGACCGACCTGACGTATCAGCAAATCCTATCGGGCAATACCGCGCTGTTCGTGTTCCCGCTCTGCGTATTGCTGGCCTTCCTGGTACTGGCCGCCCAATACGAAAGCTGGAGCCTGCCACTGGCGGTGATTCTGATCGTACCGATGACCCTGCTGTCGGCCATTACCGGGGTGATTATTTCCGGCGGCGACAACAACATCTTTACCCAGATCGGCTTGATCGTACTGGTGGGCCTGGCGTGTAAGAACGCGATTCTGATCGTCGAGTTTGCCAAGGATAAACAGCTGGAAGGCATGACCCCGCTGGCCGCCGTATTGGAAGCATGCCGCCTGCGTCTGCGCCCGATTCTGATGACCTCGTTCGCCTTCGTGATGGGCGTGGTGCCCCTGGTGTTCTCCAGCGGTGCCGGTGCTGAAATGCGTCATGCCATGGGCGTGGCGGTGTTCTCCGGCATGCTCGGGGTGACCTTCTTCGGTCTGCTGCTGACGCCGGTGTTCTATGTATTGATCCGCAACTTCGTGGAACGCCGCGAAGCGCGCAAAGTTCGCCTGCTGGAGGCACACGCATCATGAGTTTGAAAGCCTTCACCCCCGCCCTTCTGGCACTCGCTCTAAGCGCCTGTGCCGTGGGCCCGGACTACAAAGCGCCGGAAACCGAAGCGGCGAAACTCACCGCCGCCCAAGGTGACGCCAATCAGGGCAAGTACGACCGCAGCACCTTTGAAGTGACCTGGTGGCAGCAGTTTGACGACCCGACCCTGAACCAATTGGTCGCCCAGTCGTTGCAGGAAAACCGCGAATTGCGCGTGGCCTTTGCCCGCCTGAAAGCGGCCCGCGCCATTCGCGACGACGTGGCCAATGACCGCTTCCCCGTGGTCACCAGCCGCGCCAGCAGCGAGAACGGCAAGGCCCAGCAACCGGGCGTCACCGACAGCCGCGTGCGCAATGAACGCTACGACCTGGGCCTGGACATGGCCTGGGAAGTGGATTTGTTCGGGCGTATTCAACGTCAACTGGAAGCCAGCGACGCCGAGCAGGATGTTGCCGAGGCTGAGCTGTATCAGCTGCAAGTCAGCCTGATTGCCGAACTGGTGGACGCCTATGGCGAGCTGCGGGGCGCACAACTGCGCGAGGGCATCGCTCGCAGCAACCTGAAAAACCAGCAGGAATCGCGCAACCTCACCGACACCATGCGCGAAGCGGGCGTAGGCAGCGAGCTGGATGTATTGCGTGCCGATGCGCGCCTGGCAGCCACCGAGGCCACCCTGCCGCAACTGCAAGCGCAGGAAGTTCGCTCGCGTAACCGAATCGCTACGTTGCTGGGCCAGCGGCCTGAGCAAATGACGGTGGACTTGAGCCCACGGGCGATCCCAGCCATTGCCAAAGCGCTGCCCATTGGCGATCCGGCGGAATTGCTGCGCCGTCGTCCTGACGTGCGAATTGCCGAACGGCAACTGGCGGCGGCCACTGCCAACGTCGGCGTGGCCACGGCTGACCTGTTTCCACGGGTGAATGTGGCCGGCTTCCTCGGCTTCACCTCGGCGCGCGGTTCGCAGTTGGGCTCCTCGGCCGCCCGGGCCTGGGGCGTGGCACCGACCATCAGTTGGGCGGCGTTCGATCTGGGCAGCGTAAGGGCCCGCTTGCGCGGTGCTGAAGCGGATGCCGATGGCGCCCTGGCGAACTACGAGCAACAAGTGCTGGTGGCGTTGGAAGAATCGGAAAACGCCTTTACCGACTACAGCAAACGCCAGGAACGCCTGATCTCGCTGCTGCGTCAGAGCGAAGCCAGCCGCGCCGCTGCCGAGCAGGCATCGATTCGCTACCGCGAAGGTACCTCCGACTTCCTCGTGCTGCTGGACGCTGAACGCGAGCGCCTGGCTGCTGAGGATGCTCAGGCGCAGGCGGAAGTGGACGTCTACCACGGCATCGTGTCGATCTATAAAGCCCTGGGCGGCGGCTGGCAGGCCCCGGCAACCGTGGCCTCCCGCTCATAACAGTGCTCGCCCCGTAGGAGCCAGCTTGCTGGCGAACCCTGGAAACACCGAATACGGCGTTTGCGCGGTTCGCCAGCAAGCTGGCTTCTACGAGCGCATCGAGCGCAGCTGTATTCGTCGGGAAACTGGCGCCTTTCACGCACAACGTCAAAAACACCGCTGAATGTCACGCGCCAGCCGTTGAGCGCGACTGGTTGCTCGGGTAAGGTCTAGCCATCCGTTACCACAAGGCCGCGCCATGACCTCCAAGCTCGAACAACTCAAACAGTTCACCACCGTGGTTGCCGATACCGGCGACGTCGATGCAATTGCCCGCCTCAAGCCGGTGGACGCCACCACCAACCCTTCCCTGCTGCTTAAAGCTGCCGCTATGCCGGGTTACGCCGAGCTGCTGAATCAGGCCGTGGCTGATTGCAACGGCGATCTGGGCTTGGCTAGTGATCGTTTTGGCGTCGCCGTTGGCCAGGGCATTCTGAAGGTGATTCCGGGGCGTATTTCCACGGAAGTGGACGCACGCCTGTCGTTCGATACCGAAGCCACCTTGCTGCGCGCCCAGCGCCTGGTCGATTTGTACGACCGCGCCGGCATTGGCCGCGAGCGCATCCTGATCAAAATTGCCGCTACCTGGGAAGGCATCCGCGCCGCTGAGCAATTGGAGCGCGCGGGCATTCAAACCAACCTCACCCTGCTGTTCTCCTTCGCTCAGGCGGCCGCCTGCGCCGATGCCGGCATCTTCCTGATTTCGCCGTTTGTAGGCCGCATCTACGACTGGTTCAAAAAGGCCGAAGGCCGCGACTTCGTTGGCGCTGAAGACCCGGGCGTGAAGTCGGTGACGCGCATTTACAACTACTACAAGGCCAACGGCTACGACACCGTGGTGATGGGCGCCAGCTTCCGAAACCTGGGCCAGATCGAGCAACTGGCCGGCTGCGACCGTCTGACCATCAGCCCCGAGCTGTTGCAACAACTGGCCGAAGACGAAGGCTCGCTGGAACGCGTGCTGCGGGACGGCAATCCGGGCGAGCCGAAACAGGTGCCGACCGAAAGCAGTTTCCGCTGGGCGCTGAATGAGGAAGCGATGTCTACCGAGAAGCTGGCCGAAGGCATTCGCCAGTTCGCCCGCGATCAGGAAAAACTCGAAGCCCTGCTCGCCGCCAAACGCTGAAATGCAAAACGCGCGAGGGCTTAGGCCGCTCGCGCGTTTGTTTGGGTGCCGCTTCGACCGGCGTTAGCCGCGCTCGAGGGCGTTCACTAGGTCGTGGAACTCTTCACGATTCGACTCGTTCAGGCCCATCAGAATACGGTGCGCTTCCAGCACCTTGGCCTTCACCACTTCTTCGGATTGATCTTGCGAGGGCAAGTCCGCCAGGCTGCCCGGGCAGGCCAGCGGCTGGTCGACGATATTGAAAACCTGATCAAAACCCATCGATTGCAGCAGCCGGGTGATGTCGGCGTGGGTGGTGACCACGGTGGGCAGCAGGCCGACTTTCTGGCGCGACAGAATAGACAGCTTGGCCAGCAGGCCGAGTGTCGTGCTGTCGATGCTGCGGGTTTCGGTCAGGTCGATGACGATGGCGGAGAAATTCAACGCAGTGAAAATCTTCTCGATCGTGGCATCTAATGCGGAACAGAGCGTCAGGCGAACTTCGCCCACGAACTTCAGAACGAACGTGCCGTTCTGCTCGGCAAACTGAATTCGACCGGTACTCATGCCACTGTACCTTTATCGTTTATGCGGCTCATAAGGGTCATGGGGCGCGCGGTCATACAGATCATGCAAGGTTCCTGCTTAACACCAGCAAGGCAATATCATCTGGCATCTCTGAGAGATTGGCCAGCCCAAGCACCTGGCGCAAGCCATCCAGGCTGCCACCCGCCGTGCACACCAACTGAGGGAGCAACGCTTCCTTTTCTTTGAGTGTATCGCTCGGCAAAAGGTCCAAAATGCCGTCTGAAAGCAGGGTCAGGCTGAATGATTGCGGCAAATCGATCACGTGATCGCTGTAGGTTGCCTCATCAAACAGCCCCACCGGCAGGCCGCGGCCTTCCAGGTAGTGCGCCGTGCCTTCGCTGTACATGATCGGCAGCGGCAAATGCCCACCGATGCTGTACGTGAGCTTGCCACTCTGCTCATCAATCACGCCGCCCAACATGGTGACGTGCTTGCCGAGCTTGCAATTGATCAACCCGCGATTGATGTGGCCCAGCACATCCGAAGGTTTGAATTCTGGCAACTGCCCGCCACGGCGCGATTCATACAGCAGCCGCGTGGTCATGAATTTCAGCAGAACCGTGATAAACGCCGACGACGCGCCGTGGCCCGAAACGTCGGCCAGGTAAAAGGCAATGCGGTGGTCATCGAGGCGGAAGTAATCAACGAAGTCGCCCGACAGATACAGCGAAGGGATGATCTGGTGCGCGAACTCCAAGCCATCAACGCTCCACGGCGTGACCGGCAGCATGTTCATCTGCACCTGGCGACCGGCGTTCTGGTCTTCTTGCAGCAGGTTCAGGCTGGCTTGCAGCTCGCGGTTGGCGACTTCGAGTTTTTCCCGGTAACGCTGGTTTTCGATACGCAGATTGGCGCGATCCAACGCACGGCGTACTGAGTGCTCCAGCACGGCCAGGTCTTCGAGGGGTTTGATCAAGTAATCGGCGGCGCCCAAACGCAACGCTTCAACGGCATCGCTCATCACGCCAGCGCCGGAAACGACGATAACGGGCGTCTGCACTTCAAGTGCATTTATGCGGCGAATGAGCTCAAGGCCATCGACTTGCGGCATGCGCAAATCGCAAATCACCAAGTCAGGTTTCTCCTGCTCGAAGATCTGCAAACCCTGCAAGCCGTTGCTAGCTTGCAAAACGCTGAAGCCACTGTCTTCCAAGTAAGCGGCCAAACTGGCGCGCACTACTTCGTCGTCATCAATAATCAGCAGCGAGGCACTGGAATTGTGCATGGGGTACCAGGCAAACGGCGCCAGGGGTGGTTGGCGTGTACGTCAGGCCGATCAGCCGGGACGCGTGGACGGTCAAGGCGCAGACGGTACTCCCATCCGTGCGGCGATTCAAGCGTACGCCGATCATCGTCTGACGCCTTTACAGGCGAAAGAGGGCAAGGTTATAAGAGCCGTCGGAGAGTCCAATAAAAACCACAGGAGCGGGTCGATGAGCCAAAGTGATCATGCCTACACCGAGAAACGCGACTACATCCGTATGCGCTTGGAAGCACCCGTCACCTTGAAACACGGCGGCCGCGACATTCCCGCCCTCTGCCTCGACTTGTCCAGTACTGGCATGCAGTTAGAAGCTGAAAGCGACGCCAAAGTGGGCGACAAGGTTCGCGTCCACATCGCATCGGAACACAACGAATTACGCGGCCTCGACGCCGAAGCCGAAGTCATCCGCGCCAGCGCATTGGATGGCGGCAAACAATCGCTGGGGTTGGCCATTCTTTCCATGAAGTAACCCCCCCCTCATCGATCAAACAAAAAAGGCGACCCTGAGGTCGCCTTTTTCGTTTTGCCCTTTCAATAGCCGAATCACGCTGCTCAAGATCGAGCGAGCTAGAGCGGAGCAAGGCAAACATACGTCTTCAAGCGAAGTGAGCTGTAGCCCATGAGCATTGAAAACGTATTTTTAACGCCGCCCCGCCGACGCGCATCCGATCGTTTAGCTAACTCAGAAGTCGTCTTCGACTTCACCGTCTTTAACTTTAAATTCACGCATCTGCAGATACGCATTGCGGATAAAGCTGTACTTGTCGCCGCTGATAAATTTCTCGGCCGACAGCAAGCTCGCACGGGTATCCACCACATCCACCGCACGGGTCACGTTGCGGGTCGGCACGTGGTCCATGTAGCGGTAGGGTTCGAGGAAGCTGTCCGGAATCTTGCCCGACGCATCGCGCACGGTGCTTGGTCCAAGCAGCGGCAGCACCAGATACGGCCCACTGTTCAGGCCCCACGCGCCAAGGGTCTGACCGAAATCTTCATCGCTGCGCTGCAAGCCCATCTTGGTGCCAACATCGAAGAAGCCCAGCAGGCCAAAGGTGGTGTTGAAAATCAAACGGCTGGTATCGACCCCCGCCGCCTCCACTTTGCCTTGCAGCAGGTTGTTGGCCAGGTTGCCGACATCGCCCAGGTTGCTGAACACGTTGTGAATGCCGTCTTCGAGAAACTGCGGCGTGACCGCTTGGTAACCCTGCGCGACGGGTTTCAGCGCGTAGGTGTCGACCGTGTCGTTGAAGGTGAACACCGGGCGATTGAAGCCTTCCCACGGGTCGTTTTCCGCTGCCCAAGCGCCCTGCGCCACCAGCGCAAGACCGGCACACAGGCAGAGTTGGCCAAAACGCGTGGCCCAATTGCTGGCAAACACTTCCATTGCATGGCTCCAAAGGCAGAACGGGGAACGCGCGGTGCGCGCTTTGCCAGCATAGGTGCTGGCGCAAAAGGCGCTCAGTATAAGGGCTGATAACGGGCTTTGGCAGGCGGCTTTTCCATCGGCCGAAATGGCGCGGCAACTCCGTGCCGGTCAATTGTCACAAAGTATTCATCGCACCGTCATCGCGGGTAACTACTTTGCTAACAAGCCCCCTTCGGATGCGCGTCATGCCTGCACTCGCCTCATCATCTGCCGACTTCACCGCCGTGCTGTTCGGCCTCTCTGGCTGCCTGGTGGACTTCGGCGCCCGCGCCTTGCCCGTGACCTTGCAGCGGCTGTTTCCCGACGCCGCCAATCAGCCTTGCCATCTCTTGTCACCGCATGCTGCGCTGAGCGCGGCGCTGGGCCGTGAGCCTCACAGCGCCGACATCAGCGCCCTGCAAAGCGCCCTGCAAGCCAGCGCCAATGATTACGCGCACGTCACGCCCGGCGCCTTGCATGTGCTGGAAACCCTGCAGCAGCAAGGCGTGCCCTGCGCTTGGCTGGATGAGTTACCCGCCGATGCCAGCCAGCAACTGGCCAGTGCCCTGCCCGCCTGGCTGGTTGGCACCGACACCAGCGCCGCCCGCCCGTGGCCTGCGCCCGACGCCTGCTGGCAGTCGCTGTCGGCGTTAAAGGTGAGCAACCTCGACGGCTGCGTGCTGATCAGCGGCGAACCGCGTTTACTGCAGGCGGGCTTGAATGCCGGCTTATGGACGGTGGGCCTCGCCGCTTGCGGCCCGCTCTGTGGCCAGGCGCCAGACGACTGGCAAGCCCTGCCCGCCCCCGAGCGCGACCACTTGCGCGCGCAGGCAACCTTGAGCCTTTATCGCCTCGGCGTGCATTCGGTGATCGATCAACTGGCGGACCTCGGCCCTAGCCTCACAGACCTGGCCCAGCGCCGGCAAAAAGGTGAAAAGCCGTAAGGTGTTACACCTTGCCGCGCCTGCGCTCGGGCAAAGCGGCAGAGCATGGATTACCCTCAACACTCGAACCTTTGGCGCACGCTCAGGGTCAATGCTGTTGCCTATCACAGAGGGAGAAACACCATGCCTGCCCGCGAATTGCAGCATCAACTGGACTTACTGCGCGAGCAACTGAACAGCCAGACGCCCGTCTCCGACGAGCAACGCGAAGAACTCAACGCCCTGGCGCAACAGATCGAACTGCAACTGCAACGCGAAGCCAGCGCACCGGACACCAATCTGGTGGACGGCGTAAACCTCGCCGTTGAACGCTTTGAAGTGGAACACCCGACCATTGCCGGCACCTTGCGCAATATCGTGCAAAGCCTGGTGGGCATGGGCATCTAGCCCGCGTAAAACCCCCATAAAAAACCCGGCGTCATGCCGGGCTTTTTTTTTATGCGTTCGGGGTCAAGCCACCACTTGGTTACGCCCGAATGCCTTGGCCTCGTACAGGGCCCGATCCGCGCGTTCATACAACTGACCGACATCGCGCTCCTCGGCCGGCAGCAGGCAGGAAACGCCCACCGACATCGTCACCATCGCCGCCGTGTCAGAGCGCTCGTGGCGGATCCCGAGCTTCTCCAGCGCCAGACGCAACGCCTCAGCGCGCTCGCGGGCCTGCGCATCGGTGATGTCGTAAAGCAACACCGCAAATTCCTCACCGCCGAGGCGCACCGACATATCCAGCGGCCGGCGCGCCGCATCCGCGAGCACCGCGCCAACGCGCTGCAACACGTTGTCGCCGGCCTGATGCCCGTAGCAGTCGTTATAGGCTTTGAAGTGATCAATATCGCAAAGCAATAGCGCAAGCCGCTGGTTTTCGCGCTGCGCCTGGCGCCACAAGCGTTCCAACTGACGGTTGAAACTGCGGCGGTTATGCAGGCCCGTCAGGCTGTCGTGATCCGCCAGCACGCGCATCAGGCGGCTGACCAAAAAGTGCTCGCGCGATTTGAACTCCAACAGGTAACAGCCGATGGCGCCCATCAAATTGCCGAACAGCAGAAACAACACGTTGTTGATCAGACGGGGAATCGGCAGTCCCACCAGCAGCTCCAGTACCACATACGCCAGCAGCACCATCAACGAGGTGGCCAGCGCCTCGGACAAGCGCAAGCCGACGAGAAAATACGCCGCCATGCACACCAGCAGCAGGCCTTCGTAGGGGTAGGTCATGTCGACCGTGTGGGCGATGGCCACCACCGAGGCCGCGCCCAGCCCGAGCCCGCCAATGCAGGTGATGCTCAAGGGCACCAGTAGATGGAAGTGTTTGCGTTGCAGAATAAGGAGGGCGCACACCAGCAGCATCGCCAGCACGCTGAGCCGCACGCCCAGCATCCACCAGACCTGAGGCCCGTCGATCAGAGAAAAATCCAGCACCGCGAACGCCATCCACAGCACCATGCCCACGCTCAGAGCAATACGCTTGAGGTCGAAGCTGTCCTCGCGCATGTACTGACGGTATTCATTTTCCAACGGGCGCACGAAACGCAGCAGGCGGAAGCCTAAAGACAGTTGGTCGGCATAAGGATTGGGGCGGACATCGTCCAGCCAGGCTTGATGGAGCGGCACCCGTTACCTCTTCTCTTGGTGGGGAGGCTTTTTGACACCATAGCCGCAGAAAGTGCGCGCAACAACCCGGGCAAAATTTCTGACGCCATAAAAACGGCCCCGCCGAACACGGAGTTGAGCGCCGACTTATACCTCGAACTCTGCCTGCAACGCCGCGCGGACGCAGTACAGCACGCCTTCTGGCACGCGCCCGGCAAACTGCTCGGCAATGGCGGCTACCGCTGGCAACTCACCATCGGCGTCGAGAAACGCATCCTGAATTTCGCCCAGCAGCTCAGCCGGCAAATCCATGGCTTGTTCCAGCGACAACTGCTGCCGGCCAATGGCTTCGGCCAACAGGCTGTACACGTTCCTTTCGGTGCATTTCAGTTGCCCGGCAATTTGCTGCGGCGTCATGCCGGCGCGGGCGAGGCTGACCAACTCGTGACGGATATCCACCACCGGTGGCGCCACTTCCGCAGCGCCGCTCAGTACTTCCAAGAATGCCGCACCATAGCGTTCCAGTTTGCGCGCGCCAACACCGCTGACCTCGGCCATTTCCGCCATCGAGCCGGGCTGGCTGCGCAGCATTTCCAGCAACGTCGAGTCGGGGAAAATAACGTACGGCGGCACCGCGTGTTCTTCTGCCAGTTTGCGCCGCAGTGCGCGCAGGGCTTCCCACTGCTCGCGCTCGTCCGGGCGCACGAGTTGGCTGGCCGAGCTGCCGCCACCCGACGAGGATTTCGCCGCCAGCTGCGGTTTCAGGTCGCGACGAAGTTCCAGCGTCACCTCGCCGCGCAGCAGCGGCCGACAGGTTTCGCTCAGGCGCAGGCCGCCGTAGCCTTCCAGATCCACATCGGCCAAACCGCGCGCCACCAACTGGCGAAACAGTGAACGCCATTCGCCTTCGCTCAGGGCTTTGCCCATGCCGAAAACGGATAAGTGCTGATGGCCACTGCTGCGCACTTTGTCGTTGTCGCGCCCCAACAAAACATCGACCAAATGGCCGACGCCATAGCGCTGGCCGCTGCGAAAGATCGCTGACAGCGCCTGACGTGCCGGCTCGGTGGCGTCCCAGGTTTGCACGTTGTCGACGCAGTTATCGCAATGGCCGCAGGGGTTGGGCATTTCTTCGTCGAAGTACGCCAGCAACGCCTGGCGGCGGCAGCGAATCTGCTCGCACAGCGCCAACATGGCGTCGAGTTTGTGCTGCTCCAGGCGCTTGTGGCGCTCATCGCCTTCCGAACTTTGCAGCATCTGTTTAAGCAGCAGCACGTCTTGCAGGCCGTAAGCCATCCAGGCGTCTGCCGGCAAGCCATCGCGGCCGGCGCGGCCGGTTTCCTGGTAATAGGCTTCCAGCGACTTGGGCAAATCCAGGTGGGCCACGAAGCGCACGTTGGGCTTGTCGATGCCCATACCGAAGGCGATGGTCGCGACCATGATCAAGCCTTCCTCATTGAGGAAACGCTTCTGGTGAGTGGCGCGCAGTTCGTGGGGCAAACCGGCGTGATACGGCAGCGCGGCGAAGCCTTCCTTGCTCAGAAAGGCCGCCACTTCCTCGACCTTTTTACGCGACATGCAATAGACGATGCCGGCGTCGCCCTTGCGCTCTTTAAGGAACGCCAGCAACTGCTTGCGCGGCTGCTCTTTAGGCACGATGCGGTAGAAAATATTCGGGCGGTCGAAGCTCGACAGAAACCGCTCGGCATCTTGCAGGTGCAGGCGGGTGACGATTTCTTCGCGGGTGCGCATGTCCGCCGTGGCGGTCAGGGCAATGCGCGGAACGTGGGGAAACAGCTCGGCAAGCTGGCCCAGTTGCAAATATTCGGGACGGAAATCGTGACCCCATTGCGACACGCAATGCGCTTCGTCGATGGCGAACAGCGCGATGTCCAAGTCCTGCAAAAACTCGAGCATGCGCGGCTGCACCAGGCGCTCGGGCGCTACATAGAGCAGCTTGATTTCATTGCGGCGAATGCGGTCGGCGATCTGCCGTTGCTCGGCAGCGCTCAGGGTCGAGTTCAGCGCCACGGCTGCCACGCCCAGCTCGTCCAGCGTGGCCACCTGGTCTTCCATCAAGGCAATCAGCGGCGAAACCACTACCGCCAAACCGGGCCGCAACAGCGCCGGCACTTGGAAACACAGGGATTTACCGCCGCCGGTTGGCATCAATACCAAGGCGTCGCCGCCGTTGGCCACGCGCTCGATGATTGCACCCTGACGCCCACGAAAACTGTCGTAGCCAAAAACGTCTTTAAGGATGCGCAGAGCCGGTTCGAGCATAAAAACCCCAAGCGTTGCAAAAGGTGCAGGCGGAAAAGCGCCGCAGTATACGTCAGCACCCCCAGGCAATGGACGACGCCTATCGGTGATTGCCCGTCGAAAAATCCTGCCAGCTAGCGGCGGCGGCGAAAAAAATCTGCCAAGAGCGCCGCGCCAGCGGGCTATACAGGCTAAAATCCTGCGCATTCAGTCCCATTAGGTAGTGCCGTAATGTCCTTCGCCGCGCAATTGACCCGCCTGCAAGCCTTCCTCGACGCCGATGAGTTGCATGAAGAAGCCCTGGACTATGTAGCCGCTCACGGCTTCCTGACCGCACTGTCGATCTGCACCGAACAAGTACCGGAGCGCGAGTGGATCGACACCCTGTTCTCCGAGCCGCCGCACTACCGTGACGACGCCGAGCGCGACGAAATCGAAGCCACCCTCATCCAACTCAAAGCGCACATCGGCCGCATGCTCGCCGCCGACGATGACCTCGAACTGCCGTGTGATCTGGATCTGGGCGAAGAGCCGGACGATTCCGATATTCGTGGCTGGTGCATCGGCTTTATGGAAGGCGTGTTTATGCGCGAAGCCGCCTGGTTTGAAACCGCCGAAGAAGAAGTCAGCGAACTGCTGCTGCCGATCATGGTGGGTTCCGGTTTGTTCGATGAAGAAGCCGAGTTCGCCGACATCGCCAAAGATGCCGACCTGATGGACGACATGGTCGAGCAAATTCCCGAAGCGCTCACCGCGCTGTTCCTGATCTGTCAGGCGCCTGACGAAAAACCTGCGCTGCTCAAGCCTCGTCACCACTAATTCGTCACCGCACGATAAGGACCGTGGATGACGCGCCAAGTCCACGAAAACCGTAACCCCGCCATTCGCTACGCCCTGCTGACCATTGGTTGGCTGAGCGTGGTGCTTGGGGTTATCGGGGTTTTTCTTCCCGTACTGCCCACCACGCCGTTTCTGCTGCTGGCGGCCGCCTGCTTCGCCCGCAGTTCCGAGCGCTTCTACCACTGGCTGGTAGACCACCCCAAGCTCGGTCCGTGGATTCGCGACTACCTCGACGGCAACGGCATACCGCTCAAAGGCAAGGTATACGCCATCGGTTTGATGTGGCTGAGCATCGGCTTTTCCTGCTACCTGGTGCCGATGTTCTGGGCGCGTACGTTTATGTTGACCAGTGCGGTGTGCGTGACGATTTATATCCTCAGGCAGAAAACCCTCAAGCGCCCGTAGCCGCTCGGATACAAGCGCAGCGACGCCGTAGAAAATTCCCGTAGCCCATACAGCAAATTCCCCTGCAACTGCCTAGAATCACCCCACCATCGGCGGAGACGCGACATGCAGCTTCGGCAGCGCTTTCAAGGACGACACAGACGCCTGTTTTCGGCACGCGTCTGTGCGTCTTTGTTGCTGGCGTTGCTGGTGGGCGTTGCCAGTGTATTTGCCGATTGGGATTTCGCCGTCATCGTCAAAAACGCAGAAACCCGCTACGGCAATCTCGGCGAAGCGAAGCCCCGCATTCTCGCCTGGGGCGATCTGGTCAGCTCAAGTGGGGGCTTGCCCGAAAGCGAAAAGCTCGTTGTGGTGAACAAGTTCTTCAACCGCGAGCTGCGCTTTGTTGATGACATGCGCAACTGGCGCCAGGAAGACTACTGGGCCACGCCGCTCGAAGCGCTGGTCAAGGGCGCTGGCGACTGCGAGGACTACTCCATCGCCAAATACTTCACCCTGCGGCGCCTTGGCATTCCCAGCGAAAAGCTGCGCATCACTTACGTCAAAGCCTTGAACTACAACCAGGCCCACATGGTGCTCACCTACTACTCCAGCCCCACCGCCCAGCCGCTGGTACTGGACAACTTGATCGGCGATATTCGCCCCGCTTCGCAACGTAAAGATCTACTCCCGGTGTATTCCTTCAATGCCGAAGGTTTGTACCTGCCGGGCTCCTCCGGCAAACGCGGTGACAGCAAAAAGCTTTCGCGCTGGCAGGACATATTGAAAAAAATGAATGCCGAAGGCTTTGCCGTTGGTGAGGGTTAGGAGAACCTTATGTCGTTACTCAAGCAGTTGTTTCTCGCCATTTGCCTGTTTCTGGTAGTGGCCTTCACCGGCAGTTTCATCACCAGTGTGGAAAGCTCGCGCGAGCAATTGCTCAGCCAGTTGCGTTCCCACGCGCAAGACGCCGCCACTGCACTGGCGCTGTCCATGACCCCGCATGTCGACGACCCGGCCATGATCGAGTTGATGGTCAGCTCGGTGTTCGACAGCGGCTACTACGCCACCATCCGCGTGGTGCGCGTCGACAACGGCGAAACCATGGTTGAACGCCGCACCACCACGACCTCGGAAAACGTGCCGGCCTGGTTCGTCAAACTGATCGACCTTGAACCCGAAGGCGGCGACGCCATGATCATGCGCGGCTGGGATCAGGCCGCCCGCGTGGAGGTGCTCAGCCATCCGCAATTCGCCCTGTCGCGTCTGTGGGACAGCGCCTTGGGCAGCGCCGCCTGGTTATTGCTCTGCGGCTTGGTCAGCTCGATTCTCGGCGGCTGGCTGCTGCGTACCCAGCTCAAACCGCTCGACAACATGGTGCAACAGGCCCACGCCATCAGCCGTCGCGAGTTCTTCACCCTGCCCCGCGTTCCGCGCACACCCGAGCTCAAGCGCGTGGTGCTGGCCATGAACCAGATGGTCGAGAAACTGAAAAACCTGTTCGCCGAAGAAGCCGCGCGCAGTGAAAAACTCCGCGAAGAAGCCTACCAGGACACCCTCACCGGCCTGGCCAACCGCCGCCTGTTCGACATCAACCTGGCCAACCAACTCAGCGCCCACGAACAGCACGCCGAGGGCTACCTGATCATGCTGCGGGTCAACGACCTTGGCGGCCTCAACCAGCGCCTCGGCGGGCAACGCACCGACGCCCTGATCGCCGCCATTGGCGAGCTGCTGAAACGCTCGCTCGAACACCCCGACCGCAGCGACTGGCTGGCCTCGCGCAGCCGTGGCGGCGAGTTCACCTTATTGGCCCCAGGGCTGGCCGGCGACGACGCCGACCGCCTCGCCCTGCAACTGATCGACAGCCTGGAAAGCCTGCGCCAAACCGGCGCCAGCGACTGCACGCCCGTGGCCCATCTGGGTATTGCCGCCTTCCGCCCCGGCGAAGACGTAACGGCCGTGATCAGCCGTGGCGATCAAGCGCTGGCCCAGGCGCAGAGCAACGCCGCCAAGTTCTGGGACCGCCTCGACGACTTCAACGCCGCTCCGAGCCAGAGCCTCAACGACTGGCGCGGCTGGATCGACGAAGCGCTCAACAAAGGCAAGCTGGAGCTGTACTTCCAACCGGTGGTGGACTGCGCCGACACCCAACGCGTGCTGCACCACAAAGTGCTGGCGCGCCTGATCGACCCGCAAGGCGAGGCCATCGCTGCCGGCCGTTTCCTACCCTGGATCGAGCGCCTGGGTTGGACCGCACGCTTCGACCTGGCGATGCTCAAACACGCCCTCGCCCACCTCGCCGCGCATCAGCAACCCATCGCCCTGAGCCTGTCGGCCGCCACCTTGCGCGAAGCCGACGCCCAGGCGCAGCTGATCACCCTGCTCCGGGAAAACCCCCAGCACGCCACCCTGATGACCCTTGAAGTGGATGAACGTCACCTGCCGCCACCGGCCGAACTGGAACGCCTCAGCCAGGCCGTGCACCTGGCCGGCTTCAACCTGGGCCTGCAGCATTTCGGCGGCCGCTTCAGCCTGATCGGCAACCTCACCCACCTGGGCCTTGCGTACCTGAAAGTGGACGGCACCTACATCCGCGCCATCGACGAGGAAAGCGACAAACGCATGTTTATCGAAGCCATGTTCCGCGCCACCAACAGCATCGACTTGCCGTTAATTGCCGAAATGGTCGAAACCCAAGGTGAACTCACCGCGTTGAAAGAGTTGGGGATCAAAGGCGCCATGGGCCGGTTGATCGGCGCACCGGCACCGTGGGGGCGGTGATCTGGGCGTGCCAAGCCGCTCCTACAATGACAGCGAGCATAAAAATCGAGTGAAGCCCCACCAATGTCGGGCTTAAAGCCTTTCCCGCAAGCTCCAGATCACTTGTAGGAGCGGCTTTAGCCGCGATGTTTTTCAAAGCAAGAGCATCGCGGCTAAAGCCGCTCCTACAAAAAGCAGTGGGCCTATAACGTCGCTCTCTTGTAGGAGCCAGCTTGCTGGCTCCTACAAAAACAAAGGCGCAAAAAAATCGAGGCTGAAGCCTCTCCCACAAGCGATGTACCACTTGTAGGAGAGGCTTCAGCCTCGATTGGGGTCTTACACGTCCAGCCGAAAAATTACTGCGCTTTCTGGCTATAGCTCTGCATCAGGTTGGCATACGCCGGCAGGTGGCCGCCGAGGATGGCGCCGAAGCCTTCGATGTCGTTGCGCCAGTCGCGTTGCAGCTCGCAACCTACGGCAAACCAGTTCATCAATTGCGCACCGGCTTCGACCATACGGTTCAGGGCCGACTCACGTACCAGCGGATTGAAGGTGCCGGAAGCGTCGGTCACGACGAACACGTCGAAGCCTTCTTCGATGGCCGACAAGGTCGGGAATGCCACGCACACGTCGGTCACAACGCCAGCGATGATAATTTGCTTGCGGCCGGTGGCTTTAACGGCGGCCACGAAGTCCGGGTTATCCCAGGCATTGATCTGGCCAGGACGGGCAATGTACGGGGCGTCCGGGAACTTGGCTTTCAGTTCGGGAACCATCGGGCCGTTCGGGCCGTTTTCAAAGCTGGTGGTGAGGATGGTCGGCAGCTTGAAGAACGCGGCGATGTCGGCCAGGGCCAGTACGTTGTTTTTGAACTCGTCCGGGGTGAAGTCGCGCACCAGGGAGATCAGGCCGGCCTGGTGATCAACCAGCAAAACCACGGCGTTGTCTTTGTCCAAGCGGTTGTATTTCTTGCTCATGATATTTCCTCGAAATAATCAGGCCCGCACCGGGCCTGATGGGTTGGATAACAAAATCAGAAGGCGAAGCAGGAACAGCCGAACGCACCCCAGAAGCCCTGGTGATCGCTCACCGGCGCCGAGGAAAGACGGGCTTTTTCATGGCTATGGGAATGCACGCCGCACGGGCCGGAGCATTGGTGCACAGCGGCCGCCAATGCGGTTTGCTGACGCCAGTGGCCGGGCACTTTCACCACCGGCGACCAGTCCGGGGTCACGGGCAGCGCAGGCGGCGCGAGCTTGTCGAATTCGTCGGTGCCGTAAACGATCTTGCCGTCCACCACGGTGAGTACCGATTCGATCCACTTGATGGCCTCTTCATCGACACTGAAGAAGTCCGCCGACAGGGCGACCACATCCGCCAACTGACCGACCTTGATCTGGCCTTTCTTGCCCTGCTCGGTCGAGAACCAGGCGCTGCCGTGGGTGAACAGTTGCAGGGCGGTTTCGCGCGGCAAGCCTTCGGGGTACAGCTCCATGCCGCCGACGGTTTTGCCGCTGACCATCCAGTACAGCGAGGTCCACGGGTTGTAGCTCGACACGCGCGTGGCATCGGTACCGCCACCCACCGGCACGCCTTCGGCGAGCATGCGTTTGATCGGCGGCGTCGCTTCGGCAGCTTTCTTGCCGTAGCGGTCGACGAAGTATTCGCCTTGGAACGCCATGCGGTCCTGTACGGCAATACCGCCGCCCAGCGCCCGTACACGCTCAATGTTTTTCGGCGTGATGGTTTCGCAGTGGTCGAAGAACCAGTGCAGGCCGTTGAACGGAATGTCGCGGTTCACTTTCTCGAACACATCGAGCATGCGCGAGATCGATTCGTCGTAGGTGGCGTGCAGGCGGAACGGCCAGCGCTGCTCAACCAGGTGACGCACCACCGGTTCCAGTTCTTCTTCCATGGTTTGCGGCAGATCCGGGCGCGGTTCGAGGAAGTCTTCGAAGTCGGCCGCCGAGAACACCAGCATTTCGCCGGCGCCGTTGTGGCGGAAGAAGTCATTGCCATCGCCTGGCTTGACGATTTGCGTCCAGTTTTTGAAGTCCACCAGTTCTTCTTTGGGCTTCTGGGTAAACAGGTTGTAGGCGATGCGCACGGTGAGTTGGTCGTTGGCGGCCAGCTCGCGGATAACCTGGTAGTCGTCCGGGTAGTTCTGGTAGCCACCACCGGCATCGATGGCGCTGGTAACGCCCAGGCGGTTCAGCTCGCGCATAAATTGACGCGTGGAGTTCACCTGGTATTCCAGCGGCAGCTTCGGCCCTTTGGCCAGCGTGGAGTACAGAATCATGGCGTTCGGGCGCGCCACCAACATGCCGGTGGGCTCGCCATTGGCGTCTTTCACAATCTCGCCGCCCGGTGGGTTCGGCGTGTCGCGGGTGTAGCCCACCACCTTGAGCGCGGCGCGGTTGAGCAAGGCGCGGTCGTACAGGTGCAGCACAAACACCGGGGTGTCGGGCGCGGCTTTGTTCAGCTCTTCAATGGTTGGCAAGCGCTTTTCGGCAAACTGGAATTCGTTCCAGCCACCCACCACGCGTACCCATTGCGGCGCGGGCGTACGGTCGGCCTGGTCTTTGAGCAGGCGCAAGGCGTCAACCAACGACGGCACGCCTTCCCAGCGCAGTTCGAGGTTGTAGTTGAGGCCGCCGCGGATCAAGTGCAGGTGCGAGTCGTTGAGGCCTGGAATGACCGTGCGCTTTTGCAGGTCGACCACGCGGGTCGAGCCGCCGCGAAAGGCCATGGCTTCGCCGTCGTTGCCCACGGCAATGAACTTGCCGTCTTTGATGGCGACGGCCGTGGCGGTCGGTTTTTCTCGGTCAACCGTGTGCAACCGGCCATTGAAGAGAATTAGATCGGCGTTCATCGCAGCTCCTGATGAGGTGGCGTAAGCGGAAAAAGGCAAGGCAGACCACAGCGCGCCAGCAGCGCCAAGCACTGAACTGGCTGCCAGAAATTGGCGGCGCCCGGGGGACTTTGGAGGGGTTTCATCAGCCATGAGGATTACTCTCCTTTCACAAAGCAGCGCTAGGCGTTAAGCCAGCGCGCAAATAGGCGTGTCACTCGCGGCATAAACACGTACACCACAAGCAGGACGATGCTCAGCGTGATCACCACACTGCTGGCCAGGTAGCCAGACAAAAACGGCAGCTTGGCGAACACCGGCTTCCACAACAGCGGCACGCCCATGCTCAGCGGCAGAATCACCAGAAAGGTGACGCACGCCTGTTTCCAGCGCGCGGGCGGTTTGGCGGTGCCGATTTCAGCGGGGGTAAACCAGAATTCGCGGTCGGCGTTCACTTCGGTTTTATCGCCGTCGGCCAGCAGCGGTTCCACTTCGGCCACCAAGCGGCGGCGGTCGTCAGAGTCGAGCCAGGTTTGCAGCAGCTCGGTACTGGTAAAGCGCAGCACGCAGGTGAACTGGGTCAGCCCCTGGCTGTGGCCGCGCATCACGTCGATGCCTAAGTGCCCGGCGTACTCGCGCGCGGTACTGATGATGCGGCGCAGCCACGCTTCATAGGCGGCATCTTTGCCGGCCTTGACGCGGTGACGGACCAGCAAGGTCGCCACCTCTTCGAACACTTCCACACTACTCATGGGCTGACGCCTCCTGTTTGAACGTAAGAAACCGAGCCGTCACTGAAGATAGACCAGCGCCCGCGCCTTACCGGGCAGGCGTTGCGACAAGGCAATGCGCCCTGGGCCAGCGATAAACACCGTGCTGAAAATTATCAGCAGCAACCAGGCGAACTGGCCGTCGGCCACGCTCCATTCCGGGTGCACGGCCACCAGCGCCACCAGCAGCACGGCGAGAATAGGCAAGCAAGAAAGACGGGTGAGCACGCCGAGCAGAATCGGCAGCGGGCACAGCACTTCGGCGAAAATCGCCAGGCTCAGCGTGAAGGTCGCGCCGAGGCGCCAGGGGTCTTCGATAAGGCTCAGCTGTTCTTGAAAATGCAGGAGTTTTGGCAAGCCGTGCACATGCAGCAGCAAGGCCGAGCCGGTAACGCGTAGCCACAGCAAGCCCCAATCACTGGCGGTGAAAGCGCTGCGGGAAACGGGATTGGCCATGGGGCGCTCACTGTCAGATTCGTATGAGCTGATAGTGAGAGATGCAGATGGGAAGAGATTGTATTGCTGTGCTGGATTGCAGAAGTGGCGTGTTGGGCTTCGCCGATGGCTCAGCCCAACCTACCTGACGACCGTGTTCTGCTGAAACGCAATCAACGCCCGGCGCGGGATTCGCTGATGTAGAAGCGCGCTTTCTTGGCGTTCTTGGTGCAGCTTTCGTAGCCTTCGAATTGTTGCGAGGTTTTCGCGCCGGTCAGCAGCGACAGGGCTTTGGAGTAGCTCACGGTGCCGGCAAAGCCTTCGGCCTTGGCCAGATCAAGCTCGCGCCAGGCGGCGTCCGACTGCGCGGCGCAGCTGTCGCGGTAGGCAGTTTTTGCGGCGCAACCGGACAACGCCAGCACCATCAGGGGTAAGCAGATCCAGGCTTTCATAACATTGCTCCAAATAAGAGAAACAGCAGGTTAAACGTCATTAAGCACGTGTGTTGATCAGACGCCAGCGCCGCGAAAAAGTGCGATCAAGCGAAGCGGCGATCGCCTACGCCTTGGCGGCGCAAGCCGGCGCGCGTATGGTCGCAAAATGCCGTGCCAAGCGGCCGGCGATAGTAATCAGGAGCGGGTGATGAGTAAACGCGTGGCGCTGGTGTTGGGTGCGGGGGGCGCACGGGGGTATGCGCACATTGGCGCTATCGAGGAACTGGAGCGGCGCGGTTATGACATCGCCTGCATCGCCGGTTGCTCCATGGGCGCGGTGGTGGGTGGCATCTATGCCGCCGGCAGGCTGCCCGAATACCGCGAGTGGATTGAAAGCCTCGACTACATCGACGTGCTGCGTCTGCTCGACGTAAGCTTTCGACTCGGCGCCATTCGCGGTGAAAAAGTCTTCGGGCGCATTCGCGAAATGGTCGGCGAGATCAATATCGAAGACCTGCGCATCCCCTACACCGCCGTCGCCACCGACCTCACCTTCCAGCAGGAAATCTGGTTCCAGCAAGGCAACCTGCACCAAGCCATGCGCGCGTCGGCGGCGATTCCCAGCCTGTTTACCCCGGTGATCCAGGGCAAGCGCATGTTGGTAGACGGCAGCCTGCTCAACCCGTTGCCCATCGTGCCGGTGGTGGCCAGTCATTGCGATTTGATTGTGGCAGTGAACCTCAACGCCAACGGCCAGCGCCATTACCAACTGCCGGTAATCGAGCGTCCTGCCGCGTTCAAAGGCAAGCTCGATGGCTTGATGGACAGCATTGGTTCACGCATTCCGTTTCGCCGCAAACTGGCCGGCCCCGCCGAAGAAGCTGCGTTACTCGAAGCCGCCGCCAGCGCCGAGCCCAACCCCTGGCTCGACCCACCGGCCGCCGCACCGTCGCCGCGCCCGGATGAAAGCCCGACGCCAAACTCGGCCACCGGCTCACGGGTTGCGGAAACCGGTAGCCCGGCGTCGCTGCTGGAGTTGGTCAACCAAAGCTTCGAGGTGATGCAAACCTCGCTCGCGCAATACAAGATCGCCGGCTACCCGCCCGATATTCTGGTCAACGTACCGCGCCGCGCCTGCCGCTTTTTCGAGTTCTACAAAGCGCCCGAGTTGATCGAACTGGGCCGCATCATCACCAGCGACACGCTGGACCGCTACGAAGAGGAAAACGGCTGAGGCCTAAAAGCCCTCAGCCACCAACGCGCGCTGGACCGCCGGCCGCGCGTTGAAGTGCTCACGAAAGCGCGCCAACGCCTTCAACTCATCCAAGCGCCCGCCCACGCGCCCTGCCCAGCCAGCGAACACGCCCAGGTAAGCATCGGCAATGCTGTACTGCTCGCCGCCCAAGAAAGGCTGGGCTTGCAGGTGTTGGTCGATGTGCGCAAACGCCTTATACAACTGCTCCAGCGCCTGCGCACGAATGCCGGGGTGGGCGCTTTCATCGGCGCTGTAGCGCTCCGGCCGGTTCAGCGGGCGAAAGGAGGCGGCGTGCACCTCGGCGGCCAGGTAACCAATCCAACTCTGAATCTGCGCGCGCTCCACGCTACCCGCCGGCGCGAAAAGCGAAGTGCCCGGCTTAAGGTCCGCGAGATACGGCAAAATCGCGCTGTTCTCGGTGATGCGCCGGCCATCGTCCAACTGCAACACCGGCACGCGGCCCAAGGGGTTGATCTGGTGAATCGTCGAGTCCGCCGTGCGCAACGCAACGCGCTCCACCTGAATCGGCAACTCCAGCTCATGCACGACCACGTGAGCGGCGAACGAGCAAGCGCCCGGCGAGATATAGAGAGTGGAAGTCATCAGGTTTCTCCTAAGTGACGCTTTGCTCTGCGGTCCGGGCACGGTGAAACGTAGCGAGCGAAGGTTATGCAAGGCGAAAACGAGCGAGCACGCGGAGTTGGCTGTAGCCAATGAGCAGTGCGAGCTCGTTTTCAACGCAGCAGAACCGAGCGCAGCAGTTTCACCGTGTCCGGGAACGAAGAAAATAGGCCGCCCTGCCCCTGCCTGAAGCAGGGCGACCAAAACGGGTTAACGCGCAGTAATCACCGACAGCTTGGTAATCCCTGCTCGCTCAATCGACGCCATGGCCTTGGCCACCTGGCCGTAGTCGACCTTCTCGTCAGCCTGCAATTGCACCCGCAGTTCGGCGTCTTTGGCCTTGGCGGTTTCCAGGCTGGATTGCAGCAAGTCGGCCTGAATTTCGTCCTTGTTAAGGAACACTTTGCCGGCGCCGTCGATGCTGACCACCAGCGGGTCTTTCTGCTCGACCGGCGCCACGGCTTCGGTTTTCGGCAAGTTGATCGGGATGGCATTGGTCAGCAGCGGCGCCGTGACGATAAACACCACCAGCAGCACCAACATCACATCCACCAGCGGCGTTACGTTGATTTCGCTGAGCACTTCATCGCTGTCTTGAGTGGAGAACGCCATTACGAAGCCTCCTTCACTTTCTGCGGCGCGGCCTTACCGCCAGGCAGTTGAATAAGCTTGAACGCGGACTTCTGCGCCAGGCTGTAGAAGTCGTGGGCGAAGTCGTCCAGGTCAGCCGAGTTGAGCTTCAGGCGGCGCAAGAAGTAGTTGTAAACCAGCACCGCCGGCACGGCGACGGCGATGCCCACACCGGTCGCCACCAGCGCAGCACCAATTGGGCCGGCCACGGTTTCCAGGCTGGCCGAGCCGGCCAGGCTGATACCTTTGAGCGCTTCCATGATTCCCCATACGGTGCCGAACAGACCGATAAAGGGCGACGTGCTGCCGATGGATGCAACCACCGCCAAGCCCGATTCCAACGAACGACGCTCCCGTTGAATCTGCTGACGCAGGGCGCGTTCGAGGCGGTCCTGATGGTTGATCGCCTGGCTTAAATCCTGGGCGTGCTCCTGCACCTGGATCGCGCCGAAGCCGGCTTGGGCAACACGGGAGACGGCGCCGGGCTGGGAGTTCACCAGTTCCGCCGCTCCATCCAGGCTGGAGGCACCCCAGAACAGCTTTTGGAACTTGCGGTCCTGGCGTTTCAATCGCCCGAACTGCAAGGCTTTCAGCAGGGCCAGGCCCCAGGTCACAACAGAGAAACCGACCAGCAGCCAGATGACCGCGCTTTCAATCGACTCGAGGGGGGATGTGGCCAATACGCTCATGATTCAACTCTCTCTATAAATTCGCTAATGCGTGGTCGCTGTCAGTGCAACTTGAAGCCGATCGGCACGCTGACCCAACCGTCTCGCGCCACATCGCCTTGCTTGGACGGCACAAACGACCAGCGCTTGACCGCCTGTACGGCTGCGTTATCCAGCAGCTCGCGGCCGCTGGAGGTTTGAATCTGAATCTCTGCCGGGCTGCCGCTGGCCAGTACATGCACCCGCAGCACCACCGTGCCTTCCCAACCGCGACGCTGAGCCAGCGACGGGTATTCCGGCGCCGGGTTCTTCAAGTACGCCGCGTTGGCCGACGGCGGTGTCACCGGCGCCGGAGCCGGCGGCGCGGGTGGCGCCGGTGCCGCAACGGGCGCTGGTGTCGGCGCTGGGGGCGGCGGTTCTACAGCCTTGGGTGCCGGCTTCGGTAAGGGTTTGGGCGGCGGTGTCGGCTTGGGTTTCGGAATCGGTTTTGGCGCCGGCTTCGCAGCCAACTCATCCACCACCGGCGGTGGCGGTGGTGGCGGCTCAACCACGGGCGGCGGCGGTGGCGGCGGTGGCGGTTCCACCACTGGCGGCGCCGGACGGGTGAATTCGATTTCCATGGGCGGAATTTCTGGCGGCACTACCGGCAGCGGCGGCGGGGTCTGCTGGTTGAGCCAGTAAATCAGCCCACCGTGGGCGACCACCGCGAGCACCGCCAGCAACAGCTTTTCGCGCCGACTCAATGCGCCGACTGGCGCCACGTGATGCCGCCGGCTCTGGGCCAGCGGCTCGCGGTGGCGGTGACCGAGGTCGACCAGATCGGCGCTGGCCGGCGCCTGCCATTGCCGCTGCGCTGATGCGGCTGGTTGAACATTGCCCATTTAAAACTCCTCGCAATTGCGTATGTCGCCGGTCAACAGCGCGGTGACCCAGCGCCCGCGCTGTCTGGCAAGTGGCCGTTGCAGAGCGGTTCGACGTGTTGGGCGCAATGATTGAGGAGAGGGCTTATCTCAAAAAGTAACTTTTAACTATTTTGTAATAACCTAAAAGAATTACAATTTTTAACACGTTGATTTTCATGACTTTTTATTCATTCAAACCTAAAGAGCATAAAAAACATGCTTTTCAGGCATTACGCGTCGAGCCGGCGTACACCTGCCCCTGACGCACAAATACACCGAACCTAAAACCGCCGGTCAGCGTCTATTTTGTTACCCGCAGTCAGGTAGGAAACCGCCCATGTCCCCTCGTCACCAAGGCCTCTGGCCATGACCGCTTTCGATTGGCAGCGGATGCTGATCGACAAGCTGCCCGTACCGTTTTTGCTCGAAGTCACGGTGCGCACGCTGTTCGCTTATCTGGTGGTGTTCACCTTTCTGAAAATTTCCGGGCGCCGTGGCGTCAGGCAGCTGTCGCTGTTTGAGCTGGTGGTGATCCTCACCCTCGGCTCAGCCGCAGGTGACGTCACCTTCTACGACGACGTGCCGTTGCTGCCCATCGTTGTGGTGTTCGCTACGTTGCTGCTGCTCTACCGCGTCACCACCTTCGCCATGGAGCGCTTGCCGCGGTTCGGTGATTGGTTGGAGGGCCGCCCGGCGCTGATCATTGAAAACGGCGTGTGCGACGTGCCGGCGCTGGCGCGCAAGAACATTTCCACCGACGAATTCTTTATGGAGCTGCGCCAGAAAGGCGTCGAGCACCTGGGCCAAGTGCGCATCGGCATCATGGAAGTGAACGGCGACGTCAGCCTGTATTTCCTGCCCGACGACCAGGTGCGCTACGGCCTGTCGGTATTGCCCAGCCCGCTTCGCCAGCAATATCGGGAAGTGCCGAGCAGCGCGTTGTACGCCTGCATCTGGTGCGGCAACACCACGCAACTGCAGGCCGGCGAGCACGCCACATGTCAGCGCTGCGAGCATGATGAATGGAGCGAAGCCATCAACACTCCGAGGCAAGGCTAACCATGACCAGCGCAATCAAGCCCGACGTATTGCCGTTGGCCAAAGGCGAACGGCCGCTACCCGATGACGAAGGCGGCGACACCGGCACCCTGCTCTGTCCCGCATTGCCGCCCGACTTGCACTACGTTGACGACAGCCAACCGGGTTTTCGCCGACGTAAATTGCGCGGCAAGTTCGTCTACTTCGACCTTAAGGGCGAGCGCATCCGCGACGCCGACGAGATTCAGCGCATCAACAAGCTGGCCATTCCGCCGGCCTACGAAGACGTATGGATTTGCGCCGACCCGCAAGGCCACCTGCAAGCGACAGGCCGCGACGCCCGTGGGCGCAAGCAGTACCGCTATCACCCACGCTGGCGGGAAATTCGCGATGCCGACAAATACGAACGCCTGCTGGAATTCGGTCGCGCCCTGCCGAAACTGCGCACGCGCACCGAAGAACACTTGAAACTGCCGGGGCTGGGCCATGACAAAGTGGTCGCCACGGTGGTGGCCCTGCTCGACTCCACGCTGATTCGCGTCGGCAACACGCAGTACGCCCGTGACAACAAATCCTTCGGCCTGACCACCCTGCGTAACCGCCACGTGGACGTGAAAGGCGCCGGCATCCGCTTTCACTTTCGCGGCAAGAGCGGCGTCGAGCACGAAGTGAGCCTGCAGCACCCGCGCCTGGCGAAAATCATTCGCCGCTGCCTCGAATTGCCAGGCCAGCACCTGTTCCAATACCTGGACGACGACGGTCAGCGCCGGGTCGTGACCTCGTCCGATATCAACCAGTATCTGCAAGAACAAAGCGGCAGCGACTTCACCGCCAAGGACTACCGCACCTGGGCCGGCACCGCCCTGGCCCTCGACCGCCTGCGCCAATTGCCCCACGAGGAACGCTCGGCCACCGAGCAAAAACGCCTCGTCAACGAAGTGATCAAAGATGTCGCCAGCCAGCTCGGCAACACCCCTGCCATCTGCCGCAAGTGCTACGTGCATCCGGCGGTGCTGGAGCATTTCGTTGCCGGCGAACTGGCATCGTTGAGCAAGGCGCGCAGCCGCAAGGGTTTGCGGGATGAAGAAACCACATTGATGCGGTTTTTGGAGCGGTTGAATCCGCAATGAGGGATTTTCCGTTCAAAAGCTCGCGACTGAAGCCGCTCCTACAGGGTCCACCTCAATTGTGGGAGCGGCTTCAGCCGCGATTTGCCTAAAACCGCGCAGTCAAAATCAAATGGCAATATCTGTGGGCTTATTGTCATTGTTGCCAAGCCCATCGCGCGACAGAATGGCATCCTCGTCAAGAAGGTGCCCCCATGGCCACGCCTCCTCATTCCAGCCACCTGCGCACCGTCGCCTGCCTGATTTTCCCGCAGGTGATGAGCCTGGATGTCACCGGCCCCATGCAAGTGTTCGCCTCGGCCAACGTCGAGCGCGGGCGCCAGGGCCTGCCAGCGTTTTATGAATTGCTGTTGGTGGGCGAAGACCTGACGCCCGTGCCCACGTCCGCTGGCATGCGTCTGTGCGTAGACCACACCTGGCAAACATTGGACGTTGCGCAACTCGACACCCTGCTCGTGCCCGGCGGCCTCGGCGTCAACGAGCAAATGCTCGACGCGCCGTTGCTTGAGTGGTTGCGCCAGACCGAGCCGCAGGTGCGGCGGCTGGGGTCGATCTGTTCCGGCGCACTGATTCTCGCCGCCGCTGGCGTGCTCGACGGCCGCCAGGCAACCACCCATTGGGCCGACGTCGACGAGCTGCGCTGCCGGTTTCCCTCGGTGCTGATCGAAAGCGACCGCCTGCACACCTTCGACCCGCGCAATCTCGACGGCGACAGCCATGTGTTCACCTCGGCGGGCGTCACGGCTGGTATCGACCTGGCGCTGGCCCTGGTTGAAGCCGACCTGGGCCGGGCAATAGCCTTGAGCGTCGCGAGGCGCTTGGTGATGTTTTTGCGTCGTCCTGGCGGACAAACCCAATTCAGCGCCCTGCTCACCCCGGAACCGACCCGCGTGCCGCGCCTGGCTGCGCTGCTCGACTGGCTGCCCGCCAACATCGGGGCAGACTTGTCGCTGGAAGCCCTGGCGCAGCAGGCGAAAATGACGCCGCGTACCTTGTCGCGCGTATTTACCCAGGAATTGGGCATGGGCCCGGGGCGCTATGTCGAGCGCGTGCGGCTTGAAGCGGCGCGCTTGCTGCTACAAGACGCCCAAGCCTCGATTGCCACCGTGGCGCGCCTGACCGGCTTCGGCCATCCGGAAAACTTGCGGCGCACATTTCACAAACACCTGGCGGTCAGCCCCCAGGAATATTCGCAGCGCTTTGGCGACGCCCCACTGCGCGAGCCGGCGCTATAAGCGCCCGCCATCCTCATGCAAAGCCACCCACGTAAGGACTACGCCATGCTCGAACTCCGCCCAAGCTGTGAATGCTGCGACCGCGACCTGCCGCCGGACTCTGTGGACGCGCGCATCTGCACATTCGAATGCACCTTCTGCCAGGACTGCGCCGAAACCCACCTCAAGGGCGAATGCCCGAATTGCGGCGGCGAACTGCTGCAACGCCCTCGCCGCCCGTCCGCCAAGTTGCTCAACAACCCCGCTTCCACCGAACGCGTGCACAAACCAGCCGGTTGCGCCAAGGCCAGCTGACGTCACCATCCGCCAAGGAAAAACCATCATGTTGCTGTTGCGTAATGCCTCCGTTCGGCTGCTTTTCGCCGGCCAGGCGCTGTACTGGTCTTGCTCGCTCATCGGCATCACCCTGACCTCGCTGGTCGGCTTGCAACTGGCGCCGAGCAACGTGCTGGCCACCCTGCCCTTGGCACTGCTGGTGCTCGGCAATTTGCTGGCCGTGCAGCCGCTGTCGCTGTTTATGCAGCGTCACGGCCGGCGACCGGGCTTGATGCTCGGTGCGGCTTGTGGCGTGGCGGGCGGTTTACTCAGCGCGTTGGGCGTTTGGGTGGGCGACTTCATCGTGTTCTGCCTCGGCGCTTTGCCCATCGGCGCCTATCAAGCGTCGGCCATGTACTACCGTTTCGCCGCGCTGGAAGCGGTAGACGAACATCAGAAAGGCCGTGCCACCGCGTATGTCGTCGGAGGCGGTGTGCTTGCGGCTTTGCTGGCACCCAGCTTGGCGCTGTGGTCGCGCACCGTGCTGAGCACGCCGTATCTGGGGGCGTATCTGGCCATCGCGGCGCTCGCTGCATTCGGCTTGCTACTGCTCAGCCGGTTGCGCGAAGGTGCCGCGCCGGCGCCAGGCAAAGCGGGCTTTGCCGCCATGCGCGAATTGCTGGCAAGGCCAGTGGTGCGCGCAGCGGTTGCCACCACCGCTATCGGCCACGGCTTGATGGTGTTGGTGATGAACGCCACGCCACTGGCCATGAGTTTTTGTGGCTTTGATGTGGCAGTGGGCGCGGGGGTCATTCAGTGGCACATGCTCGGCATGTTTCTTCCAGCATTTGTCGCCGGTCCGCTGGTAGACCGCCTCGGCAGCCGCCGCGTCGCCGTGCTCGGCGGCTGCATTTTGCTCGCCAGCGCCGTGGTCGCGCTCCTCGGCCTGAGCAAAGGGCATTTTCTTGTGAGTTCATTCCTGCTCGGCCTGGGCTGGAACCTGGCACTGATCGCGGGCACCACCTTGCTCGCAGAAGGTCACGCCCCAAGCGAACGTGGTCAGGCGCAAGGCGTCATGGAACTGGTCAACGGTTCCGTCGCCGCCTGTGCCTCATTTGCCTCCGGTGCCTTGATCACCGGGCTGGGTTGGACCGCCATCAACCTCGGTGTCTTGCCCTTAGTAGCGTTGGCGCTGGTGATGCTATGGCCGGCCAGGGAGCGGCACGTGGTTACGCCGCTTTAACGCGTCCTGCGGTCCCTACTGCGTAGGATCATTAAACGGCACTGGGTTGGACAGCGAGCCGGGGGGGACGAACTCGAATGTGCCCTGAGCCGTTAGATGAAACTCCTTGAGGTTCAAGTATTTGGGGGCTCGGTACAATTTATTACTGGCCAGTGTTAACCAGCGGTGCTTATCGGATAGAGCGGGCTCTTTATCGGCAAAAAGAAATACCTTCGTCAGCCGCTCGCGAGAAGTGCTTGCCGCCGCACCGTCGACATATTCGAGATTGCCCCCTTCCTGAGCATCGAAGACGATAGAGGTGGATGGATAATTTGCTCTGACTTGATCTATTGCCGGCTGCGCATGCTCACCTGCTGCGTTGAGTACCAGTTGGTTTTTATATTTTCTAATTTGAATAGGCTCCCCAATGTTGGCGCCTGAAGGTTTGTAAGGGGTCGCCTCCGATATTCCCGCATCCAGGGGCCGGCTATCACTAAGCTGCGACCACCGATACAGATCCTTTCCGGTTGAATAATCGTTAAATAACGGTGTTAAGTCATATGTTCTGTACTGCGGTAGATCCACCAATTCCTGAACGGCCGGACCCGCCGTATTGTTATGAGTCGGGTGCCTGCGCAGATGCTCGGCGCCGAATATTCCAAGCACACCCGGCAGCTTGTATTTAAGATCACTATTTAGTTGTTCAGCCATCGCGATATTTCGCACGGTTATTTCCTCCAGATCATTGGCGGGTCGGTCCTCCAATCGCCCGCTGTCAATAAAGTCAAATCTGATATTGTTATCCAATACATCCGACCGCAATAGCCCAGCATAATAGTTATTAATTTTTGCCACTTCAGCGGCAAACTCCTGCTTGATAATTTTATAACCGGTAGAATCTTTTTCCAGCAAGTCGAAATTACTAAAATAATCATCCAGCGATGAATAACCTTTCATTGCCAGCGCCTGTTCGACAGCCGCATTATCCGCGAGCTCATACGAGTCGTAGATCGGAACACTCTCCAAGACAGCTCGCTTTAACGCCCCGTCGGATAACAACTGCTTCGTCAGTAACCACGCCGAAGGTAAATTATGGGCCTCACCCAGAAAAACCGGGCCAAGTTGCAAGTCATACTCGACTTTGTTTTTCACATGAGACAGAAACTCGGCAGCCTCCATGCTAATCATCTTTTTATTGTAGGCTTCCCAGATATGGTTGGGCTTTGCTGTTTCTGGACCTTCGCTATGGGGATCGTTTTCGGTGCCGGTAAGGTGGGGGGGGCTTTCACCCGGACTAAGCGGATCGTCTTTTCCCAGCGCGCCGACGGTATCAGCCGAAACAGGCAGTTTGTGACCGTTGCCATCGATAATGATCGATGTGGAGTAACCTTTGACGCGCGTTTGAATATCTTCCTTTGTATTGAGCAGGTATCGCACCTCGTCAACAATGCCCCCCTTATTGCAAAGTGACTCGCAACCAACCAGCGTCAGTTTTTCCACTGAAGTGCCGGTTGATGCCGATAAACGCGCTACGGTCGTTGCAATTTGCTCCGGACTCAGAGTGCCGATTTTCCTCTCTGCTCCATGCCCAACCACTTCGAACTTGGCGTTGCGACCGCCTCCCTCAAGCGATCCAGACAGCACCTGAGCGTTGCCATCATGTGTCGGGATGACAACGGTCGTCGTCGTGGGGTGTTTCGCTGCCAACTGGGCGACAGCATAATCAGCGGCCGGATCACCGTGGTTAGCGTTAATAAGAATGTGGCGGTCAATCTTGTTTCGGACGTTTTCTTTGAAAGCCCCATCGATGAAAGACAGCTCTTTCACGCGCGTCTCACCACCCAACGAACCTAACTTTTTGGAAAGTGATTTGGCGACCTGTTGTGCGTCTATTTTTTGGTTACCTTTCGCGATCTCGATCACGGGCACGCCATTGACGGCGCTGGATACCGTGGCGCCGCTGCTGCGATCCAGCAGAATTTCTGCGGTGGCCCAGCTCGGAACAGCGGCCACCCACATAGAAAGTGCAAGATGCTTAATCGAAAAAGCCGGCGGTTTAGGTGCAACTGCACTAGCAGCAGGCCCCTGCCGCTGCCCAGGCTTGCGTTGGGCGCGAGTGATTTCGGCGACGGGAATAAAAAAGCCCAGAGGCTTGCTGAAAATAAGACGAAAGCAGTGTTTGTTCATGGCGTTTCTTCCCCTAGGGCTCAATACATAAACCCTATGAAAGGCACGACCTAGAGCCTGTATGAAGGCTCCGATTAGCTTTGCAGAACGAAGCTAAAACTCCACGGATTCCCCAGTGAAGCGGGCAGAAATGAACCTGCAGAAATGAAAAAAGCGGCCCGAGGGCCGCCTTTTGTCATCGAACGCTACTTAGTAGTAGGCGTTTTCTTTGTTGGTGTGATCGGTCACGTCGCGAACGCCTTTGAGCTCGGGAATACGCTCGAGCAAGGTTTTCTCGATGCCTTCTTTGAGGGTCAGGTCAACCTGTCCGCAACCTTGGCAGCCGCCGCCGAATTTCAGTACGGCAATGCCGTCTTCGACCACGTCGATCAGGCTGACTTCACCGCCGTGGCTGGCCAGCCCCGGGTTGATTTCGGTCTGCAGGTAATAGCTGATGCGCTCGTTGATGGGGCTGTCTTCGTTAACCATCGGAACTTTGGCGTTTGGCGCCTTGATGGTCAGCTGGCCGCCCATGCGGTCGGTGGCGTAGTCGACTACCGCGTCTTCAAGGAAGGCTTCGCTGAAGGCGTCGATATAAGCGGTGAAGCTTTTCAACGCTACGGCGTGGTCGTCTGGCTTCTCTTCGCCCGGCTTGCAATAGGCGATGCAGGTTTCAGCGTATTGGGTACCCGGCTGGGTGATGAAGATGCGGATGCCGATGCCGGTGGTGCTCTGCTTGCTCAGCAGGTCGGCTAGGTAATCGTGGGCAGCTTCAGTAATGGTGATGGCAGTCATGGCAACTCCTCGCAAACATGGGCGCAGTTTACGCCCATGGGGCGGGCGAATAAAGCCCTAGTAAATCAGTCAGGAATAGCCGATCTGTTCGTAAGAGGCTTCTGATCGTCCAGCCAGACTTTGGCTTGCTGGAAAAAGCGCTTCTCGATCAGCTCGTAGCTCCCCCAAGAGGCGAGCACGATAGCCGGAATGCAGGCGCCGATCACCCAATAAATGTTCAAGTCGAAGCGCTGCGTCAGGTACCAGCCCAGCGACAGAACCAGCACGTGCACGAGGTAAACCGAGTACGAGCAATCGCCCAGCGACTTGAGCACGCGACTGCCACGGAAATAGCTTTCCAGCGAAATGCAGCTCGCCACAATCAAGGCGCTCGGCACGCCCCAATGCAACATGCGCACGGCGGTGTCCAGGTGATAGATGGTCAATAACGACCCCACAATGACCATAACTGGTAGCCAGCGCCCCGGTTGAATCCAACCCCGCTGATACACCATGCCCAGCACGATGCCGAACAGAAATTCATAAACGATGCTGTTGCGGTAGAAATCGCTCACCCAACTTTCCCGAGTCGCCACCGTGCCAATCAGAAACAGCGCACCGGCAATCAGCCACAGCCGGTAGCGCTCCGGCACACTGAAGCCAAGTGCGAACAGCAGGTAGAAGAACATCTCGTAGTTGAGGGTCCAGCCCACGCTGAGGGTGGGGTAAAGACCGAAGCCGCCAGGGTTGTCGGCAGGTATAAACAGCAGCGATAGCACGAAGTGCTGCAGCTCGAAGCTTTGTCCCGGCATCACGGGTTGGGCGTAGACGATCAGCAAGGCCGCCATTAACGAAAAAAGCCAGTAAGCCGGCACGATTCGCAGCACGCGATTGAGCAGAAAGCGCCCGGCGGCGATGTCTTTGCCTTGGGTGGAGAGGTAGATGACAAAGCCACTGATCACAAAAAAAATGTCGACGCCCACGGCGCCTTTGTCGATAAAAAATTGGCCAAACGCACTGTCGGCTTTGAAGTCAAAGAACACTTGCATGATGTGATGACCAACCACCAACCACGCCGCCAACGCCCTTAGCGCTTGCACTGAAATCAGCATAAATCCCTGCTCCCAACCACGACGCCTTCTGGCGCCAGAACCCGGCGCGCACATGGCAAACCGACACCACGGCGAGCCACCTCGCGTTACAGGGTTGACCGTAACGGCGGGGGAAAAGGTCCATAAATCAGGGAGAAGCGCTAACGACGCAGCCACTGAGCGGCTTCAGCCGCGATGCTTTCAAATTCGGCGTTTCCAGGGAATCGCGGCTAATCGGAGTGCAGACCAGCCGCTCCCACAGCACCAGAAATGCTTCCAAAGCCCTACAAATTCTCGTACCTATTCATGTCGAGAACCCCCGCCTCGACTGGCTCGGTGCGCTGGATGTAGCGGTCCAGGTCGTGGAAGTACTGCCAGAACTGCGGATGTGAGCGGCGGATGCCCCAGCGCTGCACCACTTGTTCAAACGCCACGTCGTCGCGCACGCGCTCCAAGGTCGCGACGAACTCCGGCACCTGTTTCACCGGCACGTTGAACATGAAGTTCGGGTAGCTGCTCATTACGCCGGGGTACACGGTGAGCGTGTCCAGGCCGGGTTGATAACGCAGGCTCTCGCCCATCATGAAGGCCACGTTGCTGTGGGCGCGGTTGCGCAGCAGGCTGTAGACGTCGTAGCTGCCGTCTGCTTCTTCCACGCGCAACAGGGTCGCTTCGGGCAGGTCCTGAATCACTTTCAGCCCGGCCGCCGGTTTGTTGGTCAGGCGACTAAGCGCCTGCTCGGCGTCTTGCTGCGGTTTCGGGAAGTTGCGGCGGTAACAGTTGGCGTCGGCGCAGCGGTTGATCGGGTCGGGCCGCATGTTGAAGCCGGCGTAACGCTGGATCAGTTGCTTGGCGAAGATGTTTTTCGCATTGGCTTCCGGCAGGAACAAGCCCGTGGGGCTGTCGTCGTCGATGTCTTGGTAGTCCATCCACATCTTCAGTTTGCCGCCGTCCTGGTACCAGTCGCTGAGTATCTCGTCGCGCGCGTCGGCCGGCATCAGGCGCAGAAAATTCTGCTCGGCGCCGTTGCGGATCAAGTCGAAATAAAGCCGCGTCTGCGCCTGGTGCGAGACGTTGCCGAACACGTCGTAGTTGACCACCAACTGGTAATAGGTGCGCTCCAGCAGCGGGTAGTCCATCCACCACAGCGTTTGCGGCACCTCGCCAATCAAGCCCTTCTTCACGGTGGCGCTGTCGAAGTTGCGGAAAATCGACAACACGGCGTTGTCGTTGCCCGCCCAGATGTGCGACCAGCTTGGCGCCGGCGCGTCGGCGTAAGCATCTTTGCGCGCGTTTTCGTAGTCGTTGCGTTTGTCGCGGTACGCCCGCCACAGGCTCAAGGTGGCGCCCAAGTCGTCGAGCTGACCGGGCAAGGCGAGCTTCTCGGTGATTTGGCCCCGGTAGTTGGGGTCGGTGACGAACAGGTCGTGGTCGGGATCCTGGAAGATGACCCAGAAGTTATCGCGGATCACGTCCGTGGCGATCTGGCCCCGGCATACCGGACCGCGAATGAAGGTCTGCACAAAATATTCGGCGTTTTCCAGCATGAACTGATACCGCGCCCGCGCCGGAATGGCGGCAAAGGTATCGAATGGATTGGCGCGACGCTGCGGGCCATACCCCGGCGAGGCCTGAACCTGCCAGTCATTGCCGTAAAACAGCTCCTTCACCCGTGCCAGCTTTTGCGGGCTGAGCGGATAGGTGATGTGGGTTTTATGCACGATCACGCCCTGGACCGGAATCAGGCGGTAATAGAAGACGGTGCCGGGGTCGTCGTTCGGTCGGCGGCTGGCGATCAGATCAACCGGCGTACCGCTTGGCGTCCGCGAGCGCACCACTTGGAAGAAATGGCGGTTGTCGCCGTTCTGGAAGTACAGGTGCGCCAGGAACAAATGCTCGTACAGCCAACGTGCCGCCAAACCCTCGCGCGCGCCTGGGGCATTGAACAGGGCTTCCCACTGCTTGATTTGCGCCAGTTCTATACCGTTGGCCACCAGCGCCTGCTGGTCCAGCGGCGCGCCGGCGGCCAGCCACTGTTGCAGCGTCTGTAATTCACCCGCCGTCAGCCCCGTCACGCCCAACGGCATGCCTTCCAGCGGATGCGTCTTGGCGTAACCGTCGAATTCGCCCGGCGTGGGGCAGGAATTTGGCCGCTCTACCCCGAGCTGAATGCTCTCGGGCAGCCTGGCGTTGGGCTCTACCGGGTGTTGCTGCCCAAGTTCCAACATGCGCGCCATCAACGCGGCCTGGCCGCCCTGGGCGTCGAGCACGGACGAAAAGCCCTTGCGCTGCCACGCCGCCGGGCTGTGGGCATCGAGATACAGGCGCGTGGTGTCGACCGCTACCGTCCGGCCACCGTCGTACACCGGAATTTTGCTCGCCCCGCGCGACACGCCTTCAGCACTGCCCATGTTCAGCTGGCACGGCGCGTCATAGCAGGCGTGGCAGGCCACGCACTTCTCCGTGAGGATCGGTTGAACGTCGCGGTTGTAGGAGATGGAGTCGGCGTCGGCACCCATGGCAAAAAACCATAAGACGGCTGCGACGTAGGAGCGGTATGACATGGAAACATCCTGAAATCTCAAGCCGCGAGTCTAACGATATGCGCGGCCCCAGGCACCGACGGCGAGGGGTTTCGCGGTGTTTTTTTGTAATCGCGGGCGCCCGCTAATTGGTTTGGTAGGAGCCAGCTTGCGGGCGAATGCCGCAGCCGATATTCAGGCCGGTGTGCGCACGGTACGCCAGCAACCTGGCTCCTACAGGGAGTGGAGCAGCTCCAACATGAGCCAAATTCATGTAAACCCGCCATGTGCTCCAGCCCGTTGCAGCTTTGCTATTATCGCGCCCACTAAATTCCGCGCTTTTCAGGTAATGCCTACATGTCCGATCGCCAAGCCCGACTCCAGTCTCTTCAGCACGCCCTGAGCGAGCGCATTCTGATTCTCGACGGCGGGATGGGGACGATGATTCAGAGCTATCGCCTGGAGGAAGAAGACTACCGAGGCAAGCGCTTCGCCGACTGGCCGAGCGATGTGAAGGGCAACAACGACCTGCTGCTGCTCAGCCGCCCCGATGTGATTCAGGCAATTGAAAAGGCCTACCTCGATGCCGGCGCCGACATTCTGGAAACCAACACCTTCAACGCTACGCAAGTGTCGCAAGCCGATTACGGCATGGAAGCGCTGGTGTACGAGCTGAACGTGGAAGGCGCCCGTCTGGCGCGCCAGGTGGCGGATGCGAAAACCCTGGAGACCCCGGACCGTCCGCGCTTCGTTGCCGGCGTGCTTGGCCCAACCTCGCGCACCTGTTCGCTGTCGCCCGACGTCAATAACCCCGGCTACCGCAACGTCACCTTTGACGAGCTGGTGGAGAACTATTCCGAAGCCACCCGCGGCCTGATCGAAGGTGGCGCGGACATGATTCTGATCGAAACTATTTTCGACACCCTCAACGCCAAGGCGGCAATTTTCGCGGTGCAAGGCGTGTATGAAGAAGTCGGCTTCGAGCTGCCGATCATGATTTCCGGCACCATCACCGACGCCTCCGGCCGCACCCTTTCCGGCCAGACCACCGAAGCGTTCTGGAACTCGGTGAGCCACGCCAAGCCGATTTCCGTTGGTTTGAACTGCGCGCTCGGCGCCAAGGAACTGCGTCCGTACCTGGAAGAACTGGCCGGCAAGGCCGACACCCATGTGTCCGCTCACCCCAACGCCGGCTTGCCGAACGCCTTTGGTGAATACGACGAAAGCCCGGCGGAAATGGCCGTGGTGGTTGAAGAATTTGCCGCCTCGGGTTTTCTCAACATCGTCGGCGGCTGCTGCGGCACCACGCCCGCGCACATCAAGGCCATCGCCGAGGCCGTAAGCAAGTACAAGCCGCGCGCGATCCCTGACATTCCCAAAGCCTGCCGTCTTTCCGGGCTGGAGCCGTTCACCATCGACCGTCAGTCGTTGTTTGTGAACGTCGGCGAGCGCACCAACATCACCGGCAGCGCCAAGTTCGCCCGCCTGATCCGTGAAGATAACTACACCGAAGCCCTGGAAGTGGCGCTGCAACAGGTGGAAGCCGGCGCCCAGGTGATCGACATCAACATGGACGAGGGCATGCTCGATTCGAAGAAGGCGATGGTCACCTTCCTCAATCTGATCGCCTCCGAGCCGGACATTTCCCGCGTGCCGATCATGATCGACTCGTCCAAGTGGGAAGTGATCGAGGCGGGCCTCAAGTGCATTCAGGGCAAGGGCATCGTCAACTCGATTTCCATGAAAGAAGGCGTCGAGCAGTTCATTCACCACGCCAAGCTGTGCAAGCGCTACGGCGCCGCCGTGGTGGTGATGGCGTTCGACGAACTCGGCCAGGCCGACACCGAACAACGAAAAATCGAAATCTGCAAACGCTCCTACGACATTCTCGTTGATCAAGTCGGCTTCCCGCCGCAGGACATCATCTTCGACCCGAACATTTTTGCCGTGGCCACCGGCATCGAGGAACACAACAACTACGCCGTCGACTTCATCAACGCCTGCGCCTACATCCGCGACCACCTGCCCTACGCCTTGAGCTCGGGCGGCGTGTCCAACGTGTCGTTCTCGTTCCGGGGCAACAACCCGGTGCGCGAGGCGATTCACTCGGTGTTCCTGTACTACGCGATCAAAAACGGCCTGACCATGGGCATCGTCAACGCCGGCCAACTGGAGATTTACGACCAGATTCCCGCCGAGCTGCGCGACCGCGTGGAAGACGTGGTGCTCAACCGCACGCCGAACGGCACCGACGCCCTGCTGGCCATCGCCGACAACTACAAGGGCGACGGCAGCGTTAAAGAAGCGGAAACCGAAGAGTGGCGTTCCTGGACCGTCGGCAAGCGCCTGGAGCACGCGCTGGTCAAGGGCATTACCACGCACATCGTTGAAGACACCGAAGAAGCGCGGCAGCAGTGCAAGCGGCCCATCGAGGTGATCGAAGGCCCGCTGATGGCCGGCATGAACGTGGTCGGCGACCTGTTCGGCGCGGGCAAAATGTTCCTGCCACAGGTGGTGAAATCCGCCCGCGTGATGAAGCAGGCCGTGGCTCACCTGATTCCGTTTATCGAGCTGGAAAAAGGCGACAAGCCTGAAGCCAAGGGCAAGATTCTGATGGCCACGGTAAAAGGCGATGTGCACGACATCGGCAAGAACATTGTTGGCGTGGTGCTGGGCTGTAACGGCTACGACATCGTCGACCTGGGCGTGATGGTGCCGGCCGAGAAGATTCTGCAAACGGCGATTGCCGAGAAGTGCGACATCATCGGCCTGTCGGGCCTGATTACACCGTCGCTGGACGAAATGGTGCACGTCGCCCGCGAAATGCAGCGCCAGGGCTTCACCCTGCCGCTGATGATCGGCGGCGCCACCACCTCCAAAGCGCACACGGCCGTGAAGATCGAGCCCAAGTACCAGAACGATGCCGTGGTGTACGTCACCGACGCCTCGCGCGCCGTGGGCGTGGCCACGCAGTTGCTGTCCAAGGAACTGAAAGCCGGCTTCGTCGAAAGCACCCGCAAAGACTATGTAGAAGTACGCGAGCGCACCGCCAACCGCAGCGCCCGCACCGAGCGCCTGAGCTACCCCGCCGCCGTGGCGAAGAAACCGCAATTCGATTGGGCTAGCTACCAGCCCAGCGTGCCGACCTTTACCGGCGTGAAGGTGCTGGAAGACATCGACCTCAACGTGCTGGCCGAGTACATCGACTGGACGCCGTTCTTTATCTCTTGGGACCTGGCCGGCAAATTCCCGCGCATTCTCACCGACGAAGTGGTCGGCGAAGCGGCCACCGCGCTGTACGAAGACGCCCGCGAGATGCTCACCAAGCTCATCGACGGCAAGCTGATCAAAGCCCGCGCGGTATTTGGCTTCTGGCCTGCCAATCAGGTGCAGGACGACGACATCGAACTGTACGGCGACGACGGCAAACCGTTGGCCAAGCTGCATCACCTGCGCCAGCAAATCATCAAAACCGATGGTAAGCCGAACTTCTCGCTGGCCGATTTCGTGGCGCCGAAAAGCAGCGGCGTCACCGACTACGTGGGCGGGTTTATCACCACCGCTGGCATCGGCGCCGAGGAAGTGGCCAAGGCTTATCAAGACGCCGGCGACGACTACAACTCGATCATGGTCAAAGCCCTGGCTGACCGTCTGGCCGAAGCCTGCGCCGAGTGGCTGCACCAACAAGTGCGCAAAACCCACTGGGGCTACGATCCGGAAGAAACGCTAAGCAACGACGAGCTGATCAAGGAAGCCTACAAGGGCATCCGCCCTGCCCCCGGCTACCCAGCCTGCCCGGACCACACCGAGAAAGGCACGCTGTTCACCCTGCTCGACCCGGCCGCCGAGGAGAACAAAGCGGGCGTGAGCGGCGTGTTCCTGACCGAGCACTACGCCATGTTCCCGGCGGCAGCGGTCAGCGGCTGGTACTTCGCCCATCCGCAGGCGCAGTACTTTGCGGTGGGTAAGGTGGATAAAGACCAGGTCGAGAGTTACACCGCGCGCAAGGGCCAGGATCTGGCCGTGACCGAGCGGTGGTTGGCGCCGAATTTGGGGTATGACAACTAAGTTCTGCCTCTGCGCTGTTTTTACCCTCACCCCTAGCCCCTCTCCCGAAACGGGAGAGGGGAATTCTATCCGCGTGTAATTTCCTCTATGCATACGCTTGAACAACTGCGCCGGGGCGAGCTGGCTGGCATTACGCGGCTGGATTTGTCCTGCGGGCTGACTGAGTTTCCCGACGAGATCTTCACGCTGGCCGACAGCCTGGAAGTGCTCAACTTATCCGGCAACCAGCTCACCGCCCTGCCCTCGGATTTGCCGCGCCTGCATAAGCTCAAGGTGCTGTTCTGTTCCGACAACCCGTTCACCCACGTGCCCGAAGTGCTCGGTGATTGCGCGCAGTTGGAGATGGTCGGTTTCAAGGCCAACCGCATCGTCCATGTGCCGGCGGCTGCGTTGCCGACTCGGTTGCGCTGGCTGATTCTGAGCGACAACCAGGTGAGCGACTTGCCAGCTGAACTGGGCGAGCGGCCGCGTTTGCAAAAACTGATGCTGGCGGGCAATCGCCTGAGCGTCCTACCCGACAGCCTGAGCGCTCTTTCCAACCTGCAACTGCTGCGTATCGCCGCCAACCGCTTCGAGCATCTTCCTGGCTGGTTGCTGGAGTTGCCGCAGCTGGCGTGGCTGGCGTATGCCGGCAATCCGGCCAGTGATGTCGCAGAGCGCTCGGTGTTGGCCGCTCACCCGGTGGCGGCCATTGCCCGGGCGCAGTTGCAGCTAGGCGACGTGTTGGGCGAAGGTGCCTCGGGGGTAATTCACGCGGCGCAGTGGCAAGCGCCGGGCCAGGCGCCGCGTGCCATGGCCGCCAAGCTGTTTCGCGGCGAGGTCACCAGCGACGGCCTGCCCCACAGCGAAATGGCCGCATGCCTGGCGGCGGGTAATCACCCGAATCTGATTGGCGTCGCCGGGCCCCTTCAAGCCGAAGCCGGCGCGCCGCCTGGCCTGTTGCTAGAACGCATCAATGCAGACTACCGCGTATTGGCCGGGCCGCCGTCGCTCGCCAGTTGCACCCGCGACTGCTATGCCGAAGCGCGCCGTTTTACGCTGGAGCAAGCCGTGGCCATCGCCCGCGCCGTGGCATCGGCGGCCGCCCACCTGCATGCCAACGGCATCCTTCATGGCGACCTCTACGCCCACAACCTGCTGGTCAACGATGCCGGCCACTGCCTGCTCGGCGACTTCGGCGCCGCCTCGTTCTTCGACCCAGGAAGCGCGCAGGGCCACGCGCTGCAACGCATCGAAGCGCGAGCGTTTGGCTGTTTGCTGGAGGAATTGCTGGAACGCTGCGGCGAGGCGCCGGAGCGGTTGTGGCAGTTGCAGCGCGCCTGTGTGACGCCGAACGTGGCAGAGCGACCGGATTTCCCGGCCATCCTTCAGGCGCTTTGACAGCTTGAGCGCCGCGGTAACTGCTACATCTGCGCCCGGTATTCCCCCGGCGTGCTGTCGAACCAGCGCCTGAATGCGCGGAAAAAATTACTCGGATCGGCAAATCCCAGCAGGTACGCAATCTCCAACAACGTCAGCTCCGGCTGCGCCAGGTACTGCACCGCCAGCTCGCGGCGGGTGTCGTCGAGCAACTGCTGAAAACTAGTGCCCTCCTCCTGCAAGCGGCGCTGCAAGGTCCGTTGCGACAGGTGCAACGCCTGCGCCACGGTGTCGCGCTTGGGCTCGCCTTGCGGCAGCAAGCGGCAGAGCAATTGGCGCGCCTGGTGGGTCATGCGGCTTTCCGAAAAGCGCGCCAGGTATTCGCCGGCAAAACGGTCGTGCAATTGCGCCAGCGCCGGGTTGGCGCTCGGGATCGGCGCGTCGAGGTCGGCGCGCTCGAACACTAGGGCGTAATGCTCGGCGTTGAACTGCAGCGGTGCCTGGAACACTTGCTGATACGGCGCCAGATCGGCCGGCGGTTCACCCTGAAAGCAGGCTTTCAGCGGGCGCAGCTCTTTACCGGTAATCCAGCGACAAAACGACAAGGTATACGCCAACGAGGCCTCGGCACTCTGCCGCGCCGGAATCAGGCGATCACCGTGAATCGCCAGGGTCAGGGCGTAGCCTTCAGGCAGGGGGCGGAAGTTGAGGTCGGCGCCTTCAGCGATGATTCGCTGGAAACGCACCAGGCGGGTGAAGGCTTCTTTCAGCGTGCGGCTGGACATGCACGCGTAGCCCACCACATGAAACGACGCCGGGCGTACGACCTTGGCCAGGTTCAGGCCAATCGCCGGGTTGCCAGAGAGCTGCACCGCGCGGCCCCAGACGCGGGTCATGCCGTCCTGGGAAAAACGCGCGTCGGGGTCATTCAAGGCTTGGTAATCCAGCCCCAGCTCGGCAAACAGCTGCCGGCAATCGACGCCACCCATTTCCAGCCCATTGACGATGGCCAGTACCCAACTCGAAGAAGTCGTACGTTCGCTCATGCAAGAGTTCTTGTTCTAATCACGGGAGCCGCGCGAAGGCGGAACGAGCGCAAGGATACTAAAGTGGCGCTGATTGTCACTGGCCCACGAAGACACTCGACCTACACTTCAATCCACCGTGTCCTACAGACGGCCCTACGTAAGAGAACAACAGGAGGTGTGCCATGAGCACGCAAACCGCCGAACGTTTCACCAGCTTTGCGCAGTTCTATCCCTACTACCTGCAAGAGCACAGCAACCCGGTGTGCCGCCGTCTGCACTACGTTGGCAGCCTGTTGGTGCTGAGCATTCTTGGGTATGCCCTCTTCACTCAGCAGTGGTTGTGGCTGCTGGCCATGCCGCTCGCCGGGTATGGGTTTGCGTGGGTGGGGCACTTTATTTTTGAGAAGAATCGGCCCGCTACTTTTGACTATCCGCTGTGGAGTCTCGCCGGAGATTGGGTGATGCTCAAAGATGCCTTCACCGGCCGAATTCCCTTTTAACGGGCCTGATCTTCGACCATGCGGCGTTGAAAGCGGGATTCGAAAATGCTCATTGGCTACAGCCAACTGCGCTTTTCTCACCCACTTTCGCCTTGCCTGGCCCTCGCTCAGACCCGTTACGCAACTTTCATCTAAAAAAACAAAAACAATCGCGGAGAACCTGATGAACGCTCACGCCCGCTTCACCCATATGCAAGACGGAACCGCCGAGGACTGGGCGATCATCGCTCAAGATTTCATGGCGTTTGCCAAGCTGTTGCCCGACCGGGTGATGACGCACCTCAAGCTGCTGGATGGCGATTTCGGTGGTTTTCCCGTCGACCGTCTGACCCATTCACTGCAAACCGCCACCCGTGCCCACCGTGATGGCCGCGATGAGGAATACGTGGTGTGCGCGCTGCTGCATGACATCGGCGACACCCTTGGCACCTTCAACCACCCGGATATCGCCGCAGCCATGCTCAAGCCGTTTGTGAGTGAGGAAAACCTGTGGATGGTGGAGAAACACGGCATTTTCCAGGGTTATTACTTCTTTCATCATCTGGGCATGGACCGGCTGCTGCGTGAGCAATTCAAGGACCACCCGCAGTACCTGCGTACTATTGAGTTCTGCGCCAAGTACGATGCCGCCGCTTTCGACCCGGCCTATGAGCACCTGCCGCTGGAGTTCTTCGAACCGATGCTGCGGCGCCTGTTTGCCCAGCCTAAAAACTCGGTTTATAAGGCTGTAACCGAGCCATCAATCTGAAACCATAGTGCTATCACCGACCGCTGGAGCCCTTGTCTCCAGCCTTTCGGCGGGCGGTATTGGCGGTCCATCTTTTGCTGGTTATGATCCCGCACCAACCAAAAGCATGGCCTCTGTTTTGCAGAGAGCGAAGACGTCCTACAGAGACGTCAGAAAACTAGCAGGGATCGTGTCAACGCTATGAAGTCAGCCAGTATCGATCGTCCGATTGACTTACCTTCTTTACCTCTGCGCGAGTACTACTCGCGGGTGCTGGCTTATATCGCCATGGCGGCCAGCATCGCGGCTGGCACCTTTGTGCAGTATTTCGGCTACAACATCCTCTGGATGGTGCCGTACGCCCTCCTTTATCCCCATCTTGCCCATCACCTGAGCCAGCGTTTCAAACGCGAGCACGCGCGCGAAACCGATTTGGTGTTGCTGTTTATCGACTCGCTGCACTGCGGCGCCGCCATTGCCCTGCTGGGTTTTTCGGTGGTGCCGAGTTTGATGATCGTGCTAACGCTGGTGTTTAGCGCGCTGATCATTGGCGGCCTGCGTTACCTGGGCCTGGCCCTGCTGATTACCGTTAGCGGCGTGGTGCTCACCAGCGTCATCGTGCAGCCGGAAGTCAAAGCCACCACGCCCACCTTGGTGTCGCTGATCAGCGTGGTGTTCAGCACGTTGTACATCTGCATCACCGCCTATTTCGTGCACCAACAAGGGCTGCGTCTGGACGTAGCGCGCAACGAAATCAAGCGCGAGCAGGAAAAAGCCGCCCGCCTGGCGCGAAACCTCGCCAAGTACCTGTCACCGCAAGTGTGGGAATCGATTTTCAGCGGCAAGAAAAGCGTGCGCCTGGAAACCCAGCGCAAAAAGCTCACGGTGTTTTTCTCTGACATCAAGGGCTTTACCGAGCTGTCTGAAGAGTTGGAAGCCGAAGCGCTGACCGACCTGCTCAACACCTACCTCAACGAAATGTCGAAGATCACCCTGAAATACGGCGGCACCATCGACAAATTCATTGGTGACTGCGTGATGGTGTTTTTCGGCGACCCGTCCAGCCAGGGCGCCAAGAAAGATGCGGTGAACGCCGTGTCCATGGCCATCGCCATGCGCAAGCACATGAAAGTGTTGCGCCAACAATGGCGAGCGCAGGGCATCACCAAACCGCTGGAAATTCGCATGGGGTTGAACACCGGTTATTGCACGGTGGGCAACTTCGGCGCCGACACGCGCATGGACTACACCATCATCGGCCGCGACGTGAACCTCGCCAGCCGCCTGGAAAGCGCCGCCGAGTCCGGGGAAATTCTGATTTCCCACGAGACCTACTCGCTGATCAAAGACGTGATCATGTGCCGCGATAAAGGCCAGATCACCGTCAAAGGGTTCACCCGCCCGGTGCAGATTTACCAAGTGGTCGACTTCCGTCGCGACCTAGGCGCTGCGTCCAGCTATGTGGAGCACGAATTGCCAGGCTTCTCTATGTATCTGGATACCAACGGCATTCAGAACTACGACAAAGAGCGCGTGATTCAGGCGCTGAACCTGGCGGCGGAGAAGTTGCGCGATAAGGTGATCGTGTAAATCACGCGGTGCTCGTAGGAGCCAGCTTGCTGGCGAAGCCCTTGATTTCAGTTCCCCAAGGCTTCGCCAGCAAGCTGGCTCCTACGAAAAGCGGTTAGTTCAGCAGAGCCTTTTCAACCACCGGCTCAACCACTTCCCCATCAATCAGCGGCTGCTGCGCCAAAAACTCCAACGCCGACGCCCGCCACGATTGCTTCTGCGCCGCCTCGGCGCAGCGCTGCCGATCCAGGCTCAACGCCGCCAGACACGCGCCGCGCAAATCTTCATCCATCACGCCGCTAACGCCCTGCTCCAGCACATCCAGCGGACCCGCCACGGGAAACGCTGCCACCGGCGTGCCGCAGGCCAGCGCTTCAAGCATCACCAGCCCGTAGGTGTCGGTGCGCGAGGGAAACACCAGCACGCTGGCTTCGGCATACGCCCGGGCCAACGTAGCGCCGTGCTGATAACCGTGAAAACGCACCTGCGGGTAGCGGCTTTGCAGCTCGGCACGCTGCGGGCCGTCGCCGATCACGTGTTTCTGGCCGGGAAGATCCAGGCGCAAAAACGCATCCAGATTCTTCTCCGGCGCCACCCGCCCCACATAGAGAAACGCCAGCTTGCCGGGCGTCTTCAACGTCGGCGTGAAGCGCGTCAGGTCCACGCCTTTGCGCCATAGCCCAAGGCGTTGCAGGCCCCAGCCGGCGAACTCGCTGCGCAAGCGTTCGGTGGTGACCAGCACGGCCTGACTCGGTCGATGAAACCGGCGCAGGTAGGCGTAGCCCCAGGCCAACGGAATGCGCGGCCAGCGGGTGTGCACGTATTCGGGAAAGCGCGTGTGAATGGCGCTGGAGAACGCCAGCCCGCGCTTGCTCAACCAGCGCCGCGCGGTCCAGCCCAGCGGGCCTTCGGTGGCGAGGTGTACGCAGTCGGGGCGAAAGTCGCGAATCGCCGGGCCGACGCGCCATAGGTCCCACACCAGCGGAATCTCTGGGTAAGTGGGGCACGGCACGTGGCGAAAGTCAGCCGGCGACAGCAACTTGACCAGATGGCCCAGTCCGCGCAGTTCGGCGATGAGCGCTTGCAGGCTGGTGACTACGCCGTTTACCTGCGGCGTCCAGGCGTCGGTGACGATCAGAATCCTCATGCAGTGGTTTCGCGCGGCGCCGCTTCGGCCACCACGGCTGCGGGCGGATTTGCCAACGCGGCGCCCACAGCGGCTGCCACAACAGCGCCGGCGGCTTGCTCCTCAGCAGCCTGCTGCGCCTGACGGGCGTGGTCGTCGGCCAGACGATAGAGCTCGATGCTACCGTCCAGGTGTTCGATCAGCGCGGTGCAGCTTTCCACCCAGTCGCCACAGTTCATGTATTCCACGTCGCCCATCTGGCGGATTTCGGCATGGTGAATATGGCCGCACACCACGCCATTGAAGCCGCGCTTGTTGCACTCGTGGGCGATGGCTTCTTCGAAGTCGCTGATGAAGTTCACCGCCGATTTGACCTTGTGCTTCAGGTACGCCGACAGCGACCAGTAGCCATAGCCGTATTTGCGCCGCCAGTGGTTGAGCCAGCGGTTCAGGGTAAGGGTGAATTCGTAGGCGGAGTCGCCGAGAAAGGCCAGCCAGCGGTGGTAGCGGGTAATTACGTCGAACTGGTCGCCGTGGATCACCAGCAGGCGACGGCCATCGGCGGTGATGTGCTCGGCTTCGTCGACCAACTGAATATTTCCCAGAATCAGCTTGGAATAACGACGCAGGAATTCGTCGTGGTTGCCGGTGACGTACACCACTTCGGTGCCGCGCTTGCTCATGGTCAGCAGCCGGCGAATCACGTTGGTGTGGGCCTGAGGCCAGAAGATGCCGCTGCGCAGGCGCCAGCCGTCGATGATGTCGCCTACCAGGTAAACCTTGTCGGCCTGATAGCGTTTGAGAAACTGCGACAGGTGTTCGGCCTGGCAATCGCGCGTGCCCAAGTGCACGTCGGAAATCCACAGGGTACGTACACGTTGCTTACGGCTGGGTTTTACGAGCTGAGCGCTGCTCATGGGCGCGGCCTCCGGCAGGGTTTAATGGAGGTTGAAGGCTGCGGGTGACCTGCGTGTGACATGCCCAAGACAAACTGATGACAACGCTTCCCCCAAAGGTGCACATCGGTAAACTGCGTCTCTGTGCTGAGGAGCCCGCCATGCACTCGATTTTGTCCCTGCGCCATTACAGCGATGAGTTGATCGCCCATAGCCACAGCCACGCGCAAATTGTCTTCGGCCTTAACGGTCGCTTGGAATTCGAAGTGGAAGGCCACGGCAGCCTGCTGCGCGGCCAACAGCTGTTGGTGATTCCCAGCGGCTCCCACCACGCCTGCGAAAGCCGTGAAGGCAGCGATTGCATGGTGTTCGATGTGCCCGACAGCCACTGGCTGCGCAGCCGCCTCGGCGCCCATGCCGATAATGGCCAACGCCTGCTCGACCGCCCGCAAACGCTGACCCTCGGCGGCGCACAACAGCAGTTGGTGAATTGGCTGATCGCCAGCCCGATTGCCGACCCGGTCATCGCCCAGCAAGGTGCGGCGCTGCTACTAGCCAGCCTGGCCAGCGCGCCCTCCGCTTCGCCTGTTGCTGGCGAACTGCCGCTGGCGAGCCTTGATCGCTACATTGACCAGCATGCCGCGCACCCTTTGCAGGTCGCCGACCTGGCGCGCCTCAGCGGTTTGTCGGCAGCGCGCTTTCACGCCCGGTTTCTCCAACAAACCGGACAAACGCCGATGGACTACGTTCGCCAGCGTCGACTGCAACAGGGCATTGACCTACTTCGCGACACCGCGCTGCCAGTCGGCGAGGTGGCGCAGCGGGTTGGCTACAGCTCGCAAAGCGCCTTTACCGCCGCCCTCGCCCGGCATGTTGGCACCACGCCCCGGCAACTGCGGCACGCGCACTAACGGCGAGAGCCTGGCGACAATGGCCGCGAGTCTGGCGACAGACAGACTCCGGGGCGCTGCTTACACTGCGCCGATCAGTGTCTCCGGAGCCGCTATGAACACCATCGAATGGCAAGACTTTGAGCGCGTGGAGCTACGCGTCGGCACCATCTACCACGCCGAACCCAATGCCAAGGCACGCAAGCCGGCTTATGTGCTGCAAATCGATCTCGGCCCGCTCGGGCTGAAGACCTCCAGCGCACAAATTACCGACCACTACAGCGCCGAAAGCCTGATCGGAAAACAGGTGCTATGCGTGTGTAACTTCGCACCTAAATCCATCGCTGGCGTGCGCTCCGAGCTACTGGTGACCGGCGCGTATGACGGGGAAAATCGGGTAGTCTTGGCCAGCTTTGAGCATGCGTTGCCCAATGGTGCGCGGTTGGCATAGACGTAGGTGTAGGCGTAGGCGTAGGCGTTCAACATCCTGTAGGAGCGGTTGGGCGGCACTCCGATTCGCCGCGATGCTTTTGAATCAAATTTAAGGACCCCCATGAATCACCGCTCCGCCCTCACCGCTCTGCACTGCGGCGCCCTGATGTTTGGCTTTACCGGCGTGCTGGGCAAACTGGCGACCACCACACCCACCATGATCGTGTTCGGCCGCGCACTGTTTGCGGTGCTGGCCTTGGCGGTGTTTGCGGCGCTGATTGCGCGCATTCCCTGGCAGCGTTTACGCGCCAACGATTGGGCACGGCTGGCCTTGGGCGGCGTGTTGCTGGCCGGGCATTGGGTGAGCTTTTTTATCTCGGTGAAGGTGGCCGGCGTGGCCATCGCCACACTCGGTTTCACCAGCTTTCCAGCGCTGACGGTGATTCTCGAAGGCCTGATTTTCCGCGAGCGCATTCGCCGCAATGAGATTGTGCTGGTGTGCCTGGTGAGCATCGGTTTGGTGCTGGTCACACCTGATTTCAACTTGGCCAGCGGCGCCACCACCGGACTGCTGTGGGGCGTGCTCTCGGGCCTGCTGTTCGCCCTGTTGTCATTGGTTAACCGCGCCGGCTCCGGCAAGGTCGGCCCGGTGCAGTCGGCGTTGTGTCAGAACCTGGTCGTGGCGCTGTGTTTGCTGCCCTTCGCGGCAACGGAGCTGCCGAGTGTGTCGGCCATGAATTGGTTGTGGATTGCGCTGCTCGGCGTGTTCTGCACCGGCGTCGCCCATAGCTTGTTCGTTGCCAGTCTGGACGTACTCAAAGCTCGCACCGCCGCCGTGGTGTTCGCCCTGGAGCCGGTGTACGGCATCACCTTCGCCTGGCTGATTTTTTCCGAAACGCCGACGCTGCGCATGATGGGCGGCGGTGCGTTAATCATCTTCGCGATTTTCCTCTCCGCCCGCATGGGCGACGGCAAGCCGGTCGAGCCGGTGGACGCCCAACCCGCGCGGCCATGAGCGGCTAGTCCGCCGCTGGCGTGGCCCGGTCGTTATGGCCGAGGTCGCGATCGGGGTCGATCACATCGCGCACCCGCTGTTTCAGCACCTTGGCCTCGGGAAAGCCGCCATCGGCCTTGCGTTCCCAAATCTGCACGTCGCCACAGGTGATGCGGAAGACGCCGCCGGTACCCGGCTCAAGGCTGACCCTGGCCAAATCCTGGCCGAAGGTGGACAACAATTCCTGCGCCAACCAGGCGGCGCGCAGCAGCCATTGGCATTGCGTGCAGTAGGTGATGGTGACGTCGGCTTTACGGTCCATGGTGCACTCCTGAAAACATAAAAAAAGCCCGCGGGCTTAGAACACGCGGGCTATTTGTTAGGGCCTGGCTCAGGCGATTTTAGCCAGCAGCCTCGAGGCTTCGCGCTTCTGCTCTTCGTCGCCTTCGTTGACGAGTTCATTGAGGATGTCGCAGGCGCTTTCCAAGTGGCCCTGCTCGATATAAGCGAGGGCCTGATTGAACTTGGCCAGGTTATCGCGGCGCGAGTCCAGATGGTCAAGGTCCGCCAGCGGCTCATCCTCTTCAACCAGCGGTTGGCTGAGGTATTCGCCGTCGTCCACGCCCTTGCCGAACCAGCCCTCGTCATGGGTTTCTTCGACCACCATCGACGACTCGGCGAACGGGCTGTTCAAGTCCATTTTATCCAGCTCCGGTGCCGGATCATTGCTGGCTTTGTGCGCCGCTTCCGCTTTGTTGCGGGCGTTGGCAGAGAACGGGCTGATCAGGTCCCAGTCGGGGTCGAGGGAGAAGTCGTCGAGGTTGAACTGATCGTCTTCGGCCACCGGCTGGCTCACCAGCGGCTGCGGCTCGTCGAGCGCCAACACGGCGTCGTCGAACACGTCGGCAGCCGGTTCTTCGGCCAGCGGGCGTTCAAACATTTCCGGGTGGCGGGCTTTGAGCTGAGCGATGGGCGCGTCGGGGTAACCGGCGTCGAGCAGAATCTCTTCCTCGCGCTGGAAGCCACGGGCATCGCCCAGCTGAGCCAACACTTCAAGCAGGCGGAAGCGGATATCGCTGCGCTGCGGCTCTGCATCCAGGGCGCGGCGCAGGCTGGTGGCCGCTTCGCTGAAACGGCCATAGGCGATGTAGATGTTGGCCCCTTCCAGGGTGTCGGTCGGGCTGGCGGCACGCGCTTCGGTTGGGGCGACGGCGGCGCGTGGCTTGGCCACTACCGGCGCGGGGGCAACGGGTTCGCTGTCGTAATCGTCCAGGTCGAAGTCGTCGTCTTCATCCTGCGCTTGGCCTGCTGGGGCGACCACGATCACCGGCTGCGGCTCGGGCTCCTGACGCTTGCGGCGCCAGAACAGCACGCCGAGCAACGCCAGCAGCAGCGCGCCCACCAGGGCCCACAGCGCGCCGTACCAGGTGTTATCGGCAGGCTGTTGCGCAACCACGGGGGCTGATGGGCTGGCAGCGTTACTGTCCTGCACCGGCGTCGGCGACTGCTGGGCGCTGAGCTGGGCTTTGAGGTCGGCCAGCTGTTTGTCCTTGGCGGCGGATTGCTCCATCAACTGCTGCACTTGCAGCGTCAGCTCCGCCAGGCTTTGTTGCAGCTTGGTGTTCTCGTCGGCGCGCTGGGCCAGTTCGTTGTCCAGACGCCGCTGCATTTGCACGATCATTTCCGCTTGCGGGTCGAGCGGCGTGGTCGGCACGGGCAGCGGCTCGTCGTCTGGCGATACCACGCTGAGGGTCGGCGGCGCCTCGGCATCGCTGGCAGCGCCGACGTTGGAAGCCGGGCCAGACGCGTTAGCCGGGGTCGATGCAGTGGCCGTTGCGGGAGCCGTGTCCGGCAGCAGCAAGCTATCGCCTACTTGCAGGCGACTGGTGTCGTCGCCGGTGAATACCTTCGGGTTCAGCGCGTGGATTTCATCCATCAACTGCTGTTGCGACGCCTTGCTGCCTTGGGCGCGCAGCCGGGCGGTGATGGTCCACAGGTTGTCGCCTCGGGCCACCACATAGCGCTTGCCGAGTGCGGCCGGCGGCGGCGCGGTTTTTGGCTTCGCCGCAGCGGGTGCGCCAGCCGTGGAACGCGTGGCAGGTTTGGCTGAGGTCGCCGCTGGCGTAGCAGCCACTGCGTTATAGGCGGAGGAATTGGGTGGATCGAGCAACAGCGTGTATTCGCGGAACAACTGGCCGTTGGGCCGCGCCAATTCGACGATGAAATTCAGGTAGGGCTCGCGCACCGGCTTGCTCGACACCACGCGAATCACACTTTTGCCGCCACGTAGTAACGGCGTGAAGCGCAGGTCGTTGAGGAAGTAGATGCGGTCGACACCGGAACGGGCGAAAACGGCATCGGGCGCCAGGTGCACCTTCATGTCAGCGGCGCTGAGGTCGCCCACTTCCAGCAGTTCGATATCGGCTTCCAGGGGCTGGTTAAGCGCCGAATGCAAGGTGATGTCGCCCAAGCCCAAGGCTGACGCCAACCCCGAATACAAAACCGAGCCGGAGGCCAAGCCAAGTAATAAATGTCGAACCTGCACCATCGACGCCTCCCGGAAAGTACTGCTCCATGTTCACACCACAGCGCACCTATCGGCGCAGTTCCAACGTTGTGGTGCTAACAAAAGGTTTAGCAAAAGACTGAAGAAGGGAGAGACATCCATGTAAGCCCCTGCCTAAGAGTATGGTCACGATTCCTTTATTTGTGACGCAGTTATCCCGGCATTTGGCCATGATACGCAAAACAGGGGAAAAACAGTCAAATAAATGGCAAAGAAAAGATGCACTTAGCGACGTAGGACGCCAGTGTCAAAAGCCCTACAAAAGAGGTTTTGGCTACAGGGGAAAGCCATTGCAGCCCTCCCCGTTTGCGCCGGCCTTAACGCTTTTCGAGGTTACTGAGGATGCGCGCGTGAACTAACTGACAGCGGCGAAGTTCGTCTTCGTCGATGCCGTCAAACAACTCCTTACGCAGTTGCGTAGATATCGCCTCAATCTGCTCAATCAATGGCCGGGCCGAATCGTCGAGGCTGATCTTTTTCGCGCGGCGGTCTTCAACCACTGCCTGACGGCGCACCAAGCCCTGGGTTTCCAGGCTGTCGAGCAAACGCGCCAAAGTCGGGCCTTCTACCCCAACGCTTTGCGCCAACTCACGCTGAGTGGGCAATTCATCGCGGAAACGGGCCAGGTGCAGCAACACCAACCAGCGCGCCTGAGACAAACCCAGCCCGGCCAGACGGCGGTCCAACTCACCGCGCCACGAGCGCGACAGTTGGGCCAATTGCATACCAAAACGGTGTTGATCTGTGTGGGGCATAAGAAAACGCTCGTGGTCATAGCTAAAACTAATAATTAGCCAGCTAACCATAACCCTCGGTAAAGTGGAAGACGTTGAGTTGTAAGACATAGTCGCTTCGTGCAGGCGAAATTGTCGCAGTTACCACTTCACGTATTGGTCTTCAACAAAGCCCCACAGGTCATTGATTGCCAGTACTGGCCGACCTTTTGGCCGCAGCTCGCCTCGGAATTGTCCGAAAATTTGCTTGAAGTTACTGGCGATAATTCCCAAGTTCAGCCGCTCTTTATGCAGGCCGCGCGCTTCGAAATGCAGGTCGACCTGGCCGTCAAAGGACTTAATGCGCCAAGGCTTCATTGGGTCTTGCCGATCGAAGTCAAAACGCACGGTGTCGACCTTGATCAGTTCGCCGTCCAGCCAGAAACAGTTCTCGGTGAAGCTGGTTTCGTTCACCCCGCACGACAGATTCAACCCTACGCGCTGCGCCCTCGCCTGCCCCGACAGGCAGGCCCAATTCCAGCACGTTTCCGGGCGCATATAGCCGGCCGACCAATCGTGATGAGCAAAGGCGTCGATGGCGCCGAGGTCGAAATTGCCCAGCGCGCTGTTTACATTGCCCGCGCAGCGCACGCCCGCGACTTTTTGCGCATACACCCAGCCGTTGCTGGCCGTTGGAGTGTTCAGGCACATCGGTTGGAACGGCGGCTCGTGTTCGTTGAAACGCGCGTCTATGCGCGTGCCGTCATCCAGCTCAACCCACAGGCGTTTTTCGCTGCCACTGTTTTCCAGGCGCAGCAGATTTTTGCCGCTGTGCAGCTCACAAACGCCGTCATTGGGGTGTTGGGAAAATTGGCTGCCGATGCCCAGCGGCAACTTGAACTGGCGCTCGATCATGCGCCCGCTCGCTGGGTGGTACAGGTAGACGAAACCGATGCCGGCCAGGCTCAAGTTGGCGAGCGCGCAGCCGCCAATCAGCTGGTCGCTGATGACGCCGAAATATTGGAATTGGTGGAAGCGTCGCCACTTGGCCAAGGCGCCGAGACGGCGGCCCATCGGCGAGCGGAAGTCGAAGTCGCGGTAGTTAACCTCATCCACCGCGTGGGGAAAAATGCCGTAATGCGCTTGGCCATTGGCCTGAATCAGACGCTCCATCGAATGCACTGCTCCCCGGAAAAGTCCGAGGATGCTAGCACCGGCCAGAACGCCCAGGAGTCACGAAAAGCGCCACGCCGGGGGACATAATCGGCCAGCCCGGCGTTTACACGGCCAGGCTGGAATCGCAACGTCGATTAACGTCTGCGGCGCTGCGCAGCCATCCGGCGTTGCTGTTCCTCGGTTGGAATCGGGATGGGTTGCAGCCGGGCGGTGCCCAACAGGACGGACAGTTTCCAGGCCAAAGTACGCAGCCACATTTTCATCGTTTGTTCCTCTCTAAACAGCGAGTGGGCGGTCGCCTGTTAAGTGCGGCCGTCTCCTCGGAACTCAAGCCTAAACAGTCACGTTGGCTTATCAGGAAGTTTTTCAGAATCTGCTTACGTTTATAGCAGCCTATTCCGATGGATATCCGGTCCGATTGATTGATGGCAACGTCACGTTACTCTTTTGTAGTCCGCCACATCGGCCGGGCTACACGCTGAGAGTGGCACTAACACTGGCACCGCGCCACTTCCCAGGCCCTGTCGGAGCGGGAAAAGTAGCGCTTTGCCGATATACGGTATGTCCTACCCAGCCGGTAGACTTCCCTGACAGCAATCTTCCCCAGGTCAGCCATGAGCACCACGCAAACCAGCGCCCCCGCCCTCAAGGAAATTTTCAACCGCGACCGACTGCACCACATCGCCGAGCAAACCGCAGCGGTCTACCCGGCGTTCGACCGCAAACAATTCCTGACGCTGGCCACAGACGGCCTCGATAATTTGTCAGTGATGCAGCGCATGGCGCGGGTCAGTGACAGTTTGCACGCCACTCTGCCCGCCGACTTCGCCACGGCGCTGGGCCTTCTCAAAGAGCTGGCGCCGCGTTTGAACAGCGGCTTCGTGAGCATGTGCTTGCCGCAATACGTCGCCGTCTACGGGCGTGACCAGTTCGAACTGTCGATGCAGGCGCTCAAGTATTTCACCTGCTTCGGCTCGTCCGAATTCGCCATCCGCCATTTCTTGCTGCAAGACCTTGAGCGCAGCCTGGCGCTGATGAGCGACTGGGCGTTCGACAGCAACGAACACGTGCGCCGCCTCGCCAGCGAAGGCAGCCGCCCGCGTTTACCGTGGTCGTTCAGGCTGCCGCAAATGCAGGCCGAACCGTGGCGCGCCTGGCCGATTCTGCAGGCGCTGAACGACGACCCCAGCCTGTATGTGCGCAAATCGGTGGCCAACCATTTAAACGACATCAGCAAAGACCACCCCGACACGTTGCTCGACCAAATAGAAGCCTGGCCGCTGCACCAGCCGCGCACCGCCTGGATTGCCCGCCATGCCCTGCGCACGCTGATCAAGGCTGGCGACCGCCGCGCGCTGGCGGTGCTCGGTGCCGGCGAACCGGCGCAAGTGGCGTTGACCGCACTGAGCGTCAGCCCCGAAACCGTGCCGCTGGGCCACAGCATGACGTTGGCGTTCACGCTCACCTCCACGAGCGCGCAGTCCCAGCGCCTGGTGGTGGACTACGCCATCGACTACGTCAAAGCCTCCGGCAAAACCGCCAGCAAAGTGTTCAAGCTGAAAACCTTCGACTTGCCCGGCGGTGCCAGCGTGGTGTTGTCACGCGCGCAACAGATGCGCGAGCTGACTACGCGCAAACACTACATGGGGCATCACGCCGTGCACGTGCTGGTGAACGGCGAGCGCCTGGGAACCACCGGCTTCGATCTGGTACCGGCTTAAGCCGGGGTGCTCAAGCGTTTGAGCAGCTGCACGTATTCGCGCTCGGCAACGTGCTGGACAACCGGTTTGAAACGCACGCTGTCACCGGGTTGCGCTTGCGCCAGACGCGCCAGCGCCAGCGGTGTGAGCGCGCCTACGCGTGGATAGCCGCCGATGGTTTGCCGGTCGTTGAGCAGCACAATTGGCTGCCCGTCTGGCGGCACCTGAACGGCGCCCAGCGGGATGCCTTCGGAAATCAACCCAGCGCCTTGGTAGCCAAGCGTCGGGCCCAGCAAGCGAATGCCCATGCGGTCGGCGCGGGTGTCGAGGTGCCAGTTGGCATTGAATAAATCGAACAGCGCCTGGCCGCTGAACTCGCCCAGTTGCGCACCGAGCATCAGTTCCAGCGGCTGCTCCAGACTCAACACGGGAATGTGCTGTTCAGGCAACTGCCGAGGCGCCACGGTCGGCCCGTTCCACGTCAAGGTATCGCCACGGACCAGCGCCGTGCCGTCGCCATGCAACCCGCCAAATCCCTCGCGGCTCACCGTGCTGGCACTGCCGAGTGTCGGCGCGCAATCGAAGCCGCCCGGCGCCGCCAGGTAAGCGCGGATGCCCTGACGCGGCGTATTGAAGTGCAGCCGTTGCCCGGCGCGCACGCTGAAGCTGCGCCAAGGCGGCAACGGCTCGCCGTCCAGCGTGGCGCCCAGGTCGGCGCCGGTCAGGGCCAGGCAACCGTCGTGCTCCATCAGCACGGCAAAGCCGCCCAAGGTGACTTCCACCACCGCCGCGTTTAAGTCATTGCCCAGCAGCCAATTGGCCCAACGCATCGACAGCCAATCCGCCGCACCGCCCTGGGTTACGCCCAAATGACGAACGCCGAAGCGGCCGCCGTCCTGCAGCTGCACCAGCGGCGTGCTCTGTTCTACCGTTGCGTGGCTCATGGCAAGGCCTCAAGCGCCGTATCGTCGCCGCCCAAGCGCAGGAACTCGGCGCGCTCCACCGGCACAAACTGCACGCGGTCGCCAGGTTGCAACAGGCTGTAGCCGTCCAGGGCGCGATCAAACAGCGCCACCGGCGTGCGTCCCAGTACATTCCACCCGCCGGGCGACACCTGCGGATACGTCGCGGTCTGGCGCTCCGCCAACGCCACGCTGCCTCGGGGAACACGCGGCCGTGGCGTGTCCAGACGCGGCGCTGCCAGTTGCGGGTCGACCAGGCCCATGTAAGCGAAACCGGGCGCGAAACCGAGGGCGAATACGCGGTAGGCGTGACCGCTGTGCAGCGCAATAACCTGGCTGACCGACAGGCCACTGCGCCGCGCCAACCGCGTTAATTCCGGCCCGACCTGCGGGTCGTACCACACCGGCAACGCATGGCTGCGCCCGCTGTTTTCATCGGCCGGCTGCAAGTCGCGCAGGGCATCGTTAATCAATGTGCGGGCCTGGGCGCCGTCAATGCGCAGCACGTCGTAATGCAGCATTAACGTGGTGTACGAGGGCACCAGGTCGCTCAGCGAATCGCCAAACACCGCGCGCAAACGCTGGGCGGCGGCGATCAGCCAGGGCATGTGGGCTTCGTTGATGTCGTCGAAGAGCCGCAGCATCAGGCAATCGACCGCCACCGCTTCGACCTTTGGTTTCATACCGATTTCAACGCGTCCAACGACTCGCGAATACGCCGCACCGCCGCCACCGAGGCTGTGTTGTCGCCATGTACGCAAAGGCTGTCGACGTGCAATTGCAGAGCGCTGCCGTCGCTCGCCAGCAACGGTTTGCCCTGCGCCAGATCCAGCGCCTGGGCGACGATGCGCTCGGGGTCGTGGTGCACCGCGCCCGGCAGCTGGCGCGACACAAGATGGCCGGCGCCGTCGTAGGCGCGGTCGCTGAACGCTTCGAACCACAGCGGCACATCGAACTCAGCGGCCAGCGCCTCGGCCGCCGTGTTGTCGGCACGCGCCATGAGCATCAGGCGCAGGCCGTCGCCATAATTGGCCACGGCCTGGAATACCGCGCGCAGCAGCGCCGGGTTTTTCATCATGTCGTTGTACAGCGCACCGTGCGGTTTCACGTACTCCACCTGCCCGCCTTGCCCACGGCAGACGCCCGCCAATGCGCCGATCTGGTAGTGCAGCAGGTCGATGACTTCTTGCGAGGAACAGGCCATGGAGCGGCGACCGAAGCCGACCAGATCGGGGTACGCCGGGTGCGCGCCGATGCGCACCTTGTGCTCCAGCGCCAAGGCCACGGTGGCGCGCATGGTGCCGGGATCGCCGGCGTGGAAACCGCAGGCAATGTTGGCGCAATCGATAAAGGGCATGACCTCGGCGTCAAGGCCCATGGACCAGGCGCCGAAGCTTTCGCCCATGTCGCAGTTGAGTAGGACCACGGTTGGTTCCGGGTGGGATTGGGGAGGTTGAAGCGTGGCTTAGTGGGCGGGGTGGGATCAAGGGGCAGGTTAGATTCGGTTTGTGGAGCGAGCGGTGTTTCCTCCGAAATTCTGGATCCCCGCCTTCGCGAGGATGACGGAAGTTTTTGCATAGACCTCCGTCATCCTCGCGAACGCGGGGATCCAGAATGTTGCGTCGATCACCTATTCCAAAAGCCCCCTATTTGCCCGTCTTAACCTTCGTCCACGTCCGCGTCCGCAACCGTTCCAACGCCGGCGGCAGCATCTCCACGCTGTACAACTTCGCCTGCATCTCAGCCGACGGATACACGTTGGGGTTATTGCGCAGCGCCGGGCTGATCAAGTCGTCGGCGGCCTTGTTCGGGTTGGCGTAGGCCACGTAATCCGAAACTGGCGCCACCACGTCGGGGCGCAGCAGGTAGTTGATGAAGGCGTGTACCTCGTCGAGGTTCTGCGCGTCGCGGGGAATGGCGAGCACGTCGAACCAGGCAGCGGTGCCTTCTTTGGGGATGCGGTATTCGATCTTGATGCCGTTCTTCGCCTCCTCCGCCCGCGCCGCCGCTTGCATGGCGCCGCCCGACCAGGCCAGCGCTACGCAGATGTCGCCGTTGGCCAGGTCGGTGACGAACTTCGACGAGCTGAAGTAGGTAATCGACGGGCGCAGTTTGTTCAGGTGCGCTTCGGCCTTTTTGTAGTCTTCGGGGTTGTGGCTGTTGGGCGACAGGCCAAGGTATTGCAGCACTTCAGGAATCACTTCCGTCGGCGCATCCAGGTAGGCCACGCCGCACTGTTTGAGCTTGGCGAGAATTTCCGGGTTGAACAGCAAGTCCCACGAATCCAGCGGCGCGTCGTCGCCAAGAATGGCTTTGACCTTGTCGACGTTATAGGCGATGCCGTTGGTGCCCCACATGTACGGCACCACGTACTGGTTGCCGGGGTCTTTGGCGGCCAGCACCTTGAGCAATTCCGGGTTGAGGTTTTTCCAGTTCGGCAGCTTGCTCTTGTCGAGTTTCTGGAACACCTGCGCCTTCATGTAGTTGGGCAAGAAACTATCGCTGGGCACCACCAGGTCGTAGCCGGAATGGCCGGAAAGCAGTTTGGCTTCGAGCACTTCGTTGCTGTCGTAAACGTCGTACTTGGGTTCGATGCCGGTTTCCTGTTTGAAGCCTTTGAGGGTGTCCGGACCGATGTAGTCGAACCAGTTGTAGATTCGCACCACCGGCTCTGCCGCCATCAGTGTGGCGCTGGCCAGCAGGCTGGCACTGGCGACCAGGCTGAGCAATTTATTCCGGCGCATGGGCAGCCTCCTCTTCAAAACCTTGCAGCACGTTCACGGCATTCACGCCGATGGCGTCCACCGCATAACCGCCTTCCATCACAAACAACGTCGGCAGGCCGAGGGCGGCGATGCGCTTGCCCATGGTCAGGTAGTCCGGCGAGTCGAGTTTGAACTGGGAAATGGGGTCGTCTTTGTAGGTGTCTACGCCCAGGGAAACCACCAGCACGTCGGGTGCATAGGCGGCGATTTTCTCGCAGGCGTCGTCCAGCGCCGCGCTCCATTGCGCCCAGCCGCTGCCGAGCGCCAGCGGGTAGTTGTGGTTGCAGCCGGCGCCCTCGCCTTCGCCGGTTTCATCGGCGTTGCCGAGGAAGTACGGGTATTCGTCCAGCGGGTCGCCGTGGATGGAGGCGAACAGCACATCGCCGCGCTTGTAGAACAGCTCTTGCGTGCCGTTGCCGTGGTGGTAGTCGACGTCAAGAATCGCCACGCGCTTGACGCCCTGGTCGAGAAACGCCTGGCTGGCGATGGCGACGTTATTGAGGAAGCAGTAGCCGCCCATAAAGTCGCTACCCGCGTGATGGCCCGGCGGGCGGCACAGCGCAAAGGCGGTACGCGCGCCTTGGCGCATGTGGTCCTGGGCGGTGAGTGCAACTTGTGCGGAGCTGTAAATGGCTTGCCACGTTCCGGCGGTAATCGGCGCTTCGGTATCGAAGCAGTAATGCCCCAGCTCGCCGATCAGCGCGCGGGGAATCGGGCCGTCGCGGCGCAGGCGGCGACCGGGAAAGGTCGAGGGCAGCAGGTCGCAGCTGTGCCCTTCTGCCGCCCAGCGCGCCCAGGCGTTTTGTAGAAAAGTCAGGTAGGCCGCGTCGTGAACACGCGCTATCGGCGACAGGCCGAAATCCTTGGGCGCAATCACCTCACCTAACTGTTGCTGCTGCACCCGCGCCAGCACCGTGTCGGCACGGCTAGGCATTTCGAAACAGGGCTGCAGCTGGCCATCGACCAGTTCCGACTGGCCATGGTGAAGACGGTGATCGTCGCTGTACACGGTCAACATGGGCACTACCTCATCAGTGTTCTTGTGCCTTCATTGTGGGCACGCGACCGCGCTGGCGAGAACGCTGGCAGTGGCCAAAAGGGGATCGAAATGGCCAATCTGGTTGGCCGAATAAAGATCACAAGCTCGAGGCTGAAGCCTCTCCTACAGGACGGCTTCGGTTCCCTGTAGGAGAGGCTTTAGCCTCGATTCCTGGAAAAGAAAGCGCCCAGAACTACACGCGAAAATAACTCGGCGGCTGCCCGCTCCAGCGCTGGAACGCATGGCGTAACCCTGCGGTTTCGCTGAAGCCGAGCAATTCGGCGATGCGGTAGATGGGCAGATCGCCCTGTTGCAGCAGCTCTTTGGCGCGACTGAAGCGCAGCTCGTCGAGCAGTTGCTGGTAGCTGGTGTGTTGTTGCTGCAAATAGCGCCGCAGGCTGCGGGCCGAGCAGTTCATGTGCCGCGCCAGTTCGTCGAGATTCGGCGGTTGCTGCAAGCGCTCGGCCAGCAGCTCGCGCACACGCTCCAGCCAGGCGCGGCTGGCGGCCAGTTCGGCGTTCTGCCGGCGGCATTGGTCGAGCATTTCCTGGTGGGTGATCGGGTCGGCCAGCGGCAGCGCTGCATCAAGCCAGTGGGCCGCGAAACCGATGGCGTTACGCGGTTGGTCGAAGTGCAGCGCACAGGCAAAACAGTCGCGGTAGGCCTGACGCCGTTCAGGCGTGTCGCCGTAGTCAAACTGCACGGCCTCCAGCGGCAACGGCTGGCCGAGCAGGTCGGCGCACACCACGTTCAGCGAAGCCAGGCACAGCTCGACGTTGAACGGCCGCAGCGCTTCGTCTTCGCCATAACCGGTGGCCACCAACCAGGCGACGTCGCCTTCGCGCACCAGGCTGAGGTTGAAGTAAGTGCCCAGCAGCACCGGGTAACTCAGGCCAATGCGCAGCGCTTGCCCAAAGGTCGGCGCCGAAAGCAGCGCGTAACCGAGCAAACCATAGGCAGAAATACGGGTGCGCACGCCCAGTTGCAGGCCCAGTGCCGGCAGCGGACTTAGGCGCAGGGCGTTGGCGAACACCTGCTGTTCCTGGCTGGGCCCGATCAGGCGTTTCATGCCGCGCAGGTCGTCGGTGGAAATGCCGCTGCCCTCGAGCACGGTCTCGGCGGCGTGCCCGTGGGCCTGCAACAGGCTCACGGTGAGCGTCGACATATGCAGCGAGTTAAGCCACGAGGAGCGGGAGAAAATCGCCTCTGCCATGGGCAGTCAGTTCAGTTGCTCTTTGCGCCGATACGGGAACACGTCGATCACCTTGCCGGCGCGAATCGCGTCCTGAAGGCTTTTCCAGTAGTCCGCTTTGTACAGGTCGCCATGCAGCTCGCTGAACAGCTTGCGCTGGCGCATGTCGGCGAACAGGAACGGCGGGAACTCCTCTGGGAATACGTCCAGCGGCCCGATCGAATACCACGGCTCGGAGGACATCTCGTCTTCGGGATAACGCGGTGGCGGAATGACGCGGAAGTTGGCTTCGGTGAGGGCGCAAATTTCGTCGTAGTCGTAAAACACCACGCGCCCATGACGGGTGACGCCGAAGTTTTTCAGCAGCATGTCGCCGGGGAAGATATTCGCCGCTGCCAGTTGCTTGATGGCCAGGCCGTAGTCTTCCAGCGCTTCGAGCACCTGGGCTTCGTTGGCGTGTTCGAGGTAGATGTTCAGCGGCGTCATACGCCGTTCAGTCCAGCAGTGGCGCACCAGCACGGTTTCGCCTTCCAGCTCGACAGTGGACGGTGCCACTTCCAACAGCTCGGCCAGGCACTCCGGGTCGAATTTGGACTTGGGAAAACGGAAGTCGGCGAATTCCTGGGTGTCGGCCATGCGCCCTACCCGGTCGACGCTTTTCACCATGCGGTACTTCTCGATCACCGTGGCGCGGTCGACGTTTTTCGACGGCGAGAATTTGTCTTTGATGATTTTGAATACGGTGTTGAAGCCCGGCAGCGTGAACACGCTCATGACCATGCCGCGCACACCGGGCGCCATGATGAAACGGTCATCGGTGTTGGCCAGGTGGTTGATCAGCGCGCGGTAAAACTCGGACTTGCCGTGTTTGTAAAAGCCAATCGAGGTGTACAGCTCGGCGACGTGCTTGCCCGGCAGAATGCGTTTGAGAAAGCCGACAAACTCGGCGGGAATCGCCACATCGACCATGAAGTACGAACGGGTGAAGGAGAAGATGATCGACACTTCCGCTTCATCGGTAATCAGCGCGTCAATCTGAATACCGCGCTCCTCGCGGTGCAGAAGCGGGATCACCAGCGGCCACTGTTCGTCGCGGGTGTAAATGCGCCCCACCAGGTAGGCACCTTTGTTGCGGTACAGCACCGAAGAAAACAGCTCGATGCACAGCTCCGGGTCTTTGCACACCCAGTCCGGCAGGTTGGCCCGCAGTTGGCCTTCCAGGCGCGCCAGGTCACGGTTCAAGTCTTCGTAGGGCACGCTGAATTGGTAGTCGGTGAACACCTGCTCAAGCATGCCGGCCAGGTTCACTTGCGGCATGTAGGTGCGGGTCTGCGCCCCGCGTTCGTGGCTACGCAAGGAAGGCCGCGTGGTGTGAATAAACATGCAGCCGTCGCTGATCAGGTCGTGACTGAACAGGCCACAGAAAATCGAGTTGAACCAGGTTTCGGCCAGTTCGTCGTCGAAGCGGCTGTCGATCAGGTTGATGTAAGCGCTTTTCACCAGCGGCCACAGGTGCACGTCGAGCAGCACCTCATCGGCGTGGGCCTGGCGCAAGCGCAGGCTGACTTCGTGCACTTTCTCTTCGTACAAATTGATGCGCGCCGCCGAGGCCTGCTGAATTTCCTGCCATTGCGCCTGTTCGAAGCGAGCGCGGGCGCCGTCGGTGATCTGTTTGAAGTGCTCGCGATAGTCATCGAAGCCGTCGAGGATCAACCGGGCGATATCGGCGGCGGGCCATTGCTGGGGCATAAGAAACTCTCGGCAGTGAAGGTCGGCAGGTGAAGGTCGGCTGCGTTTGCAAGCGGCAACGAAAGCGGCAACGAACGCCGAGCTTAGCCAGATGCCGCAACAAGAGAAAGCGGCGCGGCAAGAAAGTCATTTGTACGAAACAGAGAATTTCACCGAAACACATTTCGCACGAGACAAATGCTAACCATTCTCGATAACATCGCCGCGCCCTGCTCTGCCGCTTACCGAAAAGGACGCTCATGTCTCGCCGCCACCCCGACCCTGAAGACGCGCACACGTATCGCAGCTTCTATGCGGACATCCTGCATTACCTGCGCAAACGCACAGATAACGCCAGTGATGCGGCCGACATGACCCAGGACGTATTCACCCAATGGTTGGGCTATCGCGACCAGGCCAGCGTCGAGCAACCGCGCGCCTTTCTATTTCAAATGGCGCGCAATTTACTGCGCGATCATTGGCGTAAACAGAAGGTGCGGCATTCCGTATTTGCCGAGCACAGCGCGCAACCCAGCGAGGTCGAGGTGCACGTGACGCCCCTGCACAGCAACGAGCCGCTTGCCCGCGCCCAGCAGCAGCAACATCTGGAACGCCTCAGCAGCGTGCTGGACGAACTCTCGCCGCGGCGCCGCGAAGCCCTTATGCTGCATCGCTTTGATGGCTTGAGTCAGGCGCAGATCGCCGACCGCATGGGAATTTCCGTAAGCATGGTGGAAAAACACATCGCCTTCGCCCTGCTGCATTGCAAGCGCCGGCTGGAACAGGACCACGCTCAGGAGCCGGCGCAGTGAACGCGCCCGTCGACAACCTGGGCGACGACAGCATCGACGCCCAGGCCGCCGAGTGGTTCAGCCGTAACCGAGGCAGCAACCCCGACCCGCAAGCCTTCGCCCAGTGGCTGGCCGAACCGGCACATGCCCGCGCCTATGCCGAGTTCGAAGCCCTGTGGGCTGAGCTGGGCGAACTGCGCGGCGCGCCGGCGCTTCGCCCAGCCCGTCGTCGACGTGGCTGGCGGCCGGCGCTGGCCGTTGCCGCCGCGCTGCTCTGTGCCCTGCTGGCCATGACCCTCGGCGCGCCACACACCGTGTTCAGCCAACACATTGCGGCGCAGGCCAAGGGCGTTCGTGATGTTCAATTGCCCGATGGCAGTACGTTATTCGTCAACGCCAATACCCGGCTGAGCATCGATTTCACCGCCCACCGTCGCGACATCCATCTGCTCCAGGGTCAGTTGTATATCGAGGTGGCGCCCGACAAAGAACGGCCGCTCTGGGTGCACTCCGGCGAAGCGCAGGTGCGCGTGGTGGGCACCGGCTTTGACGTGCGGCGCGGCCAGCGGCAGTTGGTGGTGACCGTCGCCCATGGCCAGGTTGCGCTGATCCCGACGGCCGATGCCACGCCCACGCTGCTCAGTGCCCAGCAGCGCGCCAGTTACGACTACCGCAGCGGCCGCGTGCAGCAAACGCTGCTCGATGCCAGCCAGGTCGCCGATTGGCGCAGTGGCCATTTGGTGTTTCGCAACCGCGACCTCGCCAGCCTGATCGACGAGTTGGCGCTGTACCGCGACCAGCCGGTGCAGTTAAGCGATCCGGCGTTAGCCAACTACACGGTGTCCGGCAGTCTGGACGTCAACGACCCGGACGCTCTGCTGCGCGCGCTGCCGGCCTTGCTGCCGGTGAGAACGGTGATTCTTGGCGACGGACGCGCCAAGATCGAGCCACGAAAAAAATAGATGCGAATATTTGTTATTTGCATATGAGGGTTTTGCTCCGTGCCGCGTCTTCCTACCGTCTGCATCGTCCGTGCAGGCCAATTTTCGGCAATTGCCACCTTGGGGGAAGTCATGTTTCGCGTGCACCACTACGTCCAAAGCCGCTACGCCCGCCCATCGCTGCTGGCCTTGTGCGTGGCCTTCAGCCTGCAAGCCCAGGCGCAGACATTCAGCCTGAACCTGCCCGCCCAGCCGCTGGCCGTCTCCCTTAGCCAAGTGGCGCAACAAACCCAGGCGCAGTTGCTGTTCGACGAAACTGTGCTGCGCAACGTGCAGGCGCCGGCCCTTAGCGGCCAATTCAGCCCCGACGAGGCCATTCGCCAATTGCTACGCGGCAGCGCGTTTACCCTGGTGAAGGTCGATAACACCTACGTGGTGCGCGCCAGCGAAGTACCGGCCACGGAACAGGGCATCAGCCTCGGCGCGTTGAGTATTGTCGGCGACGGCGCGCAGGTGGATTCGGCGACAGTCGGCCGTTCCACGTTAAGCCAGGTTGAGATCGACCGCCGCCAGCCCAACAACATTGGCAGCCTGCTTTCCACCTTGCCGGGCGTCACCGCCGGCGGCTCGCCAAAGCCGGGCGGCCAAACCTTGAATATCTGGGGCATGGGCGATGCCGAAGACGTGCCGTTAACCCTCAATGGCGCGCCCAAATCCGGCTTTGAGCGCTACCAGCAAGGCACCATTTTCATCGAGCCGGAGCTGATCAAGAGCATCGAAGTGGAAAAAGGCCCGCACTCGCCCTTCACTGGCAACGGCGGCTTCGGCGGCACGGTGAACATGACCACCAAGGACGCTCCCGACCTGCTCGAACAAGGCCGCGACACCGGCGCCATGCTCAAGTACGGCTACAGCAGCAACGATCATCAGCAGATCTACACCGGTGCGACGTATGGCCGTACCGAAGACGGCATGATCGACGCGCTGGTGTATTACACCAAGCGCGACGGCGGCGACCTCAAGCTCGCCGATCAACGTCCCGACCCGGATAACCGCTACCCGATCAACCCCAAGCGCTTGCCCAACTCCGCGCAAGACCTGGACGCCGAACTGTTCAAACTCAACTTGCACCCCAACGATGAGCACAGCCTGGGCCTGTCTTACACCCGCTCGAACAGCGAGCGCATGACGCCGTTTTCCTCCAACAGCTACCCCACGCCGCCAATCGCCACCAACATCCGCCTGTACGGTTATGAAGGTGCCCTGCGCCGTTTGCTCGCCGACCGCACCACGGTCGACACCACCTGGTCGGCCAAGTACGAATACCAGCCGCTGGACAACCCGTTGGTGGACCTGGAGCTGAGCTACTCGCACTCCAAAACCGAGCAGACCGACGAGCGCGGCGAAAACGCCTTCTACCAGCCCGCCACGGGTGGCCGAAAGATGGACACCTCGTACCGCGACGATGTCATCGAACTGCGCAATACCAGCCTGTTCGACACCGGCCCGCTGGCCCACGCCGTCACGGTTGGCAGCCAACTGCGCAAGCACAAACGCGACACCCTGATGTACATGCCCGGCAGCACCTACAACCGACCGCAGTACAACTACGGCTACTACCAGCCGGGTTTTATGCCGCGCGGCGAAGTCGACAGCCAGGGTCACTACATCAAAGACGCCATCACCCTGGGCGACCTGACCCTCACGCCATCGCTGCGCTTCGACCAAGTGCGCAACGACGGTAAAAAGAACCTGGCGCCGCTGTACAACACGCCAGGCGTCCACGACTACAGCAGCCAGACCTACAGCGGCTGGTCGCCGCGCCTGTCATTATTCTGGGCGCCGCTGCCGCAGGTGGGCTTCTTCGCCGACTACAGCAAAACCTGGCGCGCGCCGGTGATCGACGAACAGTACGAAGTGCAAAGCGCCACCAGCACCCGCAACCGCACCAGCCGTGATTTGGACCCCGAGCGCATCACCGCTTTGCGTGCCGGCACCGTGCTGTCGTTCGACATCGGCCGCGCCGACAACCTGCAAGTGCGCACCACCGTGTTTCGCAACGAAATCAAAGACGAGATTTTCAAAAACCTCGGCATCGACTGTGAAAACCAGTCCATCAACGGCGGCTCCCTGACCGCCCGCTGCGGCGCCGGCAACCGGCCGATTTACCGCAATATCAATGGCTCGACCATCAAGGGCTTCGAGGTCGAAAGCTTCTACGACTCCACCTGGGTGTTCGGCTCGCTGAGCTATTCGTGGATGACCGGCAAACACGACGGTGCCTACCTCAACCCTTGGGGCCCGGACGTATGGGCGCGCGATATTCCATCACCAAAATGGAACGGCACCCTCGGCGCGAAGATCGTGCCGCTGGATATGCAAGTGGGCTGGCAAGCCGAGTACGTGCGTAAAACCGACCGCGTACCCAGCGACGACTGGACCAGCGACTCCGCCTACGACGAGGCGCAGAACGACAGCTACGCCGTGTTCGGTGTATTCGCCAACTGGAAACCGCGCCAGCGCGGATTGAAAGGCACCGAGGTAAATCTCACCGTCGACAACATTTTCAACAAGGACTACATCCCGCAACTGAGCGGCGACAGCGTGCGCAGCCAAGGCCGCAACGCCAAAGTCAGCGTCACTCGCTTCTTCTAAGCCGTTCCATCCAACCCACGCTGGGCCAGAAACGCAGCGAGAAAATCAATAAACGCCTGCACCTTGCCGGTGGCGCGGCGGTGGCTGGGGTACACCGCCAGAATGTGCGGGCCGAAGGCGTCGGGATCGATGTCGTAATCCGCCATCACGCGTACCAAACGGCCCTCGGCCAGGTACGGCACCACGCTCCATTCCGGCGTATGCAGCAGGCCGGCGCCGGCCAGGGCGCTGGCCAACAACAGGTCATAGTTGTCGCTGCGCAGCCGCGTATTGGTTGGGTGCGCCAGGGTCAGGCGCTGGCCGTCGCGCTCGACAAACCATTGATGCTTGTCCAGCGCCGGGTGCTGATACACCAGCCATTGGTGCTCACTGACGCTGCTCGGCGTCAGCGGCTCGGGATGGCGTTCCAGGTAGGCCGGGCTGGCACAGATAAAAATGCGATTGCGCCCCACACGGCGGGCAATCAGGCCGGGCAAATCGCTGTGGCCTTCACGCAACGCCAGGTCATAGCCGCTTTCCACAAGGTCGACAAAGGCATCGCACAAATCGATGTGCAGGGTCAGTTGCGGGTACACCGCAAGAAAGCCTGCGCACACTTCATCAAGAAACGCGCGCCCAAACGCCAGCGGCGCGGTGATGCGTAAATTGCCGTGCAGCCCGTGTTGCAACTGGCCAATTTCCTCACCCACTTCATGCAGGCGCTGCAGCACTTGCCGTGCTGTTTCCAAGTACAACCGCCCTGCTTCGGTCAGTACCGTGCGCCGCGTGCTGCGCTCGAACAGGCGGCTGCCCAATTCGGCTTCCAAGTGACTGACGGCCTTGGTCAGCGCCGACGGCGTTTTGCCTAACTGCTCGGCCGCACGGCTGAAACTGCCGTGTTCGGCAGTGGCCACAAACATGCCGAGGGCACTGAGCTTGTCCATACAGTTTTTCCTGTCAGGCAAAAGGGTTTTGCGCGGCGCAGCCGTTCTGCCCGCCAAGCGCAACCGCTAGTCTCGCCACCAGACCAATAAATACAAGGGGTTTCCCATGAAAAGGTTCATTCCGAACCTGCTGGCGTTGGCGGTGGCTTTTTCCTCGATGGAATCGATGGCGGCTGCTGATCTGGTGTTGTTCAACGGCAAAGTCTTCACCGCCGAAAGCAGCGCGCCCAAGGCGCAAGCTGTGGCCGTGGAGAACGGCAAAATTTTGCAAGTGGGCAGCGACGCTGAGATTAAAGCGCTGGCCGACAGCACCACCACCGTCATTGACCTCGGCGGCAAAGCCCTCATGCCCGGCATGATCGACGCCCACTCCCACGCCGTGTTCGGCGGTCTGGAGATGGCCTCGGCGAATATGGCCGATGAAGTCGTACCCCTTGAAGAATTGGAAAAACGCCTGCAAAGCTGGCGCGCCGACGGCAAAGCCGGGCACGGCGCGGTGCTCGTTGTAGCGGGCATGAACTCGGCCTACTGGGCACAGGCCGAAGCCCTGCGCGAACGCTTCAACGCTGGCGAATGGGCCGACCAACCCATCGCCTTTATGGGCAGCGATCACCACACCGGCTGGATCAACGCCGCCATGCTCAAGCGCGCCGGCATCGACGCCGCGCTGATCAAAAAGCTGCCGGCCGCCGAAGCCGACACCGTGGGCAAACGCGCCAACGGCGAACCCAACGGCTTTCTGGTAGACGCCGGCTGGGACCGTGCCGCCGCCGTGCTGCCGCCGCCAAGCGACGCGGTGATGTACAAGGCTGGGCAAACCGCCGTGACCTACAACAACAGCCTGGGCATCACCGCCTGGATGGACCCCGCCGCCAACGCCGCACCCGGCGAAGCCGTGTTCGCCATGAAGCCCACGGAAAAATCCGTCGGCGTGTTGCCGGTGTACAAAGCCCTTTCAGAAAAAGGCCAGCTGACGGCCCACGTTGCCGCGCTGCTGGTGGCCAACGGCAAGAGCCGCCCGAGCGACCTGGATGTGCTGGCCAAGGTGCATGACCAATTCCAAGGCATCCCCAACCTGACGCTGCCCGGCATCAAGATTTTCGCCGACGGTGTGCTCGAATACCCGGCGCAAAGCGCGGCCTTGATTGACCCGTACAACAACTCGCAAAAACGCGGCGAGCTGTTGATTGATCCGGCGCATTTCGGCGAGCTGGTCAGCGCCATCGACGCCCGCGGCTGGCTGGTGCACATCCACGCCATCGGCGACCGCGCGGTGCGTGAATCGCTGAACGGCATCGAGCAGGCGCGCAAAGACCGGCAAAGCGGCATCACCCATTCGATTACCCACTTGCAGCTGGTCAATCCGAAAGAATTTGCCCGCTTCAAACCGCTGAACGTGATCGCCGCCATGCAGTTGCTGTGGGCCGCTGGCGACGAATACACCATCGGCATGGTCAAGCCCTACGTCAGCGCGTTTGCCTTCCGCTACCAATACCCGGCGCACTCGCTGCTTAAACAAGGCGCCACCATTGCCGGCGCCAGCGACTGGCCGGTGTCGAGTCCGAGCCCTTGGCTGGCCATCGCCCAAGCCATCAGCCGCGAAGGCGTAGAAGGCGTGCTCAACGCCGACGAACGCATCGACCGCGACACCATGTTCTACGCCTACACCCTCAACGCGGCGCGGACCATCGGCCTGGAAAAACAGATCGGCTCACTGAAAGCCGGCAAGGCCGCCGACTTCGTCATCCTCGACCGTGACGTGTTCACCGTGGACGCCAAAGCCCTCGGCGAAACCCAGGTGCTGGCGACGTATTTCGCCGGCAAGCAGGTGTACGCCGCCGAGCAATAACCGTGCGCCGCCTTGCCCTCTCCCCCGCGCGGGCGAGGGGAGAACAGCGCGAACGCCTGGCTTCAAGCACCGCGATCGTCCCCTCTCCCGCGTGCGGGAGAGGGTTAGGGAGAGGGCAAGCTGCACGCACGGCCTACCTGTCCGCTCGCCCCGCCCCATAAAAACCACAACATCGGGATCACACCATGAAGCATGTTTTGCTCGCAGGCCTCGCCCTGTTTCCGCTCCTCAGCCAAGCCGCCATACCGTTGAACGACGACTTCGCCGTGCAGGTCGACCTGACCCTGGCCAGCGACTACCGCACCCGTGGCATTTCGCAAACCCAGAACGACCCCGCCGCCCAAGCGGGCGCCACGCTATTGCACAGCAGCGGCCTGTACGTCGGCGTCTGGACCTCGAATGTAGACTTCGGTTTCGGCCTGAAAACCCGGCAAGAAGTGGACTACTACGCCGGCTGGTTCTGGCAGGCGACCGAAGACGTGAGCCTGGACGTGGGCTACCTCAAATACGCCTATCCCAAAGAAGGCCAATTCAACCAGAGCGAGGCCTACGGCATCCTCAGCGCCTATGGCTTCAAGGCGGCGGCCTACTACTCCAACGATGCGCCCAATATCGTCGGCAAAGACCAAGACACCCTCTACACCTACGTCGGCTACGAAACCACCCTGCCCGCCGACGTCGGCCTGCTGCTGCGCTATGGCCGCATGGACTTCAAGGACCCTCTGTACTGGTCGCAAAATGGCACCGGCAGCGACTCGTACCGCGAGTGGGAAGCCAAACTCAGCTACGAGCTGTTCGAGCTGAAATGGGGCCTGAGCTACATCGACACCGACCTTTCGGACGATCAGTGCGCGAGCAATTACGGCTTTACCGACACCTGCGGCGCCACGGTGGTAGCGAGCGTCAGCAAGTCGTTCTGATTGGCGTGTTTGCGCCTTTGCTTGGCACGGCAAAGGCGCAGGCATTGTCACTTTCCTGCAACCTTTCCGACTTATTCTCCGGGCACTTTCCACCGCTCTAGAATAAGGTCCTGCCGCATGCCGCGCGCCCCTGCTGTAACCGAACGTGATACTTGGATTCGCACCGTCACCTTCCTGGTTCTGGGTTTTATCTGCTACGCCTTGCCGTGGTCCGTATTCGCCGCGCTACCCGCCACTGCGGGCGATACGCCGGCGTTGCGCATCCAGGGCTCCAACACCATCGGCGCGAAATTGGGCCCCGCCCTGGTTAAAGGCTTGCTGGAACAACAGGGCCTGAAAAACGTGCGCGCCGAACCGACCGGCAATGACAACGAACAGCGCTTGAGCGGCCAGAACGCCAAAGGCCAGAACGTGGTGATCATCGTCGCCGCCCATGGTTCGGGCACCGGTTTTGTTGCCCTCAAAGACGGCAGCGCCGACCTGGCCGCTTCGTCACGTCCGATCAAAGACAGCGAATACACCGACCTCGCCGGCTTGGGTGATTTGAAAGGCCGTGGCGCCGAACACATCATCGCCATCGACGGCCTGGCCATCATCCTGCACCCCAGCAACCCGCTTAGTGCGTTGAGCACCGAGCAACTGGCGCAGATTTTTTCCGGCGACGCGAAAACCTGGGAAGCCCTGGGCGGCCGTGGCGGCGCCATTCACCTGTACGCCCGCGACGACAATTCCGGCACCTACGACACCTTCAAGGAACTGGTACTGGCCAGCCACGGCAAAACCCTGAGCCCCGGCGCCAAGCGTTTTGAGTCCAGCGAACAGCTGTCCGATGAAGTGGCCAAAGACCCGGCCGGCATCGGCTTTATCGGCCTGCCCTACATCCGCCAAGCCAAAGCCGTGGCCATCGCCGACGGCGACTCGCAGGCCATGCCGCCGTCCACCAGCCTGATCGCCACCGAAGACTATCCGCTGTCGCGCCGGCTCTTCTTCTACCTGCCGCCCCAGGTGAAAAACCCATGGGCCGACGCCCTGGTGAAATTCGCCCAGAGCCCGGAAGGCCAGGCCATCGTCGCCAAAACCGGTTTTATCGCCCAGACCGTGCAAGCGATCAAAGTGGCGCCCACCGCCGACATGCCGAAGAACTACCAAGACCTGGCCCGCGACGCCCAGCGCCTGTCGGTGAACTTCCGCTTCCAAGAAGGCAGCGCCAACCTCGACAACAAATCGCACTACGACCTGCAGCGCGTGATGGATTACCTGCGAGACAACAACAAACTCAACCGTCAGGTCGTGCTGCTCGGCTTCGGCGACCCGAAAGCCGACCCGTCGCGTGCCGCGTTGCTGTCAAAACTGCGCGCCATGACCGTGCGCCGTGAGCTGGCCAAACAAGGCGTAATGTTCCGCGACATCGACGGCCTCGGCGACGAGCTTCCCGTGGCCGCCAACAGCGCCGAAAACGGCCGAATCAAAAACCGTCGCGTGGAAGTGTGGGTGTACTAAACCGCTGCAGCTTTAGCGTTTGCAGGAATCGCGGCTAAAGCCGCTCCCACAGGGAACGCACCAGCTGTGGGAACGCACAATCGGTGGGAGCGGCTTCAGCCGCGATTGGCCAGGCCTGCAATCGCATCAAAAACATCGCGGCTAAAGCCGCTCCCACAGGGAATGCACCATCTGTGGAAACGCACAATCTGTGGGAGCGGCTTCAGCCGCGATTGGCCAGACCTGCAATCGCATCAAAAACATCGCGGCTAAAGCCGCTCCCACAGGGAATGCACCATCTGTGGGAATGCACCATCTGTGGGAGCGGCTTTAGCCGCGATTGGCCGGGCCTGCAAGCGCATTAAAAACATCGCGCCGCATTGCCACTGTCGCCTTTAGTGCAATTGCGAGCCCGCACCCGCCCCGTTACTCTTCGCGCTGCGGCGCCGTGGGCCGCGAACAGGGAGCGGTGATGAACAACGTGCATGTCGAGTATGTGAAGCTTCGCGGGCAGCAATGCTGGCGCGTGCGTATCGGCTATCGGGGTGTGACCTTTCAGGAAGAATTGGCCGCCCGCACCTTCGCCGCCCAACTCCATCAACGCCTTGCCTGGCTGCGCGCCAACCACGCTGAGCAGGATCCCTCCGAGCACGAATAGCGGACCTTCCGCAACCCTTTAAGGCCCGCCAACAGCGCGGCACTCATCCTAGATATCCACACTATCTGTGCATAACTCTGTGCATAGCACGCTACATGTAGCGTTTCGCGCTGGCGAAGGTGGGTACGGTCAAATAGCGATCAGCGCGCCTGCTTTTCCCCAAAAAGTCTGTTTAGCCGGCGCCGCTGGTAAACAGTTGCGCCGTAAACAGCAGTCAGAAACCGACGGTGGCCGAGACCAGGTAAGTGCGAGGCGTCGACATGCTGAGCCCAGGCTCGCTGTCGTCGGAAGCGCCGGCCGAGGCCCAGTAGCGCTCGTTCATGACGTTTTCGATGCCGGCGCGCAGGGTGATGTCTTTTTCGGCTGCTTTGAAGGCGTAGCGCGCGCCCATGTCGTAGCGTTCCCAGCCGTCGATTTGCTTGCTGTTGGCTTGGTCGAGGTACTGCGAGCTGGAGTGAATGCCACGCGCGGTGAGGGTCAGGCCCGACACGCCAGGCACGTCCCATTCGGCGCCGAGGTTGACGTTGTATTCCGGGGTGGCCGGGGCGCGGTTGCCGTCTGCCACACCGCCGACGGTGCCGGTCAGTTCGCTGTCGATGTACATCAACCCGCCCATCAGGCGGAAGCCTTGCAGCGGCTCGCCGAATACGCTCAGTTCGATGCCTTTGTTTTCGCGCTTGCCGTTAGGGCCGAACACCCGCGAGGTGGCGTTGGTTTCGTAGGCTGGCTGCTTGATGCGGAACGCGGCGGCGGTCAGGGCGAAGCTGCCGAGGTCGTACTTGGCGCCCACTTCCACCTGACGGCTGATAAACGGTGGGAAGATTTCATCGCTGTTCACCGACGTGGACGGCGCGATCTTGCCTTGGCTCAGGCCTTCCATGTAGTTCGCGTACAGGGACAGCTCGTCGGTGAGCTTGTACAGCACGCCGCCGGAAGGCGAGACCTTCTCTTCGTCGTAGGCGGTGTCGCCTTTTACGTCGTTCGACCAGTCGTCCACCTGCACCCGCTGCCAGCGCGCGCCGAGGGTGACCAGCAAGCGGTCTTCGAAAAAGCCCAGGGTGTCTGCAAGCGCCACGCCGCTGAAGCGGTTCTCGGTGTACACCTCGGCGTCGGCGCGAATCGGCCTGGTGGGTGTCGGGGTTTGCACCGGGTTGTAGAGGTTGCTGGTGGCGTTGGCGTAGCGCGCGCCGCCGTTGGTGAAGTCCATGTAGAAGTAGCTGGCCGACAGATTCAGCTCATGGCTGACCGGGCCGGTGTCGAACCAGTTGCGCACGCCGGCAGTGGCGGTGCGGACCGACTCGTCGCGGGTAAAGTCGCGCGGTTGGACCACAAAGGCACCGGCGTCGTTGCTGACCGGCACGTTGTGACGCAGGAAGTCGTGGTTACTTTCCCGCGCACCCACGGCGCCGTAGGCCATTAACGAATCGCTGAGGTCGTACTCGGCATTCACCGCGCCGAAGGTGTCTTCGGTGCGTGCCTTGGTCCACGACTGCGCATAGTTGTGGCGCACATCGTCGGCGTCCGGCACCTTCGCCGCCGCGCCAATCAATACGCGCTCCTGTGGGGCGTCGGTGTCACGCTCGGTGTGGCCGATGTCGGTGGAAAGGCGTAGGCGGTCGCCGCGAAAGTCCAGGCCCAACACGGCCATTTCACGGTCGACGCTCTGGTGATCCCACTCGGTGTCGCCGGACTGTTTCACGCCGTTGAAACGCAGGCCGAACTGATTGCCTTCGCCGAAGCGCCGACCGATGTCCACGGCGCCACCGACCTGGCTGTCGGAGGCGTAACTGCCGGTAAATTCGGTCAGCGGTTTGTCGTCGGCGCGCTTGGCCACCACGTTGATGCCACCGCCCACGCTGCCGCGCGGCGAAATGCCATTGACCAGTTGGCTCGGGCCTTTGAGTACGTCGACGCGGTCGGCCATATCCATGTCGATGGAGTACGTCGGCAAGATGCCGTAGAGGCCGTTATAGGAAACGTCGCTGTTGAACAGGCTGAACCCGCGAATGGTGAATTGCTCGAAGCGCCCACCGGCCGGGTTGGTGGCGCGCACGGACGGGTCGCTGGCGACCAGGTCGTTCAAGGTGCGTGCCTGCAGATTCTTCACCGCCTCGCTGGTGTAGGTGGTCATGCTGAACGGCGTTTCCATAAAGTCACGCGAGCCGAGCAAACCTTGCGAGCCTCGACGGGCGATCTGGCCACCGGCATAGCGCTCAGCCTCGGCGGCGTGCTGGCCGCCGGTGATGCTGGTGGGCGCAATTTCCACGGCGCTGCCCACGGGCGCAGCTGGCACCACGGTGTAGGCGCCCTCGCCCGCTTGCTGCAACTGCAAGCCGCTGCCTTGCAGCAAGCGCGCAAACCCTTCCTCCACGCCATAGTTACCGGACAGGCCGGGACTATTGCGGCCGCTGACCAGCGCGGGGTCGACGGAAAGATTGACGCCGGCCTGGCTGGCGAAGCGGGTCAGCGCACTGCTCAGGCTGCCAGCGCCAATCTGCACGCTGTGGCGAGCGTCGTCGGCCAGGCTGGGCACGGCGTGCAGCGCGCCGGCCAGGCTGAGAATCAGGCCCAGTTGCGACAGCGGGCGCAAGGCGAAAGGCAGACGGTTGGGACGATGAGGCTGGACGACGGACATGGAGGATCGCTCTCGATTCAATTCACTTGCCTGGAATGACCGGCGAGATGAAAAAAAGGGACAGCCTCAGCCCACATTATTTTTGAGCGGCGCTTTTTTCGGCACCAGCGTGACCCAATAGCGAGTGCGCGATTGCACCTCGACCGGCAAGGTGGCGGCCAGCAGCGCCAGCACCGTGTCAGTGTTGTCGAGGCGGAAACTGCCGGTCACGTGCAGCCCTTCAAGCTCCGGCGACCAGCGCAACAGCCCGGGTCGAAAGCGGCTGAGTTCACGCAGGAAATCACCCAGCGCCTGGTTTTCGGCCACCAGCACGCCGTCGCGCCAACCCGGCTGCGACACTTCAAAGCGCCGCACCGGACTGATGCCGCCGATGTTCATGTCCACCTGCTGCCCTGCACGCAGCACCAGCGGCGCGCCGTGCAACGGCTGCACGCTGACCTCACCGGCGTATACCGAAAGGTGGCAGGCGTGCGCATTGCGGCGCACGCACAGTTCGCTGTTGGCGACCGCGACGTGCCCGTACGGCACTTGCACGGTCAGTGCCTGGTGGCCGGGCACCGTCAGGGCAAGCTCACCGCGCAGCAAGGTGACGGTGCGGGTGGCCAGGTCGATGTTCACGGCGCTGTCGGTGCTTAGCGCAACGGTGCTGCCATCGGCGAGCAGCCGACTGCTGCGCTCGCCGATGGCGGTGTGCAGGTCGGCGCTCCAGACGTCCAGCGGCAATTGGCGGCTGATCAGCCAGCCGGTCGGCACCAGCGCTGCCACCGCCAAGGCGCGTTTGAGCGCGGCGCGGCGAGCCAGGTCCGGGCGGTCCAGCGTGGCCATGGCCAATTCTGGCGGCACGCCGCTAAAGCGTTCGCGCAGCAATTGGGCTTTCTGCCAGGTGGCTTCGTGGTGGGAATGGCTGTTGCGCCACTGTTGCAGGCGGCGATGATCGTCTTCGGTGGCGGCGCCCGACTCCAGCAATGCCAGCCAGCGCGCGGCGGCGCGGGCCACTTCCACGGCTTCGCTTGCCGGCGAGGCGCGCATCACAGCTCCACCAGCAGGCAGTGTTCGTAGGCCTGGGCCATGTAGCGCTTCACCGTGCGCTCAGAAATGCCCAACTGCTCGGCGATGTCGCGGTAGCCAAGGCCATGCAACTGGCTTAACAAAAACGCGCGACGCACCGGCGCTGCCAAGCCATCGAGCAGTTCGTCCAGGGCATGCAGGGTTTCCAGCAGCAACCAGCGCTGTTCCGGTGACGGCACGCACTCTTGTGGCAGCTGCGCGAGCGCTTCCAGATACGCCTGTTCCAGGCTGCGGCGGGTGTAGAAGTTGCTGAGCAGGCGTTTGCCCACGGTGAGCAGATAGGCACGCGGCTCGCGTAAATCGGCCAGCGGTTGCGCACTGGAGAGCACGCGCAGAAAGGTGTCCTGGCTGATATCCGCCGCATCCCACGCGTTGCCGACGCGGCGTCGCAACCAGCTTTCCAGCCACGTGCGGTGCTCGCGATACAGCGCGGTCAGGCCGGGCTCCGGCATGTGCTGCGGCGTTGAGGCGACTTCAGTCATAGCGAGAGGCTCTGCCTACGAAACAAATGAGATTGATTCTATTTAAGGCAGAGCGTCATACCAAGCGATTTTATAAATCCAGGCGTTTAAAGCACCGCTGAAAACCCGATGCTACGGCAGGATGGCAAACACTCGCGCCGGAAAGCCGCTGCCCTTTTCGATTTTCGGAAAGCTCACCACAGCCAGGGCACCGGCCTCCGGCACTTGGTCGAGGTTATCGAGCAGCTCGATCTGGTAGTGGTTCTTGCCGAGGATGTACGACTCCAGCGAGTAGTCGTCTTTGCTGGTGGCGATGCCGGGATCGGTGTCAGTTGTCTCATGGCCGGAGGCGGTAATTTTTCGCGTTTCGTACAGGTACACCAACACCTCTTTGCTCCAGCCCGGATAGTGGGCCACGCCTTTGTCGTCGAGGTTTTGAATCTTGTCCTGGCTCGGCCAGCGCTTGGACCAGTCGCTACGCAGCGCCACAAACGCGCCGGCGGGAATGGCGCCGTGGCGTTTTTCCCAGGCTTTTACATCGTCGAGGGTGACGGTGTAGTCCGGGTTCTTCTGCACCTGCTGGTGAATGTCCAGCACCACCAAAGGCAGCAGCTGCTCGGTTACCGGAATCTGGTCAACGGTGCGCAGGCCAGTGTGGAAATGCGCGGGCGGATCAACGTGCGTGCCCCACTGCCCCACATGGGAATACAGGTCCACCTGGAAGCCGTCTTTCTCAATGGTGTACAGGGTTTTGCGCTGCGCCGGCTCGAAGCCTTTCCAGTGCGGAATCTGCTCGTTGTAGCTGTGGGTCAGGTCGACCCATTTATGACTTTTCAGCGACGCGTACACGTTCCATAAACCCGGCTCGGCGGCGCTGGCCGTGGCGGTGTACAGGGGCAGTAAGGCGGTGGCGGCTAACGCCAGAATGCGCAATGACATCGGTTTCTCTCCTTGATAGCGTTAGAGCAGACGGTAGTTTCCCTTCGGCTCAACGCAAAAAATATTAGGAATAAGAACATGACGTCCAAGCACTTAATCGAATATGAAAATGCCAATGCGCGCGTACGGGCGGTGTACGACGACATCAAGCAAACGCGTCAGGTTGATCAGGTCAATAACTTCTGGAAATGCATCGCCGCGCACCCCGACACCCTGGAGCGCACCTGGCAGAGCCTCAAGCAGGTGATGGCCCCGGGCGCGCTGGACGCCCTGACCAAAGAACTGATTTACGTCGCCGTCAGCGTGACCAACAACTGCCCGTATTGCATCGGCTCGCACACCGCGAGCGCGCGCAAAGCGGGCATGACCGACGAGATGTTTGGCGAGCTGCAGGCGGTAATCGGCATGGCCAACGAAACCAATCGCCTGGCCACCGGCTACCGCGTGCCGCTGGACGATGCCTTCAAAGACTGACCGCGCGCCCTACGCGCTGACAAACACCGCCGACGTCCAGATGCGCGACTGGTCGCGCTGGCGTGCGGTGATAAACAGCGGATGCTCGCGCGCCGGGTCCAGCGCCAGTTCGTCGAGCCCAATACTGCCCTGCACCTCACGCGGCAACGGCTGCTCGGTGATGCGCTCCAGCGCCACTTGCAGTTCGGCGCCCGGCAGCTTTTCCACCACGGCGCCCTGCTCCAGCAACTGCGTGCCCGACACCTGCACCTTCACGGTCGGCGCGTGCACATGGGGATGGGGCTGCAACGGATCGCCGACTTTCACGTAGGCGTCCACGCGACTGGTGAGGCTGATGCGCGCGCCCGCCAGTTGCGACAGTTCGATTTCCAGGCTGTCGGTGTCGCCATTGGTGTCGGTGCGGAAGGCCAGCGTGGTGGCGTTTTTGCGCCACACGGTTTGCTCCGGGTGATCGGCGCCGAGGAAGTTGAAGCCATTGATAACCGCGCCGGTGATCTCGATTTCGCCGCTCCAGTACGCGCCGCGGTAACGGTCTTTGATCCGCGCGCCGCCCAGACGAACCCGGACGCGGCGGCTGGAAAGCCCGGCTTCTTCATGCAGGTTGCGCGACCAGATGCACTGCTCGCCATCAAACAATTCCACCTGCTCCCAGCCGGCATCGCCAAGCAGGCGGTAGTCCAAGGTTTGTCCCGGTTCGGCGCGCAGCACGTCGCCCATCAGGTGTGAACCGACCTTCACCACGCCCACGCTGCGCTCGCCGGTGGTGGCAAAGGTGTGCCGGGCGCGCAGCGCTTTGCCGACGCCGGCGCGGTCGAAGCTGTCGGCGATTACGCCGGTGAGGCCGCCGCGCGAACCAAACACCGCCGTGGCCGGCACGCCGCCGCCGCAACGGCCCTGGTGCTCGTCACTGTTGGCCGCCGCGCCAACGCGGTAACCGCGCTGCAAGGCTTCGGCATACACCCAGTGAAACTGGCCCCAGGCCGAGCCCACTTCGATCAGGCGTTCCAGCTCGGGGTGATGCCAGTCCAGGTTGCAGCGACGCCCGCCCACGTGCGGCATCATCAGATGCCCTTCGGGATTTTTTGCGTAGGCCGCGTACAGCTCATCCACCGGCCAGGCGCCGGGTTTGATGGTGCCGGCGGTGAATTCATTCCATTCGAACGAGCGCACCAGACGCCCTTGGGCGTCGAAGGGAAACTCCGGTTTGCCGTCGTGCAGAAACACCACATTGCGGTCGCCACCGGCGCAGGAGTTGCCGCACCACTCGGTGCCTGGGTAGCAGACGAAGCGCCCCGGCTCGTTGAGTTCGCCGATCAATGCCACGGCGGCGTCCCAGCGTTTTTCGGTGATGTTGAAGTCATTGGCGGTGTAACCCAGCACGTCGAGGCCGGCCACGTCGCGGCCGTAGCTGAGGTTATAAAGCGTGTCGTTGGTGCCCACGGTGTCATCGGAATGCACATGCAAGTCGGCATACAACGGGCGAATGCCGGCGCCCGCTTCGTCGACGTTGATGTACGCCTGCGCTGGGGCGATGCCCGGCTCGTCGGGCTGCACACTCACGGACCACTCGCCCACTGCTTCCAGTTTCAGCGCGGGTACACGAACCACCGCCCAGCCTTCGGCCGCCAAGGTGATGGGCAGCGCCAGGCTGCCGCCCTGCGGACCGTTGAGCAGCAAGTTGCCGGTCAGTGGCAGGTTGCGGCAGGTGTTGCCCCAGGCATCGTCGGCGCGTATCAGCACATCGAATGGCTGCCCCTGACCGACCAGACGCGGCACGATCACCAGCATGCGCTCCGGCACGCCGGGCACGATATCGAGCAGCAAATCGCCCGGCACTTCGGCAAATTTCGAGCTGCCCAGCGGGTCGATAAACAGGCGCAGGCGGAAGTCTTTTTCGACAAAGCTCTGCACCCGCGTGCCCGCCCCGCCCTGGCGACGGTCGCCGATGCGAATAACGATGCGGTCGCCAGGGTTGAGATAGCCGTCCACGATGTCGATCAGGATGGCTTTCTGAAACGGCCGCTCGTGGCCCTTCTGATCGAAGCGCACGTTCAGGTGCTGCACGGTCGCCGGGCTTTGCCCTGGCACCAACTCGCCCGCCTGGTATTCGGCGCTCACGTAGTTGGCAGCGGTAGGGTCGGAAGTCTGGAACAGCGCCCAGTCCGAATAGAATTTGAACGCCAATTTGAGCCAGGCGCCGTCGGCCAGGCCGCTGGCGCCGACCTCGTACACGAAGGTGATTTCGTCCCACTGGCCGGCCACCAGAGTCTGGCGGTCGCAACGGATACTGCCCAGAAACGGCCGCGCCTTGTTGCGCGCATACAGGCCGACGGGGGCGGTGTATTCACCGGCTTCACGGGGATCGAACGTCTGGCTCACGGTAAGTCCTCTTGATCAAAAAAGAATGCAGCGGCGCGCCTGTTCAGGCGGCGCGCCACGCTTGGTAGTGACGCTCGATACGGCGGAACACCAGGGCTTCCATCAGCCAGGCGAGCAAGCCGATCAGCACGATGCCCAGCAGCACCTGGCTGCTGTTGCCGATTTGCCCGCCCATCGACACCATCCAGCCGATGCCTTGCGAGGCGCCGATCATTTCCGCGGCCACCAGCGCACGCCAGCCCTGGCTGAAACCAATGCGCAACGCGGCGGTGAGAAACGGCAGCGACGCCGGCAAATACACAAGGCCCAGCAGCTGCCAGCGATTGGCCCCCAAGGTGCGCGCGGCGCGTACTTCGCCGTCGCGAATGCCGAGCACGCCTTCCTGAATGGTCACGGCCATGGGGAACACGGCGGCGATAAAAATCACCAGCACGATGGAGAAAAAGCCAAAGCCGAAAATGATCAAAATCAGCGGCGCCCAGGCAATCGGCGGAATGGCCATAAACAGGCTGTTGAGCGGCGAGATGAAATCGCGAAAACGCCGCGACAAACCCGCCGCCCCGCCCAACACCACGGCCACCAGCACCGCACTGAAAAAGCCGGCCAGTTCCTCTAGCACGCTGGCCTTGAACTGCTTCCACAGCGAGCCGTCGTCAATCCAGCGCAGCGCTTCGCCTGCCACGGTCCAGGGCTGCGGCAGCACGTAGCTGGGAAAGCGGCTGGCCAGGGCAATCCACACCAGCAGCAGAAACGGCAGCGAGGCCCAGCCCCAGTTCGGTGTTGGCAGTGACAAGGCGCGTTTCATGGCTGGGCTCAACGCGAGGCTTTTTGCAGGTACGAGGTGTCCACCAGATCCTTGAGGGGAATCTGTGCGTCCATGAATTTCAGCTCGTTGGAGTAGTTCATCAGGCGCTGGATAAACGCCAGGTCCGAGGCTTGCAGCTCGGCTGACCAGCCCAGACGCTTGCGCGCTTCGGCGACGATTTCCACGCCGCTGACGGTACTGCCGTCGGCGCGCTGCACGGTTTCCAGCTTGAACGCCTCGGCAATGATCGCGTTGGCCTCAGCTGGGTGTTCGTTGAGAAAGGCGATAGCCTTGCGATGGGCGCGCAGCAGTTTCACCACGTCATCGGGGCGCTGTTTCAGGGTTTCCGGCAGGCCGATCACCACGTACCACGGGTAGTTGGGCAGCGCCTGGTTCACGTCGAGCAACAGTCGCGACGAGCCGCGCAACAGCGCCTGGCTGACAAAGGGTTCCCAAGTGAAGGCCGCATCGACAATGCCGCGTTCCAGCGCCGCGTTCATATTGCCGGGCGGCATGTCGACGATTTCGACGTCGGTGTCCGGTTCCAGCTTGGCGTTTTCTTTGAGCACGTAGCCGCGCAGCAATACGTCCATGCCGCTGCCCTTTTTCACCCCGGCCAGCTTGTGGCCTTTGAGTTCGGCGAGGCTCTTGATCGGGCTGTCGCTGCGGGTCAGCACGGCGGCCTGGCCGTAGTTGACCTTGGCCAGAATCACGCTCTTCAAACCGCGTGCGTACCACTGATACACCGGCGGCGTGCCGACGTAGGCCACATCCAATTCGTGGGCCGCGAGCGCCTGTTGAATCACTGGGCCGTCGCCCAGGGCTTTGATGTCCACCGCCAGGCCTTCGTCGCGGTAGTAGCCCTGTTTCTCGGCGACGATAACCGGCGCGTTGGCCATGGCCATCACGTAGCCGATACGCAGCGGTTCAGCGGCCTGGGCGCCACCCAGCCAGGAAGTAGCCGCCAGTGCGACGGGCAACAGCAGTGCTTTGATCATGAAATTCTCGATATCAGGAAGTGAGTTCAGGAAGCGACGGCGACTGCGCCATGACGTCGCCGATGCGTTCCATCAGCTCGTTGCGATAGTCGAGAAAAGCCGGCAAGCGGCGGGTGTCACGGTTGGTGCGGGGGCGCGGCAAGTCGATGGCGAGCTCGCTGTGAACGCCCCCTGGGGCAATGTTCAGCACCACCACACGGTCGGCGAGAAACACCGCTTCGTCGATGTCGTGGGTAATGAACAACACGGTCTGGCCCAGCTCGGCCCACAGCCGCAGGGTTTCTTCATTCATGCTGTTGCGGCTGATGGCATCGAGCGCGGCGAACGGTTCGTCCATCAGCAGTACCTGCGGCTCCAGCGCCAGCGTGCGGGCCAGCGCCACGCGCTGCTGCATGCCGCCCGACAGCTGGCGCGGCAAGCGCTCGGCAGCCGCTTCCAGGCCGACCAACCGCAGGTAATGCAGCGCCTTTTCACGCTGCGCCGCCACATTCTGCTCACCGGCCACACGCAAGCCGAAACGTACGTTTTCCAGCGCGCTTAGCCAGGGAAACAGCTGCGGGCTTTGGAACACATAACCCAGCGCCGGCAACTCCGGGCGCGCCGCTTCGCCGTGCACCAGCAAGCGCCCGGCCTGGGGTTTCTGAAAGCCGGACAGCAGGTTCAGCAAGGTGGTTTTGCCGCAGCCGGACGGCCCGAGAATGGCCACGAACTCGCCTGGCTTGGCACTCAGGCTGAAGTCGCGAAACACCACATGGCCGTTGGGGTAGGCGAAATGCGCGGCATCGACCTGCAAGGCGGGCTGTGGCAAGGCGAACTGTGGCATGGCGAGTTGGGTCTGGAATCGGGACATGGCAGGCGCCGTAAGGTCATTTATACTGTCTGTGGTCGTCATAATACGTATTAATACAAGTTAGCCCCAAGACTGAAAATTCATAACCTTAGAAGCAAGCGGCCGACTGCCCTGCTTCTCGCGCTCAGGACTTCTCACCGTGACCTTGCAACGCGACAGTTCCACCTCGCTTTACGAGCAGATCGCTCACCAATTGCTGACGGAAATCCAGCAAGGCCACTTTGGCGCGCTGGGCAAATTGCCGTCGGAATCCGAGCTGGTGGAGCGCTTCCAGGTCAGCCGCGTGACCATCCGTTTGGCCCTCGCCAAGTTGGGCGATGACGGCGTGGTGGAGCGCAAGCAAGGCAAGGGCACCTTTGTGGCCGCGCAACAGGTGCGCCACGACCTCGACGCCCTGCGCAGCTTTCACGACTCGCTGGTCTTGCAAGGCCTGGCGCCGACCATGCGCCTGCTCGCCCATCGCCGCGTGGCAGTGCCGGACGAGCTGACCGCGCTGTTCAGCGAGGCTTGCGTGATGGTCGAGCGCTTGCACACTGTGGACGACGAACCCATCGCCTTCGCCCGCAGCTACCTCACCGCCGAGCTGGCTGACGTCGACTGGCCCAGCGTCGAACAAGAGCCGCTGTACTCGGTGCTGGAACGCGTCACCGGCAAACCCGTGGTGCGCGCCGACATGGCCATTCGCGCCCGCGAGGCCGACAAAAAACTGGCCGAGCACCTGGGCATCAAACGCGGCACGGCGCTGTTGGTGATGCAGCGCACCTCATGGTTTGACGAGCAGCAGTGCTGCGACCGCACCACCTTTTATATCCGCCCCGAACGCTATGAATTTGTTCTCAGCGGCGTGTTCAAAAACCGTCAGGCGTAAAAGAAATCGCCTAGGATTCGCAACGACTCTCCGCACAAAAGGAACGCGCGATGCATTCGATTACTCGCTGGCTGGGCGGCGCTGCACTGGCTTTCACCTTGTTAATGCCAACGGCGCACGCGGCCGAGCCGAAGCCGATTTACTTCGGCGACCTCACCTGGGAAAGCGGCAGCCTGATCACCGAAGTGCTGCGCGTGCTGGTGGAAAAAGGCTATGGCTTGAAGACCGACACCCAGCCCGGCAGCACCGTCAGCCTGGAAGTGGCCCTGGCGCGCAACGACATTCAGGTGATCGGCGAAGAATGGGCCGGCCGCAGCCCCGCCTGGGTCAAAGCCGAGGCCGAAGGCAAAGTGTTTGGCCTGGGCGACATCGTTAAAAACGCCGATGAAGGCTGGTGGGTGCCGGACTATGTGATTCATGGCGATGCCGCCAAAGGCATCAAGGCCGTGGCGCCGGACTTGCGTTCGGTCAGCGATTTGCCGCGCTACGCCGAGGTGTTTCGCGACGCCGAGCAACCGGAAAAAGGCCGCTTCCTCAACAGCCCCGCCGGCTGGACCTCGGAAGTGGTCAACACGCAAAAACTCAAAGCCTATGGCCTGAGCGACAGCTACGTGAACTTCCGCACCGGCTCGGGTGCTGCGCTGGACGCGGAAATCACCTCGTCCATTCGCCGGGGCAAACCGGTGCTGTTCTATTACTGGTCGCCCACCCCGCTAATGGGCCGCTACAAGCTAGTGCGTCTGGAAGAACCGGCCTTCGACGGCGACGCCTGGAAAACCCTCACCGACAGCAAAAACCCCAACCCACGCGGCAGCCGTTCGCTGGCCGCGCGCTTGTCGATTGGTGTGTCGGCGCCCTTCCGTGCGCAACACCCCGAGCTGGTGGCGATGTTTGAAAAGGTCGACTTCCCCATCGCCCTGCTCAACACCACGCTGGCGAGCATGAGCGAACAACGCCAATCGCCACGCGCCGCTGCCGAGGCATTTTTAAAAGCCAATCCGCAGGTCTGGCAGGCGTGGGTCAGTGACCAAGCGCGCAGCAAGGTCGAGGCGGCGCTGTGAGTTCAGGCTTTCCCGAAAGCCTGCACCACTCCATCGCCGAGCCGGTAAACCGCCTGGTTGATGGCTTGGTCGTCAACTATGGCGACCAGTTGCGGCAAGTGGCCGACACCTTGTTGTTGGGCGTGACCTGGCTGGAAAGCGGCTTGCGCGCCCTGCCCTGGTGGCTGCTGCTGATAGGGGTATTCGCCCTCGCCTGGCATGCCGGGCGCAGTTGGAAACGGGCGCTGGCGCTGGTGGCACTGATGTTTCTGATTGGCGTGGTCGGCCTGTGGGACAAGCTGCTGCAAACCTGCGCGTTGGTGCTGGTGGCCACCGGCTTGTGCGTGCTGCTCGGCGTGCCCATCGGCGTGCTGCTCGCCTTCCGGCCCACGGCGCGGCGGGTAATCATGCCGGTGCTCGATGTGATGCAGACGCTGCCCAGTTTTGTGTACCTGATTCCGGTGCTGATGCTGTTTGGCCTGGGCAAGATTCCGGCGATTTTCGCCACCCTCATCTACGCGCTGCCGCCGCTGATTCGCCTCACCGACCTGGGCTTGCGCCAGGTCGACACCTCGGTGCGCGAAGCCGCACGTTGCCTGGGTGCTACGCGCTGGCAAGTGCTGCGCAATGTCGAGCTGCCGCTTGCGCTGCCGAGCATCATGGCCGGGCTGAACCAGACGGTGATGATGGCGCTGTCGATGGTGGTGGTCGCCTCGATGATTGGCGCACGCGGGCTGGGTGAAGAAGTGCTGGTGGGCATTCAAACCCTGGATGTCGGCCGTGGCGTGGAAGCCGGCCTGGCGATTGTGGCGCTGGCCGTGATCATCGACCGCATCACCCAGGATTACGGCCGCCGCGAATCAACCAAACCGGGCTAGTTGTCCACGCTAAGGCCATGGCGTTCAGCGATGGCCTTGTACACGCCGTTGCGCCGCAGCTTGGCCAGCGCCTGATTGAAGCGCTCGAGCAACGCTTCGGTCTGCGGGTAATTGCGCGAGGTCATCAGGTAGTTGTGGCCGACCGCCAGCGGTGTTTCCAGCGTACGAAAGCTGGCGTGATCCTCGGCTGGAAAATGCTTGCGAATCACGTCCCAGCCGACCACGTCCACCGCCGGCGCCAGGTCTACGCGCCCGGCTCGCAGTTTTTTGAAACTGGACTCCTCGCTGGTCGCCGACTCCACCTGTAAACCGGCCTCAGCCAGCAGCGCCTCGTAGTAATAACCGCGCACGCCGCCGATTCGGTATTCCTGCAATTCACTCAACGCTTCAAACGTGCGCGGATAGCCCTGATCTGTCGGGCTGTAATAGAAAAACAAGGTTTTCTTGGCATACAGCGGCTGTGAGAACAGAAACCTGGCATCGCGCTCCGGCGTCGGCACATACGGCATGGTCGCCCACACCTTGGCGTCATCCGTCTCGCGCTCACAGCGCGGCCACGGCATAAAGCGGAAGGCGAATTTCACGCCCATTTCCTTGCCCACTTCCGGCAACAGCTCGGTGAGAAAACTGTTTTTCGGGTTGGCACTGACGAAAGGCGGCAGCTCGCTGGTGGCGATGGTGAGCACGGGCGTGGCGGCCTGCGCCGGGCCACTTAGCGCGGCCAGGCAGAGGCTGGTGAGGATGAGCCGTTTGATTGGATTGTCCGCCTGGGTGGCACGCTGAGGGAGTTATAGAACTCTAGACAATTTAAATCTGGGCGGGAGTCGGAACGGTGGTGGATTCGGCCCTCACCCCTAGCCCCTCTCCCGTAAACGGGAGAGGGGAATTGACCGAGGTGGCGCGGCATACACGGTTAAGCCCCCTCTCCCGCTCGCGGGAGAGGGTTGGGGTGAGGGGGCCGTTAAGCCAAAAACACCTCCACCACCTCCCCACTCACCCGCACCGGCCACACCTTCAACGCCTGCTCCGGGTATTCCAGGCAGGTGCCGTCCTGCAAGCGGAAGTGCTGCTTGTACAACGGCGCCGCCACCACCAGATCCCCCGCCAGGCTGCCGATAATTCCGCGGCCAATCACATTGGCGCCCGACAACGGGTCGCGGTTTTCCACGGCGAATATCTGCTCGCCATCGGGCAGGTAAAACAGCGCCACCTGCACGCCGTCCACCAGCGACACCACACCGGAATTCGCCACCAAATCCGCCCGCGCGCACACGCCGGTCCAACCTTGTTCCCGTGCCATGGCCTGCATCACACCACCTCCACTGCATTGATCAGCTTGAGTTCGTCGAGCTGAATCGGGCGAATCTGCCCGCGCTCTTTGACGAAGTGAATATCCGGGTCGCCGCCCTTGGCATTGACGAAGGTGCGGAAGCGTTTGAGTTTTTCCGGGTCTTTCAGGGCATTTGCCCATTCGCATTCGTAGCGGTCGACCACCAGCTGCATCTGCGCCTCCAGCTCGGCGGCCAGGCCCAGGCTGTCGTCGATGACCACGGCCTTGAGGTAATCCAGGCCGCCCTCCAGGCTTTCGCGCCACACCGAGGTGCGTTGCAGCTTGTCGGCGGTGCGGATGTAGAGCATCAGGAAACGGTCGATGTAACGGATCAGCGTCTCGTCATCGAGGTCAGTGGCGAACAGTTCGGCGTGACGTGGGCGCATGCCGCCGTTGCCGCTGATGTACAGGTTCCAGCCTTTCTCGGTGGCGATCACGCCGACGTCTTTGCTCTGCGCTTCGGCGCATTCGCGGGTGCAGCCGGACACGGCGAACTTGAGCTTGTGCGGCGAGCGCAGGCCCTTGTAACGGTCTTCGATAAACAGCGCCATCTTCACGCTGTCCTGCACGCCGTAGCGGCACCAGGTGCTGCCGACGCAACTCTTCACGGTGCGGGTCGACTTGCCGTAGGCGTGGCCGGTTTCAAAGCCGGCGGCAATCAGTTCGCCCCAGATATCCGGCAGCTCGTGCAACTGCGCGCCGAACAGGTCGATGCGCTGACCGCCGGTGATCTTGGTGTACAGGTCGTATTTTTTCGCCACGGCGCCAATGGCGATCAGGCCGTCCGGGGTGATCTCGCCACCGGGAATACGCGGCACCACCGAGTAGGTGCCGTTCTTCTGCATGTTGGCCATAAAGGTGTCGTTGGTGTCTTGCAGCGGCACCAGCCACGGTTCCTGAATCGGGCGGTTCCAGCACGAGGCGAGAATCGAGCCGATGGCAGGCTTGCAGATGTCGCAGCCGACATGGCCTTTGCCGTGGCGGGCGAGCATGTCTTCGAAGGTTTCGATGCCGCCGACGCGCACCAGCGAGTACAGCTCTTGGCGCGTATAGGCGAAGTGCTCGCACAGGCTCTTGTCGACCACCACACCGCGCGCAGTCAGTTCGTGCTCGAACACTTGCTTGAGCAAGCCCGCGCAGCCGCCGCAACCGGTGGCCGCCTTGGTGTGCGACTTGAGGCCGGCGAGGTCGCTGCAACCGTTGTCGATGGCGCAGCAGATCGCGCCTTTGCTGACGTTATGGCACGAGCACACGGTGGCCGTGGCGGGCAGCGCGTCCACGCCCAGGGCCGGGGCGGCGGCGCCTTGGGGCAGAATCAGGCTCGCCGGGTCGGCCGGCAAGGTGATGCCGTTCTGCACGTATTGCAGCAGCGTGTCGTAGTAACTGTTGTCGCCCACCAGCACGGCGCCAAGGGCCTGTTTGCCGTCAGCGGAAACGATCAAACGGCGATAGGTGGAGGTGGCTTCGTCGATAAACCGGTAGCTGCGCGCACCTTGGGTGGCGCCGTGGGCATCGCCGATGGAGCCCACGTCCACGCCCAGCAGTTTCAGCTTGGTCGACATGTCGGCGCCGAGAAATGGCTGGGCGCTGTCATCGCTCAAGCCCACCGCGTCGCACAGTTGCGCGGCCACGCTGCGGGCCATCTGATAACCCGGCGCGACCAAACCGAAAATGCTGCCGTTCCACGCCGCGCATTCGCCGATGGCGAAAATACGTGCATCGCTGCTGCGGCACTGGCTGTCGATGGCGATGCCGCCACGGGCGCCCAGTTCCAGCTCGCAGGCTTTGGCCAGGGCGTCTTGCGGACGAATGCCGGCGGAGAACACGATCAGGTCGGTTTCCAGAAATTCGTCGTTGGCGAAGTTCATGCGGTAGCGGTACTCGCTGCCCGGCGTGATCGACTGGGTGCCGCGCGACAGGTGCACGCTCACGCCCAATTCCTCGATGCGTGCTTTCAGCGCCTGGCCGCCGTGGTCGTCCAGTTGCACCGGCATCAGGCGCGGCGCGAACTCCACCACATGGGCTTCAAGGCCGAGAGACTTCAGCGCATTCGCCGCTTCCAGCCCCAGCAAGCCGCCGCCGACTACCACGCCACGGCGGGCGTTTTTCGCCGCTGCCTGAATGGTGTCCAGATCCGCCAAGGTGCGGTAGACCAAACGCGAGTCGCCGGCCGCGCCTTCAATCGGCGGCACGAACGGATAGGAACCGGTGGCCAACACCAACTGGTCGAACGGCACGCAGCCGTTGGCGGTGATCACTTCCTGGCGAGCGCGGTCAATTTCCAGCACCGGCACACCCAGATGCAGGGTCACGCCGGGCGTGTGATACAGCGCGGCATCGCCCAAGGCCAACGACTCGGCATCGCGGCCGCCGAAGTACTCGGACAGATGCACACGGTCATAAGCGCGCAGCGGTTCTTCGCTGAACACCTCGATGCGGTAATGCGCCAGGGCGCCCCGCTCCACCAGTTGCTCGACACAGTGATGGCCCACCATGCCGTTGCCGATTACCACCAGGGTTTGCAGTTCATTTGTGCTGTTCATAGACGTACCTGCCAGAGCCAACGCGGTTTTGTCGAAGCAAAAAAAAAGCGCCCGGAACCAAAAAGGTTCCAGGCGCCTTTGCCTGTTCGTGCTGCCGGCCCTTGAGCCATGCAGTCATGTAGTTACCCGGGCCGGTTGCGGCCAGACGATCGCCATTGATCGACAGGGCATCCCACACGCAGCAACGCGGCGGGTTGCAGTCACGTATGCAGCGGTTGTGCCAGAAGGAAAACAACAACGGCGCAGAGGCCGTGGCGTGGGGGTTTTGCGCGATGGCGTGGGCTCGTTGCCGCGCCCGAATCTGGAGCCAAAACAGTGCGACCACCTGCCAGACGCCCCAATTCGGACCCAAGAAACCCTGTAGGAGCGGCTTTAGCCGCGATGCTCTTAACAGCCAAAGCATCGCGGCTAAAGCCGCTCCCACAGGGTCGTGCAAGGGCTCGCGAGGGTGTTGGCCCAGCCATTGCTACACACAGGCAAAGGCCATCAACGTCGGTGGCCGCACATTCAGGCAAAGGCGCCATGCAGCCCCGTTGAAAAACGGTGCGCTGCATGGCGCCTTTTTCGTTTCAGCGGGGAATGGCATGGGCGACATCATCACCAGCAAAAGCGTACGCAGCGTGTGCCCTTATTGCGGCGTGGGCTGCGGCATTGTCATGCAGGTGGAAAACAACCTGATCGTCAAAGTGTCCGGCGACAAACAGCACCCCACCAATGCCGGCCGGCTGTGCACCAAGGGCAGCACCTGCGGCCAGGCCGTTGCCAACAGCGGGCGCATGGAGCATGCCTTTATGCGCCAGGAGCGCACCCGCGACCCGGTGCGTGTGGGCATTGAACAGGCCATCGAGGCCACGGCCAGCCGCCTGCGCAGCATCATCGACACCCACGGGCCAGACGCCGTGGCCTTGTATGTGTCCGGGCAAATGTCGCTGGAGGCCCAGTACCTGGCAAACAAACTGGCCAAGGGTTTTATCCGCAGCCGGCATATCGAATCCAACTCGCGGCTGTGCATGGCCAGCGCTGGCAGCGGCTACAAACTGTCGCTCGGCGCCGACGGCCCGCCCGGCTCGTACGACGATTTCGAGCACAGCGATGTGTTTGTGGTGATTGGCTCGAACATGGCCGACTGTCACCCGATTCTGTTTCTGCGCCTGCTCGACCGCTTGAAGGCCGGCGCCAAACTGGTGGTCATCGACCCGCGCCGCAGCGCCACGGCCGACAAGGCCGATCTGTTTTTGCAGATTCGTCCCGGCACCGACCTGGCCCTGCTCAACGGCCTGCTGCACCTGCTGGTCGCCAATGGCCACAGCGACAAAACCTTTATCGAATCCTTCACCGACGGCTGGGAGGTGATGGACGATTTTCTCGCGCTCTACACGCCCGCCTACGTCGCCGAAATCACCGGCCTCGCCGAAGCCGATATCCGCCAGACCGCGCAATGGATCGGTGAAGCCGCCAACTGGATGAGCTGCTGGACCATGGGCCTGAACCAGAGCATCCACGGCACCTGGCACACCAACGCGCTGTGCAACTTGCACCTGGCCACCGGCGCCATTTGCCGGCCGGGCAGCGGACCGTTTTCCCTCACCGGCCAGCCCAACGCCATGGGCGGCCGCGAGATGGGCTATATGGGCCCCGGTTTGCCTGGGCAGCGCTCGGCACTGGTGGCCGACGACCGCCAATTTATCGAACAGCTGTGGGCACTGGAACCTGGCGCCATTCGCGCTGAAGCCGGCGACGGCACGGTGGCGATGTTCGAACAGATGAAGGCCGGGGCGATCAAGGCTTGCTGGATCATCTGCACCAACCCGGTGGCCAGCGCGCCCAATCGGCAGACCGTTATCGAGGCGCTGCAAGCGGCCGAGCTGGTGATCACCCAGGACGCCTACCTCGACACCGAAACCAACCGTTACGCCGACATTCTGCTGCCCGGCGCGCTGTGGGCCGAAGCCGAGGGCGTGATGATCAACTCCGAGCGCAACCTCACCCTGATGCAGGCGGCCGTGCAGCCGCCCGGCGACACCCTGCCCGACTGGCAACTGATCGCCCGCGTCGCCTGCGCCATGGGCTACAGCGAGGCCTTCAGCTACACCAGCGCCGAGCAGGTATTCGAAGAAATCAAACAGGCTGCCAACCCCGGCACCGGCTATGACATTCGCGGCGCCAGCTACGCCCGCTTGCAGCAGGCGCCGGTGCAATGGCCGTGCGCGAGCGAGGCGGCAAGCGAGCGCAACCCCATTCGCTATCGCAGCGAAACCACCCTGCGGTTCCCCACCGCCAGCGGCAAAGCGCAGTTCTTCGCCCGCCCTTATCTGCCGCCCGCCGAACTGCCCGACGACGACTACCCGCTGGTGCTCAACACCGGCCGCGTGCAGCACCAATGGCACACGCTGACCAAGACCGGCAAGGTGCCAAGCCTGAACAAACTCAACCCCGGCCCGTTTGTGGAAATTCACCCCAGCGACGCTGCGCGGTTGGGCATTCGCGCCGGCAGCAAGGTGGAAATTCGCTCACGGCGTGGCCGCGCGGTGTTGCCGGCCGTGGTCAGCGACCGGGTGCAGCTGGGCAACTGCTTTGCGCCGTTCCACTGGAACGATGTGTTTGGCGAGCAGTTGGCAATCAACGCTGTGACCAGCGACGCCATCGACCCGATTTCCCTGCAGCCGGCGTTCAAGTTCTGCGCGGTCGCCTTGCACCCGGTCAGCCCACCCGACGAAGCGCTGCCCTCGCCTCTCGCCAAGGAATTTGCTCCGATGACAATCGATGCCTTCGCCCGCCAGCTCAACCTCGACAGCCCGGCACCACTGGCGCTGGCCAGCGAAGAGCAGCTGTATATGCAAGGTTTTCTGCTGGGCCTGCGCAACGAGCAAGCACGCCAGGCCGGCGTGCCGACGCTGCCCGCCAGCGCCCCCTTTGCGCCGAACAACCGGCTGTTGGTCAACGGTTTGCTGGCCGGTTTGTTCTCCCGTGCCGCTGAAACGCCCAGCGCCGAAACTGACAGCGGCGAGGCGCCGTGGCTGGTGCTCTGGGCTTCGCAAACCGGCAACAGCGAAACCCTTGCCGCCACCTGCGCCGAACGCCTGGGCAGCGCCGGTCAGCGGGCGAAGTTGCAAGCCATGGACGAGGCCAAGCTGGACGACCTGCGCAACGCCGCCGGCGTGCTGTTAGTGACCAGCACCTTTGGCGACGGCGACCCGCCCGACAACGCCAGCGACTTCTGGCACAGCCTGCAAAGCGCCGAGGCCGACGCCCTGGTTAACAGCCGTTTCAGCGTGCTGGCCTTGGGCGATTCGAGCTATCAGCAATTCTGCGGCTTCGGCCGCAAACTCGACGAACGCCTGGCCGCCCTCGGTGCCGAGCGTTTGCAGCCGCGCCTGGAATGCGAGCCGGACTTCCACGCCCCCGCCGAGCAATGGCTGACGCAGCTGTGCAGCCGTTTCGCCAGCAACAGCGCCGCGCCCACCGTACTGCGCCCGACACCGAGCGAAAGCAGCACCTTCAACCGCGCCAACCCGTTGCGGACCCGCCTGGTACATAACCAAGTGCTCAACGGCGCCGGCTCAGTCAAAGAAACCCGCCATCTTGCCTTCGACCTCAGCGGCCACGACTTCCCCTACCAGGCCGGCGACGCCCTGGGCGTGTGGCCGAGCAACGACGCCGCGCTGGTCGATGAACTGCTCGCCACCCTGCGGCTCGACGGCGAAAGCGCCGTGGACCTCGACAATCAGGCGCCGATGCCGCTGCGCGAAGCCCTGACCGAGCACCTGGAAATCGCCCGCATCAGCCCCGACCTGCTGCGCCGCGTGGCCGGGCACAACGGCAGTCCGTTTCTGCAAGAACTGCTGCACGAAGGCAATCAGGCGGCGCTGCAAGACTGGCTGTGGGGCCGCCAGGTGCCGACGCTGCTGCGCGAATACCCCATCGCCCTCGACGCTCAGCAACTAGCGCGCCTGCTCAAACCCTTGCAACCACGGCTGTACTCCATCAGCTCCAGCCCAACGGTGACGCCAAACGAAGTGCACCTGACCGTCGCCGTGGTGCGTTACCAGCATCAAGGCCAGGCCCGTGGCGGCGTGTGCTCGACCTTTCTCGCCGACCGCGCCGCCAACACCGGCGTGCGCATCTTCCTGCAACGCTCCACCCACTTCCGCCCGCCGCAAGACCCGGCCACGCCGCTGATCATGATCGGCCCCGGCACCGGCATCGCCCCGTTCCGCGCCTTTTTGCAGGAACGTCAGGCCCAAGGCGGCAACGGAAAAAACTGGCTGTTCTTCGGCGAACAGCGCGCCGTGGGCGACTTCTACTACCACGACGAACTGCGCACCTGGCAACGCAGCGGCTTGCTCACGCGCCTGGACACCGCGTTCTCGCGCGACCAGGCCGAGAAGATCTACGTGCAGCAACGCATGCTCGAAGAAGGCGCCGCCATCTGGCAATGGCTGCAACAAGGCGCCTACGTGTGCGTGTGCGGGGACGCCAGCCGCATGGCCAAGGACGTGGACGCCGCGCTGAAAAAGATTGTGCAGGTGCACGGCAAAATGACCGCTGGGGCGGCTACGTTGTATGTGAGTGGGATGAGCAAGGATCGGCGGTATTTGCGGGATGTGTACTAGCGGCACATATCACCTGTGGGAGCGGCTTTAGCCGCGATGCTGTTGATTTGCAGGCCCGGCCAATCGCGGCTAAAGCCGCTCCCACAGTGTTCACCGTCATCCCCGCGCAGGCGGCGGTCCGGCGATCCGGGATCCAGAATCTCAAGGCTATCCACGATATCCGGCACACCCTTTGCTCTCCCATTCTCAAAGGCCACCATCAGGCCAACCCCAGTCATGACAACGGCGTCGTGCGCAACTGGCCCTCCAGGCCGGACGCTACGGCGCTTTTTTTTGCAATACGGGAACAGCGCCATGAGCAATTCAAGCAATCCCCTCGATGCCCTTCACGCCCTCGCCTGGGTGGCCGGCAGCGATGCGCCGGAAAAGAACGTGCTGAACCTGGGCTTTATGCCGCTCAGCGATTGCGCCTCGGTGGTCGTCGCCGCCACGCAAGGCTTCGCGCAGCCCTATGGATTAACGCTCAACCTCAAGCGCCAAAGCTCGTGGGCCGGCCTCAGCGACAAGCTGCTGTGCGGCGAACTCGACGCGGCGCACAGCCTGTACGGCATGGTCTACGCCCTGCAATTGGGCATCAGCGGTGCGCCGGCTACCGACATGGCGGTGCTCATGGGCCTGAACCAGAACGGCCAGAGCATCAACCTCTCGCAACCGCTGAAAGAAGCCGGCGTGACCACTGCCAGTGCACTGAATGCGCGCGCGCACCAAAGCGGCTCAAAACTGACCTTCGCGCAAACCTTCCCCACCGGCACCCACGCCATGTGGTTGTACTACTGGCTGGCGAGCCAGGGCATTCATCCGCTGCAAGATGTAAACAGCGTGGTGGTACCGCCGCCGCAAATGCTCGCGCACTTGCAAGCCGGGCGTATCGATGGGTTCTGCGTGGGCGAACCCTGGGGCGCGCACGCCATTGCCCAGGAACAAGGTTTTACCGTGACCACCAGCCAGGCGATCTGGCCGGACCACCCGGAAAAAGTGCTGGCCAGCACCCGCGCGTTTGTCGAGCAATACCCCAACACCGCGCGCGCGTTGGTAATGGCCGTGCTGGAGGCCAGCCGCTTTATCGAAGAAAGCCCGGAAAACCGCCGCAGCACCGCGCAATTGCTCAGCGCCAGCGAGTTTCTCGACGCGCCGGTCACGAGCATCGAACCGCGCCTGCTCGGCCGTTACAGCGACGGCCTGGGCGCCAGCTGGCACGACGACCACGCCCTGCGCTTCCACGCCAACGGTGCGGCGAACTTCCCGTACCTGTCGGACGGCATGTGGTTTATGACCCAGTTCCGCCGCTGGGGCCTGCTGCGCGAAGACCCGGACTACTTAGCCGTGGCGCAACAGGTGCAGCAGCTTGAACTCTACAGCCGAGCGGCCGGCAGTCTGGAAATCACCGTACCGGCCTCGCCCATGCGCAGCAGTCAGTTGCTCGACGGCGGCGTGTGGGACGGCAGCGACCCCGCCGCCTACGCCCGCAGCTTTGCCCTGCATGCCCTTAGCGCTCAGTAAGCGGAGCCGCCAGCCATGTTGCGAATTCTGCTGATCAACGACACATCCAAGAAAGTCGGGCGGTTGCGTGCTGCCCTGAGCGAAGCCGGTTTCGAGGTGATCGACGAATCCGGCCTGACCATCGACCTGCCCGCCCGCGTGGAAGCCGTGCGCCCCGACGTGGTGCTGATCGACACCGAATCGCCGAGCCGCGACGTGATGGAGCAAGTGGTGCTGGTCAGCCGCGACCAGCCCCGACCCATCGTGATGTTCACCGACGAGCACGACCCGGATGTAATGCGCCAGGCGATCAAATCCGGCGTCAGCGCGTACATCGTCGAAGGCATTCACGCCCAGCGTTTGCAGCCGATCATGGACGTGGCCATGGCCCGCTTCGAAAGCGACCAAACCCTACGCGCCCAACTGCACGCTCGCGACCAGCAACTGGCCGAACGCAAACGCGTGGAACTGGCCAAGGGGCTGCTGATGAAGATGAAAGACTGCAATGAGGATGAGGCTTATACGTTGATGCGTAGGCAGGCGATGAGTCGGCAGCAGAAGTTGATTCAGGTGGCGGAGCAGATTATTGCGATGAGTGAGATGTTGAATTAATCCTTTCGCCGCAGCACCGGTGTCTCTTCCGAAACTCTGGATCCCCGCGTACGCGAGGATGACGGAGGTGTTGGAGAGGGCACCGTCATCCTCGCGAACGCGGGGATCCAGAATCTCAAGTCGTACACGATGCTGCGCACCCCGCACCAGACGTGCCCGCGAGCAGATCAGTGCTGACGACCCTTTCGCCGCAGCACCAGCGTCTCCTCCGATACTCTGGATTCCCTCCTTCGCGAGGATGACCGAGGTGTTGGAGAGGGCACCGTCATCCTCGCGCACGCGGGGATCCAGAATCTCAAGTCGTACACAATGCTGCGCACCCCCCACCAGACGCGCCCGCGAGTAGATCAGTGCTGACGACCCTTTCGCCGCAGCACCGGCGTCCCTTCCGAAATTCTGGATTCCCGCCTGCGCGGGAATGACGGAGGTGTTGGAGAGGGCACCGTCATCCTCGCGCACGCGGGGATCCAGAATCTCAAGTCGTACACGATGCTGCGCACCCCGCACCAGACGCGCCCGCGGAGCAGATTTTCAGTACTGACGACCCTTTCGCCGCAGCACCAGCGTCTCCTCCGAAACTCTGGATCCCGAATCGTCGGACCGCCGCCTTCGCGAGGATGACGGCGGTGTTTGGGAGAACACCGTCATTCCCGCGCAGGCGGGAATCCAGAATCTCAAATCGTACGCGTTGGTGCGCACACCGAGTCCAGCGCTCCAAAACGCAGCACAACAAAACACGCTTATCCGCCAAAACCCCACCAAACCCCCATCCCAGAGCCTCCCACCCAACCTGGCACACAACCTGCTCATACATCCTCACAGGTAGCCAACGGCGGTTGCCCCACCACGACAAAGACGTCGCTATTCCCTAGGCCCAAGTGCCCGGCGGAATGCGGCGTTTTTTGCGTTTTTGGCCCCGGTTTCGGGGAGGTGGTGCAGCCGGCAGCGGCAGCCCACCTGCAAACACATTTCCTTTTGCAGATGAGGTGTTCAATGAACAACAACAGTTTCTGGAAAGCCGGGCACACCCCCACGCTGTTTGCGGCGTTCCTGTATTTCGATTTGAGCTTTATGGTCTGGTACCTGCTTGGCCCAATGGCGGTGCAGATTGCTACCGACTTGCAGCTCACCACCCAGCAGCGCGGTTTTATGGTGGCTACGCCGATTCTGGCCGGCGCGCTGTTGCGCTTTGTGATGGGCATGTTGGCCGATCAGCTGTCGCCGAAAACGGCGGGCATTTTTGGCCAGATCATTGTCATCGGCGCCTTGGCGGTCGCTTGGCAGTTGGGTATTCACAGCTATGAGCAAGCGCTGCTGCTCGGCGTGTTTCTGGGCATGGCCGGCGCTTCGTTTGCGGTGGCGTTGCCGCTGGCCTCGCAGTGGTACCCGGCGGAGCATCAGGGCAAGGCCATGGGCATTGCCGGTGCCGGCAACTCGGGCACGGTGCTCGCCGCGCTGGCTGCGCCGGTGTTGGCGGCGGCGTTTGGTTGGACCAACGTCTTCGGCCTGGCGCTGATTCCGCTGGTGTTGACCCTCGTCGCTTTCAGCCTGATGGCCCGCAACGCACCGAACCGCGCCAAGCCAAAATCCATGGGCGACTACTTCAAGGCCCTGGGCGACCGTGACAGCTGGTGGTTTATGTTTTTCTACAGCGTCACCTTCGGTGGCTTTATCGGCCTGGCCAGCGCCCTGCCCGGCTATTTCCACGATCAATACGGCCTCAACCCGGTGACTGCCGGTTACTACACCGCGGCCTGCGTGTTCGGTGGCAGCCTGATGCGTCCTCTGGGCGGCGCCCTGGCGGACCGTTTCGGCGGCATTCGCACGCTGTTGGGCATGTACGCGGTAGCGGCCATCTGCATCGCGGCGGTGGGTTTCCACTTGTCCAGTTCGGTGGCGGCATTGGCATTGTTCGTGGCGGCAATGCTCGGCCTCGGCGCCGGAAATGGCGCGGTATTCCAGTTGGTGCCGCAGCGCTTTCGTAAGGAAATCGGCGTGATGACCGGCCTGATCGGCATGGCCGGCGGCATCGGCGGTTTCCTGCTGGCAGCGGGTCTGGGCGCAATTAAGCAAAACACCGGCGATTACCAGTTGGGCCTGTGGTTGTTCGCCAGCCTTGGCGTGGTGGCGTGGTTTGGTCTGCACGGGGTGAAACGCCGCTGGAGAACCACCTGGGGTTCGGCCGCCTTCACCGCCGCACGCGTTTAAGCACACGCCATGAGCCTGCAATTGAGCTACGCCGAAGCGAGCGCCTGCGGACCACGGGCCGAGAACCAGGACGCTGTGCGCCTGGTCACGCCCGCCCCGGCCCTGGCTGCCAGCAAGGGTTATCTGTTTGCCCTGGCCGACGGCGTCAGCCAATGCGCGGACGGCGGTCTGGCCGCGCGGTCCACGTTGCAAGCGTTGGCGCTCGATTACTACGCCACCCCGGAAACCTGGGGCGTGGCGCAGGCGCTGGACCGTTTGCTGCTGGCGCAAAATCGCTGGCTGCACGCCAACGGTGGCGGCCAGCCCTTGCTCACAACCCTCAGCGCACTGGTGGTGCGCGGCAAGCAATTCACCCTGGCGCATATCGGCGACTGCCGCGTGTATCGCTGGTTCGCCGGGCAGTTGCAGCGCATCAGCGAAGACCATGTGTGGGGCCAGCCGGGCATGCAGCATGTGCTCAAGCGCGCCATGGGGCTGGAACAGCATGTGGTGGTCGATTACCTGGACGGTGAATTGCGCCAGGGCGAGAGTTTTCTGCTGGTGAGCGATGGCATCTGGGCGACCCTCAGCGAAGCCTCGATTGCCGGCATCTTGCGTGACGAAACCGAGTTACAAGCCGCCAGCCAGGCGCTGGTGACCGCCGCGCACAAGGCCGGCAGCCAGGACAACGCCAGCGCCTTACTGGTGCGGGTTGAGGCCCTGGGCGAAGCGAGTCTGGGCGATGTGCTCGGGCAAGTTGAGCAATGGCCAGTGCCACCGGCGCTAAAGCCCGGGCAATTGTTTGAAGGCTGGAAGGTCGAGGCCCTGGTGGGCCAAAGCCGCCAGTCGCTGGTTTACCGCGTGCGTGCCACCGGCACGAACGCACAGCAAACCCCCTGGCTGCTGAAAACCCTGCCAGCCAGCCGGGACAGTGACAGCAACGCCGGGCAAGCCCTGTTGCAGGAAGAGTGGTTTCTGCGCCGGGTGGCCGGTCGTTACTTTCCTGAGGTGCACCACGCCAATCAGCGTCAGCACCTGTACTACCTGATGCGCGAACACGAAGGCATCACCTTGGCCGAGCACTTCAACCTGCACGGCAACTTCGGCCTTAACCAATGGCTGGAAATCGCCTCGCGCCTGTTACGGGCGCTGGGCATGCTGCACCGGCGCAATATCCTGCACCGGGACATCAAACCGGAAAACCTGCTGCTCAGCAGCGACGGTGAACTGCGGGTGCTGGATTTCGGCCTCGCCTATTGCCCTGGCCTGTCGCCGCAGGACAACGGCGAGCTGCCCGGCACCCCCAGTTTCATCGCCCCGGAAGCTTATGCCGGCGCCGCCCCGAGCGTGGCGCAAGATCTCTACAGCGCGGGCGTTACGCTGTACTTCCTGCTCACCGGGCATTACCCGCACGGTGAAATCGAAGCCTTTCAACGCCCGCGTTTTGGCGTGCCTGTTGCGGCCAGTCGCTACCGGCCCGACCTGCCGGAATGGCTGGTGCACAACCTGGAAAAAGCCCTGGCCAACGACCCGGCGCAGCGCTTTGAAACCGCTGAAGAATGGCTGCTGGCCTTGCAACAAGGCGAACTCCAACCCGCAGCCCGCCCGCGTCCGTTGCTGGAGCGCGAACCGCTGAAAGTGTGGCGTGGGCTGGCGTTGGTTTCGCTGCTGATCAATATCGGGCTGCTGGTGTGGGTGTTACACACATGACGACACGATTCAGGAACGCATTCGCGAGCAAGCTCGCTCCTACAAAAACGCGCAGCGCGTTTCGCCTGACCCGTTGGAGGAAATTCCTATGAGCGCAAAAGTCTGGTTGGTGGGCGCCGGTCCTGGTGATCCGGAGTTGTTGACCCTTAAAGCCGTGCGCGCCCTGAATGCGGCGCAGGTGGTGATGATCGACGACTTGGTCAATCCGGCCGTGCTCGAGCATTGCCCTAACGCCAAGGTGATCGCGGTCGGCAAGCGCGGCGGCTGCCGTTCTACGCCGCAGGAGTTCATTCACCGGCTGATGCTGCGTTACGCCCGCCAAGGCTATTGCGTGGTGCGCCTGAAAGGCGGCGACCCATGCATTTTCGGCCGAGGCAGTGAGGAAGCCGACTGGCTCGGCGCCCATGGCATCGAAGTGGAGTTGGTCAACGGCATCACCGCCGGTCTGGCTGGCGCCACCCAATGCGGTATTCCGCTGACCTTGCGCGGCGTGGCGCGCGGCGTGACGTTGGTGACCGCTCACACGCAAGACGACAGCAGCCTGAACTGGCACGCCCTGGCGCAAACCGGCACCACGCTGGTGATCTACATGGGGGTGGCGAAACTGGCCGAGGTGCAGCGCGAGTTGCTGGCTGGCGGCCTGCCGGCGCAAACGCCAGTGGCCATGATCGAAAACGCCTCGCTGCCGCACCAGCGTGAATGCCGCAGCCAGTTGGCGGGCATGCACGAGGCAGCGTTGGCGTTTGAACTGAAGGCCCCGGCGGTGCTGGTGATCGGCGAAGTGGCCGCGCTAGGCCAGTTAACCCATCTGGCCGATAGCGCACCGGCCTGTGTCGGTTAGATAAACCGTTGCTTAGCGACGCCGCGCGGCAGGCGGTTGCGGCCGGGCAGTTGTTGCAGGCGTTCCTGCCAAGCGGCACGCGGGCTGAGCGCGGCGGCGGCTTTGGGCGCGGTTTGAGTGTGCGGCGCTGGCTGCGGTTTGCTCGCAGCAGGTTTGCCTTCGGCAGGCTTTGCAGCGGCTACGGCGGCGACCGGCTTGGGTTCACTGGCCACGGCGGCGACTGCTTGGCCGTCTTCGCTGGTGGCCGCTTTTTTCGCTTTGGCAGCAGCGCGCAGTTCGGCCAGGGTTGGGGTTTTACGCACCGGTTCGGCGGCGGCCTTTTCGGCGGCGCGAAGGCACAGCTTGCAGGTGACCTGGCTGAGATCGGCAGCACTTTCGAGACTGGCGCCGGTGCGGCCGCAGGCAATGGTGTCTGGGGACGGCGAGTAATGGGTGGCCAACGGTGTGTCTCCTCTGGTCGGGGCGCGGGATTTTACACAGCCGGTGGCCGGGGTAAAAGGGCTTGAAATTCAGATGGATAGGCGGTGGTTGGCAGCGTTGGGCAAGCGGCGTTTCGACGACTCAGGATTGAGAGTCTTGAGCCGAACACGCCCTATATGGCAATCAAAAGCATCGCGGCTAAAGCCGCTCCCACAAAAAACCTCAGCCCTGTGGGAGCGGCTTCAGCCGCGATTCCTGGAAAAGAAGATGCCGGCTATAGTCTCCCCTTCTCCTATCTCGGCGCTCTGCTTGATGAATGTTGTGATTCCCCTGCTCGGCCTGCTGCTCACTTCAATGGCATCCGCCGCCGCCCTCGACCCCAACGCACCCGCCCCCATTCCCTCGCCCGTCTCTCAGGTTGAATGGCGCGCGGTATTGGCGGAGGTGAAATCCCCGGTGGCCAACCTGGAGGCGCGCGCGAACCGGGAAGCGGGCTTGTTGCACGGGCCAGCCGAGGTGGCCGCCGAGGGCTTAGTGGATCGCATTGCCGGCGCCAACAACTACGCCTTGCAGCCATTACAGCCGTTTGTAGCAACACTTGGCAGTTCGGCAACCGTGTCGACGTTTGTTGATACCCAGCGCGACCAGGCGGTGCGCAAGAACGGCACGCTGGTGAATCAGCCGCAACCGTTGCGGGTGGGCTATTCGATTGCGGTCACGCCCAGTTTGCAACCCGGCACGCCCGAAGGTGTGGTGATGAGCGAGGTGGTGGTGGCGCAAACCCTTGCCGAGGGCAATGCGGTGCATCAGGCCAATGCCTATAACAAGGCCGGGCTGCGCGAGGGGGATTTTCAAACCTTGGTCTGGACCACCGGCAAGCGCCAGTTTTTGCTGGTGTTGCGGCGCAAGACCCCGGCGCCCCTGTAGGCGGGCTCACTTGGGCGGCTCTTCGTCCTCTTGGGTGAGTTGACCCTGTTCCGGGCTGTCCTTCTCCAGCCGGCTCATCAGGTGCGGCACCAGATTCAGCACAATCAAGCCGAAGACCGTACCCAGCAACGCCGTGGCCTCGCGGCCCAGTCCGACCGTGATGCCAATCGCACACGTTAGCCAGATACCCGCCGCCGTGGTCAGGCCTTTGACCTCGTTGGGCGAACGTCCTTTGAGAATGGTGCCGGCGCACAGAAAGCCGATACCGGCGACCACGCCTTGCATGACGCGGCTCATGGCGTCGTCCTCGGCACCCATTTGCTCAGCCGCCATCACAAATAGCGCACTGCCCAAGGCGACGAGCATGTGCGTGCGCACGCCGGCCGACTTGCCCTGCTGCTCGCGTTCCCAGCCAAGCACGCCGCCGAGCAACGTGGCGAGCGCCATGCGCAGGGTGACGCGGGTGGTGTGGGCGACATCGTTAAGGTCGGAAAACTCGCCAATGACGGTGGCGAGAATCGTCTCCCAGGTGTTCAAGCGGCGCCGCCGTGACCGCCCTCGCCCGTGGCGCTCGGTAGGCCTTCGGGCAAATACCGGTGCGCGCCGCAACGTGAGCAGCATTGGCATAGCAGCAGTTCGTTGCCGAACAGCTCATGGGTAGGTTCCAGCCAGTTACAGCCTTTTAGAAAGCAGACAAAGGTCATATCAGCACCTCCTGCGGATCACCCCGCGAGTACGCCGTACGTCACGGCCGAGCGTGTTTGTGCATGTCTCCCTTCAATCGACTTTCGCGCACCCGCATTGGTTTAACCATTTTTCGCTGATAGCGACATTTACGCCGCCGTTACGCGCGCGTAAGCGGCCCGTTGGCCGCGTTTACCGCTTGGCAAATAAAGCTGAACCCTTTGCCCTGCCAAGCGGCCAAAGTTAATACCTGCCACCGTTGGAGAGACTCTCAAGATGAGCGGCAACTATTCGTTTGTGGTGCATTACCAGCTTCAGGGCCAAGCCAAGAGCGTGGAGGTGCAAAGCGACACCGAGGCGTTCACCGAAACCCAGGCCCGTCGGCATGTGGAGTCGCTGCACAGTTCAGCCAAGAGCAGCGATATCACCGAGGTCACGGTTTCTGCCGGGCAACCTGGCGGACCCAACGAGCCGGGGCGCCAGCGCGCGTCCAACGGCTGATACCCGCACCTGCTTTCCAATTCGCGACACCCACCACCCTCACGAGAATCGCCTAGATGAAAAATCTCGAAACGCCTGCCGTAAAACTCGCTGTGTACGGCGCTCAAAGCAGCATTGGAAACGCGTTGATGGTTGAAGCCTTGGCGCGCCAGTTCGAGACCACGCTGATTCTGGATGACCTGAACGCCGTAAACGCCCGCCCTGGCCTAAGCACCATCCAGGGCGATTTGTACGACGCTATCAGCGTCAGCCACAGCATCGCCGGGCGCGACGCGGTCATCGTCGTGCTGCCCGCCTCCGACCACGACCACCAATTCGAAAGCACCTTCAAAGCCGTCACCGCCCTGCTCGATGGCTTGCCGGTCGCCGGTGTGAAACGCCTGCTGCTGCTCGGCGACTTCACCTGGCTGGACGGCGGCGACGACGGCCTGACCGAACCGCTAGGCCACCTGAAAGAGCGCCTGACAGCGAGCCCTGTGGTGTGGACGTTGTTCGACGCGCCAACCGCCGAGGTGCAAGGCGACGCACTCAGCAGCTTCGTCAGCCAAGTGATCGACGAGGTGTGCCACGCCGAGCACATGCACCAGCGCATCCGCATTCATGCGCAGCCCACCACTGCACCCAATCCCGTTGATGTCGACGTTATGCCGCAGCCATAAGGGGCTGCAGGAGGACCGTATGCCACCTGAAAGCGTTGTGCTGTTGTTGATCGGAACCTGGCTGCTGGTGGCAGCGGCCGCTTTGTGGGGGATGCTGCGCATCGCCCGTCGTCACCACACGCGCCAACACAGCCGCCCGGTGCAACGCACCACCATGCGCGCGGTTCCCCTTCGCCATAAACCGGCCCGTGCCGGGCACTGACAGGAGGCGTGTGCACCATGGATAGCCAGGTCGTCGATAGCCAAACTTTTCTCGATGCCTTTATGACGCTGATGCACGAATGCGCCCTGCCGTTATTTGAAGAAGCCAAAACCTACGCGCAGGGTGCGGGGCTGGAGGTGCGCGTGGAACTGCACGGCCCGGAAAAAGCCAGCCCGGGCTTATGCCTTTTGGTGGCGTATCCGGAGGGTCAGGGTGAGCACGGATTCAACAGTTGCTGCATCACTGCCGAGCCGGAGCAACAACGGGTGTTGCACGAGGACTTTTACAGCGACAGCAACCAGCGGCGCGTGCAACGCGGGAAGTTGGCGTCGATTAACCAGATGGTGCTGCATACGCGGTTAGCCACGTTTTTTCAGTCGGCGTTTGGGTTGCAGCCCGATTACATTGCCAAGCAACATCCCGCTGGGTTTTGGTGAGCTGGGGTTGCTCACTAGGTGAGAAAAATCGCGGCTGAAGCCGCTCCCACAGGTAGTGCGATTTCTGTAGGAGCGGCTGGGCGGCATTCCGATTAGCCGCAATTTTTTTGAGCGGCGGCGCTGCGGGCCGGGCTAATAGCCGTGAAACTCTGGATCCCCGCCTGCGCGGGGATGACGGAGGAGCTTTCAAAGACCACCGTCATTCCCGCGCAGGCGGGAATCCAGTATTTCAAGCCGTACACGGTAGATCGGCGCAAAGAAGCCAAAACGTCTAGCCCCGAGCTTCGCCCTCCGCTGCGCTGCGGGGTGGATCACAAAGCCTGATCAAAGGCGGACGTTAACCGCGGGCTGGGGCGAATGTCCGTCGCCTGATAAAACCTATCGCGGCTAAAGCCGCTCCCACAGATTGTGCGATTTCTGTGGGAGCGGCTTTAGCCGCGATGCTTTTAACCCTCACTTCTTGGGAGGCATCGCCTTCCAAATATCCTCGGCGTACTCACGAATGGTCCGATCCGAGGAGAACCAGCCTGTCCGTGCAGTATTCAGCACAGCCGACCGCCACCATTGGTTGGGCTGCTGCCACAACTCGTCGACTTTGCGCTGCGCATCCCAATACGAGTCGAAGTCCGCGCAAAGCATGTAGCGGTCGTGGTGCACCAGGCCATCGATCAGGCCCACATAGCGCTCTGGATCATCCGGCGAGAATACCCCTTTGCTGATGGCTTCCAGCGCCGCGTTCAGTCGCGGTGATTGCTGGATCACATGGATGGTGTCGAAGTCGCCATTGCTCATGCGCGCTTTCACTTCCTGCGCGGTCATGCCGAAGATGAACATGTGTTCCTGGCCGATCAGTTGGCTCATTTCCACGTTGGCGCCGTCGAGCGTGCCGATGGTCAGCGCACCGTTCAGGGCGAATTTCATGTTGCTGGTGCCAGAGGCTTCCATGCCGGCGGTGGAGATCTGTTCCGACAAGTCGGCCGCCGGAATGATGGTTTCCGCCAGGCTGACGTTGTAGTTCGGAATGAACACCACCTTGAGCAAGCCGCGCACGGTCGGGTCGTCGTTGATGGTGCGGCTGATGTCGTTGGCCAGTTTGATGATCAGTTTGGCCTGGTGATAACTGGCGGCTGCCTTGCCGGCGAAGATTTTCACACGCGGCACCCAATCGGTGGTCGGCTCGTTACGAATCGCCTGATACAGCGCCACGGTGTGCAGCAGGTTCAGCAGTTGGCGTTTGTATTCGTGAATGCGTTTGACCTGCACATCGAAAATCGCCTCGGGGTTGAGGTCGATGTTCAGCCGCTCTTTGACCAACCGCGCCAGCGCCGCTTTGCTGTGTTGGCGCTGGGCGACGAATTGTTTGCGGAACGCCGGTTTGTCGGCGAACGGTTCGAGCTTGATCAGCGAGGTTTCCGGGCTGTCGAGCACGCCATCGCCGATGTTTTCTCTGAGCAGTTGGGTAAGCTGCGGGTTCACCTGGTAGAGCCAGCGGCGGAAGGTGACGCCGTTGGTTTTGTTGCGGATGCGGTCGGGGTACAAGTTGTGCAAATCGCGGAAGACGGTTTCGCGCATCAGGTCGGTATGCAGCGCCGACACGCCGTTGATGCTGTGCGAGCCGAGGAACGCGAGGTTACCCATGCGCACGCGGCGCCCGTGTTCTTCTTCAATCAGCGACACCGAGCGCAGCAGGTCAAAGTCGTGGATGTCTTTGGCCCGCAGCGAGTCGATGTGGTGCGCGTTGATCAAATAGATGATCTGCATATGGCGCGGCAAGAGTCGTTCCATCAACGAGACCGGCCACGACTCAAGCGCCTCGGGCAGCAAGGTGTGGTTGGTGTACGACAGGGTCGCGACGGACAATTCCCAGGCGGCAAACCATTCGATGCGGTACACGTCGACCAATTGGCGCATCAACTCGGCCACCGCGATGGCCGGGTGGGTGTCGTTGAGCTGAATGGCGACTTTTTCCGGCAGCGAGTGAATGTCGCCATGCAGGCGCATGTGGCGGTGCAGCAAGTCTTGCAGCGAGGCGGAAACGAAGAAGAATTCCTGGCGCAGGCGCAGTTCTTGACCGGCCTCGGTGCTGTCAGCCGGATACAGCACGCGCGAGATACTTTCGGCACGCACCACGTCGGCCACGGCGCCCAAGTGGTCGCCGGCGTTGAAGCGTTCCAGTTGCAGGTCTTCCAGCGCCCTCGCCCGCCAGAGCCGCAAGGTGCTGACGCCGGCGCGACGCCAGCCGACCACCGGGGTGTCGTAGGCAATGGCGCGGATAATCTCGGTGGGCTGCCAGTGTTGGCGCGGTACGTCGTTGCGCTCGGTAACGGTATTAACGCTGCCGCCGAAGCCGACGTTGTAGCTCACTTCCGGCCGCTCGAACTCCCAGGGGTTGCCGAAGTCGAGCCAGGTTTCGGTGTGTTCGTGTTGCCAGCCGTCGCTGATCACCTGCTTGAACAGACCGTGCTCGTAGCGAATGCCGTAGCCATGGCCGGCGATGTTGAGCGTGGCCATGCTTTCGATAAAGCACGCGGCCAGTCGCCCGAGGCCGCCGTTGCCGAGCGCGGCATCGGGCTCGACTTCGCGGATGCGTTCGATGTCGACGTCCAGCTCGGCCAGCGCCTCGCGTGCCGTTTCCAGCAGGCCCAGGTTGCTCAGACAATCAACAAGCAAGCGGCCGATCAAAAATTCCAGCGAGAGGTAGTACACGCGCTTCTGCGGCTTGCGATCGACCCGCGCTTCGGCTTCTTCCCAGTTGTCGACCAGGTGATCCCGGGCGGCCAGGGCGATGGCTTCGAACCAGTCGTGAATGTAGGCGTTGCCTGGGTCTTTGCCGACGGCGTATTTGAGTTTGGCCAGAATGCTTTGCTTGAAGGCCTGAACGTCGGCGCTGGATAAAGTGCTGGAGCTTGGGTTGTCAGACTGAGTGCCAGTGGAATTGAACGTGGCCTCGTCTTGCGACGTGCGATCGGCGGACATGGGCGTGCCTCGGTCAGCTGAGTTGAGCGCGAGTGAAAGCGGCAGCCAGCGGCCGGCTCAAAGCCGCCACTGCTACCGAATGAAAACGGGTTGCCGTGTTAATTAAAGACGGCGTCGTTCTGTGCGTGGCGGGAGACATTGAATGAGCTGCCGCTGTCGCTTGGGTAAAGCGCCATGGTCGATTTGAGGGCGTCGATAGTGATGCCGCCGAGGTGCTCGGTGAGGAAGGCTTTCTTGACCATCCACAGGTTGTCGTCACGGATCAGGTCGAGCAGATCGTGGCCGGTGAGGGTCAGCGATTTACCGATGCGCACCAACTCGCCGCTGAGCGGACGGTGGTCTGCGCATTCCACCAGGCCAGCCTGCTCAAGCAGGTGCAGGTGATAGCTGACGCTGTCGCTGGAGTGCCCGTCGATGCGGTGGGGGAAGAAATGATGACCCTTTTGCAGGCTCTCGATTTCCAGCAGCATTTCGCGCAACAGCTCCCAATCTCTTTTCATGTCCTTCGCTCCTCGTCCCCGTTTCCTGATTCCCAGACCCGCTCCAACCGGTTGCAATAAATGGCCGATTGCAAGGGGTGAAATGTGCAGAGGACCGTAACCAATGATCGAAGCCAGTCGACCATCCGGTTGCGCGCAACACTGGCGTTTGAGCGATGGGCAGACCGGTCCCCTACAGAATAGGTGTGTGATTGCGCGTGAGAGTTCAACCAATTTTGCCCTCAGCGAACCGTTTGCGGAAAAAGCTGAACTCCCGGCAACGGCCCTGGCTCAGAACCTGTAACGGGCTTGCTACAGCCCCGCTTCATGAGGAGAGCAATCATGCCGCGCGGAAGTAAAGACAAGTACACGGCCGAGCAAAAGCGCAAGGCCGAGCACATCGAAGAAAGCTACGAAGCCAAAGGTGTGTCTAAACGCGAAGCTGAAGGCCGCGCCTGGGCCACGGTGAATAAACAGTCCGGTGGCGGCGAAAAGGCCGGCGGTTCCGGGCAGCGCAAGGCGCCGGGAGCCAAGAGCGCGGCGCGCAAATCGTCGGCGCGCCAGGCCGTTGCCACTAAACATGGCGCACCCCGCCCTGGGCAGAAGCTGGAAGAGCAAAGCAAGGCGGACCTGATGATGCGCGCGCGGGACATGAACATTCCGGGCCGCTCAAGCATGCGCAAAGCCGAGCTGGTGTCGGCCCTGAAGAAAGCGTCCTGAGGAGTTCACCAATGGCTAATCCGGGTTATCTCGAACGTTTGCTTGCCGTCGCCGGCGGCGCGTTGCTGATTCGCAAAGGCATGGCCGTGAAGGGCGTGCTCGGCGCGGCTGACATCGTCTTGGGCGCCGTCGCCATCTACCGCGGCCTAGGCCGTGCGCGTCATCCGGCACCGCCGAGCTATCAGCTCAAACACCTGCCCGAAGTGGCGCAGCGCGTGCCACGCAAACCGGCGCCACGCGGCTATCAACCGCAGACGTTCGTGCCCGATGAAGCTGGGCCGGACGTGCCGGTGAAAACCCCGTTTCAGCAACCCTTCAGCTAAACGACGCGAGCTGAAATTGCACTTTGCAAGATCGGGTTTTGCCCGATCATGCAAAGTGCACGACCGTTGCGCTCGGAAAAATATCTAAGCTACTGATTTTATTCTGTTTTTCTCGTACGAATTTTCTGGCACGGCATCTGCTCTATTCACTCCATCTGCAAAAGAATCAATGGAGTACATGGAATGCAACTGGCCATCAAAGAATTCTTCGACGCGTTTCCTCAGCACACTGTTGCCATCAAACCTCGTCCAGACGGTTCTTTGCTGCTGTCCCTGGTTGGGCAGAACGGCAAGCCGCTGTGCAAGGCAATCAAAAGCGAAGAGCTGCTGAGCCAGGCGCGCATGCACACCCTGATTCGTGAACTGCACCGCGAAATTAAAATCGAGGCTGGCCTGCTGCGCTGGCGCGGGGATGAGGCGGCTTGGGTTGAGCGTGAATTGCCGACCTACGTTGAAGGTCCGATTCACGTGACCAAAGCGAAAACCCTGGCTCGCCGTTCGAATCAGGAATTGCGTCAACGCCGCGTGCAGAAAGCGGTTGCCTGCTAAGCAGGTTTAGCGGACACGGAATTTAGTTCGCACCATCAGGTAAGTTCGCAACATCGAGGCTGAAGCCTCTTCCGCATGGCTGGCAACAGTTGCATGACCGGGAGGCGCTTCAGCCTTTTTGCGACTGGGCACCCGCGCCCTGCTCTTCTGCGTCAGGCTTGCGCTCGCGGCTGTTGCGACGCAGCAAGATCACGTCAGTGATATCCACACCGCACGCCCTCACCCACTCCAGTACCGGCTGCCCGGCGACCTTCGCCACCGGCGGCTTCTCGCCGAATACCTCCGTTACCGCGCGAAACGCGACCACCTGAATGTTGGGCACACTGCGGGCCTGCAACTGCAGGTGGCGCTCCACGTTGTTGTATTTATAAGTGACGAGCCAGTCCATAAAACGGGCCTCATGTATTTCGGCAGTAAGTCTTGACTATAGCTGCTGAAAAAAACTGCCAACCCGGCGTTACGGCTGTGTGACTGTGTCGGCATTTTTCTTCAGGCCCCGGCAGTTCATGGCGCACAGGCAGAACTGCAGCAAGATCAGCGCATACGCGTGGGTGTACAGCCCCCAGATCACCCACAACACATTGCTCAGAATAAAAACCCAAAACCCCATCATCCGGCGGCGCGCGCTTCGTGCGCCAATCAGCCAGGCGGCCATTACCGTGACGGCCATGGCCGGCCACTGCAAAAGATCGAGATAGTCCATCGTGCTGCGTTTTCCTCTGGTCTTCAAAAGGCGACGGCAACGAAACGCCGCGCTTAATTTTGTGACCGTAGGGAGGAAAAAATGAGCGGGGATTTTGATAATTGGTACGGCGGGCGGGCTGAACAGGCGCAAACAGCTCGAGGCTAAAGCTACTCCCACAGCAACGAACAATCCGTGGGAGAGGCTTTAGCCTCGATGGATCAGGCCGGCAACGCCGCCTTGTCTTGCGCGACGAAACGCATCATCCACTCGGCAACAGCCGCGCCTTGATGGTCGTGCTGCAAGCTGTCGATACCGGACTTATAGATTTCTTCGCCCAGGTGCTGCTGGCGAATCTCCAGCAAGGCGCGGGAATAATCGTGAATAAATTCCGGGTGGCCCTGGAAGCACAGTACTTGGTCATTGATGCGGTACGCGGCGATGGGGCAGAACGCACTGGAAGCAATTACCGTGGCGTCTTTGGGCAACGCGGTGACTTGGTCCTGATGGCTGATGAGCAAGGTCAACTCATCCATCGCAGGGGTCATCCAGCTCGGCTGCTCGGCCACTTGGTAGCGGTGGGTACCGACGCCCCAGCCCTGATGCGCCCGCTCGCTTTTACCGCCCAGCAACAGCGCCAACAACTGATGGCCAAAGCAAATGCCCAGCAGCTTGTCGCCGCGCTGGTAGCGGTCGAGCAAGTAAGTTCTGAGGGTTTCGATCCAGGGATCCGTGCCAAACGAATCGGCTTTGCTGCCGGTGACCAGATAGGCATCGAAGCGCTCGTCATCTGCCGGGTAGTTGCCCTCCACCACGTTGTAGGTGACGAACTCGGCGGCAATTGGCTGGCGAGCGAAGAGCTGCTCGAACATCCGGCCATAGCTCTGATATTGGTCAACCAGTTCCGGACGCAGAATGTCTGTTTCCAGAATGCAGATACGTAACGACATAAGGGATTTCCTGAAGCGATGTAGGTTATGGCCAGCTGTTTGTTTTATTTAACATAGCGGCGCGCGCAAGGAAACCCATAAACCACGGCTTATCTCGCTTTCGCGGTTTTAATTGCGAATCCACAGCGGGAAATGCGGCGGCCGTTGTCGTCAATAAAATTTTACGAACTGACCCATTTTCCTGAGCAAGGCCGCGCGTCCATATCGCTGGCTCGATAGCGCCGCTGCGCTCTATCACTGGCTTCGATAGTCACCATCGTGCCCATTCACTTCTGGTCACCGCGACGCTCGGCAATCATGCAACCCATCGGGCAACACCGCCCCCCTAGCATGAGGAATACCGCCATGAACAAATTCGGAGCCATCGCCAGCCTTGTAGCCGCCTCGGCCTTTGCCAGCCACTTGAATGCCGAGCTGTATCGCCACAGCGACAAAACCCCTGCCCCGGCAAAAACCGAACAAAAACCTGCACGTCATTAATGCAACGCGGCTCAACAAGGAGAACGCCATGGGCAGCATGTTCAGCGAAACCGGTAAAAACGCCTATGGCGTGACCTACGCCACCCTCGACGAAAACGGCCTGCACTTTGAAACCGAACTGGCCATTCAGCTTATGGATGGTCACCTTGTCACCCTGAAGATGCCGACGCAGATCAGTGAGCGCGAGGCGATCAGTCGGTTGGTACGAGGAGCGAATGCGGGGCGCTGAACTTCGCCGCAGCCCTTCTTTTATTCAGCAACTCGCCTCGTCCTCTCTCCCCTGCTCGCCCGCTCTAAGGCGATAATGCCCGCCGCATTCGCCTCAGAGCCCTCTCCCCTCATGTTTGAAATCCAACCCTTCGACCCTGCCACCTATCGCCAGCAAACCCGCCGCAGCACGGTGATCGTGGCGGTGATTTTCGTGGCCATGGCCATGCTGTTGTCCAGCCTGGCGGTGATGTTGTTTGGCACGCCGGGCGGCGACAATTTCCGTTGGAATGCCGGCGGCGTGGCGTTGGCGGTGGTGCTGTGCGCCGCACTGTTCAAGGTCAAGTTGTGGTCGCAGCCGTGGATGAACGCAGCGGTGTATGGCTGGCGTCTGAAGCGCGCGCTGATGAGCGTGACCAATGTGATGCACGACGTGGAGGCCGGCGTAAGCGCGCAGAACCCGGAGGCCATGAAGTTGCTGCGTTTCTACCACCAGGGCCTGACGCAGATGTACCTGCTGGAAGCCAATACCAGTTCGCTCAGCCAGGTAACCGCTGAAATTGCCGCCCATAAAGAAGCCATGCAGGCGCTCGGACTGGAAACCGACCAGCCGCGTCTGAACCCCCAGTGGCTACTGGCAGTAAACGGGTTGGCCAAGGCAAAATAACCGCCAATCGCACCGTCGAAAATTTCTCGAACCATTTTCCGCAGCCGCCGCTCTGAATTGGGCCAAGCCGTATTGCCGGCCCATTTCTCGTGGCACTGGTCTGAAAGGATGCACCATGAACACCCCCGTCCCTGATTCGCTGACCGACGCCGTAGCGCGCTGTGCCGACGAACCGATCCATATTCCCGGCGGCATTCAGCCCCATGGATTTTTGATCGTGGTCGCGGCGACAGACTTGGCAGTGCAGCAGGTCAGTGAAAACGTCCGCCAGTGGCTTGGGCTCGAGGCGCAGAGCCTGCTGGGTTTATCGCTGAGCGAGCTGATTGATGAGCCGGAGTTACCGGCGCGGCTCGCCGGCCTCTCGGATGAAGACCGCAACCCCTTCCACCTTGGCGATGTGCGTTTTGTTAAGGGTACGGCACAGGCCTGCTCCTTCGCGCTGATGGGCCATCGCAACGAGGATCAGCTGATTCTCGAATTCGAGCAGGCCAGTAATGCTGGCGAGGCTTACGGTGTTCTGTATCCCTTGATGCGCACCTTTGTTGCCGAGCTGCATGCGGCGAATACCATCGAGGCCATCTGCCAGTTGGCGGTCAATGAGTTGAGCCGGATTACCGGTTTTGGCCGCGTCAAAGCCTACCGGTTCGATGAAGCCGGCAATGGTGAAGTGCTGGCCGAACGCGCCGCCCCGGGTTACGCCAGCTACTTGGGCCATCAGTTCCCCGCTTCGGATATCCCGGCCCAGGCCCGCGCGCTGTATTGCAAGAATCTGATTCGGCTGATTCCCGATGCCAATTACACGCCCTCACCCCTGATTCCCGCGCTGAACCCGGTCGATCAGCAGCCGCTGGATTTGGGCTTCGCCTCGCTGCGCAGCGTGTCGCCGGTGCATCTGCAATACATGCGCAACATGGGCACGCTGGCCTCGATGTCGGTGTCGATTGTGGTGCGCGATCGCCTGTGGGGGTTGATCTCGTGTCATGACAGCGAGCCGCGTCTGCTCAGCCACAAAACCCGCACCACCTGTGAGTTGTTGGCGCGCATTCTGGCGCTGCAAATCGACGCCAGCGAAGCGGCTGAGTTGGCGCACCGCAAGTTGGAATTGCGCCATCTGGTCGTGCGGCTGTTGGCCGGTATGGCCGATTACGACAGCGTGACCGAAGGCTTCCAGCGCTTGCCTGAGGTGGTGTTGGCATTCGCCCAGGCCCAAGGCGCCGCCGTGGTGACGGCCGATACGTGCGTCACGGTCGGCAACGCGCCGGCCGACGCGCAGATCATGCAACTGGCGACCTGGCTGGGCAGCCAGAACGGCGGCCCACTGTTCAGCAGCGACAACCTGGGGCGCGACGTGCCGCATTTACCGCACCTGGCGGCTCACAGTGCCGGCGTGCTGGCGGTGTCGATTTCCAAGCTGCACGCTCATTACCTGATGTGGTTCCGGCCCGAGCGCGTGCAGACAGTGAAATGGGCCGGGCAGCCGAATAAAACCCTGGATTTAACCAGCGGCGCCCTTTCCCCGCGCAACAGTTTCGACACCTGGCGCGAAGAGCTGCGCGGGTACTGCGCGCCGTGGGACGCGGCTGAATGCGAAGGTGCTATGGAGCTGCGCAACGCCGTGCTGGGCATCGTGCTGCGCAAGGCCGAAGAGATGGCGATGCTGGCTGGCGAACTGCGCGAGAGCAACAAAGAGCTGGAGTCGTTCTCGTACAGCGTGTCCCACGACTTGCGCGCGCCGCTGCGCCACATCGCCGGCTACACCGAACTGCTCGGTGAGCTTGAAGGTCAGCAGCTGAGCGAGCGCGGCAAGCGTTTCCTGGTGAACATCAGCGATGCCGCGCGTTTCGCCGGCGTGCTGGTGGACAACCTGCTGAGCTTCTCGCAAATGGGCCGCGCCGCGCTGCACATGACCGATGTGGACCTCGGCGCGCTGGTGGCCTCGATTCGCGAGGAAATGCGCCCGGACTACGATCAACGTGACGTCGAATGGCGCATCGGCTCCCTGCCCGTGGTGGTCGCCGACGCCGCCTTTATTCACATGGTGCTGCGCAACCTGATCAGCAACGCATTGAAATACAGCGGCCGCCGCGACAAGGCCGTGATCGAAATGGGCGCCGAACAAAACGACGATGAAACGGTGATTTTTATCCGCGATAACGGCGTGGGCTTCGACATGCAGTACAGCAACAAGCTGTTCGGCGTATTCCAGCGTTTGCATCGCATGGAAGAGTTCGAAGGCACCGGCATTGGCCTGGCCAGTGTGCGCCGCATCATCGAACGCCATGGCGGCCACGTTTGGGCCGAAGGCCGTATCGACCATGGCGCCACGTTCTATTTCGCCTTACCCCGACTGACTTACAACACTCCACTTGATGACCGGAAAGACTGATGCTCAAACCCATCCTTCTCGTTGAAGACAACCCCAACGATCTGGAACTGACTCTGGTCGCGCTGGAGCGCAGCCAGTTGGCCAACGATGTTGTGATTAAACGCGACGGCGCCGAAGCGCTGGATTACCTGCTGCGACGTGGTGATTACGAGAGCCGCGCAGACGGCAATCCGGCCGTGCTGTTGCTCGACTTGAAGTTGCCCAAGGTCGACGGTCTGGAAGTGCTCAAAACCGTGCGCGAAACCCCGGCGCTGCGCAGCATTCCGGTGGTCATGCTGACCTCCTCTCGCGAGGAACCCGATCTGATGCGCGCCTATGAAATGGGCGTGAACGCGTATGTGGTCAAGCCGGTGGAATTCAAAGACTTCGTGGCGGCGATTTCCGATCTGGGCATTTTCTGGGCCGTTCTCAATGAACCACCGCCCGGCTCGTTGCGTCTGAACCGCACCCGCAAGCACGACGACCAGCACGACTGACCTAGGAACATTGATGCCCGCGTCAACACACATCCGTATTTTGTTGATTGAGGACAGCCCGCACGATGCGGAACTGGCTCAGTTAGCACTGGAGCGCAGTGGTTACAACCTCGATGTCGAATTGGTCTACGACCAGTCTGGTGTCGTTGAAGCCCTGGAGCGACGCGAGTTTGATCTGATTCTGGCCGACTTCATTCTGCCGGGTTTCTCCGGCAGCCAGGCGTTGCAGGAAGCCCGGCGCCTGGCACCGCAAACCCCGTTTATTTTCCTTTCCGGTGTGTACGGCGAAGAAAACGCCGTCAACATGATGCGCGCCGGCGCCGTCGATTACGTGCTCAAACAGAACCTCTCGCTGCTGCCCAAGGCGGTGAACCGCGCCCTGGCCGAAGTGAATGAGCGGCGCCGTCGGCAACAGGCGGAGCAGGCGTTGCAGGAGGTTGGCGTGCGCGCCCGTCTGGCCGTGGAAGCGGCTGGCCTGGGCATGTGGGATTACGAGCCCAGCAGCGGCGAACTGCGCTGCGACCAGCGCTACCGCGCCATGTGCGGCCTGGACGGCGACGAAACGCTGGACATGAGCGTGTTCGAACGCCTCTGTCACCCGGACGATTTGCCGGCGCTGCGGGCACGCATTCAAGCGGTGACCAGCGACCCGCATCACCCTGATTTCGCCACGCCCTACCGCATTCATTTGCCGGACGGCCGCGAGCGCTGGCTGGAAATGCGCGGCCAGGCGTTTTTTGAAGGCACGCAGTGCACCCGCTTTGTCGGCGTGGTGATGGACATCACCGAGCAGCGCGCCGCCACCGAAGCACTCAAGCAAATGAACGAAACCCTCGGCGAGCGCGTGCAAGAGCGCACCCGCGAGCGCGACCGCACGTGGGAATTGTCCCGCGATTTGCTGGCGGTGACGGGTTTTGACTCCACCACCTTGGCGGTCAACCCGGCTTGGCAAAGCATTCTGGGTTGGCGTCAGGACGAGTTACTCGGCCTTCCGCTGGTGGCCCTCACCCACCCCGACGACGTGCGCAGCAGCCGCGTGGCGATGGCCACCGTGCGGCGCGGAAAGGTCGCGGACCGCTTCGTCAACCGCCTGCGCCACCGTGACGGCGGTTACCGCTGGATTTCCTGGAGTGCCGTGCCCGACGGCGGTCGTGCCTACGTGGCAGGCCGGGATATCACCAGCGAAATTGCCAGCATCGACAAGCTGGCCGACGCCAACGCCGCGTTGCGCAAGCAGATTCAGGAGCGGGAAAAAGTCGAAGCCACGCTCCGGCAAATGCAACGCCTGGAGGCCGTTGGCCAACTGACCGCAGGCGTCGCCCACGATTTCAACAACCTGCTGACCGTTATTCTGACCAGCGCCACCTTCTTGCAGCGCGACCTGGAACGCGGCGTGCCGCCTGAAACCAGCCTGCGCCGGGTTAATCACATTCGCACCGCCGGTGAACGCGGCGCCACGCTGACCAGCCAGCTGCTGGCCTTCGCCCGTCGTCAGCAATTGGCGCCCGCACCGCTAGACCTCAATGAAACGCTGAACAACTTGCACACCCTGCTCAAAAGCACCCTGGGCGGGCGCATCAGCGTGGCGATTCAGGCGCAGTCCGACCTCTGGCACGCCTTGGTCGACCCGACGCAGATCGACATGATCATCCTCAACCTGGCCATCAATGCCCGCGACGCGATGAACGACGGCGGCCAGTTGGTGCTGGCCACCGCCAACGTCACCATCAGCCAGGCCGCGCAAAGCGCCGAAGAGCCGGGGCCTGGCGACTACGTGATGCTGTCGGTCTCGGACACCGGCACCGGCATGAGCCAGGAGGTGCTGCAAAAAGCCTTCGAACCGTTCTTCACCACCAAGGAGGTGGGCAAAGGCTCCGGCCTGGGCTTGGCGCAGGTGTTCGGTTTTGCCAAGCAATCGGGTGGCGGCGCGCGGATTTTCACTGAAGTGGGCGTGGGCACCACGGTGCAGGTGTATTTGCCACGCACCGAACCGCAGGCCAACCCGGTAGCGGCCGATCAGGCGGGCGAGAGCCCCGAGTTGCTGTGCGGCGAGCACCACATTTTGCTGGTCGATGATGACCCTTCGGTACGCGACGTCACGGCGCAGATGCTTCGGCGCCTGGGATTTGAAGTCACCGAAGCGGAGTCCGGCGCCCACGCGCTCCACTTGTTGACGAGCATAAAGGTGGATTTGCTGCTCGCCGACTTCGCCATGCCCGGCATGAACGGCGGCGAACTGGCCCGGGTGGTGGCGGTGCAGCAACCTCAGCTGCCGATCGTGTTTATCAGCGGTTATGCCGAACTCGACTCCGTGGGCCTCGGCGACAGCCCGGTGATCCAAAAGCCGTTCACCGAAGACCAGCTGGTGCGCAAGATTCTGCAAGCCTTGCGCGCCGTGGTGCCCAAGCATGGATAACGTGCGCGCACGCCTGCGCCAGGCCGGCGCCGGCTTGCATCAAGAGGTCGATGACGCCTTCTCGGCGCTGTCTGTGGAAACTGCCGACGGTTATCGCCACTTTCTGCAAGCCCACGCTGCTGCGCTGTTCAGCCTCGAACACTGCTTGGAACAGAACGGCATCGAATGTTTGCTCGACGATTGGCCACAGCGTCGGCGCAGCGATGCCCTGCGTGCGGACCTCGCAGCACTCAACTGCCGCCCCGTTGCGCCGCTGCCGGCGCGCAGCAGCGTTAGCCAAGCGTGGTGCTGGGGCGCGGCGTATGTGCTGGAAGGCTCACGCCTGGGCGGCCAAGTGCTCGCTCGGCGCGTGCAAGCCGCGCAGCCGGGCGCGCCTATGCGTTATCTGGGCCACGCCGCCACGCCTGGTCTCTGGCCAAGCTTTTTGCAGCGGCTGGAAAACCACGCGCAGCACTGTGACGAGCGCGAACTGCAGCGCGGCGTGACAGAAGCATTTGAGCTTTTTTTACAGGCGGCTCGCGGGCAATTGACGGCTGTCGCTTAAGTTGCCGAGGACGTTGCCGTTGGGGCTGAGCTAAGCTCGAATTGTTGACCCTTGCCCTTCCCTCTTGAGAACGCTGCCATGTTCAAAGCACACAAATCGATCGCGCTGTTCGCCTGCCTGACCCTGGCGATGGGTTCTGTTTCGGCACTCGCCGACCCTGGCAACGGCAAGGGCAAAAACAACGGCAACGGCCATGGTGGCGAACATGCGCAGGGCGGGAAGAATAAGGGCGGCGGCGGTAACGAAGGGCATGGCGGCGGCCCCAGCGTGGACCGTAACTCTATCTACGGCCTGCTGGGCGGCCACCGCGACTATTGGAGCCCAGGCCCAGCGCTGCCCCCCGGCATTCAGAAGAACCTCGCCCGCGGCAAACCGCTGCCACCGGGCATCGCCAAAAAACTCGACGGTCGCCTGCTCGGTCAGCTGCCGCGCTACGAGGGTTATGAATGGCAGCAAGTCGGCACCGACCTGATTTTGGTCGCCATCGCCACCGGCATTATTTATGAGGTGCTCAACGGCGCGTTCGACTAAGAAGCGCGCCGTGCGGGGTGGGTTTCAGATCAGATTGTTGCGCTTGGCCAGTTCGACCAGTTCGAGAATGTTGCCAACCTGAAGCTTGCTGATGAGTCGGCTTTTGTACGTGCTCACGGTTTTCTCGCTCAGCAGCAGCTCATCGGCGATGTCTTTGATCCGATGGCCCGTCGCCAGGCTACGCAGCACGGTCATTTCGCGGTCGGACAGGGTTTCCAACAACTCCTTCTCCGAAGCCAACTGACCGCTGCCATCGACCGAGGAATACTCGGTGACGGGAAACAACTTGTAGCCCGACATCACCGTTTGCACGGCGTTGGTGAGCTGTTTCATGTCGCTGTCTTTGGCTACGAACCCCGACGCGCCGGCCCGCGCACAACGAACCGCGTAGCGGCTGGCATCCAGGCCCGAGAACACAATGATTTTGGGCGGATTGGCCTGCGCGTGAACCCGCTGAAGCACGGCGAAGCCATCAAGCTGCGGCATGTCCATGTCCAGAATGACCAGATCCGGCGAGAGACTGCGTAAAAGGCTTACCACCTCGACGCCATTACTGGCCTCACCAATAACCTCATGCCCGGCAGTTTCCAACATCATCCGTGTAGCCATGCGGATAACCTCATGGTCGTCAGCAATCAAAACTTTCGCCACGCTGCACCTCGATCCGTAGATGGCACTGTCCATGGCCCACCTGGCCATGCCATCTGATCGTAGTCGCAATGTCGGATTTGTGTAGGAAGAGGCGAATTTAAGCGTACGACCGTGCCATAAAACCAGCGGGCGTCAGAAACAACAAAGGCCTACCCGCATCGCTGCGGATAAGCCTTTGTGTTGGAAGTGGTGCCCGGAGCCGGGGTCGAACCGGCACGTTCAAAGAACGAGGGATTTTAAGTCCTAAGGGGAAGCTCGAAATATCAGCTACTTACTGCATTTTGCGGGCCGCAAAAAACGATTTATGGCACCCTTGCAGCCCAATAGTTTCAAGGGTCGTTAATTAATTGCGGACCAGTTTTCAGGCCTTTATCCGACCCTTGTGTGGCTGATTACGAATCAGATGCGCGACTTAATGAAATCAAGCCGATGCGGCCGTTATTTGTACGCCGAACTCGGCGCGCGGCCCTCTTGTTGCGCGGGGGTTGCTTAGTAAAGTCTGCGACTTTTGACGGGGCCCCGCCTACCTAATGCGATACTCCCTGTATGGCAGGTATCGGCCAGGAGCAGTCGTTGGTTGTAACGTGCAAATACTTGACAGTAGACATTCAGAAGCGCCTATGGAACTGCTGCGGCAGCGCTGATGGTCTCAATCCACGAAAAAATAAATACAGTAATATCTTGGATATAAAAGGCTTACTCATGACAGCAATTGCGCTACTCGACGCTGAAAAGTCTCCGTATCTAATTGCAGACACATTAGTCAGCGTGGAGACGGCGGATCCGAACCCCGAAAAGAAAATTTGGCTTCCAGCGCTAGGAAGCATTAACTCCGAATGGGGTACACCTCCAAAACTTTGGCATATTTCGCGACTAGCCAGGAAAACCTATTTCTTGCCAAACAGTTCTGGAGTACTTGCTTTTTCTGGGAACTGCGCAGCCGCTGCGGATTTCCTAAGAGAGCTATCCAGGAAGTTTTTGACATCTTACAGTTATGATCGATCACTTCGAATCTCACGCAAAATAATTGAAGATTCTTTGCGAAACTCTAGGAGAGCATGTGAATTTTCCTTGCTCGGAGTGCTTGTCAGTAGCGGTGGATCCCGTGAGGCTTTCATACATAACGTGCACAGCCAAATAGACACCATAAATTACGGAAAATGTTACGTCGCAGGCAGTGGTGGAGAGCTTATCGCCAATATAATTACATCTGTAGGCAATCAAAAACTTCGCGATCATCTTTCTATCAGTCCAACTGAAGACTTGGCTGAATTGATTTCTAGTCAAATGCTCTTCCGAGAAAGAGGCATAGAAAACGGACGCGCTCCAGGTACCCCAATTGATCTAGGTTGCGGTGGATTCTATGAGTGGTACGCAATATGTGAAAACGGACCACATTCAATGCCGCCAAGGATAGACATTCACGTGAGCTTTGATGAAGGCCGGCTGTATATTTCAAGGCTACACTTTAGCGAGCAGATGGAGAGTAGAATTACTAGATTGATAGGCTCATCTCTTCCATCACAAGACTATTCGCTTATGGTTTATAATTTCGGGCTGAATTCGGCAGAAATTCCCTTAGATATTGATGTATCGAATGAAATAACATATGTGACTACTCAGGCGGCCGCAGTTTTTATCGAGTCTGTTTTTAAGCCAAATGTAGAACTTAACGGCAATCCCCGCCCAAGAATGTCTGGCTTGCTTACGCCTGACTTGGTAGCACATTTGTTTGACGAGGAAATCGAGGTGCGACGTGCAAGAATAACGGTTTCCGCCCTTGGCCAGACACTTCAAGATGCAACTATTTCTACTATTGACGCACCGCCTCAAGCGACAATAGTTCGAATCGGGAATTATATATACATTTCGCTAGGAGTAGAAATATTGAAAACGGTTGTAGATGCTATTGCTAATCTTGCTCAGAACAACTCAGCAATCAAGGACCAAATTCTCAGGGCTGCAGCTCAGCAATGAGCGCCGCTCAAAGCGCTAGCATTGGCTTCGCGACCTTCAATGGGCGATCTGAGTGTCTAGCGCGATATGTGAGAATAGAGGTAACTCACTTTTGGCCGATAGCTACCGTTTGAATTGGATGAAAGGAGTCATCATGAAATTTATATCCGGTATCTCCTCACTGGTTAGCATCAGCCGAAAAGGTAGGCCGTCTGAAAACGCCGTCATCGAGAGTTTTATCGGCTCGTTGAAACAGGGTATTTTTACGATCTTGCCTTTTTTTCTTCTTCTGTCTGGTTGCGACAGTAAAACGAGTTTTAGTGTGCAAGGGAAAAGTTCCGAAATCAGACTGAGCGTACCTCGTGGCATGATACCTGATGGGGCCCCTTATCCTCGAGGTACGGTATCGATGGTAATCTTGAAGCCTTATCCAAACGGAAAAAATCATCTTTCAGACGATTTTCTTATGCTCGAAAAATACGTAACCCCAGAGGTCCGGAGGGAGATCAACATTTCTAAATTGAATGAGGAAAAAAAAGCCGCTTCGCAATTCTCGGGATATGATAGGTATGAGCTGGATACTGGATTTGCGTTGGTGAGACATGGTGAAGGAGGTGCGTCTTTCTATCTGGAATGCGCGAATGAAGTGAACCCTAACACTATGTGTTGGTACTTCGGTAATTACGAGAAAATGCTGTCTTATAGGCTTGCTTTGCCGTTAGCCAGAGTTGCTTATTTGGATCAGCATATTAAAAGTGCTGAAGACGTAATCAGGTCAATCAAGGACGAAACCTGATATCCCATAGAGCAGGCCGCGGACTTTAAAATAGGACGATTCTCCGCTAAGCGCTGAAGCTGAGGGCATCATTAAGCAGGTGTTCGGTCGGTGTCTCGACTCGCTTTTCGAAAAGCAGCGGCGGGTGTTCGATTCCCAGGTTTGGCCAAAGATGGCAGACGCTCAATCCCACTTCGACAAAGAACATCGGGAAAGACTGCTGCGTCGTGACTCTCCGCCGTAGCAGAACAAAGGGGACTGATTTATTAACCGACTCTAAATTAGAGCAGCTTAATAAATCTGTCCCCTTTTCCATGACAGCACGTTGCAAGGCGGATTGGGCGAGTTTGCCGCTGGCGCTACAGCGGGTAGAAAGCGATGATCGCTACAACTGGGTCTTGCCGACCGGGCTGTGCAAACCGATGCGCTACGTCGTGGCTGGCAGGGCAATGATGATCTCACGCTGAGCTAAACCCAGCCTTATGGAAGACCAAGGATGACCACCATATCGCCGGTAACCGGCTCCAAAGAAACCAGTCAGAAGTTGCTCAAACTGATCAAGCAGTGCAAGTCGTTCTCTTGGGCTAGCGCGTGGTGCACGGAAAATCCGGTGTTTAAGGCGGCGATCGCCAACAAGGCGAAAATGACCCACCTGGTTATCGGTACCACGCGCTATTTCAGCGATACGAAGTGCCTGGTGGCCTGCAAAGACTTCACCCCGGCCAAGGTTTTTGCTCCGGACGCCGCCCCGATGTTTCACCCGAAGGTCTACAGCTTCGACCTGGGTGATGAGCTCTGCGTCTATGTGGGTAGTGCAAACCTCACCGGCGCCGGCATGGCCCGCAACATCGAAGCCGGCGTGTTCCTGCAGGGCGGCCGAAAAGACCCTGCTCTGGTGTCGTTCCACGACTTCATCCGCCAACAGTGGGCCCGCGCCGAGTCGATCGACGACGATTTCATCCAGTCCTACGAGGCCAACAAGGCCCGGGCAAAGGACGCCTTGGAGGAGCTGAAGGCATTCACCCGCATCAGGAAGCCTTTCGTGCGAAGCGGGTCAGGTAATAACGCTGATCTCAATGGCATGAACTGGAAGCACTACGTGGCCAGCGTCCAGGCGGACAGGGCCAACGACCTGCCGGGGCGGATACAGGTGCTCTCGCAAGCCCGGCAACTGTTCGCCGACACCACCACTTTTGCTGACCTGCCCATAAACGACCAACGCCGGATCGGCGGCTTACTGCACCGCTCTTCCGTAGAGGATCTGGATTGGGGGCTCTTCGGGCAAATGAATTCGTCTGGCCGGGCCTTCGCTGCCCTGCAAAACGAACCCGTGGCAATCTCATGCGCTCTGGACCAGATACCGTTGCTGGGCCCCGTGAAGCGCCGCCACTACGAAGCATTCGTTAGCAGATTCCTACGGGTACCCGGTGCGGCGGCGACGTGGATTGGCATTGGCACGCGTCTGCTGGCGATGAAGCGGCCGGACTACTTCTTTTGCTACTGTGGCCCGAATGAACTGGGTCTAGCTGCCGCCTTCGGCACAGCCTTCTCGACCGTCACCTTGCACAACTACTGGGACCGGTTCATTGAGCCCATGCAGCTCATGCCTTGGTGGCAGGAAGAATTGCCAGAGTCCGATGAGGAACAGCAACTGTGGTACGGCCGCGCCGCATTGCTCGATGCGATCTACTACGACCCGGACAGGCGTAGCAGTGTGGCCGAAGCTCGCGCTTCCCGCCGGCGGGGCTGAGGGGTAGACGAGGCTACAGGGCGCCACTGGAAAGCGGCCCATCGCCCTATTCTTACAGCTCACCATCGTGAGACAGCGAAGGTGCTGATCGAAAACCGACAAAAAGCCACTTCCTAAGAAGTGGCTCAGGTGTATCAAGCAAACTGAGTCGCTCCTAGTTTCGTAGACACATCCGAGCTGCTGCTTCTGGCCGACTCCGGCCTGACACGACAGGCTCAAAGCGGCCAGAAGCGGACGGTGGGAATCCGGTTACGCGCTGGTATTCTCGACTCTCCAATGAACGGGGACAGCCAGGTTATGAAAAAGCCCAAAGAGCTGGATGAGCTAAAAGAGTTGGCTCGATCAGCTACGTACGAAGCTCTCAAAGGGTATGAGGCTCCCCCGGAAGAGTGGAAAAAGAACTTGACGTTGGGTGTCGCCTTCGAAAAAGAGCATCGAATATTCGAGCTTTACGTTGCCGGTGAAAAACCTGAGGACGCCGTCGTAATTAGCTCGGCGAGAGTTAACCGTCTCACCAAATCTGTTGAGGTGACGGTGTCCAATCTGATCAAGAAAACTCCGCCATCAGAAATTATCTAAATATATGACTTGGCCTGTCCGCTGTTGGCCGATTGCTGCCTGTCATGAACTACAGTGATTGGCTGATAGTGAACGCACCAATACTGCAGCAGTAGTGTAAAAAGCTCGGCAATCAGGGTTCTTGCTTGTTGGGCCTGACTGGCCAGCGGCTAAGAGTTTCGGTGCGGACTGATTGAATTAAATGCTCAGGAGTAAGCGCGGCAGCCCGTTCGCTATAGTTCTGAGCAAAGCGGCACGCTGCGCTAAGTGCAAACGATGAGGCTTCCTCTGGCTTCAATAGCCCTTCCTGAAGACGACTACGGACTTCAAGAGCGATGCGGCTGGTTTCGGCAGAGGCACACTCTGAGATGAGATCGAACTTCTCCTGGGCGAGCTCTGAAGGAATTTGCAGCTTTCCTTGGCAGCCTACGAACACAAGCCAACTGCTTGTCTGGATATCTTCACGGTACTGCTGGGTCTTTGCAATTTTCGACATTTCCAATGCCGCAGGAGAAGCTGAACCATCGGCATCTGTCGTGCAGCCTTGAAGAGCAATAAGGGCAAAAGCTGCAGGCAGGGCGATCCGTAAACTTCGTTTCATTCATCTCTCCTTCTGGCTTTTCACCAGCTTACCCAATCGCCTTCATACGCCGCCATTTACAGCGAAGAAACTAACGAGTTATGGCAGCTACCGAGGAAGGGACGCCTCGGCGCTGTTTGCGTATTTTTTAAGGGCTATCTTGCCTTCTGTCCTTGCCCAAGCAAGAAGTGCGGCAGGGTCGGAAGACTTTGCTTTGTACCGGTTAGTTAGAGCGAAATTCAGCGCCCGCTCCACAAGCTCTTTCCCATACTCGCGCGGTGTTTTCGAAACAGAGGTAACAGTGAGAACCTCCTGAGCAATAAGGTCCGCTTGGAAATCAGTGCACTCTTTTACGGCTGTAAGTTCGGGAAAATCATTTGAGTGCCAATTCTTTTCTGCGTCTACGTGATGCTTTTCCATGCAGCCGTAGGACACCAAAGCCAAGGCAGTAAAATCGTCCTCCATGTACTTAGGATCCCCGCTCAATAAGGCATCGAGACGATCTTCTTCAGCCGAAATTGCTGCAGCGGCGGCGCTGACGACTGGATCCACCGTTTCTCGATCAGGCAAAACTGGCCATTTATTTTCGTCGGTATCTTTGACGAATGCGATTAGCGCTTCAGGCGTGAGCGCAGCGGCTTTGTCATTGTGATTCTGCGCAAACTGGACAGAAGCACTGATAGCAAACGATGACATTTCCTCTAGTTTTAGCAGCCCTTCATCAATACGGCTATTGGCCTCGACACTAATAGCGTCGAATTGGTCCCGTTCGCACTTCAATAACTTCGCCAGATTCTCATCAACGAGCGCGGGATTTATTTGCAGCTTGCCTTCGCAGCCAATGAAAAGGAGCCCAATGCTAGTGTGTATGTCTTCTCGAAATTGCGGACTGCCTGCGACTTGATCAACAGCCGACTGTTCGGGGGCCGGCGCCGAGCACCCCAAAAGAGATGCAGCAGTAGAAGCTGCAATTAGCGCAATCGTCAAAATCCGTTTCATTTAGTGCTCCAATTGGAAGGGTTGCCGCTACCGAGGCACGGCCGACGGGTCGCGGTTCTCATTTTCGTAGCGCGCTATTTTCCCCTGCAGCCGTGCCCAAGCTAAAAGCGCGGTGGAGTCGTAGGCCTTGGCCTTATCGCTGTAACTCATCGCAAAATTCAGCGAACGATCAACAAGCGCTTTGCCATATTCGGAGGAAGTTTTCTTACCCACGGATTCAATCGTTAGGACATCCCCAGCTATGACCTCCGCCTGATGATTAGCGCAGCTCTGGACGGCTTCACGCTCTGGGAAATCATTCGCCGTCCAATATTTCTCGGGGTCTAGGTCGTTCTGCGAGAGGCAACCGTGAGCAACCAAAACCATATAGGTATACCTGTCCTCGGTGAGCTGAGGATCCGCATCGAATGCGGCAACATATCGATCTACCGCGGCTGATAATTCTGCGGGATCCTCGACACCTGAAAAATCCGCCGCCCCCTTTTGACCAGCTACACATCCAGCCAGAAAAGCCGCGATGGGTAGCAATGCCGCGCCAAGGGTCAAAATCCGTTTCATCTGCCGCTCCTTCTGATTTTCCCGCCAGCTTACCCATCGCCTACATACGCCGCCACCTTACCGGTTGGACCTTGCGGAGGACTCTTCCGGACAGGGTGGCGACCTATGCACGCAATCCGGAGCACCACCATGGACAAGCACGACGACTGCGGATGGTTCCTCAGCCTCTACACCATCGCCACGCTGTTTCTGGTGGCAGCAAAGCTTTCAGGCTACATCGACTGGGGCTGGATCGCCTGCACTTCCCCTGCCTGGGGCGCCATCGGCGTCAACCAGGTGGTTCAGTTGGCCGGCCACCGCGTTTTGCTCAAACGCTTCCCCTCACCCATCCAAGCGAGCACAACCTATGAATCTGTTTGATCGCATCGCCGACCTCAACAGCCTGCTGAACGCCCGCCGGCGCAACGCACAAAAGCGCCAGCTCCCGGCAAGGCCTGCCCAGGTGTACGCCCAAGGCGGCGTCTACGAAGTGCGCGACCTCGAAACCGGCCGCGTGATCGACACCTTCAAAACCTACAGCGAAGCACGCACCCTGGCTGACCAGATGGAGCGCGGGGAGCTCCGGGCATGATCGACCAGACAGCCATCCAGATTAAAGGCGAGGCCTCTGCACAGTTGGCGGATGCCGTAGCCCGGTACCTTACCGGCGGCGGCGAAGTGCAGGACGTGCCAACCCGGATAGACGCACCAATGCCGACGAGCTTCAACAACCATGCCCAGGTGATCCGGCCGCCCACAGAGCGCATCGCCGCGACTCGGGTTGCGACGGATCGGCGCAAGGAGCAAATCGAAAAGGCTCGGGTGGCGGCGCAAACGATGAATCTCGTCACCGCATCCAAAGCCCTAGGCATCAGCAGAGATGCGTTGCGGCGGATGGCGGCAGCTGGCGGGTTCAAGTTCCAGCCGCGCGACTTCTACATCGACCGCACCCACGATGCGGCGGATGTCGAGCGCATCAAGGCGAGCATGGGCTTGGGGCTCACGCGCAACCAAATGATGAAGGCCCTCGGAATCGCCTACGAACGCTTCCTCCGATTGCTGAAGGAATACGACATCGACTTTCCTGCAAAGCAGCATCCGCGCAAATGAAGCGCGCACCACACCACCGGCGGCGGATGCATATCATCCTGCCGCCAAGCGGAATAGATAACCATGACCAGCGATCGGCCGAGGCTTTGAAGCAGCGGCGCAAGCGGGAAAAGAAGAAGCAGAAGGACGACGCGCTGGGCGTCGAGGTTGTGGCGGTGGAGGTTGCCGGCGGCTTCAAGAGCAAACTGAAGCGCCTGATGAAGAAGCCTGGTTTCAACAACAGCCAAGAGGTCTACCAAAACCTGTTGCGAAATGTGCTGGATGCTGACGACGCGGTTGCCGCCTGGCTGTTGCGAGGCGTCACGACACCTTTCGCTGTATCTGAAAAGGTGTCGCGCGAGTTCGAGTTTCTGAGCATGGCAGAGCTTACCAACAATCCAGGCGACGAGAATTTCGCGCCAGACGGCTCAATGATCAATTTAAGAGTAGAGGCCGAGGTCTGACCCAATCATCGGCCGTTCAACGCCTTTTGACCGCTCAGATTCGAGCCATGCCCAGGTATTGGCCTGGTCGAACACGTAAATGTTTTGCCTGATCTCCGCCAGCGCAGAACCGGTGATGCTGTATTTGCCACAAGTCGGGCAATCGAAATTTTCCGCATCACGCGTGGTGGACAAGCGATCAGCTTGCCCTGGGCAGATGTAACACCGCATTTAAAACCTCCTTGTTCCGGCCCATTGCCGGCGGCCAACAAATACCCCATTCCCATTTTGATTGCCACCTGCCCCGGCACGGCGGCGCTTTGCCTGGAGAAAACCATGTCAGTCGAACACAACGTCATCAGCTACAGCGGCGGGAAGGACAGCACCGCGATGCTGTTGCTGGCGGTCGAGCGGGAAACGCCTGACCTGCAAGCAGTGTTCGCCGACACCGGTAACGAGCACCCGTTCACATACGAATATGTCCTTTACATCGAGCGCGCCACCGGTGTGCCGATCCGCTGAATCCGCGCCGACTTACCAAGCAGATCGAAGGGCGCCGGCAGATGATGCGCAACGTGATTGCGGGCACTCACAAGAACCAGGGTCGCTACGAATGGACGGTTGAGATTGCCGAATAGGCGCTTGAACTTCTGCATTCAACCGGAAACCCGTTCCTGGACATGTGCATGGTTCACGGACGCTTTCCATCTACCAAAGTCGCGTTCTGCAGCAAAGAGCTGAAGCGCGATCAGTTGACCAAGCAAGTGCACATTTGGCTGCTTGATGGCGGGGATGACGTGGCAAGGCGTACGCGCTGACGAGGGTGCAAAGCGGGCACCCCTGCCCGCTACCGAACACGTGATGACGCACGCCAACGGGGCGGAGCTTTGGAACTACCGCCCGATTCTTCCGTGGAAGGCCGAAGAGTGCTTCGCCATGCATCGCAAGCATGGGCTCAAGGCCAACCCTCTCTACGAGATGGGGATGCGCCGCGTCGGTTGTATGCCCTGCATCAACGCAGGCAAGGACGAACTGCTGGAAATCAGCAAGCGCTTTCCCGAAGAGCTGAGGCGGCTAGCCGAATGGGAGCAGCTCATATCGAGGGTCAGCAAAACCACAGTCGCCACCTTCTTCCCAGCCTCTGACCTCGGCGCCACCTCGGCAGCAGATGCGGGCACGATCACCCATGGTGTCCACGCCCGGGTCGAATGGGCTAAAACATCACGCGGCGGCCGGCAGTACGACCTGATTCGGATGGATAACGAAGTTGAACTGTGCAGGTCTATCTATGGACTTTGCGAGTGACCAGAATTAACTACACCGAAGCGCCCACGTTCTGGGCAAAGCTCTACTTGTCCAGCCCCATTGAAGTCGCCAAGCAAGTGCTTCGACAGGAATGCATGCAGGAAGGGCTGTGCGTAACCATCGAACCCACCACCTTCGTCTACACCGGCGGCGAGGAAGCCGGCTATGTGGTAGGGCTGATCACTACCCACGGTTCCCAAAGCTCAGCGTCGACATCGAAGAGCGAGCCGAGGCCATCGCTGGAGAGTTGTTGCGCGCCACCTTTCAGCGGTCAGCTCTCGTGATGTTTCCAAGCCGAACAGTATGGATCACCAACTCGGAAAGCTTCTCGGAATAGAAAGATTGAAAGGTTAAAGTTTATCGGGGTGCGGAGTGGACGTAGTCCGATCCATGAACGCCAGAAGCAGCTCGATTGAGGTAATAACCATGGGTGACTTAGGATGTTTCTTCCATGGGTCAATGAGACCAACAGCAATCAATAAGGCGCTAACTTTGGCGGTATGTAGGTTGATGAACTCTTTAATCAACACAGGGCCTTGCGGGAGACCGTTCGAAGCTGCATACAACATCTTGTTTCGATAGCTTGCGGTGCTCTCAATCTTCTTCCGCACCTCGTCCACACCATCGTTCCCCATAAACTTAAGCATGTGTTCCCGGAGTTGTTCCGTCAGCGGCACTTCCCCGCTAATCTGCCCGTTTAACGGAGGGATAGGAGTGCCCTTATGGGTTGATCCTTTAAATACTAAGTCCATCCACACTGCTTTCCGATAGCCCTCAGGTGCAACATAGAAGATAGGAGACTGAAACGGCCATTCGGGGCGGGAAAAGACTTTAAACCAATCTATAATTGTATGGATAAAGACGAAAACCGCTTGCTTGTGTGGATGGGAGAGAAATTGAATTTGTTTGGCGCCTGGATATTTTAAATTCCTAAGGGAATGAATAAGGGCGGCGGCGGCTTCCTCTTCCGCGCATATGGCGCAGAAAGCAGCAATTGTGGGGTAGGCGAGTTGGTTAGCACGCTCTAAATGAGTAAAAGCGTTGAGGCCAGACCATTTTACCTGCCCGGTACAATCTTCGATTACTGATCGAATGGCCGCTCAATGTTTTTCATTTTGGTCCATATCACATCCCTGTCAGACATTGCCGCTCGTGCAAATCCCAGCAACTATTTGCAACATCACAGCTGCCGAGGCCGTAAACGCCGCACGGCTGTTCCACTTCGCTTGCGCTCTGAGCGTTCCATAAAGGTCACCTCCATTCAGGATGTTCCCTTTCCAATAGCTACCATCGGGCTTCCCAACAAGAGCTGCCGGCGGCGGCGCGTTAGCCACGGCCGAGGCTACCCAGAAAATCGCAGATAGCAATCCAAAAACCAAGGAACCAACGCTCGCCACTGTACCGATATCCACACTTATACCCTCCAATTTGCAGTCGCGAGTCATACCCCATAACCCATTGTCACGCCACCCTGGCGAGGTATTTCCGATGCTCAGTTTCTTTTGGCGCCTAGTCGCCAGTTAGGTCGGGCGACAGGAAGATGAAAGCGGGAAAAACGATTAGCGATTCAACATGGCAAGAGCTAAGTCACCATAGCCCCAGATCACTGAGCCCGAAATGGCTACCCAGAACACGAATCGGTTTATTGCGTTAAGCGGAGGGATTAACACCTTCCTCAATCGGTTAATTCCGAGTGACCCCAAGCCTCTGGGGGAAAGCAATTCCATCGCAACAAAAGCTTGATTCTGGGCTGCAAATGCAAAAATCGCGCTGATCGCACCGCTCCGCATAAACCATGTTGACAGGGCTTCCTCGGCGGGCTTAAGAAAACCGTTAAATGCGGCCACTGGCGCCAGTACCGCGACAAGAACAAGCACAAAGGCAAGCAGAATCTTCGGCCAAATTTTATGTATTGAAAGCTCCCCGCTTTTAGGTTTGGCATCCAAGTCTGGAAACATCATCCATCTCCGTAAAAAATTCCCATCACGCTATCAGGTGAGAACTATCCATGCCTAACTTCTTCTGGCGCCTGCCCGCCAAGCTGCTGGCACGCCCGGCAGTTGCCAACCGGATCATCAACCGCGCCCAGCGCACTCCCTACCTCCACATCCTTTCGCACGACGAAAGCGAGACGTACATATGGCGGTGGTGGCTGTTCAATCCGTACAGCCGCGGTGAGCACAAAGCGAAGTACCGCTGGTGGCCATGGTCGGTTCGCGTGCAACACATCATGCGCGCCGACGGCGACCGGGATCTGCACGACCACCCATGGAATGCCCGGACGATCATTCTCCGGGGCTGGTACACCGAGCAGCGAATGGTGCCCGCCACCATGGTGGATATCTCCAACCACCCTCGGGAACTGGATCTGTACTGGCTCGAAAACGACCCGGTGAAAATCATCCCCATGCATCGGAAGGCAGGTGTTACCGCTCTTCTTTCCCACAGCGAGTACCACCGCATCGACCAGGTGCCGCCCGAGGGCGTCTACACCCTCTTCATTACCGGCCCCTGGCAAGGCATGTGGGGCTTTCTGGTCAACGGGGTGAAAGTGCCCTGGCGTCAGTACCTGGGCCCTGATGAGCACGAAGACCTAAAGCAGCCGGAGAAAGCAGCATGAGCCCAAACCCTTCAATGACTTTCACCGAGCACTCGCTTGCTGCGGCGCTCGGCAAGGTCCAGTCGTTGCACGACATGAGCGTCGAGCTAATAGCGCAGTTCGTGTTCGCCGAGGCCGTTAAGTCAAACACCGGCCATGGTCACGTTCGACCTCGACCTGATGGCGTGAGGATGCGCTGCGGCGGGCCGAGCATCTGCAGCGTTTGTAAGGCTGAGGCGGGCGTTGAGCGGGTTGTCGCTTATGGGCTGATGACACGCGAAGAGGCGGAGGCGAAATACGGCCTTCCCGCTAAGGCAGGTGAGTGATGAGCAAACCAACTGCTCATCACCACTCGTCCAGAGACTTCGTTGAAAATAACGACAGGTTTAAGACCCGTTCTTATAGCGCCCAGTAGCTACGCAGGTGAAATTGCCATTGGGTTCGTCTGTGTACTCATCCGAACCAAAGGAAATGCCGCCATAGCAGGCCGCAAAGTTATACCCACCGCCATTGTTAACTTTGGTGTCGACGGATTGGCCGGGGCCAATGTTATTGGACTGGGTATAGAAGCCGCCGTGTGGGCCGTCGCCGCACTGTTTATTGCTGTAAGCCAGATTGCCGCACCAAATGACGAACACTTTTTCGTCGCAAACATTCGTAAACGTAACCGTGCGTTTGTTGTTGGCATCTAGTTCGCCGTTTGAGGCTTCAACGCAATTGGATGCCGCTTTCCCAGGATTGTCGGCCATCGCGTTTCCCGCGAAACACAAAAACAGCGCAATCAGAAATAGCTTTTTCATGGTGCTCTCCATTTTATTTTTTATGAGTCCTAGCAGATAAGGCTTTCCAGATTTCTATGAACTAGTAAGCCATTTCGATTTTCGGGGGGCGCCGAACGTGATGTCAATCTGCCTTTAGCACTGTTGGCAGGTCCCCTTTCCCCCCTTCCTCCATCCAACCTTCTGCCGCCACAGGGCGGCCCGGAGCCCTCATGCTTGAATTCCTAACGCCCGCCCAGGTGCGGGAACTGACCGGCGCTGGAACAAAGGCTGGCCAGATCCAGAACTTGAAGAAAAACGGCATACGGCACAGCATCAAACGAAACGGCTGGCCAGCGGTCACCACCGACGCTGTAACGGCGACCGGCCCCGCTGTTGCCGAAAAATCGACATGGAAACCACGTCTGGCGGGATGAAATGGGCAGAGAGCCGAATAAGCCTGGCGATGTAGCCAGGCTGAGGGAGCGCAAGAAAGCCAGCGGCAAGGTGTATTACTACTACGACGCGGGCGGCACTCCTCGTAAGGAAATACCGCTGGGCAGCGACTACGGTCTGGCCATCATGCAGTACGCCCAGTTCGAGAAAGACCGCACAGCCACGCAGCTGGTACAGAAGGTCATCACCTTCGACTACGTGGCGATCCAATACTTCGCCGAGGTCGTTCCGACCAAGAGCCCAACCACCCAGAAGGACAACAAGCGGGAGCTGAAACAGCTGCTGGCCTTCTTCAACGACCCGCCAGCGCCGCTAGACGCCATCCAGCCGCAGAACGTGAAGCAGTACCTACGTTACCGAGGCAAAGACGCACCCGTCGAGCAAACCGCGAGAAGGCGCTGCTCAGCGCGATTTGGAACTACGCCAGAGAAACCGATTACACCAACTTGGCGAACCCGTGCGCGGGCGTGAAAGGCCACAAAGAAGCCGGACGCTCGGTGTACGTTGAAGATGACCTGTACGCCAAGGTCTATGAGCACGCCGGGCAACCGCTGCGCGAGGCCATGGACCTCGCCTACCTGGCGGGCCAGCGTGTCGCCGACACTTTGAAAATGGACACCCGCGACATCCGCGAAGGCTTCTTACATATTACCCAGGGCAAGACCGGCGCCAAGCGGCGGATCGAAATCGTTGGGGAGCTGAAGGAACTGATGGACCGCATCAGCCAACGCAAGGCCGGTTACAAGATCCATAGCACAAGGCTGGTGGTGCTGGAGAGCGGCCAGGCGATGACCTATCACATGTTGAGGGGGCGTTTTGATTTAGCCAGGAAGGCGGCTGGGATCGACAAGGGGTTGTTCCAAATGCGTGACCTGAGGGCCAAGGCAGGAACAGACAAAGCGGAATCCAGCGGGGATATTCGGCAGGCGCAGAAGCAGCTCGGACACACCACCGTAGTGTTGACCGCGGCTTACATTCGCGAGCGAAAGGGGGAGAAATCGACGCCCACAAAATAGGAATTGCGGACCGGCTCCAAAATTGCGGACCAGATGCAAAAAAGGGCCTACGCCCAGTTCGGTCGTAAGCCCTTGATTTGTATGTGGTGCCCGGAGCCGGGGTCGAACCGGCACGTTCAAAGAACGAGGGATTTTAAGTCCCTTGCGTCTACCAATTTCGCCATCCGGGCGATGGTGTGTGGCAGCGGCCAATGGCGGTGCTGCGGCACAGAACGAGGGCGGAATATATACAGCCATCGTGCGTGAGGCAAGCTTCAAGGCATGTAGGAATTGGTCAGCCCTAAAAAGAAAAAACCCCGTAGATCAACGAGCTACGGGGTCTTTCTATAATGGAGGCCGAGGTCGGAATCGAACCGGCGTAAGCGGATTTGCAATCCGCGGCATAACCATTTTGCTACTCGGCCTCAAAACGAAGACGCCGCAAACTGCGGCGTCAACGTCAACAAACTGGAGCGGGAAACGAGACTCGAACTCGCGACCCCGACCTTGGCAAGGTCGTGCTCTACCAACTGAGCTATTCCCGCGTCTTGGTGACGGGCGCCATTCTATAGAAACCAAACATCCCGTCAACCCCTTGATTCAAAAAACTTTATTTTCCCCGGTTGGGGTTCAGGTGCGGCCAGGCGGCGATCAGGTAATGCACCATCGACCACAACGTCAGCCCCGCCGCGACGATCAGCAGAGCAAAGCCAATCACCACGCGCACGGTTTCCGACGGCGGGCTCGCCAGCAGAATAACCAGGGCCAGCATCTGCGCCGCGGTCTTCCATTTGCCCAGGTTCGACACCGCAACATGCGCGCGGGCGCCGAGCTCGGCCATCCATTCGCGCAAGGCCGAAATGACGATTTCGCGCCCGATGATGATCGCTGCCGGCAGCGTCAGCCAAATGGTGTGGTGCTCTTCCACCAGCACCACCAAGGCCACGGCGACCATCAATTTGTCGGCAACCGGATCGAGAAAAGCGCCAAACGGGGTGCTCTGCTCCCATCTGCGGGCCAGATAACCGTCCAGCCAATCAGTCGCCGCTGCAACTGCAAATACCGCGCTGGCCGCCAGGTAGCTCCAGGAGAACGGTAGATAAAACAGCAATAGGAAGATCGGAATCAGCAGAACGCGCAGAACGGTAAGCAGGTTGGGGATATTCATCGGCACAACTAGGCTGCGAGGTGAGCGGGCATTCTACTCGCTGTGCAAGGCCGCATAAATCGACTCGGCGAGCTTTTTACTAATTCCAGGCGCTTTGGCGATCTCATCGCTGCTGGCGCGCTTTAATTCCTGCAGTCCGCCGAAGTGGTTGAGTAACTCGCGGCGGCGTTTCGGCCCAACGCCTGGCACTTCTTCCAGATTCGACGTGCGCCGTGTCTTGCCGCGACGGGCGCGGTGACCGGTGATGGCGAAGCGGTGCGATTCATCGCGGATCTGCTGAATTAAATGCAGCGCCGGCGAGTTGCCGGGCAAGGTGAATTCGTGGGCCGCGTCGTTCAGGTACAAGGTTTCCAGGCCGGGTTTGCGCGTTACGCCCTTGGCCACGCCGAGCAGAATCAGGTCCGGCACAGCCAGCTCCTGCAAGACCTCGCGCGCCATCGACAGCTGGCCCTTACCGCCATCGACCAAGAGGATATCGGGCAACTTGCCCTCGCCGTCTTTGATCTTGCTGAAACGCCGCGTCAGCGCTTGATGCATCGCCGCGTAGTCGTCGCCGCCGGTAACGCCTTCAATGTTGTAGCGCCGATAGTCGGACTTCAGCGGCCCCTCCGGCCCAAACACCACGCACGAAGCCACGGTCGCTTCGCCGCTGGAGTGGCTGATGTCGAAGCACTCCATGCGCTGGGGAATTTCATCCATGTTCAGCGCCTGCGCCAAGGCTTCGAAGCGGGCGGCGATGTGCTGACGGTCAGCGAGGCGCGAAGCCAGCGCCAGCTCGGCGTTGGCCACCGCCAACTGCTGCCACTTCGCTCGGGTGCCGCGAACTTTGTAGCTGATCGCCAACTCACGGCCGCGCAGCGATTGAATCGCTTCGATAAGCACGGGGAAATCTTCATGGTCGGTGTTGACGATCAACTCGGCCGGAAGATCGCGCTCATGGCTGCCGAGGTAATACTGCGCAAGGAACGCGGCGAGCACCTCACCCACGCCCTCCTCAATCGCGACCTGCGGGTAGAAATTTTTACTGCCCAACACGCGGCCACCCCGCACGCTGATCAGATGCACGCAGGCACCGCCGGGATTGACCATCGCGGCAATCACATCGACGTCGCCATTGCCGCCCTCCATGCTTTGCTGGTCCTGAACTCGGCGCAGCAAGCCGATTTGATCGCGCAATTCGGCCGCCCGCTCGAATTGCAAATTCATCGCTGCCTGTTCCATGCCGGTAGACAACTCGTCGGTAAGCGCATTACTGCGCCCTTCTAGGAACATCACCGAGTGACGCACGTCTTCGGCGTATTCCTCAGCCGTCACCAAGCCGGCCACGCACGGGCCTTTGCAACGCTTGATCTGGTACTGCAAGCACGGACGGGTGCGGTTTTTGAAGTAACTGTCTTCGCACTGGCGGACCAGAAAAGTCTTCTGCAGCAGGCTCAGACTTTCGCGGATCGCACCGGCGCTGGGGTATGGACCGAAGTAGCGACCCTTCAGCTTCTTGGCCCCACGGTGAATGCTCAGGCGCGGGAACGGACCATCGGACAAGAACACGTAGGGATAGGATTTGTCGTCGCGCAACAGAATGTTGTACGGCGGCCGCCATTGCTTGATCAGGGTTTGCTCAAGCAGCAGCGCTTCGGTTTCGTTGGCGGTGATGGTGGTTTCGATCTGCGCGATCTTGGCCACCAGGGCAGCGGTCTTCGGCGCCAGTCCGGTTTTGCGGAAGTAACTGGCCAGGCGTTTTTTCAGATTCTTGGCTTTGCCCACATACAGCAGCTTCGCCTCGGCATCGAACATTCGATACACGCCGGGGCGGCCACTGCTGGTCGCCAGAAACGCGCTGGCGTCAAACGGTTCGCTCATTTCAACTGGTGGCATCGACCATCCCGTGACGCACCGCCAACAAGGCCAGCTCTACGTCACTGGTGATTTCCAGCTTTTCGAAAATGCGATAGCGGTAGGTGTTCACGGTTTTCGGTGAGAGGCAGAGCTTGTCGGAAATGGTTTGTACTTTTTGGCAACCGGCGATCATTAACGCGATCTGGATTTCCCGCTCAGACAACAGGTCGAACGGCGAACCACTGGTTTGCGGTTGAAACGATTTCAGCGCCAGCTGCTGGGCAATTTGCGGGCTGATGTAACGCTGCCCGCCAAACACCATACGAATGGCTTGGACCATCTCTTCCAGCGCCGCGCCCTTGGTCAGATAACCTGCCGCGCCGGCTTGAAGCAAACGCGTCGGAAACGGGTCGTCTTCACAGACTGTGACGGCGATGACTTTCATATCGGGGTGACTGCGCAGCAGCTTGCGGGTGGCTTCAAGACCGCCGATGCCTGGCATTTTGATGTCCATCAGGACGACGTCCGGCTTGACCTCGCGCGCCTTCTTCAGCGACTCCTCCCCCGAGTCGGCCTGACCGACAACCTGAAGGCCGTCGATATCGTCGAGCATGCGCGTAATACCGGTTCGAACCAGATCGTGGTCATCGACCACTAGCACCCTAATCAAGCGACACCTCTTGCGCGTCAAAGCCGCTTGGCGAAGCGGTCTTATGGGAAGGCGGACACCTTAACAAAATCTCCTTACATGGCCTAGCTTGGCGCATATCAGTCAAATAGCCAACGCCAGAATCTTGGACGCTTGCGCGCGTTTGCCACGCAAAACTAGCGCCGTCGCGCATCCTTGAAGCCCGGAGGTGGCGCTGCTCGAAATATGACTTTAGGCTTCGGGTATGACTGACAACGCCAATACCGCGCCCCTGTCGCCACCTGAACGCATCATTGTCGCCGACGATCACCCGGTGTTTCGCGATGGCCTGAGCCGTATCGTGCAGCGCGTCTTCCCGCAGGCAGCCGTGCAAGAAGCCAGCGATATGGCCGATGTACTGCGGCTGGCTCACGACGGCCCAGCACCTAGCATTTTCTTGCTCGACCTGCTGTTTCCCGGGCAGTCGCCGCAAGCGATCAGCGCATTGCGCACGTCCTTCAAGCGCAGTTCCATCGTCATCGTCTCGATGGTCGACGACCGAGGGCTGATCGATGAGGTGATGGCCGCTGGCGCCGATGGTTTTATCGGCAAAGCCACGCCACCGGATGAAATCGTCCAAGCGCTGCTGGCGGTACGTGCGGGGGAATTCGTTTTGGCCACTGGGCCTGCCGGGCTGCCAGCGTTTATCAGACATGGCAGCGCGCTGGATCAACTGACACCGCGACAACGGGAAGTGTTGGTGCTAGTGGCTCGCGGTCTGTCCAACAAAGAAATTGCGCGGGAGCTGGCTATTTCGCCGTTCACGGTGCGCATTCATGTGTCTTCCCTGCTACACATTCTCGACGTGACGACGCGCACCGCCGCCGCTGCACTCGCGGCAAAAGCCGGGCTTAACTGAAGGCTACGACGCCTGCTCCGCCAGTTTCAGCGCCACCAGCAGCGACCGCAGCTCTGCCGGATGAACCGGTTTTGGCAGCACCGGAATGGCCGGATCATTCACCGCTTCCTGCACCCGCCGCACGTCGTGGCCGGTGACGATGATCGCCGGAATATTGCGCCCGCTAAGTTGGCGCACATAGGTGATGCAGTCCGCGCCGGACGCCTCGGTATCCAGATCGAAATCGGTGATCACCAGGTCGTAGGGGTTATGGCTGCGCGGAATCGAGGTGTAACTGTCCACGTTGCAGCCCCACTTCTGCAGCAAGGTGGCGGTCGCCAACAGCACGTTGTCGTCATCCTCGATCAAGCACACGCGCAAGCCGCCGAGCATTGGCGATGCCACAGGCCGAAGCGGCGCCGCGGGGCTATGGACGGCGGGTACCGAAACCGGCTCCAGGCCGTCGATCGCCACTACGGTTCCGCTGCCCACGGTGGAGCGAATGCGGATGGACAACCCCATCAGTTGGCCCAGGCGTTTGACGATGGCAAGCCCCAGCCCCATGCCCTCCACGTCTTTGCCACGGGCCTGACGCACGCGGTAGAACTCGTCGAAAATGCTGCCCAGATGCGCTTCGGCGATGCCGATGCCTTTGTCATACATTTCGATGCAAAGCTGGTCACCGCGCCGTCGACAGCCAATCAGCAACGGCCGGCCCGGCGCATATTTCAGCGCGTTGGTGAGCAGGTTTTGCAGCATGGTGGTGAGCAAACCGGGGTCGGCGTGAACGTAGGTCGGCGGGCAATGAACGCGGATCGCCACGCCCGCCCAGCGCGCGGCCTCGGCGTTCTGCTGCACCAGTTGCTGCAGCAAGGTGTGCAGCGCCAGGGTTTCGGGGTGCGGCGTGACGCGACCGCTGTCCAGCGAGTACATGTCAAGAATTGTGCGAAACAGGCGAGAGACGCTGTGCAGCGATTTGTCGACGTTGTCCACCAGGCGCTGTTGCTCAGCGTCTAGCCGGCCATCGCGAAGGCAAGCGGTAAACAGGCTTATCGAGTGAATGGGCTGACGTAAATCGTGGCTGGCCTGCGCCAGAAATTGCGACTTGGCCTGGTTCGCCGCGCGCTCAGCCTCCGCGGAGTCATGCGTGCGCTTGAGCAGCGCGTACATATAACCGGGCACCATCAGCGTGGTGATGATCAGCGTGATGGTCATGAACGGTTGCGCCTGCCAGTACGCCGAGCTGCTGGCGGTAATGGCCAGCGACGCTATCGCCATGGCCGTCGCCACCAATAAATAGCGTGGCCCGTAGCGCAAGCCGTAGCCAACCGTCACCCATAACAAAATGCCGTACACCGGCAGCATGGCGGCGGCGCCCACCGCCATGGTCAGCGTAATGCAACTGAAGTCGGTGAGCAGCGTAAAGGCGCGCCGCACCGGGTGCTCGCCGGGCCGCCGGCAGATGTCCCACCACAGCAGCAACGACAGCGCAAAGAACAACAAACCGAAGCAGGCGACCAGCCAGGCAAGCTCACGGTCGATGATGGATTGGAAATACACCCAAAACATGTAGCTGACAGTGATCGGCGTAATGATCAAACGCACCGCCGCCTGGGCGCGTTCGGTGTCGTACGGGCGACGCGCGCGCGTAGGCATAAGCAATCCTTGCAAACCGACTTAACAGATGCGCTCACCCTAAGCGGTCGCACCCCAGAGGACAAGACGCTAGCAGGCTTGAGCGGCTGAGCGCCGTAGTACACCCGTACTATTCCTCGTGCCTACACGGCGCTCATAGACTTCCCGCCTTCGCTTCGGCATTTCGGTCGAGGCCCGGTCTCCTATAACCCGGCAAACCAGAGGGAACTGCAGATGAAGATCAAGGGAACACTGAGCGCATTGTTCGTATTGCCCGTGCTGGCCACGCTCGCCGGCTGCTTGCCGCAAAACACCCAAACTCAAGGCCTGAATAACGTACAAACGGCGAACGGCCCGTGCGCGCCGAGTACCACGGCCGACTTGATTTCAACCGGCCGCAGCCTATTGGCCATCACCAACTCGGTGCTGGAAACCCAGCAAAACCTGAGCGGCAATTCTGCCGGTTACGCACAACGCGTACAGGCCGCCGAGCATGCGCAGAAGGTTGACCAGGGCAACAAGGTGCTCGACAACGTGGAGTCGCTGACAGGCGGCTCAAGCACCGGCTGCGCCCCAACCAGCGCCTCTCGCTAAGAGAAAACGCTGGCATAAAAAAGCCCCGCATTAAGCGGGGCTTTTCGTTTTTCAAATGGCGGAGGCGGTGAGATTCGAACTCACGGACCTGTTACAGTCGGCAGTTTTCAAGACTGCTGCCTTAAACCGCTCGGCCACACCTCCGAAGTGCGGGCGAATCATACCGGAAGGAAACACACTGTCAAACTCTGCGGGTTGGCAGCTACAAGTGCTCTGTTATGATCGCCAAGACTACGGTCACGGAACCCAACAAGCCGTCTATTCAGGAGTGTCGCCATGCACGAACAAGATTACGCACTCGGCCACGCGCAGGTCGAGCAGCAAGAAGTCAGCCGCGTACTGCGCAACACCTACGGGCTGCTGGCCCTCACCCTCGCCTTCAGTGGCGTGGTTGCGTTTTTTGCCCAGCAGATGCGCGTTCCCTATCCCAATATTTTCGTCGTTCTGATCGGCTTCTACGGTCTGTTTTTCCTCACCGTAAAACTGCGTGATTCCGCATGGGGTCTGGTTTCCACCTTCGCCCTTACCGGCTTCATGGGTTACACGCTCGGTCCGATCCTTAACCGTTATCTGGGTATGGCCAACGGTCCGGAGCTGATCAGCTCGGCCTTCGCCATGACCGCTCTGGTGTTCTGCGGCCTGTCGGCTTACGTGCTGACTACCCGTAAGGACATGAGCTTCCTGGCTGGTTTTATCACCGCTGGTTTCTTCGTGTTGCTCGGCGCGGTGCTGGTCAGCATGTTCTTCCAGATCAGCGGTCTGCAGTTGGCAATCAGCGCGGCGTTCGTGCTGTTCTCGTCGGCCTGCATCCTGTTCCAGACCAGCCAGATCATTCATGGCGGCGAGCGCAATTACATTATGGCGACCGTCAGCTTGTACATTTCGATCTACAACCTGTTCATCAGCCTGCTGCAAATTTTCGGCATCATGAGCAGCGACGACTGATTCAGGCGTCGTAGAAAAAGCCCGCTTCGGCGGGCTTTTTTATGTCTGAAATTGGCAAAGCGCCGTATTATTCCGCCTGTTTTTTCTGATCGGTCAGCGCCATGAAATTCGCTATCGCCCTGTTCTCCGCGCCCCACGCGCCCTCATCGCGACGCGCTTTGCGTTTCGCCGAAGCGGTGCTGGCCGGCGGTCACGAGATTGTGCGGGTGTTCTTTTATCAGGACGGCGTCTACAGCGCCGCCAGCACGCCGATCGCCCCGCAGGACGAGCTGGACACCGCTGCCGCCTGGTCAACCTTCATTGCCACCCACACCCTCGACGGCGTGGTGTGCATCGCCGCCGCTCTGCGCCGCGGCGTGTTGAACGAAGAAGAAGCCCAACGCTACGAACGCAGCGCCGCCAGCCTGGCCAAGCCGTGGGAGCTTTCCGGCCTGGGCCAGTTGCATGAAGCGGCGCAACTCGCTGACCGCCTCGTCTGCTTCGGAGGGCCGTGAAGTGTCCAAGTCTTTGCTGATTATTTGCCGCCAGGCCCCGTGGTCCGGCCCCGGTGCGCGTGAAGCGTTGGACATTGCCCTGGCGGGCGGCGCGTTCGATTTGCCCATCAGCCTGCTGTTTCTCGACGATGGCGTGTTCCAGCTGCAAACCGCTCAGCAGGCCGTTGCGGTGCAGCAAAAAGACCTCACCGCCAACCTGCAAGCGCTGCCCTTGTTTGGCGTCGACGCTCTGTACGCGTCCACCCGCAGCCTCGACGAGCGCGGCCTGAGCGGCCAGCCGTTGAGCCCCGCAGTGGAAGCGCTAGACGACAGCGCCCTCACCGTTCTAATCGCCCAACACGACCAGGTGATCACGCTCTAATGGCCACCCTGCACATGCTCTCCCACTCGCCCTTCAGCGACTCCCGCCTGGTCAGTTGCCTGCGTCTGCTCGGTCCTGGCGACGGCGTTTTACTCACTGGCGATGCCACCTACGCGTTGCAGCCCGACACGGCGCAATGGCAGGCACTAAGCCTGATGCCCGAGAGCATTTCGCTTTACGCGCTGGAGGAAGATTTGCACGCCCGCCACCTCGCCCTGCCGCCGCGCGTAAAAGCGCTCGACTACCCCGGCTTCGTCGAATGCTGCACCGCCTTCGCCAAGGTCAACACCTGGCTATGAACGAACTGATCGTTGAAGACTGCGCCATCGCCCTCGACAAAGACGGCTACCTGGCGAACCACCATGATTGGTCACCTGCCGCCGCCGAAGCGCTGGCCGCACAGGAAGACATCGCCCTGAGCCCCGAGCACTGGGAAGTGTTGAATCTGCTACGTGACTTCTATGCCGAATTTCAGCTGTCGCCGGCAACGCGGCCGCTGATCAAATTTGCCGCCTTGAAGCTGGGCGCCGACAAGGGCAACAGCCTGCACCTCAATCGCCTGTTCAAAGGCACTCCAGCCAAACTCGCCGCCAAACTGGCGGGCCTGCCGAAGCCGACGAATTGCCTATGACCGCCCAACCGCTGACCCTCGTAACCCCCGCCGAGCACCCGTTCGCCCACTACGTGCGCATTCTCGGCAAGGGCAAGCGCGGCGCGCGCAACATGACCCAGGAAGAAGCCCGCGAGGCCATGGGCATGCTCCTCGACGGCAAGGTCGAAGACACTCAGCTCGGTGCGTTTCTGATGCTGATGCGCCACAAGGAGGAAGGCCCGGAGGAATTGGCCGGCTTTACCCAGGCCGTACGCGCGCGGCTGAACGCCCCGGCCATTCAGGTTGACCTCGACTGGCCTTCCTACGCCGGCAAAAAGCGCCATTTGCCGTGGTACTTGCTCGCCGCCAAATGCCTGGCCAACAACGGCGTCCGCATCCTGATGCATGGTGGCGGCGCTCACACGGCCGGCCGCATGTACAGCGAACAAGTGCTCGACGTACTCGGCATCACCTTGTGCCGCGACTGGGCAGGGACCGAACAGGCCCTGGCTCAGCACAACCTCGCCTTCTTCCCGCTGCAAGACTGGATGCCGCAACTGCAACGCATGATCGACCTGCGCAACACCCTCGGCTTGCGCTCGCCCATCCACTCCCTGGCCCGCGTGCTCAACCCGCTCAACGCCCGCTGCGGCCTGCAGAGTATTTTCCATCCGGGCTATCAGGCCGCGCATCGCGACGCCAGCCAATTGCTGGGCGACAAAGCCATCGTGATCAAGGGCGACGGCGGCGAAATCGAGATGAACCCGGACGCCACCTCGCACCTTTACGGCACCGAGGGCGGCAGCAGTTGGGATGAAGAATGGCCGCCGTTGTCGCCCCAGCGCCACGTCAAACCCGAGCGTTTGGATCCGGAACATTTGGCCGCCTTCTGGCGAGGCGAAGTTGAAGACAATTACGGCCGGCTAGCCGTCATGGCCACCATGGCGTTGGCGCTACGTGGGTTGGATACGCCACGTGACGAAGCATTCGCTAAAGCCGAAATCTTCTGGCAGAAGCGCAACAAATCGATTTAGCCGATCATTCCCAGGCGACTTTTGCGCTATTCGTTCGAACTGATCGGAATAGACTCAGCTCCAACGCAAAATAGCTGAGGATTTGATGATGGGTTTGTTAGTCGACGGCCAATGGCAAGACCAGTGGTACAACACCGAGGACGGCGGCCGCTTCAAGCGTGAAAACGCCCAGCGCCGCAACTGGGTGACCGCGACCGGCGAAGCCGGCCCCAGCGGCGAAGGTGGCTTTAAAGCCGAAGCCGGTCGCTACCATTTGTACGTGTCCCTGGCCTGCCCTTGGGCCCACCGCACCCTGATTTTCCGCGCGCTGAAAGGCCTGGAAGATCTCATCGACGTTTCCGTGGTCAGCTGGCTGATGCGTGAAAACGGCTGGACCTTCGACACCACCCACGGCTCCAGCGGCGATGCACTGGACGACCTAAGCCTGATGTACCAACGCTACGTGGCTGATGACCCCCACTACACCGGCCGCGTAACGGTGCCCGTGCTGTGGGACAAGAAGCTCAAGCGCATCGTCAGCAATGAATCGTCGGAAATCATCCGCATGTTCAACTCAGCCTTTAACGGGCTGACCGGCAACGAACTGGATTTCTACCCCGAAGCCCTGCGCAGCGAGATTGATGCGCTGAACGAGCTCATCTATCCCAATGTGAATAACGGCGTTTACCGCGCCGGCTTTGCCACCACGCAGCAAGCCTACGAAGAAGCCTTCGACGGCCTGTTCGCCACGCTGGAATCACTGGAAACGCTGCTGAGCGAGAAACGCTACCTGACCGGCGAGCAAATCACCGAGGCGGACTGGCGGCTGTTCACCACGCTGATTCGCTTCGACGCGGTGTACCACGGCCACTTCAAGTGCAACCTCAAGCGCATTGAGGATTACCCGAACCTGTCTAACTGGCTGCGCGAGCTGTATCAGTGGCCGGGCGTGGCGCAGACCGTGGATTTCGAGCACATCAAGCACCACTACTACGCGAGTCACCTGACCATCAACCCAACGGGCATCGTGCCCAAAGGGCCGCAGCAGGATTTCATGCGGGCGCACGATCGGGAGCGGTTCTAGACCATTTGCACCCGCTGTCTGTAGGAGCGGCTTTAGCCGCGATGCTGCAACCGCGCCATTACCCGAAGACCACCTTTTCCAGGAAATCGAGGCTAAAGCCTCTCCCACAGAAGCCCAGGCGTCCGCACCACTGCGGGAGTGGCTTTAGCCGCGATGCTTTTGGATTTAAGTCCGTAGGGCTGGCGTCAGACTTGGGACTGCGCGCCTTCAAACCACGCTAGCTTGTCCCGCAACGTCACCACCTCACCCACGATCACCAGCGTCGGCGCATGCACTTCGTGCTCGGCCACCAGTTGCGGCAAGTTGCCCAGGGTGCCGGTGAAAACGCGCTGGTTCTGGGTGGTGCCTTGCTGAATCAGCGCGGCTGGGGTGTCGCTACTACGACCATGAAGCACAAGCTGCTCACAAATGGACGGCAAGCCCACTAACCCCATGTAGAACACCAGCGTTTGCCCAGGCGCGACGAGGTCGGACCAGGGCAAATCGGTGCTGCCGTCTTTCAAATGGCCGGTCACGAAACGCACAGACTGCGCATAGTCGCGGTGGGTCAGCGGGATGCCGGCGTAGGCAGCGCAGCCGCTCGCCGCAGTAATGCCCGGCACCACCTGGAACGGAATGCCATGGGCCGCCAACTCTTCGATTTCCTCGCCACCGCGACCGAAAATAAACGGGTCGCCACCCTTGAGGCGCAGCACGCGTTTACCTTGTTTGGCCAACGTCACCAGTTGCTGATTGAGCTGTTCCTGCGGCACCGCATGCTCGGCGCGCTGTTTGCCGACGTAGATGCGCTCAGCGTCGCGACGGCACAGCTCGACAATGGCGGGCGCTACCAGGCGGTCGTACAACACGACGTCGGCTTGCTGCATCAGTCGCAGCGCGCGAAAGGTCAGCAGGTCGGGATCGCCCGGCCCGGCGCCAACCAGATACACCTCGCCTTTCACCGTGCCCGTCTCGCCATCCAGTCGCGCTTGCAGCAGTGCTTCGGCTTCGCTGCCCTGCCCGGCCAACATGCGTTCGGCTATCGGGCCCTGGAACACGTCTTCCCAGAACACACGACGTTGCTGCAAATCCGGAAACCGTTCACGCACTTGCGCGCGAAAGCGTGCCGCCAGGCCGGCCAGTTGGCCATACGCAGCGGGAATCCAGGTTTCCAGCTTGGCGCGGATCAGCCGTGCCAGCACCGGCGCATCGCCGCCGCTGGACACCGCCACCAGCAACGGCGAGCGGTCGACGATGGCCGGAAAGATCACGCTGCACAGCGCCGGCGAATCCACCACATTGACCGGCATGCCGCGCGCGCGGGCGTCTTGCGACACCTGGGCGTTAAGCGGCTCGTCGTCCGTGGCGGCAATCACCAGCGTGCAGCCGTTCATGTCAGCCGCTTCGTAGCCTCGCAGCAACTGCTCGCCACCACTGGATGCCACCAGCGCTGCCAGATGACTGTCGATGTACGGCGCGACCACGCGCAACACGGCGCCGGTGTCGGCCACCAGACGGGATTTGCGCAAGGCGATTTCGCCGCCGCCAACCACCAGCACGCGTTGCCCGCGCAGGTTATGAAACAGCGGCAGAAATTCCATTTAGCCGATCACCTCGATGCCGCCCATGTAAGGTTTGAGCACGTCCGGTACGCGAATGGAGCCGTCGGCCTGCTGGTAGTTCTCCAGCACAGCCACCAACGTACGGCCGACCGCCAGGCCCGAGCCGTTCAAGGTGTGCACCAGCTCCGGCTTGCCGGTTTCCGGGTTGCGCCAGCGGGCTTGCATGCGGCGCGCCTGGAAGTCGCCGCAGTTGGAGCACGAAGAAATTTCGCGGAATTTGTCCTGGCTTGGCACCCACACTTCTAGGTCGTAGGTTTTCACCGCGCCAAAGCCCATGTCGCCGGTGCACAGCGCCAGAACGCGGTACGGCAAGCCCAGCAGTTGCAGCACTTTCTCGGCGTTGCCGGTGAGTTCCTCCAGCGCCGCGTTGGAGGTGCTTGGCTCGACGATTTGCACCATCTCGACTTTGTCGAACTGGTGCTGGCGGATCATGCCGCGGGTATCACGGCCCGAAGCACCGGCCTCGCTACGGAAGCACGGCGTGTGGGCGACGAACTTCAATGGCAGCTGCTTGGCGTCGAGAATTTCGCCGTTGACGATGTTGGTAAGCGACACCTCGGCCGTCGGAATCAGGTACAGATCGGCCTCGCCTTCACGGCTGATTTTGAACAGGTCTTCTTCGAATTTCGGCAACTGGCCCGTGCCCTGCAAAGCAGGCGCCTGCACCAGATAAGGCGTATACGCCTCTTCGTACCCGTGTTCGCCGGTGTGCAGGTTGATCATAAATTGCGCCAGGGCGCGGTGCAGGCGGGCGATAGGGCCGCGCAGCAAGGCGAAACGCGCGCCGGACAGTTTGGCCGCGCGTTCGAAGTCCAGCCAACCATGCAGTTCGCCCAGGGCGACGTGGTCTTTGATTTCGAAATCGAAGGTGGTCGGCGTGCCCCAACTGCGCACTTCGACGTTGTCGTCTTCATCTTTACCCACCGGCACCGATTCGTGCGGCAGGTTGGGAATGCCCAGCAAGATGGCATCGAGGTCGGCCTGAATCTTGTCCAGCTCGATTTTGCCGGCGCTCAGCTCGGCGGCCATACGATCGACGTCTGCCATCAGTGGCGCGATGTCTTCGCCCCGGGCTTTGGCCTGACCGATGGATTTTGAACGGGCGTTGCGCTCGGCCTGCAACTGCTCAGTGCTGCTCTGCACGGTTTTGCGCTGCGCTTCGAGGGCCTCGATGCGTGAGACATCCAGTTGGAAGCCACGGGTGGCGAGGCGCTCGGCGATGGCGTGCAGTTCGCTACGGATCAGTTTCGGATCAAGCATGGTTGTCTCTCATCATCAGAGTTTGGTCAGGGACAAGCCCACCCAGGTGGCAAGCAAGCCGCCGAACACACTGAGCGCCGCGTAACCCAGGGCCAGCGGCAATTGCCCGTTTTCAAGCAGGCGCAGTGTGTCGAGGGAAAAGGAAGAAAACGTCGTCAGGCCCCCAAGGAAGCCGACGATCAGACCTGCGCGCAATTCTATCGGCAGTTCCGGGCGGAGCAAAAAGAAACCATACAGCAGGCCAATCAGCAGGCAGCCAACGATGTTGACCAGAAACGTGCCGAGGCTGAAATGCTGCGGCCAATTTGCCGCAATCCAGCTGCCAGTGGCAAAACGCAACAGCGTGCCGGCGGCGCCGCCCACGGCCACCGCCAAAATCAGACGGATCATGATTTTCTCCGCTGCCGAGGACTGGCTTGGTCTTGCGCCGCCAGGTGCTTGAGCTTTTCGCCAATTTTCAGTTCGAGGCCACGGGGCACCGGCTGGTAATAACGGCGGGGCTGGAGCGCGTCGGGGAAGTAATCTTCGCCAGCGGCGTAAGCCTCGGGCTCGTCGTGGGCGTAGCGGTATTCGTCGCCGTAACCCAGTTCTTTCATCAATTTGGTCGGCGCGTTGCGCAGGTGCAGCGGCACTTCTTGCGAGCCCTGCTCCGCCGCGTCGCGCATGGCCATTTTGAAGGCGTTGTACACCGCGTTACTTTTCGGCGCGCAGGCCAGGTAGACAATGGCCTGCGCCACGGCCAGTTCACCTTCGGGGCTGCCGAGGCGCTCTTGAACATCCCAGGCGTTCAGGCACAGGGTCAGCGCACGGGGGTCGGCGTTGCCGATGTCTTCGCTGGCCATTCGCACCACGCGCCGGGCGATGTACAGCGGATCGCAACCGCCATCGAGCATGCGCGCGAACCAGTACAAGGCGCCGTCCGGACTGGAGCCGCGCACCGATTTGTGCAGTGCGGAAATCTGGTCGTAGAACGCTTCGCCGCCTTTGTCGAAACGACGACGGCTGTCGCCCAGCAGGTTTTGCAGCAAGTCGACGCTCAACTCGCCGTTGTCTTCCGCCAGGTCGGCCGCGTTTTCCAGAAAATTCAGCAGGCGTCGGCCGTCACCATCGGCAGCGGCGAGCAGGATTTTGAAGCTTTCGTCCGGCAAGGTCAGGTGGCGATCACCGAGGCCCTTCGGATCGGTCAGGGCGCGGTGAACCAATTTGCGCAGGGCTTCTTCGTCGAGGCTCTTCAGCACGTAAACGCGCGCCCGAGACAGCAAGGCGTTGTTCAGTTCGAACGAAGGGTTTTCCGTGGTGGCGCCGATAAAGATCAGCGTGCCGTCTTCCACGTAGGGCAGAAACGCATCCTGCTGCGACTTGTTGAAGCGATGCACTTCGTCAACAAACAGAATGGTGCGGCGGCCATATTGCGCGGCGTGCTGCTGGGCAACCTCTACGGCCTGGCGAATTTCCTTAACGCCCGAAAGCACGGCGGAAATGGTTTCGAAATGCGCATCCGAGACCTGCGCCAACAGCCGCGCCAAGGTGGTTTTCCCCACGCCGGGCGGGCCCCAGAAAATCATCGAATGCAGCGTGCCCTGCTCCAGCGCTTCGCGCAGCGGCTTACCGCGGGCCAGCAAATGCTCCTGACCGACGTACTCGTCCAGGCTGGCTGCGCGCAAACGGGCAGCCAGAGGTTGAGCGACGGGGCTATTGCGGAACAGATCCATGGCGGGGCGCAGTGTCTCGTTAGGGGTGAAGCGCAGTTATTCCTGAATCACATCGGCGCCGGCCGGCACTTCGAAGGTGAACTGCTTGGCGTCGACGACCGGGTTCATTTTCACGCTCAGGAACAGAATATTGGTGCGCTGGCCGACGCTGTCGATCAGCTGCATATCGTTGATCACGCCCTTGCGGAACGACAGGCGCAGGCTATCGAACAACGTGTCCTTGGCCTTGGGCTTGAGGGTGAAATCCACCACGTCGCCGGCTTCTTTGAAGCTGATGTCGAAGTTCTGGCGAATTTCAGACACATCGCCCGACAGCAACAAGGCGGGCGTGTGGGTCAGGCGCTGGTCGAGCTTTTGAATCGTGACTTGTTGCAGGTCCGGGTCGTAGAGCCAGACTTTTTCACCGTTCGAAACCAGCAGTTGTTCCTGTGGCTCGTCGGTGTGCCAGCGGAACAGGCCAGGGCGCTTTAGGGCCAGTTCGCCGGCGGTTTCCTGCAGCTGGGTGCCACCGCCATCAAGGGTCAGTTGGGAGAACCGGGCAGTAATGGTTTGGGCCTGGTTGAGCAGTTGAGTCAGCTTTTGCACGGCGGCTTCGTCGTCGGCATACGCGGGAATCGCGGCGACAGTCAGGGCAGCCAGCAACAGCAAGCGGATCAGGCGCATGTAAATCCTCGTCATTGGTCACACAAATAGGGAAACGGGCGCGTCAGTCGCGAATCGGCGCCGGGGCAATTACGTCACGCGAGCCATTGGTGTTCATGGCGGTTACCACGCCGGCCATTTCCATGGCTTCGACCATACGGGCAGCGCGGTTGTAGCCGATTTTCAGCTTACGTTGCACCGCAGAAATCGAGGCGCGGCGGCTTTCGGTGACAAACCGAACGGCTTCGTCGTAGAGCGGATCGTCTTCACTGCCTTCGCCGCCTTCACCACCGCCGCCACTGCCGCCGTCGAAGCCGCTGCCGGCCTCTTCCACGCCATTAAGAATGTCGTCGATGTAATCCGGGGCGCCACGCAGTTTCCAGGCTTCCACCACGCGGTGAACTTCTTCGTCGGAGACGAACGCGCCGTGCACGCGAATTGGCAACCCGGTGCCGGGCGGCAGGTAGAGCATGTCACCGTGGCCTAGCAGTTGTTCGGCGCCGCCTTGGTCGAGGATGGTTCGGGAATCGATTTTGCTCGACACCTGAAACGCCATACGCGTCGGGATGTTTGCCTTAATCAGACCGGTGATCACATCCACCGACGGACGCTGAGTAGCGAGAATCAGGTGAATACCCGCCGCACGGGCTTTCTGCGCGATACGGGCGATCAGCTCTTCAACCTTCTTGCCGACGATCATCATCATGTCGGCGAATTCGTCGACCACCACCACGATGGTCGGCAAGGTTTTCAACAGCGGCGCTTCGTCGTGGATGTTTTCACGCTTGTACAGCGGGTCCGGAATCGGCTCGCCGGCTTCTTCGGCGTCTTTCACTTTGCGGTTGAAGCCCGCGAGGTTACGCACGCCCAGCTTGGACATCAGCTTGTAGCGGCGCTCCATCTCGGCAACGCTCCAACGCAAGGCGTTGGCCGCTTCCTTCATGTCGGTGACCACTGGGCACAGCAGGTGCGGGATGCCTTCGTAGATCGACAGCTCAAGCATTTTCGGGTCGATCATGATCAGTCGGGCATCTTCCGGGCCAGACTTGAACAGAATCGACAGGATCATGGCGTTTACGCCCACCGACTTACCCGAACCGGTGGTACCGGCAACCAGCAAGTGCGGCATACGCGCCAGGTCGGTAATTACTGGGCGGCCGCCGATGTCGTGGCCCAGCGCCAAGGTAACCGGCGACTTGGCATCGTCATACTCAGGTGAAGACAGCACTTCGGAGAAGCGCACGATCTGGCGGTCTTCGTTGGGAATTTCGATGCCTACGGTGGTTTTGCCGGGGATCACTTCCACCACCCGCACGCTCATCACGGCCAGCGAACGGGCCAGGTCACGGGCCAGCCCGGAAATACGGCTGACCTTGATACCGGCGGCCGGTTGGATCTCGAAACGGGTAATGACCGGGCCCGGATGCACCGACTCGACAACCACCTCGACACCAAACTCTTTGAGCTTGATTTCGAGCAGTCGCGACATGGCTTCCAGCGATTCCGGGGAGAACTTTTTCTGTTTCTTCTCGGCCGGGTCGAGGATGGAAATGGGCGGCAAGGTGCCTTCCACGGCGCTGTCGACGAACAGCGAAACCTGCTTTTCCTTCTGCACACGCTTGCTCGGCTCGGCGACTTTCGGCGCTGGCGGCGGCGTGATGACGGGCGCGGGACGGGTTTCGCGCTCGGTCATGTGTTTGCTCAGGGCTTCGTCGCGCTCAATGATGCGTTCCTTGACCTTGGCTTGCTCGCGGCGGTCGTGCACCACGGGAGCGGCCACTTCGCTGACGCGGTCATCGACCTCGCGAAGCTGCGCCACCAATTGCTTGCGCTCGACGCGCGAATTCCACCAATTGGTGATCAGGCTGTTGATCAGCTCGAACAGATCAAGGGTGATTTTGCCGGTGACGTCCATCACCTTGAACCACGACAGGTCGCTAAACACAGTCAGGCCGAACAGGAACAAGGCGATAAACAGCAAGGTGCTGCCCTGCACGTTCAGCGCAGCCACAGCCAGACGGCCCAGGCTCTCGCCCAGCGCGCCGCCAGCCGACGCGGGCATGGAGGAACCGGAATGGAAGTGAATGTAGGCCAAGGCCGCGCCAGAAAGAATGAGGAACACCAGGCCGATCAGGCGCCAGGAGAACAACCAGCCATTCCACTGCCACGGCTCGTGGCGATTGCGGAACACCTGCACAGTTTTGATCACCAGCAGACCGGGGAACAGATAAGCAAAATAGCCGAGGGCCATGAACAGGATGTCGGCGAACCAGGCGCCGGCGCGGCCGGCGGCGTTCTGCACTTGCACCACGTTGCTGGTGTGGGTCCAGCCCGGATCGTTCTGGTCGTAGGTGAGCAGTGCCATCCACAGATAGAGGCAGAGCGCACCGAGGGCGATCAGCGCACCTTCCTTGAGTCGGTAGTGCAATTGCTGACGCCAGACGGGTGCTTGAGCGGTGGTGGTGGAATTCTTCAAAACGCGTCTTTTCCTGCGCTTGTGGCGCGTCCAACTAAACGATTGGCGGCGAAAACTCGGCCATTGTACGGATTTACCCGCTTCTTGCCACGCGCCCGGCCTTGCCGCTGGCGCGTTTTGCGGGGCTCTGCTGCTTCGGTGTAGCATAGCCGCCAGCATCTTTCGTGCGGCCCAATTGGAGCACGCATTCTCTTTTGTGACAAAGGCTTATGGGGTCTTTTTATGAGTGAAGTCAAGCATTCGCGGCTGATCATCCTGGGCTCCGGCCCTGCCGGTTACAGCGCTGCCGTGTACGCCGCGCGCGCCAACCTCAAACCTTTGGTCATCACTGGTATTCAACCCGGCGGCCAACTGACGACCACCGTGGAAGTGGACAACTGGCCCGGCGACGTCGAAGGCCTGACAGGTCCGGCCTTGATGGAGCGCATGCAGAAACACGCCGAGCGCTTCGACACCGAGATTGTCTACGACCACATCCATACCGCCGAGTTGCAGAGCAAGCCATTCACGCTCAAAGGCGACAGCGGCACTTACACTTGCGACGCACTGATTATTGCCACCGGCGCGTCTGCGCAGTATCTGGGCCTGCCGTCTGAAGAAGCGTTCGCCGGCCAGGGCGTTTCGGCTTGCGCGACCTGCGACGGATTCTTCTACCGCAACCAGGTGGTCGCGGTTGTTGGCGGCGGCAACACCGCCGTGGAAGAAGCGCTGTATCTGTCGAACATCGCTAAAGAAGTGCACTTGATCCACCGCCGCGACAAGCTGCGCGCCGAGAAGATTCTTCAAGACAAACTCTTCGACAAAGCCGCCAACGGCAACATGCGCCTGCACTGGAACCAGAATTTGGACGAAGTGCTGGGCGACAACAAAGGCGTGACGGGCGTGCGCCTGCGCGACAGCCACACTGGCGAAACCTCGGAACTGGCGCTGGCTGGCGTATTTATCGCCATCGGCCATAAGCCGAACACCGACCTGTTCACCGGCCAGTTGGATATGCGTGACGGCTACTTGCTGATCAAAGGCGGCAGCGAAGGGAACGTCACCGCTACGAACATCGAAGGCGTATTCGCCGCCGGTGATGTGGCAGACCATGTGTACCGCCAAGCCATCACCTCGGCCGGCGCAGGCTGCATGGCCGCCCTCGATGCCGAGAAATATCTGGACTTGTAAGCGTTAAGCGGCGGGCCCTTTGGTCCGCCCTCCTCTCCCCCGGCCGGGCCTGACCATGCTCACTTGGCTGCAACGAAACACCTACGAATTCCCACCGCTGGAAAAAGCCCTGCGCGACCCTGAAGGCTTATTGGCTGCCGGGGGCGATCTCAGTGCCGAACGTTTGGTCGCCGCCTACCGACACGGCTGCTTTCCCTGGTTTGCTGAGGGACAACCAATTTTGTGGTGGTCGCCCGACCCACGCACCGTTTTGTTTCCTAGCGAATTGCACGTGTCGCGCAGCCTGGCCAAGGTGATGCGTCAGGGCGGCTATCAGGTGACCTTTGATAAAGACTTCACTGCCGTCATCAGCGCCTGCGCTGGCCCGCGCAGTTACGCCGATGGAACCTGGATTACCGATGCCATGCAAGCGGCCTACCTGAAGCTTCATCAGCAGGGTTTCGCCCATTCGGTGGAAGTGTGGGACGACGGCAAACTGGTCGGCGGGCTGTATGGGCTGGCGATGGGGCAGCTGTTTTTCGGGGAGTCGATGTTCAGCCATGCGGATAACGCCTCGAAAGTCGGCTTTGCCACGCTGGTCGAACATCTCAAAGCCTGGGGTTTTGTTTTGATCGACTGCCAGATGCCCACCCAACACTTGCATAGCTTCGGTGCGCGACCCATTGCGCGGGCCGAATTTGCCGATTTTCTGAAGCGTCATCTGGATCAGTCGACCACAGCCGACTGGGTCGCCTAGTCGAGTCCGAAACCCTGGCATACACTTAACCCCAGGCTCTCAAGAGTGTTGATCATGACCGAGCTGGCGCGCCTTAAGTTCTATGCCACTCAACCGCATCCCTGCAGCTACCTGCCCGAAGAACAAGCCACCACGCTGTTCCTCGATCCCAGCCAGCCCATGGATGTGGATGTGTACGCCGAGCTTTCGGAAATGGGTTTTCGCCGCAGCGGCGATCACCTGTATCGCCCGCACTGCCAAGGCTGCACCGCGTGCGTTCCGGCGCGCATTCCCGCCGCCCTTTTCCAGCCGACCCGCCAGCAACGGCGCATTCTCAAACGTAATGAAAATCTGCAGGTGCGCGCCGTTCGGCCGAACTTCAATGAAGAGTATTACGCGCTATACGCCCGCTACATCGAACAGCGCCATTCGGACGGCGACATGTATCCGCCAAACCGCGACCAATTCACGACCTTCCTTGTGCGCGATCTGCCCTTCTCGCGCTTCTATGAGTTCCGCCTGGACGGCCGACTGGTCGCTATCGCGGTGACCGACGTACTGCCGAACGGCCTTTCAGCGGTTTACACCTTCTACGACCCCACCGAAGAACGCCGCAGCCTCGGGCGCTTCGCCATCCTTTGGCAGATCGCCGAAACCCGCCGTATCGGGCTGCATGCGGTGTATTTGGGTTACTGGATCAAGAGCTGCCGGAAGATGAATTACAAGACCCAATACCGCCCCATTGAGCTGTTCGTCAATCAACGCTGGATAACCCTCACCTGAATACCTTGGCGGCGGGCCCTGTTTTCGGGCACAATGCACGCCGCTTTTGCCTGGCGCCAGTTGCACCGGGCCATTCATTGGTAACCGAGGGCTTTACTGCATGTCGAAAGAAGACAGCTTCGAAATGGAAGGCACTGTCGTCGACACCCTACCTAACACCATGTTTCGCGTGGAGTTGGAAAATGGGCACGTCGTAACCGCGCATATCTCCGGAAAGATGCGCAAGAACTACATCCGTATTCTTACCGGTGACAAAGTACGTGTTGAGTTGACGCCGTACGACCTGAGCAAGGGCCGCATTACTTACCGCGCGCGCTAAGCCAGTTAAATAAAAATGCCCAGCAACTGCTGGGCATTTTTGTTGGTGCGGTTTATGTAGCGAGCCGAGGAAATGGCAGACCATTTCCCCGACAAGCCTTACCGAGCTAAGCCATTTCGGCTGTCGTTTCGAAGTCGAACGTCATCTCGCCGTCGACCACATCGATGTGCACCACACCGCCGTGTTCGGCCAGCTCGCCAAACAGAATCTCTTCTGCCAGCGGACGTTTGATCTTGTCCTGGATCAGACGCGCCATTGGGCGTGCGCCCATTTGCGAATCGTAGCCACCCGTTGCCAGCCAATTGCGCGCCGCGTCGCTGACTTCCAGCGTGACGTGTTTGTCCTCCAGTTGTGCTTGCAGCTCGGTGAGGAACTTGTCGACCACGCTTTTGATCACTTCGTGGCTCAGGCGACCGAACTGGATAATGGTATCCAGGCGGTTTCTGAACTCCGGCGTGAAGCTCTTCTTGATCACTTCCATGGCGTCGGTCGAGTGGTCCTGATGGGTGAACCCAATCGAGGCCCGCGAGGCCGTTTCGGCACCGGCGTTGGTGGTCATGATCAAAATGACGTTGCGGAAGTCCGCCTTGCGGCCGTTGTTATCGGTCAGCGTGCCGTGGTCCATCACTTGCAGCAGCAAGTTGAAGACTTCCGGGTGCGCCTTTTCGATTTCATCGAGCAGCAATACGCAATGCGGCATTTTGGTGATGGCTTCGGTTAGCAGGCCTCCCTGATCGAAACCGACGTAGCCTGGAGGCGCACCAATCAAGCGGGAAACCGTGTGGCGCTCCATGTATTCCGACATGTCGAAACGCACCAGTTCGATACCCATGGCTTTGGCCAACTGCCGCGCCGCCTCGGTTTTACCGACACCGGTAGGACCGGCGAACAGGAACGAACCGACCGGTTTATCCGGCGACTTGAGGCCCGCGCGGGAAAGCTTGATTGCCGTTGCCAGCGAATCGATGGCCGCGTCCTGACCAAACACCGTCAGCTTCAAATCGCGCTCAAGGTTACGCAACAGCTCTTTGTCGGAGCTGGAGACATGTTTCGGGGGAATGCGCGCGATTTTGGCGACGATGTCCTCGACGTGCTCCACCTCGATTCGCGCCACGCGCTTCTCGACTGGCTGCAAGCGCTGGAACGCACCTGCTTCGTCGATTACATCGATGGCCTTGTCGGGCATATGACGGTCATTGATATAGCGCGAGGCGAGCTCAGCAGCGGCACGCAGCGACTCATCGCTGTACTCAAGACCGTGATGTTGCTCGAAGCGTCCTTTGAGGCCACGCAAAATGCCAATGGTGTCTTCAACCGACGGCTCGGTAACGTCAACTTTCTGGAAGCGACGCGCCAAGGCGCGGTCTTTCTCGAAGATTCCGCGGAATTCCTGGAAGGTCGTCGAGCCAATGCAGCGAATCTCGCCCGAAGACAGCATTGGCTTGAGCAGATTCGATGCATCCATGACGCCACCAGACGCCGCGCCCGCACCAATAATGGTGTGGATTTCGTCGATGAACAGAATGGCATGGGGACGTTTGCGCAATTCGTTGAGCAACGCCTTCAGGCGCTTCTCGAAATCGCCGCGATATTTGGTGCCAGCGAGCAAGGCGCCGAGATCGAGCGAGTAAACCACGCTATCGGACAACAGATCCGGTACTTGGCCGTCAACGATGCGCTTGGCCAGGCCCTCAGCGATGGCGGTTTTACCAACGCCTGCTTCGCCCACCAGCAATGGATTGTTTTTGCGGCGCCGCGCAAGAATCTGCGCAACACGTTCCACTTCGTTTTCACGGCCTACCAGCGGATCAATGCGGCCCAAACGTGCAGCTTCGTTGAGGTTACTGGCATAGGCATCGAGCGGATTGCTCGACGAAGACGCTTCGCCGCCCTCTTCGTCCTGCATCTCCTGATCGCTGTCGGTGTGATCGGCGTTGCCTGGAACTTTGGAAATGCCGTGCGCGATGAAGTTGACCACATCGATTCGCGCGACAGTTTGTTGCTTGAGCAGGAATACGGCCTGACTTTCCTGTTCGCTGAAAATAGCCACCAGCACGTTGGCGCCCGTCACCTCACGCTTGCCCGAACTTTGCACGTGGAAGACCGCGCGCTGCAGAACGCGCTGGAAGCCCAAGGTTGGTTGGGTTTCGCGCTCTTCGTCGTGTTGGGGGATCAGGGGCGTGGTGGAGTCGATGAACTCCTGGAGGTCATGGCGCAGCTTGTCCAGGTTCGCTCCGCACGCACGCAGGACTGAGGCGGCTGCCTCGTTGTCCAGCAGGGCCAGCAAGAGGTGCTCAACCGTCATGAATTCATGACGCTTGGTGCGGGCCTCCTTGAAGGCCAGATTGAGGGTGACTTCGAGCTCTCGATTCAACATAGCTTCACCTCATAACCAAGCAGTCGCAATTAACCGTCTTTCTCTATCTCACAGAGTAGCGGGTGTTGGCTTTCTCTCGCGTATTGGTTGACCTGCATTGCCTTGGTCTCCGCAACATCGCGGGTATACACGCCACACACTGCCCGTCCCTCTGTATGAACGGTCAGCATGATTTTGGTTGCCACTTCCCTGTTCAAACTGAAGAACACTTCAAGAATTTCGACAACGAAATCCATGGGGGTGTAGTCGTCGTTGAATAGGACCACCTTGTACATCGGTGGTGCCTGCAACGCAGGCTTAGCTTCCTGCAGGGCCACGCCCGAGGCGTCATCCTCATGCGGCTCGGGATGGTCCTGATTGAATGTTAGTCGAATCTGGCTACTTACACGCATGTGGGATGAAAGGTTCGTAATTGTAGGAGTGGGACGACAGACAGTTTTTGACCGACTTCGCAGACGGTCGTGCCGTCGCCTTGACTATCAGTAAATCAGTGTTACAAACAGAGAATACCCAATCGAGGGTATCAGGGTCCGCGCGCTTACCAAAGCGGATGATTCCAGCGCGGAGTCGTAACGGATAATACCCCAGTGGTGGGTGTATTTGCAGAGGGACATCAGCATGCTTAGCGGTAAGGTCAAGTGGTTCAACAACGCCAAGGGCTATGGGTTTATCCTGGCTGACGGCCGAGATGAGGACCTGTTCGCCCACTACTCGGCTATCCAGATGGACGGTTACAAAACCCTTAAAGCAGGCCAGCCGGTCAGCTTTGACATCATTCAGGGTCCCAAGGGCCTGCATGCTGTCAACATCAGCTCCATCACCCAAACCGCGGACGCGCCGCCAGTCGCTGTATCACAGCCACAAGCGGTTACCTCCGAAGCCTGATATTTGGCCCCTTGGGGCCAATTTCAATGGGCAATAAAAAAGGCCGGTCATGGACCGGCCTTTTTTATTGCCTAAACGCTCACATTACATGTGAGAAATCATGGCATCGCCGAACGCCGAGCAAGACAGCAGCTTAGCGCCGTCCATCAGACGTTCGAAGTCGTAGGTCACGGTTTTGGCGGAGATCGCCCCGTTAACGCCGTCGATGATCAGATCGGCAGCTTCGGTCCAGCCCATGTGACGCAGCATCATTTCGGCGGACAGAATCAGCGAACCTGGGTTCACCTGGTCTTTACCAGCGTACTTCGGCGCGGTGCCGTGGGTGGCTTCGAACATAGCGATGTTGTCGGACAGGTTAGCGCCCGGAGCGATACCGATACCGCCTACTTCGGCCGCCAGGGCGTCGGAGAGGTAGTCACCGTTCAGGTTCAGGGTCGCGATCACATCGTACTCAGCCGGGCGCAGCAGAATTTGCTGGAGCATGGCGTCGGCGATGGCGTCTTTAACCACGACCTTCTTACCGGTGTTCGGGTTGGTGAACTGCATCCATGGGCCGCCATCCAGCAGCTCTGCACCGAATTCGTTTTTGGCGATTTCGTAGCCCCAATCTTTGAAGGCACCTTCGGTGAACTTCATGATGTTGCCTTTGTGCACGATGGTCAGCGAGTCGCGGTTGTTATCAACCACGTACTGCAGTGCTTTACGCACCAGACGCTGAGTACCCTGCTTGGAAACCGGCTTAACGCCGATACCGCAGTCTTGGTCGAAACGGATTTTGGTAACACCCATTTCTTCTTTCAGGAACTTGATGACTTTTTCAGCTTCCGGCGAGCCGGCTTTCCACTCGATACCGGCATAAATGTCTTCCGAGTTTTCGCGGAAGATAGTCATGTCAACGTCTTGTGGTTTTTTAACCGGGCTCGGAACACCGGTGAACCAACGCACTGGGCGCAGGCAAACGTAGAGGTCGAGCTCCTGACGCAGGGCCACGTTCAAGGAACGGATGCCGCCGCCAACTGGAGTGGTCAGAGGACCTTTGATCGATACAACGTAATCACGAACGGCTTCGAGTGTTTCTTTCGGCAGCCAGGTGTCTTGGTCGTAAACCTGGGTGGCTTTCTCGCCAGCGTAAACTTCCATCCAGGAGATCTTGCGCTCGCCGCCGTAGGCTTTGTTTACGGCTGCATCGACGACTTTGATCATCACTGGGCTGATATCAACCCCGATGCCATCACCTTCAATGAAAGGGATGATTGGGTTGTTCGGTACATTCAGGGACATATCGGCATTGACGGTGATTTTGTCACCGGTTGCTGGCACCTGGATCTTTTGGTATCCCATGCTGGACTCCGTTGCTTTCGTGGTCTGACATCCCGCCACGCGGATGGCGCGGCGATATGGAACTTGAATTGGTCTCGGAAAGGCGGGCCATTCTTGTAGTATTTCTACAGAAAGTCACGCACTTTTCTTGAGATTATCGGACTAAACACCCGCTGCAGGCCGCGTTATTACGGCACCTGACCTATCTCTGTAGTCAAACTACATCGCTACTACATTTACCCGGTAGCAGAGGCGCTTTTTAGCCTAGCAGCTTGCCCCGATATTGCCTTTTTCGCCGCCCGCCTGAAACCAAAGCGCGCGCTGATCGCACAGGAGTTACTCATGCGTTTCACCCCTCACGTTACCGTCGCGACCATCGTCGAAGATCAGGGTCGTTTCCTGATGGTGGAAGAAACCGCCGGCGGCCGCGCTGTATTTAATCAGCCTGCTGGCCACTTGGAAGCCGACGAAAGTCTCATGCAGGCCGCTATTCGCGAAACGCTCGAAGAAACCGGCTGGGACGTTGAGCTCACTGCCGTCACCGGCATCTATTTATACACAGCCCCCAGCAACGGCGTGACCTACCAGCGCGTGTGCTTCGCCGCCAAGGCGCTGCAACAGCGCGACAACTACCAGCTCGACGACGGCATCATCGGCCCGCAATGGCTGACCCGCGCCGAACTCGCCGCGCAACCAGAGCGTTTGCGCAGCGAGCTGGTGTTGCGCTGCATCGACGACTATCTGAGCGGCGAACGCTTCCCCCTCGCCCTGCTGCGTGACTAGCGTCGATCACCACTGAGCCGGCGGCCCTGATAGAATCGCGTTTTTCCGAAAAGCCCTGCATCCAAACTCCTATGCGTGACAATTCCTCAACTCGCGTGATCGTCGGCATGTCCGGCGGTGTCGACTCCTCCGTTTCCGCCGTGCTGCTGCTGGAGCAGGGCTATCAGGTCGAAGGCCTGTTTATGAAAAACTGGGAGGAAGACGACGGCACCGAATACTGCACCGCCATGGACGACATGGCCGATGCGCAAGCGGTGTGCGACAAAATCGGCATCAAGCTGCACACCGCCAATTTTGCTGCGGAATACTGGGACAATGTGTTCGAGCATTTCCTGGCCGAATACAAGGCGGGACGCACGCCCAACCCGGACATCCTCTGTAATCGGGAAATCAAATTCAAAGCCTTCCTTGAGTACGCGCTGTCGCTCGGTGCCGACCTGATTGCCACCGGCCACTACGTGCGTCGCCGCGATATCGACGGGCGCACCGAACTGCTTAAAGGCCTCGACCCGAACAAAGACCAAAGCTACTTCCTGCACGCCGTGGGCGGTGAGCAGTTGGCCAAGACGTTATTCCCGGTCGGCGAACTGGAAAAACCGGAAGTGCGCGCCATCGCTGAAAAACATCAGCTGGCCACGGCCAAAAAGAAGGATTCCACCGGCATCTGCTTTATCGGTGAGCGCCGCTTCAGCGACTTCCTCAAGCAATACCTGCCCGCACAACCCGGCAATATCGAAACCACCGAAGGCGAAATCATCGGCCGTCATCACGGGCTGATGTACCACACCATTGGCCAGCGTCAGGGCCTGGGAATCGGCGGTTTGAAAGATGCCGGCGAAGAACCGTGGTACGTGCTGATCAAAGACCTCGAACGCAACGTGCTCGTGGTCGGCCAGGGCAATGAACACCCATGGCTGTTTTCCAGCGCCCTGCTCTGCTCCGACATCTATTGGGTCAACCCCATCGACCTCACCAGCCCACGCGCCTTGACCGCGAAAGTGCGGTACCGCCAGGGCGACCAGGCGTGCACGCTGGAGAAAACCAGCGAGGGTTACCGCGCCGTATTCGCCATGCCTCAGCGGGCCGTTACGCCGGGCCAGTCGGTGGTGTTTTATGACGGTGACGTTTGCCTGGGCGGCGGTGTAATAGAAGTGGCGCAACCTTGGAGCAGTAAGGAAAAGCGCGCATGACGCCGATTCAGGAACAACTGGTTGCCCTGGGCGGCGTGTTTGAGGCGGCGTTTCTGGTCGACCAAGTGGCACGCACCGGGCAGATCAGCGAAGGCGCTTTGAGCTGCATGCTCGGAAGTTTGATGGTCCGCGATCCGAAAACCACCCTGGACGTTTACGGCGGCGACGACATCAACCTGCGCAATGGCTACCGCGCGCTGCTTAGTGCCCTGGAGCGCGACCCCACCACCCTGCAACGCGAACCGCTGCGCTACGCCTTGGCGCTGCTGGGCTTGGAACGCAAGCTGGCCAAGCGCGACGACATGCTGGAAACCATCGGCAAACGCCTCGACCAGATTCAACAGCAGGTTCAGCACTTCGGTCTCGTGCACGAAAACGTAATTGCCGCGAGCGGCGGCCTGTATCAGGACACGCTGAGCACCTTCCGCCAACGCATTCAAGTGCACGGCGACATGCGCAACCTTCAACAACCGAGCAATGCCGCAAAAATTCGCGCCCTGTTGCTTGCTGGCATTCGCTCGGCACGCCTGTGGCGTCAACTGGGCGGCCATCGCTGGCAGTTGGTGATTAACCGTCGCAAATTGCTGAAAGAGCTTTACCCGCTGGTTCGCGGATAAACACTTCCATACCCGTAGGAGCGGCTTCAGCCACGATGCTCGTGATCTTAAAAGCATCGCGACTGAAGTCGCTCCCACAGCACCGCGCTGTTCCACGCCTCACCGAAAAACCCGACAGAGCAGTTCGCTGCGCGCGGGTCAGGTAAGGTTTTTCTATGTATAATTCGCGCCCCTTTTCGTCGCCCGACTGTCCGAGAACGCCCCATGCAGCTCTCCTCGCTCACCGCGGTATCCCCCGTTGATGGCCGTTACGCCAGCAAAACCAGCGCTCTGCGCCCAATCTTCAGCGAATACGGCTTGGTCCGTTTCCGCGTCATGGTCGAGGTTCGCTGGCTCCAGCGCCTGGCCGCGCATACCGGCGTTCCGGAAGTCGCACCGTTTTCCACCGAAGCGAACGCCCTGCTTAACGCACTGGTCGACAACTTCCAGGTTGAGCACGCTGAGCGCGTCAAGGAAATCGAGCGCACCACCAACCACGACGTAAAAGCCGTGGAATACCTGCTTAAAGAACAAGTCGCCAAGCTGCCAGAACTGGCTGCGGTGAGTGAGTTCATCCACTTCGCCTGCACCAGCGAAGACATCAACAATCTTTCCCACGCGCTGATGCTGCGCGAAGGCCGCGACACCGTGCTGCTGCCGCTGATGCAGCAACTGGCCGACGCCATCCGCGAGCTGGCTCACCGCTTTGCCGACGTGCCGATGCTGTCGCGCACCCACGGCCAACCGGCCTCGCCGACCACGCTGGGCAAAGAGCTGGCAAACGTGGTGTACCGCCTGGAGCGCCAAATCGCTCAAGTTGCCGCCATTCCCCTGCTGGGCAAAATCAACGGCGCCGTGGGCAACTACAACGCGCACCTCTCGGCCTACCCGCAGGTCGATTGGGAAGAAAACGCCCGCGCCTTTATCGAGCAAGAGCTGGGCCTAAGCTTCAACCCCTACACCACGCAAATCGAGCCGCACGACTACATTGCCGAGCTGTTCGACGCGGTTGCCCGCTTCAACACCATCCTGATCGACTTCGACCGTGATATTTGGGGCTACATCTCCCTCGGCTATTTCAAACAGCGCACCATTGCTGGCGAAATTGGGTCGTCGACCATGCCGCACAAGGTCAACCCGATCGACTTCGAAAACTCCGAAGGCAACCTGGGCATCGCCAATGCGCTGCTGCAGCACCTGGCGAGCAAGTTGCCAATCTCCCGCTGGCAGCGCGACCTCACCGACTCCACCGTACTGCGCAACCTGGGCGTTGGTTTCGCCCACAGCGTGATCGCCTACGAAGCCACTCTTAAAGGCATCAGCAAGCTGGAGCTCAATGCTCAGCGCATCGCTGCCGACCTCGACGCGTGCTGGGAAGTGCTGGCCGAACCGGTGCAAACCGTAATGCGCCGCTACGGCGTCGAAAACGCCTACGAGAAACTCAAAGAGCTGACGCGCGGCAAAGGCATCAGCGCCGAAGCCCTGCAAACCTTTATCGACGGCCTGGATATTCCAGCCGACGCCAAGGTTCAGCTGCGCGCCCTCACCCCGGCTGGCTACGCGGGCAACGCCGCCGCTCAGGCCAAACGTATCTAACCGATATTGCCCAGTTGCACGCCCGGCAGTGCCGGGCGTTTTTATTTACGGGCTCAGATGACTTTCAAAGGCTTAGCGATGAATCCTGATATTCCGCTTCAGATGCTCGGTGGCATTACCGCTCGTGAATTCCTGCGCGACTACTGGCAGAAGAAACCCTTGCTGGTCCGTCAGGCCATCAGCGATTTCGAAAGCCCTATCTCCGCCGACGAATTGGCCGGCCTGGCGCTGGAAGAAGAAGTTGAATCGCGCCTGGTGCTTGAGCACGGCGAACGCCCTTGGGAGCTGCGCCGCGGCCCGTTCAACGAAGATGAATTCGCCACCCTGCCCGAGCGCGACTGGACCCTGCTGGTGCAAGCCGTCGACCAGTTCGTGCCGGAAGTGGCCGAGCTGCTGCAGCACTTTCGTTTCCTGCCGAGCTGGCGCATCGACGATGTGATGATCAGCTTCGCCACGCCGGGCGGCGGTGTAGGCCCGCATTTCGACAATTACGACGTTTTCCTTCTCCAGGGCCAGGGACACCGGCGCTGGAAAATCGGCCAGATGTGCGACTCGGATAGCCCCATGCTTGAGCATGCGGACCTGCGCATTCTGGCCAACTTTGAACAGACCGACGAATGGGTGTTGGAGCCCGGCGACATGCTCTATCTGCCGCCACGTTTGGCTCACTATGGCACCGCCGAGGATGATTGTATGACGTATTCCGTGGGTTTCCGCGCCCCTAGCGCCGCAGAAGTCTTGACCCATTTCACCGACTTTCTCAGCCAGTTCCTGCCGGACGAAGAACGCTACAGCGATGCCGGCGCCGCCCCTGCCAGCGACCCGCATCAGATTCAGCGCGACTCGCTCGACCGTCTCAAAGCCCTGCTTAACGAACACATCGGTGACGAGCGTTTGCTGATGACCTGGTTCGGCCAATTCATGACCGAACCGCGCTATCCAGAACTGGTTGCTGGCACTGAACTGGACGAAGAAGAGCTGCTCGACCAAATCGAAAACGGCGCCATGCTTATCCGCAATCCGAGTGCGCGCCTGGCCTGGTCTGAAGTGGGCGAAGATTTGGTGCTGTTTGCCAGCGGGCAAAGCCGCTTGTTGTCGACCAGCCTGCGCGAATTGCTGAAACTGATTTGTGCCGCCGACGTGCTGCACTTGGAAAACCTGGGCCAATGGTTGGCCGACGATGAAGGGCGTAACCTCGTCCTCGAACTGGTGAAACAAGGAAGTTTGGAGTTTGCAGATGAGTAGCAACGTTCAGGTAAGGCTCGCCAGCTGGCAGAAAGACAACGCAGACCTGCGCCGCATTCGCGAAACCGTGTTTATTGCTGAACAAGCGGTGCCGCCGGAGTTGGAATGGGACGCCGAAGATGTCGAAGCCGTGCATTTTCTGGCTGCCGATGGCGATTACGCGATTGGCACCGCGCGCCTGCTGCCCGACGGCCATATCGGCCGGGTTTCGGTATTGAAAGACTGGCGCGGTTTGAAAGTCGGTGAACAGCTGATGAAGGCCGTTATCCAGGAAGCAGAGCGCCGGGGTCTGAAAGAACAAATGCTCAGCGCCCAGGTTCACGCCACGGCCTTCTATGAGCGTCTAGGATTTACCGTAGTCAGCGGCGAATTTCTCGACGCCGGCATTCCCCACGTAGAGATGAAACGCATCAGTCAGTGAGGTCAGGATGATCGATAAAGACGCTCCGCCAACAGACGCCACGGACGGTGTCGCGGAAGAACTGCCGGCCATCGAGTTCGTCTCGCCCGGCAGTTTTACGGTGCACAATCCGCCGCCCTTGCAGGCGGAGCCGGAGCGTCGCGAACCGGCCCCCTTTCACCTCGGCGGGCCGCGTCAACTCCAGCATTTCAGCCACGCCGAACACGCCCAGGCGCATGCGTTGGCGTTGCTGCAACAGGCGCAGCGCAGCCTGTGCATCTACACCCCGGATCTAGAACGCTGGCTTTACCACCACAGCAGCGTGCAACAGGCCTGTACCCAATTCCTGTTGGCTAATCCGAAGAATCGTTTGCGCATTCTGGTGAACGACGCCAGCAACGCCGTGAAAGAAGGCCATCGCTTGTTGCAACTGTCGCGGCGCCTGCCGAGCAATCTGCACATTCGCAAGCTCAACCCCAGCTACAGCAACGATGAAGTGGCCTATCTGCTCGCCGACACCAATGGCATCCTGATGCGCCCCAAACTCGAGCAACTGGCCGGCTACGCCTTGTACAACGATCCTGGCCAGGTGCGCGTGCTGCAAAACAAATTTGATCAGGCCTGGGACGTCAGCGTCACCGACCTCGACCTTCGGAGTCTTCTGGTATGACCCTGCGCTCGCTGTTTGCCGCCCTGTGCCTGACTGTCAGCCTGCCGGTGCTGGCGGCTACCGAAGTGATGCCGCTGAACTACCGCACTGCCGACGACGTATTGCCCGTGGTGCAATCCGTGCTGGGCAACGAAGGCCGGGCCAGCAACTACGGCAACCAACTGGTCGTCAACGCCCCGCCCGCCAAACTTCAGGAAGTTCGCGACCTGCTCAAGCAGATCGACAAACAACCGAGGCGCTTGCTCATCAGTGTCGACACCTCCGACAGCAACCAGATGAACGACCAGGGTTACTCGGTGAACGGCTCGGCCAATGCTGGCAATGTGGAAATTCAATCGGGACGTGGCGAAGTGAATGGTCGCGACCAAGTACGCATCATCCACCGCAGCACCCAAAGCCGGGGCGGCGGCACCCAACAAGTGCAGACCACGGAAGGCTACCCGGCGCTGATTCAAGTGGGCCAAAGCGTGCCGCTGACCAGCTCGAGCGTCGACGGTTACGGCCGGGTCTACAACAACACCGAATACCGCAATGTCACCCGCGGGTTTTACGTCACCGCCAGCCTCACCGGCGACGTGGTGCACGTCAGTATCAACAACAATAACGACCGCCTCAGCCAAACACAGCAAGGCGCGATCGACATTCAAAATACCAACACCAAAGTGACCGGCCGCCTGGGCGAATGGATCACCATCGGCGGCGTGAATGAGAGTTCGCAGTCCGACCAAAACGGCTTTATTCAGCACCGCTCAACGCAAGGTCGTGAAGACATGACGCTGCGCCTGAAGGTCGATGCCCTGGACTGATCAGGGCGGCGCCACGGCCGAAAAACGTGACCCATCAGTCGCTCGTCGAACAATATGTAGTAGTAAGAAAAAAGCACTACAAAACGTTTGACGAAGTCTTTTTGCAAAGGCATGATGGCCCCGCTCCCGCTAATCAGAGGCCCCTAACGGAGGTCTCCGGATCGCAACCTGCTTACCGTAGATTCGATTCGTGTTTTACCGCTCAAAAGGCAGTTCGACGAGATTGCGACTGGAACGAAGTTGTCCTGAGGGACGGGGAAGCGTTTAACGAATCGGCCAGTTGGTCACAGCAGCAACACCCATCGGTTTCCACGAACCAGCAAGTGTTAACGCCAGCACCTTCGAACTGTTCGCCCCCTCTGCCCCCTCCTCAGCTTCAATCTCGTCTCAGTCGATATCTCGTTGCGCTGCAGTACACCGCCCACTGAAAGACCGTGTTGCTTGTCGGTTTTGAAAGGGAAGTGTCGTGCTCAACCAATCAACTTTGAAGGATTGACCATGTCTGCTTATCAAGATGACATCAAAGCCGTAGCCGCTTTGAAAGAAACCGCCGGCAACAGCTGGAGTGCGATCAACCCTGAGTCCGTCGCTCGTATGCGCGCTCAGAACCGCTTCAAAACCGGTCTGGATATCGCCAAGTACACCGCCGCTATCATGCGCAAAGACATGGCTGAGTACGACGCTAACTCCTCCGTCTACACCCAGTCCCTGGGCTGCTGGCACGGCTTCATCGGGCAGCAGAAGCTGATCTCGATCAAGAAGCACCTGAAGACTACCGACAAGCGCTACCTCTACCTGTCCGGCTGGATGGTTGCTGCTCTGCGTTCGGACTTCGGCCCGCTGCCAGACCAATCCATGCACGAGAAGACCGCTGTTTCGGGCCTGATCGAAGAGCTCTACACCTTCCTGCGCCAGGCTGACGCCCGTGAGCTGGACCTGCTGTTCACCGCCCTGGACGCAGCCCGCGCCGCTGGCGACAAAGTGAAAGCAGACGAAATCCAGGCTCAGATCGACGGCTACGAAACTCACGTCGTACCGATCATCGCCGACATCGACGCTGGTTTCGGTAACCCGGAAGCCACCTACCTGCTGGCCAAGAAAATGATCGAAGCGGGTGCGTGCTGCATCCAGATCGAAAACCAGGTTTCTGACGAGAAGCAGTGCGGCCACCAAGACGGCAAAGTGACCGTTCCGCACGAAGACTTCCTGGCCAAGATCAACGCAGTTCGCTACGCATTCCTGGAACTGGGCGTAGACGACGGCGTAATCGTTGCCCGTACCGACTCCCTGGGTGCTGGCCTGACCAAACAAATCGCTGTGACCAAAGAGCCGGGCGACCTGGGCGACCAGTACAACTCGTTCCTGGACTGCGAAGAAGTGTCGGCAAACGAGCTGAACAACGGCGACGTGGTTCTGAACCGTGGCGGCAAACTGCTGCGTCCTAAGCGCCTGCCTTCCAACCTGTTCCAGTTCCGCGCTGGCACCGGCGAAGCTCGCTGCATCCTGGACTGCATCACCTCGCTGCAGAACGGCGCTGACCTGCTGTGGATCGAAACCGAGAAGCCACACGTTGGCCAGATCGCTGCCATGGTTAACGAGATCCGCAAAGTGATCCCGAACGCCAAGCTGGTCTACAACAACAGCCCGTCCTTCAACTGGACCCTGAACTTCCGTCAGCAAGTGTTCGATGCATTCGTTGCTGAAGGCAAAGACGTTTCCGCCTACGACCGCGCCAAGCTGATGAGCGTCGATTACGACGAAACCGAACTGGCTCAGGTTGCAGACGAGAAGATCCGCACTTTCCAACGCGACGGTTCGCAACAGGCTGGTATCTTCCACCACCTGATCACCCTGCCGACCTACCACACTGCTGCGCTGTCCACCGACAACCTGGCAAAAGGCTACTTCGCCGACCAAGGCATGCTGGCTTACGTGAAAGGCGTTCAGCGTCAGGAACTGCGTCAAGGCATCGCCTGCGTCAAGCACCAGAACATGGCTGGCTCCGACATCGGCGACAACCATAAAGAGTACTTCGCTGGCGAAGCGGCTCTGAAAGCAAGCGGTAAAGACAACACCATGAACCAATTCCATTGATCCACGGAATGGCTCACTAGGCTTCGGCCTGGGGTGTAAAGAAAAGGCGAGCTCAGGCTCGCCTTTTTTTATGCCAGAAAAATGTCGCGTGCGTTGAAAATTGCCGTCTCGGTGGATGGCAAGCCGAAATCCAGGCACCCACTCCTCTCTCGCCCTTCACTCAAGCGCCAACTTCCCTAACGCTTTGCTCGCTTATGCGCTAACAGCAGCTACCCTTCTCCAACGTAGGGCGTTTCTGATTTAACGCCCAAATAATAACGAATATCATCTACAGCACAATTTGCTGTCATTAACAATAAAAAAGCGGATGTTCGACTAACGACGTAGAACGCGTCATAACCCCGACGCCACGGGCTTTGCGCGATTTGCGCCGCTAAGATGTTGGCCCGTAAGTAAATTTTTTATAAGGAAAAATTTACTTACGAAGCCAGACACGCATAAAATTACGAAAATTAGATTGCTGGCTATGGATTACAACCGGCAACTTTCATCTCCCATGATTCCGCCGATGCTTGTCTAAGGAGTACCGGCATGCCTGCTGAAGCTGTCGCGACCATGTCCCACAACTGGGGCTTTGCCATTTTCCTGCTGGGCGTTATCGGCCTTTGCGCCTTTATGCTCGGCGTCTCCAGCCTGCTCGGTGGCAAGGCGTGGGGCCGGGTTAAAAACGAGCCGTTCGAATCCGGCATGTTGCCCACCGGCAGCGCTCGCCTGCGCCTGTCGGCAAAATTCTATTTGGTCGCGATGCTCTTCGTGATCTTCGACGTTGAAGCCCTCTTTCTCTTCGCCTGGTCGGTATCTATTCGTGAAAGCGGATGGGCCGGCTTTATTGAAGCTACAGTTTTTATAGCAATTCTGTTGGCAGGTCTTGTCTACCTATGGCGCATCGGTGCTCTTGATTGGGCTCCCGAAGGTCGTCGCAAGCGGCAGGCGAAGCTAAAACAATGAGGCTTTGGCGATGCAATACAAACTCACCAGAATCGACCCGGATGCGCCTAATGAGCAGTATCCGATCGGCGAGCGGGAGACCGTTTCCGATCCTCTAGAGGATCAAGTCCACAAAAACATCTACATGGGCAAACTGCAGGACGTGCTGAATGGCGCGGTCAACTGGGGGCGTAAAAACTCCCTCTGGCCGTACAACTTCGGTCTGTCCTGCTGCTACGTGGAGATGACGACTGCCTTCACCGCTCCCCATGACATTGCCCGGTTTGGCGCCGAAGTAATTCGTGCGTCACCCCGTCAGGCCGACTTCATGGTGATTGCAGGCACCTGCTTCATCAAAATGGCTCCGGTCATCCAGCGCTTGTACGAGCAAATGCTCGAGCCCAAGTGGGTTATCTCCATGGGCGCCTGCGCGAATTCCGGCGGCATGTACGATATTTACTCTGTCGTTCAAGGGGTGGACAAATTCCTGCCCGTGGACGTTTACGTGCCCGGCTGCCCTCCTCGCCCTGAAGCATTCCTGCAAGCGCTGATGCTGCTGCAAGAATCGATTGGCCAGGAGCGTCGCCCACTTTCCTGGGTCGTTGGCGAACAAGGCGTTTACCGCGCCGACATGCCGTCGCAAAAGGAACAGCGCCGTGAACAGCGTATTCAGGTAACCAACCTGCGCAGCCCCGACGAAGTGTGATCTAGCTTTTTCTTACCCAGAAAGTCCGCCGGATTCACCCTTTACGTTGACTGATAGCGACCGAGACCATGACTGCAGACACCGCTCTGTACATCCCGCCTTACAAGGCAGACGACCAAGACGTCGTCACCGAATTGAACACGCGCTTTGGCGCAGATGCGTTTACCGCCCAGCAAACCCGCACCGGCATGCCGGTGTTGTGGGTGGCGCGTGAGCGGCTGATCGAGGTGCTGACCTTTCTGCGTCAGCTGCCCAAGCCCTACGTCATGCTCTACGACCTGCACGGCGTCGACGAACGCCTGCGCACTCAGCGGCGTGGTTTGCCAGGTTCCGACTTCACGGTGTTCTACCACCTGATGTCGATCGAGCGGAACAGCGACGTCATGCTCAAAGTCGCGCTGTCCGAAGGCGACCTGAACCTGCCGACCGTGACCAATATCTGGCCGAACGCCAACTGGTACGAGCGCGAAGTGTGGGACATGTATGGCGTGACCTTTGCCGGTCACCCGCACCTGACCCGCATCATGATGCCGCCGACCTGGCAGGGTCACCCGCTGCGCAAAGACTACCCAGCGCGCGCCACCGAGTTCGATCCGTTCAGCCTGTCGGTTGCCAAGCAGAACCTGGAAGAAGAAGCCGCACGCTTCAACCCGGAAGACTGGGGCATGAAACGCGGCAACGAGAACGAGGACTACATGTTCCTCAACCTCGGCCCCAACCACCCTTCGGCCCACGGTGCGTTCCGTATCGTGCTGCAGCTGGACGGTGAAGAAATCGTCGATTGCGTACCGGAAGTGGGTTACCACCACCGTGGCGCCGAGAAGATGGCCGAGCGTCAGTCCTGGCACAGCTTTATTCCTTACACCGACCGTATCGACTACCTCGGCGGTGTGATGAACAACCTGCCGTACGTGCTCTCGGTCGAGAAGCTGGCCGGCATCAAAGTGCCGGAGAAGGTCGACGTCATCCGCATCATGATGGCCGAGTTCTTCCGCATCACCAGTCACCTGCTATTCCTCGGCACCTACATTCAAGACGTCGGCGCCATGACCCCGGTGTTCTTCACCTTCACCGACCGTCAGCGCGCGTACACGGTGATTGAAGCCATCACCGGTTTTCGTCTGCACCCGGCCTGGTACCGCATCGGCGGCGTTGCGCACGACCTGCCGCGCGGCTGGGAAAAGCTGGTGAAAGACTTCGTTGAATGGCTGCCCAAGCGCCTCGACGAGTACGAAAAAGCCGCCCTGAAAAACAGCATTCTGCGTGGCCGTACCATTGGCGTTGCCCAGTACAACACCAAGGAAGCGCTGGAATGGGGCGTCACCGGCGCCGGCCTGCGTTCCACCGGCCTGGACTTCGACCTGCGTAAAGCGCGCCCGTACTCGGGCTACGAAAACTTCGAATTCGAAGTGCCGCTGGCCGTAAATGGCGATGCCTACGACCGCTGCATCGTGCGCGTGGAAGAAATGCGCCAGAGCTTGAAAATCATCGACCAGTGCCTGCGCAACATGCCGTCTGGCCCGTACAAAGCGGATCACCCGCTGACTACGCCGCCGCCGAAAGAGCGCACGTTGCAGCACATCGAAACCTTGATCACCCACTTCCTGCAAGTTTCCTGGGGCCCGGTCATGCCGGCCAACGAAAGCTTCCAGATGATCGAAGCGACCAAGGGCATCAACAGTTATTACCTGACGAGCGACGGCGGCACCATGAGCTACCGCACCCGTATTCGTACGCCAAGCTTCCCGCACCTGCAGCAGATTCCTTCGGTAATCCGCGGCAGCATGGTCGCGGACTTGATCGCGTACCTGGGCAGTATCGACTTCGTTATGGCTGACGTGGACCGCTAACTATGACTACCACCACGCTGATTCAAACCGACCGTTTCACCCTCAGCGATGCCGAGCGCACGGCCATCGAACATGAGCTGCACCACTACGAAGACTCCCGCGCGGCCTCCATCGAAGCGCTGAAGATCGTTCAGAAAGCCCGTGGTTGGGTGCCAGATGGCGCCATCGCCGCCATCGGCGAGATCATCGGCATTCCGGCCAGCGACGTCGAAGGCGTTGCCACTTTCTATAGCCAGATTTTCCGCCAGCCCGTTGGCCGTCACATCATCCGCGTGTGCGACAGCATGGTTTGCTACATCGGCGGCCATGAGTCGGTAGTCAGCAGCATCCAGCAACAGCTGGGCATCGGCCTCGGCGAAACCACTGCCGATGGCCGCTTCACCCTGCTGCCGGTGTGCTGCCTGGGTAACTGCGACAAGGCCCCGGCGCTGATGATCGACGACCACACCTTTGGCGACGTGCAACCCGATGGCGTAGCAGAACTGCTGGAGGCTTACGTATGACGTCCGCTTCGACCACCCGCCTGACCTCCTTCGGGCCGGCCAACAGCATTGCCCGCACCGCGGAAACGCACCCGCTGACCTGGCGCCTGCGTGACGACGCGCAGCCCGTGTGGCTTGAGGAATACCAGGCCAAAGACGGCTACGCCGCCGCGCGTAAAGCCTTCGCCGACCTGTCGCAAGACGACATCGTGCAAACCGTCAAAGACTCCGGCCTCAAGGGCCGTGGCGGTGCCGGCTTCCCCACGGGCGTGAAGTGGGGGCTGATGCCTAAAGACGAATCCATGAACATCCGCTACCTGCTGTGCAACGCGGATGAAATGGAACCCAACACCTGGAAAGACCGCATGCTCATGGAGCAGCTGCCGCACTTGCTGATCGAAGGCATGCTCATCAGTGCGCGCGCGCTCAAGGCCTATCGCGGCTACATTTTTCTGCGTGGCGAATACGTTGATGCGGCCACCAACCTCAACCGCGCCGTGGCTGAAGCCAAGGCTGCCGGCCTGTTGGGCAAGAACATTCTGGGCAGCGGTTTCGACTTCGAACTGTTCGTGCACACCGGTGCCGGTCGCTACATCTGCGGTGAAGAAACCGCGCTGATCAACTCCCTTGAAGGTCGCCGCGCCAACCCGCGTTCGAAGCCGCCTTTCCCGGCCGCTGTCGGCGTGTGGGGCAAGCCGACGTGCGTGAACAACGTCGAGACCCTGTGCAACGTGCCGGCCATCGTTGGCAACGGCGTCGAGTGGTACAAGGGCCTCGCCCGGCCGGGCAGCGAAGACATGGGCACCAAGCTCATGGGCTTCTCCGGCAAGGTGAAAAACCCAGGCCTGTGGGAACTGCCATTCGGCGTCACTGGCCGTGAGTTGTTTGAAGACTACGCCGGCGGTATGCGCGACGGCTTCACCCTGAAAGCCTGGCAACCCGGCGGTGCCGGTACCGGCTTCCTGTTGCCCGAACACCTGGATGCGCAAATGTACGCCGGCGGTATCGCCAAGGTCGGCACCCGTATGGGCACCGGCCTGGCCATGGCGGTGGACGACAAGGTCAACATGGTTGCCCTGCTGCGCAACATGGAAGAGTTCTTCGCCCGCGAGTCGTGCGGTTTCTGCACGCCGTGCCGCGATGGCCTGCCGTGGAGCGTGAAAGTCTTGCGCGCCATTGAGAAAGGTCATGGCCAGCCCGGCGATATCGAAACCCTCGAGGGCCTGGTCAACTTCCTCGGCCCAGGCAAAACGTTCTGTGCACACGCACCGGGCGCCGTGGAGCCGCTGGGCAGCGCAATCAAATATTTCCGACCGGAGTTCGAAGCGGGTATTTCCCGAATCAGCACGCCGGTGGCGCCGACGCAGTTCGTCAGCGCCTAACGTTTTTACGACGGCGGCCAGAGAACGCTTATCTAGAACTCTGGCCCCATCGAACCGTGATTCTATTAGCCAAGCCCGCCAGTTGAGCGTGGCGAAAACCGCAGCAGATGCGGCTTTCACCCCTGAACAAACGGGCCAACGAAGAAACTTGAACTATGGCCACTATCCACGTAGACGGCAAAGCGCTCGAAGTCGATGGAGCAGACAACCTGTTACAGGCCTGTCTGTCCCTCGGGCTCGACATTCCGTACTTCTGCTGGCACCCGGCGCTCGGTAGCGTCGGCGCCTGCCGCCAGTGCGCGGTGAAGCAGTACACCGACGAAAACGACACCCGTGGTCGCATCGTCATGTCCTGCATGACCCCCGCCACCGACAACACCTGGATTTCCATCGACGACGCAGAGTCCAAGGCCTTCCGCGCCAGCGTCGTTGAATGGCTGATGACCAACCACCCGCACGACTGCCCCGTGTGCGAGGAAGGCGGCCACTGCCACCTGCAAGACATGACCGTGATGACCGGCCACAACGAGCGCCGTTATCGCTTCACCAAACGCACTCACCAGAACCAGGAACTCGGCCCGTTCATTGCGCACGAAATGAACCGCTGCATCGCCTGCTACCGCTGCGTACGTTTCTACAAGGACTACGCCGGCGGCACCGACCTCGGCGTGTTCGGCGCCCACGACAACGTGTACTTCGGTCGCGTTGAAGACGGCGTTCTGGAAAGCGAGTTTTCCGGCAACCTCACCGAGGTCTGCCCGACCGGTGTGTTCACCGACAAAACCCACTCCGAGCGCTACAACCGCAAGTGGGACATGCAGTTCTCGCCGAGCATCTGCCATGGCTGCTCAAGCGGCTGCAACATCAGCCCCGGCGAGCGTTACGGCGAAATCCGTCGCATCGAAAACCGCTACAACGGTTCGGTGAACCAGTACTTCCTCTGCGACCGTGGTCGCTTTGGCTACGGCTACGTCAACCGCACCGACCGTCCGCGTCAGCCACTGCTGACGGCCGGCAGCCAAAAGCTGAGCGTGGATGCAGCCCTGGATAACGCCGCTGAGCTGCTGCGCGGTCGCAACATCGTCGGCATCGGTTCGCCGCGCGCCAGCCTGGAAAGCAACTTCGCCCTGCGCGAACTGGTCGGTGCCGAGCATTTCTACTCCGGTATCGGCGCTGTTGAGCTGGACAACCTGCGCCTTGTCTTGAACGTACTGCAAAACAGCCCGTTGCCCATTCCGACCCTGCGTGACATCGAAGACCACGACGCCGTGTTCGTGCTCGGGGAAGACCTGACGCAAACCGCCGCCCGCCTCGCCCTCGCCTTGCGCCAGTCGGTGAAAGGCAAGGCCGAAGACATGGCCGAAGCCATGAAGATTCAGCCGTGGCTCAACGCTGCGGTGCAGAACATCGGTCAGCACGCGCTGAACCCACTGTTTATTGCCAGCCTTGACGCCACCAAGCTCGACGACGTCGCCGAAGAGTGCGTGCACGCCGCGCCGGATGACCTGGCGCGCATCGGCTTTGCCGTCGCCCACGCCATCGACGCCAGCGCTCCGGCCGTTGCCGGTCTGGACGCCGAAGCCTTGGAACTGGCCCAGCGCATCGCCGACAGCCTGCTGGCAGCCAAACGGCCGCTGGTAATTGCCGGCACTTCACTGGGCAACAAAGCCCTGATCGAAGCCGCCGCCAACATCGCCAAGGCCCTCAAGCTGCGCGAGAAAAACGGCTCCCTCAGCCTGGTGGTAAGCGAAGCCAACAGCCTGGGCCTGGCCATGCTCGGCGGCGACTCTGCCGACGCCGCGCTGCAAGCTGTGGTCGACGGCAAGGCCGACGCCATCGTCGTGCTGGAAAACGATCTGTACACCCGCGCCGACAAAGCGCTGGTCGACTCCGCGCTGACTGCCGCCAAGGTCGTCATCGTTGCCGACCACCAGCAAACCGACACCACGGCCCGCGCCCATCTGGTGTTGCCCGCGGCGAGCTTCGCCGAAGGCGACGGTACGCTGGTCAGCCAGGAAGGCCGCGCCCAGCGCTTCTTCCAAGTGTTTGATCCGACCTACTACGACCCAAGCATTCTGGTTCACGAAGGCTGGCGCTGGCTGCATGCCCTGCGCAGCACCCTGCTCGGCCAGAACGTTGATTGGACTCAGCTCGACCAGGTGACCGCCGCTGCCGCCGCCAGTACGCCGCTGCTGGCCGGTATCGTCGACGCTGCACCGGGCGCCTCGTTCCGCATCAAGGGCCTGAAAATGGCTCGCGAGCCGCTGCGTTACAGCGGTCGCACCTCGATGCGCGCGAATATCAGCGTGCACGAACCGCGCGCCTCGCAAGACAAAGACACCGCCTTCGCCTTCTCCATGGAAGGCTACTCCGGCTCCGCCGAACCGCGTCAACAGGTGCCGTTCGCCTGGTCGCCGGGCTGGAACTCGCCGCAAGCCTGGAACAAATTCCAGGACGAAGTCGGCGGTCACCTGCGTGCTGGCGATCCGGGCACGCGCCTGATCGAAAGCCAAGGCGATGGCCTCAGCTGGTTTGCCACTGCACCGGGCGCATTCAACCCGGCGCCAGGCACCTGGCAGGTTGTGCCGGTTCATCACCTGTTCGGCAGCGAAGAAAATTCCTCGCGCGCCGCGCCGGTTCAGCAGCGTATTCCTGAAGCCTACGTCGCCGTCGCCGCTTCGGAAGCGGCCCGCTTGGGCGTGAACGAAGGCGCGCTGGTCAGCCTCAACGTAGCTGGCCAGACCTTGCGTCTGCCGCTGCGCGTGAGCGAAGAGCTGAGTGCGGGCATCGTTGCGTTGCCGGTTGGTTTGGCAGGCATCCCCGCCGCGATTGCTGGCAAAACCGCTGATTCGCTGCAGGAGGCCGCGCAATGAGTTGGTTCACGCCTGAAGTGATCGACGTGATCATCGCCGTGCTCAAAGCCATCGTCGTGCTGCTCGCCGTGGTGGTGTGCGGCGCGTTGCTGAGCTGGGTGGAACGTCGCCTGCTGGCCCTCTGGCAAGACCGTTACGGTCCGAACCGAGTGGGTCCGTTCGGTGCGTTTCAGATCGCCGCCGACATGATCAAAATGTTCTTTAAGGAAGACTGGACGCCGCCGTTCGCCGACAAGGTGATTTTCACCCTGGCGCCGGTGGTGGCCATGAGCTGCTTGCTGATTGCCTTCGCCGTCATCCCGATCACCCCGACCTGGGGCGTCGCAGACCTGAACATCGGCCTGCTGTTCTTCTTCGCCATGGCCGGTTTGTCGGTGTACGCGGTGCTGTTTGCCGGTTGGTCGAGTAACAACAAGTTTGCCCTGCTCGGCAGCCTGCGTGCCTCGGCACAAACCGTGTCGTACGAAGTGTTCATGGGCCTGTCGCTGATGGGCATCGTGGCGCAGGTGGGCTCGTTCAACATGCGCGACATCGTTGAATACCAGGCGCAAAACCTGTGGTTCATCATTCCGCAGTTCTTCGGCTTCTGTACGTTCTTCATCGCGGGCGTGGCTGTTACCCACCGTCACCCCTTCGACCAACCGGAAGCCGAGCAAGAGCTGGCCGACGGTTACCACATCGAATATGCCGGCATGAAATGGGGCATGTTCTTTGTCGGTGAGTACATCGGCATCGTGCTGATCTCGGCGCTGTTGGTCACCCTGTTCTTCGGCGGTTGGCACGGTCCGTTCAACATTCTGCCGTCGCTGTCATTCCTCTGGTTCGCGCTCAAAACCGGCTTCTTCATCATGCTGTTCATCCTGCTGCGCGCCTCGATTCCGCGCCCGCGCTATGACCAGGTGATGGACTTCAGCTGGAAGTTCTGCCTGCCGCTGACCCTGATCAATTTGCTGGTGACCGCTGCCGTGGTGTTGCTCAACACCCCGGCCGGCGTGGCTCAGTAACGGAGAATGACCATGCTTAAGTATGTGCTCCACGTTGTGCATGGCACCTATACCCAGCTTCGCAGCCTGGTGATGGTGTTCTCCCATGCCTTCCGCAAACGCGACACCTTGCAGTACCCCGAAGAGCCCGTGTACTTGCCGCCGCGCTACCGCGGCCGCATCGTGCTGACCCGCGACCCCGATGGTGAAGAGCGCTGCGTAGCGTGCAACCTGTGCGCCGTGGCTTGCCCGGTGGGCTGCATCGCCCTGCAGAAAGCCGAGACCGATGACGGTCGCTGGTACCCGGAATTCTTCCGCATCAACTTCTCGCGCTGCATCTTTTGCGGCCTGTGCGAAGAAGCCTGCCCGACCACCGCGATCCAGCTCACGCCGGATTTCGAAATGGCTGAGTTCAAGCGTCAGGATCTGGTGTACGAGAAAGAAGACCTGCTGATTTCCGGTCCCGGTAAAAACCCGGACTACAACTTCTACCGCGTGGCCGGTATGGCCATTGCTGGCAAGCCGAAGGGCGCGGCGCAAAACGAAGCCGAGCCGATCAACGTCAAGGGGTTGCTGCCGTAATGCGCGCTCAACTGACTCTGAATGTGGCGACCGGCCGTTGGCTGCCTGTATCCGTCGTGGGAATCTGACTATGGAATTCGCTTTCTACTTCGCGTCCGGCGTGGCGGTGGTGTCCACTCTTCGAGTGATCACCAACACCAACCCGGTTCACGCCCTGCTCTACCTGATCATCTCGTTGTTGGCTGTGTCGATGACGTTCTTCAGCCTCGGCGCGACGTTTGCCGGTGCGCTGGAAATCATCGTGTATGCCGGCGCCATCATGGTGCTGTTCGTGTTCGTGGTGATGATGCTCAACCTCGGCCCTGTTGCCGCCGATCAGGAGCGTATCTGGCTCAAGCCCGGCATCTGGTTCGGCCCGGCGCTGCTGGCGTTGTTGCTGCTGGCTGAATTGCTCTACGTGCTGTTCGGCAACCCGAGCGCCGGCGCCATCGGCCTGACCACCGTTGACGCCAAAGCCGTGGGCATCAGCCTGTTTGGCCCGTACCTGCTGGTTGTTGAGCTGGCCTCCATGCTGCTGTTGGCAGCGGTAGTCGCCGCGTTCCACCTCGGCCGTCAAGAGGCGAAGGAAATCCAATGATGAATTCGATCCCCCTGGAACACGGCCTCGCCGTAGCGGGTGTGCTGTTCTGTCTCGGCCTGGTAGGCCTGATGGTGCGCCGCAACATTCTGTTCGTGCTGATGAGCCTGGAAATCATGATGAACGCCGCCGGTTTGGCCTTTATCGTGGCCGGCAGCCGCTGGGCACAGCCTGACGGGCAAGTGATGTTCATTCTGGTGCTGACCTTGGCTGCCGCCGAAGCCAGCATCGGCCTGGCCGTGTTGTTGCAGCTCTACCGCCGCTTCCACACCCTCGATATCGACGCTGCCAGCGAGATGCGCGGATGAACCTTTTATTCCTGACATTTACCTTCCCCCTTATCGGCTGGCTGCTGCTGTCGTTCTCGCGCGGCAAATGGTCGGAAAACGTCTCGGCGCTGATCGGCGTGGGCTCCGTTGGCCTGTCGGCCCTGACCACCGCCTTTCTGATCTACCAATTCAACGTCAACCCGCCAGAAGGCGGCGTGTACAGCCAGGTGCTGTGGCAATGGATGTCGGTAGACGGCTTCGCCCCGAGCTTCACCCTGTACCTGGACGGCCTGTCGCTGACCATGCTGGGCGTCGTCACCGGCGTAGGCTTTCTGATTCACCTGTTCGCCTCGTGGTACATGCGCGGTGAAGCCGGTTACTCGCGCTTCTTCTCGTACACCAACCTGTTTATCACCAGCATGTTGTTCCTGGTTCTGGGCGATAACTTGCTGTTCCTGTACTTCGGTTGGGAAGGCGTGGGCCTGTGCAGTTACCTGCTGATCGGCTTCTACTACAGCAACCGCAACAACGGTAACGCCGCACTCAAGGCCTTTATCGTCACCCGTATCGGCGACGTGTTCATGGCCATCGGCCTGTTCCTGCTGTTCCAGCACCTGGGCACGTTGAACATCCAAGAGCTGCTGGTTCTGGCGCCGCAAAAACTGCAGGCCGGGGATACCTGGATGTGGTGGGCAACCCTGATGCTGCTGGGTGGCGCGGTAGGTAAATCGGCTCAGTTGCCGCTGCAAACCTGGCTCGCCGATGCAATGGCCGGCCCTACTCCGGTTTCCGCGCTGATTCACGCGGCCACCATGGTGACCGCTGGCGTGTACCTGATTGCCCGCACCCATGGCCTGTTCCTGCTGGCGCCGGAAGTGCTGGAGCTGGTTGGCATCGTCGGCGGCGTGACGCTGGTACTCGCCGGCTTCGCGGCACTGGTACAAACCGACATCAAGCGCATCCTCGCTTACTCGACCATGAGCCAGATCGGCTACATGTTCCTGGCCCTGGGCGTTGGCGCCTGGGACGCAGCGATTTTCCACCTGATGACCCACGCCTTCTTCAAGGCCCTGCTGTTCCTCGCCTCCGGTTCGGTGATCGTCGCCTGCCACCACGAGCAGAACATCTTCAAGATGGGCGGCCTGTGGAAGAAGCTGCCGTTGGCCTACGCAAGCTTTATCGTCGGCGGCGCTGCACTGGCTGCCCTGCCCTTCGTGACCGCCGGCTTCTATTCCAAGGATGAAATTCTTTGGGAAGCCTTCGCCAGCGGCCACACCGGTTTGCTGTACGCCGGTCTGGTCGGTGCGTTCATGACCTCGCTGTACACCTTCCGCCTGATCTTTATCGCCTTCCACGGCGAGGCGAAAACCGAGGCCCATGCCGGTCACGGCATCAGCCACTGGTTGCCGCTGTCGGTGCTGATCGTGCTGTCGACCTTTATCGGCGCGCTCATCAGCCCGCCGCTGGCTGGTGTGCTGCCGGAAAGCTTCGGCCACGCCGGTGGCGAAGCCAAACACAGCCTGGAGCTGTCGTCGGGCCTAATCGCCATTGCCGGTATCGCCCTGGCTGCGGTGCTGTTCCTCGGCAAGCGCCGTTTCGCCACCGCAGTGGCCAACAGCGGCCCGGGCAAATTGCTCTCGGCCTGGTGGTTCGCTGCGTGGGGCTTCGACTGGATCTACGACAAGCTGTTCGTGCAGCCGTACCTGCTGATCACCCGCCTGCTGGGCAACGACCCCATCAACAGCAGCATCGGTGTGGTTCCGCGCTTGGTACGCCTGGGTAACAGCCTGATGAGCCGTACGGAAACCGGCAACCTGCGCTGGTACTCGGCCTCGGTGGCCGGCGGTGCCGTGCTGCTGCTCGCCCTTCTTCTGATTTTGAATTAAGGAAAACAGCCCGTCATGATTCTGCCTTGGCTAATCCTGATTCCCTTTATCGGCGGCCTGCTGTGCTGGCAGGCCGAACGGTTCGGCAACACCCTGCCGCGCTGGATCGCCCTGCTCAGCATGGTGCTGCTGTTCGGCCTGAGCCTCTGGCTGTGGACCACCGGTAACTTCAGCCTGGCGCCCGCGCCAGGTGCGGAGCCGGTTTGGGCCCACGAGTTCAAGGTGCAATGGATCGAGCGCTTCGGCATCACCATTCACTTGGCCATGGACGGTTTGTCCGTGCTGATGATCGTGCTCACCGGCTTGCTCGGTGTGCTGTCCGTGCTCTGTTCCTGGAATGAAATCCAGAACCGCGTCGGCTTCTTTCACCTCAACCTGCTGTGGATTCTCGGCGGTGTGGTAGGCGTGTTCCTCGCCATCGACCTGTTCCTGTTTTTCTTCTTCTGGGAAATGATGCTGGTGCCGATGTACTTCCTCATCGCGCTCTGGGGTCACAGCGGCAGCAAAGGCAACACCCGCATCAATGCGGCCACCAAGTTCTTCATCTACACCCAGGCCAGCGGCCTGATCATGTTGGTGGCGATTCTTGGGCTGGTGTTCGTCAACTACAACGCCACGGGCGTGATCACCTTCAACTACGCCGACCTGCTGAAGACCAAGCTGTCCGAAGGCACCGAATACGTGTTGATGCTCGGCTTCTTCATTGCCTTCGCAGTGAAGTTTCCGGTGGTGCCCTTCCACTCCTGGCTGCCCGACGCCCACGCGCAGGCGCCAACTGCAGGCTCGGTCGACCTGGCCGGTATCCTGTTGAAAACCGCGGCCTATGGTTTGCTGCGTTTCGCCCTGCCGCTGTTCCCTAATGCGTCGGCGGAGTTCGCTCACATCGCCATGTACCTTGGCGTGTTTGCGATCATCTACGGTGCCCTGCTGTCGTTTGCTCAAACCGACATCAAGCGCCTGATCGCCTACTCCAGCGTGTCGCACATGGGCTTTGTGCTGATTGCCATCTACTCCGGCAGCCAGATCGCCTTGCAAGGCGCGGTGGTGCAAATGATTGCCCACGGTCTGTCGGCCTCGGCGCTGTTTATTCTCAGCGGCCAGTTGTATGAGCGCCTGCACACTCGCGACATGCGCGAAATGGGCGGTATCTGGGGACGCCTGCCGTACCTGCCGGCCATCAGCCTGTTCTTCGCTGCAGCGGCTCTGGGCTTGCCGGGCACCGGTAACTTTGTCGGCGAATTCCTGATTCTGGTCGGCGCGTTCAAAGCCTTCCCGTGGTTCACCATCGTGGCGGCAACCGGCCTGGTGTTTGGCTCGGTGTACTCGCTGATCATGATTCACCGTGCCTACTTTGGTCCGACCAAGTCTGACGATGTACTGCGAGGCATGAACGCCCGTGAGATGTTCATGGTGCTGGGCCTGGCGGTGTTGCTGATTCTGCTTGGGGTCTACCCGCAGCCGATTCTGGACACCTCGTCGGCCACTATGCAGGGCATCCAACACTGGCTGGGTACCGCTTCCACTCAACTCGCATCGGGCCGGTAGCCTGTAATGGAAAGCCGCGTTATGGAATTCACGACTCAACACCTGCTCGCCCTGCTCCCGCTGCTGGTGGTTTGCGCCACCATCGTGGTGGTGATGCTGGCCATCGCCTGGCGACGCAACCACAGCCAGACCTTCATCTTGTCGGGTCTGGGTTTGAACCTGGCCTTGCTGTCGATCATTCCCGCCGTCAAAGCCACACCGCTGGCGGTCACCAGCCTGCTGCTGGTCGACAACTTCGCCAACTTCTACATCGGCCTGATTCTGGTCTCGACCCTCGCTTGCGTGACCCTGGTTCACGCCTACATGGGCGATGACAAGGTCGGCTTCCCCGGCAACCGTGACGAGTTGTACCTGCTGATTCTGCTGGCCGCCGCCGGTGGCATCGTGCTGGTCTGCGCCCAGCACCTGGCTGGTTTGTTTATCGGTCTGGAACTGCTGTCGGTGCCGGTCTACGGCATGGTCGCGTACGCGTTCTTCAACAAGCGCTCGCTGGAAGCCGGCATCAAATACATGGTGCTTTCGGCCGCCGGTTCGGCGTTCCTGTTGTTCGGTATGGCCCTGCTGTATGCCGACGCCGGCACCCTGAGCTTCACCGGCATCGGCGCCAAGCTGGCCGCCACTGGCGCACAAAGCGCCATGGCGCAGTTGGGCATGGGCATGATGCTGGTTGGCCTGGCGTTCAAGCTGTCGCTGGTGCCGTTCCACCTATGGACGCCCGACGTTTACGAAGGCGCGCCCGCACCCGTGGCCGCGTTCCTGGCTACCGCCAGTAAAGTGGCCGTGTTCGTGGTGATGGTTCGCTTGTTCCTGCTCTCCCCGGCCGCCAACGAAGGGCTGCTGACCACCGTGCTGTCGGTGATCGCCGTGGCTTCGATTCTGGTCGGCAACCTGCTCGCCCTGCTGCAGAACAACCTCAAGCGTCTGCTGGGTTATTCCTCCATCGCCCACTTCGGCTACCTGATGATCGCGGTCATCGCCGGCAAAGGCTTGGCCGTGGAAGCGGTTGGCGTGTACCTGGCCACCTACGTGCTGACCAGCCTTGGCGCGTTTGGCGTGGTGACACTGATGTCCACGCCATTCAGCGGCCGCGATGCCGACGCCTTGTACGAATACCGCGGCCTGTTCTGGCGCCGTCCGTACCTGACCGCCGTGCTCACGGTGATGATGCTGTCGCTGGCGGGTATTCCGCTGACCTCCGGCTTTATCGGCAAGTTCGTGGTGGTTATGGTTGGCGTGCAAACCCAACAATGGTGGCTGCTGGGCGCCTTGGTGCTGGGCAGCGCGATCGGCGTTTTCTACTACCTGCGCGTGATGGTCACCTTGTTCCTGGTGGAACCGAATCTGCATCGGCACGATGCACCGTTCAACTGGGGTCAGCGTACCGGCGGCATCATGCTGCTGGCCGTGGCGCTGCTGGCCTTCGTGCTCGGCGTGTACCCACAACCGCTGCTGGAACTGGTGCAACACTCCACCATGGTGCTGACGCCATAAGCGCAGCGCCCATAAAAAAGCCCGGCTCATGCCGGGCTTTTTTATGGGGCGAGAATCTGAGCCGCAGCCCGCGTCAGCGCCACCCAATGCGCAGCAATTTACTGAGGTAGCCGGGTCGCAGCGCTTGCCAACACGACAGGGTCACGGCCTGCCGATAAAAGCGGCGCGCCGAACAGCCATCACCGACTAAAAGCGCCGCTCGAAACAGCGATAGATAACATTGAGCCGCATAACGCTGGCGCAAGCGCTGGCACTCGTCCGGCAGTTGCGCAAACACTTCATGGAGCATGCTTTGGGCCACCGACTCTTCGTCCGCTCGGCTGTGGCGCAGGCTATCGCGGTGTTTATAAACCCGAGCCAAAGGGTGGGTCGTCGTCACGGCGGAGCCACTCACCAAAACATAGGCAAACACCGCCACATCTTCGCCGCTGCGCAGTGTTTCCGGGTAAGGGCGTTGCAGCAGCAGATCGCGGCGGAATAGGCAGCGGCTATGGGAAATGGAAATTCGCTTTTGCAGCAGATAGCGGCGGCACCGCTGCACTGGCGTGCCCGTCACGGGTGTGGGCAGCCTGACGCGTTGGCTGCCATCGGCATACACCGAAACCTGTGCGCCCAGCACCATGGCCGCCGAGGGCGTCGCGCGCAACGCCTCGCGCAAGGTCTGGAAGGCGTCTGGTAGCAACTCATCATCGGCATCCAGCATCAGCACATAGGCGCCGCGCGCCGCCTGCACCCCGCGATTTCGCGCCGCTGCGGCTCCGGCATTGTCTTGGCGGATTATCTGAAAACAGCCAGCAAATCGTCGGGTGTAGCGCTGCAATACGTCCGGCGTGTGGTCGTCGGAGCCGTCGTCGATAACAAGCAACTCAATATCGTCGCCCCATTGGCTTATCACCGAATCCAGCGCTCTGGGCAGCACGTGGGCGTAGTTGTAGGTGGGCACGATCACGCTGATAAGCAACTCAGGCGCCGGAACTGGGGTTCTCTGCGCAGCTGCAACAGGAAAAGAGGTGAGTTGCCCCACTGCGAAGCGGCTTCGCAACAGTGGCAAGAAAGAACGCAACGCGGCCCGAGGAATCGGGCCGCCCAACGCTTTTGAAAGGGTTAACGTCATGGCGACCCTCCTCCAAAAAAGGGTCGCAAGCTTCTCGACAAGCCGCAGCGGTTAATGCAGGACCGACAGCTGCATCCAGTGGGCAGTTACCTAAAGACAGCGCGCCTTTTAGTCACTTTTAAGAAGGCAGGCGCACTTTCTGATTGCCGCTGGTGAAAATGCCCCAGCAAGAAAGGAATAGCGCCGCAATCAACGGGCCGATCACAAAACCGTTCAAGCCAAAGATCGTGAGCCCACCGAGGGTCGATAGCAGAATCATGTAGTCCGGCATGCGGGTGTCGCGGCCAACCAGAATCGGGCGCAGCACGTTGTCGACCATACCGATCACCAACACGCCCCAGACGCTGAGCGCCACGCCCTGCCAGATGGCGCCCGTGGCGAGGAAGTAAACCGCCACCGGCACCCAGACAATGCCTCCACCCACTGCCGGCAGCAGCGACAAAAACGCCATCAGCACCGCCCATAGCAGCGGGCTGGTAATGCCCAGAAACCAGAACGCCAGACCGCCCAGCGCGCCCTGCGTCACCGCCACCAGCACGTTGCCTTTCACTGTGGCGCGCACCACGCGGGTGAAGCGCAATTGCAGCCGGCGCTTTTGCCCGTCATTCAGCGGAATGGCGCTACGGATACGCCGCACCAGTTCCTGGCCGTCGCGCAGAAAGAAGAACAGCAAATACAGCATGATCGCGAAGCTGATCAGAAACTCGAAGGTGTTCTGCCCCAGGGTGAACGCCTGGCTGGCGACGGCTTGGCTGCCTTGCATGGCGCCGCTGATGGCTTTGTCTTTGAGGCCATTGAGGCTGCCCATGCCGAAACGGTCCATCTGCCCCTGCACGTAGGTGGGCAGGTGACGTTTGATTTCGAAAATGTAGGCGCCGATGTCCAGCTCGCCGCTTTCGATACGTTTGTAGAGTTCGCCGGCTTCCTGCACCAGCAAGGCGGTGGTGAACACCACGGGCAAAATGGCGATGCACAGGCACACCAGCAACGTAGCCAAGGCGGTCAGGTTGCGTGAGCCTTGGTGGCGACGGGCGAGGTGGCGCTGCAGCGGGTTAAACAAAATGGCCAGGATTACTGCCCAGAACACGGCGCCGTAGTACGGCAGCAAAATCCAGCCGAAGGCGAGCGTTACTGCGGTCAGCAGGACGAGGAAGAGTTTGTTTTCAATTGCGGGGTCGGCCATGGCTGCTCGCGGTTTGTGGAAGGCTGATGTGCCATTAGTCCGCGAGCAGCCAGGCAAGTGCAGGTTTTATCAGTGCTGCGCTTGAAGTGCCTTGTTCAAGCCTGCATGGCCCAACCATCGACGTTCATGGCCGCTTGGCGCAGCGCCTCGGAACGTGTCGGGTGCGGGTGGCAAGTCAGGGCGATATCTTCAGCCGAGGCGGCGAATTCCATGGCCACGCAATATTCGCCAATCAGCTCGCTGACGCTGGGTCCAATGAGATGCACGCCGAGAATTTCGTCGCTGCGCTCATCGGCCAGCACTTTTACAAAGCCCTCGCTTTCGTGGTTGATTTTGGCCCGGCTGTTGCCGGCGAATGGAAACTTGCCGACCTTGTAGGCCCGCCCTTCGGCCTTGAGCTGCTCCTCGGTTTTGCCCACCGTCGCCACTTCCGGCTTGGTGTAGATCACGTTTGGAATCAGCGCGTAGTTGACCTCACCGGCTTTGCCGACGATTTGTTCGATGCAGGCAATCGCCTCGTCTTCGGCCTTGTGCGCCAGCATCGGGCCAGAGGTCACGTCGCCAATGATCCAGATGCCTGGCACGCCCGAGCGGTGTTTCTGGTTTTCCAACATGCCGCGTTTGTCTGGCGTGATACCCACGGTTTCCAGGCCCAGGCCTTGGGTGAACGGGCGGCGGCCGATGGCGACCAGCACATAGTCGGCTTCCAAGGTTTGTTTTTCGCCGCCAGCCGCCGGTTCGATTTCCACGGTCACACCGGTGGCCGTGGCGGTGGCGCTACTGACCTTGCTGCCGAGCTTGAATGCAAAGCCTTGTTTGGCCAGAGAACGCTGGAAGGTTTTGCCGGTTTCCAGATCCAGCCCCGGGCAGATGCGGTCGAGGTATTCGACCACCGTGACCTCGCTGCCGAGCCGGCGCCACACCGAGCCGAGTTCCAAGCCAATCACCCCGGCGCCCACAATCACCAGGTGCTTGGGCACTTCGGGCAGCGACAGCGCGCCGGTGGAATCGAGGATGCGTTGGTTATCGATGGTCACGCCTGGCAGCGGCGTGGGCTCGGAGCCGGTGGCGATGACGATGTCTTTGGCCGTCAGCACTTGCTCGCTGCCATCGGCGGCTTTGACCACCACCCTGCCCGGCCCATCGATGCGGCCCCAGCCTTTGATCCATTCGGCTTTGTTCTTGCGAAAAAGGAACTCGATGCCTTTGGTCAGCGTGGTCACGCTTTCGTCTTTCTGCTTCATCATTTGCGCCAGGTTGAGCGTGGGTTTGACCTCAATGCCCAGCTTGGCGAATTCCGGGCCTACGGCCGCCTCGTATAACTCGGACGCGTGCAGCAGCGCTTTCGATGGCATGCAGCCGACATTCAGGCAGGTGCCGCCCAGGGTGTCTCGCCCTTCCACACACGCGACTTTAAGCCCGAGTTGGCCGGCACGAATCGCCGCGTTGTAGCCCCCTGGGCCGCCGCCAATTACCACTACGTCGTAGTTGCTCATGCTGGTTCTCCGGTTGGGAAATTTCTTAGCAGTAAAGACTGCAATTGATTCGTTGGTGGACGGAAAAGCATCGCGGCTGAGGCCGCTCCTACAGGTTTGTAATTTGCGCATGGCGTTTATGCCACCAAGCTTGGCACTTATATTACGGCCTTCATATTGTTTTACATGACGAGTGTAATTTAGGCTGTAAGCGTGATGCCAGTGCGGCTTGATACTTTTAGTTCGTTAACGCTTGAGAGGTCTTTATGAGCATGTCCCGCGAGGAAAAAATCCAGGCTTGGCTGGCAGCTGCCGACGATTTGCGTGCGCGTTTGGCGGCACCCGACACCATGACATTGAAGCAAGTGGCCGGCATGAGCCCGCAGGAATTTTTCGATGGCATCGGCAGCGGCCAACTGCCCTCGCCGCCCATTAACGAGCCTATGGCGATGGTGCCGATGGAATGGTCCAGCGGCCATTTCATCTTTCAGGGCCACCCCGCGCTTATGCACTACAACCCGCTGGGCAGCGTGCACGGCGGCTACATCGCCACCATGCTCGATTCGGCCATGGGCTGCGCGATCCACACCATGCTCAGCAAAGGCCAGGGCTACACCACCACGGATTTACGCATCAGCTACGTGCGCGCCGTCACCACCGCTGTCGGCCCGATTCGCGCTGAAGGGCGAATCATCCACGTCGGCCGCTCCACCGCGCTCGCCGAAGGCCGCCTGTACGACGTAGACGACAAGCTCTACGCCACCGGCTCCACCACCTGTTTGATCATGAACATGCACGGCTAAGGCCGCGTCGCAGGAGAAGCACCATGGAAAACATCGTAATCGCCGGCTACGCCCGCTCGCCGTTTCACTTTGCCCGCAAAGGCGGCCTGATCAATGTGCGCCCCGATGACCTCGCCGCCCAAGTGGTGAAAGAGCTGGTGGGGCGCCTCGACATCGACCCACGGGAAATCGAAGACCTGATCATGGGCTGCGCCTACCCCGAAGCCGAGCAAGGCATGAACATCGCGCGCATCACCAGTTTTCTCGCTGGCCTGCCCGACACCTTGGGCGGCGCCACCGTCAACCGCTTCTGCGGCTCGTCCATGACCGGCGTGCACTTCGCCGCTGGGCAAATTCTGCTCGGCGCCGGCGAGGCGTTTATTTGCGCGGGCGTGGAATCGATGACCCGCGTGCCCATGGGCGGCTTCAATATTTCGCCCAACCCGAAACTGCTTGAGAGTTTCCCCCAGGCGTATATGTCGATGGGCCAGACGGCCGAGAACGTCGCCAACCTGTACAGCATCAGCCGCGAAGAGCAAGAGCTGATGGCAGTCGACTCCCACGCCAAAGCCGCCAAGGCGCGCGAACTCGGTTACTTCACCGACGAAATCGTGCCCATCGCCACGCCTGAAGGGCTGGTCAGCGAAGACGGCTGCATTCGCCCCGGCACTAATGCCGACGCACTGGCCACGCTCAAACCGGCGTTCGGCGGCAGCGTCACCGCCGGCACCGCCTCGCCATTAACCGACGGCGCCGCAGCGGTGTTCGTCTGCACGGAAACCTTTGCCAAACGCTGGAACCTTGATGTGCTGGCCCGCGTACGCGCCGTGGCCGTGGCCGGCTGCGCGCCGGAAATCATGGGCATGGGTCCGCTTCACGCCACGCGCAAGCTGCTGCAACGTGAAGGGCTGAGCATCAACGACATCGACCTGGTGGAAATCAACGAAGCCTTCTCCAGCCAATCCATTGCCTGCGTACGCGAGTTGGGCCTGGACATGGCCAAGGTCAACCTCGACGGCGGCGCGCTGGCCATGGGTCACCCGCTCGGCGCCACCGGTGCGCGTATCACCGGCAAAGCGGCCTCGCTGCTCAAACGCACGGGCGGGCGTTTCGCCATTGCCACCCAGTGCATCGCCGGCGGCCAGGGCGTGGCGACGTTGCTGGAAGCGGTCTGACGTTCAGGTGCCGGCTGGTTTAGAATGACGGCCGGCATTTCACGTTATTGGAGGGCGTTGCCATGCGTTACTCAGAAGATCACAAGGCACAAACTCACCAGCGCATCATCGACGAAGCGTCGGAGCGTTTTCGCCGCGACGGCATCGGCGCCACCGGCCTGCAACCGCTGATGAAAGCGCTGGGCCTGACCCACGGCGGCTTTTATGCGCATTTCAAATCCAAGGATGACCTGGTTGAGCAAGCGCTCAGCGCGGCTGCGGAAAAACTGGCCGACGGCGTCGAGAAAACCTTCTCTGAAGCGCAGCCCCTGCAGAGCTTTATCCGCTACTACCTGAGCAACACCCACCGCACCCACCCCGGCAAAGGCTGCCCACTGACTACGATGTGCGCCGAACTGGGCCAGCGCGGCCAAGCCAGCCCCACAACCGACGCCGTGGTGCAAAGCCGCTTCAGCAAACTGGCAGAACACTTGGAAGGGCCAGATGCCGATGAGCAAGCCATCGCCCTGCTCTCAACCCTTGTAGGCGCATTGGTGCTGTCGCGCAGCGTGGCCGATCCGCAGTTGTCCGAGCGCATTTTGCAAGGCGCCAAGCAGCAGTTGTTTAAGCAAGTGCAAGCCGATAGCGAGCAATAGCGTCAGACAGGCTCGATGCCCAACTGGCCCCACTGCGCGCGGGTGAGGCCTTGGCGGTTGTGGTAGTCGTGCCACGGCTCGCGCGGCAGACCTTCAAGTCGCGCCTGCAGGTTGGCGACGGTCCATTGCGCAGCACTTTGCAGCGTGCCTAGTTCGTCCCGCTCAATCGGCACCGACACCGGCAAGCCCGGACGCGCGCGCACCGAGTAGGCACTGGCGGTGCTGGCGCCGCGTTGGTTGCGCAGGTAGTCGATAAAGATTTTCCCCACCCGATTCTGCGGCCCCATTTTGTCGGTGAAGCGCTCCGGCGCTTGGTTGGCCATATGGTTCGCAAGGGCCTTCGCGAACGCCTTCACGCTGTCCCAACCGGCCTGTTTTCGCAGTGGCACTACAATGTGCATGCCCTTCCCGCCACTGGTTTTCAGCCAGGCCTCCAAGCCCACGACATCCAATAATGCGAGGGTCGCCTGCGTCGCCTCGACCATGGCACTCCATGGCAGCGCGGGGTCCGGGTCGAGGTCGAGAATCAGCCGGTCCGGCGTTTCCACCGCCGCACTGGTGGCGCCCCAGGTGTGCAGTTCGATACAGCCCATCTGCACCGCGCCAATCAGCGCCGGCAAGCTGTCGACTTGCATCAGTTGCGGATGCGCCGGGTCGATTGCTTGGTCCAAATGAGTGATGTGCGGAATCGCCAGATGCTGGGCGTGCTTCTGGAAGAAATGCTCGCCGTCCACGCCATCTGGCGCGCGCAGCAACGAAACCGGCCGGCCTTTAAGGTGCGGAAGAATCCACTCGCTGATGCCGTGATAGAACTGCGCCAGCTCCACTTTTTGCGTACCGCTCTGCGCATCGATGACCCGCTCGGGATGGCTGATCGACACCTCATCAAGCAGTTGCCGGCCCTTGCCATCTGCACCGTGCGGATGATTCGCCGCCTCGCCCGCAGGCATGCCTTGGCGTTGGGTTTTCGGCGCAACGACGTCGGACGTTTGTGCGCGTTTATGTTCGCTCATGGCCCCGCCCTTGGCGCGTTAACTCGCCTTGCTGGTTTTGGTGGATTTGCGCGCAGGCGCTTTGGCTTTCGACGCGGTGCTTTTGTTCGCACTGCTGCGCGAGCTTTTTGCTCTTGGCGCGGGCGCCTCGTCTTCTTCCGACTCCTTGCTGGATGCCGCCGCGCCCTTCTTCGCCGTCGGCTTGCCACCCAGGCTGCGTTTGAGCAGTTCGGTGAGGTCGATAACGTCGGCGGTGCGCCGGCCTTCTTCGCCGGGCGCCTGCTCGACCGCTTCGATCTTGCCCTGCTGCGCCTTCTGCTCTACGAGCTGCATGATCTTGTCGGTGAAGCTGTCCTGGTAATCGTCCGGGGACCATTCGCCGCTCATGTCCTCTACCAGGCGCTTGGCCATTTCCAGCTCACCCTTGGCCAGCTTGGCATTGCTCACCGAGGCCGGCAGCTCCAGGCTCGCCAGGCTGCGCACTTCGCTGGGCCAGCGCAGCATCACCAAAACCATGGCGTCTTCGATGGGCATCAGGGCCGCCAGGTGCTGCTTGGTATGTAAAACCACCAGCGCCAGCGCCACCTTTTTGGTGCTGGCCAGGGTTTCGCGCAACAAGGCATACACCTTCTCGCCGCGCTTGTCGGGACTGAGGTAATACGGCGTGTCGATGTGCTGCAGGGGAATTTCTGCGCTGTCGACGAACGAGAAAATGTCGATGGTTTGCGTGGACGCCGGGTGCGCTTCGCGAATTTCCTCCTCGCTCAGCACCACGTACTGGCCCTTCTCGTACTCCACGCCTTTGACGATGTTCTCGCGGTCGATTTCTTTGCCGGTGACTTTATTCACGCGCTTGTAGCCCACGGGCTCCATGCTGCGTTTGTCCAGCCAATCGAAGTCGACGCCCTGGGAGGCGGTGGCGGAGTTAAGCGCCACGGGGATGTGCACCAAGCCAAAACTGATGGCGCCTTTCCAGATGGCTCGTGCCATGACCGGCGTTCCTCGCTCAATTCTTCAGTAAGTGTTCAGGCGCTGCCGAAACTTGCGCTACAGCGTCACGCCGTCGCTGTAGGTCACGCGGTCCAGCTGCGTGATGTCGCTGATCTCGCGCAACATATTGTCGGCGGCGGTTTCCGCCTCGTTCTCGCACACGCAACCCGGCACGATCACCCACAACACGCGCACTTCGGCGCCCATGCGCTTAGGCTGGTATTCGATCAGGCCCACGTAGTTGTGGCCTTCCTTCATGGCATCGGTCCAGGCGATGCAGGTGTCGAAATCACGAAACATGGTTGCTTTCCCCCTACAGGGCCTTGTATGGCTCACTGAAATTGGGACCGGCAGGGTTAAAAAAGAGTTGCAGTTTTGTTTGTGGCGCCGCGCTGCCCTCAAGTGGCGCAGCAGAGCGGCTAACGCCTCAAAAGCGTGCCATCAAGACGCCACGCTCGTCGCAAATATCCTTTAAAAACAACAAGGTTCGTGCCTTGCGCGCCGCTTCGCTGTAAGTTTCTTCCTACATTCAGCAAGCCGCGAGTTACGCCCATGAAAACGGTTGCGATGGTGCTGTTCCCCAACTTTTTGCTGCTCGACATGGCCGGTCCGTTCGAAGTTTTTTCCGTCGCGAATCGGTTTCTGCCGGAGCAGGATGGCTACACCTTACTGACCATCGGCACCGAGCAACGTCAGGTACCCGCCTCCAACGGCGTAACGGTGCAGACCAATCTGACCCTCGCCGACGGCTGCGAGCCCTACGACCTGCTCTTGGTGCCCGGCGGGCCCGGCGCTTACAACGAGCGGTTTCCCGAAGTGTCGGCCTGGCTGCACGTCGCGGTTCAGCGCTGCAAAATGTACGGCTCGATCTGCACCGGTGCGTTCATTCTGGGCGAGGCCTGCTTGCTTGATGATCATCAGGTCACGACCCACTGGAACTACACCGACCGCCTGATTAAACGGTTCCCCAGAGCGCGCGTGGGCACCGACCAGATTTACGTGAAAGACCGCCGCTTGCTGACCTCCGGCGGCGTCACAGCGGGCATCGACATGGCGTTAGCGGTGGTGGCCGAAGACCACGGCAAAAAGGTGGCGGTGGATGTCGCGAAAGTGCTGTTGGTGGCCATGAAGCGCCAAGGCGGCCAGGCACAGTTCAGCCCCATGTTGGCCGCGCTGGCCGAACAGGATTCGCCCATCAACCAGGTGCAAACCTATGTGCTGGCCCACCTTGACGAAGACTTTTCCGTGGAGCGCATGGCCAGCCTGGCCGGCATGAGCGCACGCCACTTCGCCCGCGTGTTCAGCCGCGAAGTGAACATGACGCCCATGGAATTTCTGCAACACGCCCGTATCGACCGTGCTCGCAGCCTGCTGGAGAGCACCGATTTGCCGCTGAAAACCGTGGCCTATCGGGCCGGCTTGGGCAGTACGCGACACATGCGTTTTCTGTTCAGCGAGAAGCTTGGCCTTACACCCGTTCAGTACCGCCAGCAGTTTGGTTGAAACCATCGTGCTAGAGGTGTCCGTATTGCGCACCTCGTTGGCCGGAACCGGCCTTCCTTGAACCTTGTTCGCCGTGCAGCACCTGCCCACACTCAGGTCAGGTTTTCATGCACAAAGGAAGGATCATGGCCAGTATCCATTGGATGTCCCGCCGCTCGCTCACACCCAGCGACGAGAAGGACGGCGAAACGCTGGTAACCGGGGGTCTTACACGCTGGCGTGAACAGCTGGTCAAGGCGCTCATCCACAACCTGATTGGCGAAAAAATCACCGTGCCGCAACTGGCGCAAGCCTGCGCGCTGTCACGCAGTCACTTCTCCCGCGCCTTCAAGCGCAGCACCGGCATGTCGCCGCAAGACTGGATTCACCAACAGCGCATCAACCAGGCCAAGCGCCTGATTCAAGAATCCGACATGACCCTCACGCAGATCAGCGCCGAATGCGGCTTCTGCGACCAAGCCCACTTCTGCCGCACCTTCACCCGAACCGAAGGGGTGAACCCGATGGCCTGGCGCAGCCGAACGGTTGCGAACAATGCGTCGTAGGTTGGCTTAAGCCCGCCGTTCGCGCCGCCCGCCAAGGCCGTCAGCGCAGCCGGTGTTTGTGCAACAGGCGATAAAACGTCGGCCTGGAAATGCCGAGCATGCGCGCGGCCACACTCATGTTGTCGCCGTAACGGGCCAAGGCGTCGCAAAGCGCCTGGCGTTCGGCGTTGCTTTTGTAGACATCGAGCGTGGCGAGCGTTGGCGAGGTGTCTCTGTCGAGCATATCGAGCATGGCGTTCTGCTCCCTGGCATCCGTTTTAATTTTCTGAGTTAAAACAATCCTTTTCCTGCCCTGTTTTCAACCGTAGCAAGTTTTTTGACGCGCTTAGGACGGATTTCTTCTAAGCGACGCCGCCTCGCTGCATGAATGGTTGCCCAAAGCCATAAGAACAATAGGTGATTAGCGTCTTGCCAAGCCTGTAATTGCTTGGCATAAACGCTCAGCCAATAACAATGCACAAGGACCGTCACCCATGAAGGTTGTGAAGCGGATTTTGCTTCTCGTCGTACTCGCCGTCTTGGCGGTTCTGGCTATTGCCCTCTACTACATTGCCAACCCGAATTTGCCGGCGTACCAAGCGCCCACGCAGCTGCATTATCTGGAGCAGTGGAGCCCCGAGGCGCGCCAAACCTATTACTACACGCCCCAGGGCACGGAAGTGAAAGGCCTGCGCTATGACTGGTTTACCGCGCTGGAGCTGCCCTTCTCCGAAGACAAATTCGCCACCCCGGATTACCTCGCCCGCTTTGGCTTTCTCACCGAACCGAACCAACAACCCACCTCGCTGAACCCTGGAAATTTGCCGGTTGGTTTTGCTCGCCATCTAGAAGAAGAAACCGGCGCGCAACTGTTGGATATCACCTGCTCGGCGTGCCACACCGGAGAGCTGCGTTTCAACGGCAACTCGGTGCGCATCGACGGCGGCGCGGCCCTGCATTCGCTGGCGTCCACGGTGCCCACGTTGAAAGGCGGCAGCTTCGGGCAGGCGCTCGGCATGAGCCTGGCGTTCACCTATTACAACCCGCTGAAATTCACCCGCTTCGCCAAGAACGTGCTGGGCGACAAGTACCCCGAAGGCCGCGACCAACTGCGCACCGACCTCAAGGTCACGCTCAACCGCATTCTGTCCCAAGCCTGGAACGACACCCATCGCGGCCTCTACCCCACCGAAGAAGGCTTTGGTCGCACCGACGCCTTCGGCCGCATCGCCAACAGCGTGTTCGGCGACGCCATCGACCCCAGCAACTACCGCGTCGGCAATGCCCCGGTGAGCTACCCGCAGTTGTGGGATATCTGGAAATTCGACTGGGTGCAGTGGAACGGTTCGGCCATGCAACCGATGGCGCGCAATATCGGCGAAGCCTTGGGCGTGGGCGCCACCGTCCGGCTGTTCGAAGACAACCAGGGCCGCGTGCCCGTGGCCGAACGCTACGCCTCCAGCGTGCGGGTGCGTGATCTCTACACCCTGGAAGAAACCCTGAAACAGCTGAAACCACCGACCTGGCCCGAGCCCGTGCTGGGCAAGGTCAATCTGGAAATGGCCAGCCAGGGCCGCGCGCTGTATCAGGAAAACTGCGCCTACTGCCACGCGCCGGACCCAAAAGCGCCGGACAAACGCCTGGCCCCCACCCGCGACCCGGAATGGCGGATGCGCATCGTGCCGGTCAGCATCGTTGGCACCGACCCGACCACCGCCGACAACATCGCCGACCACCGCTTCAACATCAGCAAGCTGGGCTGGAGCAAAGAGCAGCTCAGCACGCTGGGCGTGAAGCTGTTCGACGGCAAGCTGGAAGACCTGAATTTCCGCAGCATTTCCAGCGCCAAGGGCCTGGCCTATATCACCGCTTACGTGGAAAACCGTGCGTACCAAGACGCCGGCATCAGCGGTGAAGAGCGCTGGAAAATGGACGGCTATGGCCTGCCCATCGGCGTTCAAGAGAAGCGCGGCTACAAAGCGCGGCCCTTGGACGGCATCTGGGCCACCCCGCCGTTCCTGCACAACGGCTCGGTGCCCACGCTGTTTGAACTGCTGTCGCCGGTGTATGAGCGGCGGGCTGAATTCTGGGTCGGCAACCACGAGTACGACCCCGAGCGCGCCGGCTACCGCAGCGAGAAATTCGACGGCGGTTTCCTGTTCAAAACCAGCGTCACCGGCAACGGCAACCAAGGCCATGAGTTCCGCGACGGCTGCCGTCAGCAAGGCGTGATTGGCCGAGGCCTGAGCCCGAACGAGCGGCTGGCGTTGATCGAATACCTCAAGGTGCTTGGCAATGCGCCGCTGGAAAGTCAGCTGCAACCGGTTACACCCGCCGCCTGGACGCCAGGCCCAAGCTGCCAGGGATGATCCCTACCGTGGGACACACATAAGGACGCGCTTCATGCTTAAACGCTTTTGGCTCTGGCTGGGCCGTGTGCTCGGCAAATTGCTGTTGATTGTGGCGGTGGTCGGCCTCGGTGGCTGGGCCATCGCCGAGCTGTACTACGCCTGGAAATTCTCCGGCCCGGTGTCGGCCGAGGAGCAGATTCCGCCCGGCGAAGCGGCCATGACGCGCGGCATCATCGAAGATGCCATTCGCGTGGTCGAGCAGCACAAAGACCAGACCCGTGTACTGCGCGACGCCCACGCCAAAGCCCATGGCTGCGTAAAGGCCGAAGTGACCGTGTTGCCCGAACTCAACGATGAGCTGCGCCAAGGCGTATTCAGCGAACCGGGCAAAACCTGGCAAGCGCTGATGCGCCTGTCCAACGGCAACGCATACCCGCAATTTGACCGCGTTCGCGATGCGCGCGGCATGGCGATCAAGCTGTTCGACGTGCCGGGCGCCAAGCTGATGACCTCCCCGGCGGTGGCCGGTGAGCAAGACTTTGTGATGTTCAACCATCCCTCGTTCTTCGTCAGCGACGTGGCTGAATACCAGAGCAACTTCAAAGCCCAGGCCGATGGCAAAACCGTGTTGGCGTTCTTCCCCAGCCTGGATCCGCGCACCTGGCAAATCCGCCACCTGACTATCGCCCTGAAAACCCTCGCCCCCGCGCCCGACAGCCCGGTGGCCACCACCTACGACTCGGTCGCGCCGTTCAAATTCGGCCCGCATAACATCAAGTACCGCGTGGTACCCGCGCCGCAGCGCTGCCCGGCGTACACCTTGCCGGCAGTGAACACCGACATGCCGAATTTCCTCCACGACGCGCTGTACCAGCAGCTGTCGCTGGACCGCATGCCGGCCTGTTTCGAGCTGCAAGTGCAACGGCAGAACCCGGCGTTCTATATGCCTCTGGAAGACACCAGCATCGAATGGAGCGAGAAGGTTTCGCCGTTCGAAACCGTGGCCACCATCAAGGTACCGGCGCAGGATTTCGACAGCACCGAGCAAACCCTCGCCTGCGATAACCAGTCGTTCAACCCCTGGCATGCGCTGCCAGAACACCGACCATTGGGCGGCATCAACCGTCTGCGCAAAGCGGTGTATGAGGCGGTAAGCGCCTACCGGCACGAACGCAATAACCCGTAGTAAACCGGCGTCCGCCGTTCTCAGCCGCGCATCGGGCTGAGAACGGCGTAGCAGGAATAATCGTTAGCTACCTTCCCTTCTTCCCGCTCACTGGCCATGATTGCCGCAGGTTTTCTGGCGAAGTTTTTTCAGCATGCACACCCAAACGCCCAGCTCTCTGGCCATCACGGGGCAAATTGTTTCCGTGGTGTTTTTTACCTTTCTCGGCTTTCTCTGCATCGGCATTCCCATTGCCGTGGTGCCGGGCTTTGTCCATGACCAGTTGGGTTACGGCGCGGTCATCGCCGGCCTGACCATCGCTTCGCAATACCTCGCCACCCTGCTCAGTCGCCCGCTGGCCGGCCGCCTGGCCGACAGCCTCGGCACCAAGCCGGCGCTGGTGTACGGGCTTTGCGGAATCGCCGTAAGTGGCCTGCTCACTTTGTTGTCCACGCAACTCAGCGCGTACCCGCTAGTCAGCCTGTCGATCATGCTGGCGGCGCGTTTGCTGTTGGGCGTGACGCAAGGGTTGCTGGGCGTGAGCACCATTAGCTGGGGCATCAACCGGGTGGGCGTGGAATACACCGCGCGGGTGATTTCCTGGAACGGTATCGCCGCGTATGGCGCCATCGCCATCGGCGCGCCGGCCGGCGTGCTGATGGTCGACGCGTGGGGTTACTGGACCCTGGGCGCCGCGCTGATGGCGATAGCGGCGCTGGGGTTGCTGCTGATCTGGAAACGCCCGTCGGCGCCCGTGCTCAAGGGCGAGCGCCTGCCCTTCAGCACGGTGCTGGGCCGTATTGCGCCCTATGGCGTCGGCTTGGCGCTGGGCTCTATCGGCTACGGCACGCTGACCACCTTCGTTGCCCTGTATTTCGCCAGCAAAGGTTGGAGCGGCGCGGCGTATAGCTTGTCGGCCTTTGGCGTGGCGTTTATCGGCGCGCGGGTGCTGTTGATCGATGCCATCAAGCGCTACGGCGGCTACAACGTGGCGATCAGCTGCATGGCCATCGAAACCCTGGGGTTGTTGCTGCTGTGGTACGCACCGACGCCGGCCTGGGCGATGGCTGGGGCGGCGTTGACCGGTTGTGGGTTGTCGTTGGTATATCCGGCGCTGGGCGTGGAAGCCATCAAGCGCGTGCCAGACAGCAGCCGCAGCGCCGGTTTCAGCGCCTATGCGGTGTTCTTCGATTTGGCCCTGGCGATTGCCGGCCCGCTGATGGGCGCGGTGGCGTATGGCGTCGGCTATAACGGCATTTTCCTCGCCGCCGCCCTGCTCGCCGTGGCCGGCCTAAGCCTGAGCCTTTGGCTGGCGCGACGGGCGCATTCACCGCAATAGCGTCAATGCAACGAAGCCTGGTGGTCGCGCAAATCCGGCCCCAGCACGGTGCTGAAAAACTCCACCGCCTCGGCGTTCATGCGCCGATGAATGCGCTGGCGGTCGACGCCGTCGGCGTCTTTGCACAGCATCGGCATCATCTGTTCCTGCTCGGGCGAGCATGGCGACATGAAGATAAAATGCCCGGCGCCATCGAGCAGCCGGTAGTTCGGCCGTTGCGGCAGGCTGCGGCTCAGGGCCAGGGCGTTGGTTTCCACGGAGAGCAACTGGTCGTTATCACCGGCGTACATGAGCACCGGCAGTTGCACGTCTTGCAGTTCCTCCTTGCCAAACATCAGGCCCAGCGGCGCCAGTAATAACAGGGCTTTCACGCGCGGGTCGCTCTCGGCCACCAGGTCATCGCGGTCTACCACCAGCTCGCCGTGGCTGCGGCAGGCATCTTCGTCCGCTGGGTGCGCCTGGCAATAATCGCGCAGCAACTGCTGTTGGGGCTGCGCGCCGCCGACGATCAACGCCGTCTCGCCACCGGCTGAATAGCCGATCATGCCGATGCGCTGCTCATCCACAAAGGGTTCAAGCCAGGGGTCTTGCAGGGCGTCGGTGATGGCTTGCGACACCTGCATCGGCCGGCCGTACAAATTGCTCAGCGTGCCGAGGCGACTTTGGTCGGCGTAGTTGTCGCCGGGGTGAATCACCGCCAGCACGACGAAACCATGTTTGGCCAGATACGTCGCGAGGTCGTGTTGAGCGAGGGGGCTGCCGCTGTTGCCGTGGCTCAGCACCAGCATCGGATAGTGGCCGGGCGCGACCGGCGGGTCTTCGCCAGCGGCGATGTGATAAGGGCCAATCTGGCTGACCGTGGTGCGGGCATAGGCCGGGTAGAACGCGACGGCCTGCATGGGTTGTTGGTCGAGAGGATCTTGCAGGGTCATGCGGTGAAAGCCGACGGTCAGGCGCGAACCCACCGTGCCGGCCGAAGCAGGCAACGCGCCGGCCACTAAACCGAGCAACACCACCATCACACGCGCAAAAAAGGTGCTCACGCCCACCTCCTCAATACCACCGCCGCCCACTTTCGCCTGCCGCAGCGCCGAGCATGAACCCGCAGCGGCCGCTTCGCAAACACAGTGAGATGACAAAAGCATGTGGCGTGCCAAAAAAATCCCCGCCGAAGCGGGGATTTTTCTAAGTGCCGTTCAGCCGTTACGCAGCCACAAACAGACCCGCCACTTGCTCGTTGGCGGCGGCCAGTGCTTTGGCGCGCGGTTCTTCACCGTAAGCCAGGCCTTCTGCGCGCACCACTTCGATGTCAGTGATGCCGAGGAAGCGCAGCAGCAGTTGCAAGTAGTCTTCGTGGGCGATGCCGCTGGCTTGGCCGGCGTGGATGCCACCCGAGGTGGAAACAATGATCACTTTTTTACCACCGGCCAGGCCTTTCGGGCCGTTCTCGTCGTAGGCGAAGGTTTTGCCGGCGACCGAGATGCGGTCGATCCAGGCCTTCAATTGGCTTGGAACGGAGAAGTTGTACATCGGCGCACCGATAACGATGGCGTCGGCGGCCAGGAATTCGTTCAGCGTCGCTTCGCCGAGTTCCGCTTCGTGTTTTTGCGCCGCGTCACGCAGTTCGGCAGGCGTACCGCCGGCAAGCAGGGTGGCAGCGGAGAAGTGGCTGTAAGCATCGGCGGCCAGGTCGCGGTAGCTCACCTGAACGCTGGAGTCAGCGGCTTTCCAGGCGTCGACCACGGCTTTGCTCAGGTGGCGCGAGGCCGAGTTGTCGCCAAGGATGCTGGAGTCGAGGTGCAGAAGTTTCATGGTGGTTCTCCGAATCAAGGGGGGCCGTAGCGGCGTTAAAAGTGGGTTGAAATCCGATGGAGCTAAGCCTACCGATGATTCCAATAGCGCATTAGCCAGCAAAAATGTGATAGTTCGTCCCACCTATAGGACGATGACGACAGCCAGAACCCGCCATGCAAGATCTCAACGACCTGTTCTATTTCGCCAAAGTGGTGGAAGCCGGCGGTTTCGCCGCCGCCGGGCGTCTACTTGGCGTGCCGAAGTCGCGCTTGTCGCGGCGCGTTGCCGAGCTGGAGGAACGCCTGGGCGCACGTCTGTTGCAACGCAGCACTCGCACCTTGGCGCTGACCGAAATCGGCGAACATTACTTTCGCCACTGTCAGACCATGATCATCGCCGCCGACATGGCCGACGAAGCCGTGGCCACGCATTCCAGCGAACCGCGCGGCCGGGTGCGGGTGTCGTGCCCTACTGCGCTGGCCGAGTCGTACCTGTCGCCGATCATCAACGACTTCCTCAGCACCTACCCGCAGGTGCAACTCGAGGTGGTGCTGGTGAACCGCCGCGTCGACGTGCTGGCCGAAGGATTCGACGTGGCGCTGCGGGTGCGCGATGAAGGCGACGAAGACCCCAACCTGATCGCTCGCAAGCTGCGCCCCGCCGTCGCCGTGCTGGTGGCCTCCCCTGCGCTGCTGGCTGGTCGGCAGATCAATGAGCTGAACGACTTGCGCGAACTGCCGGTGCTCGGCGCCGTAGATACCGACCGCAAGGTGCGCTATCGGGTGGTGGACGCTGACGGCAATAAGCGTGAAATCGCGTTTGAACCGCGCCTGGCCATCGAAGATTTTTCCGTACGCAAAAACGCAGCGCTGGCCGGCCTGGGCTTTTCCATGCTGCCGTTGATGAACTGCCATCAGGAATTGGCTGACGGCCGCCTGATTCGTCTGTTGCCGGAGTGGGCGCTGCCGGGCGGCTTTCTGCAGGCCGTGTACCCGCACCGCCGTGGCATGCTGCCCGCCGTGCGCGCCTGGCTCGACCACGTGACCGAACACTTTCGCGGCGACTGGCCGCACCCGGTTTAACGCCCTCTCGGCAAAGGAGATGAACATGAATGCCAGCCAAACCGCCGACTTTCTGCTGCAACTGCCGGGCGTGCGCGAAGACCTGAAATGGGGTGACAACCGCGTGTTTTCGGTGGCGCAAAACAAGATGGTGGCGGTGATCAACTTTATGGGCCGCGGCATCGCCTTCAAGGTCGATAGCGACCTGTTTCTCGGCTACGTCGACCGCCCAGGTTTTAGCCCGGCGCCGTATCTGGCGCGGGCTCACTGGGTTCGGTTGGACAGCACGGAGACCATCAGCACCGCCGAACTGCAAGACCTGCTGACACGCTCGCACCAGCTGGTGGTGCGCAAGTTGCCGAAGATTCGCCAGGTCGGGTTGCTGCTCGATTAACTCGCCGTGGCAAACAACGGCGCGCGCTGCACATCGCTCAAGGACTGATGCCCGAGGTAGCCGTACAACGAACTGGCGATGTCGTTGGCGCGAATCGGCAGCACCGACAACAAGGTGTCGCTCAACCCGTGGCTGGCCTGGCAGAAGCCCTGCATGTAAACCGCCGCCTGGCAGCGCTCGTCGGTGACGATGCGGTAGTCGCGATCCACTTCGAAATCGCCCAGGTACGGCGCCAGCGGCTCCAGCAGTTGGCGGTGGCTTTGCCGTTCGTAGCCCGTGGCGAGCACCACGGCGTCGTAACGGTGCACGTCCAATTCGCCGCTGGCGCTATGACGCAGGGCCAATTCGATGCCGTCGGCATGGACGGTGGCGCGTTCCACGGTGCGCAAGTGGTGGAAGGCGTGGCGTTGGATGCCCGAGACTTTCTGCCGGTAGAAAATGCCGTAGATGCGCTCGATCAAATCGATGTCCACCACCGAGTAATTGGTGTTGTGGTACTCGCGGATAAACCGCTCGCGCTCGGCGCCGGTCTGGCTGAAGACCAGGTCGGTAAATTCGGGGGAAAACACCTCGTTCACGAACGGGCTGTCGTCCGCCGGTTTTAGCGCCGAGCCGCGCAAAATCATGTCGACCTTCACCGACGGGAAACTGTCGTTCAGGTCGATAAACGCCTCCGCCGCGCTTTGCCCGCCGCCGATAATCGCCACGCGCATCGGCTTGCCGCTCACACATGGCTGCTGCGCCATGCGCTCCAGATAATGGGCGTGATGGAACACCCGAGGCTCGCCTTTGAGGCTACGAAACGCTTCGGGAATACGCGGCGTGCCGCCGGCGCTGACCACCACGGCGCGGGTCTGGCGCACAAAGGTTTCGCCCTGGCTGTCACGCGACACCACGCGCAGCGACTCGACCCGGTTGTGATGCAGCAGCGGCTCGATCGCCAGCACTTCTTCGCCATACCGGCTCTGCTCACTGAACTGCGCGGCGACCCAGCGCAGGTAGTCGTCGTACTCCATGCGGCACGGGTAAAAGGTGCCCAGATTGATGAAGTCCACCAGGCGGTCATGGGCGTGCAGGTAGTTCACGAATGAATACGGGCTGCTGGGGTTGCGCAGGGTGACCAGGTCTTTAAGAAAGGAAATCTGCAACTCGCTCTGCGTCACCAGCGTATTGCCGTGCCAGCGGTAGTCGGCCTGCTTATCCAGAAACAGCACATCCAACGCGCCTTGATGCTGAGCGCGCTCACGCAGGGCAATGGCCAGCGCCAAGTTGGACGGGCCGAACCCAATGCCGATCAGGTCGTGAATGGCGGCAGGTGCAACGGATGCAGTCATGGTCCAGTGTCCTCTGGAAAAGCCACGCACAACGGGTGGCGAGCGAATCGGGTGGCGAGCAGAGATCGCCTGTTGTGTAGGAACGAGGACAAGGGAATTAAATTTAAAGGCGCGTGGTTGAAAGCTGTGGGAGCGACTTTAGTCGCGATGGGGGGTTATTCAGTCTGGCTTGGGAGCACCTTTTGCAGGAATCGCGACTGAAGTCGCTCCTACAGGTTGGCTCGTGGCGGTGGGTCTATTCGGCATCCCACTCGCGCATGCGCACGCGGCAATGCTTCATGGCGTTGACGATGTGTTTTTCTACAAGGCTTTGGGAAATGCTCAAGCGCTCGGCGATTTCGTCGTGGCTCAGGCCTTCAAGTTTGCGCAGCAAAAACGCGTCGCGGCACAGGGCCGGCAACTCGTCGAGGGCGCGCTGCAACAGTTGCAGGCGCTGATTTTGCGCCAGGTCACGGTGTGGCGAGGGCGTGAAAAACTCTTCTTCCTGATCGAGCACGTCGAGGGTTTCGGTGCGTCGCAGGGCGTTGCGGCGGTGTTCGTCGATGACCAGGTTAAGCGCGGTGCGATACAAAAACGCGCGCGGCGACTCGATTTGCGCTTGACCGGCCCGTTCCATCACACGCAGGTACGCGTCGTGGGCAACGTCGGCCGCCACGTGTCGGTCCCCCAGCTTGGCGCTCAAAAAGCGCACCAGCTCCCGGTAATAAATCTCCAAAACGACTCCCGGCCACAGACGTGACGGCGAACATTGCGATAAGGTTGACCACCCCTGACCGTCATACTGGCAGTATGGAATTATTCATTTTATAATAATTCTCATCAAGCATCTAATCTCATCTGCCAGCGATTTCACTTTTTCAGTACCCGGTAACCGGTATTCCTTGATGAACAATGCGCCTTCCCCTGCCAACGACGACCCTCTGGTTGAGGTGGCTGCACATTGGTGTATGCGCATGCATGCGCCCGATTGCACGGAAGAAGAACGCGAGCAATTCAAGCGCTGGCTCGACGCGCACCCCAGCCACGCCATCGAATACGTCGCCATGCTGGAAATCTGGGACCTCAGCGAACAGCTCCCGGCCAGCGCTACCGTTACCGCCCCACGCCCTTCCCTGCCTACGTCCGCAAGCGCCGCGAACCGCCCCACCCATGCGCGCCGTCGCGGTTGGCGTCCGCAAGCCCGGGCCATCGCCCTGGCCATCGTGGCGCTGCCGTTAGCGGCTTACGGCGGCTGGATGATGGGCTGGCTTCCCAATTCCTATGAGCAGTTCGACACGGCGCAAAACATCAGCCGCATCACCCTGAGCGATGGCAGCGAAGTCGAACTGAACAGCAACTCGGACCTCAGCTTCAGCAACTACCGCGACCAGCGCCGCGTGCGGCTGAGCAGCGGCGAGGCGTATTTCCACGTCACCCACGACAGCGAGCACCCCTTTGTGGTGACCGCCGGCGAAGGCTCGATCACCGTCACCGGCACGCGCTTCAACGTATGGAAATACCAGAACAGCGTGGTGGTCACCGTCACCGAAGGCTCGGTGCGTGTGCAAAGCGACCGTCAAGGCAACGACAGCACGCTCACGCCTGGCCTGCAGGCCAGCTTTAAACCGGGCGACCTCAAGCCCACGGTGAAATCGGTCGACACCGCCACCGCCCTCGCCTGGCGCGACGGCAAGTTGATCCTCAACGACATCACCCTTGGCGAGGCCGTGCCGCTGCTCAATCGCTACCTCGACGAGCCGCTGTTACTCGCCGACCAGAGCACCGCCGACATCCGCATCGGCGGCATCTACAGCACCCGCGATGTCGCCAGCCTGGTGAAAGCGTTGCCCAAAGTGCTGCCGATCAAGCTGGAGCCGCAAAGCGATGGCACCACGCTGATTCGCAACCGCCCCGCCCCGCTCTAACGGCTAAATTTCCGCCGCAGTCACTCGTTCATTTGGCAGACCCTCACGAGCCTGCCAATGAGCGCCCTGATTACCCCTCGCCGCCTTCTTCTCACCCTGCTGTGCCTGACGCCGCTGATGGCCGTTGCCACTTGGCAGGCATTGCCGTTGCGCGGTGACCAACTGCCTAGCGTGCCGGTAGCGCGCGGCAGTATCGAGAGCAGCGTGAGCGCACTGGGCACCTTGCAACCACGGCGTTATGTGGATGTCGGCGCCCAGGCTTCCGGGCAAATTCTGAAACTGCATGCCGAGCCCGGCGAGCACGTTGAAGAAGGCCAACTGCTGGTGGAAATCGACCCCTCCACCCAGCAAGCCAAGGTCGACGCCAGCCGCTATTCGATCGACCAACTTAAAGCCGAATTGGCCGAACAGCGCGCCCAGAATGAGCTGGCCAACCAGCAGCTCACGCGCCAGCAACACCTCGCCCGAGGCGGCGCCACCCGCACCGAGGACGTGCAAATCGCCACCGCCCAAGTGCGCGCCAGCCAGGCCCGTATCGCCATGTTCCAAGCGCGTATTCGCCAGGCCGAAGCCAGCCTGCGCAGCGACGAAGCCGAGCTGGGCTACACGCGCATTTACGCGCCCATGGCCGGCACCGTGGTGGCCGTCGATGCCCGCGTGGGCCAGACGCTCAATGCCCAGCAGCAGACGCCGTTGATCATGCGCATCGCCAAGCTGTCGCCCATGACGGTTTGGGCGCAGGTGTCCGAGGCCGATATCAGTCGCATCAAGCCCGGCATGCACGCCTGGTTTACCACCCTCAGTGGCGACGGCCGACGCTGGAACGGCACGGTGCGCCAAGTGCTGCCGCTACCGCCCACGCCGCTGGACCAAGCCAACCAGGGCGGCGGCAGCCCCAATGCCGACGGCGGCGGCCGTGTGGTGCTCTACACCGTGCTGCTCGACGTCGATAACGCCGACGGCGCGCTGATGGCCGAGATGACCGCGCAGGTGTTCTTCGTCGCCGGCAAGGCCGACAACGTGCTGACCATTCCCGTGGCCGCGCTGCAAGACGCCACCGCCACGCCCGACACGTACAAGGCGCTGGTGCTCAATGGCAACGGTCAAATCGAAACGCGCGAGGTGCGCACCGGGCTGCGCGACCGCATGTCGGTGCAGGTACTTGCCGGCCTGGAAGAAGGCGAACGGCTGTTGATCGGCCCGCCAGCCGGGGCCGGAGAATGAGCGTGCCGGCTGAGGAAACCGGCTGCGCCATTGCCCTGATCGCCCTCACTGACATCCGCAAGCAATACGGCGGCAACGGCGCGCCGGTGGTCGAGGTGCTGCGCGGCGTGTCGCTGGCGATTTATCCCGGTGAATTCGTCGCTATCGTCGGTGCGTCCGGTTCAGGCAAATCGACGTTGATGAACATTATCGGCTGCCTCGACCGCCCCAGTTCCGGCACTTACCAATTCAGCGGCATGGACGTCGCCCGACTGCCCGCCGATGAACTGGCCTGGCTGCGGCGCGAGGCATTCGGCTTTGTGTTTCAGGGCTACCACCTGATCCCGTCAGCCAGTGCCCAGGAAAACGTCGAGATGCCAGCCATCTACGCCGGCCTCAGCCACAGCGAACGCCAGGCACGCGCCGCCGCCCTGCTGGAGCGGCTGGGCCTGGGCAGCCGACGGGAGAACCGCCCGCATCAGTTGTCCGGCGGCCAGCAGCAACGGGTGTCGATTGCGCGGGCGTTAATGAACGGCGGCCATATCATTCTCGCCGACGAACCCACCGGCGCCCTCGACACCCACAGCGGCGCGCAGGTCATGGCGCTGTTGGACGAGCTGGCCGAGCAAGGCCACGCCGTGGTGCTGATTACCCACGACCGCGACGTCGCCGCCCGTGCCCGCCGCGTGATCGAAGTGCGCGACGGCGTCATCATCAGCGACAGCACCAGCAGTCCGGCGCCTGCCGCGCAAGGACAAGCGCAAATCGAACAGCTGCAACGGCGCCTGCGCGAACCGAGCACCAGCAGCGCCTCGTGGAGCGGCGAAGTGGTCGATGCGTTAAAGGCCGCCTGGCGGGTGATGTGGGTAAACCGCTTTCGCACCGCGCTGACCTTGCTCGGCATCGTTATTGGCGTGGCGTCGGTGGTGGTGATGCTGGCCGTTGGCGAGGGCAGCAAACGGCAGGTGATGGCGCAGATGGGCGCGTTCGGCTCGAACATTATTTACCTCTCCGGCATCGCACCCATGCCGCGCGCGCCGGAAGGTGTGGTCAGCCTCGACGACCTCGCCGCCGTCGGCACCCTGCCACAGGTGCGGCAGATCATGCCGGTAAACGGCGGCGACACCGTGGTGCGCTACGGCAATATCGACTACTACGCCTACACCCGCGGCAATGGCGTGGCCTTTCCCACCATCCTCAATTGGCCGGTGGCGCAAGGCAGTTTCTTTACCCAGGCGGACGAAGACCGCGCGGCCACCGTCGCGGTTATCGGCCAGAAAGTGCGCGATGCACTATTCGCTGGCGTCGCCAACCCGATTGGCCGCTACATCCTCATTCAGAACGTGCCGTTTCAAGTCATCGGCATTCTCAGCGCCAAAGGCGCCAGCTCCGGCGATGACGACAGCGACAAGCAAATCGTGGTGCCCTACTCCACCGCCAGCATTCGCCTGTTTGGCAAACACAACCCGGAGTTCGTGGTGATCGCCGCCGCCGATGCCAAACGGGTGCACGAAGCCGAGCGGGCCATCGATCGCCTGATGCTGCGCCTGCACCGTGGCGTGCGCGATTTTCAGCTGACCAACAACGCCGCCATGATTCAGGCCGAAGCGCGCACGCAGAACAGCCTGTCGCTGATGCTCGGCGCCATCGCCGCCATTTCCCTGCTAGTGGGCGGTATTGGCGTGATGAACATCATGTTGATGACCGTGCGCGAGCGCACCCGCGAGATCGGCATTCGCATGGCCACCGGGGCGCGGCAGCGCGACATCCTTCGCCAATTTCTTACCGAAGCGGTGTTGCTCTCGGTAGTAGGCGGCATCGCAGGCATCGTCCTGGCGCTAGTGGTCGGCGGCTTGCTGCACCTGAGCGAGATTGCCGTGGTGTTTTCGGCGCTGGCGATGGCCGGCGCGTTTTTCTGCGCACTGATCACCGGCGTGGTGTTCGGCTTTATGCCAGCGCGCAAAGCCGCCCAACTCGACCCGGTAACGGCGCTGACCAGCCCATGAAAAACGTCTTTCCCGCCCTGCTGCCTGTTTGCCTGGCCATCAGTGCGTGCAGCACGCCGCCTGCCGCTATCGAACCGCCGCCCGCGCCGCCGCAATGGGCATCGCCTCATACATCGAGCGCTGGCGACGGCGTTCAGCGCGACTGGTGGAACGCGTTTGGCAGCCCGCAGCTTGCCGCGCTAGTCGCCCAAGCCGAACGCAGCAGCCACGACCTCGCCGCAGCAGAAGCCCGCGTTCGCCAGGCCCGCGCCAGCAGCACCATTGCCGGCGCGGCGCTGCTGCCGGACGTAAAAGGCGGGTTCGATGCGGCGCGCGAAGAGCTGCTCGGCGGCGACGGCTACAGCCAGCGCGACACGGACGGCGACGACCGCCTCCTCGACACCTACACCGCCAGCCTCAGCGCCAGTTATGAAGTGGACTTCTGGGGCGGCCGCGCCGCCGCCCGCAACAGCGCCACACAAGCTCAGCGTGCCAGCGAACATGACCGCGACACCGTGCGCCTGACGCTGCTCAGCAGCGTCGCCAGCAGCTACCTCAACACCCTGGCACTGGCGGAACAGTTGCGCATCGCCGAGCAGAACCTGGCCAACGCGCAGCAGGTGCTCGCGCTTATCGACCAACGCTTCGAGGCGGGCGCCGCCACTGAACTGGAACGGGCGCAACAAGGCAGCCTGGTCGCCGCGCAGCAACGGCAATTGCCGCTGCTGCGCCAGCAAGCGATGGAAGCGCGCATCGGTCTGGCCCAACTGTTGGGGCAGCCGGTGCAGCGGTTGTCCATGGGCGATGAGCGCTTCAGCGAGCTTCATTGGCCGAAGATTGGAGCCGGTGTGCCGAGCGAGTTGCTGAGCCGCCGTCCCGACATCGCCAGCGCCGAAGCGCGCCTGGCCGCCGCCAGTGCCGATGTGCAAGTGGCGCGCGCCGCCATGCTGCCAAGCCTGACCCTCACCGCCAGCCTCGGTACGGGCGCCGATGCGTTCAAGAATGTGTTGGAAAATCCGTTCTACACCGTCGCCGCCGGGCTCACTGCACCGATTTTCAACGCCGGCAAACTGGGCGCTGGCCGCGACCTGAGCCAGGCTCGTCAGGAAGAACTGCTGCACAGCTACCGAGGCGCCATCGACGCCGCGTTGGCCGACGTCGAAAAAGCCCTCACCGCCATCGCCGGACTGGACCAGCAACGCACCTGGCAAGACCAGGAACGCCAACACGCCCAGCGCGCTTTCGAACTGGCGCAGAACCGCTACCAATCAGGCGCCGAGACCTTGCTCAGCGTGCTGGAAACGCAGCGTGTGTTGTTTCAGGCCGAAGAAGGTGGCGTGCAACTACGGTTAGCGCGGATGCAGGCGGCGATTGCGTTGTACAAGGCGTTGGGGGGTGGTTGGCGGTCGTAGCAATCGCGTCTGCCGCTGCCCTCACCCCCGGCCCCTCTCCCGCAAGCGGGCGAGGGGTGACGTTGGCCGAACTGTGGATGTGAAGCCGATACTCCGTTAAAGCCCCCTCTCCCGCTTGCGGGAGAGGGCTGGGGTGAGGGGCCGTGCTGTTGGCCCTACGCCGAATACTCCGGCGGCAACGGCGGCAACTCGTCCAGCAACTGGCTCAGCCCCTGCGACCATTGCTGGCGGACCCCTTCAAAATACGGGTCACTTTCCAACACGCGAAATCCGGCTGGCACTTGCAGGCTGTCGGCTTTGTAGACGACCACGTCCAGCGGGAAGCCGACCGACAAGTTACTGCGAATGGTCGAGTCGAACGACACCAGCGCGCAGCGCAAGGCTTTGTCGAGGTCGGTGTGGTAGTTCAGGGCGCGGTCGAGGATCGGTTTGCCGTATTTGCTTTCGCCGATCTGGAAGAACGGCGTGTCGTCGGAGGCCGAGATGAAATTGCCCAGTGGGTAGATGTTGTACAGCTCTGCCGGCTGACCGCTGATTTGCCCGCCAACCAGAAACGAGCAGCTCAAGTCGACGCCCGCCGCCATCGGCGAGTTGGCGTCGCGCGCCATGACTTCGCGCATGGTGTCGCCCACCAGCGTGGTAGCGCCGTACAGGTTGACCACGTTGTTGAGGTGCACGCCGTCGTGGTTCAGGCGCGTGCGCAGCAGGTTGATCACCGCTTGCGAGGTGGCCAGGTTGCCGGCGGTTTGCAGCACGATCAGGCGCTCGCCGGGTACGGCGAATACATGCAGTTTGCGAAACGTGGCGATATGGTCGACACCGGCATTGGTGCGCGAGTCAGAGACGAACACCAGGCCTTCGGCCAGGTTCAGAGCAACGCAATAAGTCATCAGAGTCCACACAGGCAAGGACGCCCGAGCAGCGAAGCCGCGTCGGGCGTTAGGAGTTAACCGCTTATTGCGCGGCTTATGAGGTTATTGCTGCTGCACCCGCACAGGCGACACTTCCACGTGCGCGTGCATTTGCTCCACCCCGCCGCCACGGCGCATGCCGCGTACCGGGCAAGCGTCGAGATAATCCAGGCCGACCGCCAACTTCAGATGACGCTCAGGTTTAGCCAGGCAATTGGTCACGTCGAAGCTGTACCAAGCGCCATCCAGCCAGGCTTCGGCCCAGGCGTGGCTGGACAGGTGGTCGTCGCGGTCGGTGAACAGATAACCCGACACATAGCGCGCCGGAACGCCCAGGCTACGGGCGCAGGCGATAAACGCATGGGCTTGGTCCTGGCATACGCCTTTGCCACCAGCGAAGGCTTCGGCGGCGCTGGTCTGCACATCGGTGACGTCTGGCTGGTAGCGGATGCGGGCGTTGAGGCCGTGCATCAAATCGATCATGCAGGAACGGTCGCGGCGGCTGTTGCATTGCACCATCGCGAACTCGCGCAAGGCCTGGTCGGCCTCGGTCAATCGGGTGGTGCGCAAAAACGGCAGCGGCGACTGCTCTTCGTGTTCGCACTCGCTCGACTCGTCGATTTCAACCTGGCCACGGGCGCCGAGCAGAATGCTTTCGTGGGGCTCGTCGAGGGTCAGCACGTGAAGAATATTGCCGTACGGATCGACCTGCGCGCGCACCGGGCGCGGCAGGTTCAGTTCCCAGCTGATCACCTGCTGACGCTCGCTGTCGTGCGGCGTCATGCGCAGGTATTGAATGCTGTTACGCACCTGATCTTCGTAGTGATAGGTGGTGTCATGGCTGATTGAGAGTCTCATGCGACCTCCAGGTAAGACGTTTGAATGGCCTGGCCTAGCTTGCGCACCAGCAGGATGAAATCGGTGAGCCAGCCATGCAGGCCTTCGTCGAGCACTTCATTGATGCTGGTGTAACGCAGGCGCGCCTCCAGCTCCGCCGCCAGACGCTGCGCCGGCCGGCCGTTTTCACCGGGCAGGCTGGCGAGCATCAGGTGCAGTTCGTCCATGCACGAGCGCAAGGAACGCGGTACATCGGGACGCAGCAACAGCAGCTCGGCCACCTTGCGGGTGCCGGGCGAGCCACGGTAGATCTCGGCAAATGCCTCGAACGACGACAGCGCCCGCAGCAAGGCGGTCCACTGGTAATAACTGCGCGCCGGGCGGCCGTCGTTTTCGTCGATGTCTTCGCCCAGCATTTCGTAGCGGGCATCGAGCAGGCGCAGGGTGTTGTCCGCGCGCTCGATAAACGTGCCCAGGCGAATAAAGCGGTACGGGTCGCCGCGCATGATGGTGCCGAAGGTGGCGCCGCGGAACAGGTGCGAACGCTCCTTGGCCCACTCGCAGAAGCGGCTGATGCCATAACGCCCCAGGCCCTGCTCGGCGATGCCGCGAATCTCCAGCCAGGTGGCGTTGATGTTTTCCCACATGTCGGCGGTGATACGCCCGCGCACGGCATGGGCGTTGGTACGCGCCGCTTGCAGGCAGCAGTAGATGCTCGCCGGGTTTTCCGAATCCAGCGCAAAGAAATGCAGCATGCGCTCGGCGTGCAAGGGGCCGTGACGCTCCAGGTATTCGTCCAGCGTGCCGGTGATCAACAGCGGCAGCGCCAGCTCTTCCAGGCCGTTGCCGCGCCCGTCTTGCGGCATCAGCGACAGCGAATAGCTCACTTCCAACATGCGCGCGAGGTTCTCGGCACGCTCCAGGTAACGGGACATCCAGTACAGGTCAGAGGCAGTGCGGCTCAGCATAATTAGTCCTCCACCACCCAGGTGTCTTTGGTGCCGCCGCCTTGCGACGAGTTCACCACCAGCGACCCTTCTCGCAACGCCACGCGGGTCAAGCCGCCTGGCACTACACGGGTGTCTTTGCCGGACAGCACGAAGGGGCGCAAATCGATATGGCGGGGGGCGATGCCGTTTTCGACAAAGGTCGGGCACGTTGAAAGACACAACGTCGGTTGCGCGATGTACGCCTCGGGGCGAGCGATCAACCGGGCGCGGAAGGTTTCGATTTCCGCCTTGCTGGCGGCCGGCCCCACCAACATGCCGTAGCCGCCGGAGCCTTGGGTTTCCTTGACCACCAAGTGTTCCAGATTGGCCAGCACGTGCTGCAACTCCACCGGCTTGCGGCACTGGAAGGTCGGCACGTTTTTCAGAATCGGTTCTTCGTCGAGGTAGAAGCGGATCATCTCGCCGACGTAGGGATAAATGGATTTGTCGTCGGCCACGCCCGTGCCGATGGCGTTGGCCAGCACCACATTGCCGCTGCGGTAGGTCGAGAGCAGACCCGGCACACCGAGCATGGAGTCGGGGTTGAATGCCAATGGGTCGAGGAAGGCGTCGTCGAGACGGCGATAAATCACATCCACCTGCTTGGCGCCGGCGGTGGTGCGCATAAAGACTTTGTCGTCGCGCACGAACAAGTCGGCGCCTTCGACCAGTTCCACGCCCATTTCACGGGCCAGAAACGCGTGCTCGAAATATGCACTGTTAAAGCGCCCAGGCGTCAGCACCACCACGTTGGGGTTATCCAGCGGGCTGGAGCTTTTCAGGGTGTCGAGCAGCAAATTGGGGTAGTGGTCAATGGGCAGCACGCGCTGGGCGGCGAACAGCTCGGGGAACAGGCGCATCATCATTTTGCGGTCTTCGAGCATGTAGCTCACGCCGCTGGGGGTGCGCAGGTTGTCTTCGAGCACGTAGTACGTGCCGTCGCCGTCGCGCACCAAGTCGACGCCCGAGATATGCGCGTACAGATCGCGATGCAGATTCAGCCCCTGCATCGCCAGCTGGTAACCCTCGTTGGCCAGCACCTGCTCGGCCGGAATGATGCCGGCTTTGATAATGCGCTGGTCGTGGTAGAGGTCGGCGAGAAACATGTTCAGCGCCTGCACCCGCTGGATGCAGCCGCGCTCGACAATGCGCCACTCACTGGCCGGAATGCTGCGCGGAATGATGTCGAAGGGAATAAGCCGCTCGGTGCCTTGGTCGTCGCCGTACAAGGTGAACGTGATGCCAGCGCGGTGAAACAGCAGATCAGCTTCGCGGCGGCGCTGCGCCAGCAACTCATCCGGGGTGTCGGCCAACCAGCGCGCGAACTCCCGGTAATGCGGACGGCATTCGCCGTTCGCCAGGTACATCTCGTCATAAAAGGTGCGGGTCATGCCGTACTCCTTGTCACCCGGACGTGCATAGGTATTGCAAAGCCCGAGCCATCCGTCTTATTCGTTAGATATCAATCACTTGAAAATAAGACACTTACCCTGCGCACCATAATCGCGCATTCCTTGACGCACCGTGCGTGGCCACGCCCTGTTGCGCGGCACCCTTGAAGATAGCCGCTTCGCTTGGGTGTTTCCTTATGACCAGTGGAGTTGGGGTTGATTGCAATTAAATATGGGGGATGGCTTCGAGGATCGGCGCGGTCGACGGTTGGGGTTCCAGGTTCGTTCAGGTAATGGTGCTCGCCATGCAAGCCTGGATCCCGAATCGTCGGACCGCCGCCTTCGCGAGGATGACGGTGGTTTTGAGGGATGGCCGTGTGTCAACTGACGCATTGCAGGTGTACAGAAATTCCAAACTAAACCTCCGTCATTCCCGCGAAAGCGGGAATCCAGTATTTCGGAAGGATCGCCTTTCCCTGAACGACTCTGGATCCCGAATCGTCGGACCGCCGCCTTCGCGAGGATGACGGAGGTTTTGGTGATGGCCGTGTGCCAACTGACGCATTGCAGGTGTACGACACCCTAAAAACATACACCCGTCATTCCCGCGAAAGCGGGAATCCAGTATTTCGGAGGAATCGCCATTCCCTGAACGACTCTGGATCCCCGCGTTCGCGAGGATGACGGAGGTTTAGAGGGATGACTGGGTGTCGACTGAAACACCGAAGGAGCACGACAACCACAAACAAAACACCCCCCACCTCACCCAAACGCCAACCCCAACCACCGCCGATAAAACCCCTCCGCCACCGCATTCAACGCCGCCACTTTCTCCGGCAAATCCTCAAGCATCTTGCGTTTCGACTGCTGACTCGGCTGGGTCTCATCCAGCAGATGCTCAAAGTCGTTCAGCCACAGGCGCACCAGTTCTTCGGTCATTTCCGGGTGCCCCTGCAGGGCGAGAATCTTGTCGCCCCAGGCAAACGCCTGGTTGGGGCACCACGGGCTGGAAAGTAGTCGCTGGGCGCCAGGTGGCAGGTCGAAGGTGTCGCCATGCCATTGGTAAATCGGAAATTCGTCCGGCAGATGTTGCAACCATGGGCTGGGCTCGGCCTGGATGGCCTGCCACAGCGGCTGCCAGCCGATTTCCCGGTAAGGCATGCGGTGCACTTGCGCGCCCAGCGCCCTGGCCAGCAGTTGGCCGCCGAGGCAATGACCGATCAGGGGAATGTCGCGGGCTATAAACCGTTGCAACGCCGCAATCTCTACGTCCAGCCACGGCAAGGGATCATTGACGCTCATGGGGCCGCCCATGATGGCCACGGCTTTGGGCCGCTCCAGGTCGTAACCGTCAAGCTCGTCAAGGTCGGCGCGCAGCACGGAAAAATCCAGCTGGCGCTCGTCGAGCACCCGCGCCAGGTAGCCCGGCGGGCAATAGTCGACGTGGGTAAGAATCAGAATGTCGCTCATCGCTGAACCGCCTCTTTTTTCCACCTGATCAGGCAAACCTCGTGCCGAGGCAGAGTCAGCGTTTCAGAAAAGTGTCGCCGGGCACCGACCCGCTTGTGGCCGGCCGGTGCATTCGCGGTGTGGCGCCTGTTATTGGCGGGTCAGACCCGCAACCCTTTGAGTTCCTGCGTAACACCCCAGCCGTCGAGCACGCCACCCAACGGGGCGACCATCGACTCCAAGTCATGTTCGAACGCACCAATGCCGTCATAGGTGGCGTACATGACTTTGCTGATCAACACGTGCCAGGCGCCGTCATCACGCTCGCTCACCTGGGCATTGAGTACTTCACTGCGGAATTTTTTCGCCACCATGCGGGCCCGCTCCTCGTCGGGAAAAATGGCGTAGAACTCGATTGGGTGGATGCGGGCAAAGTCGAAGCCGCCCTCTTTCATCCGGCGCAACACATTGCTGCTGATGTCGTTATGGCTTGCTGTGCTCATGATGCGACCCCCTCACATGCGATGGATGGTTTGACCGCTTTCCCATTGCTGCTGCCAGCTGACTGCGCTGACGTCGCGACAGATCCGAAAGACCCATCACCCGAGGCTTGTTGCATTTGCGTACTGCGGCGTAGAGCGTGTGCTAGCGGGCGCCCAGCGAGGACGCCCTGTTTCAGCGTAGTGCCTTTCCCACATTTGTGCAGCTTTGGTTACAGACCTTTGCGTTCTGCGATGGCCGCAAAGCGCGTCTGAATAAAACTCGAAACCCGCGTCATGGCCAGATCGGCGATATCCAGCAAGCCGGCGTGGGCCTGAAAAACATGCCAACAACCGGGATAGCGTTGCAGGTGAACATCCACGCCGGCTGCGGTGGCGCGCTCGGCCAGACGCAGGCTGTCGTTGAGCAGCACTTCGTCTTCGCCGACCTGAATAAGCAGGGGCGGCAAGCCGCTCAGGTCGGCGTAAACCGGCGACAGAAACGGGTCGCGACGGTCAACACTCGGCGGGCAAAACAGCGAGCCGGCCTGGTGGATCCAGGCCAGGCTCAGCAATGGATCGCCCGCTGGCGGCTGGTGCAACTGGCTGAGACTGGCGTCGGTCAGCGGCGAGAAACACACCAGCGCCGCCGGCATGGGCAGCCCGTTTTGCTTGATGCGCAAGGCCAGGCCGAGCGCCAGATTGCCGCCAGCCGAATCGCCGCCAAGCATAATTTGCTCGCTGCCATAACCTTGAGCCAACAGCGCCTTATAGGCCGCCAGGCCATCGTCGAGCCCGGCGGGAAACGGGTGCTCAGGCGCCAGCCGATAATCCAGTGCGCACACCGCCATTTTTCCGCGTTTGGCTAGGTGGCCGGTGATGGCGCGGTGGGTGGCAGGCGAGCCGATCAGGTATCCACCGCCGTGGAAATACAGCATCACCCGCTCGCCGCCCTCCTCCGGGCGCTGCCATTCACAGGCGCGCCCCGCCAGCGTTGCAGACTCAAGCCGCACGCCGCGCGGCGTTATGGTCGACTTGGTCAGCACGCGCAGCACCATGCGCTGCCCGGCAATGGGCATGGCCGGGCGGATAAGGCCGCGAAAGAACAGGATCATGCTGGTACGCAACACACGGGCTAACACGCGCTGGCTCAAACGCGGCGGTTCAACGAATGCAGTCATAGTGGGCAAGCTCCGGGCGACGGGTTTGGTGGCGGTAAGTAAAGGTGAAGCCAGGCCAGTTATTGGTGTTCTTGCCACTGGCGGTCTTGTACCAACTGTCACAGCCCTGCTGCCAGATCGAACGGTCGATGGCCTTGTGCAGGGACTGGTTGAACTGCGCCTGCACCGTGGGTTTGAGGTCCATGTAGCGCAGTTGATGCTGCTGCAGTTGCTGAAGGCAGCCGAGCACATAGCTGAACTGGCTTTCGAGCATGTAAATGATCGAGTTGTGGCCAAGGTTGGTGTTCGGCCCATACAGAATGAACAGGTTGGGAAAGCCGCTCACGCTGATGCCCAGATAGGCCTCGGCGCCCTCCTTCCAGGCGGCATTGAGGTCGCGCCCGTTGAGTCCGGTGATGTGCATGGGCGCGAGGAAATCGGTGGCGGCGAAGCCGGTGCCGTAGATGATCGCGTCCACCTCGCGCTCGCGGCCGTCGGCGGTGCGTATGCCGGTGGCGGTCACCGCTTCGATCTCCTCGCCCACCACCTCGACGTTGGCCCGCGCCAGTGCCGGAAAGTAGTCGTTGGAAATGAGGATGCGCTTGCAGCCCATGGGGTAATCGGGTGACAGGCGCTGACGAAAAGCAGGATCGGCAATGCTGCGGTTCAAATGCAGGCGAAAGCGCAGCTGCATGGGTTTCATCAGCTTGGGCACCACGGTAAACGCCAGCACCCGCGCCTCGTGCTGGATGTATTTGAGGCCGCGATCCAGGGTTTGCAGCCACGGCAGGCGGCGCATTAGCGCGCTTTCCCAAGGCCGATAGGCGCGATCTGGCTTGTGCAGCACATACGCCGGCGAGCGCTGGAACACATGAAGCTGCGCCACCTGCGGGGCAATTTGCGGAATAAATTGAATGGCGCTGGCGCCCGTGCCGATTACCGCTACGCGTTTGCCGCTGAGGTCGTAGTCCGCGTTCCAGCGGGCCGAGTGGAAGGCTTCGCCGGTGAACTGCTGCAACCCGGCGATGCGCGGCAGCAACGGACGATTCAGTTGGCCGCACGCGCTCACCAGTGCCTGAGCGCTAAACGTTTCGCCATCGGTGCAGGTGACTTGCCACACACCGGCTTCGGCGTCGAACACGGCACTGGCCACTTCGCGGTTGAAGCGAATATGCGGGCGCAACTGGTACTTGTCGGCGCAGTGCTGCTGGTAGGCGAAGATTTCCGTCTGCGGCGCAAATTTGCGCGTCCAGTCGGTTTTGGGCTCGAAAGAAAAGGAATACAGATGGGAAGGCACATCGCAGGCGGCGCCGGGGTAGCGGTTGTCCCGCCAGGTGCCGCCCAGGTCGCCGGCCTTTTCCAGCAGGACGAAATCGCCGATGCCGGCGCGCTTGAGGGTAATTGCCAAGCCGATGCCAGCGAAGCCGGCACCGATAATCAGCACACGCAACGGCGCGGCTGACGGGGACGTTTTAGTCATTGTTGTTATCCCGATGGTCGTCGGGGCTAAGACTAAAGCGTGCGCATGGGCAGAAACAACGGGTACGTCCGTACTAGCTCGAAACGCACCGGTTATTGGCGGACTAGGCGTCGATTGTCCGGGGTAATAGGGCCGAGGCTGCGGTAAGGATTGATGTCCAGCCCACCACGACGCACGTAACGCGCATAAACGGTCAGGCTTTCTGGCTGCAGCACACGTTGCAGATCGAGAAAAATGCGCTCCACGCATTGCTCGTGGAAGTCGGCGTGCTGGCGAAAGCTCACCAGATACGCCAGCAGACTGGCCGCATCCAGCGCCGGCCCACGGTAGCTGACCACCACAGTGCCCCAGTCCGGCTGGCCGGTAACCGGGCAGTTGGACTTGAGCAAATGGCTATGCAGGCTCTCCTCCACCACGCGGCCGGTATCGCAACGCAGCAGCTCGGGCTGCGGCTGGGCGTAGTTGCTGATGGTCACATCCAGCTCATCAATGCAGCGCCCGGGCAACGCCGTCACGCCCTCGGCCTCGACCTCGGCCAGACTGCGCACCCGCACGCCGACCGGCTTGCCGGCGGCGGCGCCGAGGTCTTTTTCCAGCACCGCCTGCAACTCGCCCGCCGTGGCAAATACGCTCTGGTTCAGGGAGTTGAGATACAGCTTGAAGGACTTGGACTCGATGATATTGGGCGAGTCGGCAGGAATCGCAAACTCACCAATCGCCACCACCGGCTTGCCCGAGGGCAGCAGCCACGACAGCTCGAAGCAATTCCAGAAGTCCACGCCCTGATACGGCAGGGTTTCAGCCGTAAGGCCCAACTCGGCCCATTTTGGCGCGCGGGGAATGGGGTACAGCAGCGACGGCGTGTAGGTAGCGATGTATTCGCTGGCCTTGCCTAACGGAGAGTGTTCGACGGCGGGATGCATGGCGGCGACCTGAGGGTAAAAAAAACGCGGCAATTGTATACAAATTGCCGCGTCTTGGGACGTACGTTGGGGTAGACAGGCGATTACTGGCGCATGCCTCGCCCACTCTTCAGCAACTGCACACAGGCGATGTAAAGCACCGTGGTCGCTACGACCATAAAGCCGATGGCAATGCTGATGCGAATATCCGACACGCCCAAGATTCCGTAACGGAAGGCGTTAACCATGTGCAGCACCGGGTTGGCCAGCGACACGGTTTGCCAGAACGGCGGCAGCAGGCTGATGGAGTAAAACACCCCGCCCAGGTACGTCAGCGGCGTCAGCACGAAGGTCGGAATAATCGAGATGTCGTCAAAGTTGCGCGCAAACACGGCGTTGATAAACCCGCACAGCGAAAACACCGTGGCGGTCAGCAGCACCACCAGCACGGTAATGCCCAGGTGGTGAACTTGCAGCTTGGTGAAGAACAGCGACAGGATCGTGACGATCACGCCCACTGCCAGACCGCGCAGCACGCCTCCGATGACGTAGCCGATAAGGATGGTGTGCGGTGACACCGGCGCCACCATCAGCTCTTCTACCGAGCGCTGGAATTTGCTGCCGAAGAAGCTCGACACCACGTTGCCGTAGGCGTTGGTGATCACCGACATCATGATCAGGCCGGGCACGATGTACTGCATATAGGTGAAGCCGCCCATGTCGCCAATCTGACGGCCGATCAGGTTGCCGAAGATGACGAAGTACAAAACCATGGTGATCGCTGGCGGCAGCAACGTTTGCGGCCAAATCCGCATAAAGCGGCGCACTTCGCGGTAGACGATGGTGTTGAGGGCAACCCAGTTGGCTTGCAGTTCGTTGTTCAGATAGTCGTGTTTCATACCGCCACCTTCGCCAGGTTTTTTTCCACCAAGGACACGAACAGCTCCTCCAGGCGATTGGTTTTGTTGCGCATGCTCAGCACCTGAATGTGCTGTTCGCCAAGTTGGCGGAACAGCTCGCTAATGCCCAGGCTTTTTTCCACTTGCACAGCCAGCGTGTGGTCGTCGATCAACTGCGCGGGGTAGCCGGGCAAGTTGGGCAGCACGGTGAGCGAGTCTTTCAGGTCAAGCAGGAAGGTTTCCACGTGCAGCTTTTTCAGCAGGCTGCGCATGCTGGTGTTTTCGACGATGCGGCCGTGGTCGATGATGCCGATGTTGCGGCACAACTGCTCGGCTTCTTCGAGGTAGTGAGTGGTGAGAATGATGCTGATGCCCTGCTCGTTCAGCTCGGTGAGGAAGGTCCACATGGAGCGGCGCAGTTCGATGTCCACGCCAGCGGTGGGCTCATCGAGAATCAGCAAGCGCGGTTGGTGAATCAGCGCGCGGGCGATCATCAGCCGGCGCTTCATGCCGCCGGATAATTCACGCGACGCCGAGTTGCGTTTGTCCCACAGGCCGAGTTGGGTGAGGTACTGCTCGGCGCGCTCTTTGGCGATGCGCTGGGGAATGCCGTAGTAACCGGCCTGGGTCACGACAATGTCGAAGACCTTTTCAAACTGGTTGAAATTGAATTCCTGCGGCACCACGCCCAGGCAACGCTTGAGCTGCGAGGGCTCGCGGTCAAGGTCATGGCCGAACACGTTGACCGTGCCGCTGGATTTGGTCACCAGCGTGGAAAGAATGCCGATGGTGGTCGATTTACCGGCACCGTTGGGGCCGAGCAAGGCGAAGAAGTCGCCTTCGGCTACATCCAGATCGATGCCGTGCAGCGCTTGAAAGCCGTTGCCGTACGTCTTGGTCAGGCCACGGATAGACAGGGCAGAACTCATAGGAAATACACACTTAAATAAGAAAATTGGAGCGGGAGACGCGGCCGCCGTGTTCTCAGGCGTTACGGCGGGCCGCGCAGTTTAGCGCCACGGGCAGTGGACCGCTAAACCGCTTCCCAGGTTGTTTTTTTATCGGTCAGGTTAGCGCCGTCATCACCGCTGTCTGGTACGCGGGCCGCTGTTTCAGGCGTTCGTACCAGGCCTGCAAATGAGGCAGGTCGGGGCGCTGGATGGGCATTTCAAACCAGGCGTAAATGCCGGCGCCGAGCGGGATGTCGCCTATGCCGAACTGCTCACCGGACAAATACGGCTGGCTGGCCAAGGCCTCATTGGGCATGGCCAGCAGCTCACCGCAGCGCTGCAAGGCGGCAGCGATACGCGCTTCGTCGCGCTGTTCGGGCGGGGTACGCACGGTGCCCCAGAACAAATCGCGGAACGCGCCGGCAAACACCGAGGTGGACCAGTCCATCCACTTGTCGCCAACAGCGCGCTGGGCGGGGTTCTGTGGATACAACACACCGTCGCCATACTGGGCTGCGAGGTAACGAACGATGGCGTTGGATTCCCACAGTACTAGGTCGCCGTCTTCAATTACCGGCACCAAACCATTGGGGTTCATGGCGCGGTAGTGCGGTTCGTTCACCACCCCGAAAGCGCCACCTGCATCGCGTCGTTCGTAGGGCACCCCTACTTCTTCGGCGGCCCACAACGCTTTGCGCACGTTGCCGGAATTCTTGCGTCCCCAGATCGTCAGCATCGGTTTGTTACCTTCTATTTCGCTTTTTTTGGCTCAGGCATCCTACCTGCCTGAGCCAAAGAAAACAGACTTGGAAATTGATGTTAGCTATCGAGGCGCTTCATGGTTCCGGGGTTTTGCCCCAGCGCATCGCCTGCACCCGCTTAGCAGCAGTAAAGACTGACTGCGCAGTCACGCCAGCCGCGGCGTGCGCGGCCGTTATCCAGTGCGAACTGAACAACGCGAGGGTGGTCACTATCACTGAAGCGGCCGGGGCAAGGTGTTCACTCACCTGGGTTTCCTGGGGGTGCCGAGTTCAATTCGATGACGCCAAGCCTGGCTTGGCGCCCTTCTCGCCAGTCCCTCTCTCGCCACACCTACTAAGCTCGACACGGTCGGCATTCAGCCGGTCCGTTCCAAGGAGGACGTTGCATGCTTGCTGTCTGGTTAGTTGTTCTGGTGCTGGGCGTGGCCTTTCTGGCCCACCGTCGCCTTTCGCCGTTGCCTGCCATTGGCATCGTCGCCGTCTACCTGGTGCTCATGGGCATTTACAGCCATGCACCGACCTGGCTGATGGCCATTCTCTGGCTGGTGCTAATCGCCATCACCGTGCCGCTGGTACTGCCGGAACTGCGCCGCAAGCTGTTCACCGCGCCGCTGTTCGCCTGGTTCCAGAAAACCTTGCCGCCGATGTCGGAAACCGAGAAAGACGCCATCGAAGCCGGCACCGTCTGGTGGGACGGCGAGCTGTTCAGCGGCCGCCCGGATTGGAACACCCTGCTCGCCTACCCGAAGGCAACGCTCACTGACGAAGAACAAGCGTTTCTCGACGGCCCCACCGAAGAACTGTGCGCGATGGTCACTGACTGGGACATCGGCCAGCACATGGATTTGCCCGAAGCGGCCTGGCAGCACATTAAAGAGCACGGCTTCTTTGCGTTGATCATTCCCAAGGAGTACGGCGGCAAAGGCTTCTCGGCCTACGCCCACTCGCAAGTGGCGATGAAACTGGCGACCCGCAGCGGCGACCTGGCCTCCACCGTGATGGTGCCTAACTCGCTCGGCCCGGCGGAATTGCTGCTGCACTACGGCACTGACGAACAGCGCCAGCACTACCTGCCACGCCTGGCCCGTGGCGACGACATTCCATGCTTCGCCCTCACCGGCCCGCTGGCCGGTTCCGATGCCGGGGCCATGCCTGACGTCGGCATCATCTGCAAAGGCCAGTGGAACGGCGAAGAAGTGATTGGCCTGCGCCTGACGTGGGAAAAACGCTATATCACCCTCGGCCCGGTAGCGACGCTGCTCGGTCTGGCGTTCAAGGCCTACGACCCGGACCACTTGCTCGGCGACGAAGAAGACCTGGGCATCAGCCTGGCGCTGATTCCGACCGACACCCCCGGGGTGGAAATCGGCCGTCGCCACTTGCCGCTGGGCGCCGCGTTTATGAACGGTCCCAACTCGGGTAAAGACGTTTTCGTGCCGCTGGACTACCTCATCGGCGGCCAGCCGATGCTGGGCAAAGGCTGGATGATGCTGATGAACTGCCTGTCGGTAGGCCGTTCGATTTCGTTGCCCGCGGTGGGCACCGGTGCGGCCAAATACACCAGTCTGGTCACCGGCCAGTACACCCAGGTGCGCGAGCAGTTCAACGTGCCGCTGGCGGCCTTCGAAGGTATTCAGGAAGCACTGGCGCGCATCGGCGGTAACGCCTGGATGATGGACGCCGCGCGTATCCTGACTGCCAACGCGGTCGACCTGGGCGAAAAACCTTCGGTGCTCTCGGCGATTCTCAAGTACCACCTCACCGAGCGCGGTCGCGAGTGCATCAGCCACGCGATGGACGTGCACGGCGGCAAGGGCATCATCATGGGCCCTAACAACTACTTGGGCCGTTCGTGGCAAGGCGCACCGATTTTCATCACCGTGGAAGGGGCGAACATTCTCTCGCGCAACCTGATGATCTTCGGCCAGGGCGCTATTCGCTGCCATCCGTACGTGCTCAAGGAAATGGCCCTGGCCGGCCGCGAAGACCGCGACCGTGCGCTGGTGGAATTCGATGAACTGCTGATGCAGCACATTGGTTTCGCCATCAGCAACGCCGCCAGCAGCCTGATTCTGAGTCTGACCTTCGGCAAAATCGGCCGCGTGCCGGGCGACAGCTTCAGCCAGCCCTACTTCCGTGCGCTTAACCGCCTGGCCGCCGGCTTCGCCATGCTTGCGGACTTCAGCATGATGCTGCTCGGCGGCGAGCTGAAACGCCGTGAACGCTTGTCGGCGCGCCTGGGCGATGTGCTCAGCAACCTGTACCTGGCCTCGGCAGCGCTCAAGCGTTACCACGACCTCGATTACCCGGAGCACTTGCGTGCGTCGGTAAGCTGGGCGATGGAAGAAAGCCTGGGCAACGCCGAGCAGGCGCTGGCCGACTTGCTGGAAAACTTCCCCAACCGCTTCTTTGGCTGCGCGCTGAGCTTGCTGGTGTTTCCGTTTGGCCGTCGCCACAAGGGCCCATCGGATGCGCTGGATGCCGAGATTGCTGGCATTCTCACCCGCCCCGCCGGCGACCCGGCACTGGAAGCGGTGCTGGCCGGCTGCTTCCGCCCAACCGACCCGACCGACGCCGTGGGCGCGCTGCAACATGCGGTGAACCTGCTGGGCGCCAGCCATGGGCTGCATAAAAAGCTGCATGTGGCGGTGAAAGAAGGTCGTCTCACGCCGCAGCCAGGCGAAAGCTTGATTGATGCGGCACTGGCGGCCGGCGTGCTGCAAGCCGAGGAAGCGCAGAACCTGCGTGACGCGGAAGCGGCACGGCGTCGCGTGATCGACGTGGACGATTACGCCAAAGAAGAACTGACCCTGGGCGAAGGCAAGATCCGCTAACGCCCACCCCAGGCGGCAACACGACAACGGGCGCGAAGGCCTCTATACTTCGCGCCCGTTTTTGTTGCTGAGGAATCGCCCATGTCCAGCCCCTATCTCGACCATCACCTGGCGCTGCTGACCCACCTGCGCGGCATTCTGGTTGCGCTGGGCGAAGCCGAACAGGTTCCGGAAGAAAGCCACGCGCTGTTTCTGGAACGCTTCGACGAATTGCTCACCCTGTTGCCGCAGGAGCCTGAGCAAAGCCTGTACCTGGGCCAGGATTTGATGTGCCAGGTCATCCACCGCTACCCGCAAATCGCCCACCTGGTGCCGCGCGACTTGCTGTGGTTCTTCGGCGGCGACTGCCTGCACTTTATGCCGGACGAAGAAATCACCCTGTTCCAGGCGCTCGATGAGCGTCGCTACGAAGCGGAACAGAACGACGAGCCGTTTGACTGGGAGCGTGAAAAGCAATTTTTGGCCATTCCGCGTGAAGGCAGCACGCACTAAAGCAAATGCCTCTACGACACCTGTAGGAGCGGCTTTAGCCGCGATGCGATCGCCCGGGCGGCACCGTTTTCAGGCCCGGCCAATCGCGGCTAAAGCCGCTCCCACAGGAAACCGATTGGGCTTTGGCCACAAATCGCGCACAAACAAAAACGCCGCTCAATGAGCGGCGTTTTTGTTTATTTGGAGCGGGAAACGAGACTCGAACTCGCGACCCCGACCTTGGCAAGGTCGTGCTCTACCAACTGAGCTATTCCCGCAATACATCTACAGCTTGAATGGCGTCCCCTAGGGGACTCGAACCCCTGTTACCGCCGTGAAAGGGCGGTGTCCTAGGCCACTAGACGAAGGGGACATCAACCTTTTTTACCAGCAACGCCTAACAGCACTGCCGTCTAAATTTGGAGCGGGAAACGAGACTCGAACTCGCGACCCCGACCTTGGCAAGGTCGTGCTCTACCAACTGAGCTATTCCCGCGTCTACAACTTGGTCTTTACCGCCTGGAAAATGGCGTCCCCTAGGGGACTCGAACCCCTGTTACCGCCGTGAAAGGGCGGTGTCCTAGGCCACTAGACGAAGGGGACACAGGTTGTGCATGACGCACATTTTCCAACCTTCGCTGCGCTTGCGTATTGCCTTACGCTGCGAAGTGGCGCGAATTCTAGGGAGCCTTTTGAGGGTCGTCAACACTTGAGTGAAAATTAATTTAAATCAATGACTTCTGTGTAGAAGCTGGTCGGTGCCTATCCGCAATAGCACATAGGCACTACACTCGGCCGAAACTCCAGCAGTCGAGAGGTTCTAAAGGTGTCCCCACTCGTAATCACTCTACTGATCGTAGCGGGCATCGCGATTCTGTTCGTGATCGGTTACATCAACCATACGGTAGAGAACAGCAAACTGGAGAAGGCCCGCCAAAAGGCCGACTTGGGCGACCGTCTGCGCCGTTGTGCAGATGTTTCCGACTCCCTTCCCGGCCAGTTCATGTCCCCTGCCCTCAAGCAGCTGCTCAATCGGTTGATGCTGCAATTTGCCGAACGCTTGCTGGCCGTCGACAAGAGCCAGACCGCCGTTAAAGACCGCATTGAAGAGCTACGCGGCCTCATCGGCCAGGGCGATGCATTGGTAGTGCGTAACCCGCCGCAGCCGATCGTCAACGAAGCTAAAGCCAAAGACGTTCGCGTGGTGCTGGAGATTCTCCACGGCCAGATCACCCGCGCCGCGCAAGACAAACTGCTGCCCACCGCCGAAGCGAAAACCTGGCTGGAAGAAGTTCGGCACATTCTGGTGCAGGTGCATATCGAGCTGTTTACCACCGCCGGTCAGAGCGCGATGCAGCAAGGGCAACCCGGCCATGCGCGACTGGCCTTCGAACGCGGCGTGCAGTACATCCGAAAACAGCCCGACGCCAAGCGTTATCAAGCACCGCTCAGCACACTGGAAAAACAACTGGCACGGGCCAATGCCATGGTCCTGGAAAGCAACAAGCCGGCGGCCGACGAAACAAACGAGCTCAACGAGGGCATCAGCTCGATGGGCGACGAAGACTGGAAGAAAAAGAACATGTACGACTGAGTGTTCTCAGCGCCAACAAAAAGCCCGGCTCGATGCCGGGCTTTTTGTTGGGCGTTAATCGCGTTGGGCTTCGCTGCGCTCAACCCAACCTACGCGAACATCACTTCTCCGTAGGTTGGGTTGAGCGTAGCGAAGCCCAACACATCGTCAGCTCAACACTCAGTCAACCGCAAAAATATCGCGGCCAACGCTTCAATCCCACGCTGATCCGCCTCACTGAAGCGCGCCAGCTTCGGGCTGTCCAGATCCAGCACGCCGATCAAGCGCCCTTCTTTTACCAACGGCACCACCAGCTCACTGTTCGACGCACTGTCGCAGGCGATATGCCCAGGAAACGCGTGCACATCTTCCACCCGCTGGGTTTGCAGGCTGGCCGCCGCCGCGCCGCATACGCCTTTGCCGAATGGAATGCGCACGCAAGCCACCTGGCCCTGGAACGGCCCGAGCACCAGCTGTTCCTGTTTATTCAGGTAGAAGCCGGCCCAGTTCAGGTCGTCCAGCTGGGTATAAAGAAACGCGGAAAATTGCGCGGCATTGGCGACAAAGTCGCGCTCATCCGCCAGCAGTGCTTCCAGCTGCGCCGTCAACAGGCCGTAGCCTTCCAGGCCAGCGCCGGTGCTTTGTAAATCGATCACGACTGTTTCTCCAATAATTGCAGCCCCACCCAATTGCGGGCGAACTGATAGGCACAACGGCCGTTACGGTTGCCACGGCTGGTGGCGTAGCGGGCCGCAAGTACGCCGAGCTCTTCGCTCCACGCCCAGTCGAGGTTGGCCTGCTTGGCCAACACACCAATCCAGTGGCGCACCACGTCGTGGAAATGTTCCTGAGTGAACGGGTAGAACGACAGCCACAAACCGAAGCGATCCGACAGGGCGATTTTGTCTTCAATCGCCTCGCTCGGGTGCAGTTCGCCGTTGACCATTTTGCTGTCGAGGTTGTCGCTCTCTTTCTCCGGCACCAAGTGCCGGCGGTTCGAGGTGGCGTACAGCAGCACGTTTTCTGGCGCCCGCTCCAGCGAGCCGTCGAGCACGCTCTTGAGTACGCGGTAGTCGCCCTCGCCCGCTTCGAACGACAGGTCATCGCAGAACAACACGAAGCGCTGCGGCAGCTTGGCGATCAGCTCGACAATGCGCGGCAGGTCGGCCAGATAGTCACGCTCGATCTCGATCAAGCGCAGCCCTTGCCCCGCCAGCTCGGCCAACAGCGCCCGCACCAGCGACGATTTACCGGTACCACGCGCGCCCCACAGCAAGGCGTGGTTAGCGGGCAAGCCGGCGACGAATTGGCGGGTGTTGCGGGCTAAGTGATCGCGCTGGGTGTCGACGCCGATCAGGTCGGTCAGGCGCAAGTCGAGGCTGACTTCCAGCGGCTGCAAATAGCCGCCACGGCCTTCGCGATGCCAGCGCGCGGCGACGGTCTGCGACCAGTCCACCTCAACACGCAAGGTCGGCAACAACGGGTCGAGGCGCGCCAACACCGCGTCGGCACGCTCCAGAAAGGCATTCAAACGGGAGTCCACGATTTACTCCTTTTTTGCGAAGGGAAACTCAATGTGGGCCGGGCAAGCAGCAAATCTATTCAGCTATGCTTGCCCAATGCTCAGAGACGAGGCTGGTTCACGACCTTATGGATATAACGCTCACCCATCGCCTGTCGTTCAAACAGGCCAGCCTGACGGTTCTCGTGGCGTTGATCCTCGGCACCTTGCTCAGCCTGCTGCAGGTGAGCAGCGATTATGCCAGCGAAGACGCCTCGATCAACCGCGAGATACGCGCGCTGTTGGAGATCAGCCATAACCCGGCGACGCGCATCGCCTACAACATCGACACCGAACTGGCGCAGGAACTGGTCGCCGGCCTGCTGCGCTCACCCGCTGTGATCAACGCGCAAATCATCGACGACACCGGCACCAGCCTGGCCAGCGCCACCCGCTCGCGCATCAACAGCCCCTATCGGATGTTCAGCGACCGGCTGTTCGGCCAGAGCCGTCATTTCGAAGACCCGCTATTCGTTAACCATTCGCCCACCGAAACCATCGGCCTGCTGCGCCTTGAAGTCGACACCTTCGCCTTTGGCAGCAATTTTCTACGACGCGCGCTGGTCACGCTGCTGAGCGGCTTCGCCTATAGCCTGCTGCTGTCGATGATTTTGCTGGTGGTGTTTTATTTCATGCTGACCAAGCCGCTCACCGACGTGATTCAAGCCATCAGCGCCCGCGACCTGCGCCGGCCAACCCGGCAGAAGCTGCCCTGCCCGTCTGGCCATGAAAACGATGAAATCGGCATTTTGGTCGACGTGACCAACCAGCAACTGTCGAGTTTGTCGGAGGAAGTCGAGCACCGGCGCAAAGCCGAAGACCAACTCACGCAGTACCTGGGCGAGCTGGAAAACATCATTTCGGCACGCACCAACGAACTCAAAGCCAGCAATACCCGCCTGACCCTCTCCAACCAGGAACTGGAAAGCGCCCGTGCCCGCGCGAACCAAATGGCCCTGGCCCGCGCCACGTTTCTGGCCAACATGAGTCACGAAATCCGCACGCCGCTCAATGGCCTGCTGGGCATGCTCGGGTTGGCGCTGGACAGCCCGCTGAGCGCCGAACAACGGCAACAACTGAGCATCGCCCACAACTCCGGCAAGGTGCTGGTGGAGTTGCTTAACGACATCCTGGATTTGTCCAAATTCGAAGCGGGGCAACTGGAGCTGGAGTCGATTCCGTTCGACTTCGCCACACTGGTGGAAGACACCGCCAACCTGCTCTCGCAAAACGCCGCCGCCAATGTTGAATTGACCTGCCTGATCGACCCGCGCCTGCCTGCCCTGCTGCTCGGCGACCCGACGCGGGTTCGGCAAATTGTCAGCAACCTGCTTTCCAACGCCCTGAAATTCACCCACAACGGCCGCGTCGACATCCGCATCGCCTTCACCGACCCCGGCATCCGCATTACCGTGACCGACAGCGGCATCGGTATCGCCGAAGACGCCCAAGCGCGCATTTTCCAACCCTTCGCCCAGGCCGGCGTCACCATCACCCGGCAATACGGCGGCACTGGGCTGGGGCTGGCGCTTACCCGCCAACTCTGTGAAGCCATGCACGGCAAGCTGACGTTGAAATCGGTGTTGGGCGCGGGCAGCGAATTCTGCGTTGAGCTGCCGCTGGCCGCGGCCGCACCACCGGCCTTGCTGCCGGCGCTGAGCGGGCGGGTCGTAGGGCTGTGCGGGGCCCAGACCGGTTTGGCCGAGCTGCTGCAAACGGTTCTGCCGGGTTGGGGGCTGAGCTATCAGCGCCTGGATGACTGCTTGGCGCCACCGCTGCAAAGCGCCGACCTGGTGATTACCGACCGCGCAGAAGAACTGGCCAACCTGCGCGAGCACTTCGCCCACACGGTGCTGTTTATCAGCGCCTATGGCAGCTTTCTACCCAGCGACCTCGCCACCAGCTTGGCGCCGGTGCTGCAGTTGCCGCGCCCGCTGTCGCGTGCCGCCCTGCACAAAGCCTTACAGCGTTCTCTTGAACCGGGCGGCGAGCCCGTCTCCACGCCAGCGCCCGCGAACGCGCCGATGCCCTTGGAGCAAAAGCGTGTGCTGCTGGTGGAAGACAACGCCGTGAACCAACTGGTGGCCAAAGGCATGCTGAGCAAAGCCGGCTGCGAGGTGCTGTTGGCTATCAATGGTGTGGAGGCGCTTGAGGTATTGGAACGCGAGGCCATCGACCTGGTGCTGATGGACTGCAACATGCCGGTGATGGATGGCTATGAAGCCACTCGGCGCATCCGCCAGCAGCCCCGCTGGAGCGACTTGCCGATTATTGCGCTGACAGCTAACGCCCTGCCCGACGAGCGCGAGCGCTGCAGGGCCGCCGGCATGAACGACTACTTGGCCAAGCCGTTCCGCCGTGATGAATTGCTCGCCCTGCTCAACCAATGGCTGCCCGCTACGGCGCTGTCATAAAACGATCCAGCAAGCCGCCCAACTGCTCGCGCAGGCCATCGAGTTCATTTAGGTCCAGCCCGCTTTCGCACAGCAATCGCTGCTTGAGCGGCAGCACCTGCGCCTTCAACGCCAAGCCTTCAGCCGTAAGGGCCAAATGCACTTCGCGTTCGTCCCGAGCGCTGCGCTGCCGGACCACCAAGCCCAACTGCTCCAGGCGTTTGAGTAACGGCGTGAGCGTGCCGGAATCCAGCAGCAATCGCTCGCCGAGCGCCTTCACCGTCGGCTGCTCAGGCGGGGTTTGCTGCCATTCCCACAACACCAGCATGGCCAGGTATTGCGGGTAGGTGAGCCCGAGCTGGTCAAGCATCGGCTTGTAGCCGCGAATCACCGCGCGCGAGGCGGCGTACAGCTTGAAGCACAGCTGCTTGTCGAGCTGCAGCGCGGTGGCGGCGTCCAGCTGCGGTGCCGTTGGAAGAACATCGTGTTGGCTCATCGACCCAGGCTCACTTGAGCAGCGCTTCGATCTCGCTGGTCAGCTCTTCGGGCTTGGTCAGCGGAGCAAAACGCTTCACCACTTGGCCGTCTTTGCCAATCAGAAACTTGGTGAAATTCCACTTAACGCCCTGGCTGCCGAGCAGACCTGGTGCGCGCTTTTTCAGTTGCACGAACAACGGATGGGCGTCGGCGCCATTGACGTCGATCTTCTTGAACAGGGGAAAGCTCACGCCGAAGTTCAGCTCGCAGAACTCGGAGATGGCACCTTCGTTGCCCGGCTCTTGCTTGCCGAACTGGTTGCAGGGGAAACCGAGAATCACCAGGCCTTGATCCTTATAGGTCTGCCACAGCTCTTCCAGACCTTTGTATTGCGGAGTGAAGCCGCATTTGCTGGCGGTGTTCACCACCAGAACAGCCTTGCCGCCGAAGTCGGCCAGGGTTTTCTGCTCACCTTTGATGGTGGTAGCGGGAATGCTGAACAGGGTGTCGCTCATGGGTGCGGGCTCCGCGAAAGGGATAGGTCGAGCGACAAGATAGTTAACAATTGAATTGTGTGCAATTTAAATAAACACAACTCTCGGCCCTGTAGGAGCGGCTTTAGCCGCGATGCTCTTCGACGCACCGCGGCTTCGGAATGCCGCCCAGCCGCTCCTACAAATCAGCGCCCTACCTCGGCTCCAACTTCAACGAAGCCGAGTTGATGCAATAGCGCATCCCGGTAGGTGGCGGACCATCAGGAAACAGATGCCCAAGGTGCGCGTCGCACTTGGCGCAGGTCACTTCAATACGGTGCATGCCGTGGCTGAAGTCATCCTTGCTGGCGATCGCCGCGTTCGATGCTGGCTGGTAATAGCTCGGCCAGCCGGTGCCGGAATCGAACTTCGCTTCGGAGTCGAACAACGCCGCGCCGCAGCACGCGCAGTGATAGACGCCAGGGGTTTTATCGTCGTGGTATTTGCCGGTGAAGGCACGCTCGGTACCGCCCATGCGGCAAACGTGGAACTGCTCGTCCGAGAGCTCCTCGCGCCAGGCGTCCAGCGGTTTTTCAAGCTTGTCCATGGGGTCACCTCATTGGCTGAAAAAAGCCCGGCCTGTACCTTTTCCCAGGTTCGGGCCACACGTATGATTGCCGCACTTCAAGGTCCGGCAGACAGGTGTTTAGACGCCAGTCTGTCATCCGCGTTACAGGCTGCCAAGCCACGTTGCCCAGTCTCGGGTCAGCGCTTTACTCAGGACGCTCACATGCAGGTCAGCAAATCGAACAAGCTCGCCAACGTCTGCTATGACATTCGCGGGCCCGTGCTCAAGCACGCCAAACGCCTGGAAGAGGAAGGCCATCGCATCCTCAAGCTGAACATCGGCAACCCGGCGCCGTTCGGTTTTGAAGCACCGGAAGAAATTCTTCAGGACGTCATCCGCAACCTGCCCACCGCCCAAGGCTACAGCGACTCCAAAGGCCTGTTCAGCGCCCGCAAAGCAGTGATGCAGTACTACCAGCAGAAGCAAGTTGAAGGCGTTGGCATCGAAGATATCTACCTCGGCAACGGCGTGTCCGAGCTGATCGTGATGTCGATGCAAGCCTTGCTCAACAACGGCGATGAAGTGCTGATTCCCGCGCCCGACTACCCGCTGTGGACCGCCGCCGTGAGCCTGGCCGGTGGCAATCCGGTGCACTACCTGTGCGACGAGCAGGCCAACTGGTGGCCAGACCTGGACGACATCAAGGCCAAGATCACGCCGAACACCAAGGCCATGGTCATCATCAACCCGAACAACCCCACCGGCGCCGTGTACTCCAAAGAAGTGCTCGAAGGCATGGTCGAGCTGGCTCGCCAGCACAACCTGGTGCTGTTCTCCGATGAAATCTACGACAAGATTCTCTACGACGAGGCCGTGCACATCTCCACCGCCTCGCTCGCGCCGGACGTGCTGTGCCTGACCTTTAATGGCCTGTCGAAGTCGTACCGCGTCGCCGGCTTCCGCTCCGGTTGGGTGGCCATTTCCGGGCCAAAGCAAAAAGCCCAAAGCTACATCGAAGGCATCGACATCCTCGCCAACATGCGCCTGTGCGCCAACGTGCCGAGCCAACACGCGATCCAAACCGCGCTGGGCGGCTACCAAAGCATTAATGACTTGGTGTTGCCGCAAGGTCGGCTGTTGGAGCAACGCAATCGCACCTGGGAACTGCTCAACAGCATCCCCGGCGTCAGCTGCGTGAAGCCGATGGGCGCGCTGTATGCCTTCCCGAAAATCGATCCGAAAGTCTGCCCGATCCACAACGACGAGAAGTTCGTACTCGACTTGTTGCTCTCGGAAAAGCTGCTGGTGGTACAAGGCACCGCCTTTAACTGGCCATGGCCAGACCACTTCCGCGTGGTCACCCTGCCCCGTCTTGACGACCTCGACCAGGCCATCGGGCGCATTGGAAACTTCCTCAAAACCTACAGCCAATAAGCCGCCATGGACCTGCAAATCGACGACTTTTATAAAGATGCCGCAGCAGGCCTCCTGCTGCTGTACCAGGCCTTCCCGCGCAAGGTGGGCCTGTACGTCGAAGACCTGATCGGCCGCGAAGAAGCGGACGAATTCGGCCTGCCCAGCAAGCGTCATCAAGCGTGCCTCGGCGCCCTGCTGTGGCTGGCTGATGAAGGCTATTTGCGCTACGAGTCGACCATTCATTACGACGCGCTCGACCAGGCGGTGCTGAGCGAAAAAGGTTTCCTGCGACTGTCACGCGGCGTTCCCCATGCCGTGGCCGATGGCGATGCTTTGCCACCCAGTGTTCGCCGCGTGCACTCCACCCTCGCCCACCAACTGCGAGAGGCGTTGCAACAGCAGCACAGCGAGCGCATTGCACGCCTCACCCGCCTGCTGTTTACCAGCACGCTGACCGGCGCAAACGACACAGTTTGAAATAGTCGCCGAGTTGTATAGCGCGGGGGGCCGCCCTTATATACCCCGCACTAGTCGAACGTCTTAGCTCAAAGGAGAAGCCTTACACCATGATGCGCATTCTGTTGTTCATGGCCACCAACCTGGCGGTTCTGTTAATCGCCAGCATCACCCTCAAACTGCTCGGGGTGGACCGCTTCACTGGCCAGAATTACACCAGCCTGCTGGTCTTCTGCGCCGTGTTCGGTTTTGCCGGTTCCCTGGTCTCGTTGTTCCTGTCCAAATGGATGGCGAAGATGAGCACCGGCACTCAAATCATCAGCCAACCGCGCACCCGTCACGAACAGTGGCTGCTGCAAACCGTGGAAGAGCTGTCGCGCAACGCCGGTATCAAAATGCCGGAAGTGGGCATTTTCCCGGCGTACGAATCCAACGCCTTCGCCACCGGCTGGAACCGCAACGACGCTTTGGTCGCCGTTAGCCAGGGCCTGCTGGAGCGTTTCTCGCCAGATGAAGTGAAAGCCGTACTGGCCCACGAAATTGGCCACGTTGCCAACGGCGACATGGTGACCCTGGCACTGATTCAGGGCGTGGTGAACACCTTCGTCATGTTCTTCGCGCGGATCTTCGGCAACTTCGTCGACAAGGTTCTGCTCAAGAACGAAGAAGGCAACGGCATCGGTTTTTATATCGCCACGTTCTTCGCCGAAATGGTCTTGGGCATTCTGGCCAGCGTCATCGTTATGTGGTTCTCGCGTCGCCGGGAATTTCGCGCCGACGAAGCCGGTGCTCGCTTGGCCGGCACCAGCGCGATGATCGGCGCCCTGCAGCGTCTGCGCTCCGAACAGGGCGTGCCGGTGCACATGTCTGAGACCCTGACCGCGTTCGGTATCAACGGTGGCGTGAAAGGCGGCCTGAAAGCCCTGTTCATGACCCACCCGCCGCTGGAAGATCGCATCGCGGCCTTGCAAGCTCGCGGTTAATCGCCACGGCGCAAAAAAGGGCGGCTATAAGCCGCCCTTTTTTATCTCCGAAAACAAAGAAGGCCGATCTGAGATCGGCCTTCTTTTATTTCCCGCTTAACGCTTAGTTGGCGACGCTCAACTTCGCGCGATTCTTCTCCAGGGTTGCTGCGCCAATTCCCTTCACTTCCAGCAACTCGTCTACCGACGTAAACGGTCCGTTGGCGTCGCGATAGTCGATGATCGCTTTCGCCTTGACCTGACCAATACCGATGAGGTCTTGCTGCAACGTTTCCGCGTCGGCCGTATTCAGGTTGACGGTTCCCGCCTCAGGCGCTTTGAGCGGCTGAGAAGCAACAGGTTGGGTGGGCTCGGTTTTGACTGGCTCAGCGGCAAAGGTGCCGGCAGAGAACAACGTGAGGGTGGCAAACAGCAGAGAAGAGACGTATCCGATACGCATAATCAAGCTCCTTAAGTGGGTAACGCAGGGCGCGATACGCCCTGCGGTGGCCAACTTAGAGGCAGCCTCAGTGGAGTGTCAAATCACCCGGCGCGGGCGTTTCCAGGCGCTTTTTATGAATCAAATCAACGATTTCGCATTCTGGTAGGTAACCGCTAACGTGCTCGCGGAGCAATTCTCGCACTCGCTCATAATCGTCACGCTCGACCGCCAGAAAGATCGCATCCAACACGTCTTTGAAAACCACCCAGGGCAGGTGTTCTTCGTTGGCTCGCATGATCATCGAGTGCTCGGTTGGGCTGACGTTGTCGCCAATCAGCAGCTCTTCATACAGCTTTTCACCCGAGCGCAGGCCCGTGAACTCAATCTCGATGTCGCCGTGGGGATTGCCCTCATTGCGCACCGTCAGCCCGGACAAATGCACCATCTTTTCCGCCAGTTCGGCGATCTTCACCGGCGAGCCCATATCCAGCACAAACACGTCACCGCCCTGCCCCATTGAGCCCGCCTGAATAACCAACTGCGCGGCCTCGGGGATGGTCATGAAATAGCGGGTGATGTTGGGGTGGGTCACCGTGATGGGCCCGCCGCGTTTTATCTGCTCGCGGAATAATGGAATCACCGAGCCGGACGAGCCCAGCACATTGCCGAAACGAACCATGGTGAAACGCGTTCTGTTGGCCTGAGCGTTTTTCGAGCCCAGCAACACCGGCTGCTTTTCAGCACTGAGGGCCTGCAGTGTCATTTCCGCCAGGCGTTTGGTACTGCCCATCACATTGGTAGGACGCACCGCCTTGTCAGTGGAAATCAGCACAAAATGTTCCACGCCCGCCTGCATTGCCGCCTGGGCCGTTTGCAGCGTGCCGAACACATTGTTCAATACGCCCTCGGCCACGTTGTGCTCAACGATCGGCACATGTTTGTACGCCGCAGCGTGGTAAACCGTGTTCACGCTCCACGTACGCATCACGTCGAGCAAGCGCTCCGGACTGCGCACTGAGCCCAGAATCGGTATGAGCTTGATGCTCAATCCCTCGTGGCGAATACGCCCTTCAAGCTCGCTCTGGATGCTGTAAAGGTTGTACTCGCTGTGCTCAAACAGCACCAATGCCATGGGCGCGGAGACCAGAATCTGACGGCACAACTCCGACCCAATGGAACCACCCGCTCCGGTGACCATGACCACCTGATTGCGGATGCAGCGCTCAAACAAATCCGCGCGCGGCGGCACAGGGTCGCGTCCCAGCAGGTCGGCGATATCCACCTCCTGCAAGTCACTGACATTCACGCGCCCGCTGGCCAAGTCCATAAAGCCCGGCACTGTGCGCACATGCACCGGGTAGGCTTCCAATGCCGCCAAAATCTCGCGGCGCCGCGAACGTGACGCCGACGGAATCGCCAGCAGCACCTCTTGCGCGCCGGTTTCCTCGATCATCAACTGAATATTGCGCGAGGTGTAAACCTTGAGGCCGGCAACCACACGGTTGGCGATGCCCTCGTCGTCATCGATAAAAGCCACCGGGCGCATGCCCTTGCCCATGCGCAACGCCGCAACCAGCTGATTGCCCGCCGCACCGCCGCCATACACGGCGACTTTCGACAGGCCATCGTCCTGGCGCAGAAACGGCACGTGCTGCCCGGCCAGCAACCAATCGCCAAGGAAATACTGGCGCATGAACAAACGTAGGCCGCCGATCATCAGCAGGCTAAGCCACCAATAGTTGAAGACCAGCGAACGCGGAACCAAGACCTCGGCGCGATACAGGTAGATGTAAACGCCCAACACCAGCGCCGACAACGACACCGCCTTGAAGATCGCGACAAGCGCTTCGTTACCGAAATAACGCATCACCGCCCGGTACATACCGAGCCGAATAAAAACGGGGATGGCAATGATCGGTGCGATCAAGAACAACCACGCATAGTCACCGAACGGGTCGATTGGGCGCTCGATGCCCAGGCGCACGACAAAGGCCAGCCACAGGGACGCCCATACCAGCACGATGTCGGCCGCTATTTGCAAAAGGCGCTTGTAGCGACGCCGCAGCCCTACCAGGCGATCACGCATCGGAATATGTTTTTTTACTTCGCGACTCACCACGTTACGTCCGTCCCTGATCACTTGCGTCCATAGTATTCATTACTCTTGCTTCCCGGCATGGTAGCGAATCGCCAGATAGATTAACGGTGCGCTCGCCAGCGCAAAGCCCAGCACGCCATCCAGCGCGCCCGTGGTCACCAGAAGGGCCAATGGCAGCAACCAAGCCAGGTTAATCACCAGCACCGCCAGCGTGATGGGCAAGTGCCGACCATGAAGGCGCGCGGCGTATTGATACGCGTGACTGCGGTGCGCCTCGTACACTTTGTCGCCGCGAACCAGGCGTCGCAGCAGTGTCCAGGTGGCGTCGACAATGAATACCGCCATCAGAATCAGCCAAGCCCAAAACAACGGCGGCGATACCCAGGCGGCCTGCAGCGACAAAACGCCCAGCATCAACCCTAGAAAACCGCTACCGGCATCGCCCATGAAAATTTTTGCCGGCGGGAAATTCCAGTACAGGAAACCGGCGCTGGCGATGGCCAGCAGCAGCGGAATCAGCGCTTGGTCGGAGCGCCCTAGCACCGCATACAACAATGCCCCCGAGGCACACGTGGTGACCGCTTCCACCCCGGCGATGCCGTCGATGCCATCCATGAAATTGAATAGATTGAGCAGCCACACCAGGTAGAAAACCGCCAGGCCATGGCCGATCCAGCCGAGGTCGAAGGTGGCGCCAAACACCGTAAAGGGCGCCGCGCCACCGAGCCAGGCCAGGGCCCAGACGGCCCCACTGAAATGGGCAAGCAATCGCCAGCGCGCCGCGATGTGCCCGTGGTCGTCCAGAAAACCTACCAGTGCAATCAAACCACCGCCGCCGACCATGGCCCAAACCGCCGACCAACCGAGGCCGGCGAGCCACGCCAACAGTGGCAGCGCGACGAGAAAACTCAGCACTATCGCCACGCCGCCACCGCGTGGGGTCGGTTGGGTGTGGGAGCTTCGCGCGTTGGGAATATCCAATACGCTGGCGGCTAGGGCATAACGGCGAACCGCCCAGGTCAGTGACAACGAGGCGATAGCCACCACCACCAATACAACAGAAATATTCATCGGCTTTGGCTATCCAAAAAGCGCGTGGCGGTCAGCGCCAGGGCCTGCTCCACGGTTAACGGTGGAGTCCAATTCAACAGCGTACGGGTTTTTGCGATATCCACTTGCAGCGATCCGCACAGCCGACGGCCGATATCGTCACGCTCAAGAACCCGAGCCGCCATTTCAAGCCAAGCCTGAGGCACCGGCACGAGCCTGGCTGGACGTCGCAGCGCAACGCCCAACTGGCGCAGCAACTCAGACGTGGAAAGGTCGTCGCCATCACTGACCAGAAACCGTTGGCCCGCAGCAGCAGGATGATCCAGGCACACGCGCAGCAAGTCCGCCAAATTGCCCAAGGCGACCAAACTGCGCTGATTTCGGATTGCACCGAACGGCAACGGCACGCCCTTTTTGAGCCAATTCATCATGCTCAGAAAATTCGCGCGCACATCCGGGCCGTAAACCAAGGGCGGTCGAACCACCACCACTTCTAACCCTGTGTCACGGGCGAGCGCGAAAAGGCCCTCCTCGGCTTCCCATTTGGAAATGCCGTAGGGGTCGGTTGCGGTGGCAGGATCATCGGCACGGAAAGGCTGGCCCGGTCGGGTCATCTCGCCGTTCACTTTGATGGAGCTGAGGTAGATAAAGCGCCGAACGCCCGCCTCTACCGCTTGGCGAGCGAGCTGCAAGGTGCCGGCCACGTTAACGCGGCGAAACGCTTCCAACGGATCGTCGTTCTGCTCATGCATCACGTGCACGCGGGCCGCACAGTGAATCACCGCATCGATACCCGACAACGCCTCACGCCAGTCGCCTTGCGGACCGAGGTCAGGCGCATGGCACACCTGAAGCCGATCCGGAGTTGACGTAGGAAGCACGCGAAATGCCGCGCGAACCTGGTGAACGCCGTCAGCCAACAAGCGCTCCTGCACCGCGCGTCCCACAAAGCCGCTTGCTCCGGTTAATAAGACATTCATAACCAGGCTTAGTCTTTGCGCCACACGGTGCGGTTGATGTAATCGGTGTAACTGAGCACCACGCGCACAACCTGCAGCGACACCGGGCCGCCTTCATAATCGGCCACCACCGGAATCGCCCGACGCTCACGCGAATGCTGGCTGGTCACCACGCGCACGGCATCGAGCACCGAGTCGTGCTTGAGACCGCTCATGATCAGCGTGCCTTGGTCCATGCCCTCAGGACGCTCGTGGGCATTACGCAAGGTGACGGCCGGAAGATTCAGCAGCGAAGCTTCCTCAGTAATAGTGCCGCTGTCCGAGAGCACACAGAACGCGGACTGCTGAAGCTTGATGTAATCCAGCAAGCCGAACGGCTTCACAAAGCGAATCAACGGGTGATCCAGCGACTCACCCAGGGCTTCAAGGCGTTTGCGCGTGCGCGGGTGAGTCGAGACGATCAACGGGAAACCGTACTGATCAGCCAGGGCGCGCAAGCTGCCGAGCAGGTCTCGCAGGTTATCCGGCGTATCGACGTTTTCTTCACGATGGGCGCTGACGACAAAAAACTTGTCCTGCTCCAGACCGGTACGGGCCAGCACATCGGACTGGTCGATCTTGGGCTTGTAGTACTCCAGCACTTCCTGCATGTGCGAGCCGGTTTTGATGATGGTTTCCGGGCGAATGCCTTCGGCGATCAAATAGCGGCGCGCGTGCTCGGTGAGCACCATGTTGATGTCGCTGAGGTGATCCAGAACCTTACGGTTCAGCTCTTCCGGCACGCGCTGATCGAAACAGCGATTGCCCGCTTCCATGTGGAACACCGGAATCTTGCGACGCTTGGCGGCAATCACCGCCAAGCAGGTATTGGTGTCGCCGTAGAGCAGCAATGCATCAGGTTTTTCGAGTTCGAAGATGGCGTCGGATTTGGCGATCACCTCGGCGATGGTCTGAGCCGCTGTTTCGCCTGCCGCACCCAGAAAGTGGTCCGGCTTGCGAATTTCCAGGTCATCGAAAAAGACCTGGTTGAGTTCGTAATCGTAGTTCTGGCCGGAATGCACGAGCACATGCTGAACCTGCCGGTCCAACTCGGCGATCACCCGGCTCATTTTGATCAGCTCAGGGCGCGTGCCGACCAGGGTCATAACCTTAAGCATTGAGTTCGTCCTTGATGTAATCCAGTTTCAGCAGCAACGTCTTGATGCCCGCCACATCCAGGCGCTCGGTGTTATGCGAGGTGTAATCGTCCAGCTCGGAGATTCGCTGCTCGCCCTCGACGAAATACTTCTTGTAGTTCAGGTCGCGGTTATCAGCCGGAATGCGGTAGTAGCGGCCCATGTCTTCGGCCTTGGCCATTTCTTCGCGCGAAACCAGCGACTCGTACAGTTTTTCGCCGTGACGGGTGCCGATGACTTTGACGGTATTGGTTTTGCCGAACAGCTCTTTCAGCGCCTGGGCCAGATCACCCACCGTGGACGCCGGCGCCTTCTGGATAAACAGATCGCCTTGCTGACCGTGTTCGAAGGCGTGCAGCACCAAATCAACCGAGTCTTCGAGGGACATCAGGAATCGCGTCATGTCGGGGTCGGTAACGGTGAGCGGTTCGTCCGAACGCATCTGCTCCACAAACAGCGGGATAACCGAGCCGCGTGAGGCCATGACGTTGCCGTAACGCGTCGCGCAAATCACCGGGCCGTTCGCCGGGATCATGCGCGACTTGGCGACCATGAGTTTTTCCGCCATGGCCTTGGAAATACCCATGGCATTGATGGGGTAAACCGCTTTGTCGGTACTCAGCACCACGACCCTTTTCACGCCCGTGGCGATGGCCGCGTTCAGCACGTTCTCAGTGCCAAGGACGTTGGTGCGCACCGCTTCCATCGGGTAGAACTCGCACGAGGGCACTTGCTTCAGAGCGGCGGCGTGGAAGATGTAATCGACGCCTACCATGGCCTGGGCCAGGCTGTCGTAGTTGCGCACATCACCGATGTAGAACTTGACCTTGTCGTTGGCCAGGGCGATGCGCATGTCTTCCTGTTTTTTCTCGTCGCGGCTGAAAATCCGGATTTCGCGCACGTTGGTATTGAGAAACCGTTTGAGTACCGTGTGGCCGAAAGAACCCGTTCCCCCGGTAATCATCAACACCTTGTCGTCGAACATAAAACCTTCCAGAGCATGAGCGTGTCGCCAAACGAACACGCGAATAAACGATCAATACGGCCCCGCTCCCGACGCGTTAAATGCCGGGAGCGAGGCGCAACCTAAAATGAGTTAGCTGTCGGCGTGCATCACCCGAATAAGCTCGGGCCAAGCAGGTGCGACGTAGCCAGTGGCGGCGCTAAAGCGCGAACCATTTAGCGACCGGTCGATTACCAACGAATCGTCGGCGCGGATCTCAATCTGCTTTTCATACTGCGAGGCCACCAAACGCAGCAAATCCAGCTTGGCGATCGGCGCAGCGGCGACATGATACAAGCCGCTGAGCTGAGTGTGCGGAATAACAAAGTCTTTCATCACGCGCGCCAACTCGACGGTAGGCAGGCCGGAGAAAATCGCCCGCGAAAAACCTTTTACGCTGCCTTCCTGAGACAAGAACCAATCGATCAGCGCGTAGTTCGAGTTCAGTTCATGACCAATGATCGACGTGCGCAAAGTGACGGCATGCGGCATATCGGTCAGCTCACCGATGTACTTGGATTTGCCATAAAGGTCTTCAGCGTCTGAAACGTCACTCTCCAGATACCCGCCCTTGCTGCCCGAAAATACGCAATCAGTACTGACGTGGATAAGCCGCGCGCCGACCAGTTGGCACAGTTTCGCCAGGCGGTGCGGGAGCATGGCGTTGATAGGCAGCGCGGTCAGCGGGTCTTTGGCATCGGCCAACTGTTTGATCAGGCCGACGCAGTTGATCACCACATCCGGCTTGATGGCAGCCAGCGCCGCAACGAGCGAGTCCTGGTCGAGCACGTCGACACCTGTGCGCAGTCGCGCATGGCTCGCCTCGGGAAAGTGGCTACGGGCCGCCCCGCTACGCAGCGTGCCCCACACTTCGAACCGAGCATCTGCGTTGAACACCCGGAACACTGCATTACCGAGCATGCCGGTAACGCCCAATACTAAAACTCGAGCCATGACTTACTACCCTTTAAGTTTCAAACTTTGTAGAACGAACGCAAAACTCTGTCCAAGCAAAAAAGAATTAAAACATTCAATACAATCGAGCCAAACAGCATGTAACTCTGGATCGGAACATAACCAAAACTGGTGTAGCGAAATGCTATTACCTGCGCAATAAGCGCACAGAGAACCAGATTCTTGCCGCCCAATTTATAGACGAGAAACTCGAAAATCGAGGCCACGATGGAAAATGCGAAAACCGCGCAGACCAGAAATAAAATCGACCCCGGATAGTAGAGGAACGCGAGATAGCCCGGCAAGGAAACGAAATGCAGCGCATCGTTGCGGGAATTATCGTAGGGAGAGGCTATGAATTTTTGGTCATAGAACGCGTTGGCGCCCTCATCGAAGCGTTCCTGCAGAGCCTCACGAAAAACCGCCCAGCCTTTATCCGGAGCGCCTACGACCGACATCACCCCCTCAATACCCACCCAGCGGTCCAGAAAAAGCGCCGATGTCTGCTCCATAACAGCGTTCTTTCTCAGTTCCTCTGAGGCGCCCGCATAAAAGGCGTTCGCACGCAGATAGTTAACAGTGAGCACTGAAGCTGCAAAAAAGACTACAAACGCGATACCTACAAACGTCGTCAATCCTAGGCGCATGCGCGGTTCGCTTCGGCGGAACTGAGAGATCGCACCATAGAGCAGCGATGAGCCATTCAGAATCATGCCTCGGCTCCACAACGATATGTTGGACAGCGTGGTCTCCAGCAAGGCAATGGTGACGGCAATCCAATAACGGTCACGGTTCAGCTCAAACTCAAAGCGCAATAGCACCGCCGAAACCGATGCCATCCCGAACATCAGCAGCCAGGCATACACGCCATTCAAGCCGAACGGCAGGTTCACTTTCGCGACCAGCCCCCGCTGATAGATACCGAACCAGGCGTTCGAGACGCAAATGCCCAGCACGCCCAGCACAAACGCCACCAACACGAGCACACGGTGGCGCCGGTAAAACGCGTACAACCCTGTGTATGCGATATCCGGCAATGCGTTCGGATAACTGAAAAAAAGTTGACGGATAAAACGCGCAAGCAAAATCGCCGCGAGCGCAAAAGACACCGTTATCAACGTCTGATCTAAAGACGCCGGGGAGCCATCGAAGGCACCCACAGGAATGGCAAATTGCCCGTCAAAAAAAGCTGTCCGCACGCTGAACTTCAACCAGAAACCAATCCAGAGCAGCACGCCGATGAAACCATCGAAGAAAATCGCCTTCGGACCAAAACCAAAAAACAAAACCATCGAGGAGAGGGCTGTAAAAAGAAGATAAATCCAGGCATTACCTTGATATTCGGCTGTCGCAACAGCACCGATTACAGAAATACCCAGCATCACGAGCAACCATATTGTTCTTACAACAACGTTCCAGTTCATATCTATCCACGGTTACATTTATTAATTAATAGTTATAATTTTGCCTAAACAAACAGCGATGCCGCCCAAGCAATTTCGGCATTCACTGATGCGGTAGCTCGCGCGCCTCCACCTTTTTATCTACCTTAGGCAACGAGTTTAATGCTGTTAGTAAAACGCCCCAAAAGAAGAACGTGACAATGCCCGGATAAGGCTGACGCATCCCGACCTTGAATACATTGTCAACCAGCACCAGGAACAGCACGACACCTGCCACGCTCAATACATAGGGGCGCCGCCATAACATTGCGAAGTTCCGCAATACGGAATAAACGGTAAAGCCGATAAGCGCCAGAAAAGGCAGCAAGGCGACAAAGCCGAAGTTGTAGACCAGATCCAGATAATAGTTATGCGCGCTGGGGTACAACGTCCGATCAGGGGCTTGCATGTGTCCCAGCAAGAAGTTTTGCCCGTTTTCTACTACACCGCTTAGATAAAAACGTAAGTACGAGAGTCGTTCTACAGCATTAGCCGGAGCGTGTTCCCATGCACCTGCGCTGGATACGCCCAGCTTGGATTGGACAAACTCGGCCTTGATAATAAACAAGAAGCTCGCAAATGCACTTCCCAACGAGAGAACCACGAGGAACAACGACGTTTTAATATGGCGCTTCAACAGTACGTTACGCACGCAGAAGACCAAGAGCCCCGCAAACAGCAAGGCAGTGCCGAGCATTGAAGTTGACAACAGTGTATATATCGACATCGCCGCAGCGAGCAGCAGAAGCCAGGGCCGACGTTTATCGTTGTCAAAAAGCGAAAACAGTGCGACCAGAAACAAGGCCGCAAACATAACGGACACATACTGGAGATGCTGATAGATCTTAAAAACAAACACTGAAGACGAAAGTGTAAAGGCACCGCTGAGATAAGTGGCTAGCAGCTGCAATGAAACAAAGACCATTAGCGTCACAAAGATAACGTCTGGGATCGCCTTGGCGGCCCCCGCTCGCGCACTAAATTGTTGACCTAACACCAAGGCGAACATTGGCAGCATGAATTGCACGAGCAAGATGAACTTCGCGCCCTGATAGCTGCCCTCACTGCCGACTAACAGTGCGGTCGTCAGCAGCATGGAGATGAAAACAAAAAACAGGAAAGTGAGGGAAAGTCTGGCCTGGGAATATTTCCCTAGCAGTACGATGCCACCGTAACAAGCAAACACCGATATCGGGATAGGCAGGAGCGCCAAGCTGCCCCCGGAGCCGCCAAGCATGTCCGTCCTGTACAGTCCGGCGCTTAACTGAAAAAACACCGGAACAAACAGCAACATCGCCAACACAATCAGCACGCGGTGCTCATGCGCCTTGAACATTTTTATCTTCCCTAATAATCCTTCCCGTTCGCTCATGTAAAAGCCTAGGGAAAGTACAGCTCCAAATAGATACAGCGCCGCCAACGACGTTGGCCCGGCAATGTAATAGAAAAACGGAATGCTTGAAACCAGCAGCAAATTGGCAAGCATATCTGAACCGAAGACGTCGTCTCCCCCACTGCTCTGTAGGATCTCCAGACGAATTCGCTGCGCCAGTACCATCACCAGCCCGCCCAGGAGCGAACAGCCTACCGCGAGCCAGAACAACGGGCTTTTATTTGTCCATTGCAGCGACGTGGGCGCAATGCTCACAGCAACGATCAGCACGAGTCCTAACAGCGCGGAGCCAATCATGATCTTGCCAAACACCCGGTTAAGACGCCCACCGCCCATATTGTTGGTGCGGCGAACCATCGTCGGTCCAAGTGCTTGAGAAAAAACGGCGCCTAAAATTCCGCCCATTGCGAAACTGGCGAACAAATCACCGGTTTCTTCTTTGCCGGCAATTAACAGGATAAATAAGCGAAACACATACACCGATACGCCGATGATGGCCGTCGAGCCCACATGTGGCATCAACACTTTCACCGCGCCTACCAGACTTACCGTCCGAGCCAAGCAGCGTTTGGCCAATTGGGCATCAAAACTGCCGAATAGCGGCGAGATAGCCCAGATCAGCAGAACCGGAAACACCTCTAGCCCGCCGTGGACCAGGGCCAACAGCAGCAGTGCGCTCAGCGCGCCTTGCACCAGCGCGAACAGCGCGGCGGCGCGCCGGTGATGATGTAACTCCTGTTCACCGAGAAAGATCTCAGCCACCCATTCGCACGCCCGGCGCAACACGAGGAGTAAAACAAACCCCCAGCTCAAGGCGACAACGCCGATGCTTAATACAAAAGCCAACACCGCGAGGGGCACGAGCATGATCAAGCGCAGACGAAGAATCTGCGCCGCGTTTATCTTCCCCGACTCGCCCAATATCAGGCTTCGGGCATTGCCCGAAAAGGCATAAAACATGGCCACGGTAGCGCCATGAATCAGACCAAAATCAGCAGCCAGCTCCGGCTTGCCAAACACACTCAAGCCAATCATCACCAACATCATGGCAAACGTATTGGCCATGAAGGCGAATGGAAACACGATCAGGCTCATACGCTCGCTGCTCGGCTTGGCCCGAGAAAACGGCGGAGCGAGAACTTACGCTCCAAGGAGGTTAACCAAACGGGACACCTGCATATCCATTTTGAAATTTGCTTCAAAATACTCTCTCCCTGATTGTCCCATCGCGTCTTGCTCGCCCTTCGTGAGCGCTTTCATTCGCCGAATATTGGCGACCAAAGGCAATACCTGTTCCGCTGCCGAGGTGAATCCCGCGCTCGCTTCTTCCACGACCTGGGCGCCTTCGCCATTAAGCGACGCAATAATCGGCCGCCCCGAGGCCAGATAGGACTGAACTTTACTGGGAATAGTCTTGGAAAAAATGTCTTCGTTGGTGAGCGAGACCAATAACGCTGAAGACCGCGCGAATATTGCCGGCATAGCCTCCATCGGAAAGCGTCCCGGCAGTGCCAAGTTATCGAGATTGAGCAGCTGCTTTTGCGCCTGTAACCAACCCAAGCGACTGCCACTGCCAACCAGAACCAAGCGAATTTGCGGATCGTCCTGCAACTGCACGGCGGCCTGCACTAAGGTATCCAGCGCCTGCGCAGTACCGAGATTGCCGGCGAACACGACGCAAAAATGCGAATCGAGTAGTTCCGTCAGCTCAGGAGCTAGCGCGACCTCGGCTGTCGACGGCTGGCCGTCGATAGAGTTGGGGTAGTAGTGAATTTTTTCCCGAGCGGCGTAGTGCGCAACCGAGTCGATAAACGACCGGGATTGCACGAGCAGCAAGTCACAATGGTGATAAATACGCTTCACCACCCAACCAACGGCTTTGAGTGCGTGTGGGTTTTTAACGAAGCCAGTCGCCGCGAGACTTTCCGGCCAAAGGTCTTGCACCCATAACGCCAGCTTGGCTTTTTTAATCCATTTCAAGGCAATCGCCGGAATCGTTTGGGTGACCGGGGACGGAGCGAATACCACGATGGCGTCAAACTCGAGCTTGCGCAGCATCCAGGGCAGGCAAAACAAGCCGGCGACGACAAAAGACAGGTAGTTGAGTATCAGATTTTTCGCCCCGCCCTGCCCGCGCGGCCAGAGAGGCACACGCACTACATCGACTCGGTCGAGGTAGCGTTCGCGCTGAAGCCCCCAAGCGCGGTAGCCCTCGAACACATTTCCGTCCGGGTAGTTTGGCTTGCCCGTGGCCACGGTCACTTGGTGCCCCTGCTCGTCGAGCGTGCGCACGATGTCGTTGATGATGAAACTTTCCGGCCAGAAGTACTGGCTCAAAATAAGGATTTTCAAGCCAGGCTCACTTTTGCTTATTCACTGGAGCCGAAGCCGGCTGAAACGGTACGCCCGAGAGTTGTTCGTAAACCTGGCCAGCCCTACCGAGCAGCACATCCCAGGTGTAATGAGCCAACACCAGCTGTCGCAATTTTTCGCCGTAAACGGGCAATGCTTGTGGCTCGCCAAGCAGTTGATCGAGCCCCGCTGCTAACGCATCGACCTGGGCAGCCACTACCAAACCGCCGCCAGCGCCTTGCACTTCGTCAAAACCACATTGGTCGGTAAGCATGACCGGCGTGCCTTGCAGGCCCGCCTCCAACGCCACCAACGACATGGCTTCACGGCGCGAGGGCACGGCCAACAAGTCGGCTGCAGCCAGGGCATCCTGCTTCGCCTGACCGGCTAGAAAACCGACAAAGCGCACCCGTTCGGACAGCCCTACTTCACGGGCCTGCGCCCTGAGTTGCAGACCCAGCGAATCGTCCGGGCCGGCAAAAACCAACACCGCATCAGGATGACGTTCGGCAATCGCCGCGAACGCCTCAAGCAACAGATCAGGCCCTTTTATGGGACTCAGCCGCCCTAGAAACAGCACGACCTGCTTACCATCCAATTCATATCGCGCCCTGAAAGAAACGACATCCGGCACCGCGGTGCTGTCGGGATCGACGCCATTGGGCAGAAGCACGATGCGCTCATCAGTCACGCCGTACTCGTGAAACTGCTCGCGCTCCAACTCCGTCACGGCAAAACACCGCGACGCCCCTTTCACGATGCGCCGGCCCACGACCCGGTTATAAATCCGCTTGATCCAAACCGACCGGCCAAAGATGCGTAAAGCGCCTGCCGGGCAATACACATAGGGCTTATTCAACCGCAGCGCCGCCAGACAAACCCGAGCGCCCAGAACGCTCCAATGACCGGTGAAATGAATGACATCAGCCTCCGCCACCAGCGCGGCGATGCGTCTGCCGGAGATAGCGGGCAATAAAAAGCGACGCAGGAGTGAGCGCACGGCCACCACGCGAATGCCCTCAAGCTCGGCATGGCGTTTAGCGCCCAATCCTTCGGAAGTGCAAAGTACCGTGCAGCTGACACCTGCTCGTTGAAGCGCCTTGGCGAGCTGAAAGGTTCGCTCGGCAGTGCCACCTCCCGAAGAAGGATCAATGCCGTCAGCCACGTGCAAGACCTTCATCGGGCGCGATTCTTCATATAAGCCTCAGCAAACTCCCGGAGCGCAGACGTGAATTCCACCGGCGGCTCGAACCCCCAGCTGCGTAACTTTGCACCGTCGTAAATCAAATTAGGATCAGCCTGCGAACGCCCCACAAGGCGGAGTAAAAATTTCAGCAGCGCACCGGGTAGCCTGGCGGATGAGCTGAGCACAGGCTTACCCATCGCCGCCGCTAAGAGTGCATCCACGGCCTGATAGTTGTTGGCGTGTTGGTCGTCGGCAGCGACCAGAAACACCTGCCCGGCCAGAGGGCGATCAAGGGAAGCAAGAAACATGATCGCCGCCACCACCTCATGCACGCTGACCAAATGCAGAGCGCGTCGGCCATGCAGAAACCGCAACACGCGGCGCTTGAGTACCGAACCGCCGGCGATGCCTTCGGCCAGCTTGAGCAGGTTTTGCCCGCCTGCGCCAAACACCGCCGTCGGGCGCAAAATGCCGAGATCAACCTGCGCGCCCAGCTCCGCGCGAAGGGTTATCTCCGCCGACAGTTTTTGCCGCTCGTACACCGTTTTCGCCTCGCCGGGCGTGTCCTCATTTACACGCCGAGCCGCCGGCACACCAATCACCATCGCCGTGCTGATATGCAGCACCCGGCGAACCCGAGCTTCGCGCGCGGCATGAGCAAGGTGCCTGATAGCACTGGAAAACTGTTCGTCGGACACAGCATCGGCGGGCTGAGCCAAATTGATCAGCACATCTGCTTCCCGGAGAAAGGCTACAAGGCTGGATTGATCAAACAGGTCGCCGACGACGGATTCAACGCCCGCAATCGAGGTTTGCGCCGAGCGGGTCAAAACCTTCACCCGCGCCCCTGAAGCGAGCAACAACGGCACGAGGTGAGAGCCAATGAAGCCGGTCGCCCCGGAGAGACAAACCGTTTGCCCCGCCAAGGTTTGTGCGCGTTCGGAATGAGCCGATGCCTGAACCATTTCGACCTCAGCCACGAATGCGATTCACGAGACGGACAATGCGGTGCAATGTTCGATTGAAGACACTGTGAAACAGCACCTTTAACGTGCGTGGCGCGAGAAAGTTACGTGGGCTTAGACGAAACGCGTTGCGCAACGCCGAGTATCCGGACGCAAAGCGCCCAGCCCGAATGTGCAGCTGAGCGGAAGCAATCCAGGCACTGCTTAGCGCCTCTCCCTCCAGGCCCTGGAGCGCGGCGGGCAAGGGCTGCGCGTCAATAAAACCGGTGATGATGCGCACCGGCTCAGACGCTTTGACCTCATCAGCCATTGCAAAAGTTTGCGACCCCTCGTGCACCCGAAACGAGGCCAACAGTTCCGGCACCCGAACAAACCGGCCATAACGCCCGAGGCGCAGCCAATAGTCATAATCCGGCATCTGACGAAAGCTGCTATTCCAGCCTCCGGCAGCCAAAAATGCCGCTTTGGTAAAAAACACACCTGGCCCTGGATGGCACACCAACTGGCCAAACATTTCGGCGTAATTGAAATCGGGCGCCGACACCTTGCGAATGACCTTCGAGGCTGGGTCGAACAAATTGAAATCGCAATACGTCAGCACGACGTCGTCCTGCAAAAACGCCAGCGACCGGCTCACCGCATCAGGAAACAGCGCGTCATCAGCGCTCAAATACGACAGCACCTCTCCCCGCGCCATGTTCCACCCCTTATTCAGGGTATTGGCCTGCCCCATGTTGGTATGGGTTTCCCACCGAAACGCATCGCCATACCGCTTGAGCACGTCAGCCGTTTCGTCGGTCGAGCCATCGTCCAGCACGATCAGCTCAATGTTCGGGTAATCCTGGGCCAAGACGCTGTCAATGGCCTCGGCAAGGTAACCGGCGTGGTTGTAGGCAGGGATGACGATGGAGACGACTTTATCGGTCATATTGTTTATCACTAGAGACTTTTGACAGGCTTGGAAACAGGCTCAACAAAATTTAAGCGCTTAACATCGGGCTCATAACGCGAAAGCATTTCCATAGTCTCAGGACCAATCGGCGTCCAACCTTCTGCCATCTTAGAGGCGGCCTTAGTCCTGTTTAGCTTATTTAAAATCTGATATAGAAATTTCACCAAAGGCTTTATCACCGAAGGCGAAGCATTAAATAACTTAACCACCATCCCTCTGTTATTAATAAACGATGGCAGCATGAACAATTCCGCCTGATGTGGCTCGTCCAGCCCGTAAAGAGCGCCTTTTAATCTCTTGGTATCGAACATCTGGTGATAAGCGTGCATAACTTGCATAAAAAGTAACGCTTTTGTTTTTTCAGGCAACTCGGCAGCCGTAACCGTGCTAATGGTCTTCACCAAATGGGCGTACAGCGTGGGAATCTTTTCCTGCGAGATACCTTCACCCATAATCGAGTAAGCGCTCTCATGAAGTAATACCGCCGCGCCATAAGAGTTCACCACAACGAAAGGGAACACCAGCGCCGCCATAGTCATATATAGGGAATCACTCCCCGACGGGTCAAATGGCCCAAGCTGCATCCTAACGCGCGAACTAAAAACGACAGAGGTCGTGACGAAATGAGACACGGCCATTTTGCGGCTGATCTCAGGCCCCGGTTGGTAGACACCGGCCTGCCAATCTCGATTTCTAAATTCCACTCGCTCGTGAATAGTGTCGACCGTTAGAGTCTTTGTGCACACAAAACCGGCATCAGGATTTTCTGCAAAAGATTGAAGAGCCTGGGCATAAAAATTGGGAAGAAGAAAATCATCGTCGCTTAACAAAGAATAATATTGGGTGCTAACTCGCGCCAGCGCACTCATAATATTTCTGGCACCACCGATGTTCTCGGAATTAACAAAATATTTTACCCTGGGATCGCGGGCGACATACTCTGCGACGACTGCCGCCGTATCATCAGTCGATGCGTTATCACAGACATGCACCTCGTGCCCGTCTACATCCTGAGCCAAAGCACTTTCGATCGCCCTTCGCAGCATCGCAGAACGTTCAAATGTCGGAATAACCGTTGTAATCATCTACCGAACCTCAAAATTCTTTGGAACATCAACGCGCGACTTACGGGCAAGACTAAAGCGACGCAAAAAAGACAGCTTAATCCTGCAATAGCCAACACAAAGAACTCAATTACGCGCGAACCTGAACTCGGCGCCAATGCGCGAAATAAAATAACCACGAAGACCGCAGCGATTGAAGGCGCTATTAAAGATTCCAAATACCAACGCCACTTCTCTTCGGACAACAACCTAACGTGCATTATTTGCACGGAAACCAAAACATAAATCAGATTTAAACCGACCCATACTGCTGCAGCGCCAACAGCGCCCCACTTAGCGACGCAAATGTAAATAGCGGGCCCCAGAAACACCACCGCCACAATATTCTGCACCAAGGCTAGACTGGTCCAACCATTAGCCAACTGGAGCGCATATGGAATATTCACCATTCCATTTAGAAAATTCCCCACCACCAGTAGCGTAATAAGAGTACCTGTGCCGCTTGCGAGCGAACTATTGCCCGACCACAACAGGACGACCTCCGACGAATACGCTGCCAATATGGCGGCTATCGGAATCACCGTTAACGCCATAATCTGACTCGCCTGATGATAAGTAGCACCTAAACGAGCTTGGTCGCCCGAAGCCACAAGCTGGGTAATCCGAGGCAGATATGTAGAGAAGATAGGCCCAATAAGCCGAAAGAGGACGGCAGCCACGGTAGACGCAAATACGTAATAGCCAAAGTCTTCAAGCGTAAGAATCCGGCTGAGAAGAATCTTGTCCATTTGACTTAACAGCGTACCTAACAACGCAACGCCCGTCATTCCTGCAGCAAACCTCCAGACATCTTTGAGTATCGTTGGAGAAAAGGTTGCCGTGACATCGGGCAATAGTTTCCAAAACACATGCCGCATCACCAGTAACTGCAAGAAAGCGGCCAATGCCTGCCAAGCCAGAAAGGCACTAATGGTGGGACTCAGGAAACACAAAACAACCAGGACACCGAGCGACTGCACGGTTGCGAAAAACGCAACGATCAGGTTTAGGTGTACGTGTTTCTGAAGGCCGCCGAACCCACCCATGTACAACGATATGGGCCATCGAGCCGCGATAGCAAAAGCCATGACCGACAGCGCGAATTCAACTTCTTGGGGGCTGATACTTTTAGGCTTCAACCAATCGCTTGCTATGTACCCCGAAAGCATATGGATACAGAGGAAAACGACAACAGCAAGACACAGGTATATAACTTCAAAAGTCTTTACAGTATCAACTGCTCTCTTTCCATCTCCAACTCCACCGGAGAGTCGAGCCAACTCCCTTGCAAGCACCTGAGAAAGACCCAGGTCTAAAATTGCAAACATTGCCTGCAGAGAAAGATAAACCCCAACTATTCCGTAGGCCTCAACACCCATTAATTTTATGTAAACAGGAACAAATGCAAGCCCCATAACAGCAGACCAGCCACTACCTAAAAGGTTGGCAGCCATATTTGATCTGATGTTTGGAGCTGCGCTCTGCTTCACGTTATCGCCTTAGACACGCAACAAGAAACCGTCTGGAGCAACGGTAATAAGCAGCTTATTCTCGACCGATTTATCAATCGCCAAACCAAAGTCATTACCGTCGGCACCCTTTATTGGGGATTTCGAAAGATTGTCGAGATAAGCCCATACAGCAGTCTTAGCATTATCGCCTTTACCCCAAGGGCGATCAGGGAACGCGTCTTCCGGCAAGTCTTCGATTACCGTGTCAAATACGACACAGTAACTGCCCTTGCTGGTCAACGGCGCGTACGCCTCGAGCTCGGCGAGCACGTGCTCGTGGGTATGATTGGAATCCAAGACGACCATGACACGCTTGAAATCTTTAGCGAAGTCTTTAACTTGCGAAATAATTTCCGGCGCAATGGACGAGCCTTGGATCATAGAGATTCGGCCAGCCATTGGATGGTCCAGTACCGCTTGCTTATTATGCTCACGAATATCGATATCGATACCCAGCACTTTGCGTGCGGGCTTTTTGGGGTCCAGCAAGGTTCCGTTCGTAACAGCGTCGCTATAATCGAGCAGCGCTAATACAGAGGCACTCATAATCAACGAGCCGCCATGCGCAATGCCCGTTTCGATAATGAGGTCTGGCTTGACTTGCCAGATCAGCTCCTGCATTGCCACCATATCTTGAGGGTATTGGATGATGGGCCGGCCGAGCGCTTCGAAGTGGTAGGAATACTTATGGGCGTTTGCCAGATTGAACCACTCCCGAGTCTTTGCACGTAATTCGGGGTCCGCACCCTGAGCGGCGATCTCAGCGTTGCATTCAGCTTTAAATTTCTCGTAATGATTCACTTGATTCTCCTAGAAATTGAAACTCTAATCTCGTACTGCTCGCCATGCTCTTCAAAATAACAAGCTGGAAAGCCTTCAAATGTTCTTGCCCGAAGCAAATTAATAAGATCTTTCGCCGTATAGGTTTTATCTAATTCCACTTCACTTGCTGGCTCGAGCTCAGACGCTTTATGGAAGCTGCCTTTGCTCAGGTCCTGCTTTATCCGTTTAAACGTGCCGCTGCGTAATTCCGGGTAGGCGACTTGAAACAGAACAACCATTTCGGACTGAGCACGATGGTAAAGCGTGGCGCCGGTGTCTTCCCATGTGTAAGGAATAGGTCGCTGAGCCACTATGTCTCCGCTATCTACTCCGGTGTCAACGAAATGCAGGGTCACGCCGAAGGGCGCGCCCTCTACAAGCGCCCAAAAATTGTAATTCTTGCCTCTGTTGTAAGGAAGCAAACTGGGATGGGTATTGATAAAACCACTAGCTGCGGTGGAAATAATTTCTTCACGAATAATTTTCGGCCACCAAATAAGCAAGCCGAAGTCGATTTTTTTCTGAGTGGCGGTTATATCCAGAACCAACTGTGCATCCGTGGAATAACAAACACAGGTAACTCCGCTCGCCAGTGCGCAGGCGTAAATATCGTTTTCTGAAACCGTCACCACTAACGCAATATCGTCTTTATAGTTAGCGAGAAGCCACTGCACCAGTCGAAGGCCAACTGCACCGTCAGCGAAGACGATGTTATTCATTAACCACCACGCATTTCTTGACAACCGCAACCACTCGCTCCATTTCAGCCACGGTAATATCGTGGAAGCTAGGCAGATTTATGGCGCGCTCCGGTATGCTCTTGGCGATAGGATTATTACCATTCGAATCAATGATGCCCATCTGCGATAGCGGATAAAAAAATACGCGGGCGTCAATGTTTTCGAGAGCGAAAGCATTCTGCAATGCCTCTCTTTTCACGCCGCTTTCTTCAGTGAAAACCACCGTTGGCATCCAGGCTCCGTTAATACAACCTGCCGGCTCGGGATTTAGCTGAGCGCTTGTAATATCAGCGAGTGAATCTCGATAGAAAGAGAGTATCTGACGCTTTCTATCAATAAGCTCTTCAATACGCTCAATTTGAGCGCATCCAATGGCAGCTTGAATGTTTGACATTTTGTATTTGAAACCTACAACATCCGGCCAAAACTGCTTTTTCTGGCTTCTCGCTCGACCATGGTTCGATAGAGTCAACACCGCCTCGTAGAGTGCAGGATCGTTGGTTACAAAGATGCCGCCTTCCCCGGTGGTCATTGTCTTGGTGCCGTGAAAAGAGAACGCGCCAAACGCGCCCATACTTCCGGCTTTATTACCGTTGTATTGCGAACCAAGGGCCTCTGCAGCATCCTCAATAACCGGAAGGTTATGCTTACGCCCGATACTAAGCAGCGCATCCATATCGCAAAGATTGCCATAAAGATGTACCGCCACGATCGCTTTGGTACGAGGCGTAATGGCCGCTTCCACTTGGGCCGGGTCCAGGCACCAGGAGTCGGGCAATATGTCGACGAAAACTGGGGTCGCTCCAAGCTGCACAATCGGCGATGCAGTGGCGATCCAGTTGGTGTCCGCCATAATCACTTCGTCGCCAGGGCCAATACCGAGCGCGGCCATGCCCATGTGCAACGCTCCAGTACAACTGGAGGTAGCGATCGCATATTTAACGCCGAGATGAGCTTTAAAGGCTTCTTCGAACCGGGAGATGTATTCGTAGCAACGATCACCCCAACCATTCCTAGCTGCGTCGGTTGCGTATTCAACCTCGAGTTCGGTAATTGAGGGTTTGGTGTAATAGATGCGTTCGCTCATTTTAACTCCAGCGTCGGAACTGCAGTGACGTACTTACCGCCCCACTCACGGATATAGCCGGTCTGCTGCATAACTTCGGTTGCAATATTCCACGGCAGAATCACGACGATATCCGGGCGCTCCGCAATCAGTCTTTCCGGTGCAAACACAGGGATATGACTGCCAGGCAAATATTTCCCCTGCTTCGAGGGCGCTGCATCACATACGAAGGACAGTAGGTCAGGTTTAACCCCGGCGTAGTTCAACAACGTATTCCCTTTGGCAGCGGCCCCATAGGCGGCCACTTTTTTCCCTGCTCGCTTTTGTTCGATAAGGAAACTCAGCAGGTTATTTTTCAGTTCATCCGCGCGTTGCTGGAAGCTTTCGTACACGGCTAGGTTTTGCAGGCCGGCAGTTGCTTCGGCTTCCAGTACCGCAGCGACGGCGGCGCTGGTAGCGGGCGCCTGTTCTGCGTGGGCGCCGAATATGCGCAAGCTTCCGCCGTGGGTTGGAAGCTCTTGTACGTCGTAGATGCACAAGCCCGCCGCGGCGAAGATTTGCGAGACGGTGTACAGCGACAGGTAGGAAAAATGCTCGTGGTAGACGGTGTCGAACTGGGTGTGTTCGATCAGGCGCATCAGGTGTGGAAACTCCAGCGTGATCGTACCGCCAGGTTTCAAGGCGGCTTTTAAACCACGAGTGAAGTCGTTGATGTCGGGGACGTGTGCATAAACGTTGTTGCCGGCGATCAAGTCGGCTTGGCGCCCTTCGTCTGCCAGACGCTTGCCCAGCGCTTCGCCGAAAAACTCGCGCAATACGGGAATCCCGAGACTTTCCGCAGCGGCTGCGGTGCTGGCGGTCGGCTCGATTCCCAGGCATGGAATATCGCTGTCCACGAAGTTTTTCAGCAGGTATCCATCGTTGGATGCGACTTCGATCACGAAGCTTTCATTACCGAGTGCGAGACGCTCGGTCATGGCTTTGGCGTAAGCCGCTGCGTGCTCCAGCCAACTGCTGGAGGTCGAAGAAAAGTAGGCGTAGTCCTTGGAAAAGAACAGATCGGCCTGCGCGTAGTCTTCCGTCTGCACCAGCCAGCAGTGGCTGCACACTTTCAGTTTGAGCGGGAAGTAAGTTTCAGGCGCGCTGAGTTCCGTCTCACTAAGGTAGGCGTTCGAAGGCGGCGCGAACCCGAGGTCAACGAACGTGTGTTGGAGCGGATCGGCACAGTGACGACAGTTCATAGATACAGTCCGGCAAAATCGGGAGTTAGCAGCGGATGATTCGTATCGCGCTGTGATAAATCGGTGACCGGCAACGGCCACGTGATGTTGACGAGAGGATCGTCAAAACGAACGGCACCTTCGGACGCGGGCTCGTAGAAAGCGGTGTGCAGGTAAAGCAGCTCGCTCTCGGCTTCCAACACTTGAAACCCGTGCGCGCACCCTTTTGGAATTACCAACATATTCGCAGATTCGGGGCTCAGTATTTCGGCGTGCCATTGAAGGAACGTCGGTGAGTTCGCACGCAAATCCAAGACCACATCCCAAACGCGCCCTTTTAGGCAGCGGACCATTTTTATTTCGGCGTAGGGCGCGTGCTGAAAGTGCATACCTCTTACCGCCCCCACTGCGCGGGTGCGGGAATGGTTGATCTGCACGATGTGCTCAGCACCCAACTGCTCTGCGAGACTTCGTTCGCAGAAAAGCCGGCCGAAAGCGCCACGGTTATCCTCAAATGGAAGTTGTTGGGCGACCACGAGACCGTCGATTTTGGTGTGACTGACAATCATGCTTCGACCCAGACGCTGCCGGCTTCGCCCGCGGCTTCAACGTAACGCTTGAGTTGCTCGCCCGTTAGCGCCACGCCGGTGGTGTGATGATGTTTGTACCATTGAGCGGTCATTGCCAGGCTTTCGGTGATAGTCCATACCGGCCGCCAAGAGAGATGGGCATGAGCCTTTGCGCAGTCCAGATAAAGCAGATTGGCTTCGTGCGGTTGCGTGGCTTGCGAGGTATGCCAGACCATCTGTGACCAATGTATCTGGAGGCTTTTCAACACGTCGGCAACGGTGCGGTTGTCTTCGGGGGCTGGCCCGAAATTCCAGGCATCGGCGGCGGTTTTATCCGCGAGCAAGAGACGCTGACCGAGGAGCAGGTAGCCGGACAGGCAGTCCAATACGTGCTGCCAAGGCCGCGTCGACTGCGGCGAGCGGATTTCCAGCGACGTATTGGCTGCGACGGCGCGGACCAGGTCGGGGATGAGCCGATCTTCAGACCAATCGCCGCCGCCAATCACGTTGCCGGCTCGCGCCGACGCCATCAACGGCGCGCCTTCGCTGGACCAGAACGACTTGCGGTAGCTTTCGACGACTAGCTCACTGGCGGCTTTGGATGCGCTATAGGGGTCGTGGCCGCCGAGACGATCGACTTCCCGATAGCCCCACGGCCATTCGTTATTGGCGTAGACCTTGTCGGTGGTGATGACGACCACGGCGGTGACGCTTGCGGTCGTGCGGCATGCTTCGAGGACATTAGCCGTGCCCATCACGTTTGTAGACCAGCTTTCTAGCGGGTCTCGATACGAGCGGCGGACCAACGCTTGTGCGGCCAGGTGAAAAACGATGTCTGGCTGGACTTGGTTAAATACGTCCTGCACCGCCTTGGCATCGCGAATGTCGCCGGTAATGTCTCGGGCAGAACTGTTCAGCAGCGACCAATGACTGGGGTTTGTGCCCGCCTCTAGGGCGAACCCGGTCACATCAGCACCCAGCTCCGTGAGCCAAGCGGCAAGCCAGCTGCCTTTGAAACCGGTGTGCCCGGTTAACAGCACTTTGCGGCCGCGGTAGATATCACCGAAAAGTTTCATGCCCACACTTTCCAGGGGGGAGTGCCGTTGCTCCACAGGTCTTCCAAGTGGTTCTTGTCACGTAGCGTGTCCATCGCCTGCCAGAAGCCATTGTGCTCGTAGGCCATCAAATTACCTTCGCTGGCTAAACGCATTAATGGTTCAGCTTCCCAGCTACTTTGGTCGTTGGCGATGTAATCGATGACAGAGGGATTCAAAACGAAATAGCCGCCGTTGATCCAGGCACCATCGCCGGCCGGCTTCTCCTGAAAGCTTTGCACCGACCCGCCCTGCAGGTTCAGCGCGCCATATCTACCAGGCGGCTGGATGGCGGTTACGGTGGCAGGTTTGCCGTGGGCAAGATGGAAATCGACGAGATCGCGAATGTTGACGTCGGCAACGCCATCGCCATAGGTAAAGCAGAAAGGCTCATCGCCGAGATGTTCGCGAACGCGCTTAAGTCGCCCGCCGGTCAGAGTGTCCTCGCCGGTATTCACCAACGTAACTCGCCATGGCTCTACATAGCGCTGGTGAACTTCCATGGTGTTGTTAGACATATCAAACGTTACGTCTGACATATGAAGAAAGTAGTTAGCAAAGTACTCTTTTATTACATAGCCTTTATAACCACAGCAGATCACGAAATCATTTATTCCGTAGTAGGAGTAAATTTTCATAATGTGCCACAAGATAGGTTTTCCACCGATCTCGATCATTGGCTTAGGTTTGAGATGGGACTCTTCAGAGATGCGCGTGCCGAGGCCGCCTGCAAGAATTACCGCTTTCATGAAAACCTTACCTGCCAATGCTTATGAACACTCGCGACGAAACCAGGCGGTCGCGGCGGCGAAATAATTAAGCAGGAGAGAAAGGCAGGCCACACACCTGTGAAATCAGTCGATTTTTCAACGTGTTAACTGAAAAATCCATTTCATACAAGCCTGAAAAATGTAGGGCTTGGACCATCCTGCGAAGGCCGAATTCTACCTCAAACGGTAAATAACTCGCGAGCCTTACAGGGCAATCTATTTTGCAGAATCCGATTCAAACGGTTCAGCGTACCGCGCTTCAGGGAGGGAAATGAGCGCTATTGTGGTAAGCCAGCTTTATTCGTCTTCGTTGACCCGGTCGCGCAACTCCTTGCCCGGTTTGAAATGCGGGACAAACTTCCCGTCCAACCGAACTGACTGCCCCGTCTTGGGGTTTCGCCCAACTCTCGGTGCACGGAAGTGGAGTGAAAAGCTGCCAAATCCTCGAATCTCGATCCGATCTCCCGTCGCCAGCGCTTGGGACATCTGTTCCAGCATGGTCTTGATAGCCAACTCAACGTCTTTTGGGGACAAGAGGCCTTGATGGGTGACGATGCGTTCGATCAGTTCGGACTTGGTCATGATTTTCCCTTCGTTTTCAAGCGACTAGATCAGCTTGCAAAGGTTTTAGCATGACCGCAGCGCTTTGAACAGCCCCCTGAACGCTGCAGCTTGTTGAATTCAAAAACAAAAAAAGGCGACCGAAGTCGCCTTTTTTCTTAAAGGAAGCTCAGAACTTAGTTCTGGTTTTCCATTTGTGCGCGGATCAGATCACCGATGGTGGTCGGACCAGCAGTTTCAACTTCCTGCTTGCGCATTTCTTTGATGGCTTCTTTTTCGTCTTCAACGTCTTTCGACTTAACCGACAAGCTGATTACGCGGCTCTTACGGTCAACGCTGATGATTTTAGCTTCTACTTCTTCGCCTTCTTTCAGCACGTTGCGGGCGTCTTCAACGCGGTCGCGGCTGATTTCGGAGGCTTTCAGTACAGCTTCGATGCCTTCGGCCAGGGTGATTACAGCGCCCTTGGCGTCTACTTCTTTGACGGTGCCGCGAACGATCGCGCCTTTGTCGTTGGTAGCAACGTATTCGGAGAACGGATCGCTTTCCAGTTGCTTGATGCCTAGGGAGATGCGCTCACGCTCTGGGTCAACCGACAGGATCACGGTGTCCAACTCGTCGCCTTTCTTGAAGCGGCGTACAGCTTCTTCGCCAACTTCGTTCCAGGAGATATCGGAAAGGTGAACCAGGCCGTCGATGCCGCCATCCAGACCAATGAAGATACCGAAATCGGTGATCGACTTGATGGTGCCGGAGATCTTGTCGCCTTTGTTGAACTGACCCGAGAAATCTTCCCACGGGTTAGTTTTGCACTGCTTGATGCCCAGGGAGATACGACGACGCTCTTCGTCGATGTCCAGAACCATAACTTCCACTTCGTCGCCAACTTGTACGACTTTCGAAGGGTGGATGTTCTTGTTGGTCCAGTCCATTTCGGAAACGTGTACCAGACCTTCAACGCCTTCTTCCAGCTCAGCGAAGCAGCCGTAGTCGGTCAGGTTGGTTACACGAGCAGTCACGCGAGTGCCTTCTGGGTAACGCGCTTTGATAGCAACCCATGGGTCTTCGCCCAGTTGCTTCAAGCCCAGGGAAACACGGTTACGCTCACGATCGTACTTCAGCACTTTTACATCGATCTCATCGCCAACGTTGACGATTTCCGATGGATGCTTGATGCGTTTCCAAGCCATGTCGGTGATGTGCAGCAGGCCGTCCACGCCACCCAGATCGACGAATGCGCCGTAGTCGGTGAGGTTTTTGACGATACCTTTGACTTGCTGGCCTTCTTGCAGGGATTCCAGCAGAGCTTCACGCTCGGCGGAGTTCTCGGCTTCGAGGACGCTGCGACGGGAAACGACAACGTTGTTGCGCTTCTGGTCGAGCTTGATGACTTTGAATTCCAGCTCTTTGCCTTCGAGGTGCGTGGTGTCGCGCACTGGGCGAACGTCAACCAAAGAACCTGGCAGGAACGCACGGATGCCGTTAACGTCGACTGTGAAGCCGCCTTTAACCTTACCGTTGATAACGCCCTTAACCACTTCTTCAGCTGCGAAAGCCGCTTCCAGAACGATCCAGCACTCTGCACGTTTGGCTTTTTCGCGGGACAGCTTGGTTTCACCAAAGCCATCTTCAACCGCGTCCAGCGCAACGTGTACTTCGTCACCGACCTTGATGGTCAGCTCGCCAGCGTCGTTGTAGAACTGCTCGAGCGGGATGACGCCTTCAGACTTCAGACCGGCGTGGACAGTAACCCAGTCACCATCGATATCAACAACGATACCAGTGATGATTGCGCCCGGCTGCATGTCGAGGGTTTTTAGGCTTTCTTCAAAAAGTTCTGCAAAGCTTTCGCTCATGTTAATTCCTGATTGATCTAGGACGGATAAACCCGCCCAGCATCCACACTCCAGACAATGTGGGTTTCGTTAGTTTAAAAGCCGGGTGTGGGATAAAGACTGGGTTCCTCACACACCTGCTCTGTCATCCAGCGAGGTCGCGATTGGCGACTTCGTTCAGAATGCGTTCCAGCACCTGCTCGATCGAGAGTTCGGTGGAATCCAGCACAATGGCGTCAGCCGCTGGTTTGAGCGGTGCCACCGTGCGCTGAGTATCGCGCTCATCGCGCAGACGAATCTCGTCTAGCAGACTCGCAAGATTAACATCGTCGCCTTTTGCCTTCAACTGCAAGTACCGGCGTCGAGCACGCTCTTCCGCGCTGGCCGTCAGGAAAACCTTAAGCGGAGCGTCGGGGAAAACCACGGTGCCCATGTCGCGACCATCCGCCACAAGCCCTGGCATTTCCTGAAACGCGCGTTGGCGCTGCAACAGCGCATCCCGCACGGCGCCTAGTGCGGCCACCTGCGAAGCACCGGCGCCAATCTGCTCGTTGCGAATCGCGTCAGTTACTTCTTCGCCTTCAAGAATGATGCGTTGCGGCTGGCCATTGGCGGCCGCCACGAACTGCACATCCAGATGAGCGGCGAGCAGCTTTAGCGCTTCTTCATTAGTGAGGTCGACGCCATGGTTGCGCGCTGCGAATGCCAACAAGCGATACAGCGCACCAGAATCCAACAAGCTCCAGCCCAGCTTTTTGGCGACCAAGCTGGCAATCGTGCCCTTGCCCGAACCGCTTGGACCGTCGATTGCGATGACTGGCGCCTGAATGCTCATGATTTGCCCTCTTCAGCGACACGAATGCCCACTTGCGCGGCCAGGCCGAGGAAGTTGGGGAACGAGGTGGCGACGTTGGCGCAATCGTGAATGCGGATTGGCGCCGTAGCGCGCAGCGAGGCGACGCTGAAGGACATGGCGATGCGATGGTCGCCATGGCTGTGCACTTCGCCCCCGCCCAGGGTGCCACCATCAATGATAATGCCGTCCGGCGTCGGCTCGACCTTCGCGCCCAACGCCAGCAGCCCATCGGCCATAACCTGAATACGGTCGGACTCTTTTACCCGCAGCTCTTCAGCGCCGCGCAGCACAGTGCGCCCTTCAGCCACAGAGGCAGCGACGAACAGTACCGGGAATTCATCGATGGCCAGCGGCACCAAGTCTTCCGGAATGTCGATGCCTTTGAGTTTGGCCGAGCGAACGCGTAAATCGGCTACTGGCTCGCCGCCCACTTCCCGCTGGTTTTCCAGCGTGATGTCGGCGCCCATCAGACGCAGGATGTCGATCACGCCAGTACGGGTCGGGTTAATGCCGACATGTTCCAGCACCAACTCGGAATCTTCGGCAATCGAACCGGCGACCAGGAAGAAAGCGGCGGAGGAAATATCCGCCGGCACTTCGATGTGCGTCGCGGTCAGTTTGTGGCCGGATTCAACGGTCGCCTTGTTGCCTTCGACGGTCACCGGGCAACCGAAGCCGCGCAGCATGCGCTCGGTGTGGTCACGCGTTGGCGCAGGCTCGATCACGGTGGTTGAGCCCGCAGCGTACAGACCGGCGAGCAGCAGGCAGGATTTCACCTGAGCACTGGCCATCGGCATTTCGTAGGTCATGCCACCCAGGCGACGGCCGCCGTGAATGGTCATGGGCGGACGCCCTTCAGCAGCGGTGTCGATCAAGGCGCCCATTTCACGCAGTGGCTTGGCCACGCGATTCATCGGACGTTTCGACAGCGACGCATCGCCCGTAAGGGTGACGTCGAACGGCTGCGCAGCCAGCAGGCCCGACAGCAGACGCATCGAAGTGCCCGAGTTGCCCAGATAGATCGGGCCGGGTGGCGCTTTCAGGCCATGCAGGCCAACGCCGTGGATGGTCACGCGGCCGTGATGCGGGCCTTCAATGACCACGCCCATGTCGCGGAACGCCTGCAGGGTCGCCAGGGCGTCCTCGCCTTCCAGGAAACCTTCCACTTCGGTTACGCCTTCGGCCAGCGAGCCGAGCATGATCGAGCGGTGGGAAATGGATTTGTCGCCCGGTACACGAATACGGCCGGACAAACGGCCACCTGGGTTGGCCAGGAAAATCAGATCGTTGGTATTCATAGCGTCCACATAGGCCCGACGGGCCAAAATTTTGCTGAAATGCTCACGGGCCACTCGAGCGCGAGTGAAAACGCCCAGAAGCTGATGCCCATCCCCGGCATCGACCGCGTCGCGCAGGGCGTCGAGGTCGCTGCGAAAAGTGTCCAGCGTGCGCAGCACTGCCTCGCGATTGGCGAGGAAGATGTCATGCCACATCACCGGATCGCTGCCGGCGATTCGCGTAAAGTCGCGAAAGCCGCCAGCGGCGTAACGAAAGATCTCCAGGTTCTCGCTGCGTTTGGCCAGCGAGTCGACCAGCCCGAATGCCAACAGATGCGGCAAGTGGCTGGTGGCGGCCAGCACCTGATCGTGGTGCTCCACCGCCATATGTTCAACGTCGGCGCCCAGCGCACGCCACAGGGCGTCGACCAGGCTCAACGCTGCCGAATCCGTCTGTTCAAGCGGCGTCAAAATGACTTTATGACGACGGAACAACTCGCTATTCGAGGCCTCAACACCGCTCTGCTCCGACCCGGCAATTGGGTGACCCGGCACGAACCGCGCTGGCAAACCGTCGAAGGCCAGACGCGCCGCGCGCACCACATTGCCTTTGGCGCTGCCGACATCGGTCAGCACGGCGTCGCCCAGGTCGAGCTTGGCCAATTCGCGCAGCAGCTTTTCCATCGCCAGAATAGGAACCGCCAGCTGAATCACACTGGCGCCCTGACAGGCGGCAGCCAATTCTGCTTCGCAGCGGTCCACCACACCCAACTCGACGGCCATGCGCCGCGACTCGGGGTCAAGGTCGAGGCCGACCACTTCCCGGCACAAGCCGCTTTCGCGCAAGCCTTTGGCGAACGACCCGCCGATCAAGCCCAGGCCAATCACCACCAGGCGCTCGATCATAGGTGCACGCTGTTGCGCCGCCATGACATCAGCCACTGGCGAGAACCTTGGTCAGCGCATCTAGAAAGCGGGTGTTCTCAGCCGGCAGGCCGATGGTGACGCGCAGGAAGTTCGGCATGCCGTAGTTGGCAACCGGACGTACGATCACGCCTTCACGCAGCAGGCCTTGATACACCGGCATGCCTTCGCGTCCGAGGTCCACAGCGATGAAGTTGCCTTTCGAGGCAATCCAGCTCAGGCCCAGCGTGCGGAAACCCTGTTCCAGTTGCTGCATGCCCGCGTCGTTGAGCGCGCGACTTTCATCAAGGTAGGCCGCATCCGCCAGCGCCGCACAAGCCGCCGCCTGGGCGAGGCTGTTGACGTTGAACGGCTGGCGAACGCGGTTTAGCACGTCGGCAATGGCGGGCGACGATACGCCGTAGCCCACGCGCAACGCAGCCAGGCCATACGCCTTGGAGAAGGTGCGCGACACCAGCAAGTTCGGGTGCGCGGCGAGGAAATTCAGCCCATCCGGCAGTTCTCCGCCAGTGGCGTATTCGATATACGCCTCGTCGAGCACTACCAACGCATGCGCTGGCACCTTGGCGAGGAAACGGCGCAACGCATCGGCATCAAACCAGGTGCCGGTCGGGTTGTTCGGGTTGGCGATAAACACCACACGGGTGTTGGCGTCGATGGCCGCGAGCATGGCGTCGAGGTCGTGCCCCCACTCCTTCGCCGGCACCACTTTGGCCTGAGCGCCCACCGCCTGGGTGGCGATGGGATAAACGGCGAACGCGTGCTCGCTGAACACCGCATTCAAGCCCGGCGCCAAATACGCACGGGCGACCAGCTCAAGAATGTCGTTCGAGCCGTTGCCGAGCGTCACTTGATTAGTCCGCACACCGCAGCGCTCAGCCAGCGCCGCTTTCAATTCGAAGCCGTTGCCGTCCGGGTAACGCGTCAATTCGGCGGCCGCCACGCGAATGGCCTCCAGCGATTTCGGACTTGGCCCCAGCGGGTTTTCGTTACTGGCCAATTTGACGATGCTGGCCGGGTCCAGATTCAGCTCCCGGGCGAGCTCGTCTACCGGTTTACCCGGCACGTAAGGCGAAAGCTTTTGCACGCCGGGCTGGGCCAGGGCGAGGAAATCACTGCTCATGGGTTCTCCTCAGAGAATCGTGGAGGTCACAGCACTGCCTTGGGATACGAGCCCAATACTTTCAGTGCGACCGCTTCCTGATTGATCTTTTCCAGCACGTCACGGATCAGCGGATCACGGTGATGGCCAGCAAAGTCGATAAAGAACACATAGGTCCATTTGCCACTGCGCGATGGCCGCGTTTCGATGCGGGTCAGGTCGATTCCATTGGCATGGAACGGCACCAGCAGTTCATGCAAGGCGCCCGGCTGGTTGCGCATCGAGGCGATGATCGAGGTCTTGTCGTCGCCGGTCGGCGGCACTTCCTGACTGCCAATGATGAGGAAGCGCGTGGAGTTATCCGGACGGTCTTCAATCTTCTCGGCCAACTTGCTCAAGCCATACAAACCAGCGGCCATGTCGCCGGCAATCGCCGCTGAGTTCCACTCGCTCTTCACCCGCTTGGCGGCTTCGGCGTTGCTCGAAACTGCTACGCGCTCCACGTTCGGGTAATGCGCGTCCAGCCATTTGCGGCACTGCGCCAGGGACTGAGCGTGGGAGTAAATGCGGGTAATGCGGTCGGTTTTGGTGACATCACCGACCAACAAGTGATGGTGAATGCGCAGCTCAACTTCGCCGCAAATCACCAAGTCGTGTTCGAAGAAGCTGTCGAGGGTGTTGTTCACCGCGCCTTCGGTGGAATTTTCCACCGGCACCACGCCGAAGTTCACCGCACCGGCGGCCACTTCGCGGAACACTTCGTCGATGGCAGCCATCGGTACGGTAATGACCGCATGGCCGAAATGCTTCATGGCTGCTGCTTGGGTAAAGGTACCTTCCGGCCCCAGATAAGCCACTTTCAGCGGCTGCTCAAGCGCCAGGCACGACGACATGATTTCACGGAACAAACGCGCCACTTCCTCATTTGGCAGTGGGCCTTTGTTCAGTTCCATGATGTGCTTGAGCACCCAGGCTTCGCGTTCTGGACGGTAGAAAACCGGCTTCTCGCCCTCGGGCAGCGCGGCCATTTTCACCCGTGCCACTTCTTGCGCGCAGCTGGCGCGCTCGCTGATCAAATCGAGGATTCGCTTGTCGAGGCTATCGATGCGAACCCGCAGCGCTTTGAGCTCGTGCTCGGAAGGTACACCTGTCATTTAGCCGTGCTCCTTCTCGAACTCCGCCATGTAGGCAACCAGCGCTTGAACGCCATCGAGGCCGACGGCGTTATAGATAGAAGCGCGCATACCGCCGACCGAACGGTGGCCTTTAAGGTTCAGCAGGCCACGGGCGTCCGCGCCGGCCAGGAATGGCTTGTCCAGGCGCTCGTCCGCCAGACGGAACGGCACGTTCATCCAGGAGCGCGCATTAATGGCAATCGGGTTGCTGTAAAGACCGCTGGCGTCGATGGCGCCGTACAGCAGCTCTTTCTTCGCCCGGTTGCGCTGCTCCATGGCCGCGACACCGCCCTGCTCTTTCAGCCATTCGAACACCAGGCCAGAGAGGTACCAGGAGAAGGTCGCTGGCGTGTTGTACATCGAGCCGTTATCGGCCGCGACTTTGTAGTTGAGCATGGTCGGCGTGCTGGAGCGAGCACGGCCGAGCAGGTCTTCACGGACGATCACCACGACCAAACCGGACGGACCGATGTTCTTCTGGGCGCCGGCGTAAATCAGGCCGAACTTCGACACGTCGAGGTTGCGCGACAGAATGTCCGAAGACATATCAACCACCAACGGCACGTCACCGGTTTCCGGAATCCAGTCGAATTGCAGACCACCGATGGTTTCGTTGCTGGCGTAGTGAACGTAAGCGGCGTCTTTAGTGAGCTGCCATTCGTTCTGGCCAGGGATGGCGAAGTAGTCGTACGGCTTGGCACTGGCGGCGACGTTGACGTTGCCGTAGCGACGCGCTTCTTCGATGCTTTTCTTCGACCAGATGCCGGTGTCGATGTAGTCGGCCGTACCGTCTTCTGGCAGCAGGTTCAGGGCGATTTCGGCAAATTGCTGGCTCGCGCCGCCTTGCAGAAACAGCACTTTATAGTTCGACGGAATAGCGAGCAGGTCGCGCAGGTCTTGCTCGGCTTTCTCAGCAATGGCCACGTAGTCATCGCTGCGATGGCTCATCTCCATGACCGAAAGGCCTTTGCCATTCCAGTCCAGGAGCTCGGCCTGAGCACGTTGCAGTACAGCTTCGGGAAGCGCGGCTGGGCCTGCGCAGAAGTTAAAGGCTCGCTTGCTCACGTCAGTCTCTCTCGTTCTACACCGTCAACCGAGCGACGGTGCATGCTGTCATTCGTGCAGGTGTGAGGCGCGCCACCGAAGGCAGCGCGCCCTGCCCGCTTAGTCTTCGCTTGGCGCCTCGGCCGCGTCGTCGGACACCGCGTCAATCGCGTCGTCCAGATCGGCACTGTGCAAGTCAGCAGCATCGATGTCGGCATCATCCAGCTCAGCGCCTTCCAGCACTTCACCGTCTTCGCCAACCAGCACTTGCCCTTCCACTTCCGAAGGTTCCTGCACACGCTCCAGGCCAACCAGCGTCTCGTCAGAGGCCAGCTTGATCAGCGTGACGCCTTGGGTGTTGCGGCCCGAACTGGACACTTCGTCCACACGGGTACGCACCAAGGTGCCCTGATCGGAAATCAGCATGATCTCCTCGCCGTCTTGCACCTGAATAGCGCCAATGAGCTTGCCGTTACGCTCCTTGGTGACCATGGCGATAACGCCCTGACCGCCACGACCGCGACGCGGGAATTTGCTCAAGGCGGTGCGCTTGCCGAAGCCGCGCTCGGAGGCAGTAAGAATCTGCGCGCCGGATTCAGGAATCAGCATGGAAATCAGCGTTTGCCCTTTGCCCAAACGCATACCGCGAATACCACGGGCGCCACGGCCCATCACGCGGATCGAGCTTTCAGCGAAGCGAATCACCTTACCGGAGTCGTTGAACAGCATGACTTCCTTGGCGCCGTCGGTGATGGCCGCTGCGATCAGGGTGTCGCCTTCTTTCAACTTCAGCGCGATCAAGCCGCTGGTACGCGGACGGGCGAATTGCGACAGCGGGGTCTTCTTCACGGTGCCCATGGCGGTGGCCATAAAGATGTACTCGCCGGTCGGCTCAGCCACCCACTCAGCGGTCTCGCCTTCGACTTCTTCGACTTCCGCCGCTTCTTCGGCTTCCACCACTTCGCCTTCGATCACATCTTCGGCGTCGTCCAGATCGTCGTCAGCGCCGGCCGTTTTCTGCAGGGCTTCGAGGTCGATCTGCAGCATGGTGGTGATGTATTCACCTTCGTCCAGCGGCAGCAAATTCACCAACGGACGACCACGGGCAGCGCGGGACGCTTCCGGGATTTCGTAGGTTTTCAGCCAGTACACCTTGCCCTTGCTGGAGAACAGCAACAGCGTAGCGTGACTGTTGGCGACCAGCAGGTGCTCAATGTAGTCCTCATCCTTCACGCCGGTAGCTGACTTGCCTTTACCGCCGCGACGCTGGGCCTGATAGGCCGACAGCGGCTGGGTCTTGGCATAACCACCGTGGGAAATGGTGACTACACGCTCTTCTTCGGTGATCAAGTCACCTAGAGTCAGGTCCAGACGAGTGTCGAGAATTTCAGTGCGACGCTTGTCGCCGAACTCGGCTTTCACACCTTCCAGCTCTTCGCGGATCACTTCCATCAGGCGCGTGGCGCTGGTCAGGATGCGGATCAGCTCGCCGATCTGGTCGAGAATTTCTTTGTACTCGGCCAGCAGTTTTTCGTGCTCAAGACCGGTCAGGCGGTGCAGACGCAGGTCGAGAATCGCCTGAGCCTGTTCTGGCGACAGGTAATACTTGCCGTCACGCAGGCCATATTGCGGGTCGAGGTCTTGCGGGCGGCACGCTTCGGCGCCAGCCGCTTCAACCATGCCCTGCACGGCACTGGATTCCCAGGCTTGGGAAATTAACGCTTCCTTGGCTTCTGCCGAGCTAGGCGACGCCTTGATGACCGCGATAACCGGGTCGATATTGGACAGCGCAACGGCCTGGCCTTCAAGGATGTGGCCGCGCTCACGGGCTTTGCGCAGCAGGTAGACGGTACGGCGGGTAACCACTTCACGGCGGTGAAGAATGAACGCTTCAAGCAGATCCTTGAGGTTCAGAATCTTCGGCTGGCCGTCGATCAGCGCCACCACGTTGATGCCGAATACGCTTTGCAGCTGGGTTTGCGCGTAGAGGTTGTTGAGGATCACCTCCGGCACTTCGCCGCGACGCAGCTCGATGACGATGCGCATGCCGTCTTTGTCGGACTCATCGCGCAGCTCGGTGATGCCTTCGAGCTTCTTCTCTTTCACCAGCTCGGCAATCTTCTCGATCACGCGGGCTTTGTTGAGCTGATACGGCAGCTCGGTGATCACGATCTGCTGGCGGCCACCGACTTTGTCGATGTCTTCGAACATGGCGCGGGCGCGAATCTGGATGCGACCACGGCCGGTGCGGTAGGCCTCGATGATGCCGGCACGACCGTTGATGATCGCCGCAGTCGGAAAGTCCGGACCGGGGATGTAGTGCATCAGGTCGTCGATCGTCAGCTCGGGGTTGTCGATCAGCGCCAGGCAACCGTCGATAACCTCGGTGAGGTTGTGCGGCGGAATGTTGGTCGCCATGCCCACGGCAATACCGCTAGAACCGTTGACCAGCAGGTTGGGGATCTTGGTGGGCATAACGGCCGGAATGATTTCGGTGCCGTCGTAGTTGGGCACCCAGTCGACCGTTTCTTTGTCGAGGTCGGCCAGCAGTTCATGGGCCAACTTGGTCATGCGCACTTCGGTGTATCGCATGGCGGCGGCGTTGTCGCCGTCTACCGAACCGAAGTTGCCCTGGCCGTCGACCAGCAGGTAGCGCAAGGAGAAGGGCTGCGCCATACGGACGATGGTGTCGTAAACCGCCGTATCACCGTGGGGGTGGTACTTACCGATTACGTCACCGACCACACGGGCGGATTTCTTGTAAGCCTTGTTCCAGTCGTTGCCCAGCTCGCTCATCGCGTACAGAACGCGACGGTGCACGGGCTTGAGGCCGTCACGTGCATCCGGCAAGGCGCGCCCTACGATTACGCTCATTGCGTAGTCGAGGTAGGACTGTTTCAGCTCGTCTTCGATATTGACCGGGAGGATTTCTTTGGCCAGTTCGCCCATGAGAAGCCTGGTTCCTTTTTCTGGTGAAACTCCGCGCATTCATCCTGAATGACGGGGAGTTCGCCGTTGCCGCCTTCAGGCCACAACGACACATGACAAATCAACGAGTTATGGCATGGATCTGCGCAATTGGGGTGGCCATGGCAGGCCCCCTTGAAAACTGACGGAGAGTACCACAACCGATGCCCTGAACCTATCCCCGCAACGCAGGCCGCGCGTCAGGCGAGGCCATATAAATGACATCACCTGAACGGGCACAAACGCTAATAAATGAAGGCGTTAGTGCAGACGCTTGCGGCACATGAGCAGGGCCATCTTGGCCTTGTCCGGACGCTCGACCACACCCTTCTCGGTAACGATGAAATCGATCAGGTCAGCCGGGGTCACATCGAACACCGGATTCACCGCCGGCACATCCGCCGCCACCCGTTTGCCAGCCAGCTCCAGCAGCTCACTGCCAGCGCGTTCTTCAATCGGAATGTCGTCGCCGCTTTCCAGGTTCATATCGATGGTCGAGCTCGGCGCCACCACCATAAAGCGCACGCCGTGGTGCATGGCGTTTACGGCCAATTGATAGGTGCCGATCTTGTTGGCCACATCGCCGTTGGCGGTGATGCGGTCGGCGCCGACGATTACCCAGGTGATGCCTTTGGTTTTCATCAGATGCGCCGCCGCCGAGTCGGCGTTCAGGCTCACCGGAATACCTTCGTTGAGCAATTCCCAAGCGGTCAGGCGCGAGCCTTGCAGCCACGGCCGGGTTTCGTCGGCATACACGCGCTCGACCAAGCCATCCAGGTAGGCCGCCCGAATCACGCCCAACGCCGTACCGAAGCCGCCAGTGGCCAGGGCGCCAGTGTTGCAGTGAGTCAGCAAGGTTTGCAGGTTGCCTTGATGGCGGCGAATCAGGTCGACACCTAATTGCGCCATGGTCAGATTGGCCTCGCGGTCGCTTTCGTGAATGGCCTCGGCCTCGGCATTCATGATCGCCAACGCATCGTCGCTGTCTTTGAGGCGGTACAGGCGCTCACGCATGCGGTTCAGCGCCCAGAACAGGTTGACCGCCGTGGGCCGCGAGTTATTGAGGGTTTCGAAGTCTTCTTCCAGCGCCATCTGCCAGTCATCGCCTTCGGCCATTCGCGCCCGCACACCGAGCGCCAGGCCATAAGCCGCAGCAATACCAATAGCCGGGGCGCCGCGCACTACCATGTCTTTGATCGCTTGGGCGACACCGGCCGCCGAGTCGAAGCGCACCCAGGTTTCCTCGAAAGGCAACGCACGCTGGTCCAGCAGGTACAGCGCGCCATCCCGCCAATCGATGGCTGTAACCTTCTCTGCTGCCAACAATTGCTCGCGCATGACCATCCTCGTACTCAGAAGCGAAAAGCCGCGGATTATAGCGAGCCCCACACTTGGGCGCTCGGGTATACTTCGTCAGCGCAAAAACCCGTCCAGGCCAGCGTTCCGAGCCTGGCGTAGTCAACTTCCTACATAGACGTAGGCGATACTGTCAAAAGCCTACTGTTACACGCCCATCGTTATAGCCTCTGGATGCCGCCATGCCCAACACCGCCGCCCCGCTCGACCTGCTGCTCCTGCCAACCTGGCTGGTGCCCGTCGAGCCTGCCGGCGTGGTGTTGCAGGAGCACGGTTTGGGTATTCGCGACGGTCGCATCGCCCTGATCGCCCCGCGCGACGAGGCCCTGCGCCATCCGGCGACCGAGGTGCGCGAGCTGCCGGGCATGTTGCTCAGCCCCGGCCTGGTTAACGCTCATGGTCATGCGGCGATGAGCCTGTTTCGCGGCATGGCCGACGACAAAGCGCTGATGAACTGGCTGCAAGACCACATTTGGCCTGCCGAAGCCAGATGGGTGGATGAAAGCTTTATTCGCGACGGCACCGAATTGGCCATTGCCGAGCAGTTGCAGGGCGGCATCACCTGCTTCTCCGACATGTACTTTTTCCCGGAGGTCGCAAGCGAGCTGGTGCACACCAGCGGCATTCGCGCGCAGATCACCATTCCGGTGCTGAACTTCCCAATCCCCGGCGCCCGTGACGCCGACGAAGCCCTGCGCAAAGGGCTGAACCTGTTCGACGACCTGCGCCTGCACCCGCGCATCAAGGTGGCGTTCGGCCCGCACGCGCCGTACACCGTCAGCGACGACAAATTGGAAAACATCCGCATGCTCGCCGAGGAGCTGGATGCCGGCATTCATATGCATGTGCAGGAAACCGCCTTTGAGGTGCAGCAAAGCCTGGAGCAGCATGGCGAGCGCCCGATGGCCCGCCTGGCCCGGCTCGACCTGCTCGGCCCGCGCTTTCAAGCCGTACACATGACCCAGGTAAATGACGAAGATCTGCAGTTGCTGGTGGAAAGTAACGCCAGCGTCATTCATTGCCCCGAGTCGAACCTGAAGCTGGCCAGCGGCTTTTGCCCGGTCGAGCGCTTGTGGCAAGCGGGCGTGAACGTGGCCATCGGCACCGACGGCGCGGCCAGCAACAACGACCTCGACCTGCTCGGCGAAACCCGTACCGCCGCCATGCTGGCCAAAGCCGTGGCCGGTTCCGCCACCGCCCTGGACGTACACCGGGCCCTGCGCATGGCCACCTTGAACGGCGCCCGCGCGCTGGGCCTGGAAAACGAAATCGGCTCGCTGGAAATCGGCAAGGCCGCCGACATCGTGGCATTTGACCTCACCGAATTAGCGCAACAACCGGTGTACGATCCGGTCTCTCAATTGATCTATGCCAGCAACCGCAACAGCGTCAAACATGTCTGGGTCGGCGGTAAGCAGTTGCTCGACAACCGTCGCCTGACCCGCATGGACGAAGACAAACTGCACGCCAGCGCCCGCGCCTGGGGCCAGAAAATCGCCAGCAGCCGCGCGCCCTTGAAATGACCAAGGGCTCCCTGGCCGCCACCGAATTCGATTTGAGGAAACCTGTATGAGCAACGTCGACCACGCCGAAATCGCCAAATTCTCCGCCCTCGCCCACCGCTGGTGGGACCGCGAAAGCGAGTTCAAGCCGCTGCACGACATCAATCCGCTGCGGGTGAACTGGATTGATGAGCGGGTCAACCTAGCTGGCAAGAAAGTGCTCGACGTCGGCTGCGGCGGCGGCATTCTCAGCGAAGCCATGGCCCAGCGCGGCGCCACTGTTACCGGCATCGACATGGGCGAAGCGCCGCTCGCCGTCGCGCGTTTGCACCAGCTGGAATCCGGCGTACAGGTGGAATACCGCCAGTGCACCGCCGAAGCCCTGGCCGAAGAAATGCCCGAGCAGTTCGACGTAGTCACCTGTCTGGAAATGCTCGAACACGTGCCCGACCCGGCCTCGGTGATTCGCGCGTGTTACGCCATGGTCAAACCCGGCGGCCAGGTGTTTTTCTCCACTATTAACCGCAACCCCAAGGCGTACCTGTTCGCCATCGTCGGCGCCGAATACCTGATGCGCCTGCTGCCGCGCGGTACCCACGACTTCAAGAAATTCATTCGCCCGTCCGAACTCGGCGCGTGGAGCCGCTCCGCCGGCCTGGAAGTCAAAGACATCATCGGCTTGACCTACAACCCGCTGACCAAGCACTACAAGCTGGCCAACGACGTAGACGTCAACTACATGATCCAGACCGTGAAGGGGGCCTGATGCGCCTGCAAGCGGTTCTTTTCGACATGGACGGCACGCTGCTCGACAGCGCGCCAGACTTCATCGCCATCGCCCAAGCCATGCGCGCCGCCCGCGGCCTGCCGCCGATGGAAGACAAGCTGATTCGCGACCACGTCTCCGGCGGCGCCCGCGCCATGGTGCTGCGCGCCTTTGACGTAGACCCGATGTCCGAGCAGTTCGAAGCCCTGCGCCTGGAGTTCCTGGAGCGCTATCAGGACCACTGCGCCGTGTTGACGAAGCCGTTCGACGGCATCGCCGAGCTGTTGGCCGACATTGAGCACGCCAAGCTGATTTGGGGCGTGGTCACCAACAAGCCGGTGCGCTACGCGGCGCCGATCATGGAACAGTTGGGCCTGGCCAAGCGTTCGGCCATTCTGATTTGCCCAGATCACGTCACTAACAGCAAACCGGACCCCGAGCCGCTGTTGTTGGCCTGTTCGCGCCTGGGCCTGGACCCGGCGAGCGTGCTGTATATCGGCGACGACTTGCGTGACATCGAATCGGGCCGCTCCGCCGGCACCAAAACCGCAGCCGTGACCTACGGCTATATCCATCCCGACGACAACCCGCGCCATTGGGGCGCCGACGTGGTGGTTGATCACCCGTCCGAACTGCGCGCCGTGCTGGATCGGGCGTTGTGTAGCTGCTGACTGTTTGATTCCCGGTCGGCCGCTTCCCAGCGCCCGACCGGCTTATTCCTAGAGAGACTGCTGATGTTCGACTATTCCGCCCGCCCCGACTTGCTCAAGGGCCGTACCATTCTCGTGACTGGCGCCGGCCGTGGAATCGGTGCCGCCGCTGCAAAAACCTACGCCGCCCATGGCGCCACCGTTCTGCTGCTCGGTAAAACCGAAGCCAATCTGAGCGCCGTGTACGACGAGATCGAAGCGGCCGGGCACCCGCAACCGGTGGTGATTCCCTTCAACCTGGAAACAGCGCTGGCGCACCAGTACGACGAACTGGCGGTGATGATCGAAAACGAATTCGGCCACATCGACGGCGTGCTGCATAACGCGTCCATCGTTGGCCCGCGCACGCCGCTGGAGCAGCTGTCTGGCGACAATTTCATGCGCGTGATGCAGGTGAACGTGAACGCTATGTTTATGCTCACCAGCACCTTGCTGCCGCTGCTGAAACTGTCTGCCGATGCGTCGATGATCTTCACCTCCAGCAGCGTAGGACGCAAAGGCCGGGCCTATTGGGGCGCCTATGGCGTCTCGAAATTTGCCACCGAAGGCCTGATGCAAACGCTGGCGGACGAAGTGGCCGACATCACCAACGTGCGCGCCAACAGCATCAATCCGGGCGCCACCCGCACCGACATGCGCGCCCACGCCTACCCCGGCGAAAACCCGATGAACAATCCGCTGCCCGCAGAGATCATGCCGGTGTATCTGTACCTGATGGGGCCAGACAGCCAAGGCGTGAACGGCCAAGCGTTCGACGCGCAGTAAGCGCCCACAAAAAAGCCGCTCAACAGAGCGGCTTTTTTGTGGGCGTCAGATTCGTTACTTCGCCATCAAACGCCACGCGCGGTGGATTTTCGCGTTGCGGGCGAAGTCCGGATCGAGCGTGCTGGCGGTAATTTCTTCCACCTGATACCGCGCCGCCAGTCCTTCATCGAGCTGGAACTTGCGGAAGTTGTTGGAGAAATACAGCACGCCACCGGCCGCCAACCGCGCCATGGCCAGGTCTAGCAACTGCACGTGGTCGCGCTGCACGTCAAACACGCCTTCCATGCGCTTGGAGTTGGAGAAGGTCGGCGGGTCGATAAAGATCAGGTCGTATTCCTCGCGATCTGCGGCCAACCAGTTCATCACATCGCCCTGCTCCAAACGGTTCTTATCCGAGAAGCCGTTCAGCGACAGGTTGCGGCGCGCCCAGTCCAGGTAGGTTTTCGACAGGTCTACGCTGGTGGTCGTGCGCGCGCCGCCTTTGGCCGCGTGCACAGACGCCGTGGCGGTGTAGCAGAACAGGTTGAGGAAACGCTTGCCGGCCGCTTCACGCTGAATGCGCAGGCGCAGCGGGCGGTGATCGAGGAACAAGCCGGTGTCGAGGTAATCGGTGAGGTTGACCAGCAACTTCACGCCGCCCTCGCTGACCTCGGTAAAGGTGCCTTGGCTGGCTTGGCGCTCGTACTGCTTGGTGCCGCTCTGGCGCTCGCGACGCTTGATCACCACCTTCGACTTATCGATACCGAGCGCCTGCGGGATGGCCGCCAGGGCGTCGAACAGCCGCCCCTGGGCCTTGTCGGCGTCGATGGTGCGGGGCGGCGCGTATTCCTGAACGTGCACCCAGTCGTGGTACAGATCGATAGCCAGGGCGTATTCAGGCATGTCCGCGTCATACACACGGTAGCAATCCACGCCCTCACGGCGCGCCCATTTGCCCAGGGTTTTCAGGTTTTTCTGCAAGCGGTTGGCAAACATCTGCCCGCCTTCGCTCAGGCGTGCCTGCTCAACTGGCGCGCTGGCCGGCGCCTCGACTTCATGCCCCTGGGCCGCTTGTTCACGCTCGCGCTCACGCTGCTCAGGAGTGCGGCGCTCGCCGGTAACGAATTGCTCGGGTTGCACCTTGATCAGCAGCAGCTTGCAGGGCAGTGCGCCGTTCCAGAAGGCGTATTGCTTGTGGCTACGAATGCCCATGCGCTTGCCCAGATCTGGCGCGCCGGTAAACACCGCCGCTTCCCAGTTCATACACGCCTGGCGCAGGCGTTCACCGAGGTTTTGGTAGAGGTAAAGCAAGCTGGCTTCGTCCCCCAGACGCTCACCGTACGGCGGGTTGCACACCACAAGGCCGGTCTGGTTGTGGTCCGGGCGCGGCTCAAACGTGGCCACTTCGCCCTGGTACACCTTGATCCAGTTGGAAAGGCCGGCGCGCTCGATGTTGTTGCGCGCGGGTTGAATCAGTCGAGGGTCGGCCTCGTAACCGCGAATCCACGACGGCTGTTTCGCCAGGCCTTCGTCAGCACGCTGCTGCGCCTCGGCATGCAGCTTCTTCCAAAGTGCCGGCACGTGGCCGAGCCAGGCGGTAAAGCCCCAGCGCTCACGCTTGAGGTTCGGCGCGATATCGGCAGCGATCATCGCCGCTTCGACCAGGAAGGTGCCGACGCCACACATCGGGTCGGCCAGCGCGCCACCGGCAGCGGCGATACGCGGCCAGCCGGCGCGAATCAACACGGCGGCGGCGAGGTTTTCTTTCAGCGGCGCGGCGCCTTGCTGCAAGCGGTAGCCGCGCTGGTGAAGGCTGTGGCCGGAGAGGTCGAGCGAGAGAATGGCTTCGCCACGGTCCAGGCGCAGGTGAATGCGCAGGTCCGGGTTGAGTTTGTCGATCGAGGGGCGCTCGCCACTGCTGGTGCGCAGCTTGTCGACGATGGCGTCTTTGACTTTCAGGGCGCCGAAGTGAGTGTTGTCGATACCCGAGCCATTGCCGCTGAACTCGACAGCCAGGCTGCCGGCCGCGTCAAGGTGTTCAGCCCAGTCGACGTCCAGCACACCGTCGTAGAGGTCGTCGGCATTGGCCATGGGAAAGCGCTTGAGCACCAGCAATACGCGGTTGGCCAGGCGCGACCAGAGGCACAGGCGATAGGCCGTTTCCATCTGCGCGAAGCCGCGGATCGCCGAGGTGTGTTCACGGGTTTCCTCCAACCCCAGCGCGGTGGCTTCCTCAGCGAGCAAGCCTTCCAAGCCCTTGGGGCAGGTAAGAAAAAGTTCGTAACGATCCGACATGTGTATTCCAGTGCCTAAGCGTAATGGCGCGCAGTTGAGCTGCGTGCCCGGTTAAAAACCGGGGTTCTACCCTCCGGTCCCGCGCATCGAAATGAAGCGCTTGGTGAGCCTTACGGCTCGAGCTGCCAGGCCAGCCCGTGTGAAAGCAGCCTAGACGCAACCCCTTTGCCGCGCCTGCTTGCAGGTTTGGCGGCGGTATCCGACACCAAAAAAAGGCGACGGACACCGCAAAAAAACGTATTCGAGACCCTTCGTCGGAATCGATGAACATCGCAACTGCGAAAATATCGCACTGGCCAATCGCCGTTATTTCCAGCTGCGGCCCCGGCCCCGTTGGCGCAGGCCGTACCGTAGCGGTTTGCTTATGGCCGCACCACGACAAACGTTACGTGCTTATGACAAAACGATCATTCCCAGCACCCGCCGCATTCGATAGAAATCAACTCAGCCCAACGTCGCAACGGCGCTGGGAGGAGACCCGTAACGCCGGCAGCGGGCTCCACTGGCAGAGGCTTTCTGCCAGGCCTCGTCAAGAGGCGAACCAGGACATAACAGTCAACAAGTGAGGGCAACACCCTATGAGAAGACTTAAGCGTGATCCTTTAGAAAGAGCTTTTTTGCGCGGCTATCAATTTGGCGTCCATGGCAAATCTCGTGAATTGTGTCCATTTACTCTTCCGTCCGTGCGCCAAGCCTGGATCAACGGCTGGCGAGAAGGTCGCGGTGACAATTGGGACGGACTGATCGGCACCGCCGGTATCCATAGGCTTAATGAACTCAACGCAGTCGGTTAAACAGGGAAACTCCGACTACTTATTTACTCTCCGCTTAACCATGCACGTCCCATCCGGACGGCGGGCGAGAGCCCAGGGCCTCCTTTAAGGAGGCCTTTTTATTGGCTGCGTTTTTTCGCCTTTGGGTTATTTGGCCTTGGGCATCGCCCCGATGGCGTCCACCGCTTCGCGGATCAACGCGGGGCCCTTATAGATGAAGCCCGAATAAATTTGCACCAGACTCGCGCCCGCCTCGATTTTCTCGGCAGCGTGCTTGCCCTCGGTAATGCCACCCGCAGCGATGATCGGTAAACGCCCGCCCAACTCGGCGGCCAATGCTCGGACGGTGTAGGTGCTCTTTTCGCGCACCGGCGCGCCGGACAACCCGCCCGCCTCGTCACCGTGCTCCAGGCCTTGCACGCCGTCGCGGCTCAAGGTGGTGTTGGTGGCGATGACGGCATCCATTCCGGCCTGCACCAAGGCGTTGGCCACTTCGACGATTTCTTCATCGCTCATGTCCGGAGCAATCTTGATGGCCAGCGGCACACGCTTGCCGTGCACCTGGGCTAAGTCTTCCTGGCGCTGGCGCAGCGCTTCGAGCAGTTGTTTGAGCGAGTCGCCGAACTGCAGGCTGCGCAGGCCCGGGGTGTTGGGCGAGCTGACGTTGACGGTCACGTAGCTGGCGTGGGCGTACACCTTGTTCAGGCACAGCAAGTAATCATCGACGGCGCGCTCGACCGGCGTGTCGAAGTTCTTGCCAATGTTGATGCCCAGCACGCCTTTGAATTTCGCCGCCTGAACCCGCGCCAGCAAATGGTCGACGCCGTGGTTGTTAAACCCCATGCGGTTGATGATGGCTTCGGCTTGCGGCAGGCGGAATAGGCGGGGCTTGGGATTGCCCGGCTGCGGGCGCGGGGTCACGGTGCCGATTTCTACAAAGCCGAACCCTAACTGGGCGAAGCCGTCGATGGCGTCGCCGTTCTTGTCCAGCCCGGCCGCGAGGCCGACAGGGTTGGGGAAATCCAGGCCCATCACCCGCACCGGCACGCGCGCCGGCTGTTTGCAGAACACGCCATTCAAGCCCAGGCGGCCGCCGGCGCCGATCATGTCGATCGACAACTCGTGAGAGGTTTCTGCGGAGAGTTTGAAAAGCAGGTCGCGGGCCAGGGTATACATGGGCGGGCTTCGCTCGAGAAAAAAGGTCGGCGATTATAGCCCTGCCCGGCGCTGCACGGCGAGGCGCTAGCGCGTCGCTGTAAGACGCCGCAGGGCGACAAGCTCACCGGCGCTGTTAAACTCCAGCTCGAAGGAACCGTAGACGCCGTCGTGGGTCAGAAATGGCCGCAAGTGGTGCGCCGGCAGGCTGACACGCCGACCATCGCGGCTACGTAACAGGATTCGGTTGGCATGCCCTTGATAGACCGCGCGCAAACGTTCGGCAGATAGGGCAATATCCAACTCCAGGCTTGGCATGGAGGCTACCTCGCTAATGATTCCCGCAATACTGCCACAGACCACCAATAGGTCGCAGGCGCATGGCCGCTGGCTGGGCATGCCCGGCTGCACGACCGTTATGAATGGTTGGACAATTGCTCCGGCACATTTTCACATCGTCTGCCACACTGGCTTGCATGACCTAGGAACTAGCATTTGGCCATGAGTCCCAGCGAGCATCCCGCCTCCCTTACCGAACGCATTTCAGCCCTGGCGCAGCGCCTGGGTTTGAGTGGCCGTGGGCCGCGGCATATCTTGCAACGTGCCAGCGAACTGCGTTTGCCATTCCAGGTATTGCCGCAGCCCAGCGAGCAAATCTGGTGGCAAAACGGCGCACCGCTGCAACGCCTGGTCGACCTGCCGCGTAACGCGCTCTCCGGCCCGGTGCAGGAAGACAAAGCCGAGGCTCACGCCATGCTGATCAAAGTGGTCGAGCACGACACTCAGCAGCTCAACGCCTTCGACCTGCGCTTGATCGACGGCCTGTGCGGCAGCGACCTCAGCGCCCCACCCTTCGCCAGCTTCGAGCAGTACGCCAGCAGCGAGGCGTGTAAAGGCATACGCATCATTAGCTACAAAGATTTCGTCAGAGTTATCAGCACCGCACTTCCGCGTTTTCTGGCCGGCGAGCGCATCGTGCTGCGCCAGGCCGACTGGGTAGGCAATCGCGTGTATTGGGCCGGCGAGCACCACCACGAGGCATTTGCCAGCGCCATTGCCTATGCACGTTTGCGGGGATTGGACGTGACCTTGCCCGCCGAGCTGACCCGCTACCGCATCAACGAAGCCGGACTGCACGCCCTGCAGGCGGGTTATCACATGCTGGCCATGCCCGTGCAAGCCTGGAGCGATCCGCAGTTCATGGGGTTGCTGCTCGACAAAGGCGTGCCCTACGCGCGGCTGGCCATGTTGCGTACTCCCGGCGCGCCAGAGTTCTTGTTGTTACCCAAACATTCCGCCGAAGCCACCGCCTTGGGCGAAGGCTTGCGCCTGGCCGGCGCGCCGGATGTGGTGGCGTATTTGTGTCAGTTGGCGAAGACGATCGCTCAGCGCTGAGCGTTATCGGGGTCGGTCACCGCACCTATTTCGTCAACGTCGCTCCCCTGCTCCGCCTCAAGTGCTGACTGGCGCTCTTGCAGCGCCTCGCTTTCGCTGATCAATTGCAACTGCGGTTCGTGGCGATGGGTCCAGTCTTCCAGCGTCAACCCGAGATTTTCCAGCAGCACGGGGTTGCGCTGCACCAGGTACACCGCGTTCAGTTGCCCGGAATCCGCTACCTTCAACTCCACCTCCCCATCCACCGGACCGCCGTAAGTGATCCAGCGTGAGAATTCGGGATACAGGCTGCAGACTTTCTCAAAATCGATGTCGTGCATGCGTTGCTGACCGCTTTCAATATTTTCCAGGCGCTTCCTGTCGATACCCGTCAATTTCTCAAACGCTGGACGGCTCAAGCCCATCAACTCGCGCAAACCGCGCAGTCGTTGGCCAGCGGTGAAGAGAAAACGTTGATTGTTCATCTGTACTTCCTGTCGAGATACCGTATTTCCGATCTTTACTACCAGTTAGGTACAAACCGGATTAAACCCCTAACCTTTAGTAATAGAATGCGGAACAGAGATTAAGGAAACCAAACCTGTCAGGTGCTTTGACAGGTCGCGATGGTGCAGGAAGCCCTATGAAAGAAATACAGCTAACCCAGGCATGGTTCCGCGAATGCCCCCGTTATTTAAGCGTTAAGCGTTTTTGCGAGGCCGCCGGTTTAACCAAGCGCCAAGCGCACATTGAGCGCCTTGTAGATCAAGGCGTGCTGCCCACCCGCCGCATCGGTCGCTACTTGATGGTGGACATGCATGAACTCATGGTCATGCTGCCTTCCGACATGAACGACGAAGCAGTTCCTGGCGATGCCGAGCCCGACCCTACGCCCTGAAGCAATCGTTCCGATTGGGTAATGGCGCTAATTCTCGTGTAGGAAGTGTGCACGTCTTACTTCCCTGCGTAGGCATATTCAAGCGCAACAATCGGATTGCCATTCGCCGACCCAGCGGCAACACTCTCGCCTCTTTATCCGAGGCTGGAGACTGTTGTGAGACTTGCAGATTACGTTCGCCTGCTGAGTCTGGCTGCCATTTGGGGCGCCAGCTTTCTATTTATGCGGGTGATCGTGCCAGTGCTCGGACCATTGCCCAGCGCGTTTTTTCGCGTCGCGCTCGCAGCGGTCGGTTTGATCGTGATTCTCTGGGTGATGCGCGTGCAGTGGAATTTCCACGGCAAAATGCGCCACTTGCTGGTGTTGGGCGTGATCAACTCTGGCCTGCCCGCGACCATGTATTGCCTGGCCGCCATGGTGTTGCCCGCTGGCTATTCCTCTATTTTCAACGCCACCACACCGCTCATGGGTGTGCTCATCGGCATGCTGTTCTTCGCCGAGCCGCCAACGCCGACCAAATCGCTGGGCGTGGTGCTGGGGTTGCTTGGCGTCGGTTTGCTCACCCGCACTGGCCCGGTGGCTTTCGATGCGCAGTTGTTGTGGGGCGCCCTCGCCTGCCTGGTGGCGACTACCTGCTACGGCTTCGCCGGCTTTCTCACGCGCAAATGGCTAGGCGGCGTGCCGCTGGACAACCGCGTCACCGCATGCGGCAGCATGTTTGGCGCCACGTTGTTTCTGTTGCCACTGTTCGGCTATGCCGTGGTTGAACAACCACCGGCTAGCTGGGGCGGTGCCACCGTGTGGCTGTCCCTCGCCGGGCTTGGTCTGGTGTGCACGGCGTTTGCCTATGTGCTGTATTTCCGCCTGATCACCGACATTGGCCCGATCAAAGCCTCTACCGTCACCTTCGCCGTGCCGCCTTTCGGCGTGTTGTGGGGCGTGCTGCTGCTCGGCGAGCCGCTGTCGTGGGCCTATTTATATGGCGGCGTGCTGATCGGCCTGGCGCTGTGGCTGGTGGTCAAACCGACACAGCCAGCCAAAGCCGCCGAGGCCTCCTGAGCGCACGCCTCACGGCACGCTGTCGTAATTACCCGACTCGTAACTCACGCCGTGACGCACGCGCGGCGGCTCTTCGCCGCTGTGCAGCAGCACCACGTTGTCGATCAGGGTTTTATCGAACAGCGTCAGGCGGTCGAGCATGCGTAAGTGTTGCAGCCAGTTATCGACCACCAGCACTTCTTGCCATACCTCCTGATCGCTGACGTCGCGGTACATCGCCCAACGCTCGGCGCCGTTACGCAAGCGCAGGCTGCGCAAGCCTTGCACAGCTTTGACAAACTCGCGGGTGCGCTCGGTGGGGATGCGGTACTCGATGCTCACCAGCACCGAGCCGCGCTCGGGGTTGAACACAAACGTCGGCTGGCCCGGCAAGGTAGCGGGCGCATGGGCGATATTGCTGGCGTCCAACTCGGGTAAGCGCGACTGGTACAGCAGCAGCGCCGAAGCCAGCATCAAGCAGCCGGCCGCCAGCAACGCGCCCTGCACGCCCATGGTCTGCGCCAAATGCCCCCACAAGAACGAGCCCAACGCCAGGCCGCCATACAGCGCGGTCTGGTACAGCGCCAAAGCGCGGGCCTTGACCCAGTCGGGCACCAGAATCTGCACCGCCGAGTTGTACGTGGCCACCGCCGCAATCCAGCAGGCGCCGCCAACCAACAGCGCCGGATACAGCACCCACAACGTATCGACGCTGCCCAGCAGCAACACGATGACCGCCAGCAACAAGCCGGCAAAACTGATCAGCCGGCTGCTGCCCACCACCTGCCGAGCGCGGTTGACCAACGTACTGCCGACAATCGCACCGATGCCGAGCGCGCCCAACATATAGCCGTACACCGACGCGTCACCTTCGGGGTTGCGGTGCGCCAGAATCGGCAACAGTGCCCAGATCGAGCTGGCCGACAGGCCAAAGCTGAATGAGCGCAGCATCACCAAGCGCGTCACGCTGGAATGCTGGGTGAAGCGCAGCGCCGCGATCACGCCCTCACCGATGTGCTCCGGCGGAAACTGCCGAGCCGGCACATGACGCCGCCATTGCCAGATGGCCGCGATCAGGCCGAGGTAGCACAGGCAGTTAAAGAGAAACACCCACGCCGAGCCGGTGACGCTCAGCAGCAAGCCACCGAGCGCCGGGCCCACGGCGCGGGCGACGTTGTAGTTCACGCTGTTGAGCAGCACCGCATTGCCGACCATGCTCGGTGGCACCTGCTCGTTCACGGCCGCTTGCCAGGCCGGAATGGTGATGGCGCCGCCCAGGCTGATCCACAGAATCGAGACGATCAACAACAGCGGATCGAGCAGCCCGGCGAAAGCGATGACGGTTAAAAACGTGGCGCCGCTGAGCTCGAAGGTCAGGCCGATGAGCATGATTTTGCGCCGGTCATGGTTGTCGGCCAGCACCCCGGACACAATCGACAGCACCACCAGCGGCAAGGCCGACGCCACTTGAATCATCGCCACCATCGGCGCGCTGGCATGGGCTTCGGTGACGACCCAGGCGGCGGCCACCGACTGCGCCCAGGTGCCGAGGTTGGCGAACAGGTTGGCAATCCAGATGATGCGAAAAGCGCGCACCGCAAACGGCGAGAAAATGCCCGCCGAGGTGGGCTTGGGAGGTTCCGGGGTGGCGCTGGTTTCGGGGGTGATGTCGTTTTTTGGGGAGACAGACTGCAACATGGGCAACACACCTTGTAAGCGGTGGGTTGGGTTGGGCCGAGCCTGGCGCTCAGCCCAACCAACGCCGGTTTATTGGACGAGTTCCTGCTCGTCGAACATGTCGCTGAACAACATGCTGGTGAGGTAACGCTCGCCGGAGTCGGGAAGAATCACGACGATAGTTTTGCTCTGCATTTCCGGGCGCTCAGCCAGGCGAACCGCTGCTGCCATGGCCGCCCCGCAAGAAATGCCGCACAAAATGCCTTCTTCGCGCATCAGCCGCAGTGCCATGGCTTTGGCTTCGTCATCGCCGACGGTTTCCACGCGGTCGACCATGCTCAGGTCGAGGTTTTTCGGCACAAAGCCGGCGCCAATGCCCTGAATCTTGTGGGGCGCCGGGCGCAGCTCGTGGCCGCCGAGTTCCTGGGTAATCACTGGCGAACTGCTGGGTTCCACCGCCACGGACAGAATCGGTTTGCCGCAGGTGTTTTTGATATAGCGCGACACACCGGTGATGGTGCCGCCTGTGCCGACGCCCGACACCAGCACGTCGATGGCGCCTTCGGTGTCGTTCCAGATTTCCGGGCCGGTGGTTTTCTCGTGAATCGCCGGGTTGGCCGGGTTCTCGAACTGCTGCGGCATAAAGTATTTACTGGTATCGGAGGCAGCGATTTCGGCGGCTTTTTCAATCGCGCCTTTCATCCCTTTCGCCGCTTCTGTCAGCACCAGCTCAGCGCCCAGCGCCTTCAACACCTTGCGCCGCTCCAGGCTCATTGAGGCCGGCATGGTCAGCATCAGCTTGTAGCCACGTGACGCGGCGACAAACGCCAGGCCGATGCCGGTGTTGCCGGATGTGGGTTCAACGATCGTCATGCCGGGCTTTAGCACGCCGCGCTCTTCGGCGTCCCACACCATGTTGGCGCCGATGCGGCATTTCACCGAATACGCGGGGTTGCGCCCCTCAATCTTGGCCAGAATGGTGACGCCCTTGGGCCCCAGGCGGTTGATGAATACCAGCGGCGTATTGCCGATGGACTGGGCGTTGTCTGCGTAGATGCGGCTCATATCCTCTAATCCTTGATTGATGCGAAAGAAAAACAGCCTATGCCCGCCAACGGGCAGGCGTCCAGCCGGAAAAAATCCGAACCCGAGCGGCCTGGGGACAGTCTAGCTAGTACTTCAAAGGAGACTGCCGGGCGAAACACGCACGCCAATTGAGCGATGCCAAACCGCCAGCAAATCGGAGCCAAACCCATGAAAAGACGCTACAGCTGGCCACTCTGGACCTTGGTTGGACTGATTGTCCTGGTGCTGGTTCTGCACTTCACACTGCCTTACGTGGTGCGCGACTACCTCAACGGCAAGCTCGCCGACATGGGCGAATACCAGGGCCACATCACCGATGTAGACCTGGCGTGGTGGCGCGGCGCTTATCAAATTAATGGCCTGAACATTCATAAAGAAGACGGCAACGTGCCGGTTCCGCTGCTCGAAGCGCCACAAATCGACATCGCGGTCAGCTGGCACTCGCTCTGGTATGACCACGCGGTGGTGGCTGAAGTCATGTTTATTGCGCCGACTTTGAATTTCGTCGATGGCGGCAAAAACGAAGACGCGACGCAGACCGGTAAAGGCGTGAACTGGCGCGAGCAGCTAGAGAAACTGCTGCCGATCACCCTTAACGAGGTTCGCGTAATAGACGGCAAGCTGGGTTTCCACAACTTCACCTCCACCCCGCCGGTGGATATGCAGGCCACCGAGGTCAACGCCAGCCTCTACAACCTCACCAACGTGGCTGACAAAAACGGCGAACGCGTCGCGCACTTCGAAGGCAAGGCGCTGTTGCTGGGGCATGCGCCGCTGGAATGCACCATCGTGTTCGACCCCTACGAGAACTTCGAAGACTTCCAATTCCGCCTGCGCGCCCGCGACGTTGAGCTGCGCAAACTCAACGACTTCTCCAGCGCTTACGGAAAATTCGACTTTAACGCCGGCCACGGCGATCTGGTGATCGAAGCCAACGCCAAGAAAGCCCAGCTCAGTGGCTATATCAAACCGCTGCTGCGTGATGTCGATGTTTTCAACTGGCAGCAAGACGTGGAGGAAAAAGACAAAGGCTTCTTCCGCTCGATTTGGGAAGCACTGGTCGGCGGCAGCGAAACCGTGCTGAAAAACCAGCAGAAAGACCAATTCGCCACCCGCGTCGAACTCAGCGGCAACGTGCACCAGCAAGACGTCAGCGCCTTTCAGGCATTCCTGGCGATTCTGCGTAATGGCTTCGTACAGGCATTCAATGCCCGGTATGAGCGAGGCAAACCCACCGAGGAATGAATCCGACCCTAACCGATGGGCAATTACTGACACCTTCGTCGGGGTGACTGCCCATTCAGTGACTGAATAGTGCGTCCGCGTTCACAGCCGTGGGACGGCCGCGCTATAGTCGGCGTCTACATCTACTGAAACCGCCAGGTTCCATAGGAACTTGCTGCTATCCGTTTGAGGATTTTCCGATGAAGTTCGAAGGCACCCAGGCTTACGTCGCAACCGACGACCTTAAATTGGCAGTCAACGCTGCCATCACCCTGGAGCGCCCGCTGCTGGTCAAGGGTGAGCCGGGCACCGGTAAAACCATGCTGGCCGAGCAATTGGCCGCCTCGTTCGGCGCCAAGCTGATTACCTGGCACGTGAAGTCCACCACCAAGGCCCACCAGGGCCTGTACGAGTACGACGCGGTAAGCCGCCTGCGCGACTCGCAACTGGACAGCGACAAAGTTCACGACGTGCGCAACTACATCAAGAAGGGCAAGCTCTGGGAAGCGTTCGAGAGCGATGAGCGCGTGATTCTGCTGATCGACGAGATCGACAAAGCCGACATCGAATTCCCCAACGACTTGCTGCAAGAACTCGACAAGATGGAGTTCTACGTTTACGAGACCAACGAGACGATCAAGGCCAAGAAGCGCCCGATCATCATCATTACCTCGAACAACGAAAAAGAGCTGCCGGACGCCTTCCTGCGCCGCTGCTTCTTCCACTACATCGCCTTCCCCAATCGCGCCACGCTGCAGCAGATCGTTGACGTGCACTACCCCAACATCAAGAAAGACCTGGTGGCCGAAGCGCTCGATGTGTTCTTCGACGTGCGCAAAGTGCCGGGCCTGAAGAAGAAGCCTTCGACCTCTGAATTGGTGGATTGGCTGAAGCTGCTGATGGCCGACAATATTGGCGAAGCGGTATTGCGCGAACGCGATCCGACCAAGGCGATTCCGCCGTTGGCGGGGGCGTTGGTGAAGAACGAGCAGGATGTGCAGTTGCTTGAGCGCCTGGCCTTCATGAGCCGCCGCGCTGGCCGGTAACAAAGTCAATTGCTGTGCTCCCCTCTGCCCGTTTGCGGGAGAGGGGCTGGGGGTGAGGGCCGGGAGCGACACCGTGTTGCCCGCAGCCCCTCACCCTAGCCCTCTCCCCTGAGGGGCGAGGGGACTGATCGAGTGAAACTCCAACGGAGACGCAGCCATGCTGCTCAACCTATTCAACGAAATGCGCGCCGCCAAGGTTCCGGTCTCGGTGCGTGAGCTGCTGGATCTGATCAATGCGTTGAAGCACAACGTGACGTTTGCCGACATGGACGAGTTCTATTTCCTGTCGCGCACGATTTTGGTCAAAGACGAGCGCCATTTCGACAAGTTCGACCGTGCCTTCGGCGCCTATTTCAAGGGCCTGGAAAATCTTAACCAGCACATCGAGGCGTTGATCCCTGATGAGTGGCTGCGCAAGGAATTCGAGCGTTCGCTGACGGACGAAGAGCGGGCCAAGATCGAGTCGCTCGGCGGCCTGGACAAGCTGATCGAGGAGTTCAAGAAGCGCCTCGAAGAACAGAAAGAACGCCACGAAGGTGGCAATAAGTGGATCGGCACCGGCGGCACCAGCCCGTTCGGTTCAGGTGGTTTTAACCCTGAAGGCATTCGCGTTGGCGATGCCGGCAAGCGTCAGGGCAAAGCGGTAAAAGTCTGGGACCAGCGCGAGTACAAAAACCTCGACGACCAGGTGGAGCTCGGCACCCGCAACATCAAGGTGGCCCTGCGTCGCCTGCGCAAGTTTGCCCGCCAGGGCGCGCAGGATGAGCTGGATCTGGACGGCACTATCGACTTCACCGCCCGCGATGGCGGCTTGCTGAATATTCAGATGCGCCCGGAACGGCGTAACGCGGTGAAGCTGCTCATTCTGTTCGACATCGGCGGCTCGATGGACGCCCACGTGAAGGTCTGCGAAGAGTTGTTCTCGGCGTGCAAAACCGAGTTCAAGCATTTGGAGTATTTCTACTTCCACAACTTCGTGTACGAATCGGTGTGGAAAAACAACCTGCGCCGCACCTCGGAGCGTTTTTCCACGCAAGACCTGCTGCACAAATATGGCGCCGATTACAAAGTGGTGTTCGTCGGCGACGCCGCCATGGCGCCCTATGAGATCACCCAGGCCGGCGGCAGCGTCGAGCACTGGAACGAAGAGCCGGGCTATGTGTGGATGCAGCGCTTTCGCGAGAAATACAAAAAGCTCATCTGGATCAACCCGTACCCGAAAGACACCTGGAACTACACGGCTTCCACCAACATTGTTCGCGAGCTGCTGGAAGACCATATGTATCCCTTGAGCCTTCGCGGGCTGGAAGACGGGATGAAGTTCTTGTCGAAATAAAAAAACGGGCCTCGAAAGGGCCCGTTCTTCTTTTGTGGGAGCGGCTTTAGCCGCGATTCTGTTGATCTGAAAAAGCATCGCGGCTAAAGCCGCTCCCACAGAAAAATGAATCACCGCCAGGGCCGCTGCTCATGCTGGGTAACCTTGTGGGTGCGGTTCACGCCCAACGTCCACCCTGCCCCGAGCACCAGCAGCTCGATCAAAAACGCCAACACGAACGCGCAGAAAATACCCCAGGCAATCGCCTCCGGCGCCAGCAGCACCTGGTAGCGGTAGCCCTCGTAGGTTTCCTTAAACAATTCAGGGTTGGGATTGAACGCCACATGCCATACCCGCACGTACCACGGCCCGGTCATGGCTTGCCATTCGCGGTCCAGCAAGCGCGAGCGCACCAGCAGGTTGGTCAGGCTATTGGCATCGCTGGCGAACACCGGGTCGTTGCTGGCGCGGTAGTGGGCGACCAGGGCGTCGAGGTCGCCGTTGAAGAATTGATTGGCGGTCTGGCGGAAGCCGCTGAGGCTCTGCTCCGACTCTTTCCAGTGCGCTTCAATGCGCTGGCTGTAGTCGTTGATGAACCCCGGAATCTGCACGCCAACCAGCAGGCCGACGGCAAACAACACCAAACGTAGATAACTTCTGAACATGCCTGCTCCTGTGCTCCTTGGATGGGTCCGTCGCCCGGCTTAGCTGCGGCCTTTGGCGATACATTCGCCGCGGCGCCACAGGCTCCATTCGCCGGGTTGGTACAAGGTCCAGCTTTCGTTTTCGGTAAGTGGCTCGGTGGCCAGCACGGTGACCACATCGTTCGGTGTGGTTTCGGCCTGGAAGTCGACGATTACATCCACATCCTTCAACCGTGCCGGGCCGAATGGCGCGCGGCGGGTGATTTGCGCCAGCTTGGTCGAGCAATAAGCGAACAACCAGTCACCGTCGCTCAACAGACAGTTGAACACGCCCTTGGTGCGGTACGCCGTGCAGGCGCGCACCAGGGTCGGCAAGAGCATTTCCACCGACACCGGCTGCGGAAAGGCGCTGCGAATCTGGTTAAGCAAATCGCAAAACGCAGCCTCGCTGTCCGTGTCGCCCACCGGCCAATAAAAACTCGGCGCCGGGGCGAAGTCGGCCAGTTGGCCGTTGTGGGCGAAGCACCAGTTGCGGCCCCACAGTTCCCGCACGAACGGGTGTGTATTGGCCAGACAAACCCTGCCTACGTTGGCCTGGCGGATATGGCCAATCACGGTTTCGCTTTTGATTGGGTAGCGCTGCACCAGCTTGGCCACTTCCGAATCGACGCTGGCTTGTGGGTCCTGAAACAGGCGCAAGCCGCGTCCTTCATAGAAGGCGATGCCCCAGCCGTCGCGGTGCGGGCCGGTGCCGCCGCCGCGCTGCATCAGGCCGGTAAAACTGAACACGATGTCGGTCGGTACGTTGGCACTCATGCCCAACAATTCACACATGGCTCAACTCTTCCGGACAACTGGATTGGGCAGGGACTTACAGACGCGGTTCGATGCGTTCACGACGGCCGCCACTGCCACTGGCGGGCTGGGTGCGGCTGTCGGCGGCGGGACGGATATAAGGCTGGCCTTGTGGCTCGCGTTCCATCAGCTCGCGCAGGGTTGGTTCATCTTCTTCAACCGGTGCCGGCGCGGCCTTGGCGGCTTTGCGCTTGTTCCACGCCCGCTCGATGGGCCAACGAATCAGCACGAACAGCACATAAACGACCACGGCGATCATGCCGTACATGGCCAGGTCGGAAACGGCGGTCCACATGTTGCTGCCGACTTTGAACAGCAAATCGAGCGCAGTCACCGCCACGGCCGGGGCATACAATTCTTTGCCGGGGTCGACAACGGTGGGTGTGAATAGCAGCACCGCGATGACCAACCGCAGCGGCTCGCGCAAGTAGCGCCACATCCAGCCGGTCATCAGGAAGCTCACCAGCAAGCAACCCAGGGCAGCGATGGCATACAGGCCCCAAGCGAGGACGTAATCGTGTTCGTTCATGCGGTTCGTGGCGATGCTGGCGAAGGGGCGCTTATGATAGCGGCTTTTCTCCTGCCCGGCGCGTCTGACGTCGGCCGCCTTTGCTCTGGAGTTTTGGTATGCCGCAAGCCCCTATTGCCCGCATCGAAAACGGCAACGATCCGTACCACTGGCTGGAAAACCGCGACACTCCCGAGGTACTCGAATACCTCAACGCCGAGAACGCCTACCTCGATGCCCAACTGGCCGAACAAGCCGAGCTGCGTGAGCAGTTGTTCGCCGAGATCAAAGGTCGGATCCGCGAGACCGACCTGTCGCTGCCCTCGCCCTGGGGCCCGCACCTGTATTACACCCGCACCACGGCTGGCGATGAATACCCGCGCCATTACCGCTGCGCCCGCCCGGCCGATGGCGGCAATACCGTGGACGACGCCAGCGAAGAGCTGCTGCTCGACCCGAACGAATTGGCCAACGGCGGCTTCCTGTCGCTAGGCGCCTTTAGCGTCAGCCCCGACTACGCGCGCCTCGCCTACAGCCTGGACACCAGCGGCGACGAGATTTATCAGCTGTTCGTCAAAGAGCTGGCCAGCGGCGCCATCACCGCCCTGCCCTTCGACGACTGCGACGGCAGCATGACCTGGGCCAACGACAGCCAGACGCTGTTCTTCGGCGAACTGGACGACACCCACCGCCCTTACCGCCTGAACCGTTACACCCTGGGCACCGAAGGCGCCGAGCAGGTGTTCGAAGAGCTCGACGGGCGTTTCTTCGTCAACTGCTACCGCAGCAGCTCCGAGCGCCAGCTGTTCGTGCTGCTCAACAGCAAAACCACCTGCGAAACCTGGGCCCTGGATGCCGATAAGCCCCAGGGCACGTTCACCTGCCTGGCACCGCGCGAAGAAGGCCACGAATACTTTGTCGACCATGGCCGCCTGGTGCACGGCGCCGACGCCGGCCAATGGGGCTGGGTCATTCGCAGCAATCAGACCGGCATCAACTTCGCCCTGTACCACGCCGCCACCGCCGGCGTGCCAGCGCGCAGTGACTGGCAAGAACTGATCGCCCACAACCCGGCCGTGATGCTTGAAGACATCACCCTCAACGCCGGCGCTCTGGTGCTCAGCCTGCGCGAAGGGGGTTTGCCGATTCTGGAAGTGCACGGTCTGGGGCAGGCGCCCGCCCGCGTGCAACTTCCAGACGCGGCGTACAGCCTGCACGTGCAAGACAGCCTGGAATTCGACAGCGACGTTATCCGCCTGCGTTATGAAGCGCTCAACCGTCCGGCCCAAGTGCGCCAGCTGCATCTGGTGAATGGCGAGCAAGTTGTGCTGAAAGAAACACCGGTTGAAGGCGTGTTCGACGCCGATGCGTACGTTAGCCAGCGCCTGTGGGCGACCGCGAGTGACGGCACGCAAATCCCCATCAGCCTGGTGGCTCGGCGCGAAACGCTGGGCAAACCGGCGCCGTTCTATCTCTATGGCTACGGCGCCTATGGCTCCAGCCTGGACCCGTGGTTTTCCCACGCCCGCTTGAGCTTGCTCGACCGTGGTTTCGTCTTCGCCATCGCCCACATCCGCGGCGGCGGCGAACTGGGCGAGGCCTGGTACCGCGCCGGTAAGCTCGAGCACAAGGCCAATACCTTCAGCGACTTCATCGCCTGCGCCGAGCATGTGCTTGCCGAGGGCTACACCACCCGCAGCCAACTGGCGATCAGCGGCGGCAGCGCCGGCGGTTTGCTGATTGGCGCGGTGCTCAACCAACGTCCCGACCTGTTCGCCGCCGCCATCGCCGAAGTGCCATTCGTGGATGTGCTGAACACCATGCAGAACCCCGACCTGCCGCTGACCATCACTGAATACGACGAATGGGGCGACCCGACCGACCCCGAAGTATTCGAGCGCATCAAGGGTTACGCGCCGTACGAAAACGTCAGCGCCCAGGCCTACCCTGCGCTGCTCGCCGTGGCCGGCTACAACGACAGCCGCGTGCAGTACTGGGAAGCGGCGAAATGGGTGGCCAAGCTGCGCGCGCACAAGACCGACGACAACCTGCTGCTGCTGAAAACCGACCTCGGCGCCGGGCACGGCGGCATGAGTGGGCGCTATCAAGGGATCAAGGATGTGGCGTTGGAATATGCGTTTTTGCTGAAGGTGTTGGGATTGGCGGTGTGATCGACGGTGGGGTTCTACCAGTTAAAAGTGGAATCTGTAGGAGCGGCTTCAGCCGCGATGCTCTTGATTTAACCGCACCCAGGAATCTCAGCTAATCGGAATGCCGCCCGGCCGCTCCCACACGAGTGGGCACCCGCACTCTGTATTCCATCCGAAATTCTGGATCCCCGCCTACGCGGGGATGACGGTGGGATTTGGAAGGTGGGTGTCTTCCAGCCCCAAAGTGGCACCTGTAGGAGCGCCTACTCCTCAACCCTTGGCTTCACCGGCTCGGCCGGCTTCACCTTTGGCGTGCTCGGCGCCTGCTGCAGTTGCGGCAGGCCGTTGTCGCGTGGGTTAACCGTGTTGGCGGGCGGCGCGGTGCGCGGGTTGTAGGCGCCGGGCGTGGTCGGCCGGGCGGCGGGCGCTGGCATCGGCACGTTGCGCGGCTGAATGGTCTGGTAAGGATTAGGCGTGGCGGTGCCAGGTGAACCCGGCGTGGCAGCCATCGTTGCGGCGGCGGCCATAACGCCCGCCCCCAGCACCATCAATCTAAACAGTTGCATAACGCACCTCCGTAACCGTGACGTGGACGTTAGACTACGCGCCCCGCATAAGGCTCACCCTCAATGAAACGCTTCGTTCTGCTCGACACCGCCCCCATTCCCGAAAACGGCGGCGCCCTGTGCCTGTTCGAGTACGGCGAAGATTTCGTGATCAAAATTCAGGGTGGCGACGGCGGCCAGTTGATGAACACGCGCATGCACGGTTCCGAAGATGCGCTCGCCGAAATCCCATGCAAGCAAGTCGCCCATCGCCCCGCGCCGCGAGTGCTGATCGGCGGGTTGGGCATGGGCTTCACCCTGGCCGCTGCGCTGAAAAATCTGGGCGCCACTGCTCAGGTGGTGGTCGCCGAGCTGGTGCCCGGCGTCATCGAGTGGAACCGTGGCCCGCTTGGTCTGAAAGCCGGCATGCCGATTGACGACCCACGGGCCGAAATCCGCCTGGCCGACGTCGCCCATGTACTGCAAGGCGAACCGGCAGGCTTCGACGCCATCATGCTCGACGTCGACAACGGTCCCGAAGGCCTGACACAAAAAGGCAATAGCTGGCTTTACTCCGCCGCCGGCCTGGGCAGCTGCCATCGCGCGCTGCGGCCCAAAGGCATTCTGGCCGTGTGGTCGGCCAGCGCCGACCGCAAGTTTTCCGAGCGCGTGGCCAAGGCCGGTTTCGCGGTGAAAGAGGTGCAGGTGTATGCCCACGGCAACAAAGGCACACGGCACACCATCTGGATCGCGGAAAAACGCTGAAGCCCTTGAGAAGCCCGCGCGCCGGGCTCACCATTACCGCACTCTCAACCTGGACTGAACAGGACATCCCATGAGCACTGAAAAATCGGCGGCCACGCTTAAAACCGACCGGCTGATCGCCGAAGCCCAGCGCAGCCGTGAAGAAGGCTATCGAGCCAAAGCCCTGAAGATGTATCCACACATTTGCGGGCGCTGCCAGCGCGAGTTCGAAGGCAAACGCCTGAGCGAACTGACCGTGCACCACCGCGACCACAACCACGACAACAACCCGCAAGACGGCTCCAACTGGGAGCTGCTCTGCCTGTTCTGTCACGACAACGAACATTCGCGCTACACCGATCAGCAGTACTTCAGCGAAGGCTCCACCGCCAGCCCGACCGGGCCGAAAGTCACCCACAAAGCCTTTGCCGACCTGGCTGCCCTGTTGAAGAGCAAAGAATAAGAGAGCGTTTTGTGGCTAATCGTCGCTACAGCTGTATCGGGTTGTTCAACCCAAAATCCCCGGACAACGTCGGCGCCGTCATGCGCGCCGCTGGCTGCTATGGCGTGAACTCGGTGTTCTACACCGGCAAGCGCTACGCCCGTGCGCAGGAATTTGCTACCGACACCAAGATGGTCCACCAGGACATCCCGTTGATCGGCATTGAAGACCTGCAAAGCATCATTCCGCTGGGCTGCACCCCGGTGGCAGTGGAGCTGGTGGAAGGCGCCAAACCGCTGACCGAATACACCCACCCCGATCGCGCCATTTACATCTTCGGCCCCGAAGATGGCTCGCTGAGCAAAGAGGTGTTGGCCTGGTGCGAAGAGGTGGTTTACATCCCCACCAACGGCTGCATGAACCTGGCGGCGACGGTGAATGTGGTGCTGTATGACCGGATGGCGAAGGGGCTGAATACCAAATCCGGACCCCTCTTCGGAAAGTCGTTTCAGTCTTGAAAATGCTGTTGGCACGGTAACGCCACTGTCACGCCGAAATATCCTAATAAATATAGAAAACGGGCCACAGCGCAACGCTTGTGGTCCTACTTTCTCAAGCCCCGGACAGCTGTAACTTGCCCCTCTGTTAATAAAGGCCAGAGGGAGTTACTAAATGTTCTGCAGTATCAAAGACATAAATTTCGGCCGTGACAGCAAAAGGTTATTTGAACAGATAGAAGGCTTTTATAGAAATGGCAGCTTTCTGAGCATATCCATGTCGGGCGGCGTGATAATCCAACTATTTGTCAAAAACAACCCACTATCTTCCGCTTATTCGATATCGCAATTCGATTTTGAAACATATTCGCAGTCGGTGGCCAGCGTATCGAAAATAGTCAAAGATAGGGTTAGGCTTGCAACGGCCCATCTCATATTATCGGGTGATATAACTCGTCAAGAGAGAGATTTCTGGAAGTGCGTACAAGATGCGCATTAAAACCATGCTCTTAGCATTATTCCTGGCCGCCCTAGCGATGAGTGCGAGAGCTTCCAATCAAGACGATGAGTTCGAATTAAAAGACAAACACATGTTCCCCCTTCGCAAGGCCTTCGCGGAGTACAATTCGAAATCCGTAGAGTGCGAAAACACTGAAAAGAAAAAACCACAATTGCAGGCTTCAGATATAAACTTTCTGAATCGACGACAGGCGCAAATAATGATACTCCGCGAAAAATGGAATAGGTTATCAGCATGCGTTTATCTAGAAGAGAACACTGTCATACGTAAACACGTCGAAGTTCTAAATTTATTTCGCTCCGAAAACATCTTCCCAGAGGACGTAAAATCTCTGGTTGAAGCACTGGACCTTTATGTCGGCCTTCAAGGAAGCTTTGACCGAAAGACCAGAGAGGAATATGAACTCATACCAAAAAGCCTGCGCAAGCAGTTTGAACGTGCAGTAAAAGATAAGGGTCTTGAAGTTAACATATTCGAAATCGCCGACTCTCTTTCAGAATAATCGATCTCGCAGAACCATCGGCCAGTCTTATATATCAGCGTTGGCAGTTTTCATCGAGGGCAGTTTGAGTTTCTGGATTCCCGCCTGCGCGGGAATGACGGTGCCGGTTGTCCCAACTTCGCGGCCCTAGTGCAATACATCCAAAACTGTCGCGATACGCTCTTTAATCAGCCTGCTTCAACAACGGCGTATCCAACACCTTCGACGCCCCACCCATAACATCTTCAGCAACGCCGATAAAATCCTTGGTGCTCACCACATCCATGCGCATCAACCCGCGGCTTACATCGTCGAGCGAGCGTTTGTTGCCGGTGGCTTTGCGGATTTCGCGGTCGAGGTCTTGCAGCAGGAGCACGGCGCGGGCGGTGGTTTTGCCGCTGACGCTATTGCCGCGCAGGCTCACCACTTTGCGGCTCCATTGTTTGAGGTTGGCGTTCACCGCTTTGTAACGCTCGGTGGTCATGCCGCCGGCGCGATGCAGCAGTTCGATGGCGTAGTACTCAGCCAGACCTTCGCTGATCCAGTCGCTGTTGTCGGTGTCGCGGATGCGGCTGAACACGTGCACCAGTTCATGCACCAACGAACTGGTGCCGTTCTCGCTGACCAAGGGCCGGTCGGCATGCATAAACAGCGAATTAGACGCCGACAAACCGCCCCGCCACATCGGGTCGCCCGCGCCTACCACCAGCAGCTTGGCCGGGTCGCGCGGGAATACGGCCTGCACCTGCGGCCACACGAACGTCAGCATCGTCAGCACGTCCATGCGCCGCACGCCCGAGCCCACGGGCGCGGCGACGGTCACTTCGGTTTCGCCCAGGGTGGTGCGCCGGGTGCCGATCTTGCCCGCCAGCATCCAGCCCGTGGGGCGGTCGAACAGACGCGAAGGGTTGTCGATGCGGAAGCGGTTTTTACCCACGCGTGGCCAGCCGGTTTCGACGCTTTTCCAGCCTTTGGGCAATTCGAATTGCAGGCGCGAAACCAGTTCGATGCCGTCGTGCTGGTCCAGACGCGCGCTGGGCACCAAGTCATCGCCGCGCAGCAAAGCCCAGTCGGCGGTCATGCGCGCGTCGTAGCGAGTGGCTTTGCCGTCGGCCGCCGGGCGCGGATGGCTGATGCGCACGCGGTAGCTGAGGCTGGTTTTGCCTTTGCCCGGCTGCCAGACGCCCTGCTGCTGCTCGCCCGCTTGCGCCGCGTTGAGCTGCCAGGTGCCGTCGGTGGTGAAGTCGCTGAAGTAGCCCTTTTTGCCCAGGTTGAAACTCAGGCTGCGCACCGCCTCGCCTTTGGCCAGGGTCAGGCGCACCTCGGCCTGGTCGCTGTCGGGCAGCAAACGCACGGTGTAATCGAGGTCGACTTTTTCCACCGCCCAGAGCGGGCTGCTGGCGAGGAGTAAAACGGCGGAAACAAACGCGTGACGGAGGCTGGGCATTGCAGACAATTCCTTGTTGATGCGGCGCGGTACGTCCCTATGACCGGGCCTCGGTTGTTTGATTCACCGAGATGAATAATGGGTCGCCTGGGACCACGGGCCAGGCTCAGCCCGAGCGGAAGATCATATAGTCTTCCCAGTCATCTTCCGGGACGGCCGTCTCACTGAGCATCGCGCCGACCTGAGAAATGCCAGCGTTGTGGACCATTTCCGGGTCGCCGCACACCAATGGGTGCCAGCTTTCCAAGTCTTTGCCCTCGGCTACCAGGCGATAGCCGCAGGTCGGCGGCAGCCACTGGAATTCGCTGGCCTGGCCGGGGGTGAGCTGGATGCAGTCGGGCACGAAGTCGCGGCGTTTGGGGTAGTTGCTGCAGCGGCAGGTTTTCAGGTCGAGCAATTTGCAGGCGATGCGCGTGTAGTAAACGCTGCCGTCTTCTTCGTCTTCGAGCTTTTGCAGGCAGCACAGGCCGCAACCGTCGCACAGCGACTCCCACTCGTCCTGGTCGAGCTGGTCGAGGGTTTTGCGTTTCCAGAAAGGTTCGACTTTGGCGGCCATGGCAAGGTACGGGCTGGTGAAAAGGCCGGCAGTCTAGCGCCTGCCTCGGCACCGGCCAAGGCCGCATTGCCAAACGGTTGCAGGCCGTTTGACGGGCCTGCGAACCACTCTTAATAGCCCTTGGAAAAGTCCACTTCGCCGCGCAGCGGTTCGCCGCTTTGCAAGCGCTGCAAGTTGTCCAGAAACAGCTGTGCCATCAACGGCGGCTGGGTCGGCGCCGAACTGTGGCCGGTGAGCAACAAGCCGAACGCAGTCCAGAACGGATGGCGCGCCGGCAACGGCTCCTGACGGCACACATCAATAATGGCGCCGGCCAGATGCCCCTCCCGCAGTGCCGCCACCAAGTCCGCATCGACCACCGCCACTCCGCGCCCGGCGTTGATAAACAACGCCGTCGGCACGAACTGAGCGAACAGCGCCGCGTTGTAAATATCGTGAGTGCTCGGCGTGTCCGGCAACAGATTGATCACGTAATCGGCCTGCCCAACCAAACGTGGCAACTGATCCATCGCCGCCACTTCCTTGAACGGCGCCAACTCGCGGGCCGAACTTGCCACGCCATACAACTCGACGCCAAACGGCGCCAAAAACTGCGCCACGCTCAGGCCGATATCACCCGTGCCGACAATCAGCACCCGCCGCCCCGCCAGGCTGCGCGGCGCGTGGTTGTCCCACCGCCGCTCCACCTGAGCGGCCAGGCGCGCCAACACCTCGCGCTCGTGAGCCAACATATAAGTAAGCACATACTCAGCCATCACCTGACCGAAAATCCCCACCGCGCGGGTCAACCGATAACTCGTCGGCAAATCCTTCGCCAACAGCGGCGTAATGCCCGCCCACGTCGACTGAAACCACTGCGGCACATGCCCCTTACGCAACACCGACGCCAACAACCCCGGCTCCCCCAACCACACCTCGCACTCCGGCGCCAAGCGCGCCAACTCGGTTGGATCATCACTGGCCACCACCTCCAGATCCGGTTGAGCCCCGCGCAGCAACTGCGCATACAAAGCGTGATCATGTTCAGCAACTAAAACGCGCATGTGACTACAAAACCTTCAAACACGGCGAAGCCACGCTAAGTGACAACCCCTCAAAAAAAGAAAATGGAAAACCAACCCGACTGACGCTTTGCTTTGCTTTGCTTTTGCCGTGCTTTTAAAGCTACTTCCGACCTCCTGGGCTAGGCCAGGCAAGGCGCCCCGGAACTTTGAAGCGGAGCGTACTCCAGTACGTGAGCATTCAAAGTGAGGACGCAACGCAGCCTGGCCGACGACCCAGGAGGTCGCCCGGTTAAATGGGGTCGTTTCGGCGCAGGAGTTCTTCCGGTAAATGTTGAATGTACTCGTCCTCCGCGGGCGGCATCTGCAAGTGATACCCCTGCCCCTCAAGATTCTCCAGCACCTTATTAATATCCTCGCGCGCCAGCTGCCGCTCCGGACTCAACACCAAATCAAACGCATGCTTAGGCGGCCCAAACGCCACCAACAATGACTCTGGCACCTTCTTCAAGGCATCGGCCTTAAGCACATACAGGTACATCTCGTTTTTCTTCGGGCTGCGGTAAATCGAGCAAATCTGTTTCATGCCTGTTGTTCCTGGGTATGGGCCGCCAGGCTGTCGAGCAGCTCCTGGCCCATCAATTCACGTCGCCAACCGCGCAGGGACTCGGGCAGTTGGTAGGGACCGTTGGGGTAACCGCTTTTGAGCAGCGCCTCGAGTACTTTTTTGCGCAGCATGATTTCCGGCGCGATATCCAGGCGCTCGGCTTCGCGCTGGCCGACCGCGCGCAAGGTTTTCAGCAAAGCCGCCGCTTCGACCGGCAGCGGCTCGGGCAGCGGCTCTGGCCATTGTTCGGCGGGTTTTGCGGCGGCCTGTTTTATCAGGCCAAGCAGAAACTCGCCGTCCTGGCGCACGGTTTTCGGGTGCATGTCTTCAATGCGCGCCAGCGCCACAAGGTTGTCTGGCTGGGTGCGCGCCATGGGCCACAGTGAGTTCTCGCGGATCACCCGGTTACGCGGCAGGTTGCGCAGCCGCGCCTGCTGCTCGCGCCAGGCATAGAGTTCGCGCAGCACGGCGAGTTTGGCCGGCGGCAGTTTCCAGCCGAGCTTGGCGTCGCGGTACACCTCGTTGGGGTCGATTTCGCGGCGCAGGTTGCTGACCATTTCTTCGCCGTCTTCCAGCACCCAGTCGAACTTGTCCGGGGCCAACCGCGCGCGCAAGGCCTGGAACACTTCGGCCAGGTGAAGCACGTCTTCGGCGGCGTAGCTGATTTGCGTCTCGGAGAGCGGCCGCTGCAACCAGTCGGAGCGCGTTTCGCCTTTGGGCAGGTCGATGTCCAGCACGCTCTGCACCAGGCGCGAGTAGCCCATGGAGAAGCCGATATTCAAGTAAGCGGCGGCAATCTGAGTGTCGAATAGTGGCAGCGGCAAGGTGCCGGTGAGGCGGGAAAAAACCTCAAGATCTTCGCTGCAGGCGTGTAGCACTTTGAGCACGGCAGGGTCGGACAGCAGCTCGGCGAAGGCATCCCAGTTCTGAATCAGCAGCGGGTCAATCAGAAAAACCTGGCTTCCGTCGCACACCTGCAGCAGGCCGGCGATGGGATAAAAGGTGTCGACCCGCATGAATTCGGTGTCGAGGGCCACATAGGGCAGACGTCGCCATTGGGCACATAACTGCGCCAAGTTGGCGTCATCGCGGATCCAATTGATTTCGATGGCCACATGCCTCTCCTTAAATTTGCCGCGCAGTATATATCGAGCCCGGCTATGGCCGGTGATTCGAGCGGTGATTCACGGCTTGCCCTGCACTGGCGGCGCTCCTATGCTGCGGGCGTTTTGTCCGACAATAATCAGAATAAGGATATGTCATGAAAAAGTTTCTGGGCCTGGTGGCCCTGCTGCTGGTCATTGTGGTGGTGTACCTGCTGATCAAACCCAGCCCCATCGACCCGCTGGCCTGGACCCCGCCGCACGAGCCGGCCATGACCGGCGTGCTGGAACCCAACGACGCATTGATGAAAGCCGAACTGCTCGCCAAAGGCCAGGTTCACGGCCCTGAAGACACCGCCGTCGACGCCGAAGGCCGCGTGTATGGCGGCACCCATGACGGCAAAATTATTCGCATCAAAGCAGACGGTTCGGTCGAAACCTTTGCCGAAACCAAAGGCCGGCCGCTGGGCATGGACTTTGACGCCAAGGGCAACCTGATCGTCGCCGATGCCTACAAAGGCTTGCTGAGCATCGACCCGCAAGGCCAAATCACCGTGCTGACGACCGAAGCCGGCGGCGTGCCGTTCCGCTTCACAGACGATGTCGACATCGCCAGCGACGGGCGCATCTACTTCTCCGATGCCTCGAGCAAATTCGAACAACCGGACTACCTGCTCGACCTGCTCGAAGGCCGCCCATACGGCCGCCTGCTGCGCTACGACCCGGTGAGCAAAACCACCGAGGTGCTGCTCAAAGACCTGTACTTCGCCAACGGCGTGGCGCTGTCGGCGAAGGAGGATTTCGTGCTGGTTAACGAAACCTACCGCTACCGCATCAGCCGCCTCTGGCTTAAGGGTCCGAAAGCCGGCACCCACGACATCTTTATCGACAACCTGCCGGGCATGCCGGACAACCTGCAAGGCGACCGCGCCGGCACCTTCTGGGTCGCCCTGCCAACGCCACGCAAAGCTGACGCCGATTTCCTCCAAGGCCAGCCATTCCTGAAAGCGCAAATGGCCAAACTGCCCCGCGCCCTGTGGCCGAAACCGGCGAAATACGGCCTGGCGATTGCCGTGGACGAGCAAGGCAAAATCACCCGCAGCCTGCACGACACCAGCGGCAGCAACCTGCGCATGGTGACGTCGGTGAAACCGGTGGGTGGCTTCCTGTACTTCGGCAGCCTGGATAACGACCGGATTGGTAAGTTGAAAATCGACTGAAACAAGCCGTTGTAGGAGCCACCTTGGTGGCGAACCCTGGAAACAAAATTCCCCGGTCTGTGTTCGGTAGTCCCAAAAGCATCGCGGCTAAAGCCGCTCCTACAGGTTGTGCGATTTCTGTGGGAGCGGCTTTAGCCGCGATTGGCCGGGCCTGGAAACGGCCCTCTCTGGTCAAACGCGTTTATGATGAGCCCCCGATTTGTTCTCAGGTGCCCATCATGTCCCTCGCGCAACTGATCTCTGCTTCCGAACTCGTCAGCCGTCCTGCCGGCTCTGAGCGTTTGCTGCTCGATTGCCGCTTCGCCCTCGATGACCTCGCCTATGGCCAACGCAGTTATGCCGAAGGCCACATTCCTGGTGCGGTGTTTGCTGATCTTGAACGCGACCTGTCGGGCCCCATCGTCAAAGGCGTCACCGGCCGTCATCCCCTGCCCGACCCACAGCAGCTGATCGAACGCCTGCGTGCCTGGGGCCTGAACAATGACAGTGAAGTGATCCTCTACGACGACGGCCCCGGCGCCTTTGCCGCCCATGCCTGGTGGCTGCTGGTTTGGTTGGGCAAGCGCGACAAGGTGTTTTTGCTTGATGGCGGTTTAAAGGCATGGCGCGAGGCGGGTCTGCCGCTGGACCACGCCGTGCCCGAGCGCAGCGCCGGCACGTTTACCGGCCACGCCGACGTCAAGTTGGTGCTGAACGCTGAGCAGGTGCAGCAACGCCTGAGCGAGCCGCAATTGACCTTGCTGGACGCCCGCGCCCTGCCGCGTTTTCGTGGGGAAGTGGAGCCTATTGATCCGGTGGCCGGGCATATTCCCGGCGCGCAATGCGCGGTGTTCACCGACAACCTGGGCAGCGACGGGCGTTTCCTGCCGACCGAGCAACTGCGCGCCCGCTTTGCCGCGCAACTGGGCAACCGTCCCGCTGACGGCGTGGTGGCGTACTGCGGCTCCGGCGTAACGGCGTGCCATAACCTGTTCGCCCTGAGCCTCGCCGGTTACCCGCTGGCGCCGCTGTATGCAGGGTCTTGGAGCGAATGGATCACCGACCCAAGCCGGCCCGTAGCCACCGGCGAATAACGCGCCACGCCTATAACGTGGCGACACCGTGCACGCGGTTGCGCCACGGGCGCCGGGCCTGAACGCCTTGGCGTTTGAACCGAAAGCGGCGAGGCTCGAGGGCGGCAGAAACACCCCCGAGCCAATCCTGTTGCCGACTAACAGCGCCAAGCAGGTCCAGAACCCCATACGCCTTGTTGCGTTCTGTTGCGCTTGATGCTGCGTACATTCTCCGAACCCGTTATTCCTTGATGCAGTCAACGGTATAGCAGCGCCCTTGCGGGCTGTCTTGGTGCTGCAAGCCATGCACGTCGGTATCGAAGCCGGGGAAGCTGCGGTCGAAGGTGCGGGCGAAAGCCAGGTAATCGATGATGGAGCGAGTCGCTTCGGTGAAGCGCTCGCCCGGCATGATCAGCGGAATGCCAGGCGGATACGGCACCAACATCACCGCCGCGATACGCCCTTGCAACTGGTCGATCGGCACCGCTTCCACTTCGCCGCGCACCAGATGGTTGTAGGCATCGGCAGGTTTGATCGCCAGCTCCGGAAGCACGGTGTACATGCGTTTCAGCGCTTTGGGCGTGGCGTTATCGCGGTAGCAGGTGTGCAACGCATCGCACAAATCGCGCAGGCCCATGTGCTGATAGCGGGTGTCTTCGCGCACGATCGAAGGCAGACAATTAATCAAGCGCACGTTGGCGTCGTAGCTGCGTTTGAACTCCAGCAACTCGGTGAGCAAGGTGCTCCATTTGCCCTTGGTAATGCCCATGGAGAACAGCACCAGGAAGGAATACAGACCAGTCTTCTCAACCACCAGTCCACGTTCCCAAAGGAATTTACTCACCACTGCCGCTGGGATGCCCCGCTCGCTGAGCGCGCCGCCGGCGGTGAGGCCGGGCGTGACCAGCGTGACTTTGATCGGATCGAGCAGCACGTAGTCATCGGCCACATCGCCGAAGCCATGCCAATCCGCCTGTGGCTGCAGCACCCAATCAGCGGTGGTCAGCTGCTCGGCGCCGTCGGCGAGGGTCGGCTGCCAGATGCTGAACCACCAATCATCAGCGCTCAGGTTCTGCCGCAGGTTGGCCAGGGCGCGGCGGAAACTCAGGGCCTCGTCGAACGTTTCCTGAATCAGCGAACGGCCTGCCGGGCCTTCCATCATGGCCGAGGCCACGTCCAGGGAAGCGATGATGCCGTACTGCGGCGAGGTGGAGATGTGCATCATGAACGCTTCGTTGAAACGGTCGCGGTCGAGCTGGCGAGCGCCGCCGTCCTGCACGTGAATCATCGAGGCCTGGCTGAACGCGGCGAGCAATTTGTGCGTGGAATGGGTGGTGAACACCAGCGGCCCGTCTTCGGTGCGCGAGGTGCCCATGCCATAACGGCCGGCGTAGAACTCGTGGAAGGCGGCATAGGCGTACCAGGCTTCGTCGAAGTGCAGCACTTCCACGCTGTCGCCCACGGTTTGCTTGATCAGCTCGGCGTTGTAGCACAGGCCGTCATAGGTGGAGTTGGTCACCACCATCAGCTTCACCTTCGGCTCGCGGCCACGGGCAAGCGGGCTGGCGTCGATCTTGGCCTGGATCGATTCGCGGCTGAATTCGCTCAGCGGAATGGGGCCGATGATGCCCAGTTCGTTGCGCTCCGGGCTCAGGTACAGCGGGATGGCGCCGGTCATGATGATCGAATGCAGAATCGATTTGTGGCAGTTGCGGTCGACCAACACCAGGTCGTCACGGCCGACCATGGAGTGCCAGACGATCTTGTTTGCCGTCGAGGTGCCGTTGATCACGAAGTAGGTATGGTCGGCGCCAAAATTGCGCGCCGCGCGGGCTTCAGCTTCAGCCAGCGGGCCGGTGTGGTCGAGCAACGAACCCAGCTCCGGCACCGACACCGAGAGGTCCGAGCGCAAGGTGTTTTCGCCGAAAAACTGGTGAAACGCCTGGCCCACCGGACTCTTGCGATACGCCACGCCACCGCCGTGGCCGGGCGTGTGCCAGGAATAGTTGGACTCGGCGGTGTGCTGCACCAGCGCTTTGAAAAACGGCGGCAGCAAACCATCGAGATAAATACGTGCGGCGCGGGCCACCTGGCGCGCCAGGAACGGCACGGTGTCTTCGAATAGATAGAGCAAACCGCGCAGATGATTGAGATCGGCCATGGCCTCGACCGGCGCGTTCTCGATGGTCACTTGCTCACCCAAGGCGAAAATCGGCAACTGCGGCGCACGCACCCGAGCGGCGCGGATCAGCTCGATCACATCGTGCAGCAAACGCTGATTTTCCCCTGCCCCTTCGGCGGCCACCAAAATGCAGGCCAGGCCGTGGTGAGTGGAGGCAACGATGCGCCCTTCGGTAGAGCTGGCGGTGGAAATGATGGTGAAGCCTTCCAACTCCAACTCGCGGGCAATTTCCCGCACGCGGTCGCCGGCCACGGTATCGGCCTTGATATCGCGGTGCACGATGAGAACGGGAAACTTGAGGTCTTTATACATGCTGTTATCGCCTGAAGAGTTACCGGGCCGGGCCCGTGCAGCCCTCAGGGTAGAGACTCACCCGAATGCGCGTAACCCCCTGCGTCGGGGGCTGTACGAAAACGTCGCACGCGGATAATTCAGTAGGAAATGGCGAAGGTGAATGTGGACAAAAAGCATCGCGGCTAAAGCCGCTCCCACAGGAAGTGTGCGATCTGTAGGAGCGGCTTTAGCCGCGATTTCCTGGAAACGATGAGATCAAGAGCATCGCGGCTGAAGCCGCTCCCACAGGAGGTGTGCGATCTGTAGGAGCGGCGTTAGCCGCGATTTCCTGCAAACGACGAGATCAAGAGCTCGCGGCTGAAGCCGCTCCCACAGTGGGGATGTTGGGAGCGTCGAGAATTTTGAAGGGAGGTGCGAACCGTAGGAGCTAGCTTGCTAGCGAACCCTGCAAACTTCTTTTTAGAAAGTAGTTTCCAGGGTTCGCGACCAAGGTCGCTCCTATAAAAACCTTATGCGGTTTCGGCGGGCTCGGCTTGCACTGCCGGCGCATCCATTTGCACCCACAGCGGCAGCGCGCCGGAGGCTTTTTCCAGCAGGCCCATGCGCACGGCATGAGCGGCCAGTTCTTCTTCGTTGGCACGGACCACGCGGGTACGCGGGCGGTCGGCGGGCAAGCGGCGAATTTCGCTGGCCTGGTTGGCGCCACCATTGCCGCCGTTGCCGTCGGAGGCGTTGCCGGCCAGCGACAGGCTGGTCTGGCCGCCGGTCATGCTCAGGTAAACGTCAGCGAGAATCTCGGCGTCGAGCAAGGCGCCGTGCAGTTCGCGGCCGGAGTTGTCGACGCCGTAGCGTTTGCACAGGGCGTCGAGGTTGTTGCGCTGCCCCGGGTGACGTTCACGGGCCATCATCAGTGTGTCGAGCACGCTGCAGTGCTCGGTGATGTCGGCGCGATCGTCCTGGCCCAGCAGGGCGAATTCGTTGTTGATAAAGCCGATGTCGAACGCGGCGTTGTGGATGATCAGTTGCGCGTCTTTGATGAATTCGAAGAACTCGTCGGCCACTTCTTTGAAGCGCGGTTTGTCGGCGAGGAATTCATCAGTAATACCGTGAACCGCGATGGCGCCTTCGTCGCTCTGGCGATCGGGCTGCAGGTACACGTGGAAATGCCGGCCGGTGAGGCGGCGGCCGATCAGTTCAACACAACCGATTTCGATAACCCGGTGGCCATCGGTAACCGGCATACCGGTGGTTTCGGTATCCAGTACAACACTACGCATGCTTGATTCCTCGTACTTCATCGACGCCGCGGTTGGCCAACTGGTCGGCCCGCTCGTTGCCGGGGTGGCCGGTGTGGCCGCGCACCCACTTCCAGGTCACGGTGTGGCGGTTGACCTGTTCGTCCAGCGCCTGCCAGAGGTCGGCATTTTTAACCGGCTGCTTGGCGGCGGTTTTCCAGCCGCGCTTTTTCCAGTTCACCAACCACTCTTTCATGCCTTTCATTACATATTCGGAGTCGGTCACCAGCAGCACTTCGCACGGGCGTTTGAGCTCTTCCAGGCCGCGAATGGCGGCGGTGAGTTCCATGCGGTTGTTGGTGGTGTTGGCTTCGCCACCCCACAGTTCCTTTTCCACGCCTTTGAACACCAGCAACGCGCCCCAGCCGCCAGGGCCGGGGTTACCTTTGCAGGCGCCGTCGGTGAAGATTTCGATCTGTTCGCTCATGAATCCTGCTGCTTGTGTGTCACGGTTTTGAATCACGCCGACTGACTTTCGCCACCGGCATGGGCATCAGCTTGCCCATGGGCGCTCGCTGTGCCTGACGCAAGGGGCGCAGGCCGATGACCAGCTTGCGCGCCACTAATAGATAGAAGCCTGCTCCCGGCATTTGCCAGGCCCCGCCCCACTGCTCAAGGCGGCTGAGGCGCGATTGCCAGGCTGGCGAGGCAAGCGGCGGACGATAGCACCCGAAGCGGCGTTTCTCCAGCGCGAAACCAAGCAGGCGCAGCCAGTCGGTGACCCGGTTGGGGGCGATGCAACGGGCATCGCCAAGGGCGTCGCGGGCGAACACATGGCGCAGGCCCCAGGTGCTCCACGGGTTGATACCGATGATGATCAGGTGCCCGCCCGGTCGTACGCTGCGGGCAGCTTCGCGCAGCAGACCGTGGGGCGAGAGGCAGAAGTCCAGGCCGTGTTGCAGCACCAGCACGTCGGCGGCAGATTCGGTCAGCGGCCAGGCTTGTTCTTCGCAAACAATCTCGGCGCCTGGCAACGGCGCGCCGACGTGAACGCAGCGTTGAATCTGTTTGGCGCCGGACGGTTTGTCGGCGTGCGGGCCGTAATGCACCAGGTAGCCGCCAAAGAACCGCGCCAGTTCGTCTTCCAGCAAGCGCCGTTCTTCGCCGAGCATCATTTGCCCCAGCGGGCCGTCGAGCCAGCCGCGCGCGGCGCTGATCAGCTCGAGCCATTCGGGGTCAGCTTGGGCGAAGGCCTTGTCAGTCATAACCGTTCCTCACTTCATGGGCACCGCATTGCGGGCACAGCACCAGACCGCGCGAAAAACCAATAAGATGCGTCGTCACCGTCAGCTTAGCGACCGCGCCATGATACAGATCGATGCCCTACCCGCTTTCAACGACAACTACCTCTGGTTGTTACAAGACACTGCCACGCAGCGCTGCGCGGTGGTCGATCCCGGCGATGCCGCCCCGGTGCTGGCCTGGTTGAAAGCCAACCCCGGCTGGCAACTGAGCGACATTCTGGTCACTCACCACCACTTCGACCACGTCGGCGGCGTGGAGCAATTGAAAACCGCTACCGGGGCGAAGGTCTATGGCCCGTCCCAGGAAAACATTCCCGGCCGCGACGTGGCGTTGGACGACGGCGATCAGATTGAAGTGCTCGGCCTCACGCTGCGCATTTTCACCGTGCCGGGCCACACCCTCGGCCATATCGCCTACTACGCCGCCAGCGCGCCAACCGAGGCCGACGTGCCGCTGCTGTTTTGCGGCGACACCTTGTTTGCCGGCGGCTGCGGCCGTTTATTCGAGGGTACGCCGGAGCAAATGTTCAGCTCCCTGAGCCGGCTGGCAGCGTTGCCCAACGACACGGCTGTTTATTGCACCCACGAATACACCCTGAGCAATTTGCGCTTCGCCCAGGCGGTGGAGCCGCAGAACCCCGAGGTGACGGCGCGCCTGGCGCAGGTGACGGCCTGGCGCGAAAACGGGCAGATCAGCTTGCCGTCGAATCTGGCGCTGGAGCGGGCAACCAATCCGTTTTTGCGCGCCGAGGTTGCGAACGTGGTCGCAAAAATCGACGAACGGGACGGCGCGGCTCAGCGCAAGCCTAGCGAGGTATTTGCTCGCCTGCGGGCCTGGAAAGACCAGTTTTAAGTCCATTGCCGCCTAACCGGGCGGGCGGTTAAAACTTGACCACATTAGGCGGCGTTCCTAGAATCGCCCGATCTTTTTGCCTGGATCACACCCGCCGCCAATGCCGTCAATCGCCCAGAAGTCCCGGAAATTCGACACATTGGCCCGTCTGGCTCGTGCGCTCCCGGTTGTCTTCGCGGCCATTCTGGCGGGCTGCCAAAGCAGCGGCGGCCACAATCCCGGCACTTCCAGCCCCGTCACCCTGACCAGCCGCACCCAGCCGCCGGAATGGATGACCGACACCCCCGGCACCGACAAGCCCCAAGATATGTGGGACCGCATGCGCGCCGGCTTCAAGCTGCAAGACGAAATCGGCATCAATCCGCGCATCGAACAACAGCGCCTGTGGTTCGCCAGCAAGCCCTCGTATCTGGAAAGCGCCAGCGGTCGCGGCAGCTTGTATATCCATTACGTGGTCGAGCGCCTTGAAGCCCACGACATGCCGCTAGAGCTGGCGCTGCTGCCGGTGATTGAAAGCTCGTATAACCCGTTTGCCCTGTCGCGCAGCGATGCGGTTGGCCTGTGGCAGTTCATCCCGTCCACCGGGCGCAACTTCAATTTGCAGCAGACCACCTGGTACGACGGTCGCCGCGACATTACCGCCTCGACCAACGCCGCCATCGAATACCTGTCGCGCCTGCATGAAATGTTCAACGGCGACTGGCTGCTGGCCCTGGCCGCCTACAACGCCGGCGAAGGCACCGTGAGCCGCGCCATCGAGCGCAACCAGCGCCTCGGTTTGCCGACCGACTACTGGAACCTGCCGCTGCCCAAGGAAACCCAGGACTACGTGCCCAAGCTGCTGGCGCTGTCGCAACTGGTGAACGCCCCGGCCGCGTACGGCATCAACCTCGACCCCATCGCCAACGAGCCCTACTTTGAAGTGGTGGAAATCGACAAGCCGATGGACCTCAGCCGCGTCGCCGCCATGGCCGATATCGACAAAGACGAGTTGATCCAGCTGAACCCGGCGTTCAAACGCAACATCACCCGTGGCGGCCCTTCGCACCTTTTAGTGCCGACACAAAAAGCCGAACGCCTGACCACCTCGCTGGCGCAAATTCAGCCGAGCGACATCACCGAATTCCAGGAATACCGCGTGCGCAAAGGCGACAGCCTGCATGGCATTGCCAGCCGCTATCAGCTCTCGTCAGCAGAATTGAAAGAAGCCAATGACCTGTCCGGCAATAAACTCAGCGTTGGCCAGACCCTGACCATTCCGCTGACCGCCGGTTCGGCGCCTCTGCCCTCGCCTTTCCCCACCAGCAAGCCGACCGCCGTGGCCAGCAGCACCACCACCAGCGTCAAGCTCAAGAGCTACAAGGTGAAAAACGGCGATAACCTCTGGCAGATCGCCAAGGCCAACAAGCTGGACGTCGGCGACCTGCGCCGCTGGAACAACCTGCCAAACAATGCGGTAAAACCGGGGCAGACCCTGGCGCTACAAGGCACGCAGCAAGTGATCCGCAGCATCGCCAAGAACAGCCCGGCGCAGGGCCGCGAGACGGTCACCTATTACAAGGTGAAGAAAGGCGACTCGATGTACATGATCGCCAAGCGCTTCAACGTCGAAATGCAAAACCTCAAAACCTGGAACCCGAAGACCAGTCACGACCTCACTCCGGGCCAGACCCTCACGCTTTACCTCACCGACCGCTGATCAACGCGCCACGCAGCCTTAACGCAATGTAGGGCTGAGCATGATCAACAGCGTGCACACCAGGCCAACGATCCACACCAGCGACCGTTGCCAGTGCAAATCCGCCCAGTACAGAACCAGATACAGCACGCGGGCCACCACGAAGATCACCGCCAGGGTGTCGACGAAAAAGCCCATGGTTTGCGTGCCGTGCGCCATCAGCACAGCGGCGGCGAACAACATGAAGGCTTCGAAGGTGTTTTGGTGCGCGGCATAGGCGCGAGCGCCAAAGCCGGTCAGGCGCGCTTGCTGGGCGCGCGGATGGTGATTGTCATAACCGCCATCTTTTTTCATCTCGCGGGCCACCGGAACCTTGGCCACGTAAATCAGCAACGCAGTAATGAATACACACCAGAACGGCAGACTCATCGGTTGTTTTCCTTGTTATGGGGATGAGCCTGGAGTGTAGCCCGGCATCCGGGGGCTTAGGTACGGCGGTGTAGCGGGAAGCGAGCGTTGCACTCGCCTCCCAGAGTGGCGCTTAGCCGAGATTGAGCAGCACGCGACCGACCATTTTCCCGGCCAGAATGCGCTGCAAGGCGGCTGGCAGTTGCGGCAGGTTCACTTCTTCAACCAGCGGTTCGAGGTCGAGTTTCCATTGCAGGGAAAGGCGATCCCACATCGATGCCTTGACCACCATCGGCAGCTCTACCGAATCGACGCCCAGCAGGTTCACGCCGCGCAGAATGAACGGCATTACGCTGCCCTTGAAGCCCACGCCAGCGGTCAAACCGCAGCAGGCGACGCTGCCGCCGTATTGCAGGGCTTTGACTACGTTGAAAAGGATGTCGCCGCCCACGGTATCCACCGCGCCGGCCCATTGCTCTTTAAGCAGGGCTTTGTCGGCGCCGGCTTGCAGGTCTTCACGGCTGACAATCTGGCTTGCGCCCAAGCCTTGCAGAAACGCCGCCTGCTCCGCTTTACCAGTGGATGCCGCCACGGTGTAACCCAAGCGTGTCAGGAGCACCACGGCAATGCTGCCGACGCCGCCGGTAGCGCCCGTGACCAGCACGGTACCGCTGTCCGGGCGCAGGCCGGCTTGTTCGAGTTTGTCGACGCACAGCGCGGCGGTCAGGCCAGCGGTGCCGAGCACCATGGATTCACGCAGCGACAAACCCTGCGGACGCTTGATCGCCCAGGCAGCAGGAATGCGAATGTACTGGCCGAAACCACCAGCGGTGTTCATGCCCAGGTCGTAGCCGGTGACGATCACTTCATCGCCAACGGAAAACTCGCCAACGCTGGACTGCTCCACCACGCCAGCGGCGTCGATGCCGGGCGTGTGCGGAAAGTTACGGGTGACGCCACGGTTGCCGCTGGCCGACAGCGCGTCTTTGTAATTGAGCGACGAGTAATGCACACGGATCAGCAACTCGCCGGCTGGAAGGTCCGCGGTGTCTCGCTCAATCACCTGCGGCTCGAACACGCCAGCCACTTCACTGACTTGTAGTGCGTTGAACTTACTCATATCGCTCTCCTGCGTTAGCTCTTGTTATTGAACGCGCGACGCGGTGCCCGACCGGTTAGTTACCAGAAGCGTTGCTGTTGCAGGCGGCTCAGCCAAGTCAACAACAGGCGGTCAACCGACAGGCTCGCTGCCAGGCCGACCCGCTCCGGCAGGCTTTTCTTGTGCGCGTAATGCAATTGGTACACGTCGGCGGTTTTCGCTTTCGTGGCGATGTATTCGTCGCTGGTCATCAGCTCATCCACCAGTTTTTTACCCAGTGCGGCCTGACCCAGCCAGACCTCGCCCGTGGCGATTTCGTCCATCTGCAACTGCGGGCGGTAGCTGGCGACGAAGTCTTTGAACAGCTCGTGGGTGATTTCCAGGTCTTGCTGGAATTTCTCGCGGCCCTTCTCAGTGTTCTCGCCAAATACCGTCAGCGTGCGTTTATATTCGCCAGCGGTGAGCACTTCAAAATCAACGTCGTGTTTCTTCAGCAAGCGGTGCACGTTGGGCAGCTGCGCCACCACGCCAATCGAACCCAGAATGGCGAACGGCGCGGAGATAATTTTCTCGCCGATGCACGCCATCATGTAGCCGCCGCTGGCTGCGACCTTGTCGACGCACACGGTCAGCGGCACGCCGGCCTGACGGATGCGCGCCAGTTGCGACGACGCCAGACCATAACTGTGGACCATTCCGCCGCCGCTCTCTAGGCGCAGCACCACTTCGTCTTTCGGTGTAGCCAGGGTCAGCAATGCAGTCACTTCGTGGCGCAGCGCGTCGGTGGCAGAGGCTTTGATGTCGCCATCGAAATCCAGCACGTAAACACGCGGTTTCGCCTCGGGGTTTTTCTTAGCCAGTTTGTCGGCCTTGGCTTGAGCCTTGTGCAGAACCTTCAGTTGGTCCTTGCTCACAATCGAGCCTTGCAACCGCTCGTGCAGCGCTTTGTAGAAGTCGTTAAGTTTATGGACCTCCAATTGCCCGCTACGTTTACGGCCTTTTCCACGCAGCGCGGCGATGGTCAGCAGCACCACCAGAATGGCCACCACCACGGTGAACGTCTTGGCCAGAAAGCCAGCGTAATCGGCTAGAAACTCCACGCGTTTTTCCTCGATAAACCTGATAAGCGCCCGGCATCGGGCGGCGAGTAAGGGCTCAAGCATACCGACGCAACCCTGGCCCGACCAGCCGCGCAAAGCGGCCGTTTGTTACCGGTTCGTGCGTCTCGCTTACGCCATAGAGCGCGGTGATAGCGATTCAAACAAGCGTATGTTTTTTCGTTGACAGGCCCACCCTATCCTCATACCCTCGCGAAACTTTCACCGTAGCGGGATGACGCTCACGTGGGCAGCATTTATATGATTCGCCATGGCCAGGCTTCCTTTGGCGCCGACGATTACGACGTGCTGTCCGAGCGCGGTGTGCAGCAAGCCGAAATTCTCGGCCGGCACCTGGCGCAGCTCGACGTACGCTTTGATCGTTGCCTGGCCGGCAGCCTCTTGCGTCAGCAGCACACCGGCAAATCGGCCCTCGCTCAACTCCAGGCCGCAGGCATTGCCACGCCGGAGCTGGAAACCGATGAAGCCTTCAACGAATTCGACGCCGACGCCGTCATTCGCGCCCTGCTCCCCGACCTGCTTCCCGAAGAACCCCACGCTCTCGAAACCTTACGCAACGCGGCACAAAACCGTGGCGAGTTTCAGCGCCTGTTCGCCCTGCTGATCGGCCGCTGGATTTCCGGCGACCATCCCAAACCGGGCCTGCAAAGTTGGAAGGAATTCGTTGAACAAGTAGAAGGCGGTCTGGCGCGGATTCTCGAACGTGCGTCGAGCAAAGACAGCGTCGCCGTATTCACATCAGGCGGCACCATTACCGCCATGCTGCATCTCATTACTGCAATGCCGGCAGCGCAAGCTTTCGAGCTGAACTGGCAAATCGTCAACACCTCGCTCAACCGCTTCAAGTTCCGCGGTCGCGAGGTGGCACTGGCTTCCTTCAACAGTCACGCGCATTTAGAGCTGTTGAAGGCGCCGGAACTCATCACTTTCCGCTGAGTTCCGGACTACTGTGGCCCGCAAGGCCGCGCGTAACCCAAGAAAACTATAAAGGATCGAATCATGACCACAGTTGCTGACATCGCAAAAACCATGCAGTCCAAATTCAACGCTTCCGCTGCTGCCGGCCTGGACCTGGTATTCGGTTTCAAAATCGAAGACGGCGAAGACTTCTACCTGACCGTTAAAGACGGCACCTGCGACCTGACCGAAGGCACCGCGCCGAACGCCAACGTCACCCTGATCATGAACACCGAAACCCTGGCTGGCATCACCTCCGGTGAAACCGACGGCATGCAGGCGTTCATGGGCGGCAAACTGCGCGCTGAAGGCGACATGATGCTGGCCATGAAACTGGGCGAACTGTTCCCGGTTTAAGGCGATTTAGCGTCTACGCTAGATGACAAACCGGAGTCTTTGGACTCCGGTTTTTTTTCGTCTGCGCGCTGTCTGTTGCCTAGGTTGTAGCCGGCAATCAGGCCGGATGATTATCCAAAAACACGCTCACCAATAAGGGCCCGCGCGGCTTGTGAGGCCTGCGGCACGGCATTAGATTAGCCAATAATCTAAGGCCCTCATTATAAGTAGAAGGGATAAGTATGGCGCTTACCGACCAGTCCACCCGAATCCGTAATGGCGAAGAACTCGACGCCGCCGTTATCGACCCGTACTTGAAGGCGCACATTCCAGGCCTGACTGGCACGCCGGTAATCAGCCAATTCCCCGGCGGCGCCTCGAACCTCACCTACTTGCTCGAATACCCAGATCAGGAATTCGTGCTACGCCGTCCTCCGTTTGGCCACAAAGCCAAATCGGCCCACGACATGGGCCGCGAATTCCGCATTCTCAACCAGCTCAACGCCGGCTTCCCGTATTGCCCGAAAGCCTACGTGCACTGCACCGATGAGAGCGTGATTGGCGCCGAGTTCTATGTGATGGAACGCGTCAACGGCATCATCCTGCGCACCGACATGCCGCCTGAGCTGAACTTCAGCCCCGAGCAAACCCGCGAGCTGTGCAAGAACTTCGTCGACAAATTCGTCGAGCTGCACAACGTCGACTACCACGCCTGCGGCCTAGGCGATCTGGGCAAACCGGAAGGCTACGTAGAGCGGCAGATTGGCGGCTGGACCGACCGCTACGAAAAAGCCATGACCCCCGACGCGCCGACCTGGGACGTGGCCAAAGCCTGGCTGCGCGACAAGATGCCCGCCGACCACCACAAGCCGGCAATCGTGCATAACGACTACCGCCTGGACAACGTGATTCTCGACCCTAACAACCCGACGCAAATCATCGGCGTTCTGGACTGGGAACTGACCACCATCGGCGACCCGCTGATGGACCTGGGCAACACCCTCGCCTACTGGATTGACGCAGCCGACTCGGCGCCGATGCAAATGATGCGTCGCCAGCCAAGCCACGCGCCGGGCATGTTTACCCGTCAGGAATTCGCCGACTACTACGGCGAGCGCGCCGGCGTGGAAGTTAAAAACCTCGACTTCTACTACACCTATGGCCTGTTCCGTCTGGCCGGCATCGTGCAGCAGATTTACTACCGCTACTTCCATGGCCAAACCCAGGACAAACGCTTCGCCTCGTTCATTCAACTGAACAAGCTGCTGGAGCAAGCGAGCCTGCAGGTCATCCACAAGTCCACGCTGTAATCATGCGCAACCCGCCGCCCGGCCCTCGGCTGGCGGCGGGTTCAGCCACCTGGCCGTCGCTAAGCCGACGCTTATAAAAACCCAGCATCAGGGGAACCCCATGTCCAAGACCACTCTGTTCGACCTCGACGGCAAAGTCGCTTTCGTGTCCGGCGCCAGCCGCGGCATCGGTGAGTCCATCGCCAAATTGCTGGCCCAGCAAGGCGCGCACGTGATCGTTTCGAGCCGCAAAATCGAAGGCTGCCAGGCCGTGGCCGACGCCATCATTGCCGACGGCGGCAAAGCCACTGCCATCGCTTGCCACATCGGCGAGATGGAACAGATTCAGAACGTGTTCGCCCAGATTCGCGAGCAGTTCGGCCAACTGGACATCCTGGTCAATAACGCCGCCACCAACCCGCAGTTCTGCAACGTGCTGGACACCGACCTGTCGGCCTTCCAGAAAACCGTGGACGTGAACATTCGCGGCTACTTCTTCATGTCCATCGAAGCCGGCAAGCTGATGCGTGAAAAAGGCAAAGGCAGCATCATCAACGTGGCCTCGATCAACGGCGTATCGCCGGGCGTGTTCCAGGGCATCTACTCGGTGACCAAGGCCGCCGTGATCAACATGACCAAAGTATTCGCCAAGGAATGCGCGCAATTCGGCATCCGCTGCAACGCCCTGCTGCCGGGCCTGACTGACACCAAATTTGCCTCGGCGCTGGTGAAAAACGACGCTATTTTGAACACCGCGCTGCAACAGATTCCGCTCAAGCGCGTAGCAGATCCGAGCGAGATGGCGGGCACTGTTTTGTACTTGGCAAGCGATGCTTCCAGCTACACCACGGGTGTGGCGCTCAACGTCGACGGCGGTTTCTTGTCTTAAGGAAATCCCGCGCAAACGAAAAAGAGGCCTGCGGGCCTCTTTTTTTTTATGCGTGCCATTGGGGTGTGGGCGGGGAAGATCAACAGCATCGCGGCTAAAGCCGCTCCTACAGATTGCGTTGGTCCTGTGGGAGCGGCTTTAGCCGCGATTCCTGGAAACGTCGATTTCAGTGGACAGAGAAGATCAACAGCATCGCGGCTAAAGCCGCTCCTACAGACCTGCACAAACTGTGGGACCGGCCTTAGCCGCCTCCGAATCACTTCTTGGTCAACGCCTCCAAACACCGCCCCGTCAGCTGAGTAAAGCGCTGAAACGCCACAAACTGTTCATGCTTCAGCGCCCGCCCGGAAATACGGCTGTCGGCATAGAGCACGCCAATCTGCCGATTGCCAGCCAGCAACGGAGCGATGAAGAACATGCCTTGGCCGAGCCATTGGCGGATCGGTTGGGTCACCAGTTCGTTGAGGTTGTAGCTGGCCGGCACGCCCATCCACAGCGCTTCGCGGTGGCGCAGCACGTAGCTGAAAATATGCGGCTGCTCGGCCTGTTCGGCGGGCAATACGAAGTCGCTGAGCCAGCGTTCGGTTTTTTCACCGACGGCGCGTTTGGCTTTGAAGCGTGTCTGCTCGTCGGCCAATACGGCCAGCATCACACGTTCCAGGCCAGCGCCCTGGTGCAGGCCTTTGAATAACGTCTCGAGAATCAAGCCAACGTCGGCGCGCTTGGAAACCATCATGCCGAGGTCTTGCAGCGCCTGTTGCAAGATCAGCAGGTTGGGCTGCAGCAGTCGCGCCTTGCGCTGTTCCTGTTGGGTGCGGATCAGTTCCGGGTCGGTGGAGGGAATCAATCGGCACAAGGAACTGGCGCCAAATGTGGCGGCCACTTTTACCGCTTCGTCGGCGCTGTCGAGCACTTGTTGCAGCGCTTCTTGCGGCGTCACGCCAATAAAGGTGGCCATCTGATTGATCAGGCCTTCCATTTCCGGCGAGTCCCAGCCTTCCAGCGCCGCTTCGCTGATGCGTGCACCCAGGTGCACGGCGAACGCGGCGGGGTCGTTGTGGTTGCTGGTGTTGTGGGCGAGGCTGGCGATTTCGCCGAGGTTCCAGCTTTTCACCAGGCCTTGGGTCAGTTGCCGAAAGCTGGTGCCGAGCACCTCGCGTACCACTTCGTCTTCGTTGACGCCGGGGCGCGCCAAGGCGGCGCCCAGTTCATCCGCCTGCTCACCGCCGCAGCCCCAAAACGCCAGCGCGCCGAGGTGGTAGAGCAACGCGGCAATAAACACTTCTTCCTGGTGCTTGGTCAGCACGTAGCCGGCCATGTTGCGTGCCTGCACGGCGGCGTGAAACGAGCGGGCCAGCAGTTCGTGCAGTTGCTCGCTGGAAGCGCGGCCCAGCAAACCGTCGATCAGGCTGACGGACAAACCAATCAGCCGCACGTTGTCGAAACCAATCAGCACAATGGCGCGCGAAATGGTCCGAATCTGTTCCTGGGCGGGGTTGTAGTAAACGCTATTGCCGACGCGCAGCACTTTGGAGGTTAACGACGCGTCGCGCAGCAACACGTCGGCCAGTTGCTGCACCGACGATTTTTCTGCCTGGGCCAGGCGGTGCAAGTCCTGCACTACGGCGGCCAATGCCGGTAACTCGGCTTGATTCAAACGATCGATCCATGACTGCAATCCATGGGTGCGTGCTGCCAAGATAAAAACCTCGCGGAACATTCTTTCATTGTCGCCAGTAGCCTCTGAAACCGGCCTCCGGGCTTTCTCTTTTTCCAGCGGATACAAGCTGTTACTGTACGGCCACGAAGCTCAATGCCGCTACGGAACGGACCACCTAGCCTGATGCGTTGCCTCCTTTCGCTACTCCTGAGTCTGGCTCTGTGCGTTCCTGCTTTCGCGTCTATCAGCGAAAGTCATGGTTATGCGCAATTCGGCACACTCAAGTATCCCGCCAGTTTCACTCACTTCGATTGGGTTAACCCAGACGCGCCCAAAGGCGGCACGATTCGAGTGATGGCATTTGGCACCTTCGACACTCTAAACCCTTACACCTTTAAAGGTAGCAGCCCTTCGTCTACTCCTAACTTTGCCCAATACGGCATTGGTGAATTAAACGAACCGCTGATGGCCGGCACCGGCCAGTACGACCCTTCCGGCGATGAGCCGGCGTCCAGTTATGGGCTGATCGCCAAGTCGGTGGAATACCCCGAGGACCGCAGCTGGGTGGTGTTCAACTTGCGCCCTGAAGCGCGCTTCAACGACGGCAAACCGGTCACCGCCTTCGACGTGGCGTTTTCCTACCGCACGCTGCTCAAGCAAGGTCATCCGCAATACCGCACCAACCTGCAGGAAGTGGCGCGGGTCGACATCCTCAATCGCCACCGCATCCGCTTTGTGCTCAAGCGCGCCGGCAATCCGCTATTGATTCTGCGCCTCGGCGAGCTGCCCATTCTGCCGCAGCACTATTGGAAAGACCGCGACTTCAAAGCCACCACCTTCGACGCCCCGGTAACCAGCGGCCCGTACCGAATCACCGAAATCACGCCAGGCCGCAGCCTGGTGTTCGAGCGCGTGAAAGACTGGTGGGGCGCCGACTTGCCGGTGAACCGTGGCAAGTACAACTTCGACCGTATGGAGGTCGAGTTCTACCGCGACAGCGACGTCGCCTTCGAAGCCTTCAAGGCCGGCGAATTCGATTTCTATATTGAGCATCAGGCTAAAAACTGGGCCAACGGTTACCGCTTCCCAGCCGTGAAACGCGGTGACGTGATCCGCGCGCAAATTCCCCATCAAATTCCCACGCAGACCCAGGGGCTGTTCATGAACAGCCGGCGCACAGCCTTTGCCGATGAAAAGGTGCGTGAAGCCATGGGCCTGATGCTCGATTTCGAGTGGACCAATCGCACCCTCTTTAACGATTCCTACACCCGCGCCAGCAGTTATTTCCCCAACAGCGAGTTCAGCGCTACCGGTAAGCCCGAAGGCCGCGAGTGGCTGCTGCTCTCGCCGTTCCGCGAACAATTGCCCGCCCGCTTGTTTACCGAGCCGTTCGCGGTGCCGAAAACCCAGGGCAGCGGCATTCCCCGGGAAACCCTCAGGCGCGCGTTGGGTCTATTGGCCGACGCCGGCTGGAAGCTCAACGGCCAGCGTCTGCAAAATGCCAAGGGCGAACCGCTGCGCTTCGAGCTGCTGCTGGTCAACCCAAACCTTGAGCGCATTCTTCAGCCGTATGTGGAAAACCTCGCCAGCATTGGCGTACAGGCAAACTTGCGTACCGTCGACCGGGCGCAATATAAACAGCGGCTGGACCAATTCGACTTCGACATGATTCTGATGACGCTGCAGCAAAACCTCAGCCCCGGCCTCGAACAATGGCAGTACTTTCACTCCAGCCAGGCCAGCGTCAAAGGCAGCAAAAACTACGCGGGCGTTCGCAGCCCGGTGGTCGACAGCCTGCTGGAAAGCCTGTTGGCAGCCCAAACCCGCGACGAACAGGTGGCCGCAACCCGCGCCCTGGACCGCGTGCTGCTGTCGCAGCACTACATGATTCCCAACTGGTACCTCAACTACCACCGCCTGGCGTACCGCAACCGGTTCGCCTCCGTCACCACGCCGCCTTACACCCTCGGGTTGCGCGCCTGGTGGCTGAAGCCCACGGAGAAGGCTTTATGACTTTGTTTTTGCGCACCGTGCTGCGCGTTGGCAGCGGCGCTCTGCTCGCCAGTCTCTGCCTGACAGCCGCAGCGGCGCCGCAACATGCCATCACCCTGTACGACGAAGCGCCCAAATACCCCGCCAACTTCAAACACTTCGACTACGTAAACCCCGACGCCCCCAAAGGCGGCACCCTGCGCCTGGCCGGCAACGGCGGCTTCGACAGCCTCAACCCATTCATTCCCAAAGGCGTATCGGCCGATCAACTGGGCTTGCTGTACGACAGCCTCACCTACCACTCCCCCGACGAGCCGTTCACCGAGTACGGCCTGCTCGCCGAGAAAATCGAGAAGGCCGCCGACGACAGTTACGTGCGCTTCTTTATCAACCCCAAAGCGCGCTTCAACGATGGCACGCCCGTCACCGCCGCCGACGTGATTTTCACCTTCAACACCCTGCTGAAAAACGGCGACCCGATGTACCGCAACTACTACGCGGACGTCGACACCGTGGTGGCCGAAGCGCCGCTTACCGTGCGCTTTAACTTCAAGCACGCCGGCAACCGCGAGCTGCCGTTGATCATCGGCCAACTGCAAATTCTGCCGAAACACTGGTGGGCGACCCGCGACTTCAACAAAGCCAATTTGGAAGTGCCACTGGGCAGCGGCCCGTATCGCATTACCCAGGTATCGCCGGGCAGCAGCATCCGCTACGAGCGCAACCCCAACTGGTGGGCCAAAGACCTGCCCGTGACGCGCGGCTACTACAACTTCGACACCGTGCAAATCGACTACTACCGCGACATGTCGGTGGCGCTCGAAGCCTTCAAAGCCGGCCAATTCGACTTCAACCTTGAGTACTCCGCCAAAGACTGGGCCACCGGCTATGACTGCCCGGCCCTGCGCGATGGCCGCATCGTTAAAGAAGCCCTGCCCAACCACAACTCGGTGGGCATGCAGTCGTTTGCTTTCAACATCCGCCGGCCGAAATTCCAAGACCCGCGCGTGCGCGAAGCCATCAGCTTGTTGTTCGATTTCGAATGGTCGAACAAGCAGTTGTTCTTCAGCTCCTACAAGCGCAACAGCAGCTACTTCGAAAACTCCGACATGGCCGCCCACGAACTGCCTGACGCTGCCGAGCTGAAGTTGCTCGAACCGCTGCGCGGCAAAGTGCCCGACCAAGTGTTCACCGAGGTGTTCCGCCCGCCCGTGTCGTCGGGCGACGGCATGATTCGCGAGCAAAAGCGCAAGGCTTACAAGCTGCTGCTGGATGCCGGCTACAAGATTGAAAACGACAAAATGGTTGGCCCCGACGGCAAGCCGCTGGCCTTCGAATTCATGCTCTACCAGCTGAACATGGAGCGCATTCTGCTGCCGTTTATGCGCAACCTGGCCGAGCTGGGCATCGACATGCAGATTCGCCGCGTCGACGCCTCGCAGTTCGTCAACCGCCTGCGCTCGCGCGACTTCGACATGACCAACGCGACCTGGGGCCAGTCCAACTCGCCGGGCAACGAACAGCGCGAGTATTGGCATTCCAGCAGCGCCGACAGCCCCGGCAGCCGTAACTTCATCGGCCTGCGCGACCCGGCCATTGACGAACTGGTCGATGGCCTGATTCGCTCCGACTCCCGGCAAAGCCTGATCACCCATGCGCGCGCCCTCGACCGCGTGTTGCTGTGGGGCAACTACGTGATTCCCAACTACTACATCGACACCTGGCGCATCGCCCGCTGGAATAAATTCGGCCGGCCCGCCATCACGCCGAAATATGATTTTGGCCTGATGACCTGGTGGCAAACCCGCGAGACCGCCGAGGGCACCTCCCCAGCGGCAGCGCCGGCCACCACCGATGTCGCGCCGCCCGAAGCGGCCCCACAGGATTCCCAATAAATGCTTGCCTACATTCTGCGGCGCCTGCTGCTGATCATTCCGACGCTGCTGGGCATTTTGCTGCTCAACTTCATCATCATTCAGGCCGCGCCGGGCGGGCCGGTGGAACAGATGATCGCCAAGCTGGAAGGCTTCGAAGGCGCCACCAGTCGCATCTCCGGTGGCGGCGCCGAGGTGTCGGTGGCCGGTTCCAACTACCGGGGCGCGCAAGGCCTGGACCCGGAGCTGGTGAAAGAAATCGAGAAAATGTACGGCTTCGACAAATCAGCCCCGGAGCGTTTCTGGCTGATGCTCAAAAGCTATGCCCAGCTCGATTTCGGCAACAGCTTCTTCCGCGACGCCAAGGTGGTCGACCTGATCGTGGAGAAAATGCCGGTGTCCATTTCCCTCGGGTTATGGAGCACGTTGATCATGTACCTGGTGTCCATTCCGCTGGGCATCGCCAAAGCCATGCGCAACGGCAGCACGTTTGATGTGTGGACCAGCTCGGCGATCATCGTCGGCTATGCGATTCCGGCTTTTCTGTTCGCCATTTTGCTGATCGTGTTGTTTGCCGGGGGCAGCTATTACGACTGGTTTCCCCTGCGCGGCCTGACCTCGAATAACTTCGACCAGATGAGCATGGGCGGGAAAATTCTCGACTACTTCTGGCACTTGGTGCTGCCGGTGATGGCGCTGGTGATCGGCAACTTCGCCACCCTCACCTTCCTGACCAAAAACAGCTTTCTCGACGAAATCAACAAACAGTACGTGGTCACCGCGAGGGCCAAGGGCCTGACCAACAACGCGATTCTGTACGGGCATGTATTTCGCAACGCCATGCTGCTGATCATCGCCGGCTTCCCCGCCGCGTTTATCAGCATCTTTTTTACAGGCTCGCTGATGATCGAAGTGATCTTCTCCCTCGACGGCCTGGGCTTGATGAGTTTTGAGGCGGCGATCAACCGCGACTACCCCATCGTCTTCGGCACGCTGTTTATCTTCACCTTGCTCGGCCTGGTGGTGAAGTTGATCGGCGACATCACTTACACCTTGGTCGATCCGCGCATCGACTTCGCGAATCGGGAGGGTTGAGCATGGGCACTGCATTGAAAATGTCACCCCTCAACCGTCGCCGCTTCGAACGCCTGAAAGCGCACAAGCGCGGCTGGTGGTCGCTGTGGCTGTTTCTCGTGCTGTTCGTGGCAAGCCTGGGCGCCGAGTTGATCGCCAACGACAAACCGCTGGTGGTTCATTACGACGGCGGCTGGTATTTCCCGGTATTCAAGCGCTACCCGGAAACCACCTTTGGCGGCGAATTTCCGCTGGAGGCGAATTACAAGAGTCCGTACATCCGCGAACTGATCGCCGAAAAAGGCGGCTGGACCCTATGGCCGCCCATTCCGTTCAGCTACTCCACCATTAACTACGACCTGAAAGTGCCCGCCCCCGCGCCACCCTCTGCGGACAACCTGCTGGGCACCGATGACCAGGGCCGCGACGTGCTGGCGCGGGTGATTTACGGCTTCCGTATTTCCGTGTTGTTCGCCCTGACGCTGACCATTTTCAGCTCCATGATCGGCGTGGTGACCGGCGCGCTGCAAGGCTTCTATGGCGGTTGGGTCGACCTGCTCGGCCAGCGTTTTCTGGAAGTGTGGTCGGGGCTGCCGGTGCTGTATCTGCTGATCATTCTTGCCAGCTTTGTGCAGCCCAACTTCTGGTGGCTGCTGGGCATCATGCTGCTGTTCTCGTGGATGACCCTGGTGGACGTGGTGCGCGCCGAGTTCCTGCGTGGCCGTAACCTGGAATACGTGCGCGCCGCGCGGGCGCTGGGCATGGAAAACGGCGGCATCATGTTCCGCCACATTCTGCCCAACGCGATGATTTCCACCATGACTTTTATGCCGTTCATTCTCACTGGCGCCATCGGTACGCTGACCGCGCTGGACTTTCTCGGCTTCGGCCTGCCGGCCGGCTCGCCGTCGCTGGGTGAATTGGTGGCGCAGGGTAAATCCAACACCCAGGCGCCGTGGCTTGGCATCAGCGCCTTTGCCGTGCTGGGCCTGATGCTGACCCTGTTGGTGTTTATCGGCGAGGCTGCTCGCGATGCCTTCGACCCAAGGAAATAACATGGGCCAGACCCCTAAAACACCGCCAAACACCGCGCCGGAAAATCTCATTGAAGTGCGCGACCTGGCCGTGGAATTCACCTCGGGCGCGAGCCGTCAGTGCGTGATCCAAGGCTTGAACTTTGATATTCGCCGTGGCGAAACCTTGGCGCTGGTTGGCGAAAGCGGCTCGGGAAAATCGGTGACTGCGCATTCCATTCTGCGCCTGCTGCCCTACCCGCTCGCGCGCCACCCGGCCGGCAGCATTCGCTATGCCGGACACGACCTGCTGACGGTCAACGAAAAGAAACTCCGGCACATCCGTGGCAACCGCATTGCCATGATTTTCCAAGAGCCGATGACCTCGCTGAACCCGCTGCACAACATCGAAAAGCAGATCAACGAAGTGCTGGCCCTGCACAAAGGCCTGACCGGTAAAGCCGCAACCAAACGCACTCTGGAATTGCTCGAGCTGGTGGGCATCCCCGAGCCGCATAAACGCCTCAAAGCGCTGCCTCATGAGTTGTCCGGCGGCCAACGCCAGCGGGTGATGATCGCCATGGCGCTGGCCAACGAGCCGGAACTGCTGATCGCTGACGAGCCAACCACCGCGCTAGACGTCACTGTGCAGCTGAAAATCCTCGAACTGCTGAAAGATTTGCAGGCCCGCCTGGGCATGGCGCTGCTGCTGATTACCCACGATTTGAACCTGGTGAAACGAATTGCGCACCGGGTATGTGTCATGCAGCGCGGAGTGATCGTCGAACAGGCTTCATGCGATGAACTGTTCGACAATCCGCAGCATCCCTACACCCAGGAATTGCTCGGAGCCGAGCCCAGCGGTTCGCCGGTCGCCAACGCAGCCGGCAAGCCAGTGCTCGAAGTTGAAGACCTGCGGGTGTGGTTTCCGATCAAGAAAGGCGTGCTGCGCCATACGGTCGATCATGTGAAAGCGGTGGACGGCATCCACTTCAGCCTGCACCAGGGCCAAACCCTGGGCATTGTGGGCGAAAGTGGTTCCGGCAAATCCACCCTCGGGTTGGCGATTTTGCGGCTGATTGGCAGCAAGGGCGTTATCCGCTTTCAAGGCCAGGACATGCACGACCTGACCCAGCATCAAGTGCGGCCCTTGCGGCGGCAGATGCAGGTGGTGTTTCAGGACCCGTTTGGCAGCCTGAGCCCGCGGATGTCGGTGTGTCAGATCATTGGTGAAGGGCTGCGCATTCATAAGATGGGCAGTGAAGAAGAACAGGAGCAGGCAATAATCGATGCACTGTTGGAGGTAGGTCTGGATCCGGAAACCCGGCACCGCTACCCCCACGAGTTTTCCGGTGGGCAACGGCAGCGAATCGCCATCGCCCGGGCACTTGTGCTCAAGCCGGCATTGATTCTGCTGGATGAACCCACCTCGGCACTGGATCGTACCGTGCAGCGTCAGGTGGTGGAGTTACTGCGATCGCTGCAGCGCAAGTACAACCTGACCTATTTGTTCATCAGCCATGACCTGGCGGTGGTCAAGGCGCTGAGTCACCACTTGATGGTGGTCAAGCAAGGTCGGGTGGTGGAACAGGGGCCAGCCGAAGCCATTTTCGCCGCCCCGCAACACGTATATACGCAGCAGTTGCTGGAGGCCGCTTTCCTGGTCCCAGCCACTGCCGATTAATCCTTGAAAGCAGGAAGAGGAATAACACCATGGGTTTTCTCGCCGGTAAGCGCGTACTGATCGTCGGTGTCGCCAGCAAGCTGTCCATCGCATCCGGCATTGCTGCCGCCATGCATCGCGAGGGTGCTGAACTCGCCTTCACCTACCAGAACGAAAAGCTCAAAGGCCGCGTCGAAGAATTCGCCGCTGGCTGGGGCTCGAACGCCGACCTGTGCTTCCCGTGCGACGTGGCCAGCGACGAAGAAATTGCCAACGTATTCGTTGAGCTGGGCAAGAAGTGGGACGGCCTGGACGTGATCGTTCACTCCGTCGGCTTCGCCCCTGGCGACCAACTGAACGGCGACTTCACCGAAGTCACCACCCGTGACGGTTTCCGCATCGCCCACGACATCAGCGCCTACAGCTTCGTGGCCCTGGCCAAAGCCGGTCGCGAAATGATGAAAGGCCGCAACGGCAGCCTGCTCACCCTCTCGTACCTGGGCGCCGAGCGCACCATGCCCAACTACAACGTGATGGGCATGGCCAAAGCCAGCCTGGAAGCGGGCGTGCGTTACCTGGCAGGCAGCCTCGGCCCGGAAGGCACTCGCGTGAACTGCATCTCCGCTGGCCCGATCCGCACCCTGGCGGCTTCCGGCATCAAGAGCTTCCGCAAAATGCTCGCCGCCAACGAAGCGCAAACGCCACTGCGCCGCAACGTGACCATCGAAGAAGTCGGCAACGTCGGCGCCTTCCTGTGCTCCGACCTGGCGTCGGGCATCAGCGGTGAAATCACCTATGTGGACGGTGGTTTCAACACCACGGCCATGGGTGCCATCGAAGAGTAAGAATGTTGGTATGAAGAAGCCGCTCGATTGAGCGGCTTTTTTTTGCGCTTTTGTAGGTGAGAGTGCGGTTTTCAGGTCTGGCCAATCGAGGCTAAAGCCTCTCCCACAATAAAACGACGTCTTTCCCACCATGGAATGAAACCTGTGGGAGAGGCTTTAGCCTCGATTCCTGGAAACGACGAACCCTCGCCCTACCCCCGCTCCTGAATCAACACCCAAGGTGCCACCACCACAGCCCACAGCGTCGGGTCACGGTCGAGCAGATCCTGCGCCAGCGCGGCTTCAACCTTGCAAACTGTTTCATTCGCCAACCACTGCGCCACCTGGGCGCCGTTGTCTTGCGCAAACCCCATGGCCACCTCGATCAGGTCACTGCCGGGCGCTACCCACAGCAAGGCGCCACGGGCGAAGAAGGGTTGCAGCTCTTGCCAGGTGATCGGGGCGGTTTCGCCTAGCAACTTGGCGTAAAGCGGGTCAATGGCGTCGGTCATCACGGGCTCTTTTGTTCGACAAGATGTAAATGGCGGCCAAGCCGCCGGGCGGCAATGATAGCGGCGTTTGCCGCAGGAACAAGATCGGCCTGACGCTCTGCCCGGCAGTGGCGACACGCCGTTTTTCTATACATTTATTTCGATTTAGCGACATTGCCTACAGACAGCATCAGTCGCCGCTTTTCAAGGCACAAATCGGCACTCTAAACTCCGCCGTTAAAGTTGCCAGGACCCTCGTATTCAAAGGGACTTAGGGCCGGGGATTTTCGTCTGGCGCCGCAGCTTAGGCCAACAGGGCATGAACCGCTCGCGCAGCTCGCGTGATCGGGTCTTACAAAAAAACGAAAAAACATAAGAGTGGAGCACTATGAACAAGGCTACTAAGCAACTGTTTGCAGCCATGGCTATGGCCGGCGTCGCCAGCTATTCACTAGCAGCTGACACCATCAAAATCGGCCTGGCTGGCCCGGTTACCGGCGCGGTCGCTCAATACGGCGAGATGCAGTTCATCGGTGCCAAAATGGCCATCGAACAAATCAACAAGGCTGGCGGCGTAAACGGCCAGCAGCTCGAAGGCGTGGTGTACGACGACGCTTGCGACCCGAAACAAGCCGTGGCCGTGGCCAACAAAATCGTTAACGACGAAGTGAAATTCGTGGTTGGCCACCTGTGCTCCAGCTCCACTCAGCCGGCTTCGGACATTTACGAAGACGAAGGCATTCTGATGATTACCGCGGCCTCGACCAGCCCGGAAATCACCGCCCGTGGTTATCAGTTGGTGTTCCGCACCATCGGTCTGGACAGCCTGCAAGGCCCAACCGCCGGCAACTTCATTGCTGACCACATCAAGCCAAAAACCGTTGCGGTCATCCACGACAAGCAGCAATACGGTGAAGGCATCGCCACTGCCGTTAAGCAAACCCTGGAAGCCAAAGGCGTGAAAGTCGCACTGTTCGAAGGCATCAATGCCGGCGACAAAGACTTCTCGGCCATGATCTCCAAGCTGAAACAAGCCAACGTCGACTTCGTTTACTACGGCGGCTACCACCCAGAACTCGGCCTGCTGCTGCGTCAGTCGGCTGAGAAAGGCCTGAAAGTTCGCTACATGGGCCCAGAAGGCGTGGGTAACAAAGAGCTGTCGGCCATCGCTGGCCCGGCTTCCGAAGGCTTGCTGGTTACCCTGCCGAAGTCGTTCGACCAAGACCCGAAAAACCAGGCCCTGGTTGAAGCGTTCAAAGCCAAGAAAGAAGACCCGAGCGGTCCTTTCGTGTTCCCGGCTTACGCAGCGGTACAAGTGATTGCCGAAGGCATCAAGAAAGCCGGCGACACCGACACCGCCAAGGTAGCGGCCGCCCTGCGCGCCAACACCTTTAACACCCCGACTGGCGACCTGAGCTTCGACGCCAAAGGCGATCTGAAAGACTTCAGCTTCGTGGTCTATGACTGGCACGCTGACGGCACCAAAACAGAAGCCAAGTAAGTAACAAGCCGCAACCCGAAGCCCACTGCACACGCAGTGGGCTTTGTTTTAAGAGGTAAACGGGTCCACGCTCAGCCACAAGCGAATGAGCGCCACCCACGCGAAAGCTTCAAAACCCCAATCCCCAGCTAAATAGCAAGGCAGACCGCCACTGGCAGGTCTGAGCGGCGCGAGCCGACCCCGCACGGGGCGAAGCACAAGGCGTGCTTCGTGATGGAAGCGATTGACCACACCGCTTGGCTGGAACCCCAGCTAACTGTGCCCACACCGAGTGGATGCAGCCGTAACCGGCCTGCAGGGAACATCTCGACCTGACAGAGCTATCGAGTCGCGCAACAGGTTTTGCAAGTTTTCAGGAGAGTTCTGATGCCTGACATCTACCATTTCTTACAGCAGCTGGTTAATGGCTTGACCATTGGCAGCACGTACGCCCTGATCGCCATCGGTTACACGATGGTGTACGGCATTATCGGCATGATCAACTTCGCCCACGGCGAGGTGTACATGATCGGTTCCTACATCGCCTTTCTGGTGATCGCCGGCCTGACCATGATGGGCCTGGACAGCCTGCCGATCATTCTGATCGCGGCCTTTGCGGCCACCATCATTGTCGCCAGTGCCTACGGCTACAGCATTGAACGGGTCGCCTACCGACCGCTGCGCGGCAGCAACCGTTTGATTCCGCTGATTTCCGCAATCGGTATGTCGATATTTCTGCAGAACGAGGTCCTCCTCGCGCAGAACTCCAAAGACAAAGCGATTCCAAACCTGATCCCCGGCAACTTCGTATTTGGCGAGAGCACCATGAACGGTGTGGTTATCTCCTATATGCAGGTGCTGATCTTCGTCGTCACGTTCCTGGTGATGGCCGGCCTCACGGTGTTCATCTCCCGCTCCCGCCTGGGCCGCGCCTGCCGCGCCTGCGCCGAGGACATCAAGATGGCCAACCTGCTGGGCATCAACACCAACAACATCATTGCCCTGACCTTCGTGATCGGCGCCACCCTGGCGGCCGTTGCGGCGGTGCTGCTGGGCATGCAGTACGGCGTGATCAACCCGAACCTGGGCTTCCTGGCCGGCATCAAGGCCTTTACCGCAGCGGTACTCGGCGGCATCGGCAGCATTCCGGGCGCCATGCTCGGCGGTCTGGTGTTGGGTGTGGCCGAAGCGTTTGGTGCCGACATTTTCGGCGACCAATACAAAGACGTGGTGGCGTTCAGCCTGTTGGTGCTGGTGCTGTTGTTCCGCCCGACCGGCATTCTCGGTCGCCCGGAGGTTGAAAAGGTATGACCAGTTCTATTAAAGCCAAACAGCTCAAGACGGCGTTTTTCAGCGCCCTGCTGGTGCTGGCCGTGGCCTACCCGATTCTGGGCCTGAAGCTGAACATCGTCGGCATCAAGCTGGAAGTGCACGGCGCCAGCGCGCCGGTGCTGTGGACCATCTTCGCCTGCGCCATCGGCATGTTCTTCTGGCAGTTGTTCCGCAGCCAGTTGGGCAATGCCTGGGACGCCGTGCCGAAAGTGCCGGGCGTGCCGTCGTCGGCCACCAACTTCCTGACCCTGCCCTCGACCCAACGCTGGTTCGTGCTGGCCCTGGTGGTGGTGGCGCTGGTGTGGCCGTTCTTCGGCTCGCGCGGCGCGGTGGACATCGCCACGCTGATCCTCATCTACGTCATGCTCGGCCTCGGCCTGAACATCGTGGTCGGCCTGGCGGGCCTGCTCGACCTGGGTTACGTCGGCTTCTACGCCGTCGGCGCCTACAGCTACGCCCTGCTCTCGCACTACTACGGCTTCGGTTTCTGGCTGTGCCTGCCGATTGCCGGCCTGATGGCGGCGCTGTTCGGCTTCTTGCTGGGCTTCCCGGTGCTGCGTCTGCGCGGCGACTACCTGGCCATCGTCACCTTGGGTTTCGGCGAGATCATCCGCATTCTGCTGCGTAACCTCACCGAGCTGACTGGCGGCCCGAACGGCATCAGCAACATCGACAAACCGACCCTGTTCGGCCTGAGCTTCGAGCGCAAGGCGGCGGAAGGCCTGCAAACCTTCCACGAATATTTCGGCATCGCCTACAACTCGATTTACAAAGTGATCTTCCTGTATCTGGTGGCCTTGCTGCTGGTGTTGGTCGCGCTGTTCGTCATCAACCGCCTGCTGCGCATGCCGATCGGCCGTGCGTGGGAAGCGCTGCGTGAAGACGAAATCGCCTGCCGCGCCTTGGGCATGAACCCGACCGTGATCAAACTCTCGGCCTTTACCCTCGGCGCCTGCTTCGCCGGTTTCGCCGGTAGCTTCTTTGCCGCGCGTCAGGGCCTGATCACGCCGGAGTCGTTCACCTTCCTGGAGTCGGCCACCATTCTGGCCATCGTCGTGCTCGGCGGCTTGGGCTCGCAGCTGGGGGTGATTCTGGCCGCCATCGTGATGATTCTGCTGCCCGAACTGATGCGTAACTTCAGCGAGTACCGGATGCTGCTGTTCGGTGCCCTGATGGTGTTCATGATGATTTGGCGTCCACAGGGCTTCTTGCCCATGCAGCGCCCGCACTTGGAGTTGAAGCAATGAGCCGCCCGATTCTTGAAGTAAGCGGCCTTTGCATGCGCTTCGGCGGTCTGTTGGCCGTCAACGGTGTGGGCCTGACCGTGCAAGAGAAACAAGTGGTGTCGATGATCGGCCCGAACGGCGCCGGCAAAACCACGGTGTTCAACTGCCTGACCGGTTTCTACAAACCCACCAGCGGCACCATCCTGCTCGACGGTGAAGCCATTCAAGGGCTGGCCGGCCATGAAATCGCCCGCAAGGGCGTGGTGCGTACGTTCCAGAACGTGCGCCTGTTCAAAGACATGACCGCCATTGAAAACCTGCTGATTGCCCAGCACCGGCACATCAACACCAACTTCCTGGCCGGTCTGTTCAAGACTCCTGCGTTTCGCAAAAGCGAGCGTGAAGCCATGGAGTTTGCCGCGCACTGGCTGGATAAGGTCAACCTCACCGAGGTCGCCAACCGCCCGGCCGGCACGCTGGCGTACGGGCAGCAACGCCGCCTGGAAATTGCCCGCTGCATGATGACCCGCCCTCGCCTGCTGATGCTCGACGAGCCGGCGGCCGGTCTCAACCCGAACGAAACCGAAGAGCTCAAGCAGCTCATCGGCGTGCTGCGCGATGAATACAACGTCACGGTGCTGCTGATCGAACACGACATGAAACTGGTCATGAGCATTTCCGACCACATCGTCGTGATCAACCAGGGCACACCGCTGGCCGATGGCACTCCGGAGCAGATTCGCGACAATCCGGAAGTGATCAAAGCCTATTTGGGGGAAGCGTAACCATGCTGTATTTCGACAACGTTTCCACCTTCTACGGCAAGATCCAAGCGCTGCATAACGTCAACGTGCAAGTGCACAAAGGCGAGATCGTCACCCTGATCGGCGCCAACGGCGCCGGCAAGTCGACCCTGCTGATGACCCTGTGCGGTTCGCCGCGTGCCGCCAGCGGCAGCATTCGCTACCAAGGCGAAGAACTGGTGGGCTTGGAATCCAGCGAGATCATGCGCAAAAGCATTGCCGTGGTGCCTGAAGGCCGCCGCATCTTTGCCCGCCTGACCGTTGAAGAAAATCTGGCCATGGGCGGTTTCTTCACCGACAAAGGCGACTATCAGGAACAGCTCGACAAAGTGCTGCACCTGTTTCCGCGCCTGAAAGAGCGCTACAGCCAGCGCGGCGGCACTATGTCCGGCGGCGAACAGCAAATGCTCGCCATCGGCCGTGCGCTGATGAGCAAGCCGCAACTGCTGCTGCTCGACGAGCCGTCGCTGGGGTTGGCGCCGATCATCATCCAGCAGATTTTCCAGATCATCGAACAGCTGCGCCAAGACGGTGTGACGGTGTTCCTGGTGGAACAAAACGCCAACCAGGCGCTGAAGATTGCTGACCGGGCGTATGTGCTGGAAAACGGGCATGTCGTTATGGAAGGCACGGGGGAGGCGCTGCTCACCGACCCGAAAGTGCGCGACGCCTACCTGGGCGGTTGACCTCAAAAGCATCGCGGCTGAAGCCGCTCCCACAGACCGCACATACCCTGTGGGAGCGGCTTTAGCCGCGATGCTCTTGATCCATTCAAACCAGGAAAAAATTATTTTCCGTCCCCTGTAACAACCCCCCGCCTCGTTTCTCTACTTCACTAAGCAGGCCACTACGGCTTGTTTCCTCCCACTGAAGAGAGACACTTCCATGAACAACAAAAACCGCCCTCTGCATACCGCCGCCCTCGCTCTGGCCTTGGGCAGCGCATTGAGCATCGCCGCCGCGCCTATGGTTGCCCATGCCGATGACAGCAAAGGCGAAAAATGTTTTGGCGTTTCCATGAAGGGTAAAAACGATTGCGCAGCAGGCGCAGGCACCACCTGTGCTGGCACGTCCACCAAGGACTACCAAGGCAGCGCCTGGAAACACGTACCGGCTGGCACCTGCGAAAAAACCGCCAGCCCGACCTCCCCGACCGGCTTCGGTCAGATGGCAGCGTTTAAAGAAAAAGCCTAAGTACACGGGGCGCGCCGTCATGAATCAGTCCGTTATCGCTCCGAGCGGCGCGCCTCTCGCTTCTGTTTCAAACCTGCCCGCGCGAGCGGGTTTGGGTTTGAAGTCCCAGCATTACCAAGCCATTCTCGCCAGCCTGCCCGCCATTGGTTTCTTCGAAATTCATGCGGAAAACTACATGGTCGCCGGCGGCCCTTTTCATCACTACCTCGGGCAGATTCGCCAGCATTACCCGCTGTCGCTGCACGGGGTCGGGTTGTCGATTGGCGGCGCCGAGCCGCTGGATCGCGACCACCTGCAACGCCTCGCCACCCTGCTGGAACGCTACGAGCCTGCGGCGTTTTCCGAGCACCTGGCCTGGTCCAGCCACGGGCCCACGTACCTGAACGATCTGCTGCCCGTGGCCTACGACGAACCGACGCTGGCGCGCGTGTGCGAACACATCGACCACACGCAAACCGTGCTCAAGCGCCGCATGCTGCTCGAAAACCCCGCCACCTACGTCGAGTTCACCGCCTCAAGCTTGAGCGAGGCCGCGTTTATCCGCGACGTGGTGCAGCGCACCGGCTGCGGCCTGCTGCTGGACGTCAACAACCTGTACATCTCGTGCATCAACCACCAGCGCGACGTGCAGGCTTATCTCAACGAACTGCCGTTGCACGCCCTCGAGCAGATTCACCTCGCTGGATTCGCCGAAGACCGCGACAGCAGCGGCGCCCGCCTGTTGATCGATAGCCACGGCGCGCCGGTAGACGACGCCGTGTGGCAGCTGTACGCCGAACTTATCGCCCGCCTCGGCCCGCTGCCGACGTTGATCGAGCGCGACAACGACGTGCCGCCGCTGGACCACCTGCTCGCCGAAGCGCACATGGCCGAACGCATACTGGCGCGGAGCACAGCGCGATGAGCCTGCACGCCGAGTTTGAGCACGCCCTGCTGAGCGACGAGAACACCACGCCGAGCGGGCTGCACACCTACAACGGCTCCGACCCGGCGGCGCGTTTCGCGGTGTACCGCAATAACGTACTCAGCTCGCTGATCAATGCCCTGGCCGATACCTTTCCGGTGGTGCAGCAGTTGGTGGGCGAGGCGTTTTTCCGCGCCATGGCGGCGGTGTACGTAAAAGCCAATCCGCCTTCCTCACGGCTGTTGGTGCACTACGGCAACGACTTCCCGCTGTTTATTGAAACCTTCGAGCCCGCCGCCACGCTGCCGTACCTGGCAGACATGGCGCGACTGGAAGCCTTGCGGGTGCGGGCCTACCACGCGGCTGATGCCGAGCCCGTCGCGCATGAGGTGCTAGCCGGCGCCCTAGGCGACAGCGAGCGCCTGGGCGATTTGCGGTTTCAGTTGCACGCCTGCGTTCACCTGCTGACGTCGGCTTTCGGGGTGCGCTCGCTATGGGCCGCGCACCAGGGCGAGTTGGCCATCGAGCAGGTTGACCTTGGCAGCGCCGAACACTGCCTGGTGCTGCGTCAGCACCTCGACGTGCTGGTGATCGGCATCGACGCCGACAGCGCCGGCTTTATCGGCCGACTGCTGAATGGCCAGACCTTCGCCGACGCGGCGCAATCCTGCGCGCCGGATTTCGACCTCGGCGCCGCCCTGGCACTGCTGATTTCCCACGGCGCGATCACCGCGCTTTCTTACCGAGAAACCCCATGAGCCTGCGCCGCGTAATCGACTTGTTCGAAAAAATTCCCCACAGCCTGATCGCCTTTATCGCGCGGTTTTCCATTGCGGCGGTGTTCTGGCGATCCGGCCAAACCAAGGTGGAGGGCTTTGCCGTCGACCTGGTCAGCGGCACCTTTGTTTACGACAACCCGCACCTGGCCGACTCGACCGTTCCGCTGTTCAGCAGCGAATATGCGCTGCCGCTGATCCCGCCCGAAACGGCGGCGTATCTCGCCACGTTCAGCGAACACCTTTTTCCGGTGCTGATTCTGCTCGGTCTGGCCACGCGCTTTTCCGCACTGGCTCTGCTGGGCATGACCCTGACGATTCAGCTGTTCGTCTACCCCGACGCCTATCCCGTGCACGGCACCTGGGCGGCGATTTTGCTGCTGCTGATGGCGCGCGGGCCGGGTGTGCTGTCCATCGACCACCTGCTGGCGCGGCGCCACAGAACGGCGCGAACCCTGTAGCATTAGCGCCCCTCGCCAGCCAGTGAAGACCGGGCCCGTTCATGTCAGTCGAAGTTTCCGCCGCCGCCACCACCGATGACCGTGGCGATTTCCTTGCCCTCGTGGAAAAGAGCCTGGTGCAGAACACCTTGGTCAAGGTGCTGCTGAGCAAATACCACGGCGACGAAACCGAGCTGCAACGGGTGGCGATCCGTCCGATCACGGTGCGCGGCCAGGCGTGTTTGTCGTTCGTGTACACCTACAAAACCCGCGACATTACCAAGAATTTCCCCCACGCCGAGGCCCTGGCCTTGATCGCCGACATGCTGCCGGCCGCGTTCAAAAACGCCCACCTGCTGTCGCTGACCGATGACGTGCAACTGACCTTCGGCAAGAAAAACAAAAGCCGGCTGTTTGTGGGCAAGGCAGTGGAACGTGAAGGCGCCCAGGCTGGCCATGACCGCGAGAAGAAACGCTTTCTTGAGCTGACGCGCCCGTTCCTCACCGACCTCGGCGTCACCACCGCCAAGCACGAACTGGTGCCGGCGATGGCGCGCAAGTGGAAGCAGATCAATAAGTTCGTCGAAGTGTTTTCCCACGCCCTGGCCAGCTCGCCGCTGCAACAACGCGGCGCCGACGAGGCCATTCATGCGGTCGACTTCGGCTCCGGCAAGGGCTACCTGACCTTCGCCATGCACGACTACTTGCGCAACAGCCTCGGCCGCCAAGGCAAAGTCACCGGTGTGGAATTGCGTGAAGACATGGTGCGCCTGGGCAACGACGCCGCCGCGCGTCTGGAGCAACCGGGCCTGAGCTTCGAACACGGCGACGTGCGCACGTACACGCCGGCCGCCATCGACATCATGATCGCCCTGCACGCCTGCGACGTGGCCACCGACTACGCCATTCACCTGGGCATTCGCAGCGACGCCTCGATCATCATGTGCTCGCCGTGCTGCCACAAACAGATCCGCCCACAAATGCAAACCCCGGCGCTGCTGCGACCGATGCTGCAATACGGCGTGCACCTCGGCCAGGAAGCCGAAATGGTCACCGACAGCCTGCGCGCCCTGCTGCTGGAAGCCTGCGGCTATGAAACCAAAGTGTTCGAATTCGTCTCGCTGGAACACACCAACAAAAACAAAATGATCCTCGCCGTAAAACGCCCCGAACCGGTCGACCCGGCGCCGGTGATGGAGCGGATTCAAGGGATCAAAACGTTTTATGGGATTCAGGAGCAGTGTCTGGAGACGCTGCTTAGGGCCGATCAGCGCCTTTGACCCCACCCTCACCCCCAGCCCCTCTCCCAGAGGTAGAGGGGAGAGGAAATCCTGCGAGCACCTCGTTTTGCCCCCTCTCCCCTCGCGGGAGAGGGTTGAGGTGAGGGGGGACGTTAAGGCGCCACGGTCGTCAACCGATCCAACTCCCCCCGCCGCTCTTCAAACCACGCCAACAAATAATCCGCCAACACCTGCGTGCGCTTGGGCAACCCGTGCTGATAGGCATGCACCAGAAACACCGGGCTGATGCGCGTCTGGTAATCGCGCAGCAGCCACACCAGCGTGCCGTCGAGCAATTCCTGATGCACCAGGTACGAGGGCAACCGCGCAATTCCCGCTCCGCCCAGGCAGGCTTTTTTCAGCAAGCTGTAGTGGTTGCTGGCAAACGGGCCGTTCACGCGCACGCGCGTCAATTCATGTTGGCGGTGATACAGCCACTCCTCGGCACCGCTGTAGTGGCTGTTGAGCAAGCACACCTGCTCACTCAGCGCCTGCGGCTCGCGCACTTGGCCGTGGGCCGCCAGGTACGCCGGGCTGGCGCAGGTCAGTTCCTGCATCGACAACAACGGCCGCGCCACCAGGCGATCATCACTCTGCTCGCCGCTGCGAATGGCCAGGTCGAAACCATCGGCCACCAGATCGCGGTAGCTGTTGCTCAGCTCCAGCTCGATGCGAATGTGCGGATAGGCGCGGGCGAACTCCAGTTGCAGGGCGTCGAAAAAGGTATCGCCCAGCGACACCGGCGCTGTAATGCGCACCACGCCGCTCGCCTCTTCCTGCAAGCGCGCCAGGGTCTGCCGCGCCCGCGTCGCTTGCGCCACCAACGCCTGCGCTTCCGGCAACAAGGCTGCGCCCGCAGCGGTCAGCGACAATCGCCGTGTGGTGCGGTGCAGCAAGCTGATGCCCAAGCCCTGCTCCAGCAAGCCAATACGCTTGGACAGCTGCCCCTTACTGCACCCCAACCGCAACGCGGCGGCGGTAAAGCTGCCGGCCTCCACCAGCGTGGCGAAGGCCGCCAGATCATCCATTTCACTCATGGCGATTGTTTCCCAGCGAGAACCAAAGGTTTCCAATTAGACGGATTATCGCTCACAAACTGCCGTCCTACACTGCGTCCCACACCCAACCCCAAGGAGCAGTGCCATGAAAATCATCCTGATCGGTGCCAGCGGCACCATTGGCCAAGCCGTAGCGCGTGAACTGGCCGAGCGCCATGAAGTGATTCGCGTCGGTCGTAGCAGCGGCGATTTCCAGGTCGACATCCGCGACGCCGCCTCCATCCGCCAGCTGTTCGAACAAACCGGCCGCTTCGATGCACTGGTCAGCACCACCGGCTCCGTGCACTTCGGCGCGCTGGCCGACCTCCAAGCCGAGCAGTTCGCCATCGGCCTGAACGACAAGCTGATGGGCCAGGTAAACCTGCTGCTAATCGGCCGCGAATTCATCAACGACGGCGGTTCATTCACCTTTACCTCCGGCATCCTCAGCGACGACCCCATCGTTGCCGGCGCCTCGGCGAGCATGGTTAACGGCGCCATCAACAGCTTCGTCAAAGCCGCAGCCATCGAACTGCCGCGCGGCCTGCGCGTGAACGTAGTCAGCCCCAACGTGCTGGTGGAATCCATGGACAGCTACGGCCCGTTCTTCCGTGGTTTCAAACCGGTGTCGGCAGCGGACGTTTCTCTGGCCTACTCGAAAAGCGTTGAGGGCAAGCAAACCGGGCAGGTTTATACCGTCGGGTGAGTGACGGGCCCCACGATGCTGAAGCCCCCAGATTTCTGTAGGAGAGGCTTCAGCCTCGATGCTTTTCAATCCGCGCTCCGCTCTTGTGCCAACGCAGACCCATGGGTAACGTGGCCGCACTTTCCAGGAGACCCTCCCGATGCGCGCCGTTCGCCCTCTGCTGTTTGCCCTGCTGCCCCTGTTCGCCAGTTGCGCCATGTTTGATCAACAGGACGAAACACCGGTCTCGCCCGGTACCCGCATGCAAGGCGAACTGAGCGTCAGCAACGGCAAGCTGCTGCTGCGCCCGTGCCAGGAACAGCGCCGTTTCGTCATCAACGACAGCGGCAACACCGGCCTGCTGCAAGAGTCCGCCGCCCTGCTCGACACCCGCGACGCCACCCTGTTCGCCGACGTCAGCGGCAACCTCGGCGCCAGCCCCGTGGCCGGCACCGACGGCCAACTGAACCTCACCCGCCTGTACCGCGTGCAACGTGAAGGCCACGGCTGCGACGACCCCAACTTCAAACGCCAAATGCTGCGCGCCAGCGGCCACGAGCCGGACTGGAGCGTGAGCGTCAACGCCAAAGGCATGGTGCTCGAGCGTCCCAACCAGGAACCGTTGGCCCTGCCCTATTTGGAAGAACAATTGCCCAACGGCCGCTTCAACCTCACCAGCGAAGCCAACGGCTTGCGCATAGAACTGTGGGTGGCCCCGCAACGCTGCGTCGACAGCGCCACCGGCGCCGTGCAATTTCTGTCCGCCGAGCTGCGCAGCAATGGCAAAGTAGAACGCGGCTGCGCCTATTTCGGCGGCTCGCGCACGCAATAAAACGCCTCGCCTTTCACCGTTTTTTCACATCGATTTGATCAACGCTTCACCGGCCGATTCCTAGCATGGGTGCCCTTACTTGAGGGGCTTTCATGCGTACGTCTTATCGTCTGGTGGTTGCTGTTGCGGGGTTTATCGCGCTGGTGGGCGTGGGGCTGCTCGTCCATTTCCGCCACGCCCAGGCCGCGCCGGTTGAAGTATTCAGCGCCGCGCAAAACGAAACCTGGGCGCGGCCGGTAGACAGCAGTTTCAAACTCTTCGAAATGTCCCCCACCCTCTACCGCAGCGCCCTGCCCAAGCCGCAAAACCTGGCGGTGCTAGAACAGCTGCAAGTGCGCACCGTGGTCAGCCTGAGCAAGGAAGACGACCGCCAGTGGCTAGGCAACAGCGGCATCACCTTAATCAGCATTCCCCTGCACGCCGACCGCGTAAACGACGCCGACGTACTGCGCGTGCTCAACACCCTGCAACTGGCCGAAACCCGCGGCCCGGTGCTGATGCACTGCAAACACGGCAGCGACCGCACCGGCTTGATGGGCGCCATGTTCCGCACGGTGATTCAAGGCTGGAGCAAACAGGAAGCCCTGAGCGAAATGCTCAACGGCGGCTATGGGCAGGCCGACGACATGGACGATGCGCGCCGCTATGTGGAGCGGGCGGACGTGGACAAATTGCGTGAGGCGTTGACGAACGGGCGGTGTGATACGTCGTTGGTGTCGACGTGTTACGTGAAGGGGTGGTTTAACGCGGCGACGTCGACGGCTGTTCGGTGAGGGGACGGGGGGTGTTCGTCGTGTCACTGGGCGCAATACCAAAACGTTCAGCGCGTGCGGTAATGAATACCTGCGCGGATCTACCGTGTACGGCTTGAAATTCTGGATTCCCGCCTTCGCGGGAATGACGGTGGTGTTTGAAAAATCCTCCGTCATCCCCGCGCAGGCGGGGATCCAGAGCAGGCGACGCGGTCCAGCCGCTCCCACAGGTTGTGCGATTTCTGTGGGAGCGGCTTTAGCCGCGATGCGATTCCGGCCGCTGCCGCCATCCAAACCCACTGCACAAAACTTCCAGACGCCCATTTTCGACCTTGGCATACTGACCCACCCCCGTCCCCTGTCTGGTCCCTACCATGGCCGCTAGCAACTGGATCGATCTCAGCCAAGACGCCGACACCGGCATCGAGACCATCCGTGCGCATTTCCGGGGCCATGCCTATGACCCGCATTTCCACGACAGCTACCTCATCGGCGTCACCGAGCAAGGCGTGCAGCAGTTCAGTTGCCGGCAGCAGCGCCACAACAGCACGCCCGGCCAAGTATTTATGCTCGAGCCCGGCGAGATTCACGACGGCACCGCGCCGTCGGAGGAAGGCTTTACCTATTCCATGCTCTATCTCGACCCGCAGTGGCTGGAGCGTGAGCTGCACGCCCTGTTCGAGCAGGCGCCCAGCGATTGCCAGCCGGCGTTCGAGCAAACGTTGATCGGCGACCGGCCGCTGGCCCAGGCCACGCTGAATGCGTTCCAGGCGTTGCATGGCAACGAATTGCGCATCGTGCGGCAGACGGCGCTGGATGATCTGCTCGGGCAAATGACCGCGCATTTGCATTGGCGCAAGCCGCAAGGCCTCGACCCGCGCTTGCCGCTGGTGGCGCAGCGGGCGCGGGATTATTTACATGCCCATGTGCACGACGACATCGGGCTGGACGACCTGGCGCGCATCAGCGGTGTCGACCGTTTCCGCCTCAGCCGCGCGTTCAAGGTCGCGTTTGGCATGGCGCCCCATGCCTATCTCATTCAGTTGCGCCTGAGCAAAGCCCGGCACCTGCTGGCTCGGGGCGAAACGCCCGCCCAGGTGGCCAGCGCCCTTGGTTTTGCCGACCAAAGTCATCTCGGCCGCTGGTTCCGTCGGGCGTATCGGCTGACCCCGGCGGACTACCGCAAGCGCTGCACAAATCATCCAGACTGAACCTCGCCCGCCTGCAACCCTTACGGCTCCTGAATCTGCCTGGAGCCCATCGTGGACTTGCTGCCCTTTCTGCTTTTCGCCCTCGTCGCCTCCATAACGCCTGGCCCCACCAACCTGTTGGTGCTCAGTAACAGCGCCCGCTTTGGTCTGCTCGCGGCCGTGCCCTTGGTGCTGGCCGCCTGCGCCAGTGCGGCCCTGTTGGTGTTGCTGGTGGGCGTGGGCATTGGCGATGCGCTGACTCGCCATCCGCTTGTGCAGCAAGCGATGGCGTGGGCGGGCATTGCCTGGCTGAGCTACCTGGCCTGGCAGATTTTTCGCAGCCCGGCGGTGGGTCTCGACAATGCCCGCCAGCAACCAGGCAAGCGCCTAAGCATGGCGGCGGCCGCCGGCTTGCAGGTGGTGAATCCGAAGACCTGGATGATGGCGCTGGCGGTGGTTGGGGTGTTTGCCGCCCATGCGCCGGACAAAACCAGCCGCGTGGCGCTGCTGGCCTTGCTGTTTTTTCTGGTCGCGATTCCGTGCCTCGGCGTCTGGGCGGCGTTGGGCCGGGGCGTGACGCGGTTTTGCCGCACCGACGCCGGCATGCGTCGGTTCAATCAGGTGATGGCGTTGCTGTTGCTGGCCTCGGCGTGGCTGAGCTTGTTGGCGTAGATCGCATTTCGCCCCCTCTCCCGTCCACGGGAGAGGGCTGGGGTGAGGGGCTCTTAAATCGCCTACCCGTCAAAAGTCGCGCTTGTAGAAAATATCCAGCGAACTGGCCAAGCCGCTGGCGGCTTCCACGTACACCCGTTTGGTCAGTTCGTAGCGCAGGGCAATGGTGCTCGCCGGCTCGAACACGCCAACGCCGTAACGAAGGCTCAGACGTTCAGACAGATTGCCGCTGGCGACCACGCTGGTGGTCGCGCCGCTGCCGCCAGTGTCGAGCTGGAAGTCGTTGATGCCCAGGCGTTGCGCCATTTCCGTGGTCACCGATGAGCTGCCCATCAAGCCCAGGCCCAACGCCGCTTCGGCGAGCATATTGTTGTCGCCGCTGCCGCTGCTGGCCGGGCGTCCCAGTACCAGATACGACAGCGCCTGCTGCTGACTCATGGCCGGTTCGGAGAACACTTCGGTGGTCGGCTGCTCGGCGTTGCCGCTGATGCGCAGGCCGGCCGTCACGCTGTCGACCTGGCGCACCGCCTCGACGTCGAGGTACGGCTGGTCAATCGGGCCGGCAAACAGCAGCCGTGCGCGGCGCAGGTTCAGGCGCTGGCCGTAGGCGCGGTAACGGCCTTTTTTCAGCGTCAGTTCGCCGCGCGTGTCGAGGTTGTCGCCCATGTGCAGGCGCCCGCCCAGTTCGGCGGTCAGACCAAAGCCACTGAAGGTCAACGGCGGCTGGCCATCGGCGGCGCCCACATCAATGTCGATATCCATCGCCATGGCCTGCGTTTGCCGCGCTTCGGGGTCGTGCACGCCGACCACTTGCGCATCGTCAGAAACCTTCACAGTTGACGGCGGCAACTGACGAATCTCGATGGCGCCACGGGGCACGCGCACTTTGCCTTGCACCGCCAGACGTTCGTCGGCCAGGCGCAGGTTGAGGTCCGGGTGCACTTCCAGGTTGGCGTACGGTTCCACGATCACTGGCAGGCGACTGCCGCGCAGTTGCATGTCCATATTCAGGCCTGCGTTCCACGTCAGTTGCCCGCTTAGGCTGCCCTCGCCTGCTTCGCCGCTGCGCCAGTTGCTGGTCAGTTGCAGGCGCTCGCCGACGATCAACGCCTCTGCCTTCAAACCCTGGACGCTGACCGGCAATTCACTGCCCGCCACCTCGCCGTCTTCGATCAGCAAGCGGCCGTTGATTTGCGGCGCCAGCAAGCCGCCAGACAATGTGCCGCTGCCGTTCAGATGCCCGTTCAGGCGCTCGACCATGGGTACAAAGGGCCGCGCCACGCTGAGGTCGAGGCCCGCCAGTTCAAAGCTGCCAGACAGCGGCTTGCTCACCGGCCGTGGGTCGATCTGTGCGCGCAGGGTCAACTGGCCCAATTTGGCGCCATGGAAATCCAGCTGCGAGTCGATGCGTTGCGGGCGCAGTTGGCTGGTGAGCAGGAAGCGGTCGTAGGGCAAGTCCAGCCAATGACCGTTGTCGCGGACGCGAAAGTTGCCGGCGCCCAGGTCCAGGCGCACATCGCCGTTAGGCCCGCTGGCGGGCAAGTCGAGGGACAGGTCGGCGTTGAGTTGGCCTTGCCAGGCGAAGTCCGCCGGCCACCACTGCGCCAGGGTTTGCATCGGGAAATCGCGCAGGCGCCAGCGCAAGCGCGGTTCGGGCATCAGCCGTTGCTCATCGCCACACAAGCTGGCCGCACCGCTCAGCCAACAGTTCGCGCCCAGGCTCAACTGGCCGTTGGCCAAGCGTTGCAGCGTGGCGGCTTGTTGCAACGTCCACACCTGCCCGGCCGTTTCAACGCGGCCGCTGGCGATGCGTCCACGCCAGTCGAAATTCGGCGCCAGGGTGCCGTCGGCGGCGATATTCAGTTTGAGTTTGTCACCAGTGAGGTCGAGGGCCATGCGTTGCTGCTGGCGGTTGCCGCTGCCGGTCAGGTGCAGACGGCCCAGGTCGGTGTCGCCGTTTTTGATGGCCGTAGCGGTGAGTTCCAGTTTGCCGCGCTGTTGGCTGTCGAGCGCGGCGGCGAGGTCGAGCGTGGCGATTTTCTGCTGCTGATAGGCCAGTTGCGTTCCGCGCAAGGTGAGCTGGCCTTGCGGCGCTTGCAGGCTGCCCGCGAGGTCGAGCTGGCCATTGAGTTGGCCCGCCAGTTGCGGCCAGAGTTGGCCGAGACGCGGCATGGCCAGGGTCAGTTTGCCGGCCAGGCGTTGATCGACACTGCCCTGGCCCTGCACGCTGTTGTCGCCCAGGCGCAGGGCCAGCTTGTCGACTGTCCAGCGCTGGCCCTCGCCAGCCGCTTGAACCTGAACCACGGCGGGTTGGCCGCGAAGGCGACCGTTGAGGTCGAGGTCGGCAGTCAGCTTCAGCTGCTCGCGGTATTCGCCCTGGCTGACCAAGGTGCCGCCGAGTGTGCCGGGCAGTTCGGCCAGCCAATAGGCGGGGTCGAGCTGGCTGAGCTGCAAGCGGCTGTCCCAGCGAATGCCATCAGCAAAGCCCAGGGTCACCTGCCCTTCGGCTTTGCCCTGCCCGGCTTGCAGCTGCAGGCTGACCAAATGCACCTGACTGAGGTCGCCACTCACCGGGCTGCTCAGGCTGAACGCGCCGGCCGGCCCGTTGAGCTCGGCGGCGAAATGGCCAAGGTAGTTGCCGTCCTGAAAATGCACCTGCCCGGCCAAGGTGTGCAGCGTGACGGCGGGCTCCTCCACCTCGGGCAACAGGCGGCGCCAGGGAAAGTCCAGCCAGGTGAAGTCGGCGTCGGCGGTAAAGGCGTCTTGCCAATCCAGACGGCCATTGACGGTGACGTGCTGGTTGTCCGCCGCTTGCAACGTTAGGGCTTGGATATCGGCGCCACTGGCGGTGACGAGGCCGGCCAGGGTCAGCGGAATATCGCCGTTCTGCGCATCCAGCGCCGCCGTGCCGTTCACTTGATAACCGGCACTCAGCGTGCCCGCCGCGCTCAGTTCGATGGCCTTTAGCGCAGGCATATCGGCGTGGGCCGAGAATTGCTCAGCGCTGATCTGCGCCTGTGCCGGCAGGCCGTCGGCCAGGGGCTGCATGCGGCCCTTGAGCGTTGCCGTCAGGTAGCCGGAGCTGGCGGCCGTCACCGCCAGGCTGTTTTGCAGCTCGCCCTCAACCTTCACCGCCAGATCCCAGCGCTGCGCATCGGGGGCCGGCAGTTGCACCGTGCCCTCCAGGTTCAGCGGCCATTGGCCGTTGGGGTCGAGCGTGCCGTGTATGTCTAGCGCCACGCCATTGCTGGCGCCCAGCAAGCGTTCGATCTGCAAGCCGCCCGCGTTCCAGTGCGCCACCAACGCCAGCTGGCTCGCCTGCTCGCCGCCGTTGTAAAGAATGCTGCCCACCTGGATATCGCCCAGTTGCAACGACAACGGCAGATTCAGGGCAGGCAACGCCAAGGGCGTGTCGTCGCTGCTCTCGCTGCTGGCAAATTGCAGGGTCAATTGCTGGGCGTGTAGTTGGTCGATGCACAGGGTCAGCCGCAGTAAACACGACGGCGACCACTCGACGCTCACGTCCGTCAGCGCCACCTCATCCTTCTGCTGCTGCCACACCACGCTCGCCGCACGCCACGCGCCGCCCAGGCGGCCTTCGAAGGCGTCCACCTGCACGCCCGGAATTTTCGTCACTAGCCAGCGACTGCCGCCCTCGGTGCCAAGCACTACCGCCGCCACCAGCACCGTGCTCAGCACCACGGCGAGCAGCGCGTCGAGCGCACGCTTGAGCACCCTCACAGCTCCGGCCCCATGGAGAAATGCAGGCGAAAGCCGCCGTCGTCATCCAGCGCCCGGGCCAGGTCCAGGCGGATTGGCCCCACCGGGGAAATCCAGCGCACGCCCATGCCGACACCGGTTTTAAGCGTCGGAATTTCTAGGTTCTGAAAGGCATTGCCTTGGTCGACAAAGGTAGCCCAGCGCCAGCGCTCGGCGAAGGCGTATTGGTATTCCACGCTGCCGGCCACCAGATAGCGGCCGCCGATGCGGTCGCCCTCATTGTTTTCCGGCGACAGCGACTGGTAGTCGTAACCGCGCACGCTTTGGTCGCCACCGGCAAAAAAGCGTAACGACGGCGGCACGGCTTTGTAGTCGTCGGTGGCGCTGCCGCCGAATTGAATGCGGCCGAGAAAACGGTGCTTGTCCCACAGCGTGGTCAAGCCTTTGGCGAGCGCCGTGCCGTAAACAAGGTTGCTGTCGGAGATCAGCCCGTCCTTGGCCACCGACGCCTCGAATTGCAAGCGGTAGCCGTTGGCGGGGTCGATGGCGTTGTCGCTGTGCAGGTAGGAATAACTGACGCCAGGCATCAATAACGTGCTCAGGCCGTTGTCGCTGCCCAGCCGATATTCCTCGCGTTGCAGCTTGAGCGAGAGCACTTGCTGCCAGCCGCTGTCGAGTTTGCTGTGCCACTCCGGGCCGACGGTGAGCAGGCGGCTGAGGCTATCGGTGTTGGCCAGCTCTTCGTACTGGTAGCCGCCGGCCCAGCGGGTTTTGTCGGTCAGCGGCGGGTTGCCGGGAATGTCGTACCACAGGCCGATGTTTTGCCGAGGCGCGGAGAGTTCCATTTCCGTGCCGTAACTGTGCCCTTGCGCGTTGGCCCAGTGGCGCGTCCAGTTGAAGCGCGCGCGCGGCCCAACGTCTGTGGAAAAACCCAAGCCGATGCCGACGGTGCGCGGTTCACGGGAGACCAGGTCTATCTTCACCGGCACCTGCTCGCCGCTGCCCTGAACCGGCGCGGCATCCACCCGCACGCTGTCGAAGTAGCCGCTGCCTTGCAGGTTTTGATAGAGCTTGGCGATCAGGTCGGCGTCATAGGCGGTGCCCGGTTTGAACGGCACCATGCGTTGCAGCAGTTGTTCGTCGAAGGTCTGGTCGCCGCTGAATTGGCTGGGGCCGAAGTAATAGCGCGGGCCGCTGGCGTAGATCAGCTCGATGTCCGCCACCCCGGCTACCGGGTCGATGGCCATGCGCTGCGAGGTAAAACGGCCGCTGAAAAAGCCATAGCGCGAGGCCTGGTTCTGGATCAGCCGTTTGGCATCTTCGTAGTGACCGTGATTAAGCACCGCGCCGCTGCGCAGCTCGCTGCTGGCCGGTACGCGAAAGGCGGGCAATTGCGCGGCGGGGCCGTCGATGCGCACCGTCACGTTGCGTATGTGCACCGGCTCGCCGGGTTCGATGCGCAGGATCAAGCGCGGGCCACGGTCGTTGCGGTCGACTTCGCTGCTGATGGTTGCCTGGTAATAGCCCAACGCCTCGGCTGCCTTGCGTGCCTGCACTTCGGCGCCGCGGCTGAAGCGCTGCAAAGCCTGTTCGTCGCGCTCGCCCAGATCGCCGACATAGCCGCTGATGTTGGCTCTGAGCGCCGGGTTGGCCGGCTTGATGCGCACGCTCAGCTGGGTTTGCGCGAGGGCGGTGGTGGCCGTGAGCAGCAGCGCCAACGCCAGCCCGATTGATGCGTGAAAAGTCATGGGCACCGATGCTAACACGGGCGCCCGCCCGTTCCAGAGCGGGCGGGCGCCACGGTGGCGGCGCGTTTCAAGCGCTGGCGAGGGCGACCTGCTGGGGGTTGGCGTGGAAGAACACATGTTCGTGAATCGGTCCCACGGCCACTTCGCCAATTTCTTCGTAGCCTTGGCGTTTGTAGAAATCCAGGTAGCGCGGGTTGCCGGTGTCGAGCACCACGCCGAGGGATGTTTCGTCGCTGGCGCACCAGTCGTGCAAGGCTTCGAGCAACTGCTCGCCCAGGTGTTTGCCCTGAAATTCCGGGTGCACGCCCAGCAGCGGCAGCACGTGGTATTGCCCCGGCGGCAGGCAGGCGAGCACCGCGTCGTGGTAGTGCAGGTAACGTTTGGTGCAACGCAGGCCGGTGGTCAGCAACATGCGCAGGCGCCAGCCCCAGCTTTCGGTGATGTCGAGCCGCCGCTGTGGCGGGGCGATCAAGGCCAACGCCACCAGCCGGTCGTTGATCACCAGGCCAATGGCAGGCAGCTCTTCGAGAAAATGCCGCTGCACCAATTCGCGCACCGTGGCGCGTACGCGTTGGTCGTAACCGGGGCGTTCGGATTCGAATAGATAGCCGAAAGTCGGCTCGTGGCGGTAGGCGTGATAGAGCAAGGAACGGGCTTCGCGAACAAAGCTGCTATCGAGTAAACGCACCTCGGCAGCGGGAAGGGCAACAGACGAAGGCATGCACGGTACCTCGGTTCACCTGCCTTGGCGCAAACGCACGAACGGCGCGGGCTCCAGGCGGTTTTTTATTGTTGGTTTTATCGGGCGTTTATTGCGTAAGACCGACCTCACGTTAGCAGCCAAGGCGCCGCCCTGCCACACGCCGCCGCTGGTCCCGTCGCCGGGCATGGGCTAGCATCGCAGGCTTTGCTGTTTGCCTGTCTAGACCGCCATAAAGAGAACCTGCCGCCCATGAAGATCGTTTCCTTCAACATCAACGGCCTGCGCGCCCGCCCTCACCAGTTGGCGGCGTTGATCGAAAAACACCAGCCCGACGTCATCGGCCTGCAGGAAACCAAAGTGGCGGACGAGCAATTTCCCTTCGCTGAAATTGAAGCCCTGGGCTATCACGTCAGTTGGCACGGGCAGAAAGGCCATTACGGTGTCGCCCTGCTTTCCCGTCAGGCGCCGCTGTCGCTGCACAAAGGTTTCCCCGGCGATGAAGAAGACGCCCAGCGCCGTTTCATCTACGGCACCTTCGCCGACGAAAACGGCCAGCCCGTCACCGTGATGAACGGCTATTTTCCGCAAGGCGAAAGCCGCGACCACCCCACCAAGTTCCCGGCCAAACAGCGTTTCTACGCCGACCTGCAAAACCTGCTCACCACACAGTTCTCGCCGGACCAGGCGGTGGTGGTGATTGGCGACATCAATATTTCCCCGCAAGACTGCGACATCGGCATTGGCGACGTGAACCGCCTGCGCTGGCTGAAAACCGGCAAGTGCAGCTTCCTGCCGGAAGAACGTGAATGGCTGGAAACCTTGAAAGGCTGGGGCCTGGTGGATTCCTTCCGGCACCTGCACCCGGAGGTGAACGACCGCTTCAGCTGGTTCGACTACCGCAGCCGTGGTTTTGAAGACGAACCCAAACGCGGCCTGCGCATCGATGTAATTCTGGCCAGCGCCCCGCTGCTGAGCCGCCTCAAAGACGCTGGCATCGACTACGACCTGCGCGGCATGGAAAAGCCTTCCGACCACGCCCCGATCTGGCTCGAACTGAGCTGAGCGAAACCCATCTGATCCGGTTTTTTCCGCTAAACCTGAGTCTGTTATCGGAGCAGATGCCGCCCCATCATGGCCACGCCTGAAAAAGAGCCTGATGGGGCCAGCCATGACCGACCGTATTCCCGCGCAACTGCTTGAAACCATTGACCCGCGCCAGCCATTGCGGCTGACCCCGGCGCAAGCCGGCGGGCCGATCCACACCCGCGCCTTCACCGGCTTGTTTCGCAACCTGCGCCTGTACGGCGCGGGGCTGCTGTTCCTGATTTTCTTCGGCACCGCGTGGCTGAACTGGGAAGGTCGTCAGGCGGTGCTCTGGGATTTGTCCGGCCAGCGCTTTTACATCTTTGGCGCCACCTTCTGGCCGCAGGACTTCATTCTGCTGTCGGCGCTGCTGATCATCGCCGCCTTTGGCCTGTTCGCCATCACCGTATTCGCCGGCCGCGTGTGGTGCGGCTACACCTGCCCGCAAAGCGTGTGGACCTGGGTGTTTATGTGGGCCGAAAAAGTTACCGAGGGTGATCGCGGCCAACGGATCAAACTCGACGCCGCGCCGTGGTCGGTCAACAAAGTGCTACGCCGCAGCGCCAAACATGGGCTGTGGTTAGCCATCAGCCTGGCAACCGCAGTCGGCTTCATCGGCTACTTCGTGCCGGTGCGCGACCTCACCCACGAGCTGCTGACCTTCAGCCTCGACAGCGGCAGCGCCACGTGGCTGTTCTTCTTCACCGCCGCCACCTACCTGAACGCCGGCTGGCTGCGCGAAAAAGTGTGCCTGCACATGTGCCCGTACTCGCGCTTTCAAAGCGTGATGTTCGACAAAGACACCCTGCTGGTCAGCTACGACGCCGCCCGTGGCGAAAGCCGTGGCGCCCGCCGCCGTGACGTGGTGCCGCAAAGTGTGGGCCTGGGCGACTGCATCGACTGCACCGTGTGCGTACAGGTGTGCCCCACCGGCATCGACATCCGCGACGGCCTGCAACTGGACTGCATCAGCTGCGGGGCGTGCATCGACGCTTGCGACTCGGTGATGGACAAAATGGGCTACGCCCGCGGCCTGATCGGCTACCGCTCCGAGCGCTCGCTGACTGGCGAAAAAACCCGCTTTCTGCGGCCCCGGCTGGTCAGCTACGGCGCCGCGTTGCTGCTAATGATCGGCGCCTTTGTCTGGGCGCTCGACGCCCGGCCGCAGCTGTCCCTGGACATCACCCGCGACCGTGGCCTGTTCCGCGAAAACAGCGCCGGGCAAATCGAAAACATCTACAGCGTCAAAGTCATTAACAAAACCCAACAAACCCGCCGCTATCAATTGGCCCTCACCGTCGACGGCCCGTACGAACTGCGCGGCGACACCACCCTGCAACTGGCGCCCGGCGAGATTACTGACGTGCCGCTGAGCGTGGTGCTGACCGCTGAGAAGCCGGCGAGTATTTCCGAGAAGGTGCATTTTGAGTTGAAGGATGTGGATGCGCCGGGCAGTCGTGTGGCGGGGGTGAGTACGTTTGTGGCGCCGGTGAATCGCTGATTAAAAGCCCCTCACCCCAGCCCTCTCCCGCACGCGGGAGAGGGAGCGCGTACGGTTTGATATCACCTTGTGCAGGAATCGCGCCTAAAGCCGCTCCCACAGAACGCGAAAACCTGTGGGAGCGGCTTTAGCCGCGATGTTTTTGATCTACCCCAGAGCTTGCTCGCGAAGCTCTTCAAAACAGACCCCATCGCCATGCCCCCACCCCTTCCCGTAAAGTCGCCTCCTGCCCTCCCGCCCATGCCCGCGCAGGATTCGATGAAACGCTACGAAAAATTCGCCGATGAAATCGCCGAACTGATCCGCTCCGGTGTGCTCGCTGCCGGGGAAAAAGTGCCGTCGGTGCGCCATGCCAGCCGCACCTATGGGGTCAGTCCTTCCACGGTGTTTCAGGCCTATTACCTGCTCGAAGACCGCGGCCTGATTCAGGCGCGCGCCCGTTCCGGTTACTTCGTGCGTGAACACGCCAAACGCCCCCTGCCGGAGGCGCAGATCAGTCCGCGTGCGGCGCATACCACCGAGGTGGATGTCAGCGAGTTGGTGTTCTCTGTGCTCGGTTCCCTGAAAGACCCCAACACCGTGCCTTTCGGCTCGGCGTTTCCCAGCCCGCATCTGTTCCCCCTCGCCCGCCTCGCGCGCTCGATGGCGCAAAGCCTGCGCGCGCTGTCGCCCCATGCGGTGATCGCCGACATGACGTCGGGCAATCCGGACTTGCGCCGGCAAATCGCCCTGCGTTATCGCGTGGCCGGCGTGATGCTGCGGCTCGAAGAGTTGGTGATCACCAACGGCGCCATGGAGGCGTTGAATCTGTGTTTGCAAACGGTCACGCAGCCCGGCGACTTGGTGGCCATTGAGGCGCCGGCCTTTTATGCGACGTTGCAGGTGCTGGAACGCTTGAAGCTCAAGGCGGTGGAAATTCCGGTGCACCCGCGCGAGGGCATTGATCTGCAAACCCTGGCCGACAGCCTGACGCAGCTGCCGATCAAGGCGTGCTGGTTTATGAGCAGTTTGCAGAACCCGCTCGGCGCGAGCATGAGCGATGAGAAAAAGCGCGCGCTGTATGAGCTGCTGCACCAGCATCAGGTGCCGCTGATTGAGGACGACGTGTACGCCGAGCTGTATTACGGCACCCAGCCGCCCAAGCCGGTGAAGAGTTTCGACCGCGACGGGCTGGTGATGCACTGCGGCTCGTTTTCGAAAAGCCTGGCGCCGGGTTATCGGGTGGGTTGGGTGGCGGGCGGCCGTTATGCGGAAAAGATTAGCCGGTTGAAGCTGATGACCACCATTTCCCCGTCCGTGCCGGCGCAAGCGGCGATTGCCGATTACCTGCAACACGGCGGCTACGACCGCCATTTGCGCAAGTTGCGGCACACGCTGGAGATGCAGCAGAGCGCCATGCTCGCCTCCGCTGCCCGCCACTTTCCGGCCGAAACGCGGGTGACGCGGCCCAGCGGCGGGTATTTTCTGTGGTTCGAATTTCCCCAGGCGGTGGACTCGTTGCAGCTGTTCCAACTGGCGTTAGCCCAGGGCATCAGCCTGGCGCCGGGACCGATCTTTTCGGCCACGCGCAGTTTCGGCAATTGCGCGCGCCTGAATCACGGCCACACGTGGGACGAAGCCAGCGAGCGGGCGATGGAAATGCTCGGGCAGATCGTCGCTGAGTTCTGATTAGTCGGCGAAACGTGGCAGGTACAAGGTCACGCGCAAGCCGCCTTCGCGCAGGTTTTGCAGGGTCACTTCGCCGCCATGGCTGTGAGCGATGTTGCGCGCGATGCCCAATCCCAACCCGTAGCCCTGCTGCTTGCCAGACAGGCGAAAGTGCGGCTCGAACACTTGCTCCAAGCGCTGTTCCGGCACGCCGGGGCCTTCGTCGTCCACATGCAGAATGAACGCGCTGTCGTTGTCTTCAATGTGCAGGTGCGCTTTGTTGCCGTATTTGAGGGCGTTGTCGATCAGGTTGCCCATGCAGCGGCGCAGCGCCAGCGGCTTGCCAGCATAGGCCGCCAGCGCCCGGCCGTTGAGGCTGACGCGGCCGTTGCCTTGGGGCGGCAGGTACGGCTCGATCAGGCAGTCGAGGGCGAGATTGAGGTCGACCGGCTCGATGTTTTCGTGGATGTCGGTGTCTTTCACGCACTGCAGCGCGCCTTTGACCAGCATCTCCAGGTCGTCCAGGTCGCGGCCGAATTTGGCTTGCACCTTTTCGTCTTCGAGCAATTCCACGCGCAGGCGCAAGCGCGTGATAGGCGTGCGCAGGTCGTGGGAAATGGCGCTGAACAGTTGGCTGCGTTCGATCAGGTAACGGCTGATGCGTTCGCGCATGGCGTTAAAGGCGCGGCCCACTTCCACCACTTCACTGCCACCGCCTTCCGCCACCGGGCGCACTTCGGCCGCGCCCAGCGACATATCGCGCGCAGCCCGCGCCAAGCGTTTAAGCGGTCGGCTTTGCCAGTGCACCAGCACGCCGATAAACAGCAGCAAAAAGCTGCTGGTGAGAAAAATGAACCACACCTGCTGCGCCGGCAGGCCTTCTTCTTCCAAGCTGGTGTAGGGCTCGGGCAGCAGAGAGGCGATGTACAGCCACTCGCCCGGCGCCATCTGAATTTGCGTGACCAGCACCGGCGGTTTCACCGGTTCCAGGGTCAGCGCGTAATGCGCCCAGGAGCGCGGCAGTTCGTCGAGTTTCAGGCCGCCGTTGAAGATGCGTAAATCGTCCGGGCTGACGAAGGTCACCAGAATGTCAGGGTCGCTGCCCATGGCTTCGCGCAGCACGTCGTGCACCGATTCCAGCACCGCCGTCTTGCGCGGCGTCGGCGGCAGCACGCGCATGTCCAGCGGCTTGTCGTTGAGGGTCACGACAAAGCGCGTGCCGCCCATGCTGCGCAACTGATCCAGCACCAGCGGCCGATAGGCCAGCGGCAGAGAACGCAAGTAACTGACGCTGGCGGACATCGAATGCGCCAGGCTGCGGGCGCTGGTCACCAGGCCTTCCAGTTGCGTGGCGCGCAGTTGCGACAGCCAGATCACGCTCGACAAGCTTTGCGCCATCAACACCGCCAGCAGGGTCAGCAGCAACATGCGCCCGAGCAAGGAACGCGGCACCGGCACCCAGCCGAACCAGCGCTGATACCAGGGTTTCGCTGGCGTCGGCGCCGGGTTAGGCAGCATTGTGCGGCGTCACGTTGGCCGCTAGAAGGTAGCCGGAACCGCGCACAGTACGAATCAGCCGCGGTGCCTTGCCGGTGTCGCGCAACCGTTGGCGCAAGCGGCTCACGGCCATGTCGACAATGCGATCGAGCGGCATCGGCTCGCGGCCACGGGTGGCGTTGCCGATGGTGTCGCGGTCGAGAATTTGTTGCGGATGGTCGAGGAATAGCTTGAGCAAGGCGAAGTCGGCGCCGGAGAGAAACACTTCTTCGCCGTCGAGGTGAAACAGGCGGTGGCTGATCATGTCCAGGCGCCACTCATCAAAGGCCAGCACCTCGACGCGGCTGCGTTCCTGGCCGAACTGGGCGCGGCGCAGCAGGGCTTTGATGCGCGCTTGCAGCTCGCGTGGGCTGAAGGGTTTGCCGAGGTAGTCGTCAGCGCCCAATTCGAGGCCAATCACGCGGTCGGCCTCGTCGGAGCTGGCGGTCAACATGATGATCGGCACCTGGGCCAGGCGCGGGTGTTGGCGCACCCAGCGGCACAGGCTGAAGCCGTCTTCGTCGGGCAGCATGACGTCGAGAATCAGCAGGTCGGCGCTCTCCTCCCCCAGCGCCGCGCGAAAGCCGGCGCCGTCAGCGACGGTGCGCACCTGGAAGCCGGCGCGGCTCAGGTAGGCTTCCAGCAGTTCGCGAATTTCCTGATCGTCATCCACTAACAGAATGGATTTTCCGGTCTGGCTCAAGGGGCCCGTCCTTTTCTGGTTTTTGTTTTCTAGACGTTTATTGCTGGCGTTCCAACAGCTGTTGCAGGGCGACACCCGCGCCCATCAAACCTGGGTACTCGGCGGTGACCAGCCATACCGGCACGTCGACCATGTATTTGCTCATCGGGCCTTTCTCGGCGAAGCAGCGGGCGAAACCGCTGCGCAAGAATAGCTCGGTGAAACGCGGCACGATGCCACCGACGATGTACACGCCACCACGCCCGCCAAGGCTCAGTACGTTGTTGCCGGCGACGCGGCCAAGCCATGAGCAAAACTGGTCGATCACCTGGCCCGCCACTTCGTCACCGGCCAGCGCCGCAGCGGTGATGTCGGCCGGCGATTGCAGGGTTTGCTGGTGGCCGTCGAGGGCGCACAGGGCGCGGTACAACAGCAGCAAACCGCCACCGCTCAACACGTCTTCGGCGCGAATATGGCCGTTCAGGCGATACAGCTCTTGCCACAGCTGCGCTTCGCGCGGCGAGCCAATCGGCAGGTCGACATGCCCGCCCTCGCCCGGCAAGGCTTGCCAACCTTCGGCGGCCGAACCAATCAAGGTGCCAACACCCAAACCGGTACCCGGCCCGACCACCACGGCTGGGCGGTCGGCTTCGGCGGTGCCGGGGCACACTTGCACGCGCTCGTGTTCTTCCAGGCGCGTCATGCCCAGGGCCATGGCGGAGAAATCGTTAATCAGCAGCAGGTCGTCCACTTGCAAGTCGCGGCAGAACGCCGAACGGCTCAGGCGCCAGTGGTTGTTGGTGAACACAAACACATCGCCACTCACCGGCCCGGCGCAGGCCAGGCACACCGCGTGCACAGCGCCCGGCGCCAGGCCGAGGCCGTCGAGGTAGGCGATGATGGCTTGCTCGACGCCGGGAAAATCGGCCGTGGCCAGAACCCGCACAGACTCCAGCTGGTTATCGCGCCACAACGCAAAGCGTGCATTGGTGCCGCCGATATCGCCGACCAGGGCTAACTTCATTTCAATCCTTCCAAACTGGTAGTAAAGGCACTGGCGCCTTGTTCGGCGGTGCTGAACGCGGCGCGCATAAAGGCAAACAACTCACGGCCGGTACCGAAGGCGACCGGCAGCCCTTGGGCATTTTCCCGCTGCGCCAGTTCCGCTTCGTTTACCAACACGCGCAATTCACCTTTGGTGCCGTCGACGCGAACGATATCGCCGTCACGCACGCGGGCCAGCGGACCACCGTCGAAGGCTTCCGGGCACACATGAATGGCGGCCGGGATCTTACCCGAGGCGCCCGACATCCGGCCATCGGTGACCAACGCCACTTTGAAACCACGGTCCTGCAATACGCCCAGGTACGGCGTCATTTTGTGCAGTTCGGGCATGCCGTTGCTGCGTGGGCCCTGGAAGCGCATCACGGCGACGAAATCGCGCTCCAGCTCGCCGGCCTGGAAGGCATCGGCCAGTTCTTGCTGATCGTGAAACACCCGGGCCGGCGCTTCGACAATCTGGTGCTCCAGCGCCACGGCCGACACTTTCATCACGCCACGGCCGAGGTTGCCTTCCATCACGCGCAAGCCGCCTTCGGGCGAGTACGGGTTGGCGAGCGGACGCAGAATGCTTTCGTCGAGGCTTTGGGTCGGGCCGTCGCGCCACACCAGTTTGCCGTCTTGCAGGAACGGCTCCTGGGTGTAGCGACGCAGGCCATGGCCGACCACGGTTTGCACGTCTTCATGCAGCAAGCCGCCGTCCAGCAGTTCGCGGATAAGGAACGCCATGCCGCCAGCGGCCTGGAAGTGGTTGATGTCGGATTTGCCGTTCGGGTAGACGTGGGCCATGGTCGGCACCACTTCGGAGAGGTCGGCCATGTCTTGCCAGGTCAGCAAGATGCCGGCCGCGCGGGCGATGGCTGGCATGTGCAAGGTGTGGTTGCTGGAGCCGCCGGTGGCGTGCAGGGCAACGATGGAGTTCACCAACACTTTTTCGTCGACCATTTCACCCATCATCAGTCGGTTGCCGGCCTGACTGGTAAGGCGCGTGACCTGCTGCGCCGCTTCGCGGGTCAGCGCATCACGCAGCGGCGTGTACGGGTTGACGAACGAGGCGCCGGGCAAGTGCAGGCCCATCACTTCCATCAGCAACTGGTTAGTGTTGGCGGTGCCATAAAAGGTGCAGGTGCCGGGGCCGTGGTAGGCCTTCATTTCCGATTCCAGCAGCTCGTCGCGGGTGGCTTTGCCTTCGGCGTAGCGCTGGCGAACTTCGGCTTTTTCCTTGTTCGACGAGCCGGTGGTCATCGGCCCGCCCGGCACGAAAATAATCGGCAAGTGGCCAAAGCGCAGCGCGCCCATCATTAAGCCCGGCACGATCTTGTCGCAGATACCCAGGCACAAGGCGGCGTCGAACATATTGTGAGACAGCGCCACCGCGGTAGACATGGCGATGGTTTCACGGCTGGCGATACCGATTTCCATGCCCGGCTCGCCTTGGGTCACGCCGTCACACATGGCCGGCACGCCGCCGGCAAATTGGCCGACCGAGCCGATATCGCGCAGGGCCTGTTTGATCTGGTCGGGGAAGTGCTCGTATGGCTGGTGCGCCGAGAGCATGTCGTTGTAGGCGGAGATGATCGCCACGTTTGCGGAGTCCATCAGGCGCAGGCGCTGTTTGTCCTCGCCGGTACACCCCGCCACGCCGTGGGCGAAGTTGGCGCACTGGTGCTTGGCCCGCGCCGGACCGTCTTCGGCAGCGGCGCGAATCATCTTCAAATAGTGCTCACGCGTGGCGCGGCTGCGGGCAATCAAACGCTCGGTAACTTCTACGACACGGGGATGCATATCATCGGCTCCAAACAGGCATAAATTTTATATAAAACAAAATATAGTCGGTAAAAATGGCTTGATTTATATATTACCGAGCATAATCTTGTAATTCCAACAACAAAAGACAAGATTCGGTGATTCCATGACACTGCGTATCGCAATCAACGGCTTCGGCCGTATCGGCCGCAACATTCTGCGCGCCCTTTACACCCAGGACTACCGCCAACAGCTGCAGGTAGTCGCGATCAACGACCTCGGCGACAGCGCCATCAACGCCCACCTGTTCAAGTACGACAGCGTGCACGGCATTTTCGACGGCACTGTTGAGGCACAAGCCGACGCACTGCTGGTGAACGGCGACCGCATTGCCGTCACCGCCATCCGCAACCCCGCCGAGCTGCCATGGCGCGAGCAACAGATCGACATCGTCTTTGAATGCACGGGCCTGTTCACCGACCGCGACAAAGCGGCCGCGCACCTCACGGCAGGTGCCGCCAAGGTGATTATCTCGGCCCCGGCCAAAGGCGCCGATGCCACCATCGTTTATGGCGTCAACCACGACACCTTGCGCCAGTCGCACCAGATCATCTCCAGCGCCTCGTGCACCACCAATTGCCTGGCGCCGATTGCGCAAGTGCTGCACCGCGAGCTGGGCATTGAAAACGGCCTGATGACCACGATTCACGCCTACACCAACGACCAGAACCTGTCCGACGTCTACCACAGCGACCCGTACCGCGCGCGCTCGGCCACCCAGTCGATGATCCCGACCAAAACCGGCGCCGCCGAAGCGGTCGGCCTGGTACTGCCGGAACTGGCGGGCAAGCTCACCGGCATGGCGGTGCGGGTGCCGGTTATCAACGTGTCGTTGGTGGACTTAACGGTAGAACTGAAACAGCAGACCAGCGCCGAAACCGTCAATGCGCTGATGCTGGAAGCCAGCAAGCAGTTGCCCATTCTCGGCTACAACACGCTGCCGCTGGTGTCGCACGACTTCAACCACAACCCGCTGTCGTCGATCTTCGACGCCAACCACACCAAAACCAACGGCAAGCTGCTCAAGGTGCTGGCCTGGTATGACAACGAGTGGGGCTTTTCCAACCGCATGCTCGATAACGCGCTGGCCTTGCGGGATGCGCCTTGAAGATCAACAGCATCGCGGCTCCCGCAGGCGCATTGCGTACGGTTTTTTGTAGGAGCCACCTTGGTGGCGAACCTTGCAATCGAAATTCTCGATCTTCGTTTGCAGGGTTCGCTAGCAAGCTAGCTCCTACGGGGCGGTGTGTTGGTCTGGAATGCGCTGTGCAGGTCCGGCCAATCGCGGCTGAAGCCGTTCCCACAAACAGCAACACAACCCGATCAGCCGCGATGCCTTTTATAGGTGATTGCGCTGGAACGTCTCTTCGCCCATCGCCGCAATCTGACCTTCAATCAGCGCCTCGAACGGCCTGAGCAATTCGCCAAAACGCAGCGGCGCCTCGACCATTTTTAGCGCCTGAACAACGGCCTCGATTGTCGATAAGGCCCCTTCCTTCGGCGCCTTGCGCAGCCGATATCGGGAAACCCCGCCTGCCGGCAAACACACCCGTGGCAACGCCGCCAGCAACGGATTCACGTGCAGCAGTTTGCTCGCCTTGCGCCAGGTGCCATCCGGCACAACAAGTTGAATCGGTACGTCTGCCGGGCCCGCTTCCAGCACCGTAGCGCCCTCGCCCGGAAACAACAGCACGCTGCGATAACCCGGCGGGTTGAGCAGTGTTTCCAGCTCGTCAAACCGCTCGCCCACGCACAGCTCGGCATTGCTCAGGCCGAGGGCGGCCAGGCGCGCCGTGTTGAGGGCGTGTTTGACTTCGCTGGGGTGCTGCAGAATCAGCACGCGGGTGCGGCTGTTGAGGCTGGGGATCAGCGCGCACAGGCAATGGCTGAGCGGACGCTGACAACGCGGGCATAACGGGCGGGACATGGGCACTCCTCTGGAGCGCGAAGTCTGCCACCCGATGGCAGTCGCTGCCATCGGGCTCGCCACTGATTATTTGTTAAAACGCTCGGCCAGGCTGTGCAGGTAATCGGCCATGTGTTCCAGGTCCTGGCTGATGACCACGCCTTCCTGCGCCTGCCCGGCACTGCGGTCGGAAAGCTGGGCGATGCGGGTGATTTGCTGGCTGATGTCTTCGGCCACGTGGCTTTGCTGCTCGGAAGCGGTCGCCATCTGCTGACTCATGCCGGTGATGCGCGTCACCGCCTGGCTGATGCCATCCAACGCCTGCTGAACGGCTTCCACGCTGTGCACGCTTTCGCGGGAAATCTCTTCGCCTTTGCTGGCGGTGGTTACCGCACGGTCGGCACCGCTGCGCAGCGAGGCGATGATGGCGTGAATCTGCTCGGTGGATTCTCGCGTACGTGAGGCCAGCGAACGCACCTCGTCTGCTACCACGGCAAAACCGCGCCCCTGCTCCCCGGCCCGCGCCGCTTCGATTGCAGCGTTCAGGGCCAGTAAGTTGGTTTGCTCGGCAATGGAGGTGATCACGTCGGCGACGCTGCCAATCGATTGTGTCGAGTCGGCGAGATCTTTCACCGCCTGGCCGATTTCGGTAACGGCATCCGCCATGTGCTTCATGGCGCCCAGACTGTCGTTGGCCAGACCGCGTCCCTGCTGCGCCAACTGATCCGCTTCCTGCGCGGCATTGGCGGTGCTGGCGACGTTGTGCGCCACCTCCTGAATGGTGGCGGCCATCTGGTTGATGGCGGTGGCCGACTGATCGGTTTCGCTGCGTTGCTGCTCGATCAGTTCGGCGTTGGAGTTCGATAACTTCGACGACTCCGCCGCGCGCAGTTTTACGCTGATGCCGGCATCTTCCAGGCGCGTGAGTGCGGTTTGCAGACGCGCCTCTTCGCTGATCATCGCCAGATCGAGCAAGCCCTGCGGGCCGGGGTTGTCGGAATAGGTCAGGGCCACCAGCTCGCTGGTAAAGGCTTTGGGGTGATCGGCCAGGGTATTGCGTACGTCTTGCCGTTTGCTGATGACCAGCCAGAGCGCCAGCAGCGCCATGACCACCATGGCCAATGCAGTTTTCGCCCAGCCTTTAAGCCACAGATCCCCGCCAAGAATAATCAGCGTGGCCAGAATCACCGGCCAGGAATTCACAATGTCCCGCGTCCAGTAGGCCAAGGCCGGCACCGGGCTCTTGCCGGCACGCAGGCGGGCGTAAAGTTTGTCTGCCCGCGCGACCTGCTCGCGGGTCGGCAACGAGCGCACCGACTCGTAACCGGCGATCTGGCCGTTCTCATACACCGGCGTGACGTAGGCGCTGACCCAATAGAAATCGCCATTTTTGGAGCGATTCTTCACCAGTCCCATCCACGGCTTGCCCTGCTTGATCACGTCCCACATGTGGCCGAACACCGCCGGCGGCATATCGGGGTGGCGCACCAGGTTGTGTGGCTGGCCGATCAGCTCTTCCCGGGTAAAACCGCTGAGCTCGACGAACGCGTCGTTGCAGTAGGTGATTTTGCTGTGCAAATCCGTCGTGGAAATAAGGCGCTCATGCTCGGAAAAGGTTCTTTCGCGCTGAGTAACAGGCAGGTTCTGGCGCATCGCGTTCATCCTTGTGGTGACGAGCATATAAACCCCTATGCCCATAAGGATTTAGGTGTAGCACAGCAATGGCCAGACGCCAGCAACGGCGGTACTTATAGCGCAGCTTTGGGTTGCGCAGCGGCAGGTAGCGCAGCGGCTGGGCGCGGTTGGCTGAGCTGGGTTTTCAGTAAATCGCGAAAGGTTTGCAACAACGGCTCGCGCGAACGCCCACGGCGGTAGGTCAGGGAAAACGGCGCCTGGTAACCAAACGTGGTGGGCAGCAGCGGACGCAGGCGTTTCTGGTCGACCCAGGCTTGCGCATAGTGCTCGGGCAGGTAGCCGATGTAAGCGCCCGACAGCACCAGAATCAGCTGCGCCTCCATACTTTCCACCGTCGCCGCGCTGTGTTTGAAACCGTGGCGCGCCAGTTCCGCCTGGCTCCAATAACTGCGCCCGACCATGCGCTGCTGAGTGATCAACTCTGGCGGAATGCGCCGCTCGCCAAACAGCGGATGACGGTCGCTGCAATACAGCCAGTGCTGCTCGCGGTATAGCGCCTGATAGAGCAAGCCGTTCATGCGCGTGGAAAAGGAACCGATCGCCAGGTCCAGGCGGTTTTCCAGCACGCCGAGCTGAAGTTCGTAAGGGCTGAGCACAGACAGATGCAAATGCACCGCCGGGTGTTCTTCGCTGTAAGTGCCGATGACCTCGGCGAATGGCAACGCGCGGTCGCTGACGGTGGAGTCGATCACCCCCAGATTGAGGGTGCCCCGCAGCTCGCCCTTGAGCGCGGCGGCGTAGCGCTCGAAGCCTTCCATCTCGCCGAGCAGGCGCAGGGTTTCCTGGAAGAACAGCTCGCCCTTGCTGGTCAGACTGAACCCACCGCGACCGCGATGGCACAGGCTCAGGCCCAGTTGGCCTTCGAGTTGGCTCATATAGGTGCTGATGGCCGAGGTGGAGAGATTGAGCTCCTGCTGCGCGGCGGCGAAGCCTTGATGGCGGACCACGCTGACGAAGATGCGCAGGAGTTTTAGGTCGGGAAGGACTTGGCTCAAAACAAACTCCAAACAAACTCAAATGCTCTGCTCCCCTCTCCCGCCTGCGGGAGAGGGGCCGGGGGTGAGGGCCGGGGCAAACACCGTTGTCTGCCGCCTCCCCTCACCCCAGCCCTCTCCCCGGAGGGGCGAGGGGGCAAAATTGTGCCAGCTTGTCACCCCTCTCCCGCCTGCGGGAGAGGGGCTGGGGGTGAGGGCCGGGGCAAACACCGTTGTCTGCCGCCTCCCCTCACCCCAGCCCTCTCCCCGGAGGGGCGAGGGGGCAAAATTGTGCCAGCTTGTCTCCCCTCTCCCGCTTGCGGGAGAGGGGCTGGGGGTGAGGGCCGGGGCAAACACCGTTGTCTGCCGCCTCCCCTCACCCCAGCCCTCTCCCCGGAGGGGCGAGGGGGCAAAATTGTGCCAGCTTGTCTCCCCTCTCCCGCTTGCGGGAGAGGGGCTGGGGGTGAGGGCCGGGGCAAACACCGTTGTCTGCCGCCTCCCCTCACCCCAGCCCTCTCCCCGGAGGGGCGAGGGGCAAAATTGTGCCAGCTGTCTCCCCTCGCCCGCTTGCGGGAGAGGGGCTGGGGGTGAGGGCCGGGGCCAACACCGATGTCTGCCGCTACCCCTCACCCCAACCCTCTCCCCGAAGGGGCGAGGGGGCCAGATGTACGTCGGGGCTGACCCAGTCTACCCACCCCAACTTAGTTTAGAAATCTCTGAACTAAGTATTTGCCTACACCGGATTTTTCTCCCGCCTACCCCTTGCGCAGAATCCGCCCACTATTAAAAACATAAGATCGTGAGGCCACCCCGTGGAAAAGACGCTTCATCAACCCCTGGGCGGTAACGAAATGCCGCGTTTCGGCGGCATCGCCACCATGATGCGCTTGCCGCATATCCAAACCGACGCCGAACTCAATGCCCTGGACGCCGCCTTCGTTGGCGTACCGCTGGACATCGGCACCTCCCTTCGCTCCGGCACCCGCTTCGGCCCCCGCGAAATTCGCGCCGAGTCGGTGATGATCCGCCCCTACAACATGGCCACCGGCGCCGCGCCGTTCGATTCGTTGAACGTGGCCGACATCGGCGACGTGGCGATCAATACGTTCAATCTGCTGGATGCCGTGCGCATCATCGAAGCCTCGTACGACAAGTTCGTCTCTCACGGCATTCTGCCGCTGACCCTGGGCGGCGATCACACCATCACCCTGCCGATTCTGCGGGCGCTGACCAAGAAGTACGGCAAGGTCGGCCTGGTGCACATCGATGCCCACGCCGACGTCAACGACCATATGTTTGGCGAGAAAATCGCCCACGGCACCACCTTCCGCCGCGCCGTGGAAGAAGGCCTGCTGGACTGCGACCGTGTGGTGCAGATCGGTTTGCGCGCACAGGGTTACACCGCTGAAGACTTCAACTGGAGCCGCAAGCAGGGCTTTCGTGTGGTGCAGGCCGAAGAGTGCTGGCACAAGTCACTGACGCCGCTGATGGCCGAAGTGCGTGAGAAAGTCGGCGGCGGCCCGGTGTACCTGAGTTTTGATATCGACGGCATCGACCCGGCCTGGGCGCCTGGCACCGGCACGCCGGAAATCGGCGGCTTGACCACTATTCAAGCCATCGAAATCATCCGCGGCTGCCAAGGGCTGGACCTGATTGGTTGTGACGTAGTTGAAGTGTCGCCACCCTACGACACCACCGGCAACACCTCGCTGCTGGGCGCCAACCTGCTGTACGAAATGCTCTGCGTATTGCCGGGAGTCAGCCACAAATGACCGTCGCGCTAAAAGAACAGCAAGTGCTCAATGCCGCCGAACGCCTGGTCGCCGCCTTCGCCCGCACCGACACGGCCGCTTACTTCGCCGCGTTCAGCGAAGACGCCAGTTTCGTCTTCCACACCTGGCCCACGCCGTTGTTGAGTCGCGCAGCGTACGAAGCCGTATGGGCCGACTGGCTGGCGGATGGCTTCGAGGTGCTGGAGTGCACCTCGAGCAAACCCTTCGTCAGCGTGCAGGGCGACGTGGCGATTTTCGTCCATGAGGTGCGCACGCAATTGCGCGTAGCCGGCAGCGAAAGCACCAGTTACGAGCGCGAGACCATTGTTTTCCGTGAGGTAGAAGCGGGCCGCTGGCTGGCCTGTCATGAGCATTTGTCGGCTGTACCGCAGTAACGCGTAACCACGCAAAACCATAAAAATAGAAGCCGGGCGCAGACGCTTAGTGCGTCTTTGCGGGGAGATAAAAATGAATAACAACAACGAAAAAACACTGACGACCATCGAAACCTTCGGCGTCGAACAGATCCCGGACAGCGAGCGCAGTGCCAAACCGCTGGACCTGTTCCGTATGATTTTCGGCGGCGCCAACACCTTCGCCACCGCCGTGCTCGGCAGTTTCCCCGTGCTGTTTGGCCTGTCGTTTCAGGCCGGCGTGTGGGCTATTTTGCTGGGCGTGCTGGTGGGCTCGGTGATCCTCGCGCCCATGGGCTTGTTTGGGGCGTTGAATGGCACCAATAACGCCGTGTCGTCGGGCGCGCACTTTGGTGTGCACGGGCGAATTGTCGGCTCGTTTCTGTCGCTGCTGACGGCCATCGCGTTCTTTTCGCTGTCGGTCTGGAGCTCGGGCGACGCGTTGATCGGCGGCGCAAAACGCCTGATCGGCCTGCCGGAAACCGACCTGACCCTGGGCCTGGCTTACGGCCTGTTTGCCCTCCTCGTGCTCACCGTGTGCATCTACGGCTTCCGCTTTCTGTTGTGGGTAAACAAGGTGGCGGTATGGAGCGCCAGCGTGCTGTTTCTGCTGGGCATCTTTGCTTTTTCCAGCACCTTCGACAGCGCCTACGCCGGCAGCGTGAACATGGGTACCGAAGGCTTCTGGGCGGCGTTTATCGGCGCGGCGCTGGTGGCCATGAGTAACCCGATTTCCTTCGGCGCCTTCCTCGGCGACTGGGCGCGCTACATCCCCAAGCACACCTCGAAAGGCCGGATCATGCTGGCGGTGGTGTTCGCCCAGCTGGCTACCTTGATTCCATTCCTGTTCGGCCTGGCAACCGCGACCATCGTTGCTGTGAAAGCGCCGGAGTACATCACCGCCAATAACTATGTCGGTGGCTTGCTGGCGGTATGCCCCACCTGGTTCTTCCTGCCGGTGTGCCTGATTGCGGTGATTGGCGGTATGTCCACCGGCACCACGTCGCTGTATGGCACCGGGCTGGATATGTCGAGCGTGTTCCCGCGTGTGCTGTCGCGGGTGAAGGCGACGCTGCTGATTGGCGTGCTGTCCATTGCCTTTATCTTCATCGGCCGCTTCGCCGCCAACCTGGTGCAGAGCGTGTCAACCTTCGCGGTGCTGATCATTACCTGCACCACGCCGTGGATGGTGATCATGATTCTGGGCCTGATCATTCGTCGTGGCGTTTATCACGCCGATGACCTGCAAGTGTTCACCCGTGGGCAAAAAGGTGGCAGCTATTGGTTCACCCACGGCTGGAACTGGCGCGGCATGGGCGCCTGGGTGCCAAGCGCGTTGATCGGTTTGTGCTTCGTCAACCTGCCGGGGCAGTTCGTCGGGCCGCTTGGCAATCTGGCCAATGGCATCGACGTGAGTTTGCCGGTGACGCTGGGCTTGGCGGCGGTGCTGTATCTGGTGCTGCTGGTTCTGTTCCCGGAACCGGCTGAGGTGTACGGGCCACAAGGGCCGCGCTGGATGCCGCTGGCAAAGAAGGCTGAAATGAAAGGCAACGCGGAAATCGCGTAGATCACAAACCCGTCCCCCGTCATTCCCCCCGTAGGAGGAAATCCAGGTGCACCTATTCATGGGCAATTCTGGATTCCCGCTTTCGCGGGAATGACGGTGGCAAGGATGAGATGGAAGTAGCTCCACCCGCTCCAAACGCTTTTGCATAACAACAAACGGCTCTACAGGCCCTCGCTGGCCTGATTCTTGAACTGCCAATAACAGATGCACTTAGCCTTTTAAGGAGTCACCCATGCGCACTCGTTCCATTGCCCTTCTCGGCCTGCTGGCCGCTGCCCTGAGCGCCACGCTGCACGCCGCCGACAGCAAACCTTCGTTTGTCAGCGGCGGCAGCTTCAATGTCTGCTCCGACCCCACCTTCCCGCCGCTGGAGTTCTTTGAGAAAACCGGCGACCGCGAGCCCAGCGGCTTCGATGCCGACCTGATCCGCGCCATGGCCAAGACCTGGGGCGTGCCGGCGCGCTTTATCGTCACCGAATTCACCGGCTTGCTGCCGGGCCTGGAATCCAAACGCTGCGACGTGGTCATCAGCGGTGCGTTGATCACGCCTGAGCGCACGCAAAAGCTCAATGCAGTGCCGTATCTGTCCAGCGCCACCATCGTGTTTGGCAGCGGCAAGGGCGACCTCACCCTGAGCAAGCTGGAAGACCTCTCCGGCAAAGTGGTGGCCGTGCAATCGGGCACGCGTTACGTGGCAATCATGGAAAAGCTCAACACTGAACTCAAAGCCGCCGGCAAACCGGCCGCCACCCTTCAGACCTACCCCAAGGGCAGCGACGTGGCCCAGCAAGTGCTGGTCGGCCGCGCCAGCGCCGGGTTGTCGCAAGACACCGAACTGGCCTACCGCGAACTGCAAACGCCGGGGCAATTCAAAACGCTCTATACCTTCCCGGAGAAGGATGTATTTGGCGCGTATCTGGTGAAAGACGAAGCCAACACCAAAGCCGTGGCGGCGGCGATCAAGTCGCTGAAAGACGACGGCACGCTGAAAGCGCTCAGCGAGAAGTGGAAGCTCGATCCGGTGAATGTGGAAGGTGCGGGGGAGTAAGTTCAACTATTTGCGGCGCCCACTCCCCTCACCCCCGCCCTCTCCCCGGAGGGGCGAGGAAGCCAATCGCGGTTCGCTGCGATAACACCGTTTAGCTCCCCTCGCCCGTTTACGGGAGAGGGGCTGGGGGTGAGGGCTGGGCCCACCACCGTTGGCGGCTGATCAACGAAACCGCCGCGTTTTTCCCACCGCCTCAAAGGGGATACCCCCATGCAATTCGACGTCGCCGTCTTCTGGGACGCGCTGTTTTCTTACCCCTTTTTCAAGGGCGCGTGCATTACCTTGCTGCTCGCCCTGCTCGCCCATTCGGTCGGCATCGCCCTGTCGATTCCCGCCGCGCTGGCGCTGGACGGCCCGCCCAATCCGCTGCGTCTGTTGCTGCGCGGTGTACTCAGTGTATTTCGCGGGGCGCCGACGCTGTTGCAGTTGCTGTTCGTGTGGAACGCGCTGCCGCAGTTCTTTCCGATTTTTCGCGAGACCTGGTTCACCCCGTTCTTCGCCGCCTGGATCGCCCTGAGCCTGAATGAAATGGCTTACCAGGCCGAAATCAACCGCGCCGCCTTGAAGGCGCTGGACAAAGGTCAGCACGCCGCCGGCCACGCGCTGGGCTTGTCGGGATGGCAGATTTTCCGCTACGTCACGCTGCCGCAAGCGGCGCGTATCGCCATTCCGCCGACGGCGAACGAGTTCATCACGTTGCTGAAAATCACCTCGCTGGCCTCGGTGATTTCGCTGCAAGAGTTGATGGCCGTGACCTCGCAAACCGTGTCCACGACTTTTCAGTTTTCCGAGTACTACGCGGTGGCGTTGGTGTACTACCTGGTCATGGTTTACACCCTGACCTGGCTGCAAGGCCGCCTGGAGCGGCGTTTGTCGTGGGATCAGGTCAGCCCCGCCGCGAAGAACGTCGGCCTGGTGCAACGCACCCTTGCGCGTATGCGCCGCATCTGAGGAATTGTGATGACCACCGAGATCATTCGGCTCGAGAACGTCGGCAAGCGCTACGACGATTTTCAGGTGTTGCAGGGCATCAACCTGTCCGTGCGCCAGGGCGAGAAAATCGTGATTTGCGGGCCATCAGGCTCGGGCAAGTCGACGCTGATTCGCTGCATCAACCGCCTTTCGCCCCACGACACCGGCACCATCACCGTGGAAAACCAGGACGTGGCCAGCAAACAAGGCAGCGCCAATGTGCGCCGCGAAGTGGGCATGGTGTTTCAGAACTTCAACCTGTTCCCCCATCTGACCGTGCTGGAAAACTGCACCCTGGCGCCGATGAAAGTGCGCGGCATTGCGCGTGCCCAGGCCGAGGAACAAGCGCTGCGTTACCTCAACCGCGTGCACATCGGCAGCCAGGCGCAGAAGAAGCCCGGCCAACTGTCTGGCGGCCAACAGCAACGCGTGGCCATTGCCCGGGCGCTGTGCATGAACCCGAAGGTGATGCTGTTCGACGAGCCCACTTCGGCGCTCGACCCGGAAATGGTCGGCGAGGTGTTGGACGTGATGACCGAGCTGGCGCTTGAAGGCATGACCATGCTGTGCGTGACCCACGAGATGGGTTTTGCCCGCAAGGTCGCCGACCGTGTGGTGTTTATGGACGCCGGACAAATTGTCGAAACCGGCGCGCCGACCGAGTTCTTCGAGCAGCCCAAGCACCCGCGCCTGCAAGCCTTTCTGTCGCAGATCAGCCATTGACGGCCCTGTTGCCCTCCTCGCCTCTAAGGACTGCCCGATGAGCACCTGCGGTGAATTTCTGCTGAAGCAACTGGACGCCTGGGGCGTCGACACCGTGTTCGGTATTCCCGGTGTGCACACGGTGGAGCTGTACCGCGGCTTGCCCGCCACGGCCCTGCGCCACATCACGCCGCGCCACGAACAAGGCGCGGGCTTTATGGCCGACGGTTACGCGCGGGTCACCGGTAAACCTGGGGTGTGTTTCATCATCACCGGGCCGGGCATGACCAACATTCTCACCGCCATGGCGCAGGCCTATGGCGACTCGATTCCGATGCTGGTGATTTCCAGCGTCAACGAGCGTTCGCGCCTGGGCACTGGCAATGGCTACCTGCACGAACTGCCCGACCAACGCGGGCTGACCGCTGGCGTCACCGCGTTCAGCCATACCGTGCTCAGCGTCGACGAATTGCCCGAGGTGCTGGCCCGCGCCTTCGCCGTGTTCGACAGCGAACGCCCGCGCCCGGTGCACATCGAGCTGCCGCTAGACATCATCACCGCGCCGGCCGCCCACCTGGCCGTTCAGCCGCGCGAACGCTCAAGCCGACCCGAGCCTTCTGCCGAACTGATCAAACAGGCTGCCGCGAAACTGCACGGCGCAAAAAGGCCGCTGCTGTTGCTCGGCGGCGGCTGCCTTGAGGCGGCCGACGTCGCCTCGCAACTGGCCACCGCTCTGGATGCGCCGACCGCGCTCACCATCAATGCCAAAGGCTTATTGCCCGCTGAGCATTTGCTGCTGATCGGTAGCAACCAGTCACTGGTGCCGGTGCGCGAAATGGCCGCCGATGCGGACGTGATTCTGGCCATCGGCACGGAGCTGGGCGAAACCGATTACGACGTGGTGTTCGACGGCGGCTTTGCCTTGAATGGCGAGCTGATCCGCATCGACATCGACGCCCAGCAATTGCAGCGCAACCACGCGCCGACGCTGGCGATTCAAAGCGATGCGCGCGCGGCCATAGTCGCCCTGCTGGCCGAGCTGCCGGGCCGCACCGGCGATGCCGGCAGCCCTGGCGCTCAGCGTGCCGCCGCCGTGCGCGCGCAATTGGCTGAAGGGTTTAGCGGCTGGGCGCATTACCGCAATCTGTTCGCCACCGTGCTCGGCGTGTTGCCGACGGCGCGCTTTGTCGGAGATTCCACGCAAACCGTGTACAGCGGCAATCATCTGGTCGATCTGAACACCCCGCGCCGCTGGTTCAACTCCTCCACCGGCTACGGCACCCTCGGCTACGCCCTGCCCGCCGCCATCGGCGCAAAACTGGCCGAACCGCAGACACCGGTTGTTTGCCTGATTGGTGATGGTGGGCTGCAATTCAGCCTGCCGGAACTGGCCAGCGCGGTGGAGGCCAAGGTTGGCATCGTGATCTTGCTGTGGAACAACTATGGTTACGGCGAGATCAAGGGCTACATGGAGCGCCGGGGTATTGAGCCGATTGGGGTGGATATTTACACGCCGGACTTTATTGCCATTGCGCGGGGGTTTGGGTGTGTGGCGGAGCGTGCGGTGGATTTGGGGCATTTGGCTAGGTTGTTGGAGACGGCGCCGGGTGACCGGCCGTTTGTGATTGAGATTGTTCAGGCAGCGCCGTTTACTCCCGCATAACACCTTACTGTGGGAGCGACTTTAGTCGCGATGCTTTCAAAAGCATCGCGACTAAAGTCGCTCCCACAGGACAACATATCCGCAAGAATGTGCCCCTCATGAAAATCGTCACCCGCGACAAATGGTTCGAAGTCCGCCACTGCTACGACGGCATCAGCCTTATCCACGAGCCCTACATCCGCCCGTTCTACCGCTGCAACCTCTGGCATATCCAGGGCCGCGATAAAGACGTGCTGCTCGACAGCGGCTCCGGCCTGGTTAGCCTGCGCGAGCAGCTGCCGTGGCTCACGGAAAAGCCGCTGCTGGCCGTGGCCAGTCATTGCCATTTCGACCATATCGCCGGCCACCACGAATTCAGCGAGCGCCTGGTGCACCCGGCCGAGGCAGACATTCTCGCGCACCCCGATGGCGCTAATACCTTGAGCACGGCATTCGTTGGCGATGACATGTTCGACGCCCACCCGGATTGCCCGCTGTGCTACGCCGAGTACCAGGTAAAAGCGGCGCCGGCGACCGGGTTTGTCGAAGATGGCGATGTGCTGGACCTGGGCAACCGCGTGTTGCAGGTGCTGCACACGCCGGGTCATTCGCCGGGCGGCATCAGCCTGTGGGAAGCCAGCACCGAAACGCTGTTCAGCGGCGACATCATCTACGACGGCCCGCTGATCGAAGACGCCTACCACTCCAACCTCGACGACTACGCCGCCAGCCTCGAACGCTTGCGGCGGCTGCCCGTGCGCACGGTGCATGGCGGGCATTTCGACAGTTTTTCCGGCGAGCGTTTGCGCGGGATGATTGATGAGTGGTTGAAGGGGCACGGCTGAGCGGGAAGATCAAAAACTCGCGGCTAAAGCCGCTCCCACAGTCGGTGCAGTCCTGTAGGAGCGGCTTTAGCCGCGATTCCAGGAAACGACGTTTCAGGCATAAAAAAACCGCAGCCCAGGCTGCGGTTTTTTTGTTGCTCACCCGGGCCTTAGTGGGCCAGCAGCGAGCCGCCTTTCTTGCCTGCCAGCTTCTCAGGCTTGATGAGGAAGCGTGCCAGCGCTGGCAACAGCCACAGCGCGCCGAACATGTTCCACAGCAGCATAAAGGTCAGCATCAGGCCCATGTCGGCCTGGAACTTGATGGCCGAGAAAATCCAGGTGCACACGCCGATGGCTAGGCACAAACCGGTGAACAGTACCGCTTTACCGGTGGATTTCAGGGTCTGGTAATAGGCTTCTTGCAGCGGCATGCCGGCGCGCAGGAAGCTTTCCAGTCGGCTGTAGATATAGATGCCGTAGTCGACACCAATACCCACACCCAGCGCGATCACCGGCAACGTCGCCACCTTCACACCAATGCCCAGGAAGGTCATCAGCGCGTTACCCAACACCGAGGTGAGGATCAGCGGCAGCACGATGCACAAGGTAGCCGCGAACGAGCGGAAGGTGATCAGGCACATGGTGGCCACGCAGATGTACACCAGGATCAGAATGGTGAACTCGGTTTCCTTGATCACTTCGTTGGTCGCCGCTTCGATACCGGCGTTACCGGCAGCGAGCAGGAACTGCAGGTTCTCGTTGTCGTGTTCCTTGGCGAAGGCTTTCACCGCGTTAACCGCACGGTCGAGGGTTTCGGCTTTGTGGTCGTTGAGGAACACCAGCACCGGGGCCAGCGAGCAGTCGTTGTTGAACAAGCCATCAGCGCGGGCGATGGAGTTGTTCAGCACGTCTTTGTTGCGCGACAGGGTTTCCCATTTCAGGTTGCCCTCGTTCATGCCCTTGATCATCTGCTTGGAGACGGTAACCAGGGAGATGGCCGATTGCACACCTTCGGTGTTGCTCATGGTCCACATCAGCTCATCGATGGGCTGCATGGTTTCGTGAATCGAGCAGCCTTCAGGCTTGCTCTTGACCATGACCACCAACACGTCCGAACTGGTCGAATAGTTGTTGATAATGAAGGCGTTGTCCTGGTTGTAGCGCGAGTCCGGACGCAGCTCCGGCGCACCTTGGTCAAGGTCACCGATTTTCAGACCGTGGCCGTACCACAAGCCGCCACCAAAGGCTGCCAGGGCGATAACCACGGAAATCGGTGCCACCACCGGGTGAGCGAAGTTGGACAGCAGGCGCCAGAACGGGTGTTCACGCACGGCGTCTTTCTTGCTGCGCTCGATGGCCTTTTTGCTGATGCCGACATACGAGATGGCAACCGGCAGCAGGATCAGGTTGGTGAACACGATCACGCCCACACCGATGGACGCGCCAATGGCCAGCTCGCGGATCACGCCGATGTCGATAATCAGCAGCGTGATAAAACCCACGGCGTCGGCCAGAATCGCGATGGCGCCCGGCAGGAACAGTTGGCGGAAGGTCAGGCGCGCAGCGGTCAGCGGGCTATCGGCTTCACTCGATTGCAGGGCGATACCGTTAATTTTCTGTACGCCGTGGGAAATACCGATGGCGAAAATCAGGAACGGCACGAGCATCGAGTAAGGGTCCAGACCGAACCCTACGGTGTGCATCAGGCCCAGTTGCCACACCACGGCAATCAAGGTGGTGAACAGCACGGCGATGGTGCTGCGGATGCAGCGGGTGAACCACATCAGCAAGACGAGGGTGATCAGGAACGCGATGGCAAAGAACGCCACCACCATCACCAGGCCGTCGATAAGGTCGCCGACTTTCTTGGCGAAACCGACGATGTGAATTTCCACGTTCGGGTTTTGCGCTTCGTACTTGTCGCGAATCTTCGCTTCCAGTTCGTGGGAGAACTGGCGGTAGTCGAGTTTCAGCAAGGTGCCTTGGTCTTGCGGGTCCGGGTAGGACTCCAGCAACGGCACATCGACAATGCTCGACTTGAAGTTGTTCGCCACTAGGCGGCCGATCTGGCCCGACTTGAGCACGTTGTTGCGCAGCTCGTCGAGGCTGTCTGGCGAGCCGTCGTAGGTTTGCGGAATCACTTCGCCGCCGGCGAAGCCTTCTTCGGTCACTTCGGTCCAGCGAACGCTCGGGCTCCACAGCGACTTCAGACCGGAACGGTCGACGCCTGGAATGTAGAACACCTCGTCGTTCACCTGACGCAGGGTTTCCATGTATTCCTTGCTGAAGATATCGCCATCTTTGGCTTCCACCGAGATACGCACGGTGTTGCCCAGGTTGGCCAGATCATTGCGGTGCTCGAGCATCTTCTGAATGAACGGATGCTGCAGCGGAATCATCTTTTCGAAGCTGGTGGACGGGCGCACTTGCAAGGCTTGGTAGCACAGGAAGACGCTGACCAGCAGACAGATGAGGATCACTGTCGGCCGGTTGTTGAAGATCAGGCGCTCGAGAAAGGAGCCCTTATCCTGATGATGGTTACTCATCGTACTCATACCTCAAAGCCACGGCTTATTGTTTTGGGCTAGCGTCTTCACCGGTGGGCGAAGTGACATGGACGCCACCTTGACCGACCAACACCAGATCACCTTTGTCGTCAGCTGCAACGCTGGACAAGGACAAGCGATCCGGACGGTTGATCAGGCTGAAGGTCAGGCCGTTATCGGTGCTTTTCAGTACGCTGCCGCCGTGCCCGACGATGACCACAGAGCCATCTTTAAGCAGTGCGCCGCCAGACAAACCGAAGTCGAGTTTGCCGCGAGGCGACTTGACCTTGATGGGTGTCCAGGTGGTGCCGAAGTCGGTGGAGCGGAACAGGTTGCCGCGCAGGCCATAGGCCAGAAGCGTGCCGGGCTCATTGGTGCCGATCACACCAAACAGCGAACCTTCATACGGGCCCTCGAGGGTTTCCCAGGTTTCGCCGTCGTCGGCACTTCTAAACATGCTGCCCATTTCACCGACGGCAAACAGGCCCGAGCCTTTGACTTCGGTGATGGCATTGATGTGGTAACCGTCGGGGTTGTCGAGACGGTCGCCGGCATCTTCCCAGTTCTTGCCGCCGTCGGTGGTGGCGAACAACGCGCCATACGCACCAACCGCAAAACCGATGGAAGCATCTTTGAACCAGACGTCGAGGAAAGGCGCGCCCTCCTCCCGTTCCTGGTCGCTGAATTGTTGGTTCCAGGTGGTGCCACCGTCTTCGGTAGCGAGGATCAGTGCGTCGTGACCAACCGCCCAACCGTGTTTGTCGTCACCGAACGCCACCGCTGTGAGCATCATCCGGGTTGGCACTTTGGCCTGCACCCAGGTTTTGCCTTCATCGTCGGAATACAGAATGTGGCCACGGTCACCCACAGCGACCAGGCGTTTGCCGGCGTTGTCGATGTCGAGCAACAGAGAGTCTGCAGCTTTGGCGGATGGGATTGAGTAGACGGTCGCCGAGTCTTCGGTCGCCGCGTGCACATTGAAGGGTGCAACAAAACTCAGAACGGACAACACACTACACAGCGAAAGCACGTTAGCCAGCGGCGAGTGGAAGCGGAACGCTGGTGTGCGCAACTTCTTAGCCTCACCAGACTGGGTGCGCCGCATGACGGGCTCACTCATACACCTTTCCCCTTTATTGTTATGGGATATCAGCCTTTTTGCAGGCCGCCTATCCTATCCAGCTTTCGAAAGGTCTGACAATCAACGTGACGTTATGTTTTGTTAAGGCAAACCCGCGTGATTGACGCGTTATAGGCACCTCTGATGCATCGGAATAGATACCCCTGATGCACAAAAGCCGCTACGACTGTAGCGGCCTTTGCCGAACACTACACAACCTGAGTTGTGTTGCCTATGGTCTTGTAGGAACGAACCCTGAACTCTGTGGGAGCGGCTTTAGCCGCGATGCTTTTTTACCTCGAGAGCATCGCGGCTAAAGCCGCTCCTACACCATCAAAAGCTCGAAACCTCGAAACCTGTGGGAGCCGACTTCAGTCGCGATGCTTTTTTGCGTCAAGAGCATCGCGGCTAAAGCCGCTCCTACACCATCAAAAGCTCGAAACCTCGAACCCTGTGGGAGCGACTTCAGTCGCGATGCTTTTTTGCATCAAGAGATCGCGGCTAAAGCCGCTCCCACACCATCAAAAGCTCGAAACCTCGAACCCTGTGGGAGCGACTTCAGTCGCGATGCTTTTTTGCATCAAGAGCATCGCGGCTAAAGCCGCTCCCACACCATCAAAAGCTCGCAACCTCGAACCCTGTGGGAGCGACTTCAGTCGCGATGCTTTTCTACCTCAAGAGCATCGCGGCTAAAGCCGCTCCTACAGCATCACGCTATTAACGCGTACCGCGACGACGCAGAGCAGCCGGCTTGAAGTAGCCGTCGTCTGGAATCGGCTGGCTGAAGTCGATGGTGGTCGGCTCTTCGTTGTCCAGGTTCTGTACGTGGTAGCGACGGGCTTGCAGGTCGTGGAACACGTCCAGGGCAGTCCAGGTGGTTGGCAGTTCGTAGAAGTTTTTCAGGTACGCCAACGACACGCGCCACAGTTCGCCACGGCCGTCGTATTGGTCCACTTCTGCTGCTTGCCAGCTGTCCTCGTCGAGGAACAGTACGCGCTTGGAGTAGATGTGACGGGCGCCAGCTTTCAGCGTGCCTTCAACTACCCACACACGGTGCAGTTCATAACGGGTGTAAGCCGGGTTCAAGTGGCCTACTTTCAGCAGGTCGGCGTATTTCACGTCGGGGCTGCTGATTTTGTAGTTGTTGTACGGAATGTAGATTTCTTTCTTGCCGATCAGCTTCCAGTCGTAGCGGTCTGGCGAGCCGTTGAACATGTCGGTGTCGTCTGCAGTACGCAGGCCGTCAGCGGCAGCAATCGGGGTGTCGTATGCCAGGTTCGGCGCACGACGTACGCGACGCTGACCGGCGTTGTAGCCCCAGGCCTGACGCGGCTCTTTCACCTGATCCAGGGTCTCGTGTACCAGTACCGCGCCGCCAGCCAGGCGTGCCGGGCTCTTGGTGAAGGACAGGTAGTAGAACAGGATGTTGTTCAGGTTCGAGTAGTTACTTTTCGGGTCGTAGAAACGGAACATCGCTTCTTGCTGCGAGGTCACTAAGGTGAAATCACCATTGCGCTGCACGGCTACTTCCGAAGCGCGACGCACGATGTAAGTGCCGCGATAACGAGCAATGTGGTTCCACACCGCTTCGACGCCGTTCTGCGGAATCGGGAACGGGATGCCGCCGTAAGCGTCAGCGAAACCGTTGCCGCCATCGAGCAGTTTGGCGGTGGTAGCGTTTTTCTGCGTGTTGTCATAGACCCACTGCGGCGCGGAGCCGGAGCGACGGGTCGGGTACACCGGCAACTGGTAGTCAGTCGGGTAGGCGTTGAACAAGGCGATCTGGCCTGGGGTCAGGTTGGCCTTGTACTGGTCCATGTTGGCTTTGGTGATGGTGAACAGCGGCTTGTCGTCAGCGAACGGATCGACATGGTGCTGGCCCGGGGTTTTGTAGCCAGCCGGTGCCTTGGTGATACCGCCAGTCCAAGCCGGAATGGTGCCTGCCGCGTTACCCGCTTTCTCGGCGCCGAACGGCGTCAGCGTAGTGCCGAGCTTGGCGGCTTCCGAAGACGAAACAGCGGCCAGCGCGCTACCGGCGGTAAACGCCAGTGCGATCGCTGCACTAATCAGCGTGTGCTTTTTCAGCATCTTGATTCTCCGTGGTCAATCATCGTCCGAGCGCCCGTAGGCGCCCGGCTTCTTATATAGAGGGTGTTAGAACGAGTACTTAACGTTGACGCCGATGTTGTCGCGGTCACGGCTGGAGTTGTTCTGGCCGGCACCGGAGAACTCGGTGTACGCCAGTTCGCCTTCCAGGCTGTTCAGGTAGCTGGCTTTGACGCCGAGGGTGTAAGCCTTGCGGCCTTCGATGAAGCTACCGGTCTGGTAGGAGTTACCTTCGAAGTCGTCTTTGTAAACCACGTACGGGGAAACGTTTACGCCGGCGTATACGTCGTTCCAGGTACCCGAAAGCACCAAGGTGTAGCCGTAGGCGTTTTTGTTGACTTGGTCGTCGCGGTCGCCGCCACTGATGTAGGAGGTGTTGCCGCGGCCGGAGTAGTAGCGGGTTTCGCCGAGGTAGTCGGTGTACTTCAGGTCGCTGCCGCGCAGGTGCTCGGAAGCCAGTTCTGCTACACCGAACAGGGAGTCGAAGCTGGCAACCGGGCCGAAGTTATAAATGGTGCCCAACGAGGTGTTGAAGGCTTCAACACGCTCGGAGTTGTGGATTTCGTCACCCAACTGCACTTGCTGGCCACCAATGTTAACGGACGTGCCTGGCGTAGCCAGACGTGGCGCTTGCAACAGCAGGTCACCCAACAGGTCGTTGGTAGTGGCGATGCCGATTGGCAGGTTCGGGCGATAGGCAAGCTCACCGAATACGGAAGCATCGCCCAGCGTGGTGTTGAAACTGAACCCGTACATTTGCACGTCTTCGCCATACTCGCGTTGGGCGTTGACTTGGTTGGCTACGTCGACAGTCGCAACACCGCCGGTGGCGCGAGACAGCGTCGAGGCCGGGTTCGAAAGACCAGTGGCTACGGTCGCGGGGATGGCTGCGAAAGCACCGCCAATCGCGGCATCCGCAGCAGGACTACCGGTGCTGCCGCCGGAAAGAACGGTTTGGATTTGCGCCAGGCTAAAGCCTGCGCCTTGCAGACCTGCCAGGGTCTGGCCTTGAACAATACTGGTAGCAATGCTCTGCAGGTCCAGACCCGCGTAGCTGCCCAAGTTAGCCGCAATGGTCGGCTCTTTAGAGTGGTAGTTAACGAAGTACAGACCGAACTCGGTGGAGTTCAGCTCTTCGGCAATGTAGCGAAACGCGACGCCGAACTGACCGTCGTTCTTGGCGTTCAAGTCCGAGCGAATGGAAGCCACTTTAATGGTGCCATCAGAGCTAACGCCACGACCGCCTTGCAACCCACCGGCGTTTATCGCGCTCAATTGGTTGTACGCACCAGCGACGGCGGCCAATGCCGGCTGATTGGAGTACGCGGTGTTACCGCCGTCAGCAAACAGGTCGGTCTCAGAGAAGTAAGTACCAACCGGGTCAATGGCCGATTCTTTCCAGTTGAACTGGTAGAAGGTTTCCATCGACAGGTTGTCGGACAGACCCACGTTGAAGCTCAGCGCTTCAACCGGCACCAACACTTCTTTCAACTCGGAACCAGGCAGACGGAATTTTGCAGCGTCTACCGGGTTAGTGGTGTTTACACCGCCACGGTAGAACAGACCTTCACCCCAGTTGAAAACTTGTTTACCCAAACGCGCCGTCACCGGCTTATCTGCTACGTCCCAGTTGCCATAAACATAGGCATCGAGAATCTGCGCATCACGACCGGCTTTGTGGCGCGTCTCGTAAGTGAAGCTGGAGTTATCCGGGAAGCTTTGGCTCGGCTGATTCGGATTATTGTTGTCGTTGTAGTCGGTGCGCTTGTCCATGATCTGGGTGTCATAGAAAGCGGTACCGCGAACGAACACACCGTAGTTCTTGTAGGTCGCCTCCAAGTCGGAAGTGATCTTGTACACCTCGGAAACCAGGCCCGTATCGAAGTTACGGTTGCCGTCGTTGGTGTTGATGTCGTTGTTGTTCTTGTCCTGGCCTTGCACGCGCCACAACTGGCCGTAAGACACGGTGGTGTCGATGGAACCGCTGACTTCATTGTCGGCAAAGCTGAATTCCACGGCCTGGGCTTGAACAGCCACCAGCAACGGCAGAAGACCGGCGAAGGCAAAGCCTGCCTTGGACGGCGCGAAACGCAACATAGGACTACGGGACTTGAATTCCATCGAGACTTTACTCCGTGGACAGATCGTTATTCTTATCGGCCCGCGCTTAGTAGCAAGCGGGCTCATGTACGCCGCTGTTTAGAGGCGGTCTTTTTAGTTGATTGGAAGATTCCCCTCCAACGCGTCTAGCACGCACCCCCGAGCATTGTCTGCACCATTGCGGGGCCAATTACAGTCGAGCAATGCAACCATGGTGCCAAACAAGCGTTTTAATTCAATTTAATGACGCCAACGTTTTATGGTTTGCCAGACAAGACGTGACTGATCATTCATTAACCAACGCACGCACTATTCAGGAAACTATTGCGCGGTTTGTCCTACGATGTGGCGCGGATAGCCACTCGCCGCCGTTCCAGCTCAAATTCCTTGCCGCACAATCAGAAAAGAGTCAAGGGCGAAGCCCCAACCTATTAAGGGTTTTCTAATAAGCAGCGGGGGCGTTATTTCGGTAAGTAACAGAAAAGTGTTACCGGCATTTCGCCAGTAACACTTTCTGTTCTTCGGGGAAGGGATGAATCAAATCTTAAGCAAGGCTCTTGCTGACCACTTCATAGACGTCGGAAGACAGCTCGCCAGAGGCGAGAATCCGCTCTAGCTCGGCCTTCATAAGCGCCTGACGGCCGGCATCGTATTTGCGCCAGCGGGTCAGCGGCGCCAATTGCCGCGAAGCGATCTGCGGATTGAAGCCGTTGAGGGTGATGATCAGGTCCGCGAGGAAGCGGTAGCCCGAGCCATCGGCGCTGTGGAAGTTGACCAGGTTTTGCCCGGCGAAAGCACCGATCAGCGCACGCACCTTGTTGGGGTTTTTCAGGGTAAAGGCCGGGTGTTCCATCAGCGCTTTAACCCGCGCCAAACCGCCAGGCAGAGCGCTCGCCGCTTGCACGCTGAACCACTGATCCATCACCAACGGGTTGTCTTTGAAGTGTTCGGCAAACGCCGCCAACGCCTTGGCTTTCTCGGCCTCGAACGGCGAATTGACCAACACGGCCAGCGCGGTGAGGCGCTCGGTCATGTTGTCGCACGCGTCGTACTGCTCCAGGCACGCGGTGAGCACTTGCGGTTTGCCACTCAGCATTAAGTATGAGAGCGCGATGTTTTGCAGGCTGCGGCGGGCGAAATGCTCGGCTTGCGCCACGTACTCACTGTTACGCGAGACCTCGCGGTTCTGCTGATAACGCTGCCACAGCGGCTCGAACAACGCCTCGGCCAGTTGCTGACGGGCGAATTCACGGGCGCTGTGAATGGCGTCGACGTCTGCCACTTCGCTGATTTCAGTGAGGTACGCCTCGCTTGGCAGCGAAAGCATTTCGGCGACCATGGCCTGATCGAGGCTGGCATCGCTGAGCACGGTGCCCAGCGCAGTGATCAGACGCTGATCCAGCACCAGCGCTTCGCCGCGTTGATGCTGGCCGATCAGCTCTTGCAGCACTTGCACCGACAGTTGCTGGCCGGCTTCCCAACGGTTGAAGCCGTCGGCGTCGTGTTGCATGAGGAACATCAGTTGGTCGCGGTTGTACGGGAAGCTCAGCTTCACCGGCGCCGACAGGCCGCGCAGCAACGAGGGCAACGGCTGCTCGGCCACGTCCACAAACGTGAAGCTCTGCTCGGCTTCAGTCACCGCAATAACCGTGGACTCGCCACGCGCCTCGCTTTCACCTTGCAGCTTCAAGGTTAGCGCCTGGCCCTGGGTGCCGAGCAAGCCCAGTTCGACCGGAATCACGAACGGCAGCTTCTCGGTTTGCCCTGGGGTTGGCGGGCAGCTTTGGCGGAAGGTCAGTGTGTAGGTTTTCGCGTTGGCGTCATACGCCTCGCTCACCTGCAAACGCGGCGTGCCGGCTTGGCTGTACCAGCGTTTGAACTGGGTGAAGTCGGCGCCGTTGGCGTCTTCCATGGCCTTGATAAAGTCGTCGCAGGTCACCGCCTGACCGTCGTGGCGCTCGAAGTACAGGTCGCTGCCTTTACGGAAACCCTCGTTGCCCAGCAGGGTGTGGAGCATGCGCACCACTTCCGAGCCCTTTTCGTACACGGTCAGGGTGTAGAAGTTGGAAATCTCGATAAAGCTGTCCGGGCGCACGGCGTGAGCCATGGGGCCGGCGTCTTCGGCGAACTGGTGGGTGCGCAGGTAAGCGACGTCTTCAATGCGTTTAACCGTGCGCGAATTCATGTCGGCCGAGAACTCGGCGTCGCGGTACACGGTGAAGCCTTCTTTAAGCGACAGCTGGAACCAGTCGCGGCACGTGACACGGTTGCCAGACCAGTTGTGGAAGTACTCGTGCGCCACCACGCCTTCAACGCGCTGGTGCGCGGCGTCGGTGGCGGTGTCGGCTTTGGCCAGCACGCAACTGGAGTTGAAGATGTTCAGGCCCTTGTTTTCCATGGCGCCCATGTTGAAGTCATTGACGGCGACGATCATGAAAATATCCAGATCGTATTCGCGGCCGTAGACCTCTTCATCCCAGCGCATGGATTTTTTCAGGCTGTCCATGGCGTGCTGGCATTTGTCGATGTTTTCCGGCTCGACATAAATGCGCAGCGCCACTTCGCGGTTGCTCATGGTGGTGAAGGTGTCTTCGATGCACCACAAATCGCCCGCCACCAGCGCGAACAAATAGGCGGGCTTCATAAACGGGTCTTCCCACGTCGCCCAATGGCGGCCGCCCTCGCCCTCCTCCGGGCCGCTGGCAATCGGGTTGCCGTTGGAAAGCAGCACCGGGTACTTGTGCTGTTCGGCGCTGAGGGTCGTGGTGAATTTGCTCATCACGTCCGGGCGGTCGAGGTAGTAGGTGATTTTGCGGAAGCCTTCGGCCTCGCACTGGGTGCAGAACATGCCGCTGGATTTGTACAAACCTTCCAGCGCGGTATTGGTTTCCGGGTGGATACGCACGCTGCTGTCGATTACAAAGCGCTCGCCGCCTGGTTGCAGGGTCAGGTGGCTGTCGCTGAGCTGGTAATCGCCCGGCTCCAGGGTTTTACCGTCGAGGCTGAGGGACAACAGCTCCAGCTCCTGACCATCCAGCACCAGCTGCGGCAGGCCTTCGCCGCGCACCGGGTTGCGGCGCATCACCAGTTGCGCGTGAACCAGGGTGTGGTCCTCGAACAACTCGAAAGTCAGATGGGTTTCGTCGATCAGGTAATCCGGCGCCTGATAGTCCTTCAGGTAAATCATCTTCGGTTGTTCGGTGCGCATGGCAGTTGCCCTTACGTTCAGGAATGCACGGCCAGTTGGTAGGCCGTGTATTTGCGGATATTGATGACGCCGGTATCGAACATCAGGTACTGGCCCTTGATGCCCAGTAGCGTGCCTTCGGCAATGGGGTCTTTATCCAGATTAAAGCTGGTTATTTTTGCCGGGTACGCCTCGATCGGATACGTGATCTCGATGGGCTCGACGTCGGTCAGCGCCTGAATGGCCTGTAAGCCGAAGCGCTGTTGCAAGCCGAGCATGCCTTCGGCACAAGCGGCGAAAATCTGCTCGCGTACGGCTTTGAGTTCGACCGGCGCGGCGTGGCTTTTCAGCAGGGCACGCCAGTTGGTCTTGTCGGCCACCTGGGTGCGCAGCAAGTCTTCGACAAACCCCGATTGCTGGCGGGTGCTGACCCGCATGATCGGCAGCGCCTGGCTGGCGCCCTGGTCGAGCCAGCGGGTGGGCACTTGCGTGGCGCGGGTAATACCCACTTTCACGCCCGACGAATTGGCCAGGTAAACGATGTGATCGGTCATGCAGAACTGCGCCGCCCATTCCGGCTCGCGGCAGGTGCCGGCCTCATGGTGGCAACGCTCGGGGCTCATCATGCAGGTGTCGCACTGCGCCAGCTTGGTCATGCACGGGTAGCAATAACCCTGGCTGAAGCTGGTTTTGGTTTTGCGCCCGCAGTGGCTGCAGTGAATCGCACCCAAATACTCCAACCGCACAGTCTTGCCGATCAGCGGGTTGACCGGAATTTCGTCGTCACCCAACCGAAACGCGTACTGCACCGGCGCGCCCAGGCGGGCGGCCATTTTGCTCAAGGCACCGCGACCCAATTCACTCAATGGATAGCGTCCGACTTAAACAGAATGTTCGGCACGGTTTTCGATTTCGAGCTGCATTCCTGCACGGCCATGTAACCGGTGCGCTGGTCTTCCGGCAGGTTTTGCAGTTCCCAGGCGATGACGGCCTGCATGCTCAGTTCTTTCTGTTCCTGGGTCAGCTTGCGCCCGTCCGACCACTTACCAATTTCCACGGCCAGCTTCAGGCTTTCGTAGATATCCGGGGTGATGTTTTCAATCATTTCAGCAAAGGACGACATATTCGCCTCCAAAAACAAAGTCGCAGTTTAACGACGACGGCGCGCCAGTGCACCGCCGAACAGACCGGTGAGGCAGCCCATAACCAGACCGCCGACATGAGCGCCGTTGGCGATGGCGCCAATGCCGGCCACCTCGGTGATGCCGCTCATGCAGATGACCAGCCAGATCAGCATCATCACCACCACGCCTTTGGGTAAGTGGTAGGCACGATTTGGGGCCAGTAACTGGTAAATCCAACAGTGGCCAAGCAGGCCGTAGAGCACGCCGGACAGGCCGCCAAAGATCGAAGGCCCGGCCCACCAGAACTGCACGGAGTTGGAGGCCAGGCCGAACAGCACGGTCAGGCCCAGCAACGCGATACCGCCTTGGTACGACTCAATGCGCCGCCCCAGCTCCCAGTACCACATGCCGTTCATGGCCAGATGAAGAATGCCGAAGTGAATAAAGATCGGCGTGATCAGCCGCCAGTATTGGCCGGCGGACATGGTGTCAGGCCAGGGCACGAACGTGGCGTAGTCGCCGGACACGTGAAAATCCATCCAGCTCAACCAGCGGATGGCGTCGAAGTTGTCGCCCAGCAAGGTGATGCCTGCGACGATTAAGGTCAGCACCATCATTAACGTGGTCAGCGGGCTCTGCCGCAGCTGCGCCACAAACCCGACCTTCACCGGCTTTTCCTGCTCGGGCACCTGCAAACGCTGCTCAGGATCGCCATCCGGATACCGTTGATACAACCCGCGCACATCCGCCGCCAACTGCTCGCCCGGCACCCACAGCACCTGCTCGCCCGACTCTTCGCTGACCCGATGCGGCACCTGCAAGCGCTGCAACAGCTGAACGAAGCCAGCCAGATTGGCGCTCACGGGCAGGCGCAACACTTCAACCGGGTTCATGGCGTTACTGCTCGATGCCGTGTCACTCAACGGGAACCTCCGGGCGCTCGACGTCTACCCAGGCGAATTTATTCGGATCGATGCGGGTTTCCTGGTCCATGCGATACGCCACCAGCTTGCCGTACAGCACGGCGCTGTAATCGAGGCAGGCCAGGTTCGGCCGAATCGGCGCTGGCCGGCCTTTGCGCCAGTAGTGGCCAACAAACAATGGCGGCTCTTTTGGGCCGTAGCGCAGCAATTGGGTTTTTTCTTGCGGGGTCAGCGGCGTGCGCGCCACGTCTTCGGGCAAAGCGTCGGGCTGGAAGACGATATCGCCGTAGGTTTGCGGGTCTTCTTCCCAGAACTTGGTGCGAAAGAACGCGCGGGTATAGCCGTCGCCGCTGGTAAGCGTCAGGCCATCGGGCAGGCGCATATCGGTGCCACGCAGCAAGCGGCTGAACACTTTATTGGCGAAGCTGCCGGGCACTGCCGAGGCCTGGATAAAAGCTTCATCCACACGGCCGTCAGGGTGCTGAGCGCGCAGCGAGTCGATCAGGCCGGCGTCCCAGCAGGCATGCACCACGCGAAAATGCCCGGCGTCGATAAACAGCGGCAGCTCGTAAAACCACCGCTGGAATTCGCGCCACTCGTTGGGATAGGCATCGAATTGCGCCAGGCTTTGGGTAATCAGGCGGGCGTTGCGCGGCGTGTGCTCGCGGACGAACTGGCGGCCGCTGCCGGGCGGTGCCGGGGTGCTCCAGCCGAGGGCGTCGAATTCGTGGTTACCCATGATGCACAGCGCCTGCCCGGCTTCGACCATGTCATGCACCATGTGCAGCGCCTCGCGAATACGCGGGCCACGGTCGACGATGTCGCCCAGGAAAATCGCCATACGCCGCGGATGACGCCACACGCCGCCCTGGCGTTGATAACCGAGGCCGTCGAGCAGGCGCGCCAAGGTGTGCGCGCAACCATGCACGTCACCAATCAAGTCATACCCGCGCGCCGGATCAAGTTCCATCAGTCGTTACCGCCCCCGAGGCGACTGCCCCACCCCAACTTGGTCCGGCAAACCTCGTAATAGTTGTGGTCCAGCGGATGAATCAGGCGCAGTTTCTGCGGCTTCTTGCTGACAATCAGCGTGTCGCCTGGGGCGCAGGTGAAATGGTTCTGACCGTCGCACGACACTTGCGGATAAATCTGCATGTCTTTGGAGGCGACAATTTTCAGCTCGCTGTTGCCGTCCACCACAATCGGGCGGCTGGACAAGGTGTGCGGGTACATCGGCACCACCACAATGGCGTCCAGCTTGGGATGCATGATCGGACCGCCTGCCGACAAGGCGTACGCGGTGGAACCGGTGGGCGTGGCGACGATCAGGCCGTCGGCCTTCTGGCTGCACACGAACTGGCCATCGATGTGCAGCTCGAACTCGATCATGCGCGTCGACTTGCCGGGGTGCAGCACCACATCGTTGAGCGCATCGCCCTGGCCGATCACTTCGGCGTGACGGCGCACTTCGGCTTGCAACAGGAAGCGGTTTTCCACCAGATACTGGCCGTCGAGCACTTCGGCCACTTTGCTTTCCAGCTCGTCGGGGCGAATGTCGGTAAGGAAACCCAGGCTGCCCCGGTTGATGCCCAGCACCGGCACATTGAACTGCGCCAGAGCGCGCGCGGCGCCGAGCATGCTGCCGTCACCGCCGACCACAATCACCAGATCGCAGGCTTCGCCCAGGCTTTTGCGCGACGAGGTTTGCAGGCCATGGCCAGGCAACACCTCGGCGATGGTGTCCTCGAGGATCACGTGCAACTGGCGCTCGATAAGCAGTTTTTTCAGGCGGCGGATGGTGTCCAGCACCTGCGAACTGCCCAAGCGGCCAATGATGCCGATATTGCGAAATTGCTCCATGAGGCTCCTGGCAGACGCTGGCAGAAAATGAAAAAGACGCCCTCTATCCAGAGAGGTGAGCTCAATTATGGGCGAAAGCGGCGGGCCAAACCAAGGCGCACTTCACCCCAGCGACCCGCTATGCTCGCACCATGACGCTTTTTCCCACGCTCACCGCCCTGCCCCAGCACCTGCACCAGCCCGCCGTGCGCGATCTGGCCTGGGTGCTGCTGTCGCCGCCACTCATGGACCCGGCGCATTGCCGGCAACGTCATCCATTAACCGCCAGCACCTGGGCCGCCGCGCCTGAGCGATTGGCCGACTGGCTGCAACAACTCGACCGCGACCCTGCTGCGCTCAGCAAGTGGCTGGCGCAACACAGCATCCGGCGTTTGGGTTTGTATTACGAACGCCTCTGGCAATTCGCCCTGATGGCCGCGCCTGGCGTGGAACTGCTGGCCGCCAACCTGGCGATTCGCGAGGGCGGGCATACCTTGGGTGAGCTGGATTTGCTGCTGCAAGACGATGACGGCGTGCACCACCAGGAACTGGCCATCAAGCTCTACCTCGGCCCGCAACAGGGCGATGGCCGCAACGCCCACGAATGGCTCGGCCCCGGCAGCCAAGACCGCCTGGCGCGCAAGCTCAGCCATTTGCTGGACCATCAACTGCCGTTGTCTGCCACGCCGCAAGCGCAGGCGGCGCTGGCCGAGCTGGGCATTGCCAATGTGCAGCCGCAACTGTGGTTGGCGGGTTATCTGTTTTACCCCTGGCCTGGCCATAGCCAGCCGCCCGCTGGCGCGCTGAGCGAGCATTTGCGTGGGCGTTGGCTGCATCGCAAAGATTGGGCCGCGTTTGCGGCTGAGCATGAGGGAACCGGGCTGTGGCAGCCGATTCCCCGGCAGACGTGGCTGGCGCCGGCGCGGGAACAGGCTGGGACGGTGTGGACGGCTGAGCGGTTTGGACAGTGGTTGGGGGAGCTGGAGGCTGATGCGCAGGCGCAATTGTTGGTGCGGTTTGAGCGGGATGGGAGTGGGGATTGGCGGGAGGCTGAGCGGGTGTTTTTGGTGGGGGATGGGTGGCCGCAGTGGGGTGGGTGAAGGGCTTTCTTGCTAGGTTCTTACGGTCGCCGAGGCATCACCGCTCGGCTTAAAATTCTGGATTCCCGCCTGCGCGGGAATGACGGATGTCTCTAATCAACTCACCGTCATCCTCGCGAACGCGGGGATCCAGAATCTCGGATGTGTCGGCGTTATGTGTAGAGAGCACCGTCATTCCCGCGAAGGCGGCGGTCCGACGATTCGGAATCCAGGCTCGTTCAGGCAACCTCGCTTCCCGACCACATCTCGAACCCAAAAACACCCCTACCGACTCCGTTCCGTCCTCCCCCCCGACCGCGCCAAATACCCCGACCCGCTCTCACACAGCAACCCGTCACGCAACACCGCCGGCAACGCATTCAACCCGTCACGCAACGCATAAGCGTTAAACCCCAGCTGCGAGAGCAAAAACACCGCGCTGGTACTGCGCGTACCGCTGTCGCAGTAGCACAGGTAGGTGCGGGTTTTGTCCAGCAGCCGCGCTTTCAAGCGCAGCAGTTGCAGCGGCATGTTCAGCGATTCCAGGGCGTGGCCGCGTTCGTATTCTTCTTGCAGGCGCACGTCCAGCCACTGCGCGCCGGCCGATAGCAGCCGCGCCGCTTCGCCGAACGACACCTCGTCGACAATCGGCGCCTTGAGCAGGGCGAAAAAATCCTGGCGGTCCAGGCGCAGCACCACGCCGTCTTCGAGCATGGTCACCGTGGCGTTGCGCGGCTGGTCGGCCAGCAGCGCTTCTTCGCCAAAGCAGGCGCCCTCTTCCAGTTCGGCCAGCACCTGTTTTTCACTGCCGGCGCTGCGCATCACTTCCGCGCGGCCGCTGTTGAGGAAAAAACAGCAGTCACCGGTTTCGCCTTCGCTAAGCACGGTGCTGCCCGCTTTCAGTTCCAGGCGCTGCAAGCGGTCGAGCATGGCGCGCACGTTCGGCGGCGGCACTTTGGCGAACAGCGGGTTTTGCAGCAGGCGCTCCAGCCATTCGACATCGCCGCCGCGTTGGCCCAGCTCCAGCAGCAAATCCTGATACGCCAGGCGCCAGGTCAGCAGGCGCGTGAGGGTCGCGCTGTCGAGCACCAGAATGCTGATGTCGGTGAGCGCCCGCGCTTCGTGCAGGCGCGGCAGGTTGGGTGACACGGGATGACAACTGGCTTCGCTACCAGCCTGCAAGCGCTGCTTGCGACCGTCGGCGTCGGTCAATACCAATTCGCCGGCCAGCAGGAAATACGTAACCCGCGCCTGGTCGCCCGCCCTGAACAATAGCTGCCCGGCCAGCATCGGCTGCGGCACCAGTTGGCTGCGCAATTCGCGCCACTGCTGTTCCGACAGCACGTTGAGCGGCGTCAGGCTGCGCAGTTGCTCAAGGTTCAGGGGTTCACTCATGGAAGGCGGCTACTCATGAAAGGGCTGGTGCAACGGGCGGGCAATGCTCACTTGCGTGGCGCGGCGGCCCTGCAAACCGCCGGTGTGGACGAACAGCAGGCGAGTGCCGCGCGCCACGTTACCGGCCGCCACGTGCAGGCGCAACGCCATTAGCGCCTTGCCGGTGTAAATCGCTTCCAACGGCAATTGGCCCTCGCGCTCATTCTGGCTGATGAATGCCGTTAGCGCTTCATCGACCTTAGCAAACCCTGCTCGGCTCGCTTGCAGCACGTCGTACCCGTCCCCTGTGTAACCAGCCTGCTCGAAGATGTGCCGAAGGTTTTCCTCCACACCGTGCCCCGCCGGCACCGCCGACGCCCCGTAAACCCGCCGCTGGCCTTGCTCGGCCAGAACCAGCCCAGCCAGCGTGGTGCCGGTACCAACGGCCAGCCACCAGGCGTCGAAGTCATCCCAGCCGATATTCGCCAGCTGTGCCTGCACCATCTCGCGCAGGCCCATGCAACCCAGCGCGCCGGGCAAGCCGCCACCGCCTTCGGGAATCGGGTAGAAGCCGGGGTATTGAGCCAGCCACGGTTGCCAGAAGTCCGGCTGATGCCTCTGCCGATAGCCGCCGTAGCCAAGCCAATGCAGCGTCATGCCCCAGGCTTGAAGGTCGCGCACGGTGGGCGTGTCGAGCGCATCGCCGCGCAGCAGACCGACCGTGGCGAAACCAAAGCGCTGGCCGGCAGCGGCTAGGGAATGCAAGTGATTGGAATGGGCGCCGCCCAGGCTGATGACCCCGCGCGCGCCAGCCGCCGCAGCAGCGTCGAGGTGGTGGCGCAACTTGAACCATTTGTTGCCGCTGATCAGCGGGTCGATTTCATCCAGGCGCAGCACCGCCACGTCGACGCCGGCTTCTTGCAGCCACGGCGTGGCCAGGCGCTGGAGCGGCGCCTGGGGTGACCAATCGGAAACGTCGAGGGACAAGGGTTAGCTGACAGTCCGCAGGCGGGCACCGGCTTTGTGGCGGGCGCAGCAGTTGGAATCGCCGATGACAAAGCGGCTCGGCGTGTCGATGCGGTCCAGGGGAATGCCGCAGCGGTCACCGTTTGGCAAGCTGGCGTCGCAGCTGGGTTTTTCGTAATGGGCCAGCCACTGGCGATACTGCGGCTCGGCGACAAAGCATTTGGCCGCCGCGTAGGCCATGGGGTTGTCTTGGTAGCGGGCGATGTCTTGCAGCGGAATGGTCAGGTGACCGGCGCCCGGGTGGTACACCACGAACACCACGCCGAGTTTCGACAGGCGCTCCAGAATCTGCTCGCCACCCTGACTGGCAAAGGCGTCGCGCTCTTTCTTCAGGCGCTCGACCTCTTCTTCCAACTGGGTGTCCAGCTCGTTGCGGTAGGCCAGCTCGACGTCGCGAATGGCGATCTGCTCTTTGTACTCGACCACAGCGGAGGAAATTCGCGCTTGCAGCTCGCTGTCGAATTGCGCCCGCAGAATGTCCGCCTCAGCGCGCCCGTGACGCTCGATGGCGCGCAGTTGCTCGGTCATTTCCTCGCGGTTTTTCTGAAAGGTGTCGGCCTGGGCAGCCAATTGCGATTTCAGGCTGACGTTCAATTCTTCCTGCTGGCGCAGCGCCTGATGCAGGCTTTGAATTTGCCCGAGCATGGTTTGTGTGTCTTGCGCGGCGGCGAGCTTTAGCTTGGCCAGCTCTTCTTCGTACTGCTGGGTTTGGCTGCTGATGCGCAGGCGTTGCTGCTTGATGAGCTGAGCGGTTTTGAGGCGGTGCTCCTGTTCGATTTTCTCCGCCATCTGGTCAGCGGCTTCTTTGGCCGGATCCGGCGCGTGCCACTGATCTTCTGGCGCCAATTGCAGACGCTCCGGGGCAACGCTCTGGCCGGAGTCGTCTTCCACCAGCAAGCCGAGCTGATTGCGCCGCACGGTATCGCGCAGCAACACCAGATCGTTCTGACCGGGCACCAAGCTGGGGTCCCACAAGTGCATTTGATGCCACGACACCGGGCACTGGCTGCGGCAGGCCAAGCGGATGGGACCGGCGCCCAGGTCCGGGCCACGGCCAGAGCGCTCGGCCAGGTGGCGCAGCGGAATGTTCCAGCCGCTATCGGGCGAGCCACGTTCGTCGAAGTCGAGGAAGAAAAACACCGCCGCGCGCACCAGCAGGCGTGGGTTGATCAGCACGTAGGCCACGCGCATTTGCTGGTCTCTGAACTCGGGCATGTTGACCACGCCGTCGAGCAGGGCCTCGAATTCGGGGTACAGCATTTCTTTGCAGATGCCGCGCTCACTGAAGAACATCACGGCTTCAACCATTTGCGGCTTGATCTGCATGCTCATCAACGAACCCCTAACCCAGATACATGGCGACTTTCGCGCTTATGAATACGCTCAATTTTTTCTGCGCGCACGGCGAGAAAGTAGGCGTATTCCTACATTTGGCTCAAGTCTAGGGTAAAAAGTATCGACGGCAATGTGACTGGGTTGGCAGTCACCCGTGCCGAGCGCCTGGTGAACAGGCGCTGACATGAAAGTGTGACGGAATCGGTACAAGCGGTCAGGTTTGCGGCATCACGCCGAAGCGTTGGCCTTGGCCAGAAACGGCGCCAGGCGTTTGCCCATCTCATCACCCAGCGCTTGCAGGCCGCTCATGGGGCGGATCATCACTTCGAAGTCGACGATTTTGCCGTCTTCATTGAAGCGCACCATGTCGATGCCCTTGAGCTGACGCTCGCCAACCGTGGCGCTGAACTCCAGCACCACATTCAGGCCGTCGGCGCTGACCAGTTCGCGGTGGTATTCGAAGTTCTCGAACACCTGAATCACGGTATTCAGAATCACATTGACCATCTGCGCGCCCTCGTACGGCTTGTAGGCCATGGGCGAACGAAACACCGCCTTGGCATCCAACAACTCGGGCAAGGCCTTGAGGCTTTTGCTGGCGATCATGTGGTGCCACTGCTCGAGGGCAGCGGTGACGGCGGGGTTGGAACTGAGGGCGGAAGTGGTCATGGCAACTCCTTTTTTGTTTTTTGAGGAATACACACCCTCTGTGGGAGCGGCTTTAGCCGCGATGCCTTTAAAACAATCAAACGCATCGCGGCTAAAGCCGCTCCCACAGAAACAGCAGAAACAGCCCTCTCCCGCAAGCGGGAGAGGGAGCTGATCAATTACAGCCCAGCAGCGAGACGCGAACCCTGGTTGATCGCACGCTTGGCATCCAGCTCCGCCGCCACGTCCGCGCCGCCAATCAAATGCACCACTTGGCCGGCTGCTTCCAGGCCTTCCTGCAGTTCACGCAGCGGGTCTTGGCCGGCGCAGATGATGATGGTGTCGACCGGCAACAGCTGCGGCTCACCTTCGGCGATGCGGATGTGCAAACCGGCGTCATCAACGCTGAGGTATTCGACGCTGTTGAGCATTTGCACGTTTTTGTTTTTCAAGCCGGTGCGGTGGATCCAGCCGGTGGTTTTGCCCAGGCCGTCGCCCACTTTGGTTTTCTTGCGTTGCAGCAGGAACACGTCACGCGCCGGGGCGTGCACTTCAGCTTTGATGCCGGCGATACCGCCGCGCGCTTCCAGGGCTTTGTCGATGCCCCACTCTTTCCAGAACGCATCGCGGTCCTGGCTGGTGGCGTCGCCTTGGTGAACGATGAATTCCGATACGTCGAAACCAATGCCGCCGGCGCCAATCACGGCCACCTTTTGGCCAACCGGTTTGCGCTGCAAGATGGCGTCGAGGTAGTTGATCACTTTCGGGTGGTCGATGCCCGGAATGGCCGGCGTGCGCGGGGCGATGCCGGTGGCCAGGATAATTTCGTCAAAGCCGCCTTTAACCAGGTCTTCAACGCTGACGCGGGTGTTCAGTTGAAGATCAACGCCGGTGGTTTGCAGCTTGCGGCCGAAGTAGCGAATGGTTTCGTAGAACTCTTCTTTGCCCGGTACACGCTTGGCGATGTTGAACTGGCCGCCGATTTCGCTGGCCGAGTCGAACAGGGTCACGCTGTGGCCACGCTCGGCCGCCACGGTGGCAGCGGAAAGACCCGCCGGGCCAGCGCCGACCACGGCAATTTTCTTCACAGCTGCGGTGGGAATGTAGTTCAGCTCGGTTTCGTGGCAGGCGCGCGGGTTGACCAGGCAGGTGGTGAGTTTGCCGCCGAAGGTGTGGTCCAGGCAGGCCTGGTTGCAGCCGATGCAGGTGTTGATTTCGTCGCTGCGACCCTCAGCAGCTTTGTTAACGAACTCGGGGTCGGCGAGGAACGGGCGGGCCATGGACACCATGTCGGCGTCGCCATCGGCCAGCACTTGCTCGGCCACTTCCGGGGTGTTGATGCGGTTGGTGGTGATCAGCGGAATGCTGACTTCACCACGCAGTTTGGCCGTTACTTTGGTGAACGCTGCGCGCGGCACTTTGGTGGCGATGGTGGGGATACGCGCTTCGTGCCAGCCGATACCGGTGTTGATGATGGTGGCGCCGGCTTTTTCGATGGCCTTGGCCAGGGTGACGATTTCGTCCCAGGTGCTGCCGCCTTCCACCAGGTCGAGCATCGACAGGCGATAAATAATGATGAAGTTCGGGCCGACGGCTTCGCGCACGCGGCGCACGATTTCCACCGGCAGGCGCATGCGGTTTTCGTAGCTGCCACCCCAGCGGTCGGTGCGCTGGTTGGTGTGAGCGGCAAGGAATTGGTTAATGAAGTAACCCTCGGAGCCCATGATTTCCACGCCGTCGTATTCGGCCACTTGGGCGAGGCTGGAGCAATTGACGAAATCGGCGATCTGCTTTTCGATGCCCTCTTCGTCCAGCTCATGGGGCTTGAACGGGTTGATCGGCGCTTGAATGGCGCTCGGCGCTACCGATTTCGGGCTATAGGCATAACGGCCGGCGTGGAGAATCTGCATGCAGATCTTGCCGCCCGCTTCGTGCACGGCGCGGGTAACAATGCGGTGCTGCTCGGCTTCTTCCGGGGTGCTCAGCTTGGCCGCGCCAGAGTAAACGCCGCCTTCTACGTTCGGGCCGATGCCGCCGGTGACCATCAGGCCGACGCCGCCCAGAGCGCGTTCGGCAAAGTACGCCGCCATGCGTTCGAAGCCGCCCGGTTTTTCTTCCAGCCCGGTGTGCATGGAGCCCATCAGGGTGCGGTTACGCAGGGTGGTGAAACCCAGGTCCAGCGGGGCCAACAGGTGGGGGAATTGAGCGGCGGTCATAGATAGCTCCACATCGAGGGTTAATGCACGGAATGCCGCTGCCTCATGAATCCGGCTTTGTGTTCAAAGCGTGGGCGGCGGTCAGTTGTGAGCAGACGATAAAGAGCGCGCCGCGCCCTCTCAATGATCCAAAGTGACAAGTTATTGATCCAAACGCGCAGCGCGACTTGGCAAGCGCGGTTCGGCCCCCTACCCTTATGGCCTAATTTCACACCCCGACGACCATGCGCAGACTATTTGGCAACGCCCTCGCCTCTTCCACCATCGTTCTGCTGGGCGCTTATGCGCTGTGGACCGATTTGCCGTCCGAGGCCCATTACCTGTCCGACCTTCGCAGCGAAGTGGCGCTTAATCAGGGCCAGCCGGGCACCAACGGCAACCTGCTGGGCATTCAGCCGCTGCTGTATTCCGGCGACTACCACAGCGCCGAGCTGCTGCGCTTGAAGCTCGCCGCCTACCTGCACAAAGCCAACGAAGCGGGCTTGCTCAATGGCAAAACTGTCGCCGTGCTGCCCGAACATATCGGCACGGGCCTGGTCATCAGCGGCGAGAAAGTCGAGGTGTATCAGGCGCACACGGTCAACAGCGCGATGGCCTGGCTGGCGGCGAGCAATCCACTGAAACTCAGCCGCGCGCTTCTGTTCGCCAAAGGTGAGAACCGCTTGCACGACGCCCTGCTGCGCATGCAGGGCGAGCACATGGCGCGCGACTACCAAACGGTGTTTGGCGGCTTGGCCAAAGACTTCGGCATCACCCTGGTGGCCGGCTCGATCGTGCTGCCCGAGCCGAGCGTGGAAGACGGCCAATTGGTGGTCGGCAGCGGCCCGCTGTACAACGTCAGCCTGGTGTTTGGCAGCGACGGTGCGCCGCTGGGGCAACCACAACGCAAGGCGTATCCCACCGCCGATGAGCTGGGTTTTGTCGCCGCCGCACCGCGCGAGCTTCGGATGATCGACACGCCAGCTGGGCGCTTGGCCGTGGTGCTCGGCAGCGACAGCCAGCGCGCCGATGCGTTTGCCGACCTGAGCAAACAGGGCGTGCAGGTGCTCGCCGTTCCAGCCTTCCAGATCAGCAATAGCGAAACCCATTCGGCGCCGCCAGTGGACGGCAGCAGCGCGCGCCTGGGCATGACGGTTTTTCTCCATGGCCAGTTCTGGAACCTGCGCAGCGACGGCCACAGCCTGCTGATGCAAGACCAGGCCGTGAGCACGCTCGACGACAGCGGCGGGCCCGGTGGCCGGCTGCTGAACATTTGGCTGTAAGCCATGAAGCCGGTACGGGTTCGGCTGGGAGATTTGTCGGTCGGCTTTGTGCATGGCCTGGCAGATGCGGTGCGCCATGCCGGGCATGATCCGCTGCCGTTGCTGGAGCAATACGGGCTCGACCCGGCGCGCCTGGCCGAAGCGCGGGCGCGGTTGTCGATTCCACGCTACATGCGTTTGGGCCATGCGGCGATTCAACTGACCGGCGATTCAGCGCTGGGCTTGAGCATGGGCGTGCACACGCGTCTTAGCCAGGTTGGGCTGGCCGGCGTCACCGCCGCGCAAGCCCCCACCGTGCGCGAGGCCGCGCGCGCCTTGATCCGCTTCGAGCCGCTGTACGCCTACAACTACCGAGGCCAATCGAGCTTTCACGAAGACACCCGTGGCGCCTGGCTGCGCTTCTACTCGATCAACCCTTATAACGCCTACAACCGCTTCGTCGTCGACTCGGTATTGGCCGGCTGGGCAGCGCAACTGGGCGCGCTGGCCGGACAGCGCCTGGACGTGGAAAAAGTCGACATCGAATTTCCTGCCACGCCCTACGCCGAACGCTACGGCGAGCTGTTTGGTTGCGCCGTGGAGTTCGCCAGCGACACTAACCAACTGCGCCTGAACCAGGCCACGCTTGCCTTGCGCAACCCAGAGCATTGCCCGAGCACATGGCGGCACCTGCTGGATATTTGTGAGCGCGAGCTGGAGCAACTGACCCGCACCCGCAGCCTGCGCGAGCGCATCAGCCAGTTGCTCGGGCCGCTGCTAAACGGCCGCGAGCCGGACCTGGAGGAAGTGGCCAACCGCCTGCAACTGCCGACGTGGACCTTGCGGCGCAAGCTGGCCGAAGAAGGCACGCAGTACCGCGCCATCCTCAACGACACCCGCCGCGACCTGGCCATGGCGTATATCCGCGACACGGAATTGGCGTTCGGGGAAATTGCGTATTTGCTGGGGTTTGCATCGGCGGAGGCGTTCCAACGGGCGTTCAAACGCTGGAATAGGCAGACGCCGGGGGAATTCAGGAAGGCGCAGCGTAAGGCGGGGTGACCGCGTTTTGCCCGGCCCTCACCCCCAGCCCCTCTCCCGCTCGCGGGCGAGGGGAGCCAATCGCCTTTCTGCTGACTAACGCGATTTGCTTTTAGTCCCCTCGCCCCTAGGGGAGAGGGCTAGGGTGAGGGGGGAAGCCGGCGCAGATTTAAAGCTCTGTAGCGTCTTCCACTAATTCAGCCGGCTCATCCTGCTCATCGGCGCGGTATTCCAACAACTCTTCTTGGTACTCGTCCATTTGCTTGTGCTCGCTCTATTTTCGTTTGGGTCAAGGCCAAGCCTAAAAACCCGCAGATGACTAACAGATGAACGAACCCAAACAGCCAATCATTAAATCGCAGCCAATAAAAAACCCTTGGACCTTTCGATCCAAGGGTTTCGTATATGGCGCAGCGGACGGGACTCGAACCCGCGACCCCCGGCGTGACAGGCCGGTATTCTAACCGACTGAACTACCGCTGCGTGTCGGTGGACTTTCGTCCGGTACAACGTGAAACGTGCTGCGTCTGATCGTAAAGCCCTGGTTGGCTTTTGATCTCAAGCTCGACAACGTCGGACTTGGCAAATAATGGCGCAGCGGACGGGACTCGAACCCGCGACCCCCGGCGTGACAGGCCGGTATTCTAACCGACTGAACTACCGCTGCGCGTCGGTGGACTTTCGTCCGGTTTCACAAGTGGTGGGTGATGACGGGATCGAACCGCCGACCCTCTGCTTGTAAGGCAGATGCTCTCCCAGCTGAGCTAATCACCCCTTGCTTGCGAGGCGCGAAATTTACGCGGGGGGCATACCTAAGTCAACACCCTGTATAGAAATTTTCTGAAATTAATCAATCGGCTATGTTTTCGCTGAGCCGTAGGTTGGGTTGAGCCGAAGGCAAAGCCCAACGTCATTGCCCAACCCGCAATGTCAACCGCGCTGTCACCAAACCTTCTTCATTGCGGTCCATGCCCGCCTCGTCAATTCGTACGCCCTGCCCTTCAAGCTCCTGGAACCACCGCAGCAGTACGTTGAAGGCCACCGGTTGCAGGTTCACTTGCAAGCTGCCATCACCGGAGCTGTCGAGGCGTTCGATGGTCAGCTGGGCGGCCGCTGCACTGCTGGTGACATACCCTTGCAGCTGTTCCGGCGCCAGGCTGGTGGTGGGTTTTTCCACCAAGGCACGGACTTGCGGGGCTTTGGCTTGCAGGTAGCCGCTCAGTTCCAGTTGCTGCGCCAGCGCTTCACGCGCGTTGTGCAGACGATGTTGGGCCGGTTGCCAGAAGCTGATGTAGAGCAGCGCACCGAGCACGCAGATAACCATCAGCCCGAGCGCCAAACGCTCGCGCGGCGCCAGGGTGGTCCAGCGCCGTTGCAGCGGTGAGCGCTGCCAGCGGTCGAGCAGCTGCATTTTGACTGTGGCGGTATTCATCCCTGCCCTCCTACGACTAACCGGGCGCTGACGCCGTTGTTTTCCCGACTCGCCGAGCCCAGTTGCACGGGCAAACCGGCATCTGCCAGGCGTTGGCGCAGGCGCTCCAGTGCGCTGAAGTCAGGCGCTTGCAGTTGCAGCGCGAGGTCGCCACGGGTGTCGCTGAAGTCCAACTGTTGAACGCGCACCAGACCGCCATCAGCTTGCACAGCGGTGCTGGCCAGGTCCATCAGGGCAAGAAAGCGACTGCCCCCGGCCGTGCGGCCTTGGCTCAGGTGTTCGTCGAGTTGATGACGCAGGTTCACCAGCTTGGTGTCCTGCGGAAACAACTCGCGGTACAGCGCCGCATTGGCGGCGGCGATGGTGTCGCTCTTGTGTTGCAACTGCCAGGCCTGCGCCAGGTTGAAGCCCCATTGCAGCACCAGCCATAACCCCACCAGCCCCAGCACCGGGCGCCAGCGCTTCCAGCCTTGGCTGTCTTCGCGACTGGCCAGCTCGCCTTGGGCCAGGTTGCAGCCGGCCGTTTGGGCCGCGAGCCAGAGGTACACATCCTCTTCGCGCTGGGCGGTTTCGATGCCGTCCGGCAAGGCTTGGGTCGGCGGCGCGATGGCGTGCAAGGGCAACGGGCACTGGTCGGCAATCTGCGGCCAATCATCCTGCGCCACCGCCATACGCGTAGCCAACTGACCGCCCAGCAGCCAGCGCTCGCCGAGCCAGCAAATCTGGGTGCCGACGTCAGGCAGCAAATCGGCATCGACATGAATGCTCACCGGCGCCACCGGGCACGCGGCGAGCCAGCCCTGCAGCCAGGCTGCGCGTACGGCGACAATACGGTGACGCCCGTCCCCGAGCGGTGTGCCGAGGGCCAGGTGAAATTGCTCGACGTCTTCGGCCAGCAATTCCTCCACAGCAAACGGCAAGGCCTGACGCAGCCAGCGCGCTTTCTGCGTGGGCAGCGCTACGGCACAGGCGGTGACAGCCTCGACCGGAATCACCAGGCGCCACGGTTCATCCAGCTCCACCATCGCTTCGGCGAGCAACAGCTGGTCGTGTACGCCCGCGCGGATGCGATGCACTAGCAGGGTTTCGTCGACGGCCACCGCAGCGGCCGCCGGCAGAAAAATCGTTACCAGGCTCATCGTGCCTGCTCCTCATTTGTTGCGGGGGCGGTCGCGCCAATGGCGATCAGCCCGTCTTGTCCAAGGTCGCGCGCCAGTACACGCACGCGCCCCTGTTGATCTCGGTGCATGTTACTCACCACCACTTGCCGGCGATCACCCATTCGCACCTCGCTGATCACTTGAAAATACGCACTACCGACTGCCAAGCCCTGCCCCTCGATTCCCTGCCCGGCCAGGCCGGGCTGGGCGAGAAACGCGTCCACGGAGGCGAAACCTTCCTTGCCGCGCGCCAGCACCACCCCTTGTGCCAGGTCCGGCGTCAAGCCGTCGGCCAGGCACGACAGCACCATGGCGCCAGCCGTGTTGACGTTCAGCGGCGCGTCGCCCGGCAAGACACTCACGTACGGCTGCAACCGGCGGAAGTCGGCCTCGGTCATGCCCAGTAATAACCGTAGCTCGGAGACGTCTTGCAGGCGACGGTTGGCGGCGCGATAGGCCGGCTTGGCAAGCAGATACTGATTGTCTTCGGCGCCTTCGCTGCCGGTGGCTTCCTGGTCCACGTCAAGCCAATCCACCAGGCGTTCGGCATAGGGCGTGGCAATGTCCAGGCGCAGCAGCAGGCGGCGAAAGCGCAGCACCGAGGGTTCGTCGACTTGCTGCTGGCGCACCAGGCTGTTGAGGTTAAAGCGGCCGCTGGGGTCTTCGATGCGCACGCTGAGCACGCCGCCTTCATCCAGCGCAAACGGCTGCATGGGCTTGGCCCAGTTCTCGCCAAGATGATCCACCGACTGACGCGGGTCGCCGCCGCGCGCATCGCGTTTAAGCACGGCCTTGGCCAGCGTCTCGCCGCCCAGCGCGTACTGCCAGGCTTGACGGGTATCGAGCAGATTGGCGCTGCTGCGAATGGCCACATGTTGGCGGGCGATCATGCCGGCGCACACCACAGTGACTACCGCCACGACCAGCAGCACGGTGATCAGCGCCACACCCTGTTGACGCTTCATTCCAGCACCTGCGAATCATCGGGCGCCGGGCTTTGGCCGTCCGGGTTGGCGTCTGGGTTGGCGTTAGGATTATCCGGGTTCTGACCGTCGCCAGGATTGCCTCCAGCGGGCAGGTCGGGCAGGCGCAGCACGCGGCGAATCTGGCCGTAGCGACGGTGTTCGAGCACCAGCTCCAAGGCTTTGGGCAACTGTTCCAGGCGCTCGCTTTCGTTGCCGTCGGCAGGCGGCCAACTGGCTTGCCATTGGCCCAGGCGGTCGAGGTAGCGAAGCGTCATGCGGGTGACGCCGTCGAGCACGGCTTGCACCTGCGGCTGGCTGTCTTGCGCTTGATCGAGCACCGGCCAGTAGCGGCGTTGCAGTTGCTCGCCGCTGAGTTCCCAGCGCACCCGTTGCAAGCGCGACCGACCGGCGCCCATGGGGTTGCGCCAGCCGGTGCGAGTGAATTCCAGAGCAGTGGCGTCGCCGTCTTCACCGCGCAACGCGGCACGTTCATCGCCAAACGGATCGCGCACCGGGCGCGGCACCGCTTGCAACACATCACGCTCGAACGCGGCCATGCCGCGCACCAGTTCGCGCAATTGCTGCTCGTGACTGCGCGTGGCGCTGTCGGCCTGCATCACGCTGCTCAGCATGCGATAGGTCGCCAAGGCCAGCAGCGCAAAGATGGCCACGGCAATCAGCAGCTCCAGCAGGGTAAAGCCTTGCGCGCGTTTCATTGCCCGGCCTCGATGGGCTCGGTGGTGACAAAGCCGACCAGGCTGGCGACGGCGCGGTCTTTAATTTCGCCCCCGCGCCCACGCTCGTCGCGCGCGGCGACCCACACGGTGATGCGGCGCATGGTTGGCTCGCTGGTGTCTTCGACGGTGCTTTGCCATTGCCACTGGCGGTTGGCGAAATCGACCTGGCCCTGCTGATTGCCGATGCTGGGCACGGCGGGGGCCAATTGCATGTCGCTGAGTTGGTTGTCGGCGATCCACATGGCCAGGGTTTTGTCTTCAAGCCGCGCGGCCGTCTGCAAGCTGCGGGCGCTAACGCCCAGAACGCTGGCCGCCACCAACGCAAATATCGCCAGGGCTACCAACACTTCGAGCAAAGTGAAGCCACGGCAGCGGCTCACTTGCCGGCTCCTTTGCCGTCTGCCGCTTCGACTTTTGGCAGGCGAAAACCGTCGGTGGACATCTGCAAGCGCGCGCCTTGGGCACGCTTCTCGGCCAGTTGTAGGCGAAAGGGACTGAGTTCACCGCTGGATAGAATCAGCACTTGCGGGCTGCGCTCGGCGTCTTTGGGTTGGTCTTCTTCAGCGTGTTGGCTGGGAAGTTTCAGCGCGGCACCTTCGAGTTCGACCGTCAGCACGGCATAAGCAGGCAACTGGTGCGGCGCGCGATCCACGGGCTGCCAGCGGTTTTTGCCGGGCTCGTAGCGCAGCACTTGATAGGACGAAGCGTCGAACCACAGGCCGTATTCGCGGTTGTCCAACACGGCCTCATCGGCCAGCACGCCAATCAGCCCGCTAAGCCGCTCGGCCTCGTTGCGCAGCTCGCGCGCCGGGCCGGCGATGCCGGTGCTGAGCACCGCCAGCCCAACCAGGGTGCCCAGAATTACCAGCACCACCAGCAGCTCCACTAACGTGAAACCGGCCAGGGCCTGCGGCCGCTTGAAACTCACTGATCCCAGTTACCGATATCTGCATCGTTGTCGCTGCCGCCTTCTTTGCCATCGGCGCCGAAGGAGTAGAGATCGAACGGGCCTTTGCTGCCCGGCGCCAGGTATTGATACGGGTTGCCCCATGGGTCGACGGGCACGCGTTTGAGGTAGCCGTCAGCGTTCCAGTTTTTCGCTACCGGGTTGCCGCTCGGTTTTTTCACCAGCGCTTCGAGGCCTTGCTGGGTGCTCGGATAGGCGTGATTGTCGAGCTTGTACATGTCCAGCGCGGCGCTAATGCCTTTGACGTCGCCTTTGGCCACAGTGATTTTTGCCTGGTCGGGGCGGCTCATTACCTGGGGCACGATCAGCGCCGCGAGAATGCCGAGAATCACCACCACCACCATGATTTCAATCAGGGTAAAACCGCGCTGGCGTTGCCGTTGTCGCAGCCCGTTTTGCATGACGTTTGCTTGCATCGTGATCACCCCACTAGTTGGTTCAAAGACAGAATTGGAAGAAGAATCGCCAGCACAATGAGCAGCACCACAACGCCCATAAACACCAGCATAAAAGGTTCGAACAGGCCGACCATCAGCGCGATTTGGGCGGCCAGGTCGCCCTCCTGATTGCGCGCGGTGCGGGCCAGCATCTGGTCCAGTTCGCCGGAGCGTTCGCCGCTGGCGATCATGTGCAGCATCATCGGCGGGAACTGTCCGCTGGCTTCCAGCGCGCGGGTCAGGCTGCCGCCCTCGCGGACTTTTTGCGCAGCCAAGACCACGTCGGCGCGAATGACGCGATTGGAAATCACCTGGGCACCAATGCTCAGCGCTTCCACCAGCGGCACGCCGCTGCGCGTGAGAATGGCCAGGGTCGACGCGAAGCGTGCACAGTCGGTGGCACGCACCAATCGGCCCACCAGCGGCAAGCGCAATTGAAAGCCGTGCCAGCGCCGTTTGACGTTGTCATCGCGCAGCGCCCAACGCGTGGTGAAGCCACCGGCAATCACCAGCAGCACAAATAACCAGCCCCAACTTTTCACCGCATCACTGAGGGCGATCAGGCCGCGCGTCAGAGCTGGCAGCGTTTGCCCGGAGTCGATAAACACCCGCACCACATCCGGCACCACGTAGCCGAGCAAGAAGCCGACGATAATCAGCGAGGTGATCATCAGCACCAGCGGGTACAACAACGCTAGCTGTACTTTCTGCCGCGACTGTTGGCGCTGTTCGGTGTAGTCGGCCAATTGTTCGAGCACCGGGCCCAAGTGCCCGGCGTGCTCGCCCGCTGCCACGGTGGCGCGGTACAGGTCGGGGAATGCTGCGGGAAATTCTTTTAGCGCTGCCGCCAGGCTGTGGCCTTCCAGCACCCGCGCCCGCACTGCCAGCAACATCGCCTGCACGCGCGGTGCGGAGGCCTGAGCGGCGGCGGCGCGCAACGCTTCTTCGATAGGCAATGCGGCTTGAATCAGGGTGGCTAACTGGCGCGTGAGCATCGCCAGATCGCGTGCCGACAGCCCGCGCACAAAGGTGAAATGACCGTCGTTGCTCGCCTGCTCACGGGTACGCGTGGCGTTGACTTGCAGCGGCGCCAGTTGCTTTTCGCGCAGCATCTGCCGCACTTGCCGCGCGCTGTCGGCTTCCATCACGCCCTTTTGCTGGCGCCCCGCGTTGTCCAGGGCAAGGTATTCGAACGCTGCCATCAGAATGTGCCCGGTTGGGTGACGGTCAGAGCGCGGGCGACGGACTTAACGGTCTTCACGTCGCTCGCCCCTACGTTGGTGTTGATTCGGTGAGCTGGCAGATAGTTCGCGTCGTTGCGCAGCGGTGGTCGGCGCTTCGTCTTCGCGCGTCACGCGCAGCACTTCTTCCAGGCTGGTGACGCCCTGCATCACTTTGCGCCGGCCATCATCGCGGATGCTCGGGCCGTTGCCGCGTGCATGACGGGTCATCTCCTGCTCACCGGCGCCGCTGTGGACCAGCGTGCGCATGTGGTCATCGAACACCACCAACTCATAAATACCGGTGCGCCCGCGATAGCCCTGCTGCTTGCATTCCGGGCAGCCGCGCGGGTGATGAATGACCGGCGTTTCGCCGCTGCGCACGCCCAGCACCTGGGCTTCGGCTTCAGTGACTGGCAGGCCTTCTTTGCAGTGCGGACAGAGCACACGAACCAGGCGCTGGGCCAACACACCGAGCAGCGAGGACGACAACAGAAACGGTTCAACGCCCATATCGACCAAGCGCGTTACGGCGCCAATCGCGCTGTTGGTGTGCAAGGTCGAGAGCACCAAGTGGCCGGTGAGCGAGGCCTGCACGGCAATTTGCGCGGTTTCAGCGTCGCGAATTTCGCCGACCATGACCACGTCCGGGTCTTGCCGAAGAATGGCGCGCAGGCCGCGGGCAAAGGTCATGTCGACCTTGGTGTTGACCTGCGTTTGGCCGATGCCTTCAAGGTGATATTCGATGGGGTCTTCGACGGTAAGAATGTTGCGCGTGCGGTCGTTGAGGCTGACCAGGCTGGCGTACAAGGTGGTGGTTTTCCCCGAGCCCGTGGGGCCGGTGACGAGGATGATGCCGTGCGGTTTGCGCACGCTGCTTTCCATTAGTTGGCAGTCGCGGCTGGACATGCCCAAGTGCTGCAAACTCAAGCGCCCCGCTTGTTTGTCGAGCAGCCGCAACACCACGCGCTCACCGTTGGCCGAGGGCAACGTCGACACCCGCACGTCCACTTCCCGCCCGCCCACGCGCAAGGAAATACGACCGTCCTGTGGCACACGTTTTTCGGCGATATCCAGGCGCGCCATCACCTTGATACGAGACACCAGCAACGCCGCCAACTCACGTTTGGGCTCCAGCACTTCGCGCAGCACGCCGTCGACGCGAAAGCGCACGACCAAGCGTTTTTCAAAGGTTTCGAGGTGAATATCGGAGGCGTTTTCCTTGATCGATTCGCCAAGAATGGCGTTGATCAAACGAATGATCGGTGCGTCGTCTTCCTGCTCCATCAAGTCTTCGGTTTCGGGCACCTGATCGGCCAGCGCAGCCAGGTCGAGCCGCCCGCCGATGTCTTCAGCCAGTTGCATGGACGCAGAATCATGCTGATAGGCCGCCGCCATGGCCTGATCGAAATCGGTCGGGCTGAGCGCTCGCAGCGGCAAGCGGCGGCCGACAAACCGTTGCGCTTCGGCCAGCGCGACCATCTCCACAGCCGGCCGAAAGCCCAGGCACACCTGGTCTTTATCGAGCATCAACACCACGCCATTACGCTTGGCGTAACTGAACGGTAAACGGCGTGACACGGTTTCCACCGGAGAAACGTTCATCTGTAATCCGACCTTGGCATTGTGGAAGGGGCTGCTGTTCAGCGCCCATGTTCAAGATTAAGGATGACGATCATTCGCCATGCTGCTGTTTTTTTATCGATTTTTAGACGAGGCGACTCGTAGAGTGTGCAACGGCGGCTATCTTTACCACACTGCCGAAAAAACACATCGCCCCGCCATATAAAACAGAATAGGACTACGGCGCGAAGTGGATGCGTAAAAACACTTGGCTGCTCTATGATCGGCCGCCAGCAAATCCGACAGTGCGAGAAACGTCTTTGACCGTGCCCGAAACCCTCCGCAGGCTGATGCACAATGCCCCGACATTGCTGGGCGTGTTGTTGATCCTGTTGATCAGTTTGAGTTTCGCCACGCAAACCATCGAATGGCTCCAACTCAACCGCACCCAAGTAAGCGTGCAGACCGATGAGGCCAGCGAGCTGTCCAGCGCACCGGCCCTGGACAGTATAGAAACCCTCTTCGGCCCCGCCCGCGTCACACAAACTACCGCGCCCCCCGCCACCAGCCTGCGCCTGACCTTGCGCGGCAGCTTTGTGCACAGCGATGCGCGCAGCTCTAGCGCCATCATCCAACGGGAAAACGCCAAGCCGCTGCGCTTCGGCGTAGGTTCCGAAATCGACAAAGGCATCCGCCTGCATGCGGTGTACCGCGATCGCGTCGAAATCGAGCGCAACGGCCGCCTGGAAACGCTGATGTTCAACAAGAACAAAAACGCCCCGGCCAGCCGCCCGCTTCCCAGCAGCTACGACGCCGTGGACGCACTGTCCACGCTGCAACAGCAAGATGAACAGCAGCTGCGAGAGCGCATGGAAGCCTTGCGTCAACAGATGGAAAGCGCTGGCGGCCAGGACGAACCCGATCAGGAGCCGGTGAACGAACCCGAGCCCCCTGCCGCGCCGCGCTCAACCGAACCCCTCCCTACCGACCCGCCTACGGAAAGCGATTAAGCCGATGCCATTGACTCTTTCACGCTTGACCCTGGCCCTGTTCGCTTGCGGTCTGCTTAGCATCAGCGCCACGGCTGGCGCCGCGATAACACCGGCGAACGGCACGGCCGACGATGAACAGCAGCAGAACGAGGAACGCTGGACGATCAACCTCAAGGACGCCGACATCGCTGAGTTCGTCGACCAGATCGCTGACATCACCGGGCAAACCTTTGTGGTCGATCCGCGCGTCAAAGGCCAGGTCAACGTGGTGTCCAAAGCGCCGCTGAATCTCAGCGAGGTGTACCAGCTGTTCCTCTCGGTAATGGCCACCCACGGTTTTAGCGTGATTACCCAGGGCGACCAGGCGCGCATCGTGCCGAACGCCGAAGCCAAGGCCGATGCCGACACCGGTCGCGCTGCGCCGGATCGCCTGGAGACGCGACTGATTCAGGTGCAGCACGGCAACGTCGCCGAGTTGATTCCACTGATTCGCCCGCTCGTTCCGCAATATGGCCACCTGGCAGCGGTGACCTCGGCCAACGCCCTGATCATCAGCGACCGCAGCGCCAACATCACGCGCATCGAAGACCTGATTCATCAGCTGGATCAGAAGAGCAACAACGACTACAGCGTGGTCAACCTGCAATACGCCTGGGTCACCGATGCCGCCGAAGCGCTCAATGCCAGCGTGGCGCACGGGCAGGCCAAGGGGGCCGCCGGTACGCAGGTGATTGCCGACACGCGCACCAACCGCCTGATTCTCATCGGCCCGCCCGCCGCCCGCGCGCGAATGGTCGGTCTGGCGAAATCCCTCGACACGCCCAGCAGCCGCTCTGCCAATACCCGCGTTATTCGGCTGCGGCATAACGATGCCAAAGCATTGGCCACCGTGCTGGGCGAGATTTCCGAAGGTATTAAAAACCCGGCTGGCGGCGGCACTGCCGAAGCCGGAGCGGGCAAGCCGCAGAACATTCTGATTCGCGCCGACGAGAGCCTGAACGCCCTGGTATTGCTGGCAGAGCCAGACACCGTGGCCATGCTCGAAGACATCGTGCACCAGCTCGACGTACCGCGCGCGCAGGTAATGGTGGAAGCAGCGATTGTCGAGATTTCCGGCGACATTACCGACGCGCTCGGCGTGCAGTGGGCTGTGGATGCACGGGGCGGTACCGGTGGCGTCGGCGGCGTCAACTTCGGCAATACCGGGCTTTCTGTCGGTTCCGTGCTGCAAGCCATCCAGGATGACACCGTGCCGGACACCCTGCCCGACGGCGCCATTATCGGAATTGGCAGCAAGAACTTCGGCGCGCTGATAACGGCGTTGTCGGCCAACAGCAAAAGCAACCTGCTCTCCACGCCAAGCCTGTTGACGCTCGACAACCAGAAAGCCGAGATTCTGGTGGGGCAAAACGTGCCCTTCCAAACCGGCTCGTACACCACCGCTACCGACGGCGCGAGCAATCCGTTCACGACCATCGAACGCAAAGATATCGGCGTCACCCTCAAGGTCACCCCGCACATTAACGACGGCGCCTCGCTGCGGCTGGAGATCGAACAGGAGATTTCCTCGATTGCCCCCAGCGCCACGCTGTCTGCGCAGGCGGTGGATTTGATCACCAACAAACGCTCGATCAAAAGCACCATCCTCGCCGAAGACGGCCAGGTCATTGTGCTCGGCGGCCTGATTCAGGACGACGTGACCATGACGGATTCGAAAGTGCCGCTGTTAGGCGATATCCCATGGCTGGGCCGACTGTTTCGCTCAACCAAAGAGGCCCATACCAAGCGCAATTTGATGGTCTTCCTCAGACCGAGCGTCGTGCGTGATGGCGCGGGTTTGGCAGCGCTTTCGGGCAAGAAGTACAGCGACATTCGCGTATTAGGCGGCGCGGCGGATAGCGCACGGCCGAGCATTTTGCCGCAGAAGCCAGGGCAGCTGTTTGATGGTCAGGGCGATTCGGCGATTGATCTGCGGCCGCAGTAAACAGGCGCGTTCGTTGTCGTCTGGGAAACCCCATCGCGGCTGAAGCCGCTCCCACAGGCTACGCAAATTCCTGTAGGAGCGGCTTTAGCCGCGATGCTTTTCCAATAGGCGAGGTTGAAGCCACCAGCGTTAGCGACAGACGTTACTCGACGTAAATCATCTTGCACGTCATCCCGCCATCCACCACAAACTCTTGCCCAGTCACAAACCCGGCGCTCGCCGACAGCAGCCACGCCACTTGCGCGGCCACATCTTCAACCGTGCCTACGCGGCCAGCGGGATGTTGGTCGTGGTCGGCGTCGGTCAGTGGCGCGGCGCGGCGTTCGCTGGGGTCGCGGGCGTCGATCCAGCCTGGGCTGACGGCGTTGACGCGGATGTCCGGCCCCAGGCTGATTGCCAGCGCGCGAGTGAGTGCCAGCAGCCCGCCTTTGCTCGCCGAATAGGCTTCGGTGTCGGCTTCAGCTTGATGGGCACGGGTGGAAGTGATGTTAACGATGGCGCCGTAATGCGCGCGCAGGTAAGGCGCGCAGTGTTTGGCCAGCAGCAACGGGCCCGTCAGGTTGACGGCCAGCACGCGATTCCACTGAGCCAGCTCAAGGCTGTCCAGCGGCGCGTTGTACGGGTCGGCGATACCGGCGTTGTTGACCAGCGCATCGAGCCGGCCGAATTGGCCCAGCACCTGCGCAACGCCTTCAACCACTTGGCTTTCCTGGCTGACGTCCATCGCCACAAACCAGGCGTTATCGCCAAGCGCTTTGGCGACCTTGGCGCCGCGTTCACGCTCAGTATCGGCCAGCACCACTTGCCAGCCTTCCGCGATCAGCCAGGCGGCGATGCCCAGGCCAATGCCACGAGCGGCGCCGGTGACCAACGCGACTTTGCCGTTGCTGGCTAGCGGGCGCTCCACTTCCAACTCGACCATCAGCGACGCCCGATCACAGCGCCGCGAGGCCCCGGGCCAGATCGGCCTGGATGTCGTCGACTTCTTCGAGGCCAACGGCCACGCGGATCAAGCTGTCGCGGATGCCCGCTGCAGCGCGTTCTTCGGGCGTCAAACGACCGTGGGACGTGGTGCTCGGGTGGGTGATGGTGGATTTGCTGTCGCCCAAGTTGGCGGTAATCGAGAGCAAACGCGTGGCGTCGATAAAGCGCCAGGCGCCCTCTTTGCCGCCTTTCACTTCAAAGCTCACTACGGCGCCAAACGCACGTTGCTGACGCTTGGCCAGTTCGTGTTGCGGATGGCTCGGCAAGCCGGCGTAGTGAACCTTCTCGATGCCCGGCTGCTGCTCCAACCACTGAGCCAAGTGCAGCGCACTGGCGCAATGGGCTTGCATGCGGATGCGCAGGGTTTCCAAGCCTTTGAGGAACACCCAAGCGTTGAACGGGCTCATGGTCGGGCCAACGGTGCGCACGAAGCCCACCAGTTCGGCCATCAGCTTGGCACTGCCGGCCACCACGCCGCCCAGGCAACGACCCTGGCCGTCGATAAATTTGGTAGCCGAATGCACCACCACGTCGGCGCCGAGCGCCAGTGGCTTTTGCAGCACCGGCGTGCAGAAGCAGTTATCGACCACCAGTTTCGCGCCGTGGGCATGAGCCACTTCGGCCAACGCGGCGATGTCCACCAGCTCGGCCAACGGGTTGGAGGGTGATTCGACAAAGAACATTTTGGTGTTGGGCTTGCAGGCTTCGCCCCACCCGGCGACGTTGGTCAGCTCGACATAGTCGACCTGCACACCGAAGCGTTTCAGGTATTTCTCGAACAGGCTGATGGTCGAACCAAACACGCTGCGCGAGACCAGCACGTGGTCGCCGGCGCTGCAAAACGCCATGACCACACCCATGATCGCCGACATCCCAGACGCCGTTGCGACCGCCTGCTCCGCCCCTTCCAGCGCGGCGAGGCGCTCTTCGAAGGTGCGTACGGTGGGGTTGGTGTAACGCGAATAGACGTTGCCCGGCACTTCGCCGGAAAAACGCGCAGCGGCGTCGGCGGCAGTGCGGAACACGTAGCTGGAGGTGAAGAACATCGCCTCGCCATGCTCGCCTTCAGGGGTACGGTGTTGCCCGGCCCGTACCGCCAGGGTGTCGAAGCCTACGCCTTCGAGGTCACTGTCCAGCCGACCCGCATCCCATTCCTGCGTCATGCCCGTTCTCCATCAATTCTTCAGCACTAAAACGTTCAGCCCGCTTTCGCGGGCTGGGGGGTTATCAATTGTTGTACAGGTCGATGATGGCGCTGACCACGTTGGTCTTGAGCTTCGACGAGTCGTTGCGCGCCTGTTCGATTTTGTTCAGGTACGCCTCGTTGACGTCGCCGGTGACGTACTTGCCATCAAACACCGCGCAATCGAACTGGTCGATTTTCACCTTGCCGCCGCCTACCGCGTCGATCAGGTCGCTGAGGTCCTGATACACCAGCCAGTCGGCGCCGATCAGTTCAGCCACTTCCTCGGTGGTGCGGTTGTGGGCGATCAGTTCGTGGGCGCTCGGCATGTCGATGCCGTACACGTTCGGGTAACGCACCGCCGGCGCTGCCGAGCAGAAGTACACGTTCTTCGCCCCGGCTTCGCGGGCCATCTGAATGATCTGCTTGCAGGTGGTGCCGCGCACGATGGAGTCGTCGACCAGCATCACGTTCTTGCCGCGGAATTCCAGCTCGATGGCGTTGAGCTTCTGGCGGACCGATTTCTTGCGCGCCGCCTGGCCCGGCATGATGAAGGTGCGGCCGATGTAACGGTTTTTAACGAAGCCTTCGCGGAATTTCACGCCCAGGTGGTTCGCCAGTTCCAGCGCGGAGGTGCGGCTGGTGTCCGGGATCGGGATAACCACATCGATGTCGTGATCCGGGCGCTCGCGCAGAATTTTATCGGCCAGTTTCTCGCCCATGCGCAGGCGGGCTTTGTAGACCGAAATGCCGTCCATGATCGAGTCCGGACGCGCCAAGTACACGTGCTCAAAAATGCACGGGGCGTATTTCGGGTTGGTCGCGCATTGGCGGGTAGAGATCTTGCCTTCTTCGGTGATGTACACCGCTTCGCCCGGCGCCAGGTCGCGGATCAGGGTGAAGCCGAGCACGTCGAGCGACACGCTTTCCGAAGCGATCATGTATTCCACGCCTTCGTCGGTGTGACGTTGGCCAAATACGATCGGACGAATGCCGTTAGGGTCGCGGAAACCGACGATGCCGTAGCCAGTGACCATGGCCACCACGGCGTAACCGCCGGTGCAGCGCTTGTGCACGTCGGTGACGGCGGCGAACACGTCGTCTTCGGTCGGCTGCAACTTGCCGCGAACGGCCAGCTCGTGAGCGAACACGTTGAGCAGCACTTCGGAGTCGGAGCTGGTGTTGACGTGGCGAAGATCAGACTCGTAGATCTCCTTGGCCAGCTGCTCGACGTTGGTCAAGTTGCCGTTGTGCGCCAGGGTGATGCCGTAGGGCGAGTTGACGTAGAAAGGCTGCGCTTCAGCAGACGTGGAACTGCCCGCTGTCGGATAACGCACGTGACCGATGCCCATGTGCCCGACCAGGCGCTGCATATGGCGCTGGTGGAACACATCGCGCACCAGTCCGTTGTCTTTGCGCAGATACAACCGGCCGTCATGGCTGGTCACGATACCGGCAGCGTCCTGGCCGCGATGTTGGAGCACGGTAAGCGCGTCATACAGCGCTTGATTGACGTTTGACTTACCGACGATACCCACGATGCCACACATGCGACCAACCCCTTTGAAGTGGGAAACTACTGCGCTCGGCTAGGCTTCGTTGAAAACAGGATTCAAAAATGCTCATTGGCTAGAGCCAACTCCGCTTTTTTCACCTGCTTTCGCCTCGCCTAACCTTCGCTCGCTACGTTTCTGAACTACTGCGCTCGGCTAGGCATTAGAAAACACGCCCAACCTTCGCTCGCTACGTTTCTGAATTACCGCGACTGCTTACTTCGTTACCGCCACTGCTAACTTCTACAACGGCTTGGGCGCCAGAACATCCTTAAACGACAGTTCTGCCGGCCCACTCACACCGCTGGCCAGCCATTGACTGGCCAGGGTAAGAATCATGTTTTTCGACCAGTCCGCCACGATCAGAAAGTGCGGCACCAGCGATGACTCTTTCCACCAGGCGTCCTGAGTAACAGGCGCCAGGCTCAATAATCCAACCAGCAACACCACCAGCAAACCGCCCCGAGCGGCACCGAACACCATGCCTAGCACGCGGTCAGTGCCCGATAGTCCGGTAACGCGAACCAGCTCGCCAATAAGAAAATTAAATAGGGCACCCACTAATAATGTGGCCACGAAAAGAATGGCGCAGCCGGCGATAACGCGGGCTGATGGGGTGTCGATGTAATCCACGAGGTGCTGGGAAAGCGCGCCGCCGAACATCCAGGCAACGACTCCAGCAATGATCCAAGTTACCAGCGACAGCGCTTCTTTGACGAAGCCGCGTTTCAAGCTGATCAAACTGGAAATTGCGATAACGGCGATGATCGCCCAATCGACCCAGGTAAATGGCACGTTACAGGCCTACCGACGGAAGAGGCGCGGGATTTTAGCAGAGCGTTCGGCAAGGAGTAAGCCGGGATTTATCGAACACCGATTAATTCCCTGCCACTGGGCGAAAATGCTGATGGCGCGTTGGGCTTCGCTGTGCTCAAAGAGCGCGGACCGACCAAACCTAACGGCTGAAAGCGTCGCGGCAAAGATGCTCCCAAGAATCGTACATTCCTGTGGGAGCGGCTTCAGCCGCGATGCTCTTACCGGCCCATCAGCTACTTTCCGGCTGAAAGCGCACCACAAAGCCTTTGAGTTTTTGCTGCTTGGTCAACTGATCACGCAGGCGATCCGCCTCGGCGCGTTCAATCAGCGGCCCGACAAATACCCGATTCATGCCTTCAGCGCTGCGAATGTAGGCGTTATAGCCCTGACTACGCAGCGTTTTCTGCAGGCTTTCGGCACTGGCGCGGTTGGACAGGCTGGCCAGTTGAATCGACCAACTGATCGGCAAGCTGTTGGCGTCCAGACGGTTCTGCGTCGCTGGCGCTGCCGCTGGCGCAGCGGGCGTGGCGCTGGCAGTGGCCGGCGGTTTGCTGGCTGGCGGTGCGGGAGGCGCCGGAGCGATAGGCGTGGTCGGCGGTGGCAAAGCGCTAGGCGTGGTCGGAAGCGGGGCCGGCGTAGTTGCCACCTGCTCGACCGGCACGGGCTCTTCGGGCAGCAGTTCTGGCTCTGGAACCGACACCGGCTCTTGCGCCACTTCCGGCATGGCCGGGGCTTGCGGCATGGCCGGGGCGTCGACCACCACGTGACGGGATTCATCCTGGCGCGACAGCAGCATCGGCAAGAAGATGATCGCCAGGGCAATCAGCACCAAGGCGCCGACGATCCGCTGCTTCAATCCTTTATCCAGCAAAGCCATTCCCCACTTCTCCCATGGCATGGCGGGCCAGCCATTCCAGGGCCTCGGCCACGCAGTAAAAAGAACCAAACAACAGAATTTCGTCTTCTGCCGTCGCCTGCTGCAGTTGCGCTTCCAAGGCGGCGGCGATGTCGCCATACGCTTGAGCGCTTGCGCCCAGGTTCAGCAGCGCGGCCTGCAACTCGGCGGCGGGCCGACTGCGCGGCGTTGGCAGCGGCGCCACGGCCCAAGTCGTCACTTGTGTGAGCAACGGAGCGAGCACGCCGGGTAAATCTTTATCGGCCAACAAACCGAACACCGCCAGGCGCTTGCCCGCCACCGGGCGATCTGCCAGGCGCTGCGCCAAATACTCGGCGGCGTGGGGATTATGCCCAACATCCAGCAACAGCGTGAGTGCCTTGCCATGCCAATTTATTGCGCGGCGATCAAGGCGACCGGTCACCCGCGTGCGTTGCAGCGCCGTGACCAATTGGTCAGGCTGCCAAGGCAGGTCGAGCATGGCGTAGGCCTGCAATGCCAGCGCGGCGTTTTCCATGGGCAGATCGAGCAGCGGCAGGTCATGCAGGCTCAGCGGCTCGCCGGCGGCGTTGAAGCCACGCCAGTGCCAGCTGTGCTCGCCGAAGGCGAGGTCGTAATCGGGGCCGCGCAGCAGCAATGGGCAAGGAAGCGAGTTGGCCTTTTCACGAATCGGCGCTGGCGGTTTGAGGTCGCCGCAAATAGCCGGTACGCCAGTGCGGAAAATGCCGGCCTTCTCGAATGCCACCGACTCACGGGTGTCACCCAGGTAGTCCGCGTGGTCGAGACCAATGCTGGTGATCAGCGCCAGGTCCGGATCGATCAGGTTGACCGTATCCAATCGCCCGCCCAGCCCTACTTCCAATACCGCCGCATCCAGGCCGCTGCGCTGGAACAACCAGAACGCGGCCAGGGTGCCAACTTCGAAATAGGTCAGGGAGGTTTCGCCACGGGCCGCTTCAACGGCGGCGAAGGCTTCGCAGAGTTCGGCGTCAGTGGCTTCCACTCCCGCCACTTGCACGCGTTCGTTGTAACGCAGCAGGTGGGGCGAGCTGTAGACGCCCACTTTCAGCCCCTGCTCGGCAAGCAGCGAGGCGAGAAAGGCGCAGGTTGAGCCTTTGCCATTGGTGCCGGTCACGGTGATGACTTTCGCCGCCGGCCGCCCCAGAGCGAGGCGGCTGGCCACCTCGCGGGTGCGGTCCAGGCCCATGTCGATGGCCACCGGGTGCAACTGCTCCAGATAGCTCAACCATTCAGCCAGGTTGCGCTGCACCGTGGGCTGGGTCATGCGCTGATAGGCGCAGGGATGGCGACCGGGGTCGGAAGGTTCTGCATTTGCGCCAGCAAACGGGCGAGACGAGGACGCAATTCCTGACGGGAAATGATCATGTCGATGGCGCCGTGGGCCAGCAGGAATTCGCTGCGCTGGAAGCCTTCCGGCAGCTTTTCACGCACGGTTTGCTCGATCACTCGCGGGCCAGCGAAACCGATCAGCGCTTTGGGCTCAGCGACAATTACGTCACCCAACATGGCCAAGCTGGCCGAAACGCCGCCGTACACCGGGTCGGTCAGCACAGAAATAAACGGCACGCCCTCTTCGCGCAGGCGGGCCAATACGGCCGACGTCTTGGCCATTTGCATCAGCGAGATCAGCGCTTCCTGCATACGCGCACCACCGGAAGCGGCGAAGCACACCAGCGGGCAACGCTCTTTCAGCGCGACGTTGGCGGCCTGAACAAAACGCTCGCCGACGATGGCGCCCATCGAGCCGCCCATAAAGGCGAACTCAAAGGCGCAGGCCACGACCGGCAAGTCTTGCAGGGTGCCGCGCATGGCGATCAGCGCGTCTTTCTCGCCGGTCTGCTTTTGCGCGGCGGTGAGGCGGTCTTTGTACTTTTTGCTGTCACGGAATTTCAGGCGATCAACCGGCTCGAGATCAGCGGCGATTTCTTCGCGGCCCTCGGGGTCGAGGAAGATGTCCAGACGAGCGCGGGCATCGATGCGCATGTGGTGGTTGCACTTGGGGCAAACATCCAGGGTTTTCTCCAGCTCAGGACGGTAAAGCACCGCTTCGCAGGATGGGCATTTGTGCCACAAGCCCTCGGGGACAGAGCTCTTTTTCACCTCGGAACGCATGATCGATGGGATCAGCTTATCTACCAGCCAGTTACTCATGCACTCATTCTCCAAAGCTGTTGGCCTGTACAGGCGGCGTTTACGGCTGCCTGTCGCAAAGCAAAAAATTCAGGTTGGCGGTCCGGTCGATCACATCAAGTACCGCCTCGGACCCGCTGATGCCGCTCATTGCCGTATGGGTTTAACCGCAACGAACCGGCGAAGTTCACGCGCCTTGCGCAGCGACAGGGTTATGGACGGCACGCGATGGCCAGCCGTCACATGCCTGGCGGGCGTTTCACGCCCCCTTTACGGCGCGGATAAACGCCTGCACTTTCGACGTACTTTTAATGCCTTTGCTCTGCTCTACCCCGCCGCTTACATCCACGGCATACGGTTGCACTTGTTCAATCGCGGCGCGCACATTCTCAGGCGTCAGCCCACCGGCCAGGATAATCGGCTTGCTCGCCTGCTTTGGCACCAACGCCCAATCAAACGCTTCACCGGTGCCACCCGGGATGCCGGCGACAAAAGTGTCCAGCAGAATGCCTGAAGCCTCGGGGTAGCGCGCGATCATTGACGCAACGTCATCGCCGGTACGCACCCGCAGGGCTTTGACATACGGGCGGCCATAACCGGCGCAATCGGCTGCCGTTTCGTCGCCATGGAATTGCAGAAGGTCCAGCGGCACCTGTTGCAGCAAGGCTTCCAACTCAGTGCGCGGCATATCAACGAATAGCCCGACCGTGGTCACGAATGGCGGCAGCGCGGCGATGATGGCGGCGGCTCGCTCTGCCGTCATCGCCCGCGGGCTGTTGGCGAAGAACACGAAACCCAACGCGTCGGCGCCCGCCTCGATGGCCGCGAGTGCGTCTTCAAGGCGGGTGATGCCACAGATTTTGCTACGAACGACGGACACGGCAGACACCTGAATAACCGGCTGTTGAACACAAGGCCTGGAATGGTAGCAAAGGCAATCGGCAGGCGTCAGCCAAGGTCCGGCAGACCCGAGAGGAAATGCGGCCCGATATAGCGCTCCGGCAACACAAACTCCGCGGGGTATTCGACCTGCACCAGGTACAAGCCAAACGGATGCGCCGTCACCCCGCCGGTGCGGCGAATACGCGACTCCAGCACCTCTTTCATCCACTCAACCGGCCGCTCGCCCGCGCCAATGGTCATCAGCACGCCGGCAATGTTGCGCACCATGTGGTGCAGAAAGGCGTTGGCGCGCAGGTCCAGCACAATCATTTTGCCGTGCTGCGTCACACGAAGGTGGTGCATCTTTTTAATCGGCGATTTCGCTTGGCATTGGCCGGCGCGGAAGGCGCTGAAGTCATGCTCACCGACCAAATACTGAGCCGCTTCGCGCATGCGCTCGATGTTCAGCGGCCGGTGGTTCCAGGTGATCTCCTCACCCAAATGCGCCGGTCGGATCTGGTCGTTGTAAATGACGTAGCGGTAGCGCCGGGCGATGGCTTTGAAGCGGGCGTGAAAGTGCGCCGGCATCACCTTGGCCCACGTCACGCTGATGTCATGGGGCAAGTTGATATTGGCGCCCATCACCCAGGCTTTGAGGCTGCGCTCGGCTTGGGTGTCGAAGTGCACGACCTGCCCGCAGGCGTGAACACCAGCGTCGGTGCGGCCCGCACACAGCAGCGTGACCGGCGAATCGGCGACCCGCGACAGGGCTTTTTCCAGTTCTTCCTGGACAGTCGCCACACCCGAGGCCTGGCGCTGCCAGCCACGGTAACGGGAGCCTTTGTACTCAACGCCAAGGGCAATTCTGGAAAAGCCAACGGCGGCCATTTCGGCCGCCGCTGTGGGTATTGCTTCAGTCATTAATCAGACGATACGGGCGATCAGCTCGCGCGCTTCCTGTTGTTGAACGTCGGTGCCTTCGCTGATCACTTCGTCGAGGATGTCGCGGGCGCCTTCGGAGTCACCCATGTCGATGTAGGCGCGGGCCAGATCGAGCTTGGTGGCGGTTTCGTCGGTACCGGAGAGGAAGTCGAAGTCATCGTCGGCGTCCAGGTTGGCCACCGATGGGCTAGCAGCTGGAGCGATCAACGAGTCGAAGTCGTCTTCTTCTGGGAGGTCCAGCTTGTCATTCATCTGATCCAGCTCGGCAGTCACTTCGTCCAGTTTGGCGGCGAACGTTTCGTTGGATACCGGTGCGCTTGGCTCATCGTCAGCCAGCGACAGGTCGAAGTCGGCTGGCAGCTCGTGCTCGGCGTCCAAGCCAGCGTGCAGCTCTGGAGTAGCGTCAGGCTCCAAGTTCAGATCAGCGAAATCATTGCTGCTCGTGGTGCTGTTGAGGTCGTCGTCCAGGCTCAGCAGGAAGTCGTCTTCTTCGCTGGTGGCGCTGGCTTTCGGCTCGTCCAGATCCAGGCTGAAGTCGGCCAGATCGTCGCTGAGAGCGGCGTTGCTGGTGGTGCTTGGGGTGTCGTCCAGGCTCAGGTCGAAGTCCAGGTCGCTCATGCCGCTGGCGGCTGGGCTAGTAGTCGAAGACAGCGCCAGCTCGTCGTCCAGGCTCAGATCACCGAAGTCGTTCAGCGAGTCGTTGCCGGCGGCGTTCAGGTCACGATCCAGTTCAGCTTCCAGGTCGTCCAGGCTCAAGTCCATGTCGTCGGCTGGCTGAGCCGCCAGTGGCGCAGGTTCGTCGAGGGTCAGGTCGTCGAGGCTGAAGTTGTCAGCGTCGCTGTTGTTGAAATCATCGTTGTGGTTATCAAGCGCCGAGGCAGCCATTACGCCAGCGAACGCGCCGAGTGCCGCAGCGCCCATGCCTGGGTAGCGGGATTTCAGCTGTTCAACTTCGCTGTGGGCGCCGCCGATTTCGTTCAGCTCACGCTCTTGACGAGCAAAGCCTTCCTGGTCGCCCAGCTCGGCTTGCACTTCCATCAGTTTCAAGCGCAGATCCGCGCGGTGCGGTTCGTTGTTGATGGCGTCTTGCAGCAGCTCGGCAGCCTGAGTGAAGCGACCGTAGGCGATGTAGATGTCGGCTTCGCCGAGCACGTCACCGGTTTGCGCGGTCACGCGCTCCTCTTTGACCGGTGCGAAGTTGTCGTCGGTGGCGTCGTCCAGGCCGGCGAACGAGGTATCTGGGGTATCCAGATCGTTGTCGAACGGGCTTTGCTCTTCGTGGATGTGAATCTCGTTGTGCAGTGCAGCTTCTTTCTGCGCATTGCGGCGCGACAGCACCATCAAGCCGATCAGCAGCAACAACAGCGCGCCACCGCCAGCGATGCCAAGCATCATCGGGTTGGCCATCAGGTCATCGACGAAGCTGGTTTCTTCGGCTGGCTCAGGCGCGGACACGACAGCGGGCTTCGGCTTGGCCGGAGCTTCGGCTGGCTTGGGCATTGGCGCTGGCGCCGTTGCGGCTTCGGCTGGGGTTTTGGCGGCTTCAGCAGCTGATTTCTCGGCCGGTTCTTCGCTGTAGTTGTAGTCGGTCTCGCCGCTTGCGTTCGCAGCCGGCGCTGGGGTTGCAGGAGTTGCAGCCGGGGCCGCTGGTGTGGTTTCAGCTGGCTTGGCGGCGTCCACGGTCGGTGCCGGTGCAGGTGCTGGCGCAGCGGCGCTCGGGGCGGTGGCTGGAGCAGGCGTTTCGACTTTGGCCGGTGCGGCCGGGGTGGCCGAAGCGCTCGGCGTTGCCGTTGCCGTCGAAGAGCCCGCAGCTGCTGCGGCTGGCTGTTTGGCTTTGGCAGCCAGATCGGCCTGCAACTTGGCCATCTGGCTGTCTTTGAGCTGGAGCAGGCGGTTGAGCTTGTCGACCTGGCTTTGCAGGTCGCCCATGCGGCTCTTCAGCTCGTCGTTCTCACGGCGAGTGGAATCCAGGCTTTCTTTGGTGACTGCCAGTTTGTCGTTGAGGGCCTTGGTGTCGGCACCGGTGCCTTTGTCAGCGCCGCGAGTGGCTTTACCGGCATCACCGGACAACAGCTTGAGGCTGTCTTTGTCGTCGGTTTTCGCAGGCGCGGCGCCAGCGGTGTCGCGTTTGGTGGCGTCCAGCTGGCGAGCGCCAGTGGCGGCTACGCTGCGGCGCTCACGCCAAGCGGTGTTCTGCGACGCCACCTGGGCAATCGCTTCGCTCTGCGAGCGCGATTTGATCTGTTGATCGTCCGGCAGGCGCAGCACCTGGCCGCTTTTCATGCGGTTGATGTTGCCGTCGACGAAGGCATCAGGGTTGAGATCCTGAATGGCCAACATGGCCTGGTGCACCGAGCCACCGGAGCGGGTGCGCTGGGCGACTTCCCACAGCGTGTCGCTGGAGGTGGTTTTGTAGGTGTCGTCGGCCACTTTCCCAGCCGGTGCGGCGGCAGGTGCCGGAACTGGCGCAGGCGTTGCCGGGCGGGCGGCAGGTGCCGATGGCGCAGGCGCAGCGGCGACCGGTGCGGCTGGACGTGCTGTAGGCGCAACGGCGGCTGGCTTGCTGGCTGGTTTGGCAGCCGGCGCAGCCACAGGCGGCTTGGGCGCGGCAGCGGCGGCAGTTTGTGGGGAATAAAGCGGCGGATCGAGCAGCAGGGTGTATTCGCGCATCACGCGGCCGCTTGGCCAAAGCACTTCCACCAGGAAGTTCAAGTAAGGCTCGCGAACCGGTTTGCTGGAAGTCACGCGAATAACGCTCTTGCCATTAGGCTTGAGCACCGGCGTGAACTTGAGATCAGTTAGAAAGTATTGACGGTCAATACCGGCTTTATTGAATTCTTCAGGGGATGCCAGATTCGGAACCACCTCGTTAGAAGCCAGATCCCGAACTTCGACGAGTTCGATTTCTGCGTCCAATGGCTGATTCAGCGCCGACTTCAGGGTCACTTCCCCGAGCCCCAACGCGTGCGCCATACCGGACGTCAGCGCCGAAGCAGCCGCGATTGCCAGCACCAGTTTGCGAACCCGAGCCATAGCGATATCCCTTGTTTTATCTTTCTTCTCGAACTGCGAGAGGGTCTTATTACAGTTGCTGCCTGTTCCGCCTTGCGGCGGCTCCCCAACCAACAACAGCTCAGCCCCCGGTTGTACCAAGATAGGCCAAGCTAGAATGATTCTTCAAATTTCTAGGTAAGTATCTTTTACAGATAGTGTTTTATCAATAACTCAGCAATTTGCACAGCGTTCAGAGCGGCGCCTTTGCGCACATTATCAGACGCAATCCACAAATTGAGTTCGGACAAATCGTCGAATCCAGCACGAACCCGTCCGACATAGATCACATCCTGGCCAACGGCGTCCCCGACCACGGTCGGATAATCGCCCTCTTCCACCAGCTCGATACCCTCAGCCGCTTCCAAAGCGGCGTTCACGGCAGCCACATCCACGGCGTTCGAACACTGCAATGAAACGCTCAGGCTGTCGCCGAAAAACACTGGCGCGAGCACGCAGGTGGCGGACACCTTGAGGTCTGCCTTGGCCATCACCGCTTTCAGCTCTTCAACCAGGCGCTTCTCTACGCGGCTGAAACCACTGGCATCCGGCTTACCCACCTGCGCCAATACGTTGAAAGCCACCTGACGATCAAAGAAGCGCGGCTCCAGCGGACGCACATTTAGCAATTCCGCTGTTTGTCGGGCGAGTTCCGACACCCCTTCCCGACCGACACTCGAAATTGCCAGACATGCCGTCGTGGTCACCCGTTGGATATCCAACACCGCGCGCAAAGGCGCCAGCGCGACGGCCAAGGCAATCACGCAAGGACTCGGGCTGCTGATCTGGAATGGCGCTTTAAGCTGTTTCAACACATCGGCATTGGCCTCGGGCACCAGCAGCGGCGCCTCGGCGGCTGGCAGCGCGCCGGACAAGTCGATCAAATGGCAACCGGCGGCCTGGGCACGCGCGACAAAACTATGGGTGACCTGCTCGGCGGCGGCGAAAAACACCAGCTGCACCTGAGCGAAATCGAATTTCTCGACCTCACGCACCCGCACGTTTTTGCCACGAAACGGCACCGACGCGCCGGCCGATTCAATGCTGGCCAGCAGCTGCAAGCTGCCAATAGGAAATTCGCGCTCTTCAAGCACTTGAACAAGGGTTTCGCCGACGGTGCCGGTGGCGCCAATGATGGCGATATCGAAAGTCTGGCTCATGCTGCTACCTCTGTTGAACGCCGGGTGTAACCCGGGGAGCGGCACTGTACCCGCCCGCACATAAAAAAACAGCCTTGGTATTGCACAGGCGTTAACCCGTGCGCTCCAAGGCTGTTTTTTTACATCGACTATCTGTGCGCCCTTCCCTTCTTTATAGAAGAAGGGGTGCGGCGATTAACGCTCCAGCAGAATCCGCAGCATGCGGCGCAGCGGTTCGGCGGCGCCCCACAGCAGTTGGTCGCCCACGGTGAAGGCGCCCAGGTACTGCGAACCCATGTTCAGCTTGCGCAGACGACCAACCGGAACGGTCAGGGTGCCGGTCACAGCAGTCGGGGTCAGTTCCTTGATGCTCAGCTCACGCTGGTTTGGCACCAGTTTTACCCAAGGGTTGTGTTGGCTGATCAGGCCTTCGATGTCGCTCAGCGGCACGTCTTTGTTCAGCTTCAGGGTCAGCGCCTGGCTGTGGCAACGCATGGCGCCGATACGAACGCAGATGCCGTCGACCGGAATCGGGCTCTTGAAGCGGCCCAGAATCTTGTTGGTCTCGGCCTGGCCCTTCCACTCTTCGCGGCTTTGGCCGTTGGGCAATTCCTTGTCGATCCACGGAATCAGGCTGCCGGCCAATGGCACACCGAAGTTTTCGGTAGGGAACGCGTCGCCGCGCATGGCTTCGGCCACTTTGCGGTCGATGTCGAGGATGGCGCTGGCCGGGTTGGCCAGTTCATCAGCGACAGCGGCGTGGGTGGCGCCCATTTGTTTGATCAGCTCGCGCATGTTCTGCGCACCGGCGCCCGAGGCCGCCTGGTAGGTCATGGCGTTCATCCACTCCACCAGACCGGCTTCGAACAAGCCGCCCAACGCCATCAGCATCAAGCTGACGGTGCAGTTGCCGCCGATGTAGTTTTTGGTGCCGGCGTCCAGCGCCTGGTCGATGACCTTGCGGTTCACCGGGTCGAGCACGATCACCGAGTTATCGTCCATACGCAGCGAGGACGCCGCGTCGATCCAGTAACCGTTCCAGCCCGCTTCGCGCAGCTTGGGGAATACTTCGCTGGTGTAGTCGCCGCCCTGGCAGGTCAGGATCACATCGAGGCCTTTGAGCTCTTCAATGCTGTAAGCGTCTTTGAGCGGCGCAATGTCTTTACCCACAGCCGGGCCTTGGCCGCCGACATTGGAGGTAGTGAAGAACACCGGTTCGATCAAGTCGAAATCCTGCTCTTCGAGCATCCGCTGCATGAGTACGGAACCGACCATCCCGCGCCAACCGATCAGACCTACACGCTTCATCGCAACTACACCTTAAGAAAACATGAATACGAACCCCCGCTTTCGAGGGGGTCGCAGAGAGTAACCGAGTTGATGTCGCCCGTGCGACCCCGAAAGCGGTTGTTGCTTGGCGCCGCTATTTACAGTTCACGCAGCGCCTTTACCACGGCATCGCCCATTTCACGGGTGCCGACCTTTTTGCAGCCTTCCGACCAGATGTCACCGGTGCGCAGGCCTTGGTCCAGCACCACGCCAACCGCTTTCTCAATGGCATCGGCCGCAGCGTTTTGGTTGAAGCTGTAACGCAGCAGCATCGACACCGAGAGAATGGTCGCCAACGGGTTGGCAATGCCTTGGCCCGCGATGTCCGGGGCCGAACCGTGAGACGGCTCGTACATGCCCTTGTTGTTGGCATCCAGCGAGGCGGACGGCAGCATGCCGATAGAACCGGTCAGCATGGAAGCCTCATCCGACAGAATGTCGCCGAACATGTTGTCGGTTACCAGCACGTCAAATTGCTTGGGCGCTCGCACCAGTTGCATGGCGGCGTTATCGACGTACATATGGCTGAGTTCGACGTCCGGGTAATCCTTGGCCACCTCTTCAACCACTTCGCGCCACAGTTGGCTCGAAGCCAGCACGTTGGCTTTGTCTACCGAGCACAACTTCTTGCCGCGCACGCGCGCCATGTCGAAACCGACACGAGCGATACGGCGAATCTCGCTTTCGCTGTACGGCAGGGTGTCAAAGGCGAAACGCTCGCCGTTTTCCAATTGCTTGGTACCGCGCGGCGCGCCGAAGTAGATGCCGCCGGTCAACTCACGGACGATCAGAATATCCAGGCCCGCAACGATGTCGCGCTTGAGCGACGAGGCGTCAGCCAGTTGCGGGTACAGAATGGCCGGACGCAGGTTGGCGAACAGACCCAGGGCGGAACGGATTTTCAGCAGGCCGCGCTCAGGGCGAATGTCGCGCTCGATCTTGTCCCATTTCGGGCCGCCGACAGCGCCCAGCAAGATGGCGTCCGCAGCTTGGGCGCGGGCCAGGGTTTCGTCAGCCAACGGCACGCCGTACTTGTCGATGGCAGCGCCGCCGATGACGTCTTCACTGAATTCAAAACCCAGCTGGAATTTTTCGTTGGCCAGCTCGAGAACTTTCACCGCTTCAGCGGTGATTTCAGGGCCGATGCCATCGCCGGGGAGAATCAGGATTTGCTTGCTCATAGGTTCCTCAAATTAATAAATGGACGGGCTTTGGGGCGCGTCGTACAAAAACCTTAAAAACCACCATCGTTTTTTGCGTGAAAGGGGGAAGATCCAGACTCCTTCAAGCGACAGCGCCCGTCGTTACATTCTGGATTTCGAATCGTCGAACCGCCGCTTTCGCGGGAATGACGGTGCCATCTGACCCAACTCCGTCATTCCCGCGAAGGCGGGAATCCAGAATCCAAGTCGAACACCGTCTGCTGAACGAGCCTGGATCCCGAATCGTCGGACCGCCGCCTTCGCGAGGATGACGGTGGTGGTTGACCTATTTCCGTCATTCCCGCGAAAGCGGCGGTTCGACGATTCGAAATCCAGAATGCCTCGTCGAGCACCGCCTCCTGAACGACTCTGGAGTCCCGCCTGCGCGGGAGTGACGGCGGTGAGACAGGCATCTGCGTCTTTACTGCGCGCAAAGACTCAGCAGCCTTAACCCAACGCCCTACTTCTCAGCCCAAACCACCAACACATCCGTACTAAACGTACCGTCTTCACCAATCTCGAAATACTCACGCACTTCCGCGCCCATCGCTTGCTGCAGTTCGCGAATCGCGACGCGCAAGGTTGGCGGCGTGCGCATGCGTTCCACCCACGAGCTGTATTCCAGCTGCAAACGCTGGCGGCTGTAGCTGCGGGTGTGCAGGCCGGCATCGCTGATAAAGCGCAGCCATTCGCTGGCAGCGTAGTTGCGCACATGGCTGGTGTCGCGCAGCACTTCCACGGTTTGCAAATAGGTGTCGAGCAGCGGCTTGCCCGGCGACATCACGTCGATAAACGCCGCCACCCCGCCCGGCTTCAATACACGCCGCACTTCGCGCAACGCCTGGCCGACGTCGCTCCAGTGGTGCGCCGAATAACGGCTGAAGACGAAATCGAATTCGCCATCCGCGAACGGCAGCTGTTCGGCGGCGCCGTGCTGGGTGCGGATGTTGCTCAGCCCGCGCTCGGCAGCAGCGTGGTTGACCACGTCGAGCATTTTCTCCGACAGGTCGTAGGCCACCACTTCGCGTACCAGTGGCGCGGCATAAAAACTGACGTGCCCGGCACCACAACCCAAATCCAGCACCCGCGCCGTCTCATGACCGGCCAGCTCGGCCTGTAGCAGAGCGAATTCAGGACCTTGGGCGTGCACAGCACTGCTCAGGTAGGCGGCAGCCTGTTCACCGAATTGTTTCTGTACGACTTGAGCGTGGGCGTTGCTGGTCATGGATACGTCCTTCTATGTGCGGAGCGCTTTCTGTGGGAGAGGCTTTAGCCTCGATGCGCTTGATTCCCCGTTTCCAGGAATCGAGGCTGAAGCCTCTCCTACAGGTTCAGCCTTTAATCGCGAAACAACCACGGTTGCGAAGCGCGGTGCTTGGTTTCAAACGTGCTGATCGCCGCTGCGTCCTGCAAGGTCAAACCGATATCGTCCAGACCGTTCAACAGGCAGTGTTTGCGAAAGGCATCGACGTCGAAGCCAATCACTTTGCCATCGGCACGGGTCACGGTTTGCGCGGCCAGGTCGACGCTCAGTTGGTAGCCGACGTTGGCTTCCACCAGGTCGAACAGCTCGTCCACTTCCGCTTCCGGCAAGATGATCGGCAGCAAGCCGTTCTTGAAGCTGTTGTTGAAGAAGATGTCGGCATAGCTCGGCGCGATGATGGCGCGAAAACCGTACTCTTCCAGTGCCCACGGGGCGTGCTCGCGGCTCGAGCCGCAGCCAAAGTTTTCGCGAGCGAGCAATACGCTGGCGCCTTGGTAGCGCGGGTGGTTGAGCACGAAGTCTTTGTTGATCGGGCGCGTGGAGTTGTCCTGGTTCGGCTGCCCGACATCCAGGTAACGCCACTCGTCGAACAGGTTCGGACCAAAACCGGTGCGCTTGATCGATTTCAAGAATTGCTTGGGGATGATCTGGTCAGTGTCGACGTTGGCGCGATCCAAAGGAGCGACCAGGCCGGTGTGCTGGGTAAACGCTTTCATGTGCTGGTCCTCAAGCCTGGGTCAATTCGCGAACGTCGATAAAGCGGCCGGTTACCGCAGCGGCGGCGGCCATGGCCGGGCTCACCAGGTGAGTGCGCCCACCGGCGCCCTGACGGCCTTCGAAGTTGCGGTTGGAGGTGGAGGCGCAATGCTCGCCGCTGCCGAGTTTGTCCGGGTTCATCGCCAGGCACATGGAGCAGCCTGGTTCGCGCCATTCAAAACCGGCTTCGAGGAAAATGGTGTGCAGCCCTTCTTCTTCGGCCTGCGCTTTCACCAGACCGGAGCCCGGCACCACCATCGCCTGCTTGATGGTCGAGGCCACTTTGCGGCCTTTGGCGACCACGGCAGCAGCGCGCAAGTCTTCGATACGGGAGTTGGTGCACGAACCAATGAACACGCGGTCGAGCTGGATATCAGTGATCGCCTGGTTGGCGGCCAAACCCATGTATTTCAGCGCACGTTCGATGGAGTCTTTTTTCACCGGGTCGGACTCTTTACTCGGGTCCGGCACGTTGGCGTCAACCGGCAACACCATTTCCGGCGAGGTGCCCCAGGTCACTTGCGGCTGAATGTCGGCGGCGTTGAGTTCGACCACGGTGTCGAACACAGCGTCGTCATCGGAAACCAAGTCTTTCCAGGCCTCAACAGCGGCGTCCCAATCGGCGCCTTTCGGTGCGAACGGACGGCCCTGAATGTAGGCGACGGTTTTCTCATCGGCAGCCACCAAGCCCACGCGGGCGCCGGCTTCGATGGACATGTTGCAGATGGTCATGCGCCCTTCGATCGACAAATCGCGGATGGCGCTGCCGGCAAATTCCAACGCGTGGCCGTTGCCGCCTGCGGTGCCTATTTTGCCGATCACGGCCAGCACGATGTCTTTGGCAGTCACGCCGAACGGCAACTGGCCTTCGACGCGCACTTGCATGTTTTTCATTTTCTTGGCCACCAGGCACTGGGTGGCGAGCACGTGCTCGACCTCCGAGGTACCGATGCCGTGGGCCAGCGCGCCGAACGCGCCGTGGGTCGAGGTGTGCGAGTCGCCGCACACCACGGTCATGCCCGGCAAGGTAGCGCCCTGCTCCGGGCCGACGACGTGAACGATGCCCTGACGGATGTCGTTCATTTTGAATTCGAGAATGCCGAATTCGTCGCAGTTGTCGTCCAGGGTTTGCACCTGAATGCGCGACACTTCGTCAGCGATGGCCGCGATGCCGCCTTTGCGCTCGGTGAGCGTGGTCGGCACGTTGTGGTCCGGGGTGGCGATGTTGGCGTCAATGCGCCACGGTTTGCGCCCGGCCAGACGCAGACCTTCAAACGCTTGCGGCGACGTCACTTCGTGAAGGATGTGGCGGTCGATGTAGATCAGCGACGAGCCATCGTCACGCCGTTTTACCTCGTGCGCTTCCCAAAGTTTGTCGTAGAGCGTCTTGCCGGCCATCAGTTATTCCTCATCAGGTTTGCGTTTGGGCCTTGTCGGCTGAGCGTTTGCCCCTGTCCGAATAACCCTTCTGCTTATGGGGTTGGATCGTAAGGACTTGCTTTAAATAACTCAAATTCATATTTTTCATACTTTGGATAACCAAGTGGAATCCCAGTATGGATCTGGCCAACCTCAACGCCTTTATCGCCATCGCCGAAACCGCCAGCTTCTCCGGCGCCGGCGAGCGTCTACACCTCACCCAACCGGCCATCAGCAAACGCATCGCCAGCCTGGAGCAGCAGTTGGACATGCGCCTGTTCGACCGCCTTGGCCGCGAGGTGAGCCTGACCGAAGCGGGCCGCGCCCTGCTGCCGCGTGCGTATCAGATTCTCAACGTGCTGGATGATACGCGCCGTGCGCTGAGCAACCTCAATGGCGAAATCAGTGGCCGGCTGACCTTGGCCACCAGCCATCACATCGGCCTGCACCGCCTGCCGTCGCTGCTGCGCGCCTTTACCCGCGCCTATCCGCAGGTTGCGTTGGATATTCAGTTTATGGACTCGGAAGTGGCCTATGAGGAAATCCTCCATGGCCGTGCCGAGGTGGCGGTGATTACCCTGGCGCCGCAAACGCACGCCCCGGTGCGTGCCGTACCCGTGTGGGACGACCCGCTGGATTTCGTCGCCGCCCCCGAGCACCCACTGGCGCGGCTGAAGAAAATCAACCTCAAGGCCATCGCCGAGCACCCCGCGGTATTTCCGGGCGAAAACACGTTTACCAACCGCATCGTCAGCAAGCTGTTTGCCGAACAGAGCCTGACGCCCAATATCGGCATGAGCACCAACTACCTGGAGACCATCAAGATGATGGTCTCCATCGGCCTGGCCTGGAGCGTATTGCCGCGCACCATGCTCGATGACCAAGTGGCGCGCCTGCCTATTCCGGGCATTCAGTTGCGTCGCCAATTGGGCTACATCTTTCATACCGAACGAACCCTGTCTAACGCAGCCAAAGCGTTTATGGCGCTGCTGGACGCCCAACGCGAAGAAACGCCGCGCAGCGATCAATAGTGGCGTCTTGCCTAAGCGGGCAGGCAGACGCTAACGTGCTACACATAATGATAAGAAGGGCGAGCCCATGACCCCACCCCGCTTGCATGTAACCGCGTCGTACCCCTCCATCGAATGGGGCATTTATGCCCAAACCATCTGATTCCCTGCCGCCACGGCCGCATATTCCTGTGTCCGACCCGGTCGAACGGGAACAAGCCTGGCAAGACGCACCGCGCCTGCTCGCCGCACTCAATGGCGCGCGCCTCGGCGCCTGGCACTGGGAACTGGAAACCGGCCGTATCAACTGGTCGCGCGGTGCCCAGGCGATTTTCGGCCTCGACCCCAACCGCCCGGTGCGCCAACCGGTCGACTACTTCTCGCTGATACCCGAAGACGAGCGCGACACGGTTCAGACCCTGTTCCAGGAAGCCATCAGCGGTTTGCCCACTACCCGCGCCTTTCGCCACCGCATTCGCTGGCCCGACGGCAGCCTGCACTGGCTGGAAATTTCCGGCAGCCTGCAGCACGACGATAACGGCAAGCCAAGCATGATGGGCGTGATTCGCGACGTCACTGAACAGCAAGAGCGCGAGCACGCCTTGCGCGCCTCCGAGCAACGCTTCGCCAGCCTGTTCCACCTCAGCCCCGACGTGATTTTGTTGGTGCGTTATGAAGACAACGTGCTCATCGCCACCAATCAGCACTTCGAAACCCTGTTTGGCTGGGCGCCCGAGGCGTGCATTGGGCGGTCGGTGGGCGAGCTTAAATTGTGGGCCGACGCCGCGCAGCACGAGCAATATTTGCTCGACCTGACGCAAACCATCGAACCCGTAAGCCACGAAGTGCAGCTACGCACACAAGACGGCCGTGTGTTGGACGGGCGCTTATCCAGCCAACTGATCGAGCTGGAAGACCAGAGTTTTATCCTCAGCACCTTTCTCGACCTCAGCGAGCACAAGCGCCGCGAGCAGGCGTTGCGGGCCAACGAAGACAAATTCGCCAAAGCCTTTCGCAACACGCCCGATGCCGTGGTGATTACTGACCACCCGACCGGCGAATTTATTGAAGTGAACCCAGGCTTCGAGGCGCAGTTCGGCTGGAGCGCTGCCGAGGCGCTGGGCCGAACGTCGGTGCAATTAGGCTTGTGGCACAACATCGATGACCGCGGGCGCATGCTCGAAACCCTGGAACAGAAAGGCCGCATTGAGCAGCTGGAAATCGTGCTGCACGACCGCGCCGGCCGGCAAAGCATCAATGTGGTGTTCGGCGGCAAGATCGAGCTGGATGGTCGGCCCTGCCTGGTGTTGTCGATGCGCAACATCACCCAGCAGCGCGAGCAGGAACAGGAACTGCGCGACAGCCGCGAGCGACTTTCGCTAGCCCTGGAATCAGCGGAACTCGGCACCTGGGACTGGCACATTCCGAGCAACATGCTGTACGGCTCGCCCCGCGCTTCGCAGTTGCATGGCATGGCCAACGAGCCGTATCACGGCAGCTTCGCCAGCTTTTTCGGCAGCGTGCCTGAAGCTGAGCAGCACGCCATGCGCCAGGCGTATCGCGACGTGGTCGAGGGCGAACGCAAGGATTACCAGATCACCTACAGCTCCCAGTTCGCTAACGGTGAAGTTCATTATCTGGAGAGCACCGCCAAGCTGTATCGCGACAACGACGGCCAGCCGCTGCGCATGGTCGGCATTCTGATGGACATCAGCGAGCGGGTGCAGCGCGTTCAGCGCCTGGCTGCGTCCGAAGAAAAGTTCTCCACGCTGTTCCAGGCCAGTCCCGACCCGATTTGCGTCTCGCGCGTAGTGGACGGCGTGTTTATCGAGGTCAACCCAAGCTTTTCCAGCACCTTCGGCTGGAAGGCCGAAGACATCACGGGCAAAAGTGCCAAGGAGATCCGCTTCTGGGCCGATCCGGACGTTCGTGAGCGCCTCGGGGCCCAGTTGCGGCAGAACAAGGAACTGAACAACGTCGAGGCGCGTTACTTCACACACAGCGGCGAAGAGCTGACCTGCGCGGTGTCGAGCCGCTATATCAACGTCGACCGTCAGTTGTGCATCACCACGACCTTCCGCAACATCACCGAGCGCCAGCAGGCGCAAGCCGCGCTCAAGGCCAGTGAAGAGAAATTCGCCAAGGCGTTTCACTCAAGCCCCGACGCCATCACCATCACCGAGCGCCAAGAAGGCCGCTATATCGAAGTGAACGAGGGCTTCTTCCGCCTCACCGGCTTCCGCCCGGACGAAGTGATTGGCCGCACCCCCGAAGACCTCAACGTCTGGGCCAAGCCCAGCGAGCGCGAGCGCCTGGTTGAGCTGCTGGAGCGCGACGGTCGGGTGCATCACCTGGAAATGCTTGGCCGCCACCGCGACGGCACGCTCAAACAGGTGGAAGTGTCGGTGGAGCCTATCGACCTCAACGGCCAGAGCTGCCTGCTGCTCACGGCGCGCGACATCGACGAACTGAAAAAAGCCCATGCGCAGATTCAGCACTTGGCCTACCACGACCCGCTGACCAACCTGCCCAACCGCGCCTTGCTGATGGACCGGCTGACCCAGCAGATCGCCCTGCTCACCCGCCACGACCTGCGCGGTGCGCTGCTGTTTCTAGACCTCGACCACTTCAAACACATCAACGACTCGCTGGGCCATCCGGTCGGCGACTCGGTGCTGAAAATGGTCACCGCGCGCCTGGAGGCCAGCGTGCGCCAGGAAGACACCGTGGCGCGTCTGGGCGGCGACGAATTTGTGGTGCTGCTCTCCGGCCTGGAAGGCAAGCGCTCGGAAGTGATGCGCCAAGTGCGGCAGATCGCCGACAAGCTGCGCAAGCTGCTGGCCGAGCCGATGCTGCTCGACAGCCACCGCCTGCAAGTGACGCCGAGCATGGGCATCGCGCTGATTCCCGACCACGGCAACACCCCTGCGGACCTGCTCAAGCGCGCGGACATTGCGCTGTATCGCGCCAAGGATTCCGGCCGCAACGCCATTCAAATGTTCCGCAAGAGCATGCAAGAAGCGGCCAGCGAGCGCCTGCGCCTGGAAAACGATTTGCGCCAGGCGCTGGTGCGCGGCGAATTCAACCTGCACTTCCAGCCACAAGTCGACGCCCGCAACGGCGCCATCATCGGCGCCGAGGCGCTATTGCGTTGGAGCCACCCGACGCTCGGGCCGCAGTCGCCGGCGCAGTTTATTCATGTGCTGGAAGAAAGCGGTCTGATTCTGGAAGTCGGCGGCTGGGTGATGGCGGAAGCCTGCCACGCCTGCGCCCGCTTGTTGGCTGACGGGCTGATCAACGCTGACAACTTCAGCTTGTGCGTGAACATCAGCCCGCTGCAGTTTCGCCAGAACAACTTTGTCGAACGGGTTTCCAACAGCCTGCGCGACAGCGAACTGCCGCATTCGATGCTCAAGCTGGAAATCACCGAAGGCATAGTGATTCAAAACATCGACGACACCATCGCCAAAATGCTGCGCCTGAAAAAAATCGGCGTGACCTTTGCCATGGACGATTTCGGCACGGGCTATTCGTCGCTCACTTACCTCAAGCGCCTGCCGGTAGACGTGCTGAAAATTGACCAATCGTTCGTGCGCGACGCCACCAATGACCCCAACGACGCCGAGATCATCCGCGCGATTGTGGCCATGGCGCGCAGCCTGGGACTGGAAATGATTGCCGAGGGCGTGGAGCAGCAAGACCAGCTGGATTTCCTGCTCAAGGAAGGTTGCCACTTCTATCAGGGCTACTTGTACAGCCGCCCCGTGCCACTGGCCGACTTCCGTGCCCTGCTGCCACCGGCGGTGAAACGGCCGTAAGGCAGACATGACAAGGGCGCCCTGGGGCGCCCTTGTCTTGCTGATGTCACCCCGCGCAGGGGTTGCGATCAGCTATTCAACGCCGGACGCGAACCCGCAATCGGGATGCGTTTTGGCTTGGCTTCTTCCGGCACTACGCGCTCAAGCTCGATGCTCAGCAGGCCGTTGGCCAGGTCAGCGCTTCTGACCTCGATATGGTCAGCCAGACGGAACGACAACTTGAACGCACGCTGGGCAATGCCCTGGTGCAGGTAGGTGACTTCTTTGTTGGCGTCAGCCCGTTTGCCGCCGCTTACGGTCAGCACGCCGCGCTCGACTTGCAGCTCCAGGTCTTCGTCTTGGAAGCCAGCTGCAGCGACCACGATGCGGTACTGGTCGTCACCGTGTTTTTCCACGTTATAGGGTGGATACGAACTGCCCTGATCGTTGCGCATGGCGGTTTCAAACAGGTCGTTGAAACGGTCGAAGCCAACGGAGCTACGGAACAGCGGAGCCAGGGAAAATGCAGTACTCATGGTGTTGCTCTCCTGAAAAAATCAGCAAGTGGTTAAGTCCGGGACCCGACTTCGGCATCCCGTAACCGCTAGATAAGGACAGGCTGATTATTTTCAAGGGGGACCGACGAGCGGCAGTTAAACACCCATCCCGTAGGAGCCAGCTTGCTGGCGAAGCTCTTCGTCAGCAGGGTTCGCCAGCAAGCCGGCTCCTACGAAACTGACGTGCAGCAACTCATCAATCCGCACGCAATCGCTTTCCCGGCGAATCTGGCTGAACAATTCCATGGCCTTCGGGTAGTTGCGGGTGAGCTGACCGAGCCACTGTTTCAGTCGACCCGGCGCGTAACGCGGCGACAGCTTTCCCCGGGCTTGCAGCCAGAACGATTGCAGCAAGGGCATCAGTTCAGCCCAAGTCATGGGCACGATTTCCTGCCCTGCTCGGGCCGCTGCAATTTGCCGGGCTAAGTCGGGCAACGCCACCAGTCCACGGCCCAGCATGATGTCGTCAACACCGCTGATTTCGCGGCAGCGCCGCCAATCATCAACGCTCCAGATTTCGCCGTTGGCGTACACCGGCACCTTGACCACGTCCTGAATGCGCGCAATCCATTCCCAGTGTGCTGGTGGCTTGTAGCCGTCGCGCTTGGTGCGGGCGTGCACGACAATTTGCGAGGCGCCGCCGTCGGCCAGGGCGCGGGCGCAATCCAGGGCGCCGTCGGGTACTTCAAAGCCCAAGCGCATTTTTGCCGTCACCGGAATGGCCGCCGGCACGCTGCGGCGCACTTCGCTGACGATGGCGTGGAGCAGCTCCGGCTCCTTCAGCAAAATGGCGCCGCCACGGGATTTGTTCACGGTTTTGGCCGGGCAGCCGAAGTTCAAATCCAGCACCGGCGCGCCCAACTCGCAGGCCAATGCGGCGTTGTCGCCCAGGCACACCGGATCAGACCCCAGCAGCTGCACCCGCAGCGGCACGCCAGCGCGGGTGCGGGCGCCGTCGCGCAATTCGGGGGCCATTTTGTGCATATGCGAGGCCGGCAACAGGCGGTCGCTGACGCGGATAAATTCGGTCACGCACCAGTCGATGCCGCCCACTTGGGTCAGCACGTCACGGAGGATTTCGTCGACCAAGCCTTCCATAGGCGCCAGGGCGATTTGCATAACGACAATCTCTTTAGAGCGGGCGAAAAAGGCGCCTAGTGTAGGGACCGGCACCGGGCAAGGCGATGATTGAGAGTGAATTCAATTGGCCAGCATGCGGTCACAACGCATAGAACCCGATGAAAGGATGTCGTCCATGCCCATTTCCCGCCTGTTGCTCGCCCTCGCCTGCCTCGTTTGCCTGACGAGCGCCAATGCCGAATCGCTGGTACCGCCGCCGGATGTACCACTCACCGCCGCACCCGACAGCGAAGCCATGGCGCGCCTGGTGGTCAGCCGCGACAACAACGCGCCGAACGCCTGCGCCGTGGACTTGTACGTGCAAAACCAATTGGTGGCGCAGCTCGCGCCGAAGCAATCGATTGCCGTCGATGTGCCGCCGGGCGAGGTGTCGATCAGCGTCTCGCGCGGCGGATCGGGCTATTGCGTGAGCGATATGCCGGCCAATGCGCAGTCTGCCGTGTTTACGCCGGGGGAAACGCGGGAGTTCAAGATTGTGGTGGATGACACCGGGGCGTTTTTGTCGCCGGCTGATACTCAGGCGCCTTGATGCGGGGTTAGCCGTTTGCAGGTCTGGCCTATCGCGGCTAAAGCCGCTCCCACAGGAAGACGAGCGTTCGGCGACGGCATTCCCCTGTGGAATTCTGGATCCCCGCCTGCGCGGGGATGACGGTGCGGTTTGGAAGGTGTTCGTCATTCCGGCAGAAAGCAAAGACGAGCACCCGGCGCCGGCATTTCCCTATGAGATTCTGGATCCCCGCCTGCGCGGGGATGACGGTGGGGGTTTGGAAGGTGTTCGTCATTCCCGCCGAAAGGCGGCCCCTGTAGGAGCGGCTTTAGCCGCGATGGGGTTCGCGCGTCAACGCTGAAGAACCGCCGGACCGTACCCTTCGAGAAATTCCGGCGGCATCCGCTTGGGCTTGCCGGTGCTGAGTTCGATGCACACAAAGGTGGTTTTCGCCCGCAGCAGCGTGACGCCATCAGCGGGGCGAATTAGCTGGAAATGCCGGCTCATGCGCAATTTCTGGTCGGACTCGATAATCCAGGTCGCCACCTGAAGCTCGTCGCCCTCGTAGGCGCTGGCCAGGTAATCCACCTCATGGCGCACCACCGCCATGGCGCGGTCCAGACGGCGGTATTCGCTCAGGTCCAGGCCCAGACTCTGCGAATGCCGCCACGCGCAGCGCTCAAGCCAACTGACATACACCGCGTTATTGGCGTGGCCAAGCCCATCGATGTCGTCGGCGAGCACCTGCAGGTCAATTACAAACGGCGTCGGCAAATCCCAGTTCATACGTCTCTCCATGGCGGCGAGGCGGCAGTTTAGCAACGTGCGAGAGCGATGGGCGAAGAGATAAACATCATGAATGGCGGCCGTTGGCCTTGTAGGAGCTAGCTTGCTAGCGAAGCTTTTGCGTTTGCAGGGTTCGCTAGCAAGCTAGCTCCTACGGATATTTTGGAGTGCCCCAAAAAAACAAAAGGGCTGCTCCATAAGAGCAACCCTTCAAAAGTCCGCAGAGCGGATAAATTGGCGTCCCCTAGGGGACTCGAACCCCTGTTACCGCCGTGAAAGGGCGGTGTCCTAGGCCACTAGACGAAGGGGACAAAACCTTCAAAAACAAGGCCAGCAATAAGCTGGCCCGTGGCAGTTCTAACAATGTTTACTGCGAAATTGGTGGAGATAAACGGGATCGAACCGTTGACCTCTTGCATGCCATGCAAGCGCTCTCCCAGCTGAGCTATACCCCCAGATTTATCGCCTCTCGGCTCACAGCGCCTTGCGGTGCTGCGCTTTTAAATCGTGGCGTCCCCTAGGGGACTCGAACCCCTGTTACCGCCGTGAAAGGGCGGTGTCCTAGGCCACTAGACGAAGGGGACGCAAAACCCTTCTAACAACTCAACCCGTTCCAGGAACCGGTTGTGGCAAGCCTTTCGGCTTTAGAGATTGGTGGAGCTAAACGGGATCGAACCGTTGACCTCTTGCATGCCATGCAAGCGCTCTCCCAGCTGAGCTATAGCCCCATCTCGAGGACGGGGCGCATGTTAAGCGTGAGCCCTGGGGCTGTCAACACTATTTTTCCTACATACTTATTTTTTATGCTGGAAGAACAACTACTTACCCTGCTCTTCCAGCATATCCAGCGCTTAACAACCTCCAACAAAGCGGCTTAAGCGATGCTCGCCAGCAGCTTTTCCCACTCTTTTGTTTCCTTTTTCGATACACCGCCCAGCAATTCAATGGCCTGACGCAAGCGGAAACGCGTGAGGTCCGGGCCAAGAATTTCCATGGCATCCAGCACCGACACCGAGCTTGCCTGGCCGGTGATGGCGACAAACATCAGCGGCATGGCATCGCGCAGTTTCAGTTCCAGATGCTCGACCACCGCCTGAATGCAGCCGGTGATGTTGTCTTTTTCCCACTGACGCAGCGATTCGAGCTTCCACAGAATCAACTGCATCACCTGACGAACCTGCTCCGGCGAGAGCTTTTTATGCTCGAACTGCGCGGCCTCCAGCGGCAAGCCGCCGGCGAAGAAGAAGTTGGCCAGCGGCGCAACCTGACTCAGGGTTTCTACTCTGCCCTGCACATGCGGGGCGATTTGCATCAGGTACTCGGGGTTCAACGCCCACTTCTGCACCTGCGCGGCGAAGTCTTCGACGCTCAGCTCGCGAATCCACTGGCCGTTGAGCCAGGACAGTTTTTCCAGATCGAAAATCGGCCCACCCAACGACACGCGCTGAATGTCGAAGTGCTCGACCATCTCGTCCAGAGTGAATTTTTCGCGCTCGTCCGGCATCGACCAGCCCATGCGGCCCAAGTAGTTGAGCATCGCCTGCGGCAGATAACCCATGCGCTCGTAGAAGGTGATCGAGGTGGGGTTCTTGCGTTTGGACAGTTTGCTTTTGTCCGGATTGCGCAGCAGCGGCATGTAGCACAGCTGCGGTTGTTCCCAGCCGAAGTACTCGTACAGCTTGATCAGCTTGGGCGCCGAGGGCAGCCATTCTTCGCCACGCAATACGTGAGTGATGCCCATCAGGTGATCGTCGACCACGTTGGCGAGGAAGTAGGTCGGCAGGCCATCGGTCTTCATCAGCACCTGCATGTCCATGCGGTCCCACGGAATTTCGACCTCACCGCGCAGCATGTCCGGCACCACGCATACGCCTTCGGTGGGCATTTTCATGCGCGTAACGTGTGGCTCGCCAGCAGCGACGCGCTGCGCCACTTCGGCAGCTGGCAGGTTCATGCACAGGCCGTCATAGCGCGGAGTTTCTTTCTTTTCGGTTTGCTCGGCGCGCAGTTTGTCCAGGCGCTCGGCGGTGCAGAAGCAGTGGAAGGCGTGGCCTTTTTCCACCAGCTCGGCGTTGTATTTCTGGTAGATCGGGCCGCGCTCGCTCTGGCGATACGGACCATGCTGGCCGCCAACGTCCGGCCCTTCGCTCCACTCGATGCCCAGCCAGCGCAGGGCGTCGTAAATCTGCTGCTCCGACTCGCGGGTGGAGCGCAGTTGATCGGTGTCTTCGATACGCAGAATGAACTCACCACCGTGCTGACGGGCGAAGCACAGGTTGAACAGCGCGATATAAGCGGTGCCAACGTGGGGGTCGCCAGTCGGGGATGGCGCGATACGGGTGCGTACTTTAGTCATGGACAGTCTCGAATCAGCAGATCAATTAAGGACATCGGGCCACCGCTGGTGGGCGTCGGCGGTCGGTATTCAAAGAGTGGGCGGCAATGTTACCAGCCGCACCACGGAAGGCTCCAGCAAACCGCCTTCCTCCAGGCGCAGGCTGCGCATCAGGAAGTCGAGAAAGGCTTTGACCTTCATGGCCTGGAAGCGCCGCGACGGGTACACGGCATACACCTCGCCCACCGGCAAGCGCACTTCAGGCAGCAATTCCACCAACTGCCCGCGCACAACCTGGTCCTCGCTGAGCATAAACGGCAGCGCCGCAATGCCCGCGCCGGAAAGCGCCGCCTCGCGGGCGAAGGTGAGGTTGTTGCACGACAACACGCGCTGGCAGGGAATGTTCTCACCCAGCAGCGGCCAGTAACGAATGGAGTCTTGCGGCAACAGAATGGCGCGGTGCTGGGCCAGGTCTTCCACCACGCGCGGCGTGCCGTGCGCCTTTAAATAGACGGGGCTGGCGCACAGGCGGCGACCGCTGGAAAACAATTTGCGCGCGATCAGGGTCGAGTCTTGCGGCTGGCCGATCAGGATGGCGATGTCGACGCCCTCCTCCAGCGGATCCACATGCCGCGAGGTGATTTCCACCTCGGCGGTGATCTGTGGGTACTGCAACATAAAGGCACCCAGCACGCGGCCGAGAAATAATTGGCCGAACTCGATGGGCGCGGTGATGCGCAGCAAACCCGCCGGCTCTTGCTGCAGTTGCATAACCGCCTGCTCGGCCTCGGCGAAGTCCAACATGATTTGCCGGCAGCGCTCGTAGTAGGCCTGGCCCACTTCGGTGAGGCGAAGTTTGCGCGTGGTGCGGTTGAGCAGGCGCACGCCGAGCCGTTCTTCGAGCAAGGCGATACGGCGGCTCACCGTCGATTTCTGCATCGCCAGCGCCTGCGCCGCCTGGGTGAAACTGTGGCATTCCACGACGCGGGTGAAGATCAGCGCATCATCCAGCCCCATTATTGTTCCCCATAAGCAACAAAGTTTCTGAATTGTATCGGCTACTTGGTTGCGTGGAACACTGTTAGATTCGCTTACACTTTTGCCCCCCTTCGGGGAATTGCCCTACGAGCTCTCGCATGCCTGCCCAATTGCAACGCCGTCTATTTATCTTCCTCGCCATTCTGCTGATTATTGCCGGTGGTTTTTTCGCCCACTGGTTTCTGGTCGGCCGTTTTATCGAAACCACTGACAACGCCTACGTGCAGGGCGAGATCACCCGCGTCTCCAGCCAGCTCAGCGCGCGCATCGAAGAAGTGTTGGTGCATGACAACCAGCACGTGGAAAAAGGCGAGCTGTTGGTAAAACTCGACCCTGAAGATTTCCGCATCGCTGTCAGCCGCGCCGAAGCAGCCCTGGCGACCCGCGAAGCCGAGCTGGTGCAGGCGCAAAGCAAACTGACCCAACAAAGCAGCATGATCGCCGCCAGCGAAGCGGACGTAACGTCTTCCGAAGCCACGCTGGGCCGCGTGCAGATGGATCTGTCCCGCGCGCAAACCCTGCGCAAACCTGGCTATGTGTCCGAGGAACGCGTCACCACCCTGGCCGCCGACAGCCGCGTCGCCCGCTCACACGTGAGCAAAGCCCAGGCCGACCTGCAAGCCCAGCGCCAGCAAGTGAACTCGCTGGACGCCGACATCAAGCGGCTGCAAGCACAGATCAGCAACGCTAAAACCGACCTTGAGCAGGCCAAGCTCAACCTCAGCCGTGCCGAAATTCATGCGCCCATCAGCGGCATGATTGGTCAGCGTGCCGCGCGCAATGGTCAGTACATTCAGGCCGGCGCCTACCTGATGTCTCTGGTGCCCGATGAAGACATCTGGGTGCAGGCCAACTTCAAAGAGACCCAGATCGGCGAGATGCAGCCAGGCCAAAAAGCCGAGCTGGAATTCGACGCCTACCCCGGTAAGTCCATCGAGGGCACGGTGCAAAGCCTGTTCGCCGCGTCGGGCGCGCAGTTCAGCCTGCTGCCGCCGGACAACGCCACCGGCAACTTCACCAAGGTGGTGCAGCGCATTCCGGTGAAACTCACCTTTGCCGCCGACAACCCGCTCAAGGGAAAGATTCGCCCTGGTATGTCGGTGACCGTGAAAGTGACCATCAAGGCGGACAACAGTGGCAGCTGACGCCCTGGTTCGCCCGGACGGCGAACCCTCGCGGCGTGACTGGATTGCGGTGATGAGCGCCATGCTCGGCGCGTTTATGGCCGTGCTGGATATTCAGATCACCAACTCCTCGCTCAAGGACATTCAGGGCGCGCTGTCGGCGACGCTGGAAGAAGGCTCGTGGATTTCCACGTCTTACCTTGTCGCCGAAATCATCATGATTCCCCTCACCGCCTGGCTGGTGCAGCTGCTGTCGGCGCGGCGTTTGTCGGTGTACGTCTCGATCGGCTTTTTGATTTCCTCGCTGCTGTGCTCCATGGCCTGGAACCTCGAAAGCATGATTGTCTTCCGCGCCATGCAAGGGTTTACCGGCGGCGCGCTGATTCCCCTGGCGTTCACCCTGGTGCTGATCAAGCTGCCGGAAAGCAAACGCGCCGTCGGCATGGCCATGTTCGCCATGACCGCCACGTTCGCCCCCTCCATCGGCCCGACGTTGGGCGGCTGGCTGACCGAAAACTGGGGCTGGGAATACATCTTCTATATCAACGTGCCGCCCGGCCTGCTGATGATCGCCGGGCTGCTGTATGGCTTGGAGAAAAAGGCGCCCCACTGGGAACTGCTGAAAAGCACCGACTACGCCGGCATCCTCACCCTCGGCATCGGCCTGGGCTGCTTGCAGGTGTTCCTTGAGGAAGGCCATCGCAAGGATTGGCTGGAGTCGGCGTTTATCGTCACCTTGGGCAGCATTGCCGTGATCAGCCTGATCTCCTTTGTGATCGTGCAGTTTTCCAAACCGAATCCGCTAATTAATCTGCGCATTCTCGGCAACCGCAACTTTGGCCTGTCGAGTATTTCCAGTCTCGGCATGGGCGTGGGGCTGTATGGCTCGATCTATTTGCTGCCGCTGTATCTGGCGCAAATCCAGGGCTACAACTCCATGCAGATCGGCGAAGTGATCATGTGGATGGGGGTGCCGCAGCTGTTTCTGATTCCGTTCGTGCCGAAATTGATGAAGTTCATTTCGCCGAAATGGCTGTGCGCGGCCGGCTTTGGTTTGTTCGGGTTGGGCAGTTTTCTGTCTGGCGTGCTGAACCTGGATTTCGCCGGTCCGCAGTTCAACCATATTCAACTGCTGCGCGCGTTCGGCCAGCCGCTGATCATGGTGACCATCTCGCTGATCGCCACGGTGTACATCAGCGCGCAGGACGCCGGCTCGGCTTCAAGTCTGTTCAATATTCTGCGTAACCTGGGCGGCGCCATCGGCATTGCCCTGCTCGCCACGCTGCTGGATGCCCGCACCAAGATTTACTTCGACTACCTGCGCGAAGCGATTGTGCCGAGCAACCCGCAAGTGGCCGAGCGCATTAGCAGCCTGACGCAAACCCTGGGCAACGAGACCGCCGCGCTGGCCAAGCTCAGCGAGATCACGCACCAGCAGGCGATGATCATGGCCTACAATGACGCCTTCCATTTTGTCGGCCTGGCGCTGGCCATCAGCATGATCGCCGTGCTGCTGACCAAAGCGTTGCCGTCCGGCGCTACGGGTGGCGCCGCGCACTAAGCTCATCACTCCATCTATTAACGATGCGCCGGCGCCCTGCCGGCGCGCGTCATTTCAGGCCCTCCATGTCTTCCACGCTTTCCCCTCGTGCTCGTTCCCTGGTGTTGCTGCTTTCCTTTGCAGCGGTGTACATCGGCTGGGGCACCACGTACCTGGCCAACCATTTTCTGCTGCTGGAATTGCCGCCGTTTGTGATCGTCACCCTGCGCTTTTTCCTCGCCGGCAGCCTGGCGTTGGCGTGGGTGTTTATCAGCGGCCAGGCGCGCATTCAACGCAGCGATTGGGGCGGCGCGTTTATCGGCGGGCTGATGCTGATCACCGTCGGCCAAGGCGCCCTGCTCTACGCCAACCAATACCTGCCCACCGGTTTGCTGGCGATGCTCTACACCAGCCTGCCCATCTGGAGCGTGGCGCTGGAATGGCTGCTCGGCGACCGGCCGCCGCTGTGGGTGTTGTGCGGTTTGGTGTTGGCCTCGTGCGGCATCGTGTTGCTGATGAGCAACGGCTTGGGCAGCGCCGCCACCGCCCAGCAATGGTTCGCCGGCAGCCTTGTAGTGGCCGCCACGCTGATGTGGGCCATTGGCGCCTGGCTTCTACGCAGCCGCCCTTCGTTCCGCTCCACTTGGTTAGGCATGAGCCTGCAAATGCTCATCGGCGCGCTGATGCTCGCCTTGTTTGCCGCCTGGCGTGGCGAATGGAATCAACTCGACCTGACGCAGCTGTCCGCCCATGGCTGGTGGTGGTTGGCGTATTTGGTGCTGCCCGTGAGTCTGGGGGTTTACCCGGCGTATTTCTGGCTACTGCGCGAAGTGCGCCCGAGTTTGGTGTCGACCTTTGCCTTCGTTAACCCGGTGATTGCGCTGTTGTTGGGTTATCTGCTGCTGGGCGAAAGCCTGGGAATGGCCGCGCTGGTGGCGTGCCTGGTGACGCTGGGTGGGGTGATGATGATTATTTTTGGGCGAAGATGAAGCCGTTCACCGACCCCGTAGGAGCTAGCTTGCTAGCGAACAAATCAGTGTTCTGTAGGAGCGGCTGGGCGGCATTCCGATTAGCCGCGATGCTTTTGGGCGGATATCGCCGTTTTCAGGTCCGGCCAATCGCGGCTGAAGCCGCTCCCACAGGGATTAGCGCTTCACTTCCAGTCTTTAAGCGCCTGATCCGCCGCCTGGTTCAGGGGCTTGGCCATCAACCCCGTGGGTGCCAGGCTCACGGCGTACACCGCGCCATCGGCCATGGGCAGGTAGGTCACGCGCAACGCTTGTGGCTTGAACAGGAACAGGTCGTGTTGGCCCAGACGCAGCCAGCGCCACAGGTCGATACCGAACGGGCTTTGCGCCAACGGCGCGCTGGCGTGCTGCGCCAACTCTTGTTGTTCGATAGCCAGGAAACGGCCGGAGAGTTTTTCCAGGCGGTAGCCTGGTTGCAGGCCAATCAGCGCAGCCAGCCCTTTCCATTCGATCATGCGCGCGTCCAGCTGCCAGAGGTCGCCTTCCAGGTTTACGCTGCGCTCATCGGCGCCTTCAAGCAGGGTGACGCGATAACGCTGCGGGCCATCGGCCTGGAAGCTGAGGGTGACCACAGGTTTGTCTTCGGGAATGGCGTCGTAGCTGACCAGATCGTAGGCGACGGTGCCGATAAGCCCGGCCAATGCCAGAAAGGCCAGGCCGACCGTGCCGCGTAACCAGCCGAGAAACCAGCTGCGGTTGAGCAGAATTCGTGCGGCGACCAATACGGCCAGTAGAGCCAGCAGGGCGATGCCCCACGCCAGACCGTCATACTGCATAAAGCCAATTCCTTCTGCGGCAAATAGGCGGCATTATGCGCAGCCTCCCCCGCCACGGCCAGCCGGCATTCGGCGCAACTGACACCAGTCGACTTTTTTATGCCCTTCGAACTGCTTGTAGACCCAACCACCCTCGCCATTCTCGCGGGCGTCGCCTTTCTCGCTGGCTTTATCGACGCCATAGCCGGCGGTGGCGGCCTGTTGACTATGCCCGCGCTGCTCACCGCTGGCGTTCCGCCACACCTGGCGCTGGGCACCAGCAAACTCTGCGCAACTTTCGGTTCGGCCACGGCCAGCCTGACTTTTTACCGACGCAAATTATTCGACCCCAGCGCCTGGCGCTTCGCTTTGATTGCCACCGCCATCGGCTCAACGCTGGGCGCCATCGTCGCCCATTGGCTGCCGGCCGAATGGCTGATGCAAATGCTGCCGGTGGTGGTGTTCGCCTGCGGTTTGTACCTGCTGTTCAGCCGCACGCCCACCGCGCCGGTGAACAGCGACGCGCCTATCGCGCGCCGCCGCCAATGGCCGCAAGGCTTTACGCTGGGTTTCTATGACGGCGTGGCCGGCCCCGGCACCGGAGCGTTCTGGACAGTGAGCACGCTGCTGCTCTACCCGCTCGATCTGCTGCGCGCCAGCGGCGTGGCGCGGACCATGAACTTCGTCAGCAATATCACCGCGCTGGTGGTGTTTATCATCGGCGGACAAGTGGCGTGGGTGCTCGGTTTGAGCATGGGCGTGGCGCTAATGGCCGGTGCGTTTCTGGGCGCGCGCACGGCGATTTCGGGCGGCTCTAAATTTATCCGCCCGGTGTTCATCTTGGTGGTGTTGGCGTTGACCGCGCGGCTAGTTTGGCAGCACTGGTTCGGGCAGGCCTGAGCGGCGCGCCAGGTACACATCGATCAGGTAACGGGCAATCGAGCGCGATGCCGGCAGCGGCGGCAGGTTGTCGATGCTGAACCACTGCGCGTCTTCAATTTCCTCTTCCTGCATGACGATATCGCCGCTGGCGTATTCGGCGTGGTAGCCGAACATCAGCGAATGCGGGAACGGCCAGCTCTGGCTGCCCAGGTACTGAATGTGCTGAATTTCAATACCCACTTCTTCGCGCACTTCGCGCGCCACGCAGGCTTCTACCGACTCGCCCGGCTCAACGAAACCGGCCAGCGTGCTGTACATGCCCGGCACGTAGCGCGGCGAGCGGGCCAGCAGAATTTCATCACCGCGCGTGACCAGCACGATCATGCTCGGCGACAAGCGCGGGTAATGCGCCACTTGGCAATTGGGGCAGGTTGAGGAACGGTCGGTGAGCGAGCGCTGCATGCGCGTGCCGCAGCTGCCGCAGAAGCGGTAGTTGTCGGCCCAGGTGGCAATCTGCGCGGCGAAGCCTAGCAGGCGGAAGGTGTCGGCATCGCTCTGCATCATGAACTGCCGCAAGCTCTGCAAGGTGCAGCCGGGCAGTTCGGGCGCGTGGGCGAAGTCCAGCAGGTAGACGGCATCGCCATCGAAATGGCCGAGACCGTGCTCTTCAAAGGCGGGTATATCCTGACGCTTCAGCCAGTCGCGGGGAAACAGCACGCCGTTGCTGTCGGCGAGAAAACCCTGGCGAAAATGCGCCAGTGCCCAGCCGCCGTTCTGGCTGATATCGAGTACCGCCGGCTCCCAGCTTTTGCTCATTACGCGGCCACCTGCAGACCCAGGGCACGCACGCTTTCGGCAGCCAGGTCGAGCACGCTCGGCACGGTTTCCGGCCGCAGCACGGCGCCGCCTTCCAAGTAGTACTCAAGGCTGGTCAGGGCATCGGCCAGGGTTTCGAGCATTTGTTCAGATGGCATTTGCGCGCTCTCCAACATCTGCGTCTGAATGTAATCGGCGCAGGCACCCACCAGCAGCGCCGCACGTTCCTGATTGAGGAACCACAAGCCGCCGCGCACCGCCTGCAAGCTGAACGGCACATTGGCCAGGTGCAGCTTGTCGCCATTGGATTCGAGGTACGAGGTAATCGCGCGCTTGGCCATGACCAAGCCCGCCTGTGATTCATCGACCACCACAATCCGCGCTTCGTTCAATTGGTGCTGAGCAAACGAGGTGGCTTCATCGCCTGGCTGCGCGGTTTGAGGACGCGCATCACGGCGCTCGCCGCTTTCCAGGCTGGCGACCATGCTTTCGACATAGAGCACGGCGTCGGCAAGTTTGTGCAACGCCGGCACTTCAATCGGTTCCGCGTCGTTCCAGCCGGCCACGACCTGCAATTGATTCTGCAGGGTCGCACCCGCCGAGCTGAGGCCCACCATGCCGAGGGTTTTTGCCAACTTGCCGAGCAGGCCGTGCAAGGTGGTGAGGCGTTCGCTGTCGACGGTGCCGCGCTCGATCAGATCAAGCAGGTCTTTCACGCTGGCCAACTCTTCACGAATGGCCGAGGACAACGAGCGCATCACCGAACGGCCCGGGCCGGCCAGCAATTGTGATTCTTCCTCGAGCAACTGATCGGTAAAAGGCAGCGGCAGCAGGCCGAACACTTCGCGCACCTGAGACGCTTGCGGCCCATGGCTGTCAGCCAGCGCTACCAGGTAAAGCAATTCTTTGAGCAGATTGCGCGGCGCTTCGTAACCGGCATTGCCGAGCAGTTGTTTCAGCTCGCGGTCGATTCGGGCGAACAATTGCTTGCGCGCTTTACGCGGCAGCAACTGGCCGTCTACCTGCGCTTCAAGCGCGGCGGCGCCGATCCAGCACAGGCGGCCACGCGGCTGACTGGCGAACAGACTGTCGAGCCGGGTCAAAGCGCGGCCCATCAGCTTCAAGCCAGCTTGCGGGCTTTCTTCACGGATAAAACCGAGCAAGCCAACCTGGTACATATGCCGCAGGCGCCGCAGGTCATCGGCGTGGGCGGCTACATCGACCAGCGTACCGGTTTGCGGACGGGTTTGGTCCAGACGGGCGCTGAAGAAAAAGCTTTCCGGCAGCGGCGGCTGCGAACCGGCAGCGCGCAGGTCGTTGATCGCCGGCAACAGCAATTCCGGCAACTCCTGGCGATGCATCTCGACGTTTTCGAGGTAGCGGCGCAGCACGTGCAAGGCATTGTTCAATGCCGAGAGCTGCACGTCGCGCTCTTCACCGGCGCCTTCGGGAATGTCGGTGGCCTGTTCCAGCACTTCCTGGGCCAGCAATTCGGCACCGGCCAGCTCGATCAGATTGAGCGTGCCGCGAATTTGCTGCAGGTATTCCACCGCTTGTTGCAGCAGGCTGCCGTTGTTGCGCTCGGCAATAAACTGCTCAAGGCTCAGTTCCGCCTCTTCCATGGTGGCGAACAGCTCGTCGCGCACCAAACTCAGGGATGTGGCTCCAGAAACCATGGCCTACTGCGCCTCCCGCGCCAGTGAGAAATACGCGCGCATCAGTCTGCGAATTCAGGCTTTTGCTTGCTCATGTGCGCGGCCATGGCCACGCGCAGATCGGCAGATTGCAACATGGTGGCGTTCCAGGTGGCGACGTATTCCAAGCCGTCATCCACGCGGTGATCACGCATGTAGCCGATCATTTTTTTCGTGCCACGAATGGCGATTGGCGACTTGCTGGCGATTTCCCGGGCGATGCCGAACACACCGTCGAGCAACGCGGCTTCGTCTACAAACGTGCGATTGACCAGGCCGATGCTGCGCGCTTCTTCGCCGCCAATGGTGCGGCCGGTGTAGGCCAGTTCACGCATCATGCCGTCGCCAATGATGCGCGGCAGACGTTGCAGGGTGCCGACGTCGGCCGCCATGCCCATGTCGATTTCTTTGATCGAGAATTGCGCGTTCAGCGTCGAGTAACGCATGTCGCAGGCGCTGATTAGGTCGATGGCGCCGCCCAGGCAGTAGCCCTGAATGGCCGCCAGCACTGGCTTGCGGCAGGCGTCGACGGCGTTGAACGAGCCCTGCAGTTCGAGAATTTTGCGCCGCAGCACTTCGGCGTTGCGGCCAGGGTCTTTACCGAGCTGGCTGCCGACTTGCGCCAGCATCATCAGGTCGATACCGGAGGAAAAGTGTTTTCCCGCGCCGGAGATCACCACCACGCGAACGTCGTCGGTGGCGTCGATCCAATTGAAGATTTCCACGATTTCGGTCCAGAAGTCCGCGCTCATGGCGTTGACCTTTTCTGGGCGGTTGATCACCACATGGGCGATCTTGTCGGCCAGTTCTACACGGAACGCTTTGTAGGCGGACATCTTGGCCTTCCTCATTTCTGCTGCGCGTGCGCGCATAGAATGTTGTTGTGGATAAAACCGCGCAACTATAACAAGCACGTCATAAAAGTCGATGCCGAGGGTGTGACGCAGACCACGCTGCCGGTCTTCACACCACTGCTCGACTAAAGGCTTTAAGCGCTTGATCTGTCTGGTATCTTGCCAGCGCCTCAAACCCACATTCGAATAAGGTCCGCCCGCAATGCCAACCTCGCTCGCCCCCGCCTTCGCGCGCAACTTTCTGGGCCACTCGCCACGCTGGTACAAGCTCTGCATTCTCGCCTTTCTGATCCTCAACCCGCTGGCACTCTGGACGCTCGGGCCGATGGTGGCAGGCTGGATGCTGGTGGCCGAGTTCATCTTTACCCTGGGCATGGCGCTCAAGTGCTACCCGCTGCAACCCGGCGGTTTGCTGGTGATCGAAGCGCTGCTGCTGCACATGGCCGGCCCGCAGGCGCTGTATGACGAGCTGGTGCATAACTTCCCGGTCATTTTGCTGCTGATGTTCATGGTCGCCGGCATCTACTTTATGAAAGACCTGTTGCTGCTGGTGTTTTCCAAGCTGCTGCTGGGGGTCAAGTCCAAGGCGTTGCTGGGATTGACGTTCTGTTTGATGGCCGCCTTCCTCTCGGCATTTCTCGACGCCCTGACCGTGATCGCCGTGGTCATCACCGTTTGCCTTGGCTTTTATCAGGTGTTCCATAACTTCGCCTCGTGCCACAGCGCGCCGAAAGACGGCAGTGACGACAGCGATATCGACGAACAGAAACGCCACGACCTCAACCAATTCCGCGCGTTTTTGCGCAGCTTGCTCATGCATGGCGCGGTCGGCACAGCGCTCGGTGGCGTGTGCACGCTGGTGGGCGAACCGCAGAACCTGTTGATCGGCCACGAAGTGGGCTGGGATTTCATCACCTTCTTCTTGAAGGTGGCGCCCGTGTCGCTGCCGGTGCTGGCGGCTGGCTTGGTGACCTGCGTACTGCTGGAGAAGCTGCGCTGGTTTGGCTACGGCACCGAGCTGCCGGAGTCGGTGCGCAACGTATTGGCCGAACACGCCGCCCGCGAATCGCAACACCGCACACAAGCCGATAAAGCCAGCCTGATCGTGCAGGGCCTGGCGGCGTTGATTCTGATCGGCTGCCTGGCCTTTCACGTGGCGGAAGTGGGCTTGATCGGTTTGCTGGTTATCGTGCTGATTACCGCGTTCAGCGGCATCACCGACGAGCACCGCATCGGCAACGCCTTCAAAGACGCGCTGCCCTTCACTGCGTTGCTGGTGGTGTTTTTTGCCGTGGTGGCGGTGATTCACGAACAGCAGCTGTTCACGCCGATTATCCAGGCCGTGCTGGCGCTGCCGTCCGAGCAGCAGCCGACCATGCTGTTTATTGCCAACGGCTTGCTGTCGGCCATCAGCGACAACGTGTTCGTGGCCACTATCTATATCACCGAGGTGAAACGCGAATTCGCCGCCGGCAACATGAGCCGCGAGCATTTCGAAGCGCTGGCCGTAGCGATTAACACCGGCACCAACCTGCCGAGCGTGGCCACGCCCAATGGCCAGGCGGCGTTCCTGTTTCTGCTGACCTCGTCGCTGGCGCCGCTGGTGCGGTTGTCGTACGGCCGCATGGCGTGGATGGCGTTGCCGTACACCATCGTGATGAGCCTGCTGGGCTGGTGGGCGGTGGCGAACTGGTTGTAACGGTCATCCCGTTGGGCTTCGCCGGTGGCTCAACCCAACCTACGGCTACATCTCGTAGGTTGGGTTGAGCGAAGCGAAGCCCAACAACCCCATCCGCAATCTCCCTTCCAAGCGGCTTTTAATCACCCTGAGGCATATACGCGCCTTGCCTGGGGCGTAAATGATTTAAAAACAGCCCTTTACAGCGTAATCGTCTGACTATGCTTCAACAGGAGCGGCTAACCCCGCTCCCGGTGGGGCCTTTTCGAAAAATCGTTTTAACACCGCTGCCAGGCGCCAAGGTCTCACCGGTCACCTTTTCTCGAGGTTGCCATGGGCATTGCCGCCAGTGATTTATGCCAACACGTCATCCGCCCTACCCTCCTCTACCTGGATCGGCACAGCCCGTGCGCTGAATCCTTTCTGCTGTGCACCGCCGCTTGTCAGTCGGCCCTCGGTTCGGCGCTGGATGACCCGCATGGTCACGGCTTGTACCGAATCGCCGATTTGCGTCACCAAACGCTCTGGGACCACCACCTCGCACTCGACCCAGAACTGGCCAGCCGCGTTCGCGGGTTAGCCAGCCAGCACGCCTTCCTTGCCGCCCCTCATTTGGAACTGACGGTGAACCTGCGTTACGCCACCGCCATTGCCTGGCTTATGGTCGAGGCGCAAAGCCCCGGCCTGCCTGAGGGAGACGACATAATGGGCATGGCGCGCGTGTGGCGGCAGGTGTTTCAACCGGAGGGCCGCGAGCGTGAATTCAGCCGCGCGTGGCATCATTACGTCGGCAAAGCTCGCCAGGCGGCGTAAAAACAACTGGAACAAAACGGCAAAAGTACGCTCGTACAAGATTGCCGACGTTGCCATCACAATGCCCTTACTTGTAGGACAATTACGGGTAAATTTGGGATCTTGAGCGACTGGCCAGGAAATATGAATCCTGATAATTTCCGCCACCCGTACACAATTACAACAGGACTATTCAATGAAACACGCCTGGTTCAAGACCACCCTAGCCCTGACTATTTCTGCCGCTTCCAGCTACTCCCTGGCTGGCGGTTTTGCCCTTAACGAACAAAGCGTCAGCGGCATGGGTTCTTCCTTCGCCGGGCGCTCCTCCTCGGCTGAAGATGCGACCACCTTGTTCGGCAACCCTGCTGGCATGTCACGCCTCAAGCGCCAGGAAGTCAGCGTTGGCGCGGCGGCCATCTCCGCCAAAACCGACATCAAGCACGCCAGCGGTTCCACTGCCGGCAGCAACGACGGCGACATGGTGCCGTTCACTGCCGTGCCCATGGGCTACTACGTGAACCCGGTGAATGAGCAATGGGCGTTTGGCGTCGGCGTGTACGCCCCGTTCGGCCTGATCACTGACTACGAAGGCGACTTCCAGGGCCGTAAATTCGGCGACTACAGCGAAGTGAAAGTGGTCACCGTGCAGCCGACCGTGAGCTTCCGCGTGAACGACGAGTTGTCGGTGGGTTTCGGTCCGACCATCAACCGCATCAGCGGCAAACTGGAAAGCGCGGTTTCCGGCGTCCCGGGCCTGGACCCTCGCGAGAGCAACGTGGAAGTCAAAGGTGACGACACGGCCATTGGTTACAACATCGGCGTGTTGTACGAATTCACGCCGCAAACCCGTGCCGGTCTCACGTATCACTCGAAAGTGAAATACAAGCTGGAAGGTGACACCAAAGTCACCGGCGACAACCTGGTTCTCGGTGCGATTGGCGCCTACGGCAAATACGATGCTTCGCTCGACCTGACCACCCCGGAATCGGTCGACGCCTCGATCACCCACGAAATCGACAGTGCCTGGACGGTATATGCCGGCAGCACCTGGACTCGCTGGAGCCGCCTGAAAGAAATCGTTGTAGAAAACGATGGCGTTCCCGCCGGTCGTGCGTCCGCTTCGTTCTCCACCATCACCGAAGAACAGAACTGGCATGACACCTGGGGTTACGCCGTGGGCACCGCCTACAAGCTGAACCCGGAATGGACGTTGCGCGCCGGTCTGGCTTTCGATCAAAGCCCGACTAACAACGAAAACCGCTCGCCGCGCATTCCTACTGGCGACCGTACTGCTGTCAGCTTCGGTGTAGGTTGGAATCCGACTCAGGATCTGACTGTTGACCTGGCCTATTCCTACCTGTGGGAAGAAGACACCAAAGTTAACGACACCGACCCGGCGAAAGGCTCGTACCGCGCCACCTACGAAAACAGCGCGCACGGTTTCGGTACTCAGGTTTCGTACCGTTTTTGATTGTTGGTCGTAACACCAAACCACCGTGCTCTTAGCGAGGGCGGTGGTTTTTTTATGTCTTTCACACCGGACGCAGTCATTCCCGCGAAGGCGGTGGTCAGACGCTTCGGAATCCATAGCGGGTCCGACGACGCATCTCCCTGCAAAACTCTGGATTCCCGCCTTCGCGGGAATGACGGAGGTTGGGCTGAAGTTGACGCAGGACGACAGGGCGAGAAGAGCGTACTGTTCACCCCGCACGCTTTACCCCCACATTCACACAACAAAACCTCCTTGGTCTTACCGCTCACCGCTCTATAATCGCGCCCTTGCGTGATGGAGGCCTACATGAGCGCGATCCAAATCAAGTCCCCCGCCCTGATCCTTAAAGCCGGCAGCAAAGCCTTGGCGCGCATTCGTGAGCGTGGCTTGTCGCCAGCGGACGTTGGCATTTTGCCGGGCGCTGCGGGCGGTCCGAAGGCGTTGGGTATTCAAGGACTAGACCTGGCCCTGTTCGGCGATTGGCTGCCACGTGCGCCGCGTCAGCGCGCGCTGATCGGTGCTTCCATCGGCTCTTGGCGCTTCGCCAGTGCTTGTCTGCCTGACGCGGCGGCCGGCATTCAGCGCCTGGGCGAGCTGTATACCCAGCAGCGTTTCGCCAAGGGCGTGACCATGGCGCAAGTCACCCAGAGCTGCGTGCGCATGCTCGACGACTTGCTTGAAGGCCAAGACGATCACGTCCTCAATAATCCCCACTACAGCCTCAACATCATGGTGGTGCGCAGCCTTGGTCTGCTCGCCCACGACCGTCGTGGCGCGTTGGGGTTGGGGTTGTCGTCGGTAATCGGCAACAACCTGCTTGGCCGCCCGCGCCTGTCGCGCCATTTCGAGCGGGTGATTTTGCACGACGCCCGCAACCAGCCGCCGCTCAGCGCCCTCAGCGATTTCCCCTCGCGCTTGCTGCACTTGGACGCCAATAACTTGCGCCACGCCCTGCTCGCCTCCGGCTCCATTCCCATGGTGATGGAAGGCGTGCGCGATATTCCCGGTGCTGGCGCCGGCACTTACCGCGACGGCGGCTTGCTCGATTACCACCTCGACCTGCCGTACAGCGGCGATGACGTGGTGCTGTATCCGCACTTCACCGACAAAGTCATTCCCGGCTGGTTCGACAAAGGCCTGCCGTGGCGCAAAGGCGACAACGTGCGCCTGCAAAACGTGTTGCTGCTGGCGCCCTCTCGCGAGTACCTAGCCAAACTGCCCTTCGGCAAACTGCCAGACCGCAAAGACTTCACCCGTTTCCTTGGTGACGACGCCGGGCGCGAACGCTACTGGCGCACCGCGATGGACGCGAGCCGCCGAATGGGCGATGAGTTTCTCGAACTGGTTGACGGCAACAAACTTGGCGAGCGCTTGCTGGCGCTGTAAAAACGCACAGGGAAACTTCCGAGCAATACCAAGGACCGGTCATGAAGCTTGCAGTTGCCATCATTCACGGCATTGGCACACAACCCGCGCAGTTCAACAGCGACGGTTACCACGTATTCGCTCAGGGCCTGATCAGTCAGCTGCGCTTGCGCCTCGGCGATCAGGCGGACCAAGTGGCATTTCAGAGCCTGTACTGGGCCGACGTGCTGGATGACCGCGAATTTGCCTACCTGGAAAAGCTCAAAGCCGAGCCGGTGACGTGGCGCTGGCTGCGCCGTGCGGTCACGCTTTTTCTCGGCGATGCCAGCGGCTATCGCAAGGTCAGCGAAGCGTACGACACCACCTACCAACAAGTGCACCAAACGGTGCGTCAGGGCCTGCAAGCGCTGCGCGCCAAGGTGGACGCCGACACGCCGCTGGTGGTGTTGGCGCACTCGCTGGGTGGACATATTTTTTCCAATTACGCCTGGGACCAACAGCAGCTGAATGCCACGCCCAGTTGCCCACTGGACCCCTTCCTGGGCTTGGAAACCCTGGCGGGGCTGATCACCTTTGGCTGCAATATTCCGCTGTTCACCTTCGCCTATAACCCGGTGCTGCCGATTCGCTTTCCTGGCAATTGCCTGAGCCCGACCGTGCGCGAACGGGCGCGCTGGCTTAACCTTTATGCACCGGCGGATGCACTGGGCTATCCCTTGCGTCCGCTGCCGAACTACGCCGACGTGGTGTACGAAGACCGTGCCATGGCCGTAGGGCCCTGGTACAAACGGCACACCCCTTTGAGTCATATGGAGTATTGGAACGATGGTGGCTTTCACGCCTATGTGGCGGATTATCTGCATCAGCTGCTGCCTGCTTGCAGCGACTGAAACCCACGCAGCACTAAGCGCGCAGAGCCGTGGCGAAGTCGACAAATTGCTGGTGTTCGTCGAGAACAGCGGCTGCAGTTTTATCCGCAACGGCAGTGCTTACGACGGTAAGGAAGCGCGCATGCACCTGCAGCAGAAGCTCGACTACCTGGAAAACAAAGGCCTGGTCGACAGCAGCGAAGACTTCATCAAACGCGCGGCTACCGGCAGCAGCATCAGCGGCAAAGCCTACAGCGTCGACTGCAACGGCCAGCAGCAACCGTCGGCCGATTGGTTGAATGGGGAATTGCAGCGGATTCGCACGCCCTGACCGAGTTGAAAACCCTCACCCCAGCCCTCTCCCGCAAGCGGGCAGAGGGAGCGGAACGTGGCGGCTTGCTTAAAAAACCCGTCGTTCCCGCGCAGGCGGGAACCCAGAATTTCGAGCCGAACGCATTACTCCAGCTTCCCAGCCGGCCCAAAGAACTCGTAATAACACTGCTCCGCCGGCACCCCCAAACCGCGCAAGCTGCGGTTCACGTGGGCCATAAACGGTTGCGGGCCGAGGAAGTAGGCGTCGAAGTCGCGGCTCTCGGGTAGCCACTGGGCCAAGCGCTCTTCGGTCAAAAAGCCCTGTTCAATGTGCTGGTCTTCTTCACGCGGCTCGCTGTAGCAGTAGAAGCGTTTGAGCTGCGGATAGTCCTGCGCCTTTGTCTCCAGCCACGCCTGAAACCCATGCACCCCGCCATGCCGTGCGCAATGAATAAAGTGAATCTCGCGGCCACTGGGCAACGCCTGTTCCAACATGGCCAGTGCCGGGGTGATGCCAACGCCGGCGGTGATCAAGGCCAGCGGCTTGTCAGACGCCTGCAAGATAAACGCGCCCGCCGGTGGAAACAGTTCGAGGCTGTCGCCCACTTGCACCCGTTCGTGCAGGTAACCAGATACCCGCCCGCCTGGCTCACGCTTCACGCTGATGCGGTAGTCGCGCCCGTTCGGGGCGGCGGACAGCGAGTAATTGCGGCGCAGGTCATCGCCGTCGATTACCAGGCGCAACCCGATGTACTGGCCCGGCACGAAGTCCATCAGCGCCCCGCCGTCAGCCGGCACAAAGTAGAAGGAAGTGATCTCTTCGCTCTCCGCTTCTCTACGCGCCAGGCGGAATTGCCGACCACCGCGCCAGCCGCCTTCAGCCTGCTCGCTGGCGCTGTACATGTTTTCTTCAATGCCCATGAGCAGGTTCGACAATTGCCCGTACGCGGCAGCCCAGGCATCGATCACCTCGTCGGTCGCCACTTGCGCGCCCAGTACTTCGCGAATGGCGTTGAGCAGGCACGTGCCGACGATGGGGTAATGCTCGGGAAGAATCTGCAGCGCCACGTGCTTGTTCACGATCTGCCCCACCAGCGGCCCCAGGGCTTCCAGGCGATCGATAAACTTGGCGTACATCAGCACCGCATTGGCCAGCGCCCGGGCTTGCGCACCACTGGCTTGGTGGGTTTGGTTGAACAGCGGGCGCACCTGCGGATAGTCGCGCAGCATGGTGTCGTAGAAATGCGTGGTCAGCGCTTCGCCGCCAGATTCGAGCAGCGGCACGGTGGCTTTGATCAAAGCGGTTTGCGGGGCAGTGAGCATGAGTTCTTTCCTGGGCTGTGGTAGGGTTTTTCGCGAGCTCACCATTTCAGTTTTCATGCCAGCTTATTAGCCCTTTATTTTCAATGACTTACCTATACTTAAAGTCGTTATGACACGAGTCGATATGACTCAAAGAGGGTCGTTATGACCGCCACTTCGCTGCTCAATGCCTTTCTTCCTCTGGTGGCCGACCTGTCACGTGAGCTGCCGGAGAGCGAGCGTTACCGCCGTTTGCTCGACGCCCTGCGCGACCTGTTGCCGTGCGACGCCACTGCGCTATTGCGCCTGGAAGGCGAGCAGCTGGTGCCCCTGGCCGTTCATGGTTTAAGCGCCGACACGCTCGGACGACGCTTCAAAGTGGCGGAGCACCCGCGTTTAAAAGCGCTGCTGGAAAACCGCGAGCCCACACACTTTGCCGCCGACAGCGATTTGCCCGACCCGTATGACGGCTTGGTTGAAGGCGTGCACGGCCATTTGGAAGTGCACGATTGCATGGGCTGCTCGCTGTACCTCGACGACCGCCCGTGGGGCGTATTGACGCTCGACGCGCTGGACGCGGCCTGCTTTAGTCCTGCCGATTTGAACACCTTGGCGGCCTTTTCCAGCTTGGCGGCGGCCACCGTGAAAGCCGGCGAGCGCATCAGCCATCTGGCCCGCGATGCCCACGACCAACACCAACTCGCCGAGGTCTACAAACAGGCGGCGGCTCAGGCGCAGACCAAAGAAATGATCGGTCAGAGCCCCGCCCACAAGCGTTTGGTGGAAGAGATCGCGGTGGTTGGGAATAGCGAGCTGAGCGTGTTGGTCAGCGGCGAAACCGGTGTCGGCAAAGAGTTGGTGGCCCAGGCCATTCACGCCCAGTCACCGCGCGCCAAGGCGCCGATGATCAGCCTCAATTGCGCCGCCTTGCCGGAAACCCTGGTGGAGAGCGAGCTGTTCGGCCACGTGCGTGGCGCGTTCTCCGGCGCGGTAAACGAGCGGCGCGGTAAATTCGAACTGGCCGATGGCGGCACGTTGTTTCTCGATGAAGTCGGTGAACTGCCGCTGCCGGTGCAGGCCAAGTTGCTGCGGGTGCTGCAGAGCGGGCAACTGCAACGGGTGGGGTCTGACAAAGAGCACCACGTGAATGTGCGGGTGCTGGCGGCAACCAATCGCGACCTGGCCGAAGAAGTGCGCGCCGGTCGTTTCCGCGCCGACCTTTATCACCGCTTGAGCGTGTATCCGCTGCGGGTGCCGCCGTTGCGCGAACGGGGCCGCGATGTGTTGCTGCTCGCCGGCTTTTTCCTCGAAGACAACCGCCCGCGCCTGGGCTTGCGCAGCCTGCGCCTGGCGGCCGATGCGCAGGCGGCCTTGCTGGCCTACGACTGGCCGGGCAATGTGCGCGAGTTGGAGCATCTGATCGGCCGCGCCTCGCTCAAAGCGCTGGCAGCGTGCCGCGAACGGCCACGAATTCTCAGCCTCAACGCCGCCGAACTGGCCTTGCCCGACGCCCAGCCGGCGGCGCTGGGCCAGACCTTGGAAGTGCCAGCCGCTGAGGGCGCGGTGGGCGATTTACGCCAGCACCTCGACGACTATCAACGCCAACTGATCAGCGCATGCCTGGCGCGTCATCGAGGAAGTTGGGCCGGTGCGGCGCGGGAGTTGGGCCTGGACCGCGCCAACCTCAACCGCCTGGCCAAGCGCCTGAACATGAAAGCGTAAGGCACTTCCTGACCGGCGAGACAAGCTCGCTATGGGTAAAGCCCAGGCCGAACTGCTAGACTCGCCGGCTGTTTTTGCCGCCCCCTTTCTCAGAGCGTTACGCCGTGGAACTGTTTAAAGAATTCATCTTCGAAGCCGCACACCGCCTGCCTCACGTGCCTGATGGGCACAAATGCGGACGCCTGCACGGCCACTCCTTCCGCGTTGCCATTTACATCGAAGGCGACGTCGATCCGTACACTGGTTGGATCCGCGACTTCTCCGAAATCAAAGCGATCTTCAAGCCGCTGTACGAGCAGTTGGATCACAACTACCTCAACGACATTCCCGGCTTGGAAAACCCCACCAGCGAAGTGCTCAGCAAGTGGATCTGGCAACAGCTCAAACCGTTGCTGCCCGAGCTGTCGCGCGTGCGCATTCACGAAACCTGCACCAGCGGCTGCGAATACCGCGGCGATTGATCCGCAGCGTCGCCACTCACCTGTAGGAGCGGCTTTAGCCGCGATGCTTTTTAGAGCAAGAGCATCGCGACTGAAGTCGCTCCCACAGGACATCGGCAACCACTGTGGGAGCGGCTTTAGCCGCGCAAGAGCATCGCGACTGAAGTCGCTCCCACAGGACATCGGCGACCACTGTGGGAGCGGCTTTAGCCGCGATGCTTTTAGATCAAGAGCATCGCGACTGAAGTCGCTCCTACAGAGTTTGCTGGTGTGCGGTTGGCGCGCTGTGTCGCGGCGCAAGGCGGCGGGGCTGAAGCTGAAAGCTCGCGGCTAAAGCCGCTCCTACAGGATTTCGAGTACCTGTGGGAGCGGCTTTAGCCGCGATGCTTTTTGCATCAAGTGCATCGCGACCGTGGGGGCGGCTAACGCGATGCTTTGCGGCGCAAGGCGGCGGGGCTGAAGTTGGCGTCGTCGGGTGAGGGCTTGCTGAAGTCGGCGGTGCCGGGCTCTTCGTTGTCGAGCCATTGCACGCTATAGCGCCGCGCTTGCAGGTCGTGGAAGGTGTCCAGCGCGGTCCATACGGTGGGCAGTTCGTAGAAGCTTTTCAGGTAGGCCATGGACACGCGCCACAACTCCCCTCGCCCATCGTATTGATCGACTACCGCCGCGCCCCAGCTGTCTTCGTCGAGGAACAGCGTGCGTTTGGAGTAGATGTGCCGCGCGCCCGCTTTCAATTTGCCTTCCACTACCCATACGCGGTGCAGTTCATAGCGCGCGTATTGCGGGTTTATGTGGCCGGGCTTTAGCAAGTCGTCGTATTTCACCGCCGGGCTGGTGAGCAGGTAGTTGTTGTAGGGAATGTAGATTTCCTTTTTACCAACCAGGGTCCAGTCGTAACGGTCTGGCGCGCCGTTGTACATGTCGGTGTCATCGGCAGTACGCAGGCCATCGGACGATTCAATTGGCGTGTCGTAGGCCAAGGTCGGCGCGCGGCGCACGCGGCGTTGGCCCGGGTTGTAGCCCCAGGCCTGGCGCGGCTCTTTAACCTGGTCGAGCATTTCCTGCACCAGTGCACCATTGCCGGCCAGGCGCGCCGGGGCGGTGGTGAAGGTCATGTAATAGAACAAGGTGTTGTTCAGTTCGCTGTAGTTGCTCTTGGGGTTGTAGAAGCGAAACAGCGCTTCGTCCTGCGAGGTCACGAGCGAGTATTGACCGTTGCGCTGCACGCCCGCCTCGGCCGAGCGGCGAATCACGTAGGTGCCGCGATACCGCACGATGTGGTTCCACACCGCTTCGACGCCGCTCTGCGGGATGGGAAACGGCGTGCCGCCATAGGCTTCGGCAAAGCCGTTGCCACCGTCCAGCACCTTGGCGCTGGTGGCGTTGTTGAAGGTGTTGTCGTAGATCCACTGCGGCGCTGAGCCGGTGCGATGCGTGGGGTACACCGGCATCTGGAAGGTTTCCGGGTAGGCGTTGAACAAGGCGATCTGCCCCGCCGTGAGGCTGCCTTTGTACTGTTCCAGATTGCCTTTGGTGATGGTAAACAGCGGCTTCTCGCCGGCAAACGGGTCGACGTGGTGCGCGCCCGGGCCTTTGTAGCCGGCCGGCGCCTGGGTCATGCCCCCGGTCCAGGCGGGAATGGTGCCGGCGGCATTGCCGGCTTTCTCCGCGCCTAGCGGCGTCAGGGTGGTTTTCAGCGTGGCGGCTTGCTGTGCAGAAACGCCGGCCAGGCTATCGGTGGTGCCGACGGCCAGCAGAATGGCGGCGAGCAGCAGTGAATTTTTGTTCAACATGCACGGTTCTCCAGAATTCTGTCAGGCATCAAAACGAGTACTTGGCGCTTAACGACACGTTGTCACGGTCGCGCATGGAATTATTGCGGCCGGCGCCGTAGTACTCGGTGTACTGCAGCCCGACTTCGAAGGCGTTCAGGTAGGTAGCGTCCATGCCCAGGGTGTATGCCTTGCGGCCTTCGATAAAGTTGCCGGTGCGGTCGGAGTTGCCCTGGAAGTCGTCTTGGTAAACCACGTACGGCGCCAACTTCACCCCGGCGTAAACGTCGTTCCAGGTGCCGGAAACCAGCAAGGTGTAGCCGTAGCTGTCGCGGGTAATCTGGTCGGAGTCGCCGTTTTCAGGGTCGACATAGGCCTTGTCGGTGGTGCTGGCGAATTTGCGCGTGCTGCCGTCATAGGCGCGGTATTTCAAGCTGCTGCCACGGATGTGTTGCGAGGCCACTTCGGCCACGCCCATGACCGAGTCAAAGCTGACCATGGGGCCGAAGTTGTAAATGGTGGAAAGCGAGATGTTGTAAGTTTCGGCGCGCTGGTAGTTTTCGAAGAGTTGCGAGCGGCACAGTTGTTTGCCTGCAACCGCTGCGCACGCCTCGCCGCCAGCTATCGCGCTGTCTACCAATGGCGAACCGTTAACCCCCTGGATGAGCAGGTCACCTAGCAAGTCGTCGGTCGCGGCAATGCTGATAGGAGCGTTGGGGCGATACGCCAGTTCGCCGGAGAACGAGGCATCTCCCACGGTGGTATTGAAGCTGAAGCCGTACATGCGGATGTCTTCAACGTAGTCGCGGCGCGCCTCGGCGTTGCTCGCCAGGTCCAAGGTTGCCAGTGCGCCGGCATCAGTCCCGACGATGCTGCCCAACGTGGCCATATCGACGCCATCGAACTTGCTTAGATCGATCGCAATTTGCGGCTCCTTCGCGTGGTAATTAACGAAGTAGAAGCCGAACTCTGTGGAGTTCAGTTCCTCGGCCACATAACGGAAGGACACGCCGTACTGCCCGCTGTCGTCTGCCTCAATGTCTTTGCCAATATTGGCGACCTTAAAGACGCCCGTTTCCGGATTCAAATACCCGTTAGGCCCTCTTGGCCCCACGCCTAGAATTCCAGGCGCCACGTCCAAGATTGTGTTGTATCCAACCATCGCCGGAATCAAGCGCTCGTCTGTCGTATACGCCGTATTCCCCCCCTCCGCGAACAGGTCCGTATCACCAAAATACGTACCCGCTGGGTCCAGCTGGGTCTCTTTCCATTTCCACTGATAAAACGCTTCCATCGACAAATCGTCGGTCAGCCCGACGTTGAAGCTGAAGGCTTCCATCGGCACCAATACTTCTTTGAGCTCGGAGCCCGGCAGGTGGAATTTGGCCGCGTCGACCGGGTTAATGGTGTTCACGCCACCGCGATAGAACACGCCCTCGCCCCAGCTCAATACCTGGCGGCCGACTTTGGCGGCGAGGGGTTTGTCGTAGATGTCCCAGTTGCCATACAGATACGCATCGAGAATCTGCGCTTTGCGCCCGGCGTTGTGGCGGGTGTCTTCGGTGAATTCGTTGTCGTTGGGGAAGTTCTGGCTGGGGCGCTCGACACCGCCGGTGGTGTCGTAATAGTCGTTGCGCTTGTCCATGATCTGCGTGTCGTAGAACGCCGTGCCGCGCACAAACGCGCCGTAGTTCTGGTATTTGACCGAGAGGTCGGAGGTGGCTTTGTACACTTCGGAAACCAGGCCGGTGTCGAAGTTGCGGTTGCCGTCGTCGGCGTTGATGTCGGTGACGTTGCCCTTGTCGCGGCCCTGCACGCGCCACATCGAGCCATATGAAAGGGTGGTGTCCAACGAGCCGGTGACTTCGTTGTCGGCAAAGCTGAATTCAGCGCCCTCCGCGGCACCTGCCACCAGCAACGGCAGTAACGCCATCGTTGCCCCCGCCCGCCATGGGCGCCCCTTTCCGTTGGAACCGCACACACGTGTGTTCATCGACATCGCTCCCTATACGCCAAGATTATTTGGGCAGCGCTAACGGCCACCCTGTTTTTTATTCATCTCTCGGCTGCTGAAGGTCGGCGCGCACGCAACTGCGACCTGCAACAGAAACTCCATCGTCCGTTGCGGCGTCACCGTGACCGGTGCGCACGTTTCGAGTTGGTACGATAGTGCAGGCAAAGTAACAAAGTGTTGCCTTGCTGCCAACCGGTGGGAAGAAATTAGCTGGTTGTGGGGAATGCGTACGGAATTTCGAGGGCTTTAGGCGGGCGGCGAGCCTGGATCCCCGCCTGCGCGGGGATGACGGTGTGTTTGGTGAGTATGGCGGCTCGGGCTCGGTGGAGCGGGGAAAGTTACTGCACGGTGAAGCGCTTTTCGGCCAGCAGGCGGTCGCCTTGGAAGACCATAAAGTGCCAGTCGCCCTTAACCAGTTCGTTGTATTCGCTGAACTCGAATGCCATCACGTCTTGCGGAGCGCCGACTACCAATTTCTGTTCAACCACCAGTTTGTCGTGGCGGCCATCAGCGGATTGGATGCCGGGGGTGAGGTAGAGCAAGGTCAGCGGTGTGTCGTCGATTTTCTTGTTTGCCAGGGTGTAGCGAATGCCGAATTTGGTGCCGAGCTTGGCGGGAATTACATCCGTTGGCTGAATGGCTTGTTTGCTGCGGGTCAGCACGCGCTCGCCGGGTTGCAGGTCGGTGGCGGTGGTTTCGAAAATGCCGAATTCAACCGGGCCTTCAACCCGCACTTCGGCCTGAGCCAATTGGCTGACTGCACACAGCAGCAACGCCGCCAGCGAACTCTTACGGATGACTTGCATGTCGCGCTCCTTAGTTTTGGATGGCGCGAGCTTATGACCATGCAATGACAGACTGATGACAGCGCCGCGTTACGGCGCCGGCTGTTTCAGATTTCGCGGCAGCACGGCAAGAAAGTTATCGCGGGCAACTTTCTGCGCGACGTCGGCCGGCAGCGCATCGAGAAACGGGTCGAAGCCGCGTAGCTCTTTGCCCACGTTGTCGAACTTGCCCACCACATCGGAGCCGAGCATAAAACGCTCCGGGTAGCGTTTAACCAGCGCCACCCAATCGGCATCCGGCTTGCCCTGCTCGTCTAGCAAATACGGGTGCAAGACGCTCCACGACAGGTCGATATACAAATTCGGGTACGCCTCGAGCATGCGTTGCAGCGTCGGCAGCACGAAATCCAGCTTGGTCTGATGGCGGTGCAGTTCCATGCTCGTGCCGGCGTGCGCCCAGATGAACCGCGTGTGCGGATGGTTACGCAGCGGCTCTTCGATTTCGGCCAGGTAAAGCGGGTTTTTCTCGCGCTTGGAGGTGATGTTGCTGTGCAGCAGCACCGGTAGATCATGCTCGGCGGCCAGGTGATAGACGCGCGCCATGGCTTCGTTGTTGGCCCTTGGCGTGTCACCGGAAGTGATGGCTGTCAGGTCATCGTGGCGGGTGAACACCTCGCCGATGCCTTGCCAGAAATCGGGGTACAGCTTGAGCATCCGTGCGATATGGGCGTCGGCGTTTTTATCCACTGGGTTAAAGCCGGACAAAAACGGGTGGAAGCGCTCGCGCTGTTTGGGGCTGAGCTCGCCCAACGCAGCAGCGACGTAGAAATCGGTGGCGCTGTACCAGTAGGCATCGGCGTCATCGCCGGCGTAATAACGGGGACGCTTGGGTTCGTCTTCGTGCCATTTCTTGGCCAGGGGGATGCCGGCGATCATCACGTGATCAACGCGGTTTGCGTCCATCTGTTTTAGCAACGCCGGCATGCCCTCGGTTTCCTGGAAGAAATCGACGTAGTGCAAATGGGCGTCGGTGTAGTGGTAGTCGCGGCCGTGGCTGGGGCTGGCAAGCAGCAGCGTGAGAAAGAATGTGGCAATGAACGTGGGCTGACTGGACAACGCTTCGCTCCCTGAAAGTGCGTGACAAGCATAGACCCCGCGTCGGGCTTGCAGGTTCAAGCGGCGCCAAGCACGATGCTCTACCACGCCCTTCGACGCCGAGATGTGCCATGACCATAACCATCACCAGCCAGTCCGCCACCAGCTATCGCCACGACATTCAGATCGCCGAACTGGCGCCGTTGGCTACCGACATGCCGACGGAACTGGGCGGCGAAAGCTCGGCGCCAGACCCACACGATTACTTCGACACCGCCCTCGGCGCCTGCAAAGCCCTGACCGTCACGCAATATGCCCGCGCCCGTGGCATGCCGCTGACCGGAATTAAGGTGGCGGTCAGCCGCGACGCCAGCAAAGAGCGTGAAGGCCATTACACCTTGGCGGTCAGCCTGACGCTGGAAGGCGAGCTCACCGATGAACAGCGCGCCAAGTTGTTGGCCATCGCCGATAAATGCCCGGTGCACAAGCTGATGACCAGCACTGAGATTCACGTCGACACCCAACTTGCTGAGTAATCGTAATGGCCTCTCCCCTGGTGATTCGCCCCCGCCCCGAAGACGTTGAAGGCCAGCCGATTTTGCGGCCGCTGCCGTCCGCGCAATGCCGCAGCGTGGGGCCGTTTGTGTTCTTCGATCACATCGTCAGCAACCACTACGCGCCGGGCACCGGCATGAATGTGCGTCAGCACCCGCACATCGGCCTATCAACGCTGAGCTATCTGTTTGAAGGCGCCCTGCTGCACAAAGACAGCCTCGGCTCGGATCAGCGCGTAGGGGCTGGCGATGTCAGCTATATGACGGCTGGCAACGGCGTTGCCCATGTTGAGCGCACCCCAAGCGAGCTATGGGAAACCGGTTCGCAGCTGCACGGCCTCCAACTGTGGTTGGCCCTGCCGCAGCACCTGGAACAAGGCGCGCCGAGCTACAGCCATCACGGCGTTGCTGAGTTGCCCGAGAGCGAAGCACTGGGGGTGAAGATTCGGCTGGTTGCCGGAGAAGGCTTCTGCCTCAAGTCGCCCGTGCCGGTGCCAACGCCTACCCTGCTCGCCGACATGTATATGAGCACCGGCTCGGCGCAATTTATTGCCGCCGAACATGAGCAGCGCGCGCTGTACCTGATCAGCGGCGAAGCGCGCCTGGAAGACGAACCTCTGGCGGCGCGCAGCATGGTCGTATTGCCGGCTGGCGAAACGTACACGCTGTTCGCCGAGAGCGACTGCCAGATCATCATGGTCGGCGGCAGCCCGTTGGACGGCCCAAGGCGCATGAACTGGAATTTCGTCGCCAGCGACTCGGCATTGATCGACCGCGCCCGGGCGAAATGGGCCGCGGGCGATTGGCCAACGGTGCCCGGCGAAACCGAAAGAATCGAGCTGCCGCGATAGGGGTTTTCTCCCATCAGACAGGAGCCTTTCGATGGGGCATGTAGGGCTGCGCCTTATAGCGCGCGGCTCTTAGCACCATAAGTTTCGTTCTTATACTAAAACATCACTTTTGCGCATAAACCTGAACTGGTATCTTCCCCCGGCTCCGCAAGGAGTGCGCGGCCGTGCGCGCTGATTTGGCAGTAAGTAGCCTGAAAACAGGACCCGTATGTACGTCTACGACAGTTACGATCAAGACATCATCGAGAGCCGCGTCAAGCAGTTCCGTGATCAGACCCGCCGTTATCTGGCTGGCGAACTTTCTGGCGAAGAATTTCGCCCGTTGCGCTTGCAGAATGGTCTTTATATCCAGCGTTTTGCGCCGATGCTTCGCGTGGCCGTGCCCTATGGCCTGCTGTCGTCGGCACAGGTGCGCATGATGGCCAAGATCGCCCGCGACTACGACAAGGGCTACGCGCACATCAGTACCCGCCAGAACGTGCAGTTCAACTGGCCGGAACTGGAGGACGTACCGGAAATTCTTGCCGAGCTGGCCACCGTGCAAATGCACGCGGTACAGACCAGCGGCAACTGCATTCGCAACACCACCACTGACCAATTCGCCGGCGTGGCCAAAGACGAAATCGTGGACCCGCGCCCCTGGTGCGAAATCATTCGTCAGTGGTCGACCTTCCACCCCGAGTTCTCGCACCTGCCGCGCAAGTTCAAGATCGCCGTCAACGGCGCCGTGAGCGACCGCGCGGCCATCGAAGTGCATGACATCGGCCTGGAAGCGGTGAAGAACGAAGCCAGCGAGCTGGGCTTCCGCGTCTCGGTCGGTGGCGGCCTGGGCCGTACGCCAATCGTTGGCAGCTTCATCAACGAATTCCTGCCGTGGCAGCACCTGATCAGTTACCTCGACGCCATTCTGCGTGTGTACAACCGCTATGGCCGCCGCGATAACAAGTACAAGGCGCGCATCAAGATCTTGGTGAAAGCACTGACGCCGGACGTATTCGCTGAACGCGTTAACGCCGAATGGGCGCATTTGAAAGACGGCCCCACCACCCTGACCGAAGCTGAAGTGGCACGTGTTGCAGCTCACTTCGTTGATCCGGCCTACAAAGCGCTGGAAGACCAGACCGACGCCCTCGCCGCCTTGCGCGCCGAGCACCCCGGTTTTGATCGTTGGGCCAGCCGCAACGTGTTCGCTCACAAGAAGCCGGGCTACGTCGCCGTCACCCTGTCGCTGAAGCCCACCGGCGTTGCCCCTGGCGACGTGACCGACAAGCAGCTCGACGTTATCGCCGACCTGGCCGATCGCTACAGCTTTGGCGAAGTGCGCAACAGCCATAACCAGAACATCATTCTGGCCGACGTCGAGCAAAGCCAGCTGTTCACCCTGTGGGGCGAGCTGCGCGAAAACGGCTTCGCCACGCCAAACGTGGGCTTGCTGACCGACATCATCTGCTGCCCGGGCGGCGACTTCTGCTCGCTGGCAAACGCCAAGTCGATTCCGATTGCCGAAGCCATCCAGCGCCGTTTCGACGACCTGGACTACCTGTTCGACATCGGCAATATCGACCTGAACATTTCCGGCTGCATGAACGCGTGCGGTCACCACCACGTAGGCCACATCGGCATTCTGGGCGTGGACAAGAAAGGTCAGGAGTTCTACCAGGTCTCCTTGGGCGGCAGCTCGGGTCGCGACGCCAGCCTGGCGCAGATTCTCGGCCCATCGTTCGCCGAAAAAGACATGGCGGACGTGGTCAGCAAAATCATCGACGTGTACGTGGAAACCCGTCACGAAGAAGAAAGCTTCCTCGACACCTTCCGCCGTGTCGGCATTGACCCGTTCAAGGAGCGCGTATATGCAGCGAATCATTAAGAACGGTCAGCTGGTCGACGAAACCTGGCACCTGCTGCCCAAGGACGCGACGCTGGAAGGCGTGTCCAACTGCGACGACCTGATCGTACCGCTGGGCCTGTACGTGGAACACAGCAGCGCTCTGAAAGCCCGCGACGGCGGTCTCGGCGTATGGCTGGAAGCCGGTGAAGAAATTGAAGAGATCGCCGATCAACTGGACAACTTCCAGGTCATCGCCCTGAACTTCCCCGCCTTCACCGACGGCCGCCACTCCTCCACCGCCTACATGCTGCGCACCCGCTACGGCTACAAGGGCGAAATCCGCGCCATTGGCGATGTGCTCCGCGACCAACTCTGGGCCCTGCACCGCTGCGGCTTCGACGCCTTCGCCCTGCGCGAAGACAAAGACCCGGACGATGCGCTGAAAGCCTTCAGCGAATTCAACGAGGTTTACCAAGCGTCCGCTGACCAACCCCTGCCCCTCTTTCGAAGAAGGGCATAAAAGAAAAAGCCCGCAGATGCGGGCTTTTTTGTGGGCGTGGTTTGCGGCCTACGGGAGCAAGTTTTTCCTGTGGGAGCGGCTGGGCGGCATTCCGATTAGCCGCGATGCTCTTGAAGATCAAAAGCATCGCGGCTGAAGCCGCTCCTACAGTTTCGACGCGATCTTCTAACAGGCGCCTCGGTCGAGATCTCCGGGGCTAAGGTCAGGCAAGGCGCGGGCGCTCCTGAAAGCGCAGCGTACATTTAGTACGTGAGCATTTCAGGAGCGTTCGCAACGCAGCATGGCCGACGACCCGGAGATCGCGGGGGCAAAAAAAAGACCACCCCGAGGGGTGGCCTTTTACTTGCCCAAACGCAATTAAGCGTTTTTGGCGGTCCAGCCGGTCAGCTCGGCTAGCGCCTTGCCAATATCAGCCAGCGAACGCACGGTTTTAACGCCTGCGTCCTGCAGCGCTGCGAATTTCTCGTCAGCGGTGCCTTTACCACCAGAGATGATGGCGCCTGCGTGGCCCATGCGCTTGCCTGGAGGGGCAGTCACACCAGCGATGTAGGAAACCACTGGTTTGGTCACGTGAGCTTTGATGTAAGCAGCGGCTTCTTCTTCAGCCGAACCACCGATTTCGCCGATCATTACGATGGCTTCGGTTTTCGGGTCTTCCTGGAACAGCTTCAGGATGTCGATGAAGTTGGAGCCTGGGATCGGGTCACCGCCGATGCCGACGCAGGTGGACTGACCGAAACCGGCGTCAGTGGTCTGCTTAACAGCTTCGTAGGTCAGGGTGCCGGAACGCGAAACGATGCCGACTTTGCCTGGCAGGTGAATGTGACCAGGCATGATGCCGATCTTGCATTCGCCCGGAGTGATCACGCCTGGGCAGTTAGGGCCGATCAGGCGTACACCCAATTCGTCGCACTTAACCTTGGCTTCCAGCATGTCGATGGTCGCGATGCCTTCGGTGATGCACACGATCAGCTTGATGCCACCGAAAGCGGCTTCCAGGATCGAGTCTTTGCAGAAAGGAGCCGGAACGTAGATCACGCTGGCGGTAGCGCCAGTTTTCTCTACAGCTTCTTTCACGGTGTTGAACACTGGCAGGCCCAGGTGAGTGGTGCCGCCTTTGCCCGGAGTCACGCCGCCAACCATTTGGGTGCCGTAGGCAATGGCTTGTTCGGAGTGGAAAGTACCCTGCGAGCCGGTGAAGCCCTGGCAGATAACTTTGGTGTCTTTATTGATCAGGACGCTCATTACTTGCCCTCCGCAGCTTTGACGACTTGCTGAGCAGCGTCGGTCAGGCTGGTTGCCGCGATGATGTTCAGGCCGCTTTCTGCCAGTACCTTGGCGCCCAGTTCAGCGTTGTTGCCTTCAAGGCGCACAACCACCGGGATTTTCACGCCAACTTCTTTCACTGCGCCAATGATGCCTTCGGCAATCATGTCGCAACGAACGATGCCGCCGAAGATGTTCACCAGAACAGCTGCAACGTTGGTGTCGGACAGAATGATTTTGAACGCTTCGGTAACGCGTTCTTTGGTAGCGCCGCCGCCTACGTCGAGGAAGTTGGCTGGCTTGCCGCCGTGCAGGTTGACGATGTCCATGGTACCCATGGCCAGGCCGGCACCGTTGACCATGCAGCCAATGTTGCCTTCCAGGGCTACGTAGTTCAGTTCGAACTTGGCAGCGTGGGCTTCACGTGGGTCATCTTGCGACGGGTCATGCATGGCGCGCAGTTTTGGCTGGCGGTACATGGCGTTGGCGTCGATGTTGATCTTGGCGTCGAGGCAGTGCAGGTTGCCGTCAGCTTTGATTACCAGCGGGTTCACTTCCAGCAGTGCCAGGTCGTAGTCCTGGAACAGTTTGGCCAGGCCAACGAAGATGTGGGTGAACTGCTTGATCTGGTCGCCTTGCAGGCCCAGTTGGAAGGCCAGGTCACGACCTTGGTACGGCTGAGCGCCAACCAATGGATCGATAGTGGCTTTGAGGATCTTCTCAGGGGTGTCGTGAGCGATCTTCTCGATGTCCACGCCGCCTTCAGTGGAGGCCATGAACACGATGCGACGGCTGGAGCGGTCAACGACTGCGCCCAGATACAGCTCTTTGGCGATATCGGTGCAGGACTCAACCAGAATCTGGTTGACCGGCTGGCCGTTGGCGTCGGTCTGGTAGGTCACCAGACGCTTGCCCAGCCACTGAGCGGCGAAGGCCTTGGCCTCGTCCTTGCTCTTGACCAGTTTCACACCACCGGCTTTACCGCGACCACCTGCGTGGACCTGGGCTTTGACAACCCACTCGGTGCCACCAATTTTGTCGCAGGCCTCAGCGGCCGCTTCCGGGGTGTTTACTGCAAAGCCTTTGGATACGGGCAGGCCGTACTCAGCAAACAGTTGCTTACCCTGATACTCGTGAAGATTCATGCTTGTCTACCGTCTTCGTTAGGTATTGCGCATTCGACGCTGCGTGATAATTGCCGCGCCACCTGTGACCGTTTTCTAGAAACAGTCCGCCTGGGCATTCCGCGGTGCGTCTTCGTTGTGAAGATGCACGACGGGCCGCCCGGCGTGGTTCTTGTTGTCGCTATTAACGCTTCTTGCGGTTGGCGATGTGGATGGCGCCGCCATTCACTGCCAAGGCCGCTTCGTGCAGCGCTTCGGACATGGTTGGGTGCGAGAACACCATCATGCCGAGGTCTTCGGCACTGGTGCCAAATTCCATACCGATAGCGCCTTGTTGCACCAGCTCAGCCGCGGCTGGGCCGATTACGTGAACGCCCAGTACGCGGTCAGTCTTGGCATCGGCGATGACTTTGACGAAACCGGCGGTGTCGTTGGCAGCCATGGCGCGGCCGCTGGCAGCGAACGGGAAGGTGCCGACGTTGATGGCAACGCCTTCAGCCTTGAGCGCCTGCTCGGTTTTGCCAACCCATGCGATTTCCGGGTGGGTGTAGATAACCGATGGCACCAGGTCGTAGTTCATTTGCGCTTTGTGGCCGGCGATACGCTCGGCAACCATCACGCCCTCTTCCGAGGCTTTGTGGGCGAGCATGGCGCCACGTACCACGTCACCAATGGCGTAAACGCCTGGGACGCTGGTGGTGCAGTGGTCGTCAACGAAGATGTAACCGCGCTCGTCGAGGTCGACGCCGCTGTCCGCTGCCAGCAACTCGGTGGTTACCGGGCGACGGCCTACAGCCACGATCAGCTTGTCGAATACCTGCTTCTGCTCGCCTTCGGCGTCAGTGTAGGTAACGGTGACTTGCTTCTTCTTCACTTCCGAACCGGTTACGCGAGCGCCCAGTTTAATTTTCAGACCCTGCTTGGTGAGGATCTTCAGTGCTTCCTTGGCAATGGCTTCGTCAGCCGCTGGCAGGAACTTGTCGAGTGCTTCAAGCACGGTCACTTCGGCACCCAGACGGGCCCACACCGAACCCAGCTCCAGACCGATAACGCCAGCGCCAATCACGCCGAGGGTTTTCGGTACGGCTTGGAAATCCAGAGCGCCGGTGGAGTCGACGATAACGTCCTGATCAACCGGAGCTGGCGGGATGTCTACCGGACGCGAGCCAGAGGCCAGAATCACGTTGTCGGCTTCGTAGACAATCGCTTTGCCGTCAAGGCCAGTCACTTCAACCTGCTTGTTCGCCAGCAGCTTGCCGTGGCCTTCCAGCAGGGTGACACCGTTGGCCTTGAACAGGGTGGCAACGCCGCCAGTCAGGTTTTTAACGATGGTGTCTTTGCGCGCAACCATGGCCGGCACGTTGATAGAGACATTCTTGGCGCTGATGCCGTGCACAGCGAAGCCTTCGTGGGCTTCGTGGAATTTGTAGGAGCTGTCGAGCAACGCCTTGGATGGAATGCAACCGACGTTCAGGCAGGTACCGCCCAAGGCAGTTTTGCCTTCCTTACCCTGATATTTCTCGACACAGGCAGTTTTCAAACCCAGTTGAGCGGCCTTGATAGCGGCTACATAGCCCCCTGGGCCAGCACCGATCACTACCACGTCAAATTTTTGCGTCATAACTCATTCCTTTTCGGATGAAACCGGACAGCCCCTTTTGGGGGCCGCCGTGATCAGAGAACGGATTAGATATCCAGCAACAGGCGCGCCGGATCCTCCAGCAGGTTCTTGATCGTTACCAAGAAGCTCACGGCCTCCTTGCCATCGATCAGACGGTGGTCGTAAGACAACGCCAAGTACATCATTGGACGGATGACAACCTGACCATTGATTGCCATGGGGCGCTGAATGATGTTGTGCATGCCGAGAATGGCAGCCTGCGGCGGGTTGACGATCGGGGTCGACATCATCGAACCGAAGGTGCCACCGTTAGTGATGGTGAAGGTGCCGCCAGTCATCTCGTCGATGGACAGCTTGCCCTCTTTGGCCTTCTTACCGAAGGTGGCGATGCCGTTTTCGACTTCTGCCAGGCTCATCAGTTCGGCGTTACGCAGAACCGGAACCACCAGGCCACGGTCGCTGGATACGGCAACGCCGATGTCCTGGTAGCCGTGGTACACGATGTCGGTGCCGTCGATCGACGCGTTCACCGCCGGGAAGCGCTTGAGGGCTTCAACCGAGGCTTTGACGAAGAACGACATGAAGCCCAGGCGCACGCCGTTGTGGGTCTTCTCGAACAGGTCTTTGTATTTGCTGCGCAGGGCCATCACTTCAGTCATGTCGACTTCGTTGAAGGTGGTCAGCATGGCCATGGTCGACTGAGCTTCAACCAGACGCTCGGCCACTTTGGCGCGCAGGCGGGTCATCGGAACGCGTTTTTCCACGCGATCGCCAGCAGCGAAAACCGGAGCGGCAGCAGCCGGTGCAGCAGCAGCTTTGGCCGGTGCAGCCGGAGCGTTTTTCTTCGCTTCGATGGCAGCAACTACGTCTTCTTTGGTGACGCGACCGCCTTTACCGCTGGCGGCGATGCTGTTGACGTCGATGCCGTTTTCTTCAGCCAGCTTGCGCGCAGCTGGCGCGAGGATCAGGTCTTCGGACTTGGCAGCCGGGGCAGCAGCCGGAGCGGCAGCAGCGCTGGCTGCAGGAGCCGGTGCCGCGGCGGCTGGGGCGGCAGCAGCGCCGGCGCCATCACCGAGTTTGCCCAGCAGTTCGCCGCTGAGAACGGTGTCGCCTTCATTCTTGACGATTTCAGCCAGAACGCCGTCGGCCTCAGCCAGCACTTCCATGACCACTTTGTCGGTTTCGATGTCGACGATCAGGTCGTCGCGCTTGACGGCGTCGCCCGGCTTCTTGTGCCAGGTAGCAACGGTGCCGTCAGCAACCGATTCCGGAAATTGCGGGGCTTTGATATCGATAGCCATTGTGTACGGTTCCTTAAATTCGGGTTCTTCAGCGAACGGGCTGCAGGATCGCTGCAGCCCGTTGTGGGACGAAGGCGTTAAACAGTAAAGGCGTCTTGCAGCAGTTTTTCCTGCTGCTCGGCGTGCATCGAAGCGTAACCACAGGCCGGAGCAGCAGAGCCTTCACGGCCGGCGTACTCGAGGAACAGGCCTTTCTTGTGCGCGCTGGTCACGCGACGCATGTGGTGCTGACTGCAATACCAAGCGCCTTGGTTCATCGGCTCTTCCTGACACCAGACCACGTGCTCCAGGTTCTTATACGGAGCAAGCACCTCAGCCAGGTCGTCTTCAGGGAACGGATACAGCTGCTCGATACGCACGATGGCGGTATCGTCGCGGCCTTCGGCACGGCGTTTTTCCAGCAGGTCGTAGTAGACCTTGCCGCTGCACAGTACCAACCGTTTTACCTTCTTCGGATCGAGTGCATCGATCTCTGGAAGTACCGTTTGGAACGAACCTTCGGCCAGGTCTTCCAGGGTCGAAATAGCCAATTTGTGCCGCAGCAGCGACTTCGGCGTCAATGCGACCAATGGCTTACGCAGCGGGCGGATCACCTGGCGACGCAGCATGTGGTAGACCTGCGCCGGGGTAGTCGGTACGCACACCTGAATGTTGTGCTCAGCGCACAGTTGCAGGTAACGCTCCAGACGCGCCGAGCTGTGCTCAGGCCCCTGCCCTTCATAACCGTGCGGCAGCAGCATGGTCAGACCGCACAGACGGCCCCACTTGTGCTCGCCACTGGTGATGAATTGGTCGACAACCACTTGTGCACCGTTGGCGAAGTCACCGAACTGCGCTTCCCAGATCACCAACGCATCCGGCTTGGTGGTCGAGTAGCCGTATTCGAAGGCCAGCACGGCTTCTTCGGACAGCAGCGAGTCGTACAGGTCGAAACGCGGCTGACCTTCGTACAGGTGCTTCAACGGAACGTGGGTGCCGGCGTCCTTCTGGTTGTGCAGCACCGCGTGACGGTGCGAGAAGGTGCCACGGCCAACGTCCTGACCGGTCAAGCGAATCGGGTGCCCGTCGAACAGCAAGGTGCCGTACGCCATGGTTTCAGCGAAGCCCCAGTTGATCGGCAAGCCACCGGCAGCCATCTTCTGGCGGTCTTCGAGAATTTTCGAAACCTGACGCTGAACCACGAAACCTTCTGGCACTTCCAGCAACTTGGTCGCCAGTTCCTGCAGGGTTTTCAGCGGTACGCGGGTGTCGTGACGCGCAGTCCAGGCGTGGCCCAGGTACGGACGCCAGTCCACGAACAACTCTTTGTTCGGCTCTTTGACCAGGCTTTTTACAACGTGCAGACCGTTGTCCAGCGCATTGCGGTAGTCGTCGACCTTGTGCTGAACGCTGTCGGCATCAAGGCTGTTGGACTGGATCAACGCGTCGGCATACAGCTCACGAGTAGTGCGCTGCTTGGCGATTTGCTGATACATCAAAGGCTGAGTGCCGTTCGGCTCGTCGGCCTCGTTGTGGCCGCGACGACGGTAGCAAACCAGGTCGATTACCACGTCACGCTTGAATTGCATGCGGTAGTCGATGGCCAGCTGGGTCACGAACAACACGGCTTCCGGGTCATCACCGTTTACGTGCAGGATCGGCGCCTGGATCATCTTGGCGACGTCGGTGCAGTACTCGGTGGAACGGGAGTCTTCCGGGTTGCTGATGGTGAAGCCAACCTGGTTGTTGATCACGATGTGGATGGTGCCGCCAGTCTTGAAGCCGCGGGTCTGCGACATCTGGAAGGTTTCCATGACCACACCCTGACCGGCGAACGCCGCGTCACCGTGCAGGGAAACCGGCAGAACCTTGTCACCCGTGGTGTCGTTGCGACGGTCTTGGCGGGCACGAACAGAGCCCTCAACCACTGGCGAAACGATTTCCAGGTGAGACGGGTTGAACGCCATTGCCAGGTGAACTTCACCGCCAGTGGTCATCACGTTGGATGAGAAACCCTGGTGGTACTTCACGTCGCCGGAGCCCAGCTCGACCAGCTTCTTCTTGCCTTCGAACTCGTCGAACAGGTCGCGCGGGTTTTTACCGAAGGTGTTGACCAGCACGTTGAGACGGCCACGGTGGGCCATGCCGATGACGATTTCTTTGGTGCCGTAGGAACCGGAACGCTGAATCAGTTCGTCGAGCAGCGGAATCAAGCTCTCGCCACCTTCCAGACCGAAACGCTTGGTGCCCGGGTACTTGGTGCCCAGGTATTTTTCCAGGCCTTCAGCGGCGGTGAGGCGCTCGAGCAGATGGCTCTGAACCTCAGGGGAAACCGTCGGCCGACCGCGCACGCTTTCCAGACGCTGCTGGAACCACTTGCGTTGCTCGGAATCGACGATGTGCGTGAACTCGGCGCCAATGGTGCGGCAATATGTCTGCTGCAGAGCCACATAGATCTCGCGTAACGTCGCCTCCTCTTTACCGATGTAAAGCTCACCGGTACGGAAGGTTGTGTCGAGATCGGCATCAGTCAGGCCGTAATGATTGATCGCCAGATCAGCCGGTGCCGGGCGCTGCCACAGACCGAGCGGATCGAGCTGAGAGGCCTGATGGCCACGCATCCGATACGCCTGAATCAGTCGCAAGACTTCGACCTGCTTCTTCTCGTGCTCACTGCTCACGCTGCCGGCAGACACCGGTTGAGCGCGACGCTGGTTCTTGGCCAGCAGCACGAAATGATCGCGCACCGTCGAGTGGGAAACGTCATTGGTGACGTTGCCATCGGCCGGCAGCTTCTGGAAGTAGGTGCGCCACTCTTCTGGCACAGCGTTGGGATCGTGCAGGTAGAGCTCGTAGAGCTCTTCCACGTAGGCAGCGTTACCACCGGATAGGTGGGCACTGTCCCACATGCGCTGCATCACGCTTTCTTGCATGCTTGGTCACCCTCGGTAAGGGGACACCACCGGCGTGGAAACCGCATGAAATTACCCAGCCCAAAACCAGCGACCTGGTAAAGCCACTTCGGATCCCGCAGATAGTCCGGGTACCAGCCCGGATGCCCCTGCTGGTCGTCAATTTTTCAAAGTGAGGGCCGCCGCCTTTTGGGTAGCGACCCGGTCTTAAACTACGGCGCCGAAAGGTCGGCGCCGCAGGTATTGCTGGTTATGCAGGTATTGCCAGTAAATCAGGTACCGCTGTGTAGCAACATGCTGCGTACGTGGCCGATTGCCTTGGTCGGGTTGAGACCCTTAGGGCAAACGTTCACGCAGTTCATGATCCCGCGGCAGCGGAATACGCTGAACGGGTCATCAAGTGCAGCCAGACGCTCTTCGGTGTGGGTGTCGCGGCTGTCGGCCAGGAAACGATAGGCTTGCAGCAGCGCAGCTGGACCGAGGAACTTGTCCGGGTTCCACCAGAACGAAGGGCACGACGTCGAGCAGCACGCACACAGAATGCACTCGTACAGACCGTCGAGCTTTTCGCGCTCTTCTGGGGTCTGCAGACGCTCGATAGCCGGCGCCGGAGTATTGTTCTGCAGGAAAGGTTTCACCTTTTCGTACTGCTTGTAGAAGATGCTCATGTCGACGACCAGGTCACGGATAACCGGCAAACCTGGCAGTGGACGAACGATTAGCTTGTTGCCCTTCACTACAGCCGAAATCGGCGTGATGCAGGCCAGGCCGTTCTTACCGCTGATGTTCATGCCGTCGGAGCCACAAACACCCTCACGGCAGGAACGGCGATACGAGAAGCCCTGATCCTGTTCTTTGATCAACGCCAGAACGTCCAGCACCATCAGGTCTTTGCCGTCGATATCGACATTGAAGTCCTGCATAAACGGTGCGGCATCCGTTTCCGGGTTGTAGCGGTAAACGCTAACTTGCAGAGTTTTACCAAGAGACATAATGGCCACCCTTAATAAGTACGAATTTTGGGTTCAAACGCCGGAACAGTCTTAGGCGCGAAGTTGACGGCACGCTTGGACACACGCTTCTCGCCTGGGAAATACAGGGAGTGGCAGAGCCAGTTTTCGTCATCCCGATCTTCGTAGTCTTCACGAGCATGAGCACCACGAGATTCCTTGCGGACTTCAGCGGCAATGGCAGTGGCTTCGGCCACTTCCAGCAGGTTCTGCAACTCGAGCGCTTCGATGCGCGCGGTGTTGAAGGCCTGACTCTTGTCGTCGATCTTGACGGCAGCGATGCGGCCACGCAGGTCAGCCAACTGAGCAATACCCTTCTGCATGTATTCGCCGGTACGGAATACACCGAAGTAGTTCTGCATGCAGCTCTGCAGTTCCTTACGCAGGGACGCAACGTCTTCGCCGCTGGTGCGCTCGTTCAGGCCATTCAAACGCGCCAGAGCAACATCAACGTCGGTTTCAGTGGCACGACGATAGTCGACGCCTTCTTTCAGAGTTTGTTCCAAGTGGATGCCGGCCGCACGACCAAACACCACCAGGTCGAGCAACGAGTTGCCGCCCAGACGGTTGGCACCGTGCACCGATACGCACGCCACTTCGCCTACTGCGAACAGGCCCGGAATGATGTGGTCGTTACCCGCAGCATCCTGGGTGATCGCCTGGCCATGAATGTTGGTGGCAACGCCGCCCATCATGTAGTGGCAAGTTGGAACCACAGGAACCGGCGCAACAACCGGGTCAACGTGGGCGAAGGTCTTCGACAGTTCGCAGATACCTGGCAGACGGCTGTGCAGTACTTCCTCGCCCAAGTGGTCGAGTTTCAGCATCACGTGGTCGCCATCCGGACCGCAACCGTTGCCAGCGATGATTTCTTTAACCATCGAACGGGCAACCACGTCACGACCAGCCAGGTCTTTCGCGTTAGGAGCGTAACGCTCCATGAAACGCTCGCCGTGCTTGTTGATGAGGTAACCACCTTCACCACGGCAGCCTTCGGTAACCAGTACACCAGCGCCGGCGATACCGGTGGGGTGGAACTGCCACATTTCGATGTCTTGTACCGGCACGCCAGCACGCAGCGCCATACCAACACCATCACCGGTGTTGATCAGGGCGTTGGTGGTCGACGAGTAGATACGGCCCGCACCGCCCGTTGCCAGCACGGTGGCGTTGGCGCGGATGTACGAGGTTTCACCAGTTTCGATGCAGATAGCGATGATGCCGACGAAAACGCCGTCCTGGTTCTTCACCAGATCCACTGCATAGTATTCGTTGAGGAATACCGTGTTGGCTTTCAGGTTGGCTTGATACAGCGTGTGCAGCAACGCGTGACCGGTACGGTCAGCAGCGGCGCATGTACGGGCAGCCTGGCCGCCTTTGCCGAAGTCTTTCGACTGGCCACCGAACGGACGCTGATAGATACGGCCTTGTTCGGTACGGGAGAACGGCAGACCCATGTGCTCGAGTTCGAACACCGCTTCCGGGCCCACGGAACACATGTACTCGATAGCGTCCTGGTCACCGATGTAGTCGGAGCCTTTGACGGTATCGTACATGTGCCAGCGCCAATCATCGTTCGGGTCGGCCGACGCGATGGCGCAGGTGATACCGCCTTGTGCCGACACCGTGTGCGAACGGGTCGGGAACACCTTGGTGACTACTGCAGTCTTGTGGCCACCTTGGGCCAGCTGCAGTGCGGCGCGCATCCCGGCACCGCCACCACCAATAATGATGGCATCGAAGGAAAGCGTATTAATGTTAGCCATGAATCAGATACCCCAAAGAATCTGCACGCCCCAGACGAAGTAAGCGAACATGGCGATGCCACACGCTGCCTGGAACAGAAAACGCACACCGGTCGCCCACTTGCCCAACGCCATTTGCGTCAGGTAGTCGGTGGAAATCGTCCACATGCCGACCCAGGCGTGAACGCCCAGAGCAACGAGCGCCAACAGGCTGAAAATGCGCATCCAGTTCTGTGAGAACAGACCATGCCAGACGGTGTAGTCCAGGCCTGGGTGAACCACGAGGTATCCGATCAGGAAAAGGAAATAAGCCGCGAGTACAACCGCAGACACGCGCTGGGCCATCCAGTCATATAGCCCGGAGCGTGAGAAGTTCGTGACGTTAGTTACCATATCCATACTCCCGCCAGCACAATCACTACCGCCGAAACGACGAGTACGATTTGCGAGCCCAGTTTGCCGCCTTCCAGCGTCTCACCAACGCCCACATCCATAATCAGATGGCGAATACCTGCCACCAAGTGATACAGCAGAGCGGAGAGCAGGCCCCAAATCACAAACTTGGCCAGAGGGCTGGCCAGAAACGCGGCCACCTGCTTGAAGCCATCCTCGGACTCGAGGGACTTGTCGAGTGCGTACAGCAGCACAGCGAGGCCCACGAAAAGGATGACACCGGAGATCCGGTGCAAGATGGACGTGTAAGCAGTGACTGGGAGTTTGATCGTCCTTAAGTCTAGGTTTACAGGTCTTTGGCTATTCACGGCTTTTTTCACACTGAAGGGCCCCTAACAATCAGGGCAAAGTTGTCGGGAAGTGCACTGGTCAGAACCCACTACCCAGGGAGTGACAACCTCCAGAATAAAGGCTCCAAGGCCCCTGGCGGTCGGTGGGGGAGTATAGACAGTTAGGTTACTAATGACAACGAAAAGGCCTACCCCAAACCGCTCATTGCGCTTACTTGGCAAAAGGCGTAAATAGCGCGAAAAACAACGCCAAACACCGCTGCAAGCCTTCTGGCGCATGGCTTGCGGTAAATTGACTTTAGGATTTATCTCTCTATAGTGTGGCGGGCCCTGCGTGGGGGGCAGTCTGGTGATTTCAAGCATAAATAGGAGGCCACACATGGCTGACAAAAAAGCGCAGTTGATCATCGAGGGCGCAGCCCCCGTCGAGCTGCCCGTTTTATCCGGCACCGTTGGTCCCGATGTTGTAGATGTAAGGGGCCTGACCGCCACGGGCCATTTCACTTTTGATCCTGGCTTTATGTCGACCGCCTCGTGCGAGTCGAAGATCACCTATATCGACGGTGACAAAGGCATCCTGTTGCACCGCGGCTACCCGATCGAACAATTGGCCGAGCAGTCCGACTACCTCGAAACCTGCTACCTGCTGCTCAATGGCGAACTGCCAACCGAAGAGCAGAAAGCCAAGTTCGTCAGCACCGTAAAGAACCACACCATGGTTCACGAGCAGCTGAAAAGCTTCTTCAACGGCTTCCGTCGCGACGCTCACCCGATGGCCATCATGTGCGGTGTAGTAGGGGCCCTCTCGGCCTTCTACCACGACTCGCTGGACATCAATAATCCGCAGCACCGCGAGATTTCGGCCATTCGCCTCGTGGCGAAAATGCCGACCCTGGCGGCCATGGTTTACAAGTATTCCATGGGTCAGCCGATGATGTATCCGCGCAACGACCTGACCTACGCGGAAAACTTCCTGCACATGATGTTCAACACCCCCTGCGAGATCAAACCGATCAGCCCGGTGTTGGCCAAGGCAATGGACCGGATCTTCATCCTCCACGCCGACCACGAACAAAACGCTTCCACCTCCACCGTACGCCTGGCCGGCTCTTCGGGTGCTAACCCGTTCGCCTGTATCGCTGCCGGTATCGCTGCGCTCTGGGGCCCTGCCCACGGTGGCGCCAACGAAGCCGTGCTGACCATGCTGGACGAGATTGGCAGCGTCGATAATATCGACACCTTCATTGCCAAGGCCAAAGACAAGAACGATCCGTTCAAGTTGATGGGCTTCGGTCACCGCGTTTACAAAAACCGTGACCCACGCGCCACCGTAATGAAGCAGACCTGCGACGAAGTGCTGAAAGAACTCGGCATCAAAAACGACCCGCAGCTGGAACTGGCTATGCGCCTGGAAGAGATCGCACTCACCGATCCGTACTTCAAGGAACGCAACCTGTACCCGAACGTCGACTTCTACTCGGGCATCATCCTCAAAGCGATCGGCATTCCGACCAGCATGTTCACCGTAATCTTCGCCCTGGCGCGGACTGTCGGCTGGATCTCGCACTGGAAAGAAATGCTCTCCAGCCCGTACAAAATTGGCCGTCCGCGCCAGCTTTATACCGGCTATGAGCAGCGCGACATTACTGCGCTGAAAGACCGCAAATAAGCGTTACGCGAGCAATAAAAAACCCCGCAATGCGGGGTTTTTTATTGCTTCGTCGAACCTGTAGGAGCGGCTTTAGCCGCGATGCTTTTATGCACCAAGAGCATCGCGGCTAAAGCCGCTCCCACAATAGGAAAGCGCGCGGCTTACTTCTTCTCCGCCCGTTCCTTCATGCCTTGAAGGGTTTTGAACGGCGCATCGACCACAAAGCTGTTAGCCAACCACGACGGCACGCTGCCGCCCGGTTCGGTGGTCACCTGATACGTCACTTCCACATCGCCTGTGCCCTTGGGCGTCATCTTCCAAAAGCCGTCCACCTTGGTCACCCGCACATAGCCCTTCTCTTCCGGCTGATAAGTGGGCAAGCCTTCGAGCTTGCGCAGCACGGTGCCGTCGGGTTCTTCGGTGGTGGTCACGTGGATGATCGAATCCCGTGGGGTTACCGGCCACGGTGGGCTGAAGCGGCTGTAGGTCCAGCTTTGCGCCCCTTCGGTTTTGATCAGCTTTTGCTCGCTGCATTGGAAAATCCACTTGCACGAACCGCTGACGTCTTCCTGCAGCGCGTGCAGGGTAGCGATGTCGCTCTTGATGGTGGTCACGCCCCGGTAGGCTTTGTATTGCGAGCCGGGTACTTCGCTCAGAAAGACTTTGATGCCGTCTTCATCCTTGGCCAGCTTCCAATCCTCGGCATGCGCCGCTGTAGACGCCAGCAGACTCACGGCACACACGCCAGCCACTCGACTTAGCAAACCCATCACGAACTCCTTACTGATGATGCGCGAGGTGCCAGAGGCCCCCGGGCTTTATTGGATAGCCGCTTCGGCGCCGAGGCTGGTGGCCTGTTCCAGCCAACCCAGCAAACGGATCGCCTCTTCGCGGCTGCTGCCACATACCTCAACATCGGCGCTGAACGCCGAGCACACGGGCGGGCGCTGCGGCGAACCGAACAGCGCGCACAAATTATCGACCGACAGATGCAAACAACGTTCGCCGGCCCGCTTGCCGTTAGGCAAACCAGGTATCGGCGAGCTGATGGAGGGGGCGATGCAGCAGGCACCGCAACCGGGGCGGCAATTCATGACGACTCATACCTCGTGAACAAACCAACCGTGCGCGCTGTAACCAGGCGCGCCGGCGACGGGCGGCGATTCTACTCGCGCGCCCGGCCACCGCAAAGCCACCGCGAGCTACTTCAGACGTGTAATCAAACTGGAGGTGTCCCAGCGTCCCCCGCCCTGCCCTTGCACCTCGGCGTAAAACCGGTCCACCAGCTCCGTCACCGGCAGCTGTGCACCGTTACGCTTGGCTTCCGCAAAGACCATGGCGAAGTCTTTGCGCATCCAATCCACGGCAAAACCGTTGTCGAACTTGCCCTCCAGCATCGTTTGATAGCGATGCTCCAACTGCCACGACTGCGCCGCGCCATGGCTGATGATGTCCATGGCGCTGGGCACGTCCAACCCGGCGCGACGGGCAAATTGCAGCGCCTCGGCCAAGGCTTGCAGCAAGCCGCCCACACAAATCTGGTTGACCATCTTGGTCAGCTGGCCGCTGCCGACCGGCCCCATGCGCTTGACCCGTTTGGCATAACTCTCGATCACCGGCGCCGCGCGCTCAAACAACGCGGTGTCGCCGCCGACCATCACGGTCAACATGCCGCCCTCCGCGCCCGACTGGCCGCCCGACACCGGCGCATCCAGAAACCCCACCTCGCGCTCGGCCGCCAGCGTCGCCATTTCTTTCGCGATATCGGCCGAGGCCGTGGTGTGATCCACCAGCACGCTACCGGCCGCCATGCCGGCAAACGCCCCGCTTTCGCCCAGCAACACGGCGCGCAATTGCTCGTCGTTGCCCACACAGGTCATCACGAATTCCGCGCCCTCGGCCGCTTCGCGCGGGGAGCCGGCGCTTTCGCCTGCAAATTCTTCGCACCACACATCCGCTTTGGCCTGGGTGCGGTTGTACACGGTCACCTGATGCCCTTCGCAGGCCAGGTGCCCAGCCATATGAAAGCCCATGGTGCCGAGCCCGATAAACGCCACAGTCGCCATCACATCTCTCCTTTCTAGGGTTACCACAAGCGTAGAGCGCCCTGACGATTTGGTCGGGAGAAAATCCCCGACTTCGTCGGTCATACGCCACGCAGGCGCCTGGAATGGGGTTTGCGAGGCGTCGAAAGGCCTTCCATACTGCTTGCCCAACGGATGGAGAGAACGATGGGATATTGGTTGGTGATCGACCTGGAAGCCACGACTGAAGAGGGTGGCTGGCCGGTTACAGACATGGAAATCATCGAAATAGGCGCCAGTTTGGTGAACGCCGAAGGCCGGGAGGTTGACCATTTTCAGCGCTTCGTCCGCCCGCTGCGGCGCCCTCACCTCACCAGTTTCTGCAAGCAACTCACCCACATCACGCAGGCGAATGTCGACGCTGCGGCGCCGCTTGTAACGGTGTGGCCGCTGTTCGAGCGCTGGCTCGGTGCCCATCAACCGCGCCTGGTGGGTTGGGCCAGTTGGGGCGACTACGACCGTAAACAGCTGGAACAGGATTGGCAGCAGCACCAGCTCACCAGCCTGCTCGCCAGCGTGCCGCACCTGAACCTCAAACAGCGCTTCGCCAAAGCCCGCCAACTGCAAAAACCGGTGAGTTTGAACACTGCGCTGCAATTGGCCGGCCTGAGTTTTCAAGGCCAGCAGCACCGCGCGCTGGAAGATGCGCGCAACACCGCGCGGCTTTTGCCCTTGGTCCTGCCCGCCTCGTAAACGCCGCCGTAGCGCGGCCCGCGCAGGTGACGGGGCCCAGCGCCTTGGGCATACTGGCCGACCTTTTTTCGTCCTTTAAAGGAAATGTCATGTTCAAGGTCAACGAATACTTCGACGGTACCGTTAAATCCATCGCCTTCGGCATGGAACAAGGCCCGGCCACCATCGGCGTCATGGCCGCTGGCGAATACGAATTCGGCACCAGCCAACTGGAAGTCATGCACGTTGTCGCCGGCGCCCTGACCGTGAAACTGCCCGGCACCGACGCCTGGGAAACCTTCGAAGCCGGCAGCAACTTCACCGTTCCAGCCAACAGCAAATTCCAGCTGAAAGTGGCCGTCGACACCGCGTACTTGTGCGAGTACCGCTAAGCTCTACCCCGTCCCGCGGATAAAAACTCCGGAGCGGTAAAAACCGCCCAACAGCATCGCGGCTGAAGCCGCTCCCACGCTTTTGTGTAGGAGCGGCTTCAGCCGCGATCAGCTCCAGCGCTCATTTTGCTCACTGCCACGCTCCAACCGGAATTCCCCATGCCTGGGTCCAAACCCGCCGTCTCGATTGCCATCCCCATTCTTTTGCTGATCATCGCCATGAGTTCCATTCAGGGCGGCGCGGCGTTGGCCAAGGGCATTTTCCCAGTCGTTGGCGCCGAAGGCGTTTCAGCACTGCGCCTAAGCCTGGGAGCAATCATTCTGTGCCTGGTAATGCGCCCATGGCGTGCGCCGTTCAACCGCGCTGGCGTGTTGTCGCTGCTCGGCTACGGCGCTTCGCTCGGGGTGATGAACCTGCTGTTTTATATGTCGCTGAAAACCGTGCCGCTGGGCATTGCCGTGGCGCTGGAGTTCACCGGGCCGTTGGTGCTGGCCATGCTGTCGTCGCGGCGTTTTATCGACTTTGTCTGGATCGCCCTGGCCGTAATCGGCCTGGCCTTGCTGCTGCCAGTGAACCCGGCCAACGCCGAACTCGACCCGCTGGGCGCCGCGTTGGCCTTGGGCGCTGGCGTATGCTGGGCGCTGTACATTTTGTTCGGCCAACGCGCCGGTGCCGAACACGGCAGCCAAACCGTAGCGCTGGGCACGGTGGTCGCGGCCGTCATCGTGTTTCCGATCGGAGTATTTGCCGCCGGCAGCGCGATGTTTCATTTCACCCTGCTGCCGGTGGCGATTGGCGTGGCCATTCTGTCGACCGCCCTGCCCTACAGCCTGGAAATGTTCGCCCTGACCCGCCTGCCGGCGCGCACCTTCAGCACGCTGATGAGCATGGAACCGGCGATTGCCGCGATGTCCGGGCTGATTTTCCTGCAAGAGAAACTCAGCAGCAGCCAATGGGTGGCCATTGGCTCGATCATCGTCGCCGCTATCGGCGTGGCGCTGACCGTGAAACCGCAGCCGGCGAAGAGTCCGCCGCGCGACATCAAGCTGGCTGAGTAAACGGCGTCTCGTCGCTGCTGGTGTTGAACTGCAACTCAGCCAGGCGGCGATACAGCGGATTACTCGCCACCAATTGCGCATGACTGCCCAGCGCCACCAACTGCCCCTTGTCGATCACGGCAATACGGTCAGCGCTTTTCACGGTGGCTAACCGGTGGGCAATGACCAGCGTGGTACGTCCGGCCATCAAGGTCGGCAAGGCCTGTTGAATCAGGTGCTCGCTCTCGGCGTCCAGGGCGCTGGTGGCTTCATCCAGCAACAGAATCGGCGCATCCACCAACAACGCCCGGGCAATCGCCAGACGTTGGCGTTGGCCGCCCGATAGGCCGAGTCCACCATCACCCAAATGGGTTTTATAACCCTCAGGCATCGCCATAATGAATTCGTGAGCATGCGCGGCACGGGCCGCCGCCTCCACCTCAGCCTGAGTCGCCGAAGCGCGGCCATAACGGATGTTGTCTTCCACGCTGCCAAAAAACAGCGCCGGGTTTTGCGATACCAACGCGAAGCAGCGCCGCAGGTCGACAGGGTCGAGCTGCGCGATGGGCAGCCCCTCCACCCGAATCTGCCCTTCCTGCGGGTCGAAAAAGCGCAGCAGCAGATCGAACAGCGTCGACTTGCCAGCGCCGGACGGCCCCACCAACGCCAGCGTCTCGCCCGGTTCCACCTGCAAACTGATGCCATCCACCGCAAAGCGATCACGGCGCGTGGGATAGGCGAAGCGAACGGCATCCAGCTCGATGCGACCACTGACGCGCTCAGGCAATACCAACAAATCGCTCGTCGGCGCCTTGATCTCACTGCGCGCCTGCAGCAGTTCGGCAATTCGCTCCGCCGCCCCCGCCGCCCGTTGCAACTCCCCCAGCACCTCGCTCAAGGTGCCAAACGCGGTGCCAACGATCAGGCTATAAAACACAAACGCCGCCAGCTCACCGCCGCTGATGCGCCCGGCGATCACATCCATGCCGCCAACCCAGAGCATCACGCCCACGGCGCCCAGCACCAGCAGAATCACCACACTGATCAGCCAAGCGCGTTGGGAAATTCGCTTGCGCGCGGTTTCAAAGGCGTCCTCCACCGTGCCGCCGAAGCGACGTTTGTCCTGCTCCTGATGGTTGTAAGCCTGCACGGTTTTGATTTGGCCCAGACTTTCGCCGACGTAGCTGCCGACATCGGCAATGCGGTCCTGGCTTTGGCGCGAAAGGCTGCGCACGCGGCGGCCGAAAATCAGAATCGGCGCGATCACCAGCGGCAAGGCGGCGATCACGATCAGCGACAACTTGGGGTTGGTGACAAACAGCAGCACCACGCCGCCCACCAGCATCAACGCATTGCGCAACGCCAACGACAGCGACGAGCCGATCACCGACTGCAACAACGTGGTATCGGCCGTCAGCCGCGACTGGATTTCCGAACTGCGGTTGGTCTCATAAAAGCCGGGATGCAGCGTGATCAGATGGTTGAACACCTTCTTGCGGATATCCGCGACAAAGCGCTCGCCAATCCACGACACCAGGTAAAACCGCGAAAACGTACCCACCGCCAGTGCAACGACGAGCACCATAAACAGCGCGATGGACTGGTTAAGCATATGCGGCGACTGGGTGGCGAAACCCTGGTCCACCAACAGCTTCACGCCCTGGCCCATAAACAGCGTGATACCGGCCGTGAACATCAGCGCCACCAGCGCGCCGATTACGTGCCAGCGGTACGGCGCAACAAACTCACGCGTCATGCGCAGCGCCTTGCGCTGGCGGGAAGACAAAATGGAGATCATGCGGCGGCTCGCAGAGAGGAAGGGGCTAGCGGTAGATGGGGACGGTGGCGGTGGGACTCAAGCGGGGAGCGAAAAAATCGGCAGTGCCCGCTTTTTGCCCCCTCTCCCTGAGGGAGAGGGTTGGGGTGAGGGGAAATCTCCGGCCGAACACCGACGTCGCACCCGACCCTCACCCCCAGCCCCGCTCCCGCAAGCGGGCGAGGGGAGTTAAATCGCAGCTCCGCTTCCGGCATCACGCCGTTCGGCCCCCTCTCCTCGGGGAGAGGGTTGGGGTGAGGGGAAATCTCCGGCCGAACACCGACGTCGCACCCGACCCTCACCCCCAGCCCCTCTCCCGCAAGCGGGCGAGGGGAGTTAAATCGCAGCTCCGCTTCCGGCATCACGCCGTTCGGCCCCCTCTCCTCGGGGAGAGGGTTGGGGTGAGGGGGAATCTCAAGCCGAACACGGACGTCGCCCGACCCTTACCCCCAGCCCCTCTCCCGCAAGCGGGCGAGCGGAGTTAAATCGCAGCTCCGCTTCCCGCATCACGCCGTTCGGCCCCCTCTCCTCGGGGAGAGGGTTGGGGTGAGGGGGAATCTCAAGCCGAACACGGACGTCGCCCGACCCTTACCCCCAGCCCCTCTCCCGCAAGCGGGCGAGGGGAGTTAAATCGCAGCTCCGCTTCCGGCATCACGCCGTTCGGCCCCCTCTCCTCGGGGAGAGGGTTGGGGTGAGGGGGAATCTCAAGCCGAACACGGACGTCGCCCGACCCTTACTCCCAGCCCCTCTCCCGCGAGCGGGCGAGGGGAGCTAATTTTCATCCACCCACCGAAAGCGGATACACCAGTTCCTCTTTGTACCCCGCCCACACCTTAGCCACGTCGGGAAAGCTGTCATCCAACGCCGCATCGCCGCTGTCCACTAGCAACGGGCGGCCTTCAAGCGTGGCCAGCTTGCGCTTGGTCGCCACTACCCGCAGGTTGTCCAACCCAACCGCGCGCAGCACCCGTGGGCTGATCTGCTGGTTGCCGCGCCCAAGAATATGGCCCTGGCCGCCAATCGCCGTCACCAACACCCGCGCCGGCTGACCATCGACCAACTCGAACAGCTGCGCCTCGGTCACGTCACGGGCCAGCACCTGGCCGTTTTCGATCACGTCCACGCCCAGCAACGTGGTGTCCAGCCGAAGATTCTGAGCCAGGCCGTGCAGCGTCGAGCCGGGGCCGAAGACGTAGCGCACGTCAGGTTCCCAGGTGTCTTCCAGCCAGGCGGCGATTTCGCTGAGCACCAGTTCTTCCGATTCCACCCCGCCCTGCTTCACCTGCTGCACGAAGCCGCCTTCTTGCGGCACGCTCAATTCGCCATACCAACGGGCCGTGACGCGCCCTTCGCGCAAAGCGCTTTCATCGATATCGCGTACCTCGGCACTGCTCAAGCGAACCAGCCCACCTTCGACCAAACGCCGCGTAAGCTCGCCAGCCGCGCGCGGGCTGACGGCGTAAACGCCGGACTGAATCTTCACCCCCGCCGGAATACCCAACACCGCCTGGCCTTCGTCCGCCACCTCGCAGACATCACGCGCGGTGCCGTCGCCGCCGGCAAATAGCAGCAGCCCCACACCTTCTGCTTGTAATACCTGAACGGCTGCGCGGGTATCGGCGGCGCTCGTGTCAGGCGCACCAAGCTGGCCGAGCAAGCGATGTTTGAAGCCCATCTGCGCGAGCAAATCGCCGCCCATGGCGCCGGGAAACGTTAGAAACTCCAGGCGTTCTTGCAACGGCAACAACAGCTCCAGCGCCACCCGCGTGCGCTCAGCAGCGCGGGGTTGAGCGCCACGGGCAATCGCCTCCGCCGCCATACCGTCGCTGCCCTTCAGCGCCGCCGGACCGCCCAGCCCGGCCAGGGGATTAATGATTAAACCCAGGTGAAAAACCGACATACGCACCCCATGCGCGGGAACTACTCGGCCCGCATCGTTTCACAAAACTACGCCCCGCTTAACGGGAATGGCCGCGCGCTGCTGTGGCGCGCCTTTGTCATTGGGCTTTCATCAAGGCCCGCTATTGTCGGCACAACCCAGATGAGGAGACGAGCCATGAGCTTGCACACCCTGCATACCGCCGAACGCCGCGTACACCCGGTGCCACCCCAACACCCTGTCGGCGGCGCCGTGATTGACGCCCAAGGCCGGGAGATTCCTATTACCGAAGGCATGGTTCAACAGGCCTGCGAGAAGATGGAAGAAATTGCCTTGGGCGAGCCTAAGCCAGAGTAATCAGGGAAAGCCATCGAGGCTAAAGCCTCTCCTACAGACCACCGTGACCTGTGGGAGAGGCTTTAGCCTCGATTACCCCAACGCAATTTCCGTTTACACCAACGTCCCACCCAACGCCCGCACCACCTGCGCCAGCTCTGGCGCTTCGCCGCTTAATTTCACGTGCAAGCCATCAATTTCACGCCGCGCTGGGTAGTGTTTGCGCAAGGCGTCGAAGGCGCTTTTTCGTTCGGCGGCGTTGCCCGTCAGGCTGCGGCGAAAGTCGGCGTCGTCGCGACGCGGGTCGTAAATGGCGCGGCATAACGCGGCCAGCGCCACTGGCACAGAGGCCGTCGCATCCAGGCCGAACTCTGTCAGCCAATAAGGCGGCAACAGGTCGTCCAGTTGCACCCGTGGCGGCAGGTTGAAGTGCTGGCAGAACGCTTGGTAAATCTGCGCCGTGCCGCGCAATTTGCCGTCCAGGCTGTAGCCGGCGATGTGCGGTGTGGCGATCAGGCACAGTTCGGCCAAATCCGGGTCCACCTGCGGTTCGCCTTCCCATACATCCAGCACCGCTTCAAGGTCGTGCCTTTGTTGCAGCAGCTCGCGCAGGGCGGCGTTGTCGACCACGGCGCCCCGGCTGGCGTTGATGAGCCAGGCGCCAGGTTGCAACTGCGCCAGGCGCTCGGCGTTGAGCAAGTGACGCGTGCTGGCAATCAGCGGCGTATGCAGGCTGATCACATCGCAGCGCTGCATGATTTCTTCCAGGCTTACATAATCGCCGCCCTCCGCCGCCTGACGCGGCGGGTCACACACCAGCACCTGCCAACCGAGCCCGCGCAGCACGCCGACCAACCGCCCGCCCACCTGCCCGGCGCCAACAACGCCGTAGGTGCGCTGGGCCAGATCGACGCCACGCACCTCGGCCAGGCTGAGCAAACTGCCGAGCACGTAATCCACCACGCCGCGCGCGTTGCAACCCGGCGCGCTGGCCCAGCCGATGTGCTGCTCAGCGAAGTAGTCGAGGTCCAGGTGGTCGGTGCCGATGGTGCAGGTGCCCACAAAACGCACCTTGCTGCCTTCCAGTAACGCGCGGTTCACCTGGGTGACCGAGCGCACCAACAGCACATCGGCGCGCGCCACGCTGTCGCGGTCGAAGGCGCGTCCGGGCATGCGTTCGATCTCGCCGAACTCGGCAAAAAACTCGTCCAGCAGGGGAATATTTTCGTCGGCAAGAATTCGCATGACAGGCTCCAAAAGTCAGGCCGACATTCTAGGCCGTCAGGCGCTCAGGGGCGATCTTCAGATGGCATGGCGCTCGCGTGGGGCTCTTTCCTGACTGACGCGTCAAGGCGTAAACTCGCCGCTCCTTTGCAAGCTCTGACCTGGCGCAGCTCGCGCTTCAAGTCGTATGTCTCGGACAGAGCGAGTGCCCGGCCACCACTGCCGATACAGTGCGCACGTGATAAAAATGGACTGCCTCGTGATCGCCCGCGAATCCCGTTTCAACCGCTGCCTGCGCGAATTGCGCGCCCTGCTCGTTCTCGCCCTGCCCATCATGATTGCCCAGCTTTCGCATTCGGCGATGGGCTTTGTCGACGCCGTGATGGCCGGCCGCGTCGGCCCCCGCGACCTGGCCGCCGTGGCCCTGGGCAATTCGATTTGGGTGCCGGTTTATTTGCTGATGACCGGCATCTTGCTGGCCACCACGCCGAAGGTGGCGCAACGCTTTGGCGCCGGCCAGGAGCGCGACATCGGCGCGCTGGTGCGCCAGGCCTTGTGGCTGGCCGCGGCGGTCGGCATTGCGGCCGGCATCGTGCTGTGGAATGCCGAGCCGGTGCTGCGCTTTATGAATGTCGACCCCGAACTGATCGGCCCGAGCATGGTTTACCTGTACGGCATCGGCTGCGGCATTCCCTCGGTGGCGCTGTATTACGTGCTGCGCTGCTTCAGCGATGGCCTGGGGCGCACGCGGCCGAGCATGATGATCGGGCTGTTCGGCCTGCTGCTGAACGTGCCGCTCAATTACATCTTCATATACGGTCACTTCGGCCTGCCCGCGCTCGGCGGTGCCGGCTGCGGCTGGGCCACGGCGGTGGCGATGTGGTGCATGTTCTTCGCCATGCTCGGCTGGGTGCGCTGGGCGCCGGTGTACAAGACGGCAGGGCTGTTCAGTCATTTCGAATGGCCGCGCTGGGACGTGATTCAGCGCCTGCTCAGCGTCGGCCTGCCGATTGGCATCGCCGTGTTTGCCGAGTCGAGCATCTTTGCCGTTATCGCCTTGCTTATCGGCAGCCTGGGCGCCGATGTAGTCGCCGGCCACCAAGTGGCGCTCAACTTCAGCTCGCTGACCTTCATGATTCCTTATGCCCTGGGCATGGCCGTGACCGTGCGCGTCGGCCATTCCCTGGGGGCCGGCGATCCGCGCCAGGCGCGCTTTGTGGCCGGTGTCGGAATTCTCACGGCGTTGGCGTTTGCCTGCGTGGCCGCCGTGTTGATGCTGCAACTGCGCACCGAAATCGCCGGCATCTACAGCCGCGACACAGCCGTGATCCGCGTGGCCTCGGCGCTGATCGTGTTTGCCGCGCTGTACCAATTCTCCGACGCGGTGCAAGTGACCGCAGCGGGCGCCCTGCGCGGCTACCAAGACACCCGCGCGACCATGATCATGACCTTGTTCGCCTACTGGGGCATCGGCTTGCCCGTGGGCTACGCGCTGGGCCTGACCGACTGGTTCGGCGAACCCAGCGGGCCGAAAGGGTTATGGCAGGGATTGATCGTGGGCCTGACCTGCGCCGCCGTGATGCTCAGCATTCGGCTGGTGCGCAGCGCCAGGAAGCGGATACGGATTCATAACGCCAAGGCCTGAAGGTCTGGTGCGAACCTGTAGGAGCGGCTTTAGCCGCGATGCTTTTAAAGATCAAAAGCATCGCGGCTAAAGCCGCTCCCACAGGTGGCTCAACCCAACCTACGTCAGCCTTCAACCTTCTTACGAATCCAATACAGGTAAGTGCCCGCCTCTTCTTCCTGCTGAACCAGCTCATGCCCAAGAAACACGCAAAACTTGGGAATGTCGCGGCGGGTGGAGGGGTCGGTGGCGATCACTTTCAGCAGACCGCCAGCCGGCAGGTCGCGCACTTTGTTGTGCAGCATCATCACTGGCTCCGGGCAGAACAGGCCGGTGGCGTCGAGGGTGCCGTCCAGGGGCGCGGCGGGATCGAATTCAGGCATAAACAACTCCAGAAACGGGCGGCTATTTGCTTAGCCGGCGCAGGTGGCAGGTCACTTCTTCGCGGTCGTGGTAAAGCTGTTTGCAGCTGATGCTGGCTTTTACGCCACGGGCTTTGAAGCCCTCTTCAATACGTTCGAGCAAACGCTTCACTTCGGCGTAGCGCTGTTTCATCGGCAACTTCAGGTTGACCACCGCTTCACGGCAATGGCCTTCGCCAATCCAGGTTTCCAGCAAGGCGGCATTGCGCGCGGGCTTTTCAACGATGTCGCAGACCATCCAGTCCACCGGCTGCTTGGGCGTCCAGGTGAAGCCATCGACCATCAGGTGCTGCACCAGACCGGTGTCCATCAGGCTTTCGGCCATCGGGCCGTTGTCGATGGCGGTGACCAACATGCCACGGCGCACCAACTGATAGGTCCAGCCGCCAGGCGAGGCGCCCAGGTCAACGCCGGTCATGTCGCCGTTCAGGCGCTCGTCCCATTCTTCACGGGGAATGAACTGGTGCCAGGCTTCTTCCAGCTTGAGGGTCGAACGGCTTGGCGCCTCGCGGGGGAACTTCAAGCGCGGCACGCCGCCGGGCCAGAATGCCGAGTTGTTTGTTTCGGCCAGGCCGACAAACACTTCGCGGCCACTCTTGAAGGTCAGCAGCAAGCGCGGTTTGCGCGGGTCTTCCACCAGCCGGCCGGCTTTGCTGAGCGCGTTGCGCAGCGGCCCTTCGAATTTTTTGCAGAAGTTCGACAGTTCTTTGCCGTCATTGGTGTCGAGCACTTCCAGCCACAGGCTGCCGCACACGGGCAAGGCTTGCAGATGGGCGAGCAGCACGCTGATGCGGTCGGTTTCGGGCAGGTCGATAAAGTCGCCGCGCGCCCATTGCCGAGGGAAAATCAGCTGGGCAAAGCGCTGGCCGCGCATCAGCCGCTCGGGGCCGTCCGCTTCGGTGCAAATGAACTCGGCGTACGCGCTGCTGGCCTTGGCCTTGGCGTACCCGGCCACCTCTAGACGCGCGGCGTGGTCGCTTATTTCCGAGCACACCTCGCTTTCGAAACCGGGGCGGCAGTGCAGCAACAAAGTGGTCATCAGGCGTTCTCCTCAGGGCGCGCATGATAGCCGAGTTGGAACCGCAAGCGCTCAAGGGCAGTCAGTTGAAAGGTCCCTGGGCACCAAGCGAAAGCCGCTGCGCCAGCTAGGCTAGAGCTGTATGTGTGCGCCGCAACCGACTACGACGCAGGTCAACTGCGCACCGGGCCCCTACCGTGTAGCCCTATTTTGGAGATGAGCATGCCGTCCCTGAACAGTTTCAATAGCCGCCAGCGTTTGCAGGTTGGCGACAAAACCTATGACTACTTCAGCCTCCCGGAAGCCGCGAAAGCCTTGGGCAATATCGACAAACTGCCCATGTCGCTGAAAGTGCTGCTAGAAAACCTGCTGCGTTGGGAAGACGACAAAACCGTCACCCGCAGCGATGTGCAAGCCCTGGCCGACTGGCTGAAAAGCCGCAGCTCCGACCGCGAAATTCAATACCGCCCCGCCCGCGTGTTGATGCAAGACTTCACCGGCGTGCCCGCCGTGGTCGACCTCGCCGCCATGCGCGCGGCCATGGCCAAGGCCGGTGGCGACCCGCAGAAAATCAATCCGCTGTCCCCGGTCGACCTGGTGATCGACCACTCGGTCATGGTCGACAAATTCGCCGACCCCAGCGCCTTCGAGCAAAACGTGGAAATCGAAATGCAGCGTAACGGCGAGCGCTACGCTTTCCTGCGCTGGGGCCAGAACGCCTTCGATAACTTCAGCGTAGTGCCGCCGGGCACCGGCATCTGCCACCAAGTGAACCTGGAATACCTCGGCCGCACGGTGTGGACCAAAGAAGAAGACGGCCACACCTTCGCCTTCCCCGACACTCTGGTCGGCACTGACTCACACACCACCATGATCAACGGCCTCGGCGTCTTGGGCTGGGGCGTGGGCGGCATCGAGGCGGAAGCGGCGATGCTCGGCCAGCCGGTGTCGATGCTGATTCCCGAAGTGATCGGCTTCAAGCTCAGCGGTCAGTTGAAAGAAGGCATCACCGCCACCGACCTGGTGCTCACCGTCACGCAAATGCTGCGTAAAAAAGGCGTGGTGGGGAAATTCGTCGAGTTCTATGGCGACGGTCTCGCCACCCTGCCCCTGGCCGACCGCGCCACCATCGCCAACATGGCGCCCGAATACGGCGCCACCTGCGGCTTCTTCCCGGTGGACGACATCACCCTTGGCTACCTGCGGTTGTCCGGCAGGCCGGACGCCACCGTGGCGCTGGTCGAGGCCTACAGCAAAGCCCAGGGCCTGTGGCGTGAGCCGGGCCACGAGCCGGTATTCACCGACACCCTGGCGCTGGACATGGGCACCGTCGAAGCCAGCCTCGCCGGCCCCAAACGCCCGCAAGACCGCGTCGCCCTGCCCGCTGTGAGCAAAGCCTTCGACGACTTCCTCGGCCTGCAAATGAAACCAGCCAGCACCGAAGAAGGCCGCTTGCTCAGCGAAGGCGGTGGCGGCACCGCAATCAACGACGGCGCTAACGCTGGCGATGTGGCCTATGAATTCAACGGCGAAACCCACCGCTTGAAACACGGCGCCGTGGTGATTGCGGCGATCACCTCGTGCACCAACACCTCCAACCCCAGCGTGATGATGGCGGCCGGTCTGCTGGCGAAAAAAGCCGTGGAGAAAGGCCTGCAACGCAAGCCGTGGGTGAAGAGTTCATTGGCGCCCGGCTCGAAAGTGGTCACCGATTACTACGCGGCGGCGGGGCTGACCGAGTACCTCGACGCCCTTGGCTTCGACCTGGTCGGCTACGGCTGCACCACCTGCATCGGCAACTCCGGCCCGCTGCCCGAGCCCATCGAAAAAGCGATTCAACAAGCGGACCTCACCGTTGCTTCAGTGCTGTCCGGCAACCGCAACTTCGAAGGCCGCGTGCACCCGCTGGTGAAAACCAACTGGCTGGCCTCGCCGCCGTTGGTGGTCGCCTATGCCCTGGCCGGCACGGTGCGCACCAACCTCAGCGAAGACCCACTCGGCACCGGCAAAGATGGCCAGCCCGTTTACCTGCGCGACATCTGGCCAAGCCAGGCGGAAATCGCCGAGGCCATTCAGAAAGTCGACACCGCCATGTTTCACAAGGAATACGCCGAAGTGTTTGCCGGCGATGAAAAGTGGCAGGCCATTCAGGTGCCAGACGCGGACACCTACGCCTGGCAGAACGACTCCACCTACATCCAGCATCCGCCGTTCTTCGAAGCCATCGACCAGGCGCCACCGAAAATCGGCAACGTCGACAACGCGCGCATCCTCGCCCTGCTTGGCGACTCGGTAACCACCGACCACATCTCCCCCGCCGGCAATATCAAAGCCAGCAGCCCGGCCGGCCGTTACCTGCGCGACAAAGGCGTAGAGCCGCAAGACTTCAACTCCTACGGCTCGCGGCGCGGCAACCACGAAGTGATGATGCGCGGCACCTTTGCCAACATCCGCATCCGCAACGAAATGCTCGGCGGCGAAGAAGGCGGCAACACCCTCCACGTGCCCAGCGGCGAGAAGCTGGCGATCTACGACGCGGCCATGCGTTACCAGGAAGAAGGCACGCCGTTGGTGGTGGTGGCCGGTAAGGAATACGGCACCGGTTCGTCCCGCGACTGGGCCGCCAAAGGCACCAACCTGCTGGGCGTAAAAGCGGTGCTGGCGGAAAGCTTCGAGCGTATCCACCGCTCCAATTTGGTGGGCATGGGCGTGCTGCCGTTGCAGTTCCTCGAAGGGCAGGACCGCAAGGCCCTTGGCCTCACCGGCAAGGAAACCCTGAGCATCGGCGGGCTCGATAACGTCGAGCTGAAAACCTCGATGCGCCTGCCCATCACCCTCACCCGCGCGGACGGCAAACAGGAGCAATTCGAGGTGCTGTGCCGCATCGATACGCTGAACGAAGTGGAGTACTTCCGCGCCGGCGGCATTCTCCATTACGTGCTGCGGCAATTGATCGCTGCCTGACCCCGGCAGGCTCTAGCCGGCGGCGTTGCGCAGGGGGCGCAGCGCCGTTGGGCCCCGTGAAAACTGTGCGCCAGTTCAAATCTGGTTAAACTGCATCGGAAAGGGTTGTAGGAAAATTCTTCTCAACTTTGCCCGACAGCGGCCGATCAGAACGGCACGGACATTACGGATATTCGCCCCATGCGCAACAATCAGCCCGTCACTCAACGTGAACGTACTTTCCCCGCTCAGCAGCGTCTGATCTCCACCACCGACCTTAAAGGCGAAATCACTTACGCCAACGACGCGTTCGTGGAAATCAGCGGCTATTCCCGTGAGCAATTGGTGGGTTCACCGCACAACATGGTCCGTCATCCCGACGTGCCGCCGGCGGTGTTTGCGCATATGTGGACCACGCTGAAATCCGGTCGTCCGTGGATGGGCATTGTCAAAAACCGTTGTGCCAGCGGCGACCATTATTGGGTGAACGCCTACGTCACGCCGGTGCTGGAAAACAGCCAGGTCATCGGTTTTGAGTCGGTACGCGTCAAGCCCACCGCCGAACAAATCCGTCGCGCCGAGGCGCTGTACAAGCGCATCAACAGTGGCAGCGCCGCGGTGCCGGCGAGCAACGTGTGGCTGCCCGTTCTGCAGAACTGGGTGCCGTTCATTCTGATCAGCCAGATCGGCTTCGTGATGGGCGCCTGGCTTGATTTCCACTGGGGCTTCCTCGCCGCAGCGGCGCTTTCCGTACCGCTGGGCTTGCTGGGCCTGAACTGGCAGCAACGCGGCCTGCGCCGCCTGCTCAAACTCGCCGAACAAAGCAACTCCGACCCGCTGATCGCCACCATGTACACCGACAGCCGCGGCCCGCAGGCGCAGTTGGAACTGGCCATGCTCAGCCAGGAAGCGCGCCTGAAAACCTGCCTCACCCGCCTGCAAGACAGCGCCGAGCACCTGACCGAACAAGCGCGCCAGGCCGACACCTTGGCGCAAAACAGCTCCAAAGGGCTGGAACGCCAGCGCGTGGAAACCGAACAGGTGGCCACCGCCGTCAACGAAATGGCCGCCACCACCCTGGAAGTGGCCAGCAACGTGGCACGCACCGCCATCGCCACCCAGGAAGCCAACCGCCTGACCGGCGAAGGCCGCAGCATCGCCGGCGAAACCCGCGAAGCCATTCAGCGTTTGTCCGTTTCTGTAGGCGAAACCGGCGAAACCGTCACCCGCCTTGCGCAGGACAGCAACGAAATCGGCGGCGTGGTTGATGTGATCAAAGGCATCGCCGACCAAACCAACCTGCTCGCCCTCAACGCCGCTATCGAGGCCGCGCGTGCTGGCGAAATGGGCCGTGGTTTCGCCGTGGTCGCCGACGAAGTCCGCTCGCTGGCGCAACGCACCGCCGAATCAACCGGACAAATTCACCAACTGATCGCCAAGCTGCAACGCACCGCTGAAGAAGCCGTGCTGACCATGGAAATTGGCCGCAAGCAGGCCGACGAAGGCGTGGAACGTGTGCTTAAAGCCGACCAGGCATTGGTCGGCATCAGCGAAGCGGTGGCCAACATTGCCGACATGGCGGACCAGATTGCCGCGGCGGCTGAAGAGCAAAGCGCGGTGGCGGATGAGATCAACCAAAACATCACCACCATTGCCCAGTTGGCGGACCAGACGTCCGGGGAAGCGCAGAACACGGCGCAGTTGAGCCGGGAATTGACGGTGACGGCGCAGCGGCAGTCGGCGTTGGTGGAGCGGTTTAATCGGTAGGGTTGGGGTCTTTTTTGGGACTCTCGCCTTGCTTCATAGCGCGTTAGGCTTCAAATACTGGATTCCCGCTTTCGCGGGAATGACGGTGGTGGTTGAGCGGTACCTGTTCACCCTCACGAAAACCATACACCCGTCATTCCCGCGCACGCGGGAATCCAGTATCTGAAGCCAGGCGCGGTACGAAGCAAGGCGAACAAACGAAAACCCCGCGCCGTCGTGAAACCTACCCCCCAAACACCTTCCCCAACCCATCCAACGCCCCATCCGAACGCCCTTCAGCCTCAGCCAGCTCCGCCCGCCAAACCCCCACCAACGGCGCCAACTCCGCCTCCTGCTCCGCCCGCGCCAGCCATTGCAGTCGGTCATGCCACGCGCCTAGGGCATTCTGCGCACGCTTCAAGGCTTTCACCTGTTTGGCGGAAACCTCGACCAAGTCGGGGTACGTGTCGGCGCAGTAGCGAACCCGTTTGATCAAGATGCGCAGGCGATGCCTATCGTGAGCCGGGTCCGCCATCGCCGCGCTCAGCCGCTCGCTTTCCTTGCGTAGCTGGCGCGTGATGTAACCTTTCAAATTCTCCGGCGCCGCGTCATGCAAGGTGCGGCGAAAGAATGAGGGCCATAGGTCCAGCGCGTGCTGCAAGCGCATCGCCTCGGAGCTGCGCAGCAGTTGCTGGTACTGCGCCGGCAATTCGCGCTCGCGGCGGGCGACAACCGCCGCCATGCCCGGATGACGGCGCAACTCGGCCAGCAGCACTTCGCTGTCGCGCACCGGGCTGCTGCTGCGCCCCGCCGCCGCCGCGGCCGTCACCAACGGGTCGTGTTCAATGATCTTGCGAAACGGCCGCAACAGGCTGCGCAGCTTGCGTACGGCGATGCGCACGTCGTGCAGGGCTTCGTCATCGGTGGCGGCCGCCAGGCGCTCCCGGCTGGCGAGCAAATTGACTTCCAACTGCACAACCCGGGCGATCAGGGCATCGATAAATTCGGACATGGGCAACCTTATCTAGTCATCACGCTGCAACCAGCGCATCGGCAATGCGCGGCGCAAAGTTCGCAAGTGCTGCTGCAACTGTTCGGGCGCGACGGGCTTACCGCCATAGCGCTGCGCCTCAAAAGCATCGGCAAAAGCGCGAATGGGCTGCCCCTGTTCGGGCAATGCCAACGCGGCGCGCTCGGCAAATGCGCGCGCACCTTCGGCCGGCAAACGCCGAACACCGTGGCGGGCCAGCAGGCGTTCGAAGCGTTGATATAGGCGCTGCTGCACATCGCGCTCACGGCGCCAGGGTTTGAACAGCCACAGGGCAATCAGCGTCAACACCAACGCGCCGCCGCCGACCAAACCCAAGAGGAAATCGCGCGAATCAAGGCGACCAAACCAGCGCTGCAACACTTCCAATTGCGTGCCCTGCTGGTAATCCAACACCCAGCGTTCCCAGCCGTAGTTGAGGTTTTCCCAATTCAGGCGCAGTTGGTTGAGCCAGTTGATATGGCGGTAGCGCAACAGCGACAACGGTGTGCGCTCCAAAAAGCTTTGTTCATTTGCCAGCGCCTGCTCCAGGCCTTGCTCGATACGCTCCGGCGCCACCTGAAAGGTCGGATCGATCACGGTCCAGCCCACGCCCTCGCGCCAATACTCAACCCAGGCATGGGCATCGAACTGACGCACCTGAATGTAGTTGCCCGACGGGTTCAACTCGCCGCCCTGATACCCCGTCACCACCCGCGCCGCAATACCCGCCGCACGCAACACAAATGCCGTGGCGCCGGCGTAGTGCTCGCAAAAGCCGCGCCGCGTGGTGAAGAGGAAATCATCGATGCTGTTTTCACCCACTTCCGGCGGCCGCAGCGTGTAGAAGTACGGCTCGCGGTTGAAATGGCTCAGTACCGCTTGCACCCGCGCCTGCTCGTCCGGGAACTGCGCCTTGAGCTGCTGCGCCCATTCGCGGGTGCGCGGGTTGCCGTCGGCCGGCAGTTGCAAGGCACGGCGTAACGCCGGTTTGCTGGCCTGCGGTTCACGCAGCGCTTGTGGCCAGGAGGTCACGGTGTAGACCAGGGTTTTGTCGACCGGCCGGCCGCGCTCCAAGCGGTAGTCACTCATTAGCCGCGTGCGCTCAAGCTCAGTGGTGGCCAGGTCGAGCCCGAACAGCCAGGGCTTGCCACTCGCTTCCATGACGATGCGATAACGCAGCGGTTCGCCTACTCGCGTCCACGGCGGTGCGGGAGCCCAACGTACTTCCGAAGACTGCGACCAACGCCGGCCCTCGAATTTATCCAGCGTGAGTGCCCGCCAATACTGCTGACTACGCGGCGGTGGTGCGCCTTCGAAACTGGCGCGAAAGGCCAACGCATCAGAACGGCTCAGCTCAGCGATATCGTTCGGCGCCATGCTGTCCGACAGCCCGGTAATGGCGCGCTGATCGGGCATGGGCAGCGACCACAGCGGCCCGAAGCGAGGGAAAAACAGAAACAGCAGCAGCATCAGCGGCACGGCCTGCAGCAGCAAGCCGCCGGCCAGGCGCAGCGGCGGCCACGGGCTTAGTTGTAGCGGACTCTGTTGCAAGGCAATCAGCGCGGCCAGCAAGCCTGCCACCGGCAGCAAGGTGAAGGCCACGGTGGTCATCCGGTCGTCAAACAGGTACACCGTGACCACAGCAAAGAAGCCCAACAGGATCAGCACCAACGCATCGCGTCGGGTGCGCATTTCCACCAGCTTCAAAATAAACGCGGCGATCAGCAACACCACGCCAGCGTCCAGGCCAATCAGGCTGCCCCGCGATAAAAACACGCCGCCGACAATTCCAACCGTGAGTCCAGACTTCAGCCACGTCGCCGGAAACTGCGCACGCATGCGGTAAATCTGCACGCGCCAACCGGCGCACACCAGCCACAGGGCAATGATCCACGACGGCAAGTGTTCCAGGTGCGGAACGATGACCAGCACCTGCGCCACCAGCAGCCACAACAGGCTAATGCGCGGAATCGCTTGCGTGGCGCTCATCGCCCGCCCTCCCCGTATAGCGCCAGGGCGCGCAGGCACGCTTCGCGGTGGGTTTCGCCGATGTCCGGGCCATGCACCGAACCGGGCAAGCGCAAGGCAAAGGGCTGCTGACGCTCTGACAACGCCAGCACCCAGTGGCACAGCAGCGACAGGCGCATTTCACTGTCGCCTTGTAATTCGTCGAAATCCAGCCATAGGTCGCGCCCGGTCAGGCCGGCAAAATCCTTCACCAGCAAGCCTTGGCCACGGGAATAGGCCTTCCAGTGCAGACGCCGTTTCGAGTCGCCCGGCTGATAGGCCTTCAGGCCTTGGAAATCATCCGCACCCTGGCCAACGGCGCGGCCGCCGTCGTCGTCATCGTCGTCTTTGATACCCGCCACCAGCGGCAATTCGCCGGGTAACGGACGCGGATACACCAACAGCGCCTGGTCCAGGTCCACTTGGCTCCACGCCACCAATATGCCCAGCGGAAAGCGACTTTCCACCCGTAACCGGCCAGGTCGTAGCCAGCCCCGGCGGATGGCCGGCACGGTGATCTCACTTTCCGCGATGCCATTGGCCGCCACGTCGAAACGCTGCAGCTCCTGCGGTGGCCACCCCAGGGCGATGGACTGGTGCAGGCGGCCGTTGCTGCTCAGGCGCACCCGGAACGTGGCTTGCTCGCCGACGAACACCGGACGGCCCCCAGCCGCGTGCAGGGTCAGGCCAGCGAGGTTTCGGTAGGTATGAAGAATGGCGATCACGAACACCGCCGCGAGCAGAAAGGTCAGGCCATACGCCGGGCTGTTCTGATAATTGACCCCGGCCATCAACATCAAAAACAGCGCCAAGCCAAACGCGGCGCCGATGCGCGTGGGGATGATAAAAATCCGCCGTTGCGTCAGCAGCACGCTGTTGGCCGGTGGAATACGCCGGTGTAACCAGCGCTGCCAACGCTGCTTGAGCATCGCCATCAGAGCGCGGGCACTTCGCGCAGCAACCACTGCACCAACGCGCCGCCGCCGTGCCCGGCCGGGTCGGCACGCTCACGCAAACGGTGGCCCACCACGGAGGGCAACACTGCTTGCACATCCTCGGGAATCACATAATCGCGCTGCGCCAAGAACGCCCAGGCGCGCGCCGCCGCCAACAGCGCCAGGCTCGCCCGTGGCGACAACCCCCAGGCAAATTGCGGCTGAGTGCGCGTGGCTTCAACCAAGCGCAGCACGTAGTCCACCAGCGCATCGCTGGCGCGCACCTTGGGCACTTCGGCTTGCAGCTCGGCGAGTTGTTGATGACTGAGCACCGCATCCAAACGCGGCAACATCTCGCGCCGCGCTTCGCCGAGCAGCAGGGCCTTTTCCGCCGCCTTGGCCGGATAGCCCAACGACAAGCGCATCAGAAACCGGTCCAGTTGCGACTCGGGCAACGCAAACGTGCCGCCCTGGCTGACCGGGTTTTGCGTGGCAATCACAAAGAACGGCTCCGGCAGTGGCCGGGTCGCACCTTCGATGGTCACCTGCCCTTCCTCCATCGCCTCCAACAGCGCGCTCTGACTTTTCGGCGTGGCGCGGTTGATCTCATCGGCCAGCACCAACTCGGCAAAAATCGGCCCCGGATGGAACACAAAAAGGCCGCTGTCTTTATCAAAGACAGAGGTGCCGAGAATGTCGCCGGGGAGCAAGTCGGAAGTGAACTGAATGCGCTGAAAGTTCAAGCCCAGCACATTGGCCAGGGCGTGACTGAGGGTGGTTTTGCCCATGCCGGGCAAATCTTCGATGAGCAAATGGCCCCGCGCCAATAAGCAGGTCAGGGCCAGGCGAACCTGAGACTCCTTGCCGAGGAGGATTTGATTGACTGCATCCAGGCAGGCGTCGAGTTTGGTATGCATGCGTCACCCCGTTATCCACGAACCCCGGATGCTACCGGGGTGTGGCGCGATGGCAAAGGTGCTGCAAACTTTCCTGACGTATTTGCTCGCGCACTGTGCGCTCATGCCCATTCGGCTACGTGCCGATCCGCGGGTTTGCCCCGCGGGCCGGCATACGCGCTATTCCACTCCCGACTCGGTGCCGCTTTCATCCGAGGGTTCGGACTCTTCCACAAGGATCGGATGTTGCGGCCAGCCCCTGTAGTCATAGGCTTCGCCATAGTCATACAACAAGGGCTCACCCGCCGAAATCGGGCGTTCAGCCAACAGATAAACCAACTTGCTTCCCAGCAACATGACCGTCAAATTGTTCCGCGTAGGATCGTCACCTTTATTCACTAAGCTAGACACATTGCCAACGCCATCACCAAACGCGCTGATTAGGCTATTTCCGCTCTTTGTACCGAACGTATAGCTGGTGAAGTTCATGCCTAACTTCGCCCACTCTGCCTTAATGGCATCACCGGTCAGCAACTTACCGGCGTAGGGGGCCAATACAGTAAAGCGCGGAATATCGCGAGCTGCTTTTACGCCTCGTCCAATTCCTGGAACCTCTTCAACTCCCATCCAACTTTCCATATAGCGTGCCCGCTCTTCACCAGAAATGGTCGCCAACCAACGGGCTTTTTCCCCCAGGTCATCTTTTATGCGCTTTTTACTTACACGAACATTGCCTTCGCCGGCCAGCTTAGCTTGTTCCTCTATTACGCTTTTTGTGTAGCCGCCAAATGTTAACTTCATGCGATCAAGCAATTCCTGCAGGCTGCTGCTCTGCTTGCTTTTTTGTGAAGGCTGCAAGGCAGCCAGCAAAATATCGTCGCCCTTTTCGCTCTGCAATATGGGCACAGCATTGTCGATTTGGTGGCGCAGGACGGGTACTTCCTCTTTGACCGGCGCATCCGTGACCAGCGGCGTGGAAGTATCCTCCAGGGTTGGACCCGGCGAAGTTGCTGGTTCGGGCTTTACCCACTGTTTGAAAAAGTCTTCCGACGCGTCCATCCCGATTATTTCGGGGCTTTGTACAGGAGAAGCAGCAATTGACGGCGCAGCACTATCAATAATCAGGTTGCTGTTACTGTCATCACTAGCAGGGTCAAGGCTAATTACCGGAGGCGCGTGGACGTCAACAAATCCATCAGCAGTTGAATCGTTAATAGGTATTGGCTTTTCAGCTCGCACCGGGTTCGCATCCAAGAGCGGCCCTGGAGAACGTGTTGGCGAAGGAAGAGGCGCCGTCTCAGCCGCAAGCGACCCAACACCTTGGTGTGCTGCAGCTTGCGCATTGTCACTACTACTATTTGCCTGCGCGTTGACGTGAGCAGCGCCATCCCTCGCACCCTCAAGCGTTCGAAGGTAACCGTCAGATAACGGTAATAGGTCCGGCCGCCGTGCTGCTAGCTGCGTCATCACTTTATCGTGAGCCGCGAGGGAGCCTTGCTTCCACTCACCTGAAGAGGTGATCCATCTGCTCAAAGAAGGTCGGGGCAGGCATTTTTCGCGACAGTAACTGACCAGGGACTGCGCTGCATTCTCTTCAAACGATAAGCTGCGATATCGCATCGCCTCGAAATACATTCCGGTTCCATCCAACGCGTTTTTGACGGGTCTATAAAAGTTAGCGAAGTGAGTTTTCAAACTAAGATCGCCCTGCATGGCGCGTTGCAGCACCGCTTCATAATTAAAAACGTCAGGCGACTGCTCCAGCGCTTTATCAAAAACCGCACGCAGTTTTGTTCTGATTGGCCAGTTGCCGTCATGGGATGAATCAACCTGGGGAATATGTGTGGCAACGGCAAAACCCGGCAGTAACTCGGGCCGCCTATCAACGATTTGTTGCGCTATTTTTTGATGCGCTTCGAGCGTACCAATTTTCCATTTTTTCGCCGCGCTAATCCACCTAGTCACGGACGACGTTGGCTGACCCTTCAACTTCGCATATTCAGTAATATTCTTTAACAGAGGATCATCATCCGCCAAGTAAAAAAATTGCTGCGCCGCTAAATAGGCGCCTTTGCCCGCTAGTGCAGTCGTCAAGGTCCCTTGATAGATCATTGCCAATGCCGGTCCATTAGCCAGATTACTTGCAGCCAACTCTTTAGCCAAACTGCCAGTGTCAAATACATCTGGCGCTTGCAACACCCACTTATCGAAAGCCTTACGGTTTTCCTTGACCTTCGCCTCACGTAATTGAAGGGAAGTTGGGCCGAGCGCCTGGTTTTCTGAGTTACCGACTTCCACAATGCGCGTTGACGTTTCCATGCCTGATACAAACGAGGATTTTTCAGGCAGGCTCTTTCGTTGTTTCATATGGTCGTTTATCAGTGCAGTGTTATTACCTTGCGTGCCAGCCACTGATTTAAAATTTGAATCCGGCGAACTCTTCAACAGATCCATAAACGTGCTTAAGTGCAATATCGGGCCAACCGCCTGGCCATAGTTTCTAATTTCTTCGCTCCATGTTTTTTGTTTAAAGTGCGGATCGACCGGTAATGTTCTATATGATTGCTCCGCCATGGGCAGTGCATCTGTCGTTCCTCTCGGCCCGACAGTTCTCTCTGACGATACAGTTGCGAAGGTCGTGGTTGCCTGTACCGCCTGGCCATAGTTTCTAATTTCTTCGCTCCATGTTTTTTGTTTGAAGTGCTTATCGACCGGTAATGTTTTATATGATTGCTCCGCCACGGGCAGTGCATCTGTTGTTCCTCTCGGCCCGACAATTCTCTCTGACGATACAGTCGCGAAGGTCGTGGTTGCCTGTGCGGTATCGCCCTGATGCACAGACTCCGCAGATGGCCGAGGTGCAATCTTGCGAAGTTTTGAAAGCGAGGCTGCGATTGCTGTTTCGTTTCGCGATCTCGATCACCGGCACCCCATTGACAGCGCTCGTCATGCTGGTTCCGGCAACATTTCGATCCAGCACAATCTCGGCGGCGACCCAGCCGGGAGCGCCGGCGAGGAGCAAGGACAGCATCAAGGTTGGACGTCGGAGTTTGGCTGGTTGCCGCCCAGCTTTGCGCTGGGCGGTGGCGATTTCGGCGACAGGAATTAAAAAGCCCAGCGTCTTGCTGAAGATAAGGCGAAAGCAGTGCTTGTTCATGGCCGATCCCTTTTTTTAGTAGGTACCGGCCCATCCTAAGAACCACTCCACCACGCTCCAGCAGGACCACTCGGAAGAAGCGCAGCCCGAACGCCCTTAAGTGGCAACCACATCATCAATTGCGTGTAGGAAGCCGCTGCGCCCGAGCGGTATTACCGTAACCGTTCAAGCATCTGGTAGTACCACATGCCGACCGCCAGCATTTGATTGCCCACCCAATCGCCAAACGGCAGGCGGATATGACTGACGCCGGCAAAGGTGTCGAATTTTTCCAGGGAACCGGTCACCGCGTTGGCCATGATTTCGCCGACGATGTGCGTCGTCGCCACGCCGTGCCCCGAGTAACCCTGCGCATACCAGACGTTTTTCGACAGCTTGCCGAGCTGCGGAATGCGGTTGATGACGATGCCCATCATGCCGCTCCACTGGAAGTCGATTTTCACCCCTTTCAAACGCGGGAAAGTGTGCTCGATGGCCGGGCGCAATTCACCGGCGATGTCGCGCGAGTCTCGGCCCGAGTAGTTGGCGCCGCCGCCGAAGAGCAGGCGTTTGTCGGCGGTCATTCGGTAGTAGTCGAGCACGAAGCGGCAGTCGTAAACCGCCAGGTCTTGCGGGTTGAGCTTGGCGGCCACCTCTTCGCCCAGCGGTTCGGTGACGACGATGCCGCCGGAGGCCGGGAAGATCATGCCGGCCAGCTTGCGTTTTTCCAGCTTGTGGTAGGCGTTGCCAGCGAGGATTACCGAGTTGGCGACGACGCGGCCGTGCTCGGTGACCACCACGGGCACCTCGCCGTGAATGATGTCGACCACAGGGGAGTTTTCGAACACCACGGCGCCAAGACTTTCAGCCGCTCGCACCTCTCCCAGGCACAGGTTCAGCGAGTGCACGTGCATGTTGCGGCGGTTGTGCAACGCGCCGTGGTAGATGTTGGTTTCCAGCAGGCTGGGCATCTCGGCGGCGCTGACCATCCGCACATCATCGCCCATGCCCCGGCGCACGGCTTCGTCGTAGTTAGCGCGCAAGCCGTCCATGTGGCTGGGTTTGTAGGCGGCGTGCAAGTGGCCGTGTTTGAGGTCGCACTGGATGTTGTACTTCTCGACGCGCTTTTTGATGATTTCGTGGCCGCGCCAGCGCAGGTTCCAGATGAAGTCATCGACGTCATCGCCGAGCTTGGCGCGCATCTGTTTGCGCATCGCTTCATCGCCCGACAGGCTGCCGGTCACTTGCCCGCCGTTGCGCCCGGTGGCGCCCCAGCCGATTTTTTTCGCTTCGATAATCGCCACTTTCAGGCCGCGCTCGGCCAGCTCCAGCGCTGTGGAAACGCCGGTGAAACCGCCGCCGATAATGGCCACGTCCACGCGCACTTCGCCTTCCAGGCGCGGGTAATTGGTTTCTTCGTTGAGCGTGGCGGTGTAGTAGGAATTGCTGCGTTGCGAAGTCATAACGTCATCCAGATCGCTCGGCCGTTGCGCGTTCCTGTAGGGCCAGCTCGCTGACGAAGCAGTGGATTGAAGTGCTTCGCCAGAGAGCTGGCTGCTACGGGTTCGGCGTCGGCTCGATGGTAAAAATAAGTCAGGCCTGTTGCAGGTACCAGCGCCTGTCTTGCTCGCCCACTTCGCCCATGAATTGGCGGTATTCGGCGTTCTTTACGGCCAGGTAAACGCGCAAGAAGTCTTCGCCCAGCGCGTCTCGCGCCCAAGCGGATTTCTCCAGGGCGCGCAGGGTGGTCAGCCAGTCGGTGGGCAGCACGTCGGTGGCTTGGGCGTAGCCGTTGCCTTCAACGGGCGCGCCAGGGTCGAGCTGTTCGCGAATGCCTCGATGGATGCCGGCCAGAATCGCCGCCGCTGCCAGATACGGGTTGGCGTCGGCGCCGCAAATACGGTGTTCGATGTGTCGGCTATTGGCTGGACCGCCTGGCACACGCAGGCTGACGGTGCGGTTATCCACGCCCCAGGTCGGCGCCAGCGGCGCGTAGCTGTTGGCCTGGAAACGGCGATAGGAGTTGGCGTTCGGGCAGAAAAACAGCAGCGAGTCGAGCAACGTCGACAGCATGCCGGCCACCGCCTGTTTCAGCAGCGGCGTGCCATCCGGGGCTTCGCTGGCGAACAGGTTGTTGCCGTGCTTATCAGCAATGCTGACGTGCATATGCATGCCAGTGCCGGCGATATGGTCGAAGGGTTTGGCCATAAAGCAGGCGGTCATGCCGTGTTTGTGCGCCACGCCTTTGACCAGCCGTTTGTAGCGCACCGCTTCGTCCATGGCTTGCAGGGCGTCGGTGCGGTGTTCCAGGGTGATTTCCACCTGGCCTGGGGCGTATTCGGATATCGCCGTTCGCGCCGGAATGCCTTGCGCTTTGCAGGCGGCGTACAGGTCGGCGAGGAACGGTTCGATCTGCTCCAGCTCACGCAAGCCGTACACCTGCGTGCTGTAAGGCCGACCACCATCGGCATCCAGCGCGGGCTGCGGACGGCCCTGGGCGTCGCGTTTCTGGTCGAGCAGGTAGAACTCCAACTCGGCCGCCATGACCGGGTAATAGCCGTCGGCTTGCAGCTCGTTGATCACTTTCTCCAGCAAGCGGCGCGGGTCGGCCACTGCTGCCGGCATGCCCTGCTCGCTGTGCATGCTCACCTGCACGGCGGCGGTCGGCATCAGGCGCCATGGCAAGCGCGTCAGGCTGCCGGCCACCGGGTAGGCGCGGCAATCGATATCGCCCACGTCCCAGACCAGCCCGGAGTTTTCCACGTCATCGCCATTAATACTCAGGCCCAGAATGGTGCTGGGCAGCGGCCGGCCGGTTTCGTACACGGCCATCAACTCGTCGCGGTGCAACAACTTGCCGCGCGGCACGCCGTTGTTGTCGATGATGAACAGCTCGAACATCTCGATATCGGGGTTCTGTTGCAGAAACGTTTGGGCTTCTTGCGGATCGGCAAAACTCATGGGGCATTCTCTTGATTAGCACCCAGCGCCACGGCGTTGGGCAATCAGCCAGGCGCGGGCAAACCGCCACTTCTGTTGGCGTTCGGCTGGGCGCTGGCGATACAGGAAACGTGCGCGGGGCACGTAGCGGGCTAAGGCCCGATCAGAGAGAAGCGGCGTCTGGCGGACGGGCATGGCGGCAGTGCCACAAGGCCCAGAATGCCAGTTCGATGGGAAGCGAAGTGCTCAAAAGAAAGGCTCTGTAAACAGATGCTTGGAGAGTCACATAAGGGGGATGGGGGGTTAAATTCAAATCTGAGTATGTTTAGTTTTGGGTGGGGTAAACATTGGGGCCGTTGTCGAGTCTCCTACCAAGGCCTCCGTCACTCCCGCGTAGGCGGTGGTCCGACAATTCGGGATCTCGAGTGAGCCAAGGAAATGCGACTAATCCTAAATTCTGGATTCCGAATTGTCGGACCACCACCTTCGCGGGAATGACGGGTGTTTTGTTGGGGGGGTTCGTACTGCTGCGATTCGTCAGGCCAACTGAGCCAGCCCTCAAAACCTCCGTCATCCTCGCGAACGCGGGGATCCAGTATCTGTCAGGGAAATGCAATTCTTCCGAAGTTCTGCATTCCGAACTGCACCGGCCCTTACGACAAATCCCCCCGCACCGCCCGCTCTTCCACCAAATCCGCCTCAAACAGATTCTCCAGTTCCGCCCGCGCCTCGCGCGCTGTCTGGTTCACTTTCGCCGCGTCGTTGTAAACCAAGTGCTGTTGGCGCAGCACCTCTTCGTCGTGGCGTTGGAAGCGGCGGATGCGGGCTTCGGCTTGTTCGTTGGTCAGCCCCAGTTGCAGCAAAATCAAGCGGCCCATTTCCAGGCTGGAGTGAAAGGTTTCGCGCACGGCGGTGGCTTCCAGGTCGACCAAATGGTGCACATGCTGGCGGTTGCGGGCGCGGGCGATGACTTTCAGGTGTGGGTACAACTTGCGCACCAGGCGCGCGGTTTCGATGTTGGTTTCCGGGTCGTCGGTGGCGACGATAAACAGCTCAGCCTTGTCGACATGGGCGGCATGCAGAATTTCCGGGCGCAGCGGGTCGCCATAGAAGATCGACATACTGCCGAGGCTGCGCTGGTATTCGACGCTTTCCACCGAGGTGTCCAGCGCCACGAATCTAACGCGCTGGGCGCGCAGTACGCGGGCGATGATCTGGCCCATGCGGCCCATGCCGGCGATGACCACGCGCGGGGCGTCGGCGTCGAACTGGCTGTATTCCTCCGGCGCTTCGCGTTCGGGTACCGGCTGCGGTTTGCACAGCGCGGCGATGGCCAGCAGCAACAGCGGCGTTATAGCCATCGACAGCGTGATCGACAGCACCACTAGCCCCAGCAAGCGGTCGCTGAACAGGCCGTTCTGGTGCGCCATGTTGAACACCACAAAGGCGAACTCGCCGCCCGCCGCCAACACCACGGCCAACGACAGCGCGGCGCGCCGGTCCAGCTCGCCCAGCCAGCGGCCAAGGGCGAACAGCAGCGGCAACTTGGCGCAAATCAGAATCGCGGTGAAGCCCAGCACCACCCAGGGTTCGCGCATCATCAGGGCGAAGTCGGCGGTCATGCCCACGCTCATAAAGAACAGGCCGAGCAGCAAGCCTTTGAACGGTTCGATCTGCGCTTCCAGTTCGTGGCGGTATTCGGAGTCAGCCAGCAGCAGGCCGGCGAGAAAGGCGCCGAGCGCCATGGAAATACCCGCCAGCTCCATCAGCCAGGCGGTGCCCAGAACCACCAGCAGCGCCGTGGCGGTGGACACTTCGCGCAGGCCGGTTTTTGCCACTACGCGGAACACTGGGCGCAGCAGGTAGCGGCCGCCGACCACGACGATGGCGATGCTGATGATGATTTTCGCGAGCTGGCTGATTTCATCGCCAGACGACGTGCCATGGGCATTGCCAAGCATTGGAATCAGGGCAATCAGTGGAATGGCGGCGATGTCTTGAAACAGCAGAATGGCGAATGCCAGGCGACCGTGGGGTTTGTTCAGTTCCTTGCGCTCGGCAAGGATTTGCAGCCCGAACGCGGTGGAGGACAAGGCCAGGCCCAAGCCGAGAATTACCGCGCTGTTCCAGGCTTGATCGAAAAATGCATAGGCGATGCCGCCGATTAACAAAGCGCTGCACACCACTTGCGCCATGCCGACACCAAACACCGATTTGCGCATCACCCACAGCCGACGTGGCGACAGTTCGAGGCCGATGATAAACAGCAGCAACACCACCCCGAGTTCGGAAATTTGCGCAACGCTTTGCGGCTGGCCAATCAGCCCCAATACCGACGGGCCGATCAGCACACCGGCAAGCAGGTAGCCCAACACCGAGCCCAATTGCAGGCGCTTGGCCAATGGCACCACCAACACTGCGGCCAGGAGGAACACCACCCCTGACTGCAGAAAACTATCGCCGTGCTCCACGCCTTTGCTCCCATTTGCTGATCGGCCATTGGCCGGGGCAGGGATTATCGGCAAAAAACACCGCAGGTGCACGGCGACTAATGGCCGCTTGCGTCAGGACGAGGTGTTGAGGCGATAGCCAACGCCCGCTTCGGTGCTGATAAAGCGCGGGTTGGCCGGGTCGTCGGCGAGTTTTTGGCGCAAATGGCCAACGACCACGCGCAGGTAGTGAGTGTCTTCAGTGTGGGTCGGACCCCAGATGTCTTTGAGCAGTTGCTGCTGGGTGACCACGCGACCGATGTGCTGCGCCAGTTGCGCCAGCACCGCATATTCCTTGCGCGTCAGGTTGATGTCCTGGCCGTCCAGGGTGACGCGACGGTAGGCGAAGTCGACGGTCAACGGGCCGACGCTGACCGAGGCTTGCGGGGCGTCGCCGGCTTGAGCGTGGCGCAACAAGGCGCGCACACGGGCAAGAAATTCCTGAATGCCGAACGGTTTGGTCACGTAGTCGTTGGCGCCACTATCCAGCGCCTTGACCTTTTCGCCCTCGCCGGCGCGCACCGACAGCACCAGCACCGGCACCTGCGACCACTCGCGCACCTCGCTGAGCACCTGCTGGCCGTCCATGTCCGGCAGGCCGAGGTCGAGCACCAACAAATCCGGCTTGGCCAATGCCGCCTGTGCCAGGCCTTCGGTGCCGGTGGCGGCTTCGATCACTTTGTAGCCCTGCGCGGCGAGGCTGATGCGCAGGAATTTGCGAATCTGCGGCTCGTCGTCGATAAGCAGAATGGTGCTGGGGTTGCTGGTCATAGGAGGTCGTTATCGGCAGACGGTTGCGGGTGCAGCGGCAAGTGTAGGGTCAAGCTGGCGCCGCGCCCATCCAGACCGTCGCCGACCGTCACGCGGCCGCCATGGGCGCCGAGCATGCCTTGGCAAATGGCCAGGCCCAAACCGGTGCCCTGCCCGCCCCGGTCGCCTCGGGCGGCGGTGTAGAACATGTCGAAAATCTTCGCCCGCTCGGCCTCGGGAATACCCGGCCCCTGATCGCTGACGCTGATGCGCAGCTCGCTGGCATCGCTGCTCACCGCCACGCGCAAGCGACCGTGGGCCGGCGAAAAGCGTGCGGCGTTTTCCAGCACGTTGATCAGCGCCTGTTCAATCAGCGCCGCGTGCACCCACAGCAGTGGCAGTTCGGCCGGCACTTCCGTTTCCACTTGCAACGGCGCCAGCAGCGGGCGCAGGCGTTGCAGGGCGCTGGCGACGATATCCACCGGCGCTACCCAGTCACGCGCCAGCTTAAGGCTGCCGTGGCCGAGGCGCGTCATGTCCAGCAGGTTTTGAATGTAGCGGTCCAGGCGTTCGGCTTCATCGCGGGTGCTTTCCAGCAGCTCGATGCGATCGCTGTGGGGCAACTGGCCGTCCAGGGTCAGCAAACTGTCGATGGCCCCGCGCATGGCCGTGAGCGGCGTGCGCAGGTCGTGAGACACCGAGGCCAGCAAGGCGCTGCGCAGCTGTTCGGTTTCGCCGTGCAGGCGCGCGGCCTCCAGGTCTTGCGCCAGTTGCGCGCGGGCCAAGGCCTGGCCCAGCGGCTGGCCAAGCGCGCTGAGCAAACGCCGACGCTCCATGGCCAGCGGCTGCTGGTCTTTGGGGCTGACGCCGAGCAACAGCAGCGGCCCGTCTTCGCCCGACAACGGCCACCACCACCATCGCCCGCTCGGCAAGGTGTCGGTGCCCAGGCCGGCGGCCTGATCATGCTGCCAGGCCCATTCGGCGGCCATGCGCTCGGCATCGCTGAGCAGGCGCGACACACCGCCCTCCACTTTCCACATGCCCTCGTCGCTGCGCCCGAGCAGGCACACATCCACATCGGTCCAACTCGCCAACTGCTGACTCGCCGCCAGCACTACGGCCTGGCGGTCGGTGGCGGCGGTGAGCTTGCGCGACAGGTCGAGCAGCGCCGCCGTTTCACTCTGGGTTTCACGCAGCGCCCGCAATTGCCGACGCTGACGCGCGGCGAGGTTGCCGGTGAGTGCCGCCATGAGCAGGAAGAACAGCAGCGTCAGCACATCTTCGTGGCGGTGAATGGCCAACGAGAAATGCGGCGGAATAAACAGGAAGTCGTAAGCCAGGAATGACAGCACCGCGCTCAGCAAGGCCGGGCCGGAACTGGTGCGCACGGCCACCAGCAGCACGGCGGCCAGCAGCACCAAAGAAATATTCGGCAGCGGCAACACCTGCGCCACCGCCCAGGCCACCAACGTAGCCACGGCGGTGGCAACCACGGCCAATACGTAATCGCCACGTTGCAACGGATGACGCGCCCGCTGCGTACGCGTGCGTGGCACGGCGTCGCTATCGAGCACGCTGATTTCCAGGCCGTCGCCATGGCGCAACAAGCGCTGCGCGACGCCGGCACCGAGCCAGCGCTGACGGCTGCGGCCCACCAGAATCAGACTGGCGCGGCGCTCGGCGGCATGTTGAATCAAGGTTTTGGCCACCTCGCCGGCACGCAGACTCACCACTTCGCCGCCCAGGCGCTCGGCCAATTGCTGCGCGGCTTGCAACCGCGCACGGGCCTGTTCGTCACGGGCGGCGCCGGTGTCGACATGCACCAGGCTCCAGGGCAAATGCCGACGCTCGGCCACCCGGCAGGCATGGCGCACCAGGCGCTCGGCCTGGGCGTCGGCATCAATGCCCACCAGCAACCGACCACGCACGGTTGGCGCTTCCTGGCCCAGTTGGCGATAGCCCTGATTAAGGTCGGCATCCACCCGCGCGGCGGCGGTTTGCATCGCCAACTCACGCAGTGCGGTGAGGTTGGTCTGGCTGAAAAACGCATCAATGGCGGCACGCGCCTGTTCAGGCACATACACCTTGCCATCGCGCAGACGCTCCAACAGCTCGCGCGGCGGCAGGTCGATCAACAGCAATTCGTAGGCTTCTTGCAGCACCCAGTCGGGCACGGTTTCGCGTACGTGCACGCCGGTAATGGACTGCACCTGATCGTTCAGGCTCTCGATGTGCTGCACGTTGACGGTGGTGTACACGTCGATGCCGGCGGCGAGCAGGTCTTGCACATCCTGCCAGCGCTTGGCGTGGCGGCTGCCGGGGGCATTGGTGTGGGCGAGTTCGTCGACCAGCACCAGTTTTGGCGGTTTCGCCAGCAGGCCGTCGAGGTCCAGTTCGGTGAGCTGCATGCCGCGGTAATCGAGGCGTTTTAACGGCTGTTGCGGCAGGCCCACCAGCAGGGCTTCGGTTTCTGCGCGGGAATGGGTTTCCACCACGCCGGCACGCAGGTCCACGCCCTGACGCAACTGGGCCTGGGCGGCCTGGAGCATGGCGTAGGTTTTGCCGACGCCGGGGGCGGCACCGAGAAATACCTTCAGGCGGCCTCGGCCGTTGGCGCTGTTGACCGCTGCCAGGAGGGCGTCGGCGCGTTCGCTGTTGCTCATGGGGCTCCGTTGGGTGGGATGTTGCGGTTATTTGAAGAACAATCTTTTTTCACTCTTTTGCGCGTGCGGGGATGACGGTGTATGTATGAAAGACCTCCGTCATTCCCCGCGCAGACGGCGGTCCGACGATTCGGAATCCAGAGTGTTGCGACTTACACCGATCCTTCCAAAACTCTGGATCCCCGCCTGCGCGGGGATCCAGAATGTTGCGACTGACACCGATCTATCCAAAATTCCGGATCCCGAATCGTCGGACCGCCGCCTTCGCGAGGATGACGGTGAAAGTAGAGAAACCTTCGTCATTCCCGCGAAGGCGGGAATCCAGAATGTTGCGACTGACACCGTTCCATCCGAAAGCCTGGATCCCGAATTGTCGGACCACCGCCTGCGCGGGGATGACGGTGAAAGGAAGAAAAACCTCCCTCACCCCCGCGCACCCTACGTCTATTCCCCCTCCCCAGCCAGCGCCCTATTCAACGCCAACACATTCACCACCGCCGGCCCAATCAGCGGCCGGCTAACGTTCTGTTCAATCAACCGCTCCAGCGCCTTGCCATCGATATTCCTCGCCGCCGCAATCCGCGCGATCTGGTACTGCGCCGCCGCCACCGGCAGGTCCGGGTCCAGGCCGCTGGCGGAGGTGGTGACCAGCGCCATGGGCACCGCGCCCTGCCCGGCCACGGCGAGTTTTTCGCTGTCGCCGGCTATCCGTTCACGCAACGCCGGGTTGCTCGGGGCCAGGTTGCTGGCGCCGCTGGAAACGGTGGCAAAGCTACCGGCCGAAGGGCGCGATTGGAACCACTGGGCGCCGTCAAATGGCTGGGCGATCAGGCTGGAGCCGCGCAGGCGGCCTTGGCTGTCGTGAATCAGGCTGCCGTTGGCCTGGTCGGCGAAGGCCAGTTGGGCCACGCCGGTGACTGCCAGCGGATAAGCCACGCCGGTGAGTACGGTCATCAAGGCAATCAGACTTACCGCAGGACGCACATAGCTGTTCATTTCGTTTCTCCAAAAACCTGGCTTCACGCCAGGCCAATACTGGTCAGTAACAGGTCGATCAACTTGATGCCCACAAATGGCGCCACCAGCCCGCCAACCCCGTAAATCAGCAGGTTGCGGCGCAGCAGGCTGGCAGCGTCCACGGCTTCCACCCGCACTCCGCGCAGAGCCAGCGGCACCAGGGCGATGATGATCAAGGCGTTGAAGACGATGGCCGACAAAATCGCGCTCTGCGGGCTCTGCAGGTGCATCACGTTAAGCACGCCCAGTTGCGGGTAAATGCTGGTGAACAGTGCCGGCAAAATGGCGAAGTACTTGGCCACGTCGTTGGCGATGGAAAAGGTGGTCAGCGCGCCACGGGTCACCAGCAGTTCCTTGCCCACCTGCACCACGTCGAGCAGCTTGGTCGGGTCGGAGTCGAGGTCCACCAGGTTGGCGGCTTCGCGGGCGGCTTGGGTGCCGTCGTTCATGGCCATACCGACGTCGGCCTGGGCCAGCGCCGGGGCGTCGTTGGCGCCGTCGCCGCACATGGCGACCATCTTGCCGTCGGCCTGCTCGGCACGAATGCGCGCCAGCTTTTTCTCGGGGGTGGCTTCGGCAATCACGTCGTCCACGCCCGCTTCGGCGGCGATGGCGGCGGCGGTCAGTGGGTTGTCGCCGGTCACCATCACGGTGCGAATGCCCAGCTGACGCAGCTCGGCAAAGCGCTCGCGAATGCCGGGTTTCACCACGTCCTTCAAATGGATGGCGCCGAGCAATTTGCCGTCGGCACACACCAGCAAGGGCGTGCCGCCGCTCTGGGCGATTTTGTCGATTTCTCGGGAAAGCACCGCTGGCATCTCGCTGCGTGGCATGCCGATAAAGGCCAGCAACGCATCGACTGCGCCTTTGCGGTAGATATGCCCTTCGAAGTCGACCCCCGACAAGCGTGTTTCGGCGCTGAACGGCACGGCATGCACCGCCTCGCGCACCGGCTCGTTCATCGGGTGCAGACCGCGCAGGTATTCGACAATGGATTTGCCTTCCGGCGTGTCGTCGGCCAGCGAGGCCAACAGTGCGCCTTCAGCCAGGGCTTTTCCGGTAATGCCGGGCGCGGCGTACAGCGCGCTACAACGGCGGTTGCCGAAAGTAATGGTGCCGGTTTTATCCAGCAGCAGCACATGCACGTCGCCCGCTGCTTCCACGGCACGACCCGATTTAGCGATCACGTTCAAACGCACCAGACGATCCATACCGGCAATGCCGATGGCCGACAACAGTCCGCCGATGGTGGTGGGAATCAGCGTCACCAGCAGCGCCACCAGAAACACCAGCGGCAAGGCGCCACCGGAGTAAATGGCGAACGGCTGCAAGGTGACGACCACCAGCAGGAAGATCAGCGTGAGGCCGATCAGCAAGATATCCAGCGCCACTTCGTTAGGGGTTTTCTGCCGTTTGGCGCCTTCCACCAGGGCGATCATGCGGTCCAGCGTGGACTCGCCAGGGTTGACGCTGATGCGCACCAGCAGCCAGTCGGAGACCACGCGGGTGTTGCCGGTGACGGCCGAGCGGTCGCCGCCGGATTCACGGATCACCGGCGCCGATTCGCCGGTAATCGCCGCCTCGTTCACGGCCGCAATGCCTTCGATGACCTCGCCATCGCCGGGAATCAGCTCGCCGGCTTCCACCCGCACTACTTCGCCTTTGCGCAGCGAGGCAGCGGGCACGGTTTCGAAGCTGCCGTTTTGCAAGCGGCGGCGTGCGGAAAGACCTTGGGTGCCGGCACGCAAACTGTCGGCGCGGGCCTTGCCGCGACCCTCGGCGAGGGCTTCAGCGAAGTTGGCGAAGAGCACCGTGAACCACAGCCATACGGCGATTTGCACGGCAATAAAAGTCGGCACCGGCTGGCCCGGCAAGGCGCACAACACGGTGGTGAAAATGGCGGTCAGTTCCACGACCAGCATCACCGGCGAGCGCACCAGTTGGCGCGGGTCGAGTTTGACGAAGGCTTGCACCATCGCCGCCTGCCACTGCTTGCGCGGCGTGGCCGGCGCGCTCGGTACTTGCAAGGGTTGAGTCTTGGCGTTCATGGCGATTCCTAATTAATGACCGAGCAGGCTGAGGTGTTCGGCCACCGGCCCCAGGGCCAATACCGGCAGGAAGGTCAAACCACCCACCAGCAAAATGGTGATGATCAACAGGCTGACAAACAGCGGGCCGTGGGTCGGGAAGCTGTTCTGCCCCACCGGCACCCGGCGCTTGGCCGCCAGGCTGCCGGCAATCGCCAACACCGGCAGGATGTAGCCGAAGCGGCCAAGCAACATGGCCAGGCTGAGCATCAGGTTGTGGAATTGCGTGTTCGCGCTGAAGCCGCCAAAGGCCGAGCCGTTGTTGGCGGTGCCCGAGGTGTAGTTGTAAAGAATCTGGCTCAGGCCATGGGCGCCGGGGTTGCTCACCGAGGCGTTGGCAAACGGCAGCACGGCAGTCAGCGCGCCCAGCACCAGCACGCCCAGCGGCATGACCAGCAAGGTCAGCACCAGCAGGCGCACTTCACGGGCTTCGAGTTTCTTGCCGAGGTATTCCGGCGTGCGGCCGACCATCAGGCCGCAGAGGAACACGGCGATCAGCACGAACAGCAACATGCCGTACAGGCCGGCACCGACGCCGCCGAAAATCACCTCGCCGACCATCATGTTGAACATCGGCACCATGCCGCCCAAGGCGCTGAAGCTGTCGTGCATGGAATTCACCGAGCCGCTGGACGCCGCCGTGGTCGCCACTGCCCAGAGCGCCGACGCACCGATGCCGAAGCGGCTTTCCTTGCCTTCCAGCGAGCCGCTGTGCTCGATGTTCAGGCCGGCCAGTGCCGGGTTCGGTTGCAGCTCGCTGTACAGCGTCACGCCCACGCCGAGCACCAGCAGAATCAGCATGCAGGCGAGAATCGCGCGGCTCTGGCGCAGGTCTTTGACGTAGTGGCCGAAGGTGAATACCAGCGCGGCTGGAATCAGCAGAATGGAGGCCATCTCGAACAAGTTGCTCCACACCGTCGGATTCTCGAACGGGTGCGCCGAGTTCACGCCAAAGAAGCCGCCGCCGTTGGTGCCCAGTTGCTTGATCGCAATCTGGCTGGCAGCCGGGCCGAACGGCAGGCTTTGTTCGCCGCCTTGCAGGGTGGTGGCGTCCAGGTAATGGCTGAAGGTTTGCGGCACACCCTGCCAGACCAGAAACACGGCCAGCGCAATGCACAGCGGCAGCAAGACGTAGAGCGTGCCGCGGGTAAGGTCGACCCAGAAGTTGCCCAGCGTCTGACTGGAACCACGAGAGATGCCACGGCATAGCGCCACCAGCACAGCCAGACCGGTGGCAGCGCTGACAAAGTTCTGCACGCCAAGGCCGACCATCTGACTGAAATAACTCAAGCTGGCTTCGCCGCTGTAGGCCTGCCAGTTGGTGTTGGTGACAAAGCTCACCGCCGTGTTGAACGCCAGCGTCCACTCCAGACCCGGCATATGCTGCGGGTTCAGGGGCAGCACGCCTTGCAGCAGCAAGATGGCGAACAACAGCAGCAAGCCGGCCAGATTGAAGGCCAGCAGCGACAAGGCGTAAGCCTTCCAGTCCTGCTCCTGCCGGGCATCAACGCCCGCAACGCGATAGCTGAAGCGCTCCACCGGCTGCAACGCCGGGGCAAGCCAGGTCCGTTCGCCCTCCATCACCCGATAGAAAAAGCGCCCCAGCCAGGGCGCCGGCAACAGCACCAGGGTGAAAAACGCCACCAGTAGTAAAACGACATGACTGTCCATTGCCGGCTCCTCAACTACGCCCGGCGCGCAACAGCGCAACCAGCAGGTAAATGAACAGTCCGCTGGCCAACAGCAGGGACAACCCGTCCAGAAGATGCATGGATATTTCTCCGTCATACGGCGACTGCCGCTTAGGGAGGATTGTCCGCAGGGGGGCGTAAAGGGACGAGATGCGAAGGCGGGCTTGGGCGTAAAGAACCCGTAAAAAACGCAACGGCTCTGCTCCCCTCTCCCGCCCGCGGGAGAGGGGCTGGGGGTGAGCGCAAGGCAAACGCAACCGCCCCCCTCACCCCAACCCTCTCCCCGAGGGGCGAGGGAGCTTGATCGGAGACGTTTTCGGATTGTGTATTGCCCGGCTACGCTTTGTATCAGCCCGGATACAGTACCGACATGTTGTCGATACGCCTCACCCTCAGCATGGCGCCCGCTTGCCACCCGTCCCACGAATTACGGAGCTCACGCCCGATGGAAGCCTTGAATGAACGGGACGTCCGCTCACGTACCACGCGCGCGCTGATCGTCGATGACAACGTCGAGCTGCGCGAGCTGCTCAGCGGTTACCTGACCCGTTTCAACATCAGCAGCGAGGCCGTCGGCGATGGTTCCGGCATGCGCAAAGCGCTGGCCGCGAGCCGCTTTGACGTGGTGATTCTCGACCTGATGCTGCCCGGCGAAGACGGCCTGGAACTGTGCCGCGAACTGCGCAGTGCTTCCGACATTCCCATCCTCATGCTCACTGCCCGCTGCGAACCCACCGACCGCATCATCGGCCTGGAACTGGGCGCCGACGATTACATGGCCAAGCCCTTCGAACCGCGCGAGCTGGTGGCGCGCATCCAGAGCATCCTGCGCCGTGTGCGCGACGACCGTGAGCCGCCGCGCACCGATGAGCGCAACAGCATCCGTTTCGACAACTGGCAACTCAACGGCGTGTTGCGCCAACTGCACGCGCCCGACGGGCTGGTGGTGCCGCTGTCCAACGCCGAATTCCGCCTGCTCTGGGTATTTCTCGAACGGCCGCGCCGGGTGCTCAACCGCGAGCAACTGCTGGACGCCGCGCGCGGTCGCTCGATTGAAGCGTTCGACCGCAGCATCGACCTGCTCGTCTCGCGCCTGCGGCAGAAGCTGGGCGACGACCCGAAATGCCCGCGGCTGATCAAAACCGTGCGCGGTGAGGGTTACCTGTTCGACGCCCGCGAGATTGGCTGATGCGCTCGGCCAACACCCTGTTTGCGCGCCTGTTTGGCATGTTGCTGCTGTCTATCGTGCTCGCCCATTTGCTCGCATTCGCCTGGTTCAGCTACTACGGCGGCCCGCAACCACCCGGCCCGCCGCCCGAACACCGCGCCGGCCAGGGCCCACCGCAGCGCCCCGGTTTAGGGCCGTTGAATGGGCCGTTGGTGCCCTTGATTACGCAAATGCTGACGCTGGTAGTCGCCGCCTGGTTTGGCGCGCGGCTGCTGAGCCGGCCGATTCAGCGCTTGTCTGAAGCGGCCGAACGCCTGAGCGAAAACCTCGACGCCCCGCCGCTGCCCGAAGAAGGCCCACTGGAAGCACGCAACGCCGCGCGCACGTTCAACACCATGCAAGAGCGTATCCGCGAGCAGGTTAAACAGCGCGGGCGCATGTTGGCAGCGGTCTCCCACGACCTGCGCACCCCGCTCTCGCGCCTGAAACTGCGCCTGGAACAAGTACCCAACGCCCACCTGCGCGAACGCATGGGGCAAGACCTTTCAGAAATGATCGACATGCTCGACGCCACCTTGCGCTACCTGCACGAACAGCGCGCGACCGAGGCGTTGCAGTGGTTCGACGTGCAGGCGCTGGTGGAGTCGCTGGCCGAAAACGCCCAGGACCAAGGCGACGACGTCACCCTTGACGGGCATTGCGCGCCGTTGCGGGTGCAGCCGTTGGCGTTGCGCTCGGCGATCAGCAATTTGCTCAACAACGCACTGCGCTATGCGGGGCACGCGCGGGTGGTGTTGGTCGACTCGCCTACGGCGGTAGAAGTGCATGTGTGTGACCACGGGCCGGGTATTGCGCCGGAGCAGCGGGAATGTGTGTTTGAGCCGTTTTTTCGGGTGGAGGGGTCGCGCAATCGGGATTCGGGTGGCGTGGGGTTGGGGTTGACGATTGCGCGCGAGGCGGCGCAGCGGCAAGGGGGGGATATTGAGTTGCAAGAGACGCCGGGCGGCGGGTTGACCTGTGTGTTGAGGTTGCCGCGGGGAATCTCGTAGTTCAAGCCCTACGTGCATCTCAACCAACCCACCGTCATCCTCGCGCAGGCGGTGGTCCGACAATTCGGGATCCAGAATTTGGAGCCTTACACGCATCTCAACCAACCCCCCGTCATTCCCGCGCACGCGGGAATCCAGAATCTTGAGCCGTATGCATATGGCACGGGCGGGGGTATTCATTACCGCGTGCGCTGAACGTTTTGTTTCGCGCCTTACGCGCATCTCAACCAAACACCCGTCATCCTCGCGCACGCGGGGATCCAGAGTTTCCAGCCGTACACCGCTGTGAAGTGCGGCGGTTTTCATTACCGCGTGCGCTGAACGTTTTGTTTCGCGCCTTACGCGCGAGTCACTTTTGTCATTGCCACAAAAGTAACCAAAAGGTCTAGCTGGTACGACTCACCCACATAGGTAACAAATCAGTTCAACCACATGGGTAACAGTTTTTAACCTAATGGGGTCTCCCTCAGGAGGGTGCCCTCATGCCGTGGCGAGAACTGAAACCTATGGACGAGAAAGTGTTGTTCATTGCTGATTACCTCAGGCAGGTCAGCAGCTTCACTGCGTTGTGCGAGCACTTCGGCATCAGTCGAAAGACCGGCTACAAGTGGGTGGAACGCTACAACTTAGCCGGCATGGAGGGGTTGGCTGAGCAAAGTCGGCGGCGTCGCGAACAGGTGTGCACGCCATTTGTTATCCGCGAGTACATCCTTGATCTAAGGCGCCGATCTGCGGTTGAACTGGGGCCGAAGAAGATCCAGGCACTCGTGGAGCAGCGATATCCTGGGCAAAGTCCTTCCCGGACCACGATCTACAGCATCCTCAAACAGGCGGGATTGGTCACGCCCCGCCGGCTTCGTAAGCGGGTACCTAGCTATCCAAAGCCGCTTAAATCGACCAACGAACCTAATGAACTCTGGAGCGCCGACTACAAAGGTCAGTTCCTGACTCAGGACGGGAAGTGGTGTTATCCGTTGACGGTGATGGATCACGCCAGTCGTTTTCTGCTGGCTTGCGAAGGCATGTCCGGCACACGGCTAAAGGAGACCAAGTCGGCTTTCGAAGATTTGTTTCGCTGCTACGGATTACCTTCGCGCCTGCGAACAGACAACGGCACCCCCTTCGCTAGCGCTGGCAAAACAGGTCTAAGCCAACTCTCCATTTGGTGGCTACGGCTGGGCATCATTCCTGAACGAATAGCACCTGGCCGCCCCGAACAGAATGGGCGCCACGAACGTATGCATCGGACGCTGAAACGGGCCGTCACTCACCCCTGTTCTGCGCATATGGCGGAGCAGCAAAGGCAGTTCGACCTGTTTCGTCATAATTACAATGAGCAGCGGCCGCACGAAGCGCTAAACCAGAGCACGCCCAAAACCCATTACCAGAATTCGCCACGGCCATACCCGGAACGCTTGCCGGAGCCGACATATCCTGGCTATGTCGAACCGCACCGGGCCGACTGCAGCGGGATCATCAATCGCCACGGTATGCGCATTTATGTGGGGTATCTTTTAAGGCACGAACTAATTGGGCTGGAGCAAATTGGCGATGATCTTTGGGCCGTTCATTTCGGCCCGGTTGTGATAGGTAGGCTGGACGAAAGGGAGCAGAAGGATGGGTATCTATCCTTGAAAGTGTCACCCATGTGATTGAACACTTTTGTTACCCATGTGGTTGTCTCGTACAAGATGTGCCAAGTGCTCTCGGTTTCCACCAGTGGTTACTACGCTTGGGCCGGACGTAAACCAAGCGCCCGCAACCTAGAAAACGTTCGACTGTTGAGCCAAATACGGCTGCTGCATACGCAAAGTCGAGAGGCTTATGGAACAGAGCGGATATGGCATGCGCTGCGTAGAAAGGGAGAGACGTGTGGGCGAAATCGCGTGCAACGGTTACGTCAGATCAACCAGATCCAGAGCCGCCGTCGGCGGCGTTATGTGCACGCAAGAGCGCCTTATCAACGTCAGGCAGTTGCACCAAACAAATTGAAATGGCCATTTGTCAGCCCCGGTCGTGATCGAGTTTGGGTAGCGGACATAACCTTCATACCGACTCGTCAGGGCTGGTTGTATTTGGCGGCAATACTGGATTTGTACACCCGCCGAATCGCGGGCTGGGCAATGGGCGAGCGAGCGGACCAACAATTAGCCAGCGCAGCCTTAAACATGGCCTTGCAAGGGCGCAGGCAAGCGCAAGAAACGATTCACCACAGCGATCAAGGCGTGCAATACACCAGCAACGCATACCGGCAGCAACTTGAAACCGAACAGCTAGTGGTTAGTACCAGCCGCAAGGGTATGCCGTATGACAACGCCGTTATGGAGAGCTTTTTCGGCTCGTTGAAACAAGAACTGACGCACCACGAAGACTTCGCAAGCCGTGACCAGGCACGCGTTCAGGTGTTTGATTACATCGAAGTCTTTTACAACCGCCAGCGGATACACAGCGCCCTGGGATACTGCACACCGCTGGAGTTCAGTGCGATGAATGAAGTGCCTAATTAAAATGTCCGAGAAATCGGGGGTGGTTCAGATTTATTTAATAGCTCTAATTTAGAGTCGTTTAATAAATCTGTCCCCTTTGTTTTCTGCTCGGTTCCGCATTTGCCATGATAGGATCCAAGACAGTACCGTTTTAGCGGGTAGCAAGGAATGCTATACAATAACGATGCTTTTAATAAGGATTATAGGAGCCAGTAGAAGTACAATGAATATTACGAAAAAAACAACCTTACCCTTTATTGGAATCAGTGCAGCTGTCGTTGGGACGTTGCAGATACTTTTGTACGGTCCCTTGATTGCTATTGCGCAAGCAAAATTTCTCGAAATTCCTCTTCGACTGATTATGGAGATACTTTTAACCATTGCAGCTCACTCAACTCTCATTTCAATAGTTCCGCTATTGCTCGCCGCATTCAATAAGACCACCATAAGCTACACAATCCTTTTCTTGTTCATATCTATATATATACAAATCGTAGTAGGTATAAACGCCATCGGCCCGACTGCAGCTGCTATAGCTTGTTCAGTCTTAATTTTTTATGCATCCACAAAAGTAAGTGAGCTTATACGGTATTTTCGTGCGAAGTGAATTCTTATAACAAGTCGTCCAAGTACCAAGCAAAGGGGACAGATTTATTAACGACTCTAAATTGGAGCTATTTAATAAATCTGTCGCCTTTGTTGACGCATCTGCCAGGGTGTCGATAAATGTCAGATTTTAAGCGGATGCGCGCGTATCCATTCTGCTCGGACGTTTTTACACACTTAGGGCCAGAAGCGGACGTTCGGTATAATGTGTGCTTCCAGCCAAAAAAAGGGTTATGCCCCGCAGACTTGTGCTCCTAAAGTTCGCGCTTCCTAAGCCGAAAACCTTCGTTCCTATTTCACGGATGATCTCAAATGTTCCGCTCTGTTTTTTCCGGCGTTGCTTTACTCGCCGTCGCCGCTGCCGGTGTCGTCCAGGCTCAGACCATCACTACTCCCGAACAACTGCTCACCGAACTCTCTCGTTGTGATGCGCAGTTCTTCGAGAGCCTGCGCGACGCTCGCCTGCCTGCCGGCCGATACTTTACGTCTGAGCCAACAAAAGGGGACAGATTTATTAAACGACTCTAAATTAGAGCTGTTTAATAAATCCGCCCCCTTATTCTTCTTCTCACCTCCCTTGTGACTTCATAAAACTTACACTGCAATAATAAAAATGACTCATCAACATCGAATAAAGCAAGGAGAAAAATATAAAGCTCTTCCTGCTTAAAACAAGAACAACATAACCAAATTTCGCCCCTCCCATTCCGTCGCTGGAAAAAACACCGCATGGGATAAGGAAAAAGCAAAAAAACAAACAAAGCAGCCCCCATAAAAAAAACACTGCAGTCATATTGGCTCCACTAGGATGTCTCTTCTCAATCTTGGTTTCAAATCTCCCCCACCGGATAAAAATAAAAACCAATATAACTGGCACTAAAAAAGCCCAAATCATTGATGGCGCGTACGACCTATCGACACCGAGGTTACCGCGACAAAAAAACATCAAAGGCACAGCTAGCTGTTCCCATTCTAAAAAAACAAAATGCTGGGCGTAGAAAGCCGTCATCATCCCCCCCCAAACCAGCACAAAAACCTTGAAGTAGGATGAATCAAAATCTAAAAATTTACTTATCAAACGAGCACCTTTTTTATTTGAAATAATATCGCAGCCATTAATTAAACTAGAACAGAGCGGACAATTTATTAAACAGCTCTAATTTGGAGTTATTTACAAAGCCATCCTCTTTTTTTCGGCAGGGGACTAACTGCGGCCCTGCTGCCGAATGAACTAACCACGCCAAGCCTTACCCAACGACACCGCCTGGACAAATGCCGCCACCTGCCGCACGCCGCGCAAATGAACAACCGGCACCTGCGGGTTTACCGCCAGCCGAGCCGCCTCGATTCCGGCCCGATAGCTTGCGTCGAAATGCCAGACGTAGCGCAAAAACGTTAGAAATTCGCGGTCGATTTTCTCCCGGCAGCCGGCCGGCATATCGGGGCGGGGGCGGTTTAGCGCGCTGCGGATCAGTACGCGGCGCAGACAGGTGATGCGCGGCGTGTCGAGCCAGATCACCAGATCGGCACGCGGCAGGCGCAGGTCGAAGGTCCGCCGCGGGTAGTTGCCTTCACATATCCAGGCATCACGAGCCACCGCCTCGCGAACGCGCTGGCGAAATTGTTCAGCATCGGGCTCGACCCAGTTGGGTTGCCAGAACAGTTTATCGAGGTGCACCACCGGCAGACTAAGGCGTCGGCCCAGCTCGCGGGCTAGCGTGGATTTTCCGCTACCGGCGTTTCCCACAATCACAATCCGTTGCATGGGGCTTTCCTGCCGCAAAATTGGCCAACGATTATGACGGGTTCTGCAGCGTGTTAAAGCGGCAAAAGGGGACGGCAAAAGGGCAAAAGGGCAAAAGGGGACAGATTTATTAAACGACTGTAATTAGAGCTACTGAATAAATCTGTCCCCTTTTCCGAACGGTGATCGCTGCGGTGCGTACAGCACATCGTATGGGAAATAAAACGGAACTAGGCTGTCTGCTTTGTGCGCAGACTGTGCTCGGCGCTCTCACTGCCATGCGGTTTAACAGGAAGAACCGATCATGCACCTCCTCTCAAAAATCATTGGTATCAGCCTGGTGTTGTGGGTGGCCCAACTCCAAGCCGCCGAAGTCCAGCCAGCGGTAAAAGCCGCCGCCGAAGACAAAGCCGAAGTACTGGAGCAGAAAGCCGCCGACAAGGACAGCCTCAACGCTGCCCCGCAGACGTCGCCCCTGAGCAAAGCCGAAGTCCAGGCCGTCGACCCCGCTGGCAAGGCGCCCATGGACGACGCCATCACCTGCCTGTCGCGCACGATTTACTGGGAAGCCAAGGGCGGTGCCAGTGAGGACATGGAGGCCGTGGCGAATGTGGTGCTCAACCGCCTCGGTCGCAAGGAGTTTCCCGATACGGTCTGCGCGGTGGTCAAGCAGGGCTCGGAAAAAAGCCCTTGTCAGTTTTCCTGGTGGTGTGACGGTCGACCCGATCAAGTCGAGGAAGAAAGCCGCTACGCCGTCGCCAAGGAGATCGCCCGCAAAGCCCTCAACCAGCAACTGCCCGACCGCACCAATGGAGCGCTGTTCTTCCACGACCGCAGCGCTTCGGTGGACTGGTCCAAGACCTATATCAAGACCAAGGAGATTGGCAGTTTCAAGTTCTACAAACCCAAGAGCGTGGCGGCACGTTAGCGGCGCGGGTAGAGCAACAAAGGGGACTGTCCCTTTTGTTTGCATCTTCTCGATTTCGCGCCCTGCATCCTTCGCCCCTGCCCGCCGCAGCCGACATATTTTCCCCACCCCCGCCCGCTACAGTTCGTCATCGCTGAACAATCAGCGAAGCCGGTTTGGTCGCCGGGCTGCATTAGGCGCACAAGCGTCTGCTATAAGAGTCAGGCGTTTTTTTCTGCCTGCTTTATGGCAGCTGTGCGTGGGACACCTTCGGGTGTGCCGGTTCCTATGCCCGGTCGACCAACCTGCGTACAGCTGCCTCCCTTCTGCTTGGTCGCGAAAGGAGTTACGCCTCAACTGCATAGGAGTTCTATCTGGATGAACAACCCAATCGCTGTCACCACCTACCAACCCTTCGACCACATGGACGGCGCCGCGCTGTTTTCCGTTAACCCAGGCGTGCCCGTTTCAGATGCGCTGGAGCGCGCCGGCGACTTGATGCTGTACGTGCAAACCGTCGCCGCGGCGGATGCGTTTGTTTATAAAAATTTGGAGTCGGGCATCATCCAGACGCTTAGCGAAATGGCTAAAGCGTTGGTCAACGCGGCCACGCACGGCGAGGGCGTTGTGAAGCCGTAGGCGCTTAGACCGTGTCGCCACGAAGGGGATCGTTGATCCCCTTTTTTGTGCGAGCCATCTGCCTGACAACACCAGATCTTCCCTAACGCCCATCTTCATTTCCATTTGAGCTGTGTATTACCCATCTACCGGCCCGCCATCCCAAACACGGGCTCTACTCCCATTCCCCATTAGCTCCCGTCCACTCTGTTCCCGTCCCAAACCTCGCGACGCCAATAGAAAGTTGCCGCGTGTGCACCCTCCCCGGCCACCGATTTCAAGCCTCACTAGCAAGCGCGGACAAAGCGATTTCAAGCTCTGCCTTACGGAACGGCTTGGCCAGCCGCGCGAGGCTCGGGTCTAGTTGGTCGAGTTCGGCATAGCCAGAAACAAGCAGGATTGCAGTGCCGGGTCTGGAGTTGCTCACGCGTCGGGCTAGATCAGTCCCGCTGATGCCGGGCATCAAGTGGTCGGTGACGAGTAAATCGAATTGCTGCCCGGTGTCCAACAGGCGTAACGCTTCCTCGCCTGAGGCGGCTTCAATCACGCAGTAGCCGAGTTCGGTGAGCATGTAAGCGGTACTGGTGCGAACCAGTTCCTCATCGTCGACCAGCAGCGCCACACCGCGTGTGGATAGCGGCTCTGGTGCCAGGTAAACGGGGGCTACGGTGGCCGGCGCTGCGGAGCTGCGGGGCAGCCAAAGCTCTACGGTCGTGCCTGATCCGGGCAAGCTCTGGATGGTCAGCGCGCCGTCCAGCTGCGATGCCAAGCCATGAACCATCGAAAGCCCGAGGCCGGTGCCTTTGCCGATGCCCTTGGTGGAAAAGAACGGTTCAACCGCACGCGCCAGCGTGGCCGCATCCATGCCTACACCCGTGTCTGTCACGCACAGGCAAAGGTAGTCACCCGGTTCCAGACCGGAGCTGTGACCTGCGCTCACCCACTCCACGCGAGCGGATATGCGCAGAATGCCGCCCTCGGGCATGGCGTCACGCGCGTTGACGGAGAGGTTTAGCAGCGCCATTTCGAGTTGATTGGGGTCGGCCATCGCGGCAGGAAGATTGTCCGCCGCATCGACCACCACTTTTATCTGCGGCCCGCTGGTGCTGGCGACCAGCTCGCCCATGCCGCTGACCAATTTCACCACGTCGACCGGAACCGCTTGCAGTGGCTGACGCCGGGCGAATGCCAGCAGCCGGTGCACCAGGGTTTTGGCACGGTCGGCCGATTGCATGGCGCCACTGATCAGCCGCTGTTCGCGCTCGCCGCCTACGCCCCTCCGTTGCAGCAAGTCGAGGGTGCCAACGATTGGGGTGAGCAGGTTATTGAAGTCGTGGGCAACGCCACCGGTTAGCTGCCCCATGGCTTCCATTTTTTGGCTCTGACGCAGTGCCGCTTGCACTTCTTCGCGCTCGGCAACGGCCCGGGCGATTCTGCTTTCGAGGTTGGCATTGAGCTCGCGCAGTTGCTCTTCCGCCGCTTTGCGCGCGGTGATGTCGACTGCCGTTCCGGTCACTCGCAAGCAGCGCCCGGCGGCATCGAACACGCCCCGGCCCTTGGCCGCTACCCAGCGAATAACGCCATCCTCTCTGCCGACGGTGCGGTAGTCGACGTCATACAGCGCGCGCAGCTCAGGGTCCGCGGCGGCGGCGAAGGCCTCGATGGTGGCTTGTCGATCGTCGGGGTGCAGGCCGTCGTAAAAGTCGTCAATCGTTACGGGCACGTCCGGTGAAATACCAAATATCGCCTTGGTGCGCGCCGGCCAGATGAGCGCGTTCTGAACGTTATCCACGTCCCAGAAGCCCACCTCGGCATGGTCGACGGCCAGGCGCAAGCGCTCTTCACTCTCGCGCAGGCGCATCTCGGCACCAACCCGTTCGACATGCGCCCAGCAGCGCTCGACCACTTCACGAATCAGTGAAATTTCAGCCGGTGTCCAGTCTCGTGGCTGGTTGTGATGCACCGCCATCATCGCCGTCAGGCGTCCGTCTTTCACCAGTGGGCAGCAGATGATGGCGTTGATGCCGATGGCTTGAAACGTCTCGCGCCCATCTTCGGCTGCCAACTCGGCAGTAACGTCATGAACCACCAGCGTGCGGCCGGTGCGCATATCCGCCGCCGCCCGTGAGCCGAAGAGGTCGAGGCTATACGCACCGACCGAGCTGTCGATGTTTGGCGCTGTGTAGTCGCTGCGAATCCAGAAGCGGTCCTGGTCGGCATCCACATCGGCATAGGCACATCGCGAGACGTTAAGCCTGCGCCCCAGCAAACTGGTCGCGGCGAGCATCGCGTCTTCGGCTTGGCGAATGTTGAACAGTTGGTTGTCGAGTTCATCCAGAAACCGCAAGCGCGCCGCGCTCTCTTGCAGGGCCGCGTCCGCTTCGTGCTCGACGGTGCGGTCGCGGAAAATTTTCACGAAACCGCCATGATCCATCGCAAGCGGCATCATCAGCCCGGAACCCCAGAAGCGTGTGCCATTTTTGCGCACATGCCAGCGTTCGTTGACCGCCCGCCCCTGATGCTGAGCAAGCTCAAGCTCGCCGTAAAACACACCGGCGGCCCGGTCGGTGTCCGTGTAGAACAGATCCCCCGCGCGGCCCAACACCTCCTGACCCTCATATCCAACGATCCGCTGCGCGCCGATGTTCCAGCTGGTGACCGTGCCCTGGGCGTCGAAGGTGATGATGGCGAAATCCTCAGCCCCTTCGACAATTTGGCGGTAGCGCGCCTCGCTGATCCGAATGGCGGCCTCGGCTCGGGCGCGGTGTACGACCAAGCCGATTGTCTGCACAACGAAGTCAACGATTTCAGTGTCTGCCGGCAGCGGCTTGCGGGGTTCCGGGTGAAGCAGCACGAAGGTGCCGAGCACACCGCCCTGCGCCGAACAAATGGTGGTCGACCAACACAGGTGCAGCCCGTGTTCGCCGGCCAACGCCTGGAATCCAGACCATAACGGAGTGTTCGCAGATTCGGCGTGAGGGCGCACGAGCATGGCGGCGGGATCGGTGCACGCCGGTGGCAAGCTAGGCGCGGCGCAATGTTGCACGCGCGCGCCCTCCTCGTCGAACAGCACAATGGCGCCGACAAAGCCGGACGGCGACAACACCTCAACCTCGCGAACCATGGCGTCCAGCGCCACGTTGAGCGCGTGTTCTTCTACCGCCACTTCCAGAATGCGGTTTTGTGCAGCTCTTTGTTCAGCTGCACGGTTGCGTGCTTGGGTGAGCCGCGCGTTTTCAATGGCAATGGTGGCCAGCCGCGCCAGACTCTCCAGGCGCTGGATCGTGGCGTTGTCCGGGGTGTGAACCTCGGACCAGTACGCACCGAGCGCCGCGACCGCCGCCGGCCTACCGATCGGCACCATCACCAGACTGCGAACGAAGGTGGGCGCGTAGGCTTCTTGGGGGATGCGAGCGTCCAGCCGGATGTCAGGGATGATCACCGTCTCACCGTGACGCATCGCCCACCCTGAAATGCAGTGGTCAGCGGGAAAGCTCTGGCCTTGCCACAGCTCAGACATGGCATCTTCGGCCACATAGGAACAGTAGCCATCGTCGGCGATAACCACGGTAATGCCTTGCGCGCCGACCGTGGCCCGCGCCGTGTCGCGCAGCACCTGCACCACCTCGTCTACCGTGCCGGCCATTACCAGCCGCTCACTGGCGTGCAGCACATGAGACAAGCGCTCATCGCTGTCTATATCTACCGGAACAGAAGGCAAACCGATCTCCCAAGGAACGCCATAGAATTCTTTCCACAGACTGCAAACGTCTGCAGAACACGCCCTTCCCCTGCCGGGCAGGACCCGGAATCAGTTTCGCAGAAAAGCGTTCAGGGCGTCTTCACACGTTGAACATCGCGGCTAAATCGGTCCAGCCACGGTAACCACCGGGTCATTGATGCGCTGTATCAACTCGGCCCCGTCGTTAAGCGGATTGCCGACCGCCTTAGGCACGGGATACCAAGTAAAAGCCTCGGCACCCAGCCCGTGCTCAGCCGCGATGATCAGTGCTCGAACCGGATCGGTTTCGGCGTTGAGCCATTCAGCAGCGAGGGCTGGCGGCAGCACCACGGGGCGGCGGTCGTGGATGTCGAGCAGCCCTGCGTCGGCGGCGCCGGTGACGATGGTGAAGCCGTCGTCTTCGCCCTGCTCCAGGCCTTGCGTCACGTGGCACAGCGAGGCAAAGAACAGCGGTGAAGCGTCCCGGGCCTTGATGAAGTACGGCTGCTTGAGCTTGGGGTCGTCCGGGTGTTTGACCCATTCATACCAGCCGTCAGCCAGCGCCAATGCGCGCTGCTTCCAGATGCCACGGAAGAATTTACCGGTGGCCACTGTTTCGACCCGGGCATTGATCGCCCGCGGCATTTTCCCCTTCGCCCACTGCGGCGCGTAGCCCCAACGAACATTCTCCAGCGCCAGGCCATCACCGGTGTTGTAGATGATCGGCGCACGCTGTGTGGGCGCGATGTTGTAACGCGCACTGGCTGCGGGGTCAGTGCGATCGTCGATGGGCTGCATGATGGCCAGCACGTCACGCCAGCGGTTGAGGTCTTGCTCTTTTGCGTATCGGCCGCACATGTCAGTGGTCCTGCTGGTTGCCATAAAGGTCAGACCGGCCAGCCCGCCAAGGGTGCGTAAAAGCGACAGGAGCGACCGTCACATGAGTGTAGAAAACGGAGTTCCGCGAACCCTTAGGCCCAGCGAACTTGCGCGGGGAACCGCGCCACAAAGCACGTGCCTTCCTCGGCCGTCGACACCACGCTCAAGCTGCCGTTATGCCCGCTCGCAATTTCCGAGGCGATGTACAAGCCCAATCCCAAGCCTTCGCCGCGGGCGCCGCCTTCGGAGCGGGTGAAGGGTTTGAACAGCAGCGGCATCAGTTCGGGCGGAATCGGTGTGCCCTGATTGGTGACGCACAGGACAACTTCCGGCCCCTCGGCATAAGCGTTGATGGTGATTGGCGCCTCGATGTCGCCGTGGGTGACGGCGTTGCCGACCAGGTTCGACAACAGTTGGCTCAGGCGCAGCGGGTCGCAATACACGCCGGCCGGCAGGGTCATGTGGCGAACAAGGGTGGCGTCGGGGTACGAGGCGCAAATTTCGTCGAGGGTGAGTTGCAGGGTGTGGTCAAGATCATCGACGACGGTCCGGTGCACCGGTATGCCATCGCCCAGCCGGCCTCTGGCGAAGTCCAGCACGTTTTCAATCAGATGGCCCATGCGCACCGAGCTGTTGCGGATGGCGGCGATCAGTCGCGATGAGCGCGCGTCGGTGGGCTTGCTGTCCATCAGGTCGGCGCTCATACGAATGGCGCTCAAAGGCGTGCGCAAGTCATGGCCGAGCACGGCAATAAATTGTTCGCGCAGGCGGCTGGTGTTGTGCGCTTCGGCCAGGTCGGCGCGCGAGGTGCTGAGCTGGCCCTGGGTGTCGAGGTTCATGGCGATGAGCTGGGCGAATAGGGTCAGCGTTTGCACGATGGTGGGATCATCGAGATCGGCGGGCACGGAATCAATCGCGCACAAGGTGCCGAAGAACTCGCCATTGGCGGTGATGATGGGAATGGAAATGTAGCTTTCCAGGCCATACAGCAGCGGGGTGTGATGGGTGGCGTATTCGGGGTGGACGCTGGCGTGACCAAACACCACCGGGTTGCGGTGGCCGCGAATCTCGTGGCAAATCGTCGAGTCCAGCACCAGCTCGCCGCCAGGCTGCAAGCCGAACTCAATCGAGTCGTCGACGGCGCAGGCTACCCAGTATTTCTCCGTCACCCGCGCCACGGCGGCGAAGCGCATACCGGTGAGGTTTTTGACCATTTTGAGGATCAGCGGCACCGCTTCGATATGGGCGATGGCCTCGACGGAGGCGGCGTATTCGGGGTTGATCACTGGCTGAGCCTCGGGATGCGAGGCGCGAGATTATCACGCCAACCGGAGCGCTCGAAGCACCGCTCAGCCGTAGCGCCGACGGTAATCGGCTGGCGTGACACCCACGTGTTTGACGAAGGCGCGGCGCAAGGTATCCACATTGGCGAAGCCACATTTGGCCGCCACCTGCTTTGGCGCATCGCCAGCAGTTTCAAGCAGGGCGCGGGCTGCAGCTATGCGCGTGGCTTCCACCCAGGCGGCCGGCGTAATGCCGACTTCGGCGTGAAACAGCCGGGCAAAATGGCGCGGGCTGAGCCCGGCATGGGCCGCCAGGCTTTCGACCGAGTGCGCCAGTTGCGGATGAGCGGCGACCCAGCGCTGCACTTCCTGCAACGCCGAGCGCCCGGATGGCCCCGCCTCGCCTCGGCGGCTGAACTGCAACTGGCCGCCCGGCCGCTTGAAAAACATCACCAATTGCGCGGCCACGCCCATGGCCACGTCACGCCCCAGGTCTTCCTCCACCAGGCTCAAGGCCAGGTCCAGGCCCGCTGTCACGCCGGCTGAAGTGCGCAACTTGCCGTGACGCACATGCAGCGCATCCGCCTCAACGGTCACGCGCGGGTACTGGGCGCGCATAACGTCGACAGACGCCCAGTGCGTGGTAATGCGCCGGCCATCGAGCAAGCCGGCGGCGGCCAGCGCAAACGCCCCCGTGCACACCGAACCGAACCGCCGTGCCTGCCGCGCGCTGTGCTGAATCCAGGCGAGCAGTTCGGGCTTGTAATGCAGGCTCGCGGCATGCGGCGCGCCTGCCACGATGAAGGTATCGAGCTCACCCAGCGGCTCGCCCACCACGGCGTCGGGCAAGAGCCGCGCGCCGGATGAACTGCTAATGGGCCCCGCCTCGCACGCCACTACGCGAAGCGCATACACCTCGCGCCCGGCTTCCAGATTGGCCTGGGCGAACACATCCAGCGGGCCGGAAACGTCGAGCAACTGCATACCCGGCAAGGCAAGAATGGCGATGGTTTTAGTGTTTTTCGAAGCAGGCATGGTGCACGTCTCGGTATCACGCGAAATGGCAGTATATGACGCTACACGCCGTTTGATGCCATAGCCGCCGATCATGAAACTGACAACGCCCCCCTACTCTTCTCTGGAGCGTGTCATGAACCCGAACATTGCCGGCATCACCCTCCCCGACAGCCAACTGGCGCGGGAAATCACCGAATGCGTGCGCGACACCGCCTCACCTTTGCTGTTTCACCATTCCAGCCGCGTGTTCTATTTCGCCGCGCTGGCCGGTCAGCGCACGGGCCTGAAATTCGACCCCGAGTTGCTCTACTGCGGGTGCATGTTTCACGACATGGGCCTGACCCATCAGCACAGCAGCGCCTGCGAGCGCTTCGAAGTGGACGGTGCCAACGCGGCGCGCGACTTTTTGCAGCAACGCGGCATCGCCCAACCCGACATCGACACGGTGTGGACATCCATCGCGCTGCACACCACGCCGGGCATTCCCCAACACATGCACCCAGTGGTTGCGCTGGTAACCGCTGGCGTGGAAATGGATGTGCTGGGTCTGACGTACCCCAACTACAGTGCCGAAGAACGCGAGGCGATCACCCGCCTACACCCGCGCGGCGCGCAGTTTAAGGAGGACATCATTCAAGCGTTCTACGACGGCATTAAACACAAGCCCGACAGCACGTTCGGCAACGTCAAAGCCGACGTGCTGGCCGACAAAGACCCGCGCTTTACCGCCGGCAACTTCTGCGAGGTAATCCGCACCTCGCAGTGGGCGAGCTGAGGGTCGGCTGCATCGTCGGCATCACGCAACCCAGCGTTTGAACAACACGCTGGCGTTCACGCCGCCAAAACCGAAGCCGTTCGACAGCGCGTACTCAATGGGCATTTCCCGCGCGCCGCCATGCACGATGTGCAGCCCGCCGACGGCGTCGTCCGGGTCGCTGAAATTGAGCGTGGCGGGCACCAACTGATCGCGGATGGCGAGGATGGTGAAGATCGCTTCAAGGCCACCGGCCGCACCCAACAAGTGCCCGGTGGCCGACTTGGTCGACGTCACCGCCACGCCCGAATCCTCCCCGAATACCGCTTTGATGGCGGCCAACTCCCCTTTGTCGCCCACCTGTGTCGATGTGGCGTGGGCATTCAAATGCTGAATCTGGCTTGGCGTAATGCCCGCTTGGGCGATGGCCTGCTGCATCGCCCGGCGCGCGCCGTTGCCGTCTTCCGGGCCGGCGGTCAGGTGATAAGCATCGGCACTGGTGCCGTAGCCCACCAGCTCGGCAATCACCGTGGCGCCGCGCGCTTGGGCATGTTCCAGCGACTCAATCACCAACAGCCCTGCGCCCTCGCCCATGACAAAACCATCGCGGGCTTTATCGAAGGGGCGCGAGGCTTTGGCTGGCGTGTCGTTGTACGCGCTGGACATCGCCCGCGCCGCCGCAAAGCCGGCCAGGCTGACGCGGTCGATGGACGCTTCGGCGCCGCCGCAGATCGCGATATCGGCCTCGCCGCTGCGGATCAACCGCGCGGCATCACCAATCGCCTGAACGCTGGCAGCGCAGGCCGTGACTGGCGCACCGATGGGGCCGCGCAGGCCGTGCTGAATGGACACATGGCCGGCCGCTAGGTTGGCGAGAAATGAGGGAATGGTGAACGGCGACAAACGCCGTGGGCCTTTGCTGTCGGTGGTGCGCACCGCATCGGCAATGGCGCCGAAGCCACCAACGCCGGTGGCAATGATGGTCGCAGTGCGCTCGCGCTGGGCGTCAGTGCTCGGCTGCCAGCCGGCTTGCGCCAACGCCTGCTGGGCGGCGGCCAGGGCGAACATGATGAAGCGGTCCATCTTTTTCTGTTCTTTGGCCGGGATAAAGACGTTGGGGTCGAAGCCGGCTTCTGGGTCTTCTTCGAGCGTGGGCACGGTGCCGGCGATTTTGCAGGTGATGTCGTCGACCGTTTCGGCCGGCAATGCGCGAATGCCGGAGCGGCCGGCTAGCAGGCGCTGCCAGACGGGCTCAATGCCGACGCCCAGTGGCGAGACGAGGCCCATGCCGGTGATGACGATGCGGGTGTGGGGCATAACGGGGTTCCTTTTTTTCTTCGTTTTTGGGCAACCGCCGACGTGTACGCAGTGGTCGCTGCACGTCGGCTAGCGGGATGTTCGGTTGTACGCAGCTACTAACCTCTCCACCGTCATTCCCGCGCAGGCGGCGGTCCGACGATTCGGGATCCAGAATTTCCAGTCGTACACCGACTGAAGTGCGCAGGTATTCATTACCGCGCGTGCTGAACGATCTGTTTCCGCCTTACGTGCATTTCAACCAAACCCCCCGTCATCCTCGCGAACGCGGCGGTCCGACGATTCGGGATTCAGAATTTCCAGTCGTACGCCCGAGCTGGCCTAACGTATTCATTACCGCGTGCGCTGAACGTTTTGTTTCGCGCCTTACGCGCATTTCAACCACCCCCTCCGTCATCCCCGCGCAGGCGGCGGTCCGACGATTCGGGATCCAGAATCTCCAGCCGTACACCGATATGAAGCGCGCAGGTATTCATTACCGCGTGCGCTGAACGTTTTGTTTCGCGCCTTACGCGCGACTCACTTTTTCCAGTCGCCGGTATGCCGGACCATGAAAAAGTAAGCAAAAACGCTCGCCCCTACCTTGGGTCTCCGCTGCGCTCCGACTTTTCTCATTCCATCGCCGCTCCGGGGGCCGGACTATGCGTCCCCGCGATAAAGGCCATCCTTGGCCCGACACGCCTTTCTCGGCTCCCGGCCGCTCAACCCCCTACACGTCGACTCCATTCGGCCTGCGATGAATGGGGCGGGTAGATCACAAGCGGTAAATCAAAAGCCAGATCAGGGTCACAAGCATCGCGGCTGAAGCCGCTCCTACAGAGACGATATAGATACTGTGGGAGCGGCTTTAGCCGCGATGCTTTTGATCACTAACTGCCACTTCCCCCGGTGCATTCCATCCACCCCCCAAAGCCTTGAAGCAGTCCACCGCCGCACTGGCTGCCGCCGCTCGCGCGAGCAGGTGCTGTTCCTGGGCTTGTTGCAGGCGGTCGTCGGCGTCGAGGGCTTCGAGGAAGCTGACGCTGCCTTGTTGGTAGGCGGTATACGCGGCGCTGCGGGCGTCGGCCAGGGCGCGTACGCCGCCTTCGAGCAGTGCGGTTTGTTGTTCGCTTTGCACCAGTTGGGTCATGGCGGTTTCGACGTCGGCGGTGGCTTGCAGCAGGGTCTGTTGGTAGGCGGCCAGCGCCTCGGCGTCGCGGCCTTTGGCGTAGTCGACTTCCGCGCGCACGCGGCCAAAGTCGAATAGGCGCCAGCGCAAGCCGAGCACGCCTTGGGCCAGGTTGGCGTCGCTGGAGAGCAGGTTGCCGCTGACGGTGGTGGCCGAGCCAAGCAAGGCGCCCAGGGAGAACGAGGGGTAGTAGTCGGCAATGGCGGCGCCAATGCGGGCGCTGGAGGCGGCCAGGGTGCGTTCGGCGGCGATCACGTCGGGGCGACGGCGCAGCATCTGGGTTTGCCCGCCCGCCGTGTCGATGCCGGGTGCGGTCGGAATGGCAGTAGCGACGGCAAGCGTGCTGTGCAAACTGCCGGGCGCGACGCCGCTCAATACTTCCAGCGAGTTAAGGGTGCTTTCAATGGCGCTGCGCAGCGGCGGCACTTGCGCCGATACCGTGGCCAGCACGCCTTCGGCCTGTTTGAGTTGCAGGTTGGCGATTACGCCTTTGGCGTATTGCAGTTGCATGAGTTTGACCAGCTCGCTTTGCGTGCGAACGCGGTTTTCCACGACGGCCTGCCGCGCTTGCAGGGCGCGCAGTTGGATGTAGCCGCGTGCGGCCGACGAGGTGACCATCAAACGCACCGCCGCCGCTTGCGCCACGCTGGCTTGCTGTTCGGCATCGGCAGCTTCCAGCTGTCGGCGCAGGCCGCCAAACACGTCGACTTCCCAGCTGGCGCCAATGCCCACTTGATACAGGCTGGCGTTGCGGTCATAGCCGGGCGCCGAGCTGGCGAGCCGGCCCATGGGGTCTTCGAGGGATTGATGGGCGCGGCTGGCTTGTGCGTTGAGGTCACCGGAGGGCAACAGGGCGGAACGGGCCGACAGGTTCAGGGCGCTGGCTTGCGAGACGCGAGCCACGGCTTGCGCGAGGTCGAGGTTTTGCGCCAGCACCTGATTGACCAAGGTCACCAGCCCGTCGTCGGCGAAGCCAGTCCACCACTGCGTCATATCCGCCGCCTGGCCGGCCGCGGAGCGTTGGTCGAGCAGGGCCTGGTTGCGAAACGGCGCCGGCGCCGGCGCTGACGGCGCCTGGTAATCGGGCCCCACGGCACAACCGGCTAGCAAAAAAACGGGCAACAGACGCGCCATCCAGAGGGGGCGCAAGGCAAAGGGCGGCATGGTGATTCCTGTGGTCACGTTCGGCTTTTTGTTTACTAACTTGCAAAACAGTAACCTGCAAAAATGGTTATGCCAATGCATACCCCATCAAAATAGCTGATCTTTGACATCAACGAAAAGCAATCGAGTTACGCATTTACAATACCGTAAACAACCACGAATAATGCGAGCCTGAATTTTCCGGAGCTCGTCATGTCGATACGTCCCGCTGCCCTCCTCTCCCTCGCTGCCAGCGCGCTGGTGTTATCTGGCTGCGGCCAGCCGCTACAAAGCGACCCGCGTGTGGCCGACCCGTTGGTGAGCACGGCGCTGGTGCGGCCCGACACCTCGCGCAGCCAAACCTTTACCGGTGTGGTGGCTGCGCGGGTGCAAAGCGATTTGGGGTTTCGCGTGTCGGGCAAGGTGGTTCAGCGCCTGGTGGATGTGGGCCAGCGGGTGCGCAAGGGGCAGACGCTGATGAAGATCGACCCGGTTGATCTCAACCTTGCCATCACCAACCAGAAAGGCGCGGTGGCCGCCGCCAAAGCGCGCTTTGTGCAGGCGCAAGCGGATGAAGCGCGGTTGCGCACGCTGGTGACGGCGGGGGCGATTTCGGCGATGAGTTACGACCAGTCGGTGGCCGCGCTGAACAGTGCCAAGGCGCAGGTCGACGCCGCGCAAGCGCAGGCCGATGTCGCCGCCAATGCCAGCCTCTATGCCGAGCTAAAAGCTGACGTCGACGGCTTGGTGGTCGATACCGCAGCTGAGCCCGGGCAAGTCGTGATCGCCGGACAAACCGTGGTGCAACTGGCCAAAGACGGCGCCCGCGAGGCCGCCATCGAGTTGCCGGAAACCCTGCGCCCTGCCCTGCAATCTCGCGCCGATGCGCAGCTGTATGGCAGCCAGGGCCAGCCGGCCAGCGCCACGCTGCGCGAGCTGTCGGAAGCGGCCAACCCCGTCACCCGCACCTTCGCTGCCCGTTACGTATTGGACGACACGCTGAACAACGCACCGCTGGGCGCCACCATCAAAATCACCTTGCGCGGCGACCCGGCGAACACTTCAGCGGCACTGACTGTGCCCCTCAGCGCCCTGCGCAATGACGGCGGCGCGTACAGCGTGTGGGTGGTCGACCCTGTGGCGCTGACGTTGCAGGCACGCACCGTTAGCGTGATCGGGCTGGGGCTTGAAACCGCGCGCATCAGCGGCGAACTGAAAGCCGGCGAAACTGTGGTGGCACTGGGCACGCACTTGCTGCATGCCAACCAGAAAGTGCGCCTGGGTAACGCGCTGGCGGTGACGCCATGAGTGGTTTCAACCTTTCCGCGCTGGCGGTACGCGAGCGCTCGGTCACGCTGTTCCTGATTATTGCCGTCACCCTCGCCGGCCTGATTGCCTTTATGAAACTGGGCCGCGCCGAAGACCCGGCCTTCACCGTCAAGGTGATGACCGTCACCGCAGTGTGGCCCGGCGCCACCGCGCAAGACATGCAAAACCTGGTGGCCGAGCCGCTGGAAAAGCGCCTGCAAGAACTCAAATGGTACGACCGCGTGGAAACCATCACCCGCCCCGGCCTGGCGCTGATGACCCTGACCTTGCTCGACACCACGCCGCCCGCTGCGGTGCCCGCTCAGTTTTATCAGGCGCGCAAAAAGCTCTTCGATGAAACGCGCAAGCTGCCGCAAGGCGTGCTCGGGCCGTTTGTGAACGACGAGTATTCCGACGTGTCGTTTGCCCTGTATGCGCTGAAAGCCCATGGCCTGCCGCAGCGCTTTTTGGCGCGCCAGGCCGAGGACATTCGCCAGCAGGTGCTGCAAGTGCCGGGGGTGAAGAAAGTCGACATTCTCGGCGAGCGGCCAGAGCGAATTTTCGTCGAGTTCTCCTATGCCCGCCTGACCACCCTGGGCGTGAACCCCCAGGCGATTTTCGATCAGTTGCACAACCAGAACGCGATCACGCCGGCCGGCTCCATCGAAACCAAAGGCCCGCAAGTATTTGTGCGCCTGGACGGCGCCTTCGATGACCTGGAGAAAATCCGCAACACGCCTATCGCCGCCTCCCAAGGCCGCACGCTCAAGCTCAGCGACGTGGCCGAGGTGAAGCGCGGTTACGAAGACCCGGCCACGTTTTTAATCCGCCACAACGACGAAGACGCCCTGGTGCTGAGTGTGGTGATGAAAGAAGGCTGGAACGGCCTCGACCTGGGCAAATCGCTGCAAGCCGAGGAGCAGAAAATTTCGGCCAACCTGGCGCAGGGCATCAGCTTTACCAAGGTGACGGACCAGGCGGTGAACATCACCGAGTCGGTCGATGAATTCATGATCAAGTTCGTCGTCGCGCTGGCGGTGGTGATGATCGTCAGCCTGCTCAGCCTCGGCTGGCGGGTCGGCATTGTGGTGGCGGCCGCTGTGCCGCTGACGCTCGCCGCCGTGTTGATCGTGATGCTGGCCACCGACCGGGTGTTCGACCGCATCACCCTGGGCGCATTGATTCTAGGCCTCGGCCTTTTAGTGGACGACGCCATCATCGCCATCGAAATCATGGTGGTGAAACTGGAGGAAGGCTATTCGCGGGTGGCGGCGGCGTCTTACGCCTGGAGCCACACGGCAGCGCCGATGCTGGCAGGCACGCTGGTGACCGTGATCGGCCTGATGCCGGTAGGTTTTGCCCGCTCCACGGCGGGCGAATATGCCGGCAATATTTTCTGGATTGTTGGTTTTGCACTGATCATCTCGTGGGTGGTGGCGGTGTTTTTCACCCCCTACCTGGGCGTCAAGCTTTTGCCGGACATCAAGAAAATCGAGGGCGGCCACGCGGCCATTTATTCCACGCCGAACTTCCAGCGCCTGCGCCGGCTGGTGAGCGGCGCCATCAAGCACAAATTCCTGGTGGCAGGCAGCGTGCTCGGGCTGTTCGTGCTCGCGGTGGTGGGCATGGGCGCGGTGAAGCAACAGTTTTTTCCAAGCTCCGACCGCCCCGAGTTATTGATTGAAGTGCAACTGCCCGAAGGCACCTCGATCAACACCACCAGCGAGGCGACGAAAAAGGTCGAAGCGTGGCTCAAGGCCCAGCCGGAGGCGAAGATCGTCACCAGTTATATCGGTCAGGGCGCGCCGCGGTTTTTCCTCTCGTACAACCCAGAGCTGCCCGACCCCTCGTTCGCCAAAATCATTGTGCTGACCGACGACCAGACGGCCCGCGACACCCTGAAACAGCGCATGCGCGTGGCGGTGGAAAACCAGCTGGCGCCCGAAGCGCGGGTGCGCGTCACGCAACTGGTGTTCGGTCCGTACACACGCTTCCCGGTGGAGTTTCGCGTCATGGGCCCAGACGCCGAGAAGCTGCGCGGCATCGCCCAGCAGGTGGCCGAGGTGATGCGCCACAACCCGAACATGCGCCAGGTGAATACCGACTGGTCGGAGAAACAACCGACCCTGCATTTCGTGCTCGACCAAGACCGTTTGCAGGTCATGGGCCTGACCTCCGCCGAGGCTTCGCAACAGCTCCAGTTTCTGCTGACCGGCACCACCGTGACGCAAGTGCGTGAAGACATTCGCACCGTGGACGTGATGGCGCGCACCGGCGATGAAGAACGCCTGGACCCCTCGCGTATGGAAGACATGACGCTGACCAGCCGCACCGGCCAGCGCGTGCCGATCCGCCAGATCGGCCATGTTGAAGTGTGCGCCGAAGACCCGGTTCTGAAACGCCGCAACCGCATGCCGACCATCACCGTGCGCGGCGACATCAACGAGCAGATGCAGCCGCCGCAGGTGTCGATGCAGGTGCTGGCCGAACTGAAGCCGGTGATCGACACCCTGCCCCTGGGCTATCAGATTCAAATGGGCGGCAACGTCGAAGAATCACTCAAGGCCAACAAGGCGCTGGCACCGATTTTCCCAATCATGCTGCTGTTCACCCTGGTGGTGATCATGATTCAGGTGCGCAGTTTTGCCGCCATGACCATGGTGGTGCTCACCGCGCCCCTGGGCCTGGTGGGCACGGTGCCGGTGCTGCTGCTGTTCAACCAGCCGTTTGGCTTTAACGCGATTCTTGGGTTGATTGGCCTGTCGGGCATTCTGATGCGCAACACGCTGATTCTGATTGGTCAGATTCACACCAATCAGGCAGAAGGGCTCGACCCGTACCACGCCGCCGTCGAGGCCACGGTGCAACGCGCGCGACCGGTAGTGCTGACGGCGCTGGCTGCGGTGCTGGCGTTTATTCCGCTGACGTTCTCGGTGTTTTGGGGCTCGATGGCCTACACGTTGATTGGCGGCACGGCCATCGGCACGGTGCTGACGCTGCTGTTCCTGCCGGCGCTGTATGCGATCTGGTTCAAGATCAAACCGCCGCCGGCCCACGCACCAGCAGCGTCGGCAGCGCAACCCGCCGCCAGCTGAGCGCATTAAGCGGGCGTTGCCGACGCGGCGCCCGCTGGCCGGTTTGCGCTAGAATCGCCCACCTGCCACCGGCTCCCTTATTCAGTTACCAGGCCTATGCACAGCGAACTCGACTCCAGCGCCCTTCCCACCTCCGGCCAACGCGGCCCGGCGGAGCATGATCGCCGCGCGCAGATCATCGCCGTGGCGGAAGGCTTGTTTCGCGAGTTCGGCTACCGCAAAACCTCGGTGGCCGACATTGGTAAAGCCATGGGCATTTCCACGGCGTACATCTACCGTTTCTTCGAGTCCAAACAAGCCATCGGCGAAGCCATCTGCGCGCACACGCTGGAGAAAATGGGCGACAAATTACGCGCCATTGCCGATCAGGATTTATCCGCCACCCGGCGCCTGCGTCTGTTTATGAAAAGCGCACTGAAATTCAGCTACGACTTGCTGGTGGTCGAGCGCCGCGTGAATGAAGTGGTGGTCGAAGCCATTAATGGCGACTGGTGCACCGCCGCCGGCCACCAGGCGCAGCTCTACGCGATTCTCGAACGCCTGGCTGACGATGGCCGCAAAGCCGGCGAATTCGAAAAGAAAACGCCGCTGGATGAAGTCACCGACGGCCTGGCCGAAATGATTTTGCCGTACACCAACGCCCATTGCCTTAACCAACGTTCTTGGGAAGACCTGGAGAAAGGCGTCAACGCGGCGACCAATCTGATGTTGCGCAGCCTGGCGCCCTAAGCGCCGGTTAACTGCGGCCCTCACCCCAGCCCTCTCCCGCAAGCGGGAGAGGGAGCCGATCGCGGCAGGTCTCCCCTCGCCCGCAAGCGGGAGAAGGAGCCGATCGCATTTCGACCCAAGTAAGCCGAGCGCCGCTGGTCTCCCCTCGCCCGCTTGCGGGAGAGGGGCTGGGGGTGAGGGCCGGCCGCAACGAAGATCCCACCTCATCAACGCGTCACGACCCAAAACCCCATCGCCACCGCACTGATCCCCGCCCCCAACCCGCACACACCCTGCCACCCAGCGCTCGCATACACCCATGTGGTAGCCAAGGCCCCCGCGCCACTGCCCACGGCATAAAACAGCATGTACACACCGATCAGCCGGCCGGGCGCCTGCGGATGGTTACGCAAGATCAGGCTTTGATTGGTTACGTGCAGAATCTGGCCGCCGAGGTCGAGCAGCACGATGCCGAGCATCAACGCCCAGAGCGACGTATCCAGCATCGACAACGGCCACCACGCCAGCAGCAGCGCCAGCAAGGCGGCAAAGGTGCTGCGCTCGGCGAACCCTCTGTCCGCCCAGGCGCCGGCGCGAAACGCCGCCAGCGCGCCGATCACGCCCACCAGGCCGAACGCGCCAACGGCCGTGTGGGAAAACCCATAGGGCGGCGCGCTCAGCGGCAGCACCAAGGCACTCCAGAAAACGTTCAACGCCGCGAACATGAAAAACGCCAACATGCCGCGCGTTTGCAGCACGCGGTCATGGCGCAGCAGGGTGAACATCGAGCCGAGCAATTGCCGATAACCCAGCGTCACCGGTACCCGTGTCGGCTGCGGTAGACAGCGCCAGAGTGAGACGGCGAGCGTGAGCATAAAAATCGCCGCCAGCCCGTACACCCAACGCCACCCGGCCAGGTCACTGACCGCCCCGGCATACACCCGCGCCAGCAACAGGCCGACAAACACGCCACCCTGCGCCGCCCCCACCACCCGACCCTGCTCATGGTCGCTGGCAGTGCTGGCTGCCAGCGCTATCAACCCTTGGGTCATGGCCGTGCCCAACAGGCCAATGACCAACATGGCGCCGAGCAACAGCGCCGTGCTTTCGACCACGGCGACCGCAACCAAGGCCAGCACCAAGGCGACTAGCTGCACGAGCATTAGTCGGCGCCGGTCTACGTGATCACCCAGCGGCACCAGCAACAACAGCGCTAACGCACAGCCGATTTGCGTGGCGGTAATCACCCCGCCGACGCTGGCGTGGCTGATAGCGAAATCTGCAGCGAGCGCGTCCAGTAACGGCTGGGCGAAATACACATTGGCCACGCTAAGCCCGCTTGCCGTGGCGAACAACGCCACCATCGCGCGGGGCGTGCGGCTCGCGCTGGCGTCGGCCAACGGCAACGCCTGAGATCCTGCTGACGTCATAACGCCTCACCTGGTTTCAAATTAAAACCATTTGAAGGCTAGGCGTTCTGGTTTTAAAGTGCAACCACATGCCCCTCTACGACGACTAACTCCCATGCCGACAGACGCAAGCCAACCCCTCGAACACTGCCCCGTTGCCCGCGCGGTCGAGGTAATGGGTGATCGCTGGTGCCTGCTCATCGTGCGCGATGCCTTCGACGGTAAGCACCGCTTCAGCGATTTCCAGCGCAGCCTGGGCGTGGCGAAAAATATTCTGGCCGACCGTTTGCGCCTGCTGGTACAGGCCGAGGTGCTGACCACCCGCCCAGTCGCCGAGGGCAGTGCGTATCAGGAATACGTGCTGACGGAACGGGGCGAACAGTTGTTCGCCGTGGTGGTGGCGTTACGCCAATGGGGGGAAGCGCATTTGTTTGGCGCGGGCGAAGTGCATTCGCAGTTGATCGACAAAGCCAGCGGCCAGACGCTGGCACCGCTGATACCGACGACATTGAACGGCGCGCCCGTTGCGCCGAGCGATACCGAAGTGGTCAAAGTGACCGATTAAGGCCGACGCTTTTCGTAGGGGCCAGCTTGCTGGCTCCTACAAAGCGATGCGCGCTAGGCCACCCTTTGATTGATCCAGTTTCTGGCATAGGCCGTGACGCGCTTGCCCATCACCGTCGGAAACTGAACCACGCCGTGGGGCCCTTCTGGCAGCAGATTGGCTTCCACGTCGGCCACCTCGCCCCAGCGTCTGGCCATTTCAAAGGTGTCGTCGCGCAGCGGGTCGAGCTCGCCGGCAAACATCAGCGCTGGCGGCAGGCCGTTCAGGTCGCCGTACAGCGGCGACAGCGGCGGTTTCTGCCGTTGTTCGTCGGTAAGTCCAGGCGTCAGCAGGCGCAGCGCATCGACCATGCCGGGGCCGTCGAGCACCAGGGTGTCGGGGCCGGCGTTGCGAACGCTGGAGGTTCCGGTCAGGTCGTAGACGCCGTAATAGAGCACCGCGCCCTTCACCCGCTGGAGTAACTCTGGCGAGGTTTTAAGCGCCAGCAACGTGGCCGCCGCCAGATGCCCGCCGGCCGACTCGCCCACCACAATCACCGGCAAACCTTTGAACAGCGCCGTCTGGTCGCTCAGCAGCCAGCGCGCGGCTGCCAAACAGTCGGCCAGCAAACCCTGAATGGGCGTGTTGGTGGCCAGCCGGTAATCCACCGACACCACGGCGACACCGCAGTCGCGCACCATGGCGCTGTTCAAGTGATCATTCATTTGCGCGTTGCCGATCACCCAACCGCCGCCGTGAAAATCCAGCACCACGCCTTTGACCGGCCCTCTGGGCTGCACAATACGCAACGGCACCCGACCTTCCGGCGTGGTGACGTAACGCGTATGCACGCTCAGCCCATGACGCGCCAATTTCGCCCCGCCGCCGACCTGGCCGACCCGCAACAGCGCTTGCAGCAGCGTGGGGGCAATGCGGTTGCGGATGCGAAAGCGCGGCATCCATTTCAATTTGGAGTTGAAGCGCTGAATGTCTGCCAGCTCGTGTGCATCCGCTGGCCAGCGCTGTTCGGTTAACGCCATCGGTTACTCACTCAAAATGCTCGGGGTTTATCGGCTCGCCTGGTTTCATCGCCAGTTGCGCGCGTACGTCTTCGAACATGGCGTCGTAGTGTTTGTGAATGGAGCCAATGCTGCTCTGGCTTTTCGGAATGCCGTATTTCTCGGCAATTTTCGTCACGTTGCTGGCGAAGTTGTACGCCTCTTCCCGTGGCAGAAAGAAGCTCTCGCGCACGTCTTTGCCCTGAATGGTGCCGTGCAAGGTGAAGAGCATGCCCTTGCCTTTTTGCTCATCGGAAGAAACTTCGTAGTCGATACATATGTTGTAACTCACATCGTTGGGCGTCAGCGCGTGGCGCTCGATGTGCAGGTGACCGGGGGTAAACGTAGCCATGTTTTTCTCTCCTGAATAACGGTAGCCAGCGCCGGCAACGGCGGAATATGGGTGGGCCCACAGGGTGTGTACGCTAGTTTTTTTCCCTGATTTGTAAAGCGCAAAGCGCCACGTCAAGCCCCTCAGCGCAAGCCCGGGTGATGTTTCAACATTCAGCCCCTAGCGCTCTTATGACGGTTGCATAAACTGAAGGTGCATTAGAAAAATCGAATCAAGAGTTGTACCTAGCCTATGACCCAAGCCAGACCGCCGCAGCCTGTCGCTCCCCTTAACCGCACCAGCGTGGCCCTCACGCGTATTTCACTGTTCAAATTTATCGGCTTGCTGGTCAGCGTGTTCCTGCTTGCCGGTTATCTGCTGGTCTACCTGGCCCGCGACATGGACCGCACGGAGGAAACCGAAGGCGCTTTCTACACCGAGAAGGCCGTGCATTCGTTTGAAAAATCCCTGCGTTCGGTGGTCAAGGACTATGCCTTCTGGGGCGATGCCTACAAACACCTGCACGTTACGGTAGACACCGATTGGGCCTACGTGCGGCAGAACATCGGTCCCTCGCTGTACGACGACTTCGGCTTTCAGGCGCTGTTCGTGGTCGATGACACCGACCGCACGGTGTACGCGGTCGTCCGGGGTCAACTGCAACAGGTGCCGGCCGACGACTGGCTCAAGGAGTCGCTGGCGCCCATCGTCGCCGAGGCCCGTGCCGGCGCCGAAGACGAATCGCCGACCACCCGGTTTATCAACCTTGATGGCGCACCGGCCTTGGTGGCCGCTGCCGCCATTACGCCCGGCACCGACCCGACGGTAAAACCAGACGAACGACAGAACTCGGTGCTGATCTTCGTCGACATTCTCGACAACGCCCGCCTAGCCACCATCGGCCGCGAATTCGGTGTAGACGCCTTGCGCCTGGCGACCCCGAACGATCTGAACGAACGCTCGATTTTGCCGCTGGGTGAAAACGGCGTCGCCGGGTACCTGCACTGGCAACCCGAGCAGCCAGGCAAGCGCCTGCTCGGCCTGGGCCTGCCGCTGCTCGGCGGCGTGGCGCTGCTGGTGTGCCTGATGGCCTGGGTTCTGCTGCGCCGCACCACGGCGGGGGCCAAGGCGCTGGACGCAAGCTATCACTCGTTGCTAAGCAGCGAGAGCGCCCTGGCCGTAAGCGAAGCGCGGTTTCGCGACATCGTTGAAATCAGCTCTGACTGGATCTGGGAAATCGACCAAAGCGGCCACTTCACCTACCTGTCCGAACGCTTTGAAGCGGTCACGGGGCTGTCGCGCGGCACGTGGCTGGGCAGCCACATCGACGCCCTGTTGACCACCGAACACGGCACCCTGTCGCAGTGGCTGAGCAGCGGCCACCGGCGCACCGACACCAGCATCCACTGTCGCTATGTCGGCACCCAAGGCCAGCAACGCATCACCCGCGTGTCGGCCCGCGCCATGACCAGCGCTGGCTTTCGCGGCACCGCCACCGACGTCACAGGCGAAGTGGAAGCGCGGCGACAGATCGAATTTTTATCCCAGCACGACGCCCTCACCGGCCTGCCCAACCGCACCCGCTTGCAGAAGTTTCTCGACGGCAAACTCAAGGCCGTGCCAACCCGTGAAAAACCCTTGGTCATGCTCAGCCTCGACCTCGACCGCTTCAAGCCGGTGAATGACCTGCTCGGCCATGCGGCCGGCGATGTGGTGCTCAACGTGGTGTCGGCGCGGCTCACCGAATGCGTGCGCCAGGACGATCTGGTGGCCCGCTTTGGCGGCGATGAGTTCGTGCTGATCCTCACCGACCTGACCACCCAAAGCCATGTCGAAACCCTGTGCCAACGCTTGCTCGACTCCATCGAACAGCCCATCGACGTTGAAGGTCAGCAAACCTTCGTCAGCGCCAGCATCGGCATTGCCATGGCGCCCAACGACGCGATGGAAGCCAGCGAACTGCTGCGCTATGCCGACATCGCGTTGTATGAAGCCAAAGCCGGTGGCCGCAGTACCTGGCGGTTTTATTCCGGGGAAATGAACGCGAAGATCATCGAACGGCGCCGTCTGGAAACCGACCTGCGCTTCGCCATCCAGCACAACGAATTGCGCCTGCACTACCAACCGCGCTACTGCATCGCCGATGGCCGCCTGGTCGGCGTCGAAGCCTTGGTGCGCTGGCAGCACCCAGAGCGCAGGCTGATACCGCCCGACATTTTTATTCCGATTGCCGAGCAAACCGGTTTGATCATCGCGCTGAGCAACTGGGTCATCAGCACCGCGTGCCGCCAGGCCGCCACCTGGCCGGAAAGCGTGTTTATCTCCATCAACTTGTCGCCCATCGAATTCAAAAGCGGCGACCTGGTCGAGCGCATCGAAAGCGCCCTGCGTGAATCGGCCATCAGCCCGGGGCGCGTCGAATTGGAAATCACCGAAAGCGTGATGATCGAAGATGCTGCCGGCGCCCTGGAAATGATGGACACCCTCAAACAGCTGGGCGTGCGCCTGGCCATGGACGACTTCGGCACCGGCTATTCGTCCCTCAGCTACCTGCGCACCTTCCCCTTGGACGGCCTGAAAATCGACCGCAGCTTTCTCAACTGCATCGAAGGCAGCGAAGAAGACAGAGCCATCATCCTCGCCATCGTTGGCCTGGGGCACGCGCTGTCGCTGACCGTCACCGCCGAGGGCATCGAAACGGCCGAGCATTTGGCCATGCTCAACGCCGTGGGCTGCGACGAAGGTCAGGGGTATTTCCTCAGCCGGCCGTTGGAAGCGGATGCCATTACTGCGCTGTTGTTCCACTAAACCTCGCCCCTTCAAATTCAACAGCCCCTCACCCCAACCCTCTCCCGTAAACGGGAGAGGGAGCTGACCGTGTACGCCGATCCGTTCCCCTCTCCCGTTTACGGGAGAGGGGCTAGGGGTGAGGGCCAGCCGTTACTCGGGCCCAGATGTTTCCAGGAATCGCGACTAAAGTCGCTCCCACAGAAACACGCGGTATAGCGGGCTTCTGGGCTAGAGCCAGGCGAGACGAAATCACACCGGACCGCGCAGCGTACTGCCTTTGTAGGAGCGACTTTAGTCGCGATCCCTGCAGACGGAATTCGCGACCGTCGTTTCCAGGAATCGCGACTGAAGTCGCTCCCACAGGTTGAGAAAAACACGGCCATTCCGAAACGTTATGGCCTGCATCGTACTGTTGTATTGGTTGAGATCCGCCGCGCCTCAGTAGCATCGGCGCACATTTCCTGCCGGTGAGAACAACAACAGTGAACTTAGGAAAAATCGTCAGCCGCAGCGCGTTGTATTGGCCTGATCACATGGCGCTGATCGACAGCCAGCAACGCCTGACCTTCGTCGAACTCGAGCGTCGCACCAATCGCCTGGCTTCCGGCCTGTCGGCGCTCGGCCTGGCCGAAGGCGCGCATGTCGCCATCCTGGCGCCCAATCGGGTGGAGCTGGTGGAGGCGGAAATCGCGCTCTACAAGCGCGCCATGGTCAAGGTGCCGATCAACGCGCGCCTTTCGCTGGATGAAATCATCCAGGTGCTCAACGACTCCCACAGCCAGGCGGTAGTCGCCGATAGCCGTTTCGCCGCTGCGCTCAAGGCGCGTCGTGGCGAGGTGGCGCGGTTGCAGTGGATCATTTCGCTGAACGACGAAAGCGGCGATATCAGCTACAGCGCCGTGCTCGCCGGCGGCAGCGAAGCGCCCGTGCACGCCGACCCGGCGGACGACGCGCTGGCCGTGCTGCATTACACCTCGGGCAGCTCCGGTGTGCTGAAGGCGGCGATGTTGTCGTTTGGCAACCGCAAGGCGCTGATCCGCAAGAGCATCGCCAGCCCATCGCGGCGCGCGGCACCGACCGACGTCATGGCCCACGTCGGCCCCATCACCCACGCCAGCGGCATGCAGGTCATGCCGCTGCTGGCAGTCGGCGCCTGCAATTTGCTGCTGGAAAAATACGACGACCGTTTGTTGCTCGAGACCATCCAGCGCGAGCGCGTGACCCGGCTGTTTTTGGTGCCGGCGATGATCAACCGCTTGGTCAATGTGTCGGGTGTGGAGCAGTACGATTTGTCCAGCCTGCGCGTGGTCATGTACGGCGCGGCGCCCATGGCACCGGCGTTGGTGCAACGGGCCATCGAGGTGTTCGGGCCGATTCTGGTGCAAGGCTACGGCGCCGGGGAAACCTGCTCGCTGGTCACCGTGCTGACCGAGCAGGACCACCTCGATGATCCACGCCTGCTTGCCTCCTGCGGGCGCTGCTATTTCGAGACCGATCTGCGGATAGTCAACGACGCCTTTGAAGACGTGCGCCCCGGTGACATCGGCGAAATAGTGGTCAAGGGCCCCGACATCATGCAGGGCTACTGGCAGTCGCCCGAGCTAACTGCCGAAGTCATGCGCGATGGCTACTACCTGACCGGCGACCTGGCCACGGTGGATGAGCGCGGCTACGTGTTTATCGTCGACCGCAAAAAGGAAATGATCATTTCCGGCGGCTTCAATATCTACCCCACCGAAGTCGAACAAGTGCTCTACAGCCTGCCCGAAGTGTTCGAAGCCGCCGTGGTCGGCGTGCCGGACGAACAATGGGGCGAGGCGGTTCGTGCGGTGGTGGTGCTCAAGCCAGGCCAGAGCCTCAGCGCCGAAGCCATCATCGAACACTGCGGGCAATCGCTGGCCGGTTTCAAGAAGCCGCGCGCGGTGGACTTCGTTCAGGAGTTGCCCAAGAACCCCAACGGGAAAGTCGTGCGCCGCCTGATTCGCGAAGCGTATTGGCAGAACAGCGAACGCCGCATTTAAGGGGACGACCATGATTAACGTAAGCGAAAAAGCCAGCGACCTGATTGCCGGCATTCAGGCCTTTGTGCGCGATGAACTGGATGCCTTGGTAAAGCGCGAAGGCATCGTTTGGGGCGAGCCGGTGGCTAAGCCGCTGCTGCGCCAGGTGTGGCAGCGCTCCTGCGAGTTGGGCTTCTACAACGCCATGCTGCCGCAGGAACTCGGCGGCGCCGGGCTGACCGTTGCCGAGCTGTGCGCGGTGAAGGAAGCAGCTGTGCTCACCGGCTGCCCGCTGGCGCCGCATATTCTTGGCGAGCTGTCCGGCCCACCGCGCGTGGGGCATTTGTTCAAGGTGGCGAATGAACATCAGGTCGAGGCGTTCTTGCGCCCGATCTGCCGCGCCGAAAAAGCCGTGTGCTTTGCCCTCACCGAAGCCGAAGCCGGTTCCGATGCCACCGCTATTACCACCTCGGCCGTGCGTGACGGTGATGACTACGTATTGAGCGGCGCCAAGCGTTATATCTCCGGCGCCACCTACGCCGATTTGGCGGTGCTGTTGGCCGTAACCGAGCCGGGCCGTGGGCCGAAAGGCATCTCGGCATTCTTCGTCGATTTGCATGCTGAAGGCGTGCAAGTGGACAGTGATTATTCGGTGATGTCGGGCGGCGGTGCCCACGGCAATATCAGCCTGAACAAGGTGCGCGTGCCGGCGGCCAACCGCATTGGCGAGGAAGGCGAAGGCTTCAAACTGGCGATGGGGCGCATTACCCTGAACCGACTGCTGCACTGCCCGACCATGCTCGGCATGGCCGGCCTGGCGCTGAACCTGTCGCTGGATTACGCCCGCACCCGCAAGCAGTTTGGCCAGCCGATTGCCATGTTCCAGAGCATCAACCATATGCTCGCCGACATGGCCACCGAGCTCTATGCCGCCCGCAGCATGATGTACGCCACGGCCGCCAATAACGATGCCGGCGGCGACATCAAGGTGCAGGCGCCGATGTGCAAATTGTTCGCCTCGGAAACCGCGTTTCGCATTGCCGACAAGGCGGTGCAAATTCATGGCGGTGCCGGGCTGATTCAAGGGCATCCGGTGGAGTGGTTATTCCGCGCCACGCGCATGATGCGCGTGCTCACCGGCACCAGCGAAATCCAGCGCAACACCATCGCCAAAGGCATCTTGTTGCCGGGCTAAACGCCCGCCTCGCCCCGTCGCACCAGGGAGGAACGACGGGGCCGTTTCACCTTCCGAATAACAACAATGAGATCGCGCCATGACGCTCCCTACTCCCGCCTACCGCCCCGCCACGGCCTGGACCATCGCCGTGCTGCTGGCGCTGATGATGCTGGTCAACTTCCTCGACAAAGTGGTGATCGGCCTGGTCGCCGTGCCGATGACCGAAGAACTGCAACTGACCCCCACCGAGTTCGGCCTGATTGGCGGCGCGCTGCATTGGCTGTTTGCCGTATCGGCGGTGGTCGGCGGCTTTCTTGCCAACCGTCGGCCCACCCGCACCCTGCTGCTGGGCATGGGTTTGTTCTGGGCGCTGATTCAGCTGCCGATGCTGCTGGTCAGTTCGCTGTGGATGATCGTCGCCTGCCGCGTGTTGCTCGGCATCGGCGAAGGCCCGGCCTCGCCGGTCGCCACCCACGCGCTGTACAAATGGTTTCCCGATAACCGCCGCAATCTGCCGGTGGCGTTGCTGCATTCGGGCGGAGCGCTGGGGCTGTTGGTGGCTGGCGCGATGATTCCCTGGATCAGCCTGAATTACGGCTGGCGCGCCAACTTCGCGGTGTTGGCGGCCATCGGCCTGGTGTGGTGCGCACTGTGGTTGCTGCTCGGCCGCGAAGGCACGCTCGACACCCTGCGCGCCACCCAGCTCAAGCCCGACAGCCATCGCGTGCCCTATCGCCGCTTGCTCACCGACCCCACCGTTCTGGGCAACTACGCCTGCCATTTCGCCGCCAACTGGTCGCTGGCGCTGACGCTCACCTGGGTGCCGAGCTACCTGCAAATAGGCCTGGGTATCGACCCGCTGAAGACCGGCAAAATGTTTGTGCTGTTCGTGGTGGTCACCACGCCGCTGAGCCTGTTTATGGCGTGGTTGTCGCAGCGCCTGATGCGCCGTGGCGTGCAATCGCGGGTGGCGCGCGGCACGTTTGTGTCGCTGTGCCTGATTGTCAGCGGGCTGTTTTCGGCCAGTTTGATGATGCATGAACTGTCCGTAACCACGCGCATCATCACCCTGACCTTGAGCGGCGGTTTCGCCTTGGTGATGTACTCGGTCGGCCCGGCAATGCTCGCCGAGTTCACCCCCAGCAGCCAACGCGGCGGCATCCTGGCCATCGGCAATGGCGTGGCCTCGCTGGCCGGGTTGTCGGCGCCGGTAGTCACCGGTTTGTTGGTGCACGGCGCAGGCGCCAATCACCCGGAAGGTTACGCGCTGGGCTTTCTGGTGTGCGGCGCCGTGGCGCTGGTGGCCGGGGTGATCGGTTTGCTGACCATGAACCCGCAGCGCTCGCAGCAGCGCCTGGCTCAGGACGACGGGCTGCCCGCCGGCTCCATCGCCTGAGTGAAGTCGTCCACGCTGCGCTCGATCAAGCTGCCGCGCCACCGGCCGTCGCGCACTGCGTCGAGCAAAATGGTGCGCACTAGGTCGTGCATGCACGAGGCGGCAAACGACAGCGGCTTGTGAATGGAGTGGGCAATCGACACCGTGCGGGTGATGCGCGGCTCGACAATCAGCCGCGCCGACGTCGGCTTGAACAGCTCTTCCAGCGGCGGCCAATTGCTGATGGTCGCCGCCAGGCCAGTGCGCACCAGACTGCCAATACCCGGCGCCGACTGCTGCTCATAGGCCACATTCAAGTTCACCCCCGCCTCCATCGCTGCCTGCTCGATTCGGCGGCGCAAATGCAAGGCCCGTGGCGCCATTACCAAGCGGGTGGCGCCCGCTTCGGCGAGGGTAATGGGCTCGTCACTTTCCAGCCCTGGACCCCGCCCGACCCAATACAAGTCTTCAGTGAAAATCGGCTCGGCGGTGACGTGCTCCAGCTCTTCCGCATTGGGCACCACGCCGAAATCCACTTTGCCCAACTCAATCGCCTGGCCGCCTTCGCGAGTCAGGCCGTCCCATACGGTGAGAATGATGTTGGGGAATTTCTCCGCCGCGCGGGAAATGATTTCCGGCAGCAGCAAGGTCGAGGCCGTGGCGGGAATGGAGATGGCCACCTGGCCTTTCGGATCGCCTCGCGTGGAGCTGAGTTCGTCCTTTACCGAATCGAGCTTCTGCACCACCGAGCGCGCCACTTCATAAAGCCGGCGCCCGGCGTCGGTGAGCACCACGCCGTCGTGCTGGCGTTCAAGCAATTGCAGCTCCAGTTCGCTCTCCAGCAAGCCGATCTGCCGGCTCAACGCTGGCTGGGCGATATAGGCCCGGCGAGCGGCCGAGGAAAAGCTGCCAGCCTCGGCGATGGCGATCAGGTAGCGAAGCTGTTTTAAGGTCATAACACCCTTCTCTCAAGCTATGCCAAAGCGGTATGGCAAGTATGCGAAGACACTATTTGTGGGGCTTTTCGTGCGCCCATAGTATCGATGAAACACCAACGAGCACACGTTAAACCTGGAGTTTTAAAACACCGCTTTATAACGCAAACCTCACCGCGCAGAACAATAAGCCTGAAAACAAGGCATAACTTTCGTCCGCCTTTCAACCGCGCCGAACCCCCGTACCCCGCCGCCTACGGCGAGGCCTGGCAGTGCCTGCTGATTCAACTCTTATTGCCTTTGCGCCTGAACTTTTAACTCACTCGACAACAACAAGAGGATAGAGAGTGATGAAATTCAAGCGATACGGCGTTATCACGCCAGCCTGTTTGTTATTGCCACTAAGTTGCCTATTCGGCAATGCCATGGCGGTGGATTTCCAACTCGGCGAAGTTGAAGGCCAGTTGGACTCTTCGTTGTCCATTGGCACCAGCATTTCCACCGCTAACCCCGACCCCAAACAACTGCAAAGCGCCACCGGCGACGATGGCCGCCGCAACTTTGCCTCTGGCGATGCCTTCTCCGGCTTGTTCAAAGGCAACCACGATCTGGAACTGCGCCATGGCGACATGGGCGTGTTTTTGCGCGGCAGCTATTGGTACGACTACGTGCTGCGCGACGAAGACCAGCGCTTCAAAAACGTGGAAGACAACAACCGCAAACAGTCAGCGAAATCGGCCGGCGCCGAACTGCTCGATGCCTTCGCCTATTACAACTACACCCTCGCCGATCAACCGGGCTCGGCACGCCTCGGCAAGCAGGTGGTGAACTGGGGTGAGAGCACGTTTATTCAGGGCGGGCTCAACGTGGTCAACCCGTTCAACCTGTCGGCCCTGCGCCGCCCTGGCTCGGAAGTGAAAGAAGGCCTGGTGCCGGTGAATATGTTCTACGTGTCGCAGAACCTCACCGAGTCGCTGTCGAGCGATTTCTTCTACCAGTTGGACTGGGAACAGACCCAGCTCGACAACTGCGGCACCTTCTTTTCCAGCAACGACTTTCTCGCCGACGGCTGCGACGGCCTGGACGTAGGCAACGTGCTGACCGGTAACGCCACGGCGGTGCGCGGGCTGACTCCGTTTGGCGTCAACCTGACAGATGAAGGCATCCGCATTCCCCGCGCCAAAGACGACGACGCGCGCAACAGCGGCCAGTGGGGCATGTCGCTGCGCTGGTTTGCTGCCGAGCTGGACACCGAGTTCGGCGCGTACATCGCCAACTACCACAGCCGCCTGCCGTACATGGGCACCATCAGCAGCCCATACGCCACCAACACCGCGTTTGCCGGCCGCCTGTGCAGCAACGCCGGCATACCGCTGGGCAACTGCAATGCGTTTCTGGCCGGCGCCGGGCAAACCCTGGCAGGCGCGTTGCGCATGGGCACCTCGCAATACCTGGCGCAATACCCGGAAGACATTCGCCTGTACGGCCTGAGCTTCTCCACCAATCTGGACACCGGCACCGCGCTGCAAGGCGAGATCAGCTACCGGCCAAACATGCCGATTCAGCTCAACGGTACCGACATCATCCAGTCGCTGCTCAACAACGCCTCGCGCTCGCCGCTGGTAGCAGACGGCACACGCCCGCCGGCCAACAGCGCGCTGTTCAACGGCTACCGCCGCAAGGAAGTCAGCCAGGCGCAAGTCACCGCCACGCACTCGTTCAGCCAAGTGCTGGGGGCTGATCAGATGGTGGTCGTTGGCGAAGTGGGCGCCACCTATGTCGGTGGGTTGGAAGGCAAATACGGGCCGCGTTACGGCCGCAGCGGCACCTTTGGCAGCGGCGTATTGGCGAACAACAGCGTATGCCTGAACAACTCGCGCACGCCGGAACATTGCAACGACAAAGGCTTCCTGACGCCGTTCTCGTGGGGCTACCGCCTGCGCACCAACCTCAGCTACCCGAACGCGATTGCCGGCGTGGACCTGCGCCCGAACCTGTCCTGGCAACACGACGTAGACGGCAACGGCCCCGGCGAAGGCTCGGCCTTTAGCGAAGGCTCCAAGGCCATCAGCGTCGGCCTCGATGCCTCGCTGAACAACACCTACAACGCGAGCCTGGCTTACACCGACTTTATCGACGGCGACTACGGCACCCGCGGCGACCGCGACTATGTGTCCATCAGCGTCGGCGTGAATTTCTAAGGAGTTCCCATGAAACCTGTTTACTGCCTGATTCAACGCGGCCTGTTACTCACCAGCCTATTGGCGAGCGCGGCCCATGCTGCCGTCACGGCGGACGAAGCGGCGCACCTGAAAAGCGACTTGACCCCCATCGGCGCTGAGCGCGCCGCCAGTGCGGACGGCAAGATTCCGGCCTGGGACGGCGGCCTGAAAAGCACCAAGCCGGCGCTGACCAGCAACGGCACGCCGGCCGATCCGTATGCCAACGAGAAGCCGCTGTTCACCATCGATGCGCGCAACTACAGCCAATACAAAGACCAACTCAGCCCGGGGCAAATCGCCCTGTTGCAACACTTCCCCGACACCTTTCGCCTGCCGGTTTACCCCAGCCACCGCTCCGTGGCCGTGGACGATCAAGCCAGCGCCGCCGCTGCGCGCAACGCCACCGAAGCCAAGCTGATCAACGACGGCAACGGCGTGCAAGGCTTTGCCGGCGTGGTCGCTTTCCCCATGCCCAAAACCGGCCTGGAGGTGTTGTGGAACCACCTGACGCGCAACCGCAACCCCAGCTTTAGCCTGACCACCGACAGCGCCGCCCCGCAAAAAGACGGCGCCTACACCCTCATGACCACGCTGCAATACTTCAGCCGTCGCGAGGCCGTCAGCGGCCTCAAGCCGGACGAAGCGGGCAATATTCTTTACTACTACAGCCACAAGATAACCGCGCCCTCGCGCATGGTCGGCGAGGTGGTGTTGGTGCACGAGACCCTCGACCAAGTGACTGAGCCGCGCTTGTCGTGGGTCTATAACGCCGGCCAGCGCCGAGTTCGTCGCGCCCCGAGCGTGGCATACGACACCGCCGGCCCCACCACTGCCGGCATGCGCACCGCCGACAGCCGCGACATGTTCAACGGCGCACCGGATCGCTACGACTGGAAACTGGTGGGCAAGAAAAACCTCTATGTGCCCTACAACAGCTACCGCCTGGCCTCTCCAGACCTGAAGTACGAAAACCTGCTGACGCCCGGCCACATCAACCCCGACGCCACCCGCTACGAGCTGCACCGCGTGTGGGAAGTGATCGGCACGCTGAAACCCGGCATGCGCCACATCTACAGCAAGCGTCACTACTTCATCGACGAAGACACCTGGGCGATTCTCGAAGCCGACCACTACGACAACCGTGGCGAACTCTGGCGCGTGGGCGAAGCGCACAGCTACTACCACGGCGTCGGCCAGGCGGCGGTGAACGCCATGGAAATCACCTACGACCTCAACAACGGCCGCTACCTGGCCTCGGGCCTGACCAACGAACAGCGCCAGCCGTTCGACTTCACCTACAAAGCCAGCGCCTCGGATTACTCGCCGGGCGCACTGCGTAGCAAAGGCCTGCGCTGATCCCTTCCCCACGTCGTCGGGTGTGAGAGCCCGGCGGCGTTTTTTTATTCAGGTCTGCCATGAACCCACCTGCCCCACGCAAACCCTTGGCGCATACCCTACTCGGCGGCACCGAGCCCGACCCGCGTTTTACCCTCGCCAACGAACGCACCTTTCTCGCCTGGATCCGCACGGCGTTGGCCCTGCTGGGCGGCGGCATCGCCGTCGAAACCTTTGCCACCCACGCCTTCGAACCGCTGCTGCGCTTGGCCATGACCCTGAGCCTGCTGGCCCTGAGCATGCTGGTATGCGGCGGCGCGTGCTTACGTTGGCTGGCCGTGGAACGCGCATTACGCCACGGCCGCCCGTTGCCATTGGCCGGGCTGGTGCCGCTACTGGCCCTGAGCTGCGGGCTGGCGGCGCTGCTGTTGTTGGCTTTGTTCTGGCTGCGCGGCCATGACTGAAACCGACCTCGGCCTGCAAGCCGAACGCACCGCGCTGGCGTGGCGGCGGACGCAATTGTCGCTGCTGGTGGTGGCGTGTCTGGCGCTGCGTGGGCATCAGGTCTGGGTGCTGGGGCTCGCGCTGGGCACGGCGGCGTGGTTGGCCGTTAGCGAAGGCCGGCGGTACCGGCATAGCGTGGCGATGATGCAACGTGAGCTGGGTGAAGCGCGGGTTTGGATGGTGTTGGGGACGGGGTTGGCGGTGGCGGTAATGGCGGTTTTTTTGGGCTTTGCTGCGTTTAGTCCGGCGTCTACTGATTAAAAGCATCGCGGCTAAAGCCGCTCCTACAGGGGGTATGTGAACCCTTGTAGGAGCGGCTGGGCGGCACTCCGCTTCAGCCGCGATGCTTTTTGCTTACGGTGTCACCAAATTAAACTGTGAATTCGCCTCATCCAGGCCGCCGAGCAGTTTCAGTAATTTGAGTTTCCCACCCTCAATGTCGATGCCGCCAATCATCGATTCTTTTAGAAACCCGGTTTCCTTTAAGGCGATGCGATCAAGCAGTTCCTTGCTCATGCTGACGTTGATGTCGGCGTGTTCGTGGCGGCTGCCGTTGCGGTGGGTGAGCACGCCGTTGCGCAGGGTCAGGGCGTAATCCTCGTTGAGGTCGGTGAAGTGCCAGTTAATAGTGAGGTCTTCGTCGGCGGCTTTCAGGGCGTCGATGCGCACGGCCAGGTAGTCGAAGAACAAACTCGGGGTGAGTGCGCGAACCATGTCCGGCGCGGTGCTGCGCGGTTTGCTGGTGGCCACGCCGTTGCGCAGTTCGTAAGCGCCGCTGAGGTACACGTTGCGCCAGGTGGCGTTCTCGCTCTGGTAGCCGAGTTGTTCCAGTACGTCGGCTTGCAGGGCACGGGCCTGTTGGTTGTCCGGCTCGGCGAATACCAAGTGGTTGAGCACTTGCGCGGCCCAGCGGTAGTCGCCGCTTTCGACCGATTGACGGGCGAGATTCAGCACCGCTTGGGCGCCACCCATGGCTTGCACATAGAGCACGCCAGCCGCTTGCGGCGGCAAGGGATCGAGGGTGGCCGGGTTGCCGTCGTAAAAGCCCATGTAGCGCTGGTACACGGCGCGCACGTTGTGGCTGAGGGAACCGTAGTAATCGCGGCTGTACCATTTGTTGGCCAGACGCGGCGGCAGCGAGGTGAGCTGCGCGGCGATTTCAACCGGGCCCAAGCCCTGGTTGATCAGCCGCAGGGTCTGGCTGTCGAGGAACGCGTACATGTCGCGCTGATCGGCCAGGTAACTGCCGATGCCTTGCGCGCCCCAGGTCGGCCAGTGGTGTTGAGCGAACAGCACGTCGGTTTTATTGCCGTAGCGCACCAGCGCGTCGTCGAGGTACTGCGCCCACACTTTCGCATCGCGCACCTGGGCACCGCGCAGCGTGAGGATGTTGTGTTGGGTGTGGGTGGCGTTTTCGGCCATGCACAGCGCTTTGAATTGCGGGAAGTACAGGTTCATTTCCGCCGGCGCTTCGGTGCCGGGGGTGAGCTGGAATTCGATTTCCACGCCGTCGACCGTGCGGGTTTCCAACGGCTTGCTGACCACTTCGCTGGGCGCGATCAAGGTCACCCGCGCGTTGCTCGGCGTGCCTTTGCCAAGGCCTGCGTCCACCTGCCCCCGGGCGCTGCGCGGCAGCAGCGCGCCGTACATATATTGCGCGCGACGCATCATGGCCGGACCGGCCAGTACGTTCTCGCTGATGGCATGTTCGTAGAAGCCGTCCGGCGCTATCACGCGCACCTTGCCTGCCTTCACGTCGGCCTCGTCGATCACTCCACGCACGCCGCCGAAATGGTCGACATGGGCATGGCTGTAAATCACTGCGACCACGGGTTTGCGCGGGCGGTGCTGGAAATACAGATCCAGCCCGGCGCGGGCGGTTTCGGCGCTGATCAACGGGTCGATGACAATCACGCCGCTGTCGCCTTCGATCAGCGTCATGTTGGACAAATCCAAGCCTCGAACCTGGTAGATGCGTTCGCTCACCTGAAACAGACCGGCGAGGTTATTCAACTGCGCGATACGCCACAGGCTCGGGTTCACGCTGTCTGGCGCGGCGGCGTTGTCGATAAAGTTATAGGCGGCGCGGTTCCACACCGGCTGCCCGGCTTCGTTGTTGATTACGCCGGTGAACGGTGCGACCAGGCCGCGACGGGCGTCGTCGAAGTCGGCCGTATCGGCGAACGGTAAACGCTGTAGCCACGCCTGATTGAGGGCGCGGGTGGCGGGCGAAGCGGGTTTCGATTCGAGCGGTGTATCGGCAAACGTGGCAGACGAAAACACCAGCGCCACAGCAAGGGCGCTCAGGCGGAAACGAGGCATGGCTAGACTCTTCTGATCTTGTTGGAATGGGTCGCCGCCCGACTCTAGGGAGCCCACGGCGCCCACGCCAATATCAGAGGCGCATGGCCGCTATAACAGCTTGCAATGGGCCTAGACCGCCGGCTGATCCATCGCCCGTAAACGGCTGTTGCGCGTGCAGGCCGCGGCCCAGACGGCCAGCACCGCCGCCACCACCAACATGCCGGCGCTCAGGCCGAAGGTGGCTTGATAGCCTTGAGCGTCAAACACCACACCACCGACCGTGGCGCCAAAGGTAATGGCCAACTGCACGATGGCGACCATCAGGCCGCCGCCCGCTTCGGCGTCGTCGGGCAGGGTTCTGGCCAACCAGGTCCACCAGGCCACCGGCGCCGAGGTGGCGACCAACCCCCACAGCGCCAGCAAGCCGGCGGTGAGCAGTTGCAAGTCGCCATACCCGGTGAGCACCAGGGCAATCACCGCCATCAGCAGCGGAATGATCACCAGCGTCGGGAACAGCGTGCGGTTGAGCAGCAACCCTATCAGCGCCGTGCCGATAAACCCGCACACACCTAGCACCAGCAGCATCAGCGACAACCCCGACGGGCCGACGTGGGTGACGCTTTCCAGAAACGGCCGCAGGTAGGTGAACAAGGTGAACTGGCCCATAAAAAACAGGCTCACCGCCAACAGCCCAGACAGCACTTCCCGCCGTTTCAGCACCGTCAGCAGCCCACGCGCATTGGCGCCTGCCAGGGGCAGCAAACGCGGCAGCGTCAGCCACTGCCACACGAATGTAATGGCAGCGAGTGGCACCACGGCGAAGAACGCGCCGCGCCAGCCGATGATCGCGCCGAGGTAACTGCCCACCGGCGCTGCCACCACTGAAGCCAGCGCGTTGCCGCCGTTAAGAATCGCCAGGGCGCGCGGCACGTTGGCCGGCGCTACCAGGCGAATCACGGTGGCGGCCGACATCGACCAGAAGCCGCCAATGGCGACGCCAATCAATGCGCGCCCGAGCATAAATATCGGGTAACTCGGCGCCACCGCCACCAAGGTGCCGGAGACCACCATCAGCAGCGTCAGCCACAGCAGCAACACGCGGCGGTCCATCTGCCGCGCCAGCTTGGCGATGCTCAAGCTGGTGATCACCGCAAACGCGCCGGACACCGCGATCGCCTGCCCCGCCTGGCCTTCGCTGATGTGCAAATCCGTGGCGATGGGCGTGAGCAAGCTCACCGGCAAAAACTCGGAGGCCACCAAGGCGAAGGCGGCCACCGACATTGCCAGCACGGCACTCCAGCCGTGCGCAGGGGGATGGGTGGCGGGGTTGTCGGCAACAGTCATTACTTGAGGTTCGCTCGGAAAAAGTCAGTGAGGGTGGCGAAAGGAATCAGCTCGACGCGGTCGTACAGATCCACATGCCCGGCGTTAGGAATGACCACCAATTGCTTGGGTTCGCCGGCCAGCTTGTACGCCGCTTCGCTGAACTCGCGGGAGTGCGCGTTGGCGCCAGTGATAAACAACATGGGGCGTGGCGAAATGGTCTCGATGTCGTTGAACGGGTAGAAGTTCATGAACTTGACGTTGCTGGTCAGCGTCGGATGCGTGGTCAATTCGGCCGGCTGGCCCGCCGGCGTGAATGCGCCGCGCGGGGTGCGGTAGAAGTCGTAGAACTCGCGTTCGATCGCGGTGGAATTGGCGTCGAGCTTGTGCACGGTGCCGCTGGTGTAGGCCTTGTCGCCGCCGGTGAATTCCACATAGCGATGCTCGGCCGCCTGGGCGATGGCGCGTTTGCGCTGTTCCAGGCTGAAGCCGTGGTTGAGGCCGTTCCGGTTGGCGGCGCCCATGTCGTACATGCTGACCGTGGCGATGGCTTTCATACGCGGGTCGATTTTCGCCGCGCTGATCACAAAGCTGCCGCTGCCACAAATGCCGATCACGCCGATGCGCTCTTTATCCACCAGGGCGTGGGTGCCGAGAAAATCCACGGCAGCGCTGAAGTCTTCGGCGTAAATATCGGGCGACACCGCATTACGTGGCTGCCCTTCGCTTTCGCCCCAGAAGGACAAATCCAACGACAAGGTGACGAAACCCTGCTCGGCCATTTTCGTGGCGTAGAGGTTGGCGCTCTGCTCCTTCACCGCGCCCATCGGGTGGCCGACGATGATCGCCGGATTCTTGCTGCCAGGCTTGATGCCCTTGGGCATAAACAGATTGCCGGCAACGCGCATCTGGTATTGGTTGTTGAACTGCACCTTCTGCACCGTGACGTTTTCGCTGGTGTAGAAGTTATTGGCACCGTTGGACATGTCGGCTCCCATGGCGGTAAACGAGCTGAGCAAAAGGCAGAGCAGAACGCTGAATCGATTCATCGGACGCACCTGTTGAAAGGAATGGGCAAGCACGCATTGCGGCGCCGGCTGTAGGCGTCGGTTCTACGAGGTGGCCATTGTGACGGCGCAGGCAGCTAATGATTAGCTGATGAATGCTTACTTGGGCTATAAGCTGAGCTGATGAATAACGGAGCCACTAATGGGCGAGAATTTCGTTGCCAGGGATCGCGACTGAAGTCGCTCCTACAGATTGGGCAACACCCGCGATCTCGTTGCGGAACACAGGGCGCGTACGGCGATGACTAAACACAATTTCAACGATCTGCTGGCCTTCGTGACGGTGGCGCGTGAGGGCAGTTTTACCCGGGCGGCGGCGCATTTAGGCGTCACGCAGCCGGCGATCAGTCAGGTGGTGTCGGCGTTGGAGGCGCGGTTGCAAATCCGCTTGCTGACCCGCACCACCCGCAGCGTTTCGCTCACGGCGGCGGGCGAACGGTTGCTGGAAGCCATCGGCCATCGTTTCGACGAAATCGAAGCCGAGCTGGATGCCCTCACCGAACTGCGCGACAAACCGGCAGGCACCGTGCGTATCTCCTGCGGCGACCACATCATCAAAACCACCCTGCTGCCCAAGCTGATGCCCGTGCTGCGTGAGTACCCGGATATCAAACTGGAGCTGGACGTGAACTACGGCTTTCGCGACATCGTCGCCGACCGCTTCGACGCCGGCGTGCGCTTCAGCGAAACGGTGGCGCAAGACATGATCGCCGTCGCCATCGGCCCGGACGTACGCATGGCGGCGGTGGCGTCGCCTGAATACTTCGCCGACAACCCGATCCCAAAAACCCCGCGCGACCTGGCCAATCACCGCTGCATCAACATTCGCTTTCCCACCTATGGCGGCGTCGATGCCTGGGAATTCGAGCGCCGTGGGCAGCCGGTAAAAGTGCGGGTCGACGGCCAACTGGTGTTCAACACCACCACCCACGTGGCCGACGCGGTGCTTGGCGGCATGGGCATTGCGTATTTGCCAGAGGAAGAATTCGAGCCTTACCTGAGCCAGGGCTTACTGCGCCGTGTGTTGGAAGACTGGTGTCCGCCGTTCTCGGGGTATCACTTGTACTACCCGTCACGCCGCCAGCCTTCGCCGGCGTTTTCGTTGATTCTGGATGCATTGCGGGTTGAGCGGCCGAAACGGAAATAGCCCGCGCGGGCAGCCGCCTCCCCCCTGTGGGAGCGGCTTCAGCCGCGAGATTTTGATCGTCCGCTTTTGACCTACCCCGCGTAATGAATACGTTCGCCGATCTACCGTGTACGGCTTGAAATACTGGATCCCGAGACGTCGGACCGCCGCGTTCGCGAGGATGACGGTGGTGGTTGAAAAGTCCTCCGTCATCCCCGCGCAGGCGGCGGTCCGACGACTCGGGATCCAGAGTTTCTCGTCTGGCTCAGTTTTTGAATTCTCATTCATTACCGCGTCGGCTGAACGTTTTGTGAACGGGTGCAGGGTAGATCACGAGCGATAGAGCAAAAACTCGCGGCTGAAGTCGCTCCTACAAAATCAATTCATCTACCGCGCCGTACTCGAACAATATCGGCCATCACGGCCAGGGCGATTTCGGCTGGTGTTTTGCTGCCCAGGTCCAAGCCAATCGGCATGTGTAGCCGGGCGATGTCGGCGTCGCTCAAACCACCAGAACGACGCAAGCGCTCAGCGCGTTTTTGTGAGGTTTGCAGCGAGCCCATCACGCCGATGTAAAACGCTGAGGTACGCACCGCTTCGATCATGGCCAGGTCGTCGATGCGTGGGTCGTGGGTGAGTGCGACGATGGCGGTGGCGCCGTGGCAACCGCCGGCGGCGATGAACGATGACGGCAGTTCCTTACGCACCTCAATGCCCGGCACCGTGAAGCCGGCCTGCGCCTCTTCGCGCGGGTCGCAGACGATCACTTCAAAGCCCAGCGTGCGGGCAAATTCGGCGCAGGCCACCGAGACCGGTGAGATGCCGGCAATGATCAGCCGGGCAGCCGGGCCAATGCGAATGTGGACTTGATGCTGGTCGGGCAGCTCGGTCACCCGCTTGCCCAATCCGTCATCAGCGAGCACCGTTGCCGCGCCGCTGCGCACGTCGATCTGGCGGATCACGTGGCGCTGGCCGAGCAGCGTGTCCAGCAGCGTTTCCAGTTGCTCGCGGGTAGCAATGGTTGGCGCCAGACGTTCCACCAGCACGTTGAGAATGCCGCCGCAGGGCAAGGCGATTCGCGCGCCTTGTGGGCCATCCGGGTCGCCGTAGCGCACGGTGCTGACGTCACGCTCGAACGCGCCGGCTTGCAGACGTTCGAGAAAATCTTCCTCTACACAGCCGCCCGACAGCGAGCCCACGTGCTGGCCATCGGCACGCGCGGCCAGCATGGAGCCGGGTTCCCGGGGCGATGAGCCGAAGGTGCTGAGCACGGTGCACAGCCACACCGTTTCGCCAGCGCTAGCCCAGGCCAGCGCCTGCTCGGCGACATGCACGTCGAGGTGCTGCATGGTCAACCGACCAACTGGTTGCCAATCGGCAGACGCCGGATGCGCTTGCCGGTCGCCGCCGCCAGCGCGTTGGCCACGGCCGGTGCCAGTGGCGGCAACGGAGGCTCGCCAATGCCGGTGGGCGCGGCGGCCGAAGGCACGATGTGCACTTCAACGACGGGCATGTCGTTGATGCGCAGCGGCGTGTAGTTGTGGAAGTTGCTCTGCTCGGCTTTGCCGTCGGTAAAGGTCACGGCTTCGCTCAGTGCCGCCGACAAGCCGTAGCCCACGCAGCCGTCCACTTGGGCGCGGACCACGTCCGGGTTGACGACAATGCCGCAGTCCACGGCGCACACCACGCGGTCGACTTTGAAGCGGCCGTTGCTTTGCACGGTCACTTCCGCCACCTCGGCGACAAACGAGCCAAAGGCTTCGTGCACCGCGACGCCACGACCACGGCGCTCGCCGTCTTTGCCGGGCGGCAGCGGTTTGTCCCAACCGGCTTTCTCGGCGGCCAGTTTCAGCACGCCGGCATGGCGCGGGTGTTTGTCGAGCATGCCCAGGCGCCAGGCGACGGGGTCTTGCGCCGAGGCCTGGGCCAATTCGTCGAGGAAGGTTTCGGTGGAAAACGCCGTGTGCGTGGAGCCCACTGCGCGCCACCACTGCACCGGTACGGGGATGTCGTCGGGGGTGTGCAGATCAACCAGCATGGCGTCGATGCTGTACGGCAGATTGGACGCGCCCTCGACGGAGGTGGGGTCGATGCCGTCTTTCATGCCGGCGCCGAAGGGAGAACCGGCGAGCACCGATTGGCCGACCAGACGATGCTGCCACGCCAGCAATTTGCCCTTGTCGTCCAGACCGGCACGCAGGGTGTGGTGAAACATGGGGCGATAGAGGCCAGCCTGCATGTCGTCTTCGCGCAGCCACACCATTTTCACCGGGGCGCGGGCGTTGATGGCTTTGACGATATGGGCGGTTTCCAGAATGTAATCGGCATTCTTGCTGGCGCGTCGGCCAAAGCTGCCGCCGGCGTACAGGGTGTTGATTTTGACTTGCTCGACCTTTAGCCCGAACAGCTCAGCCAGCACTTGCTGGTTATAGGTTTGCATCTGCGCGCCAAACCAGGCTTCGCACACGTCCTTGCCTACGCGAATCACGCAGTTCATCGGTTCCATGGCGGCGTGGGCCAGGTACGGGAAGTCGTACGCGGCCTCCAGCACTTGCTTGGATTGGGTCATGGCGGTGTCGGCATCGCCTTTCTTGAGGGCCACGGCGCCGGGTTTTTCGGCGAGCTTTTTGAAGCGCGCCTCCAGCTCGGCCGAACTGGATTTGAACGCGGCCGTCTCATCCCACTGCACCACCAGCGCGTCGCGCCCGCGCTTGGCGCTCCAGGTATCGCGCGCGAGCACGGCGACGCCGCTGGGAATCTGCACCACGTCGACCACGCCGGGCACCGCCAACGCCGGTTTGGCGTCGAAGGATTTCACCGTGGCGCCAAAGCGCGGCGGGTGGGCAACCACGGCGGTGAGCATGTCGGGCAGGTGAATGTCCTGGGTGTACTGCGCGGTGCCGTTGACCTTGGCGGCGGAGTCTTTGCGCGGTATCGCTTGGCCGATCAGCTTGAAGTCTTTCGGGTCTTTGAGCTGCACCTGCGCCGGCACTGGCTGTTCGGCGGCAGCGTTGGCCAACTCGCCAAAGGTGGCCGTTTTGCCGCTGGCGGCGTGGCTGACCACCCCATCGGCAACCGTGATGGCACTCGCCGGCACCTGCCAGCGCTGGGCAGCGGCTGCCACCAGCATGGCGCGCGCCGAGGCGCCGGCGTTGCGCAGTTGCTCCCACGAGTTGGCGATGGCGCTGCTGCCGCCGGTGCCTTGCGAGCCCCACTGCAAGTTGCTGTAGCGACTGGCATCGGCGGCGGCACTTTCGACCCGCACCTGCGACCACGCGGCGTCCAGTTCTTCAGCCACGATGGTCGCCAGACCGGTGTAGGCGCCCTGCCCCATTTCCAGGTGCTTGGCGTACACGGTGACGCTGTTGTCCTCGCCGATTCGCACAAACGCATTGGGCTCGAATGCCGGCGCGGCGGCCTGGCCTTCTGCGAGGGCGATCTGCGGTTTCATCGCCCAGGGAAAATACACCGCCAGGGTCAGCCCGGCAGCAGAGCCTTGCAGGAAGCGGCGACGGCTCTGGTTTTCTATCGAATGGCTCATGGCTGATCCCTCGCTTACGCCAGCGTCTTGGCGGCTTGGTGAATGGCAGCGCGGATGCGCACGTAGGTGGCGCAGCGGCATACGTTGCCGGCCATGGCCTGATCGATATCGGCATCGGTGGGCGCGCGGTTTTTCTCCAGCAACGCCACGGCGCTCATGATCTGGCCCGACTGGCAGTAACCGCACTGCACCACATCCAACTGTTGCCAGGCTTGTTGCACCGCCTTGCCCGTGCCGTTGTCGCCGATGTGTTCGATGGTTTGCACCGGCTTGCCCACCGCCGCCGACACCGGTGTTACGCAGGAACGAATGGCCTGCCCGTCGAGGTGCACGGTGCACGCGCCGCACATCGCCATGCCGCAGCCGAACTTGGTACCGGTGAGCTGCAAGGTGTCGCGCAGAACCCACAGCAGCGGCGTATCGGGGGCGACGTCGACACGCATTTCTTGGTTATTGACGGTGAGCGTGAGCATGAAATCCTCCGGCGCGAAGAACGCGGTGCGGCATGGTCGAGGGAATAGCTGGCGGCCAGTATGCGCGGCTGGGCACGCGGATCACTTGCCTGATCCACGCGCGCAATTGCCTGATTCAACGAAATTTCCAGACACAACCGTTGGGCTGCAAGCCCCGCGTTATAGGCGTATGCGACGGATGTCGCGCTGCGGTGGCGCGCCGAACAGGCGGCTGTATTCGCGGCTGAATTGCGACGAGCTTTCGTAGCCGACCATGGCCCCGGCGCTGTTGGCGTCCACGTTCTGGCTCAGCATCAATTGCCGCGCTTCCTGCAGGCGCAGCTGCTTTTGGTACTGCAGCGGGCTCATGCCGGTGACCGCGCGAAAGTGCTGGCGAAAGGTGGAAGGACTCATGTGCGCGCTCTGCGCCATGTCGTCGACGCGCAGGGTTTCGCGGAAGTTTTTCTTCAGCCAGGCCACGGTTTTAGCGATGTGCTGTTTGGGCGAGCCTGCCGCCACGATGTGCAGCAGCTGCGGGCCGTGAACACCGCTAAGCAAGCGCACGATGATTTCGCTTTGAATCAGCGGCGCCAGCGGGGCCAACAGCTCCGGGTTGTCGAGCAAGGCCACCAGGCGGATCAGGGCATCTACCACGTCGCTATCCAGAGCTTGCACGGTAATGGGCCGGAAGCGCTCGTCTTTCATGCGCGGGGCCAGGTTCAGGGTTTCCGCCACTTGCATCACCAGCGCGCGGTCGAACGTCAGCATCAACCCGAGGTACGGCTTGGCCGCACTGGCTTCGGTGACATGGGCCAGAACCGGCAGGTCGACGCTGGTGACAATCGATTCGCCCGGCCGGTAATGCAGCACCTCGTCGCCGACCATCACGCGCTTGGCGCCCTGCAATGCCAAGCCAATGCCCAGGCCGTACAGGCAATGCATGGGCTCGGTAACCGAGCGGCGGCGGAACAGGCTGAGGGCGGGATAGGCCGTTACCAGATCGTCATCGGCACGCAACAGCCGGGCCACGGCGTCCGCCAGTACGGCAACGTTGGGGTTCTCACCTGCAGGGGTTTTGACGGCATGTTTCACAGGCGACTCCTACGAATGGATCGCGGAAGTATGCGCACAGCGGTTGGCGGCTTCTTGCCTGATTTGTTTCGTTTCTTGCCCAATTTGACGAGAGTCGCCTGGGCCGGCCTTACTGCCGCGCTACAGCCTTCCCACTGCCCGCCACGCCGCCTCGGCCAATGGCTGGCGATAGGCGTCGGGACTTTGTTTGACCCGCGCCGAAAGCCAGGCGCGGCAGTAGTTTTCGGCCGGGCCGATGATGAGCGAGGGAATCAGCTCGCGCGGCAGATCGAGCAATTCTTCGCGGTGCGCGGCGTCGCTGAACCAGTCGCGCAATTGCGCGCTTCTGGCCAGGTTGGCCTCCTTGAGCTGTTCACTGAAAGCGCCCTGCGCCACGCTGTGGCGGGCCTGGTATTGAAAGCGCGCCCAGTCCGGCTCGCTCACTACCCAATCCAAATAACTGTGCACCAGCGCATGCACCCACGCCTGTGTGGAGGTGATACCAGCCAGATACGCATCTCTCAGCCGCGCCTGATCGTCGAGGGCAGCGAGGTACAGCGCCGCCACCAGCCCTTCCTTGTTACCGAAATGGTGATAGATCGAACCGACGCTGCTTTGGCTTTCGGCGCGCACGGTGTCGATGGTGGTGGCTTCAATACCCTGGGAGTTGAACAGCGCCAACGCCGTGCGCAGGATTTGCCGCTTGGTCTCGGCGCGACGCCCTGGGTAGCAACGCTCTAGCAGATCAACAGGTTCCATGGTCGCGTCCGGAAAAAGCGCGATGGTAAGACAAACGCACCGACCCGACGAGTGATTGACAGCGTCGAATTACCAGAATATCGTTCTAGAACAGAATTCTATTTCTGTGTTTATTTTCGCTTTCTTCACTCGTTAAAGGTCACCGTCCATGAGTCAAACACTCAGCATGTACCAAAGCGTTGGCGCCTCGGCGTTCAGTTCCATGGCCTGCCAAATGGCGCCGTACTTCAGCACCATCACCCCGGAAATTTCCGTGCTTGAACCCGGCCGTGGCGAAGTCAACGTGCCGTTTCGCAAGGAAATCACCAACCACCTCGCCTCCGTTCACGCCATCGCCCTGTGCAACGCAGCCGAACTGGCGGGCGGCATGATGACTGAAGTGTCGATTCCAGCCGGTGCGCGCTGGATTCCCAAAGGCATGACCGTCGAATACCTGGCCAAAGCCAAAACTTCGGTACGCGCCATCGCCGACGGCAGCGCCATTGACTGGCAAACCGGCGGCGACAAAGTAGTGCCGGTGGAGATCTTCGACGAAGGCGGCGTGAAGGTTTTTACGGCGCGCATCACCATGAACGTGAAGCTCGGTTAACCCGTAAAAAAGCCGCCTCATGTGGGCGGCTTTTCTATTTGCGTTACGACTTCGGCGCTTCGCACGCCTGGCCGGACAATTCCACCCGGCCAAACTGCGCACCTTCGTTAAGTGGCGTTATGGCGAGTAGCTGATCCAGACGAATCTCCCGCTCGCCCTGCTCGTCACGCACCCGCAGGAACTCTTCCTTGCTTGGCGCGGTGCGCGTATCTAGCGCAGTGGCCTGAAGTTCGCCGCCATCGACCAGCTCAATCCGCAACGGATAAGCGTGCATGCAGGCGATTTCGAGGTAGTCATACAGGTCGCAATTCATTGGCTGGTACTGGCTCATGCTGGTCTCCTGTCTGTGGGTATGTTCAACAGTTGATGCCCATTGTGGTGATGGGTTCGCACGCGGTGCCGACCGGTGCTGGCCTCCAAATCTATCGCGCCGCCGGAAAAAGCGCGCTTAGAGCCAACGCAATTATTAAAGTTCCCCTCTATTCATCGAAATATTGCTGCGCTTACACTCGCGAACCGCTGTGCGACCACGGAAGTTCGTTGACAGGTCGCTTTGTGACTTCGAATAAGAGAGCCCTCAATGCCCCTGTCCTTCCCAGCAACAACGTTGCGCATGTCTACACGCTTTGTCTTTGTTGGGGGGCTGCTGATGTTGGCGGGGTGCTCCACGCTGAATTTCGGCACCGCCGCGTTGACCGAAGACGAAGTGCGCAGCACCGTCGCCGCCGACAAGGCTGCCCTGGTGCGCGACGTTGAGCCGCTCATCGGCCCGCTCACCCTCGAAGGCGCCGTGGCGCGGGCCATCAAGTACAACGCCGAGCAGCGCTACCACGCGATGGAACAAGCGGTGGCGCAAGGCACGTTTGAAGTCGGCCAGTTCGACATGCTGCCCAAGCTCATCGCCTCCGCCGGCTACCGTGGCCGTGATAAAGAATTGATCTCGCGCAGCGAAGATTCGGTGACCGGCGAACCGTCCCTGGCTAACCCGTACATTTCCTCCAGCCGCGAAGCGATCACCACCGACGTCGGTATCTCGTGGAGCCTGCTGGACTTCGGCCAGAGCTATTACGCCGCCAAACAGAACGCCGACCGCGCGTTTATCGCTGGCGAGCGTCGCCGCAAGGCGCTGCATAACTTGATGGAAGAGGTGCGCGGCGCTTACTGGCGCGTGGTGGCAGCGCAGAAGCTGCTGCCGGTTTTGCGTACCACCATTGCCGATTCCGAGTTAGCACTTAAAGACGCCCAAGCCGCCGAAAACGAGAAAATCCGTTCGCCGCTCGAACCGCTGCGCTACCAGCGTCAGCTGCTGGAAAACCTGCGCCTGCTGGAGATGATTCAGCAAGAACTGTCGACCGCGCGCATCGAACTGGCGGCGCTGACCAACCTGCCGCTGGTCGCCGATTTCACCGTGGTCGAGCCGGCTAACGACAACAACGGCGCCTGGCTCAACCAACCGGTGGACCAGCTGGAACAATATGCCCTGCTGCGCAACCCGGACCTGCGCGAAGGTATTTATAACGGCCGCATCGCGCAGGAAGAAACGCGCCGCACCCTGCTCAAACTGTTCCCCGGCGTGTCGTTCAACTACAGCTACCGCACCAGCGATGACGACTACCTGATCAACCGCCACTGGACCGACGCAGGCGTGCAGATCTCGTACAACCTGATGGGTCTGCTGGCCGCACCGGCGCAAATGCGTCTGGCCGATGCCGGCGTCGCCCTGGCCGATCAGCGCCGCATGGCCACACAAATGGTGGTGCTGACCAAACTGCATATCGCCCGCCTGCAATACGCCAACGCCACTCGCCAACTGGCGCGCGCGGACGCCATTGCCTCGGTAGACGAGCGCATGTCTACGCAAATCAGCAACCAGGCTGAGGCCTCGAAGCTCACCCCGCTGGACCGCGTCTCGCAGCAAAGCGCGGCGGTGCTGTCGCAGCTGCGTCGTTACCAGGCGCTGTCCAACAGCCAGGCCGCGGCGTCGCGCTTGCAAGCTACATTGGGTCTAGAGCCGGTGGTTGAAGGCTCCGACAGCATGCCGCTGGCGCAGCTCACCGATGTGGTCGGCAGCGCCCTGCACACCTGGAACCAGGGCCAACTGCCGCCGGTGCAGGCTGCCCAATGAAAGCGGGTTGCACAGCGCTGACGCTGGTCGCCTTACTCGCAGCCGGCAGCGTGAATGCGGCTGAGTCGCCTCTGGACAACCGCGAGATTCGCGCCCAGCTCACGCCACAGCGCTACACCACGCTTTCGGCAGAAATCGGCGCGAAGATCACCCGTTTGCCGTTGGCTGAAGGGGCGTCGTTCAAGCAAGGGCAAACGCTGGTGCAGTTCGATTGCCTGCTCCAGCAAGCGCAGTTGAACAAGGCCGAGGCCGCGCAAATGGCCGCCGACGCCGGCTGGAAAGGCAACCAGAAACTGGCGGAGCTCAACTCGGTAGGCAACATCGAATTGAATGTATCCAAAGCCGAGGCGCTGAAAGCCAAGGCCGAGGTGGCAGCCAACCGCACGCTGCTCAGCAAATGCCAGATCACCGCGCCCTTCCCCGGTCGAATTGCCGAGCAGAAAGTGCGCGAGCAACAGTTCGTTCAGCCCGGCCAGGCGCTGTTGGAAATTCTCGATGACAGCACCCTGGAACTGGAATTCATCGTGCCCTCGCGCTGGCTGGCGTGGCTACGGCCCGGCGCCACGTTTGACGTGAACATCGATGAAACCGGCAAAACCTACCCGGCCAAGGTGCAGCGAATCGGCGCGAGGGTGGACGCGGTAACCCAGTCGATCAAACTCAGCGCGGTGATCGACGGCCGCTTTGACGAGTTGATGGCCGGCATGAGCGGCAACGTGGTGATGAACCCGCCGTCGCAATAAACAACAAAAGCGGCCCGAGCCGCCTTTACGTGATCAGCGTTGTTCCGAACAGCTGTCTCAGGAGTTAGCCATGAACCAGTCCATCGCGTCCCTGCTTCGTTCTGCCATGAACGCAACGGCCGGTCCACGCTTGCGGCGCAACTCGCAGCTGTTGTCTCTGGAACAACGCTTTATGTTCGACGGCGCCGCCGTGGCCGATGCGGCCCACGCCGCGCAAACCCCGGACGCTGCCGCCACCGCCGCACCCGCCTCGCCGCCAGCCGTCACCGTGCGTGAGGCGGAGCCGGCCAAAGACAACGGCAAGAAGGAAGTGGTGCTGGTCGACACCTCGCTCGCCAACTACAAAGCGCTGGAAGCGGGCGTGCGCGATGGCGTGGGCATTGTCGAATTCGACGGCAGCAAAGACGGCCTGGCGCAGATTGCCCAATGGGCCTCGACGCAGAACGGGCTGGACGCCATTCATATCCTTTCCCATGGCTCCGAAGGTGTGCTCAACCTGGGCACCGCGCACATCACCGAAGCGTCGCTGAGCGATGCGAGCACCAAAGCCGAACTCGCGCAGTTGGGTCAGGCATTGGGCAGTGAAGGCGATTTACTGCTGTACGGCTGCGACACCGGTGACAGCGCCGCGCTGCTTAATGGTCTGGCGCAAGCAACCGGGGCGGATGTGGCGGCATCGACTGACCTGACCGGCGCCGCCAAACTCGGTGGCGACTGGGCGCTGGAAGCCCATGTCGGTGATGTCGATTCACGGGAGTTGGCGCTGACGGATTACGACGGTGTGCTGGCAACGGTCTCGTTCACCTATGGCTCCGATGCGAACGACATCACCCCGGTGACGACCATCGTCAAGAACGTCAGCGGTCAGAACATAACCTTCGCCAGTGGCGAGATCTATGACTACAACGACGGCGCGGGCATTTATCCGCTGGCTGCGGATCACAACTCAGTCACGCTTACCATCACCATCGGTGCGGGCTATGTGTTCGACGTCAGTTCGTTCCTGGCCCAAGGCAGCGTTGGTTCGGTCCAGGTTACAGCCACATTCAACGACGGCACCGTCGCCAATTTCACCAAGACCGGCATTAACACCAACTTCATGCTGGAGCCAGTGAACTTCGGGACACAGCTCAACGACATAAAACAGCTTGTACTGACCTCGACGGACTACATGACGTTTCAGGACTTCGTCATCAATGATGTGAAGCTGGCCCCGCCAGTGGCTTCAGTAATTACGGCTGCGCTGTCGAATGACACCGCTGCCAATGGCACCACCAATACCGACTTCGTTACCAGCGTGGCTAGCCAGACCATCAGCGGCACACTCTCGGCAAACCTCGCAGTGGGCGAGAAAGTGCAAGTATCGTTCGACAACGGCAGCACATGGGCCGACGCCACTTCGTACACTCAGGGCAGCAGCAACTGGAGCACTTCCACCACGTTGGCAGGTTCGAACACTTTCCAGGCCCGGGTCACTGGCAGCAATGGCGCCAGCAGCACGGCTTACACGCACACCTACACCCTCGACACCACCCAGCCGACCACCTCGTTTGGCAACATCACGTTCTCCCCGGATACGGGCTCCTCGAACACTGACCTGATCACCAACACCGCTAGCCAAACCATTACCGCCACCCTCAGCGCAGCGCCAGCCGGCACGGATACCGTGTGGGCATCGACCGACAACGGCAACACCTGGACCGACGTCACCAGCAAGGTGAGCGGCGCTACGCTGACGTGGACGGGCGCCACGCTCGATAACACCAACCAGACTCTGCGTTTTCGTGTTACCGATCTGGCGGGTAACGACAGCGCCACCAGCATTCAGGCGTATAAGCTGGACACCACTGCTCCGACCACCGGCGTGTCGACCGTGACGTTTTCCCACGACACCGGTACGTCGGGCGGTGATTTCGTCACTAATGACCCTGCGCAGACCATCAGCGGCACGCTTTCAGCCAACCTGCAGGCCGGTGAAACGGTCTACGTATCAATCGACAATGGGGTTACATGGGCGGCTGCGACTTCGGTTGCCGGGCAAAGCACATGGACGATAAACAGCACGCTTACCACCAGCAGCACGTTAAAAATCAGGGTCAGCGACCCAGCCGGCAACTTCGGCCCGGTGCTATCTCAGGTCTATGTTTATGACGCCACCTTGCCCACCACCACGTTCAGCGGTGTGGCGTTGTCAGCAGATACAGGCGCCAGCGCCAGCGACTTCATTACCTTTCACTCCGCTCAGACCATCTCTGCCACATTGTCGAACCCACTGGCCGCCGGCGACGTTCTGTACGGTTCGCTGAATAACGGCAACAGCTGGGTAGATCTCACCAGTAAAGTGAGCGGCACGACGCTGACCTGGAACGGTGTAACGCTGGCGGGCAGCAACACGCTGCAGCTGAGGGTTACGGATAAAGCCGGCAACAATGGCCCGGTGAGCGCTCAGGCCTACGTGCTCGATACGTCTGCCCCTGCCACCCCACCAGCGCCCGCTCTGGCGGCGGCATCCGATAGCGGCGCGTCCGGCAGCGACCGCGTGACGGCCGACAATACGCCGACCCTTACCGGCACCGCCGAAAGTGGTAGCCGGGTCGATATCTACGACGGCGCTACCCTGCTTGGCACTGCAATAGCCACTGGTGGCAACTGGACTTACACCACAGGCGCATTGGCGAACGGCGGCCACACCTTTACCGCCGTTGCTGAAGACAGCGCTGGCAACCGGTCGACGACTTCGGCCGGGCTGACCGTCACCATCGATACCGCAGCGCCTGTAGTCGGCTCGGTGGCAGTGCCGGCCAATGGCACCTACTACACCGGTGGGGCCCTGGACTTCACAGTGAATTTTGACGAAGCAGTAACTGTCGACACCACCGGCGGCACCCCGCGTATTTCGCTGGTGGTCGGCGGCACCACGCGCTACGCCTCATACGTTTCAGGCTCCGGCACCAGCGCGCTGGTGTTCCGCTACACCGTGGTCAACGGCGACAGCGATGCCAACGGAATTGCACCTGGCGCATTCTCAAGCAACGGCGGCAGCATTCGCGATACAGCCGGGAACGACGCCACGACCACACTCAACAATGTAGGCAGCACAGCGGCGGTGCTGGTCGATGGCTCGCTACCCAGCGTAACCAATGTCAGCGCCAGCACCGCAGATGGCAACTATGGCGCTGGCCAGAGCATCACCCTGACGGTCGATTTTTCCGGCGCGGTGACGGTAGACACCAGCGGTGGCGCACCCACGCTGGCGCTCACCAGCGGCGGCACGGCTTCGTATACCGGCGGGTCGGGCAGCAGCACATTGACCTTCGTTTACATTGTTGGCGCCGGAGACAACAGCGATGACCTCGACGTCGCCAACACCAATGCCCTGTCGCTAAATGGCGCGACGATCAAAGATGCCGGGGGCAGCCAACTGAACGCCTCAGTGGTGCTGAATACGCCCGGCACGGCCGGCTCGCTGAGCGCAAATAAAGACCTGATCATCGACACCACGGCGCCGACCAATACCGTCAATACCGCGAAATTTTCCGCCGATACCGGCACTTCGGGCACCGACTTCATTACCAAAACAGCGGCGCAGACCATCAGTGGCACGTTGACTTCCAACCTGGCAGCTGGCGAGAACGTGTATGTCTCGCTCGACAATGGCAGCAGTTGGACACTGGCCACTATAAGCGTCGGCAGCAAAAACTGGTCGCTCGCGGGCCAGACGTTGACGGGCAGCAGCACCCTGATGGTCCGTGTCTCGGACGACGCCGGCAACAACGGCGGCGCCCTCGCTCAGGCCTATGTTCTCGATACCACCAACCCAACCACTACGTTCAGCGGTATCTCGTTTTCGGCTGATAACGGCGCCAGCGACAGCGACCTGATCACCAACGTCGCCGCGCAAACCATCAGCGCCACCCTGAGCAACGCGCCCGGTGCGGGTGACATTGTCTATGGCTCGCTGGATAACGGCGCCACCTGGGCCGACATCTCCAGCAAGGTGTCGGGCACTACGCTGACCTGGACGGGCGTAACACTAGCCGGCAGCGACACGCTGCGTTTTCGTGTGACCGATGCGGCGGGCAATAACGGCAACGCCAGCGCCGCAGCGTACGTGCTGGACACCACGGGCTCCAACACCTCCGTCGCAAGCGTGAACTTTTCGGCCGACTCCGGCACCTCGCAAAGTGACTTCATTACCCGCAACTCAGGCCAGAACATCAGCGGCACGTTGTCGGCCAACCTGGCGGCCGGCGAAAGCGTGCTGGTGTCGCTGGACAACGGCGCGACGTGGGCCACCGCGTCCGCCACCGTCGGCAGCAGCAGTTGGGTGCTCAACGGGCAAACGCTGGTCAGCTCCGACACCATGCAAGTCAAAGTGGTCGACATCGCCGGCAACGACGGCCCCGTGTTGTCGCAGTCGTATATCTACGACACCGCCGCCACCGTGCCGACCGTGGACCCGCTGACTACGCCGAGCGTGACGCCGGTGCTCACCGGCAATGCCAGCTTGGCGGCCGGAGAAACCCTGACCATCACTGTAGGCGGCGCGACGTACGACGTAACGCCGGTGGCAGGCGCCTGGAGCCTGGATTTAGCCACGGCCGTGCCGGTAAGCGGAGCGCTGACGTTAACGTTGAACCAACAATACAGCGTGACCGCCACCGTCATCGACCTGGCCGGCAACAGCGCCAGCGACACCACCACGGGTGAGCTGATTGTCGGCACGCTGGTGCCGCCGACCGTGCCGACCGCGCCTACCGAAGGCTTCCAAACTCCACCGGTTCGCCCTGAGCCGTTGCCGCCCATGGTTCAACCACCCTCGTTTCTGCCGCCGAGCGCCAGCGAACCTGTTGCCCCTTTGCCTCCGGCGTTCGACACCGGTGCCAGCAACCCATGGCAGTCGCCCAGCCTGTTTGGCGATGCGCTGTCGGGGAGCGCCGAAATCGACGGCGGTATGGCTGAGCTGATGAGCCCAGGCGCCGGCCTGGTGTTCATGGGCGGCCGAGACGGTGTGGGCAGCCGTGCGCCGCTCACCGATCTGGTGGTGCAAAGCGGAGATCGCGTGAGCCTGCAGGTAAACGCCGAGTCGTTTATGCAAAGCCAGCCGGGCCAGACCATACGCTTGACCGCCGAGATGGCCGATGGTCGTCCGTTGCCAGGCTGGCTGAAATTCAACTCCCGTGATGGTCGCTTTGAAGGCAAGGCGCCGGCTGATTTCAGCGGCAAACTCACCGTGCGCGTAATCGCCCGCGACGGCCTGGGCCATGAGGCGATACAGGAGTTCGACATCGTTATTGCGCGGCCGGATCAGGCACAGACCGCGGTGCCGGCAGCCGCAGAGTTGGCCGGCCGCAGCAGCCTTACCCAGCAACTGCGTGACGCTCGCAGCCACGGCGCCAACCGCCTCGCCGGGCTCGCCGCCGCAGCGGATGGTCGGCGCACATGAATGAAGCGGTAACCGCGCCCGCCAACCCGCTACTGACATTGATCGAACTGGGGCAACGGGCGCGCGCGGCAGCCACTACCGCCGAGCTGGGCTTTGTGCTGGTAAACGACACCCGCGCCCTGCTCGCTTACCGCCAGGCCGCGTTATGGCTGAGCGATGGCGGCGTGCGCGCGCTGTCGGGTGTGGTGTCGGTGGACGGCAACGTACCGTATGCACAGTGGCTACAACGGCTCGGCCGGCATCTTTCGAGCACACACACCAGCGACGCGCCGCTGGCCATCGACATCAGCGCGCTACCCGCCGAGATCAGCGCCGAATGGGCCGAATGGCTGCCCGCTTATGCCACCTGGTTGCCGCTGCCCGCCGTAGACGGTGGCGTGCTGCTAGGCGCCGAGCACCCCCTGGCGCCGGAGCTGAATCCGTTACTCAGCGAATGGCGCGACATCTGGCAACACGCGTGGCTGGCCTTGCAACGTCCGGCGCGCTGGACGCCGTGGGCCAAACGTACAGGCAGCGGCTTGCGTTGGCGCCGTTATGCCATCGGCGTGGGCATCCTGCTTGGGGTGCTGTGTTTTCCGGTGCGGCTCACGGTGCTGGCCCAAGGCGAACTGGTGCCGGCCAACCCGGCCACTATTCGCGCACCGCTGGACGGCGTGATCGCCGATTTCAGCGTACGCCCGAACCAGAGCGTCAACCCCGGCGAAGTACTGTTCACCTTCGATCAGGCGCCGCTGGATAGCCGCCTGGCAGTGGCACGCGAAGCGCTGACCACCGCACGCGCCGAGTACCGGCAGGCCAGCCAGATGATGCTCAATGACCCGCAAGCGCGCGCGCAGATTTCCACGCTGCTGGGCAAGATCGCTGAGAAAGAAGCGCAAGCCACGTTCCTTCAGGGCCAGTCCGAACGCTCCCGCGTGCTCGCCCCGAGCGCCGGCATCGTACTGCTCGACGACCCCAGCGAATGGATCGGCCGCCCGGTGCAAACCGGCGAGAAAATACTGCAAGTGGCCGCCGCCAATGAAGTGGAAATCGAAGCCTGGATTCCCATCGGCGACGCCATTCCGTTGGCCGACCGGGCGCCTTTACAGTTGTACCTGGCCGCCTCGCCGCTCACCTCGCTTGAGGGCACCATTCGCTACATGAGCCACCGTGCCACGGCACGCCCAGACGGCAGTTTCGCCTACCGCGTGCGCGCCACGCTGGTGACCCCGTCGGATCAACGCATCGGCTTGAAAGGCACGGTAAAGCTCTACGGCGACCAGGTGCCGCTGGCCTACTGGGTGCTGCGTCGGCCACTGGCTGCCGTGCGCCAGTTTCTGGCGATCTGAGGCGCAGGGCATGGCCGCAACACTCCCCATTCTGCGCGACGAACTGACCATCGAACCCGGCCCACGGCTGAGCGATGGGCAACCGAGCTGGACGCTACACGACCCGGCCCGCAACCTGTTTTTCCAGATCGACTGGCCCAACTTTGAAATGCTCAGCCGCTGGCACCTGGGCCAGCCTGGCGCCATCGTCGAACAGGTCAATCGCGACACCACGCTGGAGCTTGATCTGCCCGCCTTCGACGAGCTGCAAACGTTCCTGCGCGATCAGCACCTGCTGCAGCCTTCTCTCGGCGCGGCGCCCGCCTTCGCCGCCAGCCTGGCCAAACAGCGCGGCAGTTGGAGTGAATGGTTGCTGCACAACTACCTGTTCTTCCGTATTCCGCTGGTGCGCCCCGACCGTTTTCTTCGCCGCGCCAAGCCTTGCGTGGGGTTTGCCTTCACGCCGGTGTTCTGGTGGTTAACGCTGCTGGCCGCTGTAATCGGTGGCATGTCGGCGTACCGCGAAAGCGAGCGTTTCGTCGCCACCCTTATGGACACGCTCACCTGGCAAGGCATGGCCGCCTATGGCGCGGCGCTGTTCTTCGCCAAAACCTGTCACGAGCTGGGCCACGCGTTCACTGCCAAGCACTACGGTTGCCGCGTGCCGACCATGGGCCTGGCGTTTCTGGTGATGTGGCCGGTGGCATACACCGACACCAATGATGTGTGGCGCCTGCCCCGCCGCGAGCAACGACTGGCCGTAGCCGGCGCTGGCATTCTCACCGAGCTGGCAATTGCCGCTTGGGCCACGCTGGCGTGGGCCTGGTTGCCCGAAGGTGGACCCAAGCAGATCGCGTTTCTGCTCTCGACCACCACATGGGTGTCGACGCTGATTATCAACGGCAGCCCGTTTATGCGCTTCGACGGTTACTTTCTGCTGTCCGACTACCTCGGCATCCCCAACCTGCACAGCCGCGCGTTTGCCCTGGCGCGCTGGGATTTGCGCGAACGCCTGTTCAACGTTCAAGAACCGCCGCCGGAATATTTTTCGCCGCGTCGGCACAAGGGACTCGTGATCTTTGCCTGGGCAGTGTGGATTTACCGCCTGGTGCTGTTTCTCGGCATCGCCGCGCTGGTCTATCACTTCTTTATCAAGGCCGTGGGCATCTTCTTGTTTATCGTCGAAATCAGCTGGTTTATCGCCATGCCGCTGTGGCGTGAAATCAAGGAATGGCGCAGCCGCTGGCCGACGATTCGACAGCACGGGCGGGTGCGGTTATCGGCATTGCTGATGCTGTTGCTGATTGGCTTGGTATTTATTCCCTGGCCCAATCGCGTACTCACCAGCGGCCTGCTGCAACCGCAACAGCACATGGGCTTGTACGCGCCCGCCAACGCGGTGGTCAGTGAAATTCCCGTCGCCAACGGCCAAGCCGTGGCGGCTGAACAACCGCTGCTCAGCCTGGCCTCGCCTGAACTGCAACTGCGCGCCAAGGAAGCCGGCGCCCGGCAAGACGCCTTGAGCTGGCAATCCGGCGCAGCGGCGTTTGACAACAAAACCCGCAAAGACTGGTTGCTGTTGCAAGACCAACTGGCCCATGCCAACGCCGAGCAGGCCACGGTGGGCGCCGACTTGCAACGCTATCAACCCGTCGCGCCTTACCCTGGCCGCTTCGTGGACATTGACCCGGACCTGCGCCAGGGCGACTGGCTGAAAATCCAGGAACCGCTAGGCGAACTGATCGGCGACGGCCCCTGGCAGGTGGTGACCTATGTCGACGAAGACGAAATCCGCCGCTTGCAGATTGGCGATCGCGCGCTGTTTATTGCCGACGGTATGGGCGGGCCAAACGTAAAAGCGCACGTCGCCAGCATCGACCACAACGCCAGCCGCACGCTCGGCGAAGCGGCGCTGTCGACCACCTCTGGCGGGCATATTCTGGTGCGCGAAAAAGCCGGCATTCTGTATCCCGAGCACGCCGTGTACCGCGTGGTGCTCGCCCTCGATACCGCCGTTCCCGCCACCAGCCTGCTGGTACGCGGCCGCGTGGCGATTGCGGGGAATTGGGAATCGCCGATTTCGCGCTTCTTGCGTACAGCCGGTGCGGTGGCCTGGCGCGAAGCCGGGTTCTGACTACGGCGGCCCGGCTCAGGCGGTGCTTTTGACAAAGTCAATAAACGCCCGCAACGGCGAAGGCAAATAACGCCGACCCGGGTAATACAGAAACGGGCCGGAGAACGATTGCCACCAGGGTTTCAGCACCGGCACCAGCGCGCCGCTTTCAAAATGCGGGCGCAGCCAGTCTTCGAACAGGTAAATCACGCCCAAGCCATCGACAGCCGTTTGCACAGCCAGGTCGACGGCGCCGCCGATGCGCACGATCAATGGGCCGCTGGGGTCCACGCTGATGATTACGCCCTTGCGCTCGTAGTCCCACAACGGCATGGCGCCGCTGGGGAATTTGCCGCGTATGCAGGCGTGTTGCAGCAGGTCGCGCGGATGTTTGGGCGTGCCGTGGGCGGCCAGGTAAGCGGGTGACGCGGCCGTGGCGAAACGTTGAATGCGCGGGCCGATGGGCACGGCGATCATGTCTTGCTCGAGGCGATCGTCGTAGCGAATGCCGGCATCGCAACCGGCAGCCAGCACGTCGACGAAGCTTTCTTCGGCGATGATTTCCAGGCGGATGTCCGGGTGCGCTTGCAGAAACGGCGTGATGATCGCGGGCAGCACCAGCCGCGCGGCGCTAAGCGGCACGTTGAGTTTCAGCGTGCCGGAGGGCCGGTCGCGGAAGTCGTTGACTACGTCCAGCGCCGACTCCACTTCGCTCAGCGCCGGCACGATGCGCTCCATCAAGCGCGTGCCCGCTTCGGTGGGCACCACGCTGCGGGTGGTGCGGTTGAGCAGGCGCACGCCGAGGTCCGCTTCCACTCGGCGCACGGCTTCGCTGAGGTTGGAAGCCGATTTGCCGCTTAACCGCGCGCCTTCGCGAAAGCCGCCCGCGTTGACCACGGTGACAAAGGCCAGCAGGTCTTGCATGTCTGTTTGCATTGTTCGCCACTCCGCACAACCCGTGCCGATTGCAGCGCATTATCAGCACAATGGTCAATGCCTATAGTGGCCGCCTCCCCCACCGAAACGAGGCCGTACCCATGAGCAACGCCAGCACTTTTCTACTCGGCGACCGCCGCGTTAACCGCATGGGCTACGGCGCCATGCAATTGGCTGGTCCGCAGGTGTTCGGCCCGCCGAAAGACCGCGCCGCCGCCCTCGCCGTGCTGCGCGCTGCCGTCGCCGCCGGGGTGAACCATATCGACACCTCGGACTTCTACGGCCCGCACGTGACCAACGAACTCATTCGCGAAGCCTTAGCGCCTTATGGCGACGAGCTTGTGATCGTCACCAAAGTTGGCGCAGTACGTGGCGCTGACGCCTCATGGAACCCGGCGCACAGCCCGGCCGAGCTGAAAAGCGCGGTGCACGACAACCTGCGCAACCTGGGCGTTGAGGTGCTGGACGTGGTGAATTACCGCGCCTGGGGCAACATGCATGCACCGGACGAGGCGTCTATCGAAGAAGGCTTCAGCACGCTCGCCGAACTGCAACAGCAAGGGCTGATTCGCCATTTGGGCCTGAGCAATGTGTCGGCCGTGCAGGTGCGACAGGCGCAGGCCATTGCGCCGGTGGTGTGTGTGCAAAATCACTACAACCTTTGCCATCGCCACGATGAACAGTTGATTGCCGACCTGGCGCAACAGGGCATCGCCTATGTGCCGTTTTTCCCGCTGGGTGGGTTTACGCCGTTGCAGTCCGACACTTTGTCCAGCGTGGCCGCCAGCTTGGGCGCATCGCCAATGCGGGTGGCGTTGGCGTGGCTGCTGCAACGCTCGCCGAACCTGTTGCTGATTCCGGGCACCTCGTCGGTCAAGCACTTGCAGGAAAACCTCAGCGCCGCCGAACTTGTGCTGCCGGCCGAGGTGATCGCCGCGCTGGACGGGTTGGTCTGACGCCCGCCGCAACCGCTCATAGCCACTAAAGCCCCGCCCGGCAGAGATACTTTGCAACGACTAGGCACTTGAGCCGGTTGCATCGCCTGTTAAATTGTCGCGGCGACGCCGGGCCCCTCTGACAGCTTTCTCAAGCTGCCATGTCGGAGTTGCAGTTTGTACAACTCTGACATAGGAGGGGCTTATGAGCACCCTAGAACCGTTCTTCATGGCCGAGTTCCTCGGCACCGCCACCTGGTTGTGGCTCGTCTTCATCACCATCGTCATCAGCCTGCTGGTCTTCGACCTCGGGGTGCTTCACCGTGAGCATCGCGAAATTGGCGTGAAGGAAAGTCTGCTGTTGTCTGCCGGTTACATCACCGCCGGTTTGCTCTTTGGCCTGTGGGTTTGGCAGATGAAAGGCGGCGACGCCGGGATGGATTTCTACACCGGCTTTCTGATTGAAAAGTCGTTGTCGATGGACAACGTTTTTCTCATGGCGATGATCTTCAGCTTCCTGGCCATTCCCCGTAAGTACCAGCATGAGGTGCTGTTCTGGGGCATTCTCGGTGTGATTGTGCTGCGCGCCCTGATGATTGGCCTGGGCGCCGCGCTGATCGCCGAGTTCAGCTGGATTCTCTACGTGTTCGGCGCGTTCCTGCTGCTGACCGGCGTGCGCATGTTGTTCAGCAAGGTAGACGATCACCCGGACCTGTCGCAAAACCCGATGGTGAAATTTCTTCGCCGCCATATGCGCGTCACCGACCGTTTGCACGAAGGCCATTTCTTCGTGCGCCAGCCGAACGCCGAAGGCCGTGGCGTGCTCTGGGCCACACCGTTGTTCCTGGCGTTGGTGCTAATCGAATGTGCAGACCTGGTGTTCGCCGTCGACAGCGTGCCGGCCATTTTCGCCATCACCCAGGACCCGTTCATTGTCTACACCTCGAACATTTTCGCGATCCTTGGCCTGCGCGCTTTGTACTTCGCCCTGGCCGCGATGATCCACCGCTTCGCCTACCTGAAATACGCCCTGGCGTTAGTGCTGGTGTTTATCGGCTGCAAGATTTTCCTGGTGGGCATCATCGGTAAAACCCCGCCGGTTATTTCCCTGAGCGTAACCCTCGGCCTGTTGTTCGGCGGCGTGCTGTTGTCGTTGTGGAAAACCCGCAACGACCCGCCGGCCGACACCAACACCGAACATTCCTGATCCATTGCGCGCCCCGCTAAAACCGGGGCGCACTCCCCCGCTGGAGACACACATGAACACACCACGCCTGACCCTTTTCGCCCTCTGCGCCGCGCTTGGCTTAACCCTGAGCGGCTGTGAAATGGCCGAAGACTCGGCATAAAAATTCACCCAGAAAGCCGGCGAAGCCGCAAAAGAGATTGCCCGTGAAACGGTGAGCGACACGGTGAATGCGCTGAACGAGCAGATCGACAGCGCGCAGAAATCCACCAACGAATTGCTTGGCAAACCGACCGACAAATCAGCGGAAAACGAGCAGCCGCAACGCGAGGATGAAGCGGCGGAAAACGAACGCGAGCGCGACAGCGGCGTGGAAACCTGATCGCTGAAAACGCCAAACGCCCGCCAATGGTGGCGGGCCTTCGTTCAAGCAAACGGCTTCAAATCTTGATCAGGTTCTGCGCCGCAAAGGCACCAAACGGCAGCGCCGCCAACGGGCCACCCACGGCCAGCGAGCCCAGGTCTACCGGGTGAAATCCCATGGCTTCGATCAGCGCGCGCACCTCGGTTTTCGCGGCGGCGTCATCACCGGAATACAACAGCACGCGCTTACCACCGGCCACTTCCGGCTCAGCCAACACATTCACATCCAAATGGTTGAACGCCTTCACCACGCGGGCGCCGTTTACGTAGGTGCTGAACACCGCGCTGGAATCTTTGCCGCCTAGATCAATGGCTTTGATGCCATACGCGGCCAGCGGATTGCTGGGGTCGTTGGCGTCGTCGCTGGCGGGATCCAGAAACGCTACCGGGTTGGTGCCGTCGATGACGATGCGGTTGTTCCACGCCGGCAACGCGCTCATCACGGCCTCGGCGTCGGTCCAGCGAATGGCGGCGAACACAATGTCAGCGCTGGCCGCTTCTGCCACCGTGCCGGCTTTAATGCTTGGGCCCAACTCAGCCACCAAGGCGGCCAACGATGCCGGGCCACGGCTGTTAGAAATGGTGGCGGCGATGCCTTTTTTCGCCAGTGCACGTGCAACGCTTGCGCCCAGGGCGCCTGAACCGATGATGCCGATACTCATGATGCTCTCCAGAAAATTCGAGGGCCGAGGGGCCGTTTGCGAGTGTTGTGTTATTTGAAAATGGGCACCGAGCCGGACGCGCGTTTCACGCTGTTCTGCTCGCGCAGCCGACGTCCGATTTCAGCGATTTTTGCTTCGCCTGCCTGCAACGCTTCGGCGCTGGTGTGCACCGAGTAGTAACCCAGGTGCAGGTCGTGGGGATGGGGCTTGGCCGAGCCGAGCACGAACACGGCGCCGTCTTTTCCACCCGTCAGGCGCACGGCCTGGCTGCCTTTTTCGAACACCGCCAACTCGCCGGCTTCGATAAATTCCGGTGCGCTCAGGTGGCCACGGCTCACGCTCACCCACAACGAGGTGTGGCCCGTCGGCGGCGTGTATTCCCAGGTCTCGCCTTTACCCAGCGTCACCAGCAAATAATTCACGCCCTCGGGCGCTCGCACCGGGCTGCGAACGCCGCCGTGCTCACCGACGATCACTCGCGCCGGCCCAGCGTGGGGCATTTCGGCCGCTTCAATGTATTGGCTGTCGACCTCGGCATTCTCAAGCTCTGGCGGCAAGGCCAGCCACAGTTGGAAACCCTGGACACGCTGCGAGGTGCCGGCGCTCATTTCCTTGCCGTGCCACACGCCGCCACCGGCGCGCATCCACTCCACGCCGCCATAGGCGATTTCGCCGCTGCCGGCTTGCGGGTCATCAAAGTGCAAATTGCCCTCAGTGATCACCGTTACGGTGGCAATGCCCGAGTGCGGGTGCATCGGCATTTGGCCAAGGAACGTGCGGTCGCCTTCGAACAGGTCGAGAAACACAAACGGCTTGATTAGCTCGCCGAAATCGCTCGGGCTCATCAACCGCACGATGGCGCCATGTTTATGGCCGCTAGTGCGATGACTGACGGTGCGGCTACCAATGGCCGTACGAAGCGCTGAAATAGACATGACGACTCCTGATGGAAGCTGCCGTTGAACGGGGCAGCGGTGAATGTGGGAGTGATCATAGGGCGTCGGCATTACTTTGATTAGCGGCTACAATTGCCTTTCACTCGTCCACTTATGGAGCAATGCCGATGCTGGATCTGAACGACCTGGCCCTGTTTGTTCAGATTGTCGAAGCCGGCAGCTTTGCCGCTGCCGCCCGGCGCATGGGCGTGCCCTCGAACACTTTGAGCCGGCGCGTAAAACAACTGGAAGAAACCCTGGGCGTGCGCCTGCTCCACCGCACCACGCGCAAGCTGGCGCTCACCGATGCCGGCCGCGCGTTGTTCGAGCAGAGCGCCAGCCAGGTGGGCGAATTGCTGGACGTAAGCCGCCGCTTTGTCGACGGCAGCGACGAGCCAGCAGGCCGCGTTCGGGTGACCGCCCAGGCGGATTTCTTCGACGTATTCCAAATGGAGTTCGTGGCGCGCTTTCTTGAGCAGCACCCGAAAATTCAGTTGGAATTCATGCTCAGCGACAACCATGTCGACCTAATCGCCGAACGCATCGACGTGGCCTTCCGCGCAGGCGCCCTGCCGGATTCCAGCCTGGTCGCGCGCAAAATACTGGTCAGCAGCCGGGTGTTGGTGGCCAGTCCGGACTATCTAAAAACCCACGGAACGCCCGCCGCCATCGAGAAACTGAGCGAGCACCAGTGCATTTTCCCGGCGACACCCAGCGGCTCGACCACCTGGCGTTTCACCGGGCCGCAGGGCGAGGCGCAGTGCGAAGTGACGGGCCGCGTGTGCGCCAACACGGCACAGGCACAACTGAAAGCGGCGGCGGCCGGAATGGGGATTTGCTTTCTGCCGCAGCCGATTGCGTTTGCCAGCCTCACGGCGGGGACGTTGGTGGAAGTGCTGCCGGACTATCGGCAGCGGGATATTGATATGTACGTGGTGTACCCCAGTCGCCGGCAGATACCGGCGGCGGTGACGGCTTTTGTGGAGCATGCGGTGGGGCATTTGTTGGAGGAGATGGGGCGGCAGGGGTAGATGAAGGTGAGTCACGGTTGAGACTTCCGTCATCCTCGCGAAGGGCGGTGGTCCGACAATTCGGGATCCAGGCTTGCATGACGAACACCGTAACCTGAAAGACTCTGGATCCCCGCCTTCGCGGGAATGACGGGTGTCTCGATAAAAACCACCGTCATTCCCGCGCACGCGGGAATCCAGAATTGCCCGACGAGCGCCGTTACCTGAAAGACTCTTGGATGCCCGCCTTCGCGGGAATGACGGGTGTTTCGATAAAAACCGCCGTCATTCCCGCGCACGCGGGGATCCAGAATTGCCCGACGAACACCGTTACCTGAAAAACTCTGGATCCCCGCGTGCGCGAGGATGACGGTGGGCTTAGTCAAATCTCCGTGGCCTTCGGGAATGACGGTGGACTGAACAAAAACCTCCGTCATCCTCGCGTAAGCGGTGGTCCGACAATTCGGGATCCAGGCTTGCATGCCGAACACCATAACCTGAAACCCCCGCATGCCAAATCCCGGACAAACACCACTAGCCCTCCCCAACCGCGCTCCCGATAATGCCAAACGCAAACCCACCCCCTGCAGACCCCAACCATGAACCGCCGCAAAAAAATCAATCAGCTGCTCAAAGCCCACGCGAAAAAGGCCAGCGCTAAACTCGCGCCGAAAAGTAAGCCTAAATACGTTTGCAAAGCCGACCGCCTCAAGCTCGCGGCCGAGGCGCAAAGCGCTCCGGAGCAAAGCAGCGAAGCGCAGAACGAGGCCTGAGTCAGCCGAGGGATTTCTTCAGGAAAAACCGTGACCGGCCTTTAGGAAATTCCGGCAATTCGCCGAACACGGCGTACCCCTGCCGCTGATACAGCGCCAACGCCTCGGGGTTAAAGGTGTCCAGCCACGCGCCATGGCAATCCCGTATCAGCGCCTCCCGCTCTGCCGCTTCCAGCAGCTTGCCGCCGAACCCTTGGCCGCGAAGCATTTCCGGCACCCAGAGCTTTTCGATAAACAACCAGCCCCACGCCGTGTAGCCGCTCAAGCCGCCAAGCACCTCGCCACCCGCGTCGCCAGCGCGGAGCAGAACGGCCAACGGCTGATGGCCGGATGCACCGACTTCACCTTGGTTGAAGGCTCGCAGCCCATCGAGGATCAACTGCTGTGTTTCGGCGCTTGGTGCGTTGGAAATTTCCAGTGTGATCGGTTTCATGGCCTGCCCTCCACGCCGCCGGTTAACAGCAGTTTTATGCCCGCCGCCGCAAATACCAATGCCAGCGCACCTTCAATCCAGCGCCGCGCGTGGCGGTAGGCACGCACCATGGGCTCGGTCGAGAAGATCAGCGCATACCCGCCGAAAATACTCACGCTCAGCACCGCGCACGCGCCCAAGGTGACGGCCACCGTAGAGAATGTGGCGCCCGGCCCCAGGCCGAGGGTCATGGTGGCGATCCAGCTCAGAATCGCTTTCGGGTTGGTGAGGTGCATCAGCAAGCCTTGCCTGTACAAGGTCGCGCCGCAAACAGGCGGAGCGGCGGCCAGCGCTTGTTCATGCTGCGCTTGCGAAGTGAGCGCCGAGCGCCCGGCTTTAATGGCGAGGAATAACAAGTACGCGCCGCCGATGATCTTCAGCACACCGATGGCTTGCGCGTAGCTGGCCAGCAACGCCGACACCCCGGACGCCGCCATCACGCCCCAGAAAAACGAGCCGCTGATAATGCCCGCCGCCAGCATCAGCGCCGGGCGCCGCCCTCGGTGCATGGCCACGCCCATGATGCGCATGTTGCTCGGGCCGGGGCTGGCGGCGCCGAGGGTGTACACGGTGAGCACCAGCAGCAGGTGGTGGAAGTCGAAAGCCATGGGCCGCGCCTATCAAGCGAATGAGCAGGCCGAAGAATTATCACGTTGGCCACGGGCCCTGCCAGACACAGATGCCTCAGTAAAACTCGACCATCTGTGTGTCTACCCGAGCGCCGGGCATCATTTTTTCGAGCCCGTCGACCAACGCATCGCCGGCCGCTTGCAGCGCTTCGCGCGGCATCGACGGCAGCGCTTCAAGCACAAACCACATGCGCGTGGCAGTGCAATCCAGGCGGGTACGCACACCTTGGCGCCAGTTCCAGCGCCGGCACGTGACGCCAATGTCGTCGCGCCAGATCACTTCGCCCTTGTCCGGCGCCTCGTTGGCGGGTGCGCCGTCTTTGAAGGTGTCAAACAGCTCGGTGCCATCGGCCACGGTCAAACGCGGCGGCCCCACATAGGCGGCCAGGTTTTCGCCACCGACCGGCACGGCGAATTGCAGGCTGATGGCGTTGTACAGATCCACCACCGGATCAATGCTCGGCAACGCACCGTCGCGCAGCACGCGCTTGCGCAGCGCTTCGGCCGAACACGGCGTGCGCTGCGGTTTGGCGCCGAACAAGCGAAACGTTTCAGCCCATGCCGCGAGGTGCGCGTCAGCCCACGCAGGGCCGCCGGCCGCTACAGCAGCGCAGGCGTTGCGCATGGCGTCGGCGGCCACCTGCGGCTGGGTGATGGGAGCGGCTTCAACGCTGATGCTCAGGGCGCAGAAGCCCGGCGCGAGGGTGGCGATTTCGGCGTCGAGAACAGGCAAAACCAATGACATGGGAACTCCCCGACTCAGCGACGTTTGAGGTTGCGCATGGCGTAACAGCCCCATGCAGCGTCGAGGGTACGGAGCGTGCGAATCAAGGCGTGGAGTCGGTGTTTCAACGGCGTTTTCCTCAGCAAATGTAAGACCAGTGTCGGTCAGCCCGCTGAATCCTCGCTGTTGAAGGCCATCAGGTCTAATGATTAGACCTGATGGCGTATTAGTTTTGCTTATCAGCTACCGGCTCGCCCGTTAGAAATCTACCGTCAGCCCCGCATACACCGCACGGCCATCGGCGGGCGCGTGTAACGACTGCTGCACGCTGGCGGTGGCGTCGTACCACACGTATTCGCTGTAGCGATCCGTGAGGTTTTTCACTTGCAGATCCACGCTCACGTCGGCGCTTATCCGGTAGCTCGCGCCGACGTTGAGCAAGGCAAAGTCGCCGTACTTGCCGGTGCTGTTGGTGCGTTCCAGGTAGTAGTCGCTTTGCCCGTTGACCCACGCCGACAACTGCAACGCTTCGCTGGCCTGGTAGGTGGAACCCAAGGCATACAGGTGATGGGGCACGTGGTCCATTTCCTGGCCTTTGCTGGCGGGCAGGTTGGGGTTGGGTTTGAGAATTTCCGAGAACTGCCGCGAGTACGACAGCCACACACTGGTGGCCTCGGTGGGGTACAGATTGAGCTGAATGTCGTAGCCACGGCGCAGGGTTTCGCCGACGTTTTCCGAGTCGCCGACGGCATCGTTGAGCTTGCGTTGCACCTCGTCCGAGGCCTTTTGTTCCCAGTAGGCGATGCGCCCGTCCAGCCACGGCGTCGGGTTGAATTTCAGCCCGGTTTCCCAACCGTCGTTGATCGAGGGGTTGAGGTCGTCGCGCTGGCTGGCCAGGCGGTAGCTGGCCGAACCGACGCCGATCTGAAAGCTACGGCCCCAGTTGGCGTAGAGGCTGGCGTGCTCCCATGGGGCATAGACCACGCTGAGTTTTGGCTGGCGGATCAGGCCGTAGTCGTTGACGTCGGCGCGCTCGCCGGTGAGCGCGTTGCTGTAGTCGCCGTACACCTTGTCCACGCGATACGCCGGGATGATTTTCAGCGACTCCACGGGCTCGATCACCGCCTGCACATAGCCGCCGACCACATCCAGATCGAACTGCTGGTCGCGGGTTTGCGCGCTGCGTACGCGCTGAGTGGTGCGGTAGCGGCGACTTTCGTTCTCCTGGCGCTGCACGTCGGCGCCACCTTCCAAGGCGAAGCCATGCAGGTGTTCCACGTCCGGGCGCCAGGTCAGGGTGCTGAGGGCGCCGTACTGACGTTCATCGGCCACCCGTTCCTGCTGGGAAACGCTGCGCCAGTATTGGGTCCAGCGCTCATCTTTGAAGGTATTGAGGTAGGCCTTGCTGGCCCACGACAGGTCGTGCTCCAGGTTGATATCCAGGTGCAGGCTGGCCTGGTTCATTTCCCGGTTGCCTTGATCGGTGGCGTTGTTGGCATAGGAATCGCGCGGGTGGTCATGGGCATCGCGCCGGTTCAGGTAACCGGCTTCGTCGGCGTCGCCCTGGTAGTGGCGCAGGATCAAGCCGGCGCGCCAGGCGTCTTCATCGGCGGTGTAGAACCACTTGCCGGCGAAGCTCTGGCGGTCGGCGTTGGCATGGTCGCGGTAGCCGTCGCTTTGCTGGTAGGCGAGAAAATAGTTCTGGCTCCAGTTGCCGCTTTCGAGGCCTTTGACCACCTGCACTTCCTGGGTATCAAAGCTGCCGTAACGCACCCGCAGCTTGCCCTCGTTGCCGCCGATGCGGGTGTTGATGCTGGCGTTGCCGGCGATGTTGTGCAGGCCGTAGCGCGGGTCGTTGGTGCCGCGCACCACTTCGATGCTGTCGATATCCAGCGGGAACACCATGTCGATAAAGGGCATGTTGCCGTCGTTGGTGTTGCTGGGAATACCGTCGATCAACAGCTTCACAGCGTTCACTTCGCCCTCGCCATTGAAGCCACGAAACGACAATTTGCCGGAGGTGGTGCCCTGGTTGAATTGGGTGAGCATCACGCCGGGCACGCGGTTGAACAGCTCCCAGCTGTATTGCACCGGCTGCTTTTCAATGATGTCGCTGCCGACCACATCGACTGAGCTGAGAATATTGCGGCTGGCCAGCGGGCCGGCATCGGGTGCAGTCACCGTAACGGCGCCGAGGGTCAGGGTTGAATCGGCCGGCGTGGCGGCAAAAGTGAAGGCGGGAACGAGCAGAAACAGGCCGCCGAACGAGCGGAAAAAAACAGGCGAATAAGCCATCGAAGGAAATCCTGAAAAGCCAGATAAGCGAATGCACGTTTCTTGCGAAACGGCACGTCAACAAAACGCGGCAAGGCGCGTGAGGCAGTTCAAGCGATGGGCGGAGCGCGGGGGTTGAGCGAGGGCCAATTCAGGCGCGGGGGCGGTTGCGCGAAGCTGCGAACGACGATGGGCGCGACGCTGCGCGCGGGGATGAAATCCAGCGACCAGTCGCCGGTATTAACCGCCACCGCGGCTGCAAACGAGGAACACAGCGGGCAACTGACCTGATCGAGATGAACACTTTGCGTGTCCGAGCCGGTCAGCTCCACGCCTGCGCCGCTGTCTGTCGACACCGAGCAGAAGCCGCCGCCCAGGCCGCTGAGGTTTAGCGCGCTCATCTGGCCGTGATGAATACCGCACGCGAACAGACTGAACAGCACGCTGGCGTACAGCATCCATGCAGTCAGTGAGCGAGTGTGGCGGGCCATTTTCATGGGGCGCGACTCTAGCACCGCGCTTTGGCAACGAACAGACAGCGCAGTGGGCGCAATTGCCGCACGGAACATGCGTGCGCCCTACCCTGCGTTTACATCGACGCGTATTGAATCGCCGCCGTACCGGAGCGCCAGGTGCTTGGGTTGGTGCCTTCGGTTTTCAAAAAGGTGCGGCAGAAATGCGCCTGGTCGCAGAAGCCGCATTCAGCGCCGATCTGGGTCAGGCTCTTGTCGGAGTTAGCAATCAGTTGCTTGGCCTGAGCCATGCGCTGCTGGTGAATCCATTCTTGCGGCGACAGCCCAGTGGTGCGTTTAAAGGCCCTGGAAAAATGGCTGCGCGACATGGCGCAGGCCTCTGCCAATTGCGGAACGGTTAATCGACAGCCGAGGTTTTCCGCAATCATCTGTTTAGCCAATCGTTCGCGCCAAGGCGCTAAACCACCGATTACTTGAGTCTGTTTGGACTGTTCGAAATGATCAGCCGTGGGCAAAACATAGGCGCGCGAAAGACTCGCCATAACAGATTCTCCTGAAATGGATATAAGGATTGGGTGCACAAATAATTGGGCAGAAAGTTAAAGGCGACTGACTTGCGAGCCGCGGTGTTGCTGGCGTCCGCTGCTGGCTAGCGCGGCGCTCGTTATGTATCGAATTATCGTTGTTTGTTGTTTCAACTTAGCGAGTTCAACAACAGCTAATTCAAAGCAGCTGATTCAAATCGCTTGCCGGTTCCTCTTCTGTAAATAATTAACCAGTACGACACCGGCACTGCACAGCACTAAATAAACCGCTGCCGTCAACAAATAGAACTCCACCAATTGGCCATTGCGCTGGCCCATTTGCCCGGCCGCACCGAGAAAGTCGTTAAGGCTGATGACGTACACCAGCGAGGTGTCTTTGAGCAGCCCGATGGTTTGGCTGACCAGGGCCGGGCTCATGTTGCGCAACGCTTGCGGCATCACGATCAAACGCAGGCACTGCAAGGTGCTCATGCCCAACGCTTTGCCGGCCGCCATGTGCTCGCCCCTCACGCTGTTGATGCCGGCGCGCACCACTTCGCAGAAGTAGGCGGACTCGGCCAGCACCAGCGCGATAATCGCCGAGTACATCGCCCCCACCGTCAGGTAGGGGTTGCCCGTGATTGCCCTGAGCACAAACGGCATCAGAAAAAACATCCAGAAAATCGTCAAAATCAGCGGAATGGCGCGGAACAGATTGACGTAGCCCGCCGCCAGTTTGGCCAGCGGCCTCGGCCCGTAAATTCGCACCACGGCCAGCACGCAGCCCAGCGAAAAACCCAGCACCAGCGCGACGGCCACCAGCAGCAGCGTGGTCTGCAGGCCCTGCCACAAATAAGGCAGCGCCGGCACGATGCCGCTCCAATCAAATTCGTAACTCACCGCAGCGCCCCGGCTTCGCGCAGCTCGGGCTCCGCCGTCTTCATTTCCAGGTGGCGCATTAGCAGCACGACGGCGTAGGTGATGCCCATGTAAATCAACGTGGCGGCAATAAACGACTCAAACGGCTGACCGGAAAACTCGCTGATCTGCCGGCTCTGGCCGGTCAATTCCATCAGCCCGATGGTCAAGGCCGCCGCCGAGTTCTTGAACACATTCATAAAGTCTGACGTCAACGACGGCAGCACCACGCGAAACGCCTGCGGCAGCAGCACAAACCGGTACACGCCCCAGCGCCCGAACCCCATGGCCCGCGCCGCCATCGCCTGCTCCGCCGACACCGATTGCAGCCCGGCCCGCACCTGCTCTGCCACGCCCGCCGTGGTGTACAGCGTCAAGCACATCACCACGCTGAGGAACTGGTTCAGCATCGGGTTCATCTGCTTCAGCGCGTCGCCCCACGTTGTCGGCAACAGCTCCGGCACCACGAAGTACCAAAGAAACAACTGCACCAGCAGCGGCGTGTTGCGAAAACAGTGCACATAGACCGCCGCAGTCCAACGCAGCGCGCGGTTAGCCGCACCTCTGGCCATGCCGGTGAGCGTGCCCAGCCCCAACGCCAAGCCCCACGACAACAACGAAAGCGCCAGCGTCCACAGCACGCCCTCAGCCAGGAGCACTCCATACAGGCCTTCGCCCGTGATAGAGGGTTTGAAAAAGAAGCTCCAGTCCCAGCTGTAGTTCATAAACGTGCGGTCCTGAAAGGCTTACTGAAGCGCCCGGTCGTTGGGATTCTGGTAGAGCTGCGCGTTTTCGGCCGACAGCGGTGCGTGTATTTGCAAGCCGCCTTTCACGTTGATTCGGGTGTTGAAGTACTTGTCGTAGAGCTGGTGCATTTCTCCAGACTTCTGCATGCCAACGATCACCTCATCGGCTAGTTTTTTAAACGCCGGGTCATCCTTGCGCAGCATGCAGCCGTATGCTTCGAGCGACTGCGGCGTGCCGACCACGGTCCACAGCTCGGGCTTTTTCGCGGTCGCGATGTTGCCGTAGAACATGATGTCGTCACCCATCGAAGCCACCGCGCGGCCCGTCTCGACGGTGGTGAAGTTTGAGATGTTGTCTTTCGATAACAGGATGCGGATGTCGAGGTTTTTCTCGCTGTTCAACGTGCGCAGCAGGCGTTCGGAGGTGGTGCCGGCTTCAACCACTACCGACTTGCCGGCCAGGTCGGCGAAGTCGTGAACGCCGGAATCCTTGCGGGTTAACAGGCGCGTGCCAACGACAAAAAAGGTATTGGAGAACGCCACCTGTTTTTGCCGCTCGGTGTTGTTAGTGGTGGAGCTGCATTCCAGGTCAACGGTTTGGTTAGCCACCAGGGCGATACGGGTTTGCGGCGTGAGATTGAGGGTGTTGATCTGGAGAGCCTGCAAACCCAGCTCCTGCTGTGCACGCTGGGCGATGCGCTGGGAAATCTCCCAACCGAAGCCGGCATGGTTGCCGTTGTCGTCGATGAAGTTGAACGGCGTCGAAGCCTCTCGCGTGCCGAGGGTGATGGCGCCGGTCGCTTTGATTTTGTCCAACGTGCCGGCGGCGTGCGCCAGCCCCAGTTGAGCCACCAACAATAGCGGAGCGAGTGCCAAGACCTTGTTCATCGTATGTGCTGCCCTGTGGTTATTTTTTCGAAAGCGTCGCAAGCGCCAACTCAAGGTCGCGCTGCAACTGGTCCAAGGGTTCCAGGCCGATGTGCAGACGCACGATCCATGGCGATTGTTTCCACGGCACCGAGGTGCGGCTGGCGCTGATGTTGGCCAAGGCCACCAGGCTTTGCGTACCGCCCCAACTGGCGCCGATCTGGAAGTGCTTCAGGCTATCGACAAAGCGCTCGATGCGGGCTTGATCGGTTTCACGGAGCGTCAAACTGATCACGCCGTTGCCGCCGCTGAAGTAGCGCTTGAAGCGCTCGTGCTGGCTGTCGCTTTCCAGTGCCGGGAAAAATACCTGCTCCACGGCCTCGACGCCTATTAGCCATTTGGCGATGTGGTAACCGCGTCTGGCGTGTTCGGCCAGACGTACCGGTAGCGTCTGCAAGCCGCGCAATACCAGGTACGCGTCGCTCGCCGCAACGCCGGTGCCCAGCGCCATGAACGCTGTTTTCAGGCGCTCGAACAGCTTGCGGTCTTTCACCGTGCACACGCCCATGCACACATCGGAGTGGCCGCTGGCGTATTTCGACAGCGCGGTGCTGACGATGTCGACGCCATGCTCGAAGCAGTTGATCTGCCCAAAACCCCATGCGTTATCCATCAACACCAGGCTTCCGTTCTTGTGCGCTTGTGCTGAGATGACCGAAATATCCTGAATTTCCATGGTGTACGAGCCCGGCGACTCCAGCACCACCAGGCGCGTTGAAGGCGTTAGCCACGGTTCGATAGTGGCCGCGTCGGCCGGGAAAAACGTGTGGGTGATGCCGTACTGCGCCAGCAGCGAGGTGCACAGCTCGCGCGTTGGGCCGTACACGCAGTCGGCCAGCAACACGTGATCGCCTTGCTTGAGCAGGGCCAGCATCGGGTGCGTGACGGCAGCCAGCCCTGAGGGCACCAGCAAGCTGAACTCGCCGCCTTCAATGGTCGCTATCTGCTTTTCCAGCGCCCGCCCGGTCGGCGTGCCGTACAGGCCGTAGCTGAAGCCGTCGAACATGCGCTCCGAACGGTTCAAAAAGCTGCGCGCCGAGGTGAAGGTCAGCGTGGACGCATGGTGAACCGACATATTCAGCGCCGTGAACTCGGGCATAAGCGCGCGAATGGGGCGAAGGTCAGCGGGCAGAAAGAGTGATTTCACGGAGGGCCTTTGGCGTGCCAGGTTCTTAGGGTTCCGAAATTGACGCATTGCACGTATAACTTCCAATGCGAAGATGTCTTGCATCAATTCATTATTGATATAGGTAAGCGATGAACCCGCGACAAATCGAGGCTTTCCGGGCGGTTATGGTCACTGGAAGTACCGTGCGCGCCGCCGAAATGATCCACACCTCGCAGCCGGTGGTCAGCCGCCTGATTGCCCAGCTGGAGAGCAACTTGCGCTTCAAACTGTTCGAGCGCGAATCGTCGCGGTTGCGGCCAACGCCGGAAGCCAAGTCGCTATTCGTCGACGTGGAAAAGCTCTACTCCGGCATGGATCAGCTGGAGAAAAAAGCCAAAAGCCTGCGCGAAGGCCGCAGCGGTTTGCTTTCTATCGCCTGCCTGCCTGCCATGGCTTACGGGCCGATGCCGAAATTTCTCGCCGAGTTGCAGCGCCAGTTGCCCGACCTTTCGGTGCGTCTGGATATCTGCTCCTCCAACGAGGTCCGGGAACTGATCGCCAGCGGCCGCTGCGACATCGGTTTTGCCGCCGAAGAGATCGACACCCACGGTATCGTCGCCCGCAGCATCGCCCGGCGCCGCGCCTTGCTGGCGGTGCCGGTGGATCATCCCGTGGCGGCGATGAGCGAGGTGTCGGTGCTGGATCTGGCCGACTATTCGTACCTGGGTTTGTCGTCTACCGACTCGACCCAACGCTTTCTCAATGGCGTGATGGCCGAAGCCGGCAAGGCCCTGCGCATCACCATTGAAACGCCGTACACGCTGACCATCGCCTCGCTGGTGGTCAGCGGTGCCGGCGTCGGCCTTGTCGACCCCATCGCCCTAGAAGCCTTTGAATGGCCGGGGCTGAAATTGCTGCCGCTCAAAGAAGACATCTACTTCAATACCCTGGTGATCCACAGCGCCACGGCGCCGCTGTCCGCGCCGGGCAATCTGCTGGTGAGCATTGCCGAGCAGCACCTGGCCGGCCACTGACGGTGGCCGGCGGACAATACCGTTGCAACCCCCTACTCTTTGCTACTCGCCAAGCCGGATGTCGTCATGGATAGATTTCAGGAAATGAAGGTGCTGCTGGCCGTGACCGAGGCCGAGAGCTTTGCCGGCGGCGCCAAGCTGCTGGGCATGTCGCCGCCCAGCGCCACCCGCGCCATCGCCGCGCTGGAAAGCCGGCTGGGCACCGTGCTGTTGGCGCGCAACACCCGCAGCCTGCGGCTTACCGAAGCCGGGCGGCGCTATGTGGAAGACTGCAAACGCATCTTGCTCGAGCTTGAAGAAGCCGAGGAACTGGCCGCCGGCAGCGCCCTGCGTGCGCGCGGCAACCTGACGGTGACGGCGCCGGTGATGTTCGGCGAGCTGTACGTGATTCCGCTGATCACCAGTTACTTGGCCGCGCACCCGCAGGTGTCGGTGAACGCGCTGCTGGTCGATCGCTTGGTGCACATGGCCGACGAAGGTGTCGACGTGGGCCTGCGCATCGGCCAGTTACCCGAAGGCAACTTCAATGCCTTGAAGGTCGGCGACATTCGCCCGGTGGTGTGCGCCGCGCCGGCCTTTCTCGACCGCGTCGGCAGGCCGACAAAGCCGGACGATTTGCTCGGCGCGCAGGTGGTGATGTCGTCGGCCAGCACCTTGTTAGCCCACTGGTATTTCACCGGCCCGGACGGCAACCAGAGCGTGACGCCGACGCCGCGCCTGGTGGTCAGCTCCAACCAGGCGGCCATTAACGCCGCACGCATGGGCTGGGGGTTTACCTGCGTGTTGTCGTACCAAGTGGCCGAAGCGGTCGCCAAGGGCGAGCTGGAAATTGTGCTCAGCGCATTCGCCACCGCGCCCATCCCGGTGCACCTGGTGTACCAGGGCGGCAAGCAGGTGTCGGCCAAGGTGCGCACCTTTGTCGACCACTGCTACGAGCGCCTGGTGAACGACCCGGCGCTGCAACAGCTCAGCGCCTCGTAACGCCATGAGCACCCTGCCCAACCGCCACCAACAGATGCACGCCTTCGCCACCGTGGCCCGCACCGGCAGCCTGGCGGCAGCAGCGCGTGAGCTGAAGGTGTCCACCGCCACCCTGATGCGCACGGTGGCGGCACTGGAAGCGCGACTGGGCGCCACCTTGTTGAAGCGCAGCCCGCGTGGCGTGACCCTGAGTGCCGTGGGTGAACAATTTGCCGAGCGCTGCCAGTTGATTCTTGCGCAAACCGCCGAGGCCGAACGCTCCGCCAGCGGCCTGCACAGCGACGCCGCCGGCAGGCTGACGGTGTCGATGCCACTGCTGATGACCCATCAAGTATTTATGCCGCTGGCGACGGACTACCTCGACGCCTTCCCCGACATGCAACTGCTGACCCAGGCGCACGAAACCCTGCCCAAGCTGCTGGATGACGGCATCGACGTGGCGCTGGTGGTGGGCCATCTTCCCGATTCCACCGGCTTTGCCGTCCAGGTCGGCGAGGTGCGGCCGATCATTTGTGCAGCGCCGACTTACCTCGCGCAATGGGGCGTTCCCCAGAGCGCTGAAGACTTGAAAAATCACCGCACCCTGGTGGCCAGCGCCACCGCCCAGGGTTCGGAGTGGCGCCTGCCTGTTGAAGGCGGGACGCGCTCGGTGCGAACCGCGCCGGTGCTCACCTGCTCTACGCAACAAGGCGCCATTCAGGCAGCGGTGTGTGGCTTGGGGCTGATTCGTTGCCTGCGCTACGAAGCTCACCAGGAACTGCAAAACGGCTCGCTCGAACCGGTGCTACAGGCCTTCCCGGCGCCGCTGTTGCCCGTGCACTTGACCTACCGCGAAGGGCGCAAAGCCAACGGGCGGGTGCGCAGCTTTATCGACTTTATTGCCCCGCGCCTGCGCGCCCATCCGGCCTTTCGCCCCTAAACGCCGCCGGTTATTTCGCAAACTGAAATTCTGCATTGCCCGGCGTGGCGATTCTGCTCAACGGCCGGCGCGCGCAGCATGCCTGCACAGCGTCACATTCAGTCGACGCCCCCTCCAGCGGAGTGCACCCCATGCCACAGCAGCCGATCACCCTTTACCACTTTCCCCTCTCCGGCCACGCCCACCGCGTGCAGCTGATGCTGTCGCTGATGAACCTGCCGACCGAGGTGGTGTTTGTCGACCTGGCCAAAGGCGCGCACAAGCAACCGGAATTTCTCAAGCTCAACCCGTTCGGCCAAGTGCCGGTGATCGACGACAACGGCACCGTGCTCGCCGACTCCAACGCCATTCTGGTGTACCTGGCGAAAACCTACGGCGAAGGCCGCTGGCTGAGTGAAGAACCCGCTGCCGCCGCGCGCGTGCAACGCTGGTTGTCGGTGGCCGCCGGGCAAGTGGCATTCGGGCCGGCAGCGGCACGGTTGGTGACCGTGTTCGGCGCCTCGTTCAATGCCGAGGAAGTGATCAACCGCGCCCACAACCTGTTCGCCATGATGGAACGGGAACTGGCCAACACCGCCTTCCTGGCCGGTGCCGAGCCGAGCATCGCCGACGTCGCGAACTACAGTTACATCGCCCATGCGCCAGAGGGCAACGTGTCGCTGGAGGCCTACCCGAACTTGCGCGCGTGGCTGGCGCGAGTGGAAGCGCTGCCGGGTTTTGTGCCGATGCCGCCGACCGCCGCCGGCCTGCTCGCCAACTGATCGTCGCGCCCCGCTGCCGGTCAGCCCGGCAGCTCACAAGGAGGATCGCCCATGGAAACCTTGCCCAAACACCGCCGTTCGCCCTGGCATGACGGCGAACGCGTTCTGCAGCAGAAAGTGGGCGTGCTCGAGCGCATGGAAGTCGCCGGCCAGAAATTTATTCGCGACTACATGCCCGACCAGCACCGCGAGTTTTACCAGCAGCTGCCGTTCATGATCGTCGGCGCCGTGGACGATGTCGGCCGACCCTGGGCGACTTTGCTGGAAGGCGAGCCTGGCTTTGCCCACTCCGCCGATGCCAAGCAACTGAGCCTGAACACCGCTCTGGATCCGCAAGACCCCGCTGCCTCCGGCCTGCAAGCCGGCAACGCGCTGGGCCTGCTGGGCATTGAGCTGCATACCAGGCGGCGCAACCGCATCAATGGCGTCATTACCCGCGCCTCCCAGCAGCAACTGGATATCGCCGTGGAGCACGCCTTTGGCAACTGCCCGCAGTACATCCAACAGCGCGCTTACACCCGCGTTGCCGATGACGCGGCCGGCAAACCGGCACGTCAGGACTTCACCGCACTGGATGCCGACGCCACGGCCGTGATCACCAACGCCGACACCTTTTTTGTCGCCAGCTACGTGGTGCATGAAGACGGTCAACGCTCGGTGGATGTGTCGCACCGTGGCGGCCGGCCGGGGTTTATTCAGGTGGAAGGCAACCGCCTGACCATTCCCGACTACGCCGGCAACCTGCACTTCAACACCTTGGGCAACCTGCAAACCAACCCGCAGGCCGGGCTGCTGTTTGTCGACTTCACCACGGGCGATGTGCTGCAACTGAGCGGCCATACCGAACTGGTGCTGGAAAGCCCGCTGATCACCGCCTTTGAAGGGGCGGAACGGCTGTGGACCTTCGACGTGCAGCAGGTGGTGCGGCGCCCGGCAGCGCTGTCGCTGCGCTGGCAGTTCCAGAGTTTCGCGCCCACCAGCCTGATGACCGGAACCTGGGCCGACGCCAACCAGCGCCTGCGCCAGACCGAAGCGCGCAAGCAATGGCACCCGTGGCGCATCGCCCGTGTAGAACAGGAAAGCCACGACATTCGCTCGCTGTACCTGGAGGCCGTGGACGGCGGCGCCGTGAGCTTTCTGCCCGGCCAACATATTCCCGTGCGCTTGCACCTCGGCAATGGCGACAGCGTGGTGCGCACCTACAGCGTGTCCAGCGCGCCGGCCGATGGGCATGTGCGAATCAGCGTTAAAGCCCAGGGCCCGGCGTCGCGGCACTTGCATGAGCAACTGAAGCTCGGTGACGTGCTGGAGATTCGCCATCCGCTCGGCAGCTTCACCTTGAAAACCGACGCTGCGCGGCCGGTGGTGTTGATTGGTGCGGGCGTCGGCATTACGCCGCTGCTGTCCATGGCGCGTGAATTGGTCGCCCAGATCAGCAGCGGCCAACGGCAACAACCGGTGCACCTGTTTCAAGGCGGCCGAAGCCTGGCCGACCTGCCCTTTCAGCTGGAACTGCAAGCCCTTCAACAGCGCGCCAATGGCCTGCTCCACCTCACACGCGCGCTAAGCACTGCCGGCGAACAGGCGACGTTGGGCGTGGACTTTGAACTGGCCGGCAGGTTGAGCATTGCCCAGATCAAAGCCCGTTTGCCGCTAGACGATTACGACTTCTACCTCTGCGGCCCGGCGAGTTTTACCCAGAATATTTACGACGGCCTGCGCCGACTGAACATCCCCGACGCGCGCATCCATGCCGAAGCGTTCGGCCCCTCCACCTTGCGCCGCCAAGGCGACGAGCAGCGCGCCACGCTCGTGCAACCGCCGCCCGCCACCGCGCCTGTGCCGGTGTACTTTGCCAACTCCGCCAAAGAAGCACGCTGGACCCCACAAAGCGGCACGCTGCTGGAACTGGCCGAAAGCCGTGGCCTGAACCCCGAGTTCAGCTGCCGCGGCGGCTCGTGCGGCACTTGCCGCACCCGGCGCATCAGCGGTCAGGTGCACTACCCCAACCCGCCCGCCCAATTGCCCGACGACGACATGGTGCTGATCTGCTGCGCCGTGCCGGCCGACAGCAAAAACGGCGTTCAGCCACTGGTTCTGGACCTCTAAGGAGACGCGTGATGCGCACACTGACCTTCAACGACGCCGTGTCGCCCTGGCACGACCCCACCGAGGAACCCGCCGCGCTGCCTTGTACCAGTTCAGAGCGCGAACTCAGCTACATGCTGCCGCAGCTGGTTTCGCCTTATGAATGCCAGACGCGGCCTTTCATCCCCGACGGCCTCGCCCGCCTGCGCGCCTGGTTCGCGGGTATGTTCGCCCAGCATTAACGCGTCGGCGCCTCGCCCTTTACCGTGGTGCGGAACATCTCGCGGCGCATGCCGTGGTAGTCGGAAATCGGCATATGCCAGGTGCTGCGGTTATCCCAAATTGCCAAGGTGCCTTGGCGCCAACGCATGCGGCAGGTGAAGGCTGGGGAAGTGGCGAGGCTGAACAAATAATCCAGCAACGGCTGCGCCTCGGGCGGGCGCAACCCTTTGATGCCCGAGGTGTAGGCCGGGTTGATAAACAACACCTGCTTGCCGGTTTCCGGGTGGCGCGTCACCAGTGGATGACTGCGCGCCTCGTGGGAGGCGTCGCTGCCATAGCGGATCTGCATGTTCTCCAACAGCGCGTTGTGATTGGCGTTTTTCCCGTAGGCGCGCTCCGGGCTGTGCTCGGCTTCCAGCGGCGCCAGCAGCGCTTTCATGCCAGGCGACAGCCATTCATACGCCAGCGCCAGATTGGCGAAACAGGTATCACCGCCGTAGGCCGGAATGTCGTGGCCGTACAGCAACGTGAAAGCGGGCGGGCATTCCTGGAACGTCCAGTCCGTTTGCCAGGCACCACCAAACACGAACGGCGCTTTCTCGTCCGCCTCCTTCACCACATGCACCACGTGTGGATGGTCTTCCATGCACGTGACGTAGGGCTCGCGGCCGAACTCACCGAACTGCTGCGTCACCCGTTCAAGGTCGCTGACACTTAGCGATTGCCCATGGATAAACAGCACCTTGTGACTGAGCAGCGCCTGGCGCAACTCGGCAAAACCTTCGGCGTTCAACGCGCGTAAATCCAGCCCCTCGACATCGGCGCCCAGCGCGCCAGTGGTTGGCGTCGCGCTGAAATGTTCATAACGGCCGGGTGGATTGCTGCTGGGTAGCGTGTAGATGAATTCGCTCATTTTTTGTTGTTCTCGCTGCGATCAGGTGGGCCCAGCATGGGACGGCTGAGCAGGCGGCTCCATGATCATTCCTGCCATTTCATGATGAACACTGCCAGCGGTTGGACTATAAGAAATGCCAGAACAACAAGAGGCTCGCCCCATGAACTGGCGCCAACACCGCACCCTGACCGGCGTGCGTTACCTGCTCGACACCGCCCAGGCCGAAGGGCTCGACGCCTGCAGTTGCCTGAAAGGCAGCGCCATCACCCTTGTCGACGTGCACACCAGCACCGCCCAGATCGAAGCCTGGCAAGAACTCGCCGTCATCCGAAACCTGCTCGAACACTGCGACCGCCCCGGGCTGGGCTTTCTCGCCGGCCAGCGCTACCACCTGACCTCGCTTGGCCTGCTCGGCTTCACCATGCTCGCCAGCCGCACCCTGCTCGAAGCCTTCGCCTCCTTCAGCCGCTTCCAACTGATGGCACTCACCCTCTGCCCCACCCGCCTGGAACGCGACCGCCGCGGCATGTGGCTGCTGTTCGACTCCAGCGTATTGCCCCGCGACACCTGCGCCTTCGTCGTCGAACGCGGCCTGGCAGGCTCGCTGCAAATCACCAGCGAACTGCTCAAACGCCAAGCCACCCCCCTGGCCGTGGAAATGACCGCCAGCGGCCGCGTAGCGCACAGCGCGTTCCCCTACGGCGTTAGCGTGTCGGCCGAGCGCGACGGCATTCTGTTCTCCACCCAGGAACTGCAAAGCCCCCTGCCCCAAGCTCACATCGACGCCCAGCTACAAGGCTGGGCAATGGTGCCAAGCGCAATGCCAGGAAATCGCCCACCCACAAACCAACGGCCCCACGGCCGGCCAAGTCCAAACCATCCTCATGGCCCACCCCGACACCCTGCTCGCCTGCCGCACCGTCGCCGAACGCTTAGGGCTTTCTGAACGCACCTTGCACCGACGTTTGGCCAGTGAAGGGCACTCGTTTCAACAACTAAATGAACAGATAAAAAAACGCCTGGCCAAACGGCTACTGAGCGAATCGCGGCTGGACGTGAACGCTGTGGCGCAGCGATTGGGGTACGCGGAAGCCGCAAGTTTCTCGCGGGCGTTTAGCCGGTGGACCGGGTATTCGCCGGGGTATTGGCAGCGGGTGGGTGGGGGGAATTGAGGGCGCGTTTTGGGGGCGATTGTTGGTTATAGGGATCGCGGCTAAAGCTGCTCTTACAGGGATTGGTGATCCACTGTGGGGGCGGCTGGGCGGCGTTGCGATTAGCCGAGATCAGATTTGCTCGAATACGCGGATTCCAGACCATTACGCTGCCCCGTAGGAGCTAGCTTGCTTGCTAGCGAACCCTGCAAACGAAATTAGAGAATTGCTGTTCCAGGGTTCGCCACCAAGGTGGCTCCTACAAAAAAGCAGCATTGCGATTAGCCGCGATTGGCGGAGACGGCATAGATTTAGAATAGGGGGGTAGATTTATTATTCGGCTCTGAATTAGAGCTGCTTAATAAATCTGCCCCCTTTTGTCGCTATAAAATAGAGCAACTTAATAAATCTGCCCAATTTTCTACTATTAAATTTCATCCAAAATTAATTTTTCCGCTAGGATTAGTGCCTCTAGAAAACCAGAAAAAGGCACTTTCAACATTGCCTGATCAGGACTAGCAAATATCTCCAACTCAAGATTATCCGCCCCAAGCTCTTGATTTAACTGAGCAACCGGCTCGCCTTTATATTGGATTTCAATCGTGAGTCTTTCATAGCGACTGTCGCTATACTCTAATATTTCAAGATCCAGATCACTATCAACTTTCATTGCTTATTCCTCGGATCCAAAAAGCCAGGGACAAAAAAGGGGACAGATTTATTATTGAACTCTAAATTAGAGCAACTTAATAAATCCGTCCCTTTTTCTATACTGACCGTGCGAATTAAGTGAAAATGGTGCAGGTTTATAATTGAACTCTAAATTAAAGCGACTTGATAAACCTGCCCCCCTTTCGCTTTTCCCTCTCTAAAATGGAGAAATTTATTAATTTCCCCCTCCCTTCCACTTCCCCCAAAACAACTTAATAAACGCGCTCCACTCCTTTATTCTCCTAAGATTTTATCCGCCGCAGGAACTCTTCCATTGCTAGTGGGTCGCGCTCTACTAAGTCACCTATTAAACCTTCAGCCGCCCAGTGTAGAATCATATCCAGCCCATCACCATCTTTGCATAGAACAAAACTGCTAGATAACGACGCATCAATAACGTCCACCTCCAAATCCGACAGAACTACAAAACCACCGTAACCATCATACGGAACAACCCAGTAGTAACGCATACCATCAACCCAATAAATACCAAATACTTCTACGGAATCATTGCGCCCATTTTCTCGAACAATCATATACGCTTACTCAATAGTTGTTCCGGGCTGCAGCGGAGGCGGCAGCTGTTCTGGTGTTGTTATTTTTACGTCGTACGACTTTCCGGTAACGGCATTGTACTGGTAGTGAACGGAGCAAAAAAGGGGACATATTTATTATTGAACTCTAATTAGAGCAACTTAATAACTCTGTCCCTTTTTCTACTTCTATTTCGTGCCGAGCTTTAGAAGTACAAACTCAAAAAGCAGGTCAGTAGTTATTAGAGATTCGAAAATTTGGATGCTTTCGTCACTAGATTTCTCCACAAAACCCTCCTCATCCAACAACGCGGAGAAATCAACAATCCAATCCATATTTGGGATGCGACTGGCTCCTTTGATCTCAAAGCCCTAAATACCCATAATCGCGATATCATTTAACTTACAATATTGGATCAGTCGAACTGAAGCAAAAAAATCAAACAAAGGGATTCCGTTCTACAACAAGGTTGGAGCGATAGATAGTGTTTCTGCAGAAAGTTCGGTTGTGATCATTCCCATGGCGCAATCCATCCCGGGTCATTTTTATTTGAAACTTGCACTATAGCTCCCATCCAAAAAAAGGGGACAGATTTATTTTTGAACTCTAAATTAGAGCAACTTAATAAATCTGTCCCCTTTTCTACTCTCCATAATCATTCCTAACTAGTACGGGAAAGCAGTCTGAACATACTATCCCAAAAATTTGTTTTGATTGCCGATGCTAGAGCGCCTGAGACGTTTGTTCCAATCACCTTACCTGCGTTGCACTCAGTAACGTGCCCTCATAGAAAAGAGGACAGATGCATCATTAAACTATAAATTAGAGCAACTTAGTAAAACCGCCCCTTCTCGCTTCCTTTTTCAATATTTGCCTTTAGACCATAAGCTCTTTTGAGACATTTCCTGTGAATGCAAATTCTGTAAAAACAGCACCGACCAGCTTTATGTCCCGCGTGGCTGCCGTTACAGGATATTTTTCACCGAGAATGCTGACAGTGACAATTTCTTTTTTCGCACCAGGACTATTTAACGTCCTGACACGATGATCACCTTCTGCATTACACTCACTAAGCATCAGTAAAAAATTTCCGTTTTCCGCATATAACGCCAATTCATAAGGGTCCAGTTGAGGTGCGGGCACGGGCTTAATCTTGACAACTGCAGCGCCTATGGAAATCGAGAGTAATAATTCGCGAATCACCAAATCGCCGGGATCAACTATTATCTCAAACTGTTGGCGACCGCCATCAGCGCCAATGGTGTAGCCGCCTAAAATAAAACTTGAGACCTCCTTTATTAAGCAGTAAGAAAAGGGACAGTTTTATTATTGAACTCTAAATTAAAGCAACTTAATAAATCTGCTCCCTTTTCTCCTCTTTTACCTCATAGCTCCCACTATTTCGTACCGAGCTTTAGAAGCACAAACTCAAAAAGCAGGTCCGTAGTTATTAGAGATTCAAAAATTTTGATGCTTTCGCCACTAGATTTCTCCACAAAACCCTCCTCATCCAACAGCGCGGAGAAATCAATAATCCAATCCATATTTGGAATGCGATTGGCTCCTTTGATCTCAAAGCCTTCAATACCCAGAATCGCGATATCATTTAACTTACAATATTGGATCAGTCGAACTGAAGCAAAAAAATCAAACAAAGGGATTCCGTTCCACAACAAGGTTGGAGCGATAGGTAGTGTTTCTGCAGAAAGTTCGGCTGTGATCATTCCCATGGCGCAATCCATCCCGGGTCATTTTTATTTTAAACTTGCACTATAGCTCCCGCCCGGTCATTCTAACTACGTGTGAAAAAAAGGGGACAGATTTATTATTAAACTCTAAATTAAAGCAGCTTAATAAAGCTGCCCCCCTTTTCTTCTAAACATCTAAACCTTCCGCTTCCATTAGCTCCTTCAACCTCAATGCAATCGCTGAGGCCTCCTTCACGGGAACCCCCCACTCTCAAGCGGTACTCCCGAGAGTCCAATGTAGCAAATGACTCACGGAGGCAAGCCGAAAGAAGCTCTAGCTCACAGGAGCTTAACTGCAACAAAAGATCCGACTCGCCAATTCTTTTTAAGTCCATGACCATTCTCAATAAGGGCTTGTTTGACCAGGAAGCAAAAAAGGGGATAGATTTATTATTGAACTCTAAATTAGAGCAACTTAATAAATCTGTCCCCTTTTCTGCGGACCATCAAATTTTAGGCACTATCGCAAAAACCGCCTCCGGCATTAGGCAGCTAAAAATATAACTCTTTGCCTTATCTGAACTGCGCTTAGAAAAAACAGAATCAGACTCATCGGGCTCTTGGCGGCAGTACCAACTGTCGTACGTCTGCTCTGCTTTCTCGCCAACCAATCTGTATACATCCCCTCCAAGAATCGCAATTCCGAGAGCCTTGAGTTCATAAATAGCATGTAAAGCCTCATCACGACCTAGGGCCCAGTTCCGCACCCCAAAACTCTCTAGGGATATACCTCTACTTAGAATCGGATCAATTTCCTCCGACCATATAAGACTCATTGACACTCCACCGAGGTCGGCCTGAAGAAAAAAGGGACAGCAACTCAATAAATCTGCTCCCTTTTCGCCTTTTTTACTCCATAGTTACCACTATTTCGCACCGAGTTTTAGAAGTACAAACTCAAAAAGCAGGTCAGTAGTTATTAGAGATTCAAAAATATGAATGCTTTCGTCACTAGATTTCTCCACGAAACCCTCCTCATCCAACAGCGCAGAGAAATCAATAATCCAATCCATATTTGGATTGCGACTGGCTCCTTTGACCTCAAAGCCTTCAATGCCAAGAATTGCGATATCATTTAACTTACAATATTGGATCAGTCGAATTGAAGCAAAAAAATCAAACAAATGGATTCCGTTCCACAACAACGTTGGAGCGATAGGTAGTGTTTCTGCAGAAACTTCGACTGTGATCATTCCCATGGCGCAATCCATCCCGGGTCATTTTTATTTGTGTGGGGAAAAGGGGACAGATTTATTATTGAACCCTGAATTAAATAAACTTAACAGATCCGCCTTTTTCCTCTTAGCTCCCGCATTACCCATCCGATAAAATCTTGAGATGTTTACGTTATTTTTGTATATCAGGGATAAATACTTCGACCTCATTAAAGCTGGAAAAAGCGTGACAGATCTCAACCAGGTCCGCCGGACATATATTATAAAGCCGCAAATATAAATTGCTAATTTTACCGTTTTTATCGCAAATAATCAGCATATCCATCTTACGACCAAAATACTTTTTAATACCAGAATAGGTCTCGACCAGTTCAAGACCGAAAACATTTATCAAATAATCCGCCAAATCGCTTGACAGTCGGCTAGAACTTATAAACTCCCACCCATCCTCGCCGAAAAGTTTTCGCGCACCATTAGGAATTATAAAAACCGCTTGATATGGCCGTGTCATTGCATTACTCCCAAACCTCTACAGGTATCTTATCTAAGCCCGCTTTCTTGGCCGCCTCAGTTCTATGATGGCCGTCTTGGATTTCTAATCGCCCTGTACTAGCGTTTCTCCAAGCATCAACAGGCTTGCTCGGATCAAATCCATTCTTCTCCATATCCTTGGCGAGTCGCTTGATTTGTGATCCAGACATTTCAGACTGAACTGTGCAAAAAGGGGACGGATTTATTATTGAACTCTAAATTAAACCAACTTAATAAATCTGTCCCCTTTTCTACTCAGTAGTAGCTACTTCCCCGCCCCCTTCTGTACCGACTAATTATCGGCTATGGGCAGTACTCCACCGTATAATCACTCTCTAGTTCTTGTTGTATCGATTTGGCCAGTTGCATCCCTTCGGCTATGTGCCGAAGCTCTGCCTCACACGTGGTAAAACCAGAGTCTGGTGGGTAGTCACTGTTGAATGTCGCCTGATACTCACCGTCCCATTTATTAATTTTGGCCCTCAAATCTTGAGAAATCGGCAGATCTTCAATATCAATGTGCCCCATGCTATCCGGATCTGGGCAGAATATCGGCCCAGCCAAATACTCACTTGCTAGTCTCAACCTGATCATGGCAATGGTTTCCAATAACTGACCGGATTAGCTCGAACCACGAAGCCGTTTGAGCCAACCCCAACAGCAATATTTTGTTCAACACCATTGTAAGTGATGCGATAAACGTTAGCCGAACCATTGATCCCGACAACTTGTCCACGCTAAAGAGCATTCATCACAACATTTAGAATGTCATCCCGGGAGACTCCTTTATTGATAAAGTCGACTTCGTGTCTCTTGTAGATGTGTTGCAAACGGGCGGCATCAGTGCAAAAAAGGGGACAGATTTATTATTGAACTCTGTCGGCTCGATTACGTTCTGACATGATGCACAGACAGGGCCTGTCGCACCGATACCAACAACTTTCAATCCGTTAGCGTTAGCATAGCTGACAATATCCGCTTCTGCGTGGCCAGTTCCAACAACTACCTTCTCGCCTTCTTGCAAACTCACTCCAGGACGGAGATAGCCCCGAGGTTCACTTGTACTGACTAGAACAGAGCGAACACCATTCGCATCTTCTACTACCGCAACACCCATAGTTATTCGGCCTTGAGAGTTCGCTGGTATTTGTGACTGAATTTCACTTACAGGATTTTGGACGAGGGTTGATGGATCGTCATAGGCAAGACCTCGCTCTAAGGATGTACGTGCTTCTTTTGGCCAACTAAGAAATCACGTCAAGACGACCACAGGAAAACCAAATCAAATCGCCGACCCTAATTTCTCCGGGCAAAACGTCATCTAATTCAACGACAACCGAGCCAACCATTACTAACCGCTCTTTTAGATCAATTACCTCAGCCAGAAACTCATGAGCAAAACTTTCACCTAAACGTTGCAAGAGTGGCCGAGCACTCGATTCCGCCTTGGTTACTCCCCTAATCAAGATGGCAAGCAAAGGCTCGCGCAGGCGATCCCCCACCTGCATGCTGCATGGATGAGAAAAAGCAACGCACTCAAGATTTTCATCACCAATTGTCAGCATTGCCTCTTGCGCATCTTCAGAAATCCATTCACACCGCTTAACGATCATTTAGAAAACCCTAAACTAGGTGCTTTTCTTGCCAGCTCACTTACAGACTTAATATGGAATGTAGTGATATTTCCTGTCGCCTTATCCAGACCTACAAACCCATATTTAGCACTTCCCTCGCCGCCAATTAGCCTTACATAACCATTCATTTCCGGAACAAATGTTCCGTTTTTAATCACATGATTTGCATCATCTAGATAATTTTTAAGATTATAAGAGCTCCGGCCAAATGCCTCCATCAACTCTGAGCCATGCTTTCCGAAGTGCTGAGCCGCTTCATCACCCTTGAAAAACTTTGTTGCTGGGGAGTGAGTCAGGAGCTTAGGGCCATCATCGACAACAAGGTTCCCACCGGTCTGGCCTGTCGCTTTTGAACCCCTGTCCGCTATGTCTGCCACTACGACCGGCACACCCCCAACCTGCCCTTTCGGCAACTCCCCATTCGCCACAGGCGCCGCTTTAAAATCGACCCACTTCCCCCCAACCCAGGCGACAAGCTTTCCGCCAATTCCTGCGACCAACAGTCCCGTCGCGCTGTCGAACAGCATCCCGCCGGTAGCCCCTGCGGGCAACGTTGCTACGTTGTCGAGTGCGCTTTCGATGGACTGCGCGGGGATGGGGCTGGTTATCCAGTCGACGGTAGCGCCAGGGATGCTGACTACGCCGTTGAACACGCCGTTTATTAGGTCCAGCGGGTGTGAAACGGTGTCCCACACACGGCCTGGCAAGGTGCCGGCCGCTTCTTTGGCGCCGGAGGTCATTTCTCGAAAGATAAAGCCGGTCTGTGTAGCGGCAGGATCACCGACTACCACTTGGCTCTTGTCGATATTTCCCCAGTAGGCGTTGATGCCTTCTTCGTAGTCTTGCCGCGCCCACCCTTCTACATAGGCTTTCTCCTGGAGTGCCCGGCCGTAGTCGTACATCTGTTGGTCGCGCAGTTTGCTCAGCTGATCGGTCGCGCGGGTGATATCGTCTTTACAGGCCTGAGCAGCACTGGCCGAGCCTTCGCAGGCGGCTCGCGCTTTGTCTGCCTCCTCGACTTCGTGATGCAGCAGCCAGTTGTATTGTGTGCTGTTTTGCGCAACCCACGACCCCGTCTGCAGGTCCTGCTCGTCCCCACCCTGAACCGTCGCGGTCATCACGCCGATAAGCTGTGAGTTCATCACCAGCAGGGCTTTTTTGTGGTCGGGGTCCATCTGGCCGTATTGGTTGGCCAGGGCATCGACCACGGCCTCGTTTACGCCCGCTGCCAACGCGCCGGTTTTGAAGCTGCCACCCGCTGCTTCGGCTGCCAGACCGCCCATGACGGCATGCAGGGCGATTTTCGCGGGGCTGCCGTCTTTGAAATCCCAGTTGGTTGCGCTGGTCAGGTCGCCGATCAGGTTGAAGCCGGCGGCTGCGAAGGTGTTGGCGAGCGAGGCTTGCAGGGCGTCGCCCAGGCTCCCTTCGCGGCCCAGCATTTTGTTCAACACCGCCGAGGTGCTGTTTTGCAGCATTTGGTTGGCGGCGAACTGCCCAACGCCTTGCAGGCTGCTGAGCCCGCCGCTGGCGTTGGCGACGCCGACGGCGCCGGTGTTGGCCAGGGCGCCGTTGGTGGCGTCGGTGAGGGCTGGGGCCGGGCCGGTGGTGGTGCCGGTCCAGTCGTTGAAGATGCCAGCGGTCAAGCCGGCGGTTATGCCGGCGACGGCGTAGTTCTTGAGGCTGTTGCTGTTGAAGGTTTCTTTGGCGGCAGCGGCGAGGTTGCCTTTGTTGTTGATGGTGCTGACGGTGGCTGTGCCAGCAGCTGAGGTGAGCATGGCCGAGCCGGCGACGTTGGCCCAGCCGGCGGCGGTCGCGTCTGCGGCCACCGTGGCGGCCGTACCCGCAGCGAAAGCGCCACCTCCGGCACCGCCTGCGAGCGTGCCGATCAGCCCGGACGCCGCGCCTGCGGTGAAGTAGGCGACGATGATGATAATGACGATGGTGGCCGGTCCGCCCAGCCCGGAATGGCTGTCGTGCCATTTGTCATGCAGCTCTTTGACCTGCCGCCAGTCGACGTCGCCGCGCGCTTCGACGTCTTTTAGCCAGGCCATGCTCGGGTCGGCTTGCACCATGGCGTCGATGGATTGGCTGACGGTTTCTTTGTTGATCTGCTTGACGTCGATGTGCAGACCTTTGACGGCCTCGATGAGCACTTCGCCCTTGGCGCTGAGTTGGCTCTGGCGCAGGGTTTCGTCGACGCGGCCTTTGTTGTCCAGGCTGGTCCACACCCAGCTGTTGCTGCTCTTTTCGTGACTTTCGGAGTGGCTGTCGGCTACCGCTTCGAAGGTGATGGCGCCGCCGCTGTCGAGGCTCAGGTCGCCAGCGCTGTCGAGGGTGGCTTTGCGGTAGAGCTGGTCGCCGCCACTTTCCAGGGTCAGGTCGCCGCCTGTGGTGATGGCGCTGCCGACGTTGCGCACATCGGTTACTTCATCGCGCTTGCCGGATTTTCGGCCCCATGAGCCTTTTTTCGATTTGTCGCTAAGGCTGTAGTCGCTGTCTTCGGCAGAGATAACGGCCAGTTGCTCACCGGCGTAGAGGTAGGCTTCCTTCCCGGCCGTTAGCTCGCTGGCGCTGATGATCAGGTTATTGTCCGCGCTGACTTCCAGGTCGCCTCCGGCTTCAATCACGCTGGCTTGCTGGCGGACGGTGCTGGTTTCTTTGGTGACCTTTTTGCCGTTGCCTTTGTAGCGGTACTCGCTGCTGGATTCGTCGGCGGCGGCGCTGAGGGTGACGTCGTGGCCAGCTTGCAATGCGACGTCGCCACCGGCTTTCACCTCGCTGGCGATCACGGCCAGGTCATTGCCTGCGTTGACGTGAAGATCGCCGCCCACTTGCACGTCGCTGCCGTACTGCGACGTGCTGCTGGTCTCCCAGGCGTGGCGTTTGTCTTTGCGCATCTGGCTGTCTTGGGCTTCAGCCGAGCCGATCACCACGTCGCCACCGGCTTTGAGCTCGGCATTGCCGCCCGCTTTCAACTGGCTGCCGAGGTTGACGATGTCGCCGCCAGCGGAAAGGTGAAGATCGTTGGCCGCTTCGATGCTGGCCGCGTTATCGACAACGCTGGTGACCTGGCTAAAGCCTTTGCCGCGGCGTGCGTCGGTGGTGACGGTGCGCTGGTTGAGGATGTCGCCGGTCAGCGCGGTGAGGCTGACGTCTTTGCCGGCAATGACGCCGCCTTGGGCGTTGTGAATGCTGTCGGCGGCGAGCATCGACAAGCGCTCGTTGGCTTGCATCAGGCCGCCGTTGCCGATGGTTTCGGCGCTCACGGTCAGGTTGTTGCTGGCGCGCAGGGTGCCGCTGTTGAGTAGCGCGGCGCCGCTGACCAGCGTGACGTCGTGGCCCTGAATCAAAGCGCCATTAGGTGCCAGGCGATCGGTGGCCTGGGCGAGGTAGAGCACGGGCACCAGCACTTTCTGGCCGTCTATTTCCTGCTCTTGCATCCAGACGATGTCATGGGTGAGCGCGGCGACTTGTTCGGCGCTCAGAGCGATGCCGGGCACCAGGTTGAGCGCGGTCTTGCTGGCGATGGCGTTGTCCATCAGGTATCGGAATTGCGCTTCGTCGGAACTCAGGCCGTCGAGGAAGCGTTTGCCGGTGCGCGCGGCAATGGCTTGTTGAACCAGACGCTGCTCGTACAGGCCGTCGCCGAGGCGGCGCTGAGTTACGTCCTGGTTGTAGCCGATGGTGTTGAGCAGGTAGTCGGAGCTGAGGAAGCCGCGCAGCGAGGCAAAGGCTGGATTGGTTTCCACCAGGAATGGGTGGCTGCTATCGGTGTTGACGTGAAACAGGCCGTTGTGACCTTGCGGCAAGTTGAAGGCCGGCAGCGTTACCGGTTGCTGGGTGGCGTCCGGCACTAACTGCGGGTTGAGCTGCACCACCACCGGCCGACTGGCGTCCGCTACCGCGTCGGTGCCTTGCGCGCCGCCGAGCTGGGGCGCTTGGTGGGCAATCACGGACGCGTTGGTGATGGGCTGGGTGGCCTGGATGGTGACCGCGCCGCCAGCTTGGATAATGGCCGGCGCGGCGATAGCGCCTGGGGTTTGGGTTTCGATGTCGCTGACTAGCGTCCAGCGGCCGAAGTAGGCAGGCAGAACCTTTGGAAAACCCTGGGCGTTGTAAGGGTCGACGTAGTTGTCGCGGAAGCGCTCATCCGAACCATCGGAAATGCGTCCGGTGTTGTAGCGGCGCACGCGCTCCAACGTGCCGGTGGTGGCGCCCATGTTTTCCAGGCTAGTGGCGGTGATGGAAATGGCACCGCTGGCGGCGATGGTGCTGTAGTGGTTGGCGAGCTCGCCGCCCTTAATATCCAGGTTGCCACCGCTACTGATACGCGCAGCCGCCGAGTCTTCAACAACGCTGGTTTCGAAAACCTCCCTGGCGATGTAATCGACGTTGTGGTGACCGCCGCCGCAGTCGAAGCAGTTGACGCTGACCCAGCCGTGAATTTGAGTGTTTTCGGTGCGGAACAGGTCTTTGCGGTTGGTGAGCACAGCCGCCCGCAGGCTCATGTCACCCGTGCTTTCGATGCTGCCAGAGCGGTTTTCCAACAGGCTGAGCAGGTTGTCGCTGTCGTCTTTGGCGATGCTGAGCCGACCCAGACTGAACACGTCTGCCGACCTGTTGGTAAAACGGTCGAGGCGCAGCGTCATGTCCTGCCCGCTGAAGATCAGCCCGCCGTCGTTAAGCAGGCTTGTGCCTTCAAGGCGCAGCGTTCCTGCCGCGCCCAATGTGCCGTGGTTCTGCAGGCTTTCAGCTCGGGCAATCAGACCTTTGCCCGCTGTCAGTGCCCCCCGGTTGCTGAACACACCGCTCACGGTGAAGTCGGCATTGCCGCCGATAGTCCACACCGCCTTTGCGCCCGTTTCCAGGCGCGCGGCGATCACCGTCAGGTCGCCTTGGCTCAGCAGCGAGCCGTCACCGCTGTACGCGTCGGTGAGCGTAAGGGCGAACTGGCTGCCGAGGTGGCGCACGGTGCCGAGTTGGTTGCTGAGGCTGGCGCTGGTGAGGCTGAGGGTGGCGTTGCCGACTTCGACCAGGCCGCCATCGTTGCTGAACAGGCCGCCTATTTCAAACGCGCTGGTGCCGCTGCGGCCGAGGGCGCGCAGCTTGCCGCCGCTGTTGCTGACGCTGCCGGCTTTGAGTTGCAAGGCGGTGGCAGATTCGACCAGACCATCGGCGTTGTTGAGGTGGCCGCCGAGGTTCAGGCCGACGGTGTTGGCGCCAACGGTGCCGTCGCTGTTGTTCAAGCTGGCGGCGTTAACGGTGAGCTCGGTTTTGGCCAGCAGACTGCCGCCCTGGTTGCTGAGGGCGCCAGCGGTCAGGACGACGCTCGCGCCTCGCAGCGTACCGGCGCTGTTGTCGGCGTGGTTGGCGGTCATGGTCAGCGCGCTGCCGTCCGCCTGCACGGTGCCGCCCGCGTTGTTCAGCGTTTTGGCGGTGAGGGTCAGGCCGTCGGTTTTGCTCAGCAGCAGGCCGTCGGCGCTGTTGTTGAGGGTGTCGGCCAGGGTGAGGCTCAGGGCTTTGTTGCTGGCGAGGGTGCCGGCGCGGTTGTCGAGGTTGTCGGCGGTGACGGTGAGGGTTTTCTGGCCGACGAGCGTGCCGCCACGGTTGTCGAGGGTGGTAGCTTTTACGCTGGCATCGCCCACGGCGACGATGGTTTTGCCGGCGTTGTTGAGGTGTTGCAGATCGGTGTTCAAACGCCCTTGCGAGCTGACGCTGCCGTTGTTGTTTAGCGTGCCGCCGTGGATATCGAGTAGTGCCGCGCTGTTGCCGCTGCCGTCGGCTTTTACCCCGGCTTCGAGGCTGCCGTTGTTGGTGATGGCGGCGCTTGTGAGGCTCAGGTTGGCGCCGCTGGCGAGGCTGCTGGCGATGTCGATCTGGTCGGCGGTCAGCGTGGCGTTTTGCGTGGCGTACACGCTGTCGGTGAGGTCGATGTGCTTGGCGGTGGCGCTCACGCTGCCGGCACTGGCAACGCGGGCGACGGTGAGTTTGCCGTTGGCGTCGATGTGGATGTCGCCGCCGCTGGCGGCCATGTCGGCGGCGAGTTTTACGCCCACGCCGGCCTCGGTGCCGACCAGGCGGATGGCGCCGGCGTACATGCCGCCGAGCGCGGAGCTGTCGATGGCCAGCAGCGGCTTGGCGCTGCCGTCGTCGGCCTTGGCGGTGGCGGCCAGAGTGGTCGCATCCACTTCGTTGCGGCCGGCGATGATGTTCAGGCGCTGGGCTTGCAGCTCGGCGTTGAGTTTGGCGCTGCGGGTGATGAGGTCGAACTGGCTGATGTTCGACGCGTTGAGGCCGGCGCCTTCGATGTTGATTTCGCCGCCGTTGACGTCGAAGTGGTCGAGCTTGCCGTTGTCGATGACCGGCGTGCCGGTGGTGAGTGTGGCGCGCGGGGTGTTGATGAAGCCGCAGCCGTCGCAGGTGATGCCATGGGGGTTGGCGACCACGACATGAGCGCCCTGCCCGGCCACTTCGGTGTAGCCCTTGAGCTGGCTTTGGTTGCCGCCGGTGACTTCGTTGAGGATCAGGTTCGCGGCACGACCGTTGAGGTTGCTGTTGCCGAGAATTACGCCGCCCAGTTGCGTGTCATTGAATGGGCCGGTGCCGTTATTGAGGATCAGGCCTGGCTTGCCGACGTTGTAGTCGGTGAATTTGTTGTGGGACAGGCCGCTGGCGTTGGGTGTGGCGATGTTGATGATCGGCACGCCGTTAGCCGCTTGGGTGATGGCAGCGTTGCCTGCGGCGTTGGGGTCGAGGGTGAGTTCAGCAGCGGTGCTGACAAGCGGATTGAGGAACAAGACGCCCGCGAGCAGGCGGGCGATTGAGCGGAAGAGCGGACTGGTTACGTCCATGTGGGCGTCTCGTTCGGCAGCGGTGGGAAGGCTGCAAAACTACGGCGCGCAAGCGGGGGCAGCTGCCGGGCGGGGCCGGAGGTGCCGTGTGACGGGGCGGAAAAAAGCTGGGGTTTGTTCGCTGTTAAAGGCCGTTCTTCTTTAGGCGGGCGTGGGATCGTGGTGTGCAGGGATCGCGGCTGAAGCCGCTCCTACACCATCAACTGTAGGAGCGGCTTTAGCCGCGATGCTTTGGGGACGATGAGGATGAGGCGCTCGGCTTCGCTCCCCCCGCCCCCTAGGTGCGAGAGGGGCCAGGGGTGAGGGTTTTGCGGTTGCCGCCCAAGTGCCCCTCTCCCGCCCTTCGGGCACCCTCTCCCGCTTGCGGGCGAGGGGATCGGTCGGCCACCGCGTTCCAGCTTCGCTCCGTTCTCAATATTTCCCCACCGCGTTAAAGAACCAGCCCTGGCTGCGATAGGACAAGTCGGTCAGGTCATCGCTGAAGTCGCTGAAGTTGTAGCCCACGCCGGCTTTGAAGTGGTTGCCGAAGTGGCGATAAACGCCCACCAGCATGCCGGTGCGGCTGTCTTCGGCGGCGAATTCGTCGCGGCGGCGGACTTCGGCCATCAGGTCCCATTTTTTCACGACGTGCCAGTCCACCCGCGCGGCGACCAATTGCCCGCGGCTGTCGAACCAGTCGGCAGACGTGTCGCGGCTCATGCGCAGTTCGCTCAGGCGGTAGGCGTATTTGCCGCCCACGCTCCAGCGTTCGGTCAGGTCGTAGATGCCGTCGATGGCGAATACGTGGCTGCGCTGGGCGTAGTCCACGGACGTGCCGGTGGCGGTCGACACTTGGTCGGGCGGCGGCAGGTCGGCCAGGTAGGTGTATTTGGTCAGCAGGTTGAGCTTGTCGTTAAACACCGGGCGGTACGCGTAGCCCAGGGACGCTTCGACGAAGTCGCCGTTGAAGTAGTCGCCACGGTCGGAGTTGCCGACGGAGAAGTCCAACTTGCCGATAAAGCGCCAGTCCGGGTTGACCTTGTAGCTGATGTTGTTGCGCATCAGCCACACGCTGAGGTCTTGCACGTCGCTGCTGTCTTCGCGGTATTCCAGGCGGCTGGCGTAGCGCAAGTCGCCGTTGCTGTAGCCGACCTTGCCGCCAATGGCGCGGCGTTTCAGGGCGTAGTCGGTCTCTTCGTTGAAGGTGCCGAATTCGGTGGTTACGCCGTAGCTCCAGTGGTCGTCCGGGGCGAAGTCCAGGCCGTAGCCTTGAATCACGCCGGCCTGGTCGCCGTGTTGCACGCGCTGTTCGGCGTACACGCTGGTGGTGTCGGTCCAGCGCGAACGGGCGCCGGAGACGAACTGGCCGGTGCGGCCGCTGCTGTCCAGGCCGCTGCGGCTGGCGAAACCGTCGTCGCTGCGGTCGCTGTCGAGCTGGTAGTTGAGGTAGACGTTGGTGCGGTCCGAGGCGTCGTAGCCCACGCCCGCTTTGGCACCCAGGCCCAGGTTGCCGCCAGACAATTCGCCGTTCAGCGACGTGCGTTCGTTCAGGCGATAGTCGCCGCCCACGCCGAGGCGGTTGTTGGCTTGACGGGTGCCGTCGCGGGTCAGCGTGCCTTGGCCAAAGCCGTACACCGACCAGTCTTCCTGGGCGTGGTACAGGGCCTGGAACAGCGCGTCGTTGCGCTCGCCTTCGTCGTAGCTGCCGTTGTCGTAACCGGCGTAGGTGCCGGTGTACAGGTTGCGGTAGGCGCCGCCGTAGGTTTGCCGGTCATTGCGCATGCCGCCCGACAGACGCCAGGCGTCGCTCAGGTCGTAGGCCAGTTGCGCTTCGGCGGCGCGGCGTGAGCGGCCGCCGTCTTCTTCGGTTTCGTCGGCTTTTACCGTCACCTCGGTTTTTTCGTTCAGCGGCGCGGTGTAGCTGCCGCCCACCTGATCGGTGGCCAGTTCGGACAAACGCCCCGGTGCCGAGAAGCCGGCGTCGCGGTTTTCGAAGTAGAAGGTGCCGCGCCCTTCGGCGTCGTCGACCACGTCTTTGAGGTCGAACGCGGTTTCCACGCGGTTGGCGCGAGCGCGGGAGTCGGTACCGGCCACTTGCTGACCAAAGCCGAAACCGCCGTCGTAGGAGAAGCGCTGGTCGAGGCTGTCGCCTTCGCTTTGTGCCGATTCCAGTTTCAGCCAGGTGCCTTCGCTGTGGCGCAGCAACAGGTCGCCGCCGCCAAGGGTCTGGTCTTCGCGGCCGGTCTGTTCTTGCATGCTGCCGGTTACGCCGACGCGCACGTTGTCGTTCACCCAGTAGGCGGCGCGACCACCGTAGGCGAGGTCGTCGAGCTGTTCCAGGCCCGGCGAGTATTCGTAGCCGACCACCAGGAACACCGGGTTGCCGGACAGGCTGCCGCCGGAGCGAATCAGCGTGCTGCCATCGGCGGTGGCCGACAGCGGCTGGGTGAGGATGACCCGGCCTTGCAGCGCGTTCACGTCATAGTCGATGCCGGCGGAAAGGTCCTGGCTATGCAGCACCAGCCCGGAGTCTTTGTCGCGTACTTCGATGCGTACACGCTCGCTGCCTTCGGTGAGGTCTTGGTGACGGAGGTAGTACAACGAGCCACCGGTGCCACGGAAGTCTTCACGGGCCGAGGCGGTGCCGGGTTCGGCGGCGAAGCCTTCGATCTGCGCGCGGCGTTCGCCAAAAGCGGTGAAGGCGTCGTCGCGGTAGCGCACCTGCGCACCGTAGAGGCTGCGGTCGATCTGGGTCAGTTCGGTGTCGCGAATCTGCTCGCGGAAGTTACCCCACATGGCATGGGACTTCTCGTCCTCCACCTTGACGTAGAACTTGCCACGGGTCGGCGCGTCTTCGACCAGCGTCGAGTCGTCGCCGAAGGTGGCCCAGCCTTTGTCCGAGTCGGAGGTCATGCGGCGCAGGAATTCGCGCGGGTCTTTGTCGTTGAAGTTGCTGAACAGGCTGTCGGCGGGCGCTTCGCCGGTGTCGACGCTGCCGGTCACGGTGTATTTATCGTCCACCTTGCCTTTGGTGTAGAACGCCAGGCGGCCGTCGGCGTAGAGCTTGTCGTCGTAGTAGCGGTCTTCCTGAGTGACTACTCGGGCCGGGCCGCTGGTGTCTTGCTGGCCGACGGTGAAGTCGGCGATGGCCACCGTGAACCAGTCGTCTTGCGGCAGGCGCAGGTCGCGGCGGTAGATGCGGCCTTTGCCCTGGTCATCGAGCACGGCTACTTCCACGGTGTGCAAACCGCGCGGAATGATCTGGGCGCTGGCAAAGGTACCGTTGCTGTCGACCGGCACCGGACGGCCCATGACGAACACGTGCTGGCCGTCTTTTACCTGCTTGCCGTTGAGCGTAACGGTGCCGCCGGCCACTGGAATGTTGTGGCGCTGCAAACGGTTGCCGCCGTAGCCGGCCAACAGGTCGGCGGCCACGTCTTCGGGTTTTTCCTTGGGCAACTCGCCACGGCTCACGGCCAACAATTGCGTGCTGGTTTCGTCGAAACGACCGGCTTCGTCGTACACGCGCAGTTCGTAGTAAACGTGTTCCGGTGCGCCTTCGGGCGGCGTCCAGGTGCCGTTCAGTTCCGGGTCCAGAGCCACGGTCTCAAGCAGTTGCGCCTCGTCGAACAGGCGACGCTTGCCGAGAATGCGCACCTCGGCACGTTTGATCCAGTGCAGGTAGTTGCTGTAGCCGCTGAAGGTCATCGGCTCGCCAATACGTGCCACCCGTGCGCCAGACACCACGTTCAGGCGTGGCTTGGCCGACAGGTTGTCGAAGCGCACTTGCAGCAGGTCTTGCGCCAGGGCCACGTCGACGCAGCGCTGCGTGTCGGCGCTGCCGGGCTGGGTGCCGTCTTGCGGCTGGCCGTCGACGCTGATGCTAAACGGCGTCATCGCGGCCGGTGCCACGCTGCCCGGCGCGCAGGCTTGCGGTTTGGCTGGCGTGCTAACGAGCGCTTCGTCGTACCAGATTTCCACTTCCACACGGCGGTTCAAGGTCCAGGCTTGCGGGCTGTCGCCGGTAATCAGCGGCTGAGTGGCGCCGCGGCTGTCGAGCTGAATCTGTTCGGGTTTGAGCTTCAGGCGCTCGCGGAATACCTCGGCCACTTCACGGGCGCGCTGCAGGCCAAGGCCCTGGTTGTCCTGATAGATGGCCTGGCTACGTTGCGACAGGTGCTGCGGGTCGGTGTGGCCGACCAGGCGCACGCGCAGGTTGCGTTTGCCAACCAAATGGTCGAGGTGTTTTTGCAGGGCGTCGCTGTCACGCTCCGGCACGGCCGAACGGCCCGAGGCGAAACGCACTACGGGCAAGCCTTCACGCAGCACCACCGCGCTAACGGTTTCGTCGCTGATGTTGACGATCTGATCGCGGTCGCCCAGGGCACCGTCGAGTTGCCAGAGAATCAGTTTCTCGCGCGGCAATTCGCGCTCGGCGTTGGCCGGCAGTGCCGGCAAACCACCCGGCGTGAACGGCCGGCTTTGCACCAGCGATTCATCTTCCATCGCCCCGCGTGGCCCATGCAGGCCGCAGCCTTTGTTCAGGGCACATTGTTTGCCATCCACTTGCTCGGCCACGGCCAGCGCCAAGGGGTTCAGGGTCAAGGCGGCGATGCCGCATACCCACAATTTACGCATGCTCATCGGATCACCTCCACGCTATCAGTCGCCGGTACGATTTCTTCCTCCAGTTGCAGGTCGTAGCAGCAGTCGTGGGGCTCCCAATGGGCTTTGATCCAGTCCTTCACATAGTCGACACGGGCACGGGCATCGCTCACTTCACCGTCTACCGGCATGCGGTAGGCGATTCGCAGAATCGAGGGCTGTGCGTACAGCAATGGCAGTACTTCATCGAGCCGCGCCAGGTACTGCGCGGTCAGTTTGTTGCTGGCGTCGAAGGCCTCGCTGTTGAGGTCCAGACGCACCACGCGGTGCACGCTGGCGCCGAAGTTGGCTTTCACCAGACGGCCTTGAGTCATGCGCACGACGCGCGGGTTTTCGGTGGTGATGCGGTAGCCGGTTGGCAGGGTGCGTTCGTCCACTTTCAGAATGAAGTTGCTGCCACGCATTTCGCTCGGCACGTCGGCGCAGGCGATGTGGTAACGGCCGAATTCATCGGTGGTAATCAGCCAGCCTTTCGGGGTGGCCAGGCGCACGCCAGGAATGCCGGGCTCGCCTTCGTCCTGGTAGCCGTTGCGGTTTTTGTCGTCGAACACTTTGCCGATCAGGTCGGAGCAGTCGAACGTCGGGTCGGCCACCACGCGCACGCTGGCGGTGGCGACGTTGGATACCCGCGCGTTGGCCGACAGGTTCAGCGCCCACGTCTGGTTCACGTATTCGTTGAAGCCCACGCCCGAACCGACCACCAGCAGCACCTTGATGCTGACCACCTGGCCGCCGTTGAGGGTGCGCGCCGGCCAGCGCAGGCGTCGCCCTTCCACTTCTGGTTCAGTCGGAACGCCGTCCACTTGTGCGGAGTTTTTGATGTATTTGAAGCCCGGCGGAATCTGGTCTTCGATGGCGATATTGGCCAGCGCGCTGGACAGCGTGTTACGCGCGGTCAGCACATAGGGCACCAGCTCGCCACGGCTGACGTTCACTTTTGGCGTGTTCTTGGTCATCACAATCGCGCCACCCAGAATCGGGTCGAGCGGAATGTGGTTGTTGATCACGTCATCGGAACTGCCGCTCAAGCGGAAGGCCAGGTAGTACTGGGTGGTGCCGCTGCCAACCGGCAGGCCGGCGGCCGAGGCCGGGCAGGCGTCCGGGTTATGGGCAGGAATGCCGGGGCCGGGGGCCGTGGCGCCGTTTTGTACCAGCGTCGGCGCGCCGTTGTTGGTGGCGACCAGCGTGGCCTGGCAGCGTGGAATCAATGCCGACGGCTGTTGCAGGTAGCCGGCCGGTGGCGTTACTTCCAGTTGGTAGTTACCGGCCGGTGCGGCCGGGGTCAGGAAGAACTGGTAGAAGCCATCGCTGCCGGTGCTCTGCACGGCGCTGGCGTTGCCGCCCACCAGATGCACGGCCGGGTTGAAGCCGCTCGGGCCGATGATGCGCACCACGGCGCCGCCAACCGGTTCGCGGGTCACGGCGTCGTAGACCACGCCGGACGGATCGACCGGCAGGTTCTGTTCAACGATTTGCGCGCCGCCCGTCACCACGATATCGATGGTGCGGTTGGCCGGGTTCACCGTGCCGTTTACCGCGCCGTTCGGGTCTTGCGCCACCGGCGTGCCATACGGCGCGCGGCTCACGGGGTGGAAGAACGACAGGCTGTAGGCGCCCGGCAACAAGGTCAGTTGGTAGGAACCATCGTTGGCCGTGGTCGCGGTGGCGAGCACCTGACCGCCCGCGTTGCGCGCCTCCACCAGCCAGCCTTCCAGGCCTCGCTCGTTGGCGTTTTGTTGCTCGTCGCGGCTGACCGATTCAAACCACACCTTGCCCGACACGCTGGCACTGGTGGCTGCGCCGTCGCGCTCGCCGAACAGGTAGCCGACCACATCGGCGCCGTTGATTTGCACGGCGCTGATGGCATCGCTGCCGACGCCGCCAGGTGCACCACCGCCGCTGCCGGCGGTGTCGCGACCATCCTGATAGGCCGCAGGTTGGGTTTCGTTGACGCGGTAGGTGCCGTTGGGCAACCCGTCGAAGTGATAGGTGCCATCGGCCGCCGTCACGGTGGTGCAGGCGCTCAGGGGCAACAAGGTGCCGCAAATGGCGGTGCCGTCTGCGGTGGTGCCGCTGAGGGTGACGGTCACGCCGGGAATGCCCTGCTCGTCCGGTTCGCGGCTGCCGTTGTCGTTGTTGTCCAGGTACACCAGGCCCGACAGGCTGAAGCCGGTTTCGGCGAAGTCATAGGCGGTGCCGTCTTCATCGGGCGCCACCACAATGGCGCTGATGCGGTCGCTGCCGCCGGGGTTGTTGGTCGCGGTGCCGCCCAGGCTGCCGGCGTGTTCGCGGCCGTCGGCAAAGGCGTTCAGCGGCGCGCTGTTGTTGGCTTGCTGGGTCAGGGTGTAACCGCTGGCATCGCTGGCCGGCAGGGTGAACAGGTACGCGCCGGTAGCATCGGTTTGTACGGTGCAGGTGGTTTGCACGGTGCACACGTCTACGCCGTTCAGGGTGTTGCCAGACAGGCTGATGCTCACGCCTTGAATGCCCTTCTCGCCCGCTTCGCAAATGCCGTTGTCGTTAGCGTCTACGCACACGCGGCCGGCCAGGCTGGCGCTGACCAACTCGCCGAACAGGTAACCAGTGGCGGCTTCTTCGCGGCCCAGGGCAACGGCGCGCACTTCGTCGGTGCTGCCGGTTTGCACATGGGTGCCGCCGGCGGTGCCAACGGTGTCACGACCATCGAAGTAGCCGGTGGGCAGCACTTCGGTGACGGTGTAACCAGCGGCGTCCGCCGAGTTGAGGTTGTCGAAAATGAAGCTGCCGTTGGCGATGGTTTGCACGGTCACGTCGACGGCGTTGCCGTAGGCGTCGTTACCGGTCAGGCGCACGGCGGCGTTGGGAATCGGGTTTTCGCCCGCGCCAAACGCGCCGTCGTTGTTGCCGTCGACAAACACCGTGCCGGCGATGCTGGATTTGATCACCCGCACAGTGCCGCAGGCGCTGACGTTGTTGCCCGACACCGGGTCGATCTGGTCGGTGGTGGCGGTGGCGCAGGTTTGCGCGGTGCCGCCGGTGGGGTAGCTGATAAAGCGAACGGGCGCGGTGACGATGGGTTTGGCGCCCGCTGTCACGGTGCCGAAATCACACGCCAAGGCCTGGCCGGTGACGGTGCAGGTGCCGCTGGTGTTATCGACGGTGTTGGTCCAAGTCACCGGCGAGCCGCTGATGTATTCCATCTCGGACGGCAGCGTGCTGCTGAGGTCGGTTTGCCCGGAGGTGCCCGGCCCGTTGTTGTCCACTTCGAAGCGCCAGTTGAACGGCTCGCGCACCTCCACCGGGCCTTGGTTCGGCACGCTGATGGCGATGTCGGAACGCACGCGGATGGTGGTGGTTTCGGTGTCGGCGTCGTCGGCCGGGTTGGTGTCGTTTTCGTTGGTGAACACTTCGGCGCGGGTGCTGACGGTGTAGCCGCTGGTGTCCGGAATGGTCAGGGCGCGGAAGGTCAGGTAGCGCGAAATGCTGGCGCCGGTGGCCAGTTGCGCATCGCTGCCGGTGAATACGCAGTTCACGGTCATCGTCGCCGGGCCGGTGACGCTGCTGCCCACTTGGTCACAAATGCCCAGGTCGGCGCCTCCCGCTGCCGTGGCGATGCCGTTGAAGCGCATGGTTTTGCCGGCCGGTGGCGTCATGGCGTAGCTGAAGCGCAAACCGGTGGCCAGCGACGGGCCCTGGTTGGTGATGCGCGCCAGGTAGTCGATGTCGTTGTTGGCGTTGTTGCCGCCGCTGGTGGGATCAAAACCCAGCGGGTCGGGGCCGGCTGGCGCGTTGTCGTTGGTGACGATCAACACGTTAAGCGCGGCGTTGCTGACGGTCAGGCTGGCGCTGGCGAAGTTGCCTTGTGTGCCACGGGTGACCGAGGCGTCGGTGCCGATGTCGCCGGTTACGCCGGTCAGGTCTTCAGCGGTGGTGGTGCTGTATACGCGCGCCTGGTTGGTCAGCGTCGCGCTGCCTTGCGAACCGCTTTGCCAGTTGGGGCGAACCACCACGCTGATGGTGCGTTGCTCGCCCGCTGGCAAGGTGAAGTTGCTGCACGTAAGCGTTTGCGTGCCGGCGTTGCTGTACGAGGTGTTGGCAGTCAGGCCGGAACAGGTGCCGCCGCCTGTGGCGCTGGCAGAAATAAAGGTGAAGCCCGGCGCGCCGTTGCCAATCAGGAAGTCATCTTTGACCACCACGTTCTGCGCGGTGCTTGGGCCGACGTTGCGGAAGGTCAGGGTGTAGGTAGCGTTGGTGCCCGCTTCCAGCGTGGTGGGCGTTACCACTTTGGACACCATGTTCAGGTCGGCAATCGGCTGAATGCGCACATCCACCGAGGCCACGTTGTTGCCGCGATTCGGGTCGCCCTGGCTGGTGGAATACACCGAGGCCTGGTTGGTGAAGTCACCGTCGTTAAGGGCGCGAGCCATGGGGATGCTGACGGTAACGGTGTCGCCGGTTTTCAGCACGCCGCCGTTCTGGTCACAGCTGACCAGGCCGCTGCCGTTTACGGCGCAGGCAAAGGTGGCGGTCGAACCGTTGGTGTTGCTGACCACTGAAGTGACGGTGCCCACCACCGTGCCGGTGCGGTAGGCCGGCAGTTGGTCGCGCACTTGCAGGTCAACGGCGTCGATGGGGTTGCTGTTGCTGTCGCCCAGGTTGCGCACCACCAAGCTGTAGGTCAGTGCGTTTTCGGTGTTGAGCAAGGTGACGCGGTTGCCCGGCGCCGTGGTGGTGTTGGACGGCGTGGTTACCGACTTGGCGATGGCCAGGTCCACCGATGCAGTGGCCGCCGTGGCGGTGACCGACGCGGAAATCACGCCGATGCTGTTCCATTGGCCGGGATGGGCGATGGTGGCGGAGTTGCTCAGCACGCCGGCCTGTTCGGCGCGGGTGATGATCACCAGTGGGTTGTTGTCGGCGTTGCGCACAGGAATCGGCGCGGTGTTGGTACAGGCCACCGAGGTACGGCCCGCGCTCGGCACGCCCGGTTGCGCGGTGCAATTCCAGGGGCCGCTGGCGCTGACGAAGGTTTCCTGGTTGTCGTTGAGCACGTCGGTCAGCGTTACGGTGCCGGTTTGCGCGGCGTACGGACCCTGCACGTTGGTCACGCGCAAGGTGCTGGTCATGTTGGTGCCGATGGCTACCGGGTTCGGGGCTTTGGTTTTGGTGAAGGCCAAGTCCACAGCGTTGTCGGGGCTGACCAGCAGCGGACGGGTGGCCGTGTTGTTGCTCGGCAGCGGATCAACCGGGCCGGCCGCGCCGCCGGTGATCACCGCGCGGTTGTCGTTCGGGCCGCTGTAAGACGTCGGCGTGGCGTCGTTCGGCGCAGTGGCCGTTACGGTAATGGTGTTGCTGCGCCCGCTGGCGTAGCTGCCGGAGAACGGGCAGGTCAGCAGTTGGCCGCTCCAGGTGCAGGCGCCCCACCCTGCCCCGCTTGGCGTGGCGGTACCGGGGGTGAAACCGGCCGGCAGCTGGAAGGTGACGTTAAGGCCATCGGTGGCCGGGCTCGGGCCGGCGTTCACGGCGGTGAGCACGTAGGTCACGGTTTCGCCCGGTTCAACGGGAGACGGCGACGGCACGGCCTGGGTGATTTGCAGATCGGCGCCGGGGCTGACGCTGACGCTGGCGCTGCTGCTGTTGTTGTTGCCGTTCGGGTCGGCGGTGGCGGAGCTAATGGTGCCGCTTACCGACACGTTGCCGCTGGTGACCGAGTTGGACAGCCGCGTGACAATCGACAGCGGCGGGTAGTTGCCGCCCGACGCCAGACTCAGCGGCCGCAAGCAACTCACCACTTGGCCGTTGATGGCGCAGCCCCAGCCGCTGCCCGACGCGGACTGGTAAGTCAGCGTGGCCGGCAAGGTGGTGGTGAAGGTCTGGTTAGTGGCGGCGTCGGGGCCGGCGTTGCCGCCGTTGACGGTCCAGGTGATGTCGCTGCCGCCAGGAGCGCTTGCCGGGCCGGTGACCACGGCCGACAAGTCGGCGCCATTGTTGATGGTGGCGCTGCAGGTTTGCTGGTTGTTGGCCGGGTTCGGGTCGGTGTCGCCGGAGCCTGCGGTGAACACGGCGTTGCTGCTGATGCTCGGGCCCGTGGGCGCCGAGGTGCGCAGTTGCAGGCGCACGGTGCCGCTGGACGCCCCGGCAAGCGTTGGAAATGCGCACGTCACTTCGCCAGGCGTGGCGCCGTCATGGGTACAGCCAGCCGAGGCCGAACCCGGCACATAGCTGGCGGTGGCCGGCAACGGAATACGAATGGACGCGCCGCTGGCAGCCGCCGACGAGCCGTTCTCATAGTTCAGGTCGACGGTGACCACGCCACCGCGAATGCCGGGGTTGGGGCTGGTCAAACATTGCGTCAGGCTCAAATCGGTGGTGGCCGCCTGCGCCGCCCCGGTCATAGCCCAAACGGTTGCCAACACGGCGCCGTATAAGCGCTTCCTGCGAATCAAACCCGACACAACGCGACTCTCCCTATGGTGCCAAACGGGCCTTCTGCGCTTTGCAAAGCAAAACGCTCCTAGAGCCGGGCGGCAGATGCCGCAGCCCTGAAGGTCATTACGGTGGCGTCAAAAAAGTGCGGCGAAGATCGGCGAACGCAGACCCGCGAACAAGCCGCGAACCGGCAACTGAACGGTGCGCAAAAACGCACGGGCGTCCGGGCCGGCAAAGGTCGTTAAGGGAAGGGAGTCAGGGTTGAAACACGGCAAAGCGCCGGCACGTATGGGCGCCCTCGGCATCGCGTGGCAGGCGCCGACCTTTGCCAGCGCGGACGGCAAAACCCACGCGGGCAAACACAGCGGCGACCGGCGGCATGAACCATTTTTTCAGTAGCGGGTCCGCAGCGTCACGCCGGCGGTGCGCGGGTCGCCCACCAGCACGCCGTAATCACCGGCACCTAACTGAGCGTACACCGCCGTCAGGTAACGCTCATCGAACAGGTTGCGCACCCAGAATTCGGCGCTCCAGCTGGCGTCGTTTTCGCGCACGCCCAGCCGCAGGTTGGTGATGGCGCGCGAGGGCATTTCACTGCCCGGCCCGCCTTCGAGCGTGCCTTGGTAGCTGCTGCGAAAGCTGTAGTCCAGGCCAACGTACTGTTGCCAACCGGGCAACCATGGCCGGTGATAGTCAAGGCCAGCGCTGGCGCTCCAGCGCGGCGCGTTGAACAGCCGTTCGCCGCTGCGATCACACACCAGCTGCGGCGAGCCGGGGCTGCACGGTGCGTTGGCAAAGTCGGTGTAGCGCGCGTCGCTGAGTGCCACGCCCAGGCGCAGGTCCAGACGCTCGGTGGCACGCAGGGCGCCGTCCAGCTCCACACCGCGAAGGCGCACCTGGCCGACGTTGATCAGGTTGTTGCGAATGGGCGGCGAGAATTGGTCCACCGGCGCCGAGTTCGACAGCGCCTGGTAGTCATCGACATCGGTCTGATACAGCGCCAGGTCCAGCGACGCGCGCTCGTTCCAGAAGCTGCGTTTAAGGCCCACTTCATAAGCCGTGGCGCGCTCGGAATCAAAGGTCGGCTGGGCGCCCGGTTGAATCACTTCCAGATTGATGCCACCGGCTTTGTAACCGCGCGAGGCGCTGGCGTAACCCAGCAGCTCATCGGTAAAGCGGTAGCTGAGGGCCAGTTGGCCGGAGACGTTGTGCTCGTCAATGTCATCGTCGCGGTAATAGCCATACGGCTTGCCCAACGTGGTGTCGCGCAACAGCTGCCCGCCGATGCGCGAGACCAGATCATTGCCCAACGGCGCCAGGCCGGACACCGAGCGCGACAACCAGCCCTGCTTTTTCTCGTGGCTGTAACGCAAGCCCGGGGTGATATCCAAGCGCTCGGTGGCGTGCCAGGTGAACTGGCCGAACACGGCCTGGCTGACGCTGGTTTGCTCACCGTCGAATGCCTGCCGCGAACCCGCCAGCAACGATTTGGGAATCATCGAGGGGCGAATGCCGAGCAGCTTCACTTCCGGCCGATCCCCGAGAAAAAACGCGGCGGCATCGTCACCGAAGCCAACATCGACCTGCCGGTTGAAATGTTGCTTCAGGTAATACGCGCCTACCACGTACTCCAGCGTGTCGCCGAGCGAATCGCTCAGGCGCAATTCCTGACTGAACTGGTGGTGGTCGAGCTCAGCGCCGACCTTGGCAACGTCGAGGCCGCCGCCGTCGCCGTCCAGATCAGTGCTGTAACGCCAGTCGCGGTAGCCGCTGATGCTGGTGAGCGTGGCGCCGTTTCCAAGCTGCTGGTCAAGCTGCAGCGTCACGGCGTTTTGCAGGGTTTGCGTGCTGTTGCGTTGGTCTTGCTGCACCTCGCGTTTGTACGGGTCGACCTTCAGCGGGCGATAGCCGACATACGCCGCGCGCTGCAAGGTTTGCTGGCTGTAGTGGCTGGGCAGGAACACGTTGCTGTGCTCGTCTTGCCAACCGTATTCGCCGATCAACCGCGCGCTGAATGCGTCGGTTGGCGTAAACAGCAACTGGCCGCGAACGCCTTGGCGGTTTTGGTTGGCGAGGTCATGGCCGTCGTAGCGGTTGTCGATCAGGCCGTCGCGGCTGACGTCAAACGCAGTCAGGCGCCCGGCCAGCACGCCGTCCACCAGCGGCCCGGAAAACGTGCCGCGATACTGCTCGGTGCCGTGCTCGCCAACGGTGATTTCGGCGCTGCCTTCTGGCGTGAAAGTGGGCGCTCGGCTGAACACGTTGACCGCGCCGGCCGTGGTGTTTTTGCCATACAGCGTGCCCTGCGGGCCGCGCAGCACTTCGATGCGCTCAATGTCGGTCAGCTCGGAAACCGACATCCCGGCACGGCCCAGGTACACGCCATCAAGAAACACCCCGACGCTGCCTTCCAGGCCGTCGTTATAAGCGCTGGAGCCCAGGCCGCGAATGCCGTAGCTGGCGTAGCGCTGATTGGGCACGGAAACGAGCAAGGCCGGCACCGCCTGTTGAATGGCTTCCATGTCGTGCAGCGCTTGAGCGTCGAGGCGCTCGCCGTCGAGCACGTTCATGGCCACCGGCACATCGCCGGCGCGTTCGTCACGGTGGCGGGCGCTGACCCGCACCTCTTCCAGTTGCAGCGGCTCGCTCACGGCAACCGTTTGAGGCTTTTCCTCGGCAACGGGCAAGCCGCCTGGCAGCAGCAAGGCCAAGAGCGCAGCAGAGGTTTTCAGGCTGAGTGTGGAGCGGCGCATCAACCCGTCAGTGCCTCGTGTTTGGTGCAGCTCCAGCGTTCGATGCAGGCCAGCAACTCGCCACTGCCCACGGGCTTGAGCAGCACCGCGTCGAAACGCTCGGTCATGCCAGCCGGTGGCCTGGCCGGAGACGCGGAATACAGCAACGCCGGCAGGTGCGGGTAGCGCTGACGCACCTCGTCGAGCAACGCCCAACCGTCCATGCCGGGCATGTTTTGGTCGCTGATCAACAGGCAGTACGGCGCTTTTGCAAGGTAGTCCAAGGCGCTGGGGCCATCGGCGGCCACGTCTACATCGAAGTTGTAGCCGGCGAGCAAATCGAACAGCGCTTCGCGGTTATGCGCTACGTCATCAACCACAAGAATGCGCCGCTCGCCGCCCTCGACGCTGCCGCCGTGGCTGTCGAGCAAGCCGCTTTCCAGTTCATCTTCGGCGGCCAGCTCCAGGCTGAGGTCAAAGGTGAAACGGCTGCCCACGCCATCGGGCGCATCAAGCTTGAGTTCCGCGCCCATGTGCAGCAGCAGTTGGCTGACGATCGAAAGACCGAGGCCGGTGCCCTGGAACTGCGCGGCATTGCGACCACGGCGGAACGGCAGCAGCAAGTGCTCGCGCTCGTCGGGATGAATGCCGATGCCGGTATCGGTGACGGCAAAGCGCACCACCGCGCTGCCGGCTTCCGTGCGCAGGCACTCGACCTCGAAGCGAATATCGCCGTCGTGGGTGAATTTGGCGGCATTGCTCAGCAAGTTGATCAGCACCTGACGCAAGCGCTGGAAATCGGCACGCACCAGCGGCGGCAGGTCGTCGCCGAGGTGGCAGGCGAAGCAGTTGCCTTGGCGCTGGGCGAGAAACGCCGCTTCCTCTTCGATCTCGCGCAGAAAGCCGTACAGGTAACCGGGGGCGAGGGTCAGTTCCATCTGCTGCAACTCGCTGCGGGAGAACTCCAGCAGCTCATCGATCATTTCCAGTTGCTGGCGGGCGTGGCGCTCGATTTTGCGTGGGTAGTCCCGCGACTCGCCGCCCTGCAGCAGCCGCGCGTAATCAATGATGCCCACCAAGGGCGAGCGCAAGTCATGGCTGATGCGCGCCATCAGCGAGCTGCGCGCTTGCAACGATTCGCGCAGCTGGCGGGTACGGCGCTCCACCGTGCTTTCCAGGCGCTCGTGCTCGGCCTGACGCTGGACGTTGAGATCGGTGAGCGCGCGGTTTTCCCGGCGGCGGCTGAGGATCACTTCGGTGATCAGCGTGCACACCAGCAGCACCACGCCGGGCAACGTGGACGACAGGCTGAGAAACGCATCGCGCGATTGGCCGGGCAGCACGTCGTTGAGCGAAAGCACATAGCGCACCACAAACTGCACGGTGTACAACGCCGGCACCGCGTAGGCCATCCAGCGCAACCGCACGCCCTGGCGCCAGGCGGCGAACAGCGTGGCCGGCAGCAGCGCATAGATGCCCACGCGCACCACCCACTCAACGAAGACTCGCCCGTCCGGCCGCGCCACAAACCAGTCCCAGGCGTAACCGGCGAGGTAGGCCAGCAGCAGCAGGTTGAACAGGTGGCGCCACACCGCCGGCAGCCGGCGCACCTCCAGCAATAACCGCGCGTAACCGAGCAAGCAGATAAACGAGAGAATGCTGATGAGCGTGGTGATCTCCAGCGACCAGCGCAGCAGGCTCGGCCAGGTCACCAGATAGCCGTTGATAACGGCGGTGAGCAGCAGATAAAAACACACCACGCCGGCATGGGCTTGCAGCAGCCGCGAGCCGAGAATCCAGCCGACGATCAGGCTGAACGGCACAATCAGCAGCACGATGCCCAGGGTCACGCCGTCGGCCAGGTACACCGACTGGCGCTGCTCAAGCAGTGCGTCGTCGGTCCATAGCGTGGGCGCCAGAATAAACAGCGACGGGCCGGCCACCCGAACCAGCACCGTGCCCTGCTCGCCGGCTGCCAACGCCACGGGAAAACGCGGCTGACGATCCGCCACCGGCCATTGCTCCAGCGGATACGCGCTGCCAGCACGCATGGCCGCCACCTGTGCGCCGCGCTGCACGAACACCTGAACATCATGCAAGCGCGGGTTGCCGACCGTGAGCCAGCGCTGGCAAGCCTCTGCACCGTCGTTGCGGATTGCCAGGCGCAGCCAATACGCGGTGCGGCCGTACTCGCGCACCACGGGCAAGCGTTGCTGGGTGACAAACGCGTCGCTGGCTTGCACCTGCTCCAGCGTCAGGGCGGCGCTGGGGTCTTCAAGCAGTTGCACATGACCGCTCAGGTCAGTTTTGCCGCTGCCACACAGCGGCATGGCCAGCGTCAGCGACGACCAGCACAACGTGATGAGCAGAAGAGCCAAGCGGATCATTGTGCAGCCGGCACCGCATCCTGCATTTGCTGGCGGAATTGGCTGGGCGTGATGCCCTGGCGTTCACGAAATGCAGTGGTGAAATTGCAGGCGCTGCGAAAACCCACCAACTCGGCGATGTCTTGCATGCTCATGGCGCTGTCGGCCAGCAGCTCTTGCGCACGGCGGATACGCGCGTCGCGCACATAGGCGAACACGGTGGTGCCCAGGTGCTCACGGAAAATCGTCGACAGGCGTTTGTCATGGGTGCCGACCTTGCGCGCTAGGTCGGCCAGCGACGGCAACTCGTCCAGGCTTTGACCAATCAGGCGCATGGCGGCGCGCAGAATCAGTTCGTCGGGCGAGGCGGATTCAGCCGGTGAATGATTGGGCATAACCGCCGTTTCGCGCCAGGCGAGCTGCAAGTGAATGCGCATACGCGCCAGCACTTCCTGCGGCTCGCATGACTTGAGCACGTAATCCACACCGCCCAGCGACAAGCCTTCCAGCCGCTCTTCAAGCGAACCGGCGGAGGTCAGATAAATGATCGGTACGCGCTGGGTGGCCGGCGCTTCACGCAGCAAACGGCCAAGGGTGAAGCCGTCCATTTGCGGCATGCGCACATCCAGCAGAATTAGGTCGGGGCGCAGCGCCAGGGCGCGCTGGTAGCCCTGGCGGGCGTCGGTGGCCAGAGACAGGCGCCAAGGTTGCGCGCGCAGCAGGGTCAGGATCGAGCGGATGTCTTCCGGCACATCATCGATCACCAAAATCTGCGGCACATAACTGGCCGGCATGCTCATGTTCCCTTCCCCCTGCTGCGCACTTCGCCCTGATTTGGGCAGCGTCCCCGCATTCAAAAGCCCCACCCGTGGATTCAAAGGTGGGCGGTTTGCGGGGCCGCTACGATAGCGCAACAAACACAGGGGGAAACATGCCCAAGCTCGCGAAATCCGACAACCAACCGTTGTTCAGGCAGCAACCCAAGGCCGTTACCCACGCCAATTTGCTGGGCGACCTGTACTGGTACGTGTGCGTGATCGAAGCGGGCGGTTTTTCCGCTGCGGCCGAACAGACCGGGGTGGGCAAATCGAGCTTGAGCCGGCGCATCGCGCAATTGGAACGTCAACTCAACGCGCAGCTCCTCAACCGCAGCGCGCGCCTGTGCACCATGACCACCATTGGCGAGCAGGTGTACCGCCACGCGCTGGACATGGTCGCCGCCCTGGACGCCGTGCTGCTTAGCGCACAGGAATCGGCCACGCTGCCGGCCGGCTTGCTCAAACTGGCCGTGCCCAGCGCCTTGGCCGACTGGGCGTTGCTGACAATGGCCAGCTTCCAGCGCCGCCACCCCGACGTGCAATTCGCCCTGAGCGTGGAAGACGGCCCGATAGACCTGGGCGCCAAACGCCTCGACCTGGCGCTGACGCTCGGCGCTGTGTCCACCACCAGCAGTTCGATGGTGGCGCGCGAGCTGGCGCAATTGAACATGGCCATCGTCGCCAGCCCGGCCCTGAACAAACAACTGGGCCACCCGAAGAAACTGGCCACCGTAAACGACCAGCAACTGATCACCACCGGCAGCGCCGCCCTGCCCGACCCCTGGCAACTGGCCTACGACACCCGCCGCATCAGCCACCCGGCGCTGGTAGTGGAGTCGGCGCAAACCGCACTTAAAGCCGCGTGTGCGGGACTGGGCGTGGCGTACTTGCCGCTGCACACTTGCCAGGCAGAACTGGCCGCGCAGCGGTTGGAACTGGCGTGCCCGAATGAAGCAGTTGGCGTGGTGACGCTGCGGGCGCTGACGTTGCCGCATAAAGGCATTTCGTCGGCGACGCGGCATTTTATTGAGCATGTGAAGCAGGCGTTGCAGGGGGCGGGGTTTTGAAGCGTTTGTGGCGGTGATCAGCGTTTGCAGGAATCGCGGCTAAAGCCGCTCCCACAACAGCAACAGCAACCTGTAGGAGCGGCTTTAGCCGCGATGCGCCGGCCCTGCAAAATCCAAATTCCAAACCAGCACACCACCCCGTAGGAGCTAGCTTGCTAGCGAACCCTGCAAACGAAAATCGAGCATTCCTGTTCCAGGGTTCGCCACCAAGGTGGCTCCTACAATAGCGGGTTTTGCATTCGCAGCCCAAAGGCCCCTCACCCGCCCTTCGGGCACCCTCTCCCGCAAGCGGGCGAGGGGATTGTTCAGCCACCGCGATCGGCTTTGCTCCCCTCTGCCCGTTTGCGGGAGAGGGGCTGGGGGTGAGGGTTTTGCATTCGCCGCAAAAGGCCCCGCTCCCGCCCTTCGGGCACCCTCTCCCCTAGCGGGCGAGGGGATTGTTCAGGCACCGCGTTCCGCTTGGCTCCCCTCTGCCCGTTTGCGGGAGAGGGGCTGGGGGTGAGGGTTTGCGTTCGCCGCCAAAAGCCCCTCACCCGCCCTTCGGGCACCCTCTCCCGCAAGCGGGCGAGGGGATTGTTCAGCCACCGCGATCGGCTTTGCTCCCCTCTGCCCGTTTGCGGGAGAGGGGCTGGGGGTGAGGGTTTGCATTCGCCGCCAAAAGCCCCTCTCCCGCCCTTCGGGCACCCTCTCCCGCTAGCGGGCGAGGGGACTGTTCGGCTACCGCGTTCCATTATTTGCGACCGCTACAAGCGCTCTACAACCGCCGCGTTCTAAGATACCGCCCACACCGTCACACGGAACGCCGACGCCATGCATGCCTCTTTCGAGCCGCTGATTCATATCGATTGGAAACTCCCGGGCGGGGAGTTGCTGGCGTTGTTCCAGCATTACTACCCGGACCTGCCGCTGTTCGCCGGCTCTTCCTTGGAAGGCCTGCTCGATGAGTTCTGCAATGAAATGCCGGAGCGCTGCCTGGATGCGTTGGCGCCTTTGTTAGCGGCGCAGGGGTATGACCTGTGGAACCTGGACGCCGGTGCCGACGATTACCGCCCAGTGATCGTGCCCACTGCACTGCGCCAGGCGTTTGCCGAGCACTGGGAAAACCATCCCGGCGATTTAGAACTTACGCCGTGCCTGATTGAGCCGCCCGCGCCCGCCACGAAAAAAACTAAAGCCAAACGCAGCAAGCTCAAGTGGTTGCACGAGGTCCACGAGTACCCAGGGCCGACGTATTTCGACGAGTCGCAGTTCAGCAACGGCTACGCCGCCATCACTGAGGAAGACGAAGGCCAGTGGCTGTGCTTTCTGATCGATTACAACCAATGGCCGCCCACTGAGCAGGACATGCTGGAAAACCGCAGCGACGACATCGACGGCGCGGACTTGCGGCTGCTGGAGGCCAGCGCCGAACACAGCCTGTGGAAGCGCCGCGCTGTGTCTGGCGATTACAGCCACGATGATCGCTATGTGTATGAGCTGCGCCGTGGCGATGATATTCAGCCGTTCGGCCCGGCCGGCGAGCAATGGCCGGGGTTTGAAATACCGGGCCTGGTGGTGGACGGTGAAATCTTCGAACGCCAGCGCCTGTATGAGCCCAGCCCGCTGACCCGCGTGTGGCGCATTACGCCCAATAGCAGCGAGGTTATTTTCGAGTTTGAGGACGAGCTGACCCTGCTGTCGTTCGGCCTGGGCCGCCTGTTGTTTATGCAGCACAACGGTTCGGGTTGCTGGGTTTGGAACCGGCAGACGCAACAGGTTAGCCAAGGCCAACCCCTGCCCTGCTCCGCCTATCAGCTGCGTGCCGCCAGCGCTTACCTGGGTGATGACGAGGTGCTGCTGTTCAGCGAAAGCCATCGGCAGAACACTGAGCACGACGGTTACCAGGAAACGGTATTGCAGGCCTGGCGTTTCAATGTGCTGAGCGGCGCCACGAGAAAGGCGTTGCTCGATGGCTTTGGCACCGAGGTGCAGCAGGAAACGCGGATGCTCGTCACCCAGCCCAAGCACAGCATCACGCTGCGCACGTTCCAGGGGCAGTTACAGGTTTGCCGGGGGCATGGCGATTGGTGGTTGTGGACATACCGCTCCAACACGTTCGGCACCCACACCTTGGCGTGGTGGTGGAATCAACGCAGCGACGAGGTGGTGAAGCTGACCAGCCTGGACATACCGCGTGTAAAACCCGAGGTTCGCTATGTGCCCGCGCAGGACCGCTACCTGGCCTTTGAGACCGATTTTGTGGCCAGGCTGCCGGCCTTCGCCGACATGCTCCAGGCCAAGGGTGCCGAAGTGCTGAGCTTCGAATAAGCCTGGGCTTACGAAGCGGCGGGCGCGGTTAGGTAGGCCACCAGAGTATCGGCGCACGCGGTGATCGCGCCGTCGAGAACCATCTCGTAGCCATGGGTATTTTCGGTGGGAATGGCCAGGCAACCGGCTTGCGCTACCGTGCCCTGGGCCATCACGGCGCTGGCGTCGGAGGCGAAATCCACCAGCAAGGCGAACTGCGGTGTGTAGCCACAACGCTCGGCGGCGTGGGCCAGTTCGGTGGCGACGGCGCGGGTGTAGTAGCCCTTCTGATCGCCCGTGTTGATGATCGGATTTACGCTCAGCTCGGTGCCGTATTCGTCCACCACCGGGCCGACTTCAATGGCAATCGCCACGTCGCACGGCAAGGTGGCGGCGGCATAGGCGGCGCCCGCGTTGCTTTCTTCTTCCAGGGTGGTGAACACGAAGTACACCGGGCGGGTGAGCTCGCCCCGGCGCTCGGCCAGCGCTTGCGCCGCTTGCAGCACGGCCGCCACGGGGGCGCGGTCGTCCATGAAGTGCGCGGCCAGGGCGTCGTTTACCCGCCAGGGGCTGCGCCACTGTTTGCTCAGCACCACGCGCACGCCGGGCCGCACGCCCAGGCGCTTCAAGGCTTGCGGCGATTGGCGGGTGATCACGTGCACATCGGCCCATTTCACCGCGCCGCTTTGCACGTCTTTGCCTTGCAACGAGCCGCTGGTTTCGTGCATCGAGCCAAACGACAACACGCCCGGCAGCAAGCCCTCGTCGGCCATGATTTCCACCGGGCACATGCCGAAGTTCACCGGGTTGGCGCCGCCCAAGGCGATCACGCGCAAAGTGCCGTCGGGCTCCACACGTTTGACCACCATGGCGATTTCATCCATGTGCGCCATCACGCTCACGCCATGTTCAGGGGCAGCGCCGGCGCAGGCGGCTGCGCCAATCACGCCGAGCACGTTACCAGCCGAGTCGACCCACACGTCGTCGCAGTGGCGTTGCAGTTCTTCCAGGCAGATGGCGCGCACTTCGTCTTCCTGGCCGCCGGGGCCGCGCGCGGCAAGCAAGCGGGTGAGCAAGTGCTGCTCGCGCTGGAGCGAATCGTGGGTGCGGTCAGTCATGCGACAGTCCTTGTTACTTCATGCCCAGACGCTTGCGCATCTGCGCGGTAATGGTTTGTTTGACCTTGTCGTAGCCTTCCCACGGATCGTCGCCCAGCTCGCCGAGGCGTTCGTGCAGGTTATGGATGGTCCATTGGTTGGCGCTTTTCAGCTCGAAGATTTCATCGCGGTAAATGGGCACCGACACCGGCAAGCCTTCACGGGTGCGCACCGCATAGGCGCCAATGGTGGTGGCGCCCTGGCTGTTACGCAGGTAGTCGATGAAGATTTTACCGATGCGATTCTTCGGCCCCGACACCGCTGAGAAACGGTCCGGCATCAGGTGCGCCATGTGCTGCACGATGCGCTGGCTAAAGTTTTTCACCGCCTCCCAGCTGTCTTTCGGCTTGAGCGGTACCACCAGGTGAATACCTTTGCCTCCGCTGGTTTTCAGGAATGATTTCAAGCCCAGTTCATCGAGCAAGGCCTGGGTCAGCTGCGTGGCTTCGACCATGGCTTTCCAGGGCAGCGCCGGGTCCGGGTCAAGGTCGAGCACAAAGCGGTCGGGGTGCTGGAAGTCGGCCGAGGTGGCGTTCCAGGTGTGCAGTTCGATGGTGCTCATTTGCACGGCACCAATCAGCGCCTCAGGGTTGTTGATCATCATCACCGGCTGGCCGGCGAATTCCTTGCCCATGGATTCAATGCCCGGAATCGCCAACTTTTCGGCGTTTTTCTGGAAGAACAACTCACCGGCGATGCCTTCCGGCGCGCGCACCAGCGCCACGGGGCGATGCTGTAGGTGCGGCAGAATCCACTCGGCGACGCTGGCGTAGTACTCGACCAGTTGCATTTTGGTCGAGCCGCTGCTGGCGTCGATGACGCGCTCGGGGTGGGTGATGCGGATCTGCTCGTTGCCCTTGGTCACGGCCAGCTTGGCTTTTGGCTTGGCTTGCGCTTTGGGTGTGGCCGCAGCCTTGGCTTCTGGCTCGGCTTTAGCGGCGCCTTTGCTTTTGCCTTTGGCGGGCGGCGCTTTTGGGGTTTCTTCGGTGATCTGTTCAGCCGGTTTGTCGTTGCGCAGGCCATGGAATACCGCATGGCGCACCGAGCCGTCGCGGGTCATTTCGGCATACGCCACCTCGGCCAGCAGCGACGGTTTCAGCCAGTGCACACCGCGAAACTCGGAGCCGGTTGGCGGGTTGGCGAACGCCGGCTTTTTCACTTCCAAGGGTGTGAGTTGCGCATGCACGGTGGCCAGGGTGCGCTCGTTGAAGCCGGTGCCAACCTTGCCGGCGTAGCGCAGCTCGCCGCTGTCTTTGTCATGCAGGCCGAGCAGCAACGCGCCAAAAGCGCTGCGGCTGCCTTTGGGCTCGGTGAAGCCGACGATGACGAATTCTTGCCGGTGTTTGCATTTGAGCTTGATCCAGTCATCGCTGCGCCGGCTGACGTAGCGACTGCCCACGCGCTTACCGATCAGCCCTTCCAGCTGCATTTGGCACGCGCTGTTGAGCATGGCTTCGGGGGATTCTTCGAAGTCGGCGGAAAAGCGCACCACTTCGTCTTCGCTGCGTTCGAGCACTTGCTCCAGGGCGGCGCGGCGCTGTTCCACCGGCACGTCGCGCAAGTCCATGCCATTGAGGTACATGAGGTCGAACAGGTAGTAGACGATGGCGCCGCTGGCGCCGCTCTCGAAGGCGTTTTGCAGCGCTTGGAAATCCGGGTTGCCGTGTTCGTTGGCGACGATAATTTCGCCATCCAGCCAGGCTGATTCCAGGCCCAGACTGGCCACGGCCTCGGCCTGGCGTGGCATTTTTGCAGTCCAGTCGTGACCACTGCGGGTGTACAGGCGCACATCGCCGTCTTGCACGCGGGCGAGGATGCGGTAGCCGTCGAATTTGATTTCGTAGCGCCACTCGCCGCCCGGCGGGGTTTCCACCAGCGTCGCGAGTTCCGGCTTGATGGTTGCGGGCATCGCCGCTTTCACGGCGCCGCTGAGGGTGGCGCTTTTTTTGGACGCCGCGCGCTTGGGCTTGGCCGGCTCGCTGGCCACCGGTTTCGGCTCAGCCGCCTTGCCCCTGGCGCCGCGCTTTTTCGGCACGATGGTGCGGTCGCTAAGCACGCTGTCGGGTTGGGCTTCGACGATGTCGTAGTCGGCTTCGGGCTTGGCGGCTTCGTCCTGATGTTTGATCAGAAACCACTGTTCCTTCGCGCCCTGCATATGGGTGCGCACCAGGTTCCACTGGCCGCTGAGTTTTTCGCCTTCAAGCTCAAACTTGAGCCGGCCTTTTTCGTACCCGGCCACTGGGTCGCCGACCGGCTTCCAGATGCCACGGTCCCAGACGATCACATCACCGGCGCCGTAGTGCCCTTCGGGAATGTTGCCCTCGAAGGTGGCGTAGTCCAGCGGGTGGTCTTCGACATGCACAGCCAGACGCTTGACCTTCGGGTCCAGGCTCGGACCTTTGGGCACCGCCCAGCTTTTCAGCGTTCCTTGCAGCTCCAGGCGGAAGTCGTAATGCAGGCGCGTGGCGTCGTGCTTTTGGATGCAGAACTGCAGCGCATGCTCGGCGCTTTTCTTCGCGCCGGAGCGCTTAGCGCCGCTGGGTTCTGGTGTGGCGTCGAAGTCCCGCTTGCGGTTGTATTCGTCGAGTGCCTTGGCCATAGAACAATGTCCGTTTATGCAGGGGCGCCGCCGGTGTCAGGGGCGCTTGTTCAGCTCGCGTTCAACCTCGCGGTTTTTCTCTTCGAGCTGCTCGGCGTCGCGTTCTTTGTTCTTGATCGAGGTCGGCGTGATGACCTTGTCGACGTCTTCGGTTTTCGGGTTTGGCTGCTCCAAAACCGCTTCGTCGTCGGGCAGTGTTTGGTTGGTTTGCGCTTGCGGCGAATTGATCGGGTTGGCGGTTTTATCAGCCGGTGCGTGGCCTCGGTTGTCGCTCATGGCGGGTGTCCTTTTATCGGTCGCTGTTAAGGGTGCAGACGCAACGCGCGCCGCTTTAGTTCAGCCGTTTTCATACGGCCAGCGCAGTTGCACACGGCGTCTTGATATCGTTTTAGCTTCGCCAAACGCCGCTGATATTGAGCTGAAATCGAAATAATATCTGTTATTTATCAATGACTTATTTTTCAAAAAAGCCTGAACCTTCGTAAACGGCGGCGGACAGAATTCATGTGGGGGCCAAACGGCTTCGCACACCTCGACTGCTAAATTAGGAGTGATGAAAATGACCACTAAAAGCACCGGCAACAGCAACCCAGGTAACTTCGCCAACGACCGCGAGAAGGCATCCGAAGCGGGCAAAAAAGGCGGCCATAACAGCGGCGGCAACTTTGCCAACGACCGCCAGAAAGCCTCCGAGGCTGGCAAAAAAGGCGGCCAAAACAGCCACGGCGGTGGACGTAGCTAAGGCTATCGCCGTGTGAGAAAGGGGGCCTGGATTCCAGGCCCTTTTTTGTTGGACGTTTTTGTAGGATTTGTTGATTGCTGGCCACGGTGATGCCAATGAACATGCCCCGGTTAAAGCAGCTTGAAAGCACCCTCGCCCTGCTGCGCGACGGTTACGAATTTGTCAGCAATGGCTGCCGTCAACTCAACTCGCCGGTCTTTGAATGCCGGCTGATGTTGCAGCGCACCTATTGCCTGCAAGGCCGCGAGGCGGCCACTTTGTTTTATCAAAGCCCACACCTGTGCCGCACCAACGCCGCGCCGCGTGCACTGGTGCGCACCTTGTTCGGCAAAGGCGCGCTTCAGGGCCTGGACGGGCCCCGGCATCGGGCGCGCAAGCACGTGTTTCTCGGTTTGCTGACGGGCGCTGAAGGCGAGCGGCTGGCGAGCGAAATCGATCGTCAGTTAAGTGGCGCGATGCGCCAGTGGGCACAGGACGGCAGCGTGGACGTACTGCCCGCCATGCAGACCGTGCTCTACGAAGCAGTGGCGCGCTGGGCCGGATTGCCGGAGCGGGAAATACATGCCGGGCATCAACACCAGTTGGTGACGTTGATTGCCGGCGCAGGCAGCAAAGGCGTTAAACATTTTCAGGCTGGGCTGGCCCGCAGGACCGCCGAGCATTGGGCCACCGGGTTGATTCGCCGGCAACGGGACGATGCCTCGGTGGCCTCCAAAGGCAGTCCGTTCGATGTGATCGCCCGCTTCCAGGAGCCCGGTGAAAAACACGTCCCCGCGCGAATTGCCGCCGTTGAATTACTCAATTTGCTGCGGCCCGTGGTGGCGGTGAGTTATTTCATTCTGTACGCCCTGGTGGAACTGGCGCGGCATCCGCAGTGGCTGCCGCGCGTGGCCCACGACCAGCAAGCGCTTCACGGTTTCGTTCAAGAAGTACGGCGCCTGTATGCGTTCTTTCCGTTCGTGGCCGCGCGGGTGACCCGCGACTTCGTCTGGAACGGCCTGCACTTCGTTAAAGGCGCACGGGTGATGCTCGATCTGTATGGCAGCAACCGCAACACCGACAGCTGGAAGCAACCGGAGATGTTTGACCCGGAGCGCTTTAACAATGTGCACCTGGACCCCTTCACGCTCATTTCCCAAGGCGGCGGCGATGCCCCCACCGGCCACCGCTGTGCCGGCGAGTGGCTCACGGTGGCCGTGATGGAAACCGTCGTTCGGGCCTTCGCCACGCGCCTCAGCTATCACGCACCGGTGCTGAAAGAGACGCCGCGTCGCGATCGTTTTCCGATGGCCTTTGGCCGGCCGTTCGTGCTCACTGATGTGGCGCTCAGCGAGCCGTATCACAGGGCCCACGAGGTAGCGGTGTAGCGTGGCTGGCTCAGCGCTTGGCGACGTCCGGTTCGGCCACGCCGGCCGGATCGTGCCCCTCTTTAAAACCGGCCGCCTGGATGCTCCACAACGCGGCAAACGTACCGCCGAGCAAGCGCAGGTGTTCGGGCGGGCCGTCTTCAACGATGCGCCCTTTTTCCAGCACCACCACGCGGTCGAAGTTAGCCAGCGTCGACAGCCGATGCGCCACCGCCAGCACGGTGCGGCCTTGCATCAGGTTGGCCAGCGCGGCTTGAATTTCCGCTTCGGAATGGGTGTCCAGCGCCGAGGTGGCTTCATCCAGAATCAGGATCGGCGCGTTTTTAACAAAGGCGCGCGCGATGCCCAGACGCTGGCGCTGACCACCGGAAAGCATCACGCCGCGCTCGCCCACGGGGGTGTCGTAGCCCTGCGGCAACTCGCGGATAAACGCATCGCAAAAGGCGTGACGCGCGGCGTCGATGACTTCTTCATCGGTGGCCTCGGGCCGCCCGTAGCGGATGTTGTCGCGGATGCTGCGGTTGAACAGCGCGGTTTCTTGCGGCACCACGGCCATGCGCGCGCGCAGGCTGTCCTGGCTGACTTCGCTGATGTCTTGGCCGTCGATCATCACGCTTCCGCCCTGCACATCGTCGAGGCGTTGAATCAGGCTGATAAGCGTCGACTTGCCCGCGCCCGAGGGGCCGACAATGCCGACTTTCTGGCCCACCGGAATATGCAGGTCGAAGCCGTCGAAAACCTTACGCCCGTCGGGGTAGCTGAAAGTGACCTGACGGAATTCGATATCGCCGCGCGACAGCGCCAGTTGTGGTTCGGGATCGTCGAGTTCGTGGGGCTGCACGATGATGCGCAAGGTGTCATCGATGGCGCCGAGCTGCTGCGTGGTGTCGACCAACGCCAGGGCCAGGTCACGGGAGCCGTGCAAAATGCGGAATGTAAGGGCGCTGACCATCACCACATCGCCCGCCGTCACGGTGCCGGCCAGCCACAGTTTGATCGCCCAGATCAACATGCCGCCGGCCATCAACGACAAGCAGATATCGTGGATCACCCGGGCCTTTTCCAGATACATCCAGCTGCGGCGCTGGGCCCGGGCTTCCAGGCCGATTTCTTCGGCCAGGCGCTGTGCTTCTCGGTCGCGGGCGGAGAAGGCTTTGATGGTCCAGACGTTGGACACGACGTCGACCAACTCACCGCCGACCCGCGCCGCCTGAGCAGCAAAGCGTTGATGTTTGCTGCGGCCACGAATGCCGAACGAAACGATCAATACGCCCACTACCGCGACAAACCCGATCAGCGCCCAGGCCATTTGCCAATGCACGGTGAACAGCACCAGCACGGCGCCCGCGAAGTCGACACACGGCGGCATGATCTTCCAGGCCAGCCCACCATAGATGGCGCCCGCTGCCTGGCCGGTGGCCGATATGCGATTGCCCAGCGCGCCCGCGTAGTGCTGCGCGAAATAGCGCATGGGGTGGCCGGTGAGGTGGCGGAACAGGTCGACGCGCAGGTCCACGCAACTGGCCACCACCGTGCGACAACCCAGCCAGCCGCCGAGGCGCCAGAACACGTTTTCGACAACGATCAGGCCAATAAACACGCTCAGCGGAAACCACACATCGGCGTGCTGGCGGTCGCTGGTGGCCATGGCATCCACCAGCAATTTCATGCCGTATTGCACCGCCACCGCGCAGCTGCCGGCGCCCACGATCAATAAAAACATGCCGCCGAAATGCCAAGGGCGGCGACGCACGTAGTGGGCGAGAAAGGCGACCGGGCGTCCCGGTAACGGCACCTCGTCGGCTGCGGGACGGCTGCTCATGCGTGCTCCACTAACTGGCGCTGCAAAGCAGCGAACTGGGCCTGTTGAAAGTGCAGCTCATCGGCCAGCGCCTGACACAACGGGCGCTCGCCCTGCTCGTTGGCAAAACCGAACAAGCCCACTTCGCAGTGGCGGTCATCGGTCCAACCGGGGTAGTCGAGTACGGGATACAAACAGATGCCCTCCATGGGAATGCCGCGTTGCATGGCCAGGCGCACCTGCTCACACACGTAGCGCAGCCAGTCGGCGCGCAAGTCGCATTCGGCGCCGGTTTCGGCCACCAGTAAAGGCCGTCGATAACGCTGGTACACCTCGGCCAGCATCCCGCTGAACGGGCGGTACAACGGTTCGCCACGCCACAGGGTGCCGCCGCCGGCGAACCACTGGTTGTTGTTGTAGAAATTCACGCCGACGATGTCCAGGTACTCGGGTTTGCCGCCGAGCCCGGGCCACTGTTTTCCGGCCAGCATGTCCCAGGCCTGGAACTGCGAGAGTCGATAGCGCTCGGCGTCTTCCTGCTCGGCGGCGCTGCTGCCACGGGGCACCACGTGAATAATCGGGTCGACTTGCACGAAGCGCGCTCGGGGTTCCACTTCACGAATGGCGTCGATGGCGGCGATGCTGGCACGCACCAGCTGATGCTTCAGCTCATCGCCACGGCCCTGACCCAACGGTGCGAAGTACGCCACTTCGCCGCCAGCCCACGACCAGAACGACATTTCGTTGAGCGGTGAATAAAACGGTATCGCGTCGCTGTGTTCGCGGATCAGCCGTGCGGCCGCTGCCGCAAACCGAGCGAAACGCTCGACAAACTGCGGGCGCCAGATGTCGATGTCATCGGGCCAACCGTAGTGGCACAGATCCCAGATCACCTGCACGCCCGCCTCGTTCGCGGCCTTCAGCTGCGGCAGAAAACTCGACCAGTCGTACTGCCCCGGGGTGGTTTCGATAAGGTGCCAGCGCAACCCATCGCGCACGCTGCGAATGCCGTGGGGTTGCAGCGCGGCGAAGTCGTTGGCCGCCCAGCGGTCGTGGCCGGTGCCGTGCAACAGGTCGAGCCGGCGCCCGTCCTGGCGCCGGTGGGTGGAGCATTCAAAACCCCCGAGGAAAAAACTGCTGAACAGCGAAGGTACATGCATCGTCCGTCCTCATCGCACCTGCTGGGCCAGCGGTTCGCTCTGCTCGACGCGCGCCCGGGCGGCCGCCTCGCGATGGGCTTCCTCGATCCGCTGATACAACGCCAATGCCTGGCCCACCACTTGATCCATGTTGTAGTACTTGTAGGTGCCGAGCCGCCCCACAAAGGTCACGCCCGGTGTCTCGGCCGCCAAGCGTTGGTAGCGCTTGTACAGCTCGGTGTTTTTCTGACATGGGATAGGGTAGTAAGGATCGCCGTCGGCGGACGGGTATTCGTAGGTGATGCTGGTTTTCGCGTGCTGCTGGCCGGTCAGGTGTTTGTATTCGCTGATGCGCGTGTACAGCACATCTTCGGCCGGGTAGTTAACCGTGCCCACCGCCTGAAAGCATTCCTGATCGAGGGTTTTATGTTCGAAGGTCAGCGACCGATACGGCAGCTTGCCAAAGCGGAAGTCGAAGTATTCGTCGATGGGGCCGCAAAAAATCAGGTGGTCGTATTCCACCTCGTCACGCACTTCGCGGTAGTCGGTGTTGAGCATGACTTTGATGTTTGGGTGGTTAAGCATGCGCTCGAACATGCGGGTGTAACCGTGCAGCGGCATTTGCTGGAAGGTGTCGCCGAAGTAGCGGTCGTCGGTGTTGGTACGCGTGGGAATGCGGGCGGTCACCGATTTATCCAGCTGCGAGGGGTCCAGGCCCCACTGCTTGCGGGTGTAGCCACGGAAGAATTTTTCGTACAGCTCGCGACCGATCTGGTTGATCACCACGTCTTCGCTGGTGCGAATGTCTTCGACACGCTCGGCGCGGCCGGCCAGGTACTCCGCCGCCTGTTCATCGGTTTCCAGGCTCAGGCCATACAGGGCATTCAGCGTGGTGCGGTTGATCGGAATGGGCACCTGTTTGCCGTCCACCGCCGCCAGCACACGGTGCTCGTAGGGGCGCCATTGGGTGAAGCGCGACAGGTAGTCGACGATGCGCTGCGAGTTGGTGTGGAAAATATGCGGCCCGTAGCGGTGCACCAGCACGCCCGCCTCGTCGTAATGGTCGTAGGCGTTCCCGCCGATGTGCGGGCGGCGGTCCACCACCAGCACGCGTTTGCCCAAGCCGGCGGCCAGGCGTTCGGCGAGCACGCTGCCGGCAAAACCAGCGCCGACAATCAGGTAATCGAAACCATGGCGGCGCGGCTCGGTGGCGTCATCATTGCTGGGTAGGGCCAGAAAGCTCTCGGGAATCAACGAAGGCATTTGATCATCTCCTGCATGGTCGCCTGGGTGTGATCCCAAGACATGTCGCCGAGCACACGGTCGGCATCGGTTAGAAAATTCTCGCGGTCGGCGCCCATTTCCAGCGCCTTCTCACAGGCCGCGACAAACTCCTCGGCCGTGGCGGCGATCAGCACCACGCCGCTGTCGCCGTAACCGCTAACTACATCGGCAATCGGCGTGGACACCACGGGGCAGCCGCCGGCCAGGTACTCAGGGGTTTTGGTCGGGCTGATAAAACGCGTGGATTCGTTCATAGCGAACGGCATCAGGGCGACGTTCCAGCCGGCGAGATAGCCCGGCAGCTCGTCGTAGGTTTTGCCGCCCAGATAGTGAATGTTGTCGCGCTTGGGCAGCGTTGCCGGGTCGATTTTCACCACGGGGCCGATCATCACGAACTGCCATTCGGGGCGCAGCGCGGCGATTTGGTCGAGCAGGTCGATATCGAAACGCTCGTCGATCACGCCGTAGAAACCGAGGCGTGGCGCGCCCAGGCCGGCCTGGTCTGGCGGGTTGTTCTGGAATTTGCGCGCGGCGGCGAAATGCGCCACATCGACGCTGCTGGGAAAGGCATGCACGTTCGGGTGCAAGGTGTGTTTGGCTTTCCAGATGCTGAAGCCGCCGGTGAATACCACGTCCGCACGTTCGAGCAATTGCTGTTCGCGCACGACCAGTTCGGGCGGCGCACCACGAAACGCCGAGAGCTCGTCCATGCAGTCGTAGACCACCACGTTGGCGTTGAGGTGGTCGGCAAAGCTCAGGCTCATCGGCGTGTAGTACCAGACCAGCAGGTCTTCGACACCCAGCTTGCCGAGGTAGTCGTCGAGCAGATAACGCAGCGCGGTGTGGGTGCGCTGCTCGTCGAGCCCGGCCGGCAGGCGTGGCACCAGCACTTGCACGCCCTCCTCGTCTGGCCGCACTTCGAGCCACGGCGAGACTTCATCGGTGGGTACCGGCTCTTCAAAAAACAGCACGTTGTACTCGCGGGCGAACCGCGACATCAGGTGCTGGGGACGCTGGTAGACGAAGCTCCAGCGCAGGTGCGAAAGGCACAACAGCGTGGGTATGAGTGGGTCGAAAACCACGACCGGTTCGGTCGCGATATGCGGGTGATGCGATTTGCCAATTGGCTGCTGTGAGGGTCCTGCCCAGCTCATAATTTCCATCTCCGTGCCGCGGTCCATGCGTGTGCGCAACGCTCTGGCACCGCCGTTTCGCTTAAAAAATGGCCATTCGAAAAATGGATTGACCGATGTTCGAGGGAGTTCAACCGATCGAACACGCCATCCGTCGCCCGTTTGGTTTGGCGTTGGCACGCGCGAATTGCAGGCGTCGTCAGCCATGCAGCGCGCAAAAAAAAGGCCCACGTCAACCGTGGGCCTCGACACACTCAACTGTCTTTTTTGTAGGCCGCGCCCATGCCCAGATCGGCACCGGTGAGCGGGTCGGCCGATGGGTCTGATGCCGTGCGCACCGCCATCTGCTCAACCGTGGTGAGCTGCTTGGTAGGCAGATCCACCGTGGCCATGCCATCGCCGCCATCAACGGCCGGTGCCGGCGACTCGACGAATTCCCACTCATCGCCCTGGTTCCACGAACCGCGCTGGTCGCCTTCGCCTTGCGACAGGTTGTAGTAAACGCTGACGTACTCCGGCACGCCCGGCAGTTTCCCTTGCGGGAAGTTGGGCTGAATGCTGTGCAGGGCTTTTTCGAATGACTTCTGGTGCGCCAGTTCGCGCGTCATCAGAAAGCCCAGCGCATCTTTGATGCCAGGGTCATCGGTGACGTTGATCAGCCGTTCGTAAACGATCTTCGCCCGCGCTTCGGCAGCGATGTTAGAACGGAAATCCGCGGTGGGCTCGCCAATGGTGTCGATGTAGGCAGCGGTCCACGGCACGCCGGCCGAGTTGGTCAGCGCCGGGCCACCGCCGTACAGCAGCGAGGTGATATGGGAGTCGTTGCCGCCGCCGGTTAGCGAGCGGTACAACTCGGCTTCCTGTTCGATGCCTTCGGCCAGATCGCCCTTGGCGCCTTTGTTGAGCATGCCGACGATGGAACCGATGATTTCGAGGTGGCTGAGCTCTTCGGTGGCGATGTCCAGCAGCAAGTCTTTGCGCCCTGCATCGTCCTCGGCCAAGCCTTGTGTGAAGTAACGCATTGCGGCTGCCAGCTCGCCTTGCGGCCCCCCAAATTGTTCCAGCAGCAGGTTGGCCAAACCTGGATTCGGTGCACCGACGCGCACCGTATATTGCAGCCGCTTGTTGTGTACGAACATGGTGTTTTTTCCTCTCACGGTTAACGTGTTCAGTCCATTTCCATTGCTCCTTGGCATGGGACGTTTTCATTGCCCATGACGTAAATGAGGGGAGTGGCGCGAAGAAGGTTCAGGCAGTTTTTTTCGTTGTACGGCTCGCTTGTAAAACCCCGCAAAGCCCCGCCGCTTCGCTTGTTCAGCGTTTTTACGAGACTGCATAAAGAATTTGAACCGACGCGAAAATGCCACGCTCCCAAGTAAGGACTGACCTAAACCGGATCACTTCAGGAGAGTGGAAAATGGCGACAAAACTGGAAAATCTTTTGGACTGGCTGCGCGACGCACACGCCATGGAACAACAAGCCGAACAGATGCTGACCGCGCAAGCGTCGCGCTTGGAGAATTACCCGAAACTGCGCACACGCATCGAAAAACACATCGAAGAAACCCGAGGCCAAAAACAGCTGTTGGAACAGGCGCTGAAAAGCCTGGGCGGCGAAGCGTCGACGCTCAAGGACATCGGCGGCAAGTTGATGGCGTTCGGGCAAGCGGTGGGCGGCATGGCCATGAGCGATGAGGTGATCAAGGGCGCAATGTCCGGCTATGTATTCGAGAACCTGGAAATTGCCACGTACACCGTGCTCATCGCCGCCGCCAAAGCGGCCGGTGCGAAGGAAGTGCAGCAGGCCTGCGAGAAAATTCTGCCGCAGGAAATCGCCATGGCCGATTGGCTCAGAGAGCATTTGGATGAGTTGACGCAAGCGTTCCTGGATCGCTCCGAAGCGCCAGGGCTGGACGCCAAACGATGAAATCCATTTTCCAGCACGGCTGTTGCGCACCGCGCGACACTCAAGCGCCGCTGGCAAAAACCCTGTCGTTCGCGGTGCTGCATTTCAGCATCGCGTTCACAGTGGCGTACCTATTAACCGGAAGCGTGTTGACCGGTGGGCTGATCGCCCTGATCGAGCCGGCCTGCAACACCGTAGCGTTCTATTTTCACGAGCGCTTGTGGCTGCGCCGAGGCGCCAAAGCGGACCGCGAGCGCGGTCACGGGCATGGAAATTTGAGTGGTTTGTTGGGCGGTCAAGGGCGTGAGCATCAGCGCTAATCACGCCCTCGCCGCTCACGCATTCATCAGACGCACCAGCCGATACGCGCCGTAAAAGGCAACAGGAACCACGGCAATAAAAAAGCTCAGCGTGAAGCTGAGCCCGATGAAGGAAAACAGGAAGAAGAATGCGGCGACGCCGAGCACTGTGAGCAGCGGCGCGATCCAGCCTTCGAGGTGAGCCACGTCGGTGGCGTCTTTCTTCCAGCTGTTGCGAGGGCGGCCGTTAATATCGCGGTGTTTTCGTAGCAGAAACACATCCGCCAGAAAACTCAGAATCCCTTCAAGCAACTCGCCGATGAACCCGAACATTGGCATTTCCCTCATCACCGCGCCGCACGACGGGCGCGCATCTGAATTTAGCAGACGCGCTGTTTAGCAAACGGCACCGGTCGAGGTTTGGCGTAGAACCGTTGGGCTGGCTTCACTGCGAAGCCCACCCTGATTACGAGCGCGACAAGGCTTTGAACAATCCCAGGCGCTGCCACCAATGTTTGGGCCGCGTGACTTTGTTGCCGGTATAGGTTTTTTGCGAGTACTTGGGGAATGGCCCGAACACCTTGGCCATGCGGTAGGTGTCGAGGCTGTAACCGGCCTCCAGCGCCTGCTGGTAGTAGCGATCAAACAGCACCTGCAAGTCCGGGCGTGGGTGCGGCATCACGGTTCCGTCGAACCAATGCGTGCCGCCTTCGCGCTGCAACCGTTCGAAAGACAGTGCATGGGAAAACTGCGTGCCCATGTCCGAGTAGTGAAGAATCTTGATCTGTTCGATGGGCGAGTTTTCGCCGTCGATGTTGTTGTACTGCGTGTCGAACGGCTGAATCACTTGCGGGTTTTTCTTGTAGTACTTTTTCAGCTGCTGGTGGATTTCCGGCTTGCTGCGTAGCTCGTCGATAGCCGGCAAATGATCGCGCGCGGCGGCGCAATCCCACATCGATACACAGAAGCGCCACGACTGCTCGCCCCCTTTGGCCATGACGACTTTGCCGGGCTCGAATGGCGTGTTCCAGATTTCCGCCAGGTCGCAGAGCACGATGACGTCGGTGTCCATGTAAATGGCTTTGCCTTGGTAATCGCAAAAAGCCGGAATGCCCCAACGGAACCCGGAAAATGGCGTGGTCCAGGCTTCGGTGCGCCAGCCCTGCTGCGCTTGCGGGTCTGAAAACCAAAAGCTCTGCGGGTCGCGCGACAGCTGCATCCAATGGATATCCACCGGCTGCGAGCAGTGCTTACGGATGCTGTAATCCAGCACCATCATTTGCTCGAGGTCGCAGTCGTTTGGATCGCAACCCACAAATACCCGAATGGTTTCGGTCATTCCCATGCTCCTTGCTTACCGGCTGTGCGTGCCGGAATGTTGCGTGAAAAACTTGATGCAGCCTTCTCAATATAGAGGCTGCTCTGTGACGGTCGTGAGCCGGTTCCGCCCGACGGTAGCGTCGCCGTTCGCTTTAACACTGGCGCAGCTGGCGCTCCAGTTGTTCGCGTTCCCAACGGCTCAACAGATGAATCGGGTCGGTGCCGTAACGGGCCCAGGTGTCTTCGTTGACGGTTCGGCCATCGGGTGCGGTGCAGCCTACGCAATGGTCCAAATCGCCGCTTTCGTTGAAAACGGTGAGCTGCCAGCTTTCCACGTTCACAGTGAACGCGCCGAATTCCAACTCACGCCAAGCCGGCCCGCCGCAACGACTGATAGACCGCACGCCGAGGGCCACGTCTTTTAGCAATTGGTACACCTCGCGGGCACTCAGCGGCGGCAGTGTGGGCATCCGGTTTTAACCTGACAGAAAGACAGGCGCACCATTTAGCATTTATTGGCGGCACAGAGCAGTCCCCTGCTTTGATTATTTCTGGGCGACGCTTTGGCAACCAGCGGCCCGGCTACAGCGCGAACAGACACCTGCATGTCTTGCTCAGACAATACCTGTGGCGCGTTGCGCTCTAGGGTGGTGTCTTCTTCCCTACCGCTGGAGCTGACCGTGGCCAACCCACCGATTACCGTATTGCGCGAAACCCAACCGATGCCCGTTGTGGATGCCTGCAAGTGGGAGCGCATCGAGGGCGACCCGCATACGGTGAACCTCAACGCATACACCTCCGATGACGGCAGCAAAATCATGGGCACGTGGATCTGCACACCGGGCAAATGGCGTGTGGAGTACGTGAAATGGGAGTACTGCCACTTCCAGGAAGGCTATTGCGTGATCACGCCCGACGGCATGGCGCCGATTCACCTCAAAGCTGGCGACATTTTTGTGGTGGAACCGGGCATGAAGGGCACGTGGGAAGTGGTGGAAACCGTGCGTAAGTATTTTGTGTTTGCCTAACGGGCAGTGCCGCTAGAAGAGCATCTGGAAGCGCACCAGGCGATTGACCGTTTGGGTGAGGCCCTGGCGCAGCAGTAAGTCGAAATAGGCCTGTACCGTGAACGGTGGGTTTTTCAGGGAGCGAAAATGCTGTTGCGCAGCACCGAGCACGGCCGCTTGATCAAGGTCGGCGAGGTCAGCAATAAATTCGTCCGGGTGCACAGCTTCGATGTCATAGGCGGCGAGCGCATGGGCGGGGAAATCCTTCAGGTTGAAGGTCACCACCACGTCGGCCTTGCAACGGATGGCGGCTGCCAGCACGTGGCGGTCGTCGGGGTCGGGTAGTTGCAGACCCGCACATAAGCGTTGATAACCACGCACCACCGCATCGGGAATGGCGGCGTCCATTAATTGCGAGGTTCGGTTTACTTGTTCAGGTGAGATATCCGAACGGTCTTTCAATAGATTGCGCTTCCATTCTTCATGAATCTGCTCGGTCCAGCGCGCCCGAAACAAACCGGACAATCCCAGCCACATCAGCAGGTCCCTTAATGCAGCTGGGTACAGCACGTTGGCGTCAAACACTGCGGTAAACGGTGAGCATCTCATTCATATCCCATACGCAGCTCCTGCGCCTGTTGGGCCAACGCATCCATTGCGGCGGCACTGAGTTGGTCACGCTTGGTTTTGTAAGCCATGAGATCGGCAAACAACACCCGGCGATGACGTCCGGTTTTGGTGAACTTGAGTTCGCCATTCTCCAGCATCTTGACCAAGTGCGGGCGCGACACGTTGAGCATGTCAGCCGCTTCCTGGGTGGTTAGCTCGGCGTGGATGGGCACCACTTTTACCGCATTGCCCAACGCCAGCTCACCGAGAATATCGACCAGCAAACGCAGCGCCGAGGTGGGCAGTTCCACCGTGTGGGCGACGTCGTCTTTGTCGAAAATATCGATGCGCTGGGTGTCGACCCCGGTTTCAAGATACGCAGCGAGCGTGCGCTGCCCCTGCACGGCTGCCGCCACTTCGCGCTCGGCCGGGGGCAACGGGGTTTGTACATCAGCGTGGGTCATGGGAAAGCCTCCGAATCGCAACAAATACAACACGGAGGCAGATTATTCGAAACAAACGAAAAGCGCAATAAACGAAACGAGCGCGGATTGGGCCATCTGACTCGGCGAGCGACATTGCATCGCTCGCCTCGCTTTTAACCGATTACGCCGTTGCAGCCGCCGCTCTGGCAGGCCGACTAACACGCAAGGCAACCACGCTGCCCACCACCGTCAACGCCGCCAGGCTGTAGAGCGCCGCATCGGTGGAGCCGGTCTGGTCTTTGATCCAGCCGACGATATACGGGCTGAGAAAGCCCGCCATCTGGCCAATCGAGTTGATCAGCGCTAACGCTGCCACCGCCACGCTGGCGCTCAGGAACGCCGTGGGCAGCGGCCAGAACATCGGCAGCCCGGTCAGCGCGCCCATGGTGGCGATGGTCAGGCCCAGGATGGCGATGACCGGCACCGCAGCGAAGTTGGCGGCGATCACCAGGCCGATGGCGCCCATCCACATCGGTATAACCAAATGCCAGCGCCGCTCGTTGCGCAGGTCTGCCGAGCGGCCGACTAGCAGCATGAAAATGCCCGCCATCAGGTACGGCAACGCGCTGATCCAGCCGATCACCAGTGCATCGCTGAAGCCCAGGGTTTTGATGATTGAGGGCAGCCAGAAGTTGATCGCGTACACGCCGCTTTGGATGCAGAAGTAGACAAAGCCAAGCACCCACACGAAGGGCATGGTCAGCACCGACAGCGCCGACACATTGGCTTGCACAGGACGGCTGCGGTCGTCGAATGCGATGTCTGCCGCCACGCGGGCGCGTTGTTCAGGCGACAGCCAGCGCGCGCTTTCGGCGTTGTCGCACAGCAGCACAAACGCCAAGGCGCCGAGCAATACGGTGGGCACGCCTTGAATCAGGAACATCCACTGCCAACCCGCCAAACCGCCCTGGCCGGCGGCGAAGTGATTGAGAATCCAGCCAGAGAACGGCCCGCCGAGTAGACCCGACACCGGGATCGCCGACATAAACAACGCCATGATTCGCCCACGGCGCTGGTTCGGGTACCAGCGCGAGAGGTACAGCACGATGCCAGGGAAAAAGCCCGCTTCCGCCATGCCGGTCAGAAAACGCAGCACGTAGAACTCAATGGGCGTGGTGACAAACAGCAGGCAGGTAGAGAACACGCCCCAGGTGATCATCATCAGACCAATCCAGCGCCGTGGCCCAAAGCGGCTCAGCGCCAGGTTGCTGGGCAAACCGCAGAGCACATACCCGATAAAGAAGATGCCGGCGCCAAACCCGTACACGGTTTCGCTGAAGCTCAAGGCGTCAAGCATTTGCAACTTGGCAAAGCCCACGTTGACGCGGTCGAGGTAGTTGAACAGGTAGCAAATAAACAGGAAAGGAATCAGGTGCAGCGTGACGCGACGGTAGACGTGATCGCCTTCAACGTCGCCCACATCGCGAATCGAGGGGGTAGGCATGGGATCATTCCTCTGTGCTTTGTTGTTGTATCCAAGGTCTGCTGGACGCCAGTGCTAAGCGCGTCTCGAGCTTAGTGATTTGGACGTAACCGGGCTTTGGGGTTTTGCACCCATTTGCCGACAATTTTCTGTGTGCTCGCACAAAAGCGCGGTGAGTTTGCCGGCTCATCTACGCACGCGTGCTGCACCACCTTGCCGCCTTTGGCACTTGGAACAATTCGACCCGAGCAGTTGTTGTATGGTTGCCCAACTGCTTTTTCAGGGCCAGGGCCATGTTCGAACTCACACATCAATTGGCGCAAAACATCGTGGACCGGGCGATGGCCATTCTTCCTTACAACGTCAACGTGATGGACAGCCAAGGATTGATTCTGGCCAGCGGCGAGCCGAACCGCATCAATACCCGCCACGAAGGCGCGCAATTGGTGCTCGCCAACCACCGGATCGTCGAGCTGGACGAACAAGCCGCGCGCACGCTCAAGGGCGTGCAGCCAGGCATCAATTTGCCCCTGATGCACGACGAGCAATTGATCGGCGTGCTGGGCATTTCCGGCGACCCGCAGGCGCTGCGCACTTATGCCGAACTGGTGCGCATGACCGCCGAAATGCTGGTCGACCAAAGCCGCATTCAGGCCGAACAGCAATGGCGTAAAACCCGCTGTGATGACCTACTGGCCGTCATGTTGGGCGAAACCGGCGGCTCGCAACGGTTGATTGACGAAGCCCACCAGCTTGGGCTCAAGCCGCACCTGAGCCGCACGCCACACCTGATCGAAATTGCCGACGGCCAAAGCTCGGCCGACCTCGCCGATTGGCTGCGCAGCCAGTACGCCGACAGTTGGTGCAGCGCACCGGCGCCCCACACGGTGCTGTGGTGCTGCCCGGTCGCCATCGAACCCTCACGGTTTGCCGACCGCTTGAAAAACCAGGGCTGGACACTGCAACGCATGGCCTCGGGCATGCCGTGCAGCGACGTGCACGCCTTGCGCCGCTGCTGCCACCGCATCGCCGAACTGCTGGCGTACGGGCAGGCGGTGAAACCGTATCGCCAGTTGCTGTCGCTGACCCGTTGCCGCCTGCCGACCTTGCTCTGGACCCACCGCACCGAAGACACCCTGAGCGAACTGTTGGTGCCGTTGCACAACATCGTCGCCCGCGATGGCAACGGCCAGCTCTTGCGCACGCTGCGCAGTTGGTGCGAACACAACGGTCAGCCGCAGGCGTGTGCCGACGCGCTGGGCATTCATCGCAACAGCCTGCGTTATCGCATGGAGCGCATCACCGAGCTGACGGGCAAAGACCTCACCCGCCTGGACGACCTGGTGGAGCTGTACTTGGCCGTGCAACTCATGCCCAGCAGCGGCTGAGTTTTTGTGTGCCTGCACAAACCACGTCGCGCTGCCTTGTAGCACCGGCCAAAGCGCGGCGCCGATAAAGCGTGCCAGCATGGACGCCCTCACCTGCCGGAGCCCGTTATGAAAATTGTCATCGCCCCCGACTCGTTCAAAGACAGCCTGAGCGCCGCCCATGCCGCCTCGGCGTTAGCGCGCGGGTTCCAGGACGTGTGGCCCGAAGCCGAGCTGGTGCAATGCCCAATGGCAGACGGTGGCGAAGGCACGGTAGAGGCCATTCTCACCGCGCTGCAGGGCGAGGCGCGCACCACGCGGGTAAGCGGCCCGCTGGGACAGCAGGTGAACGCCCGTTGGGGTTGGCTGGCGCAATCACGCACCGCGATTATCGAGATGGCCGAAGCCAGCGGCTTGCAGTTGGTGCCGGTGCAGCTGCGGGATGCGCGCTTCAGCTCCACCCGTGGCACCGGTGAATTGGTACTCGCCGCGCTGGATGCCGGCGCGCAGAAAATCATTCTGACCATTGGCGGCAGCGCGACCAACGACGGCGGCGCCGGCATGTTGCAGGCCTTGGGCGTGAAGCTGCTGGACGCCGGCGGCCATTCGATCGGGCCCGGCGGCTTGCCGCTATCGGTGCTCAATAGTGTCGAAATAAAAGGGCTCGACCCGCGTCTGGCCCAGGTGCAGGTGGAAGTGGCTGCTGACGTCGACAATCCGCTATGCGGCCCCCACGGTGCCTCGTTCACCTTTGGCAAACAGAAAGGCGCCAGCGCCGAGCAGATCGAGCAACTGGATGCCGCCCTCGCCCACTTTGCCGATTGTGCAGCGGTGGCCTTGGGAACTGATCGGCGTGACGAGCCGGGTGCCGGTGCGGCCGGTGGCATTGGGTTCGCCGCCAAGGCTTTTCTTAACGCCACGTTCCGGCCGGGCGTGGAAGTGGTGGCGGAGCTGACGGGGCTCGCGGAAAAAATGCACGGCGCCGATCTGGTGGTCACCGGTGAGGGTCGGTTCGACGCCCAGACCTTGCGCGGCAAGACGCCACTTGGCGTAGCGCGGGTGGCCAAGCAATTCGACGTGCCAGTTATTGTCGTCGCAGGCACGTTGGGAGACGGCTACGCCGAGGTGTACGAGGCTGGCATCGATGCCGCGTTCTCGCTCGCCAACGGGCCGATGACCTTGGAAGAAGCCTGCAAGCAAGCGCCCACGCTATTGCGCGAGCGCGCTCGGGATATTGCTCGCCTCTGGCGCATCAGGGCCGCGCAGGCGAGCCGTTAGGTTACGCGGGCTCGGACATGCTCACGCGGTCCCGAACGCTGGGCCGCTCCTGCATCCGCGCCCACCAGCCGCGAAGGGCATCCAGCTCTTGCGGGATTTCCAGCTCGACCAGGCCGGCAAATATCAACCCGCCAATGACCGTGATGTCGGCCATGGTGAACTGGTCGCCGGCCACAAACGGTTGGCGACGCAGCACCTGGTCGAAATAGCGCATACCGCGAAGTGCTTTGTCGCGCTGACGCAAGCCCCATTCTTGGTTCTGATAAAGCTCCACGTCAGGCCCGAGGCCGGGAGTGGCGTGGTGGAAATACACGCTGATGGCGTCGAGCAGCTCCAATTCGGCGCGCTTGCTCATCATATGGATCACACCCATTTCCTTAGGCGTGCGGCCTGTCAGGCTTGGCGTGCCGTCGAGCGCATCGAGGTATTGGGTGATGGCGGTGCATTCGGCGATCAACGTGCCGTCTTCAAGCTCCAATACTGGCAACGTGCCGGAAAAGTTTTTGGTCAGGAACTCGGGCTTTTTGTGCATGCCTTTCCACAAATCCACCGACTCAAAGCGCACCTGCGCTTGCAGGTTTTTCTCTGCCAGAGCAATGCGAACGCGCGCCGGATAAGGGCCGGTGGGCCAGTCGTAAATTTTCAAAGCGGTCATGCTGCGATCTCCTTACCTATCAGTTGGTAGGCAAACCTTAAACTCGAAATTTCAGGCCGTCAACCTCTATCTATCAGTTGGCAGGTAAAGAGGATCCCGCTACCATTTCGCATCGACCATCACCTATTTACCGAGGGGAAACGCCGTGAGCGCAAACGCCCGGGAAGCCATTCTCGACGCCGCCAGACTAGCCGCGCAGGCCCATGGCTATAGCGGGCTGAACTTCCGCGATTTGGCCGCCACCGTCGGCATCAAGAGCGCGAGCATTCACTACCACTTCCCCACCAAAGCCGATTTGGGCGCGGCTGTGGCCGAGCGGTACTGGCAAGACACCGTCGCCGTGCTCGAAGACTTGCTCGAGCAAACGGGCGACCCACTGGAAAGCCTGCGCCAGTACCCGAGCATTTTTCGCCGCTCGCTTGAGAACGAAAATCGCCTGTGCATGTGCAGTTACATGGCGGCCGAATACGACGACTTGCCAGAGCAGGTCAAAGCCCAGGTGCAGACCTTTGCCGACGTGAATATCGCCTGGCTGAGCAAAACGCTGACGGCGGCCGAGGTGGTCAGTGCCGAACACAGCGACCAGCGCGCTCGGTCGATTTACGCGGCCATTGCCGGTGCGCAGCTGGTGGCCAGAAGCCGCGCCGACATCGCGTTGTACGATGAATTGGTAGCCGGCTATCAACAGGCCGGCTTGCTGCCGGCGTAAGGGCGTGGGCAAAGCCATCGCCGCTATCAACTTTCTCAATAAGCTTCGCTGCGGCACGACCTCTATGCTTCGCGCATTCCTACTTCTGCACGGAGCCACACCATGACCGACGCCGCCTCGCTCGATGACGAAACCCTGGCCTTTGCCGAGCGCGTATTCGATGCGGCCCGCGCCGGTGCCACCGAGGATTTGCAAGCGCTGCTCAGCCAAGGTTTGCCGCCAGACCTGCGCAACCACAAAGGCGACAGCCTGGTAATGCTCGCCAGCTACCACGGCCACGTGCAGACGGTGGCCATGCTGCTGGAACGCGGCGCCGACCCGGACCTGCGCAACAACAATGGTCAAACCCCGCTGGCCGGCGCCGTATTCAAAGGCAATGTGACGATGCTGGAGTTGTTGTTGGCAAGCGGGGCCGATGTCGAAGGTGCGACGCCGGACGGCAAAACCGCGCTGATGATGGCGGCGATGTTTAACCAAACCGCAGCCATTGATGTGTTGCTCGCCCATGGCGCGAACCGCGACGCCCGCGAACAAGGCGGGTTGAGCGCGCTGGATCTGGCACAACGAATGAACGCGCCATTGGCACTGGAGCGTTTGCAGCGCGGGTAAAGCCTGCGCGCCAGCCTTGAATACGACGGCAAATCCGGTAGGCTCGTGGCCTTTCTCAGAGGAGTTTCTGCCATGCCTAAAGCCACCGCTCGCCACATCCTGGTTTCCACCGAAGCTAAGTGCAATGAACTGAAAGCTGCTATCGAAGGCGGCGCCGATTTCGCCCAGGTGGCTAAAGACAACTCGTCCTGCCCATCCAGCCGCGAAGGCGGCAACCTCGGCTCGTTCGGCCCTGGTCAGATGGTTAAAGAGTTCGACACCGTGGTTTTCAGCGCCCCGGTCAACGTGGTGCAGGGCCCGGTGAAAACCCAGTTCGGCTACCACTTGCTGGAAGTGACCAGCCGCCAGGACTGATCCGCCCCTAACGCCCTCGGTGCCGCTGCGCGCCGGGGGCGTTTTTGTATCTGCTTACCGTCCCGATAAAGGCGGCCGCAACGGTTCGCTGACACCCACGAAGATGCAATGCGTTCGCATTGAGCTGCGCTTGACCCAAGGCAACGTCGCCGCGCAAAGGCCGCCGTATAACCGTGCGACCCGCGCCACCGCGCTTTTTTTGCCCCCGAGGTCGAGCATGAACACCCCCACTCCAACCACCACTGCCGCCACCATCTGCGCCGCCGCAGACGAGCTGAAAGGCTTCGTCGGTTTCAACAGCAAAACCGGCCAGCACATCGTGCGTTTCAGCGAAGACTCCTTTGGCCTGGACGTCGTCGAAAGCAGCATCACGCCCACCGCCGAGTTCGTCTGGGTACAAGTAGACGGCGACGTGATGACCCTCAGCCGCGAATGCCTGCAACTGCTGTTCAACCAGAATATTGACGACCGCCTCAACCTCTCGCCCGCACTTCATGTGTACATGGGCCGCCGCGACTTACCGGAAATTCGCGCCGAGCGCCGCCTGCAGAAAACCTGCAGTGGCAACTGCCAGAACGGCACCTGCAAGAACGGTCACAGCCATCACACTCATGCTGAACGGCTGTCTTCTACTACCCTTCTTTAACCGCGCGGAAATGGACCTACACGTTGACGCCCGGTCGATGCCTCGCCCCGGCAGTCGACCAGGGCGCAATCACTGGCTCCAGCGAAGCGCTCTTTCAGGAGAACCTCTATGGTCCGTGACATCTTTATCAACCTTGCGGTTAAGAATCTGCCAAACGCCATCGCCTTCTTCACCCACCTGGGTTTCACCTTCAACCCGCAATACACCGACGACACCGCCACTTGCATGATTCTCGGCGAGCACATCTACGCCATGCTGCTGACCGAGGAAAAATTCAAGGGCTTCACCCCCAAGGCCATCTGCAACGCTCACACCCACAGCGAAGTGCTGACCTGCGTGGCCGTGGCCGACCGCGAAAAGGTCGATGACCTGGTGAGCAAAGCTCTGGCCGCCGGCGGACGCACGCTTGGCGATCCGAAGGATTACGGCTTTATGTACCAGCATTCGTTCGAAGATCTGGACGGCCACATTTGGGAGCTGATCGCGATGCAAGAAGACGCAGTGGCGTGACGGTCGGCCTAAATCGCAGGCAACAAAAAGCCCGGCCAGTGCCGGGCTTTGAAGGGGTGAAACCTGGCCGGTGTTAGGCCAGGGTATGAGCCTGCAGACGATCAGCACCGCCTTCAGCTACACGGTTGGTACGTTCAGCACCGCCTTCGGCAACGGTGTTGGTGCGTTCTGCGCCGCCTTCAGCTACGCGGTTGGTACGTTCAGCGCCGCCTTCGGCAACGGTGTTGGTACGATCAGCACCGCCTTCAGCTACACGGTTGGTACGTTCAGCGCCGCCTTCGGCAACGGTGTTGGTGCGTTCTGCGCCGCCTTCAGCTACACGGTTGGTACGTTCAGCGCCGCCTTCGGCAACGGTGTTGGTGCGTTCTGCGCCGCCTTCAGCTACGCGGTTGGTGCGTTCAGCGCCGCCTTCGGCAACGGTGTTGGTACGATCAGCACCGCCTTCAGCTACGCGGTTGGTACGTTCAGCGCCACCTTCGGCAACGGTGTTGGTGCGTTCTGCGCCGCCTTCGGCTACGCGGTCAATCACCATGTAGCCACCTTCGTCGGCGACACGGCGGTCGGCGCCACTTTCGGCCAGAACGGTTTGCACGACTGCAGGGCTTGCGACAGCAGCGGCTTGAGCAGCTGGTACGGTGAACAGGCTAGCGATGAACAGTGCAGCGAAGGCTTGAGATTTCATGGTGGTTGCTCCAGAAGATTGGGTGTGTAAGTGAGTACGGAGCCAATCTTACGGATCGCCAGTTGTTTAAAAAGTGAACGCTCGAGATAGCTATCATCGATGAGAATGATATTGCTGAAAAGGTTTGGCTATCAGCAAGTTAAGCCCAACCCCCGGCCTATCAAACGCAAAAAGCCCGAGGTTTTACGCTCGGGCTTTTTCTCGCAGCGGTGTGCTTACAGCAAGGTTTTGATCGCGAATGCAGCGCCGACTGCCAGGGCGAACGCCAACACGGCGATCAACGCTTTGTTCACCGGCCGCGCTTCAACCACCGCTTCCTGCTGCGCAGTGGCGGCGTTGGCGGTGGCCACTTTCAACGGATTGACCGTCGCCGCCTGCACGCTTGGGCGAATCACCGTGGGCTTGGGCACGTTTAGCGCTGGCATAAACAGCGTCGCGTCTTCGTCATCCGATTGCGACACTTCCACTTTCGGTCCGATCACCAACAGCGTGACCGAACCCATGCGCACCTGATCGCCAGGTTGCAGCACGGCCATCGCCACTTTCTGGTGATTGACGAACACGCCGTTGGCCGAGGCGAGGTCTTTGATTTCCAGCACTTCGTCTTTAAGGAAAAACTCAGCGTGGCGGCGCGACAGTTCCAGATCGCCAAAGCACATCTCGCACTTCACCGAACGGCCAAACGTCATCGAGCCGGTGACGTGGAATTTGTGCCCCTGATGCTGCTCGCCAGTAATCACCTGCAAGAACCAGCGCGGCGCGGCAACCGGCTTGGGCTTGCTTTTGGCCGGGTCGATAAGCGTCAGCTCCAGGTCGCCGAGTTTCACTTTGTCGTCTGAACGCAATTGATAGCGCGCCCCAACCCGCTCGCCATTAACGAACGTGCCCGCGGCAGTGCCGCAGTCGGTGAGGTAGTAAAGGCCGTGGTCCTGGCGGATTTCCGCGTGGAATGGGCTGATGTCGGCGTCGCTCAAAACCAGGTTGTTGCGGCTGTCCTGGCCGATGGTGAAACGCTCGTCAACCAGCCAGATAGGCGCCTGACGGTTGTCGCTGAAATGAATCCTGAGCATGTGCGGCACGACCTTGAGAAATGACAACCAAACGGGAGCAATTAATCGTTAACGCGAGGCCCGCCGGAGCCTCGCGCAACAGGGGTGTCACTTTGCCACTAGTTGAAGAGTTTATTCCACAAGCGTTTGACGACGTTCGGATTATTTTCTTCAGCGGTCGTTGTCGGTGCGCTCTTCGCCGCGCTGGCGGGGGCACGCGCTGGCTTGGCGGCGGCGGCGAGCGCGGCTTTCTTCTTCGCGGCAGCGCGCGCGGCGATTTCGGCCTCGGTTTTGCGCACCCGCTCTTCATGGCCATTAAGGCTGGCGAGGAGTTTTTCGTTATCAGGCTGCGCTTCCAAACCGCTTTTGATCAGTTGCAGGGCCTGGTCATATTGCAGCTTGTCGTAGGCCACTTCGCTCAGGTCGAGGAACCGTTCAGCCACCGCCTGCAGCCCCGTCATTGCTTGCTCATTACCCGGCGACCAGCCCAGTACTTGCTGGTAGTAGAACACCGCATTGTTGCCTTCGGGTTGCAGCAAGTGGTCTTCGGTGGCGGCTTTCTGCGCCAGGTTCAGGCTGTTGGCGATGCGTGCTTGCAACACCCGTTGCAAGCCATCCAAAGCCTCGTCGTTGTTTTGATCGATCAGCAGCACTTGGCGATAGAAGTAGTCGGCGTTGTGCTCCGGCGGTTCAACCAGCTTGCCCTCGTTGAGGCTCAACTCACCTTGAGTGAGCAGCCCGGCGATTTTCTGTTGTTGCTGATAGTAGTAACCACCCAGCCCGGCGCCACCGGCCACAACCAACACCACCAACGCAGCCACCCACAGGGCGCGCTTGCTTCGCGGGGCGCGCGGCGCCTTCGCTGGTTTCGGCGGTCTGGCTGGTTTAACCGCTGCCACGTTGGCGGGCGCGGTTTTTACGGCGGCAAGCTTGGCGGTGCGGTCCGCTTTTTCAGCCTTGATGGGAACCACTTTGGCGATGCGGGTGTGGTCCAGTTCCTGTTCGTTCAGCTCGGCCAGACTCGCCAGCAACACGTGGCAATCGGCAAATCGTTCGTCCGGGTTTTTCGCCAGCATGCGGCTCAGCAAGTGCTGGTATTGGCGCAGATGATCCGGCAACTCCGGCGCGTCCATCTGCACATGGTTCATCACGGTCTGGGTGTAGCTCGAACCTTTGAAGGGATTATTGCCGGTGAGCATCTCCAGCAAAATCACGCCGAGGCTGTAGATGTCGGTGCGCGCATCCAGCGGCTCGCACTGCGTCTGTTCGGGGCTGCTGTAGGCCGGGCTGCCAACCGCCACGTTGAATTGGGTCAGCTCGCTGTTGATGTCCAGCTCTTTGGCGATACCGAAGTCGGTGATTACCGCCGTGCCGTCGGCGCGAAAGAGGATATTCGCGGGCTTGATGTCGCGGTGCACCATGCCCTTGTCATGCACAACGGCCAGGCCGCTGGCGATTTGCCGAACGATGCTCAGCGCGCGCTGCGGCTCAAACACTTCGCCTTTGTGTTGGGCCAGGTCGCCACCCGCCACGAATTCCATGGCCAGGTAATAGCGGCCATCGGGCAACTGGTCGATGTCATGAATGGTGATGATCGAGGGGTGATGCAACGAGGCAACGATGTGCCCCTCTTTTATAAAGCGCTTGCTGAAGGCTTCGTCGTCGGCGCTGAGCAGCACCTTGATCGCCACTTGGCGGTGCAACGATTCCTGGGTCGCCAGGTACACCTCGGCCATACCGCCTTTACCCAACCGGCCATGCACGAGGTAACCGGGAATTTCTAGCAAGCTGTCATTCATAAGAAGGTGGTACGCGTCTTGTAGTTATCGGCCCAGAAGCTCTAGGTCAGGGGGGCGAAGAAAAATCGGCAGTGCCGCCAACCAGGTATCACGAAAAGCCTGGGAAGGTTCGCTCAGATTCGGCGCATTTTCCAACAAACTGTCAGAGTTTTCCTAGATTCAAAAGTTTCCTGAGGAAACTTTGCGGGCGTTGATTCGCGTCCATTTGTTCCACGACTGCGAGACCGATCACGATGCAGGAAATATTGTCGCGCCCGCCCGCCTCGTTTGCCGCCGCGATCAGTTGTTCCACCACCTCGTCCAAGGTGCTGGCGCCAGCGCATACGGCCTGAATATCTTCGTCGCGCAATTCACCGCTGAGGCCGTCGCTGCACAGCAGCAACAACTCGCCGGGCGCCAGGCTGCCCTGCTCCACGCTCACTTCCAGGGTTTGCTGGGCCTGGCCGAGGCAACGGGTGACCACGTTGCGCCGCGGATGATGGCGCGCCTCTTCAGCGCTGAGTTCGCCGGCGTCCACCAAACTTTGCACCAGGCTGTGGTCGCGGCTGAGTTGGGCGATGCCCTGGGCGCTGAGGCGATAAGCGCGGCTGTCGCCGACCCAGGCCAGTTCGAACGCTGCGCCATTGAAGCGCGCCGCCACCAGGGTGGTGCCCATGCCGGCGGACTCCGGGTCTTGCTCGCCGGCGGCAATAATCGCCTGGTTGGCACTGTGGGTGGCGGTGTCCAGCGACTCGCCGGCCTGCACCGCGTCGAGCAACGTATCCAGAGCTATGGCGCTGGCCACTTCGCCGCGCTGATGCCCGCCCATGCCGTCGGCCACTGCCCACAACTGCAACGCGGGGCAGCACAGCAGTGAATCCTCGTTGTGCGTGCGCACGCGACCGCTGACCGAAAGCGCTGCATAACCGAGGGAGACTGGGGCAAAGGGAGTAGGCATAGGCCGATGGCGGACCGTTTGAGAAGTGGATAACAAATTAAGCGACGTCGAATCATGCGACCCCGCCACCGGGCTGTCATCGCTTTTACGCAAAAGTGTTAAACAGTCGAGCCTTGGCCATGCGACAGACAACTCGATTTGAGGGGGTGCCAGCGCGATGCAGAGCGACTAAAATCGGCAACCTTATTTCGTCGCCCTGGTTTTACTGCCCACTCACCGGCCCCGTAAACACCGCGCCACGACCCGCTTACCAACCAGTCAGAGCAAGAGAGCCAGCATGGGCGCACAGTGGAAAGCCAAACCTAAAGAAGCCGCCGCCAACGCCAGAGGCAAGATTTTTGGACGTTTGGTGAAAGAAATCATGATCGCCGCACGCAACGGCGCCGATCCGGACCTCAACCCCAAGCTGCGTTTGGCCATCCACCAGTCGAAAAAGGCCTCGATGCCCAAAGACACCCTCGAGCGTGCCATTAAAAAAGGCGCCGGTTTGCTGGGCGACACCGTTACTTTCCACTCGGCCACCTATGAAGGCTTCGCCCCGCACCAGGTGCCAGTGATCATTGAGTGCCTGACCGACAACATCAACCGCACCGTGGCCGAAATTCGCGTGCTGTTCCGCAAGGGGCAAATGGGCGCATCGGGTTCGGTGACCTGGGATTTCGACCACGTCGGCATGATCGAAGCCAGCCCGGAAGGCGACGCCGATCCTGAGCTGGCCGCCATCGAAGCGGGCGCGCAAGATTTCGAACCCGCTGAAGAAGGCGCCACGCTGTTCATCACCGAACCCACCGACCTCGACGCCGTTAGCCGCGCCCTGCCGGAGCACGGCTTTACCGTGAACTCCGCGACGCTGGGCTACCGTCCGAAAAACCCAGTGACCTCGCTGACGCCGGAGCAAATGGAAGAAGTCGAAGCCTTCCTCGAAGCCCTCGACAACCATGATGACGTGCAGAACGTGTACGTCGGTCTCTCGGGCTGATCGCAACAGCCGCTTCTACACTCAACCTGTAGGAGCGGCTTCAGCCGCGATTCCTGGAAACACCGCTCCACCTTTATTACCTCTCCCGGACTTCCCCAATGACCACGCAAACACCTTCGCCCGATCAGCCAGACCAACCGAGCGAAGTGGACGCCACCGCCGACACCCCAGCGAAAAAGCCTGGCTTTAGCTTTCCCTTCTCGGCGTTCGCCAAAGGCGCTAAAGACAACATGCCACTGGGCTACAAGCCAATCGACAAATCCAACCACGACAAGAAGCCGGGCCGCGCACCAAACGGCACCCGCCGCTCGATGGGCAAACGTTGAGCAGCGTCGTTGCCGGCCTGCTGCTAAAGGCCAATGAAGCGCGAATCGTGACGCTGGCGGGCACGCGGGCGAGCCACGTGTTGGTGGCCGAGAAAATGAATAAGTTGGCCGTGGTGAAGAACCCGACCCGCGAAGACGTGGCGGCATTCGTGCAGGCGCTAACGGCGTTCTGTACCGCCAACAAGGTGGAAAAACTGGTGCTCAACCGCCGCGCCACCAGCGGCCAGGGCGCAGGTGGCGCCGGTACGTTTCTGTTGGAAGGTGTGGTGTTGGCCTGCTCGCTGGTTCCAGTGGATTTCGTTCACCCCGCCACGCTGAAAGCCACCGAGCGCAAAGCCGGTGACAGCAAGGAGCAGAAGCCGGCCACCGTCGACTTAGGCAAAGCCTACGACCTGGCCTACGAAGGTCTGCTGTAGGCCGCGTCCGCGCCGACGAAAAAATCCGCCAGGCGTTCGATCAACAACGGTTTGCTGTGGGTAAACCAACGCTTAGCTGCCCGCTCCTGCCATTCTTCTGCGCGATCCAGGCTATGGCGCGGCACGAAATCGGCGAGGAACAGGCCCAGGCTCAGCAGGTTGATGTCGTGCCCGGCCACGGTGATTTTTTCCAGCAGCTCATGCAATGCCGCGCGCAGTTCCGGCGGCCAATGCTGACCGGCGCAAATCTGCTCTTCCAACGCGCGACAGGTGTCGAGGCGTTCCAGCATCTGCCCCCTCCTCCTCGTTAAGGTTTAGGCCAGCACCGCGACAGATTTCACCTGCGCCCACAATGCCTGACCGATCTTCAATTCAAGCTGATCCCGAGAAAAACGCGTGATCCGCGCCAGCAGCGGCGTGCCTTGCATGTCCAGTTGCACCAGCACGTGGGCGCTGTTTTGCGCCGCCACTTCGGCCACCACTGTTACCGGCAATACGTTGAGAATACTGCTGTGCAGCGGCTTTTCCAGGGCCAGGCTGACGTCGCGCGCCTGCACCTTGAAGCGCATCTGCTTGCCCAGTGCCACCGGCACATGGGCCACCTGAACGCGCAGCGGGCCGTCGGCGAACCCCAGGCTGAGTAGCTGATAGTCGGCGTTGTAGTCGCACACCGTTGCCTGAAGCACCACGCCGGCGTCGTCGCCTTGGGCCATGGGCAAGTCGAGGCGCGACAACAACTCGCCCACCGGCCCGCTGGCCCGAGCGCGACCGCCTTCGAGTAGCACCATATGATCGGCCAGCCGCCCGACTTCATCCGGCGCATGGCTGACGTACAGCACAGGAATATCCAGCTCGTCATGCAGACGCTCCAGGTAGGGCAAGATTTCCTGTTTGCGCCTGTAGTCCAGCGCCGCCAGCGGCTCGTCCATCAGTAACAGTTTTGGACTGGTCAGCAACGCCCGGGCAATACCTACGCGCTGGCGCTCGCCGCCGGAAAGATGCTCCGGCATGCGTTCTAGCAAATGTTCGATACCCAATAATTCGACCGCCTGAGCGAGCTTCACCCGTTGCGCGGCGGCGCCAATGCGCTTGAAACCAAAGGTCAGATTGGCCCGCACCGACAGGTGCGCAAACAGGCTGGCCTCCTGAAACACATAGCCCAACGCGCGCTGATGCACCGGCAAGAAAAAACCCGTGGCGCTGTCCTGCCACAACTCGCCATTGACCCGCAAATAACCCGAGCTGGCGCGTTCCAGCCCGGCCACGCAGCGCAGGCAGGTTGTTTTCCCCGAGCCGGAATCGCCGAACAAAGCGCTGACGCCACGGCCGGGCAATTGCAGGTCGACATCCAGACTGAACGCCGCATAGTCCACCTTGAAGCGCGCTTCGATCATCGCACCACCGCCTTGCGCCCTTTGGCCTGCAACAGCAGCAGAATCGCGAACGAGAACACCAGCATGCCGCCCGACAGCCAGTGGGCTTGGGCGTATTCCATGGCCTCGACGTGGTCGAAAATCTGCACCGACACCACCCGCGTTTTATCTGGAATGTTGCCGCCAATCATCAGCACCACGCCGAATTCACCAATGGTGTGGGCGAAACCCAGAATCGACGCGGTTAAAAACCCCGGCCGCGCCAACGGCAACGCCACGCTGAAAAACGTATCCAGTGGACTGGCCCGCAACGTGGCAGCCACTTCCAACGGCCGGTCGCCAATCGCCTCAAACGCGGTTTGAATCGGCTGCACCACAAACGGCATGGAATAAAACACCGAGCCCACCACCAGGCCCGCGAAACTGAACGGCAGAATGCCCAAGCCCAGACTCTGAGTCAGTTGGCCAATGACACCGTTTGGCCCGAGGGTGATCAGCAAATAGAAACCGATCACCGTCGGCGGCAGCACCAGCGGCAACGCCACCACCGCAGCCACCGGCGCCTTGAGCCGCGAGCGGGTTCGCGCCAGCCACCAGGCGATAGGCGTGCCGATGATCAGCAGCAACACGGTGGTCACCGTGGCCAATTGCAAGGTCAGCCAAATGGCCGCGAAATCCGCGCCTGTCAGAGACATTCCGATAACTCTTAAAGCTGATAGCCGAACGACTTGATCACCGCTGCGGCCTTGTCACCGCGCAGGTAATCGACCAACGCCTTGGCGGCTGCGCTGTCTTTGCCTTTGTTCAGGATCACCGCGTCCTGTTTGATCGGCTCATGCAAGTTGGCCGGCACCAACCACGCGGAACCGCTAGTGACCTTGCCGTCTTTATAAACCTGGGAAAGCGCCACGAAACCCAGCTCGGCGTTGCCGGTGGACACGAATTGCAACGCCTGGGTGATGCTCTGGCCTTCAACCAGCTTGGGTTTCAGCGCATCGGTGAGCCCCAACTTTTCCAGCACTTGCGTGGCGGCCAGGCCATAGGGCGCGGCTTTCGGATTGGCGATGGCCAAGTGGGTGAACGCGTTTTTCTTCAACACTTCACCGTTGCTGTCGACGTAGCCGTTTTTCGCCGACCACAGCGCCAGCGCGCCAATCGCGTAAGTGAAGCGCGAGCCGGACACCGTTTCGCCTTCGCGCTCCAGCTTGGCCGGCGTTGCATCGTCGGCGGCAAGGAACACCTCAAACGGCGCGCCATTTTTAATCTGGCTGTAGAACTGGCCGGTGGCGCCGTAGGAGGCGACCAACTTGTGCCCGGTGTCTTTCTCAAAATCGGCCGCCAAAGCTTGAATCGGCGCGGTGAAATTCGCGGCAACCGCCACTTGCACCTCATCAGCGAACACGCTGCTCAAGGCGAACGAGGCGGACAAGGCAACAACCAGGCGAGACAGGGTCAACGTCATAAACAGTTCCTTTGTAGAGGCAAGTTCCAGCGAAGAGGACAATCACCACACCGAGCGCTATTTTCGGAACTATATAGCGGTGGACGGAGTGGCGGATAGCGATCCGGTAAAAACAACGGGCGCATCTTTGAAAATATCTGACCAGCAAGTCAAGTTCGGAATTTCGCCCGCGCAAAATTCGGGTGCTACCATGCCTGCCACCCTGCTTGAGCAAGCTGCCGTTAATGAAACTCGAAGGCCAATTCTGGATCACCCACAACGGTAACGACGTCGCTGGCGAGGCCCGCGTTGCCCTGCTGCGGGCCATTGACGCCACGGGCTCGATCAGCCAGGCGGCCAAAGCCGTGGGCATTAGCTACAAATTCGCCTGGGATTCCATCGACGCCATGAACGGCGCGTCCGGCAGTCCGCTGGTGGCGCGTAGCGCCGGTGGCAAAGGCGGCGGCGGCACCCAACTGACCGAGGCCGGGCGCGCCTTGATCGCCAGCTACCAGCGTTACCAGCAAGAGCACCAAGCCTTCTTGCAGCGCTTGGGCGACGACGCTGGTGTGTCGAGCCTGCTGGAATTCATGGAGCGTCTGCGCATGAAAACCAGCGCGCGTAACCAGCTGTTCGGCAGCGTGGTCGCCGTTCACAACGGTGAGGTCAACGACCTCATCGAGTTTCAGCTCAACACCGGCGAGCGCCTCACCGCCTCGATTACCCACGACAGCACCACGCGCCTGGAATTGCAGCCCGGCGTGGCGCTGTATGCGCTGATTAAAGCGTCATGGGTGCAACTGATGGCCGCCAGCACCGACGCGGCGCAACCCGGCGACAATTGGCTGCACGGCCAAGTGCGCGAGATTATTCGAGGATCAGCGGAAACCGAGGTGTCGCTGACCCTACCCGGTGGCGCCACGCTGGTGGCGGTGCTGAACAATGCCCAGGCGGACACGCTGCAGTTGGACGTTGATCAACCCATCGCGGCCATGATCAAAGCCGCGCACATGATCCTCGGCCGGCTCTGACCCGTGTTATTTCCACCACGGATAGAACGACGGCATCGCGTTGGCTGACTGTTCGCTGTAGTCGGCCGGACGCTTCTCCAGAAACGCCTGCACGCCCTCTTTACCACCGCCAACGCTGGTGTAGAACATGCCGAGCGAATCAACCTTGTGCGCCTCAAGCGGGTGGGGCTGAGCGGCGTTGCGGTACATCATCTGCCGCGTCAGGGCGATGGCCACCGGGTTGTGCTGGGTAATGCGCCGGGCAATTTTGTAAGCCTCCTCGAGCAATTGATCGGCTGGCACCACGGCCTTTACAAAGCGCCCCTGCAAGGCTTCTTCCGGCTTGAGAATGTCGCCGCTGTACACCCACTCCAGCGCTTGGGAAATGCCGACAATGCGCGGCAGAAACCAGCTCGAACACGCCTCCGGCACGATGCCGATCTTGTTGAACACAAACCCGATACGCGCGTGCTCGCTGGCCAGGCGAATGTCCATGGCGCAGGTCATGCTGGCGCCGATGCCCACCGCCGCGCCGTTGATGGCGGCAATCACCGGCTTCTTGCATTCGTAAATCGCCAAGGTCACGCGCCCGCCGGTATCGCGCACGCCGTCGCGAATGGCCGGGTCGTCCAGGCGGTTTTGCATATCTTCCAGGGTCGGCTGCTGGCTTTCGTCCAGGCCGAACACATTGCCGCCTACCGACAAATCCATGCCGGCACAAAACGCGCGGCCCGCGCCGGTCACCACAATGGCGCGAACGTCTTCATCATCACTGGCACGGTTAAACGCATCGATCAGCTCGTGAGCCATCTCCACCGTGAACGCGTTGAGCTGTTCCGGGCGATTAAGGGTCAGGGTCAGAATGTTCTCGCTTACCTGATAACTGAGGGTGTTGTAGGACATGCGCCGCTCCTGGCAAAACCATTGGGGTTCCTATCATGCCTAGCCAGACAAGGCGCGCCCCGGCGATTCGTAGGGCATTTGTGCCAAGGCGAACGGGGTAAATGATTTAATAGCGGCGTTTTTCTCAATGCTTATCCGCCATGTCTGAACTGATTTACTGCGCCCTGCCCGCCGCCCTACGCCCATTGGTGAACAAGTTCTACCGCGCACATCGCTCGCCCATGCGAGCGGGCGCAGACGAGCAGCTGTGGGTGGCGAAAGAAACGGAAATTGTCGCGGCGCTGGGCTTGCGCAGCATCGGTTCGCACGCGGACGAAGGGGTTTGGTTGACCGGTCTGTTTGTGGCGCCGGCGCTGCGCGGTCGCGGCATCGCCAGCCAGCTCGTGGAGGTTGCCTGCACCGAAGCGAACGGCCCGGTGTGGCTTTTTTGCCACCCCACACTTGGCGACTTTTACGCTCGTCTAGGCTTTAGCCGTGGTGAATCGTTGCCGGCTTCCTTGGCTGAACGATTCGCCCGATACCAACGGACCAAAACGCTCGTCGCACTGCGCCGCGATCGCCAGTGATTGGCAAGCGGTTGTCCGCTGTTACACTACGCGCCGCGCGGCCCCAGCCGCCTTCGCCCCACATCGTTTGCGTGTCAGGAACAGCATGAAAATCGACAAAAAAACCGCCATTGCCCGCCGTAATCAACAACTCGGCAGCGCAGTGCTCGGCGTCAACAACACGCACTTCGCGACCATCAACCTGAACAAAAATATCTGGTGGTTCGACATTCCCGTCGGGCGTCTGAAAATCGGCCAGTACGAATGGGTGCACCTGCTGATGCACAACCACGTGACCGATGAGCTGCACCACCTGCGCGTGCCGACCCTGTATTTGCGCACCCATGAAGATGGTCTGGTGACGCGTAACAAAGGCAGCCGCAACGCCACCGTCAGCCTGGAGCTGTCGGCGGATCGGGATTCGCTGTTTCAGGATGTGCGGCCGACGGGTACGGGCGTTAAGTTTGCGGAGTTTGTGCAGGGCTGAGTGGGTGACCTGAAATGGCCGTTTGCAGGGATCGCGGCTGAAGCCGCTCCTACAGACTGCGTCCGGCCTGTGGTTGCGGTTGGTCCGGCGCCTTCCCTTACAAAACCTTTACACCTCACCCCGGCACTTCCTCAATCGAGACGCGTCTTACAGATACCCCGGATTCATCTCGCCCGGGTATCAGGAGACAACCATGTTCAGTCTGCCCAAAGTTGCCCTGCTGTTAGGCAGCCTTGCCCTCGCCGGGCAAGCGTCCGCCCACGGTGGAGACGGTGGACCTTTCGTTTTAGGCGCCGTGGTCGGTGCTGTCGTAGGCGGCGCCGTGGTCGCCTCGCAGCGAGCACCGGTGTACGTCGAAGCCCCGCCGCCGCCCGTTGCCTACTATCCGCCGCCACAACCGGTATACGCGCAGCCTGTGTATGCGCAGCCCGTGTACCCGCAGCCGGTTTATTACCAACCGGTGGTTGTGCAAGCGCCGCGCTATTACGGCCCGCGTTATTACGCTCCACGGCCGGTGTATTACGAGCCGCGCGGCTATGGTCACCACGGTCGCTGGTGATCGCCTGGCAAGAAAAACGCCCACCCCTTCGGTGGGCTTTTTTATGCCCTCAGCCGGATGAGGCGTCGTCTTTGGCGCGCTCGCTTTCTTCTTGCCACCTCGCCCAACGGGCAGGCATCACCCGCCCCGCCAGGTAGGACTTTTCTTCGGTAGTGCCGTCTTCGTTGTGAATGATCAATGTCGCGTCTTTGCCGCGCAGGAAGCGTTCGGTTTCCTGAAGTAGGCGCGCTTTGGTCAGCGCGCGTTTAGAGGGGCGGGTTGCGCCTTTTTTGATGAGTTGCCAGCCCTCTGGCACACGGTTGATGTGGTAGTCGCCCATGCCGTCTATGTCCCTGAATCACTTGCCCATCGGCACCCGGCCGCTACGCCGAGTGCTTGAAGGGTTTTATCGGTGTGTGAAACATCCGAGCAAACTGCCATCGCGGCAGTTCCGTGTAAGGGATGGGCGGTCATCTGCGCCGTTTTTATTGGCTGTAAATAGGGAAAAACGCGGCCGCCATAGTTGCTAAACCGAGTTTGCGCAAGTTTGTTCGCCCATAAAAAAAAAGAAGAGAAGTTGCACTTTAATATCAAAAAACCGTTTGTCGCCAACGACTTAAATTCAGCCGAACGAAACTCCAGCGCTCCCCTTCAGAGTTTCTGTAAGGCCCAAGCGGGTTTTGCGACAACTCATAGAAGAGGAGAAACCAATATGACCACCAACAAAAACCCCGGTAACTTCGCTAATGATCGAGCGCGGGCCTCGGAAGCCGGACGTAAAGGCGGCCACAACAGTGGCGGTAACTTTGCCAACGACCCGCAAAAAGCGTCCGAAGCCGGTCGCAAGGGTGGGCAGGCCAGCCACGGCAATAAAAGCTGACTAGCCGCCCTGCCAAGCAGTACCTACATTCCCTAGCGCCCCGCTAGTTGAATGCACAGAGGCCCGCGACAGCGGGCTTTTGTTTGCGCGGCGTAAAAGGGGCGGTTAGCGATTGCGCTGGCGCCAGTCGCCGCCATTGCGATTGTCGCTGCGATGTTCGCCGCGACGATCATTGCCCCGATGCCCATCCCCTCGATGACCGTCGCGGTCGCGGGCGTGGTGGCGATCACGGTCGCCGTTATAGCGGTGCGGGGCTGGGTAGTAGCCGCGCGGCGGTTGATTCCAGCCGTTGTAAACCGGGCCACGGCGTGGCGCGCTGTAATAACGCGGCGCAGGAGCCGGCACGTAGTAACGAGGAGCCGGTGCGCGGTAATAGCGCGGCGCCGAATACACCTCGTAGCGTTGAACGTACGGCGCGCCGTACACCGTGGTGTAACTCCCGGAGCGACCATAGCTGCGGCCGTAGTTGTCGTCGTAGTCATAACCCGCACAACCCACCAAAGACAGCCCTAACAGGCCAAGCAGCAGGGTTCGATAACGCATCATGGCAGCCTCCTGAGACCGCATGGGAACCGAGCGGCGAATGCCGTTCAGCAGTGTTCCCACGGTCTTGGACAGCACAGATTCCGTCCGGCTTGCTGTAGGGCCATTCATATTCCATTGCCAGTTATTTCATACGCGCACCAAAGCGCAGCACGCCACTACCCTGCGCCTCGTTTTCGCGCACACGCGCTCCTCGGCCGGCGCTTGAAAAACACCTTGAGCCCCATGGGCGCTGGACACTGGGCAACTTGGCACGGCTCTCGCTTTAGTTCAGATGTGCAGGATTAACCGGGCAGTTGCCCGGGTACGCGGCACCACAATTCGCAATGGATGACTAGGGTTCCGGCTAGCGGTTAAAACGCTCAGTGACTGGTCCGAGAGTTATCGACCTCCAGTGAGGTTACACGGCGGGACAAAAGCCCGGGAGACGAACGCCACGCCGCGTTGCGCCTGCCCGCTTTTATCTCGAACTGGAGGTTTTACATGCGCAAGTCCCCGTTATTCGCCCTCGTTCTCGCCGGCCTTGCCGCCACGTTCAGTTTCAGCGCCCAGGCTGCACCCAAAGAAAAATTCAGCGTCTGCTGGACCCTCTACGCCGGCTGGATGCCGTGGGAATACGCAGCCGCCGAAGGCATCGTTGATAAGTGGGCGAAGAAGTACAACATCGCCATCGACGTGGTGCAGCTCAATGACTACGTCGAGTCGATCAACCAGTACACCGCCGGCCAGTTCGATGGCTGCACCATGACCAACATGGACGCCTTGACCATTCCGGCCGCCGGCGGCGTCGATTCCACCGCCCTGGTGGTCAGCGACTTCTCCAACGGCAACGACGGCATCGTGCTCAAAGGCAAAGGCAAAACCCTGGCCGACCTCAAGGGCCAGCCGGTGAATCTGGTCGAGCTTTCGGTTTCTCACTACCTGCTGGCACGCGCCCTGGAAACAGCCGGCATGAGCGAAAAAGACCTCAGCGTGGTGAACACTTCAGACGCCGATATCGCTGCCGCTTTCAACACCAGCGATGTCAATTCGGTGGTCACGTGGAACCCGATGCTGGCGGAAATCAAAGCCCAGCCGGACACCACTGAAGTGTTCAACTCCAGCCAGATTCCCGGCGAGATCATGGACATGATGGTGGTCAACACCGCCACCCTCAAAGACAACCCAGCACTGGGCAAAGCCCTGACCGGCGCCTGGTTCGAAATCATGGAGCTGATGGCCAGCGACACCCCGCGCGCCACCGCCGCACTGGAGCACATGGCCAAGGCCTCAGGCACGGATCTGGCCGGCTTCAAATCGCAACTGGCGACCACCAAACTCTTCTACACCGCCAAAGACGCCCTCGCCTTCGCCACCAGCCCACAGCTGCCGGAAACCATGAGCAAGGTCGCCAGCTTCTCCTTCGCCCACGGCCTGCTCGGTGAAGGCGCCAAAGACGCTGGCGCGGTCGGCATGAGCTTCGCCAAAGACGTGGTCACCGGCGACAGCGGCAACATCAAACTGCGCTTCGACCCCAGCTACGTGCAGATGGCGGCGGATGGCACGCTGTAACCCTGCTGACGATGAACTCGACCAAACCCTCCGTCATTCCCGCGCAGGCGGGAATCCAGAGTGTTGCAGGTGAAGGAAATGGTCGGGGCAACCCGATCCCAAATTCGAGACCCCCATGCGCCTGATCAATCGCCACCCCGACGGTGCCGGCCGACTGCTGCTGATTCTGCTGCCGTTCGCGCTGGTGCTGTTCGCCTACTTCACCGGCTCCTCGGCGCGGTTGGCGGACAACCCCAATGACAAGCTGCTGCCCAGCGCCGTGCAAATGACGGACGCGGTCAAGCGCATGGCGTTTACCGAAGACAAACGCAGCGGCGGCTATCTGCTCTGGCAAGACACCGCTTCCAGCCTGCAACGCCTCGGCATGGGCCTGGGCATTGCCGCCATTATCGGGCTGTGCCTGGGCATCGCCGCTGGCACCCTGCCGCTGTTCAGTGCGCCGCTGTCGCCACTGCTCACGGTGCTGTCGATGGTGCCGCCGCTGGCGATTCTGCCGATTCTGTTTATCGTTTTCGGCCTCGGTGAACTGTCGAAAGTCATGCTTATCGTCATCGGCATCACCCCGGTGCTGGCGCGCGATTTGGAACAACGGGCGCGGGAAATTCCGGCGGAACTGCTGATCAAGGCACAAACCCTCGGCGCTTCGACCTGGACCCTGATTCTGCGCGTGATCCTGCCGCAACTGCTGCCGCGTCTGCTTATCGCCCTGCGCCTGGTGCTCGGTTCGGCCTGGCTGTTTCTGATTGCCGCCGAAGCTATTGCCTCCACCGACGGCCTCGGCTACCGCGTGTTTCTGGTGCGCCGGTATATGGCCATGGACGTGATTCTGCCGTACGTGGTGTGGATCACCCTGCTCGCCTGGCTGATGGACCTGGGCCTCAAGCGCCTGACTCAGTTGGCGTTCCCTTGGTATGAGGGGGCGAAGGCATGAGTGCGTTCATCGAAGTCAAAAATGTGTGGCAAACCTACGGCGATCAAGTGGTTTTGGAGAACCTCAACATCAACGTCGCCGAAGGTGAGTTCTGCACCTTGGTGGGCACCTCGGGCTGCGGCAAATCCACCTTTCTGCGCCTGTTGCTGGGCCAGGAAGTACCGAGCAAAGGGCAGATTCTGCTGGGCGGCCAACAGCTGGTCGGCGAGCCGGATGCCAGCCGGGGCGTGGTGTTTCAGCGCTATTCAGTGTTCCCGCATTTATCGGTGCTGAACAACGTGGCGCTGGGTCTGGAATTGCCGCGCTCGCCGCTGCTCGGGCGCCTGTTCGGCCGGGCCAAACGCGACGCTCGCGAGCAAGCCGCCGAGCTGTTGAAAAAGGTCGGCCTCGGCCACGCGCTGGACAAATACCCGACGCAGCTTTCCGGCGGCATGCAACAACGGCTGGCCATCGCCCAGGTGCTGATCATGCAACCGCGCGTGCTGCTGCTCGACGAACCCTTCGGCGCCCTCGACCCCGGCATCCGCAAAGACATGCACGCGCTGCTACTGGAGCTGTGGCGCGAAACCAAGCTGACGGTATTCATGGTCACCCACGACCTCTCGGAAGGCTTCACCCTCGGCACCCGCATTCTGGTGTTCGACAAGGTTCGCCACGACCCGCACGCGCCGAACGCCTATGGCGCACGCATCACCTACGACATTCCCCTGAACCCCGACCGCCGCGCCACCCGCGCCGCCGTCGACGCCCTGCCGGCGCATGTCACCGGCAGCCTGCATTCCGTCTACCAAGGAGCCTGATCATGACCAGTGCCTTGAGCCTGCGCCCCAGCCTGTATGAAGAAACCGTACCGGGCGGCGGCCATACCTCGTTCGTGCTCAAACGCGGCCAACTGCTGCGCATCACCGACCTCGAAGGCGGCGCCAACGTCAGCCTCATGCTGCTCAATGCCGCCGAGAAAAGTGAGCGCCTGAACCTGCCCGACAGCCTCAAGGGCCAGCACACCGCCAAGCTCACCGTCGGCCATTGCCTGTACTCAGACATGGGCCGTGTTCTGGCCGCCATCACCGCCGACACCTGCGGCTGGCACGACAGTTTTGGCGGCGTACTGAATGCCGCCGAAGTGCAGGAAAAATACGGCGTCGGCCGCTATCAGGAACTGCGCAACGGCTTCTTCCGCAACGGCGTCGACAACCTGTTGGTGGAAATGGGCAAGTGGAACCTCAACCTGCAAGACCTGCTCATGACCCTCAATCTGTTCAGCAAAGTGACGGTCGACAGCGACGGCTGCTTCCACTTTGCCGAGGGCAATTCCAAGGCCGGCGACTACGTCGAGCTGTACGCGCCGATGGACACCTTGGTGGTGCTCACCGCCCTGCAACACCCCATGGACCCCAACCCCGATTACGCGCCAAAGCCAGTGCAACTGAGCTTCAGCAAAGTGGCTGAAGACGGCATCAGCGTGCTGTGCCGCACCTCGCGTCCGGAAAACGGCCGTGGCTTCCACAACACCGAACGTCTGTACATCTGAGGGCCTTAACCATGTCGCTTACCCACAGCCCTTTCCATGAAGAAGCCGCCGTTTACCGCGCCACCATTGCTGCCGGCGAGCCGTTCCTGAAAGAAGTCAAAGCCGGGCAGACCCTGCGCCTGCTCGACCTGGAAGGAAACCAGGCCGTCGACACCTTGTTCTACAGCGCCCGCAACCCGCGCGAGCGCTACGACGTGCAACGCACCCTGCGCAAACAGAACCGCGTGTACCTCACCACGGGCACCGTGCTGTATTCCAACCTCGGCAACCCGCTGCTGACCATCACCGCCGACACCTGCGGGCGCCACGACACCCTCGGCGGCGCCTGCGCGCAAGAGAGCAACACCGTGCGCTACGCCCTCGACAAACGCTACATGCACAGCTGCCGCGACAACTTCCTGCGTGCCAGCCTGCACGACGGCCGCCTGAACAAAGCCGACATCAGCGCCAACATCAACTTCTTCATGAACGTGCCGGTTACGCCTGAAGGCGGGCTGACGTTTGAAGACGGCATTTCCGCTGCCGGCAAATACGTCGAGCTGGTGGCGCACATGGACGTCATCGTGCTGATTTCCAACTGCCCGCAATTGAACAACCCCTGCAACGGCTACAACCCGACGCCCGCGGAGTTTTTGGTATGGGACTGATTCGGCGGTGGTTGTTTGCGCTGTGTCAGAGCCGCAGTGGGCAGGTTTTGCTCCCCTCTCCCGCCTGCGGGAGAGGGGCTGGGGGTGAGGGAAAAGGCAGAACGCAACATCAAAGTCCCCCCTCACCCTAGCCCTCTCCCCGCAGGGGCGAGGGGACGGACCGAGTCCACCTGACGCTTGCACGAAATTCCCACACCGCGGACGACCGCCGGTGCACACCCAAATACAGCGGGACGGCCCGCCTCCCCTTTCGAGGGCTTAACGCCATGTTCACCAAACTGCTGATCGCCAACCGTGGCGCCATTGCCTGCCGCATTTTGCGAACCCTGCGCGCGCTCGAGGTGCAGGGCGTAGCCGTGTATTCCGAGGCCGACGCCGCCAGCCTGCACATTCAGCAAGCCGATGAAGCCTTCAGCCTCGGCGAAGGCGCGGCGGCGGGCACGTATTTGCAGGTGCAGAAAATTCTTGCCGTGGCCCAGCAAACCGGCGCCCAAGCCATTCACCCGGGCTACGGCTTTCTCTCGGAAAACGCCGCCTTTGCCGAAGCCTGCGAAGCCGCCGGCATTGCCTTTGTCGGCCCAACGCCAGAACAACTGCGGGTGTTTGGCCTCAAGCACACGGCGCGCGCCCTGGCCAAGCAGCACGGCGTAGGCATGCTTGAAGGCACCGAACTGCTGGAAAACCTCGACGCCGCCCTAGTGGCGGGCGAACAGGTTGGCTACCCGGTGATGCTGAAAAGCACTGCTGGCGGCGGCGGCATCGGCATGCGCGTGTGCCGTTCGGCCGATGAATTGAGCGAGGCGTTCGACGCGGTCAAACGCTTGGGCCAGAACAACTTCAGCGACGCCGGCGTGTTCATCGAGAAATACATCCAGCGCGCCCGCCACCTGGAAGTGCAGGTGTTCGGCGATGGCGCTGGCGAGGTAATCGCCCTCGGCGTGCGCGACTGTTCCGTGCAGCGGCGCAATCAGAAAGTGCTGGAAGAAACCCCAGCCACCAACCTGCCTGCCGGCATGGCCGACGAACTCTGCGCCGCCGCCATCAAGCTGGCCAAGGCGGTGAACTACCGCAGCGCCGGCACCGTGGAGTTCGTCTACGACAGCGAAGCCAGCCAGTTTTATTTCCTCGAAGTGAACACCCGCTTGCAGGTCGAACACGGCGTGACCGAGCAAGTGTGGGGCGTCGATCTGGTCAGCTGGATGATTCAACTGGCCGCTGGCGACCTGCCGCCGCTCAGCGAATTGAGCGCGAACCTGCGCCCGAACGGCCATGCGATTCAAGCGCGGTTGTATGCGGAAGATCCGGGCCGCGACTTCCAGCCGAGCCCAGGCTTGCTGACCGCCGTGCAGTTCCCGCCGGCCGATGGCAAAACCCTGCGCATCGACACTTGGGTAGAGGCCGGCTGCGAAATTCCGCCCTACTTCGACCCGATGATCGCCAAGCTCATCGCTTGGGCGCCAACCCGCGAAGAAGCCAGCGCCGGGCTTTGCAACGCCTTGGGCGACAGCGTGCTGTACGGCGTGGAAAGCAACCGCGACTACCTGCGCCAAATCATCCAAGACGCCCCGTTCGCCAGCGGCAACCCGTGGACCCGCTGCCTCGAGCAATTGGTTTACAAGGCTGACACCTTCGAGGTGCTCGGCGCCGGCACGCAAACCACCGTGCAGGACTACCCCGGCCGCCTCGGCTACTGGGCCGTTGGCGTACCGCCGTCCGGGCCGATGGACAGTCTGGCGCTGCGTCTGGGCAACCGCTTGCTCGGCAATGAAGAAGGCGCCGCCGCGCTGGAAATCACCATGAGCGGCCCGACGCTGCGCTTTAACACCGATGCGGTATTAGCGGTTACCGGCGCCGACATTCCCCTGAGCCTCGACGGCGCGGCGCAACCGATGAACACCGCGCTGCTGGTAAAAGCCGGCAGCACCCTGACCCTCGGCACCATCGCCGGGGCCGGCGCACGCAGTTACCTGTGCCTGCGCGGCGGCCTGCAAGTGCCGGATTATCTGGGCAGCAAAAGCACCTTCACCCTCGGTCAGTTCGGCGGCCATGGCGGCCGTGCCTTGCGCGCCGGCGATGTGCTGCATATTCCGGCGCTCACCGACGCGAGCCACGGCGCCGCCCTGGACGCCGAGCTGTGCCCGCCGCTGCCCGCCGTGCGCAGCATCCGTGGGATTTACGGTCCCCATGGCGCGCCGGAATATTTCACCCCCGAGTACATCGACACCTTCTTCGCCACGCATTGGGAAGTGCACTTCAACTCCAGCCGCACCGGCGTGCGCCTGATCGGCCCGAAACCGCAATGGGTGCGTGAGAGCGGTGGTGAGGCCGGCCTGCATCCATCGAATATCCACGACAACCCGTATGCCATTGGCGCCGTGGACTTTACCGGCGACATGCCGGTGATCCTCGGGCCCGACGGGCCGAGCCTGGGCGGGTTTGTGTGCCCGGTGACGATTATTGAGGCAGACCTTTGGCAACTGGGGCAGCTGAAGGCTGGGGACAAGGTGCAGTTCACGGCCGTCAGCATTGGCGAAGCGCGCGAACTTCACGCTGCCCGTAGGAGCCAGCTTGCTGGCGAAGCTCCTGCGTTTAACAGCTTCGCCAGCAAGCTGGCTCCTACAAAAACACAGGCGAGCGAGCTAATTTCCCCCATCGTGCTCGACCTCGGCGACAACGACACCCGCCTCGTCGCCCGCCTTTCCGGCGACACCCATTTGCTGGTGGAGATCGGCGCGCCGGAGCTGGATCTGGTGCTGCGCTTCCGTGGCCATGCGCTGATGCAGGCGCTGGAAGCCAAGCAATTGAACGGCGTGATCGACCTGACGCCAGGCATCCGTTCGCTGCAAGTGCACTACCAGCCGGAAACCCTCAGCCTCACCGATTTGCTCGGCATCATCGCCGGCGAGTGGGACGCCGTGTGTGCGGCGCAGAACTTGGAAGTGCCGTCGCGCATCGTGCATTTGCCGCTGTCGTGGGACGACCCGGCGTGCCAGTTGGCCATCGAAAAATACATGACCACCGTGCGCAAAGACGCGCCCTGGTGCCCGAGCAACCTGGAGTTCATCCGCCGCATCAACGACCTGCCCAATCTCGACGAGGTGTACCGCACCGTGTTCGAGGCCAGCTACCTGGTGATGGGCCTGGGCGACGTTTACCTCGGCGCACCGGTGGCCACGCCGCTGGATCCGCGCCACCGCCTGGTGACCACCAAATACAACCCGGCGCGCACCTGGACGGCGGAAAACTCGGTGGGCATCGGCGGCGCGTACATGTGCGTGTACGGCATGGAAGGCCCCGGCGGCTATCAGTTCGTGGGTCGCACGTTGCAGATGTGGAACCGCTACCGCGAAGTCGAGGCGTTCGACGGCAAACCGTGGCTGCTGCGTTTCTTCGACCAGATTCGTTTCTACCCGGTGAGCGCCGAAGAACTGCTGCAAATACGCAAAGACTTCCCCCTGGGCCGCTACCCGCTGCAGATCGAACACAGCGTGCTCAACCTCGCCGACTACCAGGAATTTCTCGCCAAGGAAGCCGACACCATCGGCGCCTTCCGCCGTCAGCAACAAGGCGCTTTTAACGCCGAACGCGAACGCTGGATCGCCAGTGGTCAGGCGCATTTCGACAGCGAAGAAGCGGTGGCCGAACTCGGCGAAGACGCCCCGCTCGCCGTGGGCCAACACAGCATTGAAAGCCATATTGCCGGCAACCTGTGGCAGGTGCAGGTCGAGGCCGGGCACAGCGTCAAGGCCGGCGATGTGCTGGTGATATTGGAGTCGATGAAAATGGAAATTCCGCTACTGGCGCCGCGTGACGGGGTGGTGAAGGAAGTGCGCGTGCAACCGGGCTCGGCGGTCAGGGCTGGGCAGCGGGTTGTTGTGCTGGAGGAAATCTGAAGTCGAAACAAACTCAACGGCTTTGCTCCCCTCCCCCGCTCGCGGGAGAGGGGCCGGGGGTGAGGGCAGACGCACGCGCAAAATCAAAGTCCCCCCTCACCCTAACCCTCTCCCCACAGGGGCGAGGGGACCGACCGAGATTTAGGCAATATTTAAGGAGCCAACCATGACCCACCCATTCGACCTGCGCCTGAGCGCCGTCAAAGCCGCCTACCTGGCCGGCGCCACTACGCCGCGCCAGCTTATCGGCGCGCTGCGTGAGCAAGCTGCAGCACTGAATCCGGAATTCAACCTGTTCATTCATCTGCTCACGCCAGAAGAGCTGGAGCCCTACCTCGCCGCCCTCGACGGCAAAAGCGCCGACAGCCTGCCGCTGTTCGGCGTGCCATTCGCGATCAAGGACAACATTGATCTGGCCGGCATTCCCACCACCGCCGCCTGTCCGGCGTTCGCCTATACGCCGAGCGAATCGTCGACCTTGGTCAAGCAATTGCTGGCCCTTGGCGCCGTGCCGCTGGGCAAGACCAATCTCGACCAATTCGCCACCGGCCTTAACGGCACACGCTCGCCGTATGGCCCGTGCCGCAACAGCGTGAATCCGGACTATCCGTCAGGCGGTTCGAGCGCGGGTTCGTCGCTGGCCGTTGCGCTCGGCGTCGCCAGCTTCTCGTTGGGCACCGACACTGCCGGTTCCGGTCGTGTGCCGGCAGCGCTGAATAATCTGGTTGGGCTGAAGGCCACCAAAGGTTTGCTCTCCACGGCAGGCGTGGTGCCGGCCTGTCGCACGCTGGATTGCGTCACCTACTTCACCGCCACTGCGCGCGAAGCCAGCCAACTACTGGCGCTTACGGCCACGCTCGATCCGGCCGATGAATACAGCCGCAAAAATCCCCTTTGGAACGATGGCAGTGCGTTCGGCGTACCGCGCAAAGGCTTCCGCTTCGGTGTGCCGAAGCAGCTTGAGTTCCTCGGCTGCCCGCAAAGCCCGGCGCTGTTCGCGGCCACCGTGAAGCAACTTGAAGCGCTGGGCGGCGTGGCTGTAGAACTCGATTTCGAACCCTTCGCCGAAGCCGCGCGCCTGCTCTATGAAGGCCCGTGGGTGGCCGAGCGCTACAGCGTGGCCGGCGAGCTGATCGAGGCGCAGCCCGACGCCGTGCTGCCGGTGATTCATGCCGTGCTGTCGAAAGCTCCGGGCACCACGGCGGTTGAATTATTCCGCGCGCAGTACCGTTTGCAGCAGCTCAAAGCCGTGTGTGATCGCGCCATGGCCCAGCTGGACTGCGTGCTCACCCCGGCCTACCCGCGCCCGGTCACCCTGGCCGAGCTGGACGCCGAGCCGGTGAAACGCAATACCGACCTGGGCTACTACACCAACTTTATGAACATGCTCGACTACGCCGCCATCGCTGTGCCGGCCGGTTTCATGGCCAATGGCTTGCCCTGGGGCGTGACGCTGTTTGGGCGGCCGTTCACTGACCAGTACCTGCTCGGCCTCGCCGATGGGTTGCAGCGTCAACACGGTTTGCCGATAGCGGGCGAACGCAGCTTGAGCCTCAGCGCACCGGGCGCCATCGCGCGCAATGACCTGGCACGCGTGGTGGTATGTGGCGCGCACCTGGACGGACTGCCGCTGAACTGGCAACTCAAACAACGCGGCGGCCGACTGCTGACAGCCACGCAAAGCTCACCTGACTACCAACTCTGGGCGCTGGCCGGCGGCCCACCGTTCCGTCCGGGTATGGTTCGCGTCGCCGAGGGCGGCGTAGCAATCGAAGTGGAGGTGTGGGAATTGCCGAGCAGCGAGCTGGGCTCGTTCCTCACCGGCATTCCAGCGCCCCTCGGTTTGGGCAAGGTGCAACTGGCCGATGGCAGCTGGGAGAGCGGGTTTATCTGCGAGCCGTATGGCTTGGAAGGGGCCAGCGACATCAGCCATTTCGGCGGCTGGCGCGCCTACCTGAAAAGCAGATAATTCGTAGGATCCAGCGTGCTGGCGAAGGGGTCGATCCACACCCTTCGCCAGAATCTGCTACCTGAATCCTCAAGACTCGACTCGCCACTGCTAGCTGACGTCAGCGGGATACCGAGCTAGCATGTCCCATTCCGTCAGAGCTGCTGGTCCAATGCCGTTACGTGCCCCAACCCAAACTGCTCAGCGTTATCTGGTAGTGGCGTTATTGCTACTACTGGCCAGCGGTTTTCTGGCCACCTCGCTGGTCAGCTATTACGCCTCGCTTGATTCGATTCGCAGCAGCATCGTAGACACCGAACTGCCGCTGACGTCCGACAACGTCTATTCGGAAATTCAGAAAGACCTGGTCCGGCCCATTCTTATCTCGTCGATGATGAGCCGCGACACCTTCATGCGCGACTGGGTGCTTGATGGCGAGCAGAATCCGGAACAGCTCACGCGCTACCTCGCCGAAGTACAGGCCCACTACGGGGCGTTCACCAGCTTCTTCATCTCGGAGAAAACCCATCGCTATTACCAGGCCAAAGGCCTGCTGAAAACCGTGCGCGAGGACGAGTCGCGCGACGTCTGGTATTTCCGTGTGCGCGACATGCACGCGCCGTATGAAATCAATGTGGATGTGGACATGGCCAACGAGGACCGGCTGACCATCTTCATCAACTACAAAGTGACCGACTTCAACGGCAACTTCATCGGCGCCACGGGTGTGGGGCTGACCGTGGACGCAGTAGTCAAGCTGATCGACACCTACCAGCAGCGCTACGGTCGCTCGGTGTACTTCGTCGATACCCAAGGCAACATCGTACTCACGGGAGCTTCGGGCGGGCCGCTCGGCGCCAGGGTCGGCCAGTCGCTCAATGACGTGCCTGGGCTCGACGAACTGAAGAAAAATCTGCCCAAGCCCCAAAGCGGAAACTTCAAGTATCGGGAACACGGCCGCGACCACTTCCTGAATGTGCGTTATATCCCGGAGCTGAACTGGTATCTGTTTGTCGACAAGCATGAAGACGACGCCTTGGCCGGCGTGCGCAAAACCCTGTACCTGAACTTGCTGATTTGCGCAGTGGTGACCGGATTGGTGTTGCTGCTGGTGAACCTGGCGCTGCGCCGTTATCAGGCACGCATCGTGGCGCTCGCCACCACCGACACCCTGACCCGACTGCCCAACCGCCGAGGCTTCGACATTCTCGCCAATCAGGCTTTACAAGAGGCGGTGCGCGAACAGAAGCCGCTCGCCACGCTGATGATCGACCTCGACAACTTCAAAACCCTTAACGACACCCACGGCCATCTGGCCGGCGATGACGTGCTGCGGGGTTTCGCCGCCAACCTGCGCGGTTGCTTGCGTCAGGCCGATATCATCTGCCGATGGGGCGGTGAAGAATTCATCGTATTGCTCAAAGACACCAACCCCGCCGCGGCGCAGCTGATTGCCGAAAAGGTGCGCCTTCTGGCCGAGCAAAGCCGCTATGCCGTCGGCGATCAGGTGCTGCAAGTAAACACCAGTATCGGCCTCACCGAGCTGGCGCCAGGCGACACCTTGCACACCCTGCTCAGCCGAGCCGACCGCGCGCTGTACCGCGCCAAACAATCAGGCCGCAACCGCGTGTGCATCGAGCCCGGCCATGCCAACTGACACCGAGCGCTGCCCGCTGTGTGGGCAGGCGAACCAGTGCGCGGTGGGCAGTGATGATTGCTGGTGCTTCAGCGCCGAAATATCGGCCGAGGCGTTGGCGCGGTTGAGTGATGAGCAGATTGATAAAAGCTGCTTGTGCCCGCGCTGCGCAAAAAGGACCGAACCGGCCCAACCAGACGTCCCGATGCGGTTACGACCGCATCGCGGCTAAAGCCGCTCCCACGCAACCCTTTTCCGCGTGAGCACCGAATGCGCCTAGATCGTTTTCTCTCCAACCTTCCCGCCGCCACCCGCTTCGATGCGCGGGCGCAGCTGGCTGCCGGGCGGGTAAAGGTGGACGGTGTGGTAACGCGCGATGGCCTGCTGGATATCCGCGAATTCAATCGCGTGGAGCTGGATGGGCAGTTACTGCAAACGGGCAAACCGGCGCTGTATTTCATGCTGCACAAACCCGCCGGCTACGTGAGCGCCACCGAACATGAGGAGCACCCCACCGTGCTCGACCTGTTGCCCGACGCCGCCGAGCACGACCTGCACCTGGCCGGCCGCCTGGACCTGACCACCACCGGTTTGCTGCTGCTGACCAACGATGGTCAATGGTCGCGGCGGGTAACCCAACCGACCAGCAAACAACCAAAGGTTTACTACGTAGAGACCGAGCAGGCGATCACCGACGACTACCACGCCGTGTTCGCCGAGGGCCTGTACTTCGCCTACGAAAACCTCACCACCCTGCCCGCTCAGCTCGACATTCTTAGCTCGCACAGTGCTCGGCTGACGCTCTATGAAGGCCGTTATCACCAGGTGAAACGCATGTTCGGCCACTTCCAAAACAAAGTGCTGCGCCTGCACCGGGAAAGCGTGGGGGCGCTGGTGCTTGATGCGGCGCTAGCGCCGGGCGAATACCGGGCGCTGAGTGCGGATGAGATTGCGGCGTTTTGAGGGAAGAACAGCCGCTGCCATATCGAATCGCGGCTGACTGTAGGAGAGGCTTTAGCCTCGATTCCTGCAAGGGAATGACGATGAACCTAAGCAAAACCTCCGTCATTCCCGCGAAGGCGGGAATCCAGAGTCTCGAAAAGGAATACCGATCCACAGGCGCTCACCCGACCAGCAAACCACTCCCACCAACTGTCCACATCTCCCCCACCCAAGCAGCCAAAAAATTTCGGGACTAAAGTCGCTACTACTCGCTCAAAACCCATGCAGTCGTTCTGGAGGGCCGTGATGAAGGCGCTGAAGTTGCTCGTGGGTTCGCTCGTTGTCATTTCGCTTACCGGCGCCGTCACTGCGCCGGCCACCTTGGCCCCGTTGCCGTCCGCGCAAGACCTGCGCCAGCAGCTGCAAGATCTCAAGCCGGGCCAGTTTCTGTGGTATCCGCAGGTATCACCGCAAGGCCCGGTGACGGTAGTGGTCAGCCTCACCGAACAACGCGCCTACGTGTACAGAAACGGCATCGCCATCGGCGTCAGCACGGTCAGCAGCGGCAAGAAAGGCCGCGAAACGCCAACCGGTGTATTCAGCATTTTGCAGAAAAGCGTCGAGCATAAATCCGACCTCTACAACGACGCGCCCATGCCGTATATGCAGCGCCTGACGTGGGACGGCGTGGCGTTGCACGCAGGCCATTTGCCGGGCTATCCGGCCTCCCACGGCTGCGTGCGCCTGCCCATGGAGTTCGCCAAAAAGCTGTTCGAAACCACCGGTTTCAGCTCCACCACCGTGATTGTTTCCGACGCCCACAGCGCGCCGGTTGAGGTGTATCACCCCGGTTTGCTGGCGCCGACCGTGAGCGCCGGCAAACCGGTGGCGACCGCCGTGTTGAGTGGCGACACGTTCTGGAATGACCCTGGCGTCAGCGCCGGGCCGCTGTCGGTGTTGATCAGCCGCGCTGACCTGCGCGCCTATGTATTCCGCGGCGGCCAATTGGTGGGCAGCGCGCCGGTGCTGTCGCTAGACAGTAACGAGCAACACCGTGGCATGGCGGTTTTTTCGCTGCTGGAAAAGCCTTCCACCAACGAACTGCTGCCGCCGCAACCGCTGCATTGGTCGGCCGTGCAAGTGACCAACCCGGAATACGGCAACTCCCCGCGCGACCAACTGGGCTCGCTCAGCGTCGACCCGCAGTTCCTCAAGAACCTGCACGCCGCGATGGACATCGGCAGCACGCTGGTGATTACCGACCTCGCCTCCACTTCGCAAACGCGCAACAACGGCAACTTCACCGTGATCACCACCGAAGCCGAAAAAAGCCCGTAACCGCTGGTCAAAAAATGATCGGAAGGCTTCGATCATTTGTGCACAATGCGCCCGCACTCGAACTCAAACAGGGCCATTTGATTGTTCACTCGACTTCTTTGGGGACGCGCTATTCAGCGCTGCGCGGGCGTTATCGGCCTGCTCGCCTTCACCAGCGGTTTCGCTGCCCAGGCGCAAACCTTGCCCAGCGCCACCGACCTGCAACGCCTCGCGCCCAGCGCCAGCCTGAGCGCGCTAAAGCTCGCGCTCACCGCCTACCAGTGCGCCAGCCAGACCGACCCGGACAAACTGCTGACCGTCATCGACTACTCCAAACCCTCACGCGACAAGCGCCTATGGGTGTTCGACCTCAAGCATAAAAAGCTGCTGTTCGAGGAATGGGTCGCCCACGGCAAAAACAGCGGCGCCGACTTGGCCACCTCGTTTTCCAACGTGCCCAACAGCTACCAAAGCTCTATCGGCCTGTACCAAACCGGCGTCACCTACAGCGGCAAACACGGCCGCTCGTTGCGCCTGGTCGGCCTGGAACCGGGCTTCAACGACAACAGTCAATCGCGCGCCATCGTCATGCATGCCGCTGCGTATGCCGACCCGAAAGTGGTGCCAGGTCTTGGCCGGCTCGGTCGCAGCCAAGGCTGCCCCGCCGTGCGCCCAGCCATTGCCGGCAAACTGATCGACACCCTGAAAACCGGCAGCTACGTATTCGCCTACTACCCGCAGAAAAAATGGCTCGACACCTCGCGCTACCTCGGCGCGCAGAGCTGCCCGAGCACCGGCGAAACGCTGGCTGTTGTACAAAAGTGAATGCGCGTGACCGGCAGGCGAAACCGGTCACTCATCGGACAGCCCGTGCCACAGCCGTTTAATTTCCAAAAAAGCCCCGCCGTGCGCTTGCAGTGGTAAACGGTGGCTGCTTAAATCTAGTCACAAGGTCAGAGCGTGACTTATCAGTCACCACGACCATCTAAGCACGTCCCCGGTTACTGACGCCCTGCGTCAATTGGATTCCTGCCTGGTTCACCCCGCCTTCTCGCACGCGCTCCCCGCGCCGTGCAGCAGCTGTGTTGTTCGATCCTAACCGCTTTAAAAACAATAACTTACTTATTTTCATGGCTGACATTCAGTTGTCATGTCCAGGCGTTTTGCTGTCTGCCCAACACGGCTCTTTTTAGCGGCTACCCCGCTTACCGGAGCACCACCTTGCGCCAAGGAGGAAAACGACATGAGGCCAGAAACCGCCGTCGTTCATGCAAACAGCCACAACGTACACACCGAGTACTACGCCAACCCGGCGGCGCGTAAAACCGTCATCCTGGTTAACGGCTCGTTGGCCACCACCGCCTCGTTCGCGCACACGCTCAAATACCTGACGCCGCAATTCAACGTCGTCTGCTACGACCAGCCCTACGCCGGCCAATCGAAAGCGCACAACGCCCACGCGCACCCCATCAGCAAAGAAGACGAAGCCGAAATTCTGCTCGAGCTGATCGAACACTTCGACGCCGACTACGTGTCGTCCTTCTCCTGGGGCGGCGTGGCCGCGCTGCTGGCCCTGGCGCAGCGGCCCAAACGTATCGAGAAAGCAGTGATCAACTCCTTCTCGCCGCTGCTGAACGAGCCGATGCTCGACTACCTGGAAAAAGGCCTGTTCTACCTGCACACCATGGACCGCGAGAACATGGGGCACCTGGTCAACGACACCATCGGCAAACACTTGCCCTCGCTGTTCAAACGCTACAACCACCGGCACATTAGCAACCTGCACGACCACGAATACCGGCAGATGTACGCGCACATCCACAAAGTGCTGCACCTGGACACGCATTGCCAAATGGCCTGCCTGCACAGCATCGACACGCCGCTGCTATTCATCAACGGCGAGCACGACGAATACACCACCGCCACCGACGCCCGCCTGTTCGGCAACCACCTCAACGACTGCCAATTCACCACCGTGACCAACGCCGGTCATTTCCTCGACATGGAACACAAAGGCGCCTGGCAGCAAACCCAAGCCGCCATGCTCGGCTTCCTGCAAACCGGCCAACAACGCCGCGTCCCGACGTACGAGGTCACGACCGCCATCGCCGTGTAACCCACGTACGAAAAGCCCGCCCACCGCGAAAAACATCGCCCTGTTTATCGCGGCGGGCTTCATTTCCTAGGCGGCTTCTGGTACAAAGGCCCCCGCAAAAGCGGGTGTCGTATAATGGCATTACTCCAGCTTCCCAAGCTGATAACGAGGGTTCGATTCCCTTCACCCGCTCCAGAATTCGAAATAGAAAAAAGCCCCGCTGATGCGGGGCTTTTTTGTTTCTGCTTTTCACATTCCCAGCCGCTTCACACCAACCGCCTCTCCTTAGAAGGCCGATACCCGTAATAGGAGCTGTAACACCGGCTGAAATGACTCCCCGTCACAAACCCGCACGCCAGCGCCACCTCGGCCACCGACAGCTTGGTGTGTTGCAACAGCCGCCGTGCTTCGGTGATGCGCAGTTCAAGGTAGTAGCGCTGTGGCGTGGTGCCGAGTTGTTCGCGGAAGAGGCGTTCGACTTGGCGGCGGGGGCGGCCGACGTATTCGGCGAGTTGGTCGAGTTCGAGCAATTCTTCCAGGTTGGCTTCCATCAGTTGCACCACTTCGCGGGTGGGGTCGCTGATTTTCAGGAGGGATTTGGGATTGACCCGACGATAGCGGGAGGCTTCGAAGGCGAGGATGTCTTCGATGCCGTCGACCAGTGCGCGGGTGTGCAGTTGTTTGATCCATTCCAGTATCAGCGTTGGCGCGCCAGAGGCGGATGAGGCGGTCAGGCGGTCGCGGTCGATGACGTAGGGCTCGCTGGTGACTTCGGCTCGTTTCGCGACTTCGGCCAGGGCATCACAAAGGGGACAGATTGATTAAACAGCTCTAGTTTAGAGTCGATTAATAAACCCGTCCGCTTTGTTTCCCTGACGCCGTTGCAATGCTCAAGGATTTGCATAAAAAAGAGATAAGGCGCGTCGGCGGGAGCGGACAGTGATTTCCTGGTCCTCTTTTTGCCCTACAGGCCTCCTACAGGTTCAAACGGTGTCCCATCAACCTCACAAGGCCAAAGGAGACGCACGGTATAACAACCTGGACGAAAGACACCAAGACGCACAAGGATTAAATAGATAAATATCGCTTACAACGCTATATTTTCTGTCAGATTTCAGAAAAACGCTCTCCAGCGCGGACACCAAACTAATGATTGTCGATTTTACACTCAAAAATTTCAGATCTTTTCGCGACGAGGCAGTACTCAGCCTCCACGCTGAGCATCCAAAAAATAACCTTTTGGACAACATCGCTTACCCACTGAATAACGACCTGGGCATCCTTCGTAGCGCAGTTATATATGGGGCAAATGCCTCTGGAAAGTCGAACATTTTGCTAGGCTTCAAGGCTATAAAGCATCTCGTCAGTGACAGTCACGCTTATAAAGAGTCACGAAAAATTTATTGCTACGAACCCTACTTACTAGATGCAGACAGCAAGACAAAACCTATCGTATTCGAAATCGAATTCGTCATCCCAGATGACCATCGATATATTTATCAAATTAGCTACACCGAGCGGGAAATTGTTTCTGAGTCCCTCGATTTCTATCCAAGCCGCTCAAAAGCCAACATCTTTGAACGAAAAAAAAATGACACGTGGGAGACCATCTCGTTTGGGGGACATTATAAAGGTGGAATCAAACGCATCCCATTTTTCAAAAACTGCAGCTATCTTTCCAAAGCTGGAAACAGCCCGGCCTCACCTGAAATAATCAGAAAGGTCTATAACTATTTGACACAGATGCTCGTTATCTCGAGCCAACACGAAATGCCAGTGGGTGATATCTATTCTCACGACATGATGTTGCAATTAACTAGCGACATGCTCTCTAGAGTCGATATCGGAATATCAACAGTATCGAGAGAAGAAAACGATCTTTCATCTTTTGGATCGTTCCCTACTGATATGCCGAACTCTGTAAAAGAGAGATTTTTAAGCCAACATAAATATACCTTCTTTTTCCATCACAAAAACAGTGAAGGAGCAGATGTGAAATTTGAACAGCGTGAAGAATCCGAGGGCACTCAAAAGCTCTTCGCGATGTTCCCCTCTATCCTTTCAACATTAAAAATTGGCAACGTGCTTTTTATTGACGAGCTAGAAAACAGTTTCCACCCCCATATTGCCGAGTCAATTGTAAAGCTCTTCAACGACCCAGAAATAAACGTCAATGGCGCTCAACTTATATTCACCACACACAATGTAGAGCTTATGTCCCCTCGTCTTTATCGAAGGGATCAAATTTGGTTCACGAGCAAGAAATCCGGAGTATCGAAACTTTATTCATTGGATGAGTTTGATAAAACCGTGGTCACTGCAACTAGCCCTTACGGTGACTGGTACCAGGACGGAAGGTTTGGTGCGATCCCAGCCCTGAAATATCAAGACATCCGCAGTCATATAATCGAGTCGCTCGGATTAGATGAGGACTTAAAAAGAAAAAATGAAGCCGCACAAATAAAAGAAGCATAAACATGCCAAAAAAGCGTTCATCGAATAAAGCAAAAGTTCTGCGTCGCATGCACATCTATTGCGAAGGACGGAAGACCGAACCGAACTATCTGGAGTCGTACATTCAGGATAAATTTGGCGATAGATTGCGCGACGTCGTAGTAGTCGAAAACGCTAAGAGCAATACACCGGTACAATTAGTTACGGAGGCGATGAAAGGAAAAAACGGCGGATCCCATCCGAAAGGAGATGAGTACTGGGTTGTATACGACAGAGAGTCGCCTGCTAAATATGACGATTCTCTTCATGAACGGGCTTTCAACCTTGCCGCAAGTAACGGAATAAACATCGCCCTCAGCAATGTTTGCTTTGAGTTCTGGATTATCCTACACTTCATTGACAGCAATGCCCCTTATAGTTGCTTCGACGACTTGCTATCAAATAGCTGCTTAAAAGATAAAATCCGAACTCTCACTGGGAAAAACTATGACAAAGGTTCAAATGGAATCTACAGATTAGTTTCGGAAGATGTCGGAAGAGCGAGAGCTCGAGCTATCCGGATCAATGCTCAAACGTTGGCGACTGCCCCTCCAAACACAACTCGGCCTTACCTGCTTAACCCATATACAGACGTGCCAAAGTTGCTAAATGCAATAGACGAGTTCGAACCATAAAAGGCGAATCAGATCCGCAATTATGGAGCTGACTCTAAGCGATAATTGGTTTTAGATGGCTCGCAAGCTTTTGCTGGTAGTCGCAGCCGAAGTAAACAGCGCTACGTTACTAACAATAGGACCGCCCGCGTGCACATAGCTAGCAATTCGCCTATCCATTTTCTCGGCCAGGATCTGCAGGGCGTTGACAGCCTCAGATCTTATCCAAATTTTCGACGGGATTAAATGCTGGGCTCGTTAAAACTCCTTTATCCGCTCCTACAGGTTGCCGCCGCCGTAGTGTTGTATTTTTACCCCACCATGTTCAGATCGCGCCCAGTGGCCTGGTGCACATCGTCAACTGCCGCCAGCGTCGCGGAGCCGCCCGACAACAGCTTGAGCGCACCCAGCGCCTCGATCTTCTTGAAGCCATCAATGATTCAGTGGAGTGGTCGTCCACCGTCCTAGTGTGGCTCAGTAATGCCTCTGGGGTGTCCACTTCTCTCTCGATGACCTTGTCAAGGATTTTCTCGTCAGTTTGCGTCGGCGTCCACACGCGGCTTACAGGCCTCGCTGGGTTGCCAAACCTGACCCCCTTTCCGGTACTTTGGGCAAGCTCAGGCCATGGGCAGCATTTGATGATAAAGGGCTCGTGCGGCCTGTCGTAGGCGAAGCCGATCACCACGGTTGTGCCCTTTTCTGGAAAGCCAAACATGCCGGATTCCTGGCCACCCATCGACGCCGGCACAGGCAGGCTGGTCAGGATAGGTAGATCCGGATCCGGCTCGCCGTCTTCACGCACTACTTCAACGTCTTCGCGCAGCCCGAGCGCCGCCAACGCATCCGGTATAAACCACCCGCTCAGAACGTGACAGGTGGTAACCCCCTCAAATCGGGGAATTGGCGAAGTACGTTGCGCCGGATTGCACCGGCCCTCCAGATTTAAAACCCATATGCCCCGCTGACGCGGCGCTGATGCGGGGCTTTTCTGTTTCTGCTTTTCACATTCCCAGCCGCTTCACACCAACCGCCTCTCCTTAGAAGGCCGATACCCGTAATACGAGCTGTAACAGCGGCTGAAATGACTCCCCGTCACAAACCCGCACGCCAGCGCCACCTCGGCCACCGACAGCTTGGTGTGTTGCAACAGCCGCCGTGCTTCGGTGATGCGCAGTTCCAGGTAGTAGCGCTGTGGCGTGGTGCCGAGTTGTTCGCGGAACAGGCGTTCGACTTGGCGGCGGGAGCGGCCGACGTAGTCGGCGAGTTGGTCGAGTTCGAGCAATTCTTCCAGGTTGGCTTCCATCAGTTGCACCACTTCGCGGGTGGGGTCGCTGATTTTCAGGAGGGATTTGGGATTGACCCGACGATAGCGGGAGGCTTCGAAGGCGAGGATGTCTTCGATGCCGTCGACCAGTGCGCGGGTGTGCAGTTGTTTGATCCATTCAAGAATCAGCGTTGGCGCGCCAGAGGCGGATGAGGCGGTCAGGCGGTCACGGTCGATGACGTAGGGCTCGCTGGTGACTTCAGCTCGTTTCGCGACTTCGGCCAGGGCGGAGCGGTGTTCGGGGTGAATGGCGCAGCGGTAGCCGTTGAGCAAGCCGGCGTTGCCGAGAAACCAGGCGCCGTTCCATAGGCCGCCGAGGGGAATGTTCAGGGCGGCGGCGTCTTTTAATAGGCGGTTCAAGTCGGCGCTGGCGTGCAAGGCGGTGCGGTAGCCGCCGCAGACCACCAGCAGGTCGAGGGCGCTCAGGCTGGCGTGGTTGAAGATGGCGTCTGGGCGAATGACGAGGCCCAGGTCGCTGATGACTTCATTGCCGTCGAGGCTGAAATGGCGCACGGCGAAGAGGCCGCTTTGCAGCAGGTTGGCGGTCACCAGGCTATCCAGGGCTTGGGTGAAGGCCGGCAGGGAGAAGTGTTCGAGTAGCAGAAACCCGACGCGCGTTTGCTTGCTCGCGGGCGTTTTCTCGTCGTCGAGGTAACGGTAGTTTTTGTTTTTCATCACGTCACTGAAGGTTCGACGTTGCATGCCAGGTGCCTCGTTGGTCGTGCCTTTGCCTATGGTCGCCCAGTCCGCGGCGGCGCCCATTCCTACAAACGACATGCGGGCAGCTCTGTTGCGCACAGCTGGCATAATCGGCGGCAACTCATAGCGGGAATAGATAAATGACCACTGAGAGCTACGACCAGATCGCGCTGTTTGCGGTGGTGGCGCAGGAGCGCAGTTTTACCCGTGCGGCGGCCAAGTTGGGTATGTCGCAGCCGGCGCTGAGTCGGGCCATGCGCCAGTTGGAAGAGCGCTTGGGCGTGCGCCTGTTGGCGCGCACCACGCGCAGTGTGTCGCCCACTGAAGCGGGTGAGCATTTGTTGCAGGTGGTGGCGCCACGGTTCGAGGAGATCAATGACGAGCTCGCGCTGCTCAGCGCATTTCGCGACAAACCGGCCGGCACATTACGCATTACCGCGGGCGAGCATGCGGCCAACACGGTGCTGCAACCGATGCTGGGGAAATTGCTGCCGGACCATCCGGATCTGAACATCGAGATCATCGTCGATTACGGCCTTACCGACATTGTTGCCGAAGGCTACGACGCTGGCGTGCGCATCGGCGAGCAGGTGGCCAAAGACATGGTTGCGGTGCGCATCGGTCCGGACTTTCGCTTTGCGGTTGTTGGCTCACCCGACTATTTCAGCCGCCATGCTCGCCCGAAAGTGCCGCGTGATTTGATGCAGCACAACTGCATCAACATGCGGCTGCCGACCTACGGCGGTATTTTCCCGTGGGAGTTTTCGAAGAAGGGCCAGGCACTGAAAGTGCGGGTTGAAGGGCAACTGGTGTTTAACACCATCGCCTTGCGGCTGGACGCGGCGCTGCAAGGGTTGGGCCTGACGTTTATGCCCGAAGACATCGTTCGGCCGCATATCGAAGCCGGCCGCCTGGTTCAGGTGCTGGCCGACTGGTGCACGCCCTACTCCGGCTATCACCTTTATTACCCCAGCCGCCGCCAGGCCTCGCCCGCCTTTACCCTGCTGCGCGAGGCCCTGCGTTATTCGGCGTAAGGGCTAGCGCGTTGCGGCCAAGGCGTCGCGGGCACGTTGCGCCGCATCGGCGTTGTGGTGGTCGGCCAGCACCTGCGCCGCCTGCTGCAATTGCGCAACGGTCAAGCCAACCCGCAGGCTTGCGGCCATGTGCGCGCGCAGTTGCGACTCGGCACCCGGCGTGGCGGCGAGTGCGCCGACGGTTGCCAGCTCACGGCTCTGCCAGTCGAGGTTGTCGCGCTCGAACAGATCGCCGAACAAATGCGTTTGCAGGAACTGATTGATCGCCGGGGCGAAATCGAACAGCGGACCCTGCACGGGCGCGCCGGCAATGTGTGTCTGGTTTGCCGTACCGGCGGCGAGCAAGGCATTGCCGGTGGGCGCTGCTCGACTCGGTTCACGGCCAGGAACGTCGGTGATGCCCCGCTGCTTGCGGGCATCGAGCACTTTCATCAGTTGCCCCAGGGCGTTGAGGCTGCGCGGAAAGCCGCTGTAGGCGTAGAGCTGCACCAGAACTTCCTTGGCTTCGCTAACGGTCAGTCCAGCATCCAGGCCTTGGTTCAGTGCAGCGTCGAGTGCGGGCAGATCGCTCGCCGCCACGGCCGCCGCCATTAGCGGAATGGCTTGCTGTTTAGCCGACAGCGTTTGCGAGGTGGCTGCTGGTGTTGCCTCGGGTCGAGGCGCGTGGGCTTGGCCGGCTTGGTATTGCTCGTCCGAGACCTTTTCCATCCAGTCCACTGCTTTGCCATCCACCGTGCCGGTGAGTGCCAGATGGGTCATGGGCGAGGAAGGCGCTGCGCCGTGCCAATGCTTGACGCCGGGCGGACACACCACCACATCGCCTGGGTGAATTTGCTGCACCGGCTTGCCCCATTCCTGAGTAAGGCCAATGCCTGACGTCACCACCAAGCGTTGCCCAGCCGGATGGGTATGCCAGGCCGAGCGCGAGCCGGGCTCGAAAGTGACGTAGGCGCCGGAAACTTCAATGTCAGTGTCGGCTGCAAACAAGGGCTCGACGCGCACAGGACCGGTAAAGAAATCATCCGGGCCTTTGACGGCGGCCTGCTCACCGGCCCGGCTGATGTGTTGCGCGGCGCTAATCTCGCCCGCGCCTGCTGCTGTTTCTACAAACGGGCTGGCCACGCACACGGCGAGACCTAAAAGGGTTCTGTTCATCAGGCGATGCTCCACGGGTAAGCGAGCAGCCACGGTAGCGCGCCAGAATTATTCGATAAACCGCACCCAGAACAATGCAGTCATAACTCACGCACATAAATTCCCCCCTGAGGCCTCGCAGAATTAGTGAACCCCAGCCACCCTACAAACCTAACTCTGTATAAGCTGCGCACCCTAACGCCCTCTCTCGCCAGGCCTCGCTATGACCCACCCTCGAATCGGTTTCGCCTGCCAGTACAAACACCCAGACCGTGAGTTGTCGCCCTCGGCGCTGAAGCTGGTGGAAACCCCTTTCAACCCACGCACCACCACCCTGCGCTGGATGGAAAGCGTGGAGCCGCAGGTGGCGCGGGAAAAATTGCTGGAGGTGGTGCTGCATAACCTGGCCGCGCAGTTGCGTTTGCTGGCATACGTGGCCGAGCTGCCGCTGCCCTTGCGCATGCTGCGGTTGAGCAGCGACTTGCTGCCGTTTTATAGCCACCCGAAAGTGCATGGCTTTTATCAGGATCCGGCCATCGCGCAGCAACTGGTCGATGGCTTTGCCGCCATTGGCACGGCGGCGCGCGCGGCGAATATTCGTTTGTCGTTTCACCCCGGCCAGTACTGCGTGCTGGGTTCGGAGAACCCCGGTGTGGTGGAAAACAGCGTGGCGGAATTCGAATACCACGCCGACATGATTCGAATGATGGGCTACGGTCAGCGCTTCCAAGACCTCAAGTGCAACGTCCATATCGCCGGGCGCCTGGGCGTTGAGGGCACGCGCGCAGTGTGGGCGCGGCTGTCTGAAGTGGCGCGCAATTGCATCACCTTTGAAAACGATGAAAAGACCTATGGGCTGGATGACTGTCTGAAAATGGCCGACCTGGCGCCCGTGGTGTTGGACATCCACCACTGCTGGATTCACGAGAACGACTACATCGCCCCCGACGATCCTAGGGTGCAACGCGTGATCGACAGCTGGCGCGGGCTGCGCCCCACCATGCACTACTCGCAGCCGCCGGAAAGCTTGCAGGCCTTCGGGTTCGGTGCCGAGCAGAAACTGGAAATGGCGGAGCTGCTGAAGGTAGTGTCCAAGCGCGACCTGTATGCCCACAGCGACATGATGTGGAACCGCTGGACCAACGATTACGCCCTGCAGTTTCTCGACCGCTTCGACATCATGCTCGAAGCCAAAAACAAGAACCTGGCATCGCTGGCGTTTTATGATTACAGCCAGACCTCCAGAGGTTGAGCGCTTACTCCCGATTCACACCCCAACTACACGTTAAAACTCATGCTTACAATCCGCCCCTCTCACGCTCGCGATAGCGAGCGCGTTGTCGACATCTGGTGCAACGCTGTCGATGCCACTCACCATTTTTTGACCCCCGCCGACCGCATCGCCATCGAAGCCGACGTGCGCGCATTTCTGCCCGCAGCGCCGCTGTTGTTGGCGGTGGATCAGTCCGACCGTGCGCTGGGTTTTATGCTGCTTGATGGCAGCCACATGGAGGCCTTGTTTATCGACCCGGCCCATCGTGGTCAGGGCGTGGGTCGGCTGTTGGTTGAGCATGGACTGACCCTGTGCGGGTCGATGAGCACGGACGTCAACGAGCAGAACGAGCAAGCGGTCGGTTTCTATCAACGCCTGGGTTTCACGGTGTTCGGCCGCTCGCCGCTGGATGGTCAGGGACGTGCTTATCCGCTGCTGCACCTGCAGTATTCGCATGCCGGGAATTAGAGTCTTGCCAAGGAAGCGGCAGCGCCAGCTGCGACACGGTCACATTTTTTCAAAGCACGGATGATTGGCATTGAACGTTCTGGCACTTCCAATCTCTACCGATGGCTCGTGACGCGCCTGGCCGCCTCTGCGTTTGATCAAGGTTAACGACTAGGAATGCGCGCTCAAACCGGCAACAATGCGCGTCTTACACAACCACGTTGCACGCGCATCTTTCGAAGCTGGTTGAGATCAGCAGAGGGCTTAGGTTTGGATCAGTTAAAACGCCTCAAAAGTGGAATCGCCGGCCTGGATACGCTGTTGAAGGGCGGCTTTGTTGCGGGCGCGTCGTACATTATTCAAGGGCGGCCAGGGTCGGGCAAAACGATCCTGGCGAACCAGCTTGGCTTTAATCACGTGAACAATGGCGGCCGAGTGTTGTTCGCCACCCTGCTCGCGGAGCCGCATGACCGGCTGTTTCATTTCTTGTCGACCCTGAGCTTTTTCGACAAGACGCAGATCGGCGAAAACATTCAATTTGTCAGCGCTTTCGACACCCTGGAAAACGAAGGGTTGGAAGAAGTGGTGAAGCTGTTGCGCCGTGAGATCAGTCGGCAGAAAGCCACCGTCATGATTCTCGACGGGCTGCTTAACGCTCGCTCGCGCGCCGAATCGCCCATCGACACGAAAAAGTTTATTTCCGAACTCCAAGGGCACGCCGCATTTGCCGGCTGCACCGTTTTGTTTTTGACCAGTTCCCAGTTGGAAGACGGCAGCCCGGAACACACCATGGTTGATGGCGTAATTGAGATCGGCGAAGAAGCCATCGGGCCGCGAACCGTACGCCGCATCAAACTGCGAAAGACGCGAGGCAGCGGCGCGCTACCGGGTGTGCATGAATTCGAAATTACCGACGACGGCCTCATTGTGTACCCGCGCTTTGAAAGCTTTTTCAATCGTCCCTCGCGCCCCGACAGCGATTACCTGGTGCGCGTCAGTAGCGGCATCGAGTCGCTCGACGAGTTTATCGGCGGCGGTCTGGCTGGCTCTTCCGTGACCCTGGTGGCCGGCCCTGCGGGCGCTGGCAAAACTTCCATTGGCATCGAGTTCATTGGCGAGTGCACGGAGCAGGAACCTGGCCTGTACTTCGGCTTCTACGAGTCGCCACAGCGCCTGCGCCTTAAAGCTGCGGCTTTGGGTCATGATTTCAAAGCCATGGAAGCCAGTGGCGCACTCCATGTGATGTGGAACTCGACCACTGCCGGCCTGATCGATCGCTTGGGTTACGCCTTGCTCGATACCGTCGAGAAGCACGGCATCAAGCGCGTATTCATCGACAGCCTGGGCGGCATGGCGCGCGTATCGGCCGACCGTTCACGGGTGCAAGATTTCTATTCGGCCTTAATGGCTGAACTTCGCTCCCGCGGCGTGACCGTGCTGGCCACCTGGGAAATCCAGAGTTTGCTCGGCAGCCAGATCGACGCCCCGGCGCCCGACCTCTCAAGCATCGTCGACAACCTGCTCCTCGTCCGGTTTGAGCAAAATGGTTCTGAACTTCAGCGCCAACTATCGATTCTGAAAATAAGAGATAGCGCTTATGACCCGTCGTTGATGGAAGTCGTCATCGGAACTCCTGGTATATCAGTGAAGAAGGTCTGAAGCATGCGCTGGGCGACACAATCAACGACGGGGACAACGACGTTCCTGCCTGTTTTCCAAGTGCTCTGCAAAGCAGCAGGGGCGCTATGAAGACGGTGTTGATTCTCGACGACGAATATTTGATCGCGGACATTTTGAGCTACGCGCTCGAAGACGAGGGCATCCTCACCGTGACAGCAGGTCGTGGTCAGAAAGCCCTGGAAATTCTCGACCGCGAACGCCCGGATTTGATCATCACCGACTTTATGATGCCGGGCATGACCGGCATCGAATTCGCCGAAGCGGTGCGCAAACGGGAAACCCACGCGAACACGCCGATGATTTTAATGAGCGGCGCGCAAGCTCATTTGGGCGTGGGGCGACCGGACTTGTTTATCGACGTGCTGGAAAAGCCTTTCGATATTCTGAAGGTCATCGACAAGGTCAAGGCCGTACTCAAGATGGACGACTGAGTCGTTTCGCCTGCAAGCAAAGCCCCTCTCCCGCCCTTCGGGCACCCTCTCCCGTTTGCGGGCGAGGGGACTACTCAAATCCGTGTAAGCCTCCAGCACATCGCCTGCACAAAATGCGCTCCCACTAGGGGCGCGACGGCGCGGGACCATTGAACACGGTGTAAGGCAGAAACAGCGTATCGGCTACCACGCACAACGGAATGTCGATAACCACCAGCGGAATGAATGCGGCCAGCGGCCCGGCGTTCCCATCGGTCAACCCCTTCAAATACTCAATTTCAGTAGCCGTTCCACAATAGGGATGGGCGCCGCATTGCGCGTTCTCATTGAACGTTTCGCTCACCGTGGCGCAGCCGGATGCTGTAGCGATGACGGCCGCTATTGCTAAATGGCGCAGACGCCAAAATACGCATTTCATGGAAAAGCCCTCACCTTCGAACCGAAACCAGCTGAACGTACACGGAACGGTACGCTAGCGCGGGCCTTGGTGCGCCTTAAGAATTCTCGCTTCCGGCCAATTGCATCGAGCCTTGGTCTTTTATCCACGAATTCGTCGGGAAACGTACGGTTCGGCACGCTTACGTGACCGTCTGTACATTCGGCGACTGCGAGCCCGTCGGCGATGGCATGAGCGAACTACGGGTGTTTGTTGGGCCAGGGTACCGGGTGTATTTCACACGCATCGGCCTTACCACTTACATGCTGCTTTGGGGCAGCGACAAGTCGGACCAGCGTCGGGGCATAAAGCGCGCGAAAGAAATTCTTAATGCGGCGCGAGGGAATCGAACATGAGCAAACCAACATTCAATCCGCAAGACATGCCGATCATCGAAGTGGATCTGTCCAACACCACTCCCTACGAGGCGTCTCGCTTTCTCAACACCCCCGAGGAAATCAGTGCGTACCTCGCTGAAAGCATGAAATCGCAAGACCCACACATTCTGCTGAATGCCCTGGCCCAAGTGGCGAAAGCCAAAGGCGTAAATAACGTTGCTCAGGCGGCGGGGGTTAATCGAGAGAGTCTTTATAAATCGCTGAAAGGCGGCGAAAAGACCCGCTTCTCGACGATCAATAAACTGATGATTGCAATGGGCGTGGAGCTGACGGTTCGGCCTATTGCGTCGACCTCTCCGGTAAAGCGTTGATGACTGCTTCGCGCTCTACCCCTTCATCGCAGTGAGCGCCACGCTCAGCATCAGCCAAAACGCCACGGCAAACGCCGTGCTCAGCACCAGCGTCACGCCAAACACCGCCTTCGCCACCTTCGACCACCTGCGCTGCACGGCATGAAAATGCGCGTAGCTGGCCCAGCGTTTATGCCGCCACGCCAAGGTGCGGCCGCGTGCGGTGATGTACAGCCACACGCCGACGCCCAGCAGCGTGGCCAAGGTATTGAGCGCGGAGTACCGCTGCACCATAAACGGCGCCATAAAGGCCAGAAAACTCAGCGCGCCAAACCACACGCCGTTGCTTAACGCCCATACGCCACCGAACACAAACGCGCCCCAGCTGCCGCCTCGCGCTTGCGGCGGCACGGTGCGCATGGGATTGCCGGAGGTGTTCGCAATGTCGGGGAGTTCGAGGGTTTCGCTCATGCTTTTTATTGCTTCGCGCGCTGGTAAAACTCGGTGAGGTCTTCCTCGGCGCGTTCGAGCAGGTAGTCGTCGTCTGCCGTTTTAGCCAGTTCTACGCGTTGCTGGAAATAGGCCAGGGCCTGGGCGTTGTCGCCCTGTTCATGGGCCAGTACGCCGAGTTGAAACAGCCCATCGAGCTCGATATCGAGCTTGTCGTGCTGGCGCGACAGGCTCACCACGCGCTGTAGGTACGCCTCGCTCTGCGCCAGGTCTTTTAGCTCGTACGCGTTTTGCGCCAGGTTGGTGAGCATGCCGGTGAGCTCGGCTTCGTCGGCACCGAATGTGGCTTCGGCATCGGTCAGCAGTTGCTGGTTATAGGCCAGCGCCGCAGCGTATTCGCCATGAATATGCAGCCAATAACCCAGCTCCTGCCGCAGGCCGAACTGCTGTCGCACGTCCAGGCTGTGATCCTGCGGAATCAGTGCGATGGCGGCGCGAAGGTGTTCGATCACCTCTTCGGTCAGCTCCAACTCGGCCGCGCCCATGGACAAACTGTAATGCAGCGCCAGCACTTCGTCCGGCGCCAGCACCGGGCTGTGCTGTTGAATCGCCAGCGCTTTCAAGCCGTAGCTGCGTTGCTCTTGCCACTCATCGCGCTTGCCCTGCAACAGCGCCAGCGCGGCATAGAGTTCGGCGAGTTCGACGGAGTGTTCGCCTTGGGCTTCGGCCAATGGAATCAGGGCGGTGAGGTCGGCATGCATCTGCGAGCCACTGAAAATGCCTTCGGGATCAAGCAAGGTGGCGCGCAGCGGCGTGAAGCGTTCTGCGAAGGTGCTATTCGGCAAGGTGACGACCATAGGGGGCGGTGTGGAGTCTTGCATGGGTAAAGTCCTTTTCAGTCAGGGCCGCTTTGTAGAGTGGATGTGCGGCGATACCGTTCATGGCGAAACGCAGCCAGCCTGTGCGCAACGTCGATTTCGATCAAGACTGATTAAACCGGATGCGGTTTCCGAACGGGTCATGCACTTCCATGACTTTTCCCCACGGCATGTTTTCGATACCCGGGCGGCCGTAGCCGTATTGCTTGGCCAGCAGCTCGGCGTGATAAGCCTCGATGTTTTCCATCGGCACGAAGACGGTTGAGCCAGGGCACGCATCGCCGTGGTGTTCGGACAGGTGCAGGCTCAAACCGGCGCGCTCAATGCCCATGTACAACGGCAATGAAGGTTCGAAGCGATGTTCGAACTCCACGTTGAAACCGAGAAAACCCAGATAAAACTCCCGCGCTTTCGCTTCGTCGAAAATACGCAAGACAGGAACGGCGTTGGTGAAGCGAATATTGTTTTGCGTGGACATTGTTCTCCCTCCATTTATGGATGTGTGCGCTACTTAAACGGCACCGGAACACACCATAACGCCAGGGCGCAGAGCGCTCGGCGCACTGTAGTCAGCGGGTTGCTGGCTTGCCAAGCGCTGCCTCGGTTGAGGCTGCCGGTTTGCGCGATGGGCCATTTTTGCATGCAACGAAGATTATTTTCCGCGTGCTGAACGGGCTACTTAAGGCTAAACATCCGCGCGTCGTAGATAAACGCACGGGTGTTGACCACGGCGATGTCGAAGCGCGCACGGTGGTTGGGGGTTAGTACAAGGTTGTTGGCCAAGGGGTTAACGACCGAGGGAATAATCAGACCGAACTTGCCGGAGTGTTGCAGAAAGTGGGTGCCGTAGGCGCGGCTCGGTACATCGGCAGGTAGGCGGTCCCAGCCTGGCGGCAGATCGCTGAGGGCCGGCTGAACGTAAAGACTGGCGTCGTCGGGCAGCGCTAACTCCACCATCACCAGCGGCATCTGCGGTGGGCCGCTTTGGTGAACGAAGGTTTCCAATACGCAGGTGGACGAATCCAGGGCCAGGTAAATGGCCGGCACGTCTTGCTCGTTCCAGCGCCCGCCTTCCTTGGCGGCGCCCATGCCGTCGAGGTTGTGCGCCCATTTCGCGGTGCACAGTCGCCATGCCCGCATCAGACCACGCCACCGTATTCAATCGCGCGCAATACCCGACGCACCTGGGCGGCGCTGATGTCGTTGTCGCACAACGACAACGGTGCCTGTCCGCCCAGAGCGACGTTTGCGCGCTTCATCCAGGCGGTGGCTTTGGCTTCGTCTTCGAACACCTCGATTGCCAGCGCCGTAATGGCGGCGATGCGCAACACGCGCTCGGTGGTGGACGGGTCGAGCAAGGCGTTGTCGCGGCTCTTGCGAGTGAGGGTGGACTCGGAGACCAGCAACACCTTCGATAACTCGCCCACCGAGATATCAAACGTTTTCCCCAGGCTGCGAGCCAGATTCGCACTCAGCCCGTGGCGAATGACGCCCACCTGAACTTCATCGCTCATGGTTTGCACGCTGCGGGTGATGGCGGGAAAGTCATTAGGCTCATCCGGCCAGACGATGCCCGCCGGCACATTCCAAATCGCGGCCGGCGCGGCGTGGTGGTAATGGGCTGGCATTTCAGCAACAGCGATGGGCGCGCGCTCTGGCTTTTCAGCGGCGTCGGACTGTTTTGCCGGAGCATTTGCGGGTTTTTTACGGGAAGCCATGGGGCCACTCCTTCAGTCATTTGACTGACGCAGATAATGCAAATGACTGTACACCCGACAGCGCAGCATGCCCAGCTGAACATCCGGTAGGACGCTTGCCGTAAAACCGAGCTTTCACATCGAGCCGCCCTCCCCGTTACTATCGCCGGCCTACCCTGTTAGCCGCGAGTATCGCTATGAGTGCCAGTATCGCCCCGGTGGAATTGTCCAAAGCCTATCGCCTGCTCAACCACGGCCCCACCGTGCTGGTGTCGGCGCGCCATGCCGGCGTGACCAACGTAATGGCCGCCGCCTGGGCCTGCGCCTTGGACTTTTCGCCGCCCAAGCTCACGGTAGTCATCGACAAAGCCACGCGCACCCGCGCCTTGGTGGAAGGCAGCGGCGAGTTTGTGATTCAAGTGCCCACCGCCGCCCAAGCCCAGCTCACCCACACGGTGGGCAACCACAGCCTGGCCGACGACGCCGACAAGCTCGCCCATGCCGGCGTGCAATTAATGGAGTTCGCGGGATACGACTTGCCGTTCGTGGCGGGTTGCTCCGCCTGGCTGGCCTGCCGGCGAATTCCCGAGCCGCACAACGAGCAGACCTATGACTTGTTTATTGCCGAGGTGGTAGGCGCCTGGGCTGACACTCGCGCCTTTGCCAATGGCCATTGGCAGTTCGAACACGCCGACCCCGAACTGCGCAGCCTGCACTATGTGGCAGGCGGGCAGTTTTATCTGACGGGGGATTCGCGGGTGGTGAAGGTCGACTGATCAGGCAGGTAAGAAAACGGCGATGTCGATTTCGTCGATCTGTTCCGCCTGCAAGTAGCGTTTGGCGTAGCGCTGCGGCATGCCACTGCGCAGGAACAGGGCGAACAGGTCGGCATCGATATGCCCCTTGTCGCGCAGGTTGGCCAAGATGCGCACCGATTCGGACAAGGTCTTGGCTTTCTTATACGGGCGGTCAGAGGCAGTCAGCGCTTCGAACACGTCGGCAATGGCCATGATGCGCGCCGGAATCGACAGTTTGTCTTTGTCCAATTGCCGCGGATATCCGGTGCCCATCAGCGTTTCGTGGTGGGTGCCGGCGTATTCGGGTACGCGCTTGAGGTTGGCGGGCAGCGGCAGGTTTTCCAGCATCATGATGGTCTGGATGATGTGTTCGTTGATCTTGTAGCGCTCTTCGGCCGTCAACGTGCCGCGGCTGACACTCAGGTTGTAGAGCTCGCCGTAGTTGTACAGGTGCTCGGGCACCGTGACCTTGAAGCCGTATTTGGGGTCGTACTCGCGGCTCGCCAGGCGCGGGAAGATGTGCTGTGGCTTGTCGGCCAGCAGCGCTTCCTGCGCCGGCAATTCCACCACTGCAAGGTGTTCGACGCGGTGCAATTCACCTTCGGACAACCCCAGGCGATCATCGAAGTGGCGCAGCCAGAGCCGCTTGCCAATCTGATTCAAGCGCTCGATGCGCTCAGGCTCCATCAGCTCGCTGCCAATGTTGCATTCAGCCACGTAGGCGAAGTCGTCTTGCAACTGCGCCATGGCGCGCTGGTAGTCGGCACGCGCGACGTCTTCGTCAACGCCATCGCGAATGGCTTCCAGGCAGGCGATATGGGCGTCGCGCAGCAGCACTTCAAACCGCATGCGTACTTCGTGGATGCGGTTGTAGATGGTTTCCAGTTTGGTGGCTTTGTCGACCACGTGTTCGGGCGTGGTGATCTTGCCGCAATCGTGCAGCCAGGCGCCGATGCGGAATTCGCGCCATTCGTCTGCCGAGTTGAAGCTGAAATCGGCCAATGGCCCTTCGCTGACCTTGCAGGCTTCTTCGGCCAGCATCAGCGCCAGCTCCGGCACGCGTTCGCAGTGGGCGCCCGTGTAGGCGCTTTTGGCGTCGATGGCGCCGGCGAGAATTTCGATCATGGCGTCGATCAGCGCTTTCTGCGCGTCGATTAAGTTGTGGTTGTCCAGGGCGATGGCCGCTTGGGAAGCCAAGGCGCCGACAAACGAGAGCACTTGCGGCGAGAACGCCACCACTTCGCCGGTGAGCGGGTCGAGCGCGTTCATAAATTGCAGCACGCCAATCACTTCGCCCTGACGCGGCGCCAACGGCACGCTGAGCATCGACACGGTGTGGTAGCCGGACTCGGCATCGAAATGGCGGGTGCCGCTGAGGTCGAAACGGGTTTCGGCGTACACGTCGTCGATCACCACGGCCTTGTTGTGCAACGCGGTGTAGGTGGACACATGACGCTCGTTGGGCAGGCCGCTAACCGGGTCGTGCAGCACGATTTCGCTGGCCGGCAGGTCGTCGTCCATCGAGCGCAACGCAAAGCGCAGCGTGTCGTTCTCGGTTTTCAGGTACATGGTCGCGGCTTGGGCGTTACAGATGAGTTTGCCCTGCATCAGGATGTGCTTGAGCAGCGCATCGCGGTCGCGCTCGGAGGACAGCAGCAAACCGTTTTCCACCAGGCTGGCGAGCTTGGCTTGGGTTTCCTGCAAAGTTTGGGTTTGCAGCTGCAACGCGGCCTTCATGCTCGAATGGTTGCGGTTGAGGCTGTCGACCTCATGGAACATCGAGGCTTTGGGCTGCTCGCCCGAGAAGTCCAGATTGCGGATTAGGCGCGTGTCTTCGGCCAGGCGTTCGATGGTGCGGTTGATGCTGTCCATGCCGTTGAGCGCCAACGGCAAGGTGCACAAAAGCACCAGCACCGACAGGCACAGCACAGTGGTCGGCGCGAGGCCAAAAGTCAGTGCCAGAATCGGCAGCAACTGCAGAAGAAAAAACGCGGTTAGAACAACTGACCAGTTCTTAAATCTGAACTTGATAAATCCTGTTGTCATACTGCAACCCGTTATTAAAATTTCCTTTTTGCCGTAATACTGGCAAATCACGTTGATCGCAGCTTTTATAAGTAGCGACAATACGGCGTCACACGTTTCGCACCGTTTTACCCAGCTTGCTCAGAGGGTGTTGAGCCCAAGAATTCGGGTCATCAGGGAGACTAGTATGTTTGTGCCAAAAAAAACCAGCCTATGGTTATGCGGTTTGCTTGCGCCACTGTTTTTTTCGTCATGGCTGCATGCCGCCGACGAGCCGTCGACGCAACCTGCCGCTAGCAAAGCCATTGGTTATGTAATGAAAACCGAGGGTGAAGCGGCCGTCATTGTCGACGGTAAGCCGCAGCCCGCCAAGGTCGGAATGCCAGTTTTTGTTGGCAGCTCGATTAAAACCGGCGCCAACGGCTCGTTGGGCGTGACGCTGGAAGACAATACGTTGATGTCGTTCGGCCCCAACAGCCAGCTGAGTTTCGATGCGTTCCAGTACGAGCCCAGTGAGCAAGACCTCAAGCTCAGCGCGAAGATCACCCACGGCACGCTCAATTACATTTCGGGCGTGATCGCCAAGCTCAAACCCGAAGCCGTGGAGATCAATACCCCCACCGGCACTATCGGCGTGCGCGGCACCCATTTTCTGGTGAAGGTGGACTGAGCCTGTTCATGCCTGGGTATCTGATTCGCGGCCTAGCCGTTCTGTTGTTGGCCCTGTGCGCCACGGGCTGTGCCACGTCGAAGTCTTATGTGGTGTTGATGGAAAGCCCCGACGGCACCACCGGCGCCATCGTCGTGCAAACGGCCAACGGCAGGACCCGTGTCGATAAAAAGCTCAACGCCGTGGCGCTCGATGGCAAAACCGTCAACACCTTTGCCGTCGAGCCGCCACGCGTGCAGCAAGATTTCTCCGCCGCGCTGGGCGCGCAACCGGCACTGCCGATCACCTTCCGTCTGTACTTTGATTCCGGCACGGCCAACCTCACCAAAGAGTCGAAAGGCGAATTCCAGAGCGTGCTCAGCACGTTGCGCGAGCGCGGGCCGTCGGCCGTGTCGGTGATCGGCCATACCGACACCGAAGGCAAGAGCAAGTGGAATGAGCAAATTGGCCTGAAGCGCGCCACGGCCATTGCCGAGATGTTCAAGAAGGAACGCATCGAGGTGATCGAGTTGGTGGTGACGTCCCACGGCGAAAGCAATTTGCTGATCAAAACGCCGGACGACACTCCCGAGCCCCGTAACCGGCGCGTGGAAATCATCGTCCGCTAGCTCACTTGCGGTTCATGGCAAACGCATCGCCCTGCTCCCCCGCCAGCAACCGCTGCCAGTGAAACTGCACCAAGCCATCATTCGGGCGTTGCTCATGCAGCGCCGCGAATGCCGCCAGCGCGCCGGCATCGCCGGCCATCAGCAACACGTAGGCCGCGTCATACGGCTCGTCCGCTGCGCTTATCGGCTCGAACACTTCCACTGCCGCCGACTTGCCCTTGAGCTGCACCTTGCCCACCGCGCGCATCGGCACCTGCGGATTGCTACGTGCAATAGCCGCCGACACACACACGCGCGTGCCGAGGTGCTGGTTGAGGCTTTCCAGGCGCGAGGTGGTGTTCACCGGGTCGCCCAAGGCGCGGTAGTCGAAAATGGTCGAGCCACCGAAATTGCCCACCACCACTTCCCCGCTGTGCACGCCGATACGGGTTTGGCCGAAGGCGGTGCCGCACGCTTGCAGCTGCGAGACATAACCTTGCGCAAAGCGGTCGATTTCCAGCGCGCAGTTCAGCGCGCGCTGGGCATGGTCGGTCTGTGGCAGCGGCGCTGAAAACATAATGGCCACGGCATCGCCAACAATGCGGTCGAGCGTGCCGTCGTGGCGAAAGGCAATGCCGATCACTTCTTCCAGGTAATCGTTGAGCAGGCTGACCACGGCTTCAGGGCTTTGCCGCTCCATCATTTCGGTAAAACCGGTTAGGTCGGTGAACACAAAACTGCACACCTGGCGCTTGCCACCAAGCGTCAGTTGGCCGGGGTTATCCACCAAGTGTTTGACCAGGTTGGGCGACACGTAACGCGAAAACGCCTCGCGCACCCAGCGCTGTTCCCGCTCACTGGCGACGTGGTGACTGATGCTCGCCACGCTGTAAATCAGCGCCAAACCGATGCCAGGGGTGAACAAATCAAGCAACACGCGATGCTCGGTGAAGGCGTACCAACTGGCGCCGTTTGCAGCGCCGATCAGCAGCGCCGTCAGCACGGCCGCCACCAGCGCGGGCAGGCGCAGCGCCAACAGCGCCACCAGCACGCTGCCGAGCACCAGCACCAGCGCTTCGACCGCAACCGCCCAGCCCGGCCGCTGTAAAAACTCGCCGCTGAGAATTTGCTCCAGCGCCTGCGCGTGGACTTCAACGCCCGGAATGATGCCGCCCAATGGACTGAAGCGCAGGTCTTGCAGGCCCTGGGCGGAGGTGCCGATCAAGGCAATGCTGCCGGCCAAACCTTCTGGCGCCTGCCCGGCCAACACTTGCCAGACAGGGATGGTCCGCGCCGCTTGCGGCTCGGTGAAGTGCACCCAGAATTCGCCGCGCCGGTTGGTGGGAATCTGCACGCGGCCGATGTCGATTTGTTCAATACCCGCCTCGCCGGCCCGCACTCGGTACATGCCCGCCCGCTGCGCCACGCGCAAAGCTTCGGCCACCAGCGACGGTCGTACTTGCTCGCCCAGCGCCAGTAGCAACGGCACTTTGCGCACCACGCCGTCAGTGTCGGGCTCGAACGTCAGCGCGCCCGTACCGGCCGCCGCTTGCTCCAATGCCGGCAAGGCGCGCACGGCCGAGGCGTAACTGGGCAGAAACGCCAGCGGCGGTTGCCCGGCAGTCACCAGACCAAAGCGGCTCAAGGGTAATTCACCGCCAGCACCGCGCCGCTCGGTAGCAAAGCCGAGTACCACGTTGCGCGCGGTCAGCGTGTTGGCCAGTTGCGCATCGTGATCGGGCAAGGCTTGCAGCTGGCTGATCAGCCCATCGTCCAGGCCCTGATCTTTCAACAGCGACGCCGGCGAGGTGCGGTCCGGCTCGGCAAACAGCACGTCGAAGACAATCGCCGCCGTGCCCGCCTCATGCAGCTTGGTCACCAACTCGGCCACCCGCGTGCGTGGCCACGGCCATTGGCCCAGGCGCGCCAGGCTGGCTTCGTCGATATCGATAATGCGCACGGGCGCGTTGTTATACGCGCGCGGCTGCCAGCGCTGGTATTGGTCGAACACGGCGTTGTGCAGCTTTTGCACGGGCAACGGCGCCGTCACCAGCACCGCCGCGCTGAGCGCTACGGCAATTGCGCAACTAAATAGGCTGAGCGTCACACCTCGGCGCTTGAGCATTGGGCGTTACACCATGGCCAGGGGTTGCTTGCGCGTCGGCGGCGGGAACACGCCGTCGAGCAGGCGCAGGTCGGCGGCGTCCAGGGTCAGTTCAAGGGCAGCGGCATTGGCGCGCACGTGGCTGGGCGTCACCGCTTTGGGAATGGCGATCACGCCGCCTTGCTGCACCAGCCAGGCCAAGGCCACCTGCGCCGCGCCGACACCACGGCGTTCGGCGATCTGGTTCAGCGTGACATCGGCCAACATCCGACCGCCCTGCCCAATCGGGCAATAGGCCATGAGCGGCATGTGCTGCTGACACCAAGGCAGCAAATCAAAGCCGACACCACGCTGCTCCAGGCTGTAGAGCACTTGGTTGGCGGCGCAAGCGCGGTTGTCCAGTTCGAGCATGTCGTCGAGGTCGAAATTGGACACGCCCCAGTCGCGGATTTTGCCTTGCTCACGCAAGCGCTCGAACGCCTCGACGGTTTCGTCCAGCGGGTACTGACCGCGCCAGTGCAACAAGTACAGGTCCAGGGTATCGGTGCGCAGGCGTTTGAGGCTGCGCTCGCAGGCTTCGATGGCGCCTCGGCGGCTGGCGTTATGCGGGTACACCTTGCTGACCAGATACACCTGATCGCGAATGCCTTGCAGGGCATCACCCACCACGTTTTCCGCGCCACCTTCGCCGTACATTTCAGCGGTGTCGATCAGGCGCATGCCCAATTCCACGCCCAGGCGCAGGGCGTCCACTTCGGCCTTGTGTTCGCTGGCGCGCTCGCCCATGCGCCAGGTGCCTTGGCCAATGGCCGGAAGGGTTTGGTTGGCGAGTTGAACGGTGTGCATGGGGCGTTCCTTATCCAATTTTTTGTTCTGTTTTTCGTAGGAGCCAGCTTGCTGGCCAATCCTGGAAACCAACAGCTTCGCCAGCAAGCTGGCTCCTACAAGGCTCAGTGCGATGGAGCGGCACTTTCCACTTCGCCATAGCCGTCGCCGTTCCATTGCATCAGGCAGAAGCCATGGCCGAACGGGTCGGCAAAGGTGGCGATGCTGCACCAGGCTTCGTGGCGGATCGGCGTTTCGTTTTTCGCCCCGGCGGCAATGGCGCGTTCGCAGGCGGCGGTCAGGTCATCAACCACAATGTCGATGTGCACCGGCGTCCAGTGCCGCTGGTACTGGCGCGCGGCGCCTCGGCACGGTTGGCTGCCGGTGGGGTTGGCGAGCAGGTAGATCGGCACCGGGCCGCCCAGCAGTTCCGCCACCTGGCCGTCGAACAGGTAGCGCTTGAGGTGCACGCCGAACGCTTGGGTGTAAAAGGCGATACCCGCTTCGAGGTCGGGAACGTCGATGTTAAGCAGTAGATTCATGGAGGCATCCGTGGCTGGCTCGGTTGACGTGGGCTCGACTTATCTGGGCTCAGATCGGAGCCCGGATTTCAGTAAGAGCAGCAGCGACACCGGTTGTTCACTTTCCGGATGCAGCGGCTCTTGCAGCCACTGCAAGCGCCAGTCTGTTTCAGCCAGCAGCGTCAGCCACGATTCCAGTGTGCGGAAGAACCACGGCATAGGTTCGGCGAAGCCCTCACCAAACCCTTCGAAATGCTCGACGCGCCAACCGTCCTGATACTGCCCTTCGCCCCGCGAGCTCCACGGGTGGATGGTTTGAATCAGCAACACGCCGCCCGGTGCGATCAGGCTGTGCAAGGCATTCAGCACCGGCGCCAGCGGTTCGTCGAGCAAGGCGAAGTTGCACACCAGCACATCGAACTTGCCCAACAGCGGCGCCTGCGCTTCGAGGTCGGCGTAACCGCACACGCGGTATTGCCCGGAGCAAATGGCCCGCGCCGTTTCAATCAGCGGCACCGAGGCATCCACGCCCACGGCTTCGATGCCATGGGCCATCAAGCCGCGACACAACCAGCCTTCACCGCAGCCGATGTCCAGCACGCGCTTGGGCTCGCAGGCCAAAATGGCGCGCACGATGGCGGCGTCGGTAACCAGCCGTCGGCTTTCAATGCGTTGTTCGCGCACGGCGGCGGTCCAGGCGTCGGCGTTGGCCTGCCAGCTGAAATTGAGCTGTTCTCGATGATCGCGTTGCATGGTGGCGCTCGAAGAAAAGAGAAAAAAGACGCGCGGAAACGTTAACCGCATTTTGCCACCGACAACAGCGTCTACGCTTTAACCCATGCAGAGCAACGCAGAGCCAAGGCCAATATTGATATGGGCGCATTGTGGCAATCGAACAGTAATTCGGCTGAGCAAACGGTGCCCGGCCTGACTTCCTCTCCTTTGCCCAACGCAAAACGCCCGCCACCCCGCTCCCCTTGGCGCCGGGCGGTGCGGCGAACCTTCTGGTTAACGCTGTTGTTGCTGGTGGTCGCTGGCGCCTGGCTGGTCTACGAAGAAACCACCACCGCCCGGTTTCAATCCCGCGAACTGAGCCGCTACGCCGCCACGCTCACCTATGAATTGGCTGAAGGCCCGAGCAACGCCATCCGCTACCCCGAATTCGGACCGTTCGACAAACGCCTGGGCTACGCCTATTTGCCAAACATGCTGGAGCGCCTGCAAAAACGCGATTACCTCATCCAGCAGCAAACGCGTTTTTCGCCCGCCTTGATGGAATACAGCCGCCACGGCCTGTTTATTCCCTACCCCGAAAAACTGCAAAGCGGCCTGGCCATCGCCGACTGCCGAGGCGCGCCGCTGTACAGCTTTACTTACCCGCAACAGCTGTACGCCCACTTCAGCGACATTCCGCCCTTGGTGGTCAATAGCCTGCTGTTCATCGAAAACCGCTACCTGCTCGACCCGCAGCAGCCGCTGAGCAACCCGGCTGTGGACTGGCCCCGGTTCGTGATGGCAGCCATCACCCAGGTCGGCAAAAAACTCGACGTTCAAGGCCAGTCCGCCGGTGGCAGCACGTTGGCCACGCAACTGGAAAAGTACCGCCATTCTCCCGATGGCCTGACCCTCTCGGGCGTCGACAAGCTCAAGCAAATGGCCTCGGCCAGCGTGCGCGCCTACCAAAACGGGCCGCAGACATTACCTGCGCGGCAAAACATTGTGCGCGACTACCTCAACAGCGTGCCGCTGTCGGCGGCGCCGGGGTATGGCGAGGTGCATGGCATGGCCGATGGCCTGCGGGTTTGGTATGGCGCCGACTTCGGTGAAGTGAACCGCCTGCTGAGCGATGCCAAGGCCGACGTGGCGCAACGCGGTCTGGCCCTGCGTCAGGTGCTGTCGCTGATGATCGCCCAGCGCCGCCCTTCTTATTACCTGGCCCAGGGCCACAGCCAGTTGGCGACCCTGACCGACAGCCACATCCGCATTTTGGCCAGTGGCGGCGTGATCGACCCGGCCCTGCGCGATGCCGCCTTGGCCAGCACCGCCACCTGGCGCGACCTCAACGCCCAGCCCGGCGTACAAATGGTGGAAAGCAACAAAGGCATCAGCGTGGCGCGCAGCCGCTTGTCGAGCCTGCTGAATAAGCCGCTGTACGACCTCGACCGCCTCGACCTCGCCGCCACCACGACCCTTAACGGTCAACTGCAGCAAGCCGCCAGCGATTATTTGCAGCGCTTGGCCGATCCCGCGTTCGCCGCCCAGGCGGGGCTGCTCGGCGACCACTTGCTGACCGCGCAAACCACGCAAGCAGTGCGCTACAGCTTCACCCTCTTCGAGCGCACGCCGGACGGTTCACGGGTGCGGGTGCAAACCGACAGCACCGACCAGCCGTTCGACATCAACGAGGGCAGCAAGCTGGAATTGGGCTCCACAGCCAAGCTGCGGGTACTGACCACCTATTTGGAAATCATCGATGAACTGCACCGCCGCTTCGTCGGCCAAACCCCGGCGCAGCTGCGCAAGGTCGAGGTGCCGGAGCAGGATTACCTCACGCGCTGGGCCGTCGATTACCTGGCGGCGGGCAACGACCCCAGCCTCACCGCCATGCTCGACGCCGCCCTGGAGCGGCGTTATTCGGCAAACCCTGGCGAACGGTTTTTCACCGGCGGCGGGCTGCACCATTTCAACAACTTCCGCCGCGAAGACAACGGCCGTATCCCGACCATGCGCGAGTCGCTGCAAGAGTCGATCAACCTGCCGTTCATTCGCCTGATGCGCGACGTGGTGCGCTATAGCACCTACCAAGCCAGCAACAGCAGCGCGCAACTGCTTAAAGACGACCACGACCCGCGCCGCCAAGATTACCTGCAGCGTTTTGCCGACCACGAAGGCACGGTGTTTTTGCTGCGTTTCTGGCGCAAGTACCAAGGCAAGAACGCCACCGAACGCCTCGACACCTTTCTCGACGGCATGCACCCCACCGCGTCGCGCTTGGCGGCGGTGCACCGCTACCTGATGCCGGATGTCGACGAAGCCACCTTTGGCACGTTTATCAACGCGCACCTGGTGGCCGAGAAAGTCGGGCCGGCACGCGTTCACGAGCTGTATGAAAAATACGGCCCCGGCGCCTACAGCCTGCCCGACCAAGGCTATATCGCCCGCGTGCACCCGCTGGAACTGTGGCTGCTCGGCTACCTGCTGCAACACCCGCAGGCCAGCTTCAACGAAGCGGTGACCGCCAGTAACAGCCAGCGCCAGGAAGTGTATGGCTGGCTGTTCAAGAGTCGGCACAAACGCGCGCGCGACAGCCGCATTCGCATCATGTTGGAGGTTGAAGCGTTTCTGGACATCCACCAGCGCTGGCAGCGCGTCGGCTACCCGTTCGACCACTTGGTGCCGTCGCTTGCCACCGCCATCGGCAGTTCGGGTGATCGCCCCGCTGCGTTGGCGGAACTGATGGGCATCATCCTCAACGATGGCATTCGCCAGCCCACGGTGCGCATCGACGGCCTGCACTTTGCCGCCGGCACGCCTTACGAAACGCAGCTAAGCACCAACCCCGATCAAGGCAAGCGCGTGCTTTCCAGCGAAGTGGCGGCGGCCTTGCGCAGCGCCTTGGCGCAGGTGGTGGCCAAGGGCACCGCACGGCGCTTGAACGGCAGCTTCACCCTCGACGACGGCAGCGCCATGACCCTGGGCGGCAAAACCGGCACGGGCGACAACCGCATCGAAAGCGTCGGCGCGGGCGGGCGCATTCTCAGTTCGCGCTCGCTGAACCGCACCGCCACGTTTGTGTTTTACCTGGGCGACAACCACTTCGGCACGCTCACTGCGTTCGTGCCCGGGCGGGCGGCGGAAGGCTTCCGCTTTACCTCGGCGTTGCCGGTGCAAGTGCTCAAAGGCATGGCGCCCACGCTGCAACCGTATTTGCGCGCGGGCACGCAGTGTGTGGCCATTCCACAGCAGGCGACGAACACCTTGTAGGAGCCACCTTGGTGGCGAACCCTGCAAACGATGATGCTGAAATGTGCGTTTGCAGGGTTCGCTAGCAAGCTAGCGCCTACGGGCGGCTCTGAGCTGGGCGCTAGCTCCAAGCATTTGCCGCTGCCCCTGACACTGACCCGCTGGTAATATCTGCGGCGCCCTATTTCCCTGCTGTCTGGAGTACCCGCTTGGAGTCTGAATCCATCGTCTATGGCTGCATCCGCGACTGGCCGTCGACGGATCCAGAGCAGGCGCGTGTGCGTCGTGCGATCAACAGGCGTGAACTGCGAGCCCTGCCCAGCGGCGATGCCTGGCCGTTTATTGGCCGCGACATGTTTTCGTTTTGCCCACAGCTCGGCGAAGGCTTGTACCAGACGCAAGTCATCCATTTCGGCGCCAGCTACCGGGCCATCGAATACGAATGGAGTTTGTGGGTCGAGCAGTTCGAAGCGCTGCTCAAGCGCTTGTACTGGGGCAGTGCAGTGGTACACCTGGAAACCGAGCTGAGCGGCAGCCACACCTTTCGCTGGGAATCGGAACAGGGCTTTCACAGCCCGCAAGACAGCGGCGGCCTGCTGGTTCGCTGCGCCTGGGAACGCGAAGGCGCGTTGCACAGCTAATCTCGCCAAGGCCGCATCTGCATGCTCAATTACCTGTGGTTCTTCCTCGCCGCGCTGTTTGAAATTGCCGGCTGCTACGCCTTTTGGTCGTGGCTGCGCATGGGCAAAAGCGCCTGGTGGATTGCGCCGGGGCTTATCAGCCTGGTGCTGTTTGCGTTACTGCTCACCCGCGTGGAAGCGGCGTATGCCGGGCGCGCCTATGCCGCGTATGGCGGCATCTACGTGGTGGCGTCGTTGTTCTGGTTGGGTGTGGTGGAGCGGGCGCGGCCGCTGAGCACCGATTGGATCGGCGCGGCGTTTTGCGTGGTGGGCGCGTTGATTATCTTGCTAGGGCCCCGCGCGATTCCGTCCTGAATTGCATTCTGTAAAAAGCTGAATGTGGTTTCGCTCACTCTTCCAACCATTCCCTCGGCACGTCGCGCTTCATGGCGAGCTGGCACTGTTCACTTTCCACGTCGAAAACAATCACCGCCTCGCCTTTGTCCAGGGCGCGGCGCACGCGGGCGACGCGGGTGTCGAGTGGGGTTTCGTCGCCGTTGTCGGTGCCGTCACGGGTGACGAAATCTTCGATCAGGCGTGTGAGTGTCTCGGGTTCAAGCATTTCTTGCGGGATCAACATGGCACTTCTCCAGAAAGCCCGGCGATGTTAACCCACTCCACGCCGTCCCATTAAGACGGCGAAATTTCTTCGCTGGCTGGGGTTTGCTCTCTGGCGACCAGGAAACGATCAAGGGTGTCGTACAGCACCTGACAGTCCAACGGTTTGCTCAGGAAGTCGTCCATGCCTACCTGAGCGCCATGCTCGCGGTGCTCGTCGAGGATATGCGCGGTGAGCGCAACGATGGGCACGGCGCGCAGGTTTTGTTGCTTCTCCAGCCGACGGATTTGCCGCGTGGCCTCGAAGCCGTCCATTTCCGGCATTTCACAGTCCATCAAGACCAAATCAACGGCGCTGGGGTCGCGGCTGTAGTCTTTGACGGCTTCAACCCCATTGGCGACCACGCGCACCACGTAGCCGCGCTTTTTCAGCAGGCCCTGCACCACCAGTTGATTCACCGGGTTGTCTTCCACCACCAGAATGCAGGCGCTATTGCCCGTTTGCTCGTCACGCGGCGGGCGATGTTCGCTGCGCCGTTCCTGGTAAAACTCCAGCAGTGCTTCGCGCAGCGGCGTAATGGCTAACGGTTGGGCGAGGTTGAGCAAGCGGAGGCCGTTGCTCGGCGGCAACAGCTGGCATTGTTCGGGCGGGCACAGCAGCAGAATGCGTTGGCCCTTTTCCAGGCGCGGGCGCAGGGCGTCGAGCCAATGCACAACGCTGCCGGGCCACGGCGCCATCAGAATGAGCAACGGCGTGACGGCAAAGTCATCCAGATAAGCCTGCAGCTTTTCCGGGTTCTGGCAGCGTTCGGTGCGCATGCCCCAGCGCTCCAGCAAGCGACTCAGGGCATCAAGGCCAAGGCCGTCCAGGGAAGTGATCAGCGCGGTTTTGCCTTTCAACAGTTGGCGCAGTCGGTCGTCGTTGCGCTCACCTTCTTGCAGGGCGATATCGAATGCCAGGCGCGTGCCCTGCCCCGGCGTGCTTTGCACTTCAATCGTGCCGCCCATCATTTCCACCAGCTCTTTGCTGATGGCCAGGCCCAGGCCGCTGCCGCCGTAACGGCGCGTGGTGCTGGAGTCGCCTTGGGAGAACGATTCGAACAATTGCGTTTGTGCATCGCCGGAAATACCGATGCCGCTGTCGCTCACGGCGAAGATCAGGTGCGGATCGCCCAGGCTGTTATTGCGCCGGCACACGCTGACGGCCACATGCCCTTGGGCGGTGAACTTCAGCGAATTGCTCAGTAGGTTCATCAGCACCTGTTTCAGGCGAGTGGGGTCGCCTTTGATGCGCTGCGGCACGCCGGTTTCCAAGCTCACGTACAGGCGCAGGTTTTTCTCCAGCGCCTGGGCGGTGAACAGGGTCAGGGTGTCCGAGATCAGCACTTCGAGGTCGAACTCGATGTTCTCCAGGCTCAGCTTGCCGGACTCGATCCGGGCGTAGTCGAGGATGTCGTTGATCACCGCCATCAGCGAGCTGCCGGAGCTGGCGATGGTGTCGACGTAAAAGCGTTGGCTGCGGTCCAGCGAGGTGCCCTTGAGCAGTTGCAACATGCCCAAAACGCCGTTGAGCGGCGTGCGAATTTCGTGGCTCATCTTGGCCAGGAAACGGCTCTTGGCCTGGTTTTCAATTTCCGACTTGGCCGCCGCCTGGCGCGAACGGAAGCCTTCTTCTTTGAGCAGGTTGATGCGGTCGGCCAGGCCGATGGAAAGCGTGATCAACTCGATGGTGACGCCCACCTTGACCATCGTGCCGCCATAAATGCCGAAGATTTCGATGCCCAGCGAGCCGCTGGTGGCGACGATAAACGAGGTCAGCAAAATGCCCCACGCCAGAATGTAGTACGAGCCGTAGCGCAGGCCTTGGCGCCAGATGTACACGCCGCTGACCAACAAAATAAACGACACCGACAGCACCGTGAGGCTGGCCAGAATGTTCCAGGCTTGCAGGCCGATCACCGCCACCGAGGCCATGCAACACAAAATCAGCGCCATCAGGTATTGCAGGCCACGGTCCAGGCGCGGCGAGAACTGGGCGGTGTGCAGAAAATGGCGGCTGAACTGAGTGGCGCTGAAGCTGTGCAGGAACATCAGCACATAGATGCTCACCGATTGCAGCTCGATCAGGTTGGGCATCAGCTTGAACAACATGCCGTCGAAACTGGCGGCGAACAGGCCGATGTTGAGGTTGTAAACCAGGTACCAGAAGTACGCCCGTTCGCGCAGGGAAAAGAACAGGAACAGGTTGTAGCAGAACATCGCGAACAGCACGCCGTAGAAGGCGCCGTTCACGCCCATGAGGTTTTCCTGAGCGGCGGCGCTGGCGCTGTAGGTGCTGAAAAACATCGGCACGAACAACGTGCTGGTGCTTTCAATACGCAGAATTACCGTGCTCTCGCCCTGCGGCAGAGCCATGGGGAACCAGAAATTGCGCACCTGCACCGGGCGCTGGGAGAAGGCAAAACGATCACCGCTTTCCTGGATCGCCACCTTGCCGTCAGCGGTTTTGAGGAAGAGTTGAATATGGTCGAGCAGCGGATAGTTGATTTCCAGATAGCCCGCCAGATCGTGCGGGCGGCTATTCAGCAAGCGAACCTTGAACCACCACACCGAGGCGTTTTTGCCGACATTAACGTGGTCGCTGCGGGCGCCGGTGAATTCCTCGTCGGGAATGGCCAGCACCTGCTCAAGGCTGAGAATGCCTTTGGGATCTTCGATATAGCCCACATAAGGCGACAGCGACAGGCGCAGGTCGTCCTGATTAAGCGGGGCAAGCGTACGTACGCTGGCCCAGGAGCTTCCAGCGAACAGGCACAGCAGCAAGACCAAACAAACACGAGGCATCCGTAAACCTCTGATAAATATCCGGCAGAGCTGTCAGTTCGCTCCACTCTTGTTTGTCTGGCACTTTGCCTCTATGCCGGCCGCCCTTCAAGTGTCGTTTTCACGCGAGTTCAACACGCTCTCTACCGTTGGCACCCGGGTGTCGCTTTCCATCTGCGCGTCGTGCTCGATCTGGTGGCTGAAATTCTCCAGCGACTGGCCGCCAGGCTTGGCATCGCTGGCAAATACCGGCGGGCTCAAGATGTAGGCGCTGAGCAAACGACTGAGGCCCGCCAGGCTGTCGATATGGGTACGTTCGTAGCCGTGGGTCGCGTCACAGCCAAAGGCTAGCAGAGCCGTGCGGGTGTCGTGGCCCGCCGCAACGGCCGATTGCGCATCGCTGTGGTAGTAGCGAAACAGGTCGCGGCGCACCGGCACTTCGTTTTTTTCCGCCAGGCGCAGCAGGTGGCGCGACAAGTGATAGTCGTACGGCCCGCCGGAATCCTGCATGGCCACGCTGACGGTGTGCTCGCTGGATTGTTGCCCCGGCGCTACCGGCGCAATGTCGATGCCGACGAACTCGCTCACATCCCAATGCAACGCCCCGGCCGCCCCCGAGCCCACTTCCTCGGTGATGGTGAACAGCGGGTGGCAGTCAATGGCCGGCTCGATGCCGCTTTCGACCAACCCTTTGAGCGCGGTGAGCAAGGCGGCGGTGCCGGCTTTGTCATCCAGATGGCGGGCGCTGATGTGGCCGCTCTCGGTGAACTCCGGCAGCGGATCGAATGCCACGAAGTCACCCACATTAATGCCCAGCGACTCGCAGTCCGCGCGGGTGCTGCTGTAAGCATCCAGGCGCAGTTCAACGTGGTCCCAACTGATCGGCATCTGGTCGATGGCGGTGTTGAACGCATGCCCCGACGCCATCAGCGGCAGCACGCTGCCACGGAACACGCCGGTTTCAGTAAATACGCTGACGCGGCTGCCTTCGGCGAACCGGCTCGACCAGCAGCCCACTGGTGCCAGGCCCAGACGACCGTTGTCTTGCACTTGCCGAACAATGGCGCCGATGGTGTCCAGGTGAGTCGATACCGCGCGGTCGGGGCTGTTCTGCTTGCCCTTGATGGTGGCGCGAATGGTGCCTCGACGGGTCAGCTCGAACGGAATGCCGAGTTCTTCCAGGCGTTCGGCCACGTAGCGCACGATGGTGTCGGTGAAACCGGTGGGGCTGGGAATGGCGAGCATTTCCAGCAGCACGCGGCGCAGGTAGTCGAGGTCGGGTTCGGGGACTTTTTTCATTCAGGTCTCCTTCTATGAATGACGTCATTCCCGCGCAGGCGGGAATCCAGAATGGCAGGGTGTGACGCGAAAGCCGCGCCAACCCATTTGCTGAATCCCCGCGTGCGCGGGGACGACGGAGGATCAGCCAGCGGTCTGGCTAAGCGGAAACAGCAGGTCGATAAACCGTTCTGCCGTCGGCTGCGGTTGGTGGTTGGCCAGGCCGGCGCGCTCGTTCGCTTCGATAAACACGTACTCGGGCTGGTCGGCTGCCGGCACCAGCAGGTCGAGGCCGACCACGGGAATATCCAGCGCCCGCGCCGCGCGTACGGCGGCATCGGCGAGCACCGGATGAAGAATCTCGGTGACGTCTTCCAGAGTGCCGCCCGTGTGCAGGTTAGCTGTACGGCGTACCGCCAAGCGTTGGCCGGCGGGCAACACACTGTCGTAGTCGAAACCGGCGGCGCGCAGGGTGCGGTGGGTTTCTTCATCCAGTGGAATACGGCTTTCACCGCCCGTGGCCGCTTGCCGACGGCGGCTTTGCGCTTCGATCAGCGCGCCGATGCTGTGGCGTCCATCACCAATCACCTCAGCCGGACGGCGGATAGCAGCGGCCACCACTTCAAAGCCGATCACCAGAATGCGCAGGTCGGCGCCTTCGTGGAAACTTTCCAGCAGCACGCGGTTATCGAACGCCTTGGCGCGTTTGATGGCGGCCTCGACTTCTTCGTCGCTGCGCAAGTCGATGGCCACACCCTTGCCCTGCTCGCCATCCACGGGCTTGACCACCACGCGGCCATGTTCGGCGAGAAAGTCGGCGTTCTCTTCAGGCTCGCCGGCCAACTGCTGGGCCGGCAACTCCAGGCCCACACGGCGCAAGGCGCGGTGGGTGAGCACTTTGTCTTGGCACAGCGTCATGCTCACGGCGCTGGTCAAATCGCTCAGCGACTCGCGGCAACGAATGCGCCGCCCGCCCTGGCTGAGGGTAAACAGGCCGGCTTCGGCGTCATCCACCTGCACCTCGATGCCGCGACGACGGGCTTCGTCGACGATGATCTTGGCGTAAGGGTTTAGCTCCGCTTCAGGACCGGGACCGAGGAACAGGGTTTCGTTGATGCCGTTCTTGCGCTTGAGCGTGAACGTGGCCAGGTCGCGGAAACCCAGCTTGGCGTACAAGCGCTTGGCTTGATGGTTGTCGTGCAGCACCGACAAGTCGAGGTAACTCAGGCCTCGGCTCATAAAGTGCTCGATCAGGTGCCGCACCAGCACTTCGCCCACGCCCGGTCGCGTGCAGCGCGGCGACACGGCCAGGCACCACAGGCTGCAACCGTTGTCCGGGTCATTGAAGGCTTTGCGATGGTTGAGGCCCATCATGCCGCCGATAATCATGCCGCTGTCGGCGTCTTCGGCCAGCCAGTATTCCGGCCCGCCCTCTTCGCGCGGGGTCAGGCGCTCCGGGTCGACCGGCAACATGCCGCGTTCCTGGTAGAGATTGTTCAGCGCTTGCCAGTCTTCCACGCTTTGCGCGCGACGCACGTTGAACCCGCGAAAACCACGGCGCGCCTGGCGGTAGTCGGTGAACCACAGGCGCAAGGTGTCCGAGGGATCAAGGAACAAGCCCTGCGGCGCCTGCGCCAACACTTGATGCGGCGCCGACACGTACAACGCGATGTCACGTTCGCCGGGTTTTTCGTTCAGCAGATCGCTGGCCAGCAGTTCAGGGGTCGGGTAGGTGTGCCCGATCAGAATCCTTCCCCAGCCGCAATGCAGTGCCTGCGGCGGATGGGGGTTCTGGACACCATCTTCGGCAAAACGCGCCTGCAAGCGCTCATAGGACGGCGGTTGGCCGCGCAACAGGCGCTGGCTGTAGGCATAGCCTTTCATCAACAAAAATTCCCTTGCAAAACAGACCGTCTGAAAACCATCGAAAACACGGGCCCGTTACAGGCCCTGCTCGCTTAACCACAGGTTCAAGGCCGCCAACTGCCACAGCTTGGAGCCGCGCAACGGGGTGAGTTGGCCTTGGGGGTCGGTGAGTAATTGATCCAGCATGGTGGGGTTGAACAGGCCGCGATCCTGGCTGGGGTCTAGCAGCAGGTCGCGCACCCAGCCCAGCGTATTGCCTTCCAGATGCTTGAGCCCCGGCACGGGGAAATAGCCTTTCGGTCGGTCAATGACGGCCGATGGAATGACCAGGCGTGCGGCCTCCTTGAGCACCTGCTTGCCGCCATCGGGCAACTTGAAACGCCCCGGAATGCGGGCCGAAAGCTCGACCAGGCGGTAATCCAGAAAAGGCGTACGCGCCTCCAGACCCCACGCCATGGTCATGTTGTCCACGCGTTTGACCGGGTCGTCGACCAGCATCACCGTGCTGTCCAGGCGCAGCGCTTTGTCCACGGCAGCCTGCGCGCCGGGGCGCTGGAAGTGCTCGCGCACGTAATCGCCGGCGCAGTCGCCGGTCAGCCAGGCGGGTTGCACGGTGTCGCGGTATTCGTCGTAGGTGCGGTCCAGAAAGGCCGCGCGATAAGCGGCATACGGGTCGGCCGCGCCGTCCACCAGCGGATACCAGTGATAACCGGCAAACAGCTCATCGGCGCCCTGCCCGCTCTGCACCACCTTGCAGTGCTTGGCCACTTCGCGCGACAGCAGATAAAAGGCGATGCAGTCGTGGCTGACCATCGGCTCGCTCATGGCGCGGAAGGCGGACGGCAGCTGTTCGATGATCTCGCGCTCGTCGATGCGCAGTTGGTGATGGCGCGTGCCGTAGTGCTGGGCGATCAGGTCGGAATACTGAAATTCGTCACCGCGCTCACCGCCGGCATCCTGAAAACCAATCGAGAAGGTCGACAGATTTTCCACGCCCACTTCCCGCAGCAGGCCCACCAGCAAGCTGGAATCGACGCCACCCGAAAGCAGCACGCCCACATCCACGGCCGCGCGTTGGCGAATGGCCACGGCTTCGCGCAGGCTGTCCAGCGTCAGGTCGCGCCATTCCGTCAGGCCGTAGCCCTGTTCGTCTGCAGCGGCGCCGTAGTTCAGGGTCCACCAGGTTTGCTGGGTGGTTTTACCGTTGGCGTCGATACGCAGCCAAGTAGCGGGCGGCAGCTTGCTGACGTTGGCCAGCAGCGTGCGCGGCGCCGGCACCACGGCGTGGAAGTTCAGGTAGTGGTTGAGGGCGACCGGGTCGAGGGTTTTGTCGATATCGCCTCCTTGCAGCAAGGCCGGCAAGGTGGAGGCAAAACGCAGGCGCTCGGCGGTGTGCGACAGGTACAGCGGCTTGATGCCCAGGCGGTCGCGGGCGATGAACAGCTCGCGCTTGTCGCGCTCCCAGATGGCGAATGCAAACATGCCGTTGAGCTTGGGCAGCAGATCCGCGCCCCACGCGTGGTAGCCCTTGAGCAACACCTCGGTGTCGCCGTCGGAGAAAAACTGATAGCCCAGCGCTTGCAGCTCGGTGCGCAGCTCCGGGTAGTTGTAAATGGCGCCGTTGAAGACCATCGACAAGCCCAGTTGGCTGTCGATCATCGGCTGACCGGAGGCTTCCTCCAGGTCCATGATTTTTAGCCGCCGGTGGCCCAACGCGATCGAACCCTGGCTATGAAAGCCGTGGGCATCGGGGCCTCGCGGGGCGAGGTGATGGGTAATGCGCTCGACCGCTGCGAGGTCGGCGGGGCGATTGTTGAAACGTAACTCTCCAGATATTCCGCACATAGTCCTTACCGGGTTTCCGTTGGGGATGAAGGGGGCGCGCTTTCACTGCGCTACTGAAGCAGACCGGCTTAGGGCCTGAGAGTTTTAGATAAATGTGTTCTAAGTTGCTGATGGGCGCGGGGATTCAAAACGGCATTTGTGGCGTTACGAATATCGGCGTCCTAGCGGCGAGCCTGGATTCCCGCCTGCGCGGGAATGACGATTTACTGAAATTCAGGCAAAAAAACCGGCTCACTAGGAGCCGGCAAAAGCACTAAAAACGTAATCAGGCGTCCTGATATTCCTGCTCGGCCTTATCGAAGCGCGCCAACATAGTCGGCGTCGGGCCTTGGCCAATCTTGCTGAACACCAGAATGGCGATGGACGCGAAAATAAAGCCCGGAATGATTTCGTACAGCCCCAGATCGTTGAGGAAGTTTTTCCATAGGATCACGGTCAGCGCACCGACCAACATGCCGGCGAGCGCGCCGTTGCGGGTCATGTTTTTCCAGGTCAGGGAAATCAGAACGACCGGCCCGAACGCCGCGCCGAAACCGGCCCATGCGTAGGAAACCAGACCCAATACTTTGCTTTCCGGGTTAGCCGCGATGGCGATGGCCACGATGGCAACCAGCAGCACCATGGCGCGGCCGACCCAGACCAGCTCCACTTGCGATGCGTTTTTACGCAGGAAGGATTTGTAGAAGTCTTCGGTCAGGGCGCTGGAGCACACCAGCAACTGGCAGCTCAAGGTGCTCATCACTGCCGCCAGAATGGCCGACAACAGCACACCGGCCACCCACGGGTTGAAGAGGATTTTCGCCAGCTCGATAAACACGCGCTCTGGGTTCTCGGTGACGGCGCCAGCGACTTCCGGGTGCGCCGAGAAGTAAGCGATACCGAAGAAGCCCACGGCGACCGCGCCGCCCAGGCACAGCACCATCCAGGTCATGGAAATACGACGGGCCGTGGCAATCGACTTCACCGAGTCAGCGGCCATGAAGCGCGCGAGAATGTGCGGCTGACCGAAATAGCCCAGGCCCCAGCCCATCAGCGAAATCACGCCGATAAAGCTCGCGCCTTTGAGCATGTCGAAGCTGGTGGAGTCTTTCAGCTCAATGGCGGCGAAGGTGGGGTCGATACCGCCGGTAGCCAACATGACCACGATGGGCGTGAGGATCAGGGCGAAGATCATCAGCGACGCCTGCACGGTGTCGGTCCAGCTCACTGCCAGGAAACCACCGATGAAGGTGTAAGCGATGGTGGCCACAGCACCGGCCCACAGCGCGGTTTCGTAGCTCATGCCAAAAGTGCTTTCAAACAGACGCGCACCGGCTACCACGCCCGAGGCGCAATAGATGGTGAAGAACAGCAGAATCACCAGGGCGGAGAAAATACGCAGCACTTTGCTGGTGTCTTCGAAGCGGTTGGTGAAGTAGTCCGGCAGGGTAAGGGCGTTGCCGTTGTGCTCGGTTTGCACGCGCAGACGACCCGCCACGAACAGCCAGTTCAGGTAGGCACCGATGATCAGGCCGATGGCGATCCAGCTTTCCGACAGGCCGGACATGTACACCGCGCCTGGTAGGCCCATGAGCAGCCAGCCGGACATGTCGGACGCACCGGCAGACAACGCCGTAACGAAACTGCCGAGGCTACGGCCGCCGAGAATGTAGTCGGAGAGGTTTTTGGTACGCAGGTAGGCGAACAGGCCGATCATGACCATGGCGGCGATGTACACCACAAAGGTGATCAGCATGGGAGTGCTGGCAGTCATAAGAAGGTCTCTCTTATTTGTTGTTATGCGAAAGCTGGGGATAGCCCGCCTTCGGCGTTGGTTTTATCAATTGCTGTGCAACCCGACGGCGCTTGTGGCACCTGTCGCAAACATCGCACGGGCCAGGCCCGGCGATGAAAACCAGTACGGCATCCGTCCGTAGGAAACGCTCGACGCTTTATTGGGTTTAGTGCAAGCCCCCGGGCAATGTGAACATTCGGACAGTAGGGGCGGAAAAGCGGAGCACGGAATGTAGAGGCTTAGTGCGACGGGGTTCTTATTAAAAACTCTGGAGTTTTTGTTGAAAACTCCGGGGGCGGGAACTTCGGCTAATGATGATGCGATGCCCTGTAGGAGCTAGCTTGCTAGCGAACCCTGCAAACCTCGGCGACCAGCGTTTCCAGGGTTCGCGACCAAGGTCGCTCCTATAAAAACGTCTCCTTGGCCCCTACCGCTCAATCACCTGCCCGCGCATCGCCGCCAACCGCGCCAGCAACCGATTCTGTGCCGGCTGCGGCACGCCCTCGGCAGTCATGGCGTCTTGCAGGTTTTCCACCAGGGCGTTGAAGTCGCTGCGGGTCAGGTTCTGGCCTTTGTGGCTTTCTTCCATGGTGTCGCCGGTGTAAATGCACGGGCCGCCGGCTTGCACGCAGAATTGCTCGACCAACTTGTCGCGCAGGCGCTCGATATCGACGTTGGCGAAGTGCTCAACGATGCGCGGGTCTTTGGCAATGTTGAGCAACATGCCTTCGACGATGCGAGTAATGCCTTCGCGCTCACCCAGCTCCCGGTACAGGCTGTCATCGGTGGGCGGCTGCTGGGCGCAGGCGGCGAGCAGCACCAGCGTCAGGCTGAGTAGCAGGCGCATGCTAAAAGCTCCCCTGGATGGACAAGTAAGCGCCGTCCTGGTTGTCCAGCGTGGCGATCTCGCCCAACCGGGCGTAGGCCAGCACCACGGAAAGGTGCTTGTTGGGGAAGTAACCGATAAACACGTCTGCCCAATCGCTTTCGCCGGCAAAGGACAGGTTGTCGGGCTTCTCACGGTATTCCACGCCCAGCGCCCAGCGGGGGTTGAACAGCACCGCGACCGATCCTTCTTTAAGCACGCTGCGCTCATCGCGCCGGTCGCCGCCAAAGCCCAGCAAGCCCAACTCGTTCGCCCGGCTGTAGCGCAGGCCGCCGTTAACCAGCAGGTTGTAGCCAAACGCGCCGCCGAGAAACAGGCGACTGGCGGCGATGTAGCCTTCGGTGTCTTCGTCACGGCTGGCGCCCACCAGGCTGGGAATCAGAAAGTCTTTTTGCCGTTTGTGCTCAATGCCAAGGGACACTTGCGGCAACGCGTCGTAGATCAAGTCGCCAAACAGGCGAACCTTGAGGCCGAATATGTCCTGGCTCAAGGTGTTTTCCGGCAGGTTCAGATCACGCGCCAACGTGCCGAGATCAAAGCGTTGACGGGCGTAGGAGAGCTCGATGCGGTTGCCGTACGACACCGCGCCGCCCGCTACATCGAGCCGGTAGTCGCCGGTTTCCACGCGGGTGACAAAGGCATTGCCGCCCCACTCGCCCTGCTCGCCATAGCCGGCCAGCACGGCCCAGGGCGTAATGCCGCCGCCGGCCGCGCCGTCGATGCTGCTGGCACCGCCGGTGGCGAGCAGGCGGCCGTTGTCGGCCAGCACCAGACTGGTGCCGAATGTCAGGCTGAGCCCCAGGGTCAGCGCGCTCACGGTTTTAATCATTGGCTCGTCCCTGTGCAGATCTAATGCGCCATCGCCAGGTTGGCGTGTAACGGCTGTGCGACCCAGGCCTCGAACGCGCTGGCCGTGAGCGGCCGGCTAATCAGGTAGCCCTGGGCGGTGTCGCACTTCCATTTTTGCAGCAGGCGCAGGCTGCGCTCGAATTCCACGCCTTCGGCCACCACTTTCAGGCCCAGGCTGTGGCTCATTTCGATGGTGGAGCGAACGATGACTGAGTCTTCGCTGGCGTCATCCAGTTCGCGCACAAACGATTGGTCGATCTTCAATTCCTGTACGGGCATGCGTTTGAGCTGGGCAAGCGAGGAATAGCCGGTGCCGAAATCGTCGACCGACAAGCTGATGCCGCAGGCGCGCAGGCTGTGCAGCACTTTCAGGGCAATGTCGGGGTTGGCCATGACGGCGCTTTCGGTGATTTCGAAAATCAGTTGCTCGGCCGGTACCGCGTAATGCGCCAGCAAACGGCTGACACGGGTGGCCAGGCCGATGTCGTGCAGGTCTTCAGCGGAAATGTTTAACGACATCAGCACCCGCAGCCCGCGCTGGTTCCATTCCCGCAGTTGCCGCAGCACGTCTTCGATTACCCAGGCGGTAAGGCCCTGAATACTGCCGGTGCGCTCGGCCAGCGGAATGAACTCGCCTGGCGAAACCATGCCGTATTGCGGATGCTGCCACCGCAACAGCGCTTCGGCTTGGCGCACATGGCCCTCTTTGATGTTGAGCTTGGGCTGGTAATGCAGCACCAGCTCGCCGGCTTCGGCCGCTCGGCGCAAGTCGCGGATCAGGGTGATCTGGCGCTCGTGGTCGTCTTCGCGCCCGTGCTGATACAGCTGCAAGCGGCCCGGCGCACTGGCCGCGTCGCGCATCGCGAGGTTGGCGCGGCGCAGCAATTCGTCGGGCGTGGCGCCATCGTCCGGGTAGACGGCGATGCCAATGGCGCAATCGAGGGCAACGTCATGGCTGCCGACCCGCAAGGGTTTGATCAGCAACTGCTGCAACTGGTCGGCGGTGGCCACGGCGCTGTCGCGGTCGCTGCCATCGACCATCAACAGGAACTCATCGGCTAATAGTCGCGCCAGGCTGTCGCCCGGGCGCAGCAACGCTTGCAGACGGCGGCTGACCTGTTGCAAGGCGAGGTCGCTGCCGCCGGCACCGCAGGTTTCGTTGACCGAACGGATATTGCCGATGCCCAGATTGAGCAGTGCCACCGGGCGCTCGGCGGTAATCGAACTGCCAAGCCTCTCGATGGCCAGGGTGCGATTGGGCAAGCCGGTCAGGCCGTCGTGCAAGGCGTTGTAGGCGAGTTGCCGTTCGCGCTCGGCGAGGTCGGTCTGCATTTGCTGAAAGGTTTTGGCCAGCACACCCAGCTCATCGCTGCGGTGCAAATCCAGGGTGCCCTGGTAATCCCCCTGCCCCACGCGCTCGGCCACCCGCGCCAGCTCACGAACCGGACGTGAAATGCTGCGCGCCAATAACAAGGCGCCGGCCAGCGAGGCAATAAGCGCACAGACCGCAATCAGCAGCACGCGCTGATCCAGCGGCTTGAAGGCGACCAGCGCCTGGTCCAGCGAACTGTGCAAAAAGGCCTGCACTTGGTAATGGCTGCCGGTGGCGAGCACCAGTTGTTCGTTCAGGTACCGCTGCCCGGAAAACTCGAATTCCTTCAGCGTGGTGGTGCGTTCCAGCTGCAGGTTCGACGACATCATTTCGGTTTCCTGCGCCGCACTCAGTGTGCTGATCAGGCGGCCGGGGGAACCGTCTTCAATAGCCAGGAACGACACGTCGAGGTTGGTCAGCGCGCGCAGCTCAGCCGCCAGCGCTTCGTCCATGCGAAAGCCCATGACCACGCGGGCGATAGGAATGGGCGCGAGAATCTGGGTTTCAACCAGCAGATGCGGCTCGTGGTTGATCGACACGATTAGCGCCGACTGCCCGTTACGCCGCGCCTCGGCCAATTCAGTGGCGTAGCGAAACAGCGCGCCTTCGGGAAACGGATCTGGGCCGGCGCTGCCAGGCTTGCTGGCGGTGGCCGTGATGGTGCCGTCGAGGCCGAGCAGCAGCACTTCAGTGGCATCGATGCGGCCACCATGATTGGCCAGCACAGAGCGGATGGTGGCGTTGTCGCCGCTGGCCACTGCGTCTTTGAAGCCGAAGTCGGAGGACAGCACCTGCACCGCGTCACGAATTTGCCGGCTGCGCATGTCCATCAAACGCTCGAACACCCGCACGCCCACTTCAAGCTGTTCCCCAGCCTGTTTTTTAACCGCTTCGGCGGTGGCCACTTTTACGGCGAAGTACAGCGTGCCGATCACCACCAACAACAGCAGGATCAGGACACCGGCAATGCGCGATTGGAAGCTATTGCTGAGTTTCACTCGCTGCCTTCTTGAATGCGTTGCCAAATGCCGACGGCTTGGGTGCTGGCGCGGCCACCGAAGTATCCGCCGCCGCGCCCACGTTTATCGCGTATTGCTGAGTGCTGTCGGCGTCGCCGAGGGTCAGTTCGCCGCCCTTTTGCGGTAATAGATCGGGCGCTTTCGGGTGCCAGAGCGTGACGTTGTAATGGCCAGCAGGCAGGTCGAGGCGCACCTTGCCGGCGGCGTCGCTGGCGGCAAACCAGGGGTCATCGGTGACATAGATGTAGCCGACCATCCAGTCGTGAATATTGCAGCCCAGCACCACCACGCCCGGTTTGTCGAAGGTGATCGGCTCGGATGGCGTGCCCTCATACAGGCGCAGTTCAAAACGCTTGGCCGGCGAAAAGGAATAAACGTGGTGGCGAATATTGTCGCTATTGGGGAAGGTGACTTTGGTGCTGGTGTGAACCGCTAGCACGGAGGGGGCGAACTGTTTTTGCACCTGGTCCATGATCCCCGTCTGCGCCGGCAAGGCCGCATTGGTAGGACCTTGCAGGGTTATCACCGCGCCTTCGAGCGGTTTGCCCTGCGCGTCCACAAGGCTGGCTTGAAACGGCGCCGCGCCGACCGAGCAACTGGTGAACACTACACACGCTGCGGCCAGCGACAGCCATGACGAACACCTGCGAACAATCTGGGCCAAGCGACGCGATCCGGGCATAGCTACTACCTTGAGTGTGTGGCGTTGAAGTGTGAGGCGAAACGGCGGTTTAGAGCGCTTTACGCCGTCGCCAGCAACGCGCCAACCAGCAGCCTAACGGAGTTACACGCGAACTTCACCTGCAAAAAGCGGCAATGTGCCACTACCATAGAAAAGCGTCAGCCCGTGGCGGCATGTAGGAAATATAGACGGGAAATGGGCGAGGCCCAGTATTGCTGGCAATCAGCGCTACGGCTCGCCGCGTAGACGTTTCGGCGTGAGGCCCAAATAGCGGCGCATGGCGGTGGTGAGCGCGCTCTGGCTGGAGAAACCGCACTCCTCGGCGATGCGAATCAGCGGCATGGCGCTTTCACGCAACAAACGCGAGGCGCGGTCGAGGCGAATTTTCAGCAGGTACTGGTGCGGCGTGAGGCCGAGGCTGTCTTTGAACTGCGCGTGGAAATGGCTGGGGCTCAAGCACGCGACGTGGGCCAGTTCCGCTACGCTGATGCGCCGGGCCAGGTGTTGGTCGATATAGGCGTCGAGCCGCTCGACGTTCAACGGGCCGGGCGCCCGTTCGTTGCGCTCGCCAAACAGCCGCACGTGCAAGGCGCGCAGCAGCACACCACTCAAGGAGCGCGCCAACTGCGTATCGCTGCCATAGCGCGCCAGTTCGGCGCCGGCGTAGCTGAGCAGGTTTTGGAAGTCGGCATCCAGCGCGGGGTAACGCGGCATGTCGAACAGACGGGCGAGCAGTTCCAGGTCGTCGGCGGAACTACCCTGTTCATCCAGATCAATGATCAACATGCGGTTGTCGCCGACGCCGGCGAACTGATGCTCGGCATCGCCCGGCACCAGGCACGCGCGCATCCGGCACACCTCACCGCCACGCCCGTTCACCTCGAATTCCGCACGGCCAGCCAGCGACAACACCAGTTGATGGTGGTCGTGAGCGTGTTCATGGGTTTGGTCGTCGAGACGGAGCAGGCGAGCTTCAAGCATGGCGCAAGGCGGGTCGAAATGAGGCGCGCATGGTACGTGAACGGGCCATTTTTTCCCAGCCGCAACCGACGGGTGAATGCCACGCAAGCTGGCTTTTTCCGGGGCCTGCAGCAACTTATGGGTGCGCTGCCCAGGCGCAAAATCGAGCCGCTTCGCTTGTCAATCAACGCGCGCCATTGAATTAGTTACCCGTCCGACCCATCTACCTAGTCATGTAGTGATCACAGGTGCCGCATGAACGACCACGTTACTGATATCGACGACGACGAAACGCAAATGCCCGAGGGCCTGCACCTTCCCCACGCCCTGGCGTTGCCCAACGTGCGCCCCCCTGAACGGCTTTACGTTATTCCTATTCATAACCGCCCGTTCTTCCCGGCCCAGGTGTTGCCGGTGATCGTCAACGAAGAACACTGGACCGAAACGCTGGAGTTGGTCGGCAAAACCGACCACCACAGCCTGGCGCTGTTCTACGTCGACGAACCGGTGACCGACCCGCGCCATTTCAATACCGACAGCCTTCCCGAGCACGGCACGCTGGTGAAAATTCACCAGGCCAGCCGCGTCGACGGCAAGCTGCAATTCGTAGCCCAAGGCATGCAACGGGTGAAGATTCGCGGCTGGCTGAAACGGCATCGTCCGCCCTACTTGGCGGAAGTGGAGTACCCGCCAAGTGCCGATGACCGCCGCGATGAGGTCAAGGCCTACGGCATGGCGCTGATCAACGCGATCAAAGAACTGCTACCGCTCAACCCGCTGTACAGCGAAGAGTTGAAGAACTACCTGAACCGCTTCAGCCCTAACCAGCCTTCGCCGCTCACCGACTTTGCCGCCGCGCTTACCACCGCCACGCCTAAAGAGCTGCAAGATGTGCTCGACACCGTGCCCGTGCTGGAACGCATGGAAAAAGTGCTGCCGATGCTGCGCAAGGAAGTGGAAGTGGCGCGCCTGCAAAGCGAACTGTCGGCCGAGGTGAACCGCACCATTGGCGAGCATCAGCGCGAGTTTTTCCTCAAGGAGCAGCTCAAGCTGATCCAGCAGGAACTGGGGCTGACCAAAGACGACCGCAGCGCCGACCTGGAACAATTCGAGCAGCGCTTGGAAGGCAAAACCCTGCCGGAGCAGGCGAAAAAGCGCATTGAGGAAGAGCTGAACAAACTGTCGATTTTGGAAACCGGCTCACCGGAATATGCGGTGACGCGCAATTACCTCGACTGGGCCACCAACATCCCCTGGGGCGTACACGGCAAAGACAAGCTCGACCTGCAACACGCCAAGCAGGTGCTCGACGCCCAGCATTCCGGGCTGGATGACATTAAAGAGCGGATTCTCGAGTTTCTCGCCGTTGGTGCGTTCAAGGGCGAGATTTCCGGCTCCATCGTCTTGCTGGTCGGGCCGCCGGGCGTGGGCAAAACCAGTATTGGTAAATCCATCGCCGAAACCCTGGGCCGGCCGTTCTACCGCTTCAGCGTCGGCGGCATGCGCGACGAAGCGGAAATCAAAGGTCATCGCCGCACCTACATCGGCGCCCTGCCCGGCAAATTGGTGCAGGCCTTGAAAGACGTCGAAGTGATGAACCCGGTGATCATGCTCGACGAAATCGACAAGCTCGGCGCCAGCCACCAAGGCGACCCGGCCTCGGCGCTGCTGGAAACCCTGGACCCGGAGCAGAACGCGGAATTTCTCGACCACTACCTCGACCTGCGCCTTGACCTGTCCAAGGTGCTGTTCGTGTGCACCGCCAATACCTTGGATTCCATCCCCGGGCCGTTGCTCGACCGGATGGAAGTCATTCGCCTGGCCGGCTATATCGCCGAAGAAAAATTCGCCATCGCCAAGCGCCACTTGTGGCCCAAGCAGTTGGAAAAAGCCGGCGTACCCAAACACCGCCTCAGCATCAGCGACAACGCGCTCAAGGCAGTGATTGAAGGCTATGCCCGCGAGGCCGGGGTTCGGCAGTTGGAAAAACAGCTGGGCAAAGTGGTGCGCAAGGCCGTGGTGAAACTGCTCGGCGACCCGGACAGCAAGCTGAAAATCGGCCCGAAAGATTTGGAAGGTTACTTGGGGATGCCGTTGTTTCGCCGCGAACAACTGTTGGCAGGCGTCGGCGTTATTACCGGCCTGGCCTGGACCAGCATGGGCGGCGCCACCTTGCCGATTGAAGCGACGCGCATCCACACGCTCAACCGGGGCTTCAAGCTGACCGGCCAACTGGGCGAAGTGATGAAAGAGTCGGCCGAGATTGCGTACAGCTACGTCAGTTCGCACCTGAAGGAATTTCGTGGCGACCCGACCTTCTTCGACCAAGCTTTCGTTCACCTGCACGTGCCGGAAGGCGCTACGCCAAAGGATGGCCCCAGCGCCGGTGTGACCATGGCCAGCGCCCTGCTCTCGCTCGCGCGCAACCAGGCGCCGAAAAAAGGCGTGGCCATGACCGGCGAGCTGACCCTGACCGGCCATGTACTGCCCATCGGCGGCGTACGCGAAAAAGTGATCGCCGCGCGGCGCCAGAAAATCTACGAGCTGATTCTTCCGGAAGCCAACCGGGGCGACTTCACCGAATTGCCGGAGTATTTGAAAGAAGGCATCACCGTGCACTTCGCCAAGCGCTTTACCGATGTGGCGAAGGTGCTTTTCTAAACAACTGCACGTTTGGCGTGCACGGATAGCGCAAAGCACCGTCATCCCCGCGCAGGCGGGGATTTAGAGTTTTTGCTGTGACGGTGACCTTGAAGCCTCCAGTTTTGGAATCGAAGTGGCCGGAAATGGCGGAGGTTTGCCAGGCATAGCGCCATAATTTGGCGCTATGCTTGCCGCCACTCATCGCCCCTTGGACAGGATCAATTCATGACCGCTGCACGCCTGCTTCTCCCGATCGGCATCGCTCTGCTCGCTGCCTGCGCCCAACAACCCGGCAAAAATGTTGCCGTCCAGGTGGATAAGTCGAGCGACTGCCCGGCGACCTTGCGTCCCGGCCAGCAATTGATCGTGACCCTGAGCAGCAACCCCACCACCGGCTTTCGCTGGCAAACCAAAGATGCCGCCGCCAACGTGCTGCGCAGCCTTGGCCCAGAGGTTTACAGCAACCCGGAAGACGCCGGCATCGTCGGCAGCGCGGGCGTGTCGACCTGGCGTTTTCAGGCCACCTCGGCTGGCACGGGCGAGTTGCTGATGGCCTATCACCGCCCATGGGAACCAGAAGTCGCGCCGGCCGAGCTGTTCGACTGCCCCATCACCGTTAAATAAACCGAGTTCGCTGCGCAATCGCCGCTTAGCCCCTTTGCAGCCGAAGGGGCTGGCGGCGCTCGTGCAGCTGGTTAAAATGGCGCCCTTTTGAGCCAAGCGTAACCACCGTGAGCCAGGAATCCGACCGTCTCTTTGCTGTGCCGCTGCCTTCCGTGCCGGACTTCACCTTCAATGAAGCCGTGGCGCGCGTGTTCCCGGACATGATTAAACGCTCGGTGCCCGGCTACCCGACCATCGTCGAGAACATCGGCGTGCTGGCGGCCCAGTTCGCTCAGCCGCACAGCGTGCTCTACGACCTAGGCTCGTCGCTGGGTGCGGTCACCCAGGCCTTGCGCCGGCATGTGACCTGCAGCGATTGCCGGGTGATTGCGGTGGATAACTCCAGCGCCATGGTCGAGCGCTGCGCCGAGTACCTGCATGCCCAGGACTCGATGTTTCAGGAGTTGCTGCCGGTCGAGGTGGTCGAGGCCGATATTCTTGGCCTGCAACTGCAACCCACGTCACTGGTGGCGCTGAATTTCACCCTGCAATTCATCCAGCCCGAGCAACGCTTGCAGTTGCTGACTCAGATCCGCCAGGCGTTGCTGCCGGGCGGCGCGCTGATTCTGTCGGAGAAACTGCGCTTCGATGATGAACAGGAACACGATCTGCTGACCGAGCTGCATGTCGCCTTCAAGCGCGCCAACGGCTACAGCGAGTTGGAAATTGCCCAGAAGCGCAACGCCATTGAAAACGTGATGAAACCCGACAGCCTTGAGCAACACCGCGAGCGCCTGCTGGCCGCAGGGTTCAGCAAAGTAGTGCCGTGGTTTCAGTGTCTGAACTTTGCTTCGTTGATTGCCTTGCCATGATTGATTTATCCCCCTTGGTCCGCCACTTGGCGGGCACACCGTTGGCTACCTGGGCCAATGGCTTGCAAGCGCAACTCGACAGCAAAATGGAAAAAGGTCACGGCGACCTGGAACGCTGGCAAGGCGCGCTGGACGCCCTTCCCGCTTTGCATCCCACACAGATTGATCTGGAAAGCGGCCTGCGCCTGGATTGCGACTGCGACGACGCCACGCGCGCACAGATGCGTCAGGCACTGATGGGCTTGTCGCCCTGGCGCAAGGGCCCGTTCGACTTGTTCGGCGTGCACGTCGACACCGAATGGCGCTCGGATTGGAAATGGTCGCGGGTGTCGCCGCATTTGGATTTACGCGGCAAGCGCGTGCTCGATGTTGGCTGCGGCAACGGCTATTACCAATGGCGAATGCTCGGCGCCGGTGCCGACAGCGTGATCGGCATCGACCCCAACTGGCTGTTCTTCTGCCAATTCCAGGCCGTACAACGCTACCTGCCGGACCGCCGCGCCTGGCATCTGCCGTTCGCGCTGGAAGATTTGCCGGCGGGGCTGGAAGGCTTCGACACCGTATTTTCCATGGGCGTTTTCTACCACCGCCGCTCGCCCATCGAGCATTTGCTGGCGCTGAAGGACTGCTTGGTTAAAGGCGGCGAGTTGGTGCTGGAAACCCTGGTGATCGAGGGCGACGTCAACCAAGTGTTGGTGCCCGAAGACCGTTACGCGCAGATGCGCAACGTGTGGTTTTTGCCCTCAGTACCGGCCTTGGAACTCTGGCTGCGCCGTGCTGGCTTCAGCGATGTGAAGTGCGTGGATGTCAGCGTGACCAGTGTTGAAGAACAGCGCAGCACCGAGTGGATGCGCTATCAGTCGCTGAGTCATTTTCTGGATCCCGACGACCACAGCAAAACCGTGGAAGGCCTGCCAGCGCCGATGCGCGCCGTAATTACGGCGCGCAAATAACCCAAGCGCCATTTAACAATCGGGGTACCGCGTTAGCGATTCGCCGCCGCCACGATCAATTGCTTCATCTCCGCCACCGCCGCTTTGAAGCCCACAAACAACGCGTGCGCCACCAGCGCATGGCCGATGTTCAGTTCGTTAACGCCTTTGATCGCCGCCACCGCTTCCACGTTGTGGTAGTGCAAACCATGGCCTGCGTTGACGATCAGACCTTGGGCCAGGCCAAAAGCGACGCCGTCGGCAATTCGTTTCAGTTCATCGGCGGTTTCGCTTGGCGTGTGGGCGTCGGCGTAGCGGCCGGTGTGCAGTTCGATAGCCGGTGCGCCGATGCGCCGTGAGGCTTCAATCTGGCGCTCGTCGGCGTCGATAAACAGCGACACCTCACAGCCCAGTCGGGCCAGGCGCTCTACCGCCGCTTTGATTCGCGCTTCCTGGCCGGCCACGTCAAGGCCGCCTTCGGTGGTGAGTTCCTGCCGCGTTTCCGGTACCAGGCAGATGTGGGCCGGACGAATACGCTCGGCGAAATTGAGCATTTCTTCGGTCACGCCCATTTCGAAGTTCATGCGCGTTTGCAGCACGTCCTTGAGCAGCAGCACGTCGCGCTCTTGGATATGGCGGCGGTCTTCGCGCAGGTGCACGGTAATGCCGTCGGCGCCGGCTTCTTCGGCGTCGAGCGCGGCTTTTACCGGGTCCGGGTAGCGGGTGCCACGGGCTTGGCGCAGCGTGGCGACGTGGTCGATGTTCACGCCCAACAGAATTCGGTTGGCGTCAGTCACGGGGTGGCTCCTTCAACGTCATGAACAATTCACGGCTGACCAGCGGTCGGCCGCCTAAATGGGGTGCCAGGGCTTGGCGCATTAAACGTTTAGCGGCGGCAAGGGCGCCGGGCGCGGTCCAATCGGCTTCGGCCATGGCGAGCAATTCGGCGCCTTGAAACAGCCCCGGTTGGAACAAATGAACCGGCTCCAAACCGGCATCGGGCAGCAGGCGATAGAGCTGACCGGCTACGACCGGCTGGCCGTTCAGGTCTTCACCGAGGGCAAAACCATACCCCAGCTCATCGAGCAGGCGCCATTCGAACGCACGCAGCAACGGCTCCAGCGCGCGGCCGGCGGCCAAGGCCTCAAGCGTGGCGGCGTAATGCTCAAACAGAATGGGATGGGGATCTTCAGCGGGCAGCAAGCGCAGGATCAGCTCGTTCAGATACAAACCGCTAAACAGCGCCTCGCCATTTAGCCAGCGGGGAATGCCGGCGGCTTCGAGGCGGCCAACGTTTTTCAGTTCGCCCCGCCCACGAAACTCGACTTCCACCGGCACAAACGGCCGAGCGAGCGTACCCGCCTTGCCGCGCGCACCACGAAGCACGGCGCGCAGCCGACCTTGTGGTGTGAGGAAATCAACCAGCGCGCTGCTTTCGCGGTAGGCCCGGCTATGCAGAATGAAGGCCGGTTGCGCGCTGTTTAACATGGGAAGCCTCGCAGCAACGGGGCTTAAAGGTCGGCATAACCCAGCGAACGCAGGGCGCGTTCATCGTCGGACCAGCCGCCTTTAACTTTGACCCAAAGGTTGAGCATGACTTTGGAGTCGAACAGCACTTCCATGTCTTTGCGCGCATCCATGCCGATGCGTTTAATGCGCTCGCCTTTGTCGCCGATGATGATTTTCTTCTGGCCGTCGCGCTCCACCAGAATCAAGGCGTGGATGTGCAAGGTCTTGCCCTGCTGCTTGAATTCTTCAATTTCGACGGTGATCTGGTACGGCAGCTCGGCGCCCAGCTGACGCATGATTTTTTCACGCACCAGTTCGGCGGCGAGGAAACGGCTGCTGCGGTCGGTGATCTGATCTTCGGGGAAGAAGTGCTCGTTTTCCGGCAGGTATTTCTCGATCAGGCCTTCCAACGCATCAAGGTTATGCCCGTGCTGCGCGGAAATCGGCACGATCTGCGCGTTCGGCAGTTGGCCTTGTAGCCATTCCAGATGCGGCATCAGCTCGGATTTATCTTCAATGCGGTCGGTTTTATTGATCGCCAGAATCACCGGACCTTCTACGTACTGCACGCGCTCCAGAACCATTTGGTCTTCGTCGGTCCAGCGGGTGCGCTCGACCACGAAGATCACCACGTCGACGTCTTTCAACGCAGCCGATGCGGTTTTGTTCATGTAGCGGTTCAGCGCTTTCTCACCGTTCTTGTGCATGCCGGGGGTATCGACGTAGATGGCTTGAACCGTGCCTTCCGTCTTGATGCCAAGCATGTTGTGGCGAGTGGTTTGCGGCTTGCGCGAGGTGATCGCCAGTTTCTGGCCAAGAATGTGGTTGAGCAGCGTCGACTTGCCTACGTTGGGCCGGCCGACGATGGCGACATAGCCACAGCGTGTTGCGGTTGAATCAGTCATGGCCATTCTCCACACCAAGGGCAATCAAAGCGGCAGCTGCGGCCACTTGTTCGGCAATACGGCGGCTAGCGCCCTGCCCGATGGTTTTGTCATTCAATAAGGTGATCTGGCACTCGACTACAAAGGTCCGGCAGTGCGGGTCGCCCTGGATATCCACCACTTCGTAGCGCGGCAGGTCGCAGCCGCGCGACTGCAGAAACTCCTGCAGGCGGGTTTTCGGGTCTTTGTTGGTGTCGACCAGCGTCAGACCGTCGAGCTCTGAGCTTAGCCACGCCAACACGCGCTCGCGCGCCGCTTCCATGCCAGCGTCCAAATAAATGGCGCCGATCAGGGCTTCCAGCGCATCCGCCAAAATCGACTCACGGCGGAAACCACCGCTCTTCAACTCACCGGAACCCAGGCGCAGGTATTCACCCAAATCGAACCCGCGCGCCAGAACGGCCAGGGTTTCGCCTTTTACCAGGCGCGCGCGCAAACGCGACAATTGGCCTTCGCGCGCCTGTGGAAAGCGCTCGAACAAGGCCTCGCCGGCAACAAAATTGAGGATGGCATCACCGAGGAACTCCAGACGCTCGTTATTACGTCCGGCAAAGCTGCGGTGAGTGAGGGCCAGGATCATCAGATCCTGGTCTTGGAAGGTATAACCGAGCTGACGCTCTAAACGACTCAGAGCAGCACTCACGGCATACGCACGCGGAATTCTTTGTCGAAACGAGCGACGAGATCGAGGTTACTGATCAGCGACTCGCGACGTTCGTACTTGAGATGGATAAGGAATTCACCGTTCTCCAGCTTCACGTCCATCGCTTCTTTAGGATCAAGGTTGTTGATGGAGTTGAGCTGCATCGCTTTCTCGACGTAGCCATACACTTCAGGAACGGTGCGGATGTCCGCGGCCTTGTCGGTTTCAATCGAGGTGATTGTTTTAGAAAGGGCGGCGTTGTCCATGTAATGGGGAACCATCTTGAAGACGGCGGTGGCGACGAACGCCAAAAAAGCCAAGGTGCACATCCACCCCAACAACGACATACCCTTCTGCGAACGCGCAAGCGCCATGTTTGACCTCAGTGTCAGTATTTTTTTAAAAGTCCACAGCCTCTGCGGGCCTGACTATATATAGCGTGCGGCGCTGGTTTTCGCAGCGCCGACAGATCAGTGAATCAGGCCTACCCGTGACAGAGTCGGCACGTTGCGCAATTTCGGATCAGCCCAGCTCAACCAGACCGCAAACGCTTTGCCGACGATATTCTTGTCTGGAACCATGCCGAGCAACTCTTTCGGAATTTTCGGATCGTTCCAATAACGGCTGTCGTTCGAGTTATCGCGGTTGTCGCCCATCATGAAGTAATGACCGGCTGGCACGGTCCACTCGTTGCCCGGATCGGCGCGGTAACGGTTCATTTCGATGCGGATCAAGTGCTCCACTTCGCCCAGTTTTTCCTGATACAGCGTGGCGCTGCCAAGGGAACCGGGCTCTTCGCCGAGCAGCTTTTTAGCCACTGACTCGCCGTTTACGAACAGCTGTTTATCGGCGGTGTAGCGCACCTTGTCGCCCGGCAAACCCACTACCCGTTTGATGTAGTTGATGGTCGGCTCGCTGGGATAGCGAAACACCATAACATCGCCGCGCTGCGGGTCGCCCACTTCGATGACCTTGGTATCAAGCACCGGCAAGCGAATGCCATAGGCGAATTTGTTCACCAGAATGAAATCGCCGACTTCTAGCGTTGGCTTCATCGAGCCAGACGGAATCTGGAACGGTTCAACCAGGAACGAGCGAAGCACCAGCACGATCGCCAAAACCGGAAAGAACGATTTGCCATATTCCACCAGCAAAGGCTCGCGATTGAGCTGATCAAGCACGGCTTGATCGGGCTCGGCCACCTGCCCTTGGTAGGCGGCGACCGCTGCATTGCGACGAGGCGCCAACAGCACCAGGTCGAACAGAGCGAGCACACCGCAGACAGCCACAGCGATTACCAACAACAGCGGAAAATTGAACGACATAGGTATTAACCATCCAACCTGAGCACTGCGAGGAAGGCTTCTTGTGGAATTTCCACGTTGCCGACCTGCTTCATCCGTTTTTTACCGGCTTTCTGCTTTTCAAGCAGCTTGCGCTTACGGCTGACGTCACCGCCGTAGCACTTAGCCAATACGTTCTTGCGCAGCGCCTTGACGGTGGTGCGAGCCACAATCTGCCCGCCGATGGCAGCCTGAATGGCCACATCGAACATCTGCCGCGGAATCAGTTCTTTCATCTTTTCAGTCAGCGCACGACCTTTGTAATGCGCATTGTCGCGGTGCACGATCAGGGCCAGGGCGTCTACCTTGTCGCCGTTGATCAGCACATCAAGCTTCACCAGATTGGCCGACTGATAACGGTCGAAATGGTAATCCAACGAGGCATAACCGCGGCTGGTGGACTTCAGACGGTCGAAGAAGTCCAACACCACTTCGTTCATCGGCAGGTCGTAGCTGACCTGAACCTGAGTACCGAGGAACAGCATGTCGCGCTGAACGCCACGTTTCTCGATGCACAAGGTGATGACATTCCCCAAGTGCTCCTGGGGAACCAGGATGTTGGCCCGCACGATCGGCTCGCGCATGTCTTCTATTGCCGACAAATCTGGCAACTTCGACGGGTTATCGACGTAGATCGTTTCGCCATTTTTCAACAGCAATTCGAAGATTACCGTCGGCGCTGTGGTGATCAGGTCCAGGTCGTACTCGCGCTCCAGTCGCTCCTGAATGATCTCCATGTGCAGCATGCCGAGGAAGCCGCAACGGAAGCCGAAACCCAGCGCATCGGAACTTTCGGGCAAGTATTGCAGCGAGGAGTCGTTGAGCGTCAGCTTTTGCAGGGCTTCACGGAAGTCTTCGAAGTCATCCGAGCTTACCGGGAACAGACCGGCGTAAACCTGCGGCTGAATACGCTTGAAGCCTGGCAGCACGTCAACGTCCGGCGTCGAGCTGAGGGTCAGCGTATCGCCAACGGGGGCGCCGTGAATGTCTTTGATGCCCGCGATGATAAAGCCTACTTCGCCGGCTTTCAGGTCCACCGTGGCGGTGTGCTTGGGCGTGAACACACCCACGCTGTCCACCAAGTGAATCTTGCCGGTGGACTTGACCAGAATCTTGTCGCCCTTCTTCACGCAGCCGTGGCGCACGCGCACCAGCGAGACGACGCCTAGGTAATTGTCGAACCAGGAGTCGATGATCAGGGCTTGCAGCGGATCTTCAATATTGCCGGTGGGCGCCGGAATGGTTTGCACCAGACGCTCGAGCACTTCATCAACACCCATGCCGCTCTTCGCGCTGCACGCGACGGCGTCGGTGGCATCAATGCCGATGATTTTCTCGATTTCTTCTTTGACGCGGTCTGGATCGGCCTGCGGCAGGTCCATTTTGTTCAATACGGGCATCACTTCCAGGCCTTGCTCGATTGCGGTGTAGCAGTTCGCGACCGATTGCGCCTCAACGCCTTGACCGGCGTCGACTACCAGCAATGCGCCCTCGCAGGCAGCCAGCGACCGGCTGACTTCGTATGTGAAGTCAACGTGACCGGGGGTATCAATGAAGTTCAGCTGGTAGGTTTTACCGTCACGCGCCTTGTAATGGAGGGTGACGCTGTGGGCCTTGATGGTGATGCCGCGTTCGCGCTCGAGGTCCATGGAATCAAGAACCTGGGCTTCCATTTCGCGTTCGGACAAACCGCCGCACATCTGAATGAATCGGTCGGCCAGGGTCGATTTGCCGTGGTCGATGTGGGCGATGATGGAGAAATTACGGATATGACTCAGGTCACTCACGGATCAACACTCAAAAAGGCCGCAGGCAGATTGCCCGCCGAAAAATAGCCGGGAAGTGTACCCGATCGGCGGCAGGGGCGTCACCCGTGCCGCCGACAGGCGCCCACGAAAAAGGGCGGTAAAAACCGCCCTTTTGTGTATTACCGACTAAGCGTCACTCAGACAACTTGAAGGTAATGAAGCTTGCACGGCCTTCACGAAGCACGCGCATCGACACCGAACGGTTCTTCGGCAGCGCTTGAGCGACCTGGGTAAAAGTCTTCGCCGAATCAATGGCCTGGTTATTCAGGTGAGTGATGACATCGCCTGGACGCAGACCAATAAGAGCGGCAGGGCCGTCTTGTACTTCCTTGATGACCACACCGCCCTTGAGATCAAGCGCTTTGCGCTCGTCAGCGGTGAGCTCAGCAACCTTGACGCCCATACGATTGCTGTTGCGTTCCACGGCCGACTCACCGCCACCGTTGGCAGCGACTTCATCGTCATCGGCGGGCAGGTTGCCGATGGTCAATTCCACGGTCTTGCGCGAGCCTTCACGAATCACTTCCAACTGGGCTTTGCTGCCCGCCTTCATGCGGCCTACAAGGTGAGGTAGATCTGCCGACATGACGATAGGTTGGCCGTTTAGGCTCAAAATAACGTCGCCGACCAGCAGGCCGCCTTTGGCTGCGGGACCGTCTTCCATCACTTGAGCGACCAATGCGCCGGCTGGTCTATCCAGACCAAACGACTCAGCCAGGTCTTTGTTGACCTCTTGGATCACTACGCCCAGCCAGCCACGGCTGACTTTGCCTTCGGTTCGCAACTGATTGGCCACGTCCATCGCCACATCCATCGGAATGGCGAATGACAGGCCCATGAAGCCACCCGAACGGGTGAAAATTTGCGAGTTGATACCGATTACTTCGCCATTCAGGTTAAACAGCGGGCCACCCGAATTGCCGGGGTTGATCGCCACGTCAGTTTGAATGAACGGCACATAGCTCTCATTCGGCAGGCTGCGTCCCTTCGCGCTGACGATGCCGGCGGTAGCGGAGTGGTCAAAGCCAAATGGCGAGCCAATGGCGAGCACCCAAGCGCCAACTTTGAGTTCTTCCGATTTACCGATTTTCACGACCGGAAGATTTTTGCCATCAACCTTGAGCAATGCCACGTCGGTGCGAGGATCAGCGCCGATCAGCTTGGCTTTCAATTCGCTGCGGTCAGACAGGCGCACGATAATTTCGTCAGCGCCAGTCACGACGTGGTTGTTGGTCAGCACATAGCCATCGGGAGAAATGATGAAGCCGGAGCCCAGCGACTGCGCGCCACGCTGTTGCTGGCGGCCTTGGGGCGAGCGTTGCTGTGGGGGCATGTTGCGTTCGAAGAATTCGCGAAACATCGGCGGCAGACCTTCCAGATCAGGAATGTCTTGGCCGGAAGCGCCTGCAACACGGTCCGGAACCTTCTGCGTCGTACTGATGTTGACGACGGCCGGCGCGGCAGCCTCGACCAGGGTAGTGAAATCAGGAAGTTCAGCGTGGGCAGTTAACGTCTGCCCCAGTAAAAACAATGTCAGAAAGGCAGATAAGCCAGATTTAAGGCTAAGCATTGACTTCGGCTCCCATAAAGGAAAAGCAAGTACCACATGAATTGTCGCGCCGATAGAACGCGACATACGACTCTATGGTGAACACGCGAACCGTAACTGAGCGCTCGCGTGAAAATCTCGACAGCGTTATTGCGCCGCCTGCATGTCCCCGGCGCGCATCGATAGCGCGACACGCTCGGCCGTTCCTAACGGGATTTCGCCAATTACCGTGACCATCACGTCGCCCGAGGTGGTAGAGATGCGTTTGGAAACCGCAACGGTGGGACCCAACTGCGTGCGAGCATCTTCGACCGTGGCACCATTCAGTGGCTCGAGGAAAACCGAAAAACGCGCCAATCCGTCGCCATACATCAGGCATGCAACGGGCTGGGAAGATAACGCGCTGTGGCGCTCGACCGCGCTGTTCAGATTAAAACCTGGAGGCATCCACTCGGAGTGCCACGCCTTCGGATCCACGGCCTTACTTTCGACAAAGCGAACGGGCTGGCAGCTCGAACCTGGTTTCAGATCAGCTTCTGAAGGAGGGGTCATTTCGATAGTAGAAAACTGGAAACGCTCAAGCAGTTGGCCTTTTTCATTAAGCAGCAACGACTTCAGCGGCAAGCCTGTTTCGCGGTCTAGATGCAGCTCGAAGCCATAACGGTGCTGATCACGCGGCAACACCGCTAGCACCACCGCGTCCCGCCCAGCGACACGCGACTCGCCAATAATGCGCAAGTCGTACCAGGCTGAAAGTTGTTTGGTATCCAGCGCTCGAGCAGGCCAACTCTGACCTTCGGCAACCTGATCGGCCAAGCCACCGCTTACACACTCGGTGCGACGCCCAACCTTCACCACTTCTTGCACCGGCCCGTCGAGTTGCAAAAGCCGCTCGCGCACTTCTGCGCCACCAGACGCCTGATGCCAGATTGTATGAGTGGAGAAACTGCCGTTACGTTCGTAGACAAACGTGCCGTGGAAACTTTGCTGCTGCTGGGCCTCAGCGAGGCGGCCCAGCCAATCTTGCGCGTCGGCGGCGCCAACTGGCTGGGCCAGCGCGCCACCTAACAGAAGCAGGTAGGAAAGTCCGCGCATGATCCTCCTCAGCGGTTTTCCAGACTTGCAGCACGCGCATAGGGCAACACACCTTCAGACGTGCTCATCGCAGCCTGCTGCGCGTGTTGACGCAGATAGCCCGGCAAGCGCTGCTCGTGCCAGTTCAATTGGCTCGGGCTTGAAGCTTTGGATTGCTGAGCGGAAACCGGCTCGGAGCTCTCGGTATAGCCAGCCAACAGAGCAGCGCCCTGTACTTGAGGCATTGGCAGCGTTGGCTGCACGTTGTTCTGGGCGAGTTGCGTACCCATCACTTCGTCTTGGTTATAGAGACGAACGCCAGCCAGAACCGCCAGAGTCACCGAGGCAGCAACTGCCAGGCGACCCAGACCGCGCCAACGACCCGCAACCGCAGCTACAGGAGCAACAACCGGAGCAGCTTCATCGGCGAGAGCCTTGGACACCGCCGAAGCGATATCGAGGTTCGGTACCAGCAGATCTTTGTGCATAACTGCACGAGCTACTTGATAGCGCGCCCAAGTCGAGCGCAATTGGGCGTCTTCGCTGGCGCTGAGCACGCGGCGCAGCTCCAACTCATCTGCCTCGTTATCCATAAGGGCGGATAACGATTCTTGCAGGGCTTCACGACTCATGGCGATTCCTCTCTTGGCTAGCGCCGCTGTCTCAGGCTCCCTGCAACAAAGGTTGCAGGACTTTATCAATGGCCTCACGGGCTCGGAAAATCCGCGACCGTACGGTACCTACTGGACATTGCATGACGCTCGCAATGTCCTCGTAACTAAGACCATCAAACTCTCGCAAAGTTAGCGCGGTGCGCAAATCTTCTGGCAATTGTTCAATGGTTCGATGCACGGCGTTTTCAATCTCGTCCCGTAGCATCAACCGCTCTGGAGATTCGATGTCCTTGAGTGCGTGATCGCCCTCGTAGAACTCTGCGTCTTCAGCGCTAACATCACTTTCTGGTGGGCGACGACCGCGCGACACCAGATGATTCTTCGCCGTGTTGATGGCGATGCGGTACAGCCATGTATAAAAGGCGCTGTCGCCGCGAAAATTAGCCAGTGCACGGAAAGCTTTAATAAACGCTTCCTGGGCAACATCCTGAGCTTCATGAGGATCGTGCACAAAACGCACTATCAACCCGAGAATCTTGTGCTGATACTTCAGCACCAACAGATCAAAAGCTCGTTTGTCGCCACGCTGCACCCGCTCGACCAACTGCTGATCATCTTCCTGGGTAAGCATGAACACTCCTCAATTGAGTTCGGAGAGAATGCTGTTCCAGCAAGTGAATCAACTTGCCAAGATAGACTCGGGTCTTGCGCAAAAGTTCTCCCCTCCAAACACGTTCCGCACACATATTCTTTTGTCTTGCACGGAATCGCGCAGCACGGCTAGCACGCCGGCTGCGCGGATAATCTTGTCACCGGTTTAGTTGTAATGAGGCCGCGGCAACAGCCGCTCTCGATACAACGCAAACGGCATTGTCCCCGTCTGGGTGACTGCCTATGGAACCTGGAAGTCTAAGAAAGTTCCCAGGGCCCAGCGGCCGTCATAAGCCCGCTATTGTGCAGCCCGCCCCGCCTATATACTAGTGGCCGCTTCTCGTGGAATTCGAACATGAGCCAACATTTTCAGCACGACGTTCTGGTCATCGGCAGCGGCGCTGCCGGCCTCACTCTGGCGCTGACCCTGCCAAGCCATTTGCGCATAGCCGTGCTTAGTAAGGGTGACCTCACAAATGGTTCAACTTATTGGGCACAGGGCGGCGTTGCAGCTGTGCTCGACACCACTGACACCGTCGAATCCCACGTTGCCGACACCCTCGACGCAGGCGCCGGCCTATGCCGTGAAGACGCTGTGCGCTTCACCGTCGAGCACAGCCGCGAGGCCATCGAATGGTTGATCGAACAAGGCGTGCCCTTTACCCGTGACGATGAAACCGCGCGGGAAGATGGTGGGTTCGAATTCCACCTGACGCGAGAAGGCGGCCACAGCCACCGCAGAATTATCCATGCCGCCGACGCCACTGGCGCAGCCATTTTCAACACCCTCCTCGCCCAAGCCCGGCAGCGTCCGAATATCGAGCTGCTAGAACAGCGCGTTGCAGTCGACCTCATTACCGAACGCAAGCTAGGGCTGCCCGGCCACAACTGCCTGGGCGCGTACGTGCTGAATAGAAACAGCGGCGAAGTCGACACCTACGGAGCGCGCTTCACCGTGCTGGCCAGCGGCGGTGCCGCCAAGGTTTATCTGTACACCAGTAACCCTGACGGCGCCTGTGGCGACGGCATTGCCATGGCTTGGCGCGCGGGCTGTCGGGTCGGCAACCTGGAATTCAATCAATTCCACCCGACCTGCCTGTACCACCCCAAGGCCAAGAGCTTTCTGATTACCGAAGCCATCCGTGGCGAAGGCGGCTTGCTCAAGCTGCCGAACGGCGAGCGCTTTATGCAGCGTTTCGACCCACGCGCCGAGTTGGCCCCGCGCGATATCGTGGCCCGCGCCATCGACCACGAAATGAAGCGCCTCGGTGTCGACTGTTTGTACCTGGACATCAGCCACAAACCCGCCGAATTCATCAAAAGCCACTTCCCCACTGTTTATGAGCGCTGCCTGGGGTTTGGCATCGACATCACCAAGGAAGCGATCCCGGTGGTACCGGCCGCCCACTACACCTGCGGCGGCGTGGTGGTCGACCAACATGGCCACACCGACGTGCCGGGCCTGTACGCCATTGGCGAAACCACCTTTACCGGCCTGCACGGCGCCAACCGCATGGCCAGCAACTCGTTGCTCGAATGCTTCGTCTATGCCCGCTCGGCAGCGGCGGACATCCTTCAACAATTGGTGAGCAAGCCCACACCGCAGCGCCTGCCGAGCTGGGACGCCAGTCAGGTGACCGATTCGGACGAAGACGTGATCATTGCCCACAACTGGGATGAGTTGCGGCGCTTTATGTGGGACTACGTCGGCATCGTGCGCACCAACAAGCGCCTGCAGCGCGCTCAGCACCGCGTGCGCTTGTTGCTCGACGAAATTGATGAGTTCTACAGCAACTACAAAGTCAGCCGCGACCTGATCGAGCTGCGCAACCTGGCCCAGGTGGCCGAGCTGATCATTCGCTCCGCCATGCAGCGCAAAGAATCACGCGGCCTGCATTACACCCTCGACTACCCGGACCAACTGCCCGAAGCCCGCGACACTATTCTGGTGCCGCCCATCTACGGCGAGTGAATTTCAGCCGTACCCGCAGGCGCCGGTGGACATCCGCCGGCAATGCGTCGCTCGCCACACAAAGCCCCCGAACCCACCACTGCCCCGGCAGACGAAAGCGCAGCACAACCGCTTGCGGCAACGCCACGCTGTCGGGGAACAACTGAACCGACTGCCAGCCATGGCCGGTCTGCCAAAGGTGCCACCCGTCCGCGTCATGGCGAATGCCAGAAAAGTGAGAAGTGGCGAAGCGCCAAGTCCAGACGGCATGAGCGCTACACAGCGCACCGCCCAGAAGCGTCATCCATAAAGGAAAGGCCGCCACCAGCAAGGCGAGCCAGGCGCCGAGCTGGGCGCCGAAGTACACCGCCAGCAGACGCCGGGAGGGCTGCCAGCGGCATTCGAAAGCTTTACTTGGGTTGGACACGATCCAGAATCATGCGAACCATGCGGCGCAGGTCGGCGTCTTCCGGCTCGCCGCGCTGCATGAACCAGCCAAACATGTCCTGATCTTCGCACTCCAGCAGTTTGCGATAGCGCTCGCGGTCTGCGTCATCCAGGCTCGGGTAGACTTCGCGAACGAAGGGCACCAGCAACACGTCGAGTTCCAGCATGCCGCGGCGGCTGTGCCAAAACAGGCGGTTCAGTTCAATATCGTCGACCATCAAAGCGGCTCCTGCAAAATAGGCCGGCAGTATAGCGGCGCCACGCCGATACCGGCACCCGCTGACAAGCTCAAGGCAGGGCCCTATGATTAGCCCCCAGACTTTCAATCAGCGATTTCTCATGGCCGATTCAGCTTTTTTCTGCACGCTGTCCCACGAAGGCGTTCTTGCCGTTCGCGGCCCCGACGCCAGCAAATTCCTCCAAGGCCAGGTCACCTGCAATCTCAACTACCTGAGCGATAGCAACGCCAGCCTCGGCGCCCGCTGCACCCCCAAAGGCCGCATGGTGTCGAGCTTTCGCATTGTCAGCGAAGGCGACGGCTATGTGCTGGCGATGGCCAGCGAACTGCTGGAACCGCAGCTCACCGACCTGAAAAAATACGCCGTCTTTTCCAAATCCACGCTCAGTGACGAAAGCGCCGACTGGCTGCGTATCGGCCTCTACAACGCCGACGAAGTCCTCAGCGAGCTTGGCCTGATGCTGCCGACCGAAGCCGATGGCGTTGCCCGTACAGACAATTTGTTCGCCATTCGCCTGAGCGACGGCCGCGTCGAGCTGTGGATTCGCAGCGCCATCAGCGCCGACGTCATGCAACAAATCCAGGCCAAACTCCCAGAGCGTCCCCTTAACAGCTGGCTACTCGCCCAGGTTCGCGCCGGCATCGGCCAGGTATTTGGCGCGACGCGCGAGCTGTTTATTCCGCAGATGATCAATTTGCAGGCCGTGGGCGGCGTCAGTTTCAAGAAAGGCTGCTACACCGGCCAGGAAATCGTCGCGCGCATGCAGTACCTCGGCAAACTCAAACGCCGCTTACAGCGCTTGAGCCTGGAAGGCGCCGAGCTACCGGCCGTGGCCAGCGAACTGTTCTCCCCCGTGCACCGCTCCAGCGTTGGCGAAGTGGTGCTGGCCGCACAAAGCGAAACGGGCGTGGAACTGTTGGCGGTATTGCAGGAAGATGCCGTCACGGATGGACGGATTCATCTCGGCAGCGAAACCGGCCCGGCTTTGCAGCTCTTGGACCTGCCTTACACCTTGAACTCGGATCGCGAGATTCAGCGTTAACCCTATTACTTTCCGGCCGCCTGCCCACCAAGCGCCCTAGTCTCCAGAGAAACGTCCATGAGCAAACTCGCTGATAAAGTCCAACACGAACTGATCCAGGCCATCGAAAACGATGAACTGGTACTGCCGACCCTTCCTGAAGTGGCGCTGAAAGTTCGCGAAGCGGCGGAAGACCCGGACATCAGCATCCCCCAGCTCAGCAAAGTGATCGGCAACGACGCCGCCCTGACTGCGCGCATCATCAAAGTGGTGAACAGCCCGTTGCTGCGCACCAATAAAGAAATCACCGACCTGCAAATGGCCGTCAGCCGCCTCGGCATCAACTACACCTGCAACCTGGCGACCGGCCTGGCGATGGAGCAGATGTTCCAGGCCACCTCCGACGTGGTCGACCGCAAAATGCGTGAAGTGTGGAACAAGAGCACCGAAATTGCCGGCATCAGCCACGTGCTGTGCCGTCACTACACGCGCCTGATGCCCGACCAAGCCACCCTCGCCGGCCTGATCCACCAGATCGGCGTGCTGCCGATTCTGACCTACGCCGAGGAACACGATGAGTTGCTGTCCGACTCCATCAGCCTCAACCACGTGATCGAGAAAATTCACCCGATCATTGGCGACAAAATTCTCAGAGCGTGGGATTTCCCCGAGAACATCGCCATTCTGCCGAGCCAGTATCTGGACTTCACACGCAACTCGCCAAAAGCCGATTACGTCGACATCGTTCAGGTCGCCACCCTGCAGAGCTACCTGGGCAGCGAGCACCCGTACACCCAGCTCGACTGGTCGCAAATTCCGGCCTTCGCCAAACTCGGCCTCGACCCAAGCGCCGTCTTGAACGCAGACGAAGACCTCTCCGCCGCCATGGAAGCGGCCATGGGCATGCTGCAATAACAGCGCCCCATCACCGTAGGTTGGGCTGAGCGCCAGCGAAGCCCAACACGCTAGACCGGCAAAAACGCCACCCGCACCAACAGCCCGCCACTCGGCCCGTCATGCAACGTGATGGTCGCCTGATGCGCACGGCAAATCTCGCCAACAATCGCCAATCCCAGCCCTGCCCCACCAATTTTCTGCGGATTGCGCCGGTAGAAGCGCTGGAATACCTTGTCGCGCTGATCGGTCGGAATGCCCGGTCCGTCGTCTTCCACTTCCAGAATGCCCGGCGCCAGCACGCGCAGAATTACATTGCCGCCGGCCGGCGTATGGGCCAGGGCGTTGTCGACCAGGTTGCTCAGCAGCTCGTTCAGCAACGTCGGCTCGCCGGTCAGCCACACGGGCTGCTCGGCCTCCAGCGCTAACGCAATGCCTTTGGAATGCGCCAGCGGTGCCAGTGCCATGCCCAGCTCGCGGCACAGCTGACTCAGGTCGATTTGCTCGGCGCCACCCTCGGCGATTGCTCGCGCGCCACTTTCAATGCGCGCCAACGACAGCAACTGATTGGCCAGATGCGTGAGGCTGTCGGTGTTTTGCGCGGTTTCGCGCAGTGTCTGCTGCCAACGCTGCGGCTCCTGCTCGCGCAACCCCAGCTCAACCCGCGCTTTCAACGCTGCCAACGGCGTACGCAGTTCGTGGGACGCTTCGGCAATAAAGTCGGCCTGGCGCTGAAACAGCCCGCGCAAACGTTCGGTGAATTGGTTCAGCGCCTCCACCAGCGGCATCAATTCCCGCGCAGTGGCGACCACCGGCAACGGCCGCAAATCGTCCAGTTGCCGCTCGGCCACGGCGTTGCGCAGCTGGTTAAGCGGGCGCAGCGCGGCGCTGATGGTGAGCCACACCAGCACCAGCGCCGTCAGCGACAGCAGCGCCAGCCGCCACAACGAATCCACCAGCAGCCCGCGCGCCAAACGTTCGCGCGCTTCTTCGGTTTCGGCCACGCGAATTTCGGCGGTGCCGCTGATGGTCGGCTCGCTGACCGGGCGCAACAGGCTCACCACGCGCACGTCCACGCCCTGGTAATTGGCGTCGTAAAAACGCGCCAGCGCCGGATAGTCGTCGGTGCGCGGCGTGTTGCGCGGCGGGTCGGGCAGGCTTTCGTAGCCGGAAATCAGCTTTCCTTGTACGTCGGTGACTTGATAGAAAATTCGCCCGGCGCTGTCGTAGGCAAAGGTATCCAGCGCCACATAAGGCACGTCGGCGCGCAGGCTGCCGTCGTCTTCGTACAACCCCGCCGAAATTGCCCGGGCGGATGCCAACAGCGTGCGGTCGTAGGCGGTGTCGGCGGCTTGGCGCGCGTTCCAATAGGCGCTCAGGCTGCCAATCAGCAACAACGCGGCGAACAGTGCGGCCAAGCGACGCAGCAGGCGCCCACGGAGGCTGCCGATCTCACGCATCCTGGCTTTCCAACAAGTAGCCCAAGCCGCGAAAGGTCACGATGCGCACCGAGCTGCCTTCCAGTTTTTTGCGCAGACGGTGCACATAGATTTCGATGGCGTCGGGACTGGCGTCCTGGTCCAGGCCGAACACTTGCGAAGCGAGCTGTTCCTTACTCATCACCCGCCCCGGCCTGGCAATCAGTACTTCGAGCACAGCTTGCTCGCGGGAGGTGAGCGTCAGCACCTCGTCATTCAGGCTGAAGCGCCGCGTGCCCAAGTCATACAACAAGGGGCCGCAGCGCTGCTGCTGTTCGCCGCCCAACACGCTGCGGCGCAGCAAGGCTTTTACCCGCGCCTCCAGCTCGCTCAGTTCAAACGGTTTGGCCAGGTAATCGTCGGCGCCGAGGTTAAGCCCGTGCACGCGGTCTTTCACTTCACCGCGTGCGGTGAGCATCAGCACCGGCAGGGTTTTGCCCCGCGCCCGCAGGCGCGCGAGCACTTCAAACCCCTCCATACGCGGCAACCCGACATCGAGCACCGCCAGTGCGTAGTCTTCGCTGCTCAGGGCCAAGTCGGCCGCCACGCCGTCGTGCAGTACGTCTACTGTCCAGCCGGCGGCCTTGAAAGCCTGGGCAATGCTATCGGCCAGTTGGGGGTGGTCTTCGACCAACAAAATGCGCACCGGGATTCTCCGCAAGACGGCGTGTGCCGTGGAGTGTAACGGGCCGCTCGCGCGTGTGAAGGGCCGCGCCGTTTTCTTTCAGCGTGAAAGCTTGGCGAAAGTTTCGCGCCTTAGCATCCGGCCAAGGTGGCTCGAACCACCTATCAAAAACAAAAACAAAAACTGGAGACACCTCATGCCCACTGCTACCCGGCAGGCATTGCCACCTGTGCGTCCACTGTCCCTCGTGCTCGCAGGCGCCACCCTCGCTTCCCTGACGCCCGTCACGGCTCACGCCGAATTCATCAAAGACAGCAGCGTCAATTTCGAAACCCGCAACATGTACTTCAACCGCGACTTCCGTGACGGCACCGGCCAGTCCAAGCGCGATGAATGGGCGCAGGGTTTTATGCTTGATATGCAGTCGGGCTTCACCGAAGGCACCGTCGGTTTCGGCGTTGATGCACTCGGCATGCTCGGTCTCAAGCTCGACTCCAGCCCCGACCGCACCGGCACCGGCCTGTTGCCCACCCACGATGACGGCAAAGCGGCCGACGAATACTCCAAGTTGGGCGTGACCGCCAAGGTCAAGGTGTCCAACAGCGTCTTGAAAGTCGGCAGCTTGATTCCCGAACTGCCCACGCTAAACCCCAACGACGGCCGCATCCTGCCGCAAACCTTTGAAGGCGGTCTGCTGACGTCCGAAGAAATCAAAGGCCTAACCTTCACCGGTGGCCGCCTGGAAAAAGCCAAAGACCGCAACGACACCAACTACGAAGACCTGGCGCTGAACAACAAGAACAGCCGCTTCTCCAGTGCCGCCAGCGCCGACAACTTCGACTTCGCTGGCCTCGACTACAAGCTCACCGACAAGATCACCGGCAGCTACCACTTCGCCCAACTCGACGACGTGTACCGCCAGCATTACCTCGGCCTGGTTGCCGCGCAGCCCATGGGCCCCGGCACCGTTTCGGCCGACGTGCGCGCCTCGTTCAGCGACGACCAAGGCAAAGCCGAAGGCGGCAAGGTCGACAACCGCGCCCTCAACGGCATGCTCAGCTACGCCCTCAATGGCCACAAGCTGAGCCTCGGCTATCAGCACATGAGCGGCGACACCGGCTTTGCCTATGTCGACGGCACCGACCCGTACCTGATCAACTTCGTGCAGATCAACGACTTCGCCAACGCCGAAGAACGTTCCTGGCAGGCGCGCTACGACTATGACTTCGCCAAGCTCGGCGTGCCCGGCCTGACGTTCATGACCCGCTATGTAAGCGGCGACAACGCCGAGGTCACCGGCAGCAACGAAACCGGCAAAGAGTGGGAACGCAACACCGAGTTCAAATACGTGGTGCAGAGCGGCGCGCTGAAGAACGTATCGCTGCGCGTGCGCAACGCCACGTTCCGCTCGAACTTCGCCCGTGACGCCGACGAGATTCGCATCATGGTCGGCTATACGCTCGCCCTGTACTGAACTGCGAAGCCATCACCTGATTTCCTGACCCAAAATAAAAACTCCACGGGAGACTTCACATGATCAAGCCCCTGCACCGCCGCCTCGCCTTGGCCGCTGGCTGCCTGATGCTCAGCAGCCAATTGATGGCCGAGCCCAAACGCCCTGAATGCATCGCACCGGCCGCACCCGGTGGCGGTTTCGATCTGACGTGCAAGCTGGCGCAAAGCGCGCTGATGAATTCCAAGCTGCTGACCAAACCCATGCGCGTCACCTACATGCCCGGCGGCGTGGGTGCCGTGGCCTATAACGCCGTGGTCGCGCAGCGGCCTGGCGATGCCGGCACGATTACGGCCTGGTCCAGCGGTTCGCTGCTCAACCTGGCGCAGGGCAAATTCGGTCGTTTCGATGAAAATGCGGTGCGCTGGCTGGCCGGCATCGGCACCAGCTACGGCGCCATCGCCGTGCGCAACGACTCGCCGTACAAAAACCTCGACGACCTGGTGAAAGCGCTCAAGGCCGATCCGGGCAAAGTGGTGATCGGTTCGTCCGGCACCGTCGGCAGCCAGGACTGGATGCAAACCGCCATGCTCGCCAAGGCGGCCGGCATCAACCCGCGTGACCTGCGTTATGTGGCGCTCGAAGGCGGCGGCGAAATTGCCACGGCCCTGCTGGGCGGGCATATCCAGGTCGGCAGTACCGACATTTCCGACTCCATGCCGCACATCAAGGCCGGCAACATGCGCATCCTCGCGGTGCTCTCGGACGAGCGCCTGCCGGGTGCCGACAAGGCCGACATTCCGACCGCCAAGGAACAGGGCTACGACATCAGCTGGCCGGTGGTGCGCGGCTTCTACCTCGGGCCAAAGGTCAGCGATGAAGACTACGCCTGGTGGAAAGCCAGCTTCGACCAACTATTGGCCTCGGAAGACTTCGCCAAGCTGCGCGACCAACGCGAGCTGTATCCCTTCGCAATGACGGGTGAAGAGCTGGACAGCTACGTGAAAAAACGCGTCGCCGACTACAAGCAGATGGCCCAAGAGTTCGGCCTGACCCAGTAATTCCTCTCACCGTTCTGTAGCCGGGGCGCCCGAATCGCGGCGCCTCCAGGCCAGGAGATCACCATGCTTTTTCAACGCCTCTTCAGTGCGGGCTGGCTAGTCGCATGCCTGGTTTTTGCCTACCTGGCCTGGAGCTACCAGGCCGCGTTCTCTTACGAGCCGGTCGGCCCGCGCGCTTTTCCGCTGCTAATGCTCGGGCTGATGGCCGCCGCCTTGCTGTGGCTGACCCTGCGCCCCACGCACATCGAACACAAAGAAGGCGAGCCGGTGCTGGACCGCGATTCGCTGCGCAAAGTAATGGCCTGCGTGGTCCTGATGCTGGTGTACGCCGGGCTGTTCGAGCCGCTGGGCTTTATCATCTCCAGCACCGTGGTCGGCATGCTGATGGGCCGTCTGTATGGCGGCCGCTGGAAACCCAGCGCCATCGCCGCCGTGCTGATCAGCATCGGTTTGTACGTGCTGTTCGACCGCACCCTCGACGTTCCCCTGCCGCTCGGCGTGCTCGACTTCCTGGAGCTTTGACATGGACACACTCGGCTATCTGGGCCAAGGCTTCGGCGTTGCCCTCACCCCGTACAACCTGATTACCGCGCTGATCGGCACGCTGATCGGCACCGTCGTCGGCCTGCTGCCGGGCCTGGGGCCAATCAATGGCGTGGCACTGCTGATTCCTGTGGCCTTTGCCCTCGGCCTGCCGCCTGAGTCGGCGCTGATTCTGCTCGCCGCCGTGTACTTGGGCTGCGAATACGGCGGACGCATCAGCTCGATTCTGCTGAACATTCCGGGCGAAGCCTCCACCGTGATGACCACCCTCGACGGTTACCCCATGGCTCGTCAGGGCATGGCCGGCGTGGCCTTGTCGCTGTCGGCGTGGAGTTCGTTCATCGGCGCGTTTATCGCCATTTGCGGCATGGTGCTGTTTGCGCCGTTGCTGGCCAAGTGGGCGATTGCCTTCGGCCCGGCGGAGTATTTCGTGCTGATGGTATTTGCCATCGTCGCCTTGGGCGGCATGGCCGGCGACCGGCCGATGAAAACCTTTATCGCTGCCCTGCTCGGCCTGTTCCTGTCGACCATTGGCATCGACGCCAACAGCGGCGTGTACCGCTTCACCTTTGACAGCATTCATGTGGCCGACGGCATTCAGTTCGTGGTGCTGGTGCTCGGGCTGTTCTCGGTCAGTGAGATGTTGCTGCTGCTGGAAAAAACCCACCACGGCCACGTCGCGGTGAAAGCCACCGGGCGCATGTTGTTCAACGTGAAAGAAGCGGCGTCGGTGTTTGTCGTCAACCTGCGCTGCGGCCTCATGGGTTTTGTGCTCGGCGTATTGCCGGGTGCCGGCGCCACGCTGGCCAGCGCCGTGGCCTACATGACCGAGAAGAAAATTGCCGGCGAGAAAGGCAATTTCGGCAAGGGCGACATGCGCGGCCTGGCCGCACCGGAAACGGCGATTGGCGCAGCGGCGTGCGGTGCCATGGTGCCGATGCTGACCCTCGGCGTTCCAGGCTCGGGCACCACGGCGGTGATGATCGGCGCGCTGACGCTGTACAACATCACCCCCGGCCCGATGCTGTTCCAGGAACAACCGGACATCGTCTGGGGCCTGATCGCCTCGCTGTTTATCGCCAACTTCATGCTGGTGATCCTCAACATTCCGATGATCCGTCTGTTCACCCGCATCCTTAACGTGCCGAACTGGGTGCTGGTGCCGGTGATCGCCATCATCACCTCCATCGGCGTGTACGCCGTGCATGCCACCACCTTCGATTTGTTCCTGATGGTGATCATCGGCATCTTCGGCTACATCCTGCGCAAGCTCGACTTCCCGCTGTCGCCGCTGCTGCTGGGCTTTATTCTCGGCGGGCTGATGGAGCAGAACCTGCGCCGCGCGCTGTCGATCTCCAATGGTGAACTGGGCATTTTGTGGGGCAGCCCAATCACCATGGGCGTGTGGGTGCTGGTGGTGGTGATGTTGGCACTGCCGATTGTGCGTATCTGGCGCCGCCGTGCGAAACAACGCCGCGAGGTGGCCAATGCCTGAGAACGGGCGGCCCTGGTGGCCGACGCCGCTGGTGGGCGCCGTGGGTGGCGTCCTGGCCAGCCTGGCCCATTGGCCGCTGCCCTGGATGATCGGCGCACTGGTGGCGGTCATCCTGTTTCGTTGCAGCACGCCCTGGCTGATCCGTGATCTGCCGGGCGGACGCAAAACCGGGCAATGGATTATCGGCATTGGCATCGGTTTGCACTTCTCCAGCGCGGTGGTCGAACAGGTCGCCGCGCACTTCTGGCTGATTCTGTTTGGCGCGCTGATCACCACCCTCTCCAGCGGCATCGCCGTGTGGCTTCTGCGCCGCACCGGCGAGGACCGCGCCACCGCGTTTTTCTCCAGCATGCCGGGCGGTTCCGGTGAGATGGTCAACCTCGGCCTGCGCAACGGCGCCGTCACCAGTCGCGTGGCCGCAGGCCAAAGCTTGCGCGTGGTCGCGGTGGTGCTGTGCGTGCCGGCCACCTTCAAATTCTTTATGGGCGATGGCCCGGCGCTCAGCCATAGCGGGCAGGTCGACTGGCTGTGGCTCGCTGCACTGGTTCCACTCGGTGGCGCGGTGGCGCTGCTGTGGCAACGCTTGAAGCAACCCAATCCCTGGCTGTTCGGCCCGCTGCTTATCAGCGCCGGCGCGAGCATGCTGTTCGACTTGAACCTTGGTTTGCCGCCAGGTGCCAGTCAGGTTGGGCAGTTGCTTATCGGCAGTGGCCTAGGCTGCCACTTCGACCGCGCCTTCTTCCGCCGCGCGCCCTCCTTTCTCGCCCGCACCTTACTGGGCACCGCGCTGATGATTGGCTTTGCCGCCGTGTGCGCGCTGGGCCTGGGCTGGCTCACGCAGTTGGATATCCGCTCGCTGACCCTGGGCATGATGCCCGGCGGCATTGCCGAGATGAGCCTGACCGCCGAAACCCTGCAACTGTCGGTGCCGCTGGTAACCGCCATGCAGGTGATGCGCTTGCTGCTGGTGTTGTTCCTGGCCGAGCCGCTGTTCCGCCGCTGGCAGTCTCATTCGGGCCAACGCGACACCTAGCACTTCTGCACCCGTGCCGGGTCTATGCTTGCGTACATCTGCAGAGGAGCCGCCCATGGCCACGCGATTGCGCATTGTGTTGCTGGTCATCAGCCTGGCGCTGCTCACCTCGTGCAGCCGCCTGGACCTGGGCTACCGCAACCTCGACTGGCTGATTCCCTGGTCGCTGGACAACTACATTCCCCTCACACCCGAGCAGAAAGCCTGGCTCAAACCGCGCTTGGTCACCCACCTGAACTGGCACTGCACCACGCAGATGCCGCTGTATGCAGACTGGCTACAACGCAGTGCCGAGCTGGCAACCGAACCCGATCCAACCCCCGCCGAGTTCGACGCGCAATTCAGCGCCTTTCGCCGTGCCGTCGACGCTGTGGCCGTGCGCCTCACACCCGACGCCACTCAATTGCTGCAAGGCTTGAGCGATAAACAAGTCACGGCGCTAGGCGAGAACATGGCCAAGCAGAACGAGGAACAGCGCGACGAATACCTCGGCGTTCCGCTCGCGGAGCAGATCGACGAACGTCGCGAGCGCATGGAAGAACGGCTCAAGCCGTGGTTTGGCCGCTTGCAGCCGGAACAGAAAGCGCGGGTGAAGGTATGGGCCGAGCAGCTTGGCGACTACAACGAGGCGTGGCTAGATAACAATCGTGCCTGGCAACAGGCGTTTCTGGCGGCCGTGCGGGAGCGGCGCGGTTCAGAGTTTCCAGATCAGGTGAAAGGCCTGCTGCAAGACCGCATGAGCGTTGCGACCCCGGCGTACCGCGAACGCTTCGTTGGCGCCCAGAACGCTTTGGCAGATTTGTTCAGCGACCTGCTCGCCAGCGCCAGCCAGCAGCAGCGCGAGCGCCTGGTGGAGCGGCTGCAGGGCGCGCGCAAGCAAGTGACGGAAATGACTTGCCCGGCGGCGCTTTAGTTAAATCGGCGTTTGCAGGAATCGAGGCTGAAGCCTCTCCTACAGGGACTGAGTGACGCATTTGATTTCTGTAGGAGCGACTTTAGTCGCGATGCGGTCGTTCAGGCCGACACCGATGGTTGCAGGTTTCGCCAGCAAGCTGGCTCCTAGAGGTGCAGTGCATTTCCTGTGGGAGAGGCTTTAGCCTCGAGTTTTTGATCGTGTACCGCCTTACAACGGCGGCAACTGCCAGTTGATCGGCGTAAGCCCTCGGTCTTTCAAGTACTGATTCGCCCGGCTGAAATGCCCGTTGCCGATAAAACCCCGGTGCGCCGACAACGGCGACGGGTGCACGGATTTCAGCACCAGATGCCGGGTGGTATCGATCAACGGTTGTTTGCTTTGCGCATGGGCGCCCCAGAGCAAGAACACCAGATGCCCCGGCCGCGCATTCACCACTTCGATGACTTTGTCGGTGAACGGCTGCCAGCCTTTCTTGGCGTGCGACCCGGCGTTGGCCTGCTCAACGGTCAGCGAGGTATTGAGCAGCAGCACGCCCTGCTCTGCCCAGCTTTGTAGATACCCGTGGGGGGCGATGTCGATGTTCAGGTCACGCTTGAGTTCTTTGTAGATGTTTTGCAACGACGGCGGCGTCGGTACGCCCGGCTGCACGGAGAAGCACAGGCCATGGGCCTGGCCCGGGCCGTGGTAAGGGTCCTGGCCGATGATCACCACTTTCACCTGATCCAGCGGTGTGGAGTTCAGTGCGTTGAAGATCATCGGGCCCGGCGGAAAAATCACTTTGCCGGCGGCTTTCTCGGTGCGCAGAAATTCGCTCAGGGTTTGCATGTAGGGCTTGTCGAACTCCTCGCGCAACGCCTCTTTCCAGCCTGCTTCGAGCTTGATTCGATCATCTGCGGTCATGCGCCTACCCCTTGAAAAAACTGCTGCGCACGCTAAGGAACGCAGCGTGCCAAGTCAACCCGAGGTGATGCGCGTGCATCACGGTGCTGGATGCACGTTGTCGGCAGGCGTTGGCGGGTCAAGACTCCAGCCGAACCCCACGGAGTCACCGCCATGAACGCAGCTGCCGGCATTACCCGCGAACGCCTGGAACAGGCCATCGCCCACTCGACGTTCGCCAATATGCTCGGTGCCGAGCTGGTGGATTTCGCCCCGGGCAAGGTCAGCCTGCAGGTGCATGCGCGGCCCGACCTGTGCCAACACCACGGTTACATTCACGGCGCAGTGGTCGGCTTTATGGTCGACAGCGGTTGCGCCTGGGCGGCGGCCTCGATGGTGGGCGATGTGGTCACCAGCGAATACAAACTCAACCTGCTGGCGCCGGCGCTCGGTGAAAAGCTCATCTGCCGCAGCGAAGTGCTCAAGGCCGGGCAACGCCAAGCCGTGTGCCGTGCCGATGTGTTCGCCGTGAAAGATGGCGTCGAGAAGCTGGTGGCGACTGGCTTGGCGACCATCGCCCGGGTGTAAAAACGACCGTGCACAGCATCAAGGCCGCCCAATGGTCCTTCGCCTGGCGAAATGCTTACTACGCTTGAAAGGGTAAGCAGACCAGGAGATTGCATTAATGGAGACCGGCCACGAAGGTCTGAAGTTTTCGCTGTACTCGAGCTTCCTCAAGGGCAACGCCAAGGTTCCGCAAATGCCGGAAACCTCGTTGCGCCTGCGCAAGTTATTGGATTCGCCCCACGCCTCGCTGGAGCAAGTTACCCGCCTGCTGCACAGCAATCCGCCGCTGGCCGCGTATTTATTGCAGTTCGCCTCGAGCCCCATGCTGCGCAATGTCCGCCAGGGCGTGAATCTGCAGGAAGTGGTGTCGCGCATCGGCATGCAGCGGGTCAACAACCTGGTGCTGACCTTTGCCGTGGAGCACCTGTTCACCAGCCAGGACCCGGTGTTGCAAAAAGTGTTTCGCGCGCGCTGGAACGCTTCGCTGATGTGCGGTGCGTATTGCGCCTGCCTCGCCCAACAACTCACTCGCCTGCCGATGGAAGACGCCATGCTCGGCGGCTTATTGCAAGACATCGGCAGCCTGCCGTTGCTCGACGAGCTGGAACGCTGGCCGGAAGTACCGCGCGAGCCGCAGGAGTTGCAAAGTTTGTGCGATCAGCTGTCAGCCGACGTCGGCGTGATTGTGCTGACCGCCTGGCGCTTGCCCTCGGTGCTGATCGACTGCGCCCGTTATCGCAGCGGCTGGCAGCGTCAGCATGAGGGCAACGCTGACCTGGTGGACGTGGTGCAAGTGGCGCGGCAGCTGAGCAGCGACTGCGACGACGAACAGCTGGTGCAACTGCCGGCCTGGCGCCGCTTACTCGCGGACCGTGCCGACGACCTGGCGCCGCAAATGCTGCGCGACGAGTTGGGCGGCGAGGTGGCGTTCTGGTTCAAGCTGCTCGGCGGCAAACCGAGTGTTTGAGCGGCACCCACGGCTGGCGAAATCTTCGGTTGGAAAAACACGTCGCTCAGGCAAAACGGCGGGGTGCGCAAGCCACTTACTTTTTGCATACTCAGCCGTGCCATTTGCTGAAGGCGCCGGCCATTACCCATGGGGCGCCGCCACCAACGACAGGGACACGAGTTAATGAGCACTGCCATCGAAACCTATCACCCAGGCCTGGCCGACCTCACCCACAAGCTGACGGTCGAAAAACATGGCCACACTGCCCTGCTGACTATCAACCATCCGCCCGCCAATACCTGGGACCGGGAATCGTTGATTGGTCTGAAACAACTGATCGAGCACCTCAACCACGACGACGACATTTACGCGTTGGTCATTACCGGCCAGGGCAGCAAATTCTTCAGCGCCGGCGCCGACCTCAACCTGTTTGCCGACGGCGACAAAAGCCGCGCACGGGAAATGGCTCGGCGCTTCGGCGAAGCATTCGAAGCGCTGCGCGATTTTCGCGGTGTGTCCATCGCTGCCATCAATGGCTATGCCATGGGTGGCGGGCTGGAATGCGCGCTGGCGTGTGACATCCGCATCGCCGAACGCCAGGCGCAAATGGCGCTGCCCGAAGCCACCGTCGGCTTGCTGCCTTGCGCAGGCGGCACTCAGGCCCTGGCCTGGCTGGTGGGCGAAGGCTGGGCCAAGCGCATGATTTTGTGCGGCGACCGGGTCGATGCCGACACGGCGCTGCGCATCGGCCTGGTCGAGCAAGTGGTCGACAGCGGCGAAGCCCGTGGCCATGCGCTGTTGCTGGCGGCCAAAGTGGCGCGGCAAAGTCCGGTGGCGGTGCGCACCATCAAACCGCTGATTCAAGGCGCCCGCGAACGCGGCCCCAACAGTTGGCTGTCTGAAGAGCGCGAGCGCTTCGTCGACCTCTTCGATGCCGACGACACCCGCGAGGGCGTCAACGCGTTCCTGGAAAAACGCGACCCGCAGTGGCGCAACAAATAAGCCTTTCGCCGGGGCGAGCGACGGCAAGCGCTCGCCCGCCCGCCATATGCCGAGCACGGCAGAGTTTAGGAACCGCTTTCTATGAATGTGATTTTTGAAGAACTGGCAGGCCAGCATGGCGCCCGTATTGGTGTCGCCACATTGGACGCCGCCAGCAGCCTGAACGCGTTGTCGTTGCCGATGATCGAGGCGCTGGACGCCAAGCTCGCGGCGTGGGCGCAAGACCCCAGCATCGCCTGCGTATTGCTGCGGGCCAACGGCGAAAAAGCCTTTTGCGCCGGCGGCGACGTGCGCAAGTTGGTAGAAGCGTGCCGCGAACATCCGGGCGAAATTCCGCCGCTGGCCGGGCGTTTCTTTAGCGACGAATACCGCCTCGACTACCGCATTCACACCTACCCGAAACCCTTTATCTGCTGGGGCCACGGCTATGTGCTGGGCGGCGGCATGGGCCTGCTGCAAGGCGCGAGCATCCGCATCGTCACGCCGAGCAGCCGCCTGGCCATGCCGGAAATTAATATCGGCCTTTACCCCGACGTGGGCGGCAGTTGGTTCCTCAGCCGCTTGCCGGGCAAGCTCGGGCTGTTCCTTGGCCTGAGCGCCACGCAGGTCAACGCCCACGACGCCCTGCTACTCGGCTGGGCCGACCGTTTCCTGGCCGACGACCAGCAAGACACGCTAATCGACGGCCTGCTGCAACTGAACTGGAGCGAACAACCGGCGCGCCAGCTCAACAGTTTGCTCAAAGCGCTGGAACACGAAGCCAACCAGCAATTGCCCGACGCTCAACTGATGCCCCGGCGCAACCACATCGACAACCTGCTCGACGTCGCCGACCTGCCCAGCGCCTGGAAAGTGCTGGTGGCCATGGAAGGCAGCAGCGACGGTTTGCTCGCCCGCGGCGCCAAGACACTGGCCGGCGGCTGTCCGCTGACCGCGCATTTGGTCTGGGAACAGATTGAGCGCAGCAAGCATCTGTCGTTGGCCGAGGTGTTCCGTATGGAATACGCCATGAGCTTGAACAGCTGCCGGCATCCTGAATTTGCCGAAGGGGTGCGCGCGCGCCTGATCGACAAAGACAACGCCCCGCACTGGCATTGGCCCGATGTGGCGACCATTCCCCGCTCGGTGATCGACGCGCACTTTGTGCCGACCTGGGAAGGCGAACACCCGCTGCACGACTTGTAGGCGCCAGCGCGCCGCTGCCCGGTGAAACAGTCACCGGCAGCGGGCGTGTTTCTCCAGGCCCATGGCTATCTCACCTACGCAACCGCCATCCTTAGCCGCCAGACCGCCGCACTCTCGGTTTTCTATAGTCGCCGCCGCTGTTGCAACAACCGCCAGACCCCGCGTCATGGCGGCTGTGCGCGGGACACTGCGAAGTGTACCGGTGTCTATGGGGCCGGTCGGTCAACCCGCGTACAGCTGCCTCCTTTACCAAATGCCCTGCAAAGCGCCACGTCAGATGCAAGCCACCCCGCTTTCATGCTCAGATGGTCGCCCACGCACCCTGAGCCTTTCCAATGCACGTCCCCGCTCAACGCCCGCTGTGGCAGGTCTACGCCCTCTTCCTGGTTCCTATGGTGCTGTCCAACTTCCTGCAAGGGCTGTCGGGCACGCTCAATAGCATTTACATCGGCCAAATGCTTGGCACCCAGGCGCTCGCGGCGGTGTCGGGCATGTTTCCCATCGTGTTTTTCTTTATCGCCCTGGTCATCGGCCTGGGCGCCGGCGCCTCGGTATTGATCGGTCAGGCGTGGGGCGCTAATGAACCGCAGCGGGTCAAAGCCATCGCCGGCACCACGCTGACACTCGGGGCGTTGATTGGCGTGCTGGCCGCCGTGCTCGGCACGGTGTTCGCCCGTCAGGCCATGGTGGCGCTGGGCACACCGGCCGACGTGCTGGACGACGCCACCGCCTACATGCAGGTGATGATGCTGATCATGCCGCTGCTGCTGGTGTTCGTGCTGTTCACCCAACTGTTGCGCGGCGTCAGCGATACCGTTTCGCCGCTGTTGGCGCTGCTTCTCTCGACCGTCGCCGGCTTGCTGTTAACGCCGGCGCTGATTAAAGGCTGGCTGGGCTTACCGCCATTGGGCATTCAGAGCGCGGCGTATGCCGGCCTGTTCAGTAACCTGCTGGCGATGGTGCTGCTCACCGTGCGCTTGCGACACAAACGCCACGTGCTCGCCCCCGACCGCGAGCTGTTTCGGGCGCTGCGGGTAAACCGCGAGATTATCGGTCTGGTGATGCGCATCGGCCTGCCGACGGGGTTGCAGATGGTGGTGATTTCTCTCTCGGAGCTGGTGATTCTGGCGTTGGTCAACGGCCACGGCTCGCAAGCCACTGCCGCCTATGGCGCGGTCACGCAGATCGTCAACTACGTGCAATTCCCCGCGCTGTCGATTGCCATCACCGCCTCCATACTCGGCGCCCAAGCCATCGGCGCCGGCCAGGCCAACCGCATCGGCGCCATCTTGCGCACCGGCCTGCTGATCAACACCTACCTGACCGGCGCGCTGGTGCTGTTGGGCTATGGCCTGTCGCACTGGTTGCTGGGCCTGTTTATCACCGACCCGGCCACCCGCGCCGAAGCCGAACACCTGCTGCATATCATGCTCTGGAGCATGCTGATTTTCGGTTACCAAGCCGTCGTGGGCGGCATCATGCGCGCCAGCGGCGTGGTGTTGGTGCCCGTGGCCATTTCGATCTTCTGCATCCTCGGCGTGCAAACGCCCGGTGCCTATTTGCTCGACGCCCACTTCGGCCTCGAAGGCGTGTGGATGGCCTTTCCCCTGGCCTACCTGACCATGCTGGCGTTGCAGGTTTTGTATTACCGGCTGGTGTGGCGGCATCGGCAGATCAGACGCTTGGTGTGATGCTGGCATTGAGCTAGCCAGGCGCTAATTTCCCCGGCATTATTCGCGCCATCACGCGCAGGTAAGCGCATCACTACAAGGTTCAGGGAATGGGCAGCCACTACAGAAACTCCTCGCACTACCGCAATCAGCACCGCGCCTCCGCCACCCTGCGCTGGGGCATGGCGATTGCCTTCTGCTCCACCTTCGCCTTGTTCGCGCTGTTCGTAACCAGCCAGCCGTCCAAGCATCGGAGCTATGACGCCCCACCGGCCGACGTCCCGTACCTTCGCTATCAGCCCGAAGACGCTGAAAAGCAAGCGCCTAAAGACGCGTACCAGCTGCCGGACCCTGTGGTCAGAACGCCCAATCAGACGAACTTCCACGCCTTTGGCGTGAAAGGCAAACCGGCTCCCGCTGCTGTCGAGCAGACATCCACCGACTCGTATCGCCGCGACGACGCGGAAGACAGCGTGGTAACCGGCGTGCCCGACAAAACCGACACCAACGACGCTTGCTCGGACTACCCACAAGGCAGCATCAGATACCGCGACTGCAAGCGAGAAATGCAGTTGAGCACTCGCAACCGATAGCCCTGCGCGTCGGCCACGTTATCGGGCGCGCTTAGCCCGTCATCCGCTATGCCAGGAGCGCAGCATGATCGACTTCAACAACAAAGGTTTCTTCAAGCTCAAGCAAAACGACGAGTACGCCGAGCGCGTGACCGCGCTGCTGGTCGACGGTGAACAGGTGATCGACGCCTACAAATCCATGCGCGACGGCGTGGTGTTTACCAATAAGCGCATCATCGCGGTGAACGTCCAAGGCCTCACCGGCAGCAAGAAAGACTTCACCTCTCTGCCTTACAAAAACATCGTGGCCTACTCGGTCGAAACCTCAGGCACGTTTGATCTGGACTCGGAGCTGGAGATCTATTTCTCCTCGGTTGGCCGGGTGAAGTTCGAGTTCACGGGGCGCACCTCGATGGTGGAAATCTCCAAGCTGATTTCCAAACACGTGCTGTAAGGGTTCGCCAACAGCCCGAGCGCTAATCTCCTGCCGCTAACGCGGCCACCCGCTGCACCAACATGCTTTTCATCTCCGCCAACCACGCCTGTTGCTGCGCCGTACTGAGCTGCGCAGTCAGGCAGTAACGACGCCCGCCCCACACCGCCGCCAGCCACGCATCCACGGTTTCGCCGCTTGGCTGGCGAGGCAGGTCGTGGCAGGCGGCAAACACCTCACGCCATTTACCGGCCAGCTCTTCATAGGCGCGCTGCTGGTGTTTGCGCTCGGCGATCTTGTATTCCAATGCGATCAGCTCATACCCGAACATCGAGCGCTCGGGTTCCGGTGGGTTGCAGCACACCTCCAGCAATTGCTCGATGCGCTGTTGCCAGCTGAGTGCGATGGGTTGCACCACTTCGGCGTCCACGCGTTGCAGCATGCATTCGATGCCATAGCGCACATAGCCCGACAGCAGCGCTTCCTTGCTGGGGAAATAGTCGTAGAGGGTGCCGATGGCGACGCCCGCTTCCAGTGCCACGGCGCGGGTGGTCAAGGCACTCCAGCCATCGCGCAACCAAATCCGAACAAAGGCCTCGAAGATGGCCTCGACGGTGAAGATCGCGCGGGCCTGGCTCGGCCGCTTAAGCGGCTTGCTGCGCGGCTTTACCGGGCTGGCTGGCGGTGTGCTGGCGTTTCCGAACCCGCGTTTCATGGTTAGCTCGTACTCTGTGGAGACACGCTTTGCCCCCACAAAAAACAGGAGCCGTCATGTCAGATCGCCGCAACGTAACACGCCTTCTTACCGAAAAAAACGCACTGGACCAGAGCCACATCCGCACCCACGAAGAAGACCTCAGCGCGGGGCCTGGCGAGGTGGTGGTCAAGCTCGATCGGCTGTCGCTGACCACCAACAACATCACCTACGCCGCGTTTGGCGACTCGATGAATTATTGGGACTTCTTCCCCACCGGTGACGCGGCGTTGGGTCATGTGCCGGTGTGGGGTTTTGCCGACGTGGTGTCGTCGACGGTTGAAGGCGTGGCGGTTGGCGAGCGTTTCTATGGCTACTTCCCCATTGCCAGTCATTTACGGATGAAGCCCGAACGCGTAACGGACCGTGGTTTCTACGACGGCGCCGACCATCGCCGCGTGCTGACCTCGGCGTACAACCAATACACCCGCTGCAGCTGGGACACGTTCTACAACCCACGCACCGAAAACTTGCAAATTCTGCTTAAGCCGCTGTTTCTGACGTCCTCCATGCTGGCCGACTTCCTCGAGGACAACGGCTTCTTCGGCGCCACCCGCCTGGTGTTCTCCAGCGCCTCCAGCAAGACCGCGTTCGCCACGGCCGTATGCCTGAACGACGCAGGCGTAAAGCGCGTGGCACTCACCTCCGGCAGCAACACCGAGTTCGTCGCCGGCCTGGGCTGCTACGAGCAGAGCGTTGCGTATGAGCAGTTGGAGCAGTTGGCCAACGATCAACCGACGCTGTACGTCGACTTCTCCAGCGACCTGGCCTTGCGCGACCGCGTCCACCAACACTTCGGCGAGCACCTGGTTTACAGCTGCTGCGCCGGCTCAGCGCAGAACACCGACCCGGCCCAACTCACCGCCATTACCGGGCCGCAGCCGCAACTGTTCTTCGCGCCGATTCAGCTGCGCAAACGCAATGCTGACTGGGGACCAGAAAAGGTGTCGGAGCATATCGGAGAGGGGCTGGTGCGTTTTTACGATCAGGTCACGCCGCTGCTGGACGTGGTCGTCAGCCAGGGCTTCCCGGCTGCGCAAGCGCTGATTGCCCAGCTGTACCACGGCAAGGTGTCGCCGAAGGAAGGGCATGTGGTTGAGCTGTAGCGGGAGCGCTGGGCGGCGTTTCGATTAGCCGCGATGGTGTGTTTAAGAGCATCGCGGCTGAAGCCGCTCCTACAAAATCTTCCGTGAACCCATGAGAAAGCCCGACTCAATGTCGGGCTTTAGCATTTAAAGTTGGCTTTCAACGCAGCATGGCCGACGGCCCGGAAGCCGAATGTCGATTAACAAAAAAGCCCCGCATCTGCGGGGCTTTTTATTAATCGACGAACCGTGTGGCTATCCAGAACAGGCTGGCTGCCAGCCCCATCGAAATGGGCAAGGTCAGCAACCACGCCAGCAAGATATTGCGCACCGTGCCGCCCTGCAGGCCGCTTTTGTTCGCGACCATTGTGCCGGCAACACCGGACGACAATACGTGAGTGGTCGACACCGGCAGGCTGAACACGTTGGCCAGGCCAATGGCGCACGCGGCGGTAATCTGTGCCGACATGCCTTGGGCGTAGGTCATGCCTTGTTTACCAATCTTCTCGCCAATGGTCAGCACTACGCGTTTCCAACCGACCATGGTGCCGATACCCAGCGCCAGCGCCACGGCCAGAATGACCCAAAACGGCGAGTATTCGGTGGTGGCGGTGAGGTCTTTACGCAGCTTGTCGAGGTCGGATTTTTCCCGCGAGTCCAGGGCGTCGAGCTTGCCGACTTTCTTCGCGGTGTCGTCCAGGCACAGCAGGTAGCGGCGCACTTGAATGCGGGTATCGGCTTCCAGGCTGTGGTAGTCGCTCACGCCTTTGAGGTCTTTCAACAGACCGGCGATGGTGGCTTCGGTTTGCTGCGGGTTGCAGCGGAACAGTTCCGGCATCTCGGCGGTGTCGCCTTTGCCCAGCGCCAGGAATTCACCGAGGCTTTCGCGATTGCGGTCGTAGAACTGGCTCAGGTGAATGGTGGCATCACGGGTGCGTTCAATCTGGTAGGTGGTGCTGTTGAGGTCCAGAACGAACTGCGCCGGCACAATACCGATAAGCACCAGCATGATCAGGCCGATGCCTTTCTGCCCATCGTTGGAGCCGTGTACAAAACTCACGCCCATGGCCGACAACACCAGCACCAGGCGATTCCAAAATGGCGGGTGTTTCTTGTCGTCGATCTTGCGGCGCTGTTCCGGGGTTTTGTGCATCTTCGACAGCGGGCGCCACCATTTCAGGCCCAGCAGTACCAGCGCCGCGACCGCAAAGCCGGCAATGGGCGAGGCGATCAGCGACATGCCGATATCAATCGCTTTCTGCCAGTTCACGCCGTCTGCCAGCGGGATATCGCTGATCAGCGCATTGGCCAGGCCGACACCAAGAATCGAGCCGATCAAGGTGTGCGAGCTGGACGCTGGAATACCGAAGTACCAGGTGCCGAGGTTCCAGGTGATGGCCGCTGCCAGCAACGAGAACACCATGGCCAGGCCGTGGCCGGTGTTTACGTTGATCAGCAGTTCGACCGGCAGCAAGTGAACAATGGCATACGCCACGCCAACGCCGCCGAGCAACACACCGAGGAAGTTGAAAACACCGGAGAGCATCACCGCCAGATGGGGCGGCATGGCTTTGGTGTAGATAACGGTTGCCACCGCGTTGGCGGTGTCATGGAAGCCGTTGATGAACTCGAAGAACAGGACGAATGCCAGGGCCAGGATCAGGCTGATGAGTACCCAGGGTTCCAGCCCGCTGAAAAGATCGAACATGTGGTTTTCTGTTCAGGTCGAAAGGGGGCGCGATTATGCCAGATAACCGCAGTGTGAAAATCCTCAAACTGCTGGCTGGTAACGCTAGCAGAGAAAAACCGTCACGACACGGTCATAAACCCCACAGCCCGCGCGGGATGCGGGCCGGTGCGGCAAATTGTTACTGGGCAGCGAGCGATGCGGCACGCGGACGAAGCAGCACAGCCAGAACGATCATGCTGGCGGCCAGCCCGGTGAGGACGATAAACGGCACCTGATAACTGCCGGTCAAATCGCGCACCAGGCCAGTCAGAATCGGCGTGAAACTGCTGATGCTGTAACCGGCGCACAGCATCATGGCAGTCCATCGGCTGACGGCCAGCGGCGTGTTCACTTCGTACATCGGCAGCACCAACGACAACGCAAACGAGCCGCTCAAGGCAAAGCCCAACAGCAGCGCAACAACCTGCGGCAGCAGCTGCGGCATAAAGGAAATCATGCCCAGGCACAGGCTTGAGGTGATGGCACAGACCAGCAGCAGCTGCGCGCGATTGTCGTAGCGCTGGGCCAGCCATGGCAGCACGAAGGCGCTGGGCAGGCCGATCATCATGAACGAGCTGAACAAGGTGTTGCTCTGCGAAGCGTCGAAGCCGACTTCGTGATAACGCGCCGTCAGCCAGGTGGTGAGCGTGTAAAACAGCCCGGCCTGAATGGCGAAGAAACCGGTAATCACCCAGGCGCGCGGTTCGCGCCACGGCAAGCCACCGCCGCCGCCAACCTCGGCCGGGTCTTCCTGTTTGTTTGGCACCCACAGCCAGAGCAGCACGGCAACCAGCGCCGGCACCGCCCAGATCGCCAGCCCCCAATGCCAGCGCTCGTCGAGCAGGCCGGTCATCGGCCCGGTCAATACCGCGCCGCCGGCACCGCCGATGGTCATGCTCAAGGAATACCAGGCCACCACGCGGCCGACCTTGCCGACAAAGTGGCGCTTGATAAAACCGGAAAGCAGCGGCCCCGCCACGGCAATGCCGGCGCCGACAAACACCGCACTGCCGATTAAAACCACGCTGTTATGGCTGGCCAGACGCAGCAGCAAGGCGCCGCCGATCAATGCCATGCAGCCGGTAATGGTGCGCTCCAGGCCGAAACGCACGGCGAGGCGCGGCGCAAAAGGCGCGAGCAAACCCATGCACAACACGGGCAAGGCGGTGGTCAAGGCGATAAGGCCGCGACTCAACGACAGTTCATTGGCGATCTGTTCGATGAGCGGAGCGAGGGAGGTGATGCCAGGGCGCAAATTGATTGCGGCCAGCACCAGGGCGACAAAGAGCAGGCCCCGAGAGATGGGTTTCACAGGAATAGTCAACGTGGCGACGACCAGGCAGGCCGGGCCAGCAACCCTACTATTCAAGGGCGGTGACGAACAAGCCTGGCCGGCAAAAAAATTGACCGGCCAGACAAGTTAACAGCACACGACTTACTTGCCTTTGGCGCGCATCTTCTCGGCCATCACGGCCATTTCGTTGTACAGCAGCTCCGGGTTCTTCTGCTTAACGGCCCAGGCCATGCGGCCTTGCTCGTGCGGCAGAATCATGAACTCGTTGTTGGCCACCGAGCTGAAGATGTAGTCGGCAATGTCGGCCGCGCTGATGGGGCTGCTTTCGAGCAGTTTGCCGACTTGGGCTTTCATGGTCGGGGTCGGGCCGCGGAACGAATCCATCAGGTTGGTCTGGAAGAACGATGGGCACACCACGTGCACACCGATTTCCTGCTGCTTGAGTTCGGCCAGCAAGCTTTCCGACAACGCCACCACGCCGGCCTTGGCCACGTTGTAGTTGCTCATCGCCGGGCCCTGCATCAACGCGGCCATAGAGGCGATGTTGATGATCCGACCTTTACTGCGTTCCAGCAGCGGCAGGAAGGCTTTGCAGCCTTTGACCACGCCCATCAGGTTGATGGAAATCTGCCAGTCCCAGTCTTCCAGCGACAGGTCGCTGAAGAAGCCGCCCGAGGCGACGCCAGCGTTGTTGACGATGATATCGACGCCACCAAACTTGGTTTCGCATGCCTGCGCCAGGGCGGTGAGCTGGCTGTAATCGCGCACGTCGCAACGCAGGGTAAAGCCATCGCCGCCGGCTTCGCGCACCAGCTTCAGGGTTTCTGCCAGGCCCGGCTCGCTGACATCGGACAGCGCCAATTGCCAGCCTTCGCGCGCCCAACGCAACGCGATTTCGCGGCCCAAGCCAGAACCCGCGCCGGTGATCATCATGCGATTTTGCATAGTAAGGCTGCCTTTTCTTATAGGTGTCATGGGTGAGGAGTGATGCCAGTGTAGCGAACGCAATCCCCCGGCCCACGCACCATTAGGCTGCTGAATGAGCGAAGCAAACCGTGCTCATGCCTGGGCCTTTTTTGCCTGCACGGCGCCGCGAATCACATAGGCGTACACGGCGATATTCAGCACCAGCACCACAGCGCCGAACCCCAGCTGCATCTCGGCAGTCAGGCCGCGCGGGTAAATCAGGGGAATGAGGTAATGCTCAATAAAACCGCCGTCGTAACCCTGCTGGCCGGCGGCCTGGCGCAGCTGGTTTTCCAGCGGCGTAAGTGGGCAATACAGGTGCAGAAATTCCACGGCGGCGCCCCACGCCACCGCAGGCAGGTGCAGCGCCATGACCCAGCGCCAGCGCAACACCAGCAGCCCGCCGAACAGTACAAACAGAATGAACAACAGGTGCACCAGCACCACGGCATCAGCGGCCAGGCGAAACGCCATCTTCCCTCCTCCTGCATTGCGCAGAAATAACCTGAATTATTAGAAAGCTCGCTTAGTCGTACTAAGTAGACGAGGCAAGCGCAACGGTTGCACGGCCTCCGAAGGAAGTTGCATTCAACGGTCTAGAACAAGGAATACACCCATGGGCCTCAGCACAATTTTGATCGTGGTACTTATTCTTCTCCTCGTCGGCGGCCTGCCGCTGTACCCGCACTCCAGAAGCTGGGGCTATGGCCCGTCGGGCATTCTGGGCACCATTTTGATCATCGTGATCATTTTGGCGCTGCTTGGCAGGATCTAGTTCCTCGCCGGCATAAAAAGCCCCGCCTAGTGCGGGGCTTTTTTATGCCTGGCGATCGGCTGCGCGTCGGCCGGGCGGCGTTAAAAACGGGCTTTCAATGCTCATTGGCTACAGCCAACTGCGCTTGAAAACCCGTTTTTGCCTTGCCCGTCTCTAGCTCGCTCGATCGCGATTTGCGTGTGAAAATTTAAAAGCATCGCGGCTAAAGCCGCTCCTACAAAGTGGGTAGGAGCAGCTATAACCGCCATGCGCTCATAAAAAAAGGCAGCCCGAAGGCTGCCCAAAATCACTCAGAAGCTATGTCGATCAATGCGCCGCTGCACCACTGGCACCCAGGCCGGTTTGCGAGCGAACGAATTGCGGCAGGAAGCGCGCACGCTCTTCGCTGGCCGAGGTGGATTTGTCGGTGATCGAGAAGAACCAGATGCCCACGAACGCGACGAACATCGAGAACAACGCCGGGTATTCGTAGGGGAAAATGGCCTTGGCGTTACCCAGCACCTGAACCCAGATGGTTGGGCCGAGAATCATCAGGCCCACGGCCGTCAGCAGCCCCAACCAACCACCCACCATCGCGCCGCGGGTAGTGAGGTTTTTCCAGTACATGGAAAGGAACAGCACGGGGAAGTTGCAGCTCGCAGCAATGGAGAACGCCAGGCCCACCATAAAGGCGATGTTCTGTTTCTCGAAGAGAATGCCCAGGCCGATAGCGAGAACGCCGAGGGCGATGGTGGTGATCTTCGATACGCGCAGTTCATCTTTTTCGTTGGCTTTGCCGCCTTTGATGACGCTGGCATAAATGTCATGCGACACCGCCGAGGCGCCGGCCAGGGTCAAGCCCGCAACCACAGCCAGAATGGTGGCGAACGCTACGGCCGAGATGAAGCCCAGGAACAGACTGCCGCCCACGGCGTTGGCCAAGTGCACCGCCGCCATGTTGTTACCGCCCAGCAACGCGCCGGCTGCATCTTTGAACGCCGGGTTGGTGCTCACCAGCAAGATCGCGCCGAAGCCGATGATGAAGGTCAGGATGTAGAAGTAGCCGATGAAGCCGGTGGCGTAGAACACGCTTTTGCGGGCTTCCTTGGCATCGCTCACGGTGAAGAAGCGCATGAGGATGTGCGGCAAACCGGCGGTACCGAACATCAGCGCCAAGCCGAGGGAGATCGCCGAAATCGGGTCACTCACCAGCGCACCGGGGCTCATGATTGCCTGGCCTTTGGCGTGCACTTTCACGGCTTCGGAGAACAGCGTACCGAAGTCGAAGTTGACGGTTTTCATCACCATCAGCGCCATGAACGAAGCGCCCGAGAGCAGCAGCACGGCTTTGATGATTTGTACCCAGGTGGTGGCCAACATGCCGCCGAACAGCACGTACAGCACCATCAGAATGCCGACCAGAATCACCGCCACGTGGTAATCCAACCCGAACAGCAGCTGAATCAGCTTGCCGGCGCCAACCATCTGCGCGATCAGGTAGAACGCCACCACCACCAGCGAACCACTTGCCGACAGGGTGCGGATTTCTTTCTGCTTGAGGCGGTATGACGCCACGTCGGCAAAGGTGTATTTGCCCAGGTTGCGCAGACGCTCAGCGATCAGGAACAGAATGATCGGCCAGCCCACCAAGAAGCCGATGGAGTAGATCAAACCGTCGTAGCCGGAGGTGTACACCAGCGCGGAAATACCCAGGAAGGAGGCCGCCGACATGTAGTCGCCGGCAATCGCCAAACCGTTCTGGAAGCCGGTGATTTTGCCGCCCGCCGCGTAATGGTCAGCGGTGGAGTTATTGCGCTTGGACGCCCAGTAGGTGATGAACAAGGTGGCACCGACAAACGCCACGAACATGACGATGGCCGCCACGTTGATCGGTTGCCGCTGCACCGCGCCGCTAATGGCATCGGCAGCCCAGAGGGCGGGAGCGAAGGCGAGCAAGGCGCACGCCGCAAGGTTACGCGCGATCATTTTTCACCTCGTCCAGAATCGCCTGGTTCATGTCATCGAACTCGCCGTTGGCGCGGTACACATAGATACCGGTCAGCACGAAGGCAGAGAGAATCAAACCGATACCGGCTGGAATACCCCAGGTGGTGGGCGACCCTTCGCTGATCGGCGTACCGAACAGGCTGGGGTCGAAGGCAATGATCAGAATGAAGGCCACGTAGAGGCCAAGCATGATGGCGGAAAGTATCCAGGCGAAGCGCTCGCGCTTGGCTACCAACTCTTTGAAACGCGGACTTTGCTCAATCCGCTCGTAGATGCTGTCGTTCATTTTATTTTTATCCTCCGCAGCACGGGTTGCTGGTGAGCTAACAATAGTTCGCTCAGGGCCGGAAGACAGACGACCTTAGTCTTATTCGAAACATTTAAAAGCATCGCGGCTAAAGCCGCTCCCACAGATTCCACGTTCCTGTAGTAGCGGCTGGCATGCCCCAAAACAACAAAGCCGCTCAAGTGAGCGGCTTCGTGCCAAGCGCAATTACCCTTATTTCAACCAGCCATCCACGCGATCCGGGTGCTCTGCCACCCATTTTTTCGCGGCTTCGGCTGGCTTGGCGCCCTCTTCCACGGCCAGCATCACGCTGCCGATTTCGTCGGGGGTCCAGTTGAATTTCTTCAAGAAGGCCACCACGGTCGGTGCTTTGGCTTCCAGGCCAGGGTTGGCCACGCTGTCGACGTGTTCGGCTGCGCCATAAACGTTTTTCGGGTCTTCGAGGAAACGCAGTTTCCACTTGGCGAACATCCAGTGCGGAATCCAGCCGGTGACCGCGATCGGTTTTTCCGAGCGGATGGCGCGGGCCAGTTCGGCGGTCATGGCGCTGCCGGAGCTGGCGAGCAGTTTGTACTCCAGGCCGTAGTCTTTGATGGCCTGGTCGGTTTTCAGCATCACCCCTGAGCCAGCGTCGATGCCGACGATGCGGCCGCCGAAGGCGTCTTTTTGCGCTTGCAGATCGCCTACGGTTTTCGCGGTGACGTACTCAGGCACGATCAAACCGATTTTGGCGTCGTTGAAGTTCGGGCCGAGGTCGACCACTTGGTCTTTGAGTTTTTCGTAGTAAGCGCCGTGGGTGACGGGCAGCCACGCCGAGAGCATGGCGTCGAGCTGACCTTTGGCCACGCCCTGCCACATGATGCCGGTAGCGACAGGCATCAGCTGCACGTCGTAGCCGAGTTTCTGTTTGATGATTTCCGCCGCCACGTGGGTGGTGGCGACGCTGTCGGACCAGCCATCGACGTAGCCGATTTTCAATGTGGGTTTATCGGCGGCACCTGCCAAACCGGTGCTCAGTGCCAGTGCCAAACCGGCACCCAAACCCAATAACCGACGCATTTTGCTCATAAGTCTGTTCCCCGAAAAGTGTGGCTCGGCGGCTGCCGAGTGGCAGGTAGTTGTGTCTGTGTGGTTGTTCTTGTGGACGGGCCTCTCGCAAAATTCTGCTGGCCCACGCCCTGAGTCAGTCGTGTGCCGACGCCCTGATAATCGACCCAACCGCAGCGCTCACCTGCTCCAAGAACGACATCAACACCGCGAAGAAACGACATCGTTGACTCAGGAACGACAAGGTCGATATCCAGCACCGTCAACGCCTGCTCCAAGCCCTTGAAATTTATGATTGAACGCGCATTCAAGTACCGCTGCGCCGGGCCCATTAATATGCACTCACACACGGCATTGGCGGCTCTACGCTAAACAGAACGAATGCAGGTAAACTGCGCGGCTTTGCCCCCAGACGCGCCTAACTATGCCCGCATCCTCTCGCTTCCCCGCCCTGCCCTATGTGTTCGCCTGCCTGCTTGCCCTGTTCGCCATTGGCGGCCTGTGGTTTGGCCTGGGTCAACCGTTGGTACTGCCCGACGCAGCGACGCCGACGCACAAATTGCAGTGCGCCTCGTACACGCCGTTCGACAAGGATCAGTCGCCCTTCGACCAGCCTTTCGCCCTGCGTCCCGAGCGCATGGATGCCGACCTGGCATTGCTGGCCACGCGCTTTCACTGCATTCGCACCTACTCCATGACTGGCCTTGAAGCCATTCCCGACCTCGCTCGCAAGCACGGCCTGAAGCTGATGCTGGGCGCCTGGGTGAACGGCAATCCGGTGGACACCAAGAAGGAAGTCGATGCGCTGATCAAGTCGGCCAACGAGAACCCGGATGTGGTGGAGTCGGTGATCGTCGGCAACGAAACCTTGCTGCGCAAGGAAGTCACCGGCGCGCAACTGGCCAAGCTGATCGGCGACGTAAAGGCGCAAATCAAGCAGCCGGTCACCTACGCGGACGTGTGGGAATTCTGGCTCAAGCACCCGGAAGTGGCGCCAGCGGTAGACTTCCTGACCATTCACTTGCTGCCGTACTGGGAAGATGACCCCACCGGCATCGACGAAGCCCTGGCTCACGTAGCTGAAATTCGTCAGGTGTTCGGCAGCAAGTTCGCGCCCAAAGACATTTTCATCGGCGAAACCGGCTGGCCAAGCGAAGGCCGTCAGCGCGAAACCGCTGTGCCGAGCCGCGTCAACGAAGCCAAGTTCATCCGTGGCTTCGTGGCCATGGCCGAAAAGAACGGCTGGAATTACAACCTGATCGAAGCATTCGACCAACCGTGGAAGCGCGTCAGCGAAGGCGCCATGGGCGGCTACTGGGGCCTGTACGACGCCGACCGCCAAGACAAAAACGTGCTGGCCGGTCCGGTCTCGAACTTCGCCAACTGGACGTTGTGGCTGAGCGTCAGCGGTGTGATTTTCTTCGCCACCCTGCTGCTGGCCGGGCGCCCCAACTCCACCCGTTCGGCCTTGCTGCTGCCGCTGCTCGCCGCTGTAGGCGCTTGCAGCATTGCGCTGTGGGGCGAGATGGCGCGGGTTAATAGCCGCTACATCGGCGAATGGGCGTGGGCGGCATTTCTGGTGGGGCTGAACCTGATCGTGCTGGCCCATGGCGCGTTGGCGTTGTCGAGCAAGGGCGGCTGGCGTGCCGGCGCCTATCAATGGCTGCAAGCGCGCGGTGGCTGGTGGTTGGCGGCCAGTGGGTTCGCGGCGGCGGTACTGATGCTCGGTTTGGTATTCGACCCGCGCTACCGCTGCTTCCCAAGCATGGTGTTGCTGCTGCCGACGCTGGTGTACGTATGCCGCCCCGTGGCCGGGCCACGCCGTGAAATTGCCCTTCTGACGCTGATCGTCGGCGCCGGCATCCTGCCGCAGCTGTACCAGGAAACCCTGGGCAACTGGCAGGCGCTGGGTTGGGCAGCGGTGAGTGTGCTGATGGTCGCCGCGCTGTGGCGCAGCTTGCGGGTTCGGGCCAGCTAGGCCAAAGGCAGGCAATAAAAAACGGGGCTCACGATGAGCCCCGTTTTTTTTGGTCAACAGCATCGCGGCTAAAGCCGCTCCTACAGAATCACACTCATCCTGTAGGAGCGGCTTTAGCCGCGATGCTTTTCTGGCGTCATGCGGGGGTTCGGCCAGCTAGGCCAAACGCAGGCAATAAAAAAACGGGGCTCACGATGAGCCCCGTTTTTTTTTGGTTAACAGCAATCGCGGCTAAAGCCGCTCCTACAGGATCACGCCCACCTGTAGGAGCGGCTTTAGCCGCGATATTTTCAAGCCAGACGCGGCGCCCGAACCAAGCGCAATGCCGCTATCACCACGGCAAACACCGCCAGGCTGGCGCTATACAGCACCAGCGCCGGCAGGGCGAACACCAGCGCAGCAACCGCCAGCCACCAGCCAGCGCGGCCCGGCACCACGAATGCCAGCAAGGCGCCGCCCAGACCGGCCCAGGCGATAACACGGAAATGAATCAACAGCCCCAGGCCGTCACGCACCTGGCATTCCCAGCGCTGCGCCTGGTCAACGCAAATGCCGACCCACTGGCTGTCTTCCATCAGGGCGAAACGCAGTCCGTAGGCGGCGGCCAGCCACAGGGCCAGAACGATCAGCAAGGCGATCAGGGGCAAACGACGGGACATGGGTTTCTCCGGTAAATAAATCGGCGCTCAGGATAAACGCCCGAACGCCGTATGCAAGCGCCGGAGCACCAAAGATCAAGCCTTGGCCACGGTTTTCATATCATCCTGTTGCCGCACGCGCAGGGAGCCGGCAAGCTCCGCTCAGTTCGCCATTCCAGGAGCCTGTATGTCCCGTATTCAATTGCGCACCGCCACGCCCGATGACGTCGGCCTGATCCTCAGCCTGATTCACGAGTTGGCGGTGTATGAAAAACTCGGCGACCAAGCCGTCGCCACTCCCGAAGACCTCACGGCTAACCTGTTTGGCCCACGCCCGTTCGCCGAAGTGCTGATCGGCGAGCTGGATGGCGAGCCCCAGGGGTTTGCCCTGTTCTTCTCCAGCTTCTCGACCTTCCTGGGCAAGCCCGGTATTTATCTGGAAGACCTGTACGTTCGCGAAGCGGCGCGCAGTTCCGGGCTGGGCAAGGCCTTGTTGGCACGTTTGGCGCAGCTGGCCGTAGAGCGCGGTTGTGGTCGCTTGGAGTGGGCGGTGCTGGACTGGAACGAGCCGGCGCTGGGCTTTTATCGCCGCCTTGGCGCGCGCCCGCAGGACGACTGGACCACCTACCGACTCAGCGGCGCAGCACTGGCTGAGCTGGCAAAACAAGCCGAGTAAATATGTCTGTGCTATACCAGCGTGTCTGCTGTCATATCGCCAGATTCACTCCGCACTTTATCTTCTAAAGGGATTTGCGATGCCGCGCCTCTCACGTTTTGCTGCGCTTATGGCAGGTTTATGCCTCAGTCCGTTGTTGTCGGCTGCCGACATCGATGAGGCCAGCTATGGGTTTCCACTGACCAACCCGTTCGAGGCGACCATCGCCACGACGCCTCCGGAATTGCGCGCGCAAGTGCCGGATGACCTGGACATCGACCAGGCCGATTACAACCTCAAACTGCGCCCCGAGCGTGAACTGGAAGTGCCAGATAACTTCTGGCCGGTGAAAACCCTGCGCTACCGCATGGCCAAACAAAAAGGCCCGGCGCCGCTGATTTTCATCATTGCCGGCACCGGCGGGCATTATTCCAGCTCGCTGGCCGAAGGCCTGAAGAAGGTGTTCTACGGCGCGGGCTACCACGTCGTGCAGCTCTCCTCGCCCACCAGCTACGACTTCATGACCGCCGCTTCGCGCCACGCCACGCCAGGTGTCAGCACCGAAGACGCTGAAGACTTGTACAACGTGATGCAAGCGGTGCGTGCCCAGCACCCGGAAGTGGAAGTGACCGACTTCTACCTCACCGGCTACAGCCTGGGCGCGTTGAACGCGGCGTTTGTCAGCAAGCTGGATGAAACCCGGCGCAGCTTCAACTTCAAGAAAGTGTTGATGCTCAACCCGCCGGTGAACCTCTACACCTCGATTACCAACCTCGATCGCCTGGTGCAAACCGAGGTAAAGGGCGTGTCCAACAGCAGCACCTTTTATGACACGGTGCTGAGCAAGCTGACCCGCTACTTCCAGCAGAAGGGTTACATTGACATCAACGATGCGATGCTCTACGACCTGCAACAGTCCAAAGAGCACCTGTCTGACGAGCAGTTGGCGATGCTGATCGGCACTTCGTTCCGCTTCTCCTCGGCCGACATCGCCTTTACGTCTGACCTGATCAACCGCCGCGGCCTCATCACCCCGCCGGAAACCCCGATCAGCGAAGGCACCAGCCTGACCCCGTATTTCCGCAAAGCCCTGCAGTGCGACTTCGACTGCTACATTCGCGAGCAACTGATTCCCATGTGGCGCGCGCGCACCGACGGCGGCAGCTTGCTGCAACTGATCGATCAGGTGAGCTTGTACGCGCTGGAGGATTACCTGAAAACCAGCGACAAGGTGCTGGTGATGCACAACAAGGATGACGTGATTCTCGGCCCCGGCGACCTGGGCTTTTTACGCAGAACGATGGGCGACCGTTTGACCGTTTACCCGCACGGCGGGCACTGCGGCAACCTCAACTACCGCGTAAATACCGCCGCCATGCTGGAGCTGCTGAAATGACCAAGACTTCCTTGCTGCTGGCTCTGTTGCTGGCCACTGGCGCGGCGCAGGCTGCCGACCCACAAACACCGACGACCGCGCCGGCTGCCGACGCGGATGGCTTCACCGAGCCGCTCAAAGCGCTGAAATTCAACGCCGGCCTGGACCAGCACGAATTCGAACGCTCGACCCTCGACGCCTTGAACGTGTACGACCCGCTGGAATCGGTGAACCGGCGCATTTACCACTTCAACTACCGCTTCGATGAGTGGGTGTTCCTGCCGGTTGTGGAAGGCTATCGCTACGTTACCCCGCAGTTCGTGCGCAGTGGCGTGAGCAACTTCTTCAGCAACATTGGCGACATCCCCAACCTGGTCAACAGCCTGCTGCAGTTCAAAGGTCAGCGCTCACTGGAAACCACCGGCCGCCTGCTGCTGAACACCACCATTGGCGTGGTGGGCCTGTGGGACCCCGCGACCATGATGGGTTTGCCTAAACAGTCGGAAGACTTCGGCCAGACGCTGGGCTTCTATGGCGTGCCTGCGGGTCCGTACGTGATGTTGCCGATTCTCGGCCCTTCGAACCTGCGTGATACCGGTGGGTTGCTGGCAGACTTCACGCTGGAAAACCAGATCAACTTCCTCAACGTGGCCGAAATCAGCCAGGACCACCCGGAATTGTTCCTGCTGCGCTCCATCGACCGCCGCTACGTGACCACCTTCCGCTACGGCCAGACCAACTCGCCGTTCGAGTACGAGAAAGTGCGTTACGTGTACACCGAAGCGCGCAAGTTGCAGGTGGCTGAGTAAAGATTGTGTTGGGCTTCGCTTCGGCGAAGCCCAAAGGGCCGCTCGCTAACGGCTCAGCTCCGGCGCCAACGACTGCGCCACCTGCGGTTCCAACCCCAGAAAACGCACCAACTCGGCCTTCTTGGCCATGGCGTCCTGATACCCCAGTTCGATCAGCTCATTGCAATAACCCGACTCGAACAGCAAGTAACTCAGCACCCCCGCCCCACCGGCTTTCTTCGCTCCCGGCCCGCGCAAAAACATGCGCAGGGTGCGCGGCAGCTCGTGCCAATGGCGGGCGGCGATGTGGTCCAGCGGCTGGCTGGGGGAAATCACCAATACGTCTACCGGCTTGATTGCCGAACTTTTCGCCGGCAAGTCAGCGGGCAGCAAGCGGCACATCTGGTTCATGCGTTCGAGCAGCTCGATGTCGCTTTCCAGGCTGTCGATAAAGGTGCTGTTGAGCAAATGGCCGCTGACCTGCGCCAGACTCGGCGGCCCCGCCACTTTCGTGCGGGTTGGCACGTTATGCGGATTGGCGTTGCCACTCACACCGACCACCAGCACGCGGTTGGCGCCCAAGTGCAGCGCCGGGCTGATGGGGGCGGATGAGCGCATGGCACCGTCGCCAAAATATTCCCGATTGATTTTCACCGGCGGGAATATCAGCGGAATCGCCGCGCTGGCCAACAGATGTTCGAGCTGCAAACGCGTCGGCACTCCCACGCGGCGATGACGAAACCAAGGGTCGATGGCGGCGCGCCCCTGGTAGAACGTCACCGCCTGGCCAGAGTCGTAGCCAAAGGCAGTCACTGCCACGGCACGCAGCTTTCGCATACGCACGGCGGCGGCGATTCCGGTGAAGTCGAGGTTTTCAGCCAGCAGCCCGCCCAATGGAGAGCTGTCGAGCAGCGCTACCGGCGCCCGTTTCCCCAGGCCCAGCAGGCTATGGCCAAAGAAGCGACTGGCTTGACGCACGACGCCGGAAAAATCACTGCGGTACACCTGATGCGTGTGGAAGTTTTGCCACACATGGGTCAGGCGTTTAATCGCTTCATTGAACTGCAACGCACCGCACGCCAGGCCCACGGCGTTGATGGCGCCGGCCGACGTGCCGACGATAACGGGAAAGGGATTTTGCGTGGTGTCGGGCAGCAAGTCGGCAATCGCCGCCAGCACGCCCACCTGATAAGCCGCTCGCGCTCCACCGCCAGAGAGAATCAGGCCAGTCACCGGTTTGCTTGGATCGTGCGCCAGATTCATCGAAGCCTCTCTGCGGGGGTTTTCGCGAGTATAGAAGTGCGTCGCGATTGTGTGAGCAGCTCGTGCGATTCAGCGTTTGCCGTAAAGCTTCGCCTGCCCCGGTGGCCGCGTTTTAAAACGACGGTGCGCCCACAAGTATTGTTCGGGGCAACTGAGAATGGCCCGCTCCACCCACTGATTCACCCGCAGGCAGTCTTCTTCCTCGGACTCGCCAGGAAAATTGCGCAGTGGCGGATGTATCACCAATTTATAGCCGCCGCCGTTGGGCAGACGTTTCTGCGTGAACGGCATCACCTGCGCACGGCCCAGGCGGGCGAACTTGCTGGTGGCCGTAACGGTGGCGGCAGTAATGCCAAACAGCGGCACGAACACGCTTTGCTTGAGGCCGTAATCCTGATCCGGGGCGTACCAGATGGCGCGGCCGGCACGCAGCACTTTGAGCATGGCGCGCACGTCTTCGCGCTCAATGGCCTGGGCATCCTGGTTATGGCGCTCGCGGCCACGGCGCTGAACAAAATCGAACACCGCGTTTTTATGTTCGCGGTACATACCGTCGATGGTGTGGCGCTGGCCCAACAAGGCGGCGCCAATTTCCAACGTGGTGAAGTGCACCGCCATCAGAATCACGCCCTGCCCTTGCAGCTGCGCTTCCTGCAAATACTCCAGCCCTTCAATGTGGGCCAGGCGCGCCAGGCGTTTGGTCGGCCACCACCAGCTCATGGCCATTTCAAAAAAGGCGATACCGGTGGAGGCGAAGTTTTCTTTCAGCAGCTTTTTGCGTTCGCTGGCCGACATCTGTGGGAAGCACAACTCAAGGTTGCGCGCCGCAATCTCGCGACGAGAGCGGGCGCCCGCATACATGATCCAACCAAGCCCCCGGCCCAACCCCAGCAGCAGCGGATACGGCAACTGCACCAACAGCCACAGCAAACCGAGGCCGAGCCAAAGCAGCCAGTAACGCGGATGAAGAAATTGGCGGCGAAACTGTGGACGATCCATCGAGCTTTCCGAAAATCAAACAAAGGCGCGCATTCTACAGGACTGCACGCGGGTTGCGGCCCAACCGCGTTCTCGCTATAAGTCCGGTCTTATTCGGGGCCGCCCGCCAGCGCGCCGGCCCGTTAGTTATTTCCGACATCAGCACATTATTAAGGCCATCAGGCACCCCATGAGCCAAGCCGATCTGCTCAACCAAGACCCCGTATTCCAGCTCAAAGGCAGCATGCTCGCCATCACGGTGCTCGAGCTTGCGCACAATGATCTTGAGCGCCTGGAACAGCAACTGGCCGAAAAGGTTGCCCAGGCGCCGAACTTCTTCAGCAACATTCCGCTCGTGCTCGCGCTAGACAAACTGCCCGCCGCCGAAGGGATTCTCGACCTTGGCGAGCTGATGGCGCTGTGCCGTCGCCATGGTTTGCGCACCCTGGCCATTCGCGCCAACCGTGAAGAAGACATCGCCGCCGCCCTGGCCCTCGACATCCCGGTGCTACCGCCTTCCGGCGCACGGGAAAAGCTCGTAGAACCGGTGGAGATCACGGCGAAAAAGAAGGCGGAAAAACCGCCAGAGCCTGTGGTTAAACCGACCAAAGTTATCAATTCACCCGTGCGTGGCGGTATGCAGGTGTATGCCCAGGGTGGCGATTTGATCGTGCTAGCACCCGTCAGTGCCGGTGCGGAACTTCTCGCTGACGGCAACATCCATGTTTACGCGCCCATGCGCGGCCGTGCTCTGGCCGGGGTAAAAGGCGACACCAAAGCGCGGATTTTCTGCCAGCAGTTGGGCGCCGAAATGCTCTCGATTGCAGGGCAATACAAGGTCGCTGAAGACCTGCGCCGCGACCCGCTATGGGGCGATGCAGTTCAGGTCAGCCTGACCGGTGACGTGTTGAACATCACCCGGCTTTAACGGATACTGCGGCCACTTTTCAGGACACAAAACGGGCATCTGGAAGCCACCTTTTCGTTGGCGCCAGATTCCCGCATTTCTTCATATTTGGGGTGAATCACCTTGGCCAAGATCCTCGTAGTCACATCCGGCAAAGGTGGCGTCGGTAAAACCACCACCAGCGCCGCCATCGGTACCGGCCTCGCCCTGCGTGGGCACAAGACTGTCATCGTCGACTTCGACGTCGGTCTGCGTAACCTCGATCTGATCATGGGCTGTGAACGCCGCGTTGTGTACGACTTCGTTAACGTCGTTAACGGCGAAGCCACCCTGACTCAAGCGCTGATCAAAGACAAACGCCTGGAAAACCTCTACGTTTTGGCCGCCAGCCAAACCCGCGACAAAGACGCGCTGACCAAAGAAGGCGTGGAAAAAATCATCAACGAGCTGCGCCAGACCTTCGAATACGTGGTTTGCGACTCGCCAGCCGGTATCGAAAAAGGCGCTCACCTGGCGATGTACTTCGCCGATGAAGCCATCGTCGTAACCAACCCGGAAGTGTCCTCGGTACGTGACTCCGACCGCATGCTCGGCCTGCTGGCCAGCAAGTCGCGCCGCGCCGAACTGGGCGAAGACCCGATCAAAGAACACCTGTTGCTGACTCGCTACAACCCAGAGCGCGTGCAGAAAGGCGAAATGCTTGGCGTCGAAGACGTTGAAGAAATCCTCGCCATTCGCCTGCTCGGCGTTATTCCCGAGTCGCAAGCGGTACTCAAGGCGTCCAACCAGGGCGTGCCGGTAATTCTCGATGACCAGAGCGACGCCGGCCAAGCTTACAGCGATGCCGTCGACCGCCTGCTGGGCAAAGAAGTCGCGCACCGTTTCCTCGACGTTAAAAAGCAGGGCTTCATGCAACGCCTGTTCGGAGGTCGCGAATGAATATTTTCGACTTCTTTCGCGAGCGTAAAAAAGAGACCACCGCCTCGATTGCGAAAGAGCGTCTGCAGATCATCGTCGCCCACGAGCGCGGCCAGCGCAGCAAACCGGACTACTTGCCGGCCTTGCAGCAAGAGCTGGTTGAAGTGATCCGCAAATACGTGAACATCGACTCGGATCAAGTGCAGGTTGCCCTGGAAAACCAAGGCAGCTGTTCGATTCTCGAGCTCAACATCACCCTGCCGGATCGTTGATTCGAAGGGTTCAGATAACGGCGGCTTCGGCCGCCGTTGTCGTTTTTTGCGAATGTGTTTTTGTAGGGCCTCTGCATGCCGCTGTCGAACGTTGAAATCGTCTACCAGGACGAACAGATCCTGCTGGTCAACAAGCCCACCCTGCTGCTCTCGGTGCCTGGGCGCGCGGACGACAACAAGGATTGCTTGATCACCCGCTTGCAAGAAAACGGTTACCCCGAAGCGCGCATCGTGCACCGCCTGGACTGGGAAACCTCGGGCCTGATTCTGCTGGCCCGCGATACCGACACCCACCGCGAGCTGTCGCGCCAGTTCCATGACCGCGAAACCGAAAAAGCCTATATCGCCTTGTGCTGGGGCCAGCCGGAACTGGACAGCGGCAGCATCGATCTGCCCCTGCGCTACGACCCACCGACCAAACCTCGCCATGTGGTTGACCACGAACACGGCCGCAACGCCCTGACCTTCTGGCGCGTGCTCGAGCGCTGCGGCGACTGGGCTCGTGTCGAGCTAACCCCCATCACCGGCCGCTCGCACCAATTGCGCGTGCACATGTTGTCCATCGGCCATCCGCTGCTGGGCGACGGCTTGTACGCCCACCCACAGGCGCTGGCCGCCTATCCGCGCTTGTGTCTGCATGCGGCAATGTTGGCCTTCACGCATCCCAAAACCGGCGAGCGTTTGCGCTTTGAATGCCTAGCGCCGTTCTGATTAATGAAAAGATGGGGCTGAGTACCACACCGGCCTGACCCATATCAGGATGTTGTGTCACTCGCGTTACAAAACATTGCAGAAAGCAACAGTGATGGCCTCATAATGGCGCCCTTTCACTCGTCACCAGCACGGAGGCTGGCGCAATGTTTATTCAACAGCTTCATCGCGACTACCCCTTCCCCGTGCAATTCCAGAACACCACGTTGTTCCTGCGCGAAGCGCCTGATGCTTCCGCGCTGCAAGCCCTGGAGCAATTGGTGCATGGCCGCAAGAACGCCAACCACAAACGCTACAGCCGCCCTTTCTGCGCGGGCAGCAAAGCGTTGTTCGCCAAGATTCAGCCGCTCACTGACATCAAGTCCAAGCTGCGTGTTACCTGGCGCAAAACCCATCGCGATGGGCGCTATGACTGGGCCATCGAAGAGCTGATCAACACCGCCGAAGCCAATCGCCGTGGCGCGCAGGTGCCGCCGCTGGTGGGCTTCGGTCATACCAAATCCGGGCTCGGCATTACCCGTGAACTGTTCCTGCTCACCGGGCTGCTGAACGATCTGGTCGACGGCCACTTGTGGCTCAAGCAAAACCCGGAAGCGGTGAATCAGTTCATTGCCACCGCCTTCGCCCTGCTCGGCAGCCTGATCGAGAAAAACATTACCCATATGGATTTTTGGGTAGGCAACGTGATGATTAGCGCGGACGGTACCACCGCGCACGCCATCGACCTGGAAAACGGTTTCTCCCACCGTTCGGAATACTTCAGCGAAACCCTGGGTTTCCAGATGGGCTTCTTCTATTACCGCGAGATCCACAAGTTCATTATCGAACGGCACTACGACGCGCTGGTGGAGGCGTTCATTGCCACGCAAGGGCCGCTGGACCGCGCCCGCTTCGACGCGGTGTACCAGCTCGCCAAGCACGAGAAAGTGGGCCGCAAAGAGCGTCGTGACGTGTTTCTCAGCGGCAAGCTGGTGATCGGCTGAAGCCTGCGGCGGTATACGGTAAACTCCGCGCATTGCCGCCTGGAGTGCCTTATGCGCGAAGAATTGAATCAGGGCCTGATCGACTTTCTCAAGGCCTCGCCAACGCCGTTTCATGCCACCGCCAGCCTGGCCATGCGCCTGGAAACGGCCGGTTATGTGCACCTCAATGAGCGGGAAACCTGGCACACCGAAGCCGGTGGCCGCTACTACGTTACCCGTAACGACTCCTCCATTATCGCGTTCAAGCTCGGCAAGCGCCCAGCGCTGGAAGGCGGTTTGCGCCTGGTTGGCGCGCACACCGACAGCCCCTGCCTGCGGGTAAAACCGCAGCCGGAATTGCAGCGCCAAGGCTTCTTGCAGTTGGGCGTGGAAGTGTATGGCGGCGCCCTGCTCGCGCCGTGGTTCGACCGCGACTTGTCGTTGGCCGGGCGCGTCACCTTCCGCCGCGACGGCAAGGTTGAAAGCCAGCTCATCGACTTTCTGGTGCCCATCGCCACCATTCCCAACCTGGCCATTCACCTGAACCGTGAAGCGAACCAGGGCTGGGCGATCAACCCGCAGAACGAATTGCCGCCGATTCTGGCCCAGGTTGCAGGGGACGAACGCTACGACTTCCGCGCCCTGCTCGCCGATCAGCTCGGTCGCGAACACGGCCTGAATGCCGACGCGGTGCTCGATTACGAGCTGAGCTTCTACGACACCCAGGACGCCGCCGTTATTGGCCTGAATGCCGACTTCATCGCCGGCGCACGTCTCGACAATCTGCTGTCGTGCTTCGCCGGCCTGCAAGCGCTGCTGCACAGCGCCGACGAAGAAAGCTGCTTCCTCATCTGCACCGACCACGAAGAAGTCGGCTCCAGTTCCTGCTGCGGCGCCGATGGTCCGATGCTCGAGCAAGTGCTGCGCCGCGTGCTGCCGCAAGACGAAGACTTTGTGCGAGTGATCCAGAAATCGCTGCTGGTGTCGGCCGACAACGCCCACGGCGTGCACCCCAACTACGCCGACAAACACGACGGCAACCACGGCCCGAAGCTCAACGCCGGTCCGGTGATCAAGGTCAACAGCAACCAGCGCTACGCCACCAGCAGCGAAACCGCCGGCTTCTTCCGCCATTTATGCCTGGCCGAAGAAGTGCCCGTTCAAAGCTTCGTGGTGCGCAGCGACATGGGCTGCGGCTCAACCATCGGCCCCATCATCGCCAGCAACCTGGGCGTGCGCACCGTCGACATCGGCCTGCCGACCTTCGCCATGCACTCCATTCGCGAACTGGCGGGCAGCCATGACCTTGAGCATCTGGTGAAAGTGCTCACGGCGTTTTACGCGACCGAGTTGTTCTAAACCCGAGCCTAAATCCTGTAGAAGCGGCTGGGCGGCATCCCGATGAGCCGCGATGCTGTTAAAAACATCGCGGCTAATCGGAGTGCCGCCCAGCCGCTCCCACAAGGAATGAACCCTCCCTACTCCGGCACTTCCACACTCACGTGAATCGCGTCGTGCCGCCAGCATTCGATGTCGCAGTCAATCAAGCGACCGTGCTGGTCGCGGTTCACACGGGTAATGCGCAGCGCCGGGCTGCCCACCGACACCTTCAAGGCCGCCGCCGCTTCCAGATGCAACGCCGTGGGCACCATGTCAAAGCGCACGCGGCCGTAATGAATGCCGTATTCGCGGGCGTATAGCTCAGTCAGCGACAAGGTCAGGTCAAAATCGAGAATGCCGGGGAAGTACGCCGGGTTCAGGTAATGCTCGACGTACAGCACCAGCCGGCCATCGACGCGCCGTGCGCGGCGAATCTGAATCACGCTGGATAACGCCGGCAGTTCAAGCAAATCGCAAATTGCCGCAGGCGCTGGCAACAGCCGTGCGGCAATCACTTCGGTGGAAGGCGTGCGCCCTTGTTCGCCGACCATAGCGTCAAAGTGGCTACGCACCAGCGGGTTGTAGGCCAGGCGTGGCAGCGACACAAACCAGCCACGGCGCTCTTCCCGGTAAATCAGGCCTTGAGCTTCCAACTGGCCCAAGGCTTCGCGCAAGGTAATGCGCGTGGTGTCGAACACCTCGCTCAGTTTGCGCTCGGCCGGCAACTTGCTGCCCGAGGGCAGCAGGCCATGCTCTATCTGTTCTTCCAGTGCGCGACAGATCGCTGTCACGGCACGGGGCGCCTCGTCTCGCATTAATTGCCCTCATCTGGACTAGTCCAGCCCCATTTCGGAGCCGACTCGAGCGCCGAAACTGCCCGAAACCTACAAATAACCCTAGCCAGCCTAGATGACTATTGGATGACACGGCTGTGCTTTTGCACGCCTCATGCCAACCGTGTGCGGCCAACGATATTTTTTAAATCAAGCACTTATCCATGGTCTACGCTTGCTGGACGCTCGCCCTGGGAACTTTTGCCGGGCGGCGTGCCAGAGCGGTCCGACACAAAATTGTCATCCATTACCGCTAACTTGGCTTGGCTATTGCTGATCTAGACCAACACCCTCAACACGAAGGAGCGTCGAATGAAACGCCTGTTGCTAGCTTCAATCCTGGGATCGACCATTGCTCTGGCTAACCTTGCCATGGCCGCCGATACCGACCTGAAAAGCCTGGAAGCCGCCGCCAAGTCCGAGGGCGCGGTAAACAGCGTGGGCATGCCAGACAGCTGGGCCAACTGGAAAGACACCTGGGTCGACCTGGGCAAACTCTACGGCCTCAAGCACCTGGACACCGACATGAGTTCGGCGCAGGAAATCGCCAAATTCGCAGCGGAAAAAGACAACGCCACCGCCGATATCGGTGACGTGGGTGCGGCCTTTGGCCCCATCGCGGCGCAGCAGGGTGTAACCCAACCCTACAAACCCAGCACCTGGGCACAGATTCCCGAGTGGGCCAAAGACAAAGACGGCCACTGGATGCTCGCCTACACCGGCTCCATCGCCTTCATCGTCAATAAGAAGCTGGTGAAAGACGTACCGAAGTCCTGGGCCGACCTGGAAAAAGGTAAGTACAAAGTCGCCATCGGTGACGTCAGCGCTGCCGCTCAAGCAGTAAACGGCGTACTGGCTGCCGCCATTGCCAAAGGCGGTGACGAGAAGAACATTCAGCCGGGCCTCGACCTGTTCGCTGAAATCGCCAAGCAAGGTCGCTTGTCGCTGTCCAACCCCACCATTCAGACCCTGGAAAAAGGCGAAGTGGAAGTGGGCGTGGTCTGGGACTTCAACGGTCTGAGCTACCGCGATCAGATCGACCCAAGCCGCTTTGAAGTGCTGATTCCGTCCGACGGTTCGGTGATTTCTGGCTACACCACCATCATCAACAAATACGCCAAGAACCCGAACGCGGCCAAGCTGGCGCGTGAGTACATTCTGAGCGACGCCGGTCAGATCAACCTGGCCAAAGGCAACGCCCGTCCGATCCGCGCCGAGCACCTGAAACTGCCGGCTGAGGTGCAGGCCAAGCTGCTGCCGAACGAGCAATACGCCAAAGTTCAACCGATCAAAGATGCCAAAGCCTGGGAAGAAACGTCCAAGGCCCTGCCGAGCCTGTGGCAGGAAAACGTGATCATCAACATGGAATAAAGCGTCAGGCGGCGATAGAAGAAAGCGGCGTGACCGCTTTCTTCTTTTTCAGCCCGTACGGTCAATGCAGGAGCGGCTTTAGCCGCGATGCTTTTCAAGCGCAACAGCATCGCGGCTAAAGCCGCTCCTACAGGGACTGAGGCACGCCTTTCCAACGGTGGAATAGCACATGAAACACAACGTCATACTCGTGGTGCTCGACGGCCTCAACTACGGCGTGGCCGAGCATGCCATGGGGCACTTGCAGGCTTACTGCGGCGCTGGGCGCGCAGCGTTGTACAAGCTCGAATGCGAACTGCCGGCACTCTCGCGGCCTTTGTATGAATGCATTCTGAGCGGCGTACCACCGATCGAAAGCGGCATCGTGCACAACGATGTGTCGCGTCTTTCCACTCAAAAAAGCATCTTCCACTACGCCAGCGCGGCAGGTTTGAGCACGGCGGCAGCGGCCTACCATTGGGTCAGCGAGCTGTATAACCGCAGCCCATTCCACGCAGCGCGCGACCGTCATACCGAGGCGCCGGAATTGCCCATTCAGCATGGACATTTCTATTACGCCGACCATTACCCCGATTCCCATTTGTTCGCCGATGCCGAAAGCCTGCGGGTGCGCCACGCGCCCAACTTCCTGCTGGCGCATCCGATGAACATCGACGACGCCGGCCACAAGCACGGTCTCGACAGTCCGCAATACCGCAACAGCGCCCGCAGCGCCGACCTGTTGCTCGCCGAATACCTGCAACGCTGGCTCGACGCCGGCTATCAAGTGCTGGTGACCGCTGACCACGGCATGAACAACGACCGCTCGCACAACGGCCTGCTCACCGAAGAGCGCGAAGTGCCGCTGTTTGTGCTCGGCGATGCCTTCAGCCTCGACAATTTTGCCCAACCGAAACAAACCGACCTGTGCGGCACCATCTGCGAACTGCTGGGTGTGCCCCACGACAAACCTGTCTGCCGGGAGCTGTTGAAGTGAGTTCAGTCACCTGTGGTAAATGGCTCGGCCTGCTGTGCCTGCTGCCCTTTGCCGTTTTCTTTATTGCCTTTCAGATCGCGCCGTTGCTGTGGGTGGCGATTAACAGCCTGGACAGCGCCGCCGGCTGGGGCTTGAGCAACTACGCGAAAGTGTTCAGCTCGAAGTTCTATTTGCAGGCCATTCAGCACAGCCTGGAAATTTCCTTCTGGTCGAGCGTGATCGGCATCGTGATCGCCATTCTCGGCGCGTATTCGCTGCGCAAGGTCGACAGCAAACTACGCGATTTCGTCATGGCGTTTTCCAACATGACCAGCAACTTCGCGGGCGTGCCGCTGGCGTTTGCCTTTGTGATTCTGCTCGGCTTCAACGGCGCGCTGACCATCATCCTTAAGCAAGCCGGCGTCATCGACGACTTCAACCTGTATTCGAAAACCGGCTTGATCGTGCTCTACACCTACTTCCAGATTCCCCTCGGCGTGCTGCTGCTCTACCCCGCCTTTGACGCGCTGCGTGAAGACTGGCGCGAGTCAGCCGAACTGCTGGGCGCCAGCACCTGGGACTTCTGGCGCCACATCGGTTTGCCAGTGCTGACGCCAGCGCTGCTGGGCACGTTCATCATTTTGCTGGCCAATGCCTTGGGCGCTTACGCCACCGTGTACGCCCTCACCACCGGCAATTTCAACGTCCTGCCGATTCGCATCGCGGCCATGGTGGCCGGTGATATTTCCCTCAATCCAAACCTGGCCAGCGCCCTGGCGATGGTGCTGGTGGGGCTGATGGCGGTGATTACCGTGGTGCATCAATGGCTGTTGAAGAGGAGCTACCATGTCACGCGTTGAAACCCGGGCAGCCGGGCTGTATCACCGCACGGTGGTCACCGTGCTGTTCCTCATTCTGTTGCTGCCGCTGGCCGGCACCCTGCTTTACTCCGTGTCCACTAGCTGGTCGGCGACCATCCTGCCCGACGGCCTGACGCTGAAATGGTATGCACAGCTGTGGACCGATCCGCGTTTTCTCACCGCATTCGGGCAATCGCTGCTGGTGTGTTTTGGCGCGCTGCTGCTGTCGGTGCTGCTGATTTTGCCGCTGCTGTTCGTGGTGCATTACCACTTCCCCAAGCTCGACGGCTTGATGAACATTCTGATCTTGCTGCCCTTCGCCGTGCCGCCCGTGGTGTCGTCGGTGGGCCTGTTGCAGATCTACGGGTCCGGCCCGCTGGCCATGGTGGGCACGCCGTGGATTCTGATCGGCTGCTACTTCACCGTGGCGCTGCCGTTTATGTACCGGGCCATCACCAACAACCTGCAAGCGATCAACCTCACCGACCTGATGGACGCCGCTCACCTGCTCGGCGCCAGCACCTGGAAAGCGGCCTTTCTGGTGGTGCTGCCCAACCTGCGCAAGGGTCTGATGGTGTCGTTGTTCCTGTCATTTTCCTTCCTGTTCGGCGAGTTCGTGTTCGCCAACTTGCTAGTCGGTACGCGCTACGAAACCTTGCAGGTGTACTTGAACAACATGAAAAACAGCAGCGGCCACTTCAACAGCGCGCTGGTGATTTCCTACTTCTTTTTTGTGCTGCTGTTCACCTGGGCAGCCAACCGTTTGAACAAGGACAAAGCATGAGTTTTCTGAGCATTCAGGGGCTGCACAAAAGCTACGCCGCCACCTCGATTTTCAGCGATATCAACTGCGAAATCGGCAAGGGCGAATTCGTGACGCTGCTCGGCCCGTCCGGCTGCGGCAAGTCCACCCTACTGCGCTGCATCGCCGGCTTGACGGAAGTGAACGGCGGCAAAATTCTGCTTGAAGGCAACGACCTGGTGCCGCTGTCGCCGCAGAAACGCGACATCGGCATGGTGTTCCAGAGCTATGCGCTGTTTCCCAACATGAGCGTGCAACAGAACGTCGCCTTCGGCCTGCGCATGCAAAAAGTCAGCAAAGACGACAGCGCCAAGCGCGTGAAGGAAGCGCTGGACATGGTGGAACTCGGCACCTTCGCCGACCGTTACCCGCACCAGCTTTCCGGTGGCCAATGCCAGCGAGTGGCATTGGCACGCTCGCTGGTGACGCGTCCGCGTTTGCTGCTGCTCGATGAGCCGCTTTCGGCCCTCGATGCGCGCATCCGCAAGCACCTGCGCGAGCAAATTCGCAGCATTCAGCAAGAGCTGGGACTGACGACTATTTTCGTGACCCACGACCAGGAAGAAGCGCTGACCATGTCGGACCGCATCTTCCTGATGAACGCGGGCAAAATCGTGCAAAGCGGCGACGCCGAAACCCTCTACACGGCACCGGTCGATGCCTTTGCCGCCGGTTTTATCGGCAACTACAACCTGCTCGACGCCGATGCTGCCAGCCGCCTGTTGCTGCGCCCGGTGAACAGCCGCGTGGCGATTCGCCCGGAAGCGATTTCCTTGGGCAACGGTGATATCGACGCTCAGGTGCGCAGCCACAGCCTGCTCGGCAACGTGATCCGTTATCGGGTGGAAGCCCGTGGCGTCGAACTGCTGGTGGACGTGCTGAACCGCAGCGCCGATGACGTGCATGGCAACGGTACGCAGCTGACCCTGAGCATCGACAGCAACGCGATCCGGGAGGTGGCGTGATGGCCCTGGCGATTTTCGACCTCGACGACACCCTGATCGACGGCGACTGCGCCAGCTTGTGGAGCGAACACATGGCCGATATCGGCTGGGTGGACGGCGAGTCGTTTGTGAAAAAAGACCACGAGCTGATGGCGTTGTATGCCGAGGGCAAACTGGCGATGGAAGACTACATGACCTTCAGCCTGTCGCCGCTGGTGGGGCGCACCGCCGAGGAAGTGGCGTTTGTGGTCGAGCCGTTCGTGGAAGATGTCATCGAGCCGATTTTCTTCAGCGACGCCACCCGTTGCCTGGCCACGCACCGCGCGGCCGGCGACCGGATTCTGGTGATCTCCGCTTCAGCGCATTTTTTGGTCAGTGCCATTGCGGCGCGGCTGAAAATTGATGACGTGCTGGCGATTGATCTTGAAGAACTGCACGGCCACTACAGCGGCAACACGCGCGGCGTGCTGACTTACCGCGAAGGCAAAGTGACGCGCCTGCACGCTTGGCTGGCTGAACAGAATGAGAGTCTGGAAGGCGCCTATTTCTACTCCGACTCGCGCAACGATTTACCGCTGTTGTCGCAGGTCAGCCACCCCCGCGTGGTGAATCCAGACCCCGTGTTGCGCGAGCATGCCGAGAAGGACGGCTGGCCGATTCTTAGCTGGCGTTAACGCTTGCCGCGCCCTCTCCCGCTAGCGCTTTGTTGCTGCGGGAGAGGCCTGACACTCCTGCTTCCGATAGTTGGGCGGTTCCCCCGCTCTGCAAACTGGCCTCCTTGGCTTACCATGGCGCGCTTTTTCCGCCCAGGCACAAGGACCGGCTGCATGCGTCACCTCAAACCGCTTACCCGCCATTACACCGAGCAAACCATTCGGGGCATCACGTTTCACCTCGAGCCGACTCAGCGGGTAGCCATCGCCGCCGCCATCGAGCAGTTCTTCACCAACCCCGAACAACGCATCACCCTCGATCCGCCGGAAGACACGCGCCTGGTTTGCCTATTAAACGGCGAACAACAGTGGGTGCTGAAATACAACCGGCTGCAGCATTGGAAGAAGCAACTGCAGAATTACCTGGGCATTCGCAAAGCGGTGGGCTTGCACGACCTGACCAATGAATTCGTCAACCTGTCGGCCATCAGCGCCAAAGCGGATTACGTGCCGCGCATCGCCGCCTACGGCTACAAGGCCCGCTTCCCGTTTCTGCGGGAGGAGTATTTGCTGATCGGTTTTTTGCCCGATCACCAGAGTGTTGACGCGCGATTGACGGTGGCGCCTGAGCAGGCGCCAACGCTGCTGCCCGAGGTGTTTCGCCTGTTCGCACGGATGCTCGACGACGGTTTCGTGCACATGGATCCCCATCCGAAAAACATCCTGATTGCGCCGGATGGCCAACTGAAACTGATCGACTTCGAATGCTGCGCCCATACCGTCATCAACCGCGATGCCAGCCTGGGTTTTCTGATGGGTTACGTGTTCACCTACTGGCTCAAACGCTTTGTCGCCCTCGACGACTACCGCGCCTGTTGCGAGCGCTACCTTCTGGCAGAACAACCGGGGCTGGATCGGCAGATGTTCGATCCGGTGTTCGAGCGCTTTCTGACCGGGCGTGTGTCGCGCTCCACCCGGTATTCAATCCTGACATCGGCTAACGCCCAGGCCGAATTTATTCGCGCCAAGCGCTGATCGTTATGTAGGAGCGAGCTTGCTCGCGAAGCACTTTGCGTCGCAACGAAGAGCTTCGCGAGCAAGCCCGCTCCTACAGGGGCAACCCGCAAATTGAGCGCAAATGGGCGACAAAAAAAGGCAGCCCGAAGGCTGCCTTTTTTGTTTATCGCCGAAGCGATCAGGTGGTACGGATCAGGTGGTCAAACGCGCTCAACGACGCTTTGGCCCCCTCGCCTACCGCGATAACGATCTGCTTGTACGGCACGGTGGTGACGTCGCCGGCAGCAAAGATGCCGGGCAACGAGGTTTCACCACGGGCGTCGACAATGATCTCGCCACGGTTCGACAGTTCGATGGTGCCCTTGAGCCATTCGCTGTTAGGCAGCAGGCCGATTTGCACGAAAATCCCTTCCAGTTCGATGTTGATGAACTCATCGGAGTTGCGGTCTTTGTAGACCAGGCCGGTCACTTTCTGGCCGTCGCCTTTCACTTCGCTGGTCAGCGCGCTGGTGATCACGTTGACGTTCGGCAGGCTGTGCAGTTTGCGTTGCAGTACAGCGTCGGCGCGCAGCTTGCTGTCGAACTCGATCAGGGTCACGTGGCTGACGATACCGGCCAGGTCAATGGCCGCTTCCACGCCCGAGTTACCACCGCCGATCACCGCTACGCGCTTGCCTTTGAACAGCGGGCCGTCGCAGTGCGGGCAGTAAGCCACGCCACGGTTGCGGTATTCCTGCTCACCCGGCACGTTCATTTCGCGCCAGCGGGCACCGGTGGCCAGAATCACGGTTTTGGCCTTCAGCGACGCGCCGCTTTCGAACTTGATCTCGTGCAGCTCGCCCGCGTTTTTCGCCGGCACCAAAGCGCTGGCACGTTGCAGGTTCATGATGTCGACTTCGTACTGCTTCACGTGCTCTTCAAGGGCACGGGCCAGTTTCGGGCCTTCGGTTTCCTGCACGGAAATGAAGTTCTCGATGGCCATGGTGTCGAGCACCTGACCGCCGAAACGCTCAGCCGCCACGCCAGTGCGGATGCCTTTACGAGCGGCGTAAATAGCGGCTGCGGCACCGGCTGGGCCACCGCCAACCACCAATACGTCGAAGGCTTCTTTGCTATTGAGCTTCTCGGCATCACGGGCGGAGGCGCCGGTGTCGATCTTCGCCAGTACTTGTTCAACGTCCATGCGGCCTTGGCCGAACAGTTCGCCGTTGAGGTAGATGCTCGGCACCGACATGATCTGACGCTGCTCAACTTCTTCTTGGAAGAGCGCGCCGTCGATGGCCACGTGGCGGATGTTGGGGTTGAGCACGGCCATCAGGTTCAGCGCCTGGACCACGTCCGGGCAGTTCTGGCACGACAGCGAGAAGTAGGTTTCGAAGTTGAATTCGCCCGGGATGTTCTTGATCTGCTCGATCACGTCCGCAGCGACTTTCGAAGGGTGGCCGCCCACTTGCAGCAGGGCCAGCACCAACGAGGTGAATTCGTGGCCCATGGGAATACCAGCAAAACGCAGGCTGATATTGGCGCCAGGACGATTCAGGGCGAAAGACGGCTTACGGGCATCGTTGCCATCTTCACGCAGGGTAATTTTGTCGGTCAGGCTGACGATGTCGTTCAGCAGGCCGCTGAGTTCACGGGATTTGTCGCTGTCATCGAGGGACGCGACGATCTCGAATGGCTGAGTAACCTTCTCGAGGTAAGCCTTCAACTGGGTCTTCAGAGTGGCGTCCAACATGATGCGGTACCTTCCGTTTACAAAATTCAGGGAAAAAAATGCCCGAGCGGATCGCGCCCAGGCATTGGGCGTGCGGAGCCGATAAAGCCCCGCAGCGCTGCTTGCTTAAACGAATTCCAAACCCAGCTAACTACGAGATGGCGGATCTGTTTTCAGTGCCGCCGCGTGACTGCGCAGCGGGCTTGGAGTCGTTTTTAGATTTTGCCGACCAGGTCGAGCGAAGGAGCCAGAGTGGCTTCGCCTTCTTTCCACTTGGCTGGGCACACTTCGCCTGGGTGAGCAGCGGTGTACTGAGCAGCTTTCAACTTACGCAGGGTTTCCGACACGTCACGAGCGATCTCGTTGGAGTGGATTTCTACGGTCTTGATCAGGCCTTCTGGGTTGATCACGAAAGTGCCGCGCAGTGCCAGACCTTCTTCAGCAATGTGCACGCCGAAAGCGTTGGTCAGCTGGTGAGTCGGGTCGCCGATCAGCGGGAACTGAGCTTTGCCAACGGCTGGCGAAGTTTCGTGCCAAACCTTGTGGGAGAAATGGGTGTCGGTGGTGACGATGTACACTTCAGCGCCGGCTTTTTGGAACTCGGCGTAGTTGTTAGCGGCGTCTTCAATTTCGGTCGGGCAGTTAAAGGTGAACGCTGCCGGCATGAAGATCAGGACCGACCACTTGCCCTTCAGGGACTGCTCGGTCACTTCGATGAATTTACCGTTGTGGAAAGCATTGGCGGTGAACGGTTTGACTTCGGTATTGATCAGAGACATTCGCTAAATCCTTCTGGTTGGAAAATTTACAGGAAGGATAGTAGGCCGATCTGTCTGAAAGAGCATATTGATTGAAACCATGGCAACGATTGGTTTACCCAATCGATGCCACGGAACAGCAATATAAAAGCGCAATGGAAACTGCTGATTAACTTAAAGATTCATCCAACAGCAACGCAACCTTTCCGGACACAGTATTGCTGGCGAGTGCAGCAAAAGCGGCCTCCACATCCTTGCTGGCAAAGGTACGCTCCAATTGCGGTTTTAGTCGACCCTCTGTGAACAGCGGCCAGACGTGCTGACTCAAATCGCTCAGCAAATCGGCCTTGAACTGATCGCTTCGGCTACGCAGCGTGGAACCGCAAAACTGCACGCGTTTGGCCAGCATCAGGCCCAAGTCGAACGTCGCTTGGCGGCCGCCCATTACACCAATGGACACCCAGCGCCCATCCAGTGCGATTACTTGCTGGTTGAGCTCGGCGTAGTTCGCGCCCACCGGATCCAGAATCACATCGAACGGTGCGAAATCGCGCAGGCTTTCAAGGTCTTTGTCTCGCAGCACGCCACCTTGTGCGCCAAGGCTTTCGCAATAGGCCAGGCGATCTGAAGAACCCACACTCACCCAGCACGGGTTACCGAACGCTTTACACAGCTGAATGGCTGCCGAACCGACGCCGCTGGCGCCGGCGTGCAGCAACACTTTCTCGCCGGGTTTCAACTGCGCCAGCTGAAAAATGTTCAGCCAGGCAGTGGCGTACACCTCAGGAATCACAGCCGCTTCAACCAAACTCAACCCTTGTGGAACCGGCAACGCATGACGGCCATCGACCACCACTTCCTCGGCCATCGCACCGCCTGCCAACAGCGCGCAAACGCGATCGCCGACCTGCCATGAGCCGCCTGCACCGACTTCGGTGATAACCCCGGAGCATTCCAGACCCAGCGTGTCGCTGGCACCCGGAGGCGGCGGATAATGGCCGGCTCGCTGGAGCAGGTCGGCACGATTGAGACCGGCCGCGGCAACGCGAATTCGGATCTGTCCGACGTCGCAGGTGAGACTTGGTCGATCTGCCCATTCAGCGCGTCCTTCAACGCCTTGCAATGCCTTCACGGTGCCTCCATAGTGAGTTCGGACTGAGCCCGGTGCGAACCATCGAGCTATTTGCATTATGCAGCCGGGCAACGGAACCGGCGCTCTCAAAGACGGCCTAATATGCGTTATCAACTACCCTCGCGTCGACTCAGCATGCAGCGCTTTTTACCCAGTTCCGCCTTAGCCCTTTTGATCGGTTTCAGTGCCCTCCCTCTCACGGCGTGCGCCACTGCGACCGCGAAAAACAGTTGGGACGCGTTGCAACCAGACCGCGAGCAGGTAATCGCCAGTCTCAACGTAGTGGAGCTGCTCAAGCGTCATCACTACAGTAAACCGCCGCTCAACGATGACCGCTCGGTAATCATCTATGAGAGCTACCTGAAGCTGCTCGACCCGTCGCGCAGCTACTTCACGGCCGGCGACATTGCCGAGTTTGATAAGTGGCGCACACAGTTCGACGATTTTCTTAAGAGTGGCGATCTCGACCCTGGGTTCACCATTTACAAACGTCACCTCGACCGCCTGAAACAGCGCCTCGATTTTGCCCTCGGCCTGCTCAATAAAGGCATCGACAAAATCGACTTCGGCGTTGATGAAAGCCTGATGGTCGATCGCGAAAAAGCGCCGTGGGCCAAAGACACCGCCGAACTCGATGAGCTGTGGCGCAAGCGCGTAAAAGACGAAGTGCTGCGCTTGAAAATCGCTGGTAAAGAACCGGCGGCGATCCAGGAATTGCTGACCAAGCGCTACAAGAATCAACTGTCGCGTCTGGAGCAAACCCGTAGCGAAGACATCTTCCAGGCCTACATCAACACCTTCGCCCAGTCCTACGATCCGCACACCAACTACCTGTCTCCCGACAGCGCGGAAAACTTCGACATCAACATGAGCCTGTCGCTTGAAGGCATCGGTGCCGTGCTGCAAAGCGATAACGACACCGTGAAAGTGGTTCGCCTGGTGCCGGCAGGTCCTGCCGACAAGAGCAAACAGGTGGCCCCGGCTGACAAGATTGTTGGCGTTGCCCAAGGCAATGGCGAGATGGTCGACGTCATCGGCTGGCGTCTGGATGAAGTGGTCAAACTGATTCGCGGTCCAAAAGGTTCGGTGGTTCGCCTGGAAGTGGTGCCTGCCACCAACGGCCCGAATGACCAGACCAGCAAAGTCGTTTCGATTACCCGCGAAGCGGTAAAACTTGAAGAGCAAGCCGCGAAAAAATCGGTACTCAAACTCAAGCACGATGGGCGCGACTACAAGCTCGGCGTGATTGAAATTCCGGCGTTCTACCTCGACTTCAAAGCGTTCCGTGCTGGCGATCCAGACTACAAAAGCACCACGCGTGACGTTAAAAAACTGCTGGCTGAATTGCAGAAAGAGAAAGTCGACGGCGTGGTTATCGACCTGCGCAATAACGGCGGCGGCTCGCTTCAGGAAGCCACCGAGCTAACCGGTCTGTTTATCAACCAGGGCCCGACCGTACTGGTGCGTAATGCCGATGGTCGTGTCGACGTGCTGGCCGATGAAAACCCAGGCACCTATTACAGCGGCCCGATGGCATTGTTGGTGAACCGTCTCTCGGCGTCGGCTTCGGAGATTTTCGCCGGCGCCATGCAGGACTATCACCGCGCCTTGATCCTCGGCGGCCAGACCTTCGGCAAAGGCACCGTACAAACCATTCAGCCGCTTAACCATGGCGAACTGAAACTGACCCTGGCCAAGTTCTACCGCGTCTCCGGCCAGAGCACTCAGCATCAGGGCGTACTGCCGGACATCGCTTACCCTGCCGTGGTCGACACCAAGGAAATTGGCGAAAGTGCGCTGCCAGAAGCCATGCCATGGGACAGCATCCGCCCGGCCATCAAGCCGGAAAGCGATCCGTTCAAACCGTTCCTGGTTGAGCTCAAAGCCCGTCACGATGCGCGCGTCGCCAAAGACGCCGACTTCGTGTTCACCCGCGAGCGTTTGGAACTGGCGCAAAAGCTGAGCCACGAAACCACCGTGAGCCTCAACGAAGTGAAACGCCGCGCGCAGCACACCGACATCGAAACCCAGCAGTTGGCCATGGAGAACACCCGCCGTGCCGCCAAGGGCCAGGAGCCGCTGAAGGAACTGAAGAAAGAGGACGAAGACGCGCTGCCCACCGAAGACGACAAACTGAAACCCGAAGACGATGCCTATCTGTCCGAAACCGGCCAGATTCTGCTCGACTACCTGGGTTTGAACTCGGCAATGGCCAAGCACTGACGGAGCGTCATCAAGCAGTCATCAAACTGTCGTGAAATAAGGGGCTGATAGCGATATCAGCCCCTTTGTTTTTTCAGGACATCGAGAGCGACCCATGACCGTCACCGAGCAGTTGAGCGCGCTGGACCACATCCTTGCTCACGGCGACCTGCATAGCCTGTTTCAGCCCATCGTGTCGCTGTCCGAACGACGCATTCTTGGCTACGAAGCCCTCACACGCGGCCCCTCAAACAGCCCGCTGCACTCCCCCGTCAATCTGTTTGGCGTAGCCCGCCACGCCGGCCGCCTGAGCGAACTGGAACTGGCCTGCCGCAAGAGCGCGTGCCGTGCGTTCAGCGAGCTCCGACTCGAGGGAAAGCTGTTTCTCAACGTCTCCCCAGACTCATTGCTGGAGCCGACGCACCAGCCCGGGCGCACCCTGCAACTGCTGCAGAATTACGGCATTCCGCCGAGCCAGGTGGTGATCGAACTAACCGAGCAATCGCCGACCGAAGACTTCTCCCTCCTGTACACCGCCCTCCACCACTACCGTGCCATGGGCTTTTCGATTGCCTTGGACGACCTCGGCGCGGGCTATTCGAGTCTGCGTTTGTGGTCCGAACTGCGCCCTGATTACGTCAAGATTGACCGGCACTTTATCGATGGCATCCACCAGGACGCCGTGAAGCGCGAGTTCGTCGGCTCCATTTTGCAAATGGCCAAAGCCTCGCGCGCGCAAGTCATTGCCGAAGGCATCGAGCTGGCTGAAGAGCTGACAGTGTTGGCCGAAATGGGCGTCGACCTGCTGCAAGGTTACTTACTCAGCCGACCTCAGGAAGTACCGCCTCGTGATGCACGTAGTTTGTTGCCCAAACTTGATGCCAGCGCGCCGGCACTGAACGACGAAGGCAGCGACCTCACCGCCTTGCTCAATGAACAACCTGCGGTAAAAGAAAGCTTGCCGATTGCCGCCGTGCTCGAAGCCTTTCGTGCCCAAGCGAACCTGAACTCGCTAGCGGTGCTGAACGAAGAACAGCAGCCGGTGGGCATCGTCCATCGGCACTCGTTGTCCGATGCACTGCTCAAACCCTTCGCCACCGACCTGTTCGCGCGTAAGCCGATCAGTCGCCTGATGAGCACCGACTTCCTGGCCGTGGACATCGGCCAAAGCCTGCAAAAGGTCAGCCGCCTACTCACCAGCCGCGCGCGGCAACGCATGGAAGAGGATTTCATCATCACGCTGCACGGTCGTTATCTGGGCCTCGGGCGCGTGATCGATGTGCTCAAGCTGATTACCGAACTTAAAATTCAGCAGGCGCGGCACGCTAATCCGCTCACGCTACTGCCCGGCAACGTGCCCATTCAGCAATGCTTGACGCGCCTCTTGCAACAGAGCCGCGAGGCGGTGATTTGCTACGTGGATATCGACAGTTTCAAGCCGTTCAACGACCTGTACGGCTACGCTAAAGGCGACGAAATTCTGTTGTGCCTGGCGCAATGTCTGAATGAACGAGTGGACCCGACTCGAGACTTCGTCGGCCATATTGGCGGCGACGACTTTCTTCTGGTGCTGGGCTCGGAAGATTGGCGGGCGCGCTTGAATCGTCTGCTGGAAGATTTTCAGGGCCAGTGCCGACGCTTTTACAGCGCGGAACACTTGGAGGCCGGCTGCTTCATCGCGCATAACCGCAAAGGCCACCGCGAGGAGTTTCCGTTGTTATCGCTGTCATTGGGCGTGGTGCATTTGCATCCGTCCAGTTGCGCCAATCTGGACGCAGCGCAACTGGCCGCCTTGGCCTCGGAAGCCAAACGCCAGGCGAAAAATGTGCCCGGCTACAGCCTGCACATTATCGACACGCAAAAGCTTACCGCCTGACTAAATACCCAACTCGGTGGCGCGTTGAGCGTAACGCTCGGCGAGCGCCGGGTCGGCGGCCAAGCCGTGCTCACCTTCGGCGTACAACTGCGCCAGACGGCGAGCGGCCAGTGGGTGACCCGCGTCGGCCGCCAGCGTCCACCAACGCGCCGCCTCGACGCCATCCGGCGTCTTGCGCGTATCGCCCGCCAGGCTGAGCACGCCAAGCTGATATGCCGCCTTGGCATCGCCACCCGCCGCAGCCTTGCCGAGCAGGCGAATACCTTCTTCCCGGGCGCCGAAACCGCGACCGCGAAACACCAGTAAATGACCGTAGAAACTTTGCGCGGGCACGTCGTCCAATGCCGCCATTCGGGCAAACTGGCCTTCCATCCAGGCCCAGACTCGCGGCTGCTTCACCAACGCATGCCAGCGCAACAAGCGCCGGGCAACGAAATAGCCCAGGCGCGCTTTAACTCGCCAATAAACCACTCAGACCTCTTCCGGGTAGTCGTACTCAAACACACGCACCACTTCGGCAGCGTGCCAGGAGGCCGCCGCGATGCCGTCGCTCGGACCACTGAAGCGACCCAAGCGAACGGCGCATTCGAAAAAACCCGTGCGCGGTAAACGGCTGGCACCTTGGCTGATGACTAAGGCGCTGCGCAGCGGGTTTTCCGCACGGGCGTCTAGAGCCGCCAAGTGCTCCAATGCTGCAGTGAGGGTTTGCATCGCCGGGGTTGGCAATTCCAACCGTTCGATCAGGGCGCGATACGTGAGTAGATGCCGTTGCCGGCGCGCCTCAGCGAGCTCACCCAGAAGTGCCTGCCAATGCTGGCGACTGATACTAACGCTCACGTATCGGCCTCCCAACTGCTGACACCAAGGTTCCAGGCCAGGGCGCGGCGAATCGCCGAATCCGGCTGGCGCTCGCCGCTTTCGATCATCTCGAGGTAGTGCGGGCTGATGCCCACCATACGCGCTAACGCCTCGAGGCTCAGACCCTTGGCCTCACGAAGCGCGGTTATTTCACTGAGACTGGACGCCGACGCAATCGGCTCGCTGGCCGCTACCGCTGTGGCCGGAGCACGCCCTGCCGCTTGCAATAACGCTTGATACTCCGCCCATGGCAGCACCGCATATTCGGCCTCGCCATCACGCATGATTACCTGAACATCCATCACCGCCCACCCCATGGAAAAGCAGTGCCGACTGGCTCAGCACTTTCCTTGTAAGCGGGCATCTTAACAGCCCAAATCGCCAACGGGGCGTGATGCGCGGGGCAAGTTTTCCCCGTGGCTAGGGCGCGGAATTGCTTTCGGATGATGGCACTGGTGATGGCAACCTCAGCAATTCTTCCTGCTGCGCCGGGGTTCGCGCGGCGAGCCAGGCACGGAATTCATCCAGCTCGCCGCTCCAGGTGCGCAGCAGCCAACCAAGCACGGCGATGTCGTCAATGAAGCCCACGCCAAGCAACGCATCTGGTATCGCGTCAATCGGCGAGAGGAAATACAACAACGCCGCCACCACCGAGAGCAGCGCTTGTGAGCTGATGCCGCGATATTCACCGCGCCACCCCGCCATACACAGCGCCAGTAACACTCGTAACTCTGCCTTCAATGCGCCCAGACGACCGCCCTGGGATGCGCTCTTGCGCGTGACTGCGAGGAGCAACGCAGGCAATCGGCCGCGGGCGATAAACCGCTGCGCCAATGGCAGGTAACGGGCGAAATTCCATGGGGTTTTCATCGGCATTTCTCCTCAGCCCGCGTGCGCGCTGGGCTGGCTGGGTTATCCACCGAAGCTGTGGATAACCTTGTGAACAAGCGGCTAAGGGTGCAAGCCAAAGCCCATGGCGCGGGGCTTTGCTACAGATCGGGCATTTTTTAATCAGCGCAAAAAAACCAACTAAATCAGCGAGTTACTGAATATATAAATCTGGTACGGAAGTGTCACTTGGCGGCGATGGGAGTTGTTCGCGAAATGTGCATAACCGTAACACCTATGCTTATTTGAGACCCGCCAGTCAACCCGTGGTTCGGATTTTAAACCCGTAGAAACAACAACGCCCCGTCGAGGCGGGGCGCTGGGATGACAAAGGTATTACTGAGCGGGTTCTGGAGCCGATGCTGCGGATGGGTCTTTGATGCCCAGCAGTTCCAGGTCGAAAACCAGTACCGAGTTGGCAGGGATCGCCGGGCTCGGGCTCTGCGCGCCGTAAGCGAGTTCGCTCGGGATGAAGAGCTTGATCTTCTCGCCAACGTGCATCAGTTGCAGGGCTTCGACCCAACCTGGAATCACGCCGCTAACCGGCAGATCAATCGGGCTGCCGCGCTCAACAGAGCTGTCGAACACTTTGCCATCGGTCAGCTTGCCTTCGTAGTGAACAGTCACCACATCGGAAGCTTTAGGTTGAGGGCCATCGGCCTTCTTGACGACTTCGTATTGCAGACCCGAAGCCGTGGTGGTCACACCGTCACGCTTCTTGTTTTCTTCGAGGAATTTCTTGCCGGCTGCAGCCGACTCTTCGGCGAGCTTGGCGCTGCGCTCTTCAGCACGCTTCTGCAGCGAAGCGAAGGCTTCCATCAACTCTTCATCTTTGAGCTTCTGCTCTTTCTTGCCGATAGCGTCTTCGATGCCTTGAGCAACTGCCTTGGAATCGAGATCGTCCATACCTTCTTGAGCCAGGCTTTTGCCCATGTTCAAGCCGATACCGTAGGACGCTTTTTGCGCGGGGGTTTTCAGCTCAACGCTGGTCTGCGAATCGCAGCCCGCGAGCACCAGGCCAACCAAGGCCACCGCCGCCGCTAAACGATGTTGTCTCATACTCATTCCTTGTTAGTGCTAAAGAGGGCAATCGAGTGAAGCGGGGAGCTTAGCAGGCCGCCGGGATCACTGGCTACGGGGATACGAACGGGAAAAGTGCCATAAGTTCAGGCATCCAAACGGAATTTATCCGGGAAATGGCGAGGAAAAATCCGGCGTATTTCTTGAAAAAAATACTGGCGCGCAAGCGACTCAGTTGAGCGGCGGCGGGGAATAAAGGAGGGAGCAAAACGTGGCGGGCAGAAACGAAAAAAGCGGCCAATGGCCGCTTCCTCGTTGAGTCTCTACTTCAGTCTATAGAGACTCATAATATGGCGCAGCGGACGGGACTCGAACCCGCGACCCCCGGCGTGACAGGCCGGTATTCTAACCGACTGAACTACCGCTGCGCGTAACCTCGATTGGTGGGTGATGACGGGATCGAACCGCCGACCCTCTGCTTGTAAGGCAGATGCTCTCCCAGCTGAGCTAATCACCCTTCACTCTCGAAGTGGGGCGCATTCTACGGAGCGATCCTCACCCTGGCAAGCCCTTTTTAAAATAATTTTTACTGACGTTCCAAAGGCTTAGCGCAGGGTTGGCCAATGGCGTTCAGGGGGGAATAATGCGCGCTTTGCGAAAAATGGAGTTCTTCCCTCATGTGGTTCCGCAACCTGCTCGTCTATCGCCTCACCCAAGATCTGCCCTTCGATGCGCAAGCACTGGAAACCGCACTGGCCGCCAAACCCGCTCGCCCCTGCGCCAGCCAGGAACTGACCACCTACGGTTTTATCGCCCCATTCGGCAAAGGTGAAGACGCCCCGCTGGTTCATGTCAGCCAGGACTTCATGCTGATCGCCGCGCGTAAAGAAGACCGCATTCTTCCCGGCAGCGTCGTGCGCGATGCCGTTAAAGAGAAGGTCGATGAGATCGAAGCCGAGCAAATGCGCAAGGTCTATAAAAAGGAACGCGACCAGATCAAGGATGAAATCATCCAAGCCTTCCTGCCACGCGCCTTTATTCGCCGCTCCTCCACCTTTGCCGCCATCGCGCCGAAACAAGGCCTGATTCTGGTGAATGCCTCCAGCCCGAAACGCGCCGAAGACCTGCTGTCCACCCTGCGTGAAGCCATTGGCTCGCTGCCGGTGCGTCCGCTTTCGGTGAAGGTTGCACCGACCGCCACCATGACCGAGTGGGTCAAAACCCAAACGGCTACGCCGGGCTTCCATGTGCTCGACGAATGCGAGCTGCGCGACACCCAGGAAGACGGCGGCATTGTTCGTTGCAAACGCCAGGACCTGACCAGCGAAGAAATTCAGCTGCACCTGTCGTCAGGCAAATTCGTCACTCAGCTGTCCCTGGCCTGGGAAGACAAGCTGTCCTTTGTGCTCGACGACAAACTGATCATCAAGCGCCTGCGCTTCGAAGACTTGCTCACCGACCAGGCTGAACAGGACGGCGGCGACGAAGCTCTCGGCCAGCTGGATGCCAGCTTCACGCTGATGATGCTGACCTTTAACGAGTTCCTGCCGCAGCTGTTCGAAGCACTGGGCGGCGAAGAAATTCCGCAAGGCGTTTAACCCCCCGTTCAGGAACTCACCATGCGCGCACTCGCAGCTCTCAGTCGTTTCGTTGGCAATACGTTCGCGTATTGGGTGCTGCTGTTCGCCGTGGTGGCGTTCTTTTTCCCCCATTTATTTATCGGCTTGAAGGTCGCCATCGTGCCGTTGCTGGGCGTGGTGATGTTCGGCATGGGCCTGACACTCAAGCTCGACGATTTCGCCGAAGTCGCTCGCCATCCGTGGCGCGTGGCATTGGGCGTGGTTGCGCATTTTGTGATCATGCCGGGCGTGGCGTGGCTGTTGTGCCAGCTGTTTAACCTGCCGCCAGAGATTGCAGTGGGTGTGATTCTGGTCGGCTGTTGCCCGAGCGGTACCGCCTCCAACGTGATGACGTGGCTGGCCAAAGGCGACCTGGCGTTGTCGGTAGCCATTGCCGCCGTCACCACCTTGCTTGCGCCGCTGCCGACGCCTGCGCTGATCTGGCTGCTGGCGTCGGCCTGGTTGCCGGTGTCGTTTGCCGAGCTGTTCTGGTCGATTTTGCAAGTGGTGTTGCTGCCGATCGTGCTGGGCGTCGTCGCGCAACGGCTGCTCGGCGAACGCACGCGGTTGGCGGTGGATGTGCTGCCGCTGGTCTCGGTCGTCAGCATTGTGCTGATCGTCAGCGCCGTGGTGGCAGCCAGTCAGGCGAAAATCGCCGAGTCCGGTTTGCTGATCATGGCGGTGGTAATTCTGCACAACAGCTTTGGATTTTTGCTGGGCTACTTCACTGGCAAGGTCTTCAAGCTGCCGCTGGCGCAACGTAAATCGCTGGCGCTGGAAGTGGGGATGCAAAACTCCGGGCTCGGCGCCGCGCTTGCCAGCGCGCATTTCTCCCCGCTAGCTGCGGTGCCCAGCGCGCTGTTCAGCGTATGGCACAACATTTCCGGGGCGCTGCTCGCAACGTGGTTTCGCCGTATGCAAGATGACCAAGCGGCACCTGGCTCCCTAGAAAAGCCTAATCAGTCCATATCCTGAAACGTCTGCCAGGCTTGCCATCTGACAAACCTTGTGCAAAATACCGCACAGCCTGAGGACGACCTTGGGCCTGCCTTTCACTCGGGGACGACCCCACACACTGTGGAGTTAGTCTCATGTCCTGGATCATTCTGATCGTCGCCGGCTTGTTCGAAGTGGCGTGGGCCATCGGCCTGAAATACACCGACGGCTTCAGCCGCCCTCTTCCCACTGCACTCACCGTTGGCGCCATGCTGGTCAGCCTGGGCCTGCTGGGTCTTGCCATGAAAGAGCTGCCGCTGGGCACTGCTTATGCGATATGGACAGGGGTGGGTGCCGTGGGCACGGTCATCGCCGGCATCATCCTGTTTGGCGAAGCCGTGACTCTGGTCCGCTTGGGTAGCGTGGCGTTGATTATTTGCGGCTTGGTTGGCCTCAAGCTCAGCCACTAGCAAGGGCGACGGCTGTAGGAGCTAGCGTGCTAGCGAACCCTGCAAACGAGATTCGCGATCAGTTTGCGGGATTCGCCAGCAAGCTGACTCCTACAAAAGGCTTACCTGATGCTGCCGCGCAACTCTGCCACCTGCGCTTGCAACAAGGCCGGCGTGACCATCTCTGGCGCCAGCGGCGTGCCGGCCACCAAGGTGATGCGCGACCACAGGCGACGGAACAAGCCTTTGTTCGGGTCCCTGCTGAAGAAGCTGCCCCACAAGCCTTGCAGCGCCAGCGGAATCACTGGTACCGGGTTCTCTTCCAGAATGCGCGTCACGCCGGCTTTGAACTCGTTGATCTCGCCATCAGTGGTCAGCTTGCCCTCCGGGAAAATCAGCACCAACTCGCCGTTCTTCAGGTAGTCGCCAATTCTTTTGAATGCCTGGTCGTAGATCAGCAGGTCCTCGCTGCGCCCGGCAATCGGCACGGCGCCGGCGGTGCGGAATATAAAGTTGAGTACCGGCAAGTTGTAGATCTTGTAATACATGACGAAGCGAATCGGCCGCCGCACCGCGCCGCCAATCAGCAGCGCATCCACAAACGAAACGTGGTTGCACACCAACACGGCGGCGCCCTCGTCTGGAATTCGGTCCAGTTCGCGGTGCTCGACGCGGTACATGGAATGGCTGAGCAGCCAGATCATGAAGCGCATTGTGAATTCAGGGACGATTTTGAAGATGTAGCTGTTCACCGCGATGTTCATCAGCGACACCACCAAAAACAGCTGCGGAATGGTCAGCTTGGCGACGGCCAGGAACAGAATCGAGGCGATGGCCGAGACCACCATGAACAACGCGTTGAGGATGTTGTTGGCAGCGATCACGCGTGCACGCTCATTCTCAGCGGTGCGCGACTGAATCAAGGCGTACAGCGGCACGATGTAAAAACCACCAAAAATACCGATGCCAAGAATGTCGCCCAACACCCACCACGCCTGGCCGTAGCCCAACACTTGCAGCCAGCTGTGCGGCTCGGCGGTTTGTGGGAAGTTGCCGGAATGACACCACAGCAAAATGCCGAACACGGTCAGACCGATCGAGCCAAACGGCACCAGACCGATCTCGACTTTGCGCCCCGACAAGCGCTCACACAGCATCGAGCCCAAGGCGATGCCGACCGAGAACACGGTGAGAATCAGCGTCACCACGGTTTCGTCACCAAACAGCCACTCTTTGGCGTACGCAGGAATTTGCGTTAGATAAATTGCGCCGAGAAACCAGAACCACGAGTTGCCAACAATCGAGCGCGATACCGCCGGACGCTGGCCCAGGCCCATGCGCAAAATGGCCCACGACTGGCGAAAGATATTCCAGTCCAGCACCAGACTCGGCAGCGCCGCCGACGCGGGCGGAATGCCTCGGCTGGCGACGTAACCGGCAACCGCGATGGCGACGATGGCGGTGGCCACCAGCGGCGCATACGTTTGCTCGGACATCATCACACCGGCGCCGATGGTGCCCGCCAGAATGGCCAGAAACGTGCCCATCTCGACCAAGGCGTTGCCGCCCACCAGTTCGTCTTCACGTAGCGCTGCCGGCAAAATCGAGTACTTCACCGGCCCGAACAGCGCGGAATGCGTGCCCATGCCGAACAGCGCGACGAACATCAGCGTCAGGTTGTTGAGCAGAAAGCCCGCTGCGCCCACCGACATGATCAGAATTTCCGCGAGCTTGATGGCGCGGATCAGCCGGTGCTTGTCGAACTTCTCGCCGAACTGGCCGCCCAGCGCCGAGAACAGGAAAAACGGCAGGATAAACAGCAGCGCGCACAGGTTCACCAGCACGGTGCGGTCGCCAGAAATACTCAGTTTGAACAGGATGGCCAGAATCAACGACTGCTTGAAAATGTTGTCGTTGAAGGCGCCGAGCAATTGCGTCACGAAGAAAGGCAGAAAGCGTTTTTTACCCAACAAAGCGAACTGCGAGTGTGTGGTCATGATCCCTGTGTACCTGTGGTGAGGCCACGCCGGCCGTCCAGCATTGGACTGCAAATGCGTGGCACAAAGCCACAGGACGAAACGGATTTTGTGCTGGAAAGTGCGAAAAAAAATCGCCGTTACAGTGGCAACTGGCCGAACGCCCAGCGCAGCAGGAAGAACAGGACAAAGCCACCGGCGATGGTAGCGAGCAAGTGCCGGGTGACGGCGGCGATCACAATCGCGCCAAGACCGGCGAGCAAGTAAGCGTTGTCCAGACGAAGCGCCAGGTGCTCGCCATCGGGCATCAACATGCCGGGCACGACAATCGCCGTAAGCACCGCGGTCGGCACGTAATGCAAGCCTTGCAGCACCAGCGGCGGGAAGCGCAGGTTCGGCCAGGCGAACAAGCTGTAGCGCACGGCAAAGGTGATCAGCGCCATGCCGAGAATCAGCCACCACGTTTGCACTACGCGCCCTCCCCAACCACGGAGTTGCTGACGCGACGCTCCAGCAATACACCCACGACAATCCCGGCCATGGCCGCCGCCAGTAACCCCAGTTTGTAAGGCAGGGCGTGACACGCCACCGCCACGGCGCCCGCGACTACGGCAGCGGCCACCTGCGGCGTGTTGCGCAGCAGCGGCACGACGATGCCAATAAAGGTGGCCAACATGGCGAAATCCAACCCCCAGCCAGCCAGGCTCGGCATCGCTTGCCCGAACAACACGCCGAGCAATGACGAACTGATCCAACACAGGTACAAGGCCAGGGCTACGCCAGCGTGATACCAGTGCCCATGGCCACCGGCGCCGTGCGCCAGGTAGCGGCGCTGCACCACGGCAAAGGTTTCGTCGGTCAGGCCAAAGGCCAAGGGCACGCGCCACGCTTGCGGTAGATGGGCGATGTAAGGCTGCAACGAAGCGCTGTAGAGCACATGGCGCAAGTTGACGATCAAGGTGGTGAACAAAATAACCGCCGCCCCGGTGCCGGCGGTGAGCAAGCTGATAGCAATGAACTGCGCCGAGCCGGCATACACCAGCAACGACATGCCCAACGCCTGCCACAGGCTGAGCCCGGCCACGCTCGCCAAGGTGCCGTAAATAATGCCGAAGGGCGCGATGCCGACAATCATCGGCACGCTGTCGCGCAAGCCGTAAGCGAACAATTGCGAGCGGTTCATGGGTTCGCCTGCCAAACCGTCGACGTGCTCGCGCCCACGTTGATGCGCTGCGCCTCAAGCCGCTCGACGCCGTGTAAATGCTGGTCCTGCAAACGCCCTGCTGAACTACCCGCTGCCATCGCTACCCGCTGAAACGCGCCTCCAACTGCTGCTTGATTGCCGGCCACTCGCGGTCGGTCAGGCTATATAGCACGCTGTCGTCCAGGCGCCCATCGGCTAAACGCCGATGGTTGCGCAGCACGCCTTCACGCACCGCGCCCAGCGCTTCGATGGCCGCTTGCGAGCGCCCGTTGCTGGCGGCGGTTCGCAGTTGCACGCGAACCATGTCCCAGCTTTCGAAGGCATGACGCAGCATCAGGTACTTGATCATTCGGTTCAGCCCCGTGCCGTGTTGGCTGGCGTCGAGCCACGTGCCGCCGATTTCGCACGACGGCAGCTCCGGGTGAAAATCGAAGAAGCGCGTAGTGCCCACCAGCCGATCACCCAAGCGCACCACCAACGGCAGCGCCTGTTCCTCGCGTTGCTGGGCCAGCGCGCTGCGGTACCAATCCAGGCGCAACGGGCCGCTCATATAAACAAGCTGCGCGCGATTGGCGTCGGCGAGCGTGACCAGCGCTGGAATATCCGCTTCGAGCAACGGTTCCAAACGCAGCGCGCCACGCTGCAAGGTGATGAGTTGGGGCTTGAACATGACTGAATTCCTATGGACGGCTGCCGGCGCGTGAGTGCGGCGATACGCTGCGTGCGACCTTAGTCGCGCCTGACTGGATGACACTTTGATGCGACACTCAGCAGCGTGCTGGCGTTCCACCTCGCCACCTCAACGCGCCAAATAAACCAGCTGTTTTCGGAGTACGCATGTCGCTGTCCAGCGGGCTGATCGCCACGGTCGCCCTGTGCTACATGGCCATTATGTTTGCCATCGCCTTTTACGGTGATCGCCGCCGCACGCCCATGCCGGCCAACGTACAAGCGTGGGTGTACAGCCTGTCGCTGGCGGTGTATTGCACCAGCTGGACCTTCTTCGGCGGCGTTGGCCAGGCCGCCGGGCAGCTGTGGTCGTTTCTGCCGATTTACCTGGGGCCCATTCTGCTGATGCTGTTCGCACCCTGGGTGCTGCAGAAAATGGTGATGATCAGCAAGCAGGAAAACATCACCTCCATCGCCGACTTTATTGCCGCGCGCTACGGCAAATCGCAGCTGCTGGCGGTGGTGGTCGCACTGATCTGCCTGGTGGGCGTGCTGCCGTATATCGCCCTGCAACTCAAAGGCATCGTGCTCGGCGTCAACATGCTGATTGGCACCGGCCACGTGCAAGACACCACTGGCACCCGCTCGCAAGACACCGCGTTGGTGGTGTCGCTGGTGCTGGCCCTGTTCTCGATTTTATTCGGCACCCGCAACCTCGACGCCACGGAACACCACCGAGGCATGGTGCTGGCGATTGCCTTCGAGTCGCTGGTGAAATTGCTCGCCTTTCTGGCGGTCGGTGCCTACGTCACGTGGGGCGTATTCAATGGCTTCGGCGACCTGCTCGACCAAGCCGCCGCCGCGCCGCAGCTCGAATCGTTCTGGGCCGAAACCATCAACTGGCCGTCACTAATCGTGCAAACCGGCGTGGCGATGATGGCCATCGTCTGCCTGCCACGGCAGTTCCACGTGACGGTGGTGGAAAACATCGAGCCGAAAAATACGCGCCTGGCCCGCTGGGTGTTTCCAGCCTATTTGGCGCTGGCCGCGCTGTTTGTCATCCCCATCGCCCTGGCGGGGAAAATGCTGTTGCCGGCCGGGGTGATTCCCGACTCATTCGTCATCAGCCTGCCGTTGGCCCATGCCCACCCAGCCCTGGCGATGCTGGCCTTTATCGGCGGCGCCTCGGCCGCCACAGGCATGGTGATTGTCGAAGCGGTGGCGCTGTCTACCATGGTCTCCAACGACATGCTGTTGCCCTGGTTGCTGCGCCGGCAAAACGCCGAGCGGCCCTTCGAGGTGTTCCGCCATTGGATGCTCTCGGTTCGCCGCGTCAGCATTGTGGTGATTCTGCTGCTGGCGTACGTCTGCTATCGCCTGCTCGGCTCGAACGCCAGCCTGGCCACCATCGGCCAGATTTCCTTCGCCGCCATCACGCAATTGGCGCCGGCGATGTTCGGCGCCCTGCTGTGGAAACAAGCCAACCGCCGGGGCGTGTTCGCCGGGCTTACGGCCGGCTGCCTGGTGTGGTTCTACACGCTGGTACTGCCAGTGGTGGCTCACAGTCTGGGCTGGTCATTGGCAAAATTTCCGGGGCTGGAGTTTCTGCTGTATCAGTCCATTGGCATGCAGGTCGACCCGCTCACCCGTGGCGTCGTGTTGTCGCTGGCGAGCAACTGCACGCTGTTCGTGTGGGTGTCGTACTTTTCCCGCACACGCGTGGCCGAGCACTGGCAAGCCGGGCGGTTTATCAGCCAGGAATTCGGCAACAAGCCCAGCAGCCGCAACCAACTTGCCGTGCAGGTGGACGACTTGCTCAACCTCGCCAGCCGTTTCGTCGGCGAAGAGCGCGCGCAGCAAAGCTTTATTCGCTTCGCCTACCGCCAAGGCAAAACCTTCAACCCCGACCAGCCGGCCAACGGCGACTGGATTGCCCACACCGAACGTTTGCTGGCCGGCGTGCTCGGCGCGTCATCGACCCGCGCGGTGGTGAAGGCTGCCATTGAAGGCCGCGACATGCAGGTCGAGGACGTGGTGCGCATCGTCGACGAAGCCTCTGAGGTGCTGCAGTTCAACCGCACCCTGTTGCAAGGCGCGATCGAAAACATCACCCAAGGCATCAGCGTGGTCGACCCCGCGCTGCGGTTGGTGGCGTGGAACCACCGCTACCTGGAATTGTTCGATTACCCGGATGGTTTGATCAGCGTCGGCCGGCCGATTGCCGACATCATTCGCCACAATGCCGAGCGCGGTCTGTGCGGGCCGGGCGAAGCGGATGCGCATGTCGAGCGCCGGCTGTACTGGATGCGCCAAGGCCGTGCGCACACCTCTGAACGACTGTTCCCCAATGGCCGTGTGATTGAGCTGATCGGCAACCCGATGCCGGGCGGCGGCTTCGTTATGAGCTTCACCGACATCACCGCGTTCCGCGATGCAGAGCAACAGTTGAAAGAGGCCAACGAAGGGTTGGAACAACGGGTTGCCGCGCGCACCCACGAACTGTCGCAGCTCAACCTGGCCCTGAGCGAAGCCAAGGGCGTGGCGGAACACGCCAACCAATCGAAAACCCGTTTTCTTGCCGCCGTCAGCCACGACCTGATGCAGCCTCTGAACGCGGCGCGGCTGTTCTCCGCCGCCCTCGCCCACCAGGCTGAAGCGCTGCCGGCCGAGGCCCAGCAATTGATCCGCCACCTCGACAGCTCGCTGCGCTCCGCTGAAGACCTGATCAGCGACCTGCTGGATATTTCGCGCCTGGAAAACGGCCGCATCACCCCCGAGCGTCATGCCTTCGAGCTGAACACGCTGTTCGATGCCTTGGGCGCCGAGTTCAAAGCCCAGGCGCAAGAACAGGGCGTGGCCTTCCACCTGCGCGGCAGCCAATTGCGCGTCGACAGCGACATCAAACTGCTGCGCCGCGTGCTGCAAAACTTCCTCACCAACGCCTTCCGCTACGCCAGCGGCCACGTATTGCTAGGCGTGCGCCGGTGCAGCGAAGGGTTGCGCCTGGAAGTGTGGGACCGCGGACCGGGCATTCCAGACGACAAACGCGCGGTGATTTTCGAAGAATTCAAGCGCCTGGACAGCCACCAGACCCGCGCCGAAAAAGGCCTGGGGCTGGGCTTGGCCATCGCCGATGGCTTGTGCCGCGTGCTGGGCCACAAGCTTGAAGTGCGTTCCTGGCCGGGCAAAGGCAGCGTCTTCAGCGTGACCGTACCGCTGGCACGCACGCCCGCGCCCGCCGCCGTGAATGGCAACGGTGCCGATGCCAACGGTCACCACCTGAGCGGTGCCCATGTGCTGTGCGTGGACAACGAAGACAGCATTTTGGTCGGCATGCACAGCCTGCTATCGCGCTGGGGTTGCCAGGTGTGGACCGCGCGAAATCGCCTGGAATGCGAGCACCTGCTGGCCGAAGACGTGCGCCCGCAACTGGCATTGGTTGACTACCACCTCGACGAAGGCGAAACCGGCACCGAACTCATGGCCTGGCTGCGCACACGCTTGGGCGAGCCGGTGCCCGGGGTGGTGATCAGCGCCGATGGGCGCCCGGAACTGATTGCTCAAGTTCATGCAGCGGGTTTGGACTTCCTGCCTAAACCGGTGAAGCCGGCGGCGTTGCGGGCCCTGTTGAGCCGGCATTTGTCGTTGCGGTGAATGAAGGGAACGTCGAACCCCGGCTGACCGTCGTCCTCGCGAAAGCGGGGACCCAGGTTTTCGCCTGGCACGCAGTTGAACACCCAAATCTTATCTCCCGCCCCAACCTTGGGTTGGAACTCCATTTGCCAGGCCGGGCCTATAAATAAGGGCCACCGCTCTAGCGCGGCACCTGTCGACTCAAACAGCGCCTGCGCACGACCTACGCACTGCACGCCGCCCTCTGGTCACCTGCGCCGTCGCCCTTCAATACTGACAACCTGCCCGAATTGGAGTGTTGCCATGACTGTTGCCGTTCACATCGCCAGCCCCGCCGCCGTAACCGATCAGGTGATGGTCGACAGCGCCGGCGTGCGCCTGGCTACGTACCGCTGGGGCAACCCAGACGGGCCGACAGTGCTGTTGGTGCACGGCTACCCCGATAACCACGACATCTGGCTCCCGCTGATTAACCAATTGGCAGCAGACTTCAACCTCATCGCCTATGACGTGCGTGGCGCTGGCGCATCGGATAAACCCCGGCATCGTCGCGACTACCGTTTGCCGCTCTTGGCCGATGACTTAGAGGCCGTGATTCTGGCTCACAGTCCCGATAAACCGGTGCATCTGGTCGCCCACGACTGGGGTTCGATTCAAAGCTGGGAAGGCGTGACCGAGCCGCGTCTTCAGCGCCGGATCGCCTCTTACACCAGCATTTCCGGGCCGTGCCTGGACCACATCGGCTACTGGATGGGCCAGCGCGGCAAGGCCCGCAGTCTTGGCGGGCTGAAGCAGATGCTGAGCCAACTGCTTAGCTCGTGGTACATCGGTTTTTTCCATATTCCCTGGCTGCCCGAACTGGCCTGGCGTCACGGCATGGCGACGCTATGGCCGCGCTTTTTGCGCAACATGGAAGGCATCCGCCCGGTGCGCATTAACCCGACCCAGCGCGAAGACGGCCAATACGGCGTAAAGCTGTACCGGGCGAATTTCATCCGCAGTTTGTTTACGCCGCGCCAACGGTTTACTCAGGTGCCTGTGCAGGTGGTGGTGCTCACTCGCGACCGGTTTGTGCGACCGCACCTGTTCGATAACTTGCAGCACTGGGCGCCGAATCTGCTGCGTCGGGAAGTGGCGGCCGGGCATTGGCAACTGCTCGCCGAGCCCACTCAGTTGGCCGATTGGATCCGCGAATTTGTCGCGCAGCAGGACCGAGATTGACGTTGTAGCCAGCTTGCGGGCGAACCCTGGAAACGGCTTCGCCAGCAAGCTGGCTCCTACGGGTTGGGGGCTTCGGCGGAGTTGGAGACGTCGGCGGGTTCGTCCGCGTCGTCGAACTGAGGCAATCCAGCGGCACGCTCGAGCAAATCAGTGGGCAAACTTTTGCTCGCCCGCGCGCCCAGCAATTTGAGGTTTTCCACCCGGCTGATGATATTGCCGCGCCCATCGGCGAGCTTGTTGCGCGCGGCGGCGTAGGCTTTGTCGAGCTGGCTCAAGCGGCTGCCCACTTCATCCAAATCCACGATAAAGGCCACGAACTTGTCGTACAGCGCGCCGGCACGTTCAGCAATTTCGCGGGCGTTCTGGCTTTGCCGTTCCTGGCGCCAGAGGCTGTCGATTACCCGCAACGTCGCCAGCAATGTCGTGGGGCTGACGATAACGATGTTCTGCTCGAACGCTTCCTGAAACAGCCCCGGATCGGCCTGCAAAGCGGCGGCGAAAGCGGCTTCAATCGGTACGAAAAGCAGCACGAAATCCAGACTGTGCAGCCCTTCCAGACGCTGATAATCCTTCAACGACAAGCCTTTCAAATGACTGCGCAGCGACAGCACATGCTGCTTCAGAGCGTGCTGACGCGCCGCGTCGTTTTCAGCCACCACATAGTGTTGGTAGGCGGTGAGGCTGACCTTGGCGTCCACCACCACCTGCCGCTCGCCCGGCAACTGAATCAGCACATCCGGTTGAAAGCGTGCGCCGTCTTGCCCCTTGAGGCTGACCTGCGTCTGGTACTCGCGGCCCTTCTCCAGGCCGGCATGTTCCAGCACCCGTTCCAGCACCAACTCGCCCCAATTGCCTTGGGTTTTCTGGCCTTGCAGCGCGCGTGTCAGGTTGGTGGCTTCGTCTCCGAGGCGCTGGTTAAGCAGCTGCAAGCGCTCCAACTCCTTGCTCAGGGAGAACCGCTCGCGGGCTTCTTGTTGGTAGCTCTCTTCCACGCGCTTTTCGAACGACTGGATGCGTTCTTTCAGTGGGTCGAGCAACTGGCCAAGGCGCTGCTGGCTGGTTTCGGCGAAGCGCTGCTCGCGCTCGTCAAAAATCTTCCCGGCCAACTCGGCGAACTGCGCGCGCAGCTCATCGCGCGAACCTTGCAGGTCGTTAAGCCGCTGCTGATGGCTGTCGTGTTGTTCGCGAAGTTCGGCGCTAAGGCTGGCGCGCTCGGCCGACAGCTGACGCAGCTCCGCCTCTTTCAGTTCGCGCTCGCTTCGCCATTCTTGCGCGGCTTCGCGGGCACGGCTGCGTTCGCTTTGCAGCAAATCGGTTTCACGGCGCAGTGCCGCCAGCTCGGCCTGTTGCTCGGCTTTGGTTTCAATGAGATCGGCGAGGTCGTTGCGGTAGCCATCGAGCTGCGCGGCCAAACCATCCTGGGCCAGTTGCGCCGTGCTCAGGCGCTCGTCCAGCAGCGCCACGTGCGATTGCGCTTGCGCGAGGCGCCGCTGCTGTTGCCAGAGCAGCGCCAACAACAGCACGGCGGCGGCGGCCAAACCAATTAACAGAGTGGGCAAATCGATAGGCATGAAAGGCTCCGCGCGAGAATGGCGGGCAGTATAACCAGGGTTCCAGACGGCGGATCAGGGCGCGCGAGCAAGAGGCGACGCGCTTTATTAAGCGCTCGGCAGGGCCTGCAAACGCTTGACCGCTTCCTCGCAGCCTTGCGCAGCGGCCATTTCCAACCAGTGCCGGGCTTCGGCCAAATCGAAATGACGCGGCAGGCTATACAAGCGGCCCAGCTCCAGCTGAGCGCGCGCGTCATGAGCGCGGCCCGCTTGGCGCAACAACTCAAAGCCAATGCGGCGGTCGCGGGCATTGCCGCAATCGCGGCACAGCAACTCACCCAACCGCGTTTGCGCAACCACTACGCCCTGGCGAGCCGGCTGTTTGAGCAGGCGGCCGGCGAACTGTTTCGTGCTGACGCGGCGACCAAAGCGAGGGCTGTCCAATAGCCATAAAGCGACTCGCAGCGGAAAACGCGGTGCGGTCTGAGGAACGGCAGAAGCGGAATTGCGCGGCATAAGAGTGGGCAATGGCGACAGAGGGCGGCCACTCTACTCCGATTTTTATGTCAGTAAAGTCTTGCAAAAAACTGGCACCCGCGATCTAGAGCAAGCGCTTGGGACAATCCACAGAACCTGTGGATAACTCAGTGGGTAACTTGGGAGCAAGCCTCGCCAAGGCCGATGATGCGGGGCTCGAAGTCGAATTGATGATTTTTTCACCAACTGAAAAAACCTATATTTTTCATTGACTTAATGGGCACAGGAAAAAACTTGAACGCCCATATAGGATTTTGCGCGTCCTGGAAAGTGCCGCTTCTCAATTGTGCACAAGTTTTGACGCTCGCTTGCTTGGCGCCCTTTTTCAGGGCGCCGAAGTGCCAAAAATAGCTAAAACGCCAGGTAGTTTTCCTACAGCATTCGCTGGAACCCACGGAACTACTGCGCCCGCGCTTGGTCGTCAGCGAAAGGGCTGACATACAAGCATCACGAAAATTTGCTAGCCGCTTCCACGGCGACGCCAGCAAAGCGGTTTTCAAGGTGGCATTGCGCCAGACAAAGGCTGCGCTAAAGCTGTGCGCACGGCGCAAAAGGCCAGTATGACGACGACGAGAATCCGGGTTGTGGCTGATCGGATCGCTGCCTATAGTCCTCTGCTTCCCGCTCCTGATTGCTGACCGGACACCATGATTAGCCACCGCCTCGAAGCCGTTGCCCGCCTACCGCTGTTCACCGCCCCTACCCCGCTTGAACACCTGCCGCGCCTTTCGGCCACGTTGGGTCGCGAGGTGTATATCAAGCGCGACGACACCACGCAGTTCGCCCTGGGCGGCAATAAAGTGCGCAAGCTCGAATACTTGCTGGCCGATGCCCTGCACAAGGGCGCCGATACGCTGGTAACGGCCGGGGCGATTCAATCGAATCACGTTCGCCAGACGTCTGCCGTCGCCGCGCGGCTGGGACTGGGCTGCGTGGCGCTGCTGGAAAACCCGATCGGCACGTCAGACGCTAATTACCTGAACAACGGCAATCGCCTGCTGCTGGATTTGTTCGGCGCGCACATCGAGCCCGTCGCTACGCTCGACAACGCTGACGAGCTGCTGCAACAAAGCGCTGAACGCCTGCGCCAGCAAGGCAAGCGGCCGTATGTGGTGCCGATTGGTGGCTCCAACGCGCTGGGCGCCTTGGGCTATGTGCGCGCGGGTCTGGAATTGGCCGAGCAAATCGAAGCCAGCGGCGTCACCTTCTCCGCCGTGGTGCTGGCCTCCGGTAGCGCCGGCACGCACAGTGGACTGGCGTTGGCCCTGGCGGAGCGTTTGCCTGCCTTGCCGGTGATTGGCGTAACGGTGTCGCGCCCCGTTGCCACCCAATTTCCCAAGGTGCAAAGCCTGGCCGAACGCACTGCCGAGTTGCTCGGTATCAGTCTGCCGGCGGCGTTCAAAGTAAACCTGTGGGATGAGTATTTCGGGCCCCGCTACGGCGAGGCCAATGCCGGTACGCTGGCCGCGATCAGGCTGCTAGCCAGTCAGGAAGGCGTGTTGCTCGACCCGGTTTACACCGGCAAGGCGTTTGCCGGTCTGCTGGATGGCATTTCCACGCAACGTTTTGACGGTGACGGCCCTCTACTGTTTCTGCACACGGGCGGCGCACCCGCGCTATTCGCGTATCAGCCTGCCGGAGCAACGCACGGCTAAGCACAACCGAAAATCAGGGCCGCGTCGCTTATTCTCCAAAGTGCGGCAGATCTACTTTTTTATTATTTAAATGCATAGTATTTTTCGCTCTATAGTTATCCCCACTTCACGCCACTCACCGGTAACAGGGACTCTGCTATGACCATTTCCGCATTGCGCCGCACCTTCATTCTCGGCGGCTTGAGCTTGATGCTCGGGGCCAGTTTTATCGGCACTAGCCAAGCTGCCGACGATCTGCTTCAAACCATCCAGAAAAAAGGCACCATTCAGATTGGTTTGGAAGGCACCTACCCGCCGTTCAACTTTCAGGACGAGAGCGGCAAGCTGACCGGCTTTGAAGTGGAATTCGCCGAAGCAGTGGCCAAGGAGCTGGGCGTGAAAGCCGAGTTCCAGCCCACCAAGTGGGACGGCATTCTCGCGGCGCTGGAATCCAAGCGTCTGGACATCGTGGTCAACCAGGTGACCATCTCGGAAGAGCGCAAGAAGAAGTACGACTTTTCCAGCCCGTACACCGTCTCCGGCATTCAGGTGCTGACGCGCAAAGGTCAGGAAGGCAACTTCTCCAAGCCGACCGATCTGAACGGCAAAAAAGTCGGCGTGGTGCTGGGCACCAATTACGAGCAATGGCTGAAAGAGAACGTGCCGCAAGCTGACATCCGCACCTATGACGACGACGCCAGCCGTAACCAAGACGTGCGCGTAGGCCGTTTGGACGCGATTCTCGGCGACCGCCTGGCCGCGTTTGAACTGATCGAAAAAACCGGTGACACCCTGGCCGTTGCCGGCAAGCCGTTCGCCCCGCAGGAAGCCGGCATCGCCCTGCGTAAAGGCAACCCGCAACTGCTCGCCGCAATCGACAAAGCCATCGCTAAACTGCGTGCCGACGGCACCTTGCAGAAGCTTTCAGTGAAATGGTTCAAGGCCGACGTAACCCAATGATCGACGCCCAATAATGGAACAAAGCCTACAACTGGCGCTGAACTCGGCGCCCTTTCTGCTCAAGGGCGCGATGTACACCATCGTGCTTAGCCTGGGCGGCATGTTTTTCGGCCTGTTGCTGGGCTTTGGCCTGGCCCTGATGCGCTTGTCGGCATTGCGGCTGCTGAGTTGGACGTCGCGCATCTACGTGTCGTTCTTTCGCGGCACGCCGCTGTTGGTGCAGCTGTTCATGATCTATTACGGCCTGCCGCAGCTGGGTATCCAATTGGATCCACTGCCGGCAGCGCTCGTGGGTTTCTCGCTGAATATGGCTGCGTACGTGTGCGAAATTTTGCGTGCGGCCATCAGCTCTATCGACAAAGGCCAATGGGAAGCTGCCGCGAGTATCGGCATGACCCGCGCTCAAACGTTGCGTCGCGCCATCCTTCCTCAAGCCGCGCGTACGGCTCTCCCGCCGTTGGGCAACAGTTTCATTTCGCTGGTGAAAGACACGGCGTTGGCCGCAACCATCCAAGTGCCGGAGCTGTTCCGTCAGGCGCAATTGATTACCGCGCGAACCTTCGAAATCTTCACGATGTACTTGGCCGCCGCGTTGATTTATTGGCTGCTGGCCACCGCCCTGGCGACGCTGCAAAACCATCTGGAAGCGCGGGTCAACCGCCACAACCATGAGCCATGACAGACCGATGATTGAAGTCCGTGCGCTGACAAAAATGTTCAACGGCCAGACGGTGCTCAAAGGCATTGATCTGGATGTGGCCACGGGCGAAGTGGTGGCCATTATCGGCCCCAGCGGCTCGGGTAAAACCACGCTGCTGCGCTGCCTCAATCTGCTCGAAGAACCGGACAGCGGCAGCATTCGCGTTGGCGATATGTTTATCGATGCGAGCAAGCCGTTGGCCAAACAAAAAGAGCTGATTCGCAGCCTGCGTCAGCGCGTCGGTTTTGTGTTTCAGAACTTCAATTTGTTTCCCCATCGCACAGCGCTGGAAAACATTATCGAAGGGCCGCTGGTGGTGAAAAAAGAAGCGCGCGCCACCGCGGTCGAACGGGCCCGCGCGCTGCTGGCGAAGGTCGGTTTGGCGGGCAAGGAGGATGCGTATCCCCGGCGCTTGTCAGGCGGCCAGCAGCAACGCGTGGCCATCGCCAGGGCCCTGGCCATGCAGCCCGACGTGATTCTGTTCGACGAACCAACCTCGGCGCTCGACCCGGAATTGGTCGGCGAAGTGCTGGCAACTATTCGCGGTCTGGCCCAAGAAAATCGCACGATGATCATCGTCACCCACGAGATGAGTTTCGCTCGCGACGTAGCCAATCGCGTGGTGTTTATCGACCAGGGCGTGATCGTCGAACAGGGCGAAGCCAAGGCGTTATTTGCCAACCCGCGCGAGGTGCGGACGCAGCAATTTTTAAGCAAATTTTCTGAAAGCAACGACGTTGCCGACTACGTCATTTAGCCAGTAAATACAGGGTGATTTTCGGCGATGCGAAGGGCTCGCACTCGGCGAATAAACCTTGTATGGTGTCGCCACTGTGCTGCTTGTGTCACCGTGAATCGCAATGGAAGCTAGCTCTTGCTCCACGACTCCTTTTACTCTTTGCACTCAGTCCGAACCTGGTCTTTTGACCTCAGTTAACTTTGTTCAAGGAGCTACACCATGTCCAATCGCCAAGCGGGTACCGTTAAGTGGTTCAACGATGAAAAAGGCTACGGCTTCATCACTCCACAATCGGGCGGCGACGATCTTTTCGTACACTTCAAAGCTATCCAAAGCGATGGCTTCAAAAGCCTGAAAGAAGGCCAGTCAGTTACTTTCGTAGCTGCTAAAGGCCAGAAAGGCATGCAAGCTGAAGAAGTTCAGGTTGCCTAATTCAGCCCAGCGCTGAATGTAAAAAGCCCCACTCCGGTGGGGCTTTTTTATGGGTCATTGTTTGTGCTTGACCTGCGACCGCATACGCCGATAACGCAACCGCTGGTCAGACTAGCTGGTCACACCGGCGTTTTTACCGTAGGGTGCCGGCCGGTTAGTACCACGTTTGAAAGTCAATTTACGCCCTCCTCTCCAGCTTTCTCGCTCTGCCGAGCCCAGCTGATGCGAAGTGCCTGATGCCAAGTGACCGCTTTTTCGGCACACCTGGCTGGCCTCCAGATAAAGCTTCACCGCCCTCTCCAAAGATCGCCGTGCTGCCTCCAACTCTGCAACGCCAATCTGTCGATTGATCAGGACCACCACTGGAAACGCACTGAAAGCGTTCCGTGGCACCTGCCCTCCGAAGTACCTACCTGCACGATGAGCCCCGCATATTGGCGGAACTTTTAGCGTGCGGTCCTGCTCCGATCAGAGTCATTTGAGCTCGCCCGTTTGGCGGCCAATATCGGAGTTATTTTATTAGCGGCAAGACGCCGCACGTGTAGGAACATCTAATAATGATGAATACCCAACCCCAAGTTCAGGATGCAATCAGCACCCTTCGTAACGCCTTCGCCCCTCTGGCCTGCCACATCCAGGCCGTGCGCAATGGCTGCTTCAGCTTCACCATCGTCAACGAACGCGGCGTGGCCCGTCACTGCGAACGCCTGTACCCAGAGCAGTATGAAAACGGCTCGTTGCAGCACGTGATCGACCGCACGCGTCAATCGCTGGCAACCAAAGGCCTGGCGGCCTGAACCTCCGCAAAGCGGGACGGTCTGAGCTAACTCACCCGCGACGGAGCGCTTATATGCGTCATGTTAATTTCGACCTGCTCGAGAAAGCCTTCCACCCGCTGCGCCCTTCACTCGGCCAGCTCCGCCCCGATGGCAGCGTGGTGTTGACCCTCGCCGACAGCAACGATGAAATGGCCTATAGCCGCGTTATCAGTTCGGATGAAGTGGTCAGCGCCGAGGTGTTTGGCCAGGTGGTTGAAGGCGTACGCCGCGAGCTGTGCGTACGTGCCGGCTCACTCTCGTCAGAGATGCGCAAGCAACTGGTGGATAACGCCGGGGTCATGAGTTACATACCGGCCTGATTGCCGACAGCGCCATAAAAAAACCGGAGCCTGTTTTCACAGACTCCGGTTTTTTTATGGCTACGAAATACGCGTCAGTGGCAGGTCACTACCAGGCTGCGGTACGCATAGTCGCCTGGCTCCATGCCCAGCACACGGTCATCCGGGGCCGCATCGGCGCGCCCCTTTTTGCCGACCACGTCATAGCCGCTCGGGCAGCTCTGCGTGGCTTTCTCATAGCAGTGTTGCCATTTGAGCGCCTGCCCCGAGCAGTCGATGCTCAGCGCCTGATCGCCATCCTTGGTAATCGTTGGGTTGACCGTTGCGCAGCCATTCAGCGCCAGCAATAACGCAGCGCCACCCAGTAATCCCCAGCCCAACTTAGCCATAGTCCTTCCCATGTGAGCGCTCGGTGAGCTTTTGCAACACCGCAGCCTTTCAATTGACCGCTAACGGCAGAGAACGATCATGTTTCGGCTGGAGAAGCCGTCCGGGTTCAGGCCAAACGGATAATTTTCATCGTAGTCCCCTTCCCCCACACCCGACTTCGCCAGCACTTTGTACCCGGCACTGCCGCAACTTTTCGCGGCCTCAGCCAGACAGTTTTCCCAAGAGGACGTCAGCCCGGAACAGCTGATGTGCAGTCCTGCTTTCTTGCCGTACTTCTTATGCACCGTAGGGCTCGACGAACAGCCGGCGATCGCCAGTACGGTTAGCAGTATTAATAGACGCTTCATTCGGTGTCCTTATGCGGCGCCTGTTTCAGTTTCTGGATGCAACAACGGTTCTACTCATGGCTGCGCCTCTGTGGGGCATGCCTTAACCTGTTAATTGCCATCCTTAGCACCGCACTCATTCCTTAAAACGCCCATTGCTGAGCCCTTCTTGCAAGAAATGAGAGACAAAATCCACGCGCAGTATCTGCTAAAGCCCCAGGGCGGCACAACGCATTGCGCAGCCCATTAAAGCCACTTCGTACGCTGCGCCGCAGCGTGGACGTCGCTTCCCATAGCCCCGCTTGCACGACACGCCGTGCGGCCTCCGCAGAGGCATCTTTTTCCTAGCTAGCGACTACATAAATCATATTTTCGCTATTTCCTTCCTCTGAACAGAATGCGCCCTATCTCCTCGGTAATGGCGGCGCCAACCATTTCGCTCGTCACGACCGGGAAAGGCCAAACGCCATTCAGAAGGACTGAGATGTGACAGCCGAAAAAATCTCCATCGACACACTTGTGATTGGCGCAGGCCAAGCCGGCATCGCCATGAGCGAGCACCTGAACAACCTCGGCGTACCGCATCTGGTCCTGGAGCGAAGCCGTATTGCTGAAGCGTGGCGCTCGGGCCGCTGGGATTCTTTGGTGGCCAACGGTCCGGTGTGGCACGACCGTTTTCCCGGCTTGGAATTCGACGACCTGGAGCCCGACGCGTTCGCCTCAAAAGAGCGCGTCGCCGACTATTTCGTGACCTATGCGAAAAAATTCAACGCGCCGATCCGCACCGGCGTCGAGGTGAAAAAAGTCACCCGCAACGCGGAACGCGCAGGATTTACCATTGAGACCTCAGAAGGCACCTACGAAGCCAACCGAATCGTGGCGGCAACCGGTCCGTTTCAGCGCCCGGTGATTCCACCGATTGCACCCACCGCCACCGACATTCACCAGATCCACTCAGCCGACTACCGCAACCCGGCACAATTGCCCGAGGGCGCAGTGCTGGTCGTTGGCGCGGGCTCTTCCGGTGTGCAAATTGCCGACGAATTGCAGCGTGCGGGCAAGCAGGTGTACTTGTCGGTAGGCGCCCACGATCGCCCGCCGCGCGCGTACCGCAACCGTGATTTCTGTTGGTGGCTCGGGGTGTTGGGCGAATGGGATGCGCCCGCCAGCAAGCCCGGCAAAGAGCATGTGACCATTGCCGTCAGCGGTGCTCGCGGTGGCCATACCGTGGACTTTCGTGCCCTGGCGAAACTGGGCATCACACTGGTGGGACTGACCGACTCGTTCGAGCATGGCGTAGTGAAATTCAAGGGCGATCTCGCTCAGAACCTGGCCAATGGGGATCAGAATTATCTGTCGCTGCTGGACGCGGCCGATGCCTATATCGCTCGCAACGGGCTCGATCTTCCCGAAGAACCGGAAGCCCGTTTCTTCTTGCCGGAACCAGAGTGCGTAAAAAACCCCCTCTTGCAGCTGGATTTAGCCGAGGCCGGTGTCACTTCGATTATCTGGGCCACCGGCTATGCGGTGGATTACAGCTGGCTGCAGGTGAATGCCTTCGACGCCAATGGCAAGCCGCAGCATCAACGCGGCGTGTCCAGCGAGCCTGGGGTTTACTTCCTGGGCCTGCCCTGGCTGCTACGCCGAGGCTCGACGTTTATCTGGGGGGTGTGGCACGACGCGAAAATTATCGCCGACCATATCGCCACGCAGCGCAAATACCTCGCCTATCGCGACGCGGCGCAACGGAAAACGCAGGGATAAAAACGATATCGAGCACGCTGTAACAGCGCGCTCGATATGACACAGGCCGGAATAGACGCTGTGTTACGGCGCCAGAGGCAGTGCGCGCTTGTGCGCTGTTTTGGCGAACGCGCGCTCGATGATCTCCACCGCCGCGGCAGGCACTTCATTGCCTAGCAGATAGTTGTCGATGTCTTCGTAGGTGCAGCCGTACGAATCTTCGTCCAACTTGCCTGGCACTAACTCTTCCAGATCCGCAGTAGGCGCCTTGAACACCAGCTCATGGGGCGCGCCCAATGCAGCGCTCACCATCCGCACCTGGCTTTTGCACAAGCCGCTTAACGGCGCCAAATCGCAGGCACCGTCACCGAATTTGGTGAAGAAGCCCATCAACGCCTCGGCCGCGTGGTCGGTGCCCACCACCAAACCGTTGGTGAAGTTGGCGATAGCGTACTGAGCCACCATCCGCGTGCGCGCTTTCACGTTGCCCTTGGTGAAGTCGATCAGCCCCTCGCTCGGCTGCAACCCTTCGATGGCGATGTTGGACATCAGGCCTTCGACACTGTCGGCGATGTTAACGGTGGTGATTTTGTCCGGCTTGATAAAGTCCAGCGAGGCCTGGGCATGATGCTCGTCAGCCTGGGTTTTGTACGGCAGGCGCACGGCAATGAACTGGGCCTCATAACCTTCGTCACGCAGTTGTTCGGCGGCCAGCTGACACAGGCGCCCGGCGGTCAGCGAATCGACGCCACCACTGATGCCCAGCACCAGCGACTTGCAACCCGAATTGCGCACCACGCCTTTGATAAAGTCGACACGACGAGCAATTTCCGCTTGCTCGCCACCTTTGGCCAACTGGCGGTTTACCCCCAGCTCGCGCGCAATCGCATCTTGTTTTGCCGTGCCCATTTCACACTCCTACCAGTTGCTGTTTGGTGTCGCGTACGCCGAATACGTTCGAGGCGTATTGCAGGAACGAGGCGTCTTCGCAGACATTTTTCACCGGGTCGTCGGAGAACTTCACCACCGGTTCGCCGTGCACCCGCACCAGTTTCATCACAATACTCAACGGCTCTACACCGTCTACGTCACAGGCCAAGCTCGTGCCCATGCCAAAGCCGAATTTTGCCCTGCCGCGAACGTGACGCAGGATGGGCAAGCACTTTTCGAAATTCAGCCCATCGGAAAACATCAGTTCTTTGGTCATCGGGTCGATCCCCAACTGACCATAGCGGGCCAGCACTTTGTCAGCCCAAACGATTGGGTTGCCCGAGTCCTGGCGCAGCCCGTCGTAAAGCTTGGCGAAATACAGATCGAAATCCTTGAGGAAAAAATCTGTGCTGATGCAGTCGGTCAGGGCAATGCCCAAGCGCCCGCGGTATTCATGCACCCAGTTTTCCAATGCCACGTTCTGGCTTTCACGCAAGCGGCTCAGTTGCTGGTGAACCATCAGCCACTGGTGCGCCATTGTGCCAATCAACGGAAGATCGAACTCGTAGGCCAAGTGCCCGTTACTGGTGCCGACAAACACGCCGGGGAAATCGCGGCGCATGATGTCGACCACCTCACGCTGCGCTTTGAACGATAAACGCCGGCGTGTTGAAAAGTCAGACACACGAAAGTCGGCGAGTTCTTCTTTACTGACGTTTTTTTCCAGCCATTCGAACTTCTGATACAGCCGACGCGTGACATCTTCCAACTCGATATCGGCGTATTTCTCGCGGTTACGCAGCTCGCTGACCAAGGCCAACACCGGCTGCTCAAACATGATGCAGTGCAGCATCGGGCCACGGACGCGAATATTCAGTTGCCCATCCACTTCGTTGACCAGGATGTAGCGCAGGTTGAAGCGGAACAATCCTAAAAACTGCTCGAAGTCAGGCGTCAGGTATTCGCGAAAACGTCGGTTGAACAGGAAGCGCAGCTCGTCGTCGCGCATACGCAGCTGAGACAACTTCTCCAGTTCCTCGCGAATTTCCGGAATCAGGTGCCCCAGGTTTTCCTTGGAGCGCACGATGAATTGGTATTCCACATCGACGTTCGGGTGCTGGTGCAGAACCGCCTGCATCATGGTGAAGGTGTAGTAGTCGGTATCCAGAAGACTCTGAATCACCCCGCCTTCGCGGCCGTAAGCACTTTCCATGGTCATGTCCTTATTGGCCTTGCATCAAGGCTAACTGTTCGCGGCTGCTGCTCAGGCGTATGCCTTGCGCCTGCATGTCGGCGACCGCTTGTTGGGCGCCATCTTCGCTAATCGCGCGGCAGGCGGGAAGATGGACGATTACGTCGAAGCCTGCGGATGCCAGCTGCAACGCAGTGGTCTTCACGCAGAAATCCAATGCCAGCCCACCCACGATGACCCGTGAAATGTCCTGACCGCGCAGGTATTCGATAACCCCCGTGGACAGTTTGTTGTGCAAATCGTGGTAGCAGGCGCCGTATGGGTGAAGGTCCGGCTCCACGCCCTTCCACACGAAATAGTCGTAGTCGTAGGGAGTCGGCAGCTCATCAAGCAGCGTGAAGCCTTCGGTACCCGGTACGCAGTGGCTCACCCACGTGAGGTCGGCGTGCTCGAGGCCGGTCGCCTGCAACATCTGTGAAGGCTGAGCCACCACCCAAGGCGCCATCGGCGTGTGGGCATCTTTGCTGCCGACACGAACGCGGGCCAGGCTCGCCATCACATTCAGCTCGGCGCCAATCAGGTCTCCGCCAGCGACGGGCAACTCATCAGGGCACAGCGGGGTGAAGCTTTTCTGCGCATCAACATCGAAGGAAGCGGTGTTCGTCACGGCACTGTTCATGGCATCTCTCCTGTACACGACTCACAAAGTACACGTCATGTACTTACAGTTCAACACCCGAGTCGTATTTATTTCTTATAAAAGCGCAATCCCCTCAACAAGCTTGAAAAGAAAGTACATGACATATACCTTTCAACGCACCAAAGCGATGCGCCACCACCCTGCCCTGCGGTAACTGAAATGCCAAACCATCGAGAAGAACGAAGCGCCTACCTCCACACCGTCGACCTCTGCGTTGTGCGCTATTGCCGCGACAGCCAGGCGCTGCAGATTCTGCTCAACAAGCGCGAAGCCGAACCGTTTGCCGGGCATTGGGCGTTGCCGGGCATCGTGGTCAATGGCGCGACAGCCGACCTGACACTGGACGATGCCGTAGACCGCCTGCGCGCCTCCAACAAGGTGGGCATGGCGCTAGCCTACATTGAGCAAGTGGGCACCGTCGGCGATGCGTTTCGCGATCCACGGTGCTGGTCGTCTTCAACCTTCTATCTGGCCATCGCCTACGAAGACGTAGCGCTCAACAGCACCCAGGCGTTTTTCCCGCTGGCTGACGCGTCGGACGCTTCGCTCAAATTGCCTTTCGACCACAACGCCCTAGTGAAGGCGGCACACGAACGGCTGCTGTCGAAATCGCTCTACAGCAGCCTGCCGCTGATGTTCCTCGGCAATGAATTCAGCGCGCCGGAAGCGGTGATGATTTTTTCCCAAGTGCTGGCCCGCCCCGTGCTGAAAACCAGCATGCGACAACGCTTGATGAAAATGACCGAAGCCGGCTATTTGCGCGAAACCGGCCGCAAGAAAAACGGCGACGGCGGACGACCACAGGCGACGCTGGAAAACATCAAGCCTTCCAGCCTGTACCTGTTTGATCGCTGCTTTCTGGAATGAGTTTTTGACAGGGGCGCGCTCACTGCCGACGACCAAACCCCGGAAACGCAAAAGCCCCCGAAACCGTGAAGATTTCGGGGGCTTTCGTTTTAAATGATGGCGGGGAAATAGGGATTCGAACCCTAGGTACCATCGCTGATACAACGGATTTCGAATCCGTCCCGTTCGGCCACTCCGGCATCTCCCCAGCGGCGCGCATGATAACAGCTCAATTGCGATTGGTGAAACCCAAAAATGGAAATTTTTCGCCTGCTTTCAGGCGGTTGCGCTAATTACTGCCCCGCCCTCGACTAAACGCAAAAGAGAGGCCGAAGCCTCTCTTTTGCGTTGCAGAGCTGAGCGTTACGCCGTGAGTTTGGTCAGCGCTTCGCGGTATTTGTCGGCGGTCTTCTGCGCGACGTCAGCGGGCACTGCCGGAGCCGGCGGCTCTTTGTTCCAACCGGTGGATTCCAGCCAGTCACGCACGAATTGCTTGTCGAAGCTCGGCGGGTTCTTGCCTTCCACGTAGCTTTCCACGGGCCAGAAACGGCTGGAGTCAGGCGTCAGCGCTTCGTCCATCAAGGTCAGCGTGCCGTTTTCATCAAGGCCGAACTCAAACTTGGTGTCGGCGATGATGATGCCGCGCGTGGCGGCGTATTCCACCGCCGCGCTGTACAAGGCGATGGCGGTGTCGCGAACCTTGGCGGCCAGCTCCTTGCCGATCACCGCCTCGCACTGCTCAAACGAGATATTTTCGTCATGGTCGCCCACCGCCGCTTTGGTCGACGGCGTGAAGATCGGCTGAGCCAGCTTCGACGCTTCCTTCAACCCGGCCGGCAGTTGAATGCCACAGACGGTGCCGCTTTTTTGGTATTCCTTCCAGCCGGAACCCACAATGTAGCCACGCACGATCGCCTCCACGGCGACCGGTTTCAGCCGCTTGGCCACCACGGCGCGCCCTTCCACCAACGGCAGCTCGGCCGCTGGCACAACGTCTTCAACGCGGTCGCCGGTGAAGTGGTTGGGGACGATGCCGGCGAGTTTGTCGAACCAGAAGTTGGAAATGGCGGTGAGAATCTTGCCTTTGTCCGGAATCGGCTCGGCAAGAATGACGTCGAAGGCGGAGAGACGGTCGGTGGCAACCATCAGCATGCGCGCGTCGTCGATTTCGTACAGATCACGAACCTTGCCGGAATAGATTTTCTTCAAGCTCAAGGTGGAGGGAGTGGTCATGGAAAATTTCCGCCTTTATTAAACGAAACAGGCGAAACCACCAGGGTTTCGCCTATCGATCAAGCGAGCTGCAGGAGCCTTGTGGCCCCGCCCCTGCCGCCCCATCAAGGGCGGCTGGAACATCATCAGCCCAGGTTTTCCTGGATCAAGGCCAGAACGCGGCGGGCCACTTCGGCCGGTGCCACGGTATTGAGGTCTTTTTCCACGGTGACTTGCACGTTGTCGGCGGCTTTGGTCAGGCGCACTTGATAACGCTCGGCACGGGCGTCGACCTCTTCTTTGGTCGGCTCGCTGCTCCACAGACGGCTGAAGAAACCGCGCTCTTTGTCTTTGCTCTCTGCGCCTTCAGCCAGGTTGATGTAGTACACACCCAAGCTGCGGTTGAGGTCGTCGACGCGCACGTTGGCGGTTTCCAACGAACGGCCCACGCTGGACCAAGCGCGGTCGAAGTCGGCACCCAGGTTCAGCACCGGATTGTTGTTGCCGTCTTCGGTCAGGCTGACGCGGCTCGGCGCGTCGAAGTCGCGTGCGGCGAGCAAAGAAACCGAACCGCCCTGCTCAGCGCTACGCGCCATGCTGGCGAGCATTTCGTCGAGCAGCGCAGCGTCGAGGCTGGCGTTGGTCGATTTGTCCGGGAAGGCGACGTCGGCGGTGCTGTCGGCTGGACGCGCGGCACTTACGACATAAATTTCGCTGGTGTTGCGTTGAACGCCCGGCTCGATACGAACGCGAACGCGGGTTTCGCTTTTCGGATCAACATCGGCGACACGACCGCTGAGGCGACGCGCCATCGGAGCGGACAGTTCTTCGAAACGCTGCCAGTCGGTGCTGAATTCGCCGGTTTGCGGACGGTCTTCGCTAATGCGAAAGCCGTTGTCTTCAAAGAACTGATGAGCCACTGGCCAGACTTCTGCCGGCGGACGCTGCGCCACCAGCCAACGGGCATCGCCGCTTTTTTGCAGGCTGAATTCGCTGGAGTCGGCCTGGGCAGTCAGCGGTTGCGGACGCGGTACGTCGTATTCGCCCTGTACGGTGGAGTCGGCCACGTTACGTGGAACAGGCAGCAGCGGGTCGAGCGGTTTAACGTCGAGGCCCTGCGGCACTTGCATCGCCGGGCTCTGGTGTTGGGTCAGGTAATCACTGCCACGATCACGGAAATAACCATCTTCACCCCACAGCCACCCGCAACCGCTGGTGCTGGAAATGATTACGGCAAGGGCAGAAAGTCCGGCCAGTCGCTTCATGCGTAGTGCTTCCTTCAATTAAACCAATACGCCGGACTGGCGCAGGGCCTGACGCAGCGGTTCATGACAACGCGGACTAAGCCAGGTCAGCGGCAGACGAATGCCTTCGACCATCAAGCCCATTTCCTGCAGGGCCCACTTCACCGGAATCGGGTTGGATTCGATGAACAGCGTTTTGTGCAGCGGCATCAGGCGGTCATGGATCGCCCGGGCTGTCACGGCATCGCCGGCCATCGCCGCAGCGCAAAGCTCGCTCATGGCGCGCGGTGCAACGTTGGCAGTCACGGAAATATTGCCTTTGCCGCCCATCAGCATCAGCTCGACGGCGGTGGCGTCATCGCCGGAATACACGAGGAAATCGCTGCTCACACGGTCCAGCACTTCCTGGCCGCGTTGCAGGTCGCCCGTGGCTTCCTTGATACCGACGATGTTGGAGATCTTCGACAGACGCTCAACTGTTTCCGGCAGCATGTCGCACACGGTGCGGCCGGGAACGTTGTAGAGAATCTGCGGAATGGCCACGGCTTCAGCGATGTGGCGGAAGTGCTGATACAAGCCTTCCTGGGTCGGCTTGTTGTAGTACGGGGTGACCAGCAGGCAGGCATCGGCGCCGGCGATCTTGGCGTTGGTGGTGAGCTCGACCGCTTCGCGCGTGGAGTTTGCCCCCGTGCCGGCAATGACCGGAATACGCCCGGCGACCTGATCGACTACGCGGCGGATCACTTCGATGTGTTCGTTGACATCCAGGGTCGCCGACTCACCGGTGGTGCCGACCGCGACAATGGCGTTGGTGCCTTCTTGCAGGTGGAAGTCCACCAGCTTGCTCAGCGCGTCCCAATCAAGACGACCCTGCGCATCCATAGGCGTGACCAGTGCCACCATACTGCCCGCAATCATGCAACCGCTCCTGCCGGAAAAAGAGAGCCGTAATGGTACTGGCGCCACCTGCCTTGCACAAGCGAAGTACCGCGCTATGAGCATTCCCCTCAGCGACAGTTTTCGCTAACCTTCCGGCTTTGATCGACAGTTAACCTGCCGACCGCTCATCGCTTTAGGAATGCTGCATGTCCACCCCCATCGTCCGCGAACAATTCCTTGTCATCAGTGCCCTTGGCACCAACCCGATGGAGCTGACCAACATTCTCTGCCGCACTTGCCATGAGAACCGTTGCGCCGTGGTCAGCACGCGGTTGAGTCGTCATGGTGAATACAGCGCGCTGGTCGTTCAGGTGTCGGGTAGCTGGGACGCTTTGGCCCGCCTGGAAACCAGCCTGCCTTCGCTGTCGAAAAAGCACGCGTTCACCGCCAGCGTGGTGCGCAGCGCAGCGGCTGAAGTCCGCCCGCAGGCGCTGCCCTACGTCGCGTACGTCAGCTCGGCGTACCGTCCCGACATTCTTAATGAGCTGTGCCAGTTTTTCCTCGACCACAATGTGGAGCTGGAAAACCTCACCTGCGACACCTACCTGGCGCCGCAAACCGGCGGCACCATGCTTAACGCCACGCTGACCGTCACGCTGCCTGCCGGCACGCAAATCAGCTGGCTGCGCGACCAATTCCTCGACTTCGCCGACGCGTTGAACCTGGATGCCCTGATCGAACCCTGGCGCCCACAAACGCCTGCATAAGGAACTCCCGCATGAGCGTTTCCCTCGACCAGGCCGTGGCCGACTTCACCGTGCCGGCCACCAGCGGCAAGCAAATCACCCTCTCGGCGCTAAAAGGCCAGCAGGTGGTGATTTATTTCTACCCCAAAGACAGCACGCCCGGCTGCACCACCGAAGGCCAGGGCTTCCGCGATCAATACGCGGCCTTCAAAGCGGCGAACACCGAAGTATTTGGCGTATCGCGCGACAGCCTGAAGTCGCACGAGAACTTCAAGTGCAAGCAGGAATTCCCCTTCGAGCTGCTGTCGGATAAAGACGAAGCGCTGTGCCAGTTGTTCGACGTGATCAAGCTGAAAAAGCTCTACGGCAAGGAATACCTGGGCGTGGATCGCAGCACCTTTCTGATCGACGCGAATGGCGTGTTGCGTCAGGAATGGCGCGGCGTGAAAGTGCCTGGCCATGTCGACGCCGTGCTGGCTGCCGCCCAGGCGCTGAACGCCAACTAAGCAGCACCGTTCGCCAACGAAAAGCCCGGCTAAGTGCTGGGCTTTTTTGTGCGTGCGACGCAGGCTTTACATCAACGGCGCCACCACCGGCTCCTGCCGGGGCCAGGCGTCGAGCAAGGCCTTGCACAGCGTGGCCAACGGAATGGCAAAGAAGATGCCCCAGAAACCCCACATACCGCCGAACAGCAGTACCGCGCAGATGATGACCACCGGATGCAGGTTCACCGCTTCTGCGAACAACAGCGGCACCAATACGTTGCCGTCCAATGCCTGGATGATGCCGTACACCGCCATCAGGTAAATAAACTGATCGCCCCAGCCCCACTGGAACAACGCAATGAGGGCAACCGGCACGGTAACCACCACGGCGCCCACATAAGGCACCACAACCGAAAGCCCGACCAGCAATGCCAACAGCGCCGCGTAGTTAAGCCCCAGGGCGATGAATGCCACGTAGGTCGCCCCGCCACAAATCAGAATTTCGATGACTTTGCCGCGAATGTAATTGGCGATTTGCTGGTTCATTTCCCGCGCCACTCGCGTTATCAGCGTGCGTTCACGGGGCAGATAACTGCGCAGCCAGCGCGCAATCAATGCGCCGTCTTTCAAAAAGAAAAACACCAGAATCGGCACCAGCACCAGATAGATCATGGCGTTGACTAGCAACGGCAGGCTCGACAGCGAAACCGTCAATGCCATCTGGCCGAAGCTGCCGATTTCATTGCGCACCACTTCGATCAAGTGCAGCACTTGCTCATCGGAAACCAACTGCGGATATCGCTCTGGCAACAACAGCAGCAGCGATTGCCATTTGCCCAACATGCCCGGCAGCTCGTTGAACAGCTTGATCACCTGCTGCCAGAGCAATGGCACCATCACCAATAAGCAAACGCTCAGCAACCCCATGAAGCAGGCGAACACCACCCACACCGCCGCCACCTTCGGCACTCGCAAACGCTGCAACGTACGCACCAGTCCCTGCATCAGAAACGCCAAAACCAAGCCCGCCAGCACCGGCGCGAGCATGCCGCCGAACGTCAGAATGACCGCGAACGCGACCACCAGCAGCACGGCAAGCACCACGGCTTGCTCGTCCGAGAAATAGCGCTGCACCCAATTGCGTAACACGTTGAACATCACAATTCCTTAACGGCTTGAGCTAGGCCTTGCGCAACCAGTAGCGGTAAACGCCAGCGTCCACTTCTTCATGCAGAAGCGTGTGGCCGGCCAGCCTGGCGAAGGCGTGGAAGTCGCGCTGAGAGCCGGCATCGGTGGCGGTCACTTTCAACACCGCGCCACTGGCCAGACGATTGAGTTCGAGCTTGGCCTTAAGCAGCGGCAGCGGGCAATTCAGGCCGCTGGCATCCAGCTCGGCATCAGCGTTCACAGCATCACTCATCAAATCGGGCTCCAAAATCGGTGGATCAGGATACCGAGGTGGTCAGCCGACCGCCATGGCGGCTACAGTAGCGACTTTGCCGCCAAGAGCTCCGTGCATGAATCTTCTGCGCCCCACTCTGCTGTCACTTGCCTGCTTGCTCGCCTCCCCCGCCATCGCCGACGACCTGCCCTCGCTGGGCGACTCGAGCTCCTCCATTGTGTCGCCGGAGCAGGAGTTTCAACTGGGCCGCGCCTGGCTCAGCGTGGTGCGCAGCCAGGTGCCGCAGCTGAACGACCCGCAGCTCAAAGCGTTCGTGGAAAGCAGCGTGTACAAGCTCGCCGAAACCAGCGACCTGCATGACCATCGCTTGGTGTTCATCCTGATCAAAGACCCGCAGATCAACGCCTTCGCCGCACCCGGCGGCGTCATTGGCGTAAACGGCGGTCTGTTTCTGTACGCGCAAACCGAAGCGGAATACGCCGCCGTATTGGCGCACGAATTGGGTCACTTGATTCAGCGCCACTACGCCCGAGGCTTGCAGGCCCAACAACAAATGCAAATTCCGGTGATGGCGGCGATGCTCGCCGGCATTATCGCGGCGGCAGCCGGTGCCGGGGACGTCGGCATGGCAACGATCATGGGCACGCAGGCGGCGGCCATCCAGAACCAGCTGCGCTTCTCGCGGCAGAACGAACAAGAGGCCGACCGCGTCGGCGTGGTCAATCTTGAGCGCGCCGGTTACGACCCGCGCGCCATGCCGAACATGTTCGAACGCATGGCCCGCCAATACCGCTACGACAAACGTCCGCCCGAATTCTTGCTGACTCACCCGGTGACCGAATCGCGTATCGCCGACACCCGCAACCGCGCCGAACAATTCGGCGCGACCGGTCGTGAAGACACCCTGCAATATCAGCTGATGCGCGCACGGGTTCAGCTCACCTTCGAGGAAACGCCGGGCATCGCCGGCAAGCGCTTCCGCGCCATGTTGCAAGACGACCCTGGCATGGACGCCGCCCGCTACGGCCTGGCCCTGGCGCAAGTGAAGAACGGCCAGCTCAACGAAGCCCGCGACAGCCTGGCGATATTGCTGAAGAAAGACCCCAGCAACATCACCTATAACCTGGCGCAGGTTGACTTGGACATCACCGCTAACCGCCTGCCGGATGCCAAGCAGCGCGTCGACAAAATGCTCAGCCAGTTCCCAGACGACTACCCGCTGCAACAAAGCCGCATCGATTTACTGTTGAAACAGAACCAGGCACCGCAGGCGCAGAAAGCGCTAGAAGAACTGCTGAAAGCTCGGCCAAACGACCCGGATGTCTGGTACCAAATCGCCGAAGTGCGCGGCCAGGCGGGCGACATCATCGGCCTGCATCAAGCGCGTGCCGAGTACTTCGCCTTGATGGCTGACTTTGACCAGGCGCTGGAACAACTGGACTTCGCCAAACGCCGCGCCATCAACAACTTCCCGCTGGCCTCGAAAATCGATGCCAGACAGAAAGAAATCATGGAGCAACAACGCATGATCAAGCAGTTGATGCGCTAAAAAGCCTCGCGGCGAATCCCGACACGGCGCGCTCCTTGTAGGAGCCGCTTCAGCCGCGATAGCCGCAACGCCAATCCATCAAGCGTTACCGACCACCTTCAACCGCGCCGCCTGAGTGAAATCGAGCATACGTTTGAGCGGCTTGAGCGCGCGCGGAATCAACGCCGGGTCAACGAAGATTTCATTGCTGCCCTCACGCAAACATTGCAGCGTGCGCTCCAGGGTATTCATCGCCATCCACGGACAATGCGCGCAGCTGCGACAGGCCGCGCCATTGCCGGCTGTTGGCGCTTCCACGAAAATCTTATCGGGGCACAGCTGCTGCATCTTGTAGAAGATGCCGCGGTCAGTGGCGACGATGAACGTGGAGTTTGGCAAGGTCTGCGCGGCTTTGATCAGCTGACTGGTCGAGCCCACCGCATCGGCCAGATCAATAACCGACTCCGGCGACTCGGGGTGCACGAGAATGGCGGCGTCCGGGTACAGCGCCTTCATGTCTTCGAGCTGTTTGGACTTGAACTCTTCGTGAACGATGCAGGCACCGTCCCAGAGCAGCATGTCGGCGCCGGTCTGTTTCTGGATATAGCGGCCCAGGTGCTTGTCGGGCGCCCAGATGATTTTCTCGCCGTTATCCATCAGGCTTTCGACGATTTCCAACGCGCAGCTCGATGTCACCACCCAGTCGGCACGCGCCTTAACGGCGGCCGAGGTGTTGGCGTACACCACCACCGTGCGCTCGGGATGCTGGTCGCAAAATGCAGAGAATTCATCTACCGGACAGCCGAGGTCCAGCGAGCAGGTCGCTTCCAGCGTCGGCATTAAAACGCGCTTTTCAGGGTTGAGAATCTTCGCGGTCTCACCCATGAATTTCACGCCCGCAACCAGCACGGTTTTGGCCGAGTGCTGGTTGCCGAACCGCGCCATTTCCAGCGAGTCGGACACGCAACCGCCGGTTTCTTCGGCCAGCGCCTGAATCACCGGATCGCAATAGTAGTGCGCGACCAACACCGCATCCTGCGCCTTCAGTTCGGCCGCAATGTCTGCGCGCAAACGCGCCTCTTCTTCCGGCGACAGGGGCTTGGGTTGTTTGGCATCGAGGTGTGCCTGAACCAACAGGCGTTCGGAAATCTGGGTCATGTCATCAGGCTCTGAATATGCTTTCAGTGGGGCGGAGTATACCCGCCCGAATGTCAGCGCAAGCGCGCGGCGAGAATAAAACTGGGACGACAGAAACGAAAAAACCCGGAACATTCGCGGTGGAATGTTCCGGGTTTTCCGGTCCTTCTTGCGAAGGAAATATGGTGGGTCGTGTGGGACTCGAACCTACGACCAATTGGTTAAAAGCCAACTGCTCTACCAACTGAGCTAACGACCCGCGGTGTGCATAATACTGATTTAATTCATAAAATCAACAGCATGCGGTAAAGATTTAGAAATATCTCGTAGGGTCATTCACGCCGGCCTCGGCAAACCCGGCAGCGCGCAAACGACAGCTGTCGCACTTGCCACAGGCGCGGCCATCGTCGTCGGCCTGGTAGCACGAGACAGTCAATGCGTAATCGACGCCCTGCGCCATGCCTGCCTGAACGATCTGCGCCTTGCTCAGAAACTGCAACGGCGCCTGGATACGAAAGCCCTGCCCTTCCACGCCCGCCTTGGTGGCCAGATTGGCCATGCGCTCAAACGCCTCGACGAACTCGGGGCGGCAATCGGGATAACCCGAGTAGTCCACCGCGTTCACGCCAATAAAAATATCCTGCGCGCCGAGTACTTCAGCCCAACCCAGAGCGAGCGAGAGGAATACGGTATTGCGTGCCGGAACGTACGTCACCGGAATGCCTTCGCCGGGCGTTTCCGGCACGGCGATGCTGCTGTCGGTCAACGCCGAACCGCCCATGCCGTTGAGGTTCAAGCCAATCACTTTGTGCTCGATGACGCCGAGCTGTTCGGCCACGCGCTCGGCGGCTTGCAGCTCGGAACGGTGACGCTGGCCATAGTCGAAACTCATGGTGTAGCAGGCGTAACCGTCGGCCTTGGCCATCGCCACAACGGTGGCGGAGTCGAGGCCGCCGGAGAGCAGAATTACCGCTTTTTTCGTCGTCATGTCAGTGCCCCGGCTGGTCGTTCCAAAGAATTTTGTGCAGCTGCAACTGCAAACGCACTGGCAGGTTGTCGGCCACAATCCAGTCGGCCAACGCACGGGCGTCTACTTGTTGGTGGCTGGGCGAAAACAACACTTCACCGGCACGGTTCTGCAAACCGTACTGGATGAGTTTGGAGACGGACCAGTCGTAGTCTTCACGGGAACAGATAACGAATTTGACCTGATCGTTTTCCGTCAGGAACTCGATATTCTCGTAGCGATTGCGGCCAACCTCCGCCGAACCTGGGGTCTTGAGATCGACCACCTTGCTCACACGTGGGTCGACCGCCGACACATCGAGCGCGCCACTGGTTTCCAGCGACACCTCGAAGCCGGCGTCGCACAGGCGCTCCAGCAGAGGAATGCAGTTGGGCTGAGCCAGTGGCTCGCCACCGGTGACACAGACGTAGCGCGGCTTATACGCCGCAATCTGCTCAACGATGTCGTCGAGGGACATGATTTCGCCGCCGCTGAAGGCGTAGGCGGTGTCGCAGTACTGGCAGCGTAACGGGCAGCCAGTCAGGCGAACGAACACAGTCGGTAAACCGGCAGTGCGCGTCTCACCCTGCAACGAATAAAAAATCTCGGTAATGCGCAGGTTTTTTTGCATATCAGCCACGGGCGTGACGGCGAAACAGGCCATCCGCCTCCGTTGCGGGAATTGGGGCGGCGATTCTAAACAAAAAACCCGCGACAGGCGCGGGTTTTATTGAACAGAAAGTCAGGCTTTTACAAACGCTGCAAATCCCGCTGGGCCAACTGTGCGGCTGAGCTGCCGGGGTACTGCGCAATAACTTGCTGCAAGATACCTTTGGCTTTGTCGGTATGGCCTAGACGCTGCTCAACATCGGCAAGTTTGTACAACGAATCCGGCACCTTGTTATGAGTCGGATACAGCTGGCTAACCTTGGCAAACGCTTGACCGGCGCCTTGCAGATCACCTTTGGTGAGGTTTACTTCGCCCAACCAATATTGCGCGTTACCGGCATATTGGCTTTGTGGGTATTTGCGCAGGAATGCGGCGAAAGCCTGGCTGGCTTTGTCGAAGTCTTTAGCTTTGATGAGATCGAAGGCAGCATCGTAATAGAGCTTTTCCTTCGCCGGATCACCCGGCTCTGAACTCGCCGCAGGCTGTTGCGCTGCCGGCTGAACAGGCGCAGCGCCGGCATTGATAGCCCCGGCGTTGCTGGAATCTTGAGTAGCGGCAGGAGCACCAGTGGCGCCGCCAGCTATACGTCTGTCGAGGTCTTGATAACGCTCCAGGCCTTCTTGTTTCAGGCGCTGAATTTCGTTCTGTTGCTCCTCGACCATGCCGCGCAGACGCGCGACTTCGTCTTGCATTTGTTGCAGCTGCATGAACAGCTCGCCCTGTGCCGAGGCAGGGGCCGTAACCCCTCCCCCTGCATAGGCGCCGGTCGTGCCATAACCTGCAGGTGGATAGCTGCCACCGCCATTACTGGCGTTGTCTTCTACCACCGGAACCGCAGCCCACGCTGAAAGCGGAAGGCTGAGAGTCAATATAGTCAGAGCACGACGGCACGTTCGCATGTCGAATTACTTACGCAGTTCAACGCGACGGTTTTGAGCCCAGGATTGCTCGTCGTTGCCGGTAGCAACTGGACGCTCTTCACCGTAGGAAACCAGTTCCAGCTGAGCTGGGGAAACACCTTGCAGCACGAGGTAGCGCTGAACAGCTTTGGCGCGACGCTCGCCCAGAGCCATGTTGTACTCGCGGGTGCCGCGTTCGTCGGTGTTGCCTTCCAGAACGACGCGAGCGCCGTTGCCTTTCAGGTCCTTGGCGTGAACGTCAAGAGCGCGCATGGCTTCTGGCTTCAGATCCGAGCTGTCGTATTCGAAGTAGAAAGTAGTGATAGCGCGCAGAGCAGCTTCTTCGCTCATGCTGCCGTCTACGCCGCTGTTGTTAGCGTTGTAGCCAGCGTTTGGATCAACAGCGCCTTCGCCAGCGTTGTCGCCGCCTTTGGAGGAGCAACCTACTGCTACGGCCATGGACAGAGCCAGAGCTGCGAACTTACCGAATTTCAACATTTCCATAGTAAAACTCCTAATGAACCCCAGTGTGTTAAGTAAAAGGTGTAGCGCCGCGTCAGTTCAGGAAGGGCGACCAGGATGGCTCTCGGATTTCGCCTTGCGCGGTTGGAATCGGGAGTTTTACTCGTCCATTGATGGAGGCAAGAATCAAGACTCCACGGCCCTGCTGGCGGGTGGCGTAGATTACCATGGTGCCGTTGGGCGCAACAGTAGGCGACTCATCCAGATTAGTATCTGAAAGAATGCGCAAACGGGACGTTTGAAGGTCCTGCGCCGCAACTTTGAAGTTGGTGAAACCGTCCTGACGGTGAATCATCACCAACGTCTTCTCGTCAGCAGACAGTTTAGGGTTGGCATTGTAGTTACCTACAAAGGTCACCCGGTCAACTGCACCGCCGCCAATACTCGTCTTGTAGATCTGTGGTTTCCCAGCGCGATCCGAAGTGAAGTAAATAGTCTGACCGTCCTTGCCCCAGAACGGTTCGGTATCAATTGCGTAGTGATTGGTCACGCGGGTCATCTGGCGACTGCCCAGGTCCATCACATAAATTTCCGGGTTGCCATCACGCGACAATACAAACGCCAACTTGCTTCCGTCCGGCGAGAAAGCCGGCGCGCCATTAAGGCCTTCGAAGTTAGTGATCTGTTCACGGCGCCCGGTGTCGATGTGCTGAATAAAGATGCGTGGACGCTTCTGTTCAAACGACACATAGGCGATGCGCTTACCATCGCTGGCGAAACGCGGCGACAAAATGGGCTCGCGCGATTGCAGCAATGTCACGGCGCGGGCGCCGTCATAGTCGGAACGCTGCAAGGTGTAACGGGTGTTGGTGCCGGAGAAACGCTCGGCAGTCACGTACAGCATCTGGGTAGAAAACGCGCCCTTGATGCCCGTGAGTTTTTCGAACGACTGATCCGAAACGTAGTGCGACATATCGCGAAGTTGGTCGGTGGTACCGCCAACGCTACCGGCAAATACTTGCTGCTCGGTGGCCACGTTGAACAAGGCGAACTGCACTTGGAGTCGGCCGCCGTTAGGCACGATGTTGCCGACCAGCACGTATTGGGCGCCGAGTGCTTTCCAATCACGGAAGATCACTTCGCTGGCCTGACTCGGCAGGCTGATCATGTTCTGGCGCGGGATCGGTTCGAAAATACCGGAGTTGCGAAGGTCTTTGCCGATCAGGTCAGACATGTCTTCGGGCAACACATTGCCGCCCTGCCAGCCGAACGGAACCACGGCAATTGGGATGGCGCGGTCAGAGCCGGTGCCAACCACAATGTTTTTTTCCTCTGCCACTGCCAGTCCTGCAGCGCAGCAAAGGACCAGGAGCATTCCTCGAAGAAGGTTGATCACAAATCTAGATCCTCAGGTTTGAAGGTCATCTTGAATGAACGGTACGGATTAAAGTCAGTAGGACTCAGACCCTGCATTTCTACTAAACGCCCAATGTTTTTCACTGCGGCTACAGCCGAGTTATCAAACGGCGCGTTACCGCTCGATTTGGCAATACTTGCACTGGTAATGGTGCCGTCCGGCAGCATGGTGATCTGCAGAACTACCGCCATACCATTTCGGGCGCCTGGTGGACGAGTCCACACTTCCGAAGCCCGCATACGAATCAAATCATCGAAGTTTCCGGAAACGGTGTCGCCCACTTCATCAGCGGTGGTCGCTTCACGCTCGGTTGTATCCGACAGCAGTTCTGCCAGCGCCTGCGCCTTTTTATCTTGGGCGGATTTGCGGGCGGCTTCGGCTGCTTTCTTTTTCACGGCCTCCGCTTCTTTCTTTTTAGCGTCTGCTGCTTTCTTCGCATCGGCTGCCTTTTTCTTGGCATCGTCCGCGGCTTTTTTCTTCTCGGCTTCAGCGTCGGCTTTCTTCTTGGCCTCTTCTTCAGCTTTTTTCTTTTCTTCTTCGGTTTTCTTTTTCGCGATATCGGCGAGTTTCTTTTCTTCGGCCGCTTTGGTTTCAGCTGCCTTTTTCGCTTCGGCTGCCTTGGCCGCCTCTGCCTCAGCTTGTTCGGCTTTTTGAGCTTCTTCCGCTTTCTTTTGTTCTGCGGCCTTCACGGCCTGCTTTTCCTGCTCAACTTTCTTGGCTTCCAGTTGCTCGACTTCATATTGCTTGGCGGCAGTTTTCTTGGCTTCGCCGGCAATTTTCTGATTGGTCTGCGTGGTCGCCGGGCTCTTGGATTTGAGCTCGTACAGTGTGGCCTGAACAATGGGTTTAGTCGGTGGAAGCTCCGGCGTAAAAGCAAAGCTGACAAACAGCATGCCGAACAGCAGGACATGCAGCCCTACCGCCCAAATGCTTGGCCAGAAATAGCCTTCCGATGAGGAGCGCTCGCGTTCCTGCATCAGGGCGCCTCGGTAATCAGGCCGACGTTACCCACGCCCGCTTGCTGCAGCCCGCCCATAGCGGCCATCACGGCACCGTAGTCGACCACTTTGTCGGCGCGGATAAACACTTGAGTTTGCTTACCCTGGGCGCGGCTCTGATTCATGATCGCGGTCACGGCAGTGGTCATTTCCGGCAGCGTCAGGGCTTTGGCCTGCTGCTTGTCGGTGTCCACTTCACTACCCAGGTTCCAGTAGTAGGTCTTGTCGGCCTTGATCGAGATGGTCAGCACCTGGGTGTTGTTGTCTTGCGGCAAGGCATCGCTCGACACCTTGGGCAAATCCACCTTCACACCCTGGTTGAGCATCGGGGCAGTCACCATGAAAATCACCAGCAGCACCAACATCACGTCGATGTAGGGCACCACGTTCATTTCGGCGACTGGTTTACGTCTCTTACGAATACGTGCCATGAGTTAAAACCTTTCCATATAGCCTTCAGTAGAACCGGCGTCTTATTCGTCGCTGGTGTGCACTTTGCGGTGCAAGATGGCTTGGAATTCATCGGCGAAGGTGTAGTAGCGGCCGATCAGGGTTTCGCCGCGAGCAGCAAAACGGTTATAGGCAATTACCGCCGGAATCGCAGCGAACAGGCCGATGGCCGTGGCGATCAAGGCTTCGGCAATACCCGGCGCTACGGTCGCCAGCGTGGCTTGTTGAGCGGAGGCCAGACCACGGAAGGAGTTCATGATGCCCCACACGGTGCCGAACAGACCGATGTACGGGCTGGTGGAACCTACGGTGGCCAGGAACGGCAAGCTCTGCTCGAGCTTTTCTTCTTCGCGGGAGATGGCAACGCGCATGGCACGGTTCACGCCGTCCATGACTGCGTCAGGGTCAACGCCCGGCTGCTGACGCAGGCGCGAGAACTCTTTGAAACCGCCACGGAAAATCTGCTCCACGCCCGAATCCGGGTCCGGGTTGGCACCCGCTTGGCGATACAGCTTGGACAAATCGATACCCGACCAGAAGCGCTCTTCAAACGATTCAAGCGAACGGCGGGCTGCACGGATCATGGTGCTGCGCTGGAAAATCATGATCCATGAGGTAACCGATGCGCCTACAAGGATCAGCATGACCAGCTGTACCACGATGCTGGCGTTGCTGATCAGGCTCCACATAGAGGTATGGTCGACGACGGTGGCTTCCACGCTTAATCTCCTGCTTTAGATGTACCCGCGTCGCTCACGCCGGCAAAGGCGGTACGCAACGCTTCGGGAATGGCCCGGGGTTTCAAACTGTCGGCGCGCACACAGGCCACCAGGAACTGCCCTTCACAGAGCAGCGTTTTATCCGTAGCCCGCCGCACCTGTTGACGGAAGCGCAGGCTGGCACGGTTTAATTCGATTACGTCGGCACTCACCAGCAGCTCATCGTCCAACCGCGCCGGCACGTGATAACGCGCTTCGCTGGAATGCACGACAAACAACATGTCGCCCGCCAGCTGTGACTGGGAAAAGCCCAGATCACGTAGCCGCTCGGTGCGGGCCCGCTCCATGAATTTCAGATAATTGACGTAGTAAACGATGCCGCCGGCATCGGTGTCTTCGTAGTAAACCCGACAGCGATGCGTGAACGGCTCAAGCCCATTTTGCGCGCGCATACTCTAGTGCTTACTCCCCGGGTTGCCAATTGGGCAAACCAACTGTTTTTCATCCATTTGCATCTGCAAGTTCATCTTATTCGTCCACTGCAAACAGATCGGTCTGCGGCAGATCACCCATGCGCTTGGGCACGTTGAGGCCAAAGTGCAGATAAGCATGGCGGGTCACCACACGACCGCGCGGTGTACGCATGATGTAGCCCTGCTGAATCAGGTACGGTTCGAGCACATCTTCGATGGTGTGCCGCTCTTCGCTAATGGCCGCCGCGAGACTGTCGACGCCCACTGGGCCGCCGTCGAACTTCTCGATCATGGTCAACAGCAGGCGTCGGTCCTGATGGTCGAAACCATGCTCATCGACATCCAACAAATTCAGCGCCAGGTCTGCAATCGCGCGCGTGATATGCCCCTGAGCACGCACTTCAGCGAAGTCGCGCACGCGGCGCAGTAAGCGGTTGGCAATACGCGGTGTGCCACGGGCGCGACGGGCAATTTCAAACGCGCCATCGGCATCCAGCGGCAAGCCAAGAATGCCGGCCGAGCGCTGAACGATCGTAGCCAGGTCCGCCGTGCTGTAAAACTCGAGGCGCTGAACAATGCCGAAACGGTCACGCAGCGGATTGGTCAGCATGCCCGCGCGGGTAGTGGCGCCGACCAAGGTAAAAGGAGGCAAATCGAGTTTGATCGAACGTGCAGCGGGCCCTTCGCCGATCATGATGTCGAGCTGAAAATCTTCCATCGCCGGGTACAGCACTTCTTCAACGATGGGAGACAGGCGATGGATTTCATCGATAAACAGCACGTCGCCAGGCTCAAGATTGGTCAGCATCGCCGCCAGATCGCCGGGGCGTTCAAGAACCGGACCCGAGGTGCTCTTGATCGACACGCCCATTTCCTGGGCAATGATATTGGCGAGCGTGGTTTTACCCAGACCGGGCGGCCCGAAGATCAAGGTGTGGTCAAGGGATTCGGCACGGCCGCGCGCCGCCTGAATAAACAGCTCCATCTGCTCACGGACTTTCGGCTGACCAATGTACTCAGCCAGGCGCAGCGGCCGAATGGCGCGGTCCAGTTGTTCATCGCGGTCACGGCCAGAAGCGGTGATCAGGCGATCGGCGTCTATCACTTAAACCATTCCTTTCAATGAACGACGGATCAATTCTTCGCTGCTCAAACCTTCTTCCTGCACCGCCGATACCGCGCGACTGGCCTCTTGCGGCTTAAAGCCCAAGGAAATCAGGGCGCTCACGGCATCGTTCTCCGCACTTGAGACTGTGCCACCGGCACGAGGTTCAGTGACAAAAGTGGCGATGCCCGGCACGGTTTCCCAGGCTTTGAAGCGGTCTTTCAATTCCACCAGCAAACGCTCAGCGGTCTTTTTGCCGACGCCGGGAATGCGGGTGAGTGCCGAGGTGTCTTGCGCTTGCACACAGCGCACCAGCTCATCGACTTCCAGGCCAGACATCAGCGCCAGCGCCAGCTTTGGCCCCACGCCGTTAAGACGAATCAGCTCACGGAACAGCTCGCGCTCGCGCTTCTCGGCGAAACCAAACAGCAGATGAGCGTCTTCGCGCACCACCAAATGGGTGTGCAACGTCACCGGCTCGCCCAGCGACGGCAAGCGATACAGCGTGGTCATCGGCACTTCGATTTCGTACCCCACGCCGTTCACATCGACGATAAGGTGCGGCGGCTGCTTTTCCAGCAAGGTCCCGCGCAGGCGTCCAATCACAACATCAGTTCCTTAATAAAGAAGCGCAGCCTCACAGACGCAGACGCCCGCCGCGACTGCGAGCGCCGACCAGGCCATGAGGGATCAAACTGGAGCGAGTGTGGGCATGACACAAGGCAATTGCCAGCGCGTCAGAGGCATCGATCTGCGGTTTTTGTGTCAATTTCAGTAAGTGCATCACCATCAACTGCACCTGCTGCTTGTCCGCCCCGCCCGTGCCGGCAATTGCCTGCTTCACTTGGGTAGCCGTGTACTCGGCAATTTCCAACCCATGCTCGGCGGCGGCAACAATCGCCGCGCCCCTGGCCTGACCGAGCTTGAGTGCGGAGTCGGCGTTCTTGGCCATAAACACTTTCTCGATACCCATGGTGATCGGCCCGTACGTTTCGATCACCTCGCGCACGCCGCGAAACACGATTTGCAACCGTTCATGCAGCTCGCCGGCGCCGGTACGGATGCAGCCCGAGGCCACGTACTCACAGCCACGCCCGATGTCACGCACCACGCCATAACCGGTGATGCGGGAACCGGGGTCAATGCCGAGAATAAGGGTCATAGCACCTGCGATTGGGCGAAGGGGGTAAGTGGGGTCAGCTTAAAGGCAGATGGGGGACGCGCATAGCGACGGTTGCGGCGGCGCAGGCGGTTTGCCGAACATCCCCTATAGGGCGCAATCGAGGCTAAAGCCTCTCCTACAGGAACCGTACCTGCCTGTGGGAGAGGCTTTAGCCTCGATGCATTTCCACCGCGGTTACCCCACCTGCTCCATGATCTCTTCTGGAATCTGGCCGTTGAAATACACGTTTTGCACGTCGTCCAGGTCTTCGAGCATGTCGATCAGCTTGAGCACCTTCTGCGCCGTCTCCAGCTCACTTAGCTCGACGGTGATCGACGGAATCATGTTGATCTCCGCCTCCTCGCCTTTGAAGCCGGCTTTTTGCAGCGCTTCGTTGACGGAAATGAAGTCGACGAAACTGGTGAACACATCGATAGAGCCGTCTTCATGGGTGACCACATCGTCGGCGCCCGCTTCAAGTGCCGCTTCCATCAGCGCATCTTCATCGACGCCGGGGGCGAAGCTGATCTGGCCTTTGCGGTCGAACATATACGCCACCGAACCATCGGTGCCGAGGTTGCCGCCGCACTTGGTAAAGGCGTGGCGCACCGCCGCAGCGGTGCGATTGCGGTTGTCGGTCATGGCTTCGACGATCACCGCCACACCGTTCGGTGCGTAACCCTCGTAGCTCAGTTCCTCAACCTTGGTGCCGTCGTCCGCGCCCACCCCACGGGCGATCGCGCGATCGATGGTGTCACGGGTCATGTTGGCGCCCAGCGCCTTGTCCACCGCGAGTCGCAAGCGCGGGTTGTCGGCCGGAATGCCGCCGCCCTGGCTGGCCGCGACCGTCAGTTCACGAATCAGCTTGGTGAAAATCTTGCCCTTTTTGGCGTCCTGACGCCCTTTACGATGCTTGATGTTGGCCCATTTGGAATGACCCGCCATAACTCGCTCCGTCCTTTCCGTTCAAACCATTTGAATTGAAAACGCCCCTGTCCCGGACGAGAGAGGGGCGCTATAGAAGCCCAACAAAAGCCTTAGTCGGCTTTAACCTGCTCGCGCAAACGAATGTGCAAGTCGCGCAGCTGACGCGCATCGACTTCGCCCGGCGCCTGCGTCATCACATCGGCAGCGCTTTGGGTTTTCGGGAAGGCGATCACTTCACGAATCGACTGCGCACCGGTCATCAGCATCACCAGACGGTCGAGGCCAAACGCCAGACCACCGTGGGGCGGTGCGCCGAATTTCAGCGCGTCGAGCAGGAAGCCGAACTTCTCTTCTTGCTCTTCTTCGCTGATGCCCAGCACGCGGAATACCGTTTGCTGCATGGCCTTGTCGTGGATACGGATTGAACCGCCACCCAATTCAGTACCGTTCAACACCATGTCGTAAGCGCGCGACAGAGCGGCAGCCGGGTTGGCTTCCAGCTCTTCGGGAGTGCACTTGGGCGAGGTGAACGGGTGGTGCAGCGAGTTCAGGCTGCCGTCGTCGGCTTCTTCGAACATCGGGAAGTCCACCACCCACATCGGCGCCCATTCGCAGGTCAGCAGATTCAGGTCATGGCCCACCTTGATACGCAGCGCGCCGAGGGCATCGCACACGATCTTGGTTTTGTCAGCGCCGAAGAACACGATGTCGCCATCCACAGCGCCTACGCGGTCAAGAATGACGTTGAGGTTGGCTTCCGGAATGTTTTTCACGATGGGCGATTGCAGGCCTTCAACACCTTTGGCGCGCTCGTTGACCTTGATGTACGCCAGGCCCTTGGCGCCGTAGTTGCCGACGAACTTGGTGTAATCGTCGATTTGCTTGCGCGGCATGGCGCCACCGCCAGGAACACGCAGGGCAGCGATGCGGCATTTCGGGTCGTTGGCCGGACCGCTGAATACTTTGAAGTCCACGTCTTTAAGCTGATCGGCAACGTCGACCAGTTCCAGCGGAATACGCAGGTCCGGCTTGTCGGAACCGTAGCGGCTCATGGCTTCGGAGAACGGCATGTGCGGGAATTCGCCGAATTCCAGGTTCAACACTTCCTTGAACAGCTGGCGAATCATCTTCTCGGTGATGCCGATAATGTCGTCTTCGTCGAGGAAGCTGGTTTCGATGTCGATCTGGGTGAATTCCGGCTGACGGTCAGCACGCAGGTCTTCGTCGCGGAAGCATTTGGCGATCTGGTAGTAACGGTCGAAGCCGGCAACCATCAGCAGTTGTTTGAACAGCTGCGGAGATTGTGGCAATGCGAAGAAGCTACCGGGGTGGGTACGGCTAGGCACCAGGTAGTCACGGGCGCCTTCGGGCGTGGCGCGGGTGAGAATCGGCGTTTCCACGTCAATGAAACCGTTTTCGTCGAGGTAACGGCGGATGCTGCTGGTCACGCGCGAGCGCAGCTTGAGCTTCTCGGCCATTTCCGGACGGCGCAAATCAATGAAGCGATAGCGCAAACGGGTTTCTTCACCGACGTCGGTGTATTCGTTGAGCGAGAACGGCGGGGTTTCCGCTTCGTTGAGCACTTCCAACTCATAACCCAGCACTTCAATGGCGCCGGATGCCATGTTGGCGTTGTTGGCGCCGGCCGGACGCAGGCGCACTTTACCGGTGATTTTCACCACGTACTCGCTGCGCACGCGGTCAGCCTTGGCGAAGGTGTCGGCGCGGTCCGGATCGAATACCACCTGGGCCAGACCTTCACGGTCGCGGATGTCTAGGAAGATCACCCCGCCGTGATCTCGGCGGCGATGAACCCAACCGCACAGGGTGACTTCCTGACCTTCCAGGCTCTCGTTCAATTGGCCGCAATAATGGCTGCGCATCATGATGGTGGTTTCGCTTCTCGTAATTCGACTAATCGGGGTGCTGCTTAATCGGCTTTGTCGCCGCCAGCGAGGTTCTTTTTAGCGCCGGTCTTGAAATCGGTTTCGTACCAGCCGTTGCCCTTCAAACGAAAGCCCGGCATGGACAGCAACTTCTTCAACTCGGGGGCCTTGCAGGTCGGGCAATCGACCAGAGGCGAATCGCTGAATTTCTGAATGGCTTCCATCTGATGGCCACAGGAAGCGCATTGGTAATCGTAAATTGGCATTTGGCTCATCTCAGCATGCGTGACTGCAAACTCGGCCCTGGGGCTGGCCCTGGGCGCGCCGCGATTGCGCAGGGGACGCCTGCTCGCGGCAAGGTGCGGGAGTATATGACGGATCGCGCCTGGCAATAAACCCAAAAACCGTGCACGCCAGCAGCCAATAACAGTCAATTAAGCGGAAAGTCGTGCGCGAACTGAACGCGATTAACAGCGCAGGCGTCCAAGCGTGCAATGCATTTGCCCAATAGCATTTATTGACTCTCGCACCGCGACATCCCCCCTAGGGCCCATGCTAGGCTCTCGCCATCGCGTCAGCCCGTCTTCATTAGCCTGAAAAAGGAGAAATGCCATGGAAATCAATATCGGAATTGCCGAACAGGACCGCGCCGCCATTGCCGAAGGCCTGTCTCGCTTGCTCGCCGACACCTACACCCTGTACCTGAAAACCCACAACTTTCATTGGAACGTCACGGGTCCAATGTTCAATACCCTGCACCTGATGTTTGAAGGCCAGTACACCGAGCTGGCATTGGCCGTCGACTCCATCGCCGAGCGCATCCGCGCCCTTGGCTTCAACGCGCCAGGCACTTACGCCGCTTACGCTCGCCTTTCCTCTATTAAAGAAGAGGAAGGCGTACCGAGCGCCGAAGACATGATCAAGCAACTGATTCAGGGCCAGGAAGCGGTCGTGCGCACCTCGCGTGGCATTTTCCCGCTATTGGACAAAGTCAGCGACGAGCCTACCGCCGACCTTCTGACCCAGCGCATGCAGATCCACGAAAAAACCGCATGGATGCTTCGCAGCCTCCTGGCAGCGTGATCCAATCCCGCAAAAAACAGTAAAGGCCCGGCGCAAAACCGGGCCTTTTGCTAGGCGCAAGCTGTGTGGCTGCTCTATGCTCTGGCAATCAATAGTTTGAACTTGTACGACGCATGAGCCAGCCGCCGAAATCGCCCACCATTCTCAGTCTCTATCCGGAGGAGACCCGCGAGGCAGCTGATCTGTTAAAGCAGGCCGTACCACTCATGGTGCGCCACGATATTCCGCCCAACCCCGTGCACTACGCGCTTTGGTACACCTACAGCAAAGGCAAGGAGCCGGAGCTCAATCGTCGGCTCGACAAAGCCGTTAAAGATTTCGATAGCTTTCCACCAGAAACCGCAGCGAAGCTCTTTCGCGACTTCATTATTCGCGGCGAACTTGAAGAAGCGCGCGCCGGGCAGCAGCAAGTCATTGAACTGGTCGACGACATCGAAGGCGGCGTTTCGCAAAGCGTCAGCACCAGCAAAGCCTATCAAGACAGCCTCAACCACGGCCTCAGCGCCTTGCAGGAGCCCTTGATCGACGACCTGCCCAGCGTGCTCAACGACCTGCAACAAAGCACCCAGCTTATGCAGGACCAGCAAGAAAAATTCCTCTACCGCCTGCGCAGCGCCCAAGAAGAAATTTCGCACCTGCGCGGCCAGCTCGAACGTGCCCATATGGCCGCGACGCTCGACAGCCTGACCAACGTTTTCAACCGCCACGCTTTTACCCGCTTGCTCGAGCAGACACTGAGCAATGGCCATCAAGGCGTCGCGCTGGTCATGCTGGACATCGATCATTTCAAACACTTCAACGACCAGTACGGCCATCCACTCGGCGACCGCGTGCTTCAGCACGTCGGCCAACTGCTGCGTGAGCTGTTGCCGCCGCGGGCGATGGCGGCGCGGTATGGCGGTGAAGAGTTCTGCGTGATCATGCGCGAATGCCCGGACCTGGAAACTGCCCACGCGTTTTCGGAACAATTACGCCTGAAAATTCAGGCGCTGCGAGTGAAAGTCCGCCGTACTGACGAGATCCTCGACACCATTACCGCCTCGTTCGGTTTCGCCCTGGCCGAAGCCGGCGACAACCTCGAAAGCCTGCTCACCCGAGCCGACGACGCCCTGTATCAAGCCAAACGCAGCGGCCGTAATCAGGTTCACCCTCACCTGCCCGAGCCAGCGCTAAGCGCTTGATTTGAGTAGCCCTCCGCTTTGCTGTTAAATACTCCCCCGTGTTGCCGCTTGGCGCGGCGCATAGGCGGATGGAACGCGTGTCGAGAGCCGATTTTCAGTTACGGCAACCCGTGCCCCACCCCGCTCTTCTGCTGAATATCCTTATAAGTGAGCTCATTGCACATGCTTAAAATCGTCCACCTGCTTGTAGGAGTCGCCGCACTACTCCTGTCTTTTGCTCCTAGTCTCCATGCCGACAGCCTTCCTTACCTGCAACAGCCCGATGCCGTTTACCTCGCTCTGTTTGGTTTGATCAACCTGTTGCTGGCCCCTCTTTTTCCAATCTGGCATATGGGTGCACGCCAACACATTCAGGGCTTGGTCAGCGCGCTGCTGGTACTGGCCGTTGTGCTGCAAGTGCTGATTTTGCTGGCCCCGCTGCCCGTCATCGGCGGGCAGCCGGCCGTATTACTGAGCCTGCTCACCGTGTTGCTGGCGGTGGTACTACACCTGTGCGCAAACCTGCGCATGAAAGGTCGCAGCAAAGCAGTACCGCAAGACCTGGGTGATCGCGAAACCGGCACCGTGAAGTGGTTCAACACCTCGAAAGGCTTCGGCTTTATCTCCCGCGACAGCGGCGACGATATCTTTGTGCACTTTCGTGCCATTCGTGGCGAAGGCCACCGCGTGCTGGTCGAAGGACAACGCGTTGAATTCTCGGTGATGCAGCGCGACAAGGGCCTGCAAGCTGAGGATGTGATCGCAGCCCTTCCGCTACGTCGCTAAGCGCTGGCTACACCCACAAAAAACCCGCCACTGGCGGGTTTTTTTATACCTGTCGAGAAGCCTTCTATTAATAGTGCGGCGGCGGCGCCTCGTGCTCGCTCATGCCAAAGCCGCTCTGCATATCTTCCTGGCGCTTGGCCAGCGCGGCGATCTGCAGACTCAAGCGCTCAATGATTCGCTGCTGACTGACCAGCTCGTCGTTCAGCGCCTGAATGGTGTCGTCCTGAAACGCCAGCCTGGTTTCCAGCTCCATCACTCGGTTTTCCAAGGTCATGGCTTACTCCTCAGCGAACGTAAAATCGCTGCCCAACACCGAACGCAACTTCGCGCGGATCGCGGCAACCTGCTCGGCGCCGTAGGCCTGTGCCGGAAATCTGCCCCACACCGGCGCCGGCCATGCGGCATCGTTGCGTCGACGGACGATCACGTGCATATGCAACTGACTGACAACGTTGCCAAGCGTGGCGACGTTCATTTTGTCGGCGGCGAAGGTGTCCTTCAAAAGCTCCGTCAGCGTGACCGTTTCGTGCCACAGCTGCTGCTGTTCGTCACCACTGAGTTGGAACAACTCGCTCACTTCATCGCGACGCGGAACCAGGATGAACCACGGATAATGGACGTCGTTCATTAACAATAAACGGCACAACGGAAAGTCGCCGATCAGCAGGGTGTCGTTCTGCAAACGCGAATCCAGGGCGAACATACACAGACTCCTACTTATATATAGGTACAACGATGCCAAGCGCTGCGAACAAGCCGACCGCGCAATGACGCAAGGATACCTGCTTAGCTGATCATTCGCCCCACTACCCCGGGGCAAGTTCACAACAGCGAACGACCCTGCGACGCGTCTATCGCCCGCCAGTATGAGCCGCACCAAAACGGCGCCAGCTCCGAGCGCGAGCCGCTCGACCATGCACCGCCGCTGTGCACACTTTGTTACCCAAGCGCCGCAAGCCCCACTTTTGCAGCGTTACTGCCACCGCTAGTAACGGTTGGCCGCAGCCCGCCGCGCCACCCAAGCGCAGCGGCAAACCCCGCTTCTGTTGTGCTTTGCTCAACGCAACGCTCAGAAAATCACACATTACGAAATTTTCACGATCGTTTTGGCGTTTGTGCACGCTAATTGCTTTATCCCAAACCAAGATCAATGAGCACATACGCCCAACAGTGTTTGTGTACCTTGCTTGGAACAACAGTTAACCCTACGGACAGGAATTAACCGTTGGTCTTTAAAAGGGATTAATGAGAGCGGTTTTTATCGACTCGTTAATCATCAGAAGTCACGGAAAAAGTAATCGCTAGGATGCAAGCGTAAAACTACGAATTTGCGACATGCCACATAAGCTTTTGCGACATTGTCGTAAAGAATTTGTAGGGTCTCTGCACTATCTGTCGCCAACAATGTCGCCGTGCTATAACTTAGCGCCGACACAAAAAGAAAGAGCTAGCCCATACAACAAATAAGATGGGCAGCGCAACTTCTAAACCAAAGGAGCAATCACGATGCAAGTGATGAAGTGGAGCTTAATCGCCCTCGCAGTAGCGGGCAGCACCCAACTGGCAGTAGCCAGCGAACAGTCCGATTCGAAGGGCTTCGTAGAAGACAGCAGCCTGGATGTTCTGGCTCGCAACCTCTACTTCTCCCGTGACTTCCGTAACGTACCTAACACTTCGCAAAGCCGTGTTGAAGAATGGGGCCAAGGCTTCATCGGTACTTTCGAGTCCGGTTTCACCCAAGGCACTGTAGGCTTCGGCGTTGATGCAATCGGCCTGGCCGGCATCAAACTGGACAGCGGCCGCGGCCGTGCAGGCACTGGTCTGTTCCCTGAAGACTCCGACGGTCGTTCGGAAGACAGCTATGGCGAATCGACCGGCGCAGTCAAAATGCGCATCTCTAACACCACCCTGAAATACGGCGGCCAGTTCACCACCATGCCGGTTTTCGCAACTGACGATAGCCGTCTGCTGCCAGAAACCGCCGTAGGCTTCTTGGTAACTAGCAACGAAATCGAAGGTCTGGCCCTGAACGCGGGTCACTTCACCGCTATCAACGCTCAATCGCAAACTGGCCATGACAGCATCGGCGGCCTGACCGAAGCAAACGTGATCGGCGGTACTTACACCTTCTCCGATACGCTTTCGACTACCTTGTACTACTCGAAAGTTGAAGACTATTTCAAGAAGATCTATGCCAACGTCAACTGGACCCTGCCTATTACTGAAGGCCAGGCATTCGGTCTCGACGTCAACGCCTACAAGGTCGACAGCACCGGCAAGGGTCTGGCCGACGCTGACAACACCAACGGCAGCGGCGACATCGACAACCTGACTTACAGCTTCGCAGCCTCCTACAGCATCGACGCTCACAAGTTCACCGTTAGCTTCCAGGACGTGACTGGTGACGGCGATTATGCGTACGGCATCGACGGCGGCGGTACCGTTTACCTGAACAACTCGATCGCTCGTTCCGACTTCAACACTGAAGACGAAAAATCGTACGGCGTTCGTTATGACCTGGACTTCGCCACCCTCGGCGTTCCTGGCCTGTCGTTCATGACTCGCTACGTAACCGGTAAAGGCGCGAACGTTGAGTCGACCGACAACGGGAAAGAGTGGGAACGCGATATCGAAGCTAAATACGTCCTGCAAGACGGTCCAGCTAAAGATCTGAGCCTGCGTATTCGTCAAGCTACCTACCGTTCGAGCGACGCCGTGTACCTGCGTTCTTCGCCTTCGATCGACGAACTGCGCCTGATCGTCGAATACCCACTGAGCATTCTGTAATCTAGAACTCAGCAGGTAATTCGATATAAGAAAAAGCCCGGCATTAGCCGGGCTTTTTTTCGTCTGCAAGTTGGTACGGGTTAACTAACTTACAACGGAAGTGCATAGGTTCCCGTTACATGAGCCACTAGATTGTCATCATCCCCCGCCGAATATAAAGACACTTCACACACCGCTTGACGACGACTTAGTTTAAGTATTTGCGCATGGGCGATTAAGTCGACCGGCTTTGGTTTCGCCAGAAAGTTGATGTTCAAGTTCGCGGTCACCGCCATCTCGACCTTGCCGAGGCGCCCCAGCACCACGGCGTACATCGCGGCGTCGGCAAGCGCCATGATCGTCGGCCCCGAAACGGTGCCGCCCGGGCGCACCAATTTGGCCTGGAACGGCACGCGGGCGTAGGCGTTATTGGCGTCCAGTTGGTCGATGCACAGGTCAATATCCTCGGCCATCGGCACACCAAATCGGATCAAGGCTTGTACTTGTTCAGCAGTCAAAGCGGACACTGGAAACCCCTTACATTGCGATGGCCTGAATCCTGTACGCGGCAGTACAGGCCCCGTACAATGCCGAGCACTTCCTTGCCTTCGCAACTGATATAACGGCCAAACATGCGTACCAGTCAGTATTTGCTCTCGACCCTCAAAGAAAACCCAACCGACGCTGTCGTGGTTAGCCACCAGCTGATGCTGCGTGCCGGCATGATCCGCAAACTGGCCTCTGGCCTGTACACCTGGCTGCCGATGGGCCTGCGTGTTTTGCGCAAAGTTGAAACTGTCGTTCGTGAAGAAATGAACGCGGCCGGTGCGCTCGAAGTGTTGATGCCCGCCATTCAACCTGCCGAGCTGTGGCAGGAATCCGGGCGCTGGGAACAATACGGTCCTGAGCTGCTGCGTTTGAAAGATCGCCACGCGCGTGATTTCTGCGTCGGCCCGACGCACGAAGAAGTCATCACCGATCTGATGCGCAACGAGTTGAGCAGCTATAAACAGTTGCCTATCAACCTGTACCAGATTCAAACCAAATTCCGCGATGAAATCCGCCCACGCTTCGGTTTGATGCGCGGCCGCGAATTCACCATGAAAGACGCCTACTCGTTCCATATCGACCAGGCCTCTTTGCAACAAACCTACGACCGCATGCACCAGGCGTACTGCAATGTGTTTAGCCGCCTGGGCCTGAACTTCCGCCCTGTGCAAGCCGACACCGGCTCCATCGGCGGCACCGGCTCGCACGAATTCCATGTGCTGGCCGAGTCGGGTGAAGACGATATCGCCTTCAGCAACGTGTCGGACTACGCCGCCAACATCGAGAAAGCGGAAGCCATTCCGCGCGAAACCTCACGCGGCGCCGCGACCGAAGAAATGCGCCTGGTGGACACGCCAAACGCCAAAACCATCGCCGAGCTGGTAGAAGGCTTCAACCTGCCCATCGAAAAAACCATCAAAACACTGGTGGTGCATGGCGCTGAAGCAGGCAAGTTGGTGGCGCTGATCGTTCGTGGCGACCACGAACTCAACGAAATCAAGGCCGCCAATCTTGAGCAAGTTGCCAGCCCGCTCGAATTCGCCACCGAAGCAGAACTGCGCAACGCCATCGGCGCTGGCGCCGGCTCCCTCGGCCCGCTGAATTTGCCGCTGCCTTGCGTAATCGACCGTTCGGTTGCCCTGATGAGCGACTTCGCCATCGGCGCCAACATCGACGACAAGCACTACTTCGGCGTGAACTGGGAGCGCGACTTGCCGCTGCCGGAAATCGCTGACCTGCGCAACGTCGTTGCCGGTGACCCAAGCCCAGACGGCCAAGGCACGCTGGAGATCAAACGCGGCATCGAAGTCGGGCACATCTTCCAGCTCGGCAGCAAATACAGCGAAGCCATGAACTGCACCGTGATGGGTGAAAACGGCAAACCCGCCATTCTGACCATGGGCTGCTATGGCATCGGCGTGTCGCGCGTGGTGGCGGCTGCCATCGAGCAGAACAACGACGAGCGCGGCATTCTCTGGAGCGACGCCCTGGCGCCCTTCCAGATCGCGCTGGTACCGCTGCGCTATGAAAACGAAGACGTGCGCGCGGCGACCGACAAGCTCTACGCCGACCTCACCGCTGCCGGCTTCGAAGTGCTGTTGGATGACCGCGACAAGAAAACCAGCCCCGGCATCAAGTTTGCCGACATGGAATTGATCGGCATCCCGCACCGTATCGTGGTCAGTGACCGTGGTCTGGCCGAAGGCAATCTGGAATACAAAAACCGTCGGGAAACCGAGGCGCAGGCCATTCCGGTTGCTGAGGTGTTGTCCTTTATCCAGGCCCGTACCGGTCGTTGAGTGTTAGCCAGAGCTCCCATGTTCAAGCCACGTTCCATTAGCCTCATCGGCGCCGCCCTGTGCGGCGCCTTGCTGCTCAGCGGCTGCGCCAACCACATGTCGCAGCGGGCTGAGCGCGAGGACCGCGCTGAGCGCAAACTGCTCAACCACAGCCTGCAGATCGACGTGGGGCAACCTGACGTGCTCGAACTGCCGCAGCGGCGCGTGCGCATTCAGGACCAGAAAACCTTCGAGGTCACTGAATTCGAAGTCACCCGCATCTACGACCGCTACACCCCTTACCAGGCGTGGCGCGAGCTGTACGAAGTGCCGCTTGGCGTAGTGGCAGTGGTGGCCGGCGTGGGCGCCAACGTGGTGAATGTGGTGTTGCTCGGCAACGTCCCGGAAACAGCGACCAAAGGCTGGATCGACTACGGTTTTGCGGGCCTCAATCCGTTTATGAACGTGCAGTCCAACGGACGCTCCGAGCAAAACCTGGCGCGCATCAACGAACTGCAGAAAGACAAACTTACCGAGTATTCCAGCCTGCCCTGGGCTGAACGTCCGGTGATGATCAAAGCAGGCCCGCAAACCCACGAATTGAGCACAGACCGCAACGGCGTGCTGCGCCTTAATCTGCTCGACGGGCCGTTTGCCGAACAGGATGTCAGCCGCGTCGGCAAAATCGTGCTGAGCGTAGAAGACGATCAAGACCACACCCGCGCCGACGCCACTCTGCAAGTCAGCCGCACACTGCGCGGCAAGTTGCTGGAAGCGCACGCGCTGATTTACGACGATCTGGAAGATGACGAAGTCGCGCAGTGGGTGCACCGGGTCAAGCGCCTGTCTGACCTGGGCTTGGAAGAAGAAGCCAACGAGTTGGAACAAAGCCTGATTGAACTGACCCGCAACGACCCCGAGTTGCAGCAGGAATTTCTCACCTCGCTGCGCAAGGATGCCGGCCGCCTCGTGGCCGATCCTGGCGCCAACAACTGAGCCTGGCATGACCGCGTGCCTGCGCCTGGCGCTGTACTGCCTGTTACTACTCGCCCTGCCCCTGAGCGCAAATGTGCGCCAGGCACCGGAACCGGAGTTGCGCGACCTGCTGCAACGCACGGTGTCCGAGGCGGACAGTTTTGTTGATCGCTACGACGCTGAAGTCTGGCTGCTCGACATGTCCACGCGGCTAAGCCGCTACATGCCCGACGCTGAAGAGCGTCTGACGCTGCTCAAACAGGTGCACCACGAAGCCAGCAAAGCCGGGCTGAAGCCGGAGTTGGTCATGGCGCTGATTCATGCCGAGAGCCGCTTCAATCGCTTCGCCATTTCTTCAGTCGGCGCCCAGGGCATGATGCAGGTGATGACCTTCTGGAAGGCCGAACTGGGCCGCGAGCAAGACAACCTCACCGACAACGCCACCAACCTGCGCTACGGCTGCACCATCCTCAGCTACTACCTGAAGAAAGAGAACGGCGACCTTAACCGCGCCCTGGCCCGCTACAACGGCAGCCTCGGCAAAACTACGTATTCAGGGAAGGTGGTCGGTTATTGGCAGGATTATTGGTATGTGAAACCCTGAGACGCATCGAGGCTAAAGCCTCTCCCACAGTTGAACGCGCTGCTGTGGGAGAGGCTTTAGCCTCGATGGGCTCTACCAGGACATCGCGTTTTTCACCCACGAACCACAAACCCCGCAATCCCCTGCAGCGGATGTTCCTGCAACTCCACCGCCGTCACCTTGGCCTTTTTCGGCCCGGTTTCCAGCCAGGCAGCTAATTCCCGCACCGCCTCTTCTTCGCCTTCAACCAACACCTCAACCCGGCCATCGGCCAAATTGCGTACCCAACCATCAAGGTCCAATCGGGTAGCTTCGGTTTCGGTGCTTTGGCGAAAAAACACGCCCTGCACCTTGCCACTGACATAGCCATGCAAACAGATTCGAGCCATTGCGCTACTCCTTCGCTTGCAGTTCAGCCAGGCGCTTGCTCAGGCCCGCTGCGGTTTGTTCGCCCATCAGGCGTTCGCGCACCTGGCCTTTCGGGTCGACCAGATACGTGACCGGCAACGCCTCGCTGCGCGGCAGTTTGAAGCGCTCGCCGGGATCGCTCGCCAGTACGGTAAAACGAATGCCCATGGTTTCGCTGGCCTTGCTCAGCGCCTCGCTTTGCAGGGCATCGAAGTTCACACCCAGCACTTGCGCGTGCTGACCTTTGAGTTGCTCGGACAGGCTATTGAGCTCTGGAATCTCCGTGCGGCAGGGTCCGCACCACTCAGCCCAGTAATTAATCACTAACCACTGGCCATCCAACTGCTCAGCCGTTACCTTTCGTCCATGCTGATCGACGCCGTAGTCATCAGCGCAGCCAGCCAGCAAAAGCCCCGCGCAGATACATAACGCAATCTGCCCCATGAGCACTTTTTTAATGACCCTACGCGCAAGCGCAACCATGCATTCGATCCTCGTATCTGCAGGGGTGGTATGACACTGGACGCCCTACGCCTAGAGGTGCCGGACATCCTCGACGAAGCGGCCGCGCCGCTGGCCGATCTCAATGAGCGCTTGGCCGAAGCCCGCCTGCAATCCCATGAAAGCGCGCTGCACCTGGTGCTGGGTTTGCTGTTTCGCCTCAATCGCAGCGCCATGACCTTACTCGAAAGGCAACGCGCGCTGCAAAGTCTGAGCGATGAGTATCGCCACTACGCCGAGCACTACCGTCACGGCAACACGCCGCCGATGTTGTTTGTGCGTTTCTGTGGGGAAATGGCCATCGGCTTCAAGCGCCTGCTGCTGCAGATTCTGCAAGGCCGGCAACCTTCGCGCCCGCACTTGGCTTGGTGCCTGTATATGGCCCAGCACTTCCTGGCGCAGAACCTGTTGCGCCATTACCAGCTGTACCAAGAGCCACCGGCCAGCCTGTGGCGCGACAGCCATTTACTGTATTGGATTGGCGAGCACCAGGAGTGCCTCGACGAGCCCGTGGCCGCCGCCTTTCATCCGCTGCCCGCGAACACCTTGCGTGGCCTGTACCAACAAATGCTGCTGCTGTCCTTGAGCAATCCATTCCATTTGGCTGAAGGCGAAAGCCCGCAGTTGTTCAGCGCACTGGCGCCGCTGGCGAGTCTGGCGCGCTTGCTGCCGTGGGATGACGAAGATGACACCGAAGGGCCCATCGTTGACCTGACCGAATCGCAACCCAGCCTGCCCTTTGAGCAACACGCCGACAGCGATCCAGCGTACTTGCGCCGCTTCGAACTGGGCGCCTTGCTGGTGGCGCTGCACGAACCGGCACCGCTGCAAACCAACGTAGAAGGCGAACTGCTGCAGCGGGTGCGACACCACTGGCTGGGCCGCCAACCGCGTCGCCATGAGCGCTCCGATCAAGTCGGGGATTGCAGCCTGGTAGTCGGCTTGCCGGCTATTCATGCGCAACTGCTTGAGCACCGACCGGGCCATTGCGCCGCGCAAATGCTCGATACCAGCTCCGGCGGCGCGCGCCTGTTGTGCAACGCCGACCAAGGCCGCTTGCTGCCCGTCGGCCAGTTGGTCCTGCTGCTGACCAACAGCGGCACGCCCACCCTCGCCTTGTTGCGCTGGCGGCACCAGAACGCCGACGGCCTGTATTTGGGCCTGCGCTATTTAAAAGGCCTGCCGCGCCCGGTGTGGCTGCGACGTAGCCCCAGCACGCAGACTCACCCAGGCGTATTGCAAAGCACGCCGGTTGTCGGGGGCGGCTGGAACCACGGCCTGTGGCTGCCCAATGGCCAGTTCAGCGCTGGCGAAAACCTCTGGCTGCAATTGGTCAGCGTGCACAACCAGGCCGCCCTGCCCCTACCCCCCGCGAACCTCGAAACAGCCTCGGTCAGCCGTCACCCATTGAAGCTGGCCTAATAGTCAAAACTGCGAGACCGATCACGCCGACCGGCGGCCAAGCGCACAGTTTGCTTGTACCGCCGTGCCTATAATTTCGGCCGTCTGTCCCTACACCCCATTCTAAAATCAGCCCGGAAGCCTCCATGTCTCAAGCCCACGACAAGCTGATCGGCCCCGTGCCGTCGCGCATCACCGACGCCGCCCGCCTGCTCGTGACCGAATACGACGGTCGCGTAGCTGACTTCAACGTCGCCGCCTGGCTGCAACTGCCCGGCTTGGCCAATCTGCCGGTGTCGCTGGTAATCAGCTACCGCGACGCCGGTGCCCGCCGCGAAGTGCTGGTGGACCACGGCAAGGTCAACGGTCAGGGCAAGATTTTGCTGTCCGGCATCGGCCGCGTGCCGGTGAAACAGAAGATTGAAGACATGCAGGTGTGCTTGCGCTCGGCCATTGCTCCTACCAGCCTGGTGGTCGAGGAATTGTTCGTTCAAGCCGTGGAACCCGCCGTCGCCCAGAGCCAACAAGCACTGGCTTGAACCGAGCGAACCGTTTCCCGGTAAACAAAAAACCCCGCGCCTTGGCTGCGGGGTTTTTTATTTGAACCGAGGGAAGCGTCTCAGGCCCGGCCCGCTCCCACAGCATGCACCCACTGTAGGAGCGGCTTTAGCCGCGATGCACTTGATCTGTTAACGAGGCGTGCAGTTGCCAGTCGCGCGCTCGGGCAGGTAGTCGACGTCAGCGTCTTGCTCAACCGGCGCGCGCACTGCCAGCGACTCGGGCCAGCGCGCAAAGTTAAGACCGGTAATGCGATTGAGCCCTTCCAGCGCGTGTTCGGGATGGCTGTGGTGCAGGGCAATCACGGTGCCGTGCTTTTTCGCGGTGTGGCTGTTGGGCTTACTCATAGCACCCGATTCCTTGGCTAGTCCGTGCCAGGCTGGCAGTTTGATAGCTATCTGCAGGTAAGAGAGCCAAAAGCGTGCCAACTGTAATCTCTGCTATTTCGCAGCGTCCCGACGGCCTGGCGCGCGCCGTGCAGCGCGGGGCTACGCGCAAACTGACACTTTTTGTCAGTCCGCCCCGCCCTCTTGCTCGTCCGCCGCTTGCAGCCACTGCAACAAGCTAGCGCCGAACAGTTCGGCCTGCTCGTCATGCAAGGCCTTCAATCCAGCGCGCAAGCCGGGATACCACGCTTCATCCATTTGCGCCGGCAGTTGTTCCAAACGCGGCAGCGGCCAGGGGCAATGCAGCAACAGCTGATGCAACGTGTACTGGCCGAGGTCGCGGCACAGCACCCAGCCGCCACCACTGGCGCGACAGATCAGCAACTCGCCCTCAAGAAACTCGACGATCTCGTCCCACTCATCCTCAGGCAGCCGCCAACCCTGACCGTGAACATCGTTAAGGCGCAGCACTTCGCCGCGTACCTGGGCATCGTGGAACATGCGCAGCAGCCCCAGCGTCACCAACAAACGCGGCAAGGCGCGACGGCGCCAGTGCCGGGACGAACCGAGGTTGCACGCCAGCTCTGCGCCAAACAGCACGATCAACCACGACAGATACAGCCACAGCAGAAACAGCGGCACCGTGGCAAAGGCGCCATAAATCAGTTGGAAACCGGGGAACAGCCGCACATACAACCCGAACAGGGCCTTGGCCACTTCAAACAACACCGCTGCAAAGACGCCGCCAAGCAAGGCGTTCTTCAACGGCACACGGGTGTTGGGAACCGAGGCGTAGATCAGCGTGAAGGCCGCCATGCTCGACATCAGCGGGGTAAGACGCAGCAAAGCCTGCGCGCCGATAACCGCGTCCGGCCCGGAAATCAGCGACAGTGAGGTGATGTAGGTGCTCACCACAAACCCCACGCCGAGCAGCAGCGGGCCGAGGCTGAGAATCGCCCAATACAGCAGAAAGCTGGAAATGCCCCGACGCGGCTGACGCACACGCCAGATATTGTTCAGCGCCTTTTCCACCGTCACCAACATCGCGAACGCCGTGACCGCGAGAAACACCACGCCAATCCACGTGAGTTGCCGCGCCTGGGTGGTGAAGTTGTTCAGGTACTCCTGCACCATTTCGCCGGAGGCGGGCAGAAAGTTATGGAAGATGAAATGCTGAATCTGCTCGCCCACGCCGGAAAAAGCCGGCACAGCGGAGAGCATGGCGAAGGTCACGGTCATCATCGGCACCACGGCGAACAGCGTGGTGTAAGTCAGAGCTGCCGCGCTGTTGGGGCCGTGATCGGCCAGAAAGCGATGCAGGAGAAATCGCCAGAATTCCACAAAATCATCGAAACCTTGGCGCATGCCCTTTCCCTTGTTCAGTAGTAATTCGCGCCGTGCGCGCAACGCCGTATTCAGGCCTGGCTGCCGACGCGGGTAGAATAGCCGCCACCCTAGGCAAGATGCGATACGCACATGACCGACCTGACGCTTTATCACAACCCGCGCTGCAGCAAATCTCGCGGCGCGCTGGAGCTTCTTGAAGCCCGAGGCCTGCAACCGACCGTGGTGCGCTACCTCGAAACTCCGCCATCTGAGGCCGAGCTCAGCGCGCTGCTGAACAAACTGCAACTCTCGGCCCGCGACCTACTGCGCACTGGCGAAGACGAATACAAAACCTTGAATCTCGCCGACGCCAGCCTTAGCGATGCACAGCTAATCACCGCCATGGCCGCGCACCCGAAACTGATCGAGCGACCGATTCTCGTCGCGGGCAACAAGGCCGTCATCGGCCGTCCACCCGAGCGTGTTCTGGAGCTGCTGCCATGAGCCAACCGTACATTCTGGTTCTTTACTACAGCCGTAACGGCGCGACCTTGGAGATGGCCAAGCAAATCGCCCGTGGCGTGGAGCTGGCCGGCATCGATGCCCGCCTGCGCACCGTGCCGGCCATCTCCACCGAATGCGAAGCTGTGGCGCCGAGCATCCCGGCTGAAGGCGCGCTGTACGCCACGCTGGATGACCTGAAGAACTGCGCCGGATTGATCCTTGGCAGCCCGACCCGCTTCGGCAATATGGCCGCACCGCTGAAATACTTTCTGGATGGCACCAGCAGCCTGTGGCTGACCGGCGAACTGGTGGGTAAACCGGCCGGTGTGTTCACTTCCACCGCCAGCCTGCATGGCGGCCAGGAGAGCACGTTGCTGTCGATGATGTTGCCGCTGCTGCACCACGGCATGCTCGTCGCCGGGCTGCCTTACAGCGAAGGCGCGTTGCTGGAAACCCGTGGCGGCGGCACGCCCTACGGCGCCAGCCACCATGCGGGGCAGGATGGCAAACGCCCGCTCGACGAACACGAAATCAGCTTGTGCCGAGCCCTGGGCAAGCGCCTGGCCGAGACCGCCTTGCGCCTGCGCGCGCCGTTGGAGAACACCCGTGGCTAAAACCCCGAAGCCATTGCCCGAGCTGTCCTGGCTGGCGCCGCGTTTGAAAGTCAGCCGCGTGCTCACGCTCATCAGCTTCTTCGCTCTGGCGGCGCTGCTGCTGACGTGGAATCTGGTTTACGCCGACCTGCATGGCGCCCGCACTTGGGTAATTCTGTGCATCGAGCTCGGCCCGCTGGCCCTGCTCGCCCCCGGCCTGCTGATGGGCAACGCGCGTGCCCATGCCTGGACCTGTTTCGTCGTTAACCTGTACTTCATCAAAGGCGTGCTCGCCGCCTTCGACCCGCACCGCAGTTGGCTGGGCTGGAGCGAAGCGCTGCTAAGCCTGGCGCTTTTCACCAGCGCGCTGCTCTACACGCGCTGGCGTTTTCAGCATGACCGGAAGTTGGCGGGCGAGTGATCTAAAAGCTTCGCGGTTAATCGGAATGCCGCCCAGCCGCTCCTACAGATCGCACATCCTGTGGGAGCGGCTTTAGCCGCGATTCCTGGAAACGTCGAGTCCGCGCCCAACGAAACAGTCCGGACGCCACCTTCGCGAAGACAATAGAAAATCCAGCCGACCTTGCTGTTACCAGCCCAACGTCTCTTTCAGAAACGGAATCGTCAGCTTGCGCTGCGCCTGCAACGAGGCCTGGTCCAGTTGCTCCAGCAACTCAAACAGCGCGCTCATGCTGCGCGTACCGCGGGTGAGGATAAAGCGCCCGACTTCGTCGGTCAGGTGCAAGCCTCGGCGCGAGGCGCGCAATTGCAGGGCGCGCAGTTTGTCTTCGTCCGAAAGGGTTTGCAGTTGGAACACCAGCGCCAAGGTCAGGCGCGATTTTAGATCCGGCAACTGCACCAGCAACTCGCGAGGCGCCGCCCCCGCTGCAAGCAATAGCCGCCGACCGCTGTCACGCAACCGATTGAACAGGTGGAACAGCGCCTCTTCCCACACGGCATTGCCAGCGATGGCGTCCAGATCATCCAGGCACACCAACTCGCACTGCTCCAGGTTATCCAGCAGCTCCGGACCCAACTGCACCACGTCCGCCAACGGCAAATACACCGCCGACTCGCCGCGCTGTTCGAAACGCAAACACGCCGCTTGCAACAGGTGAGTTCGGCCTACGCCATCGCTGCCCCAGAGGTACATCAAGCTTTCCGTCCAACCCGAGTCGGCCTCGCACAAACGCTCCACATAGCCAAGCGCTGCGGCGTTGGCGCCGGGGTAGTAGTTCGCGAAGGTGGCGTCATCGCGCAAGCGCACGCCAAGGGGCAGCTGTATCGGTTTCATGCAGGATCGGGCGGTTCCGGGCGGCGCCAGGAAGGCGCGCGACAAAGGGGGCGAAGTTTATCGGCTTCTGAGCGCTAAGTCATTGATGGCAAAAGCATCGACAGAAGAGGCAGCAGCGGCAGCGACAGCCGCGTGAACCTGGCTAAACATCCGTAGGCCCCTTTCTACTGAGCGCGAGGAGTTTCCCGATCTTCGCGAACCACTCGCGAGCCACATATCGGTATCGGTCGCATGTAAGAGCGGCCCCCTTCGTCTAGCGCTTCGCTCAAAGCCGCGCGCGGCCTCGCTTGAAGAGACAGTGCGGATGGCTGCCGCGCAATCGCTCCTGATGAACGTCCCCAGCTGTCAGCAGACGTTCCCTATCAATGCCTGCTGCTTGATAGCCGTCGCCAATTTAGGGCGTACCCACCGCCCAACAAGCCTGATTTAGATTGCCCAGCGTCCTGGCCATCGCCGCCGAACAAAGCGGCGCTTGCGCCTTACATCCCTCAGCCCATCAGACCCTAATCATGACCACTCTGAAAAACGCACCCGCCCCGTCGTCTTACGCAACAGTGGCTATTTTTGTTTTGTGTTTACTGGCGCTGGCTGGCCATGCCCGCGCCGCCTATCCCGTCAGCGCGAGCGGTTCCGAAGTGCTTGTTTCGGAGCAGTCCACCAGCCGCGAGATTGATCGAATCCGCAAACTCACACCGTCAAAAAGCGCGGCGTTAAATCAAGAAGCCCTCGCCGAGGCGCGGGAAGCAGCCGAACGCTATGCCCGCATTCCTGAAGAGTTGATGGCGCTCGAAAAAATATCCGTGGATAGCATCAGAAGCCGAACAGCGGAGGCGATGAACAAGCTCCCTGACGTGATTAAAGACTGCCGCGAAACGGATATTGCCGAGAACATTCTGATCATCCGGCGCCAACTGCTGCAGTTCGACAACACCATCGCCTTCGATATTTTTTCCGCGCCTCAGGAAGATCAATCACTCAACGAAAGCGAAGCGACGACCATTGCCGACGTCGTTCATTTCCTGGCGCTAAGCCCTGAAGTTATCTGCGAGAAATACAGCGATAAGAATGCATTTGAGACGATGCGCAACCAGTTGAAATCCACCATCAGCATCGCCAGCAAAAAACTGGCCGAAGAGATTTCCGCTATCAATGAACGAGCGCCGCGAGCCAAGGCGCTGAGCGAAGCGTGGTCACAGTATCGGGACCTGCTGATGAAATCGATCGAAGAGCAAAGTGCCCCCGCCACAAAAGTAGCGGACCAGCTCGGGTTCATCATCGGCGTGTTCTGCGCCTTTGGCATTTTGATGTTTCTGGCGGTGCGGATATTCCCGTCAGAAATACAAGTGGAGCTGATCGCCTCGGGCCAGGTCATTCAATTCGCCACCGTGATGGTGATATTGATCGTGATCTGCGTGCTCGGCATGTCGAAGCTGCTAACCGAAAACACCTTAGGCACCTTGCTGGGTGGGATAGGCGGGTATGTGTTGTCCCAAGGCGTGGGCCGAGCGGTCAGTAGAGCCGCGGTCCGCGACCATGCGGCGCATAACACCAAACCCTGAAACGCAAACAGGTGGTAGGGCTCCTTCGCGAACCCAACCACCTGACGTTTTCGCTGAACACTGAGGAACCGCTACTCGGGCTGTACGGGCACTACCTCGACAACTTCAACCGCTTCCACTGGCTGCCCGTCGTCATACATATCCGACTGTTTATAGAAGTCGTGGACATGACGCAGCAGCACCATGATTACCGCCGCCACCGGCAGCGCGAGAAGAATGCCGGTAAAGCCAAATAGCTGACCGCCAGCGAGAATGGCGAAGATCACCGCCACCGGGTGCAAGCCAATGCGGTCGCCCACCAACAGCGGCGTGAGCAGCATGCCTTCGAGCAATTGGCCGACCGTGAACACGGCGGCAATACCTAGCAAGGGGTACAACTCCGGGCCAAATTGGAACAGGCCGGCCGTGATCGCTGCGCCAAAACCAATAACGAAGCCCATATACGGCACGATGCTGGCGAGCCCGGCAATTACGCCGATCAGCAGGCCCAGCTCCAGCCCGACCAGCATCAGGCCACTGGCGTAAATCACGCCGAGGCCGAGCATGACCAGCAGTTGCCCCCGTAGAAACGCGCCAAGCACTTCGTGGCATTCGCCCATCAACTGCACGATGAAGCCTTCGCGGCTGCGAGGGAGCAGGCCACGCAGCTTGGCGACCATGACGTCCCAGTCGCGCAGCAGATAAAAACTCACCACCGGAATCAGCACCACGTTGCCCAGCCAGCCGAGCAACGCCAGGCTTGAAGCCGTGGCCGAGGCCAGCACCGCGCCAACAATGTCGGTGGTTTTACCCAGGTGTTCGGTGACCGCAGTTTTAACCTGATCGAACTTCCAGAAACCGTCCGAGAGGCCAAGCTTGGCTTGTACCCATGGCAGCGCGCTGTGCTGGGCCCAATCGATCATCTGCGGCGCCAGTTCGTACAGGCGCACCAGTTGTTTGCCAAGCATAGGCACCAGCACCAGCAGGGCGATCACCAAAATCAGGGTAAATACGCTGAACACCACGATCACGGCCCAGGTGCGCGACAGTTTCCAGCGCTCCAAGCGGTCGGCCAGCGGGTCGCCCATGTAGGCCAGCAGAATGCCGATCAGAAAGGGCGAAAGTATTGGGTGAATGGCGTACAGCAGAACACCGAGCACAACCAGCGCGGCAATCCATGGCCAATGACGTGAGTCAGTCATGCTCAACAACCTCAAGGGAGAAGAATTCACCAGCCGTAATGCAGCACGTTGGTCGCCGGTGCAGGCGCCATTGGCGCAGGTGTTGGCGCAGGTGTTGGCGCTTGGCCGGCGGGCGCGGTGCTGGCGTCTACCGGCGCGGCGGCAACCGGTTCTGGCGGCAACTCGCGCAGGCGAGCCAGGGCCAGCTGCGCACGCAACTGGTCGGGGCTGGCCTTCACTTGGTAGGTCAAGCGATCACCCACGGCGCTTTGCAGGCGGGCATCGAACGGTTCCAGCAGGCGTTGCAGCTCGGCGTAGCGGTTAAGGTCGGCGCCCTGGATATCCAAGGTCAACGCTTGGGCCGCGCCTTGCGCCGCGACGAAGTGGGTGGCCAGGCGTTGGCTAACGGCGAGCATTACTGCGTCGGCCAGCGCATCGGCGTCGGCACCTTCGGCTTTGCCCTGCTCGCGGCTCTCGCCCATCCACAGCCGCCATTGCGCCTGCCATTTGCCTGCGTCTTCCTGAGCGTTTACGGCTAACAAGGCGTCGGCGCCATAGCGGGCAGACGGTTCTTTCAATGCATCGGCATTGGTCGCCGCCAGGTTTTCAGCGGTACCGGCCAGTTGTTCGTTGAGATCGGCAATTGGCAAACGCAGCGGCAAGCCACGGTTTTGCGCGGCACGTTGCAGCGCCGTGGCCGCTGGCTGGCTGTCGCCCACCAGGCTGGCGCCTTCGGCCGTGGTGTTCAGCCACCAAGCCAGCACCGCAGGGCGGTTGGCGCTCCACAATGGAATGCCGGCCTGACGCAGGCTGCGGTCGGTGCTGATGGCGTCGAAGTCGACCACCAGCACTTCAGGCGGACCATTCTCGTAAGCGTATTGGCTAACCAATTGCTGCGGGTCTTTGCGCAGTTCGGCAATGGCAGGATTGGTTAGGGCTTTGTTGTCGCCGGTCAGGCGCAGCACCAGCGTATCGAGGGCGCTGCTGAGGGCGGCGGCGCGTTCCTGCGGTTGCTGGCTGGTCACCGGTTGGCGCACTTGATACAGGTCTTCAACGCTCGCTGCCTGGGACGCGAGGCTGCACAACGACAAGCTCAGGGCGAGTAACGGGCTGAACAGTGAGGCGGACAAACGCATGATGGGCTCTCGGCTCGGAAAGGGGCGCCAGCGCTAGTGGCCAGTCGCATGACGGCGGTGCGGCGCTGCGAAAACGCGCCTTACCTTAATGCAAAGAGCCCTACCTTAAACAGGCGACTTGGGGGCTGTCGAGCGCATATAACCCGCACAACCGGCACGCCCTTACATTTGCGGCTTAACTAGCTAATCAAACGTCCCGCTCAACAAGCACAGCGGCCGGCCGATACGCAGCACATAAGCACATTAGGCGAGCAGCACAGGCGCCGTTTGGCCAACAAAGGAAGGGGTACTTGCGGTGTCGATAAAATTACGTTTGCTGCTACTAACCGGTACCGGCCTGCTGGCTGCGCTGATTCTCAGCCTGGTTGGCTTCGTGGGTAACTACCACGTGGCCGATGCCGTACGAGCCAATCAGACCAGCCTCAGTGCCCTGCGCAACCATATGGAAGCGGACATGATGCACGACGCCCTGCGCGCCGATGTGTTGGCGGCCATGTTAGTCGGGCTGGGCAAAAGCCCCACCACCGCTGCCGAAGCACGCAGTAGCCTGGAAGAACACGCCGGGCATTTTCGCGAGGTGCTGGCCGACAACCTGAAATTGCCGGTGAACGAGGCAATCAAGGCTGGACTGAACACGGTCAAACCCAGCCTTGATTCCTACATCGCTGCCGCCGAAGCCATCGTCGCCCAAGCGCTCACCAACCCCGACGCGGCACAAGGGCAGTTGCCCACGTTCAACGCGGCGTTCAGCAAGTTGGAAGGCGAAATGGCCGCCCTCAGCGAGCTGATCGAGAGCAACACCGGGCAAACCTCGAAAGACACCGAAAGCGCCATCAGCACCGCCAACCTCACGCTGACCGTTGTGTTAATAGCGAGCTTGGTGCTGTTGGTATTGCAAGGCGCATGGATCATTCGCGGCATCATGCGACCGCTGCTCGCTGCCAGTGAAATTGCCACCAGCATCGCCCAGGGCGACCTCAGCCGGCGCATCGAAGAGCCAGCTACCCAGGACGAAGCCAGCGCGCTGATCCGCAGCCTGGCCACCATGCAACGCGACCTGCGCGACATGATCGGCGTGGTGCGCAGCAACGCCAACAACGTCAACAGCCTCACCCAGCAACTCAGCGCCGGCTGCCACCAAGTCGCCAACAGCAGCACGCAACAAAGCGAGGCGTCCAACACCATGGCCGCCGCTGCCAGCGAAATGACCGCCAGCATTGAGGAAATTACCCGCCATGCCGGTCAGGCGCTGGACATGGCCAACCAGGCCGAGCGCCTGGCGAACGACGGCGGCAAAGTGATTCACCAAGTGGTGCAAGACATGGACGGCATCGCCCGCTCCGTGCAGCAATCAGCGCAGGTGATCCGCACGCTGGACCAAGAGTCCGAGCAGATTTTCAGCATCATTCAGGTGATCAAGGGCATCGCCGACCAAACGAACCTGCTCGCCCTAAACGCCGCCATTGAAGCAGCGCGGGCCGGCGAACAGGGCCGGGGGTTTGCCGTGGTGGCAGATGAAGTGCGCAGCCTGGCGGGCCGCACCAGCGCTTCGACCCAGGAAATTGCCGCCATGGTGCAGCGCATTCAAACCAGCACCCGCGAGGCCGCCAACAGCATGGAAGCCGGCGTGGCGCAGGTGGATAAAGGCATGGCCGTGACCGCCGATGTGGAACGGGCGATTCGCGAAATCCTGGCCGCCACGTTGAGCACCACGCAACTGGTGAACGACATCAGCCGCACCATCGGCGAACAAAGCCTGGCCAGCAACGAGATTGCCCATCAGGTGGAAACCATCGCCAGCATGTCGGTCAGCAACAGCACGGTAATTGGCAAAACCGCCGACACCACGGATGAACTCTCGGGTCTGGCCGGGCAGCTGTCGTTATCGGTCGATCGCTTTCGTCTGTAGGCCTGGCCCCGCGTTTTTTATTAATTTTCTGGCCATCCGGCTGCGCGGATGGCCGCCTACGGGCAAGCCTGATAAAATCGCGCGCCTTCGCAGACCGTGCCTCTTCCGCGCGCTGGCCAAGTGCCTACGCCTGTCTCGGTCGCTCCCCGAACATCCCTTTCTAAAGGCCTGGATCTATGAGCAAGCAACCCTCCATTAGCTACAAGGACGCCGGCGTCGATATCGATGCAGGTGAAGCCCTGGTCGAGCGCATCAAAAGCGTGGCCAAGCGCACCGCGCGTCCGGAAGTGATGGGCGGCCTGGGTGGCTTCGGCGCCCTCTGCGAGATCCCCGCTGGCTACAAACAGCCGGTCCTGGTCAGCGGCACCGACGGCGTGGGCACCAAGCTGCGCCTGGCCTTGAACCTGAACAAACACGACAGCATCGGCCAGGACCTGGTCGCCATGTGCGTCAACGATTTGGTGGTGTGCGGGGCCGAGCCGCTGTTCTTCCTCGACTACTACGCCACCGGCAAGCTCAACGTGGATGTAGCTGCCACCGTGGTCACCGGCATCGGCGCCGGCTGCGAACTGGCCGGTTGCTCGCTGGTGGGCGGCGAAACCGCAGAAATGCCTGGCATGTACGAAGGCGAAGATTACGACCTGGCCGGTTTCTGCGTTGGCGTGGTGGAAAAGTCTGAAATCATCGACGGCTCCAAGGTGCAAACCGGCGACGCCCTGATCGCCCTGCCTTCGTCCGGCCCACACTCCAACGGCTACTCGCTGATCCGCAAAATCATCGAAGTATCTGGCGCCGACATCGAAACCGTTCAGCTCGAAGGCAAAGCCCTGACTGAACTGCTGATGGCCCCGACGCGCATCTACGTCAAACCGCTGCTCAAGCTGATCAAAGACACCGGCGCCGTGAAAGCCATGGCGCACATCACCGGTGGCGGCCTGCTGGACAACATTCCGCGTGTGCTGCCAGACGGCGCTCAGGCTGTGGTCGACGTGGCCAGCTGGAAACGCCCGGCCGTGTTTGATTGGCTGCAGCAACAAGGCAACGTCAACGAAACCGAAATGCACCGCGTGCTGAACTGCGGCGTAGGCATGGTGATCTGCGTGGCTCAGGAACACGTGGAAGCGGCTCTGGCCAACCTGCGTGCCAGCGGCGAGCAGCCTTGGGTGATCGGCCAGATCAACGCCGGCGCAGCCGATGCCGAGCGCGTTGTGCTGAACAACCTGAAAGCCCACTAATGCCAGACGCCTCACCCTGCAACGTGGTGGTTCTGCTGTCCGGTTCGGGCAGCAATCTGCAGGCATTGATCGACGATCTCCACGGCGGTGCTGACGCGCAAGCGCACAGCCCCGCGCGGATTTGCGCCGTCATCTCCAACCGCAGCGACGCCTATGGCCTGGAACGGGCCAAGGCGGCCGGCATCGCCACCCATGTGCTCGACCACACCACTTTTACCGACCGCGAACAGTTCGACACCGCGCTCATGGCGCTGATCGACAGCTGCCAACCGCAGCTCGTGCTGCTGGCCGGCTTCATGCGCATCCTCAGCGGCGCCTTTGTGCGGCACTACGAAGGGCGCTTGCTGAACATCCACCCTTCCCTGCTTCCGAAATACAAAGGCCTGCACACCCATCAGCGCGCGCTGGATGCCGGCGACCGCGAACACGGCTGCAGCGTGCACTTTGTAACGGAGGAACTCGACGGAGGGCCTCTGGTCGTACAAGCAGTTGTGCCGGTGCGCTCGGATGACACGGCGCAAAGCCTGGCCAACCGTGTGCACGCACAGGAACACCAGATTTACCCGCTCGCGGTTCGCTGGTTTGCCACCGGCGACTTGCAACTCACCCGCGAGGGGGCAATGCTCCACCAGCAGTTGTTACCGGCCACTGGCCATTTGATTCGAACCTAGGAGACTTTATGCGTCGCGCCTTGCTGTTCGTCCTCGCCGTGCTCACCCTGCCGGCGCAGGCCCTGGAGCTGAAACCCTTTTCGGCCAGCTACACCGCCGACTGGAAGCAGCTTCCCGTTAGCGGCACTGCCGAGCGCAGTCTGCAAAAACAAGCAGACGGCCGCTGGTTGCTGAACTTCAAAGCCTCCATGTTGGTGGCCGGCCTTACCGAAGAAAGCGCCTTCCGCATCGACAACAACGCCTTCTTGCCACAAACCTACCGCTACGAACGCAGCGGCCTGGGCAAGGGCAAATCGGTTGAGTTGGACTTCGACTGGGAAGCCAAGAAAGTCATCGGCAGCGACCGTGGCGATCAGGTGTCCTTGCCACTCAACCGTGGCGTGCAAGATAAATCCACCTATCAAGTGGTGCTGCAAGCCGACGTCGCAGCCGGCAAAAAAACCATGAGCTACCAAGTGGTTGATGGCGGCGAAATTGAAACCTACGACTTCCGCGTGCTGGGCGAAGAGAAAGTCGAAACCATGGCCGGCAGCGTCGACGCCATCAAAGTCGAACGCGTGCGCGACCCCACCCAAAGCAGCCGCAAAACCGTGCTGTGGTTTGCCAAAGACTGGAATTACTTGTTGGTTCGCCTGTATCAGGTCGAGAAAGACGGCAAGGAATACCAAATCATGCTCAAAGACGGCAGCGTCGATGGCAAGGCAGTAAAGGGCAGCTAACGCCTGACCGACTGCGAAAAAAGCCCCGCCTTGTGCGGGGTTTTTTTGTGGGTGATGGAAGCAGGGAATGACGGAGGCCCATTTAATCTCCACCGTCATTCCCGCGATGGCGGCGGTCCGACGATTCGGGAATCCAGAATCGTGAAGCTGCTGCCCTATCGCCCCCAAACCTCAATCACCACCCACCCCGCAAATCCCCCAACCACAAAACCCCGTCCTACACCTGTAGGAAAATAATCAATCCAAGACCCTGCCCACAAAATAAACATCCCCATCTGGCACCTACCTTCAAACCCCTCTTAACTTACCCGTGCGCCATCAGCCCACGGAGCCACCGCCATGCCCGCACGCCTCGCCTTGCTGCTTTCCCTGTTCACCGCCCTACCCGCCCTTGCCGACGGCGGCACGATCCGCTTCGAGGGCCAGATTATTGAAGCCGCCTGCACAGTCACCATCGAGCCCACTAAAACCGCAGCCAATATCCACGTAACAACCAGCGCCGCAAACGACGCCTGCTCGCGCGGCGCCCCGGCGTTTACAACCCAGGTCGGCTCGCTCGACGGCAGCCAAACCGATCTCGACAACCCAGTGATCACCATCACCTATAACTAACCGCCACCGCCCTCGCCAAGCCACCGATCTATTTGTATTTGCCAGCGCGCCCGAGCGCTGGTATCTGTACATGCACACAGTGGTTTGGCGTACCGATGCACTCCCTCGACGATCCCCGTTTCTACTACCTGGCCAACTTTCACAAGGCGCTGGCCTGGCTTGCTGCGCGCTACAGCGACCTGCTGAGCGCCGACGAGGCGGCCTTCGTGCGCGTGTTTGTCGAGTTGCCGTTGCCTTCGCAAGCGCTGCTCACGCGGATGATCATGCGCAAAGGGCCGCACTTTCGCGCCAGCAAGCTCAGCTATGAAGAAATCGGCTGTCCGCGCCAGGCCGCCGAGCCGCTGCTGGCCTATGGCTGGGTTCATAACGAACACGCGCTGAGCCTCGCCGAGCTGTTTGCCTATCTGCGCAAAGACGAAGTGCTCAATCACTTCGGCGCCTTGCTACTCACCCGCACGGCCAACAAGCCTCAATTGCTGGAACAGCTCGAAGAGCACTTGCCCGGCGAGCGCCCGTTCAGTCAGTGGTGCCCGGCGCTGGACGATCCCTTGTTAACCCTGGCCATTGGCGAACTGATCGACCGCCTGCGTCTGATGTTCTTCGGCAATCTGCATCAGGACTGGGTGGAATTCGTGCTCTCGGACCTGGGCATTTTCCGCTACGAACAGGTGGAGCTCAGCGCCGAGTCTCGTGGGTTTACCCGCCGTGAAGACGTCGACACCTATATCCACCTATGGAATTGCCGCCAGCGCTTCGAGGCGGGCGAGCCGTTGGCCGAAGTGATTGAGCAGATCGCCGAGGTGCACACCGACAACCCGCTGCTTTTGGAGCGACGCGGCAAGCTGCTGTTTCGCATTGGCCAGCACCTAGAACGCCTCGGCGAGCTTGAACACGCCTTGGGGCTGTATGGCGTCAGCGGCTACCCGCAGGCGCGGCAGCGGCAGATCCGGGTGCTGGAACGCCTTAGTGATTTTGAACAGGCCCACGCCCTAGCGCAGCAAGCGGCCGCCGCGCCGGTCAATGATGCCGAGGCGCAACTGGTGGGCCGCGCGCTCACTCGGCTCAATCGGCAGTTGGGCCTGGCCAAAGCCAGCCGGCCGGCGAAGGTGGAAGCCGGGCTGATCGAACTGAGCCTGCCGTTCCATCCTGACTTCAGCGTGGAGCAGCGCGTGCAACTGCACCTGAGCGAAGACGGCGCACCGGTGTATTACGTAGAAAACGCGCTGATTTGCAGCCTGTTCGGTTTGCTTTGCTGGCCGGCGATTTATGCGCCACTGCCGGGCGCGTTTTTCCACCCATTTCATGCCGGGCCCGTGGACTTGCTGCGCGCCGACTTCAGCCAACGCCGCGCCGCGCAGTTCGCCGACTGCCTGGACGCCTTGAATTCCGATGCCTACCAGCAGCGCATCCGCGCCACCTATGCCGAGAAGTTCGGCATTCAGTCGCCCTTCGTGTATTGGGGCCTGCTCAGCGAAGAACTGCTGGACCATGCCCTGCTCTGCCTGCCCGCTGCTCACCTGCGCGCCTGGTTTCAGCGCTTGCTGGGCGACATCAAAGCCAACCGCGCCGGCATGCCCGACCTGATCCAGTTTTGGCCCGCCGAACAGCGCTACCGCATGATCGAAGTGAAAGGCCCCGGCGACCGCCTGCAAGACAATCAAAAGCGCTGGCTGGCCTTTTGCGCCGAGCACGGTATGCCGGTGGACGTGTGCTATGTGCAGTGGAGCGACGCGTGATTTATCAGGTGGCCGTGCGCGCCCTCTGCGAGTTCACCGCTAAACAGGGCGACCTCGACTTGCGCTTCACCCCCTCGCCCACGGCCCAGGAAGGCATCGCCGGGCACATGAGCGTGGTCGCCCGGCGCGGCTCGGGTTACATCGCCGAACTGCCGCTGAGCGGCGAGTACGAAGGCCTGCTGGTACGTGGGCGCGCCGATGGCTACAACCCCGACGAAAACCTGCTGGAAGAAATCAAAACCCACCGCGGCGACATCTCGCGCATTCCGGAAAATCATCGGCTGCTGCATTGGGCGCAGGTAAAGGTGTACGGCGCCCTGCTGTGCCGCGAGTACGAGTTGGAAGAAGTCGACCTCGCCGTGGTTTATTTCAATGTGCTCACCCACAAGGAAACCAGCTTTCGCGAAACCTTCAGCGCCAGCGCCTTGCAGGCGTTTTTCGAGCTGCATTGTCAGCGCTTTATCACCTGGGCCAAGCAGGAACAGGCGCACCGTATCGAGCGCGACGACAGCCTCGGCCATCTGCGTTTCCCCCACGCCACGTTTCGCAGCGGCCAGCGCCAACTGGCGGAAGCGGTGTACCGCGCCGCCCGTGACGGCCACAGCCTGATGGCCCAGGCCACCACCGGCATTGGCAAAACCATCGGCACGCTGTTCCCGCAGCTAAAGGCCTTTCCCGAGCAGAAGCTTGATCGTCTGTTTTTCCTTACCGCGAAAACACCGGGCCGGCGATTGGCCCTCGATGCACTGGAAACCCTGCGCGCCCAGGAGCCGAAAATTGCCCTGCGCGTGCTCGAGCATGTGGCGCGCGACAAGGCCTGCGAACACCCCGACAAAGCCTGCCACGGCGATTCCTGTCCGTTGGCCAAAGGCTTCTACGACCGCCTGCCCGCCGCGCGCAAAGCTGCCCTCGACAGTCAGTGGTTGAACCAGAACGCCGTGCGCGACGTGGCCCTGGCGCACGGCATTTGCCCGTACTACCTGAGCCAGGAACTGTGTCGTTGGAGCGACGTGGTGGTCGGCGACTACAACTATTACTTCGACATGACCGCTCTGCTTTACGGCCTCACCCAGCTCAACGAGTGGAAAGTGACGCTGCTGGTCGATGAAGCCCACAACCTGGTCGAGCGCGGACGCGGCATGTACAGCGCCGAGCTGCAGCAAGCGCGCTTCAAGACCATGCGCGGCCTGGCGCCCAAAGCCCTGAAGAGCGTGCTGGACCGGGTAAACCGTCACTGGAACCAACTGCACAAAGACCAGGAAGCGCTGTATCAGGTGTACCCGGCCGCGCCGGACCTGTTCATCATGGCCCTGCAAAAAGCCGTGAGCGCGATCACCGACCACCTCACCGACCAGCCCACCGGCAACGAAGCCGAACTGCTGCACTTCTACCTCGACGCCATGCTGTTCTGTCGTCTGGCCGAAGTGTTCGGCCCCCACTCGCTGTTCGACATCAGCCGCCACCTCGGCCCGGGCGGCACCGCGCAATCGACCCTGTGCATTCGCAACGTGGTGCCCGCGCCGTTTCTCGCCCCGCGACTGGCAGCGGCCCACAGTTGCACGCTGTTCTCCGCCACGTTGAGTCCTGCCAATTACTATGCCGACCTGCTCGGCCTGCCGGAACACACGCCCTGGCTGGACGTGGAATCACCGTTTCTGGCTGAGCAGTTGAAGGTGCAGGCGGTGAGCAACCTGTCGACCCGTTATGTCGACCGCGAGCGTTCCCTGGCGCCGATCAGCGCGCTGATGGCCCGCCAATTTGCCGAACGGCCGGGCAACTACTTGGCGTTTTTCAGCAGCTACGCCTACTTGGAACAAGTGCGCGACGAATTTATCGCCGCGCACCCGCTGGTCCCCATCTGGGTGCAATCGCGGCAAATGGACGAAGCCGAACGCCAGCATTTTCTCGACCGTTTCCACGCCGACGGCCAGGGCATCGGCTTTGCCGTGCTGGGCGGCGCGTTTGGCGAAGGCATCGACCTGCCAGGCAATCGCCTGATCGGCGCCTTTATCGCCACCCTCGGGCTGCCACAAATCAACCCGATCAACGAGCAGATCAAGCAACGCATGCAAGCGATGTTCGGCAGCGGCTACGACTACACCTACCTGTATCCCGGTTTGCAGAAAGTGGTGCAGGCAGCGGGCCGCGTGATCCGCACCCAGCAAGACAACGGCGTGGTGTATCTGATGGACGACCGCTTCAGCCAGGCGGCCGTGCGGCGGTTATTGCCAACGTGGTGGGAAGTGCAGCGGTGTCGGTTGCCCTAGGTGGACGCAGTGGTTTGTAGGAGCGGCTTCAGCCGCGATGCGGTTGATCCTTACCCAACTGATGCATAACCGTTTCCAGGAATCGCGGCTAAAGCCGCTCCTACAAGGCTGCGTAGGAGCGGCTTTAGCCGCGATGCTGTTGATCGTTACCCAAGCAGCTCCGCAAACGCCTTGTCCGCCTCAAGCACAGCGGGCAATGCGGCAAACACGGCGTCCAGATCCAGCTCCTCCACTAATGGCCCGCTCAACGAGGCTTTGGCTTCTTCGGTGGCGCCGCCATGGGCTTTCATGGCTTCGGCAATCAGCACAGCTTGCGCCAGGGTTTTCGCCAGGGGCTGGTCGGCTGGCGCCTGTTGCGGATTGCCCTGCAGGGCGATGGCGGTCTGAATCAGTTTCGGCAGCTGCCAGCGACGGGCCAGTTCGGCGCCCACTTCCGGGTAGCCGAACCCTAACTGCAAGGTTTCATTGGCAGCGCGCCCAGCAGCGTTGGCGTGTTTGCTGTTGTTCAGTTGCGGTGCGTATTGCGGCGCGCCCGTTTGAATCAGCAATTCACCGATGTTGTGCATCATGCCGCAGGTGAAGGCGGTATCGGCGTCTTGCCCGGCCTGCTTGGCCAGCAAGCGGCTGATACTGGCGACCTGAAAGCTGTGAATCCAGAACCCTTTGAGATCGAACGTGGCGTCGGCTTTAAAGGCGCCCGTTACCGCCGAGGCCATGACCAAGGTGCGCAAGGTGTTGAAGCCCAGGCGCGAGGCGGCGTCTTCGATGCTGGTGGATTCACGTGCGCCGCGGTAGCGCGAGGAGTTCGCCAAACGCAGCACCTTGGCAGCGATCACCGGGTCCAGAGAGATATTGCGCGCCACGGCGTCCAGGCTGGACGAGGGGCTGTCAAATTGCTGAATCAGTTCCAGGGCCACCTTGGGAATGCTCGGCAGAGCGTGCAGGTCGGCAAACAGCGTTTCTATATCCATGAGCTCACTCTCAGTTAAACGGCGTGTAAGGACAGCATAGGCAAAGTTTTTTCCGCGTACCGACACCGCGTATGGGCCACACCATTGAAGCTAGCAAGGCGTCGCTGCCTGCGCTAGCGCTGAATCCGAAAGCCTTTGGGCGACAGCCCCGTGCCGCGCTTGAAGAAGCGCGAAAAATAAGCAGGATCGGAAAACCCCAAACGGTCAGAGACCTGATTAACGGTCATGGCGCTGTAAACCAGGCAGCGTTTGGCTTCTAAAAGTAGCCGCTGATTGATCATCTGCAACGCCGATTGCCCGGCCAAACGTCGGCACAGCGCATTCAGGTGGGCGGTGCTGATGTTCAGGGCGCTGGCGTAATGCTCAATTGGCAGGTGTTCGCGGTAATGGGCTTCGAGCAAACGGGTGAACGCGTCGACATGCTCGCGCCCCCGGTCCGGCCCGTGCGCCAGCGATTGCGCCTGGGCGCGGCGACTCAGCGACACCAGCAACACGCTGATCAAAGACTGCAACATCACATCACGGCCGCTTTGCTGCTGGTCGTACTCGGCGGCTATCGACTCGAACAGCGCGTCCAGATATCGCCCCTCGCTGCCGCCCTCGCGGTCGATGGCGAAACAGGCGGGCTGGCGCAGCACCTGGCTTTCCAGCGTGGCGGCGAGTTGCTCGGCCAAGGGTTGCGCCAGGCTGAGGATGTAGCCCTGCACATCGTCGGAAAAGCGAAAACCGTGCACACACAACGCCGGCACCACCTGCACCGAACTGCTGACCACGTCGACCAGCGAGCCCTCCACCTGCAACTGCGCCTGCCCCGATTGCACATACAGCAACTGCACCAGGTCGCCATGGCGGTGCGGTTTGATTTCCCAATGGTGCAACCGGCTGCGCGCCGGAATGGTTTCGCAATGGATCAGATCCGGCGTCGGCCAGGCCGCCGTTTCGCCATACAACTTGAACACCGGAACGGGGTTTTCAGCAGTTTTCAGCACAACCATCACCCACGAAAAGTACAGAAAAGCGATTCGATATTGCCTTCCCCGCCACCCTTTAACCACAAAAAATACAGGAGTCATAAAAACAACTAAGTGCTCTCGCCCACCGCAGAGCTGCACAGGACAACGCCATGAAAACCCAGATCGCAATTATCGGTGCCGGCCCGTCCGGTTTGTTGCTCGGCCAGCTGCTGCATAAAGCGGGCATCGCCAACGTCATCATCGAACGCCAAACCCCCGATTACATCCTCGGCCGCATCCGCGCCGGCGTTCTCGAACAAGGCATGGTCGACCTGCTGCGCGAAGCCGGCGTAAACGAGCGCATGGACGCCGAAGGCCTGGTGCACGATGGCTTCGAACTGGCCTTTGACGGGCGCAGTGAACACATCGACCTCAAGGGCCTGACCGGCGGCAAAACCGTGATGGTGTACGGCCAGACCGAAGTGACCCGCGACCTAATGCAGGCCCGCGAGGCCGCCGGCGCGCAGACGTTCTACAGCGCCAGCAACGTGCAGCCGCACGACATGAAAAGCGCCCAGCCCTACGTCACCTTCGAACACAACGGCGAAACCTTGCGCCTGGACTGCGACTACATCGCCGGTTGCGACGGTTTTCACGGCGTGTCGCGTCAGTCCATTCCGGCCGGCGTGCTCAAGGAATTCGAGCGGGTTTACCCGTTCGGCTGGCTGGGCATCCTGGCCGACACCCCGCCGGTAAACGAAGAACTGATCTACGCCAACCACGAACGCGGCTTTGCCCTGTGCAGCATGCGCTCGCCCACCCGCACCCGTTATTACGTGCAAGTTGGCGCGGATGAACAGGTGGAAGACTGGTCCGACGAGCGCTTCTGGGACGAACTCAAACTGCGCCTTCCCGCTCCGGTAGCCGCGCGCTTGGTGACCGGCCCCTCAATCGAGAAAAGCATCGCGCCACTGCGCAGTTTTGTGGTCGAGCCCATGCAATACGGCCGCCTGTTCCTGCTTGGCGACGCCGCGCACATCGTGCCGCCGACCGGCGCCAAGGGCTTGAACCTGGCGGCCAGCGACGTCAGCACGCTGTACCGCATTCTGCTCAAAGTGTATGGCGAAGGCCGCACCGATTTGCTCGAAAAATACTCGGAAATCTGCCTGCGCCGGGTGTGGAAAGCCGAGCGCTTTTCCTGGTGGATGACCTCGATGCTGCACCGCTTTCCCGACACCGATGCGTTCAGCCTGCGCATGCAGCAAACCGAGCTGGATTACTTCGTGAGCTCAGAGGCGGGACGCAAGACCATTGCCGAAAACTATGTGGGCTTGCCTTACGAGGCGATTGAGTAATACCCGGTGCGAGGCTGCAACAGATGATTCAGCGCGCTGCGACAGGTGTGTCACTCCCGACGCACCCTCTGCAACCGCCCCGCACGCCTTGCCCCGCGCTGGCTCGGGCCTCTTAGCCAGGCGCGGGGCTTTGGGCATGTCGCTTGCTGCAACCTCAGCATGCGACGGAAGGATGACTGCAAGCGGCAACCCATCAGGCTATGGTTGTGTCACCTGCGCAGCGTCTGCCTTGCTCTTAAGCACGACATTCCGGCGCCGATTCATCACAAGAACAAAAGGCCGATTCGCCCCGCGACATCGGCCATCGGGAGTCCTGCTATGCCTTTGCATGCCGTGGAAACCAGCGCCAGTGAGCTGGCCGCTTTCGTCAGCGAAAACTTCCCCGAACGCGGTATTCGCCCCGACGGCGTTATCGCCCAATCCTGGTACCGCAGCGTTAACCAGCACCAACTCAACCCCCGTGCGGTAAACGTCAAACACATTCTCACCGCCGAAGAAATTCGCCAGCATCAGCAGCAACATCAGGAGTATCTGGCCATCGCCAGCCAGGGCGTCAGTGGCTTGGCCAAGCGTGTGGTGCAAGCCGGCTTCGCGGTATTACTGAGCGATGAAAAAGGCATCACCCTCGACTCGCGGTTGCCCAATCAGCGCGACCTGTACACCCAGTCGGGGCTGATCGTCGGCGCGCGTTGGGATGAGTCCGTAGCGGGTACCAACGGCATCGGCACCGCCCTGGCGGCCGAGCAGGCGATGACCATTCACCGTGAAGAACATTTCCTGACCTCGAACTTTCGCCTGAGCTGCTCGGTGGCGCCGATTTTCGACGCCCAAGGCGCACTGCGCGGCTGCCTGAACGCCACCAGCCTGAACAGCGACGGGCCTAAAGAAGCGCAGTACCTGACGCTGCAACTGGTGATCATGTATGCGCGTCTGATCGAGAACGCGCACTTTCGCCAGCGCTACCGCGACTGCCTGACCCTGGCCATCAAACCCCGTGACGACGTCACCGACCTGGCCAACGAGCAGCTGCTGGCCATCGACGAAAGCGGCCGCATTATCGGCGCCAACCGCGCCGCCTTTGTGGCCTACGACCAGGCGCACAACCAGGCGCTGCTGGGCCGGCGTATCGACACGCTGTTGCCCGCCAGCGTGGATGAACTGCTGAGCATGACCAGCGGCGGCGCACGCGGCGTGCAACTGCGAGCGCTGGTGGACGAAGCCTTGGTTGACGTGGGCCTGCGCATTCCCGTCGGCCGTGTTCGTCCGGCTCAGGCGAGCCCGGCGACCGTCAGCCCAGTTCCCGCACGCAGCACGGCTCAGCAGCATCCGCAGCTCGACCAACTGGGTGGCAACGACCCGCTGCTTCAACAAGGCGTGCGGCGCATCCGCAAGGTGCTCGACAAAGGCATCGCCGTGCTGATTACCGGCGAAACCGGCACCGGCAAAGAAGCCTTCGCCCGCGCCATTCACCAGGCCAGTGCGCGACGCCACGGTCCGTTCGTGGCGCTCAACTGCGCGGCCATTCCGGAAACCCTGATCGAAAGCGAACTGTTCGGCTACCGCAGCGGCAGCTTCACCGGCGCCAACAAAAAAGGCATGAAGGGCAAGCTGGAACTGGCCAACGGCGGCACGCTGTTTCTGGATGAAATTGGCGACATGCCGGCGCACCTGCAAACCCGTTTGTTGCGCGTATTGGCTGAACGCGAGATCACCCCACTGGGTGCCGAAACGCCGGTTGGGTTGGATGTACAAGTGGTGTCCGCTACCCACCAGCACTTAGCCGGCATGATTAGCGCCAAGCAGTTTCGCGAAGACTTGTTCTACCGCCTCAGCGGCATGACGCTGCACCTGCCAGCCTTGCGCGAACGCAGCGACCGCGAGCAACTGATCGAGCAGCTGTTGACTACGCAGCCGGGGGCTAAAGGATTGCGACTGGATGAACAGGCGCGGGCGCGGTTACTCGGCTACGGCTGGCCGGGAAATATCCGTCAGTTGCTCAACTGCCTGCGCTACGCCGTGGCCCTGGCCGAAGACGGCGTGATCGACAGCGACTGCCTGCCCGCCGAGTTACAAGGCGCGATCAGCCCAGCGCCCGTCCCCGTCGCCGCGCCGGCGAGCAACAACCTCGCCGAGCAATTGGACAGCGATGAAGTGCGCCACCTGTACGCCACGCTGCGTCAGCACCAATGGAACATCACCGCCGCCGCCGAGAGCTTTGGCATCTCGCGCTCCACGCTGTACCGCAAGATGAAAAAGCACGGCATCGTGCAGCCCAACGAGGTGTTTTGACAGGCGCCTCAGCCCAGCAGCGGCGCCAGGGTTTTGCGTGAACGTGCAGGCACCGGGTGCCTGTCTTCACGCGGGCAACAGGCGAAGCGCGTGCGGTAGCAGCGGGAAAAATACGACTGCGATTCAAAGCCGCACGCCAGGCTGATTTCCAACACGCTCATGTCGGTCTGGCGCAGCAGTTGCCGGGCTTTTTCCAGGCGCAGGCGCAGGTAAAAATTCGATGGCGTGTCGTTGAGGTACAAGCGAAACAAGCGCTCCAATTGCCGCCGCGTCACCTGAATGCGCTCGGCCAATTCCAGGGTGTCGAGTGGCGGTTCGGTGTGGCGCTCCATATCGCCAATCACCTGCACCAGCTTGCGGTTGCTGATGCCGTAGCGCGTGGCGATTTCCATGCGCTGGTGGTCCTGACGCGGCCGAATGCGGCTGAGCACAAACTGCTCCGACACCTGCACCGCCAGCTCGGCGCCGTGGGCCTGGGCAATCAGGTCGAGCATCAGATCAATCGACGCCGTGCCGCCGGCGCAGGTGATGCGCGAGCGATCCACTTCGAATAATTCCTGTGTCACATGCAGACGCGGGTATGACTCCTTGAAGGCGTCCAGCGCTTCCCAATGCAGCGTGACAGTGTGGCCGTCGAGCAGCCCGGCTTCGGCCAAAACCACGGCGCCGGTGTCGATGCCGCCCAGCGTAACGCCGTCGCCATCCAGGCGCTTGAGCCAACGCGCCAGCGCCGGGCTATAGGCCTGCAACGGCTCGAAACCGGCCACCAATAACACGCGCGCATCACGGCCAAGCGCCGCCAGGGCGCTGTCGGCGTTGATCGACATGCCATTGCTGGCCAATACCGGCCCGCCGTCCAGACTCATCACCTGCCACCGGTACAAATCGGCCTGAAAACGGTTGGCCACGCGCAACGGCTCCACCGCCGACAGAAAGCCGAGCATGGAAAAGCCCGGCAGCAGCAGAAACCAGAAGTCTTCAGTAACTGGAGTCGAAGGCATGACACGGCTCGGCAAGGGAATAGTCGTGGCTTACGCCGTTGCGGTGGCGTTGGCAATGCAGCAGGTCGCCTGAGTACAAATGCGGGTCGCTACCGTGTGATTTTGCCGCCTGCGCTGCCGGTAATTTGGCCCACAGCTGGCAAGGCATCGCTGGCTCCACACTCGACAACAAGTACTTCCGCCAGCACCGCGCTGATGAGAAGTCAGCCACATGAGGAACACCGATGAAGACCGTACTCAGTTGCTGTTTGTTAGTGCTCGCCAGCCAGACCGCTTTCGCCGCCGACCCGGCCTCCTGCAAGAACGTGCGCCTGGGCGTGGTCAATTGGACCGACGTGATCGCCACCAGCGCCATGACCCAAGTGCTGCTCGACGGCCTGGGCTATGAAACCAAGCAAACCAGCGCCTCGCAGCAAATCATTTTCGCCGGCATCCGCGACAAACGCCTGGACCTGTTCCTCGGCTATTGGAACCCGATCATGACCCGCACCATCGCGCCGTTTATCGAGGCCAAACAGGTGCGCGTACTCGACAAACCCAGCCTTGACGATGCCCGCGCCACCCTCGCCGTCCCCACCTACCTGGCCGACAAAGGCCTGAAAACCTTCGCCGACATCGCCAAATTCGAGAAAGAGCTGGGCGGGAAAATCTACGGCATCGAGCCGGGCTCCGGCGCTAACACTCAGATCAAGGAAATGATCGCCAAAGACCAGTTCGGCCTGGGCAAATTCCAGTTGGTGGAATCCAGCGAAGCCGGCATGTTGTCCGCCGTCAGCCGTGCGGTGAAACGCAAGGAAGCCGTGGTCTTCTTTGGCTGGGCGCCGCACCCCATGAACGTCAACCAGGACATGACCTACCTGTCCGGCAGCCAGGACGCCCTCGGCCCGGACGAAGGCCGCGCAACGGTGTGGACGGTCACCGCGCCGGACTACGCCAGCCGCTGCCCGAACGTCGACAAACTGCTCAACAACCTGCATTTCACCGCCGCCGACGAGAGCCGCATGATGCAGCCGCTGCTCGACCACAAAGGCCCGCTGGAATCGGCCAAGCAATGGCTCAAGGATCACCCGCAAGACCAGCAGCGCTGGCTTGAAGGCGTGACCACCCTCGACGGCCGCCCGGCCAGCGAACACCTGAAACTCAGCACCAACCCCTGACCGCTCCCCAACCGCCGCGCAGCCCACCGTGACTGCGCAGCGGCTTGCCCTGCCTGCTTGTTGAAGGACATGCCATGAACCACGACGTGATCATTACCTGCGCCCTGACCGGTGCCGGCGACACCACCGGCAAAAGCCATCTGGTGCCCATCACCCCCAAACAAATTGCCGCCGCTGCCGTGGAAGCCGCCAAGGCCGGCGCGACGGTGGTGCACTGCCACGTGCGCGACCCCGACACCGGCAAATTCAGCCGCGATGTGGCGCTGTACCGCGAAGTGATGGAACGCATCCGCGAGGCCGACGTAGACATCATCGTCAACCTCACCGCCGGCATGGGCGGCGACCTGGAAATCGGCGCGGGCGAAACGCCCATGGAATTCGGCCCCAACACCGACCTGGTCGGCCCGCTCACCCGCCTGGCCCACGTGGAAGAACTGCTGCCGGAAATCTGCACCCTGGACTGCGGCACGCTCAACTTCGGCGACGGCGACACCATCTACGTTTCCACCCCCGCCCAACTGCGCGCCGGGGCCAAACGCATCACCGAGCTAGGCGTGAAAGCCGAGCTGGAAATCTTCGACACCGGCCACCTGTGGTTCGCCAAACAGATGATCAAGGAAGGCCTGCTGCACGACCCGCTGTTCCAACTGTGCCTGGGCATTCCCTGGGGCGCGCCGGCCGACACCACCACCATGAAAGCCATGGTCGACAACCTGCCCGCCGACTGCACCTGGGCCGGCTTTGGCATCGGCCGCCTGCAAATGCCCATGGCCGCACAAGCCGTGCTGCTGGGCGGCAACGTGCGGGTTGGGCTGGAAGACAACCTGTGGCTGGACAAAGGCGTGCTCGCCAGCAATGGCGCGCTGGTCGAACGGGTCAGCGAAATTCTCACCCGCCTTGGCGCACGCATTCTGACGCCGGCCGAGGGCCGGGCAAAAATGAACCTCAGCCGTCGCGGCTGACCTGCTTTTTTACTGCTGGAGTGGCTATGAGCTTTATCACCGACATCAAAGTTTTCGCAGCCCTGGGCAGCGGCGTAATCGGCAGCGGCTGGGTTGCGCGCGCCCTCGCTCACGGCCTCGACGTAATCGCCTGGGACCCCGCACCCGGCGCCGAAACCGCCCTGCGCCAGCGCGTCGCCGACGCCTGGCCGGCGCTGGTCAAACAAGGCGTGGCAGAAGGCGCGAGCCTGGAGCGATTGCGCGTTGTCGACAGCATTGAAGCCTGCGTACGCGACGCCGACTTCATCCAAGAAAGCGCCCCGGAACGCCTCGACCTGAAACTCGACCTGCACGCCAAAATCAGCGCGGCGGCCAAGCCCAACGCCTTGATTGCCTCGTCCACCTCGGGCCTGTTACCCAGCGACTTCTACGCCGACGCCACGCACCCGGAACGCTGCGTAGTCGGCCACCCGTTCAACCCGGTTTACCTGCTGCCGCTGGTGGAAGTGGTCGGCGGCCAACACACCGCACCGGCAGCGGTTCAGGCCGCCATCGAGGTTTACCAGGCCCTTGGCATGCGGCCCCTGCACGTACGCAAGGAAGTGCCCGGTTTTATAGCCGACCGTCTGCTCGAAGCGCTGTGGCGAGAAGCCCTACACCTGGTCAACGACGGCGTCGCCACTACCGGCGAAATCGACGACGCGATTCGGTTTGGCGCCGGTTTGCGCTGGTCGTTCATGGGCACCTTTCTGACCTACACCCTGGCAGGTGGCGACGCAGGCATGCGCCACTTCATGGCCCAATTCGGCCCCGCCCTGCAACTGCCCTGGACCTACTTGCCCGCCCCCGAGCTGACCGAAAGACTCATCGACGACGTGGTGGCCGGCACTACCGAACAGCAAGGCCAACGCAGCATCGCCGAACTGGAACGCTACCGCGACGACTGCCTGATGGCCGTGCTGGACGCCGTCAAAACCTGCAAAACCAAACACGGCTTCGCCTTCGCCGACTGAGGACCGCGCCCATGGAACACCGCCTTTACCGCACCCCCATCAGCGCCGACTGGGTCGACTACAACGGCCACCTGCGCGACGCCTACTACCTGCTGATCTTCAGCCAGGCCGTGGATGCGCTGATGGACACCCTCGGCCTCGACGCCACCGCCCGCGAAGCCGCCGGCCACAGCCTGTTCACTCTGGAAGTGCACCTCAACTACCTGCACGAAGTGAAAGAAAACCAAACTGTAGAGGTTCGATTGCAGGTGCTCGGGCACGACCAGAAACGGCTGCACCTGTACCTCAGCCTTTACCGCGACGGACAGCAAGATGCCGTGGCCGTGAGTGAACAGATGCTGCTGCACGTGGACACCCACGGGCCGAAATCCACGCCGTTTAGTGCCACGGCATTGGCCAGGATTGAAGGACTTGTCGTCGCGCAAGGCGAGATGGAAAAGCCCGAATATGCCGGCCGGATAATCAGCCTTCCGCCGCAAAAGCATCGCGGCTAAAGCCGCTCCCACAATAAGCAAAGCACCACCACCCCCCTGTGGGAGCGGCTTCAGCCGCGAGATGTTGATCTACCGCTTTTGCTCAGCGCTTTTGCCCAGCGCTTTTGCTTCACGCTCTTGCTTCACCGCTTTTGATCTCGCTTGTGATCCACCCCGCACCGTTTATCGCAGGCCGAGTGGAGTCGACGCGTAGGGGGTTGAGCGGCCGGGAGCCGCGAAAGGCGTGTCGGGCCAAGGTTGGCCCGTCTCGCCGGCCCCCGGAGCGGCGACGGAAGGAGGGGACCCGTAGCGCAGCGTAGGGCCAAGGTAGGGGCTTGTACGAGACAACCACATGGGTAACAAAAGTGTTCAATCACATGGGTGACACTTTCAAGGATAGATACCCATCCTTCTGCTCCCTTTCGTCCAGCCTACCTATCACAACCGGGCCGAAATGAACGGCCCAAAGATCATCGCCAATTTGCTCCAGCCCAATTAGTTCGTGCCTTAAAAGATACCCCACATAAATGCGCATACCGTGGCGATTGATGATCCCGCTGCAGTCGGCCCGGTGCGGTTCGACATAGCCAGGATATGTCGGCTCCGGCAAGCGTTCCGGGTATGGCCGTGGCGAATTCTGGTAATGGGTTTTGGGCGTGCTCTGGTTTAGCGCTTCGTGCGGCCGCTGCTCATTGTAATTATGACGAAACAGGTCGAACTGCCTTTGCTGCTCCGCCATATGCGCAGAACAGGGGTGAGTGACGGCCCGTTTCAGCGTCCGATGCATACGTTCGTGGCGCCCATTCTGTTCGGGGCGGCCAGGTGCTATTCGTTCAGGAATGATGCCCAGCCGTAGCCACCAAATGGAGAGTTGGCTTAGACCTGTTTTGCCAGCGCTAGCGAAGGGGGTGCCGTTGTCTGTTCGCAGGCGCGAAGGTAATCCGTAGCAGCGAAACAAATCTTCGAAAGCCGACTTGGTCTCCTTTAGCCGTGTGCCGGACATGCCTTCGCAAGCCAGCAGAAAACGACTGGCGTGATCCATCACCGTCAACGGATAACACCACTTCCCGTCCTGAGTCAGGAACTGACCTTTGTAGTCGGCGCTCCAGAGTTCATTAGGTTCGTTGGTCGATTTAAGCGGCTTTGGATAGCTAGGTACCCGCTTACGAAGCCGGCGGGGCGTGACCAATCCCGCCTGTTTGAGGATGCTGTAGATCGTGGTCCGGGAAGGACTTTGCCCAGGATATCGCTGCTCCACGAGTGCCTGGATCTTCTTCGGCCCCAGTTCAACCGCAGATCGGCGCCTTAGATCAAGGATGTACTCGCGGATAACAAATGGCGTGCACACCTGTTCGCGACGCCGCCGACTTTGCTCAGCCAACCCCTCCATGCCGGCTAAGTTGTAGCGTTCCACCCACTTGTAGCCGGTCTTTCGACTGATGCCGAAGTGCTCGCACAACGCAGTGAAGCTGCTGACCTGCCTGAGGTAATCAGCAATGAACAACACTTTCTCGTCCATAGGTTTCAGTTCTCGCCACGGCATGAGGGCACCCTCCTGAGGGAGACCCCATTAGGTTAAAAACTGTTACCCATGTGGTTGAACTGATTTGTTACCTATGTGGGTGAGTCGTACCGGCTAGCGTTTTTGGTTACTTTTGTCGCAATGACAAAAGTGACTCGCGCGTAAGGCGCGAAACCAAAACGTCCAGCACACGCGGTAATGAATACCTCCACAACTGCGTCCGCCCGGAAATTCTGGATCCCCGCGTGCGCGAGGATGACGGGGGTTTGTGTTGCCACCGCGTTCGACTGAAGATTCTGGATTCCGAATCGTCGGACCGCCGCCTGCGCGGGAACGACGGGGGTTTGTGCTACCACCGCGCTTGACTGGAAATTCTGGATCCCGAATCGTCGGACCGCCGGCTGCGCGAGGATGACGGAGGTTTGGGCCGCCGCCTGCGCCAAACGACGATCCAGCACCCAAAAAAAAACCCCCCGAAAAGCCGACACAGCACGGGGGGCCAAAATGCTTCTAACAGGGAGCGCCAACGTCGAACCGGACAACCTCGATCAGGTGACCAAACCCAACCAAAACAGCCAACGCCCGCCAATCAAGGCTGACACTCTGGCCGCCATTGTGCCCATCACGAACGACCGGGAATTAGTTGAAAACGACCTCTTCATGCATATAACAGCCATCGCCCTTGAAGCCAGCCCAACCCCTCACCAGAATCGACCCCACCTCCCCCGCAACAAGGACCACAGCCATGATGCACGCTGACCTGATCGACCAGGACGACCTGCGCGAACGCCTGCAAACCCTGGGCTTCGCCGTGCCGCCCGGCGCCTCGCCGGAACAGGCCTGCGAGCACGCTGTACTCGGCCTCGACGGCCCGCGCGCGTTGGCGCTGCGCAAGCTCGTCGAGCAGATGCTCGGCAGCGGCGCGGTGATGCTGCCGGCCGTGCGCGAAGCCATTTCACGGCAATTGCTGCCCGCCCTCGCCCAGTACAAAGAAAACCACGGATAAAAAAATCCCCGGCATAACCGGGGATTTTCACCTCAACCGCTGGGCCATTACTGCCCCGGAATATCCTTGCGTAGCTTCACCGCTTCATTCTTTTTGCGATCACGCACGGTGCGCATTTTGATGTTCACCGCTTCCACCGCCAGCGAGAACGCCATGGCGAAGTACACGTAGCCTTTGGGCGCATGCACATCAAAGGCCTCGGCAATCAACACCGTGCCGACCATGATCAGGAACGACAAGGCGAGCATTTTCAGCGACGGGTGTTTATCGATGAACGCGCTGATGGTGCCGGCGGCGAGCATCATCACCATCACGGCCACGACGATGGCGGCGATCATGACCGGTACATGGGACACCATGCCGACAGCGGTGATGACCGAGTCCAGCGAGAACACGATATCGATAATGGCGATCTGAATGATGGTGCCGATAAAGCCGCTGCCCATGCCCTTGGGCGCGTCGTTGGTTTCGTCTTCACCTTCCAGGCTCTGGTACATCTCGGTGCTGCTTTTCCACAGCAGAAACAGGCCACCGAAGAACAGAATCAAGTCACGCCCGGAGAAGCCGTGACCCATGATGCTGAACAGGTCAGCGGTCAGGCGCATCACCCAGGTGATCGACAGCAACAGCAGAATTCGCGTGACCATGGCCAGCGCCAAACCGAAGAAACGGGTCTTGGGCTGCATGTCTTTGGGCATACGGCTGACCAAGATCGAAATCATGATGATGTTGTCGATCCCGAGCACAATCTCCAGCGCCGTCAGGGTAAAAAATGCAATCCAGATTTCCGGGCTGGTCAGCCATTCCATGTACAGCGTCCTCGTCTTTCCAATACGTGAAGGTGAAAAAAATCGTTAGCCGCCAAACACTGGGAAAATTCCCATCAGCAGCGCGGCGACAAGGATACACAGGCAAACCAGAACTGCCCATTTCAGGGTAAAGCGCTGATGGTCACCAAACTCGATGCCGGCCAGGCCCACCAACAAATAGGTCGAAGGCACCAACGGACTGAGCAAATGCACCGGCTGGCCAACGATTGAAGCCCGGGCCATTTCCACGGCACTGATGCCGTAGTGGCTCGCGGCTTCGGCCAGCACCGGCAGAACGCCGTAGTAGAAGGCGTCGTTGGACATGAAAAACGTGAACGGCATGCTCACCACGGCCGTAATCACCGCCAAATACGGGCCCATGGCGGTGGGAATAACGGCCAGCAAACTTTTCGACATGGCGTCGACCATGCCGGTTCCAGAAAGAATGCCGGTGAAAATACCCGCCGCAAAAATCAACCCAACCACCGCCAGCACGTTGGCCGAGTGGGCCGCCACGCGCTCTTTTTGCTGCTGCAGGCAGGGGTAGTTGACGATCATGGCGATGCCGAACGCGAGCATAAACAGCACCGGCAGCGGCAGCAGGCCTTGAATCAGCGCGACCATCAAGGCCACGGTCAACGCGGCGTTGAAACACAGCAGTTTCGGCCGGCGTGCGTCGGGAAATTGCGACACGCTAATCTCGGCGCCGCCCACGGCTTCGCCCGGCAAATGCAGTTCACCCAAGCGCGCACGCTCACGTTTGCCGTAGAAGTAGGCGATGGCCAGAATCGCCAGCACGCCTGCCGCCATGGCCGGAATCATCGGCACGAAAATATCGGAGGGGTCGACATGCAGTGCACTGGCCGCGCGGGCGGTGGGTCCGCCCCACGGGGTCATGTTCATCACCCCGCCGGCCAGAATAATCAGACCGGCCATGATCCGTGGGCTCATGCCCAGGCGCTGGTAAAGCGGCAGCATGGCCGCCACGCAGATCATGTAGGTCGTGGCGCCGTCGCCATCCATTGACACCACCAGCGCCAGCACGGCGGTGCCCACCGACACTTTCAGCGGGTCGCCTTTGACCAGTTTGAGAATCTTGCGCACGGCGGGGTCGAACAGGCCGGAATCGATCATCAGGGCGAAGTAGAGAATGGCGAACATCAGCATCACGCCGGTGGGCGCGAGCTTGGTGATGCCTTCGAGCATCATCGGGCCGATCTGCCCGGCAAAGCCGCCAACCAGCGCGTAAACAATCGGGATGATGATGAGGGCGATCAGCGCCGACAGGCGTTTGCTCATGATCAGGTACATGAACGTGATGACCATGGCGAAGCCAAGGAGGGTCAACATAGGAATTCTCCGTGCATTAGCGGGCGTGGTGGCGGGCGGCCGTCAGGGTGACGGGCTCAGCGACAGGCTCGAGGGGGACGGAGAACAGGTGCAGCAACAGCGCAGCGGGGCATGGCAATCACCAATTTTTATTGTTGGAAGTCTCGCCAGCACGCACACAGCGGCCGGCGGCCGGTCGAGTGCCGGCGGTGGTGGGATGCTAAGCGGCGAAACTTTCAGCCAGCTTTCAATGCGCAGCGGGCTTAACCGAGCAGGCTCAGGACCAACAGCAGGCTGACGGCAGCGAACAAGGTTTGCAGGGTGATGATGCCGGCCATGAGCTGGCTGTCGCCGCCCAGCTGGCGGGTGAGCACATAGGAAGTCGGCGCGGTAGGCAGGGCGAAAAACAGGATCAGCACGCTGCTCGGCAACGGCGGCAGGCTCAAGGCGCGGGCCACGGCAAAGGCCAGCAGCGGCATCAGCAGCAAGCGAACCACACAGTTCCAGGCCAATGCCGAGGCCTCGCCGGCCAGCTCTTGCGGGCGCAAGGCCGCGCCGACGCAGAGCAAGCCAAGGGGCAAACTGGCGACGGCCAGCAGGTTGAGTAGGCGGTCGCTGCCACCGGGCAAACCGATGCCCAACACGTTGACCAGCGCGCCAGCAGCGCAGGCGATAATCAGCGGATTGCGGGCAATCGGCAGCAGCAAGTTGCGCACGCTGACGCCCCGCTCCGCCGTCAGCGCCCACACCGACAGCAGGTTCACCGCCGGCACCATCATTGCCAGCATCAACGCGGCGAGCGTCAGCCCTTCCTTGCCGTACAAGCTGCCCACTGCGGCGAGCCCCAGGTAGGTGTTGAACCGCAGCACGCCCTGGCTGATGGCGCCGAAACGCGCGGCCGTCCACTTGCGCAAACGCTTGCACAGCAGCAGCGCCGCCCACGCCACGCCCAAGCCCAACAGCACGGCCAACGCCAGGCGCGGCAATGCCGGGTCGGCCAGTGGGGCGGTGGCTAAATTGCTGAACAACAGCGCCGGAAAGAGAACGAAGTAATTGAGACGTTCCGCCGTCGGCCAGAATTCGTCACCGGCAAAGCGCAGGCGACGCAGGGCGAAACCGGCGATGATCAAGGCGAACAACGGCCACAAGGCCAACCACAACTGCAACACGACACACTCCCCGACTGGCTCGAGCCGGCATCTTGCGCAGCCCAGGCGCGAGGCGCAACACGAACCGGGCGGCGTGTCGGTCATTCAGGAGAGCCATCCATGACGGACATCCACACCGGCGGTTGCCAATGCGGCGCCCTGCGCTACCGCTTCAACGCGCCATTCAACGACGTTGCCCACTGCCACTGCAGCATGTGCCGGCGCACCAGCGGCGCGGTGGTCACCACCTGGTTCACGGTGCCGCTGGAGCGTTTCGAATGGACCCAGGGCACGCCCCAAGGCTTCGTTTCTTCACCCGGCTGTACCCGTTCGTTTTGCCCCACCTGCGGCGCGCACCTGACGTTTCATACCGAGCACAGCCCGCAAACCATCGACATTACGGTCGGCACCCTCGACCACCCCGACCAGGCCAAACCTGATCGGCACATCTGGGTCACCACGCGTTTGCCGTGGCTGCATCTGGATGAACACTTGCCGTCGGAAGATGGCGAAAGCACCTGAGGCTTACGGCAGCACCAAACCGCCGGACGCTTTGTGCAGCGCGCGCAGGTGTTCGCTAAGCAGTTTCAGGTTGGCGTCTCCGGCATCCAGCGCGGCCAGGCGCTGGGGTTCGAGCAGGCTGCGCACTTGGCCGTCGAGGTCGTCGCTAAGCTGGCGAAGTTCTTTCTGGCGACTGTCGCTCTCGGCTTGTAGCTTCTGCCATTCGCTGGCCTGCGGCAGGCCGTAGCCACCGTCGAGCAGCTCCGCCGGGCGGCTTAGAAAGCCGCTATTGGCGAGGATTTTCTCCAGAGTTTTACCCGCTTCACCGCTGCTGCCATCGGCCAGCGCCCGGCTGCTGAGGTAGCGGCGCTTGAGTTCGTCTTGCGCCAATAACAACTGCCGGCGCTGCGCGGCTTGTTCGAGTAGCAGCATGGCGGCGCTGGCACGCAGGTCGGCTTTTTCAAACCAGCTGCGACGCTGCTCGGCGCTCAGGCTGATCCACTCATCCACGGCTTGCTGCGGGATGGGCATGCGCTCTTTCAGCACCTCGAACATGGCCTGGTAACGGTCGCGAAACGAGTCGAATCGATAGCCGCGGCGCAGCGCTTCGCGGCGGTCATCCAGCACGCTGAGGTCCGCCAGATTCCGCCCCGCCAGCACTTCCAGCAGGCCGTTGGGCATGATGTTGTCGAGGGTTTGCAGCTGCGCCTGATCGGTGCCGCTGCGCAGCAGTTTCAGGGTTTCCACGGCGCAGTTATTGGACAGGAAGTAGTAGTTGCCGTCGTAGCTCCAATGCTGCTCGGCGGCGCGTTCGACGAGCGCTTCGAGCTGCGGGCGATCGAGTTTGAGCGGCACCGAGACCAGCCCGCGCAGCTCCACCTTGGTGTACTCCTCGATCACCTGGCTAAGCGGCAGCACGAACAGACGCGAGGGGTACACGCCGGTAAGGCCGTCCCAGCTCGACAATTGCAAGTCGCCGACAAAGGCGCGGTAGGACAAGACCAGGTGCTGGTCCATGTCCAGCCGGCAATCAGGCCCGCGCGGCCGGCCTGGGGCGCAAATCACCAGGCGCAACATGCTATGGCCCCAGCGGCTGGCCCACTCGTCGTTAGCCTCGGCGAGCAGGTAATCAACCTCGTATATGCGCTCGGGATCCAGCTTGCCTAAGGGCTGGCGGGCAAAGTCACGACCGGCATTTAGGTAGGCAAACGTGCTCGGGCAAGACTCGGCATTGGCCGGCGCCCAGCCGTCAAACTGTTCGCGGTAGTAGCGATTGAGCGCTGGGCGGCGGCAGCCGTACGCCGGGTCAAGGAGGAAGTACTCCATGTTCACGGCGACGAATTCGCGCGGGTTGCTCAGTTCGTAGATGTCCGGGCTGCGCGCCACCTGGCCGTTATGCGCTTCACGCTCGCCACGTCGGCCGACGTATTGCGGCCAGCCGGCAAGATCGAGCAGGCGCGGATCGTCGCTGAGGGTAAAGCGCCGCTCGGATTGGCCTCGGCAATCGTTCATCTGGCCAATCACGCCCTGGCTTTTAACTTGGCGTTGGCAACGCAACAGCAGCGTTTTTTCAGCCGGCGACCACAGCCGCGCACGGTCGTAAATATGAGTGAGCTCATGCAGCACAGTGGCGAGCAGTTCCTGGCGCACCGTGCCGTGGGGGCGATTGGTTTGTTCGCGGGCGGCCGAGCCGTCAGTCAGCGCGGGCAACAGCCGTTGGTTGAGCACCAGCAAGGTCGCATTGCGGGCCTGACCATAGGCGTTGCTTTGCAACTCGTCGGTCCAGCGCACCCGCACCGACCGGTCGAGGCGCTGAACGAACGCCGGCGGTAGCGCCGCCATGGCCTCGTCGAGCAGTGCCTGACTGGCCTGCTGCTGGTTCGCATCCAACCCGTCACGTTGCAGCTCAAGGCGCAGTTGCGCCTGGGCCAGGCTCGCGCCGCACAGCAGCGCGGCGCCTAACAGCCAGGCGCCGCCTCGAACTAAAAGGCGTTTCACAGGGCGAGAATAGCCTCGGCCAGCGTCTGGTCGCTGGCATCGCGGGCTTCGGGAACACGGTCTCGCAGGGTGGTGAACGCCGCTTCCAGTTGGGCGCCACGAATGGAGCCTTCGCTGGCGACAAAGCTGGCAGCGTCATCACGGGCTTCGAGCACCACTTTGGAATCGCGCACGGAAGTGGTGGTGTCGGAGGTGAAATCGATAGTACGGCCGAAGGCGCGAACGATGATTTCGCTGGTTTCCACCAAGGTATGGGCCTGGGCGGCACCGGTGGCGAGCAGCAAAGCGAAAGCGGCGAGCGGAAGCGGACGGCGCATAGAGAAATCTCCGAAACAAATGCGGGAAAAATGACTTGATAGCGAGTGAAACACTTGGACGAATTTGGACAGAGCCAGTTCCAAGCCAATTGTGGCTATTTGATGGCGGTCGCAAAAACGCCCGCAACGGCGGGCGCCAAGGCTAGCTGAAGGCGCGACGTGGGGCCAGCGTCGCGCCGTGTCGGCAGGCTTACAAAACCAGGATGGACTGGGCCAGTTGCAAGTCGCTGCTGGCTTGCAATTGCGGCGCTTGCTGACGGATATGCGCCAGAGCAGCTTCCAGGCGCGCGCCACGGAGATCACCGGCGGTGGCGACAAAGCTGGCAGCGTCTTCGCGGGCGGCGAGCACGATTTTGTCGTCGCCAAAGGAGGAGGAAAGATCCGACGTGACATCGGACGTGCCTTTAACGGCGCCGACCACGGCATCGGTGGTGTAAACAAAACTGGTCGCCGAGGCGCTAGCGGCGACGGTTAGCAGTGCAGCAGCAGTTAGCAGGCGCAAGGTGGTCATGGCATTTCTCCAGATGAGACGAAGGGCGACATCGCTAGACAGACTAGCGCAGCGGCGGCGCTTGGGTCGCACTTGGAGGGGCACGAATAAGGAAGGTTCGCACGCGGAAAACAAAAGGTTCGCGACCGCAGGTTGGGTTGAGCCTCTGGCGAAGCCCAACACAAGGCGAACCATGGCGCTCACTCGCGCCAGAACGGTTTGCTCAACTCCACTTCCCGATCACACAAGCTGATGCCCGCATCCGCCAACTGGCGTTCATCCAACCGCGCCAACTGCCGGCGGGTATGGGCGTTGCGCAGCCACAGCGCAACTGCGCCGGCAACGCGTTTAACAAAAGGACGCCGTTGGGCAAGGGTGGGCAGAAGAGCGGCGGTTTGGCCGAGTGCGCGTTCCATGGCACGTTCCTTCTCGCTGTGTCGCGAGTGCTGGGTATGGGAAAACATCGTCCCCCAGCGAGCGGTAACGCGGCAGTGACAGCGGGCAGAAATTGTACGGCTTCAGTTTACGTATTTTTCAAACTGTACCGCCCTTCCCAGGCGCAGCTGTGTAAATGGCTTTTCTGGGCCAGAAACGACGAAGCCCGCCGGCAGTTTCCTGCGGCGGGCTTCGTTTATTCAATTCAGTGGCTGGTGCGAAAAATGCCTCAGCCAGTTACAACACTTAACGCCAGAACGGCTTGCTCAGCTCGGCGAAGCGCTGGGCTTCACTGATACCGGCGTCTGCCAGCAGACGTGGATCCAGGCGGGCCAACTGGTGGCGGCTGGACATGCGGCGTTGCCAGAGCAGCAGATTGGAGACGATGCGCAGTGGCAGAGCAGCTTGGGCTTTCGAACTTTTTTCGCTTACGAACATGTCGGAACTGAGGGTACGTTCCATGGTTTGCTTCCTTCCGCTTATGGCGGGACTGGTTATTTAACTGAAGCGTATGTTGCGCCTCGCACAGCTGACCTTGTAGTCACAGTTCCCTCAAATTGTGCTGGTAGCGGGAAGTTTATACACAAACTGTTTTATCCATAACGGTGCAAACTGTATCGGTTCGCCCACTTTTGAGGCGTTTTTACTCAAAAAATCCTGTCGAGTTCGTCAGGTTCTGCGAAGACGGCGGCTGCCGACCAGTACAGTTTCCAATTTCCTACAGGTGTTTTCTCTGTTGATGCGCAGGGAAAACAGATTTTTTCCGGTTTCGCGGCAACTGTTCAGGTGAGCCCGGCTAGCCACTATCTAATGTCAATTGCGCGAAACCCTAGAATTGCGCAATGCAACCGGCGAGAGAGCGAAAAATGCAGATTCCCATTGCTCAGGACCGCCTGCTCGCGCTACTTACCTCAACTGGACGTGCTTCGCACCAGGCCTGCGCAGATGATCGTTTTCCCTAAAATTGACAGGTCACCGCGGTGCTACGCGTAACAGTTTCAACTGCGCGCGCTCCTTTCACAGGCGTGGCGAGATGGGGACTCAAAACGCCCCCGGTACCGACTTGAACGCGGATGAGCACAAGCGCCCCTATATAGATGTCACGCAGCCCATCCACATCCGGGTTATTCGGGCCATAAAAAAACCCGCGGGGAGCGGGTTAAAAGTTCACGCAGGGAATCAGTCGAAGCGGGATCAGCTCGCCGCTTGCTCGAAAATCACATAGACCTTGCGGGTCGCTTCCAGCACTTCCCAGGTACCGGAGAAGCCAGCCGGGATAACAAAGCGGTCGCCGGTGCGCAGGGTTTTGGCGTTGCCTTCGCCGTCGCGCAGCACCGACACGCCTTGCAGAATTTCGCAGTATTCATGTTCGCTGTAGTTCACCGTCCACTGCCCCACCGCGCCTTCCCAGATGCCGCTGGCAAACTGGCCGCACGGGCTGGCGTAGTGGTTGCGCACGCTTTGCTCGGGGTCGCCCTGGAGCACCTTTTCTGCGGCGGGGCGATAGTGCTCGGCGGCAGTGGTGGCAGTGGCGAAGTCGACGACGGCGGCAATATTCATGGTCTGGTCCCAGTCCAAGCGCGTAAGTAAGTGTGTGTTTTTCTGCGCAGCCTTCGTGGCCAGCACAGCCGCTCAATGCCTTGAACGTCGAGACGACGACCCATGCAGCGGAGCGTCGCAGTCTATGTTTAATAAAACGAACATGACAAGGGCGTTTACTGCCCTCGTGTAAAAAATATTGGAAAGGCGCTGTGCTCTGGTTTAGTGTGGCCGGCACCGGCGAGCCGAGTAGGCTTGCAGAATTTTTGACAGGCGCGCGTGCAAGCAACGCCTGTTTCGTCTTGATAAAGCTCAACTAATAAGAGGACGCACACATGACTACCTTGAGCCGCGCCGATTGGGAAAAACGCGCCCAGGATCTGAAGATTGAAGGCCGCGCCTTTATCCACGGTGAATACACCGCTGCGGTATCGGGCGACACCTTCGACTGCGTCAGCCCGGTTGACGGCCGTGTGCTGGGCCAAGTCGCCAGCTGTGACCAGGCGGATGCCGACCTCGCTGTCAAAGACGCCCGCGCCACCTTCAATTCCGGCGTGTGGTCGCGCAAAGCGCCGGTTGAGCGCAAAGAAATCATGATCCGCTTTGCCGCCCTGCTCGATCAGAACGCCGAAGAGCTGGCCCTGCTCGAAACCCTGGACATGGGCAAACCCATTAGCGACTCGCTGAACATTGACGTACCGGGCGCCGCCCGCGCGCTGTCGTGGAGCGGTGAAGCCATCGACAAAATCTACGACGAAGTAGCCGCCACCGCGCACAACGAGCTGGGCCTGGTGACGCGCGAGCCAATCGGCGTGGTCGGCGCCATCGTGCCGTGGAACTTCCCGCTGATGATGGCCTGCTGGAAACTCGGCCCAGCGCTGTCCACCGGTAACTCGGTGGTACTCAAGCCTTCGGAAAAATCGCCGCTGACCGCCATCCGCATCGCCCAACTGGCCATCGAAGCCGGCATTCCAGCTGGCGTGCTGAACGTGCTGCCCGGCTACGGCCACACCGTTGGGAAGGCATTGGCGCTGCATATGGATGTCGACACCATCGTGTTCACCGGTTCGACCAAAATCGCCAAGCAACTGATGGTGTATGCGGGCGAATCCAACATGAAACGCGTTTGGCTGGAAGCCGGCGGCAAGAGCCCCAACATCGTTTTCGCCGACGCGCCAGACCTGCAAGCGGCGGCTGAATCCGCTGCCGGCGCCATCGCTTTCAACCAGGGCGAAGTGTGCACCGCTGGTTCGCGTCTGCTGGTCGAGCGTTCGATCAAAGACAAATTCGTGCCGATGGTGATCGACGCCCTCAAAGGCTGGAAAGCCGGCAACCCGCTGGACCCGGAAACCAACGTCGGTGCCCTGGTCGACACCCAGCAAATGAACAACGTGCTGAGCTACATCGAAGCCGGCCATGCCGATGGCGCCAAGCTGGTGGCTGGCGGCAAGCGCACGCTGGAATCCACTGGCGGCACTTACGTTGAGCCGACCATTTTCGACGGCGTGACCAACTCCATGCGTATCGCCCAGGAAGAAATCTTCGGCCCTGTGCTGTCGGTTATCGCCTTCGACACCGCCGAAGAAGCCGTCGAAATCGCCAACGACAGCATCTACGGCCTGGCCGCTGCGGTCTGGACCAGCAACATCTCCAAAGCCCACCTTACCGCCAAGGCCCTGCGCGCCGGCAGCGTGTGGGTGAACCAATACGACGGCGGCGACATGACCGCTCCGTTTGGCGGCTTCAAGCAGTCGGGTAATGGTCGGGACAAGTCGCTGCACGCTTTCGATAAGTACACCGAGCTGAAATCGACGTGGATTAAACTGTGATATCGGGGCGATCTCCGGGTCGTCCGTTTGAAGATGGTGTTGAGGTGAGTTCGGTTTTTACGACTGAACAGTAAGGTCCGCTCTTTAAGAGCCGGCTCTTGGAGCCATACCTGCGGCCGGGTTTCTGCGAAGAGACCCGGCCGTTTTATTTTGGGCCCGACTGGAGGGAGAGAGTCCGTGGTGATGCGTTGGGGAACCTATTTCGCCGTGGTCGCGGCGGTGGTCAGCATCGGCTTGGCACTTGGCGTGACCATGCCGTTGGTGTCGCTGCGTTTGGAGGGCTGGGGTTACGGCAACTTCGCCATCGGTGTAATGGCGGCGATGCCGGCGGTGGGCGTGTTGCTCGGCTCGGTATTGGCCGGCCGGTTGGCGGCGCGTTTTGGCACCACGGGCTTGATGCAAATCTGTTTTCTGATAAGCGCCCTGGGCATTTCCACGATGGCGTTGCTGCCCAGCTACCCGGTTTGGCTGGTGCTGCGCTTGCTCTTGGGCGTCGCGCTGACGGTGGTGTTTATCCTCGGCGAAAGTTGGATCAATCAACTGGCCGTCGACCGTTGGCGCGGGCGCCTGGTGGCACTGTATGGCACGGGCTACGCGCTGAGCCAACTGTGCGGGCCGCTGGTGCTAAGCCTGCTGGGCACCGCCACCGATCTAGGTTTCTGGACCGGCACCGGCTTGTTGATTGGCGGCTCACTGATGCTGATGGGCCGCACCGGCGCGCCGAAGGTCGACGGCCATAGCGCCTCGGGTCGCGGCCTGTGGGCATTTTGCGCGAGCATGCCGGCGATTGCCTGGGCGGTCAGTCTGTTTGCCGCCTTCGAGGCGATGATGCTGACCCTGCTGCCGGTTTACGGCTTGCGTCAGGGCTTCAGTCAGGAAACAGCGCTGCTGATGGCCAGCGTGGTGGTGGTGGGCGATGCGTTGTTGCAACTGCCCATCGGCTGGCTGGCCGATCGTATGTCGCGCGAGCGACTGTTTCTGGGGTGCGGCTTGGTGCTGTTGATCTCCAGCTTGTGCGTGCCAGTGCTGCTGCACACGCCGCTGATCTGGCCGGTATGGGTGCTGTTCGGCGCCAGTGCGGGCGGGCTGTTTACGCTGTCGCTGATTCTGATCGGCGAGCGTTTTCGCGATGACCAACTGGTGCGCGCCAATGCCCACATTTCGCAGCTTTGGGGTATTGGCTGCCTGATCGGGCCGCTGCTGACGGGCGCCGTTAGCCAGTGGATTAGCGGCCATGCGTTGCCGCTGCTGATGGCCGTGGGCGCGGCGGGGTTTGTGCTGTTGTTGTGGCGGGGGAATGGGTTGGGCGAGCACGCGCCCTCTAATGCGGTCGGGGGGAAATGATCGCGTCAGCCGCTTGCCCTCACCCCAACCCTCTCCCATAAACGGGAGAGGGAGCTGACCGCGCTGTTCCGTCCCCCTCGCCCGCTTGCGGGAGAGGGGCTAGGGGTGAGGGGCTTTTAGCGGTCAGGCATGCTCCGCCAACAACCGCGCCACCGTCTCCCCTACCACCTTCACCGCCGCCTCCGTCTTGGCGTCTGGCTTGCTGGCGTAGCTCATGCGCAAGCAGTTGCGGTATTTGCCCGCCGCCGAAAAGATGCTGCCTGGTGCGATCTGAATTTTGTGCGCTTTCAGTTCCCGGTTCAGGCGCAGGCTGTCGAAGCCTTCGGGCATTTCCACCCAAATCATAAAGCTGCCTTGCGGCCGACTCACTCGCGTACCTGCCGGGAAATAGCGGCGCACCCACTCGGTCATCTGGTCGCGACCACGGGCGTATTGCGCGCGCATACGGCGAATGTGCGGCTCGTAATGACCGCCTTCAATAAACTCGGTCAGAGCCAGTTGCGGCAGCTGCGCCGTGGTGCCGGTGCCCATGTATTTCATGTGCAGCACGCGCTCCAGATAGCGTCCCGGCGCGATCCAGCCGATGCGCAGCCCCGGCACCACGGTTTTGGAAAATGAGCTGCACAGCAGCACGCGACCGTCATCGTCGTAAGACTTGATCGTGCGTGGACGCGGGTAGTGGTAAGCCAGTTCGCCGTACACGTCGTCCTCGATAATCGCCACGTCATAGCGCTGGGCCAGGGCGATCAAAGCGCGCTTGTTGGCGTCCGGCATGATGTAGCCCATGGGGTTGTTGCACGTGGGGGTCAGTTGAATGGCTTTGATCGGCCACTGTTCCAATGCCAGTTCCAACGCCTCCAGGCTGATGCCGGTGAGCGGGTCGGTGGGCAGTTCCAGCGCTTTCATGCCGAAGCCTTTAAGCGCCTGCATCACGCCGTGAAAGCTGGGCGAATCCACCGCGACGATGTCACCCGGCTCGCAAATGGCGCGAATGGCGGCCGACAGCGCCTCGTGACATCCGGTGGTCACCACCACGTCTTCGGCAGGAATCTGGCAGCCGGAGTCGAGCATGAGCCGGGAAATTTGCTGACGCAGCGGCAAGTGGCCGCGAATGCAGCCGTAGGTGAGGCCGTTGAGGTCTTGTCGGCGACTGAGGCGCGACAACGAACGCAGCAATGGTTTGAGCGTCGGGCTAGTGTGATCCGGCCGGCCGCGGCCAAGTTGAATCAGACCATCGCTGCCCGGCGCCACGCTGATCAGCTCCAGCACCTGGTCCCATTGCGAAACCTCCACCGGCCGCTGCGCGGTACGCGAGACCATCGGCAGCGCCGGCTGTTGGCGTTCCTCCGGTACGTAATAGCCCGACTTCGGACGCGGCAGCGCCAAGCCCTGATCCTCAAGATGACGGTAAGCCTGTTGCACCGTGCTCAGGCTCACGCCGTGCTCGGCGCTCAGCGCACGCACCGACGGCAGCCGATCGCCCGGGCGATACAAGCCCTGCTCAATACGGGCACCGAGCAATTCGGCGAGGTTTACATAAAGGGTCATGGGGAAAGCCTGCGCACGCGTGGAAAGCACAGATCGTGCGTTTTGTGCAGCGTTTTGGCAACACCCATACAGATGCCATTAAAAAACGCCATTCAGCTCAGCGCGGGGTTTATCTGTATGGAGCAAATACCCATTTTTTGAATCTGTCGGGTTTCTGTTTGGCTCGGCATCATGCTTCCCACATACACACAGAAGCAGGTGAGGGAAATGAATGGGCTTAGCGATGTTCGGTTGACCTTGGGTCACGATCAGTTGGTGGGAAGAGTGGCGCACGCCAAGGCAGTGGCGCTCAACACCGCCGTGGCAGCGCCGCACGCCTCGCGCTGGAGCGCCTTCTGGCGGCGACTGACCACCCGCCGCGCGCTGCTGAATTTGACCGACGCCCAACTCGCCGACATCGGCATTACCCGCGCTGAAGCCAACCATGAGGCGCTGCGTCCGTTCTGGACGCTCTGATCTGTATGGTTCACCGCCGCCGTTTTGTCTGCCCGCAGGCAAAACGGCGCTTCAATACCCCTGCTTATCCTCGTCTTTAAACAAGCGCCGCACCTCGCTGCCCAGTACCGTTTGCAGCAAGTTGTTCATGCTCGGCAAATCGTTATCGAACCCGCCATGGCTGCGACTGCTGCTTTGTGCGCTGGCACTGTTGGCGATCACCAGCGTGCTGTTTTTCGGCTGGCGCTCAGGCTGAAAAACTTCCATGCCCAGAATCGGAATGCGCGCGGTTTTGTTGTCGTAGGCGTTAGAAACCAAATACAGCAGCGACTTGCGATACACCTGGCCCACGTTGTCGTCTTGCTCTGCCTGGTCCGAGAGGATCAGCAGCTTTTGCTGGGCAATGGTCGTGCCCAACGCCGGCAGAATGGTTTGCTCATACAGCGCCACGCTGCACGCCGGGGCGAACAACAGCAGGTTGGCAATTTTCGGCCCGCCCTGCGCCTGCCAGCGCTGCAATAGATGGGCGTGCCAGATTGAACCGGCGCTGTGGCCGGCCAAATGCACGTTTGGCGCCGCGCTGCCCTGCCCCGCTAACCATGCAATCAAGCGCTTCAGCACCTGGGTGCCGGCGCCCTGCGGCACGAACGCGCGCTGGGCATCGAGCTTCATTTCCTGCCACAGCGAAAAGCCCAACGGCTGCGTGAGTTTTTCGACCTGGTTGTCCCACCACGAACTCGCCGCGCCGACGCGCTCATCCACCGCCGGTTTCTTGATACGCAATAAATCGCCGAGTTCGCTCCACAAGCCGGTTTCCCAAATGAAGTGCAGCTCAAAGATGCCGTTGGCCTCGAACACCGGCCGCCATTTGAAGGCGCGCATGGCCGAGCCTTCCACCGCATTCAGGCCGCCGTGGGCGTACAGCACAATGTGCTTGGGCTGAGTGATTTGCAGCGAGGCGATAATGGCGTCCAGCTGCGTGGCGTCGGAGGCGTATTGGCCCTGGTCGTCGAAGCGGCCGTTGTCGATGTGCAGGTAATGCAAGTAAATCGATTCCTGAGGCGGCGCCGGTTGCGCGGCTCGAGCGACGCCGCCATCGGCGGTGTAGCGGCTGGCGGTATCGGTGACCTGGAAATTGACCTTCACCCCGAGCTGCGCCACCCACACGTCCCAGATGTTGGCTTCAAAGTCGGCATAGCTCCACAGCGCCACGCCGGGATAGGTGTGCTTGCCAACGGTGAAACCGCCCCAGTCACTCCAAGAGTTTTGCACCAGAAATCCGTCGCGGGTGTAGCCGACGATGGCGAAGGCGTGACCGCCGTCTTCTTCCCCAGCTTGCGGGCGCCAGACAATCGCGCCATCGCGCGGCGCCTCCCAGCCGCCATGGGTTTGCGCCGAGGCAAACACCACGCCCACATCGCGCAACGCTGCTTGCACATCATTGATACGCGAGAACACCCGAAAATAGGCGCCGAGAGGAATGTCCAAGGCTTCCTGCTGAATCGCCGGGGTGATGCCGGCTTTGCGCGTCAACGGCCAGCTGGCCTCCAGACATACACCGTGTTTGTGCCAGCCTTTCATGGCCCCGCGAGCGCTGCTGTAGTCGTAGCGCTCGCCCGGCCATTGGTCGTAGCGGCGCGCCATGGCGAACAGCATGGCCGGGCTGACCAAGCCCTGCTGGCCTCGGCTGGCGCGCAAATAATTGACCGTGGCGGCCAGGCCAAAACCGGTGCAGGCGCCTTGCGTGCCCTGGTCGAGAATCGTCAGGTGCGGCCACACCGGGTACAACTCATCGGGTAGCGGCGTGAGCGAGGCGCTGTAGGTGAGGTCGCGAAAATCCATGGAGTCGCGGCGCACATCCAATGTTTGCGGGGCGCTTCTTTTCTTAGAGGGCTTGGCGGGCTTCTTGGCGGGGCTTTTCGTGGAGGCAGCTTTTTTGCCGGTGCTCGCTGCGGTTGCAGGCGCGCCGGAGGCAACAGGACGCTTGGCCATGACCGTTCCTTGTCCAGAGGTGGGAAACACTGCTGCTGCCAAGCATTGACCGCTTTTCCCCAGAGTCAAACCGCCGCGGCAGCACCCGACCAAAGGCCTGCCTTTCGCCTTAAAACAAACTCAACTGATCCTGCTCGCCTGCCGGTTTGCTCTCCGGGCTTTTCGGCGGCGCGGGCGCGGGTTCGGCCGCGTCCACCGGCGCCACAAACCCGTCCACTCGCAAGCGCTCCGCCAACCCCGCCGCCCGTTCGGCGCGGGTGCCGACGGCTTCCATCAAGCGCGCCGGCAACGCCCAGATTTCAACCTTGTGCTTGGCGCGGGTAATGCCGGTGTAGAACAGCGAGCGCGTAAGCAGCGGGCTGGCGGTGTCGGGCAGCGCCAGCAGCACTTCGCTGAATTCCGAGCCCTGGCTTTTGTGCACGGTCATGGCGAAGGCGCTGTCGTGGCTGGGCAACCGCGCCGGGGAAAACGGGCGGAAGGTCGGTTCGGTTTCGCCGGCACTTTCAAAGAACACGCGCAGGCCATTTTCACTGGCCAGGCAGATGCCGATGTCGCCGTTGAAAAGGCCGAGCGCATAGTCGTTCTGACGCACCATCACCGCCCGACCGGGATACCAACGCTCGCGGCTGGGCAGGCTGAAGCGTCGTTTGAACCGCGCTTCCAGCGCCTCGTTGATGCCCTCCACGCCCCATGCGCCCTGGCGTTGCGCCGTTAGGGCGCGGAAACGGTTGAAGGCCGCGAAGGTCGCCGCCACGTCGCCGCTGCGCGCTGCCGTCAGATAAGGCGCGTAGCCTTGGTCCAGACGATCGAGCAGCGCACTCGGCGTAGGCTCACGCTCCCAGGCCAGGTCTGCCCTGCCCTCTTTCAGCAGGTTGAGCGTGCCAGTGGCATCGCCGCTGTTGATGCGGCGCGCCAACTCACCGATGCCGCTGTCGCCAGCAAAACGGTGGCTGTGGGTGAGCAGCACCACCGCATCGCCAAGCCGCGAATTCGGCGTTTGTGCTTCCACCGGTTGGCCGGTGAGGCGTTGCAGATCGGCGGCGGTTTCGGCGGTAAAGCCTCGGCCCTCGCACAGCTCGGCAAACACTGCGCCGGCTTCCACGGCGGAGAGTTGGTCTTTGTCGCCGAGCAAAATCAGGCGCGCGTGAGTGGGCAGCGCGTCGAGCAGTTTGGCCATGAGCGCCAGGTCGACCATCGACGCTTCGTCCACCACCAGCACGTCCAGCGGCAACGGGCTGGCCGCCGTGTGGCGCACGCGCGGCGTGTCGCCCCGGCTGCCGAGCAGGCGGTGCAAGGTGCGCGCTTCTTCCGGCAAGGCCGCTTTGATCGCCTCGCTTACCGGCAACTCGGCCTTGGCATTACGAATGGCTTCGGCCATGCGCGCGGCGGCTTTGCCGGTGGGTGCTGCCAGGCCAATGGCCAAGCGTTCGCCGCCCGGTTGTTCAAGTAACGCGGCGAGCAGGCGCACCACCGTGGTGGTTTTGCCTGTACCCGGACCGCCGGAGATAACCGCAAGATTACGGCGCACCGCTTGCGCGGCGGCCAGACGCTGCCAGTCCGGCCCAGCTTGATTGTTGTTGCGGGCAAACAGACGCGCCAGGCCGTCGGCCAGCACGCTCTCGTCCACCTCCGGGTTGGCGCTGCCTCGGGCCAGCAGCTGCGCCGCCAATTGCGTTTCGTAATGGTGATAGCGCGCCAGATACAGGCGCTCGCCGTCGAGTATCAGCGGCGCGAACTCACCGGGCGCGCCCACCAGCGGCGAAGCCTGCAACTGCTCCACCCAAGGCGCCAGCGCCGGCACCAGCAAACCGCCGCCCACTTCCGGCCACGCGCGCTGCCCGGCCCAGCGGCGCAGCAGCAGGCACACATCGCCGTTGCCCAACGCCGCGCAGGTCAGCGCCGCGGCCAGCAGCACCGGCTCGCTGGCGTCTTCATCCAGGCGCTGCAAGCTGGCGACAAATGCGCGCTCTAATGGCCCAAGGGGCAGATCGGCAAGGCTCATGGCTGCTCCTCGTTGAACAACTGGTCGAGGGCATCGAGCAGGCTGTCGGCGGGCCGCGAAAAATACACGCCCGCTGTCGGCATGCCGCGCAAAAACAGGTAATAGGCGCCGCCCAGTTGCGCGTCGGTAAAGTCGGCCAGGCGCTGGCGCAAGAAGCGGCGCAGCGCTACCAAATAGATGAGGTATTGCAGGTAGTAATGCTCGCCCGCCAGCGCTTGCAATAGGCGCTCGCCGCTGTAGAAGCTGGCGTCCGGCCCCAGCCAGTTGGATTTGTAATCGGCGATATACCAGCGGCCTTCGTGCTCGAACGTAAGGTCGATAAAGCCTTTGAGAAAGCCTTTGAGGCTGTCGAATTCCAGCCGCTGCGCTGCTTCGCGCATGGGTGCCGCCAGGCCGTATTGCGGGTCGGCGAGAATGGCGCGCAGGCGATACACATCCAGATGCGCCACCGGAAAGGTAAAGCCCAGCTCAGGCAAACGCCGCGCCGATACCAGGCTGGCCAGCGTCAGGCCGTGGCCGTCGAGGTCGGTGTCGAGCACGCGTTGCAAATGGTCGGCGGCAAGCTCGGTCCAGTCGCGCGACAGGCCGTGGTCGGTCAGCGCGTGTTCCACCAACGCCGGCAGCTCGCCTTTACCCCGCGCCCAGTCTTCCAATACCGCGTGCAGGCAGGTACCGGCGCGAGCGCCACGGGGAAAGGCGAAAAAGCCCAGGCCCGGATCGCTGGCGTCAGGAATGCTCAGGTTGTCGCGGTCGGGCGCCTCCATGTGCATGCCCGCCGACAACCCGGAAAAGCTGCCGATACGCCAGGCGCTGTGCAGGCTGCGCTCAAATTGTCCGAGCTGCTGCGGCGCCGGTGCGCGCTGCTCGCCCGCTGCCGAAGCTTCGCTATTGAGCAGCGGCAAGCGCGCAAAGGTGCCGCCGCTTACGGCTACCAGTTCATCAATTTCGCTGGCCAGCGCTTCGCCGCTGCGCTCGTTCAGGTGCTGCGCCAACTCGCCCAGCGCGTCGGCGCCGGCCAGTTCGCGGCCGTGGAGCAACCACGCCAGGGCGCTGCTGTGCAGGCCTTCTTCGGGCAGCAAGCCGGTTTTCTTCACCGGTGCCGGCACCGCCACCGGGCCCCAATGCAACCACAGGCGATCGCGGGCGCGGGTCAGCGCGACATAGGCCAGGCGCAATTGCTCGGCGAACACTTCTTCGCGGGCGCGCTGCAGATTGCTGTCGAGGTTTTCGCTGCCCATGTCGAGCATCGGCTGGCCGTGCTCGTCGTGGCAGGTGGCGCTGTCTTTGTGCTGCCCCAGCAGCCGGCCGTTCCACAGATACGGACAGAACACCAACGGGTATTCCAGCCCTTTACTGGTATGGATGGTGACGATCTGCACGCGCTCGGCATCGCTCTCCAAACGCAGCAGGGCATCTTCGCCGGCGCCTTCGCTGCCGCGCTGCGCGTTGAGCCAGGCCAGCAACGGCTCAAAGCCTGGCCGCTGCTGGCTCTCGGCTTGCAGCAGTTCGGCCAGATGCAGCACGTTGGTCAGGCGTCGCTCGCCATCGGGCGCTGCCAGCAGGCGCTCGGCCACTTGTTCTTGATCGAGCCAGGCGCGGAAGGCGCGCATAAACCCTTGTAGCTGCCAGAGCTGGTGATACAACTCGGCGTCTTCGCGCTCGCGGTCCCAGGCGCGCTCGTCGTCCTGACAGCGCGCCAGTTGCTGAGCGTCGCGGCCGAGCAAGCGCGTGGACAACGCATACCGCAGCACGCCCTCGCGGCCCGGTTCGGCATAGGCCGCCAGCACCGCCGCCAGCTCGGCTGCCTCCTCGCTGTGCCACACGCTTTGGTTGCCGCGCCGCACGCTGGGCACGCCCCGCGCCACCAATTGCTCGGCCACGTCCGAGGCTTGCCGGTGGTTGGACACCAGCACGGCAATGTCGCCGCCCTTGAGCGGCGTGCGCGTGCCGTCTTTGTCGAAATACGCCTGCCCCTGCGCACTGGCAGCCAGCAGCGTGGCGATGCGTTGCGCGGTATCGACCGCCACCAGCGCATCGGCGCGGCCCTTGTTCAGCGGTTCATCGCCGAGCCACACCAGCGACAACGGCGCTTCATTGCCGGGCGGCAGCACCAGTTGCGAGCGCGCCTTGGTGCCAGCCCTTACCTGGGGATAGTCCAAGCCATCCACGGCAAAGGGTTGCGGCCGCGCGAACAGCAGGTTCAGGGCGGCAATCAGCTCGGCGGTGGAGCGGTAGTTAAACGGCAAGTCGTAGCGCCGCTCGGCGGCGGCGCGGGCGGTTAAGTAGGTGGCCAGGTCGGCGCCGCGAAACGCATAGATGGCCTGCTTGGGATCGCCGACAAAACACAGGTCGCCGCCGTCTCGGTAGATGCGGTCGAAAATCTGGTACTGCACCGGATCGGTGTCTTGAAACTCATCGATCAAGGCCACCGGATAACGCGTGCGCAGCGTTTGCGCCAGGGTCTCGGCCACCGGGCCGTGCAGGGCTTCGTTCAGGCGATTGAGCAGATCATCAAACGCCAGAATGCGCTGGGCGGCTTTGCGTGCCGGCAGCTCGGCGTTCAGGCGGTCGAGCAGACGCACCTGCAAGGCAATCAAGCGTTGCTCGCCAGCCGGCAGCGCGTCGGCGATGGCCAGCAACAGCGCGTCGAACGCTTCGGCAACGGCGCTGACCGGCGGGTTATGGCCTTTCTTGGTGGCTTTGAACAACGCGCTGCCGGTGAGTTTGCCCAAGCCAATTGGCGCATCGAACAGCGCCGCCGGGTCGGCGAAATAGCTGTCCAGTTCGGCCGACCACAATGGCAGCTTCGCCACCTTGTGCGTGCTCTGGCTCAGGCCACCGTGTTCTTGCAGTTCCTCAATCCAGCCGTAGCCGCCACGGCGCCACAGCTCGGCGGCGGTATTCCAAGCCTGGCTGGCGGCGGCTAGCTCATCAGAAGCCGGCGCCGGTTCAGCCAGGCGCGGCTCGATACGCAAATAGGGCTTGCCCAAATGCGGACGCAAGCGCTGGCGCAACAGCGCCGGAGTGATTTTTTTCTTCGCCAGAAAGCGCGCCCAGGCCGGATCGGCCGATGCCAATTCATGGCGCCAGGCGTCGGTGAGCAAGGCGTCGAGCACTTCGCGGTCGTCGCTGGCCAGTTCGCTGTCGAAATCGCCACCGGCTTCGAACGCGGCGTCTTGCAGGGCGCGTTGGCAGAAGCCGTGAATGGTGAAAATTGCCGCTTCATCGAAACCATGCACGGCCAACAGCAAACGCCGCCGCGCCTCTTCGCCGGGGTACTGAGCGTGCAGGCGCGTGAGGAAGTCGTCGCTGCTGGGCGTGCCTTCATACACCGCCAGCAACTCGGCCAGGCGCCCGCGAATACGTTCGCGCAATTCCGCCGTGGCCGCCGTGGTGTAGGTGACCACCAGAATCTGCCCGACGCCCAGTTGCCGCTCCAGCAGCAAGCGCGCGTACAGCGCGGTGAGCGTCCAGGTTTTGCCGGTGCCGGCGCTGGCTTCAATCAGCGAACGGCCAGCGAATGATGAGGTGTGAAGGTCGAGGCTCATTCTTCGTCCTCCCCTTCCGGTGCCAACGCTTGCAGGGCGGGCAGAATCAGCGCGTGGGCCAAGGCCTCAAAGCGCTCGCCGAGCACCTCGCGATCACGAAACGCCAGGGCGTACCACGGGTCTTGCGACTCGCCGGGCAGCGGGCTGAAGTCCGCACCTTCCCAGGCCACTTTGGCCTTAAAGCGCGCCGCCTCGATGGGCTCTTTGCGCCCTGGCTTGAGCAATCCCTCGGCAAAGCCATAGCTGCTTTTCAGCATCAGCGGCAGCGGTTCGCACAGCGCCTCGCGGTAGGCCAGCAGCCACGGTTCCAGCAGTTCGCGCGGATTGGCCAGCGGGCCCAGTTGCCAATCGTGGACGGGGGAAATCAGCAGGCTTTCGCGGGCGATATCCGCCGTGGCGCTGAGGTTGAGCAGCACATGACGCAGCCAGAACGAGGGCAAATCCCAGGCGCTCGGTGCGTTGAGGCGCCATTCAAACAAGCCGCTGGAGGTCACGCCGTCGAGCCAACCGTGGATATGCACGCCGGCCATGTGCACGTCGACCAAAAGCGGCTGCGGCTGTTCTTCCGGGCGCGCTTCAAACAGCCGTGGCGCAAAGGCACGCACCGGGCCGCGCAGCTTGCCCCACAACGCCTGGCCCAACTCGCCGGTGGGCAACCAGCCGGCGGCGCGGGCGATGTCGCGTTCCTGCTCCAGCGTCCAGTCGCGCTCTACCGCTTCCAGCGCCAACTGGCGCAACCCGCGCCATGCCGGGCCTTCAAGAACGAATGGCTCGTCGCTGGCCAAGGCTTCGTCGCTGTCGGCCAGGCGCAAGCCCAAGCGTTGCTCCAGCAGAAACCGCGCCGGGTGGCGGAAGCATTGCAGCAGCTGCGACGGCTCGATGTGCAGCCAATCGGCGTCGGGTTCCGGCAGGCGCCCGGCAAACGCTGCCGGGCTGCTTTGCGGCGGCTCGGCCAGGCGCTGGGCGGCGCGGAACCACGACGCGGCGTAACTGCGCTGGGCGCCGCCGGCAAAGTTGCCAGGCGAGAAAGGTTGCAGCGGGTGGGCGATGGTCAGGTGTTTGCTGGCGAGCTCCTGAGCCTGGGTGTCAGCTTCAAGGGCATCGCGGCTGAAGCCGCTCTTACCGGGTAGGTGGGCGGTGAGGTCGACGGCTTCGAGCACTTCGCTGATCAGTACCGATGGCGGCAGTTCGGCGTTGTTGCGTGGGTCGCGGCCGACATAGCTGAGGTACAGGGCATCGCGCGCCGACAGCAGAATTTCCAGCAGCAGATAACGGTCATCCAGGCGCCGCGCGCGGTCGCCGCGACGGGGGTGTTGGGTAATCAGGTCGAAGCCGGCAGCAGGCGTGCGCCGGGGCAGCGCGCCATCGTCCAGGCCCAGCAAACAAACCAGACGGAACGGCAGGCTGCGCATCGGCACCATGGTGCAGAAGGTCACCGCGCCGGTGAGAAATCCGGACGCCCCGCTGCCCTGCTCCAGCGCCGTGCTCAGTTGCTGACGCACTAGCGCCAGCTCCAGCGGCCGCTCGATGCCGGCGGCTTGCGCCTGGTCACGCAAGGCGGCGCAGGCTTGGCTGAGCAGCAACAAGGTGTCGCCGGCTTCGCGCTCGTCGAACAGTGCGTCGATCATCGCTTGCAGCGTGTCGGCCCAGGCGGCCAAGGAGCGCGGGCGCTGCAGGTCTTCGGCCAAGGACGCCAGGCGCTGAACGAAACCCGCCAGGCGCCCGAGCAGTTGCGCGCGGGCGCCTTCGAGGGCATCCAGCGGCCAGGTGTCGCCCAACAGCGGCGCGGCATCGCCAGCCAATTGAGGCGGCGCGGCAAACCCGAGCAGCAGACGGTCCAGGCCCTGGCGCCAGGTGAAGGCTGCATCGGCAGGCAAGCCCAGCTGCTCGCGGTGTTCGCTGTCACGGCCCCAGCGCACGCCGGCTTCGCGCAGCCAATCGCGCAGCAGCGGCAAGTCTTCGTTTTCGATACCAGCACGGCGGGCAATCGACGGTTGTTCCAGCCAAGTCAGAATTTCTTCGGCGCCGAACCGGCTTTGCTCCAAGGTCAGCAGAGCGAGGAAGGCTTCGATAATCGGCAGCTCGGCGCGCAAGCTGCGGTCGGCCAGGCTGAACGGAATACGCGGCGAACGGGGGCCGCGACCGTGGCTGTCGCGGGTGGCAAACACGGCTTCGATAAAGGGCGCGTAGCGTTCGATATCGGGCGTCAGCACCACCACCTGATCGGGCGTGAGCGTGGGGTCGGCAGCAAAACGGGCGAGCAGTTGGTCGTGCAGAATTTCCACTTCGCGCAGCGGCGAATGGGCGATATGCACTTCCAGGGAGCGGTCGTCTTCACGCAGCACCAACCGCTCTTCGGGCTGGCGCGTGCGCAGGCGCAAAATATCGTTTTGCAGGGCGCGCAGCAGCGAGGTGTCGTGCAGGTCGGCGTCTTCGGAGTACAGCCCTATTTCCTGGCCGCCGAGGCCGAACAGCGCGTCGAAAAAGTCGCGCCCTTGTTTGCCGAGACTGGCGAGCAGCGGGTGGCCGACGTCCAGGTACCAATCGTCAGCCGCCGTGGCGCTATTGAGCACCGGCTGGCGGGCCAGCTCGCGAACGTCACGAATATCGCCCCAGGCTTCGCGGCACGGGTTGAGGGCGCAGACCACCACTTCAACATGGCGAGCCAGGCCGTCGAGCACGCGCATATGGTGCGGCGGCAAACTGCTGATGCCGAACACCAAAAGGCGCTCGGGCAGGCCGGCGATGGGCGTGTCGTCGTGCAGGCGGCGCAGTAAATCGTCGAGCAAGCGCGCGCGGTGCGGGTGGCCGTCGCGGGTCAGTTCACGCCAGAGCAAGGCTTGCCAACCTTCGTCGGCGCCAAGGTCGAGCAACTCGTTGCGCTCCCAGGCGGCGAGCCAGTCGTCGCGGTACAACAGGTATTGGTCGAAGACGTCGGCAATGCGAGCGCCGAGCGACAATCGCCGACGCTCATCGCCGCCTTCCAGGTACTGCGCCAGCCGCGGCGCTTGTTCCAGGTTGCTCGGTTCGCACAGCCAGTCGTACAGGCGCCACGTCAATGTGGTGGGGGAAAACGCCGATTGCTCCGGCAGCTTGTCGATCAGCTCGCCCAGCACCAGCCGCGAAACTTCCCAGACAAATTTGGCCGGCAGTTGCACCTCCAGTTGCATGGCGATGCCTTGCTTTCGCGCCAACTCCAGCGTCAGCCAACGGCCCATGCCCTGGCTCGGCACCACGACCAAAGCCGGGGCAAACGGTTCGCGCTGCGGTTGGGCCAACAGGGTGGTGGCCAACGCGCCAAGGGTTTCCAGATCGGGGGCGTGGTAGAGCGTGAGCATGGGCGCCGTCGCTTGCAAAGATGGCACGTAGGTTAACAGCTCGGCAGGCCGTTCGGGACCGGCAAATCGCGCGTCGAAACTGGCGTGAAGCGCATTCGCCAACTACAGCTAACTGCATGGCGCACAAGAAAAAATCGAACGCGGGCCGTTTGCTTCCGGTCCACTGCCCATATTCGCCATGCTGCCAGGGAGGCCGCGCTTATGCTGACCCTGCTCAACCTGCTTTCTGCCGTCGCCCTGCTGATTTGGGGCACCCATATTGTGCGAACCGGCATCCTTCGGGTGTACGGCTCGCAACTGCGCAAAGTACTCAGCCACAACATGGATACGCGCCCGCTGGCCTTCGCGGCTGGCATCGGCGTGACCGCGCTGGTGCAAAGCAGCAACGCCACCGCGCTGCTGGTGACCTCGTTCGTGGGCCAGGGACTAATGGCGCTGACGCCGGCGCTGACGATCATGCTCGGCGCCGACGTCGGCACCGCGTTGATGGCGCGGGTGCTGACCCTGGATTTGTCCTGGCTGTCGCCGCTGCTGATTTTCCTCGGCGTTATTTTTTTCCTCTCGCGCAAACAGAGCCGCGCCGGCCAGTTGGGGCGCGTGGCGATTGGCTTGGGGTTGATTGTGTTGGCGCTGCAATTGATCGTCAGCGCCGCCCTGCCGATCACCGAAGCCCACGGCATCAAAGTGCTGTTTTCCTCACTGACCGGCGACGTGTTGCTCGACGCGCTAGTAGGTGCGTTGTTTGCCCTGATTTCCTATTCCAGCCTGGCCGCCGTGCTCCTGACCGCGACCATGGCCAGCGCCGGCTTGATCAGCCTGCCCGTGGCGCTGGGCTTGGTGATTGGCGCCAATATCGGCAGCGGCATTCTGGCCCTGCTTACCAGCAGCATGCAGACCGAAGCGGGCCGCCGCGTGGCGTTGGGCAGCCTGCTGTACAAGGTCATCGGCCTGCTACTGATCAGCCCGTTTATTCACCCGTTAGTGCACTGGCTGAGCACCTTGAAAATGAGCCCGCAAACCTTGGTGATCGGCTTTCATCTGGCCTACAACACCACGCGCTGCCTGCTGATGCTGCCGACGGTTCATGTGATGGCGCGCTTTTGCAATTGGCTGCTGCCTGACCGTCAGTTGGACAACGGCATCGCCAAGCCCCGTCATCTCGACATGACCGCGCTGGACACCCCCAGCCTGGCGCTCAACAACGCGGTGCGCGAAACCCTGCGCATCGGCGATTTGATCGAAACCATGCTCGGCCATTTCCTCGCCGTTTTGCGCGGCCCACAGCCGCTGGCAGGCAAAGAATTGCGACGCCTGGGCGATGACGTGGATGCGCTCTATAACGCGGTGAAGCTGTATTTGGCGCAGGTGCCGGGCGAGGCGCTGGGCGAGCATGATCGCCGGCGCTGGGCGGAGATCATCGAGCTGACCGTGGACTTGCAACAGGCCGCTGACCTGCTCGAACGTATGCTCGGCAAAGTGCAAAACCAGAAGACCGCGCAGCAACATTCGTTTTCGGAAGCTGGCCTGCAAGAGCTGACCGAAATGCATCAGCAACTGGTGGCCAACCTGCGCTTGGGGCTGAGCGTGTTTTTGTCGGGCGACGCCCACAGTGCGCGCCAACTGCTGCGCGAGAAACGTCGGTTCCGCGCGCAAGAGCGACGCATGGCCCATGCCCACGTGTACCGGCTGCATCACCACATTGTGCAAAGCATCGAAACCAGCTCGCTGCACCTGGAGCTGATCGCGGACATGAAGCGTCTTAACTCGCTGTTCTGCAGCAGCGCCTATGCCGCGCTGGAAGCACACGAACACGGTGCGTTGGCCGATGGTGACGACGATCATGCTGAATCAGCCGCGCAGCAGGCCACCGATCTCGATTCCCCCGAGGCAAAACCGGCGGCACGTTGAGCGCTGTCTTTTAACCGACGGCTTGGGCAGAATCTGGCGCCATGCCCAACGCCATCGACCCCCGCCACGCCTCCGTCAGCGCCAGCCTCACCCAGTCGGTGTTGCACGCCGCTGTGCGGCTGGGTTTGGACCGCAACGACTTGCTAGCCCGCTGCGGCTTGAACGAGCAGCAGTTGACCGATCCCGACGGCCGCGTGGCTTTCAGCGCCCATGAGCAGCTTTGGCAGGAATTGGATAATCGTCTGGAAGCCAGCGAGCCAGGCCTATTGATCGGTGCCAATCTGGCGCCCGGCCCATTCAGTGTGCTGGGTTACTTGCTGCAAAGCAGCGCCACCTTGGGCGACGCGCTGGGGGCGGCGCTGCGTTATCAACGCCTGGTTGGCGAAGGCGGCGAGCTGCACCTGCACGCCGAGGGGGACGAACTGCGCGTGATTTATCGCCCCGTGCACCCCGAACTTCCCGCCACCCGCACACGCGTGCTGGCGCTGATGGTTTTCTGGGTGCACATGATGGCGCCGCTGCTGCATGCTTATCGCCTGCTTCGTGCCGAATTTATCCATCCGCAACCGCTTGAAACGCAGCCCTACCTCGCCGCCTTCAATGCCGAACTTCGCTTCGGCTGCGCCGACTACGTACTGGTATTGCCATTGGTGCTTCGCAGTGCGCCGTTGATTCAAGCCAACCCACCGTTGCAAATCCTGCTGCGCCAGCACGCCGAAGCGCTACTGGCGCGCCTGCCCAGCGAAGGTTTAGTCGCCCGCGTGGTCGCCCTACTCGGCGCCCAACTCGCCCATGGCGAACCGGACCGTGCCGATCTGGCGCGCACCCTCAACCTGAGCGAGCGAACCCTGCAACGCCGTCTGGCCGAAGAAGGCAGTAGCTACCAGCAATTGCTTACCGACACCCGCCAGCAATTGGCCGAACGCTACCTCGACGACGGCCAATTACCGGCGGCGGAAATTGCGCTGTTGTTGGGGTATTCGGAGCCGAGCGTGTTCTTTCGGGCGTTCAGAAACTGGACAGGGTTGACGCCGGGCGAGTATCGGTCGCGCATACGATCGGTCTAAGGCACTCAGCGAGGCGCTAAGTGCGAACGAAGGCAAAAAGGGCCTGGTAATCGCCCCTGTCGGCGGCCCGCAGGGCCTCGATGTACTTTTTGCGCACTGCGCCAGCCACCGCAAGGCTAGCCGCGCTTCCCCATGAAAAGGCGCGACTGCCACATTGACGCAGTAGCAAGTCGGCCATCAGCCGAGCATGGCGACCGTTGCCGTTAGCAAACGGGTGGAGCCACACGAGCTTGTGATGGAAGCGCGCGGCAGTCTCTTCGAGGGGGTAAACGTCGTTTTCGATCCAGTAGCTGACATTGCCAAGAAGTTGCCGGAGCTGCTCAGCAATCTGGGTCCAATCACAGCCGATATTCTTGCCAGTCTGGCGAAACCGCCCCGCCCATTCCCAGGTGTTGGAGAACATGCGTTTGTGCAGCTCGCGGCAAAACTGATCGGTGAGCACGTCGAGTTTTTTCTGTCGATCGAGCCAGCGGTGGGCGCTGTAGATATTCTCGGCCTCCCACTCATCCAGCTCGCTTTGAGTGCGGATATGAGTGGGCAACAGCCCCGCCGCCTCGTCGGGGTCGAGCGGAGTTTGACCGGGCTGCAACGCCACCGTCACCGCCACAAACGCGTCCATGAGCCGGACAACAACTCCTGTCGCCGGTCCGCCACTTTGCGCTCGATGTAACTGTCCGAAGGCCGCTGATCTTCCAGCGCCATGGTGTGAGCGACGCCCATCACCTCTTGCCGTGCCAACGCGTCGGCCCGCGCTTCGATCATGTCGCCAAGCGGCTGGCGAGGGACCAGAGCGTACACAAGTTCGCAATCCAGCCCGGCCGCCAGTTTTCGAAGTTGACCGAGCGTGATGCGGTCGTTGGCCTCTGACACCTCGCATTTTTGCAGCGTGGAAGGCGATACCCCGACCAGTGCCGCCTGAACCCGAACCGAGCGGCCAAGCGATTCGCGGATGGCTTTTAACCACCCCCCGCGCGGTTTAGTGGTGCCTTGCACCAGCATGAAAGGCTCAACGGCACGTTCAATTTGATGGAGACGAAGCTTGAAGAAAGAGAACGTCTGCATGGCGGCCCCCCGCGAAGCAAAAAAGCGATTTGTATGTGTATAAGCACACAACATACACCTTTGTGTACGCCTATAGACACTCAGTTAGCAATTATATGTGCGCCTATGGGCGCACATATTTACGATAAAGGTGCGTCTGTGGCGTAACGTGGATTCATTAGGGGTTGGGTTGTAGAAGGGAAACGCCGGGATTCACCGTGTGCAAACGTGCGTCACATCCTGGCGCCAAGTAGCTCACGCACGCTGAGCTGGCTCGCTCTCACTAACGCACTGGCCATTTGGCTCAGCTGCTGAATCACGCCAGATTCGTGGGCCTTGTTGATAAAAGCGTCAGCGGTGGCAAGCGTTTCGACGTAGAGCATTAAGTCGGCGGCGCGCTCCAGCGCAGCCTCGATGGGCACACCGGCATTGACCGAAAACAGCGCAATGCCGTCTACGGTGTCGAAGGGTTGGGGCGTGGTTAAGGCGTTTTTCATCGTCATCTTCCTTAGCTCCGTTAAGCGGCCAAGCGAGCTGCAATTCGAGCGACGGAGAACTCTAAGTCGTGACGTGGCGCGAATATGTCGGCTGCGACGGAAAAAGTCGCAGGTTAACGGGAACAAAATTGCCGTTTTGTGGCTGGGACAGGCAAAAAAAACGCCGTCACAAGACGGCGTTTCAGCGTGGTCGGAACTGCAACAGTGTTTAAAAATTCACACGCCATTCCGCTTGCAAACCATGGTTACGAGAGTTGCTGCCCACATCGCCGACATAACCCACGCCAAGGTTTTGCGCAGGACTGATGCCCAGGTCGACGCCAGCCTCCAGCGTAATGCTATTGCGGTCCAGCGTGCTGCCGTAAACGTCGAAGGTGCTGCCGCCGGAGCGGTAGGCCTGCTGAGTGACCACGTCAACATTGCCAAACAGGCGACGCCAGCCAGCGCTCGCATGGGGCGTGACGCTCATGCCGTTATCAAGCTGGCCGAGGTGCGCCAAACGCAGACCAAGCGTAGCGCTGACATTGCTTTGCTGTTGGTCGTCGACGTGCAGCGCCGCTGCGCCACCCTTTTCATCGTAGGCCTCGCGGGTGTAGCGCTGGTAACCCAGGTTGAAAAACGGTTCTTTAAGCAACCGACCGCTGGCGGTCTGATAGGCGAACTCCACAAAGGCTTGCTGCCCGTTCGCCGAATATTCGCCACGGGGAGCATCGCTGAATTGGTTGAAGCTCAGCTCCCGTTTGCTGGTGCCGCTGTGGCCGCTGTAGGCCATGCCCATCCGCGTGGCCAGCGCGCCGTTCTGATGCAGGGCATAGGCGCCGAGGTGGTAGGTGTTCACTGCGCCGGTGAGAAAGTTGCCGGCGTCCAGGTCGGTTTTCGAGTAACCGCTCACCACGCCCAAGCGCCAGTCGCTGGTAACCGACCAGTCGGCACCGACCAACGCGCCGCTGGTGCGCTGTTGCAGTTCTGCGGGGTTATCGTCCTGCTCGAATGTGCCTTGGCTGCCGAGTGCCTGCAGCCAGACGCGCCCCTGCGCCTGCGGATCTTGCAGGCCACGCGCGTCGTCGGGTGTGCCGGTAGCGACCAGCAGCGGACCGTCATCACGCAGCATCGCCGCTTGCAAACTGTTGCCGCGGCTTTCCAGTTGTTGCATCGCCTGCAACATGCCGCTGCTGACTTGCCCAGTGCTGGCAAGCATGGCCGAAACGCGGCTGGCATTGGCGGCACCAGCCAGCTGCTCCAGGGCGACGCCGGCTGTATTCAGATCGCTCACCAACAGGTGATTAATCAGGCCTGGAGTTGCCACGCCCATGCTGTTGGCCGCGTTGACCGCGCTGGGGCTGGTGGCTGCCGTAACAATCGAATTGTCGTTACGATGCAGCTCAAGCTCGACGGAGTGACTGTTATAGATAAGCTTCGGGTCGAGGAAATACAGATTGGTTTTTACCCCTTCGAACGTGCCGCTTACGCCCGCTCCGCCAGTGAGGATGGTGTATCGGGTATTTGGCTCATAGGCGCCCATCCCGGCCGCCACTTGCACGCTGGCGTTTTGAATCGAGACGTTGTCGCGCACGTCCACCAGCCCGGCTTTGCCGTCTGGACCGGCGCTGACATAGAACGTAGTGCCCAGCTCCATTTTCAAACTGCCGTTGATGGTCAGGGTGTCGCCGGCAAACTCCGCGCCCAGCGCACCGCCTTTCTTCACTTCCACGCTGCCGACCGTGCCTTTGCCGCTCAACACGCCGCCGCTGTTAACGGTAAGGGCGGAATTGGCCAGCGTACCGTTAACGGTCAGTTGCCCGTCGTTCACGCTGGTGGTGCCAGTCATGGCGCTGCCATCGCCATTAAATGTCCATTCGTGCAAACCGTCTTTGATCAGGCTGAGCGTGCCGGTGCCGCCATCAGCCAGCACACCGTCGAACGCCGAGGCTCCGAGCGCGCCGGTGTCGATGATCAATGTGCTGTTGTCTTGCCCGCCATTGCGAACGGTGCCCTCGCCCACCAAACCACCCAACGTCATGCGCTGGCCGGCCAGTTGCACGCTGGTTGCCGTGCCCTTGAGTTTCACCGCGACAATCTTGCTGGTCAGGTCCACGCCTTCGAGTTTCAAATAACTGCTGTCGTTGAATGTAAGCAAACCACCTGCAATAGCGTCTGCGGCCGTCACGCGAATAAAACTTGCATCCGAAAATGTAACTTGCGCACCGTTCAACGAGCCTTTAGCAGAAGCCACAAGACTTGAATTATCTTTAAAGTATTGTTTGCCAGCATCCAGCGCGTTGGCGACTGTTGCTTGCAACTGACTATCCCCGGAAAACTCAGCCGAAGTTCCCGCTTGAAATGTGTGTTCTATATTTGCTTGCACCACATCTTGCCCGGCAAAGCCCATATCTATGGCGATAGCACCGTCGGTGCTTGCATCGTAGTTCGCGGCCAGTGCATGCCCCGCAATAATCTGAGCAACAACAGCGCAAATAACAGACAACTTAAATGTATTCATGATTATTCCTTGAGAAAGCAACTTCACCGCGACACTTAATAGGCGAAACAAAAAATTCGCTGCTGCCATAACGGCCGAAGCATTAGAAGAAAATGGGGACCGACGGAAACAACAGGCGCGGACGGTACCAAGTTGAAAACTTAGTTGTCCACGCCAAGGAACTTCCCTACAAAGCATTGGGATCGAAGAAAAATTAATCAGCCTGAAACCGAATTAAAACGCCAACTTTCACACGCAACTCAGCCATAAACCGCTACCTGCCTGACGCTGGCGCGCGCTGGCCGCCCCCGTCTATTTTCCGTACTATCCGCCCCCCTTTTTGCCGTACCGCAGCCGCTGCCATGAAACCCGCTCGCCTTCGCGCCGACCTCCTCGCCGGCCTTACTACCTCATTCGCGTTGGTGCCGGAGTGCATCGCCTTTGCCTTGGTGGCGCACCTCAATCCGCTGATGGGCCTGTATGGCGCTTTTATCATTTGCACGCTCACCGCCTTATTTGGCGGGCGGCCTGGCATGGTGTCGGGGGCGGCGGGGTCGATGGCGGTGGTGATCGTGGCGCTGGTGGTGCAGCACGGCGTTCAATACTTGCTCGCAACGGTGTTGCTCGGCGGGGCGATCATGGTGCTGTTCGGGCTGTTGCGCCTGGGCAAGCTGGTGCGCATGGTGCCGCACCCGGTGATGCTGGGATTTGTGAATGGCTTGGCGATCATCATTGCGCTGGCGCAGTTAGAGCACTTCAAAAGCGGCGAGCAGTGGCTGAACGGCTTGCCGTTGGCGCTGATGCTCGGCCTGGTGGCGCTAACCATGGCCATCGTCTATCTGCTGCCGCGCCTGACCCGCTCGGTGCCGCCGGCCTTGGTGGCGATTCTCAGCGTTGGCCTGGCCGTGTATCTGCTGAACCTGCCCACCCGCACCCTCGGTGACATGGCGCACATCGCCGGCGGCCTGCCGACCTTCGCCCTGCCCGCGCTGCCCTGGACCGTCGAGACGCTAAAAATCATCGCGCCCTATGCGCTGCTGATGGCCATGGTCGGCCTGCTGGAAACGCTGCTCACCCTTAACCTCACCGATGAAGTGACCGAAAGCCGTGGCTACCCCGACCGCGAGTGCGTGGCGTTGGGCGCGGCGAACATGGTGTCGGGCGCCTTTGGCGGCATGGGTGGCTGCGCGATGATCGGGCAAACCGTCATCAACCTCAGCTCCGGCGGCCGAGGGCGGCTGTCAGGCGTGGTCGCCGGGGTGATGATTCTGCTGTTCGTGCTGTTTCTGTCGCCGCTGATCGAGCGCATTCCGCTGGCCGCATTGGTGGGCGTGATGTTTGTGGTGTCGCAGCAAACCTTCGCCTGGGCCTCGCTGCGGGTGCTGCACAAAGTGCCGTTGAACGATGTGTTGGTGATCGTGGCGGTGACGGTAATCACCGTGTTCACCGACCTGGCCACCGCCGTGCTGCTGGGCATCATCATTGCCGCGCTCAACTTCGCCTGGCAGCACGCCCGTGAGCTGTACGCCGACATTCACCTGGAACCCGACGGCAGCAAGCTGTACCGCCTGCACGGCACCTTGTTCTTTGCCTCGACGACGCCGTTCCTCAATCAGTTCGACCCTGCTCAAGACCCGGCGCATGTCACGCTCGATTGCCAGCACCTGAGCTTTGTCGACTACTCCGCCATTGCCGCGCTAAAAACCCTGCGCGAGCGCTACAGCAAAGCCGGCAAGCACCTGCGCGTGGTGCATTTGTCCGAACGCTGCAAGAAGCTGCTCAAGCGCGCCGGCGCCGAGCACGCTTAATCGCCGATCACGCGTCGGCCACCACCACTTCAAGGCCGACGCGCCGATAGTCCTCGATGTCACCAGAAGGCACACGGGCTTCAGTGAACAGCGTGTGCACCCGCGTGCAGGGCGCAATCACAAAGGGCTCCACAGCGCCCAGTTTGTCGGCGGTGGTCACGGCGATCACCTGCGAGGCACTGTTCAGCAGCGCCTGTTTCAATTCCACTTCTTCGAAGCGAGGCGTGGTCAGGCCGATGTCCGGGTGCAACGCGCACACGCCGGTAAACAGCAGGTCGGCCTTCACGCTGCGAATCAACTCCAGCGCCTCGCGGCCGTTGGTGGCCATGGTGGTGGGATTGAGCTGCCCGCCCGCCACAATCACGTTGATGCCGGGATACTCGGCCAACGCTACGGCGGTCATCGGCGAAGCGGTGATGGCGGTCAGGCGAATATCCAGCGGCAACGCGCGGGCGATATGCAGGGGCGTGGTGCCGGAATCGAAAATCACCACTTGGCCGTCTTGCACGCGCTCGGCGGCCAATTGCGCCAGTTGGCGTTTCATGTCGTCGCTATCGTTCAGCCGCGCGAAATAATCTTTCCCGGAATCCTTGGGCCGTGGCAGCGCGCCGCCATGTACGCGCTGCACCAGGCCGGCGCCGGCCAGCTCGGCCAGGTCGCGGCGAATGGTGTCTTCTGACACCTCGAAATGCGCGCTCAATTCACTCGCCAATACGCGCCCATCACGCTCCAACATCAGCAGAATCTTCTGGCGCCGAACTTGCGGTAAATCGGTAACGGTGTGTTGACTCTGCATGGTTATGCCTGCTTATGCGGGTTTGTGCGTTTTTCGCTGAATAAGCGCAAGCCTAGCGGGGCATTCAGGCAAATACAACGGCGACCTTTCCGGCGCTTTTGCGATCAGCGCCGCCGCTCTTGTAGACTCCCCGGCCTTACTGGCCTCTGGTTTAGTCCCATGCAAGGTTGTTGCTTGAGTTGGCGGTGGTTGGTCAACGGCGTGCTGCTGATGATTGCCCTGAGTTCGGCGCCGCTGCGGGCGGCTGAGCCGCTGGATGTCGTCGACGTGCGCGAGCAGCCGGCTTCGCTGACCGCCTTTATCGCCTTGCTCGAAGACCCCACCGGCACCCTCACCCTCGCCGATGTGCAACAGCCCGATTGGGCAAACCGCTTCCAAACCGACTTACCGGCCACCAGCGCCCTGGGCCTGGGTTTTACCCGTTCGGCGTACTGGTTGCGCGTGCCGCTGCGCAACACCAGCAGCACCACGCTGCACAGGATGCTGGCGGTGGAGAACCCGCGCATCTCCCATATTCAGGCGTACCTGCCCGACGGCCAGGGACAATACCGCGCCGTTATCACCGGCTCCGATGTACCTGCCGACACCAAGGTGTACGCCAACCGCAACTTCATCTTCCCGCTGACGGTTCCCGCCAACAGCGAGCAGGTTATTTACCTGCGCATGCAATCGGCCGTTGGCTTGCTGATTCCGCTGCAGCTATGGGCGCCCGAGGCCTTTCATGCCCACGAGCGTGACGACTACGCCGGCCAGGCGTGGTATTTCGGCATTGCCGTGGCGATGATCTTGTTCAACCTGATGCTGCTGGTGTCGCTGCGCGACCGCATCTATTTGCTCTATGTCACCTTTGCCACGCTGACCTTCGCCGCCCTGGCAATCAAGAATGGCCTGGCGCCGGACCTGCAACTGGCCGGCGTGCCGCTTAATGCCAACGTGGTCTATTACTCGGCCACGTCGCTGGCACTGGCCGCCATGCTGCTGTTTATGCGGCGCATGCTCGCCACCGCGCAGTTGCTGCCGCGCACCGACCGCGTGCTGGTCGGTTTTATCGCGCTGTACCTGCTTACGCCCATCGCCTATGCCGTAGCGTTGCCGCTGTTTTCCCGCGCCGGCATTGTGCTCAACCTCGTCACTGCGCTGGTGGTGGTAGGCGTGGGCATCGCGGCGGCGTTGAAGCGCCAGCGCAGCGCTTATTTCTTTCTCGGTGCGTTTGCTTTGCTCATGCTCGGCGGGGCCATGACCTCACTGCGCGCCATGGGGATCATGCCCACCAACCTGTTTACCGTAGACGGTTTGCAACTGGGCTCAGCCCTGGAAATGCTGCTGTTGGCCTTCGCCCTCGCCGACCGTTACAACGTGCTGCGCCGGGAAAAAGCCCGCGTGCGCGAGCAACTGCTGCACACCCAGGAACAACTGGTGCACACCCTGCAGCACTCCGAACGCGAACTGGAACAGCGCGTGGCCGAGCGCACCGAGCAGTTGCAAGCACTCAACATCCAACTGGAAACCCTGAGTCTTACCGACGCCCTCACCGGCATCGCCAACCGTCGCCGATTCGACGAGGTGCTGACCCAGGAATGGGCGCGTGCGCAGCGCATCGGCTCGCCGTTGGGCCTGGCGATTCTCGACGTCGACTGGTTCAAGCCCTACAACGACCACTACGGCCACCCCGCCGGCGACGCCTGCTTGCAGCAAATCGGCAAGGCGCTGGCCGCCACCGTGTGCCGCGCCAGTGATCTGGTGGCGCGCTACGGCGGCGAAGAGTTCGTGTTTCTTGCGCCCATGACCGACACCGCCGGTGCCCAGGCCATGGCGCGCAAAGTGGTGCAGGCCATCGCCGCCTTGCAGCTGCCCCATGCGGCCTCGCCGCTTGGCCATGTGACGGTAAGCGTTGGCGTGGTCAGCCTGGAACCGAGCGCCGACACGTCGCCGCAGTTGCTGGTGCAACAGGCCGACGCCGCCTTGTATGAAGCGAAAAAACAGGGCCGTAATCGCATCAGCGCGCCGTAATCGGGCCTGCGTGGCTTTGTGGTCGATTTCAGCGAACGGCCGTCCGGCAACGCCCTTTTGATCCTACGCGGCGCTGATCGCCTTCCTCTTCCGAGCCTTGCGCCAGCCGCGCCACTCTGCGTACGCGCACTTCGCGCTACAACGGAAAGGACTCGCCGCATGACCAAGCACTGCATCACCACTGAACACGGCCACCGCTTCCATTCCACCGGCCAGGTCGAATACTCACGCGGGCTGTTTAGCGTAACGCCCGATGTGCCGCTGCTCGACGCCCTGCACAGCGTGTCGTGCCTGCTCACCAGCATGGAAGACGGCATTCTCGACGCCGCCGTCGGCAACCTGCCGCTGCAAGACAACGCCGCCTGGCTGACTCACCACACCTTGCAGTCCGCCAAAACGGTGGTCGACTCGCTGATTGGCAACATGACCTCACCGGCATCGGCGATGCTTGGCAGCCAATCGGCCTGGACGCGCGAAGCCGGTTACCTGTCGTATTTCATCCTTGATGACATGCATGTGCAGCGCGCGCCGTTCGGGCGCTTCGGGCCGTTCCCCAGCGCCAATGCCATGCGCGAGGCGCTGGACCGCATTGAACGCAAGGTGCCCGACATTATTCTGGTCAGCCGCAAAGCCCGCCTGGCAGCGGACCTGATTGGCGAGTCGGAGTTAAACGAAGAGCACGCCAAGACCTTAGCGAAGATCGACGCGCTGACGGCATAAGCGCGCGGGCAGCGGACGGGCGCACTCAATCCAGCTGGTTGCGCAGCGTCCGCTCCTTCAACCGATAAAACTGCGCCGAGCCACCATTGCCGGCGCTTTCGTAACGGGCGGCGACCGCCCCGGCGGCATCGGCAGCCACGTTGAACGCATCGATCAGCGTTTGCCGGTCATCACTGGCCACCACCTGGCCGTGATCGAAACGGCCCGCCATAAACCCGCCTTCGGGCAAATCGAGCACACCCTGTTGCAGCTCGCCATGGGCGGCGCGACCGAAGACCAATCGCATCACCTGCGCGCCCTGCACTTCCTTCAACACACCCAAGCCATCGGCTACGTTGCCGGCGCACTCACCGTCCCAGCGCGCCGACGCTGCGGGCCAGTCTTCGGGCAAGGTAGTTACCGTGCAGGCAGCAACAGCCAACGGCGAAAGCAGGGAAACAATCGCCGCAAGGAACAGGCGGCTTGGCAAACGGCTAACGCTGAACACCATGGAAGAACTCGCGGCAGTTAAGGGCTTGGTGATTTAAGCAGACGCCCTGGCGGGGCAACAGAGCGCAGCGGACTGAAACGCCCGCCCAAGGTTTGGCAAAAATTCTTGAAACCTCTGCGCAAACTATCGAGTCAGAGCTATCAATAGGGAGTGCCATTTCCGAGGCGCTCTGGCACCACTGGAGCACGCTCATGTTGATACTCACCCGCCGCGTTGGCGAAACACTTCAGATTGGTACTGACATCTCGGTCACCGTGGTGGAGGTTAATGGCAACCAAGTGCGTATCGGCATCGCCGCGCCAAAAGAGGTGGCGATCATGCGTGACGACGCGAAAAAGCGACAACCCTCAAGCGCTCATGCCTGATTTGACGAGAGCCACCCATGTCGCGCCGCATTCTGCATGAGGGCCCCGCCGATATTATTTTTTGCTTCGCTCAAGGCTCCATCGAGCTGAGCAAACCCACCGTTATTCGCGAAGAGCGGTTAGGCGTTTACTCCGCCGCCGCCACCGACTGGGAATTACCCACCGGTGCCAGCTACGTGATCGTGCGCTTTGCCGGGGAAGAGCTCTCCGGCACAGTCACTCAGCAGGCCAAGACCACCCTGTATTTCTCCTGAGCAGTCCCTCATCCCTTATTCGAATTACGCGCCGATCACCCCGCCATCCAGCCGGGTGATCAGCAGCGTGGTCGAGCGTGGGCGGGTTTTGCCGTCGCTGGCCGGAAAGCTGATGCCGGGGTGCTGGATGTTCGCCCACATCGCCTTGCCATCCGGGCTCCAGGCCAACCCGGTGATCTCGCAGCCACGCGGCCCGACCAGAAAACGCCGCACCTCACGGCTCGACGGATCCGCACACAGCAACTGATTGCAGCCCATGTTCTGCATCGCCGGGTCGACGTCGTCGTAGTCGGTCTGAATCCACAGCCGCCCCGCCGCATCGAAGGCCAGGCCATCGGGCGAGGACAACACGTCGCCGTTGATGGTGCCCGTCAGGTTGGCCGGCACCGGCTTGCCATCTTTGCCTTTGCTGCCCAGCGCTTCGCCAGCGAGCAAAAACAGCTCCCAGGTAAACGTGGTAGCCGTTGGATTGGCGTCTTTTTCGTTGAACCGCAGGATGTGCCCATGCAGGTTTTGCGCGCGCGGGTTGGCCTTGTCCAACGGCTGTTTAGTGCCGCGTCCGTCGTTGTTGGTGAGGGTCACGTACACCTCGCGGGTACGCGGGTGCACGGCCGCCCATTCCGGGCGGTCCATGGGCGTGGCGCCGGCTTTGTCGGCCGCCGCACGCGCATTGACCAGCACCTCGGCCTGACTGGCAAAACCGTTCTCGGCGCTTAGCCCGTTCTGCCCGTGCACCAGCGCGAGCCACTCGCCGCTGCCGTCGGCGTTGAGCTTGGCGACGTACAGCGTGCCGCTGTCGAGCAGGTCGCGGCTGGCTTTGGGGTTGCTGGCGTCGTGCTTGCCCGTCGGCACGAATTTGTAGATGTACTCGCCCTTGGCGTCGTCGCCTGAATAGAACGCCATCTTGCCGTCGTCGCCCAGGCTCAACGCGGCGCACTCTCGGCTGAAGCGACCGAAGGCGGTGCGTTTGATCGGCTGCGCGCTGGGGTCGAATGGATCGATTTCCACCACCCAGCCGAAACGGCTGGGCTCATTCACATGGCCGCCGTGGGGTTGGCTGGCGTCGGGTGTGGCGTCGAAGCGCGGGTCGGCGGTTTCCCAGGCGTAGTTTTTACTGGTGCCGCTGCTCGCCAGGCCGTAGCGCTTATGGGCGACGCGCTGGGCGAAGTCAGCCTGGTCACGGTTGATAAAGTAATTCGGCCAGTTCTCTTCGCAGGTCAAAAACGTGCCCCACGGCGTGACCCCGGTGGCGCAGTTATTCAGAGTGCCGAGCACTTCCAAACCGCTCGGATCGCTGGCGGTTTGCATCAGCGCGTGCCCGGCCAACGGGCCAGCCAAGCGCATGGGCGTGAGCATACTGATGCGTCGGTTGTAAGCCGAATCAAGCACGCGCTGCCATTGGCCATCGGCGCCCTTCTTCACCTCGATCACCGACACCCCGTGGGCCGCCTGTTCCTTACGCACTTCGTTCAGCGGGCGCGGCTTGCTCTGGTCGATGGTGCTGGAAGGATGCAGGTGCGGGTTGATGTATTCGTGGTTCATTACCAGCAGGCCACGGTCGGTTTCGCCTGGGAAGGCGAAGAAATCCATGCCGTCGTGGTTGTCGCCGGCCTGTTTCAACTGCGCTTGCCAGTCGTCGCTGGCGTCGGGATTCCACGCCGGCGCGCCCGCTTCCACCGGGTCGCCCCACGAAAAAAACGGCACGGCGCGATACCCCTCGGCCACCAGCACGCGGTCGAAGTTCGGGTCGAGCTGCACGGGCACGCCTTTGAAGTTCAGCAACGGACTGGCGCCCGCTTTGCTGCACGCACCAAGGCCACCGAAGAAGCCCAGAATCGCCACGCTTAGCCCGCCCTTGAGCACATTGCGGCGGCTGGGATTCAACAGCTCGGCCAGGCTCGGATTGCTGCTGGGGTTGATGGCGATGTCGTCGTGGCTTTCCAGTTGTTGATGAAACTGCTGGTGATCGTGGCGCATGGCAAGACTCGCAAATAAAGAGAAAAAACAGCCCGGCAGACGGGCTTACTCGATTCGGTAGTGAAAGGTGTTTTTCACGTTGGCCACGCTCACGGCCTGGCCGTCGACGATACGTGGCTGGTAACGAAAGGTGCGCGCGGCGGCAAGCGATGGCCGCACCAGCAGCGGGTGGCATTGCCCCAGCACTTGCGGGTTATCGACGCGGCCTTGGGGCGTGACGGTGTAGGTGACGGTGCAGTCGCCTTCGATGCCTTTTTCCAGCGCTTTGTCTGGGTACTCCGGGGCTTCCTTGCTTACCGGCAGATACGGGCGACTCTCGGCCGCCAGCTTGTCGGCGGCGGCGCGGGCGCTGGCTTCGCGCGCGGCTGCGGCGGCTTGCTGTTGGCGTTGCTGTTCGGCCTGGCGTTGCTGCTCCATCTGGCGCGCTTGGGCCTGTTGCTCACGCTGCTGTTGCTGCGCTTTTTCCTGCTCCTGCACGCGCTTGCGCGCCAGGGCGGCGTGGTCAATAACCGGCGTGGGCTTGGCCGGCGTTTTAACCGGCTCAACGGGTTTGGCGACCTCGACCGGCTGCGGTGGTGGGCTGATGATTTCGGCCGGCGCCGACGCTTGAACAGGCTCAGGCAAAGGCGCAGGCGCAGGCGGTGCCAAGGTAATCAACTGCGTGGTCAGCGTTTGCACCTGCGGCTCAGGCGGCGGCGTGGGCTGCCAATGGCTGACCAACGCCACGATCACCAAGCCATGCACGCCAGCGGCGACGGCCATCGCCAATGCTTGCCGCAGCCATTTGCGGTTGGGCAGTTGCAGGCTCGGCATCGGTTGCAGGCTTGGCATTAGCGCAGCACTCATTGCGGCGCCTCGGTGATCAGGCCGAGGTTGCGTACGCCGCCTTTTTGCAGCGCCGCCATGCCGGCCACCACCGTGGCGTAGTCGGTGTTGTGGTCCGCGCGGATGTACACCTGAGTGTCGCCGCGACTGGCAATGATGGCGCCGACCTTAGCGGTCATTTCCTCCAAGCCCACGGCGCTGTCTTGCTGCTCGTGGCTGTCCAACTCAGCGCCGACATTCCAGTAGTAGCCGCCGTCGGCCTTTACCGAGAGCGTGAGAATCTGCTGCTGGCTGGTGGTCGCCAGCGCCTGCGCGGCCACCTTGGGCAGTTCGATTTTTACGCCCTGGGTGAGCATCGGCGCGGTGACCATAAAGATCACCAGCAGCACCAGCATCACGTCGATGTAGGGCACCACGTTCATTTCCGCTTTCGGGCCGTGCTTGCGTTGAGGCTTGCGCATGGCGATTTCCTCAGGCCGCGTGCGCGAGGCGCGTGGAGGCTTGCAAGGCGCGGTGCAGGCGGCCTTGCAGCTCATTGCCAAAGCTGTAGAAACGCGTGCTCAAGGTTTCCACGCGGGCGGCAAAACGGTTGTAGGCGATCACCGCCGGAATGGCCGCGAACAGGCCGATGGCGGTGGCGATCAGCGCTTCGGCAATGCCCGGCGCCACAGTGCCGAGCGTGGCCTGCTGCACCTGCGACAACCCGATAAACGAATTCATAATCCCCCACACCGTACCAAACAGGCCGATGTACGGGCTCACCGAGCCGACGGTGGCGAGAAAGGCCAAGCCCTTCTCCAAGCGCTCCTGCTCCTCGCTGATGCTCACCAGCAAGCGACGCTCCACGCCATCCACCACCGCTTCAGGCGTAATGCCGGGCTCGCGGCGCAGGTGGCTGTATTCGCTAAAACCTTCGTGAAAAATGCGCTGTAGGCAGGCGTCGTCATCGGCGTTTTCACCGCTGTCGCGGTGCAGTTGCGCCAGGTCGTTGCTGTTGCGAAAGCGCAGTTGAAACGCTTTAAGCAGGCGCTCGGTACGACCCAGCAACAGGCTGCGCTGCACGATCAGGTACCAGCTGACCAACGAGGCCAGCAGCAGAATCAACATCACGCCTTTAACCAGCAGTGAGGCATCGTTGATCAGGCTCCAGACGCTCATCTGTTCGAGGGTGCTGTGCATGGTGCGGCTCCTTCTTTTCTAACCCCGCCGTGGCGGGGTTGTGATCGGCTATTCGATTACGTGGATGTTGCGAACTGATGACAGCGCCTACGGCAGGCGCAGCGCCTTGGCGACATCACTCCAGGGCACTAACTTGAAGTTCTGCGTGCTCTCGGGCATGCGCTTGCGGCCGTCTTGCACCACCAGCAACCCCTCGCTCCAGGCACCGCCGAGGTTGGCGCCAGTCACTTCCAGGCCGTCGGTTTCCGAGGCGCCGTCGATACCCAGCGCGCCATTGAGGCCAACGCGAAACGCGCCGCGCACTGCAAACGGCGGCTGCGCATCAAGCAGTACGTAGCTGTCGTTGCCCTGGCTCGACACCACTAGGTAGTTGCCGCGCGGCCCGTGGTACAGGCCCATGCCTTCCACGTCGGCCTTGAGCACATCGCCAACCTTGAGCACGCTGGTCAGCTCGCCCGAGGCGTCGGGACGCGCGTCGAGCGTCCACACGCCAACGTCTTCCTCGCCGATAAACAAACGCTGCTGACGGTCATCGGCGACGCAGCCTTCGGGCTGGCTGTCGACCTTGAAGCGGCGCACCTGCTGGCCCTGAATCTGGCCCTGCACGTCGCTCAGGCGGTACTGCAGAAAGGTGCCGTCTTTGCCGTTGGCAAACGCATACAGCTCGCCGGGCGCCGGCTGGAACAGACAGATGCCGTAGATTTCCGCCAGCGGCGTGCGCACCTCGCCGGCCTCACGCAGCGCCCCCGTGGCGCGGTCGATGGCGAACAGGCTGATGCTGTTGCGGTCGCGGTTGCTGGCCACCGCCAGGTCAATCGGTTTGCCCGCCAGGGTAAAACCGGCGCGCACGTCGACGTTGTTCAAACGGCCCACCGGCAGCTCTTGCAGCAAGCGACCGTCGAGGTCGTACGCCAACAGACCCTGCTTTTTGTTGGTGCCGAGCACGCGGGACAGGTGCGGCTGCGTCGGATGCAGCCACACGGCCGGATCATCCGCGGCATCACCCTGGCGCCCGACCGGTTCGGTCTGGCGCAGCGCCGAGACATTGGGCAAACGCGGCGGTAAGGGTTGCGGTGTCGGCTTCCAGTTGAGCTGGCCGTGATAGACGCGTTTTTGCTCGCCGTCTTCCACCAGCAATTCCAGGCCGTTGGCAGTCACGCGGGCGTCGAGGCGCTCGGGCTCCGTGAGGCCATCGAGGTGCAGGCTGGCGACGCTTTTCCACTGCTCGGCGTCTTGCTGATACAGATTCAACGTGGCGCTTTCGGCGTCCAACGCCACCAACCCGCCCGGCACGCTGACCATCGCTTGCGGGCTGCCGGCCAGGCTGCCGAACGGCGCGCGCATATCCACCGGCACCCGTGCGGTATCGGCTTCCGGCGCCGCCGAGAACGCCCACAGGCCGACGTTTTCTTCGTTCACATACAGGCGATTGGCGGCGTCATCGGCATGGCAATACTCGGCGCCCGGTGGCGTTGGCAGGCCACGCAGGCGCAGCGGTTCCTTGTTCATGCGTGCGCCGCTGCCCACTAGCCATTGCTCGCCCTTACCGTCTTCGCCGAGCAGAAACAGGTGCAGGTTGGCGGCTTCGTCGCGGTACAGGCACAGGCCCGACACGGCGTAATCGCGCGCCGGCAACAACAGCGGTTTGCCCCACTCACGCGTGCGCGGGTCGAGCACCACCAATGCCGCTTGTTGGGTGGCGCCGTCGACGCTGGCCACCAGCACGTCGTTGCCCAGAGAGCGGCTGTCGAGCCCGTTATAAGCGCCCGGCAAACGTGCCAGCTCGGCGCCATCGCCGGTCAGCAACAACAAACCATTGCGCTCGCTGGCGGCCAGGCGCAGGTCGCTGCCGTCGCGTACATCGGCCGGCAAAAAGCGCACGTCTTCGGCCTTCACTTTTGCCGACGCGCCCCAGGGCGACAGGCTGACGGTTGGCTTGGTTTCGGATGTTTTCGGCAGCCCATCGCAGCCGGCCAGCAGCAACGCGGCGGCCAGCAAAGTGGGAGCAAACCAGGGGGTGCTAAACAACGGTGTCATTCACGGTGTCCTTAAACAAAACGCACACGCCACGGCGCCCCGCACGGGGGGCGCGCGGGCTGGATCAGAAGTGGGTGAAGGTCAGGCCGAGCTTGTACGTCGGGCCGTATTCCTCGTACTGCGCGTTGTAGGAACGGCTGCCGGTGTACACGTAGTACGACTCGTCGGTGAGGTTTTGCGCCTCGAACGACAGTTGCAGGTTCTTGGTCAGGAAATAGCGCGCGGTGAAGTCGACAAAGGTCTGATCGTCCACGTGCAGGTCGTGGGCTTTGTCGTCGACCGACGCGACTTCGAACAGGTAGTCGGATTTGTAGTTGGCCGACAGGCGCAGGCTGAGCTTGTCGTTTTCCCACCCGAGCATCAGGTTGCCAACGCTGTCGGACTGAAACGGCAAGTCGATATCGCGCTTTTGGCCCTGCCCTTCAATCTGCGCATCGGAGCGGCTGAAGGTGGCGTTGGCGCCCATCAGCAAGCCATTCCAGGGCGCCGGCAGGCTGCTGAACTTCTGCTGCCAGACCAATTCCAGGCCGTACAGATCGGCGCTGTTGCCGTTGGCGAAGGTGTTGGCCTGATCGAACGCGGCCCAGCGACCGGTGCCGGCCAGGTCGGTGTTGTAGACGAAGTTTTCGATGTCTTTGTAGAACACGAAAGCCGAGACCACGCCGTCGTCATTCAGGTAGTGCTCGATGCCCAAATCGAAGTTGCTCGACTCCAGCGCGTCGAGGTCGGGGTTACCGAATTCGGCCTCATCGCCATCAATCACAAACCCCGGCGCCAGTTGCTCGAAGGTCGGGCGCACCACGGTGTTGGTCCAGGCGAAACGCACCTGGGTTTGCTTGTCGATCTGGTAACGCACGTGCAGGCCCGGCAACCAGTGGTCGTACTTTCTGTCGGCTTCGCTGGAGACGAAATCGCCGTCTTCAATGCCGGTGCCTTTGGCCTTGAACTCGGTGCCCTCGTAGCGCAGGCCGGCGATGATGCGCCAGTCATCGACGTCGACGGTGTGCATCAGGTACGCGGCATTGATGTCTTCGCTCATGTCGAAGTCGTTTACCCGCGACTGTTCCTCGTCATAAAACTCGCTGCGGTCCAGCCGACCGAGCAGGTGTTTGATCGAGCCCGCGCTGATGCCGGGGCCGAAATTGTCCAGACCGTAGTGCACGGTGCCCTTGGTGAATTGAGTCAGCGACAGCTCGTCGTCGGTGATGCCAAAGTCGTCGAAGTCCTCATACGCCCAGCTGTCGGTGTCGTTGTCTTTGTCGCGGCGGCTGAGTTTGCCGCCGAACTTCACCTGCGCCGTGTTGCCGGCCAGCTCGTAGTCGCGGGCGAAATCGAGCTTGATGTTTTTCTCGGTGTCGGTGGTGTTCTGCTCTTCCCACTCCACGCTGTCGAGTTCGAAATTAGCCGGGTTGTAGAAGTCGCTGCCAATGTTCAAACGCGGTTTGCGCGTGCTGCTAAAACCGCTGTCGGCGAAATCGTCGGTGCCCTCAAACGTGGCCGAGGCGATATGGCCGGGGCTGTCTTCGCTGGACTCGCTCCAGCCGGCCTGGGCGTTGATGGTCCAGTCGCCACGCAGGTGCTCGCTGCCGAGCACGTAGCTCTGAATCTTTTGCGTTTCCTCACGGCTTTTCAGCTCGCGCCAGCCTTCGCTTTCGCCTAGCTCGCCAGCGGCTTGCGCATCGGCAAATTCGACGCCGGCGGCGTTGCGGGTTTCGCTGTCTTTGTAGCGGCTGTAAAGGGTGCGCAGGTAATAGCTGTTGTAGTCGTCGGCCTGGTAGTCGAAGTTCAAGCCCAGGCCGGTGCGCTCGCGGGTGATGTCGTAGTCGCGCTGTTCGAATTCTTCCAGCTTGGCGCCATCGGTGAAGTCCCAGGCGCCGCCGGTTTCGACATTGTCGGAGCCAAAGTCACGCTTGCCCCAGCTCACCGCTGCCGCCACGCCAAAGTTGTTGGTGCCCTCGCCCAGGCTGAAACGGTCGCTTACTGCGCCGGACACTTTCGGGCTGTTCTGGCCGGTGTTGTCGTCGTGACTGCCCTCGACGCTGCCGGTGTAGAACAGGCCTTTATGGTCGAACGCGGAAAGACTTTGGACCTCGATGGTGCCGCCGAGGGAGTTGGCGTCCATGTCCGGGGTAAGGGTTTTGATCACGCTCAGCGACTGCACCAGCTCGGAAGGCAGCACGTCCAACGCCACCGCGCGGGTGCCGCTGTTGGGCGAGGGAATCAGCGTGCCGTTGATGCTAACGCTGTTCAGGTCTGGCCCCAGGCCGCGCACGCTGACAAAACGTCCTTCGCCCTGGTCGCGCTCAACGCTCACGCCCGGCAACCGCTGCGCCGCTTCAGCGACGTTCTCATCGGGCAACTGGGCGACGCCGTCGGCACTGACCACGCTTTTCACGGCATCGGAGGTGCGCTGCTCTTTGATCGCTTTGTCCATGCTCACGGCCTGGCCGACCACGTTGACGTGCTCGGTCTCCGACGGCTCGACGGCGCACGCGGCGCTGGCGGCCATCGCCAGGGTCAGAGCACTAAGAGCATGCCCGGCGCGGCGGGCGTGGCGAAAACTTCTGGTCATCGGTAACTCCCCAAGAGGCCGGCAGGACCCGGCAAGTGGAGCGACACGCTAGGCAGCGGCCATGACGCTTCTGTGACAGCGCGGGACGCCAACCCAGTAAAACCGGGGGTTTGGCGGGGTTACGCAGGGTAAATGGGCTGAAATGACCCGCCGTTTTCCGGCCACGGGCCACGGCTTATGGCAGCGCGCCGTCGTGGCACAAAAAAACCGCACGAATGCCTGAGCCCAATTGACCTCCCCCGCTGCAACCTGAGCGTCATAAAGCGCTGGTTAGCTGAGCGGCATCAGTTCGGCGACCTGGCTTCTTGTAGGAGAGGCTTTAGCCTCGATGCGCTTGCGATTAAGCGCATCGAGGCTGAAGCCTCTCCTACAGGGACTCAGGTTCGCCGCCTTCCGGGAGCCCGTCGATGTCCAACCTTCTTCACCACCACCGCCTGAAACTCACGGCGCTGTTTCTCGCCGCCAACCTCGGCTTGCTGTTGCACCTGGCGGCGGGCGATTTAAAGGCGATGGCCGAATGGGTGTGGCTCGATGTGATCGGCGAAGGCGGTTCGGCGTTGTTGGCGCTGGTCTGGCTGGGGCTGATCCTGAAAAGCCGCCCGGCCGGACGGGTGACCAACCTGCTCGCCATCGGCCTGAGCTGCGTGTTCTTTTCCTGGTGGATCGACCTGCTCGACGAATTTATTCGCCTGCCCGACAGCGTGGTGTGGGATCACTGGCTGGAGTCGGGGCCGATGCCCGTGGGCTTGCTATTTCTGACCTACGGCATCTACCACTGGCACCACGAACAACTGGCCATTTCCCAGCAAATGGAAAAGCGCGAGCGCCTGTTCCGCGAGCATCGGCTGTTCGACAAACTCACCCCGCTGGGCGGTGCCGACTACCTGCGTCGGCAACTGCAATTGAGCGTGCAGCACAGCGCCCAGGCGCAACAGCCACTGTCGCTGGTGGTGGTGGATATCAACAACTTCGACGGCATCAACCAGCGCTACGGCCACGACGAAGGCGACCGCGTGCTGCAAGCCATGACCCAGCTTCTGCTGCTCAACCTGCGCCAACAAGACTTGCTCTGCCGCCTGGCTGGCGACCGCTTTGTAGTGCTGCTGCCGGCCACCGGCGAAACCCTGGCCACGCAGTTCGCCGGCGAGTTGGCCGAGGCCGTGCGGCACCTGGCGCACAAGTCGCGCCAGCACGGCGAACGCATTCAACTGAGCGCAACGGTCGCCACGGTCATGGCCCTGCAGGAAACCCCGGACAGCCTGCTGCAACGGCTCAACCTGGCGTTGGCCAAAGCCAAGCGGCCGTTGGCCCTGAGCGCGTGAGGCAGCCATGACCGTGCCTTGCCCCTGGTACGAAAGCGACAGCCGCATCATCGCCGCGCATCAGCAGCCGGCAACGTTGATCGAACTGTGCCTGTCGCGCGGCATCGACAGCCACCGACTGCTGCGCGGCACCGGCTTGTTCGTGGAAGACGTGTCCAACGCCGAGACGCTGATCAGCCCCACGCAATTTCTCACCCTGATCGACAACGCCCAGCGCTTGCTCGGCGCTGACGACTCCAGCTTTCTATTCGGCCAACGCCTGCTGCCCGGCCACCACGGCGCCGCCAGCCAGGCCTTGGCGCTGGCCAATAATCTGCAACAAGCCTTGGAACTGCTCGGCGAATTACGCGCCCTGCTCTCGCCCCTGCTGAGCCCGCGCTTATTGCTGGATGAACAGCACGCCTATGTGTACTGGCTCGACAGCTGCGGCGCCGGCAGCCAGGCGCGGTTTCTGCTCGAAGCCAACATGACCGCCGTGGTCGCCATGAGCCGGCGCCTGGGCGGTGAGCACCTGCCCTGGCAATGCCACTTCCGCCAGGCGCCGCCGCGCTATATCGAACAGTACTGGGTCAACCTCGGTGAAGACCTGCACTTCAACCGACCCTACAACCTGCTGCGCCTGCCGCGCGAATACCTCACCCGCGCCTGGCCGCAAACCGTGCAAAGCACCGCGCAGGTCGCCTGCCAACAGGCCCGTCAGCAACTGCATGATTTGGGTGCCGAGGCGAGTTTGCTCGACACCTTGCAGCGCTGGTTATTTCGCCACGTACGCGAAGCGCCCAACCTCGACCACGCGGCCGCCGCGTTTGCCATGAGCCCGGCCACACTGAAACGCAAACTGCACAAACATGGCACCAGCTATCAGGAACAGCACGACCAGATTCGGATGTTGGTGGCGTTGTATCTGTATCAATTGAAGGGCTACAGCAATGATGAAGTGGCCAGTCATTTACGCTTTCACGACGCGACGAATTTTCGGCGCTCGTTTAAACGCTGGACGGGGTTGGCGCCGAGTGCCTTGTTGGCGGTGTTGCGGGGGTGAAGGTCAAGGGCATCGCGGCTAAAGCCGCTCCCACAGTTGGGGGCATTTTTGCGGTGTGGAGGTATTCATTACCGCGTGTGCTGGACGTTTTGGTTTCGCGCCTTACGCGCGAGTCACTTTTGTCATTGCGACAAAAGTAACCAAAAACGCTAGCCGGTACGACTCACCCACATAGGTAACAAATCAGTTCAACCACATGGGTAACAGTTTTTAACCTAATGGGGTCTCCCTCAGGAGGGTGCCCTCATGCCGTGGCGAGAACTGAAACCTATGGACGAGAAAGTGTTGTTCATTGCTGATTACCTCAGGCAGGTCAGCAGCTTCACTGCGTTGTGCGAGCACTTCGGCATCAGTCGAAAGACCGGCTACAAGTGGGTGGAACGCTACAACTTAGCCGGCATGGAGGGGTTGGCTGAGCAAAGTCGGCGGCGTCGCGAACAGGTGTGCACGCCATTTGTTATCCGCGAGTACATCCTTGATCTAAGGCGCCGATCTGCGGTTGAACTGGGGCCGAAGAAGATCCAGGCACTCGTGGAGCAGCGATATCCTGGGCAAAGTCCTTCCCGGACCACGATCTACAGCATCCTCAAACAGGCGGGATTGGTCACGCCCCGCCGGCTTCGTAAGCGGGTACCTAGCTATCCAAAGCCGCTTAAATCGACCAACGAACCTAATGAACTCTGGAGCGCCGACTACAAAGGTCAGTTCCTGACTCAGGACGGGAAGTGGTGTTATCCGTTGACGGTGATGGATCACGCCAGTCGTTTTCTGCTGGCTTGCGAAGGCATGTCCGGCACACGGCTAAAGGAGACCAAGTCGGCTTTCGAAGATTTGTTTCGCTGCTACGGATTACCTTCGCGCCTGCGAACAGACAACGGCACCCCCTTCGCTAGCGCTGGCAAAACAGGTCTAAGCCAACTCTCCATTTGGTGGCTACGGCTGGGCATCATTCCTGAACGAATAGCACCTGGCCGCCCCGAACAGAATGGGCGCCACGAACGTATGCATCGGACGCTGAAACGGGCCGTCACTCACCCCTGTTCTGCGCATATGGCGGAGCAGCAAAGGCAGTTCGACCTGTTTCGTCATAATTACAATGAGCAGCGGCCGCACGAAGCGCTAAACCAGAGCACGCCCAAAACCCATTACCAGAATTCGCCACGGCCATACCCGGAACGCTTGCCGGAGCCGACATATCCTGGCTATGTCGAACCGCACCGGGCCGACTGCAGCGGGATCATCAATCGCCACGGTATGCGCATTTATGTGGGGTATCTTTTAAGGCACGAACTAATTGGGCTGGAGCAAATTGGCGATGATCTTTGGGCCGTTCATTTCGGCCCGGTTGTGATAGGTAGGCTGGACGAAAGGGAGCAGAAGGATGGGTATCTATCCTTGAAAGTGTCACCCATGTGATTGAACACTTTTGTTACCCATGTGGTTGTCTCGTACAAGCCCCTACCTTGGGTCTACGCTGCGCTCCGACTTCCCTCGCTCCGTCGCCGCTCCGGGGGTCGGCGAGACGGGCCATCCTTGGCCCGACACGCCTTTCGCGGCTCCCGGCCGCTCCACCCCCTACGCAACGACTCCACTCGGCCTGCGATAAACGGTGCGGGGTGGATCACAAGCCAGATCAAAAACAGATCCAAAGCCACCGGCGCTAAACCTGTGGGAGCGGCTTTAGCCGCGATGCCCTTGATCTGTCACCGCTCGCGCAACGCCTCAGCTTTCGCCCGCAAAATCGGTTTCAGCAAATAGCTCAAGATGCTCTTCTTGCCCGTGATGATGTCCACCGACGCGACCATCCCAGGAATGATCAGCAGCGGTTTTTCCTCGGTGCCAAGGTGGCTTTTATCGGTGCGCAGTTTGATCAGGTAGTAGGTGGTTTTGCCGTCTTCGTCGGTCACCGTGTCGGCGCCGATTTGTTCGAGTTTGGCTTTCAGGCCGCCGTAGATCGTGTAGTCGTAGGCGGTGAATTTCACCACGGCTTCCTGGCCGGGGTGCAGGAAGGCGATGTCTTGCGGGCGGATGCGCGCTTCTACCAATAGGGTGTCGTCCAGCGGCACCACTTCGGCCAGGTCGCTGCCGGGCTGGATCACGCCGCCGATGGTGTTGACCAGCAAACTCTTGACGATGCCGCGCACGGGCGAAGTGACCAGGGTGCGGTTGACGCGGTCTTCCAGGGCCCGGCCGGTGGCTTGGGATTTGGAGAGTTCGGTGCGCGCTTCGTTGAGTTGGGTAAGGGCGTCGCTGCGGAATTTGCCACGGGTTTCGTCGATTTTGCGCTCGGCTTCGGTGATGGCCGATTGCGCGCGGGGAATGGCCAGGCTGGTGGCATCCATCTGCCCACGGTTTTCCACTTCGGCGCGTTTGAGGCGCAGCACTTCCACTTGCGAAATCGCGCCCTGGGCCACCAGCGGCTCGCTCATGGCGATTTCCTGGCGCAGCAGGGTCAGGCTGTTGCGGTATTGCTCCTGCTTGGATTGAAACTCGCGCAGTTCCTGCTGCTTTTGCACAAGCTGCTGTTGCAGACCGGCCACTTCGTCGCTGAGTTGCTGCTGGCGGCTTTGGTACAGGGCCAGTTCGCTGGCGGCCTGGCTTGGCACTTTGCTGCTGATTTCCGGGTTGATGACCAGCGGCTTGCCTTCGGTTTCCGCCACCAGACGGTCGACGCGCAGTTGCCAGCCGAGGCGCTCGGCTTCGGTTTCGCCGACGTTGGAAACAAAGCGGGTGTCGTCGAGGCGCACCAGCGGGTCGCCGACTTTGACGATCTGCCCTTCGTGCACAAACAGCTCGGCAACGATGCCGCCTTCCAGATTCTGGATCTTCTGAATTTTTGACGACGGAATGGCTTTGCCGTCGCCACGCGTCACTTCATCGATCTGGGCGAAATGCGCCCAGCCGAACATAAATACGAAGAAGGCGATCAGGCCCCAAATGGTCAGCCGCACCACGCGCGGAGCATCTTCAACCAGGGCTTTGCTGAGTTCTGGCAGCGGCTCGCCTTCGAGCGAGTCACGGCCTTTGAAGTAACGGGCGAGGCTTTTAAGCGACACTGATTTGCCCCTTCTTCAGAGCGTCCATAACGGCACCTTTTGGCCCGTCAGCAATGATCTGGCCTTTGTCGATAATCAGCAGGCGATCCACCAAGTCGAGCATGGAAGAACGGTGGGTGATGAGCAGCACGGTTTTGTTGGCGATCATCGTTTGCAGGCGTTGTTTGAGGTGCACTTCGCCGGTGTTGTCCATGCCGCTGGTGGGTTCGTCGAGCAGCAAAATCGGCGGGTCGAGTAGCAGCGCGCGGGCCAGGGCGACGTTCTGGCGCTGGCCGCCGGACAGCTGATGGCCGCGCTCGCCCACTTGCAGTTCGTAGCCTTGCGGGTGCAGGCGGGCAAATTCATGCACACCGGCCAGTTCGGCCGCTTGTAGCACCAGTTCGTCTTCCACGTAGCGGGCGCCGCTGACCAGGTTGTCGCGCAAGGTGCCGCTGAACAGGTGGATGTCTTGCGGCACGTAGCCGATGTTGTGGCGCAGTTCGCTGATGTCGAGTTGGCGCATATCCACGCCGTCGATCAGCAGGCTGCCGGAGTCGGCTTGATGCAGGCCGACGATCAACTTGGCCAGCGAGCTTTTGCCCGAGCCGCTGCGGCCGATGATGCCGACCTTCTCGCCCGGACGAATCACCAGGTTCATGTTGATCAGCGCGGTGTTCTGCTGCTGCGGGTAGTTGAAGTTGAGCTGGCGCAGTTCGATGGCGCCCTGCACGCGCTGACGAGTCAGCGGGCGGTCGTCGGATTGACGCTCTTGCGGCAGGTCCATCATCTGGTCGACCGAGGCCATGGTGACCTTGGCTTGCTGATAACGGCTAAGCAGACCGGAGAGTTGCGACAGCGGGCCCAGCGCGCGGCCGCTGAGCATGTAGCAGGCGATCAGGCCGCCCATGCTGAGGTTGCCGTCGATGATTTGGTACACGCCGAAAATAATCATGATCACCCCGGCCAACTGCTGAATCAGCATGGTCGAGTTCATGGCCAGGTTCGACAGCATGCGCGCCTTCAGTTCCAGGCGGCTGAGGGTGCCGATGGTTTGCTCCCACTGGTATTGGCGTTCGCTTTCGGCGTTGTTGACCTTCACCGCGTCGAGACCGGCGAGGGTTTCGATCAGGCTGGATTGCCGCTCAGCGGCCAGCGCCATGCTGCGCTCGATGGTTTCGGTGAGCGGCTTTTGCAGCGCCCAGCTGATCAGCAAGGCCAGGGGAAAGGCCATCACCGGAATCCACACCAGGTGCCCGCCCAAGAGCGCAATCACCAGCAGCACCAGCAAGGTGAAGGGCAGGTCGATCAGGCTGGTGAGGGTCAGCGAGGCGAGGAAATCGCGCAGGGTCTGAAATTCATGAATGTTCTGGGCAAAGCTGCCGACGCGCTTGGGGCGATATTTCATCGACATGCCGACGATGCGTTCGAACAGCGTGGCGGAAATGATCAGGTCGGTTTTCTTGCCGGCCAGGTCCAGGCACAGCCCACGCAGGCTTTTCAGCAGGATGTCGAACAGGTACGCGCCACTGATGCCGATGGCCAGCACCCACAAGGTGGCGGCGGCCTGGTTGGGCACTACGCGGTCGTACACGTTCATCACGAACAGCGGCGCGCCGAGCGAGATGACGTTGATCAGCAGGCTGGCGGCGATGGCGTCGGCGTACAGCCAGCGCGAGCGCTTGAGCGTGTCGCGAAACCACGACGAGGTGCGCGGAATGAGCGAGCCGTTGTCGGCGTCGAATTTGTGTTGCGGCTGGGCGAAGAACACTTGGCCGCTGTAGTCGGCCTGCAGTTTTTCTACGGCCACTTGCACTTCGCCGCCGTCGCTTTCGCTCAGCAGCAGGCGTGCGTACGTGGCGTCGATGGCCACCAGAATGGCGCTGCGGCCGTCTTTAAGCAGCAGCATGGCGGGCAACGCCATGGCTGGAATTTGCGCCAGTTTGCGTTGCAGCAAACGGCCTTGCAGCCCGGCGCGGGCAGCGGCGCGTGGCAGTAAATCGGCGCTCAGGCGCTGGGCCGGCAGCGGCAGACCGGTGGTAAGCATGGCGCGGCTGACAGGTTTCTGATGCAGCGCGCACAGCGACATGAGGCTGTCGAGCAAAGGGTCGTCATGCTGAGCACGGGGATCATGGTGAGGCTGGGTGGGGCGAACGTCTGATTCCACGCTAAACACTCTTGACGCTGGAGGTGGGGTGTACTTGAGCCAGTTGTATCGGCAACGTCTGATGACGATGTAGGGCAATGCAACAAGGGTGCCTGGACTTTAGCTGGTTGTCGGCGAGGGGGCGAGTTGAGGTTTCCTGCATAAACCACTCGCGGCTGAAGCCGCTCCCACAGAGGCACATCGCACCCTGTAGGAGCGGCTTCAGCCGCGAGCTTTTGAAGGCGCTGGCGGAATCAGTTCAACCCCGGCAACGCAATCTTCGGCTTCACGTCGTTCTGCACCACCGTCTCCATCGGCGCGACCACGCCCTGGCTTTTCAGCAAGGTGCCGAGGGTGGCTTGCAGGCGGTACTGGGTGTATTGCTCGGCCAATTTGATTTCGGCCAGACGGCGCTGGGCGCTGAACAGCTCGTTTTCGCTGTCGAGCAAGTCCAGCAGGGTGCGTTCGCCCAGACCAAATTGTTTCTGGTAGGCGTTGCGCACTTCGCTGGTTTCGTCGACGTATTTCTGTGCGATCGGCAGCTGGGCGCGGGCGTTGCTCAGGGCGTTCCAGGCCAGGCCCAGTTCTTCGTTGAGCTGGCGCAGGGCGTTGTTGCGGATGTCCAACGCCTCACCGGCCTGGTAGGAACGCGCTTCCAGGGTGGCCTTGTCGCTGCCGCCGCTGTAGAGGTTGTAGCGCATGCGCACCATGGCTTCCCATTCGTTGTAGTGACCGTCCTGGCCGTCGATATCGTTGTTGGCGGAGCGGCCCAACTCGGCGTCGAAACGTGGGTAGTAGGTGGATTTGGCAGCGTTGTATTGCTCTTCAGCGGCGGCGATATCGGCTTCGGCCGAGCGCAGCACGGGGCTGTTTTCGATCAACTGCTGACGCGCCTGAGCCAGGGTTTCCGGCAGTTGCACGCCGGTGGCGGGCTGTTGCAGGTCAACCGGGTCGGCGCCCACGGCGCTGTAGAAGTTGGTTTGCGCATCGACCAGATTGGTCTGCTCGGTGATCAGGTTGTTGCGGGCCTGGGCCAGGCGCGCTTCGGCCTGGTTGAGGTCGGCCAAACGCCCTACGCCACGGTCGGTGCGCAGGCGAATCTGGTCGTGAATGCGTTCGTGGCTGGTGAGGTTGTCTTGAGCCAGGCGCACCAGTTCCTGACGGGTGAGCATTTCCAGGTACACCTGGGCAACGCTCAGCGCCGTGCGCTCGGAGGTGTTGAGCAAGGCGTAAGCGCGAGAGTTGACAGTGGCTTTGTTGCGGCCGATTTCGCTGGAGGTGGCGAAACCGTCGAACAGCATTTGGCTCAGGCGAACGGTGGATTCACCGCGGTTCAGGGTATTCCAATCGTTGCTGCCAGCCTCGGCGCGGCTGGAGGGATTGTCGGTGCCTTCGCGGCCATAACCGGCTAATACATCCACTTTAGGCAGGTAGCCGCCTTGGGCAGCGCGCAAGCCGGAGTCAGCGGCCAGGCGCCGGTTAACTGCCGCGTGAACCTCAGGGTGATCGGTGACCGCTTGCTGCATGGCCTCCTGAAGCGACTGAGCGGACACAGAAAAGCTGGCACTTACCGCAAGCGGCAGCAACGCAAAAAGACCAAAACGCATGGTGAGTATTTCCCCTGAAACCTACTACGGACGCCAACTACAGGCTTGTGATGGGCACGACAGCGGCAGATGTTTTACTGGTTTTGATGCCAAAAAATAAGTGAGACCGGCTTCTCAATTCCAACCGTCCGATTCCACACTACTATCAAAGTGACATTACGGAATGGATTGTTTAGGATGTCGCAAAATTGGTCAATAGTTTGGCAAAAAGATGAACAAATCGACATTTACGCCAAGTTACTGACGCCAATTTTAAGACTATTTGTACTGGCAAGATCCTTGCCTTATTCGCTGCTATTCGTTCGGCCGCTTGACCCAAACCACCCCTTTGCACTGCCGTTTACCTGAGTTTCCAGGGAGAGTCTTCACATGAGCACCGTCGTCGCCATCGTTAAAAGCATTGTTGGCCAAGTCATCGCGACATCCGCCGAGGGCGCTCATCGCGTGCTGGTTGAAGGCGACCGTTTGTATGTAGGCGACACTTTGGATACCGGTGCCGGCGGCATGGTCACACTGGAGTTGGCCGACGGCCGCATGCTCGACCTGGGCCGCGACACGCAGTGGAGCAGCGCCGATGCCGCGAGCCCCATCACCGAAGCGACGGCACAAAGCGCCGCCGAGGCCCGTGCCGAAGTGGTGGATGTGCAGCGCGCCATCGTCGCCGGCGCCGACCCGACTCAAGACCTCCCGGCTACCGCTGCTGGCCCTGGCGCGGGTGGCGCGGCCGGTGGTGCAGCCGGTGGTGGCCGCAGCTTTGTATTGCTGAGCGAAACCGCAGGCGAAGTGCAGCCTGAGATCGGTATCAACTTCAGCAACACGACGGACGGTGATGGGGTTGTTCAGCAGCAAGCGTTCGGCGCCGAGCAAAACGTGGCGCCGCGTTTCGTCACTGCCGACGGAAATGATGCAAGTCCGACAATTAACGTCACTACCGACGAAGACGTGACCTTCAATGGCGCCTTCACTGCCGTCGACAACAACGGCGACGCATTGACGTACACCTTGGTCGGCACGGGCCCGGCGAACGGTTCCTTGACGCTGAGCCCGCAAGGCGTCTGGGTGTACACCCCGGTGGCCAACTACAACGGCCCCGACAGTTTCCAGGTGGTGGTGACCGATGGCCGTGGCGCCAGCGACACCCTGACCGTGAACATCGGCGTGACGCCGGTTAACGATGCACCGGTTGCCGATGCCGCCAACGGCAGCGCCACAGAAGACGGCGCCATCGTCTCTGGCCAACTGACCGCCAGCGACGTTGATACCGGCGACACCCAAACCTTCACCCTGCAAGCCGGCGCCGCCGCGCCAGCCGGTTTCACCCTGAACGGCAATGGCACCTGGTCCATCGACCCAAGCAATGCGGCGTACCAGAACCTGGCGGCCGGCGAACAGCTGACCATTAACGTGCCGTTCACCGTCACCGACAGCGGTGGCCTGACCAGCAACAACGTGCTGACCCTGACCATCACCGGCGTAAACGATGCCCCGGTGGTGAGCGGCGATGTCACCGTTACCACCGACGAAGACGCCGGCGGCCTGACGGTCGACCTGCTCGCCAACGCCAGCGATGTCGACAAGGGCGATGTGGTCAGCGTGACCAATGTTGCCCAGTCCGGCGCAGGCGATGCTTCAGGCGTCACCATCAATGCCAACGGCACCCTGAGCGTGACCCCCGGTGCCTACAACTACCTGGCCGCCGGCGAGAGCGTCACCCTCACTTACACCTATAACGTGGTCGACCAGAACGGCGGCGTTACCCCGGCCAGCGCCACCCTCACCATCGACGGCGTCAACGATGCGCCCGTGGTCAGTGCTGCTGTGAGTGCCGCGACCAACGAAGACGCTGCCCCGCTCAGCGTTAACCTGCTGCAAAACGCCACCGACGTAGACCTGAGCGACAGCCTCAGCGTGGCCAATCTGCAGGAAACCAGCGGCGGCAACACTGCCGGCGTATCGCTGAATGCCGACGGCACCCTGAGCGTCAACCCGAACGCCTACACCTATTTGGCTGCCGGCCAGCAGGTGGTGCTGAACTACACCTACGACGTCATTGACAGCAACGGCGGCGTTACGCCAACGACGGCCACCATCACCATCGACGGCCGCAACGACGCACCGGTAGCCGTGGCCGACGTGAAGTCGGGCAGCGAAGACACGGTGATCACCGGCAACGTGATCAGCAACGACAGCGACGTGGACGCAGGCGCCGTGCTGTCGGTAACCAAATTCAGCTACTCGGTTGGCCCGTTTACCTTCAGCGCCAACGCCGGCGAAACCCTGAACACAATCGTCGGCAAGCTGACCATCAGCGCCAACGGTGATTTCACCTTTACCCCGGTTGCCAACTACAACGGCCCGGTGCCGACCGTGACTTACACCTTGAGCGACGGCACTGCCACCAGCACCGCCACGCTGAATATCAACGTCACGCCGGTCAACGACGCGCCATTCATTACCGCGCCGAGCAGCGTGCAGGTCACCAGCGAAGACACCAGCAAAGTGTTTTCTGTGCTGCGTGGCAACAGCATCGCCACCGGCGACATCGACAGCGCCAACCTGACCACCACCTTGAACGTCGACCACGGCACCCTGACCCTCGGCCCATTGGCCGGCGGCGTCACCGTGACCGGCAATGGCACCGGCAGCCTGGTGCTCAGCGGCAGCTCGGCGGCCATCAACGCCGCCTTGCAAGGCCTGAACTACAAGCCGACCGCCGACTACAACGGCGTCGACAACCTGAAAATCAGCAGCACCGACGGCAGCCTGACCACCAACAGCAACGTCGCCATTCGCGTTGATGCCGTGGCCGACATCCGCCCGGATACCGTCAGCGTCAACGAAGACAACGTGCTCACCTTCAACGCCATCACCGGCGTGGGCGGCGGCACTGCCGACAATTTCGAAAACGCCGGCCGTGCTGTGACCTCGGTAACCCAAGGCGCCCATGGCAGCGTGACCTTCAACGCCGACGGCACGCTGGTGTACACGCCAGCCGCCAACTACAACGGCACCGACACCTTCACCTACACCGTGACCTCGGGCGGCGTGACTGAAACCGCAACCGTCACCGTGAACGTCAACCCGGTCAACGATGCTGCCGTGCTCACTCCGGCCAACGTCGCCGTGGCCGAAACCGATGCCGCCATCACCACCGGCGGCACGCTGAGCATTACCGACATCGACAGCCCCGCCACCTTCGCCGCGCAAACCAACACCGCTGGCACCTACGGCACCTTTAGCGTCAACGCCAACGGCGCGTGGACCTACCAGGCCAACTCGGCCTACAACAACCTGAACGTCGGCCAGAGCGTCAGCGACACCTTCACCGTAGTCAGTGCCGATGGCACGCCGACCACCGTGACCGTGACCATCAACGGCACCAACGACGCACCGGTTGCCAGCAGCACCGTGGTCGCCAGCGGCAATGAAGATTCGGCGGCGCCGATTGCCGTCACCCTGGGCGGCAGCGACGTCGACGGCACCGTCACCAGCTACTCGATTGAATCGCTCCCGGACCACGGCACCCTGTATTCCGATGCAGCCGGCACGCAAGCCATCAGCGTTGGCCAAGTGGTCAGCGGCCCGGTGTATTTCGTGCCCACCGCCAACTGGGGCGGCAGCACCACCTTCGACTTCAAAGCCATCGACAACAATGGCGCCAGCTCCACCACTGGCAGCGCCGCCATCAACGTCACGCCAGTGGCCGATGCGCCTACCCTGACCTTCGGTGCCGGCAGCCAACTGGCGTCCACCGACTTCCAGGAAATCAACCTGAGCGGCGGTTTCAGCAACAGCGTTTCCGAGGGCTCGCTGGGCGGCGGCCAATGGCACACCGATAACAGCGGCAACGCTGTGGAAGTCGGTAGCGAAGGCACTTACATCAACGGCGGCAGCGGCAGCAACCAGGTCATTGAACTGGAACGCAACCCAGGCGATGCCAGCAACCTGTACACCACCGTGGCCGCGCAAGCCGGCGACACCTTCGTGGTGCAATTGCAGTACTCGCCACGCAGCGGTTCGGAAGCAAGCTCGAGCATCGACGTGTTCTGGGGCGGCGTAAAAGTCGGCACCCTGAGCGGCACCACCGCCGGGCTGACCAATTACAGCTTCACCCTGCCAGCCGACAAGGCCGGCAACTACACCCTGGAATTCCGTGCCACCGACAGCAACTCGGTCGGCGGCCTGCTCGACAACATCAGCCTCGGTCAGCAGGTCAATGTTGGCCTGGAAGATCACGCCATTCGCTTGTCGAGCATCACCGCTGCGGTGACCGACACCGACGGTTCGGAAAGCATCAGCAAAATCACCATCGACGACGCGCCGGCCGGCTCGGTACTGAGCGATGGCAACGGCAACACCGTGACCAGCACCGGCAGCCCGGTGGACATCACCGGCTGGGCCAAAGGCAGCCTGACGCTCACGCCGCCGGCGAACTTCAACGGCACCATCGTGCTGCACGTTAGCGCCACGTCCTCCGAAGCGACTGGCGGCAGCGCCACCACGACCCTGCCGCTGACCGTTACCGTGCGCCCGGAAAACGACGCACCGACCGCCACCAACCAAAGCTTGACCACCGAAGAAGACACCCCGCTGACCGGCACCGTAACCGGCGCCGACATTGACGGTGACACCCTGACCTACAGCCTGGTCAGCGGCCCGGCCCACGGCACCCTGACGCTCGATGCCAACGGCAGCTTCACCTACACGCCCGTGAAGGACTACACCGGCCCGGACAGCTTCCAGGCCCTGGTCAGCGACGGCAAAGGCGGCACCACCACCAGCACCATCAGCATTGGCGTTACGCCCGACAACGACGCGCCGATTGTGGGCAACCAAACGCTCACGACCGCTGAAGACACCCCGCTGACTGGCGCCGTGACCGGCAGCGATGCCGATGGCGACAGCCTCAGCTACAACCTGAAAACCCCGGCCGCCAACGGCAACGTCGCGCTGAATGCCGACGGCACGTTCACCTACACGCCGAACAGCAACTACAACGGTTCCGACACCTTCACCGTGACCGTTGCCGACGGCAAAGGCGGCACGGTTGATAGCGTGATCAGCATCGGCGTCACGCCGGTTAACGACGCACCGACTACCGCCAACCAAACGCTTACCACTGCCGAAGACACGCCGCTGACCGGCGCCGTGACCGGCAATGATGTAGACGGCGACAGCCTCAACTACACCGTGAAAACGCCGGCCGCTAACGGCAACGTCGCGCTGAATGCCGACGGCACGTTCACCTATACGCCGAATAGCAACTACAACGGCGGCGACAGCTTCACCGTCACTGTTTCCGACGGCAAAGGCGGCACTGTTGATAGCGTGATCAGCATCGGCGTTACGCCGGTCAACGACGCACCGACTACCGCCAACCAATCGCTGACCACTGCCGAAGACACCCCGCTGACCGGCGCTGTGACCGGCACTGATGTCGACGGCGACAGCCTCAGCTACACCGTGAAAACTCCAGCCGCTAACGGCAACGTCGCGCTTAACGCCGACGGCACTTTCACCTACACGCCGAACAGCAACTACAACGGTTCCGACACTTTCACCGTCACCGTTGCCGACGGCAAAGGCGGCACTGTTGATAGCGTGATCAGCATCGGCGTTACGCCGGTAAACGATGCACCGACTACCGCCAACCAATCGCTGACCACTGCCGAAGACACCCCGCTGACCGGCGCTGTGACCGGCACTGATGTCGACGGCGACAGCCTCAGCTACACCGTGAAAACTCCAGCCGCTAACGGCAACGTCGCGCTGAACGCCGACGGCACGTTTACCTATACGCCGAACAGCAACTACAACGGTTCCGACACTTTCACCGTCACCGTTGCCGACGGCAAAGGCGGCACGGTTGATAGCGTGATCAGCATCGGCGTTACGCCGGTCAACGACGCACCGACTACCGCCAACCAAACGCTGACCACTGCCGAAGACACTCCGCTGACCGGCGCTGTGACCGGCACTGATGTCGACGGCGACAGCCTCAGCTACACCGTGAAAACCCCGGCTGCTAATGGCAACGTCGCGCTAAATGCCGACGGCACGTTCACCTACACGCCGAACAGCAACTACAACGGTTCCGACACCTTCACCGTCACTGTTTCCGACGGAAAAGGCGGCACTGTTGATAGCGTGATCAGCGTCGGCGTTACGCCGGTAAACGATGCGCCGACCAGCGCCAACCAATCGCTGACCACCGCCGAAGACACCCCGCTGACCGGCGCCGTGACCGCCAGCGATGCCGATGGCGACAGCCTCAGCTACAACCTGAAAACCCCGGCCGCCAACGGCAACGTCGCGCTGAATGCCGACGGCACGTTCACCTATACGCCGAACAGCAACTACAACGGTTCCGACACCTTCACCGTCACTGTTTCCGACGGCAAAGGCGGCACCGTTGATAGCGTGATCAGCATCGGCGTAACGCCGGTAAACGATGCACCGACCAGCGCTAACCAAACCCTGACGACCGCGGAAGACACCCCGCTGAACGGCGCCGTAACCGGCACTGATGTAGACGGCGACAGCCTCAGCTACACCGTGAAAACCCCGGCCGCCAACGGCAACGTCGCGCTGAATGCCGACGGCACGTTCACCTACACGCCGAACAGCAACTACAACGGTTCCGACACCTTCACCGTGACCGTTGCCGACGGCAAAGGCGGCACGGTTGATAGCGTGATCAGCATCGGCGTCACGCCGGTTAACGACGCACCGACTACCGCCAACCAAACGCTTACCACTGCCGAAGACACGCCGCTGACCGGCGCCGTGACCGGCAATGATGTAGACGGCGACAGCCTCAACTACACCGTGAAAACGCCGGCTGCCAACGGCAACGTCGCGCTGAATGCCGACGGCACGTTCACCTATACGCCGAACAGCAACTACAACGGTTCGGACAGCTTCACCGTCACTGTTTCCGACGGCAAAGGCGGCACTGTTGATAGCGTGATCAGCATCGGCGTTACGCCGGTAAACGATGCACCGACTACCGCCAACCAATCGCTGACCACTGCCGAAGACACCCCGCTGACCGGCGCTGTGACCGGCACTGATGTCGACGGCGACAGCCTCAGCTACACCGTGAAAACTCCAGCCGCTAACGGCAACGTCGCGCTGAACGCCGACGGCACGTTTACCTATACGCCGAACAGCAACTACAACGGTTCCGACACTTTCACCGTCACCGTTGCCGACGGCAAAGGCGGCACGGTTGATAGCGTGATCAGCATCGGCGTTACGCCGGTCAACGACGCACCGACTACCGCCAACCAAACGCTTACCACTGCCGAAGACACCCCGCTGACCGGCACCGTAACCGGCACCGATGTGGATGGCGACAGCCTCAGCTATACCGTGAAAACCCCGGCCGCCAACGGCAACGTCGCGCTGAATGCCGACGGCACTTTCACCTACACGCCGAACAGTAACTACAACGGCGGCGACAGTTTTACCGTCACCGTTTCCGACGGCAAAGGCGGCACCGTTGATAGCGTGATCACCGTCGGCGTCACGCCGGTTAACGACAAGCCAATTACTGAAAACCAGGCGCTGACCACGGCCGAAGACACGCCGCTGACTGGCGCCGTGATGGGCAGCGATGCCGATGGCGACACCCTGACTTACACCCTGAAAACAGGTCCGGCCAACGGCTCGGTGCTGGTGGGTACGGACGGTAAGTTCACCTATTCGCCAGCCAGCAATTACAACGGCTCCGACACCTTCACCGTGACCGTTTCCGATGGCAAAGGCGGCACCGTTGATAGCGTGATCAACATCGGCGTTACGCCGGTTAACGACGCGCCAGTGGTCACCTCCTCCCCGGCTGCTGCGACCGGCACTGCGGTGGAAGCTGGCAATACCGATGCAGGCGCCACCGTGGCGGGTACACCGAGCGTGACCGGCACACTGACTGCCAGTGATGTTGATCAGGGTTCGGTTACGACCTGGACTGTCGCCAACGGCGCCGGCAACTACGGCACCCTGGCAATCACCGCTGCTGGCGTATGGACCTACACGCTGGATAACGCCAACGCCGCGACTCAGGCATTGGCTGAAGGCCAGACCGGGAAAGAAACCTTCATCGCGACCGTGTCGGATGGCCAGGGCGGCACTGCTACCCAAGTCATCACGATCGATGTCACCGGCACCAACGATTCGCCAGTCGTCGCTGCGGCACTGACGGCGGCGGGCGCTGAGGATGGCGCGGCTATCGTCGTTAACCTCCTCTCCGGCGCTAGCGATGTGGATGCCGGCGCCCTGCTGAAAGTCAGCGGCGTCAGCGCCTTGCCGGCCGGGGTGAGCCTGTCGGGCAGCACCTTGACCGTGAACCCGAGCAACGCCAGCTTCCAGTCGTTGGCGCAGGGCGAAACCAAGGTCATCACCGTGACCTACAACGTGGAAGACGACAAAGGCGCCGTCACCCCACAAACCGCGACCATCACCGTGACCGGCACCAACGATGCGCCAACCGTTAGCGGCGCTGTGACCGCGACGGGCGCCGAAGACAGCGCCAGCTTCAACGTCAATCTGCTGACCAATGCCAGCGATGTTGATAACGGCGCCGTGCTGAGCGTGACCGATGTCGGCACCTTGCCGGCGGGCGTCACCCGTTCGGGCACAACCCTGACCGTTAACCCATCCGACAGCAGCTTCCAGTCGCTGGCAGTGGGCGAGTCGAAGGTGCTGACCATCACGTACAGCGTGACCGATCAGTTTGGCGCCAAGACAGCACAAACCGCCGTGATCACCATCACCGGCACCAACGATGCGCCCGTGGTGACCTCTTCCGCCGCTGCCGCCACCGGCACAGTGGTAGAAGCCGGCAATACCGATCCGGGCGCTGTGGTCGCAGGCACGCCGTCGGCCACTGGCACGCTGACCGCAAGCGATGTCGACCACAATTCCAGCACCACCTGGAGCCTGCCAAACGGCGGCGCCGGCAGCTTCGGTACGCTGGCACTCACCGCCGTCGGCGTGTGGACGTACACGCTGGACAATGCCAAGGCCTCGACTCAGGCGTTGGCAGAAGGTCAGGTTGGCAAAGAAACCTTTACGGCCCTCGTCTCCGACGGCCAGGGCGGCACGGCGACTCAGGTAATCACCGTTAACGTCACCGGCACCAACGATTCGCCTGTAGTCAGCGGCGCAGTCACCGCCTCGGGCGTGGAAGACGGTGCCAGCTTCACCGTCAACCTGCTGGCCGGCGCCAGCGATGTGGACAGCGGTTCCAGCCTCAGCGTGGCCAACGTCGGCACCTTGCCGGCAGGCGTTTCCCGCGTGGGCAGCGTGCTCACCGTCGACCCAAGCAACAGCGCCTTCCAGGCGTTGAAAGCGGGCGAGCAGCAGACGCTGACCGTCACTTACAACGTGATCGATGACAAAGGCGCGGTGGTGGCGCAAACCGCCGTAATCACCGTCACCGGCACTAATGACGCACCGGTTATCACCTCGAACGCTGCCGCCGCAGCCGGTACCGTCACCGAAGCCGGTCTGACCCCGGCCGGTGCTGCCACTGCTGGCACCGCCACGGCCAGCGGCACCCTGACGGCCACCGACGTGGACCACGATTCCAGCACCAGCTGGAGCCTGGCCAGCGGCACCGGCACTGGCACCTACGGTTCGCTGACCCTGAGCGCCGCTGGCGCCTGGACGTACACCCTGGATAACAGCAAGCCGGCCACCCAAGCGTTGGCGGTGGGCGAGAGCCGTACCGAAACCTTCAACGCCACCGTGTCCGACGGCCAGGGCGGCAGCAAGGTGCAGGTCATCACCGTCACTGTTAACGGCACCAACGATGCACCGGTGGTTACTTCCGCCGCCAGCGCCGCGACCGGCACTGTGGTCGAGGCCGGCCTGACGCCTGCGGGCGCTGCCACGGCGGGCACCCCGTCGGCCACCGGCACCCTCACGGCCAGCGATGCGGACCACGGTTCAAGCACCACCTGGAGCGTGGCCAACGGCACCGGCACTTACGGTTCGCTGACCATGAGCAGCGCCGGCGTGTGGACCTACACCCTGGACAACAGCAAGCCAGCCACCCAAGCCTTGGGCGCGGGCAGCACCGGCACGGAAACCTTTACGGCCACCGTGTCCGACGGCTTGGGCGGCACCACCACGCAGGTCATCAACGTCAACGTCACCGGCACCAACGATGCGCCAGTGGCCGTGGCTGACACCTATGTGCTGGGCCTGACGGGCCAGTACTACGGTTATGCACAAGGCAATGGCGCCAACCTGGCGACCATTTCCCAGGTCGAGTCGCTGATCGCGGGCAAAACCCCGGATGCCACGTTCGTTTCCACCAACCTGAACTACGGTGGCGTCAGCACCAATCTGGGTGAAGGCACCAACCTGCAAACGTTCCTGGGCAATGACAAGGCCAGCCTGTCGACCGACCCGGGCAACACCAGCGACGCCATCATCAAGCTCAGCGGCCAGATCAGCCTGGCGGCCGGCAACTACACCTTCAAAGTGACCTCGGACGACGGCTTTATCCTGCGTATCGATGGTCAGGACGTGGTCAAGTTCGACGGCAACCGCAGTGCCGCAGCCACCACTGCCAACTTCACGATTCCCACCGGCGGCGCGCACCAGATCGAGATCGTTTACTGGGACCAAGGCGGCAACGCCGCGCTGAAAGTGGAAGTGAAAGCAGCGGGCGCTGCCGACTCCGCTTACACCGTGCTCGGCGCCAGCGGCAACACCGGTTCATTGGTCACTGCCGAAGACACCGCGTTGACCATCAACGCCAGCACCCTGCTAAAGAACGATTCCGACGTGGATGGCAACGCCCTCACGCTGACCAGCGTGCAGAACGCCACCCACGGCACCGTTGCGTTGAACAACGGCGTGATCACGTTCACGCCAGAGGCCAACTACAACGGCGAAGCGACCTTCCAGTACAGCGTTAGCGACGGCAAGGGCGGCACCGCCAGCGCGACCGTCACGATGTACGTGACGCCGGTGAACGATGCGCCAGTGGTGGCAGTAACGCCGGTCGCCCTGAGTGGCGACGAAGACACTTCCATCACCATTACCTCGGCGCAACTGCTGGGCAATGCCACCGACCCGGACGGCAACGCGCTAACCGTGGTGGGCCTGAGCAAAACATCCGGCGAAGGCACGCTGGTTGCCAATGCCGATGGCACCTGGACGTTCACGCCGACCAAAGACTGGAACGGCGAGGTCAAGTTCAGCTACACCGTCAGCGATGGCACCGTGGCCACTGCCGACAGCGCTGTGCTCACCGTTAAACCGGTGGCCGATATCAAGGCCGACACGGGTGTGACAGACGAAGACACCGCCATCACCCTCAACGTGCTGGGCAACGACAACTTCAGCAACACCGCCACCATCAGCGCCATCAACGGCACCAGCATTGCCAACAATGGCTCGGTGACGGTGGACCACGGTTCGGTGAAATTGGTTAACGGCAAGTTGGAGTTCACCCCGACTGCCGATTACCACGGCCAGTCGAACTTCACCTACACCGTGACGTCCGGCGGCGTGACCGAAACCTCGACCGTCAGCCTGATGGTCAACTCGGTCAGCGATGCGGCTATTCCAACAGTCAGCGTGACGCCGAAGGGTTACTGGACTTTCGACTCCACCACCAGCAACGGCTCGGTCGTCACCAACGAGATCACCAAACAGACCGGCACGCTGGCCGATGCCGACAGCAATAAAACCGGCGATCTGCCGCAGCTGAGTTCCACCAGCCGCGCCGAGGGCGCCGGCAAGAATCTGGTGTTCAACTCCGGCAGCGACACCGGTGACCACATCGATGTCAGCACCTCGGTAACGGCAGCGCTGATGGGCACCGCCACGCTGACGTTCTGGATCAATACCGCCCAGGCAGGCAACGCCAACGGCGCCGGCAGCGCGTGGAGCAACCCGAGCATTATCGGCAGCGAACAAGTGAGTGGCGGCAACGACATTCAGTGGGGCGCCATCAACGCCGCCGGCAAAATCGGTTTCGGTCTGGGCAACGTCGACGGCGTGTACAGCACCACCTCGGTTAACGACAGCCAGTGGCACAACGTGGCCATCTCTCGCGATTCCTCCACGGGCCTGGTGAACGTGTATGTGGACGGCAAACTGGAAGCCACCGGCAGCCCGGTCGACGCCGCCTTCACCGGCGCGCTGAATCAGTTGCTGGAAATTGGCGCGACCAATGCTTTCACCGGCAACGGTAAAGATGCCAACGACACGAGCTACTTCAAGGGCGCGTTGGATGACCTGCGCATTTACAGCGGCGTGTTGAGCGCTGACCAAGTGGCCGCCATCCACCACGTGGAAAACGGCTACCAGGGCACCGCGATTGCCAACGCCACCACCACTAACGAAAGCACCCTGAGCCTGAGCGTGACCGACAACGCCAGCGTGCTGAAAGTGAGCGGCCTGGAAGCCGGCATGATCATCAGCGACGGTAACGGCCACACCGCGACCTCGACCGGCGTTGACTCGCTGATCGACCTGAGCAACTGGACCACCAGCAACCTGACCCTCAGCCACACCGGCACCGACTCGGGCACGCTGATCTTCACCGGCACCAACACCGCCGCCAATGGCGATGTGAGCACCACCTACCAGGCGCTGACACTGGCCAACGGCACGTCGGTGCTGGCCACCGGCACGGCGGGCGCCGACACCCTCACCGGCTCGACAGCGGCTGATCTGCTGCGTGGCGGTGACGGCAACGACACCTTGCACGGCCTGGCCGGCAACGATCGTCTGGAAGGCGGCAACGGCAACGACTCGCTGTTTGGCGGCGCCGGTAATGACTTGCTTATCGGCGGTGCCGGCGACGACATCCTGTACGGCGGCAGCGGCAACAACATTCTCACTGGCGGTAGCGGTGCAGACACCTTCACCTGGCAGGCCGGCGATGTCGGTAAATCAACCATCACCGACTTCAACGCCAGCGAAGGCGACCGCATCAACCTCAGCGATTTGCTGCCGGATATCACCGACACCAACGTGCTGAGCTACCTGAAAGTGGACACCGCGACGTCGACCATTCAGGTCAGCACCAGCGGCCATATCGACCAGGGTTCGGATGTGAGCATTACCCTGCAAGGCGTGGACTTGAACAACTACGGTTCAAGCTCGGCCGACATCATCAAGTCGTTGGTGGCAGGTACCGATCCGGTGGTGAAAACCGACCACCATTAATTAGGGCGGGACTAAACGGCGCGTTCTCTAGCAGTGTGGAGTTCGCGCCGTTTTTTTGCCTGGCAAGAAAGCGTTGCAGGCGCTACACACTACTGGCAGGGTCTGCGGCTCTGTCTTCCAACCCAACGTGTTGCACGAAACCAAGAGGGATTTGCGGATGCTGTATATCCAGCGCAATGAGCAGGGCCAGCTGACGCGCGTCGAAGCCGCCGAGTTCGAGGGAATGAACGGCACCTTGCCGGCAGACGATCAAGAGGCATTGGCCTGGTATTCGAACCAGACCGTCGAAAGCAACCTGATGCAACTCAAGCAGAGCGATCTGGAGATGATCCGGGTAATCGACGACTTGATTTCAGTGCTGATGAATAAAGGCGTGCTGCGCATTACCGACTTGCCGCCGGCAGCGCAGAGCAAACTGCTCAGCCGTACCCAATCGCGTGAGGCGTTGGGCGGGCTGCATAAGCTGATTAATGATGACGATACCGGGGTGATCTAGCCCCGCTTATTGGCTGCCAAACATAGCGGTCCAATAAATGCCGGCGTCGCTGCGTGGGTCCAGCGCGTAGGCGGCGCCCAGCTCGCGGTATTGCGGGTTCATCAGGTTGGCGCAGTGGCCGGGGCTGGCCAGCCAGCCGTCGAGCACTTTGCGCGGGCTGTCGTTACCGGCGGCGATGTTTTCGCCAATGGCTTGACCGGCATAGCCAGCCAGCTCGGCGCGGTCGCCTGGGGTGCGGCCGTCGCGGTCTTTGTGGTCGAAGAAATTGCCGTTGGCCATGGCCCGGCTATGGGCTTCGGCGGCGCCGGCCAGGGTGTTGTTCCAACTCAAAGGCGCGGCTGCCGCGTAGGCCTGGGTGCCGCACTGGCGGGCCTGGTTACGCGCGGTGTTGATCATTTGCAGCAACTGTTGGCCTTGGCTTTGCCAGTCGCCCATGCGCGCCGTGAGCATCGGGCGGGCCAGGGTGATGCGCCACAAATCGCCTTCGCGGCGTACGCCGATATCCACGAATTGTGGGTCGAGAATCACGCGGCAGAAGCTTTCCTGAACCGCCTTCATCGCCGCATCGCTGTCACGCGCGCCCGCTAGGCTGATGGCTTGCACATTGACCATGGGGTAGCCGTTCTTGGCCAGTGCCGTCTGCAAACCGCCGAAGCTGTCCGAGCGCAGGCGCAGGCGCGGGTCGTCGGCCAGCGGCGGCAGCTCTGGCGAGGCCTGGCCTTCGCAGCGCTGAACCTGGCCGCGGTAGGCGTTGATGGCCTGCACCAGTTGCGTTTCATCATCAGCCCACACCGGCGTGGTAGTGAGTACGGACAACGACAACAACACGACTGGCACAACGGTTGAACGGACGCGCATGTAACTCTCCCTTTTGAGCGGACTGCCCCCATGATCAGCGATTTCGCCTGGCTCTGCCCCGGTCAATCCGCCGGAACTTCAGCGGCCAGCTTATTAGCAGAGCGTATAACGGCATGCAGGTTTATATGCCTAATCAGAGCGCAGCGGGGCGGGTAAGGTTCACCCATGCCACTGTGCCATGAGTGTCGGCGAACACGGCGCCACACGCTATAGCCCGATAGACAACGGAGCGTTTCACCCCGGCAAGTGTCTAGCATAGGACTTGGCCGCCCGCCGCACCCCTTGGGCATTGGCCCGACTGCAACAGATCGATCGCTACACGCCGAATTTTCTTCGCCCACGTTTTGCGTATTTGGAGGTTTTCATGCTCACCATTGGTTATGCCGCCCAAACGGCCAAATCGCCCCTGGCACCATTCAAATTCGAGCGCCGCGCCCTGCGCCCGAACGATGTCGCGATGGAAATTCTCTACTGCGGCGTGTGCCATTCCGACCTCCACCAGGCACGGGATGACTGGGGCTTCAGCACCTTCCCAATCGTGCCTGGCCACGAAATTGTCGGCCGCGTCACCGAGGTGGGCAGCGCGGTGAAACGCTACAAGGTCGGCGATGCCGTGGCCGTGGGCTGCATGGTCGATTCCTGCCAGGAGTGCGACCAGTGCCGCAAAGGCGAAGAGCAGTTGTGTCGCCAGGCCAACACCCAGACCTACAACAGCCGCGACCGCATTACCAAAGAACCCACCTACGGCGGTTACTCCAAACATTTGGTGGTGCGTGAAGAGTTCGTGCTGCGCGTGCCCGACGCGTTGGACCTGGCCAAAGCCGCGCCGCTGTTGTGCGCAGGCATCACCACCTATTCGCCGCTGCGCACCTGGAATGTCGGGCCCGGCAGTCGCGTTGGGGTCATCGGCCTCGGCGGCCTGGGCCACATGGCGGTGAAACTGGCGGCCGGCATGGGCGCGCAAGTGACCGTGCTCAGCCGCAGCAGTGACAAACAAGCCGACGCTCTGGAGCTGGGTGCCGACGCGCTGCTGGTGTCCTCCGACAAAGACGCCATGAAAAAAGCCGCGTCCAGCTTTGACCTGATCATCGACACGGTGCCGGTGCGCCACGACGTGTCGCCATACATGTCGCTGCTGGATGTCGACGGCACGCTGGTGATCGTCGGCCAGATCGGCCCCATCGACCAACAGATGACCCTGCCCTTCGTCCTTGGTCGCCGCCGCTTGGCCGGTTCGCCCATTGGCGGCATTGCTGAAACCCAGGAAATGCTGGATTTCTGCGCGCGGAAAAACATCCTTCCGGACTGCGAAATGATCCGCATGGATGAGATCAACGAGGCGTTCGAACGCATGGAGCGCTCGGACGTGCGCTATCGCTTCGTCATCGACATGGCCTCGCTGGCCTGAGCCACCCTGGCGCTGCGCCCGCGCAGCGCCAGATAAAAAGCCATGGGCAAGGCCCGGGCGGGCTGGCTATGATCGGAGCCCATGAATAGCGCCACGCCGATCCGCCAACCCTGCCCGCCTGGTGTCTGCATTTGCCGACTGGAAGAACTGCGCACGGCCGCTGACGCCGACCTGCGTATTGTGCGACTCACCCGCCTGGAAGAGAAAAAGCTGCTCGAACGCCTAGAGCGCATCGACAGCCTGGCCGACCTGGAACACATGTGCCGGCGCATGCACGAGCAATTGGGCATTCGCCTGGACATCGGCCCCGGGCACACCGAAGTGCGCACCATGCGCGGCATTGCCATCTATGTGCACGACCTGCCAGGCCTGTGCCGCAAAACCCGCCAAGCCATTCCAGCCGCCATTCGCCGTGGCCTGGAACACACTCCGCAAATTGCCTTCGACCTGCTTAACGCCAACGACCTGCTGCGCGACGCTTAACGCCGCCGCCCGGAAGGTGTCAACGCAGCCGCCAGCGCCTCCAGCAGCGCGCTGACCTTCGGTAGGTTTTGCCGGGTTTTGAGCCACACCAGGTTGATCGGCGAGCCCTCCAGCGCCAAGTCCGGCAGCACTTGCACCAGGCTGCCGCTGTGCAGGTGGTCTTGCACCAGCCACAGCGGCAACTGCGCGATGCCCTGCCCGGCCAGCACCGCCACCACCTGCGCTTCGCCGTCGCCCACGGCAATACGCCCCGGCATTACCCGCCGCTCGCGGTCGCCGGCGTGCTCGCCGGAAAACAGCCACGGGTTCACGCCGCCATCGCTGCGCCCATACACCACGCAGCTGTGCTGCTCGAGGTCGGGCACGGTGCGCGGCTCGCCGTGCTCGGCCAGATAGCGCGGCGCCGCGCAGAAAATCAGGCGCTCTGCGCCCAGGTAACGGTGGCCAAGGGCGATGGGCCATTCATCGGGGCCACCGATGCGCACGAGGATGTCGATGCCCTCTTCCACCGGATCGACGAAGCGGTCGGAGAACGACACATGGGGGTGCAACAGCCCGTGCTCGGCGACGAAGTCGAGAATCACGGGCAGCACATGCAGACGGCCGAACGAGGCGGGCAAATCGACCCGCACCTTGCCGCACGGTTCGCCATGTTCGGTGTGCAGCGCCAGCTCGGCTTCTTCCAGTTCGGCTAACACACCCGTGCAGGTTCGGTAGAAATCCACCCCCGCTTCGGTGAGTGCCAGGCGCCGGGTGGTGCGTTGGAACAGCCGCGTGTTGAGGCGCGATTCGAGCCGCGCAATGCCTTTGCTCACCGCCGAACTGGTGAGGTTCATGCGCTCGGCCGCGGCGGTAAAGCTGCCGGCATCGGCTACGCAGACGAACAGATCAATACCTTTCAAGCGTTCAGAGGAAAACATGGCGCGCCTTCATTAAGGAATTCTGGTCACAGCAGTCGGGATAAACCAGCGCAAATCGGAACTGCATTCGCTAATAAGCTTGCCGCCTGGTTTTCTCAAGAGCAACTGACGATGCAATCTTCCACTTCAACGGCTTCTACCGCCGCCGCCGCGTCCAAGGCGGCACCTCGCGCCGGTTTGTCCATTCTGATTCTGGCGATCGCCGGCTTCATTATTCTCACCACCGAGTTCCTGATTCTGGGTCTGCTGCCAGCCTTGGCGCGGGACCTGAATATCTCCATTCCTCTGGCCGGCCAGCTGGTCACGCTGTTTGCCTTTACCGTGATGCTGTTCGGCCCGCTGCTCACGGCCAAACTGGCGCACCTGCCGCGCAAAAAACTCTTTGTGTTCGTGCTGCTGGTGTTTGTGGCGTCCAACGCGCTGGCCGCCGCGTCGTCGTCCATTTGGGTGCTGGCGGTGGCGCGCTTTATGGCGGCGCTGTTCTTGCCGGTGTTCTGGAGCACGGCCAGCGAAACCGCAGGCCAACTGGCCGGACCGGGCAACAGTGGCAAAGCGGTTGCCCAGGTGTACATGGGCATTTCTGCCGCCTTTGTGTTTGGCATTCCGCTGGGCACGTTGGCCGCCGACGCGCTGGGCTGGCGCGGCAGTTTCTGGCTGTTGGCCGGCGCCGCATTGTTAATCGCCCTGCTCATTCAATTGGTAATGCCCGCCATGCCTGCCGCGCCTGTGCAAGCCAGCGGCAAACGCCAGACCGACATCCTTAAACAACCGCGCTTCCTGGCCCACGTGTTGCTCTCAACGCTGGCCTTCACCGCCATGTTCACCGCGTACACCTACCTGGCCGATACCCTTGAACGCCTAGCGGCGATTCCGTCGGCGCAGGTGGGCTGGTGGCTGATGGGCTTCGGCGCCGTCGGCATGCTCGGCAATCACCTGGGCGGGAAAATGGTTGATCGCAACCCACTCGCCGCCATGGTGCTGTTTCTGCTGATGCTGGCTGCCGGCATGCTCGCCGCCGTGCCCGCTGCCGGACACACGTTCTGGCTGGTGGTGGCGCTCACCGCGTGGGGTGTTGCGCATACCGCGCTGTTCCCGATTTGCCAGGTACGCGTCATGCAGGCTGGCGCCAGTGCGCAGGCCTTGGCGGCGAGCATGAACATTTCCGCCGCCAACGCTGGCATTGGCCTTGGCGCTATTTTCGGTGGTCTGGGTATTCGCCACTTCGGCCTGGAAAGCCTCGGCGTACTGGCGACGGTGGGCGCAGCGGCAGCCGTAGTGGTGGCATTGCTGATGATGCGCCGTCCAGCGTAAGCGCTTCATGCGATTTGCATGGCGGCCGTAGGGCAATCGTGCAAATTGCTAATGGCAGGCTGATTGCAAAACTGGCGCAGCCCCCGAATTTACTGGGCTGCAAGCGGTTTCAAAAGTTGGCACGTCTGCTGCTCTATGTTCTACAACGACTTAAAACCCCCATGGAGCGGTGAAAAATGAAATATCCCGTTAAGCACCTGTTCAACGCCTTCCCGACTTACGAAATCACGTTCAGCCCACGTCCAGACACTTCGGTGCTGTTGACCCTGAAAAACGCCCGCGAAACCTTCACCAAGGTGATCGAGCCGGCGATGATTTTTAACGAGAAGATGGTCGGCCGCCTGATTCGCGAACTGCGCCGTGACATGCGCATCGCCAGCGGCGCCCTAACCTTGAATGTTGAACAAGGTGCTTTCCTGGCGAACCGTGCCAACGAAGCCGCCCGCGCTCAACGCCAAGACTACGCACCCCGCGAGTGGCTGCGCGCTCAGGCCTAACTGTTTATAAGCAGGCTGCGGCGCACTCGCGCCGCCCTGTTGATGTGTTTTGGATGCACTGCTTAACGGATGGCTTGACGGACAAAGCCTTGCTCACGGATGAGCCCGATGCAGCTTTCTACTCCTCTCCTAGTGCCTTCAGCGCCCGCTCGCCATTCTTCGGTGATGCGCCGGTGCATCGTTCATATTTCCTGAACTAAAGTCAGCCCTCGTGGCCTACGCGTTAGCGAGGCAACAGGCGGTGTTCGTGTGTGTGTTGGATACACTTTCCTGCACAAGATGCGAACACTTCTTTACCGGAAGCCCGCCTTGCTGTATTTCGTCAAAACCTTCTTTAAGGGTGAAGGCCGTGTGCCATCAATGACACCGTCTGCGCCCGCCACTGCACCTATTAAAAGAACAGCCAACACAGGAGTTTCAGCATGGCCGCACTGGGTCAAGATGCCGTTCAGAAAATCAAAGCCGCCGAGTCGCAGCTGTCCCAAGAGTGGATCGCCTCGCTGCAAGCCACAGGCGGCACCCGCAATCTGAAAGAAGACGAACTCAAAGCCGACACCCGCGAATTCCTCAAGCTGATCAGCACCGCACTGGAAAACGGTGCCAGCGCCGCCATCGGCACTGCGCAGTGGGAAGACACCCGTCAGTTCCTCGAACGCCTGTCGCGCAGCCGCGCTCAGTTGGGGCAGGACTCCAGCCAGACCGCCAATTTTATTTTCGCCCTTAAAGGTCCATTTTTTAGCCTGCTGCAAAAAGAGTTCGGTGACCAACCCGCCGTGTTGGCAGCGCAACTGTTGCAAGCCTCCGAGCTGTTCGACTCCCTCGGCCTGCACACCATCCGCACCTACCAGGCTTCGCGCGAAGCAGTAATCCGTCGCCAGCAAGAAGAGCTGCTGGAACTGTCGACCCCAGTGGTGAAACTGTGGGACGGCGTGCTGGCGCTGCCGATGATCGGCACCCTGGATTCGCAACGCACCCAGGTGGTGATGGAGTCGCTGCTGCAACGCATCGTCGACACAGGTTCGGAAATCGCCATCATCGACATCACCGGCGTGCCGACCGTTGACACCCTGGTGGCCCAACACCTGCTGAAAACCGTGACGGCCATTCGCCTGATGGGCGCGGATTGCATCATCAGCGGCGTGCGCCCACAAATTGCGCAAACCATCGTGCACCTGGGTCTGGATCTGCAAGGCGTCGTCACCAAGGCTAACCTGGCCGACGCCCTGGCACTGGCGCTACGCCGTCTGGGCGTCACCGTGACCAAGGCGCAGTAATCATGGAGCGCATTCCCATTCTGCAGATGGGTCAGTTCCTGCTGGTCACCATTCAGGTGGACATGCATGACCAACTGGCCATGACCCTGCAAGACGATTTGTCCGAACGCATCAGCGCCACGTCGGCGCGTGGTGTTCTTATCGATATCTCCGCGCTGGACATGGTCGACTCGTTTATCGGCCGCATGATCGGCACCATCTCCGGGCTGTCGCGCATCATGGACGCCGAAACCGTGGTGGTCGGTTTGCAGCCGGCCGTGGCCATCACCCTCGTGGAACTGGGCCTGACCCTGCCGGGCGTGAGCACCGCGCTGAACGTTGAGCGCGGCATGAAGCTCTTGCGCGAGCGGGTTGGCGCGCAATGAACGTGCGCAACAGCGGCACGCAACCGGTACGCATTGAGCAAGACGTGGTAATGGCCCGGCAAACGTCGCGCAAGCTGGCCCAGGAATGCGGCATGCGCTTGATCGACCTGACCAAGCTGGTGACCGCCGTCAGCGAGCTGGCCCGCAACACCGTGGTGTATGGCGGTGGCGGCGACATGGACTGGCAAGTGCTCGACGACGGCGGCCGCACCGGCCTGCGCCTGACGTTTCGTGACGAAGGCCCCGGCATTCCCGACCTCAAACTAGCAATGACCGATGGCTGGACCTCCGGCAGCGGCATGGGCCTGGGGCTGACCGGCGCCAAGCGTCTGGTCGACGAGTTCGAGCTGGACACGGCGCCCGGCAAAGGCACCCGCGTGACGATCACCCGATGGACGTGAACCTAGGCAGCTCCCTCACCGTGGTGCTGCATGTGGATGACGAAAGCCAGGTCGGGCACGCCCGCCGCGTGGTGCAGAAGCTGGCTGAAGACAGCGGCTTCAACGCCAACGATGCGGGTCGCGCGGCCCTGGTGGCCACCGAACTCACCAGCAACCTGCTCAAGCACGCCGGCCGTGGTGAGCTGCATGTGCGCACGCTGCCTTTTTCCGAGGCCACTGGCATTGAGCTGGTGGCGGTGGATCGCGGCCCAGGCTTCGAGCTGAACGACTGCCTGGCGGACGGTTTTTCCACCGGCGGCACGCAAGGCATTGGCATGGGCGCGGTGGATCGGCAGTCGGATGTCTTCGATGTGTTTGCCGACGCCCGTGGTGCGGTGCTGATGGCGCGGTTGTACCCGCGCGGCAAACACAGCGCCGACCTGCGCTTTGGCGTCACCCAGCATTCGCTGCACAACGTACCGGCGTGCGGCGATACCTGGCATCTGGTGGTCAAGGACAACCATGTCAGCGCAATGATCATCGACGGTCTCGGCCATGGGGAAGAAGCCGAAGAAGCCTCGCGTGCTGGCGAAGTCGCCTTCGCCGCCTCGCCATTTTCAGTGCCGGTGGTACTGATTGACGATATGCACCGGGCCATGTGCGGAACCCGAGGTGGCGCGGGCGCCGTGGCGCAATACAACGCCAACACGGGCAGCCTGCATTTCGCCGGCATCGGCAATATCGGCGCTACGCTTATAACTGCCGACAAGAGCCGTGGCCTGGCTTCGCACCCCGGCATTCTTGGCGCCCAGTTTCGCAAGGCACAGGGCTTCGACTTCGCCGACTGCGGCGGCCAACTGCTGGTGATGTTCAGTGACGGCTTGCAGTCGCGCTGGAACCTGCGCGACTACCCCGGCCTGGTGCACCGCCACCCCGCCGTGATCGCCGCCGTGCTGCACCGTGATTTTTGCCGGGGCCGTGATGATGTAACCGTATTGGTCGTTCCACTGGAGGCAGCCAATGGCTGACAGCGATATTCAGGCGCGCCTGCAGGCCGTGCTGGCTGAAAACGAAGCGCTGCGCGCCGAGCTCGAAGAAACCAATCAGGGCGTGCTGGCCTTGTATGCCGAACTGGATACGCAGGCCGATGAATTGCGCCAGGCGTCGGATTTGAAAAGCCGCTTTCTCTCGTACATGAGCCACGAATTCCGCACGCCGCTGGGCTCGATTCTGAGCATCACCAGCCTGCTGGATGACGAACTGGACGGGCCATTGAGCCCCGAGCAGCACAAGCAGGTGGGCTTTGTGCGCACCGCCGCCAGCGAGCTCAGCGACATGGTTGACGACCTGCTCGACCTGGCGAAAATCGAGGCCGGGCGTATCAGCATTTCGCCGGACTGGTTCGATATGTTCGATCTGTTCTCGGCGCTGCGCGGCATGTTCCGCCCCATCGTCGATGGCAGGTCCGTGGATCTGGTGTTTGCCGAGCCGGTGAACATGCCCAGGCTCTACACCGACGATAAAAAGCTGGCGCAGATTCTGCGCAATTTCATTTCCAACTCGTTGAAGTTCACCCAGCGCGGCGAAGTGCGCGTGTCCGCGCGTCTGGAAAGCGACACCGAAGTGCGCTTTGCCGTGTCGGATACCGGGATTGGCATTCCAGCGGAAATGCACGGCACGCTGTTTGAAGATTTCTCGCAAGTGGACTCACCGCTGCAGAAACGCTTCCGTGGCACCGGCCTGGGTCTGTCATTGTGCAAACGCTTCGCCGCGTTGCTGGGCGGGCGCGTTGGCGTGGAGAGCGAACCCGGCGTCGGCTCGACCTTCTACGTGATTATTCCTTTTGCAATTGGTCAGGAAAAACCCGATGAAGACTGACGTTCATTTGCTGATCGTCGACGACAACGTAGCCACGCGGTATGCCTTGCGGCGCCGCCTTGAGCAGCAAGGCTATGTCATCGACGAAGCCGGCACAGGTGCTGAAGGCCTGGCGCTGATTGCAGCAAATGAGTACGACGGGTTGATTCTCGACGTGAACCTGCCGGACATGACCGGCTTCGATATCGTGCGCGAGATCCGCCAGCACGCGCGAACCGAACTGGTGCCGGTCATTCACGTATCGGCTGCCTCGATTCAGACCCACGACATTGTCACCGGCCTTGAAACCGGCGCCGACGCCTACCTGACGCACCCCATCGACCCCGAAGTGTTGATGGCGACGCTGCGCACCTTGTTGCGCGTGCGTGACAGCGAAAACGCGCTGCGTGAAAGCGAAGCGCGCTTCCGCGAGATTTTCCGCAACGTGTCGGCGCCCATTGCCGTGATCGACGAACAACTCAACGTCATCGAGAGCAATCAGGCGTTTGCCCAGTTGCTTCACGGCGACGAACGCCTGCTCGAACACATCGGCGCAGGCCAGGACGAGCCGTTGATCGAACTGCGCAAACAGGTGCTGGCCGGCGAACGCTGGAAAGGCACCCTAACGCTGCAACTCAACGGCGAAAACCGTGAGACAGAGTGGCAGGTTTCGCCCTATCGCCTGCCCGGCCACAGCCTGGTGTTTGTTGAAGACGTGACCGAACACCGCGAACGTGATCGCGTCCAGCGCCAGCAGTTGGACAAAGCCCACAGTCGCATCGCCCAGGAAGTCGCCGAGCGTGCGCGTACCGAAGAACAACTGCTGCAAGCGCAAAAAATGGATGCCCTCGGCAAGCTCACCGGCGGCATCGCCCATGACTTCAACAACATGCTCACCGGCATTATTGCCGCCGTGGAATTGATGAAGCGTCGCGTTGAAGACCAGCGCTACGACACCCTGATGCGCTACGCCGACGCCGCGCTGAGTTCGGCCAACAGTGCCGCCGCGCTCACCCATCGCCTGCTTGCCTTTGCCCGCCAGCAGCCGCTGGACACACGCCCCATCGATATCAACGAACACGTGCTGTCGCTGGAAGAAATGCTGCGACGCACCATTGGCGAACGCATTTCCCTGACGCTGGAACTCACCGCCGGCACCTCGATTGCGATGGTCGACCCATTCCAGTTCGAGAGTTCGGTACTCAACCTGATCATCAACGCGCGCGATGCGCTGCCCAAAGGCGGCAGCATTCGCATCGCCACCTACGCGACGGTGGTTTCAGGGAACGCCAAGTTGGAAGACGGCACCTATATCGCCCTGTCGGTTCGTGACGATGGCGTTGGTATCGATGAGTCAGTGATCGGCAAAGTCTTCGACCCGTTCTTCAGCACCAAGCCGGTGGGCCAAGGCACCGGCCTGGGCCTGTCGAGTATTTATGGTTTTGCCCGCCAGTCGGGCGGCGATGTAAGCATTCGCAGCCGCATCAACAAAGGCACCGAAGTGGTGTTGCTGTTGCCGGCCGGCGATGCCTTGCCCGCCACTGAAGCCGCGCCAGCGTCCAAGCCGCAACAAGGCAGCGGTGAGCATGTGCTGATCGTTGAAGACCTGGCCTCGGTGAGCGCGCTGATGTCGGAAATTCTCAGCGATGCCGGCTACACGTTCACCCAGGTGTACGACGCGGAAGGCGCGGTGCAAGCGTTGAAGAACGACCCCTCCATCGACTTGCTGCTGACCGACATCGGCCTGCCGCGCATGGACGGCCGCGACCTGGCCGCCCTTGCCCGCACCATGCGCGCTGGCTTGCCGGTGCTGTATGTGTCGGGCTACGCCGAAAACGCCTTGGACCGCCAGGATCTGGCCGGCACCGGCATGGACATGCTCAGCAAGCCGTTCAACAGCAACGACCTGCTCGAACGCATCCGCGCACTCCTCGACCGCTAACGGGCGCCATTAATCGACTTGCTCGATAAATCTGCGCCCATAAAAAAGCCGCCCTCGGGGGGGCGGCAAATAAAACCAAAGGTGATGAAGGGAGCAAGGCACCGAATTAGTGTCTGAATTCAGTGCGTTGGGGATTCATCGCGGCCAAGAGTAAGCCCCAGCCCGCCAAACGCACCATTAATAGCGTCGATAGTAAAAATTGAAATAAGCAGTTTTACCGATGATTTCAAACCGCGTATTTATCCCATCCGCTGCATAGGCTGGGACTTCCTATAGCTCAATAACGTCCCGCCCGTGGTTCGCCTGCCCGCCAGGCCGACCCGATGCGCCGTGCAGCGCCTGCCGCCTTTAGCAACAACAACACATGCCAAGAACCGTTATTGGGAGCACCTATGTTCAATCGCACACGCATCGCGCTGGCCTGCGCGCTGGCCTCGCTGAGTCTTTCCCCGGCGTTTGCCAGTGAGCAATCCGAGTCCAAGGGCTTCGTTGAAGACAGCAGCCTCAACCTGCTGCTGCGCAACGCCTACTTCAACCGTGACTACAAAAACGGCGCCGCCGACCGCAAGGTCTGGGGCCAGGGCTTTATCGGCACGTTCGAGTCCGGTTTCACCCAGGGCACGGTCGGCTTTGGCGTTGACGCCTATGGCCTGCTGGGCATCAAGCTCGACAGCGGCCGTGGTCGCAATTATGGCGCCTTCTTCGACACCGATAGCGACGGCCACCCGGTAGACGACCTGTCTGAAGCGGGCGGCGTGGTGAAGCTGCGTATCTCCAACACCGTGCTGCGTTACGGCAACCAGTTCCCATCGTTGCCGGTATTGGCGTACGACGATTCGCGCCTGCTGCCGCAAGCGTTCACCGGCACCCTGGTGACCAGCAAAGAAATCGAAGGTCTGGAACTCAACGCCGGCCGCTTCACCGCTGACAGCCCAATGGGCGACGCCGCACGCGACCCGAACCGTCTGAAAAGCATCGACGTGATCGGCGGCAGCTATGTGGTCAACGACGCCCTGAGCGTGGCCGCTTACCACTCCGACGTGGAAGACACCTTCAAGAAGTACTACGGCAACGTGAACTTCACCCAGGTGCTGAGCGAAGACCAGGCGCTGAACTTCGACTTCAACATCTACCGCACCGACTACGACGACAACGCCCAAGCGGCGCTGGATTTCGGCGGCGACGGCAACAACGACAGCAACACCCTGTGGAGCCTGGCGGCCAAGTACAGCGTCGGCGCTCACGCCTTTATCGTGGCGCACCAGCGCAGCAGCGGCGACGCGGGCTACGCCTACGACTACGGCGACGGCGGCAGCACCATTTACGTGGCCAACTCCTACTACTCCGACTTCAACCTGAAAGATGAAGAGTCGTGGCAGGTCAGCTACGAGCTGGACTTCACCGAGTACGGCGTCGCCGGCCTGAGCTACAAAACCGCCTACGTGCGCGGCAGCAACATTGATGCTGGCGGCGAGCAGGACGGCACCGAGCGCGAATTCTTCAACCAGGTGAAATACGTGGTGCAGGACGGCTCGTTGAAAAACCTGTCGCTGAAACTGCGTAACTCGATCTACCGTGCCGACCGCGACGTGGGCCCGAACCTGAACGAAGTTCGCGCGTTTGTGGAATACCCGCTGGAAATCTTCTGACAACCGCGCCGGCATCGCTCGGCGCCACGTTGACAGCGTACGGGGTGAGCAGTGGGAAACCGCTGTTCACCCCGTTTTCGTTTCAGCACATCGGTGCAAGCAGCGGGCGCCTTCACCCGCCACTATCGAGCCTCCCCAAAATGGGCCTGCGTGCCCACCTGACAGAGGCTCGCCATGCGCACCACTCGCTCGAACGCCGCGTTGTTGCTCACTCCAGTTCTACTGCTGGGCGCAGCCCTGGCACCGTTTGCCGCACAGGCAACACCGCCTGCACAGATAAAAACCCAAGCGCCCGGTTTCCAGCGCGTGGCGGTGGGCGACTATGAAGTAACGGCGTTGTTCGACGGTTACAACGACCTTGGGCCGTCGTTGCTCAAAGGCTTGTCGCAGAAAGAAATCCGCGCGCTGCTGGCACGCAAAAACATCACGTCGGTCGGCGTACAAACGGCGTTCAACGCCTTTCTGATCAACACCGGCAAGAATCTGGTGCTGGTTGATACCGGCGCCGGCAAATGCATCGGCCCGACTGCTGGCGGCTTGCCGGACGTTATCCGCGCGGCGGGCTACAGCCCCGATCAAGTCGACACCGTACTGCTCACCCACATGCACCTGGACCACGTGTGCGGGCTGGTCGACGACAAGGGCGCAGCGGTATTTGCCAACGCCGACGTGTACGCGGCAAAAGCCGAAGCCGACTTCTGGCTGAGCAAGGAAAACCTCAACAAGGCACCGAAAGAGGCGCAGGGCTTCTTCCAGATCGCGCAGAACTCCACCGCGCCGTATGTGGCAGCCGGCCGCCTGAAAACCTTCACGCCGGGCCAAGCACCAATTCCTGGCGTAAGCACCCTGAACCTGGCCGGCCACACGCCGGGCAGCACCGGCTATGCCTTCGAGTCCAACGGGCAACGCATCATTTTTACGGGCGACATCATTCACAGCTTCGCCGTGCAGTTTGCCCATCCGGAAGTGAGCATCGGCTTTGATAACAACGGCACCGAAGCCATCGCCGCGCGCAAGAAGTTGTTCACCCAAGTGGCGCGTGACAACACCTGGGTGGCCGCCGCCCACCTGCCCTTCCCGGCCATCGGCCATATCCGCGTAGAGGGCAAAGGCTTCGCCTGGGTGCCGGTGGAATTCGGGCCTTATCAGCGCGCCGCAAAAGTACCGTTGGTGGAATAACGCCTGGGCTCAGGCATTGCGCCCGCTGGTGAATTCGGTGAAGGCCACCAGCGGCAGCGGTTTGCTGAACAGGTAGCCCTGGAATTGCTGGCAACCGTTGTCGAGTAGAAATTGATGCTGGGCAGCGGTTTCCACACCTTCGGCAATCACCGTCAGACCCATGTTGCTGCCCAGGCCGATGACGGTGCGCACAATGGCTTCGCTGTTGTGGTCGGTGAGCACGTCGCAGACGAAGGATTGGTCGATCTTCAGCTTGGTCAACGGCAGCTGCTTGAGATGGCTGAGGGATGAGTAGCCGGTACCAAAGTCGTCCAGCGCGAAGGTGATGCCATGGCTGACCAGGTTCGCCATCTTGCGCGACAGCTCTTCCATGTCTTTGACCACCATGGTTTCGGTGACCTCCAGTTCCAGGCGACTGGGGTCGATGCCGGAGCGCTTGATCAGCGCCAGCATGTCGGACTCGAAACTGGCCTGATTGAACTGCTTCTGGCTGATGTTCACCGCCAGACACAGGTGCTGCATGGCCGGTTCGTCCATCCAGATGCGCAACTGCGCGCACGCCGTTTCCAGCACCCACTTGCCAATTGGAATGATCAGACCGGTTTCTTCAGCATGGGGAATGAATTTGCCCGGCGCGATCATGCCGCGCTTGGGATGAAACCAGCGCAGCAAACCTTCGGCGCCGATCACACGGCCGTGCACGTCCAGCTGCGGCTGGTAGTGCAATTGAAACTGGCCGCTGGATAGCGCCTCAAGCAACTCGCTTTCCCAGGCCGAACGCTGCACCGCATCGGTTTGCAACACATGCAGCATGGCGAACAGCGACAGGATGGCCGCCCAGGTGTTGACCCATGTGCCGGGGCCGCGCGTTGCATCCGGCAGGCTGTGGCCGGGCACCGGCGTCCAGTAGCTGCCGGCCAGCCCGATAAAGGCCAGCAAACACAGGGCTATAACGCTGTAGCGCAGCCAGCGCGGTTCGTCGCGAAACGCCATCATCGCGGCCACGCCGAGCGGCAGCAGATACAAATGGGTGGAACGCGGCACGCTGGCATTCGGCACATCCAGCACCAGGGAAATGCCGATGATCACCAGCAACAGCACGCCAAACAGCAGCAACCGCGCGGTGCGGTCGTAGTGCAGCCAGCTCAAGACGAAAACAGCCACGCCGGTGCCCATCAGCACCAGGTCGATGCCGACAATCAGCCAATGGCCGTGCAGGGAAAAATAAACCGCCCAGATACCGCCCAGCACCCACATCACGAAACTGGCCAACACCCGCACGCGTCGTTCGCGCCGGTGATGGATCAGTGCCAGGTCGGAGGAATTCCAGAATTGCTGCAAGCGTTTGCCGGGCATCAGCGGCGGCCCATTTCGAGGAAAACCATGCTGGCAACACTCCAGAAACGCCGCTTACGGACACGGCGAAACAGTGAAACAGGCGGTTGGAAGGGGCTTAAGACCACACGGTAACAAGGCCGCGTTTAGTAAGGAATATAGCCAGCCCCTTCCATTGCGCAATGCGCCCGCAGCCGCTCAGGGCGCCAATTGCTCGTACGCTTCCAGCGCTTTGAGTGAATACACGTAGGCGGCGCCGGCATTCAGGGAAATGGCCGTGGCCAAGGTTTGCGCCAACTCGGCCTCGGTGGCACCGGCTTTTCGCGCCGCTTGCACGTGCACGCCGATACAACCGTCGCAGCGCGTAGTGATGGCCACGGCGATGGCGATTAGCTCGCGGGTTTTGACATCCAGTGCATCGCCGTCGGCCGCAGCGTCGCTCAACGCGCCATAGGCTTGCAGCATTTTCGGGTGGGTTTTGCCGAGCTTGCCAAAGGCTTTTTTCACGGCGGGCACATATTCAGACCAGTTGAACAGCATGGTGGATTCTCCTATGTTGGCGGGGGGCTGCCGGTGGCCTCAAGGCCGACGAACACAGTGTCGGCCGTCCGCTTGGTGCGGGTTTTTCCGCAACGCCCATCCATTTGCCGAATCGTCCCAAATGCATGCTTTCGACCATCTGATTGCCCTGGCCAACCTGCGCGGCGTGCTCGACTTGCACTGCCAATTGCAAGGCGATTGGGCCTTGAACCACCCGCCGTTGCCCGCTGGGCAAGCCAGTTATCACGTGATTCTTGAAGGCCAATGCCGCCTGGAATTGCCCGGCCAGGCGCCCGTGCCACTGCGTGCCGGTGATGTGGTGTTGCTGCCGCGAAGCGCCGTCCATGTACTGGCAGCGGGAGATGCCGGACGAAGCAGCACGTCCGCGTTGCGCAAACTCGCCGAACCAGGGCGCATTACCCAATTGCGCAACGGCGCCGGCAGCGGCGAACTGAACATGCTGTGTGGGCGTATCGATTATTTGCCCAACGCCACCTTGCTGGCGGCCTTGCCGGAGGTGCTGGTCATTAACGCCAGCGCGCCGCCCCAACACGAGCGGCTCAACGCCCTTATCACCCTCATGCGCCTTGAGGCCGAGGGGCAGCAAGTGGCCAATCAGTCGGTGGTCGATGGGCTGTCGGTGATTCTGTTTACCCTGGTGCTGCGCCATGTCTGTGAGCACCAGCACGAACTGCCAGGCGTATTTGCGCTGCTGCGCGACAAGCGCCTGGCCAAGGCGGCGCAGGCATTACTGGCCGACCTGAGTCAGGCCTGGTCGGTGGAAAGTTTGGCGGAGTGCGCGAGCATGTCGCGCTCCAATTTCGTCCGTGCGTTCGTCGCCGCCACCGGCATTGCGCCGGCCACTTGGCTGATGCAACTACGCATCGAGCGCGCTCAGCTATTGTTAAAGCGAAGCGCTGCGCCGGTGAGTGACATCGCGCTGGCGGTGGGCTACCCCACCCTCAGCTCGTTCAGCAGAATGTTCAAACAGCAAACCGGCGAAACGCCCGCCCAGCACCGTCTACGGGTGACGACTGCCTCACAGCAACAATGAGCAGCCTGTCACATTCCGCGCCGTTGAATTATCCTTGGCTTCGTCGGACTTTTCCCAGAGGGTCATTAATGGCCAGAATGATCTTCCCTGCCGCTTGCGCCAGGTTACAAAACCACTTCGCGCCGCTTGGCTTCGAAGGCGTATTGAGTTCGCCGACGTCCATGACCGCCCGGGTCTACGACCCGCAAACCGGCGAAAACCTGGTAGTGATCACCTGCATTCCGTGCGGCACCACGCTGTCGGAAGAAGACGTGGAGATCATCGCCCAGGCCATCGAAATCGAGATTGAAGTGTTGCAATTCCGCGCCCAGCGGGCCAGCGACAGTCGATCCGGTTAAGCCTCGCCGCCGCCCGGCCCGTTAAGCTTCTACAGATACGCCGCAATCGCGGCCATCGCCCGTTCCACGTAACCCTCTTTCTCTCCCACAGGCGCCACGTAATGGATGGCCGCTTCTGCTGCGTCGAGCCCTTCAAGGCGGGCGATGGTCCAGGCCGCCAAGTATTGCGACGCCAGGCAGCCTCCCGCCGTGGCGACGTTGCCATTGGCGAAGAACGGCTGGTTCAACACATCGACACCCGCCTCCATCACCCACGGTTTGGTGGTCAGGTCCGTGCAGGCGACGCCGCCTTGCAGCAGGCCGAGCTTGGCCAGAATCAATGTGCCGGAGCATTGCGCGCCGATCAGTTGCCGCGCGGGGTCCAGTTGCAGTTGCGCCATCAGCTCGGCGGACTGCACCACCTCGCGCGTGGCGATGCCGCTACCTACAAGCACCGCATCCGCTTCGCACGCCTGCTCCAGGGAAATATGTGCATCCATCCACACGCCATTCATTGACCGCACCCGCGCCGACGGGCTGGCGATGGACACCGTCCAGCCAGGCGTTTTCACGCGCTGCAAAATGCCGAAAGGAATCAGGGAGTCGAGTTCGTTAAAACCGTCAAAGGTCAGAATGGCGATGTGCATGGAGGCGTCCGTTGGAGAGTGGCTCGCCGGCATCTTATTCAGCCTTGCTCAACACAATCAACGAATGGTTGCATCAGCCCCGCTGCTATCATCCAGCCAGCAACTTCCTCGCAACAGCACAGGCGATTCCCATGCAACGCGCAGAAAAAACCCGCCTCAGACCCTGGCTTATTTTCTGGCTGTACGCGGTGGCAGTCGGCCATCTGGTGGGCGGATTGTTGATGACATACCTGGGCGATGCCGCGGCGTTGGCCGATTACCACCGCAATATCGAGCTCGCGTTTCAGAGCAGCGGCACAGCGGCGAACCTGCACGGCCTGCAAGTGTGGTGGTTCGCCTTGTTCGGCGCCACGGTGCAAAGCTACGCGCTGTTTATGGGCGCATTGGTGTACATGGGCAATCGCTACCGCAGCCGCGTGGCCTGGGGAGCGATGATCGCGGGCGTGGTGTTGTGGGGGCCACAAGACATCTGGATGTCCATGCAGGCGGGCGTGTGGTCACACGTCTGGGTCGACTGCTTCGCCATGGTTAGCTTGCTCGTGCCGCTGGTATGGCTGCTGCGCCAAGACAGTGCCCCGGCGGCGCTCAGCCAAGGCCTCAGCGCCCCAGCGCACAACCCTTTCACCGAACTTGCTCATCAGCGCGTATTGATCACCGGAGGCACCGGATTTATCGGTGAAACGCTGGTCAAGCAACTCTTGGACGGCGGGCACGAGGTCACCGTGTTCGCCCGTAACCCGCGGCGCGCCGCCTTCCAGTTTAACAGTCGCGCACGGTGCGTTAGCAGCCTTGCCGCGCTGACCGAATGGGACGCTTTCGACGCCGTCATCAACCTGGCGGGTGCGCCGGTGGCGGGGCCACGTTGGTCGGCCAAGCGTCAGGCGCAACTGCTCGCCAGCCGCGTGGGTGTCACCGACGCCCTGGTCGCCTGGCTGGAAAAAGCCCGGCACAAACCCACTGTGTGGCTGCAAGCCTCGGCCATCGGCTACTACGGCGTGCGCAGCCCGGACGAAATGCTGACTGAAGACAGCGCAAAAGGCGGCGGATTTATGGCTGAACTCTGCGCCCGCTGGGAAGCCTCCGCCGCCGCCGCGCAAGCGGCCGGCGTGCGCCAAGTGGTGATGCGTTTGGGCGTGGTGTTTGGCCCAGGCGGCGCGCTGCAACCGTTGCTGCTGCCCCACCGTTTCGGCCTCGGCGGACGCCTGGGCAGCGGTAAACAAATGATGAGTTGGATTCACCGCGACGACCTGCTGCGCCTATTCGCCCGTACGCTCGCCGACTCCAACATGCACGGCACCTACAACGCAGTCGCCCCCGAAGCCGTGAGCCAGGCGCAGTTCGCTGCCACCGCGGGTCGCGTGCTTAATCGACCCGTGTGGCTGCACCTGCCGGCTGCCCCGGTTCGTTTGCTGGCCGGTGAAATGGCGCAACTGTTTGTCGATGGCCAGAACGTGACGCCGGCTCGGCTGCTGAGCGAAGGCTTCAGCTTCCGCTACCCGAACCTTGAAGAGGCGTTGCGGGATTTGACTTAGTCACCATTCGCTTAGTTACCGAACGAGGAGGAAACGATGGGCACCCGAGGCAACGATAAGCAGATCGATAACATCGAGTTCAACGTCGCTGATATCGAACGCAGCAAAGTGTTTTACGGCAGCGTATTTGGTTGGACCTTCACCGACTACGGTCCAACCTATTGTGAATTCAGCGACGGCCGGCTCACCGGAGGCTTCACCACAGGCGAGCCCGTGCGCCCCGGTGGGCCGTTGGTGATCGTGTATGGCGATGACCTTGCGGCCATCCAGGCCCGTGTCGAAGCAGCGGGCGGCACCATCAGCAAAGCAGTATTTAGCTTTCCAGGCGGGCGCCGCTTTCAGTTTCTGGATTTGGATGGGTATGAGTTGGCGGTGTGGTCGGTTTCGATCTAGGAGATCCGCGCCAGATGCTTGGCCGTTTCGGGATAAGCATTTAGCAATCGAATCAGCACGGTCGCTTGCGGGTTAGGTTTGGCACGGTTCTGCTCCCAATTTTTTACCGTGCCGGGCGTTGCGTGCAGGTGCTGGGCGAATACCGGCTGCGACATGTTCAGCTTGTTGCGCACAGCAATAATTTCTTCGGCCGTAGCGGGCGCCAACGGCTTAATGATCACGTCATGCGTGCGCAGGGTAACCTTCCCTTGGCGTTGTTCAGCCAAGGCATCAAAGCCTTCCATCAAGTCTGCAAAAATATCGCGCTTTTTGGTCATGGCATTTTTCTCTCTGTTATCTCGGCTTCTAGTCGTTGCTTCAACAGTTTGCGTTGGTCATAGCTGAGATCATCGAAATCATCCTTGTCGTAAAGCGTGAACAGCCAGAATTGCGCTCCACTCTGCCACCAGTAGTAAATTACCCGCAGCCCTCCCCGCTTCCCTTTCCCTCTCGCCGCATCGCCGAAGCGAACCTTTCGCAAGCCACCCGTGTTCTGGATGACGTCACCTACGTCGGGTTGCTGCAGCAACGCTTGCTGAAAATCTGCAAACGCAACGTCGTCGAAGTGTTCGAGCCGTTGACGCGCGAAGGCGGGCATTTCGATAAACGTAGCTCTCATAAGTATGCGCAACTTGCGTACATTTTTAGAGTTCGCATGCTGCCTGTCAAGCGCCGCGTTTGACTACCCCAAAAACGGTGCGTGCGAATGCGGCTACGTCTAACGCGGCATGTTCCTTTAATCCGCCGCCATCCACCGCTTGTACTGACGGGTGCGGCGCAGGGTTTTCAGCTGTTCCATCACCAGTGCCTTGAGCGGCGATACATCCGGCTTGGGCTGTTTCCCACGGCTGAGTTGGTTGAGCTGAAATTTCACCACTGCCATGTAGGCCAGCGAGGCGAACACTTTGTTTTTCCAGTTGATTGGCGCCAGTTCAGGGCTGCTGGGCTCGCCGGCCTGCCAGCGTTTGGGCAATGCCGGATCAATGGACAACGCCGTGGCAATGCCGGCCATGGCGACGCCGCTGGCCAGTACCTGTTCGACGACGGGCAAGCGACGAATGCCGCCGGTGACCATCAGCGGCATGCGTGCGGTTTTGGCGATGTCGCTGGCGAACTCGAGGAAATAGGCCTCACGCGCCAGCGTACGACCGTCGCGCGCCTGGCCTTGCATCGCGGGCGCTTCGTAGCTGCCGCCGGATAGCTCGACCACGTCCACGGGCAACTCGTTGAGCAGTTCCACCACCTTCAACGCATCGGCGCCGTCGAAACCGCCGCGTTGGAAATCGGCCGAGTTGAGTTTGACCGATACGCCGAACGCCGGGGCGACGACGGCACGCACTGCCTTGACCACTTCCACTAACACGCGCGCGCGATTTTCCAGGCTGCCGCCCCAGCGGTCGGTGCGTTGGTTGCTCAGTGGCGACAGGAATTGGCTGAGCAGGTAGCCGTGCGCGGCGTGGATTTGCACGCCGTTGAAGCCGGCTTGTTCGGCTAGCTGCGCACTGGTGGCGAAGCGTTGAATCAGCTCGGCGATGTCCGCCTCGCTCATCGGCTTGGGCTCGGCGAACATTTTCGACATGCCGCCCAGTTGCAGCGAGACAGCCGACGGCGCGACGGTTTGCTGACCCAGGCTGGCTTGCATTTGACGGCCGGGGTGGTTGAGCTGCATCCACACCTGAGCGCCGTGGCTGCGGCTGATGCGCGCCCACTGGCGGAATTTATCCAACTGCCGCGCATCTTCCAGCACTACCCCGCCCGGGCCGGTCATGGCGCGGCGGTCGACCATCACGTTGCCGGTCAGAATCATCCCGGCGCCGCCTTCGGCCCAAGCCTGGTACAGGCGAAACAGTTCGGGCGATGGCCCCTGGTCCGCATCGGCCAGGTTTTCCTCCATCGCCGCTTTGCAAATGCGGTTGGGAACGCTAGTGCCGTTGGGCAATTGCAGCGGCGAAAAGACAGGCATCTCGAACTCCAGAGAAAAATGCAGTTGGCAGTAGACGCGAGCCTAAGGTTAAAGTCAGCTTTAAGGTCAACCCCTCTTTTTCCTGGCGAAGCATCGCCGTGGAGTACTGATGAAAATCGGCGAACTGGCACAACGCACCCAACTGGCTCCGTCCCGCATTCGCTACTACGAAGCCAGCGGCTTGATCGCCGCCCAGCGCCACGCCAACGGTTACCGGCACTATCCGGCCCATACCGTCAGTACGTTGGAAATCATCCTCAACGCCCAGCGCGCCGGTTTCTCCCTCGATGAAATCCGCCGCTTCCTGCCGGACAACAATCCGCAGGGGCTCGATCACGGCGAAATTCTTGTCAGCCTGCGCCGCAAAGTCGTCGAAATCGAAGCGATGCAGCAGCGTCTGGCGCAGAACAAAGCGCGACTACTGGCGATCATTGGCGATATCGAAAACCGCCCCGAAGGCATGGGCTGCGGCGATAACGCTGAGCGGGTGCTGGAGAATATGCGGGTGGGGAAGACGGCAGATCGCAATCGCGGCTAAAGCCGCTCCTACAGGAAAGCGTTGGCCTAGATGCCCGCGTGCTCTGGCTTCTGTGGGAGCGACTTTAGTCGCGATCCCTGCAAACGGTGAACGCCGGCAGATCGCAATCGCGGCTAAAGCCGCTCCTACAGGAAAGCGTTGGCCTAGACGCCCGCGTGCTCTGCCTTCTGTGGGAGCGATTTTAGTCGCGATCCCTGCAAACGGTGAACGCCGGCAGATCGCAATCGCGGCTAAAGCCGCTCCTACAGGAAAGCGTTGGCCTAGATGCCCGCGTGCTCTGGCTTCTGTGGGAGCGGCTTTAGTCGCGATCCCTGCAAACGGTGAACGTCGGCAGTTCGCAATCGCGGCTGAAGCCGCTCCTACAGGGAAAGCGTTGGCCTAGATGCGCGTGTGCTCTGCCTTCAGTGGGAGCGACTTTAGTCGCGATCCCTGCACGATTGTTAAACGCCTATCCCACCCGCGCCAACGTCAACGGATCCGCATGCCCGGCGAAAAAAAGCTCAAGCACCTGCGAGAAAATATTCGGCTCGTGGGTCAGCGTGGCGAACAGGGTCATGCAGGAGCACAACTTGGTGTCATCGGGGCTGCCGAGAATGTCGCGGGCGCTGCGGTCGGGCCAGGCCAGCAATGCGTTGGTGCAAGCATGCAGGCGGGGGCCGAGGATGGGGTGGGTGATGTAGGCGTTGGCCTCATCGAGGCCAGAGATTCCGTAGAACTCGGAATTGGCGCTGTGCCCCAGGCCTTTGAGCTGCGGGAAGATAAACCACATCCAGTGACTTCGTTTCTGTCCGGCCTGGATTTCGGCGAGGGCCTGATCGTAGGTGGAAGCTTGGGCGTCTACAAAGCGTTGCAGGTTGTGGATATCGGCCATTGGCTGGGCTCCGGAAGTGACGGTCTAGGGGGTTGGACCGAGCACGTTCCAGAGTGTGCGAACTTTAATTGATGGCCAAACGGCATCACCGGATGTGCGGTACGCCCCACACCCGGTGAATCACCTCACCACATCAAATCGTCGGGAATCTTGTACGCCGCGTACGGATCGTTGGAGTCGTCTTCCTCGGTTTGCACGTTCAGTTGCACGATGCGGCGCGGGTCGCGTTCCTGAATTTTCAGGGCGGCTTCGCGGGGAATCACTTCGTAACCGCCGCCATGTTGAACAATGGCCAGCGAGCCGCTGCTGAGCTTGTTGCGCATCAGGGCGTTGACGGAGATGCGCTTGACCTTCTTGTCGTCAACGAAGTTGTAGTAGTCCTCGGTGGTCAGCTTGGGCAGGCGGCTCGATTCGATCAATTGCTTGATCTGCGCGGCTTCGGCTTTCTTCTGCGCCTTTTCCTGCTGCTGACGATTGAGTTCCTGGTCGCGGGCAATCTTCTCGGCCTTGGCTTCGAGTGCAACGCGCTGCTGCGAGTCGTCGACCTCAACCTGGCCTTTGTGCTCAAGGCGCTTTTGCTTTTGCTTTTCCTTGCTGACCTGTTTGGCCTGCTTCTCGTTGACCAGGCCGGCTTTCAGCAACTGGTCACGCAATGACATGCTCATGCTTGATGACTCTCTCAAGGGCACCGGTAAAAAACGCCGCTATTCTTCCACAAGCCAGGGCGAACACCTACCCGGCCGACTCTTCTATCTGACTATCCGCAACTAGCTATGCCTGCCTGCCGCTCTTCGCGTTTGGCTTGGCCCCAGATGGCGTCCAGCTCGTCCAGGCTACACGCCTGAATATCGCGGCCCTGCTCGCGCAGCACCTGCTCGATAAAGCGGAAACGCCGCTCAAACTTGGCATTGGCGGCGCGCAGTGCGGTTTCCGGGTCGGCTTTCAGGTGCCGCGCCAGGTTGACGACCACGAACAGCAAATCGCCGATTTCCTCGGCCATCGCCTCGCTGTCGTTGGCGCTCATGGCTTCCAAGACTTCGTCGAGTTCTTCACGAACCTTGTCCACCACGGGCAACGCTTCAGGCCAATCGAAGCCGACCTGCGCCGCGCGCTTTTGCAGCTTGGCGGCGCGCGACAGCGAGGGCAGCGTGTTCGGCACATCGTCGAGCAACGACAACTGTTCCGGCGCTGCGGCTTTTTCGGCGCGTTCTTCGGCTTTGATTTCTTCCCAGCGCTGTTTTACGGCGGCTTCGCTCAGCCGTGCCATGTCGGGGGCGCCATACAAATCGCCGTCAGGGAATACATGGGGATGGCGACGCACCAGCTTGCGGGTGATGGCATCGACCACCGAAGCAAACTCGAAGCGCCCTTCTTCTTTCGCCAGTTGGCTGTAATACACCACCTGAAAAAGCAGATCGCCCAACTCTCCCGGCAAATGCTCGAAGTCGGCACGCTCAATGGCGTCGGCCACTTCGTAAGCTTCTTCGATGGTGTGCGGCACGATGCTGGCGTAGTTCTGTTGCAGGTCCCACGGGCAGCCGTACTGCGGGTCGCGCAGGCGGGCCATGAGGTGCAGGAGGTCAGGAAGTTGGTACATGAAAAATTCCTTGGCCGATACACGCCACTGTAGGACGACGCGTTAAGAGGTTCTGTGGCGGCGCACTTCGATGATATTCGGCAACTGCGAGATGCGACCGAGCAACCGGCCCAACGCGTCCAGCCCCGGAATCTCGATGGTCAGCGACATCGCCGCCGTGTTGTCTTCTTTGTTGGACCGGGTGTTAACCGCCAGCACGTTGATCTTCTCGTTGAGCAACACCTGCGACACGTCACGCAGCAGACCCGAGCGGTCGTAGGCGCGAATGATGATGTCCACCGGGTAGGTTTGTACCGGCACCGGGCCCCAGCTCACTTGAATGATGCGCTCGGGCTCGCGGCCGCCCAGTTGCAGCACCGAGGCGCAGTCTTGGCGGTGAATGCTGACGCCACGGCCCAGCGTGATGTAGCCAACGATGGCATCGCCGGGCAACGGCTGGCAGCAGCCGGCCATTTGCGTGAGCAGGTTGCCGACGCCCTGAATCTGGATGTCGCCGCGCTTGCCCGGTTTGAAGGCGGTGTGACGGCGCGGAATCAGCTCAAGCTGTTCGTTGCCACGTTCCGGCTCGACCAATTGCTGCGCCGCATTAACCACCTGAGCCAGGCGCAAGTCGCCGGCGCCCAGTGCGGCGAACAGGTCATCGGCGGTGCGCATGTTGGCCTTGTCTGCGACTTTGTCGAAGTCGACGCTAGGCAGCGCCAGACGCGCCAATTCACGCTCCAGCATCGAGCGACCAGCGGCCACGTTCTGGTCGCGGTCTTGCAGCTTGAACCAGTGAACAATTTTGGCCCGCGCCCGCGAGGTGGTGACGTAACCGAGGTTGCTGTTCAGCCAGTCGCGGCTCGGCACGCCATGCTTGCTGGTGATGATTTCCACCTGCTCGCCGGTTTGCAGGCTGTAGTTGAGCGGCACGATGCGCCCGTTGATTTTCGCGCCTCGGCAGTTGTGGCCGATCTCGGTGTGCACGCGGTAGGCAAAGTCCAGCGGCGTAGCGCCTTTGGGCAGGTCGATGGCATGACCGTCGGGGGTAAACACGTACACGCGGTCGGGCTCGATATCCACCCGCAGCTGTTCGGCCAGGCCACCGATATCGCCCAGCTCCTCATGCCATTCCAGCACTTGGCGCAGCCAGGAAATTTTCTCTTCGTAGTGATTAGAGCCGGATTTGACGTCGGTGCCCTTGTAGCGCCAGTGCGCGCACACACCGAGTTCCGCTTCTTCGTGCATGGCGTGGGTGCGAATTTGCACTTCCAGCACCTTGCCCTCCGGACCGATTACCGCAGTGTGCAAGGAGCGGTAGCCGTTTTCCTTAGGATTGGCGATGTAATCGTCGAACTCCTTCGGAATATGCCGCCACAGGGTATGGACGATGCCGAGCGCGGTGTAGCAATCGCGCATTTCCGGCACCAGCACACGCAGCGCCCGCACGTCGTAAATCTGGCTGAAGGCCAGCCCTTTGCGCTGCATTTTGCGCCAGATGGAATAGATGTGTTTGGCCCGGCCGCTGATGTCGGCCTGCACGCCAGTGGCCGCCAGCTCGTCTTTGAGCTGGGCCATTACGTCTGTGATGAAGCGCTCGCGGTCCAGGCGCCGCTCATGCAGCAAGGTGGCGATCTGTTTGTACTGTTCGGGCTCGAGGTAGCGGAAAGACAGGTCTTCCAGCTCCCATTTGATATGACCTATACCGAGCCTGTGGGCTAGCGGCGCGTAAATATCGAACACTTCGCGGGCCACGCGCTGGCGCTTTTCGTCGTCGCCGTTTTTGATCGCACGAATGGCGCAGGTCCGTTCGGCCAGCTTGATCAGCGGCACGCGCACGTCATCGACCATGGCCACGAGCATTTTGCGCAGGTTGTCGACTTGCACCTGAGTGCCCAGCACCAGCGATTCACGCGGGTTGAGGCTGGCACTGATGGCGGCCATGCGCAGCACGCCTTCGATCAGCTTGGCGACCACCGCGCCGCAGCGCTGCTGCACGTTGGCCAGGGGAATTTGGCCCTCTCGCACGCCGCGGTACACAACGGCGGCCACCAGGGAGTCTTGGTCGAGTTTGAGGTCGGCGAGAATTTCGGCAATTTCCAGGCCCGTGCGAAAGCTGGAAGTGCCTTCGGTCCACAGGTTCTGGGCCGCGTTGGCTTGCTGCTCGGCTTCGCGAGCGAACTCGCACGCGGCTCGCAGGGCCTCTCGGTCCAGCGCCGGGTCGACGCTCAGCACGTAATCGAGCCAGGCCTCTAGGTTGATGCTGCCATCCGTGTTGATCGGTTGCTGCGCTCTAACCTGTACCATCGTTTACCTTCCCTACGACGCGCAGTAAACGCGCCGAATACGCCGACCTCTGCGGGCCAGTCGGTTACGCGAACATCCTAGTCCGCCACAAATAACGCCATCGCCTCGACATGCGCCGTCTGCGGAAACATATCGAGGATTGCGGCACGTTTTAGCCGGTAACCCTGTTGCACCAATACCGCCGCGTCACGGGCCAGCGTGGCGGGGTTGCAAGACACATACAGCACGCGCTTGGCACCCAATTTCGCCATGCCCTCAACGGCCTGCAATGCGCCGTCGCGCGGGGGGTCCAGCAGTACTGCAGAAAAACCTTGAGCGGCCCAGGGGGCGCCGGCAAGCGAGTTCGACAAGTCGGCCTGATAAAAGTGCGCGTTGCTCAGACCATTGGCCAAGGCATTGCCCGCCGCCCTCTCCACCATCACTTGCACGCCTTCCACCGCGACCACTTCCTGCGCCTGACGAGCCAGCGGCAAACTGAAATTGCCCAGGCCGCAAAACAAATCCAGCACCCGTTCGTGGGCTTGCGGTGCTAACCAGTCTAGCGCCTGGGCAATCATTGCCTCGTTAACCGGCGCGTTCACCTGCACAAAATCTCCGGGGCGATAGGCTAGCTGCAAATCCCACTGCGCTAACCGGTACCCCAGTGCCAACGTGGTATCCAAAGGTTGCGGGTCGCCGGCGCCGTGTAGCCAAAGCTGCGCGTCATGCTCGGCGCAGAACGCTTGCAGCACTGCTACGTCGGCCTCTGGCAACGGCGCGGTATGACGCACCAAAACGGCGCTGGCCGTGCCGCTGAACAATTCGACGTGGCCCAGCGCCTGCGGCTTGGACAACCCGCGCAACACCTGCGGTAACACCTGCACGATGGTCTGCAAGGGCTGTACCAGCACCAGGCATTCGCTGATGGCGATGATGTCTTGGCTGGCGGCGGCGCGAAAACCTACGTCCAGGCGCTTGGCTTTGACGTCCCAACGCACGGCGATACGCGCACGGCGGCGGTAGCCGAACTCCGGGCCAACCAGCGGCGGCGCCCACTCTTCGGGCTGCACCCCGGCGATACGGCTGAATTGCTCGGTCAACTGTTGTTGCTTCAGCAGCAACTGTTGCTCATGGGGCATGTGTTGCAGGCTGCAGCCCCCGCATACCCGCGCATGCCGGCACGGCTCCGCACGGCGTGACGGGGCGGCCACCAGAATACGTTCGGCGCGGGCATCAACGATTTGGCTGCGCGCGGCCAGCACCCGCGCTTCCACCTGCTCACCCGGCAAGGCGCCCGCGACGAACCAGGTGCGGTTCTCGAAAAAGCTGATGCCACGGCCGTCATTGGCCAGGCGCTCAATCTCCAAACGCTGCTTTTTGCCGACCGGAATTTGCACGGCGCGTGTGCCGCCGCTGGGTTGAAAGCGCAGCCCCGTGGGTTTCTTAGCCATTAGCGTGGGTCATCGTAGACGCCGGTGGACAGGTAACGGTCGCCGCGGTCGCAGATGATCGCGACGATGGTGGCGTTCTCCACTTCTTGCGACAAACGCAACGCCGCCGCCACCGAACCGCCCGACGACACGCCGCAGAAAATGCCTTCTTCACGCGCCAGGCGGCGCATGGTGTCTTCGGCTTCGCGCTGGAGCATGTCAATGATGCGGTCAACGCGTTCGGCTTGGTAAATCTTCGGCAAATACTCTTGCGGCCAACGGCGGATGCCCGGAATGGCGGAGCCTTCCATGGGTTGCAGACCGACAATCTGAATGGCCGGGTTTTGTTCTTTCAAATAGCGCGAGGTGCCCATGATGGTGCCGGTGGTGCCCATGGAGCTGACGAAATGGGTAATGGTGCCCTGGGTCTGCTGCCAAATTTCCGGGCCGGTGCCGGTGTAGTGCGCAATCGGGTTGTCGCCGTTGGCGAACTGATCCAGCACGATGCCTTTGCCTTCGGCTTGCATACGTTCGGCCAGGTCTCGGGCGCCTTCCATGCCGTCTTCCTTGCTGACAATGATCAGCTCGGCGCCGTAAGCGGTCATGGCCGCTTTGCGCTCGGCGCTCATGTTGTCCGGCATGATCAGAATCATGCGGTAGCCCTTGATCGCCGCGACCATGGCCAGGGCGATGCCGGTGTTGCCGGAGGTCGCTTCGATCAGCGTATCGCCGGGCTTCACCGCACCACTGAGCTCAGCGCGGGTAATCATCGACAAGGCCGGACGGTCTTTTACCGAACCGGCGGGGTTATTGCCTTCCAACTTCACCAATAACGTATTGCTGGTGTTGCCCGGCAGGCGCTGCAAGCGCACCAGTGGGGTGTTGCCGACGGTGTCGGCGATCGTTGGGTAGGTAACAGGGGTAGTCATGAAAGCGGTCCGATCCGTTCCAGCGGGGGCGACATGATAGCGAGAAATTGCCTGCGCAACCTCCTGATCGTCCGCGAAAGGTCGCTTGGGCGTGTGCGCCTTTCGGTAGGCAAACACCCCGTGCATCCGCGCAGGCGCCGCCGCAAGCGACGGGAGTTTGAGTAAAATTCAAACGTTACGAACAAAGCCCAGACGCTACACTGCGGGACGGGGCTTGGAGCCAGTATTTTCAGCGAGGGCGGTGTGTTCAAGGATCTCAGTATCAAGGGCCGCGTGCTGCTGCTCACTCTACTTCCCACCAGTTTGTTGGCATTGGTGTTGGGCGGCTATTTCACCTGGATGCAATTGTCTGACCTACAGGCGCAGTTGCTCCAACGTGGACAAATGACCATCGAGCAGTTGGCGCCGATTGCCGCGCCGGCCTTGGCGCGCTGCGATGCGGCCCTGCTGGAGCGCATCGCTAACGAGGTGCTTGAGCAACCTGACGTGCGTTCGGTGCACTTCCTGGGCGAAGACCATTCGCGCCTGGCCAACGCCGGCCCGAGCATGCTCAACCCGATGCCCGACGGCGATAACCGCGTGCTGCAGCTGCGCAGCGGCAATGACGCCACGCGCTTTCTGCTGCCGGTATTCGGCCGCCATCGCAGCTTGTCGGGCGACCCGGTGGCTGACGATCCGGACCGTTTGCTCGGCTGGGTCGAGCTGGAGCTTTCCCACCACGGCACCTTGCTGCGTGGCTACCGCAGTTTGTTCGCCAGCCTGTTGTTAATCATCACCGGCCTGGGCGTCACGGCGCTGCTGGCGGTGCAGATGAGCCGCTCGATCAACGACCCGCTGCGACGCATCAAACAAGGCGTAGCGCTGTTAAAAGAAGGCCGCCTGGAAACGCGCTTGCCGCCGCTGGGCAGTCACGAGATGGACGAGTTGGCCTCGGGCATCAATCGCATGGCCGAAACCCTGCAGAACGCCCAGGAAGAACTGCAACACAGCATCGACCAGGCCACCGAAGACGTGCGCCAGAACCTGGAAACCATCGAAATCCAGAACATCGAACTCGACTTCGCGCGCAAAGAGGCGCTGGAAGCCAGCCGCATCAAATCCGAGTTTTTGGCCAACATGAGCCACGAAATTCGCACCCCGCTCAACGGCATTCTCGGCTTTACCAACCTGCTGCAAAAAAGCGAGCTAACGCCGCGCCAGCAAGACTATCTGGGCACCATCGAGAAGTCCGCCGACAGCCTGTTAGGCATCATCAACGAAATTCTCGATTTCTCGAAAATCGAGGCCGGCAAGCTGGTACTGGAGAACATCCCCTTTAACTTGCGCGACGTCCTGCAAGACGCCCTCACCATTCTGGCCCCGACCGCCCATGCCAAGGGACTGGAGCTGGTGAGCCTGGTCTATCGCGACACGCCAATCGCTCTGATCGGCGACCCGCAGCGACTCAAGCAGGTGCTCACAAACCTGGTGAGCAACGCCATCAAGTTCACCCGCGACGGCACCATCGCCATCCGCGCCATGGTTGAGGAAGACAGCGGCGAGCGGGCGCAGCTGCGCATCAGCGTGCAGGACACCGGCATCGGTTTATCGGATGAAGATCTGCGTGCGCTGTTCCAGGCATTCAGTCAGGCCGACAACTCGCTGTCGCGCCAAGCCGGCGGTACGGGTTTGGGCCTGGTGATTTCCAAACGACTGATCGAACAGATGGGCGGCGAGATTGGCGTGGCCAGCACACCAGGGGAAGGTTCGGAATTTTGGGTCAGCCTGACCTTACCCAAGGCGCGGGAAGATGCCGAAGATCAACCGCAAGCGCCGCTGCTGGGTCGCACCGTGGCCGTGGTTGAACAGCACTCGCTGGCGCGCCAAGCGCTGCAGCATCAACTGGAAGATTGCGGCCTGGTGGTGGTTCACCATCAACACCTGGACAGTCTGCTCAGCGCAGTGAGCACGCAGCAGTACACCGAAAGCGCCATCACCCTGGCGGTACTGGGCGTGACCACCCAAGACTTGCCGCCAGAGCAGTTGAGCCAACGGGTATGGGATCTGGAGCGCATCGGTTGCAAGAGCCTGGTGCTCTGCCCCACCACCGAACAGGCGCTGTATCACGAGTCGCTGCCCGACGCGCACAGCCAGCTGCAGGCCAAGCCCGCCTGCACGCGCAAAATGCAGCGCGCGCTGATTGAGCTGCTCGGCCCGCGCCATCAACCCAGCGAACCACCCGCGCCGGCCGCCACCAGCCGGCCGCCGAAGCTGCTGTGCGTGGACGACAACCCGGCCAACCTCAAGCTGGTGTACACCTTGCTCAGCGACATGGGCGCCGACGTCACCGCAGTGGACAGCGGTTACGCGGCGGTTGAGGTGGTCAAACACAAGACCTTCGACCTGATCTTCATGGACGTGCAAATGCCGGGCATGGACGGGCGCCAGGCCACCGAAGAAATCCGCCATTGGGAAGCCGAGCAGGAAGCCGTGCCCACGCCCATCATCGCCCTCACCGCTCACGCCCTGGCCAATGAAAAACGTGCGCTGCTGCAGGGCGGCATGGACGACTACCTGACCAAACCCATCAGCGAGCGGCAATTGGCGCAGGTGGTGCTGAAGTGGACGGGCTTGGGGTTGCGCAACCAGGGCAGCGAGCGTCCAACGGAAACGACGCCTCCCCACGCCGCGCCCCAGCAAAAGGTGCTCGACGAAGAGGAAGGCTTGCGCCTGGCCGCTGGCAAAGCTGACTTGGCGGCGGACATGCTGGCGATGCTGCTGGCCTCGCTGGAGGGCGACCGGGAAACCATTCGCCAGGCCCGTGACAGTGACGATCGCGGCGCGCTGATCGAACGTGTGCATCGCCTGCATGGCGCCACGCGTTACTGCGGCGTTCCGCAATTACGCGCCGTCTGCCAACGCACCGAAACGCTGCTCAAACAAGCTGACCCGGCGTACCGCGAGGCACTCGATGAACTGGACGCGGCAATGCTCCGCCTGGCGGAAACTGCACATGCCGTGTAACTCTCCCGCCCGCCGCAGCCCGGCGGCCGGCAAGGCCCGTGCTACCATGCCGCCCTTGTTTTTCTGACCGAATTGAACCTGCGCCATGGCCGAACACGACTTTCGCTACAACCTGCTCAACCCTGAACACACCCTGATCGAATGCCGTGCCCTGGTGCCCGGCCGCTACCAGGTCACCGGCAATGGCGGCTCGGTAAAAAGCGGCGACGTGCTGCTGGTAACCCTCAAAGGCAGCCGCGACTTGAGCATGCGCCTGAACGTCGACAAGGTTCGCCACCTGATCAACCCGACCGGCCAGTGGGTCGCCGTTGCGCAGGGGCCGGTGTTCACCGAATTGTCTATCCTCAACTGGCACGTGAAATGCGACAGCTGCGACAAACAGCTGGACTTTGAATTTGCCGTGGATGCGGCGCTTGGCAAGAAGGCCCATGCGCCGGCTGCCGAAGCCCGAATCGCCGAACTGCACTGGCAAAACCGCGACGGACGCCACCTGTGCCCGGCGTGCCAAACCAAGGACCAGCCGCAATAAGGACCCGTCATGAAAGCACCCCTCGCCCTCGGCGCGCTCGCCCTCAGCCTGCTCGGCTGCGCCAGCAGCACCCCGCAACTGCAACAGGACAGCGCCTATCAAGTGGAATGGATCGGTGAGCGTCCGCTGATCGACAACAGCCACCTGACCCTCACCCTGGGCGCCGACGGCCGCGCTTACGGCAGCGCCGGCTGCAACCATTGGTTTGCGGCATACAGCCTCAAGGGTCAGCAAATCAGCTTCAGCCAGGCCGGCAGCACCCGAAAAATGTGCGCCCCGGCCTTGATGGAGCAGGAACAACGCTTCCTGGATGCATTGAGTGCCGTAGAGCGTTGGGATATTTCGGCGATTGACCAGCTGCAGCTGTGGCCAGCGCAGGGGAAACCGATTCGGTTGTGGGCGGCGGAGTATTGAGGGTTGGGACGAGGATGAGGTGAATGTTTTACCGTCATCCTTATTGGCTCCCCGTCATCTTCGCGAAGGCGGCGGTGGGACGATCTGGGATTCAGTATGTTTTAGGTACCGGTGCTCGACGGACGACTCTGGATCCCCGCGTTCGCGAGGATGACGGTGCGTGTTGTATAAGCACCGTACGGCTTGAGCGCGACGATGACCATCTGCTGGAACCCCCACCGTCATCCTCGCGAATACGGCGGTCCGACGATTCGGGATCCAGTATCTTTCAAGTAACGGTGCTCGCCTGGCGACTCTGGATCCCCGCGTTCGCGAGGATGACGGTGCGTGTTGTATAAGCGCCGTACGGCTTGAGCGCGAGGATGACCATCTGCTGGAACCCCCACCGTCATCCTCGCGAAGGCGGGGATCCAGTATGTTTCAGGTAACGGTGCTCGCCAGGCGAATCCGGATTCCGAGTCCTCCAAGTAACGAGTCAATCAGCAAGCCCCCACTCACCGCTCAAACAACTCCAACTGCTCACTCACCCGCCGCAAATCAATCAACCGCACCCCCACCCCAATCAACCGCACCGGCTTCCCCCCGCGTTCAAACGCACTGCTGAGCAACTTCCGGTAACTGTCCAAATCCCGCCCGGCACCGGCCTGTTCCAACGTCGTCTGGGTAAAGTCGTGGAATTTCAATTTCACCAGCGGTTTGTCCGGTCGGTAGCTGTCGTCGAGGCGCTGCATGCGGCGGTCCAGCTCGTCCAGCAGCCCCGGCAAGCGCTCAAGGCAGGCTTCGAGATCGGGCAGATCCTTGTCGTAGGTGGTCTCGACACTCATGGTCTGGCGGCGGTGGTCTACCTGCACCTGACGCTCATCGATGCCGCGCGCAAGGTTCCACAGGCGCTCGCCGAAGCTGCCGAATTCGCGCGCCAGCTCCACCTTGCTCCACTCGCGTAGCTGCGCGCAGGTTTCAATGCCAAGGCGCAGCATTTTGTCGGCAGTCACCTTGCCCACGCCGTGCAGTTTGCCCACCGGCAGCACCGCGACAAACCCTTCCACCTCGTCGGGGGTAATCACAAAAAGGCCGTTAGGTTTGCGCCAATCGCTGGCGATTTTGGCCAGGAACTTGTTTGGCGCGACGCCGGCCGACACGGTGATGTGCACCTGCATGGAAACACGGCGGCGAATGTCTTGTGCGATACGCGTGGCACTGCCGGCGAAGTGCGGACAATCGGAGACGTCCAGGTAGGCCTCGTCCAGCGACAGCGGTTCGATGATGTCGGTGTACTCGCGGAAGATCCCCTGAATCTCGCGGGACGCTTCCTTATAAACGTCCATACGCGGCCGCACGATCAGCAGGTCGGGGCACAGCTTTAGCGCATGGCGCGACGACATCGCCGAGCGAACGCCGTATGCGCGCGCTTCGTAGTTGCAGGTGGCGATCACCCCACGACGATCCGCCGAACCGCCCACGGCGATGGGCCTGTTGGCCAGACGCGGGTCGTCGCGCATCTCGATGGCTGCGTAAAAACAGTCACAATCCACGTGGATAATCTTGCGCACGAAAAGTCCGGTAAGCCCCGTCTGGCATGGGCTGGGAAGGCGCAGTGTAGCATCGCGGCTGCGCTAAGCATCTGAACAAACAACAGTTTTTCAAGATTAAAGGTTGACAGAGAAGACTTCGACTGTAGAATGTGCGGCGCGGGATGGAGCAGTCTGGTAGCTCGTCGGGCTCATAACCCGAAGGTCGTCGGTTCAAATCCGGCTCCCGCAACCAGACAAACAAAGGGCCACTTATCACTAAGTGGCCCTTTTTTGTTGCCTGGCGTTTTTGTTGGCGCATAACTCTTTGATAAAAAAGAAATTAACGGTTGACACGAACGCCTCGAACTGTAGAATTGCCGGCGCGGGATGGAGCAGTCTGGTAGCTCGTCGGGCTCATAACCCGAAGGTCGTCGGTTCAAATCCGGCTCCCGCAACCAAACATTTAAAGGCCACTTGGAAACAAGTGGCCTTTTGTGTTTCTGGCGTTTGGAAAACCCTGCCTTGCCTGCCCCGCCGTCATCAGGCGCCGGTTTCTTCTATATAGAAAGGAGGGTTGCCGTCGGCCGTGAACCTCGCCCGCCTGCTCCCCTTCGAAACAAGCGCCGATGGAAGTGCAAACCGGTTGCTCCGCGCCGCCACGCAGCTGATCATTGCCGGGCTCGTTCGCCATAGGGAGTCATGCATGCTTTATCCAGGACCGCACTGCGCTTCGCGACACACCTGCGCCGCCCCATTCTGTCTCGCTCGCCTATCGGCCACCCATTGCACTGTTGAGGTGCCGCATGCGCGCTAACCCTCCTGACGCGCAACACCCGCCAGCGTCCGACGTTCACCCCTCGCGCTTGCAGTGGATGGAGCGCCTGAGCACGTACCGCCAGCCCATCGGCCTGGCCGTCACGTTGCTGCTGTTCACCATTGCGCTGATCGCCTGCCGCCATTTGGTCAACGACCTGGATCCCGATTCCCTGCGCGAGTCGGTGCTGCATGTTCCCACCAGCGCCTTGCTCGGCGCGCTGGCGGCCACCGCCGTGGGTTTTGTCATTCTGCTCGGCTACGAATGGTCCGCCAGCCGCTTCGCCAATGTGAACCTGCCGCTGCCCGCGCTGGCGTTTGGTGGTTTCAACGCCTTTGCCATTGGCAACGCGGTGGGCCTGTCGATGCTGTCCGGCGGTTCGGTGCGCTACCGCCTGTACGCGCGTCATGGCCTTGGCCCTGGCGAAGTCGCGCGCATGACGCTGTTCGCCAGCTTGTCGCTGGGTTGCGCCCTGCCCGTACTCGCCGCGCTTGCCACCCTCAGCGACCTGCCCGCCGCCGCCAGCGCCCTGCGCCTGCCGGCTAGTGTATTGGCTGCAATTGCCGTGGCCATTCTGCTGGGCTGTGGCGCACTGCTAATGGCGATCAAGCGCCGTCGCCTGCCTGAACAACCCTTCCCCCATAACGTGCTGATTCAGCTCGGGCGCCGCACCCTGCGCTTGCCGGGCTGGCGATTGGCGGCGTTGCAGCTAGTGATCACCGCACTGGACGTGGCCGCAGCCGCCACCGTGTTGTACCTGCTGTTGCCCGAGGCACCGCCCTTCGGCGCGTTCTTGCTTATTTACTTGTTGGCCCTGGCCGCCGGCGTACTCAGCCACGTTCCAGGCGGCGTCGGCGTGTTCGAGGCAGTGTTGCTGGCCGCCTTTGCCGACCAACTTGGCAGCGCGCCGCTGGCCGCCGCGCTGCTGCTGTATCGCTTGATTTATGTGGTGCTGCCGCTGTTGGTGGCGTGCCTGTTGTTGCTGTGCAACGAGGCCTACCGGCTGATCGTCAAGCATCAGGCCGTGCGCGTCGCCTCGGGCCTGGCCGCGCCGGTGTTGGCGTTGCTGGTGTTTATCTCCGGCATGGTGCTGCTATTTTCCGGCGCAACGCCGGCCATCGACTCACGCATCGAAGACCTCGGCTTTCTGATTCCCCACCGCCTGATCGACGCCTCGCACTTGGGCGCCAGCCTGATCGGCGTGCTCTGCCTGCTGCTCGCTCAAGGCTTGCGTCGACGCCTGTCGGCAGCCTGGGTGCTGACCATGGTGTTGTTGCTGGTTGGTGCCTTGCTGTCGCTGATGAAAGGCTTCGATTGGGAAGAAGCCAGCCTGCTGATTCTCACTGCCAGCCTGCTCGCCGTGTTCCGCCGGTCGTTCTACCGCCCGAGCCGCTTGTTGGAGTTGCCGTTTTCCTCGGTCTACCTGGTGGCCGCCCTGTGCGTGCTTGGCGCCTCGATCTGGCTGATGTTCTTCGCCTACCAGGACGTGCCGTACAACCATGAGCTGTGGTGGCAGTTCGCGCTCGACGCCGGCGCCCCGCGTGCGCTGCGCTCGGCATTGGGCAGCGCCTTACTATTGGTGATCGTGGTGCTGACCTGGCTGCTGCGTACCGAGCCACCGGAAATTCGCCTGCCTGACGAAGCCGAATTGGACAATGCGGCCCGCATCCTTCGCGCCTCCGACCAACCCGATGGCGGCCTGGCCCTGACCGGCGATAAAGCGCTGCTGTTCCACAAAGACAACGACGCGTTCCTGATGTACGCCCGCCGTGGCCGCAGCATGATCGCGCTGTACGACCCCATCGGCCCGGCGCAACAGCGCGCTGAGTTGATCTGGCAATTCCGCGACCTGTGCGACCTGCACCATGCGCGCCCCGTGTTCTACCAAGTGCGTGCCGAGAACCTGCCGTTCTACATGGACATCGGCCTGACCGCCCTGAAGCTCGGCGAAGAAGCGCGCGTCGATCTGCCAGCCTTTGATCTCGAAGCCAAAGGCAAAGAGATGAAAGACCTGCGCTACACCTGGAACCGTGGCGGGCGCGACGGTCTGTCGCTGGAAATCTTCGAAGCCGGCGCCGCGCCGATGGACGAGCTGCAAGCCATTTCTGCAGCGTGGGTGGAAGGCAAGAATGTGCGCGAGAAAGGCTTCTCCCTGGGCCGTTTTACCGAGTCATACCTCAAGCACTTCCGCATCGCGGTGATTCGCTTCGAGGGCCGCGCGGTGGCATTCGCCAACCTGCTGGAAACCCACAGCACGGAACTGGCCAGCCTGGATCTGATGCGCGCGCACCCCGAGGCGCCGAAGCTGACCATGGAGTTTCTGATGCTGGGCCTGATCCTGCATTACAAGCAGGCCGGCTACAGCCGCTTCAGCCTGGGCATGGTGCCGCTGTCGGGTCTGCAACCACGGCGCGGCGCACCGCTGACGCAACGCTTGGGCGCCATGGTGTTCCGCCGTGGCGAGCAGTTGTATAACTTCCAGGGCCTGCGCCGCTTCAAAGACAAATTCCAGCCCGACTGGGAGCCGCGCTACATGGCCGTACCGGCCGGCCTCGACCCGCTGGTGGCATTGGCCGACACCGCTGCGCTGATTGCCGGCGGTTTAACAGGATTGGTGAAACGCTGATGACTCGACGCTACTGGCGACCGCTGTTGGTCGCACTGCTGATAACCGCGGTGGCCGTCGCCGCGCTGTTGTACAAAAGTCGCGGCGGCGCGCCGACGGTGGAGCATCTGCAATTGAGCGACGGCAGCGCATTGTCGAAGGCAGTGCCAGCCACGGCAGCCAAGGCCCAGGTGGCAATCGGCGTGCCGCCCGACATGCAGTTGACCGACGCACAACTGCTGGCCCTGAGCCGCGACAGCCAGGCGCAAGTGGTGCAGTTCACCCTTGAGGGTAGCGACTGCGCGGTGCAACAGAAACGCCTTGAAGAAAGCCTGGCCCAACTGAGCGGCCCCGCGACGCTGGTGGCCGGCATCGGCCCGGGCGCCACCCTGGCGTGGAACTGGCTGGCCGGGCAGACCAGCGATCAGGCCAAAGCCTTGTCGGTGGATTTCTCCATCGAAAAACCCGCCTGTCCGCAACCGCCAAAAGCGCCCCACGGCCGCTGGGTGGCTGCCTGGAACGACAATCCGGACGACCCGAGCGCCGCCTTCGCCCGCGAGCAAAGCAACGGCGTCACCAGCATCAGCGACTACGACACCACGCTGCCGCAAGTGCTCGACAAAGAGCTGCGCAACCTGCTGCAAGGTGAAAGCGATGCCATGCCGGTGGTGGAAGTGCCAGCGGTGGATAGCGACAAAGCCTCCGATACCGTCAGCCTGTTCTACTCGGGCGATGGCGGCTGGCGCGACCTGGACCGCGACGTGGCCGAAGAAATGGCCAAGCGCAATTACCCGGTCGTGGGCGTTGATGCCCTGCGCTACTACTGGCAGCACAAAAGCCCGGAACAAAGCGCCGCCGACCTGGCCAAGCTGATGAAGCTGTACCGGGAGAAATGGGGTGCGAAGAACTTCGTGCTGATCGGCTATTCGTTCGGCGCCGACGTGCTGCCCGCCATCTACAACCGCCTGCCAGCCGCGCAGCAGCAACAAGTGCGGGCTATTCAACTGATCGCCCTGGCGCGCAGCGGCAGCTTTGAAATTGAAGTGCAAGGTTGGCTCGGCACGGCGGGCAAAGAAGCCGCCACCGGCCCGGAAGTGGCGAAGCTGCCGGCCGCGAAAGTGCTGTGCGTATATGGCAAAGACGAAGCGAATGAAAGTGGCTGCACCGAAAGCACCACCGTCGGTGAGCGACTGGAATTGCCCGGCGGCCACCATTTCGACGAGGACTACCCGGCCCTCGCCGCACGCCTGATCAAAGACATCGAAAAGCGCCCCGCGCCGTAATCTTCGGTTTTTCGTTTTGCCGGCTTCACAGACAGACGCCGGCAAAATGCTAAGGTCTCCTTTCAGCCCGCCGCAGAGCGGGCTTTTTGTCGAAAAGGAAAAACCTGATGAGCTGGAAAAACACCGAAGCGCGCTACGGCACTGCGAATATCACGCTGCACTGGCTGATGGTCATTCTGTTGGCGGCGGTCTACGCCTGCATCGAACTGCGCGGGATCTTTCCCAAAGACAGCGTGGAACGCGACCTGATGAAGCAGTTTCACTTCATGCTCGGCCTGAGCGTGTTCCTGCTGGTGTGGCTGCGCTTGCTGCTGCGCCTAATCAGCCCTACCCCACTGATCGCGCCGGCGCCGCCGACCTGGCAAATGCTCGCCGCCAAGCTCGTGCACGCGGCACTTTATCTGTTCATGATCGGGCTGCCCTTCGCGGGCTGGCTGATTCTCAGCGCGGCCGGCAAGCCGGTGCCGTTCTTCGGGCTTGAGCTGCCGCCGCTGGTGGACAAGAACCCGGACCTGGCCAAGCAGATCAAGGAGTGGCACGAGTTAGGCGGTTCGGTGGGGTATTGGCTGATTGGCCTGCACGCCGTGGCTGGGCTGGCGCATCACTACGTGATTCGCGATAACACGCTGCGGCGCATGTTGCCGAGCCGGCGCTGAAAACGACGTGGGCTTCCCCCATCAGCCCAACCTACAAAACCGTAGGTTGGGCTGACAAAGGAAGCCCAACGTCTTTTACACGAGGTTAAATCTCGACCTGCGTCCCCAGCTCGATCACTCGATTAAGCGGCAGGTTGAAGAAGCGCAAGTTGCCGTTGGCGTTCTTTAGCAGAAAGGCAAACAGCATTTCCCGCCACCGCGCCATGCCCACCAACTTGGTGGAAATAATGGTTTCGCGACTCAGGAAGTACGTGGTGCGCATCGGGCTGAAGTCCAGCCCTTCGAGGTGACACAGGCCCAGCGCGGCCGGCACATCGGTTTCGTCCATGAACCCAAAGTGCAGCACCACGCGGTAGAAGCCTTCGCCGAAGGCGTCCACCTCAAAGCGGCGCTCGTTGGGTACGCGCGGCTCGTCTTCGTTCATCACCGTCAGCAGCACCACCGTTCCGTGCAGCACCTGGTTGTGCAGCAGGTTATGCAACAGCGCGTGCGGTACCGCGTCGGCGCGGGCGGTGAGGAACACGGCGGTGCCCTGCACGCGATGCGGCGGTTGCACGCGGATACTGCTGATAAACAGCGGCAGCGGAATGGCACTCTCGTCGAGGCGATCCACCAGCAGTTGGCGGCCACGCTTCCACGTGGTCATCAGAATAAACAGCGCGCTACCAGCAACCACCGGGAAGGCGCCGCCTTGCAGGACCTTGGGCAGGTTGGCGGCGAAGAACAGGCTATCGACCAGGAAGAAGGCCAGCAGCATCGGCACCGACACCCATGGCGACCAGCGCCACAGCAGCAGCACCACCGCCGACACCAGCAATGTGTCGATCAACATGGTGCCCGTCACCGCCACGCCATACGCAGCGGCGAGAGCGCTGGACGATTCGAAGCCCAGCACCAGCAACACCACGCCCACCATCAGCGTCCAGTTCACCGCGCCAATGTAAATCTGGCCCTGCTCGTGGCTAGAGGTGTGCTGAATAAACATGCGCGGCACGTAGCCCAATTGAATGGCTTGACGCGTCAGGGAGAAGGCCCCGGAAATCACCGCCTGCGAGGCAATGATGGTGGCGAAGGTCGACAGCAGAATCATCGGCAACAGCGCCCAGCTCGGCGCCAGCAAATAGAACGGATTGCGCGCCGCTTCCGGGTTTTGCAACAGCAAGGCGCCCTGCCCGAAATAGTTCAGCGCCAAGCCCGGCAGCACCAGCACAAACCAGGCGCGGGCAATCGGCTTGCGGCCAAAGTGGCCCATGTCGGCATACAGCGCTTCGGCGCCCGTCAGCGACAGCACCACCGCACCGAGAATGGTGATGCCGATGCCGGGGTGGGAAATAAAGAAGTTAACCGCCCAATACGGGTTCAGTGCATGCAGCACTTCGGGGCTCTGCATGATGCCGTAGATGCCCAGCACGCTGAGCGCACTGAACCAGGTGAGCATCACCGGGCCGAACAGAATGCCGATGCGCGCGGTGCCGTGCTTTTGAATCAGAAACAACGCCACCAGCACCACCAGCGACAACGGCACGACCCAATGGTCGATGCCGTCGAACGCCAGTTCCAAGCCTTCCACCGCCGAGAGCACCGAGATGGCCGGCGTGATCATGCTGTCGCCGTAGAACAGCGCCGCGCCAAACAGGCCGAGCAGTACCAGCACGTTGCGCAGTTTCGGATAATCGTTGGCCGCGCGACGGGCCAATGCGGTAAGGGCCATGACGCCGCCCTCGCCCTGATTGTCGGCGCGCAGCATAAAGAGCACGTACTTGAGCGACACCACCCAGAACAGCGACCAGAAGATCAGCGACAAAATGCCAAGCACGCCGTCGTGGTTGGCCTGCACGCCATAGTGCGGGCTGAACACTTCTTTAAGGGTGTACAGCGGGCTGGTACCGATATCGCCAAACACCACACCGACGGCGGCGACCATCAGGCTGACGGTCGAGGACTTACCGGGCGCGGACTGCGCTTTGGACATGCACTAAGCTCCTGAGTGAATCGTGTGCACCTGAAACTGGGCGGCTTTATACCTGAAACTCCGCGTCCAGAGCACCTGTTTACGCTGGCTGAGCCGGCAAACCCGAACAAACGAACGCAGCTTTTCTATAAATGAACGACCGTTGCCCCGAGCAATTCAAGCGCGTCTGCCCGCGCAGCGCCCGCCCAGAGCATAGCTGAGGCCTCACCTGCCGGATGGAGGCTGGTCAAGCGGGTGGCCTGCCGCTAGAATTGCGCACTTTTTGACCAGAGGCGCCCAAAGCGCCCGTCCAAACGCCTGAGGTTAGTCATGTCCACCGTCGCCACGCCGAAAGTCGGCTTCGTATCCCTGGGTTGCCCCAAGGCACTCGTCGATTCCGAACGCATCCTCACCCAGTTGCGCATGGAAGGCTACGAAGTCGTGGCGACCTATCAGGACGCCGACGTGGTGGTGGTCAACACCTGCGGTTTCATCGACACCGCGAAAGCTGAATCGTTGGAAGTGATCGGCGAAGCCATCGCCGAAAACGGCAAAGTGATCGTCACCGGCTGCATGGGCGTGGAAGAAAGCGCCATCCGCAACGTGCACCCCAGCGTATTGGCCGTTACCGGTCCGCAGCAGTACGAACAAGTGGTCAACGCCGTGCACGACGCGGTGCCGCCCCGTAAAGACCACAACCCGCTTATCGACCTGGTGCCGCCGCAAGGCATCAAGCTCACCCCGCGCCACTATGCCTACCTGAAGATTTCCGAAGGCTGTAACCACAGCTGCAGCTTCTGCATCATTCCGTCGATGCGCGGCAAGCTGGTCAGCCGTCCGGTGGGCGAGGTGCTGAGCGAGGCTGAGCGTCTGGTTAAAGCGGGGGTCAAAGAGCTGCTGGTGATTTCGCAAGACACCAGCGCCTACGGCGTCGACGTGAAGTACAAAACCGACTTCTGGAACGGCCAGCCGGTGAAAACCCGCATGCTCGAGCTGTGCCAGGCACTCAGCACATTGGGCGTGTGGGTGCGCTTGCACTACGTGTACCCGTACCCGAACGTCGACGACGTTATTCCGCTGATGGCGGCGGGCAAAATCCTGCCGTACCTGGACATCCCGTTCCAGCACGCCAGCCCGAAAATTCTCAAAGCTATGAAGCGCCCGGCGTTCGAAGACCGCACCCTGGCCCGCATCAAAAGCTGGCGCGAGCAGTGCCCGGAACTGATTATTCGCTCCACCTTTATCGTCGGCTTCCCCGGCGAAACCGAAGAAGACTTCCAGTACCTGCTCAACTGGCTGACCGAAGCCCAGCTCGACCGCGTCGGCTGCTTCCAGTACTCGCCCGTTGAAGGCGCTCCGGCCAACTTGCTGGATGCGCAAGTCGTGCCGGACGACGTCAAGCAATCGCGCTGGGACCGTTTCATGGAACACCAGCAAGCCATCAGCGCCGCCCGCCTGCAGCTGAAAATTGGCAAAGAGATTGAAGTGCTGATCGATGAAGTGGACGAGCAAGGCGCCATCGGCCGCAGCTTCTTCGACGCCCCGGAAATTGACGGCCGCGTGTATGTGGACAGCGACCAGGACCTCAAGCCCGGCGACAAAGTGATGTGCCGCGTCACCGACGCCGACGAGTACGACCTCTGGGCCGAAACCCTGTAAACAAAAAGCCCCGCCGATGCGGGGCTTTTTCTTGGCCGCTCGCCACCTCGTTCCCGCAGGAGCGAGTGTGCTCGCGAAGCGGTCGCGCAGGCGAACACCGTTTACAGGGTTCGCCAGCAAGCTGGCTCCTACTACGCAAGCCCATGTCTCCCGCCGCTGCCATTGCGTAGCTGCAAGGCAGCGCATTGCAGGCCAGCGACTAAACTCGGTAACTCCACGTTCCGAAGAACAGGAGGCCCTGTCATGCAGAAAATCGGTCCTTGCCTGTGGTTCGACACCCAGGCCGAAGAAGCGGCGAACTTCTATGTGTCGGTGTTTCGCAATTCGCGAATCATCGAAACCAACTACTTTCTCGAAGGCGCGCCCAAGCCGGCAGGTTCGGTGATGACCGTGCGTTTCAGCCTCGACGGGGAAGAATTCATTGCCTTGAACGGCGGCCCGGAGTTTCAGTTTTCACCCGCGGTATCGTTTGTTGCCAATTGCGCTGACCAGTTCGAAGTCGACCGCCTGTGGGCCGCGCTGCTCGACGGCGGTCAGGAAGTGCAGTGCGGCTGGCTCACGGACAAATACGGAGTTTCCTGGCAAGTGGTGCCCACGGCGATTTACGACATGCTCAACAGCCCCGACAAGGCGGCCGCGCAGCGAGCCTTCAGCGCCATGCTGGGCATGATCAAACTGGACGTCGCCACGCTGCGCAAAGCCTACGCAGGCAGCTAAGGTTAAGCAGGCCGCCCGAGCCAATCAGGCGGGCCTTACTCAGCCCAGGCGGGTACAATGCCCGCCCACTTCTTTACGGCCCTCGTCATGACAGACCCCATTCGCCTTTCCAAACGCCTGATCGAAGTGATCGGCTGCTCGCGCCGCGAGGCCGAACTGTATATCGAGGGCGGCTGGGTGACGGTGGATGGCGAAGTCGTCGACGAGCCGCAATTCAAGGTCGGCGAGCAAACCGTCGCCCTGCTGCCGGACGCCGTGCTGACGGCGCCGGAGCCGGTCACCATTCTGTTCAACCAACTGCCGGACCTGGACATCGACGCCGCCCACGCGCTGATAAGCCCCGGCACCCTGTCGGCCGAACACCGCTTCGGCACCCGCCCGCTCAAGGGCCACTTCCTGCGCCTGAACAGCAGCGCCCCGTTGCAGAAAAACGCGTCGGGCCTGCTGGTGTTTACCCAGGATTGGAAGATTCTGCGCAAGCTCACCGACGACCTGGCCAAGATCGAGCAGGAGTACGTGGTGGAAGTCAGCGGCGAAATGATCGAGCACGGCTTGAGCCGCCTCAACCAGGGCCGCACCCACAAAGGCCAGGTGCTGCCACCGGTTAAAGCCAGCTGGCAGAGCGAAACGCGCCTGCGCTTTGCGTTGAAGAATCCGGCGCCGGGCCTGGTTGCCGCACTTTGCGCCAGCGTTGGCCTGACGCCGACCAGTATCAAGCGCATCCGCATCGGCGGCGTGTCGATGGGCAAGCTGCCTGCCGGGCAGTGGCGCTACTTGGCCAAAACCGAAAAATTCTAAGGCCGCCGCGCCGCCCTTCCCTTTTCAGGACCGCTTCCATGATTAATAACGACGTACTGCGCAGCGTGCGCTACATGCTCGACCTCAGCGACGCGAAGGTGGTGCAGGTCATCAAACTGTCCGGCCTGGACGTGGACCTCGATACCCTTCGCGCCTACCTGAAAAAGGATGAAGAAGAGGGCTACCTGGAGTGTGACGACGACGTGCTCGCGTATTTCCTCGACGGCCTGATCGTGCACCTGCGCGGCAAAGATGACAGCCGCCCGGCGCAGCCCATCGAACTGCCGGTCACCAATAACATGGTGCTGAAGAAACTGCGTGTCGCCTTCGAGCTTAAAGAAGAAGACCTGCACGAGATTTTGCAGAGCGTGGATTTCCCCGTGAGCAAGCCGGAACTCAGCGCCTTGTTCCGCAAGTTCGGCCATAGCAACTACCGCACCTGTGGCGACCAGTTGCTGCGCAATTTCCTCAAAGGCTTGACCCAGCGCGTGCGCGACAAATAACCAACTGTGGGAGCGGCTTCAGCCGCGATGCGTTAGCCATGAAACGCATCGCGACTGAAGCCGCTCCCACACGAACAGCGTTCTGCATAACCTCGCATTCTCAGCGGCAATAGTTCCTGCGCAATCGCGCCCCGCGCATTAGGGTAGTTGCACAACAACCCTAAAAGAGCGCTCCCCATGCATTCCTACTTTTCCCTGCAAGGCCGCACCGCGTTGGTGACCGGCGGCACCCGTGGTATTGGCAAGATGATCGCCAAAGCGTTCGTTGAAGCCGGCGCCCGCGTGTATGTATGCGCCCGCGATGGCGAAGCCTGCGCCGCCACGGCCGCCGAATTGTCGGCCTTTGGCGAGTGCCATGGCATCGCCGCCAACCTCGCCCACGAGGAAGGTGTGGTTGCCTTGGCCGAGCAGCTGAGCGGGCAAATCGACAAGCTCGACATTCTGGTCAACAACGCCGGCACCACCTGGGGCGCGCCGCTGGAAACCTATCCGGTGAAGGGTTTTGAAAAGGTCATGCAGTTGAACGTGACCTCAGTGTTCTTGTGCATCCAGAAACTCCTGCCTCTGCTGCGCAAAGCCGGCAACAGCGAGAGCCCGGCGCGGGTCATCAACATCGGCTCGGTGGCGGGCATCACCTCTTACGGCGAAGAGGCTTATGCCTATGGCCCGAGCAAGGCGGCGCTGCATCATTTGTCGCGCTCGCTGGCGCGGGACCTGGTGAGCCAGCACATCAACGTCAACGTCATCGCCCCCGGCCGTTTCCCGAGCAAGATGACCAGCCATATCGCCAACGATGAAGAAGCGCTGGCTGAAGACACCGCGATCATTCCGATGAAGCGTTGGGGACGTGAAGAGGAAATGGGCGCGTTGGCGATTGCGTTGGCGAGCAAGGCCGGCGCGTATATGACCGGCGCAGTAGTTCCCATCGACGGCGGTTTTGCGATGTAGACCGTAACGCTCTTCCGGTCGTCGACCATACGGCGTTGAAACCTCGTTTTGAATGCTCACGTACTGCAGTACGCTGCGCTTCAAAACGAGGTTTCGCCTTGTCTGGTCTTAGCCCGAAAGAGCGTGATTCAAGAGCCGAACAGCAGTTAGCCAACTCAAGAGCTTTTTCTAAACGTCAGATGTGACAGGTATGATTGGCCCGGTTTTTCAACCGGGCTTTTTTATGTCTTATTCGGTCTCCCCCATCGGCGTGGTGCGCTCCTGCTTCAAGGAGAAGTTCGCCATTCCCCGCCAGCCGAAACTGGCCCCCGCCGCGCGCGGGGTGCTGGAATTGCTTCCGCCGTTCGACAGCGGCGAGGCCGTGGCGGGCTTGGAGCAAGTCAGTCATGTGTGGCTGCTCTTTCTCTTTCACCAGGCGCTAGAAGACAAACCGCGCCTGAAAGTGCGCCCGCCGCGCCTGGGGGGGAATCAATCGATGGGCGTATTCGCCACGCGCGCCACGCACCGACCCAACGGCATTGGTCAGTCGGTGGTGAAACTTGAAAAGGTTGAGGCCGGCAAGCTCTGGCTGTCCGGCATCGACCTGCTCGACGGCACGCCAGTGCTGGATATCAAACCCTACGTGCCTTACGCCGACGCGGTGACCGGCGCGTTCAACCACATGGCCGCTGGCGCGCCGACGCTGATAGATGTGGTGTGGAGCGATGCAGCCCTGGTTCAGGCGCTGGAGCACGGCCAGCGGTTGCAGCAGCCGGTGCGTGAGTTGATCGAACAATGCCTGGCGCAAGACCCGAGGCCTGCGTATCAGCAGCCTGAGCCCAGCCGTATTTACGGCACGCAATTTTGGGATGTTCAGGTGCGCTGGCATTACCCGACGCCGGAGCAGATTTGTGTGGTTGAGGTGGTTGCAGCGTAACCGCCGCATCGCTCTTTTGCGATCTCAGCATCACGCCTATCGAGATTGAGCGAGCTAGAGCAGTGCAAGGCAAAAATGTTTTTTAAAGCGCAGTTGGCTGTAGCCAATGAGCATTTAAAAAACATTTTTAACGCCGCAATGCCGACGCGCAGCCGATCGGTCATTGATGAAAAACCCGTTTTTCCAAGCCATAAAAAAACCCGCCATATAGGCGGGCTTTTTATTCTTCGCGATTACTTCTCCACGAATGCACGCTCGATCAGATAATCACCCGGCTCGCCCATGCGAGCCGAAATCTTCAGACCAAAGCCATCCAGCACTTCGCTGGTCTCGTCCAACATGCTTGGGCTGCCGCAGATCATGGCGCGGTCGTCCTGCGGGTTGATCGGTGGCAGCCCGATGTCGGTGAACAGCTTGCCGCTGCGCATCAGGTCGGTGAGGCGGCCCATGTTCTCGAACGGCTCGCGAGTCACGGTGGGGTAGTAGATCAGCTTTTCTTTCAGCGCTTCACCGAAGAATTCGTTCTTCGGCAGATGCTCGGTGATGAACTCGCGGTAGGCGACTTCGTTCACGTAGCGCACGCCGTGAATCAGGATGACCTTCTCGAAACGCTCGTAGGTTTCGGGGTCTTGAATCACGCTCATGAACGGCGCCAGCCCGGTGCCGGTGCTGAGCAGGTAGAGGTGTTTGCCTGGCAGCAAATCGTCCAGCACCAGGGTGCCGGTGGGTTTGCGGCTGACCATCAGCTCGTCGCCGACTTTCAGGTGTTGCAGTTGGGACGTCAGCGGACCATCCGGAACCTTGATGCTGAAGAACTCCAGGTGCTCTTCATAGTTCGGGCTGGCAATTGAGTAAGCTCGCATCAGCGGGCGACCGTTTTCCTGTTGCAGGCCGATCATTACGAACTGGCCGTTTTCAAAACGCAGGCCCGGGTTGCGGGTGGTTTTGAAGCTGAACAGGGTGTCGTTCCAGTGGTGGACGCTGAGCACACGCTCGACGTTCAAGTTGCTCATGCTTGCTTCCTCGATGAATCGCGCTCACCCGACCGACGGGTGCCAATGCGCGGCATTTTAAGGGCGACAACCATATCTGTTAAGTGGATTATTAAGATATAGGTTATCGGTTATATAGATATGCGATTCACACTCCGCCAACTTCAGGTTTTCGTCGCCGTCGCCCAACAGGAAAGCGTCTCGCGGGCGGCTGAGTCACTGGCGCTGTCGCAGTCTGCGGCAAGCACTGCGGTCACCGAACTGGAGCGCCAGTCGGCCTGCCAATTGTTCGACCGCGCGGGCAAACGCCTGTCGCTCAACGCCTTAGGTCATCAGCTATTGCCGCAGGCGGTTGCGCTGCTCGATCAAGCCAAAGAGATCGAGCGCATGCTCAACGGTCAGGGCGGTTTCAGCTCGTTATCCGTCGGCGCCACGCTGACGGTCGGTAATTACCTCGCCACCTTGCTGATCGGCAGTTTCATGCAGCAGCACCCCGAATGCCGCGTGAAGTTGCATGTGCAAAATACGGCGCACGTTGTACAGCAGGTGGCGCATTACGAAATTGATTTGGGCTTGATTGAAGGCGACTGCCAGCACCCGGACATCGAAGTGCAGCCCTGGGTAGAAGACGAGTTGGTGGTGTTTTGCGCGCCGCAGCATCCGTTGGCCGCCAACGGCCGCGCTTCGCTATTGGAGCTTACGCAGGAGGCCTGGATTCTTCGCGAACAAGGCTCCGGCACACGCCTGACCTTCGACCAAGCCATGCGCCACCACCCCACGGCGCTGAATATTCGTTTGGAGTTGGAACACACCGAAGCGATCAAACGAGCCGTCGAGTCGGGCCTGGGCATCGGCTGTATTTCCCGCCTGGCCCTGCGCGATGCGTTTCGCCGGGGAAGTCTGGTGCCAGTGGAAACTCCCGAGCTGGACCTAACGCGGCAGTTCTATTTCATCTGGCACAAGCAGAAGTACCAGACCAGCGCCATGCGTGAGTTTCTCGAACAGTGCCGCAAGCTGACCGCCGGGGTGCGGCGCAGTGATGAGATTGTGTTGCCCTCGATTGCTTGAAAAGCATCGCGGCTGAAGCCACTCCTACGAATCGCACAATCTGTGGGAGCGGCTTAAGCCGCGATGCTTTTTGCTTTCAACCCAGAAGAATTACCAACCAGACACTACCAATCAGGCTCAGCGCCACAAACTGCGCGGCGCTGCCCATATCTTTGGCATTTTTCGACAACGGATGCAGCTCCAGCGAAATACGGTCAATCGCCGCCTCCACTGCCGAGTTGAGCAATTCCACGATCAGCGCCACCAGGCACACGCCGATCATTAGGGCGCGCTCACCACGGCTGACGTCGAACCAGAACGCCAGCGGAATCAACACCGCATTGAGCAGTACCAACTGGCGAAACGCTGCTTCACCGGTGAAGGCGGCGCGCAGGCCGTCGAAGGAATAGCCGGTGGCGTTAAGAACACGTTTAAAGCCGGTCTGGCCTTTGAATGGCGACATGGGAAATACAACCAAAATTTGTGAGGCCGCAGGCTACGTCAAACGCGGTCAAAAATGCGTGAAAAACCAATGACCTGCTGACGCTTAGCTGGCGGGAATGGATTCCAGATGTTGCAACAGCAGCGCGGCTTGCGTGCGGGTGCGCACACCCAGCTTGCGGAAAATAGCGGTGACGTGGGCCTTGATGGTGGCCTCGGACACGTTGAGTTCATAGGCGATCTGCTTATTCAGCAAGCCGTCGCACACCATGGTCAACACGCGAAACTGCTGCGGTGTCAGGCTGGCCAGACCGGCGCTTACTGCCTTCGCTTCGGCAGACAGACCCGCGCTTTCTTCCGATTGCGGCGGCCACCAAACGTCGCCGTCGAGCACTTCGCGCACCGCTTGCTGAATGGTTTCTAGGGGGCTGGATTTGGGAATAAACCCGCTGGCGCCGAATTCACGGGCGCGGGCTACCACCGCTGCTTCTTCCTGTGCCGACACCATCACCACCGGCACCTGCGGATACTGTCCGCGCACCATCACCAAACCGGAAAAACCGTAGGCGCCGGGCATGTTCAGGTCGAGCAAGACCAGATCCCAATCCGACTTTTCCCCGAGTCGCGCTTCAAGCTCGGCGATGCTCGCCGCTTCGACCAGACGCACCTGCGGGCCGAGGCCCAAGGTGAGGGCCTGATGCAGCGCACTGCGAAATAGCGGGTGATCATCGGCAATCAGGATTTCGTAGTCGGCCATGGGCTGCTCTTGTTTTAAGGGGGCGCTTCTCGGTGTACGAAAGTACCGCCGCGCGGGGTGTGCAGCGCAGCGGCGGCGCCCAGCATGCCGAGCCAGAATGGGGTGGTCAAGCCTTTAGGTTTGCGGCACAGTTCGAGGCTTTTCCTGCCGAGACCGACCATGCGAAACCAAGCCCTGCGCGCCGACCTGTTAATGCTGACCACCGCGCTTATCTGGGGCAGCGCCTTCGTGGCGCAGCGCATGGGCATGGATTCCATCGGCCCATATTTATACTCCGGCCTGCGCTTCGCCTTGGGCACGCTGGTGTTGTTGCCAGTGGTGTACGTACTCAGCCGTGGCAACAAACAACCGTTCAATCGCGGCTTATTTATAGGCGGCGGATTGATGGGCCTGGTTTTGGCCCTGGGCATTAACTTGCAGCAGGTGGGCCTGCTGTTCACCAGCGTAACCAACGCCGGCTTTATCACCGGGTTGTACGTCATCATCGTGCCGCTGGTGGGCCTTTTCCTCGGCCATAAAACCGGCATCGGCACGTGGCTCGGTTGCATCCTGGCGGTGGTCGGCATGTTTCTGCTCAGCGTCGGCGAAGGTTTCCACGTGGCCTCCGGCGATTGGCTGCAACTGGCGGGCGCATTTGTGTGGGGCACGCACGTTTTGCTCGTGGGCTATTTTGCTGGCCGCTTCGACCCGATCCGCTTGGCGGCCATTCAGTTCGCCGTCTGCGCCGTCATCAGCCTGGGCCTCGCCGTCACGCTGGAAGATATTCAAATGACCGGCATCGTCGCTGCCGGGCCGTCGATTGTTTATGGCGGGCTTATTTCGGTTGGCATCGCTTACACCTTGCAGGTGATTGCGCAGAAGCACGCCATCGCCTCGCACGCGGCGATCATCTTTTCGCTAGAGGCGGTATTTGCCGCTGTGGCCGGGGCGGTGTTTCTCGATGAGTCGCTGCACCTGCGCGGGTATATCGGTTGCGCGCTGATGTTTGCCGGCATGCTGGTGGCGCAGCTGTGGCCGCGCAAGGTGGCGGAGGAAGTGGTTGAGGGGAAGGTGGTATAGGGCGTTTACATTCGAGACCGTCGCCCCCTCACCCCAGCCCTCTCCACGGAGGGGCGAGGGGGTCGAACGCGGATGCCTGGACTTACGCTATCAGTCCCCTCTCCTTGGGGAGAGGGCTAGGGTGAGGGGAAATCTCGGCACCCACGCGGTGGCACGGCGCTTACAAATACTCCCCCATCCGCCGATGCACCTCATCCTCCAAATCCACCGGCCGCTGAAACTTCGCCCCCAGATAATGGGCGGTAAACACATCCAGATATGCATCCAGTGCCGCCCCGGCACGCGGCTCGCCCGCCAGTTCCAAACACAGCGCTGCCACTTCCGACGTACACAAATGGTCGTCACGCTTGGACCGACGCAGGCGATAACGCGACAGCTGTTCGGGCTGCAAACTGAGCACCGGAAATTTGTCCAGGTACGGGCTCTTGCGAAACATCTTGCGGGCCTCGGTCCAGGTCGCGTCCAGCAAGATAAACAGAGGTCGCTTGCCCTCCTCCACCTTCACTTCAGTGACCACCCGCTCAGGCGCGACAAACTCACCGGGAAAGACCACGTACGGTTGCCATTGCGGGTCGTTGAGCAGCGCCGGAATTTCCGGCTCCACCGAGGTGCGAAACCAGCGGTAGGCGAACGTGTCGGTAACCAGGTCGGCGATCAGCCAGCCGGTGTTGGTCGGCTTCAACGGCTCGACGTCGTGCATCAGCAGAAACATACCGGCGTTGGTTGGCACCTTCGGCCGCAGCGCGCACAGGCAGTATTCCGGAATCACACGACAGCCCTCGCAACGCGGCGCTCGGGAACCACGCGCCGTAAACGGCTTGGTGCTGAGCTCCAGCCGCTCCAGGCGCAAACGCGAGACGGCGTGGCTCATTGCACGCGGTCCGCTCGGGAAGAAAAGGAGATCATCGACTGCATCCGACCAGCAAAAAAGAAGCCGGCGAGTCTAGCAGAGGCGCTGGGCAAAACCGCAGCGGGCCTGAGGCGGGTCGACAGACGACCCGCCGGGCGAGGGGGTTAGAACGACTGGTTGAAGGCCAAGCCTACGAAGTGGATGCGGGTTTCGTATTCACCCTTGAAGTTGCCGCCGTTGCCGGTGCAACGCACGCCACTGTCGACGTAAAGACTGCCACCGCCTGGCGCCCAACCCGCTGGTGAGCAGCCATCTTTGTAATCCATCTTGCCGCTGGCGAATTGCACGTAGCTGTAGGCGAGATCGACCGACGTGTCCTCGTCGAACTTGTAGTTGGCGCCGAGGGACAACCAGTAACGGTCGGCATCCGGGAACGCGGGGTGGCGTTTATCGCTGCCGCTGACGGGGGATTTGTCGTAGGCGACGCCGGTGCGCAGCATCAGGTCTTTGTCCCATTGGTAGTTCATACCGAGGGAGATTTTGTAGGTGTCGTTCCAATCTTGGTCGACCGTGGCGTCGCCTTCATTCACGCCGTTGAAGTAGGGGTAACCATTAACTTCTTTGAGCTGAATGCCGATCTGGTCCAGGCGCGAGTGGCGCGTCCAAGTCACGTCGCCCATCAGTGCCACTTTGTCGTTCAACTGGTGGAAGGCGTTGATCGAGAACGACTCGGGCGTATCGATGCTGGTTTTTGCGTCCGAGTTCGGGTGCAGGTTGCTGGCAGCGAAATTGCCTGGGTTGATCCAATTGCTCGGGTCGAGCACTTGGCCCAGTTCGTCGCGGGGCGGCAGGCCGATGAATTCAAGAAAAGTATTTCCATCCGGCCGTAAATCGGTTGAAGGATCCGGGACCGCACCTTGTACGTCAGCAAAACTCCACTTCGACTTGCCTTCCATGGTGTGACTGATTTTCGAACGATAGGCCACGCCGAAACGGGTTTTGTCGGTGGGCTCCCACATGTATCCGATGTTCCAGCCAAACCCCCAATCGTCACCCTTGACCCGGAAATAGCCATCGCCTTCCACATTGCTGGCGAAGTTTTGCGCCACGCAGTCGACGAAGGCGTCGTCGTCGCTCTGCTGACCGTTACAACTGGTGATTTCGTCCGGCACGGTTAAGCCCGGATAAAGCAAAGGAATACCAATCTGTCCGAGTGGATTGGCTGCCAACTCCGTCAGTGCCTGATTTTGCCGCACAAACTGTCCGGCTAACTGCCGCGACGCGCCCTGAACATCTGCCGCCCCGCGCTGAATCGACTTGATGTACTGCGCCGACAGCCCGAAACCAATGCTGTGGTGCTCATTGAAGCGGTAGGCAATGCTCGGGTTGATGTTCACCGTTTCCAGGTTCGCCGACTGAATGCCGTAGCGACCGCTCCAGTTCTCCTTGTAATCAAGTTTGGCGCCGTAGGGCACGAAGATGCCGAGGCCGACGGTGACGTTGTCATTGATCTGGCTGGAAAAGTAGAAATCCGGTGCGGCAGCGGCGTCTGGCAGGTAGGAGCCGGCGCCCGTGCCGCCGGTGGAGTTACCGAAAACGTCGGTGCTGCCGGTGTCTTTAAAGCTGCCCTTGGGAATGACGATGGTGATGCCATTGGTGACCTGGGTGCCGGGTAAGCGCGCAAGGCCTGCGGGGTTGTAGAAAATGGTCGAAGGGTCGACCGCTTCCGCGCCGTTGGCGTGGGCTGTGCCCTGGGCTGCCACCGACTGCGAACCAAAGTGGTAACCGGACGCCATGGCTCCGGAGGTCCAAACCAACATCAAGCTCCCGCTGTAAAGCGCGGTCTGCCAGCAAGATGGGCGAGTTCTTATCATTATTCTCGACTCCTACACGCACGATATAAGCCGCGATACGTCTCCGGTTTAGGCCAACCGGAACCTCTGTAGCGCAGCGATAAAACCGACTTTCGAATGAAGCGGTATGCGACCTGTGACCGGCCTCCTTTGCTGACGATCCCCAATCCTTCGTACTGCCTACGGTCCTATCCGGCCTGGGCCGAGGTAACACCCGAGCCGCTGTGAAGGTGGCCGGATTGCACCTGGCAAAATGTCGGCTTCCCCCGAAGCCCGCCGTTAGGGGCCTCAAGCCCCGTCTGCCGGTGTAATAAAACCGTTACCGTTTCACACCAAGCCGTACAGATTTGTATGACCAAATAATTCAAAAAGATTCGAAGATTTTTGCGGGAAGATGGAACCGGCGTTTTTGGCGACGATATCGGCGGGCTGAACGGCGTTAGTCGCAAATAAAAGAAGAATGCTCATCGGCAATGAACCATGGACGTGCTCGCGCTTGATCTGCCGCAGGCGCTTGGTCAGGATGCAACCCGGGCTGAGCGCTGGCCCACGTAATAGTTGCGGGCTTACGAACCTAGCCTTGAGGCCAGGGTCCAACCCGCTTTATGGATATGGAGATTTACATGCTGCGCTTCACGGCCCTGGCCCTTTGCTTCGCCCTTCCCGCTGCGCACGCGGCCTCGCTTCAGGATTTCGAGCTGAACAAGCTGCTCAATCAGGTGGCTACCCAAAGCAGCGAAGGCACGCCGCGGGCCATCAACGAAGACATTCTCGATCAGGGCTACACCGTCGACGGCAACGTGCTGATCAACCACCTGAGCGTTCAGCCGGCCCACGCCGCACAAATGCGCGGCAATCCGGATGCCGTGCGCAAGCAACTGGGCGCCAGCGTCTGCCAGAACAACGGCTTCCGCCAACTGCTGGCCCGTGGCGCCGTGCTGCGTTACCAGTTCAGCGAATACAAAACCAACAACTACATCGCCGCTGAAAACTTCAGCAAAGCTGACTGCTCGATCAAATAAGCTTTACTTCAGGTTGGGTCGAGCCGCGACCGGCTTCACCCAACCTGCCGCTTCCGATCCAAGGTTCACCCTCAAGGAGCTGTTCCATGCCTTACGAACCGGACGATTATCTGAACCGTCATGTGCAAACCCCGAGCGTTGATCTGGCCGCCAAAGTGGACGAATTGCTCGCCCTCGCTACGCCTGATTCCAGTCTCAACCTGTCGCTCTACCGCGACATGCTCTCCACCGTCATTCGCATGGCCCAGGCCGACCGCAACCGCTGGGACGCGAAAATCATGCTGCAAACCCTGCGTGAGATGGAACATGCCTTCAGCGTGCTGGAGCAGTTCAAACGTCGTCGCAAGGTCACCGTATTCGGCTCGGCCCGCACGCCAGCCAACCATCCCGTCTACCAACTGGCCAAAGATCTTGGCGCTGCCTTGGCCCGTCACGAGCTGATGGCAATTACCGGCGCGGGTGGCGGCATCATGGCCGCCGCCCATGAAGGCGCGGGGCTGGAGCACAGCCTAGGACTGAACATCAGCTTGCCCTTCGAGCAAAGCGCCAACGCCACCATGCAAGGCAGCAGCAACCTGCTGTCGTTCAAGTTCTTCTTTCTGCGCAAACTGTTCTTCGTTAAAGAAGCCGACGCGCTGGTGCTTTGTCCAGGCGGCTTCGGCACGTTGGACGAAGCGCTGGAAGTGCTGACGCTCATCCAAACCGGCAAAAGCCCCTTGGTTCCAGTGGTACTGCTGGACGAGCCCGACGGCACCTTCTGGAAAGACGCCTTGGCGTTTATCCAACGGCAACTCAAAGGCAACGGCTACATTCTGCCCAGCGACCTGAAACTGCTGACCATGGCCAACAATGCCGACGAGGCGGTCGAGCAGATCACTCGGTTCTACAGCAACTTTCATTCGAGCCGCTGGCTGAAGGATCGCTTTGTGGTTCGCCTGCATCACGGGCTGTCGGCTGAAGCGGTGAGTCAGTTGCCGGAACTGTTCGCCGACCTCTGCAAAAGCGGCGGCTTTGTGCAGCAGCAAGGCGCGTTTGAAAACGAGGGGGATGAGCCGGAGTTGGCTCCATTACATCGCCTGGCGTTTGCCTTCCGCGGTCGGGAATACGGGCGGTTGCGTGAGCTGTATGACTTTGTGAATACGCCGGAGAATTGGGCGTAGACCCTAGTTGGCTGGCAGGAGCGCGAGGCGCCAATTAAGAGCATCGCGGCTGAAGCCGCTCCTACAGGGCTGCGCTGCTTGTTAGGTTTTGAATAGGCAGGAAGGGACTTCAATCGTACAGCTCGCCGCGCAGCAGGCGGCTGATCATGTCCATGGAATAACCGCGATACGCAAGAAAGCGCCCTTGCTTGGCGCGCTCCTTGGCGTCGTTCGGTTGCTCGCCGAATTTGCGCTGCCAGACTTCGTTCATCTGTTCACGCCAATCGATACCGCATTCACGCAGCGCCTGTTCGATATCGGCGCGCGCCAGTCCACGCTGCCCCAGTTCCTCGCGAATGCGCATAGGCCCGTAGCCAGAGCGGGCACGGTAGGAAACGAAGCTTTCGAGGTAGCGGGTTTCGGACAGCAGGCCCTCTTCCGTCAAGCGGTCGAGTTCCGGTTCGATAAGTTCAGGCGGGGCGCCGCGTTGGCGCAACTTGCGGGTTAACTCGACACGGCCATGCTCGCGGCGTGCGAGCAAGTCCATGGCTGTCCGTCGTACTGCGGCAGGGCTGTCGAGTACGACGGACATAACAGACTCAGGCGTCTGCCAGATCGTCTTCGGTGTTGTTTACAGCGGCAGCGGCGGCCGCTGCGGCTGCATCTTTACCGGCCATAAGCAGTTGATCGCGGATCTGCTTCTCGATGGTTTTGGCGATTTCCGGGTTGTCTTCCAGGTACTTGGCCGAGTTGGCTTTACCCTGACCAATCTTGCTACCCAGGTAGCTGTACCAGGCGCCGGATTTTTCCAGCAGACCGAGCTGCACGCCCAGGTCGATGATCTCGCCGTTACGGTAGATGCCCTTGCCGTACAGAATCTGGAACTCAGCCTGACGGAACGGCGGGGCTACCTTGTTTTTCACCACTTTGACGCGGGTTTCGCTGCCGACTACTTCGTCGCCTTCTTTCACGGCGCCGGTACGACGGATGTCCAGACGCACCGAGGCGTAGAACTTCAACGCGTTACCACCGGTGGTGGTTTCCGGGCTGCCGAACATCACACCGATTTTCATACGGATCTGGTTGATGAAGATAACCAGGCAGTTGGCGTTTTTGATGTTGCCGGTGATTTTACGCAGCGCTTGCGACATCAGACGGGCTTGCAGGCCGACGTGCATGTCGCCCATTTCGCCTTCGATTTCTGCTTTCGGCACCAAGGCGGCAACGGAGTCGACGATGATTACGTCGATGGCATTGGAGCGCACCAGCATGTCGGTGATTTCCAGCGCTTGCTCGCCGGTGTCTGGTTGGGAAACCAGCAGGTCGTCGACGTTGACGCCGAGCTTGCCGGCGTAGTCCGGGTCGAGTGCGTGTTCAGCATCGACGAAGGCGCAGGTGGCGCCCATGCGCTGTGCTTCAGCGATGACGGACAAGGTGAGTGTGGTTTTACCCGACGATTCCGGACCGTAGATTTCTACGATACGACCGCGTGGCAGGCCGCCAATACCCAGGGCGATGTCCAAGCCCAGGGAGCCGGTGGAAATCGACGGAATGGCCTGACGTTCATGGTCGCCCATGCGCATGACTGCGCCTTTACCGAATTGTTTTTCGATTTGACCCAGGGCTGCAGCCAAGGCGCGCTTCTTATTCTCGTCCATTGAATCCTCACGTGATCAAGAGGGCCTAGCGGCCGCTAACAACTGTATAAGTAGCCAGTATTATTCCACAGCGCAAGTCGAGCGCCTACCCCTGATCCGGAATTTCTCCTGCAGCTAGTCGGATCAGCCCGGCCAGTGCGGCTTCCACCGTTTGTCGTCTCACCGCGTCACGGTCGCCAGCAAAAAGACGCTTGCGGGTAAACACCTGGTCGCCATTCGCCCAAGCCAGCCAGACGGTGCCTACAGGTTTGTCGACTGAACCGCCGTCCGGGCCGGCAACACCGCTGACGGCTACGGAAAATTGTGCAGCGCTTTTGTCTTGCGCCCCGCGTGCCATGGCTTCGACGACCTCACGGCTGACCGCCCCTACGGAGGCAAATAAAGTGACGGGCACATCAAGCTGACGGGTCTTCTGGGCGTTGGAATAAGTGACGTAACCGGCTTCAAACCAAGCGGAGCTTCCAGGAATTCGGGTGATGGCTTCGGCGATACCGCCGCCGGTACATGACTCGGCAGTGGTGACACGCGCGTCCAGCGCACGCAGACGCTGGCCCAGTTGCGCGGCCAGTTGAGTAATCGCGTCCAAGGCAATCTCCGGGCTTAAAGAGGATGAGGGGGATACCGTACACTAGCGCCTTTTGCGCGCAAGGCCTGGTAATGAGCGATCTCTCCGCACACACCCCGATGATGCAGCAGTACTGGCGGCTGAAGAATCAGCACCCCGACCAGTTGATGTTTTACCGCATGGGCGACTTCTACGAGATTTTCTACGAAGACGCGAAAAAAGCCGCGAAGTTGCTCGACATTACCCTGACCGCGCGCGGCCAATCGGCGGGCATGGCCATTCCTATGTGCGGCATTCCTTACCACGCCGCCGAAGGTTATCTGGCCAAGTTGGTGAAGCTCGGGGAGTCGGTTGTTATTTGCGAGCAGATCGGCGATCCAGCCACCAGCAAGGGGCCGGTGGAACGTCAGGTGGTGCGCATCATCACGCCCGGCACGGTTAGCGACGAAGCCTTGCTTGATGAGCGCCGGGACAATTTACTCGCCGCCGTGCTCGGCGACGAACGCCTGTTTGGCCTGGCGGTGCTGGACATCACCAGCGGCCGTTTCAGCGTGCTGGAAATTCCGGCCTGGGAGAATTTGCTGGCCGAACTGGAGCGTCTAAATCCGGTTGAGTTATTGATTCCGGACGATTGGCCGCAAGGCCTGCCGGCTGAGAAACGCCGCGGCTCGCGTCGCCGCGCGCCATGGGATTTCGAGCGCGACTCAGCGCACAAAAGCCTGTGCCAACAGTTCGCCACGCAAGACCTCAAGGGCTTCGGTTGCGAAAACCTGACCCTGGCCATCGGCGCTGCCGGCTGCCTGCTGGCCTACGCCAAGGAAACCCAGCGCACCGCCCTGCCCCACCTGCGCAGCCTGCGCCATGAGCGCCTCGACGACACGGTGATTCTCGACGGCGCCAGCCGGCGCAATCTGGAGCTGGACACCAACCTCGCCGGTGGCCGCGACAACACGCTGCAATCGGTGGTCGACCGCTGCCAAACCGCCATGGGCAGTCGCCTGCTGACCCGCTGGCTTAACCGCCCACTGCGCCAGCGCGCGGTACTGGACGCCCGCCAGGAATCGATTGCCTGCCTGCTCGAACGCTATCGTTTCGAGAACTTGCAGCCGCAGTTAAAAGAGATCGGCGACGTGGAGCGCATTCTCGCGCGCATCGGCTTGCGCAATGCGCGCCCCCGCGATTTGGCGCGTCTGCGCGATGCCCTGGCAGCGTTGCCGGAGCTGCAAATGGCCATGGCCAATTTGGAAAGCCCGCACCTGCAAACCCTCGCCGGTACCGTGAGCACATACCCGGAACTGGCCGAGCTGCTGGCCAGAGCAATTATCGACAACCCGCCGGCGGTGATCCGCGATGGCGGCGTGTTGAAGACCGGTTACGACCCGGAGTTGGACGAGTTGCAATCGCTCAGCGAAAACGCCGGCCAGTTCCTGATGGACTTGGAAGCGCGGGAAAAAGCCCGCACCGGCCTGGCCAATTTGAAGGTCGGCTACAACCGCATTCACGGCTACTTTATTGAGCTGCCGAGCAAGCAGGCCGAATCAGCGCCGGCCGACTACATCCGCCGCCAGACGCTCAAAGGCGCCGAGCGCTTTATTACGCCGGAGCTGAAAGAGTTCGAAGACAAGGCGCTGTCGGCGAAAAGCCGGGCGCTTGCGCGGGAAAAGATGCTTTACGACGAGCTGTTGGAGCGTTTGATCGGCCACCTCGGCCCGCTGCAGGATTCGGCCGGCGCGCTGGCCGAGTTGGACGTACTGAGCAACCTGGCAGAACGCGCCCTGACGCTCGACCTCAACCGCCCGCGCTTTGTCGACGAGCCGTGCATGCGCATCAACCAGGGCCGCCACCCGGTGGTGGAACAGGTGCTGACAACGCCGTTTGTGGCAAACGACCTGAGCCTGGATGACAACACCCGGATGCTGATCATCACCGGCCCGAACATGGGCGGTAAGTCCACGTACATGCGCCAGACCGCACTCATTGTGCTGCTCGCCCATATCGGCAGTTTCGTGCCGGCGGCCAGCTGCGAGCTGTCGCTGGTGGACCGCATCTTTACCCGCATCGGCTCGAGCGACGACCTGGCCGGTGGTCGCTCCACCTTTATGGTGGAGATGAGCGAGACGGCCAACATTCTGCACAACGCTACCGAACGCAGCCTGGTGCTCATGGATGAAGTCGGTCGCGGCACCAGCACTTTTGACGGCCTGTCGCTGGCCTGGGCAGCGGCCGAACATTTGGCGCGCTTGCGTGCCTACACCTTGTTCGCCACGCATTATTTCGAGCTGACGGTGTTGCCGGAAAGCGAGCCGATTGTCGCCAACGTGCATTTGAACGCCACCGAGCACAACGAGCGCATCGTGTTTCTGCACCACGTGCTGCCAGGACCGGCGAGCCAGAGTTATGGCTTGGCAGTTGCGCAGTTGGCCGGGGTTCCGGGCGATGTGATCGTGCGCGCCAAGGAGCACTTGGCGCGCCTGGAAACCACCGCCTTGCCCCACGAGCAGCCGCGTAGCGAGCCAGGGAAACCGGCGGTGCCCGTGCAAAGCGACTTGTTCGCCAGCGCGCCGCACCCGGTGATTGAAGAATTGGGCCGCATCAATCCTGATGATTTAACCCCGCGCCGCGCACTCGAACTGTTATATACATTGAAGGCACGCATCTAACGCCTGCGCGCGCAAGCTGTTAGAATCCCGCGCGCTTTGGGAAAGCGGTGGTCTATTAGCCTGGACCGCCGCTCTCGTTTCCCGAGCCGAGGAGCTCAATTACTGAACCGGGCTCCCCAGCCGCCTGAGGAGAGAATTAGAAATGACCTTCGTCGTCACCGACAACTGCATCAAGTGCAAGTACACCGACTGCGTAGAAGTGTGTCCGGTGGACTGCTTTTACGAAGGCCCGAACTTTTTGGTGATCCACCCGGACGAGTGCATTGACTGCGCCCTGTGCGAGCCAGAATGCCCGGCCCAAGCGATCTTCTCGGAAGATGAAGTGCCTGAAGATATGCAAGAGTTCATTCAGTTGAACACTGATCTTGCCGAAATCTGGCCGAACATCACCGAGCGCAAAGAAGCGCTGCCAGACGCTGAAGAGTGGGATGGCAAGAAAAACAAACTGGAACTCCTGGAGCGCTAAGCGCCAGGCTTCCAGAGCGAGAGAACGCACCGACGAGTGCTTCCCGCTGCAGGACAAACACCGTGAAAGACAAAAGGCCCGCAATGCGGGCCTTTTGTTGTGCCCACCTTTCGGCAGGCAAAAAAAAGGGGCGGTTTGACCCGCCCACTCTTTCGTCCCTAATCCCTCTATTTCCTGCTCATCGTCCTGATGAATCGTGTCCTTCGATGGTTCCTGGCCGATATCCATTTCAGCCCGTGCTAGTCCGTAAGCACAGGGGTGATATTAGCGATATCCAGATGCCGTTCAAGTCGCGAAATCGCCTAACGGACAGTCGCGCGCACTCTCATAAATTAACTTATTCCTTATAATTCAATGGCTTGCGATTCCCGCTCAGTGTAACGCAGGCGATACGCCGGCTAATCATTCCTCGAATCACTTACACACTCTGTAAGCAATGTCTTACAAAGCTGGAGCTTGCAGGAAGACACCGACAAAAAACCCGGCCTGAGCCGGGTGTTTTTTGCGCGGTGTTAACGGGGGTTATTGGAACAGCGCGTCACTGGAGAGACCGTTCTTTTCCAGGATTTCCCGCAGTCGTTTAAGCGCTTCGACCTGAATCTGCCGCACCCGCTCGCGGGTTAAGCCGATTTCTTGACCCACTTCTTCCAACGTACAGCTTTCGTGACCGCGCAGACCAAAACGTCTGACGACCACTTCACGCTGCTTGTCGGTCAGTTCCGAGAGCCACTGATCGATGCTTTGCGAGAGATCGTCATCCTGCAGCAATTCGCAGGGATCGGTCGGGCGGTCGTCGGTCAGGGTATCGAGCAGGGTTTTGTCGGAGTCCGGGCCAAGCGAAACGTCAACCGAGGACACCCGTTCATTGAGGCCAAGCATGCGCTTGACCTCGCCGACCGGTTTTTCCAGCAGGTTGGCGATTTCCTCGGCGGAGGGCTCGTGGTCAAGTTTCTGCGTCAATTCGCGCGCGGCGCGCAGGTAGACGTTTAGCTCCTTGACCACATGAATAGGTAAACGAATGGTGCGCGTCTGGTTCATGATCGCGCGTTCGATGGTCTGTCGAATCCACCAGGTGGCGTAAGTGGAGAAGCGGAAGCCACGCTCAGGGTCGAATTTCTCGACCGCCCGAATCAGCCCGAGATTGCCTTCTTCGATAAGGTCCAACAGGGACAAACCCCGATTGACGTACCGACGGGCAATCTTCACCACCAGGCGCAAGTTACTTTCGATCATGCGCTTACGGCCCGCAGGGTCGCCCTTCTGCGCCAGCCGCGCAAAATGGACTTCTTCTTCGGGAGTCAGGAGGGGGGAGAAACCGATTTCGTTGAGGTAAAGCTGAGTGGCGTCTAGCGCCCGGGTGTAGTCAATGTATTTGTGTTGCTTGACCGCAGTGGACTGCTTGGCCTTCGTGCGTTTAGCCGGAGCTTCCGGCTCATCGTTATGCACGTCGTCCAAGACGATGCCGGGCTCCATGAGCAGCACGTCATCATCCAAGTCAAACTCCGGCGCTTCTTTGTTGAGTGCCATTGTTCTTATCCCTTGCTGAGTTCGACATAAGCCCCGGCATCACCTTAATCCATGGCAATCCCTGAGCCCGTCCGGCCTACGTGGCTGGAGCGGGCTGACAACCTTTCAACGCGCAGGCAAAAATTGCAGCGGATCCACAGGTTTACCCTGTCGGCGAATCTCAAAATGGAGCTTCACCCGATCGGTGCCGGTGGAACCCATTTCGGCAATCGTCTGCCCGACCTTGACTTGCTGTCCCTCCCTTACCAGCAACTTGCGGTTGTGACCGTAAGCGCTTACGTAGGTATCGCTGTGTTTGATGATCACTAATTCGCCGTAGCCCCGTAATCCACTTCCGGCGTACACAACAGAACCATCCGACGCGGCAAGAACAGGCTGGCCCAATTCCCCAGCTATATCAATTCCTTTATTCAAACTACCGTTTGAGGAGAATTTACCGATCAAAGCCCCGCCTGTAGGCCACGCCCAGCCTGTAGCAGAACGACTCACAGCCTGCACCGGCGTGGTCGCTGGCGTGGTAACAACCGGGGGTTGGGCGGGCCTGGCGATGACCGGAACGGTGTTGGTCGGCACCACCACCAAGGGCGGCTTATTGCCACTATTGGCTGTTGCAATCGGACCTTTGACCACCGTTGGCGAACGCCCGCCGTCGAAGCGGATCACCTGACCGACCTTGATGGTGTAAGGGGCCGGAATGTTGTTTCGAGCCGCTAGCGCGCGCCAATCCCAACCAAAACGAAAGGCGATGGAATAAAGGGTGTCGCTGCGCTGAACGCGGTATTGGCCGGTGGTGGTCGCGGGACGCTGCGGGGTGGCGGCGCTGGTGCTGCTGGTCGAACCGCCAGCGGTACGATCAACCACACGTACGCCGCCAGGAGGGGTGCTGCTGCAACCGACCAGTAACACTCCAAGGACCAAGCCACTCACCAGACTTCTGGCGCCTGCGATGCAAATCCACTGCTGAATGGCTGTGAGACTCACCCGCCTCTCCCTTTCCGGTGACTGTTGAAAAATGTAAAACGACAAAACCCATACTTAAGTAGTGCCACCCTCGCCCAACTCAAGCGGTGGGCCCGTTCAGCAAGGGTACGAAGCGCACCGCATCCAGCACATGACGGGAGAAGCCGTGCTCTTCGCGGATGATCAACATCAGCTGCTGAACATCGCCCGCTCCCACCGGAATCACCAGGCGCCCGCCTGGAGCCAGCTGATCCAGCAGCGCCTGCGGCACTTCAGCCGCAGCGGCGGTGACGATAATGCCGTTGTAACTGGCCAGTGCAGGCCAGCCTTCCCAGCCGTCGCCCCAACGAAAGACCACGTTGCGCAAGTTGAGTGCCAGCAATCGTTCTTTCGCCCGCTCTTGCAGAGCCTGGATACGCTCCACTGAGAAGACTCGCTCAACCAATTGGGCCAACACCGCCGTCTGGTAGCCGGAGCCGGTGCCGATCTCCAGCACCTTGTCCAACGGGCCGGCCGCCAGCAGCAGCTCGGTCATGCGCCCGACCATATAGGGTTGCGAGATGGTCTGGTTGTGGCCGATGGGCAGCGCCGTGTCTTCGTAGGCACGGTGCGCGAACGCTTCATCGACAAACAGATGACGCGGCGTACGGCGAATAACTTCAAGCACCCGGGCGTTGGAAAGACCTTCGTCGTACAAGCGTTGGATCAGGCGCTCGCGGGTGCGCTGCGAGGTCATGCCAATACCACGGTGTTGCAGATCGTCTTGCCCGCGCGACATCAGAGCAATCCCTCCAACCAAGGCTCGATCGTTGCAAACGCCTCGTTAAAGGTGCGGTCCAGTTGCAGCGGCGTGATCGACACATAGCCTTGCACCACCGCATGGAAGTCGGTGCCGGGGCCGCCGTCTTCGGCATCGCCCGACACCGAAATCCAATAGCCTTCTTTACCGCGCGGGTTAACCACCTTCACCGGCGCTGCGGCACGGGCGCGGTGGCCCAGGCGCGTCAGCTGAATGCCGCGAATGTGGTCCAGCGGCAAGTTGGGAATGTTCACGTTGAGCACGGTACGCGGCGGCAAATCGAGTTTGTCTCGCGCTTCCACCAGACGGCGGGCGATGTACGCAGCGGCCGGCAGGTTGTCGGTTTGCCGGGAAACCAAAGAAAAGGCGAAGGCCGGGCAGCCGATAAAACGCCCTTCGAGCGCAGCCGCCACGGTGCCGGAATACAGCACGTCATCGCCCAGGTTCGCACCCAGGTTGATGCCTGACACCACCATGTCTGGCAGCTCGGGCAACAAGCCGTTAAGGCCCAGGTGCACGCAGTCGGTAGGCGTTCCGTTGATGCTGATAAAACCGTTGGGCAACACCATCGGGTGCAGCGGACGATCGAGTGTCAACGAGCTGCTGGCGCCGCTCTTGTCCGTGTCGGGGGCAATTACCACGCACTCGGCGTAATCCGCCAGCGCGCCATGCAGCGCGGCGAGGCCGGGAGCCATCACCCCATCGTCGTTTGAAATCAGAATACGCATGAGTTGTCCGTCTGCCCTGCCGGCAACAACTCGACGATTTCACGCACCACAGCGGTGGCGAAGCATCCAGCCGGCAAGACGAATTCCAGTTGCAGAATGTCAGGCTCGGGATAATGCCACGTCAAACCGCCGATGGGGAGGCGCAGAATACGCCGTTCGTGAGCCATGCCCGCAGAGATTAACCAGTCGCACAACGCCGTCTCTTTTGCCGCGACCGCTTGTTCGATTTCATGGGTCGCACCGGCTGCCGGCGAAGGCCCTTCGCCCCACAGTGGGCCGGTGGGATGTAGATCGAGAATGGCCAGACGCGGGTCGCTGCACTCGGCCTCACCGGCCGGGAAAAAACTGCGGCTGTCGGTAAAGGCCAGCAAGTCACCGACCTGCGCGCGCTGCCAACTGCCGTCGGCGACTCGTGCGGCCACCACCTGATTGAACACATAACTGCGCGCCGCCGAGAGCAGGCGCGAACGTACGTTGCGCGCGTCCGGCAGCTCGCTACGACTGGCGAAATCACGCGCCTGCACCACGTTGCCACCTTGATAGGCGAAGCGTTGTTCACCGAAATAATTCGGCACGCCATGGGCCTTGATCTGTTCCAGGCGCGCGTCGAGTGCAGCGCTATCGCCTTGCAGTTGCGTGAGGCGCAAGGTGAAACCGTTGGCCGAGTGGGCGCCGCGTTGCAGCTTGCGCTTGTGCCGTGCGGTTTTGACGATAATCAGGCTGTCACTTTGCGCGGCGGAGAAATCCGGGTCGGCCTTGCCTGGCAAGTGCAGGCTGAACCATTGACGGGTCAGGGCCTGCCGGTCTTTAAGGCCGGCGTAGCTGATCATGCGCAACGGCACGCCAGCAGCTTTAGCCAGGCGGCGCGCGGCGTCTTCAGTATTCAGACCGCGCTTTTCCACCCACAGCCACAAGTGTTCGCCTTCGCCGGCCAGGGGAATGTCGAGCACTTCATCGACCTGGAAATCTTCGGCAGTGGCCTTGAGTACCGCGCGCCCGGCCGCTTCACCATAGGCACGAGGGCCGAGCAATTCGAGTTCGTTCATTGCGCTACCAACAAGGCGACCGCGTGTACGGCGATGCCCTCTTCACGGCCGGTAAACCCGAGCTTTTCTTCGGTGGTGGCTTTGACGTTGACTTGATCCAGCGCGACCTCAAGGTCGGCGGCGATGGCGGCGCGCATGGTTTCGATATGCGGTGCCATTTTTGGCGCCTGGGCAACGATGGTGGCATCGACATTGCCGACCTTCCAGCCCTTGGCCTTGATCAGCCCCACCACATGACGCAGCAGCACACGGCTGTCGGCGCCTTTGAAATTGGGATCGGTATCAGGGAAATGTTTGCCGATATCGCCCAGCGCGGCAGCGCCCAGCAAGGCATCGCTCAAGGCATGCAGCAGCACGTCGCCGTCGGAATGGGCGAGCAGCCCGAACTTATGGGGAATCTGCACGCCACCCAAGGTAATAAAGGTGCCGTCGCAAAAGCGGTGAACATCGTAGCCGTGGCCGATACGCATGAGCCGAGGGGTCCTGAGAAAAGTCGCGAGTTTACCCGAAGGGCCCCGCGAGCGCCGCTGGCACTTGAAACCGGTAGCGCAAAAGCATCGAGGCTGAAGCCTCTCCTGCATAAGAACCGCGATTCTTGTAGGAGAGGCTTCAGCCTCGATTGGGCAATCGGGGTCTCAGCCCTTGTGCTACTTCAACGCCGCCGCATGATGGCGCAAGTGGTCATCAATAAAGCTGGCGATAAAGTAGTAGCTATGGTCATACCCCGGCTGCATGCGCAGGGTCAGCGGATGGCCCGCCGCCTTCGCCGCCGCTTCCAGCGCTTGCGGTTTTAGCTGGCCTTCGAGGAAGTCGTCACGGTCGCCCTGGTCCACCAGAATCGGCAGCTTTTCGCCGGCGTCGGCAATTAGCACGCTGGCATCCCATTCACGCCAGCGCGAACGGTCGGCGCCCAGGTAGTTGCCCAAGGCTTTCTCGCCCCACGGGCAATTCAGCGGATTGGCAATCGGCGCGAACGCCGACACCGACTGATAACGCCCCGGATTTTTCAGCGCGCAAATCAACGCGCCGTGGCCGCCCATGGAGTGGCCGCTGATGCCGCGTTTGTCTGATACAGGGAAGTTGGCTTCGATCAGCTCGGGCAATTCCTGCACCACGTAGTCGTACATCCGATAGTGGCGCGCCCACGGTTCCTGCGTGGCGTTGACGTAAAAACCGGCGCCCAGACCGAAGTCGTAGGCGCCCGCTGCGTCGTCCGGCACACCTTCGCCGCGCGGGCTGGTGTCCGGCGCGACGATGATCAACCCCAGCTCGGCCGCCAGGCGCTGGGCACCGGCTTTCTGCATAAAATTTTCGTCGGTGCAGGTCAGGCCGCTGAGCCAATACAGCACCGGCAGCTTGGCGCCCTGCTCGGCTTGCGGCGGCAAGTAGACGGCGAACACCATGTCGCAATTAAGCGAGCTGGAGCGGTGGCGATAACGCTTGTGCCAGCCGCCGAATGCTTTGTTGCTGGAAACGATTTCAAGGGTCATGGGAATGCCCGCCCTGATCAGTAATGGATGACGGTGCGAATGCTTTTGCCTTCGTGCATCAGGTCGAACGCTTCGTTGATTTTGTCCAGGCCCATGGTGTGGGTGATGAACGTGTCCAACGGAATCTCGCCCTTCTGCGCTTTCTCCACGTAGCTCGGCAACTCGGTGCGGCCTTTGACGCCGCCGAACGCTGAACCGCGCCATACGCGACCGGTCACCAGTTGGAACGGACGGGTGCTAATTTCCTGGCCGGCGCCGGCTACGCCGATGATTACCGACTCGCCCCAGCCTTTGTGCGCGCACTCCAGCGCGGCGCGCATCAGTTGCACGTTGCCGACGCATTCAAAGCTGTAATCCACGCCGCCGTCGGTGAGTTCGACGATGACGTCCTGAATCGGCTTGTCGTAATCCTTTGGATTGACGAAGTCAGTGGCGCCCAGTTCGCGGGCCACATCGAACTTGGCCGGGTTGATGTCGATGGCGATGATGCGCGAGGCCTTCGCCATTTTCGCGCCGATGATCGCCGCCAAGCCGATGCCGCCCAAACCGAAGATGGCGACGGTGGCGCCCTCTTCAACCTTCGCGGTGTTCAACACGGCGCCAATGCCGGTGGTGACGCCACAGCCCAGCAGGCAGACCTTTTCCAGAGGCGCTTCTTTAGGGATAACCGCCAGCGACACTTCCGGCAGCACGGTGTATTCGGAAAAGGTCGAGCAGCCCATGTAGTGATAAATCGGCTGGCCCTGGTAAGAGAAGCGGCTGGTGCCATCGGGCATCAGGCCTTTGCCTTGAGTAGCGCGCACCGAGCTGCACAGGTTGGTTTTGCCGGATTTGCAGAATTTGCACTCGCGGCATTCGGCGGTGTACAGCGGAATCACGTGGTCGCCGACTTTCACCGAGGTGACGCCCTCACCGACCGCTTCAACAATGCCGCCGCCTTCGTGGCCGAGAATGGCCGGGAACACGCCCTCGGAGTCAGCACCCGACAGTGTGTAGGCGTCGGTATGACATACGCCGGTGGCGACAATGCGCACCAGCACCTCGCTGGCCTTCGGCGCTTCCACATCCACTTCGACAATTTTCAGCGGCTCGTTCGGGGCAAAGGCTACGGCAGCACGGGACTTGATCATGGTCGCTCTCCAGCGGGTTTAAACAGTGGCGCAAAGTGTAGTCCACAGTGCTTTCTGTAAATAATCGCGGAATTAGCAAAACATTACTGCCCGTGAGGGATAATCCCGGCATTAGAGGGCACTGGACGGAGCGCGGAATGAACAGTTGGGATGGGCTGGATGAGTTTGTCGCGGTGGCCGAGTGCGGACAGTTCACCGCAGCGGCGCAGCGCTTGGGGCTGTCGTCCTCACAAGTCAGCCGGCAAATCGCCCGCCTCGAAGAAAGCCTACAGACGCGCCTTTTCTACCGCAGCACCCGGCGCGTCGCACTCACCGAAGCAGGGCAAACGTTTTTACAGCATTGCCAGCGCCTGCAAGACGGCCGCGAAGAAGCGCTGCGCGCGGTCGGCGATTTAGGCAGCGAGCCGAAAGGGTTGCTGCGAATGACCTGCGCGGTGGCCTACGGCGAACGTTTTATCGTGCCGCTGGTGACGCAATTTATGAGCCGCCATCCGCAGTTGAAGGTGGATATAGAACTGAGCAACCGCACCCTCGATATGGTTCAGGACGGCCTCGACCTGGCGATTCGCCTGGGCCGTTTGCAAGACTCGCGGCTGGTGGCCACGCGCCTGGCGCCGCGCCGCATGTACCTGTGCGCCGCGCCCAGCTATGTGCAGCGTTACGGGCGGCCGCACAGTTTGTCGGAGCTCAACCAGCACAACTGCCTGATCGGCAGCAGCGACAGTTGGAGTTTTCAACAGGAAGGCCGCGAGGTGTCGCAACGGGTGCACGGCAACTGGCGCTGCAACAGCGGGCAGGCGGTGCTGGACGCGGCGCTACAAGGGTTGGGGTTGTGCCAGTTGCCGGACTATTACGTGCAGGAGCACTTGAGCAGTGGCGCGCTGGTGTCGCTGCTGGAAAAGCATGAGGCGCCGAATACGGCGGTGTGGGCGTTGTATCCGCAGCAGCGGCATTTGTCGCCGAAGGTGAGGCAGTTGGTGGATCACTTGAAGGCGGGGTTGGGGCATTTGGGGTGAGCGTTCGAAGAGCCCCTCACCCCAACCCTCTCCCGTAAACGGGAGAGGGGGCCGACCGCGTTTTAACCAAAATTGCGAGTTGGCTTCCCTCTCCCGCTTGCGGGAGAGGGGTTGGGGGTGAGGGGCCGTTAGCGCTTATGCGCCCACCGCTGACGCAGCCACTCCAAATCTTCCGGCCGGGTGACTTTAAGGTTATCCGCCCGCCCTTCAATCAAGCGCGGCGATTGCCCGGCCCATTCGATGGCCGAGGCTTCGTCGGTGACCTGCACGCCGGACACCAACGCATCCGCCAGCACGCGGTGCAATGTGCCGAGGCGAAACATTTGCGGCGTGAAGGCCTGCCAGATCACCGAGCGGTCGACCGTCTCGGCCACGCGACCATCGGCGCCGGCACGTTTCAAGGTGTCGCGCGCTGGCACGGCCAGCAGGCCGCCGACCGTGTCGTCCGCCAATTCGGCGAGCAACAAGTCCAGGTCGTAGCGCGACAGGTTCGGCCGGGCCGCGTCGTGCACCAGCACCCAGTCGTTTTCACCGGCGCCCAGTTCGGCCAATCGGATAAGGCCGTTGAGCACCGAGTCGGCACGCTCGGCGCCGCCATCGGCACGTTGGATGCGTTCGTTGCTGGCGTAGGGCAGCGTCGGCCAATAAGCATCGTCCACCGACAAACTCACCACTAAGCCGCGCAATTGCGGGTGGTCGAGGAAGCAGTCGAGGGTATGTTCGAGAATGGTTTTACCAGCCAGTTGCAGATACTGCTTGGGCCGGTCGGCGAGCATTCGGGCGCCGACGCCTGCGGCCGGGATCAAAGCCCAGAAGGCAGGCAAAGCAGGCGAGGTCATTCGGTTAGCTGATAGAGGGTTTCGCCCTCTTTGACCATGCCCAGTTCGTGACGGGCACGTTCTTCCACGGTTTCCATACCTTTCTTCAGCTCCATGACTTCAGCTTCGAGGATACGGTTACGTTCCAGCAGGTTTTCGTTTTCGCCCTTTTGCTCGGCGATTTGTCGCTGCAAGTCGGTGACCTGCGCAAAGCTGCCCTCGCCCACCCACAAGCGGTACTGCAGGCCTGCCAGCACAAGGATCAGAACGACGAATAACCAGTAGGGGCTACGCATGAATCGGGCTTTTTCTCATAAGAAAAGGGCAGCTTTCGCTGCCCTTTTTACCACCGTCAGCTTAGCCGCGGAATTCGGAGCGACCACGGTACGGTGCTTTTGCACCCAACTGCTCTTCGATGCGCAGCAGTTGGTTGTACTTGGACACGCGGTCCGAGCGGCACAGCGAGCCGGTTTTGATCTGACCGGCAGCAGTGCCCACGGCCAGGTCGGCGATGGTGCTGTCTTCGGTTTCACCCGAACGGTGCGAGATCACGGCGGTGTAACCGGCTGCCTTGGCCATTTGAATGGCTTCCAGGGTTTCGGTCAGGGTGCCGATCTGGTTGAACTTGATCAGGATCGAGTTGGCGATCGACTTGTCGATGCCTTCTTTGAGGATCTTGGTGTTGGTGACGAACAGATCGTCGCCGACCAGTTGGACTTTGTCGCCGATCTTATCGGTCAGCACTTTCCAGCCGTCCCAGTCCGATTCGTCCATGCCGTCTTCGATGGAGATGATCGGGTAACGCTGGGTCAGGCCAGCCAGGTAGTCAGCGAAACCGGCGGCGTCGAACACTTTGCCTTCGCCGGCCAGGTCGTATTTGCCGCCTTCGAAGAACTCGCTCGAAGCGCAGTCCAGCGCCAGAGTCACGTCGGTGCCCAGCTTGTAACCGGCATTGGCAACGGCTTCGGCGATGGCAGCCAGAGCGTCTTCGTTGGAAGCCAGGTTCGGTGCGAAACCGCCTTCATCACCCACCGAAGTGCTCAGGCCGCGCGCTTTCAGTACGGCTTTGAGGTGGTGGAAAATTTCGGTGCCCATGCGCAGGCCATCGGCGAAGGTTTTCGCGCCAACGGGCTGAACCATGAATTCCTGGATGTCGACGTTGTTATCCGCGTGCTCGCCGCCGTTAATGATGTTCATCATCGGCACCGGCATGGAGTAAACGCCAGGGGTGCCGTTGAGGTTGGCGATGTGGGCGTACAGCGGCAGGTCTTGGTCTTGTGCGGCAGCTTTGGCAGCGGCCAGCGACACAGCGAGGATGGCGTTGGCGCCCAGGCTGGCTTTGTTTTCAGTGGCGTCGAGGGCGATCATCGCGTGGTCGAGGGCCTTCTGATCAACCGGGTCTTTGCCCAGCAGCAACGAGCGGATCGGGCCATTGATATTGGCCACAGCTTTCAACACGCCTTTGCCCATGTAACGGCTCTTGTCGCCATCACGCAGTTCCAGCGCTTCGCGCGAACCGGTGGAAGCGCCCGACGGTGCGCACGCGCTGCCGACGATGCCGTTGTCGAGAATGACGTCCGCTTCGACGGTCGGGTTGCCACGGGAGTCGAGAACTTCACGACCTTTGATGTCGACGATCTTTGCCATTGTTGTTAACACTCCAAAATTTGACGAAAACGGCGCTGCAGAGAGGTTGATGCAGGCTGCCTGGAACAAAACCAGCCCGCTCGACGACTCTCTGACTCACGGGTCAGAGCTCGCCCGAGCGGCACTTTACCGAAGATTCCTGCGCTTAGGCAGTCTCAATCGGCGGGAAGCTCTTGACCAGATCATCCAGCGCTTTAAGCTGGGTAAGGAACGGCTCCAGCTTGTCCAGACGCAAGGCGCATGGACCGTCGCACTTGGCGTTGTCCGGGTCCGGGTGAGCTTCGAGGAACAAGCCTGCCAGGCCCTGACTCATGCCCGCTTTGGCGAGGTCGGTTACTTGCGCACGACGACCGCCTGCCGAATCGGAGCGCCCGCCCGGCATTTGCAGAGCGTGGGTCACGTCAAAGAACACCGGGTATTCGAACGACTTCATGATGCCGAAGCCGAGCATGTCTACCACGAGGTTGTTGTAGCCAAAACTGGAACCGCGTTCGCACAGGATCAACTGGTCATTCCCGGCTTCGACGCATTTGGCCAGGATATGTTTCATTTCTTGCGGAGCGAGGAACTGGGCTTTCTTGATGTTGATGATCGCGCCGGTCTTGGCCATGGCCACGACGAGGTCAGTTTGGCGCGACAGGAAAGCGGGCAATTGGATGATGTCGCACACGGCAGCGACAGGCGCCGCTTGCTCGGGCTCGTGCACGTCGGTGATGACCGGCACGCCGAAGGTCTTCTTCACTTCCTCGAAAATCTTCATGCCCTCTTCCAGGCCTGGGCCACGGAAGGAGCTGACGGAGGAGCGGTTGGCTTTGTCGAAGCTGGCTTTGAATACATAAGGGATGCCGAGCTTTTCGGTAACCCGTGCGTACTCTTCACAGGCCTTCATGGCCAGGTCGCGCGACTCTAGAACGTTGATACCGCCGAACAGCACGAAGGGTTTGTCGTTGGCGATTTCGATGGCGCCAACTTTGACGACTTTCTGGGTCATGCCTTTCTCGCTTTCTGCGCCAGTGCGGCGTTAACGAAACCACTGAACAATGGGTGCCCATCGCGCGGTGTGGAGGTGAACTCGGGGTGGAATTGGCAGGCCACGAACCACGGGTGATCCGGCGCTTCAACCACTTCCACCAGCGCGCCGTCAGCGGAGCGACCGGTGATTTTCAGGCCGGCGTCCTGCAGTTGCGGCAGCAGGTTGTTGTTCACTTCGTAGCGGTGACGGTGACGCTCGACGATGGTTTCTTTGGCGTAGCAGTCGAATACTTTCGAGCCCGCTTCCAGATGGCAGTCTTGCGCGCCGAGGCGCATGGTGCCGCCGAGGTCGGAGGCTTCGGTGCGAATTTCCACACCGCCGCCGGCGTCTTCCCACTCGGTGATCAAACCCACGACCGGGTGGCCGCTGACTTTGTCGAATTCGGTGGAGTTGGCGTCGGTCCAGCCCAGCACGTTACGGGCAAACTCGATGACCGCCACTTGCATGCCCAAGCAGATGCCCAGGTACGGAATCTTGTTTTCACGGGCGTATTGCACCGTGGTGATCTTGCCTTCCACGCCGCGCAGACCGAAGCCGCCGGGCACCAGAATGGCGTCCACGCCTTCCAGCAGGCCGGTGCCTTTTTGCTCGATGTCTTCAGAGTCGATGTAGCGCAGATTGACCTTGGTGCGGTTCTGGATGCCGGCATGGCTCATCGCTTCAATCAGCGATTTGTAAGCGTCCAGCAGCTCCATGTACTTACCGACCATGGCGATGTTGACTTCTTTTTCCGGGTTGAGCTTGGCGTCGACTACGCGCTCCCACTCGGACAAATCGGCACCGCCGCATTCCAGGCCAAAACGCTCGACGACGAAATCGTCCAGGCCCTGGGCATGTAACACGGAAGGAATTTTGTAGATGGTGTCGACGTCTTCCAGACCGATTACCGCGCGCTCTTCCACGTTGGTGAACAGGGCGATTTTGCGGCGCGACGACACGTCGATCGGGTGATCGGAACGGCAGATCAGCACGTCAGGCTGCAGGCCGATGGAGCGCAGTTCTTTAACCGAATGCTGGGTCGGCTTGGTTTTGGTTTCGCCGGCAGTGGCGATGTATGGCACCAGCGTCAGGTGCATCAGCATGGCGCGCTTGGCGCCCACTTCCACGCGCAACTGGCGAATGGCTTCGAGGAACGGCTGGGACTCGATGTCGCCAACGGTACCGCCGATTTCCACCATGGCCACGTCGGCATCGCCAGCACCCTTGATGATGCGGCGTTTGATTTCGTCGGTGATGTGCGGAATGACCTGGATGGTCGCACCCAGGTAATCACCACGGCGCTCTTTGCGCAGCACGTCTTCGTAGACGCGGCCGGTGGTGAAGTTGTTGCCCTTGGTCATCGTGGTGCGGATGAACCGCTCGTAGTGGCCAAGGTCGAGGTCGGTCTCGGCACCGTCGTGAGTGACGAACACTTCACCGTGCTGGAACGGGCTCATCGTGCCCGGATCGACGTTGATATAAGGGTCCAGTTTGAGCATCGTGACCTTCAGGCCCCGCGCCTCCAGGATAGCCGCCAATGAAGCCGAGGCGATGCCTTTCCCCAATGAAGAAACAACACCGCCCGTGACGAATATGTAGCGCGTCATGAAAAACCCTAGAAGTCTGCGTTTAGGCGGTTTGCGCCGCCGGGGAAAGCTGAATGAGGGCTGCTGCCCACCATTACCAGCAAAGCCTGTTGGCCGTGCCTTGAAAATTGATAGCCGTGCAGAGAACCGGAAGGCCTGCGCATTAGCTGTATGAGACGGGAGCGTAGTCTACCGGAACTACCCTTTCAGCTCAAACGTTGGTCATTCGTCGGTGGCTGCCAGTGCAATCGCAAGCCAGCGTCAGCAGGGCTGCGGAGTGCAGACAGGTTTGCCACCGCCAGAAGCTCGTCGCCGCGGTACAACAAGGGCAATCGCTTGCGCACAAATGTCGGAATCGCGTGTTCGTTGAGCAGCCGCTTGAGGTCGCGATGCCCTCGGCCTGGCACATTCATCACTTCGCCGCCCTGGCGATAACAAATGCGCAACGGACCCTGCGGCGTCTCGCCCTCAATGTGCAGCTCTCCATTGCCGGGCAAGGCCAACGGCTTGCCCGGATGAGTCCACTCGGGTGCCGGCTCGGGTGCCACGAGCCAACTGCCCGCGAGCCACCACAGCCGCCCGCCACTGCGATGCAGCTCGCCATCGGCTAAACGCCACACTGGTTTCGCATCGCCCGCCGCGTCGCGCAGGTCATTCCAACCCGCCCAATGCTCGCTGTCGGGCAGCAGCGTCAGCGGCGCGAGCCAATGACGCAGCGCGTTGCGTTGGCGCTCCGAGGAAAGGCCGAGCAGCGGCTGCAGTTCAAGCGACGGCACGCTTAGCCACGGCAGCGGATTGGCGGTTCGCGCCGCAGCGAGATCGAGCGCGGCCAGGTCATCCAACAGCCCCTGCGCCTCGCGTAAATGCGCAGCCGTGCGGGCCATGGTCTGCGCCGCTTGCGGCCAGTGCACGGCGAGTTGGGGAAACACTTGATGACGCAAATGGTTGCGCGCAAAACCGGTGTCGCCATTGCTGGGATCTTCCACCCAGCTCAAACCATGCTCGAGCGCATACGCCAGCAGCTCAGCACGGCAACACTCCAGCAATGGCCGCACGACAACACCGGCCGCCAGCGCGCGACTCTGAGGAATTCCCGCCAGCCCGCGCACCCCAGCGCCACGCAGCAAGCGGAACAGCAGCGTCTCTGCCTGATCGTCACGATGCTGCGCCGTCAGCAATACCTCGCCCTTCCCCAGCACATGAGCGAACGCCTGGTACCGCGCTTCCCGCGCCGCGCGCTCGACACTCGCGCCAGCAGCCACCTGCACGTTCACCACGCGCAATGGCACGCCCAGCTCGTCGCACAGCTGTTGGCAATGGGCCGGCCACGCGTCAGCCGCAGCTTGAAGGCCGTGATGGATATGAAGGGCGGAGAGAGGCGGCAGGCGCTCGGTTTTGCCGAGCGAAGCCAGAAGATGGAGTAATACGGTGGAATCAAGCCCACCGGACAGGGCCACATGCCAGGCCGGTGCGCTGCGCCAGGGTGCCAGACCCGCTAGCAACCTGGCGTGAAGCTTCACCTTAGACGCCGTAGCTCATCAGACGCTCGTAACGGCGGGTCAGCAACCCGTCGATATCGAACTTTTGCAGCGATTGCAGCTGCTCGCTCAGGGCCGCCCGGATCGATTCAGCGGCAACGGCCGGGGCCGAATGCGCGCCGCCCAATGGCTCGTCAATGACTTGATCGACAATGCCCAGGCCTCTCAGGCGCTCAGCCGTAATGCCCATGGCCTCGGCAGCGTCCGGCGCCTTCTCGGCGGTTTTCCACAGAATCGAAGCGCAGCCTTCCGGCGAGATCACCGCGTAGGTGGAGTACTGCAGCATGTTCAGTTGGTCGCATACGCCAATGGCCAATGCGCCACCGGAACCGCCTTCGCCGATAACGGTGGCGATAATCGGGGTTTTCAGCCGCGCCATCACGCGCAGGTTCCAGGCAATCGCCTCACTTTGGCCGCGCTCTTCGGCGTCGATGCCTGGGTAGGCACCGGGCGTGTCGATAAAGGTCAGAATCGGCATTTTGAAACGCTCAGCCATCTCCATCAGACGACAAGCTTTGCGGTAGCCCTCAGGACGCGGCATACCGAAGTTACGGCGAACCTTCTCACGCACTTCGCGGCCTTTCTGGTGACCGATGACCATCACCGGCTGGTCATTCAAACGCGCTACGCCGCCAACGATGGCAGGGTCGTCGGAGAAGTGACGGTCGCCGTGCAGTTCGTCGAACTCGGTGAAGATATGTTCGATGTAGTCGAGCGTGTAAGGCCGACGGGGATGGCGGGCCAGCTTGGCGATTTGCCAACTGGTGAGGCTGCCGAAAATGCTGGCAGTCAGCGTGTTGCTTTTGTCTTGCAGACGGGCAATTTCATCGCTGATGTTCAGCGAGTTGTCGTTACCGACCAGGCGCAGCTCTTCGATCTTGGCTTGGAGATCGGCAATCGGCTGTTCGAAATCGAGAAAATTCGGGTTCATAGTCATCCGTCTTGCGCCTGGCCAGGGGCCGGCGGCTGAGTCCGTTGAACGCCTTACCTTACGGGAACAGGCGCATTCAGGTCGAGGGTAAAAATGGCGCTCGGCGCCGCTCGCCTACTAGCGATCAAGTGCGACTTGCTAGCGATAGTGCAAAAAGACGTTGTCGCGCCCGAACTGGTCACGCAATGTTTGAATCAATCCATCGGCCGGGTCGATCCGCCAGCCTTCACCGAACTGCAACAGCGCCTTGGCTTCGCTGCCGGTGTAGTCGAGCGTGATCGGGCAACCGCCACGGTGACGCTTACACAGCTCCGCCAACCAGCGTAGGCGATCACCTTTCAAGGCATCGCTTTTCACCCGTACGCGCAGGCTTTCGGCCAGGCCCGTACGCGCATCTTCCAGGCTCATCACGCGCTTGGCCCGCAGGCGCAAGCCGCCGGAAAAGTCGTCGTTGCTCACCTCGCCTTCCACCACCACCAACGCATCGGTTTGCAGCAAGGCCTGCGCCGAGTTGAAGGCCTCGGCAAACAGCGAGGCCTCGATGCGCCCGGAGCGGTCGTCGAGGGTGATAAAGCCCATCTTGTCGCCCTTCTTGTTCTTCATCACCCGCAGGTTAACGATCAAGCCCGCAATGGTCTGACTGTCGCGAGCGGGTTTCAGATCAATGATTCGTTGACGGGCGAAGCGGCGGATTTCACCTTCGTATTCGTCAATCGGGTGACCAGTCAGGTACAGGCCGAGGGTTTCTTTCTCGCCGCGCAGACGCTCTTTGAGCGACAGTTCTTTGGCCTTCTTGTGCTTGGCATACACGTCGGCATCGGTGTCGGCGAACACGCCGCCAAACAGGTCGGCGTGGCCGCTGTCATGGCTGCGGGCAGTCTGCTCGGCGGCTTGAATCGCTTCTTCCATCGACGCCAGCAGCACCGCGCGATTGCGGTCGATGTTGGCTTGGTAGGCTTTGATTTCGTCGTGAAAATACGGACCCAGACGATCCAACGCGCCGCTGCGAATGAGCGCATCAGTGGTGCGTTTGTTGATGCGTTTGAGGTCGACACGGGCGCAGAAGTCGAACAGGTCTTTGAACGGACCGGCCTGACGCGATTCAACAATCGCCTCCACCGGACCCTCGCCCACGCCTTTAATGGCGCCCAGACCGTACACGATGCGGCCGTCGTCGTTCACGGTGAATTTGAATTCCGAGGTGTTCACATCCGGCGCATCGAGGCGCAGCTTCATGCTGCGGCATTCCTCGATCAACGTAACCACCTTGTCGGTGTTGTGCATATCCGCCGACAACACCGCCGCCATGAACGGCGACGGGTAATGCGCTTTCAGCCACGCGGTCTGGTACGAAACCAGACCGTAGGCCGCAGAGTGGGATTTGTTGAAGCCGTAACCGGCGAACTTTTCCACCAGGTCGAAAATGTTGCCGGCAAGGTCCGCGTCGATATTGTTGTTCGCGCACCCTTCAATAAAGCCGCCGCGCTGTTTGGCCATTTCCTCAGGTTTTTTCTTACCCATGGCGCGGCGCAGCATGTCTGCCTCGCCGAGGGTATAACCGGCCATGACCTGGGCGATCTGCATCACCTGTTCCTGGTACAGGATGATGCCGTAGGTCGGCGCCAGCACCGGGCGCAAGCCGTCGTATTGATAGTCCGGATGCGGATACGCCAATTCGGCGCGGCCGTGCTTACGGTTAATAAAGTCATCCACCATGCCGGACTGCAACGGGCCCGGGCGGAACAGGGCCACCAGTGCGATGAGGTCTTCCAGGCAGTCGGGCTTGAGCTTTTTGATCAGCTCTTTCATGCCGCGCGATTCAAGCTGGAACACGGCGGTGGTTTCCGCCTTTTGCAGCAAGGCGTAGGTCGGCTTGTCGTCCAGCGGAATGAAGTCGATGTTCAGCGGTTCCAGGCCAGCCTTGGCCTGTTCGCGGTTAATGGTTTTCAGCGCCCAGTCGATGATGGTCAGGGTGCGCAAGCCAAGGAAGTCGAACTTCACCAGGCCGGCGGCTTCCACGTCGTCTTTGTCGAACTGGGTAACCAGACCACCGCCTTCGTCATCGCAATAAATAGCGGCGAAGTCGGTGAGCTTGGTCGGCGCAATTACCACACCACCGGCGTGTTTACCGACGTTACGGGTGACGCCTTCGAGCTTTTTGGCCATCTCCCAGATTTCTGCCGCTTCCTCATCAATCTTGAGGAAATCGCGCAGTGCTTCTTCTTGCTCGTAGGCTTTTTCCAAGGTCATGCCGACCTCGAACGGAATCATCTTCGACAGACGATCAGCCAAGCCATACGACTTGCCCTGCACCCGCGCCACGTCGCGCACCACCGCCTTTGCGGCCATGGTACCGAAGGTGATGATCTGGCTAACCGCGTTGCGCCCATAAGCCTGGGCCACGTATTCGATTACGCGGTCGCGACCGTCCATGCAGAAGTCGATGTCGAAGTCGGGCATCGATACCCGTTCCGGATTCAGGAAGCGTTCGAACAGCAGGTCGTACTGCAGCGGGTCCAGGTCGGTGATCTTTTGCACATAGGCCACCAGCGAACCAGCACCTGACCCCCGACCCGGGCCGACCGGGATGCCGTTGCGTTTGGCCCACTGGATAAAGTCCATCACGATCAGGAAGTAACCGGGGAAGCCCATCTGGATGATGATATCCAGCTCGAAATTCAGCCGATCGATGTAAACCTGACGCTTCTCTTCGTAGTTGGGCGTGGTCTCTTTAGGCCACAGCACAGCCAGGCGTTCTTCCAGGCCCTCGAACGAAATCTTGCGAAAGAACTCGTCCATGGTCATGCCATCCGGCACGGGGAAGTTCGGCAGGAAGCTTTTGCCCAGCAGAATTTCGATGTTGCAGCGCTTAGCGATTTCGACGGTGTTTTCCAGCGCCTCGGGAATGTCGCTGAACAGTTCCCACATTTCTTCCGGCGATTTCAGGTACTGCTGATCGCTGTAAGTGCGCGCACGACGAGGGTCGTCGAGGGCGCGGCCTTCACCGATGCAGACGCGGGTTTCGTGGGCTTCGAAGTCGCCCTGCTTGATGAAGCGCACGTCGTTGGTGGCCACCAGCATCGCGTCGCAGCGACCGGCCAGGTCGACGGCCAGGTGCAAATATTCTTCGTCGTTAGTACGGCTGGTGCGTTGCAGCTCGAGGTAGAAGCGATCCGGGAACACGTCCTGCCATTCGCGCAGGCTGGCTTCGGCTTCCTGGGTGTTGCCGGCGAGCAAACTGAGGCCGATCTCGCCCTCTTTCGCACCGGACAAGGCGATCAGTCCTTCCGAGGCTTCTTTCACCCACTCGCGCTCAATGATCACTTCGCCATTGCGCTGGCCTTCGGTGAAACCGCGCGAGATCAATTCGGTGAGGTTGCGGTAACCCTTGGCGTTCATCACCAGCAGGGTCATGCGGCTCAGCGGGCCGTCTTCGTCTTTGCTGGCGAGCATCAGGTCGGCGCCGCAAATCGGCTTGATGCCGGCGCCCATGGCCGCTTTGTAAAACTTCACCAGCGAGCACAGGTTGCGTTGATCGGTCACTGCCACGGCCGGCATACCGGCGCTGGCGGCCGCCTTGACCAACGGTTTGACCCGTACCAGACCATCGACCAAGGAGAACTCGGTATGCAAACGCAGGTGAACAAAAGTGGCCGGCATGCTGATCCTATAAAGCGCAAAAACGACAAGGCCCGGATTGTACCGGGCCTTGGCGCAAACATCAGCTTGCGGTTGTTAAAGCTTGATTAGCGCTGCCGCTTCAACCAGCACGCGCACCGGCGCGAACGAGCGCCGATGAATCGGCGTCGGGCCCAGGCGCTGCAAGGCTTCCAGATGCACCGGCGTGGGATAGCCCTTGTGCGTGGCCATGCCATAGCCGGGGTAGATCAGGTCGAGCGCCTGCATCTCCCGGTCGCGACTGACCTTGGCCAGAATGGACGCGGCAGCAATGGCCGGCACCTGAGCGTCGCCCTGAATCACCGGGGCGCTGGGCACCTTTAGTTTCGGGCAACGGTTGCCGTCAATCAGTGCCAGACGCGGGGTCACGCTCAGGCCTTCGACGGCGCGTTGCATCGCCAACATGGTGGCGTGCAAAATATTCAATTCGTCGATTTCTTCCACTTCAGCGCGGGCGATGCACCAGGCCAAGGCTTTTTCCTTGATCTCATCGAAGAGCAGTTCGCGCTTGGCTTCGGTGAGTTTCTTTGAATCGTTGAGCCCGAGAATCGGGCGCGTCGGGTCGAGGATCACAGCCGCCGTCACCACCGCGCCGCACAACGGCCCGCGACCGACTTCATCGACGCCGGCAACCAGCTCTTCAACCAAGGTGAAATCCAGGCCCATTTGCATCAACGTGCTCCCGCCAATTCCAGCACCGCTTTGGCAGCCTCGGTGGAGGCGTCGCGGCGCAAGGTGCGGTGAATCTGATCGAAGCCTTCGGTTTGCGCTTCGCCGCCACTCAACAGCGGCGCCAGGGTATTAGCCAGGGCGTCTGGCGTGGCGTCATCTTGCAGCAACTCGGGCACAAGCAGACGCCCGGCCAACAGGTTGGGCAGCGACACGTACGGGCTTTTCAGCATGCGCTTGAGAATGCGGTAGGTCATCGGCGCCACGCGGTACGCCACCACCATCGGCCGCTTGTACAGCAGCGCTTCCAGGGTCGCGGTGCCAGAGGCAATCAGCACCGCGTCGCAGGCCGCCAAGGCGGTGTGGGACTGGCCGTCGAGCAGGGTCACGGGAATATCGTGGCCCGCCAGTTGCGCTTCGATTTGCGTGCGTCGCTCGGGGCTGGCGCACGGCAACACAAAGCGCACGCCGGGGCGCAGGGCGCGCAACCGCACCGCCGCATCGAGGAACAGGCCGCCAAGACGCGACACTTCCCCACCGCGGCTGCCCGGCATCAGCGCCACGACCGGCGCGTCATCTGGAAGATTCAGCTCAGCGCGCGCAGCGGCTCGGTCGGCTGCCAACGGAATGGCATCCGCCAGCGTGTGGCCAACGAAACGGACCGGCACCTGGTGCTCGTCGTAAAACTTTGCCTCGAACGGGAACAGCGTCAGCATCAGATCGCAGGCTTCGCGAATTTTCAGCACGCGTTTTTGCCGCCATGCCCAGACAGACGGGCTGACGTAATGCACGGTCTTGATGCCGGCACGGCGCAGTTTGAGTTCGAGGTCGAGGTTGAAATCTGGCGCGTCGATGCCGATGAACACATCGGGTTTGGCTGCAATAAAGGTTTGCACCAGACGTTTACGCCGCGACAGCAATTCCCGCAGACGACCCAGCACTTCCACCAGGCCCATGACCGACAAACGTTCCATCGGGAAATACGAGCTCAGGCCCTGGGCCTGCATGCGCGGGCCGCCAACGCCAATGAACTCGACTTGAGGATGTTGCGCCTTGAGTGCCTGCATCAGGCCGGCGCCCAGAATATCGCCAGAAGCCTCACCGGCAACGATGGCGATGCGCACTGGACCCGCCATGATCAGCGAGTGATGCCGCGAGAGGAGGCTTTGATGGAGTCGATAAACACGGCGACTTCCGGGTATTGAGCAGCCGAATCGGCGAGATCAGCGAGCGCCTTGTCGACCGTCAGCCCCTGGCGATACACCACTTTATAAGCGCGGCGCAGCGCCTGGATTGCCTCTTCGCTGAAACCGCGACGGCGCATGCCTTCAAAGTTCATGCTGCGCGCTTCGGCCGGGTTACCGAATACGGTGACGTAGGCCGGCACGTCTTTGCCAATCGCGGTGCCCATGCCGGAAAAGCTGTGGGCGCCGATGTGGCAGAACTGATGTACCAGGGTGAAACCGGACAGAATCGCCCAGTCGTCCACATGCACGTGACCGGCCAGGGCGGTGTTGTTGACCAGAATGCAGTGGTTGCCGATGACGCTGTCGTGACCGATATGGGCATACGCCATGATCAGGTTGTGATCGCCGATGGTGGTTTCGGCGCGGTCTTGAATGGTGCCACGGTGAATGGTCACGCCTTCGCGGATCACGTTGTGGTCACCGATGACCAGGCGAGTGTCTTCACCTTTGTACTTCAGGTCCGGCGTGTCTTCGCCCACGGACGAAAACTGGTAAATGCGGTTGTGCCTACCAATGCGCGTCGGCCCTTTGAGAATCACGTGGGGCCCGATTACCGTGCCCGCACCGATTTCTACACCTGGCCCAACAATCGACCAAGGACCGACTTCGACGTCGTCGGCCAGTTTGGCAGTCGAATCGATGATCGCTCGAGGGTCAATCAAACTCATAGTTTGCGTTCCGCACAGATGATTTCTGCCGAGCAGACTTCCTTGCCATCAACGCTTGCGCGGCATTCGAATTTCCAGATGCTGCGCTTGCTGCTGATGAAACGGGCTTCAAGAATCAGCTGGTCGCCCGGGGTCACGGGCTGACGAAAACGCAGCTTATCGGAGCCTACGAAGTAGTAAAGCGTGCCATCGGCAGGTTTCACGTCGAGCATTTTGAAACCAAGGATGCCGGCGGCTTGGGCCATGGCTTCAATGATCAGCACGCCCGGCATGATCGGGTGCTCAGGGAAGTGGCCGTTGAAGAAAGGCTCGTTGATGCTGACATTCTTGTAGGCGCGAATGGTCTTGGTGTCTGCCACATCCAAGTCGACCACACGGTCTACCAGCAGGAACGGGTAGCGGTGCGGCAAGTATTCGCGGATCTGGTTAATGTCCATCATGTTCGGAAAAGCCTGTAAGAGAGGAAGGGGACTGACGAATGCTGTCAGTCACGCATCAGATGAAGCATCGTCGGCCGGGGTCACGGCGGCCAGACGCTTTTCTAGCTGCTGCAGGCGACGGGCCATGTCATCCAGGTTGCGGAAACGGGCAGCGCTTTTGCGCCAGTCCGCAGCCGTTTGCATGGCGGTGCCGGAAGAATACGAACCGGGTTCGGTAATGGAACGGGTAACCATGGTCATACCGGTGACGAACACGCCATCACAAATCTCGATATGCCCGACCAACCCAACGCCGCCGGCAAGCATACAGTGCTTACCGATTTTGGTGCTGCCGGAAATACCCACGCAGGCGGCCATGGCGGTGTGATCACCGACCTGGACGTTGTGGGCGATCATGATCTGGTTATCCAGCTTCACGCCGTTACCAATAATGGTGTCGGCCAGCGCGCCGCGGTCGATGGTGGTGTTGGAGCCAACTTCCACATCGTCGCCCAGCGTGACGCCGCCAATTTGCGCGATTTTCTGCCACACGCCTTTTTCGTTAGCAAAGCCAAAGCCTTCGCCGCCGATAACAGCGCCCGACTGAATGACCACGCGCTTACCAATGTGCACGTCGTGGTACAGCGTCACTCGGGGAGCAAGCCAACCGCCCTCGCCGATCACCGTGCGCGCACCGATAAAGCACTGAGCGCCGACGGTAACGCCTGGGCCGATCTGCGCGCCGCTTTCGACGACCGCGTACGCGCCAATGCTGGCGGTCGCGTCGATTACCGCATCGTCAGCCACTACCGCCGTGGCATGCACGCCGGCAGCCGCGCGCGGCTTGCGATCAAACAGATGGGAGAGTTCGGCATACGCCAGGTACGGGTTGGCTACGATAAGCGCCGCGCCAGCAAAGCCTTCGGCATCGGCAGCCGTCAGCAGCACCGCGCCGGCTTTGGTGTCGGCGAGGTATTTGCGGTATTGGGGGTTGGCGAGAAAACTCAGCTGGTCCGGGCCTGCCTCATGCAAGGTAGCCAGGCCTGTGATGCGAGTGTCCTCGGCGCCGCGCAACGTGGCGCCGAGGCGCTCGGCCAATTGGCCGAGGGAGAAAACCAAAGCTGTCATGATTAACGCGACTGGTTCATGCGCTCGATGACTTGGCGGGTGATGTCGTACTGAGGTTTGACATCAATCACCGCACCGCGCTCCAGCACCAGATCGAAGGCGCCATTTTTGATGACGTCTTCAACGGCCTTGTCCAGAGTTGGCTTCAGCTTTTTCAGCATTTCACGGTCAGCAGCAGCTTTGGCTTCGTTCAGCTCTTTGGACTGGAACTGGAAGTCGCGGGCCTTTTGCTTGAATTCAAGCTCCAGACGCTCGCGCTCGCCTTGCTGCATTTTCTCGCCTTCTTTAACCAGACGATCCTGAATGCTTTTGGCGCTGGTTTCCAAAGACTTCAGCTTGGTCAGCTGAGGGCCGAACTTCTTCTCGGCATCAACGGCGTACTTCTTCGCCGCGTCCGATTCCAGCAGCGCCTGCTGATAGTTCAGCACCGCAATTTTCATGTCGGCGAAAGCCGGACCTGCCAGAACGGCAGCACTTAACAACACCAACTGAATCAACTTGCGCACGATGTACTCCTGCAAAACTGTTGTGTGATCAGGTAATTAGAAAGTCTGACCGAGAGAGAACTGGAACACTTGTGTATCTGCATCGTCCGGCTTCTTGATTGGCATGGCCAAGCTGAAGCTGAGCGGACCCAGCGCAGTAATCCAGGTCACGCCAACACCCACGGAGCTGGCCAGACTGCTCAGGTCGAGATCGCAACCGCTGTCACCACGATTTTTCTGCGTGGAGCTGCAGTTGGTGTCGAACACATTACCCACATCCCAGAACAACGAGGTACGCAGGGAACGCTGGTCTTTCACGAAAGGCAGCGGGAACAGGTATTCCGCGCCACCCTGGATCAACACGTTACCGCCGAACGGCAGCGGATCTTGGTCCGGGTCGGTGTAGCGACCGTATTTGTCGCGACCGCCGCCAGCCACGAAGCTCGGCGTACTGCGCGGGCCGAGACTGCTGTCTTCGAAACCGCGAACCGAGTTGAAACCACCGGCGTAGTAGTTCTCGTAGAACGGCAGGCCGGAGGTGGAGCCGTAGCCGTCGCCATAACCGAGCTCGGTATGGAAACGCATGGTGGTGTTGGTGGTCAGCGGCGCGAAGATCTGTGCGCGGTAGTCCAACTTGAAGAAGGACAAGTCGCTGCCTGGGATGGTGCTTTCCAGCACCAGACTTTGCGAGTGACCACGGTTGGCCAACACGCCACGGTTCAGGGTGGATTCGGACCAGCCGACGGAGCCTTTGAAGTTCAGGAAGTTATCCCCTTCCTGATCGAGGAAGTTGATGATTTCGTCAACGGTGTAGTCACCGGTTTTGATCTCATCTTCCTGCACGGTCAAACCAAAGGTCAGGCGCGCGGTTTCGCTGATCGGGTAGCCAATGCTCACGCCACCACCAAAGCTGTCCACGGCGTAGCTGGATACGTCGGTATCGAGTTCATCGTAGTCAGTGGTGCGGTAGAAGGCGTTGTAGCCCAGGCTCACACCGTCGACGGTCCAGTAGGGGTCAACGAAGCCGAAGTTGTAGCGGGTTTGGTATTCGCTGCGGGTCAAACCAATGCTGACCTTGTTACCGGTACCCAGGAAGTTGTTCTGGCTGATCGAACCACCAAGGATCAGACCGGCGTTCTGGGCGAAACCGACGCTGGCGGTGATCGAGCCGGAGGCTTGCTCTTCCACGCTGTAGTTCACGTCAACCTGGTCGTCGGTGCCCGGCACTTGCGGCGTTTCGACGTTCACTTCTTTAAAGAAGCCCAGACGTTCAAGACGGGTTTTCGATTGGTCGATCAGATAAGTAGAAGCCCAACCACCTTCCATCTGACGCATTTCACGACGCAGCACTTCGTCTTCGGACTTGGTGTTGCCGCGGAAGTTGATGCGGTTTACGTAAGCGCGCTTGCCAGGGTTAACGGCAAAGGTGATCGATACGGTGTGGTCATCATCGTGAGCTTCGGGTACGCCGTTAACGTTGGCGAAGGTGTAACCCTCGTTACCCAGGCGGCGGGTGATCAGCTCGGAGGTGGTGGTCATCAGCTTGCGCGAGAACACCTGACCTTTCTTCACCAGCAACAGCGCTTTGACTTCGTCCTCAGGCACTTTGAGGTCACCGCTGAGCTTCACTTCACGAACGCTGTACTTCTGGCCTTCATCAACGTTGACGGTGATGTAGACGTGCTTCTTGTCCGGGGTGATGGATACCTGCGTGGAGGAGATATCCATATTGATGTAGCCGCGGTCCAGGTAGTAGGAGCGCAGACGCTCCAAGTCACCGGAAAGCTTTTCACGGGCGTACTTGTCGTCGTTCTTGAAGAACGACAGCCAGTTGGTCGTTTTCAACTCGAACAGATCAACCAGGTCTTCATCCGGGAACACGGTGTTACCCACCACGTTAATGTGCTGGATGGCCGCCACGGTGCCTTCGTTGATGTTGATCTTCAGCGCGACGCGGTTGCGCGGCTGGGGAATAACTTCGGCTTCAATCTCGGCCGAGTAGCGGCCCTGAGCCACGTACTGACGCTGCAGTTCGTTACGCACGCCTTCGAGGGTAGCGCGCTGGAAAATTTCGCCTTCAGACAGTCCGGACTGGTTCAGACCTTTAAGGAGGTCTTCACTGGTGATGGCCTTGTTACCTTCGATTTCGATGCTGGAAATCGACGGGCGCTCAACCACGGTGATGACCAGCACGTTGCCGTCACGACCCAACTGAATGTCTTGGAAAAAACCGGTTTTGAACAGCGAGCGGGTGGCTTCGACCAGTTGGCGGTCGTCAGCGGTTTCACCTACGTTCAGGGGCAAGGCGCCGAACACGCTGCCGGCGGAAACCCGCTGCAGGCCGTTGACGCGGATATCGGAGATGGTGAAGGACTCGGCGTGAACTTCGGCGATCATCAGTGCGAAGAGCACCACAGGTAGCAGCAGCAGACGTTTCATGAAGTCCTTTCTTATTCCAACTGACGATAAAAAATCTGCCGCGATTGCGGCACTTTTTGTAATTCGGTGAACGGTGTTTCGCTGAAACTCAGAACCGGCTCAAGTCGTTAACCAGCGCCAGCAGCATCACGCCAACCACCAGACTGATGCCGATCTGCATCCCCCACCCCTGCACTCGCTCTGACACTGGACGACCACGCACCCATTCAATCAGATAGAAAAGCAGGTGCCCCCCATCAAGCACGGGAATCGGCAACAGATTGAGAACCCCCAGACTAATGCTCAGGTAAGCCAGGAAATTCAGAAAATCCCCTAGGCCGGACTGGGCCGAAGCGCCCGCCACTTTAGCAATGGTTATCGGCCCGCTCAAGTTTTTTACCGAGAGCTGGCCAAAGAGCATTTTCTTCAGCGAATCAAGGGTCAAGAGGCTCATCGTCCAGGTGCGATTAAGCGCCTGGGACACAGATTCCAGCGGACCAAAGCTGACTTCGCGCAGCATATCGGCCGGCCATTCACCGCCCTGCACACCTGCGCCGAGATAGCCTGATTGCGCCTTGTCGTTGCCTTTGGACGCCAGTGTAACGGGCACTTCCAGGGATTGGCCGTCGCGCTGAATAGCCAGCACCACGCGCTGACCGGCACGCGGACGAACACCGTCGACCAATTGCTGCCAGTCGCTCAACGCCGCGCCATCAAGGCTCAGCAGCCGATCACCGACTTTCAGGCCGGCAGCTTGCGCCGGGCCATCGGGATCAAGGGTGGCCAATACCGGCTCAAGCACCGGGCGCCATGGGCGGATACCTAAGGATGAAATCGGGTCCGGCTCATCCGCGCCTTTTAGCCAGTCTTGCAACTGAACCTGATAAGCCGTCTCCGTGGTCGAATCCGGCTCACGTACCTGAACGGAAATCTGCCCGGTCTCGCCCAGTCGACGCACCAATTGCAGACCAATCGCACTCCAACCGCTCGTACGTTCGCCATCAACCGCGAGAATTTCCTGACCGCTTTTCAGACCCGCCTGAGCCGCCAGGCTCTGCGGCTCGACGGCACCGATCACCGGACGAACCTGCTGGCTGCCCATCATGGCCAGAATCCAGAAGAAGAAGATGGCCAGCAGGAAGTTAGCGATCGGACCGGCAGACACAATGGCGATGCGCTGCAGTACCGGCTTGCGGTTGAACGTATAGGGAAGATCTTCAGGAGCAATGACGGCGTCGGTTTCGCGCTCATCAAGCATTTTCACGTAGCCGCCCAGCGGGATGGCGGCCACAACAAATTCGGTGCCGTGACGGTCATGCCAGCGCACCAGGGGCGTGCCGAAGCCCACGGAGAAGCGCAGCACTTTCACACCACAGCGGCGAGCGACCCAGAAATGGCCGAACTCGTGGAAGGTGACCAGCACGCCCAGGGCGACCAAAAGGCCGCAAACCATATACAGCATGTTCATTTACATCCTCCGGGCTTACCGCCCGTGGTGACTCAACCAATGCTCAGCTTGGACGCGCGCACTGGCGTCGGCCGCCAGTACGGCGTCGAGACTGTCTACCGGCACCGCCGGCTGAGCATTCAAGACCGCGTCAATCATACTCGCGATCTCTGGGAAACAAATGCGCCGCTCGAGGAACGCCGCCACCGCCACTTCGTTTGCCGCGTTCAATACAGCGGGCGCCGTTCCGCCGGCTTCGGCAGCCTGGCGCGCCAGGCGCAAACAAGGGAAGCGCTGCTCGTCGGGCGGCAGGAAATCCAGACGGGCGATGGCGAACAGATCCAGTGGCAATACACCAGAGTCGATGCGCTCAGGCCAGGCCAAGGCGTGACTGATGGGTGTGCGCATATCAGGATTGCCCAACTGCGCCAACACCGAGCCATCGACATAATCGACCAGCGAGTGAATAACGCTTTGCGGGTGGATCACCACCTCGACCTTCGAGGGCGGTGCGTCGAACAGCCAGCACGCTTCAATCAGCTCAAGGCCTTTGTTCATCATGCTGGCGGAGTCGACGGAAATTTTCCGGCCCATGGACCAGTTCGGGTGAGCGCAGGCTTGCTCAGGGGTCACGTGCTGAAGATCACCCAACGGCGTCTGACGGAACGGACCACCCGAAGCGGTCAATAGAATTCTGCGCACGCCTACGTTATTGAGACCGCGCGCGTAGTCAGTGGGCAGGCATTGGAAGATCGCGTTGTGCTCGCTGTCGATCGGCAGCAACACGGCGCCGTTTTTGCGCACCGCTTGCATAAACAGCGCACCGGACATGACCAGCGCTTCTTTATTGGCGAGCAATACTTTCTTGCCCGCTTCGACTGCCGCCAGCGTCGGCTTCAAACCCGCCGCACCGACGATGGCCGCCATAACTGCATCAACCTCGGGGTGCGCCGCCACTTCACAAAGGCCGCCCTCCCCTTCCAGCACCTGAGTGGCCAGACCTGCAGCCTGCAGCGCTGAGCGCAGGCCGTTGGCGGCGAGTGCATCGGCGACCACGGCGTAGCGCGGGCGATGGAGCAGGCACAACGCTTCAAGCTCAGCCAGACGGGAGAAACCGCTCAGGGCAAACACTTGATAACGCTGCGGGTGACGAGCAATGACGTCGAGCGTACTCAGGCCGATGGAGCCGGTAGCTCCCAGCACGGTGATCTGTTGCGGTTGAGTCACAGCGAACCCCAGCCAGCGCCCCAGAGCAATACGGCAAACATCGGGATGGCGGCGGTCAGGCTGTCGATGCGGTCGAGCACACCGCCATGGCCGGGCAGCAAGTTGCTGCTGTCTTTAAGACCGGCCTGGCGCTTGAACATGCTTTCGGTTAGATCGCCCACCACCGACACCATCACCACCAGCGCCACACCGGCCAAGCCCAGAGCGAACTCACCGGCGCTCCAGCCGCGGTAAACGCCCACGCCGATAGCGATCAGCAGGCAGGTCAGCAAGCCGCCGAATACGCCTTCCCAGCTTTTGCCGGGGCTGACTTTGGGCGCCAGCTTGCGTTTGCCAAAGGCGCGACCGGAAAAGTACGCACCAATGTCAGCGCCCCACACCAGCACCATCACCGCAAAGATCAGCCAGTTAGCCAGCGGCCACTGCTTGATCAGCACCAGGCCTTGCCAGGCCGGCAGCAGAATCAACAAGCCAATCACCAGCTTGATGGGCGTAGAGGTCCAGTAGCGGCTGCTTTCCGGGAAGTTGATAACCAGAAACGTCGCCGCCACCCACCAGACAATGCCCAGCAACAGCAACACTGGGGCCAGAGCAGGAATGTGATAAAGCCCGAACAGCAACACCGCCACAACGGCCGCATACCCCACACGGGCGGCCTGCGCGTTGAAGCCAGCCAGACGCGCCCATTCCCAGGCACCTAGCGTTACCACCGCACCGATGAACAAGGCGAATGCCGCGCCACTGAGGAGGAAAAATCCACCCAGGGCGATCGGCGCCAGAATCAGGGCGGTGATGATTCGTTGCTTCAACATTGTGCGCGAGCCTCCGCTGCCACCTGCTCGCTGGTCTTACCAAAGCGACGCTGGCGGGTAGCGTAATCGGCCAGCGCTTTGCGCATGGCGTCGTGTTTGAAGTCCGGCCAGAACAGGTCGGAGAAATACAGCTCGGAATAAGCAAGCTGCCAGAGCAGGAAGTTACTGATGCGGTGTTCGCCCCCGGTGCGAATGCACAGGTCGGGCAGCGGCTGGTCACCGGTTGCCAGCAAACCCTGAAGCAAACGCGGAGTGATGTCTTCGGGACGAAGATGCCCGGCTTGCACCTGGTGCGCCAACTGTTGAGCGGCCTGAGCGATGTCCCACTGGCCGCCATAGTTGGCCGCCACTTGCAGAACAAATCGATCATTGCCGGCAGTTAACGCCTCGGCTTCGCGCATTGCGCTTTGCAATTCAGGATGGAAGCGCGAACGGTCGCCAATGATGCGCAAGCTGATGCCGTTGGCATTCAGCCGTCTGGCCTCGCGGCGCAAGGCCGATAGAAACAACTCCATCAAAGCGCCCACTTCATCTGCCGGCCGATCCCAGTTCTCACTGGAAAAGGCAAACAGGGTGAGCACTTCAACGCCTTCCTCGGCGCACACTTCAATGACTGCACGCACCGCATCAACGCCGGCCTTGTGCCCGGCAACACCAGGCAGCAGGCGCTTCTTGGCCCAGCGGTTATTGCCATCCATGATGATTGCCACATGTCGTGGCACGCCCGGCGAGCCGGCCTTTACGGTCTTTTCCATGACGAAACCGGCCGTCAAACGGCCATCAAATCCGCTTCTTTCTGCTTAACGGCTACTTCGATCTCGGCGACGAACTTGTCCGTCAGCTTTTGAATGTCGTCAGCCGCGCGGCGCTCTTCGTCTTCGCTGATTTCTTTCTCTTTCACCAAATCTTTCAGTTGGCTCAGCGCATCACGACGGATGTTACGCACGGCTACGCGGCCATCTTCAGCGGCGTCACGGGCTTGCTTGGTGAAACCGCGACGGGTTTCTTCGGTCAGCGCCGGCATGGTTACCAGCAACAGCTCGCCCAAGTTGGTTGGATTCAAGCCCAGGCCCGAGCTCTGGATGGCCTTGTCGACAGCCGAGAGCATGTTGCGCTCGAAGGCGACGATTTGCAGGGTACGGGAGTCTTTAACGGTCACGTTGGCGACCTGGTTCAGCGGGGTGTCGGCGCCGTAATAAGGCACCATCACGCCGCCGAGCACGCTTGGGTGCGCCTGGCCGGTGCGGATGCGACTGAAAGCGTGGACAAGCGATTCCAGGCTTTTCTGCATGCGTTCTTGGGCATCTTTCTTGATTTCGTTGATCATTGCTCGCCTTCCTCGATCAGGGTTCCTTCCGCGCCGCCCACTACTACGTTAAGCAGTGCGCCGGGCTTGTTCATATTGAAGACCCGAAGCGGCATCTTGTGATCGCGACACAGACAGATGGCCGTCAGGTCCATCACGCCGAGTTTGCGATCAAGCACTTCGTCGTAGGTCAACTTGTCGAACTTTTCTGCGTTCGGGTCTTTGAATGGATCGGCCGTATAAACGCCGTCCACCTTGGTCGCTTTCAACACCACGTCGGCATCGATTTCGATGGCGCGCAGGCACGCTGCGGAGTCGGTGGTGAAGAACGGGTTACCGGTGCCCGCAGCGAAAATCACTACGTCGCCGGAATTCAAATGACGGATGCCTTTGCGGCGGTCGTAATGGTCGGTCACGCCAACCATGGAAATCGCCGACATCACGATAGCGGGGATATTCGAGCGTTCCAGCGCATCGCGCATGGCCAGGGCGTTCATCACCGTGGCCAGCATACCCATGTGGTCGCCGGTGACGCGGTCCATGCCGGCAGCGCTCAATGCCGCGCCGCGGAACAGGTTACCGCCACCAATCACCAGGCCTACCTGAACACCGATACCGACCAGTTGGCCGATTTCAAGGGCCATACGGTCGAGCACCTTGGGGTCGATACCGAAATCTTCGGATCCCATCAAGGCTTCGCCGCTAAGTTTGAGCAGAATGCGTTTGTAGCGAGGTTGGCGACCACTCACCTGCTGAGCCATGCGTGTCTCTCCTGCGGCGTTTGAATTCTGAACAGGCTATATGCCCGCATTGATCGAGCGCTTGGACAGCGCCCATGGCAATTGGTGCAGCACAGTGCACCAATACCGCTTACACATGCAATTGTCGGCCCCACTTCGACAAAGAGGCTGCGCGCGTGAGCGGGCAGCCTCTTCGGGGCGACAGGTTGAAACCCGTCTTACTGCTTGCTGGCAGCCAGTTGAGCCGCTACTTCGTCAGCGAAGTTCGATTCAACTTTCTCGATGCCTTCGCCTACGCCGTAACGTACGAAGGAAACGATTTCAGCGCCGGCTTTCTTGGCCAGAGCACCAACGGTGACTTCTGGATCCTTAACGAAAGCCTGTTCTACCAAGCTGGCTTCAGCCAGGAACTTGGAGATACGGCCGGCAACCATCTTCTCAACGATCTCGGCTGGCTTGCCTTTGATCTTGTCTTCGTTGAGGGACATGAAAACGCCCTTCTCACGCTCGATGGCTTCAGCGGAAACTTCCGACGGAAGCAGGAACTCAGGGTTGCTGGCGGCAACGTGCATCGCGATGTCGCGAGCCAGTTCCGGAGTACCGCCTTTCAGCGAAACGATCACACCAATTTTGTTGCCGTGAACGTAAGCACCCAGCACGTCGCCTTCAACAGCGGTCAGACGGCGAATGTTGACGTTCTCACCAACCTTGGCCACCAGCTCAACGCGGGCAGTTTCGCGAGCAGCGATCAGCGGCTCAACGGTGGTCAGGTTTTCGGCCAGGGCCTGGTCGATGCTGTCAGCAACGAATTTTTTGAAGTCGTCTTGCAGAGCCAGGAAGTCGGTCTGCGAGTTCACTTCCATGATCACGGCGCGCTTGTTGTCAGCCGCAACTTTAACCGCGATGGCGCCTTCGGCGGCCACGTTACCGGCTTTCTTGGCAGCCTTGATGGCGCCCGAAGCACGCATATCGTCGATGGCTTTCTCGATGTCGCCGCCAGCCTTGGTCAAGGCCTTTTTGCAATCCATCATGCCTTCGCCAGTACGCTCACGCAGTTCTTTAACCAGCGCTGCAGTAATCTCTGCCATTTCGAAATCCTCTTGGATAAGTCCCACCCGGCGAGCCGGATGATGATCAATTCTAAGGTGGCAAAAAGGGGGCCTAGCCCCCTTTTTGCTAACCGAGAGACGCTAGACGCGGTCTACTCAGCCTTCAGCTTGTTCAGCAGCGGCCGGGGCTTCGACGAATTCGTCGGTGCCGCCGTTGGCGTTGCTGCGGCCACGTACTACTGCGTCGGCCATTGCACCCATGTACAGCTGGATGGCGCGGATGGCGTCATCGTTACCTGGGATGATGAAATCAACACCTTCCGGGCTGCTGTTGGTATCGACTACGCCGATAACCGGGATACCGAGCTTGTTAGCTTCGGTGATAGCGATGCGCTCGTGATCAACGTCGATTACGAACAGGGCATCAGGCAGGCCGCCCATGTCCTTGATACCACCCAGGCTGCGGTCCAGTTTTTCCAGATCGCGAGTGCGCATCAGCGCTTCTTTCTTGGTCAGCTTGGTGAAAGTGCCGTCTTGCGACTGAACTTCCAGATCACGCAGACGCTTGATCGACTGACGGATGGTTTTGTAGTTGGTCAGCATGCCGCCCAACCAGCGGTGATCGACGTACGGCGAACCGCAACGTGCTGCTTCTTCAGCAACGATCTTGCCAGCGGAACGCTTGGTGCCGACGAACAGAATTTTGTTTTTGCCCGAAGCCAGTTTCTCAACGAACGACAGCGCGTCGTTGAACATTGGCAGGGTTTTTTCGAGGTTAATGATGTGGATCTTGTTGCGCGCGCCGAAAATGTACTTGCCCATTTTCGGGTTCCAGTAACGGGTCTGGTGGCCGAAGTGCACACCGGCCTTCAGCATATCGCGCATATTGACTTGGGACATGATAGTTCCTTGATAAGTCGGGTTAGGCCTCCACGTATCCCAATGACCAACCTTCAGCAATTAACTGCGAGCAATTAACTGAAAGGCACCCAGGCCATCGTGTCGATACGTGTGTGGGGTTTAGGCTTTCGGACTGCTGCCCTGAAAGCGGCGCACTTTATAGCACAGGAGGCGCTGGAACGGAACCCAAAAAGTTGCTCGAAACGCCGCAACCGCTTCAGCCCCAGCGCCCTATTACTATAAGGAAAGCCGGCAATGCCCGTAGGGCTCACCCCTAAAGTGGCTAGATCGCCCTTTCCCAATGCTAGAATCGCGGTTTCCGTATTTTTGCCAGGCGCCAACGGGCGCTGAGAGAGTGTGTGTATGACCGTCACTATCAAGACGCCCGAAGAAATTGAAAAAATGCGCATCGCCGGCCGTCTGGCCAGTGAAGTGCTGGAAATGATCGGCGAATACGTCAAGCCCGGTGTCACCACCGACGAGCTCGACCGCATCTGCCACGACTACATTGTCAACGTTCAACAGGCCATTCCCGCCCCGCTGAACTACAAGGGCTACCCGAAATCCATCTGCACCTCGATCAACCACGTGGTCTGCCACGGCATCCCGAACGAGAAGCCGCTCAAAGATGGCGACGTACTGAACATCGACATCACCGTGATCAAAGATGGCTACCACGGTGACACCAGCAAAATGTTCCACGTGGGCAATGTCCCAGAATGGGCGGTGCGCCTGTCCAAGATCACCCAGGAATGCATGTACAAAGGCATCGAGTTGGTTAAGCCCGGCGCGCGCCTGGGCGATATCGGCGAGGTCATTCAGAAGCACGCCGAGAAAAACGGTTTCTCCGTGGTGCGCGAATACTGCGGTCACGGCATCGGCAAGGTGTTCCACGAAGAGCCGCAAGTGCTGCACTACGGCCGCGCGGGCACAGGCATGGAATTGAAAGAAGGCATGACCTTCACCATCGAACCGATGATCAACCAGGGCCGTGCCGAAACCCGCCTGCTGGGCGACGGCTGGACCGCGATCACCAAGGACCGCAAGCTCTCGGCGCAGTGGGAACACACCATTTTGGTGACGCCCACCGGCTACGAAATCTTCACCCTGCGCTCGGACGACACCATTGCCCGCACGTCGGCCTGAAGGCTCGCTGCTCTGACGCCCGCACCCTATAGATAGAAAGGAAAGCTGCTGAATGCCGCAGGTGGATCCCGAGTTGTTCGACCGCGGCCAGTTCCAGGCGGAACTGGCGCTGAAAGCCAGCCCCATCGCGGCATTCAAAAAAGCCATCCGCCGCGCCCATGAGGTGCTGGACGCGCGCTTTAAAGAAGGCCGTGACGTCCGCCGCCTGGTTGAAGACCGCGCGTGGTGCATCGACCAGATCTTGCGCGAGGCCTGGGCGCAGTTCGATTGGAGCGAAGACGCCGATATCGCGCTGCTGGCCGTTGGCGGCTACGGCCGTGGCGAGCTGCACCCGTATTCCGACATCGACCTGCTGCTGTTGCTCGACAGCGCGGACCACGAAATTTTCCGCGACTCCATTGAGCGCTTTCTCACGCTGCTCTGGGACATCGGCCTGGAAGTAGGCCAAAGCGTGCGTTCGGTAGACGAATGCGCCTCCGAAGCGCAGGCAGACCTCACGGTCGTCACCAACCTGATGGAAAGCCGCACCATTGCCGGGCCGGAGCGCTTGCGTCAGCGCATGATCGAGGTCACCAGCACCAGCAAAATGTGGCCCAGCAAAGATTTCTTCCTGGCCAAGCGCGCCGAGCAAACCGCCCGGCACGCCAAGTACAACGACACCGAGTACAACCTGGAGCCAAACGTCAAAGGCTCGCCCGGTGGCCTTCGCGATATTCAGACCATTCTGTGGGTAGCCCGTCGCCACTTCGGCACGCTCAACCTGCACGCCATGGTCGGCCAGGGCTTTTTGCTGGAAAGCGAATATTCCCTGCTCGCTTCGTCCCAGGAGTTTCTCTGGAAGGTGCGCTACGCCTTGCACATGCTCGCCGGCCGCGCCGAAGACCGCCTGCTGTTCGACCACCAGCGTTCAATTGCCACGCTGCTGGGCTTTGAAGACAGCAACGGCAAACTGGCCATCGAACACTTTATGCAGAACTACTACCGTGTGGTGATGAGCATCTCCGAGCTCAGCGAGTTGGTGGTGCAGCACTTCGAAGAGGTGATTCTGCGCAGCGAAGAGGGTTGCCAGGTACTGCCGATCAACAGCCGCTTCCAGCTGCGCGACGGCTACATCGAAGTCACGTCGTCCAACGTCTTCAAGCGCACCCCGTTCGCGATTCTCGAAGTGTTTGTGCTGATGGCGCAGAACCCGGAAATCAAAGGCGTGCGTGCCGACACCGTGCGTCTGCTGCGTGAACACCGGCACCTGATGGACGACGAGTTCCGCAAAGACATCCGCAACACCAGCCTGTTTATCGAACTGTTCAAGTGCGAGATCGGCATTCATCGCAACCTGCGACGGATGAACCGCTACGGCATTCTCGGCCGTTACTTGCCAGAGTTCGGCGACATCGTTGGGCAAATGCAGCACGACCTGTTCCACATCTACACCGTCGATGCGCACACGCTGAATTTGATCAAGCACCTGCGCAAGCTGCAGTACACGCCCATTTCCGAGAAATTTCCGCTCGCCAGTAAGCTTATGGGCACGCTGCCTAAGCCCGAGCTTATTTACCTGGCCGGCCTGTACCACGACATCGGCAAAGGTCGCGGCGGCGACCATTCGGAGCTTGGCGCGGTAGACGCCCAAGCGTTCTGCGAACGGCATCAACTGCCCGCCTGGGACAGCCGTCTGATCGTCTGGCTGGTGCAGAACCATCTGGTGATGTCGACCACGGCCCAGCGCAAAGACTTGTCCGACCCGCAGGTGATCCACGACTTCGCACAATTGGTGGGCGACCAGGTGCACCTCGATTACCTCTACGTGCTCACTGTCGCCGACATCAACGCCACCAACCCGACCCTCTGGAACTCCTGGCGCGCCAGCCTGCTACGCCAGCTCTACAGCGAAACCAAGCGCGCGTTGCGCCGTGGGCTGGAGCATCCGGTCGACCGCGAAGAGCAGATTCGCCAGACCCAAAACGCGGCGCTCGACATTCTGGTGCGCAGCGGCACCGACCCCGACGACGCCGAACAGCTGTGGTCGCAATTGGGCGATGACTATTTCCTGCGCCACACCGCAGGCGACGTGGCTTGGCACACCGATGCCATCCTGCAACACAGCTCCGCGCACGACCCGTTGGTGCTGATCAAGGAAACGACCCAGCGCGAATTCGAAGGCGGCACGCAAATCTTCATTTATGCGCCCGACCAGCATGATTTCTTCGCCGTAACCGTGGCGGCCATGGACCAGTTGAACCTGAACATCCATGACGCCCGCGTGATTACTTCGACCAGCCAGTTCACCCTCGACACCTACGTGGTGCTAGATGCCGATGGCGGCTCGATTGGCGACAACCCGGTGCGCATCAAGGAAATTCGCGAAGGGCTGGTCAGCGCCCTGAGCCATCCGGATGACTACCCGACCATCATCCAGCGTCGCGTGCCGCGTCAGCTCAAGCACTTCGCCTTCGCGCCGCAGGTGATCATTTCCAACGACGCCGGCCGCCCGGTCACCGTGTTGGAGCTGACGTCACCGGACCGCCCTGGCTTGCTGGCCCGCATTGGCAAGATATTCCTCGACTTCGACCTGTCGTTGCAGAACGCCAAGATCGCCACCCTGGGCGAGCGCGTGGAAGACGTGTTTTTTGTCACCGATGCGCGCAACCAGCCGCTTTCCGATCCCGACCTGTGTGCCCGTTTGCAGGACGCGATCATCGAACAGCTCTCCGATGCCGACGGCAATCGGGTCGAGCTTTCCCGAATCAGTATTTGAATAGAACGACACGCCGCACATGAATGACGCCCTGAACAACCTGCAGCCCTACCCGTTTGAAAAGCTCCGCGCCCTGCTGGCCAGTGCTCAGCCGCCGGCCAATAAACGCGCGATTGCCTTGTCGATTGGCGAGCCCAAACACCGCTCGCCTGATTTCGTCGCCAAGGCGTTGAGCGACAACCTCGACCAGTTGGCGGTGTACCCAACGACGCTGGGCATCCCCGCGCTGCGCGAAGCGATTGCGCAATGGTGCGAGCGGCGTTTCAACGTACCGGCCGGCTGGCTCGACGCGGCGCGCCACGTGCTGCCGGTCAACGGCACGCGCGAAGCGCTGTTCGCCTTCACGCAAACCGTGGTGCAGCGCAGCGACGACGGCCTAGTAGTCAGCCCCAACCCGTTCTACCAAATCTACGAAGGCGCGGCCCTGCTGGCCGGTGCGAAGCCGCACTACCTGCCGTGCCTGGAAGAGAACGGCTTCAACCCGGACTTCGACGCGGTATCGGCCGACGTCTGGCAGCGCTGCCAGATTCTGTTCCTGTGCTCGCCCGGCAACCCGACCGGCGCGCTGATTCCACAGGAAACGCTGCAAAAGCTGATCAACCTGGCCGACCAGTACGATTTCGTTATCGCCGCCGACGAGTGCTACAGCGAGTTGTACTTCGACGAAGCCAATCCGCCCGCCGGGTTGCTCAGCGCCTGCGCCGCCATGGGCCGTAGCGATTTCGCCCGCTGCGTGGTGTTCCACAGTTTGTCCAAGCGCTCGAACCTGCCGGGCTTGCGCTCCGGGTTCGTCGCCGGCGATGCCGCAATCCTGAAATCATTCCTGCTGTACCGTACCTACCACGGCTGCGCCATGCCGGTACAAACCCAGCTGGCCAGCGTCGCCGCCTGGAACGACGAAGCCCATGTGCGCGCCAACCGCGACCTGTACCGGGAAAAATACGACGCCGTGCTGGACATACTGCAGCCGGTGATGGATGTGCAGCGCCCGGACGGCGGCTTTTATCTGTGGGCGAAAACGCCGATGGACGACGCCGACTTCACCCGTGAATTGTTCGCTCAGGAACACGTCACGGTGGTGCCTGGCTCGTATCTTTCTCGCGAGGTCGACGGCTTCAACCCCGGCGCCGGCCGCGTGCGCATGGCCTTGGTTGCCCCGCTGGCCGAATGCGTGGAAGCCGCCACGCGGATTCGCGCCTTCCTTCAGAACAAGGCAAACGCATGAGCATCACCCTCTACGGCATCAAAGCTTGTGACACGATGAAAAAAGCCCGCACCTGGCTGGATGAGCACAAGGTCGAGTACGCCTTTCACGACTACAAAGCCGTGGGCATCGACCGTGAGCATTTGCAGCAATGGTGCAGCGAACATGGTTGGGAAAAGGTGCTTAACCGCGCCGGCACCACATTTCGCAAATTGAGCGACGCTGATAAAAGCGACCTCGACCAAACCAAGGCGATTGAACTGATGGTGGCGCAGCCTTCCATGATCAAACGCCCGGTGCTCGACCTGGGCAGCAAAACCCTGCTCGGTTTCCAGCCCGATAGCTATTCGGCCGCTTTCAAGTAGGGCACTTGCACCGCGAATAACCCGTGGCCTGGCCATGACCAGGCACGCGCAATAACACCGTGACAGCCGCCGCCATCCGGCGCGTCGACCTAATTCAGCAAGAGGAAACACCATGTCCAATTCCCTGTTCAGCCTGGCCTTCGGCGTCGGCACTCAAAACCGCGAAGGCAACTGGTTGGAAGTGTTCTACGCCCTGCCGCTGCTCAACCCGTCCGAAGAACTGGTCGCCAAAGTCAGCGCCAAGCTCGGCTACAGCGGCGGCAACCAAGCTGTCGCGTTCACCAGTAATCAGGCTGGTGAACTGGCCGACCTGTTGAAAAATGTCGATGCCGCGCAAGCCGCCCTGCTCACCCGCCTGGCCGAAAGCCAGCGGCCGCTGGTGGCCACCCTGCTGGCCGAAGACGCTGCGTTGACGTCCACGCCCGAGGCCTACCTGAAGCTGCACCTGCTCTCCCACCGTTTGGTCAAGCCGCATGGCCTGAGCCTGGCGGGCATTTTCCCGCTGCTGCCGAACGTGGCGTGGACCAGCCAAGGTGCGGTCGATCTGAGTGAACTGGCCGAGCGCCAACTGGAAGCGCGCCTCAAAGGCGAACTGCTGGAAGTGTTCTCGGTGGATAAATTCCCGAAAATGACCGACTACGTCGTGCCTGCTGGCGTGCGTCTGGCGGACAGCTCGCGTATTCGCCTCGGCGCTTACGTGGGTGAAGGCACAACGGTAATGCACGAAGGCTTTATCAACTTCAACGCCGGCACCGCAGGTCCAGGCATGATCGAAGGCCGCGTGTCGGCTGGGGTGTTCGTGGGCAAAGGGTCGGACCTTGGCGGCGGCTGCTCGACCATGGGCACGCTGTCTGGCGGCGGCAACATCGTGATCAGCGTGGGCGAAGGCTGCCTGATCGGCGCGAACGCCGGCATCGGCATTCCGTTGGGCGATCGCAACACCGTGGAGTCGGGCCTGTACATCACGGCCGGCACCAAAGTCGCGCTGCTCGACGATCAGAACCAACTGGTAAAAGTGCTCAAGGCTCGCGATCTGGCTGGCCAGCCAGACTTGCTGTTCCGTCGTAACTCGCAGACCGGCGCCGTCGAAGCCAAATCGCACAAAACCGCGATCGAACTCAACGAAGCCCTGCACGCGCACAACTGATAGGTTCACCCCAACCTACAATCTGAACACCGTCGTCCTCGCGCACGCGGGGACCCAGGGTCGCGGAACAACGCGCGATGCTGGATTTACGAATCGTCGGGCCGGTGCCTACGCGTGAATGACGGTGTCCATATCCCGGCGCAGCGATAACACCATGCCGAACTCATCTCCCTGGCGCTCTGACTTCCCCGCCCTCGCTGCCCTCGCAGCCGAAGGCCAGACCTACCTCGACAGCGCCGCCACTTCACAAAAACCGCAAGCCGTGATCGATGCGCTGCTCGGCTACTACAGCGCGGGCGCGGCCAACGTGCACCGTGCCCAGCATTTGCCGGGCGAACGAGCCACGCGCGCGTTTGAAGCAACCCGGGGCACAGCGGCGCGTTGGTTGAATGCCGCCAGCAGTGAGGAAATCGTGTTTACCCGCGGCGCCACCGAAGCGCTGAACCTGCTGGCTTATGGGCTCGAAGAGCACTTCCACTCTGGCGATGAAATAGTCATCAGCGCCCTGGAGCACCACGCCAACTTGCTGCCTTGGCAACAACTGGCTCAGCGTCGCGACCTGGCGTTGATTGTGTTGCCGATCACCGCTGAAGGGCGCATTGATTTGGGGGCTGCCCAGCAATTGATCGGCCCGCGTACGCGTTTGTTGGCGGTGAGCCAACTGTCCAACGTCCTCGGCACCTGGCAACCGGTGAATGAGTTGCTGGCGCTGGCAAAAGCCCATGGCGCCATCACCGTGATTGATGGCGCCCAAGGCGTGGTTCACGGTCGCCACGACGTGCAGCAACTGGACTGCGACTTCTACGTGTGCTCAAGCCACAAGCTCTACGGCCCGGACGGCGTGGGCGTGCTCTATGGCCGCGCCGCCGCCTTGGAACGCGTGCTGCCGTGGCAGTTCGGCGGCGAAATGCTGCTGCAAACCGACTACTACACCGCCAAGTTCCGCCCGGCCCCGCTCGGGTTCGAAGCCGGCACGCCAGCGGTGTCCTCTGTGATTGCCCTGGGCGCGACGCTGGACTACCTCGCCAGCCTCGACGCGCATGCGGTGCTCGCCCACGAAACGGCCCTGCATCAAGAGTTGGTGGCCGGCCTCAAAGCTCGCGCTGGCGTACGCCTGTTAGGCGAGCCGGACATCGCACTGGCCAGCTTTGTGGTGGAAGACGTGCACAGCGCCGACCTGGCACATTTGCTCACCGAACAAGGCATCGCCGTGCGCGCCGGGCACCATTGTGCGATGCCGTTGCTGCGCGGCCTGGGGTTGCCGGGCGCGATTCGCGCATCGTTAGCCCTGTACAACGACAGCAGCGATTTGCAGCGCTTTTTCGCCGCGCTGGACCAGGCCCTGGAGATTTTGCAATGAACCTGCCGAGCGCTGCCCACGCCGCCCTGGCGGCGTTCAGCCAACCCATGAGCTGGGAACAACGGGCGCGCCTTCTTATGAGCTGGGGCGAACAGCTGGCGCGATTGACTGACGAGGAGCGCACCGAGGGCACTCGGGTCAGCGGCTGCGAGAGTCAGGTGTGGTTGGTGGGCGTGCAGCAGGGCGACGGCTGGCAATTTCGCGCCAGCAGCGATGCCCGCCTGATTCGTGGGCTGCTGGCGTTGTTACTGGTGCGGGTTAACGGCTTGCCAGCGGAGCACTTGAAACAGCTCGACCTGGCCGACTGGTTTACCCAGCTCGGCCTGGCCCGCCACCTCTCGCCCTCGCGTAGCAACGGCTTGCAGGCCGTGCTCACGCGCATGGCAGAACTGACCGCTAACGCGCCTCGATAGACGCAGCCGGGCCAATGGCCTTGGCCGCCTCAGTACCCAGCCACGTTTTGGCTTCGGCCGAATGACGCAGCGTGGCGTCGAGAAACGCCGTACTCACCGCCTGTACGTTGGCGACTTGATGGGCATCAAACCAGTTCTGACTGTCTTGCCCGTGGCCCATGGTGTCGGGTCGCGGACGACGCTTCGGCGTTTCGCCACCGTCGGCACCGGGCGGACCGCTGGTGCCATCGCGACCACCGGCGCCGGCGCCCAGGTCAGGGTCACGGGGTGGGCGTTTTTGCTCGGCATCGTCTGGCCCGGGCAACTCGTCCAACGAACCGCTGAACAAGGGATGCTGGGCATTTTTCGCGATCAACTGATAGCTGCCAGGATTGGGATTGCCTCGCCAAATGGCCTGGCGCCGCTCTGGAGATTCCACCCAACTGAACGGGTCCTCATCGTGGGGGCCGGTCACGCTCAGCAGCGGTACATCGACGCGCGCGGCGGCAACGCCGGGGCCGACGTAGGGGCTTAGCAGCAGCACCGCTTTGGGCTGCCAACCGGGGAGCATGCTGTCGCCTGCCAATGCCGCAGCGCTTTGCGCGCCCAGGTCGTAGCCGGCGAAGGCCAGCGTGTTCCAGTCGACACCCGCCACCTGCGCGTCACCGCCCTGGCCGCGTATGCGTAATTGATTGAGTACCTGCGCAACAGCGTTGAGGCGGGCTTTCAAGGCGGCATCGGCATAGGCGCGCTGAGCGATACCGCGAAACGTGCCGGCCTGCGCCTCACTGCTGGAATAAATGCCGCGACCGACCTGCGGCGCCTGAATCGACACCACGGCGTAGCCCGCCTCCGCCCACGCCTTACGCCATTGCAGCCCCGCGCCCGCGCCTTCACCGAGGCCGGGCAAGAACACCACTAACGGCGCTGGCGCAGCGCCCTGCGCCGGCGCTAGCCAGGTGACGTCGATGGGTTGTTCGGCCACGGTGAACTGCGCCTCCCAGCCCTGAACCGAGCCGTGAATTGGCGCTTGGTAAGACTTCTCCGCAAAGGCGGCAATCGCTTCGTGGGGATTACGCAAATCGTTGGGCTTACTGGCGCAGGCGCCCAGCAGCACAGTGGACAACAGCAATGCGACAGGCAGCCGACGCGCCTTGAACGAGGGATAGGACATGAAAAAATCCGCAAGAAAACCGGCGAACCGGAGGCGCTTGCAGTGTGCCTGAGGCGCTGTGAAAAGCACGTCACAACTCGGTAAGTTTCTGGGTACACAAGCACGAACAACCTGTGGGAGCGGCTTCAGCCGCGATTGGCCCCCACAGGAAACGCGCCAAACCGCCAGCAACACCTCAACTCAAAGCATCGCCGTCACCCCGGCATCCGCTCCGAAGGCCGACGGACCCCGGCCACCAACTTATCCACCGCCTTGGCCGCCGCCACCATGCCAAAGGTGGCGGTCACCATCATCACCGCGCCAAAACCGCCGGCGCAGTCGAGCTTCACGCCGTCGCCGACAAACTTTTTCTCCAGGCAAATGCTGCCGTCGGGTTTCGGGTAGCGCAGCTGCTCGCGCGAATACACGCAAGGCACGCTGTAATGACGGCCCTGCGTGCGGGAAAAACCATAATCGCGACGCAGCGCCGAACGCACGCTGGAGGCCAGCGGGTCGTTGACGGTTTTGTTCAGATCGCCAACCTGAATCAACAACGGGTCAATCTGCCCGCCCGCGCCTCCGGTGGTGATGATTTGAATCTTGCGGCGCTTGCACCAGGCAATGAGCGCGGCCTTGGCGTTGACGCTGTCGATGCAGTCGATCACGCAGTCCAGTTGCACGGTGATGTATTGGGCCATGGTCTCGCGCGTGACGAAGTCGCTGACTGCGTGCACCACGCAAGCGGGGTTGATGGCGCGAATGCGCTCAGCCATAACCTCGACCTTGGACTGGCCAATCGCGCCCTGAAGCGCATGGATTTGCCGGTTGGTGTTGCTGACGCAGACGTCGTCCAGGTCGAACAGCGAAATTTCGCCAACGCCACTGCGCGCTAGCGCTTCGGCCGTCCATGAGCCAACGCCACCGATGCCGACCACGGCCACATGAGCGGCGGCCAGGCGTGCCAAACCGTCGCGACCATATAAGCGGGCGATGCCGCCAAAGCGTTGTTCATCTGTACTCATCACAGCACCTCTATAACGGCATGCGCTCAGCGCGAGCAGCCGGCAAATCGGCGCGCATTATAGGGAGCGCGCTCGCCAGGCCCAAGTACCGACGGTGAAACGCCTGCTTCAGCACGTGCCCTCGCGCACGTTTGAGTATGGCCTGGCGCGTGCGCAGCGATGCCTGCTTATGCTTAACTGCCACCGGTACTGCACACCGATGGATCCCGCGCGGTCTGGCTGATGGCGAACTAATGCCAGACGGCGCTGACCAAGGTTTGCGGGCGATAAAACCGGGTAAATGAGCTGAGCTATACAGCCATTTATCGCCGGAGTAGGATGCGCGCCGACCGGCGCTCGCCGGCACCTCTCCGTTCCACCCTTTGGAACCTGAAACGTCTATGTCATCGCGTAAATTTGGACTCAACCTGGTGGTATTCGTGGCAATCGCCGCGCTCTTCACCGGTATCTGGGCACTGTATAACCGTCCGGTCAGTGCGCCGGATTGGCCTGAACAAATCTCCGGTTTTTCCTTCTCGCCGTTCCGGCTCGACCAGAACCCGCAGAAAGATCAATACCCCACCGACGAGCAAATGCGTGAAGACCTCAGTCTTCTCAGCAAGCACACCGACAACGTGCGCACCTATTCGGTGGACGGCACCTTGGGCGACATTCCCAAGCTCGCCGAAGAGTTCGGTTTGCGCGTCACCTTGGGCATCTGGATCAGCCCGGACGAGGAGCGCAACGAGCGCGAAATCGCCCGTGGTATTGAAATCGCCAACTCCTCACGCAGCGTCGTTCGCGTGGTGGTGGGTAACGAGGCGCTGTTCCGCCGCGAAGTAACGCCCAAGCAATTGATGAGCTTCATCGACCGCGTTCGCGCGCAGGTGAAAGTGCCCGTGACGACCTCGGAGCAGTGGCACATCTGGGAAAAATATCCCCAGTTGGCAAACCACACCGACCTGGTAGCTGCGCACATCCTGCCGTACTGGGAATTCATTCCCATGGAAGACTCCACGCAGTTCGTGCTCGACCGCGCGCGCGACTTGAAACGTATCTTCCCGAAAAAACCACTGCTGCTTTCGGAAGTCGGCTGGCCGAGCAACGGCCGTATGCGCGGCGGTGCCGACGCCACCCAGGCGGACCAGGCCATTTACCTGCGCACCTTGGTCAACACGCTGAACGCCAAGGGCTACAACTACTTCGTGATCGAAGCCTTCGACCAACCGTGGAAGGCCAGCGACGAGGGTTCCGTAGGCGCGTACTGGGGCGTGTTCAACGCCGCGCGCCAACAGAAGTTCGCCTTCGAAGGCCCGGTTGTCGCCATTCCGCAGTGGCGCGTATTGGCCATCGGCTCGGTGGTCCTGGCGATGCTGGCCCTGGCCTTGCTGCTGATTGACGGCAGCGCCCTGCGCCAACGCGGTCGCACCTTCCTAACCTTCGTGGCATTCGCCGGCGGTTCGGTATTGGTGTGGATCGGCTACGACTACAGCCAGCAATACAGCACCTGGTTCAGCCTCACGGTCGGCCTGTTGCTGGGCGTCGGTGCCATCGGCGTGTTTATCGTGCTGCTTACCGAAGCGCACGAACTGGCCGAGGCGGTGTGGGTGCACAAGCGCCGCCGTCCGTTTATTCCCGTGAGCGGCGACAGCACCTACCGGCCGAAAGTGTCGATTCACGTGCCGTGCTACAACGAGCCGCCGGAGATGGTGAAACAAACCCTCGACGCCCTCGCTGCCCTGGATTACCCCGACTTTGAAGTGTTGATCATCGACAACAACACCAAAGATCCGGCCGTATGGGAACCAGTGCAGGCCTACTGCGAAGAGCTCGGCCCGCGCTTCCGTTTCTTCCACGTGGCGCCGCTGCATGGCTTCAAAGGTGGCGCGCTGAACTACATCCTGCCGCACACCGCGCCGGATGCAGAAGTGGTGGCGGTAATCGACTCGGACTACTGCGTCGACCCGAACTGGCTCAAGCACATGGTGCCGCACTTCGCCGATCCGAAAATCGCCGTGGTGCAATCGCCGCAGGACTACCGCGACCAGGACGGCAGCGCCTTCAAAAAGCTCTGCTACGCCGAGTACAAAGGCTTCTTCCACATCGGCATGGTGACCCGCAACGACCGCGACGCGATCATTCAGCACGGCACCATGACCATGATTCGTCGCACCGTAATGGACGAACTGAAGTGGGCCGACTGGACCATTTGCGAAGACGCCGAGCTGGGCCTGCGCGTATTCGAAAAAGGTTATTCCGCTGCGTATGCGTACGACAGCTTCGGCAAGGGCCTGATGCCCGATACCTTTATCGACTACAAAAAGCAGCGCTTCCGTTGGGCCTATGGCGCCATTCAGATTATGAAAGGCCACGCTCGCCAGCTGTTCCGCGGTAAAGAAACCGAGCTCAAACGCGGTCAGCGTTACCACTTCGTAGCCGGCTGGCTGCCTTGGGTTGCCGACGGTTTGAACATCTTCTTCACCGCAGGCGCCCTGTTGTGGTCGGCGGCGATGATCATCGTGCCGCAGCGGGTCGACCCGCCGTTGCTGATTTTCGCTATCCCACCACTGGCATTGTTCTTCTTTAAATTCGGCAAGATCGTGTTCCTCTATCAACGCGCGGTTGGCGTGAATTTGAAGGACGCGTTTTGTGCGGCGCTGGCCGGTTTGGCGTTGTCGCACACCATCGCCAAGGCGGTGCTGTACGGCTTCTTCACCACCAGCATTCCGTTCTTCCGCACGCCGAAAATGCGCTCTAGCCACGGCTTTATGGTGGCCATGGCCGAAGCACGGGAAGAAGTCTTCATCATGCTGCTGCTGTGGGGCGCTGCGGTGGGCATCGGCATCGTTCAGGGCTTCCCAAGCAACGACGTGAAGTTCTGGGTGGCGATGTTGCTGGTGCAGTCCTTGCCGTACCTGGCGGCGCTGATCATGGCGTTGCTGTCGTCGCTGCCCAAGCCACCGGAAACACCGGAAGTGGCATTGGCAGAATGATGCGAAGGTGTTGAGAAAAGGGCAGCCCATGGGCTGCCCTTTTTATTGGTGGTGAAGATCCAAATACAGTTTTCTTACACCAAAACCTGGCGCAAGAAAGAGACTACCTACGGCTCGCAGCGAGCCGCGCTGCATTAGCAAAATCCAGGGGGGCTAGCCTGTGTCTCTATTAAACAAATAGGGAACAGCGCTTTGAAATCCTCACTCAACAGAAAGCACCACTCATCATCGCGGTTACTGCCCGGCCGCGCCCTGCCGCTTTATTCGGTACTCGCACTAACAACCTGTTTTTCAAGCCTGGTCCCGGCCGAAATCGTGATCACCAGCCGCGCAGCTCTCCCTGTCTCCACGCCGGGGGTGCCCGTCATCAACATTGTCGCGCCCAACAGCCACGGCATTTCCCACAATCGATTCGAGCACTTTGACGTTCAGAAACCTGGCGTCGTTTTCAACAACAGCACGGAACAAGGGCAAAGTCAGCTGGCCGGAGCACTGCCCGCCAACCCAAACCTGAGCACAAACGCCACCTTGATTCTCGGCGAAGTAACGGGCCTGCTGCCCAGCAACATGGAAGGCATTCTTGAAGTATTCGGCCCCCGCGCCGACCTCATTATTGCCAACCCAAATGGCCTTACGCTCAACGGCGTAACGACCCTGAACGTCAGAGGCTTCGTGGCCACTACGGCAGTCCCGAACGGCGCCGATGGGCTTAAGCTGAGCGTCGCCGCCAATGCCAACAGGGTGGTGATAAACGCGGGCGGCGTCGATACGAGCGGCCTCAGCTATTTCGACGTGATCGCCCGCGCCATTGTTTTGAACGGAAGCATCGGCGCACCGAACGCCACTGCAGACGTTCAGCTCATCGCCGGCTCCAACCAATACAATGTGCTCAACCGCAGCATCAGCAAAGGGGCGAAAGCGGACCAAGGCCGGCCAGAGATCGCGATTGATGGCTCCGCCGCCGGCGCCATGTACGGTGGTCACATCTCACTGATCAGCACCGAAGAAGGCCCTGGCGTGCGCCACGCCGGACCGATCCATGCGAACGGCGACATCGTCATACGATCCAGCGGCGACATCGAGATCGTAAAGGAAAGCGGCAACGTCCAGCCGCCTCAATCCTTCGCCGAACAGCCTGGCCTGTTTGCCGGCGGCGACATTCAACTTGCATCAGAAGAAAGCATTTACCTGCACAACCCCGTATCGGCCGCCGGTGACGTGTCAATGAACGCCGATCTTTATCTCGTCAATGCGACCCACATAACTGCCGCAGGACAAATAGGCGCAACCGCCTACACATTCCAGCTCGACAGCGGCGCGCGCCTCGCCTCGCTCGGTGATATTCGTATCGACGCCAAGAGCAGCCTGCGCAGCGAAGCCAATTCGACCCTCGCCTCTTCAGGCAATATCGAATTGAACGCCGGAACCAGCGTGACAACAGCGGCGCAGATCGACTCGGGCGGAACGACATCAGTCACTGCCAAGGGCAATTTGACCAACACCGGCATGATTTTCAGCACAGGTGCCCTGACCATGAGCAGTGGTCAGTCGTTTATAAACGAGCACGTGGCAATCCTGACGACGTGGGAAGACCTTACGCTCACCTCCGCCGGCGACTTTTACAACCGCACTGAATCGATGATCAGCAGCGGCGGCAAGCTTGTTATCGATGCCGGCAAAGGGGCGACGAACGACCAGGACTCAACTATCGATGGCCTACAAGTCAGCATCACCGCCGACATCGTTCACAACCGCCGTGACTCAATCATCCATGGGCTTGAGTCACTGAACATCAAAGGTCGGCTTTCAGAGTTGAACACTGAAGGCGGGATGCTGATGGAGAACAATGAAATCCTGCCCCAGGCCGGCCTGCTTCGCTTCTAACGCCGCTGCTAGTCGACGGGTTAAAGCGTGAAGGCGTCAGCATCCAGATGCGCCGGGAAGCGCGTGCGATAAGCGGCCAGGTCAGCCGCTTTGAGCACAACACTGAACACGCCGTCGCCGGCGTTCGCCTCCAGCAGTGGCTCGCCCTGAAAGTCGAGCACTTGGCTGTCGCCGCTGTAGGGATGGCCTTTACCGTCGTTGCCGATACGGTTCACGGCGGCGACGAAGCAAAGGTTTTCAATCGCACGCGCCGGTAGCAGCCGATTCCAATGGAGACGGCGCGCAGCCGGCCAGTTCGCGGTGTAGAGCAGCAGGTCGGTGTTATGGGGGTCGCGGCTCCACACGGGAAAACGCAGGTCGTAGCAAATCAGCGGTCGAATCCGCCAGCCGTGCAGCTCCATCTGCACCTGGCGCTCGCCCGGGCTGTAGTGCTTGTGCTCGCCGGCCATACGAAACAGATGGCGCTTGTCGTAATGCAAAATCTCGCCATCCGGGCGCGCCCATAACAGGCGATTGCGGTGGCTGCCGTCGGCGGCCTGAATGATCACGCTGCCGGTGATAACCGCATCCAGGCGTTTGGCCTGCTGGCGAAGCCAGGCGTACGTGGTGCCCTCCTCCGGCTCGGCCAAGGTAGCGGAGTCCATGGAAAAACCGGTGGTGAACATTTCCGGTAACACCACCAAATGCGCGCCGCGGGCTTGCTCAAGCAACGCCTCGAAATGGGCAAAGTTAGCCGCCGGGTCGTGCCAGGCCAGCGTGGTTTGCACCAGGGCCAGCTTGAGGTCAGGAAGACTGGTGATGTCGCGTCCGCTGGTTAAATCCGACATAGCTGCTCCGCGGCTTGAATAAGGGTTTCTTCACGTTTGGCAAAGCAGAACCGTACAAGCCGCAAGCCCTGCGGCGGTTCTTGGTAGAACACTGAAATTGGAATGACCGCAACGCGGTGCTCGCGGGTGAGCCATTCAGCCATGGCGACGTCATCCAGGTCGTCGCGAATGGCCGAGTAGTCAGCCAGTTGGAAGAAGGTTCCGGCCGTGCGGGTGAAACGAAATTTAGAGGATTGCAGGCGATCGCAGAATAAATCGCGCTTGGCTTGGTAGAACGCCGGCAGCTCGTTCACGTGCTGCGGGTTGGCCGCCATAAAATCGGCCAACCCCCACTGCAACGGGGTGACGCCACAGAAGCTGACGTACTGATGCACTTTGCGCAGCTCAGCGCTGAGCGCGGGCGGGGCGACCACGTAGCCGGTTTTCCAGCCGGTGACGTGGTAGCTCTTGCCGAAGGAGCTGACCACAAACGCGCGCTCGTACAGCTCGTCATGGGCCAGCACGCTGTCATGCGTGCGGCCATCGAACACCAGATGTTCGTACACCTCGTCACTGATCAGGTAGAGGTCGCGGTTGCGAATCAGCTCAGCCAGTTGATCCAGATCGGCCCGAGTAAGCAGCGCGCCGCTCGGGTTGTGCGGGCTGTTGAGGATGATCAAACGGGTGCGCGGGGAAATGGCATCGGCCAGACGCTGCCAGTCGATGCGGAAGTCCGGTTGGCTGAGCGGGATATGGACGCAGCGCCCACCGGCCAGATCAACCGACGGCTCATAGCTGTCGTAGCTCGGGTCAAAAACAATCACCTCATCGCCCGGGCGAATCAGCGTTTGAATCGCACAAAAAATCGCCTGGGTCGCGCCAGGAGTAATCGTGATTTCGCTGTCGGCACTGACGTTACGGCTGTAGCAAGCGGCGATCTTTGCCGCCACCTGCTCACGCAAAGCGGGCAGGCCCGTCATCGGCGCGTACTGGTTATGCCCACTGTGAACATGGCGGGCAACTGCATCCAGAAGTGCCTGCGGACCATCAAAGTCCGGGAAGCCCTGGGACAGATTCAGCGCACCGACCTCGTTAGCCAACTGAGACATGCGAGTAAAAATGGTGGTGCCGATGTTGGGCAACTTGCTGGTGATCATCACGTCTTCCTGGTGTGAGCATTGATGGCTCTACTGCGGCCATGACGGGCGAGGATAACGGATCGGTCGGACACGAAAAAGGGCACCCGCAGGTGCCCTTTCGTCTATCGCTATAACCGTTTTTGCGGCCACTGCTTGAGCTCGCCGTTTGCAGGGATCGCGGCGGAAGCCGCTCCTACAGAAACCTCAACGGCGGGCCTGTTGTAGGAGCGGCTTCAGCCGCGATGCTTTTGATCTACCGACTTGCGCAGCGCCACAAGTCCAGCGCTAGCAATGCCGACGCGCAGCCGATCGAAGCCGAACCCATCACTTCTTGTCGCGGCGCTTTTTATCGGCCTTCTTGTGGTGCGACATAAGGCGGCGCTTCTTGTTCACCTGGCGATCCGTCAGGGTGTTTTTCTTACCCTCGTACGGGTTCTCGCCGCCTTTGAATTCGATGCGAATCGGCGTGCCGACCAGCTTCAACACACGGCGATAGGTGTTTTCGAGGTACCGAACATAGGATTTCGGCACCGCTTCAACCTGGTTGCCGTGAATCACGATCAGCGGCGGGTTGGCGCCGCCCAAGTGGGCGTAGCGCAATTTAATTCGACGGCTGCCAACCATGGGTGGAGCGTGCTCGCTTACGGCATCTTCGAGAATCTGCGTCAGACGGCTGGTGGGCCAGCGCGTAACAGCGGATTTGAAAGCGTTCTGCACTGACTGGTAGAGGTTGCCCACGCCCGTGCCGTGCAGCGCGGAAATGAAGTGGATGTCCGCGAAGTCGACGAAGAACAGGCGACGCTGCAACTCGGTTTTAACGTAGTCGCGCTCGCTCGGCTCCATGCCATCCCACTTGTTCAGTGCGATTACCAGAGCACGGCCCGATTCCAAGGCGAAACCCAGCAGGTTCAGGTCGTGGTCCACCACGCCTTCGCGGGCGTCCATTACAAAGATCACGACGTTGGCGTCTTTGATCGCTTGCAGAGTTTTAACGACGGAAAACTTTTCGACTTCTTCGTGGATCTTGCCGCGTTTGCGCACACCGGCAGTGTCGATCAGGGTGTACTTCTCTTCGTTACGCTCGAAGGGAATGTAGATGCTGTCGCGGGTGGTGCCGGGCTGGTCGTAGACGATGACCCGGTCTTCGCCGAGCATGCGGTTCACCAGCGTCGACTTGCCGACGTTAGGCCGGCCGATGATGGCGATCTTGATGCCGTCTTTTTCGCTCGGGCCCGGAATGCGCTTGGCTTCCTGACCTTCGGCAACCACTTCCTCTTCGCCTTCTTCCGGCTCTTCGGCGTCATCTTTAGGAAAGCTGCCCAAGGCAATTTCCATCATCTGCGCAATACCGCGGCCATGGGCGCCGGCGATTGGAATCGCATCGCCCATGCCCAGCGGGGCGAACTCGGCGCGCGCCAGGTCGGGGTCGATGTTGTCGACTTTGTTGGCGACCACGTAGGAGGTCTTGTTGCGCTTGCGCAGGTGCTCGCCAATCATCTGGTCGGCGGCGGTGAAGCCTGCGCGCGAGTCCACGAGGAACAGCACAACGTCAGCTTCTTCAATGGCCAGCAGCGACTGCTCGGCCATTTTTTCGTCCATGCCGTGCTCGTCACCGGAGATACCGCCGGTGTCGATCAGGATGTAGGTTCGCCCTTGCCATTTGGCTTCACCGTACTGGCGATCACGGGTCAGACCAGCCAGGTCGCCGACGATGGCGTCGCGACTTCTGGTCAGGCGGTTAAATAAGGTGGACTTACCGACGTTAGGACGGCCCACCAGGGCGATTACGGGAACCATGCGGCCCCTCCACTCAATTGCAGAAAACACAAAGGCCGCTACCGTCGAACGGCAGCGGCCGGACTCATGAAGCGTAGGTTAGCCAACGGGTTGCTCCCTAGTGGGAGCCGCCCGCTGAGCCACGCCTACTTGATGGTCAGCGCAACCAGCTCACCGCTGTTACCGAAGGCATACAGCCAGTCGGCGACCACCAATGGCCGAGCACGCAGACCGTCGCTGTCGATGCGCGTACGCCCGACAAAACGACCGTCTACTTGGCTGACCAAGTGCAAATAGCCTTCGAAGTCACCAAAGGCAATGTAGCTGGAGAACACTTCCGGCGCCGACAACTCGCGGCGCGCCAGGGATTCGTTGCTCCACAGCGCCGAAGCGGAACGCTCATCAACGCTTTCCACCGTGCCATTGGCCAGGCAGAGGTAAACGCTGCCGATGCTCTCGGCCAGGCCGACGTTACTCGACGCTTCGCGCTGCCAGATGATGCGGCCATTGCTCGCATCCAGACCGGCGACGCGACCGTTGTAGGTCACTGCGTACAAGGTGTTGCCCGAGAGCAGCAAGCCGCCGTCGATATCGACCACGCGGTCCAGCTCGGATCGACCTTGTGGCACGGCAACACGCTGCTCCCACGCCGGCAAGCCGCGCTGGGTGTCGAGAGCAATCACCTTGCCGGTCGACAGGCCGGCGAAGGCCAAACGGTCGTTGACGACAGGGGCGCCGGTGCCACGCAGGGTCAGCACCGCTGGGGTGCTTTCGTAGATCCAGCGCTGAGCGCCGCTGCTGGCTTCCAGGCCAATGATGCGGTCGTCCTGGGTTTGCACCACGACCACATCACCGTTGGTGGCCGGCGGTGCCAGCACTTCGCTGGTGACCTTGGCGCGCCATTTTTCTTCGCCGGTCGCACCGTCCAGGGCAACCACTTCGCCTTTCAGGGTGCCGACCAATACCAGACCGCTACCGGCGCCAACGGCACCCGATACCGGCAGGTCGAGGTCGGTTTCCCACAGCTTGTCGCCGGAGAAACGATTAATGGCCATGACTTCGCCGTTTACGTCAGCGGCGAAGATGGTGTCGCCATCAATGGCGGGAACCAGCATGTTGAAGGTGTCGCCCTGGCCATCGCCAATCGAGCGGCTCCATTCTTTTTTCAGCTCAACTTCTTCGGTGAAGTCAGGCAGCTCGGCTGGTGGCAGTTCTTTCTTGCTAGTGCTGCTGCAACCCGTGGCAAGAACGGCCAGGGCCAGCAGTGCGGCATATTTCCAGCGCATCACTTCACGCATCCCCTTTGGCCAGATCGTCGAGCTTCATTTGCAAGCCACCCACTGCCGCTTCATCGGACAGGGCTGCCTTGGCCTTTTCATAAGCGCCACGGGCATCGTCGGCACGGCCGACTTTGACCAGCAGGTCGCCTTTAAGCTCTTCGCGGCTGGCGACGAACGCTTTTTCCGCATCGCCATCAAGCAACTTGAGACCCTCTTCAGCTTTGTTCTGAGCAGCCAGAACACGGGCCAGACGCTGACGTGCCAGTTCCTGAAGAGTGGAATCAACAGGCTTGTCGACCACGGTTTTCAGCTCTGCTGCAGCATCGTCTAGCTTGCCGGCATCCACCGCGATTTTTGCGGCGAACAGACTGGCGTACTGGGCGTAATAGGTGCCTGCGTAATCGTTTTTGAGCTTGTTGGACAGCTCGGCCACTTTGGCGACATCGGGCTTACCGGCTGGATCAAAGGTCGTTTCCAGCAGCTGCTGATAAAGCATCGAGGCGTTTTGCGCCTGGCTGGTCTGGTACTTGTGCCAGTAATTCCAGCCCGCCACGACTGCCAGGGCGAGCACGCCGCCGGTCAGCAGGGGTTTGCCGTTGCGGTTCCACCAGTCCTTGATGTCCGCCAGTTGTTCGTCTTCGGTACTCGACACGCCAATGCTCCTTAAACCTGCTGAATGCTCAAACCTGGTGTTCACACCGGTTGTGTTTTGAACCCGCGCTGTCACGCCTGTTGCAAGCGGGTTACCAGGTGCTCGGCCAGAGCATCCCAGGCAATATTTTCTTGTTCGCCCTGACCACGGAGCGGTTTGAAACCTACCACTTGCTGAGCCAGTTCATCTTCGCCCAGCACCACGGCGAACAACGCGCCGCTCTTGTCTGCTTTCTTGAGCTGGCTTTTGAAACTACCAGCGCCGGCGTTAACAACCAGGCGCAGGCCCGGAATCTGATCACGCAGACGCTCGGCCAGTTGCAGCCCGGCCAGTTCGGCCGTGTCGCCAAATGCACAGAAGTACACGTCCACTTGGCGCGCAATTTCTTCTGGTACTTTTTCCAGGGTTTCGAGCAGCAGAATCAGACGCTCAATGCCCATGGCGAAACCCACGCCGGCGGTAGGCTTGCCGCCCATTTGCTCGACCAGACCATCGTAGCGGCCACCGGCACACACGGTGCCCTGCGCGCCGAGTTTGTCGGTAACCCATTCGAATACGGTTTTGCTGTAGTAGTCGAGGCCGCGTACCAGTTTGCTATTGAGCACGTACGGAATGCCGGCGGCGTCCAAACGCGACTTCAAGCCTTCGAAGTGCAGGCGCGAGGCCTCGTCGAGGTAATCGGCTAGTTTCGGCGCATCGACCAGCAGCGCCTGGGTTTCCGGCACTTTGCTGTCGAGCACGCGCAGCGGGTTGCTGTGCAGACGACGCTTGCTGTCTTCATCGAGCTGCTCGACACGCGCCGACAGGTAGTTCACCAGCGCATCACGGTAAGTGGCACGTGCTTCGCTGGTGCCCAGGCTGTTGAGCTCAAGTTTGACTGCATCGCGAATGCCGAGAAGGCCCCACAGACGCCACGTCAGGATGATCAATTCGGCGTCGATGTCCGGACCGTCGAGATTGAATACTTCCACGCCGATTTGGTGAAACTGGCGATAGCGCCCTTTTTGCGGACGCTCATGGCGAAACATCGGACCGATGTACCAGAGCTTCTGCACCTGGCCGCCGCCGGAAATACCGTGCTCAAGCACGGCACGAACGCAACTGGCGGTGCCTTCCGGACGCAGGGTCAGGGAGTCGCCGTTGCGGTCTTCGAAGGTGTACATCTCTTTTTCGACGATATCAGTCACTTCGCCGATGGAGCGTTTGAACAGCTCGGTCGCTTCGACGATGGGCATGCGGATTTGGCGATAGCCATAGCCGTCGAGCAAACCAGCGACGCTGTTTTCGAAGTAGCGCCAGAGCGGGGTTTGCTCCGGAAGGATGTCGTTCATGCCACGAATGGCTTGCAGGGACTTACTCACACAGAATCCTTAGAGTTCTTCTTATTAGCCGCGGGCGATGAGCGCTGCGTCGGCTTCGACCTTTTCGGCCGCTTTCTGGCGAATCATCTGTTCAAGCTGATCCACCAGATTTTCGTTAGTCAGCTTTGAAGCGGGCTTGCCGTCGATGTACACCAGGTTATTCGGCGTACCGCCAGTGAGGCCGATATGGGCTTCCTTGGCCTCGCCAGGACCGTTGACGATACAGCCGATTACGGCCACGTCCAGCGGAACCAGCAAGTCTTCCAAGCGCCCTTCCAGCTCGTTCATGGTTTTCACCACGTCGAAGTTCTGGCGAGAGCAGCTTGGACACGCAATAAAGTTGATGCCACGCGAGCGCAAGCGCAGGGATTTGAGGATGTCGTAACCGACTTTCACCTCTTCCACCGGGTCTGCCGCCAGCGAGATGCGGATGGTATCGCCAATCCCATCGGCAAGCAGCATGCCCAGGCCCACAGCCGACTTCACCGTGCCCGAACGCAAGCCGCCAGCCTCGGTGATGCCCAGGTGCAGCGGCTGCTCGATTTGCTTGGCCAACAGGCGATAGGCCGCCACCGCCATGAACACATCGGACGCTTTGACGCTGACTTTGAAGTCGGGGAAATTCAGGCGGTCGAGGTGCTCGACATGGCGCAGGGCCGATTCCACCAGCGCTTCAGGTGTCGGTTCGCCGTATTTCTTTTGCAGGTCTTTTTCCAGCGAGCCGGCGTTCACGCCGATGCGGATTGGAATGCCACGTTCGCGTGCGGCTTCGACCACGGCTTTAACGCGGTCTTCGCGACCGATATTGCCTGGGTTGATACGCAGGCAGTCAACACCTAACTCAGCCACGCGCAGGGCGATTTTGTAGTCGAAGTGGATGTCGGCCACCAGCGGCACATTGCTCTGCAATTTGATTTTGCCGAAGGCTTCGGCAGCGTCCATGTCCGGTACGGAGACGCGCACGATGTCGGCGCCGGCTTCTTCCAAACGACGGATTTGATCGACCGTGGCGGCAACGTCGCAGGTATCGGTGTTGGTCATGCTCTGTACGGCAATCGGCGCGTCGCCGCCGACCGGTACGGAACCGACCCAGATCTTGCGCGAGACGCGACGGATGATTGGCGATTCGGCGTGCATGGTTATTGTCCCAACTTGATACGGGCGGTTTCGCCACTGGTGAACGGCGCTACGTCAACGGCCTGACCGTTGAAGCGCACTTGCGCGCCGCGGGCATAACCCAGGCGCAGTTCAAGCGGCGCTTTGCCGGAGACTTCGAGCTTTTCACCGGCGCGTTTCAAACCGCTGACCACAACTTTGCCGTTGCCATCGGTGAGCTGGATCCAGCAGTTGGCGCTGAAGTCCAACGCCACAACGCCTTCGCCAGCAGCGGCCACTACCGGCGCGGCGGGTGCGGCCTGAGGTGTCTGGCCAGCAGGCGCAGTCGGTGCGGCGGGCGCTTGTGTAAGTGACGGCGCGGAAGCGGGAGCGGCCGGTGCAGGGCTCGCTACGGACGGAGCCGTTGCGCCTGGTGCGGTTGTGGCTGGGGGCGTTGTAACCGGGGCTTGAGCGACAGGTGCTTCCGGCTGCATCGCCACTTCAGGCGACACTTCGGCCGGCACGGCTTCTTCGGCGCCTTCGGCGTCGACCACCGCCTGATCTTCCGGCTCGTCCAATGGATGAATTTCGGTTTTACCATCGGCGCCATCGACTTCAACATGGCCCAGGCTGATACCGCCTGTTTCAGTGGTGCGCCCAGCGGATTGGTCCTGCCACCAGAAGAAACCACCCGCCACCATGGCCAGCAACAGCAGCAGGCACACGATACGCAGCAGGTTTTGCGAAAGGCGCATGGGCTCTTCGATACGGCCGAGGCCATGCACGCTGCTGCCGGTGGCATCGGTGCCGGTGTATTGGTCGAACTCCTGAACGATCAGGGTTTGATCCATGCCCAGCAGTTTGGCGTAGGCACGCACATAGCCGCGCGCGAACGTGTGGCCTGGCAGTTGATCGAACTGTCCGGCTTCCAATTGAGTAAGGCGTTGGGTGGTCAGATTGAGCTGACCGGCCACGTCGGCCAGCGACCAGTTCCGGTTTTCGCGGGCTTTACGCAGCGTCTCGCCGGGGTTACTGCGAGGGACCGCTAGAGCTTCTGGATGCACCGCTTTCATCATTGCTCCGACATGTATTGCTTGTATTCCGGCGTACCGGGATAGAGACGTTTGAGCTGCAGGCCAAGCGTCGCCGCTTTGTCGCGGTCATCGAAAATCTTGGCCAGTCGAGCGCCAAGCAGCAGGCTTTCAGCATTTTGTTCGGTGATCTTGCTGAAGGCGTCGTAATACTTGCGCGCAGGCACGTATTCCTTGTCTTCATAGGCCAGCTTGGCCAACTCCAAATGCGGGCGCGCCTGACGTTTGTTCAGACGAATCGAGCGTTCGAAGTATTGTTTGGCCTGGGCGCGATCTTTGAGTTTCAAAGACACCAGGCCAAGGTTCTGGAACACCCGCGAGCGCTCCGGGTACATGTTGTCTTTTACCGCTTCGAGATAGCGGTCTTTAGCTTCCTGGTAACGGCCTTGCTCGTACAGGAATGCCCCGTAGTTATTCAGAAAGCGCGGATCCGGACGGCTGGAGATGGCTTTACGAAAATGCTCATCGGCCAGTTCCGGTTCCATTTCGGTTTGGAACAGGATGGCGAGCGCGCCATTGGCGTCGGCATTGCTTGGGTCAAGCTCCAAGGCCTTTTTCAACGGCACTTTGGCCTGTTCGGTGTTGCCCTGATTGAGGTAGCCGATGCCCAGTTGAATGTACGCATCACGCGCTTCGTCACGCCCTTTGTCGGTTTTCATCGGGTCGACCTGACCCGTCGAGACACAGCCAAACAGTAAGCCAGTGAACAGAAGCAGCAGCGCAGTGCGCAATGTCATAGGTGTCCTACCTTAGGTTCGGTTTGCAGCGGTACGTGGAGCGTCAGCCTCGTTGCTCAGTTGGCGCACGGCAATGTAGCGCTCGCTACGGCGGGTGCGATCCATAACCTGGCCAACCAGTTGCCCGCAAGCAGCATCAATGTCTTCGCCGCGCGTGGTGCGCACGGTGACGTTGTGCCCTGCTTTATACAGCAGGTCTTGGAAGCGGCGAATACTGTTGTTGCTGGGCCGCTCGTAACCGGAATGGGGGAAAGGGTTGAACGGGATCAAGTTGATCTTGCAAGGAATGTCCTTGAGCAACTCGATCATCTCCTCAGCGTGTTCGGTGCGGTCGTTGACGTCTTTGAGCAAGGTGTACTCGATGGTCAATACACGCTTTTCGCCGAGGCGCGCCACGTAGCGTTTGCACGCGGCGAGGAGCATGGCCAGAGGATACTTCTTGTTGATCGGCACGAGTGTGTTGCGCAGCGCATCATTGGGCGCGTGCAGCGACAGGGCCAGGGACACGTCGATGACTTCACCGAGCTTGTCGATCATCGGCACCACGCCCGAGGTGGACAACGTCACCTTGCGCTTGGAGATGCCATAGCCGAGGTCGTCCATCATCAGGTGCATGGCGGCGACCACGTTGTCGAAGTTCAACAGCGGTTCGCCCATGCCCATCATCACCACGTTGGTGATGGCGCGATCAATTTTCGCCGGCACACTGCCGAACGATTTGTTGGCGATCCACACCTGGCCGATGATTTCGGCCGCCGTCAGATCGCTGTTGAAACCTTGTTTACCGGTGGAGCAGAAACTGCAGTCCAGCGCGCAACCGGCCTGCGAGGAAACGCAGAGGGTGCCGCGACTGCCTTGGGGAATGTATACGGTCTCGACACAGCTGCCAGAGGCCACACGCACGACCCATTTGCGGGTTCCGTCGGTGGAGATATCTTCACTCACCACCTCCGGCCCACGAATCTCGGCACGGGCCTCGAGCTTTTCGCGCAAGACCTTGCCGACATTGGTCATGGCGGCGAAATTATCGACGCCAAAGTGGTGAATCCACTTCATCACCTGACCGGCACGAAAACGCTTCTCCCCGATAGAGTCGAAGAATTGTTCCATCTCAGGCTGGGTCAGACCCAGGAGATTGATTTTGCCGGTAGCTTCAGTCATGTCTTCACCCTCGCCCGTTCGCTGATTAGCGAGTACGTGCAGTTACTTCGGTTGCAGCGAAGAAGTACGAAATTTCGCGAGCAGCAGCGGCTTCGGAGTCCGAACCGTGAACGGCGTTGGCGTCGATCGAGTCGGCGAAGTCAGCGCGGATGGTGCCGGCGGCAGCTTCTTTAGGGTTGGTAGCGCCCATCAGTTCGCGGTTTTTGGCGATGGCGTCTTCGCCTTCCAGAACCTGAACAACAACCGGACCGGAGATCATGAAAGCAACCAGCTCGCCGAAGAAGCCACGAGCGCTGTGCTCAGCGTAGAAGCCTTCAGCTTCAGCTTTGGACAGTTGTTTCATTTTCGAAGCAACGACGCGCAGGCCGGCTTTTTCGAAACGTGTAACGATTTCGCCGATTACGTTTTTAGCAACGGCGTCGGGCTTGATGATGGAGAAAGTGCGTTGAACAGCCATGTGAAGCTCCAGAAACTGAGAGTTAAGCCAAAAATTAAACCCGCGAATTATACGCGGGTTCCTGTTAAATGCGTAGGGCTGGCGCCCAGCTGTGGTGCGCCAACTGAGGCGAAATCAGTCGGCTTCTTCGATCCACGCCGCCTGAATGGCCTCTAATACTTTCTCACCGCCACGTTGCGGATCGTCGTTGAACTCAGGCAATGCAGCGACCCAACGTTGCAGGTCGACGAAGTTGACGTAGCGCGGATCCACGTCGGGCTTGCTGTCAGCCAGTTGAATGGCGATTTCCAGAACATCAGTCCACTTCAGACTCATGACACTTCCTTGAATCAATGCGGCGCTTCGGCGGCGTGATTGAGCGAGTATTTCGGAATTTCGACGGTGATGTCTTCGGTACCAACAATCGCCTGACACGCCAGACGCGACTGAGCCTCAAGGCCCCAGGCACGGTCGAGAAAGTCCTCCTCGAGCTCGTCCGCCTCTTCCAGGGAATCGAACCCTTCGCGCACGATGCAATGGCAGGTCGTGCAGGCGCAGACGCCGCCGCAGGCGCTTTCCATTTCAATATGGTGCTCGTGCGCCAAATCCAAAATGGAAGTGCCCGGCTCAGCCTCGACAACCATGCCTTCAGGGCAAAATTTCGGGTGGGGCAGAAAAATAACCTGCGGCATCAGTTGTCCTCGATTTCATTCAGATTGCGCCCTGCCAGCGCGGCTTTCACCGTCGAATCCAGACGGCGGGCAGCAAAAGCGTCGGTGACCTGCGACAGGCGCTTGGTCTGCTGCTCGATGGCATAACCATCCGAGCCTTTCATCAATTCACTCAATTCCTGCATCTGCAGGTCGATGACCATGCGCTCTTCGGCGTCGAGCAACCGCTCGCCGTCCGCTTCCAACGCCGCTTGAACGGCCTCAATCAAACGCTGCGCATCCACTTGCTGCTCACGCAACACGCGGGCGACCTTGTCATCGCCGGCGTTCTGGAACGAGTCCTGAAGCATGCGGGCGATTTCGCCGTCGGTGAGCCCGTAAGACGGCTTCACCTGGATACTGGCTTCAACGCCGGACGCCAATTCGCGTGCGGCAACACTGAGCAGGCCATCGGCATCCACCTGAAAGGTCACGCGAATTTTCGCCGCGCCGGCCACCATGGCGGGAATGCCGCGCAGCTCAAAGCGTGCCAGGGAGCGGCAGTCGCTGATCAGCTCGCGCTCGCCTTGCAGCACGTGAATCATCATGGCCGTCTGGCCGTCTTTATAGGTGGTGAAGTCTTGCGCGCGGGCAACCGGAATCGTGGTGTTGCGCGGGATGACTTTCTCCATCAAGCCGCCCATGGTTTCCAGCCCCAGGGACAGCGGAATGACGTCCAGCAACAGCAGCTCTTCGCCATTGCGTTTGTTGCCCGCCAAGGTGTCGGCCTGAATCGCGGCGCCAATGGCCACCACTTGATCCGGGTCGATATCGGTCAGCGGCGTGCGGCCAAACAGCTCGCCCACCACCGTGCGCACACGTGGCACGCGAGTCGAGCCGCCGACCATGACCACAGCTTTGACTTCATCCACTTCGATGTTTGCGTCACGCACGGCGCGGCGGCAGGCTTTGAGGCTGCGCTGCAACATGGGCTCGATAAGGCTATCGAAATGGGCGCGTGACAGCTCACCGCTCCAGTCGCCGAAGCTGACGTTCACAGAATCGGCGTCGGTCAGCGCTTCTTTGGCAGCACAAGCGGCCTGCAACAAACCGCGCTGCTCACCGGGGGCGATGTCGGTGGAAATACCCGCCTGCTCAACAATCCAGCCAGCAATGGCATGGTCGAAATCGTCGCCGCCCAGCGCGGTATCGCCGCCGGTGGCAAGCACTTCGAACACGCCGCCAGTCAGGCGCAGAATGGAAATATCGAAGGTGCCGCCGCCCAAGTCATAAATGGCGACTACGCCTTCAGCTTTTTGATCCAGCCCATAGGCCACGGCTGCGGCGGTCGGCTCGTTAAGCAGGCGCAATACGTTGAGGCCAGCCAGGCGGGCGGCGTCTTTGGTGGCTTGGCGCTGTGCATCGTCGAAATAAGCCGGAACAGTGATCACCGCGCCAACCAAGTCACCACCCAAGGCCGCTTCGGCACGCACTCGCAGCACTTTAAGAATTTCGGCAGACACTTCCACCGGGCTCTTGGCGCCCTGCACCGTTTCGATAAAGGGCATGTGCGACTCGCCGCCGACAAAGCGGTAAGGCAGCTGCTCACCGAGCTGCTTCACGTCTGCCAGGCCGCGACCCATAAGACGTTTGACCGACAACACGGTATTGAACGGGTCACTCGCGGCGGCGGCTTTGGCAGCGCCCCCGACCTCAACGTGATCGCTGTGATAACGCACGGCGGACGGCAGGATGACCTCGCCATCGGCGTCGGCGATGGGCGCCGAAACGCCACTGCGCAACGCCGCTACCAGCGAGTTGGTGGTGCCCAGGTCGATACCAACGGCCAAACGCCGTTGATGCGGTTGCGGGCTTTGCCCGGGTTCAGCGATCTGCAGTAATGCCATGCTTGTCTGCGCATCAGGCGCGCCGCCTGGGCGGCGCGGAATTAATCGTCGAGGCGCTCTTCCAACTGGCGCACTTCGTAGCTGAGCTTGTCGAGGAACTGCATGCGGCGGACCAGGCGCTCGGCCTCGTCTATGCGCGCAGTCTCATCCCAACAGGCGGCAAAACGGTCGTTGAGCTCATCCTGAGCAGCCTTTAAGCGGCGCTTGAATGTGGCGACACCGGCCAGGTCGGCGCTGTCTTGCAGGTCTTCAAGCTCCTCGCGCCATTGCATCTGCTGCATGAGGAACTCGGGATCCTGCACGGTGACTTCCAGCGGCAGCTCGTGACCACGCAACGCCAGCAGATAACGCGCCCGTTTTGGCGCGTTTTTCAGCGTCTGGTAGGCCTCATTGAGACTCGCCGAATGCTCCAGCGCCAACCGTTGCTCGCGCTCAGAGGCGTCGGCAAAACGGTCGGGGTGCACGCTACGCGCCAGCTCGCGATATCGCGTAGCCAGCTGCTCAAGATCCAGACGGAAGCTGGGTTGCAGGTCAAACAATGCAAAGTGACAAGGGGTGCCCACAGCCAGCCTCAGATGTTGAAGCTCTCGCCGCAGCCACATTCGCCGCGCACGTTGGGGTTATTGAACTTGAAGCCTTCGTTCAAACCTTCTTTGACGAAGTCCAGTTCAGTACCGTCGAGGTACACCAGGCTTTTCGGGTCGATGATCACTTTCACGCCGTGACTTTCGAACACCTGGTCTTCGCCTTGTGCTTCGTCGACAAACTCCAGGACGTAGGCCAGGCCCGAGCAGCCGGTGGTGCGAACACCCAGGCGAATACCGTCACCTTTGCCACGCCCGTCGAGGGAGCGGCGTACGTGTTGGGCCGCCGCTTCGGTCATGCTGATAGCCATGAGAACTCCTTAGTCGCAAACGACTGCTGGTTAGAGCAGGCCTTTCTTCTGCTTGTAGTCGCGAACGGCCGCCTTGATGGCGTCTTCGGCGAGTACCGAGCAGTGAATCTTCACCGGTGGCAGAGCAAGCTCTTCAGCCAACTGGGTGTTCTTGATGGTTTCGGCTTCATCCAGGGTTTTGCCCTTCATCCACTCGGTGGCGAGGGAGCTGGAGGCGATAGCCGAACCGCAGCCGTAGGTTTTGAACTTGGCGTCTTCAATAACGCCCTGATCGTTAACCTTGATCTGCAGACGCATCACGTCGCCGCACGCCGGCGCGCCGACCATGCCGGTGCCGACATCAGGATCTTCCGCGTCCATCTTGCCGACGTTGCGCGGGTTCTCGTAGTGGTCGATGACCTTTTCGCTATAAGCCATGATTCATTTCTCTCTCATCAGGAGCAGGTGCCGCTCTTATTGGCAGCTAATTAATGTGCCGCCCATTCCACTTTGGAAATATCGACACCTTCTTTAAACATGTCCCACAGCGGCGACAGTTCGCGCAGCTTGGTAACTGCCTCGCGCACTTTGGCTGCGGCGTAATCAACTTCTTCTTCGGTGGTGAAACGGCCGAAGGTGAAACGGATCGAGCTATGTGCCAGTTCGTCGTTGCGGCCCAGGGCGCGCAGTACATACGAAGGCTCAAGGGAAGCCGAGGTGCAGGCCGAACCGGACGAAACCGCCAGGTCTTTAAGCGCCATGATCAGCGACTCGCCTTCCACATAGTTGAAGCTCAGGTTCAGGTTGTGCGGCACGCGAGCGGTGCTGCTGCCGTTCACATACAGCTCTTCCAGGCCGTCGACCTGCTTGAAGAAGCGCTCGTTCAGGGCAGCGATGCGCTGGTTTTCCTGAGCCATTTCTTCTTTGGCGATACGGAACGCTTCGCCCATGCCGACGATTTGGTGAGTGGCCAAGGTGCCCGAACGCATGCCGCGCTCGTGACCGCCGCCGTGTGTCTGAGCTTCAAGACGTACACGTGGCTTACGGCTGACATACAGGGCGCCGATGCCTTTAGGACCGTAGGTTTTGTGCGCCGAGAAGGACATCAAATCGACCTTCAGCTTGCTCAGATCGATATCGACCTTGCCGGTGGACTGAGCCGCATCGACGTGGAACAACACGCCGCGCGAGCGAGTCAGCTCACCAATGGCCGCGATGTCGTTGATAACGCCGATCTCGTTGTTGACGTGCATGATCGACACCAGAATGGTGTCTTCACGCAGCACCGCTTCGATCATAGCCGGAGTGATCAGGCCATCTTCCTGCGGGTCGAGATAGGTCACTTCGAAGCCTTCGCGCTCAAGTTGGCGCGTGGTATCGAGCACGGCTTTGTGCTCGATCTTCGAGGTGATGATGTGTTTGCCCTTGCTCTTATAGAAGTGCGCAACACCTTTGATTGCCAGGTTGTCCGACTCGGTGGCACCGGAGGTCCAGACGATTTCGCGCGGGTCGGCATTCACCAACTCAGCCACCTGACGGCGACCGTTTTCCACGGCTTCTTCAGCTTTCCAGCCAAACACGTGGGAGCGCGAGGCCGGGTTACCGAAGTTACCGTCGACCAACAGGCATTCGCTCATTTTCTGCGCCACACGAGGATCAATCGGTGTAGTCGCGGAGTAATCGAGATAAATCGGCAATTTCATTGATGTCTCCTAATCAGGTGTAGGCCGGTCAGCCTGGCGCCCTACTCAATCGATGGCGGACGCTTCAATTTTATCCATGCGTGGCGTTCTGCCTGAGCAGTGACGCTGATCCTGGCGCCTGGCGATGTCTTGCACCTCGTGACGGGTGACAAGGTCGGCCAAACTGATACCACTAAGAAATTCGTGAATTTGCTGGCTCAGGTCGGACCACAAGTGGTGGGTCAGACAGGTGTCGCCATCGTGGCAACCGCTCAAGCCTTGGCAGCGCGTGGCATCGACCGACTCGTTCACCGCGTCGATCACCTGCACAACCTGAATGCCGCCCATGTCACGGGACAACTGATAGCCGCCACCGGGACCACGCACACTGGAAACCAGATTTCCGCGACGCAATTTGGCGAATAGTTGCTCGAGATACGACAGGGAAATGCCCTGGCGCTCGGAAATATCCGCCAGAGAAACCGGACCATGCTGGGCATGAAGTGCCAAATCGAGCATGGCGGTCACGGCGTAACGGCCTTTGGTAGTCAGTCGCATGGCTTGTACCGCAAGATCACTGAATATGCCGTAAGTATGCTATTCCCGAGTATTTAGGTCAACTATAAGACCGATTAAAACACTCGGGATTGCGCGAAATGAAGGGCGCGAATCATAGCAAAAAACGCATAGCGGCGCGCGTCAGGCGGCGGGCTTGTCGTCCAGACCTTTGCAGACGTCGTTGAAGTCTTCGTCACGCAATGTCGGCAGATCTTTCGCGCAATAATCGCTACCCAGCGCCTTGAGCGCCGAGCACATGCCTTCCAGGCGACCGTCTACCGCCTGCAGGTGATCGAGCATCTGACCGATGGCTTTGGCCACGGGATCAGGCATGTCAGGACTGACGCCATAAGCGTCGAACCCGAGCTTTTCGGCGATGGCCTGGCGCTTTGCTTCTGCTTCGTCATCAGCCTTGACGATGATGCGCCCCGGAATGCCGACAACCGTCGCACCGGCCGGCACCGGCTTGGTTACCACCGCATTGGAGCCAACCTTGGCGTTCGCGCCAACCGTGAACGGCCCGAGCACCTTGGCGCCCGCTCCCACTACCACACCGTTTTCCAATGTTGGGTGACGCTTGCCTTTGTTCCAACTGGTGCCGCCCAGGGTCACGCCTTGATAAAGGGTAACGTCGTCGCCAATCTCGGCGGTTTCGCCGATGACGATGCCCATGCCGTGGTCAATAAAGAAGCGCTTGCCGATTTTGGCGCCCGGGTGAATTTCGATGCCGGTCAGCCAGCGACCGAAGTTCGACACCATGCGCGCCAGCCATTTCCAGCCCGCCAACCACAACCAGCCAGACAGGCGATGCAACCAAATGGCGTGCAGACCCGGATAGCACGTCAGAACTTCGAAAGCGTTACGCGCCGCCGGGTCTCGGTGGAATACGCTTTGAATGTCTTCTCGTACGCGCTCAAACATCGTCACTTCTCCGCTTGTGTGGCTCACCGCGAGCGGCTTTTTGAGTCTCGGTCAAAATGCCGCGCAGAATATTCATTTCCGACTGACTTACCGCGCTACGGGCAAACAGCCGACGCAAGCGCGACATCAAATGCCGGGGGTTTTCCGGGTCGAGAAAACCGATCTGCACCAGCGTCGTTTCCAGATGACCGTAAAACCGCTCTAACTCGTCCATGGTCGACAACTGCTCGCTGCGCGGCGACGCCACTTCTGTTTTTTCCGCGCGCTTGCTTTGCCCCTGGCTGGCCAGCCACCCCATACGCACCTCATAACAGAGCACCTGCACGGCGGCGGCAAGGTTTAGGGAGCTGAAGTCGGGGTCGGACGGAATGTGTACGTGGTAGTGGCAACGCTGCAATTCTTCATTGGTAAGGCCGGCATATTCACGACCAAAAACCAGCGCCACTTCGCCCCCTTCGGCGGCACGCTCGACGGCGTGCACGCCACACTCACGAGGGTCGAGCATGGGCCACGGCATTCGGCGATCGCGCGCACTGGTGCCCAGCACCAGCGTGCACCCAACCAGCGCCTCTTCGAGCGTGGCGACAACGTGTGCAGCTTCAAGAATGCTATCGGCACCGGACGCCCGGGCGCTGGCTTCGTGGCTGGGAAAGTCTTGCGGATCGACCAACACCAGGCGCGACAAGCCCATGTTTTTCATCGCCCGCGCGGCGCCGCCGATATTGCCGGGATGACTGGTATTGACCAAAACGACGCGGATATTTTCCAGCAACGAAAGCGCTCACACGGACAACAAAGGGAGGCAAATCTTACAGAAGCACCCCGGCAAACACCATGCGCACGCCAGGTGGGCCTTCTTCATCTATGGTTTTCTGTTAGAATGCTCGGCTTTCTTTAACGACCCAGGTGACCCTCCATGCAGCCTATGCTGAATATCGCGCTGCGCGCCGCCCGCAGCGCCAGTGAACTGATCTTCCGCTCCATCGAGCGCCTGGACACCATCAAGGTCGACGAAAAAGACGCCAAGGACTACGTGTCCGAAGTGGACCGCGCCGCTGAAACCAGCATCATCACCGCGCTGCGCAAAGCCTACCCAACCCACGCCATCCTCGGCGAAGAAACCGGCCTGCACGCCGGCAGTGGCGACGGCGAAGACTACCTCTGGATCATCGACCCACTAGACGGCACCACCAACTTCCTGCGCGGCATCCCGCACTTCGCGGTCAGCATTGCCTGCAAATACCGTGGCCGCCTGGAACACGCCGTCGTGCTCGACCCAGTCCGCCAAGAAGAATTCACCGCCAGCCGTGGCCGTGGCGCTCAGCTGAACGGCCGTCGTCTGCGCGTTAGCGGTCGCACCAGCCTCGAAGGCGCCCTGCTCGGCACCGGCTTCCCGTTCCGCGACGACCAAATGGACGGCCTCGACAATTACCTCGGCATGTTCCGCAGCCTGGTCGGCCAAACCGCCGGCATTCGCCGCGCCGGCGCTGCCAGTCTGGACTTGGCGTACGTGGCCGCCGGTCGTTTCGATGCATTCTGGGAAGCGGGCCTGTCCGAATGGGACATGGCCGCAGGCGTGCTGCTGATTCAGGAAGCTGGCGGTTTGGTCAGCGACTTCACTGGTGGCCACGAATTCCTGGAAAAGGGCCACGTGGTAGCCGGCAACACCAAATGCTTTAAGGCAGTGTTGACGGCCATTCAGCCGCACCTGTCGGCTCAGCAAAAACGCTAAGCCTAAGAACAATAAAAAACCGGCCAAGCGCCGGTTTTTTTATGGGCGAAAAAAAGCGCCCCGAAGGACGCTTTTTTCTTACTGCTGGACGGGCTGGTTCTGACCCAGAATCAGCTGACCGGTTTTTTCATCGACCGGAATTTGGCTGCCCGGATCACGATCCATCCGCACCTGACCCACTTTGTCTTTCAACTGGTACTTCACGTTGTAGCCGACCAGCTTGTCGCTGGTGTCGGTGACCGTATTGCACTTGGTTTCGGTGGTGGTATAGGTGTCATTGGACTGCATGTTTTCCTGCACCTTGTTACCGGCATAACCGCCGCCAACCGCACCCGCTACGGTGGCAATTTTCTTGCCGTTACCGCCGCCAACCTGGTTACCGAGCAGACCACCTGCCACAGCGCCCAATACGCTACCCACGATTTGATGTTGATCCTTGACCGGTTTTTGCCGAGTGACGGTTACATCTTTGCAAACTTGCCGCGGAGTCTTGATGGTTTCGTTGATCGGTTCCACCGCGAGCACTTGCGCGTATTCAGGACCGCCACCCACCAAGCTGTAAGTTGCAACAGCACCTCCGGCGGTAACACCTACCGCGCCCAGCACCGCACCAACTAGCATCGACTTGTTCACTTGAACCTCCTGGTTTACACCGAGACGCCGTAGCGCCTTTCTCCTAGCCTTGGAGTCTTTTTCCTACAGCCAGTTCAAAATTGCCGACGAAAAAAAACCGCGATGGGCTGCTCAGCACCATCGCGGTCTGGTCGACAAAGCGCCTTATGGGCGTTCGTCTACCTCTTCTGTGGAGACTGGCGGAATCAGATCTTCAACACTCAGGTTCAGCCAGATCAGCACTACGTTGGCGATGTAGATCGACGAGTAGGTACCGGCCAATACGCCAATGAACAGGGTGATGGAGAAACCGTAAAGGTTATCGCCACCCCAGACCAGCAACGCGCCGATAGCCAGCAAGGTCGAAATCGACGTCGCCATGGTGCGCAGCAGGGTTTGCGTGGTGGAAATATCAATGTTCTCGACCAGCGTGGCTTTACGCAGCACACGGAAGTTCTCCCGCACACGGTCGAATACCACGATGGTGTCGTTGAGCGAGTAACCGATGATCGCCAGTACCGCCGCCAGTACAGTCAGGTCGAACGTGATCTGGAAGTAGGAAATCACACCCATGGCTACGATTACGTCGTGGATCAGCGAGGCGATTGCGCCCAAACCAAACTTCCACTGAAAGCGGAAAGCCAGGTACAGCATGATGCCGCCCAAGGCCAGCAACATGCCCAGGCCGCCCTGGTCGCGTAGTTCTTCACCGACCTGCGGGCCCACGAATTCAACGCGCTTCACGGTGGCCGGGTTATCGCCGTCTACCGCACGCAGCGCATCGGCGACGCGCGTGCCTAATTGCGGATCATCACCCGGCATGCGCACCAGCAATTCGTTCGCAGCGCCGAAGCTCTGCACAACGGCATCGTTGAAGCCGGCTTTTTGCAGTTCTTCACGCACTTGCAGCAGGTTGGCGTCGCGCTCGTAAGTCAGCTCGATCAATGTGCCGCCGGTGAAATCCAGGCCGTAGTTGAGACCTTTAGTGAACAGGCTGAACAGCGCAATCGCAGTGAGCACCAAGGTGAAGCCGAACGCGATGTTGCGCACGGCCATAAACTTAATCGTACGTTTCATAGCGGCCCCTTAAATCCACAACTTCTTGAAGTCACGACCACCGAAAATCAGGTTAACCATGCCGCGGGTAACCATGATGGCGGTGAACATCGAAGTGACGATACCCAGCGACATGGTCACCGCGAAGCCTTTGATCGGCCCGGTACCCATGGCAAACAGGATGCCGCCGACCAACAGCGTGGTCAGGTTGGCGTCGAGGATCGCGGCGTAGGCGCGGTCGAAACCTTCGTGAATCGCGCGCTGTACCGACATGCCATTGGCAATCTCTTCACGTATCCGCGAGAAAATCAGCACGTTGGCGTCCACCGCCATACCCATGGTCAGCACGATACCGGCGATACCTGGCAGGGTCAGCGTAGCGCCCAACAGGGACATCAGCGCCAACAGCATGACCATGTTGAAGGCCAGAGCCACAGTGGCCAGCACACCAAAGAAGCGGTAGATGCAGATGATGAACAGCGACACCAGCAGCATGCCCCACAGCGAAGCATCGATACCTTTGGTGATGTTGTCCGCACCCAGGCTTGGGCCGATGGTGCGTTCTTCAGCGAAGTACATCGGCGCCGCCAAACCACCAGCACGCAGCAGCAGAGCCAGTTCAGACGACTCGCCCTTGCCTTCCAAGCCAGTGATACGGAACTGGCTGCCCAGTGGCGACTGAATGGTCGCCAGGCTGATGATTTTCTTATCTTCTTTAAACGTCTGAACCGCTACGTCTTGCTCGACACCGTTGACCATTTGCTTGGTGTAGCGCGTGGTCGGCTTCTGCTCGATAAAGATCACCGCCATGCTGCGGCCGACGTTGCTGCGCGTAGCGCGGCTCATCAATTCGCCGCCATGGCCGTCGAGACGGATGTTCACTTGCGGACGGCCGTTCTCATCGAAGCTGGCCGAGGCGTCGGTCACCTGATCACCGGTGATGATCAAGCCACGCTCCAACGGCACAGCCGGACGACCCGGCTCGCGGAACTCAAACGACTCAGTGGTCGCCTTGGTCGCATCAGGGCCAGCCGCCAGACGGAACTCCAGGTTGGCGGTTTTACCGAGAATACGTTTGGCCTCGGCAGTGTCTTGCACGCCTGGCAGCTCAACCACGATGCGGTTGGCACCCTGGCGCTGAACCAGCGGTTCGGCCACGCCCAGCTCGTTGACGCGGTTACGTACCGTGGTCAAGTTCTGCTTGATCGAGTATTCGCGAATTTCAGCCAGCTTGGCCGGGGTCATTTCCAGACGCAGCACTTGCATGCCATTGCGCTCGACTTCGGTCACCTGGAAATCTATGAAATCTTTGCGGATCAGTGTTTTCGCTTTGCTCAGCGACTCATCGTCACTGAAGCCCAACTGAATGGCGCCATCTTGCTCGGGCAAACTGCGGTATTTCACGCGCTCTTTGCGCAGCAGGCTCTTCACATCGCCTTCGTACACTTTGCGGCGCGCGTCCAGCGCTTTGTCCATGTCCACTTCCAACAGGAAGTGCACGCCACCGGACAAGTCCAGACCCAGCTTCATCGGGCTGGCGCCTAGGTTGCGCAGCCAGGTCGGCGTGGTTTGGGCCAGGTTCAACGCCACCACGTAGTCGTCGCCCATCGTTTTGCGAATGACGTCTTTGGCCGGCAGTTGCTGTTCTTTCTTAACCAGACGGATCAGACCGCCCTTCCCCTGCGCAGCCAAGGTGGCCGCTTTGACCTCGATACCTGCGTCAGTCAGCGCCTTGCTCGCGCGGTCCAGGTCAGCCTGGCCGACCTGCAATGCGGTGCTGGCACCGCTGATCTGTACAGCCGGATCATCCGGGTACAGGTTCGGCGCAGAGTAAATGAAGCCGATCACCAGAACCGCGACGATCAGCAGGTATTTCCACAGAGGGTATTTGTTCAGCATGACGCCGCCCGCTTATGACGCGGGGCGCCTTTAGCGCCCCGTCGAATGGTAAAAATGGTGGAGTTTAGATGGCTTTCAGCGTGCCCTTGGGCAGCGTGGCACCAATGGCGCCTTTCTGAATTTTCAGTTCAACGGTGTCGGATACTTCGATGACCACGAAATCGTCAGTCACTTTGGTGATCTTGCCGGCGATGCCACCGGAGGTGACCACTTCGTCGCCCTTCTGAAGATTGCTCAGCAGGTTCTTCTGCTCTTTCGCGCGCTTGGCCTGTGGACGCCAGATCATGAGGTAGAAAATGACCATGAAGCCGACCAGGAAAATGATCGACATGCTGTCGCCGCCCACCGGGCCAGCAGCAGCGGCTGGTGCCGTTTCAGCGAGCGCGTCGGAAATGAAAAAGCCCATGTAAAACTCCTGTTAAAGATTCTTTTATAAGGTGAACGATCAGTCCAGCGGCGGTGTGGTGAGCCCGCGCCGGGCGTAGAAGGAATCGACGAAGGCGGCCAATGTACCCTGTTGAATAGCCTCGCGCAAACCAGCCATCAGGCGCTGGTAATGACGCAAATTGTGGATGGTATTCAACATGCTACCGAGCATTTCGTCGCACTTATCCAAGTGGTGCAAATAGGCCCGGGAGAAGTTCTGGCAGGTGTAGCAATCGCAGGTCGGATCAAGCGTGCTGTTGTCTTGCTTATGAGCCGAATTGCGAATTTTCAGAACGCCGGTATCAACGAACAGATGACCATTGCGCGCGTTACGCGTCGGCATCACGCAGTCGAACATATCCACACCACGGCGCACACCTTCGACCAGGTCTTCAGGTTTGCCAACGCCCATGAGGTAACGCGGTTTGTCCGCTGGCATCTGCCCTGGCAGGTAGTCCAGCACGCGAATCATCTCTTCCTTAGGCTCACCGACCGACAAGCCGCCAATGGCCAAGCCATCGAAGCCGATTTCGCTGAGCCCTTCCAGCGAGCGCATGCGCAAGTCCTGGTGCATGCCGCCCTGAACGATGCCGAACAGTGCGGCGGTGTTGTCGCCATGGGCAATCTTCGAACGCTTGGCCCAGCGCAACGACAGTTCCATGGAGGTGCGCGCCACGTCGAGGTCGGCCGGATACGGCGTGCACTCGTCAAAAATCATCACCACATCGGAGCCGAGATCGCGCTGCACTTGCATCGATTCTTCCGGGCCCATGAACACTTTGCTGCCGTTGACCGGCGAGGCGAAGGTCACGCCCTCTTCCTTGATCTTGCGCATGGCGCCCAGGCTGAACACCTGGAAGCCGCCGGAGTCGGTGAGGATCGGACCTTTCCACTGCATAAAGTCATGCAGGTCGCCGTGCTGTTTGATGACTTCCATGCCGGGGCGCAGCCACAGGTGGAAGGTATTGCCGAGGATCATCTGCGCGCCAATCGCTTCGATGTCGCGCGGCAGCATGCCCTTCACCGTGCCATAGGTGCCCACCGGCATGAACGCCGGCGTTTCGACGACGCCGCGCGGGAAGGTCAGGCGACCACGGCGGGCTTTGCCATCGGTGGCCAGCAGTTCGAATGTCATGCGGCAGGTGCGGCTCATGCGTGCTCCTCGGGTCCGCGCGCGGCGGGGTTGCGGGTAATGAACATGGCATCACCGTAACTGAAGAATCGGTAACCCTCGGCAATGGCCGTGGCGTAGGCCGCCATGGTTTGCGGGTAGCCGGCAAATGCGGAAACCAGCATCAGCAATGTCGATTCCGGCAAATGGAAATTGGTCACCAAGGCGTCGACCACATGAAACGGCCGGCCGGGGTAGATGAAGATGTCGGTGTCGCCACTGAACGGTTTGAGCTGGCCATCGCGCGCCGCGCTTTCCAGCGAGCGCACGCTGGTGGTGCCCACTGCAATCACCCGACCGCCCCGTGCGCGGCAGGCAGCAACGGCCTCGACCACCTCTTCGGTCACCTCCAGCCACTCGTTATGCATGTGGTGGTCTTCGATCTTTTCCACGCGCACAGGCTGAAAAGTGCCCGCGCCAACGTGCAGCGTCACGAACGCGGTGACCACACCTTTGGCGCGGATGGCTTCCAGCAACGGTTGATCGAAATGCAGGCCGGCGGTAGGCGCCGCCACTGCACCGGCACGCTCGGCGTACACGGTCTGATAACGCTCGCGGTCGGCGCTGTCGTCAGGGCGATCTATATAAGGAGGCAACGGCATATGGCCGACGCGCTCAAGCAGGGGCAATACGTCTTCGTTGAAGCCCAGCTCGAACAACGCATCGTGGCGCGCGAGCATCTGCGCTTCAGCGCCGCCATCGATAAGAATGGTCGAGCCCGGTTTCGGCGATTTGCTTGAGCGCACGTGGGCGAGCACGCGGCGGTTGTCCAGCACGCGTTCCACCAACACTTCCAGTTTGCCGCCAGAGGCCTTCTGGCCAAACAAGCGCGCGGGGATAACGCGGGTGTTGTTGAACACCATCAAGTCGCCCGGACGCAGGTATTCCAACAAATCGGAAAACTGACGGTGCGCCAATGCACCGGTCGGGCCGTCGAGGCAAAGCAGGCGGCTGCCCTGGCGCTCGGCCAAGGGGTGACGCGCAATCAGGGCGTCTGGCAGCTCGAAATTAAAATCGGCAACACGCATGGTGGGAGGTCATTTTTCAGGGGCGCGAAGTTTAACGGAAATACGCAAAATTCACCACGCGACCCCGTTGACCACACGCAAACCTCTCCCTATACTGCGCGCCCTATGTGCCCTGGTGGCGGAATTGGTAGACGCGGCGGATTCAAAATCCGTTTTCGAAAGGAGTGGGAGTTCGAGTCTCCCCCGGGGCACCAAGCACATTAGAAAGGCCTTGCTAAGCAAGGCCTTTTTTTATGCCTCTGATTTGGCTAAAAGCATCGCGGCTAAAGCCGCTCCTACAGACCACGCGTACCTGTGGGAGCGGCTTCAGCCGCGATGCTTTTAGGGCGTTGCTTGTTGCCAACCCCCGCCCAATGCCAAAAACAAATTGATCTGCGCCATCGCCACCTGCGTGTTCGCTGCCGCCAACTGCGCGCGCATGTCGGTGTAGGTTTTGGTGGCTTGCAGGTCGGCCAGAAACGAAGCGCGGCCGGCCTGGAAGAACTGGTGCGTCTGGTCCGCCGCCTGCTGCGCCGAATGCTCGGCGTCCGCCAGGGCGTCGCGGCGGTCGAGCATGGCGCTGTATTGCACCAGTCCTGTCTGCGTTTCACGTACGGCGTTGAGCACCACACCGTCGAAATGCGCCAGCGCCGCTTGCGTCGCCGCCTCGGCTTCGCGAATGCGGGCACGTGCGCCGTTGGTGGGAATGGTCCAACTGATCAGCGGGCCGAAGCCCCAACGATTTGTCGCCGGCTCGCCCAGGTGCTCGAGAATGCCCACCGTTCCGACCGTCGCGCCAATGCTGATGTTTGGGTAAAGCTGCCCGGTTGCCACGCCAATCTTCGCCGTGGCGGCGGCCAGATTGCGCTCGGCCTGGCGGATATCCGGGCGCCGTTTAAGCAACTCCGCGCCGTCGCCCACTGGCACCAGTTGGGCGATATGCGGCAGCTCGGCGCAGTCGCTCACCCCGGCCGGCAGTTCGCTGACCGGCTTGGCCAACAGCATCGACAAGGTGAACAGTCCCGCTTGCTGAGCCGCGTCGTAGCGCGGCATTTCGGCGCGCAGCGATTTGAACTGGGTTTGCGTGCGCGTCACCTGGGTTTCATCCCCTCGCCCGGCATCGCGCAGGCGCTGCACCAGGGTCACGCCTTTTTCCTGCAGGTCCAACGACTGCTGGGCGATATGGCGTTCTTCATTGGCGGCACACACCTGCGTGTAGGCGCGCACCACTTCGGCAACCAAGGTGATGCGCGCCGTATCTGCAGCCGCCTGCGCCGCATCGGCATTGGCCTGGGCCGACTCGATGCCACGCTGCAAGGTGCCCCACAAATCGAATTGGTAGGAGGTGTTGATCGAGCCGCTGCCGATGTTCGCCACCGGCACTTTCTCCTCCAGCAGGAATGCCTCGCCGGACTCCTGCAAACGCTCCGCGCCAAACCGCGCGCTGCCACTGAAGCCACCTTCGGCCTGCGCTTCCTCTACCTGCGTGCGGGCGCGCGCCAGGTTGGCGGCCGCCACGCGCAAGTCGGTATTAGAGGCCAACGCCTGCTGCACCAACTGATCCAGGCGCGCGTCCTGGTAGAGCCGCCACCAATCGGCCGGCACCGGCGCCGACACCACGTCGCTGTTGCCGGTTGCCAATTGCCCCTGCAAATCGCCGCGCTCAAGGGCCGCGTCTTTTGGCAATTGATAATCCGGGCCGACCGCCTGGCAGGCAGACAGCACCAGCGCGAAGCCCATCACTGCATAACGCTTCATTGCTGGGGCTCCGCCTTGTCGCTGCCCTCGATGATCGACACCGTCGCCGTGCGCCCGGCAATCATGCGGAAGTCTGCTGGCACTTCGTCCAGCGCGATGCGCACGGGAATCCGTTGGGCCAATTGCACCCAACTGAATGCCGGGTTCACGTTTGGAAGCAAGTTGCTGCCGCTGCTGCGATCGCGGTCTTCCACCGCAGCGGCCACGCTCTGCACGTGGCCGCGCAGGCGGCTGTTGTCGCCGAGCACGCGAATGTCCACGGCTTGGCCGACGCGAATGTGCTGCAGCTTGGTTTCTTCGAAATAACCGTCGATATGGAACGACTCGCTGTCGACCACCGACAGCACCGGCCGGCCCGCTGTGACGAATTCATGGGCGCGCGGCGCGCGGTCGTTGAGGTAGCCGTCGACCGGGCTGCGAATCACCGAGCGTTCCAGGTTGAGTTTGGCCGCATCCACCGCCACCTGCGCGGCCGCCACAGCGGACTGCGCGCGGCTCTCGCGAGACTGGCTTTCTTCCAATTGTTCGCGCGCCACCAAATTGCCCAAGCCGCGATTACGCTTGGCTTCGCGCTGCGCCTGGGCCAGCGCTTCCTTGCGCTCGGCGGCGCTCGCTTCGGCCTGACGCAGTGCCAGGGTGAAGCGCTCCTGATCGATGGTGAACAGCACATCGCCGCGCTTGACCGGCTGGTTGTCATGCACGTTCACGCCCTCGATCAGGCCAGACACATCAGGCGCGATCTGAATCACGTCGGCGCGGATATGCCCGTCGCGCGTCCACGGCGCAAACATGTAATACATCACCATGCGCCACACCACGACGGCCGCCAGGGTCACCATCAACAACGTCAGGACCACGCGGCCCAAGGTCAACATCGGTTTTTTCATAGCATCAGGCTTCGGCAAATGGCATCCACCGCGCCAAGCAGCACGGCATACAGAGCAACGTTAAACAGGGCCCGGTGCCAGACCAGGCGATAGAAGTGCGCGCGGTTCAATAGCCCGTGCACCAGCAGGTACAACACGTAGGTAAACGCCATCATCACCAGCAGCGTGGGTAGAAACACGCCGCTGATATCCAGATCACCGATCACAAAGAGGCTCCATCGATACCGTAAGGAAGTTGCTCGGGCTCCTGACCCGCCTCAACCAGCACTTCCGCGCCCGGCAACAAGGCCAGACGCAAGCCGCTGAGGGCCAGCAAGCTGTGCAAGCGCGCCTGCTCGGCGTCGGCGCAGGCCGATACATTCAGCGCCCGTCGCGCACGGTCCATGGTCATCAACAGACCCACAGGCGCCGGCAGCCGCTCACCCGCTTTCAGGCAGGCGCGAAAGTACTCGCCCACATCCGCCACCACCTGCTGCAACTGGCCCTGCGCCGACTGCGGCAAGCGCGGCAAATACGCCAGCACATCGAGCAAACACAGCGCCACGCGCAGATCACGCAACGCGCCGCCCGTGTCCTGAGCGGTCTGCGTCAGGCGCGGCAAATGCTGCATCAGACGGTCGAGCATGCGCACGCCCATGCGCCGATGCTCGGCCAGGGTTGCCGGCTCGGTAAGGGCGACGATGTCGCGCCAACTGAAACGGGTCATACGTTTGGCCGCCACCTCCACGCCAAACGGGCGCATCACCAGGGTCCAGACAAACGCAAACAACAGCCCCACCGGCCCGGCGAGGTTGCTGTTGATAAAGGTCATGAAGTTGGCGTCGTAGGCGCCCTGGATGCTGATAAACGACGAGGTGTTAACGATGGTCAGCAACATGCCCAGGTAAAAGCGCGGCTGCACGGTGAGCGTGCCCACGCAAATAAACGGCACCGCAAACGCCAGCACCAGCATGGGGAAGTCGTGCAGGTTCGGCAGGATCAGAAACAGGTAAAGGCTGGCGAACAGCACCGACATTGCGGTCCAGAAAAAGAACCGATAAATCTGCGGCGCCGGGTCGTCCATGGCGGCGAAAAAGCTGCAGGCCACGGCGGCCAAAATAACGGCGCTGCCGCCGTCGGTCCAACCCAGCCCGATCCACAACAACGAGGCGACAATGATGGCGCTGATGGTGGAAAACACCGAATACAGCATCAGACCTCGGTCGAAAAACGGCGTGAGACGGCCTAGGCGCCAGTGGCGATAAACCGCGCGCCACGGTGTTTGGTCATCCAGCAGCAACGCGTGCTGCAGGCTGCGGCAGTCTTGCCACAAGTCGATCCATTCTCCCAGGCGGTACAAGGCGTTGGACAGCAGTAACTGCCGGCGCTCATCCAATGCCTCGGCGCTGGGTTGCAGCGCTTCAAGCTGATCACGCAAGGCGCGCCAGCGGGCGGGGTCGGCGTTATCGGTGGTGCTCAGGAGCCACTGCCGGGTCTCTTCTAAAAGTGGCGCAAGCATGGCGACCAGATCGGGCGAGCGACGCTCGATGGCAATCAGCGCGTCGTCCAGGCCGTCGATTACCGGCAGTAAATGAATCATCCGCCCGCGCAGTTCTTTGCTGTTGCGCACCGTCTGCGGCTGCGCCCCTTCGTGGGGAAGTTGGCCGATCATCAGCTCCAGCGAGTTAAAGCTGGCGACCATGGCGGCGCGCAGATTGCCCACCTCGGCAGGCGACGCGCCACGGGTAAGAAAGTGCTGACTGTAGCGTGTGGCATCGGCGAACCAGGCCTGGGCAGCATCCATGAAAACCGGCGCCAGGCGACGCGGCCAGAACACCGCGCCCACCACGGCGGCGCACACGATGCCGAGGAAAATTTCCTGCGTGCGCGACGAGGCGATATCGAACACCGCGTTGGGGTTATCCACCACCGGCAAGGCAATCAGCGGCAGCGTGTAGCCCGAGAGCATCAGCGCGTAGCTATTCGCCGTGCGCAGGTGCAGCGACAAAAACAGCAGCGTGCCGGTCCACAGCGCCACCACCACTGAAAGCATCAACGGCGCCTGCACAAACATCGGCACGAACAACACCGCCGCTGCCGCACCGACAAATGTGCCGACCGCGCGGTACAGCGCCTTGGAACTGGTGGGACCGACAAAGGGACTGGAGACGATATACACCGTGGCCATCGCCCAGTAAGGACGCGGCATCTGCATGATCATGGCGATGTACAGCGCGAGCATCGAGGCGGCAAAGGTGCGCACCCCGTAAAACCAATCGCGCGCCGGTGGCATGCCGGCGAAAAAGCCAGTCATGTCGGCGCCCCATTCTGATTTCGGCCGGCGTCTTCAAAGGCACGCATCACGCGCAAGGTCGCTTCGAGGTCAGCCAAGGAAATGTCTTTGAGCACATCGCGGCGCAGGCGCACTAACTCGTTTTCAATCGACTCGGCCAGCTCTCGACCGCGCGGCGTCAGGCTCAGGGCTTTGGCGCGGCGATCGCTCGGGTCTTCGCAGCGACAAACAAGCCCCGAGCGGCACAGTTGATCCAACAAGCGCACCAGTGACGGGCTTTCCAACCCCGATGCTTGCGCCACTGCCACCTGCCGCACGCCATCGCCCAGGCGCACGATCATCAACAGCGGCACTGCGCAGGCTTCGGAAATTCCGTAGTTGACCAGCGTGGCTTGGCAAATGCGTCGCCAATGGCGCGCAGTGGAAACCATGCCGCTGGTTATGCTGAGCTGGAGGGCGTCGAGGGTCATCGGAAACACGAGGAATTAATTAGTTAGCAAGCTAATTGTATTCTCGGAAATTTCCACGCGTCAATTACCGCACGGTGACTTTACAAGCGTGTTTCAGCAGAAACTCAGTTGCTATTCCGAGCGGTTTTGAAGCTATGCCAAAAAGCTCTGGAAGCACCGTATTCAGGCGCTGTAAGGCCTAATTTCGGGGGTTGTTTTTCGCCACAAAGTTGGCGTATCTTTTCGCCCACTGTGTTTGCATGGGTCGCTGTTGAATCGCGACCTGGTGCAGTAGATCTTCGATTTGCTACATCCCGCTCGGCTTTTCTTACTCCCTGCAACCAGTCCAGCCCTCGATAGAAAACCGAGGCTGTCATCAACTCAAGTTCCAAGGAAATAAGATATGTCGAATCGTCAGAACGGTACCGTCAAGTGGTTTAACGACGAGAAAGGTTTTGGTTTCATCACTCCAGAAAGCGGTCCGGATCTGTTCGTGCACTTCCGCGCTATCGAAGGCGACGGCTTCAAGAGCCTGAAAGAAGGCCAGAAAGTCAGCTTCGTTTCGGTACAAGGTCAAAAAGGCCTGCAAGCAGATCAAGTCCAAGTTATCGGCTGATCCGAACGCGAAACAAAAAGCCCCGCCAAGTGCGGGGCTTTTTGTTGTAGGAGCCAGCTTGCTGGCGAATCCTGGAAACGCCATTCGCCGAGGTTTGCAGGGTTCGCGACCAAGGTTGCTCCTACAACAGAGCCGGCCGACGAGACAGCGAGTTTTTTCCCAACACCACTTTTGCAGTAAAGTGCCTCGCGCTTTTCACTCACCGCGAGCCTTGCATGTCCAAACGTCTTCTCCAGCCCCAGGGTGACTTCCCCCCTGTCGCCCTGCCCCGCCGCCTTGCCGCGATGTTTTATGACTTTCTGTTGTGCGTGGCCATCGCCATCGTCACCGGCCTGCTCTATCAGCAGGTGGTGCTGCGCCTGATTTTCGGCAGCGAGCGTTTGCAGGAATTGGCCAACAACCGAGCGCTGGATGTTGATCCGGTATTTTCCACGGTGGTGCTGCTGGCCATTTTCGCCTTCTTCGCCAAGTTCTGGACTCACTCCGGCCAGACCCTCGGCATGCAAGTGTGGGGCGTGCGCGTGCAGAACGCCGACGGCAGCGCCATCAGCCTTTGGCAAGCACTGCTGCGGTTTATGGTGTCGATGGCGTCGTGGCTGTGCCTGGGGCTGGGTTTCCTATGGGCGCTCTGGGACAAGCAAAAACGCAGCTGGCATGACATCTATTCGGAGACGCGGCTGGTGCATATTCCGAAGAAGAAAAAGAGCTAAAGCATCGCGGCCTCAACATCGGCCCACAAAAAAGCCGGCATTAAGCCGGCTTTTCTTTGCGCGAGATTTACCCCGCCCGCCTCAACATCCAGAACCCGGCCACCGCACAAATCAAACTCGGGATCAGCACGGCCAGCAACGGCGGGAAGCCGAACACCAGGCTCGAGGGTCCGAGCAGGTCCTGGGCAATGCGGAACACAAAGCCCACCAGCACGCCGGTAAACACGCGCTGGCCGAGCGTCACCGAACGCAGCGGACCAAAGATAAAGGAGATGGCCATCAGCACCAACGCGGCGGTCACCACCGGTTGCAGCACTTTGGTCCAGAACGCCAGCCAGTATTTGCCGTTAGCCAAGCCTTGGTCGGCCAGGTAGTGGATGTAACGCCACAGACCGGTCACAGAGAGCGCTTCCGGCTCCAGCACCACAGTGCCGAGCAGTTGCGGCGTCAGCTGCACGTCCCAGCGCTCGGTCGGGGTTTGCACCACTTCGGTGTTGCGCTCATGGAATACGGTGGTCGCAACGTCTTCGAGCTGCCAATGGTCGCCCTGATACTGCGCCTTCTTGGCGAAGCTCGACGACTGCAAGTGCCGCTCTTTGTCGAACTCGTACCGGGTAACGCCATACAGCACGCCGTTGGGTTGCACGGCGTTGATGTGGACGAACTCGTTGCCCTGACGGTGCCACACGCCGCGCTTGGAACTCTGCGCTTCGCCGCCGCCCTGGGCCATGGAGCGGCTGGCCTGGCCAATGTTTTCGCTCCACGGTGCGAGGTACTCGCCAATCAGCACGCCGGCCAACATCAGCACCAGCATTGGCTTCATCACTGCCCAAACGATACGGCCGACCGACACACCGGCCGCTCGCATAATCGTCAGTTCGCTGCTGCTGGCCAGGCTGCCCAGGCCAATCAGGCAACCGATCAGCGCGGCCATCGGCAGCATTTCATACACCCGCCGGGGCGAGGTCAGGAACACGTACCACGCCGCGTCGTCCAGGCCGTAGCTGCCCTGCACGTCACCCAGTTCATCGATAAAGGCGAACAGCAACGCCAAGCCAACGATGATGCCCAGCACCGACAAAATCGCCAAAAACACGGCTTTGCCGATGTAACGATCCAACTTAACCATGCGCCAACTCCCGCGCCATGCGGCGACCCGCCAACTTCAGGCGCATCGGCTCCCAGAACTGCAGCGTCAGACCAATCAGCAAAAACAACCCGTGTACCCACCACAAGCCAAGGCTCATGGGAATCTTGCCCTTGTCCAACGCGCCGCGAGCGGCGATCAGCAACGACAGGTACGCCATATAAAGAAGGATGGCCGGCAGCAACTTGAGGAAGCGACCCTGACGTGGGTTCACCCGCGACAGCGGCACCGCCAGCAATGTGACCACAAACACCAGCAGGGGAATCGATATGCGCCATTGCAGTTCGGCCTGATGGCGTGGCTCGTCACTGCCGATCAGCTCACGGGTGGTCAGCGCTTCACGCTCGCTGATATCGCTGCTGACTTCCGGTTTCACCAGCAACACGCCGTAGGTGTCGTACTTGATGGCGCGGTAATCGGCGGCGCCGGGGTTGCCGTCGTAGCGGTAACCGTTTTCCAAAATCAGGTAGCGGCTGCCGTCGGGCTGAATTTCCTGGCGGCCTTTATCGGCCACCAGCACGGTGATGCCGCGCTCTTTGTCGCCCTCTTTCGACAGGCGTTTTTCCGAGATGAAGATGCCGCCCAATTGGCTGCGGTCATCCGACATTTCCTGCGTATAGGTCACGCGCGTGCCGCTGCGCATGGCCTGGAAGCGGCCGGGAACCAGCGTGTCGAATTCGGTGAGGGCGTCTTGCTCATTGAGAATTTTCGCCACCTGGGCCACGCCTTGTGGCGCCAAACCCATGCTCAGCCACGCCACAATCAATGCCACCAGCGTGGCAGGCGCTAAGGTGTAGGCCAGCAAGCGCTGCTGGCTCATGCCGGTGGCGGCCAGCACGGTCATTTCGCTGTCCAGGTACAAACGCCCGTACGCCAGCAAAATACCGAGGAACAACCCCAGCGGCAGAATCAGCTCAAGAAAGCCCGGCAGGCGAAAGCCCATGATCAAAAACAGCACGCCGGGATCGAGCGCACCCTGCGCAGCCTGCGCCAGGTACTTGATGAAGCGACCACTCATGATGATCACCAGCAACACGGCACTCACCGCGCTGAGGGTCAGCAGCACTTCACGGGACAGATAACGGAAGACAATCAAACCAGACACTCCAGGGTTGTCAGGCTCAGGCGGCTAAGCTCAAACTAGCTGCCTGTTGCCGGCCCTATAAGGCCGACGACCGAAAAATTTGCAGGTGTGGATACGAAACCAACGCGGTTCACGCCTGCCGAACAACGACAAGGACGCGGAGTTTACTAGAGCCAGCTGCGCAGTCCGAGCCCGTTTTTGCAAAAGGCCTTTTCTGGCCGCGCGGTTCAACACCGATCGAGCGCGGCATTATCCTGTAATACCTACCGGTTGTCTTGGGGACTCCTCGCCATGGAATTTGTTGTTAAGAACGCACGTCCAGACGCACTGAAAACCGCCACCCTGGTAGTCGCCGTCGGCGAAGACCGCGCACTCAGCGGCGCCGCCCAGATTCTCGATGTCGCCAGCAACGGCGCACTCAGCAGCGTACTCAAGCGCGGCGACCTGAACGGCAAAGTCGGCCAAACCCTCCTGCTGCAAAGCTTGCCCAACCTCAAAGCCGAGCGCGTATTGCTGGTCGGCGTCGGTAAAGAAAGCGAACTCTCTGACCGCCAACTGCGCAAGGTAGTCACCGCCGTGCAAACCACGCTGAAAAGCCTGGGCGGCAAAGACGCGGTGCTGGCCCTGGACGATTTGCAGGTAAAAGGTCGCGACACTTACAGCAAAACCCGTCTGGTGGTCGAAACCCTCGCCGACAACCAATACAGCTTCGAACAATTCAAAAGCCAGAAGAGCAAACCCCGCCCTCTCGGGAAAATTACCCTGCTCACTGAAAAGGCCAGCCTCGCCGACGTCGAGCGCGCCAGCCTTCAGGCTCAAGCCATTGCCGCCGGCATGGCCTTTACCCGCGACCTGGGCAACCTGCCGCCGAACATCTGCCACCCCACTTACCTGGGCGAGCAAGCCAAAGCCTTGGGTAAAGCTTACAAGTCGCTGAAAGTCGAAGTGCTGGATGAGAAAAAACTCAAAGACCTGGGCATGGGCTCGTTCCTGGCCGTGGCCCAGGGCAGCGTGCAACCGCCGCGCCTGATCGTGCTGCAATACAACGGCGGCAAGAAAGGTGAGCAGCCGTTTGCCCTGGTTGGCAAAGGCATCACCTTCGACACCGGCGGTATCAGCATCAAGCCCGCCGCCGGCATGGACGAAATGAAGTACGACATGGGCGGCGCCGCGAGTGTGTTCGGCACCTTTAAAGCCGTGCTGGAAATGCAGCTGCCGATCAACCTGGTGGGCGTGATGGCCTGCGCCGAAAACATGCCCAGCGGCAGCGCCACGCGCCCAGGGGACATCGTCACCACCATGAGCGGCCAGACTGTCGAAATTCTCAACACCGACGCTGAAGGCCGTCTGGTGCTGTGCGACGCCCTGACCTACACCGAGCGCTTCAAGCCACAGGCGGTCATCGACATCGCCACCCTGACCGGCGCCTGCATCGTCGCCCTGGGCAGCCACACCTCCGGCCTGCTCGGCAACAACGACGAGCTGGTGCAACAGCTGCTCGCCGCTGGCCAAACCGCTGACGACCGCGCCTGGCAGTTGCCGTTGTTCGACGAATACCAGGAGCAACTCGACAGCCCGTTCGCCGACATCGCTAACATCGGCGGCCCAAAGGCCGGCACCATCACCGCGGCCTGCTTCCTGTCGCGCTTCACCAAAAACCTCAACTGGGCGCACCTGGACATCGCCGGCACGGCGTGGATCAGCGGCGGCAAAGACAAGGGCGCCACCGGCCGCCCGGTGCCATTGCTGACGCAATATCTGTTGGATCGCATCAAGGTTTAAAACGGCGCTGTTCCTGTGGGAGCGGCTTTAGCCGCGATGTTTTTCCGGAGCATCGCGGCTAAAGCCGCTCCTACAAAGAGCGTTTTACGCATTCTGAGAACCCACTCCACCATGCCCCGCATCGAATTCTACGTCCTGTCCTCCACCGCCCCCGCCGACCGCCTGCGCGCGGCGTGTCAGTTGGCGATGAAGGCCTGGCGCCACGGTATGCCGGTGTTCATGCGCGCCAGCGATGAAGCGCAATGCAGCGAAGTGGACGAACTTTTGTGGCGTTTCAAGGCCGAAACCTTCGTACCCCACAGCCTGCACCGCGACGCACCGGATGCGCCGGTGGTGATTGGCCTGGACGACGAGCCGGCGGCCAGCCAAGGCTTGCTCATCAACCTCAACAGCAGCCTGTCACCCCATGTGCAGCGTTTCAGCCGGGTGATCGAAATCGTTAACCAGCAACCCGAACAATTGGCGAGCTCGCGGGAAAACTTCCGCACCTACCGCCAGCAGGGTTATGACCCCAAGCGAGTTGAACTGTAGCCTGCCCATGGACACACCAAAACCGCCGCAAAAGCCCAACCACCTGCTCGACGATCTGGAGTCGATTCGTGAGTTTCTGAGCCACAAGGAACCCACCGGTCCAGGCGTTACCGACGATTTTGCCGATTTGCCGCTGCTCACCGACTCGGTGGAAATGGGCCAGATTCCGCTGCTCTCCGACATCGTTGCGCCCGGCCCCACGGCGCCAGTACCTGCCACTGCGCCGCCCCCGCTTCAGCCACAGCCACACCTCCACACGCAGCCCCAGCCGCGCCCGAGCATTCCCGCTGCACCCGCCCATGTGCCGCCGCCTGCTGTCGCCCGACCAGACCCCTCGCCCGCCGCCGTGACGCCAACGCCTCCGCCAGCCAGCACCGCGCAAACCGTGCAGCGCAGCCTGCAATCGAGCAACACCACCAGCGACCTGCTGCGCCTGGACGCTGAACTGCGCGCCGCCGCGCAGTTGATTCTGCAAGACGTCATCGACGACTTCGTGCCGCAAATTGAAGCCGAACTCAAACGTCGCCTTGAAGCGCGCCTGACCCGGTTGTTGCCGCCGCGTAAGGGTTGAGCCGGCTCGATGGCTCGCCCGCCTTACCGGTGAGTCACGCCATAACCCGCCCCAAACGACCGTCATCCCCGCGAAAGCGGGATCCAGGCTCACGCAGAGGGATGCGATTTCAAAGCAGCCGCAACCATTTCCCCGTGGGACCGCTTATAACCCCGGCAAACCGGTGCTCCACCCCAACCCCGCATCACTCGCGTTCCCCGATCGCAGCCATCCCCGTTATACTTCCCGGCTTTCCGATTAGCTGCCAAAACAGGGTCCCGATCCGCATGGACAAGACGTACCAGCCCCACGCCATTGAAACCTCCTGGTACGAAACCTGGGAGTCGAAGAACTATTTCGCCCCGCAAGGTAGCGGCGACTCCTACACCATCATGATTCCGCCGCCGAACGTCACCGGCAGCCTGCACATGGGCCACGGCTTCAACAACGCGATCATGGATGCGCTGATTCGCTTCCGTCGGATGCAAGGCCGCAACACCCTCTGGCAGCCCGGCACCGACCACGCCGGTATCGCCACGCAAATGCTGGTAGAGCGTCAGATCGGCGCCCAAGGCCTGAGCCGCCACGACCTGGGTCGTGAAAAATTCTTGGAAAAAGTCTGGGAATGGAAAGGTCAGTCCGGCGGCAATATCAGCCGGCAAATCCGCCGCCTTGGCTCCTCCGTTGACTGGAGCCGCGAAAAATTCACCATGGACCCCGACCTGTCCGAAGCCGTGCAGGAAGCCTTCGTGCGCCTGCATGAAGACGGCTTGATCTACCGTGGCAAGCGCCTGGTGAACTGGGATACCAAGCTGCACACCGCCATCTCCGACCTCGAAGTGGAAAACCACGACGAGAAGGGCTTCCTCTGGAACCTGCGTTACCCGCTGGCCGACGGCGCCAAAACCGCCGATGGTCTGGGTTACTTGGTAGTCGCCACCACCCGCCCGGAAACCCTGCTGGGCGACAGCGCCGTGGCCGTGCACCCGAGCGACGAGCGCTATCAGGCGTTAATCGGCAAATTTGTTGAGCTGCCTTTGGTTGGCCGCCGCATCCCTATCGTGGCCGACGAATACTGCGACCCCGAATTTGGCACCGGCTGCGTGAAAATCACCCCGGCGCATGACTTCAACGACTACGAAGTGGGCAAGCGCCACAACCTGCCGCTGATCAACGTACTGGACAAGAACGCCGCCCTGCTTGGCCGCGCTCAGGTGTTCAACATCGACGGCAGCGTCAACGCCGAGTTCGAAGCCAGCCTGCCGCAGCAATACGCCGGCCTCGACCGCTTCGTCGCGCGCAAACAAATGGTTGCCGACCTCGACGCCCAGGGCTTGCTGGAAAAGGTCGATGACCATGCACTGAAGGTGCCGAAGGGCGACCGCTCGGGCACTGTGATCGAGCCGTGGCTGACAGATCAGTGGTACGTGTCCACCAAGCCACTGGCCGAAAAAGCCATCGCCGTGGTCGAGAGCGGTGAAATTCAGTTCGTGCCCAAGCAGTACGAAAACATGTACTTCAGTTGGATGCGCGACATCCAGGACTGGTGCATCAGCCGCCAGCTCTGGTGGGGCCACCGCATTCCGGCCTGGTACGACGAAGCCGGCCAGGTTTATGTAGGCCGTGACGAAGCAGAGGTGCGCGCCAAGCACAACCTCGGCGACATCGCCCTGCGCCAGGATGAAGACGTGCTCGACACCTGGTTCAGCTCGGGCCTGTGGACCTTCTCGACTCTCGGCTGGCCCAACCAGACCGAAGCGCTAAAAACCTTCCACCCCACCGACGTGCTGGTGACCGGTTTCGACATCATCTTCTTCTGGGTTGCCCGGATGATCATGCTGTCCACCCACCTGACCGGGCAGATTCCGTTCAAGACCGTGTACGTGCACGGTCTGGTGCGCGACGGCCAGGGCCAGAAAATGTCCAAGTCCAAGGGCAACGTGCTCGACCCATTGGACATCGTCGACGGCATCGACCTCGACACCCTGCTGGAAAAACGCACCAGCGGCCTGATGCAGCCGAAAATGGCCGAGAAAATCGCCAAGCAAACCAAGGCTGAATTCCCCGAAGGCATCGCCAGCTACGGCACCGACGCCCTGCGCTTCACCTTCTGCTCGCTGGCCTCCACCGGTCGCGACATCAAGTTCGACATGGGCCGCGTCGAGGGCTACCGCAACTTCTGCAACAAGCTGTGGAACGCCGCCAACTTCGTGATCGAAAACACCGATGGCCAGGACACTGGCGTTAACGGTGAAGAAGTCGAATTGTCGTCGGTAGACCGCTGGATCATCTCCCAGCTGCAACGCACCGAAGCCGAAGTGACCCGTCAGCTCGACAACTTCCGCTTCGACCTGGCCGCACAAAGCCTCTACGAATTCGTGTGGGACGAGTACTGCGCCTGGTACTTGGAACTGGTTAAACCGGTTCTGTGGGATGAGAACGCGCCGGTCGAACGTCAGCGCGGCACCCGTCGCACGCTGGTGCGCGTGCTCGAAGTCATCCTGCGCCTGGCGCATCCGTTCATGCCGTTTATCACCGAAGAAATCTGGCAACGCATCAAAGCGCAGGCCGGCGTCAGCGGTGAAACCATCATGCTGCAAGCCTGGCCCGTGGCTAACGAAACACGCATCGATGCCGCTGCCGAAGGCGATATCGAATGGGTGAAAGCGCTGATGCTCGGCCTGCGCCAGATTCGCGGCGAAATGAACATCTCCATGGCCAAACGCATCGACGTGTTCCTGCAAAACGTCAGCAGCGAAGACCAGCGTCGCCTCAACGACAACGCACCGCTGCTGAATAAACTGGCCAAGCTCGATAACGTCACCGTGCTGGCCGCTGGCGCTGAAGCCCCCATGTCTGCCACCGCCTTGGTTGGCGACATGCAGGTGCTGGTGCCCATGGCCGGCCTGATCGACAAGGACGCCGAACTGGCGCGCCTGGACAAAGAGATTCAACGTCTCAGCCAGGAAGTGCAGCGTGTTGGCGGCAAACTCGGCAACGCCGCGTTTGTCGACAAGGCACCCGCCGACGTCATCGCCAAAGAGCGCGCCAAACTGGCCGAGGCCGAACAGGCCGTGGCCAAGTTCAATGAACAACGCGCCCGCATCGCCAGCCTCTAAGCTCTCTACTCCACGGCCCTGATTTTCAGGGCCGTTTCTTATCGAGGTCGCCGCCATGGATGTCAGCAAAACCAAAAGCAGCTACTACCGCCGCCTGTACGTGGCCTGGCTGATCGACAGCGGCGGCGCCACCAATGTGCCGGCGTTGGTGGGTGTCACCGGCATGCCTCGGCGTACCGCTCAAGACACCTTGCTGGCGCTGGCAGACCTGGATATTGACTGTCACTTTGCCCAGCAAGCCGGCGAGCGCAACAACGCCGGGCACTACGAAATTCGCAGCTGGGGCGCCATCGACAAACAGTGGATCGGCGCCAACCTGCCACAAATAAAGCGCGTGCTGGGTTATCCGTAATGTCCGCAAAAAAACCGGCACCGGCTGAGAAAAAAGCCGTGCTGCACCCACGCAACCGCCATCAAGGCCGCTACGACTTCGCCGAGATGATCAAAGCCAGCCCCGAGCTCGGCGCCTTTTTGATCATCAATCCCTACGGCAAGCAAAGCATCGACTTCGCCAATCCTGCGGCAGTAAAAGCCTTCAACCGCGCGCTGCTTCAGCAGTTCTACGGCGTGCGCGACTGGGACATTCCGCCGGCCTACCTGTGCCCACCCGTGCCTGGCCGCGCCGACTATTTGCACTACCTTGCCGACCTGCTCGGCGCCAGCCATGACGGCGTCATCCCGCGCGGCGCGGGCGTGCGCGGCCTGGACATTGGCGTCGGCGCCAACTGCATCTATCCGCTGATTGGTCAGCATGAGTACGGCTGGAGCTTTGTCGGCGCCGACATTGATGCGCAGTCGCTGGCCTCGGCCGCCGCCATCCTCAGCGCCAACCCGCAGGCTGCTGCGGCGATCGAATTGCGGCAGCAAGCAGATGCCACGCATATCTTCGAAGGGCTGATCGGCAGCGAAGAACGCTTCGACTTCACCCTCTGCAACCCACCCTTCCATGCCTCCCTGGACGAAGCCCGCAGCGGCAGCCAGCGCAAATGGAAAAACCTCGGCAAGCTCGACCCCAACCGCACGCTGCCCGCGCTGAATTTTGGTGGCCAAAGCAACGAACTGCACTGCGAAGGCGGCGAGCTGGCGTTTATCAGTCGCATGGCGGAAGAAAGCGTGGCCGTCGGCGCGCAGGTGTTTTGCTTCAGCACCCTGGTGTCGAAAGTCAGCAACGTCGCCTTGCTACAGGCGCGACTACAAGCACTCGGCGCCGGCGATGTTCGCGTGGTGGATATGGCCCAAGGGCAGAAACAAAGCCGCTTCGTGGCCTGGACCTTCCTCGACAAAAACCAACGCCGCGCGTGGCGTAAGGCGCGCTGGGCCTAACGCGGCCGGCAGCTGTAGCGATAACACGCAATTTCTTGCCATGCCGCCCCGCGGGCATCGGAACGGGAAGGAGTAGCGCGACGCCATTGCCATCGCACCGAAAGAGCCAGCCTACAGAGCGCGCGCGCTGCTCAATAGAACATCGCTACCTGACGATTTCCGCTTTCAGGAGCCACCATGTTCACTGCCCGCGCCCTCTCCCTTCTGCTTCCGCTCTGCCTGCTGCTTAGCGCTTGCAGCGCGCCGCCCATACAAGATTCGCGAGACGTCTACGCCCAGGTACTTGAACAGCAGGCCGAAGAAACGGCCGTGATGAGTGCGTTCAATCCGGGGATGATCGCGCTGATCGAGCGCGCGGATTCCGGCAATTTCCTGTTCCGCGGCAACATGCCGGTCAAAGACAAACAATTCACCTACAACGAACTGCGCATGGCGTTGCAGCAAGCTGCGCCGGGCCAGTCATTGCCCGAACAGTTCTACTTGGTGGATATCAGTTTGGTGAACGGCATCAACCGTCAGGAGGCGGACGATCTGAAGGTAGAAAAAACGTTTTGGGAGAAAAACAGCGCGCTCGGACGGTTAATCAACCATCCGGTGTACGGCAGCTTGACCTCGCCGAACGACTACTCGAAAAGCGTGCGCAAAAAGCTGGAAAAAATACCCACGCTGAGCAACACCGACGTGCTGCTGGAAAACATCCAGAGCCTGCTTCAGGCACCCCAGCAATCCGGGCTGCCCTTGGTGCTGTACATCCATTGCGAAGCCGGTAAAGACCGCACCGGCGAAATCGCCGCTGCCTATGCCATGAAATACCAGCACGCCTCTTATGCCGACGCGTACGCCAACGGCAAACGCATCGCCAAGCGCGACCTTGGTAAATACAGCCGCAATGAACTGCAGTGGTACGCCTACTTTTTGAAGGACATCAAGAAGGTGACGACCGTTGGCGATATTCGTTAAAAGCATCGCGGCTAAAGCCGCTCCCACAGAACTCCGACACTTCGAATCGTGGAAACGAAATTCCCAATCTGTGTCTGCAGGGTTCGCTAGCAAGCTAGCTCCTGCGGGGCTTGCGTGAGGTTTGAGAGCGGCAATAGCCGTACGGAAGCTGAGGGCGGCAGGGCGGCTTTTCGATCGGCCGCGCTGCTCTTCTCTGGGATGCGATACCCGATCCGTAGGTTGGGCTGACAAAGGAAGCCCAACAGCACCCGCAAACCCTACCCCGCCTGCACCTCGTGCCCAGCCCCCAACGTCGCGCTCGGCACGCCGAACAGCAGGTCGAAGCCCCACTGGAACACAAACGCGTACAGCAGAAAAAACAGCATCAGCGAGAAGTCTGTGGCCAGCGCCTGCCACCAACCGATGCTCAGCCCCCACACCAGCATCGGCACCGTCATCAGCAACAAGCCCAGCTCGAAAGCAATGGCATGCAGCACGCGCCGCGCCACGGTGCGCTGGGGTTTGCGTTGGCGCTTTTCCCAGCCTTCGAACAGGCTGTTGAACACCATGTTCCAGGCCATCGCCACCAAACACAGCGACAACGCCAAGGCACCGGTTACCGCTAAACCACCATCAAACGCCCAGGCCATGGCCGGGGTAATAAACAACAGCGCCACCGCTTCGTAGCTGATCGCCTGAACCACCTTGCGTTTTTTGCCTTGCATCACTGCGTACTCACGCTTGCCAATGTGCGGCCACTGTATTTCTAATGCACTGAAACCTTAAGTCAGCTTGTTTCAGGAAAACTGATAGATGAGCCTCAGCAAAGATGCCGTGCAAGTCTTCCTCGCCGTGCTCGACAAGGGCTCGTTCTCGGCGGCCGCCCGCAGCATTGGGCGTGTGCCTTCGGCGGTGAGCATGACCATCAGCAATCTGGAAGCCGACCTCAATTTGGAGCTGTTCGACCGTTCCGGCCGTGAGCCGCAACCCACCGCCGCGGCGCTCGCCCTGCAAGCCAAGGCTCGTTTCATGTTGCAGCAGTTCGAGCTGTGGGAAGCGCAAGCCTTGGCGTTGTCGACTGGATTGGAGAGCTGCCTGAGTCTGGCCATCGCCCCGGAACTGCTTGCCTCCGATTGGGCTACACCTCTGGCCAAGCTGGCCGAACGCTACCCAACGCTCGACGTGGAAGTGCTGGCCGCGCCCGAAGCCGACGCGATTCGCCTGCTGCACGAAGGCCGTGTGCAGCTGGCGCTGGTGTTCGAGAATCCCAACTTCGACAGCCGCGAGTGCTGCCAGGAAACCACCCAGGAAACCTTGCTGGCGGTGATTGCCCCGCACCATCCCGCTATCGCCAGCGGCCGCCAATTGCGAATCGATGAACTGGCCGAACACCGGCAAATCGTCGTGGCGGGCCGCGACCCGGAGCCGCTGCAACCGCGCTTTCTGCAAGCCCATCACCACTGGCGCACCGACAGTCACACCGCCGCCCTGCGCATGATGCAAGCCGGGCTCGGTTGGGGCTATTTGCCGGAGTCGCTGGTGCGTCCAACATTGCAGGCCGGCAGCCTGGTGGAATTGCAGCTGAGCAACATTTCTCAACTGTCGTTGTGGGTCGACCTGGTGTGGTCAAACAGCAAGCCATTGGGGCTCGGTGCGCAGCACTTTATCGAGCTGATACGCGAACAGCGCCAACAGGCCACCAAGCGCTCTAAACCGCACTGATTCGGGGCATTAAATTGCCCTGTCGAAGCCGCAGAGTTCTGATAGCCTTCCGGTTCCTTCGACTGGCCAGAGCAGATGAAACATGACTGAGGAGACCGACCGCATGGCCGTGTATGCCCGTCGTGTTCATGTCGTTTGCCGACTGTTTCTGGCCGCGCTGTTTACCCTTCCCGTGATGGCTTCAGCCGAACCGAATAACACCGCCGGCAAGCTGCGCGTACTCACCGAACATTCGCCACCTGGCGAATACCAAGAAGCGTCCGGTCGCGTCACCGGGCCCACCGCCGAGATGGTGCGCGAGCTGATGCGGCGTGCCGGCGAAAGCGCCGAAATAGAATTGCACCCGTGGAAGCGCGGCTACGACTACGCCTTGAGCGACCAGCCCGTCGCGCTGTTCGAAACGGCCCGCACCCGCGAACGCGAAAGCCTGTTCAAGTGGGTGGGGCCGATCAAGCGCATCTCTCGGGGGCTGTATGCCCTCGAAGAGAATGCCCAGCCGCTGGAACGCCTGGAAGATGCCCGCGCCAGCTCCGGCATTTGCGCCTACAACGGCGACAGCAGCGCCGACCTGCTGGTGCAGCAGGGCTTCGCCAACCTGGCCCTGCCGACCTTGCCGGAACAATGCCTAAGCATGTTGCTGCACAAACGCGTCGCCATGTGGGCCACCAGCGATGTCGAAAAAGACGCCTTCCTGGCCAGCCTCAGTCTGCCGCCCACCACCATCACCCGAGTGCTTAAACTGGAAATGCGGGAGTTGTACATCGCTTTCTCCCTCGCCACTCCCGACAGCACCGTGCAGCGCTGGCAAACCGCACTTGATGAGATGAAACGCGACGGCACCCTGGCCACGTTTTATCGCGGCACCTATTCAGAAGAGCAGATCAGCGCGGTGAGTTCGGTCGAATAATTCCCCACATCACCCCTGTAGGAGCGGCTTTAGCCGCGATGGGGCGGGCCTGCACACCGCGCCCTGCACCGCCACCACATCAACAGCTCGCGGCTGAAGCCGCTCCTACAGTGAGTTCGGTGCAATAAGTCTCCACATCACTCCTGTAGGAGCGGCTTTAGCCGCGATGGGGCGGGCCTGCACACCGCGCCCTGCACCGCCACCACATCAACAGCTCGCGACTGAAGCCGCTCCTACAGTGAGTTCGGTGCAATAAGTCTCAACATCACTCCTGTAGGAGCGGCTTTAGCCGCGATGGGTCGGGCCTGCACACCGCGCCCTGCACCGCCACCACACCAACAGCTCGCGGCTGAAGCCGCTCCTACAGGAACGTGCATCAGCCGGGCGTCACCGCATATCGCCGATCCAGTGCGCTATACCCCAACCCCACATTTTTGTGCACTTTCAGCTGCACCGGTATCCGCTCTTTCAGGGCTTCCACGTGGCTGATGATGCCGATCATTTTGCCGCTGGCGTTCAGCGCGTCGAGCGCGTCGAGGGCCACCTCCAGCGTCTCGCCGTCGAGCGTGCCGAAGCCTTCGTCGAGGAACAGCGAGTCGATGCTGGTTTTGTGGCTGACCAGGTCGGACAGAGCCAATGCCAACGCCAGGCTGACGAGAAAACTCTCGCCGCCCGACAGCGTTTTGCAATCGCGGGCGACGTCGCCTTGCCAAGTGTCCAGCACTTCAAGTTCCAGTTCGCCGCTGCCGCGCCGCGCTAGTTGGTAGCGGCCGTGCAGGCGCTGTAGCTGCTGATTGGCGAGATAGACCAGATGATCGAGTGTCAGGCCTTGGGCGAACTTGCGGTACTTGGCGCCGTCCGCTGAGCCGATCAAACCGTTGAGGTGCTGCCACAGGTCATGCTCGGCGCCCTTGTCTGTGATCGCCGCAAACAACGCTTGCTGACTGGCACGGCGAGTGGTGTCGCTGTGCAGTTGCGCGCGGATTTCACCCTGGCGTTGGCTGAGCTGCTTGAGCTGCTCGCTAAGCTGTTGCGTCTGGGCATCCAGCTGCTCGCTCGCCAGCTCGGTCAGCGGCGTGGCTTGTAAGCGCGCGAGCGCTTCGCTGCTGGCGGCATGCAGGGCCTGGGCCTCGGTCAGGGCTTTTTCCAGTGAGGTTTTCAATGCGTGCAACTGCGCCTGCTGCGCCTCGCTCAATAGTGCTGCCTGGTACGCCGCCTCGTCGGCAAACGGGCTCTGCGCCAGCGCCTCGTGCCAGACCTGTTGCGCCGATTGCAGGGTGCGTTGATCCGCTTCCAGCAGTTCGCTGAGGGTCTGGTGTTTGCCGAGCAAGGCGCTGACATGTTGCAGCGCAGCGTGGTAGTCCTGCTCAACCGCTGCCAGGCGAGACAATGCATCGTCGTCCTCAGGCACCGGCGCCAGTGCTTCCTGGCCTTGGGCTTGCCAACGTTGCTGCCACTGCGCGGTGACTTCGGCGGCGGTATTCAATGCATGCTGGGCGTCGACCAGTTGCCCTTGCACATCAAGCAGCGCGCGCTGGCGCGCTTGGAAGCGGCTCCATTCCTGTTCACGTTCCGCTATCCACTGGGCGCCGTCTTCAGGCAAGGCGTAGCCCAGTTCAGTCAACGCGGCGGCCAGGCGTGTTTGCTGGTCGCGGCGTTGTTCGATCACACGAGCCAATTGCTCGTCGAGTTCTGCCTGCTGCTGCGCCGTGGCGTGCTGGTCTTTGTGAAGCAGCGCGAGCTGTTGGAGGCGGTCGCGATGGTGCAGCTGCGCCGCTTGACTGGCGGTGCGCGCCGAATCGATAGCGGCCTTGAGCACGTCCACCGCCGCGAGGCGCTGCTGCAAGTCTTCGAGTGCGTGTTGATGACGCGCCTGCTCCGCCTTGAGTCCGGCGTTGTCTTCCAGGTTCACGTTCAATGCGGCGCACTGCTCGGTCCATTGCTGGGCCTGCTGCACTCGGTCACGCTCCACGTTTTGCTGTTGCTGCGTCTGTTGCTGGGCGCGCTCTACCAGCGCGGCCAGCTCGGCGCTGACGGCTTCGCCCTGGGCCCGCAACGTATCCAATTGCGTTTTTTTCGCCAGCAATTCCCGTTGCGTCGCCGAGCTGTCGAGCTGTTGATAGGCACTGACGGCCGGATGCTCCAAGGCGCCGCACAACGGGCACGGCTCATGCGCTTGCAACTGCGCCCGGTAGGCATCCAGCGCCTGAATGCGCTGCTCTTGCTCCAGCAATTTTTCCTTGTCACGTACCTGTTGCTGCACGTCTTTGTACTGCTCGCGCAGCGCGATAAGGCTTTGCTCCTTGGCGTCTTTTTCCAGTGCTAACTCAGCTAACGCCGTTGCCAATTGCTGGGCCTGTTGCGCCAGTTGTTGGCGTTGCAGGCCAATCTGCTGCAAGCGCTCCAGGCCATGCCCCTGAGCGACCAGACGTTGACCAAGGTCGCGCAGTTGAGCGTCGGCCTGGCCAGCCAACAGAGTTTGCAGCTGTTGGTGCTGCGCCTGTTCGGCGGCCTCGGTGCGCTGTAGTTGCTCCTGCGCCTCGGCCACTTGGGCCGTCACCGTGTTCAGTTGCTGCGCGACGCTAGTGGCGGATTGCGCGAGCGCTTGGTGACGCTGTTGCAGTTGCGCAATGGCGGCGGCCAGTTCGGCGTCGGCGGCGAATTGTTCGCGCCATACGCCAAGTTTTTCGCCCCACTGGGCATGATGCGGTTGCTCGGCGAGCTGCTGACTCAACGTCTGCAACTGGTCAGACAATTGCGCAGCCCGCGTGTGGCGAGCGGCGGCGATGTGTTGACTCAACTGACACGCTTGCCAGAGGTCGCGCTGCACCTGTTGGCTGGCCTGGCGCTGGGCCTGCTCGGTGCTTTCCAATTCCTGAGTGCGTTGCGCCACGCACTGCAACGCCCGTTGCCAGGCACTATGGCTGGGCTGCAATTTCAGCGCCGGGGCGCTGGCGGCAAGGCGCTGCAAGTGCGGCTCTGCCTCGGCCAGTTGGGCGCTGGCGTGTTGCGCCTGAGTCGCGGCCAACTGCGCCTGACGCTCGGCTTTTGCGAGGTCTTCGCGCCACTGCCGCTGCTGCTGAACCTGCTGCTGTTCGGCAAGCAATACGGCCTCGCTGGCGCCCAGCTGCGCGCCCTCCTCTTCCAGCACCTGACGCTGCTCATCGGTGAGCAACTCGACGCCCTCGGCGCGGGCGCGCAGGTGGCCCAGCTCGTCACGCACCTCGCGGGTGCGCTCGAATACGCGCTGGGAAATCTGCCCATAAATGTCGGTGCCGGTCAGCTCTTCCAACAGCTCGGCGCGCTGATTGGCGTTGGCTTCGAGAAACGCCGCAAAGCCGCCTTGCGCCAGCAACATGGACTTGGTGAACCGCTCGAAATCGAGCCCCGTGAGGCTTTCGGTCAACCGGTACTTTTCGTTGATCTTGTCGCTGAGAATTTCGCCCTCGCCGGTGCTGGCATCTACCTTGGCCAGCTCGACCTTGGGCGCCTGCAATGCGCCGTCGCTTTTGTCCCGCGCGCGGCGTTGGCTCCAGAAGGCCCGATAACGCTGGCCCTTCACCTCGAACTCCACCTCAGCCAGGCAATCGGCGGTATGGCGGGTCATTAATTCATTGGCACTGGCCGACAACGTACTCATACGCGGCGTGCGGTGGTAAAGCGCCAGGCAGATGGCGTCGAGCAATGTAGTTTTGCCGGCACCTGTCGGCCCGGTGATGGCGAACAGACCGTTGTCTTTGAACGGCTCGGCGGCGAAGTCGATCTTCCATTCGCCCTTGAGGGAATTGAGATTCTTCAGGCGCAGGCTGAGGATTTTCATACGTCCTCCTCACGCAATTCGCTGACCACTTGCCGGTATAAGCCGTGCAAGCGCTGATGCAGTTCCGGTTCGACGGTTTCGCTGGCAAGGCGCTGGGCGAACACATCGTCGGTGCTCAACTCATCCAGCGTTTCCTTGGCGTTGCCTTGCAGGCTGGCGTTGGCATTGCCGCGCTCACGGCGAATTCGCAGCACCTCCACCGGCAACCCTTCAGTCATCGCCTGAACGCGGGTTTGCAGATCGCTCAGGTAGTCGTCGCCACTCACGCACACTTCCACCCACACCGGCCGCTCGGCCGTACCCTGCTGCGCCGCTTCGGTGATCGCCTGCTGCAACTCGACCAGCGAACCGCGCACCGACACCAACGCCTGCGAGCGCGGCACCGTCAGCGCCTGGATGTTGGCCAACTCGCGCCCGGCAAACTCCACCAACAACACTTCTTTGCTCTGTTTGGCTTCGTCGAAGCTCAACGGGATGGGCGAACCGCAGTAGCGAATATGCTCCAGCCCCCCGACCTTCTGCGGCCGATGAATATGCCCCAGCGCGATATACGCGGCCGGCGGAAACGCACTGGTGGGGAAGGCTTCAAGGGCACCGACGTAAATCTCGCGCACCGACTCGCTGGCGCTGGCGCCGACGGTGGTGAGGTGGCCCGTGGCGATAATCGGCAGCGCAGCGCCCAGCTCATCGCGGCGCGCTTCGGCCAGGGCAAACAGCTGCTGGTAATGCTCGTGAATGGCTTCTTGCAGCGACAGCTGTTTGTCTTGCGCGCTCTGCCCGGCCTGGCTGTGCAGTACATCGCGAGGACGAATAAAAGGAATGCCGCACAACAGCGCAGCGGGGTTGCCGGTGCGGTCGTTAAGCACCAGCAGTTGCTCGCTAAGCGAATTGCACACGGCAGGAATAACACGGGTATTCAGGTGCGCCAGCAGGCTTTTGCTTTCGCCGAGCATGGCCACCGAATCATGGTTGCCACCCAGCACCACCAGCTGCGTGCCGGTGGCGCGCAAGGCAACGATAAATTCGTTATACAACTCGCGGGCGTAACTGGGCGGTGCGCCGGTGTCGAAGATATCGCCGGCAATAATCAGCGCGTCCACGGCATGCACCGCACATTGTTCAATCAACCATGTGGTAAAAGCCTGGTGCTCGGCTTGGCGGGTCTTGCCCATAAAATGCTGGCCAAGGTGCCAGTCAGAGCTGTGCAGAATGCGCATCCCGGTTTTATTCTCGCGGTTTTCAAGGCGCCAACCTTGAATCAAAGCGCCCCCCTTGGCAAATCACACCGCGCTGTGGTCGCAGCGCTCTGGAGCTTGATTCCCATGACAACAGCCAGCTACATCGACTTGTTGATCAGCGATTGCGATGGCGTACTGATCGACAGCGAAATCGTCGCCGAGCGCATCCTGCGCGATGCCTTGGCCACCCTGGTTCCGCGCCATGAATTGGATGTGGTGCTGCATGGCACGTTCGGCCTGCAAGGGCGCGATATTCTGGCGCGAGTGCAAGCGCACTTCGGCATCGAATTGCCCGCCAGCTTTATCCGCGACCTGCAACACGGCACCGCCTCGCGCATTCACGAACTGGCGCAACCCATTCCCGGCGCGCGCGAAGCCTACCTAAGCATCGACCTGCCGTTGGCCGTGGCCTCCAACAGCAACCTCGACGGCATCGTTCGTTCCCTGCACCGCTGCGAACTTACCGAACGCGTCGACAGCGGCATCTTCGCCGCCGAACAAGTACCCCGCCCCAAACCCGCGCCAGACGTTTACCTGTTCGCCGCGAAAACCAATGGCGTGCCGCCCGAGCGCTGCCTGGTGGTGGAAGACAGCAGCACCGGCGTCACCGCCGCGCTGACCGCCGGCATGCGCGTGATCGGCTTTCTCGGCGCCAGCCATATTCCACCGGAACACGGCGAGACCCTGCGCGAATTGGGCGTAGAACACTTGATTAAACAAATGGACGAACTGCCAGCGCTGGTCGAACGCCTGCGCCGCGAGCCGCCGAAGAGCGTGCTGGTGTAACGCAAACCGCGGATGCCGTAGGAGCCAGCTTGCTGGCTCTTACAGAGCACCTGCTCGACACGGCAATCGCAATGTCGCTCAGTGGCGCCTGCTGGGCTGGCTCGAACCCCAGGTCGATGCCAGTAATCGCCGCCACAAGGCCTTTCAGGCACTTCAGGACGCGGGCTACATCAACGCCATTTGCAACCTACACCGTCTAAAGCCGCTCGCCGATTCCGGCGGGAACATGGCCTCAACTCCTGAAGTGTCATTAGCCGCTGCCGCTTATTTCCGACACAACAAATCATGCCGTCTTCCATCGCTTGCCAGCCTCGAAGCACATAGTCCCAGCGTCGGCCACCAATCGGTTTTCCATGACGCACGGGCGCGGCTGACGGCTCTGCTGGTCCGTGCGTGCAGCGCTGGAGACTCCTTCATGCTTTTCTCTCGAACCCTGCTCGCCGTTGCGTTGAGCACTGCAATTATCCAGACCACAGGCTTTGCTGCGCCGCCTTTGACCATGATCGACGGCGTTGCGCAGGTGTCTGAACAAACCAGCAATGCCTGGGTTGAAATCAACAAGGCCGCCTTCGAGCGCAACATTCGTACGTTGCAATTGGCACTCGCCGACCGCTCGCAAATTTGCGCCATCCTCAAGGCGGACGCCTACGGCCACGGCATCGGTTTGCTAATGCCGTCGGTGATCAAGATGGGCGTGCCGTGCGTGGGTATCGCCAGCAACGAAGAGGCACGCGTGGTCCGTGCCAGCGGTTTCAAAGGCCAACTGGTGCGGGTTCGTGCCGCCTCATTGAGCGAGGTGGAAGCCGCATTGCCGTACGGTATGGAAGAGCTCGCGGGGAACCTGGCCTTTGTTCAACAAGCGGACGCGCTGGCGGCTAAGGCGGGGAGAAAACTCGTGGTTCACCTGACGCTAAATGCCGGTGGCATGAGCCGCAACGGGCTTGATTTGAACAGCAAACAAGGGCGGCTCGACGCGCTCGCCATTACCCAACTGCCCAACGTGCAGGTGAAGGCGATCATGACGCACTTCGCGGTAGAGGATGCCGCCGACGTACGCAAGGGGCTGAACGTTTTCAATGAGCAAGCGGCCTGGGTCATCAAGGAGGCGAAGCTGGATCGTAAGGCGGTCACGCTGCATGTCGCCAATTCGTTCGCCACGTTGGAAGTGCCCGAATCGCGGCTGGACATGGTGCGCACGGGCGGGCTGTTGTTTGGCGATACGGTGCCCTCGCACACCGAATACCGACGGGTGATGCAATTCAAAAGTCGGGTGGCGTCGGTGAATCACTACGCGGCGGGCAACACTGTTGGGTATGACCGCACCTTCACGCTCAAACGCGATTCAAAACTGGCCAATGTCACCGTGGGCTATTCGGATGGCTACCGCCGCGCGTTCACCAACAAAGGCATCGTGCTGATCAATGGGCAGCGGGTGCCGGTGGTGGGCAAGGTGTCGATGAATACGGTGATGGTGGATGTCACCGACGTGCCCTCCGTGAAAAGTGGCGACGAGGTGGTGCTGTTCGGCAAGCAAGGATCGGCCGAGATTTCCCAGGCGGAAACCGAAGAAATCAACGATGCGCTGCTCGCTGACTTGTACACGGTGTGGGGCAATTCCAACCCGAAAATACTGGCGAACGACTAAGCCGATGGCGTGTGTCGAAGGGCAGTGCTTGCCTTCGACACACGTTCACATCCTTGCGTCGTGGATCAGAACTCCCATGCCTTAACCACCACATGGGTTTTTACTTTGCGCATGCCGGGGAATTTTTCGATTTCCCCGCGCACTTCCGCCAGCCGTTGCATGGACGGCGCTTCGATGTAAACCAGCATGTCAGTCTCACCGCTGATGCCGTTACAGCGTCGTACTTCGCTGAATGCGCGCAGGCGGTCGACGTAGCTTTCACATGGGCCGCCTTCGTAAAACAGTTCCAGAAACGCCTTGATTGCGCTCTGCGGTTCGCCGATGCGGGCGTGGTAGCCCTGGATGACGCCGGTTTGTTCGAGGTGGCGCACCCGCTCGCTCACGGCGGAGCGCGACAGGTTTACTTCGCGGGCGATCTGGCTCACGGCCAGGCGGGCGTCGGCACGCAGTAAGGCAACGATCTGCTGATCGAATTTGTCCACGGAATTTCTCGCTGAAAGCAGGTTGACGGCGACTTCCGCCAGTTTGCCGGGCAATGCCGACAGTCTGTCTAAACCGCAGAAATAACGCGCGGCTTACCATGGGCAACGACGGACCGCAGAGCATACCCCATGAGTCGCTTGAACCAAGAACTAAGCCTGTTGCAGGGCATCGGCCTGCTGAGTACTTCACTGCTCGGCACGGGCATTTTCGTGGTGCCGGCGTTGGCCGCCACTGCGGCAGGCGGCGCCTCGCTATGGGCGTGGGTGCTGCTGATTGCCTTGGTGTTGCCGGTGGCGTTTACCTTTGCGCAACTAGGGCGAAACTTTCCCCACGCGGGCGGCGCACCGCATTTGATTGGTCGCGCCTTCGGGCCGCGATCCGAGCGCGTCAGTGCGTTGTTGTTTCTCGCGGCGCTGCCGGTCGGCTTGCCGGCGGCACTGAACATTTCCACCGGGTTTTTCCAGGCGCTGTTCGACATGGGCCGCGGCGAGGCGCTGGCGATTCAGTTGGCAACGCTCGGCGCCATGTTGCTGCTCGGGCAACGCCCGGCGAAAGCCTCGGGCATGGTGCAGGGCATTATTGCAGTCGCGATTATCGCCACGGTGGGGCTGATCTGGTGGGCCGGTGATCTGCCCCACGCCAATCAACCGCTGCTGCCGGATTTGAACGGTTCGTGGCATCTGATGCCGGCCGCGTTGGGCGTGATGTTCTGGTGCTTCGTGGGCATCGAAGCGTTCACTCACATGGGCGAAGAATTCAAACACCCGCACCGCGATTTCCCCCTGGCCCTGCTGCTGGGCGTGCTGCTCGCGGGCTTGGTGTATTGGGCCTGTTCGCTGGCGGTACTGAGCTTCCATGCGTACGGCGATGTAACCACCGACGCCGCTTCCTTGCCGCGCATGTTGGACCAACTGTTCGGCGCCAAGGCGCGCTGGCTAAGTGCGCTGATTGGCTACCTGGCCTGCTTCGCTTCGATGAATGTGTATGTGCAAGGCTTCGCGCGGTTGATCTGGAGCCTGGCCGATGAAGGCAAGCTGCCAAGTTCGCTGGCGCAACGTAATCAACACGGCGTGCCGGCTCGCGCGCTGTTGTTGGTGGTGATCAGCTGCGCGGTATGCGCCAGTTTGACCGCGCTGCTGGACGTGTCGGTGGACCAATTGATTCGCTACGCCAACGGCAACTTCGTGCTCATTTACCTGTTCAGCATGGCGGCCGGCTGGGTGCTGCTCAAAGGCCTGTGGCGCTGGGTAGCGGCGTTCAGCGCGATGCTCTGCGCGTTGGTGATGGTCGCGTTGGGCAATGACGCCTGGTACGCGGTGGGGCTGTTGCTGCTCTTGGCGGCGATGGACCTGATGCGCTCCCGGCGCACGACTCCTATCGCGCATTAAATCCGACGCTTCGCGAGCAAGCTCGCTCCTACTTAAGAACGAGCTTGCTCGCGAAGCGCTTGATGTGCGGATCCCGGCAAGCAGAAACACCTCTTCGCGGTTACGCTCTATCCACTGTCGAGCGCCGCTAAGGATGTGCAATGCGTAGGATTTTGCGAGACCTCAAGATCATGCTGCTCACCAACCTGTGGATTGTGCCGGTGGTGGCAGCGCTGGTTGGCGCCCTCTTCTATTTCGTCGCCCCGCCCCCGCCCATGCACGCGCGCATGGCCACTGGCGCCGTGGGCGGCGGTTATCACGCCTTCGCGGAAAAACTGAAAGCCGAGCTGCACAAGCAAGGCTTCACCTTGGAGCTGGTGCAAAGCCAAGGCTCGCAAGACAACCTCAACAAGCTCGCCAAAGGCGAAGTTGAACTGGCGTTGGTGCAAAGCGGCCAGGAAGTCAGCATCGCCACTGACGAGCGAAACAAGCTCAGCGGCCTGGGTGTGATGTACCGCGAGCCGCTGTGGCTATTTCTGGGCAAAAACGCCCGCTTCGACCGCCTCGCCGACTTGATGACGCTACGCGTCGCCATCGGTGCGCAAGACAGCGGCACGCAAGCGGTAACGGCCGCGCTGTTTGCCGCCAACCGTATTGAACCCGCGCAATACCCCGGCACCTGGCAAGCGCTGGGCGGCGGCAAGGCGGCGGACGCGTTGATCGCCGGTGAACTGGACGCCGCGTTTTTCGTCGGTCCGGCAGAGAACGCGTTGATCCAGCGTCTGGCGGCCGACCCTACGTTGCAACTGGTAAGCCTGCGTCGCACGGCCGCCTACCTGGCGCGGCTGCCGTACCTGACCGAGCTGCAAGTCGGCGAAGGCATGCTCGACATGGCGCAAAACACGCCCGATCACGACATCGTCACCCTCGGCCCGATGGCAACCCTGGTGAGCGGCGAAAACTTCCACCCCTCGCTCACCGCCTTGATTCTTGAAGCGGCGAAAACCGTGCTGAAAAACGGCAGCCTGCTCGACCCGGCCGGCAGCTATCCGGCGCCGCCGCCGTTGTCGCTGCGCACGTTGGACGAGGCCGACTATTACTACAAAAAAGGCCTGCCGATTCTGCAACGCTACTTGCCGTTTCGCATCGCCTCCCTGGCCGACCGCTACATCATTCTGGCGATTCCGCTGCTGGTGTTGCTGTTCCCCTTATTCAAAGCCATTGGCCCGATATACCAATGGCGCATCCGCGCGCGCATTTACCGCTGGTACAAACACCTGCGTGAAATCGACCAGCTGCTTTACAAAGGCAAACTGCCCAGCGACCTCAGCGCCGAAATCATCCGCCTAGAGCACTTGGAAGACGAACTGGCGCGGGTGGAAGTGCCGCTGTCCTACTCCAACGAGCTGTATGAGCTGCACATGCATTTGCGCTACATGATCGAGCGCCTTCAGGCGTTGCAGCGGCGACGCGCGCTCGTTGCCGAACACGCGCCGGCCAACGGCGTTTAAAAGCGCAGCTGCAGATAGCGCGCCGGACGCCGCCAGGAAGGCGTCATCGCGCCATTGACCAGGCGTTTGCTCAGCAGCCGCAATAGATGTTTGAACGGCGGGTGACGCTCGCGCTTGGCCAGGGCCTTGCCGGCCCGAAAATACCAGACGGCCAACTGGCTATCGTTGCCCTCCACGGCCTTGGCATAGCCTTTAAGCAGGTGCCACACCGCGCTGAAGTACGGGCGCAGCGTGGTGTCGCCGATGCTCTGTAACCAATGGGCCAGCGCATCATGCTCTGCTGTCACTGCGGCATCGAATGCCAGCCAGACCATGGCGTCTACGCCGTCCGGTTCACGTTCATGTGAACGCAAGGACACGGCATGGGCGCTCTTGTGGCGACCGCGAATTCGCAGCGCCGTGGCCACGTTGTCGATGCCCCACACCGGCACGTCGTCGCGCTGCCAATCGCTTAGCCAGGCGAACATGGTTTCGTAGCGACCGTGGCGCATCAGCGCATAGGTCAGCGTGCCCCACAGCGCACCATCCGTAGCAATGGCCGGGCGGGCAGCGTCCAGCGCCAGGCTCAGTTGGCGGTTGCAGTTCTGCCGGTCTGCCAGCAGCGTCAGCATGGCGGCTTTCGCCGCATGGTTCGGGTCGTTGCGCAGAGCTTTTTTGAACGCCTTGACCAGCGGTTCAAGCCCCCATTTACGTTCCTGTGCCCGGAACCAGGTATCGAACGCCGCCTCGTGCAAGGTGCCCTGTTCGACGCCCACCTCAAGCTGACGGGCGAGCACTTTGTCTTTCCAGGGATAATCGCTCATCACCTGTTTCCAGGCGTTTTGCGCCTCACCCTCCGTAGCCAGCGCCAGCAGCGCACGTTCCTTCAACGGGAAATCGTTGGCGGCCCGCGCCACTTTCAGGCCCAGCGTCCACGCCTCCGGCGACGGGCAGGACTGTAGCAAGCGCTGCACCGTTTCCAGCGCTTCGACCGGCGAGCGCAATTTCAATTTCAGGTCGACTTCGCGGTAGCCGGCGAATGCGTACTCGGGGTCCAGCGCGAAGGCATTTTCAAACATGGGCAGCGCCTCTTCGTCACGCCCGCTAACCAACAACGCGTGCCCGAGGTAGCCGTAGCTGACAGCCGACTTGGGTTCGATGTGCACTAACTGCTGAGCCGCGGTGAGGTAGTCGGCATAACGCTCCTGAGCGTCGTACCACTTGGCTAACTCTTCCCAGCCGTCGCGGTACGTTGGGTGCAGCTCGACGAGCTGCCGCATACCGGCAATTGCCGTGTCTACCTGCTCCGCTTCATACAGCGCGCGCGGGCCGAAAACCGCCAACTCCACCGGCACAGAACCACCCCAAACTGGTGCGGCCAGCAGCGCATGCAGCTCGTCGTAGCGTTTGGCTTGCAGCAGCAGGTTGAGCAGGCGTTCGTTGCCTTGGCGATGACGCGGCGAGTAGCGCAGCGCTTCACGCAGCGCCCGCTCTTTGGCTTCAGCGTCTGCTTCAAGAATCGCCAGGGCCAACCAGGCGTCAACATCAGCACTGCGCCGCTGAACCAACTCCTGCGCCAGTTGCAGTGGCCGCTGGGGTTCCTTCAGCGCTTCGCAGTAACGGCGCAATTGGTTCCAGGCCCAGCCGTTGCCGGGCTCGTCGCGTAACACGCGTTCGGCCTCATCGGCGGCGTACACATAAATTTCCTGCTCGCCCAGCACATAGGCCAGGTAGGCGCGCAGCTCGCTGTCGTCAGGCTCGCGTTTGAGCACATCGCGCAGCAGGGTTTCGGCCTCCGGCAACCGCCCGCCCAGCTCCAGCAGGCAATCCACGTAGAGGCTGACGGTGGCCGTCCAATGGGGACTGATGCGGAAACTTTCACGCAAGGTGACGAGGCTGTCTTCGAGCTGACCCTGTTGTTTTTGCAGGTCGGCTTTTTCCAGTGACAAACGGGGCAGGAACGGGAAGCGCTCGATGGCACTTTGCAACACGCTGCCGGCTTTTTCCGGCTGGCCCATGCGCCCATGTTGGCGCGCCAACACCACCCACAGCTGCCAGAGATCGGAGCGGTGGTGCAACGCGTCGCTCAATTGTTCGAGCAGTTGTTCCGGCTCAATCAGGCCTTGCGCCTGCTCGGCGTAAGCCATCCAGCCGGCACCGAAGGTAATCTGGCGCGCCAGTTCACTGTGAATAAATGCAAGGTCTTGCTGGGCTTCTTCTCGGCTGTCGCGGGTGTCGAGCAGCACACCGATGGCGTAGTCGCTGTCGACGCTCAGACGCAGAGCGGTGCGCAGTGCGTCGCGCGCTTGCTCACGCTGGCCATGTTGCAGCAACACATAGGCCAGGGTTTGGTAGAGCGCGGGCGTGTTGGAGTTGAAGCGCTTCGCAAGTTCGCACAGGGTCAATGCCTCGTCAGGTCGGCCCTGGCGGGTTAGCACAACAGCCAGTTCGCGCAATGCCCAGGCGTCTTGCGGGTGGTGCTCAAGCAAGCGCCGCAACGCTGCCTCAGCGTGGGAAAGGGAAATACGCTGAGCGCGCTGCACATGTAATTCGGCGATGCCGTAATGGTGTGGGTGCTCGGCTATCAGCCCTTGAACATAAGCGTCCGCCGCTTCATCGCCTTCGGTAAGCACCAACAGGCGCACCAGCATGCGGTGCGACACCATATTCAGCGGTTCCAGTGCAGCCGCTTCCTGACACCAGACCAGTGCCTGGTTGAGATCACCATTGCTGCGCTGGCTGCACAGTACCGAGGCGCGCAACCAACTGCTGCGGCGGCTGTAGGGTTCGGCCTGCTGCAGCCAGGCCAGCGCCTGCTCATGGTCGCCGTGGCGGCTGCAAAAGCTCGCCAGACTCAGCAGCACATCGGCGTCTTGCGGTCGCCATTGCTGCGCCTGCTCCAGGGCGGCGCGGGCTTCGTGGTTCATTTCCAGTTCTTCGAGGAACTCGCTGAGGGTCAGGCTCGGGCCTGCGTCCAGTCGCCCCAGCCGCGCCTGACGCTGACGTAGAAATAGCAGGCCTTCATCCACCCGCCCGACGCAGCGCATGGCACGGAAGTATTCGCCGGCGAAGCTCTCCAGGGTGCCGTTCAGGCAACTGGCAATGCGGTACAACTCGCACGCTTGCTCGCGCAGCCCTTCGCTCCAACGTTGACCGGCCAGTATTCGCCAGCCGTGCGGCTCGAAAGGCGATTGGCGCAACGCGCGCTCCACCAGCAGTTGCACCTGCGCGTTCATGCGCTCGTCCGCGCTCAGCAAGTCGGCGTAGCGCAGCGTAATCAGCGGATCGCTCCAGCGTTCCTGGCCGTGTGATTGCAACCACGCCAGTTGCACATCGCGCGGCTGTAGCACTGCCAGGGACGACGTTTTCGACAAAATAAGGTTGGAGTCGGCGGGGAAACGCTCCAGCAGCTTTTCCACCGCCTCCAGGGTTTGCTGCTCGCGACCGTCGTAGCCGTACAGCGCGCGCTGGGCCTGCAAGGTCAAGCGATGGTCCGGGGCAGAGGCCAGCAGCTCGTCGACGCACGCCACCGCGTCGGCACGCTGGTGGTTTTGCAAGGCTGCGTTGAACCGGTAATAGATGTCCCATAGCTCGCGGTCGGGCAGGTGCACGCCGTCGATTCGCGCTGCTTCGTCCATCGGCAGCATCAACATCCCGCGCGGCCCCGCCACGGCCTGATTGATAAACAGCGGCTCGGCCAGGTACTCGGCGAATTGTGACTGCGCCGGATCACGAATCAGCAGCGAGCCGCGCGGTTCGTCGTAGCCCACCACGGCCTGAAGGTGACCGCTGCCGGTGTACTGAACGGTGAGCGTAAAGGGCACGCCGCGCTCAATTAGCGCCACGCTGGTCGGCCAGTCGACGGTGAATTCCACGGTCAGCCACTGGTTGTTCTGCGCCCAGGTGCGCTCAGCTAAATGGCTGGTGCCGTCGTAGCAGATAGCCTCTGCAACGTCGAGGTGCGACACGGCGCGGCCCCAGTAGCCCGACAGCGCGGTCAACGTGGCCGGGGCGCAGGTCATGTGGTGTTGACGAATAAACGTGACCGGCAGCACCTTGCGCTGCCCCTGCGGCGCGGCCAGGCGTTCGCGTATCGCCTGATAGAAGCCGCCGCCGGCCGCTTCGGCGTAGCCCGCAGCCGCTTCGTAGTCGCCGCGAAGACAGGCGATGTCGCAGCGCCGACCGGCGTACCAGTGCACCCCGTTTTTATCGGCCAACAGCGCCCATTGCTGGGAGCGGTCAAACCACTCCCACGCTTCATCCAGGTGCTGACGCTCCAGCAACTGTTCGGCCAGTTGCCCGCACATCGCCGAACTTTCCATGCGCGCTGCAGCCGCCCGCAGGCGAGCCAGGGCCTGTTCGTCCTGGTTTAGCTGAAACTGCAAATCGGCCGCCTGCAACAGCGCATGGTGATGGTCGGGATGGCGCAACAACGCCGCTTCGCAGAGTTCCAGCGCTTCGTGAAAACGATCTTCGCGCTCGAGGCTATAGCTGCGCTGTACGTCCAGCCACGGATCGTCCACCGCACAGGCTTGCACCTGGGCGTGCAACTCGGCGCTGCGGGAGAAGTCGCGAAGCTGGGCGTAGACCCGTGATTGAAACGCCAGCCACTCGGCACGGTGCGTGGCGTGTTCGGGCCACCACTCGGCGAGCTGGCGCATAAACTGCCAGGCCCGATACGGCCCTCGCCGTGCCAGCAGAAAATAGGCATAGCGCAGCCGCGACTCGGGTGCCAGCGGATAGCGTTTGTAGCCAAGGTAGGCCAGCACATCGGCCAGACGCGGTACGCCCAGTTGGTTGACCAACCGCGACGCCAGCGCCATAGCAACCGGGCCGCGCCATTGGCGGTAGTCCCCCAGCGATTGCGCCAGGCTGTGAGCCTGAGCAAACAGGCCTCGCTCCACCATCGCTTCGATGTGAGCAAGGTTTTGCGCGGTTGCAGCGCTCTCCATCTGGGGCGCAAAAGTGCTTGAAGAATGCATCGACACCGTCCGTGGCCAGCAATAAAGCCGCTACTTTAGCCAGTCAGGATGACCGTCCACAAGCTCGCCGCCGTGCCCTTCGGCCCAATAGCTCAGGTACACTTCGCGCCACGTGCACGCGGGTCTGGCCAGAGCAATTCTGGCGGCTTCTGCGCTGCTACCCGAATTCGCTTCAAAGGTAATCCCATGCCCATCCGCCACTGCATCGTCCACCTGATCGAAAAGAAACCCGACGGCACGCCCGCCGTGCTCCATGCCCGCGACAGCGAGTTGGCCGAGTCGCAAGCCATCGAGAACATGTTGGCCGACCTCAACGAAAGCTATAACGCCAAGCAGGGCAAAGCGTGGGGCTTTTTCCAGGCGGAGTCGGGGGCGTTTCCGTTCAGTGGCTGGTTGCAGGAGTACCAGGCGGGCAATCAGGATTTCACCGCCTTCAGCCGTCAGGCCGTGGAGCACCTGCAAAAGCTGATGGAAGAGTCGAACCTCTCCACCGGCGGCCACGTGTTGTTCGCTCACTACCAGCAAGGCATGACCGATTACCTGGCCATCGCCCTGCTTCACCACAGTGAAGGCGTAGCAGTGAACGCCGCGCTGGACGTGACCCCGGCCAAGCATCTGGACCTCGGTCAACTGCACCTGGCGGCGCGCATCAACCTGTCGGAATGGCAGAACAACAAACAGTCCAAACAGTACATCTCGTTTATCAAAGGCAAGAACGGCAAGAAGGTGTCGGAATACTTCCGCGACTTTATCGGCTGCCAGGAAGGCGTCGACTCGCCAAGCGAAACCCGCACCCTGCTCAAAGCCTTCAGCGACTTCGTGGAAAGCGAAGACCTGCCCGAAGAGCAGGCCCGCGCCAAGACCGACACCCTGGTGGACTACGCCACCAGCCAAGCCAAAATCGGTGAGCCGATGACGCTGCAGGAATTGTCGGGCCTGCTGGACGAAGAACGGCCGAAAGCGTTCTACGACCATATCCGCAACAAAGACTACGGCCTGTCGCCAGAGATTCCGGCCGACAAACGCACCCTCAGCCAATTCCGCCGCTTCACCGGCCGGGCCGAGGGGTTGTCGATCAGCTTCGAAGCGCATTTGCTGGGCTCGAACATCGACTACAACGAAGAACAAGGCACCCTGACCATCCGCAACTTGCCTACGCAGTTGATGGATCAGCTCAAGCGTCGCAAGGACTGACCGCGCCTGGGTCAACGTTCATCGTTTGCAGGAAATCGAGGCTAAAGCCTCTCCTACAAGAGATCCGTTTCCCCAACGGAACCCGTTCCCTGTAGGAGAGGCTTCAGCCTCGATGCCTTTGATCTTCGCTGCCTCCACACCACCCGAGGCGCCCTTCAAGGATGAACCGCGCCAGGGTTGGTGCTCGTCGTTTGCAGGAAATCGAGGCTAAAGCCTCTCCTACAAGAGATCCGTTTCCCCAACGGAACCGTTCTCTGTAGGAGAGGCTTCAGCCTCGATGCTTTTGATCTTCCCTGCCCTCACCCAAGATCAAGCGAGTTAGAGCCGGCCGACGCGCAGCCGATCGACCTTAGAAGTCCTGCACGGTGGGGCGCAGCAAAATATCGCTGACATCCACATCCGCCGGCTGCTCAATGGCGAAGGCAATCGCCCGCGCGACCGAGTCCGCCGGAATGGCCATTTTGTAGAACTCATTGACGGTGTCGCTGCTGGCCTTGTGCGAGCTGCCGTGTTTCAGCTCGGTGTCCACAGCGCCCGGCGAAATAACGGTGGTGCGAATCGCCCCGCCCACTTCATGGCGCAAGCCGTCGCTGATGGCGCGCACGGCGAACTTGGTGCCGCTGTAAACGGTGCCGCCCGGGCTGAACACTTTGTGGCCGGCGATCGAAGCGACGTTGATGAAGTGGCCGCTGTTCTGCTGCTGGAAGCGCGGCAAGGCGGCGGCGATGCCGTAGAGCAGACCTTTGATGTTGATGTCGATCATGCGGTCCCACTCGTCCACTTTCACTTCGCTCATCGGCGCGATGGACATCAAACCGGCGTTGTTGATCAGCACGTCTACCCGGCCAAAGGTGTCGACGGCGCCTTGCAGCAGCGCTTCGACTTCGGCGCGGTTGGTGACATCGGTGGTGTAGGCCACGGCCTTGCCGCCGGCAGCGGTCAGCTCGCTGACCAGTGTGTCGAGCCGGTCTTTGCGGCGCGCGCCGAGCACCACCGAGGCGCCCAGGGCCGACAGGTGACGGGCTGTCGCTTCACCCAAACCGCTGCTGGCGCCGGTGATCACCACTACTTTTCCAGAAATGTTCGTGCTCATGCTGCAATCCTCAAGGTGTCGGGCCAGGTAGTTGGCTCCGGTTGAAGGCGAGTATGGAGAGCACGCTTGCAACTGAAAATGGAACAGTTAGGATTTAGCTATTCCTAATTCTGGAACAATCAGACAAGGCGCCCGCCAATGCTCAACCGCATGGAACTGCTGAAAATACTGTGCGCCGCCGCCGAAGCCGGCAGCTTTCGCGAGGCGGCCACGCGCCTAAGTATTTCGCCGCAAAGCGTGACGCGGGCGATCCAGGAGTTGGAGCAGCAGTTCGGCGAAATTCTGTTTCACCGCAGTACACGCCAGGTGCAGATAACCGCGTTCGGCCAGCGGGTGGCCGCGCAGGCGCAGCAAACACTGGAAAGCGTGGACGAGTTGTTTCAACGCAACACCCGCAGCCAGGCGGTCGCCCTTAGCGGCCGGGTTGGCATTACCGCGCCCCACGCCATCGGCCGACGTTTTCTGGTGCAACTCTTGGTGCCGTTGCTGCGCGAGCATCCTGGTTTGCAGGTGGAATTGCGCCTGGAGGACGAAATGACCGACGCCGTGGCCGGGCAAATCGATATCGGCATTCGCGTCGGCATGATTCGCGACCGTCGCTACATCGCCCGGCCCATGGCCAAAGTGCCGCTGCATGTGGTCGCCAGCCCGGCGCTGTTGGCCAGTGGCGGGGAACCGAGGTCGCTTGAGCACCTGCAACAACAGCCGCTGAGCGCGCTCATCGACCGCCGCAGCGGCAGGCCCTGGCCGTGGATGTTTGCCAATAACGAGCAGCTGTTCCCCGAGCCCGCCGCGTTTATCAGCGACGACCCGGAGGCGGAGTTGGAAGTGGTGTTGGCCGGCCTGGCCTATGCACAAATACCCAGCTATTTAGCCGTGCCGCACCTGCGCAGCGGGGCGCTGGTCAGCGTGCTGGATGCGCTGGCGCCAAGCCCTTGGGATTTGTTTATCTACCGCCCGCAGCGGGGGCCGGTGTCGCCTCGGGTGCGGCTGGTGTTCGACCATTTGCTCGCGCAATTCAGCGACAAAAACCTGTTCCCCGAGCAGCCTTAAGCCGGTGTCAGACATTCCGGCGCATTGAGTTTTGGGTCGTTCACAAAGTGCGCCAGCGCCCGCTCGCGCAACACCGGGTTGGGCTGGCATAACAATTCCTGCAGCGCCGGCAGTGGCGCATCGTCGGCCAGCCAGACGTCCTGGCCCCGGGCATCGAGAATCAGCGGTCGGCGCAAGCCATTCGCCGGCTGCGTCACTACCGCCACGCTCAGGTAGGTGTGGCCTTCCACCGGAAACGCCTCCCAGACAGCCGCGAAATAAAGCGGCGATTCTTCGCGGGTAATCCAGTAAGGCCGCTTGCGCACCGTGCCGCGCCATTCGTAAAAACCATTGGCCGGCAGCAGGGCGCGACGCAGGCGAAAGGCCTCGCGAAACATCGGTTGTTCGGCCAGGGTTTCGGCGCGGGCGTGGGCGGGGGTTTTCGACAGGTCAGTGAGCCACGGCGGCGTCAGGCCCCAACGCGCGAGGGCGGCGTGTCGTTCGCCTTCTACCTGACGCAGCATCAGCACCTGGCTGGCCGGGGCGATGTTCCAGCCCGGCTGTTGCGCGGCAGGAAAGCCAGGAATTGCCGCCAGCGCGGGCGTCCAACGAAACAGGGCGTAGCGTCCACACATCAGGCAACGGGCTCACAAAAAGAAGGGATCAACAGAGCAGCACGCCGTGCGGGTCTTCGGGCGGTTCTTCACCCGGCAACGGCAGCGCGGCATTGTACGCGGCGATCAGGCTGCGCGCGTGCTCGGCCTGCTGATTGGCCACCATCAAACCGAGCAAACCCAACGCCGGCAGCTCACCGGCGGCGCCGAGCAGGTGACCGCCGGTGACGTGGGCTTCAACCCCCTCGCTGGCCAACATGCGCGTGAGCAATTCGGCTTCGAGCAAATCTTGTGGCTCGTATATGCGTTGCATCAGTCGTTCTCCGCACGAACATCCAACTCCCAGCCGTCCCCATCGGTACGCAAATCAAACACAATGGGCCGGCAGCACACCGGGCAATCTTCAATGTACTGCTGATCGCCGCCAGACAGATCGAGCACCGCTTCCGCGGGTTCGCCGCAGTACGGGCAGTCGTAGAACTGGGTTTCGAGCATGGGCAAAGCCTCTCAGGTTGAGGTGTTAACCATAAGACTCCAGACGCCGCCGTTTCGCCTAATTATTAAGGCGCAAGCTGCGCTGTGACTTGTCTGTATAATCGCCGGTCTATTGCTGACCACGCACCCACAGTGCCATTCCACTCCCAGAACAAGAGAGCATGATGGGCGAATTCGATGCCATCCGACCGTACGCTGACGCCGAGGTCCCTGCCGTTTTGGCGCGCCTGCTGGCAGACCCCGCGTTTTTGCAGATCATTACCCACTTCCGTTTTCCGCGTTTGTCTCGCCACTTTTCCTGGCTGCTCAAGCCACTGATCGCCCACCGCCTGCGTTCGCAGTTTGCCTCGATCAATTCGGTGGCCGCGTTGCAGGACAAGGTTGAGGTGTACGTCGACCGCAGCATTGAGCACGCCACCGATGGCGTCACATACAGCGGCCTGGAGCACTTGAAAGCTGGCAACGCCTACCTGTTTTTGGCCAACCACCGCGACATCGTGATGGACCCAGCCTTCGTCAATTACGCTGTCTACCACGCCGGCCTGCCGACGCCGCGCATTGCCATCGGCGACAACCTGCTGCAAAAGCCGTTTGTCAGCGACCTGATGCGTTTGAACAAGAGCTTTATCGTGCACCGTTCAATCACCGGCCGCCGCGAGAAGCTGGCGGCGTTTCAGTTGTTGTCGGCGTACATCAACCATTCGATTCGTAACGACGGTGAGTCCATCTGGATCGCCCAGGCCGAAGGCCGCGCCAAGGACGGTGACGACCGTACCGATTCGGCCATTCTCAAGATGTTCCACATGAGCCGCAAAGACGAGCCGTTCGCCGAGGTGATTGCTGGGCTGAATCTGGTGCCGGTGTCCATCAGCTACGAGTACGACCCGTGCGACCAGGCCAAAGCGCGCGAGCTGTACATCCGCGCCAGCACTGGCAGCTACGAAAAGGCGGCCGGGGAAGATGACAAGAGCATCGGCCAAGGCATCACCGGCTACAAAGGCCGCGTGCATTTGAACTTCGCACCGCCGGTAACCGAAGGCTTCGAGGACGCCAAGCAGTTGGCAATGGAAATGGACCGGCAGATTCTCAGCGGCTACCGCCTGTTCCCGGCGCACTACCTGGCCTATGCGCAATGGGCCGATCGCGACCCGACGTTGCAGGTGCCGGATGCCACCGAGTTGTTTCCTGCCGAGGAATTGGCGGCGGCGCAGACCGAATGGCAAAAGCGCCTGGACAGCTGCCCTGCCGAGCAGCGGCCTTATTTGGTGGTGCAGTACGCAAAGCCGGTGGGTAATCAGTACCGCATCAAGGCGGGGTTGCCGTTGTAGCCCTCAGCCAAGCAATAAAAAAGGCGGCCCCGGTTATTCGGGGGCCGCCTTTTTTGTTTGTGGCGTTCGATCAAACCTGGGTGCTAAACCACGACACCGCTAGCGCAATACCCAAACATGCGTAACCAAAGCTGGTGAAAAAACGATTGAGCTGCTGGGTGGAGATATCCAGCGCGGCGAGTTCAGCACTGTCGGCTACCAGACCACTCACCGCACGGCGCTGACGAATATGGGTGGCGATCAACAGCCAACTACCGGCGACGGCGAAGAACAGGGCCAGCGCGTTAATCGATTGAGCGGGGTGGGACAACGCGAGGGAAAACAGCGTTTGCAGCGACATCAACAACCTCACCTTCAGGGCCACTTCGAAAGGCCCTGGCTAACCGTGCGCCGACCGGATTCGGGGCGCTACGGCGGCGGATTCTACTCCAGGCTTATGACGCTGGTTGGGTTTCCGACGAATGCCGAGATAGCGTAACGGCAGGCCCTCACCCCAGCCCTCTCCCGCTGGCGGGAGAGGGAGCTTGAGCACCGACACGCGGCTAAATTTATCGCGCTCACCTGCGTTTAGGGGACAGGGGCCAGCCCCACGCCTTCTGCGCGATTTGCTAGAGTCGCGCCCACAATTACAAAGCTCGGAAGCACCCCATGCGCAAATTATCGATTGTGGTACTGGTTCTGCTGGTCATTGGTTTGGGGGTTTTCTTCAGCCTGCCAACGTACCTGGACCGCACGCTCAACAGCGTGGAAAACCCGGCGCCCTACCCCGCCAGCGAACAAGCCGAAACCCTGCACAAAACCCTGTTTATCGCCGACCTGCACAACGACGAGTTGCTGTGGCAGCGCGACCTGCTCAAACGCGTGAGCTACGGCCATTCCGACCTGCCGCGCCTGATCGAAGGCGGCGTGGCCTTGCAGGTGTTTTCCACCGTGACCAAAACCCCGCACAACCTCAATTACGAGAAAAACGGCAGCGACAGCGACGACATCACCTTGCTGGTCATGGCTCAGCGCTGGCCGACCAACACCTGGAAAAGCCTGTTGCAACGCGCGCTGTACCAAAGCCAGAAGCTCAACGAAGCGGCGGCCGGCAGCGAAGGCAAGTTGGTGGTGATCAGAACCCGCAGCGGCCTCGCTTCCTTTATAGAGGCCTGGAAAAAAGACCCGCACCGCGTCGCCGGCATCATGGCCACCGAAGGCTTGCAGGTGATCGAAGGCAAACTGGAGAACGTCGACCGCCTGTACGACGCCGACTTCCGCATCGCCGGCCTCACGCACTTTTTCGACAATGAAGTGGGCGGCTCAGCCCATGGTTGGGATAAAGGCGGCCTCACCCCGCTGGGGCGTCAGGTGATTACGCGCCTGGAACAGAAAGGCATGCTCATCGACCTGGCCCACGCCTCGCGCCCATTGATTGATGACGTACTCGCCATGGCCACCCGCCCGGTGCTGGTCTCCCACACCGGCGTCGAAGGCACCTGCCCCGGCACGCGCAACCTTAGCGACGCCCACATCCAGAAAATTGCTGCCACCGGCGGCGTGATTGGCATCGGTTTCTGGGAAACGGCGGTGTGCGAAACCAGCGTGCCGGCCATCGTCAAAGCCATTCGCTACACCGCAGACAAAGTGGGCGTGGAGCACGTGGCCTTGGGCTCGGACTTCAACGGCACCATTCATGCCCCGTTCGACAGCACCGGCCTGGCGCAGCTGACCGAGGGGCTGCTCAAGGCCGGTTTCAGCCAGCAAGACATCGCGGCGATCATGGGCGGCAACGTGCAGCGCCTGTTGCTGCAAACGCTGCCAGAGGCGTGAGGTGAACGGACGGAACGTCTGTCGCTAGCAGATATTGAGCCGGTTGCGTGCAACATTTCGCCGCACCGGCTTATTGCTTTACACTGGCGGGCGTTCATTCCTTAACCAATTGAAGAGATTCCCGTGCTCAAAGCACTCAAGAAAATGTTTGGCAAAGGCGAAGGCGAGCAGCCGACGTCTGTTCCTGCCGCCCCCTCTTCCGCGTCCTCTCCTGCCGTAGACAGCCCCCGCCAGGCCAGCACCAGCCAGCCGCGGCCGCCACGCGCAGCGAAAACCGAGCACACCGACGCCGCTCCAGCGCCTAGCGCGCCTGCCACGCCAACCGAAAAACCGCGCCGCGCCCGTCCTGCGCCGGTGGTCAGCACCTGGAAACTGGAAGACTTCGCCGTAGAGCCGCAAGCCGGCAAAACCCGCTTTCACGACTTCGCCCTGTCGCCCGAGCTGATGCACGCTATCCATGACCTGGGCTTCCCGTACTGCACGCCGATTCAGGCCGAAGTGCTCGGCTACACGCTCAAAGGTCAAGACGCCATCGGCCGCGCGCAAACCGGCACCGGCAAAACCGCCGCGTTTCTGATTTCGATCATCACCCAGCTGCAGCAAACCCCAGCGCCGAAAGAGCGCTACATGGGCGAGCCGCGTGCGCTGATCATTGCCCCCACCCGCGAACTGGTGGTTCAGATCGCCAAAGACGCCGTGGCACTGACCAAGTACACCGGCCTGAACGTGATGTCGTTTGTCGGCGGCATGGATTTCGACAAGCAGCTCAAGCAGCTCGAATCGCGTTACTGCGACATTCTGGTGGCCACTCCGGGTCGCCTGCTGGACTTCGCCCAACGCGGTGAAGTGCACCTGGATATGGTCGAAGTGATGGTGCTGGACGAAGCCGACCGCATGCTCGACATGGGCTTTATTCCGCAGGTTCGGCAGATCATTCGCCAGACGCCGCCGAAGAACGAGCGCCAGACGCTGCTGTTCTCCGCGACCTTCACCGAAGACGTAATGAACCTCGCCAAGCAATGGACCACCACCCCGGCCATTGTTGAAATCGAGCCGGAAAACGTCGCCAGCGACAGCGTGGAGCAACACATCTACGCCGTCGCCGGCAGCGACAAATACAAGCTGCTGTACAACCTCATCACCCAGAACAACTGGGAACGCGTGATGGTGTTTGCCAACCGCAAAGACGAAGTACGCCGCATTGAAGAACGCCTGCTTCGTGATGGCGTGAGCGCCGCGCAAATGTCTGGCGACGTGCCGCAGCACAAACGCATCAAAACCCTGGAAGGCTTCCGCGAAGGCAAGATTCGCGTGATGGTCGCCACCGATGTGGCCGGGCGCGGCATTCACATCGACGGCATCAGCCACGTGATCAACTTCACCCTGCCGGAAATGCCGGACGACTACGTACACCGCATCGGCCGCACCGGCCGCGCGGGTGCCAGTGGCGTGTCGATCAGCTTTGCCGGGGAAGACGACTCGTATCAGTTGCCGGCGATTGAAGAATTGCTCGGTCGCAAGATCAACTGCGAGACGCCGCCGACCGAGTTACTGACGCCGGTGCCGCGTAAGCACTAAAGCGCTGGTGGTTTTACGAAAAAGCCCGTCTTTGTGACGGGCTTTTTTATGATTGACGGAAATCTTCCAACAAAACCTCCGTCATCCTCGCGCACGCGGGGATCCAGTATTTGTCAGGGAAATACACACGCCTGGGCGAGCCTAGCCCCCGAACGTCAGACCGCCGCGCGCGGGAGGATGGTGAAAAAAGCATCGCGGCTAAAGCCGCTCCTACAGACCGTGGGCGGGCGATGCTTTTGCCCCTACTTCTCCCACCGCTGCGCCGCATCCTTATCGCTGCACTTGCCTTCAACCCAACGCGGCCCTTCGGGGGTGTCTTCCTGTTTCCAGAACGGCGCGCGGGTTTTCAGGTAGTCCATGATGAAGGCGCAGGCCTCGAACGCGGCCTGGCGATGCGCGCTGCTGGTGGCGACGAATACGATGGGCTCGCCCGGTTCCAGTCGGCCAATGCGGTGCAGCACCTCAACCTTTAAAAGCGGCCAGCGCTGGCCCGCTTCGTCGGCAATTTTGCCGAGGGCTTTTTCAGTCATGCCGGGAAAATGTTCGAGGAACATGCCCGACACATCACGGCCATCGTTGAAGTCGCGTACGTAGCCGACAAAGCTCACCACCGCCCCCACGCCGGCATTGGCGGCGTGCATGGTGTTGAGTTCCAGGCCCGGGTCGAAGGCGGCAGCTTGTACGCGAATGGCCATGTCAGCCTCCGGTCACGGTGGGGAAAAACGCCACTTCATCGCCGTCTGCCAGGGGCTCGTCGAGGCTGCACAGTTCCTGGTTGCGGGCGCACATCAGGTTCTGCTCGCCGAGCACCTGCCATACGCCGCCACGGGCCAGCAGGTGCAGGCGCAGGGCGTCGAGGGTAGCGAATGCGCTGGTGTCGTTTATTTGCTCGGCGTCGATGCCGACGGCCTCGCGGTAACGGGCGAAATACTGCACGCGGATCATCACTGCACCTCGTCGGCCTTGAAATGGCCGCTCTTGCCGCCGAGTTTTTCCAGCAGGCGCACCGACTCGATCACCATGCCGCGATCCACGGCCTTGCACATGTCATACAGCGTCAGCGCGGCAACGCTGGCGGCGGTCAGGGCTTCCATTTCCACGCCGGTCTGGCCGGACAATTTGCACCGCGCCTGAATATGCACGCGGTCTTCGCCCTCGGCGTTGAGCTCGACTTTGACGCCGGTGAGCATCAGCGGATGGCACAGGGGAATGAGGTCGCTGGTTTTTTTCGCCGCTTGAATACCGGCAATGCGCGCGACGGCAAACACGTCGCCCTTGGGGTGGCCGCCGGATTGAATCAATTGCAGCGTCTGCGGCTGCATGCGCACGTAAGCTTCGGCCACGGCTTCACGGAAGGTCACCGCTTTGTCGGTGACATCGACCATATTGGCGCGGCCTTGGGAGTCGAGATGGGTTAACACGGGGCGTGCTCCGTTGGAAGAGCGGGAATTAAACCCGTGGGTCAGAATTGGGTCAATGGCCGGTCGATCAAGATCAACGGCCCCTCTCGCCTGCCCGGTCGGCCTAGCGGGATAGGGAGCCGACCGAAGATCAAGCGTCGAACGCCGTTCAGTTCCCCTCTCTCGCTGGCGGGAGAGGGGCTAGGGGTGAGGGCCGGACCAAACCTCGGTCACCGCGCCAACGCCACCCCCACAACCGGCTTCGCCTTCCTGAACACCAACACATTCCCCACCATCACCAACACCAGCCCCATCAATGCCGGTGCGCTCCATTGGTAACCCTCAACAAACGCCGAGATGTTCAGCGCCACCACCGGAAACAGCACCGTGCAGTACGCCGCCCGGTCCGGCCCCATGCGCCCGACCAGGGTCAGGTACGCGGTGAAGCCAATCACCGAACCCGGAATCGCCAGGTACAGCAGCGACCACACGTACTGCGCGCTCGCGTCAAAACTCAGCGGCGTGCCGGTTACAAGGCAATAGCCGCTCAGAATCAGCGCGCCGTAGAGCATGCCCCAGGCGTTGGTGGTCAGCGGTTTGAAGCCGGCTTTTTGTTGCAGGCTGGAGAGCATGTTGCCGGCGGAAAAACACAGCGTGCCGAACAGCGCCAATGCCAGGCCGATCAGGGTTTCGCGGCTGGCTTCATGGCCGGCCATTTCCGGCCAGAACAACAACGCCAACCCGGCCAGGCCAAGAGCCCCGCCGGTCATTACGTTGAGGGCGATGCGCTGGCCGAAAAACACCCGCGCGTTAATGGCGTTCCACAGCGTGGCGGTGGAAAACACCACGGCGATCAGCCCGCTCGGAATCCACTGACTGGCGGTGTAAAAGCACATGAAGTTCACGCAGAACAGGCACAACCCCTGGGCCAGACACAGCCATTGCGCGCGGCGGTTAAGCGGTTGCAGGCGGCGGCTGAGCAGCAACACGGCAAACAGCACCAGCGCCGCCAGGCCGAAGCGATAGGCGATGGACAGCGGGATGGCAACGCTGCCGACTTGCAGCTTGATGGCGATCCAGGTGGTGCCCCAGATCAGCACGGTAAGCAGGTACAACGAGAGGTTCATGGCAGTGCTCCTGAGCGATGCCGGCAGTCTGCTCAGCTCACCTCGCGCCCGCTTGCACAAACTTGCGCTTATTTACCGGCGGCGGCTGGCAGCCACGTGCGTCGGCGTTACCATAGCCGTCATCGCCCCCCGTCAGCGCCCCGTGCCATGTCGCAGCTTTCTCACATTCAGGTGTTCCAAGCGCTCAACAGCTCGCCCAATGCGCAGCTGGAGCATTGCGCCGAATTGGGCGACGGCTTGAGCGCCGCCATGTGGAGCAACCACCACGACGCGCGCGAGTACGAGGGGCCGAGTCATCACACCTTGTCGTGTTATCTGGCTGGCGGCACCGGCACGTTTCGCCGCGAAAAACCGGGCGAAAAAGGCGCGCCGGGCAAGTTGTGCATCATGCCGGTGGGCCACGATTCTTCCTGGGTCATAAACGGCGACATCCGCCTGGCGCACCTATATATCAGCCCCGAACGCTTCGCCCTGAGCGCCATCAGCCTGCTGGACCGCGAGCCACGGGAAGTGGAATTGCGCGAAGGCACCTTTGTCGACGACCCGCTGCAAGCCCAACGCTTCCACCAACTCACGTCGCTGAACTGGAATGAGCCCGGCGAGCGTTTGCTGACCAGCAGCCTGGCGCACGAAATGATCAGCCATGCCCTACTCAACCAGGTGGGCCAGCGGCAAAACCTGCGGCTTAAGGGCGGACTGGCGCCGGCGTTGCGCCGCGTGCTGGGCGAGTACATCGAAGCGCACCTGAGCGAACCCATTAGTCTGGGCCAACTGGCCACGCTGGCGGCGCTGTCGGAATACCACTTTGCGCGCATGTTCCGGGAAAGCTTTGGCGTGCCGCCGCACCGGTATCTACTGGCGCGGCGTCTGGTGCGGGCTCAGCATTTGTTGAAAGACACTGCTCTGCCGCTGGGGGATGTGGCGCTGGCGTGTGGGTTTGCCAGTGCCAGTCATTTCAGTAATAGGTTTCGCAGTGCCTTGGGGGCAACGCCTGGGGAATATCGGGCGGCGTTGAAAGCGTAACCGAACAAAAAAACTGTCATTCCCGCGCAGGCGGGAATCCAGAGTGCTGCAGGTATATTCAGTGGCCGGCAAAGCCTGGATCCCCGCGTTCGCGAGGATGACGGTGGGTTGGTTTAAAGCCGCTACTCATGCCAACAACGCGATCAACCCACTCAGCGGCAAAATCCCACTCAGCGGCAGCACCCAGCCGCTGCGCCACGCCATCAGCAAGCCGACGCTCAGCCCGGCGAGCATCAGCTGCAACAGCCCGGTGATGATGCCCATGTCGGCAGTCAGCTCGATGATGTTCAAGGCCATGCCCAGCGCCAGCAACAACGCGCCGACCGCGCGCAAACCGTAGGTGCGGGCGTTGGACGGTGCGCTGTTGAGCAGCGCTTTATGGTGGCGCGACATGGCCAGGCACAGGGCTGTCATGCCCAGATAGTTAAGGCCGAAAGCAAGAAACAACATCAGACGCTCTCCTCTGCCAGCTCACGGCGTTCCCGTTTCGCGCGGACCTTCACCGGCGCTTCTTTGGCCACGCGCGGCCACCAGGCCAATTTCGCGCACAGCAGGCCGACGGCAAAAATCGCCAGGTCGATGCCCGGCACGCGCCAGTCACCGCGCGCTATGGCGGCGCTCAGGGCGCCCGGTTGGCCGGTGAGTACGTCCAGCGCCGGCAGCCCCAACGCCAACACGGCAGCGACGGAGAATAGATCTCGCCCTACCCGGCCACTGTTGCGGCGAGCGATGGCCCAGAGCGCGACGGCGACCCACACGCCAATAAAGGTGTATGCCTCCCAGTGGTCGCGCAGGTTGACGGTGTTCGGAATCAGCCGGTTGCCGTACAGCAGACCGAGGCTGGCAATCGGCAAGCCGCCGAGCACCGCGCCGTTCATGGCGCGCACAAACCCCACGCCCCAGCCGCCTTTGGCTTCGCGCTTGCGCAGCCACACCTGTAAGCCGCCGGCCACCATGGCGCAGCCCATCAGGCCCAACCCGAGGTACAGCCAGCGCACGATGGCGCCACCAAACTGCGCCATGTGCACGTTGGTCAGCCAGGCGTACGCGGTGTAGCCGGGTTTGTAGGGTTTCTGTTCGTGGAGGAAGGCGCCTGTAGTGGCGTCGTACGACATGATCCATTGGAAGTCGACCACGCGAGAGCGGTCGTAGCGGCGAATGTCGACCACAGCGGCTTTGTCGCCCGGGTGGTGCACGCTGATCCAACCGGTTTCGGTGCCGCCTTCGCCGCTCGCGGCCCAGCGCCGTTTGGCGTCCAGCACCAGCTTGTCGATGGAGGCAGCGTGGTCGGTTTTACGTTTGAGTTCTTCACGGCCGAACTGGCCTTGCACTTCGGAGAACATCTTTTCGATGTCGCCCTTGTAGCCCACCTTCAAGCCTGCGGGCATATAGAAGGTGACGAAAATCGCCAGGCCGGTGTAGGCGATCAGCAGGTGGAACGGCAGGCCGACCACGCCGAACAGGTTGTGTGCGTCGAGCCAGGCGCGCTGGCCGTTGGCGTCGGGACGCAGGGTGAAGAAATCTTTGAAAATGCGCCGGTGAATGATGATGCCGCTGACCAGCGCCACCAGCATGAACATGCCGGCAATGGCGACGATGTACATGCCGAGCATGCCGCCAAACAGGTTGTAATGCAGGGTGAACCAGAAGTTACCGCCGAGGGTTTTCGGCAGCACCTCGCCAGTTTGCGGATCGAGGGTGAAGCTAACAAACGGCTCCAGCTCGTTTTGCGGCTCGTAGCCGGCGTACCAGTAAGGTTGGCGCTCGTCGGGCGGACGCATCCAGATGGCGTGCGGCGGTTTCGGTGCCTGTTTCTGCACCCAGGCGCTGACCTGATCCAGCGTCAGCGAGGTTTCGCCAACCGGGTGCAGGGTCGGGCGCATCCACACTTCCAGCTCTTTGTCGAAGCAGGCAATGCTGCCGCCGAACAAGATGACGAACAGCAACCAGGACGGCAGCAACCCGCCCCAGGTGTGCAGCCCGGCCATGGCCTGACGCAAACTTTTGTTTTTTACCGTGCTCTCTGCCGAACTCATCGCCGTGCTCCGAAATCACCCGCGACCAACGCCGCTGCCGCCAATACCACGCTCAGCCCCACCAACACCAACCAGGCCCGCGAGGCGGACCGGGCGGCGAAGGTGTAAATAATGGCCGCCGCGTAGACGATAAAACTCGCCAGGCTGGCGAACACCACCCGGTCGCTGCGCACCAGCGGCAGGTACACCGTCAGGAACATGGTGCTGGCGTAAGCCAGGCCATAGCCGGCGAAGATGGCCGCGATGATGCGCGACGTGGTCGCCAGCACCGGAGACGTTCTCCAGTTGCCGGCGGCGCTTTTGCTCGAAATAGCGTTACTCACGGGACTCCTTCATAGCCAAGCGTTACCAGTCATAGGTCGCGCTCGCGGTCACTGTGCGCCCGTAGCCGTAGTAGCAGGCTTGCTCGGTGCACGAACTGTAATATTCCTTGTCGTCCAGGTTGCTGGCATTCACTGCCAGTTTCAGGCCGTCGATTTTGTAGTGCAGGCTGGCGTCGAACAGGGTGTAGCCGCCGGTTTCCACGTTGATGATGCGCGGGCCGTACAAGCCATACAGGGCGTTGCGGCCGGTGTACGAGGTTTCGCCGGTGTAGCGCGCACCAAAGCCTGCGCCAAGGCCGGCCAGCGGGCCGCTCGGTTGGGTGTAATCCAGCCAGGCGCCGGCCGATTCACGCGGCACATACGGCATGCGCGTGTCTTCTTCCCAGGCGTTAACACTCTTTTGCACGCGGGCGTCGGTGCGGCTGTAGTTGGCGGTCAGGTCCAGGCCTTCGGCCAAACTGGCCAGCGCTTCGATCTCAAACCCTTTGCTGCGCACCTCGCCCACCTGACGCACTTCGGTGATGTTGTTGGGGTTGGTGCTGACCACGTTTTGCTTGGTGATATCGAAAAACGCCAGGCTCACAAAGCTGCGCTGCCCTTCGGGCTGGAACTTGATGCCCGCTTCGTATTGCTTGCCGGTTTCCGGCTCGAACGGCTGGTTGGTTACAGGATCCGTGGCGGTGGTCGGGTTGAACGACTCGCTGTAGCTGACGTAAGGCGCCAAGCCGTTGTCAGCGACATACACCAGGCCGACGCGGCCGGTGAAGGCTTCGTCATCGCGGCTCACGCGGCTGCCGTTGAGGTTGCTGGTGGTGTCGCCTTTGGCGATGTCGTAACGCCCGCCAAGCAGCAGATTCCAGTGTTCGTCGAACTTGATCTGGTCCTGGGCGTAAAAGCCGGTCTGCCGACGCATGATGTCGTTGTCGGAATCTTTGGCCGGCAGCGGCACGTCGAGGCCGTATTGCGGGTTGTACAGGTCCAGCGTCGGGCCAGTGCCCAGGCGGCTGATTTCGTGGTTGTCGAGCCGGCGCCAGTCCACGCCCAGCAACAGGTCGTGGCTCACCGGGCCGGTGTCGAAATTCGCTTCGGCCTGGTTGTCCATCGACCAGGCGCTGAACTGCTCGTCTTTCACGTTCGCGCTGCGGGTCAGGGTGCGGCCGTCGAAGCGCACGCCGATGTTGTTCAGGTAGCGGTAGTCGTAATTCATGTTTTCGTAGCGCACGTTCTGGCGCAGCGACCACACGTCGTTGAGGCGGTGCGACAGCTCGTAGCCGAGCGAGGCATGGGTGCGTTCGAACTTATTGAAGTTCGGGTCGCCTTCGTAAAAATCGGGGTCGCGGTTGTCTTTCAGGCGGAAGGCTTGCATCAGCTCCGGGGCGAAGGCGCGGCTGAAGGCGAAGTTGCCGTCGTCTTTTTGATAGGTGGCCAGCAGCGTCAGCTCGGTGTCGTCGTTCGGCTTCCAGGTCAGGGTCGGAGCGAAGGCTTGGCGCTTGTTGTCGGTTTTGTCGACCTGGCCGTTCATGTCGTTGCCGAGCATGGTCACGCGATAGGCCAACGTGCCTTGGTCGTCCAGCGGGCCACCGAAGTCGGCGGCGAGTTCGCCCAGCTCATCACTGCCGGCGCGAACGCTGACCTGGTGCAACGGCGTATCGGGGGCGCGTTTGCTCACCAGGTTGATCACCCCACCCGGCTCGCTTTGGCCGTATAGCACCGAGGCCGGGCCGCGCAGCACTTCAACGCGCTCCAGCAAATAGGTGTCGGGGCGCATCATGCCGTAGGTGCCGCGCGACAATGGCAGGCCGTTGACGAAGGTGGAGCTTTTCGAGTCGAAGCCGCGCAGGCTCATCCAGTCGTAACGCGGGTCGTAGCCGTACGGCACGCTGACGCTTGGGGTATAGCGCAACGCTTGTTCAACGGTGGTTACGCCACGGGCTTCCATTTGTTCGCGGCTGACCACGGAAATGGACTGTGGGGTTTCCAGAATCGAGGCGTCGGTTTTGGTGCCGACTCGGGTGCGTTTGGCCACATAACCGCCCACCGGGCCGACGGGAGAGTCGACCTGGCTGCTGCTGTTGATGTTGACGTCACCCAATTCCACCTGTCCCTCCTTTAGGGCCGGCGCCTGTTCAATACGAAAACTGCCATCGCTGGCCTGCACCGCTCGCAAGCCTGAGCCAGCGAGCAATTGGGCGAACCCTTGCTGCACCGGAAACTGGCCGTTCAGCCCAGCGCTGCTGCGCCCGGCGGTTAATTGCGGGTCAAAGCTGAGCAGCACACCGGCACGCCGGGCGAACGCGTTCAAGGCGTTGTCCAGCGAACCCGCCGGAATCTGGTAATTCTGGTTGGCGGGCGCAGCGCTGACGACCATTGGCAGCGCTGCCAGAGGCAGGCTGACGCTAAGCAGTGCCACGCGCACCGCGCGAGCCAGGAGATGCGGAGTGCAAAGAACGGCCATGAACGAATCCTTCGGCTAGAAAAAGTGGTTAGCGGAAGGGAGGCCGAGCAACTCCGAAAAACCTGCAAAACTTTTTGGGAATTATTTACATCGGCGAAGAAATTGCAATCGACGCGTGTCCGAATGGCACTCTGTCTTTAACAAGGTGTGTACATGAACGGTTCTAAACGGCCGCCAACGTCACCCACCAACGGGTGCGATACAGCACCTGAACCGGCAGGGTTCGCGCCACGGCTTGCAGTGCACGCTCGCTGTCATCCAGGGGGAACACACCGGAAATACGCAGCTCGGCCACAGCCGGATCGCAGCGCAACAGGCCACGGCGCTGACGGCTGAACTCGGCGGTGAAATCGGCCAGGCGCATGTGCCGCGCCACCAGCACGCCGTCCATCCAGCTGCTGCGCTCGCTTTCTACCGCTAGCGGCGTTTGCACCGCGTGACTGCTGAAGCGCGTTTGCCAGCCTTGATTGATGACGCTGGCGTTGCTGCCATCGCCGGGATGCACCTCTACCGAGCCCTCGTACACCGCCACCTCGCACAGCTCGCCACGTTCACGCAGCAGAAAGCGCGTACCCAGCGCACGCAAACGGCCTTGGGCGGTATTCACCCAAAACAGGCGGCGCTGCGGGTCGGCGGCGGTTTCGACAAAGATTTCGCCCTGGTACAGACGGATCAGCCGCTGCTCGCTGGTGTACTGGATGTCCACCGCAGTGCCGGCGTTCAGGTGCAGGCGGCCGCCGTCGGGCAGAACAACCTTGCGCCGCTCGCCGATACCGGTGCGCACGTCGGCCAGCCACGGCTGGATGGCATCGTTGCGCTGTGCGATCACCCCGGCGCCGCCGGCTGCAACAAGAACCGCCAGCGCTTTAAGGGCACGGCGCCGCTGCGGGTCGTGACGGGCGCCGTCCAAGGTGGCGCGGCCGACACCTGGGCCCACGGCCGCGAAGCGTCCGCTCAAAGCGTCCAAGCGCTGCCAGGCCAATTCGTTGTCCGGGTGTTGCGCACGCCAATGCTGGCAGGCGCTGAGTTCATCGGCCGCGCACGCGCCCGAGGCCAAGCGCACGCGCCAGGCAATGGCCTGTTCCACCACGGCCATGTTCAGCGGCGCGCTCATGAATACAGCGCCTTGTAGCAGTGGCTGAACGCGAGCGTCATGTATTGCTGAATGGAGCTGAGCGACAGGCCCATGCGCTCGGCGATCTGCGGGTAGGTCAGGCCATCGAGCTGCGACAGCAGAAAGGCTTCGCGCACGCGCGGTTTCAGCCCGTCGAGCAGGCGGTCGATTTCAATCAGGGTTTCGAGTACAAGCGCGCGTGATTCCGGCGAGGGCACTTCTGGCTCTGGCAGCACGGCGAGTGCGTCGAGATACGCGCGTTCCAGACTGGCGCGGCGGTAATGATCCACCAGCAAGCCACGGGCGATGGTGGCGAGAAAGGCGCGCGGCTCACGCAGCTGTTTGCTTTCGCGTTGCAGCAGCACACGCACGAAGGTGTCTTGCGCCAGGTCCGCGGCGTTGTGCGGGCAATCCGTACGTTGACGCAGCCAGCCGTTCAGCCATCGATGATGGTCGTGGTAGAGCGCGGTCAGAAAAGAGGAAAAGGCGGAGTGAGCCGGCACAGCAGCACCTGAATGAGCGACACGTTCTTAAATGCGAATATATTTCAATTAAGACACAGTGTCACGCACGTCACGGCTCAGACCAAGGTTTCGTTCGCCGCCGGGCTCAACTTGCCGAGGCACGACAACCCGCGCCCCTGATCGATGGCCAGACCAAAGCGGATGCTGGTGATGACTTGCTCCAGTTTTTCGATATCGGCCAACTGATCGCTGCTCAACATCCGCTGCGCCACGCGACCTTGATCGTTGGAGAGCGAAAGCATTGCGCTGCCATCCGGGCCGCCAATGCTGAAACGCACCAGGAACTCATCCTTAAAAGAGTCGCTGACGTATTTAAAGGGATTAACCATGGCCTCATACCTCGGTTTGTTCATTACTTGCTTAACCCCTTCGCAAGTCGGGGGCCAACTTCGCCAGCAACGCGACAGGCGGTCGGGAATGAAAGGCTTTAGGTCGTTATTTATTCGACTTGGCAGTTCCGCGCACGACGAAGGCCGTTTTCCACCCCCGAATTCACACGGCCGTTTAAGCGAAAAGTGCACCGCAAACAACCACTTGCCCCTTAACCGGGCAGTCAGCATCCGGTGCCACTACTGGGCCAGTAAGTGCTATTAAAATAATTGCGAAGGGAAAGTTTGAGCTTTGCCGAAGGCCGTCTACGCTGAAACACGGCGCGCTAAAAACATCTTGTCCGAAGACTAGAACTTTGTACGAGCGTGACCGGTCAACAACCAAGACTTGAATAACAAGACTTGCCTAACTGGTGTGCAAACCAGGCTGTTTTAACTACCTGCCCCTGCCAAGTTTTATTCAGCCCTATTTAGCAAACAGGTAATGGACCATGCACAATCCCTTTCAGTTACTGACCGAAGCGTTCCACCCGCAATACCGCGTCAACCTGAGCATCGAGCGGCTCGATGGCAGCATCATGTTGACCTTGTCCGAAGACCAGACCGTGGTAGCCAAGCGTCTGATCAGCCCGGACCAACGTAACGACGAGAAGCGCCTGCGCAACGTGATCCGCTCGCTGCAACAACGCATCGAGCTCGAACACGCTGCGGTTTAACGCCGGTATTTCTCAACCTGCCTGTTAGAGCACAGCGCCTAGTCGGTGTCCGCGGCTTCGGCTTCAGTCGAACGTGAGGACGAGGCGCTTCTGCTTTCCCCCTTCGCCGTCACCGACGGAAAGTTCGACGACGCATAGCGCACCACCAACACCGCCAGGGCCAGCAGCAAGATCGCGCCCGACACATACACCACGCCCATATCCGGTCTCTGATGATGTGACACATCGGAAATCAGCAACCGCGTGAGCGCCGTAATCGCCACGTAAATCAGAAAGCGCACCGGCATGTGGTTGGTCTTGAAGTAGATGCCGACCATGGCACCCAGCTCCAAGTAAATGAACAACAGCAGAATGTCGTCGACCGTGATGTGGCCTTTTTCGATCATCTGCAAAAACGCCGTGACCGCCGCCCACGCCGTTATGCCACCGATGCCGAACAGCGCCAGGTAGTGAAAACTCTCCACCAGCAAATCGCCCAGCGACTCGGCCAGACCATGCATGGACTGTTTGAGGTGTTCCGCCCATTTGATTTTCAACACGCGCTTCCTTGAGGAACTGTGCAGCCAAGGGTATGGCCAGCAGATGACAAGCTCATATGCACGTTAAAGGCCATGGCGAGCGCATTGAAACAGTCTGTGACAGCGCAGGGGGCTGGACACGGCGGTTATTTCCCAGCGATAACCTGCGTCCGGCCCACGTCCGTCTATGGTGGTTGAGACCACTTCGCAAGGGAGCTTGAAGATGAAAAATCCAGTGTGCTGCACGCACCAGGCGCTGCTGCTGATTGTGCTGGTGTTGATGTGCGCGTTCAGCCTCGTGCACCCCGGCCTCGCCATTGCCGCCCCAGTGGCCAAACAAAACACCCAAGTGCCCGGCTATTACCGCCTGGCCCTGGGCGATTTTGAAGTTACCGCGCTGTACGACGGCTTCAACCTGATCAACAACAAACTGCTCAAGGGCGCCAGCGCCGACACCATCCAGAGCGCGCAAGCGCGGCAGTTCCTCGACGCCACCAACGGCGTGCAAACCGCCGTGAACGCGTTCCTGATCAACACCGGCGAGCACCTGGTGCTGGTCGACAGCGGCGCCGGCAAGTGCCTGACCGACAACCTCGGCAACGTCCAACGCGACATCGAAGCGGCCGGCTATACGCTGGAACAAGTCGACACCCTGCTACTCACCCACCTGCACCCCGACCATGCCTGCGGCGTGCTCGACGCCAAGGGCGAACGCGCGTTTCCCAACGCCACGCTGATGCTCAACAAAGCCGAAGCCGACTATTGGCTGAACCCGGAATTGCTGGCAAAGGCACCTGCCGACAAACAAGCACGGCTGAAAATGATCGCCGCCAGCGCCGCGCCTTATAAAGCCGCCGGCAAGTTGAAGCTGTTCACCGACGGCAGCGAGCTGGTGCCGGGCGTGAAAGACATGGCCCTGTACGGCCACACCCCTGGCCACAGCGGATTCATGTTCACCTCCAAAGGGCACAAGTTGCTGGTATGGGGCGATGTGGTGCACAGCCACTCGATTCAATTCGCCCATCCGCAAGTGGCCATCGAATTCGACAGCGACGCCAAACAAGCCATCGCCACGCGCAAACACATCTTCGCCGAGGCCTCGGCAGAGAAATTCCTGGTCGCCGGCGCGCACCTGCCCTTCCCCGGCATCGGCCACGTGCGCAAAAGAGGCACGGGCTTTGCCTGGGTGCCTATCGAATTTTCGCCGTTGCCCAAACCCTGATTGCGGGGTGCCACTGTTCAACCAGGCGCGAGTCCTTTATGCTCGCCTACCTGTATAAATACACAGTAATTGTTGCTAGAAGGTGAGGTGATGAATGGCCGTCGAAGTGGTGTACCGCAGCAGTCGCGATCCGGAGCGCTTGTTCATGGATAAAGCCGAAGCCGATCGTTACGACAAGATGCTCGAACTGGCCGAATCACTGGCCGTGGTGCTGCAAAAAGCCGTGCCGTCGCTGAGCGAACAGCAGGTTGAGGAAATCGGGATTTATATGGCGAAGAACAGAGATGTTTTCGCGAAAGCTTTTAAAAATCCAGAAGCGTTGAACGAGCTCAATAGCACGGAAGAAGCCTGACATCGGCGCAAAGAATAATCGTCGCCATCACGCAGTAGAGGGTTTCGGAGCTACAGCCATGCAACGCAGCGCGGCTGTAGCCTCAAGACCGTTAATCTTCCAGATAGCGCTCTACATCAAGTGCAGCCATGCAACCCGCACCGGCGGATGTGATGGCCTGGCGATAAACGTGGTCAGCCACATCGCCTGCCGCAAACACGCCCGGAATGCTGGTCGCCGTGGCATTGCCTTCGCGCCCGCCATTAACCACCAGATAACCATCCTTCAACGCCAACTGCCCTTCGAACAACGCGGTGTTTGGCGTGTGGCCGATGGCGATAAACACCCCGTCCACTTTCAGCTCTGATGTACCGCCATCGTTGTGCTGCAAACGCACGCCGGTTACGCCTTTGTCGTCGCCGAGCACCTCGTTTACCGAAGCATTGAGCTTGAGCTCGATTTTCCCCTCCGCGACTCGCGCATACAGTTTGTCGATCAGAATTTTCTCTGCCCGGAAGGTTTCGCGGCGGTGCACCAACGTCACTTTGCTGGCGATGTTGGCCAGGTACAGCGCTTCCTCCACGGCCGTGTTGCCACCGCCGACTACCGCCACTTCGCGGTTGCGGTAGAAGAAACCGTCGCAGGTGGCGCAGGCCGAAACGCCTTGGCCCATAAACGTCTGCTCGGATGGCAAGCCCAGGTAACGCGCGCTGGCGCCGGTGGCGATAATCAAGGCATCGCAGGTGTAGGTGGCGCTGTCGCCGGTGAGCGTGAACGGCTTGCCGGCCAGGTCGACGGCATTGATATGGTCGAAGACGATCTCGGTCTCAAAACGCTCGGCATGTTCCTGCATACGCTGCATCAGCGCGGGGCCAGTCAGGCCATGCACGTCGCCAGGCCAGTTATCCACTTCGGTGGTCGTGGTCAGTTGGCCGCCGGCCTGCATGCCGGTGATCAGCAGCGGTTTGAGGTTGGCGCGCGCGGCATACACCGCCGCCGAATAACCGGCAGGGCCGGAGCCGAGAATAATCACCCGAGCGTGACGAACAGCCATGGACCGCCTCCTCCGGCATCACCGGAAATAAAAAGAGACCACCCGAGCACTTGGGGAAGGCTTTGAAGAGGGGCAGTCCCGTAAACCGTGTCCGCTAGCGGACGGCAATGGCGGCAAGGTTACGGAGCCGATTGTTATCTAGGAAATGTCGAATACTTATGTGCGTCATAGCCGAACGCTATCCCGCTTCAGACACACCGTTACAGCCAACCGCTTCCGATCCCTGAGCGAAGGCGCTAAGGTCGGCCGGTCTTATTCAAGGAAAACGCCATGCCCGCTCCCGTCCTCTCCGGCCCGCAATACCTTCGCGAAGGCCTGAAGCTGGTGCTCAGCCCCGGCCTGCGCCTGTTCGTGTTGCTGCCGCTGGCCATCAACCTGATTTTATTTGTCGGCCTGATCGTCTTCGCCACCCAGCAATTCAACGGCTGGCTCCATGCGTTGATGCCCAACCCGGACGGCTGGCTGAGCTTTCTGAGCTTTATTCTTTGGCCCATATTCTTCGTGCTGATCCTCCTGATGGTGTTCTTCACCTTCACCACCCTGGCCAACATCATCGCCGCGCCGTTCAACGGCTTTCTCTCAGAAAAAGTGGAAGTAGTGGTGCGCGGCGAAGACAACTTCCCGCCCTTCCGCTGGAGCGAATTGGTCGCCATGGTGCCGCGTACCCTGGGCCGCGAAGCGCGCAAGTTGGGCTACTTTCTGCCGCGTGCCATCGGCCTGTTTATCCTCTCCTTCATTCCCGGCCTGAACATCATCGCTGCACCGCTGTGGGTGCTGTTCGGCATTTGGATGATGTGCGTGCAGTACATCGACTACCCGGCCGACAACAACAAACTCGGCTGGAACGAAATGCTCGCCTGGCTGCGCGAGAAGCGCTGGCAGAGTTTGGGTTTTGGCGGCTCGGTGTACCTGGCGCTGCTGATTCCCGGCGTAAACGTGGTGATGATGCCTGCTGCCGTTGCTGGCGCCACGTTGTTCTGGGTGCGTGAACGCAGCCCGGCGGTTGTGGTCAGTACCTAATCGGCGTCATGCCTTAGACGTGAAATCTCAGTCCCTTTCCTGCAACTGATACATAAGGCAGGTACACATGGGACTGATCGCACAACCATTCCGGCATCCTGATTCTGGAATCTACTATTTACGCCGACGGGTGCCCGATGACCTTCGCGATGACCTCGGCAAAACCGAAATTCGCCGATCACTGAATACACGAGACCCGCAGGTCGCAAAGGCTGCATTTCTCGCTGCGTATGCCGAATCGGAACAGCTTTTCCAAAACACCCGAAACACGTTAAACGGTATTTCAGCCCCGCTAGTTGGACCCGAGTTACGCACTATCGGCCATACGCCTATAACGCTCTCTGAGGTGCTTAGACGCTATGTCAGCTCGCTGCCGATGTCGGGCAAACCTCAACACGTCATAACGCGTCATTCGGTGGATTACAGCCGTGCAGTGAATCGTCTGATAGCGAACATTGGCAACCAGTCAATCACAGCCGTCACGCCCGAAAACATCCATTCGTTCGCAGCTGAACTAATCAATCCACCGACTGGAACGGGACCATTGGCAGCGTCTAGCACCAAGCTGTTGCTCGCCCGGATTTCGTCTGTGCTGTCTTTTGCCGTGGATTCGGGCTGGCTGATTCAAAACCCGGTCAGTGCATCACGCATTCACAAACGGATCGGTACAACCAAACCCAAGCGGTCATTTGACGATGACAAGGGCTACAAATGGAATGAGCTGATCACGATGTTCAGCTGTGAACAATTTAAACGCTGTCAGCATGTATCTGGACGACCAGGCAACGCGGTGTACTGGATTCCCCTACTAACCGCCTACACTGGAATGCGTCGTGAAGAAGCGGCGCAATTGTATGTTGACGACATTCGTCGGAATGACGACGGGCATTGGTACTTTAGGATCAACGACGACAAACCTGACCAATCGGTGAAAAACCATAGCAGTCGCCGCAACGTACCGATTCATTCAGACCTAGTGGCATTGGGGTTGCTAGAGCTCTTGAAATGTACCCACACGGATCAAAGACTGTTCCCCCAATTGACAAAGGTTTCAGATGGTTTTGCTGGCATCGTTTCCAAAGCGTGGCGCCCCATAACCCAGCAATGTGGCGTGTACCGACCCGGCAGACATCCCCTTCACGCATTCCGTCATACCTTCAAAACCATTGCTCGCGAAGTCGGTATTCCCAAAGAGGTCAGCGACTGGATCACAGGGCATGCGTCAAACAATCTTGGTGATGACTACGGCATCAACCCGTTGTCACGTATGGCGACGGAAATGAATAAATTTCCAAGCATTGCAAAAGCAGCAGGATTGTTACCTTCGTAACAACAAATACACAGATATCAATCATTACTCACGTGAGGATTGCATCAATTATCTATTAATAGCTTTGCATTGCCCTGTACCCCTGTCGACCTTCCGAAAAGCCTGCATCTAAAGGCCTATAAGTGAATTTTATCAAGGGCCGTTTAATACAATAGAAATAATCTTGACAAAGCTAATTTTTATTGGCGAATTTGTTTAATCCTGGTTGAAGATGTTTTACCATGGGCGACATCAAAACAAGCGGGTTACGTATCTTGGCAGTCACATGATTGCCTGCTGCGCACCCACTCGCCCATTAAAATCTGAATAGAAACCATGCAAACGACAACCATACATTTAGCGACCGGATTACCGGGGACAGGAAAATCAAAAAAAGTTATTGAATCAATGTCACGCATCCTTCAGAAGGGCAATAAAATTATTTATTGCGCCCCAACGATTGATTTAGCAGTAGAAATTGTTGGACGATTGAAATCCGAGGGTGTGGATGCTTACAGAATTGACAGTCAAGTTGAACGTGGAGTTAGTTGCACTGCTGATCTGGACGAAGCACTGAAACCTGACAGCAACATCAACTTTATTATCTGCCAACACGCAACATTTCCTACGTGTTCGGAAAAGCACTTGAAGGACTGGTGGCTAATCGTCGACGAGACTCCCACGATACTTAAGTTCGCGTTAAATACGTTCAATCAAACACAAATTGACGACCTTGGACTGTTACACGAGATTCATGGTCAGTTGAAAATACGTCACGGCAAGCGTCCAGACGTCGAAAAAGAAGTTGCTCTTACAAAAAAACGTGATGATAGTAATAAACTAGCAAGTCCTACTATAAGTGCTGAAATAGGAACCATCTATCAGGCGTTATTAGATGATCACCCCGTGTTGATATACGAAGCAGCGAAAAAAAAGGGGCTGCGGGTGGTTTGCGCTGTCATTGAATCAAATTTCTTTGAAAAAATATCGAAAGTAAAACGGGTTGATCTACTTACCGCCACCATTGAAGGCACCGTTTTTGACCTTTATGCAAAGCTGAACACAATAGGTTATGAGCGATCATTTTTTACACCTGAACCACGTGAGGATTACCCGGAAGTAGCAATATACCCAACCCTACCTAAAACAAAGAAGTTTTCAAAGACCGTTGCAACTTCGTCCGATGACAATATAACCTCTGTGCTCTCGAAGATGGCCGCTTCCGTAAAAGCTAAAATACCAAATGAGCAATGTCTGTTTTTCACTCATTCATGGGCATCGATTGATTTGGGCGACACGTTCATACCCTGCAAATACGACAGTCGCGGAATCAACAACCTTCAGCATCATAAAAATGCATTCGTTGCCATTCACGGGAACCCACCGACGTTAGCGTCGAAAGCGTTTGTCTATCTGTCTGAAAAGTACGGAATACCAAGCGGTAATTTCTATGACGCTTGGAAGACTACGAACAAACTCGAGGTAGCGTTACAAAACGTGTTCCGAACCGGCATTCGGAATCCCCTATGTGAAAAAAAATTCAATTTTTTTGTAGTAGACCACGAAATCGCAAACTTCCTGAAGGAGCATCTACCGAATGCGAAGATATACGTAGACTTAGAATTCAAACTGGCCGTAAAACCACTAGGTCGGCCAAAATCCGAAAAACACATTGAAGCGGAGGATATGATCAAGCAACGATTAAAGACGCCAGAAATAGCGGTGAAGCTCAACATGAGCAAAACCTGGGTATCGGACATTCGGCGACGACTTAAATTAGCCGCTTGAGCCATCAACATACCCGAATGTCACCGGCTATTAATACTTTAGAATTTTCGAACCTAAACCATACCAGAATAGTAATAGAACCGTAGGTTCGGGAAGCGGTCCGAAGGAACGCTGACCCTTTTTAGACATTCATAGTGCGTTAATACCTTAAAGGTTTATAAGGACTTTCCGAACCTAAACCGTACCAGAACAGCAATAGAACCGTAGGTTCGGGAAGCGGTCCGAAGGAACGCTGACCCTTTTTAGACATTCATAGTGCGTTAATACCTTAAAGGTTTATAAGGACTTTCCGAACCTAAACCGTACCAGAACAGTAATAGAACCGTAGGTTCGGGAAGCGGTCCGAAGGAACGCTGACCCTTTTTAGACATTCATAGTGCGTTAATACCTTAAAGGTTTATAAGGACTTTCCGAACCTAAACCGTACTAGTCAGCCTTCGCCTACGGCTCGGCGGGAACTTCGTTCCCAATCAGTTTTTAACTATTTGGTGGGTACAGGTTATAAACACACTTATCGTATTTGCCCTAGCGGGCCACTCCGTTAAACCATGGTATAAGTCCAACACTTTGGTTTCGCCCATTTTTCAGCTGTGATACTCGGTAAGGCAATTGAATAACTCTTACCCCCGCTTCAGCATCCGCCTTTTGGGCATGACTGTACTTGCGCTTCTAAACTGATTACGGTCAGCCCGATTCCACCTCTTGGGTGTTAACCCATTTTTCCCCCCACCCGTCACCAGACGTTGACCACCGGACGCCCGAGAATAAATACTGTATATACATACAGCTACATTCCAAGGTGACGTACATGACAACCGCCCACATCCTTGGCCCAGCCGGCGGCGCCACCACCTTCAATTCGCCTTACTCCAGCAAGGTGTCAGCAGGATTTCCATCGCCAGCTCAGGATCACCTGGAGATGAAATCTCGCTGGATGATCTGCTGCGCATCGGATCGCCACACATTGAGCGAACGGATGATGTCTGTCATCGAATCCATGGTTCGGGCGACCGAGGTTTACAGCATTGATGAATGCTTCGCCGATTTAACCGGTATGACCGTGCCACTGGAAAGGCACGCCGTCAGGGCGCGTGTGTTGCGTTCTACCGGCTTACCTGTGGGTGTGGGTATTGCCACGTCAAAGACGCTCGCAAAGCTCGCAAATCACGCGATGGCAACAGTCAACAGGGGGTGTCGTTGATATCTGCGCCCTTGAACGCCGTGACAAGCTGCTAAAGGTCATTGATGTCGGCGAAGTCTGGGGAATAACCCAAGCAACTCATTCACTCATGTATCAACCCACTCTGATCAGGTGTCCCACAACGGACACGTCCTTGACAGGGGCATAGCGCACTGATATCAATTACCTACCGAGTATAGGGGCAAAATTTAACTTTCCACTGACTATATGCGGTGGTCTAGTCAAAGTTAGCTTTGCCCGTTACGCGCCTTGAAGTATTATTCAGCTTGGCGATGAGTGTAAAAGACAAAATAGCCCCTATACTCGGTCCTTTAAATGAATTTAGATGAAATCTTCGACAACATTCTCGAACCCAACCTCAAAAGCCTTTACGGCTTATGCAAGCTGCTAGAAGTTGATCAAGAAATCCTTCTTAAATTCTTATACAAAACGAAGTCAATTCATTATAAAAGCTTTCCAGTTCCCAAGAAGAATGGCTCCGAACGCGTTATCAAAGCTCCGAAACGGGCAATGAAAGCATTACAAAGACGACTACTTTCCAAGCTAGAACCATACTACACACCAAAATCATCAAGCCATGGCTTCATAAAAGGAAGAAGCATTAAATCCAATGCAATCCTTCATGCGAACAAAAATTTCGTATTTAACATCGATTTAAAAGACTTCTTTGGAAGCATACACTTCGGCCGCATTAAGAACCTTATGATGGCTCCGCCATTCAACGCGCCTCATAATGTAGCGACCGTAGTAGCCCACATGTGCTGTCACGAAGGAACCCTTGTGCAGGGTTCGCCTATATCTCCTTTAATATCAAACATGATTTGCCGAAAACTAGACGCGCAACTTCAGGCATTAGCAAAAATCAATAAATGCCATGTGACGCGCTATGCAGATGACATTTCCTTTTCGTTTACTAGCTCGCTTAGACATTTACCTCCGGCCATTGTGGAGGTTACAGCAGACGGCAGAGCGATTCCTGGTGAAGAGTTAGAAAAAGTAATAAAGGTAAATGGGTTCAAAATCAACCCAGAGAAGACCAGACTTCAAAACCGTTTACAGCGTCAAATGGTGACAGGCCTAGTCGTAAATAAGTTTCCAAATGTTCCTCGCGAGTATATACGCCTTACAAGCTCTATGATTAATGCGCTCAGAAGATACGGCGCGCAGCTCGCTGAAGAAAGATATTTTGAAATAATAAATGGGGGCAAAAAAAGCGTACCTGCTCGACAAAATGAAAGGGTCAAAAAAGACTCCGGCGACCTGTTCATAAAAATCGTCAAAGGACGTTTGAACTACATTCAAATGATTCGCGGCCGAACAGACACTGTTTATCGCAGACTGGCCTATCAGTTCACTGTCGCCATAGGAAAGCCAAATATTGAGTTTAAGAAAAGCCCGCAAGAAATTTTGGGTAATTCTATTTTTTCCGTAGAAAACTTAACTAATTATAGTTATGGCACAGCGTTCCTGCTTGAAGGTGTTGGAATAGTCACAAACGAACACGTAATAAACGGCGTTGACCAGGCATCAGCACCAAATATGATATATTTCAAACGTCACGGGGATAGTAAGCAGTATACGGCCCAGCTGATTCATGCTGACTCCAAAGCTGATTTGGCTGTATTTCACCCTGGACCGGAGTTCAACAAAATACCCCTATTGAACAGGTCAACCAAAAGACCTATTAAACCCATGGACCCGATATTGTCCATAGGTTTTCCGAAACCTCGGGAAGATACTGCTCACTACATTACCAAGGGGCATACTACTCAATTTCGACGACAGGTCGATTTAGAGCTATGGTTAATTGATGTCGCATTAATGGAGGGAAACAGCGGAGGCCCCGTCTTCAATGACTCAATGGAGGTTATTGGAATCGCATCAAGAGGTGCCACAAAAAACAAACTTGAAGATACGCTATATGGATTCATACCTATTGACTCACTGAATAGTTTTATTGCGCAGCCGAAATTCAGATTTCGTAGTCAATTACTGAACCTTATAAATGGTAGAAAATTTTCGCCAGCATCAAAGACCACCGGAAAGTACATCAGGAATAGCTACTTCAAAGTATAGACAAGAAGAGTCCATATGGGCCCTTCTCATTCGTGGGAATTACGGCATTTCAGCTAGCTTTGCCTCAACAGCTATGCACTCAAGCAAATGTACTTTCCCGAACAGGGGAGTAGCTTTCGGGCAAAAGAAGTAGAACCGCTGGCCAGGATCATAGCGGGCTGCAAACTGCATCTGCGGCACCACGTCTTCTACTTCCGGCTTGCCGTTCTTGACCCTCAATAAGGATTGCAGCCGGTACAGGGTCACAACCACTTCACTAGGGGTGTCAGGGTCGATGATCATGTTGACCGCATTATCGTAAACCGCGATCCGCCCGAGCACACCTTTATAGATGTTTCGTGTGTCGTACTTGATCGTTGCACGCGCAGGATTGGCTTTCCAATCTTTAACTACCTGCTTGGTATCAACCGCGTTTTCTTCCTTCAAACCCTTGCCTGTACGCTGCCATTCATTAGCAAAATCTTCGTATGCTTCAGCCTTCATCCGAGCAGCTTGTTGCTGCCTAACTGCGTCTTCATCCTGGCCGGTAGCGTGCTTGTAAAAGTCCGTTTGAGTGGGGTCCTGGTTCGTACCAGCACATGCCATACCACTAAGCAAAACACCTCCTAGGATCGCGGCATAGCGCCGTGTGAGCGGCATCATTTGAATGACGCCTTACAGAAACGACAAACCTTCGCCTGTTTCAAAATCAGCTCGGCACACGAACCACATTTGACGGTGGCGCGAGTTTCGATCTTCTTTTGATTTTTGCTGTGCAACATCACCATATCTATTGCCATCACCACATTCATACATGCCCATACCATCAAGATATTTTGAGCAGCGTTCGATTTGAAAATCGCCAGGATCAGCGCACACGCAGCGATGCCTAGAATCCAGCGAGACATGTAGACATAACCCAATCCTGGCAGAAGCAGATTCAGGCCAATAGCCAACGGCAGAGATTTAGATTTGGTCATTTTCAAACACCTTGCTGGTGCTGGGATTTCAGTCGTTTCAGTGCCGACGGTATTCCCCAAAGAAACAGAACCGACGCCAGCAGAAGCATCGCGACGGTTACCAAAGCCCCCTGCGCAAATGCCATTGGAATATCTGCGGATAAGTGCATCCGGTAACCGATGAAACCGACGAGGAAAGCAACTGGCGTGCTGGATGCTGCGATAAATATGGCTAGTAGGATTTTCACGATTACTGCTCCTTGATACGTGATTCGTCTGTGTACCGACAGACGACAATTTACGGAGCAGATTCTAACGCCACAGGTCTAGTTTTCAACATAAAACTAACACCACGTGTTGTTCATGACAGCGCCCGGGCCGGTAACCATTGCGGTTTAGATTTGGTGGCCCAATGAATCAGCAAGCGTCAGTTCTGTTAGGCATTCGTATTAAAGCGCTGAGGAAGGCTAAGGGTATGACCCAAGCCAAGCTTGGAGAGCGGTGCGGCTACGAACCGATGACAATCAGCCGATTCGAACGCGGTGAGAATTCGCCGGGGTTCGATGCGTTGGTGATGCTGGCTGAAGCGCTAGAAATTCCGTTACATCAGCTTGTACAGTTGGACGACAACGATCAAATGAGCGCGTCGCAAATCCGTCAGGAAATCTGTGAGCTGGTGTTCCGTAACAATGAGAGCGAACAGCTCGCTGAAGTACTAAAAGCTGTTCGTAAGTTGTTGGGGGGGAAGTAAACTAACCGATCCGTGGTTAGGACTCAGCTGCTGGCTACAGACTCGACAGTACCGATTGAATTTTTTGCAGATAGATCGCAACCAGGATCGCCGGCAAGGCTATCACCAAGGCATATCCCGCCAATTGCACAGCAAGATCATGGTAGACACTTCTATCCGTCAGACGGGCAAGGCTGTCAGCGTAATACGCTAAATTTTGTTGTGTCTTGTGTGTTCTTTTAACAACACTGGCCAGCTTAAGTTTGGCGCTTTTCATCCGTTCATCGTATGCGGCTACAACGTCACCTGACGGGTTCGAAAGCCAATCAGCAGCGCCCAATATTTCGTGACCGACACGCTCCCCTACTGCTCCCACAACGCCGCCAGATTGACCGCTGACGACAGCTATTGCCCCACCCGCCACTACTACGCTGGCCTTAGCAACAGTACGTGCACCAGCGACTAATCGTGCAATCCGATTGGGTTTTGATTTTTCGGCTTCCGAGATTTCGATTTCAAGACACAACCGCTGGCGATGTAATTGGCGAAGGTCAGAACCTATCATTTTGATATGACGACGAAGTGTCACGATGTTTTTGAGCCTTCGCTTGCGAGCAATTCCGAGCAGCATTCAGTCACTCCTTCGACCGTTAGTTGAACATCAGTTGAATCAGCCAAAAGCGTTGCATTGAGCTGCGTTGGCAGTGCCTTATCTGCTATTCGCCTTCGGCTTGAATGAATTGGGTAGACAGGCTCGGCGTACGTTCACGGAGGTAGGTTGCGGCATCATCTGCAATGTCCTTCGCTTTTTCGGGTCTGTCGGCGAGACTCATCGCCCAGGAACGACCAGGATGCAATACGTCCCAGCGGGGTCTCATTCCGGCGTGTCTACCTTTGCCAGGGTTATGGTTGCCAAACCCATCAATGAGTGAATTCCAGACAGGGGTGAACCTGGCGATGATCAATGACTCACCCAGCGGTATCCAGATGTCATCCACCACCAGAAAGCGGCAGTAGAAATCATCAATGCTTAGGTTTTCTGCAGCACGGATACTATCGGCGTGTTCCTTCAGACGTTTCTGAAGAACTTTGCCCGGCGTAGTACCCAAATCCCCCCCCATTCGCGCCCCGGCTGGAACAGCCTTACCTACATAAATAGGTAGCATGAACTGCCCGTTCTGATTCAGCGAAGCTAGCCGAGAGTATGCAGCGAAATCCCCTGTGTAATAGATGGCGTAAACCCCAGCACCGTCAAAGGATGGTAGAGCGTTAAGCGGATGCACCTCTTTGGATAAAAGCGCTTCCGCAACACTTGCACCTAGGTTCTTCTTGTCCAACGGGTTAAATGGAACGACCTTCCCTGTCATGCGACGTGTCCCACTTTCTTAACGGATTTCTGAATCGCAATTAGCTCTGCAATTGCCAGTTTTTCAGCGACGCTCGAAGCGACCTGCTGTGCAAGCAGAACGGGCACTGCATTTCCAAGCTGACGCATCGTTTCCGACCAGCTGCCATGAAAGCGGAACCCATCGGGGAAGGTTTGAATCCGAGCGCTTTCACGTACGGTGAAATAACGGACATCGCCATTATCCTTGACCAGCATATTCTCGCCACCAGGCACACCGTGATCGCCCGCCTTTAGCGTTTTAGCAGGTAAGTCCAGCGGACTGCCAGTGTGCCCAGGGTATGATCTTGCACCGCCCTGAAACGCATGATTTGGCACCTTTACGGCGGCTTTGCTTTCGGGGTCCGGCAAATCGGAAATCGCGTCACGAACCGTCCGCCAAGGAAGTTTATCCATGGGTAATAAATCGGTTTTTAGCTTCCGTACACGCGAATAGAGCTTGGCAGGCAGCTCAGGCATTCGCAGGCTATGCCTGGCCCAATATTCACCAGTGACCCACTGAGAATGAAGCAAGGCATCGTAGCTGTGGGTTTCTTCTGGGAATGACCATTCAACGCCAAGGTCGTCTCTGAAACCGACGATGAAAACCCTTTCGCGCTTCTGTGGCACACCAAAATCCGCAGCATTCACGAGGGTTGGCACCACGTTGTAGGTATGCCCTTTACCCTTGCGTTTACCGGACGTGCGTTCGATTTGAAGGCGCATCAGGTGGTCGTACCAACCCTCGTCCTTTCTACGCGGCAATTCCGGAAATTCCAGCTGAAGCAGAATGTACTGGTAGTAGTTTGCAAAAGCGGCACGGGTGAGGCCTTTGACGTTCTCAACGATGAACGCCTTTGGTTTGAGTCGTCGAATCACGTCCACCGTTGCCGGGAACATATCGCGACTATCATCGTAGGCACCGTGCTTACCGCCAATGGAAAATGGTTGGCAAGGGGGACCACCGGCAAGCAATTCGATGCCTTCGGGAATACTGGTCCAATCGAATCCCCGCACATCACCCTCGTGGAGAGTCCAATCTTTAACTAAAGGGTAACCACGCTTTTGGTTCTCACGAACCGTGTCGCACGCCCATTTGTCCCACTCCACCACCGCAGAATGCGAAAATCCGGCAATTTCACACCCCATTGCAAGACCACCAGCCCCAGCGAAAAGCTCAACGGACTTCATTCCTTGCCCCCTAAACCGAAAAAGCCACTCGGCTTTCCATTGTTATATGCAGTCTGCAAATCTGTTGACCCTTCACTGATAACACCCACTACATGACTTGCGTAACAGGAACAATGCATACGCGAAACTCACGTACAAAAATCAGTGGTGCATTCTACCAGTCCGCTGCTCCACCATCATCCAAAACGCTTCTTGAATACACAACGCACAGAGTGACCTAACGACAAGCCGAAATTACCAAAATCTATCGATTAAACCAGATCAATTATCGTTAAGCACAAACTGAAATTTATCATTTCGTTGACCACCGTCCAGGAAATGTAATATTGTTGATATACATTGCCAATGAGCCGTTTACATGAAAGTAATTGCCTATCTGCGGGTTTCAACAAAAGGTCAAGCCGGATCAGGCCTAGGACTTGAAGCCCAACGTGAATATATAACCACCGCAGCGAATAGCTACAGCTGGGAAATTATCGGAGAGTTCATTGATACCGCTAGCGGCTCAATTACTCCGGGCGATCGTGCGGAATTTATGAAAGCCATGAACGCATGTAGAACGGAAAAAGCGATTCTGGTAGTGGCTAAGTTGGATAGATTGAGTCGTGATGTAGAACATGTTGCGCGAATTATGAAAGAGATAGATTTCAGAGTCGCAACTATGCCAACAGCAGACAAATTTCAATTACATCTATATGCAGCACTTGCCGAGCAAGAGAGAACCTTTATTGCAAACCGAACGCGAGACGCATTGAAGGCATTGAAACAACGGGCGCAGAATGGAGATGTCGAAGCTAAAATAAAAATAATGTCGCGTGATGCAGGCCGCCAATTGGCGCACTCAATGGAATCCCATAAGATCGCTACGGCTGCTCGTCAGAAAAGCTCTTACGCTTTCGCAAAATCCATAGAGCAAGAAATCAAATCATGCATGTTCGACCAAATTACAACATTGCAGGGAATAGCTGACTGTTTGAATATAAAAAACCTGAAAACTATCAAAGGCAAACAATGGTCAGCAACCGGCATTAAACGCACTATCGAAAAACTAGGTATAAATAAAATCAAAAAACCATATAAACCCCACCCATAAATTACAATATATTTCGCCAGGCCATAGAAGTATCAAGCAATATGCTGATATACACCTACTAACTATAAATCTAAAGCCCTACAGCAAATTGACCTCAGCATACAATGCAGCCAGATGCCCCGTCGACAAATCGAGGATAGGCTCATACATAAACGAATTGAGGTGAATATTTGAACTAACAGTAACACTAACCTTTCGCAGCGTTGATAACGAAGGGCAGGTGGAAAAAGTTCTGGAATAAATACCAAGGAGCTTTCCGAACTGACTGTTATCCGTACACCAATAATTGGGATTCGCCAACTCATCACGAATCCGAGCAAGCATATAATACTCAGCCTTTAACCGAATCGCGATGGACATCACCACTTTGTCCTCAAGATTCAGTCCACTCTGTACCGGATTAGCAATAATCGCCTCAGCTTGCTCGAAGATGATTTCCTGGAGGGGTTTTATGCTACCGGGATGATTGCAACCAAACGTAGAATTGTAAATATCCACAAAATTTTGATGCGTTATTCCGGAAGTATCAGGCTTCTGATGCAGCATGCTTGTAAGAGTCAAATACGGCAAAGCATCATGACCTTGGGTGTACTCGATGATATTCCGGGTGAATGGAATAGACGCACACATGGCACGTAGATTGGTAGAAAAATCACGCTTCAGAATACCTATGAAATAATTCTCTACCCCCTGCGCAACCTCTAACTCAATTTTCCCGGGATGTTTATTTGCCATCAAACAACGCTTTCTATGTACAAACTTTGTCAAACTGCGAAAGAAATCGTAATTATGCGTAAGTATAATTTGATATACATTATTCTTGGCTTCGATATCTTCAAGATACTGAATTATCGCGTGTTTGTTTTTATAATCAAATGAATCCGCAATATCATCAATAATAAACACCGCCTCATGATCCAGCTTACTTTTAGCTTCGACTTCAAATATAAAATTCAAAAGATAAAGCGCTCGTTTCTCCCCCTGACTAAGGGTTTTCAAATCATCACGCTTAAGTGATGCCTCTGTCCCATCTTCATCCTTGAACACATATGCAAGTCGCGCTTTTTCTTTGCCAAGCGCAGCATTAACATGGTTATCCACGTTCAATCGAAATGGCATATCCGTAAAACGATTATTGAAAAGTTCAACAGCCTCGGTCCACTCCGGCACCAAAGTCGCCGCTTCCAGTTCGATATCGCTTATTTCTTGCTTTGCAGCTGCATACAGACTTACATAGGCCGATACCTCAGGCGCATCGGAATACATTTTCCAAAGCATATTCCTGAAGTCACTTTGGTTTTCGGGCTTTAACCCCTCCAACAAAATTCCGATCTCACTAAGCGGCCGGTTTTCAAAGATACGTGCAATTGCTTGCGTTTGAACATTCTTTGCAATTTCATTTTTGATTGAATTCAAACGTTGATCGGCTTCGATTTTAGAGAGAATTGATTTAACTCTGGCTTCCACTTCATCCAAACCCACCGGACCATTGTCACCCTGAAGATACAAAAGGTGACCACCCTCAAAATAACCCTGAGACTTCAAAGTAGAGAAAGACTTCTCTGCTTTGATCGGATTGAATATATCTCTTTTAAAGATTGTACCTTCCTGCGTGAAAATTTCTTGGTAACGCTCACTGAACTCATGCGCATTACTCAAAAAATCGGGACGATTCAATAAATCGGCAACTCTACCATCAAAGATGGTGGCATAGTTATAACTCAATGGAGGCGAATCAATTGAATTACTTTGGGCCAATTTATCCAGGCAGCTTATAAGATCGCTACCCCCCACATCACCTATTATCTTTGATTCAACTTCACTCTTCGGCACCCCAGACAGCTTCTGAAGAGCATTAATCGCTTTGACTTTCTGCTTCTCGATATTAATAATCAATGCATCGTATCGAACTTTTTTGTCAGGACTTACCAGAATATTGGATATTTCCGGACTTTCCTGTGATATATCCACCTCAGCTTTAAGTACAAAAATTGCCTGCTGCGCTATCGGATCACTATCGATTGTTACAGTACATTCAGAAGTGCGATTAAATCTCTCTTCTTTAGGAGCTACACCTTCACTAAGACGATCAAAAGTCTTGGTGAATGACGTTTTCATCAATCCATTAGGCGCATAAATTGCAAATGACTTTTTCCGGCTTTCAATGGCGCCAAAATCGAAACAATACTTTAATGATTTGATGCCATAGCAGTTAACCAGCTCTACAGATAACTCTTTCACATTCGACATCCTTGTTTTAATCAAACCTTGGTCAAAACGCCATGGCTTTAGATTCCTGTCAACACCACCAACAGTTCAGCTAACCTTCAATCGAGACGCGATTCTTATGCAGCACAAACGATATAACATTAATATCCAAGCTCTTTAGGGCAGATTCAATATCATTCGGGATTTTTTCGCCCGTCGGAACCACCACATACTTTTGGGTCAGCTGTTTACCACACCCTTGATGCACCAATAACTGCCCTATAGCCGTATATAACGCCTGCCGACTAGAGTTAGTTTTAACCTCAAACACTTTCACAAGCTGCTTTTTATCATCCTCGACCCCCAAGTCGATTAACTGGCTCTTCACTATTCTGTGATTTGAGCCAACTCCGCGCTGCGTTACCCAGGTTGACAACGCATGAACTATGTCACCATGGCGAGTAATGTATTCAAACTCACGTTCACGCTTACCTTTCTTACGACCTGAAAACTCCTTAAAATACTCTTGATAACTGGACCCAGTTTCCACTTCCTGAGTTGCAATATAATCACCAGCTATCACAGCAGCCTTAAAGTCCATTACCGATTGAACAAAAGATGAAACATTGTCGCTAAGATCGTAATTGATAGCCGATACAATTATGCCAAACCGAATACTGCCATCAGCGGCTATTACTGGAACTGGCTGTTTGCTGGTCCACCGAAGAAAGTTTTCTTGGCCGATTCCAGCCCGGCCTCCACCTACCCCACCGTCATGCATTACAAAGATTTGACCAGTGACAGTATCTTTCGCAAAGAAGCCAGAAACTCGTCGCGTATTGCTTTCAGTCGGGATGTTTATCTCCACTACGATTTGAAGGTTACCAGCGTGGTCATAGACTCCGAATGAGTTCCAATAACGTGGTGTTTGCTGGTCGTCGTGTGGCCTGATTTGAGCAAACCAAAAGCGATTGTTGTGTGCAATCGGTAGTACTTTGCTGGACGGTCTCCATACAACAGTACGGCGCTCCGCCCCTGTCCAAGCAGCTTCTATTCCTTTGGCAAACTGCCTCTGGGCGGCGACCTTTTCACTCCGTCCTTCAATAAGCGTAAGCACCCACTCTCTCCTTGGTTGCCATCAGAATGCCTTCATTAAAGGCCAACTATCGATCTATGCCAATCCGTCGAATGTGGAAGGTGCGTACTGAATGGACCTCATCGCAGACACTCGCTTGCTGAACCACGTTGCTGATACATTTGTGCCACAACCCTTGGGAAAGGGGCTTGTGATTTCGCGGCCTACGGCTAACAAATGAACGTTGTGAGTACATCGACTACCCGGCCGACAACAACAAACTCGGCTGGAACGAAATGCTCGCCTGGCTGCGCGAAAAGCGCTGGCAGAGTTTGGGTTTTGGCGGCTCGGTGTACCTGGCGTTGCTGATTCCCGGCGTCAACGTGGTGATGATGCCGGCCGCAGTGGCTGGGGCTACGTTGTTTTGGGTGCGTGAGCGCTCGGCAGCGGCTGTCACAACCGTGCAACGCTAACGTCATACGGCTTAAACGACGCCAGCCGAGACTGGCGTTATGAGCCAATTCCCCCTCCACATCGCGCTGATCAGCGAAACCTTCCCTCCGGAAATAAACGGCGTCGCCAACACGCTAGGGCGTTTGTGTGCGGGGTTGCGTGAGCGCGGCCATCAGCTGCAGCTGGTGCGTCCACGGCAAAGCGTGGACGACGGGCAGAAAAGTACCGACGAGTTGTTGCTCACGCGCGGCTGGCCGTTGCCGGGCTATCCGGGTTTGCAGTGGGGGCAGGCGTCGATGCACAAACTGCTGCGGCGCTGGAAACGGCGGCGGCCGGACGTGCTGTACATCGCCACCGAAGGCCCACTCGGGCTTTCGGCGTTGCGCGCGGCCAGGCGCTTGCGCATTCCGGTGATCAGCGGCTTTCACACCAATTTCCAGCAATACAGCAGCCACTACGGGCTGGGCATGCTGACTCGCGTGCTGACCAATTATTTGCGCTGGTTTCACAACCGCTCGCAACTCACGTTAGTGCCCAGTGCCAGTCAGAGCCTGGAGTTGCAGCGGCGCAGTTTCGAGCGCGTGCATTTGCTTGCCCGTGGCGTCGACAGTCAGCTGTTTCATCCGGCCAAACGCAATGCCGAACTGCGCCGTGCGTGGGGTGTGGAGGACGGCGAGCTGGCGGTCATCCATGTCGGACGCATTGCCGCCGAGAAGAACTTAGCGCTGTTGGTGCGCAGTTTTCGAGCGTTGCAATCGCGTTACCCCGAGCAGCGCCTGAAGTTGATCATGGTCGGCGACGGACCGCAGCGCTCAGGCCTGCAAAAGGAATTGCCCGACGCCGTGTTCTGCGGCGTGCAGCGCGACCAAGCGCTCGCCGCGCACTACGCCAGCGGCGATCTGTTCCTGTTTCCCAGCCTGTCGGAAACCTTCGGCAATGTGCTGCTCGAAGCGCTCGCGTCGGGGCTGGCGGTGGTCGCGTATGACCAGGCGGCAGCGGCGCAGCATATTCGCCACGGCCACAACGGCGCGCTGGCGATGCCCGGTGATGAAGAGGCGTTTATCGACAGCGCCTGCTGGCTGCTCGAAGACCCGGAAACCCTGCGCCGCGTACGCCTCAATGCCCGGCAACATGCCAGCCGCCAGGGCTGGCCGGCGATTGTTCAGCAGTTCGAAACCTATTTGGTCGACACCTGCCGCAGCACCAGCACCCTGCCCGTCACGCCGTAGCGCCCACAAAAAAGCCCGTCACCTGGACGGGCTTTTCAGCATTGCCAACCCACTCAACCGCGAGCCGCTTTGATCGCCTCGATGTACGGCTCAGCCAGGCGCTGATCCTGAATCAGGGCGACGAAATCACTGCCCTTGGCATCTTTGGCGTTGAGGTCGTAGCCGGCTTCCACGAAGAAGGTCAGAAAGCGCTCGAAGTCGTCGATGCGCAAACCACGGTAGGCCTTGACCAATTTGTGCAGCGACGGCGGCGTCTCATCGGCCGGTTCCACCGCGAGGAACAGCTTGATCGGCTCGTCACCAATCTCTTCGCCAATCACCTGTTTCTTGTCTTTACGCATGGGTCTTTTCTCTTAACGGGGGAACGCCGGGCCGGCAGTTTACTCTGCGCCGGGGCGCTGGCTCAACGCACACGCTGGGCAGCGCTGTGCAGATCAGCCCAGACGTGGCCGTTGGGGTAACTCAGAAACTGCACATACACGCCGCCGCTGCGCAGCAGGTCGAGCAACATGGAGTACTGCGCCAGCGGGTAATTAAGGTTTAGGGTTTTGCCAGCTTCGTCCAGGCCCGGGCGCTTGAGGCTTTTGCCTTCCGTCTCGAAGCGCACCAGCACCTGCGTAACCGTGGCGCCCTTGCTCACGGCTTTGGTCTTGAGCAGCAGCCAGGCCGGTGAGGTGATGGGAATGGGTTGCTGGTTCGACTCCCGCTCGCTGCCAACCACCACCGAATACTCGGTCACTTGCAGCACTTGCTGCTGTTCTGGCGCTTCATGGCGCAGGTTCTGGTCGTCGGGCGGCAGGTACTGTTCGTGAGGCAACGCGGCGCTGGCCAGCGGTGCGGCACAGAGAAACAAGGCAATTAAAGAAAAACGCAGCACGGTCAGCTCCTCGGAAAAATCAGCGCGCCACCTTAGCACGCGTTTTCCTACAGCCAAGTGGCAGCGTTCTGTGCCGATTTCGTCATCCGCGCGGCGCAAAACCCTCAAGCCGATTGACGCCTGAACGCTCAGTCTTGCAGAACCTTCTACGGTTTCGGAGACGCCCCATGCGCCGCATCCAGATTATCGACAGCCACACCGGCGGCGAGCCGACCCGGCTGGTGATCGACGGTTTTCCCGACTTGGGCACCGGCAGCATGGCCGAGCGCCGTGCGCTGTTGGCGGACCGCTACGACGCCTACCGCGCCGCCACGTTGCTAGAGCCACGCGGCAGCGACGTATTGGTCGGCGCCCTGCTCTGTGCGCCGGTCGATCCGTCGGCCTGCGCAGGGGTGATTTTCTTCAACAACAGCGGCTACCTCGGCATGTGCGGCCACGGCACCATCGGCCTGGTGATTTCCCTGGCGCACCTGGGCCGCATCGGGGCAGGTACGCACCGCATTGAAACGCCGGTGGGCACCGTGGAGGCCACGTTGCATGACGACCACTCGGTGAGCGTGCGCAACGTGCCGGCATACCGTTATCGCTCCGCCGTGCAGGTGGATGTGCCGGGTTACGGCGCCGTGACCGGCGACATTGCCTGGGGCGGCAATTGGTTTTTCCTCATCGGCGAACACGGCCAACGCATCGACGGCAGCAACCTCGACGCCCTTACCGCCTACACCGTGGCCATCAGCGCGGCGCTGCAAGCCAACGGCATTTATGGTGAAGACGGCGGCGTGATCGATCACATCGAACTGTTCGCCGACGACGACCAAGCCGAGAGCCGCAACTTCGTCTTATGCCCAGGCAACGCCTACGACCGCTCGCCCTGCGGCACCGGCACCAGCGCCAAGCTGGCGTGCCTGGCGGCAGACGGCAAGCTCAAACCCGGCGAAATCTGGCGTCAGGCCAGCGTCATCGGCAGCCAGTTCGAAGGCAGCTACACCTGGCTCAATGACGGCGAGCCCGGCCGAGTGATTCCTACCATTCGCGGCCGGGCGCATTTAAGCGCCGAAGCCACGCTACTGCTGCAAGACGACGACCCGTTCGCCTGGGGCATCGTGTTGTGAATGCGGACGTCATCATCGTCGGCGCCGGTATCGTCGGCGCGGCCTGCGCCCACGCCTTCGCCCAGCACGGCCTCGATGTGCTGCTGCTCGACGACCTGCGCGGCGGCGCCACCGCCGCCGGCATGGGCCACTTGGTGGTGATGGACGACAACCCCGCCGAACTGGCGCTCAGCCAGTACTCGCTGGGCCTGTGGCGACGCTGGGCGCCGGCGTTGGACGAGGGCTGCGCCTATCGAAATTGCGGCACGTTGTGGCTGGCAGCCAACGACGAAGAACTGGCCGTGGCCGAACATAAACGTGCGCTGCTGGAAGCCGAAGGCTTGGGCTGCCGCATGCTCGGCGCCGAGGCCGTCCGTGAGGCGGAACCGATGCTGCGACCGGGCCTTGTGGGTGGGCTGCATGTCAGCGGCGACGGCATTGTTTACGCGCCTAACGTGGTGCGCTGGTTACTCACGCAACAACCCGAACGTATTCGTCAGCGCCAGGCCACGGTCAGCGAAGTGAGCGGCAACCGCGTGCGCCTGGACAGCGGCGAATGGCTAAGCGCCTCGGCGGTGGTGCTGGCATCGGGCAGTGCCCGCGACCTGTGCCCGGAGTTGCCGATTCGGCCGAAGAAGGGTCACTTGCTGATCACCGACCGTTACCCCGCGCGCATTCGTCATCAATTGGTGGAATTGGGCTACGTCAGCAGCGCCCACAGCAGCAGCGGCACCTCGGTAGCATTCAATGCCCAACCGCGCCCCACCGGGCAAATTCTGATCGGCTCGTCGCGCCAGTTCGACAGCCTCGACCCCGCCGTAGACCACGACGTGCTCGCGCGCATGTTGGCCCGTGCCCTCGATTACTTGCCGGAGCTGGCGAACATGAACGCCATCCGCAGCTGGACCGGCTTTCGCGCCGCCACACCCGATAGCTTGCCGCTGCTCGGCCCGCACCCGAGCCAAGCCGGCTTGTGGTTGGCGCTGGGCCATGAAGGCCTGGGCGTGACCACGGCGCCGGGCAGCGCGCAGTTGCTGGTCAACCAAGTGCTCAAGCAACCCAGCGCCATCGACTCTGCGCCCTACTCGCCCTTGCGCTTTGCCAAGGCGGAGCAACCGGCATGAGCGCGGCCATCGAACTGCACGTGGATGGCCGCGCCGTGCGCGTAGCCCTCGGCACCAGCGTTGCCGCCGCGCTGTACCTGGCCGGCGACGGAACCAGCCGCACCGCGCTCGACGGCAAACGTCGCGCGCCGTTCTGCGGCATGGGCGTATGCCAGGAATGCCGCGTGAGCATCAACGGCCAACGCCGCCTGGCCTGCCAAACCTTGTGTGCCGATGGCATGCAGGTGGAGACGCAGCCATGACCCGCGATTTCGACCTGCTGATCATCGGCGCCGGCCCAGCCGGCATGGCTGCCGCCGTGGCTGCCAGCAGCAGCGGACAACGCATCGCCTTGCTCGATGACAACCCCGCTACCGGCGGGCAAATCTGGCGCGCCGATATTCATTCCCCGGCCGCTAACCCTGCGCAAACCCTGCGCGCGCAATTGGCCGCGGCCCCCAACATTGAGCTGTTCACCGGCACCCGCGTCATCGCCCAAACCGGCGCCCAGCAATTGCTTCTAGAGAACGCGTCGCACAGTTGGCGGGTGAACTATGGGCAGTTGATTTTCTGCACCGGCGCGCGGGAAATCTTGCTGCCCTTCCCCGGCTGGACGCTGCCAGGCGTTACCGGCGCGGGGGCGTTGCAGGCGCTGATAAAAGGCGGCGTTCCGGTGCGCGACGAGCGCGTGGTTATCGCCGGCAGTGGGCCGTTGTTGTTGGCCAGCGCGGCCAGCGCCAAAGCGGCGGGTGCCCAGGTGGTTGCCATCGCCGAGCAGGCACCGGTCCGCTCTATCGCCGCCTTTGCCGCGCAGCTGCCGCGCTGGCCGAGCAAGCTGCGTCAGGCCATGCAGTTGGCCGACTGGCGTTATCAAATGAGTAGCCACGTGCTCGAAGCGCTGGGCCACGACCGCTTGGAAGCGGTGCGTATTCGCCAGGGCAACCGCGTGCGGGAAATTACCTGCACGCGCCTGGCCTGTGGCTTTGGTCTGCGCGCCAATACCGAGCTGGCCAGCGCCTTAGGCTGCGAGGTACGCGAGCGCGCCATCGTCGTCGATGCCCAGCAGCGCACCAGCCGCGCGGGGCATTTTGCAGCGGGCGAATGCACCGGCATTGGCGGCAACGAACTGGCACGCGTCGAAGGCGCCATTGCCGGCTATGCGGCAGCCGGCTTGCTCGACCAGGCCCAAGCGCTGGCAGCACAGCGCCAGCACTGGCAGCACTTTGCCGATCAACTCAACCGCTGCTTCGCCCTTGACCCGGCCTTGAATCACCTGCCCCAGGCCGACACCGTGCTATGCCGCTGCGAAGACGTGCCCTATGGCGCCGTGGCCGGGTTCGACGATTGGCGCCAGGCCAAGCTGCAAAGCCGCTGCGGCATGGGCGCGTGTCAGGGCCGCGTGTGTGGCAGCGCGGCTGAATTTCTACTCGGCTGGCCGGCGCCCGGCTTGCGCGCCCCGTTTGTGCCGGCGCGGGTTGAAAGCCTGCTTCCCAGCGCCGCGCAGCCGGCCGTAGAGTAAGGGCCGCCACCATGACCGGAGCCATCGCCGCCCATGTTTCCCACCGCGCTGCCCACCCCACGGGACTTGCCCGACCTGCTCGGCCGCCTGACGCAAATTGCGCCGCTGCTCGATGCCATGCCCGGCGTGGTGTTCTTCATCAAAGACATGCAGGCGCGCTACGTACTGGCCAACCAGACACTGGCGCAGCGCTGCGGCCTGCGCGACAAAAACGAACTGTTGGGCAAGACGGCGGCCGAGGTATTTCCCACCCGGTTTGGCTCGCTGTATACCGAGCAAGATCTGCACGTAATGAGCGCCGGCAACCCGCTGAGCGACCAGTTGGAGCTGCACCTGTATCCCGGTCGCGAGCCCGGTTGGTGCCTGACGCACAAGCTGGCATTGCGCGATGTGCACGGCGCGATCATTGGCATGGCGGGCATTTCCTACGACCTGCTGGCACCGCAGTCCAGCCATCCGGCGTACCAGAAACTGGCCAGCGTCGACGCCCATATTCGCCAGCACTACGCCCAGCCCATCAGCTTGCGCGACCTCACGCAACTGGCGGGGTTGTCGGTGGCGCAACTGGAGCGCCACTGCAAGCGCATCTTCCAGCTCACGCCGCGGCAGATGATTCACAAAGCGCGCCTGGGCGCCGCCTCGCAGCTACTGGCCGGCGACTTGCCGATCACCGAAATCGCCCTGCTCTGCGGCTACACCGACCACAGCGCTTTCAGCCGCCAATTCAAAGCCCTCACCGGTTTGTCGCCGACGCGTTATCGCGAAAGCCTCGCCCACTAACTGCCCTTGATCGCATGCCGCCCGGAAACGTTTCCGCGTCGGCGCGTGGGCGTTTGTCCTGTCTTTTCCCGTCCGTTACCTACAGCCATCCCAGGAGTCGCACATGAGCAACAAGCCTAACTGGAGCGGGGTGTTTCCCGCCGTCACCACACAATTTCGTTCTGACTTTTCCGTCGACCTGGACGCCACCCATGCGGTCATCAGCGGGCTGGTACGCGATGGCGTGTCGGGTCTGGTGATCTGCGGCACGGTGGGGGAAAACACCTCGCTGAGCGTCGAGGAGAAAATAAGCTTGGTGGAAGTGGCCAAAGACGCCTCGGCCGGGCGCGTACCGGTGATTTCCGGTGTGGCCGAATTCACCAGCCTCAACGCCAGCAAGGTGGCCAAAGAGGTTCAACGCGTGGGCGCTGACGGCATCATGTTGATGCCCGCCTTGGTGTACTCCTCCAAACCGTTCGAAACCGCCGCGCACTTTCGCAGCGTGGCCGCCAGCATCGACCTGCCGGTGATGGTCTACAACAACCCGCCGATCTACAAAAACGACGTGACGCCCGACATCCTCATTTCCCTGGCCGACTGCGACAACATCGTCTGCTTCAAAGACTCCTCCGGCGACACCCGCCGCTTCATCGACGTGCGCAACGAAGTCGGCGACCGCTTCGTGCTGTTCGCCGGGCTTGATGACGTGGTGTTGGAAAGCATTGCCGTGGGCGCCGTGGGCTGGGTATCGGGCATGTCCAACGCCTTTCCCAAAGAAGGCGAAACCTTGTTCCGCCTTGCCAAAGCCGGCCGCTTCGCTGAGGCGATGCCGCTGTACGAATGGTTTATGCCCCTGCTGCACCTCGACGCCCGCCCGGACCTGGTGCAATGCATCAAGCTGTGCGAGCAGATCATGCAACGCGGCACCGCCCTCACCCGCCCGCCGCGCCTCGCGCTGCCCGACAGTGATCGGCAATTTGTAGAAAGCGTGATGAAAAACGCGCTGGCCAAGCGGCCGGTGTTGTTGGACGTAGGGTTGTAAAAAGCATCGCGGCTTATTGGGCGGGAACCTCGTCTTTCTTGCCCTAAAAGCATCGCGGCTAAAGCCGCTCCCACAGACAGCGCGATACCTGTGGGAGCGGCTTCAGCCGCGATGCCCTTGACCTTAAAAAAATCCCCAACCCACTAAAAATCGAGATCGAGCGAGCTAGAGCCCTACAAGGCAAAAAGCCCTGCTGAAAGCGGAGTTGGCTGTAGCCAATGAGCATTTCAGCAGGGCTTTTTAACGCCGGAGGGCCGACGCGCAGCCGATCGGTTACTTACCCATTACATCCCTTTGACGGCGTAGATCCCGGGGGCATTACGCCAATAGCCCTTGTAATCCATGCCATAACCAAACACATACCGATCCACACACGGCATACCCACATAATCGGCCTTCAAATCCGGCCGCGCCTTACGGTCGTGGGTTTTGTCGACCAGCACGGCGATGCGCACGTGCTTGGCGCCAGCATGGCGGCAGAAGTCGATGATGGCGCCCAGGGTGTGACCTTCGTCGAGGATGTCGTCGATGATCAGCACTTCGCGATCAATGAAGGAAATCTCGGGTTTGGCTTTCCAAAACAGCTCGCCACCGCTGGTTTCGTTGCGGTAGCGCGTGGCGTGCAGGTAGGACAGTTCGAGCGGGAAGTTCAGTTTGGGCAGCAGCTTGCCGGAGAAAATCAGCCCGCCGTTCATGACGCAAAACACCACCGGATTGCTCTCGGCCATTTCGCTGTTGATGGCAGCTGCCATGGTGTCGATGGCCACTTCGACCTCGGCGTTGCTGTACAGGCAATCGGCCTCGGCCATCACTTGCTGGATGTGGGCGATATCGACGGACATGGGCTATTCCTCACGGGGTCTAGGTGCTGATCAAAACCTGATCAAGGCGTCAAAATAAAAGTCGGCAAAGGTACGCATCCCCTTGGCGTGGGGCAAGCCCCATCGGTCACGTGTCGCCAATGATGCGCGGCGTATCTGTTGGCGACATTTCCTGTCCGCAGGTACAGGAAATGTAGGCGACCACCCAGTCACGGCGCCACTTGGCATATCGAATGCTTTACTCTTGGCACAATTTTTTGCCAGCACGTTCGGAGCCCACCCCATGCCCATCCGCGAAATCCGCCACCCACTGATCCGCCACAAGCTAGGTCTGATGCGTCGCGCCGATATCAGCACAAAAAACTTCCGCGAACTGGCCCAGGAAGTGGGCGCCCTGCTCACCTACGAAGCCACCCAGGATCTGCCCCTGGAAAACTACGCCATCGATGGCTGGTGCGGCACTGTTCATGTGGAAAAAATTGCCGGCAAGAAAATCACCATCGTGCCGATTCTGCGGGCCGGCATTGGCATGCTCGAAGGCGTGCTCAGCCTGATTCCAGGCGCCAAGGTCAGCGCCGTGGGCGTGGCGCGTAATGAGGAAACGCTGCAAGCGCACACGTATCTGGAAAAGCTGGTGCCGGAAATTGATGAGCGCCTGGCGCTGATTATCGACCCGATGCTGGCCACCGGCGGCTCGATGGTTGCCACCATCGACCTGCTGAAAAAAGCCGGCTGCAAAGACATTCGTGCCATGGTGCTGGTGGCCGCGCCGGAAGGCATCAAGGCGGTGCAAGACGCGCACCCCGAGGTGATGATTTTCACCGCCTCCATCGATGAAAAACTCAACGAACACGGCTACATCATTCCCGGGCTGGGCGATGCCGGCGACAAGATTTTCGGCACCAAGCAGAAGGACGCCTAAGCGATGCAAGACGACTTCAACGATCCACTCTGGCGCACGGTGCTGTCGGGCGCACAGATGCTGTTTGTGGCGTTTGGCGCCTTGGTGCTGATGCCGCTGATTACCGGATTGGATCCCAACGTGGCGTTGTTCACCGCTGGCCTGGGCACCATCTTGTTCCAGATCGTCACGGGCCGGCAGGTGCCGGTTTTCTTGGCGTCGAGCTTTGCCTTTATCACGCCGATCATTCTTGCCAAGGGCCAGTTCGGCCTGGCCGCCACCATGGGCGGTATTGTCGCGGCAGGCTTCGTTTACACCTTTCTCGGCTTGGCCGTGAAAATCAAAGGCACCGGGTTTATCGACCGTCTGCTGCCGCCGGTGGTCATCGGCCCGGTGGTGATTTCCATCGGCCTGGCCATGGCGCCAATCGCGGCCAACATGGCCATGGGCAAATCCGGCGATGGCGCGGAGTTGATCCCGTACAAAACCGCCATGCTGATCTCCATGCCGGCATTGCTCACAACGTTGATCGTCGCCGTGTTCGGCAAAGGCATCTTCCGCTTGGTGCCGATCATTTCCGGCGTGCTGGTGGGCTTTGCCCTGGCGTTTTATTTCGGCGTGGTCGACACCGCAAAAATCGCCGCCGCACCGTGGCTGGAACTGCCGAAATTCACCGCGCCGGAATTCAACTGGCAGGCGATTCTATTCATCGTACCGGTCGCCCTGGCACCGGCCATTGAACACATCGGCGGCGTGATTGCCGTGGGCAGCGTGACGGGCCGCGACTACCTGAAAAAGCCTGGCTTGCACCGCACCCTGCTGGGCGACGGCATCGCTACCTCGGTAGCCGGTCTGTTTGGCGGCCCGCCCAACACCACCTACGCCGAAGTGACTGGCGCGGTGATGCTGACGAAAAACTACAACCCGAAAATCATGACCTGGGCGGCCGTCTTCGCCATCGTGCTGGCCTTTATCGGCAAGTTCGGCGCGTTGCTGCAAAGCATTCCGGTACCGGTCATGGGCGGCATTTTGTGCCTGCTGTTCGGCTCGATCGCAGCGGTAGGCATGAACACGCTGATTCGCCATAAGGTCGACCTCAGCGAAGCGCGCAATCTGGTGATTGTGTCGGTGACCCTGGTGTTCGGCATCGGCGGCGTGCTGGTCGGCACCGGCACCGGGCCGGATGACGTCGGCCTCAAAGGCATTGCCCTGTGTGCCATCGTCGCCATCGCCTTGAATTTGCTGCTGCCGGGTAACGACAGCTGGAAGCGCAAGGCTGAAGGCGAAATCGATCTGTAAATGCGGGTGGAGCGAATAACCTCCGGGTTATTCGCTCCTGACTAAATGTTAAGGCACAGTCTTCTGTCCCTTGGTTTTCAAGCCATAGCGAATATCGCCAATAACTGCTTCGCTGTTGTCAGGTAATACATTGGAGATCATCACGACGGCGTCAGCCTGACGAATAACATTGAACGCTGACGAGCCTAATAATGTGCTTTGTTCACCACGCAAAAGCGAAGAGTCAAACGGCGAGTCTCGCCAATCTGCTGCCGCGTAATATTCAATATCGCCCTCTTTGGTAATTTTCATCCCCAGGGTCCACCAACGTCCCGCTGAATTTTCCAATGCCGCATCCGCTACGAAATAATCGCCCTGAACCGTTCTCAAGCGAATTCCCTCTGGCTTTAACCATATACCGGGCCAACGCTTATCTTCAGCGCCGCGGTTGTTATATATAGACGGCATACGCAACGACACCGTGGTGCCTTTAGGCCGATATATATGCATGACCACAATGGGCTCGTCGTCTGCTTGCCAGACTTTTTTGCTGTACATAAATAAATCGTCTTGCGCCTCCCGGTCCGCCGTACTGTATGGACCGGTGGGATGCTGCTTAAACCATTGCGCGTCCCGGACGAGCGATCTGATTCCAAGCCCCTGGTGACCCTCCTTGCTGGTAATCCTCATCGACTCCGGCGCTCCGCGTTGCGTGCCGGTTAAACCAAAGCCGATTCCAGCCCAGCCACGCTCGTAATCAAAAGTTGCGTTGGCCCAAGCGTTCTCGGAAAAATCACGATAGTCCGCGACTAGCCGCCCCTGGTGGCACCAGTGGTCGGGGCCATCGGCGTTTTCGCCTTTTATGGCTTTGTGGATGGGGCCGCACACCAGCGGGTTGATTGGCTTGGACGGTAGAATCGTAGTCGTAGCGTGATACCAGTAGCAGTCCGAGCCATTGGCCGAGTCGCACATCAGGTCCCCAGCTGGATTCTCGGAGAGGTAAACGTCGAATCCGGAAAAGTTTGCCAGCGTCCACTTAGCGTAAATATCCGCGTACGCTTTATTGCACCAATGGTCAACGTAGTCGTACCCGGTAATACCATGCAGTTTTAAATGTTTTACGCCGCATACTAATGAAGGGGTGTTGGCTGAAGGCACGCCTTTACTGTCCCAGTTGCACTCCTTGCGATCAGTGCCTGTAGCACAGGCGATGTTGCCATCGTTTTCAAGACGGACATAGGTGCGATTCCAGGGTGTCCACGCAGTCGCGGCATCGGCAACTAGCGGTGACAATGAAAGTGCAAGTAGCAATAGTGATTTGTTCATGATCAAACTCCAACACGCAGTAGAAGAAGCGTGTCGGAAGAGCGTATACATTTGCCCTTACTTGGTTCAGCTGTACGGGACTGCAATAAGGGTAAGAACACTCTTAGTCCCTACGCTACAAATCCTTATATTTGACATTCTTTACGCTGCTTATTATCGACTCCCGTACAAAATCTTTTCCGCCAACGCATCCGCCACCCGCGCGGGCGAGCGTTTGTCTGCCTGTGCGTGGCCATAAATTTCCGTTAAGCGCCGATCGATTTGGGTGAGGTGCGCGGTAATGGCTGGCAGCTCTTCACCGCGATGTTTGAGGGCGACATAAATCAGCCCGCCGGAATTGATGACGTAATCCGGCGCGTAGAGGATGCCGCGCGCTTCCAGTTCATCCGCCGCGTTGGCGCTGAGCAGTTGGTTATTGGCCGCGCCTGCCACCGCCGAGCAGCGCAGCTTGGCCACGCTGGCCGAATTCAAAACGCCGCCCAGGCCGCACGGCGCAAGGATGTCGCACGGTGTGCAAAGCAGCGCTTCGTTGGCCACCGGCCGGGCGTTGAGCTGCTCAACGGCTAGTTGCACGCGGCCGGGGTCAAGGTCGCTGACCAACAGTTCGGCGCCCGCTGCGTGCAGCTGTTCGGCGAGGGCAAAGCCGACGTTGCCCAAACCTTGAATGGCCACGCGCAAGCCTTCCAGGTCGTCGCTGCCCAAGCGCGCCTGGGCAGTGGCGCGGATGCCAGCGAACACGCCCATGGCGGTGTGGGGCGACGGGTCGCCGGCGCTGGTGGTGCTGGTGACGTGGCGGGTGTATTGCGCCACGCAGTCCATGTCGGCGCTGAGGGTGCCGCTGTCGATGGCGGTGATGTACTGGCCGCCGAGGCTGTCGATGGCGCGGCCAAACGCTTCGAACAAGGCGGCGCGGTTGTCTACGCCGGGCGGCCGCAAGATCACCGCCTTGCCGCCGCCCTGGCTTAGGCCTGCGAGCGCGGCTTTGTAGCTCATGCCCTGAGCCAGGCGCACGGCGTCGTCGATGGCGCTTTTTTCGTCGGGGTAACTGAGGTAGCGGCAACCGCCCAGCGCTGGGCCGAGTCGGCTGTTGTGAATGACGATAACGGCCCGAAGCCCGGTGGCCGCATCGTTGAAACAGTGCAGGGCCTCGACACGTGCCGCTTCCATTAAAGCGAACATGTGATGACTCCTTATTGTTGTGGTTCCGAGCAGTATAGGTGGCCGCATACGACCCAACTGACCAGGCGAGCATAAGCAAGGCCGCGTTGCGCAAAGCCAGGCATAACGCCGCGCTGGACGAAGTGTTAGCTAACCGCTACAACCCTAGGGCGACCCGGAGAAGCCCATGACCCCACGCCAAGCCTGCCTTGCCTGTCTGGACCGTGAACCGCCTGCGCTGTTCGAAGCCGCGCTATGGATTGCGGCTGAGCACGACGACAGCCTGGTGCCGCAACAGGTGCTGCGCGAATTCACCGGTTTGGTTCATCAGGTCAGCAGCGGCTTGCCCCATCTGCCCGCCCATGAACTGGCGCAACCGTTGCTGCGGCGCCTGGGCGAAATCGATTTCCACGAAGACGACAGCAGCCCTCTACTGCCCCGCTCCGCCCTGCTCGATCAGGTGCTGCTGCGCAAGCGTGGACAACCGTTGTCGTTGGCGCTAATCGCATTGGAGCTGGCCGAGCGCCTGCACATTCCTCTGCAAGGCGTGAATTTCCCCGGCCATTTTTTGCTGCGTGTGCCTGGCGCCGATCATCTGCTCGACCCCAGCAGCGGGCGCCGTCTGTATACCCGCGACTGCCGCGAGTTACTGCTGCGCACCCTGGGCCCGAAAGCGGAGCTGCATGCCACGCACCTGCAAAGCTGCACTGCGCGGCAGATGCTGCAACGCCTGTCGCGCAATCTGCGTGGTTTGCACACGCAGGCGCAGGAGCCGCTGGCGGCGTTGAAAGATGCGGAGCGGGTGCTGTTGCTCGGTTCGCCTAATCTGGTCGATCACTTGGCGCGGGCCGACATTTACCGCCAGCTCGACTGCCCGCAGGCCGAGCGTTACGACGTGGAACACGCGCTGTTGTTAAGCGAAGACACGGCGCAGCGTTTGCTGCTCAGCGAGCGCTTGCGCCAGCTGCGGGCCACGCCGGAACTGCACTGAGCCCGGCGGCAAAACCCTCAGGGATAACTGAAGCGCTTCACCATGGTCAACTCGCCCGTGGCGCGCATGGGCACGATGAACGATTCCTGCTTTTCGTTGGCGGTGCCTTCCTGGGAAATGACGGTGACCTGCGCGGTGGTGAGAATTTGCTCGGGGGTTTCCACGCCTTCTTCATCGCTGCTGGAACCGCCGCCGAAGTAGTTCACGTACACCAGGTATTCACCGCTCAGTGGCGTCGGCGAGGCGAACATTTCCGGGCCGAAGCCGGTGGTCACGTCCACATCGAGCGCGCCGCCATTGGCAGCCGAACGATCGCCATACCAAATGTGCCCGCCATCGGGCGTGACCACGTGCAGGTCGAGGTCGGTGTTGTCGCTGTCCCACGACAGCACCACGCGCAGCTTGGCGGCGGTTTCGCCGCTGCCGCGGTTGTAGAACTGCACGCGGTGTTTGGCGGTGCCTTCGGCGTTGCGTACTTCCACGCTGTTGCTGCCGGAGGGGAACACGAACGGGCGGTCGAAGCTGCCGTCTTCCTGCACTTTCAGCGGCATGCTGATGCCGTTGACGATCAAGCGCGCCGGCTTGCTCGCGTCTTTGGGCGTGGCCGTGATCTGCCCGGCAATGCGCGCGGTGTTGGCTTGGTCGGCCGCGCTGTTCACCGAGGAAGCGGGGTAATTCACTTCCTGCATAAAGTGCGCGCCCTCGTCGGAGCCTTTGCGCCAGCCGCCAACCGGCGTGTCGATTTGCACACCGTCGGTGGCGAGCGCCGCCAGCGGCAAGCAGGCGAGGAACAGGGCGATTTCAGTCAGGCGTACACGCATGGGGCTATTCCAGAAGTAGGTGGCGGGCGAGGCCTTCGATGTAGGTTTCGTCCTGGCCGTTGGGGTGTGCGGCAAAGGCCAGGTGCAAGTATTCGTGGGTCAGGTCGAGGCGGTCCTGCAGTGAGTAGAAGCCTCGAACAAAAATGCGTTGGCGCTCACGGTCGACATGGGGTTTGCCGCCGCTCAGTTGGCACACGGCGAAATCACTGGTTTCCACATAACCGGGCTCGCGTTGCAGGCGCTCACGCCAGCCGCGCTGCTGGTTTTTCAACCACTCCTCGGCGTTACCGAGCGCCTGGCAGGCGGCGGTGGGTTGGTCCCATCGGCTGAGGCTGGCGCGGGGAAAGGCACGGGCGAGAATGGCGTCGTAGCGCAGGCCCTGCCCGGCTTGCCCCACGGCGTTTTGCCAAGACAGACGATCCGTTCCGGCTTTGTCGCTGTGGTAGTTCACCGGGCTGCCGGCTAACACCAGATCGGTGGTCCAGGCTGCAATTTGTCGGGCCCCTTCGCTGGCCGGGCGTGGTGCCACGCGCTGGCTGGCGCTGCTGTCGCTGATGCTCAGGCATTCGCCGTTGCGGGTGGCGGTTTGCAGCAAGTAGGTGCGAATGGTCACGGCCAGGGCTTTCGCCGCTTCGGCCGGTTGCGCCGAGGCTTCGCGGTCGAGCACGCGGGCGACGTAGTCTTCGCGGCTGAGGCGTGCGGTGAGCTGGCCATCGGCGCCGACAAACAACTCGCCTTCGCTACTGATGGGCAAGCGGTTGCCGTTGGCGAACTGCACCTCGTAGTCGCCGCGCAAGGCACCGGCGCCGACCAGTTGCCCGCTGGCTTTGCTGCGCACTTGCCGAACCGGGTAACGGGCGAACAATTGCACCTGCACGCAGCGGCCCTGGTCGAGCGGTGGCGGTGTCGGCAGCGCAGCGCCCAAGGCTTGCGCGTAGTTTTTCAGAATGCGCTGGCTGGTGCCCACGCCGCCCGCCCAAACCGGGGTGCCGTCCACTAACCAGCCGGCGAAACCACCTTGGCGCGCCTGGGCATCGTGGTCGGCGAGCCAGCTCCAGGTTTTCACCCGCAAGCGACTGCCCAGTGCGCCGAGGGTGGCGCCGTCGGGGGCATGCAGCATCACGTCGAGCAGCACCCGACGCGCCTGCTCCTGCGCCGGCAAGCTGGCGAGTTGTTGCAGCAGTTCACCAACCGCTACGCGCTGTTGCGGCTGCAACTGCGCCATGTCGCTCAGCCACAACGGCGCCTGGCGTTGCTGCCAGTAGGCGCGCCAATCGGCGGCATCGAGTTTGAGATTGGCGGGGGAAAAATACAGGCCGCAGCTTTGCGTCAGCGCCTGATCGCGTTCGATGCGTTCACCGGCTTTGCAGCAATACACCTCGTCGCGGTCCTGACCTTTGCAGGTGTAGCCCACTTCGGGTTTGTGCGTGTCGACCAAATAGGCATACACGAACAATTTCCACAGGCTGCCCAGTGGCGCGCTGAGGTCGGCCGGCAATGGGCCGCGACTCGTCACGCCTTGCTGATTGAGGTGCAGCAGTTGCGTGTCCGGCGCGGCGCCAATGGCCAGTTGCAGCGGTGCGTCCCCGGCTCTGGCGAGCAGGGGAAACAACACAATGCACAACCAGCCAAGGCGCACGGCTTACTCGACCTTCAGGCTGCCGTAGCTCGGTTCGCTTTCCAGTGCCTGATCTTGCGGCGCGTACATGCGCACGTAGCGCGCTGGCGGCAGCGAGAATTCGCCTTTCTGCGAGAAGCGCACCAAGTGCCGCACGGTCAGGCCACCTTGCAGGCTGTCGACCGGCACCGCGTACAGCAGTTGACCGTCTTCGTAGCGGGCTTTTTCCAGCGGCGCGGCTTCTTCGGAATCCAGACCGCTGACTTGAATGCCCCAGGTGGTGCGTTCCACGTCGGCGCCTGGCGGCAGCGGCACTTCCAGCAAGCCGTAGCGCAGGGCGCGGGCGTCTTCGCTGCTGAGGCTCACTTCGTCCAGGTACAGGTCGTCGCCGGAGATAGCTTCGCCTTCGCCGACTTCCTTCACGCTGAACTCAAACGCGGCATCGCCCGGCACCAGACGCAGCAGACGGCGGCTGAGCGTCACCGGCAACACGCCCGGTTTGCTCTGCGCGCTGCGGTAGCTAACGGCGACGTTAACCGGCTCGGTCACCGAGGCGGGCAGTTCCAGGTTGCTCGGCACGCCATTGCCGACCCACACCCACTGGGTTTCGCCACTGGCGCGCTGTTGCGCCTGCCAGCCTTCGCCCGGTTTCAGTTCACTGGCCGCGGCTTTTTGCTGGCTGGCCGCTTGCAGCCAGGTCAGCGCCAGGGCGCGTTCCAGGGTCGACTGCTCAGGCGCCAGACGTTGCAGCAAGGCCTTGGCCTGCCCTTGATCGACGCCGGCCAGCTTGGCTTTGAGGCTGGCCACGAACGGATGCTCGCTGGCGTACACCACCTCTTGCGCGGCCGGCAGCTGCGCGCTAAACGCAGCAGGCGCGGTCACTTTGCTCTGCTTGGCCAGTTCGGCGGTGAGCACACGGGCAACGGCCAGGCCGAGCTTGGAGTTCGGTGCAGCCAGAACCAGACTGGTCAGGCCATCGTCGCTCGGGGTCGGCTCGGCGTCGGCGGGTTGCACGCTGGCCACGTCGGTGCGCGGTGCATCGGCAGCCACTTCGGCTTCGCCGTTGCTGCCCGCTTGGGTCGCGGCATCGACTTTCGCTGCCACTTCGGCGTCGGCCTTGGTCTGCGCGTCGTGGTTGGTCAGGTCAGTCATCAAGCCTTCCACCAGGGTATTGATGGGCAGGTTCATGTCTTTGGCAAAATCCAGGATCAGCGCGCGTTGCAGCAGCGGCGTAGTCGCGGCCTGCTTGGCGTAGATGTCCATCACCCGCTGCCAGTGATCGGCAGGCAGGCTCAGTTCCAGCGCTTTGCTGGCGTACCAGTCGGCGTAGTAGGCGTAAGCGGTAAGGAAGGCGTCCGGCTCGGCGCCTTCGCCCCACCAGGTGAACAACGCTTCCGGCCCGGCCATTTGCACCAGTCGCAGGCGGCTGTTCTGCATGATCAGACGCAAGCGGTCGGTGACGCGTTTTTCAATGCGCCCGCCTTCAGCATTGCCCTGCTCGGCCTTGCTCAGTAATGGATAGGCGAGGCTCAACGGCAGCAAGCGGCTAGCGGTTTGCTCCACGCAGCCATAGGGGTATTCCAGCAGGTCGTCGAGGTTGCTGTTGAACAACGCTTTAGCGCTGTCGTCCAGGCGCACGCTGATGTCACGGGCGTCGCTGGGCAGTTGCAGGGCATTGGCGCCGGCGTTGGCGGCCACGCGCTGGGTTTGCAGGTCTTGCCAGCCTTTGCCAACGGTACGCAGGGTGACGCTCAGGGCGTCCACCGGCTTGCCGTCGAGCAACAGCTCGGCTTTCCACTCGCCCGCCGCGACCGGCACTTTTGGCAGCGGCAGGTAGTTGATGCCTTTTTCCAGGTCAATCGGCGTGCGCTTTTCCTGGCCGTTGAAGTGGCTGACCAATTCGGCTTTGGTCGCTTGCTCGCCCTGATTGAAGACGAACACACCCATGGCCGGTTGGTCGTCCGCGCGGAACTGGGTCGGCCCGCTCCATTTCAGGTACAGCGGTTTTTCCGAACGGATGAACTGCTTCTTCTGGCCCACGGTGCCGGCGTCACTGACGGCGCGCGCGGTGATGCGCCAGCGGGTCAGGGAGTCGGGCATACGGAAGGTCAGCTTGGCGTGGCCGTTTTCGTCGGTCACCAAGTCAGGCTGCCAGGCGGCGGTGTCGACTTCTTCACGACGCGGCCGCTCCAGCACTTTCACGCTGCGGTCACTGCGGTTGGCTTTGCCCGGCGCGGTGGGCGAACCCGGTAGCGCCACGTCGTAGCTGATAAACGACAGGCTGGCGCTGGTGCGCACGTTGTTGCGACGCGGGTGGTAGAAGAACTGGTCAATGCTCGGCGCGATTTCCGGTTGCAGGGCGTAGATCATTTCGTCCACCACGCTAACGGTCAGACGCGTACCGGCCGGCTTGCCGGCGAACTGGGTGGTGAGGTCGATGGTGACCAAGTCGCCCGGTTGGTACTGCTCTTTATCGGCGGCGATGGCGATGTCGATTTGCGGCGCCGCCACTTTGATGCCGGCGTTCTGGAAGCTGTAGTCGCCGCCTTTGGTGTACAGGGCAGAGAAGGTCAGGTTCGGCGAGAACTGCTCGGTAACTGGAATGCGCGCGCGGTATTGGGTGTCGCTGAGTTTCTCCAGCTTCAGCCAGTCGGCGCCTTTGCTCAGCAAGGCGGTGGCTTCCACCGAATCACGCTCCAGGGTCAGCAGGGCATCGCCCACCGGTTCCGGGAAGGTGATCAAGGCCAGGGCTTCTTCGCCGGCTTTGTATTCGGCTTTATCCAGCACGATTTCAATGGTGCCAGCGACCGCTTTCACGCCTTCGCCGCTGACCGAATGGCCGGTGGCGCCGAGGATCAGGCCGTCTTTGTCTTTGATGGTGATGCTGTAGCTGCCAGGGCGTTCGAAGCTCAGGTCGAAACCATCGGCGTCGGCGGCCAGGCTGCCGTCGTCTTTGCTCTGGTCTTCCAGGCGAACCCATTCGTAGTGCGCCGGTTTGTGGCTTTCTTTTTTCTGCCCGGCAGCGGTTTCACTGCGGTAGCTAAAGCGCACTTTTTCCTTAGCCGCACTGAAGCGCTGCGGGGCGCTGAGGCGGTAACGGGCGGCGCCACGTTCGATCAGGATTTCCTTGCTGGTTTTCACGCGGTACGCCGCGCCGTCGCTGGCGAACACGGTCAGCAGGTAACGGCTGGGTTTGTCGGCGGCGGGCAGTTTCAGCTCGGCGCGGCCCTGGCTGTCGGTGGTGACTTCGGTGGTCGCCAGTTCAACCGGGAATTGGCCGAGGTACTGCAATTCGTTGTCGATCATCGACAGTTGCTGGGCGCGCAAGGTCAGTTGCACTTTGGCGTCTTTTACCGGCTTGCCGTCGGGGTAGACGAGCACCAGATTGCCTTTCACTTCTTCGCCGGTCCGGAAGTCTGGCTTGGCCAGGTCGAGGGCGATTTCGAAGTGCGGTTTGATGTAGTCCGCCACGCGGAAGGCGCTGCTGTATTGCTGGTCGCGGTAGCCGAAACGCAGTTCGTAACCACCGGCCACGGCGTTGCTCGGCAACTGGAAGCGGCCTTGGCTACCGGCTTTGCTGTCCATGTTCAGGTCGAGCGTTTGCAGGGCGGTGCCGTTGGCGTCGAGCACGGTGAGCTTCACCGGCGCGCTGGTGGGCGCTACCGAATCACGGGCGTTTTTGAATTCGCGGCCGAGAATTTTCACTTCCACCCAATCGCCAGGACGGTACAGCGGGCGGTCGGTGAAGGCGTAGAGCTTGGTGTCGTAGATTTCGCTGTCGTAGTAGAAGTTTTCCGAGACGAACACGCCGCCTTCGCTGTCTTCGCCCAGCACATAAGAGCGTTCGGGGCTGGCGTGTTTCAGGCGCAGTAGGCCTTGCTCGTCGGTTTCACCACTGCTCATCACGCCCAGGCCGTCACTCCACAGCACCTTGGCTTTGGGCACGACGCTGCCTTCGTGCTTGCGCGCGGTCCACACCAGCAGTTGGTCGCCGGCGATTTTGCTCACCGCCACGGTGTTGGAGACGAACACCATGGTGGTGGCGCGGTATTTACCCACCAGCGCTTCGACCAGGTACAAGCCGGGTTTCAGTTTGCCCAACGGCACATACACATTGCCTGGGTTAACGCTGACGAAGTCGCTGGACGAACCGGCCAACTCCACGCCTTTAGGCGGTTGGATGGCTTTGGCATCCCACAGCGGATAGCGGAATTGCGCCACCAGTGGCAGGCCTTTCATCGGCGCAAATTGCGGCGTGTTTTCGTATTGCGTGGGCGTGGCGATGGCCGTGCCCATTTTCAGTTCCGGCGCTTCTTCGGTGACGTTCTTGCGCGACTCATAAGAGAACGCGCGCTGCATCACCCGGCGGGACTTGCGGTACCAGTTATCCCACAGGTACGAGAGCGTGTTGGACAGCCCTTCCCCCTTGAACTGCCCTTCCGCGACGACGCGGTGCAGGTTCTTTTGGCGCTTGAGGAATTCCAGCGGCTGGTCGATGCGGTACACGCGCATGTCCACGCCGCCGTAAGGTTCCATGGTGTAGCGACGGTAATCGCGACCGGGCGCTTCAAGGCGCACCTGGGCCACTTCGTCGGTGGCGAAGCTGGCATCGGCCAGCAGAAAGAACGACTCGCCACCCACGGGCGAATAGCCGCTGGGGTTTACCGTGTCTTCGGCGTGCAGGCTGCTCAGGGGCAGGAGCACGCTGGCGACCAGAGCTAGGGCCAGTTTCATCGAGCGAGGAATTGCAGGCGATAGATGCCGATAAAGTTCGGATTGGAATCGTCGGGTATCCATCGGGTGTCCTTCCATTTCATGAGTTGTTGCACGCTGACCGAACGCATGCCGTTATCGGTCGGCGTGGTGGTGCCTGTGTGGTATGCGATTTCGCGGCCCATCCAAATCATCAGATGTTGCTCATCGCCCTGGTCGAAGAAAATCAGATCGCCCGGGCGCGCCTGGTTAAGGTCGCGGCCCAGAAATTGGCTGTTGTACTGAATCAGTTTGATCGCGTTGACGTACGGGCCAACCTTGCCGCCGCCCTGCTGCCATTGCTGGGCCAGGCTGCGTTGTTCGTTTTGCACCTGCAGTTCTGGCGGCAGGTAGCGGTTGCTCAGGCCGTTGGCGCGCAGCCACTTGGCGTCGTGCACTTTCAGAGCTTCGTTGGCGGCAAAACGCACCAGGCCGGCACAGTCTTGCTGATGCCAGCGCGGGCTCGGGCCCTGGCGCAGTTGCTCTTGTGCGATGCGCACAAACCAGGCGCGGAAAATCTGCGACTGCTCGGCATCCAGCGGCGTTATGGCCGATGCAGTCGCGCAGGCGAGCGTGGGCAGCAAGAGGCTTCCCAGCAGCACCAGCGTGATGGCAGCGCGCGATTTCACAGCGAACGCCACTCCAGTGGCAGCCATTGCCAGTTGGAGTCCGGCGCGGCGTCGGCCGGCAGGGTCAGGGCGTAGTTGTTGTGTCCGGCCAAGGCTTTCAGCTTGGGCAGCAACAGGGTTTGCGCGGCGTTGCGGAACACCGGCTCGATGTCGCTGGGCAGCGCGTCGAGGGTTTCCTGTTCGAACAAGGCCGAGAGCGTGGACGGCGCCAGGTAGGCCGGCACTACGGCGTCCTTGGGCAATACGTCGGCCAACGGCGGGAAGCGTTTGTTCAGCGCGTCCAGGCCTTTGTTGACGATGCTGTCGTCCAGGGAGAACAGCAGCGTGGAGCCGTGGCGCGCCATGCTCACGCGGAAGAAACCGCTGGCGGCCATGGCGTCGGGCACTTCGGCTTCGCTGGCGGGGTATTGGCCGAAGTTGGAGCTGACTTCGCGCTGCCAGACATGGGTGCCGTCTGCGCGGGTTTCGTCGCTCAGCGGGAAGATGCCGCCTTCTACGTTGGCTTCCCAGGCGCCGATCACCGAGCCGAACAACTTGCCAAGATTCTCGTCCAGGCTGGTGCCGGCTTTGTCGTCGAGTTGGCCGACCAGCAACGGGCTGTGCAGGCGCGAATTCGGATACCAGCACAGGCCAGCGGCACCGGTCATGTGCTCGGCCAGTTGCTTGGCTACATCCGGCTGGGCGCCGACCTTGGCGAGCATTTTTTCATGCACGGCTGGCGCAACGGGCAACGCCACGCAGGCGCTGGCGCCCATGGGCATGGCGCGCCAGATGGGGTTGAAGTCGAGGTTGGTTTTTTCGCCGCTGTCGTTCAGCGCCAGGAAGCTGTGCCAGCCAGCGCCGTCCATTTCAAAACGCAAACCGGCGAAGCTTGGAATAAAGCGCTGGTAGCCCATGGCAACGTAATCGCTGCCCAGGGAAATACGCTGCTTGAGCTCGCCGCGCTCTTTCAGGCCGAAGGCTTCGGTGAATACGGTGTCGCCATTGAGCATGGCTTCCACGGCTTCGGTGGCGCCCTTGCCGAGGTTGGCGCCGTCGTAATCGCCTTCGAGCAACATGCTCGGGTTGGACAGCATGACCAGCTTGTCGCCGTAGCTGGCGAACAGCAGCGCGCGCTCGCCGTTGTAGCGCAGGCGGTAAAGCGGCACGGCGTCGCCATCCACTTGCAGCTCGGCCACTTTGCGCAGTTGGGTGTCGTCGGTGGCCACGTGGGCCAGCGGCTCGAGCAAACGCGCCAGACCGCCACGTTCCATCAGCACCACGAAGTTTTTCAACTTGCCGTCGGCGCCGCGCCACAGGGCGACCTGGGCCGGTTGGTCGAGCAACTGTTCGAGCAGGGTGTCCTGCAGTTGCAGGTCGTGTTCGTAGATGATGCGACGCAGGCTGCCGGTGATGCCGAGGCGATCCGGGTTGGCTTCGTAATAGAACACCAGGTCTTCGGTGAGGGTGTCGCGCAGCAGCGGCACGGCCAGCAGGTCTTTGGGCAGACGGCTCAGCGATTCGCTTTCGATCAGAACCTGCGGATGTTGCAGGTCGAGCTGCAATTCACTGGCGTCGGCCAGCGTGCGCGGCGGTGCCATGTGCTGCTGCAACCAGCCAAGCACACCGGCACCCGCGACCAGCGGCACGGCAACCGCCAGGGCGATGAGCACGCGACGCTTGCGCCCGGCTTTGCCTTCCGTGGAACCGGTTTCCCCGTTCTGGGTGGTGTTATCGCTCATGTAAGAAACCCCAATTCGTCCGTGCGTCGCTGGTAGCCAGGCGCCGCGTGCGGGCGCTAGCTCAATAGTTGAATGACTTGATCAGTTGCAGATCGCCAATACCGCGCAACGGCACGATAAAGGTCTCGCGTTTTTCGTTCGGCGTGTTTTCGTTGAACACCAGGTTTATTTGCGCGGTGATCACTTCGTTCTGGTTACTGCCTTCGTCGAAGTTGTAACCCTGATTGTTGAGGTTGCCCCAGTAGTTGACGAACACCAGATAGCGGCCGTGCAGCGGCGCGGTCATGGTGAACATCTCGGGGCCGGGGCCGTCGACGCTGTCGGTGTCCAACCCGCCGCCGTTGCTCATTACCGGATCGGCCCAGAAGGCGTGCTGACCGTCCGGCGTAACCACGTGCAGGTCGAGTTCGGCTTTGGGGTCGTCCCAGCCCAGCGCGATACGCACCTGGGCGGGGGTTTTGCTGTGATTGGCTTCGTAAAACTGCACACGCTTGAGCGACTGGCCGTCACCGCTCACCACTTCCACGCTGTTGGAACCGGCGCCCATGTTGTAAGGGCGCACGAAGCGGCCTTGGTCGTCGGTGTACAGCGGCAGCGGATTGCCGTTGACCACCAGGCGATGGGGCTGGCGGCTGCCTTGCAGGTTTTTCAGGGTGCCTTGAATAAGGGTGCGACCGCGCTGGGCGCCACGGTCAATCGGCGGCGTCGGGTACGCCACGCGCGCATCGTCGGCGCGCTCAAGCAGCCCGGAGTATCGCCAGCCGGCGACCGGGTTTTGCAAGTCAGCAGAAGGTTCAGCCACGACACAGGCGCAGAAAGCGGCCAGGCAGAACAACAGCAGGGAGCGCATGCGTAATCCTTTAGCGTGCGAAAGGCGGCAAAGGTATCGCTAGCTCACGAGCCTGACAATGACCTTGCGACACATTTTGTAAGAGTTACCGAATGGCTCACACCGCCCAGGGTCAGCGGCTTACATCCAACCGCCCCATTGCAGGAAAACAATGCCGATATTCGTCGTGATCGCCGCCACCAGTGTGGTGATAACGATGATTGCCGCTGCCAGTTCATGATTGCCATTGGCCGCCTTGGCCATGACAAAACTGGCCGCTGCCGTCGGGCTGGCGAAGTACAGAAACAGCACGCCCAGATCGGCGCCGCGAAAGCCAAAAGCGAACGCACCGGCGGTGGAGATAATTGGCAGCCAGACCATTTTCATCAGGCTAGCGCTGACAGCCAGCGCCCCACTCTTGCGCAACGAGGCAAGCGACAAGGTGCCGCCGATGCAGATCAGCGCAAGCGGCAACGTCAGTTGCGCCAGGTATTCGCCGGAAGTCGTCAGCCAGACCGGCAATGGAATTTTCCAGTACGCGAACGGGATGGCCGACAGCACGCCGATAATCAACGGGTTGCAGATGATGCTTTTGCTGATGCTCCACACGTCCGACTTGGCGCTGGGGCTATAGATAGCCAGCACGATGGCCGAAAGGCTGTTGTAGGAGAGGATTACCACGCCGGCCAGAATGCCGCCGAGCGACAGGCCATAGTCGCCATAAAGGCTGGTGGCCAGGGCCAGACCGATGATGCCGTTGTTGCCGCGAAACGCCCCTTGGGTATACACGCCGCGATCCGCCACCGGCACCCGCCAAATCGCCCAGCCCCACGCCACCAGAAAGCCCACCACGGTCGCCAGCACGAAGTAGCCGAGCACGGCAGGCTGCATCGCGGTGCTGAGGTCGGCGTGAATAATGGCGAGAAACAACATGACCGGCATGGTGACGTTGAACACCAGCGCCGAGGCGGTATTGATGAAATGGCTGTCGATCAGGGCCAGGCGTTTGAGGAAAACGCCGAGAAACAGCATGGCAAACACCGGCATGGTGATGCCGAAGGTGGCGGCGATGATCGCGAACATGGGAAGCAGAACCGGGCGGGTGTCGTTAGGTGGCTAATGATAAGCCACCACGCCTGGGAGCGCGACCTGCGGGGCGAGGCCCGGCCCAGTCAAACCTTGTGGGAGCGACTGGGCGACACTGTCATTGATCTGCTTAACGCCTATCGCGGCTAAAGCCGCTCCCACAAAAGCTAGGGCTTAGCGGGTGCCGCCTTGCGCGAGGCCGAACATCAGTAGCAGCAAATCCTGGTCGGGCCGAACGGCCACGGCCGACTTCAATTTCGCGGGCATCGAGCACTGCTTGGCCGCCGAGGCCGAATGCAGAACTTCCGGGCCCGGTTCATGCCAGGCCGCCGCCGCCAAAGAAGCCACACCCAACGCGCCGATGAGGAAAATACCTCGTGCAATATCTAGCTTCATGTCACAACCCTTTGATAGCGCTGCCAAACGCCGTGGAATGACCATAGATAACCTGTTGCCAATCTGCTGAACTCCACGACGAATGGCGGCGCAATTGACGCAGATCGTGACGAGCGGCTTGCTGACGGGTCAGGCGACGGCGCGACTTTTCCAAATCCAGCATGCCCACCTCGAAGGTGGCGTGCTCGCCCTCGCCTTCCACGCGAATGAACACGTGCTTGGAATACAGGCAGTTGTGCTGCCAGCGCGCGTTGTTCATGCGCGCAATCATGGCGCCCACCGCTTGCATGACTCGCCCATGAAACGCTTCGCCGTGACGTTCGCGCCCGCCACCAGCGTGCCACTGGTTTATTTCAATGAAGCCTTTCATGTCGGCTGTGATCAGTAGGGCGCGCCAGGCGTTATCGACACCGCGCTCGGCGCCGCAATACACCACTTTCGGCACGTTGATGCCCAAGCGCGCAAACGAGGTCAGCGCTTTTACTTCGCGCAACACCGTAGGGCGGCCGAACGGATGGAAGAAGCTGTGGTAGATGTGGCCGACTTGGCGCTTGGCATATAACAGGCTGCCGTCTCGGTCGTGAATTCGCTGAACACCGCTGGTGCCGCCGCGCCTGCTGTTGGGCTCTTCAACCCACTCGCCCTGCTGTTGCCACCATTGTTCGAACAGACCGGGAGTCGGCGAGTGCAGCGCTAGTGTCATGCGTGATGTCCTGTACAGAAGATAGAAAGCTGCCGCCCGTGGGGCGACCATATCCTTGAGGCCTGGGAAGGCGCTGGCGTGGTCGGGTGAGTTCTTGTAAGCCCTGACCGACGACGAATGTAACAGCCTTTGTGTGCACAATGGAGGCCAAGTTCCGAAAATTCCTACCGAATATCGGCCAAATAACGACTATCCACCGGCAACCCGTTTAACTGCGCCTAGGCACCAACACCACCTTGAAACAACATCCTCGCGGTTGCGCTGCACTGAGGCTGACATCCCAACCCTGGCTTGCACAGATACGTTGCACCAACGACAGGCCAAGCCCCAAACCATCGCCGCGCTGACTGTCGCCGCGCACAAAGGGCTGGAACACGGCCTCACGTTGAGCCTCGGGAATACCGACGCCGCTGTCTTCTACTTCAAAACCGTCGGCCACCAAGGTCAGGCTGATGTGCCCGCTGTCGGTGTAATGCAGGGCGTTGCGCAACAGGTTGCTCATTACCGTGCGCAAATGGGTGGCGTTGAACTCTCCGTCCAGCACCTGCACGGCGCGGTAGTTCAACGTCAGCCCCTTGCTTTCAATGGGCTGACGCCACTGTTCGAGCAGCTCACAGGCCGCGCTTTCTACGCTGATGGTAGGAATCTGGCTGACATCGGTGTTCTGCGCCCGCGCCAGCAGGAAGAAGGTTTGCACCAAGGCGCGCATATCTTCACAGGCGCGAAATATGCGCTGCACTTGAGCGCGGGCGCGGTCGTCGAGGTTGGGGTTTTCCAAAAGCAATTCGCACGAGCTGGCAAGCACCATCAACGGTGTTCGCAGCTCGTGGCTGACATCGCTGGTGAACAAGCGCTCACGCGTCAGGGCGTGACGTAGCAGCCCCAGCGTCGTGTCGAACGAGGCAGCCAACTGACCCACTTCATCAGCCGCGTAATTGGGCGCCAAGGGCGGCGCCATCGACAACAGCTGATCGGGGTGGCGTACCTGCCGCGAAAGCCGCGACACAGGCTCGATCACCTTGCGCGCGAGAAATTGTCCGAGCAACACCGCCAGCGCCACGCACAACACGAAACCAATCCACACCGTGGTGTACAGCGTTCGCTCGCGTTCCTCGAACTCGCTCTGGTCTTGCAGCAACACATATTCCTGCCCCGCCACCACGCGCACAAACGCGTGATACGACGAGTCGTCGCGGAAGATTTCATGGAAGCCTGGCGTCATGCCCGTGAGGTAATCCGGCAGAGCGAAATCGCCGTGGCCGCCGGAGAAGTAAAACAACTGGTCGGGCTCGGGACGGGTGCGCCATTCATCCATGTTGTCCATGTGCAGCAGGCGGTCGAGGTCGCCGCTGAGGACGCCGGAAATCAGCTTTTCCTCAAGCATGTGCACGGCCATATAAATGCCAATGGCAAAGGCGGCGGCTACCAGCGTGGTCATCAGTACAAACGCAATAACGATGCGGCGTGACAGGCTTTGCTTAAACTCCATCGGTGACTTCCGCCAAGCGATAGCCCACGCCGTGCACGGTTTGCAGCAGCGGCAATTCAAACGGTTTGTCGATCACCTGGCGCAGTTGGTGAATGTGGCTGCGCAGGCTGTCGCTGTCCGGGCAATCGTCGCCCCACAGCGCTTCTTCCAATACTTCACGGCGCAGCACGTGGGGACTTTTCTGCATCAGCGCGGCGAGCAATTTCAGGCCGATGGGGTTGAGCTTCAGGGCTTTGCTGGCGCGGCTGACTTGCAAGGTGTCGAGGTCATACACCAAGTCGGCGACTTGCAAAATGCGCCGACCGCCACCCTGACTGCGGCGCAGCACGGCTTCGATGCGGGCGGCCAATTCGGACAGGGCGAAAGGTTTGAGCAGGTAATCGTCGGCGCCGGAGCGGAAGCCTTGCAGGCGGTCGTCGAGTTGGTCGCGTGCGGTGAGCATGATCACCGGCGTGTCGCGACGCGCGTCTTCACGCAGGCGTTTGCACAAGGTGTAGCCGTCCATGCCGGGCATCATGATGTCGAGCACGATCAAGTCGTAGTGCTCGGTTGCCGCCAGGTGCAGACCCGACAAACCGTCTTGCGCGCAGTCGACGCTGTAGCCTTTCATGCCCAGATAATCGGCAAGGTTGGCGAGAATGTCGCGGTTGTCTTCAACGATCAGAATGCGCATGGCGGTTCCTTGAGGCGGGGCGTTACAGGCACGTCACGGGGCGCGACATTACCTCAACATTTAATGATTGAAGCGGCTTTCACGATTTTTTCACGACAACTTAACGCCATGCTGACAGCGCCTGGAGCAGCATGCACGCTACTTCCGCTACGCCTGGACTCAGCATGTCGTCGACTCCATTCACTACTTTTTCACACCGCCTGAACCTGCGCCTGGCCCTGGGCATTCCTCTGGCCATCGCCGCGTTACTGCTATTGATCGAACCCACCAAACTGGACTTCGCCCTGGCCAATCTGATGTACACACCGGGCGTGGGGTTTGTGGGAAAACACAGCGCATTTCTCGAAGACATCCTGCACGACCGCGCGAAACAGGCCGTGATCGCCTTCGCCGTGTTGGCCATTCTTGGCTTCGTCGGCAGCTTCTTTATCAACCGCCTGAAACCAATGCGGCGAGAACTGGGTTACCTGGTATTGGCCATGGGGCTGTCCACCAGTTTCGTTACGCCAATGAAAGCGGTCACCGCCGTGCAGTGTCCGTGGAGCCTGAGCCAATTTGGCGGCCAGGAAACCTACAGCCCCCTGCTCAGCCACCGCCCCGCCACCGACAAACCCGGCCGCTGCTGGCCAGGCGGTCACGCCGCAGCGGGCTTTACGTTATTCGCGCTTTACTTCGTGTGGCGCGACCGCAAACCCCGCTGGGCCCGTGCAGGTTTCGTCTTCGCCCTCACACTCGGCACCGTGTTCTCCGTGAGCCGCATGCTGCAAGGCGCGCACTTCTTCTCCCACAACCTGTGGACGGCGATTTTTTGTTGGTTGATTTGTTTGGGGTCGTATTGGGCGGTGTTGTATAGGCCGGCCAAGAGCATGGTGGCGAAACCCGCCTCCACGGCAGCCGTATAACCCCGCCATAAGATCAAAAACTCGAGGCTAAAGCCTCTCCCACAACAACCCGGCACCTGCGGGAAAGGCTTTGGCCGTTGCCGTTGCGATACGAGCCGCGCCGCCTCTCGAGATCGAGCGAGCTAGAGCAGTGCAAGGCGAAATGGTTTTTTGAAGCGCAGTTGGCTGTAGCCAATGAGCATTCAAAAAAACATTTCAACGCCGCAATGCCGACGCGCAGCCGATCGACCAGCCATAAAAAAACCCCGCACAAGGCGGGGTTTTTTACGTCAACAGCTATTACATCATGCCGCCCATACCACCCATGCCACCCATATCCGGCATACCGCCGGCAGCTGGCTTGTCTTCCACGATTTCAGCAATCATCGCTTCAGTGGTGATCATCAAGCTGGCGATCGAGGCCGCGGCCTGCAGAGCAGAACGGGTCACTTTAGCCGGGTCGAGAATACCCATTTCGATCATGTCGCCGTATTCGCCGGTGGCAGCGTTGTAACCGAAGTTACCGGAACCCTGCTTGACCTTGTCGACCACAACGCTCGGCTCGTCGCCGGAGTTGGAAACGATCTGACGCAGCGGTGCCTCAACAGCACGACGCAGCAGCGCGATACCCACGTTCTGATCAGCGTTGTCGCCTTTCAGTTCGGAGATGGCTTGCAGAGCGCGAACCAGTGCCACGCCACCGCCAGGTACCACGCCTTCTTCAACGGCTGCGCGGGTCGCGTGCAGGGCGTCTTCAACGCGGGCTTTCTTCTCTTTCATTTCCACTTCGGAACCGGCGCCAACCTTGATCACGGCAACACCGCCAGCCAGTTTGGCCAGACGCTCTTGCAGTTTTTCACGGTCGTAGTCGGACGAGGTGTCTTCAACTTGTTTGCGGATCTGAGCAACACGCGCTTCGATGTCAGCTTGAACGCCAGCACCGTCGATAACGGTGGTGTTTTCTTTGCTGAGGATGACGCGTTTGGCATTACCCAGGTGTTCTAGGGTAGCGCTTTCCAGGCTCAGGCCGATCTCTTCGGAGATCACGGTACCGCCAGTCAGAACGGCGATGTCTTGCAGCATGGCTTTACGACGGTCGCCGAAACCTGGTGCTTTAACAGCAGCGACTTTAACGATGCCGCGCATGTTGTTCACAACCAGAGTCGCCAGGGCTTCGCCTTCAACGTCTTCAGCAACGATCAGCAGCGGACGGCCAGCTTTGGCAACAGCTTCCAGCACCGGCAGCATTTCGCGGATGTTGGAGATTTTTTTGTCGACCAGCAGGATCAGCGGGCTGTCCAGCTCGGCAACCATGGTGTCTGGCTTGTTGATGAAGTACGGCGACAGGTAGCCACGGTCGAACTGCATGCCTTCTACAACCGACAGTTCGTTTTCCAGGCCCGAGCCTTCTTCAACGGTGATCACGCCTTCTTTACCAACTTTCTCCATTGCCTGAGCAATGATGTCGCCGATGGAGCTATCGGAGTTGGCGGAGATGGTGCCGACCTGAGCGATGGCTTTGGTGTCAGCGCATGGCTTGGACTGCGATTTCAGCTGAGCAACGATGGCGATGGTCGCCTTGTCGATGCCGCGCTTGAGGTCCATCGGGTTCATGCCGGCAGCGACGGCTTTCAGGCCTTCGTTGACGATCGACTGAGCCAGAACGGTGGCGGTGGTGGTGCCGTCACCGGCGTCGTCGTTGGCACGGGAGGCAACGTCTTTAACCAGCTGCGCGCCCATGTTTTCGAAACGGTCTTTCAGCTCGATTTCTTTGGCAACCGACACACCGTCTTTGGTGATGGTCGGAGCGCCGTAGCTCTTCTCGATGATCACGTTACGGCCTTTCGGGCCGAGGGTGGCTTTTACCGCGTCGGCCAGGACGTTAACGCCAGCCAGCATTTTTTTACGAGCGGAGTCGCCAAACTTAACTTCTTTTGCAGCCATGATCGTTATTCCTCAAATTCGTTTCGTTAACGCAAGTGGTAGCAACGGAGCGGGAAATCAGCCTTCAACAACAGCCAGGATTTCGTTCTCGCTCATGACCAGCAGGTCTTCGCCATCAACCTTGATGGTGTTGCTGCCCGAGTACGGGCCAAACACCACTTTGTCGCCGACTTTAACGGCCAGTGGGCGCACTTCGCCGCTGTCCAGCACACGGCCGGCGCCTACAGCGAGGATCTCGCCACGGTTCGGTTTTTCCGCAGCCGAGCCCGGCAGAACGATGCCACCAGCGGTTTTGGTTTCTTCTTCGCTGCGACGGATGACGACGCGGTCATGCAGAGGACGAAGCTTCATTGTCGATCTCTCCCAAGTAAGGTGGTTTAAAGCCGCCGGTTTATCCACCGGCTGGTTGTTTGCTATCCGGCGTGGCCGGTCGCGAGCCGCAACGCGGCCACGCGGAAGACTGACTGTCGTAAAACCGACAGAGACCTTGCGGTGACCACTACATAGGGGCGGGGAAAGGGATTACAAGGGCGGGGGTGAAAATTTTTTACACGGTTTGCGCCAGACAATGAGCGCTGCGGGCAGCGCTCATTCGCGCGGCTTTCACTTCGGATCGCGGTGCTCGAACTCGCCTTCGATCACGTTCGGGCGAGCCTGCCCGGATCGCGCAGCGAGGTCATCGGCGAAGGCACGCTGACGCAACGCCTGCTCTGCCGCGCGCTGGCGAAGCTTGCCGACCATCAGCCGGCGCGTGAACGGAATAAGACACAGCAGACCGAAAATGTCGCTGATAAACCCAGGCAACAGCAGCAGGCCACCGCCGACGGCAATCAGCAAACCTTCGAGCATTTCCTGTTCCGGCAATTCGCCACGGGCCAGACGCTCACGGGCGCGCCACGCGGTGGCCACGCCGGCCACGCGCAGCAACACGCTGCCCAGCACCGCGCTGCCGATGACCAACAGCAGCGTGGGCAGCACGCCAATGGCGCTGCCGACTTTGATCAGCACCGCCAGTTCGATAATCGGGAACAGCAAAAACAAAAACAGAAAAGCACGCATCAATGGGGTTCCTGTAGGACGGCCGGGCGGCGATTCGCTTAACCCGCGAGCGTTTTATCGCCGGAAAGATTTAGGTGGTGCTGCGTGGCTTTTAATTCAAGCAGATTCTTGCCCGGCAGCCGGCCAGGTTTCGGCCCGCGCCAGCGCTACCAAGGCCTGGCGCACTTCCAGCGCAGTGTTACAGGATGTTGGAAACGCCAGCCAATGCAGGCCTTGGCCGATGCGCAGGTGAAAGCCTTCGCTGTCGATACCGGCTAACTCGGCGGGCACATGGTTGGGCAACCCGGCCAGCTCAACGTAATGGGCGATGGCGCTGGCGTGGTCGCTGTTCATGTGTTCGACCATGCTCAGCTCAATGTCGCCGGCAAACGGGTTGGCCAGCGTCACTTCATCGAGCCAGTGAATGGCGCCAAAGCCGCCGATATAGCGCGAGCGCACCGGCTCCAGCACCCAAAAATCAAAATCGTGGGCCTGGTGATAGCCCTCCGATTCTGGAAAGTAGCGGTAGTAACGTGCGGCAGCGGCGACGGTGGCCGCCTCATCGGTAATTTTGCGCGCCTGCGCCAGCACCGTTAAACGGCCGACGGCTTGAATATCTTCGGCGCCGCGCTCGCCCACCAACAGCGAACACTTGGGTTCCACCTGCAAATTGTGGGTGTGCTGAGCGATGCGGCTGATGAGAATCAGCGGGTGCCCGCTGGCATCCAGGCAGTACGGCACCACTGATCCGAACGGGTAGCCGGGCATGGCTTTGGACAACGTGGAGAGCGCCCCACGGTATTCCTTGAGTAGCAATTCTCGGGCATGCTTGCCGACTTTCACGCTCACCTTATGACTCCTCGTCGAGAATTCGTATTGAAGACGGACAGGTGCCCAGCTTAACGGTTGCGCGCATCAGCGGGGAACAACGTATCCGGTTGGCAGCGGCACCTATAAAAGGTGCGCGCGCTCAATCTACTTTTTGGGGATGTGGTTATGGAACTGAAAGACAAAGTCATCGTGATTACCGGCGGTGGTCAAGGCCTTGGCCGCGCCATGGGCGAGTACCTGGCCGCGCGCGGCGCCAAGCTGGCGCTGGTAGACCTCAATCAGGAACGCCTCGATGAAGCCGTTGCCGCCTGCAAAGCAGCCGGTGGCGATGCCCGCGCCTATATCTGCAACGTGGCCAATGAAGAACAAGTGATCCACACCGTGGGCCAGATTGCTGACGACTTCGGCGCCATCAACGGCCTGGTCAACAACGCCGGTATCTTGCGCGATGGCCTGACTATCAAAGTGAAAGACGGCGAGCTGTCGAAGATGAGCCTGGCGCAGTGGCAGTCGGTTATCGACGTCAACCTGACCGGCGTTTTCCTGTGCACCCGTGAAGTGGCGGCCAAAATGATCGAGCTGAAAAACCAGGGCGCGATCGTCAACATTTCCTCCATCTCCCGCGCCGGCAACATGGGCCAGGCCAACTACTCGGCCGCCAAGGCCGGCGTTGCGGCAGACACCGTGGTGTGGGCCAAAGAGTTGGCGCGTTACGGCATTCGTGTCGCGGGCGTGGCACCGGGCTTTATCGAGACCGAAATGGTCGCCAGCATGAAACCCGAAGCGTTGGAAAGAATGACGTCGGGCATTCCGCTCAAGCGTCTGGGCCAGCCGAAAGAGATCGCGCACTCGGTGGCCTACATTCTGGAAAACGAGTACTACACCGGGCGGATTCTGGAGCTCGACGGCGGCATGCGGTTGTAATCGGTCGATTGGCTGCTGGGTTCGAAGATCAGCGCAACGCGACCTCACAAAAAAGCCCTGCTAAATGCGGGGCTTTTTATTGCGCTCGGTATTCGTCGGAGCGGCCGAGCTCGAAGATCAAATGCATCGCGGCTAAAGCCGCTCCTACACTAAGCGTGCTTCTGTGGGAGCGGCTTTAGCCGCGATTGCTGCAAACGGCGATTACCAGCCGACACCGAACCCGACGCTATAGCGGGTCTCGTCCACTTCGCCATCTTTGGCGCCGCTTACGATGTTTTTCTCAGCCTTCACGTTAAGCGACGCCCAGTCGGTGACTTTGTAGCGCAGGCCTGCTTCGGCTTCGAGTTCGTACTCGCTGTCGCCGCCGATGGGCTTGCCCAGTTCGCCGTTGCTGAACATCTCGAAGGTCTTGCCGACCAGGTAGCGGTTGTAGTCCCACTTCAGACCCAGCGAGTAGAAGTTGTCGCTGCCGCCGTCTCTGTATTCGTAGTCGTTCTGGTTGACCAAGGTCGCCAGCGAGAACGCGCCGAGTTCGTCGTCCCAGAACTGGTAGCCAGGACCGGTACCGATGGTGCGCTGGCTGGAAACGTCTTCGATGTGGTCGCGCTTGTAGCTCAAGCGGCCTTGCCAGAACCAATGTTCATCCAAGAAACGGTCGAGGGCGTATTCGGCGTTCCAGTTGTTGGTGGTGGTGACGTCGTCTTGCGACTCGCGGTTGTAGCCACCCTCGGCGTTGTGGCGCCAGGCGCCATGGCGGGCGGTGGTTTTGAAGTCGACGTCGTAGTCGTCGGTGTCGGTTTCGGCACGCTTGTAGTCCAGCCCGAGGTCGACGTTGCCCTTCCACACCAGGTCTTCGAGGATCGGCTTGGGCTTGATGATCTGCTCGATGCTGGCCAGCTCGACCGTCTTCGGCGCCTCGCCATTGATCAACGTGACCTTGCCGTCTTCGGCGGCTTGCAGCGACTTGGCGCGCTCGCCGGTGAATTCGTCTTGCTTAACCATCAGCTCACGGTCGCTTTCCAGGGTTTTGACCTGTTTCCAATCAACCGGAATGGTGCCGCCATAGCTGGTTTCAACCACCAGCTTGCCGCCGTCGAACACCTTGATGGTACCGGTGATGCGGTCGCCGTTTTTCAACCATACGGTGTCGGCCATTGCAGGGGTTGCGGCCAGCGTGAGCGCGGCGCAGGACAGGGCGTAAGACAGCTTGTTGGATAACCGCATGGGGAGATTTACCGCTCCGTAAATGTGAAGGGCGGGCATTATCCAAGATAAAAAGCCGCTGGCCCAAAAAGCACTGCAAGGAGTGACCGGTGGCTGTCCTGCAAGTTCCGCGCAATCTAAAGCAAGGCTCACGCCAGCGCACGCCGGCGCGCACGTTCTACGGCCAGACGGGCACCGTAATGGCATGAACGCTTGATGCGCGAAAACGCTCAGTTAAGCTGCCCGCCATGCACCGCTCTGTGTAAGGTCAAAACATGCCAGCGAAAGAAGACAGCACTAAGACAGCCGCCGCCGATGTGGCTGGCGAAAACGCTGAAGCTCGGCGCGCCGCACTGTACCTGACGTTGGCGCAAGTGCCCGCTGGCTATGTGGTCAGTTATGGCCAACTGGCTGATTTGGCAGGCCTGGGCCGCGCGGCGCGGTGGGTGGGTCGCACCTTGAGCCAGTTGCCGGAGGGCAGCGCCCTGCCCTGGCACCGTGTGGTCGCCGCCGGTGGCCGACTGAGCCTGGCAGCCGGCACTGTATCGGGCGAGGAGCAACGAGCGCGGTTGCGCGCCGAAGGGGTGCGGATGGTCAATCAGCGCGTGGATATAAAGCGCCATGGGTGGCGCCCGATGGAGCACAGCGGTTAGAGTGCGCCCTGTTTTTGCCATCCAGTTTGGCCTGGCCAACTGGGCACTCCACGTTTTGCTAAACCCAGGCAGATCACAGCCCAATGCCCCGTAAAACCTGGCGCGCGGCACTCGCCGCCTACGCTTCGCCGGCCAGTCTGGCCCTCTTGCTTCTCGGTTTCGCCGCTGGCCTGCCGTACATGCTGGTGTTCTCCACCTTGTCGGTGTGGATGCGCGAAGCCGGCGTGTCGCGTGAAACCATCGGTTTCGCCAGCCTCATCGGCCTCGCTTACGCTTTTAAATGGATATGGTCGCCGCTGCTCGACCAATGGCGTCTGCCGCTGCTCGGCCGCTTGGGCCGGCGCCGCTCGTGGCTGGTGCTCTCGCAAATTGTCATCGCCATGGGCCTGATCGGCATGGCGCTGTGCGACCCACGCACCAACCTCACCTGGCTGGTCGCCATCGCCGTGCTGGTGGCGTTTGCTTCTGCCACGCAAGATATCGCCGTTGACGCTTACCGCCTGGAAATTGCCGACGACACCCGTCAGGCCGCCCTGGCCGCCAGCTATATGCTCGGCTACCGCGTCGCCGCCCTGCTCGCCACCGCCGGCGCGCTGTATTTCGCCGAATGGTTCGGCTCCACCACCACCGCCTACGAATTTGGCGCCTGGGCCAGCACCTATCTATTGTTCGCCATGCTGATGGTGCCGGGTTTGCTCACCTCCTTGTGGATGCGCGAACCCCATGTGGACGTGCCGGTACAAACCACCACCTCGCGCTTCAAGCTCAAAGACCAGCTCTACTCCGTACTGATTTTGCTGGTGATGCTGATCTCGCTGCCGGCCATGATTACGGGCCTGCTCGACCGCGCCTGGCCCCGCGCCGCGTTGTACGCCATCTTCCTCGGCATATGCCTGATGCCCGCCGGCCGCCGTTTGATTGCGCCCGTGCGCGATCTGCTTAGCCAGCAGCGTAAACAGCTGATCGTGGCGGCGCGCGGCAAGGTGATTCCCAACTTCGACTTCGTGCACCAAGCCGTGTCGATGATTGTACTAATCATCATCCTGGTCACCGCCGCCGCCGCTGCCAAAGCATTCAACAGCGGCGCCTGGCCACGCGGCACGATGTATGTGCTGATCGCCATGGCCTGTTTGTCGGCACCGGGCCGCCTGTTGATGGCGCCGGTGGTCACGCCGATCAGTGAATTCGTGCAGCGCTATCGCTGGCAGGCGTTGCTGTTGCTCGGGCTGATCGCGACGTACCGGATGTCCGACACGGTGATGGGCGTGATGGCCAACGTGTTCTACATCGATCAAGGGTTTAGCAAAGAGCAGATCGCCAGCGTCAGCAAGCTGTTCGGCCTGGTGATGACCCTGCTCGGTGCCGGGGCGGGAGGTGTGCTGATCATGCGCTTCGGCATCATGCCGATTCTGCTGATTGGCGGCGTGCTGTCAGCCAGCACCAACTTGCTGTTCATGCTGCTTAGCGACATGGGCGCGAATCTCGACATGCTGATTCTCACCATCTCCGCCGATAACTTCAGTGCCGGTCTGGCCACTTCCGCGTTCGTGGCCTACCTGTCGAGTTTGACCAACCTCAAATTCTCCGCCACCCAATACGCCCTGCTCAGCTCGATCATGCTGCTGCTGCCGCGCTTGATCGGCGGCTACTCGGGCGTGATGGTCGAGAACGTTGGCTACCACAAGTTCTTCCTCATCACCGCCCTGCTCGGCATTCCGACGTTGATTTTGATTTGCTGGCAGTGGCAGCGCATGGCGAGCCAGAAAGTGCCGGAAGTGGAAGAAGCGCAGGCGGTTGTGACGGAAGAAAAACTGTCGTAGCTGATAGGACTGCTCATTTGTGGGAGAGACTTTAGTCTCGAGCTTTTGATTCAAAGCCTGCGTCGCCAGCGCCGGCCAATCGCGGCTAAAGCCGCTCCCACAACCTCAAGCGTTCTCTTGAACCATGCGAATCACCCGTTGCGGGAACGGAATCTCGATACCGGCCGCCTGCAACCGATCACGAATCTCTTCGTTGTATTTAAACGTCAGGCTCCAGTAGTCGGCGGTTTTCACCCACACGCGCAATGACATCTTGATCGCGCTGTCACCCAACCCCGCAACCACCACCGCAGGCGCCGGATCTTTAAGCACGCGTTCGTCTTCGGCCATCTCGGTCAGCACGCGCTTGGCAGCTTGCAGGTCAGCGTCATAGTTGATGCCGATGTCATAAATGATTTGGCGCGTGGCCTGGCGGTTGTAGTTGGTGATGATGCCGTTGGACAGGCTGCCGTTGGGCACGATGACGGTTTTGTTGTCGCCGGTGCGCAGCACGGTGTGAAAGATTTGAATGTTATCCACCGTGCCCGCTACGCCCTGCGCTTCAATCCAGTCACCGATGCGGAACGGGCGAAACAGCAGAATCAGCACACCGCCGGCGAAGTTGGCCAGGCTGCCTTGCAGCGCCAAGCCAATCGCCAGGCCGGCGGCACCGATGGCGGCAATAAACGAGGTGGTTTCCACGCCGATCATCGACGCAGCGCTGATCACCAGCAGCACTTTGAGAATGATATTGGCCAGGGTGCTGATGAAGCTCTGCAAGGCCGGGTCGCCGAGGCGCTTGCCGATCAGCGCGCTGAGGTTGCCGGTGACCCGATTGATCAGCCACCAGCCAATCGCCAAAACCACCAACGCCAGCAGCACGCGGCCGCTGTAGGCCATGATGATGGGTAGCCATGCCTGCGAGGCATCGACCAAGTGATCCAGTTGTGCATCGAAATCCATAGCGCCTCCTTCGCTGCCTGACCGCCCAGATGCCAGTCATAAAAAACAGCGGCTGCGTCTTTTGCGACGCTGCCAGAGGCGCGATGGTTCCCAACAATTCCCGGCGCTTTTCCTGTGGGAGCGGCTTCAGCCGCGATGCTTTTAAATCAAAAGAGCATCGCGGCTAAGCAGAATGCCGCCCAATCTCCACCGTTTAAGAAAGCTTAATCTCTGAAGTTATTGAACTGCAGCGGCATCCCGAACTCTTTAGCCCGCAGCGCCGCGATGGCCTCTTGCAGGTCATCACGCTTCTTGCCGGTCACGCGCACTTGCTCGCCCTGGATGGCGGCCTGCACCTTGAGTTTGGCTTCTTTGATGTGGGCGACGATTTTCTTCGCCAGCTCTTTATCGATGCCCTCGCGCAGAATCGCTTCCTGCTTCACACTCTTGCCCGATGGGTAAGCGTCTTTCAGCTCGAGACACTGCACATCGATCTTGCGCTTGACTAGGCTGAGTCTGAGAATCTCGACCATCTGCTCCAGCTGAAACTCGGCGTCAGCGGTGATGTTGATGGTCAGCTCCTTGAATTCAAAGGTGCCTTTGCCACGCAAGTCATAGCGACGCTCCAGCTCTTTTATGGCGTTGTCGACAGCGTTGGTTACTTCGTGTTTGTCCAGTTCGGACACCACGTCGAACGAGGGCATGGGAAATCTCCAGATAGACGGCGCGATAAGTCTTACAGACAGTGCACGCCAAGCTTGACGGTTAAAATGCCGGATCATTATATATCTGCCGATACAAACACCGCCCGGCGATGAGCCAGCGCCTCTATTATTTCTCTCGAGTTCGCCAATGCCCAACCCCCATCTCAGCATCCTGGTGGTGGACGACGCCAAGTTCTCCAGCGCCATGATCGGCCGTGCCCTGAGCCAAGCCGGTTACCTCGATGTGCGCTTCGCCAGCAGCGCGCTCGAGGCCTTGACGCTGTTGGAAGAACGTCCCGCCAGCGTGCTGCTCGCCGACTGGCTGATGCCGGAAATTGACGGCCTTGAACTCACCGGCCGCGTGCGCCAGCTCGACGAAATGGCCGATCACTACACCTACGTGATGCTGCTCACCGGCAAAGAAGGCGAAAACGTGTTGAGCGAGGCCTTCGACCGGGGCGTCGACGACTTCGTTAGCAAGTCGGCCATGAGCGAACAATTGGTGCCGCGCGTGTATGCCGCCGACCGTTTGTGCAACACCCTGCAGCGTCTGTTGCAGGAAAACCGCATGCTCACGCAGAACATTTCCAGCCTCGAAGAACGCAACCTGGTCGACCCGCTGACCGGGCTGGGCAACCCGCGCTACCTGCAGCAAATGCTGGTGGACAGCATCCGTCAGGTGGAATCGCGCGGCGGCGCCGTGTGCTACCTGCTCATCGGCCTGCAAGACGCGCCCAACCTGCGCCAGCAGTACGGCGAAGCCTTCTACAACGAGTTGCTGCACGGCGTTGCCCGTCGCCTGCAACAACTGGTGCGGCCGCTGGATGTGCTGGTGCGCCTGGACGACCACCACTTTGGCCTGCTGACCCTGCTGGAAGATTTGCAGGAATGCTCGCCCAGCAGCTTCAAGCGCCTGCACGAGGGCCTCAACCTCAAAGCGTTCAAGACCAGCGAAGGGTTTATCACGCTCAAGGCCGGCATCAGCCTGGTCGGCATGGACGCCAAAGCGCTGCCCATCCAGCCGCAAGAACTCATCGATCGCGCCGCCGGCTTGCTTCCCGAAGCCTACGGCAGCGGCCGTGTCGCGGCGCTGCGTTTGCCGCTGTACAAATAAATGCACTGGCACGTTCTTGGCGCGGGCAGCCTGGGCACCTTGTGGGCCGCCCGCCTCGCCCGGGCCAACGTGCCGGTCACGCTCCTGCTGCGCAACCGCCAACGCCTGGCCAGTTACCGCCAGGCGGGCGGTTTGACGCTGGTTGAGCAAGGGCTCAGCAGCCTGTACCCGGTGCCGGCGCAAAGCGTTGACGACACCATCCCGATCCGCCTGTTGTTGCTCGCTTGCAAGGCGTATGAAGCCGAAGCCGCTGCTGCCAGCGTGGCCCATCGTCTGACTGCCGACACCGACGTGGTGCTGCTGCAAAACGGCATGGGCAGCCAGGACGCCGTGGCCGCTCGCTTGCCCCGCGCGCGCTGCATCGTGGCGTCCAGCACCGAGGGCGCCTTTCGCGACGGAGATTTCCGGGTGGTATTTGCCGGCCATGGTCACACCTGGCTGGGCGACCCGCTCAATCCCACGCCGCCGAGCTGGTTGGCCGATGTGCAAAGCGCTGAAATTTCCCATGAATGGACGCCCGACATCCTTAGTCGCGTGTGGCGCAAGCTGGCGCTGAACTGCGCCATCAACCCGCTGACCGTGCTCCACGACTGCCGCAACGGCGGTTTGCTGGAACACCCTGCCGAAGTGGCAACGCTCTGCGCGGAACTCAGCCAGTTGCTCGATCTGTGCGGCCAACCGGCTGCGGCGGAAAATCTCGCCGAAGAAGTGCAGCGCGTGATCACAGCCACTGCGGCCAATTATTCCTCTATGCATCAGGACGTCGCCCAGCAGCGCCGCACCGAAATCAGCTACCTGCTCGGCCATGTGTGCGCCGTGGCGCAGCGCCACAACTGCCCGGCGCCGCATCTGCACATGTTGCTTGAGCGTCTGCAGAACGAACTGCAGAACAAAGGCCTACCCATCGATTAACCCGGCCTATTGTGGGAGCGGCTTTAGCCGCGATGGCTACGCCGCGTGCCTGCCGACTCGCGACTAAAACCCCTGCCGCCAAGGCAAGCCGTCGAAGTCGTTGAGCCGTCACCGGCCAGGCGCTACCCTGCGTACCTCTCTTTCTGAAGGCACCCTTGGCTTATGACCCTGCGCAAGCGCCTGGAAAACCTCTCGGTCGGCCGCAAATTATTGGCGGCGTTATTGGCGTTGCTGACCACGGTGCTGCTGGTCGCCAACCTCGCGTTTATCAGCGCGGCGTATTGGATCTCCCAGGAAAACATGGCGCCGCAGGCGTTGCAGACGTTGGGCCGGCTGCTGTCCACCCCCGCCCTCAGCAACGAAGCGTTGAGCTCACGTGCCACCGCCGAAGACCTGTTGCAGCGCCTGGATAGCTACAGCCCGCTGCGCGCAGCCGCGCTGTATGGCAGCGACGGGCGCCGCCTGGCGCAGTTGGAACATGGCGACAAATTGCATCTGCCGCGCCGCATCGAGCAGCTGTCGACCTGGCGCTACGGCGAATTCCGCACCAACCAATTGTTCGAATTGCCGCAAGAGGGCAAGCCGCCCGGCCATCTGTTGTTGGTGGCCTCCAGCGAATTGCCCGGCGCTTTCTACACCGGCACGTTAACCGCCAGCCTGGTGATTCTGGCTTGCAGCGTGTTGCTGTGGTCGCTGGTGGCGCGGCAAATCCGTCGGCTGGTCACGCGGCCGATTCGGCGTCTGGAAGAACTCTCCCGGCAAGTAACGCGCGAGGAGAACTACGCCCTGCGCGCCGCCCGTGGCAATCAGGATGAAATCGGCAGCCTGGCCGAAGCGTTCAACACCATGTTGTCGCGCATCGAAGCCCGCGAGCAGCAGCTCAAGCGCGCCCGGGACGACGCGCAAATGGCCTTCGACCAAGCCCAGCGTCTGGCCGAAGAGACCCGCCATTCCAACCGCAAGTTGGAACTGGAGGTTCAGGTTCGCAGCAAGATCGAGAAGAAACTCACCGGTTTTCAGAACTACCTCAACAGCATCATCGACTCCATGCCATCCGCGCTGATCGCCCTGGATGAGCAGCTGTATGTCAGCCAGTGGAATCAGGAAGCCAGCGTACTTTCCGGCACACGTCTGGACGAAGCGCTGAACCAGCCGGTGTTTCTCGCCTTCCCGCCCCTCAAGCCTTACCTGCAACAACTCAAGCGCACCGCCGAGCGCCACACGGTGGAGAAAATCGAGCGGGTGACATGGACGCGGGGCGACACCAAATGCCATTACGCGCTGACGTTCTACCCGCTAATGGGCGGCGCGGGCCGAGGCGTGGTGATCCGTATCGATGACATCAGCCAGCGCTTGTCGCTGGAAGAAATGATGGTGCAGTCGGAAAAGATGCTTTCAGTAGGCGGCTTGGCGGCCGGCATGGCTCATGAAATCAACAACCCGCTGGGCGCGATTTTGCACAACGTGCAGAACATTCGCCGCCGACTTTCCAGCGAATTACCTCGCAACCAGGAAGTGGCAGAGGCTGTCGGCGTGCCGCTGGAAACCGTTAACCGCTACCTGCACGGCCGAGAAGTGCCGCAACTGCTCGACGGCATTCAACAAGCCGGCTCGCGCGCGGCGAAAATTGTCTCGCACATGCTCAGCTTCAGCCGCATGAGCAACCGCCAATTAGCGCCGTGCCAGCTGCCGGCATTGCTGGACCAGGCGATAGAAATTGCCGGCAATGACTTCGACCTGACCGAAGGCTTCGACTTCAAAGGCCTGAACATCGAACGCGACTTCGACCCGAACGTGGGCCTGGTGCCCGGCATCGCCAACGAGCTGGAACAGGTGCTGCTGAACTTGCTGAAGAACGCCGCACAAGCCATCCACCAGCGCGAAGCCAAACCCGGTTCATTGTTGGAACCGGGCCGCATCATATTGCGTACGCGACTGGTCGAGCCGTGGGCGGAAATCCAAGTGGAAGACAACGGCATCGGTATGCCGGAGCTAGTGCGCAAGCGCATCTTCGAGCCGTTCTTCACCACCAAAGAAGTCGGCCAAGGCACCGGCTTGGGCCTGTCGGTTTCGTACTTCATCATCACCAACAACCACAAAGGGCAGATGGAGGTGCAGTCCGCGCTGGACCAAGGCACCTGCTTCACCCTGCGCTTGCCGCTGGCAACGCCTTCCGACAACCCTGAAGTGAGCTGAGCCATGGGCTTTCGCCTGTCAAAGATTTACACCCGCACCGGCGACGCCGGCGAGACTGGCCTGGCCGACGGCCGCCGCGTACCCAAAGACCACCCGCGCGTAGAAGCCATGGGCGAGCTGGACAGCCTGAACAGCCAGCTCGGTTTGTTGCTGGCCGGGTTGGCCGAGCATGAAGTGATGTGGCCGGGATTGAGCGAAGTAATTGACGTGCTCAGCCCTTGTCAGCACCGCTTGTTCGACCTCGGTGGCGAGCTGGCAATGCCCCAGTACCAAGCCTTGAACCAGGCCGAAGTGGAACGCCTCGAAGCGGCGATCGACCTGTGGAACGAGGAGCTGGGGCCGCTCGAAAACTTCATCTTGCCGGGCGGCTCGTTGCTAGTGGCTCAAGCTCACGTATGCCGGGCGCAGGCACGCAGCGCCGAGCGGCGGTGCCAGCAATTGAATGCGATGGAACCGTTGGCTGGGGTGGGCTTGGCGTATGTGAATCGGCTGTCGGACTTGCTGTTTGTGGCCGCGCGATTGATTGGGCGGCGGATGCAGATTAACGAAGTGCTGTGGGAGGCGGCGGCGAAGCCGGAGTGAGTTATGTCGCAGTCTGTAGGAGCGGCTTTAGCCGCGAGCTTTTAACAAACAAAAGCATCGCGGCTAAAGCCGCTCCTACAAAAATCTCGTCAGTCAGCAGGCTGAGGCCAGAACGCTCTGATCCCCGCCACACCTTGCGCGCCCACCTGCCACGCCTTCTCGGTATCCCCAGCCCCAACGCCACCGAGCAGAAACACCGGCTGGTTGAAGCCTGCAATCATTTCCTGCGCCGCGCCCCAGCCAAGCGGCTGCGCGTCAGGATGAGTTTGCGTGGCTTGAACCGGCGACAGCGTGACGAAATCCACGCCCATTTCCGCCGCCAGCGCCAACTCTTCTGCGTTGTGACAAGACGCCGCTAACCACCGGTTTGTGGGGAACGGGCGCCCGCCAGTGACCAACTTGCGCAGCTGCGTGGAGGTCAAATGCCAACCGGCCGCTGGGAAATCACCGAGCCATTCCAGCGGGCCTTTGAGCATCAATTGCGCCCGGCCGGCGCACAGACCGACGGCGTCTACGGCGAGGTCGCGGTATTGCGGGTCGTACATATTCGGGGCGCGCAATTGCACCAATCGAATACCACTTTCCAACGCCGCTTTGAGGCCGAGCAGCAGCGCCTTCGGCTCAAGATTGTCGGGCGTGATCAGGTAGTGCTCAGGTAAGCGTGCGGCAGCGACGATGGGGCGGTTGGCGGCCGGGAATTCGTAGTCGCTGAGTTCGCGATTGCTAACCCACGCCAACGGCTGCCCTTCGGCACCGTGGGCCTCGCCGGTAAACGCGCTGACTTCCCACACGTCCAGCAACACGTGCTTGTCGGCGTAGTCGTGGCGGACCTGAATCAGCGGGCGCGCCGCCGTCACCTGAATGCCCAATTCTTCGGCTAGCTCGCGGTCGAGCGCGGCACGTACCGACTCGCCCTCCTCGACCTTGCCGCCGGGAAATTCCCACAGGCCACCCTGGTGTTTATCGTCTGCGCGACGGGCCAGCAAAATGCGCCCGTCCTCGCCTCGGATAACCGCTGCTGCCACATGCACTCGTTTCACGCCTGCTGTTCCTCTCGTGCTGCCTGTTGCCAGCGCTGGAAGGCTGGCCACTGGTAAATGGTTTCAACATAGGCCAGCGCCTGGGCCGAAAGTGCCACGCGGTAGCCGCGAAAACGCACGGCCACCGGGGCGAAAAACGCATCGGCGAGGCTGACGCGACCAAACAGAAACGGCCCTTCCTGCCCGAACTCGCTGCGGCAATGCGCCCAGATGGCGCTGATACGTTCGATGTCGGCGAGCACGTCGGCCGGCACATTGGGCAACGCTTCGTCGCGCGACAGATCCATGGGCATGGCCACACGCAGTGGCACAAAGCCGCTATGCATCTCCGCGCAGACGCTGCGGGCGATCGCACGGGCAAACGCGCCGCGCGGCCACAGATGCGCTTCAGGGTAGGTTTCGGCGAGGTATTCGCTGATGGCCAGCGAATCCCAGATGGAGCCTTCGTCCGTTTTCAGCAACGGCACTTTGCCGGTGGGCGAATGCTCGAGAATGCGTTCGCGGCTGTCGGGCTGATTCAGGCGAACGAGCTGCTCAGTGTAAGGCGCGCCGCTCAATTCCAAAGCCAGCGCTGCGCGCAGCGACCAAGAGGAGTAAGTCTTGTCGCCGATTACCAGATTCAAAGCCATTTGAGTCACCCGTTTAAGCGTCCATTTATCGAACTGCGACAATAGGCAGCGCGTCGGCCGAGGGCAAATTCCGATTGTTCATGTGCGGATAAACCGCAGGAATGGCCGCCGCAGAGCGCAGCGGCCGGGACCGGTCAGGAGCGGTATTCGGCGTTGATGCGCACGTACTCGTGGGACAGGTCGGTGGTCCAGATCGTTTCACTGCATGTACCGCGGCCAAGCTCGATACGAATGCCGATTTCTTCCTGGGCCATCACCGCAGCGCCCTGCTCTTCGGTGTAGCTGGCAGCACGGCAGCCACGGCTGGCGATGCAGACGTCGCCAAGGAACACGTCGATTTTGCTGACATCCAATTGCGCCACACCGGCGCGGCCAACGGCGGCCAGGATCCGGCCCCAGTTCGGGTCGGAGGCGAACAAGGCGGTTTTGATCAGCGGTGAATGCGCAACGGCGTAGGCAACGTCCAGGCATTCCTGGTGGGTCGCGCCGCCATTGGCTTGCACGGTGACAAACTTGGTGGCGCCTTCGCCGTCACGGACGATGGCCTGCGCCAATTCCATCGACACATCCAGCACCGCTTGCTTGAGCTCGGCGAACAAGGCGCCGCTGGCTTGCGTGACCTCAGGCAATGCCGCCTGACCGGTCGCCACGAGGATGCAGCAGTCGTTGGTCGAGGTGTCGCCGTCGATGGTGATACGGTTGAAAGACTTGTTGGCGGCGTCGCGCAGCAAGTCTTGCAGCAGCCCTTGGGACACTTTGGCGTCGGTGGCGATGTAGCCAAGCATGGTCGCCATGTTCGGTTTGATCATGCCGGCGCCTTTGCTGATGCCGGTGACGGTCACGGTGACGCCGTCATGCACAAACTGGCGGCTGGCGCCTTTGGGCTGGGTGTCGGTGGTCATAATGCCAGCAGCCGCAGCGGCCCAGTTATCGACTGAAAGATCAGCCAGGGCAGCGGCCAGTGCGCCTTCAATTTTTTCCACCGGCAACGGCTCGCCGATCACGCCGGTCGAAAACGGCAGCACGGCCGTTTCCGGCACACCGGTCAGCTCGGCCAGCTTGGCGCAGGTACGCGCGGCGGCTTGCAGGCCCGGCTCGCCAGTGCCGGCGTTGGCGTTGCCGGTGTTGGTCAGCAGATAACGAACCGGGCCGACCACATTCTTCTTCGCCAGAATCACCGGCGCCGCGCAAAACGCATTCAGCGTAAACACGCCCGCCACGCTGGAGCCTTCGGCACAGCGCATCACCACCACATCCTTGCGACCCTCGCGCTTGATACCGGCAGACGAAATACCCAATTCAAAACCGGCAACCGGATGCAGCGTAGGCAGAGGACCGAGACCAACAGGCATGGGGCGAGCTCCTTGGCAGAAAAACGTTAAACCACGCCACCACGGCGCAGCATCGATTCAGGCAAAAACGCCGCGAACGGTAGACCGGTCACGGCGTGGAAATATTCAAGCCGAAAACGGCTTTTGACATCGCATTCGAGATCTACTGGGCTAAGGCCAGACAAGGCGAAACCGCGGTTTAAAGCGCAGCGTACTGTAGTACGTGAGCATTTAAAGCGCGGTTTCAACGCAGTATGGCCGACGACCAGGAGATCGGCCGCCAGACTAAGAAATTTGGCCGTGGCAGTGTTTGTACTTCTTGCCACTGCCGCAGTAGCACAGCTCGTTGCGACCAATCTTCTGATCATTACGCGCCGGCGAATACGTCGGCACTGCAACCTCGCCCACTGGTTCCAGCTCGGGCTCGTCCAGCGCCGATGCTTCGGCGTGTTCGAACTGCATACGGGCGGCCAGCGCCTCGGCTTCCTGGCGCAGACGCGCCTCTTCCTCGACCGGGTCTTCGCGACGAACCTGAACGTGGGACAGCACGCGAATGGTGTCGCGCTTGATCGAGTCCAGCAGTTCCTGGAACAGCGTGAAGGACTCGCGCTTGTATTCCTGCTTCGGGTTCTTCTGAGCGTAACCGCGCAGGTGAATACCGTGACGCAGGTGGTCCATGGTGGACAGGTGGTCTTTCCACAGATCGTCCAGCACGCGCAGCAGAATCTGCTTCTCGAAGGTGCGCAGCGCTTCGGCGCTGGCTTGGTCTTCTTTCTCGTTGTAGGCAGCCAACAGCGCTTCCAGAATTTTCGCGCGCAGCGGTTCTTCGTAAAGCTGAGCGTCTTCGTCGAGCCACTGCTGAATCGGCAACTTGATGCTGAAATCGTTGAGCAGCGCCGCTTCTAAGCCGGCGATGTCCCACTGCTCTGGCAGCGATTGCGGCGGGATGTGCGAGTTGATGGTGCTATCCAACACTTCCTGACGGAACTCGGCGATGGTGTCGCCCACGTCGCTGGCAGCCAGCAAGCTGTTGCGCATGTGGTAGATCACTTTGCGCTGCTCGTTCGCCACGTCGTCGAACTCGAGCAGTTGCTTACGCATGTCGAAGTTGCGGCCTTCAACCTTGCGCTGAGCCTTCTCGATGGCATTGCTGACCATGCGGTGTTCGATGGCTTCGCCGGACTGCATGCCCAGCGCCTTCATGAAATTCTTCACCCGATCAGAGGCGAAGATGCGCATCAGGTTGTCTTCCAGCGACAAGTAGAAACGGCTGGAACCCGGGTCACCCTGACGGCCCGAACGGCCGCGCAACTGGTTGTCGATACGACGCGATTCGTGACGCTCGGAAGCGATCACGTGCAGACCACCGGACTCAATCACCAACTGGTGACGCTTGTGCCAGTCGGCCTTGATTTGCGCGATCTGCTCTTCGGTCGGGTTTTCCAGGGCAGCGACTTCAACTTCCCAGTTACCGCCCAAGAGAATGTCGGTACCACGACCGGCCATGTTGGTGGCGATGGTCAGCGCGCCGGGGCGACCGGCCTGAGCAATGATTTCTGCTTCTTTTTCGTGGAATTTGGCGTTGAGCACTTTGTGCTCGATGCCTTCTTTGGTAAGCAGCTGGGACACGTATTCCGAGCTGTCGATGGACGCGGTACCCACCAGAATCGGGCGGCCCACGGCCTGGCTTTCTTTGATGTCGGCAACGATAGCGGCGTACTTTTCTTCCTGGGTCAGGTAGACCAGGTCGTTGTAATCCTTACGTGCCAACGGTTTGTTCGGCGGAATCACAACCACCGGCAGACCGTAGATTTGATGGAACTCGAACGCTTCGGTGTCAGCCGTACCGGTCATGCCGGACAGCTTGTTGTAGAGACGGAAGTAGTTCTGGAACGTGGTCGAGGCCAGGGTCTGGCTCTCAGCCTGAATCGGCAAGCCTTCCTTCGCTTCGATGGCCTGGTGCAAGCCCTCGGATAAACGACGACCCGGCATGGTACGACCGGTGTGTTCGTCGACCAGCAACACCTGATCGTTCTGCACGATGTATTCGACGTTGCGATGGAACAGCTTGTGGGCGCGCAAGCCGGCGTACACGTGGGTCAGCAGACCCAGGTTGTGCGCCGAGTACAGGCTCTCGCCCTCAGCCAGCAGGCCGGCGTGGGTCAGCATGTCTTCGATGAACTGGTGACCGGCTTCGTTGAGCTCGACCTGACGGGTCTTCTCGTCAACGGTGAAATGGCCTTCCTGGGTAACGACGCCTTCCACTTCCTCGATGTGCTGCTTGAGGCGCGGAATCAGCAGGTTGATCTGCATGTACAGCTTGGAGCTGTCTTCGGCCTGGCCGGAGATGATCAGCGGCGTACGGGCTTCGTCGATGAGGATCGAGTCGACTTCGTCGATTACGGCAAAGTTGAGTTCGCGCTGGAATTTTTCTTCCACGCTGAACGCCATGTTGTCGCGCAGGTAGTCGAAACCGAATTCGTTGTTGGTGCCGTAAGTGATGTCGGCGGCGTAAGCGGCGCGCTTTTCTTCCGGCGGCTGGAACGGGCTGACGATGCCGACCGACAGACCAAGGAATTCATAAAGCGGGCGCATCCAGTTGGCGTCGCGGCGAGCGAGGTAGTCGTTCACGGTGACCACGTGCACGCCTTTACCGGACAGCGCGTTGAGGTAAACGGCCAGCGTACCTACGAGGGTTTTACCTTCACCGGTACGCATCTCGGCGATCTTGCCTTCGTGCAGGGTGGCGCCACCAATGAGCTGTACGTCGAAGTGCCGCATACCCATCACGCGCTTACCCGCTTCACGGGCGACAGCGAAGGCTTCGGGGAGCAGTTGGTCGAGGGTTTCGCCTTTGGCCAGACGGGCCTTGAACTCTTCGGTTTTGCCGCGCAGTTGCTCGTCGGACAGAGTCAGCATCTGCTCTTCGAACGAATTGACGGCTACCACCGTCTTTTGCATGCGCTTAACTTCGCGCTCGTTCTTGCTTCCAAAGAGTTTCTTTAACAAAGGCGCAAACATATCGGCAGGATCTTCCACACATAGGGATGGAGGGCGGCCCCGTGAGTCGCCCGCGCAGCCTTCATGGCTGCTTGCGAAGCGGGCATTCTACCCGGAATCGTTAGCGAGGAAAGTAGCGTTGTTGCACGGTGCCAGCACGCTCGGCAGCTTGCGGAAATGACTATACGGTCCGCTTGTACAACGCGCGTGACGAATCGGTGAGCGGCACTATTGCTTTCCTCGAAGCCCCTATATGGGGGCGAACGTGCGCCAATCAACCCCTATGGTTCTGCTGACGAATCATCGCTCTGCTACCATTGGCGCCCGGTTATTTCAGGCACTTCGCCATGGCATTTCGTCCTCTACCCGCAAAAGGTCACACTGCGCTCCTGCGCGACGCTAAACCTTTGCAGGCGCTGATCAATCAGGCGCACCGCCTGGATCACCTGCAGCGTCTGGTGGAAAGCCAATTGCAACCCGCTGCGCGCGAGCATTGCCACGTCGCCTCGTGGCGCGAAGGGTGTCTGTTATTGATCGTCACCGACGGCCATTGGGCCACCCGCCTGCGCTACCAACAGCGCCGTTTGGAACGCCAGCTGCAAGCGCTGGAACCGTTCCGCAACCTCAACCGCATTCTGTTTAAAGTGCAGCCGCGCGTGGGCGTCGCGAAACTTCGCGGTCACACCATGCAGCTTTCCACGGAAACGGCTGAAGGCATTCAGGAAGTGGCGGAAGGGATTAGCGATCCGGGGTTGCGTGCGGCCTTGGAACGACTCGCGCGGCATGGGAAAGGCTAATTCAGCCTGGCGTTTTTGATGTTCAAGACTATGCATCCCACAGTCGAGATCGAGCGAGCTAGGGCCGCGCAAGGCAAAAATCGATTTTGAAGCGCAGTTGGCTGTAGCCAATGAGCATTCAAAATCGATTTTTAACGCAGCCCGGCCGACGCGCAGCCGATCGTTTATTTACACGCATAAAAAAAGCCACCCGAGGGTGGCTTTAAAAACAGCTAAGGAGGGTATTGCTCAACCAGCCGCAACTGGTCGCATGTACGAAATCGGCGCGCTCTTCACGTCGTCGAAAGTCACCACTTCCCAAGCGTCACGTTGCTCAATCAAGGTGCGCAACAGACGGTTGTTCAGCGCATGTCCCGACTTGAAGCCGCGGAACTCGCCAATCAAACTGTTACCCAGCAGGTAGAGGTCGCCGATGGCGTCGAGGATTTTGTGCTTAACGAATTCGTCCTCATACCGCAGGCCGTCTTCGTTCAGTACGCGAAACTCGTCAACCACGATGGCGTTTTCTACGCTGCCGCCGAGTGCCAGGTTCTGCGAACGCAGGAACTCGATATCACTCATAAAGCCGAAGGTGCGCGCACGGCTCACTTCTTTTACGAAGGAGGTGCTAGAGAAGTCCACGCTCGCGCTTTGGGTGCGATTGCGGAAAACCGGGTGATCGAAGTCGATCTCGAAACTCACCTTGAAACCATCGAAAGGAACGAAGGTGGCGCGCTTGTCGCCCTCTGTCACCGTTACTTCGCGGGTGATGCGGATGAATTTCTTCGCCGATTCCTGCTCTTGCAGGCCTGCGGATTGAATCAGGAATACGAAGGGACCAGCACTGCCATCCATGATCGGCACTTCGGACGCGGAGAGCTCGACGTAGGCGTTATCGATGCCCAGGCCAGCCATGGCCGAAAGCAGGTGCTCCACGGTGTCCACTTTCACATCACCATTGACCAGTGTGGTCGACATGGTGGTTTCACCGACATTCTCGGCCCGTGCGCGAATTTCCACGACGGGGTCCAAGTCGGTACGGCGAAACACGATACCGGTATCGACCGGTGCCGGCTTAAGGGTCAGGTAAACCTTTTCCCCGGAATGCAGGCCGACGCCAGTGGCGCGAATGATGTTCTTCAGGGTGCGTTGTCTGATCATGGCTTGGCCGCTATAACACTAGTTGCGAATTGTTTTCAACAATGGCCGGGGATAATACCAGACCCGACCCGTGCTGAACACCAATCACCCCAATACTCCTGATAAATTTCATCAATCAGCTTGGCGACGCAGGAACGCTGGAATATCCAGGTAATCCAGGTCGTCCTGAGCGTTCAACTTGGCTGCAGCAGCCGCGCCAGCGTGGGCTTGGTTGCGCATGACGGTTGGACGATCCAGGTCGCGGTAGTTAACCGAAGGCTGTTCGTTACGCGGTGCGGCGGCCGATGGAACGGCAGCAGCTTGCACGGTGTTGTCGATAACCTTGACCGGCTTCTCGATTTTCGCGCCCAGGCCGGTGGCCACAACAGTCACGTGCAATTCGTCGCGCATGTCCGGGTCGATTACGGTGCCGACCTTAACGGTGGCGTGCTCGGAAGCGAACTGCTCGATGATGTTACCCACGTCGGAGTACTCACCCAGAGACAGGTCAGGACCGGCGGTGATGTTCACCAGAATGCCGCGCGCGCCTTGCAGGTTCACGTCTTCGAGCAACGGGTTGCGGATGGCCGCTTCGGTGGCTTCACGTGCACGGTTTGGACCGCTGGCGCAGCCAGTGCCCATCATCGCCATGCCCATTTCGCTCATCACGGTTTTCACGTCGGCGAAGTCGACGTTGATCATGCCCGGACGCTTGATGATGTCGGAGATACCGCGAACGGCACCGGCCAATACATCGTCAGCCTTCGCGAAAGCCGACAGCAGGCTCGCGTCTTTTCCGAGGATGGTCAGCAATTTTTCGTTCGGAATGGTGATCAGCGAGTCGACGCTGGCCTGCAGAGCACGAATGCCCTCTTCGGCGATCAGCATGCGCTTGCGACCTTCGAACGGGAACGGACGGGTCACCACCGCAACGGTGAGGATGCCCATCTCTTTGGCCACTTCAGCAATGATCGGCGCCGCACCGGTACCGGTACCGCCGCCCATGCCAGTGGTGATGAAGACCATGTCGGTGCCTTGCAGCACTTCGGCGATACGCTCGCGGTCTTCCATTGCAGCTTGACGGCCGACTTCCGGGTTGGCGCCAGCGCCCAGGCCCTTGGTCACACCGGTACCGAGTTGCAGCACGGTACGCGCGCCGACATTTTTCAATGCCTGGGCGTCAGTGTTGGCGCAGATGAACTCAACGCCTTCGATGTTGTTTTTCGCCATGTGGTTAACAGCGTTGCCGCCACCACCACCTACGCCGATTACCTTGATAACAGCGCTTTGCGGGATATTGTCTACGAGCTCGAACATGGTCCCCTCTCCTTTGCTTTTCTAGTTGTAACGCCTACAGCACACGCGGTTTAACATCAAAAATTGCCCTGGACCCAGCGTTTCAGCCGCTCCAGTACAGGTGTCTTTGGTTCGTCGTTGTAGCTGCTGCCACCGGACAGCGAGATGCCGTCGTTCTGCTTTTGCAGCCCGTACATGAGCAAGCCCACGCCGGTCGAATAAATCGGGTTGTGCACCACATCGCCCAGGCCTTTGATGCCTTGCGGCATGCCCAGGCGAACCGGCATGTGGAAAATTTCTTCGGCCAGTTCGACCGCGCCTTCCATCTTCGAGGTGCCGCCGGTCAGCACGATGCCGGCCGGAATCAGGTCTTCGTAACCGCTGCGGCGCAGTTCAGCCTGAACCAGGGTGAATAGCTCGTCGTAACGCGGTTCGACCACTTCGGCCAGCGACTGTCGCGACAAATCGCGCGGCGGACGGTCGCCCACGCTTGGCACCTTGATGGTTTCGCCAGCGCCAGCCAGTTTGGCCAGGGCACAGGCGTAGCGAATCTTGATTTCTTCGGCGTACTGGGTTGGCGTACGCAGGGCCATGGCGATGTCGTTGGTGACCTGATCACCCGCAATCGGGATCACCGCCGTGTGGCGAATTGCGCCTTCGGTAAAGATGGCGATATCGGTAGTGCCACCGCCGATGTCCACCAGGCACACGCCCAATTCTTTCTCGTCGTCAGTCAGCACGGCGTAGGCCGAGGCCAACTGCTCAAGAATGATGTCGTCCACTTCCAGACCGCAGCGACGCACGCATTTTTCGATGTTCTGCGCCGCGTTCACCGCGCACGTCACCACGTGCACTTTGGCTTCAAGGCGCACGCCTGACATACCCAGCGGCTCGCGAACGCCTTCCTGGTTATCGATCACGTAATCCTGCGGCAAGGTGTGCAGCACGCGCTGGTCAGCCGGAATGGCCACGGCCTGTGCGGCGTCGAGCACACGCTCAAGGTCGGCCTGGCTCACTTCGCGGTCGCGAATGGCGACGATGCCGTGGGAGTTCAGGCTGCGGATGTGGTTGCCCGCCACGCCGACGAATGCCGAGTGAATACGGCAGCCGGCCATCATTTGCGCTTCTTCGATGGCGCGCTGAATCGATTGCACGGTGGATTCGATATTCACCACCACGCCCTTTTTCAAGCCGCGCGATGGGTGCGTGCCGATCCCGACGATTTCCAGCTGGCCATCAGCCGTGACTTCGCCTACCAGCGCCACCACCTTGGAGGTGCCGATATCGAGGCCGACGATCATCTTGCCGCTCTGCACGTTTGCCATGTTGCTGCCTTCTCCTAATTCACTTCTGCGCGACGGTTTTGTCCGTCGCCGGCGCAATCGGTTCACGCCACGCCACGGCCAGGCCGTTGGAATAACGCAGGTCGATGCGCGAAATATTCGCGATCTGGTCTTTCAAACTCTTGTCGTAGATGGACACGAAGCGGCGCATTTTCTCGACCAAGTGATCCCGACCTAACAACAACTCAATGCTTTGTCCGGTGTTATTCACCCCGGTGGTGATAAACCAGCTGCCGCGTTCACGCAGTTCCAGACGCGCCACCGAAAACCCCAGTGGGCGCAGCATCTGGCTGAGCATCTGGTAGCGCTGCATCACGTCTTCCTGGGCGCGCTGCGGGCCGACCAGTTGCGGCAGGTTTTCGTAATTGGCCAGTTCACGCGGGGTGAACGCCTGACCCTGATTGTTCAGCAACGCCTCGTCGCCCCAACGGGCCACCGGCAGTTGTTCTTCCAGCGAAATGCTCACAGTGTCGGGCCAAACGCGGCGCACTTCGGCGTGGGCGATCCACGGCATTTGTTCCAACTCAGCGCGCATCCCGGCCAGGTCAACGGTGAAGAAGCTCGCCGCCACGAAGGGCGCGATACGCTGCTGCACCGCTTGCTGGCTGATGTAGCTGAGCTCGCCCTGCACGCTGATTTTCGCAATCGGGCGATCGGCGTACGGCAGCAAACGCTGGGCCGCTTCGTAAGTGCCAAAGCCCAGCACCAGCAACATCACCGGCCAGAGCACACGCTTGATCGCCGAGAAGCTGGGCTTCGGTACGCGAACCGACAACGGTTCCTTGGCCACCATCCGGCTGGCACCCCGCTGCGCCGGCTTGCGCGGCAAAGCGCCACGGCCGGGAACAGGTTGCTGATGTCGGAGGGTTGCGCCGTGCATGGTCTTAACCTCGTGCCTCAACGCTGTCGGAAAGAATCGCCACGACCAGTTGCTGGAAATCCAGCCCTGCGGCGCGAGCGGCCATTGGCACCAGGCTGTGGTCGGTCATACCGGGAACGGTGTTGACTTCCAGCAGCCAGAATTTGCCGTCTTTGTCTTGCATCACATCGGCACGGGCCCAGCCATGAATGCCAACGGCATCGCAGGCGCGGGCGGTGAGGTCTTTGAGTTCCTGTTCTTTGGCGGCATCCAGCCCACACGGAATGCGGTACTGGGTGTCATTGGCCAGGTACTTGGCGTCGTAGTCGTAGAAGCTGTGGGGAGTGCCCAGGCCAATCGGTGGCAGCACCTCGCCGCGCAATACGGCAACGGTGAATTCCGGACCGCTGATCCACTGCTCGACCAACACCTGCGAGTCGTAGCCGCTGGCGTCGCGCCAGGCGCTGATCAACTCGTCGACGCTGTTCACTTTGGCCATACCGATACTGGACCCTTCATGCGCCGGTTTGACGATGAGGGGGAACCCCAGTTCCATGGCTGCCGACCGGCAGTCATCGACGTTGGCCAACACCGCGTGGCGCGGGGTCGACAAACCGAGGCTCTGCCACACTTGTTTAGTGCGCAGCTTGTCCATCGCGAGCGCCGATGCCAGCACGCGGCTGCCGGTGTACGGAATGCCAACGCACTCCAACAGGCCTTGCATGCTGCCGTCTTCACCGCCGCGACCGTGCAGCACGATAAACGCGCGGTCGATCTTCTCGCTGACCAAACGCTGCAGAAAGTCGTCGCCCACGTCGATACCGAAGGCGTCCACGCCCGCCGCTTGCAGCGCTTCCAGTACGGCAGCGCCGGACTTCAGCGAAACCGGGCGCTCAGCGCTCTTGCCACCGAACAGCACGGCCACACGGCCGAAAGCGTCCGGGGTCAGGTTGCGATCTAACAGGCCACTCATTTCTTACTCCCACCGGCGACAACCGCGCCGGCAAACAACGGGCTCTGCAACAACTGCGGCGCCAGGCCACCGATATCCCCGGCGCCTTGGCACAGGAGGATGTCGCCAGCGCGCAGCAACGGTTTAACGATCGGCGCCAGCTCAGTGCCACGCTCGATATAGATAGGATCCAACTGGCCGCGCTGACGAATGCTGTGGCACAGCTGACGGCTGTCGGCGCCAGGAATCGGCTCCTCGCCCGCTGGGTACACTTCCATCAGCAGCAGCACGTTCGAGTCGGCCAGCACCTGCACGAAGTCGTCGTACAGATCGCGTGTGCGGCTGTAACGGTGCGGTTGGTACACCATCACCAAGCGACGCTCCGGCCAGCCACCGCGTACGGCCTTGATCACCGCTGCCACTTCACGCGGGTGGTGGCCGTAATCGTCGACCAACATCACGCTGCCGCCCTCGACCGGCAGTTCGCCGTACACCTGAAAGCGGCGGCCCACGCCCTGGAATTTCGACAGGCCGTGAACGATGGCCTCGTCTGTAAGGCCTTCGTCGGTGGCGATAGCGATGGTGGCCAGCGCGTTCAATACGTTGTGGTTGCCCGGCATGTTCACCGACACATCCAGCGGCTCGCGGCCCGCGCGCAGCACAGTGAAATAGGTTTGCATGCCGTTCTGGCGCAGGTTGATGGCGCGCACATCGGCGTCTTCGCTCAGGCCATAAGTCATGGTCGGGCGTTTAACCTGGGGCAGAATTTCGCGCACCACTGGATCGTCCACGCACACCACCGCCAGCCCGTAGAACGGCAGGTTGTGGAGGAACTCGACGAAGGTTTTCTTCAACTTGTTGAAGTCACCTTCGTAGGTGCTCATGTGGTCCATGTCGATGTTGGTGACCACGGCCACCATCGGTTGCAGGTGCAGGAAGCTGGCGTCGCTTTCGTCCGCTTCGGCGACCAGGTAGCGGCTAGTGCCGAGCTGGGCGTTGGTGCCGGCAGCGTTCAAGCGGCCACCGATTACAAACGTCGGGTCCAGGCCTGCGGCGGCAAACACCGAAGCAATCAAGCTGGTGGTTGTGGTTTTGCCATGGGTGCCAGCAACGGCGATGCCGTGGCGATAGCGCATCAGCTCGGCGAGCATTTCGGCGCGCGGCACGATGGGAATACGGCGCTCAAGGGCGTTGGCCACTTCCGGGTTGGCGGTGTTGATGGCGCTGGACACCACCAGCACGTCAGCGTGCTGAGCGTTCTCGGCGCGGTGGCCGATAAACACCTGGGCGCCGAAGTTCTGCAGGCGCTCGGTAACGGCCGAGCCCTTGATGTCGGAACCGGATACGTCGTAGCCCAGGTTCAACAACACTTCGGCAATACCGCACATGCCCGCGCCGCCGATGCCGACGAAGTGGATGCGACGGATACGGCGCATTTCTGGCTGCGGAAACGCTTTCTGGCTCTCAACCACGGGCCACCTCCAGGCAGATGTCGACGACGGTGCGGGTCGCGTCGGGCTTGGACAGGCGGCGCGCGGTGCTGGCCATGTAAATAAGGCGTTCGGGATGCATCAAAACCTCGGTCAGGCGCTCGGCCAATTCGGCGGCGCCAGTAGTCGCTTGTGGCAGCAGGAAGGCAGCGCCTTCACGAGCCAGATAATCGGCGTTGCGAGTCTGGTGGTCGTCGATGGCGTGCGGCAGTGGCACCAGCATCGACGGCAGACCGGCAGCAGCCAGTTCACTGATGGTCAGCGCGCCTGCGCGGCACACCACCAGGTCGGCCCAGGCATACGCACCGGCCATGTCTTTAATGAAAGGCGCGACGTGCGCTTGGACACCGGCCGCGTCGTAACGGTCCTTGGTGATTTCATCGTGATTCTTGCCGGATTGGTGCACCACTTCCGGACGGATCTCGACCGCCACTTCGCGCAAGGCTTCAGGCAGCAGCTTGTTCAACGGCTCGGCGCCCAGGCTGCCGCCCAGAATCAGCAAACGCGGACGACGGCCTTGCAGCGTGTCGCGTGGTGTTTCCAGGAACAGCTCTTCACGCACCGGGTTGCCGGTGGTGCGGCGCTTGGCCGACTGGCTGAAAGTATTCGGGAAGGCTTCGCACACGCGCGTGGCGAAACGCACCAGGCTGCGATTGGCGGTGCCGGCCACGGCGTTCTGCTCGTGAATGATCAGCGGCACGCCAGCCATTTTCGCCGCCAGGCCACCTGGGCCGGTGACGTAGCCGCCCATGCCCAGCACGCAGACGGGCTTCAGTTTGCGCACGATGCGGCGCGCCTGGAACAGCGAGCGCAGCAAGCTGAACGGCGCCTTGAGCAGGTTGACGAAGCCTTTGCCACGCAGGCCGGCGACGTTGATCAGGTGCAGGTCCAGACCGGCTTCCGGCACCAGTTGGTTTTCAATGCCGCGCGGCGTGCCGAGCCAGTGCACGGTGTAACCGCGCGCCTGAAACTCGCGAGCACAGGCCAGCGCCGGGAACACGTGGCCGCCAGTGCCGCCGGCCATGATCAGAACATTAGCGGCCATGGACCACCTCCTTGGACGCTTTGCTGGCAGCCGGCTCTTCGGCGAAATCGCTCTCGACGAAATCGACATCTTCGCTGCCAAGAATGGTGCGGCGCTCCCACTCGATACGCAGCAGCAACCCCAGGCAGGCGCAGCAAATCACCAACGAGCTGCCGCCGTAGCTGAGGAACGGCAGGGTCAGCCCTTTGGTTGGCAGCAGGCCGACGTTCACGCCGATGTTGATCAAGAACTGGCCGATCCACAGGAAGGCCAGGCCGAACGCGACGTACGCGGAGAAGAACTGCTTGGCCTTTTCAGCCCAAAGCCCGATGTACAGCGCGCGCACGCTGACGAACACAAACAGCGCCACGGTGGCCAGCGAACCGAACAAGCCGAGTTCTTCGGCGAGCACGGAGTAAACGAAGTCGGTGTGTGCTTCCGGCAGATAGAACTGCTTCTGCACGCTGTTGCCCAGGCCGACGCCTAGCCATTGGCCACGGCCGAAGGCGATCAGCGCTTGAGTCAATTGATAGCCCGAGCCGAACTGGTCGGCCCACGGGTCGGTAAAGGTCACCAGCCGCGCCATGCGATACGGCTGCGCCTGCACCAGCACGAATACCGCGCCGACTGCCAAGGCCACCATCAGCGAGAAACGGAACAGGCCGACACCGCCCAGGAACAGCATGGCGGCGGCAGCACCCATCAGTACAACGGTGGCACCGAAGTCCGGTTCCATCAGCAGCAAGCCAGCCATCGGCAACAGCACGATGAAGGGTTTGAAAAAGCCCATCCAGCTCTCGCGCACTTCTTCCTGGCGGCGCACCAGATAGCCGGCGAGGTAGATAACCGAGAACACTTTGGCGATTTCCGAAGGCTGCACGTTGAATGCGCCGAAGCCGATCCAGCGCATCGAACCGTTCACTTCGCGGCCAATGCCTGGCACCAACACCAGCACCAGCAACCCGAACGCCACCACCAGCAAGGTGCCGCCCATGCGCTGCCAGGTGGACATCGGAATCACCAGCATCAGGCCAGCAGCGCCGAGGCCGATGGTCATGTAAATGACGTGGCGGATCATGTGATAGAACGGGTTGCCGGTCTGCACGGCGGCCACTTCGGTGGAGGCCGAGGTGATCATCACCAAGCCAAGGCCCAGCAGCGCCAGGCAGCCGGCCAGCAACGGGAAATCGAGGTCGATGCCGCGACGGCTGAACAGCGGCGACGGGTACGGGCGCAGAATGCTAAGCAGGCGAGCGAGCATCAGTTGAGCCCCCCGACGGCCTGGGCGAACAGGCGCCCGCGTTCTTCGAAATTCTTGAACATGTCCAGGCTCGCGCAGGCTGGCGACAGCAGCACGGCATCGCCGCTCTGGGCCAGCTCGGCGGCCTTGGCGACCGACTCATCCAGCGAGGTGACGCGAATCAGCGGCACGCCGGTATCAGCCAGCACGTCGGCCAACAGCGGTGCATCGCGGCCCAGCAGAATCACAGCGCGGCAATGGGCAGCGACCGGCGCACGCAGGGCGGAGAAATCCGCACCTTTGCCATCGCCGCCCGCAACGAGCACCAGCTTGCCAGCGATGTCGGCGCCCAAGCCTTCGATGGCAGCCAGCGCGGCGCCGACGTTGGTGGCTTTCGAGTCATCGTAATAACTCACGCCGTCACGCTCACGCAGCCACTGGCAGCGATGCGCCAGGCCAGTGAATTCGCGCAGCGCTTGCAGCATCGGTTCAAACGGCAAGCCCACGGCATGGCCGAGTGCCAAGGCCGCCAGGGCGTTGACTTGGTTGTGGGCGCCACGCACTTTCAATTCGCGCGCCGGCATCAGGGTTTCAAACTGGAAGGCCAGATGTTTCTCGCCCTGCTCTTCCACCAGTCCGAACCCTTTGAAGTCGGGCTTGTTCAAGCCAAAGGTCCAGCACGGTGTGTTTTCGCCAATCAGCGGACGGGACAAACCGTCCTGACGGTTTACAACCACTTGCCGCGCGCCACGGAAGATCCGGTGCTTGGCCAGGTGATACGCCGGCAGGCCGCTGTAGCGGTCCATGTGGTCTTCGCTGATGTTCAGCACGGTGGCGACTTCAGCATTTAGCTGGTCGGTGGTTTCCAGTTGGAAACTCGACAGCTCGACCACGTACAGCTCGACGTCGTCGCTGAGCAAATCCAGCGCCGGCGTGCCCAGATTGCCGCCGACCGCTACACGCTTGCCGGCCGCTACGGCCATCTCGCCTACCAAGGTGGTGACGGTGCTTTTCGCGTTGGAGCCGGTGATGGCAACAATCGGCGCCTTGGCGTGGCGGGCGAACAACTCGATGTCGCCCAGCAGTTTCACGCCACGGGCGGCGGCCGCTTGCAGCGCCGGAGTGGCCAAGGCCAGACCCGGACTCACGTACAGCTCGTCGGCGCGGCAGAGGAACTCAACGTCCAGTTCGCCACAACGCACTTCCACCTCCGGGTACTGGGCGCGGATGGCGGCCAGCTCCGGTGGGTTCGCACGGGTGTCGGCCACGGCAAAGCGGATGCCTTGGCGCGCGAGGAAGCGCACCAGGGACATGCCGCTCTTGCCGAGGCCGACAACGATGCGGAAGTGGTCAGTAGCGATGAGGCTCATTGGGTTCCTTGTCCTTAACGCAGTTTCAGAGTGGCGAGGCCGACCAGCACCAGAATTACGGTGATGATCCAGAAGCGCACGATCACGCGCGGCTCAGGCCAGCCTTTGAGTTCAAAGTGGTGATGGATTGGCGCCATGCGGAACACGCGCTTGCCGGTGAGCTTGAACGAAGCCACCTGAATCACCACCGACAGGGTTTCCATCACGAACACGCCGCCCATGATGAACAGCACGATTTCCTGGCGCACGATCACGGCGATGGTGCCCAGCGCAGCGCCGAGCGCCAGCGCGCCGACATCACCCATGAAGACTTGTGCCGGGTAGGTGTTGAACCAGAGAAACCCCAGGCCCGCACCCACAAGCGCCGAACAGAACACGATCAGTTCGCCAGCGCCCGGTACGTAGGGAATCAACAGGTAATCAGCGAATTTGATGTTGCCGGACAGGTAGCAAAAAATGCCCAGCGCGCCGCCGACCATTACGGTGGGCATTATCGCCAGACCGTCGAGGCCGTCAGTCAGGTTCACTGCGTTGCTCGAGCCGACGATCACGAAGTAGGTCAGCACCACGAAGCCCACACCGAGGGCGATGCTGACGTCTTTGAGCATCGGCACGATCAGGGTGGTTTCAACCGCGCTAGGCGCAGTCATATAAAGGAACACGGCAGCGCCCAGGCCAAACACCGATTGCCAGAAATACTTCCAGCGGCTCGGCAGGCCTTTCGAGTTCTTCTCGATGACCTTGCGGTAGTCGTCCACCCAGCCGATGCCGCCGAACAGCAAGGTCACAATCAGTACCACCCACACGTAGCGGTTAGTCAGGTCAGCCCAGAGCAGCGTGCTAATGGCAATGGCGGAAAGAATCAGCGCGCCACCCATGGTCGGCGTGCCGGATTTGGACAGGTGCGATTGCGGACCATCGTTGCGCACGGCCTGACCGATTTGACGAATCTGCAGGGTGCGGATCATCCAGGGGCCCAGCCACAGCGACAGCGACAACGCGGTCAATACACCCAGAATCCCGCGCAGGGTCAGGTATTGAAAGACCGCGAAGCCCTTGTAGAACTGTTGCAGATACTCGGCCAACAGCAGCAGCATTTAATGACTCCCCTGGGTGCCGCACAAAGCCGCAACGACGTTTTCCATCGCTGCGCTGCGCGATCCTTTAATTAGAATGGTGGTGTTGCCTGGCTCGGCACTGACGGCGGCGATCAGGCTGGCCTGATCGGCAAAGTGCCGGCCATTGGCGCCGAAAGCGGCCACGGCGTGGGCCATGTTCGGGCCGACGGCATAAAGAGCATCGACTTTCCCGGCGGCGTAAGCGCCGACATCGCGGTGGCCCTGTTCAGCCCACTCGCCTAGCTCGCCGATATCGCCCAAAACCAAAACGGTCCGGCCGGAAAAGGCCGCGAGTATATCAACGGCGGCGCACATGGAAGTCGGGTTGGCGTTGTAGGTGTCATCGATCACGCGCGCGCCATTACTCGCCAACTGCGCTACCGCGCGGCCTTTGACCGGCTGCACATTTTCCAACCCGGCAACGATACTGACCAACGGCAGGCCAAGCGCAGCGGCGGCTGCAGCTGACGCCAACGCATTGGCGATGTTGTGGGTGCCGAGCAGATTGATCTGCACCTTGGCGCTGCCTTGAGCGCTGTTCAGGGTGAAGAACGGGCAACCACGGGCATCGCGGCCGAGGTCGCTGGCGTAGAAGTCGGCGGCGCTGTTGTTCAAGGCGAAGGTCAGCACCTTGCGCTCGCCCGCACGGGCTTTCCAGATGCCGAAGGCTTTGTCGTCGAGGTTGAGCACTGCGGTGCCGCTGGCGCTCAGGCCGTCGATGATTTCGCCTTTGGCTTCGACAATTTTGTCGGCGCCGCCGAACTCGCCGATGTGGGCGGTGCCGGCATTGTTCAGCACGGCTACGTGCGGCTTGGCCAACGCCACGGTGTAGGCGATTTCGCCGACGCGATTGGCGCCCAGTTCGATAACGGCGCCTTTGTGTTCTGCGCCCAGCTCAAGCAGGGTCAACGGCACACCAAGGTCGTTATTCAAATTGCCACGGGTGGCCAGAACGGCGCCGTCGATGCCGGCGCGCAGAATGCTGGCGAGCATTTCCTTGACCGTGGTTTTACCGCTGGAGCCGGTGATGGCAGCCAGGGGGCCGGTGTAAGCCTGACGATTGAGCGCGGCGAGTTGGCCCAGCGCGTGACGAGTGTCGGCTACCACCAATTGCGGAATGCTCACGCCAACGGTTTCACGCTCGACCAGCGCAGCGACCGCGCCTTTCTGCGTGACTTCCTGCAAATAGCTGTGGCCGTCGAAACGTGGGCCAGTCAGGGCAATAAACAGCTGACCCGGCTTGATCGCGCGGCTGTCGGTGCTTACTGCACTAAAGGTGGCGTCGGCGCCGACCAGGCAGCCATTGAGGGCATTGACGACTTCGCTCAACCGCAAGGCTTTAAGCATGAGCGGCCTCCCAGGCGGCCAGGGCCGTGGTGGCTTGATGCAGGTCGGAGAACGGTTGGCGCTCGCCGTTGATTTCCTGGTAATCCTCGTGGCCTTTACCGGCCAGCACGATCACATCGGCGGCATCGGCACTGGCGATCAGCTGCGCGATGGCCTGGCCGCGACCGTATACAAACTGGGCGTTTTGCGGCGCGGTGAGACCGGCGCGGATGTCGGCGAAAATCTGCTCGGGCGATTCGGTGCGCGGGTTGTCGTCGGTGACCATCACGCCATCGGCGAGGCGCTCCACCACTTCGGCCATCAGCGGACGTTTGCCGCGATCACGGTCGCCGCCACAGCCGAACAGGCACAGCAGTTTGCCGGTGGCGTGGGGGCGCAGGGCCGTCAGTACTTTTTCCAGCGCATCGGGGGTGTGGGCGTAATCGACCACCACCAGCGGCTGGGTGCCGCCGCCCAGCCGCTGCATACGGCCGGCCGGGCCTTCGAGCTTGGGTAGCACTTTCAGAATTTCGTCCAGCGGGTAATCCAGGCCCAACAGCGCGCCGACAACGCCGAGCAGGTTGCTCAGGTTGAAGCGGCCCAGCAGGGACGAACGCAGGCTGCCCTCGCCTTTGGGCGTGACCAGCTTGGCGCGCACGCCGTGGTCGTCGAACACCGCTTCGCTGCAATACAGGTAGGCGTTGCGGTCTTCGAGGCTGTAAGTGATCAGGCGCGACTCATGCTGTTCGGCGGCCAGTTCGCGGCCAAAGGCGTCGTCCAGATTCAGCACGCGGCAGCGCAGGCTCGGCCAGCGGAACAGCTTGGCTTTGGCTTCGCCGTAGGCCTGCATGGAACCGTGGTAGTCCAGGTGGTCGCGCGACAGGTTGGTGAACACCGCCACGTCAAAGGCCAGTGCCGCGACGCGGCCTTGGTCCAAACCGTGCGACGACACTTCCATCGCCACGGCGCGAGCGCCAGCTTGTTTCAGGTTGGCCAACACCGCTTGCACGCCGATGGGGTCTGGCGTGGTGTGGCGGCCTTGCTCCAGTTCATTGTGGAAACCGGTGCCCAGGGTGCCGACGATGCCGCAGCGCTCGCCGAAGTGATCCAGAGCCTGGGCCACCAATTGGCTGATGCTGGTTTTGCCGTTGGTGCCGGTAACGCCGACCAGGTGCAGGCCACGACTCGGCTCGCCGTAGAAGCGGCCGGCGATGGCGGACAACTGACCGGCCAGATTCTTCAACGCCACCAGCTCTGTGCCTTGCGCATCGATAACAGGTGCGCCTTCGGCTTCATAGGCAACGGCGGCAGCGCCACGGGCAATCGCATCGCTGATGTGCACGCGACCATCTTGCTGACCGCCTGGCACGGCCAGGAACAAGTCGCCGGGGCGCACTTTGCGACTGTCCAGCGTCAGTTCGCGGATCAGCACCGAGCTCTCGGCTTGTGGCAGCAATTGGTTCAGTGGCATTGGCATTAGCGCGCTAACTCCCGAGGAATAGAGAGCGCCACGGCGGGCGCAACGTCAGCCGGGGTCAGGTTGTCTGGGGCAATGTTCATCAGGCGCAGGGCGCCGGCCATGACCTTGCCGAATACCGGCGCCGAGATCAGGCCGCCGAAGTAGGCGCCGGTGCTTGGCTCGTCCACGACTACCACCATGGCGATGCGCGGATTGCTGATCGGAGCGAAGCCGGCGAACAGCGAGCGGTAGGCGTTCTGGGTGTAACCCTTGGTGCCGACGGTGGCTTTACGCGCGGTACCCGACTTGCCGCCCACGTGATACGCCGGCACCTTGGCGCGGAACACGCCGCTTGGCGCTTCGACCACTTGCTGGAGCATGCCCTGGATGGTTTTCGCAGTGTCTTCCGGAATGACCTGCACGCCGTCTTGAGTACGGCCATCAACGCGGGTCATGGTCATGGGAATGCTGCGGCCATTGTTGGCGAGCACCGCATAGGCGTGGGCGAGCTGGACAGCGGTTACCGACAGGCCGTAGCCGTAGGCCAGGGTCGCGGTTTCAGCTTTCGGCCAGATGCGGTGGTTGGGCAGATTGCCGACGCGCTCGCCGGGGAAGCCCAGGCCAGTGTCCTGGCCCAGGCCGACCTGCTGCATAACGTTGTAAATCGGCTCGGCGCCGATATCGAAAGCGATCTTGCTGATGCCGACGTTACTGGACTTTATGAGGATGCCGGTGAGGTCGAGCACGCCTTCGTTCTTCGAAACGTCGCGGATGGTGTATTTGCCGATTTGCAGGGTGCCGGGGTAAACGTCAACCGTATCGGTCGGCTTCCAGCGCCCGCTTTCCAGCGCAGCACTCATGGAGAACGGCTTAACGGTGGAACCTGGCTCAAACACGTCGATCATCGCGCGGTTGCGCATCATCGCCGGCTGCAGGTTGCGGCGGTTGTTGGGGTTGTAAGTGGGCTGGTTGACCATGGCCAGCACTTCGCCGGTTTTCACGTCGAGCATCACCAGGCTCGCGCCCTTGGCGCCGAACTCGGTGACCACATTGCGCAGTTCGCGGTGGGCCAGGTACTGCAGACGCAGGTCGATGGACAGCGCCAGCGCCTTGCCGGCTTTGGCGTTGCGGGTCACTTGCACGTCTTTGATCAGGCGACCGCGACGGTCTTTCAACACTTCGCGCTTGCCGGGTACGCCCGACAGCCATTGGTCGAACGCCAACTCCACGCCTTCGCGGCCGTGGTCGTCAATGTCGGTGAAGCCCACCACGTGCGCGGTCACTTCGCCGGCCGGGTAGAAACGACGAAACTCCTCAATGGAGTAGACGCCTGGCACTTTGAGGTCGAGCACGGACTGGCCCTGCTCCGGGGTCAGCCCCCGCACCAGGTACATAAATTCGCGCCCGGCGTTGTCCTCCAGCCGGGCGGCAAAGGCTTTTGGCTCTTGCCCCAGGGCGGCGGCCAGCGCTGGCCAGCGATCTTTGCCGGCTTGCAGTTCTTTGCCGTTGGCCCACAGCGTAGTGACCGGTGTACTCACCGCCAATGGCTCGCCGTTACGGTCGGTAATCAGGCCACGGTGCGCAGGAATCGGTACGTGACGCACGCTACGGGCATCGCCCTGGCCTTGCAGGAAGGCGTGGTCGAGCACTTGCAGGTCGATGATGCGCCAGCAGATCGCAGCGACCATGATTCCGAGCAGGCCCAGAACCACGCGGAACCGCCACGGATAGAGGGCGCCTTCGAGCTTCATCATTTCGCCACCATCCGAACTTCGGCTGGCTCAGGAATGCGCATTTTCAGCTGTTCACTGGCGAGGGTTTCGATGCGGCTGTGGGCGGTCCAGGTGCTTTGTTCGAGAATCAGGCGGCCCCACTCGGCTTGCGCTTTGTCGCGCACGCTGAGTTCGCCATACAGCGAGTTGAGCAACTGGCGATTCCAGTGCGCGCTGTAGGCCACGGCGATGGCCGAAACCAATACCGCTATAAAGAGAAGCAGCAGCACAGTGCTGCCGGCCGGGAGCGGCTTGGCGAAGGAGCGGCTCAACGCAACTTCTCCGCAACACGCATGACCGCACTGCGCGAGCGCGGGTTGGCCGACTGCTCGGCGTCGGATGGGAACTGAGCCTTGCCAATAGTGCGAATTTTCGGCTCAAATCGCTCGACGCGCACGGGCAGGTTGCGCGGGAGTTTGTCCGCCTCGCCTTTTTCCAGACGGCGCATAAACAATTTGACGATGCGGTCTTCCAGCGAGTGGAAACTGATCACCACCAGACGACCGCCGACTTCGAGCACGTCCATGGCCGCTTGCAGGCCACGCTCCAAATCGCCCAGTTCGTTATTCACGTGAATGCGCAAACCCTGGAAAGCACGAGTCGCCGGGTTCTTGCCCTTCTCCCACGCCGGGTTCGCTACTTTTAATACTTCGGCCAGATCGCCAGTGCGCTCGAACGGCTGCACGTCACGGCGCTGCACCACGGCGCGCGCCATGCGCTTGGCGAAACGCTCTTCGCCATACTCTTTAAAGACGCGGGCAATTTCTTCTTCGGCCGCAGTGGCAATGAACTGCGCGGCGCTGATGCCACGGGTAGGGTCCATGCGCATGTCGAGCGGGCCGTCGTTCATAAAACTGAAGCCACGCTCGGCGTCATCCAGCTGCGGCGACGACACACCGAGATCGAGCAGAATGCCGGACACTTTGCCCGCATCGCCCCGCTCGGCAACCGCTTCGCCGAGCTCGGCAAAACTGCGCTGCACAACGACAAAGCGGCCGTCTTCGGCCGCCAGCGCTTCTCCGGTCGCAATCGCCAGAGGGTCTTTATCAAATCCGAGGAGCCGTCCACCTGGCCCGAGCTTTTGCAAGATCAACCGGCTGTGCCCGCCCCGGCCAAACGTGCCGTCCACATAGCAGCCGTCCGCGCGCACGGCGAGAGCCTCTACGGCTTCGTCGAGCAATACGGTGATGTGGCGAAAGCCGCTGCTAGTTGGGGTTGTCACAGGATCAGATCACGCAATTCGTCCGGCAGACCGCCCGGCTGTTTAATGGCTGCCAGGTCCGCATCAGCAAGCGCGTTCCAGGCGTTTTCGTCCCACAGTTGGAATTTGTTCAGTTGCCCCACCAGCATCGCGTGCTTGTCGAGCTTGGCGTACTCGCGCAAACGCGGCGGCACCAGGAAGCGGCCGGCGCTGTCGAGTTCGATATCCACCGCATTACCGATCAGCAAACGCTGCAGGCGACGGCTTTCTTCACGCAGCGATGGCAGCTCACGGAGTTTGGTTTCGATGATTTCCCACTCAGGCAACGGGTAGACACAGAGGCAGGGGTCAATGGCGTCGATGGTAACGATGAGCTGGCCAGCCGAACGCGACACGATCTCGTCCCGATACCGACTTGGCATCGCGAGGCGCCCTTTGGCGTCGAGACTGATTGCGTTAGCTCCGCGAAACACGACAGCGCTTCCCCTTTTTTACTAGCTTTCCATGCCTAAAAAACCCACTTCGTACCACTTTGTACCACTTCGGCACACTATAGGAACGCAGCTACCCCACCGTCAAGGCGCGCTTGAAGGGAAAAATCCTTATGGGACGGTGATTTAGCGAGCTTTTAGGGGCGATGAAAGGCGGTTTTAGGGGTGTTTCGGAGGGTGTACGCAAGCCCGTTCAATGAGCTGCGACTCGAAGTTAAAGTAACTTCTTAAGAGTTAGATTTTTTCGGATTTAGAAATGCTGCGACGGGAGGTAAAACGAAACAGCGGAAGGAGGTGGAGAGTCGATCTGTAAGCCGGGTTCTGTCGAGGACAGTCATTCCTCTACGACGGCCATCACTGGACGCCTTTAGCAACCTACCCGGTTCCGACGCGGGCCACGCCATGGAACCCTATTTGGTCTTGCTCCGAGTGGGGTTTGCCTAGCCACGAACTGTTACCAGACGCGCGGTGCGCTCTTACCGCACCTTTTCACCCTTACCGGCACCGAAGTGCTTAGGCGGTTATTTTCTGTGGCACTTTCCGTAGGCTCACGCCTCCCAGGTGTTACCTGGCACTCCGCCCTATGGAGCCCGGACTTTCCTCCCCCCCGCTCGCGTGAACGAAACGAGGCAGCGACTGTCCAATCGACTCTCCGCCGCCTAGGGTAGCGGCAGCCTCCTGTTAGAACAAGCCGAAATCCGTTATTGCCGCTCCAGGGCCACCTGATAGAGCAGGTTCTTGCGCACCCCAGTGATCTCCGCCGCCACGGCAGCCGCGCGTTTGAGCGGCATTTCCTTGAGCAGTAAATCGAGCACGCGCAGGGTGTCGGCGCTTACCGCTTCCTCGCCTTCCGGCGCCTGCCAACCGGCCACCAGCACCACACATTCGCCGCGCTGCTGGTTGCTGTCGCCCGCCACCCAAGCGCGCAACTCGGCAAGCGGCAGGCCATTCAATGTCTCAAATGTCTTGGTCAGTTCACGCGCCAACAAGGCCACGCGCTCGCCGCCAAACACCAGCTCCATGTCTTCCAGGCATTCGAGAATACGGTGCGGCGCTTCGTAGAAAATCAGCGTGCGCGGCTCTTCTTTTACAGCTTCCAACCGCGCTCGGCGGCCGACCGCTTTGGCGGGCAAGAAGCCCTCGAAGATAAATCGATCAGACGGCAACCCGGCAGCCGACAGCGCCGCGATCAGCGCGCAAGGCCCGGGCACCGGTACCACTTTTATGCCAGCGGCACGCACTTGTCGCACGAGGTGGTAGCCGGGATCGGAAATTAGCGGCGTACCCGCGTCAGAAATCAGCGCTACGTCATCACCCGCCTGCAGGCGCGATAGAAAACGACTGCCTTCATCACGCTCGTTGTGCTCATGGCAGGCCGCCAGCGGTGTAGGAATGCCGAAATGTTGCATCAGACGCATGGAATGACGCGTGTCTTCAGCGGCAATCAGCGCAACGTCGCGCAGAATCTTCAACGCCCGAGCGCTGATATCGTCTAGGTTGCCGATGGGTGTGGCGACCACATAGAGGGTACCGGCGGTGGAATTCAAAGCACCCTGAGTGGTCACAACGCACACCTCTTAAATCTCGGAAAGCGCGCATTGTAGCCCGATTCACAGCATCGACATCGCGCCTGGGGTGCCCCTTGGGTACAATCCGCCCTCTTCGATCAAGTACCAGGAACGTCTACATGATCAACCGCCTGACCGCCGGCCTGCGCCCGCTCCTCGCTATCAGCCTTGCCGCTCTCCTGGCCGCTTGCTCAAGCTCGCCGTCCTCCACCCTTGGCGAATTGCCGCGCACGCCGCAGGCCAGCATCGATCAGTTGTTGCAGCAAGCCGCCGAAGCCAAACCGGAAGAAGCCGCTTCGTTGCGTCTGGCGGCTGCCGATCAGGCCTACCAACAGAAGGACGTCGGTCGCGCCGCGCAGATTCTCGATCAGGTTCCGATCGCCACCTTGAAACCGGCCCAGCAAGTGTTTGCCGCCACGCTGAGCGCCGAACTCGCGCTGGCCCGAGGCAAACCGAAAAATGCCCTGACGGCGCTCGACCAGCCCGGCATGCAACGCCTGGCCGAGCTGCCGGTTGAGCAGCAGGTACGCACCCAACTGGTTCGCGCTCAGGCGCTGGAAGCCGATGGCCAGACTCTCGCTGCCGCACGCGAGCGCGTATTTATCGCGCCACTGCTAAGCGGCGACCGCGCTGTCGAAAACCATGAGCACATCTGGACTCTGGTATCTGCATTGCCTGTCGATCAGTTGCAAGGCGGCGGTGATGCCGACCTCGCCGGCTGGCTGCAATTGGCAGGCGTGGTGAAAACCGCCGGCACGCTGCAACAGCAGCAAGCCGCCATCGACACCTGGCGCCAGCAGAATCCGCAGCACCCCGCTGCCGAACATCTGCCCGCTCCGCTGACCAAACTCAAGGAACTCGCCAGCCAGCCGCTGACCAAAGTCGCTCTTCTGCTGCCTCAGGACGGCCAACTGGCTTCCGTGGCCCGCGCTCTGCGTGACGGCTTTATGGCCGCGCACTTCCAGGCTCAGCAAGCCGGCCAGAATCCGCCAAGCGTCGAGCTTTACGACAGCTCGCGCCTGGCCTCGATGGACGAGTTTTACCGTCAGGCGCAGGCGTCTGGCGTGCAGCTGGTGATTGGCCCGCTGGAGAAAAATCTGGTCAAGCAACTGAGTGATCGCGAGCAGTTGCCGATTACCACGCTGGCGCTTAACTACAGCGAGGTCGGCCGCGAAGGCCCGCCGCAGTTGTTCCAGTTCGGCCTGGCCGCTGAAGACGAAGCGCGCGAAGTTTCACGCCGGGCGTGGGATGACGGCATGCGTCGCGCCGTCGCTCTGGTGCCGCGTGGCGAATGGGGCGACCGTGTACTGGACGCCTTCCGTCAAAGCTGGCAAGCCAAAGGCGGCAGCCTGATCGCGGCTGAACACGTCGACCAACCCGTAGAGCTCGCTCAGCAGATTGCCGACCTGTTCCAGCTGCGCCAGAGCGAAGCACGCGCCAAACGCCTGCAGAGCGTGCTGGGCACTCAAGTTGCCGCACAACCTGCACGTCGCCAGGACATCGACTTCATCTTCCTCGCCGCCACGCCTCAGCAAGCCCAACAGATCAAGCCCACGCTGGCCTTCCAGTACGCCGGTGACGTGCCGGTGTATGCCACCTCGCACCTGTTCACCGGCGGCAGCAATCCGGCGCAGTATCAGGATCTGAACGGCATCCGTTTCTGCGAAACGCCGTGGCTGCTCGACGCCAATGACCCACTGCGCCAACAAGTCAGCGGCCAATGGCCCCAGGCCGCGGGCAGCCTCGGCCGCCTGTACGCCATGGGCGTGGACGCGTATCGCCTGGCACCGCGCCTAACCGAGCTCAAGGCATTGCCGCAAAGCCGCGTCGACGGCCTGTCCGGCAGCCTGAGCCTCACCGCCAGCCAACGCGTTGAGCGCCAGTTGCCATGGGCCGAGTTCCGCGACGGCACCGTTCAGCGCCTGCCCGATAGCGGCTTCTGATTGATCGCTGCCAGCACGCAAACAGCAGGCCGTGAAGGCGAAGCAGAGGCGTTCGAGCACCTGCGCCGGCACGGCTTGAAGCTGCTAAGCAAGAATTGGCGCTGCAAGGGCGGCGAGCTCGATCTGGTCATGCTGGACGGCGATACAGTAGTATTCGTCGAAGTTCGCGCCCGCCGGCATAGCGCCTGGGGTGGCGCCGTTGAAAGCGTTGATGGCCGCAAGCAGCAGAAGCTGATAATCGCCGCCAGCAGCTTTCTTCAGCAGCAACCTCGCTGGGCCAAACATCCGTGCCGTTTCGATGTCGTAGCCATCAATACGGCCGAAACCCAGTCGAGCCGCCTGAACTGGATTCGCAACGCGTTTGATACCTGAATCAGCCTGAACCAACACAATCGATTGCCGGCAGTACGCTGTGCGGCAGCAAGTTAGTGCAAGACCGAACCTGGTTTCGGCACAGCCAGCAGCGACTGCGGCGCCGAGCGATTTTTACCTGTAACAGGCAGGCGCCAGCATTACCCTGGCCCACCTGATCAGCAGCCACACTGAAGGTCATTCCGATGGACATGCAAGCCCGTATCCGCCAGCTGTTTCAAGCCAGTATCGAAACCAAACAGCAAGCCATGGAGGTGCTGATTCCTTACATCGAGCACGGCAGTCTGGTCATGGTTCAAGCCCTGCTCAACGAAGGCAAAATTCTCACCTGCGGCAACGGCGGCTCTGCCGGCGATGCGCAGCACTTTTCCTCCGAACTGCTCAACCGCTTCGAACGTGAACGTCCAAGCTTGCCAGCCATCGCGCTGACTACCGACAGCTCGACCATTACTTCGATCGCCAACGATTACAGCTACAACGAAGTGTTTTCCAAGCAGATTCGCGCCCTGGGCCAGCCTGGCGACGTATTGTTGGCCATCTCCACCAGCGGCAACTCCGCCAACGTCATCCAGGCGATTCAGGCCGCTCACGACCGCGAAATGATCGTCGTCGCCCTCACCGGCCGCGACGGCGGCGGCATGGCCTCGCTGCTGCTGCCAGAAGACGTGGAAATCCGTGTTCCATCGAAAGTTACCGCACGCATTCAGGAAGTCCATTTGCTGGCCATCCACTGCCTGTGCGACCTGATTGATAGCCAACTGTTTGGGAGTGAAGAATGACCCGTTCGCCATTAATCCTTGCCGCTCTTGCCATCACTCTGGTGCTTTCCGGGTGTGGCAGCCGTTCGTTCGGCAACAAGATCGATGACCAATTCATCCCATCGAACGTCGAGCAGAAGATCAAACAGGCCAGCCCTGATTTGGCCAATGGCTCGCACATCATTGTTACCAGCTACAACGGCATCGTGCTGCTGGCAGGACAAACCCCACGTGCGGACTTGAAAGCCTCTGCCGAGCAAGCTGCTCGCTCTGTACAAGGCGTGCGCAAGGTTTACAACGAACTGCAAGTGACCGCGCCCTCCTCGGCGCTGGCGCGCAGCAATGACGCCTTGCTGACCACTAAAATCAAAACCGAAATGCTCGCCGACAGCAGCGTGTCGAGTTCGCAGATCAAGGTGGTCACCGAGAACGGGATCGTCTACATGCTTGGCGTGGTAAGCCGTCAGCAAGCGCAACTGGCGACCAACCTAGTCCAAGGCGTATCGGGCGTTCAGAAGATCGTGAAGCTGTTCGAGTACGTCGACTAAGTCGATTCGCAGGCAATAAAAAAGGCGATCTTCGGATCGCCTTTTTTATTGGGTCGGGTTTCATGTTGCGCGAAACCCGCCGACGCTTTACTTGACCACCTTCAAGCTCGGCCGGCCGCTTGGACGCGGTGGCTCGGAACCTGATGGGCCGTCGTCATCCGGATCATCGTCTGGCTCTTCGTCAGCCACCGGCGATTCCAAATCAAAGACCATGCCCTGGCCGTTCTCCCGCGCATAAATCGCCAGCACGGCAGAAGCCGGAATGAACAAGGTATGCGCAATGCCACCGAATCGCCCTTCGAAGCTCACCGCCTCGTTATCCATGTGCAAATGGCGAACGGCGCTAGGCGATACATTCAAGACAATCTGACCGTCATTGGCGAAACCTTGCGGCACTTGCACGTTCGGGTATTCCGCGTTTACCAACAGATGCGGTGTGCAATCGTTATCGACGATCCACTCGTATAAAGCGCGAATCAGATACGGACGACTGGAGTTCATCAAAAGCTCCTTCAGCTTCAGCGCATATCGCGCTCTACACCCGACAGGCTGATTTGGAAGGCCTCACGGGCGAACTGGCGCTCCATGTAATCGAGCAGCGGTTTCGCCGGTTTGGGCAGTTCGATGCCTAATATCGGCAACCGCCACAGGATCGGCAAGAGGCAACAATCTACCAAACTCAACTCGTCACTGAGGAAATAAGCCTTGTCGGCAAACAATGGCGATACGCCGGTCAGGCTCTCGCGCAGTTCTTTGCGGGCCTGAACGCGCGCTGGCTCTTTGCTGCGCGGATCAAGTATCTGGTCTACCAATACGCACCAGTCGCGCTGAATACGGTGCATCAGCAAACGGCTATTGGCGCGTGCCACCGGATACACCGGCAGGAGCGGTGGATGTGGGTAACGCTCGTCAAGATATTCCATCACGACCGTTGACTCGTACAACGCCAAATCACGGTCCACCAAGGTCGGCAGACTGGCGTAAGGATTGACCTCAACCAGCTTGGGCGGTGTACGCCCGGGTTCGACGTTGATGATTTCCGCGCTAACACCTTTCTCGGCGAGCACGATACGTACGCGATGGGAATAGTGATCGGCGGGGTCGGAGTAGCAGGCCAACCGGTTGGTCACGCCCATGGCGATCCTCCTCGCTTGTTAAAGTTATTTGAAGCAGAAAAACGTGCGCGCCCAATTGGGCGCGCAAGTCGACAGCGGAGAATACCAGTTACTTAGTGCACATCCTTCCAGTATTCACGCTTCAGCAGATACGCGAACACAAAGAAGAAGGCCAAGTACAGCAGCACGTAAGTACCGATGCGCTCGCTTTTAAGCTTCACTGGGTTTGCCGAGTAGGCGAGGAAGGTCACAAGATTTTTGATCTTCTCGTCGAACTCAGCTTCGTTCAACTTGCCGGTCTTCGGCACGATGGTGAGCTGGTCACAGGCTTCGTGGGTCAGCGGAGTACCGGTGAGTGGGTCGTACTGCTTTTTACCGTCCTCAACCACCTGTACTTGCTTGCAGCCTACAACCTGACGACCTTGCAGACCGACCAGCACGTTAGGCATACCCACGTTCGGGAACACCTTGTTGTTCACACCCCAAGGGCGTGCCGGGTCTTCGTAGAAGTTGCGCAGATAGCTGTAGAGCCAATCGTTGCCACGAACACGAGCCACCAAGGTCAGGTCGGGCGGAGCCGCACCGAACCACTTCTTGGCATCAACCGGCGACATGCTGTTTTTCATCAGGTCGCCAATTTTTGCACCGGTGAAAACCAGGTTGCTAAGCATCAGGTCATGCGGGATGCCGAGGTCATCGGCAACGCGCTCGTAACGCTGAAACTTGGCGCTGTGGCAGCCCATGCAGTAGTTGGCGAAGGTACGCGCGCCGTCTTGCATGGCGGCTTTGTCGGTCAGGTCAATATCAACCGAATCCAACTCAGGGCCATGGCCAGTGTTGGCGAACGCGATGGCCGGCAGAACAGCGAAAACTAGTGCAGCAAATAGCTTTTTCATCAGCCAGTCACCCTTTCCGGAACCGGTTTGGTCTTCTCAAGCTTGGTGTAGAACGGCATGAGGATGAAGTATGCGAAGTACAAGAAGGTGCAGATACGCGACAGCAACGTGCGCTCGTCGGTCGGGGCCAATACGCCCAACACGCCCAGAATCACGAAGGAAACGCAGAACACCGCCAGCCAGATTTTGCTCATCCAGCCTTTGTACTTCATCGACTTAACCGGGCTACGGTCAAGCCATGGAAGTACGAACAGAACAGCAATTGCAGCACCCATGGCGATTACGCCGAGCAACTTATCCGGTACCGCACGCAGAATTGCGTAGAACGGTGTGAAGTACCAAACCGGAGCAATGTGTTCTGGCGTCTTGAACGAGTTCGCGACTTCGAAGTTCGGCTTCTCAAGGAAATATCCGCCCATTTCTGGGAAGAAGAAGATGATCGAACAGAAGATGAACAGGAACACCACCACGCCGACGATATCTTTCACGGTGTAGTACGGGTGGAAGGCAATGCCGTCCAACGGTACGCCGTTCTCGTCTTTGAACTTCTTGATGTCCACGCCTTGCGGGTTGTTCGAACCGACTTCGTGCAGTGCCAGAATGTGCAGCACGACCAGGCCCAGAATCACGATCGGCAAGGCGATAACGTGTAGCGCAAAGAAGCGGTTCAGGGTGATGCCAGAGATGAGGTAGTCACCACGGATCCACTGAGTCAGGTCATCGCCGATCACCGGAATCGCACCGAACAGCGAGATGATTACCTGGGCGCCCCAGTACGACATCTGACCCCACGGCAGGAGATAGCCCATGAACGCTTCAGCCATCAGCGCCAGGTAGATCAACATACCGAACACCCAAACGAGCTCACGCGGCTTCTGATACGACCCGTAAAGCAAGCCACGGAACATATGCAGATAAACCACGATGAAGAACGCCGACGCGCCGGTGGAGTGCATCAGACGAATGATCCAGCCGTATTCCACATCACGCATGATGTATTCAACGGAGGCGAAAGCCTCTTCGGCGGACGGGGTGTAGCTCATGGTCAGCCAGACGCCGGTCAGGATCTGGTTAACCAGAACCAGCAGAGCCAGCGAGCCAAAGAAGTAGAAGAAGTTGAAGTTCTTCGGTGCGTAATACTTGCTGAGATGGTCTTCCCACATTTTTGTGGCGGGAAAGCGCGCATCTACCCACTCCATGAATTTGCTCATCAGGCTTTCTCCTGGTCCACACCGATGACAATGACGTCGTCAGACTCGTAAGAGTGAGGCGGCACTGGCAGATTCAACGGGGCTGGTTGCGATTTATAGACACGACCCGCGAGGTCGTAGCGCGAACCGTGGCATGGGCAGAAGTAGCCACCGACCCATTCAGCGCCGAGGTCAGCCGGAGCCACTTCAGGACGGAAGGATGGCGAGCAACCCAGGTGGGTGCAGATACCGACCAACACTAAAATCTCCGGGCGGATCGAACGCACAGTCGGGTCGACATAGGTGGGCTGCACGGAAGCTTTCGACTCCGGGTCAGACATCCGATCGTGGATCTTGGTCAGGTTGCCCAGAATTTCATCTGTACGGCGAACGATGAATACCGGCTGGCCGCGCCACTCAGCAATCATCTGCTGACCTGGTTCGACTTTGCTGACATTCACCTTCACCGCAGCACCAGCGGCCTTGGCCTTGGCACTCGGGAACCATGACCCCACGAACGGGACCGCAGCACCCACCGCTCCTGCAGCACCGACCACCGAAGTGGCTGCTACAAGGAAGCGACGCCGGCCTGCATTCACGCCGTCATTGCTCATTCAGTCGTCTCCCATCAGCTTTGTGGCCTGTTATTCAGGCATCTACTAAGTAAAATTCAAGCCGCGCAAAAAATTTGCCAAATGGTAAAGAAAAGCCCCATTTCTGACAAGGCAATTACTGGATACAAAATGGCTGAAAGCCTTGCCGGACGTGGCATTTACCGGTGCGGCAAGTTGTCGCAATTAATACTCTCGCCCATAAAAAACGCCCAGTTCCTTTGGGAAACTGGGCGTCTTTGAACGAAGTGCGAATTAACGCTTCGAGTACTGCGGACGCTTACGCGCTTTACGCAGACCGACTTTCTTACGTTCAACTTCACGAGCGTCACGAGTGACGAAACCAGCTTTGCGCAGAGCAGGACGCAGAGCTTCATCATAGTCCATCAGAGCACGAGTGATGCCGTGACGGATCGCGCCAGCCTGGCCGCTTACACCACCACCCAGAACGGTGACGTAGATGTCGAATTTTTCAACAGTCTCAGTCAGCTCCAGCGGCTGGCGAACTACCATGCGGGCAGTTTCGCGACCGAAGAAGTTTTCCAGGGTGCGGTTGTTGATGGAGATCTTGCCAGTGCCTGCACGCAGGAAAACGCGAGCGGTTGCAGTCTTGCGACGGCCAGTGCCGTAATTTTGAGTCGCCGACATAATGAACTATTCCGTTAAATCTTCAGTTCTTGGGGCTGCTGAGCAGTGTGTGGGTGAACAGCACCCTTGTACACTTTCAGCTTACGGTACATGTCGCGACCCAGCGGGTTCTTCGGCAGCATGCCTTTAACCGCGGTCTCGATCACACGCTCAGGCGCCTTGGCGATCAACTTTTCAAAGTTGATCGACTTGATGCCACCCGGGAAACCGGAGTGAGAGTAGTACATCTTGTCAGTGGTCTTAGCACCGGTTACACGCACTTGCTCAGCGTTGATAACGACGATGTAGTCGCCAGTATCAACGTGCGGGGTGTATTCGGCTTTGTGCTTGCCACGCAGACGGCTAGCGATTTCTGTGGCCAGACGACCCAGAGTCTGACCTGCAGCGTCGACGACAAACCAGTCGCGCTTAACAGTTTCCGGTTTAGCAGTAAAAGTTTTCATTCTTTAATAGCCTCAGGGGCCGCCCTGAAAATAAGACGGCGGATCTTACTGAATAGTGCGCGCTTTGACAAGCAAAGGCAGCCAGAGACGGACGCTATCGGGGGCTCGGGTCATCACGTCCGTACGGCGGATTCAAGCAGGCTAGGCATCCCCTGCTGAAAACAGCTGCGGAATTATGCCGATTGCAGGAAAAATATCAACCTGATTTGATGGTCACTTTTGCACGAGGAGAAATTCATGCAGTTTCGTAAGCTCGGCCGCACCGATTTGAACGTCAGCGCTATCTGTCTAGGCACCATGACCTGGGGCGAGCAGAACACCCAGGAGCACGCTTTCGAGCAGATCGATATCGCCCGCGCCGCTGGCGTGAACTTCATCGACACCGCGGAAATGTACCCCGTCCCGCCACGCGCAGAGACGTACAGCCGCACCGAACAAATCATCGGCAACTACTTCAAAGCCCGCGGCAACCGTGGCGACTGGATTCTCGCCAGCAAGATCGCCGGCCCCGGCAATGGTATTTCTCACATCCGTGACGGCCAGCTGAAACACAACCGTGCGCACATCGTGGCCGCTGTTGACGCCAGCCTGAAGCGTCTGCAAACCGACTACATCGACCTCTACCAACTGCACTGGCCTGAGCGCAGCACTAACTTTTTCGGCCAGCTCGGCTATCAACATAAAGATGAAGACTTCACGCCCATCGCCGAAATCCTTGAGGTGCTGGATGAGCAAGTGAAGGCCGGCAAGATCCGTCACATCGGTCTTTCCAACGAAACCCCGTGGGGCGCCATGAAGTTTCTGCAGCTCGCCGACCAATTGGGCCTGCCGCGTGCGGTGTCGATTCAGAACCCGTACAACCTGCTGAACCGCACGTTCGAAGTCGGCCTGGCTGAAGTGGCAATCAGAGAGCAATGCGGGCTGTTGGCCTACTCGCCTTTAGCCTTCGGCATGCTCTCCGGCAAATACGAAGGCGGCGCCCGACCGGCCAACGCGCGCATCAGTTTGTTCAGCCGCTTCACGCGGTACACCAACCCCCAGGCAGAAGCGGCGTGCTCGCGCTACGTCGCGCTGGCGCGTGAAAACGGCTTGGATCCTGCGCAGATGGCGCTGGCATTCGTGACAGCTCGCCCCTTCGTTACCAGCAATATCATCGGCGCTACCAGCAACGAGCAGTTGCGCAGCAACCTGGCCAGCGCGGAACTTACCCTGAGTACCGAGCTGCTGGAACAGATCGACGCCATCCACAAAACCCAGCCGAACCCGGCGCCGTAATTCCCCGCAAGAACGAAAAAGCCCGGCACTCAGCCGGGCTTTTCAGTTACACCAAGCACTCACAACGACCGCGAAATAATTTCCTTCATGATCTCGTTGGTGCCAGCGTAAATGCGCTGTACCCGCGCATCCGCCCACGAGCGCGCGACCGGGTATTCCCACATGTAGCCGTAACCGCCGTGCAACTGCACGCACTCATCCAGCACTTTGCATTGCAGGTCGGTCGTCCAGTATTTGCACATGGCGGCGGTAGGCACATCGAGCTTACCTTCCAGATGCTGCTCCAGGCAGCGGTCGACGAATACACGCCCCACCTGCACCTCTGTGGCAATTTCCGCCAGTTTGAAGCGCGTGTTCTGAAAGTCGCTGATCGCTTTGCCGAACGCTTTGCGCTCGCGGGTGTAATCCAGCGTCCACTTCAGGGCAGCTTCGGCATTAGCCAATGCGCCCAGCGCCACGGTCAGGCGCTCTTGCGGCAGCTCTTGCATAAGGTAGGCGAAGCCCATGCCGGCCTGGCCGAGCAGGTTTTCCTTGGGAATGCGTACGTCCTGGAAGAACAATTCGGACGTGTCCTGCGCCTTCATGCCGACCTTCTCCAAGCGCTTGCCCTTGGAAAAGCCCGGCGTCCCCGCTTCAACGAGGAAAAGACTGGTGCCCTTAGCGCCAGCTTTAGGATCGGTTTTGGCCACGACGATCACCAGATCGGCGAGAAAACCGTTGGTGATGAAGGTCTTCGAGCCATTAAGCACGTACTCATCGCCATCCAACACAGCGGTGGTTTTCACGCCTTGCAGGTCGGACCCGGCACCCGGCTCGGTCATGGCAATGGCGGTGACCATTTCGCCCGATACCAGCTTGGGCAGGTATTTGAGTTTCAGATGCTCAGAGCCGTAATGCAGGATGTAAGGCGCGACGATGTCCGAGTGCAGCGAGAAGCCGATGCCACTCAACCCAAGGCGACTGATTTCTTCGATGACCACAGTGCTGTAGAGGAAATCGGCCGCCATGCCGCCATATTCTTCCGGCAGATGGGAGCAGAGCATGCCGGCCTCGCCCGCCTTGTTCCAAAGCGCGCGGTCGATATGGCCGTCCTTTTCCCACTGATGATGGAAAGGCACGGCTTCCTGTTCGAGGAACTTGCGCACGCTGTCGCGAAACAGCTCATGGTCCGAGCTGAACAGGGTTCTTGGAATCATTGTTTTACCCACTGAATACGTCTGGAGCCGGGATTGGCATGGCGCCGACTGTAGGACAGTCAAACGTTCAGACGCACTGGACACATGCGACAAAAAATAAGACGATCCAGCCAGCCACTGACCACTATCCCCTAATAAGAATAAGCATCCATGCCAACCGCTCAGCCCAGCGCACTCAAACGCGTCGCCATACTGGCCATCGAAGGCGTGTTCGCCTCCACGCTTATGCAAGCCAAAGACTTCTTCCACATGGCCAGCCTGCGCTACGGCCGCCAACTGGGGCTGGGCCTCACGCCCGCTTTCGAAATCCATTTGGTAAGTCCTGATGGCCAGCCTGCGCGCAGCTTCAGCGATGTGGTGTTGCCGGTCGAAGGAGGCCTGGAGCCAGCCGACATCATCATCCTGCCGGCGTACTGGGGCGACTTCGACACATTGCACCAGCGCTACCCGCAAATTCTGACGTGGCTGCGCAAGCAGCACGCCGCTGGCAGCATGATCTGCGGCGAGGCCATGGGCGTGTTCTGGATGGCGCAGTCCGGCTTGCTGGACGGCAAAGAGGCTACGACCTACTGGCGTTTTTTCCGTGAGTTCAGCGAACGCTTCCCCAAGGTTCTGTTGAATCAGGAGAAACATCTTTCGGACGGCGATAATTTGTACTGTGCCGGCGGCACCACCTCGGCGTGCGATTTGTACCTGTATCTGATTGAACACTTCTGCGGCGCCAGCGTTGCCCAGGCCGTCGCCCGCGACATCCTTTACGAGGTGCAGCGCAACTACACGCCAGGCCGTATCGGCTTTGGCGGCCAGAAGCTGCATCAGGACGTGACCATTCTGCAAATTCAGCAATGGCTGGAAGAAAACTTCGCCGAGAAGTTTCGCTTTGAAGACGTGGCGCGCCAGCACGGCATGAGCATTCGCAACTTTATGCGCCGCTTTCAGACGGCAACCGGCGACAAGCCGCTGCACTACCTGCAACGGTTACGGATCGAAACAGCCAAGGGTTTGCTCAGCGCCACCCGCAAAAGCATCAAGACCATCAGCTACGAAGTGGGCTACGACGATGCCAGCTTCTTCGCGCGGTTGTTCCGTCAGCACACAGAATTGTCGCCCAACCAATACCGTCGCCAATTCCAGCAGAAGGACAGCCATTCCTAGGATGGGGGTTGGTCGCCCTGCCCTGCGACCTATGATCGGGCCTGTGAACCTCTAACAAAAACAGGTACTTGTCATGCGCTCGTTTATCTTTGCCCTGCTTACGCTGTGCAGCCTGGTGGCTGTGGCGGACGAACAATGGAAACCTTTTCCGTACGATCAAAGCGGCTTCGACTACTCCGGTGACAAGCTGCGGCAGGCCTGGCCGCAGCTGACCCGCGGCTTCGGCGACAACTATCCGTTCCCCGACGCGCAGTGGGTCATGAAGATGGCCACCAGCTACCCGAAAGCGCTGGAGATGACCGTAGCCGGCAACACCGGCTTTACCGGTAAGCCGGAAGACGCCGAGGTCTACGCGCAAAAACTGCAAAACGTCTGGCGCCTGGTATTCAAGGGCGATTTCGCCCAAGCCAAGAAAGAAGGCCTGGCCCTCGGCGTTGGCGGCCAGGTGCCGGCGATGTTTGCCCAAGTGGTGTACGCGATGTTCCTGGTACCGAATCAGGAAGAAAAGCACCGCTTACTTGAAGAAGTCATCGACTACACCGACAAGGCCGGCGAGCTGGTGCAAGCCGACACGGTCGCGCAGTTCGGCCGCGTGTATGCCAAGGCGCGACTCGGTGAAGAGCTGTCGGTGCCGGTCGTGCTCAAGCGCGGTTACACCAGCCAGATTCCGAAAGAACTTGATGCACTGCTGGCCAAACAACCGGACCAACCATTTGCTCTGGCGCTATACGGCGGCTACGAAGCCGGCGTGATTCGCAAGGTTGGGAAAATGGTGGGGAAAATGACCTACGGCGTCAGTGCCGACAAAATGGAAACCTACTTCGCGCAATCGTTTAAGCAGGCTGACAATCTGCCAATCGGCCATTACGAATACGCCAACGCGCTTACCTACGTGTATGGCGATGACGAAGAAGCCAAGGCCATTCAGCATCTGAAGCAGGCGGTCGCGCTAAAGCCCATCAATGCCATGGAGGCGTTGGAAGTGGCGCATGCCAAGGAATTGCTGAAAGAGCATGAGCAGAAGGTGGCGCAGAACTGATGCGGTTTGCGGGGCCGAACCCGACCTAAACACCGTCATCCCCAAGGCGGCGGTCGACGATTCGGGTTCCTGAGGTGCGCGGCGAACACCAAACCGTGTCCCATTCGAAATTCTGGATCCCCGCTTTCGCGGGGATGACCGAGTAAATGGTCGAGGCTCGCCTCTCAATGCCCACAAAAAAGGCTGCCCTTGGGCAGCCTTTTTTACGCTCGAATCCCTTACGGCTTATGCGCCCGCGACAGGAATTCGTGGGACTGCATTTCCAGCAACCGGCTCAGGGTGCGCTGGAATTCGAAGTTCAAGCGCCCACCGGTGTAAAGGTCTTTCAATTCGACGGCTGCCGAGATGATCAGCTTGACGTTGCGGTCGTAGAACTCGTCTACCAGGTTGATGAAGCGGCGCGCCAAGTCGTCTTCGTTGACGCCCATCTGCTCCACGTTGGAGATCAGAATCGCGTGGAAGATTTTTGCCAGTTCGATGTAGTCATTCTGGCTACGCGGCCCGTCGCACAGTTCGCGGAATTCGAACCAGGCCACGTCGTCGCAAACCTTACGTGCCGTAATGCCGCGATTTTCGATCATCAGCACTTCGTTTTCCTGCGCCTTCACGCAGTCGGGCACCAGGCTGACAAAGCTTTTGTTCAGGCTGATTTCCGCGCCTTCGTTGAGCGGCCAGTAGTAGAGCTCGGCCTGCTCAAGGGCACGCAGGCGGTAATCGACGCCACTGTCGACGTTAACGATGACCGTGTGTTCTTTCAGCAGCGCAATGGCCGGCAAGAAGCGCGCGCGTTGCAGGCCGTCTTTGTACAAACCGTCCGGCACGATGTTGGAGGTGGCGACCAGGCTGACGCCGTTTTTGAACAGCTCTTCGAGTAGCGTCGCCAGAATCATCGCGTCGGTAATGTCCGAGACGAAAAATTCGTCGAAGCAAATTACCCGCGTTTCGGCGGCGTAACGCTTGGCGATGGCTTGCAGCGGGTTTTTTTCACCGCTCAATGACGTCAGGTCTTCGTGCACGCGCTTCATGAAACGGTGGAAGTGCGTACGGGTTTTTTCTTTGAAGGGCAGCGCTTCGAAGAAGGTGTCGACCAGGTAGGTTTTGCCGCGGCCAACGCCGCCCCAGAAGTACAAACCCTTGACCGGATCGTGGTTCTTTTTGCCCAACAGTTTGCCGAACAAACCGGGCTTGTTGTCACCGGCGGCGATCAGGTCATCGTAGAGGCGTTGCAGATGGCGCACCGCAGTTTCTTGCGCGGCGTCATGGAAGAAGTCGGGACGTTTGAGGTCCGCCTGGTATCGCTCGAGGGGCGTCATCGCGTAATGCTCTCAACTATTTACTAGCTCGCGACCGGGCCGAGTGGTGGGCAGCGCGAGGCAGGTGATGGGCAGGTAACGAGTAAACAGTACCCAGGGTCTGCGTTTTGCCGACGCGCTGTGGCGCGCGTGGTGGGTCGAAACGCCCGAGACCGCAAAAACGGGGTCGTCACTTTAGCGGCGACCCCGTTGCTTGGCAATCAGCCAGCCATGCACGCTGGCCTTCGCGCGTTATTCCGGCTGTGGCGCCAATGCTTCACGCAATTGGGCAACGGCCTGTTCACAGGCAGCGGCATCGGCGAATTGCGGGCTTTCACCGACGGCTTCGTCGTCCAGCCAGACGGCAAAGCCATTGCCGTCCACGCGCACGTCGAGCGCGCTGCCGTCCTGAAGACGCTTGCTCACCTGGCCGGCGGTCTTGCCGTCGGCAAAGCGTTTGGACAGCAGCAATTGCTCACCCTCGGCGGCCAACAGGCGGAAGCGGAAGCTGCCGTCGTCTTCACGGAAGCTGACAAACCGTGCGCCCTTCGCGGCTTTTTTCTTACTGGTTTGAGCGCTCTGCATATCGCTACGGAACGAACGCAGCCCCACCGCTTCGCGCAGCTCGCCGAGAAATGGCGTGGCAATTTTACGGGCCTTGGCTGCGCCAGCCAGCAAGATGTCTTCCAGGTCGGCAGGCCGCTCGATCAGCGTGTTGTAACGCTCCCGCGCTTCGCCCAGTTCGCTGTCGAGCAATTCGAACAGGCGCTGCTTGGCTTCACCCCAGGCGAGACCGCCGAGCAGGTCGCTGCGAAATTCTTCTTGCTGCTGCGAGGTGGCGAAGGCTTGGTAGAGGGTGAACAGATGGGAGCTGTCCGGGTCTTTGGCTTCGCCCGGTGCACGCGAGTCGGTGACGATGGAGGACACCGCCGCCTTCAACTGTTTAGGGCTGCTGAACAGCGGGATGGTGTTGTCGTAGCTCTTCGACATTTTGCGGCCATCGAGGCCGGGCAAGGTGGCGACGCTTTCTTCGATCAACGCTTGCGGCATCACGAAAAACTCACGGCCTTTGCCGAATAGATGGTTGAAGCGTTGGCCGATGTCCCGGGCCATTTCCACGTGCTGAATCTGGTCGCGACCCACCGGAACCTGGTGCGCGTTGAACATCAGAATGTCCGCCGCCATCAGCACCGGGTAGCTAAACAGCCCCATGGTGACGCCGGCATCCGGGTCTTCGCCTTGCTCCAGGTTTTTGTCCACCGAGGCTTTGTAGGCGTGGGCACGGTTGAGCAGACCTTTACCCGCTACACAGGTAAGCAGCCAAGTGAGTTCGGTGATTTCCGGAATGTCGGACTGGCGATAGAAGGTCACGCGGTCGGTATCCAGACCAGCAGCCAGCCAGGTGGCGGCAATTTCCAGCCGCGAGCGCTGAATGCGCACCGGGTCGTCGCATTTGATCAGGGCGTGGTAGTCGGCCAGGAAATAGAACGAGTCGGCGTCGGCGGCGCGACTGGCGACAATGGCCGGGCGAATGGCGCCGGCGTAGTTGCCCAGGTGCGGCGTGCCGGTGGTGGTGATACCGGTGAGGATACGAGTGGTCATGGCGATCGCTTATTCAGTCAGTTCGACAGGCGCGGCAGCAGCAGGTCTTTGAGATCCGTGAGTTTGCCGTGAAAAAAGTGCCCGCATTCTGCCACTTTCAGCAGCTCGTGGGGGCGCTGAAGGTGGGCCGACCAGGTGAAAACCGTTTCCGGCGCGATGACTTCATCCTGCTCTGGCTGAATCAGCGTCAGGGCGCCGCGCTGGGCGATGGGGGTTTGCTCGTTCAGACGGCTGACGGCGGGGGCGACCATAAACAGGCGCTCGATATCCACGCCACGCGCTTCGAGGCGGCCACTCAAACTGGCGGCGACGAAGCCGCCGAACGAGAAGCCAAACAGGTTGAGTGGCAGGTCCGGTTGTTCGGTGAGCAGCCAGTTGGCCACGGCTTCGGCGTCGTCCACTTCGCAGCTGACCATCTCGCTTACGCCTTCGCTGGCACCCACGCCGCGATAGTTGAAACGCAACGTGGCAAAGCCGGCGTCGCGGGCGGTGCGCTGCAAGGTCGACACCACTTTGTTGAGCATGGTGCCGCCCTGCGCCGGGTTGGGGTGGCAGATCAGCGCCAGGCCACGGGCTTCGGGCAGGTCGAGGTAAAGCGCTTCAAGTTGCCCGGTGGGCCCTTCAATAAACAGAGAGACTTCGCGAACTGACAACGGCGGAACTCCGTGACCCGAGATAGGGTCGACACGTCTTGGGAAAGATCTCGTTGGATAAGATCCTGTGATTAGCAACCTGCGGACGCTTGCAAGCGACGCCCGCCCCTTCAGGACCGCGCCGCGCTATACAGCGCCGGTGTGAGCCGTTAACGTAAAGCAAAGCCGTTTATAGAGGAAGGACTCGTGGAACAGACCCTATTGGCCTGGTTACTCCCGGCACTCGCCCTGCTCGCAGGTGTGACCATCGGTTTTCTGGTGGCCCGCCTGGTTCCCAGCGCCGCACCGAGCCGTACCCAACGGCAACTGGACGAAATTCAAGAGCGCTTCGATAGCTACCAGAGCGAAGTGGTCACCCATTTCAACACCACCGCCAGCCTGGTGAAAAAGCTCACTCAGAGCTACCAGGAAGTGCAGGAGCACTTGTCTGAAGGCGCTAATCGCCTGGCCTTGGACGAACTCACCCGTCAGCGTTTGCTGGCCGCCTTGCACGATGAAAAACCGGGCAGTCGCGAGCGTTTGACCCCGCCGCGTGATTCCGAAGTGCCCCGCGACTACGCACCGAAAAGTGCCGATGCACCGGGCATGCTCGACGCGACCTTTGGCTTGAAGAAGCCGCCCGTGAGCGACACCTCGCCGCGTTAATTCGCAGGCAACAAAAAGCCCCGCCGATGCGGGGCTTTTTTTATGTACCGGAGTTTGCAGGAATCGCGGCTGAAGCCCCTCCTACAGGATTCGCGTTTTCCTGTGGGAGCGGCTTCAGCCGCGATGCTTTTTAGATAGCCCCACGACTACGCAGCAGATCCAGCACCAGCTTCACGCCCTCTTCCACCGACACACTCTGGGTGTCGACCACCAGGTCGGCATTCAGCGGAATGTCATATGGGAAGGATTCGCCCGGAATGTTATCGCCGCCCGCTGCGTACAGCCCTTGCGGGTCGCGTTCGGCGCAGACTTGCGGCGACGCCTGAACGTACACGGTGAGCAAACGCTGATTGCCGATCAGGGCCTTGGCCTGTTCACGACCTTCGGCATCCGGCGCCACGAACGCAGCCAGGGTGATCAAGCCGGCTTCGTTGAACTGACGCGCCACGTGCGCGGCACGACGCCAGTTCTCGGTACGCCCGGCTCGGTCTTGCGGCAGGCCTTTGTTCAGGTCGTGACGCAGGTTCTGACCGTCGAGCACGTAAACCGCACGGCCCATATCGAACAGCTTGCGCTCCACGGCGTAGGCCAGCGTGCTTTTGCCCGCGCCCGACAAACCGCTGAACAACACGGTGGCTGGCTGCTGGCCGAAGCGCGCGGCGCGTTCTTCAGTGGCCACGTGAGCGAGCTTGCCGTGCACGCCGCCGGCCTGACCACCAACCGGTGCGGCGACGATCATGCCGGCGCCAACGGTGCCGTTGGTGAGGCGATCGACCACGATAAACGAGCCGGTGGTGCGGTTGCGGTCATAGCCGTCGAGGGCAATGGAGGCGTCGAGGCTGACTTTGACCTTGGCGATCTCGTTCAACTGGAGCGCGCTCGCGGCGCCCTCTTCCAGCGTGTTCACGTCAACCTTGTGAACGATGCTGGCAATCGAGCCTGGCACATAGCTGGTGGCGCGTTTGATGTCGTATTTCTTGCCCGGCAGCATGGGCTCTTCGGCCATCCACACCAGCATGGCTTCGAAGCTGTCGGTCACTTGCGGCTTGCTGTCGGCATGCACCAGCAGGTCGCCACGGGAGATGTCGATTTCATCTTCCATGGTCAACGTGATGGCTTGGCCTGGGCCTGCGCTTTCCAGTTCACCTTCAAAGGTGACGATGGATTTCACCCGGCTGCTTTTGCCCGACGGCAGCACCACGACTTCGTCGCCTTTGTGCACGATGCCGCTGGCCAGAGTGCCGGCGAAGCCACGGAAGTTCAGGTTTGGACGGTTGACGTACTGCACCGGGAAACGCATGTCGGTGAAGTTGCGGTCGGCGGAAATTTCGACGGTTTCGAGAATTTCCATCAGCGTCTGGCCGGTGTACCAAGGCGAGCGATCGCTGTGGTTGACCACGTTGTCGCCCTTCAAGGCGGACATCGGCACGAAGTGAATCGACGTCGGTTTCAGCGACACCTTGGCAGCGAAGTCGAGGTAGTCGGCTTTGATCGATTCGAACACGCCTTCGTCGAACCCTTTGAGGTCCATCTTGTTGATGGCCACGACGATGTGCTTGATACCCAGCAGCGAGGCGATATAGCTGTGGCGACGGGTTTGGGTCTGCACGCCGTAACGGGCGTCGACCAGGATAATCGCCAGGTCACAGGTGGACGCACCGGTGGCCATGTTGCGGGTGTACTGCTCATGGCCGGGGGTGTCGGCGATGATGAATTTGCGCTTGGCGGTGGAGAAATAGCGGTACGCCACGTCGATGGTGATGCCTTGCTCGCGCTCGGCTTGCAGGCCGTCTACCAGCAGCGCCAGGTCGATGTCTTCACCGGTGGTGCCGACTTTTTTCGAGTCGCGGGTGATGGCTTCGAGGTGGTCTTCGTAAATCATTTTCGAGTCGTGCAGCAGGCGCCCGATCAGGGTGCTTTTGCCGTCATCGACGTTGCCGCAGGTGAGGAAGCGCAGCATTTCCTTGCGCTCGTGCTGCGCCAGGTAGGCGAGGATGTCCTCGCTGATCAAATCGGATTGGTGCGACATATTAAAAGTACCCCTGACGTTTCTTGTCTTCCATCGAACCGGCCTGGTCATGGTCGATAACACGACCCTGGCGCTCGGAGGTTCTGGTCAGGAGCATTTCCTGAATGATGTCGGTCAAGCTGGTGGCGGTGGATTCAACCGCGCCAGTCAGTGGGTAGCAGCCGAGGGTGCGGAACCGCACCATCTTCTTGTGAATGCTGGCTTTCTGTTCAGGCGACAAATGCTCGAGGATGCGGTCGTCGTCGATCATGATCAGCGTGCCGTTCATTTCGATTACGTCGCGTTCGGCCGCGAAGTACAGCGGCACAATCGGGATGCCTTCGAGGTAGATGTACTGCCAGATGTCCAGCTCGGTCCAGTTGGAGAGCGGGAACACGCGGATCGACTCGCCCTTGTTGACCTTGCCGTTGTACACGTTCCACAGCTCAGGGCGCTGGTTCTTGGGATCCCAGCGGTGCTTGCTGTCGCGGAACGAATACACGCGCTCTTTGGCGCGCGACTTTTCTTCGTCGCGGCGCGCGCCACCGAAAGCGGCGTCAAAGCCGTGCTTGTCGAGCGCCTGCTTAAGGCCCTCGGTTTTCATGATGTCGGTGTGCTTGGCGCTGCCGTGGGTGAACGGGTTGATGTTCTGCGCCACGCCGTCCGGGTTGATGTGCGTGATCAGGTCCAGACCCAGATCGGCCACCATCTTGTCGCGGAACGAATACATCTCCTGGAATTTCCAGCGGGTATCCACGTGCATGACCGGGAACGGCAACTTGCCGGGGAAAAACGCTTTGCGGGCGAGGTGCAACATGACCGCGGAATCTTTACCGATGGAGTACAGCATCACCGGGTTATCGAACTCGGCGGCGACCTCGCGGATGATGTGGATGCTTTCCGCCTCCAACTGCTTCAGATGCGTCAATTTATCGAGCATGGCTACTCACGGCTTTCTCACGAAGAGAGCGTTATTGGACGGCCTACGGGCCGTGGACGAGGGCGGCACTTTAGCACAGCACTCTATTCTAATCAGGCAGCTACTTAGACCTAAACGATCTAGTCATATGCCCGCTAAACGGGGTTCGGGCAGTCGATAAACAGGTGTTCCAGAGCGAAGCGTTTGGCCAGGTATTCGCCGAGCGCCTGCACGCCGTAGCGTTCCGTGGCGTGATGACCTGCGGCAATAAAGCTGATGTCGTTTTCCCGCGCGCTGTGCACGGTTTGCTCTGAGGCTTCACCGGTCAGGTAGAGGTCGACGCCGGCGGCGATGGCCTGGTCGATATACCCCTGACCGCCTCCGGTGCACCAGCCGACGCGACGGATCATCTGCGAACCTTCTATTAATAGAGGCTCACGGCCGAGCACATCCTGCACGCGGCGGGCGAAGTCGCGCGCGCTCATGGGTTCGTCGAGCGAGCCCACCAGGCCGACCACTTTCGGGTTATCAGGATCCAGCGGGCCTTCGACGGTGATGTCGAGTTGCTGAGCGAGCTGCACGTTGTTGCCGACCTGGGGATGCAGGTCGAGCGGCAGGTGGTAGGCGAGCAGGCTGATGTCGTTGCTGAGCAGGGTTTTCAGGCGCCGCTGTTTCATGCCGACCACGCAGGGGTTTTCGCCTTTCCAGAAATAGCCGTGATGCACCAACACCACATCGGCGTCGGCTTCGACAGCCGCATCGAGCAGCGCCTGACTCGCCGTAACGCCGCTGACGATACGGCGCACCTGCGGCCGCCCTTCGACCTGCAAGCCGTTGGGGCAGTAGTCGGCAATGCGCGCAGCAGCGAGGAAACGCTCGGCTTCTTCCAGCAAGGTGGTCAGCGCAATCGCCATAACATTTACTCTCCCGTACAAATGTAAGCTGCTTTTTATTGCCGCGACGGCCTCTATAATGGCGCCACCTTAAGGGCCTGCCATGGCCCTCGCAACCCTCAGGATTTATCGATGTTCAAGGCTCTGCGTTATCTTGGCTGGCCGCTGGTGGTCGGTGTGTTGCTCGCGTTGCTGATTATTCAGTACTACCCGCAATGGGTAGGTCTGCCGCGCCAGGATGTGCATATGCGGCAAGCTCCGCAGTACGGCGTGGCGCAACAGGGACCGGTGTCGTATGCCGACGCGGTAACCATCGCCGCCCCCGCCGTCGCCAACCTGTACACCACTAAAATCGTCAGCAAACCGGCCAACTCGCTGTTTGAAGATCCGCAGTTCCGCCGTTTCTTCGGCAACAACCTGCCCAAACAGCGGCGCATGGAATCGAGCCTCGGCTCGGCGGTGATCATGAGCCCCGAGGGGTATCTGCTCACCAATAACCACGTGACCGCCGGCGCCGACCAGATTGTCGTGGCGCTCAAAGACGGTCGCGAAACCTTGGCACGCGTGATCGGTAGCGACCCGGAAACGGACCTCGCCGTGCTCAAGATCGACCTCAAGGATTTGCCCTCAATCACCCTCGGCCGCTCCGACAACATCGCCATCGGCGACGTCGCGCTGGCCATTGGCAACCCGTTTGGTGTTGGCCAAACCGTGACCATGGGCATCATCAGCGCCACCGGCCGTAATCAACTCGGCTTGAACACCTACGAAGATTTCATTCAGACCGACGCCGCCATCAACCCTGGCAACTCGGGCGGCGCGCTGGTGGATGCGCACGGCAATCTGGTGGGCATCAATACGGCGATTTTGTCGAAGTCCAATGGCTCGCAGGGCATCGGCTTTGCCATTCCAACCAAGCTGGCGTTGGACGTGATGAAGAACATCATCGAGCACGGCCAGGTGATTCGCGGCTGGCTGGGCATCGAAGTGCAGCCGCTGACGCCGGAGCTGGCGGAGTCGTTCGGCTTGGAAGGCCGCCCCGGGATTATCGTGGCAGGCATTTACCGTGACGGTCCGGCGCAAAAAGCGGGCTTGCAACCGGGCGATCTTATTTTGAGCATCGATGGCGAGCCAGCCAGCGACGGCCGCCGTTCGATGAACCAGGTGGCGCGCGCCAAGCCGGGCGAGACGACCAGCATCGAAATCATGCGTAATGGCAAACCGATGGAGCTGAAAGCGGAGATTGGTTTGCGCCCACCACCGGCCACCAGCGACGCCTCGGAATAAAGGTTTCACCCCGGAAAGGCGCCGCGTAGGCGCCTTTTTTATGCCTGCGATTTGGCCTCAAACCGATTGCCATAGATGACGCGACCGTTTTTCCGTGCTTAAAATGTTATGTTATTACATGTTTTACACGGAAGCCTGACATGAAGTCCCCCACGCTCACCCCTTTTGCTTTGCTCGCCGCCGGCTTGCTCAACGCTCCCATCGTTACCGCGACTGAACCGCTGGAATTGGAGGAAACCAGCATCTCGGCCGAACACGCCGACGAGCGCGCGGAGGGTCCCGTTCGTGGTTATCGCGCCACGCGCTCGGCCACCGCCACGCGCACCGATACCGATATCCGCGACACCCCGCAGAGCATCGCTGTAGTTCCGGCTCAAGTGCTCGTCGACCTCAACAGCACACGAATCGACCGTGCGCTGGATTTCGCCGGCGGTGTGTCGCGGCAGAACAATTTCGGTGGCCTGACCTTCCTCAACTACAGCGTGCGCGGCTTCACCACCGGCGAGCTTTACCGCAACGGATTCGCCTACAACCGGGGCAGCAACAGCGCGCCAGACACCGCCACCATCGAACGCATCGAAGTGCTCAAAGGCCCCGCCGCCAGTTTGTACGGGCGTGGCGACCCCGGCGGCCTGGTCAATATCGTCAGCAAAAGGCCGCAGGCAGACGCGTTCAGTTCACTCCAGCTCAGCGCCGGCTCGTGGGATCGCTACCGCAGCAGCCTGGACGTCAACACGCCCCTCAACGACGAAGGCACCCTGCTCTCTCGCGTCAACCTGGCCGTGGAAGACAGCCACAGCTTTCGCGACCACGTGACCAGCCAGCGCAAGCTCGTCAGCCCAACGCTTTCGTGGCAGCTCAGCCCAGACACTTTCCTCACGATTGAAAGCGAATTCAGCCGCACCCAATCCGTGTTCGACCGAGGCATTCCGGCCGTCAATGGCGAGATGGGCGCGGTGTCACGCTCCACCTTTCTGGGCGAGCCTAACGATGGCCACGTCCGCAACGACAACCAATTGCTGCAAATCAGCCTCGAACATTTCCTCAACGACAACTGGAAAACCCGCCTGGCCACCCACTACAGCCAAGGCACATTGAAGGGCGACAGTTCGGAACCGCAGCGTTTAATCGGCAGCCAGGTCTCGCGTTTCTACCGCCAGCGCGACTTCGAATGGAACGACAGCATCACCCAGGCCGAACTGCACGGCACATTTGAATTGGGTGGCTGGGAACACCAGACGCTCACCGGGCTGGAGTATGAAAACTACCGCAACAGCCAAAAATACCCGCAAAGCCTGACGTCGCTCGGCTACGGCCTGGACGTGTTCAACCCGGTGTACGGTCAGCCCAAGCCCGCGCTGGCGAACAAAAACGACTTCTTCGAACACACCGAAAGTTACGCCCTCAATCTGCAAGACCAGATCGTGTTCTCCGAACGCTGGCGCGGCTTGGTCGGCGTTCGGCTGGAGCGCATCGAGCAGCACGCGCTTAACCGCAGCACCGGCGTCGATAACGTGCAGGAGAAAGACGTCGCCACCCCGCGCATCGGTGCGCTGTACCAGCTCACCCCGCAAGTCGGCGTGTTCGCCAACGCCTCGACCTCGTTCAAACCCAACAGCATCGGCACTCAGGGCCAGGTGTACAAACCGGAAAAGGGCATCGGCTACGAAACCGGACTCAAGCTGGACCTGCTCGACGGCCGCCTTGGCGCGACCGTGGCGCTGTTCCACATCGACAAGGAAAACGTGCTGACCACCGATGGCAACGGCGACAGCATTGCCGCCGGAAAAGCCCGCAGCCAAGGGTTGGACCTGCAATTCAGCGGGCAGCTGACCGACGCCGTGCGGGTCATCGGCGCCTACGCCTACATCGATGCCGAGGTCACCCAAGACAACGTCATTGCCGAAGGCAGCGACCTGCTGGGCATCGCCCGCAATAGCGCGAGCGTGATGGCCGTCTACGAATTCCAAGACGGCGAACTGCGCGGCTCAGACCTTGGCATCGCTGGCAATTACGTCGGTGATCGCTCAGGCCAGACCGGCACGCCATTCGAGTTGCCGGCCTACAGCACCGTCGACCTGCTAGCCCATTACAAGGCCAGCGAAGACCTCACCGTCGGCCTCAACCTGAACAACCTGTTCGACCGCAGCTACTACGAGCGCTCCTACAACAGCACCTGGGTGCTGCCGGGCGAGCCGCGCAATGTCAGCGTCAGCCTGACCCTCTCCCTCTAACTCACGCACTGCCAAGGAAGCCCAATGCCAAAACTTCACCTGCTATTGATCGCCGCCCTGTTCACAATGGAAGTTCAAGCCCACGGGCTATGGACCGAGCAACGGCGCGGCAACTTTGAAGTGGTCTACGGTCATGGCGCCGAAGACGACGCCTTCAAGGCCCGAAAAATCTCTGACGCCTGGGCCTACGACCTCAACGGCAAGCCCATCAATGTCAACATCGAACGCCTCGACGACCACGCCCGCCTCCACCCAACCAGCGCACCTGCCACCCTGGCCGTGGCGCTGGACAACGGCGCCTGGTCGCAAACGCCGGACAACAAATGGATCAACGAGGGGCGCTCGAAAGTACCTAATGCGGTTCACGCGTTGCACACCTGGAAATACAGCCTGGCCATCTATAAGCAAGGCGCGGTGCTGCCGGACTTAAGTGCGCTCAAGCTGGTAATCAAGCCGCTGCAAGACCCGCTCAGCGTTGGGCCTGGCAAACCGCTGCGGGTGCAGGTGCTGCTCGATGGCAAGCCGGTTGCCGGCATCGCATTGATCGGCGACTACCGCAGCGCACCGTCGACCACCAGCGCCACCACCGACAAGAACGGCGAAGCGCAGGTGCTGGTCCGCAACGAGGGCCTGAATATCATCGCCGCCGAAACCAGCGTGCCGGTCAGCGGCGATGCGGATATCGATGAGCGCGGGCTGTTTACATCGTTGAGTTTTATTGGCAGCGCGCACAGCGAGTAGGCATGTAAACGTTTGGCTTCGCTGCGCTCACTTAACGCAACCAGACCCAACCCACATTCTCTGAGCTTGTCGAGCATTGAGCAGGAGGAGTGATCCGAAATACTGGATCCCCGCCTGCGCGGGGATGACGGTGGTGGTGGGTGTATCTCCGTCATTCCCGCGTAGGCGGGAATCCAGAATGCGGATATCGATGAGCGTGGGTTGTTTACATCGTTGAGTTTTGTCGGCAGCGCGCACAGCGAGTAGGCATGCAAACGTTGGGCTTCGCTGCGTTCACTGAACGCAACCAGACCCAACCCACATTCTCTGAGCTTGTCGAGCGTCGAGCAGGAGGAGTGATCCGAAATACTGGATCCCCGCCTGCGCGAGGATGACGATGGTGGTGGGTGCATCTCCGTCATTCCCGCGTAGGCGGGAATCCAGAATGCGGATATCGATGAGCGTGGGTTGTTTACATCGTTGAGTTTCGTCGGCAGCGCGCACAGCGAGTAGGCATGCAAACGTTGGGCTTCGCTGCGCTCACTGAACGCAACCAGACCCAACCCACATTCTCTGAGCTGGTCAGCGTCGAGCAGGAGGAGTGATCCGAAATACTGGATCCCCGCCTGCGCGGGGATGACGGTGGTAGTGGGTGCATCTCCGTCATTCCCGCGTAGGCGGGAATCCAGAATGTTGAGCTTGTTGGAGAAGCCCGAGCCAGAACCAAGGTTGGATCGGCGCGCGGGTCAAGCCGAACGTGGAGGCAACAAAAAGCCCGGCACATGACCGGGCTTTTCCTTTCAAGCGACTATCACAACTGCTTCAACGCCTCCACCAGCGCCTGATTCTGCTGCGGATTACCGATGGTAATACGCAGGAACTGGTCGATACGCGGCTTGTTGAAATGCCGAACGATAACGCTCTGCTCCCGCAAGCCGGCTGCCAGCGCGGCCGCATCTTTTTCGGGGTGACGAGCAAAAATGAAGTTGGCGCCCGAGGGCAGCACGTCAAAGCCCAGCGCCGTCATTTCGCCCACCAGCTTCTCGCGGCTGTCGATCACGGCCTGACAGGTTTGCTCGAAGTAAGCCTTGTCTTCGAATGCAGCTGCCGCACCGGCAATCGCCATGCGATCCAATGGGTACGAGTTGAAGCTGTTCTTGATCCGCTCCAGGGCTTCGATCAGGTCCGGATGCCCCACCGCGAAACCCACACGCAGGCCAGCCAGCGAGCGGGATTTCGACAAGGTCTGCGACACCAGCAGGTTCGGGTAGCGATCCACCAGGGCGATGGCAGTTTCGCCGCCAAAGTCGATATAGGCTTCGTCCACCAGCACCACGCTGTCCGGGTTGCTTTGCAAAATGTGCTCGATGGCATCCAGCGCCAACACGCAGCCGGTGGGCGCGTTCGGGTTGGGGAAGACGATGCCGCCGTTGGCTTTAGCGTAATCCTGCGGGCGAATTTGGAACTGCTCGTCCAGCGGCACCGCGTCGAATTCGATGCCATACAGACCGCAGTAAACCGGGTAGAAGCTGTAGCTGATGTCGGGGAACAGCAACGGTTTGCCGTGTTGGAACAGGCCGTGGAACGCGTGGGCCAACACTTCATCCGAACCGTTGCCGACAAACACCTGCGCCGGCTGCACGCCGTAGTACTCGGCCACGGCGTTCTTTAAACGCTCGCCGTTAGGGTCCGGGTACAAGCGCAGGTCGTCGTTAAGCACCGCTTGCATCGCCGCGATCGCTTTTGGCGACGGGCCATAGGGGTTTTCGTTGGTGTTGAGCTTGACCAGGTTGTTCAGCTTTGGCTGCTCGCCGGGCACGTACGGCACCAGGTCTTTGACGAAGGGGCTCCAGAATTTGCTCATTGCCCTTCTCTCCTCGAATGCGACAGGTCTAAGCGGGCGACGAAACGCCCGCACCATTAATTTTTGATGCGGTATTCGGCGCTGCGGGCATGGGCGGTCAGCGACTCGCCACGGGCCAGCACCGAGGCGCTTTTGCCGAGTTCCGAAGCGCCGTCTGCCGAGCAGTGAATGATCGACGAACGTTTCTGGAAGTCGTACACGCCCAGCGGCGACGAGAAGCGCGCGGTGCCGGAAGTAGGCAGCACGTGGTTGGGACCTGCGCAGTAATCGCCCAGCGCTTCTGCGGTGTAGCGGCCCATAAAGATCGCGCCGGCGTGGCGAATCTGCGGCAGCCAGGCGTCCGGATCGGCCACTGACAGCTCCAAGTGCTCCGGCGCGATGCGGTTGGCGACGTCGATGGCCTGCTGCATGTCCGCCACTTGAATCAGCGCGCCGCGGGTTTCCAGCGAGGTGCGGATAATCGCTTCGCGCTCCATGGTCGGCAGCAACTTGGCGATGCTGGCGGCCACTTTGTCGAGGAAGTCGGCGTCGGGGCTGAGCAGAATCGATTGCGCGTCTTCGTCATGCTCGGCTTGGGAGAACAGATCCATGGCAATCCAGTCCGGATCGGTCTGGCCGTCGCACACCACGAGAATCTCCGAAGGGCCGGCGATCATGTCGATGCCGACTTTACCGAACACATGGCGCTTGGCGGTGGCGACATAGATGTTGCCCGGGCCGACAATTTTATCCACCGGCGGAACGCTTTCAGTGCCGTACGCCAGGGCCGCAACAGCTTGCGCGCCGCCGATGGTGAACACGCGATCAACGCCGGCGATGCACGCGGCGGCCAGCACGATTTCATTGATTTCGCCACGGGGCGTCGGCACCACCATTACCACTTCTGGTACACCGGCGACCTTGGCGGGAATGGCGTTCATCAACACCGACGAGGGATACGACGCTTTGCCACCTGGCACATACAGGCCGGCGCGATCCAGCGGCGTGACCTTCTGGCCCAGCACGGTGCCGTCGGCCTCGGTGTAGGTCCAGGAATCCTGTTTCTGTTTTTCGTGGTAGCTGCGCACTCGCTCGGCTGCCACTTCGAGGGCTTCACGCTGGGCTGGAGTGATGCGGGTAAGCGCCAGTTCCAGGCGCTCACGCGGCAGAATCAGGTCGGCCATGCTGTTGACGCTGAGGCCGTCGAAGCGCTGGGTGTATTCCACCAGCGCTGCGTCGCCACGCTCGCGCACGTTTTTGATGATGTCGAGTACGCGCTCGTTAACGCCGTCATCCGACACGCTTTCCCAGCTCAGCAGATGATCCAGATGCTTGGAAAAGTCCTGGTCAGCGGCGTTGAGTCGACGAAGAGCAATGGGAGCAGTCATGACGGACCTCGTGATAGGCATGGACGTTTAGAGCGGCTGAATGACGAATGCCACATCAACCGGTTCTCGAGCGTCGCTAGGCTACCAAGCCAGCCCTGTGGACGTCCGAGAAAAGATGGCTAAGACAGGGACAGCAGCGCGCGACTGATAGTCGCGCGTAGAGGTATTAGCTTCGGTGGTTGGCTTCAACCGCGTCGCGCAGCGTATCGATGAGTTGCTGGATGCGCCCGTGCTGCATCTTCATCGAGGCTTTGTTAACGATCAGGCGCGAGCTGATATGGGCGATCAGTTCCTGCGCTTCCAGACCGTTGGCTTTGAGAGTGTTGCCGGTGTCGACCACGTCGATGATCTTGTCGGCCAAGCCCACCAGCGGCGCCAGCTCCATGGAGCCGTAGAGTTTGATCACTTCAACCTGACGGCCCTGCTCGGCGTAGTAACGCTTGGCCACGTTGACGAACTTGGTGGCCACGCGCAGACGACCTTTGGGTTCCGGCACGCCAACGGCGCCAGCAGTCATCAATTTGCAGCGGGCAATTTTCAGGTCCAGCGGCTCGTACAAACCCTGGCCGCCGTATTCCAGCAACACGTCTTTGCCGGCTACGCCGAGGTCCGCCGCACCATGCTCGACATAGGTCGGCACGTCGGTGGCCCGCACGATCAGCAAACGCACGTCGTCCTGGGTGGTGGGAATAATCAGCTTGCGGCTCTTGTCCGGGTTTTCAGTCGGCACGATCCCCGCCTTGGCGAGCAATGGCAGGGTGTCGTCAAGAATGCGGCCTTTGGATAAGGCGATGGTCAACATGGCGCGGAATGTCCTTAAAACCTGATTACAAGCGGTTGTGCAGCCCCGCCCGGCGCAGTGCCGAACGGGGCCTTGGCTCGACTAGCCCGGCACGCGACGGATTTTCGCGCCCAACAACTGCAGCTTCTCTTCGATGCACTCGTAACCACGGTCGATGTGGTAGATGCGATCGATCAGGGTGTCGCCGTCGGCCACCAGGGCCGAAATCACCAGGCTGGCGGATGCACGCAGGTCGGTTGCCATTACCGGCGCGCCTTTCAGCGTTTGGGTGCCGGTGACGATGGCGGTGTTGCCTTCAACCTGAATTTGCGCGCCCATGCGGGTCATTTCGTACACGTGCATAAAGCGGTTTTCGAACACGGTCTCGATCACCGCGCCGGTGCCTTCGGCAATGGCGTTCAGGGCGATGAACTGCGCCTGCATGTCGGTAGGGAATGCCGGGTACGGCGCGGTGCGCAGGTTCACAGCTTTCGGACGCTTGCCTTTCATGTCCAACTCGATCCAATCCGGGCCCGTGGTGATTTCGGCGCCGGCTTCCTGCAGTTTCAGCAGAACCGCTTCGAGGATGGTTGGATCGGTGTCTTTCAGTTTGACCTTGCCGCCGGTGGCCGCTGCGGCAACCAGGTAGGTGCCGGTTTCGATACGGTCAGGCATCACGCTGTAACGCGCGCCGCCGAGACGCTCAACGCCATCAATGGTGATGGTGTCGGTGCCAGCACCGGTAATTTTCGCGCCCATGGCGATCAGGCAGTTGGCCAGGTCGACCACTTCCGGTTCGCGCGCGGCGTTTTCCAGCACGCTGCGGCCTTTGGCCAGGGTGGCGGCCATCATGATGTTTTCAGTGCCGGTCACACTGACGGTGTCGAAGAAGAAATGCGCGCCACGCAAACCGCCTTCAGGCGCCTTGGCTTTGATGTAGCCGCCTTCAACGTCGATGATTGCGCCCATGGCTTCGAGGCCACGGATGTGCAGATCAACCGGACGCGAGCCGATGGCGCAGCCGCCAGGCAAGGCCACTTCGGCTTCACCGAAGCGCGCAACCATCGGGCCGAGTACCAGAATCGACGCACGCATGGTTTTCACCAATTCGTACGGCGCAACCAGCGTTTTAATAGCGCGGGCGTCTACTTCGACGCTGAGCTTTTCGTCGATCACAGGCTCGATGCCCATGCGACCGAACAGCTCGATCATGGTGGTGATGTCGTGCAGGTGCGGCAGGTTGCACACGGTAACCGGCGCATCGGCCAGCAAGGTCGCAGCCAGAATCGGCAAGGCGGAGTTCTTCGCGCCGGAGATGCGGATTTCGCCATTCAGGCAAACGCCGCCGGTAATAATCAATTTATCCATAGGAGTCTCGTCGCCCGTGGGCTTAGGAACGCTCGGCCCAAGCGGCGCGGCTGAAGAATTTCATGGTAACCGCGTGAATTCGGCCATCGGCGATCCACGGGTTGAGGTGGGCATAGATTTGCTGCTGACGTTTGACCGGGCTCATGCCCGCCAATTCATCACTGATCACATTCAACTGGAAATTACAGCCTTCGCCTTCCACGTTGACCTCAGTGTCGGACAGCTTTTCCTCAAGGAGGCTTTTTACTTCTATGGCCTGCATGCTAAACCTCGATCGGCGCCCTACGCGCGCGGGTCGGCCATGATACAAAAAAGCCCCCCGCCTGCGAACCCCGAAATCGGAACACTGACAGAGGGGCTTTGGTTTTTTGCTACCTGTCGCAGCAATGTGCAACGCAACGGCGTTAAGCCTGCAGCGGCAGAATGTCGAGCAGGCCGGAAACCTCGGCAATTTTTTTCATGTCGGTCGGCAAGCCACGCACTGACAGCTGCTTGCCTGCCTGCTGCGCGACCCGCATGTACGCGAGCAGCAGCGACAAGCCCACGCTACTGGAGTGCTCGACCTGCGCGCAGTCGACCACTACGGTGGCAGTCGGCGTCGCGCGAATCAGCTTTTCGCCTTCGCTTCGTAGCGTGGCACCGGTACGGAAATCGAGCACGCCGACCAGTTGCAACACGCCGTCCGCTTGCTGGCGAATCACGCTATCAGTCGTCATGACCCGCAGCCTTTTGCCCTTCTTCGGTGTTCTTGGCGTTGGCGACAACCTGCGCCCAACCGTCGATGGTTTTGTCCAGGTCGTTGCCGTTCTTCTGCATGGCGTCGGCGAACTGATCGCGGAACAGCTTGCCGATGTTGATGCCGTTGATGGTCACGTTACGCAGCATCCACTCGCCGTTCACTTTGGTCATGGTGTAGTTGACTGGGTACACGGTGCCCTTGGTGTCGCGCACTTCCATGTTCACGCTGGTGCGATCAGGGTCGGACTGCTTGGCGCTGCTGGGCAGCACGCGGATGTCCTGATTGTTGTATTCGAGCAAGGCGTTGCCGTAGAACTCCATCAGGCTGCGTTTGAAGTTTTCCTGGAAACGCTTCATCTGCGCCGGGGTGGCGTTACGGGAATACTTGACCGTCATGATGCTGCGGGAAATGCCGTCGGCATCCACAACCGGGCCAATGATGCGGTTCAGCGAGTCGTAGAACTTCTGCGGGTTGGCCTTGTATTGGTCTTTGTTGGCCTTGAGGTCGTTCAACAGCTCGTTTGTGGTGTTCTGTACGATTTCCTGAGGGGCTGGGCCGGCCATGGCAACCAATGGAACCATTGCCAACAGCACCAGCAAACCGCGACGCAGAGCGCTAACCATGCCTGTATTCCTCACTTGGATTCTTTATTAACCGAGTTGATCAGGAACTTACCGATCAAGTCTTCCAGTACTAACGACGACTGGGTGTCGTGAATGGTTCCGCCATCCTTGAGCAGCGCTTCGTCGCCGCCCACGCTGATGCCGATGTACTTCTCGCCCAGCAAACCGGCGGTGAGGATAGACGCGGTGGAGTCCTCCGGCAGGTTATCCACGCGCTTTTCCAATTCCATGGTCACGCGCCCGGTGAAGGTGTCGCGATCCAGGTCAATGGCGGTGACTTTGCCGATACCGACGCCGGCCATCGTCACCTTGGCGCGCACGGTGAGCCCGGCCAGGTTTTCAAAATTGGCGTACAGCTTGTAGGTGTCTTGTCCTGCGCCGACGGTCAGGCCGCTCACGCGCAATGCCAGGAGCAGCAAGGCCAACAGACCGGCCAAGAGGAACAGGCCGACACCGATTTCCAGGGTGCGGTTTTGCATCAGAAGTCTCCAAACATCAAGGCGGTCAAGATGAAGTCCAGGCCCAGCACGGCAAGCGAGGCATAAACCACTGTTTTGGTGGTAGCGCGACTGATCCCTTCAGACGTGGGTTCACAGTCATACCCTTGGAACACGGCGATCCAGGTCACTACAAAGGCAAACACGATACTTTTGATCAGGCCGTTGAGCACATCCTTCTCGAACGACACGCTGTTCTGCATATTGGCCCAGAACGAGCCTTCGAACACGCCCAGCCAGTCCACGGCCACCATGGCGCCGCCCCAGATGCCGACTACGCAGAAGATCATGGTCAGCAGCGGCAGCGAGATAAACCCGGCCCACAAGCGCGGCGCAATGATGTACTTGAGCGGGTCGACGCCAATCATTTCCAGGCTCGACAGCTGCTCGGTGGATTTCATGTTGCCAATTTCGGCGGTCAGAGCCGAACCCGCGCGGCCGGCGAACAGCAAGGCGGTCACCACCGGTCCGAGCTCGCGCAGCAACGTGAGCGCTACCATCTGCCCCACAGCCTGCTCGGAACCGTAGCTGGACAAGATATTGAAGCCCTGCAGCGCCAGCACCATGCCGATAAACAAGCCCGACACGACAATGATCACCAGCGACATCACGCCAACCGAGAACAGCTGCTTGATCAATAAATGACCAAAGCCGTTACCCACATTGCCTCGACCAAACAGCGCACGCAGCAGAAACAGGGTGGAGCTGCCGAGCGAACCGACCACGTCGATGCCGGCACGGCCAAGCAGGCGAATACGTTCGCCAATGGATTTTCTGCGCATCAACGCGTCCCCAACAGGTCGTCGCGGTAGTCCGCAGCCGGGAAATGGAACGGCACGGGGCCATCGGCCACGCCTTTCATAAATTGACGGATGCGCGGGTTATCCGACTCCATCAATTCTTTTGGCGTGCCTTGGCCGAGCACCTGAGTGTCGCCCACTACATACAGGTAGTCGGCGATGCTGGCGGTTTCGGCGAGGTCGTGGGACACCACGATGCTGGTGATACCCAGCGCATCGTTAAGCAGGCGGATCAGGCGCACCAGAATGCCCATGGCAATCGGGTCCTGGCCAACGAAGGGTTCGTCATACATGAGAATTTGCGGGTCCAGCGCGATGGCGCGGGCCAGTGCAACGCGGCGCTTCATGCCGCCCGACAGTTCATCGGGCATCAGCTCGATGGCACCGCGCAGGCCAACGGCTTGCAGCTTCATCAAGACGATGTCGCGAATCATGTCTTCGGGTAATTCGGTGTGCACGCGCAGGGGAAAGGCCACGTTCTCGAACACATCGAGATCGGTAAACAACGCGCCGCTTTGAAACAGCACACCCATTTGTTTGCGCATGTCGAAGAGGTCGCTGCGCGACAGGTCCGGCAAGTTCTGGCCGTTGACCAACACTTGCCCGCTACTGGGCCGCAGCTGGGCGCCCATTAAACGAAGCAAGGTGGTTTTACCACTCCCGGAAGGCCCCATGATGCCGGTGACCTTGCCGCGCGGAATGGAAATATCGACATTCTTGAAAATGCTGCGCGAACCGCGCATGAAGGACACGCCCTTCAGCTCGACCGCGTAGGCGTGATCGGCACTCATCTGAACTCCTTGGTGCAGCCGCCTATCGGACGCCATGTCTCACGGTGGGGACACCACGGGAGTGAACATGCCGGATAGGGCGGCAACTATATCACCGGCATCCAGCCGCGCCCAAGGTGGAAAACCCGCCAGCGGCAAACCCGGCGCGTGACCGGCGAAGTGCGACGCCGTGATCGCTGCATCAATGCGCGCACATTCGAGGATGAGCCGAACGGGGTTTTATCGTTATAATCCCGGCCTTTTCCCGCGGCCACTGTCTTTACGATATGAACCAGACCAACGACCTGATCCAATCGGCACTGCGCACCGTGCGCCTTGAAATCGAAGCGGTGGAAGGCCTGCTCCCCCGTATTGACGCGGCTTTCGTCAAGGCCTGCGAGCTGATTCTTGCCAGTAAAGGCCGCGTGGTTGTGGTCGGCATGGGCAAGTCTGGCCACATCGGCAACAAGATCGCCGCGACCCTCGCGAGCACCGGCACCACCTCATTTTTCGTGCACCCGGCCGAAGCCAGCCATGGCGACATGGGCATGATTACCCGTGACGACGTGGTGCTGGCTCTATCCAACTCCGGCTCAACCGCCGAGATCGTGACGCTGCTGCCGCTGATCAAGCGCCTGGGCATCACCTTGATCAGCATGACCGGCAACCCGGATTCGCCGCTGGCCAAAGCCGCCGAGGTCAACCTCGATGCGCGTGTGGCGCAGGAAGCCTGCCCACTGAATCTGGCGCCCACCTCTTCCACCACCGCCTCGCTGGTTCTGGGCGATGCCCTGGCCATCGCCTTGTTGGAAGCGCGCGGCTTTACCGCTGAAGATTTCGCCTTTTCCCACCCGGGTGGAGCGCTTGGCCGTCGTCTTCTGCTGAAAGTGGAAAATGTCATGCACACCGGCGAACAGCTGCCGAAAGTGCAACGCGGCACCTTGCTGCGCGATGCGTTGATGGAAATGACCCGCAAGGGCCTGGGCATGACCGCCGTGCTCGAAGCCGACGGCACACTGGCCGGAATTTTCACCGACGGCGATTTGCGCCGCACGCTGGATCGCGACCTGGATATCCGCCAGGCCACCATCGACGACGTGATGACCGCACACGGCAAAACAGCACGGCCAGAGATGCTCGCTGCCGAAGCCTTGAAGATCATGGAAGACCACAAAATCGGCGCATTGATTGTCGTCGACGAACAAGACCGCCCAGTTGGCGCCTTCAACCTGGGCGACCTGCTGCGCGCTGGAGTGATGTAATGAGTGCTGATCTATTGCAACGCGGCAAGGCCATCAAACTGGCCGTTTTTGACGTCGACGGCGTACTGACTGACGGCAAGCTGTACTTCTTGGTCGACGGCAGTGAATTCAAAACCTTCAGTACGCTGGACGGTCAGGGCATCAAAATGCTGATCAACTCCGGCGTGCGTACGGCCATCATCACCGGGCGCTCAACCCCAGTGGTTGAGCGTCGTGCACAGAACCTAGGCATTCAGCACTTGTACCAAGGTCGCGAAGATAAACTGGTGGTGCTCGATGAGCTTCTCGCCGAACTCGGCCTACAGTACGAAGACGTCGCCTACCTGGGTGACGACTTGCCAGACCTGCCGGCAATTCGCCGCGTTGGCCTGGGCATGGCTGTCGCCAACGCCAATGATTTTGTTCGCCAACATGCCCATGGTGTCACCCACGCCCGCGGCGGCGAAGGCGCGGCGCGGGAATTCTGCGAGCTGATCCTGCAGGCGCAGGGCAACCTTGAAGCGGCGCAAGCCGCCTATCTATAGAGCCGATCATGCTGCGCAAACTGCTTCTTACCTTATCGTTTGGCCTCGCGGCGCTGCTGGTAGCGGCGCTCGGCTATTGGAATCTGAACCCGGAAAGTTTGCTGGAGCAGAAACCACAGGCCAGCACCGACAACGCCGTGGACTTCTATGTGATCAACGCCAAAAGCGTCGAATTCCAAGCCGACGGCAAGCTGCACTACGAAATGACCAGCGATAAAGTCGAGCACTTGAAAGACAGCGACAAGAGCCTGGTGACCAAGCCGGACCTGCTGCTTTATCGCGGCGCCGCCGAGCCATGGCACGTTCAAAGCGAGCGTGGCGAAGTGGCGCCAGGCGGCACCGAAGTCGAGCTGATCGACAATGTGCGCATCGCCCGCACCGACGAAAAAAATCGCCCCACCATCATTACCAGCAGTCGCATGACCGTGTTCCCGGACAAGGAATTTGCGCAGACCCAGCAAGCCGTTAGAATCGAGGCCGCCAATGGAGTGACCACGGCTAACGGAATGAAAGCGTATTTGAAAGACAGCCGGGTGCTCCTGCTGTCCAACGTAAGAGGCCAGCATGAGGTTCGTTAATAAATTCTCCCTTCACACCCTGTCCTTGCTCATGAGTCTGGGTGCGGCGATTGCCAGCTCCAGCGCCTGGGCATTGCCAACGGACCGCGAGCAACCCATTCGTGTGCAGGCCGACAGTGCTGAACTCGACGACAAACAAGGCGTAGCCGTATACCGCGGCGACGTCGTCATTACCCAGGGCAGCATGAAGATCACTGGCCACACAGTGACCATCACGCAAAACGCCACGGGTGACATCGAAGTGTTCACCGCCGTGGGCACCCCCGCCTACTACGAGCAGAAGCCAGCGGTAGATAAGCAAATCGTCAAGGCCTACGGCCTGACCATCCAGTACTTCGCTGCTAAAGACCGCATCGTGCTGATCGACCAGGCCAAGGTGATTCAGGAAGGCAACACCTTCGAAGGCGAGAAAATCGTCTATGACACCCAGCGCCAGATCGTCAACGCCGGCCGCGCCAATGGCACCAACGTGACCACACCGCGCCCACGCATCGACATGGTCATTCAGCCCAAGAACAAACCCGCTGGCGCTCAACCAGCCGACAAACAGGCGCAGTAATGGCGACTCTCAAAGCCCAACACCTGGCCAAAGCCTACAAAGGCCGCCAGGTGGTTCGTGATGTCAGCCTGTCGATCGAAAGCGGCCAGATCGTTGGCTTGCTAGGTCCTAACGGCGCCGGCAAAACCACGTGTTTCTACATGATCGTCGGCCTGGTCAATGCCGATCAGGGCCGCGTCCTGATCGATCAGCAGGACGTCACCAGCCTGCCCATGCACGGCCGCGCGCGCGCCGGCATTGGTTATCTGCCGCAGGAAGCATCGATTTTCCGCAAGCTGTCGGTGGCCGATAACATCATGGCCATTCTGGAAACCCGCAAAGAGCTCGACAGCGCCAGCCGCCGCAAAGAACTCGAAAGCCTGTTGCAGGAATTTCACATCAGCCACATTCGCGACAACCTCGGCATGAGCTTGTCCGGCGGTGAACGCCGCCGTGTGGAAATCGCCCGTGCCCTGGCCACTGCGCCGAAATTCATCCTGCTCGATGAACCCTTCGCAGGCGTAGACCCCATCTCGGTCGGCGATATCAAGCAGATCATTCATCACCTCAAAGCCAAAGGCATTGGCGTGCTGATTACTGACCACAACGTGCGTGAAACCCTGGATATCTGCGAGACCGCGTACATCGTCAACGACGGCCAATTGATTGCCGAAGGCGACGCTGAAACCATCCTCGCCAACCAGTTGGTGAAAGAGGTTTACCTGGGTCACGAATTCCGCCTCTAAGAGCATTCTGTAGCCGCAATCAGATGCGCACTACAGACTTCGATTGAGGACTAGGCAAACGCCTCAGACTTAGGCATATAATTTGCTTCCTGGTGGCGCTTCGGCGCCCTCGTTGTGGAAGCGCGTATGCGCCGGCGAATAAGGTCTTAAGCCCCCTCCATGAAACCATCGCTCGTCCTAAAAATGGGCCAGCAGCTGACGATGACACCGCAGCTGCAACAAGCCATCCGCTTACTCCAACTGTCCACGCTGGATCTTCAACAAGAGATTCAGGAGGCGCTGGAGTCCAATCCCATGCTCGAACGCCAGGAAGAAGGCGAGGACTTCGATAACAGCGATCCGCTGGCCGATGGCGCCGAAAGCGCGCCGCCCGCGCCGAACAACGAAGAGTCCTACCAAGACACCAGCTACCAGGAAACCTCGGCACCTACCGTCGACAACCTGGAAGACGGCGAATGGGGCGAACGCATTCCCAATGAGCTTCCCGTCGACACGGCGTGGGAAGACATCTACCAAACCAGCGCCAGCAGCCTGCCCTCCAACGACGATGACGAGTGGGATTTCACCACCCGCACCTCGGCTGGCGAAAGCTTGCAAAGCCATATGCTCTGGCAGCTCAACCTGGCGCCGATGTCCGACAAGGACCGCCTGATTGCCGTCACCCTGATCGACTGCATCAACGACCAGGGCTACCTGGAAGAAACCCTCGAAGAAGTGCTGGAGGCGTTCGATCCGGAACTGGATATCGAACTGGACGAAGTCGAAGCCGTGCTGCACCGCATCCAGCAATTCGAACCCTCCGGCATTGGCGCCCGCGACCTGCGCGAATGCCTGTTGCTGCAACTGCGTCAGTTGCCAACAAAAACCCCATGGCTGCCCGAAGCGCAGCGCTTGGCCGGCGATTACCTCGACCTGCTCGGCAACCGCGATTACAGCCAATTGATGCGCCGCATGAAGCTCAAGGAAGACGAGCTGCGTCAGGTCATCGAACTGATTCAAAGCCTTAACCCGCGCCCGGGTTCGCAAATTGAACCGAGCGAGCCGGAGTACGTGGTGCCCGACGTGATCGTGCGCAAGCACAACGATCGCTGGCTGGTGGAGCTGAATCAGGAAGCCATGCCCAAGCTGCGGGTCAATCCGCAATACGCCGGCTTCGTTCGCCGCGCCGACTCCAGCGCCGACAACACCTTTATGCGCAATCAGCTGCAAGAGGCGCGTTGGTTTATCAAAAGTCTGCAAAGCCGCAACGAAACACTGATGAAAGTGGCCAGCCAGATCGTCGAGCACCAGCGCGGCTTCCTCGACTACGGCGACGAAGCCATGAAACCGCTGGTTCTGCATGACATCGCCGAAGCAGTGGGCATGCACGAATCAACGATCTCGCGCGTGACGACGCAAAAATTCATGCACACCCCGCGTGGCATTTACGAGCTGAAGTACTTCTTCTCCAGCCACGTCAGCACCTCCGAAGGCGGCGAATGCTCGTCAACGGCGATACGCGCAATCATCAAAAAACTGGTTGCGGCGGAAAATGCGAAAAAGCCGTTGAGTGACAGCAAGATCGCTGGTTTACTGGAGGCACAGGGCATTCAGGTAGCCCGTCGCACAGTCGCCAAATACCGCGAATCCCTCGGGATAGCGCCTTCCAGTGAACGTAAGCGACTGATGTAAACGCCTGACCCGGTTCGCCTGCGAACCTCGCTCTGGCAAGACGGCTACACTGATCCAAGGCCAAAGTGTTCCGGCGACAAGCCCGTTAGCTTGTCTCTTACACACGGCAATAAGGAGAAAGCGGTATGCAAGTCAACATCAGTGGACATCAGCTGGATGTGACCGACGCCCTACGCGACTACATCGACGAGAAGCTCAGTCGATTGGAACGCCACTTCGACAAGATCACCAACGTGCAAGTGACCATGGAGGTCGAGAAGCTCAAGCAGAAAATCGAAGCGACTTTGCACATCGCCGGGGGCGAAGTGGTCGCCAACGCCGAACATGACGACATGTACGCAGCCATCGATCTACTCACCGACAAACTCGACCGCCAACTTATCAAACATAAGGAAAAGCAACTGGGTCGCCTGCAAGGCGCCACAGCTCGCTGACACCACCCCAACCCATGATTCGACTTGAAAATATCCTGACCCCCGGCCGCTCCCTCGTGGGCGTGCCGGGCGGCAGCAAAAAGCGCGTACTCGAACAAATCGCCAACCTGGTCGCCCGCGAATTGCCCGACCTCGACGGCCAAGACATTTTCGAAAGCCTGGTGGCGCGCGAGAAACTCGGCTCCACCGGTTTTGGCAATGGCATCGCCATTCCCCATTGCCGCCTGCCGGGCTGCACGGCTCCCATCAGCGCCCTGCTGCGTCTCGATTCCGCTGTCGATTTCGACGCCATTGACGGTGCGCCGGTCGACTTGCTGTTTGTGCTGCTGGTGCCCGAAGCGGCAACCGATGAGCACTTGGAATTGCTTCGCCAGATCGCCAGCATGCTTGATCGCAGCGAGGTTCGTGACCAATTGCGCCACGCCTCAACCAGCGAAAGTCTTTACCAGGTCGTCGTCGACGTACAAAACGGCCGCTAGACGAACAGGTGACTGTGCATGCGTTTGATCATCGTCAGTGGCCGGTCCGGTTCAGGTAAAAGCACAGCGCTCGACGTGCTTGAAGACAACGGTTTCTACTGCATCGATAACCTGCCCGCCGGGCTCTTGCCCGAATTGGCCGAACGCTCCCTGCTGCACACCGAACTGGTTCAACCGCTGGTGGCCGTATCCATCGATGCGCGCAACCTGCCCAGCCAGCTTAAACGCTTCCCCGAACTGCTTGCCGAAGTGCGTGCCCGCCACATTCAGTGCGATGTGCTGTACCTGGACGCCGACGACGAAACCCTGCTCAAGCGCTTCTCCGAAACTCGCCGCCGCCACCCATTGACCACCGACGAGCGCTCGCTGGCTGAAGCCATCCGCGATGAAAGCGTACTACTGAGCCCGATCACCGACCTGGCCGACCTCAAGGTCGACACCACGCACCTCAACCTCTACCAGCTTCGTGACACCCTCAAGCTGCGCCTGCTGAACAAGCCGGAGCCGGGCACTGCGTTTTTGGTCGAGTCGTTTGGCTTCAAGCGTGGTATGCCGGTCGATGCCGACTTGGTGTTCGACGTGCGCTGCCTGCCCAACCCGTACTGGAAGCCCGAACTGCGTGAGCATTCGGGCCTGGATTCGGTGGTGTCGGACTATTTGCAGGAACAACCGGACGTACAGGAAATGTACGACGACATTTACGCCTACCTGCACAAATGGCTGCCGCGCATTGCCGCCAGCAACCGCTCGTACGTCACCGTCGCCATCGGCTGCACAGGCGGTCATCATCGCTCGGTATACCTGGCGGACCGGCTGGGAAAAGAACTGAAGAAAACCCTGAAAAATATCCAGGTTCGTCACCGCGATCTCTAGAACCGCGGGACTCTATAGAAGGACTTAAGCAGCGATGCCTGCCTGTGAAATCACCATCATCAACAAGCTCGGCCTGCACGCACGCGCCGCGGCCAAATTCGTCGGCGTTGCGGGACGTTTCCCCTGCCAGATTCGCATTGGTCGCAGCCCGGAAAGCTGCGTAGACGGTAAGAGCATCATGGCCGTCATGATGTTGGCCGCCGGCAAAGGCACCGACATTCACCTGAGTACCGATGGCGAGCAAGGCGATGAAGCGCTGGCGGCCTTGGTGGAGCTAATCAACAACCGCTTCGACGAAGGCGAATAACGCCCCGCGCTTAAGCAAGCGCGGCGCACGACAGGCGTGCGCCGGCCGGCCTCAACTACCGGCCACCGTCATTTTCTCGATCAATACTGACCCGGTGCGCACGTTGCTGCGCAGCTCCAGATCGTTACCCACCGCGACGATTTGTTTGAACATGTCGCGCAGGTTGCCCGCAATGGTCACCTCCTGCACCGGGAACTGAATCTCCCCATTCTCCACCCAGTAGCCACCGGCACCGCGCGAATAATCGCCGGTCACCATGTTCAGCCCTTGGCCCATGAGTTCGGTGACCAACAAGCCGCGCCCCATGCGTTTGATCAGCGCTTGCTGATTTTCATCGCCATGGCTGACGAACAGGTTATGCACACCGCCCGAGTTGGCCGTGCTCGGCATGCCCAATTTGCGCCCTGAATACGTGCCGAGAATGTAGGAACGCAGCTCACCGTTTTCGACAAACGACTTGGCATAGGTCGCCAGCCCGTCCCCATCAAACGTGGCGCTGCCCAAGGCGCCGCGAATATGCGGACGCTCTTCAAGGCTCAGCCATTCCGGAAACAACACCTGCCCCAGACTGCCTTCCAGAAAGGACGACTTGCGGTACAGGTTGCCGCCGGATACCGCCGACAGAAAATGCCCGAACAGCCCGGTGGCCAGCTCGGCGGCAAACAGCACCGGCACTTCGCACGTCGGCACCGGACGCGCGCCCAAGCGGCTAACCGCGCGCTCGGCGGCACGACGGCCAATGCTGACCGCGTCAGCCAAATCTTCACCGCGACGGCTCACGTCATACCAATAATCACGCTGCATCAGGCCGTCGGCCTCGGCAATCATCACGCAGCTCAGGCTCTGCCGCGTGCTGGCGTAGCCGCCGACAAAGCCGTGGCTGTTGCCGTAGACGCGGCAGCCGCGGTGAGTGTTCAGGCTGGTGCCGTCGGCGTTTTTGATGCGGGCATCGGTGGCGAACGCCGCCGCTTCACATTCCAGGGCGCGCTCGATGGCTTGCTCGGGAGTGATGTCCCAGGGGTGGAACAGGTCGAGGTCCGGCAAGTCGCGCGCCATCAGCTCGGCGTCGGCCAGGCCGGCACAGTCGTCCTCAGAGGCATGTTTGGCGATGGCCAGTGCGGCCGCCACGGTTTCACGAATGGCCGCATCGCCGCTCGCCGAGGTGCTGGCCGAGCCTTTGCGTTGGCCGAGATACAAGGTGATGCCAAAGCCCTGGTCGCGGTTGAACTCGACGGTTTCCACCTCGCCCTGGCGCACCGAGGTCGACAACCCCTGCTCCACCGAAACCGCCACTTCGCAGGCGCTGGCGCCCTGGGCCTTGGCCTCGGCGATAATCCGCGCCACTTGCTCCTGCAATTGCGGCAGGGCCTGCGGCCCAACTACGTCTGCTGCACTCATAACCTACAACTCCAGTTCAGAGACCAGTCACCTGGCCAGGCCGGACAAGCGGCCTTCGACTCGTTATCATGGCGGCGTTTCCAACTGGATCGACCCCATGTCTGACTATTCCGACGACTTCTCCGAAGAGAAGAGCAAAAGCCAAGTCAAGCGCGAGCTGCACGCGCTGGTTGACCTTGGCGAGCGACTGACCACGCTCAAACCCGCCCTGATCGAGAAACTGCCACTGACCGACGCCCTGCGTCGCGCCCTGGCCGATGCGCCGAAACACACGGCTAACATCGCTCGTAAACGGCATATCCAATTCATCGGCAAGCTGATGCGTGATCAGAACGTCGATGAAATTCTGGTACTGCTGGACCAGCTCGATGCCTCGACCCGGCAGTACAACGAACGCTTCCACAACCTAGAACGCTGGCGTGATCGCTTGGCCACCGGCACCGACGATGTGCTCGAAGCCTTCGTCGCCGAATACCCGGACGCCGACCGCACCCATTTGCGTCAGCTGATCCGCCAGGCCCAACACGAAGCGGCACAAAACAAAGCCCCGGCCGCCACGCGCAAAATCTTCAAATACATCCGCGACCTGGACGAAACCAAACGCGGCTTGCGCTAAGCCCTACCCCGTTTTCTCGGGTGATGAACTTTTGTGGGAGAGGCTTCAGCCTCGATCTTTTGATCTTGAAAGCATCGAGGCTGAAGCCTCTCCCACAAGGATCTCGGTTTGCTTATGACCAGCCGTTGTTTATCCAACCGGCTACGCCCACCACCACAACCAAAAACACCATCACACCAAACCCACCCACCAGCCAGATATTGGCATTGCGTTTGGTAGCGTCGTAGCGGCCCCAGGTCAGTAGCAGCAGCAAACCGCGCCCCAACTGGTACGCCAGCAAATCGACAATAACGCTGAGAACTCCGTCGACCATCAGCTCCCAGTCCCGCCCACGGTAATCAAATCAATCTTCAACGTCGGCTGCCCCACACCGACCGGCACCGACTGCCCGTCTTTGCCGCAGGTGCCCACGCCGCTGTCCAGTTCCAGATCGTTGCCGACCATCGATACCTTGCTCATGGCTTCCGGGCCGTTGCCGATCAGCGTGGCGCCTTTGACCGGGGCGGTGATTTTGCCGTCTTCGATCAGGTAGGCCTCGCTGGTGGAGAACACGAACTTGCCGCTGGTGATGTCGACCTGGCCGCCGCCGAGGTTGGCGCAGTAGATGCCCTTCTTCACCGAGCGAATAATTTCTTCCGGGTCGCTTTCGCCGGCCAGCATGTAGGTGTTGGTCATGCGTGGCATCGGCAGGTGTGCGTAGGATTCGCGGCGGCCATTACCGGTGGCGGCCACGCCCATCAGGCGGGCGTTGAGTTTGTCTTGCATATAGCCCTTCAACACGCCGTTTTCGATCAGGGTGGTGCATTGGGTCGGTGTGCCTTCGTCGTCCATGCTCAACGAACCACGGCGGCCGAACAGGGTGCCGTCGTCAACGATGGTGCACAGGCTGGACGCCACTTTTTCACCGATGCGGCCGCTGTAGGCCGAGCTGCCTTTGCGGTTGAAGTCGCCTTCCAGGCCATGGCCAACCGCTTCGTGCAGCAGCACGCCAGACCAGCCCGCGCCCATCACCACTGGCATGGAGCCGGCCGGTGCGGGAATGGCTTCGAGGTTCACCAGTGCCTGGCGCAGCGCTTCGCGTGCATAGCCCATGGCGCGGTCTTCGGTGAGGAAGTACAGGTAGTCGGAGCGGCCACCACCGCCCTGCCCGCCGCGTTCGCGACGGCCGTTCTGTTCGACGATGACGCTGACGTTGAAGCGCACCAGCGGACGAATATCGGCGCCCAGGCTGCCATCGGCGGCAGCGACCAGAATGCGTTCCCACACGCCGGCAAGGCTGACGGTCACTTGTTTAATGCGCGGATCAAGCGCGCGCGTGGCAACGTCGACGCGTTTGAGCAGCTCGACCTTTTCCGCACGGGTCAGCACTTCCAGCGGGTTTTCCGGCGCATACAGACGCGCCACTTCGGGACTGACAAACGCCTGCACTCGACCATTCTGGCCAGCCCGAGCGATCGAACGGGCAGCGCGGGCCGCTTCGCTCAATGCGACGGGGGTGATGGCGTTGCTGTAGGCGAAGCCGGTTTTTTCGCCGGATTGGGCGCGCACGCCAACGCCTTGATCGAGGTTGAAACTGCCTTCTTTGACGATGCCGTCTTCCAGCACCCAGGTTTCCGAAACCTGACCGTGAAAGTACAGGTCAGCCGCATCGATTCCCGGCCCAGCCAGCTCGCCGAGCACGCCCGGCAACTGGTCAATGCTCAAACCGCCAGGGCCCAGCAGATGCTCGCTCACGGACAGCAACATGTCGCTCATTTAGTTACTCCATAGGCTCTGGTGAGCCTTCAGGTCGGCGCCTTCAGCGACGACACAGCAAAACGGCGGTGCGTGTGCACCGGCATACGTTGACGGATGTCTGCCTGCTCAACCGCATCGCGGTCGGCCAGCAGCACAGCCGCACCTTGGGCCTGCTCGGCAAGCACCCGACCCCAGGGGTCGATGATTGCCGCATGGCCGAATGTTTCGCGCCCCTTCGGGTGCAGACCGCCCTGTGCGGCGGCCAGGATGTAGCACTGCGTTTCTATCGCTCGCGCCCTGAGCAGCACCTGCCAATGTGCGGCGCCCGTCACGGCGGTGAACGCTGCGGGCGCGGTAATCAGCTCGGCACCCGCCTCACGCAAGGCGCCATACAACTCGGGGAAGCGCAGGTCGTAACAGACCGTCAGGCCCAAGCGTCCTACAGGCGTATCGGCGACCACCACATTGCCGCCAAACGCGTAGTCATCCGACTCGCGGTAACGACCACGGCTGTCAGCCACGTCCACATCGAACAGGTGCAGCTTGTCGTATCGCGCGACTTGCTCGCCGTGCGCATTGATCAATAACGAGCACGCGTGGGACTTGGCGTCTGGCTGATCCTGCGGCGGCAGAGGCATGGTGCCCGCCACTATCCATAACTTGAGGTCGCGGGCGGTCTGTTTCAACCACGGCAGTATCGGTCCGTCGCCAAGGGCTTCGGCGCGTCCCAGTGTGGCGAGGTCGCTGCGGCCCATGGCGGCAAAGTTTTCCGGCAGCACCGCCAGTTGCGCGCCCTGCTCGGCGGCTTGCTGCAACAGCAGGCGAGCTTGGGCGAGGTTGGCCAGCACGTCGTCCTGGCTGACCATTTGAATCACCGCGAGGGACATAGGCGCTCCCTTAAGGTTAGCGAGGTTTTTCGAAGGGCTTGTCGAAGGCAATTTTCGGATCTTGCCAAGAACCCTTCACGCTGTACTGCACGCTGGCGAAGCGGGCGACTTGTTTGCCCAGCAGCTTGTCGGCCACGAACAGCGCACCACCAATGGCCGGCGCACCGACAATCAGCGCGGCCAGCGGCAGGTTGTTGGTCAGCGGCAAGGTCACCAACAGTTTGGCATCCACCTGGTTGCTCGCCATGTCCAGCGTGCCATTCATTTCCAGGTTGCTCGACGGCCCAGTGAGGGTGATCGGCTCTTTGGTCACGTACACGCCGTTGGTGGCGACCAGCAGGCCTTTTACCCGGTCGTAGCTCAGGCCTTTGTCTAGCAGGTCGGAGAAATCCAGGCGCAGGCGGCGGCCGATGGAGTTGAAGTTAAGCAGACCAAACACTCGCAGCGCCGCCGTCGAGCCTTGGGCTTCGACGAACTGGCCTTTGCGCAGCGTGGGATCGAGCGTGCCGCTGAAGCGTTTGAGGCTGATCCATGCGGGCGATCCTGGCCAGCGGCCGTCGATGTCCATGTGGAAGTCCTGGCTGGTAGCAGTGGGCGCGAAGTTCCAGGCCAGCAGCACATCCGACAGGTTGCCGCCGCCAATGCGCCCTTTGAACCAACTGCTGGTCGAGCCCGGCGCGCCTTCCCAGCCCACGTCGCCTTCCAGCTGCAAGCCTTTAAGACCCATGTTGACGTCGCTGAACACCACGCCGTTGGCGTTCGGCCGTGCTTTCAACGACCACGCGCCGAGCAGCGCATCGCCTTGGTAAACCCGCTCGATGTTCAGGTTCAGTGCCGGAATTTGCCGGGGGTCGACGTCAGCCAACGCGTCCGGTTCTTCCACCTCGGGCGCGGCTGGGTCGGCGGGCTGCGGCGGTTGCGCCGCCGGGAAACGCAGGTGCTTGAGCTGTATATCGATAGGCGCACCGTCAGCGTCGGGCAAGCCCACCACGCCACTGACGCGGTCGCTGCTCAAGCCCACGTTCCAGCCGCTGGCGATACGGGTCATCTTGACGTTCAGGTTGTCGATGTCGGCGCCCAGGCCATGAAAGGCGCCGATGTGCAGGTCGGCACTGTTGAAGAATTGCTTGGCGCTGGCGGCCTGGTCGCCGGCGTAGCGCTTGGCGACGTCTTGCCAGGCGGTGGCGTCCAGTTCGCTGATGTCGCCGTTAACCTGCAAACCTTTGGCGTTGGGCACACGAGCCGGCTCGCTGCCCAGGCGCAACTCGGCGCGCCCGTCGCTGAAGCCGCTGGCCGGCGCACTGGCAGCGAGGCTGGCGAGGTTGGCGTACGTCAGCGCGTAGCCGCGCTCGGCACCCTGCAAACTCATGCGCCATTGGCTCGGGCGCTCATCCGTTGCGGCTTTGCCCAAGGGCGCCGGCAAATCAATGGCCACGCCTTTAAGCGTCGAGTTGACCTGCAACAAGCTGTTGTCGCCGTCCAACACCACCGCCAGCTGCAACGGCAATTCGCCGGAGACCGGCAGCGGCCGGGTGATGCCCGACCAATCGGTGAGGGTTTTCACCGGCACCTGCCCGGCCACTTCGATGCGGCTCGACGGTTTACCAACTGTTTTGCTCGCCACGGCCTTGCCGCGAACCGGCCGACCGAACACCTGAGCGCGAATGTCCGGTGCGCTCAGGCCGGTGGCCGTGTCGTAGCGGAAATCGCCTTTCACCTGACTCAGCGCCAGCTTCGGCGTTGCCATATTCAGCGTGGCGCCGTCGGCACTGAAGTCGACAATCGCGCGCGTGGTCGGACCCTGGCCCAGCGGAATATCGAGGTTGAGCTTGGCTTTCAGATCGCCTTCACCGCCCCAGCCTTCGAATATCGAGGCCGTGCCGATGGGCGCTTCCTGCAGAATTTTCAGCGCGTCGGTCATGCTGCTGGCGACATCACCCGTGACCAGCAAGCGCGACGGCTGACCCTTGGCAACGTGCGGTACGTCGACGTTCACATTGCTGACCGTGCTGTTGAGCATCTGTCCGCTGGGGGCGCGAACGCGAACGCCGCTGTCTTCGATCAGCACATCGCCGGTGACGTTTTGCAGCACGGGCCAGCCCGGTTGAAACGCCAGTTCGGTGTCATGCACCTTAAAGAACAGACTGATGCTGGTGGCTGTCGGGTCGGCGCCTTTGTTAAGCGAGCCCTGGTACTGGAAATAACCTTCATCAATGGCGCCACGGTGGATGGCCGTCGTCAGCCACTTGGCCAGATCCTGGCTGAAACTGGGCACCAGAGTCGGCAGGTATTTCTCGACGTATTGGGCGTTGCCTTCCTGCAGCCCGACGCGCAGGTCCATGTAGTCTTCGGTGTCGGGCGCCAGGGTCAGGCGAATCAGGAAGTCGCCGGCCAGCTTGCCTTCATCGCCGACCAGCTTCATGTACGGGGCAATCAGGGTGAAGGCGTCGGCATTCAGCGTCCACGTCAGGCGCGCGTTGGCTTTCTGGTAACGCCAGGGTTTGGGGAACAGGTGATCCAGGTGCAGGGCGAAATTCTCGGTGTCCATGCGCAGCTCGCCATGGCCGAGGTCGCCGCTGATGCTGCCCGTCACGTTTTCCGCTGCCGGCGCGCCGCCGTAAGCGCTAAAGGTGATTTGCTGAAGGTTGGCGGCAAACTCAACGCGCTGGTCGCGGTTGGGCGCCTCGGGCGTAATACTCAACTGCAGGTTGCGCAACGCACCTTGCGGCTTCAGGCCGTGCAGCACCTCGGCGGCTTTTGCCGGCAGCGGCGCCAGGGCTTCGATGGTGGGCGTCAACGGCGCCAGGTCGAGCCGGTCGGCGCTGACCTGCCAGCGCTGCGGGCGGTTTTCAGCGGCGCTTTGATAGACCAAACCCACTTGCACTTCGCCCCAGCGGGTTTCACCGAGTGTGGCGGCCAGTGAGTTGAGCAGCACGTTATAGCCCAGCTCGGTGCGGTTCATGTAGGCCATAACCGCCAAGTCATTGATCTGCACGGCCTTGCGTTCGGCATAGGCGGCGCGCAGCTCTGGGGCATTCAGGCGAGCCACGGCGCGTTGCACCGCACCGTCGGCCCAGGTCAGCCAGAACTCGCCGCCCGCCTGAAAGCGCTCCACCTGCCAGTCACGCGTTACGCCGGCCGGTAGCCAACGCGCCCAATCGCTCTGCGGCAAGCTCAAGTAAACCTGCGCCTGCGCCTCGCGCCAGGTTTTCGGCTTCACGCGGGCATCGATGCTCAGGCTCAGCGGCTGACCGTCAGGCAACGTAACGCGGCCATCGAGGCGCTGGCGGCTGGCGCCGGTGATCAGGTCGAGGTTGATGTAGGTAAAGGTCAGCGGCTTGCTGTCGTGCGGTTCCAGCGTGAGCTGGCTGTTGAAGAGGGAAAGCTGTTGCACCCGTTTGAGGTTGCGCAGCAGTTGTTCAGGGTCCAGCGGCGGATCGTTCTCTCGCTTGGGCAGCCCTTCCATCGTCCATTTGCCGTCGGCATCCTGCACGGCACTGAGTTGCAAGCCATCGACTTCCAGACTGCCGACGCGCACCTGCTGAGCCTGAACGCTGGCCCACAACGCGGGCACTACACGAACCTGATCCAGGCGCAGCGCGCTGGCGCCCTCGCCCACCTGCACGTCATGGGCCACCAGCAGCGGCGCCAAACCGCGCCAGCTGCCTTCCAGGCTGCCAATGGTGACCGGCAGGCCGACGGCTTCGCGCAGCCGGTCTTCGGCTTGCAGGCGGTAGTCGGCAACCATCGGCACCAGCATGCGGCCGATGCTCACATAGAGCGCTGCCACGATCAGGCCCGTGGCGCAGAGGTACAGGCCCCAGCGCGTCAGGGTGGCAATCAGGCGGGCGAGGCGCTGCATGATCAGGCGGCTTTCCTTTTATTGTTAGGCCGGGTCGACGCTGCCGGCCCGCGGCTAAACGCGGCGCCGGTTAAGGTCGCGAGAGGTGTCAGAGTAGAACCACGTCGTATTGTTCCTGCGAATACATGCTCTCGACCTGAAATTTAATGGTGCGGCCGATAAAGCTCTCGAGGTCGGCCACATTACCCGATTCCTCGTCCAACAGGCGGTCGACCACTTTCTGGTTGGCCAGCACGCGATAGCTTTCGGCCTGGTAGGCACGGGCCTCGCGCAGAATCTCGCGGAAGATTTCGTAGCAGATGGTTTCCGGGGTTTTCAGTTTGCCGCGCCCCTGACAGCTGACGCACGGCTCGCACAGAATCTGTTCGAGGCTTTCACGGGTGCGCTTGCGCGTCATCTGCACCAGGCCCAGTTCGGTGATGCCGATGATGTTGGTTTTCGCGTGGTCGCGTTCCAGCTGTTTCTCCAACGTGCGCAGTACCTGGCGCTGGTGCTCTTCGTCTTCCATGTCGATGAAGTCGATGATGATGATGCCGCCCAGGTTGCGCAGCCGCAGTTGGCGGGCAATGGCGGTGGCCGCTTCGAGGTTGGTTTTGAAGATGGTCTCTTCCAACGTGCGATGGCCGACAAAGGCGCCGGTGTTCACATCAATGGTGCTCATCGCCTCGGCTGGGTCGATGATCAAGTAGCCGCCGGACTTCAACGGCACTTTGCGCTCCAGCGCTTTCTGAATCTCGTCTTCAACGCCGTACAGGTCGAAGATCGGCCGCTCGCCGGGGTAATGCTCGATACGGTCGGCCACTTCGGGCATCAGCTCGTCAACGAACTGGGTAACTTTCTGGAAGGTTTCCCGCGAATCGACGCGCAATTTCTCGGTGCGCAAACTGACCAGGTCGCGCAGGGTGCGCAGCGCCAGGCTGAGATCTTCGTAAATCACCGAAGGCGTAGGCGCGGTTTTCATCTGCGTGGCGATCTGGCTCCAGAGGCGGCGCAGGTAGCGGATGTCCGCCACGATTTCATCGGCGCCCGCACCGTCGGCCGCGGTGCGCAAAATAAAACCGCCGGCCTCTTCAATGCCTTCGGCGGCGATGCAGTCGGCCACCACTTTCTTCAGGCGTTCGCGCTCCACTTCGTCTTCGATACGCAGCGAAATGCCGACATGGCTGGTGCGCGGCATGTACACCAGGTAGCGCGACGGAATCGACAGCTGCGTGGTCAGGCGCGCGCCTTTGCTGCCGATGGGGTCTTTGGTCACCTGCACGGTGAGGCTCTGCCCTTCGTGCACCAAGGCGCTGATGCTTTCCACGGCCGGACCTTCGCGGGTGGAAATTTCCGAGGCGTGAATAAACGCCGCGCGCTCCAGGCCGATGTCGACAAACGCCGCCTGCATACCCGGCAACACGCGCACCACTTTGCCTTTATAGATATTGCCGACGATGCCACGGCGCTGCGTGCGCTCGACATGCACTTCCTGCAACACACCGTTTTCCACCACCGCCACACGGGATTCCATGGGCGTGATGTTGATCAGAATTTCTTCACTCATGACGGCTCTCGCTCATGGCCTGCCAGCAGGGAATACCGAATTCGGCGAGTAAGGCGGCGGTTTCACACAGTGGCAGGCCGACCACGGCCGAATAGCTGCCACGCATGCCGCTGACAAACACGGCGGCCAGGCCTTGAATAGCGTAGCCGCCCGCTTTGTCCTGCGGCTCGCCGCTGGCCCAATAGGTGGTTGCTTCAGCGGTGGAAATGGAACGGAAACTGACGTCGCTGCTGACCAACCGCACTTCGCTGCGCTGGCCATTCGCCAGGGCGACGGCGGTCATCACTTGGTGTTCGCGGCCGGAGAGTAATTGCAACATGGCCAAGGCGTCGGCCTGGTCGGCAGGCTTGCCGAGAATGTGGCCATCGACGACGACCGCCGTGTCGGCGCCGAGCACGACGGCATCGGTGGCAGCGGACACCGTCGCCAAACCTGCAGCGGCCTTGGCCAGCGCCAGACGCTGCACATAGTGCTCGGCCGACTCGCCAGGCTGGACGCTTTCGTCGATGGGGGCAGCAAGAATGGAAAAGCCTACGCCGATCTGCGTCAGCAGTTCGCGCCGGCGTGGAGACCCGGAGGCCAGGTAAAGCGTGGCCATGCAGACCTCTCCCTGTCGAGCAGTAAAGAGGCAGGCCTAGGCCCTGCCCCGCTTAGTTGACGTTCAAACGCTGGTGCACACCGCGCAAGGCCACCGACACCCAAGGCCAGAGCAGCGCACTGACCAGCGCGGGCAGCACAAAAGCCAAGGTAGGCGGCCGGTTGCCGGTCAACGCATTGAGCCACAACTGCACCAGCTGGGCCAAGCCAAACACCACCAGCAGCACCAGGCTCTGTTGCCACATGGGGAACATGCGCAGGCGCTGATGCAGGTTGAGCACAAGGAAGGTCACGAGGGTGAGGATCAGCGCGTTCTGACCGAGCAATGTGCCGTACAACACGTCGACGCCCAGCCCGAGCAGCCAGGCGGTGGTCATGCCCACGCGGTGCGGCAGGGCCAGCACCCAGTAGGTGAGAATCAAGGCAGGCCACAGCGGACGACCCACTTCCATGAAGTCTGGCAACGGCGCCACGCTGAGCAGCAGCGCCAGACCGAGGCTGAACCAGATGACCCAACCATTACGTGGACGCAGACCAATCATCGACGCTCTCCCTGAGTGGCGGGCTTGGCCGGTGTGGCGGCAGGTTTGGCGGGCGTGGTCGCCGGTTTGGCAGGCGCCGTCGGCGCTGGGCTTGGAGCAGCTGCGCCAGCGGGTGCAGGCGTGGCAGCGGGCGCGGGTGACGGCGCTGGCGCGGAGCCGGCGCCTTCATTTTGCAGGGCCTCAGCGGCTTTCTGTTCAGCCTGGCGATCAACCTTTTCTTGCGCTTCGGCCGAATCCGTCGCGCGCTGTTCCGGGGTGCGGGTGTCGGTAAATACCAGCAGCACATAACGGCTGCGGTTGAGCGCGGCAGTGGGCACGGCGCGAACAATGGCGAAGGGCTGGCCGGAGTCGTGCACCACCTCTTTCACCACCGCCACTGGGTAACCCGCCGGAAAGCGCTGGCCCAGCCCGGAGCTGACGAGCAAATCGCCTTCTTTAATATCTGCCGTGTCGGCGACATGACGCAGTTCCAGGCGCTCCGGGTTACCGGTGCCACTGGCGATGGCGCGCAGGCCATTGCGGTTCACCTGCACGGGAATGCTGTGGGTGATGTCGGTGAGCAGCAGCACGCGCGAGGTGTACGGCATTACTTCAACCACCTGGCCCATCAGACCACGCGCGTCGAGCACCGGCTGGCCGAGGAACACGCCGTCTTTGCCGCCTTTGTCGATCAGGATGCGATGGGTGAAGGGGTTGGGGTCTACGCCGATCAGCTCGCCCACCAACACTTTTTCATCCACCAACGAGGAGGAATTGAGCAATTCGCGCAAACGCACGTTCTGCTCAGTGAGCGCCGCCAGCTTTTGCAGGCGACGCTGCATCAACAGCGCTTCAGCTTTGAGTTTTTCGTTCTCGCCGAGCAGCTCGCTACGGCTGGTGAACTGCGCGGTGGCGCCATCCCACATACGCACGGGGAAGTCGGCCAGCCAATAGAACGGCGTCAGCACCAGACCGAGCTGGCTGCGCATGGGCTTGAGGGATTCGAAACGGGCGTCGACCACCATCAGCGTGGCCGACAGCACAACCAGCACCAGCAGGCGCACACCCAATGACGGTCCTTTGGCAAAGAGCGGCTTAATGGCTGATTGCTCCGACGCTGAAGTGAATATTCATACGGTCCGCATCGCTGGCTGGTGGGCGTGGATTCTGAAGCGCGAAGTGTAACGGCAGTGACCGACTTAAATGCAATGAGCCCACCGGAGTGGGCCCAACAGCCATGCTTTTTTAATGTTCAGGGCTGGTGAAAACGTAGCGAGCGAAGGGTACGCGAGGCAAAAACAGATGAACAAGCGGAGTTGGCTGTAGCCAATGAGCATTGTGAAGCTGTTTTTAACGCGGCGTAACCGAGCGCAGTAGTTTTCTCAAGGCCTGGGACTCATTCGCTCGAGAGCAGGTCCATCGTGTGACGATCCATCATCTCCAAAGCTTTACCGCCACCGCGTGCTACGCACGTCAGCGGGTCTTCGGCAACGATCACCGGCAGGCCAGTTTCTTGGGCCAGCAGCTTGTCGAGGTCACGCAACAAGGCGCCACCACCGGTCAGCACCAGACCGCGCTCGGCGATGTCGGACGCCAGTTCCGGCGGCGATTGTTCGAGGGCGCTTTTCACCGCTTGCACGATGGTGGCCAGCGACTCTTGCAACGCTTCGAGCACTTCGTTGGAGTTCAGGGTGAAGCTGCGCGGTACGCCTTCAGCCAGGTTACGGCCACGTACATCCACTTCGCGCAATTCGCCGCCCGCGTAGGCGGTACCGATTTCCTGCTTGATGCGCTCAGCGGTGGATTCACCAATGAGGCTGCCGTAGTTACGGCGCACGTAGGTGATGATCGCTTCGTCGAAACGGTCGCCGCCCACACGCACGGATTCGGCATACACCACACCGTTGAGGGAGATCAGGGCGATTTCAGTGGTACCACCACCGATGTCCACCACCATGGAACCGCGCGCTTCTTCTACCGGCAGGCCGGCACCGATAGCAGCGGCCATGGGCTCTTCGATCAGGAACACTTCACGAGCACCGGCACCGAGGGCCGATTCGCGAATGGCGCGACGTTCAACTTGGGTGGATTTGCACGGAACGCAGATCAGCACGCGAGGGCTGGGCTGCAGGAAGCTGTTTTCGTGCACTTTATTAATGAAGTACTGCAGCATTTTTTCGCAGACGCTGAAGTCGGCGATCACGCCGTCTTTCATGGGGCGAATGGCTGCGATGTTGCCGGGGGTACGGCCGAGCATGCGCTTGGCCTCGGTTCCGACTGCCACGACACTCTTCTGGTTGCCGTGGGTACGGATGGCGACCACGGATGGCTCGTTCAGCACGATGCCGCGTTCGCGAACATAAATCAGGGTATTGGCAGTGCCCAGGTCGATCGAAAGATCACTGGAAAACATGCCACGCAGTTTCTTAAACATGGGATAGGGACCCTAGGCAACGCGTGGGTAAAAAAGTGCGGCAAACTCTAACAACGACGGGGATTTTGGGCAAGGCGCCAATATGTTAAATTGCCGCCTTTTCCCGGCATTAGCGCCCAGTTAGCGGCTTATGACCGCGCGCTGATCTTATCCGTTCCGTACGACATTCCCTACGGACTTCTACTCGCCTCTCGCAGGCCGTTCTATTTAATTGGAGAACACCCGATGGCGCTCGAACGCTCCGAGGTGGAGAAAATCGCTCATCTGGCCCGACTGGGTCTGAACGAAGCCGATATCCCTCGCACCACCGAAACACTGAATAACATTCTGGGCCTCATTGACCGCATGCAAGCGGTCGACACCACCGGCATCGAGCCGCTGGCCCACCCGCTGGAAGCAACCCAGCGCCTGCGTGAAGACACCGTCACCGAACAGAATCAGCGCGAGGCTTACCAAGCCATCGCCCCGGCCGTGCAAGACGGTCTGTATCTGGTTCCGAAAGTAATCGAGTGAGGGTTATCGAGTGAGTAAGGACGTGGACATGCACCAACTGACCCTGGCCGAGATTGCCCATGGCCTCGAAGCCAAGAAATTCTCCTCCGAAGAGCTGACCCGCAGTTTGCTGGCGCGTATCGCCGCACTGGACCCACAGCTCAACAGCTTTATTACCGTGACCCAAGACAGCGCGTTGCAGCAGGCCAAAGCCGCTGACGCCCGTCGTGCGGCCGGCGAAACCGGCGCTCTGCTTGGCGCGCCGCTGGCCCATAAAGATTTGTTCTGCACCCAGGGCATTCGCACCAGCTGCGGCTCGAAAATGCTCGACAACTTCACTGCCCCGTACGATGCCACCGTGGTCGCCAAGCTCGCCGCCGCCGGCGCCGTGAGCCTGGGCAAAACCAACATGGACGAATTCGCCATGGGCTCGGCCAACGAGTCGAGCCATTACGGCGCGGTGAAAAACCCGTGGAATCTTGAGCACGTACCGGGCGGCTCGTCCGGTGGTTCGGCGGCGGCCGTCGCTGCGCGCTTGCTGCCTGCCGCGACAGGCACTGACACCGGCGGCTCGATCCGCCAGCCCGCCGCACTGACCAACCTCACCGGTCTCAAGCCCACCTACGGCCGTGTTTCGCGCTGGGGCATGATTGCCTACGCGTCGAGCCTCGACCAAGGCGGCCCATTGGCCCGCACCGCCGAAGACTGCGCCCTGCTGCTGCAAGGCATGGCCGGTTTCGATGCGAAAGACTCCACAAGCGTCGACGAGCCCGTGCCGGATTATTCCGCCACCCTCAACGACTCACTGAAAGGCCTGCGCATCGGTCTGCCCAAGGAATACTTTGGCGAAGGCCTGGATCCGCGCATTGCCGAGCTGATTCACGCCAGCGTCAAACAGCTGGAAGCACTCGGTGCCGTGGTTAAGGAAATCAGCCTGCCAAACATGCAGCACGCGATTCCGGCGTACTACGTCATCGCCCCGGCGGAGGCTTCCTCCAACCTCTCGCGTTTTGACGGCGTGCGGTTCGGCTACCGCTGCGAAGATCCCAAAGACCTCACCGACCTCTACAAGCGCTCGCGCGCCGAAGGCTTCGGGGCCGAAGTGCAGCGGCGCATCATGGTCGGCGCGTACGCGTTGTCCGCCGGGTACTACGACGCCTATTACCTGCAAGCGCAGAAAATTCGTCGCCTGATCAAGAACGACTTTATGGCCGCGTTTCAGGATGTGGACGTGATCCTCGGCCCGACCACGCCCAACCCGGCGTGGAAAATTGGCGCGAAGAACAACGACCCGGTCGCCGCCTACCTCGAAGACGTCTACACCATCACCGCCAACCTTGCGGGCTTGCCGGGCATTTCCATGCCAGCGGGTTTCGTTGAGGGCTTGCCGGTTGGCGTACAACTGCTCGCGCCCTACTTCCAGGAAGGTCGCCTGCTCAACGTCGCTCACCAGTATCAGCTCAACACTGACTGGCACACGCGCACACCGACAGGCTTCTGAGGAGAAACACCATGCAATGGGAAGTTGTTATCGGGCTGGAGATTCACACCCAGCTCGCCACCCAATCGAAGATTTTTTCCGGCAGCGCCACCACCTTTGGTCAAGCGCCGAACACCCAGGCCAGCCTGATCGACCTGGGCATGCCCGGCGTGCTGCCGGTGCTCAACGAAGAAGCCGTGCGCATGGCCGTGAAATTCGGTCTGGCAATTGATGCCGAGATCGGCCAACACAACGTGTTCGCGCGCAAAAACTACTTCTACCCGGACCTGCCCAAGGGCTACCAGATCAGCCAGATGGAACTGCCCATCGTCGGCAAAGGCCACCTGGATATCACCCTGGAAGACGGCACCGTCAAACGCGTCGGCATCACCCGCGCGCACTTAGAAGAAGACGCCGGCAAAAGCCTGCACGAAGACTTCAGCGGCATGAGCGGCATCGATCTCAACCGCGCTGGCACGCCGCTGCTGGAAATCGTTTCCGAGCCGGACATGCGCAGCGCCAAAGAGGCAGTAGCGTATGTGAAAGCCATTCACGCCCTGGTGCGTTACTTGGGCATTTGCGACGGCAACATGGCCGAAGGCTCGCTGCGCTGCGACTGCAACGTGTCGGTACGCCCCAAGGGCCAGGCCGAATTCGGCACGCGCTGCGAGATCAAGAACGTCAACTCGTTCCGCTTTATCGAGAAGGCGATCAACACCGAAGTGCAGCGCCAGATCGAGCTGATCGAAGACGGCGGCAAGGTCATTCAGCAAACCCGCCTGTACGACCCGAACAAAGACGAAACCCGCGCCATGCGCAGCAAGGAAGAAGCCAACGACTACCGTTACTTCCCCGACCCTGACCTGCTGCCGGTAATTATCGACAACGCCTTCCTCGACACCACCCGCGCCACCCTGCCGGAGTTGCCGCCGCAAAAACGCGAGCGCTTCCAGGCGCAGTTCGGTTTGTCGGCCTACGACGCCAGCGTGCTGGCTTCCAGCCGCGAGCAAGCCGATTACTTCGAGCACGTGGTCAGCATCAGCGGCGACGCCAAGTTGGCGGCCAACTGGGTGATGGTGGAGCTGGGCAGCCTGCTCAACAAACAAGGCGTGGAAATCGACGCCTCGCCGGTGAGCGCCGAACAACTGGGCGGCATGCTGCTGCGCATCAAAGACAACACCATCTCCGGCAAGATCGCCAAGATGGTTTTTGAAGCCATGGCCAATGGCGAAGGCAGCGCAGATCAAATCATCGAAGCCAAGGGTCTCAAGCAAGTCACCGACAGCGGCGCCATTTCCGCCGTGCTCGATGAAATGCTGGCGGCCAACGCCGAGCAGGTTGAACAGTACCGCGCCGCCGATGAAGCCAAGCGCGGCAAGATGTTCGGCTTCTTTGTGGGCCAGGCGATGAAGGCCTCCAAAGGCAAAGCCAACCCGCAGCAGGTTAATGAACTGTTGAAGCAGAAGCTGGAAGGTTAAAACCGTACGCCGATCAGCTCCCCTCTCCGTCTGCGAGAGAGGGGTGAGGGTGCTTTAACGGCCCCTCACCCTAGCCCTCTCCCACACGTGGGAGAGGGGACTGATCGCGCAAGCCTTACTCCCGGAGACACAGGTATGTGGCGCGTTCTAGTAGCAGGAAGCTTTCTCGCGCTGTTGAGCGCCTGTACCACTCCCTACTTTCGCGGCAGCACCAGCGACAACACGCCGGCCTACAACGGTCATTACGATGAACGCGGCGAGGCGTCGTATTACGGTGCCAAGCACCATGGCAAAAAGACCGCCAGCGGCGAGCGCTTCGACCAGGCGCAAATGACCGCTGCCCACCGCACCCTGCCCTTCGGCACGCAAGTTCGAGTGACCAATCTGGACAACAACAAATCCGTGATTCTGCGCGTTAACGACCGTGGCCCTTACAGCCGCAAGCGGTTGATCGATGTGTCGCGCGCGGCCGCCGAACAACTGGGCATGGTGCGCAGCGGCGTAGCGACGGTACGCGTGCAGAGTCTCGACTGATCTCTTGAGGAAACGCTATGAGCGAACAGCCTAAAAACGGCGAGCAGATGCGCCGTCAGGTGATGGGCGATGCCTTTGTCGACCGCGCCTTGAACAACGCCACCGACTTCACCCAGCCGCTGCAAGACTTCGTCAACGAGCACGCCTGGGGTTCGGTCTGGAGCCGTGAAGGCTTGCCGCTAAAAACCCGCAGCCTGATCACCCTCGCCGCCCTTACCGCCCTGAAATGTCCGCAAGAGCTGAAGGGCCACGTGCGCGGCGCGCTGAACAATGGCTGCACGGTCGAAGAAATTCGCGAAGCGCTGCTGCACTGCGCCGTATACGCCGGCGTGCCGGCCACCATCGACGCCTTCCGCGCCGCGCAGGAAGTTATCGAAAGCTACGAACCGGCCACGCCAAAATCGTAGGTTGGGCGAAGCCCAACACCACTAAGCCTCGACCAGCCCCTGCTCTTCCAGGCGCAACTGCCGCCCATGGAATTGCTTGAGGCTGCCCCGATGGCCAATGCTGATCAGGCTGCTGCCCGGCAGTTTCTCGGTCAGCAGGCGATACACCGCCGTCTCATTGGCCTCGTCCATGGCCGACGTGGCTTCATCGAGGAACAACCAGCGCGGCTGCACCAGCAGCGCACGGGCAATGGCCACGCGCTGTTGCTCGCCCGGCGAAAGCACCCGCTCCCAGTGATCTTCCTCGTCCAGCCGGCTGGCCAGATGGGCCAGGTTGCACGTCTGCAGCACTTCGTTCAGGCGCTCGGTGGAATAGGTGTCGTCTGCCTGCGGATAACTCAGCGCAGCGCGCAGACTGCCGATGGGCAGATACGGTTTTTGCGGCAGGAACAGACTGCTGTCCGGCACGTTCAGCGCGCCGTTGCCGAACGGCCATAGCCCACTCAGCGCGCGCAGCAAGGTGCTTTTGCCACTGCCCGAGGCGCCACTGATCAGCACATGCTCGCCCGGCGCGATATTCAATGAAGTCGGCTTCAGCAATATGCGGCCATCGGCGAGGCTCAGTTGCACCTGATTCAGGCTCAACTGCTCAGCGTTGCGCGTACGGGTAATCGCCGGATTGGCGTCCAGATGCTCGCCCTCGGCCAGCGCCTGACGGAAGCTCAGAATCCGGTCGCAGGTGGCGCGCCACGCCGCGAGGCTGGCGTAGGCGTCGATAAACCAGCTCATGCTTTCCTGCACGTTGCTGAACGCCGAGTTGATTTGCATAAGATCGCCGAGCTGAATCTTGCCGGCGAAATAACGCGGCGCAGCGACGATCATGGGAAAGATAATGGCGATCTGGCCGTAGCCCGAACTGAAGAATGTCAGACGCTTCTGCACCTTCATCAGCTCCCAAAAGTTGCTCCACACTTTGGTGAAACGCCCCATCAGCCGCTGCTGTTCGTTTTGCTCGCCGTTGTACAGCGCGATGCTCTCGGCGTTTTCACGAATACGCACCAAGCCAAAACGCAGATCGGCTTCGTAGCGCTGCTGGTTGTTGTTAAGCACGATCAAGCGCCGCGCCACCAAATGCACCAGCCAGCTGCCGACCAGCGCATACAGCAGCGCCGCCCAGAACATATAGCCCGGCACGTCGATGCCGAAGATTTCCATGCTGCCGGACACGCCCCACAGGATCACCGAGAACGACACCAGACTGACCACGTTGCGAATCAGCCCCAGGCCAAGGCTCAGCGTGCTGTCGGTAAAGCTGTTGAGGTCTTCGGCCAGACGTTGGTCCGGGTTATCGGTGTAGCCGGCTTGCTCAAGGCGGTAGTAGTTCTTGTGCGCCAACCAGGCGGCAAAGTGTTTTTCCGTGAGCCAGCGACGCCAGCGGATGGTCAGCATTTGCGTGAGGTAGAGCTTGTACACCGCGATCAGAATCGCCACCGCGGCGATGCCGCAGAAGTACAGAATCAGCCGGGTAAACGCTTCAAGGTCTTTGTTTTGCAGGGCGTTGTAAAAGTCGCGGTACCAGCTGTTGAACCACACCGAAATCGCCACGCCCACCAGCGACATGGCGATCACCGCAATCAACAACAACCAGGCCATGCCTTTTTCTTCGCTGCGCCAGTAGGCGCTGGCCAGGTGCCAGACACGGGAGAAAAAGTGGCTGGGCAGCGCATCATTGACCGCTGAATATTCGGCGTTCTTACTCATGGATGGCACTCAAGACGGGGATGAAAAAAAAGCGCCTAACCAGGCGCTTTACTGCATGTGGGGGCGCTGATTAAGACAGTTTCCAGCCCCCTTGGATAGCCTGTCTCGCGGCCAGTTCAGCGACGTACCGGACGCTTCTGCAATTTGCGCTGCAACGTCCGACGGTGCATGCCCAACGCGCGCGCAGTGGCGGAGATATTGCCGTCGTGTTCGCCCAATACGCGCTGGATGTGTTCCCACTGCAGGCGGTCCACCGACATCGGGTTTTCCGGCACCAGCGTCGACAAGTCCGCATGTTCGGACACCAGCGCCGTCAGCACATCATCGGCGTCGGCGGGTTTGCACAGGTAATTGCAGGCGCCGCGTTTGATCGCTTCCACGGCGGTGGCGATGCTGGAATAACCGGTGAGAATCACCACGCGCATTTCGGTGTCCAGCGCGAGCAATTTGGGCAGCAGCACCAGCCCGGAGTCGCCTTCCATTTTCAGGTCGAGCACGGCGTAGTCGGGAATATCCTGCTCGGCCAGGGCCAGGCCGGCTTCGGCGGAGCCGGCAATCGACACGCGCAAGCCTCGGCGGCTCATGGCGCGGGCCATTACGCGGGTGAAGGTTTCGTCGTCATCGACCAGCAGCAGATGCGGTTGTTCTTCGCCTTCGATGGGGGTTTCTTCGCTCATTGGCTTCTCCGGTTCAGCTTGGCTGACGAGGCAGGCGCAGCTCGGTAAGCGTGCCGCCGTCTTCATGATTGTAGAGTTTCACCGAACCGCCAGCCCGCGTAACGCTGGCCTGGCTCAGGAACAGACCCAGGCCAAAGCCTTTGCCTTTGGTGGTGATAAAAGGTTTGCCGAGTTGCTCGGCAATGGCCAGCGGCACGCCGGCGCCGTGGTCGCGAATGCTGATGCACATTTCCAGCACGTTCCAATCCACGCGAATGTCGAGCTTGTCGGCGCACGCGTCGGCGGCGTTGTTCAGCAGGTTGAGCAGGGCTTGGGTGAGGTCTGGCGGCGGCGCCAGACGCGGCACGGCGCCGATGCCGAGAATCTGATAACGGTAGGTGGCTTCGGGCCGCATCAGGTGCCAGCGGTTAAGCGTGGTTTCCAGCCAACTGGCCACCGACTGCTCTTCCACGGTCAGGCGGCGGTCGGCCTCGGCGGCGCGTACCAGTTGCTGCAAGGTGTCTTTGCACAGGCTCACCTGCTCTTGCAGCACGGCCAGGTCTTCTTGCAGCAGCGGATCGGGATGCTCGCGGCGCAGCTCTTTGATCAACACACTCATGGTCGCCAGCGGCGTGCCCAGCTCGTGCGCGGCGCCGGCTGCTTGCGTGGCCACCGCGAGCAGTTGTTGGTCGCGCATGCTTTCTTCACGGCGCTCGGCCTGCAACTGCACCTGACGCCGCACCGCCCCGGCCATTTTCACCACGAAGAAGGTAATAAACGCCGCCGACAGCGCGAAGTTCAGCCACATGCCAAACAGGTGCAGGCTGATCAACATGGCCTCGTGCTGCACGCCATGCAGGTGCAGCGGGTGATACCAAATCAGCAACGCGGTGTAGCCGCTCAATGCCAGGCCGCTGAGCACCATGGAATACAGCCACGGCAAGGTGGCGGCGGCGATGGTCAGCGGCACCAGGTAATAGGAAACGAAGGGGTTGGTCGAGCCGCCGGAGTAGTACAGCAACACGCTGTGAATCAGCAGGTCGCAGGCCAGTTGCCCGGCATATTCCAACTCAGTCACCGGCCATGGGCCGCGCAAGCGCAGGGCGGTCAGGCAACACAGCACGGCTGAACAGACGAGGGTCAAACACAGCGGCAGCCACGGCAGTGGCAAGAGGTCGAGCAGGTAGGCGACGCCCACCGAGGTGGCCTGCGCGGCCAGCACCAGCACGCGGATCAGGCTCAAGCGCCAAAGATTCTGGCGGCTGGCGGAAAGCAACAACACGGGGGCGAGCATGAGCGCTCCTGATGAGAGCCACAAACGACGGGCGAGTATAACCAGCAGTGCGACAAACCGCGCCAAGTGCGGCAACCCGTCGCAACGCCATTCAATACAGCCCCCGTAGGAGCCAGCTTGCTGGCGAACCCTGCAAACGTGATTTCCAGCGTTGCACGCAGAATTCGCGACAGAGGTCGCTCCTGCGCGAGCGGCACCGTGACGGAACCCGCCCCTGCCGCTACAGTCTGAACCGCGTAACCCTGCCCTGTGCCCATAAGGAGTTTGCATGTCTTCGCTCAGCCGCCTTACCGCTGCCATCGCCCTCAGTGCCGCCACCCTCACGGCGCTGCCCAGCCATGCCGATGAGGCGCGTTACAACCAGGTTTCCCTGCGCGCCGAAGTCAATCAGGACGTGCCGCACGACCTGATGAACGTCACGCTCTACACCGAAGCGCAAAACAGTGATCCGGCCAAGCTCGCCGCTGCCACCAGTGAAACCCTCAACATCGCCGTGGAACGCGCCCGCCAAGCCAAAGGCGTGACGGTGAAACTCGGCAGCCGCAACAGCTACCCGATCTACGATAACGACGGCCAGAAAATCACCGGCTGGCGCGAGCGCGGCGAAATTCGCCTGGAAAGCAGCGACTTCGCCGCCCTGTCCACCCTCACCGCCGACCTGCTGAAAGACCTGAAAGTCGCCAGCATGGACTTCGCCATCTCCAACGCCACCCGCAAAAAGAGCGAAGACGAATTGCTCAAAGAAGCCGTTGCCGCCTTCAAAGCACGCGCCGACATCGCGACCGCAGCCGTGGGCGGCAAGAGCTACAAACTGGTGAGCCTGAACCTCAACAGCGCTGGCTTCCAACCAATCCGGCCGATGCGCATGGAGGCGATGTCCAGCATGAGCAAATCAGCGGCGCCGCAGGAAATTGAAGCCGGCACCAGCGAAGTGACCGTGGCGGCAGATGGCGTGATTGAAGTGCAGATGCAGTAACTCGAAGCTACCCGCAAGCCTGCATCGCGGCGATCCGATTAGCCGCGATGCTCTACGCCCCACCCCCGTGCTCCTTTTCGAAGCACTCGCCCCACCCGCCACCGCCGCGCCCTTCCCCGACCGCCCGGTCACTTTCCCTAACACTTATAAAAACGCGACATCCTCAGACGATCCCGCCACAGCTTCTACACTCTTTGACCTATGCAGCTTGCAGTGGGCATGTGCCCTGCATACTTTCCAGCCACTCGGTCGCTCACGATCTGAAGGCCGAACTCGCAAAAAACGACAACAACCTGAGGCCACCATGCAAAAGAAAGTTGCCCTTCCTTTGTTACTTGCAAGCGGATTGCTGACCAGCGCTCCTTTCGCCCACGCCGCCAGCACCCTGGTGTTTTGTTCTGAAGGCAGCCCCGCTGGCTTCGATGCCGCGCAGTACACCACCGGCACCGAGTTCGATGCGGCGGCCGAAACCATGTTTAACCGCCTGACTCAATTCGAGCGCGGCGGCACCGCTGTAGAGCCCGGCCTGGCGACCAGCTGGGATGTGTCGGAAGACGGCCTCACCTACACCTTTCACCTGCGCGACGGCGTGAAGTTCCACACCACCGAGTACTTCAAACCAACCCGCGAATTCAACGCCGACGACGTGCTGTTCACGTTCGAACGCATGCTCAATAAAGACCATCCGTTCCGTAAGGCCTACCCCACCGAGTTCCCGTATTTCACCGATATGGGCATGGACACCAACATCACCAAAGTCGAGAAAATCGACGCCAAAACCGTGAAGTTTACCCTCACGGCGGTCGATGCAGCGTTCATTCAAAACCTGGCCATGAGCTTCGCTGACATCCTCTCGGCCGAATACGCCGACAAGTTGCTTAAAGACGGCAAAGCCTCGGACATCAACCAGAAGCCTGTAGGCACTGGTCCGTTCGTGTTCAAGCGTTATCAGAAAGACGCGCAGATTCGTTACACGGCAAACAAGGACTACTGGAAGCCGGAAGACGTGAAGATCGACAACCTGATCTTCTCCATCGTCACCGACGCCTCCGTGCGCATGCAAAAGCTCAAGGCCAACGAGTGCCAGATCACCCTGAACCCGCGTCCGGCTGACCTGGAATCGCTGAAGAAAGACCCCAACCTGGTGCTGCCAGAACAAGCGGGCTTCAACCTCGGCTACATCGCGTACAACGTGCAGCACAAACCGTTCGAGCAATTGAAAGTGCGTCAGGCGCTGGATATGGCAGTGAACAAGAAAGGCATCATCGACGCCGTGTACCAAAGCGCCGGCCAGCTCGCCACCAACGGCATGCCGCCGACCCAATGGTCTTACGACAACAGCATCAAAGACCCGGCCTTCGATCCGGAAAAAGCCAAGGCGCTGCTTAAAGAAGCCGGCGTAGCAGAGGGCACCGAGTTCACCCTGTGGGCCATGCCGGTACAGCGCCCGTACAACCCCAACGCCAAGCTGATGGCTGAAATGCTGCAAGCCGACTGGGCCAAAATTGGCATCAAGGCCAAGATCGTCAGCTACGAATGGGGCGAGTACATGAAGCGCGCCAAAGGCGGCGAGCACGACATCATGTTGATCGGCTGGAGCGGCGACAATGGTGACCCCGATAACTGGATGGGCACCCTCTACAGCTGCGACGCGGTAGAAGGCAACAACTTCTCCAAATGGTGTGACCAGGACTACGACAAGCTGGTTGTGGCCGCCAAACGCACCACCGACCAAGCCAAACGCACCGAGCTGTACAAGCAAGCTCAGCAGGTGCTGAAAGCACAGGTGCCGATCACTCCCATCGCCCACTCCACGGTTTACCAGCCGATGCGCAAAAGCGTGAAGGATTTCAAGATCAGCCCGTTCGCGCTTAACTCCTTCTACGGCGTCAGCGTAGAGAAATAGCTATCGCGTCGACCGTCCGGCGTCGCGCCGGACGGTCTCGATTGCAGAGGCGCTTGTTTGAAGACTCCGAAAAATGCCCATTTTTTCAGGGCGCTGCTTCTAGCGGCCGGTCTTTTGGCACCTGCTGCTTTTGCAGCGCCTGAACAGTCCTTGGTGGTCTGCACCGAAGCCAGCCCGGAAGGGTTCGACATCGTGCAGTACACGGCCGCGACCACGGCCGATGCATCGTCAGAAACAGTGTTCAATCGCTTGGTCAATTTCAAACAGGGCAGCACTGAACTCGTCCCAGGTCTGGCTGAAAGCTGGGAGATTTCCCAAGACGGTTTGACCTACACCTTTCACCTGCGAGCCGGGGTGAAGTTTCACCGCAACAAGGCGTTTAAGCCGACCCGAGAATTTAATGCCGAGGATGTGCTCTGGAGTTTTCAGCGTCAGCTGGACCCAACGCATCCGTGGCACAAGCTGGCCACCCGCGGCTTTCCCTATGCCGAAGCCATGGGCATGGCCGCGCTGATCGCACGCATCGAAGCAGCGGATGCACACACCGTGGTGTTTACCCTTAACCACGCCGAAGCGCCCTTTCTGGCCGACCTGGCCATGGGTTTTGCCTCCATTTACAGCGCCGAATACGCCGCGCAATTGCTGGCCAGCGGTAACACCGAACAGCTGAACCAACAGCCCATCGGCACCGGCCCGTTTGTGTTCGAGCGCTACAGCAAAGACGCGCAGATCCGCTTTCGCAGCAACCCCGACTATTGGGACGGTGCCCCAACGCTGACGCGGCTGATTTTCGCCATAACCCCCGACCCCAACGTGCGCCTGCAACGGCTGAAGGCCAATGATTGCCAGGTGGCGGTGTATCCGCGCCCTACCGACATTCCCGCCCTGCGCGCCGAGCCCGAACTGAAGGTGTTGGAGCTTGATTCGCTGCTGATCGCCTATGTCGGCATCAACACCCGCCATCCGCCGCTGGACGACGTGCGTGTGCGCCAGGCCATCAACCTGGCGTTCGACAAAGCCGTGTATGTGCGCGCGCAATTCGGCGAAGGCGGCGCCTCCCCGGCAGTAGCGCCCTACCCGCCCACGCTGTGGGGCAGCGACCCGACTATCAAAGACTGGCCGCACGACGTGCAGCGAGCCAAGCAGTTATTGAAAGAAGCCGGGCATGGCGACGGTTTTGCACTGACCATCTGGACCCGCCCTGGCGGCGGCCCGACCAACCCCAACCCCGGTATCGGCGCGCAATTACTGCAAAACGACCTGGCCCAGCTCGGCATCAAGGCCACCATTCGCGTGTACGAATGGGGCGAGCTGCTCAAGCGCGCCAAGAATGGCGAGCACGACCTCATATTCATGGGTTGGGCCGGCGACAACGGCGACCCGGACAATTTCCTCACGCCCAACCTGTCCTGCGCTGCCGCCCGTTCTGGCGAAAACCAGGCCGGCTGGTGCAACGCCGAATTCGACGGATTGATTACCCAGGCTCGACTGAACAGTGATCAGGCGCAACGTGCCGAACTTTACCGCCAGGCGCTTGGGATTTTTCATCAGCAGGCGCCGTGGATTTCGCTGGCCCATCCGAAGCAATTCAGCGTAATCCGCCGTGACGTGCAGGGCTTTGTGCTAAGCCCCATGGGCTCGAACAACTTCGCCAAGGTGCAGCGCCGTGCTTTTGCAGAATGAGCCTACAAACCTGCGCGCCGACACCGAGGCCGGCCGTCAGCCAGCGCCTATGCTGGGTTGCACGGGTTGGCGAATGCGAGAAAAATACGCGCCCTTTTCGCCTGGGCTCGCGCGGAGACTGAACCTGCGCAAGAGGTTGGGCTCAATAGTTCGCGAAACGTCCGCCCTCTCCCTAACCCTCTCCCGCAAGCGGGCGAGGGGACGAAACGAGTCAACACGAACACCACCGTCACGGGCACCACTACCCACCCGCTGACCCATAACAGCCTCGCGCACACCCACGCGAAGCCATAAAAAACGCCCGGCGCCGTTGACCCATAGCGCTGCCAGGTATGCCTAACCGGCTGATGAGTTGCACCAGACCAGGAGTACCGCCCCGCGATGTTCACTTTCATTGCCCGACGATTGGGGTTACTGATCCCCACGTTCTTTGGCATCACCTTGCTGACCTTCTCCCTGATTCGCCTGATTCCCGGCGACCCCGTGGAAGTGATGATGGGTGAACGCCGCGTAGACCCACAGATGCACGCCGAAGCCTTGGAGCGTCTGGGCCTGAACAAGCCGCTCTACGAGCAATACCTGAACTACATCGGCGATCTGGCGCAGGGCAATCTGGGCGAGTCGCTGCGCACGCGTGAAAGCGTGTGGCACGAATTCCTCACCCTGTTCCCGGCCACTCTGGAGCTGTCGCTGGCGGCCTTGCTGTTCGCGGGCACGCTGGGGTTGTTGGCGGGAGTAATCGCCGCGCTCAAGCGCGGCTCGCTGTTTGACCATGGGGTGATGGGCATTTCGCTGGCGGGTTATTCCATGCCGATTTTCTGGTGGGGCCTGCTGCTGATCATGTTCTTTTCGGTGTGGCTGGGCTGGACGCCGGTGTCGGGGCGTATCGACCTGCTCTACGACATCGAACCCGTCACCGGCTTCATGCTGATCGACACCCTGCTCAGCGATGAAGAAGGCGCGTTTGTCGACGCCCTGCGCCACCTGATTCTGCCCGCCATCGTGTTGGGCACCATTCCCTTGGCGGTAATTGCGCGCATGACCCGCTCGGCCATGCTCGAAGTGCTGCGCGAAGACTACGTGCGCACCGCGCGGGCCAAAGGCCTGTCGCCGACTCGAGTGATTTTTGTCCACGGCCTGCGCAATGCCTTGATTCCGGTACTCACCGTATTCGGCCTGCAAATCGGCGCGCTGTTGGCCGGTGCTGTGCTGACTGAAACCATTTTCTCCTGGCCGGGCATCGGCAAGTGGCTGATCGAATCGATTGGCGCGCGTGACTACCCGGTGGTGCAGAACGGCATTTTGCTGATCGCCTGCCTGGTGATTCTGGTCAACTTCGTAGTGGATATCCTCTACGGCCTGGCCAACCCACGCATTCGCCATCAACGTTAAGGGAGGCCTGAACATGACCACCAACGCACCGTCTCCTGCGCCGGCACTGGCCGACCCGAGCACCCTGTACCCCTCGCCAATGAAAGAATTCTGGCAGCACTTCGCCCGCAACAAAGGCGCTGTGGCGGGCCTGCTGTTTATGCTGCTAATTGTGTTCTGCGCACTGTTCGCGCCGTGGGTGGCGCCCCACGACCCGAGTGAGCAATACCGTGACTTCCTGCTCACGCCGCCGGCCTGGGTGGCTGAAGGCCACAGCCAATTCCTGCTGGGCACCGATGAGCTGGGGCGCGATCTGCTGTCGCGGCTGATTCACGGCGCGCGTTTGTCGCTGCTGATCGGCTTGGCCTCGGTACTGATGTCGCTGATTCCGGGCATTTTCCTTGGCCTGGTGGGCGGTTTCTTCCCGCGCATTCTCGGCCCGACCATCATGCGTGTGATGGACGTGATGCTCGCCCTGCCCTCGCTGCTGCTGGCGGTGGCGATTGTCGCCATTCTCGGCCCTGGCCTGATCAACACCGTGATCGCGATTGCCGTGGTGTCGCTGCCCTCCTACGTGCGCCTGACCCGCGCGGCGGTGATGGGCGAGCTGAACCGTGACTACGTGACGGCGGCGCGCCTGGCCGGTGCCGGCCTGTTCCGCCTGATGTTTGTCACCGTGCTGCCCAACTGCATGGCGCCGCTGATTGTGCAGGCGACCCTGAGCTTTTCTTCGGCAATTCTCGACGCCGCCGCCTTGGGCTTCCTCGGCTTGGGCGTGCAACCGCCAACGCCTGAGTGGGGCACCATGCTGGCCTCGGCGCGCGACTACATCGAACGCGCGTGGTGGGTTGTGAGCCTGCCGGGCCTGACCATTTTGCTCAGCGTGCTGGCAATCAACTTGATGGGCGATGGGTTGCGCGATGCGCTCGACCCGAAACTCAAGAACGCCATTTGAGGAGCCCGTAATGAGCCTGCTGAATATCAAAAACCTGAGCGTGCGCTTCGGCGACGTCAATGCCGTACCGGTGGTCGACGGTCTCGACCTGAGCGTGGAAAAAGGCGAAGTGCTGGCGATTGTCGGCGAATCGGGTTCCGGCAAATCGGTGACCATGATGGCGCTGATGGTCCTGATCGACGCACCCGGCATCATCAAGGCCGACGCCCTGAACTTCGATGGCCACGACATGCTGACGCTGAAAAGCCGCCAGCGTCGCAAGATCATCGGCAAAGACCTGGCCATGGTCTTCCAAGACCCCATGACCGCCCTGAACCCCAGCTACACCGTGGGTTTCCAAATTGAAGAAGTGATTCGTCAGCACTTGGGCCTGTCTGGCAAAGCCGCACGCCAACGCGCCCTGGAACTGCTCGAACGGGTGGAAATTCCGGGCGCCGCGAGCCGCTTGAACGCCTACCCGCATCAGCTTTCCGGTGGCATGAGCCAGCGCGTGGCAATTGCCATGGCGATTGCCGGCGAGCCGAAACTGCTGATCGCCGACGAACCCACCACCGCGCTAGACGTGACCATCCAGGCGCAAATCATGGACCTGTTGCTCGACCTGCAACGGGACAAAGACATGGCGTTGGTACTGATCACCCACGACCTGGCGGTAGTGGCAGAAACCGCCAACCGCGTGTGCGTGATGTACGCCGGGCAAGCGGTGGAAGTCGGCCAGGTGCCGGCCTTGTTCGACGCCCCGGCGCACCCGTATACCGAAGCGCTGCTGGCCGCAATTCCGGAACACAGCCAAGGCGCCAAACGCCTGGCCACCTTGCCCGGCATCGTGCCGGGCCGTTACGACCGGCCGGTGGGCTGCCTGCTGTCGCCGCGCTGTCCGTATGTGCAACAGAAATGCCGCGACCTGCGCCCCGCCCTGGACCCCAGCGAACTGGGCGAAGTGCGCTGCTTCTTCCCGCGTAACCAGAACACCGCCCCCAGCCACCCAGAGAATCAGGAGCCCGCACGATGAGCGTAGTACTGACGGCTCGCGACCTTACTCGCCACTACGACGTCTCCCGTGGGTTGTTCCAACCGCACGCCACGGTGCGCGCCTTGAACGGCGTGTCGTTCGAACTGGAAGCTGGCAAAACCTTGGCCGTGGTGGGCGAATCCGGGTGCGGTAAATCGACCCTGGCCCGCGCGCTGACGCTGATCGAAGAACCTTCTTCCGGCTCGCTGCAAATTGGCGGACAAGAAGTGAACGGCGCCAGCAAGGCCGAACGCAAACAGTTGCGCCGCGACGTGCAGATGGTTTTCCAAAGCCCCTACGCCTCGCTTAATCCACGGCAGAAAATTGGTGATCAGTTGGCCGAGCCGCTGTTGATCAACACCAACCTGTCGCGCAGCGAACGCCGAGAAAAAGTGCAGGCGATGATGCAGCAGGTCGGCTTGCGCCCTGAGCATTACCAGCGTTATCCGCACATGTTCTCGGGCGGCCAGCGCCAACGTATCGCCCTGGCCCGCGCCATGATGCTCAACCCGAAAGTGCTGGTGGCCGATGAACCGACCTCGGCGCTGGACGTGTCCATTCAGGCGCAGGTGCTCAACCTGTTTATGGACCTGCAAGCCGAGTTCAACACCGCCTATGTGTTCATCTCGCACAACCTTGCCGTGGTTCAGCACGTGGCCGATGACGTGCTGGTGATGTACCTCGGCCGTCCGGCAGAGATGGGGCCGAAAGAGAAGATTTACGCCAAGCCTCTGCACCCCTACACCCAGGCGCTGCTGTCGGCGACCCCGACCATTCACCCGGACCCGGACAAGCCGAAAATCAAAATCGTCGGCGAACTGCCCAACCCGCTGAACCCACCGAGCGGCTGCGCCTTCCACAAACGCTGCCCCCACGCCACCGAACGCTGCATCAACGAAGAGCCGCAACTGCGCCTGCTCGATGCGCGGCAAGTGGCGTGTCACCACGCCGAGGTGATTAACGGGTTGTGAGGTCAACCCATCGCGGCTAAAGCCGCTCCCACAGGTACTCAAGATCCTGTGGGAGCGGCTTTAGCCGCGATGCTTTTTAGCCGATCAATAAACGTCGCGCCGGTAACGCCCTTCTTCGGTCAACTGCACAACCCGCTCATCGCCCAGCACCTGGCGCAACGCCTGGTCCACGCCTTCGGCCATGCCCAGCAAACTGCCGCACACGTAAATCGCCGCACCCTCTTCCACCCACGCTTTAAGCGCGTCGGCCGCGTCCAGCAAGCGATGCTGCACGTAGATTTTTTCTGCCTGATCCCGAGAAAACGCCAGGTCCAACCGCGCCAGCTCGCCCGTCGCCAGCCAGCCCTGCAACTCGTCGCGGCAGAAGAAGTCGTGAGCCTCATTGCGCTCACCAAACAGCAGCCAATTGCGCGTCAAGCTTTCAGCCGCGCGCGCTTTCAGCAAACTGCGCAGCCCGGCCAAACCGGTGCCGTTGCCCAGCAGAATCAACGGACGCGGCTCGCTCGGTAGATGGAAACCGCTGTTGCGGCGCAGGCGCAAGCTGATGCTGTCGCCCACCTGGGCATGCACGCACAACCAACCCGAACCAAGGCCGAAGCTGCCGTCGACATGGGTTTCAACCCGCACCAGCAGTTGCAGCGCGCCGTCTTCTACCACCGAGGCAATCGAGTATTCGCGCGCGGTGATCGGCACCAAGGCATCCACCAATGCCTGGGCATGCAAGCCCACCAAATGCCCACGACTCGCAGGCAGTTGGCGATGGGCCAGGGCCTGGGCCAGCGTTTCCTGCAAGCCGCCAACCTGCACGTGCGTGGTCGCGGCAATACCCAGCCCGGCGAGGAAGGCCTCGACAGCGGCGACGCTATTGCGCGGCATCACTTCGACCAGGTCGCCGGCTTGCCACGCCGACTGGCTATCGGGCGGCGTCAGGCTGAGCAGGTAAGTCGGCGAGCCGGCGCTGCCTGGGTTGAGCAGTTCACGCGCGGTGAGGGTCCAGTTGCCGTAGGACGGCGCCTGCCACGGTGCGGCGACCGAACCGCCCGACAGCTGCGCAAGGTGCTGTTGCCACTGTTGCAGCGCGGCAGCGTCGCCGTTGTCGACCTCAACCGTGTGAAATTGCTGAGCGCCGCCTTCGTGGCTGAGCCAATGCTGCAGACGATGGGCGAAACCGCAAAAGTGCGCGTACTGGCGATCACCCAAGGCCAGCACGGCGTATTTCAATTCGCTCAGGCCGAGGGTTTGCCCCAGCAGCTTGCGCTCGAAACCACGGGCGCTGTCCGGCGCTTCGCCGTCGCCAAAGGTGCTGACCACAAACAGCGCATGGCGCGCCTCGCGCAGGTGACTTGAACTCAAGCTGGCCAGAGGTTGCACGTTGACGGCATGGCCAGCGGCTTGCAGTTGCCCGGCGCTTTGCCAAGCCAGTTGCTCGGCGAAGCCGCTCTGGCTGGCGAAACCGATCAGCCAGTTATCGCCCTGGCCGGAACCCGCACTCACACCTTTTCTAGCCGCCAGCACCTGGCGTTTTTTACGACGACGGTCGAGGTAGAGCAGCCAGCCGGTGATAAAGAACAGCGGCATGGTCACGCTGGCGGCGGTCATCAGAATGCGGCCGGTCAGGCCGAAATAACTGCCCACGTGCAGGCTGTAAATGCTGGTCAACAGTTGCTTGCCCAGAGGCTGATCGGCATAACGCTTCTGGCTGCGCACTGCGCCGGTGGAGGCATCGAGCTGAATTTCGTTCATCGCCCGCTCGTGCGGCGAATCGTCCAGCAGGTACAGCACGGTGACCGGCTGCTTCGGCGCTTGTGGAAGACGCAAGTTGTACATCGCAAGCTGTGGGCCAGCGATGCCCACTACTGCCGACCACAGCGCGTCATAGTTGACCGGCACCGATTCGGCCGCTTGCTGCGGAGGGCCGCGCCGATCACCGCGCTCGCCACGGCCACCACCGGGCTTGCCGCCCTGCTGGCCCGCCGGCGCACCGCCAAGCAACGCCGTGGCGCCATTGTTGAACCACTGGTACGACCAGGTCAGCCCGGTTACCGCCGCGAGCAAATAAAACACCAGGCACCAGGTGCCGGCCACGGCGTGCAGATCCCAATTAAAGGCGCGGCCTTTCTTGGCCCAGTCGAACGTCAGCCACGTCCGCCAGCTCAGCGCATTGCGCGGCCAGCGCAGGTACAAGCCGGACAGACAGAAAAACAGCAGCATCAACGTACAGGCGCCGGTAATTTGCTTGCCGAATTCGCCCATCGCCAGGAAGCGGTGCAGCTGGAACATCAGGTCGAAAAACGCCTTGCCTGCCGGCTCGCCGCGCAGCTCGCCGGTGTAGGGGTCGAAATAACGCATCGGCCCACGACGCTCGCCCGGCTTGGGCGCAAAGAACACCTGCGACGCTTTGTTCTCCAGCGTGTACACACGCATGCCGGCGATTTTCATGCCTGCCGCGCTTTCCAGTTTTTCCATCAACTGGCCGGGCGGCAACACACCACTTTCGCGCACCTGAACCTGCAACACTTCCGGATTCAGCGCCGTGGAGATTTCTTCCTGAAAGGAATACAGCGCCCCGGTGATGCCCATGAGGGCAAGCACCAAGCCGGCGGTGATGCCGAACAGCCAATGCAACTGGAACAACACGTTCTTGAACACGACAACCTCACCTGAACCGGCGCTTCTCAGCGCGACCAACCGTTAATAGCGGCGAATTCTATTTGAGAATTTATAGCAACCGCGCAACCTTTACTGATCGTTTACCTAGCAAAGAAAAACCCCGAGCGATGCATCGCTCAGGGTTGTTGTTTGGCGCCGGGCTGATGGTCGTCGCCCCTGCGGCGTTGCGTCCTCGCTTTAAATGCTCACGTACTCAAGTACGCTGCGCTTTAAAGCTGCGGGGCGCCTTGCAGGGCCTTAGCCCATCAACCCTCGACCGCGTCAAGCCAACTCATTTTCAAAAATGAAAGTTGGTCGAGACCAGGGCGGTCCGGCCTGCCGCCACGTGCGCCATGTGCGTCGAATAAACCTGATCGTAATAACGCTCATCCGTCAGGTTCTGCACGTTAAGTTGCAAGTCCAGATTCTTATTCACCACGTACTTGGCCATGGCGTCGTAGCGCCAGTAGTCCGGCACCTGCACGGTGTTGGCGGTGTTGCCGAAGCGCGAATCCACGTAGTAAGCGCCGGCGCCCAGGGACAGCTTTGGCAGCAGTTGGTAGGTGGTCCAGAAGCTGGCGCTGTTTTGCGGGGTGCTCGGGATGTCGTTGCCGTCGTACAGGCCTTTCACATACACCGGTGGTGCGCCTCGGCCGGCAGTGTTGATCACACCGCCATCAACCAGCTCACCGTCGAGATAGGTGTAGTTGGCGAACACTTGCCATTTGCTGGTGATCTTGCCGCTAAGGCCGACTTCGAAACCGTCGACGCGAGTTTCACCGATGTTCTGCGTCAGACCGAGCTCGTCACTCACGCGGGCGTTGGTTTTTTCAGTGCGGAATACGGCCGCGTTCACGCCCAGGCGCTCGTCGAAAAAGTCCCACTTGGTGCCCACTTCGTAATTGCGGTTGCGCTCTGGCTCAAGCGACTGCGTGCCCACAGCAATGGCATCAGCGCCTTCGCCACTGGTTTCACCCACTGGGTTGCTGGAGGTCGACCACGCCGCGTAGATGCTGCCGTTTGGCAAGGGATTGAAGACCACGCCCAACTGGTAGTTCCAAAAGTGCGAGTTGTTTTCGTTGTCGAACGAGCCAGACACAAGATTGGCTGTACTCGCAGTAAGGCCTTGGGATTTGGTTTGGTAGTCGTCGTATCGAACGCCGCCGTTGATCGACCATTGCTCATTGAACTTCAACGTGTCGAACACGTAAGCCGAGAGGGTTTTGCTGTCGGTGTCGGTGTAAGCAACGCTGTCGGTGATGGTGCCGTGAAAGGTGTCGTTGTAGTTCGGGTCGGCTAGGGTGGTGCAGTCGTTCGAGTTCAGCATCGCGGTATTACAGGTGTTGCCAGCTACACGCTGCGACACGAAGTAGTTGCGGTTATGCACGCCTTCTTTGCTGAATTCGACGCCCGTATTCAGCGAGTGCTCAATGAACGCCGTATTGAAACGGGCGCTGAGGTCAGTCTGGTTAATCAGCCCTTCGGAGGTCGAGTTGCGGCTTTTCGCCGAGCGCTGCACGAAACCGCGCGCCACGTTATTGCGCGAGTCGTCCGGGTTGGTGGCGATGTAGTCCAGCGTGGTGCGCACGATGCGGGAGCTGTTCGACACGGTGACGTTTTCGTTCAGGTCGTGCTCGAGCTTGATGGTGCCGGTGTCAGTGGTGCTGTCGCGGTAGTCGCGTGAGGCGAAGCCGTAAAATTTGTCTTTGTTGCCGGTGGGCGTGCGTACGCCATCAGCACCGACGGTGCTTTGCAGCGGGTTGCCGAGGTCGGGCGTGTCTTCGCCTTCGACGTGGTAGTACGACACGGTGGCGCGGGTCGGCGTGTTCAGGCCGAACGTAACGGTCGGCGCCACGCCCCAGCGGCTGACGTCGACACCGGCGCGGCCAGCGACATTGGCGTCGTGCTGCATCAAGTTAATGCGCGCGGCGATGTTCTCGGTGAGCACGCGGTTAACGTCGAGGGTGTAGCGACGGGTCTGGTCGGAGCCGAAGGTGAAACCGGCGTCGGCAAAGTCCTGCTGCTTGGCAGTCTTGCTAATCAGGTTGAGGCTGCCACCGGTGGAACCGGCGCCGGTGAAGGCCGAGCCTGGGCCCTTGCTCACTTCCACTTGCTCGATGTTGAACACTTCGCGGGTTTGCGACGCAACATCCCGCAGGCCGTCGATAAACATGTCGCTCTCGGCGTTGAAGCCGCGAATGATCGGACGGTCGCCCGCTGGGTTGCCGCCCTCGCCGGCACCAAAGGTGATGCCGGAGGTGGTGCGCAGCGCGTCGGCCAGGGAGAGGGAACCGGTGTCCTTGATCACTTGCTCGCTGATAACGGTGATGCTTTTCGGCGTTTCACGCAGCGGCGCGGTGTACTTCTTCGAAGCCGATTCGTCGACCTTGTAGTTCTCGGCCTGATCTTGCTCACCGACCACGCTGGTGGCTTCCAATGCAACCGGCTCGGCAGCATGCGCGAGGGGCGAAGCGGACATCGCCATGCCAACAGCGGTGGCGAGCAAACGTGGCGAAAAAACAGTGGATTCTGTGGACGTGGCGGACATGCGGTTTCCCTCCCCAGGAATGGCAAAGGCCGCGGAATGTAGAGCAACAGTTAAAGGTTAGCAATTGGTAATAATTCGCATGTAACAATCTTTACATAATGTTTACACTTTTAAAAAACGCTGAAGGCCGCATGGCGCGTGGGTTTAATCCAGTTGCCAGCGAGCCAGGCGGCGAATTATCATTTGCGACTTACTTTCAAATACAAACGGTTCCGCCATGCTTTTGCACATTCCCGGCGTTTTCAGCAGCGATGAAGTCCGGCAGATTCGCAGCGCGTTGGAACAGGCCGAATGGGCCGATGGCAAGGTGACGGCAGGCTTCCAATCGGCCAAGGCCAAACATAATTTGCAACTGCCCGACGACCATCCGTTGGTCCGCGAAATCAGCAGCGAAATGCTCACCCGTTTGTGGCAAAACCCGTTGTTCATGTCCGCCGCGTTGCCGCACAAAGTCTTCCCGCCGCTGTTCAACTGCTACACCGGCGGCGGCTCGTTCGACTTCCACATCGACAACGCCATTCGCCAGGTAAAAAACAGCGTGGAGCGGGTACGCACCGACCTCTCCGCCACGGTTTTTTTCAGCGACCCGGACGACTACGACGGCGGCGAGCTGATCATCCAGGACACCTACGGCAACCAGCGCGTCAAGTTGCCGGCCGGCGACATGGTGCTGTACCCCGGCACCAGCCTGCACAAGGTAGAAGCCGTGACTCGCGGCGCGCGCTTCGCCTCGTTTTTCTGGACGCAAAGCCTGGTGCGCGAAGACAGCCAGCGCGCCTTGCTGTTTGAAATGGACCAGGCCATTCAACAACTGACCCAGGCCGTGCCCGACCACCCTGCCCTGCTGCAACTGACCGGCAACTACCACAACCTGCTACGCCGCTGGGCCGAGGTCTAAACCGTTGACCGCCCTCCTACGCCGCGAAGAACACCTCGACACCGACGACCTGGCGGCACTGCTGGCGAGTGATCCCGGCCGCGCCGCCAATGCCGTATTAACCGCCGCCAGGCAGGGCTCGCTGGATGCGCAAACCATGCTCGGCCAACTGTTGCTGGAAGGCCGCGGCATTCAGCGCGACCCGGCGCTGGCCGTTACCTGGTTCCGCATCGCTGCGCGCAACGGCCACGCCATGGCGGACAACATGCTCGGCCGCTGTCTGGAGCATGGCTGGGGCGCGGAGGCGAATCTCACCGAAGCCGCCGAACACTACCGCCGCGCGGCAGACGCCGGGCTGGACTGGGGCCAATACAACCTCGCCAACCTGCTCGCCACCGGCCGAGGCGTGCTGCGCGACCCGCCGCAGGCGTTCGCCCTGTACAAGCGTGCGGCCGTGCAAGGGCACGCCAAATCGATGAACTTGGTCGGCCGTTATTTCGAAGAAGGTCAGGTGGTGATTCGCGACGTCGCGCTGGCCCACGACTGGTACCGCCGCTCCGCCGAGGCCGGCGATTTTCGCGGCCAGTTCAGCTACGCCGCCGTGCTGGCGGAAAAAGGTGACGTGCGCGCGGCGGCGGCCTGGCTGGAGTTGGCGCTGGAGCATGGAAATCTGAATTTCCTGCGGGTGGCGAGACATTCGCTGCAACAGGCCGAGCAGCCGGGAATTCGCGCGTTGGCGGCGGATTACTTTCGCCGTGCGGCCGAATTGGGGGATGAGAGCGATCGTGAGGCGTACGCTGCGTTTTGCTGATTTGCCAGCGCCCCGTCGGCGTCATTCCTGCGCAGGCAGAAATCCGGGGCAGTTCGGGAAAACGCGCTCGGCGGCAGATACTGGGTCCCCGCGTGCGCGAGGACGACGGTGGTTGTTGGCAAATTCAGCGCTGGTCATTGGCAGATTCAGTGCAATAAAAAGCCCCGCGTTTTGGCGGGGCTTTTCGTTCAGTTATCGCTTACAGGTAGAACGCTTTCAACGGCGGGAAGCCGTTGAATTCCACTGCGCTATAGCTGGTGGTGTAGGCACCGGTGGAGAGCCAGTACAGGCGATCACCAATCGACAGGTTCAGCGGCAGGCCGTACTTGTAGTTCTCGTACATGATGTCGGCGCTGTCGCAGGTCGGGCCAGCGATGACCACTTCTTCCATCTCGCCTTTCTTCTCGGTCCAGATCGGGAACTTGATGGACTCGTCCATGGTTTCGATCAGACCAGAGAACTTGCCCACGTCCACATACACCCAACGCTCAACAGCAGTACGCGATTTACGCGCCACCAAGACGACTTCGCTGACCAGGATGCCAGCGTTGGCGATCAGCGAACGGCCCGGCTCCAGAATGATTTCCGGCAGGTCGTCACCGAAGTCTTCCTTGAGGAAGCGAATGATCTCTTCGGCGTAGGTTTCCAGGCTGTTAGTGCGGGTGATGTAGTTGGCCGGGAAGCCGCCGCCCATGTTGATTAGTTTCAGTTCGATGCCGTCTTCTTCTTTCAAACGCTCGAAAATCACTTTTACCTTGGCGATAGCCGCGTCCCACACCGAGATGTCGCGCTGCTGCGAACCGACGTGGAACGACAGGCCGTAAGGCACCAGGCCCAGGTCTCGAGCCAGAATCAGCAGGTCCATGGCCATATCGGTCTGGCAGCCGAACTTGCGCGACAGCGGCCAGTCAGCGGTGGTCGAGCCTTCCGTGAGAATGCGCACATACACTTTCGAACCGGGAGCGGCCTTGGCGATGTTGCGCAGGTCGGCTTCGGAGTCGGTGGCGTACAGGCGCACGCCTTTGTCATAGAAGTAACGGATGTCGCGAGACTTCTTGATGGTGTTGCCGTAGCTGATGCGCTCCGGGCCGACACCGGCGGACATGACTTTGTCCAGCTCATAGATAGAAGCGATGTCGAAGTTCGAGCCTTTGTCGCGCAGCAGCTCAATGATTTCGATAGCGGGGTTGGCCTTGACGGCGTAGTAGACCTTGGCGAACTCGAAACCGGCGCGCAGGTCATCGTAAGCCTGGCTGATGATGTTGGTGTCGATCACCACGAACGGGGTTTCTTGCTGGTCGGCGAAGGCCTTCATTTTCTGGAAGGTTTCGCGCGGGTAGTAGTCTTCGACCTTAATCGACATGCGGGGGACTCCATGGGCAAAACAAACAAAGGTAGTAAGGGGTGGCTTTGTGACAAAGCCGCGAACGTCTAATCCGTTTCCCCACTTTGGTTCGCCTACTTCCCAAGGCTTGTCGCCGAGTATCGAAACCGATCTCTCGTCGTCAGTACTTGAGCCGCATGGATCGTTTCCAGCATGGACGTTCGGGCGCGAACTTTAGGAGCATGTGGGGGCAAGATCAATCAAAAAATGCCGCTGTTTTGCACCTGATTGTCGCCTTACCGATTGCCCGTTTTGGATTCCAAACACAACGTCCGAAATGCTGCACAAACCGTTGCGGCGCTTGGCTTCCAGCGCAGGTGCTGAGGGGAAGTATCCAGTCCGTTTTTGACAGACCGGCTATCACCATCAGGGTTCATTTGGATCGACTCAACGGAGCGACCGGCGCTTACGCCTCGGCCGCCCATCGAGGCGGGGCATCCTGTATACTTCGCGCCCAATTTCCAGCTCCACGACCAGGTTCTCGCATGTCCATTCAGGCCGCCGAAGTCGCGAAACGCCGTACGTTCGCCATCATCTCCCACCCCGACGCCGGTAAAACCACCATTACCGAGAAGCTTCTGCTTATGGGTAAAGCCATTGCCGTGGCGGGTACGGTGAAATCGCGTAAATCCGACCGCCATGCGACGTCTGACTGGATGGAAATGGAGAAGCAGCGCGGCATCTCCATCACCACCTCGGTGATGCAGTTCCCCTACCGCGAGCACATGATCAACCTGCTCGACACCCCCGGCCACGAAGACTTCTCGGAAGACACCTACCGCACCCTGACGGCAGTGGACTCGGCCCTGATGGTGCTCGACGGCGGTAAAGGCGTTGAGCCGCGCACCATCGCCCTGATGGACGTGTGCCGCCTGCGCGACACGCCCATCGTCAGCTTTATCAACAAGCTGGACCGCGACATTCGCGACCCCATCGAACTGCTCGATGAAATTGAAGCCGTGCTGAAAATCAAGGCGGCGCCGGTGACCTGGCCGATTGGCTGCTACCGCGACTTCAAAGGTGTGTACCACCTGGCTGACGACTACATCATCGTCTACACCCCGGGCCACGGCCACGAACGCACCGAAACCAAAATCATCGAAAAACTCGACTCCGACGAAGCCCGTGCGCACCTGGGCGACGAGTACGAGCGCTTTATCGAACAGCTGGAATTGGTTCAGGGCGCCTGCCATGAATTCAACCGCCAGGAATTTCTCGACGGCAAACTGACCCCGGTATTTTTCGGCACGGCGCTGGGCAACTTCGGCGTCGACCACGTACTCGACGCCGTGGTCGATTGGGCACCGCAGCCGCTGGCCCGTGTGGCCAACGAGCGCACCGTGGAGCCAGAGGAAGAGAAATTCAGCGGCTTCGTGTTCAAGATTCAAGCGAACATGGACCCCAAACACCGCGACCGCATCGCCTTTATGCGCATCTGCTCCGGCAAATACGACAAAGGCATGAAAATGCGCCACGTGCGCCTGGGCAAAGACGTGCGCATCGGCGACGCCCTGACCTTCTTCTCCTCCGAACGTGAGCAACTGGAAGAAGCGTTTGCCGGCGACATCATCGGCTTGCACAACCACGGCACCATCCAGATTGGCGACACCTTCACCGAAGGCGAAAACCTCGGCTTCACCGGCATCCCGCACTTCGCCCCGGAATTGTTCCGCCGCGTGCGCCTGAAAGATCCGCTGAAATCCAAGCAACTGCGCCAAGGCTTGCAAGAACTAGCCGAAGAAGGCGCCACACAGGTGTTCTTCCCGGAACGCAGCAACGACATCATCCTCGGCGCCGTGGGCGTGCTGCAGTTCGACGTGGTCGCCAGCCGGTTGAAAGAGGAATACAAGGTCGAGTGCCAGTACGAGCCGATCACCGTGTGGTCTGCCCGCTGGATCGACAGCAGCGATAAGAAGAAGCTTGAGGAATTCAAGGTCAAGGCCGTGGAAAACCTGGCCATCGACGGCGGCGGGCACCTGACATACCTGGCGCCGACGCGCGTGAACTTGAGCTTGATGGAAGAGCGCTGGCCTGAGGTGAAGTTCAGGGCTACGCGGGAACATCATTGATTTAGTGATGTTGCCTCAACGGCCCCTCACCGCTGCCCCTCTCCCGCAAGCGGGAGAGGGGTTCTAATCGGCGCAACTCGGTCGGGCCGGTCTCCCCTCTCCCGCTCTGCGGGAGAGGGGCTGGGGGTGAGGGCCGCCCTTGCTGTTCCACCCAAATCCGCAACGCTTCCATAACCGAGTCCATCTCGCCAAATACCTGATTATTCCAGAAGCGCAACACGCTATATCCCTGGGTCCTCAGCCAATCGCTACGACAGTTATCGTATCCAACTTGTTCTGAGTGCTGGCCGCCGTCGAGCTCAACAATCAGCTTCAACTCCCTGCAAACGAAATCCACGATGTATCGCCCAAGCGGCACCTGACGCCTGAACTTAAGCCCCAAAAAACGCCGGTCCCTCAACCTAAACCACATCACCCGCTCCGCCTCCGTCGCCGCCCCTCGCAACCCTTTGGCACGCCCACGTAAATCCATTTACCCTACTCCCCATGCGCCTAATCGACACCCACACCCACCTCGACTTCCCCGACTTCGATGCCGATCGCAGCCAGCTCTTGGCGAATGCCCGAGACAAAGGAGTGGAGCGTTTAGTAGTGCTCGGCGTCTATCAGAGCAACTGGCAGCGCGTATGGGACTTGGCCCAGGAAAACGACAGCCTCTATGCGGCCCTCGGCCTGCATCCCGTTTACCTGGAGCAGCACCACCCCGACCACCTAAACGAATTGCGCACCTGGCTGGAACGCTTGGCCGGCGACAAAAAGCTCTGCGCCGTGGGCGAGTTCGGTTTGGACTATTACCTGCCAGAGCTGGACCGCGACCGCCAACAAACCCTGTTCGAAGCACAACTCGCCCTGGCGGCCGACTTTGAACTACCGCCGCTTTTGCACGTGCGTCGCAGCCACGCGCAGGTGATCGCCACGCTCAAGCGCTTCAACTTGAAACGCCCTGGCATCATTCATGCGTTTGCGGGGAGCTATGAGGAAGCCCGTGAATACATGAAGTTGGGCTTTAAATTGGGGCTTGGCGGTGCCGCCACCTGGCCGCAGGCCTTGCGCTTGCGCAAGACGGTGCAGCGACTGCCTCTGGAGGCCATCGTGCTGGAAACGGATTCTCCGGATATGGCGCCAGCCATGTACCCCAACCAGCGCAATAGTCCCGAACATCTTCCCGAAATTTGCCAGGCGCTCGCTCAGTTGCTTGGTGTGAACACGCTAGAGCTCGCGCGGACTACTACCGGTAACGCGCGAGCCCTGTTTGGCTGGACTTAATTATTTATCGCAAAGACTTTAGCGATGTTCCTTTTATTGATTCAGGCTGACACTTAATTCATCCGTACCTTAGAACTATCGTAAAACAGCGTTAATTACCGTCATTCCGCTTAGGCTGTTGGGTAGGGTGAAACGGATTTGGCCCAATAGGCTCTACCGCGAGAGGAAATTCTTCACCTACAGGTCTCTGTTTTTTACGCGGTTTCGGTATCGGTTTAACCTTCGGAACTGCGGCACTGCCGCCGGCACTCGGGAAATCAGCGGGAAGCATCACATATCGGTCCGAAGTATTCCCATCGGGCCAGGCATGCGCACCGCTTGATGACGCACTCAACGGCACGTTGTAGACATATTGCGTCCTGTCAGCCGTTGCAGTCGCAGCGTCCAGCTTTTGATAAACAGGGAAACTGGCGTCGAACTTTCCGACCGTCAAATCATTCGCATAATTTCGAAGCATCCGATACTGGGTAGCGTTGTGCACCATCTTATCGCTACGCTGAGTGCGTAAAGCCAGAATCATCTCGTCCACTACGTGTTTCGTATTGTGGGTGTCCAGTTTTCGGTTGAGATAAGCCGTCTGCAGTTGCGCCGCCACAATGACCATCCCCGTGCGCCCAACCCCTGTCGTGCAATGTATCGCCACGCATTTATCAGCGTCTTTCGCCGCCGTACGGGCTTCGTTTATATCCGCCGCAACACTGTTGAGCCAACCCGTCTCCTTAGTGTGCAGGTCACTAACGGGTATATTTAAATACTTAACTTCGTTGTGAGCGACTGAGCCATCAGGGTAAGTCAATTTAATACCCAGTCCTCCAGAAGTTGCGTCGGCTATAGAGTTATGTGGGTTTCGGTTGACCAGTTGAAACTCCGCCGCATAACCTCTCAATTTAGATACAGCCTCGCCCGCGTTAGAAGGCCGATAATCAGTAAGATCATACTTAGCAAGATCAGCAGGCGTGGTCAAATCAACAACCGTTGGCAATCTCGATTACGGGCACTCCATTAGCTGAGCTGATGACGCTGGGGCCTGGCGACATCCGGTCTAGGAGAATTTCTGCGGCGGCCCAATTCGGTAAACCAGCAAGCAGCACAGCTAGCGAAAGTGGCTTGAGAATGGGAGCCGGCTGGATGCGCAATGGCATCGCGTCGATTAAGCCATCCGGGCATTGGCCAGGCTTGCGTCGAGAGCGCGCGATTTCCGCGACGGGAATCAAGCAACCGAAAATCGTACTGAAAACTAGACGAAAGCAACCCTTGTTCATAACCGGCCCCGAACTCAAAAAGAGCCAGAACCTTAACGACGCGCGTATTGAGTAGACGTAGGTCGGCCTATTTTGTCGGCAGCGATCCTACCGACCGAGACTACAGACCCTGCGCTGCGGTTTGGCGAAACCGCCTGAAAGAAGAAGTCGGGCAATCAGGTTGGCAAGAAAAAAGGGCAATAACCGTTGATACGCGATCAATCGTTATTGCCCCTTAACGCAGCCCCGCCGAGCGCGGGGTGCTTAGCCAAAGAACGTGAGTCGTGGCTATACGCGGAACGCGCTGATCAGTTGCTTGAGATGGGCCACTTCGCCCGACAGTTCACGGCTCGCTTGCTCGGTCTGGCTTGCGCCTTCAGCCGTGCGCTCGCCGGCCAGGTTGATTTCGACGATGTTCTGGTCGATGTCGTGCGCCACAGCTGTTTGCTGCTCCGCTGCCGCCGCGATCTGCTGGTTTTGGTCGACGATCATGCCCACCGCACCAAGAATATTTTCCAGCGCCACCTGCACCTTGCCGGACTCGGCCACGGTGTTGTCGGCCATGCTGTGACTGCTGTGCATGGTTTTGACCGCTGCACCGACGCCGCCTTGCAGCTTGGCAATCATCTTTTCGATTTCTTCAGTGGACTGCTGGGTGCGCTTGGCCAGGTTGCGGACCTCGTCGGCCACCACGGCAAACCCACGACCCTGCTCGCCAGCACGCGCTGCCTCGATGGCCGCGTTTAGGGCCAAGAGGTTGGTTTGTTCAGCGATGCCTTTGATCACGTCGAGCACTTGGCTGATCGAGGCACTGTCGCTGGCCAGTTGATTAATGACGGTTACCGACTGGTCAATCTCATCGGCCAGCCGTTGGATGCTGCCAACCTGCAATTCCACCAGCGCGCGACCGTTGACGGTTTCGTGATTAACGCTTTGCGCGCTGTCTACGGCGGCCGCGGCGCTACGGGCAACTTCCTGCGCGGTGGCGGACATCTGGTTCATCGCCGTGGCCACTTGTTCGATCTGGCTACGCTGCCCAGCGACGGCCTGGTTGCTTTGCGCGGACACGTCTTCCACCCGGTCGGCCTGCACGCCTACGGCGCTAACCGTGTGGCCGACGCGCTCAATGAGGTGGTGAATCTTCTGCACGGTGCCGTTGAACACTTCACCCAATTCGCCGAGTTCGTCACGACTCTGGGCGCGGAAGCTGACGGTCATGTCGCCGGCCGCGACTTGGTCCATTACCTTGCCGAGGCTTTTCAGCGTGGTGCGGGTGGACACATAAAACGCGCCGTAGAGATAGCCGATGAGGATGAACACCACTAGCAGCGCCACCACCAACAGCACCATCTGGGTTTGCTTACGCTCCAGACGTTTTTGCAGTTGTTGCTTGAGGAACACCAAGGCGGCGTCGTTCAGTTGGTAGGTTTTTTCCATCGACGCCGACACTTTGTCGTAGAACCCCTGCCACGGCTCGTCCAGGGAGTCGGCCATCACCACTTGGTCTTCGAAGAACGTGCTGCTTTCTTTCAATGTGGCGCGGCTGGCTTCGGCCAGGCTTTTCAACGCTTCTTGTGCAGCCGGGCTGCCATCGAGCGCGTCGTTGATGGTCAGGCCGTACTCAGCGTGGAGTTTTTCCAGCAGCAACAGCAATTCATCGAACTTGCCGCTCGCGGAGGAGTTGAGGAAGCCTTGCGCCAGCGACGCTGCGCCCAGCGAGCGACCAGTGCTCAGGGCTGCGGTGACGGAAGTGGTGCCGTTGGTGACCAGCTCGATCATCTGGCGCACGGTGGTCTGGTTGTCTTGGCTGAGGCCGGCCTGGTTGGCGATGATCTTGATCAGCACCTGCATGTTGCCCTGCAGCTTCTCGATCATCGGCGCTTTGCTCTGCAACGACGTTTCGGCGTCAGCGGCCTGCAGGGCTTTTACCAGCTCGTCACGCTTGGAGATGAACAGCTCGATCTGGTCGGCATCGGTGACCACCGGTTCGAGCTTGAGCAGGTCAGCTTCGATGCGTTTGCTCAGCGCGCCAATACGCGCTTCGAGATCGCCCGCCTTGCCGGATTGGCCGACGGCAGCGTTGATCTCGACCATGTCGTTGAGGTTTTCAAGGTCGCCGCGCAACTTGAGGCTAGCGCTCATCAAGTCGAGGCTTTGCAGCTCGGCGCGCGTGCCGATGAACTCGTTATACGAGTCCTGCACGAGATAGAAGTTGGTAACCAGCATCGGCAGAAAGAACAGGACGCTGATCAAGCTGAATTTCATACCAAAACTGAGGCGATTCATCAGCGCGATGGCCGGATACAGCACGGTCTTCACAAGACGTCTCCTGATCACATTATTGTTATTGGATCGTCACAGGGCAGAGCGGGGACGCAGCGGGGGTCAATCGCTTTCGTCTCTGTCGACCCGTGCGCGTCGCAGTGCGCATTAACCGTGCAGTGAGCGTGACACGAGTCACAAACTGCCGGGCGCGGCATTCTGTATACCCGATATCGGCACGCACCTTTGTAACTTAAGGTTAAGTGAGCGTCCATCGCCAGGAAGGGCCATTGATCTGAGTGATGGCACTTCACACCCCATGGCAACGCAACCCCAGCCAGCGCGGGCGTTTCAGCCCGACCAGTGGTTCCGTGACGGGGCTAAAACAATAATGTCCAGACGGCAAAACCGGCGTACCAAAACACCCCGGCGCGCACCAGCAGTTGCCACAAGCCGTCGAGGCTCGATACGCCGCTTTCGCCCAAGGTCGGCGCGCCAAAATCTTCAGCCGCACGACCGCTGTTGGCGATTAATTGAGCCGCCGAAATATTCCAGTTCAGCAATTCATTGAGCAGCACGCGGCTCACCGCCACAAAGCTGCCGACCAGCGCAAAGCTGCCGGCCAGCAGGCGCACCGGCAACCAGTCGAACGCATGTCGCCATTGCCCCGCGCGGGCGCGCAAGGCGGGGTCTTCAGCGTGCTCAACGGTCAACGCCAACAGCCGATAGGCAATCGCCGCCAACGGCCCCAGCAACGCGTACCAAAAGATCACCGCGAAGAAGCTCTGATAGCCCTGCCACAGAAGAAAACCCTGCGCTTGCTGCAACAGGCTGTCGGGGTCGGGCGCTTCGACGTTCAAATCACGTTGCGCCACCAAGTACGCCCCTTCTACATCTTCGCGGCGCCAGGCGTCGCGAAACGGCCCCAGCGCCACCAGTGGATCGCCGCGGCCCAGGCTGTAAACCAGCACCCACAAATGCACCGGCAACGTCAGCCAACCGTGCAACGGAACACCCAACACCGCGAGCAATACGGCCAGCGCCGCGACGGGCACCAACACTAACATCGCCAGTTGCAGCCACGGATTATGGCGAAACGCGGCTTGCCGCTCGGCCCACGCCAACAGGCGCAACCAGGCACCGTCTTGCTGGATTCTGGCGCGCCAGGACGAGAACTTCTCGACCCACAACACCAAGAGCAGCACTAGAAAACTCATGACACGCCTCCCTCTGACGACGGGCGTTCGCCCGCCTTTCCTTGATCTGCCAGGCCGGCAAAAAAACGCGGCCACTCGAAACATTCACCCGGATCGGTCTTACGGCCTGGCGCGATATCGCTGTGGCCGCAGATCCGCTCAGGGCTGATAGCGGGGTATGCCGCGCACAACTGCGCACTGAGTTGCGCGAGCACCGCATATTGAATAGCGGTAAACGGCTGGTCGTCGGTGCCTTCCAACTCAATGCCTATAGAAAAATCATTGCAGTTGTCGCGTCCTTCAAACAACGACAGGCCGGCGTGCCAGGCACGGTCCAGGCAGGACACGAACTGGATGACGCTGCCATCGCGCTGAATTAAAAAATGCGCCGACACACGCAGCTCGGCGATGCCGGCAAAGTACGGATGCTCGTCAGCACATAGGCAATTCTGAAACAGCTCAACCACCTTTCCCGTACCGAATTGCCCCGGCGGGAGGCTGATGTTGTGAATCACCAGCAGCGAAATTTCCCCATTGGGCCGCTCGTTGAAATTTGGCGACGGGCAATGGCGGATACCGTCGCACCAGCCGGTGGTGGGGTCCAACTGCATACATTCTCCTTGGCAGGCCCGCTGCAACCGGGCCGCAAACTGCCGACCACTCTAGAGCAGGCCACCGCCGCGGCCAACCCTGAAAACGACAACGCCCGGCAAAGGCCGGGCGTTGTTGGAACAGCACGTAGCGCTTAGGCGTTTTTCAACCGGCGCAAGTTACCGATTACCGACTCCAGGGCACGGTCAAACAACAGCGCATCGTCGAGCAGACGAATCGCGTTGCGGCGGAACTCCACCGCAAGACCCATACGAGTTTTCTCGAGTACTTTCATGCCCGTGCGGTTAACGAAGATGTACTTGCCGGTCGGCTTGATGATCGCCGCCAACTTGCAACGCACTTTGTGCTCTTCGTCTTCCTGAAACTCGACCCAGCTACCGACCACAAGGCTGTCGACACGGGCCAGGCCTTCGTCGTCGTCCGGCAGCACCATTTCTGGTTCCGGCAGGCGGTTTTCACCCGGCGCCAGCAGCACGATTTCTTCAACGACCTCGACCATCGCCGGCACGGCAACCGCCTCGACTTCGTCTTCAGGCGGCAGCTCCAGCAGCGGTGCGTCGCCGTCTGCTGCGGCTGCATTGGCGTCAGGTTCAACCGCCTCAGGCATCGGCCGTTTGAAGCGCTGGAACGCCTGTACATGCAGGTTTTCCAGCTGACTGAAAAATTCGCTGGTGGAGAACGGGTCGAACGCCGCGCTGGCCATGCCTTCGCGCAGGGCTTTCAGCAGGCCGGGCACCAGTTCCAGCAGACGCAGACGCGCCTCGGGATCTTCATGCGGGGCCACACTCCAGACCAAATCGTCCATGGTGCTCAGCGCCGCGTCCCACTCCGGCGAATTCACGCCGTGTTTGAGGCAGGTGAGCATCATCACTTTGCTCCAGGCTTCTTGGAGCAAGCGCACCACCACTTCGGGCAGCGTTTTACCGAGCAGACGTTCATTCAACGCATGTTCGACTTCGCGACGGGCCAGTTCAGCCTTGGCGCTGCCCTCTTCGGCATCACGGGTACGTTGCTCGAGCAACTCGCTGCGGCGACGCTCATCGCCGGTAAAGGCGAGGAAATCGGCCAACAATTCGGAGAAAATCGCCGGATCGTCAACGAAATCGTTAAGCAGGCGCTGCACGATGCTTTCGATCTTCTGATACAGGCTGTCGCGCTGGGCGTCGTCCTGCTCTGCCCAGCCCAAGGCGGCCGCAGCAATTTCGTTGAGTAGACGGCGCGCCGGATGGCTGCCACGGCTGAAGAAGGTTTTATCGAGAACCGCGACCTTCAACATCGGAATTTGCAGACGGCCAATCAGCGCTTTCAGCGAGTCGGACAGGGTGCGGTCGTCGAGGATGAACTCGAACAACATCGACACCAGATTGATGACGTCCTCATCAACCTCACCGACCACGCGCGACTTGCCGCTCTTGGCGCTGGCGCGCACCAGCAGTTGTTCCAGTTGGTTGCGCAGGTCGAAGTCGTCTTGCACGGCGGTAGTGAACGCCGGGCGCTGCTGCATATGCGAAAGCAGACGCATCAAGTCATTGCTGGAAATCGGCAAGGCGTCGGCCGGCATTTCGCGACGCGGCAGGCCACTGCCGCGCACTTGCGACAACAGCTCTTGCAGCACGCCGAACACTTCCTGCACGCCTTCATCGGCGTAACCGCCACTGTGGCTGGCTTCGCCAGGCGCACCGGCGGCGGAAGAACTGCGCATACCACTGCTGGCCGGACCGGCTTTACGACGCACCGGGGCCGTCTTCAGCTCTGGCAATACGCCGGCCTGAATCAGCTGTTCGTTGGTGTCGGAATAGAGTTGGTCGAGGTCAGCCAGTACATATTTCTCAAACAGCTTGAGAATGATCAGCTTGACCTTGATCTCAACGCCCAGACGGCTGCAGGCCTCCAGGAAAAATTCACAGAGAACGGTCGGACCGAGCGGGTTGGTTTTGTCGTCGATTTTCTTGCTGACCATCGCGTTGATCCGCGTGGTCAGGTGGCCGAGAGCAACCGAATCACGGCTCATCACCTTGGCGACCATGGAATCCAGCGCTACGGTCTCTTCCAGCTCATCGTTTTGCACCAACGCCAGGGTGTCGAACGACACGGCGTCCAACTGCGGCGCGCGGCCGATTTCGTACTGGTTAAGGTTGGCGAAGGTTTCGAAGACTTTCTGCAGGAAGCCGCGCTCAATGCCCTTGCGCTTCAGACGCAGGTCACGCATGGCCTCGAAAAAGGCGTTCTGCTCGGCGTTACTGGTCGCGCGGTCGGCCATCTCGAAGAGGGTGTCGTCCGCGTTGTCGAACAACGCCTGCAAGGCTTGTTTCAGCTGCTGAGCAGCTTTGTCGCGCACGTGAATGAGTGCCACGGGCAGCCTCCCCGCCGGTGATGTTGGCGAGTGCTCGGGGGCAACCTTATTGAGGTGCACCACTTTCGCATCAGTCATTGCAACTCTCCCGCAGACCGGCCATCTGGCTCTCACATCTGCATAACGATCAACTGAGCGTCATCCGTTTTACGTCAAGGGCATGGCGTCAATAATAAGCAGTAAAAGCGATTATAGAGAGCCGGAGCAAGATGAAACCCTACTTCTTGCCCAGATATGACCTACATCACACATGTACCGCATCTGATTCCAAACGGCTACTAACGGACGACCAACGCGCGAAACTCCGCACAGATCCGCCTAAATAAATGGCGCTGCACAGAGACCTTCGCCTCCTTATAATTGCTCCCATCCGAAACGGGAGCTCCCAATGCCGAACCTTGCCCTCGCCGACCTTGGCGCAGAAATTCAAGCCAACGTACGCCGTGCTCTTCGTGAAGACGTCGGCAGCGGCGACATCACCGCCCAACTGATCCCCGCCGAACGCCTTGCTCACGCCACCATCATCACCCGCGACGCTGCCGTCATAGCCGGCAGCGCTTGGGTTGACAACGTATTTGCCCAAATAGATCCGCGCGTCGCTGTGCACTGGCAAGTTCAGGACGGCGATCGTGTGCAGCCTAACCAAGCTTTGTTTCACCTCGAAGGCCCCGCCCGCGCCCTGCTCACCGGCGAGCGCAGCGCCCTCAACTTCCTGCAAACCCTCTCCGCCGTCGCCACCCGCTGCCGCCACTACGCCGACCTCGTCGAAGGCACCGGCGTGAAGCTGCTCGACACCCGAAAAACCCTGCCTGGCCTGCGCCTGGCACAGAAATACGCCGTCACCCAAGGCGGTTGCCATAACCACCGCATCGGCCTGTACGACGCTTTCTTGATAAAAGAAAACCACATCGCCGCGTGCGGCGGCATCGCGCAAGCCATTAAAGCCGCCCATGGCATTGCGCCAGGCAAGCCGGTGGAAGTGGAGGTAGAGAGCTTGGCAGAACTACAAGAAGCGCTGGATGCGGGGGCCGACATCATCATGCTCGACGAACTGAGCCTGGATGAGATGCGCACGGCGGTGGCAATGACCGCCGGCAAGGCGAAGCTGGAAGCGTCGGGCGGTATTAATGAAACGACACTGCGGGTGATTGCTGAGACGGGGGTGGATTACGTGTCGATTGGCACGTTGACTAAGGATGTTAAGGCGGTGGATTTGTCGATGCGGTTGAGCATTTGACTCAACCGCACCGCAGGCAGGCCGCTTCCGTCAGTTCCAGGGATTCAGATCGACAATTGCCACGACCTGGCCCGCTTTTCGGTCGACCAGCACCACCATCGGTTTAACGCTAGCCATAAGCGGTAGCCAACCGTCTGCCTCCGGGTACTCGCTCAACGCGGCGGCGACCGAGTCGTCTTTATTGAAGCGCTTCAACTCATCGAGGGGCTTGGCCTGCAAACGTACCGCTGAGGCCATGTCCTCCAAGGGCTTATAGAGCTTTGGCCGCTGGGCCAGGTCCGGCCCGCCTTTAGTGGCCTCGAAAGTAATGTTATTGCGCTCTTGCACGTCGGCAGGGTTCTCTGCCCCAACCCACTTGGGGCCAAATAGCGGGGCCGACTGATACGCGGCAGGCGCATTGCCAATGTCCCGAGTATCAATATCCAACACCCGCACCGCATCGAATCGGTCAGCGTTAAACACAAGCCAAGCCGGCCGCCCTTCCGCCACAGACCAGAGCCCATAGACCAACGCCGACAGCTGAAGCGCGGCAATTACTGCCAAGTCGAATTTGAGGCTCTTCTTGCCTTCCTTATAGATAAGCAACGTAAGCGCCGGGCCTAGGCACACGTCGATCGCCAACAACATCAAAAAAACGTGGGTCACGCCCAACGCCGTATACAGCGGCTCGGGATACCAAACCATGAAGATGAGCAGCAGCGACAGCACGCCAATCGCTGCGGAAATCAACAGATGCAGGGCGAAAGCCTTGATGCGAATGGGCACAGCAACCTCCTGTAAGCAGATGTGGTCGGCAATCTAGCAGGGAAATCAGGCGGCATTCAAAAGCGGTAAGCGCAATGGTTACCCGATCACGCAAGCGAGACGAATCGTATTGACTCCGGGGGTTGCAAGCCTGCAATGGTGGCCAATAGCCGTAGGTGACATCCCACGACCTTGTCAGATGACGCTTTTTGTCAGTTACCGCCACCGCGTGAAACCACAGGCGGTGAGACCAAGCGAAAAAAGCCCAAAAGAAGTGCCAAATAAGGGACGCGTAAAACCTGGCACGCAAGCTGCAATATCTCCTGCAACGCAACTAAGACGTTGCTACTTACAACCCCGGAGAGCATTACATGAAGACTATGCAGAAAGGCTTTACCCTTATCGAATTGATGATCGTAGTTGCGATCATCGGTATCTTGGCTGCCATCGCCCTGCCGGCATATCAGGACTACACCGTTCGCGCCAAGGTATCGGAAGGCTTTATCGCTGCCAGCGCCCTGAAAGTCGGTGTTACTGACGCGTTTGCCGATAAAGGCGAAGCGGGTATCTCCGCTTATAAAACTGAAGTTCTCGCCGACATCGCCAACCTGAAAACCAAGCTCATCAGTGACGTAGCTATCGCTGATACTGGCGCTATCACCGTTACCATGGACATTCCGCAGCTCGGCACGGATAACAAGCTCGCCCTCGTCCCAACCATCAACGGCAATGCAATTGACGATGACCACTCCACTGGCTCGATCGTATGGGATTGCACCACTCAAGCTACGACCATCAAGAAAAAGTTTCTGCCAGCCAACTGCCGCGCCACTGCCGCTGCTCCTGCTGCAGGCAACTGATAGCAAGACGCATCGAAAGACGACATAAGAAGAGGCCGCACATGCGGCCTTTTTCTATAGCAAAGAATATCTGGATCGCTAACGATCGTTCTAAGAGTGTGCCTTCAGCATGGGATACCGCCTGTCTGCTGCGAATGCTGGTTTATAGTTGGCAATCACATACGTCTAGAATGCATGCCAACGTACATCTCGAGTTCCATCTATGAATGACATAGTCAACCTGTCTGGCCTGGCTAAACAACTCGTGCTCGCGGAGCTGCTTGATGAAAAAAGCGCTAAGCAGGCTCATGTTCAAGCTCAGCGTAACAAAACTTCGCTCGTAACCTATCTGGTTCAAAACAAGCTGGTGAGAAGCCGCCAGCTGGCTGAATTGGCGGCCGACCAATTTGGGGTAGCCTTTTTAGATTTGACTAGCTTGGATAAAGAAAGCCAGCCTAGGGATCTCATAGCTGAGAAGCTTATGCGGCAGCACCGCGTTCTGCCTCTATGGCGTCGCGGCAACAAATTATTTGTTGGGATTTCCGACCCCACCAACCACCAAGCCATCACGGATGTGCAATTCAGCACCGGTCTGAACACTGAAGCCATCTTGGTGGAAGACGACAAGCTAGGCGACGCCATCGAAAAATTCTTCGACAGCGCCAGCAGTGCAATGGACGACCTTGGTGACCTCGATCTAGATATCGAAACGGTCGACGAGAATGGGCCTGGCAAGGAAGAAAGCCAGGAGGCCGACGACGCACCGGTTGTACGCTTCGTAAACAAGATGCTGTTGGACGCCATCAAAATGGGTTCGTCCGACCTGCACTTCGAACCTTATGAGAAAAGCTACCGTGTACGCTTTCGTACCGACGGCATTCTTCACGAAATCGCCCGCCCGCCAATCCAATTGGCACCCCGAATTTCCGCCCGCTTGAAGGTGATGGCCAGCCTGGATATTTCCGAGCGCCGCAAGCCGCAAGACGGCCGCATCAAGATGCGTATTTCGAAAACCAAATCCATCGACTTTCGCGTCAGCACCTGCCCCACTCTCTGGGGCGAAAAGATCGTGATGCGGATTCTCGACTCCTCCAGCGCGCAGATGGGCATCGACGCCCTCGGCTACGAGGAATCGCAGAAAGAGCTTTATATGTCAGCCCTCAAGCAGCCGCAGGGGATGATTCTGGTAACCGGCCCGACTGGCTCCGGCAAAACCGTTTCGCTGTACACCGGCCTGAATATTCTCAACACTGTGGACGTCAATATTTCCACCGCAGAAGACCCGGTGGAAATCAACCTGGAAGGTATCAATCAGGTCAACGTCAACCCGAAACAGGGCATGGACTTCACCGCCGCGTTGAAATCTTTCCTGCGTCAGGATCCGGATATCATCATGGTCGGCGAGATCCGGGATTTGGATACCGCATCCATTGCCATCAAGGCTGCGCAGACGGGCCATATGGTGATGTCGACGCTGCACACCAACAGCGCGGCTGAAACCCTCACACGCTTGCGCAACATGGGTGTGCCGTCTTTTAACATCGCTACATCGGTCAACCTGATCATTGCCCAGCGCCTGGCGCGCAAGCTTTGCAGCGTGTGTAAAAAAGAAGTGCCGATTCCACCAGAGACGTTGATAGAAGAAGGTTTCCCAGCTGACAAAATCGGCACCTTCAAGATTTACGGCCCGGTTGGCTGCGATAACTGCAACGGCGGTTACAAAGGCCGAGTCGGAATATATGAAGTGGTTAAAAACACGCCTGCGCTGCAACGCATTATCATGGAGGAAGGCAACTCCATCGATATTTCGGTGCAGATGCGCAAAGATGGCTTTAACGACCTACGCACCTCGGCACTGCTGAAGGCCATGCAGGGAGTCACCAGCCTCGAAGAAGTGAACCGCGTCACTAAGGATTAAGTCATGGCCGCTAAAGCATTAAAAACCAGCACCTTCACCTGGGAAGGCACTGATCGTAAAGGCTCCAAGCTGAAGGGCGAAACAAGCGGCCAGAATCCTGCACTGGTAAAAGCACAACTTCGCAAGCAGGGCATCAACCCGACCAAGGTGCGCAAAAAACCGGTTTCCCTGTTCAGTGCCGGCAAAAAAATTAAGCCCATGGATATCGCGCTGTTTGCTCGGCAAATGGCGACCATGATGAAGGCTGGGGTGCCGCTGTTGCAGTCCTTCGACATCATTGGCGAAGGGCTCGACAACCCCAACATGCGCAAGCTGGTGGATGAGATCAAACAGCACGTCGCGGCCGGTAATAGTTTCGCTGCCGCACTGCGAACCCGCCCGATGTACTTTGATGACTTGTTCTGCAATCTAGTAGACGCTGGTGAACAAGCCGGTGCGCTGGAAAATTTGCTGGACCGCGTTGCTACTTACAAAGAAAAAACTGAAGCACTGAAAGCAAAGATCAAAAAGGCAATGAACTACCCGATCGCGGTTGTGTGTGTTGCCGTGATCGTGACCGCCATTCTTCTTCTGAAGGTGGTGCCGCAGTTTGAGTCGGTGTTTAAAAACTTTGGTGCTGAACTTCCAGCCTTTACCCAGATGGTGGTAAATCTTTCGCGAGGGCTAACCGAAACTTGGTATCTCTTTCTGATCGGTATCGTTGTGGTAGTGGTCGGATTTATCGAGATCAATAAGCGCTCCGAAAAATTCCGCAATGGCTTGGACCGCACACTCCTGAAGGCCCCCATCGTCGGCGATATCATTTACAAGTCTTCCGTTGCCCGTTATGCCCGCACTTTGGCAACCACGTTCGCTGCCGGCGTACCACTTGTAGAAGCCCTTGATTCAGTTGCTGGCGCCACCGGCAACATTGTTTTCAGAAACGCAGTAAACAAGGTCAAGCAGGACGTGACCTCGGGTATGCAACTGAACTTCTCGATGAAGTCGACCGGCGTGTTCCCATCAATGGCTGTGCAAATGACAGCTATCGGCGAAGAGTCCGGTTCCCTGGATATGATGCTCGACAAAGTCGCGCTGTATTACGAAGCCGAAGTAGATAACGCCGTAGACGGCCTGACCGCGCTGATGGAGCCCCTGATCATGTCGATTCTCGGCGTCTTGGTTGGCGGCTTGGTCGTAGCGATGTATCTCCCTATCTTCCAGTTGGGTGCCGTAGTTTAAAAACATGTCTCTATTCCAACTCCTGGCCAGCGATTCGCTGGCCTTTGTTTTTTGCACCCTAATCCTCGGCCTGCTGGTAGGCAGCTTCCTCAACGTGGTGGTTTATCGCCTGCCGGTGATGATGAAGCGCGATTGGCAAAACCAGGCGCGGGAAATTCTGGAGCTGCCGCCAGAGCCGAAGGGCAAAACGTTCAACCTGATACTGCCCAACTCCAGCTGCCCGCATTGCAACCACGAAATCAAAGCATGGGAAAACATTCCGGTCGTCAGTTGGCTCGCCCTGCGCGGCAAATGCTCTTCCTGCAAAGCTCCGATCAGCAAACGCTACCCCTTGGTCGAGCTCACCTGCGGCTTTCTCTCGGCTTATGTCGCTTGGCATTTCGGTTTCACTTGGCAAGCCGGCGCGATGCTGTTGCTGACGTGGGGTTTGTTGGCGATGAGCCTGATTGATGCGGACCACCAGTTGCTACCGGACGCGTTGGTGTTGCCGCTGTTGTGGGTCGGCTTGATCGTTAATCAGTTTGGCTTGTTTGCCACTGCGCAGGACGCATTGTTCGGCGCAGTCGCCGGCTACCTGAGTTTGTGGTCGGTGTATTGGCTGTTCAAGCTGGTGACGGGCAAGGAAGGCATGGGCTATGGCGACTTCAAGTTGCTGGCCATGCTCGGGGCGTGGGGCGGGTGGCAGGTGTTGCCGCTGACGATTCTGCTGTCCTCGCTGGTGGGCGCGGTGTTGGGGGTGATCATGCTGCGTTTGCGTAACGCTGAAACCAGCACACCGATTCCCTTTGGCCCTTACCTGGCAATTGCCGGCTGGATTGCGCTGCTCTGGGGTGATCAAATAACCGGCACCTATCTGCAAATCGCCGGATTTAAATGACTACACCCTGGATTCTTGGGCTCACTGGCGGCATCGGCAGTGGCAAGAGCGCCGTCGCGCAGCACTTCATCGATCTAGGCGTCCACTGCGTCGACGCCGACCACGCCGCGCGCTGGGTGGTTGAGCCGGGCAAGCCGGCCTTGGCTGCCATCGTCGAGCACTTCGGCCCGCAGGTGCTGCAAGCCAATGGAGAACTCGATCGCACGGCGTTACGCGGCCTTATCTTTCAAGCGCCGGAAGAACGCCGCTGGCTCGAAACGCTGTTGCATCCGCTGATTGGCGAAGAAATCATGGCCAGCTTGGCGAGCGCCACGTCGCCGTACGCCATCCTGGTTTCGCCGCTGTTGATCGAGTCGGGTCAATACAAGCTGACGCAACGAGTGCTGGTGGTCGACGCCCCCGAAAGCCTGCAACTGGAGCGCACGATGCTGCGCGATAGCGCCTCCCAGGAGCAGGTCCATGCGATTCTCAAGGCCCAGGCCTTGCGCGAGGACCGCTTGAAACATGCGGACGACGTGTTGCTCAATGACCGCGATTTACCCTGGCTGCAAGCCGAAGTTGAACGCTTGCACCGCTTCTATCTCACTCTTCATGGAGGCCAGCCATGAGCCCTGCTCCCATCGTTAAATGCCCTACCTGCGGCGCCCCCGTCGAATGGACGCCGAAGAATGTCACTCGCCCGTTTTGCAGCGAACGCTGCAAGTTGATCGACCTTGGCGCCTGGGCGTCCGGCGAACATGCGATTCCGGGCGACCCTGTGGAAGACGACGTCTTCTCCAGCGATTTCGACGTTCCGCCGCAACGCCACTGAGTTTCAGGGCCGCATAAAGCTGTAGTCGCGGTCGTCGTCCAGGTTATCGGCGAGAAACTGCAGTTCCTGTGCCAGGTCCGCAGGGCTGCGGTGGTGCTTGCTCTGTTCGATCACCGCGCTGAGCATTGCCCTCAACGCCAAGCTCGTTTCAAGCCCTTGAGTGCCAGCGTCTTCCAGGCTGCGCTGCAGCTGCTGTGTGGCCCATGCGTGTGCACTCATCTCGCGATCTCCTCGGTTTATGCCGGTGCGGCTGGGCTGGAGCGTGACAATCGTGCTCGGCGCGAAAACTGATCGTGATCAAGCAGCGCAGCGCTATAAAAACGGCGAATCACTCATCATCGTTCCACGGCGCTTGCAGGTAGCGATCGCGGTTGAAGGTCTCGAGCCATTCGGGTTTGAACACCACCAGCGCAGTGACCAGCGTGCCGTTGATAAACGCCTCCGGAAACATCACCAGCCACAGGTAGCCGACAAAGTCTTCCAGCCAGAACGGCATCGGAAAGCGGCCGTCCAGCCACAGCACCCACAGGCCCAACAGCACGCAAAGCAGTGCGGCCAACGCGGCCGGAAAAAAGCCGGAACAGAAGATATAGACGAACAGATTCTGCGATTGCCGGCGCTCTACCCACAGCGCGCACACCTCGGTGACCAATACCGGCACCAGCACCAGCAACACACCGTTCACGCCGATGGCCGCTAGGTCTTGCCGGCCAATGGCGAGCAAGCCGAGCTGGGCGACCAGGCCGCCGACGATTGCCAGCGGCCAGTCGAGCAACAGGGTCACGACTGTCATGCCGATAAAATGGAATGACACGCCCACGTCGAAATCGCGCCTGACCAACCACAGCACAAACAAGCCCAGCACGGTGCCGAACAGCAAGTGCTGGCGGCGCGTGTCGCTGAACAGCTCCAGCCAGGGCGAACGAAATACGGCCCATGCCAGCACTAGCAGATAAATCAGCCAGCCGGCCGTCAACGTAGTGGTGGATAGCAACTCGGCGGCGATCACGACGGCACGTCCTCTGCGAACACGCGAACGCTCCCCAGCCCGCGTAATGCGGCACGGCGAGTAAGCAGCGCGGGGCGAATCGACATAGAGGACTCCTGCCTAGGCGAAATCGCAGTCTACACCGGCCTTGTCAGACGTCTAAACTGGCGGGCATGGATGATTCCGACTACCTGCGTCTACTGACCGACCAAGCCGAACAGGCCAACGCCCTGCTTTCCAACGCCCAGAAATGGGAGCGGGAGCGCTGGGTATGCCGGCGTTTTTTGCAGGCGCTGAATGTGCCGCATCGCTTGGAAGAATTCAGCGCCGCTGAAAAAGACCCGCCTGATGTGCTGTTTCACGACGCCCATTTCGAGGTGTTTTTCGTGCTGGATGAAGGCCGCCGCCTTAACGATGAATGGCGGCAGGAGCTGGAGCGGCGCCGCAACGCGTATTCCCTCAGCCAATTGGTCGAGCACGAGCCCCGGCCGAAAAAAATTACCGCCGCCGAACTGCATAACCGGTTAGCGCCGACCCTTCGCAAAAAGACCGCGAGCTACCGCGAACGCGGTATCGACGTGGCCAACCTCGACATGCTCGCCTACGTGAACCTCAAGCGTGAGATCACCAATTTCAACAGCGCCTTCCCGCCTCCCACCGAATTTCTGCACCAGGGCTGGCGGTCGCTGTCTGTGTTAGGACCGAACTTCGCTCGGGTGTTGTTCGCCCATCCCGGCGCGCCCGATTTTCTGCGCATCAACCTTGGCCGCACGGTGCTGTTGGATATTGGAATCAGTCTATGAGTCAGCTGTTGGAACTCATCGCCGACGTACCGCAACACGGCGAGGTTCGCTGGATTGGTGTGCGACCGGTTTCGCGCGAGCCGATGATCGAATTGGATGCAGTGGAAGCACGGCGAGAAGCCGGCTTGACCGGCGACCACAGCCGGCCCGGACCGCGCAACGCACGGCAAGTGACGCTGATTCAATGGGAGCACTTGGCGGTCATCAGCGCGCTGTTAGGTCGGCCCGCCGAGCAAGCGATCACGCCGGCCGACATGCGCCGCAACATCGCGGTGAGCGGCATCAATCTGTTCAGCCTGAAGAACCGGCGCTTCCGCTTGGGCCAGGCACTGCTGGAAACCACCGGTTGGTGCCAGCCCTGTGCCCGCCTCGAACAACGCTTGGGGCGTGGCACGTTTCAGGCTGCGCGGGGACACGGCGGAATTACCGCCCGTGTGCTGGAGGGTGGGATTATTCGTTTGCAGGACACGCTTTACGTTGAGCCAGATTAAATCCCACGACTAGAATGGATTTATCCCAAACGAGGCCTGCCATGACCAGCCGACTCAGCCCAGACGACCAGCAACGCGTCGACCAGCACCTCAGCGCGCCGCATCACCAAGTCGAGCGCCGGCCGTTCCGTCCGTGGTTTTTGCTTTCAATCGTGTTGGTCTCGGTTATTGGTCTGGGCCTTCTCAGCCGCTTACTCAGCCGGTTAGTGCTATGAGCTGCCTCGCGCTCGCCTTGCCGGCTTTTCCCCGAATCCTTAAAAGCCTTGTGAGAACTCACCATGTCCCATCGCATTGTTATTGTCGGCGGCGGCGCCGGCGGCCTGGAGCTTGCCACCCGCCTGGGTAAAACCTTGGGTAAACGCGACATCGCGCGCGTAACCCTGGTTGACGCCAACCTCACCCACATCTGGAAACCGCTGCTGCACGAAGTCGCGGCCGGCTCGTTGAACTCGTCCGAAGATGAGCTCAACTATGTCGCCCAAGCCAAGTGGAACCACTTCGAGTTTCAGTTGGGACGGATGCAGGGGCTGGACCGCACCGCGAAGAAAGTTCAATTGGCCGCCACCGTTGATGAACACGGCGAAGAGCTCGTACCGGCGCGCACGCTGGATTACGACTCGCTGGTGATTGCGGTCGGCAGCACCACCAACGACTTCGGCACGCCAGGCGCGGCCGAGCATTGCCTGTTCCTCGATACCCGCGTGCAGGCCGAACGCTTCCACCGGCAATTGCTGAATCACTACATGCGCGCCCACGCCAATCAGGCGGACAGCACAGGACAAATCAGCGTAGCCATCGTCGGTGCCGGGGCCACGGGCGTCGAACTGGCGGCCGAGTTGCACCACGCCGCCCATGAGTTGGCGGCGTACGGCCTGGACAGAATCAAGCCGGAAAACATGCGCATTACCGTGATCGAAGCAGGACCGCGGGTATTGCCCGCGCTACCGGAGCGCATCGGCCAGCCGGTGCATAGAACCCTGGAAAAGCTCGGCGTAACGGTGCTGACCAACGCAGCGGTCAGCGAGGTGACGCGCGACAGTTTGAAAACGGTGCAGGGCCAAGAGATTCCGGCCAGCTTGAAGGTGTGGGCGGCGGGGATTCGGGCGCCGGAGTTCTTGAAAGACCTTGATGGGCTGGAGAGCAATCGCATCAACCAGTTGCAAGTGCGCCCTACTCTGCAAACCACGCGTGACGACAATATTTTTGCCTTCGGCGATTGCGCCGCCTGCCCGCAAGGCGAAGACGGCCGCAACGTACCGCCTCGCGCGCAGGCGGCGCATCAGCAGGCGTCCCTATTGGCCAAATCGCTGAAGCTGCGTATTGAAGGCAAAGCGCTTCCGGCTTATCGCTACCGAGACTACGGCTCGCTGATTTCGCTGGCGAGTTTTTCGGCGGTGGGCAATCTGATGGGCAACCTCACCGGCAGCGTGATGCTGGAAGGTTGGCTGGCGCGGATGTTTTACGTGTCGCTGTATCGCATGCATCAGATGGCGCTGTATGGCGTGTTCCGCACCATGATGCTGATGCTCAGCGACCGAATCGGACGTGGGACGGAGCCACGTTTAAAGCTGCACTGACAACGAGATGCAGGCGTGGGCGAAGCTCTGCCCACGCCTGCCACGCGCCGCCGTCGAATGCGGCGGCTTTAAAAAACACAAACAAAAAAGGCGTCCCGAAGGACGCCTTTTTTGTTGGTTCCACGCCGCTAAGCGCTTTACCTAAGATTTAACTCTTCAAACATCAAGAGCCAAAAATGGTGGGTCGTGTGGGACTCGAACCTACGACCAATTGGTTAAAAGCCAACTGCTCTACCAACTGAGCTAACGACCCAAAAATGGTCGGGGTAAGGGGATTCGAACTCCTGACATCCTGCTCCCAAAGCAGGCGCGCTACCGGACTGCGCTATACCCCGGTTGAAAGATTGGCTCCGCGACCAGGACTCGAACCTGGGACCCAATGATTAACAGTCATTTGCTCTACCGACTGAGCTATCGCGGAACTACTTGCTTCCATCTCTTTACGTCATTTGGCGTTAGCCATTTGCCGTATCGAGGCGCTGCATTTTAAGGATATCCGCGACCCTGTCAACCCCCTAAATAGCTTTTAAGACAATGATTTGCAGCGACGTGATCGCCACTCTATGTTTGCGTGAGATATGATCGCCGCAGGATGCATAAGCCGCTTGGCTTGAACAGGACAGTCCATGAGCACGCAGGACGTACCCCCACCATCGAGAACCCACCAGACGCTTGCCAGCCGCGGAATTCAACCGCGTTTTGGGGACCTGGTGCAGGGTTGCCGCAAGCTCGCGATGAATCGTTTGGCCGAACACCTCACTGGGGTATTCGGGCAGGTTGATGACACGTTGTTTGAATGCGCCGAGAAAGCCGAGAACAATAAAGTGCAGTCGTTGTTTTTCGACAACATGCGCGAAATTCGTCGGCAGCGACCGCAAATCGAGCGCAGCTACCACCAGCGCGTGGCGCAAAACTTCTCTAATTTTCTTGAAGGCACGCTCGAGCCCGAAGCGAACGCGACAGGGTTGCGTGCTGAAGATCTGTCGTTGATTCAAAACGAAGATTACGAAGAGAGTCTGCAAGTCACCAATATGGTCAGCCGGGTCAAAGCCCGCTGCGCCGAGCCGCTGTTCGCACTCGAGCAACGGCTGGCAGTGTTGAACAACGGCCAGAAGCTGGGCGAAGACAACAACCCATTCGGTCCGCGCGCGATTGCCCAGGCGTTTCGCGAAGCGCTGGCGCCCACGCCGTTTCCGCCGCAGATCAAAACCATCCTCTATATGTTGTTTGATCGCCACGTCATGCAGAGCCTCGACCGTCTGTATGAAGCGATGAACCAGCGCCTGATCGATGCCGGCGTTTTGCCCAACCTCAAGTACGCCCCGCAACGCACCCCCGATGCCCGACGCGCCCCAACGGCGCCGCGTGAGCCGGCCAGTGCAGCGCCCGCAGCGACCAACGAGCCCGTGCGCAATGCGCAACCGGCACCCGCCGGCACAGCGCCCGCCGCCTCGGCCGCCGTACCTAGCGCCGAAGCCGCACGCGTGCCTTACGATGCGTCTGGCCCGGAGCCGACCGACCCAACCGCATTGTTCAGTAGCCTTGCTGCCTTGCTTGGCGAGCGCCGGCATTACAACGTCGATGCGCCGCTTCTGGGCGGCACGCGCAGTATCGCCAGCTTCGCCCCCAGCGGCGCGACACGTACCTACGCGGCCAGCGACCTGCTCGACGCACTGAACCGTTTGCAGCAACAGTCGGCGCTGGATTTCTCACAGCGTTTGCAACGTCCGCAGCAAGTCGAAGATTTCAAAGTCGATCTGCAGCAGCAGTTGGAAACTCACAGCAGCGAACCCGGCCAGCAAAAACTGTCGGACCAGGAAGCGGATGTAATCGACCTGGTGGGCATGCTGTTCGACTTCATCCTTGATGACGAAAACCTGCCAGACAATTGCAAAACCGCCCTCTCCCACCTGCACACGCCTTACCTGAAAGTGGCGCTGCTGGATAAGGCGCTGTTCACCCAACACCATCACCCGGCGCGACGCTTGCTCAACGCCATGGCCCAGGCCGGCGTGCTGTATGGCGGCGAAGAAGACGACCGTGGCCTGTTGGCGAAAATTCACTGGGTGGTCGAACGCGTCATTCAGGGTTTCGACGGCGAGCTGAAACTGTTCGATAGCCTGCTCGAAGAATTCAACGAGTTCACCACCAACCTGCAACACAAGGTGGCGCTGCGGGAGCGGCGTGCGGTGGAAGCCGCCAAAGGTCGCGACAAATTGCTCGGTGCGCGCCAGCAAGCGGTGGACATCATTGCTCGCGCGCTAGCCAACCGTCAGCCGCCACCGCTCATTCGCAATTTTCTCGAACTCACCTGGACCGACGCGCTGGTATTTGTGCTGCTGCGCCACGGCGAACGCAGCCCCGAGTGGCAACGCTACAGCGATGTGGCCGAGCAGCTTGCCTGGAGCAGCACGCCGCTGAACGCAGCCGGTCAGGAACGCTTGCAGTCGATTCGAGTGCAACTTCTGGAAGACCTGCGCAAAGGCCTGGAGATTCTCGGCGGCTATCACGAAGACGGCATCCGCCGCTTACTTCAAGACATCGTCGCCTGCCAGCATGCGGTGCAGGCCAAGCAGCCCCAAGTGGCCGCCAAGCTCAATCCGGTGCTGCCGGAAAGCCCGCTCGGCGCCATGCTTGGCGAGGACGCCGCGTTAGCGACCATCGCCCCGCAAGCCTCGGGTCTGTCGCACCAGGCTCAGCTAATTGCCAAGGAATTGGGCCGTATCGAGTTCGGTACCTGGTTTGAATTTATCGACGGCGCGCAGGTGCGTAACCTCAAGCTGTCATGGTTCAGCCCGACCACGCACAACTACATGTTCGTCGACCACAGCGGCCAGCGCGTGGCGATTAAACCGCTGACGATTTTAGCCAATGAGATGGAACAAGGTCTGGTTCGCATCCTCCAAACCGAACGCGAGGCCCCGCTGGTGGACCGCGCCCTGACCGCCATCTACCGGGTGTTGCAACGCTTCACCGGTCGCGCCGACAACAGTTAAGGAGCCGTAATGGACGATCGTCGCCAGCACAGCCGACACGCCGCAGAGCTGCATCTGGAAGTGTACGACTTGCACACCGAGCGCCACTTGGGCCGCGTAGTGGATCTCTCCGCCGAGGGCTTCATGCTATTTGGTGACTGCCCGCAAGAAGCCGATGCGCTGCTGGAATGCCGCCTTGTTTCCTACCCGCCAGTCGAAGGCCTGACCGAAGTTCGCCTGGGTGCGGATTGTCTGTGGAGCCGCCCGGGCGCCGACGGTCAGCATTGTTGGTCGGGCTTCCACATCATCGATTTGGCCGAAGACCAAGCCGTGCTGCTCGAAGGGTTGCTCAAGCGCCTGTAAACGGTCAGCCGATAAAAAAGCCCCGACAACTGCGGGGCTTTTTTGTGTGCGCTGAAAGGCTAATTCACGCTGTAACCGCGCCCGGCCATGCAGGCACCCAGCGAGCGGCGGTAGATGTCCGCCACGTTTTGCGCCGGCGCATAGGTGGCTTGCGAGGGATCAAAGCCGCTTTGATTCACGGCCCAGCGATGGCAGTCGTAGCGGTCCTGCGCCAACTGCGCTTCGCTCTGCCCGCGCGCCGGATACGCCACCACGTCGTAACCGTTGCCCTGCCAGCCGTTGTTGCTCGTCACCTGAACGGGTGGACTGGTGACCACATATTCCTGGCGGTCGGCCTGGTACAGGTAATAGGTGCCAGCCGCGATGAAATACAGCGCGCTGCCAATCCACAGCTGCTCGGCGTACGAGGGCAGCGTGCGCACCCGAACGCCGTAAGGCGGCGTGACGACGATGTAGCTCGGGCCATATGGCCGGTACCAGTAACCGTCGGCGTAGTAATAGTCGACACCGCCGTGCGGCACGCGCCAACGGCCCGAAGGAATGGTGTTTACCCGATAGCCCGGCTGCCAGCGCGGCCCTGCCCCCCAACCGCCGCCCGGACGCCCGCCATGCCACTGATTGCTCGGCGGCGGCGGTGATTTAACGATCAGCTGCCGGGCCGGACCCTGCGGACCTCGCTGCTCGTTGTTGCTCGGACGGTTGCGGTCATCATCGCGCCCGCCACCGTTGTGGCCGCTGTTATAACCACCGTTGTAGCCATTGCCGTTATGGTTCTGGCCGGCGCCCTGGTTGTATCCGCCGCCGTTGTAACCGCCTTGATTGCCATAGCCGCCTTGGTTATGGCCACCCTGGTTATAGCCGCCGCCGTTGTAGCCGCCGTTGTGCCCATTGCCACCGCGATCATCACGATCACGCTGCAACGGGCTGCTGGCCCCCAACGTCCGGGCAGCGCCTTGCGGCCCTTGTTGTTGCTGCGGACGCGCTTGCTGCTGCCCGCCCTGATTGCCGCCGCTGTTGCCGCGCCCCTGATCACGCTGCGAACTGCCGCCCATTACCGAACGCACATCCGGCCCGTCATCGGCGAGCGCATTGGCGCCCATCGCCAGGGAAAGAACGCCTACACCTGCCAGACGCCACAACTGCGACTTCATGCCTGTTACTCCAGAGAGGAAAGACCGCGACACACCTGCCACCCGTATTGCACAACGGCTGGCAGTTGTAGCCCATCGGTAACCACTTCGACAACGGCCACTAGCGGAGTTGCAGAACAGGAAGCACAACCAAAAAAGATTTCCGCCGCCCCGCCGCTCCAGATCGAGCGAGCTAGGTCTGGCAAGGCGGAAATCAATTTACAAGCGCAGTGGGCTGTAGCCCATGAGCATTGGAAATTGGTTTCCAACGCAGCCAGGCCGACGCGCAGCCGATCGCTTAGGAACACAAAAAAAAAGGGCCCTCAGGGGGGCCCATTTCTGTCCTCTGCTGGCGATTGTGTCGCCGCCTGTCTCGCCCGCCTGGTTGGGCAGTGCGGACCCGGTTGCCGAGGCGACCCGGTGGGATCGGCGGCTCTGGCGCGCCTGATTGAGCGGGCCAGTTGGACTTGCGTCCGGGTCATTTAACTTGAAGGAAAGTGTAGGCCTGACCGTGCGACACAGGATTGCGAATATTGCTGATCGATACGCCACTTGCGCAATCTTTAGCTCCTAACGCACCATGTCGCGCAATTAACACCGAATGGGGCGCCATCTTGAACAACCTAGACCGCTACGACCTGAACATACTGGCCGAATTACAGCGCGACGCGCGCATTTCCAATCAGGAACTGGCCGAACGCATCGGCCTGTCGCCCTCGCCCTGCTCGCGCCGGGTCAAACAGTTGGAAGATGACGGCTACATTCTTCGCCAAGTGGCGCTGCTGGATCGCAAGAAGCTCGGTTTGAGCCTGACGGCGTACGTGAACATCGGCATGGACCGTCACACGCCCGAGCGTTTCGAGCACTTCGAAGCGGTGATTACCCAATGCCCGGAAGTGCTGGAGTGCTGCCTGGTAACCGGGATGGACGCCGACTACCAACTGAAGGTCGTGGTGCCGGATATGGACCACTATCAGAAATTCCTGCTGGGCCAGCTCACGCGCATCGAAGGCGTGACCAGCGTGCGGTCGAGCTTCGTGCTCAACCAGGTAATCTCCAGCACCCAACTGCCGTTACAACACCTGCGCAGCTAAACGCTTGCCCCGACAACCTGCGGCCACGGGCCTGGAGGCTGACGTATAATCGCCCGCCAAGGCCCGCCCTTGAGGCGTGTGGCCGTACGTATGTGTCTGACGAATACCTGAGGTTGTAATGGAACCGGAAAAGTTTGAAGAGTGGATGATGATCATCCTGGTCGGCGGCCTGGTGATGTTCATGGCCTTTATCGTGTGGGACCTGGCAAAAAAATCCAAAGCCGGCCGCTACGGCACCATGATCCTGTTCCTCGCCCTCGGCCTGGGCGTGTTGGGCTTCATCATCAAGACCGTGGTGATTGGAAGCCTGGAAGGCTTCTAGAGCCGAGCAAGAATTTGCGCGCTGGTTGGGTTGGTCGCGCTCGCTGAGCCACGCGCACCGCCCAACCTACGACGAACGACTCAAAGCCGCGCCTCAACTGCCTTCCACTCCCCCAACCCCAGCCCCTCGATACTCCACGGCCCAATCCGCACCCGTACCAGCCGCAACGTCGGCAACCCTACCGCCGCCGTCATACGACGCACCTGGCGGTTGCGCCCTTCCCTGATCACCAATTCCAACCACGACGTCGGAATGCTCTTGCGAAACCGCACCGGCGGATTGCGCTCCCACAGTTCAGGTTCGGCCAGTTGCCGCGCTTCAGCCGGCAAGGTCGGTCCGTCATTCAAGGTCACGCCATCACGCAATTGTTGCAGCTGCGCTTCGGTCGGCTCGCCTTCGACCTGCACCCAATAGGTTTTCGCCAGTTTGTGTTTGGGGTCGGCAATTCGCGCTTGCAGCTGCCCATCGTTGGTCAGTAGCAGCAGCCCTTCACTGTCGCGGTCCAGCCGCCCGGCCGGGTAAACGCCGGGCACCGCAATAAAGTCTTTGAGCGTGCTGCGGCCCTGCTCATCGTTGAACTGGGTCAGCACGTCGAACGGCTTGTTGAACAGCAACAACGTCGGCTCAGCCGGCGGCGCTTTGGCGACGCGGCGGGGAGCTGGGCGGGCGGGACGAGGTGGGCGCGACATGAACAATCCAGGGCAACGAGCAGGCTGCACAGTGTAACGCGAGGCCATGCACGCACCATCAACCGGGCTTATCTCGCTTCATCATTTGCCGTCTATGGTTATGCTGCTGCGTTGCGCCGTCTAACCCACAAGGAATCCTTGCATGAGCAAGTCCGAGGTCGAGAAGTTCACCGGTTGGGCCGCTACCGCGCCCAAAGCCCCGCTGCAATCGTATGAATACGATCCAGGCCCGCTGGTCGCCGAAGATGTTGAAGTGGCGGTGGAGTTCTGCGGCATCTGCCACTCCGACCAATCGATGATCGACAACGAATGGGGCCGCACCCGCTATCCGTTCATTCCCGGCCATGAAGTGGTCGGCACCGTGGTGCGCGTGGGCGACCAGGTGCGCGGCCTCAAACTTGGCCAGCGTGTGGGCATCGGTTGGAACAAAGGCAGCTGCATGCATTGCGCCTCCTGCATGGAAGGCTCGCATCAGCTGTGTCGCACCGTGCAGCCGACCATCATTGGCGGCAACGGCGGCTTCGCTGATCGCCTGCGTGCCCATTGGGCCTGGGCCATTCCGATTCCAGAGGCCATCGACCCAAGCCTGGCCGGCCCGCTGTTCTGCGCCGGCTCGACTGTGTTCAGCCCGCTGGTGGACTTGGACATCAAACCCACCGACCGTGTCGGCGTGGTTGGCATCGGCGGCCTCGGTCACCTGGCACTGAAATTCCTCAATGCGTGGGGCTGCGAAGTCACGGCGTTTACCTCCTCGCCAAGCAAGCAGGAAGAAGCCCAGCGCCTGGGCGCGCACAAGGCTGTCGCGTCCACCGACAGCGCGGCGATGAAAGCGATCGCCGGCACTCTGGATTTCCTGCTCGTTACCGCCAGCGCCGACCTCGACTGGAACAGCCTGCTCGCCACCTTGCGTGGCCGTGGCCGGTTGCACTTTGTCGGCATCGTGCCGAGCGCAATTCCGGTGCACGTGTTCAGCTTGATTCCAGCGCAAAAAGCCATCTCCGGCTCGCCCGTAGGCTCACCGGCCAATATGGCGAAAATGCTGGAATTCTGCGCCCGTCATCAAATCGTGCCTCAGGTGGAAATGTTCCCCATGAGCAAAGTGAACGAGGCCATCGATCACCTGCGCGCTGGCAAAGCCCGTTACCGCGTGGTGCTCGACGCCAGCAAATAACGCGCTGCGTTGAGTTGCAAAACATGTAAGGGAGCAGGCAAACCCAAGCGGCCATGCTAGGTTTGCCTGCATCTTCCCCCGCGAGTTTCGTCGATGCCACGTAACCTCCGCCCGACCTGGTTACTGAGCCTGCTGACCCTGGCCGGCTGTAACAACTCCGCCTACCAAGGCCCCACCAGCGACCACTTCGATGGCGAGCGCTTCCGCAACATTCAACCCACCCCGGAAAAAAGCCTGCGCGACCTGCTCAAGTGGCAGCTCAACCGCGAGCGCACCGACGCCTGGGTCAGCCAACCGGCGGCAAAAACACCGCCCGTGCTGGCGCAGCGGGTGATGGGCGATGCGCTTCAAGCCACTTATATCAACCACGCCACCGTGCTGTTGCAGCATCAGGGCCTGAACGTTCTCACGGACCCGGTGTGGTCCGAGCGGGTCAGCCCGTTCACGTTTATTGGCCCGAAACGCTTCCAGCAACCGGGGCTGAGCATCGAGCAGTTACCGCCGATTGACCTGATTCTCGTCAGCCACAACCACTACGACCACCTTGACCTGGAAAGCCTGCGCAAACTGGCGCTGCGCTTTCCGACGGCCAAAGTGGTCACCGGCCTGGGCAACGGCACGCTGATCAAGCAGACCGGCTTTACCGATGTGGCAGAGATTGATTGGTGGCAGGAACTGGCCATCAGCCCGACCCTCAGCGTGCATGGCGTGCCGGTGCAGCATTGGTCGTCACGCACCCGCAGCGATACCAACCACACGTTGTGGCTGGGCTTTGTGCTGCAAGCACCGAGTGGTCCGCTGCTGTTCCCCGGCGACACGGGGTTGGGGCCGGAATTCAAATTGATCAACGAACGGTTCGGGCCGATGCGCTTCGCGCTTTTGCCGATCGGCGCCTACGCGCCACGCTGGTTTATGCGCGACCATCACATGAACCCCGACGACGCCGTGCAGGCGCACCGGCAATTGCAGGCCAAAAACAGCATGGCCATTCACTTCGGCACCTTCCGCCTCACCGATGAAGGGCAGTTCGCCCCGCCGGCGGATCTGGCGGCGGCGTTGCAGGAGCAGGACGTGGACCCGCAGAGCTTTCGCGTGCCGCAGCCGGGGGATTCGTGGGCCATTCCTTGAGCATGCCCTCGGTGGGTAACGCTTTGAGACGGTGATTTCAACAGCATCGCGGCTGAAGCCGCTCCCACAGGGGCGGTATTTATCCTGTGTGAGCGGCTTGGTCGTTCGCGAGCGGGGAATGTCCACGGTTGTGGGTTCCCTTGGAGATTCTGGATTCCCGCCTTCGCGGGAATGACGGCGTTTTTTCAGCTCCCGCCTTATCTAAACGGCGGCTCGTCGAAGCTGCGCAGTTTGCGTGAGTGCAGTGAGTCGAGCTGAGTGCGCATCAGGTCGAGGGCGGCGATGCCGATGTGCAGGTGTTGGTTCACCGCGCGCTCGTAGAACGCGCCCGCCGCGCCCGGCAGTTTGATTTCGCTGTGCAGCGGTTTGTCCGATACGCACAACAACGTGCCGTACGGCACTCGCAACCGATAGCCCTGGGCGGCGATGGTGCCGCTTTCCATGTCCACGGCAATGGCGCGAGCCAGGTTGATCAGCGGCCGTTCCTGGGCCCAGCGCAGTTCCCAGTTGCGGTCGTCGTAGGTCAATACCGTGCCGGTGCGCAAACGCCGTTTCAGCGCTTCGCCCTTTTCGCCGGTAACGGCAGCGGCGGCTTCCTGCAGCGCCAGTTGTACTTCGGCCAGGGCCGGAATCGGCACGTGCGGCGGCACCACGCGGTCCAAAATGCCGTCGCGGCGCATATAGGCGTGGGCCAGCACGTAGTCGCCAATGGTTTGCGACTGACGCAAGCCGCCGCAGTGACCAATCATCAGCCAGCAGTGCGGGCGCAAAACGGCCAAGTGGTCGGTGATGTTTTTCGCGTTCGAGGGGCCCACGCCGATATTTACCAGCGTCACGCCATGGCCATCCGCGGCGATCAGGTGGTAAGCCGGCATTTGATAACGGTGCCACACCACGGCATCGGCAACCGCTTGCGCGTCTTCTTCGGACGTACCGCGCTCAATGATCACGTTGCCCGGCAAGACCATTCGTACAAAGCGCGGGTCGTCGCGCAGTTGCGCCAGGCCGTGGCGAATGAATTGGTCAACGTAGCGGTGGTAGTTGGTCAGAAGAATCCACGGCTGCACATGGCGCCAGTCGCTGCCGGTGTAATGCACCAGCCGGCGCAGGGAAAAGTCCACCCGAGCGGCGTCGAACAGGGCCAGCGGCAGTGGGTCGATGTTTTGCCAATCGTACAAGCCGTCGGCGATACCGTCGGTGGCGGCTGACAGATCGGTGCTTGGGAACACGCGCGACAATTCCGCTGCGGTCACGCCCGAACCGGCCAGTTCATCGCCGCCTTCCACCACGTAGGGGTACGGAATGTCCTGTTGGCTCACGCCGACTTCCACCTGCACGGTGAAGTCGTTCATCAATGGGCGCAGTTGTTCGAGCAGGTACTTACGAAACGCCGCCGGGTGGGTGACGGTCACGCTGTAAGTGCCAGGCACCTGCACTTTGGCGTAGGCGCGCACGGTGGTTGGCACTTCGCCTTGGCACAGGTAGGTCAGGCGCAGTTCGGGGTAGCGGAACAGACCGCGCTGACTCGGGTCCGGTTTGACCCGATCTTTGAGGTACGCCTTGAGCGCCTGGCTAAGGCCATCCACGGCCCGCTGATGCAACTCGGCCAGGCGTTCTACGGCGTCTTCGGGGGTGTGGGCGATAACAAAACTGTCGGTATTGCTGGTCACGATCGGCCTTCCTGTCTGGACTCGCATGCGGCCTATCTTGCCTGCATCGTTCGCAAAAGGCATGACTGTGGGGAAGGCTTCAGCTGCGATTCCTGGAAAAGGCAATCGAGACTGAAGCCTGCCCCGCATCGATCACGTGGCATTACTCCATGACATGGGGCGTGCTGCGCGCAACCAACGCCTCCACGTCCGCCCCGCGCGGCAAGGTGCCATAAGCGCGGCCGCCCTGGCCGAGGCGACTGGCGATAAACGCGTCGGACACCACGGCATTGCCGCTTTCCAGCAACAGTTTGGCCTGCAAGCCAACGGCAACGTCTTCGGTGAGCTGACGGGCGCGGTACTGGATGTCGGCGGTGTCGCGAAAGCCGGCCTTCAGCCCGTCGATATGGGCTTTCAGGCGCGCGTCGCCGTGGCCGTCGCCCAGCTCGTTGAACAACACGTCGAGCACGCCCGGCTCTTTCGACAAGGCGCGCAATACGTCCAGGCACTGCACATTGCCGGAGCCTTCCCAAGTCGAGTTCACCGGCGCTTCGCGGTACAGGCGCGGCAGAATGCTGTCTTCCACATAACCGGCGCCGCCCATGCATTCGGCGGCTTCGTTGATCATGGCCGGCGCGCGTTTGCAGATCCAATACTTGCCTACGGCCGTTACCAGGCGCGCGAATTTGTCTTCGCCTTCGTCATGGGCGTTATCCAGCGCTTTGGCCATGCGCAGGCTCAAAGCGATGGCGGCTTCGCTTTCCAGGGCCAAATCGGCCAGCACGTTTTGCATCAAGGCGTGCTCGCTGAGGACGCGGCCGCCCACGGTGCGGTGTGCGCAGTGGTTGGCCGCCTGGCTCAGCGCTTGGCGCATCAGGGCGCTGGAGCCGACCATGCAGTCGAAGCGGGTCATCGACACCATCTCGATAATGGTCGGTACGCCGCGCCCTTCTTCGCCCAGCATCCACGCCAGGGCGCCGCGGTATTCCACTTCGCTGGAGGCGTTGGAGCAATTGCCGAGCTTGTTTTTCAGGCGCTGGATGTAGAACTCGTTGCGGGTGCCATCCGGGCGATGACGCGGCAGCAGGAAGCAGCTCAAGCCTTTGTCGGTTTGCGCCAGGGTAAGGAAGGCGTCGCACATGGGCGCCGAGCAAAACCATTTATGCCCGACCAGTTCGTACGCCTGACCGGGGCCGGGAACACCGACCGGATAAGCGCGGGTGGTGTTGGCGCGCACATCGGTGCCGCCTTGTTTTTCCGTCATCGCCATGCCAATGGTGACGCCGGCCTTCTGCGCCAGCGGCACGTTGCGCGGGTCGTATTGGGTGGCGAGCACTTTCGGCACCCACACCTCGGCAACGTCTGGCTGCATACGCAACGCCGGCACGCTGGCGAAGGTCATGGTCAGCGGGCAGCCGGTGCCGGCTTCGGCCTGGCTGTGCATGTAGGTCATGGCCGCGCGGGCCACATGGGCGCCGGCGCGCGGATTGGTCCAGGGCAGTGACGGCAAGCCATGTTCCACCGCCGCCTTCATCAGCTCGTGGTAGGCGGGATGAAACTCCACCAGGTCGATGCGGTTGCCGTAGCGGTCGTGGCTTTTGAACACCGGTTTGTTTTCGTTGGCGAGAAAGCCTGCCGCCATCAGCGGGCCGCCGGCCAAGGCGCCGTAGGCATCGATGCGGTCGTGCGCCCAGCCGCCGCCGAAGTGGCGCGTCCACTCCTGCAGCGGCAGGTCGGCGCGGTACAGGTTGATGCCGTCGAGCGACGGCGGCTGATTGCTCACTTCGTGGGTTTCGGCAAACGCGGCGTAGTTATTAACGGCAGTGCTCATGGCAGTGACTCCTCGGCGGCAAGGGCGCGTAAACAAAAGGAAACAAGGGCGGCGCTGACGTCCGCCAATTGCAGAGCAGGCTCGCCCGCTTCGCGAGCGGCGCGGGCTTGGGGTGAAAGCGGACCGACCAGCGCTTCGCTGATGGCGCCCACCAGGCAGGCGGCGCTGACCGCCACCGACGAGGTTCGAAACGCGCCAGTGGCCACGCCCTGTTCGATGACGGTGCTGAGTTGGGCGGCGTACGCCTCGCGAAACTCGAGACGGCGTTCATCCACTTCCGGATCCACGGGTTCGGCGATCAGGGCGAATGCCAGCTGACGGCTTTGCCAGGCGCGGGCGGCGAATTGCTCAAGGGCGCCGGCCAGGCGTTTTGGTTCGCTGCCCGGCAGTTGCAGCGCGCCGGCCATGGCGTCGACTTCACGCTGGCTGGCCCGGGCAAATACCTCGGCCGCCAGTTCGCCCTTGCCGCGAAAGTGCCGGTACAGGCTGCCCGTGGCGATGCCCACGCGCTCGGCGAGGGTTTGCATGGTCAATGCGGCGAAACCACCCTCGACCACCAGCAACAACGCGCAGTCAAGAATGCGCTCGCGTTGTTCTTGGTCGCGGTCGATGCGGGCGGCGCTGTGTCGGTAGGCCATAGTCTGAATCCTGATTCATTTGGCGCTAGTGAATCAGGATTCAGAGTTTGGAAGAAGGGGCATTCTTGCCAAAAGAAAGGGGTCAACGAGGGGGCGCTGTAGGAGCGGCTGGGTGGCATTGCGATTAGCCGCGATGCTCTTGATGCGTCGGCACCCATCGCGGCTGAAGCCGCTCCTACAGGATCAGCGTGGCGTTCAGGAAATCCGCACCGGCGCTGGCGGCTCCAGGCTGAGCAGCCAGTCATGCAGCAACGCTTGCAGCTGTTCAAATTTCACCGGCTTGGCCAGGTAGTCGCTCATGCCGGCGGCCAAACAGCGCTCGCGGTCGCCGCTGTGGCTGTGGGCGGTAATGGCCAGCACCGGCAAGTCGGCGCAGTTGGACATGGCGCGCAAGGCGCGGCAGGTGGCAAAGCCGTCCATCACCGGCATCTGGCAGTCGAGCAGCACGGCGTCTACCGGCTCTCGGCGCAGCAGTTCAAGGGCATCGCTGCCGTTGTCGGCGCAGCGCACGCGGTACCCGAGTTTGAGCAACATGCCGCGCATCACCAGTTGGTTGATGCCGTTGTCTTCCACCACCAACACCGTGCACTCCTCCGGCCGGCGCAGGGCCTGGCCGCCGCCACGGCGCGCGGGCTCACGGGACGGCGCGCTGGCGAGGTGGTTGCCGCTGTTGGAAAGAAACAGCGGCACGGTCAGCTCGAAGTGACTGCCCTCGCCCACTTCTGAGGTATGGCTCAAGCCGCCGCCCATCAGGCTGACCAGCTTGCGGCAAATCGCCAAACCCACGCCCAAGCCGCCGTATTCCCGAGTCATCGAGCCGTCGAGCTGGTGGAAGCGCTGATACAGCGAGCCGTCTTTCGGCGTGCTGAACCCGATGCCGCTGTCGATGACGCCCACTTTCAGCACCAATCCTTCGCGCCCACGCTCCACGGCCGACACGCGCAAGGTTACGGCGCCGCCGGGGGTGAATTTGATCGCGTTATCGAGCAGGTAACCGATGCATTGACTGAGTTTGCCGGCGTCGCCTTCCAGGGTGTCGGGCAGGCTTTCGTCCATTTCCAGGGTGAAGCCCAGCCCTTTCTCTTCGGCACGCGGGGCGAACTGGCTGCGCAGTCCGCCAAACAGACCGCGCAGGCTGAACGGCTCGCGCCATGGGTACAGCTTGCCGGCTTGCAGTTCGGTGAGGGTAAGGATGTCGCTGACCATGCGCATCATGTCGCGCGCCGAGGCGCTGGCAGTTTTCTGGTATTGCTCCAGCTCGACGTCCATGGGCACGGTTTGCATCAGCTCCAGCGAGCCAATAACGCCGTTCATGGGGGTGCGCAATTCATGGGTGACGGTGGCCAGGAATTCGTCTTTCAGGCGGTTGCTGTTGGCGAGTTCAAGGTTGAGGGTTTCCAGTTTGCGGCCCGAGTCATAAAGGATTCGCGCGCGCTCTTCTTTCATGGAATTGATGCGGTCGGCCAAGGCCAGCGACAGCAGCCCCACTTCAATCGCTGAGCCGATCTGGCTGGCGTACATGGTGAGGAACACGTTGGGCAGGTAGCCGAGCACCATCAAGGTGTTAATCACGCCGCCAATCAGGAAGGTGGTCCAGGCAAAGATGAAATAGCGCGCCACGCGCATGCCGCGTCGCCAGGCGATAAGCCCAGCGGAAAACACCACCACCGTGAACAGCAGCGCCAGGTACGTGGCCAGGCGCAGCGACACGCTGTAACTGACCGTGAGCGCCAGCACCATCACGAGCGCGCCAACGGCCATAAGCGCCAGCAACGTGCGGTCCACCCACGGACTGTGCTCGCCGGTATGCAAAAAGGTGCGCGCGAACTGACAGCCGAACAGCGTCGCCGAGCCGATCAGGAACGGCGTGGAGGCGTTGGCCCACCAGGGGTTGTCGGGCCAGAAATATTCGATGCCGGCGCCGTTGACCGACACCTGATACAGCCCGAACGAGGCGATGTAGAGGATGTAGTAGAGGTAGCTCGGGTCGCGCACGCTGAGGAAGATGAACAGGTTGTAAATCAGCATGCCCAGCAGCACGCCATAGATGATGCCGAGCAGGTAAATGCGCCCGGGCATCTGTTCCATGTACACCTTCGGTGACCACAGATTGAGGGGCGCCTGAATCGAGCCCTGACTCTGAATGCGCAGGTACACGCGTTGCGGCTGGTACGGCTGCAAGTTGATTTCGAACAGGTAGTTGTTCTGCTTGATCTGCCGGCTGTCGAACGGCAATGCATCGCCGGTGCGCTCGGCTAGTTGAAAGCCGCCGCGGCCATCGGGCAAATACAGGTCGAGATGATCGAGCGGCGGATACGCCAATTCCAGCAGCCAGGGTTGCTGGCCGAGCAGCGCTTGCGGGCGGTAGGCGAGGTCGATACGCAGCCAGAACACCGAGTGCGAGTAACCGTAGTTGAGCACCGGTTTGTCGTGGCGGCGGAAGTTGGCTTGCAGTGCCGGCGAGGTGATGTCGTTGATGGTGGCGTCGCCGCGCACATCTTCGAACACGTCCATTTCCTGACCGAGCACCAGCTGAGTGGTGTACTCGTCGAATTCGACCGCGTGGGCCAGGTTCGTCAGTAAACACAGAACAAGTAGAAGACCGTAGCGCATGCTGCCCCGCAAAGGCCTGGCGGTTGACGTCGGAGCCCCATCTCCGTAAGTGACGTCACCTGCCGACCTGATTTATTCAAAAATGGGGGCCACTCTAGCATAGCCGCCCCACGCTGAAAGCCGCCCCCAGCAAGGCATCGCGAGTGCCAGCAGCGATACTGGCCACCAGCTTGAGGGGAAAATGTGGTGCCCCGTTGGTGCCATCCGCCATCTCACTACTCACCCTGTGAACAGAGCGCCCGCCTGGGGCAAAAAAGGTGAAAAGTGATAAGCTCGCGCACCATGACTACCTATACCTCCCGCCCCGTTGTTCTCTGCCTTTCCGGTCACGACCCGAGTGGCGGCGCCGGCCTTCAGGCCGATATCGAAGCCCTGCTTGCGCAAGGCTGCCACGCCGCTCCGGCGGTAACCGCGTTGACCGTGCAAGACACCGTCAACGTCAGCGACTTCCGCGTGCTCGACCGGGAATGGGTGCTGGCCCAGGCCCATGCCGTGATCGCCGACATGCCGGTGGCGGCCGTCAAACTGGGCATGCTCGGCTCGGTGCAGATGGTCGAAACCGTGCTGGAAATCATGCAGAAACTGCCCGGCGTTCCCCTAGTATGCGACCCCGTGCTGCGAGCCGGCGGCGGCGGCGCGTTGGGCAAGGATGAAGTGGGCTTCGCCATGCGCGAGCGCTTGCTGCCGGTGGCCACCATCGCCACGCCTAACCTGCCCGAAGCGCGCATTCTCGCCGAACTGCCAGAAGGCACGGCCGATGAGTGCGCGGCTAAACTTCTGCCGTTCTGCCAGCACCTGCTGATCACCGGCGGCCATGGCGATGAAGCGCAAATACACAACCGTCTTTACAGCCGCGACGGCAGCCAGCACACCTTCACCTGTGAACGTCTGCCGGGCAGTTATCACGGCTCGGGCTGCACCTTGGCCAGCACCCTTGCCGGCCGGCTCGCTCAGGGCGAAGAGCTGGTGAGCGCGGTGCAGTCGGCGCTGGCCTATACCTGGCGCACCTTGCGCGATGCCGAGCAGTTGGGCCGAGGCCAGTACGTGCCGCGCCGCTTGCCGCTGGACTTCAACTCGTGACGTTGCGCGGCCTGTACGCCATCACCGACAGCCAATTACTGGCCGGTGGCAAGCTGCTGCCGTATGTGGAAGCCGCCCTCGACGGTGGCGCCACGCTGCTGCAATACCGTGACAAAAGCAGCGACGAAGCCCGTCGCCTGCGCGAAGCCCAAGCGCTGAAAAACCTCTGCGAGCGCTACGGTGCCCACCTGTTGATTAATGACGATGCCGAGCTTGCTGCGCGCTTGGGCGTTGGCGTGCACCTGGGCCAGGGCGATGGCTCATTGTCCGCCGCTCGCGCCTTGCTGGGCCGCAAAGCCATTATTGGCGGCACCTGCCTGGCGCAGCTTGAGCTGGCCGAGCAGGCCGCCCGCGAAGGCGCCAGTTACGTAGCTTTCGGCCGTTTCTTCAACTCGCAGACCAAGCCGGGCGCCCCGGCTGCCACCCTGGAGTTGGTGCAGCAAGCGCGCGCCAGCGTGCAATTGCCGATCTGCGCCATTGGCGGTATCGACCTGGAAAATGCCGCACCTCTGGTGGCCGGCGGGGTCAGTTTGTTAGCCGTCATTCACGCCCTGTTCAGCGCCGACAGCGCCCAGGAAGTGAACCGCCGCGCCCGCGCCTTCAGCGCCCTGTTTCAGTCGTAACCGTCGAATTCCAGTGCGCCGGCAGGTCAGCCTGCCCGCCGCCACCTGTTCAGTTAAAGGAGTCTGCCCATGACCCAGTCCCGTTCCGAAGCCCTGTTCGCCAGCGCGCAAAAACACATTCCCGGCGGCGTTAACTCGCCCGTGCGCGCATTCCGCAGCGTCGGCGGCACGCCTTTGTTCTTCAAGCACGCGGCCGGCGCCTATGTGATGGACGAAGACAACAAGCAGTACGTTGACTACGTGGGCTCGTGGGGCCCGATGATTCTCGGCCACAGCCACCCGGACGTGCTGGAGGCCGTACGCAAGCAGTTGGAACATGGGTTGTCCTATGGCGCGCCAACCGCCATGGAAACCGAAATGGCAGAGCTGGTGTGCTCGATCGTGCCGTCGATGGAAATGGTCCGCATGGTCAGCTCCGGCACCGAAGCGACCATGAGCGCCATCCGCCTGGCCCGTGGTTTTACCGGCCGCGACAGCATCATCAAATTCGAAGGCTGCTACCACGGCCACTCCGACAGCCTGCTGGTGAAAGCCGGCTCTGGCGCCCTGACTCAAGGCGTACCCAGTTCGGCCGGCGTACCGGCGGCCTTCGCCAAACACACGCTGACCCTGCCGTTCAACGACATCGGCGCCGTGGAGCAAATGCTCAGCGAAGTGGGCAACGAGGTGGCGTGCATCATCGTTGAGCCCGTGGCCGGCAACATGAACTGCGTGCCGCCCGCGCCTGGCTTTCTTGAAGGCCTGCGCGAGCAGTGCGACAAACACGGCGTGGTGCTGATTTTTGACGAAGTGATGACCGGTTTCCGCGTCGCCCTCGGCGGCGCCCAGGCGCATTACGGCGTAACGCCGGATCTGTCCACGTTCGGCAAAATCATCGGCGGCGGCATGCCGGTGGGCTGCTTCGGCGGCAAGCGCGAAATCATGCAGCAGATCGCCCCGCTCGGCCCGGTGTACCAAGCCGGCACGCTGTCGGGTAACCCGCTGGCGATGGCGGCCGGTTTGACCACGCTGAACCTGATTCGCCGTCCGGGCTTTCACGACGAACTCACCGCCTACACCAGCCGCATGCTCGATGGTCTGCAACAACGCGCCGACGCGGCCGGTGTGCCGTTCGTAACGACGCAGGCGGGTGGCATGTTTGGCCTGTACTTCAGCGGCGCTGATGACATCGTCACCTTTGACGACGTGATGGGCAGCGATTCCGAGCGCTTCAAGAAATTCTTCCACCTGATGCTGGAAGGCGGCGTGTACCTGGCGCCGAGCGCCTTCGAAGCCGGCTTTACTTCTATCGCCCATGGCGACAAAGAGCTGCAAATCACCCTCGACGCCGCCGAGCGCGCCTTCGCGGCCCTGCGCTGATGCAATACAGCACCGCCGCGTCCGATGCGTTGTTGGCCCTGGCCTGTCTGGCCAGCGTGCTGGGCATTTGGCGTAGCCGGCGCTGGGGCGAGAAACCGTTGCGCGCCACCTGGCTGGCGGTGATCGCGGCCTTGCTGGTGACCGGCGTCACAGCGGCAGTGGGCGTACTGCATTTCGGCGTGAACGAAAGCTGGCAACCCTTGCACGCCAGACTCAGCCAGGCGAGCAGCCTGCTCGCCCTTCCGGCCCTCGGCGTGGCGGCGCTGACGCTGGTGCGCGGCTGGCATTGGCAGCGGTTGGGGTGGTGCTGGGTGATCATCAGCCTCAGCGTTTTGTTCGAAGGTGCCAAACGCTGGGGATTGCTTGGCAGCTACACACTTCTACTCAACCTGGCCACGTTGCTGATGCTGCTTTACGCGGGCGTTACGCAAGGCGGTAAAGCGCTGCCAGCAGCGGCGGTTGCGGTGACGCTGTTTATCGTCGCGGGACTGGTGGTCGGCACTCAGGGAAACTTCGGGCCGCTTCTGCGGGTCGACTTGTTTCATGGGCTGCTTAGCGTTGCGTATCCGCTGTTGGCCTGGTTGCTGCTGCACTTGCACGGCCGCCAGGGTGTGACAGAGGGGACACAAAAGTCGGTAAACACTTTGTAACGGGCGCCCGGCTTATTCCATAATGCGCGGGCCGTCGCGTTCCGTCGGCCGGGCCTGGCCCGCACTGTTTGATGAGGCGTGTTGATTGTTATGAATTGCATCGGCCGCACCCTGTCCCTGGGCTGCCTGTTGCTTTTGCTGCCACTGGTTGCATCGGCGGGCGGCAACTCCTTGCTGATTCCGGCCGCTGGCCGCTGTTCGCTCAACACCCTTCCTGAAGACCAGGCGGAAGCCTTGGCCTCCTGCCAGCAAGCCGCTCAAAGTGGCGACCCCGAAGCTCAGTACGAACTTGGCGAGTATTACTACGATGGCCAACGCACGCCGCGTGACTTGCCGCAGGCGTTAACCCTGTTCGAGCAAGCGTCGCTGCAAGGCCACGCGCAAAGCCAGTATCGGTTGGGAATGATGTTCTTCCGCGGCGAAGGCGTGCCGGCCAACAATGTGCAGGCGTATATCGTGCTGAAGATGGCGGCGGTAAACGGTGCCGAAGATGCGTTGGATACGGCCGACCAGGTCGCCGCGCAAATGCCCCGCGAACAGTTGGAAATCGCCACGCAGGTGCTGGGGCAGATTTTTCGTAATTACTTGATTGAGTTGCAGACGGCGGACGGTGGATCGCCGTTTGCGCCACTCCCCTAAAAGCATCGCGGCTGAAGCCGCTCCCATAGGGAGTTGAGTCCTCGGCACGGTGTAATCATCTACACACAAAAAGGGCGCCTCACGGCGCCCTTTTTGTTTGGCCTATCACCTTACTGGTGATACGGCGCCGACAACTCATGCACCGCTTCCAGGAATGCACCGGCATGGGCCGGGTTCACTTCCGGCGTGATGCCGTGACCGAGGTTGAATACGTGGCCGCTGCCTTTGCCGTAGCTGGCCAGAATGCGCGCCACTTCGTTGCGAATGGCCGCGGGCTGGGCGTAGAGCACGGTGGGGTCCATGTTGCCTTGCAGCGAGACCTGCTCACCCACGCGACGGCGCGCTTCGCCGATGTCGCACGTCCAATCCAGGCCCAGCGCGTCGGCACCGGCGTCGGCGAGCGACTCTAGCCACAGCCCGCCGTTCTTGGTGAACAGAATCACCGGAATCTTGCGACCTTCGTGCTCGCGAATCAGACCGCTGACGATCTTTTTCATATAAGCCAGCGAGAACTCCAAGTACGCCGCCGAAGACAAGTTGCCGCCCCAGGTATCGAAAATCTGCACCGCTTGTGCGCCGGCACGGATTTGGCCGTTGAGGTACAGGGTCACCGACTGCGCCAGCTTGTCGAGCAGCAAGTGCATGGCCTGCGGGTTGTCGTAAAGCATGGCCTTGGATTTGCGGAAGTCCTTGGAGGAGCCGCCTTCAACCATATAGGTCGCCAGCGTCCACGGGCTGCCAGAGAAACCAATCAACGGCACGCGGCCATTGAGAGCGCCGCGAATGGTGCGCACGGCGTCCATCACATAACCGAGGTCTTTTTCCGGATCGGGAATTGGCAGGGCTTCAACGTCGGCCAGGCTGCTGATCACCTTCTTGAAACGCGGGCCTTCGCCGGTTTCGAAGTACAGGCCTTGGCCCATGGCGTCGGGAATGGTGAGGATGTCGGAGAACAGAATGGCCGCATCCAGTTGTGGGTAGCGGTCGAGTGGTTGCAGGGTTACTTCACAAGCGAATTGCGGGTTCTGCATCAGGCCCATGAAATCGCCGGCCTTGGCGCGGCTGGCACGGTACTCCGGCAGGTAACGACCGGCCTGGCGCATCATCCACACCGGGGTGACATCGACAGGCTGTTTTAGCAAAGCACGTAGGAAGCGGTCGTTCTTCAGGGCGGTCATGTCATTTCCTGAGAAAAAGTAGGCAGCAAAAAAGTGCCGGCATTTTCGCAGAGCGCACAGCAAAAGGCACGGCGGGTGCCGTGCCTTTTGTCTATGGAGTCAATTTGTCGCGCGCCAGACGCTGTAGGAGCGGCCGGGATTAAACCTCGAGGTAGTCGAGAATCCCTTCCGCCGCCTGGCGACCTTCAAAGATCGCCGTAACCACCAAGTCCGAACCCCGCACCATATCGCCGCCCGCAAAGATCTTCGGGTTGCTGGTCTGGTGTTTGAACTTGGATTGCTCCGGCGCGATCACGCGGCCTTGGCTGTCGGTCTGAATGCTGAACTGCTCGAACCACGGCGCCGGGCTTGGACGGAAGCCGAAGGCGATCAGCACGGCTTCAGCCGGGATGATTTCCTCGGAGCCCGGAATCGGCTCGGGGCTGCGACGGCCACGGGCATCCGGCTCGCCGAGACGGGTCTCGACCACCTTCACGCCTTCGACTTTGTCTTCGCCAACAATGGCGATTGGCTGGCGGTTGTAGAGGAATTTCACGCCTTCTTCCTTGGCGTTCTTCACCTCTTTGCGCGAGCCGGGCATGTTCTCTTCGTCACGACGATAAGCACAGGTTACCGACTTGGCGCCTTGGCGAATGGAGGTGCGGTTGCAGTCCATCGCCGTGTCGCCGCCGCCGAGTACGACGATGCGCTTGCCCTTCATGTTGATGAAGTCTTCCGGCGCCTTCTCGAAACCGAGGTTGCGGTTGACGTTGGCGATCAGGAAATCCAACGCATCGTGCACGCCGGGCAAGTCTTCACCGGGGAAGCCGCCCTTCATGTAGGTGTAGGTGCCCATGCCCATGAACACGGCATCGTATTCTTCGAGCAGCTGGTCGACGGTGACGTCTTTGCCCACTTCGGTGTTCAGGCGGAACTCGATACCCATGCCGGTGAACACTTCACGACGGCGGGTCAGTACGCTTTTTTCCAACTTGAACTCGGGGATGCCGAAGGTCAGCAGACCACCGATTTCTGGGTTCTTGTCGAACACCACCGGCGATACACCGTTACGCACGAGCACGTCGGCGCAACCCAGACCAGCAGGACCGGCGCCGATGATGGCGACGCGTTTGCCGGTCGGTACGACTTTGGACATATCCGGACGCCAGCCCATGGCGAACGCGGTGTCGGTGATGTACTTCTCCACCGAACCAATGGTGACCGCGCCGAAACCGTCGTTAAGGGTGCACGCCCCTTCGCACAGACGGTCTTGCGGGCACACGCGGCCGCACACTTCCGGCAGGGTGTTGGTTTGATGCGACAGCTCAGCGGCGGCCAGAATGTTGCCTTCCGATACCAGCTTCAGCCAGTTCGGAATGAAGTTGTGCACGGGGCACTTCCACTCGCAATACGGGTTACCGCAGCCCAGGCAACGATGCGACTGGTCAGCGGCGTGGGCCGGTTTGAAGGGCTCATAGATCTCGACGAATTCCTTCTTGCGCTGGCGCAAGAGCTTCTTCTTCGGATCTTTGCGCCCGACATCGAGGAACTGGAAGTCGTTGTTCAGACGTTCAGTCATTGTAAAAACCTCATCACACTACGGCAGGCGCAAATTATTGTGGGTTAGCACGGGTGCTGGACAGCAGCGACCCGAGGCTGGCGGCTTTCGGCTTGACCAGCCAGAACTTGCGCAGGTAGTCGTCCAGGTTTTCCAGGAGGTTGCGACCCCATTCGCTGGAAGTTTCCTGCACATACTCGGCCAGCACACGTTGCAAGTGGCTACGGTACGACTCCATCGACTCGCCGCTGATGCGCTGGATTTCCACCAGCTCATGGTTCACGCGGTCAACGAAGGTGTTGTCCAGATCGAGCACGTAGGCGAAACCGCCGGTCATGCCCGAACCGAAGTTGTAGCCCGTCTTGCCCAGCACGCAGACAAAACCGCCCGTCATGTATTCGCAGCAGTGGTCGCCTGTGCCTTCCACTACGGTGTGAGCACCGGAGTTACGCACCGCGAATCGCTCACCGGCCGTACCGGCGGCGAACAGCTTGCCGCCGGTAGCGCCGTACAGGCAGGTGTTGCCGACAATGGCGCCGTCTTGGGTTTTGAAAGCGCTATTGGCAGGCGGCACGATGACCAGCTTGCCGCCAGTCATGCCCTTGCCGACGTAGTCGTTGGCATCGCCCTGCAGATAAAGATTCAGGCCACCGGCGTTCCACACGCCGAAGCTCTGGCCTGCCGTGCCTTTGAAGCGGAAGGTGATCGGCGCTTTGGCCATGCCTTGGTTGCCATGCACACGGGCGATCTCGCCGGAAACACGGGCACCAATGGAACGGTCGCAGTTGCAAATGTCCATCTCGAACTCGGCGCCGGTCAGACCGTCGATAGCCGACTTGGCCATGCCGACCATTTGCTCGGCCAGTTTGCCTTCGTCGAACGGCGGGTTGCGGTCGACCTGGCAGAACTGAGGTTTGTCCGCCGGAATATGGTCGCTGCCCAGCAACGGGCTGAGGTCGAGGAACTTCTGCTTGTCGGTTTCGCCCGGCAGCATTTCCAACAGATCGGTACGACCAATCAGTTGTTCAAGGCTTGCCACGCCCACTTTCGCCAGCCACTCACGGGTTTCTTCGGCCACGAAGGTGAAGAAATTCATCACCATTTCCACGGTGCCGATGAAGTGGTCTTTGCGCAGCTTGTCGTTCTGGGTCGCGACACCGGTGGCGCAGTTGTTCAGGTGACAGATACGCAGGTATTTGCACCCCAGGGCGATCATCGGCGCGGTGCCGAAGCCGAAGCTTTCAGCGCCAAGAATCGCGGCCTTGATCACGTCCAGACCGGTTTTCAAACCGCCGTCGGTTTGTACCCGGACCTTGCCGCGCAAGTCGTTGCCGCGCAGGGTCTGGTGGGTTTCGGCCAGGCCGAGTTCCCACGGCGCACCGGCGTACTTAATGGAGGTCAGCGGCGAAGCGCCGGTACCGCCGTCGTAGCCGGAAATGGTGATCAGGTCGGCATAAGCCTTCGCCACGCCAGCGGCGATGGTGCCCACGCCTGCCTCAGCCACGAGTTTCACCGAAACCAGCGCCGATGGGTTGACCTGCTTGAGGTCAAAAATCAGCTGCGACAAGTCTTCGATGGAATAGATGTCGTGGTGCGGCGGTGGCGAAATCAGCGTCACGCCTGGTACCGCATAACGCAGCTTGGCGATCAGGCCGTTGACCTTGCCGCCTGGCAGCTGACCGCCCTCGCCCGGCTTGGCGCCTTGGGCAACTTTGATCTGCAGCACTTCAGCGTTAACCAGGTATTCCGGCGTTACACCGAAACGGCCGGTGGCCACTTGCTTGATTTTTGAGCTGCGCACAGTGCCGTAACGCGCTGGGTCTTCGCCACCCTCACCGGAGTTGGAACGCGCACCGAGGCGGTTCATGGCTTCGGCGATGGCTTCGTGCGCCTCAGGCGACAAAGCACCCAGCGAAATGCCGGCAGAGTCGAAGCGCTTGAGGATCGCTTCCAGCGGCTCGACTTGGTCGAGCGCCAACGGCGTTTCGGCTTCTTTGACTTTCAGCAGGTCGCGGATCATCGACACCGGGCGGGTGTCGACCAGCGTGGCGTATTCCTTGTACTTGGCGTAGCTGCCTTGTTGCACGGCGGCTTGCAGGGTGTTGACCACGTCCGGGTTGTAGGCGTGGTATTCACCGCCGTACACGAACTTGAGCAACCCGCCCTGTTGAATGGCTTTGCGGTTGTTCCAGGCTTCGGCAGCCAGCAACTTCTGCTCGGCTTCGATATCGACGAAACGCGCGCCTTTGATACGGCTGGCAACGCCACGGAAGCTGAGGTTGACCACTTCTTCCGACAGGCCGACAGCTTCGAACAGCTGGGCACCGCGGTACGAAGCCACGGTAGAAATGCCCATTTTCGAAAGAATTTTCAGCAGGCCTTTGGAGATGCCTTTGCGGTAGTTCTTGAACACTTCATACAGATCGCCCAGCACTTCGCCGGTGCGGATCAAGTCAGCCAGCACTTCGTACGCCAGGTACGGATAAACCGCCGAGGCACCGAAGCCCACCAGTACCGCGAAATGGTGCGGGTCACGGGCGGTAGCGGTTTCGACCAGGATGTTGCAGTCGCAACGCAGGCCTTTCTCGATCAAACGGTGGTGCGCAGCGCCCACCGCCAGCGAGGCGTGGATCGGCAGCTTGCCCGGCGCGATGTTGCGGTCGGTGAGGACCAACAGGCACTTGCCGCTACGAACGGCTTCTTCAGCCTGATCGGCAACGTTACGCACGGCCGCTTCCAGGCCCATGCTCTCGTCGTAGTTGAGGTCGATGACGTGACGCTCGAACCCGGGGGTGTCGAGGTTCATCAGCGAACGCCACTTGGCCGGAGAGATGACCGGCGAGCTGAGGATCACGCGGGAAGCGTGAGCCGGCGACTCTTCAAAGATGTTGCGCTCGGCGCCCAGGCAGATTTCCAGGGACATTACGATGGCTTCACGCAGCGGGTCGATCGGCGGGTTGGTGACCTGCGCGAACTGCTGGCGGAAGTAGTCGTACGTCGGGCGCACGCGCTGCGACAGCACGGCCATCGGCGTGTCATCGCCCATGGAGCCTACGGCTTCCTGGCCCTGCTCGGCGAGCGGACGCAGCACCTGATCACGCTCTTCAAAGGTGACCTGGAACATTTTCATGTAGTGCTTGAGCTGGTCGCTGCCATAGCTGGCGGCGCCATGGTCGTCGTCCATGGTCGCCTGAATGCGTACGGCACTCTTGCGCAGCCACTGTTTATAGGGGTGGCGCGATTTCAGGCGGCTGTCGATGTCGTCGGTATGCAGCACCTGGCCGGTCTCGGTGTCCACGGCCAGCACTTGACCCGGACCGACACGGCCTTTGGCAATGACGTCTTCCGGCTTGTAATCCCACACGCCGATTTCCGAGGCGATGGTGATGTAGCCGTTGTTGGTAGTGACCCAACGCGCCGGACGCAGACCGTTACGGTCGAGCAGGCACACCGCGTAGCGGCCGTCGGTCAGCACCACGCCGGCCGGACCATCCCACGGCTCCATGTGCATGGAGTTGTATTCGTAGAAGGCACGCAGGTCGGCGTCCATGGTTTCGACGTTCTGCCATGCCGGCGGAATGATCATGCGGATGCCACGGAACAGGTCCATACCGCCGGTAACCATCAGCTCAAGCATGTTGTCCATGCTCGAGGAGTCGGAACCCACACGGTTAACCAGCGGGCCCAGTTCATCCAGGTCCGGCAGTTGATCGTTGGCAAACTTGGTGCGACGGGCCAGAGCCCAGTTGCGGTTGCCGGTGATGGTGTTGATTTCACCGTTGTGCGCCAACAGGCGGAACGGCTGGGCCAACGGCCATTTTGGCAGGGTGTTGGTGGAGAAGCGCTGGTGGAACACGCAGATAGCGGTCATCAAACGCTCGTCGCCGAGGTCCGGATAAAACTGCTGCAGGTCGACCGGCATCATCAAGCCTTTATAGATGATGGTCTTGGCCGAAAAGCTGCAGATGTAGTGGTCGGTGTCGGCGGCGTTGGCCACCGAAGAGCGGCGACGGGCGCTGAACAGTTTGATCGCGAACTCTTGGTCGCTCAGGCCTTCACCGCCGATAAACACCTGCTCGATTTGCGGCAGACGCTCCAAGGCCAGACGGCCAAGAACGCTGGTGTCGATCGGCACTTTGCGCCAGCCGATCAGTTGCAAGCCGGCGGCGAGAATCTCGCGGTTCATGTTCTCGCGCGCAACGTCGGCTTTGCCGGCGTCCTGGTTGAGGAACACCATGCCCACGGCGTACTGCGCGGGCAGCTCGGCGGCGAATTGCTCGTTGGCAACGGCACGCAGGAAGGCGTCAGGCTTCTGGATCAGCAGGCCGCAGCCGTCACCTGTCTTACCGTCGGCGTTGATGCCGCCACGGTGCGTCATACAGGTCAAGGCTTCGATAGCCGTTTGCAGCAAGTGATGACTCGCCTCGCCCTGCATATGGGCGATCAGGCCGAAGCCGCAGTTATCCTTGAACTCATCAGGATGGTATAGACCTGCTTTCATAGGGACTCTCACCAGGCAAACTTTGATCTATTTCAAACACTTACCGTGCGCGCAGGTCGTTGCGCCAGCTTTGCGCAGGCAAAAGGGGGGTCATTGTACACAGACGAATATCAGCGAACAAATGTTGAGCGGCGAAACCGCGAAACCTTATGTCGCCTTTTTATAAGAAAGTACCAGGCGGTCGTGCTAAAGACCACCCGGTCATTGCCGTCTAAGCGCGCATCGGTCAGCGCGCTTGAGCTTCCTGCTGAATGCTGGAGAAGGTACGCGGCCACGGCTTGCCGGCTTGCACCTTGGCAGGCAGGTTCTTGATCGCGGCCTGGGCGGCACTGCGGTTAGCGAAGCTGCCATACGTGACGACGTACAGCGGCTTGCCGTTCAAGGTTTTCTTGAAGTAGTGGTACTCGCCGCCGTTCTGACGAACAAACGCCTGCGCGGCGCTCTCCGAACCCGTACCCAATACCTGCAGCGCAAAATTGCCGCCCGCCTGACTGGCATACCAACTGCCGCCGGAGCCGCTTGCGACGGGTGCTGCGGGCTTCTCAGCCTTCGCCACAGGTTTCACTGGAGCGGCAACAGGTTTTGCAGCCGGCGCCGCTGGCGTTGCCGGTTTGGTGGTCGGTGCCGATGCTGGCGCAGGCGTCTGTGGCTTCGCCGCCGTGGCAACGGTCGGCGCGGCTGGCGCAACAACGGGAGCGGATGGGGCGATCACGGGCGCGGCCGGGGGCGTGCTGGCAATAGCGCCTTGCGGTGGCGCCATGCTGGTCACCGTCGGCGGAACGGCGCTGGCCGGCGGCTCGATGGCGCCGTCATCGTCGCTGTCACCCAGCCCCGACGCTTGTGCGAGCGGCTCGCGAATAACAGGCTGCGCCTGCCCTACGAGCGGCAGCGGCAAAGGCTGGTTCGAGCCAGCAAACTCCATTGCCGGCCCTTTACCGTCAGTTGGCGCCGCACCTTCGGTGGCGGGCGCGGCTCCGCTGCCCAGCGGCAACTGAGCCGTCGCTGGTGCCTCGGATTCCTGCTTGCTGCGCCCCTGCATCATCCATGCTGCGCCGACGGCAATGGCCACAACCACCAAGGCCAGCAAATGCTTTTTCGGCAGTTTAAACGCCATACCACCCTTGGGCGCGCTGCCCCGGTTGGCCAGCATCGATTCGACCAACGTCTCCCGAGCCACCTGGTTAATTGCGCCCGGCCAGCCGGCCGACTGCTGGTGAATATCTGCCACCTGCTCATCGGTGAACAACTCGACGCCCTGCCCCGCACCTTCCAGGCGCTGGGCCAGGTACTCGCGGGTTTCTTCTTCGCTGTACGGATCGAGCTCAATGGCGTGAAAGCGCTCTTCGCCATCAGCTAACAGCTCCAAGCGCGGCAATAAGCCAGACTCGCCGAACAGGAACACGTGAGGACGACCTTCGGCATTGCCAGCGGCCAATGCCAGTAAAGCGTCCAACGCCTCGTCGTCCAGCGACTCGGCGTCATCAATCAGCAGGTAAACCTCTTGGCCGGTCAACGACAATTGCGCGACCTGCGAGAGTAGCGACCGAGCGTCCGCTTGCTGGACGTTCAGCCCTTGAGCAATTTGACGCATCACGCCAGCGGCATCGGTCGCACCGCGTGCGGAGAACACCACGCTATGCACGGCCTGTTTATTGGTGCTGGCCACCAGCGCTTGACGCAACAGGGTTTTGCCGCTGCCTTGCGGCCCGCTCACCACCAGCAGCAACTGGCTGTAGCGCGCCAAGTGGTGCAGTTGGCCGAGTACCGGCTTGCGCTGCGCAGGAAAAAACTTGAAGCCTGGGACGCGAGCGGCAAAAGGGTCGTGACTGAATTGGTAGTGGCCGAGAAAGGCCTCGTCGGCGTGCAGACTGGTCATGTGGCTCTCAATTAGTCTTCAAGGTGTTCCACCATGGCGCGGTAGTCCGCAACCAGAGTGGCATCCAAAATCTCGCGCGGAAAATCGCCTGTCACCACGGCTTCGCCGATCTGGCGGAGCAGGACAAGGCGCAACCGACCGCCAAGAACTTTCTTATCGACCGCCATATGGGTGAGAAAGTCCTCAGCGGTCATTTCTTCTGGCGGAATAACGGGCAGTCCCGCCTTAAGGAACAGGCGAATGCCACGGTCACGATCGGCCGTGCTGATCCAGCCAAGCCGGCAGGACATTTCCAGCGCCATTACGGTGCCGGCAGCAACAGCTTCACCGTGCAGCCACACGCCATAACCCATGTGGGTCTCGATGGCATGGCCGAAGGTATGGCCAAGATTGAGCGTGGCGCGCACGCCGGACTCGCGCTCGTCAGCGCCTACGACTTTGGCCTTCGCCGCGCACGAGCGCGCAATGGCTTCGGTAAGCGCTGTTTGGTCGAGACGAAGCAATGCGTCCATGTTTTCTTCGAGCCAGGACAGAAAGGGCTCATCGCAAATTAACCCGTACTTGATCACCTCGGCTAAACCGGCGGACAACTCACGCGGCGGCAATGTGTTGAGGGTTGCGGTATCGATGAGCACGGCGTTGGGCTGATAAAACGCGCCGACCATGTTTTTGCCTAACGGGTGATTGATGCCCGTCTTGCCGCCCACCGAAGAATCGACCTGCGACAACAACGTGGTAGGCACCTGAATAAAGTCAACTCCACGCTGGTAACAGGCCGCCGCGAAGCCCGCCATGTCGCCGATAACGCCGCCACCCAAGGCAATAACCGTGGTGCTGCGTTCGTGTCGCGCGGTCAGCAGACCATCAAAAATCAGCTGCAGCGTTTCCCACCCTTTATAAGCCTCGCCGTCCGGCAAAATAACGGTCGCTACATCAAAGCCGCTTAGCGCTTGCTTGAGGGACTCGAGATAAAGAGGAGCAACGGTTTCATTGCTGACGATGGCAACTTGCTTGCCGGCAATGTGCGGTGAAAAAAGGGCGGACTGAACCAGAAGGTTCGCGCCGATATAGATGGGATAACTACGTTCGCCCAGCTCAACCTGAAGAGTCTGCATGAAGCCCCCACGAGAAAAGGGCCATAGGATAGCGCATATCGAAGCGCGCTTTAACGGGGATGAAGCGCCTCAAGGCGCTCCAGAATTTCCTGCACCACCATACGCGGTGGGCGCTCGTCCGTTTCGATAATCACATCCGCGATTTCCCGGTAAAGGGGGTCACGGATATGCATCAAATCGGCGAGCACTTTGCCAGGATTCGCCGTGCGAAGAAGAGGACGATTACGATCCCGCGAGGTGCGGTCTATCTGCTGATCAACCGATGTATGCAGATAGACCACGCGACCACCAGCACGCAACGCCGAGCGATTTTCCGGACGCAGCACTGCGCCACCTCCGGTTGCAAGCACGACTCCGTCAAGCTCACAGAGCTCACCGATTACTGCTTGCTCGCGCTCACGAAAGCCAGCCTCCCCTTCAACATCGAAGATCCAGGGAATGTTGGCTCCGGTTCGCTGCTCGATTTCCTTATCAGAGTCTTTGAATGACAGCCTTAACTCTTTTGCCAGCAATCTCCCGATGGTGCTTTTCCCTGCTCCCATCGGGCCTACAAGAATCAAATTTCGCACAGATTTAGCGACTCACAGCGATTGCCGAGGTGTTCATGATACGCGGAGTCAGGAAAACCAGCAGTTCGTTCTTGTTGTCCGAAACGATGTCGCGACGGAACAAACGACCGAGGTAAGGCAAGTCGCCCAGGAACGGCACTTTATCCACCGACTTGGTTTGGGTGTTGGAGAACACACCACCGATCACGATGGTTTCGCCATCACTCACGAGCACCTTGGCGTTAACTTCGTTTTTCTTAATCGGCGGGACACCGTTCAACGCGTTGGCGAAGTCAGGCTCATCCTTGGTGACTTTCACCTCGATGATGATGCGGTTGTCCGGCGTGATCTGCGGGGTTACTTCCAGCGACAACGATGCTTCTTTGAACGAGGTGCTGGTGGCGCCGCTGGAGCTAGCTTCCTGGTACGGGATCTCAGAGCCCTTGAGGATCTTCGCGGTTTCTTTGTCCGAGGTTACAACCTTGGGCTGGGAAACCACTTCACCGTTACCGGTTTTTTCCATGGCCGACAATTCCAAATCGAGGATCAGGTTGTCGCTCACGAAACCGATACCGATGCCGGCAGTGCGATTCACAACGCCCATGTCCACGAACGGCACGTTGCCGGACATGTCGTCGCCAGTGTCGCCACCTTCGTCGCCGAGATCGTCGTTACCGTAGACCACTCCTTTGCCATTGCCGAAGGTCTGGGTACCGCCCCAACGAACACCGAGGCTCTTGTCGTAGTTGACGTTGGCTTCAACGATGCGCGCTTCAATCATCACCTGACGAACCGGGATGTCGAGCTGAGTAATGATGCGGCGCAGCTCGTCGATACGTTCCTGGGTCAGGGTCACGATCAGGCTGTTAGTGCGGTCATCGAAAATTACCGAGCCACGCATATCGTCTTTCAGCGTGCCTTTTGCGCCTTCATCTTCGTAGATCTTGGCAATGTCCGAAGCCTTGGCGTAGTTCAGCTGAATGATGTCTTTGCGCAGCGGAGCCAGCTCAGCAACTTGCTTCTGGGACTCCAACTCTTGGCGCTCACGGGCAGCAATTTCGTCAGCCGGAGCGACCATCAGCACGTTGCCGATTTTGCGCTTGTCCAGGCCCTTGGTTTTCAGCACCAAGTCCAACGCCTGATCCCACGGTACGTTCTGCAGACGCAGAGTGATGTTGCCTTGAACCGTGTCGCTCGCGACCAGGTTGAGGTCGGTGAAGTCGGCGATCAGCTGAAGAACCGAGCGAACATCGATGTCCTGGAAGTTAAGCGACAGTTTCTCGCCGCTGTAGGCGAAGCGATCCTGCTTACGCTTTTCGGCATCTTGCTGGCTCAACGGCTTGACACTAATTGTCAGTTTGTTATCAGCCTGGTAAGCCAGGTAATCGTACATGCCGGTAGGCTCGACGGTGATGATTGCTTTATCACCCTCTTCAACCGCGCTCACGAACTGCACAGGCGTGGCGAAGTCTTTTACATCAAGACGAACGCGCAACGACTCGGGAAGATCAGTCTTGGCAAAGGCTAGGCGGATCTTGCCGCCTTGCTCTTGGATATCCGGGTTCACCGATGCATCGGACAATTGGATAACGACGTTACCTTCGCCCTGCTCACCGCGTTGGAAATCGATGTTGCCAATGCTTTTATTGACTGGTGCGAAGTTCTTCTTCGCTGGAGTAGACGAGAGGGGTGCAACAGGCGCCACGGCGCTTGCCACCGGAGCGTTGGACAACGCGCCTTCGCCTACCACCACGAACAGGTTATTGCCTTCAGCGCGGGTGCTGTAGGGAACCAATGTGGCGAGGTTAATAATCAGCCGCGTGCGGTCTTTAGCTTCCACAACGGTCACGCTGCGTGCGTTGCCAACACCCAGTTCGCGGTTCTTCGAACCCGTCTGGTTGGTTACGCCTGGAAGATCCAGGGCGATGCGCGCCGGCTGCTCGATGGTGTAACCACGAGGCGCAGCGACCGGCTCGTCAAATGCCAATTTGAGCTCAACGCGATCGCCCGGCAAAGCAGCGACGTCGAGCGTTTTCAAGTTAGCGGCCAACAAGGTTGGCGACATAACCGCGACCAAAACAGATATGCAGATGCGCGACAGCGAGCTTTTCATACTCAGGTTCCGTTGTACCGACCGGTAATTGTTTTTCATCTTCCACCCCACCCTTAAGAGCGCTCTTTGAGAGAGAGGCTTCGTGGCCGCTCTAGCCAGCCACCTTCACCATCAGGAACAATTTCGACTACGTCGATTTTGCCTTCGCTGATGGCAATGATGCGTCCATTGTTACGTCCCAAGTAGTCACCCACTCTCACACGGTGCACTCCACCCGCGCCGTTAACCAAGGCAAACATACCGGCCTCGTTTGAGAGTGTGCCCACCATCTGGAAGACTTCAATATTGAAGCCTTCCAAGAATTGTTTGATGCGCGTTTCGTCAGGCTTGATCTCTTTCGAGCCTTTCTGGCGATTGACCAGATCAATTTTGATCGGCGGCTGGAAAGGACTTCGCAGCGCAGCAGCACTGTAGGTAAAAGCTTCGTACGGCTGAAACTTGGGAAGCGGTTCAATCGAGCCTTTCGGACGAGTACGGACTTCGTCCATATACGTCTGCAGGTCGGCAAAATCGCCGCTCGAATCACAGCCAGCCAATGTAGCGAGTACCAAAGCACTAAGGATTAGTTTGGAGCGTCTCATTTTTTCGCCCCCGCCTTGGCTTTCGCTGAAGCCTTGTCATCGATGACATTCTTATCGTTGTAGCGATAGGTCTTAGCCAAGATGGTCATTCGCAACTTAGAGGTGCTATCAGCACTTACAGGCTTAATAGCAAAATCATGCAAGGTAACAATACGCGGAAGACTTGCCACGCCGCTGACGAATGTCGCCAGATCGTGATAAGCGCCTACAACCGAAATCTGAATCGGCAGTTCGATATAGAACTGCTGAGTGGACTCTGGAAGAAGCTTAATTTCTTCAAACTCCAAGCCGCTACCAAGACCGGTACGGGTTATATCTTCCAGAAGACCAGGCACTTCGGTATCACTTGGCAGTTGCCGCAAGAGCGCACCGAAAGAAACTTCCATTTCTTTCATCTGGTCTTTATAAGCTTCCAAATTGGCAGCCTGAAATGCTTTTGTGGAGAACTGTTGCTTAAGCGTCTCCTCTTGAGCGCGCTGCGCCTCAAGGTTCTCTTGGAGCTCTTTGAGGTGAAAGTTATAACCGAGCGCCAACACCACCACGAGCAGAATAAAACAGGCTATTGCTTTAACAGCTGCGGGCCAGGAACCCAAATTGTTAAAATCCAGATCTGCAAAGTCTACGTTCCGCAAACTTGCTAACGAATCAGAAATGCTCACTTCTTAGCCCCTTCTGCTTCGATGGAAGGCTGGGTCTGTTGGACCGTCAACTGGAATACGTTGGCCTGATCAATTTCACCTGCGGTAATCGCTTTAACTGCCGTCAGGTTCGGAGCGGTCAGCCACTCTGAAGCATCGAGGTTACGCATAAGGTTCGAGACGCGGTTGTTAGACTCGGCGGCGCCTTCAATAGCTATCGTACTGCCTTTCATATTCAATGAAGTGAAGTACACGCCATCAGGCAACGTCCTGGCCAACTGATCAAATACTCGCCCAATAATCGGCCGATTGCCCTGCAAGTCCTGGATGATCTTCATTCGCTCAAGCAGTTGCTGGCGACGAGTCTTCAATTCGCTGATTTCTTTAATTCGAGCGTCCAGTACCGCAATTTCTTTCTTGACGAACTCGTTACGCGCGTTCTGCTGGTCAATCGCGCCATTCAAGTATTGATCGCCGAGAAAAACAGCACCGCCGGCTACAATCAATACGCCTGCCAACGTCACCAGAAACCGCTGTTTGCGCTCCTCGCGCAGCTGTTCCCGCCACGGCAGTAAGTTAATACGCGCCATTAGTCGAAACTCCTCATCGCCAGACCACAGGCAATCATCAAAGCTGGCGCATCACTAGCTAGAGCGCCTGCGTTGACCTTGCCACTAAGCGCCATGTCGGCAAACGGGTTGGCAACCAATGTTTGCGTACCGATCTTCTGCTGAATCAAGCGATCCAGATCAGGGATTGAGGCGGTGCCACCTGCCAGCAGGATGTAATCGACATCGTTGTACTGGCCAGCAGCGAAGAAAAACTGCAGCGATCGAGAAACCTGTTGCACAACGGCCTCTTTGAACGGCTGCAATACTTCGCTGTCGTAGTCATCCGGAAGACCGCCCTGCTTCTTAGCAAGCCCAGCTTCTTCCACAGACAGGCCATAACGGCGCTGAATCTCTTCCGTCAACTGGCGACCACCGAACAACTGCTCGCGGGTGTAAATGGTCCGACCGTTATGCAAAACGCTCAGCGTCGTCATGGTGGCGCCGATATCGACAATTGCTACGGTCAACTCATCATGACCGCTACCCAACTGGGCAGACAGCAAGCCGTATGCACGCTCCAGCGCATACGCTTCAACGTCGACGACCTTGGCGGTCATGCCAGACAACGCTAGCGCGGCTTCGCGAACTTCCACGTTTTCTTTACGGCAGGCGGCTAGCAGCACGTCTACACGATCAGAATTGCGTGCCGAAGGTCCCTGCACTTCGAAGTCGATAGCTACTTCTTCAAGCGGATAAGGAATGTACTGGTCAGCTTCAATTTTGAGCTGGTTTTCCAAGTCATCGTCAGAAAGGCCGGCTTCCATCTCGATGGTTTTGGTAATGACCGCAGAACCGGCTACTGCGACGGCAACAGTCTTGACGCCGGTCTTGGCCTTGGCCAATACGCGCGACAGTGCCTGGCCTACGCCTTCCAGTTCAGCAATGTTTTTCTCGACCACTGCGTTTGGTGGGAGCGGCTCTACAGCATAAGCCTCTACTTTGTAGCGGCTTCCTGAGCGACTCAATTCGAGGAGCTTGACGGAGGTCGAACTGATATCGATCCCCAGCAGCGTATTCGCTTTCTTATTGAAGAGCCCTAGCACGACCGATTTCCTATTGGCATCCGCGACTTACGGACTATTTATGTTTTTTCACATTAAATAACAGTCTTGACATAAGCGCAAATGGCTACCTGGCAAAAAAAGCGCTTATAATGTGAACAGTTTTTCCCTTTCGACATCGCCCTACGCTTAACTCTTTCTTTTATCTGGAAATCCAAACATTTTGATGCGCCTGCTGAAGTTCTTCTGGTGGTCCTGCGTAGCCGTTTTTTGTGGACTGTTGCTCAGTCTGTCCGGCGCTTATCTGTACCTTAGCCCCGGTTTGCCATCCGTGGATTCGCTGCGCCGCATCCAGCTGCAGATCCCGCTGCGCGTCTACAGTAGTGACGCCAAGCTGATCGCCGAATTTGGCGAGATGCGCCGCACCCCCATCCGCTTCGCTGACATCCCTCCAAACTTCATCAAAGCGTTGCTTTCAGCCGAAGACGACAACTTTGCCAATCATTATGGCGTCGACCTCAGCAGCCTGATGCGCGCTGCCACGCAATTATTAAAAAGCGGCGGCCAAATCCAGTCAGGCGGTAGCACCATCACTATGCAGGTGGCGAAGAACTTCTTCCTCACCAACGAGCGCAGCTTCTCCCGCAAGATCAATGAAATCCTGTTGGCGTTACAGATTGAGCGTGAGCTGAGCAAAGATGAAATTCTCGAGCTCTACGTCAACAAGATCTACCTTGGCAACCGAGCTTACGGCATCGAAGCAGCAGCACAGGTTTACTACGGAAAACCCATGCACGATTTGAGCCTGGGACAGATGGCGATGATCGCCGGCTTGCCAAAAGCACCTTCTCGCTTCAACCCACTGGTCAATCCACAGCGCAGTAAAGAACGCCGCGACTGGATCCTGGGCCGCATGTTCAAACTTGGCAAGATCGATCAAGGCCAATACGAGACCGCCCTGGCGGAACCCATCGACGCCAGTTACCACGTGCCAACCCCGGAAGTTCAGGCTCCTTACATTGCCGAAATGGCGCGCGCGGAAATGGTCGGACGCTATGGCAGCGAAGCCTATACCGAAGGCTTTCACGTCACGACGACAGTTCCTAGCAACTTGCAGGAAGCAGCCAACGAAGCAGTTCGCAGCGGTTTGGTCAGTTACGACCAGCGTCACGGCTACCGAGGCCCGGAAACGCGCCTCCCCGGCATGACCCGTGAAGCGTGGCAAACCGAGCTAGCCAAGCAGAAAGTGCAGAATGGCATCGAGCCTGCAATCGTCACGCAAGTTGAAAAAAGCGGAATTCTGGTACTCACTCGCGGCGGCCAGGAAGAAACCGTCAGCTGGGAGAGCATGAAATGGGCGCGCCCCTTCCTGAATACCAACAGCCTCGGCCCACGCCCGCAAAAACCGGATGATGTTGTACAAGTTGGCGACCTGATTCGCGTGCTCCGCCAGGAAGACGGGAACCTCGGCTTCAGCCAGATCCCAGCGGCGCAAGGTGCTCTGGTTTCGCTTGATCCGAAGAATGGAGCCATCCGAGCACTGGTCGGCGGTTTCTCGTTTGAACAGAGCAATTACAACCGCGCCACTCAAGCCAAGCGCCAGCCCGGGTCAAGTTTCAAGCCCTTCATTTATAGCGCCGCGCTGGACAAGGGTTACACAGCCGCCACCTTGGTGAACGACGCCCCGATTGTGTTTGTAGACGAATACCTCGACCAGGTATGGCGGCCGAAAAACGACACCAATACGTTCCTCGGCCCCATTCGCTTGCGTGAAGCACTTTATAAGTCGCGCAATCTGGTATCGATTCGCCTGTTGCAGGCCATTGGCATCGAATACGCCCTCGACTACGTCAGCCGCTTCGGCTTCAACAAGCAGGAGTTGCCGCGCAACCTCTCTTTAGCGCTGGGCACCGCCAACCTCACGCCAGTGGAGATCGCCGGCGGCTGGAGCACGTTCGCCAATGGCGGTTACAAGGTTCAGCCATACCTGATTCAAAGCATTCACAGCCGCAATGGCGAAGCCCTTTTCGTGGCCAATCCGCCCAGCGCACCCGGCGAAAACGAAGACCAACCGGAAACAGTGGTCGACCCAGCAGCGGTTGCAGAGAACCTGCCAGTACAAGCCAGCAACGCCCCCGCCCCCGCTGTTGCCGAACGCATCGTCGACGCCCGCACCACTTACATCCTCACCAGCATGCTGCAGGACGTGATCAAGCGCGGCACCGGGCGCCGCGCACTGTCGATGGGTCGTAGCGACATCGCGGGCAAAACAGGCACGACCAACGAGTCGAAGGACAGCTGGTTCTCAGGTTTCAACGCCGACTACATGACCACCGTCTGGACCGGCTTCGATCAGCCAGAAAGCCTCGGCAGCCATGAATTCGGTGGCACCGTCGCGCTGCCAATCTGGATGAACTACATGAGCGCCGCCCTGAAAGACAAACCGGCTCATACCTTGCCGGAACCACCTGGCTTGCTCACTTTGCGCATCGATCCGGTAAGCGGCCGTGCTGCGGCGCCGGGCACGCCAAACGCCTACTTCGAAGTGTTCAAGAATGAAGATTCTCCGCCACCCATGAACGAGCTAGATCCCGGCACCAGCGCACCCGGCAGCCCATTGCCCGCCGATGACGCTGCGCCCATTGATCTGTTCTAACGCATCAAATGCAAGGCAGGTAGCTCGCCTTAATGCTGATGCACAGCCCAATAAAAAGCCCCGCACTTAGCGGGGCTTTTTATTGGGTCACTGCGGTTAGCCGTTGAACACGTCTTCAACCGAAGTCAGCGGGTAGTGCTTCGGATATGGCAGCGTTGCCACACCGCTTTCAATCGCAGCCTTGGCCACAGCATCAGCAACAACCGTGATCAAGCGCGCGTCCATCGGCTTTGGAATGATGTACTGGCGACCGAACGACAGCTCAACGCCACCGTACGCATCACATACTTCCTTGGGCACCGGCAGTTTGGCCAACTCGCGCAAGGCAACCGCGGCAGCGATTTTCATCTCTTCGTTAATGCGGGTCGCACGAACGTCGAGTGCGCCACGGAAAATGAACGGGAAGCCCAACACGTTGTTCACCTGGTTCGGGTAATCCGAACGACCGGTCGCCATGATCACGTCGTCACGGGTGGCGTGCGCCAGCTCCGGCGAGATCTCAGGGTCAGGATTGGAGCAGGCGAACACGATAGGGTCCGCCGCCATGCGCTTCAGGTTTTCGGCAGTCAGCAGATTGGCGCCCGACAGGCCCACGAACACATCTGCACCGTCCAACGCGTCCGACAGTGAGCGTTTCGGGGTTTCGTGAGCGAACACTGCTTTGTACTGGTTCAGGTCGTCGCGACCGGCGTGAATCACGCCTTTGCGGTCGACCATAAAGATGTTTTCGATCTTGGCGCCCATGCTGACCAGCAGCTTCATGCACGAGATGGCGGCAGCGCCAGCGCCCAGGCAAACGATCTTGGCATCGGACAGGGTTTTGCCAACAATTTCCAACGCATTGAGCATGCCGGCAGCCGTTACGATCGCGGTGCCGTGCTGGTCATCGTGGAAAACCGGAATGTCGCATTGCTCAATCAAAGCGCGTTCAATTTCAAAGCACTCAGGCGCTTTGATGTCTTCGAGGTTGATACCGCCGAAGGTGATGGAGATGCGCTTAACGGTGTCGATGAAGGCTTGCGGGCTTTCAGAATCGACTTCGATATCGAACACGTCGATGCCGGCGAAACGCTTGAACAACACACCCTTACCTTCCATTACTGGCTTGGAAGCCAGCGGGCCGAGGTCGCCCAGACCAAGGATGGCGGTGCCATCGGAAATCACTGCAACCAGGTTGCCTTTGCCGGTGTACTTGTAGGCCAGCTCCGGGTCACGGGCAATTTCCCGTACCGGCTCGGCCACGCCCGGGCTGTACGCCAAAGAAAGGTCACGTGCGGTAGAAGTGGGCTTGGTCAGCTCGACACTCAGCTTTCCCGGACGTGGATGGGCGTGGTACTCAAGAGCGGCAGTTTTCAGATCAGACATGGTGGCATTTCCGCATTTTTATGCTGTTAATCAGACAAGGCAGCGAGGATACGCAAGATGCCGAACCCGAACAAGACTGATCAGTCACGTCTGTCAAGCGCTCTAACGTACGACTTTAAGCCAATCCCCAGGACGGGGCTCGCCACTTGGGTATAGATGATTGAGTAGGCGCAGACGGGACTCGGCGTCACCGGGCAGCGTACTGCCCTGAGCTAGCTTGGTCATGGTTTGCGCGCTTGTGGCACGCACCAGTTGCAGCCGGAGAGGTTGCGCTAGCTTACGCTCGTCCGGCCTAAGAGGTCGAAAACTATTGATCACTTTTAGGAAATTTTCGTCTTCGGTTTGCAACGAGGCCGGCGCTTTAACGCTCGCAATAAAGACGTACGCCGAGTCGCCTTTGTAGATGACAGCCACACGCTTGGCCGGTCGCCCCGGAATAATTGCGGTGTGCCCCTGCAACCCGGCTTGCTGCAACTCGCGCTCCTCGGCGAGGCTTCCCGAAACTTTCGAACGGATGAACTGCTGGGGCGTTTGCCCCGGCTTGGTCTTCTCCAACACCACGGCAATAAACGCGTCCTGCTCGGGAGTGGTGGCAATTACCGCATCGGGGCGATTGATCAACTGCCAGCGCTGCGGCGCGCTGAACGTGAAATCCAGTTCTGCATGGTAGAACTGCTGGCCGCGACGAATGCCGGTTGATTCAGAATCGCCGTAGGGCAGCCCATCGAGGTGCTGCATGAAGACGTCGCGCCCCACCTCTTGCTGGCCGGACGCCAACGCGCGGGCCGGACCGACCACTTGTTGAAGGCGCTGGTCATTGCCGGGATGGGTATTAAACACGCCGTGGTAGCTCGACGTTGGCTCCGCTTTCCCGGCTTTTCTGGCCTCGTCGCGGGCGTAGTCGTCCTGGCTTTTCAACACCTCAACCACCTCGATCATCGCCTGCGGGTCATAGCCGGCGCGGGCAAGGTATTGCGCGCCGAGCCCGTCGGCCTGTAGCTCCATATCACGCCCGTAGCCGCGCACGAACGCTGAACCCAACGCGCTGGTGACATCTGCCGCCGCGCCCACGCCTGTGCCTATCGCCACCGCCTGGCCGAGAATGCCCCAGGCTTGCGACTGGCTTTGCTGCTGCACGCTGTGGCGCGCCGTGACATGACCAACCTCATGGCCGAGCACCGCCGCCAGTTCAGCCTCAGAACTCAGGTACGCCAGCAAGCCGCGATGGATGTAGATGTAGCCGCCGGGCAACGCGAACGCATTGATGTCTGGACTATCGATCACGGTGAAGTGGTACGTCAGGTTGCTGCGGTGGCTGTGCTTGGCCACGCGCTCACCCACTTGCTGAACGTAAGCCTGCAATTTCTCGTCGGGGTAACGCGGGTATTGCTTAGCAATTTCCTGGCTATAGCTTTGGCCGAGCTCAAGCTCTTGGCGCTCGCTCATCATCACGAAATTGCTCTCGCCGGTAGCCGGATTCTGCGCGCAGCCCTGCAGCAACATGAGCAGCGTCAGCAGGCCAAACAACCGCATTCTCATGGCAGAACCTCCAACATTCCCGGATGGGTCAGGGGCAACATCCAGCGCGCCTGGCCTGACTGCTGATTACCACGGCGCGCACGATCAATGACCCAGCCTCGCACTTCAACCCGTCGCCCTTGCAATGAGCGTAGCGTTTTTAGCTCGAACGTCGGGAGCGCCTTTTCGGCGACATGGACGACCAGCGGGCCATCCATTTGCAACCAGATTCCGCCTCGATTCTGCTCAACCTTGACGACCTTGCCGTGAATCAAGGCGAAGCCGCTGGCGCTGAGCTGCTCTGCGGTAAGCATCAGCGATTGCTGCCAAACCCCAAGTCGTGCGGAACGGGCCTGACGCTCTGCCGCTTGCTGGCACGCGAGTAACGCCACATTCGGCGCAATCGCAACCTGCAAGCCCAGCCCTTCCGCTAGCAGCTGCGCTTCGATGTTTTGCCCGCGGGCGTTGTAAACATGGGCGAGCGTGCGACCGTAACGGTCTTTCTCTTGCTGTCCGACCTGCACAGCCACGCGTCCAGAATTTTCCGAAACCAACGCCTGAAGCCGCCGCTTGGCCTGCTCGGCAAATGGCTCAGCGGGGCGGCGATTGTGGGCAACTTCCGGCGCATTAATGCCGATCAGACGCACGCTGCGTCCGTCGGCCAAACGCAGCGTGTCGCCATCGACCACTCTCTGCACCGCGACGATGGGCAATCCCTCAGGCGCCGAGCAAAACGCAGCAACGGGGGATAGATAAATCGCAGAAACGAAAAAGGCGCCCACAAGGGACGCCTTTTTCAACAACATCGAAAAGCCCATCAGGCCCTCCGAAGCAACAAGACCAATTAGGCCTTGGAGCCGAACACACCGAAACGCTGCTTGAAGCGATCAACACGGCCGCCAACATCCAGCACTTTCTGCTTGCCGGTGTAGAACGGGTGGCACTCGTTGCACACGTCCAGGCTCAGCGGCTTGGCCAGGGTGGAGCGAGTTTCGATCACGTTACCGCAGCTGCAGGTAGCGGTTACGGCTTCGTATACTGGATGGATATCAGCTTTCATGGTGTATTCCTCAGGTCTATCGCGCCGCCACCCAACACTATTGTCGAGTACCGCACGGAATTAGGCCGCGCATCTTATCAGAGTGCGGCGCTGACGCAAGACCGATCGTCAGCCATGTGCATGCTAAGATCGCGCCTCGTTTTTCAGGACATAACCGCGTGCCCGCCGTCATTTTGCGCCTCGCCCTGCCCTCTCCCCTGCGTCGCCTGTTCGACTATCTGCCGCCCAATGGCGTGTCAGGCAGCGACTTGCAGCCGGGCATGCGGCTGCGAGTGCCGTTTGGAAAACGGGAAATAATCGGCATCTTGGTCGAGCTCAGCGACCACAGCGATGTGCCGGCCGACAAGCTCAAGCCCGCCATCGCGCTCATCGATGCGCAGTCGCCCGTGCCGCCCGCGTTCTTCAAGCTGTGCCTGTGGACCGCTCAGTATTACCAGCACAGCCTTGGCGACACCTTTAGCTGGGCACTGCCCACATTGCTGCGCCAAGGCGAACCGGCCGAAGCGCGGCAGGAACGCTTTTGGCAGGTCGCCGAAGGAGCGTCCCAGGACGACCCGCGCCTCGCCCGCGCCCCGCGCCAGCGCGACGCCCTGAAAATCATCGCGCAGCATCCCCATGGTGTAGCGCATCGGTTGCTCAGTCAGCTGCAGCTCAACAAAGACAGCCTCGAACTGCTGCGCGAGAAAGGCCTTGTGACCGTTGAGGCTCGCCGCCATGCCGCCATCGAGCGCCACGGCAATTGGCTTGCCCAACCCGAACTGCCGCTCAATCCGGAACAGCGCGCCGCCACCGAGGCCATCCGCAGCGGTTTCGATACCTTTAATGCGTTTTTGCTGGCGGGCGTAACCGGCAGTGGCAAAACCGAAGTGTATTTGCAGCTGATCCGCGAAACGCTCGAGGCCGGCAAGCAGGCGCTGGTGCTGATTCCTGAAATCAACCTGGGCCCGCAGACACTGGCGCGCTTCGAGCGTCGCTTCAATGCGCGCATCGCCTTGCTGCACTCAGCCGTCAACGACCGCGAGCGCCTGGACGCCTGGCTCGCCGCGCGCGACGGTGAGGCGGACATCATTATCGGTACGCGCTCCGCGCTGTTCACGCCGATGAAAAACCCAGGCCTGATCATCATCGATGAAGAGCACGACGCCTCTTATAAGCAGCAGGAGGGCTTGCGTTACCACGCGCGCGACCTGGCGCTGGTGCGAGCCCGACAGGAAAACATTCCGATTGTGCTGGGCTCGGCTACGCCCTCCCTCGAAAGTTTGCAAAACGCCCACGCCGGCCGCTATGGCCTGCTGCGGCTGAACCAGCGCGCCGGCGGCGCTCAGCAACCGCGTTTCTTGCGCCTGGATATAAAAAGCCGGCCGCTCGATAGCGGCATCTCCGGCCCCATGCAGCAAGCCATCGGTCAAACCCTGGCGGCAGGCCAACAGGTGCTGGTGTTTCTCAACCGTCGCGGTTTTGCCCCTACGTTGTTGTGCCACGACTGTGGCTGGCTGTCGGAATGCCCCCGCTGCGATGCGCGCATGACGGTGCATCAGCGCTCGCGCGAACTGCGTTGCCACCACTGCGGCCACGTCGAGCGTCAGCACAGCAATTGCCCGAAGTGTGCACAAGTGGATCTGCGCCCGGTCGGCGCCGGTACCGAGCGCGCTGAAGATCGCCTCGCTACCTTGTTCCCCGATGTGCCGGTGCTGCGCGTCGACCGCGAAAGCACCTCGCGCAAAGACGCCATGCAGAACCTGTTTAACACCATTAATAAAGGCGAGCCGTGCATCCTCATCGGCACGCAGATGCTGGCCAAGGGGCACCACTTCCCGAGGGTCACGCTGGTTTCCATTCTGGATGCCGACGGCGGCCTGTTCTCCGCCGACTTCCGCGCCAGCGAGCGCATGGCGCAGTTGATTGTGCAGGTGGCTGGCCGCGCCGGCCGGGCGGAAGAGCCCGGCAAAGTGATTATCCAAACCCATCTCGCCGATCACCCACTGCTGGTGCAACTGACCGAGCAAGGTTATTTCGCCTTTGCCGAGCAAGCCCTGAGCGAGCGCCGCGCGGCGGGCCTGCCGCCGTTCTGTCATCTGGCATTGCTGCGCGCCGAAGCACACAAACCCGGCCAAGCCGAGGGTTTCCTGGACGAGGCCTGTGCCGAAGCAGAACACCTGTTGGGTGAGCTGAGCCTCACCGGCATTGAACTCCTCGGCCCGGTGCCGGCCCCCATGGAACGCCGCGCCGGCCGCTACCGTGCTCAATTGCTGGTGCAAGCCAACGCCCGTGCGCCGCTGCACAAGCTGCTCAACTACTGGCTGACAGCGCTGGAAAAAATGCCCAGCGGCCGAGCCGTTCGGTGGTCGCTGGACGTTGATCCGATCGATCTGTTTTAGCTAGACGTAAGCAAAAACCGACGGTTCGATGCGTTTTTCGTACACCCTGTCAGTCCCCATCGCAGGCCCACCGATGACCGGTGCGGTTGGCAATGCCGTCATCGCCACGGATAATGGCCCATTTTCCACCCGCTTCCCGGCGCCCTGGCGCCCCGATGGCCGCACGAGCAGACCATGAAAGACACCATTCGCCAGCTGATCCAGCAAGCCCTCACCCGCCTCGTCAGCGACGGCGTACTGCCCGAAGGCCTGACGCCAGTGATCCAGGTCGAGAACACCAAAGACAAAAGCCACGGCGATTTCGCCAGCAACATCGCCATGATGTTGGCGAAACCGGCTGCCATGAAGCCGCGCGACCTGGCTGAAAAAATCATCGCTGCCCTGCCCGCCGACCCGCAAATCCGCAAGGTCGAAATCGCCGGCCCCGGCTTCCTGAATTTCTACCAAGACACCCAGGCCCTCGCCGAACGCCTTGAGCTGGCCCTGGCCGATGCCAAACTTGCGGTGCGCAAAGGCAGTCCTGCCCAGCGCGTGGTGATCGACTTGTCATCGCCCAACCTGGCGAAAGAAATGCACGTCGGTCACCTACGCTCCACCATCATTGGCGACGGCGTGTCGCGGGTGCTGGAGTTCCTTGGCGATACAGTCATTCGCCAAAACCATGTGGGCGATTGGGGCACCCAGTTCGGCATGCTGCTGGCCTACCTGCAGGAAAATCCGGCGACCAGCGAAACAGAATTGTCAGACCTCGAGGGATTTTATCGCGCGGCCAAGCAGCGCTTCGATGAATCCCCAGAATTCGCTGACCGCGCCCGTGAGCTCGTGGTACAGCTGCAAGCCGGTGAACCGGAGTGCATGCGCCTGTGGCACAGCTTTAACGCCATCTCCCTGGCTCATTGCCAGAAAGCCTACGACCGCCTCAACGTGAAACTCACCCCCGCCGACGTAAAAGGCGAGAGCGCCTATAACGACGACCTGGCCAACGTAGTAGCCGACTTGAAAAGCGCCGGCCTGCTGGTCGAAAGCAACGGCGCACAATGCGTGTTCCTTGATGAGTTCAAAAACGCCGAAGGCAACCCGCTGCCGGTGATCGTGCAAAAGGCTGGCGGTGGTTACCTCTATGCCACCACAGACCTGGCCGCCATGCGCTACCGCAGCCAGGTGTTGAAGGCTGATCGCGTGCTGTATTTCGTCGACCAGCGCCAGGCGCTGCATTTCCAGCAGGTATTCGAAGTGGCGCGCCGCGCCGGCTTCGTGCATCCCGGCATGCAACTTGAGCACATGGGTTTTGGCACCATGAACGGCGCCGATGGCAAACCGTTCAAAACCCGCGATGGCGGCACCGTCAAGCTGATCGACCTGCTCGACGAAGCGCAGGAGCGGGCCTATACGCTGGTTAAAGAAAAGAACCCGGACGTTAGCGAAGACGAATTGCGCACCATTGCCCGTGTAGTGGGCATCGGCTCGGTGAAATATGCCGACCTGAGCAAACACCGCACCAGCGACTACAGCTTCAACTTCGAACAGATGCTCAGCTTTGAAGGCAACACCGCGCCGTATTTGCTCTACGCCTACACCCGCGTGGCGAGCATTTTCCGCAAGCTGGGCAAGGGTTACGACGAAGTGGAAGGCCAGATCCGTCTGGACGCCGCACAAGAGCAAGACCTTGCCGCCAAGCTCGCGCAGTTCGGTGAAGTGTTGAGCAACGTGGCCGAGAAAGGTACGCCGCATACCTTGTGCACCTACCTCTACGAGCTCGCCGGCCTGTTCTCCAGTTTCTATGAACACTGCCCAATTCTTGCTGCCGAAGACCCGGCTACCCAACAAAGCCGCCTGCGCCTGGCGGCCCTGACGGGTCGCACCCTCAAGCAGGGTCTGGAATTGCTGGGCCTGGAAACTCTGGAGCGTATGTAAGTTGGCGGCTAAGAAAAAACCTGCACCCAAGCGCGGCGCAAGCCGCTATCAAGCGCCTGCAAAACGTCCCGTTCCGGGCTGGATCTGGCTGGCGTGCGGCTTGGCCATCGGCGCATTCATTGTGCTGTTGATGAAGCTTGAACCGGGGCGCAAAGAAATCCAGCGCGACAAGCCCGACGACAAAAACACCAAAACCACCGTGGTGCCGAAAACGCCGGCGAACCCCAATACGCCGACGCCCAGCGGTCCGGTCAAGCCCAAGTACGACTTCTATACCTTGCTGCCCGAGTCGGAAGTCATCGTGCCGCCGGAAGCCGTGCCGGAAAAAACGCCGCCACCTGCCACGCCGGCCGAGCTGGCCAAAGCCGACGCCGCGCGCGCGGAAGCGGCACTCAAGGGCGAAACCCCGCCGCCATTGCCCACGGCAGTTAAAGCGGCAGTGACCCAATATTTCTTGCAGGCCGGCTCATTCCGCAAGCAAGACGACGCCGACAAAGTGCGCGCGCAGATCATTCTGCTGGGGCAGGACGTTCAGGTGGAGTCGGGCATGGTGCGCGAAGAAACCTGGTACCGCGTGCTGGTGGGTCCGTTTAGCAACCGTGAGCAACTCACGGCCGCGCAGAAGAAGCTGGCCGGCAGCGGCTTCAGCAACTTGCTGCTGCAACAGCGACAAGGACGTTAAGCCACCACGCGCCGCAAAGTTGCCCCAATGCCCTTGGGCAGCTTCCTACATAGGCGCCATACCCCCGAGCGGCATAGTCGATGCCGCTCGGGCCAAGCGTGAAAAAGCTACGCCAACGCCCTATCCGCCCGAGCGTCCTCTCCTATGAAAAGGTCGCTTCGTATGCATAAGTCATCCCTTCCTTCGCCTTTACGTCATCTGCCACTTCTAGCTGCGATGAGTCTGGCCGGGCTTACGGCTCAGCAGGTATCGGCCCACGGTTATGTGGAACAACCTAAATCGCGTGCCGTTCTGTGCACCGCCTCGGCCGGCAACCTGAACAGCAACTGCGGCAACGTGGCATACGAACCTCAAAGCCTGGAGTACGGCCCCTCGGTCAACCATCACTTCAACGGCGCTTACTGTGCCGGCGACTTCACTCAGTGCGGCCCGGCCAACGAAACCATCGCCGCTGCTGGCATGGCGGCGTTCGGTCAGTTGAACGAGCAATCCGCCACGCGCTGGGCAAAGAACCCGATCAAGCCCGGCCCGAACACCTTCAAATGGCACTACACCGCTGGCCACGCCACGTCGTACTACCAGTTCTACATCACCAAGAAAGACTGGAATCCCAACCAACCGCTGACGCGCGACTCTTTCGAACTGACGCCGCTGCTGCATGAAGATGCCTACGGTGCGCGCCCCGCAAACGGCGACAGCAGCGACCATACGGTGAATATTCCGAACGACCACAGTGGCTACCACGTCATCTTGGCCACGTGGAAAATTGCCGACACCGCCGCCACGTTCTACCAAGTCATCGACGTCAACATCAGCGGCACCGGCGCCAGCGCTCCAGGTACAGCCACACCGCCTGTTACCGTACCGGCCGCTGCCTGGAGAAATATCGGCACCGTGCAGCCGCAAGCCCTGCAAGTGGGCGACACGGTAAAAACCCGCGTGTTCACTGCCCAAGGCGAACAAGCCGACCGCCAAACCTTGCTGACCATCGAAACGGTCGATCAGGCCCAAGCCAACATCTGGCCGTTCCTGCTGGCGCAAAAGGTGGCAAAAGCCAACGCCGGTTACTTGATGGGCGAGCTCAACACGCGCAACGAAGTGGTGCCTAACTACGGGCAAAACAGCGTGTACAGCAAGGCCGACAGCGATGTCGTGCGGGTCGAAATCCAGAAAATTCAAGGCGCACCCATCACCGCGGGTAGCCTCGAGCTAAACGGCCTGCAAGACACCTACCGGGTGGAAGGCGGTAAAGCACAGCTGCATTTCAACGCTCTCACCCAAGGCGGCGCGTACACCGTCAGCGCCACTATCTTCAACGCCGCTGGCGAAAGCGTGGCGTATCAACAGAGCGCTGCGGGCGTAACCTCGCCACACCTGATGTTCACCTTGGATAACCCGGCGGGCGGCACCTACGACCTGGTGGTGGTGGCGAAGCCGGAACAAGGCGAGCCGCTGCAAAAAACCCACCGTTTCACTATCGACGCGCCAAGCGCCAGCGCCCATGACTACGTGTTCCCCACAGGCCTGAAGAGCTACAAAGCCGGCACGAAAGTGTTGGCCCGCGACGGCAACACTTACGTCTGCAAGCCGTTCCCCTACAGCGGCTACTGCGTGCAGTGGAGCACCAGCGCAACCCAATACGAGCCGGGCACCGGTTCGCACTGGCAGATGGCCTGGACCCGCGAATAAGCTGAGAAGCCACTAGCGTTCGGTTGAAACAGCGAGGCGCTTGCCTCGCTGTTTCTTAAGCGTCGCCACCCTGACACACACTGACGTAAACGTTGATCCCACCCCATTGCCCGGCAGCGGTTGAAATGCCCGGCACCCTCCCCCATATGAGTTTCCACTAGGGCACTTTCGCCCCCAGCGTGGAGACTTTCCCCTTGACCACCATCGTTTCAGTTCGTCGCCACGGCAAAGTCGTCATGGGCGGCGACGGCCAGGTTTCTCTCGGCAACACCGTGATGAAAGGCAATGCGAAAAAAGTCCGTCGCCTGTACCACGGCCAGGTAATTGCCGGTTTCGCCGGCGCAACCGCCGACGCCTTCACCCTGTTCGAGCGCTTCGAAGGGCAACTGGAAAAACACCAGGGTCACCTGGTTCGTGCGGCCGTCGAGTTGGCCAAAGAATGGCGCACCGACCGCTCCCTCAGCCGGTTGGAAGCCATGCTCGCTGTGGCGAATAAAGACGCCTCGTTGATCATCACCGGCAACGGTGACGTCGTTGAGCCCGAAGACGGCCTGATTGCCATGGGCTCCGGCGGGCCTTACGCCCAGGCCGCTGCCCGCGCGCTGCTGATGCACAGTGAACTCAGTGCCCGCGAAGTGGCCGAAACTGCATTGGGTATCGCCGGCGATATCTGCGTGTTCACCAATCACAATCTGACTATCGAGGAGCTGGACCTCGCTGTCTGAGGCCCGACCATTCCATGCCCATGACGCCCCGCGAAATTGTTCACGAACTGAGCCGTCACATCATCGGCCAGGACGAAGCCAAGCGTGCCGTAGCCATCGCGCTGCGCAACCGCTGGCGCCGCATGCAGCTGCCTGCCGAATTGCGTGCTGAAGTGACGCCGAAGAACATTCTGATGATCGGCCCGACCGGCGTCGGTAAAACCGAAATCGCCCGCCGCCTGGCCAAGTTGGCCAACGCGCCCTTCCTGAAAGTGGAAGCGACCAAATTCACCGAGGTCGGCTACGTCGGTCGCGATGTGGAATCGATCATCCGTGACCTCGCAGACGCCGCGATCAAAATGCTGCGCGAACAGGAGATGGTCAAAGTCCGTCACCGCGCGGAAGACGCCGCCGAGGAACGCATCCTCGACGCCCTGTTGCCGCCGGCCCGCGTTGGTTTCAATGAAGACCAGACGCCAAGTCACGACTCCAACACCCGCCAGCTGTTCCGCAAGCGTCTGCGCGAAGGGCAGCTGGACGACAAAGACATCGAGATCGAAGTGGCCGACGCGCCAGGTGGCGTGGAGATCATGGCCCCGCCCGGCATGGAAGAAATGACCAACCAGCTGCAAAGCCTGTTCTCCAATATGGGCAAGGGCAAAAAGAAAGCCCGCAAGCTCAAGGTGAAAGAGGCACTCAAGTTGGTGCGCGACGAAGAAGCGGCGCGCCTGGTCAACGAAGAGGAATTAAAAGCTCAGGCGCTGGAAGCCGTCGAACAGCACGGCATCGTGTTTATCGATGAAATCGACAAAGTGGCCAAGCGCGGCAATGTCGGCGGTGCCGATGTGTCCCGCGAAGGTGTGCAGCGCGACTTGCTGCCGCTGATCGAAGGCTGCACGGTAAACACCAAGCTGGGCATGGTCAAAACCGACCACATCCTGTTCATCGCCTCGGGCGCTTTCCACCTGAGTAAGCCAAGCGATTTGGTGCCCGAGCTGCAAGGCCGCTTGCCGATTCGCGTTGAGTTGAAGGCCCTGACGCCGAATGACTTCGAGCGCATTCTCACCGAGCCGCACGCCTCGCTCACCGAGCAATACCGCGAGCTGTTGCTGACCGAAGGCCTGACCATCAACTTCGCCCCGGACGGTATCAAACGTCTGGCCGAAATTGCCTGGCAGGTTAACGAGAAGACCGAGAATATTGGCGCGCGCCGTTTGCACACATTGCTTGAGCGGTTGCTGGAAGAGGTGTCGTTCAGCGCCGGTGACCTGGCCAGCAGCCAGGACGGCAACGCCATCAGCATCGACGCCGAGTACGTCAACAGCCACCTGGGCGAGTTGGCGCAAGACGAAGATCTGTCGCGCTATATTCTCTAACGCGGTCTTCTTTTCGTAGGAGCCAGCTTGCTGGCGAACCCTGGAAAACCTCGTTTCCAGGGTTCGCCAGCAAGCTGGCTCCTACGATTCAACATCCTGTTTTCCAAGCGAGCAGCACCATGCGTATTCCCACCGCCATCGAGCTGCACAAAGCCTCAAAAACCCTCACGCTGAAATACGGCGAGCACGAAACCTACACCCTGCCCGCTGAATTTCTGCGGGTGCATTCGCCCTCGGCGGAAGTGCAGGGCCATGGCAAACCGATTCTGCAGGTTGGCAAATTAGGCGTCGGCTTAAGCCGTATCGAACCGGCTGGGCAGTACGCACTAAAGTTGTGCTTCGACGACGGGCATGACAGCGGATTGTTCACCTGGGACTACCTGGAGCAACTGGCGCAACGTCAGGAAGAACTCTGGGCTGATTATCTTCAAGAGCTCGCGCGCGCTGGAAAGTCGCGTGACCCGGCGGTGTCCGTGGTCAAGCTGATGCTCTAATCCGACCCTTCCGACAGGTTAGGGCGAACTTTCTAAACCCCCTCGGCATACTCCCCTACGCGCTTGGCCAAGTGACTGGCCTGCTTGCGCAAACGCTGAAACTCGGGTAACCAATTACCTGGCAGGTTCCGTGCATTTGACTGTGTCAGATGCAATGAATGAAGCGGAGCTAGCTCCGCCCCCGGTAACCCGAGCAGTACTAGGCGCTAACGCCCTGTGTCCGTGCACAGCAGCATGCCGGTATCAGCCTCAGGACAATGGAGCGTCGTTGATGAGCAACAAAAATAATGAAGACCTGCAACGCCAGGCCTCGGACAACACCCTAGGGCTCAATCCTGTCATTGGCCTGCGCGGCAAAGACATTCTCGCTTCTGCCCGCATGATCCTTGCACAGGCTTACAAACAACCGCTGCACAGTGCCAAGCACATCGCCCACCTGGGCATCGAATTGAAAAACGTCCTGCTCGGCAGCTCCGAACTGGACGCCGACGCCGGCGACAAACGTTTCGCCGATCCCGCCTGGAGTCAAAACCCTCTGTACAAGCGCTACCTGCAAAGCTACCTGGCCTGGCGCAAAGAACTGCACAGCTGGGTCGAGCACAGCAACTTGTCAGAGACCGACATCAGCCGGGGCCACTTCGTGATCAATCTGCTCACCGAAGCCATGGCGCCCAGCAACAGCATGGCCAACCCGGCCGCGCTCAAACGCTTCTTCGAAACCGGCGGCAAGAGTTTGCTAGACGGCCTCGGCCACCTGGCCAAAGACTTGGTCAACAACGGCGGCATGCCGAGCCAGGTCAACATGGACGCCTTCGAGGTCGGCAAAAACCTGGCCCTCAGCGAAGGCTCAGTGGTGTTTCGCAACAACCTGCTGGAGCTGATCCAGTACAAGCCCACCACCGAGCAAGTGCACGAACGTCCGCTGCTGGTGGTGCCGCCGCAAATCAACAAGTTCTACGTATTCGACCTGTCGCAGGAAAAAAGCCTGGCGCGTTTCTGCCTGCGCAATGGCGTGCAGACGTTTATCGTCAGTTGGCGCAACCCGACCAAGGCACAGCGTGAATGGGGCCTGTCGACGTACATCGAAGCGCTGAAAGAAGCCATTGAAGTGATCCTTTCGATCACCGGTGCCAAAGACGTCAACATGCTTGGCGCCTGCTCCGGCGGCATCACCACCGCCGCCCTGCTCGGCCACTACCAGGCCATTGGCGAGAAGAAGGTGAATGCCCTGACCCTGCTGGTCAGCGTGCTCGATACCAAACTCGACACCCAGGTGGCGCTGTTCGTTAACGAGCAGACCCTGGAAGCCGCCAAGCGTCGTTCGTATCAGGCCGGCGTGCTGGAAGGCAGCGACATGGCCAAGGTGTTCGCCTGGATGCGCCCCAACGACCTGATCTGGAATTACTGGGTCAACAACTACCTGCTCGGCAATGAACCGCCGGTGTTCGACATTCTGTATTGGAACAACGACACCACGCGCTTGCCGGCCGCCTTCCACGGCGACCTGATCGAACTGTTCAAAACCAACCCGCTGACCCGCGCCGACGCGCTGGAAGTGTGCGGCACGCCCATCGACCTGAAGAAAGTCACCGCCGATATCTTCAGCCTGGCGGGCACCAACGACCACATCACGCCGTGGGAAGCCTGCTACCGCTCGGCGCGCCTGTTTGGCGGCAAGATCGAATTTGTGCTGTCCAACAGCGGCCATATCCAAAGCATTCTCAACCCGCCGGGCAACCCGAAAGCGCGCTTCTCCACCAGCGAAGGCGACCTGCCGGACTGTCCCAAAGCCTGGCAAGAAGACGCCACCAAGCACACCGATTCCTGGTGGCTGCACTGGCAGAAATGGCTGGCCGATCGCTCGGGCAAATTGAAAAAGGCACCTGTGGTGCTGGGCAACAAACAGTACACGCCAGGCGAAGCATCGCCCGGCACGTATGTTCACGAGCGCTAAGGGCGAGCACTGTTTGCAATACGCGCGGCCGATGCTCGAACGGCTGAGCGGTTTTACCAACCGATTGACTGCATACACTGCCCGCGGCACCCGGATGTGCCGCCCACTGCTGACGTGCTACGCGCCTGCAGTGGACACGAAGCCAGCACGGATGCCGGTTTCGTTATTCTGGATAGGCGCGCGGGACGGCGCCGCCAGAGCTTCGTAGGGTCACCCATAGGGCTAGCGCATGCCGTTACCATTTGTTTTCCGCACCATCGATCTCGATGGGCAAACCATTCGCACGGCGGTCCGACCGGGTAAGCCGCACCTGACGCCGTTGCTGATCTTCAATGGCATCGGCGCCAACCTCGAATTGGTGTTTCCCTTCGTTGCCGCTCTGGACCCCGACCTCGAAGTCATCGCCTTCGACGTACCGGGCGTAGGCGGTTCGTCGACGCCCAATCGGCCTTACCGCTTTCCTGGCTTGGCCAAACTGGCGGCGCGCATGCTCGACTATTTGGACATCGGCCAGGTCAACGCCATCGGCGTGTCGTGGGGCGGCGCGCTGGCCCAGCAGTTTGCCCATGACTACCCGGAGCGCTGTAAAAAGCTGGTGCTCGCGGCCACCTCAGCGGGCGCCTTGATGGTGCCGGGCAAACCAAAAGTGCTGTGGCGCATGGCCAGTCCTCGGCGCTACGTGCAGCCGTCTTACGGCGTGCAGATCGCCCCGGATATTTACGGCGGTGCCTTCCGCCGCGACCCCAACCTGGCGATGGCCCACGCCAGCAAAGTGCGCTCCTCCGGCAAGCTCGGTTACTACTGGCAGTTGTTCGCCGGCATGGGTTGGACCAGCGTGCACTGGCTGCACAAAATCACCCAACCGACCCTGGTGCTAGCGGGCGATGACGACCCGTTGATCCCCCTGATCAACATGCGTCTGCTAGCCTGGAGAATTCCGAATTCGGAACTGCATGTGATCGACGACGGCCACCTCTTCCTCATTACCCGGGCAGAAGCGGTCGCGCCGATCATCATGAAATTCTTACAAGAGGAACGCCAACGTGCGGTGATGCACCCACAGCCGACACCTTCGCCGGCTCGCGATCACTGACCCATAACAACAAGCAGCCCAGCGGTGCGCACTGAATCAGTTCGAGCAGTGCGCGCCTGACCCAATAGGGCGCTGGGCGCCCCACCTGCTGTTCTTTGCGCGGTTGTCTGGAATGCACCTCCGGCGCGCCTTGGTACAAGCCTTGCTCTGTACCAATTGACGTTGAGTCCCTTGCTGGTTTGACGACGGAGTGTTGCCCCATGCGAGACAAATCTGTGACCACCCCGGTGACCACTGCACCGGCCAATGCAATGAACGCGCAGAACGCCGTCATGGGTTTGCGCGGGCGCGACCTGCTCAGCACCATGCGCACCGTGGCGCTGCAAGGCCTGCGCCGGCCGGTTTACAGCGCCAAGCACGCCTTGGCATTGGGCGGGCAGTTAGGCCGTGTGCTTATCGGCGATACGCTGCACAAACCCAACCCGAACGATGCGCGCTTTGCCGATCCCACCTGGCAACTCAACCCGTTCTACCGCCGCAGCTTGCAAGCGTATCTCGCCTGGCAGCAGCAATTGCACCGCTGGATCGAAGAGAGCGATCTACCCGCCGACGACCGCACCCGCGCGAGGTTTATCGCCACCTTGCTCGGCGATGCCATGTCGCCCTCCAACAGCGTGCTCAACCCGCTGGCCATCAAAGAACTGCTCAACAGCGGCGGCACCAGCTTGTTCAAAGGCGTGCGCCACCTCTATGACGACCTGCTACACAACAGCGGTCTGCCCCGGCAAGTGAACAAAACGGCGTTTGAAGTGGGCCGCAACCTGGCCACCACGCCGGGCAGCGTGGTGTTTCGCAACGAGATGCTGGAGCTGATCCAGTACAAACCGATGAGCGAAAAGCAGTTCGCCAAACCGCTGGTGATCGTGCCGCCGCAAATCAACAAGTTTTATATCTTCGACCTCAGCCCGGAAAAGAGCTTCGTCCAGTACTGCCTGAAGAACGGCCTGCAAGTGTTCATGGTGAGCTGGCGCAACCCCGATGCACGTCACCGGGAATGGGGCTTGTCGAGTTACGTACAAGCGCTGGAGGCGGCCACCGATGTGGCCCGCGCCATCACCGGCAGCAAAGACGTCAACCTGATCGGCGCCTGCGCTGGCGGCCTGACCATCGCGGCGATGCAAGGCCATCTATTGGCCAAACGGCAACTGCGCCGCGTCAGCAGCGCCAGTTATTTGGTGAGTCTGCTCGACAGCCAGATCGAGAGCCCGGCCATGTTGTTCGCCGACGAGAAAACCCTCGAAGCCGCCAAACGCCGGTCTTACCAGAACGGTGTGCTGGACGGTCGCGACATGGCGCGCGTGTTCGCCTGGATGCGCCCGAACGACCTGATCTGGAATTACTGGGTCAACAACTACCTGCTCGGCAAGCAGCCGCCGGCCTTCGACATTCTCTACTGGAACAACGACAACACCCGCCTGCCAGCAGCGTTTCATGGCGACTTGTTGGACTTCTTCAAACACAACCCACTGACCCGCCCCGGCGCCATGGAAGTGTGCGGCACGCCCATCGACCTGCAAAAAGTAAACGTCGACAGCTTTAGCGTGGCCGGCATCAACGACCACATCACGCCGTGGGACGCGGTGTATCGCTCCACCCTGCTAATGGGCGGCGACCGGCGTTTTATTTTGTCCAACAGCGGCCACATCCAAAGCATCCTTAATCCGCCTGGCAACCCGAAAGCCAACTTCTTCGAGAACGCCAAGCTCACCTCCGACCCGCGCGCCTGGTATTACGACGCCAAGCAGCACACGGGCAGTTGGTGGCCCGTGTGGATGGAGTGGATTCAAGCGCGCTCTGGTGAACAGCGCGAAACGCTACTGGCCATCGGCAACCAGAACTACCCGCCGATGCAAGCCGCGCCCGGCACCTACGTGCACGAGGTGTAAAGCGCAACAACACTGGCCAGGCGGCGTCTGGCCAGTTAACGTCGGCCAATGGATCGTCTGACATAAGAAGAATGGATGAAAACCCGCGACCGAATCCTCGAATGTGCCTTGGTGTTATTCAACCAGCAGGGCGAACCCAACGTCTCCACCCTGGAAATTGCTAACGAGCTGGAAATAAGCCCAGGCAATCTCTATTACCACTTCCACGGCAAAGAGCCGCTGGTGATGGAGCTGTTCGAACGCTTCGAAACCGACATGGCGCCGCTGCTCGACCCACCGGCCGGTGCGCGCTTGAACGTGGAGGATTACTGGCTGTTCCTGCACCTGATCGTCGAGCGCCTGGCGCACTATCGTTTCCTGTTCCAAGACCTTTCCAATCTGGCCGGCCGCTTGCCCAAACTGGCACGCGGTATTCGCCTGTGGCTCAACTCGCTGAAGCGCACCCTGGCGGCATTGCTGGCGGGTTTGAAAGCGGACGGGCATGTCACGAGCAACACCCAGGCGCTGGGATTGTTGGTGGAACAAATCACCCTGACGCTGCTGTTCTCCCTCGACTACCAACGCATTCTGGGCAACGTCGGCGAGCTTCGGTTGGTGGTGTTTCAGGTGATGATGCTGGTGACGCCGCATTTGCGCGAAGACTCGCGCGGCACGGCTGAACTCTTGGCGCAGCGCTACCTGCAAGCGTGACCATGAGCTGCGGTCCTGTTTGATTTGAGTTGCCCATAAAAAAACCCGGCCATCTGGCCGGGTTTTTCATTTACCGCACATTCACTCAGGACGACGTGCTTGGCGTCGTCGGTGCAGCTGGCGTTGCAGCCGGCGTAGTTGCAGCGGTAGCTGCTGGCGCTGGCGTTGGTGCGGGTGTCGCCGGTTTGGCAGCAGCGGCCGCCGGCTTCGGTGCAGCAGGCTTGGCAGCGGCCGGCTTCGGTGCAGGTTTTACCGCAGGCTTGGCAGCCGGCTTAGCGGCAGCGGGTTTCGCGGCTGGCTTGGCGGCCGGTTTTGCAGCGGGCTTGGCTGCGGCTTTCGCTGCAGGTTTATTAGCCGGCTTGGCAGCGGCTTTAACAGCCGGCTTGGCGGCCGGTTTTGCGGCTGGCTTGACGGCGGCTTTGGCGGCGGGTTTAGCAGCCGGTTTAGCAGCGGCTTTAACCAAAGGCTTGGCCGCCGGTTTTGCGGCAGCTTTGGCAGCCGGTTTAGCGGCGGCTTTTGCTGCTGGCTTGGCTGCGGGTTTGGCCGCCGCTTTTGCTGCGGGCTTGGCTGCAGGTTTAGCAGCGGCCTTGGCAGCCGGTTTAGCGGCTGGTTTGGCAGCGGCTTTCGGTGCTGGTTTAGCGGCCACTGTTTTGGCAGAAATGCCAGTCAGTTTTTCCAGCTGCTTGGTCAACACGTCAACTTTGCTGTTCAGGTCTTTCACTTCATTGCGGCTCGGAACGCCGAGACGCGAAATGGCACTGTTCAGACGTTTGTCGAAGGCTTCTTCCAACTCGCCCCATTTACCAATCGCCAGGCCGCGAACTTCATCGACCTTGGATTTAGCCGACTTGGCAGATGTTTTAGCGGACGTTTTCACGGCGCCAACTTGCTTCTCGACTTCGGTCTTGGCCAACTTTTCAGCTTTCTCGCCATCGGTTACCAGCGTGTCGAACAGCTTGGTGCCGTCCTTGCTGATTTTCGAATAGGCGCCCAACCCAGCCAGCCAGATTTGGCGCGAGTATTTTTCAACTTCGCCAACCCACGAGCTGCTTTGTTTTTCGACTTTCTTTTTAGCAACCATCCCGCTCTCCTTATTGAGTCTTAGCGACACGTGCAACCAACGCATTCAGCACGTCCAGCTTAGCAGAGAGCGCATCAACATCCTGGCGCGAAGGGATACCCACACGATTTAACGCGCTGGCGACCCGACGATCGAAAAGTTTTTCGATTTTGTCGAACTGCACTTCAACTTTGCTTTTAACGCTGGAGACATTGCTGCTGACTGATTGTTTAACCGAGTCGAGCTGGCTATTCGCCGCTTCGACCTGCGTTGTGACCAGTTTTTTGCCTTGTCGTTCGATGCCTTCGCCTTCGCTCACCAGGCCTTTGATATAGCCCGCACCTTCTTTGCCAACCTTGGCGTAGGCACCCAAACCGGCCAGCCAAATTTGGCGGCTGTAATGTTTAACATCGGTCAGCAGGGACGCTTGGATTTCGTCTTTTTTTACGACGACTTTTTTAGCTGCAACTTTGGCCATGGTGCACCTCACAAAGAGAAGGAAAAAACCGCCTGCTCTTTGCAGGCCTGCACTGAAATTAGCCGGGAAAATTAGAATTCACATACTAGGTATGCGCGGGCTCAACTAAGGGACTCGTCCAAGCCTTTTTCAATTTCGCGTTTTATCGTGCCGCTCATGGCCGATAACAGCAGGCCCAACTTGAGTTCGACGCGCACGTTGTCTTCGCCCACTTCAATGGTGCCGTCAGCGCCACTGCGTTTGAATTCCAACACGTCGCCCTTCCACTGATAACGCACCGAATACTCTTCGGCCAGGCGCTCGGCCAGCGCCTCGGCTTTGGCGCGCGCGCCTTGCGTGCCAAGAGTGTGTGAACGTTCGACGGTAATGCGGGCCATAGTTGATAACTCATGCGACCAAAAGTCGCGCGACTATAACGCGAGCGCCACGCCAAGGGCAGTCGCCCCGTAACCGCCACCGCACGCCTTGCCAAGACAAAGCCGGTGACCGCGATTAGAATGGCCGGCACTTTCTTCCGGTGACCGCATATGAACGATCCGCGCAAAGGCAGTGATGCCGAACCGACTACCCACTTCGGCTACCAAAGCGTGCCGGAAAGCCAAAAGGCCGACAAAGTCGCCGAGGTTTTCCACTCTGTAGCCGCCAAATATGACTTGATGAACGACCTCATGTCCGGGGGCGTTCACCGTCTTTGGAAGCGCTTCACCATCGAGCTTTCGGGCGTGCGCACGGGCAATCGGGTGTTGGATATCGCCGGCGGCACGGGCGATCTGACCCGTCAGTTTTCCCGCTTGGTCGGCCCCACCGGTGAAGTGGTCCTGGCCGACATCAACGCCTCGATGCTCAAAGTGGGCCGCGACAAACTGCTCGACAGCGGCGTGGCCAACAATGTGCAGTTCGTGCAGGCCGACGCGGAAAAGCTGCCGTTCCCGGACAACCACTTCGACTGCGTGACCATCGCCTTTGGCTTGCGCAACGTCACCCATAAAGATGAAGCGATCCGCTCCATGCTGCGCGTGCTCAAACCGGGCGGCCGCTTGCTGATTCTGGAATTCTCCAAGCCCACCAGCAACCTGCTGTCCAAGGCCTACGACGCCTACTCGTTCAGCCTGCTGCCGCTAATGGGCAAGCTGATCACCAACGATTCGGAAAGCTACCGCTACCTGGCCGAATCGATCCGCATGCACCCGGATCAAGAAACCCTGAAAGCCATGATGATCGAGGCCGGTTTCGAGCGCGCCACGTACCACAACATGACCGGCGGCATCGTCGCCTTGCACCGCGGTATCAAACCCTGATGTTGACCCAGGCGCTTCTGGCTGCGGCCGAGACCGGCATCAACCGCGTGCTGCGCCTCGACGCGACCGCCTTGCCGCGTCTCGCGCACCTGGCCGGTAAAGTGATCGCCGTGGAATGCAGCTCGCCGGCCGTGAAGGCATTCGTGCTGGCCGACGGTGCCGGTCTGCGTCTGGCTTCGCAGTGGGAAGGCGACATCGCCTGCCGCCTGCGCGCGCCGGCCAGTAGCTTGGTGCGGTTGGGCGTCAGCAAAGACAAAACCGCTGTGTTGCACAGCCCCGAGGTTGAGTTGGATGGCGACAGCGCCGTACTGCTCGATTTGGCCGGCGTGCTGCAAGACCTCGAATTAGACTGGGAATACGAAATTGGCCGCTGGCTCGGGCCGATAGGCAGCCAGTTGCTCAGCAGTCATTTGAAAAGCCGCGCGCGCTGGACCAGTCAGAACCTCGACAGCCTGCGCCAGAACGTGGCGGATTACCTCAGCGAAGAGTCGCGCACCCTGGTCGGCGAGAACGAAGCACAAGCGCGTTTTGCCGAGCTGGATGACCTCAAGCTTGCCCTTGATCGGCTCGACGCCCGCGTCGAGCGCCTGGCCCTGACCCTCAACTCCAAACCTAGCGAACCCGAATGAAGCTGCTTGCCGTCCGCCGTTTGTTGCGCATCCAGCGCGTGGTCATTCGCTACCGTCTCGATGATCTGATTCTTGAGCTGCCGCTGCCATGGTGGCTGCGCAGCGTCAGCTACTTTCTGCCGTGGCGTTGGCTGCCGCGTCGCAAGCTGGCGCTGAGCCGGGGCGAACGCGTACGCCTGGCGCTTCAGGATCTGGGGCCGATCTTTATTAAATTCGGCCAGCTACTGTCCACGCGCCGCGACCTGCTGCCGCTGGACATGGCCGACGAGCTGGCGTTCCTGCAAGACCAGGTGCCGCCCTTCGACCCGGCGCATTCGGTGGCGCTGATTGAAGCGCAGCTGGGCGCCAAGGTCGGCGACGTGTTCGCCCGTTTCGACACCCAGCCACTGGCTTCCGCTTCGGTGGCCCAGGTGCACGCTGCGCAACTGCGCAGTGGTGAAGAAGTGGTGGTGAAAGTGGTTCGCCCCGGTTTGAAACCAGTGATCCGCGCCGACATTGCCTGGCTGTTTTTGCTGGCCAAACTGGCCGAGCGTGTGTCTGGCGAAGCGCGCCGCCTGCACCCGGTGGAAGTGGTCAGCGACTACGAAAAAACCATCTACGACGAACTCGATCTGCTGCGCGAGGCGGCCAACGCCAGCCAGCTGCGCCGCAACTTCGAAGGTTCGCCGCTGCTATACGTGCCGCAGGTGTATTGGGACTGGTGCCGCCCGCAAGTGCTGGTGATGGAGCGCATCTACGGCGTGCAGGTCACCGACCTCGCCACCCTCGCCGACCAGCGCACCGACCTGAAAGTGCTGGCCGAGCGCGGCGTGGAAATCTTCTTCACCCAGGTGTTTCGCGACAGCTTCTTCCACGCCGACATGCACCCCGGCAATATCTTTGTTAGCACCCGTACGCCGTGGAGCCCGCAGTACATCGCCATCGACTGCGGCATTATCGGCAGCCTGACCCCGGAAGATCAGGACTACCTGGCGCGCAACCTCGTGGCCTTTTTCAAGCGTGACTACCGCAAGGTCGCCCAGTTGCACATCGACTCCGGTTGGGTGCCTGCAGAAACCAAAGTGAACGACTTCGAAGCGGCGATCCGTACTGTGTGCGAACCGATTTTCGAGCGGCCGCTGAAAGACATTTCTTTCGGGCTGCTGCTGATGCGCCTGTTCCAGACCGCGCGGCGCTTCAACATGGAAATTCAGCCGCAACTGGTGCTGCTGCAAAAAACCTTGCTGAACATTGAAGGCTTGGGTCGCCAGCTGTATCCGGACCTCGACCTGTGGGCCACCGCACAGCCGTACCTGGAACGCTGGATGCGTGAACGCGTGAGCCCGAAAAACCTGCTGCAGAACCTGCAATCGCAAGTCGAACAAGTGCCGCACTTGGCACACATGACCCGCGAGTTGCTCGAACGCATGGCGCAGCCGCATCTGTATAACCCGCCCATGCAACAGCAGCCGGGCGGCGGTGATAAATGGACGCTGCGCTTGCTGGGCACCGCCCTGTTGGGCGGCGGCATTACCCTGGCGTTGGCAGCCGCGAGCCTGACGGCAGCGACCACCTGGCCGGCCTGGCTGATGGCCGCGAGCGGGCTGTACCTGATTTTGCGCCGATAGCCAGTAGCGGCCTCAACTGGCAAACTCGCCCGACGATGTGCCCGCCCGAACGACGGAATTGCAATGAACGATTGGCTAGATGAAATCAACTGGAACAGTGACGGCCTGGTGCCGGCCATTGCCCAGGACTACAAAACCGGGCGCGTACTGATGATGGCCTGGATGAACCGTGAGGCCCTGAGCCTCACCGCCGCCGAGCAGCGCGCCATCTACTGGTCGCGCTCGCGTGGCAAACTCTGGCGCAAAGGCGAAGAGTCCGGCCACGTGCAAAAGCTGCATGAGATGCGCCTGGATTGCGACGAAGACGTGATCATTCTGATGGTCGAGCAACTCGGCGGCATCGCCTGCCACACCGGTCGTGAAAGCTGCTTCTACCGCGTTTACGAAAGCGGCGCGTGGAAGGCAGTCGACCCGGTGCTCAAAGACCCCCACGCGATCTATGCCGGCGAACACAAACATGAGTAACCCAGGCATGAATAACGCAGGCATGAACGACACCCTCGCCCGCCTTGCCCAGGTGCTTGAAGAGCGCAAAGGCGCCGCGCCCGACAGCTCGTACGTGGCCAGCCTGTATCACAAGGGCTTGAACAAAATTCTGGAAAAAGTCGGCGAAGAATCGGTCGAAACCATTCTTGCCGCTAAAGATGCTGCCGTCAGTGGCGACTGCAGCGACGTCATCTACGAAACCGCCGACTTGTGGTTCCACAGCCTGGTGATGCTTGCCGCGCTGGGCCAGCACCCACAAGCGGTACTGGACGAACTGGACCGGCGTTTTGGCTTGTCGGGCCATGCGGAAAAAGCCGCGCGCGAGCCGTCCTGACTTATCCGTTTTAATGCGTTATTCGCAGCCCGCGCTGCGTAACCCACCATCTCGAGAGGAACCGTTCCATGGGTATTTTTGACTGGAAACACTGGGTCGTCATTCTGATCGTGGTCGTGTTGGTCTTCGGTACCAAGAAGCTCAAAGGCCTGGGCAGCGATGTTGGCGAGGCCATCAAAGGCTTCCGTAAAGCCATGAATGACGATGAGAAGCCGAGCGAGCAGCCCGCTCCGGCGCAGCCGACCCAAGCGCAAAACGCACCGCTGAACCAACCGCACACCATCGACGCGCACGCGCAGAAAGTCGAAGAGCCAGCGCGCAAGGACTGACCCATGTTTGGCATTAGCTTCGGCGAATTGCTGCTGGTGGGCCTGGTGGCCCTGCTGGTGCTCGGCCCTGAACGCCTGCCCGGTGCCGCGCGCACCGCAGGCCTGTGGATCGGGCGCCTGAAACGCAGCTTCAATGCGATCAAACAGGAAGTGGAACGCGAAATCGGCGCCGATGAAATTCGTCGGCAGCTGCACAACGAGCACATTCTGGCGCTGGAACAGGAAGCCCGAAACGCCATCGCCCCGCCGCAGGTGCCGGCTGCCGCACCGATTGCCGAGGCCACGCCCGTTGCGCCGCCCGTGACACAGCCCGCCGTCGCGGCCGCCGAAGCGCCTGCGCCGGCGCCCAAACCAGCACCTGAACCCAGCCCGCCCGAGCAGCAGCAAACCCAGCTGGAACTGCCTGTCAGCCCCCAACCGCCGCGAGCCCCATGAGCGCAGACACCCCGGAAAACGACCAGCAAATGCCGCTGGTCTCGCACCTCACCGAACTGCGCTCGCGCTTGCTGCGCTGCGTGGCGGCCACCTTCCTGATTTTCGCCAGCCTGTTCTACTTCGCGCGCGACATCTACACCCTGGCCTCGGAGCCGCTGCGCCGCTTCTTGCCCGAAGGCGCCACGATGATCGCCATCGACCCGGCGTCGGCATTTCTGGCACCGCTGAAACTGACCATGGTGGTGGCGCTGTTTGCCAGCATGCCGGTGATTCTCTACCAGGCCTGGGGCTTTATTGCGCCGGGCCTGTACAAGCATGAAAAACGCGTCGCCGTGCCGCTGCTGACCTCGAGCGTGGTGCTGTTCTACGGCGGCATGGCGTTCGCCTACTTCCTCGTGCTGCCGCTGATTTACCACTTCCTGCTGGGCTCGGCGCCAGTCGGCGTTACGCCCATGACTGACATCAACACCTACCTCGACTCCGTGCTGACGCTGCTGTTCGCCTTTGGCGTGGCGTTCGAGATTCCGGTGGCCGTGGTGCTGCTGGTGACTATCGGCGTGGTGGACGTGGCGTACCTGCGCAAGATTCGTCCGTACGTAATCATCGGCTGCTTTGTGGTCGGCATGATCCTTACGCCGCCGGACCCGCTGTCGCAGACCCTGCTGGCCGTGCCGATGTGGATGCTGTTCGAAATTGGCGTGTTCTTCGGCGCCATGGTGCGCAAACGCCCGCGCGAAGAAGCGGCCAGCGACGACGCGCAACCGCCCGCCACCCAACCGTGAACCTGCTGCTTCTGGAAGACGCCGACTTTGTCGGCGCCGACCGCGTGATTCTGCGCGACCGCCGTCTGACTCACCTGCAAGAGGTGCACCGCGCCGAATCGGGCGACAGCCTGCGGGTTGGCCAAATCGGCGGGTTGATGGGCAAGGCGCACATCCTGCGTTTGGAAAGCGCTGAAGCCGAGCTGCAAATCACCCTCGACCAGCCGCCGCCGGCAAAACTACCGCTGACCCTGCTGCTGGCCCTGCCCCGCCCGAAAATGCTGCGGCGCGTGCTGCAAACCGTCGCCAGCATGGGCGTGCCGCGCTTAATTCTGCTCAACAGCTACCGCGTCGAAAAAAGCTTCTGGCAGACCCCGTTTCTCGAACCGGCGGCCATTCGCGAGCAATTGATTCTGGGGCTGGAGCAATCGCGCGATACGGTGCTACCTGAAGTGCGCATCGAAAAGCGCTTCAAACCGTTTGTGGAAGACCACCTGGCGCAGCTCTGTGCCGGCACCCAGGGTTTGGTCGGGCATCCCGGCCTATTCCCGGCGTGCCCCCGCGCGGTGGACGGCCCGGTGACGCTGGCCATCGGCCCGGAAGGCGGTTGGATTCCCTACGAAGTCGATAAGCTCGCCGAGGCGGGTTTGCAGCCCGTGCAATTAGGCGAGCGGATTCTGCGGGTGGAAACAGCGGTAACGGCGCTGATAGCGCGGCTGTTTTAGGCCACGCGGCGCCCTCGGGCGTGACGAATACCCTGTAGGTGCGAGCTTGCTCGCGAAAGCGTCCTTGAATCCAAAAGCGATTCCAAGGCCTGATCAGCCTTTGCGGTGCCAGTGCGCCGGCAATAACTTCCCTTCTAACTCCGGCGCTTCGCGCAGGCTCATATCCCGCGCGTGCAGCGGTTCGCCGCATTCCGAACACACCAGCACGCCGCGCACCTCGTGGCCACAGCGTTTGTGCACATGGCGAATCGGTTGGCCAGTGTCGCCGCTCATGTGCCGGTCGCCCCAGTTCACCAGCGCGAGCACGGCCGGGTAAAGGTCGTGGCCCTTTTCGGTCAACCTATACTCCTCGCGCACAGGCCGCTGTTGGTAGGCGCTTTTCACCAGCACGCCATGCTCGGTCAGGCGCTTCAGGCGCTCTGCCAACACATGTCGGGTGATGCCCATGCGCTTTTCGAAGTCGTCGAAACGGCGCACGCCCATAAAACATTCGCGCAGCACCAGCAGGGTCCAGCGGTCACCGACCACCGATAACGTGCGTGACAGCGAGCAGGGCTGGTCGCCCAGTTCTTCCCAGCGCATGACGATTCTCCAGAACGTTCTGCTGGCTACTCTAGCTTGACAGGTTCCAAAAAGGAACTGACTATCCAGCTCAGTTCCAAAAAGGAACTTACTCACGCAACCGACGAGAGAACAACAATGAGCGAACGCAAAGCAGTGTTAGTGGTGGGAGCCGGCGATGCCACCGGCGGCGCGATAGCCAAGCGCTTTGCCCGTGAAGGTTATGTGGCGTGTGTAGCGCGGCGTAACGCCGAAAAACTCGAACCGCTGGTGGCCGAGATCACCGCCGCTGGCGGCCAAGCGCGCGCCTTCGGCTGCGATGCGCGGCTCGAAGACCAAGTGGTCGAGATGTTCGCCACCATCGAACGCGAGATCGGGCCGCTGGAAGTGGTGGTGTTCAACATCGGCGCCAACGTGCACTTCTCCATCACCGACACCACCGAGCGCGTATACCGCAAGGTTTGGGAAATGGCCGCGCTCGCCGGCTTCCTCACTGGTCGCGAAGCCGCGCGGGTCATGCTGCCCCGTGCACGCGGCACCATCATTTTCACCGGCGCCACGGCATCGTTACGCGGCGGCAAAGGCTTCGCAGCGTTTGCCAGCGCCAAGTTCGCCCTGCGCGCCACGGCCCAGAGCATGGCGCGCGAGTTAGGGCCGCTGGGCATTCATGTGGCCCATCCCATTATTGATGGCGCGATAGACACGGCGTTTATCCGCGACAACTTCCCTGAGCGCTACGCCATGAAAGAGCAGGACGGGATTTTGAATCCGGACCATATTGCCGATTCGTATTGGCAGATTCACACCCAACCCAGAGACTCGTGGACCCACGAACTTGATCTACGCCCCTGGCTAGAAACGTTCTAGTCCATGGACGGTTTCCGGGTCGTCGGCCTTGCTGCGTTGCGTCCTCGCTTTAAATGCTCACGTACCTAAGTACGCTGCGCTTTAAAGCTGCGGGGCGCCTTGCAATGCCTTAGCCCCGAAAACCTCGAACTCGGTAACGGCACCTTCCGACAACCAACAAAAACAGCGGATCAAAACATGAGCAAAACCCTGGAATTCTTCTTCGACTTCGGCAGCCCCACCACTTACCTGGCGTGGACTCAACTGCCGAAAATTGCGGCCGATGCCGGCGTGGAAATCACGTGGAAACCGATGCTGCTTGGCGGCGTGTTCAAGGCCACGGGCAACCAGTCGCCGGTCGCGATTCCGGCTAAGGCCAAGTACACCTTTGGCGACCTGGCGCGCTTCGCCACCCGTTACGGCGTGCCGATGGCGTTCAACCCGTTCTTTCCGATCAATACACTGCTTTTGATGCGCGGCGCGGCCGGTTACTTGGGCAGCGCGAATTTCCATCCGTACGTAAATGCTGTGTTCACGGCAATGTGGATCGAGCAGAAAAACATGGGCGACCCGGCCGTGGTCGCGCAGGTGCTTAGCGCAGCCGGGCTGGAGCCGGCGGAGTTCGAGCGGCTGGTGAATGACGAGGACGTGAAGCAGCGCCTGAAAGACATTACCGAGGACGCCGTCAAACGCGGCGCCTTTGGTGCGCCGACGTTCTTTGTCGATGGAGAAATGCATTTCGGCCAGGATCGGCTGGATTTCGTGGCCGAAGCGTTGAATCGCTAATCAGGTTTCCAGCAGAAACGTCACGGGTCCGTCGTTCACCAACGACACCTGCATATCCGCACCAAAACGCCCGGTGGCAACCACCGGGTGTTTCACCCGCGCCTGCTCAACCAGATAGTCGAACAGCTCGGCGCCCAACGCTGGCGGCGCTGCAGTGGAAAAGCTCGGGCGCAGGCCGCTTTTGGTGTCGGCTGCCAGGGTGAATTGCGAGACCAGCAGCAACCCGCCCGCCACGTCAGTCAGCGACAAATTCATCTTGCCGTCGGCATCGCTGAATACGCGGTAGTTGAGCAGTTTGTGCAGCAGTTTGTCGGCGCTGGCTTTGCTGTCTTGCGGTTCGACGCCGACCAGCACCAGAAGGCCCTGATCGATCGCCCCAACGGTTTCGCCCGCCACATCGACACGCGCCTGAGTGACGCGTTGAATCAGTCCCTTCATGCTTCGTCCGGTGCCAGGTTAAGCAGGCGGCGAGCGATTTGCTCGGCGGCGCGCACCAGTGCATCCGTGATGCCCGGCTCGGCAGCGGCATGGCCGGCGTCGCGAATAATCTGCAGCTCGCTGTTGGGCCAGGCTTGGTGCAGTTCCCAGGCGTTATCCAGCGGGCAGATCATGTCGTAGCGCCCGTGCACGATGATGCCGGGCAGGTGGGCAATCTTGTGCATGTCGCGAATCAGCTGGTCCGGTTCAAGAAACGCGTTGTGCATAAAGTAGTGGCACTCCACCCGAGCGATCGACAGCGCGCGCTGTGGCTCGCTGAAGCGTTCCACCACCTGGGTGTTTGGGCGCAGCGTGGCGGTGCGGCCTTCCCACGTCGACCAGGCTTTGGCGGCGTGCATTTGCGCAATCTGGTCGCTGCCGCTCAGGCGTTTATGGAAGGCCGAAACCAAGTCGTGACGCTCTTCCGGCGGAATCGGCGCCACATAATCCTGCCAATAATCGGGGAACAGGCGACTGGCGCCTTCCTGATAAAACCAGCGAATTTCCTGGGGACGGCACAAAAAAATGCCGCGAAGAATCAGGGCGTGTACACGTTCAGGATGGGTTTGCGCGTAGGCCAGCGCCAAGGTCGAGCCCCACGAGCCGCCAAACAGCACCCATTTGTCGATGCCCAGATGCTGGCGAATCACTTCGAGGTCAGCGACCAAATCCCAGGTGGTGTTGTTTTCCAGACTGGCGTGGGGAGTGGAGCGCCCGCAGCCGCGCTGGTCGAAGGTGATGATTCGGTACTGGTTAGGATCGAAATAGCGGCGGCTGGCGCCGTCGCAACCGGCGCCAGGGCCGCCATGCAGAAACACCACGGGAAGACCTTCCGGCGTGCCGCTTTCGTCGACATACAGCACGTGCGGCGCCTGCACGGCCAGTTCGTGGCGCGCGTAAGGCTTAATCTCCGGATACAAAGTCTGCATGCTGCACTCCCTTGTTAATTAAGACGCTGCCACGCGCAATCCCTGAAGGTCGGGTACATTTTCCCGGCAAGGCGCCTGAGCTCTGCCGGGCATCATAACCATGAAAACGGAGTTGAGCATGCCAGACCGGATAATTCCCTTTGCCCGCTTGTGGTTTATCGCCATGGCGCTGACCGTGCTTGCCGGTTGCTCAAACAGTGATCCCATGGCCTCGCTGGAAGCCGCCGTGCAGCAGCTACAAGACAACCTTGAAGCCAAGCGCAGCAGCGACGTCATGGAACAGCTGCACTCCGAGTTTCGCGCCCAGCAGCAGTACGACAGCGAATGGGCCAAGCGCACCATGCTCGGCCTGTTTCTGCGCTACAAAAACGTGCGGGTGATCGCCCTGAGCAAAACCAGCAACCTGGACCCTGCCTCGTCCAGCAAGGGTTACACCGAGGCGCAAGTGGCGGTTACTGGCGCCGAAGGTTTGATACCAGACAACGCCAACCACTACAGCGTGAAACTGGAGTGGTGGTTGGAAGACAAGGAATGGAAGTTGGCGCGGATCAATTGGGAGTAAAGATCAGAGGGCGTCCGCTTCGCCGGCGTAATGCGTCTGCGCCCACGCCAGGTACGTGCGCAACAATCCACGCAGCACCACTTGCGCGTCCTCGGCCAGGTCCGGCCGGAAGGTGAACGGCGCTTGTTCATCCATATAAATGCATTGGCCAATCTCCAGCTGCACCGCCTGCACCCGTTCAGCCGGACGCCCGTAATGGCGGGTAATGTGCCCGCCTTTGAAGCGCCCATTGAGCACATGGCTGTAGCGCGGCGACCGCGCGCACACCTGCACCAATTGCTCCGCCAGCTCGGCAGCACAACTAGCGCCGTCGTTGGTGCCTAGGTTGAAGTCGGGCAATTTGCCGTCGAACAGGCGTGGTACTCGAGAACAAATCGAGTGCGCGTCGAATAACAGCGCATAACCAAACTGTGCTTTGAGCCGCGCCAATTCGTCATTCAGCGCGCGGTGATAGGGCGTCCAGATTTCCTGCAGATAACGCTCGCGCTCCAAGGCTGAGGGCACGCCGCCTTCGATAAACAGCGGCGCGCCGTCGAACAGGGTGTCGGGGAACAGGCCAGTGGTTGCGCTGGCATACAACGGGCGGTCGTCGGCTGGCCGGTTCAGGTCCACCACATAGCGCGAATAGTTCGCGGCCAAAGTGCTGGCGCCCAGGTCGGCAGCGAACGCGTAGAGCGTCGGAATATGCCAGTCGGTGTCCGGCAAGCCTTGCGCTTGCGGCACCAGCCCGGCCTGCACGGCGGGCGTCAGTTGCAGGCCGGCGTGGGGCATGCTGATCAGCAGCGGCACCGTGCCTTGGGCGAATTCGTAGGGACGTTCGATCAAGTCAGACATCACTTAGCTCCTGGCCATGGCGGATCACGCGCTTGCTCAAATCGCCGCCGAGCCAGTAGCTCAACTCGGCCGGTTGGGCGATTTGCCAGGCGACGAAATCCGCCACCTTGCCTACTTCAAGACTGCCATGGCTGGCGCCCAACCCCAGCGCTTTTGCCGCGTTGAGAGTGACGCCAGCCAAGGCTTCTTCTGGGGTGAGACGGAACAAGGTGCACGCCATATTCAGCATCAGCCGCAGTGACAACACCGGCGAGGTGCCAGGGTTGAGGTCGCTGGCGATGGCCATAGCCACGCCGTGTTCGCGCAACAGCGAAATGGGCGGCAATTGGGTTTCACGCAGGAAATAAAACGCGCCGGGCAGCAACACCGCGACGGTGCCAGCCGCCGCCATGGCCTTGGCGTCGTCGGCCGTCATGAATTCCAAATGATCCGCCGACAACGCCTGATACCGCGCCGCCAGGCTCGAGCCCGCCAGCGAAGAAAGTTGCTCGGCGTGCAGCTTCACCGGCAAGCCCAAGGCACGCGCCGTGATAAACACACGCTCCACCTGCGCCGGCGAGAACGCCAAGTGCTCGCAGAAAGCGTCGACCGCATCGACCAGATTTTCCGCTGCCAGCGCGGGCAGCATTCGCGTGCAGACGTGGTCGATGTAGTCATCGCTGCGTCCGGCAAATTCCGGGGGCAAAGCGTGTGCCGCCAGGCAAGTGCTGCGCACCGTGACGGGCAAGGTGTCGCCCAGACGCCGGATGACCCGCAGCATCGTGCGTTCGTTGGCCAGATCCAGGCCGTAGCCAGACTTGATTTCAATGGTGGTCACGCCATCACGCAGCAGCGCGCGGACGCGTTGGGTGGCGCTGGCGAGTAATTCATCTTCACTGGCCGCCCGGGTGGCGCGCACGGTACTGGCAATGCCGCCGCCGGCTGCAGCGATTTCGGCATAGCTCACGCCTTGCAGGCGCTGCTCGAACTCGGCGCTGCGGTTACTGCCGAATACCGCGTGGGTGTGGCAATCAATCAGGCCGGGCGTAACCCAGGCGCCTTGCAAGTCATGGCGCTGGGCGTAGTCGGCGGAGGGCAACTCGGCGGAGGGGCCGATCCATTGGATCAGCCCATCGGCCGTGACGATGGCGGCGTTCTCGATGTTCGAATATGCGCCGCCGGCCAGGGTGGCGGCGTGGCAGTTGAACCAAAGGTGCTGCATGGAGCCTCCGAGCCAGTGAAGCGTTTACGTTCAGTTCCCTCTCCCGCCTGCGGGAGAGGGGAGCAAAGCATCACCGCGTGATCATCGGCAGGTTCAAGCCCTGCTCCTCGGCGCAATCAATCGCGATTTGATACCCAGCATCGGCATGGCGCATCACGCCGGTCGCCGGGTCGTTGTGCAGTACACGGGCGATACGCGCTGCGGCTTCATCGGTGCCGTCGCAGACAATGACCATGCCCGAATGCTGGGAAAAGCCCATGCCCACGCCGCCACCGTGGTGCAGCGATACCCAAGTGGCGCCGCTCGCGGTGTTCAGCAATGCGTTGAGCAGCGGCCAGTCGGACACTGCATCCGACCCATCGCGCATGGCTTCGGTTTCACGGTTCGGGCTGGCCACCGATCCGGAATCGAGGTGGTCGCGGCCGATGACGATAGGCGCCGACAGCTCGCCACTGCGCACCATTTCGTTGAACGCCAGGCCAAGCTTCGCGCGCTGGCCCAAGCCCACCCAGCAGATGCGCGCCGGCAAACCTTGGAAGGCAATGCGCTCGCGGGCCATGTCGAGCCAGCGGTGCAGGTGCGCGTCGTCGGCGATCAGTTCTTTGACCTTGGCGTCGGTTTTGTAAATGTCTTCAGCATTGCCCGACAGCGCGGCCCAGCGAAATGGCCCCACGCCACGGCAGAACAGCGGGCGGATATAGGCTGGCACGAAGCCGGGGAAATCGAAGGCGTTGGCCACGCCTTCGTCTTTGGCCATTTGGCGGATGTTGTTGCCGTAGTCGAAGGTCGGCACGCCCATTTTCTGGAACGCCAACATGGCTTCAACGTGCACGGCCATTGATTGCTTGGCCGCTTTCACCACGTCGGCCGGCTGGGTTTGCGCTTTGGCGCGGTAGTCGTCCCAGGTCCAGCCGCTGGGCAGGTAGCCGTTCAGCGGGTCGTGGGCGCTGGTTTGGTCGGTGACCATATCGGGGCGAACGCCACGGCGCACCAGCTCCGGCAGAATGTCGGCGGCGTTGCCGCACAGGGCGATGGATACCGCTTTGCCTTCGCCGGTGTAACGGGCGATACGCGCCAGGGCATCGTCGAGGTCGTCGGCTTGTTCGTCGACGTAGCGGGTTTTCAGGCGAAAATCGATGCGGCTTTGCTGGCATTCAATGTTCAGCGAACAGGCGCCGGCCATGCCCGCGGCCAACGGTTGCGCGCCGCCCATGCCGCCCAAGCCAGCGGTGAGCACCCACTTGCCGGTGAGGTTGCCGTTGTAATGCTGGCGGCCCGCTTCGACGAAGGTTTCGTAGGTGCCTTGCACGATGCCCTGGCTGCCGATGTAGATCCAACTGCCGGCGGTCATCTGGCCGTACATGGCCAGGCCCTTGGCATCCAGTTCGTTGAAATGTTCCCAGGTGGCCCAGTGCGGTACCAGGTTGGAGTTGGCGATCAACACGCGCGGCGCGTTGCTGTGGGTTTTGAACACGCCGACCGGTTTGCCCGACTGCACCAGCAAGGTTTCGTCTTCTTCCAGGGCGATGAGCGCTTTAACGATGGCGTCGTAGCATTCCCAGTTCCGCGCGGCGCGCCCAATGCCGCCGTACACCACCAGCTCGTTCGGGTTCTCGGCCACTTCCGGGTCGAGGTTGTTCATCAACATGCGCAGCGGCGCTTCGGTCATCCAGCTTTTGGCGCTGAGTTGTGTGCCACGGGCGGCGCGCACGACGGTGTCACGGTAACGACTAGATGTGCTCATGAAAGGCTCCCAGACGCCCGCAGGCGGAAGATAAGACAACTCGTACGAACTTGTATGTACAAGTAAAGCACGCAGTCAGCCGCGCTGAAAAGCCCAGGCCTGCAAAAACACTAAAAGGAAGGGAATCGCGCAGGGCAAGCGCCTGCGCGTTCGGGCCGTCAGGCGCTCTGGCGCAACGGTTTGCGTAACCGTTGGCCCATCCACACACCGGCCAACGCCAGGCTACCGCCGACCAAGTGGTGCCAGCCGAGTGTTTCGCCCAACAGCCACATGGCGGCTACAGCAACAGTGATTGGCATCAAATTCATATACAGACTGGCCCGCGCCGGCCCCAAGGTTTGAATGCCCTTGATCCACAACCACGGCGCGCCGATGGATGCCAACGTGCCGGCATACAGCACCAGCGGCAAGTTCTCGCGGGTTAACGGCGAAGGCGTGCTGAGCAAAAACCAGGGCGTGAGGAACACCAGCGCGCAGGCGATTTGCACATACAGTTGCAGCCAGCGGCTGAGGTCGAAATTCCAGCGCCGCAGCAACACGCCATACAAGGCGTTGGCCATCACCGCCACCAGCATCAGCGCATCGCCGTGGCTGAGCTGAAAATGCAGCAACGCCTGTGGTTGCCCGCCGCTGATCAACCACAGCACACCGGCAAACGACACCACGCCACCGGCCAGCGCGCCTTGGGTTAAACGCTCGTCGGTCAGCACGCTGGAAAACAACGAGGACAACAGCGGCGACAAGGCGATCAAAATGCCCATGTTGGTCGCGCTGGTACTGGCCGCCGCGAAGTACGCCAGGCCCTGATACACCAGCATGCCCAGCAAGCCGAGCACCCACAGTTTGGGCAACAAGCCGAGCAACTGGCGGCGCGCACGCCAGGCGCTCGGCAGCATAAACAGCGAGAGCAACAGGAACGCCAACGCCCAGCGATAAAACGTGATCGAGGGGGGTGCAATCAGGCCGGACGACAACTTGGTCACCAACGTGTTGCCGCTCCAGATCATCACGGTAACCAGCGGAAACAGGTGGTGCCAGCCCTGCTCTTGGGCGTGTTCAGGAGCGCGTTCAGTCATGTTTACACCTTCGATAGCAGCAGCGCGCCGCAGATCACCAGAAACACACAGAACAGCGAACGCAGCACGCGCTCTGGCAGCGCATGGGCCAGCCGCACGCCCCAACTGATGCTGAGCAAGCCGCCGACTGCCAAGGGAATGCCCATCGCCCAATTCACATGGTCGTGCAGGGCATAGGTCACTAAGGTGATGCCGGTAGAAGGTGCCGCCAATGCCAGCGCCAACCCCTGCGCCACTACTTGAGTGGCGCCGAACAGGCTGGTCAGCACCGGCGTAGCCACCACGCCGCCGCCGACACCGAACAACCCGCCGGTCATGCCCGACAACGCGCCCAACAGCCACAGCCGGTTCTCATGGCGCAATTGCCGTTCGCCGCCAGGTTTTTGCCAAAACATCTGGCCGACGTTGAACAGCACCAGCAGCAACAGAAAGCCGACGAAGGCGATGCGCATTACCTGCGGGTCGAGACGTACGGCAAACAGCGACGTCAGCCAGGCGAGCAAAAAGCTCGGCACGATCAGCATCAGCGCGTTGCGCGGCACGATGCGATTGCGTTGGTTATAGCGCCACAGCGCCAGCAGCACGTTGGGCAGCACCATCAACAGCGCGGTGCCCTGGGCAAGTTGCTGATCGAGGTTGAAAAGCACGCCCAGAATGGGAATGGTGACCAGCCCGCCGCCGATGCCGAACAGACCGCCCATGGTGCCCATGGCCATACCGAGTAAAACAAAACTCACAACGTCCAACACCAGAGCATCCTCGCCAACAAAGCTCGGCAGTATAGCCGCGCCGCTCAAGCGCGCGGGTTACACATGGGGCCAAGAAGGCCGCTTGCGCCGCTCAGTCGTCGCGCGTCAGCACTTCCAGCAGTTCGATTTCAAAGCGCAAATTGGCATGCGCCGGCACCCGTGAACCCATGCCACGCTCGGCATAGGCCAGGTGCGCCGGCACCCGCAACATCCGTTTGCCGCCAACGCGCATGCCCATCAGGCCTTGATCCCATCCTTTGATCACTCGGCCAGTACCGATCACGCACTGGAAAGGTTTGCCGCGTTCAAACGAAGAATCGAATTCGCTGCCGTCGTCGAGAAAGCCTCGGTAATGCGTGGTGATCAACGCGCCCTTCACCGCCGCTTTGCCCTCGCCAAGGGTCAGGTCTTCTATCTGCAGTTCGTCGCTCATGATGTGCTCCAGGCCCGATGAAGGCGTGAAGTTTACTGCACAACGAAAAAGGCCCGACAGTCGCCTGCCGGGCCCCTCTTCCACCCGCCACTACTTACACAAACGGCTGGCTGCCGAAACCACGGGGTAGTCGGTTGTGGCCCGGCAACGCGCCAATTTGCTCGCGCCATCCTGCGCGCCAGTCAAGAGAACTGTGGGTGGCCTTGGCTTTGCGTGCCGCACGACGCGCCGCATTGCGGGTGTCTTTGCGCGCGCTTTTGAACGCCTCGGAGTTTCGACAGGTACGGCATTTCACCCGCGCCAATTCCGTGGTCGCAGCGAGTTGGCCGGTTTCCCGACCACACGCCAAATGACCAGCGGTTTTGTAATGGATCACAGGAGTCGCCATGGGGTGTTTCTCCTTTTTAGCAAAAGGGGCGCAATAAGCGCCCCAGGGTTTTCTGCTATGTCAGCAGAGCAATCAAAATGATGATTGGAATTGGGATGCCAAGGAACCAGAGCAGTAATGAGCGCATATGTTGTTCTCCTTTCGAACACGTAGTGACCGGCTAATTAACGGAGGGTAGTGGCGGTGCGACGGTCGTCGACAATCACCACCGCGTCACGGCTACGACCACCGAAGATGGCAGCGAAGCTGGCCACGAAGGCGCCGATCAACAGGGCAACGAACATCCACAGGGTTGCGTGGGTCGCGGCTTTCTTGGCCGCATCGGCCGCTACTTTCAGCTCTTGCACCGCTTGGTGCGCCTGGCCGTAAACAGCGTCTACGCGGGCTTGGGCATCGGTTTGGCTGAGGTCGGTGCGCTGGGCTACCAACTGCGCCAGGTACGCACGGTCGTCGGCGTTCAGCGCGCCGTCGTCAGAGGCCAGGTTACGGGCGAAAATACGCGCGGCTACATCGTGGGCAGCGTCCTGAGTAACCGGCGCACCACGGCTGTCGCGGAACAGCACGTCAATGAAATAGCTGTCGCTGTTATCCGCGTTGGCCATGTCTTGCGTGGCCGGACTAGTGCTCAGCGTGGCGCCTACTTGCGCGGTGCCGCCGATCAAGGTGCTGACCGAGCCCACCACCAACGTCGCCGTCAGCAGGGTGGCCACCGACCAGGCCAGGAAGCCGTGAGCGGTGTCGCGGAAATACACTTCGTCGTTATGCAGCGTCGCCCAGCGTTTACGCAGACGGCCCGCCAGGTAACCGCCCATGGCGGCAGCGACCAACTGGGTGAACGCCAGCCAGATAATCGCCGAAATGCCCAACCCTTCTGCACTCATGCCCTTGTCGGCCCACGGCGAAATAGCCGAAAAGCCAAGGCCGGAACCCAGCAACAGCAGGATCAGCGACAGTGCTGCAGCCGCAACAGCGCCTGCAAATACTGCCGCCCACGAAACGCCAGAGGCGGTTGAAGATTCATCCAAGGCAGCAACATAAGCATCTGAATTCAACATTATTTTTTTCCTCACGCATTGCGCTTTATGGCCCCGCGATTCCTACGTGGGGCCTATAAAACTTGAGTGTGAGGTCTGGCAAATGGTTCAGGCTTTAATCGAGACGGCGTCGCCGCTTAACCGCGCGCCCAACCTAGGCTGGCGAATAGCGCCGGTACCTGGTCGAGGGTGGAAACCGTCGCGTCGGGCCGATAGTCAGGCAGCAACTGGCGGCCGGTGCCGCGGTCAACCCACACGCAACGAAAGCCCATGTCACGAGCGGCGGCGTGATCCAGGTGCGGGCTGGCGCAGATGTGCACCACCTCGTCGCGGCCCACACCCAGCTGCTCATGGGCGAATTCAAACAGGCGCGGCGCCGGTTTGTAAGCGCCGGCTTGCTGGGCGGTGATGACGCGGTCGATATGGCCGCCGAGCTGGGCGACATTGCCGGCGATGATGTCGTCATCCGTATTGGAAACAATGCACAGCTTGAAGCCCATCGCTTTCAACTGTGCGAGCGCAGCGGGCACCTCAGGAAACGGCGGCATCGCGCTGATGCTGTCGGCCAGCAACTCGCCATCGGCCGGGCTGGACGGTAGCCCGAGTTGCTCCATGGCCAGGCGCAGTCCTTCGCGGGTCACATGGCGAAACGAGCGGTGCGGCGGCGTTTGCTCCAGCGCGTGCTCGTGCCGGTCATACACCTCGATAAACCGCGCCGGCTCCACGGCATGACCGGGGCGCTGGCTGAGCATTTTACCGACGGCGGCTAGAAGCCCTTCGTCCCACTGAATCAGCGTGCCGTAGCAATCAAAGGTCAGCCACAACGGCTGAGGGGTGTGCTCAAGGGACATGGGCCCGCTCCTGAAAGAGATGAGCGGCCAGCATAGAAGCGCTGTTGCATAGTGTTAAATTAAATTAACCTCTTCACCTCAGTGGACTATCAACTAAGCAGGTGCGCCGTTTGCTCGATCTCGAACTGCTGAAAACCCTGGTGTGCGTGGTCGATGAAGGCAGCTTCACGCGCGCCGGCGAACGGGTGCACCGCACGCAATCGACCGTCAGCCAACAGGTTCGGCGGCTTGAAGAAACCGTCGGCCATTGCCTGCTGGTGCGCGATCGCAGCGGCAACCAGGTCACGCCCACCGCGCAAGGCGAACTGCTGGCGCACTACGCCCGTCGCTTGCTCAGCCTGGCACAGGAAGCCGAGGAAGCCTTGGCCAGCGACGGCACGCTGCTGCCGCTGCGCCTGGGTGTGCCGGAAGATTTCGATGCCCAACGCATGACCGCCCTGCTCGCCGGTTTCACGCTGGCGCGGCCAGAGGCGCGGCTGGAAACCGTCAGCGGCATGAGCACAGACCTGCGGGAAAAACTGGCAAACGGCGAGCTGGATATTGCCCTGATCAAACGCGAGCCCGGCAGCGGCGAGTGCCTGGCCAGTTGGCCGGAAGACTTGGTTTGGGTAAAAAGTCAGCGCTTGCAGTTGAGCGATCAGCCGGTGCCCCTGGCGCTATTTCCGCAAGGCTGCCTCTACCGCCAACGCGCTATCGGCAGCCTGGACAAAGCCAAACGACCCTGGCGCCTGGCATTCGCCAGCCATAGCCTGACCGGCATCCAGGCGGCCGTGGCGTCGGGCCTTGGCATTTCCGTGTTACCCACCAGCGCCGTGCTCGCCGAACATCAGGTGTGCGAACAAATGCCGGCACTGGCGCCAACCGAATTGGCCCTGGTCAGCGGTGGCGGCGTGGTGACCGCCCTGCAACGCGAGCTGCTCGCGCTGCTGCACGAGCAGGTGATGACGGCTTAAGCGTCGGGCAGCGTGTCGGCACCGTCGCCCAGACGGCGCTGCATCAGCACGGTGTCCACCCAGCGGCCGTGCTTGAAACCCACCGACTCGAACACGCCCACCAAACGAAACCCCATGCGTGTGTGCAAGGCAATGGAGCCGTGGTTTTCGCTGTTGCCGATCACCGCCACCATCTGCCGACGGCCATTGGCGATGCAGCGCTCGATCACCTCGCCCAGCAGCGCCTGGCCAATGCCGCGCCCGCCCATGCCGTCTTTCACGTACACCGAATCTTCCACCGTGTTGCCGTAAGCCGGGCGCGGACGGTATAGCGTGGCGTAGCCGTAGCCGACCACCTCGCCGGCAAGCTCGGCCACCAGATACGGCAAACCATTGCTCAGCACGTCACCGCGACGGCGGCGCATTTCCTCCAGGCTCGGCGCTTGCAGTTCAAAACTGGCGATGCCGGTGAGTACGTGCTGGGCATAAATCGCCTGCACCGCCGGCATGTCGTCGTCGCGGGCGTCTCGGATTATCGGCTTCATTCAGGAATGGTCAGGCCTTTGATCACGGCCGGACGCTCAAGGAAGGTGTTCAGCACGCGGGTGACCTCGGGGAAATTATCGATGCCCACCAGATCGCCTGCATCGTAGAAGCCGATGAGATTGCGTACCCACGGAAAGGTGGCGATATCAGCGATGCTGTATGCGCTGCCCATGATCCAGTCGCGGCCTTGCAAGCGCTGGTCGAGCACGCCAAGCAGGCGCTTGCTCTCAGCGACATAGCGGTCGCGCGGGCGTTTGTCTTCATAGTCTTTGCCGGCAAATTTGTTGAAGAAACCCAACTGGCCAAACATCGGCCCGACGCCGCCCATTTGCCACATCAGCCATTGGATAGTCTGGTAACGGTCAGCCGCATCGTTAGGGATAAACGCGCCGGCCTTGTCCGCCAGGTACAGCAGAATCGCACCGGACTCAAATAACATCAGCGGCTTACCGTCCGGGCCGTTGGGGTCGAGAATCGCCGGAATCTTGTTGTTCGGGTTGAGCGACAAGAACTCTCCCGACAGCTGATCGTTTTGATCAAAGCGCACCTTGTGCGGCTCGTACGCCAGCCCGGTTTCCTCCAGCAGAATCGACACTTTCACGCCGTTGGGCGTGGGCAACGAATACAGCTGAATGCGCTCAGGGTGCTGTGCCGGCCATTTAGCGGTGATGGGAAACGCGGACAAGTCAGACATGCGAAGCTCCTTTCCGGGAATGCAAGCGAGGCAGCTTAGGGGTTTTGCGCGTCCGGCGCAGGCGCATTTTGCCCGTCGCCGACCTGGCGAAAAACCAGGGCTTTGAGTCCGCCGTGCTCGTGCACATCGGCGAACTCGGGTGGGTTGTCCAGGCGCTGTTCAAAGCGCAGCGCCGGGGCGTGTTCGGCCATGCTGGTGATCAGAAAGTCGGGGCCAATATGGGGATCGTTCACGCAGGCCAACACCACGCCGCGGGGGTTCAGCAGATCGGGAAGACGGCGCAGAATTTTGCCGTAGTCCTGGGTCAGGGCGAAGCTGCCTTTCTGGAACGTGGGCGGGTCGATGATGATCATGTCGTACGGCGCGTGGCGCTTCACCGCGCTCCACGACTTGAACAGCTCGTGACCGAGAAAGCTCACGCGGCTGAGGTCTTGCCCGTTCAAGCGATGATTGTCGCGGCCACGATTGAGGGCGCCTTTGGCCATATCCAGATTCACCACCTGGCGAGCGCCACCGGCCAGCGCTGCTACCGAGAACCCGCAGGTGTAGGCGAACAGATTGAGCACGCGTTTGCCGTCGGCCTGCGCGCGCACCCAGCGCCGGCCGTAGCGCATGTCCAGAAACAGACCAGTGTTCTGCTTCTGGCCGAGGTCCAGCTCAAAGCGCAGGCCGTCTTCGCTGATGATCCACTGTTCATGCGGCCCACCCACAATCCATTCGGCGCGGCTACGCTGAAGCTCACCTTGCGCGTTGTCGCCTTCCTTGTAGCGGTGTTGCAGCAACAGGCTGTGCGCCTGAGCACGTTGCCATTCAGGGCTTTGCGTTAGGTTCGACAGCGTTGCCGTCAGCGCCGCCAACTCGTCATCACTGGGCTGGCGGAACAGCCACACCAACACCACGCCTTGCAGCCAGTCGACCGTGATTTCCTCCAGCCCCGGCCACCGCAGGCCACGGCCGTGAAACAACCGGCGCGCATGACTGAGGTCGCCAGCCAATTCGGTCAGCAGGTGGGTGTGAAGAGCGGCTAGAGCGGGACTGTGCATAACGGTTTATCGCGGCGGGTAAAGCGGCGCAGTGTAAACGCAAACGTTTGCCAACTCATGTTCGCGCAGTGTTTGACGATATAGCCCTATAAGGCCCGTAACACGGAGCAGCCAGACGCTCCGACTCCTAACACAATGAGGTGTTTTGCCATGCTGTTACGTCGTTTGAAGATTGCGCCGAGGGCTATTTTCAGCTTTTCCTTGGTGGCGCTGCTGGTGGTGCTTCTCGGACTTTTTGCCCTGGGCAAAATGAAGGACATCCGCGCCACCACCGTCGATCTCAACGACAACGGCATGCCCAGCTACGCCGCGCTAGGCGTCATCAATGAAAAAATGCTGCGCCTGCGCATCCTCGCCTTTCGCTTCGTGGTCGAGCGCAGCGACACGCAACTGCCGGCCGTCATCAGTCGCCAGCAAGAGCTGACCCAGCAGCTGCATCAGGCTCAGGCCGCGTATGAGCCACTGATCAACAGCACCGCCGAGCGCGACCAGTACCAAGCCTTCAAGGCCATGCTCGACAGCTACTACCAAGCCAACAGCAAGCTCGCCGCCCTTTCCAGCCAGGACAAGGTCGACGAGATGAAAGCCTTCCTTGCCAGCGAGTACAAAACCTACTCCGACGGCCTCGGCGCGCAGCTGGAAAAGCTCATGGAAATTAACCGTGTGGGCGCTGACGAAGAGGCCAAACAGTCGGCCCGCAACTACGACGATGCGGTGATGGTGGTGGTGGCCTTTATGTTGGTGGCCGCCGCGCTGACCGGCATCCTCGCGGTGCTGCTCACGCGCAGCATCGTCACGCCGTTGAACGAGGCGATGGAGGTGGCGGCCACCGTGGCCAAGGGCAATCTGTCCACCACCATCCAGGTCAACGGCACCGACGAGCCTGCCCTGCTACTCGGCTCCTTGCGCGCCATGCAACAGAGCTTGAAAGACACCATTCACCACATCGCCCAGTCGTCCGACCAGCTCGCCTCCGCCGCCGAAGAACTCAATGCCGTCACCGAAGACTCGAGCCGTGGCTTGCACCAGCAGAACAACGAAATCGAACAGGCCGCCACTGCGGTCAACCAAATGACCGCCGCCGTGGATGAAGTGGCGCGCAACGCCGTGGCCACCTCCGAAGCCTCGAATGCCTCCGACCGCACCGCCCGACTTGGCCAGGAGCAGGTGAACAAAACCGTCAATTCCATCAGCGATCTGGCGGGCGACGTATCCACCACCTCCGAGCACGTGGAACAACTGGCGACCAAGGTGCGCGACATCAGCAAGGTGCTCGATGTCATTCGCTCCATCGCCGAGCAAACCAACTTGCTGGCCCTGAACGCAGCCATCGAAGCCGCGCGCGCCGGTGATGCCGGTCGCGGCTTTGCCGTGGTGGCGGACGAAGTGCGTGCCCTGGCGCACCGCACCCAGCAATCAACGCAGGAAATCGAGCAAATGATCGGCGGCATCCAGCACGGCACCGATCAGGCCATGAATGCCATGCAAAGCAGCACCGAGCGCGCCAACAGCACCCTCGAACTGGCCCGTGCCGCTGGCGCTGCCCTGAGCGAAATCACCCAGGCCATCAGCCATATCAGCGAGCGAAATCTGGTGATCGCCAGCGCCTCGGAACAGCAGGCGCAAGTGGCCCGCGAAGTGGACCGCAACCTGGTAAACATTCGCGACCTGGCGCAGCAAACGTCAGCCGGCGCGCACGAAACCAGCGCCGCCAGCCAGGATCTTTCACGTCTGGCCGTCGACCTCAACAACCTGGTCAACCGCTTCACCTTGTGACGACTCCGCCAATGCCCGGCGCGCCGCTGCCCACAAGGCGGCGCGGCCGTCATAACCGTTCAACCCTCCGTTTATGCGCGAGGTGATGGTTTTGAAATCACCGGAATCGGCTAGCTCATTCAAGCCATGCACTGCCCAGAACCATGCCGCCGACAAACAGGCGTAACCGGGTTCCTCAAGCCATTCAGGTTTGCTTTCCAAATCCAGACCCAACGCGACGCCCGCTGCCTGGTAATTACTGCGCCCGGTCAGCTGAATCAGCCCCCGGCCACGAAAGCGCCAGCCATCCCCCGATTCTGGCGGGCCATTGCCGAGCCGGTTGGCATACACCGAATTGGCAATCGCCTCGGGATGTCCACCGAGTTGTAGTGCCAGCGCATTGGGTTTACCCGGCCCCTCGGCGAAGCGATTCGGCCACACGGCAGCCAGACGTGATGCGTTGAAGGCAAGGCTCTCAACCAAGTGATTGAAGTGCGCGCTTTCATAGCCAACTTGAGCAACAAAGGCGGCCACGCGCGCGGGATTATTGATGTGATACGCCACCATGGCCGCACTCAGCGGCTCCGCAAACAGGCTGACGCGCGAAGGGCTAGCGGGGAATATTTGCAGCAGTTGTTGCACGCTTATGGACATAGCAGTTCTCAGCAATAGCGCTCGGTTAACGCAGCCAGGATTGCCGCCGTTTCAACGTCCAGCACACCGTCGTAGTTGCTGGGGCGGAAATGCAGCTGGAACGCGCGAACCAACTTGCACTTGCTGTCGGCATCGGTGGCCACGCTCACGTCGTAACCGAAACGGGCAAATAGATTCAGGCACTCGCGGGGATCGACGCCCGCCATGGTGTATTCCTGGACGTAGCGATTTTTGGTGGCTTGCTCGTACCAGGCGCCGATGCCTGCCCGGTACAACTCCTGCCAAGGAAACATGGGCCCCGGATCAATTTTGCGTAGCGGCGCGATGTCGCTATGCCCCACCACATTGCGCGGCTCAATGCTGGGGTAGCGCTGCAAGATATCCAGCGCAATCGCCTTTATGGCGTCGATCTGAGCGCGGCTATAGGATGGAAAAACGGGCAGCCCGTCGGCACCTTCGTGAGCCTGGTTTACGATTTCGATACCAATGGAGCTGTCATTCAGGTTGTTGCGGCCACGCCATGCGCTCACGCCCGCATGCCAGGCACGCTCTGATTCTTCCACCAGGTTGAAGCCGCGCATTTCGCTAAAGCCGGCGTTCCGATAGGTCAGGTCTTCGAGGTCTGGAACAAGGTAATGCGCACTGACCTTCGGCCCGGTCAACGTCTGGATGGAGGCCGCGAAATCGCATGCGGTGTAATGCATAACCAAAAAGCGCACCCGGCTGTCGAAACCCAGTCGTGAGCGGTAGGTGGTGGAGTCGATGATCATCGCGACCTCCGGGTTCGCTTACTTTTTGTTGGCTACTGCCAGCAGATTAAGGATCGCGGCGAACGAAATTTCGGACGTGCCGATCTTGCTCATCTGGTCTTCCGGCAAATAGCTGAGCTTCAAGTACACCAGGTCACCCTGCGACTCGCCTTGCTCGCGATTGAAGCGCTCCAGCACCGACAGCAGCTCTTTGGCATCGCCCGTCAGGTCGGCGGTGTCGACAAACCACGGAATGTTGAGGTCGGCGACGTTGGGGAAGAATTTGGCTAACTTGCCAAACAACTGAGTGCCAAAGTCCTGAGCGGGAAACAAACCGCGAAAACGCTCGCCTTTTTTGTAAGGCGTTATGCCCATGTAAATGTCTGGGAGGGCTGCGATCTTGTTAACGACCTTTTTGTCTTTCTTGCCGATCAGGTAGGCTGCTATTTCCATGCGTGTGCCAATAATGGCCAGCGGCTGCACGCCAGGGCCCGCTTCGCTGAACAAGTAGTTTGAGTTGCTATCGGCAATGGCTTTTTTCAGGACTCCGCGATCTTCAATAACACTTGAATACTTACCTTCTTTCACAACCGGCGCAGGTACGCGCCAGAGCGCAATTTCATAACTCATATCGAATTCTCATAGGGATAACAAAGCAGCCCGCTTAAGGGCTGCGAGTGGGATAAATTAGCGGGCAGCCAGCATAAGTTTCGCGCGCAACCCGGCGAGCGCCTTGGTGCTCTTGGCAATTAAGTCGCTGTAAATTTCAACACTGGACTGATACTGCTCGGGGGTGATCTTGTCCGCCGCAAGCTGATCTAGGTAGCCATGAACTTTCTGCGTAAATGTGGCGATCTGATCTTCGTAAAGTTTGGTCAGCTCCATTTTCGCTTGTGTTTGCGCTTCACCTACCGAGTATTTAACTTCATAGATATACAGGTACTGGTAGATCTGCTGGTTTTCGAAAAAACTGGTCGACTTGTACGAATCGCAAACCACCGTGGCGAACAGATGCATGCCGTTGCCGAGCGGCTGGCTCTTGTAGGACGAGTTAAACGATACCGAGCTGGCGCTGCCGAAACTCTCGACGATGCCGCCCAACACTTCAAAGCATTTGCCGGCCACGTAGGTTTGCAGACTGGTTAAGTTGGCAACCGATTTACCGAGATCAATGTCTTTATTGACTTCTACGCCCTTCGGTACTTTGCCTTCACCGCCCAATACGGCTTTGGCAATGGAGTCGATTATTTTCTGCACATTACCAAGCGACCAATCAGAGGCCTGCATAAAATCTGAGTTACGGCCGGAGATAAAATCGGTTTTATCGTAGTCGTTGTCTTTGTAGAAACTGTCGATTTTCGCCTGCATCTCATCGCCGTGTTTCTTCGCTTTTTCCTCGAGCTCGTTTTCGATCTTGTTTATATACGCCCGGTACTCATCTTCTTTGGCCTGCATTTGCGCTATTGATTGTGAGTGACCCATATACAACTCCTGATTGAAAAATCATTAAGAAACCAGCGGCATTCGCTTTGGTCGTCGGAACAAGAAGGTAGTCAGGGTTCTTGCGCAAACAAATCGCCTACGTCCGAAGCGCAGTTCGGAGAGTTCTTTTGAACAACTGGATAAAGCGATGAATATCGATGCAGTTCGCTGGCCTCGTAGGATGTGACGGCCAACAGACAGGCAAAAAAAAGCAGCTCTATAAAAGAGCTGCTAATGGGCCGGAAGCGGGGAAGGTTCCGACCTGGAGAAGGCGCTCAGACTACTGTATATCCAGACAGCACCGCAAGCACGATTCAGCGTGGCCTGTTCTGAAAGCGACAAAACAGAACACAAACGCGCCCGCGCTAGGAAAAACCGCTAAAAAATGCACCAATACAGCGCATTCAGTAGACGACGGAAAAACCTGAGAAGGCAGTCAACCGCATGGCCACGCGGTTTGCGCGATTTGGCACGGATGCTGCCATTGCATTGACGCGCAGCCGGACTTCACGCAACTGCCTGCTGTGGCTAGAGATTGGTGCCTTAGAGACAAGCGCACCCACTGATAAAAACCATCTGCCTTCCACCAGTGATGTGCACGGACCGCCCAGGAGCTTCCCCCGATGAAACGCCGCCCGTTCCTCAAAGCTACCCTCGCTGCCAGTACCCTGCTGCTCAGCGGCCTGTTCCCTTACACCTTGCAAGCTGCCGAAACCATCAAGGTCGGCATTCTGCATTCGCTGTCCGGCACCATGGCCATCTCGGAAACGTCGCTTAAAGACATGGCGTTGATGACCATCGATGAAATCAACGCCAAAGGTGGCGTGCTCGGTAAAAAGCTTGAGCCGGTTGTGGTCGATCCTGCTTCCAACTGGCCGCTGTTTGCTGAAAAAGCCCGTCAGCTGCTGACCCAGGACAAAGTCGCGGTGACCTTCGGTTGCTGGACCTCCGTATCGCGTAAATCGGTGCTGCCGGTGTACGAAGAACTCAATGGCCTGCTGTTCTACCCGGTGCAGTACGAAGGCGAAGAGATGTCGCCAAACGTGTTCTACACCGGCGCTGCGCCAAACCAGCAAGCGATTCCAGCCGTTGAGTATTTGATGAGCGAAGACGGCGGCGCCGCCAAGCGCTTCTTCCTACTGGGCACGGACTACGTGTACCCGCGCACCACCAACAAAATTCTGCGTTCCTTCCTACACAGCAAAGGCGTAGCAGACAAAGACATCGAAGAGGTCTACACCCCGTTCGGCCACAGCGACTATCAAACCATCGTCGCCAACATCAAGAAATTCTCGGCTGGCGGCAAAACCGCGGTGATCTCCACCGTCAACGGCGACTCCAACGTGCCGTTCTATAAAGAGCTGGGCAACCAGGGCATCGAAGCGACCGAAACGCCGGTGGTGGCGTTCTCGGTAGGTGAAGAAGAACTGCGCGGCATCGACACCAAACCGCTGGTGGGCCAACTAGCTGCCTGGAACTACTTCCAGTCGGTGGATAACCCCACCAACAAGAAATTCGTCGACAGCTGGAAGGCCTACGCCAAGGCGAAGAACCTGCCGAACTACCAGACCGCGGTCACCAACGACCCGATGGAAGCCACGTATGTCGGCATCAACATGTGGGCGCAAGCCGTCAACAAAGCCGGCACCACCGACGTCGACAAAGTGCGTGAAGCCATGGCGGGCCAGGAATTCGTATCGCCAGACGGCTACACCATGGTCATGGACAAAACCAACCACCACCTGCACAAGCCGGTGATGATCGGCGAGGTTCAGGAAGACGGGCAGTTCAACGTGGTCTGGCAGACCGAAGGGCCGGTACGCGCCCAACCGTGGAGCCCGTACATCCCAGGGAACGACAAGAAGCCGGATTACGCGGTTAAGTCGAAGTAAGACGCTGAGTCGTCAGGGGTTGTGAACCTAGCGTTCCACTCCTGACGCCGACGTTCTGTGGGAGCGGCTTTAGCCGCGATGCTTTTGGTCGCAAGAGCATCGCGGCTAAAGCCGCTCCCACAGAAAGCGGCGGCCACATCTCGCACCCTGCACCCTTCGTCCGGCACCACCCTCAAGGACGCTTCCATGCTCACTGCCCTGCTCCGCCCCCCATTATTTTTTCTGCTGTTGCTGACCCTGCTGGCGCCTGCCGTGCAGGCCGGCGATGCAGCCGACTTCGTTGCCGCTAACGCCGCCAAACAGGCGACGCTGCTGGAAACCTGGTCCGCGCAACCGGACGCCAATCGCCTGCCTCTGATCGAGGCGCTGCAACAAGGCCGTTTGGCGAGCGACAGCAATAAAGCCCCGTTCCTGCAAACCGACACCGGCTGGCAAGCCGCTGAAGGTGGCGAGGCGCAACCGGCTTCGACGCCGAAGAAGATCCCGCTGAACAACCGCCTGCGCGGCTTGATCGGCACCGCGCAAGCCAGTCACCAGTTGCTCGACAAAGACCCGGCCGTGCGCCTGAACGCCGCTCAGCAATTGCAAAAAAGCGCCAAGCCGGCGCAGTTGGCGTTGCTCAATGCCCGTGTCGCCAGCGAAGACGACGACACCGTGCGCGGCGCCCTTTCACTCGCGCTGGCGAACTTGCAGCTGATCGACCCCAACCCGGCCATTCGCCTGGCCGCCGTGCGCCTGCTGGGCGACACCGGCGAGCCGCTGGCGCGCACGCGTCTGGAAACCTTACTCGACCCGGCGGTTGAAACGGACGCCGCCGTGCGCACTGCTGCCGAAACCAGCCTGGCGCAAGTGAAGCGTCGACTGCTGTTCGGCGAGCTGTTGGGCCAAGCCTTTAGCGGCTTGTCGCTTGGCTCGATTCTGCTGCTCGCGGCCCTTGGCTTGGCGATCACCTTTGGCTTGCTGGGCGTGATCAACATGGCCCACGGCGAAATGCTGATGCTCGGCGCCTACTCCACCTACATGGTGCAGATCCTGTTTCAGCGCTTCGCTCCCGATGCGCTGGCGTTGTATCCGCTGGTGGCGCTGCCGGTAGCGTTCTTCGTCACCGCTGCCATCGGCATGGCCCTTGAGCGCACGGTCATTCGCCATCTGTATGGCCGCCCACTGGAAACCTTGCTGGCGACCTGGGGCATCAGCCTGATCCTCATCCAGTTGGTGCGCGTGCTGTTTGGCGCGCAGAACGTGGAAGTGGCCAACCCAGCATGGTTGTCCGGCGGCGTGCAGGTGTTGCCCAATCTCGTGCTGCCTTACAGCCGCATGGTGATCATCGGTTTCGCCCTGTTTGTGGTGCTGCTCACCTGGCTGCTGCTGAACAAAACCCGCCTCGGTCTCAACGTTCGCGCCGTCACCCAGAACCGCAACATGGCCGCCTGCTGCGGCGTGCCGACCGGGCGCGTCGACATGCTCGCCTTCGGCCTTGGCTCAGGCATTGCCGGGCTCGGTGGCGTGGCGCTGAGCCAGATCGGCAACGTCGGCCCGGACCTCGGCCAGAGCTACATCATCGACTCGTTCCTGGTGGTGGTGCTCGGCGGCGTCGGGCAACTGGCGGGCAGTGTCATGGCGGCCTTCGGCTTGGGCATCGCCAACAAAATTCTGGAACCGCAGATCGGCGCCGTACTGGGCAAGATCCTTATCCTCGCGTTGATCATTCTGTTCATTCAGAAACGTCCGCAGGGCCTCTTTGCACTTAAAGGTCGGGTGATCGATTGAACCAGCCAATAAGCCTTACGCTGGCGCAAAAAGCCGGCCCCAAATTGACCCTCGCCGTGGGCGCCGTGGTGCTCGCCATTCTGGTGATTCTGCCGCTGCTGCACCTGCTGCCGGCCGACAACCCGCTGCAAGTGTCGGCCTACACGCTGACGCTGGTGGGCAAGATTCTCTGCTACGCCATCGTCGCCCTGGCGCTCGACTTGGTGTGGGGTTACGCCGGGTTGTTGTCGCTGGGCCACGGCCTGTTCTTTGCCCTCGGCGGTTACGCCATGGGCATGTACCTGATGCGCGAAAGCGCGGGCGACGGCTTGCCGGCATTCATGGTGTTTCTGTCGTGGACTGAACTGCCGTGGTACTGGACCGGAACTCAGCATTTCCTCTGGGCCATGTGCCTGGTGGTGCTGGCCCCCGGCTTGCTGGCCCTGGTGTTCGGTTTCTTCGCCTTCCGTTCGCGGATCAAGGGCGTGTACTTCTCGATCATGACCCAGGCCCTGACCTTCGCCGGCATGCTGCTGTTTTTCCGCAACGAAACCGGTTTTGGCGGCAATAACGGCTTCACCAACTTCCGCACCATTCTGGGTTTCGACATCACCGCCCAAGGCACTCGCACCGTGCTGTTTCTGGCGATTGTCGCGCTGCTCACCGCCAGCCTGCTGCTGGGCTGGCGCCTGGCGAAAAGCAAATTCGGCCGGGTGCTGACTGCCCTGCGCGATGCGGAAAACCGCCTGATGTTCTGCGGCTACGACCCGCGCGGTTACAAGCTGTTTATTTGGGTACTGAGCGCCGTGCTGTGCGGCCTGGCCGGGGCGTTGTATGTGCCGCTGGTGGGCATCATCAACCCCAGCGAAATGTCGCCGACCAACTCCATCGAAGCCGCCGTATGGGTGGCACTCGGCGGACGCGGCAGTCTCGTGGGGCCGCTGCTCGGCGCCGGTCTGGTCAACGGCATGAAGAGCTGGTTCACCGTGGCCTTTCCCGAGTATTGGCTGTTTGCTCTCGGGGCCTTGTTCATTCTGGTGACGCTGTATCTGCCCAAGGGCGTGATCGGCTTGCTGCGTAAAAAGGGGGAACAGTAAATGCGCGCCACGCCCGTACCCGAATTTATGCTCGAACCGGCCTACGACCCGGCGAACCAGAACCCCAACAGCGACGCCGGCACCAGCCGCGACGCCCTGGGCTTGGGCCGTGCCGCCGGGCCGGGGCTGGATGTGCGCCACGGCACCATCCTGACCCTGGAAGACATCAACGTCAGTTTCGACGGCTTCAAGGCATTAACCAACCTCAGCCTGTACATCGGCGTGGGTGAACTGCGCTGCATCATTGGCCCGAACGGCGCCGGCAAAACCACGATGATGGACGTGATCACCGGCAAAACCCGGCCCGACAACGGCAAAGCCTACTTCGGCGAAACCCTCGACCTCACGCGCATGAGCGAAGTGCAAATCGCCCAGTCCGGCATTGGTCGCAAGTTCCAGAAACCCACGGTATTCGAAGCCCTGAGCGTGTTTGAAAATCTGGAACTGGCGCTTAAAACCAACAAGTCGGTATGGGCCAGCCTGCGCGCCAAATTGAGCGGCGAGCAGCGCGACCGCATTGATGAAGTGCTGACCACCATTCGTCTCGACAGCTCGCGGCAGCGCCCCGCCGGTTTGCTGTCCCACGGGCAGAAACAGTTCCTGGAAATCGGCATGTTGCTGATGCAAGACCCGCAACTGCTACTGCTCGACGAACCGGTGGCGGGCATGACCGACGCCGAAACCGAGTTCACCGCCGAGCTATTCAAGTCGCTGGCGCGCAAGCATTCGCTGATGGTGGTGGAGCACGACATGGGCTTTGTCGGTTCCATTGCCGACCACGTCACCGTGCTGCACCAAGGCAGCGTGCTGGCCGAAGGCTCGCTGGCCGATGTGCAGGCGGATGAACGCGTGATTGAGGTTTATTTGGGGCGCTGAGTTCGCCGCCTGTTCGCGAGCAAGCTCGCTCCTACGGACCGTGCATCGCCTGTAGGAGCGAGCTTGCTCGCGAAGCGGTCTGACCAACACATTCGAGTACATGACCATGCTTCAAGTCGAAAAACTCCACCAGTTCTACGGCGGCAGCCACATTCTTCGCGGCTTGTCGTTCGAGGCCAAGGTTGGCGAAGTCACCTGCCTGCTGGGCCGCAACGGCGTGGGCAAAACCACGTTGCTCAAATGCCTGATGGGCTTGATCCCGTCCAAGGAAGGCGCGGTGCAGTGGGAAGGCAAGCCCATCACCCAGTTCAAACCGCACCAGCGCGTGCACGCCGGAATCGCCTATGTGCCCCAGGGCCGGGAAATTTTCGGGCGCCTGACGGTGGAAGAAAACCTGCTGATGGGCCTGTCGCGTTTCCCCGGTTCACAGGCCAAGGAAGTGCCGGCGTTTATCTACGAGCTGTTCCCGGTACTCAAGGAAATGAAGCAGCGTCGCGGCGGCGACTTGTCTGGCGGTCAGCAGCAGCAACTGGCGATTGGCCGCGCCCTGGCAAGCAACCCGCGCCTGCTGATTCTCGACGAGCCCACCGAAGGCATTCAGCCCTCGGTGATCAAGGAAATCGGCGTGGTGATCAAAAAGCTCGCCGCCCGGGGTGACATGGCGATTTTGCTGGTCGAGCAGTTCTATGACTTTGCGGCGGAACTGGCCGACCAGTACCTGGTGATGTCACGCGGCGAAATCGTGCAGCAAGGGCGCGGCGAAACCATGGAAGCGGATGGGGTACGCGGGTTGGTGGCGATTTAAACGCTGTACTCGGGCTCGCGCTTGGCCAACTGCCGCTTCACGCTATCCAGATGCAGGCGCGCACTGTCGGCGTTGCCGATCAGCATCTGCTTGCTCGCCGCACTGGCAATTTCATGGGACACGGGTTTTAACGGGCGGCCGCTGCTCATGGCTTTGAGCTGCACCTCGGCGGCGCGTTCGAGGTAATAGAGGTCGTCCCAGGCCTCGGCGATGCTCGGCCCCAGCACCAGCGGGCCGTGATTTTTCAGCATCACCACATCGGCATTGCCGGCCGCGCGGGCGATGCGCTCGCCTTCGGCGTTGTCCAGCGCCAGCCCGTTGTAATGCTCATCGACGGCCATGCGCCCGTAGAACTTCAACGCCGTTTGCCCGGCCCACACAAACGGTTCCCCTTCGAGCATGCACAGCGCGGTGGCGTTGGGCATATGGGTGTGAAAGGCCGCCGTGGCGCGCGGATTCAAACGGTGCAGTTGGGCGTGAATAAAAAACGCCGTGGCCTCGGGTTTGCCCTCCCCCAGCACCACACGCCCCTGGAAGTCGCAGATCAGCAACGACGACGCCGTGACCTCGGCAAACGCCAAGCCATAGGGATTGACCAGAAACAACTGCGGATGGCCGGGCAGGACCACCGAGAAGTGGTTGCAAATGCCCTCGCCCATACCCAGGTGGGCGGCCATGCGAAAGCACGCCGCCAAGTCGATTCGCGCCTCGCGGATGGCGGCGGTGTTGAGGTCGGCGGCAAGCACCTCGGCGGCTGGGGCGCGGTTGAGTTCGAAGGCGTGGGCCATGGCAGGCTCCTGGTGAAGTGGGATGGGCTAAGACTAGCGGGGCTGGCTGGATTGGATAGGGGCAGATGGGCCGGCGCAATGGGCCAGATGGAATTGCGGTGGGTTCGGCCCTCACCCCTAGCCCCTCTCCCGTAAACGGGAGAGGGGAATTCAACCGCGATCGGCGTCAGAGCGCGGCGGGTCTCCCCTCTCCCGCCACGCGGGGAGAGGGGCTGGGGGTGAGGGCCGCGGCAAACGAACTGCCCTGACCCACCCTTTCCCCCCATCTGGCCCTACGACCCCGCCAGCGTTTATTCCTAAGGTGGCCCCATTCCCCGTCCAGCTCGCGAGGTCCGCCATGAGCACCGAGATTTCCAACGCCTACGTCCACGCCCTCGACCGCCAGTTCGTGTTCCATTCCTGGTCGATTCAGAGCGCCCTCAATCCGCTGGTGATCGCCGGCGGTCAGGGTTGCACGCTGTGGGATTACGACGGCAATCAGTACCTGGATTTCAGCAGCCAGTTGGTCAACACCAACATCGGCCACCAACACCCGAAAGTGATCGCGGCCATTCAAGAACAGGCCGGCTCGCTGGTGACGGTCGCGCCCGCCACCGCCAACCTGATGCGCGGCGAAGCGGCCAAGCGCATCCTGTCCCACGCGCCGAGCAACTTCAGCAAAGTGTTCTTCACCAACGCCGGTGCCGACGCCAACGAAAACGCCATGCGCATGGCCCGCCAATTCACTGGGCGCGACAAAATTCTCTCGGCCTATCGCTCCTACCACGGCAGCACCGGCTCGGCGATTGCCGCCACCGGCGACTTGCGCCGCGTGCCCAATGAATTCGCCCGTGGCCATGTGCATTTCTTCAACCCGTACCTGTACCGCACCGAGTTCTACGCCGGCAGTGAAGAGCAGGAATGCGAGCGAGCGTTGCAGCACCTGCGCCGAATTATCGAATGCGAAGGGCCGAACTCGGTGGCGGCAATTCTGCTGGAAAGCGTGCCCGGCACCGCCGGCATTCTGGTGCCGCCCAAGGGCTACATGAAAGGCGTGCGGGCGCTGGCTGACGAGTTCGGCATCGTGCTGATTCTCGACGAAGTGATGGCTGGTTTCGGCCGCACCGGCGCCTGGCTGGCGCTGGATAATTTCGACGTAGTGCCCGACCTGATCTGCTTCGCCAAAGGCGTGAACTCAGGCTACGTGCCGGCTGGCGGCGTGATGATTTCGCAGCCGATTGCCGAGTTCTACGAGAACCGTTTCTTCCCCGGCGGCCTGACCTATTCCGGACACCCGCTGGCGATGGCGGCAATCGTTGCCACGCTGGATGTGATGGCCGAAGAAGGCATCGTCGACAACGCCCGCATGATCGGCCAGGAATACCTCGGCCCAGGCCTTAAAGCACTGGCCGCCAAGCACGCGTTGATCGGCGAAGCGCGTGGTATCGGCCTGTTCTGGGCGCTGGAACTGGTCAGCGACCGGCAGAAGAAAACACCGCTGGCGGCGCCGGTGATGGCGCAGATGAAAGCGGCGTTTCAGGCGCGTGGGTTGCTGACGTTTATCGTTGAAAACCGCATTCACGTGGTGCCGCCGTGCATCGTGAACCCGGAGCAGGTAGCGCAGGCGTTAGCGATTTTTGACGAAGTAATCGGCGAATTTTCAGCGAAGCACGCCGGCTGAAAAAAGCATCGCGGCTAAAGCCGCTCCCACAGACCTCGAAATCCTGTGGGAGCGGCTTTAGCCGCGATGCTCTTGACCTTGACCACTGCGGTTCCAGGCCCGGCCAATCGCGGCTAAAGCGGATCGCCGCCCGGCTGCTCCCACAATTGAGCGCGACCTTTACCAATAATTCTCCACCGCCACCGCGCCTGGCCGGCGGGTCAGGCTCAGTTGCATGTCGCGGGTCTTCAGCACGGCGCGGCAGTCGTCGATCATTTGCGGGTTGCCGCACAGCATCACCCGTGAATGCTCCGGCGTCAGTTCAAGCCCGGCCGCTTTTTCCAGTTCGCCATTGGCGATCAATCCGGTGACCCGGCCATGCAGCGCGCCGGGCACTGCTTCGCGGGTAACAATGGGCACGTAAACAAACTTGTCAGCGTATTCGGCCAGGTAATCGCGCTGCATCAGGCCGGCGATCATGTCCTGATAAGCCAACTCGGTTCTGCTGCGGGCGCTGTACACCAGCACCACGCGCTCGAAGCGCTGCCACACCTCGAAGTCTTGCAAAATCGACAAAAACGGCGCCAACCCGGTGCCGGTGCCGATCAGCCACAAATCGCGGCCATCGACGAAACGGTCCAGGGTCAGATAGCCCACCGCCTGACGCTCCACCAGCAATTCGTCGCCAACCTGCAAGCGGCTCAGCTCGCTGGTGAATTCCCCGCCCGGCACCACGATGGAGAAGAATTCCAAGTGTTCGTCATGGGGCGCCGACAGCATTGAATAGGCACGCCACACCACGCTGCCGTCGGCCTTCTGCACACCCAGGCGCGCGAACTGCCCGGCGCGGAAACGAAAGCCGGCATCGCGGGTGCCACGCAGGCTAAACAGGGTTGGCGACCAGGGCCGCACGTCCAGCAAGGTTTCGCGGGTGAACTTGTCGTCGCTAGCGGTCATACGCATACATCCTTTCAAAGCCGATGGCCCAAGTGTCGCGCAAAGTGCGGCGCGGCAATACCTGCAAAGCATGGGGTTTTAGCCGGCCAAACGGCGCGCCCGGCTCGCGCCACTTTGCAGCATCGAGCACATCCGCCATCATTGCCGCCCTTGCTCTTCAGCGGTTCGCGCCATGCCTGTGTTCACCACGCCCTTCGCTTCTCTCGACCTGTTCCGCCAGCCGCCGCAGCGCGACGATCCGTTGCAGGCGTTCGATGCGGCAGACGAATACCTGCTCAATCATCTGGCCGAACAGGGTCTGGCGCCCGAGGCGCGCGTGCTGCTGCTCAATGACAGCTTTGGTGCATTAGCGGCGAGCTTGGCGGGCAAGGCGCAGATCATCAGCAGCGGCGACTCGCACCTCGGTGCGCTGGCGCTGCGCAATAACCTGGCGTGCAACGACTTGGCGGCGGACAGCGTGCAGTTCGTGCCGGCCAGCCAAACCGTGCAGGGGCCGTTCGACTGGGTGCTGATCCGCATCCCCAAAACCCTGGCACTGCTGGAAGAACAGCTGATCCGCCTGCACGGCCAACTCGCCCCCGGCGCACAGGTCGTGGCAGCCGGCATGGTCAAGCACTTGCCACGCAGCGCTGGCGATTTGCTGGAGCAATACGTCGGTCCAGTACAGGCCTCGCTGGCGGTGAAAAAAGCCCGCCTGCTGCTGGCAACGCCGACGCATAAAGCCCCGGTCGCATCGCCCTACCCCAGCCGTTATCTGCTCGATTCGCCGCGCCTGGAGCTGCTCAACCACGCCAACGTGTTCTGCCGCGAAGGCCTGGACATCGGCACCCGCGCCTTCCTCCCGCACCTGCCAAAAAACATCGGCAGCGCCCGCGTGGCTGACCTGGGCTGCGGCAACGGCGTGCTGGGCATCGCCTGCGCCCTGGGCAATCCGGATGCGCAGCTGACGCTGGTGGATGAGTCGTACATGGCCGTGCAATCGGCCGCCGAGAATTGGCAGGCGGCGTTGGGCGACCGGGCGGTGACGATCCGTGCCGATGATGGGTTGGCCGAACAGGCGGAAGATTCGCTGGATATCGTGCTGTGTAATCCGCCGTTTCATCAGCAGCAAGTGCTGGGGGATTTTCTCGCGTGGCGCATGTTTCAGCAGGCGCGCGCGGCGTTGGTTACGGGGGGTGAGTTGTGGATTGTGGGGAACCGGCACTTGGGGTACCACGCCAAGTTGAAGCGGCTGTTTCGGGGGGTTGAGCAGGTGGCGGCGAATCCGAAGTTTGTGGTGTTGAAGGGGGTTAAGTAGGTTGCCGTTTGGGTGAGGACCGAGGCTGACGCGACACTCTGGATTCCCGCCTTCGCGGGAATGACGGTGTTTACTTAAACGCTTTCGAAAATCCATAACCCGTCATTCCCGCGCAGGCGGCGGTCCGACGACTCGGAATTTAGAGTCGTAAGCCGAGCGCAAAGTCCGAAGCCCCCCTCAAAAATCCACCGTAGCCGACACCTTCACCGTCCTCGGCGCGCCCTGGGTCAAGTACCCGCCATTAGCCGACTCCCAATAATCCTTGTTCGCCACGTTCTCCATCCCCGCCCGCACCGTGATATCGCGCTCATCCAGCTTGAAGGCATAACGCGCCCCCAGATCGATGCGGGTCCAGGCGGGAATGCTGAGGTCGTTGGCTGAGTCGTAGTATTGCCCGCCGGTGCGCAGCAACAGGCCGTTGACAGCCAAGCCTTGCACGCCCGGCACGTCCCAGTCGGCGCTCAGGTTGTATTGGAAGTTGGGTACGCCCACGGCACGATTGCCGTCGTTCACGCCGCGCACGGTGCGTGCCGGTGTGCCGACGCTGGCCACCGTGCCGCGCAGTTCGGTGTCCACCCACGTACCGCCCGCCAACAGGCGTAAGCCCGGCAGCGGTTCGCCGAATACGCTCACTTCAACGCCCCGATTACGCTGCTCGGCATCCACGCTGGAGACGTTGTTGACGGTCACCAGCTGCGGCTGCTCGATGCGGTACACGCCGAAACTGGCACCGAAGGTTTGCCAGTCAAGCTTCACGCCCGCTTCGATTTGCTTCGAACGATACGGCGGGAACATCTCGCCACGGTTTCCCGCTGCCGTGCTCACCTGCCCCGGCGAGAGTCCTTCGATGCGGTTCGCGTAGAACGACAGGTACTCCGTGGGCTTGATCACCAGGCCATACACGGGCGTGTTGATGCTTTGGTCGTAGTCCGAGCTGCGCACACCGGTGCGGGCGTTCCAGGCGCTGGTGACGATCTGCTGACGACGAATGCCAAGGGTGAACAACACGCGCTCGTCAAAGAAACCCAAGGTGTCGGAAATGGCGGCGCTGCGGGCGATTGAGGATCCGGTCTTGCGTGGGTCGTGAATATCGCCGTTGATAGTGGCGCGTGGTATGGGACTGTCGAAAGGGTCGTAGAGATTGCCCGGCAAGCGATTGGCTTCAGACGTCGACTCATTCGCGCTACGCCATTCCCGCCAGTTGCCGCTCAAGCCGAAGTTGAGTTTATGGCTGACCGGCCCGGTATCGAACGTGCCGCGCAAACCGCCAAGGGCGCTGCGGCTTTCTTCATCGCGCGGGGCGTACAAGCGCCCGACGCGTCCGCTGCCATCCAGGCTGCTGACGTACAGCGATGAGTACACGCCGTTCTCGCGGGTGTATTTGCCGCCAGCGGCGCCGTAGAGGGTCCAGGTGTCGTTGAGGTCGAATTCGACAGTGGCCATGCCGAAGGTGTCTTCCATCTGCGAATACGCCCAGGGCTGGGAGTAGTTGTGGTCAGCGTCTGGCACTTTCGGGGTTTTGCTTAGCGAGGCGGGCGTGAGGTAAACCACCGAGCGGCCTTCGTTGACCCGCTGTTTCTGATAGCCAAAGTCGGTCGATACACGCAGGCGCTCGCCCCGGTAGTCCAGGCCAAACGCCACCAGGCTGAAGTGCTGGTGCTCGTCGTCCACCGCCGTTTCGCCATCGCGTTTGGCCATGTTCACGCGCACGCCGAACTTGTTGTCTTCGCCGAAACGCTGGCCCAGATCGAAGCTGCCACCGACGCGGTCGCTGCTGCTGTAATCCAGCGTGGCGCTGCGGGTGGGCGTGTCTTCAGCGTGCTTGGAGACGATGTTGATACCGCCGCCCACGCCGCTACCGCCGGGCGATACGCCGTTGAGAAAGGCGTTCGAGCCTTTGAACACTTCCACCCGTTCCACCGCTTCAGTGGAAATGATTTGGCGCGGCAGAACGCCGTACAAACCGTTCAGCGAAATGTCGTCGGAATACAGTTGCAGGCCACGGATCACGAACACTTGCGAGAAGTTGCCGAAGCCATAGGACTGACGCACCGCCGGGTCGCTGTCCATCACCTCGCCCAGGCTTTGGGCCTGGCGGTTTTCGATCAGTTGGCTGGTGTAGCTCGACACGCTGAAGGGCACGTCTTGCATGTCTTGGTTGCCCAGCACACCGACGCGCGCGCCACGGGCCACGTCGCCGCCGGCGTAGGTTTCCGGCAGGTCGCGACGGCCATCGGCCACGCTGTTGACGTTGGTTACGTCCAGCTCGACCGCGCCGGTATCTGCCGGAATCGGCTGCACGCTCACGGTGCCGTCGGCGTCGATGCGGTAAGTCAGGCCAGAACCTTGCAGCAAGCGCTGCAGACCGTCTGCCACCGAGTAATCACCCTGTAGCGCCGGCGCCTGCTGGCTGCGGGTCAGGCCGGCGTCGTAGAGCAGGCGCACGTTGGCCTGTTCAGCGAAATCGGTCAGCGCCGCTTCCAGGCTTTGCGCGGGCACGTTCAGTTCGACGGCCGACGCGGCGAGGCTGGCGCAGGCCAACGGAATGGCCAGGAAAGAGTGAAAAACGCGCGATGGCTTGCGGCCCATGGTGATGTCCTGTTCTGCCGGGTCTGTTGCTTCTGTTCTCTTTTGCGATAACTTCGCATTTGCAGAAACAGAAGACGTAAGCGCGCGAGCTTTCTGAACCGACGCCGCCATTTTTTTTCGATTATTTTTCGCGCCGTCGCGCAGGCCCGGAATTTACTCGGCCGCCGGCTCGCGTGAAGACACCAGCAACAGCCCCGGCAGACGCGTGAGGCGCACCGGCAAATTGCTTTCGATGGCACGCAACAGCGCGTTTGGGTCGGCGCTGGCAAATACCCCGGTCACTTGCAGGCGCCGCGCCGCGTCGTCCAGAAACACCACGCGCTCGCGCTGCACCCGTTGCAACTGGGCGAACACCTCCACCAGCGGCTGCGAACGGAACACCAGCCGCCCCCGTTGCCAGGCCAGACGTTGTGCTTCGTCCAGCGGTTCGAGGGTTTGCAGTGCGCCGTTGCGCCAGGCGATCTGCTGGTGCGCGTTCACAAACTGCGCGGGCTGGTTGCCGTCGCTGACGTGCACTTGGCCCTGACTGACGGCCAGTTGAACCTGCCTGTCGCCGCTGTAGTGGACGTCGAACCGGGTGCCGGTGACGCGAATCTGCGCCGGGCCGGCGAGCACGAAGAACGGCTGGGTGGCGTCATGGGCGACCTGGAAATCCGCTTCGCCGCGATACAACTTCACCTCGCGGCGGCCCTCGGTTACCGACCAGTCCAGCGCCGTGTCACCGTTGAGCGTGAGCACCGAGCCATCGCTCAAGCGCACCTCGCGCACCTCGCCAGGCTGGGTGTGGTAGTCGGCGTACAGGCCAACCCAGGTGCCTTGCGGCAGCCACACCGCCAGCAGCAACGCGGCGGCTGCGGCCAGCGGCAAACCCCAGCTCGTCGCGCGAGGGGCCCGCTTCACCTTGACCACGTTCGCGGCCGGCGCCGGCCGTGACACTTCGCCGAGCAGCGACCACAGATTTTCCACCTGCTGCATGGCCTCGGCGTTCTGCTGCGACGCCGCCCGCCAGGCATCAAGCCGTGCATGGTCCGCCGCCGTCGCGCGCCCGGAATGCAGCAGCACCTGCCATTCGCGCGCTTGCGCCAAGGGCAAATCGGTGGCGGGTTGGGTGTGTGTCATTGGCCGGCGTCCATGTGCTGCTGACAGGTTTCGAGGGCCTTGAGGATATAGCGTCCGGCCATGCTTTCCGAGACACCGAGGCGCTCACCGATTTCACGCTGGGTCAAGCCGTCGAGCCGATTCCACAGCAGCGCCTGGCGCAAGTGCTCGGGCAAACCGTCGAGCACGTTCTGCAAACGGCTCACGCCTTGCGCGCCGCTGGCAATGCGCTCGGGACCGGGCAGCTCGGACTCCAGCTGATCGTCCATGGCTTCCTGAGTCGGACGAGCTTCCTGCTGACGGTGGTGGTCGATGATGAGATTGCGTGCAATGCGGTAGAGAAACGCGCGCAGGTTGCCGATGTCCTCCGTCTGCTCGCGGCGGCTGAAACGCAACCACGCTTCCTGGCGCAAATCGGCCGCCAACTCGGCGCACTTCAACTGCCGCTGGAAAAAACGCAGCAGCTCGCCGGCATGGCGCTGAAACGGGTCGTCCTCAGAGTGAGGGTCGAGAGGCGAAGGCACGGCGGCTTCCGGCTGAAACGAGGGAAGCGCAACATACCTTTGTTGAGAATTGATTTCAAATGCGATTAATGGCGAGAAGGCAGTGCGGCGCTGGAGATCAAAAGCTCGAGGCTAAAGCCTCTCCTACAGGGGATGCGTTTGTTTAACGCCGGCCTCGCCCTACGGCGTGCTCATGCCCGCCGCCTGCATAAACAGGCGCAGCAAATACGACACCACGCCCAAGGCCAGCACGCTGGCGGTCCAGATGAGGACCAGCCAGCCGAGGCGTTTCCAAAAGGGTTGTTTTTCGCTGGTTTCCATCGCCGCGCCCCTAGTGATAGCCCTGATCCGGTGTCACCTTGCCGCGGAATACGTAGTAGCTCCAGGCGGTGTACATCAGGATGAATGGGATGATGAATAGCGCGCCGACCAGAATGAAACCCTGGCTCGACGGCGGCGACGCGGCCTGCCAGATGCTCACTGACGGCGGAATGATGTTCGGCCACAAGCTGATGCCCAAGCCGCTGTAGCCGAGGAAAATCAGCACCAGCGTCAGCAGGAACGGCACGTAGTTGCGGTTGCGCTCCACGGCGCGCAGCAGGGCCACGAACGTCACCAGCACCAGCACGGGAACCGGCAGGAAATAGAACAGGTTCGGCAGGCTGAACCAGCGTTCGGCGATTTCGCTATGGGCCAAGGGTGTCCACAGGCTGACCACGCCAGTCACGCCCAGCAGCACGAATGCTAAGGGCCGCGCCATGTCGTGCATCTGCTTTTGCAAACGGCCTTCGGTTTTCATGATGAGCCAGGTGCAGCCCAGCAGCGCGTAAGCGGCAATCAGCGCCACGCCGCAGAACAACGGGAACGGCGCCAGCCAATCCAGCGAGCCGCCGGCATAGGTACGGTTAACCACGGGCAGGCCGTCGATATACGCCCCCAGCGCCACGCCCTGAAAGAACGTGGCGGTCAGCGAGCCACCGATAAAGGCTTTGTCCCACAGATGGCGCTTGTGCTCTTTGGCTTTGAAGCGGAACTCGAACGCCACGCCGCGAAAGATCAGGCCCAGCAGCATGAAAATCAGCGGCAAATACAAGGCGCTGAGCACCACCGAATAGGCCAGCGGAAAGGCGCCGAACAGGCCCGCGCCGCCCAGCACCAGCCAGGTCTCATTACCGTCCCAAACCGGCGCCACGGTGTTCATCATGATGTCCCGTTCACCGTCGTCTTTCACAAACGGGAAGAGAATGCCGATGCCCAGGTCGAAGCCGTCCATGACCACGTACATCATGATGCCGAAGACGATGATGACCGCCCAGATCAACGAAAGATCGATACCGCCCATACTCAGTTACCTCTGCCCAGGTTCTGGTCAGTTTCCAGGCCTTCGCCCGGCGCCGACAACGGCCGCGCCGGTGTCCGTTTGGTCCCCGGCCCGCCTTCGCGTGGCTCGCGGCCTTCGTCGGTGATCGGGCCTTTGCGCACCAGGCGCATCATGTAGCCGAACCCCGCGCCAAACAGGGCGAAGTACACCACCACGAAGAGAATCAGGGTCAGGCTCATTTGCGCGAAGCTGTGGTTGGACGACGCATCGGCCGTGCGCATCAGGCCGTACACCACCCACGGCTGGCGGCCGACTTCCGTGGTAAACCAGCCGGCCAGAATGGCAATCACGCCGGAAGGCCCCATCCACAACGCCAGGTACAGAAACGGCTTGGACTCGTACAGCCGACCGCGAAACCGCAGCCACAGGCTCCACACGCCGGTCAGCAACATCAGCATGCCGAGCGCGACCATGATGCGGAACGTCCAGAACACGATGGTGGAGTTGGGCCGGTCTTCAGCCTTGAACTCCTTCAGCGCCGGCACTTGTTTGTCCAGGCTGTGGGTCAGAATCAGGCTGCCCATGTACGGAATTTCGACGGCGAAACGGGTTTTCTCCGCCTTCATGTCGGGCCAGCCAAACAGGATCAACGGCGTCGGTTCGTTGCCGACGTTTTCCCAATGGCCTTCGATGGCAGCGATTTTCGCCGGCTGGTGTTTAAGCGTGTTCAGGCCATGGAAATCGCCGACCACCATCTGGATTGGCGCCACGATCAACGCCATCCACATGGCCATCGACAACATGCGCCGAATCGCCGGATTGCCGCGCCCGCGCAGCAAGTGCCAGGCCGCCGACGAGCCGACAAAAAACGCCGTGGCCAGGAAGGCCGCGATGGACATATGAATCAGGCGATAGGGGAACGACGGGTTGAAAATCACCGCGAACCAATCCAACGGCACCACGCGCCCGTCAACAATGTCGAAGCCTTGCGGGGTGTGCATCCAGCTATTGGACGCGAGAATCCAGAAGGTGGAAATCAACGTACCGATGGCCACCATCACGGTGGAGAAAAAGTGCAAACCGGGGCCTACGCGGTTCCAGCCAAACAGCATCACACCGAGGAACCCGGCTTCGAGGAAGAACGCCGTGAGCACCTCGTAGGTCAGCAGCGGCCCCGTGATGGCGCCGGCGAAATCGGAAAATCCGCTCCAGTTGGTGCCGAATTGGTAGGCCATCACCAAGCCCGAGACCACGCCCATGCCGAAGTTGACGGCGAAAATTTTCGACCAGAAGTGGTACAGGTCACGGTAGGTTTCGTCGCGGGTCTTCAGCCACAGCCCTTCGAGCACAGCCAGGTAACTGGCCAGGCCGATGGTGATGGCGGGGAAGATGATGTGAAAGGAAATGGTGAACGCGAACTGCATTCGGGCCAGATCCAGCGCCTCTAAGCCAAACATGGATATTCCTCGTCAGAAATCAGTTATCGCGCGTTCGTGGGGGCTTCTCGTTAGCCCCGAAAATTTGCGATCGGTTCAGGAAATTATTGTTAGGGCGGCGTGTTACGGGATGGGCGGCTTGGCCCTGCACGCCATGGTTGATGGCGTGTTGATGTGGGTCAAAGCCTAACGCTTTTGCGGGTTGAGGGCTGATGTGGTGGATTGTCGCGCGAAGGTTTTCCGGCGTTTAGACGACACCGAAACGTCCGCTAGGCGAATACCTTTACGCAGATCCTTCGCCATACCTCCGTCATCCTCGCGAACGCGGCGGTCCGACGATTCGGGATCCAGAGTCTCAAGCCTTGCACGGTGGATGTGCAGAGGTTTCATTACCGCGTGTACTGAACGTTTTGTTTCGCGCCTTACGCGCGTTTCAACCAGCCCACCGTCATCCCCGCGCAGGCGGGGATCCAGAGTCTCAAGCCTTGCACGGTGGATGTGCAGAGGTATTCATTACCGCGTGTGCTGAACGTTTTGTTTCGCGCCTTACGCGCGACTCACTTTTTCCAGTCGCCGGTATGCCGGACCATGAAAAACTAAGCAAAAAAGCTTGCCCCTACCTTGGGTCTACGCTGCGCTTCGACTTCCCTCCCTCCATCGCCGCTACGGGGGCCGGCGAGACGGGCCATCCTTGGCCCGACACGCCTTTCGCGGCTCCCGGCCGCTCAACCCCCTCCACGTCGACTCCACTCGGCCTGCGATGAATGGGGCGGGTAGATCAAAAGCGGTGGATCAAAAGCAGCAGATCAACACCATCGCGGCTAAAGCGGATCGCCGCCCGGCCGCTCCCACAGGGGGATGCGTGGCTACTGTGGGAGCGGCTTTAGCCGCGATTCCTGGAAACGCCGATGCTCGCCTCCCCTCGCCCGCTCGCGGGAGAGGGGCTGGGGGTGAGGGGCCTTTTGCTTTACCAATCCCCCCCCAAAAAAACCGGGCGATCACTGGCCGCTTCATGGTCACCGCCAACCGCCCCCATGCTAGCCTCTGCCGTCCCCGCCCCAATTCCCCAGATGAACTATGTCCACCACCACGCCCGTGCTCTTGCGTCATCACGTTCCGTTCCTCACGTTCTGGCTCGCCCGCGTATTCACGGCGAGTGGTTTTCAAATGCTCACGGTCGCTATCGGTTGGCATATGTATCAGCTCACCGGCAGCGTCATGGACCTGGGCTGGGTCGGCTTGGTGGAGTTCTTGCCGCGGGTGCTGTTTATGTTGCACACCGGCCACGTGGCGGACCGCTATGACCGGCGCAAGGTGGCGGCGTTTTGTCAGGGTTGTCAGGCGGTGATTGCCTTGGCTTTGGTGCTGGGCAGCACCAGCGGCGATGTCACGCGCGAGATGATTTTTGTATTGGCTTTCCTGCTCGGCAGTACCCGTGCCTTTGAGATGCCGGCCACCCAAGCGCTGTTGCCGAGCCTGGTGCCGGCGGCGTTGTTTCCGGCGGCCATTGCGGCGTCTTCCTCGGCGATTCAAACGGCCACCATCGTCGCCCCGGCGCTGGGCGGTTTTCTTTATGCGTTTGGCAGTATCTGGGTGTATGCGCCCACCACGGCGCTGTATGTGCTGGCGTGCGGGTTGATGCTGAGCCTGCCGAAGAACCAGGCCAAGCTCAGCCAGGAGCGGCCGTCAGTGCATTCGCTGTTGGCGGGTATCCGTTTTATTCGCAGCCGGCCGGATATTTTCGGCGCCATTTCGCTGGATTTATTCGCGGTGCTGCTGGGCGGCGCTACGGCGCTGTTGCCGGTATTCGCTAAAGACATTCTGCTCACCGGCCCGTGGGGCCTGGGCATGCTGCGTTCGGCGCCAGCGGTGGGCGCGCTGTTGATGGCGTTCTGGATTGCGCGCTTTCCGATCAAGCGCAAGGTGGGCCGCGTGATGTTTATTGCGGTCGGCGTGTTTGGCGTGGCGACCATCGCCTTTGGGTTGTCGACCTCGTTGTGGTTCTCGCTGCTGGTGCTGGTGATTCTCGGTGCGGCCGACATGATCAGCATGGTCATTCGCGGCGCGTTCGTGCAGCTGGAAACGCCCGATGCCATGCGCGGCCGCGTCAGTGCGGTGAATGGCTTGTTTATCGGCGCGTCCAATCAGCTCGGCGAGTTCGAGTCCGGCCTGACCGCCCATTGGTTCGGCACGGTTAACGCGGTGGTCATGGGCGGGGTCGGCACGCTGTTGATTACCGGCACTTGGTACAAGCTGTTCCCCACCCTGGCCAACCGCGAAACCCTCAGCGCGCCGGAACCCGCCGCGCCTACAACACCTTCTCCACCGTAATCGGGAACTCCCGAATGCGCTTGCCGGTCGCGTGATACACGGCGTTGGCAATCGCCGCGCCGACGCCCACCAGGCCAATTTCACCCACGCCTTTTGAGCCCAGGGCGTTGACGATGGTGTCGGGCTCGTCGACAAAAATCACATCGATGTCGCCCATGTCGGCATGCACCGGCACGTGGTATTCGGCCAGGTTGTGGTTCATGTAGCGGCCCAGGTTGTGGTCGATTTGCGTCTCTTCCTGCAGGGCCATGCCAATGCCCCACACCACGCCGCCGAGGATCTGGCTGCGGGCGGTTTTCGGATTCACCACGCGCCCGGCGGCAATGGCGCTGACCACACGGCTGACGCGCACTTTGCCCAGCGCTTCGTCGACGCGCACTTCCACGAACACCGCCGAATGCGTGGCGGTGGCGTAGGGGTCGCGTTTCTCTTGGTCCGGCTCAGCGTCGACATGGGCCTCGATATGCCCGCTGCCGCTGCCGCGCACAATCTCGCCAAGGGCTACTTGCTGGCTCGGGTCGGCCTTCAGACGCAACGCGCCATCAGCGAACTCCACCTGCTCGCGGGTGGCCTCGGCGAACGGCGAATCGTCGAGCTGTTGCGCCGCTTCCAGCAGTTGTTTTTGCAGGGCGGCGCAGGCTTGCTGCACGGCGCTGCCAACCGAGGAAATGGTGAACGAGCCGCCTTGCAGCGGCGAGGTGGGCAGGCTGGAGTCGCCGATCAGCACCGCCACGTCATCGGTGTCCAGCCCCATGGCAGCGGCTGCAATTTGCGTGAGCGCGGTATAGGTGCCAGTGCCGATGTCCGTCACGGCGCTGCTGACGTGCAGGCGCCCGTAAACGTCGAGCACCACGCGGGCGCTGGCTTTCTGCTGCATGGCTTCCCACACGCCGGTGGCCACGCCCCAGCCGAGCAGGTCGTTGCCGTCGCGCATGCTGCGCGGCTCGGGCGAACGTCTGGCCCAGCCGAAGCGTTCGGCGCCTTCGCTGTAGCACTCGCGCAGGGCCTTGCTTGAGTAGGGTTTGTCTTCGTTCTGGTTACGGTCGCTGTAGTTTTCGATGCGCAGCTTCAGCGGGCAGACGTTGGCGGCGTAGGCCAATTCGTCGATAGCGCATTCCAGTGCCGACACGCCCGTGGCGGCGCCCGGTGCGCGCATGTCCAACGGCGTGTACACATCCAACGGCACCAAGTGGTAGTCGAGCGCCACGTTATCGCAGTGGTAAAGCATGCCGGACCACTCGACCAGATGCTCAGTGAAGTCCTCAAAACTGGCGGTTTGCGCAATCGCTTCATGGCGAATGGCTTGCAACTTGCCGCTGGCATCGGCGCCCAGACTCAAGCGTTGGATGGTGCGCGGCCGGTAGCCAAAGGTGAACATTTGCTGGCGAGTCAGGGCCACACGCACTGAGCGTTTGAGCTTCAGCGCGGCCATCACTGCCAAGGTCAATTGGTATTGCGGACGCAGGCCGGAACCAAAGGCGCCGCCCACGTAATGCGCCACCACCCGCACGCTGCCCGGCTCCAGGCCGAACACTTGCTCGACAAAGGTGCGGCAGTTTTGCGTGCCTTGGGTTTTGTCGTAAATCAGCAGGCCACCATCGGGTTGCACCACCACGGTGGAGGCGTGAGGCTCCATGGGGTTGTGGTGCTCGATCGGCGTCTCGTATTCCACGTCGACGCGGGCGGTGGAGCGCGCCAGCGCCGCGTCGACATCGCCGCGCGGTTCGGGCAACTCGGCGGGGGCTTTGTGGCTGTTGCCCAACTGCTCGCGCAGATCGGTGTGATGGGGCTCGCTGCGGTATTCAACGTGCACCTGGGCGGCAGCCATGCGCGCCTGTTCCAATGTCTTCGCCACCACCAGCGCCACCGGCTGGCCGCTGTAGAGAATGCGGTCGTTGTAGAACGGACGGAACGGCGAGCCGTCGCCCGCATCGGCGTCCATATACGCCTCGTCGTAGCTGGCCAATTCGGGCCGATTCAGGTGGCTGAGCACCAGCAACACGCCAGGCAATGCCAAGGCGGCGCGGGCGTCGATATCGACAATGCGGCCATGGGCGATGGGGCTGGACACCACCCAACCGTAGGTCAACTCGGCCGTGTGAAAATCCGCTGCATAGCGCGCTTCGCCGGTGACTTTGGCGTAGCCGTCGACGCGGTCCATTGGCACGCCCATGGGCGCTTCAAGTGGCGTGTGAAGGGCTGTAACGGTGGCGCTCATGCGGCCTCCCCTGCTTTCGCGGCATCGTTGAGGGCACGCACCACAGCCTGGCGCGCCAGTTCAATTTTGAACGTGTTGCGGCCCAGGCCGTTGGCACCGTCGAGGAGCAAATCGGCGGCCAGGCGGAAATTCGCGGGCGTCGCCGGTTTGCCCACCAGCGCCGCTTCGGCGTCCGGGTTGCGCCACGGTTTGTGCGCCACGCCACCCAGGGCGATACGCGCCTCGCGGATCACAAGGCCGTCGATATCCAGCGCCGCCGCCACCGACACCAAGGCGAAGGCGTACGACTCACGGTCGCGCACCTTCAGGTAGTGGCTGTGGGCGGCAAACCCGGCGGGGGGCAGTTCGATGGCGGTAATCAGCTCGTCCTGCGCCAGCACATTGTCGCGCTGCGGCTCATCGCCGGGCAGGCGATGGAAATCGGCAAAGGCAATCACCCGCGCGCCTTGCGGTCCGGCCACATGCACCTTGGCCTGCAAGGCGGCAAGGGCCACGCACATGTCCGAAGGATGGGTCGCCACGCAGTGTTCACTGGCGCCCAGAATCGCGTGGTTACGGTTCAAGCCCTTTAGCGCGCTGCAACCGGAGCCCGGCTCGCGCTTATTGCATGGCGTGGCGGTGTCGTAGAAATACAGGCAGCGGGTGCGTTGCAACAGGTTGCCGCCGGTGGTGGCCATGTTGCGCAGCTGCGGCGAAGCACCGGCCAGAATCGCCTGCGCCAGCAACGGATAATCGCGCTCCACGCGAGGGTGCCAGGCGAGGTCGCTGTTGCTGACCAAGGCGCCGATCAGCAGGCCGCCGTCCACCGTATCGGTGAGTTCGTGCAGCGGCAGGCCGGTAATATCGATCAAGCGTTGCGGACGCTCGACGTTCTCTTTCATCAAATCGAGCAGGTTGGTGCCACCGGCAATAAAACGCGCATGTGGCCCGGCCAACCGCAGGGCTTCATCCAGTGCCGTGGGCCGCGCATAAGCAAAGGGACTCATGCCGCGTCCCCCTTCTTGATCAACGCCGGCGCGCTGGTTTCCAACTCACCGCGACACACCGGCAACGCTTCTTCGATGGCCGCCAGAATGTTGTTGTAGGCGCCGCAACGGCACAGATTGCCGCTCATTTGCTCGCGAATTTCGTCGGTGCTGTGGGCACGGTTTTCACCGGCCATCGCCAGCGCCGAACAGATTTGCCCCGGCGTACAGAAGCCGCATTGAAAGGCATCGTGCTTGATAAACGCGCGCTGCAACGGATGCAGCTCTTCGCCGTTGGCCACGCCTTCAATGGTCGTCAGTTCCGCGCCATCGTGCATCACCGCCAGGGTCAGGCAGCTGTTGATACGCTTGCCGTCGAGCAACACCGTGCACGCACCACATTGGCCGTGGTCGCAGCCTTTTTTGGTGCCAGTGAGTTGCAGTTGCTCACGCAGCATGTCCAACAACGTGGTCCAGGCCGGCACCTGAACCCGGCGCTGCTCGCCATTGATGGTGAAACGCAGGGTGTGCAGCGCGAACAGATCGTCGCGCTCATTTTCCAGGCCTTCGCCAGTCAGAGTCGTACTCATAGAAGCCTCGCGGTAATCGGCGGGCCGCGCATGGGCGGCGGCGCAGTTAGCTGCGTCTATGGGGTACGACTGCTCCCTTTGGAAGGGGGTTCAGGGTTTATGCCAAGCGGTGGCTGCCTCTTCGATCACCGTGCCCCAGCAGGCCGTTGCTCGCATTTAAGACCCCACTCGCCGACCTTCTGTTGGCATGATTGACCAGCACCTAGCTGCTGAGCCGTTGAGAATTGCACGTTGCGTATCGCCACAAAGCAAACGATCAGAACCGCCACCAGCGCCCAGCCAAATGTGGCTTTGCGCCGCTGCCAAAAGTCCCGCAGCGCGTCCATGCGGCCACTGGTGGGCGCATCGCTGCGCAGGTTTTGCAGCGCGTACGCCACGGCTCCCACCCCCACCGCGCTGCCGAAGAGCGGAGCGTAGGGGCCCAAACCGCTGGCCCAACCGCCGTATACGGCACCGAGCAACGCGCAAGGCACACCGTGGCGCAGTAGCAGAAAACCGGCCCCGTCATTCGCCACGAAGCGAGGCAACAGGCGCTCGCTGATCCAGGCGTCTGTGCCTGCCAGGAGCCGCGCGATGCGGTCCACACCTCGGCCCACCCATCGGACCAGCAGCATCGTGATAACCCCGGCGCCAACCGTGGCCACCGCCTTGGCGCCGAGATCGTCCGGCAGTGGCGCGCCGCCCATGATCTTGACCCACCCAGGCGCGGCGGTGGCCAGCATCACCAGCAGCATCAACCACAGGTTCAGCCAAACTCCTTCGGCGCGTGCCAACCATTTGCGCCAGTTTTGAATACCCTGCTCACGCAGTGCCGGGACCAGCTCCGGGACCTCATGGCGCATCTCGAACTCCAGGGTTGCGCAGGCTTCCCAGACATCCGGCGCCACCGCATCGCTCAGACGCCGCCCTTCGCTGGCGCTCATGTCTTTGAACAGCAGCCATGCCGCTTGCTCCTCGTGGCGCACCGGCCAGGTCAAGGCCAGTTGCTTGCGCAGTCGTCGCAGCACCGCCTGTTTGGCCAAGTACTGGTGCAAGTGGGTCAGTGCCCAATGTTGGTGGTACTCGCGGGCTTGTTTGTCGTCGATGCCCAGCAAATCAAACAAACGCTCGACCATCGCAGGGGTGCGGTTTTCGTCGCTGGCCAACCACTCCAGCAGCGCCTCGCGGGCCTGCGCCTGGCGGTCCACGCTTTCCAGCCAGGGGCTGCGCAACAGGGCGGTCAGCCCGTCGAATGCGCGGCTTTCCTGCCCCTCTGCCAACCACTGGGCGAGTTCAGCGATTCGCGCGTTCAGCAGTTGCGCGGCCAATTGCTCGGTCTGTTTGTGGGCCAGCGCTGACGACTGCCACGGCGTTAACCAGCGCAGCGCGTCCACCGCCCACTGCACGCACGCAATGGCGTCATTCCCAGCAGCCAGACAGTGGGTCAGCAAACGTGCTTCAAACAGTGGCTGACAGTCGCGCTCACGTGCCTGGAGCAGGTGAGCGTCGAGTTGCGCCACGCTGAGCTCGGCGAAAATCTCGTTCAGCCAAGGGTTGTGATCGGACCAGGCCGCAGGTTCCGAAGGCGCTTGCACCGCTTCAATTTCCAACGCTACGACCTGCAACGACGCGTGCATATCCGACCGGCGAGCCTGTTGCAGCGCGGCTTCATAAGCCTCGCGCAGACACTGAAAAGCCTGCGGGTCGTCGTCCGGGCGGGTGACTTTGAGCAGTTGGGCATAACGACGTTTGATGGTGCCGCTATCACTCTCATCGCTTAAGCCCAGCACCTGCCAGCAACTCTGGTTCATAGCCCGTTAAACCCTTTTTCCAATGCTTCCAGGCGTTGGCCAATTTCCGCGCGACCGACGCGTATCTGCCGTTCGTCCTGAGTCTCAAGCAGTTGCTGAAACTGCTGCGCCAAGGTGCCGACGTATTGGCGCTGCTCCCCGAGGCTTTCCTGATACAAGCGCTCGAGCCGCGCCACCAACACGCTGTTGACCTGTTGTTCGCGTGGATGAATTTTCAGGTCTTGCAGCTGCTTCAGGCGCTCGGCAATTTCATCGGCCGTCATCGCGCCCGGACTGTTTTCGATCACCAGGCTGTGGCTTTCCTGGGTGAGCGCAATGGTCACGAAGGCTTCCAGCAGGCCGTTGATGTCGTAGGTAAACCGCACGTCGAGGTCGAGCAGGCTGTCGGTTTGCGGCGGCACCTCGATCTGCAGCTCGCCAAGGAAAATGTTGTCTTTCACCAGGCGGCTCTCGCCTTGAAATACTTTGACGTGCACCTGACGCTGCTGGGGATGGGTGGTGTGCACCCGCTCCACGCGGCTGACCGGCACTACGCTGTTGCGCTCGATGATGGGCAGGTAATGGCCGTGCTCATTGCCCACCGCACTTTGGTTCGTCACTTCGATGCCCAAGCTGTAAGGGCACACATCGGTCAACACCACTTCCTCCAGCGCCGCGTGCCGCGCTTTGAGCGCTGCCTGCACAGCCGCGCCCAACGCCACTACTTCATCAGGATTGAGGTGCATGGAAGGAATTCGCCCAAACAGGCCGGCGGTCAATTTGCGCAGCAGTGGCATGCGGGTGGTGCCGCCCACCAACAGCACTTCGTCGAGATCGGCCGCACGAATGCTGGCATCACGCAGCGCTCGCTCGATGGGCGCACGCAAACGATCGAGCAGCGGCATGGCCGCTTCGTGCAAGCGCTCGGCGGTGAACGGCTCGGACCATTGCTGATCGTTCAAGCGCAGGCTAAATACGCTCTCTTCGCGGCTGCCCAGCTCATGACGAACGCGTTGCGCTTCGCGGCGCAAACGGTTGCGGATAGCGGGCTGGTTGGCGTCCGGAAAGCCCGGCGTCTTGCCTTGCAGTTTCACGAAGCGCTGCACCAGCACATCGTCGAAATCTTCACCGCCGAGGAAGTTATCGCCGGCGCTGGCGCGCACTTCCATGACGCCGTCGAACAGTTCAAGAATCGACACATCGAACGTGCCGCCGCCCAGATCGAAGACCAGAAACGAGCTTTCTTCCTTACGGTGCAGGCCATAAGAAAGCGCGGCGGCGGTGGGTTCGTTGATGAGTTTTTCCACCGTCAGCCCAGCCAGCTCGCCCGCCGTGCGCGTAGCTTTGCGCTGAGCGTCGCTGAAATAGGCCGGCACGCTGATCACCGCCTCTGTCACCGGCTCGCCGTAGGCGCGCTCCACGTCCGCCATCAGGCTTTTGAGCACCAGCGCGGAGAGCTCTTCCGGGCGGAAGGTGCGCTTTCCCAACTGAATGTCGCGCTTGCTGCCCATGTAGCGTTTGAACAACGACGTGGTGAGGTGCGGGTGGGTTTGCAGGCGTTCGCGCGCCACTTCGCCAACCAGAACCTGGCCGAGGTCATCGAGCCCGACCACGCTGGGCGTGAGAAAACCACCGAGGGCATTGGCAACCAGACAGGGTTTATCGTCCTGCCAAACCGCGACGAGACTGTTGGTGGTGCCTAAATCGATGCCGACAATCATGCTGACGCCGCTCCTTGCCAAGACGAGAAAGTAAAAATGATTAACGCGGCGTGCTGAACCACAGCATCCAGCCCAAGCCCAGCAAGCCGCCTATCCACATGGCGTGCGCGAGCAGTCCTTCGAGGTTGGCGTTCAGCCATAGGCTCAGACGGGGCGCACGCAGGCCGGGACGGAAAAACTGCAACAGCGAATAGGCCCCCGCGAGCCCACTAGCCAGCAGCCCGAAAGCAAACACCAGCAAGGGCGACAGATCCGTGGTGCTGGCCAGCAGAGCGCCGACCACCACCCCGAGCCCGATGCAGGGCACGCCGTTGCGTAACGGCAGCAGGCCTGCACCGCGACAGAAAACAGCGGCCGGCATACACAACCTGCCGAGCGCAAAGTCGACGACGGTCAATCGCCGCGCCAGCCAACTCCATGTGCGATGCACACCGCTAAGCAGCAAGGCCGCGAACGCACCATTTACGCAGCTTTGGATGACCACCCAGGCCGGGGCGCCGGGCGTCTGGCCACGCACCCCCGACAATGAATGCGGCAGGCTGTTGATCAGGGCGAAGGTCGCGATGCACAACACCACCAGCCAGGCATAAGCGCCCGACCACCGTTGGCCGGCGCGGTAGCGCTGCCAATCAAACGGCTCGGCATCGCCGTCAGGATCGGCAGGCGGCCACAGGTGCTTCGGCTGGCTGTTGGCGATGCGCTGCATTTGCTCGCAGGCGGCCCAGTCAAGCTTGATGAAATCATCAGCCAAGCGTCGCCGCTGGGCAGCGCCGAGCGGTTTGAACAGCATCCAGGCCGCCGATTCCTCAGTGTTACGCGGTTCTTTTACGGCCAATAGCCGGTTGATTTTCCTGCTGAACCAACGCTCGTCCTGACGCTTGAGCAGAACGTCGCGCTGCCAATGGGCAATCGGCATCCGCTCAGTGTTCTCACCCCAGCCGAACAACTTCGCGGTCTCCAGGAAAAAAACGAGCGTGACGGCGTCGTTTTCCACCTGCCAGTTCACCAGCGCCTGCGAATAGCTAAGGCTGCGGTCGACCGACTGCATCCAGGGCTGGGCGTAAAAACGCTGCACGCAGGCAATGGCCTGTGCCCAGTCATCGGCGTCCACCCAACCGTTCAACTCAGCCCAATGCCGGCGCAACAGGTGCTGCGCCAGCATGTCGAGCTGCGCCTGGGGCAGCTCTGCGGTTTGCCAAGGCGTCAGCCATTGCAGGTGGGTGAGCGCCCACGCCGTCCAGGCCGGCGCCTCAGGGCGTGGCGAAACACAGTGCGCGAGTAACGCGCGCTCGAACAAGGCCTGGCCGCCATGGGTGCGGGCGGTGTGCAGGGCGTTATCGAGGGCATCGAGCGTGAGGGTCGCCATCAGCGCGTGCAGCCATTGTGCATCCGCGCCTGGCGACGGCGAGGTCGGTGGCGTATCGGCCTGAACCGGCGCAGCGCTTTCATCAAGCCGCGCCATGAACAGCGCATGATCGTAGGCTTCACGCACGCGTTGAAAGCCTACGGGGTCAGCATCCGGGCGGAACACTTTGACCAGCTCGGCATAACGACGCTTGATCGCACGCGCATCACTTTGAGCGTCGAGGCCGAGCACTTCCCAGCAGCTCACGGTGCGGTTTTCCAGCGAGGCGGCGCGGCGAAAACAGAAACGGCGGGGACGAACATGGCAGGCCTGCGCTCCTTGCAATGGCGGGGACTGGCGAAGACCTCCGTCTTCGGGCGCGCATTAGAACCAGCGCCGAGCACGAGGTAAAGCGCGAGCCGGCGAAAGGCCATACGTTGCGACAAATAGCATCGCTTGCGCACCTTTCATCGGCAAAAAGCCGGTACTGGCCAAGCGCCGCTCGACGCTCGCCAGCGCCCGCCGTTGTGGCGCTTCGCTGGGGGGCGGACAACGCGGGCACAGCCCCCGCCAGCCTGGTCAGGCCGTGCTTGACGCTTCGCCGCGGAATCATTGAAGCCAATTGCAGTCGGAACTTTGTCCCGCCAACTCGCTTAGCTCGCTTAGCAATTTCGTTGGCAACCCGATTACAGCGAGGAGCCCTCAGTGACCTTCAGCACCCCAAACGCAGCAACCGGTAAGCGCAAACGACTGCGCCATTCCCTCACCACCATGGCGGCGCTGGTGTCGTTAATGGCTGCCGGACAGCTCTGGGCGTTCAGCCTGGACGACGTGGCGCAGAAAGCTAAAGACCTGGCGGCGCAAAAGTATGTGGTGCCCAAAAGCAACCTGCCGGCCGAGTTCAGTGAGATGAAGTTTGCGGATTACCAGAAGATCCGCTTTCGCCCCGAAAAAGCCGAGTGGCAAGACCTGAAAACGCCGTTCAAGTTGTCGTTCTATCACCAGGGCATGCACTTCAATACGCCGGTGAAGATCAACGAAGTCACCGCCACCACGGTGAGCGAAATCAAGTACGACCCCAGCCGGTTCGATTTCGGCGACCTCAAGTTCGACGCCAAGGCCACCGAACAGTTGGGTTACGCCGGCTTTCGTGTGCTGTACCCGATCAACAAGGCCGACAAGCAGGACGAGATCATGACCCTGCTCGGTGCCAGCTATTTCCGCGTGATCGGCAAAGACCAGACGTATGGTTTGTCGGCGCGCGGAATGGCGATTGATACGGCGTTGCCCTCGGGCGAAGAATTCCCCCATTTCACGGAATTCTGGATTGAGCGGCCCAAGGCCGGCGAGAAGCAATTGGTGATTTACGCCCTGCTGGATTCGCCGCGCGCTACCGGCGCTTATCGCATGGTGCTGCGCCCGGGCACCGACTCGGTGGTGGATGTGAAAACCCGTATGTACCTGCGCGAAAACGTGGCGCAGTTGGGCGTTGCACCGCTGACGAGCATGTACTTGTTCGGCGCCAATCAGCCGCCGAAAACCCTGAACTACCGCCGCGAGTTGCATGACTCCAACGGCCTATCTATTCACACCGGCAACGATGAGTGGATCTGGCGCCCGCTGAACAATCCCAAGCACTTGGGCGTGAGCAGCTTTGCCGTGGAAAACCCGAAAGGCTTCGGCCTGCTGCAACGCGGTCGCGACTTCTCCCATTACGAAGACCTCGACGACCGCTACGACCAGCGCCCGAGCGCGTGGATTGAGCCGCAGGGTGATTGGGGCAAGGGCACCGTCAACCTGGTGGAAATTCCCACCGCCGATGAAACCAACGACAACATCGTGGCGTTCTGGAAACCCGAGTCGCTGCCTGAGGCCGGCCAGCCGATTGACTTCAGCTACCGCTTGCACTGGAGCAGCGATGAAAAAGCGCTGGGCTCACAGGAGTTGGCCTCGGTTAAACAAACGCTGCGTTCCACGGGCGACGTGAAGCAGTCGAACCTGATTCGCGAGCCTGACGGCAGCATCGCCTTTTTGGTCGACTTCGAAGGCCCGGCCCTCAAAGCCCTGCTGGAAGACGCGCCGGTGCGCAGCCAGATCAGCCTGGACGACAACGCCAAGCTGATGGAAAACAACGTGCGCTATAACCCTGAAACCAAGGGCTGGCGCCTGACGCTGCGCTTCAAAGTGGTCGACCCAAACAAGCCGGTGGAAATGCGCGCGGCCTTGGTGCGCGATCTGCCTGTTGAGGAGCCGGCGGCGGTGGATGAAGACCATGCGCCAGCGGCACCAGCAGCAGCTCCAGCAGCACCCGCCACTGCGGCCACCGCCCCTGCGCCTGCGCCAGGCGATGGGAGCGCCGCCGCACCGGCACCTGCTGCCGCACCGGCACCTGCCGCGCCTGCGAACGACGTGCCGCCCGCCCCGCCAGCCGTGCAAGTGCTGACGGAAACCTGGAGCAACCAGTTGCCCGCCGATGAATAAGCCAGCCGCCCAAACCGTGCGCGAGTACCTGGCGCACCTGCCGCTGAGCGAAGCGCAACGCGCCTCGCTCAGCGACAGTGCCTCGCTGCAGGACGTGCATCAGCGCCTCGCCGCGCAGCCTGTCGAGAATAACGAGGCGGCGGTGCATGCCTCCGTGGCGCAGCGGCTGACCTTGCTCAGCACCGATACGCAACTGCTCGACGCCGATGCCGAAGGCCGCGTGCGCCTGAAGGCGACGCCGCCGATCAAACGCACGCGGGTGATTCCCGAGCCCTGGCGCACCAATGTGCTGGTGCGCGCCTGGCGCACGTTTCGCGGTCGGGAAAATCCGCCGCGCGCACCCAAGCGCGAGCTGCCGTCGGCGCGCTGGCGGCATGTCGGCTCCATTCGCCGCTACATTTTGCTGGTGCTGATGCTGGGGCAAACGCTCGTCGCCGGTTGGTACATGAAAGGCATCATGCCGTACCAGGGCTGGGCGTTTTTTGAATGGGACGAAGTGCGCCAGCAAACCATTCTGCAAACGGTCACCCAGGTGCTGCCGTATTTTTTGCAGGGCAGCATTTTGCTGCTGTTCGGCATTTTGTTCTGTTGGGTGTCGGCCGGGTTCTGGACCGCGCTCATGGGCTTTCTGGAATTGCTCACCGGGCGCGACAAGTACCGCATTTCCGGCGCCAGCGCCGGCAACGAACCGATACCTGCCGAGGCGCGCACGGCCATCGTCATGCCGATTTGTAACGAAGACGTGGCGCGAGTATTTGCCGGGCTGCGGGCTACATATGAGTCGGTGGCCGCCACGGGCGATTTGGCGCACTTCGACTTCTTCGTGCTCAGCGACAGTAACGACGCCGACATCGCCGTGGCCGAACAACAGGCCTGGCTCGACCTGTGCCGCGAAACCCAAGGATTCGGACGCATCTTCTACCGCCGTCGTCGCCGCCGGGTAAAACGCAAAAGCGGCAACCTCGACGACTTCTGCCGCCGCTGGGGCAGCGACTACCGCTACATGGTGGTGCTTGATGCCGACAGCGTGATGAGCGGCGAATGCCTGACCAGCCTGGTGCGTTTGATGGAAGCCACACCAGACGCCGGCATCATCCAGACCGCCCCGCGCGCGTCGGGCATGAACAGTTTGTATGCGCGCATTCAACAGTTCGCCACCCGTGTGTACGGGCCGCTTTTCACCGCGGGCCTGCACTTCTGGCAGCTCGGCGAATCGCACTACTGGGGCCATAACGCGATCATCCGCATGAAGCCCTTTATCGAGCACTGCGCCTTGGCGCCGCTGCCGGGCAAGGGTGCGTTTGCGGGGGCGATTCTGTCCCACGACTTCGTCGAAGCCGCGCTGATGCGCCGCGCCGGATGGGGAGTGTGGATCGCCTATGACTTGCCGGGCAGTTACGAAGAGCTGCCGCCCAACCTGCTCGATGAGCTCAAGCGTGATCGGCGCTGGTGCCACGGCAACCTGATGAACTTCCGCCTGTTTATGGTCAAGGGCATGCACCCGGTGCACCGCGCGGTGTTTCTAACCGGCGTGATGTCGTACCTGTCGGCGCCGTTGTGGTTCTTCTTCTTGCTGCTGTCCACCGCGCTGCTGGCGACCAATACGCTGATGGAACCGCAGTACTTTATGGAGCCGCGCCAACTGTATCCGCTGTGGCCGCAATGGCATCCGGAAAAAGCCATCGCACTGTTTTCCACCACCGTGGTGCTGCTGTTTTTGCCCAAGTTGCTGAGCGTGGTGCTGGTCTGGGCCAAGGGCGCCAAAGCCTACGGCGGTCGGCTGCGGGTGACCATGTCGATGCTGTTGGAGATGCTCTTTTCCATCCTGCTGGCGCCCGTGCGCATGCTGTTTCACACGCGTTTTGTGCTGGCGGCGTTTCTCGGATGGGAAGCCGTGTGGCATTCGCCAAGCCGTGACGACGGTTCCACCACCTGGCGCGAAGCGGCGCTGCGCCATGGCCCGCAAACCGCGCTCGGCGTGGTGTGGACGGCGTTGGTGGCGTGGCTGAACCCGAGCTTTCTGTGGTGGCTGGCGCCGATTGTGGGGTCGCTGATGCTGTCGATTCCGCTGTCAGTGTTGTCCAGTCGCGTGGGCTTGGGCTTAAAGGCCAAAGACGAGCAACTGTTCCTGATTCCCGAGGAATACCAGCCACCGCGCGAGCTGGTGGCCACCGATGAGTACAACCACGAAAACAACTGGCACGCGCTGCACAACGGCTTCGTGCACGCTGTGGTCGACCCAAAACAAAACGCCCTCGCCTACGCGCTGGCCACCGCCCGCCATCGCCAGGCCGAACCGCTGCAATGGCAGCGCACGGAGCAGGTGCGCCATGCCCTCAAGGTTGGACCGAAACAGCTGGACGGCACGGCGCGCATGGCTTTGCTGAGCGACCCGGTGGCCTTGGCGCGGCTGCATGCTGCCGTTTGGGAAGACCAGCCGGGCGAGTGGATTGAGAGTTGGCGGGAGACGATTGCCAAGGATCCGCATGCACCGTTGTTGCCGCTGCCGGCGGTGGGGAACGTGGTGTTGGCGTGATCCAATATTCCGAGTGCTTTATCGCCTGAACGAGCCTGGATCCCCGCGTGCGCGAGGATGACGGGGGTATGTGCATCGACTTGCGGAGGTTTCAAGAAAACCTCCGTCATCCTCGCGTATGCGGGGATCCAGAATGTTGGATGGAACGGCGGTTTTCGTACGGCTCAAAAGTCTGGATCCCGAATCGTCGGATCCCCGCCTGCGCGGGGATGACGGTGGGTTTGTGCATCAACTTGCGGATGTCTTGAGAAAAACCTCCGTCATCCTCGCGAAGGCGGAGGGCTCAACAGAAACCTCCGCCATCCTCGCGAAGAATGTCGGATGTGTCTGAGGTTTTTGTACGACTTAAAACTCTGGATCCCCGCCTGCGCGGGGATGACGGTGGGTTTGTGCATCGACTTGCGGAGATCTCAAGAAAAACCTCCGTCATCCTCGCGTATGCGGGGATCCAGAATCTCGGATGTGTCGCCGGTTTTCGTACGACTCAAAACTCTGGATCCCGAATCGTCGGACCATCGTCTGCGCGAGGATGACGGGAGTTTGTGCATCAATACGGAGGTCTCAAGAAAAACTTCCGTCATCCCCGCGCAGGCGGGGATCCAGAATATTGGATGTGTCGGCGTTTTTCGTACGACTCAAAACTCTGGATCCCGAATCGTCGGACCGCCGCCTGCGCGAGGATGACGGGGGTTTGTGCATCGACTTGCGCAGGCCTCAAGAAAAACCTCCGTCATCCTTGCGCGGGCGGCAGTCCGCCCTCCCCTACACCAACGCCGACAACCGCACATCCGCCCCCAATACCCGCTGCAATTGCCCGCTGGCAGTAAACACCGGCACCGACACGGTGAAGCAATACGCGTCGGTGGCGCTGGAGCGGTACACGGGGGTGATGTGGCTGCTCAGTTGTTCGGCCACTGCCCGGAACCACGGCCGTTGCGCCCAGTTGCGCCCCTTGCAGCTATCGCCTTTGTCCAGCCCTTGGGCGAAGACGTTTTCGCTCAGTTGAGTGCCGTCGCTGCCGACCAGGTAGAACAATTCAAAGCGCGGATCTCGCCTCAATGTGTCGCGCAGAAAGTCTTCAGCGCGAGCGACGTCGCCGTGCAGCGAGGCCTCCATGGCCAGGCGCTCGACACTGGCTTGCACGTCTTTGTGAATCTGCAAGCGAAACGCACCGAGGCCATCAAGCAGTTGGTCACCGCTGCGGCGCACGGCTTGGCTGTGGGTGGACACCTGGCCGGCTTTGCTGAGCAGCTCGGCCGCCACCCCGGCGATGTTTTGCACGTCGCCATTGATGGCGTGCACCGCGATGCCGATCTGTTCGGTGCCGGCGGCAATATGGCCGACGCGCTGGTCGAGCTGGTCCATGGCCGCGCGGGTGTTGCGCAGGTCCTCGCCCATGCGGGTCATGCCGTCGCGGCCATCGGCAACGGCGCTGTGCATGTGCTGGCCGGCGGTGCCGAGCTGGGCCATGCCGTCGCGAAAGCGTTCGAGAATCTGGCTGACTTTGCCGGTGGCCTCGGTGGTGTGGCCGGCCAGGCGCCGCACTTCATCGGCGACCACGGCAAAACCTCGACCATGCTCACCAGCGCGCGCGGCTTCGATGGCGGCGTTCAGGGCCAACAGGTTGGTTTGTTGGGAAATGCTGGCGATCACGCCGAGCACTTGGCTGACTTCTTCCAGTTGCCCGACCAGTTGGCCGATCACGCCTTCGAGCTGCGCTTCGCTGGCGTCGATCGCATCCACTTGGCGCAGCACGGCGTCGCCGGTTTGCTGGCAGCTGCGCAAGGTTGCCGACACGTCGGCCGCCAGCTTCGCCACGTGCGCGGCACCCGGCACCAGCTCGCTGTCCAGGGTGGTGCTGACTTCTTCGCTGGCGCTGGCGATCAGCTCCGAGGCTTGCGCCAGGCGCTGGCCGCTGGCTTCGGTTTCGCTGGCGATGCGCGCCAGTTCCGGGGCGTGGGCGGCAATATCGACAGACGCGGCGAGGCTGTCGCCCAAGCGTTTATGCAGGGTCTGGGCGAAGTGGTTGAGGCGAGTATTGATGGGCTGCACGGTGGACAACTGACTGGTCAGGTCAAGGTGGTCCACCAGCAAGCTCAAGGCGCCGTCGTCTTCGGCTCGACGGGCTTTGGTGCGCAGTAGCAACATAGTTGTGTTCTCCCTGTTAGACACAGGGTCGTGCAAGCACAGTGCCACTACGTTAACGCCGAATTCTTTCGCTTACGCTCAAGCACGGGCCTTGCGCCTGCTCCGTTTTAAAACTAACGCTGAAAACGGGGCTCGTTTTGGTGCGAACGGTTACGCCGGCAGGCGCCGGAAACCGACATAGGCCAACAGCGCCGACGCCGCTTCATAACCCAGGGCGTAGAAGTTGAAAGTCTGGCCAATCAGGCCGTCGAGGTACAAACCGGCGATGCGGCCCAGTGCAAGCGCGGCGAACAGCAGCGTCAGCAGGCTCAGCGCCGGGCGCCAGTAAGCCGGGCGAAAGGCGGCGGACAACAGAAATACCCCAAGCCCCAGCTGCAAGGCGCCGTAGTAGGCGCGCACATCCACCACCGCCGCGGTTTGCATCAGCAGCATGCCGGTGAGATTGGCCATCTCTTGCGGGTACACGAAATACGCCACGCCAAAGCCGCCCAACACCAGAGCCTGAAGCAGCAGAAACACACGGGCAAACAGCATCGGAACGCTCCAGCGTTTGGGAAAGGCTGCAGGATAGTCGTTCTGCCGGAAGGAAACGTAGGCGCCTTGCTGTCCTTCTGACATATCTATAAACAGCGACCCACTTAGGCCCCACATGACCAGCGGCTATGCTGCATGGCACTTTTAACCGTGGAGTCACCGTCATGCGCCGTTTTGCTCTCGCTTCTCTTTTGTTCGCCGGCACCCTGCAGGCCGCCGAGCCCATCGCCATTGATGTTCACCGCGACGCCAATTGCGGTTGCTGCAAAGCCTGGATCAGCCATTTGGAAACCAACGGCTTCAAAGTGAACGACCATGTGGAAACCGACATGAGCGCGGTGAAAACCCGCCTCGGCGTTCCCCACAAGCTCGGCAGCTGTCACACCGGCGTGATCGACGGCAAATTTGTCGAAGGCCATGTACCCGCCAGTGACATCCTCAAACTGCGTGCTCGCGCCGATTTGATCGGCGCCGCAGCGCCCGGTATGCCAATGGGATCACCAGGGATGGAACATGGCGACGTTCGTGATGCCTATGATGTGATCGGTGTGCAGAGTAATGGCGCCGAGCAGGTGCTGACCCACTACGACGGCAAGTGATGTAACAGACCGTCGGCCTGGCGCGAGCACCTTTAACTGGCAACACTCAAGCGCCACACAAAGGAGAAACACCATGCTCTGGAAGAAAGGCCGACGCAGCGACAACGTAGTGGATGCCCGCGACAGCGGCGGTGGTGGCGGCGGTATGCGCATCGGCGGCGGCAAAGGACTGAGCCTCGGTGCCGTGGCGATCATCGTGGTGTTTGGGCTGGTTACCGGCCAAGACCCGATGCAAATTCTCGGGCAACTGGCCAACCAGGCTGGCGTCTCCACCGCCCCCAGCCAAACCGAAGGCCACGCGCCGCCGGCCAACGACGAACAAGCCGAGTTCGTGCGCTCCGTACTCGGCGACACCGAAGACACCTGGCGCGCCATTTTCCAACAAGCCGGCAAGCAGTATCAGGACCCCACCCTGGTGCTGTTTCGCGGCGGCGTGAATTCCGCCTGCGGCTTCGCCGACTCAGCCACCGGGCCGTTTTATTGCCCAGGCGACCATCAGGTCTATCTCGACCTCGACTTCTTCAAAGAAATGGCTCAACGCTTCTCCGCCGCTGGCGATTTCGCGCAGGCTTACGTGATCGCTCACGAGGTCGGCCACCACGTACAAACACTGTTGGGTGTGTCGGCCAAGGTCGACAGCGCACGGCAGAGCGGCGCCAAGATGGAAGGTGCCAACGGTCTGCTGGTGCGCCAGGAGCTGCAAGCCGACTGCCTGGCCGGGGTGTGGGCGTTTCATGCACAGCAACGCTTGAACTGGCTGGAGCCGGGCGACTTGGAAGAGGCGTTAAACGCCGCCAACGCCATCGGCGACGATCGTTTGCAGCAACAGTCGCGTGGTCGCGTGGTGCCGGACTCCTTCACCCACGGCACGTCGCAGCAGCGCGTGCGTTGGTTTAAGGCGGGCTATGAAGGCGGCAAGGTGAGTGGGTGCGATACGTTTAAAGCGACGACGCTGTAAGCGTTGATCAGAAGCAGCAGATCAACATCTCGCGGCTAAAGCCGCTCCTACAGAAATCGCACAACCTGTGGGAGCGGCTTCAGCCGCGATGTTCTACCATCCGCCACCCCTGTTCTCGCGGATATTCAGGTATGAAAATCGCTCTGCTGCCGGCCGCTCTGGCCTTGTTCTGTGTGCTGGCCCATGCCGACGGTGAAGCCGAAACAACACCCGAAGCGCCACCCAAAGCGCTGACCATCCAGGTCGAACACTTGGTGGCCGCACTCAGCGACAGTTTCGCCACCGGCTACCCCGAAGCAACCCTGGCGCAAGACCTTGACCTGGGCAGCCACAATTACCTGACGCTGGCCGTGTTCACCGTGGAAGGCTTTTCCATGGGCAACAGCTACAACCAGTACCTGGCGGTGTTCGAGCCCGATGCCAACGAGGCCGGCGACCCGCATTACCGCTTGATTGATGTGATGCAAATCGGCGGTGACATGCGCCGCTCGATTGATGCCCTCAAGGCTACCGCCAGTCGCGACGAAACCAGCGGCGCCGTCACGTTTAACATCCCCGCCATGGCCAACACCGAAGACGATCCACCCAATTTTCCAAGCCTGCCGGTGGTGATCACCTTGCGCTTGGAAAATGACCGACTGGTCGAGGTAAAACCCTGAAAACCGACGCCAGCAAAACGCCGCTAGCAAGCGCAACGAAAGCAGCTAATATGCCTGATCGTCGTAGCTGTCCGGGGTGTTCAAGCCATGCGTCTTGCCGAGTTTATCGTCGCCACCGTTGACCGCATCGTCGATGAATGGGAGGCCTTTGCCATGACCATTCGTCCCGCTGCCGACAGCATGAATAAGGTCGAACTGCGCGACCATGCCAAGGCCATTTTGCTGGCCGCCGCGCGCGACATGAACACCGCGCAAACGCGCATGGAAAGCGCGGCCAAAGCCATGGGCGAAGGGCCGGACAAAACCCCGAGCCTTGACGTAGCGGCCGCCAGCCACGGCGAACTGCGGCATCAGGTGGGGTTTGACCTGGTGCAAATGACGTCCGAATTCCGCCATCTGCGCGCCAGTGTTATCCGTTTGTGGACCGACAGCCTGGTGCAGATGGAACTGGTGCACATGCGCGACCTGATCCGCTTTAACGAAGCCATCGACGAAGCGCTGGCCGAATCCACGGCCGCCTACGCCGAGCAGGTCAATCACTCCCGCGATATTTTCCTGGCCATTCTTGGCCACGACCTGCGCGCGCCGTTGCAGGCGGTGAGCATGTCCAGCGAATTGCTGGCCAGCAAGCAGGGCCTGGACGACAAAGCCCGCAGCCATGTGCAGCGCATCCGCAACAGCACCCGGCACATGAGCGGCATGGTTAACGACCTGTTGGAATTCGTGCGCAGCCGACTGGGCAACAGCCTGCCCATCGTGCGCTCGCCCGTCGACATGAGCCTGTTGTGCCAGGCCGCTATCGACGAAGCCAGCGCCGGCCAGCCGCTGAGCGATCTGCGCTTTGAAATGAGCGGCGACACTGAGGGCGAGTGGGATCAGGGCCGGATTGAACAGCTGCTGCAAAACCTGATCGGCAACGCCCTGCAACACGGCGCCAGCAATCTGCCGATCACCGTGCGCCTGCTCGGTGAAACCGACAGCGTGACCCTGGTGGTGCACAACCAGGGCGAGCCCATTCTGGAAAGCGCCATCTCCACCATCTTCTTCCCGCTCGTGCGCAGCACCAGCGACCGCGCCGGCGAAACCAGCCTGGGTCTGGGCTTGTTCATCGTCAACGAAGTGGTGCTCGCCCACGGCGGCACCGTCAACGTGAGCTCCAACCACGAAGACGGCACCACATTCACGGTGATGTTACCCAAGCGTTGAGCGCTTACGGCGCCATCACCGGCGCGCCATAGCCGGCGGAAAACAGCAGGCCCAACACCACGGGCATAACCGCCGCACTTCCCAGATTACCGATCAATACCATCGACGCCACTTTGTGCGGGTGGCGGTGGTATTGCTCGGCGAGCATGTAGTTGAGTACCGCTGGCGGCAGCGCAGCGAACACCCACAGGCAGGCCAGTTGCAGGCCTTGCAGGTCGAGCAGTTGGATAAGTGGCCAGGCGAGAATCAAGCCACTCGCAGGGCAGGCAATCGCGCCGAGCAGGCCGATTTTCCAGGCACTGAAGTCCACGTCTAGCATGCGAACGCCAAGGGCGAAGAGCATCAGCGGAACGCTGGTGGTGCCCAGCATGGTGGCCGATTCCAGCAGCCAGTGCGGCAGGTGCAGACCGCTCAGGTTGATGGCCAAACCAGCGATGGTCGCCAGCACCACGGGAATCCGGTACAGGCGCCACAGCGGCGTGGCGGGGTCGAGCATGCGCAGGCCGACGGTGAAGTGCAGCAGCATTTCCACGATAAACAGCACCACGGCTGCCGGCAGCGCGTTCTCGCCGAATGCCAGGGCCATCAGTGGCAAGCCCATGTTGCCGGTGTTGCTGAACATCATCGGCGGTAGAAAGGTGCGCAGGTCCAGCTTCAGCCAGCGCGCAAACGGCCACAGCACCAGCCCCGAGCCCAACACAATCCCCGCCCCGGCGAGCGCCAAACTGGCGTAGTCCTGCAGCGCCGCCTTGCTGTCGGCCAGCACGGCGAATACCAGCAGCGGCACCAGCAATTCCATGTTCAGGGTGTTCAGGCCGCGCATGTCGGGCTTGCGCAAATGGCCGTACAGCGCGCCGCAGCCGGTGATCAAGAACACCGGCATCAGGGTTGAGAGAATCTGGGAAAACATGACCGCTCCAGACGACAAAGGAAGAAGGCGAGATCGTTAGGGTGGCAAGCATCCTGCCGGGGCGTTTGGGCCGATACAACCCCTACTAGCGTCTTGGTAGCGTCTAGCCAGCGCCTTTGCGCTGAAATAGTGGCCTTTCTGACAGCCCGTCGATTTTTCCCGCCCTATCGACGAATGGCCGTCCATCCTCCGCCGATGGCGGTAACCTCGGACCGCTCTAGCCTGCGGCTTCGCGTCATAAAAGCTCCACAGAGAGCCCACCGCAGGCAACAACACACGGGTAACGCCAGCGCGCCAACCGCTGCCGTTACAGGCTGAGCGCCCCTGCCAGCGTGCAAGCCACTCCTTGATCAACATCTGGAGTGAACAATGATCACGTCTTTAAAGGCCACAGTGCTGGCCGCCACACTGGTTGCCTGCACCGCTGCCCACGGCCAGGTGCTGGAACGCGAACTGGGCGCATACGATCTGCAACTCGGCACCACCCCTACTCGCAGCATGGCGCAGGGCCTGGTGCAGCCGGCGCAAAACGGCACCTTTCAGGGCGGCCTCGACCTGACTCACGAAAGCGGCTGGTACCTGGGCCAATGGTCGCCCAGCATGGGCATCGCCCGTGACAGCCAGCTGGAGCTCGATTCCTACAGCGGCTTCAAGCGCCCGTTCAACAACCGCTTCGGCTATGAAATGGGCTTGATCCGCTACAGCCATCCCGGCTTCAGCGCCAATGACAGCAACGAGTATTACGCCGGCCTGACCCTGCTCGACAGCCGCTTCGGCGCGGCCTTCAGCCAGGCACCGGGGCGCGCCGACAGTACGCTGTTAATGGACTTGGCGCTGAATCCGCCGTTGGCGATGAACCTGTCGATGAAGTACGCCAACCACACGTTGGACGACGCGGTGACCTACGGCGATGGCGGGTTGGTGCGGGTGTTCAACGATTGGTCGCTGAACCTGTCGCGCCCGTGGGCGGGCATTGATTTGAACCTGTCGTACAGCGGTTCAACCTTGAGCGGGCCGCAGTGCGTGGCGTATTCGGGGCACAACGGCTATTGCGAGGATTACTTCATGTTCAAGGCAGAGCGGTCGCTGTTCTGACGGCGCCGCTACTCGCTGAGAAAACGGCCTAGCTGGCTTTTCAGCTGACGGTTTTCCCGGCGCACCTGCTCGAGGTCGTCGAGCAGCTGCAAGGCCAGGGCAATGCCCGACCATTCCATCTCCAATTCGCGCTGTAGCCGTGCGGCGCGGCGGCAGGTGATCAGCGCGTGCTGATCGAATTGCCAGTTGTCCGGGCCGCGCCCGGCCGGATCGATGATGCCGTGCTCGACGATTTCCATCAGCAGTGAGGTGGGAATAGCCACGGTCTGACAAATTTCTTGCATGCCTAATGGGTCGCTCATGCTCATTTGCTCCATTCGCTGCGGGGATCGAAGTCGACTTTCTGCGCCAGTTTCTCCCAGAGCTTGCGCGCATCGTCGCTGGTGGTTTTTGGCATCACAACTTTGAGCTGCGCATACAAATCGCCGCGCTCTCCGGCTTTGGTGCCCAGGCCTCGGCCTTTAATGCGCAGGCGCTGGCCGCTCTGGCTGTTGGCCGGAATGGTCAGGGTGATGCGGCCGTTTAGCGTCGGCGCCTCGACCTTGGTGCCAAGCGCGGCCTCCCATGGCGCCAACGGTACGGTGAGCACCAAGTCGCTGCCCTGCACATCAAACAAGGGATGGGGCGCGAAGCGCACGTTCAGGTACAGATCGCCCGGCTGCCCGCCGGCACTGCCGGGCCCACCCTGCCCTTTCAGGCGAATGCGCTCGCCGTCGGTAACGCCGAAGGGAATCTTCACGTTGAGGCTTTTGCTCTGCGCCGCCTGGCCCATGGCGGCGGGGAGCTGGAAGGAAATTTTCTTCGCCTCGCCGGTCAGCGTTTCTTCAAGAAACACCGGCAGATCCATTTCCACATCCTGGCCTTTGCGAGCACGGTTGCGCGCCTGCTCGGCGCCACCGCCACGGCGAAAGATCGACTCGAAAAAGTCGGAATAATCGCCACCGTAGGCATCGGTAAACGCACCGGCACCCGGCTGCCGACCGCGCGGGTGCTCGAACGGGCGGCCATGCTGGCCGTACTTGCGCAGGTCATCGAACTCGGCGCGTTTGTCGGCATCCTTGAGCACGTCATAGGCCTCGGCCACTTCTTTGAAGTGGACTTCCGCATCCTTTTCCTTACTCACGTCAGGGTGGTATTTGCGCGCGAGCTTGCGGTAGGCGGCTTTGATCGCCTTCTCGTCTGCCGTGGGCTCGACGCCCAGAATTTTGTAGTAGTCCTTAAAGTCCATCGTCACTCCTAAAAACTACTGCGCTCGGTTAAGCGGCGTTGAAAGGTGGATTCAAAAATGCTCATTGGCTATAGCCAACTCCGCTTTTTTCACCACCTTTCGCCTTGCTTTCCCTTCGCTCGCTACGTTTTTAAATTCGGCGGGAAAGCGGCGATCGGCAACGGCAGTCGCCTGCACCCGAGCGAAACCTACTGCGCTCGGTTAAGCGGCGTTGAAAGGTGGATTCAAAAATGCTCATTGGCTACAGCCAACTCCGCTTTTTTCACCACCTTTCGCCTTGCTTTCCCTTCGCTCGCTACGTTTTTAAAGTCAGCGGCAAAGCGGCGCACGGCTAAGCGGCGTTGAAAGGTGGATTCAAAAATGCTCATTGGCTACAGCCAACTCCGCTTTTTTCACCACCTTTCGCCTTGCTTTCCCTGCGCTCGCTACGTTTTTAAAGTCAGCGGCAAAGCGGCGCTCGGTTAAGCGGCGTTGAAAGGTGGATTCAAAAATGCTCATTGGCTACAGCCAACTCCGCTTTTTTCACCACCGTTCGCCTTGCTTTCCCTTCGCTCGCTACGTTTTTAAAGTCAGCGGCAAAGCGGCGCACGGCTAAGCGGCGTTGAAAGGTGGATTCAAAAATGCTCATTGGCTATAGCCAACTCCGCTTTTTTCACCACCTTTCGCCTTGCTTTCCCTGCGCTCGCTACGTTTTTACATTCGGCGGGAAAGCGGCGGCAATTGCCTGATCAGTAGTTTTTTCTAGCGAAGCTGGCTGTCTTTGCTGCCGCGACGGTTATACCCGGCGCTGGCCGAGTTCGCTTTGTCGTGTTCAGCCTGGCAGGCGACGCACAGGCGCACGCCGGGGATGGCTTGGCGCCGCGCCTCGGGGATGGCGGCGTCGCATTCTTCGCAGTGTTTCAGGCTTTCGCCCTTGGGCAGATTGCTGCGCGCACGCGCGATGGCGTCTTCGATGCTGCTGTCGATCTGCTCTTGTACCGCTCCATCACTTGCCCAACCGCCGGCCATGATCTGTCTCCCGCTCGTTTTGCGTTAGAGAAAGATATGGACGCGCGGGTGGTTTTTTACAAGCTCAAGCGGTATGGAGCCGCATGAACGGTCGGATTATTCCTTCACTTCCATAAACTCTTTCGCCCAGAGCAAATAGTCTTCGGGGTGCGTGTATTTGTGCGAAAGCTCCGATGCGCTGAGATCACTGGCGACCACTTGGCGCTGTTCGCGCAGGCAGTCGTAGGTGGCTTTGATGGCGGCGAAATACGCGGCATGACCGTCCACCACAATGCGCACGCCCAGGCTGGCAAGACGGGCGTCGTCACGTAGCGACGGGTTGCCATAGGTCACCAGCATGATCGGCACGGTGAGGTGCGCGGCGATGCGTTCCAGGTGTTCGAAGTCGGTGATGCCGACCATGCAGATGCCGTCGGCACCGGCGGCTTGATAGGCCAGGGTGCGGCTGATGACTTCATCCACCGACAGCACGCCGGCATTGGTGCGGGCGATGATCGCCAACGCCGCATCGACACGGGCTTCCAGCGCTGCGCGAATCTTGCCGACGCCTTCTTCCACGGGGATCAGGTCGGTGGACTTGCGCCCGAACTGCGCCGGTAGCAGCGTGTCTTCCAGCGTCAGCGCGGCGACGCCGGCGCGCTCAAGTTCCTTCACGGTACGCATCACGTTCAGCGCGTTGCCGTAGCCGTGGTCAGCATCGGCGATCACCGGCAGGTTAGCGACGCGACCGATGCGGGTGGCCTGTTCGACAAATTCGCTCAGGGTAATCAGCGCGAAGTCCGGCGCGGCCAGTACCTGCAAGGAGGCAACCGAGCCGCCAAGAATGCCGACTTCGAAACCGAGGTCGCCGGCAATGCGCGCGGACATGGGGTCGAACACCGACGCGGTGTGGTAGCAGAATTCGGATGACAGCAACGCACGGAAGGTGCCGCGCAGCGCATGGTGGGAGGCTCTGGGCATAGGGGTTCCAACAGCTGTTTTTATTGGTGGTATGAGTCGTTACCTAACCTTAGCAAGACACATACCCGCTGCCAGCTTAACCCACGGCCCCTTTCTAGAGCCTTTCGACGGCGTGTTGCTGGCTGAGGGTGGCGAATTTACGCCGCCGCCAGCCATGTAGGGGCGGCAAACCGCCACTACCTGATAAATGGTTCTTCAATGGCTGATCATCCACGGCCGCCCGGCCGGTTTGCCTTTCATGGCGTGAGGATTGGCCTTGGTCGGCGCCAAGGGTTTATTGGCGCTGCAGCAGCCGCAACCGGCCGGGTGTTTGCGCGCTTGCTTGTACTCATCGAGCGTTTGCGGCGCATGGGCGCTGCGCTCGTTGGCCGCGTGGGCGCGGCGCTGGCTGCCGGCCATGGTCGACAGGCACGGCGCCGAGAGAATCACCCGTTTGCTGGTGCTGCCGCAGGCCGGGCACAGGCACGGTTCGTCGCGGTCCGCCATGGGACGCAACATCGTAAAGTCGCCGCAATCGGCGCAGTCGTATTCGTAGATGGGCATTGGGTTATCCCTTGAGGGCCAATCGCGGCTAAAGCCGCTCCTACAAACCGCACCCTCTGTAGGAGCGGCTTTAGCCGCGATTGGCCAAACCTGAAAACAACGTTCTCTACATCAGGGTTTCATCACCTGGGCCATGCCAACGCCGCCCGGCCCCGGCACAGCCCAGGCGACGAAACTCATTTGTCCGGCGCTTTGGGTAGGTCGATGCTGCCATCGAGGTACTTGGTCGGGCCGGAGGCATTCGGGTTGATGTCGAATTCGAAAATCTCAGTCGGCAGCCACAAGGTGGCGCAGGCGTTGGGGATATCCACTACGCCGCTGATATGGCCCTGCACCGGCGCGGAGCCGAGCAGCGAGTAACCCTGGGCCGGTGAGTAGCCGAACTTGGTCAGGTAGTTGATGGCGTTCAGGCAGGCCTGTTTGTAGGCCAGGTTGACGTCGAGGTAATGCTGCTTGCCGGCGTCGTCTACCGAGATGCCTTCGAAGATCAGGTAATTGTTGTACGTCGGCACGATGGGGCTGGGTTTGAAGATTGGGTTCTTGATGCCGTACTTGGCCATGCCGCCTTTGATCAGCTCGACCTTCATGTGCACCCAGCCGGCCATTTCGATGGCGCCGCAAAAGGTGATTTCGCCGTCGCCCTGGCTAAAGTGCAAATCGCCCACCGACAACCCGGCGCCGTCCACATACACCGGGAAGAAAATCTTCGAGCCGCGCGACAGGTCTTTGATATCGCAGTTACCGCCGTGCTCGCGTGGCGGCACGGTGCGGGCGCCGGTCATGGCGGCCAGGTCGCGGGCTTCGCCCTTCATCTTGCCCATGTGCGCGGTTGGCGCCATCGGCGCGTTGGCCAGCGGCGGCACGCGGGTGGGGTTGGTGTCGATCAGTTCCTGCTCGCGCTTGTTCCACTCGGCGAGCATTTTGTGATCCGGCAGGCAGCCAATCAGGCCGGGGTGAATCAGGCCGGCAAAGTTAACGCCCGGAATGTGCCGCGAGCTGGTGAACATGCCTTTGAAATCCCAGATGGACTTCTGCGCTTCGGGAAAATAATCAGTGAGAAAACCGCCGCCGTTCTGCTTGGAGAAAAAGCCGTTGAAACCCCACAGCGAATCCGGCTTGGCGCCGATGTCGAGCAGATCAACCACCAGCAAATCGCCGGGTTCGGCACCGTGCACGCCCACCGGGCCGGAGAGGTAGTGCACGGTGGTCAGGTCCACATCGCGCACGTCGCTGGCGTCGTCATTGTTCTTGATCGCGCCGGCGGTCCAGTCATAGGTTTCCAGAATGAAATCGTCGCCCGGCTTGACCCAGCAGGCCATTGGAATGTCCGGGTGCCAGCGGTTGTGAATCTGCTCGTTTTCGGTGGCGGCCTGGTTGAGGTCAACCTTGATCAGCGTATCGGTCATGACAAAGCTCCTGGACCTTGTGAGGGTGGTGCGCAGTGAAGCGCCGGGGTACGGAGCTAGTCTTGTTCGGCTGGGGAAATGGATAAATACGTTGGATGACGTATGCGTGCAGGGCTTGAATGGCGGGGGCTACAGCGGATTTTCGGGCGGGCGAAAAGCATCGCGGCTAAAGCCGCTCCCACAGTTGTACTCGCACCCGTGGGAGCGGCTTCAGCCGCGATTGGTGGAACAGGCAATCACACCGACAAATACCGGCTGATGGATTTCTCATCCACGTTATCGCGCGTTTCCTCGACCACGAATTTGCCTTTTTCGATGACCAAAAAACGATCGGCGATTTCCATGGTGAAACTCAGCACCTGCTCGGACACCACAATGGTCAGGTCACGCAGATTGCGGATTTCTTTGAGCTTGTGGGCGATGTCTTTGATGATCGAGGGCTGGATGCCTTCGGTGGGTTCGTCGAGCAGCAGCACCTTGGGGTTGGTGGCCAGGGCGCGGGCAATTGCCAGTTGTTGTTGCTGGCCGCCGGAGAGGTTGCCGCCTTTGCGCGAACGCATTTCGTGCAGCACGGGGAACAACGCGTAGAGGTCGTCTGGCACCTTGCCTTTGGCTGATGCGGGCAGGCCGGTCTGGATGTTCTCCAGCACGGTCATGTGGGAAAAAATCATTCGGCCTTGCGGCACATAGGCGATGCCGTGCTCGACGCGCTGGTGGGTTTCCAGCTTCGACACGTCGTGCCCGTCTACCGAGATTTGCCCGCCCCACTGCGGCAGCACGCCCATCAGGCTTTTGAACAGCGTGGTTTTGCCCATGCCGTTGCGGCCCATGACCGCGACGATTTCTTTTTTCGCGACATCAAGGTTCAGCTCGTGAAGGATTTGGCTCTGGCCGTAGCCGGACACCAGGTTGGAAATGGTGAACATAGGGTGTGCCTCTTGTTCGCAATAGATGAAATACCCGGCCCTCACCCCCAGCCCCTCTCCCGCAAGCGGGCGAGGGGAACTCAAACGCGGTCTCCGTCCAATCCCCTCGCCCGCTTGCGGGAGAGGGTGCCCGAAGGGCGGGTGAGGGGCTGTTCGACCTCAATGCCCCAGATAAACCTCAATCACCTTCGGATTACTCTGCACCGCCTCCATGCTCCCTTCCGCCAGCACCTTGCCCTGGTGCAGCACGGTCACGCGGTGGGCGATGCTTTTCACAAATTCCATGTCGTGCTCAATCACCAGCACCGAGCGCCCTTGGCTGATGCGGTTGAGCAGGTCGGCGGTTTGCACCCGCTCGCTCACGCTCATGCCGGCCACCGGTTCGTCGAGCATCAGCAGCGCCGGGTCTTGCATCAGCAACATGCCGATCTCCAGCCATTGCTTCTGGCCGTGGGAAAGCAGGTCGGCCTGCTTGTCGAGGAAGTCGCTGAGGAAGATTTCACCGGCCACCTCCTCCACCCGCGCGATCACTTCGGTGCTGCGTTTGAAAAACAGCGCGCCGAACACTTTGCGCCCGGCCGGGTATGACATTTCCAGGTTCTCGAACACGGTGAGGTTTTCGTAGATCGAGGGGTTTTGAAACTTGCGGCCGACGCCGGCGCGAACAATGTCGTACTCGCGCATCTTGGTCAGTTCGCGGCCTTCAAATTCGATGCTGCCGGCGGTGGATTTGGTCTTGCCGCAAATCAGGTCCAGCACCGTGGTTTTGCCGGCGCCGTTGGGGCCGATCACCACGTGCACTTCATTGCGGTCGACGTACAGGTTGAGGTCGTTCACGGCCTTGAAACCGTCGAACGAAACCGTCAGCCCTTCGATGGCCAATACCGGTTTGGCCGCTTGAAATCCGGCGGGGCTGTTCATGGCGTGGTCTCCAGTTCGCGCGGTGCGGTTTTCGGTTCAGGCTTGACGGCAAACACACGGGCTTTGGTTTCCGGCACGCCAAACAGTTTTTTACCCAGGGCAAAACGCGACAGCCATTTGCGCCCGTGGCTTTCCCACAACCCGGCGATGCCGTTGGGGAAGTACATGACCACCACGATAAACAGCCCGCCCATCAGGTACAGCCACAGCTCGGGGAAGCTCTCGGAGAAATAGGTTTTGCCAAAGCTCACCAGCAAGGTGCCGTACACCGCGCCAAGCAGCGACATGCGCCCGCCTACCGCGGCAAAAATGACCATTTCAATCGACGGCACGATGCCGACGAAGCTCGGGGACATGAACCCGACCTGCAAGGCAAACATCGCCCCGCCAATGGCCGAAAACGCCGCCGCCACGCAGAACACGAAGACCTTGAAACTGGCCACGTCGTAGCCGGAAAAACGCACGCGCTCTTCCTTGTCGCGCATGGCCATGAGCAGGCGGCCGAGCTTGGAGGTGAGGATGAAACGCCCGAGCAACACGCAGCCCAACAACAGGAAGGCGTTAACGAAGTAGAGAATGGTTTTCGAGCTGTCCGGGCGGATGTCCCAACCGAGTAAGGTTTTCAAATCGGTGATGCCGTTGACGCCGCCAGTAAGCCCCTGCTGGCCGATGATGAGGATGGTAAGAATCGCCGCAATCGCCTGGGTGACGATGGAGAAATACACATCGCCCACGCGTCGTTTGAACATCGCCACGCCAATGATCAGCGCCAGCAACGTGGGCACCGCCACCACCGCCAACAGCGCAAAGCTGAAGCTGTGAAACGGCTGCCACATCATTGGCAATTCGGTGATCTGGTTCCAATCCATAAAGTCCGGAATGCCGGGTGTGGATTGAATTTTGGTGCTCTCGGGGTCAGATGCTTCGAGCTTCAAAAACATCGCCATGCAGTAGCCGCCAACGCCGAAGAAAATGCCCTGGCCCAGGCTCAAAATGCCGCCGTACCCCCAGCACAACACCAGGCCAACGGCGACGAAGGCGTAGGTCAGGTATTTGCCGACCATGTTCAGGCGGAAGGTGTCGAGCAGCAGCGGGAACACCACCAATATCAGCGTGGCCAGCACCAACAGGCCAATGGCCCCCTGCTTGCCACCAAGCAGGCTTTCATATGCGTTTTTCATGGGCGGTTTCCTATCGTGTATTCGTGCACTTCGCCAGCAAGCTGGCTCCTACGAAGAGCAGACCGCACTCGCCTGTAGTAGCCCGCTTGCTGGCGAACCTCCAGCCAACTCACTTCCTAACCTTGATTGAAAACAGCCCTTGCGGGCGCAGCATCAAAATCAGAATCACCGCCGACAACGTCAGCACCTTGGCCATCGAACCCGAGAGGAAAAATTCCATGATCGATTGCGCCTGGGCGATGGTGAATGCCGAGGCGATGGTGCCCACCAGGCTGGCAGCGCCGCCGAAGACCACGGTGAGAAAGGTGTCGACGATGTACAGCGAACCCGCTGTCGGCCCGGTGGAGCCGATGGTGGTGAATGCGGCGCCAGCCACGCCCGCCACGCCGCAGCCGAGGGCAAAGGTCATGCGGTCGACCCGCTTGGTATTGATGCCCACGGCACGGCTCATCACGCGGTTTTGCATGGTGGCGCGCACCTGCAAGCCCCAGCGCGAGCGGTACAGCATGAGGAAAATGGTGGCGGTCAGCGCGGCGGTGAGGGCCATCACGAACAGGCCGTTCTTGGGAATATCCACCGCTGCCGTGGGGCTCCAGGAGCCCATGATCCACTCGGGCATTTCCGCGCCCACTTCACGCGCGCCGAAGATCGAGCGGAAGGCTTGCTGCATCACCAGCGAAAGGCCCCAGGTGGCTAGCAGCGTGTCCAGCGGCCGGTGGTACAGCTTGCTGATCATCGCCCACTCCACCAGCCACCCGAGGGCGCCGGCGATAAAGAACGAGGCGATGATCGCGAAGAAAAAGTAGTACGGCTGCAAGGCCGGTACGTAGTGCAGCGTGAGCGTGGAGATCACGTACGTGGTGTAAGCGCCAACGGTGAGGAACTCGCCATGGGCCATGTTGATCACGCCCATTTGCCCGAAAATAATTGCCAGGCCGAGTGCCATCAGCAGCAGCACACAGAACACCGACAAGCCGTTGAACCCCTGCATGACGGCGATTGCGCCGAAGTCGGTAAGCCATTCCATGAGTGGACTCCTGATGGTTGGTGGGATGAATGCGCAAAGCGACTGAGTAAAACCCGCCCCTCATCCCAGCCCTCTCCCCGGAGGGGCGAGGGGGCGGACAGGTGTTACGCCGTCATCAACGCAACGCAGGTCGGTCCCTCTCCCCCCGTGGGAGAGGGCTAGGGTGAGGGGGGACTTTCAGCCCTTACTGATAACCCTTAGGAAACGGATTCGGCTCAATCAGGTCCGACTCATGCACCACCTTGAACGTACCGTCGGCCTGAATCTGGGCAATGCGCGCCTTGCTCCACAGGTGATGGTTGTCGTGCACTTTCACGTAGCCTTCGGGCGCGGTGGTCAGTTCGATGCCAGGCGAGGCGGCGACCACTTTGTCCACATCAAAGCTGCCGGCTTTTTCCACGGCGGCTTTCCACAACCAGGGGCCGAGGTAGCCGGCCTGGGTGACGTCGCCGATCACCGAGTCCTTGCCGTACTTGGCTTTGAATTCCTCAACGAATTTCTTGTTGTTGGGGTTATCCAGGGTCTGGAAGTACTTCATCGACGAGTAGAAGCCCTTCATGTTCTCGCCGCCGATACCGAGCATTTCGTCTTCGGTAACCGACAGGGTCAGCAGGGTTTGTTTGTCGCTGGTGATGCCGGCGGCTTTCAGTTGTTTGTAGAAGGCCACGTTGGAGCCACCGACCACGGCAGCGAACACCACGTCGGGTTTTTTCAGTTTGATTTTGTTGGTCAGCGAACCGAACTGGGTGTTGCCGAGCGGGTAGTACTCCTCGCCAACCACGGTGCCGCCGAGCACGTTTTCGATGTGCTTGCGGGCGATTTTCATGGAGGTGCGCGGCCAGATGTAGTCCGAGCCCAGCAGGTAGAAGGTTTTTGCGCCCTTCTCTTTGGCGATCCAGTCGAGGCTGGCGAGAATTTGTTGGGTGGCTTCCTGGCCCGTGTAGATCACGTTTTTCGACTGCTCAAGGCCTTCGTAAAACGTCGGGTAGTAGAGCAAGCCGTTGTCTTTCTCGAAGATTGGCAACACCGCTTTGCGCGAGGCCGAGGTCCAGCAGCCAAACACCGTGGCGACCTTGTCGCTCTCCAGCAGCTTCTTGGCTTTTTCGGCGAAGGTCGGCCAGTCGGAGGCGCCGTCTTCCTGAATCACTTTAATCTGCCGACCCAGAATGCCGCCCGAGGCGTTGATCTGGTCGATGGCCAGGCGTTCGGCCTGAATGGCGCCGGTTTCGGAAATGGCCATGGTGCCGGTGGCCGAGTGCAGCTGGCCGACGGTGACGGTGGTGTCGGTAACCGCCAGGCCCGTGGTATTGGCCGCATCCGCCAGCACGCTCTGGCTGAACACGCTCGCCGCCAGCAGCGACAGTGCCGCCGCACCGAGCGCCAGCCGACGGGGAAGAAAGCTCGTCAATCGTGAATCCATGATGCTGCTCCTCTGGTAGTTGGCCTCCCCGGCTCGCCTTTCGGGTACCGGCTTGGGGTTGCAGCAAGGATGGGGCGCAGCAGCGTGGCGGCGGTATACGCAGGTTGACGTAAGCGCATACGTCATCTGACGTACAGCCGCCTGCCCCGGCCTGGTGCAAGCTAGCCGCACGCCACGCAGCCAGACAAAAGCCCAGGCGCAGCAGGCGCGCGTATTAACGGGGGCGCAGGCCGTAAACGGGCCGGGGCATGGAAGTTGCTCGGCACCCCGCAGGCCTTTTCCTTCCGAGCTTCAGGAGCCCGACGTGCAACCCACCGGCACCCAGCGCATCGTCAAGATTCGCCGCGACTACAACAGCTGGGTCGCCGACGAGACCATGGAGGACTACGCGCTGCGCTTCACCCCCCGCTCGTTTCGCAAATGGTCGGAGTGGCGCATCGCCAATACGGCGATTGGCGCGGTGTCGTTTCTGGCCCTGGAAGCCATCGGCGGCGCGCTGGCGCTGAGCTACGGATTCACCAACACGCTGTGGGCCATTCTGGCGGTGAGCCTGGTGATTTTTCTCACCGGTTTGCCCATCAGCTACTACGCCGCGCGCTATGGCGTGGACATGGATTTGCTCACCCGCGGCGCCGGCTTCGGCTATATCGGCTCGACCATCACCTCGCTGATTTACGCCAGCTTCACCTTCCTGTTTTTCGCCCTGGAAGCGGCGATCATGGCCTTGGCGCTGGAGCTGTATTTCCACATTCCGCTGGCCTTGGCCTATGTGATTTGCTCGGTGCTGGTGATTCCCCTGGCCGCTTACGGGGTGACGCTGATCAGCCGTTTGCAGCTGTGGACGCAGCCGCTGTGGATTGTGCTGTTGCTGCTGCCGTATCTGTTTGTCGCGTGGAAAAATCCGGAAGCACTGAGCGACTGGACCAGCTTTGCCGGCCGCGAAGGGGAAGGCGGCGCGTTCAATCTGCTGTCGTTCGGCGCCGCCTGCACGGTGGCCTTGGCGCTGATTACGCAGATTGGTGAGCAGGTCGATTACCTGCGTTTTCTGCCGGAAAAAACCGCCGCCAACCGTAAACGCTGGTGGGCCGCATTGCTGATGGCCGGGCCGGGCTGGATTATTCCCGGCGCGCTAAAAATGCTCGCTGGGGCGTTTCTGGCCTTCCTGGCGCTACAGCATGAAATTCCCATGGAGCGCGCCGCCGAGCCCACGCAGATGTACCTGGTGGCGTTCGGCTACGTGTTCGGTTCGCCGCAGTTGGCGCTGGCGGCGATGGTGCTGTTCGTCATTGTGTCCCAGGTAAAAATCAACCTGACCAACGCCTACGCCGGCTCGCTGGCGTGGTCGAATTTCTTCGCCCGCGTCACCCACAGCCACCCGGGCCGCGTGGTGTGGTTGGTGTTTAACGTGGCGATTGCCTTGATGTTGATGGAGCTCGGGGTGTTCGAGGCCATCGAAGAGGTGCTGGGGTTGTACGCCAACGTCGCCATCGCCTGGATTGGCGCGGTGGTCGCCGACCTGGTCATCAATAAACCGCTGGGCTTTTCGCCGCGCCATATCGAGTTCAAGCGCGCCCATCTTTATGACATCAACCCGGTGGGCGTCGGCGCCATGCTGGTGGCCTCGTTGCTTTCGGTGCTGGCCCATGGCGGGGTGTTCGGCGCCATGCTGGAAGCGGCGTCGCCGGTGGTGGCGCTGGGCACCGCCTTTGTCACCGCGCCGCTGATTGCCTGGCTGACCAAGGGCCGCTTCTACATCGCCCGCAGCAGCGCGCCGCAATTGCTCTACCCCGCCGGGCCGGTCGCGCAGTTGCAATGCGGCTTGTGCAGCAACGCCTTCGAGGCGCCGGACATGGCGTTCTGCCCGGCCTATAGCACGCCGATTTGCTCGCTGTGCTGCTCGCTCGACGCCCGCTGCGGCGACGCCTGCAAGCCGCAGGCACGACTGGTCGATCAGATGGATAACTTCGTACGCTGGCTGTTCCCCCGCGCTTCGATTCCCCGTTTGCACAGCCGCCTGGCGCAATACCTCGGACTGCTGCTGGTGCTGGTGGCCTTGCTGCTTGGCGCCCTGCTGATGATTTACAGCCAGGTGTCCCACAGCCTCTTGCCGCACTCGCCGCAGGTGCAACAGACGCTGTACCTGGCCTTTCTCAAAGCCTTTCTCACCCTCACCGTGTTCGCCGCCATTCTCGCCTGGTGGGTGGTGCTGACGCGGGAAAGCCGGCGCGTGGCCCAGGAAGAATCGGACCGGCAAACCGTGCTGCTGATGCAGGAAATCGAAGCCCACAGCCGCACCGACGAGGCGTTGCAAAAAGCCAAAGAGGCCTCGGAAGCGGCGAATGCGGCGAAGAGCCGCTACGTGACCGGGCTGTCTCACGAGCTGCGCACGCCGCTCAATAGCATTCTTGGCTACACCCAGATTCTGCAACGCGACAGCGCCATGCCCGGCCAGCATCACGACGCCCTGGCCACCATTTACCGCAGCGGCTCGCACCTGCTCTCGCTGATCGATGGGCTGCTGGACGTGGCGAAAATTGAAGCGGGCAAGTTGCAGTTGGAACTCAGCGAAATTCCCTTCCCCGAATTTATCCACGACCTTCAGCGCATGTTCACGCCGCAAGCCGAAGAGAAAGGCCTGCACTTTCGCCTGGAGCAGCAAGGGCGCATGCCGACCGTGGTGCGCGGCGACGAAAAGCGCGTGCGGCAAATTCTGATCAACCTGCTCGGCAACGCCGTGCGCTTTACCGACAGCGGCGAGGTGTGTTTGCGCGTGAGCTATATGCGCGAGACGGCGACGTTTGAAATCGTCGACACCGGCATCGGCATTGCGCCGGAGCAAATCGAGCGGATTTTCCAGCCGTTCGAGCGCGGCGACCTGATGCGCCAGGACAACGGCGTGGGCCTGGGCCTGACCATCACGCGCATGCTCACCTCGTTAATGGGCGGCGAGTTGTCGGTGCGCAGCGTGCCGGACCAAGGCACTTGTTTTCAGGTGCGCCTGTTTCTTTCCGAAGTGCGCGTGCCGCAGGCGGTGGTGCACGTTGAGCACGACATCATTGGTTATCAGGGCCCACGCCGGCTGATTCTGCTGGTGGACGACCATATCGAGCACCGCCGTATTCTTGCCGGCATGCTCGAGCCGCTGGGTTTTGATATCGCCCAGGCCGCCAGCGGGCAGGAAGCGATTCGTCAGGTGGCGCTGTTAAACCCGGATCTGATCCTGATGGACCTTTCGATGCCGCACATGGATGGTTGGGAAACCAGCCGGCTGATCCGGCGCAACGCGCTGTCACTGGCGCCGATCATCGTCATTTCCGCTAACGCCTTTGCCGACGACCGCGAGCGAAGCGTCGCTGCGGCCTGCAACGATTACCTCGCCAAGCCGGTACATACGCCCGCCTTGCTAGAGAAAATTCAGACGTACCTGGGCTTGCGTTGGGTGAAGCGCGCCAATGTGGTCGCCGGGCCTGCGCAGGCACTGGTAGCGCCGTCGGCCGGCGCCTTGGCTGAACTCTACGAGCTGGGCGAGCTGGGCTATATCAAAGGCATTTTGGAAAAGCTCGACTGGCTCGACCAACACGAACCGGTGAGCGCGACCTACACGCAGAGCCTGCGTGCGCAGGTAAAACGCTTCCAGCTGAACGAATTCAATCGCCGGGTAAAAGACGCCCTGCAACACCTCACCCACCCCACCGACGCGCCTGCCGAGGAGACGCCATGAACGCGCTCACTGCCCACCAGGGCATTGTGCTGATCGTCGATGACACGCCAGACAACCTGGCGTTGTTATCCGACGCGCTCGACATGGCCGGCTATATGGTGCTGGTCGCCCTCGACGGCGCCAGCGCTCTGGAGCGCATGCAGCGCCGTCGTCCGGATGTGGTGCTACTGGACGCGATGATGCCGGGGCTGGATGGCTTTGAAACCTGTCGAAGGATCAAGGCGCAGGCCGAGCTGGCCGACATCCCCGTGCTATTCATGACCGCCCTGTGCGACAGCGAACACGTGGTGGAAGGCTTCGCGGCCGGCGGCATCGATTACGTGACCAAGCCGATCCGCCCTGACGAAGTGCTCGCCCGTGTCGCCGCCCACCTGCGCACCGCTCGCAGCCTGCAATCGGCCCGCAGCGTGCCGGCCTTGCGCCCCGCACCGACCCAGGCGCAAACCCAGGAAGCACTGGCCCAGCGCTTCCAACTGACGGAACGGGAAGTGGAAGTGCTGCAATGGGTGAGTTGCGGCAAAACCAACCGTGACATCGGCGACATTCTCGGCCTGAGCCCGCGCACCGTGAACAAACACCTGGAGCACGTTTACGTAAAACTCGGCGTGGAAACCCGCACCGCCGCAGCGGCGGTGGCGATTGCGGCTGCTCGGTAGTAAACGCCGCAATCGTAGGAGCGAGCTTGCTCGCGAAGCTTTTTAAAAAGAGCTTCGCGAGCAAGCTCGCTCCTACAGACCTCGCGCCGCACCGTAACGGTGCGCGCGCGTACCGCTCGCACCAAATAAAACCTGACCACTGCCCCAGTTTTTACCCCGCCCCGCCCACCACGGGCCTTGCCGGGTTTGGCACCGCCCTTGCTCTGCACCCGTTATTGAATCTGCCGGTACACCGTTATGTTGGTCATCCATTCCCGTATCCAGCCACAGCAGAGCTGGGACGCCGAATTGCACTTAAGCTTCGGCGCACGCAGTAAAAGTCGCCTGCGCTGCTTTACGGTCTCCGGCGAAGACGTCGGCTTGTTCCTGGAACGTGGCCAGCCGGCGCTGCACGATGGCGAGTTTCTTCAGGCGCAAGACGGGCGCGTTGTCCGTGTCAGCGCCAGCCCTGAACGCTTGCTGCACGTCACCTGCGTCAATGCCTTCGAACTGACCCGCGCCGCTTATCACCTGGGCAACCGCCATGTCGCGCTGCAACTGGGCGATGGCTGGCTGCGCTTGCCGGAAGACTACGTGCTGCAAGCGATGCTGGAGCAGTTGGGCGCAACGGTCGAACTCATCGACGCGCCTTACCAACCCGAGCAAGGCGCTTACGGCGGCGGGCATCACCACTCCCATGCCGGCGACGAAGAATTCAGCTACGCGCCGCGCCTGCACCAATTTGGCGTGCGCACGTGAGCATCGGCCCGCTGAGCCCGGCCTGGGCGCTGATGCGCCTGGCCAGCCCGCAGCTGCCAATCGGCGGCTACAGCTACTCGCAAGGCCTGGAAATGGCGGTGGAGCGCGCGCAGGTGTGTGACCCGGAAAGCGCCCAACGCTGGATCGCCGATCAACTGCTGCTCAACCTCGCCCGCTTCGAAGCGCCGCTATTGCTGGCCCATTGCACCGCCGCGCTGGCCGGCGACTGGTCCGCGCTGGCCACGCTGAGCGAACAACACCGCGCCAGTCGCGAAACCCGTGAGCTGCAGCAAGAAAGTCGGCAAATGGGCTATTCGCTCAAGCAACTGCTTGAAGGCTTGCCGGAACTGGATGACGACGCCCGTGGCTTTCTCGCCCAACAATCCGAGCCTGGTCTGGCCGTGATGTGGGCATTGGCCGCACGCGCCTGGGCCATCAGCGCTGACGACGCGCTGGCCGCGTGGCTGTGGGGCTGGCTGGAGAACCAACTGGCGGTGCTGATGAAAACCCTGCCGTTGGGTCAGCAAGCCGCACAGCGCCTGACATCTCAGCTGCTGCCTTTGCTGCAGCACGCCCACGTTCAGGCACAACACTGCTCACCCGAACAACGAGGCAGCGCGGCCTTTGGCCTGGCGTTGGCCAGCATGGCGCACGAGCGCCAATACAGCCGCCTCTTCCGCTCTTGATCGCCAAAAGGAACAGACACTCATGAACAGCCAACCTCTACGCGTCGGCATCGGTGGCCCGGTAGGCTCCGGCAAAACTGCGCTCACCCTCGCCCTGTGCCTGGCGCTGCGCGACCGCTACAACCTGGCCGTAGTGACCAACGACATTTACACCCAGGAAGACGCGCAATTTCTCGTACGAAACGAAGCGCTGGCGCCAGAACGCATCATCGGCGTGGAAACGGGCGGCTGCCCGCACACCGCGATTCGTGAAGATGCTTCCATCAATCTGGAGGCTGTCGACCAGCTCAATCGCCGCTTCCCCGGCCTGGACCTGATCATCGTCGAGTCGGGCGGTGACAACCTTTCGGCTACGTTCAGCCCGGAACTGTCCGACCTGACCTTGTACGTGATCGATGTCTCGGCGGGCGACAAGCTGCCACGCAAGGGCGGGCCGGGCATCTGCAAATCCGACCTGCTGGTGATTAACAAAGTTGATTTGGCACCGATGGTTGGCGCGTCGCTGGAAGTGATGGAGCGCGACACCAAGAAGATGCGCGGCGACAAGCCCTTCGTGTTCAGCAACCAGAAAGTCGGCCAAGGTCTGGACGAAATCATCGCCTTTATCGAAAAACAGGGCCTGCTCACCGCAGCCTGAAACGTCCGCCGTTTTTATAAAAAGGAGCTCACATGAATCTGCGTAAAGCCCTGTTTAGCCTCGCGCTGTTTCTGTCCCCCGCCGTGGCATTCGCCCACCCTGGGCACGACAGCAGCGGCCTGCTCGCCGGCATCGCTCACCCGATCACCGGCCTCGACCATTTGCTCGCCATGCTGGCGGTCGGGCTGTGGGCGGCACAACAGAAAGGGATGGCGCGCTGGGCGCTGCCGGTAACGTTCGTCGGCACCATGCTGCTGGGCGGCGTACTGGGATTCGAAGGGCTGCAGTTGCCGTTTATGGAAACCGGTATTGCCGCTTCCGTGTTGGCGCTGGGCTTGTTGGTGGCTGTAGCCGTGCGGCCTCCAGTGGCCGTGGCCATGGCGCTGACGGCATTGTTCGCACTGGCCCATGGCGTGGCGCATGGCCTGGAATTGCCTGAAGTGGCGAGCCCGTGGGGTTATGCGGCCGGCTTCGTAGCGGCGACTGCGGCGCTGCATGCGGCCGGCTATGGCTTGGTTCGCGTATTGCCGTCTGCTGCCGCGCCGCTGGTGCGGATCGCCGGCGCGGTATCGGCTGGCGCTGGGGCCTGGCTGCTGGTGAGCTAAGCCGACGAGCCTGACGTTACGGAGCCCTCTCCCGCACGACCGTTGTCCTGTGGGAGAGGCTTCACCTCGATGAGGCCAACACCGTTTAAACGTGTACCGCCACTCGCAACGCTTCGTAGGAACCTGCCGCAGCAATGCCCACCGCTGCGGCCAATTCTAAAACCCGCTCCAGATCGGTGGTGTACACCAACACCGCCTGCATCTCGTCGTCCAGCGGCTGACTGAAATCAACCAGCACATAGCCTTTGGTTTCCGGACTCAAGGCGCTGAGTTGCACCTGAATACGGTTCATCGCCGTGAGCGGTTCGGTTTTCTGCAGTTGCTTGGGCTTGATGTTGAACGTCACTTCTTTGCCAAACGAGTCGATGATTTGTTGCAGCAGGTCGGGGTAACTGTCTGCCTGGAACAACACTGTTTCCGGCAGGCTGCCCACCACTACCCATTCGCCGAGTGGGATGGGGAATGTATCGTCGTAGTTGATATCCGGATTAGCTGCCAGAAAGGCAGCCGGATCGGCGTAGGCTTGCGCCGCTTCGTCCGCAATCTTGTCGATTTCCTCGGCGCCCATGCACCCCGAACTTATTTTGCTGATCAGTTCTACGAGTTGGTCTTTCATGGGGAGCTGGTCCTGGCTGAGTTGAGGGCGCCAAGGATATCGCGAAGGTGCGAGCCCTGCTATTTGGCGAACAGTTGGCCGATGTCTTTGAACGCCTTGAACTCCAGCGCGTTGCCGCACGGATCGAACAGGAACATGGTGGCCTGCTCGCCAACCTGGCCCTGGAAGCGGATGTGCGGCTCAATCACGAACATCAGGCCTTTTTCCTGCAAGCGCTTGGACAAGTCTTCCCACTCCTGCCAACCCAGCACCACGCCGAAATGCGGCACGGGGACGTCGTGACCATCAACTTCGTTGGTCATGACCTGTTCCTGAGACGAGGTTTTCGGGTGCTCGTGGATCACCAGCTGGTGGCCAAAGAAATTGAAATCGACCCACTTCTCGCTGGAGCGGCCTTCAGCCAGACCAAAGGTTTCACCGTAAAACTGGCGCGCAGCGGGAAGATCGAACACTGGAATAGCCAAATGAAAGGGGGAAAGACTCATGCGAAATGCCTCAACAAGACGTGGGAATAACTGCTCAGGTTTGAGTCTAGCCTTGTAGTTATGAATTGAAAGACGGTATTTTTTGCACCGAGCACAAATTATTTCGATCAATCCCACAGACGAGCCGAGCCAATGCTGCGCGAACTAAAGACGTTTCTCGCCGTCGCACGGTATGGCACCTTTGCGGCGGCAGGCATGCACATCGGCCTCACGCAGTCGGCGGTCAGCGCGCAAATACGCAACTTGGAGCGCGCGCTCAATCAGTCGTTGTTTGATCGCACCGGACGGCAGGCCGTGCTCAACGCGGCCGGCAAACGTGCGCTGCCCATGGCCGGCGAAATGCTGGACCTCTTTGGCCGCATGGCCACTGTGGACAGCTCGGGAGAATGCAGCGGCGAGTTGCGAATTGGCGCCATTGCCAGCGTGCAGACCGGCTTATTGCCTAACGCACTGCTGCGATTAAGGCAGGCTGCGCCGAGGGTAGAACCGAAGCTGGTTCCGGGCGTTTCGCTCAATTTACTGAGTCAGGTGGATGCCGGCGAACTGGATGTTGCCATTTTGATTCGCCCGCCTTTCCCGCTGCCCAAAGAATTGCACACCCAGTTGCTTCGCCAGGAACCGTTTGTGCTGGTGGTGCCGGAGAACGTGAATGGCGACGACCCGTTGCAGATTCTGAGCGAGCACCCACTGGTGCGTTATGACCGGACTTCGTTTGGAGGACGGCTAGTGAGCCGCTTCTTACGTGAACAGCGCTTGGATGTTCAGGTGGCGCTAGAGCTGGATGAGTTGGACGGGATTGTGAAGATGGTCGAATGCGGCCTGGGCGTTACGCTGATTCCTCTGGCGGGGCTGTGGCTTGAGCTGGGCGCCAAGGTAAGAATCATCGAATTGGGCGAGCTGACGTTTCACCGCGAGCTGATCATGTTGCTGCGCCATAGCCAGCGAAACTTGCCAATTCTGCAGCTATTTAACGAATGCATCCAAAGGCAGTAATAACCCGCCCATAAAAAAACCCGGCTTAGTCGGCCGGGCTTTTCAGGTGAGGTAACGCGAAGCGTCAAACCACACGATTGGCACCGGTACGATCAGCGCCACCTTCAGCTACACGGTTTGCACCGGTACGGTCAGCACCGCCTTCGGCTACACGGTTTGCGCCGGTACGGTCAGCACCACCTTCGGCTACACGGTTTGCACCGGTACGGTCAGCACCGCCTTCGGCTACACGGTTAGCGCCGGTACGGTCTGCACCACCTTCCGCTACACGGTTTGCGCCGGTACGGTCAGCACCGCCTTCGGCTACACGGTTTGCAGCAGAACGGTCAGCGCCGCCTTCGGCAACCATCGACGAGTGAACGAATTGACCATCAAACGTGAACTGAGGTTGGTCGGATGGCAGAGCAAATACATTGGCGGAGAGGCTGGCCAGGATCAGGCTGGCGAATACTTGGCTTTTCATTTTTCGGCTCCTTGCGGGGGCTGGTAAGTGGGTACGGAGCCTATGGTACTCACCGAGATTTTTCGTAGAAGTGAAAGGTCCCAATAGTCACCATCGATACGAATGATTGCTGGCTTTTCTCTTTGTAAATCAAGCCACTAGCTTCGCTAAACATAGGTAGAAACGAATTCCTGACACCCGTTTTTTGACCTCCCGCCCAGCTTATTCGCGCTACTTCGCCAACAATTTTTGCTTGCGCTCGATACCCCAGCGATAGCCTGAAATGCCGCCATCGTTACGAACGACACGGTGACAGGGGATCGCCACAGCCAAAGAATTAGCTGCACAGGCACCGGCGACGGCACGAACAGCCAGAGGCGCTCCAATAACTTCGGCGACGTCGCGATAGCTAGCGGTTTTGCCGACGGGAATTGTTTGGAGCGCCTGCCACACGCGCTGCTGAAACGCCGTTCCGCGTATATCCAGAGGCAAGCTCAGCCCTTGGCCCGGCGCTTCGACGAAGGCGATGACCTCGGCAAGGGTTTGGCTGAATGCGTCGTCGGCAGCTTCGATAAGGGCGTTGGGAAATCGGCGGCGTAGGTCAGCTTCGAGCACGGGCGCGTTGTCATCAAACAGAATCGCGCAAATGCCGCGCTCACTTTGCGCCACCAGCAACGCACCGAGGGAGCAGGCACCTAGGGCGTAGCGAATCCGCACACTAGCGCCACCGGCCTTGTAGGCTTTTGGAGTCATGCCTAGCAGCTGATTAGCCACGGTGTAGAAACGTCCGCTGGAATTGAAGCCGGCTTCATAGAGCGCTTCGGTTACAGACCCACTCGCAGTGAGTTGGTCACGAACGCGATTGGCCCTGTGCGCGCTGGCGTAGCCTTTTGGCGTGACTCCGGTGATTGCTTTAAACAAGCGATGGAAGTGGTACGGACTCAGTCCGACCTGGGCGGCGAGCGCGTTTAGGGTCGGCGGCGATTCTGCTTGTTCGATTACGTGACAGGCACGCTCGATCAATGCGCGCTGCGTTTCATCAGGCGACCTCTGGTCAGGTTTGCAGCGCAGGCAGGCGCGGAAACCCGCGGCTTCGGCTGAGGAGCAGTCGAGATGGAACTGGACATTCTGGGGTAACGCGTGACGCGCCGAGCAGGAAGGACGGCAGTAGATGCCGGTGGAAGTCACTGCGTAGACGAACTGGCCGTCGGCGGCTTTGTCTCGCGCTTGCACGGCGAGCCAGCGCGGGTCGCTGAGCGTTTGGGCGATGCGGGTGTTTTTGTCGAGATTGGAACTCATCGAATAGCTCACGATTGGAAGCTGAGCGTACGGTATCAGGGGATCCACCCGGGGGGCATGCTGAATCTTGCTATCGAATTCGGACTTCCGTAGAGAGCGGAGCTGACTGGCTGGGCCCGCTCAGTTGGCGGCCGCTAAGTCGGCCGACATACTTGCTTTAGCTCAAGCTATCCAGATCAAGACGTCTGCGCAGACCTATTTTTCATCGCACAAAAACAAACCCCCTACCCGTTTTCACGAGTAGGGGGTTTGGAATTTAAGCTTGACGATGACCTACTCTCACATGGGGAGACCCCACACTACCATCGGCGATGCGTCGTTTCACTACTGAGTTCGGGATGGGATCAGGTGGTTCCAACGCTCTATGGTCGTCAAGCAATTCGGGTGGAGCGTCGCGTTAGCGCAGCTCCAAATTGGGTATGTGATTGAGTGTTGCAGGTATTTGTGTGTTTGCCGAATTTTCGGTTTGTATCGTCTTCACACCGTCAATTTGCGCTAAGTAAATTGCTTGGGTGTTATATGGTCAAGCCTCACGGGCAATTAGTATGGGTTAGCTCAACGCCTCACAACGCTTACACACCCCACCTATCAACGTCGTAGTCTTCGACGGCCCTTTAGGGGATTCAAGATCCCAGTGAGATCTCATCTTGAGGCTAGTTTCCCGCTTAGATGCTTTCAGCGGTTATCTATTCCGAACATAGCTACCCGGCGATGCCACTGGCGTGACAACCGGAACACCAGAGGTTCGTCCACTCCGGTCCTCTCGTACTAGGAGCAGCCCCTCTCAAATCTCAAACGTCCACGGCAGATAGGGACCGAACTGTCTCACGACGTTCTAAACCCAGCTCGCGTACCACTTTAAATGGCGAACAGCCATACCCTTGGGACCGGCTTCAGCCCCAGGATGTGATGAGCCGACATCGAGGTGCCAAACACCGCCGTCGATATGAACTCTTGGGCGGTATCAGCCTGTTATCCCCGGAGTACCTTTTATCCGTTGAGCGATGGCCCTTCCATACAGAACCACCGGATCACTAAGACCTACTTTCGTACCTGCTCGACGTGTCTGTCTCGCAGTCAAGCGCGCTTTTGCCTTTATACTCTACGACCGATTTCCGACCGGTCTGAGCGCACCTTCGTACTCCTCCGTTACTCTTTAGGAGGAGACCGCCCCAGTCAAACTACCCACCATACACTGTCCTCGATCCGGATAACGGACCAGAGTTAGAACCTCAAAGTTGCCAGGGTGGTATTTCAAGATTGGCTCCACGCGAACTGGCGTCCACGCTTCAAAGCCTCCCACCTATCCTACACAAGCAAATTCAAAGTCCAGTGCAAAGCTATAGTAAAGGTTCACGGGGTCTTTCCGTCTAGCCGCGGATACACTGCATCTTCACAGCGATTTCAATTTCACTGAGTCTCGGGTGGAGACAGCGCCGCCATCGTTACGCCATTCGTGCAGGTCGGAACTTACCCGACAAGGAATTTCGCTACCTTAGGACCGTTATAGTTACGGCCGCCGTTTACCGGGGCTTCGATCAAGAGCTTCGCGTTAGCTAACCCCATCAATTAACCTTCCGGCACCGGGCAGGCGTCACACCCTATACGTCCACTTTCGTGTTTGCAGAGTGCTGTGTTTTTAATAAACAGTCGCAGCGGCCTGGTATCTTCGACCGGCATGAGCTTACGCAGTAAATGCTTCACCCTCACCGGCGCACCTTCTCCCGAAGTTACGGTGCCATTTTGCCTAGTTCCTTCACCCGAGTTCTCTCAAGCGCCTTGGTATTCTCTACCCAACCACCTGTGTCGGTTTGGGGTACGGTTCCTAGTTATCTGAAGCTTAGAGGCTTTTCTTGGAAGCATGGCATCAACCACTTCGCGCTCTAATGAGCACTCGTCATCAGTTCTCAGCCTTAACCGCCCGGATTTACCTAAGCAGTCAGCCTACAACCTTAAACTTGGACAACCAACGCCAAGCTGGCCTAGCCTTCTCCGTCCCCCCATCGCAATAACTAGAAGTACAGGAATATTAACCTGTTTTCCATCGACTACGCTTTTCAGCCTCGCCTTAGGGACCGACTAACCCTGCGTCGATTAACGTTGCGCAGGAAACCTTGGTCTTTCGGCGTGGGTGTTTTTCACACCCATTGTCGTTACTCATGTCAGCATTCGCACTTCTGATACCTCCAGCAAGCTTCTCAACTCACCTTCACAGGCTTACAGAACGCTCCTCTACCGCATCACCTAAGTGATACCCGTAGCTTC
>NZ_OZ409865.1:2410000-2685000 GCF_979258585.1 Pseudomonas sp. AC136
TGATCGCCCCGATGCTCCCGTAGGTGGCGTTGTAGTTGGCGAAGTTCTGCGCGTAGAACCCGAAGCCCAACGAAGCGGCAATCCAGCCGATCACCGCCACCACCGACCCCGGCGTAATAAAGCGGAACTCCTGCTTCACATCCGGCGCCAGGTAATAAACCGTCGCCACCACCGCTACCAGCATGAACACCGCCACCGGCCAACGCAGCCAGTTCCACAGCACGACCACGATCTGCTCAATACCCAGTTGGTGCGCCAGCCAATTCATCGCCTGAGGCCCGACCACCATCAGCCCCGCCGCAATCAGCAGCAACGCCGCTACCCCAATGATGTAAATCACCGATAGCGGAATTCGCTTCCACGCCGGCCGCCCCTCCTCCACCCCATATACCTGATTCATCGCCAACATCGTGGAGCGCACCGCGGCCGAAGCCGTCCACAGGGCGATAACAATGCTGAAGGAAAACAAACCCGCCTTTTGCGTTTGCAGATTGCTGATCGCCGGGTCGACCAATTCCATCGCCGCGCGAGGCAATACCAGTGCAGCTTGTTCACGCAACCAATCAAAGAACGGCTGTAAGTCGAGCACGCTGATTAGCGCGATCAGGAACAACAAGAACGGGAATAAAGAGAAGAACAGCTGGAAGGCCAGTGCCGATGCGTAGGTCGGCAACTCGTCATCAAGAAAGTCGACCACCGTGCACTTCATGATTTCCCAGAAGGAAACACCGCGCAGATCCGGTAAAAACATGCTCAACCCCCGTGCGTTAGCTGCCTGCGGCGCCAGTGAAATAGCGCCGCGTCCACGGGTTTTGAGCACACGGGCGGCAAATCGGTTCGTGTAAAAATAAGCGTCCCCCGCCGGCCAACCGAAACGAGGGAAAAACCCTATACACTATGCGGCCTTTTTAGCGGTCTGAAGCCGAGGTTCCCGTGAGCACGTTGCCACCCTGCCCGAAATGCAATTCCGAATTCACTTACGAAGATGGCCAGCAACTGGTCTGCCCGGAATGCGCCCACGAATGGTCGGCCACTGCGGCAACGGACACAGGCGGCGAGAGCGACAAGGTCATCAAGGATGCCGTCGGCAACGTACTGCAAGACGGCGACTCGGTCAGCGTGATCAAAGACCTCAAGGTCAAAGGCACGTCGCTGGTGGTCAAGGTGGGCACCAAAGTGAAGAACATCCGCCTGTGCGACGGCGATCACGACATCGACTGCAAAATCGACGGCATCGGCCCCATGAAGCTGAAGTCCGAATTCGTCAAAAAGGTCTAACCACTTCCGGGCGGCCTACCGCGCCGCCCTACCCCGCCTTACTGCACCGGCAAGAAGTTCATAAACAGCAGCCCCTGCGCATAACTCACCCCCAGCCGCCGATAACGCTCATCGAGCACATCGGTGAGCAGGTCCAGGCGCGCGACAATCTTGCCGAACTCCACGGCAAAACTCAGGTTGCGAACATCCGGCGATAGCTCGTTCGACAACAGCCACGGGTTGCCCTTCAAGTCGTTACGACTGGCGAGCATCCACGTCGCCTTCTCGATATTGCGCGCAGCGTTGTGGATAAATTGCGGGTCGAGCTCATCGGTCATATAGAACTCGGTACGCCCGCCATGCGCCGTAATCAACATGCTGCCCAGCGCATAAACAAAACCACCCACCCGATCACCCTTGTAGTCCACGCTCAACGCGTAGCTCAGCGCCTCAACGTCTTTACGGCCGCCGAGTTCAGGTAATGGAAGGTCTTTTTCGATAGACAGCTGCACTTGTTTTTCCGCTTCTTCAAGCGTCGGCAAGCCGGTCTTACGCCACTCGCGCGGATTGCGGCGGTAGAGTTTGTCCATCAGGCGATAGAGGGTATTGAGGTTGTTGCGCATACCAATGGTGGCCATGCGGTCGGTGTGCGTCTGGAAGAACTCGCCAGGCTTCACCGCGCTTTTATTGCCCACAATTGAATCGTGGTCCTGGTGCGTGGCGCAGCCGGCAAGAAGCAAAGCTAGCAGCAACGCGCACGCGTGCGACGGCCAACGCCGCACCCCAGCTTCGCTCCGAAGCCTTGCGCGCCGCCCGGCGACACTTGCTAGCAGGTTCATCCAATCCATGCGTCGTACAGTCATCCACTCAGGCGCTGTGCAGTGCAACTAGCTCAGCGCTAGCAATAAAAATGCCGTGCCTGGTTATTTTTTAGGCACCCCAGCCAACACGCCTCGTCGCGTCGGCCTCAGGGTCTGACCGGCAAGTCGCGCAGAGGTTGCGCCGCCTGGCAAAACGCAGGGTTTGCCCCTACTGGGCAGACCCTGCGCGCCGACTTCATTCCGTCATCAGCCCGTCACAACACCCGCGCAAGCTGCTCGCCGTCCGCACGCCAAAATCGCCCGTCGGTTACCGATCCTCCCAGCGTTCTGTTACAGCAGTGAGCCGCCATGAATCACACCCTTGAGGTTCCAGACCTGTTCGGTCTGCTCTATGGCTTTCGTTTCCGCCCGGGCGAGCGCGGCGAGGAAATCGACTCAAGCGCCGCCCTGTCCTGGCTTCAAGCGCCCAGCGATGACGGCGAATTCCTCTGGCTGCACCTCAACCTGGCACACGCGGCCTGCGAGCGCTGGATGATGGCGCACCTCGACCTACCGGAATACTTCTTCGAAAGCCTGCGCGAAGGCTCGCGCTCTACGCGCTTGGAGCACGTGGACTCGGCGCTGTTGGCGGTGGTCAACGACGTGGTGTTCAACTTCGACATGGTCAGCACCGACATCTCCACCCTGTGGGTCTGCGCACGCAGCCGCCTGCTGGTGACTGCCCGCCTGCAACCGCTGCGTTCGGTCGACAAGCTGCGCTCCTCAGTTAAACGCGGGGAACATTTCCGCTCGCCGCTGGAGGTGCTGGTTCACCTGCTGCGCGATCAAGGTGACGTGCTCACCGGCATCGTCCGCGAAACCAGCCTCAGCGTGGACGGCATTGAAGACCAACTGCTCGCCTCGCGCCTGAACAGCAACCGCGCCGACCTCGGCACCAAGCGCCGAGTGCTGGTTCGCCTGCAACGCCTGCTGGCACTGGAGCCGGGTTCGCTGATGCGCCTGCTCAACCGCCCGCCCGACTGGCTGCAAGACGACGACGTACGCGAACTTCGCGAAGCGACCGAAGAATTCACCCTGGTCATCAGCGACCTCACAGCCCTTGGCGAGCGGATCAAGTTGCTGCAGGAAGAAATCGTCGCCCAGCTCAACGAACAAAGTAACCGCACGCTGTTCACCCTCACCGTAGTCACCGTGCTGGCCTTGCCCATCAACATCATTGCCGGTTTTTTCGGCATGAACGTCGGCGGCATTCCGTTGGCCGATGACGCCGAAGGTTTCTGGATTCTGGTGGCGCTGGTGGCCACGTTCACGGCGCTGGCCGGACGCTGGGCCTTTCGCAAACGCAGCGATTACTAGCGCGCTGCGCTGTCATCCGCCTGCCATGCCCACGCTCTAGCATCGGCAGCCCAGCCCACCTACGCCCCGCTCTCCCACCTGAGGTGCAGACATGACCAACGACCAGCTGATGCAACGCATCCACCGTGAGTTGCAGGACTACGGCGACGAAGCATTGGAATTGGAACTGCTCGAAGACGGCCAAGACCTCGACGAACTGTTCCAGGGCCGCCCCGAAGACAGCGAGGCCAAGCGCGCTCGCAAGCGTTACTTCAGCGAACTGTTTCGCCTGCAAGGTGAGCTGGTGAAGTTACAGAGTTGGGTGGTCAAGACCGGGCACAAAGTCGTGATTCTGTTCGAAGGTCGCGACGCGGCAGGCAAAGGTGGCGTGATCAAGCGCATCACCCAGCGCCTCAACCCGCGCGTGTGCCGAGTGGCCGCATTGCCCGCACCGAACGACCGTGAACAAACGCAGTGGTACTTCCAGCGCTACGTTTCGCACCTGCCTGCGGCGGGTGAAATCGTGCTGTTCGACCGCAGCTGGTACAACCGCGCGGGCGTCGAGCGGGTGATGGGTTTTTGCAACGACGAGCAATACGAAGAATTCTTCCGCAGCGTGCCCGAATTCGAACGCATGCTCGCGCGCTCGGGCATTCAGCTGATCAAATACTGGTTCTCCATTTCCGACAGTGAACAGCACCTGCGCTTCCTGGCGCGCATTCACGACCCGCTCAAGCAATGGAAACTCAGCCCCATGGACCTGGAATCGCGCCGCCGCTGGGAGGCGTACACCAAGGCCAAGGAAATCATGCTCGAACGCACCCACATCAAAGAAGCGCCTTGGTGGGTGGTGCAGGCCGACGACAAGAAAAAAGCACGGTTGAACTGCATCAACCACCTGCTAAGTCAGATGCCGTACGAGGAAGTGGAGCACCCGCAGGTGGAACTGCCGCAGCGGTTGCGGCATGACGACTATGTGAGGAATCCGACGCCGTCGAGCATTATTGTGCCGCAGGCGTATTGAGGGGGAGCGTCGATGGCTGGGGGGCAGAACGCCAAGTGTGCAACCCCACCCGTCATCCTCGCGAAGGCGGGGATCCAGGCTCGTTTAGGCATCGGCGCCCGACGCACAAACATCCGTCATCCCCGCGAAGGCGGGGATCCAGAATCTTGCAGGTTACGTCGTCTCGTCCGAAAAACTGGATTCCGAATCGTCGGACCGCCGCCTGCGCGGGAATGACGGTGGTTTGTGCTGATGGCGCGGCTACAGACGCAGATGCGTGCAAATACACCCGTCATCCTCGCGCACGCGGGGATCCAGAATCTTTCAGATTACTCCGTCCCATCCGAAAAACTGGATTCCCGCCTGCGCGGGAATGACGGTGGCTTGGCTGACGGCGCGGCTACAGACGCAGATGCGCGCAACCACACCCGTCATCCCCGCGCACGCGGGGATCCAGAATCTTTCAGGTTGCTCCGTCCGATCCGAAAAACTGGATTCCCGCCTGCGCGGGAATGACGGTGATTTTGGCTGATACCGCGGGCACACACGCAGATGCGCGCACAAACACCCGTCATCCCCGCGAAGGCGGGGATCCAGAGTCTTTCAGGTGACTCCGTCCAATCCAGCCTCTACCCCCAACCCACATCCCCCACAAACAACCAACGCCCCCCGAAACACAATCTGTAACATCCAAACAGAATAGTGATCAGGTCTCCCTTCCCCAAGGACGCCCTTCACATGAACAGCCCCTCCTATGCCGGCGATGTGTCAATCGCGGCAGACGCCAAGCCCAAGCTGAACCGAACCCACGGCAAGGGCACCAAACTGGCTTTCTTCTCCATCCTGATCCTCGGTCTGGTCTACAGCGCGTATAGCCTGTTCCACGACGTCGACGAAGCCGGCACCGTCGTTACCACCTGGACGCCCTTCGTGCTCTTGGGCATCGCGTTGCTGATCGCCCTGGGCTTCGAGTTCGTCAACGGTTTGCATGACACGGCCAACGCCGTGGCCACGGTGATTTACACCCATTCGCTGCCGCCGCAGTTCGCGGTGTTGTGGTCGGGCTGTTTCAATTTTCTCGGGGTACTGGTGTCCAGCGGCGCGGTGGCGTTCGGGATTATTGCCTTGCTGCCCGTGGAGCTGATTCTGCAGGTGGGCTCGTCCGCCGGGTTTGCCATGGTGTTCGCCCTGCTGATCGCCGCCATCATCTGGAACCTCGGCACCTGGTGGCTGGGTTTGCCGGCGTCGTCTTCGCACACCCTGATCGGCTCGATCATCGGCGTGGGCATCGCCAACGCGCTGATGCATGGCCGCGACGGGGCCAGCGGCGTGGACTGGGCGCAAGCCACAAAAGTTGGCTACTCCCTACTGCTCTCGCCCTTGATCGGCTTTGGCTGCGCCGCGCTGCTGCTGTTGGCCCTGCGTGCGCTGGTGAAAAACCGCGAGCTGTACCAGGCGCCTAAAGGCAACACGCCGCCGCCGTGGTGGATTCGCGGCATGTTGATTCTGACCTGCACCGGCGTGTCGTTCGCCCACGGTTCCAACGATGGGCAGAAGGGCATGGGCCTGATCATGCTGATTCTGATCGGCACGCTGCCCATGGCCTACGCACTCAACCGCGCCATGCCGGAAAGCCAGGTCGAGCAATTCACCGCGCTGGCCCAAGTCACCCAGCAGGCGCTGGTGAAAGTTGCCCCGCAACCGGCCCCGCAAGACCCACGCGCCACGCTCTCGGAATACGTGCGCAGCAAACAGGTCACACCCGAGCTGATTCCGGCCCTGGCCTCGCTCGCCGGCTCCATCGGCGCGCAAGTGAAAAGCTACGGTTCCCTGGCCCAGGTCCCGGCGGCGGCAGTGTCCAACGTGCGTAACGACATGTACCTCACCTCCGAAGCCATTCGCTTTATGGACAAAGACAAAGTCGGCGGCTTCGACACCGCCACGCAAAACACCTTGCTGGCGTTCAAGAAGCAAATCGACGACTCCACCAAGTTCATCCCGCTGTGGGTGAAAATTGCCGTCGCCATCGCTCTGGGCCTCGGCACCATGGTCGGCTGGAAACGCATCGTGGTCACCGTCGGCGAAAAAATTGGCAAAACCCACCTGACCTACGCCCAGGGCGCCTCCGCCGAGTTGGTGGCCATGGTCACCATTGGTGCGGCCGACGTGTATGGCCTGCCGGTATCCACGACCCACGTATTGTCATCCGGTGTGGCGGGCACCATGGCCGCCAATGGCTCCGGCTTGCAGATGCGCACGATCCGCAACCTGATCATGGCTTGGGTGCTGACCTTGCCGGTCGCCATCCTGTTGTCGGGCAGCCTGTATTGGTTGTTCACCTCCCTGTTTTAACCGCGCTCCCCCGCGTATTGCCGCCCTTTCACTGTGCAAGGGCGGCTTGTTTATTCGTCTGCGCCGCGCAGCGCCTATGCTTCACATCCGGGCGCACGTGTTCGCCCGGTCAGGAGCTTGTATGCTGCGACGCCTCGCTGTTTTGCTGCTGTGTGGCAGTTTGATCGGTGCAACGCCGGTGTCCTACGAAGCCAGCAAAGAGCAGTTGGCGACGCTGTACGCCACCTTGAAAACCCTGCTGCAAAACACCCCGATTCACCGCAAGCAACTGATCAACACCCAGCGCTCCTGGCGAGCCTTTCGTGATGCCGAATGCGAGTTCGTCACTACCGATGACGAACAAAACAATGAGCACATCGACAGTTATCGCCGGTGCGTCGAGGACATGACCCTGGCGCGAATTCGCGCGCTGCAGCACTACCTGCACTGCGCCGAAACCGGCACGGATTGCACCGTGGCGCCGCCCTGAATAGCAGCCGCGCCGGCGCCGAAAAACCGGCCGGCCGCGCATAAAAAAAGGCCCGTCACATGACGGGCCTTTTCACATGCCGATACAGCGAACGCGCTTAGCCGTTGCTTGGGAACGCGAACTGCGCGGCTTCATGGGAAGCACGTTGCGGCCAACGCTGGGTGATGGCTTTGCGGCGGGTATAGAAACGCACACCGTCCGGACCGTAGGCGTGCAGGTCGCCGAACAGCGAGCGCTTCCAGCCGCCGAAGCTGTGGTAAGCCACTGGCACCGGCAACGGCACGTTGACGCCAACCATGCCCACTTCGATCTCGTCGCAGAACAGACGCGCCGCTTCACCGTCACGGGTGAAGATGCAGGTGCCGTTGCCGTATTCGTGATCGTTGATCAACTGCATGGCCGCTTCCAGGCTGCCGACGCGAACGATGCACAGCACAGGGCCGAAGATCTCGTCGGTGTAGATGGTCATGTCAGTTTTAACGTTGTCGAACAGGCTACCGCCGAGGAAGAAGCCGTCTTCATTGCCGGCCACTTTCAGGTTGCGACCGTCTACCAGCAAGGTCGCGCCAGCGGCCACACCGGCGTCGATGTAACCGGCCACTTTGTCACGGGCAGCAGCGGTAACCAGCGGGCCCATGTCCAGGCCGCACGAGGTGCCGGCACCGATTTTCAGCGCCTTAATTTGCGGCACGATTTTCTCGACCAGCGCGTCGGCAATCTGATCGCCCACACACACCGCCACCGAAATCGCCATGCAGCGCTCGCCGCACGAACCGTAGGCTGCACCCATCAGGGCGCTGACGGCGTTGTCCAGGTCGGCATCGGGCATAAGCACAGCGTGGTTTTTCGCGCCGCCCAGCGCCTGAACGCGTTTGCCGCGCTTGGTGCCTTCGGAATAGATGTACTCGGCAATCGGCGTCGAACCCACGAAGCTCAGGGCTTTGACTTCCGGCGCTTCGATCAGCGCGTCTACCGCTTCCTTGTCGCCGTGCACCACGTTCAACACGCCTTTAGGCAAGCCGGCCTGGTTCAGCAGTTCAGCAATGAACAAGGTGGAGCTTGGGTCACGCTCGGACGGTTTGAGGATGAAGCAGTTGCCGCACACGATGGCCAGCGGGTACATCCACAACGGCACCATGGCCGGGAAGTTGAACGGGGTAATACCGGCGACCACGCCCACCGGCTGGAAGTCGCTCCAGGCGTCGATGTTCGGGCCGACGTTGCGGTTGTATTCGCCTTTGAGAATTTCCGGCGCGCCGCAGGCGTATTCGACGTTCTCGATGCCGCGCTTCAGTTCGCCGGCCGCGTCTTCGAGGGTTTTGCCGTGCTCTTCGCTGATCATCTGCGAGATTTTCGCTTCGTTCTGCTCCAGCAATTGCTTGAAGCGGAACATCACCTGCGCGCGTTTGGCCGGTGGTGTGTTGCGCCAGGCCGGGAACGCGGCTTTGCCGGCGTCGATGGCTTGTTGCACGGTCGCGCGGCTGGCCAATGGCACTTTATGAATCGCTTCGCCAGTCGACGGGTTGTACACGTCGGCAGTGCGACCGGTGTCGGTCACGAATTCGCCGTTGATCAAATGCTGGATGGTGCTCATACAAAACTCCCTTATCGAATGCTGCGGCGTCTGGCGCCTGGCCCGTGCTAGAACAGCACGATGCCTATTTAATTTCGGTCTCGATGAAGACGATCTCGTGGTCACTGGCGTTGATCACATTGTGTTCAACGCCAGCCTTGCGGAAGTACGCCTGGCCGGCTTTCAGCGGCGCGTGCTTGTCGCCCTCCGGGGTTTCCAACAGCAGCAGGCCGTCGGTCATCGGCACCACGACATAGTCGTAACCGTGGCGGTGCTTGCCGGTTTCGCTGCCGGGCGAAAAACGCCATTCGGTGACGATCACCTCATCGTTATCCACCTGCACGGTGGGCACGGCTTGCACGCGCTGGGTCATGGCCTTAATCCACGCTGTTCAGGGCATCGCCCACAGCAGAGAACACGCGGTCGAGGTCTTCGACCTTGGCGTTGAAGGTTGGCCCGAATTGCAGGGTGTCGCCGCCGAAGCGCACGTAGAAGCCGGCTTTCCACAGTTTCATGCCAGCCTCGAACGGACGGATCACCGGGTCGCCATCACGCGGGGCCAGTTGAATGGCGCCGGCCAGGCCGCAGTTGCGGATGTCGACAATGTGCTTGGCGCCTTTCACGCCGTGCAGCAGCTTGGCGAAGTGCGGGGCCAGTTCAGCCGATTGCTGCACCAGGTTTTCGCGCTTGAGAATTTCCAGCGAGGCCAGGCCGGCAGCGCACGCCACTGGGTGAGCCGAGTAGGTGTAGCCGTGGGTGAACTCGACCATATGTTCAGGCGAAGGCTGGTTCATAAAGGTTTGGTAAATCTCGCGGCTGGCGATAACAGCGCCCAGGGGCACGGCACCGTTAGTGATCTGCTTGGCCACGTTCATGATGTCTGGCGTCACGCCAAAGTATTCGGCGCCGGTCCACTTGCCCATGCGGCCGAAGGCGGTGATCACTTCGTCGAAAATCAGCAGGATGTTGTGCTGCGTGCAGATTTCCCGCAGGCGTTGCAGGTAGCCCACTGGCGGCACGATCACGCCGGCCGAACCGGACATCGGCTCGACGATAACGGCCGCGATGTTCGAGGCGTCGTGCAGCTCGATCAGTTTCAGCAGTTCGTTAGCCAGCTCCACGCCACCGGTTTGCGCAGCGCCTTCGGTGAAGGCCATGCCCGGTTGCAGGGTGTGCGGCAGATGGTCCACGTCCATCAACTGCCCGTACATTTTGCGGTTGCCGCCGATGCCGCCGAGGCTGGTACCGGCGATGTTCACACCGTGGTAACCACGGGCGCGGCCGATGAATTTGGTTTTGCTCGCCTGGCCCTTCAGGCGCCAGTAGGCCTTGGCCATTTTCACCGAGGTGTCGGCGCTCTCGGAGCCGGAACCGGTGAAGAACACATGCTTGAGGTCGCCGGGCATCAGCTCGACCATTTCCTCAGCCAGTTTGAACGACAGCGCGTGGCCATATTGAAAGCCTGGCGAGTAATCCAGCACGCCGAGTTGCTTGCCCACCGCCTCGGCAATTTCCTTGCGTGAGTGCCCGGCGCCGCAGGTCCACAGACCCGACAGGCTGTCGTAGATCTTGCGGCCCTGGTCGTCCACCAGCCAGCTGCCTTCGGCCGACACGATGAAACGTGGGTCGCGCTGGAAGTTACGGTTGGCGGTAAACGGCATCCAGTGCGCGTCCAGCTTGAGCTGGCTGGCCAAGGATGGCTGGGCGGTTTGCGGCATGTTCATTTAATGGCCTCGCATGGATTGTTCTGTTCTTTGTAGGAGCCAGCTTGCTGGCGAACCAAGATTCGCCGGCAAGCTGGCTCCTACGCAAATGACGGGTAGCTGTTGTGCTTGCGAGCAAAGGTGCCATGGGCATAAAGTCTGAAAAACCCGATTCTTCTAATTTTCAGATTGGCATTCACTAAACTATGAGTACCCGCCGCCCCGACCCCCTCGCCCAGGTCAGTGACTTTGATATCCGCCTGCTGCGCATTTTTCGCAGCGTGGTGGAATGCGGCGGCTTTTCCGCCGCCGAAAGCGTGCTGGGCATCGGCCGCTCGGCCATCAGCCAGCAAATGAGCGACCTCGAACAACGCCTCGGCTTGCGCCTGTGCCAGCGCGGCCGCGCCGGGTTTGCGCTGACTGAGGAAGGCCGCGAGGTGTATCAATCGTCGCTGCAACTGCTCAGCGCCCTGGAAAGTTTTCGCACCGAGGTCAACGGCCTGCACCAGCACTTGCGGGGCGAGTTGAACATTGGCCTGACCGACAACCTGGTGACGCTGCCGCACATGCGCATCACCAACGCGCTGGCTCAATTAAAAGAACGCGGGCCGGATGTGCACATCCAAATCCGCATGACGCCGCCCAGCGAAGTGGAGCAAGGCGTGCTCGACGGTCGCTTGCACGTGGGCGTGGTGCCGCAGGCCACCACCTTGTCCGGCCTGGAATACCAACCGTTGTACGAAGAACGCTCACTGCTCTACTGCGCGGTCGGCCATCCGTTGTTCTACGCCGCCGACGACCAACTCAGCGACGAGCGCCTGAACGTGCAGGACGCCATCGCCCCCACCTTCCGCCTGCCGCCCGAGATTCAGGCCCAGTACCAAGTGCTGAAAGCCACCGCCAGCGCCTCCGACCGTGAAGGCATGGCGTTTCTGATTCTTACCGGGCGCTATATCGGCTACTTGCCGGACCACTACGCCAGCTTTTGGGTGCAGCAAGGGCGGCTGCGCGCGCTGAAACCGGCAAGCCGTTTTTACGACCTGAGCCTGGCCTCGGTGACGCGCAAAGGCCGTCGCCCGCACCTGGTACTGGAAAGCTTTCTCGAAGCCCTCGCCGCCACCACCTGAGGCGCCCCGCTTCAGTGCACGGCGGGCGCCATGACGAAGCAGCCCGCCGTTCCTCGACCCATCGGTCAGTCTGACGGCTTGTCCGTCACCCTTTCTGCAGCGAATGTATGCACCCGCCGACACAAGGCCCGCATCGATTGCGCACAATTTCTGCGAAGTTTTTTCGGCGAATCTGATCACTTGGACAGAAACTTGCAAAGACGAGTGCACCTGACCAAGTGGCCAGGAAAACTAAAACTAGAGTGAAGTCATGCGGGCCACTGCGCTCGTGTGAAGGACGCCTTCCTGGGAGCACACACGCGAATGAATAAAGTCTCTTCCCTGCTGCTTGCCGGCAGCCTCTTGCTGGGCGCCAGCGCCGCTCAAGCCGACGGCCCACTGGTGTGGCAGGACAACAGCATCACGTACCTGTACGGCCGCGACTTCAAAGTGAACCCGGCGATCCAGCAAACCTTCTCGTTCGAACACGCGAGCGGCTGGACCTTCGGCGACCTGTTTATCTTCTTCGACCAGATCAACTACAACGGCACCGAAGATGCCAACGCCGGCAAAAACACCTACTACGGCGAGATCACCCCGCGCCTGTCGTTCAGCAAAATCTTCGACCAGAAAATCGAGTTCGGCCCACTGAAAGATGTGCTGCTCGCTGGCACCTACGAGCGTGGCGAGAACCGCAACCAGAACTACCTGCTCGGCCCAGCCTTCGACTTCAACCTGCCGGGCTTCGACTACTTCCAGCTGAACTTCTACTACCGCAAACCCGACGGCATCACCAAGAACCCGTCCGGCCAGTGGCAAGTGACGCCGGTGTGGTCGTACACCATTCCGGTAGGCAATTCCGACATCCTTATCGACGGCTACCTCGACTGGGTGTGGAACAACAAAGACGCCACCAGCAGCCGTCCGAACGACCTGCACGCCAACTTCCACTTCAACCCGCAGGTTAAATACGACCTGGGCAAAGCCATGGGCTGGAGCGCGGTCAAACACTTCTACGTGGGTGTGGAATACGACTACTGGAAAAACAAATACGCCATCGACGACAACAGCTTCCTCGGTGACGAAATTCTGCAAGGCACTGACCAGAGCGCCATCAACTTCATCGCCAAAGTGCACTTCTGATCCGCTGTTCCGGCCGCTGTTTTGGCGCAGCGGCCTGCTCTACCGCTTGAACGTAAACCTCCTTTATTGGCCCATTGGCGCACCGCGCTCAATGGGCATTTTTTAATCAAGAATTCTGTAGCCCGGCGCGACCAGCCGGGCCAACAAAACACCTGTGCGAGACCGCAACATGCAGCCTGACTCCGACAGCGACACCGACCTCATCTACGGCCTCGAAGACCGCCCGGCGCCGGTGCCGGCGTTCTTCGCCGCTCTGCAACATGTGCTTGCCAGCTTTGTCGGCATCATCACGCCGCCGCTGGTGATCGGCTCGGTGCTGGGCCTGGGCGCCCACCTGCCGTACCTGATCAGCATGGCCTTGATGGTCTCGGGCGTCGGTACGTTTATTCAGGCGCGCCGCCCGTTTGGCATCGGCGCCGGCATGATCTGCCTGCAAGGCACCAGCTTTGCCTTTCTCGGCGCCGTGCTGTCGGCCGGCTTTTTGGTCAAGAGCCGCGGCGGTAGCCCGGAAGATGTGTTGGCGATGATTTTCGGCGTGTGCTTTTTCGGCGCCTTCGTACAGATTGTGCTGAGCCGCATGCTCGGCCAACTGCGCCGCGTGATCACGCCGCTGGTGACTGGCATCGTCATCACCTTGATTGGCGTGAGCTTGATCAAAGTGGGCGTCACCGACCTGGGCGGCGGCTTCAACGCCCCGGACTTCGGCGCGCCCGCCAACCTCGGCCTCGGGGCCCTGGTGCTGCTGACCATCATCGTCCTGAACCGCTCCAGCCGGCCGTGGGTGCGGTTGTCGGCAATCATCATCGGCCTGGCCGTGGGCAGCATCGCCGCCTGGTTCACCGGCAAGCTGGTGCCACAACCGCTGCCGGACTTGCCCCTCGTCAGCCTGCCAATTCCGTTCAAATTCGGCTTCGCCTTCGACTGGACAGCCTTTATTCCGGTGGCGCTGATCTACGTGATCAGCACCATCGAAACCGTTGGCGACCTCACCGCCAACAGCATGCTCTCGCGCGAACCGATTGAAGGCCCGCGCTACCTGGCGCGGCTCAAAGGCGGCGTATTGGGCGACGGCGTCAGCTGCATGATCGCCGCCACCTTTAGCGCGTTCCCCAACACCACCTTTGCGCAGAACAACGGCGTGATCCAGATGACCGGCGTCGCCAGCCGTTACGTCGGCTTGTACATCGGCGTGGTGCTGTTTGCCCTTGGCCTGTTCCCCTTGCTGGGCGCCGTGCTGCAACAGATTCCGAAACCGGTGCTGGGCGGCGCCACGTTAGTGATGTTCGGCAGCGTGGCCGCAGCCGGCGTGCGCATCCTCGCGCAGTCGCCGCTGGACCGTCGCAGCATGCTCATCATCGCCGCCTCGTTTGGCGTGGGCCTGGGCATTGCCGCGCAACCGACGCTGCTGCATTTGATGCCCAAGCTGGTGCAAAACCTGTTCGACTCCGCCATCACCAGCGGCGGGTTGACGGCGATTGTGTTGAATTTGGTGTTGCCGGAAGAGAAGCGTGGGAAGGCGGTGACCGAGTAAAACCCATCGCGGCTAAAGCCGCTCCCACAGGGGTCGGTGATCACCTGTGGGAGCGGTGGGTCACCTGTGGGAGCGGCTTTAGCCGCGATGGCTGCACCCACCATTTTGAACTGGCCTAATCACCGCCGCACCCCAGCCCGACGCTGCAACTCCAGCACCGCCACCTGCGCCTGCCGCCCCAACTCCATCACATCCAACCCCGGTACCTGATCATCGGCCACCACACGCCGACCGCCCACCAGCAGCGCCCGCAAGCTGGCGCGACCGCCGCTGGCGACCGGGCCAATGGCCATGTCGTGCAAACCGAAGTAGCGCGGGTCATCGAGCCGGTAAATCGCAATGTCCGCCGCCTTGCCCACTTCCAGCGTGCCGAGATCACTCAGCCCTAACACCTGCGCGCCACCGGCCGTGCCCCAGCGCACCACGTCGTCAATGCTGGCCGCGTCAGCGCCGCCTTCGAATTGGCCACCTGCATACTTCGGCTGCGCCAGCTCGCCCTTGCGCGCCCGCTGTAGCAGCCAGGCGGCATGGGTTTCCGAGAGCATGTCGGCTGCTTCATTCGAGGCGGCGCCATCCACGCCGATGGACACCGGCACGCCCGCCGCTTCCAGTGCCGGCAAGTCTGCAATGCCGCTGCCCAAGCGGCCGTTGCTTTGCGGGCAATGGGCGATGCCGGTGCCGGTCTGGCCGAGCAGTTGGATTTCTTCTGGCAGCAATTTCACCAAGTGGGCGAACCAAACGTCGGAGCCGAGCCAGTCGTGCTCGGCGCAAAACTGCACCGGCGTCATGCCGAATTTGGCGCGGGCAGCGTCGAGGTAATCCACGGTTTCGGATAGGTGACTGTGCATGCGCAGGCCCAGCTTGCGCGCCACCGTGGCGGTCTCGCGTAATTCGGCCGGCGTGGTGGAATGCAAGGTGGTGGTCGGCGCCATGACGATGCGCCGGAAGGCAACGCCAGCAGGGTCGTGGTACAGGGCGGTCAGGCGTTCAACGTCGGCCAGGTAGTCATCGAGCTTTTCCGGGCGCATGGCTTGCGGCAGGTCGGCTTCCAGCTGCCGCGTCTGCGTGGCGCCACCGCGACAAAGAACAAAACGCAGGCCCAGAGCGTCGGCTTCCTCGAACAGAATCGCCGCGCTATCGAACGGCATGCCGGGGTAATACAGGTAATGGTGATCGGCCACGGTGGCGCAGCCTGAGCGCAGCAACTCGAGCAAACCAATGCGCGCGGCCAGGCGAAAACTGTGCTCGTCAAACGCGCCGCGAAACCGGTACGGCGTCGCCGCCAACCAGGGCGTGAGCGATTGATTCAAACCCTCGGGCTCGCCCTTGAGCAGCGACTGAAACAGGTGGTGATGGGTGTTGATCCAGGCCGGATAAATCACGCAATCACGGGCATCGATCTGCGCTTCGCCCGGCTGCGGTTCAAGGTGGCCGATAGCCGCGATGCGGCCTTCGACAATGCGCATGTCCGGCCCGGCATGGCGCGACTCGGCGCCGCGTTTGCCGGTGAGCATGGCGCTGGCATTGCGGATAAGCCAGGAGGTGGTGGGGGTCATGCGAGGTGCTCCGAAATCATTGATTAGCCCTGCTCGCTTTCATGCCAATGCCCAAGGCTATAACGCGCCAAGGCTGCCATCAGGCTAAACAGCAGCACGCCCGTCAGGGCGATCAGCACAAGCGCCGCAAACAGGCGCGGAATGTTCAGTTGAAAGCCGGCCTGCAAAATCTGATACGCCAGCCCGGCGCTGGTGCCCCCGGTGCCAGCCACAAACTCCGCCACCACCGCACCAATCAACGCCAAACCGCTGGCAATACGCAGTCCTCCGAAAAAATACGGCAAGGCGCTGGGAATGCGCAGGCGCACCAGCGTCTGCCAGCGGCTCGCGCGGTTCAGGCGAAACAGATTGAGCAGCCCCGGGTTAACACTGCGCAGCCCCAGCACGGTGTTGGAAATCACCGGAAAGATCGCCACCAGCGTGGCGCAAATCACCAGCGCCAGCGTGGCGTTGCTGCACCAGATAATGATCAGCGGCGCGATGGCCACCACTGGCGTGACCTGCAACAGAATCGCGTAAGGAAACAGACTGGCCTCGATGATGCGGCTCTGTACAAACAGGAACGCCGCCAGCACGCCCAGCACCACGGCGAGGGCGAACGAGAGGAAGGTGATTTTCAGCGTCATCCATAACGCACCGAGCAGCATTGGGCCGTCGGTGATCAGCGTGCGGCCGATGTCGGCGGGGCTGGGCACCAAGTAGACCGGCACTTTTAGCGCCACGCACAACAGCTGCCAGAGGCCGAGCAGTACGGCGCCGACCAGGAGCGGGGCGAGGATGTTTTGCACGGAGGGGTTAGATAGCCAGGGTTTGGTTTTCATGGCGTGGGTCCTGTCGGTAGGACTGAAATCAAAAGCGCCCTCACCCCCAGCCCCTCTCCCGTAAACGGGCGAGGGGGAGGCAAGCGGGATCGCGGTTAGATTCCCCTCTCCCGCGCGCGGGAGAGGGGCTAGGGGTGAGGGCAGCAGGCGACGCATATTCAACGCCCCTCCCCATTCGCTTCCACCAACAACGCCGACAACCGCGCGCACTGTTCGATAAACCCTGCCGACATGCGAAACGCCTCGTCACGTTCCGCCGGGCCGTCAATTTTTACATCGGCGATCACCCGCCCCGGCCGCGCGCCCATGACCACCACGCGCGAGGACAAAAACACCGCTTCGTAAATGCTGTGGGTGACGAACACCACGGTCAGGTCGCGGCGCGACCAGAGTTGGCGCAGGTCGCTGTCCAGGCGGTTGCGGGTGAATTCGTCGAGCGCGCCGAAGGGTTCGTCCATCAGCAGCAAGTTGGGCTCGGTCGCCAAGGCGCGGGCAATCGAGGCGCGCATCTGCATGCCGCCCGACAGCTCGCGCGGGTACACGCCGCCGAATTTACCCAGGCCCACCAGCTCCAGCGCGGCTTGCACCCTCGGCTCGCTGCTGGCGCGGGGAATGCGCGCCAAATCGAGCGGCAAGCGCACGTTGTCGGCCACCTTCGCCCACGGCATCAAGGTGGCTTCCTGAAACACCATCGCCAGTTTTTGCTGGGCGCTGTCGGTGCCCACTTCGCCTTTGCCCCACCAGCGCACATGACCCGCCGACGGTTGTTCCAGCCCGGCGAACATTTTCAGCAGCGTGCTCTTGCCGCAGCCAGACGGGCCCAGCAAGGACACGAATTCGCCCCGGCCGATTTCCAGCTTCATTTTCTGTAACGCGTGGGTGCCGTTGCCGTAGGTTTTCTCCACCTGATTGGCCAGCAGCACCGGTGGCTCTTCGCTCACGGGCAGGTTGAAGGCGGCGTTCATAGCGGCATGCCCGCGGGGCGGAATTGCTCTTCTTCGCCGTGCGCTTGCAGCAGGTCGAAGAGCATCTTGCGCATGATCAGGCCCGGCTTATCGGACTCCATATGAAACTCCACGCGCCGACGGGTATCGACGCAGGCGTCGTAGTCGGTGGCTTCGAGAATCTCTTTGTCTTCAAGGGTGATCGGCGCGTCCCAGGCAATCAGTTCCTCGGTGCTGCACGCCTCTTCGCTGTCGTTGCGGTACAGCCACTGCACCAGCTGAATACGCTTGTCGTCGATGGGCGTGGCGCAGTTGTAAATGATGTGGTGCAGGCCGCTGTCGGGGTAGGTGCAGCCGAAACGCCGCACGAACGGCAGGTGCCAGCGGTTGAACAGGTGACGCGTGGTGGTCGGTGCGTCGGTGCCGGTGACGCGGTGCCCGGCCGGTGGATTGTTGATCGGCACGATGGTTTCGGCCTCGAAGCCCCACTCGTTTTGCTCGAGCAAATACTTCGACGGTTTGGGCTGGCTGAGCATGCCGAAGTTGGCCTTGTGCACAAAGCTGAAGTGCGAGTTATCGAACGAGTTCTCCATAAACCGCAGCGGGCTGGTTTGCCATTCTTCGTAGAACTGGAAGATGCGCCGGTATTGCGGCTGGCCTTCTTCGTCGAAGTGCGGAATCGGCTGCAGCGGCTCGCCCAGGCACACCCACACGTAGCCGTATTTTTCGTGGCAGTGAAACGCATCAGTGCGCGCGCCAGCGGGTATCGGCGCGTTGTCGGCTTTCTGCGGAATGCACACGCAAGCGCCGCTGCCGTCGTAGCGCCAGCCGTGGTAGCCGCACACGATCACGCCGTCATCGACCCAGCCTTTGGACAACTGCGCGGTGCGATGGCAGCAGCGGTCGGCCAGGGCAATCGGGCCCATTTCGCCATCGGCTTTTTTGCCCATAAACAGCACCAAGCGTTCGTTGAGCAGTGTGAAGGGTTTCGGGCCGTCGGCGAGCAGGCTCACGGGCATGAGTGCATACCAGAAGCGGCGCAGTACGGGTTGTTGAGTCACAAGCATGGCATTTTCCTCATCACAGCTTTTAACGCCCGCGCTCTGCGGCAGGGCTGGAAAAATGAATTACTGCGCCGCCACGTCGGCGGCGGCCGGCAGCACCTTCAGGTCGCGGACGAAACGGGTGTCGTAGGCTTTTTTCCAATCGGCGTCGGCGCTGAGCAGGTTGGCTTTCACCATGAAGTCGCGGGTCGCCTGCCAGCGCGCGTCGGTCATGGTGCCGATGCCCTGGGTCTGCGCATCGCCGCCTTCTACCAGGCGGTATTCCTTGAGCTTGGCCACGCCCCAGGCGAGCAATTCGTCGTTCATGCTCGGGTTGTCGTGCTTGATCAACTCGTTGGCGGCAGCGGGTTCGGCCAGGTAGCTTTTCCAGCCCTGCATGCTGGCTTTGACGAAACGCTGAAGCACTTCAGGGCGGCTGGCGATCACGTCCTGGCGGGTGACCAGCGTCGAGCCATAGGGCGGGTAACCGGCGTCGGCGAACAGAAAGAAGTTGGCCTTCTCGCCGGCTTTCTGCGCCTGGAACAATTCCGAAGTCGGGTAACCCTGCTGCGCAGTGTTGGGGTCGGCGAAGAACGGTTGCAGGTTGAAGGTGTACGGGCGCGCCTGGGCGTCGCTGAAACCGTACTTGCCTTTCAGCCACGGCCACCAGGTGGTTTGCCCCGAGGTGGAGACGAGAATTTTCTTGTCTTTCAGGCCGTCCAGGCTGGTGACATCGGCGTGGGTCAGCATGCCCTGCGGATCACCCTGGAACGGCGCGCCGATGGCCACCACGGGCAAGCCCTGCTGCACGCTGGCGAGCACTTGCAGGTCGTAGTTGATGATCACGTCGGCCTGTTTGTTGAGCAGCAATTGCATGCCGTTCACCTGCGGACCGCCCATGCGAATTTCCACGTCCAGGCCGTTCTCGGCATAAATGCCTTTGGCCTTGGCCTGGTAAAAACCGCCCTGCTCGGCCTGCGCGTACCAGGAGGTGAGCAACACGATTTTGTCGTTGGCCTGCACGCCCAGGCTGAGCAGCAGAGAAGCGGTGGAACCCAGGGCGACGCATGCTTTCAAGGCGAAGTGCTTCATGGTGATGGTCTCTTTTACGGAGGGCACAGAGAAAGCCGCACCCAGCGCAAAACGCGCCAGGCTGCGAGGGAAACCGGAGGCAATGCTGGAGCTGAAAAAGGCACGGCAACGAGAGGCCGACAGGCACAAACCTGTGGCGGGCGACGGCATGAGGAACTGGCAAAAACGGTTCATGGCTGACCTCTCTCTCGTCCGGGCAATCGCCAGGATCAAGCACCCGCAACCGGGTGTGCGGCCGGGGTGGCCGCAAGAGCAATGTCCTACGTCGAATGAACTGCCTCGACGCTAACCGCTTCTACTCGGGGAGGTCTTTGCAGAGGCTGTGCCAAGTTGTGGAAACGCCGATGCCAGCAGCCTTTGTTGACCATACGGACAGAACCGAGCGGCAGCAGCACCGAACCGCGCGGCCACAAAACTGCGCACGGCAGCGGCGGTTGCGCACAACGACGGTGCACGCCCTGCACTGAAGGCGACATACACGGCTTTTTCTGCGACGCCCGCTTGTCAGTGTGCAGCCGCCTGGGTTATCAGTGCACAGGCTCCCCATCCTCAACGGTTCGGTTGTACTTATGAACTTCGAAGTCCCCGCGCACACCGCCAAAAACACCGGCAAACCGGCCGGGCGTATTCGCCAGAAAAACGAAGAAGCGATTCTGCTCGCCGCCGAGGAAGAATTCGCTCGCCACGGGTTCAAAGGCACCAGCATGAACACCATCGCGCAGACTGTAGGCCTGCCCAAAGCCAACCTGCATTACTACTTCAGCAACAAGCTGGGGCTGTATCTGGCGGTGCTGAGCAACATTCTCGAACTGTGGGACAGCACGTTTAACAACCTCACCGCCGAAGACGATCCGGCGCAGGCGATGGCTGCTTACATTCGCGCCAAAATGGAATTCTCCCGGCGCCAACCGCTGGCCTCGAAAATTTTCGCCATGGAAGTGATTGGCGGCGGCGAGTGCCTGTCGGAGTACTTCAACCAGGATTACCTGACCTGGTTTCGCGGCCGCGCGGCGGTGTTCGAAGCCTGGATTGCAGCGGGCAAAATCGACCCGGTCGACCCGGTGCACTTGATCATTCTGCTGTGGAGCAGCACCCAGCATTACGCCGACTTCAACCAGCAAGTGTGCCGCCTCACCGGGCGTAAAAAGCTCGCCAAGGAAGACTTCGCCGTGGCCACCGATACCCTGATTCACATCATCCTCAAAGGCTGCGGGCTGACGCCGCCAAGCGCCTGATGCCGTTCAGCCTGGTCCAGCCTTGCGAGTACCGCGAGGAAATCAAAAAAAGCCGTTTCCACACCTTGGCTGCGCCAGTCACCAGCGCGGCCGAGGCGCAGGCGTTTATCGAACACCACAGCGACCTCTCCGCCACCCACAACTGCTGGGCCTGGAAAGTCGGCCAGCAATACCGCTTCAGCGACGACGGCGAACCGGGCGGCACCGCCGGCCGGCCGATTCTGGCCGCCATCGAAGGACAAGACTGCGACAACGTGGTGGTGCTGGTGATTCGCTGGTACGGCGGCATCCAGCTCGGCACCGGCGGCCTGGCCCGCGCCTACGGCGGCGGCGCGAGCAAGTGCCTGCAAGGCGGCGAGCGAGTGGAGCTGGTCAGCCGAGTGAGCTGCGCCTGCCACTGCCAGTTTGCCGAACTGCCCATTCTGAAAGCGCGGCTGGGGGAGTTGGAGGCGCTGTTGGAGAGCGAGGTGTATGACGGTGAGGGGGCCACGCTGCAGCTGGCTATTCCCGAGGCGCGGTTCGCTGAGCTACAGCGGGTAATTGGCGACATCAGTCGGGGGCGGGTTGTTTTACGGCGTCTGGAAGAGCATCGCGGCTAAAGCCGCTCCCACAGTTTTTGTGCCAACCTGTGGGAGCGGCTTTAGCCGCGATGGGCCCACCACGGTCAACTTTTTAACACCACCACCCCAACTTTCTGACCCACTGGCCAAGTTTTTGCTTACCCCTGACTCAGTCGTATTTTCCCGAGTCAGCCACCATGTCCAGTTCCCCCCCAACGCACCGCTTGCAACTGCGCGGCATTACCAAGCGCTACCCCGGCTGCCTGGCCAACGACCGCATTGATCTGAGCATCGAGCCGGGGCATATCCATGCGCTGCTGGGCGAAAACGGTGCGGGCAAAAGCACGTTGATGAAGATCATCTACGGCGTCACCCAGCCCGACAGCGGCAGCATCGTCTGGCACGGTCAAGCCCTGGCCATGCGCGACCCGGCGATGGCGCGCGGCCTGGGCATCGGCATGGTGTTCCAGCATTTCTCGCTGTTCGAAACCCTCACCGTGGCCGAGAACATTGCCCTGGCCATGGGCAGCGAGGCCGGCACGCCGAAGCAGTTGGAACCGCGCATTCGCGAAGTGTCGCAGCGCTATGGCATGGCGCTGGAGCCGCAGCGGTTGGTGCACAGTTTGTCCATTGGCGAGCGCCAGCGCGTGGAGATCGTTCGCTGCCTTATGCAAGACATCAAGCTGTTGATTCTCGACGAGCCCACCTCCGTGCTCACGCCGCAGGAAGCCGACGAGCTCTTCGCCACCCTGCGCCGCCTGGCCGCCGAGGGCTGCAGCATTCTGTTTATCAGCCACAAACTCGGCGAAGTGCGCGCCTTGTGCCAGAGCGCCACGGTGCTGCGCGGCGGCCGAGTGTCGGGGCATTGCGTGCCGGCTGAATGCTCGGACCTGGAGCTGGCGCGGCTGATGGTCGGCGACGCCGAGGGGCTGGAAAGCGAGTACCCGAAAGTCAGCGGTGGGCGCGTGCGGCTGCGCGTGGATGACGTCACCTGGCACAACATTGATCCCTTCGGCACGTCGTTGAGCAACCTGCGCCTGGAAGTGCGCAGCGGTGAAATCGTCGGCATTGCGGGCGTGGCCGGCAATGGCCAGGACGAACTGCTCGCCCTGCTCAGCGGTGAAGTGCGGCTGGCACGCGGCGAGCGCGAACGCATCAGCCTCGACGACCAGCCCATCGCCAACCTTTACCCCGACGCGCGCCGCCAGCGCGGGCTGGCCTTTGTGCCGGCCGAGCGCCTGGGCCATGGCGCGGTGCCGGATATGTCCCTGAGCGACAACGCTTTGCTCAGCGCTTTTCAACAAGGGCTCGTGAGCAAGGGGCTGATTCAGCGCGCCAAGGTGCTGGCCTTTGCCGAGGCGATCATTCAGCGCTTCGCGGTAAAAACGCCGGACGCCGAAGCCGCCGCGCGCAGCCTGTCGGGCGGCAATTTGCAGAAATTCATCCTCGGCCGGGAAATCATGCAGCAGCCAAAACTGCTGGTGGCCGCGCACCCGACCTGGGGCGTGGACGTCGGCGCAGCGGCTGCCATTCACCGCGCCTTGATTGCCCTGCGCGATGCCGGCGCGGCGATTCTGGTGATCAGCGAAGACCTCGACGAACTGTTCCAGATCAGCGACCGCATCGGCGCGCTCTCCAGCGGCACGCTGTCGCCACTGGCCGCCACCGCCGGCACCACGCCTGCTGATGTCGGGCGCTGGATGGCCGGCCAATTCGCGCCCCAGGCGCCGCATTTTTCCACCGACACCAGCGCCGCCAGCGCTGCCACCTTGAGCTGACGGAGCACCTGCATGTTGTTATCCCTAGAACCGCGCGGCCAGCAATCGCGCGCCATGCTCTGGCTATCGCCACTGCTGGCCGCCGTGCTGACGCTGATCTGCGGCTCGTTGCTGTTTTTACTGTTGGGGCTGAGCCCGGTTAAAACCCTGCACACCCTGTTGATCGCACCGGTAAGCGACTGGTACGGCGTGTCGGAATTACTGGTCAAGGCGCTGCCGATTCTGCTGTGTGCGTTGGGCCTTGCAGTGGCGTACCAAGCGCGCATCTGGAACATCGGCGCCGAAGGCCAACTGCTGCTCGGCGCCCTGGCCGGCAGCGCGGTGGCGGTGCATATCATCGACTGGGAAAGCCGCTGGGCATTGGCCTGGGTGCTGCTCGCCGGCACCTTCGCCGGCGCTGCGTGGGGCGGGCTTACGGCGTGGTTGCGCACGCAGTTCAACGCCAACGAAATCCTCACCAGCATCATGCTCAACTACATCGCCCTGAACCTGCTGCTGTACTTCGTGCACGGCCCGCTGAAAGACCCCGAGGGCTACAACTTTCCCCAGTCGGCCATGTTCGGCGACATGGCGCGCCTGCCGCTGATGAGCGAAGACGGCCGTCTGCACGCCGGCATCTACTTCGCCTTGCTGGCACTGGTCGCGGTGTGGGTACTGCTGCAAAAAAGCTTTCTGGGCTTTCAGATCAAAGTGCTTGGGCTGGACCGTCGCGCGGCCGGCTTTGTCGGTTTTCGCGAGAAGCGCCTGGTCTGGTTTGCGCTGCTGGTCAGCGGCGCGCTGGCCGGCTTGGCCGGCGTCAGCGAAGTGGCTGGGCCGATTGGCCAACTGGTGCCGCAAGTGTCGCCGGGCTATGGCTACGCCGCGATCACCGTGGCGTTTCTCGGGCGCTTGAATCCGCTCGGCATCGTCTTCGCCAGCCTGCTGATGGCCTTGCTCTACCTCGGTGGCGAGAGCGCGCAGTTGAGCCTGAACTTGCCTCAGGCGATCACCCAGTTGTTCCAGGGAATGATGCTGTTTTTCCTGCTGGCGTGTGATGTGTTGATTTTGTATCGGCCGCGGCTGAAGGCGGTTTGGAAGCGGCGGTTGGCGGTTAACGAGGCGGCGGCCTAAAGGTCCCCCCTCACCCCAACCCTCTCCCACGAGGGGAGAGGGAGCCAGACCGCACGCGATTGTGCTCCCCTCGCCCGCTTGCGGGAGAGGGGCTGGGGGAGAGGGCAAGCCGTTCGCCATTACATAATTCCCGGAGCAACACCCGATGGATCTCGACCTATTAAGCAACATCCTTTTCGCCATGGCCCGCACCGGCACACCGTTGCTGCTGGTGGCGCTGGGCGAACTCATCTGCGAGAAAAGCGGCGTTCTCAACCTTGGCCAGGAAGGCATGATGCTGTTCGGCGCGGTGATCGGTTTTATCGTCGCCTTCAGCACTGGCAGCCTGTGGCTCGGCGTGTTGCTGGCGATGGCGGCGGGCATGTTGTTGTCGATGCTGTTCGCCACGGTGGCCCTGGGCTTTAACGCCAATCAGGTCGCCACCGGCCTGGCGCTGACCATCTTTGGCGTCGGCCTCTCCTCCTTCATCGGCGCCGCTTGGGTCGGCAAGCCATTGGCCGGCTTCGAGCCGCTGGTCATTCCGCTGCTCAGCGACATCCCCTTGATCGGCCGCATGCTCTTCGCCCAGGACGCCTTGATTTACCTGTCCTTCGCCCTGTTCGCGGCGGTGGCGTGGGTGCTGCTGAAAAGCCGCATCGGTTTAATCATCCAGGCCGTCGGCGAGAACCCCGACGCCGCCAGCGCCATGGGTTTGCCGGTGCTACGCGTGCGCACGTTGGCTGTGATGTTCGGCGGCGCCATGGCCGGGTTGGCGGGCGGCTACCTGTCCCTCGCCTACACGCCAATGTGGGCCGAAAACATGACCGCCGGCCGCGGCTGGATCGCCCTGGCGCTGGTGGTATTCGCCAGCTGGCGCGTATTCCGCGTATTGCTTGGCGCCTACCTCTTTGGCCTGGCCAGCATTCTGCATTTGGTCGCGCAGGGCATTGGTTTGTCCGTGCCCTCCAACCTGCTGGCGATGCTGCCGTACGTCGCCACGATTGTGGTGCTGGTCCTGCTCTCGCGAGACGCCATCAAAACCCGGTTGTTTGCGCCGGTGTCGCTGGGCAAACCGTGGCAGCCGGGGCATTAAAAGCATCGCGGCTAAAGCCGCTCCCACAGGACCGCGGAATTTCTGTGGGAGCGGCTTTAGCCGCGATTGGATCTAAAGCCAAACCGCGTCCCACAGCGGGTAGTCACCGATGCGCTTCACCAAACCGCATCGCGGCTAAAGCCGCTCCCACAGGACCGCGGAATTTCTGTGGGAGCGGCTTTAGCCGCGATTGGATCTACAGCCAAACCGCGTCCCACAGCGGGTAGTCACCGATGCGCTTCACCAAACCGCATCGCGGCTAAAGCCGCTCCCACAGGACCGCGGAATTTCTGTGGGAACGGCTTTAGCCGCGATTGGATCTAAAGCCAAACCGCGTCCCACAGCGGGTAGTCACCGATGCGTTCGACTAGACCAGCGCGCAACGGGTTCGCAACCACGTAACGAGCGAATGCGGGAAGATCGTCGTCAAATCGCAACGCGTGCTCGTGATATCCGTTCTGCCAAAACGAACCAACGCCTCCCGATTTCTTATTTATCCGCAGCGCGCTCCGACCTTTCACACGCTGAATCAACGTCGCCAAAGAGCCTCGGCTTAGCGATACCAGCCAATGGAAATGGTCGGGCATGATGACCCACGCCAGAGATTCAGCCAGACCGTCTTCATGTGCGCTGCGCAATTCGGCCACCAAGAGGCGCCCGAGGTGGAAGTCGGTGAACACCGGCTTGCGGCCCCGCACGGCAGCGGTAATGAAGTAAATCCGGCCCTCTTCGGAGTATCTGCCGGTTCTAAGGTGTGAGGATTTAGGCATTCCGTTGCCTTTTGGTGAGGGGGTGAATTTGCGATCGCTATCGAGGCTGAAGCCTCTCCTACAGGATCTCGGTTGCTTGCAGCTTCGGTGTTAACAACGATGGTAACCGTCAGGCGTCGGCAGTTGATCCTGACCACCCAGTTAGGTATTGTCGCCCCCACGCCTTACGGCTACCTGGATCAGCAGACAGGGCAACACTGAGCTGGCTACCTGAAATCAACCTCAAGGAGCCTGCTCACATGGCAGCTACCCGTCTCTGGATCAAAAATCCCCTCGCCGTTTTCACTGCTAATTCACTCGACGCCGCTGGCGGTCTGGTGGTGGAAAACGGGGTTATCGCTGAAGTGCTCGGCGCTGGCCAATCTCCTTCCCGCCCGTGTGATTCCACCTTCGATGCCCGCGAGCATGTGTTGCTGCCGGGCCTGATCAACACCCATCACCACTTCTATCAAACCCTCACCCGTGCCTGGGGCCCGGTGGTTAATCAGCCGCTGTTTCCGTGGCTGAAAACCTTGTACCCGGTGTGGGCGCGGTTGACGCCGGAAAAGCTGGCGCTGGCGACCAAGGTGGCGCTGGCCGAGTTGCTGTTGTCCGGTTGCAGCACGGCGGCCGATCACCATTACCTGTTCCCCGGCGGCCTGGAAAACGCCATTGATGTGCAGGTTGATGTGGTGCGCGAGCTGGGCATGCGCGCCATGCTTACGCGCGGTTCCATGAGCCTGGGCGAGGCCGATGGTGGCTTGCCGCCGCAGCAAACGGTGCAGCAAGGCGAGGTGATTCTGGCCGACAGCCAACGCCTGATCGAGCAGTACCACGAGCGCGGCGATGGCGCGCAAATTCAGATTGCCCTCGCGCCGTGCTCACCGTTTTCGGTCACCCAGGACATCATGCGCCAGAGCGCCGAACTGGCTGAGCGGCTGGACGTGCGCTTGCACACGCACCTGGCCGAAACGCTGGATGAAGAAGACTTCTGCCTGCAACGGTTCGGCCTGCGCACTGTGGATTATCTCGACAGCGTCGGCTGGCTCAGTTCCCGCACCTGGCTCGCCCATGGCATTCACTTCAACCCGGACGAAATCGCCCGCCTCGGCGCGGCCGGCACCGGTATCTGCCATTGTCCAAGTTCGAACATGCGCCTGGCCTCGGGCATTTGCCCGACGGTGGACCTGGAAGCGGCCGGCGCGCCCATCGGTATTGGTGTGGACGGCTCGGCTTCGAACGATGGCTCGAACATGATTCTCGAAGCGCGGCAGGCGCTGTACATCCAACGCCTGCGTTACGGCGCTGAGAAAATCACCCCGGAGCTGGCGTTGGGTTGGGCGAGCAAAGGCTCGGCGAAATTGCTGGGCCGCACGGATATTGGCGAGCTGGCGGTGGGTAAACAGGCGGACCTGGCGTTTTTCAAGCAGGACGAGCTGCGCTTCTCGGGCAGCCACGACCCGGTTTCCGCGTTGCTGTTGTGCGGCGCAGATCGAGCCGACCGCATGATGATCGGCGGCGAATGGCGTGTGGTGGACGGGCAGATTGAAGGGTTGGATGTTGCCCAGCTGATCGCCGACCACCGCCAGGCGGCAAAAGCGTTGATCGCCGGTTAAACCCGGCCTCTGCACCACATCACAGCGCCCACGCGGCGCCACGCACCAACAGCGTTCTCTCGCTGCATGCCGGTAACCGCTGGCGCCCCGTTTCTACGCGGCGGCAGCGGTTATTTGTCCAGTTGGTCAATTTTTTGCAATTGCTCTCGCCAGCCATTCAAAAAACAACGACACACACCACTGGAGCTCCATTCGCTATGCAGAACACATTTAAAAAGCCCCTGCTGCGGACCCTGATCGCCGCACTCGGTTTCAGCGCCACGTTGGGCGCTTCGGCCGCTGAACCGCTGAAGGTGGGGTTTGTTTACATAGGCCCGGTGGGCGATCACGGCTGGACTTATCAGCACGAGCAAGGCCGCAAGGCGATGGCCGAAGCGCTCGGCGACAAGGTCGATACCAGCTTTGTCGAAAACGTGCCCGAAGGCGCCGACGCCGAACGCGTGATCCGCAATATGGCCAAGGGCGGCTACAAGCTGATTTTCACCACCTCGTTCGGCTACATGAACCCAACGCTGAAAGTGGCCAAGCAATTCCCCGGCGTCACCTTTGAGCACGCCACCGGCTACAAGCAGGACAAAAACCTCGGCACTTACCTGGCGCGCACCTATGAAGGCCGTTATGTGGGCGGCTACCTCGCGGCGAAAATGACCAAGACCAAGAAGGTCGGCTACGTCGCCTCGTTCCCGATTCCGGAAGTGATCCGCGACATCAACGCCATCCAACTGGCGCTGGACAAGTACAACCCCGGCACCGAAATGAAAGTGGTGTGGGTGAACTCCTGGTTCGATCCGGGCAAAGAATCCGACGCCGCCAACGCGCTGATCGATCAGGGCGTCGACGTGGTGTTCCAGCACACCGACAGCCCGGCGCCAATCCAGACCGCCGAACGTCGCGGTGTGTACTCGGTGGGCTACGCCTCCGACATGGCGCACTTCGGGCCGAAAGCGGTGCTGACATCCATCGTCAACAACTGGGGTCCGCACTACATCAAGTCGACCCAAGCAGTGCTCGACGGCACGTGGAAATCGCAAGATTTCTGGGGCGGGCTGGCGGACGGCACCGTGGAGTTGCCGATCAGCGACATCGTGCCGGCTGATGTAAAAACCGAGGCGGAAAAAATTATTGCCGACATCAAGTCCGGCGCCTTCCACCCGTTCACTGGCCCGATCAAGGACCAAACCGGTGCGGTGAAAATTCCGGCTGGCGTGGTCGCCACCGAAGCGGAACTGGCCTCGATGAATTACTACGTCGAGAACGTCAAAGCCGAATTGCCGAAGTAAAGGTGCCGCGTTAAACCGGGGCACCTCGCGGGGTGCCCTTTTTGCAGTTGCTATCCGTGCCGTCCCTGCTGAATGGCTCAGCAGAACCGCCTCTTCGCTACGGGTACGAGAAGACCTGAGCAGCTTGGAGCCGACATGCCCAATTCCCTTCCCATTATCGACATTGCCCCGCTGTACCAACACGACGACGCCGGCTGGCTGAGCGTTGCCAAACAGATCGACGCCGCCTGCCGCGAGTGGGGCTTTTTCTATATCAAGGGCCACCCGATCAGCGCGCAACGCATCGACGATTTGCTCAACGCGGCGAAGACGTTTTTCGCCAGCAGCGAAGCCGACAAGCTGCGCATCGACATCACCCAGAGCGAGCACCATCGCGGCTACGGCGGTATCGCCACCGAACAGCTCGACCCGACCAAGCCGAGCGACCTGAAAGAAACCTTCGACATGGGCTTTCATATGCCCGCCGACCACCCGGAAGTGCTGGCCGGCAAGCCGCTGCGCGGGCCGAATCGCCACCCGGACCAACCCGGTTGGGCAGCGTTGATGGAACAGCATTACGTCGACATGCAAGCGCTGGCGAAAACACTGTTGCGGGCCATGACCATTGCGCTGGATATCGACCGCGACTTTTTCGATGTGCGCTTTAACGAGCCCATCAGCGTGCTGCGCATGATCCACTACCCGCCGCGCCACACCGCCAGCAGCGCCGAGCAACAGGGCGCCGGCGCGCACACCGATTACGGCTGTATCACCTTGCTGTACCAGGACGACGCTGGCGGCTTGCAGGTGCAAAACGTCAAGGGCGAATGGATTGACGCGCCGCCGATTGCCGGCACCTTTGTGGTCAACCTTGGCGACATGATGGCGCGCTGGAGCAACGACTGGTACAAGTCGACGCCACATCGGGTAATCAGCCCGCTGGGCGTGGATCGCTATTCCATGCCGTTCTTTGCCGAGCCGCACCCGGACACCGTGATCAGTTGCCTACCGGGCTGCTCGGACGACAGCCACCCGCCGAAGTACCCGCCGGTGACCAGCGTGGCGTATTTGATGTCACGGTTTGCCGATACGTACGCGTACATCCGCGAGCAGGAAGCGCTGTAGCGGTGCAGCAAAAAACTCGCGGCTAAAGCCGCTCCCACAGGAGCTAAAAGTTACCTGTAGGAGAGGCTTTAGCCTCGAGCTTTTCAGCCGCCCCTCCGTCCCCCGGCTATGCTGTGCTCCCTACCCTTTCAACAGGAGCCGACCATGGCACAGACAAAATCCGCACTGATCATCGGCGCCTCGCGCGGCCTCGGGCTGGGCTTGGTGCGCCAGCTGCACGCCGATGGCTGGCAGGTGACGGCCACCGTTCGCAGCCAGAATGGCGTCGATGCATTGCAGGCGCTGGCCGGGGTAAAGGTCGAGCAACTGGAGATGAACGACGGCGCGCAAGTCAGCGCGTTTCAGCAGCGCGTGACTGGGCAGACGTTTGATCTGGTGTTTATCAATGCCGGCGTTTCCGGCCCGTCTCATCAGTCTGTTGAACAGGCCACCGTCGAGGAAATCGGCCAGCTGTTTATGACCAACGCCATCGCCCCGATCCGCCTGGCGCAACGGCTGGTGGCGCAGATCAACACGCCCGACGGCGTGCTCGCTTTTATGAGTTCGGTGCTGGGCAGCGTGGCCATTCCCGAGGGCAACAATATGGCGCTGTACAAGGCCAGCAAGGCGGCGCTGAATTCGATGACCAACAGTTTCGTGTGTGAGCTGCCAGTTGACGGGCTGACCGTGTTGTCGATGCATCCAGGCTGGGTGAAAACCGACATGGGCGGCGAAGGCGCAACACTGGATATCGAGACCAGTTGCAAAGGGATGGTGGCGCAAATCAACAAACAAGCCGGCGTGGGTGGGCATCGGTTTATTGATTACCAGGGCGAAGCGATTGCTTGGTAAGAGCCGCCCTCACCCCAACCCTCTCCCGTAAACGGGAGAGGGGGTCAAATCGCGCTAGAGGGGCGCACGGCGTTTGTCTCCCCTCGCCCGGCACGGGAGAGGGGCTGGGGGTGAGGGCGCGGTTTACAGGCCGATAAACGTCAGCATCAAAAACGTCGCAAACAACGCAAAGTGGGTCATGCCTTCAATGGCGTTGGTCTCGCCGTCGTTGAGGTTGATGGCCGCCACCACCAAGGTGATAAACACCATCATGGTTTGCACCGGCGTCATGGCCATGATGAACGGCTGACCGGTGTACAGCGCGATGCCTTCCATCACCGGCACGGTGAGAATCACCGTCGACAGCGAAGCACCGAGTGCGATGTTCACCACCGATTGCATGCGGTTGGCCATGGCCGCGCGCAAGGCGGTGAGAATTTCCGGGGCGGCGGAAATGCCGGCCACCAACAGCGCCGCTAACACGGGAGGCGCGCCGGTGCCCTCCAGGCCGAGGTCGAGGGCTTTGGACATCACCTCCGCCAAGGCACCGATCACCACCACGCCGACGATCAGCAAACCAATCGACAACGACTTGCTCTCGCGCTCTTCTTCCTGGGCGTTGGCGCGGCGTTTTTCCGGGTAGCTGTAGCTGAAGAAGTAACTGTGCGGGCCGACCTGCATGCGCAGGAACAAGCCGTAGAGCATGACCATCATGACGATGGTGAACGCCGAATAGGCTTTCCACGAGTTGTCCGGAACGAACTCCGGCACGATCATGGAAATGCCCATGGCGGTGAGGATCATCACGCTGTAGCTGCGCGCGGAGTCGTCGTTGTACGGCTGCTCGCCGTGCTTGAGGCCGCCCATCAACGCGGCAAGGCCGAGGATGCCGTTGATGTCGAGCATCACTGCCGAATAAATGGTGTCGCGCACCAGGGTTGGTGACGCTTCGTTGCTCATCATGATGCCCAGCACCACCACTTCCACCAGCACGGCGGCCGAGGTGAGGATCATGGTGCCGTAGGGGTCGCCCACCCGGTGCGCCAGCAGCTCGGCGTGGTGCGCCACGCGCATCGAGGCGCAGATGATTGCCGCCACCAGCACCAATGCGCTGACCAGCGCGACGGCTTGCCCCGAATGCAGCAGCACATGCTCCAGCGGATAGGCAATCGCCACCGCCAGGATGGCGATCAGCAGCATCTTTTCGTTCTTGAGGTGGGCAAGCATGGGATGTCGGCGCTCCGTGGCAACAAAATGTTTCGGCAGTCTACGTGCGCATCCGTTCAGAGAGAATCGCGTGCGGGATTCTGTCTTCACGGTCAGCTAAACTAGCCGGCATTTCCAACTGACAAGGTGCCCACCATGTACGACTGGCTCAACGCCCTGCCCAAAGCCGAATTGCACCTGCACCTGGAAGGCTCGCTGGAGCCGGAGTTGCTGTTCACATTGGCTGAGCGCAACAAGATTGCCCTGCCCTGGAACGACGTCGAAGCGCTGCGCAGCGCTTACGCCTTCAACAACCTGCAAGAGTTTCTCGACCTCTACTACCAAGGCGCCGACGTGCTGCGTACCGAGCAGGATTTTTACGACCTGACCTGGGCCTACCTGCAACGCTGCAAAGCGCAGAACGTGGTGCACACCGAACCCTTTTACGACCCGCAAACCCATACCGATCGTGGCATTCCCTTCGAAGTGGCGCTCAATGGCATCGCCACTGCGCTCAAAGATGGCCGCGAGCAACTGGGCGTGAACAGCGGCTTGATCTTGAGCTTTCTCCGGCACCTGCCCGAAGACGCCGCGCAGCAAACCCTCGACCAGGCGTTGCCGTTTCGCGACGCGTTTTTCGCCGTCGGCCTCGACAGTTCGGAAATGGGCCACCCGCCGAGCAAATTCCAGCGCGTGTTCGACCGAGCGCGCAGCGAAGGTTTCCTCACCGTGGCGCACGCCGGCGAAGAAGGCCCGCCCGAGTACATTTGGGAAGCGCTGGATCTGCTGAAAATCAGCCGCATCGACCACGGCGTACGCGCCAGCGAAGACCCGCGTTTGATGCAGCGAATCATCGACGAGCAAATTCCGCTGACCGTGTGCCCGCTGTCCAACACCAAGCTCTGCGTGTTCGACCACATGGGCCAGCACAACATCCTCGACATGCTCGAACAGGGCGTGAAAGTGACGGTGAATTCGGACGATCCGGCGTATTTCGGCGGCTACGTGACTGAAAACTTCATGGCGCTGCACGAGCACTTGGGCATGACCCAGGAGCAGGCGCAGCGGTTGGCGCAGAATAGTTTGGATGCGCGGTTGGTTAAGGGTTGAGCCTTTAGATTGGCGGTGGCGTCTCCCCCTCACCCTAGCCCTCTCCCTCAGGGAGAGGGGACGAAAAGCCAAAGCGCTGCGCCGATCGGCTCCCCTCGCCCGCGCGCGGGAGAGGGGCTGGGGGTGAGGGCAGGCGGCCTACGCCGTCTCCATCCGTCTCACCCGCGAAACCACCAACCAATCCAACACCCCAATCACCACCAGCGACATGCCCACCAGCGGAAACGCCACGCCCAACGCGATGATGATCACCACCGCCGTTTTCCACAGCGGCAAGTCATGGCGCAGCGGCGGTACACCGAGTTGGCCTTGCGGCCGACGCTTCCACCAGATCACCAGACCACTCACCGAGCTGAGCAAAATCAGCAGGCACACGGCCAACATAATCAGCTGGTTGGCCAGGCCGAACAGTTTGCCTTCGTGCAGCATCACCCCGGTTTCCACGCTCTTGGCCACCAGGTTGTAGTGCTGCCAGCGCACGTCGGCGAGCACCTGGCCGCTGTATTGGTCGACGTGCAGCGTGGCGTCGTTGCGCGGGTCGTCGGCGAAGACCGCGATGGTGTAAACGCCCTCTGCCCCCTGCGGCAGGGTGATGCTGTAGCCCGGCGTCACGTTGTTGGCCTGGGCGATATCGACCACCTGTTGTAACGGAATCTGGCCGCCGGCGGCGGGCGCCATGTCGGCCATGTGGTGGCCGTTGTGCGCCGCATGGGGATCAACAGCCGGCGGCTTGGAAGCGGGCAGCGGCGTGTTCTCAACGGCCCAGGGCACGGTCTGCGAATCGCGGGTATTGAGGCTGCGGGCTTCGGCGCCGGATTTAGGCACGTCGTTCCACATGGCGGCCGGAAACTGGTTCCACACGTCCGCAAAGCTTTTGCCCCAGAAGCCGGTCCAGGTCATGCCGGTGAGCAGCATAAACAGCAACAGCAGCGAACCCCAAAAGCCGGTCACCGCGTGCACGTCGCGCCAGAACAAACGCCCCCGCGCCGCCATGCGCGGCCACAACACGCCCGCGCCCCAGCGACCACGCGGCCACCACAGGTACAGGCCCGACACCACCAGCACCACGCCCCACCCGGCGGCCAATTCCACCAGCCGGTCGCCGACCGTGCCGATCATCAGCTCGCCATGCAGCGCGCGGGCGATGGCTTGCAGGTTGTTCTGCGCGTCCTGGCTGCCGAGCACCGTGCCGCTGTACGGGTCGACAAACAGATTGAGCTTGCGCCCCGCCTCGGTCACCACGAACTGCGCGCTGTGGCGCTCGTCCACCGGCGGCAGATATTGGCTCACGGCGGCTTGGGGATACTCCGCTTGCACCCGCGCCAGTTGCGCTTCGGCGCTCAGGCGTTGGCCAATCGGATTGACTTCCAGCAGGTCGGCGTACATCAGGTTATCGAGCTGCGGTTTGAACAGATAAATGATGCCGGTCAGCGACAGCATCACCATAAAAGGAATGACAAAAAGCCCGGCGTAGAAATGCCATCGCCAGGCCTGGTTGTAGAACGAGACAGGCGCCTTGCTCATACACTTTCCCCCGGCGTGTTAGTTGCTGTGCTCAGACATGTCGTGCTTGGACATATCGTGCTGCGCAGGCGGTGCATCTTTTTGCACGGCCACCTGCACGGTCACCTCGCCCGCTTTTTCAAACGTCAGGGTCAGGGGAAAGCGCTCGCCGTCTTTGAGCGGTTGTTTCAGGTTGAACAGCATCACGTGGTAGGCCATGGGCGCGAAGGTCGCTTCGCCGCCAGCCGGCACGGTGACGAACTGCACCTGCTGCATTTTCATCAGGCCGTTCTGGTCGATGTGCTCGTGCATCTCGGCTTTGCCGGCCGCCGGGGTTGCCACCGAGACCAACCGGTCAGCGCTGGCGCCTTTGTTGTGCACGATGAAATAGGCCGCCGCCGTGGGGGCGCCCGGCGGCATTTCGCGCGACCACGGATGATCGATATGCAGCTCGCCCACTTCGTACTCGTGGGCCACGGCAGCAAACGACACGCTCAGCAGCGCGCTCAGAAACAAGGACTTGAACAGGGTCATCACACTTCTCCAAAAAATGAACACGGGGTTAGCAGCAGAACAGCGTGTTCAGATCGGGGAAGCGCGGGGGTTGGCCGAGGGCCACAAGTAACGGGGCGGCGCTTTGCTGCGCGGCTCCCAGGCCGGGAGACGGTCGCGGCGCGGGCGCAGCAGCCAGCTCAGGCAGAACAGCAGCGCCAAGCCGAGGCTGATGGCGCCGCAGAGGGGACAGTTAAACGACGGGGTGGCGCTGTCGTCGTTGATCGAGCCGCTGCCCGAATCCAGCGTCGGGCCGGCGCCGTTGTCGGCGGAGCAGAAGGCGCCGCCCAGACCATTCAAGCTCAAGCCCATCATCTGCCCGTGGCCAATGCCGCAGGCGAGCACGTTGAACAGCACGCTGAAATACAGCAGCCAGGCAACGAGCGAGCGATGGGAGGGGGAGGCGATCATGGCGCGCGACTCTACCAGCGCGCGGCGCGATGACAAGCCCCGGCGCACGAGCCATTTGCCGCACATGCCGTTTCGTTGGGCGGCACTACGGCTTGGCTTCGAGCAGTTGGCTACAACGCAGTTGAATGAACTCACGCAGCAAGTACACCGTTTTACTCAGTTGGGCGCGATGGGTGCAGATTAGGTTAAGAGCCGCCGGCTCGCCACGCAGTTCCGGCAACAACACCTTTAGGCGCCCGGCCTTCACGTCGGCGGCAACGTCCAGCCAGGATTTGTACATAACGCCGCGCCCGGCCACGCCCCAGCGGCGCACCACGTCGGCATCGTCACTGACCTGATTACCGCCCACCGTCACGCTGAGTTCACGCTTGCCATCGATAAACCGCCAGCGCTCGTGCAGGCGGCCGCCGAGCATGTACAGCAGGCAATTGTGCTGCGCCAGTTGGTCGACCCGCAGCGGTTCGCCGTGTTTGTTCAGGTAGGCCGGCGAGGCACATAACACGCGGCGGTTGTTGGGTGCCAACGGCAGCGCCACCAGACTGGAATCTTCCGGCGCGCCGTAGCGAATGGCGATATCCACCGGCTGGCGATAGAGGTCTGCGTTGCGGTCGCCGAGCAGCAGGCGCACGTGCAATAACGGGTGCTCGGCCTGGAACTCGTCGAGCCAGGGCAGCAGCACATTGCGGCCGAAATCCGACGGCGCGGAAATTTGTAGCACCCCACTAATGTCTACCTTCCTGCCCGCCAATTGCTGCTGGGCTTCGTCTAGGCTTTGCAAAGCGGCACGGGCATAGCCCAAAAACTGCTCGCCTTCAGGCGTCACGCGCAAACTGCGCGTGGAGCGGGCGAACAAGCGTACTTCGAGCTGCTGCTCGAGCCGCTTGAGCGCTGCGCTGGCCACGGCTGGCGACACATCCAGATCACGCGCCGCCGCTGACAGGCTGCCCAAGTCAGCGGTACGCACAACAATTTGCAGATCATCCAGGCGCAACATGGCGGTTCTCGCGGCAGGCAATTATCAATAGAGAATTGAAAGAGAGTTCGCTTTTACGCTCTTTTTCCCACTCGCGAAATATCACAACCTGCACGCCATCCATCGCCCATCCACTTTTCGGAGTCTTCATATGAAAGCCATTGCCTATTACCACTCGCTGCCCATCGACGACGAAGCCGCGCTGCAAGACATCGAACTCCCCGCCCCAACCCCGCTGCCGCGTGATTTGCTGGTGGAAGTGCGGGCGATTTCGGTAAACCCGGTTGATACCAAGATTCGTAAAAACGTGGCGCCGGAAAATGGCGACGCGAAGGTTCTGGGCTGGGACGTAGCCGGCGTGGTGAAGGCGGTAGGCAGCGAAGTGAGCCTGTTCAAGGTCGGCGACAAGGTGTTCTACGCCGGCGCCCTGACCCGCGCTGGCGCCAACAGCGAGCTGCACGTGGTGGACGAACGCATCGTCGGCCATATGCCGAAAAATCTCAGCTTCACCCAAAGTGCCGCCCTGCCGCTGACCGCGATCACCGCCTGGGAACTGCTGTTCGAACGCCTGCAGGTGCCACAAGGCAGCAGCGGCAAAAAACACAGCCTGCTGGTGGTAGGCGCCGCTGGCGGGGTGGGTTCTATTCTGGTGCAACTGGCTCGTCAGCTCACCGACCTCACCGTGATCGGCACCGCCTCGCGCAGTGAAACCCAGGACTGGGTGCGCGAGCTGGGCGCCCACCACGTCATCGACCACAGCAAGCCGCTGGCCGAAGAACTCAAACGCATCGGCGTCGGCCAGGTGACCTACGTCGCCAGCCTGACCAACACCGATGACCACTTCGATCAGCTCGTCGAAGCGCTGGAACCGCAGGGCAAGCTGGGCCTGATCGACGACCCGAAAAGCCTCGACGTGACCAAGCTCAAGCGCAAGAGCCTGTCGCTGCATTGGGAATTTATGTACACCCGCTCGATGTTCGAGACCGCCGACATGATCGAGCAGCATCGCTTGCTCAATCAGGTGGCCGAGCTGATCGACGCCGGCACGTTGAAAACCACCGTCGGCGACCACTTCGGCAGCATCAACGCCGCCAACCTGCGCCGCGCTCATGCGCTGCTGGAAAGCGGCAAGGCCAAGGGCAAGATTGTGCTTGAGAGCTTCTGACTGCCGTGACGGCGATTGCGGCTGATCGGAGTGACGCCCTGCAGCTCCTACAGGTTTTTCTATCAACTGTGGGAGCGGCTTCAGCCGCGATGCTTTTAACCACACGACCGCGTGTCGCTCGAATGACGGCAGTCAAAGAAAATTCACGAACGCTGACTAGACTGCAACTTCCTCGACATACCAACCGCAGGAGGCAGGCATGAAAATTCTGGTTCGTACGCTCTCCACGCCGCAAGGCCCGCTTTGGCAAGTTCGCATGGATCAACATGCCGTGAGTTTCCGCAGCGAGGCGCAAGCCCGCGAGTTCGTCACCACCCTGGAAGCCCGGCTGAAAGCCCCGCACCAACTCCCGCAAGTCGAACAACGCGCCGCCGGATAGCGCGTTTTTTTATGCCCGACGTGCCGTTACAACACCCCGAACGGCACGTTCTTGGCGCTGCGTGATGTCACCAGCGCCAGCACCATCGCCACCACACCGCACAGGCTGATGACCATCGCCATCGGCATCGCCGTGCCGTCGTGCAGCACACCCACCAAACTGGCAGCTCCCGCCGCCACGCTGAATTGCAGGCAACCTAACAGTGCCGACGCGCTTCCCGCGTGGCTGCCCTGCCCGGCCATGGCGCAGGCCGAGGCGTTGGGGATGATGCAACCCAGGCTCGCGATAAAGCAGAACAACGGCAGCATCAGCGGCCACAACTGCGCCGGTTTGAATGCCGTGACGGCCAGCAGAATCAGGGCGAATAGCAGGTACAGCCACACGATCCGCACCAGCCAGTAACCCGGCCCGTGGTGGCGCAACAGGCGCGCGTTGATCTGCGCCGTCAGAATAAACCCCGCCGCGTTGCCACCAAACAGCCAGCCGTAATGCTCCGGCGGCACGCCATACAGTTCGATAAACACAAAGGGTGAGCCGGCGATATAGGCGAACATGCCCGCCATAGCGACGCCGCCCGTGAGCGCATGGCCGAGGAACTGGCCGTCGCCCAGCAAACGCCAATACTGACGAAATGCCCCGCGCAACGGCGGCCGCTCGAGGCCGGCGGGAATGGTCTCCGGCAACCACAACGCCACCCCGAGCAGGCACAACACGCTGAAGCCGGTGAGGCACCAGAAAATCGACGGCCAGCCAAACAGATTGAGCAACACACCGCCACCGAACGGCGCAAGGATTGGCGCCACACCCATTACCAGCATCAATTGCGAGAAGGCTTTGGCCGAGGCCAGCGGGTCGCACAGATCACGAATAACCGCGCGGGAAATCACCATACCGGCGCAACCGCCCAGGGCCTGCACGAAGCGCGAGGCGATCAGCCATTCCAGACTCGACGACAGCGCGCACGCGGCCGATGCCAACGTAAACAGCACCACACCGACGAGCAGCGGCAGGCGGCGGCCGAAGCGATCGGTCAGCGGCCCGTACACCAACTGCCCAATCGCCAGACCGCTGAAATAGGCGGCGAGGGTGAGCTGAACATGCTCGACGTCGGTGCCGAAGGCGTGGGCCAGGGTGGGGAAACTGGGCAGGTAGAAATCGATGGCCAACGGGCCGAAGGCACTGAGCGCGCCGAGGATAAGCAGGATACGTAAGTTCATTAAAGGTCCGGCAACAGCGAGAACACGAGGCGGGGCATGGTACACCGTGGGAGGGGGCGAGGCGCAGGTGGAGGGGGTGGTTGGCGATGGTCGGAGTGAATAAGAGTTCCGTCAGCCTCGCGAAGGCGGCGGTCCGACGATTCGGAATCCAGGGTCGTTCAGGAATCGCTGCTCGGCGCGAGATTCTGGATTCCCGCCTGCGCGGGAATGACGGAGGTGTTATTAAAGTCCACCGTCACTCCCGCGATGACGGCGGCTTTTTCCACAACACCGTCATTCCCGCGAAGGCGGGAATCCAGGCTCGTTCAGGTATCGCCGCTCGACGGAAAACCCTGGATCCCGAATCGCCCAGTTATCACCGATCCGCAGGCAAATCACTCGCCCGAGGAACCTCAGGCGCCACCGCTTTCCCCTTATCCCCCTTCCCTTTCCCCATCCGCGCCGACGCACTCTCCACCAGCAAATAAAACATCGGAATCATAAACGTCGCCAACAGCGTCGCCGCCAACATGCCGCCAATCACCCCGGTGCCGATGGAGTGGCGACTCGCCGACCCCGCCCCCGTGCTGATGGCCAACGGTACACAGCCGAGAATAAACGCCAGCGAGGTCATGACGATGGGCCGGAAGCGCAGTTTCGCGGCTTCCAGCGCCGAGTCGTAAATGCTCATGCCTTGGCTGCGGCACAGCACGGCGAATTCGACGATGAGGATGGCGTTTTTCGCCGCCAACCCAATCAGCGTCACCAGGCCGACCTGGAAGTACACGTCGTTCTGAATGCCGCGCAGCCATACCGCCAGAATGGCGCCGAACACCGCGAACGGCACCGCCGTGACCACGGCCAGCGGCAAGGTCCAGCGTTCGTATTGGGCGGCAAGAATCAGGAACACCATCACCAGCCCGAATAGAAACGCGGTGCTGCCAGAGCCCTGGGAAGCCAGTTCCTGATACGCCTGGCCGATCCAGCCGATGGTGTAGTCGCTGCCCAACGTCGCATCGGCCACTTCCTGCATCGCTTGCAGCGCTTGCCCCGAGCTGTAGCCAGGCGCCGGCCCGCCGAGAACTTTCGCGGCCGGGTACACGTTGAACCGCGCATAACTGTCGGGCCCGAGAATGCGCCGTACGCTGACCAATGAGGACAGCGGAATCAGCTCGGACGTGGCGGTGGAGCGCACGTACACCTGGCTCAGGTCTTCGGGCTTGCGCCGGAACTCCGCCTCTGCCTGCAAGCTCACCTGCCAGGTGCGGCCGTAGAGGTTGAAGTCGTTGACGTAGTAGCTGCCGAAGGTGGTTTGCATGGCGGTGAATACATCATTGATCGCCACGCCCAAGGCCCGCGCTTTGATGCGGTCAAGGTCGATGTAGTACTGCGGCACGTCGGCGTTGAAGGTGGTGTTCACGCCCGCCAGCTCGGGCCGCTTGGCGGCTTCGGCCATGAATTTATGTACAGTCTCAGCCAGTTTTTCACTGCTGCCGCCACTGCGGTCCTGGATGTACGCCTCGAAGCCGCCGGTGGTGCTCATGCCGGTGATGGGCGGCGGGTTGAAGGTCATGACCATGGCGTCTTTTTGCGAGGCGCCCATGCCCATGAACGCGCCGGGCAAGTTGCGCGCGTCCAGCTCCTCGGTGGTGCGCTCGCTCCAGTCTTTCAGCGGCACGAACGACACCCCGGCGTTGCTGCGCGTGCCGAAGGTGAGCACGTCGAAACCGGCGAAGGTCACCACGTCTTGCACGGCCGGGTGCTTCATCAGTTGCTGGGTCACGTCGCCGGTCACTTTCTCGGTGCGCGTCAGCGAGGCGGCGGCCGGCAGGAAGTAGGCGTTGATGACGTAGCCCTGGTCCTCATCCGGCACCAGCGACCCCGGCACGCGGCCGAACAACACCACCATCAAGGCGATCATGCCGCCGAACAGCAGCAAGCCGATTATCGAGCGTTTGAGAAAGAACACCACGCCCCGGCTGTACCCGTTCGTGGCGCGTTCAAAAAAGCTGTTGAACCAGCGGAACGGCGCGGCTGGCTCGTGGTGCCCGGGCTTGAGTAACAAAGCGCACAGCGCCGGCGACAGCGTCAGCGCCACCAGCCCGGACACCGCCACCGACACGGCAATGGTGATGGCGAACTGCGAATACATCTGCCCCGCCAGCCCGCCAAGAAAGCCCACCGGAATAAACACCGCGCACAGCACCAGCACGATGGCGATGATCGGCCCGGTCACTTCTTCCATGGCTTTGATCGCCGCCTCGCGCGGCGGCAGTTTCTCGGTGCGCATCACCCGCTCGACGTTTTCCAGCACCACAATCGCATCGTCCACCACGATGCCGATGGCCAGCACCAGGCCGAACAGGGTCAGCAAATTGATGGAGAACCCGAGCATGTACATGCCGGCAAACGTGCCGATCAGCGACACCGGAATTGCCAGCACCGGAATCAGCGTGGCGCGCCAGTTCTGCAGGAAAATAAACACCACCAGCACCACCAACACCAACGCCTCGAAGAAGGTGTGAATCACCTCTTCAATGGAAACGGTCACGAACTTGGTGGTGTCGTAGGGGATTTTGTAGGTAATGCCCGAAGGGAAGCGCTTGGCTAGGCGCTCCATGGTCTGATTCACCAGCTTGGCGGTGTCCAGGGCGTTGGCGCCGGGTTGCAGGTAAATACCAAAGGCGGCGTTTTGCTGACCGTTGAGGGTGGTTACCAGCGAATAGTCCTGCGCGCCCAGCTCCACTCTCGCCACATCTTTAAGGAGCAAGCTGGCGCCGGTGGCGTCGGTGCGCAGAATGATGTTCTCGAACTCTTTCGGGTCGGCAAAACGGCCCTGAGTCGTGACGGTGTAGGTGAAGTCTTGCTCCTGAGTAAGCGGTTGTTTGCCAAAGCTGCCGGCGGCGAATTGCGAGTTCTGCTCCTGAATGGCATTCACCACGTCGGTGGGCGTGAGGTTGTATTGCGCCAGCTTGTCCGGGCGCAGCCAGATGCGCATGGAGTAATCCTTGGAGCCAAACTGACTGGCATCACCCACGCCTTTCAGGCGTTTGAGTTCATCGATCACGTTGATCAGCGCGTAGTTACTGATAAAGATCGGATCGCGCGAACCGTCCGGCGAATACAGGGTGATGACTTGCAGGATGTCGGAGGATTTCTTCTCCACCTTCACCCCTTGGCGACGCACTTCTTCCGGCAGCTTCGCCAGCGCCGCCTGCACCTTGTTGTTGACGTTGATGGTCGCCTGGTCCGGGTCGGTGCCGACCTGGAAGTACACGTTCAGGCTCATCGCCCCGCTGCTGTCAGAGTTCGAGAGCTGGTAAATCATGTTCTCGACGCCGTTGATCTCCTGCTCCAGCGGCGCCGCCACGGTTTCGGCGATCACCTGCGAACTGGCGCCGGGGTAACTGGCGGTGACGGCCACCTGCGGCGGCAGAATTTCCGGGTACTGGGAAATGGGCAGCGAGCGCATGGCCGCCAGCCCGGCGAGCACGATAACCACGGAAATGACCGTGGCGAAAATCGGCCGATCAATAAAGAAGCGAGAGATCACGGCGACGCTCCTTTAGGATTTTTTCGCAGGTTGTTCGGCTTGTGCCTTCGCTTCACTGGCTTTGACCGGCGACTCCGGACGCACCTTGAGAATCCCTTCCACAATCACCTTGTCGCCCACGCCAACGCCCGACTCGATCACCCACCGGCCCTCCGACGTCGGCCCGGTGGCAACCTGGCGAGCATGGGCGATGCCCTGGTCATCGACCACGTACACAAACGTGCCCTTCGGTCCTTGCAACAAGGCACGCTCCGGCACCGTAACGGCGTTCGGGCGCGTGAGGCCCTTGATCACCACGCGCATAAATTGACCGGGCAGCAATTTCTGGTCGGGGTTGGGCACCACCGCGCGGGCACTGACGGTGCCGGTGCCGCTGCTGACGAAGCTGTCGGTGAAGTCGACGCGGCCCTCAATGGGGTAACTGCTGCCGTCGCCGAACTTCAACTGGGCGAATAATTTGCCGTCGGCCGGCATGGCCAATTTGCCGCTCTGCACGCCCTCGCGCAGGCGCTCGGCCTCGGTGTCGGGGTAGGCGAAGTTGACGTACAGCGGGTCGAGTTGAGTGAGTTGAGTCAGCAGGCTGGCATTGGCATCGGAGGCCACCACCAGGCTGCCTTCGGACACCGTTTGCTTGCTGGTGATGCCGGAAATGGGCGCGACCACCGTGGTGTAGTCGAGATCGATTTGCCGCGACTCCACTTCGGCCTTCGACGCCTCGACGTTGGCCTTGCTCTGCTCGAAATTGGACACCGCGTTGTCCAGCTCGCTTTCGCTGGCGAAGCCCTTCTTCTGCAGCTCGCGAATGCGCTTGAGATCACGCTCGGTCTGGCGATAGCGCGCCTGTGCTTGCGCCAGTGCGCCTTGGGCGCGCATCAGCGCGGCCTGATACGGCCGAGGGTCGATGCGAAACAGCACCTGACCGGCTTTCACCTTGCTGCCTTCGTCGTAGGTGCGTTGCTGCAAAATGCCGCTCACCTGCGCGCGCACCTGCACCTCGCGATAACCAGCGGTGCGGCCGGAATACTCCAGCACCAGCGGAAAGGTTTCGGCTTTGGCCACTTCCACGGTCACTTCCGGCGGTGGCGGGGCGGCCGCTGCTGGCGCGTCGGCGGCCAGACTGTTCGCACTGAACAGGCTCAGCGTAATCAAAACAACAGAAGACAAGGCGTACGGCATAGCGGTCTCCATGACCAGGCGCATCAGAAAGTTGGCTATCCAGAGCCGGCCGATACATACGAGTGTGTTTGTAAAACCTGACAGGCATTACACTCACCCCCTACGCCCCGCTCTAACTGAACAAGAGCCTAGACAGAAATAGCCCAACCGCCATGCGCCGAACCAAAGAAGAAGCAGAGAAAACCCGCAGCGCCATTTTGTTGGCCGCCGAGATGTTGTTTCTGCAAAAAGGCGTGGGCCACACCACCCTGGATCAAATCGCCAAAACCGCCGAAGTAACGCGCGGCGCGGTGTACTGGCACTTCCAAAACAAAGCCCATTTGTTCCACGAAATGCTCGACCAGGTTCGCCTGCCGCCGGAGCAAATGGCCGAGCTGTTATCCGCCGACAATGGCCGCGAACCGCTGCAAAGCCTGCGTGACATCTGCGTGGACGCGCTCATCGACCTAGCCCACGACGAGCAGCGGCGGCGGATCATGACCATCCTGCTGTTTCGCTGCGAGTTCACCGACGAGCTGCGCGAAGCCGAAGACCGGCACAACGCCTTTGTTCGGCAATTTATCGACGTGTGCGAAACCGTATTCCAGCGCGCCGCGGACAAAGGCCATCTGCACCCCGCCATGACCCCACGCATGGCCGCGCTAACCTTGCACGGGCTGGTGATCGGCCTGTTCAGCGACTACCTGCGCGACCCCGACCTGTACCGCCCCGACGAGCAAGCGGCGGCGATGATCGACACCCTGTTCCGCGGCCTCGCCCGTCAATGGCCGCTAAGCAACTAAGCTAGAAAAATCTGCCGGCAGGAGTGCTGACCATGCGCGTTTTTTTCATCCTTTCGATGCTGCTGCTTTCGACGCTGGCGCACGCGGAGTTCGCCGATGCGCCGACGCCGCAATCCGACGGTTACGGCGTGCTGATCATCTCCCGCGAACGCCTGGAAGTCGGCAGCCCGTGCGACATCGGCCTGTACCTGCAAGACCAATTGGCCGCGCGCTTGTGGCAAGGCCAATCGGTGGCCTTCAACCTGCCGCCGGGCGCCATTTCTGTGAGGCTTGGCCTGCTCGGGCCAGGCGTTTGTTCACCGGGCATCAGTCAGGCCACCAGCATTTTGGTCGACCTGGTACCGGGCGAGATTCGCCGGTATCGGATTGCGCTGAATACCACGGGGTTGTATTTGCTGCAGGCGCCGGCGTTGAATCAGTGAGGTTTTTGGCCTTTGGTTCAGACGTTTCCAGGAATCGAGGCTAAAGCCTCTCCCACAGAAACTGGATCCCTGTAGGAGAGGCTTTAGCCTCGAGGTTTTGATCTAAAGCTTTTGATCTTGATCTGGCTTGTGACCTACCCCGCACCGTTTATCGCAGGCCGAGTGGAGTCGTTGCGTAGGGGGTTGAGCGGCCGGGAGCCGCGAGAGGCGTGTCGGGCCATGGATGGCCCGTCTCGCCGTGCCCCCGGAGCAAGGACGGAGCGAGGGAACCTGGAGCGCAGCGTAAGGCCAAGGTAGGGGCTAGACCTTTTGGTTACTTTTGGGTGGTCCGGCAATCCGGCAATGCCAAAAGAAGCTCGCGCGTAAGGCGCGAAAACAAAAACGTTCAGCGCACGCGCAAATGAATACCTCCGCTGATCTACCGTGTACGGCTTGAAATACTGGATTCCCGCCTGCGCGGGAATGACGGGGATTTTGATAACGAACGCAGTAGAGAAGCTCGCGCGTAAGGCGCGAAAACAAAAACGTCCAGCGCACGCGCAAATGAATACCTCCGCTGATCTACCGTGTACGGCTTGAAATACTGGATTCCCGCCTGCGCGGGAATGACGGGGATTTTGATAACGAGCTCGGTAGAGAAGCTCGCGATCCAGCTCTGGATTCAAATCCCCTCCAACACCTCCCCCAACACCCGAATCCCCGGCCTGATGCGCTGCGCATCAATCGCATGAAACCCCAACCGCATAAAATTCGCCGGCACATGCTGACCAAAGAAAAACTGCGCCCCCGCTTCAATCAACACACTGCGCTGCGCCGCCGCCCACGCCAATTTTTGCGTATCCACCCCCGCTGGCGCCGCTAGCCAAAAAGCGCTGGCGCCCGGGCTGCCCACCGGTTCGCAGCTGGGCAATTCTTCGCGCAACGCTTCGCTCAAAGCTTCCCGCCGCCGTGCATGTTCTTCACGGAAGCGGCGCAAGTGCGCGTCGTAATGCCCTTGGGCGAGAAACTCCGCAAGCATTCGCTGGTTGTTCAGTGGCGGGTGCCGGTACATCAGCCGACGCAACGCGCGAAGCTCGTCGATCAACTCGGCATCAGCCACCAGATAACCCATGCGCAAGCCCGGCGAAAAGGCTTTCGACAGGCTGCTCAGGTAGATCACCCGGCCCTGGCTGTCGCTGGCTTTAAGCGCCGGCTGTGGGTGGTTGTCGAGGTTCAGTTCGGCGTCGTAGTCGTCTTCGATCAGCACCTGGTCGTGCTCGCGAATGTGCGCCAACAACTGCGTGCGGCGCTCGGCGCTCATGGCGATGCCGGTCGGTACTTGATGGCCCGGCGTTACGTACAGGTATTCGCAGTCGTTCAGGCGCGAGTCGACCACCAGCCCTTCGCGGTCGATGTCTTGCAGCTGCACGTGCGCGCCTTGCAGGTCGAAGATGCTCAGGGCGTCGCGAAAGCCTGGGTTTTCCACGGCCACTTTTACGCCTTTGCCCATCAGCAAAGTGGCAAGCAAATACAGCGCATTCTGCGAGCCGAGGGTGACCAGAATTTCATCGGCACGCGCCCAGATGCCGCGTTTGGGCAGCACGCGGGTGCGCAGTTGTTCGATGAGCATTTCATCGTCACGGTCAAAGCGGTCGCGCAGCCAGCCTTGGTCGCGCTCGCTGCGCAACGTGTTGCGTGACACTTCGCGCCAGCGCTCCAGCGGAAACAGGTCGCGAATCGGTTGGCCGTAAATAAACGGGTAGGTAAAGCCGGCCCAGTTGCTGGGGCGCAGCACGCCGTGCTTCAGGCTGGGCTGCATCTTGAAACGCGCGGCCCAATTCGGTGCACGCTCGCTGCCGCCACTGTCGGCGTGGTCGGGTTGGCGCTGCGGGGTCATGCGCAGCACGCTGTCGTCGAAGTCGGCGCCGCAGTAGTCGGGGTGAAGGTAATAACCGCTGCGCGGGCGGCTGATGAGGTAGCCGTTGTCGAGCAGGCTTTCGTACACCAGCGCCACGGTGTTGCGCGAAACCGAGAGCTGTTGCGACAGCTTGCGGCACGAGGGCAACGGTTCATCGGCGGGGAAACCGCCGCCCAGAATGGTCGACACCAGCGACTCGCGCAGTTGCTCTTGCAGGCCCCGCTGGTGGTCGAAAGACAGATGAAACAAATGATCGATCATGGTCGTTCCACTCGCTTGCCGACCGAGGAACTTTGCAATTAGCGCGCCACGATTTTCGCGCTGCGCACTGGCCAGTCGAATGGCCAAAACTGCCCCTATCCCCTCGCTTCCAGCGCTCTCTATGGTGAATACCAGCCAACCCGAAGGCCCGTTTAAAAGTGGCCAGGCTCACCCTTCAAGACAACTGGAGCAGCACTTATGAAGCACACGAACAACGGTTCGCTGGCCCTCAAATCGCTTGGCCTGTTGCGCAAGCTGACCCTCGCCACGCTCGTGCTGAGCGCCCCGTTCGCCCATGCCGACCTGGACGAGGTGAAAAGCAAAGGCGTGCTCACGGTTGCGACCGAAGACGACTACGCGCCGTTCAATTTTATCGTCGACGGCAAGCCCGACGGTTTCCACAAGGAGCTGCTCGAAGACTTGGTGGCCTACGCCAAGGAACAGAAGATCGAAGTGAAGCAGGACATCCTGCCGTGGACGGGTCTGCTCGCCTCGGTGTCGTCAGGCCAGTACGACGTGGCCTTCACCGGCGCCCTGGTCACCGACGAGCGCCTGCGCGTGTTCAACTTCACCCCGCCGTTCGCCAGCGCCCAGCACTATTACGTGAAGCGCGCCGACGACAAGAGCCTCAGCGACATTGCCAGCCTGTGCGGCAAAACCGTCGGCGTACAAGCCGGCAGCGCCCTGCTGGCGCGTTTGCCTGAGCTGAAGGCGATGATGAAAGAGAAAGGCTGCGAGATGGGCAAAGTGGTGGAGTACCAATCCTACCCAGAGGTGTACGCCGACCTCGCCAACGGCCGCCTGGACTACGCCGTCAACGCACTGATTTCGGTGAACGATTTGATCAAGACCCGTGGCGACACCTTCGCCAAAGGCATCCCGGTTTCCGGCCCTGGTTTTGCCGCCTGGCCAATGCCGAAGAACAGCCCGGAGCTGCTGAAATTCCTCACTGGGTTTATGGACAAGGTGCGCGGCAATGGACGTTTGGCGGCGTTGCAGACCAAGTGGTTTGGCGAGGCGTTCCCGGATATGCCGAAAGAGCCGATTACCAATGTGGAGCAGTTTCATAAATTGGCGGGGATGTAAGGACACGGATATCCAACCCTTAGACCCGTCATTCCCGCGAAGGCGGCGGGGATAACGGCGGGTTGGTGGGGATCGGGGATGTATGAACGCAGGTATCAAACCCCGTACATCCGTCATCCTCGCGAACGCGGCGGTCCGACGATTCGGGATCCAGAGTGGAGCGTCGTGCACCGTTCTCCTGACAGATTCTGGATCCCCGCTTTCGCGAGGATGACGGTGGGTTGGTTGGAATCGGGATGTATGAACCCAGCTATCAAATCCCATACACCCGTCATCCTCGCGAACGCGGGGATCCAGAGTGGTCCGTCGTGCACCGTTCTGACAGACTCTGGATCCCGCCTGCGCGGGAATGACGGTGGGTTGGTGGGGATCTACGTATGAGCGTCTGCGACATCCCATCCACCCACCTGGCCCCCGCTTTGCTTCTCTTTCCCCAAGCCTTAAAAACCACCCCCGGTCTGGCTCGCATTAACCCTCGTTGTAAATAAGGAGCCGAGGCATGAACGCTCAAGCCTGGTTGTTGCTGTTGGAAGGCGCCTGGACCACGTTGTGGCTCTGCGGTATCGCCATTTCCATTGGCGTTGTGTTGGGCCTTGGCGTGGCGCTGTTGCGCATGGCCAAAATTCCGTTTGTGGAGCAATTGCTGGTGCTTTACATCAGCCTGGCCCGCGCCACGCCGCTGGTGACCTTTGTGTTGTTCCTGTTTCTGTCGGCGCCGATGTTTGGCATCAACATGAACCGCAACACGGCGGCCATCGTCGCCATGACGCTGAACACCGCCGCCTTCAATGCGGAAATATGGCGCGCGGCGTTTATGAGCTTTTCTCGCGACCAACGCGAAGCCGCACTGGCCTGCGGCATGACCGGCGGGGTGTTTTTCCGTCGCATCATGCTGCCGCAGATGATTACCAGCAGCTTGCCCGGGCTGGTCAATGAGATGTCCTTTCTGATCAAGGGCAGCCCGGCGATTGCGGTGATCGGCATTGTCGATCTCACCCGCGTGACCAACCGTATTTCGGCCGTCACCTACGAACCGCTGCCGCCCATTCTGTGCGCCGCTTTGCTGTACATGCTGATCATCAGCGTGCTGCTCAAGCTGCAAGCGATGGCGGAAAAGAAAGCCAACCGACTGGCTATGTAAGGGAGGCTCGCTATGACCGAATGGACGATTTTGTGGGAAGCGCGCGAGACCTTCGTCAACGGCCTGATCGGCACGCTGGTGCTGTTCGTGTTGGCGACGCTGTGCGCATTTGTGCTGGGCTGCCTGGCGGTGTATCGCCTGGAGGAAGGCGACCGTATCTCCTGGGTGATTCGCGCGCTGATGAACCTGATGCGCACCCTGCCGTTTCTGATTCTGGCCTATTTGCTCTACTACGGTTTGCCGCAATTGGGCGTGCGCCTGGACGCCTGGACCGCCGGGTTTATCGCGCTGGTGATTTACCACGCGGCCTACTTTGGCGAAATTCTGCGTGGCAGCCGGTTGGTGATGCCAGCCGGTTACGTGGAGGCGGCCAAGGCCCATGGTTTTACGCCGGGGCGACTGTTCTGGCGCATCATCCTGCCGCAGCTGGTGATCAAGACCCGGCCGTTGCTGGGCAACCAACTGATCATCGCGCTGAAAGACACCGCGTTCCTGACCATCATCACCGTGCAGGAATTGACGGCCGCCGCCAACTCGGCGCAGTCCACCTACTTCATTCCAACCCAGGCGTTTGTGCTGGTGATCATCCTGTATTGGTTGATCAGCATCGGCCTGGAATTGGCACTCAAATGGGCTGGCCGCTTCGGCGCCAAACGAGGTTTTGATTATGTCTAACGCCCCGGCGGCACCTGCCGTCAGCATCAAGCGCATGTCCAAGAGCTTTGGCGATATCGAGGTGTTGCGCGATATCGATCTGGAAGTGAACAAGGGTGAAGTGGTGAGCGTGCTGGGCTCCAGCGGCTCGGGTAAATCCACCATGCTGCGCTGCATCAACTGGCTGGAAGTACCTGATCGCGGCAGCATTCATATCGCTGGGCAACGCATCGGGGTGAATGAAGAAGCCGGCCGCAAAATGACCAGCAAAGAGCTGGCCACGCTGCGCGCCAAGACCGGCATGGTGTTCCAGGGCTTCAATTTATGGCCGCACCTGAGCGTGATCCAGAACGTGATGGAAGCGCCCATTTATGTGAAGGGCATGCCCAAGGACCAAGCCCACGCCATTGCCGAACAGTTGTTGGAAAAGGTCGGCATGAGCGAGCGCAAAGACGCCTACCCGTTTACCCTGTCCGGCGGTCAGAAGCAGCGCGTGGCCATTGCTCGCGCGCTGGCGATGAGCCCGGAGGTAATATTGTTCGACGAGCCCACCTCCGCCCTGGACCCCGAGCGGGTCGGCGAGGTGTTGCAGGTGATGAAAAACCTGTCGAGTGAGGGTTACACCATGATCGTGGTCACCCACGAAATGGAATTCGCCCGCGCTGTGTCGGACCAAGTGGTGTTTCTGGAAAAAGGCCTGATCATCGAAAAATCGGCCCCGGCAAAATTCTTCAGCAACCCCGAGACCGAGCGGGTGCGCAAATTTCTCGAGCTGTCGCACTGACCGCTCCATCAAGTCTCCGTGAAGGCGAGGTAAACATGAGCAAGGTGGTATTTATCACAGGCGCAACATCGGGTTTTGGTCGGGCCACCGCACGGCGTTTCGCCGAAGCGGGCTGGTCGCTGGTACTGAGCGGTCGCCGCGAAGAACGCCTGATCGAGTTGCAAAAAGAACTGGCCGCCAAGGTGCCGGTGCATATCGCGGTACTCGACGTACGTGACGCCGCCGCCGTGCAGAAAATGGTCGACGACCTGCCCGAAGGTTTCCGCACCATCCGCAGCTTGATCAACAACGCCGGCCTGGCACTGGCGCCGGAGCCGGCGCAAAAGGTGGCCCTGGAAGACTGGCACACCATGATCGACACCAACATCACCGGCCTGGTCAACGTCACCCACGCGGTGCTGCCAAAGCTGCTGGAAACCGGCAAAGGCGCGAGCATCGTCAACATCGGTTCGGTGGCCGGCGAGTGGCCGTATCCGGGCGGCCATGTGTATGGCGCGAGCAAGGCGTTCGTTAAACAGTTCAGCTACAACCTGCGCTGCGACCTGATCGCCACCGGCGTACGCGTCACCGACATCGCCCCCGGCATGGCCGAAACCGAATTCACCCTGGTGCGCACCAAAGGCAACCAGGCGGCGTCAGATGCCATGTACGGCACCACTACGCCGCTGAGCGCTGAAGATATCGCCGAGCAGATTTATTACGTGGCGAGTTTGCCGGATCACATCAACATCAACCGGCTGGAAATTATGCCGAGCCGGCAGGCGTGGTCGGCGTTTGCGGTGGATCGGGATAAGTAAGGCTGCGTTGGCGGGGATTTAACTGCGGTCATTTCTTGAGCGGTGGGGTTGTTGCGACATGCAACGTTCCCGCCGAGATTCTGGATTCCCGCGTGCGCGAGGATGACGGTGGGAGTTAGAGATGCAGGCCATCCTGACACAGCGCGTCACCAAAACCTCCGTCATCCTCGCGCACGCGGGGATCCAGAGTTTTGGATCAGCGCGCGATCCAAAATCCCAGTCCCCCGGATTACCTGCCACCCCTTGACCTTCCCCTCCGGTCAAGGTTGATTCTATGGGCGAACTCACTGGAGACCGCCCAATGTCCAGCCCCCAAGCGTTCGACTTACCCATCCAAGGCATGACCTGCGCCGGTTGCGCCGGCCGTGTCGAGCGCGCGTTGCAAGCCGTGCCCGGCGTCGCCCAGGCCAGCGTCAACCTGGCCACCGAACACGCGCGCATCACCGCCAGCCCCGACGCCCTCCCGCGTTTGCTCGAGGCGGTGCAGGCCGCTGGCTATCAGGTGGCCAGCCAGCGTATCGACCTCGCGCTTACCGGCATGACGTGCGCCGGCTGTGCCGGGCGCATCGAACGCGCCTTGGCGCAAATGCCGGGCGTGAGCGCCGTTAGCGTCAACCTGGCCACCGAGCGCGCAAGCGTGGAGGTGGTGGGCGCCGTTGAACCGTCGGCGCTTATTGCCGCCGTTGCCCACGCCGGCTATGGCGCCAGCACCCTCGGCGATAGCGCGCCGCAAACCGATCCGGCCGATGCCCTGCACCGCGAACGCTGGACGGTAATCATTGCCCTGGCGCTCTGCGTGCCGCTGCTGGCGCCCATGCTGTTGGAGTGGTTCGGTTTGCACTGGATGCTGCCGGCCTGGGCGCAGTTCGCCTTGGCCGCGCCAGTGCAGTTCATCTTTGGCGCGCGTTTTTATGTGGCAGCGTTCAAGGCCGTGCGCGCCGGCGCCGGCAATATGGATTTGCTCGTAGCGCTCGGCACCAGCGCCGCCTTTGGCCTGAGTGTTTATCAGTGGTGGGCCGCGCCCGCCGGCACGCTGCCGCATTTGTATTTCGAAGCGGCGGCCGTGGTCATCAGCTTGGTGCTGCTGGGCAAATACCTGGAAAGCCGCGCCAAGCGCCAGACCGCCAGCGCCATCCGCGCCTTGGAAGCGCTGCGCCCGGACAGCGCTGTGCGAGTGCGTGATGGCGTCGAAGAAACTGTCTCCATCACCGCGCTAAAGGTGGGCGATCTGATTGTGGTGAAACCCGGCGAGCGCTTCGCCGTGGATGGCGAGGTGGTAGACGGCCAAAGCCATGCCGACGAAGCGCTAATCACTGGCGAAAGCCTGCCGCAAGCCAAGCAGCCTGGCGATCGTGTGACCAGCGGCGCCATTAACGGCGAAGGCCGCTTGCTGGTACGCACGCAAGCGCTGGGCGGCGAAACGGTGCTGGCCCGCATCATTCGGCTGGTGGAAGACGCTCAGGCCGAAAAAGCGCCGATTCAGCATCTGGTTGATCGCGTCAGCCAGGTGTTTGTGCCGGTGGTGCTGGTCGCTGCCCTGCTCACTCTGGCCGCCTGGCTGTTGGCGGGCAGCGGTGTGGAAACCGCGCTGCTTAACGCCGTGGCAGTTTTGGTCATCGCCTGCCCATGCGCCCTGGGTCTGGCCACGCCGACGGCAATCATGGCCGGCACCGGCGTGGCGGCCAAACACGGCATTTTGATTAAGGATGCCCACGCCTTAGAAATCGCCCACCAGGTCAGCGTGGTCGCTTTCGACAAAACCGGCACGCTCACGTCGGGCTCCCCGCGCGTGGTGCATATGCAGGCCAGCGCTGCTGAAACCGAGTTGCTCAGCTTGGCCGGCGCGCTGCAACGCGGCAGCGAACATCCTTTGGCCAAAGCGGTATTGGCAATGTGCAAAGAGCGCGACGTGCAAATACTCCCAGCCAACGCCAGCCGAGCCTTGGCCGGGCGCGGCATCGCCGGCACAGTTGAAGGTCGCCAACTGGCGCTCGGTAATCGCCGCTTGCTGGAAGAAAGCCAAATGCCCGGCGAGCAGTTCGACGCCCAGGCCCGCGCCTGGGAAGCCGAAGGCCGCACCGTGTCGTGGCTACTGGAACTGCAACCGAACCCGCAGGTGCTCGGCGTGCTGGCGTTTGGCGACAGCCTGAAGCCCGGCGCCGCGGCGGCCATCGCCGCCCTGCAGGAACGGCAAATCGCCTGCCACCTCATCAGCGGCGACAACGCGGGCAGCGCCCAGGCGGTGGCATCGGCGCTGGGCATCGACTCGGTACACGCGCAGGTATTGCCCGGAGAAAAATCGGCGCTGATCAATGGCCTTAAACAGCAGGCCACGGTGGCGATGGTCGGCGACGGCATCAACGACGCACCGGCACTGGCGGCGGCGGACGTAGGCATCGCCATGGGCGGCGGCACCGATGTGGCCATGCATGCGGCCGGCATTACGCTGATGCGCGGGGATCCACGTCTGGTGGCCGCCGCGTTGGATATCAGCCGGCGCACCTATGCCAAGATTCGGCAGAATTTGTTCTGGGCGTTTATCTATAACGTGGTCGGCATTGCGCTGGCCGCCTTCGGCCTGCTCAACCCGATGCTGGCCGGCGCCGCCATGGCGCTGTCGAGCGTCAGCGTGGTGAGCAACGCGTTGCTGCTCAAACGTTGGAAACCCGATTTCACTGCCTTACAGGAGACCGCGCCATGAACATTGGCCAAGCGGCAAAACGCTCAGGCCTGAGCGCCAAGATGATTCGCTACTACGAAGCCATCGGTCTGCTGCAACCGGCGCACCGCAGCGAAGCCGGTTATCGCCATTACCAACCGCAAGACCTGCACACACTGGCGTTTATCAAACGCTCGCGCGACCTGGGGTTTTCGCTGGAAGAAGTCGGCAAGCTGCTGACCTTGTGGCAAGACCGGCAACGCGCCAGCGCTGATGTGAAAGCCCTGGCACGGGATCATATCGACGAGTTGAACCGCAAAATCGAAGAACTCACCAGCCTGCGCGACACCCTGCAGGAGCTGGCGCAAAGCTGCCACGGCGACGACCGCCCGGATTGTCCGATATTGAAAGACTTGGAGCGGGGGTGTTGTGCTTGAAAAGCATCGCGGCTAAAGCCGCTCCCACAGGTTTTGCGCTATCTGTGGGAGCGGCTTTAGCCGCGATGGGTTTTACGCCTGCGATTGCAGGTAGTTTTCCAGACCAATGCGGTCGATCAGGCCGAGTTGCTGTTCCAGCCAGTAGGCGTGGTCTTCCTCGGTGTCTTGCAGTTGCAGAATCAGAATGTCGCGGCTGATGTAGTCCTTATGGCTTTCGCACAAGGCCACGCCTTTGCTCAGGGCGGCGCGCACTTCGTATTCCAGCTTGAGGTCGGCGCGCAGCATGTCGGGCACGGTGCGGCCGGGGAACATGGGCTTGGGCGTCATGTCCGGGGTGCTTTCCAGGAACAGAATGCGTTGCAGCAGGGCATCGGCGTGCTGGGTTTCTTCTTCCATTTCGTGGTTGATGCGATCAAAGAGCTTGTTGAAGCCCCAGTCCTGGTACATGCGCGAATGCAGGAAATACTGATCGCGGGCGGACAACTCGCCGCGCAGCAGATCCTTGAGGTATTCGACGACTTCGCTATTGCCCTGCATTGCTGTTTCCCCGCACTAAAAAACCAGAACCGAAAGCTTCGGCCGACAACACCGAGCGGTCAAGCCCGGCGTTTGGGCAATACCGTCACGGCCAGGCCGACAAACACCAGCGCGCACGCCAGCCAGCTCAGCGTACTGAGCTGTTCATTCAGCAGCAGCCAACCGGCCAACAGCCCGGAAACCGGCACCGCCAGGGCAAACGGCGTGACCACGCTGGCCGGGTAACGGCGCAGCAAAAAGCTCCAGATGGCAAAGCCGACAGTGGTGGCGAGAAAGGCGATAAACAGCAGCGCGCCGATGCCACGCCATGTCAGGTGGGTTAGCGCATGGCTGATGGCGTCCGGCCCTTCGAATATGTAGGAAAGCGCCAGCAGCGGCAGCGGAGGAATAAGGCTGATCCAGCAGATCAGGCGCAGCATGTCGGTGGCACCCGAGCGCTTGGTGGCGATGTTGGCGCAGGCCCACATCAGCGCCGCGAACACCACAAGGGCGAAGGCCAGCAAGCTGTCGCCCATCGGCCGCTGCCAGCCGATCAACACCAGCCCGCTGGCGGCCAACGCCAGGCCCGCCAAGGCACGGTGGCTGGGGCGTTCGCCGAGCATGACGGCGGCGATCAGAATGGTGAAAAACACCTGGCTTTGCAGCACCAGCGACGACAGCCCGGCCGGCATGCCCAGGTGCATGCCGACAAACAACACACCGAACTTGAACACGCCGAGCAGCAAGCCGATCTGCACGATCCGCCACAACGGCGCCGGCATCGGCCCACGCAGGAACAGCAAGGGCAACGCCGCCAGGGCAAACCGCAGCGCGCAGAACAACAGCGGCGGGAAGTCTTCCAGGCCGACCTTGATCACCACAAAATTCACACCCCAGATCAGGGTGACCAGCAAGGCAAGCAAGGCGTGGCGTAACGGCATGGCGAGGCTCCAGAAAAACTGGGGCGTACGCTAGCAGGTGGGCGGGGGAATGTATGGATACAGCTGGAAACGAAAATTGGTAGGTTGGGTCGCTCCGCTACGGTGATCGCAAGCGAAGCCCAACCTACCCATTCCCAATCGACGAGCTTTTTATTGCAACCAAGGCGGCGGTGGCGGCTCGTCGCTTTTGGCCGGCCCTTCGGCATCGGCCCGCGCCGCTTGCTTGCGTTGCTCGTCGATGCGCGCGGCCTCGATTTCACGCATCACGGCGCCCACGTCCGCGCTCTCTTCTTCTTCGGCAAACTCACCGGTCAACACGCTGCCTGGGTGCAAGGTGCCGGCTTCGTACAGCGCCCACATTTCCTTGGCGTAACGGGTTTCTTTGAGCTCCGGTGCGTAACGACCGAAGTAAGCGGCCATGTTGCCGACGTCACGCTCCAGCATGCTGAAGGCGTGATTGTTGCCAGCGGCGTCGACGGCTTGCGGCAGGTCGATGATGACCGGGCCGTTGGCGTCGAGCAGTACGTTGAATTCCGAGAGGTCGCCATGCACCAGACCGGCACACAGCATCAGCACGATCTGGCGAATCAGAAAGGCGTGATATTCGCGCGCTTCGTCGGGCTCCATCACCACGTCGTTCAAACGCGGCGCGGCATCGCCGTCGGCGCCGGCAATCATTTCCATCAGCAGCACGCCGTCGAGGAAGTCGAACGGTTTAGGTACCCGCACGCCGGCGCTGGCGAGACGGAACAGCGCAGCCACCTCGGCGTTCTGCCAGTTTTCTTCCTGTTCCTTGCGCCCGTGTTTGGAGCCCTTGGCCATGGCGCGGGCGTCACGGCTGTTGCGCACCTTGCGGCCTTCCTGATACTCGGCTGCCTGGCGGAAGCTGCGTTTGTTGGCTTCCTTGTAGACCTTGGCACAACGTAACTCTTTACCGCAGCGCACCACATACACCGCTGCTTCCTTACCGCTCATAAGCGGGCGCAGCACCTCATCGACCAAGCCATCTTCAATCAGGGGTTCAATGCGTTTAGGAGTCTTCATCAGCTTTTATCAAGGGTCCTTATGTGCCAGAAGTCGAAGGGCATGCCTGGGCGCGAGCGCCGGCTGGGGTCCATCCTCTCACAGCCGCTGGAAGATGCCGACCCCGCACACCTATCCCTTCTGCAAATTCTGTCTCAACGCTTCCAAGGCATAGCGCACCTTGGCCGGTTGCGCATCGCGCCGGGGCGTGACCAGGTAGATCGGCATGGGCGCCGGCTGCCAGGCGGGCAACACCCGCTGTAAGCGGCCACTGGCCAACTCGCCGCGCACTTCGGGTTCCGGCTGCACCGACAAGCCCATGCCCGCCAAGGTGAACTCGCGCGCCGCGATCAGGTTGTTGCAGCTCACCCGACTGACCAGCTTCAGCCGCCGCTCCTCACCGCCCGCGCTCACCAGCACAAGCTGCTGCGGCAGATGCTGGGTGCTCAGGCTCAGCCAGTCGTGGTCGGCCAATTGCTCCGGCGTTTCGATGGCCGCGTGCTGCGCCAGATACGCCGGTGCGGCGCAGAGCACGGCGGGCCAGTCGGCGACGTGGCGGGCGACCAGGCTGGAGTTCTCGAGCCGGCCGATGCGCACCGCGATGTCGATGCGCTGCTCGATCAAATCGACCTGCTCGTCATCGAAAAACACGTTCAGGCGCAGTTGCCGATGGGCCGCCAGCAACGGCGCCAGCGCGCGGCTCAAGCGTCCGCCGGCAAAGCCTACCGGCGCGGTGATGCGTAGCTCGCCGACCGGGGCATCGCGCAGTTCGAGCAAACGTTGCTCGGCTTCCTGGGCCAGGGCCAGCACTTGCGCGCAGCTGCGGTAGAACGCAGCGCCGGCCTCGGTGAGGGTCAGCTTGCGGGTGGTGCGGTGCAGCAGGCTGACCTGGGTGCTCGCTTCCAGCCTGCTGATTTGCTGGCTGACGGCGGATGAGGTCATGCCCAACTCCGCCGCCGCCGCGACCATCGAGCCCTTGTCGACCACCGTGGCGAACACGGCCATGCGTTTTAGCTGTTCCATTCTTAAGCGCTGCTTAATTGTTCAAGCCGTTTTAGCCTATTTCTCCCGCGTTTATCCATCGCTGATGATGGCCGCCAGTTCATCACTCACTTGGAGACACCCATGAAAATCGCCTTGATCGGTGCCAGCGGCTTTGTTGGCGCGGCCGTTTTGCAAGAAGCCCTGAACCGTGGCCACGACGTTAGCGGCATCGTTCAACATCCGGAAAAACTGCCTGCGCACGCCAAGCTCAAGGCCGTGAAGGCCGACGCCTACAAGGCCGACGCCCTGGCCGCCGCCCTTAAAGGCCACGACGCTGTGGTGAGCGCCTTCAATCCGGGTTGGGACAAAGCCGACATCCTGCCGCTGTTCCTCAAAGGCAGCGCGGCCATCGTGGCGGCGACCAAACAGGCCGGCGTGGATCGTCTGCTGGTGGTGGGCGGTGCGGGCAGTTTGTATGTGGCGCCGGGGCTGCAACTGATCGACACGCCAGACTTCCCAGCGGCCTACAAAAATGGCGCCGAGGGCGCACGCCAGCACCTGAACCAACTGCGCGAAGAACAGCAGTTGGCTTGGACCTTCCTGTCCCCGCCTGCGCTGTTGAAGCCGGGCATCCGTACCGATAAATACCGGGTTGGCGGTGAACAGCTGCTAATGGACGGCGAAGCACCGGCCAGCATCAGCGTGGAAGATTTGGCAGTGGCGATTATCGATGAGCTGGAAAACGCCAAGCATGTGCGGGCGCGGTTTACCGTGGCGAATTGATCGATACGCCGCTCTATCTGTAGGAGCCAGCTTGCTGGCGAACCCTGAAAACTTCGATTGCCGAGGTTTGCAGGGTTCGCCAGCGAGCTGGCTCCTACAAAAGCATTAAGACGTTTTTTAGGCAGGCTCTTGCGGCAGCGTCAGCTCAATCGTCTCGCCGAACGATTCATCCAACCGCTGCAAATCGGTGTTGATCGCTTCGGTGTCGTCGGCCAGCCCCAGCGCCAGGCTGCAGAATTCGTCGGCGGCGCCGAGGAAGGCCAGCACGATCATCGGGTCGAACTCAGTACCGCTGGCGGCGCTGATTTGGTCCACCGCTTCGGCATGGCTGCTGGTTTGGCGGTACGGGTGGTGGGCGGTGAGTTCTTCGTAGCGGCCGACCACGGCCATCAACCGCGCTGGCAGTGGAATCTGTTCGCCGCGCAGGCCTTGTGGATAACCGCTGCCGTCCCAGTGCTCGTACTGGCTGTGCACGATGTGCTTGGCGTCGCTCAGAAAGGTTTCGGTGCTGCCGAGTTTGTCTTCCGCCGCTTGCAGGGCGTGATAACCCGCCACCGCGTGACGGTGCAGCACCTCGACGTCGGCCGGCGTCAGCGGCACCAGGCTGTGCAGGATGCGGTCGGGCAAGGTCAGCCGGCCAATGCCGTGCAGCAGGGCCGATTTGCCCAGGCGAGCAATGCGCGCCGGGCTCAACTCATCCGCAAGCGCCGGTTGTTGGCGGGCCAAGGCGCTGGCCAGTTCCACCATGTACGGTTCAATGCGGGCGAAGTGCCCGCCGCCTGGGTTCTCGCGCATCCGCGCCAGGCCGGCCATGGCTTCGATGGTGACGTCTTGCAGCTTCTCGATATCGCGCGTGCGACGGCGCACTTCCAGTTCGAGGTATTCGCTTTTGTCGCGCAGAAAGTCGGCGCTGGCTTTGAGCTGTAGTTGCGCTTTAACGCGCGCGAGCACCAGCGGCGGGCTGATGGGTTTGGTGATGTAGTCCACGGCGCCCAGGTTGAAGCCGTGCTGCTCGTCGGCCAACTCGGTTTTGGCAGTGAGAAAAATGACCGGAATATCCCGCGTTTGCGGATCGGCCTTGAGGCGTCTGCACACTTCGTAGCCGTCTATGAGCGGCATCATGATGTCGAGCAGAATCAGGTCTGGCGGCGGGCTGCTGATGGCGATGCGCAGCGCTTTGAGCCCGGAACTGGCGACTTTGACGCGATAGGTGGGCAACAGCAGCTCACTCATCAACTCCAGATTTTCCGGGGTGTCATCCACCAGCAGCACCAGCGGCTGCTCCGGTCGGTCGAGTATTCCGTCCATGCCATCTCCTGTCGTTCAAGGCTGAGCGTCAGAGGCTCAGACCACGCTGTTCACCGGTTTGCCGCAATAACGTCAGGGCCTGTTCAAAATCGTAGCAGCGAACCGCCTCGGCGAGCGGCGGATAGTCGCCATCGAACGCGCTGCGTAACAGGCCGGCCTGAGACTCGAAGACCTTGCCGGCACGCGGGTCGTCGTGGGCGAATAAGCCCGCGAGTTCCTGACACACCGCGTTCAGCACGGTGGGATCAACCACGACGGCGCCCTCGTCCATCGCGGCCGGCCACTGCGCGGCGATGGCCTGGAGCAACGCGGTGAGGCTATCGCTGACGTCGTTGATCAACGGCTCCAGCTCGTCGCTGGCGTAGGCGTCTTTCAGGGCGTTCTCCAGCAAGGCGGCCTGGGTGTGCAAATCGACGGCGCCGAGGTTGCCGGCCAGGCCCTTGAGGCTATGGGCCAGGCGTTCGGCAGCTTCCCCCTCGCCTTGGTTCAACGCCAATCGCAGCTGCGCAGTGAAATCTTTTTGGCTGCTGGCAAATTTCAGCAGCAGCCGCTGGTACAACTCCGGTTTGCCCAGCACCCGGCGCAAGCCGCTGGCCAAGTCCACGCCCGGCAGTTGCCAGGTTGGCGGTGCTGATGGGCGCGTACGTTCAGCGCCCGGCGCGGCGACCCGCAGCCAGTGCGCCAGGGTGCGCCAGAGCTGGTCGGGGTCCAGCGGTTTGCCGAGGTGGTCGTCCATGCCCGCCTCCAAGCAACGCTCGCGGTCGGCGGGCATGGCGTTGGCGGTCATGGCAATAATCGGCAACTGGGCGAATTGCGCTTCGGCGCGCACACGGCGGGTGGCGGAGAGGCCGTCGAGCACGGGCATTTGCATGTCCATCAGCACCGCGTCGAAATAGCCTTCGCCTTTGCTCAGCAATATCTCCACGGCCTGCGCGCCGTTCTCGGCCTGTTCGATCTGCAAGCCGCTCTCTTCCAGAAGGCCGCAGGCCACTTCGCGGTTCAGCTCGTTGTCTTCCACCAGCAGCACCCGTTTGCCGGCCAGGTTGGGCAAGGCGCCGCCGCTGGGAGACGGCGCCACGCCCGCCGGACTAGAAGCGTGATGACTGGCCAAGGTGCTGACCACCGCGTCGAGCAGCACAGACGGGTTGAGCGGTTTCAGCAGCACGTCATCGACACCCACGGACCGGGCCTCTTGCAGCACCTCTTCACGGCCGTGGGCAGTCACCATTAATAGACGCGGCTGGGCCTGCAAACCGATCTGCTGCAATTGACGGGCGGTTTCGATGCCGTCCATGTCGGGCATCTGCCAGTCGAGCAGCACCAGGTCGAAAGGCCGACGCTGGTCCGCCAGTTGTACCTGGCGCAGGGCGGCGCTGCCCGAAACGGCGGTTTCCACCCGAAAGCGCATGCCCACCAACATGTCGTGCAGCACGCGGCGGGCGCTGTCGTTGTCGTCCACCACCAACACGCGGCGCCCGCGCAAGCTGGGCTGCGCCTGCAACACTTGCTGCTTCTGCGCAGAAATGCCCAACGGCAGCCGGCACCAGAACAGGCTGCCGCGCCCGGCCTGGCTTTGCACGCCCACGCGCCCGCCCATGGCCTCGGCCAGCCGTTTGCAAATCGCCAGGCCCAACCCGGTGCCGCCGTATTTGCGCGTGGTGGAGCTGTCGGCCTGCTGGAACGATTCGAACAATCGCTCGAGCTGTTCGTGGGTGATGCCAATGCCGGTATCGCGCACCGCGAAATACACCTGCACCTGATCGGCGTCCTGTTGCTCGGCGCGAATAAGCAGCTCGATCTCCCCGCGCTCGGTGAATTTCACTGCGTTGTTGGCATAGTTGATCAATATCTGACCAATGCGCAGCGGATCGCCCACCAATTGCAGCGGCAGCTTGGGGTCGAGGTTGAACACCAGCTCCAGGTGCTTGCCCGCGACTTTCTCGCCAATCAGGTTGGCGACGTTTTCCAGCACCTGCTGCAGGTTGAAGTCGATGTGCTCGATGCCCAGCTTGCCGGCTTCGATTTTCGAGAAATCGAGGATGTCGTTGATCACCCCGAGCAGGTGCCCGCTGGCTTGCTGAATCTTGTCAATGTAACTGCGTTGGCGTGGCGCCAGTTCGGTTTTCTGCACCAGGTGCGCCATGCCAATAATGGCGTTCATGGGCGTGCGAATTTCGTGGCTCATGTTGGCGAGAAAGTCCGACTTCAAGCGCGCCGCTTCTTCGGCCAACTCCTTGGCATCGGCCATGGCCGCTTCGGCTTGTTTGCGTGCGGTGATGTCGCGGCTTACACCAACCAGGCCCAGGGGCACGCCCCGGTCGTCGCGAAAAATGGTGCGCAAGGTATCGAACACCACCCAGTGGCCATCGGGGTAACGCACCCGCCCTTCGCTTTCATAGGTGCCGTCGCGGGTCAGCGCCGTGTAGTCGTGCTCCTCGCGTTTGGACGCCCATTCGACGTTGAGCAATTCATGGTCGCGCTTGCCCAGCACTTGCTCGCTGCTTTGCCCGAACAGATCGGCGCAGGCCTGGTTGATGCCCAGATAGCGGCCCTGAATGTCTTTGAACCAGATCGGATCGGGAATGGCATTGATGATCGCCAGCAAGGTACTGCGCTGGCGCACCACCTCCGCCTCGGCCAGTTGGCGCTGGCGAATCTGCGTGCGCAGGTGGCGGTTCCACAGCACCACAACCACGAGCGCCACCAATACGCCGAGCAGGTAAGGCCAACCCACCGCAAACAGCCCCTGCCAGCTGAAGGCAGTCAGAGGCGGCAGCCAGCGATCGAGAATCTGGTCGTGCTCCTCGCGCTCCAGACTGTCGAGGGCTTTGTCCAACACGCTGACCAACTGCGGCCAGTCCCGGCGCACGGCAAAGTGCAACTCGCTGCGCAGCAGGCCCGACTCACCGCGCAGCTCAAGGTTGGCCAGGCTGAGTTTGCGGATCAGGTAACTGGCCACAATCATGTTGCCGACATAGGCATCGGCGCCGCCGGACGACACGGTTCGCAGCGCCTCCTCAGCGCTGCCCACTTCAATAACCTGCGCCAGCGGCACGGCCGCGCGCAGCAGGCTTTCGGTGACGTAGCCCCGTTCTATGGCGACGCGCTTGCCGGCGAGGTCTTGTGTATTACGAATGGGGGATTCGTGACGGGTGAATATCAGGCTGTTGCTGGTCAGGTAGGAGTCGGTGAAGGCCATGCGGCCCTCACGCTCAGGCGTTTGCGCCACCGAGGGCAGCATGTCGACCTGGCCAGAACCCAGCGCCGCGAGGGTGGCGTTCCAATCGTCGAACTGCACCGTTTCGAAACGAATGCCCAGACGCTGGCCGAGCAAGGCCAGGTAATCGCCGGAAATGCCCGTGTGCTGGCCTTGTGCGCCCATGACATCGAACGGCTCCCAGCCACCGCGCTGCAAGCCAACGCGTACCACCGGATGCGCCTGCACCCACGCGCGCTCCTCGCTGTTGAGCTGCAACGGCGCGGCCCACGCCTGAACACCGCACAGCGCGACCAGCAGGCCGACCAGCCATGCCTTGCAACCACCCATACTGCCTCCATTGCGTGATCTTGCTCAGCTAGCTTAGTCAGCCACGGCGGGGGCGCTACTACTTGGCGGGCCCGCGCCGCCACTGCGGCAGACCGATCAACACCACCGCGCTGATGATCACCAGCATGGCCAGCCATTCCTCGATGCCGATCTGCTCATTGGCAAACCAGATACCCAACAACACCGCGACCACCGGGTTGACGTAGGCATAACTGGTGGCGGCGGCCGGGCGCACGTGTTTAAGCAGGTACACGTACGAGCTGAACGCGATAATCGAGCCGAAGAAAATCAGATACAGCAGCGCGCCCCAGCCAGCGGCGCTGGGCAGTTGCGTCATGCGCTCGCCGCTGAGCACGCTGCCCACCAACATCACCGCGCCGCCGCCAAGCATCTCCGTCGCGCTGGCCATGGGACCGTTCGGCAGCGGTAAGGTTTTGCCCCACACCGACCCGAACGCCCAACTGGCGGCGGCAAACAGAATCAAGGCCGCACCGGCCGGGCTGGCCTGCAAGTTGGAACCGAGATTGAGCAGCGCGATGCCGGTCATACCGAGCGCGATGCCGGCCCACTCAAGCTTCGAATTGCGGTGCCCGAACCAGCGATTGAACACCAGCGTGAACAACGGCACGGTCGCCACCGCCAACGCCGCCACACCGGACGCCACGCCGGCATGTTCCGCCAACGTGACTCCGCCGTTGCCCAACGCCAACAACAACGTCCCCACCAACGCCGCCGCCCGCCACTCCCGCCACGTCGGCGCCGGCGTACCACGCCAGCGCAGCCAGGCATACATCAACCCGCCGGCAATCAGAAAACGCACCGCCGCCATTAACAGAGGCGGCCAGGTTTCTACGCCGATGCGGATGACCAAGTACGTGGAACCCCAGATGACATAGAGCGCAGCGAAGGCGGCGATGAGTAACAGCGGGAAACGCGAGTGCATGGGAAGGCTCGGCGGGCGGCAGGCAAGAGAGGGAGTGTAGAAGCGCGGGCGGTGGGACGAATAGAGACAGTGGGGGGTGGGATGGGGATACAGCAGTGGGGTTTGGCTGGAGGAGACCGCGTTGGGGCTTGCCCTCACCCCTAGCCCCTCTCCCGCAAGCGGGAGAGGGGAACTTGATCGCGGTTTGGCTTGGGCGCTTGATTTGGCAGGAAATTTGGCTCGGTTGCGATCGTAGGAGCCAGCTTGCTGACGAATCCTGGAAAAGCAGGTGGAGCCGGGGTTTGCAGGGTTCGCCAGCAAGCTGGCTCCTACAAAAGGATGGAGACCGCGTTGGGGCTTGCCCTCTCCCCTAGCCCCTCTCCCGCGCGCGGGAGAGGGGAACTCAATCGCGGTCTGGCTTGTGATTTTGATCTGGGTTGTGATCGTGATCTGGCTTGTGATCTACCCGCCCCGTTTATCGCAGGCCGAATGGAGTCGACGTGGAGGGGGTTGAGCGGCCGGGAGCCGCGAAAGGAACATCGGGCCATGGATGGCCCGTTGTGACGTGCCCCCGGAACGGCGGCGGAGTGAGGGGAGTCGCAGCGCAGCGCAGACCCAAGGTAGGGGCTAGCGTTTTTGGTTACTTTTGTCGCAATGACAAAAGTGACTCGCGCGTAAGGCGCGAAACAAAACGTTCAGCACACGCGGTGATGAATACCACCGCAAAACCGGAACCCCTCACTTATCCGGCATAGGCATCGGAAACGGCATCACATTCCCCGCCCCCGGCCGCGCCTCGCTGATCTTCGGCGTGCCCAAACGCTCCACCTCATCAATCCGCACAATCGCATGCATCGGCACAAAACTGCGCACAACCCCCTCGAACTGCGCCTTTAGCTTCTCCTCACTGGGATCAACCACCACCTGCGTGCGTTCACCAAAAACGAATTCCTCCACCTCCAGAAAGCCCCACAGATCGCTCTGGTAAATCTGCTTGGCGTACATCTCGAACACCTGGCCTTGGTTGAGGAAGATCACCTTATAGATAGGTTCACGCTTGCTCATGGGAGGGAGAAAAACCGGGGGAAATTTTGGGGGGCGCGATCATAGCATAGGCTCCCGTCAGGCAATGCTAGGCCGCAGCCATCGGCGTCCCTATAATGCGCGGTTCGTTTTACACCCCATCTCGTTGAGATCCGGAACGCGCATGAGCAAGAAGCTGTATATCGAAACCCACGGTTGCCAAATGAACGAGTACGACAGCTCGCGCATGATCGACCTGCTGGGCGAACATCAGGCCCTGGAAGTGACCGCCCGCGCTGAAGACGCCGATGTCATCCTGCTCAATACCTGCTCCATCCGCGAGCGCGCTCAAGACCGGGTGTATTCGCAATTGGGCCGTTGGCGTGAGCTGAAGCTGGCCAAGCCGGACATGGTAATCGCCGTTGGCGGTTGCGTGGCCAGTCAGGAAGGCGCGGCCATTCGCGACCGCGCGCCCTATGTGGATGTGGTGTTCGGCCCGCAGACGCTGCACCGCTTGCCGGAAATGATCGACGCCGCACGCGTCACCCGCCTGCCGCAGGTGGATGTCAGCTTTCCCGAAATCGAAAAATTCGACCGCCTGCCCGAGCCACGCATCGACGGGCCCAGCGCCTTCGTGTCGATCATGGAAGGCTGCAGCAAGTACTGCACGTTCTGCGTGGTGCCTTACACCCGTGGCGAAGAAGTCAGCCGGCCGTTCGATGATGTGCTGGCCGAGGTGATTCACCTGGCCGAGCACGGCGTGCGTGAAGTCACGCTGCTGGGGCAAAACGTTAACGGTTTCCGTGGCGTTACCCACGACGGCCGCACCGCAGATTTAGCCGAGCTGATCCGCGTGGTCGCCGCCATCGATGGCATCGACCGCATTCGCTACACCACCTCGCACCCGCTGGAGTTTTCCGACAGCCTGATCCGCGCCCACGCCGAAGTGCCAGAATTGGTCAAGCACCTGCACCTGCCCGTGCAGGCCGGCTCGGACCGCATTCTGGCGGCCATGAAGCGCAACCACACGGTGCTGGAGTACAAGTCGAAAATCCGCAAGCTAAAGGCGGCGGTGCCGGATATCAGCATCACGTCAGACTTTATCGTCGGCTTCCCCGGCGAAACCGAAAAAGACTTCGAGAACACCATGCAACTGGTGGCCGACGTTGGTTTCGACTTCTCTTACTCCTTCGTTTATAGCGCTCGCCCCGGCACGCCAGCGGCGGATTTGCCCGACGATATTCCGGCCGAAACCAACCGCGAACGCCTGGCCCGCTTGCAGCATCGGCTTGATCAGCAAGGCTTTGAAATCAGCCGCAAGATGGTCGGCAGTATTCAGCGCGTGCTAGTCAATGACTTCTCCAAGCGTGACCCGGGGCAACTCACCGGACGCACCGAGAACAACCGTATCGTTAACTTCCGCTGCGATAATCCGCGCCTGATCGGGCAATTCGCCGACGTACGGATCGACGAGGCCAGACCTCACTCCTTGCGCGGCAGCCTGGTCGTGGAAAACGATGCACAAACGGCAGCTGTGGCCGAGTGCCACTAACGGCGCAGATGCCCGAGCTTTCCCACTCGGGCATCCGGAGTTATCCTGCGGTTCTTCTTACTTGCCGAGTGGCGGCTACACACGACCTTGAACGCACCCATAGAACCGCATCGTTTTATCCTCGAACCCTTTGAAGCGCGCCGCTTCGCCAATCTGTGCGGGCAATTCGACGAGCACTTACGCTTGATCGAACAGCGCCTCGCTATCGAAATCCGCAACCGCGGAAATCAATTCGAATTGGTGGGTCCACCCGAAACCACCCAGGCCGCCGAGCAACTGTTGCGCCGCCTGTACCGCGAAACCAACGCCACCCAGCTGTCGCCGGACATCGTCCATCTGTTCCTGCAGGAATCTGCGGTTGAGCAATTGGCTGCCAGCAGCACAGTGGAAGCGAACGTGGCGCTGCGCACCCGCAAGGGCATGATTCGCCCGCGCGGTTTGAATCAGCAGCGCTACGTTAAATCGATCCTCGATCACGACATCAACTTCGGCATCGGCCCAGCCGGTACGGGTAAAACCTACCTGGCCGTGGCGTGCGCGGTGGATGCGCTGGAGCGCGAACAAATCCGCCGAATTCTGCTGGTGCGTCCAGCGGTGGAAGCGGGCGAGAAGCTGGGCTTTTTGCCAGGCGACCTGTCGCAAAAGATCGACCCTTATCTGCGCCCGCTGTACGACGCGTTGTACGAAATGCTCGGCTTCGAACAAGTGGCCAAGCTCATCGAGAAACAGGTGATCGAAGTTGCGCCGCTGGCTTATATGCGCGGCCGCACGCTGAATAACAGCTTCATCATTCTCGACGAAAGCCAGAACACCACGCTGGAGCAGATGAAAATGTTCCTCACGCGGATTGGTTTTGGTTCTACGGCGGTGATCACCGGCGACATCACGCAGGTCGACCTGCCGCGCGGCACCAAGTCAGGCCTGACCCACGTGATCGACGTGTTGAAGGATGTGCCTGGTATTTCCTTTACGCACTTCCTGTCCAAAGACGTGGTTCGCCACCCGCTAGTGCAGCGCATCGTCGAGGCGTACGAAGCCTTCGAAACCGCAGCCGAACGCAAAAGCGCCGACAGCAAAAAAGCAGCCTCCGAGGCAGACCGCGGCGATGCTTGAGCTTGATCTGCAGAACGCCAGCAGTGCCGCCAGCCCCACCGAAGCCCAGTTCCGCCAATGGTGTGAACTGGCGCTGCGCCAACGCACGGCAGATTCGGAGCTGACCATTCGCCTGGTCGACGAAGCCGAAGCGCGCGAACTCAACCACACCTACCGGCAGAAAGACTACGCCACCAACGTGCTGTCTTTCCCCGCCGACGTGCCCGATGAACTGCTCGACATTCCCCTGCTCGGCGATCTGGTGATCTGCGTGCAGGTGGTCGACCGTGAGGCCGCCGAACAGGGCAAAAGCCTGGAAGCGCACTGGGCGCACCTGGTGATTCACGGCTGCTTGCATTTATTAGGCTACGACCATATCGACGAGGAAGAAGCCGTCGAGATGGAAACCTTGGAACAACAATTGCTCGCTGAACTGGGTCACCCCGACCCATACGCCAGCGACGAATAGCCTGATTCACAGGCACCAGAACGGAACACTGAGTACACAGCATGAGCGAAGACCGATCGAGCAACGGGCAAAAATCCTGGTTAGGCAAACTCACCCAGGCTTTTGCCCATGAGCCGAAAAACCGCCAGGAGCTGCTGGAGCTGCTGCGCGACGCCCATCAGAACAAACTCCTCGACAGCGAAGCGCTGGCCATTGTCGAAGGCGCCATTCAGGTAGCCGACCTGCAAGTGCGCGACATCATGGTGCCGCGCTCGCAGATGGTCAGCATCAAAGCGGGCCTGACGCCGAAAGAGCTGATTCCGGCAATCATCGAATCCGCCCACTCGCGCTACCCCGTCGTCGGCGAAAGCCTGGACGACGTGATCGGCGTGCTGCTGGCCAAAGACCTGTTGCCGCTGGTGCTGCAGGACGAAAGCCAGCCGTTCAACATCAAAGACATGCTGCGCCCGGCTACCTTCGTGCCGGAATCCAAGCGCCTCAACGTGCTGCTGCGCGAATTCCGCGCCAACCATAACCACATGGCCATCGTCATCGACGAATACGGCGGCGTGGCGGGGTTGGTGACCATTGAAGACGTGCTGGAGCAGATCGTTGGCGACATCGAAGACGAGCACGACGTCGAAGAAGACAGCTACATCAAGCCGCTGCCCAGCGGCGATTTCCTGATCAAGGCGCTGACGCCCATCGACGCGTTCAACGAGTCGTTCGACAGCGAATTCACCGACGACGAGTTCCACACCGTCGGCGGCCTGGTCATGAGCGCCTTCGGTCATCTGCCCAAACGCAACGAAATTGCCGAAATCGGCGACTTCCGTTTCCGCGTACTGAGCGCAGACAGCCGCCGCATCCACCTGCTGCGACTGACCCGAATCGACCGTTAAAAAACATTGCTCACGTAGGTTGGGTTGAGCCAAAGGCGAAGCCCAACGCCGTGCGCACACTCGATACCGAGCTACGAACAGGAAAACAATGAACTGGATTTCCAGGAGCGGCTGGGTTGGCAACCTGATCGCGCTCGCCGCCGGCGCTTCCACCACCCTCGCACTCGCCCCCTTCGACATCTGGCCCTTGGCCCTGCTCGCCATTGCCGTGTTCTACCTCGGCCTGCGCGACCTCACGCCACGTCAGGCGTTGGGCCGTGGTTGGTGCTATGGCTTCGGCGTGTTCGTGGCCGGCACCAGCTGGATTTACGTCAGCATTCACGACTACGGCGGCGCCTCCGCGCCCTTGGCGTTGTTCCTCACCGTTGGCTTTTGCGCCTGTATCGCCTGGTTCTTCGCCCTGCCCGCCTTTGTCTGGGCGCGCTGGTTGCGCCGGGTGGAAGCGCCATTGGCCGACGCCCTGGCCTTCTCCGCGTTGTGGCTGGCACAGGAAGCCTTTCGCGGTTGGTTCCTGACCGGTTTCCCCTGGCTGTACGCCGGCTACAGCCAGCTCGACGGCCCGCTCAGTGGCTTGGCTCCCGTTGGCGGCATGTGGCTGATTTCCTTCGTGCTGGCCTTGACCGCCGCGCTGCTGATCAACCTGCCGCGCCTCGGTCAGCGCAAGGCCTTTTTGGCAATTGGCGTGGTGATGCTGATCGCGCCATGGCTGGTAGCGTTCGGGCTGAAGAATCACGCCTGGACCGAGCCGGCTGGCGCGCCGCTAAAAGTCGCCGCCATCCAGGGCAACGTTGCCCAGGAAATGAAGTGGAACCCCGAGCACCTGAATGCACAGCTGGCCCTGTACCGCGACATGACCTTCAGCGCCAAACCGGTGGACCTGATCGTCTGGCCGGAAACCGCGGTGCCGATTCTGAAAGAATTCGCCGAAGGTTACTTAAGCGTGATGGCGCGTTTCGCCAACGACCGTAAGGCCACGCTGATCACCGGCGTACCGGTTCGCGAAACCAACGAGCAGGGCGACAAGCGCTACTACAACGGCATCACTGTTGTTGGCGATGGCAGCGGCACTTACCTGAAACAGAAGTTGGTGCCGTTTGGCGAGTACGTGCCGCTGCAAGATCTGCTGCGCGGCCTGATCGCTTTCTTCGATCTGCCCATGTCGGACTTCGCGCGCGGCCCGGCGAATCAGGCGTTGCTGGAGGCGAAGGGCTACAAGATCGCGCCGTTCATTTGCTACGAAGTGGTGTACCCGGAGTTCGCCGCGTCCTTGTCGGCCCAGAGCCAGTTGCTGCTCACGGTGAGCAACGACACTTGGTTCGGCACCTCCATCGGCCCTCTGCAACACCTGCAAATGGCGCAGATGCGCGCGCTGGAAGCGGGCCGCTGGATGATCCGCGCCACCAACAACGGCGTAACCGGTTTGATCGACCCCTTTGGCCATATCACCACGCAGATTCCGCAGTTCGAACAAGGCGTGCTTTACGGCGAAGTGGTGCCGATGCAACAGCTCACGCCGTACCTGCAATGGCGCTCGTGGCCGCTGGTGATTGCGTGTTTGCTGATCTTTGGCTGGGCGCTGCTGGCGAGTCGGATAGCAAAAACGGTTTAAGCCAGTCCGGCGCTTTAACGCAATGACGCCAGCATCTGTCCCAGCGCACTGTCATTCCCGCGCACGCGGGAATCCAGAGTATTGAAGAATCAACGGTCGCGGACAGCGGGCTTACTGCCAGCCCCCACCGCATTACCGATAAAACAACGGATAGGCAATCTGCCCCGCCACTTCGTTTAACAGCTGCCCGGTCTGCCACATGGCTTTGCTCTCGGGCAACCAGCCGCCTAAGGGCCGCTGGTTAGGCACGCTGATAAATCCCACTGGCGCGGCCACCACTTCGAATCCGGCGCGTTCGAAACACCAACGCGCGCGGGGCATGTGCGCCGCGTGGGTGACCAACACCACGCGCCGAATGCCCTCGTCGCGCAGCATCTGCGCGCTGTAGTCGGCGTTTTCCAAGGTCGTGCGGCTGCGGCCTTCTTGCCAGCGCACGGGCACGCGCAAGTCCCGCACCATCACCTCCGTCATCAGCTCAGCCTCGCTCACGCGTTCGCCATACGGCGCGCCGCCGCTGATCAGCACCGGCAGGCCGGACGCGCGCGCCAGCCGCGAGGCATAGCGCACGCGCTCCACGGCCAGGTGGCTGGCTTGGTCGCCGGCCCAGGCCGGATCGTCGCGTTCGCGGCCAACGCCGAGCACCACAATGGCGTCTGCTTGCTTGGCCAGTTCGCCCCATTGCGCGACTGCGATGGCGGGCTCGCGCTCGACAATTTTCGCCAGGTTCTCGACGGCTATCGGCAGGCTGCTCAACCACAAGCCGCCAAAGCCCAGCACGAAACAGCCCAGGGCAAAACGCGGCATGCGTCGACGCAACCACCAGGCCAGTAGCAGCAGCAGAAACAGGCAGCCCGGCGGCAGCAATAGTTGTTTGAAAAAGTAGCGCAGGATCATCGAGCACCTCCCAGGGTGCGCGAAGCCTACCGGGGTTTGGCGGCGCGGAACAACTGCGAGCCGCAGGCGCTACAGGCCTGAACGCCTTCACCGGGACGCCATATCGCGGGGGTGCCGCACAGCGCACATTGCAGCTTGTTGCGCCGCTTCATCAGGCCTTTGGGCTTGACCACTTTGGCGCTCTGCAAGGAACGCGGCGGCTTGATGGTGGGCGCGGGACTTTGCTCGATCAGGGCCAGTTCCTTGGCCGCCGCATGCCAGCCGCGCAGCCAGTGCAGGTCTCGATCCAGGTAGGCGCGAATCAGCTCCAGCTCGGCCGGGCTGAGGCCGCGCAGTTCGAGTTCTTCGGGGGTTTGGTTACGCAGGCGGGTGTCGCTGTCGGCTTCGTCCAGGGCGATGGCAAGCCGGTGCAAAAGACGCTCGTAAAGACCGCCCTGTGCGTTTTCCCGCCCGAACTGCGCCATGCTCACCCTCGCCCGCTCCGTGCTCTTGATGCTTTCAGCAAGCTTAGCGTCACCCCCATAACCAGCCGGCTGCTGCGACCAACGGCGAAGCCTTGGGCGACAGGCGTAATCAGGGTTTCCCAGCCCCCAGCGGGCTCATGTATGCTACGGCGTTCTTCGAACAGGCCGCGCCCGAACACCGCTGCTGCGCCCTGTAGCTCACTTATTTCAGCCAAAAGTAGCCATGCACGAACACTATCAGCCCCGTGAAACCGAAGCCGCCGCGCAAACCTACTGGGACGAGCAGAAGTCCTTCGTGGTCAGCGAACAACCAGGCAAAGACACCTTCTATTGCCTGTCGATGTTCCCCTACCCCAGCGGCAAGCTGCACATGGGCCATGTGCGCAACTACACCATCGGCGACGTAATCGCTCGCTACCAACGCATGCAAGGCAAAAACGTGCTTCAGCCCATGGGCTGGGACGCCTTCGGTATGCCGGCGGAAAACGCCGCGATGAAAAACAACGTCGCGCCCGCCAAGTGGACGTACGAAAACATCGCCTACATGAAAAACCAGCTCAAAAGCCTGGGCCTGGCGGTGGACTGGACGCGCGAAGTCACCACCTGCAAACCGGACTACTACCGCTGGGAACAATGGCTGTTCACCCGGCTGTTCGAGAAGGGCGTGATCTACCGCAAAAACGGCACCGTGAACTGGGATCCGATTGATCAGACCGTGCTGGCCAACGAGCAGGTTATCGACGGCCGTGGCTGGCGTTCGGGCGCGCTGATCGAGAAGCGCGAAATCCCGATGTACTACTTCAAGATCACTGCGTACGCCGAAGAGCTGTTGACCAGCCTCGACGACCTGGATGGCTGGCCGGAACAGGTCAAAACCATGCAGCGCAACTGGATCGGCAAATCGCGCGGCATGGAAGTCAGCTTCCCTTACGACCAAGCCTCGATTGGCCAGACCGGCGCATTGAAAGTCTTCACCACCCGCGCCGACACGCTGATGGGCGCCACCTATGTGGCCGTTGCCGCCGAACACGCGCTGGCAACCGTTGCCTTGCAAAAGCTGCCGGCCGCCCAGGCTGCCGAGCTGCAAGCGTTTATCGATGAATGCAAACGCGGCGGCGTGGCCGAAGCCGACATCGCCACCCAGGAAAAGAAAGGCCTGGCCACTGGCCTGTTCGTAGAGCACCCGCTGACCGGCGAGAAGTTGCCGGTGTGGGTCGCCAATTACGTGCTCATGCACTACGGCGACGGCGCTGTGATGGCAGTGCCCGCGCACGATGAGCGCGATTTCGAATTCGCCCACAAGTACAACCTGCCGGTTAAAACCGTGGTGCGCACCAGCGCCGGCGACGAAACCCCGGCGCCGTGGCAAGCCGCGTATGGCGAGCACGGCCAACTGATCAATTCCGGTGAGTTCGACGGTCTGGATTTTGCCGGCGCGTTCGATGCCATCGAAGTGGCCTTGCAGAAAAAGTCGCTCGGCCAGGCTCGCACCCAATTCCGCCTGCGCGATTGGGGTATCAGCCGTCAGCGTTACTGGGGCTGCCCGATCCCGATCATTCACTGCGACGCCTGCGGTGACGTGCCGGTGCCGGAAGACCAACTTCCCGTCGTGCTGCCAGAAGACGTGGTGCCCGATGGCGCCGGCAGTCCGCTGGCGCGCATGCCCGACTTCTACACCTGCACCTGCCCGAAATGCGGCGGCGCAGCCAAGCGCGAAACCGACACCATGGACACCTTCGTGGAGTCGTCGTGGTACTTCGCCCGCTACGCCTCGCCGAACTATACCAAGGGCATGGTCGACCCAGCCGCAGCCAACCACTGGCTGCCCGTGGATCAGTACATCGGCGGCATCGAACACGCGATTCTGCACCTGCTCTACGCACGTTTCTTCCACAAGCTGATGCGCGACGAAGGCCTGGTCGACTCCAACGAGCCGTTCAAAAACCTGCTCACGCAGGGCATGGTCATCGCCGAAACCTACTACCGCCTCGAAGCCAACGGCAGCAAAACCTGGTTCAACCCGGCAGATGTGGAAATCGAGCGCGATGCCAAAGCCAAGATCATCGGCGCCAAGCTGAAAACCGACGGCCTGCCCGTCGAAATCGGCGGCACCGAGAAAATGGCCAAGTCGAAAAACAACGGCGTTGATCCGCAATCGATGATCGACCAGTACGGCGCCGATACCTGCCGTCTGTTCATGATGTTTGCCTCGCCGCCCGACATGAGCCTGGAATGGTCCGATTCCGGCGTGGAAGGCGCGCACCGTTTCTTGCGCCGCGTCTGGCGTTTGGCCCAGGCGCACGTCGCGCGCGGCGTGCCCGGCAGCCTCGATGTCGCCAGCCTCAGCGATGCGCAGAAAGACATCCGTCGCGCCATTCACCTGGCCATCAAGCAAGCCAGCCAGGATATTGGCCAACACCACAAATTCAACACCGCCATCGCCCAGGTGATGACGCTGATGAACGTGCTGGAAAAAGCCGCGCAAGACACCGACGCCGACCGCGCCTTGTTGCAGGAAGGCCTGGAAACCGTGGCTCTGCTGCTCGCCCCGATCACCCCGCACATCAGCCATGAACTGTGGTTGGAGCTGGGCCATGAAAGCGCCGTGATCGACGCCCAATGGCCGGTGCTGGACGAAAGCGCCCTGGTGCAAGACAACCTGCAACTGGTGGTGCAAGTGAACGGCAAGCTGCGTGGCCAGATCGACGTGCCGGCAACGGCCAGCCGCGAAGAAGTCGAGGCCGCTGCGCGGGTTAACGAGAACGTGCTGCGCTTCCTTGATGGCTTGACCATTCGCAAGGTCATCGTGGTGCCAGGCAAGCTGGTCAACATCGTCGCGAGCTGATGACGCATCGCGGCTGCCAAGCGCCGCGAGCACACATTGAAGTAAGCGCTGCGCCGATTCGCAGCGCTACCGAAGGGTTAAGGGGATACACACATGATCAAACGGAATCTGATGGTAATCGGCCTGGCTACCTTGCTCAGCGCCTGTGGCTTCCAGCTGCGCGGCTCAGGCGACATGGCGTTCGCCCTTAGCGACATCAACCTCACCGCCCGCGATGCCTATGGCCCGCTGGTGAAAGACCTGCGTCAAACGCTGATCAACAGCGGCGTGAACGTGCACCCGGGCGCGCAGTACACCATGGCCCTGACCAGCGAAACCGCCAGCTACCGTACCGTCAGCTACACCGGCAGTGCCCGTAGCGCTGAATACGAAGCCAACATGGCCGTGGCCTACGAACTGCGCGGCGCCAACAATACGGTGTTGTTGAAGAATTCGGTCGACGTGCAAAACACCTACGTAAACGACGAAAACAACCTGATCGGTTCGGAGCAGGAAGCGACACAGCTGCGAGACGAACTGCGCCACGAGTTGGTGCTGCAACTGGCGCAACGCATGCAGCTGATTACTCCAGCGCAACTGGACCAGCTGCAACAGGCCGCCGACGCCAAAGCCCAGGCCGAAGCCGACGCCATCGAAGCGGCGCGCAAAGCCGAAGCCGAACAGCCGCAGCAATCGCCGCTGCAACTTCCGATCCAAACCCAGTAAGTTCGCTCGGGCCGCTGCGGCGGCCCAGCCTCCCCCTTCTTATGTTTCCCCGCCTATGAAACTCGCCCCCGCGCAACTCGCCAAACACCTGCAAAGCGGCCTCGCGCCCGTTTATGCCATCAGTGGCGACGACCCGCTGCTGTGCCAGGAAGCGGCCGACGCCATTCGCGCCGCCACGCGCAGCCAGGGTTACAGCGAGCGCCAGGTGTTCAATGCCGACGCCAGCTTTGACTGGGGCACGCTGTTGCAGGCGGGAAACAGCATGTCGTTGTTCGCCGAGAAGCGCGTGCTTGAATTGCGCATTCCTAACGGTAAGCCGGGCGACAAGGGCACCGCTGCCCTGCTGGAATACCTGTCGCGTCCGCCTGAAGACACCTTGCTGCTGATCAGCCTGCCCAAACTTGATGGCAGCACGCAAAAAACCAAATGGGCGAAAGCCGTTATCGACGGGCCGAACTCGCAGTTCGTGCAGATTTGGCCGGTGGACGTTCACCAATTGCCGCAGTGGATTCGCCAGCGCATGAGCCAGGCCGGCATGACCGCCAGCCAGGAAGCGGTGGACATGATTGCTGCGCGCGTCGAGGGCAACTTGCTCGCGGCCGCGCAGGAAATCGAAAAGCTCAAACTGCTCGCCGACGGTAACCAGATTGACGCCAGTACCGTACAAGCGGCGGTCGCCGACAGTGCCCGCTATGACGTATTCGGCCTGATCGACGCCGCGCTCAATGGCGAGGCCAGCCATGCCCTGCGCACGCTCGAAGGGCTGCGCGGCGAAGGCGTCGACAGCACCGTCGTGCTCTGGGCGCTGGCCCGCGAGTTGCGCTTGCTGGCGACCATCGCTCAGCAATACGGCCAAGGCGTACCGCTGGAAAAAGCCTTTAGCCAGGCTCGCCCGCCCGTGTGGGACAAGCGCCGTCCGCTTGTGAGCAAAGCGCTCCAACGTCACTCGGCCGCACGTTGGAACCTGATGCTGAAAGATGCCCAGCGCGTCGATGCGCAAATCAAGGGCCAGGCGCCGGGCGATCCATGGTTGGAGATCAGCCGACTGACGCTGATGCTCGCCGGACAACGTTTGTCGCTTCCTCAGGAGTGATAAACGGCTCTGGACAGCGGCCTCCAGCAGGCCGATGATCCGCGCCGCGGGGCAAGCCTCCTCAATCACCCGCCCCGCCCGAGGATTGTCATGGCCACATCGAAGAAACGTCCCAATAAAGCGAAATCCATCATTGCCCAGCCTCTGTTCCGCAGCCGTCAGGAACGCGCGAAGAAAGGCAAAGGCAGCTACCGCCGCGAAGCCTCCCAGCAAAACTGGGGGGCTTCTGTCTTTATGGGCACTGGCTTTTTGCTCGCCGGCTTTATCGCCGCGTGAAGGCTTCGCCCCCGGCAGCGTGATAAGGTGGCCGCTGTTTACCGTCTTGGGACCTGCTGATGTTTAACCTGTCACCGCGCATCCTGGCCTGCGCCGCACTGAGCTTTCACTTCAACCTGCTCACCGCCTGCGCCGAAGCGCCACAAGCGCCCCAGCCAACGCCGCCTGCCATTCCCGCCGCCGCCCATGCACCGACCGCTGCCGGCACAACCACCGCGCCCGCGCCTGTCTTGCCACAACAAAGCTTTGAAGAATGGCGCAACCAATTGCGCAGCGATGCAGTTAACGCCGGCATCAGCGCCGCGCTGTTCGACCGCGCCTTTGCCAACGTCACCCTCGACCCGGCTGTGGTCGCCGCCGACAACAGCCAACCTGAATTCACCCGCCCGATCTGGGAATACCTGGACGGCGCCGTCTCGGCCCGCCGCATCGCTAACGGCCAGGCGCAATACGCACAGCAACAGGCCACGCTGAGCCGCATCGAACAACGCTACGGCGTGCAAGCCGAAACGCTGGTGGCCATCTGGGGCATGGAAAGCGCGTACGGCAACAACATCGGCAACAACAGCGTGATCCGCTCGCTGGCGACCCTCGCTTATGAAGGGCGGCGAGCCGCGTTCTGGCGTGAGCAACTGATCGCCGCGCTGCAAATTCTCCAGCATGGCGACATCCAGCCGGAGCGCCTCGTGGGCTCCTGGGCCGGCGCGATGGGCCAGACCCAGTTCATGCCGACCACCTACAACCAGCACGCCGTGGATTTCGACGGCGACGGCCGCCGCGACGTTTGGTACTCCTCCGCCGATGCCCTCGCTTCCGCTGCCCACTACTTGCAGCAGTCGGGCTGGCAGTTGGGCAAACCGTGGGGCTTCGAAGTGCGTTTGCCGCAAGGGTTCGACTACGCCCTGGCTGACCCCGAGCAACGCAAAAGCGTGGCTGAATGGACGCGCCTTGGCGTGATGCCCGCCAGTGGCTCGGCCGTTGCGCCGACGCTCGCCGGCGAGTCGGCGACCTTGCTGTTGCCCGCCGGCCATCGCGGCCCGGCGTTTTTGCTGCTGAGCAATTTCCGCAGCATCCTCAAGTACAACAACTCGTCGTCCTACGCGTTGGCTGTAGGTTTGCTCTCCGACGGCATACGCGGCGCCAACGCCGCCGTGATCGCCGACTGGCCTCGAGACGACCCGCAACTGGGCCGCAGCGAGCGTATTGAACTGCAAGAATTGCTTGCCGCCCATGGCTTTGAACCGGGCAGTGCTGACGGCATTGTTGGCGCCAATACCCGTAAGGCGGTTCGGGCATACCAGCAGCAGTTGGGGTTGCCGGCCGATGGGTATGCGGATCACAGCTTGCTGAACCGGTTGCGCGGGAAATAAACGGCGCCCCGCTGCTTTTGTAGGAGCCAGCTTGCTGGCGAACCTTGGAAACGCCGAGGTGTGCAGGGTTCGCCAGCAAGCTGGCTGCTACAGAGCATGAATATTCAGGCAAATAAAAAGGGCGACCCATGGGCCGCCCTTTTTGTTTGCTCCGAAAGGCTTAGCCTTTCTTGGCCTCATGCGCTTGCTGATCGGCGTGATACGAAGAACGCACGAGCGGGCCGGACGCCACGTTCTTGAAGCCCATCTTGGTACCCTCTTCAGCAAACCAGGCAAAAATGTCCGGGTGCACGAAGCGCTGTACCGGCAGGTGGTTGCGCGACGGCTGCAGGTACTGACCGAGGGTGAGCATGTCGATGTCGTGTTCGCGCATGCGCTTCATCACTTCAATGACTTCTTCGTCAGTCTCGCCCAGGCCGAGCATCAGGCCCGATTTGGTCGGCACGTGCGGTACGCGTTTTTTGAAGTTCTCCAGCAGGTCCAGCGACCACTCGAAATCCGAGCCCGGACGCGCGGCCTTGTAAAGGCGCGGTACGGTTTCCAGGTTGTGGTTGAACACGTCTGGCGGCTCTTGCTCGGTGATGGCCAATGCCACGTCCATGCGGCCGCGGTAGTCCGGCACCAGCGTTTCCAGCTGCACGCCCGGCGACAGCTTGCGGATTTCGCGCAGGCAGTCGACGAAGTGCTGGGCGCCGCCGTCGCGCAGGTCGTCGCGGTCTACCGAGGTGATCACCACGTATTTCAAGCGAAGGTCGGCGATGGCCACCGCGAGGTTCATCGGCTCGTCTGCATCCAACGGTTTTGGACGACCATGGCCAACGTCGCAGAACGGGCAGCGACGGGTGCAGATGTCGCCCATGATCATGAACGTGGCGGTGCCGCCGGAGAAACATTCGCCCAGGTTCGGGCAGGACGCTTCTTCGCACACGCTGTGCAGTTTGTGTTTACGCAGCAGTTGTTTGATGCGGTCGACTTCCGGCGAGACCGGCACGCGGACGCGGATCCAGTCTGGCTTGCGCGGCAATTCCGCGGTCGGCAGGATCTTCACCGGGATACGCGCCATCTTCTCGGCACCGCGCAGTTTCACGCCCATTTCCACCTTGGCCGGTGGGGCTTTAACAGCGGTGCCGGTTGCTTCGTTGCCAGCTACTTCGAGGGTGCTCATAGCGATTCAATTCCGCCCGTCAGGGTCGTCTGTTCAGCGTAGTCGAGGTGTGTGACGAGCTGCGCGCGCAGCCGGGCACTTACTTCGGCAAATTCTATCGGTCCCACCAGTTCACGCAGTTGGGTCATGGGCAAGCCGGCATAACCACAGGGGTTGATGCGCTGAAAGGGTTGCAGGTCCATGTCCACGTTCAGGGCCAGGCCATGAAACGAGCGGCCGTTGCGGATGCGCAGGCCCAGCGAGGCAATTTTCGCCCCGTCCACATACACGCCCGGTGCATCGGCCTTCGCCTCGGCTGTTACGCCATAGCTGGCCAGCAGTTCAATCAAGCTCAGCTCGATGCGGCTGACCAGCTCGCGCACACCGAGACTGGAACGGCGGACATCCAGCAGCAGGTAAGCCACCAGCTGACCAGGACCGTGGTACGTCACTTGACCGCCACGGTCCACTTTCACCACCGGAATATCGCCGGGGAACAACACATGTTCGGCCTTGCCAGCCTGCCCTTGGGTAAACACGGGCGGGTGTTCCAGCAGCCAGACTTCATCGGGCGTGTCCGCCACGCGGCTGTCGGTGAAGTGCTGCATGGCATGCCAGGTGGGTTCGTAGGGAACCTGGCCGAGCTCGCGAAAGCCCAGGCGTTGGCTCATCAGAGCACCATGTGCACGCGGCCAGTGGCGCGCAGGTCGCTGTTGATGTCTTGCAGTTGTTCGATGCCGGTGGCGGTGATCAGGTATTGCACGGTCAGGTACTTGCCGTTGCGGCTGTCACGTTGCACCAGTGTGCCGACGTCCAGGTCCGGGGCGTGGCGTTGCAGAATCTCGGTTACCAGCGCAACGAAACCCTCGCCGGCATCGCCGATGACTTTGATCGGGTAGCGCTCGCAGGGAAATTCGATGGTGACGTTTTGGGCATCGGTCATGGGCGGTCTCGGCGAACTTGTGGTCCGCAAAAGCGGACACCGGCCCGCTCTTTTGGAGCGAAAGGCCGGTGCCTCGGTTATTCGGTGAACGCGGCGGTCAGTTGAACAAGCCGAAGAAGAATAGGCGGATGCTATCCCACACGCGGCGGAAGAAGCCACCTTCGTCCACGGGCTCGAGTGCGATCAGGTCGGCGCTGTGCACCACCTTGTCTTCGAGCTTCACTTCAACTTTACCGATCACGTCGCCCTGCTTAATCGGGGCAACCAGTTGCGGATTCAAGGTCATGCTGGCAGCGAGCTTTTTCAGCTGACCGCGCGGCAGGGTCATGGTCAGGTCTTCGGCCAGACCGGCTTTCACCTGGCGGCTCGCGCCTTTCCATACGGTGCCCTGGGCCAGCTCAGCGCCTTTTTGGTAGAAGGTCTGGGTTTCGAAGAAGCGGAAGCCGTAGGTCAGCAGCTTCTGGGTTTCAGCAGCGCGGGCTTGTTCGCTGTTGGTGCCGAATACCACGGCGATCAGGCGCATGCCGTCGCGCACGGCCGAGGCTACCAGGCAGTAACCGGCCTCGTCGGTGTGGCCGGTTTTCAGGCCATCAACGGTTTTGTCGCGCCACAACAGCAGGTTGCGGTTGGGCTGTTTGATGTTGTTCCAGAAGAACTCTTTCTGCGAGTAGATGGCGTAGTGCGCCGGGTCTTCGTAGATGATCGCGCGCGCCAGACGCGCCATGTCGTGCGCGGTGGAGTAGTGCTCGGGGTTAGGCAGGCCGGTGGCGTTCATGAAGTGGCTGCCGGACATACCGAGTTTTTCGGCGGTGGTGTTCATCATGTCGGCGAAGGCGTCTTCGCTGCCGGCGATGTGCTCGGCGGTGGCGACGCTGGCGTCGTTACCCGACTGAATGATGATGCCGTGCAGCAAGTCGCCCAGCGACACCTCGGTGCCCACCTTGATGAACATGCGCGAGCCGCCGGTACGCCAGGCGTGTTCGCTGACCATGACCTTGTCGGTTTCGCTGATCTGGCCGCGACGGATTTCCAGGGTGGCGATGTAGGCGGTCATCAGCTTGGTCAGGCTGGCCGGCGGCAGGCGCTGGTCACCGTTGTTCTCCACCAGCACGTTGCCGCTGGCGGCGTCCATCAGCACGTAGGCCTTGGCGGCCAGCTCCGGTGCGGCAGGAACGGCCGTTTCGGCGGCCCAGGTAGCCGGGGCAGTGATCAGGAGGGCGAACAGACTCAGACGACGGGTAAAGGCGGTGATATTCATCAGTCTCTCAAGTTACTAATGGCAAACAGGCTCTGGCGAGCAAGTCGGTCGAAGCCGGCGCGCGAGGCGCTATTCCGGCTTCACTAAAGTCGGCTGGCCAAGGTTGGCCGACCGCACACTGTTCTGGATATTCTGGGCTTCACCCTGCGTGTTTACCGGGCCCATCCGCACGCGGTGCAACGTCTGCTGATTGCGCACGATAGAGCTGATAAAAACCGGCGCACTCACCACGGTCGTCAGCTTGTCCTTCAGGAGCTGCGCAGCGTCCGGGTTGGCGAAGGCTCCGACCTGGAGATACAGGCCAGATGGAGCGAGTGAAGCGTTTTTTTTTGCGTCGATTTGCACGGGCACCACCGCAGCGGCGTGCTGCTGTGGCGGCGGAGTGTATTGCTCGATGGGCTGGCCCATGATCTGCGTGGTCGTGGTTTTCACTGGCTGCACTTGCGCCATCTGCGGCTGCGCCAACACCATCGGCACCGGGCGACCCTGCTGGGCCCACCACTCGGCTGGGTCGATACCTTCGACCTTCACGCGGGCGGTGCCGATTTCGGCGTAACCAAGTTTTTTCGCGGCGGCAAACGACAAGTCGATGATGCGATCCGAGTAAAACGGCCCACGGTCGTTCACCCGCAGAATCACGCTTTTGCCGTTATCCAGATTGGTCACGCGTACATAGCTGGGCAGCGGCAGGGTTTTGTGCGCGGCGCTCATGCCATACAGGTCGTATTTCTCACCGTTAGCGGTGGCCTGGCCATGGAACTTGGTGCCGTACCAGGACGCGGTGCCGGTGGCCAGATAGCGCTTGCCGTCGGGCATCGGGTAATAGGTTTTGCCGAGCACGGTGTACGGGTTGGCCTTATAGGCGCCGTAGTGCGGCATGGGCACGGCATCGGGAACTTTGGAAATGTCGACGTCCCACCATGGCGCGCCGTCGCGGTGCGGACGGGCGAAGTCGCCAGGGCCGGAAATGGTGGTGGGCGTTGGGGTCGGCTGCGGCGCACGGCTGCTGGAGCAGCTGACCAACATTACGGCCAGTGCGCCAAAGGCGATGAGCTTGAACGGCGTTGCCTGCATTTACTTCGTGCCCCGGGCCTGAACCAACAAATCGGATAACTGATGCACCGCCATGGCGTACATCGCGCTGCGATTGTAACGAGTGATGACATAAAAATTGGGTAAGCCTAACCAATATTCCGGTCCCGCTTCACCCTCCAGACGAAAGGCAGTCACGCGTTCGTCGTCGCGCACCGCTTCGTGGCTCGACCAGCCCATGGCACGCAACTCGCCCACGGTTTTTACCGGGTCCAGCCCTTGGGTCAATCCTTGCTCGGCTTGTTCGCCGCTGATTTGCGCGGTGCTCACCACCGCTTCACCCGTCACCCAGCCATGGCGTTTGAAATAGCTGGCGACGCTGCCGATGGCATCGTCCGGGTCGCTCCAGATATTGATGTGGCCGTCGCCGTCAAAATCCACGGCGTACGCACGGAAGCTGCTCGGCATAAATTGCGGCAAGCCCATGGCGCCCGCGTAGGAGCCTTTCAGGGTCAGCGGATCAACCTGCTGCTCCCGGGCCAGCAACAGGAATTGCTTGAGTTCTTTGCGGAAGAATTCGGCGCGTGGCGGGTAGTCGAAGCCCAGGGTCGACAAGGCGTCGATCACCCGGTAGCTGCCGGTGTTGCCGCCGTAGGAGGTTTCAACGCCGATGATGGCCACGATCACCTGCGCCGGTACGCCGTATTCCTGCTCGGCGCGGGCCAGTGCTGCTTCGTGCTGACGCCAGAATTCGACGCCTTGGGAAATGCGCCGGTCGGTGATGAAGATCGGACGGTACTCGGCCCAGGTTTTAACCTTTTCGGCCGGACGGGAAATGGCGTCGAGAATCGACTGTTTGCGTTCCACTTCACGGAACAGGGTCACCAGCTGTTCGCCGGCAAAACCGTAGTCGCGGGTCATTTCGGAAACGAATTCGGCAACCTGCGGCGACCCTTCGTAATCAGCGGCAACTGCCTGCTGGGCGAAACCGCAGATACCAGCAAGGCTGGCCAAATGTGCCGTGCGCGTGGCCCAGCGACGCAAACCTAGCATTAAATCCCTCACCCCAATCAAACCTGAGCGATCCACTTACGGTGCGTGTGGACAGCCATTAAAAGCCCAAACCCTGACATCAGCGTCACCAGCGAAGTTCCGCCGTAGCTAATGAAAGGAAGCGGCACCCCAACCACCGGCAACAGGCCACTGACCATGCCGATATTGACGAACACATAAACGAAGAAGGTCATCGTCAGGCTGCCGGCGAGCAGCTTACCGAACAGCGTCTGCGCTTGGACAGTAATTACCAGACCGCGCGCAATCAGCAGCGCGTAAACCAGCAACAACAAACAGATGCCGACCAGGCCGAACTCTTCGCCCAAAACCGCGATGATAAAGTCCGTATGGCTTTCGGGCAAAAAATCCAGGTGCGATTGCGTGCCCAACAGCCAGCCTTTTCCGAAAACGCCGCCCGAGCCGATGGCCGCTTTCGATTGAATAATGTTCCAGCCGGTGCCCAGCGGATCACTCTCCGGATCGAGGAATGTGAGCACCCGCTGCTTCTGGTAATCGTGCATCACGAAGAACCACATCGCGATCGCCACCGGCACTACAGCCGCCACCGCGCCTAGGATCCAGCGCCATTGCAGCCCGGCCATAAACAGTACGAACGCACCCGAGGCGAGAATCAGCAACGAGGTGCCAAGGTCGGGTTGGCGGATCACCAACACGAACGGAATGCCGATCAAGGCGAGGCTGATAACGATGTGTTTAAGCCGTGGCGGTAAATTGTGTCGAGCCATGTACCAGGCGATGGTCGCGGGCATGAGGATCTTCATGAACTCCGCCGGCTGGAACCGAATGATGCCGGGGATGTTGATCCAGCGAGTCGCGCCCATGGCGTTGTGGCCCATGACGTCCACCACCACCAACAGCCCCACGCCCGCCAAGTAACCGAGCGGCACCCAGCGCGCCAGGAAGCGCGGTTCGAACTGAGCGATCACGCACATGGCCACGGCGCCCAGGCCGAACGAGGTGGCTTGTTTCAACAGCAGGTCAACGTTCTTGCCGCTGGCCGAATACAGCACGAACAGGCTGCCGGCTGCGAGCACCGTAAGCAGCACGAACAGTTGGCCGTCGATGTGCAGGCGCTGCAACAGGCTGGCGCGCCGACGCATCACGTCTTCGTTGGAAATTGTCCGGTCGAAGTTATTACTCATGCTGCCCCACAGTAAGCGCTATTCATGACGGGGCGCCTCAGCCGTAACCGGCGGTGCGTATTGCGGTTTCAACTGACCGTTTTCGCCCAGCAGCCACGCGTCCATGACGGCCTTGGCCACGGGCGCCGCCACGCTGGAACCGCCCTCGCCGTTTTCAATCATCACCGCCACGGCAATTTTCGGCGTTTCGGCCGGTGCGAAAGCAATGAACAGGGCGTGGTCGCGGTGGCGTTCGTCGAGCTTGGAACGATCGTACTTCTCGCCCTGCTTGATCGCCACTACCTGCGCGGTGCCGCTCTTGCCGGCGATGCGGTAGGTCGAGGTGTCGCCGACTTTGTGCGCAGTGCCGCGCGGGTTGTGCATCACCTGCTGCATACCGGCGCTCACTTGCGCCCAGTCGCCGGGGTTACGCAGCACGATATCGGGCATGGGGTTGGGGTCGACCGGCGGCACGCCGTCCACGGTTTTCGCCAGGTGCGGACGAATCCATTTGCCGTGGTTGGCCACCAGCGCCGACACCTGCGCCAACTGCAACGGTGTGGTTTGCATGTAGCCCTGGCCGATGCCGAGAATCAGCGTTTCGCCCGGAAACCAGGCTTGGCGATAGCGACCGCGCTTCCAATCGCGGCTGGGCATCAGGCCGGGCGATTCTTCGAACATGTCCAGCGACACCTTCTGGCCGATGCCAAAGCGGCTCATGTAGGTGTACAGGCGGTCGATGCCGAGCTTGTGCGCGAGGTCGTAAAAGTAGGTGTCGTTGGACCGCATGATCGCCGCTTGCAGGTCCACCGAGCCATCGCCGCTGCGGTTCCAGTTGCGGTACTTGTGGTCGTAGTTGGGCAATTGGTAGAAGCCCGGGTCGTACACGCGGGTGCTCGGCGTCACCACGCCGGAGTCCAGCCCGGCAATCGCCACGGCGGGCTTGATGGTCGAACCGGGCGGATACAACCCGCGCAGCACGCGGTTGAACAACGGCCGGTCCGGCGAGTCGCGCAGCTCGGAGTAAGCCTTGAAGCCGATGCCGGTGACAAACAGGTTGGGGTCGAAACTCGGCTGGCTGACCATCGCCAGCACTTCGCCGGTGTTCGGGTCCAGCGCCACAACGGACCCTCGACGCCCGCCCAGCGCAGCTTCTGCCGCTTCCTGCAGATGAATGTCCATGCTCAGCACAATGTCGGCGCCGGGCACCGGGTCGGTGCGTTTGAGCACGCGCAGAACGCGACCACGGGCGTTGGTTTCGACTTCTTCGTAGCCCACCTGGCCATGCAACTGCGGCTCGTAGAAGCGCTCGATACCGGTTTTGCCGATATGGTGGGTGCCGCTGTAATTCACCGGGTCGAGCACTTTCAGCTCGGCCTCGTTGATGCGCCCGACATACCCCACGGAGTGAGCGAAGTGTTCGCCTTGCGGGTAATGGCGAACCAACTGCGCCACCACTTCCACGCCTGGCAGGCGGAATTGATTCACGGCGATGCGGGCGATCTGTTCTTCGCTCAGCTCGAACAGAATGGGCACCGGCTCAAAGGGGCGACGGCCCTGACGCATACGCCGCTCAAACAGGGTGCGGTCTTCGGGGGTCAGCTCCAGCACTTCAACAATCACGTCGAGCACTTGCTGCCAGTCGCCGGCGCGTTCGCGTGTCATGCTCAGGCTGAAGCTTGGCCGGTTGTCGGCCACCACCACGCCATTGCGGTCGAAAATCAGCCCACGGGTGGGCGGAATCGGCTGCACGTGCACGCGGTTGTTTTCAGAAAGGGTCGAGTGGTACTCGTATTGAATGACCTGCAGGTAATACAGGCGCGCAATCAGCACCACGATCAATAAACAGATGGCGACCGCCCCCACCACCACGCGATTGCGAACTTGGCGGGCGTCTTTCTCGTGGTCCTTGAGGCGGATCGGCTGCGGCATTACGAGGCTTTATTTGTGATAAGGGTGCCCGGACAACACGGTCCAGGCGCGATAAATCTGTTCGCCGAGCAGAATGCGCACCAGCGGATGCGGCAAGGTCAGCGGCGACAACGACCAGCGTTGTTCGCTGCGAGCCTGCACTTCGGGCGCCAGACCCTCCGGGCCGCCGACCATCAAGTTGATGGTGCGCGCATCCAGACGCCAACGCTCCAGCTCCGCCGCCAACTGCTCAGTGCTCCACGGTTTACCCGTGACCTCCAGCGTGACGATCTTTTCCCCCGGTTGCACCTTGGCCAGCATGGCCTCGCCTTCCTGACGGATCAGGCGCGCCACGTCGGCATTCTTGCCACGGGTGTTCAGGGGAATTTCCACCAGTTCAAGCGGCAGCTCGGCAGGCAGACGTTTGGCATATTCCTGCCAGCCGTCTTCCACCCAACGCGGCATGCGCGAACCGACAGCGATCAGTCGTATACGCAAGGGGTGCCCTTACTCGCCGTCGCTGTTGAACTGTTCCGCGCTGTTCTGGTTCTGCGCACGGCTTTGCTCAGCGCCCTGCCACAGGCGTTCCAGGTCGTAGAACTGGCGAGCGGTTGGCAGCATCACGTGAACGACGATGTCGCCCAGGTCGAGCAGTGCCCATTCGCCGGTGTCCAGGCCTTCGCTGCCCAGCGGGCGAACGCCCTTTTCTTTGACCTTTTCCAGCACGTTGTCCACCAGGGACTTCACGTGACGGTTCGAGGTACCGCTGGCGATCACCATGAAATCGGTGATGCTGGTTTTGCCGCGTACATCGATGGTGGTGATGTCTTGGGCTTTGATGTCTTCAAGGGCGGCGACGGCCAATTTGACCAGGTCTTCGCTCGGCATTACGGGCTTGCTCATAGTTAACTCGTTTCTCGTGTCTAGTTCTGCGCGCGGTACAGTCCGTGCGCATTGATGTAGGCCAGCACCGCGTCGGGCACCAGAAAACGCACCGACTTTCCGCTGGCCAGCAGATTCCGGATCTGGGTGGCAGACACCGCAAGCGGGGTCTGCCAGATAAAAGCAATCTGGCCGCCGGGACCGCTCATGGTCAGCGGATCGCTGACACTGCGGGCTGCCAGAACATCACGCAGCGCTTGCGGCGCTTCGCTGTCGGCATCCGGGCGTTGCAACACCAGGATGTGACAGTGGTCCAGCAATTCTTCCCAACGATGCCAGGTCGGCAGGCCGCAAAACGCGTCCCACCCCAGCAGTAAAAACAGTTGATCCTCAACCGCCAGTTCAGCGCGCAACGACTCCAGCGTTTCGATGCTGTAAGAGGGCCGATCGCGCTTGAGTTCGCGGTCGTCCACCGTCAGCAACGGCACGCCGGCAACAGCCTGCTCGACCATGGCCAAGCGGTCCGGCGCTGACACTTGCGGGGCGTCGCGGTGTGGCGGGCGCGCGTTGGGAATCAAGCGCAGCTCGTCCAACCCCATGAACTCCGCCACTTCCAGGGCGCTGCGCAAATGGCCGACGTGCACCGGGTTGAACGTGCCGCCGAGCACGCCAATGCGTTTGCCCACCGCTGTTGGTTCAGTGTTCAAGTACGGATGTGACCGTCGCCGAACACCACGTACTTCTCGCTGGTCAGCCCTTCCAGGCCAACCGGACCACGGGCGTGCAGTTTGTCGGTGCTGATACCGATTTCTGCGCCCAGGCCGTATTCGAAGCCATCGGCGAAACGCGTCGAGGCGTTGATCATCACCGAGGCGGAATCCACTTCAGTGATAAAGCGCCGGCCCGTGGTGAAGTTCTCGGTGACGATGGAGTCGGTGTGCTGCGAGCCGTAGGTGTTGATGTGCTCAATGGCCTCGTCGAGGCTGTCGACGATACGAATCGACAAAATCGGCGCGGTGTATTCGGTGCGCCAATCTTCTTCGGTGGCCTCCAGCACATCGCTGCCCAGCAGCGCGCGAGTGCGCGGGCAACCGCGCAGCTCAACCTTTTTGTCGCGATAAATAGCGGCCAGCGGCGGCAACACGCGCTCAGCGATAGCGGCGTGCACCAGCAAGGTTTCCATGGTGTTGCACGGCGCATAGCGCTGGGTTTTGGCGTTGTCGGCAATGCGGATGGCTTTGTCGATATCGGCCGCCGCGTCGATAAACACGTGGCAGATGCCGTCCAGGTGTTTGATCACCGGCACCTTGGCATCGCGGCTGATGCGCTCGATCAGGCTCTTGCCGCCGCGCGGCACGATCACATCGACGTACTCGGGCATGGTGATCAACGCGCCAACGGCGGCGCGGTCGGTGGTTTCCACCACTTGCACGGCGGCCGCTGGCAAACCGGCTTCGGCCAGGCCTTGCTGAATGCAGGCGGCGATGGCGCGGTTGGAATTAATCGCTTCCGAGCCGCCGCGCAAAATGGTGGCGTTGCCCGACTTCAGGCACAGGCTGGCGGCGTCGATGGTCACGTTTGGACGCGACTCATAAATGATGCCGATCACGCCCAACGGCACACGCATTTTGCCGACCTGAATGCCGGAAGGCAGGTAACGCATGTCGCGGATTTCGCCGATGGGGTCTGGCAGCGTAGCCACCTGACGCAAGCCTTCGATCATCTCGTCGATGCGCGCGGGGGTCAGGGCCAGGCGGTCCAGCAAGGCGGGTTCAAGGTTGTTGGCGCGGCCGTTGGCGAGGTCTTGCTCGTTGGCGGCGGTGAGTTCGGCGCGGGCTGCATCCAGGGCAGCGGCGGCGGCGTGCAGGGCACGGTTCTTCTGCGCGGTACTGGCGCGGGCGACCACACGGGAGGCTTCACGGGCAGTGCGACCCAGGCGGGTCATGTAGTCGAGCACGGACTCAGTCATGTCGAGGCGGTCTGGCAGTCGGGAAAGCGGCTGATTATAGCGGCGCGGCGGGCCCACGCCCAGCGGCGTCTGGCGGGTGGTAAACAGCGCGTTACAACTCAGCCTCCGGTAACACTGGCAAGCACAGCGCGCGCGCCTTGCCGCGAGACGGTGACACTTGCCACGCCAGCGGCTCGTTGCTCCCCCCGAAGGTTAGGTAAACAAACGGGGCGCAGATGTCTACCGTGCAGTCATAGCCAATTGCCCACCGCCAGGGACGGGCAACACAACAATGACAGTGAAGGGAGACGCGCCATGCGCTATCGCACCGACTACAGTCCGGCGCTGTTGGTAGAGAGCAGCCCGTTTGTGCAACTGGGGCAGTGGCGCGTGCAGTACCAAGCCTATTCCAGCCGCGCCGACGACCCGCGCAGCCCGGTGCTGTTACTAGGCGGCGCGTTCCAGTGCTTCCGCTCGTTTGCCAGCGAAGTGGAGGAGCTGCTGGTCAATCACCCGGTGATTCTGCTCGACCTGCCGAGCCAGGGCGGCAACCTGCAACTGGCGCCCGAACTGAGCCTGGAAGCGCTCGCCGACCTGATCGCCGCCTTCGCCGACGAACTCAACGTGCCGCCACTGATGCCCATTGGTTTGTCTTACGGTTCGGCGTTGGCCGCGCTGTTTGCGGCCCGCCACCCGCAGCACTGCGCACGCCTGCTGCTGGCCGGCATCACCGCCTTTGGCCGCCGAGGCGCGCGGGTATTACTGGAAGAAAGCCTGGCGCTGTTGGCGGAAGGGCGCTGCGCCGAGTTTGCCCACGGCGCCGTCACCGGCCTGCTCAACCCCACTCGCAGCCAGGAAACTGGCGTAGCGCCGGTGTTTCGCAAAGCCCTGCTGCGCCAGTTGCAACGCTTGTCGGCGACTGAAATCGAGCGTTACCGGCAAAACAGCCAGCGCCTGCTGGCCTTTTCCGGCTTCCGCCAACATCCCCGTTGCCCGACTCTGGTATTGGCCGGCGAATACGACCATTTCACCCAGCCGTGGGAACACACCGTGTTTGCCAGCGCCTGCGCCGACGCCCAGTGCGCGCTGATCCACAACGCCGACCACCTCGCCCAATTCGAACGGCGCAACGCCTGCACCAGTTTGTACAACCCGTTCCTGCGCGGCGAGCCGCTGCCCCTGATCAGCCCTGGCAGCACGCACCTGCCGCGCAACCAGTGGCCGCACCTGGAAAAACGCCACGAACCGCGAAATCCGCCGCTGCATAACCGCGCGCGGTTGCTGCATCCGGTGATAGGTGAACTGAATGTCGACGTGAACGAACTCGGATTTTTTGGCGGGCTCTTACAGGGCGACTTGCCAACCCTAATGCCGCAACGCGGCTGGCAACTGCAGATGGTTGATATGCCCGCCTTGGCGATTCTGCCCTTGCGAAGCAGCACTTCGGAGTTGGCCTGGGTGTTTGCGCATACCGATGCGGCTGGGAGTGCGGCGCTGGCTGACCGGGTTAGGCAAGGGGCGATGCCCGCCGTGGCGTGCGCATGAGTCAAAAAATCGAGGCTAAAGCCTCTCCCACAGGTTACCGAGTTCATTGTGGGAGAGGCGGATGCCGCAGGCAGTGCAGCGTGGGCCGAACGGGTTAGGCAAGGGGCAATGCCCGCCGTGGCGTGCGCATGAGTCAAAAAAATCGAGGCTAAAGCCTCTCCCACAGGTGACCGAGTTCATTGTGGGAGAGGCTTTAGCCTCGATTCCTGCAAACGCCGATATCAGACCGATGCCTCAATCACCCGCACCAACGTCGCCTGCGTCACCGGCGGCAAGCCTTGGCTGTGCAGCGCCGGGTCCAGCACCTCGGTGTGGCGAAAACCGCAGCGTTCAAACGCTTCGATAATCTCCCTGGCATCGCTGTAGTGCAGCGGGTAATTGCCCCGCGTCAGCCGCCCAATAATCCCCACGCCCCAGCGCAACTGGCGGTAACGCGGGTGCTCTTTAAGGTCGGGGTATAAATCGGTGAGGTAGGCGCCTTGGGGAAATCCCTTCAACTGCGCCGCCAGCGCCGTCCAGAAACCTTCAATCACCGGCCGCTCAAAATAGTTCACCAGTCCCTCGGTGATCACCACCACCGGCTCGGACCGATCCAGCCCGGCGAACAACGCTTCCAAACTCTGCTCGGCCAGAATATCCACCGAGCGCACCTGATGCCGGCCATTGAGCCAGCCTTCGCTGTGCAGCAGCAGGCGTTTACGCACGGCCATACCCGGCAGATCAGCTTCCAGATAACGCAACTCGGGGTAGCGCTGACAAAAGCGCCGACCACGCGGCGACAGCCCGCAGGCAATTTCCACCACCTGGCACACGCCGCGCTCTTCGATGGCGGCGGTCAGCCGAGCATCGAGCAGCAGGTGCCGCTGCAACAACAGGTGTTCGATATCCAGCCCAAAGCCGACCCGCGCGCCCCAGGCAATCGGGCTCAGCAAGCCATGCACCCAGCGGCCGAAGGGCGTGGCAAAAGCGGCGTCACTGAGTTGGTGGCGGTACCAGACATAACCCGTGTAATGGGCGCTGGGGCTGATGTGGGCACTGTCGGCACGGCTGCGGTCGGGCATGGCCAAAGCTCTTATTGTTATGATCGCCCGAGCCTAAGCCTTGCCCCAGTGTGATGACAGCCCATGCCGAGTGATCCCACCCTTAGTTTGCCCAACGCCCAACACCCCACTTGGCCAGAAGGCCGCGCCCTGCCCGACTGCTTTTTCGACCGCGACGCCCAATTGCTGGCGCAGTCCTTATTGGGCAAAGTGATCCGCCACCGCGTCGGCGATTTGTGGCTCGCCGCGCGCATCATCGAAACCGAGGCGTACTACTTCGCCGAAAAAGGCAGCCACTCCTCATTGGGCTACACGGAAAAACGCCGGGCGCTGTTCCTCGATGGCGGACACATTTATATGTACTACGCGCGCGGCGGCGACTCGCTGAACTTCAGCGCCCACGGGCCGGGCAACGCGGTGCTGATTAAATCGGCGTTTCCTTATACCGACGCCCACAGCGGCCCGGAATGCCTGGCGCGCATGCAGCAGAACAACCCCGACAGCCAGGGCCAGCCGCGCTCGCTGGAAAAACTCTGTAACGGTCAGACCCTGCTGTGCCGCGCCCTCGGCCTTAAAGTGCCGGCCTGGGATGGCAAACGCTTCGACCCCGAGCGGTTTTTTGTCGAAGATGTCGGCTACGCCCCCGAGCAGATTATTCAAACCACCCGCCTGGGCATTCCCCTCGGCCGCGATGAACATTTGCTCTACCGCTTTGTCGATGCTGCTTACGCCCGCCACTGCACGCGCAATCCTCTGCGCCGTGGGCAACTGGAAAATCAGGACTTCTATTACATGATCTCGCAACAGGACCTTGCCCCATGACGGAGTGGCTCAACCAACTCACCGGCTGGCTCAGCGCCAACCCTCAATGGCTGGGCATCGCCATTTTTGTCGTGGCCTGCGTGGAGTGCCTGGCGATTGCCGGCATCATCGTGCCCGGCACGGTGCTGCTGTTCGCCATTGCTGTGCTGGCTGGCAGCGGCGCCCTGACCCTCGGCGAAACCCTGCTGCTGGGCTACACCGGCGGCCTGCTGGGCGATGCCATTTCCTATGCGCTGGGCCGGCGCTTTCACCAGAACATCCGCAACCTGCCGGGCCTGCGCACCCACCCCGAATGGCTGGCCAGTGCCGAGAGCTACTTCCAGCGCTACGGTGTGGCGAGTCTTCTGGTTGGCCGCTATATCGGCCCGCTGCGCCCGATGTTGCCGATGGTGGCCGGCATGCTCGACATGCCGTTGCCGCGCTTCATTATCGTCAGCCTGATTGCCGCGGCCGGCTGGTCGATTGCCTATTTGATGCCCGGCTGGGCCACTGGCGCCGCCATGCGCTTGCCCTTGCCGGAAGGCTTCTGGGGACAAGCCGCCGTGGTGGCCGCCGCGTTGGCGGTGTTCATCGGCGTCAGCCTGCAAGGCGCGCTGCGCCAACAACACCGCGCGACCGCCTGGATGGCCGGCATGGGCTTTGTGCTGCTGATCGCCATGCTGATCGGCTACCCGCGCCTGGGTCAGCTCGACCAGGGTCTGATGGCGCTGGTGCAAGAACAGCGGCAACCGGCGATGGACAGCATCATCACCATCATCACGCGCCTGGGCGACTTCCGCACCCAGCTCACCGTCGGCATCATGCTCTGCCTGATGCTGCTGGTGGCGCGCCAATACCGCAGCTTTTTCTTCGCCACCGGCACGATGCTGGGCTGCGCCATCGCCAACCATTTCCTGAAACTGTTCTTTGGCCGCGCCCGCCCGGAAATTCTGCTGGAGCCGCTGCACAGCTTCAGCATGCCCAGCGGCCATAGCTCGGGCGCGTTCGCCTTTTTCCTGACGCTGGCGGTGCTCGCCGGCCGTGGTCAGCCGGTGCGCATGCGCCTGACGTGGCTGCTGCTGGCGGTAATTCCGGCGCTGGCGATTGCCTTGTCGCGGGTGTATTTGGGGGTGCATTGGCCGACCGACATCATCGCCGGCGCGCTACTCGCCGCCACGGCGTGTGCGGTCAGCCTGACCTGCTCGCAGTGGCGTCAGCCGTTGCCAGCTATGTCGCCGCGCGTGTGGTGGTTGGTATTGCCGGCGTGCCTGGCCGTGCTGGCCGCCCATGCCAGTTGGGCGCTGCCGCATGCGCTGGAGCAGTATCGGTATGCGCCGATAGTGCCGTAAAAAAATCGCGGCTAAAGCCGCTCCTACAGGTTCGCATTTAACCCTGTGGGAGCGGCTTCAGCCGCGATGCTTTCGAGCTACGCCGTCATCTCGCCCTGCAACTCATCCAGCATTCCCTGAATGGCATCGAGCCGTTCCAGCGGATCATCAATCGCCAGCAGCTGCAGCTTTTGCTCGACATCGAACGGCAGCAGATACGCCAGTTGATACCCCAAGCTCTGCTGCCCCGTCGCCTCATTGCCCATGCCCAATTCCGACACCATCGGGTGCTGGGCCAGCGCTTGCAGCAGCGCGGCCAGGTCGGCGTGTTCGGGCAGCAGCGGGAAGTCTGAAGCCTCGTCGGCCCAGGTAACCTCGGCGGTGGTCAGTTGGTCGCGCTGCACGTGCGAGCGTTGCACATGGAAGCGCCGGGCGCCCTCCACGCGAATGCCGAGCAAGCCGTTGGGTTGTTGTTTCCAGTCGCGAATCACCGCTTCGCAGCCGACCTGGGCGAAGCTGTCTGCCGCCTCGCCCACTTCCCGACCTTCGAGAATGCACACCACGCCGAAGCCTTCGTTGCGTTTCATGCAGGCGCTGATCATGTCCAGATAACGGGCTTCGAAAATTTGCAGGTCGAGCACGCTGCCGGGGAACAGCACCACATTGAGGGGAAACAACGGCACCATCTTTCTCGCTCCTGATTCACTCGTAGGGCTGTGACAACGGTTGCGCCGGGATGATCAGCTGAAAAGCGCCACGGCCAGCGGCAGCGCCACCGCCGTACCAACGCCCATCAGGCTCATGGCCAGCGCGGCGAAGGCGCCACATTCTTCGCCTTCTTGCAGCGCGCGCGAGGTGCCAACGGCGTGGGCGGTCATGCCCATGGCCAAGCCTTGCGCCGCCGGGTGGCGAACGCCGATGCGGCGCAACAGCTCAGGCCCGAGGATGGCGCCGATCACGCCGGTAATCAGCACGAACACCGCCGCCAGCGCAGCAATGCCGCCAATCTGGTCAGCCACTAACATGGCAATCGGCGAGGTCACCGATTTGGGCGCCATGCTCATCAGCATCATATGGTCGGCGCCGAACCACCAGGCCAGCAACACGCCCATGCCGGTGGCCACCACGCCGCCGATTAACAGGGTCAGCAAAGTCGGCCAGAACAGTTGGCGAATCCGTTTGAGGTTAAGAAACAGCGGCACCGCCAGGGCGACGGTGGCCGGGCCGAGGAAAATAGTCAGGGCTTTGGCGCTGTCTTTGTACTCGTCGTAGCTCAGGCCACAGGCCACCAGCACGGCGATTACGGCAAGCATCGAGACCAGCACCGGCTGCAGGAAAAACCAGCGGGTTTTCTCGTAGGCGGCAAGCGCCAACTGGTAAGCGGCCAGGGTCACGCCGACGCCAAACAAGGGGTGATGGATGAGCGCCTGCCAGGCGCCGGCGACATCAAACATCGCGCTCACCTCGCTTGCGCTGCTGACGGTCGATGAGCTTTTGCATCATCCACCCGGCGAACAGCATCGACAGCAGCACCGACAACACCAACGAGCCGCCCACCGCCCAGAAGTCGGCGGCAATCGCCTTGGCGTAAACCATCACGCCCACGGCCGCCGGCACCAGCAACAAGGGCAAATAACGCAGCAAACTCGACGAGGCCACGGAGATCGACTCGTCCACCTCGCCCTGCCAAATCAGGTAACCGAGCAGCAGCACCAGCCCAATGATCGGGCCCGGCAGCATGTGCAAGAACAGCACGTTCAAGACCGTGCCAAGCAGTTGGAAAACCACCAACCAAGTCAGGCCACGTAACAGCATGGAGTTCTCCAATCCAGACCCGACGGGGGCAGCGCCGGGGTAAAAAAATCGCGTCGGGCATTATAAGCACGCTAAGCAAAACGCCCCAACCAGCCCGTCGCGCCGGCTGTATGGGCTGTTATTCGCCGCAGCGATGCAGGGTTGACCGTCTTCACCTCGCGTGATGATCTACGGGGCATGGACGTTTCAACAAAAACAAAACCCGTCTCCTCAAGGAGGACATATGCCATTGGTACCCGTCGCTGAACTGAAATCCTACATCGGCAAAGAACTTGGCCATTCCGAGTGGCTGACGATTGACCAAGAACGCATCAACCAATTCGCCGAATGCACGGGCGACCATCAATTTATCCACGTCGACCCGGAAAAAGCCGCCAAGACCCCGTTCGGCAGCACCATCGCCCACGGCTTTTTGTCGCTGTCGCTGATTCCCGTGTTGATGGAGAAAATCGCGCTGGCCCCGGAAGGACTGAAAATGGCGGTGAACTACGGCTTGGACAGCGTGCGTTTTATCCAGCCAGTGAAAGTGAATTCTCGCGTGCGTGTGTCGGCCAGCGTGATCGACATCACCGAGAAAAATCCGGGCCAGTGGCTGCTCAAAGCCAAGTGCACCCTGGAAATCGAAGGCCAGGCCAAGCCGGCGTATATCGCTGAATCGCTGAGCTTGTACTTCGTCTGATTCTGGACGGTGTGGAAAAACAGGGCGCTTCGGCGCCCTGTTTTTTTGGGGAAGCATCGCTCCCACAGTTATTGCACACCCTGTGGGAGCGGCTTTAGCCGCGATGCTTTTTTGTCCGCACACTTGCGGCATACTCCGCCCAAACCCGATCCAACATGGACGTTCTCCCACATGCGCCACCTCTCCATCCTCGCCCTGGCCCTGCTGCTAACCGCCTGCGGCAAAGGCGAGCCGCTGACCCCGCCCAACGCCGTACTCCCCGACGGCGGCCGTTATCGCGGCGAGGTCGTCGAGGGTTTGCTGCAAGGCAAAGGCCGTATCGATTACCCCAACGGCAGTTGGTATGAAGGCACGTTCAAAGACGGCCTGATGGATGGCGAAGGCGAACTGCACCACTCGGACGGCACTCATTACAAAGGCGGTTTCGCCAATGGCGACTTCGCCGGGCAAGGCACGCTGACGTACAGCGAAGGCAGCAGCTACACCGGCGCTTTCAAGGCAGGCAAACAAGACGGCGTCGGCGCGCTGACCATCAAAGGTGGCGACCGCTACCAGGGCGAATTCAAAAACGATCAGTACCACGGCATCGGCAAGCTGCAACGTGCCGACGGCAGCGGCTTTGAAGGCAGCTTCAAGAAAGGCGAGCCCGAAGGCTTCGGCACCACCACCGATGAGCGCGGCAACCAGCTCACCGGCACCTTCAAAAAGGGCGTGATCAATGGCGAAGGAACGCTCAAGGGCGAAGACGGCAGCACGTATGTCGGCAGCTTCAAAAATTCGAATCTTGAGGGCAAAGGCCGCTATCAAAGCGCGGACGGCGACGTCTGGCTCGGCCAGTTCAGCCAGGGCAGCCTGACCGGCAAAGGCCAGTTGGAGCGCACCGACGGCAGCCGTTACGACGGCGATTTCAAATACTGGCGTTACCACGGCGAAGGCGTTTTGAAACTGGCAGACGGCGGCCGCTATCAAGGCCACTTCGCCCGTGGCAACTACGACGGCGCCGGCACGCTCACCCTGGCCGACGGCACGGTGCAGAACGGCACGTGGAAGAACGGCAAGCTGGCCCGCGATGCGCAAGGCAATGCCCTGGCCGATCAGTTGGAAGTCGGCCTGTTGCAACAAGGCAAGCTGCTGGACCAGGCCCTGGCCGCCATTCCCGCCTCCACGCCGGCCGTCGAGCTGTACACCCTGACCCTGGCTGGCGACGGCGAGCAAAGCGTGTTCCTGCGCGAGGCCGACTACGTCAGCAACCTGCTGCGCGAGCGCTTCGGCGCCTATGGCCAGATCACGTTGGTCAATCACCGCGACCATATGCTCGACCGCCCACTGGCCACCCGCGAAAACCTGCGCCGCGCGGTAAAAACCCTGGCCGAACGATCGGGGGCCGAAGACGTGGTGTTCATCTACCTTACCAGTCACGGCTCCAGCGACCACCAGCTCAGCCTGGTGCAGCCGGGCCTGGAACTGGCGAATATGCCGGCCCAGGAACTGGCGGAACTGCTCGTGCCATTAAAGAGTCATTACAAAGTGGTCGTCGTTTCGGCGTGTTATTCGGGTGGCTTCATCCCGCACATCAAGGATGACAACACCCTGGTAATGGCCGCCGCGCGCAGTGACAGAACCTCATTCGGCTGCTCCGATGAGGCCGACTTCACCTACTTCGGCCGTGCGTTGTTTGCCGAAGCACTGAGCAGCACCGACGACCTGGAACGGGCCTTCGAGCAAGCCAAGGCCAGCGTGGCCAAACGCGAGCTGGAAGATGAGTTCGAACCGTCGGAGCCGCAACTCTGGGCGCCCAAAGGGGTAATCACCCAGTGGCGCACGTTGCGCGCCGGTCAGGCCAAACACGCCCTGGCCAACAGCGCAGCGAGCAACCCCGACGGCAGCAACTAGACTTGAAGTTGTTGGATTCCAGGAGGGAGTAGAACCATGTATTTGACCCCACAGAACATCCTGCTGACCGGCGCCACCGGCCTGACCGGCGAACACTTACTCGACCGTCTGCTCAGCGAGCCTACGGTGCAACGCGTGCTCGCCCCAACCCGTCGAGCGCTCGCCGAACACACTCACCTGGACAACCCGCAAGGCGACCTGCTGACGCTGCTGCCGATGCTCGCCGGCAAACAAGACATCGCCTTCTGCTGCCTGGGCACCACGATCAAACAGGCCGGCTCGCAGGAAGCGTTTCGCGCGGTGGATTACGACATGGTGCTGGCCGTCAGCCAGCGCGCCCGTGACCTCGGCGCCCGGCATTTCCTGCTGATCAGCGCGATGGGCGCGAACCCGAAATCGTCGGTGTTCTACAACCGCGTGAAGGGTGAAGTGGAACAAGCGCTGATCGCGCAGAACTGGCCGCAGCTGACCATCGCGCGGCCGTCGTTACTGATTGGCGACCGCCTGGAACCGCGCCTCGGCGAACGCCTACTGGCGCCGATCATGCGTTGGGTGCCGGGTAAATACCGTGGCATTCCGGCGTGCACCCTGGCCCGCGCGCTGTGGCGCCTGGCGCTGGAAGAAGGCGAAGGCGTGCGCATTGTTGAATCGGACGAATTGCGGCGTCTGGGCCGCTGACGGCTGCCTGTCGCACATTGTTTAACGCACATTGAGCGGCCACTATGGCCGCTCTTTTTTACCGCTCGAGATTGGCCATGACCACCACGTTGCTCTCCGTACTGCAAACCGCCGACATGCTGGAAATCAACGGCCTGTACGCCTGGCAATTCGAACTGCACAGCGACCCGGCCCACCCCGGCCCGGCGTTGCGCATCGAATGCATGGACGGCCGCGAATTGCGCAAATGGCAATTCACCCTGGAGCAGATCGCCGCCGCCCAACACAACGTCGCCAGCGACACGTGGGCCATCAGCGATGGCAAGGCTAGCCATGAAGTCAAAGCGCTGGCCGGCATCAACGCCGACAACGCCGATGCGGCGGATGACATGCCGGATGATGATGTGGCTGAGCTGTAAAAGCATCGCGGCTAATCGGAATGCCGCCCCAACCGCTCCTACAGTGGATTGGGTCTCCTTCGGGAGAGGCACCACCTTCGGTGGTCTGGGTCCCCGCGTTCGCGAGGACGACGGAGGTTTATGGGTTATCCCGGTCGTCCTCGCGAACGCGGGGACCCTGAGTCGCAAGGCGAACACCCATCACAACCCGCCGCTCACCCCAAGACTGAACCTTGAATTGGCAGAGTTGTGAAAAAGCATCGCGGCTAATCGGAATGCCGCCGAACCGCACATTCAGCAGATTGGGGTCTCCTTCAGGAGAGGCGCCACCTTCGGTAGCCTGGGTCCCCGCGTTCGCGAGGACGACGGAGGTTTATGGGTTATCTCCGTCGTCTTCGCGAACGCGGGGACCCAGAATCGCAAGGCGAGCACCCATCACAATTCGCCGCTTACCCCAAGACTGAACCTTGATTTGGCAGAGTTGTGAAAAAGCATCGCGGCTAATCGGAATGCCGCCGAACCGCACATTCCGCAGATTGGGGTCTCCTTCAGGAGAGGCGCCACCTTCGGTAGCCTGGGTCCCCGCGTTCGCGAGGACGACGGAGGTTTATGGGTTATCCCCGTCGTCCTCGCGAACGCGGGGACCCAGAGTCGCAAGCCGAGCACCCATCACAACCCGCCGCTTACCCCAAGACTGAACCTTGATTTGGCAGAGTTGTGAAAAAGCATCGCGGCTAATCGGAATGCCGCCGAACCGCACATTCAGCAGATTGGGGTCTCCTTCAGGAGAGGCGCCACCTTCGGTAGCCTGGGTCCCCGCGTTCGCGAGGACGACGGAGGTTTACGGGTTATCCCCGTCGTCCTCGCGAACGCGGGGACCCAGAGTCGCAAGCCGAGCACCCATCACAACCCGCCGCTTACCCCGAGACTGAACCCCCGATGTGGCTGAGTTGTGAAACAAGCGCGGCTAATCGAAATGCCGCCCCAACCGCTCCTACAGCGGATTGGGGTCTCCTTCAGGAGAGGCGCCACCTTCGGTAGCCTGGCCCCCCGCGTTCGCGAGGACGACGGAGGTTTATGGGTTATCCCCGTCGTCCTCGCGAACGCGGGGACCCAGAATCGCAAGGCGAGCACCCATCACAACCCGCCGCTTACCCCAAGACTGAACCCCAACGCCGCTGCCAGCGACAACGGCAGCAACACCGTGTCGAGCAACGCGCTGACGGGCAAATCCAGCCCTGCGTATTTCGGCGCTTCGGCGCCAAAACGGTCCAGCGGACAGCAACCCCCGTTCAAGGTGTACCAATCCAGCCGCGTGCCGGCATACACCACGGGCGCACCCGGCTTGGCGGCGTTCAAGGTGCGGGTGGTGGCGCAGCCGAACAACTGAACTGCAAGCAGCACCAGCAGCAAGGCCCGCGCGGTTTTATTCATCGCTGCTCAGGTGATGCTCACCCCAGCGCGGCAGCATGTCTTGGGGAATGCCGAGCACATTGAGGATGCGCGCGACAACGAAGTCGATCAGGTCGTCGATGGTTTGCGGCTGGTGATAGAAGCCCGGTGCGGCGGGGAGAATCACCGCGCCCATGTTGGACAGCTTGAGCATGTTTTCCAGGTGAATGCTGGAGAACGGCGCTTCACGCGGCACCAGAATCAGTTGACGGCGTTCCTTCAGCGCCACGTCGGCGGCGCGTTCGATCAGGTTGTTGCAGGCACCCGTGGCAATTGCCGACAACGTGCCGGTCGAACACGGCACCACCACCATCGCCCCCGGTGCGCCGGAGCCGGAGGCCACGGGCGCCATCCAGTCTTCCTTGCCGTACACGCGAATCTGCCCGGGCGCGGCGCCGGTGTATTCGCTGAGAAAGGCCTGCATCATTTTCGCTTTGGCCGGCAGGCTGACGTCGGTTTCGGTGGCCATCACCAGCTGCGCCGCTTTGGAGATCAGAAAGTGCACTTCGCGCTCTTCCTGCACCAGGCAGTCGAGCAGGCGCAGGCCGTATTGCGCGCCGGAGGCGCCAGTCATGGCCAGGGTGACGCGTTCGGGTCCGTTCATCATGGCCTCAGCCCTCCAGCGCTGCCGCGAGTTTGCCGTGCAGGCCACCGAAGCCGCCGTTGCTCATAACCACCACTTGCGTGCCCGGGGTGGCCTGGGCTTTGACAGCGGCGATGATGGCTTCCAGCGAGTCGCATACCTGTGAGGGCACGGTGCAACTGGTGGTGGTGGCGGCCAGGTCCCAGCCAAGATTCGGTGGGGCGAACCAGTACACCTGATCGGCCTGGGTCACGGAGTCCGGCAAGCCGTCGCGGTGGGCGCCGAGTTTCATTGAGTTAGAGCGCGGTTCGATGATGGCGATGATCTGTGCCGAACCGACCCGTTTGCGCAGGCCGTCCAGCGTGGTGGCGATGGCGGTTGGGTGGTGGGCAAAGTCGTCGTAGATGGTCACGCCGTTCACCTCGGCGACCTTTTCCATCCGCCGCTTGACGTTCTTGAACGCGCTCAGCGCTTCGACGCCTTGCGCCGGAACCACACCGACATGCCGCGCCGCAGCCAGGCACACCAGCGCGTTGGCGACGTTGTGCTGGCCGGTCAGCGGCCAATCGACCACACCTTGCGCCACACCTTCGAAGCTCACTTCAAAGCGCGAGCCGTCTTCGCTGAGCAGCTTGGCTTGCCATTGCGCGCCGTCGCCGGTGGTTTGCACCGGGGTCCAGCAGCCCATGTCGATCACGCGCTTGAGCGCGGTTTCGGCGGCCGGGTAAATGACCAGACCTTCGCTCGGAATGGTGCGCACCAAGTGGTGGAATTGGCGCTCGATGGCGGCCAGGTCCGGGAAGATATCGGCGTGGTCGAATTCGAGGTTATTGAGGATGGCGGTGCGCGGACGGTAGTGAACGAACTTGGAGCGTTTGTCGAAAAACGCGCTGTCGTATTCGTCCGCCTCGACCACGAAGAACGGCGTGCCGCCCAGGCGCGCCGACACCGCGAAGTTCTGCGGCACGCCGCCAATCAAAAAGCCCGGGCTCATGCCGGCGTGTTCCAGCACCCAGGCCAGCATGCTGCTGGTGGTGGTTTTGCCATGGGTGCCTGCCACGGCCAACACCCAGCGGCCTTGCAGCACGTGGTCGGCCAGCCACTGCGGGCCGGACACATAAGGCAGGCCTTTATTGAGCACATATTCCACCGCCGGGTTGCCCCGCGACAGGGCGTTGCCCACCACCACCAAATCAGGCGCAGGGTCGAGGTGGGAAGGGTCGTAGCCCTGCATCAGTTCGATGCCCTGAGCTTGCAGTTGGGTGCTCATGGGCGGGTACACGTTGGCGTCGGAACCGGTCACCCGGTGGCCCAGCTCCTTGGCCAGAACGGCCAGCGAGCCCATGAAAGTGCCGCAAATACCCAGAACATGAATGTGCATAACCAACCCCCGGAGAACAGGCGGGCAGGTTACCGCAGGCGTTGGGGATGAACCAGAGAGGTTTGCCAGCGCCCTCCCCCATCACCCGCACGGGCGATGGCAGAGGCGCTGAGCGGGAGCAAAATTTACAGGCGGAAGCTGCCCATTTGTTTGCCCAGATCATCGGCCAGACCGAGCAGGGTTTTGCAGTCCTGGCGGCAGACTTGCACTTCATCCGAGGTGGCGTGGGCCAAGTCGGCGATGCCCTGCACGTTGCGGTTGATTTCTTCGGTCACCGACGATTGCTCTTCGGTGGCCGCCGCCACTTGGGTGTTCATGTCGCTGATGCGCTCGATTTGCGCTGTGATCGAACCCAGCGACTCGCCCGTGCGCTGGCTCGACTGCACGCCATTGCCGGTCGCAGCCTGGCCAGCCTGCATGGAGCTGACCGCCGCCTGCGCCCCGGTTTTCAGGCGCTGAATCATTTGCTGAATTTCACCCGTTGAGGCCTGGGTGCGACTTGCCAGGGTTCGCACCTCGTCAGCCACCACGGCAAAGCCACGGCCCATTTCCCCGGCGCGGGCGGCTTCGATGGCGGCGTTCAAGGCGAGCAGGTTGGTTTGTTCGGAAATACCGCGAATCACCGACAGCACTTGGTCAATGGACGCCACTTCGTTGGCCAATTCGCCAACGGCGCCGGACGCCTCGCCGATGTCATCGGACATTTGCTCGATCTGCTTGATCGAGCCGCCCACCACTTGCCGCGCTTGCATGGCTTCGTCGCGAGCGCTTTGCGAGGTGCTGGCAGCATTGCTGGCGTTGCGGGCGATCTCCTGAACGGTGAGGCCCATCTCGTGCACGGCGGTGGCGACCATGTCGGTCATTTCCTGCTGCTGCCCCGCGCGGCCGGCAGTGTTTTCCACCACGGTGGCCACTTGGTCGACAGCGGTGCGCAGCTTGACGCTGGTGCCGAGCACGGCGCTGATCAAGTCGCGCTGGCTGGCGATGAAGCGGTTGAAACCTCGGGCCAGATCACCCAACTCGTCCTGGCGCGTTTCATTCAGACGACGCGTGAGGTCACCGCCACCGCCACCGATTTCCACCAGGGCATCGGTCACCTGCTTGATCGGACGCACCAGCCCACGGGCCAGCAGCACCACCAGTCCCAAGGAGAACAGCGCCACCACGAGACCGATCAGGCTGCTGGTGATCAGCGCCTGGTTGGCGTCGGCATAGATTTCCGCCTCGGGCACTTCGCTGACCAGTAGCCAACCCAGGGTTTTCAAGGGCTGCGCCACGGCTAGGTAAGCTTCGCCGTCGCGCTCGAAGTGCACAGCCTTGCCGCTGTCGACCAGCAACTTTCCGGCGGCATCGCTACCCAGCAGGTCGCTGAGTTGGCGGGTGTCGTTGAATTCGGCCTGTGGGTGAATTTTTACTTTACCGTCGGCGCTAACCAGAAAGATTCGCCCGGTTTTGCCAAAGTGAAAGTTGCGCACCAGATCGGACATGGCCTGCAAACCGTAGCCCAGCCCGGCCAACCCCAGGGTTTTGCCATTGGCGGTGATGCGCTGGTTAATAAACAGCGTCGGCTGGTTGGTGGTTTTGTCGGTGTCGATCTGCACCACGCGGTTCTCGCTGCCATCGACAAAGCTGTAGAACCAGCCGTTCTCGGAGGGGCCGCGTGTAAGCGTGCGATCCAACTTGGTTTCGGTGAGGTAATGGCCGCTGTCCGCCGCGACAATAAAGGTGGTCAGCGCCTTCTGCTGGCCTTGCACACCGCGCAGGTAGCGCATGAATGCTTCCTGCTGGGCCGGGTCTTCGCCGTTGGCCAGCCATTCCTCGACCATGCTGTTTTCCGCAATGCTGCGGGCGGCGGTGAGGGGTTCGGTGAGAATCCGTTCTAGGTCATTGCCAATGGCGGTCACGCTGGCCGGCAAAGCCTGCTCGACCAATGCCTTCTCCGCAAGACGGTTAACCACGGCGGCATAAATGCCGACAACAATCAGAATGCTCGCCAGCAGGGCCGCGCCCATGCTGAGGATCAACTGCCACTGAATACTGCGTTGCCAGAGGCGCATGAGGATTACCTGTATGAGCTTGCAGGGAGATTGATGGCAGATTGTATACAAAGCGACTGACTTTTCGGTCAGTAAATTTCATTGTTATGACTACACGCTTTGTTCTTATCGACCGCCGCTATTAGTAGCTTTAGCTCCTAATCGGCTCTCCCGCTTACCGCTCGTCAGGGTTTTCGCTTGGCCTCGCCTTGCGCCACGGTCCAGGGCACCAATTGGGCGCTCAAGGCGTTGCTGGCCTGACCAAAGGCACGCACCACGTCAGCCACTTGCGCACTGCTCGCCGGCTGCTGCACATCGAAGCGCCGCGCGGCGAGAATTTTACGGCTGGCGCTGTCCACCAGTTGCACGTCCAGGCGCACCACCACTGCCACTTGGCCATCGTGATATTCGGCCTGGAACGCACGCAGGTCGCTGCTCAACACCACATCGGCCTGAAGCTGCGCGTCGTCGCTGCTCACTTGCTGAACGCGACCGTCGGCCTGGAAGCCATCGAGCAGTCGATTGCGCAGCAGCACCGGGCCGGTGTCGCCCCAGCGCGCGCCCTGGTAATTACTGATCACACTGCCCTGCGGCACCACCGCGATGCGCGGGCTGTCGAGCACCATGGTCGCCTGCGGTTTGGCCACGCGCAGCGACCAACTCACCGGGGCGCCCGCGCTGACAGTCGACACCGGCGCAGCAGGCAGTTGGTAAATGGTGCTCGGCTCGGTCTTCGGCAAAATCGAACACGCCGACAACAGGCTCAACAGCCCGAGCATTACTAACGGGCGATGGGCGCGCGGGGTCATGGTTGGAACTCCTTGTTCTTCTCGCCGCCGAGCAGGTAGCCGGCCGGGTCTTCCTGCAGGCGACGGGTAATCGCGCGCAGGCTGCTGAGGGTTTCGCGCAACTCGCCAACCGCCGGGCCAATGGCGCTCAGGCCCTGGGCGCCGGCATTCAGCGAATCGCGGTTTTCATTGAGCAGGTTTTCAATGCTCTGGCTGGCGCGGTCCAACGCCGCCATGGCGTCGCGGGCGCTGTTGAGCGCTTCCTTGCCTTGCTGATCGAGCAGGTTGTTGGCGGTGGCCATGACCTTGCTGCTTTGCTCCAGCGTCACGCTGGCTTGGCGCGAAGCGGCGGCCAGTTGTTTGACGATGGCGCGCATGTCCTCGCGCTCATCGGCAATGGCGCCAGTGGCTTGCTCAAGGTGATCAAGCGTGCGGCTGACCCGCGCCACGTTGTCGGGCGACACCAATGCGTTGGCGCTGGCGGCCAGCTTGTTGATGTTGGTCAGCAGGTCTTCACCACTGGCCAGCAGCGCCGTGATCGGCGAGCGGTCGGCAACAATCACCGGCACCTTGCCGGTCTTGCTCACCAGTAATGGACTTTGCGGCGAGCCGCTGTGCATCTGAATAAACGAGCCACCAGTAATGCCCACCAGCGACAACTTGGCGTGGGTGTCTTGCTTGACCGGCGTATCCGCCGCAACGCGAATGCGCGCGCGCACTTTGCGTGGGTCTTTGGGATCGAGTTTCAAGGCGATCACTTCGCCGACCTTGATGCCGCTGTACTGCACGGTGCTGCCGGGCGACAGACCGTTCACGGCCTCATAAAAGACGATGTCATACAGGGCGAATTCGCGGTCAGCCGTGGACTTGGCTAGCCACAGGCCGAACAGCAGCGCGGCGCCGACGGCAATCACCGTGAACAAGCCGATCAGCACGTGATGGGCGCGGGTTTCCATATCAGTTGTTCTCCGTTAAACGGGCGCTGGCTTGCAGCGCGGCACGGCCACGGGGGCCATGAAAGTAATCGTGAACCCAGGCGTCTGGCGTAGCCGCCACAGTGGTCAGGTCGCCGGCCACCAGCACGCGTTTCTGCGACAGCACCGCCACCCGATCGCAGATGGTGTAGAGCGTGTCGAGGTCGTGGGTGACCAGAAACACCGTCAGGCCCAACGCATCGCGCAGGGTCAGAATCAGTTGGTCAAACGCCGCCGCACTGATGGGGTCGAGGCCGGCCGTGGGTTCGTCGAGAAAGACGATTTCCGGGTCCAGCGCCAAGGCGCGGGCCAGCGCGGCACGTTTCACCATGCCGCCCGAGAGCGAATCCGGGTACTTGTAGGCCGCCGTTTCCGGCAATCCGGCCAGGGCCAGTTTCACCACGGCCAGGCTTTCAGCCTCATCGCGGCTAAGGCCGGCGTGCTCAATCAGCGGCAAGGCAATGTTTTCCAAAACCGTGAGCGAGGAAAACAGCGCGCCGGACTGAAACAACACACCGAAGCGGCGCTCGACCTGCGAGCGCTTTTCCGGCGACAGACTCAGCAGGTTTTCGCCAAACACTTTTACGCTGCCAGCCGTGGGCCGTTGCAGGCCGACGATCGAGCGCAGCAGCACAGATTTGCCGGTGCCCGAACCGCCGACAATGCCAAGAATTTCGCCGCGCATGACGTCCAGGTCCAAGTGCTCGTGCACCACCTGCGCGCCAAAGGCGTTGGTGAGGTCGCGAACCTCAATCAGGGCGCTCGCTTGTGCACTCACCAGCCCATCTCCATAAAGAACATCGCCGCCACCGCATCCAGCAGAATCACCACAAAAATCGACTGCACCACCGCCGAGGTCGTGTGCTCACCCACCGACTGCGCGCTGCCGCTGACCTTGAAGCCTTCCAGGCAACCAATCACGGCAATCAGAAACGCAAACACCGGCGCCTTGCTCAAGCCCACCAACAAGTGCTGCACCTCGATGCCCTGGAGGATGGTCAGGTACATGGTCGGCGAAATATTCAGCACCAGCAGGCACACCACGGCGCCGCCGAGAATGCCCGAGAGCATGGCCAGAAACGTCAGAATCGGCAGCGACACCAGCAGCGCCAGCACGCGTGGCAGCACCAGCAACTCAATCGGGTTGAGGCCCAGGGTGCGAATGGCGTCGACCTCTTCGTTGGCCTTCATCGAACCGATTTGCGCGGTAAACGCACTGGCCGTGCGACCGGCCATGAGAATGGCGGTGAGCAACACACCGAACTCGCGCAAAAAGGCGAAGGCCACCAGGTTGACCGTATAAATAGTGGCGCCGAAATTGGCCAGCACCGTGGCGCCGAGAAACGCCACCACCGCGCCGACCATAAACGTCAGCAGCACCACGATGGGCACCGCATCCAGACCGGTTTGCTCGATATTGGAAACCAGCGACGTGACCCGCCAGCGGCGCGGTGCGAACAGGCCGCGCAGCAAGGTTTCCAGCACCAGGCCAATAAACCCGAGCAACGCCGCCACGCGCTCCCACAAACTCGCAACAAAGCCGCCGATATGCGCGAGCACATCGGCCAGGCCGGCACGGGGTTTGGGTTTTTCTGGCTGGCAGTAAGTACGCAGCGCGGCGCCCACGGAATTGAGCAGCGCTTGGCGCGCGGGAGTCAGCGATGCGTCGCTGGCGGCCAGATCAATCAGCCGCTCTGCGCCGAGCAAATCGGCCAACAGCGCCGCGCCGGAGGTGTCGAGCGCCTGCAGGTCAGCGAGGTGAACGGCGGTGGCGCCATCGAGCCGTGGGCGCATGGTCGCCACGTCGCGGGCCAACTGGCTGTAATGGGACAAGGTCCAGTCGCCGCTGATCCTCAGCTGCGCAGGCGATGCGACGGTGTCTAACTGTAAGGCTGAAGTCATGTAAAACGGCTTACTCATCCTGGGTGGCCGGTAGCGTAGCAACGGCAGGTTACATCACGCGCGCGTTAAGGTGTTTCTTGCTCTTGCGGCTTGCTCTTGGGTTTGCAGGAACGAGTTGGCTCGTCACGCGCTGGCCGGGTCCATCGTTTCCAGGATTCGCCAGCAAGCTGGCTCCCACACAGGCAATACCGTACAAATGGAACCGCCAGACGCTGCGCTTGCCCAAGCTTAACGTCGTTGTTCATGCACCCCGAGGACAGAGCATGCAGGTAGAAGGATTCTTCGATTGGCTTGGCCACGCGCTGGGCACGGTTATCCGCTTTATCGTCGACGGGCTAAGCGGCCTGTTGCACCTGATCGGCAACGCCGGCAGCCAGTTCCTGCATGGTCTGTCCAGCGCGCTAGGCATTACCCCATCGTTGCTCAGCATTGTCGCGCTGGTCATCGGCCTGCTGTTTCTCTACAGCGCCGTGCGCGCCTTTATGCGCCGCTCGGTGGTGCTGGGCATTATCTGGTTGCTGCTGGGGTTATGGCTGATCAGTCTATTGATCAGCTAAGCCTGCTGGCTTGCACATTTGTGTCGCCTTCTGCGTTTGCAACCGCGCGGGCAACTGCGAAGCTACACGCCATACACGCCCGGTAACGGGCGACGGACAGATGTAGAGGCTCACCATGCGAATCAGCTCCCAATTCGACAGCGGCAACATCGAGGTTCACGACCTCAGCAACGCGCAGCACCCGCTGCTGAAAATGCGCAAAGACCTCAACAGCGCCCACTTTCAGTGGTTCCACTTCAAAGCCGAAGACCTCTCCCCCGGCCAGCGCTACGACTTCAGCATCACCAACGCCGGCGAGGCCGCCTACAGCTGGGCCTGGCCCGGCTATAACGCCGCCGCCTCGTACGACCAGAAAACCTGGTTTCGCGTACCCAGCACCTACGCCGACGGCACCTTGAGCTTCGGCCTTGACGTTGAGCAGCCGCAAATCTGGTTCGCCTACTTCGAACCCTACAGCCGCGAGCGCCACGACTGGTTGATCGACCAGGCACTGGTCAAAGCGGACGCCGAGCTAGTGGCCTGTGGCAAAAGCATCGAAGGCCGGGACATCCAACTGCTGCGCATCAGCCGCACGCCGAACGCCCCACGAAAAGTCTGGATCATCGCCCAACAGCACCCCGGCGAGCACATGGCCGAATGGTTTATGGAAGGCCTGATCGAACGCCTGAAAAACCGCGACGACGCCGAACTCAACGCCCTGCTCAGCAAAGCCGACTTGTACCTGGTGCCCAACATGAACCCCGACGGCGCCTACCGCGGCCACCTGCGCACCAACGCCGCCGGCAAAGACCTCAACCGCGCCTGGCAATCGGCCAACGAAACGCAAACCCCGGAAGTCTTCTTCGTGCAACAACACATGCGCGCAGTGGGCGTGGATTTGTTTCTCGACATCCACGGCGACGAAGAAATCCCCCACGTCTTCACCGCCGCCTGCGAAGGCAACCCCGGCTACACCCCGCGTATCGCCGGCCTGGAAGAACGCTTCCGCCAACGCCTCGTCGCCCACGGCGCCGAATTCCAAACCCGCTACGGCTACCCCCGCAGCGAACCGGGCAAAGCCAACATGGCCCTGGCCTGCAACGCCGTTGGGCAAGAATTTGACTGCCTGTCCTTCACCATCGAAATGCCCTTCAAAGACCACGACGACACCCCAAACCCAACAACGGGTTGGGACGGCAAACGGTCAAAACAACTGGCAAAAGATGTACTAAGCGTGACCGCGAGCATGGTCGATGAGCTGCGCTGACAAACCGCTCGCCCCTGTAGGAGCGGCTTTAGCCGCGATGTTTTTGATTTGCTTGTGATCTGGCTCGTGATCTACCGCTCTTGATCTACCGCTCTTGATCTACCCCGCACCGTTCATCGCAGGCCGAGTGGAGTCGTTGCGTAGGGGGTTGAGCGGCCGGGAGCCGCGAAAGGCGTGTCGGGCCAAGGATGGCCCGTCTCGCCGGCCCCCGGAGCGGCGACGGAAGGAGGGAAGTCGCAGCGCAGCGCAGACCCAAGGTAGGGGCTAGACCTTTTGGTTACTTTTGGGTGGTCCGGCAATCCGGCAATGCCAAAAGTCAGTCGCGCATAAGGCGCGAAACCATAACGTTCACCACACGCGGTGATGAATACCTTCACAACTGCGTCCGCCTGGAAATACTGGATTCCCGCCTGCGCGGGAATGACGAGGGTTTTGATAACGAACGCGGTAGAGAGGCTCGCGCGTAAGGCGCGAAACAAAAACGTTCAGCGCACGCAGTAATGAATACCTCCACAACTGCGTCCGCCTGGAAATTCTGGATCCCCGCGTTCGCGAGGATGACGGAGGATCTGATAACGAACGCGGCAGACAATACCTTTGCCGATCTACCGTGTACGGCTTGAAACTCTGGATTCCCGCCTGCGCGGGAATGACGGGGGTTTGATAACGAACGCGTCAGAGAAGCTCGCCCGCTCGCGCATAAGGCGCCAAACAAAAACGCTCAGCGCACACGGCAAAGAATACCTGCGAAGTCCAACCGCAGACCGCCAGATCGAGGCTAAGCCCGGCCCTCAAGCCACCCCCTCACCGCATTGAACTCAACCACCCCGTATGCGGCACACACTGATCCTGCTTACACGAAATCGACGCCACCGGCGGACCCTGCCGCGCCAACTCAACCCGCACCGCCGCCGCGCCATACACCAAGCAAACCGCCAACAGCCCAACCGCGATCATGAATTTTCTTGTTCTTATAGTCATGGCAACACCTCCCGGAAAGAAGTCCGTACTTTCAGCGTAGGCCAGCCACCGCCGCTAGCATCAACCGTTTAGCCATATTCACCGCTCGTATAAGCACCTATGGCGTGCTCGGGCCGGCCTCTATACTGCGGCGTCCACAGGAGTCCCCGATGCTGCGCCACGCCTGGAACCACACCCCCACTCACCAGAAAGTCTGGGCGCTGGCCGCTCCGATGATCCTCTCCAATATTTCTGTGCCGCTGGTGGCATTGGTCGATAGCACGGTGGTCGGCCATCTGCCCCACGCCCACCAGCTCGGCGCCGTGGCGGTGGGCAGTACGTTGTACGTGATGATCGTCGGCATTCTCGGTTTCCTGCGCATGGGCACCACCGGCTTTGCGGCGCAGGCCAGTGGCCGTGCCGACGGCGGTGCGTTGCGGCAGGTGTTGGTGCAAGGCTTGGTGTTGGCGGCGCTGCTGGCGCTGACCCTGGGGTTGCTCGCGCTGCCGTTTGGCGACATGGCGCTGGGGCTGATGAATCCTTCCGCTGAACTGGATGAACAAACCCGCGCGTTCTTCCACACGCGCCTGTGGGGCCTACCCGCTGCGCTGGCCAATTTCGCGCTGATAGGTTGGTTCCTCGGCGCCCAGAACGCGCGGGCGCCGTTGGCGATTCTGCTGGGCACTAACGTGCTGAATATCGTGCTGTCGTTGTGGTTTGTGCTGGGGCTCGACTGGGGCGTTGTCGGCGCTGCGCGGGCGGCGGTGCTCAGCGAATGGGGCGGCGCGCTGTTGGGCTTGGCGCTAACCAGCGGGGCGCTGCGGCGCTATCCGGGGCGCACCCATTGGGCGGCGATGACGTTGTGGCGAAATTGGCGGCCACTGCTGGCGGTGAACCGCGACATTTTTATCCGCTCACTGGCGCTGCAGGGCGTGTTCTTCCTGCTCACGGTACAAGGCGCGCGACTGGGCGATGAAACCGTCGCGGCCAACGCCCTGCTTCTTAATGGCTTACTGCTGACTGCCTATGCCCTCGACGGGTTTGCCCATGCCGTCGAGGCCCTGTGCGGCCACGCGTTAGGCAGTCGTGACCGGCAAGGCCTGCTGCGTAGTCTGGTGGTGGCCGGCGGCTGGTCGCTGATTGCCAGTCTGGTATTTGCGCTGTGCTTTGCCGTAGGCGGTCATGTGTTTATCGCCCTGCAAACCGATATCGCCGCCGTGCGCCACACCGCTGACATTTACCTGCCGTACCTCGCGGCTTTGCCGCTGGTGGCCGTGTGGAGTTACTTGCTCGACGGCCTGTTTATCGGTGCCACCCGTGCACGGGAAATGCGCGACTCCATGCTGCTCAGCGTGGCGCTCGCCCTGCCGCTGGCCTGGTGGCTGCAGGATTTCGGCAATCATGGGCTGTGGTTGGCGTTTCTGGCTTTCATGGGACTACGAAGCCTGTGTTTGGGTGTCTATGCTTATTACCTGACCCGCCACGACCTGTGGTTCGTTTCGCCAAGTCCCGAAGGATCAGCGAATGCTCATACCGAAGAATCCCGTTAACGAACTTGTTCGTCAGGAAGTACTGGATAACCAGGAGCTGCTCGATACGCCGGCCGACCCTTATCTCGACGTGCTGGTGCGCATCGTCAGCGAGATGTTCGAGGTCAAGACCGTGCTCATCAGCCTGGTAGATCGCGAGCGTCAATGGTTCAAGGCGCGCCTCGGCCTGGAGGTTCCTGAAACGCCCCGCAGCGTGTCGTTCTGCGGCCACGCGATTCTGCAAGATGACGTGTTTATCGTCGAAGACACCCACACCGACCTACGTTTCGCCGACAACCCTGTGGTCACTGGTCCGCCGTGGCTGCGCTTTTACGCCGGGCAACCCTTGTTTGCACAGGATGGCCACGCCATTGGCACCCTCTGCCTGCTGCACCCGGCGCCCAAAACCCTCAACCGCAAACAGAAACAGCGGTTGCGCGACATGGCCACTTTGGCCGAAGGCTATTTGAAGCTGCGCCATGTCAGCGAGCAAACCGTGCAGCTGCGCGCCGCGTTGAGTCGCGAACAACGCAAAACCATGCTCGATACGCTCACCCAAGTGTGGAACCGCGCCGGTCTCGAACACTTCCTGCCCCGCGAACAATCGCGCGCCGAGGAACGCGGTATGCATCTGGGGCTGCTGTTCTGCGACCTCGACTATTTCAAACGGGTAAACGACGCTCATGGCCACGACGCCGGCGACAAAGTGCTATGGGAAAGTGCTCGCCGCATTGCCGCCGCGGTGCGCCCGCAAGACGTCGTGACCCGCAGCGGCGGCGAGGAATTTGTGGTGCTCACGCAAGTGCACGACGAACAGGAGTTACGCCTGATCGGCGAGCGTATCCGCACCGCCGTGACACGCACGCCCATACCAGCGGGTGATGTGGAACTGGCCCTGACCATTAGCGTCGGCTGCGCGCTGGCCGAGCCGCAGGAAAACCCCGAACGGGCACTCAAACGTGCGGACAAAGCGCTGTACCACGCCAAGGGCAACGGACGTAATCGTGTGGAGTTTGAAGAATTTGCCGGCAAAGGGCTGAACTGAACAACGCCTAATACCGCGCCGCTTTTGTAGAAGCGAGCTTGCTCGCGAACCCTGCAAACGCCTGAAAATGAGGATTGTACGGTTCGCTAGCAAGCTAGCTCCTACAGGAGAAATACGTTTTCCCCAGACTGAGAGAACCCAACATGGCCGCCGCCATCGCTGCGTACTTGCACTACCTATCGATCTTCCTGCTGTTCGCCCTGCTCACCCTCGAACACCAACTGTTCAAACTGCCGCTGGACCTGAGCCGCGCCCGCAGCCTGATCCGCATCGACATCGCCTACGGCGCCACCGCTGGCCTGGTGCTGGCAACCGGGGCGGCGCGCGTGATGTGGTACGGCAAAGGGTTGGACTACTACCTGAACAACAGCGTGTTTCACGCCAAGTTCGGCCTGTTCATTCTGGTCGGCCTGATCTCCATCGTGCCCACCTTCGTCTTCCTTAACTGGCGCAACACCCTCAAAGCCGGCGAGCTGCCCACCATCAGCGCCAAGCAAGCGATGCTGGTGACCATGGTCATTCGCATCGAACTGCTGCTCCTGCTGATCATTCCGCTGTTAGCTGCGCTGATGGCTCGGGGTTACGGAGTCATCGGCTCGTAGCGCTCAATTTGATCCGCTACTTATCCGGCAACGCATACGCAATGACGTAATCCCCCCGCTCCGGTGACTGACGGGCGCCGCCGGCGCTGATGACGATGTATTGCTTGCCGGTTTTCGGTGACACGTAGGTCATCGGGCCGGATTGACTGCCGACCGGCAGACGGGATTTCCAGATTTCCTTGCCGTTGCCGCTGTCGAAGGCGCGCAGGTAAAAATCCTGGGTGCCGGCGAAGAACAACAGGCCCGACTGGGTGGCCATGGAGGCGCCCAGCGTCGGCATGCCGATAGGAATCGGCAGGTGCATTTTGATGCCCAGCGGGCCGGTGTCTTGCACGGTGCCGACCGGCACTTGCCAGACCAGCTTGCGGGTTTTCAGGTCGATGGCGGACAGGGTGCCAAACGGTGGTTTCTGGCACGGAATGCCAGCCACTGACAGAAAGCGCTGACGCATCGCGCCGAACGGGGTGCCAGCCTGCGGCACCACGCCCATTTCGATACCGCTGGCGCCAGCGGCAATTTTGTCGCGCGGGATCATGTAGTTGGCCAAGCCCAGGCGCATGTCGTTGACGAACATGTAGTGGGTGTTCGGGTCCACCGACACGCTGCCCCAGTTCATGCCGCCCAAGGAGCCGGGAAATTGCAAGGCGGGGTCCAGGCCTGGCGGGGTGTACACACCTTCATGACGCATGCTTTTGAATTGGATGCGACAGAGCAACTGGTCGAAAACGGTGGCGCCCCACATGTCGGCTTCGTACAGCTGCTGGTTGCCAATCGAGGGCATGTCGACCGAGAACGGTTGCGTCGGCGAGTAGCGCTCGCCCGGCACGTTGCCTTGCGGCACGGGGCGTTCGTCGACCTTGGCAATCGGCACGCCAGTGGCGCGATTGAGCAGGAAAATTTCGCCTTGTTTGGTGATTTGCGCCAGCGCCGGCTGGGTGCCGCCGGCATCGTCTGGCACATCGTAAAGCAGCGGCTGGGCCGGGATGTCGAAGTCCCACAGGTCGTGGTGGGTCATTTGGAAGTGCCAACGAACGGCGCCGGTGGCGGCTTCGACGGCCACTACCGACGAGCTGTATTTATCGTCCAGCTCGGTGCGGCTGCCGGCCCAGAAATCCGGCGTGGCGTTGCCGGTGGGCAGGTAGATCAGGCCGAGTTTTTCGTCATAAGCCATGGCCGACCACACGTTCGGCGTGCCGCGCGTGTAGGTTTGCCCTACGGGTGGACGTTGGGTGGTTTGCGGGTTGCCCGGGTCCCACGCCCAGACCAATGCGCCGGTGTGCACATCGAAGGCGCGCACCACGCCTGGCGGTTCTTCGGTGGAAAAGTTGTCGGCGACGCGCCCGCCCACGACCACCACATTGCCGGCCACCAACGGAGTTGAGGTTTGCTGGTAGTAGCCCGGTTTGACCTCGCCCATATCCGTGGTCAGGTCGACGGTGCCCTGGTTGCCGAAGTCGCTGCATGGCTCGCCGGTTTCGGCGTTCAAGGCGATCAGGCGGGCGTCGATAGTCGGCAGGAAGATGCGCTTGGCGCAGGCAACCGGCGCACTCGGCGCCGTGCTTGCTGCCGCGTTTTGAGCGGCAGGCTGCTCGCTCGGCGCGTCCTCAAAATAGCCCAGGCCCCGGCAGCGCTGCCAGTTGGGCGCCGAGCCTTTGGGGTCGAAGTGCCAACGCTCTTTGCCGCTGTCCACATCCAGCGCGAACACCTTGCCGTAGGCGGTGCAGTGGTAAAGCGTGTCGCCGATTTGCAGCGGCGTGTTCTGGTCTTCAGCGCCGGAGCCGGTGCTTTCAGGCAGGTCGCCGGTGCGGAAGGTCCAGGCCACTTGCAGCTTATCGATATTGTCTTTGTTGATCTGGTCGAGCGCGGCGAAGCGGTCGCCATGGGTGGTGTTGCCCCAGTGTTTCCAGTCTTTCTGTTCCTGCCCTTTGACCACGGGTGTGACAGGCGTATCGCTGTCGGCCGCCACCATTGGCGTGGGCACAAAGGCGTAAGCGCAGGTGGCGACAATCGCGACGGCCAGCACAGCGCTCAATACGTAGGAAAAGCGCCCGGGCTCGTCGTGCAGCTCTGGCGACAGACGTACCAGCGTCGGGTAAAGCAGCGCGACGACCAGACCGATCACGGCAAAGACAAACAGCCGCGACACCAGCGGCCAGAATTCCAGGCCGGTTTCCCACACTGCCCAAATAGCCGAGAGCACCACGATCACGGCAAACAACGCAGCCCCGTTCGGATTGCGCTTGGCAATCAGCACACCGGCGCCCAGGGTCGCCAAACCGCACAAGCCGAAGTACCAGCTGCCGCCGAGCACCGCCAGGTAAGCGCCGCCCCCAATCAGGTACAAGCCGACCAAGGCAATGGCGATGCCCACGGCCATGACCAGCCAGCGGGCGGCTTTGCCGGGGCGCCGGGCGCCAACGGTTATGGGATCTGTCATGCACTGTTCCTCGTGTTCGTTTGCCCGGTCGCGCCGGGCAATTAGCAATCAGATTGGCAACCCAACGTGGGCGGCCAAAACGGCGAGCAAGGGTGCAACATCCGGCGCCAGAGCGGCTGCGCTGGGGTGACTTTTGTGCCGATAATCGCCCACTATGCCCATTCCGCATCGTTTGCGGTTTTCACTGACCTGTATAAAACCGGCCATGACTGCATTGAATCGAATCCCGCCTTACACCCTGCTACTCACCGCGCTCGCCGTCGCCACCGCCAACGCCGAGCAAGCCGTTCCAACCGTACAGCTCGATCCGCTGGTGGTCAGCGGCTCTCGCCAAGCGAGCGACAGCTTTCACCTGCCCTTCTCGGTAGACAGCGTAGATCGCCAGCAAATCAGCGATGGTCAGTTGGGCATCAACGCCTCGGAGGCGCTTAGTCGCGTGCCGGGACTGGTGGTACAAAACCGTCAGAACTACGCGCAAGACCTACAAATTTCCTCACGCGGTTTCGGTGCCCGATCGGCGTTTGGCGTGCGTGGCATCAAGCTGATCACCGACGGCATTCCAGCCAGTACCGCCGATGGCCAAGGCCAGGCGGCGACCTTCAATCTGGACACCGCCGAGCGCATAGAAGTGCTGCGCGGGCCAGCGTCTACCCTGTATGGCAGCAACGCGGGGGGCGTGGTTCAGGTCTTTTCGCGTGACCCTGAAGGGCCGCCGACCGTGGGTGCCGAGACCATTTTTGGCAGCGACGGCCTGAACAAAAATCACCTGAGCGCTGAAGGCGCGAATGAAAATGCCGGTTTTCTCTTGGACGCTTCGCGCATGGACACCGACGGCTACCGCGACCACAGCGCCGCCCGCCGCGACCAGACCTTCGCCAAGCTCAACCTGAAACCGGACGACGACAGCAAGCTCGCGCTGATTTTCAGCAGCCTGGAGCAGAACGGCACGCAGGATCCGCTCGGCCAGAGCTGGGACGCATACAAGGCCGACCCGCGCTCGGTGACGGGCAACGCCGAGCTTTACAACACGCGCAAAAGCATCGATCACCAGCAAGTTGGCGCGAACTACGAGCGCTATTTTGGCGACGCGACGTTGCAGGCTACGGCGTATGCGGGCAGGCGCAGCGTGGTTCAGTATTTGTCGATTCCCAAATTCGTCGGGCAGACAACCGTTATTACTCCGTCAAACGCCAACGGCGGCGGCGTTGTGTCGTTCGACCGACGCTTCCACGGCGGCAGCCTGCGTTGGCTGCAACCGGTCGGTGAAGTCGATGTGGTGTTTGGCCTTGACTACGACCAGAGCGAAGACGACCGCCAGGGTTACCAAAACTTCAACGGCGACCAACTGGGTGTAAAAGGCGCCCTGCGCCGCGATGAAAAGGACACCGCCACCAGCCTCGACCCTTACGCCCAAGCCACTTGGCAGGTTGGCGACTGGACGTTGCAGGGCGGCGTGCGCTACAGCACCGTGGAAATCGACGTCGACGATCATTACCTGATTAATGGCGATGACAGCGGCAATCGGCGTTACGAACAGGCAAGCCCGGCCTTCAGCGTTGGATATGCCTTTACGCCTGAGCTGAACGGTTATGTCAGCGTGGGTAGAGGATTTGAAACGCCCACCCAGGGCGAACTCGCGTACGCGCCGAACAACGTTTCGGGGGTCAATTACAACCTCGACCCGTCCACCAGCACTCAATACGAGGTCGGCCTTAAAGCAGTGGCCGGCAGCGCCACGCGCATCAATGCAGCGGTCTTTCAAATCGAGACCGACGACGAAATCGTGGTCTTTGCCAACAGCAATGGCCGCACCAGCTACCAGAACGCCGGCCGCACATTACGACGCGGTTTCGAGTTGGGCGTGGAAAGTGAGCTCAGCGAGCATTGGCGCGCGAACCTCGCCTACACGTATCTGCAAGCGCAGTACGACTCCAGCTTCGTCAGCGGCACCCGCGCCATCGACAGCGGCAACAACCTCCCCGGCGTTCCGCGCACCACTTTGTTCGCAGAACTCGACTGGCAGCCCATCGACGGCATCAGCACCGCCGTCGAAGGCCTTTACCGCAGCAAGGTCTACGTCGAAGACAGCAACAGCGCCAAGCCCGCGCCGGCGTACAGCGTGTTCAACTGGCGCGCGCGCTTCGAGCAAAAACATGGCGCCTGGACGGTTCACCAACTGGTGCGGCTGGACAACCTGTTCGACAAGCAATACGTGGGCTCGGTGATCGTAGGAGACGGCAATAGCCGGTACTACGAGGCAGCGCCGGGGCGCAGTTGGTATGCGGGGGTGGGGGCTTCTTACCAGTTCGAGTGACTGGGTTTTCAGGATCAAAAGATCGCGGCTAAAGCCGCTCCCACAGAGATATGCCATCTGTGGGAGCGGCCGGCCGGCGTTCCGGTTTAGCCGCGATGCTTTTAGGTGCCGGCAGGTTCCCAAACGGATTGCGTGATACGGGAGATGTGTGATCTGTGGGAGCGGCTTTAGCCGCGATTCCTGGAAACGAAGAGATCAAGAGCATCGCGGCTAAAGCCGCTCCCACAGTTATCTATTTCTTTTAGAGCACCGGCAAACGCTCATCCAGCAACTGATACAACGCCGATCCCGCCGGCCAATTACGCAAGAACCGCGCGCGGTCGCGGGCGTAGGCGCTGGCGAAGCTGCTTTGGTTACGGTGTTGTTGCATGGCGTCGAGGTCGATCAATGTCCACTGCTCCTGGTGCCAGAACAGGTTGTGACCTTTGAAGTCGCCATGGCTGATGCGCTCGCGGATCAGCGCGGCGAACAAGCGGTCGAGTTGCAGCAGTTCCTGTTCGGGCGGCGAGCTGTTCAGGTAGGGCGCGAAGCGGGCGATCAGGTCTTCTTCGCCGCAGTAGGCTGTCACCAGATACGCGCGGCTGCGCAACCAGCACCAGCGATGTTCGATCACGGCGAGCGGCAACGGCGTGGCGATGCCCAGCACCAGCAAGCGATTGCCTTCCAGCCAGCTGTGCCACGCGCGGCTTGGGCGCCAGAAGCGTTTCAGCCAATGGGCGAAGCTTTTGACGTTGTAGCGTTTAACCACCAACGGTTCGCCATTCAGCTCAACCCGCGCCACGGTGGCGGCCCCGCCGGTTTTGTACAGGTGGCCGCTGTCGATGGCGGCATCCGGTGCACTGAGCAAGGCTTGCAAGCGCGGCTCGGCCTGGCGTCGCACAACCCGCGCGCCAAACGCGCCGATGTGGGCGCTGAACAGGCTGCAATCACGGGCGGCTTTTTTCAGGTAGTCGCGCACGCGCCAGCGACGCACGTTGGCGATTTCGCCGAGCAGTTTCTCCAGTGGCAAGGCGTGCTCGCCGTTGACCAGCAGGTAGTGAATCAGCAGTTCTTCCAGAAACGGTTCCAGGTTGCCGGGCAACTGGGCGAAGAACACGCCGAGGTTGCGCAGCACTTCGTCCCGGCCCAACGGCTGGCCCGGCACTTGCGCTTGCACGCCGCCGCCATCAATCAGGTACAGCTGACCGTTGTGCTGCAAAAGGTTGTCGGGGTGCAGGTCGGCTTGCCACAGGCCTTTGCTGTGCAATTTGCCGATGGCCTCCAGCGCTTGGGCCAGCACCGCTTGCTGGCCGTCAGAGGCTGGCGCTTCGTGCTCAACCAGACGCCAGGCATCGCCGATGCTCTGGGCGTTATCCAGGTATTCGAACAGCAGCCAGCCGCCCTCGCCTGGCTCAAAGCGTTCGGCCAATAGCGCAGGCGTCAGCAGCCCCTGGTCGAGGAGCAAATGCACGCCTTTGGACTCGCGATGAAAACGCCGTTCCGCCTTGGGGCCGACCAACAATTTGGCGAACACCTCGCGCCCGCGCCAGGTGGCTACACCGACATAACGGTGCCCCGGCAGCACGCGCAGCAAGGTGTGCAATTGCAACGGTTCGCCGCCCACCTGCACGGTGATGGGCAGCGCTGGGGTGCGGCCGGCGCCGTTCAGTTGGCTCAGGCTCATTTGCGCGCTGCCTTGTGGGCGCTGCGGGCGCCGAGGCGTTTGCTCCACGTCTGCGCGCTGCCTTTGTCGCCCACGTAGGCGAGCAGCAGGTGCCAGATTTCTTCCTGACTCCAACTGCTGGCACGGCGCAACAACGGCTCGAGGTCTTTGATGCGGTCGCGTTTGCCGAAGACCAGGCGACGGGTTTTTTCCAGATCAATCAACTGCGCGTCGAAGCCGTCGGCCGACTCACGCAGGAAAATATGCTTGGGGTAAAAGCAGCCGTGCATCTGATGGGCGCTGTGCAGGCGGCGGGCCAGTTCGCCGCACGCGCGCAAAATGGCCATGCGCTGGGCTTCGCTGTGGTTGTTCCAGTCGCGTAGCCAGTATTCGAGATCATTCCAGCCATCGAGCGCTCGGGTCAGCAGAATCGCTTGCTCGTTGCCGTCTACCCGGCGCTGGGCGAAAAACGCCGCGTGCAGGGCTGGAATGCCGAGCTTCTGGTAGCGCTCGATATTGCGCAGCTCGCGGGCAAAGGTCGGTTCGCCGAAGGGGCGCAGCGGGCTGCGGGTCAGGTGGTTCGTCTGACGTTTGAGGTAGTAGGCGTGATCGCCCAGCACCAATCGCGACACCGAGCTGTAACCGCCCCGCTCGGTGTTCGGCTCGTCCACCGCCTCCAGCTCCAGCGCCCACAGCGCGTCGAAGCTGTCGAGCTGGTGGGCGGCTAGAATCGCCCGGTCTTCAGCGGCGATAAAATCCTTCATTCCCGACCCTCAAAAAATTTCACGATCTTGCGGATCTGTTTTTTGTCCGCTTGGTTAAGCCGGGCGTGCCCACTGTATTGCAGGTAGAAGCGCAGGCGCTGGGTGTTCGACAGCTTGTACTTGGCCACTTTGTCGAGGCAGGCGAGGTCTTTGATGATCCGGTAGCGCAGGATAAACCCACGCCAGAACGCGCCGTTGGGGCAGTCGATAAAAAACAGCGTGCGCTGGTCGTCGACCAGCAAGTTGCGCCATTTCAAATCGTTGTGGGTGAAGTGATGGTCGTGCATCACGCGCGTGCCGTGGGCCAATTGCCGGCTGACGCCATCGACCCAGGCCGGGTCTTGCAGCCGTGCATCACCCTTTTTGGCCATGCGCCCGAGGTCGTCGGTATTGGGCAACTCGCGGGTGATCATGGCGCCGCGCACAAACGCGCCATTGCGCCGCTCGAAACCACGCGCCACCACTTCGGCGGTGGGCAAGCCCCAGTCGGCGAAGCGTTGCAGGTTTTGCCACTCGCTGCGCACCCGCAGGCGCGCCAGGTATGGACGCAGGCCCTTGCCGGCGCTGCGGTAACGCTTCACGTAATACCCGACGCCGTCGCGCTCGACGCGGATCACTTCGGAAATCGGGTCGCGCGTCATGCGCTGGCCGGTCAGGGCGAACACTTCGTCGAGTCCACCGAAGTCGGCGACCAAGTGTTGGTAGTTCGGGTCCAGGTGCCACGACGCCATCAGAGCGCGTCCCCGTAGCGCTGTTTGCGGTCGTAGAGTTTCGCCGCTTTGCGTTCCAGCCAGCTCAGCAGGCTCGCCTGCTCGCGCAGAATCTGGCGCAGCGAACCGGTGCCGTTGGCGGCTTTGAAGTAGGTGCGCAGGAAACGCAGTTTGTCCCGTTGCGTCAGGCCGATATCCAGCGCCGAGAAGTACAGGGCGGCGAGGTCTTTATCGCGCCAGCGGCGGCTGATTTTCTCGCGACTTTGGGCGCGGTGCAGGTCGATGACCGAGAGTCTGAAATCATCGGCTGTCACCGGCTTATCGGTGTGCAGCAGGAAGTGGCAGATGTAGCAGTCGCGGTGGTTGACGCCGGCGCGGTGCATGGTGCCGGTCATGCGCGCCACTTCGTCAATCAGCGCCCACTTGAGCCGAGGCGCGGGCGGCTGCTTGATCCAGTCGATGCTGAAATCTTCAAGGCTGACGGTCGGCGCCAACTCTTCGGTGACAATAAACGAGTGCTGCGCCGCCGGGTTGGCGCCGCGCTCGCCGTAGGCCACGGCGGTCATGGTCGGCACGCCCGCTTCGGTCAGGCGTTCGATGGCTTTCAGTTCCTGTCCGGCGCCGAGCACTGGCAGCTTGGCGGTGAACAGGTTTTTGAAAATTTCGCCCCAGCCAATGCCACGGTGAATTTTCACGAAATAGCCGCGACCATCGACTTCGGTGCGCAACGTACGGCGGCCTTCCAGCTCGCGGTACACCTGGCCGTCCAGGCGCTCGACTTCGGTGAAGGCGTCGCGCCCAGCCCACAAGTGTTTGAACGGTTCAGTCAGCATCAGCTTCATGGGCGCGCCTCCAGAATCACATCGGCTGCGCGTTGCGGCAGGCTGTAGAGGTCGGCGCTGTCGGCGAAGGCCAGGCCGTTGGCCGCCCAGGCTGCACGTTGCGCGTCGTCTTCGAGCATGGCGCGCAAGGTGCTGTTCAGCCGTTCCTGGTCGAACGGGCTGGGGATAACGCGCCCGCAATCGGCTTCTTCGATGTAGTGGGCATAGCCGCACACATCGGTAACCAGTACCGGCAATCCCGCCACCAACGCTTCGAGCAACACGGTGCCGGTGTTTTCGTTGTAGGCGGGGTGAATCAGCAGGTCAGCGCCGAGCAGGAAGCGCGGGATGTCGCTGCGACCTTTGAGAATCTGCACCTGCTCGCCAATGCCCAGCGCCGCCACTTGCAGCAGGAACGGCTTGGGATCGTCCTGACCGATCACGATCAGCCGCGTGCGTTTGCGCAGTTCTTTGGGCAACGCGGCCACGGCCTTGAGGCTGCGGTCCAGGCCTTTGGTTTTAAAGCCGGAGCCGATTTGCACCAGCAGCAAGTCGTTGTCGCCCAGGTTGAATTCACGGCGGAACTCAGCGCGAATGTCGGCGGCATTGGCCGGCGCGCGACGGTCGGCGGCAATGCCCGGCGGCAGCAAATGAAAGCGCTCGGCGGGCGTGCCGTAGTGTTTGACGAACAGCGGCTGCTGCACCTCGGAAATCATCAGCACGTCGGTTTTTGCGCTGGGGGCGAACACGGCGCGCTCGTAGTCGGAGAAGTGCTTGTAGCGGCCCCATTTACGGTACAGGGCGTTGCGCAGGTTTTGCGCTTTGTCTTCAAAGCAGCCGTCGGCGGCGTAGTACACGTCCAGGCCCGGCATTTTGTTGAAGCCGACCACGCGGTCGACCGGGCGCTTGGCCAGGTCGGCCTGCACCCAGGCCAGCAGCTTTTCGTTGCGACGGTGGTTGAACCAGGCTTTCACCGGCGCCACCAGCACTTCGAAGCCGGGTGGAATGTCGCCTTCCCAGATCAAGGTGTAGACGCGAATGCTGTGGCCACGCTGCTGGCACTCCAGGGCGATACGCATGAAGTCACGCTGCAGGCCGCCGAAGGGGAAGTATTTGTAGAGCACAAAAGCCAGTTGCATTACACAGTCTCCGGCGCCAAGAGCAGGGCTTGTAACTCGGTGGCCACACGCTCGGGCAGCAGGTCATCGAAACAGGGTTTTTCGCGATCACCCAGACCGGCATTCGAGCCGGTGGCGCACAGGTGAATCTGCGAACGGCCATAGGCGCCGACACGGCCCGGCAAGGTCGGGCCGTACAGCGAAATGGTCGGCACATCCAACGCGGCGGCCAGATGGCCGAGGCCGGTGTCCACCGCCACGCAGGCTTGCGCCCCGGCGATCACTTTCGCCACGCCCGCCAGGTTTAATTTGGGCAGTACCACGGCGTTTTCCAACCCCGCGGCGATCCGCTCGGCGCGTTGCTGCTCGGCTTCGTTGCCCCACGGCAGGCGAATGGCGTAACCCAGCTCGCTCATTTGCTCGGCCAAACTGCGCCAGTACGCTTCCGGCCAGTGCTTGCTGGCCCACGTGGTGCCGTGCAGAAACAGCAAATACGGCGGCGCGCCGGGGTCGGCCAGCAAGGCGCGGTTGAGGCCGTAGTCGCCAATGGCTGCCGGCAGCGGATAGTCCAGCGCCTGGGAGAACAACTGGCGAATGCGCTCCAGCGCATGCTGCTCACGCGGCACGGCATAGGTGCGGTCGTAGAAGCGGCAGGCAATCGGCTCGCGCGCCGAGTCGCGGTCGTAACCGGCGATGGGGCCGTTGACGTAGCGCGTCAGCCAGGCGCTTTTCAGCAGGCCCTGGGCGTCAATTACCAGGTCGTAACGGGTTTCGCCGAGGCGCTGTTTGAAGCGTTTCCAGTCGCCATTCTTGAAGGTTTGCCAAAGGTTTTTCCGCCAGCGGCGGATCGCCACCGGAATCACCTGCGCCACGGCGGGGTGCCAAGCAGGAATTTCCGCGAAGCCTTCTTCCACCACCCAGTCGAACTGAATACCGGGAATGGCGCGCGCCGCATCAGTGAGCGCCGGCAGGCTATGTATCACATCGCCGAGCGACGAGGTTTTAATCAGCAGAACCCGCATCAATCGACCTCGACCGGGTCTGGCGCAATCCGCCCCAGCGCTTCCATCACCGGCCGTGGTTTCAGTTCGCGCAGGCAGTTGTAGTGGCCGAAGCGGCAGGTGCGGTCGAAGCATGGGCTGCATTCGATGCCCAGGCGCACGATTTCCACCTGGTCGGCCAGCGGCGGCGTAAAGCCCGGCGAGGTAGAGCCGTAAATCGCCACCAGCGGACGGTTCAGCGCAGCCGCCACGTGCATTAAGCCAGAGTCGTTGGAGGCCACGGCCGAGGCGCAGGACAGCAAGTCGATGGCTTCGGCCAGCGAGGTTTCGCCGGCCAGGTTGCGGGCTTCTTCGCGCAGGCCGGGAATCAGCCGGGCGCGGATAGCCTCGCCAACGGCGTGATCGTTTTTCGAACCGAACAGCCACACCTGCCAGCCGGCACGAATTTTCAGCTCGGCTACTTTCGCGTAGTGCTCAGCCGGCCATTTTTTCGACTCGCCAAACTCGGCGCCCGGGCACAGCGCCAGCACAGGACGGTCCAGGCTCAGGCCGAACTTGGCCAACGCGGCGTCGCGACTTTGCGGCTCGATGCGCAGGTTCGGTTGCGGGTACGGCTTGGGCAGCTCGGCGCCGCGCTCGTAGGCCAGCGCCATAAAGCGCTCGATCATCAGCGGGTAGCGTTCTTTGTCGAGTTTGCGCACATCGTTGAGCACGCCGTAACGCAGCTCGCCTTTCCAGCCGGTGCGTTTGGGGATGCCTGCGAAAAACGGCACCAGCGCCGATTTCAGCGAATTGGGCAGCACAATGGCTTGATCGTACTGGCCCGCCAGGGACTTGCCGATGCGCCGACGAACGCCCAGCTCCAGCGCCCCATGGCCAAGGGGAAAGCTCAACGCGCTGCGCACTTCGGGCATGCGCTCAAGAATCGGGCGGCTCCAGTCGGGCGCCAGCACGTCGATGTGGCAGTCGGGGTGGCGTTGCTTCAGGCACTGGAACAGGGTCTGCGCCATCACCATGTCGCCTACCCAGCTCGGCCCTACGATCAGTATGTTCATTCAAACTCCGCAAATGAGCAGGGAGGCGGTTAAGCCTCCCTGTCACTGCTTGATAGCGGTTGTCGCGGCGTTATTTAACGGCGGTGCGCCATTCGGCGTGGGCGCTGGTCTGGCCAGTTACCAGGTCGAAGTAGGCTTTCTGCAGTTTTTCGGTGACCGGACCACGGCTGCCGATACCGATGCTGCGGCCGTCGACTTCGCGAATCGGCGTTACTTCAGCGGCGGTGCCGGTGAAGAACGCTTCGTCAGCGATGTACACCTCGTCGCGGGTGATGCGTTTTTCCACCACCGGAATATTCAGCTCGCCGGCAAGGGTCAGCACGGTGCTGCGGGTAATGCCGTTCAAGCACGACGTCACTTCAGGGGTGTAGAGCACGCCGTCTTTGATCAGGAAGATGTTCTCGCCCGAGCCTTCGGCTACGTAGCCTTCCGGGTCCAGCAACATGGCTTCGTCGGCGCCGGCCGACACCGCTTCCTGCAAAGCCAGCATCGAGTTGATGTAGTTGCCGTTGGCCTTGGCGCGGGTCATGGAAATGTTGACGTGGTGGCGAGTGAAGGAGCTGGTGCGCACCTTGATGCCTTTTTGCAGGGCTTCGTCGCCCATGTACGCGCCCCAATGCCAGGCGGCGACGATCACGTGCACTTTCAGGGTGTCGGCGCGGATGCCCATGGCTTCAGACCCGTAGAACACCATCGGGCGGATGTAAGCGGATTCCAGGTTGTTTTCACGCACGGCCGCACGGGTGGCTTCGTTGATCTGCTCTTTGGTGAACGGCATCTTCATGTTCATGATGTGAGCCGAATCGAACAGGCGGTCGGTGTGCGCTTGCAGGCGGAAAATCGAGGTGCCCTGCGGGGTGTTGTAAGCGCGAACGCCTTCGAAAACACCCATGCCGTAATGCAGGGTATGGGTCAGCACGTGGGTGGTTGCGTCGCGCCATTGCACCAGCTCGCCGTCATACCAAATCACACCATCACGATCGGCCATCGACATCGTTCAGCTCCTCAGAAATTTGCTTCAGTAGGGTTGCTTGAAATACGAGAATTAAGGGTTCGGTTTGCTTGATTCGGTTGTGCCGCTGCGGGGCGTTTCAACTGAGCCCCAGTTCACGCCAGACGCGCATCACATCCTGGCGTTCATGCTGGAATTGCTCGCCGCTGACGGTGCCTGGCTGCTTTTGCAATGCCAGGCGGTGCGAGGCGGAGCGGTAGGCTTTATAGATTTCCTGCAGCAGCGTGACATCGGCTGCGGGCATCAAGCCCAGGCGTTCAAGGCCTTCCAGAATGCGAATGTTGTCGGTGTACTGCAACAGCGGCGGATACGCGCCGGACCAAGCCAAGGCCGCGTATTGCACCATAAATTCAATATCGACGATACCACCGGCATCCTGCTTGAGATCGAACGGCGCAGCGGCCTCGAAGGTGTTTGCCGCCGTGCCGCCAGCGGTTTGCTTGCTGCCCAGGTTGTCGCGCATCTTGGCGCGCATCTCGCTGACTTCAGCGCGCAGCTTGTCCAGATCACGGCTACGACCGAGCACATGCGCACGCACCACTTCGAACGCTTTACCCACCCGTTCGCTGCCGACCAATACGCGCGCGCGCACCAGCGCCTGGTGTTCCCAGGTCCAGGCTTCGTTCTGTTGATAACGCTCGAACGCGCCCAGGGAACTGACTAGCAAGCCCGCCGCACCGGAGGGGCGCAAGCGCATGTCCACTTCATATAACTGGCCGGAGTTGGTTTGCGCGGTGAGCAGGTGAATGATGCGCTGCCCCAGGCGGTTGAAGAACTGCGCGCCATCGATGGGCTTGGCGCCGTCGGTTTCGGCCTGCGGGTCGCCGTCGTGAATAAACACCAGATCGAGGTCCGAGCCGTGCCCGAGCTCGATACCGCCGACCTTGCCGTAGCCGACGATGATGAAATCCGGATCACACAGGCCACCGTCTGCGCGCTGCGGGGTACCGTGCTTGGCCACCGTGTGACGCCAGGCCAGCGCCAGCACTTGCTCCAGAATGGCTTCGGCGAGCCACGTCAGGTAATCGCTTACCTTCATTAAGGGCAGCGCCCCGGAGATTTCCGACGCGGCCACGCGAAGCCGGTGCGCCAGTTTGAAATGGCGCAGGGCTTCCATTTGCTGCTCAAGATCGTCTTCCGGAATGCGCGTCAGGCGCTCGCGCAATTCGGCGGCCAGCTCCGGCGCCAACGGCGGCTTGAACAGGCGGCCTTCATTCAGCAATTCGTCCAGCAGCAGCGGGAAGCGACTGATCTGTTCGGCAATCCACGGGCTCGCCGCGCACAGGGTCAAGAGTTGCTGCAACGCGCCGGGGTTTTCGGTGAGCAGCACCAGATAGGCCGAGCGCCGCGCCACCGCTTCAATCAACGGCAATACGCGTTCGAGCACCAGGTCGGGATTTTCGTGCTCCACCGCCTGCGCCAGCAGACGCGGAATAAAGGCATCCAGGCGCTCACGCCCCAGACGCTGCATGGCGCGCACCTGATTGCCATTGCGCAGACCAGCCAGGCGGTGCAGCGCAGCGGCCGCGTCACTGAAGCCGGCGTCAGCCAGTTGCCGGCAGGCGCTTTCCTCGTCCAGCCCGTCTTCCCACAGGGGCAGCCACTCGCTGCCAACGCACAGGTCAGCCTCGCCGTTTTCGTCTTCATCCGGGTCGGCAATCACCTGCCCGAAGTGCCAGGCGATGCGCTCGCGCCAATACATCAGGCGCTCGTGGAACGCGGCCCAGGTGTCAAAGCCCATGATGAAGGCAACGCGGGTGCGGTCATCGTCGTTGTCCGGCAGCATTTGCGTCTGGCGGTCGGCGATGGCCTGGATGGCGTGCTCGGTGTAACGCAGAAACTCGTAGCCGTCGCGCATTTCGGCGACCACGGCAGGTGGCAAGTAGCCCTGCCCTTCCAGGGTTTTCAGCATCTTTAATAGCGGCCGCTGTTGCAGGCTGAGGTCGCGGCCGCCGTGGATCAGCTGGAACGCCTGGGCAATGAACTCCACCTCGCGAATGCCGCCGGAGCCGAGTTTGATGTTGTCGGCCATGCCCTTGCGCCGCACTTCCTGCTGAATCAGCAGCTTCATCGCGCGCAGCGCTTCGATGGCGGAAAAGTCGAGGTAACGGCGGTAAACGAAGGGGCGCAGCAGGTCGAGCAACTGCGCGCCTGCGGCTTGGTCGCCGCCCACCACGCGGGCCTTGATCATGGCGTAGCGTTCCCAGTCGCGGCCCTGGTCTTGGTAGTACTGCTCCAGCGCGTTAAAGCTGAAAACCAGCGAGCCGGCTGAACCGTAGGGGCGCAGGCGCATGTCGACGCGGAAGACAAAGCCATCGACGGTGATGGCATCCAGCGCTTTGATCAGCCGCTGGCCGAGTTTGATAAAGAATTCCTGGTTATCCAGCGAGCGCTTCACGCCTTCGGTTTCGCCGCCTTCGGGGTAGGCAAAAATGAGGTCGATGTCGGAAGACAGGTTCAACTCCACCGCGCCCAACTTGCCCATGCCCAGCACCACCATGTGCTGCGGCTCGCCGCTGCGCCCGCCCATAGGCGTGCCGAATTGTTCGCAGTGCCGCGGGTACAACCATTGATAGGTGAGGTCGATGCTGGCGTCGGCCAGGTCGGACAGGTCACGGCAGGTTTGCGCCAGGTCGGCCAGGCGGTTGACGTCGCGCCAGATGATCCGCACTTGCTGACGATTACGCAGGCGGCGCAGCACGTGCCCCAGTTGCGCTTCGTCGCTGCTGGCATTTACGGCCTCGGCCATTTGCGCGCGCAACTCGCCCGGTTGCAGCGGCCGCTCCAGCTCACCGCTTTCGGCCAGGGCCAGCAGCATGTGCGGGTCGCGGGTGGCTTGCTCGCTGACGAAATCGCTGGCGCCCACGACGCGTTTGAACGCCTCCACGCGCTCTGCCGGCCAGGCATCGAACTGCCCCGCTGCTTCGCCGAGGGCGTTGCGGAACGATTGGTCAGCGCGTTGGACGAAAGAAATAAGGGAGGGCGGCAAGGCGACGAGCGGCGGCAGGTTCATGATCTATCCTGTTTGATCTGCTATCACATACAAACCGCTGAGAGCCCCGGATTGTCGCGATTTTTGCGTTGTAATGTGTACACAATGTAGTTTTACTACTAAAGAATGTGTCCCAAGGGCTGAAACCTCCGTCGATTTGTAGTAAAACTACACGCGGCCGGTCCTACCTCCGGTAAATCCAAGAATTCACGTGCCCGCCCAAAAGGCCGGCAACGAACACAAGGTTTTCGATTCTGGAAGCCTTTCCGCCATGGAGCAAGCCATGCAAGACCTCGATCCCGTCGAAACCCAGGAATGGCTGGACGCGCTTGAATCCGTCCTCGACCGTGAAGGTGAAGACCGTGCTCATTACCTGATGACCCGTATGGGCGAACTGGCCACCCGCAGCGGTGCGCAACTGCCCTACGCCATCACCACGCCATACCGCAACACCATCCCCGTGACCCACGAAGCACGCATGCCTGGCGACCTGTTCATGGAACGCCGCATTCGCTCGTTGGTACGTTGGAACGCCCTGGCGATGGTGATGCGCACCAACCTGCGCGATTCGGACCTGGGCGGCCATATCTCCAGCTTCGCCTCCAGCGCCACGCTGTACGACATCGGCTTCAACTACTTCTTCCAGGCCCCGACCGACGAACACGGCGGCGACCTAATCTACTTCCAGGGCCACGCCTCGCCAGGCGTTTACGCCCGCGCCTTCATGGAAGGCCGCATCAGCGAAGACCAGATGAACAACTTCCGCCAGGAAGTAGACGGTAACGGCCTGTCGTCGTACCCGCACCCGTGGCTGATGCCCGATTTCTGGCAGTTCCCGACCGTATCCATGGGCCTTGGCCCGATTCAGGCGATCTACCAGGCACGCTTTATGAAGTACCTGGAAAGCCGTGGCTTCATCCCGGCTGGCAAGCAGAAAGTCTGGTGTTTCATGGGCGACGGCGAGTGCGACGAGCCGGAATCGCTCGGCGCCATTTCCCTGGCTGGCCGCGAAAAACTCGACAACCTGATCTTTGTCATCAACTGCAACCTGCAGCGCCTCGACGGCCCGGTACGCGGTAACGGCAAGATCATTCAGGAACTCGAAGGCGTGTTCCGCGGCGCCCAGTGGAACGTGAACAAAGTGGTCTGGGGCCGTTTCTGGGACCCTCTGCTGGCCAAAGACACCGACGGCATCCTGCAACGCCGTATGGACGAAGTCATCGACGGCGAGTACCAGAACTACAAAGCCAAAGACGGCGCGTTCGTACGTGAACATTTCTTCAACTCGCCTGAGCTCAAGGCGATGGTTGCTGATCTTTCCGACGACGAAATCTGGAAGCTCAACCGTGGCGGTCACGACCCGTACAAGGTGTACGCGGCCTATCACCAGGCGGTTAACCATAAAGAGCAGCCAACCGTCATTCTGGCCAAGACCATCAAGGGTTACGGCACCGGTGCTGGCGAAGCCAAGAACACCGCGCACAACACCAAGAAAGTCGATGTCGACAGCCTGAAGAAATTCCGCGACCGCTTCGACATTCCGGTGAAAGACGAAGAGCTGGAAAACCTGCCGTTCTTCAAACCGGAACCCGGCAGCGCCGAAGCCCGCTACCTCAGCGAGCGTCGTACCGCACTGGGCGGTTTCGTGCCACAGCGTCGTGCCAAGAGCTTCAGCATTCCGACCCCGCCACTGGAAAGCCTCAAGGCCATTCTGGACGGCAGTGGCGACCGCGAAATTTCCACCACCATGGCCTTCGTGCGCATCCTGTCGCAGCTGGTGAAAGACAAGGAAATCGGTCAACGCATCGTGCCGATCATTCCGGACGAAGCCCGTACCTTCGGCATGGAAGGCATGTTCCGTCAGCTCGGTATCTACTCCTCGGTCGGCCAGCTCTACGAGCCGGTGGATAAAGACCAGGTGATGTTCTACCGCGAAGACAAGAAGGGCCAGATTCTCGAGGAAGGCATCAACGAAGCCGGCGCCATGTCGTCGTTTATCGCCGCCGGTACTTCGTACTCCAGCCACAACCAGCCGATGCTGCCGTTCTACATCTTCTACTCGATGTTCGGCTTCCAGCGTATTGGCGACCTGGCCTGGGCCGCTGGCGACAGCCGCACCCGTGGCTTCCTGATCGGCGGCACCGCTGGCCGTACCACGCTGAACGGTGAAGGCCTGCAGCACGAAGACGGTCACAGCCACATGCTGGCCGGCACCATTCCGAACTGCCGCACCTATGACCCCACCTACGGCTACGAGCTGGCGGTGATCATTCAGGACGGCATGAAGAAGATGACCGAAGAGCAACAGGACGTTTTCTACTACATCACCGTGATGAACGAGTCCTACGCCCAGCCCGCCATTCCGGCTGGCGTGGAAGAAGGCATCGTCAAGGGCATGTACCTGCTCGAAGAAGACAAGCGCGACGCGGCGCATCACGTGCAGTTGCTCGGTTCGGGCACCATCCTGCGTGAAGTGCGTGAAGCAGCGAAGATTCTGCGCGACGAGTTCAACATCGGCGCTGATGTCTGGAGCGTCACCAGCTTCAACGAACTGCGTCGCGACGGCCTCGCCGTTGAGCGCAGCAACCGCCTGAAGCCTGGCCAGAAGCCGAAGAAAACCTACGTCGAAGAATGCCTGGGCGGGCGTAAAGGTCCGGTCATTGCTTCCACCGACTATATGAAGCTGTTCGCTGAACAGATTCGTCAGTGGGTGCCGGTCAAGGAATACAAAGTGTTGGGCACCGACGGTTTCGGCCGTAGCGACAGCCGCAAGAAGCTGCGTCACTTCTTCGAAGTCGACCGTCACTTCGTGGTGCTGGCCGCTCTCGAAGCCCTGGCAGATCGCGGCGATATCGAACCGAAGGTGGTGGCAGAAGCCATCGTCAAGTTCGGCATCAACCCCGAAAAACTCAACCCACTGGACTGCTAAGGGAGCACAACGATGAGTGAATTAATCCGCGTGCCCGACATTGGCAGTGGCGAGGGCGAAGTCATCGAATTGATGGTGAAGGTGGGTGATCGCATTGAAGCCGATCAAAGCCTGCTGACCCTTGAGTCGGACAAAGCCAGCATGGAAATTCCTGCGCCTAAAGCCGGCGTGGTGAAAAGCCTCAAGGTCAAACTCGGCGATCGCCTGAAAGAAGGCGATGAGTTGCTGGAACTGGAAGTGGAAGGCGCCGAAGCAGCGCCAGCCGCTGCCGAACCAGCGGCCAAGGCCGAAGCCGCTCCGGCTGCCGAGCCTGCCAAAGCCGCCGAACCTGCTCCTGCACCAGCTGCTCCGGCAGCGGCGGCCAGCAGTTCGGTTCAGGACATCAACGTTCCGGACATCGGCTCCTCGGGCAAAGCCAAAATCATCGAGCTGCTGGTAAAGGTCGGTGACACGGTTGAAGCCGACCAGTCCTTGTTGGTGCTGGAATCCGACAAGGCCAGCATGGAAATCCCATCGCCGGCTGCCGGCGTGGTGGAAAGCCTGAGCGTGAAGCTGGACGACGAAGTCGGCACCGGCGACCCGATCCTCAAACTGAAAGTGGCAGGTGCTGCACCGGCTGCCGCGCCTGCTCCAGCAGCAGCGCCGGCCGCTGCTCCGGCCGCCAAAGCCGAAGCCGCGCCCGCTCCTGCTGCTGCACCTGCCAAAGCCGAGGCGGCTCCGGCTGCCCCGGCGGCACCGGCCAAAGACGGCGCCAAAACCCACGCCGGCCCGGCTGTGCGCCAACTGGCCCGTGAGTTCGGCGTTGAGCTGAGCGCGGTAACCGCCAGCGGTCCGCACGGTCGTGTGCTGAAAGAAGACGTGCAGGTTTACGTCAAAGCCATGATGCAGAAGGCCAAGGAAGCACCGGCTGCCGGCGCTACCGGTGGCGCGGGCATTCCGCCGATTCCGGAAGTCGATTTCAGCCGCTTTGGTGAAATTGAAGAAGTACCGATGACGCGTCTGATGCAAGTTGGCGCCACCAACCTGCACCGCAGCTGGCTCAACGTGCCGCACGTGACCCAGTTCGACTCCGCCGACATCACCGAGTTGGAAGCTTTCCGCATTGCGCAGAAAGCCGTGGCCGAGAAAGCGGGCGTCAAACTCACCGTGCTGCCGCTGCTGCTCAAAGCCTGCGCCTACCTGCTCAAAGAGCTGCCGGACTTCAACAGTTCGCTGGCGCCGTCTGGCAAAGCGATCATCCGCAAGAAGTACGTCAACATCGGCTTCGCCGTCGACACACCGGATGGCTTGCTGGTGCCGGTGATCAAGGACGTCGACAAAAAGAGCTTGCTGCAACTGGCTGCCGAAGCCGCTGAACTGGCGGAAAAAGCGCGCACCAAGAAGCTCTCGGCCGACGCCATGCAAGGCGCCTGCTTCACCATTTCCAGCCTCGGCCACATTGGCGGCACCGGCTTCACGCCGATCGTCAACGCGCCGGAAGTGGCGATTCTCGGGGTCTCCAAGGCCACCATGCAGCCAGTGTGGGACGGTAAAGCGTTCCAGCCGAAACTGATGCTGCCGCTGTCCTTGTCTTACGACCACCGCGTGATCAACGGCGCGGCTGCCGCTCGCTTCACCAAACGTCTGAGCGACGTGCTGGGCGACATCCGCACCATGCTGCTGTAAGGCTAAAACGTTTCACACTTTCGGGCATGCCACGCTCGTACCTCAGCCCCGCCGTTTGGCGGGGTTTTTTTTGCGTGTTTTTTGGGGGAGACAGAAACCTATTGAAGCCCACCGTCATTCCCGCGCAGGCGGGAATCCAGAATTTTGGATGGGATAAACATTGCGTATCAACGCAAGATTCTGGGTCCCCGCCTTCGCGGGGACGACGGTGTAAAGGCGTGAAGATCAGCCTTTCTGCATATTACGCAGCAGAAACGACAACGCCTTGGCCAACTGCGCCGCGCCTTGATGATCCCGGCGAATGGTCAGCCACGGGCTGCCGTCCTGGGGGTTTTTCAAGGTGCAGACCTGCTCGCTCGGCAGGCACTCGTATTTGATGTACGGATCGACACCAAACACCTCCAGCCGCTGATTGCGCACGGCCACGTTTACCCCTTCGGCTTCACGGGTTTTCTGCTGGATCAGCAATTCCCCAGGCGCCCCCACGCTGAGCTGGTACACCTGGTCGCGACGCTCGGCCTGGCCGACCTGAAATGCTGCGCGCACGGCGTAGGTGTCGAGCAGTTCGTTGCTCTGCGCCAACAACGCTTGGCGCTCGTCGCTGGTGAGGTAGAGCTTCTTTAATTCATTGAGGTAGCGTGCCTGTTCGGCACCACTCAATTCTGCCTCCGGCTCTGCCGCCTGCGCGCTAGACGCGGCGAGCAATACCACAGCGATTGCAGGCAATATTCCCAGCCGCCTTGTCAGTCTTGTTCGCATGATGCACCCTTACCGATGAAGTGGCCCTGAGCCACTCGTTCAGCATACTGGAAGCGAGTCTCCCGATGAAAAGCCATACCGATGCCGCCAGCCGTCCGGCGGTCGAGGTTGTGACGCAGTTGCCAGTGCCTTCACGGCTTGGCATGTTGCGTTTCGAGCGGCTTAATGAGGCGAGCTGGACTCTTCTGTTTTTAGACGCCGCGTGCGAAAGCCAATTGGGCCTCGCTGCCGGTGAGCTTTGTGGCCTGGTGGGTTCACCCTACGCCAGCCTTATGGAGCCGGAAGAACGCTACCAGTTGCACGACACCATCCAACTGCAACTCAAAGACAGCCCGCATTACAAAGTGCACTACAAGCTGCACACCCCCATCGGCATGCTGCATCTGGTTGAATTGGGTGAAGCCTTCAAGCAGCACGGTCGCCAACTGTTGCGCGGCTATATATTGCCGGCCGACGAGCCGCTGTTCCCCGACCGCCAGCCGCAGCAGTCAGAGCTGCAAATCCAGAACAATCGCCTGCAAGCCTCCCTCGAACTGTATCAACGCTCTCAGGAAGAACACCTTCAGCACTTGGTTCGCAGCCGCGCCCAGCAGAGCATGATCGTGCGCCTGGCGCGCCACCGTTACAGCTCGGACAACCAGGTGTTTGAGGCCGCGCAGCTGATTACCAAGGCCGCCTGCGAGACCTTCAGTGTCGCCCGCGCCAGCCTGTGGTACCTGCGCCAAGAGCAGCTCGAACCGATCACGATGTACAGCACCGACATCGGCCAACACGAACTGCCCACCGCGATCAACGCCAGCAAATATCCGCACTACCTCGCCGCCTTGCACAGCGGCCGCGCCATCGACGCCCACAGCGCCATGCGCGACCCACGCACCCGTGAGCTGGCTGAAACCCACCTGCTGCCCCGTGGCGTCAGCGCCATGCTCGATGCCAGCGTGCGCGTGGCCGGCGAAGTGGTGGCGGTGCTGTGCCTGGAACACGTGGGCACCGAGCGTGTGTGGCAGGCTGATGAAATTGCTTTTGCCGGCGAGCTCGCCGACCAGTTCGCCCATGCCCTGGTCAACCAGCAGCGACGCAGCGCCAGCAGTGAACTGCAGCTGTTCCGCCGCGCCGTCGAGCAAAGCGCCAGCGCCTTTTTGCTGATCGACCGCGAAGGCATCGTCGAGTACGTCAACCCGAGCTTCACCGCCATTACCCAGTTCAGCCCGGAAGAAGTGCAAGGCCGGCGCTTGTCCGACCTGCCGGCGCTGGGCAATCTCAGCGATCTGCTGTTCGATGCCCATTCCAACCTGGCCCAGCAGAACAGCTGGAACGGCGAATTCCGCAGCCGGCGCAAAAGCCTGGAACCCTACTGGGGGCATCTGTCGATTTCCAAGGTGTACGGCGGCGACGGTGATCTGACCCATTACATCGGCATTTACGAAGACATCACCCAGAGCAAACTCGCCCAGCAGCGCATCGAGCGCCTGGCCTACACCGACAACCTCACCCGCCTCGGCAACCGTCCGGCCTTTATCCGCAGCATGGAAGAGCGCTTTTCGCGCAACAGCGATCAGCCCACCAGCTTGCTGCTGGTCGACATCGACAACTTCAAGCGCATCAACGACAGCCTCGGCCACCAGACCGGCGACAAGCTGCTCATGAGCCTGGCCCGCCGCCTGCGCAACAGCCTCAACGCCAACAGCAGCCTCGCGCGTTTCGCCAGTAACGAATTTGCCGTGTTGCTGGACAACTGCGACGTCGCCGAAGGCCAGCGCATCGCCGGGCAAGTGCTGCAAACCCTGGATAAACCGCTGTTCGTCGACAACCAGCTGATCAGCGTCACCGGCTCGGTCGGCCTGGCCTGCGCGCCGCTGCATGGGCAAGATTCCCACACCCTGATGAAGCACGCGGGCCTGGCGCTGCACAAAGCCAAGGCCAACGGCAAACACCAGGTGCAGGTGTTCACCGAAGTGCTGAATGCCGAAGCCAACTACAAGCTGTTCGTCGAAAACAACCTGCGTCGCGCCCTAACCCAGAACGAACTCGAGGTGTTCTACCAGCCCAAGCTCGACCTGCGCACCGGCCAGCTCACCGGCATGGAGGCGCTGCTGCGCTGGAACCATCCGGAAAAAGGCATGATCAACCCGGACCAGTTCATCAGCGTGGCCGAAGACACCGGCCTGATCATTCCCATCGGCAAATGGGTGGCGCGCCAGGCCTGCCGCATGAGCAAGCAGCTTTCCGCACTGGGCCTGGGCGACATTCAGGTGGCGATCAACCTGTCGCCCAAGCAGTTCTCCGACCCCGATCTGGTGGGCTCGATAGCCGACATCCTTCAGGAAGAACTGCTGGCGCCGCACCTGTTGGAACTGGAACTGACCGAAAGCCTGCTGCTGGAAGCCACCGACGACACGCGCCAGCAGCTCAATCGCCTGAAAAGCCTGGGCCTGACCCTGGCCATGGACGACTTCGGCACCGGCTATTCGTCGCTCAGCTACCTGAAGAAATTCCCCATCGACGTGATCAAGATCGATCGCAGCTTTATCAAAGACATCCCGGAAAATCAGGACGACATGGAAATCACCTCCGCGGTGATCGCCATGGCCCACAACCTCAAGCTCAAAGTCGTCGCTGAAGGCATCGAAACGGCCGCCCAGTTGAGCTTCTTGCGCCGACACAAATGCGATATCGGCCAGGGTTACTTGTTCGACCGCCCGATTCCCGGCCGCGACCTGCTCGACAGCCTGCGCCGTTACCCGTGTCGCCCGCAAAACTGAATCGGCTGTAACGTCTCGCCCCGAGCGGACTCTAAACCCACGCTGCAACTGCTACGTTTCAATCAACCACCCCATCAGGAGCCTGCCATGGTGCTGCGTTCGCAAATTCTCGCCCACAAGCTCGACCTGCCGACCGCCGAGCAAGCCCTGCCCGGCCGTGAAAGCCCGATGCCCGTGCCGGAGAAGCACTTCGTCAACGGCAACCCGCTGCAAGGTCCCTTCCCTGCTGGTATGGAAACCGCGATTTTCGGCCTCGGCTGTTTCTGGGGCGCCGAGCGGCGCTTCTGGCAGCAACCGGGCGTTTACTCCACGGCGGCAGGTTATGCCGGTGGCCACACGCCAAACCCGACGTACGACGAAACCTGCTCGGGCCTGACCGGCCACACCGAAGTGGTGTTGGTGGTGTTTGATCCGAAGGTGACCAGTTACGACGCGCTGTTGAAAGTGTTCTGGGAAGCGCACAACCCAACGCAAGGCATGCGTCAGGGCAACGATGTGGGCAGCCAGTATCGCTCGGCCATCTACGCCACCAGCCCAGCGCAACTGGATGCCGCGCTGACAACCCAGGCCGCTTTCCAGAAGCAATTGGAAGCTGCCGGCTTTGGTGCCATTACCACGGAAATCATCGAGGCGCCGGCGTTCTACTACGCCGAGGCTTATCACCAGCAGTACCTGGCGAAGAATCCGAATGGTTATTGCGGGTTGGGCGGCACAGGGGTGTGCTTGCTGTAAAACAGGCCGGCTATCGGTCGTTGGTGCCTGCAACCAACGACCGGTTCACGCCCTTGCGAACGTCTAAGTGCGCCTGTAATACGCAACTTGTAGGATGACTCTCTGCCAGCCGTTTCCGCCGTTGCTGCGCGCGCAGCCGCATCGCAAGCGCCTATAAAAAAGAGAGAGTCCGCATGAACACGTTAACCCTCGGGCGCTGCCGCCTGGTTGTAGGTTTCGCCGCGTTATTGAGCTTCGCCAGTGCCGTGCTGGCCGACGACGCGCCAATCGTCATCAAGTTTTCCCACGTAGTCGCTGAAGACACGCCCAAGGGCCAAGGCGCGCTGCTGTTCAAAAAGCTCGCCGAAGAACGCCTGGCCGGCAAAGTCACCGTCGAGATTTACCCCAACTCCAGCCTGTTTGGCGACGCCGATGAGCTGCAAGCCTTGCGCGATAACAAGGTGCAGATTCTCGCGCCTTCGCTGGCCAAGTTCAGCGAGTACAACAAGCAGTTGCAGATTTTTGACCTGCCGTTCCTGTTCGATGACCTCGCCGCCGTCGACCGCTTCCAGCAACGCGCCAAAGGCCGTCAGTTGCTAAGCGCCATGCAGGAACACAACATCACCGGCCTGGCCTATTGGCACAACGGCATGAAGCAGCTGTCGGCCACCAAAGCGCTGAACAATCCGGCCGACGCCAAAGGCCTGGCCTTCCGCATTCAGCCCTCGCCCGTGATCGAGAGCCAGTTCAACGCCCTTGGCGCTACGCCGGTAAAACTGCCGTTCGCCGCCACACTGCAAGCCATGCAAGACGGCAAAGTGCAAGGTACCGAAAACACCTGGTCGAACCTGTACAGCCAGAAATATGCGCCGTTTCAGCCGTACATGACCGAAACCAACCACGGCGTGCTCGACTACATGTTGGTGGCCAATACCAAGTTCTGGTACGCCATTCCGCATGCCACGCGCACTGAGCTGGAAGGCATCATCGAAGAAGTGACCTTTGCCGTGAACAACGCCGCCGAGCAGCAGAACGTCGCCGCGCGCCAGCAGTTGAGCCAGGGCAAAACCCACCTCATCAGCCTCACCGAGCAAGAGCGCAGCACCTGGCGTTCGGCCATGCAGCCGGTGTGGAAGCAGTACGAAAGCGTGATTGGTGCCGACATTATCCACGCCGCCGAACAGGTCAACCGCAAGAGCGCCAACAAGCAATAGCTGGCTGTTAGCCATTAGGCAGGCTGCTTCGCCGGCAAAGGCCGGCTAGACTTAGGCTTTATTGACCCAAGCCTAAGTCTTTGCATGTCCGATTCCCGCAAACAGTACATCGCGCCCGAACAGCTGTGCGTCGGCCTCTTCGTCCAACTGGACCTGGGTTGGTGGGAGCACGACTTCGCCTTCAGCAGTTTCAAAATCAAAGACCAGGCCCAGCTCGACGCGTTGCTTCAGCTGGGCCTGCCGCGTGTGCGTTACGACCCGGCGCGCAGCGACTGCGAGCCGCTGCCGCACCCGGACGAACTGCCGCCACCCATCGTTGAAGCGCCGCCCGCCGCGCCGCAGCCGCCCAGCGCCGAAGAGCTGGCCGCCCAGGCCCGCGCCGTAAAGCTAAGCAAACTGCGCAAGCGCCTGGCCGAGGTGGACCGCAAGTTCATCCACACCAGCCAACTGGTCAAAGAACTGACCAAAACCCTGCACCGCGCCCCCGAAGATGTGCTCAAACAAGCCGGCGAAGTGGTGCGCGAATTGGTTGGCACCATGATGGCCGAGGACGGCGTGGTGCTGCACAGCATCAACGGCAAGGCCGCTGAAGATGCCTACTCCCATGCGCTGAACGTGACGGTGCTGTCGATGATGCTCGGCCGCCAGTTGGGCTACGACAGCGAGGCCTGTCATTCCCTGGGGCTCGGCGCGCTGCTGCACGACATGGGCAAGATGGACGTGCCAAGCAAAGTGCTGCTCAAAACCGAACCGCTGAACCGCCCCGAGCAGCAGTTTCTGCAAATGCACACCGAATTCGGCCGGCGCCGTGGGCAGAAGCTGATGCTCGACGACGACGTGCTGCGCATCATCGCTGAGCACCACGAGTACTGCGACGGCAGCGGTTACCCCAACCAATTGCATGAAGCCGCCATTGGCCGCCTGAGCCGGGTGGTGAGCATCACCAACTTTTTCGACAACCTCTGCAACCCGCAGAACCCGCGCGACGCCATCAGCCCCCACGAAGCGCTGGCGCGGATGTTCAAGCAATACAAAGAACGCTTCGACCAGGTGGCGCTGAAAGCCTTTATCCGCTGCATGGGCGTTTACCCGCCGGGGAGTCTGGTGCAACTCGAGGACGGCCGCTTCGGCCTGGTACTCGGCATGCACCCGACCTTGCCGCTGAAACCGACGGTGATCGTCTACGAGCCGAACGTGCCGAAAACCGAGGCATTGATCCTCAACCTGGAGCAAGAGCCGCAGCTGGCGATTGCCAAAAGCGTGAGGGTGTCGGAGCTGGATGAAGCGGCGCGCGAATATTTGAATCCACGGCAGCAGGTGAGTTACTACGTGGATCCGAAGCGGGGGAAATAGCGGAAGAGTCCACATTCCCCCGTAGGAGCGAGCTTGCTCGCGAAGCAATTTGCGCCCTAACGCAAATGTCCGTTTGCAGGGTTCGCGAGCAAGCTCGCGCCTACGAACAACCGGACGCTCGCAGCGTTCGCTTATTCCGCAATCAACCAATCCAACCGCCAATTCCCCTCACTTTGCGCCAACGTCTTGGCCAGCCACGGCAGCAGTTCTTTCAGCTCCTCCTCCAGCCCCCACGGTGCGTTGGCGATCACCAGCCCCGAGCCGCTCAGGCGCGTGGCGTCGTCCGGGCTGTGCACGAACAGTTCGGCGCGCAGCAGTTTCGGCGCGGTGGATTTGCCCAGGCTTTGGTAGAAGCGCTTGAGCTGGCGTTCATCCTTGATCGGGTACCAGATGGCAACGATGGTCTGGCGCATGCGGCCTATGCTTTCGTTCAGCGCGGTGACACAGCGGTCCAGTTCGTCGCTTTGCTCAAACGGTGGATCGATCAACAGCAGCGCGCGCTTCTCGGCCACCGGCAGCAAGGCGCGCGGCACGTGCCAGCCTTCGCCCAGATGCACAGCCACGCGCCGGTCGCCGCGCATGTTTTCTTTGAGCAATTGGCCATCTTGCGGGTGTTTTTCGTTGAGCAGTACGCGGTCCTGGTCGCGGGTGAGCTGGCGCGCCAGTTCGGGCGAACCGGGGTAGTAGCGCAGCTCGCCGTCCGGGTTCATGGCCTTGAGCACGTCGAAATAATCGTCGGTGCTGGCCGGCAAGTCGTCGGCGTTCCACAGCCGGGCAATGCCTTCGAGCCACTCACCGGTGCGGCTCGCTTCATCGCCCTTGAGGTCGTACAGGCCCAAGCCTGCGTGGCTGTCGAGGCACACGAACGGTGCTTCCTTGCGCGCCAGCAGCGCAATGATGCGGCTGATGATCAGGTGCTTGAGCACATCGGCGTGGTTGCCGGCGTGGAAGGCGTGGCGGTAGTTCATGCGAGAAGATCCTCGGGGCGCGCTGAGGCGGCGAAGTTTACCAGCCCGCCCTGTGCGGATGGCGACTGGGTTTTGCTGCTTTATCACTCCCCTGTATGAAGCTAGGCGCTGCCCGCCGCGCGCAATAGACTCCGGCAACGTTGAATAAAACCGTCCCATCACAACAGGTACGCCGCATGTCCGAGACTCTGCTCAGCTCCCGTAACCTGGCCTTCGAACTCTACGAAGTGCTGGATGCCGAAGCCCTGACCCAACGCGAGCGTTTCGCCGAGCACAGCCGCGAAACCTTCGATGCTGCCATCGACACCGCCCGCAGCATCGCCGAAAACCTGTTCGCGCCGCACTGCCGCAAGAACGACGAGCACGAGCCACAGTTCGTAGACGGCGCAGCGGTGCTGATTCCGGAAGTGAAGCCTGCGGTCGACGCCTTCCTCGAAGCGGGCTTTCTCAATGCCTCGCGCGACTTCGAAGCCGGCGGCATGCAATTGCCGACGCTGCTGTCGCAAGCCTGCTTCTGCCACTTCCAGTCGGCCAACGCAGCGACCACCTCGTACCCGTTCCTGACCATGGGCGCGGCCAACCTGATCGAAAGCTTCGGCACCGAAGAGCAAAAGCAGCGCTTCCTGCAGCCGATGATCGACGGCCGCTTCTTCGGCACCATGGCCCTCACCGAACCGCACGCCGGTTCTTCCCTATCGGACCTGCGCACCCGTGCCGAGCCGGCCGGTGACGGCAGCTACCGGATCAAGGGCAACAAAATCTTTATCTCCGGCGGCGACCACCCGCTGTCGGAAAACATCGTGCACATGGTGCTGGCCAAGCTGCCGGACGCACCGCCCGGTGTAAAAGGCATCTCGCTGTTTATCGTGCCCAAGTTCCTGGTCAACGACGACGGCTCGCTGGGCAAGCGCAACGACGTGATTCTGGCTGGCCTGTTTCACAAGATGGGCTGGCGCGGCACCACCTCCACCGCGCTGAACTTCGGCGATAACGGCGAGTGCGTGGGCTACTTGGTCGGCAAGCCGCACGCGGGCCTGTCGTACATGTTCCAGATGATGAACGAGGCGCGTATCGGCGTCGGCATGGGCGCGGTGATGCTCGGTTACGCCGGCTACCTGTACTCGCTCGACTATGCCCGCCAGCGCCCACAAGGTCGCCTGCCCGACGGCAAAGACCCAACCACCGCGCAGGTGGCGATCATCGAACACGCCGACGTGCGCCGCATGTTGCTAACCCAAAAGGCTTACGTGGAAGGCTCGTTCGACCTGGCCTTGTACGCCGCACGCCTGTTCGACGACACGCAAACCCTGAGCACTGAAGAAGAGCGCAAAACCGCGCTGGAACTGCTCGACCTGCTGACGCCAATTGTTAAATCCTGGCCGTCGGACTACTGCCTGAAGGCCAACGAACTGGCGATCCAGATTCTCGGCGGCCACGGCTACACCCGCGAATACCCGGTGGAGCAGTACTACCGCGACAACCGCCTGAACCCGATTCACGAAGGCACCTACGGCATCCAGTCCCTCGACCTGTTGGGCCGCAAGGTTTCGATGAATGGCGGCGCGGCGCTCAAGCAACTGGTGAAACTGATTCAAACCTGCTGCCAGCGCGCCGAAGCGCATCCATCGCTCAACGCCCTGCGTGAGCCGCTGGAGCATCTGTTGTCGCGCCTGTCGACGGTCACCCTGGCGCTGCTGGGCGACCTGATGCAGGGCAAGGTCAACGAAAGCCTGGCCAACTCGGCGCTGTACTTGAAAGTGTTCGGCCACCTGGTGATTGGCTGGCGCTGGCTGGAACAAGCCATCCGCGCCGAAGAAGGCCTGGCCAAAGGCAACGCCCAGGACCACGACTTCTACACCGGCAAACTGCAGGCCGCGCGCTACTTCCTCACCTGGGAAGTGCCGAGCATGCATCACGACCTGGCGATTCTGGAGGCTAAGGACGATACGTGCCTGGCGATGCAGGATGCTTGGTTTTAAGGACGCCTCGTTCTGATTTTGTAGGAGCCAGCTTGCTGGCGAACGGCCCGACACCGCTTCGCGAGCAAGCTCGCTCCTACAAAAAGCAACACAACCGAGTCAGTAACGATTGCCCCGCCCCAACGCGGGGCTTTTTTTTGACAGGCGCAGGAAAACGCGGGTTAGAATCGTCTGGCATGCCTGCTGCATGCTCTAAGCTACTTTCGATCTAAACCCGTTTACCTGGAGTTCCGCCTTTGGATGCCACCGCCATCAATAGCCTGTTCCTGATCGGCGCATTGCTGGTAGGCGCGAGCATTTTGGTGAGCTCGCTTTCTTCGCGTCTGGGCATCCCGATTTTGGTGATCATTCTGGGCGTCGGCATGTTGGCCGGCGTCGATGGCCCGGGCGGCATCGGTTTCAGCAACTACCCCCTTTCCTATCTGGTGGGCAACCTCGCCCTGGCGGTAATCCTGCTGGACGGCGGCTTGCGTACCCGCGTGTCGAGCTTCCGCGTGGCGCTGTCGCCGGCCTTGTCGCTGGCCACCGTTGGCGTGCTGATCACCACCGGCCTCACTGGCATGGCCGCCGCCTGGCTGTTCAATCTCAACCTGATGCAGGGCCTGCTGATCGGCGCGATTGTCGGTTCGACCGACGCCGCTGCGGTGTTCTCGTTGCTGGGCGGCAAAGGCCTGAACGAGCGGGTAAACGCTACCCTGGAAATAGAATCCGGTAGCAACGACCCCATGGCGGTGTTTCTCACCGTTACGCTGATCGACATGCTCGCCAGCGGCCAGGATGAATTCGGCTTTGGCCTGTTACTGCATCTGCTGCGCGAATTCGGCATCGGTGCTGTTATTGGTCTTGGCGGCGGCTGGGTGGTGCTCAAGCTGGTCAACCGCATTCACCTGGCGCACGGTTTGTATCCGTTGCTGGTGGTCAGCGGCGGCCTGCTGACCTTTGCCCTGACCAACGCACTGCATGGCAGCGGCATTCTTGCCGTGTACCTGTGCGGTCTGGTGCTGGGCAACAAGGCCATTCGCTCGCGCCACGGTATTTTGCATATGCTCGACGGCCTCGCCTGGCTGGCGCAGATCGGCATGTTTCTGGTGCTCGGCCTGCTGGTCACGCCCGCCGACTTGCTGCCTATCGCCTTGCCGGCCCTGGCCTTGGCGTTGTGGATGATTCTGGTCGCCCGGCCACTGTCGGTGGCCGTGGGCCTGTTTCCGTTCAAGGCCTTCCATGACCGCGAAAAACTGTTTATCGCCTGGGTCGGCCTGCGCGGCGCGGTGCCGATCATTCTGGCTGTGTTCCCGTTGATGGCCGGTCTGGAACACGCGCAGCTGTATTTCAACCTGGCGTTCTTCATTGTGCTGGTGTCGCTGGTGTTGCAAGGCACCAGCTTGCCGTGGGTGGCGAAGTGGCTACGGGTAACCGTTCCGCCGGAGCCGGCGCCAATCTCCCGCGCAGGCCTTGAAGTGCACCCCACCAGTCAGTGGGAGCTGTTCGTGTACCGGTTGGGCGCGGAGAAGTGGTGCATCGGCGCCGCCCTGCGCGAATTGAAGATGCCCGACGGCACGCGCATTGCCGCGCTGTTCCGCGGCACCGAGCTGCTGCACCCGTCCGGTAGTACCACGCTTGAAGCCGGCGACATGCTCTGCGTAGTCGGCCACGAACACGACCTGCCCGCCCTCGGCAAGCTGTTCAGCCAGGCGCCGAAACGCGGACTGGACCTGCGCTTCTTCGGCGACTTTGTGCTCGAAGGCGACGCGGAACTCAGCGCCATTGCTGCACTGTATGGCCTGAAAATCGGCGACGTGGATGGCAGCATGCCGCTGGGCCGGTTCATCGCCCACGAAATTGGCGGCGAGCCGGTTATAGGCGACCAGGTTGAATGGAATGGCCTGACCTGGACCGTCGCGGCCATGGAAGGCAACAAGATTCGCAAGGTCGGCGTCAAATTCCCCGAAGGCAGCCGCCCCGGCCCCGGCCTGTTCCTCTAAACTGCTCGCTTCCCGAGCCGCACGATTGGCGACCATGTCTCTGTTTCCTACTTCGCTCCGTACCCTTCTTACGGCCAGCCTGCTTGGCCTCGCGCTGATCATTCCGTCTTTGCATGCCGCCGAACCGCCGAGCAGCGCCGATGTTCAGCGCAACTTGGATGGCCTGGCCGCACGCAAACTGGCCGAGCCTGATGCCTCGACTATCAAGCAGATCCTGGAAAACACCCTGGAACTGCTAGCGGAAAAAGGCGACGCCGAAGTTCGCTTGACCCAGCTCAAGCAAAAGCTCGCCGAGGCGCCAAAGCTCACCGCCGATAGCCAGCGCGACCTGGCCAAACTCAAAGCCAACCCGCCGGACGCTTTTCGCGAGCGTTACGGCGCGCTGAGCATTCCGCAGCTTGAACAAAAACTGACCGACATCAGCACCCAGCTCAGCGACTGGCAAAAAGCGCTGGCCGTGGCCAATAGCGACATTCTTACCGCGCAAACCCGGCCCGAACGCGCCCAGGCGGAGATCAGTAACGGGCAGACGCGCATGCAGGAGATCGGCAACCTGCTCAAGGTGGGCAAAGAGGCCAACAAGCCACTGAGCCCTGAACGCCGCGACCAACTGAACGCCGAGCAGGCAGCCCTGGTGGCAAAAATGGCCTTGCGCCGCGCCGAGCTGGCGGGCAACAACGTGCTGCAAGACTTGGGCAACATCCAGCGCGACTTGCTGGTGGAACGCATCGCCCGTGCCGAACAACGCAGCAATGACCTGCAAACCTTGATCAGCGAAAAACGCCGGGCGCAGTCGGAAAAAACCTTGGTGGAATTATCCAAGGAGGCGCAGAACGCCGGCTCCGACAGCGTGGTAGCCCTGGAAAGCGCTGAGAACCTCAAGCTCTCCGACTACCTGCTGCGCGCCACCGACCGCCTCAACGACCTGACCAAACAGAACCTGCTGACCAAGCAGCAACTCGACAGCGTCAACCAGGCCGATCAGTCGCTGGAAGAACAGATCAACGTGCTCAAGGGCAGCCTGCTGCTCTCGAAGATTCTTTATCAGCAGAAAGAATCGTTGCCGCAACTGACGATGAATCAGGACCTGGCCGACGAGATTGCCGACATCAGGCTCTACCAGTTCAACCTCGACCAGACCCGCGACCAATACGGCTCGCCGCAAGCCTATGTCGACAGTCTGTTGGCCAAACAACCTGCCGAGCAGGTGACGCCGGAGGTGCGCCGCACGCTGCTGGACCTGGCCAACACCCGCGCCGAACTGCTTGAGCGCTTGAGCCGCGAGCTCAATGCGCTGCTCAACGAATCGATCACCCTGCAACTTAACCAAAAGCAACTGCAAGCCACAGCCAAAGCCCTGCGCGCCACGCTTGAAGAGCAGATGTTCTGGATTCCGAGCAACAAGCCGTTGGACTTTTCCTGGCTGCGCGTGGCGCCGCGTTACCTGCAAAGTCAGCTCGCTGACCTGCCGTGGGGCGATGGGCTCAAGCAGTTGTTCGAAGCCCTGGGTGAGCGCCCGTGGTTCTTCCTGCCGCTGGCGTTGGTCAGTGGCCTGCTGATCTGGCAGCGCAGCACCATCTATCGCAAGCTCGGCGAACTGCACGAAGACATCGGCCACTACAAACGCGACAGCCAGCTGCACACGCCCTTGGCATTGCTGCTGAACATCTTGCTGGCTTTGCCGGTGTCGCTGCTGCTGGCGTTGGGCGGGCTGGCGCTGCGGGTGGATGCCCGTGGACTGAACGCCGCACTGGGCGGCGCGCTGCTGGAAATGGCCCAGGCCTGGCTGGTGTTCTACACGCTGTACCGCATTCTGGCGCCGGGTGGCATGGCCGAGCTGCACTTCCGCTGGCCGCGCCCGCAGGTGGCGTTTATTAGCAACCAGGTGCGCAAACTCGGGCTGGTGGTAATGGCCCTGGTCGCGGTGGTGAGCGTGGCTGAGCAGCAACCCGCCTCACTGGCCGAAGACGTGATCGGCATCATCATCGTGCTCACCTGCTTTTGCCTGATGACCTGGCTGCTGGGCAAATTGCTGCTCACCGAGCCGTTGCGTGAACACGCGTCACCGTTCCGTCTGGTGATCGGTACGGCGTTCACCCTGTTGCCGTTTGCGCTGATCATCGCGGTCGGCTTTGGCTACTACTACACCTCGCTCAAGCTCACGGATCGGCTGATCAACACCCTGTATTTGCTGATCGTCTGGCTGATTATCGAAGCCGCGTTCGTGCGCGGCCTGGCTGTGGCGGCACGGCGTCTGGCCTATGCCCGTGCCCTGGCGAAACGTCAGGCGCAGGCCAAGGAGAACGTCGACGGCGAAGAAGTGCCGGTGGAAACCGCGCGGCTGGACATCGAGCAGGTCAACCAACAGTCGTTGCGCCTGATTCGCCTGGCGCTGCTGTCCGGCTTTATCGGTTGCCTGTATTTGGTCTGGGCCGACCTGATCAGCGTGTTCGCCTACCTCGACAACGTCACCCTCTACCAATACGCCGCCGGCACGGGCGCTGCTGCCACGCAGTTGCCCATCAGCCTGCTGGATGTACTCGGCGCGCTGTTGATCATCGGCGTGACCATCGCCCTGGCCAATAACCTGCCCGGTCTGCTGGAAGTGTTGGTGCTGTCGCGCCTGTCACTGGCGCAAGGCAGCGCGTATGCCACCACCACGCTGCTTTCTTATGCGATTGCCGGCATCGGCATCGTCAGCACGCTGTCGACCCTGGGCGTGAGTTGGGACAAGTTGCAATGGTTAGTGGCGGCGCTGTCGGTCGGTATCGGTTTCGGTATGCAGGCGATTTTCGCCAACTTCATTTCCGGCATCATTCTGCTGTTCGAACGTCCGGTGCGCATCGGCGACCTTGTGACCATCGGCACCGTGACCGGCACGGTGAACCGCATTCGTATCCGCGCCACGCACATCACTGACGGCGACCGTAAAGCGGTGATCGTGCCGAACCAGACCATTCTGACCAGTCAGCTGATCAACTGGACGCTGACCGACACCATCACCCGCATCGTGCTGACCTTTAACGTGCAGCGCGGCTCGGACCTGGAGCTGGTGCGCAAGCTGATGCTGCAAGCCACCCAGGAAAACTCCCGCGTGCTGCGCGACCCGGCGCCCACCGTGCAACTGACCGCCTACGGCGCCAGCACCTTGGATCACGAGCTGAAAATTTATGTGCGCGAACTGGGCGACCGCGGCCTGGCCACCGACGAATTGAACCGCCGTATCGACCAGTTGTTCCGCGACAACAACATCAACTCCAGCTCCACGCCGAAGATGGAAATTTTCCTGACCAATGCCGAGGGAAAGGAACATCAGGTGGAAGCGGCTGAGGAAGCGCAAGCGCCAAAACCGGCGCCGTGACATTAAACCCATCGCGGCTAAAGCCGCTCCTACAGGTTTCGTGTTCTGTGGGAGCGGCTTTAGCCGCGATGCTGTTCGGCAGGTTTATTGACCCGTAGCTGGCGATAGCTGTCCACATCATTTCCGATCCCAGCCTTTTCGGACAACGCCTTTGAAAACCCTCGCCGATCTGAATTTCGATAACCGCTTCGCCCGTCTCGGCGATGCGTTTTCCACTGAAGTGCTTCCAGAGCCCATCGACGAACCACGTCTGGTGGTCGCCAGCCCGGCCGCCATGGCGCTGCTGGATCTGGACCCAAACGAAGCGGAGAAAGCGGAATTCGCTGAAATCTTCGCTGGCCACAAACTCTGGGAAAGCGCCGAGCCGCGCGCCATGGTGTATTCCGGTCACCAGTTCGGCTCGTACAACCCGCGCCTGGGCGACGGTCGTGGGCTGCTGCTGGGCGAGGTGGTAAACGATGCGGGCGAGCATTGGGATTTGCACCTCAAGGGAGCCGGGCAAACCCCGTACTCGCGCATGGGCGATGGCCGTGCGGTGTTGCGTTCCTCGATCCGCGAGTTCCTTGCCTCTGAAGCCATGCACGCGCTCGGTATTCCCAGCAGCCGCGCGCTGTGTGTGGTGGGGTCGAGCACACCGGTGTGGCGCGAGAAGAAAGAAACGGCGGCCATGGTGCTGCGCATGGCCCCCAGCCATGTGCGCTTCGGCCACTTCGAGTACTTCTATTACACCAAGCAGGAAGAACAGTTGAAGGTGCTCGGCGAGCACGTGCTGCGCAGCCATTTTCCCCAGTGCCTGGAGCAACCGGAGCCGTACCTGGCGATGTTCCGCGAGGTGCTAGAGCGCAACGCCGAAATGATCGCCTACTGGCAGGCCTATGGCTTCTGCCACGGGGTGATGAACACCGACAACATGTCGATTTTAGGCATCACCTTCGACTACGGCCCGTTCGCCTTTCTCGACGACTTCGACGCGCGCTTTATCTGCAACCACTCCGACGACAGCGGCCGCTACTCCTTCAGCAACCAGGTGCCCATCGCGCACTGGAACCTGTCGGCGCTGGCCCAGGCGCTCACGCCGTTTATCAGCGTTGAAGCGCTGCGCGAAACCCTCAACCTGTTCCTGCCGCTGTACCAGGCGCACTACCTCGACCTGATGCGTAAACGCCTGGGCCTGTACCAACCGCATGATGACGACAACGGCCTGATCGAACGGCTGTTGCAGCTGATGCAGACCAGCCCGGTCGACTACAGCCGTTTCTTCCGCGAACTGGGCGACAGCGCCCCGGCCGATGCGTTGAAACGCTTGCGCGAAGACTTCGTCGACCTGGCCGGCTTCGACGCCTGGGCCGCCGACTACCTCGCCCGCTGCGGCGATCTAGACGTCGCCGAGCGGCGCACGCGGATGCACGCGGTCAACCCGAAATACATCCTGCGCAACTACCTGGCACAGCAAGCGATCGAAGCCGCCGAACGCGGTGACTACAGCGAAGTGCGGCTGCTGCACGAGGTATTGAGCAAGCCGTTTGACGAGCAGCCGGGCATGGAACGGTTCGCCGAGCGGCCGCCGGAGTGGGGGAAGCATTTGGAAATCAGCTGCTCTTCGTGATTACACGCCGGGCCGCTGGTCGTCGGCCATACTGCGTTGCTCCCTCACCTCACATGCTCACGTAGTTGACTACGCTGCGCTGTTCGGCTCGGGTGCGCCTTGTCTGGCCTTAGCCCAGCGGCCCTACCTCGGCGTCTATAAAAAGCCAATCGAGCCCCATCCGCACATGCTCATGGGTGCTATCAATCAAAGGCAGCGGCGCCTCGCAGCCTTCGAGTAGCAGACCAATTTCCGTACAGCCCAAAATCGCCGCCTCGGCGCCCTGGGCTTTCAGTTCGGCCAGGCAATCGAGGTAGTAGCGTTGCGACGCTTCCGGAAACTGGCCCAGGCAGAGCTGCTGAAAAATGATTCGGTCAATTTCGGACTGCGCTTCGAGCGCAGGCACCAGTACCTCGATGCCGAAGCGTTCGCTGAGGCGGTCACGGTAAAACGTTTCCTGCATGGTGAAGCGTGTGCCGAGCAGCGCCGCTTTCCGGATCCCTTGCGTTTGCAACGCTTGCCCCACCGCATCGCCGATGTGCAGCAACGGAATGCCTACCGCCGCCTCGATGGCCGGCGCCACTTTGTGCATGGTGTTTGTCGCCAGTAGCAATGCGGTCGCGCCAGCGCTTTGCAGGCCTTTGGCGGCCTGCGCCAACACTTCGCCGGCGCCCTGCCAGTCACCACTTTTTTGCATGGCGGCTATCTGGGCGAAATCTACTGAATGCAGCAATAGCGGCGCGGAATGCAGCCCGCCGAGCTGGTCGCGAACGCCTTCGTTGAGCAGGCGGTAATACGTGACAGTCGATTCCCAACTCATGCCGCCTAGAACGCCGAGGGTCTGCATGGTGATCTCCTTGTTGTGAACCTGAAGGCTAGTGGGTTCGCAGGCGGGTACACAGATACAGCAACGGGTTGAGGCGGCGGCACAGTCAAGCGCATCGCGGCTAAAGCCGCTCCTACAACGGCATGTCTTCAGCGCCATGCTTGTAACCGCTAAATTCCTAGATGGCATATAAACCTGCCCAATCAGTCTTAGACTCTCTAAGCAAAGCTCTCTATCGTTGCGCCACCGAACGGCTAACCGCTCGCCCCGCTTAAGGCTCCGCTGTAGATGAAAATCCGCGAACTCGATTACTCCGCAAGCCCTCTCAATACCGAACACCAGGCAATGGGCTTGCCGCCGGTTGAAGACTACGTCTCCCATCCCGCCAATCACCCGGTATTGCGCATTGCCATGTGGCTGGCGGTGGCGATTCTGGTGAGCCTGCTGGGCTTTCTGGCGTGGCGCCTGTTCTTTGGTAACCACGAGAGCAGCGGCCTGGAAATTATCGAGGGCGCGCTGACCAGCCCGCTGTTCTGGAGCGCGGTGGCCGTGGGCTTTTTCGCCCAGGCTATCGATGGCGCGTTGGGCATGGCCTACGGCATTACAGCGACCACCTTCTTGCTCAGCGCGGGCGCCTCGCCTGCTGCGGCCAGCGCCAGCGTGCACATCGCCGAAGTGTTCACCACGGGCCTGTCTGGCATCTCCCACGTGAAGCTGGGCAACGTAAACAAGTCGCTATTTTTGCGTTTGCTGATTCCCGGCATGATCGGTGCCGTGCTCGGCGCGGTGATCATCACCCAGTTCGACGGCAAGGTGCTCAAGCCCTTTATTTCTGCGTACTTGCTGATCATGGGCCTGTACATCCTGCGCAAGGCGTTCAAGCACATCGTGGAAAAACGCGAGCCCAAACACATCGCCAAGCTGGCGCTGTTTGGTGGTTTCGTTGATGCAGCGGGTGGCGGCGGCTGGGGTCCGGTGGTTACCACGACGCTGATTGGCTCGGGCAGCGACCCGCGCACCACCATCGGCTCGGTGAACTTCGCCGAGTTCTTCCTGACCATCGCCAGCGCCACCTCGTTCATTCTGCTGGCCGGCCAACCGAGCACCTGGTTGCTGGTGGCGGGTTTGGTGTTCGGCGGCTTGTTCGCCGCGCCCTTCGCGGCCTTGCTGTGCAAAAAGCTGCATGCGAAAACGTTGCTGATCATGATCGGCAGCCTGATCACGCTGATCAGCGCGTACAACATCTATATCGGTCTCACCGCTTGAAAGCGCCGGCCTGCGGCTCCAGATAGCGCGTATAGCCTCTGGAGTCAGACATGTCCGACCCTCTCGTCATTCCCTGCCCGCACTGCAACGGCCTTAATCGCATTCCTTCCGACCGCACCGGCGACAGCCCGCGCTGCGGCCGCTGCAAAGAGCCGGTGTTGCTGAGCACGCCGTTCGATCTCACCCAAGCCAGCTACGCCAGCCAGATTAAAGGCGACCTGCCGCTGCTGGTGGACGTGTGGGCCAGTTGGTGCGGCCCGTGCCAGGCGTTTGCGCCGACGTTCAAGCAAGCCGCCGGGCAGTTGCTCGGCCGGGCGCGCCTGGCCAAGCTCGACAGCGAAGCCAACCAACAGCTCTCCGCGCAGTTGGGCATTCGCTCGATTCCAAGTTTGCTGCTGTTCAAAAACGGCAAAGAAGTCGCACGCCAAAGTGGCGCGATGCCACTGGCGCAACTGCTCGGCTGGTTGAAAACCCAGGGCGTGTGACGTCACTTTTAGTCAGGCGCAGCGAGCGCCGCGGTCATTGTGGTGCGCCGGCTACACGCTAGGCTGGGGCCTTCCCTAATAAGAAGAGACTCCGGCCATGGCATTTCCCCTTGAGGTTGCGCGGCAGCTCACTGAAGAGCAGATCGCGTTCGTCAAACGCAGCCAGTTGAAGGCCGAGGTGCTGGAGCCAGGCTTTGTGCGGTTGTGCATGCCACTGGCCGGCAACCAGAACCATATCGGCAGCATGTACGCCGGCGCCCTTTTCACCCTCGCGGAAATACCCGGCGGCGCGCTGTTTCTCACCAGCTTCGACACCCAGCGCTTCTACCCGATCATCAAGGAAATGAACCTGCGCTTTCGCCGTCCGGCGACCGGCGATATCCGCGTGGAAGCGCGCCTGGACGCCGCCGACATCGAGCGTCTGCAAGCCGAAGCCGCCGAAACGGGCAAGGCCGAGTACGTATTGGAGTTGGCGCTGGTGGATGACAGCGGTGAGGTGGTGGCGCAGAGCCGAGGGCTGTACCAACTGCGCAAGCACTAAGCGCGGGCTTAGCGGCCGAGCAGCTCGGCCAGGCCGACGTCCATCGGTGTTGGCTCGCCGACGTGGTAGCGGCTTAGCAGCCGCCCGTTGTTGGCTCGGGAATGACGGATGTCGCCGTCACGTGCCGGCGCGTACGAGACGGCAGGCAAATCGCCAACCACAGCGCGAATATGCTCCAGCAACTGGTTGAGGCTGGTGGCGCGATTAAGGCCCACGTTGGCCGCGCCCTCTTCTGCGCCGGGCAGTTCCAGTGCCTGCACCAGCAGGTCGATCAGATCACCCACATAAAAGAAATCGCGGGTCTGCTCGCCGTCCCCGAATACGGTGATCGGCAGCCCTTGCTGGGCGCGCTGAATAAAGATGCTGATGACCCCGGAATACGGCGAAGAAGGATCCTGCCGTGGGCCAAAAATATTGAAAAAGCGGAAGATCGCCGGCTCAAGGCCGTGCTGGCGGCGATAGAAGTCCAGGTACTGCTCGCTGGCCAATTTGTCGACGGCATACGGGGTGAGCGGCGCTTTTGGCGTATCTTCATCAATCGCCAAGCCCTCGCCGTTGTTGCCATACACCGCCGCGCTGGAGGCAAACAGCACGCGCTTCACGCCGTGTTGGCGCATGGCCTCACACACATTCAGGGTGCCGACAAAATTGCTCTGGTGCGTGCTCACCGGATCGTCCACCGAGGCCTGCACCGAGGCCACTGCGGCCAAGTGCACCACGGCCTGGCAGCCTTGCACCGCCTGTGTCACTAACGCCGCATCGGCCACGCTGCCAACGCGCAATTCCAGCCGTGGGTTGTCCAGCGGCAGATTGCTGCGCTTACCCATCGATAGATCATCCAACACGCGCACTGCATAGCCTTTGGCCAACAGGGCATCGACGAGGTTGGAGCCGATAAAACCAGCGCCCCCGGTAATCAGAACGGGACGATCAGGCATGGCGGTAATAACGGTCCAGAAGACTCGGCAAGCCGGCACGCCAGGCGCGCGGTTTGATGCCAAAGGTGTGGAGAATTTTCTTGCAGGCCAGCACGGCGTGCTGCGGTTCGTCAGCCGCATCCGGGCGCGCGGCGTGGGCTTGAGCGCCCACTTCCTGTACCGCCAGTTGCCGGAAGTTACGGGCTTCGGTGAGCACCGCCTGGCCGAGGGCCAGCGAGGTGGTCGCTTCGTAACCACCGTAGTGGTACGTGCCCCACAGCGGCGCCTGGCAGTCGAGTTGCTTGATGACGGCAATAAGCACACGGGCCGCGTCGTCGATGGGCGTCGGATTGCCGCGTCGATCATCGGCCAGAAACAGCTCCGACTCGTGCTCGGCGCGGGCCAGAAAACGGCCCAGCAAGCCATCGACACTGGCGTCGAGCAACCAGCCAAAGCGAATCAGCACATGCCGTGGGCACGCCGCCCGCACGCTCTGTTCAATGCGCCACAACGCCTGACCACGCAGACCAAGCGGTACCTGCTCTTCCTTTTCGCTGTAGGCAGTCGCGCGCGAACCGTCGAAAACGCGGTAGCTCGACGGCTGAACCAGGCGAATGGAGTGATGTTGGCAAAGTTCGGCGAGGCGCTCGACGGCGCGCTCTTGCGGGGCGAAACGCTCGGCGCCCACCGTTTCGGCCTGAAACCAGTCGAAGTAGTACGCGAGGTTTACCACCACGTCGGGACGGGTTTCATCGAGCAACAAGGTCAGGCTGGTGGCATCCCAGCCGCCCTCGGGGGGGCGCGGCGCGAGGAAGCCGATATCATCTTCGGCTCCCAGGCGGATCAGCGCCTGCCCAAGGGCATTGCCGCCGCCCAGAAGCATCAGGCGCATTTGCATACGTCAGAAATGCCTGATCAGAACGGAATGTCGTCGTCGAAGCTGTCGTAGTTCGGCGCTGGCTGGGCCGCCGGTTGCGGTGCCGGGCGCGACTCGCGCGGCGCTTGCTGCTCGCGCTGCTGCGGTGCTGGACGCTGTTGACGGGGGGCGGAATCGCCACCGCCGTTATCAGGACGGCCGCCCAGCAGCTGCATGGTGCCCTGCATGTCGACGATGATTTCGGTGGTGTAGCGTTTTACGCCGTCTTTTTCCCACTCGCGGGTTTGCAGTTTGCCTTCGATGTACACCTGCGAACCTTTGCGCAGGTATTCGCCGGCGATTTCAGCGACCTTGCCGAACAGCGCGACACGGTGCCATTCGGTTTTTTCGACTTTCTGGCCGCTCTGCTTGTCGGTCCACTGCTCGCTGGTAGCCAGGCTCAGGTTGGTGACCGCGTTGCCGTTGGGCATGTAGCGTGTTTCCGGGTCCTGGCCGCAGGTTCCGACCAGAATGACTTTGTTAACCCCACGGGCCATAACGTTCTCCTAGGAATCGGCACGCGCGTCGAGCAAAGCGTCGAGCGCGGGGCGATCCAATTGTTCGGAATCGAATTTGATATACACGGCGGCTTCGTCAGCCACCACAACTGCATCTGTTACTCCGGTCACTGCTACAAGGCGCTCGACCAAGCCAGCATCGCGCACCGCAGCGGGCGAAAGCGGCAAGCGCAGGCTAGTGACATACGGAGGTTCGCGCATAGTAACAGCAATAATCAGCCAGATCCCACAGAGGGCAGCACATCCTAAGAACACCGTATCCAGGCCGCCGTGCTGGAACAACCAGCCGCCCAGAATGCCGCCCAGCGCCGCGCCGAGGAACTGGCTGGTGGAGTAAACGCCCATCGCCGTGCCCTTGCCGCCAGCCGGCGAAACCTTGCTGATCAGCGACGGCAGCGAGGCCTCCAGCAGGTTGAACGCGGTGAAGAACACCACGGTACCGACCACTAATTCGTGCAAGGTGCCATCGGCCAGCCAGAAGAACACTTCGCAGCCCAGCAGCACAGCAACGGCGCCGAGCAGTACGCGCTTCATCTGGCGCTTTTTCTCGCCATAAATAATGAAGGGGATCATGGCGAAGAAACCGACCAGCAGCGCGGTCAGGTATACCCACCAGTGCTGTTCTTTCGGCAGTTCGGCGCGCTCGACCAAAGCGAGCGGTAATGCGACGAAACTGGCCATCAATACCGCATGCAAAACGAAGATGCCCACATCCAGGCGCAACAAGTCCGGGTGGCGCAGGGTTTTGCCGAGGGCGTCTTTCGCCACACCGGATTCACGGTGCTGCAACGGCCCGGCCGAGCGCGGCACCCACCAGGCCACCAGCACAATGCCCACCAGCGCCATGGCGGCGGTGGCCAGAAACAGGCCCGACAACCCGAAGGCGCGCGTGAGCAGCGGCCCCACCACCATCGCCACCGCGAACGACAAACCGATGCTCATGCCAATCATGGCCATCGCTTTGGTACGGTGTTGCTCGCGGGTCAGGTCGGACAGCAGCGCCATCACGGCGGCGGAAATCGCCCCGGCGCCTTGCAGCACGCGACCGGCGATCACGCCCCAGATGGAGTCGGCATTGGCGGCCAGCACGCTACCCGCCGCAAAAACGATGAGACCAAAATAAATGACCGGACGGCGGCCGATGCGGTCAGAGATGATGCCGAAGGGAATCTGCAAGACGGCCTGGGTCAGCCCGTAGGCGCCGATGGCAAGACCGATCAGTGCCGGCGTTGCGCCGGCCAGGTCCATGCCATAGGTGGCCAGCACCGGCAGGACCATGAACATGCCAAGCATTCGGAACGCAAAGACCAGCGACAACCCACTCGCTGCGCGGGTTTCGCTGCCACTCATGCGTTCGCTGTGCGGATCGTGCATGGAAGTACCTCAAGAAAATGCGCGCCGATTCTAACAGCCCGTATCCGGCATCGCACAGGCCGGCGCTTCCGGCTGGCTTGACAAGGCCCGTATACTCATCCGTTTTCGCCCGCCAAGCGAGGCTGCAATTGGACAAGATCCTGATTCGTGGGGCCCGAACCCACAACCTGAAAAATATCGACCTGACCCTGCCACGGGACAAACTGATCGTCATCACCGGCCTTTCCGGCTCTGGTAAATCTTCTTTGGCCTTCGACACGCTGTATGCCGAAGGTCAGCGCCGCTATGTCGAGTCGCTGTCGGCGTACGCGCGGCAATTTCTGTCGATGATGGAAAAGCCCGATGTCGACACCATCGAAGGCCTGTCGCCGGCAATTTCCATCGAGCAAAAATCCACGTCGCACAACCCGCGCTCCACCGTCGGCACCATCACCGAAATCTACGACTACCTGCGCCTGCTCTACGCCCGAGTGGGTACGCCGCGTTGCCCGGACCACGATCTACCGCTGGAAGCGCAAACCGTCAGCCAGATGGTCGACCAGGTATTGGCCCTGCCCGAAGGCAAAAAGCTGATGCTGCTGGCGCCGATCATTCGCGAGCGCAAAGGCGAGCACCTGGCCGTTTTTGACGAGCTGCGTGCCCAGGGTTTCGTGCGTGTGCGGGTGAACGGCAAGCTGTATGAGCTGGACGAACTGCCCAAACTGGATAAACAGAAGAAGCACTCCATCGACGCCGTGGTCGACCGCTTCAAAGCCCGTGGCGACCTGCAGCAGCGCCTGGCCGAGTCGTTTGAAACCGCGTTGAAGCTGGCAGACGGCCTGGCGTTCGTGGCGCCGATGGACGACGAAGAAGGGGAGGAAATGGTCTTTTCCGCGCGCTTCGCCTGCCCGGTGTGCGGCCACTCCATCAGCGAGCTGGAACCCAAGCTGTTCTCCTTCAACAACCCGGCCGGCGCCTGTCCGACCTGCGACGGCCTGGGCGTGAAGCAGTTTTTCGACACCAAACGCCTGGTCAATGGCGAGCTGACCCTGGCCGAAGGCGCCATTCGCGGCTGGGACCGGCGCAACGTTTATTACTTCCAGATGCTCGGCTCGCTGGCCAAACACTTCGGCTTCAGCCTCGACAAGCCGTTCGACAGCCTCAGCACCGAGCACAAGAAAGTCATCTTGAGCGGCAGCGGCAGCGCCAACGTCGACTTCCGCTACCTGAACGACCGTGGCGACATCGTTAAACGCGCCCACCCGTTCGAAGGCATCGTGCCGAATCTGGAGCGGCGCTACCGGGAAACCGAATCGACCACCGTGCGTGAAGAACTGGCCAAGTTCCTCAGCACCCAGCCGTGCCCGGATTGCCGTGGGACGCGCCTGCGCCGTGAAGCGCGGCACGTGTTTGTCGGCGAGCGCAACTTGCCGGCCGTCAGTGGCCTGCCGATTGGCGATGCCACGGAATACTTCGGCAGCCTGGCCCTGACCGGGCGCAAAGGCGAGATCGCCGAGAAAATCCTCAAGGAAATTCGCGAGCGCCTGCAGTTTCTGGTCAACGTCGGCCTCGACTACCTGACCCTCGACCGCAGCGCCGACACCTTGTCCGGAGGTGAAGCGCAGCGTATCCGCCTGGCCAGCCAGATCGGCGCGGGCCTGGTGGGGGTGATGTACATCCTCGACGAGCCGTCGATTGGTCTGCACCAGCGCGACAACGAACGCTTGCTGGCGACCCTGCGGCACCTGCGCGACATCGGCAACACGGTGATCGTGGTCGAGCACGATGAAGACGCCATTCGCATGGCCGACTACGTGGTCGATATTGGCCCCGGCGCGGGCGTGCACGGCGGCAACATCGTCGCTGAGGGCACCGCTGCAGAAGTCATGGCGCACCCGGATTCGCTGACCGGCAAGTACCTGTCCGGGCGCACCAAAATCCAGTACCCGGCCAAGCGCACGCCGCGCGACAAGAAGCTGTCGCTCAAGGTCAAAGGCGCACGCGGCAACAACCTGCGCAACGTCGACCTGGAAATTCCGATTGGCCTGCTCACCTGCATCACCGGGGTTTCCGGCTCGGGCAAATCGACGCTGATCAACAACACGCTGTTCCCCCTCAGCGCCACTGCGCTGAACGGTGCGACCACGCTGGAAGCGGCGCCGCACGACAGCATCGACGGCTTGCAGCATCTGGATAAGGTCGTCGACATCGACCAGAGCCCGATTGGCCGCACCCCGCGTTCCAACCCGGCGACCTATACCGGCTTGTTCACGCCGATTCGCGAACTGTTTGCCGGTGTGCCGGAAGCGCGCTCGCGCGGCTACGGGCCAGGACGTTTCTCCTTCAACGTCAAAGGCGGCCGCTGTGAAGCATGCCAAGGCGATGGCCTGATCAAGGTGGAAATGCACTTCCTGCCGGACATCTACGTGCCGTGCGACGTGTGCAAGAGCAAGCGCTACAACCGTGAAACCCTGGAAATCAAATACAAAGGCAAGAACATCCACGAAGTGCTGGAAATGACCATTGAAGAAGCGCGACCGTTCTTCGATGCCGTGCCGGCGCTGTCGCGCAAGCTGCAAACCCTGGTGGATGTGGGCCTGTCGTATATCAAGCTGGGGCAATCGGCGACCACGCTCTCGGGCGGGGAAGCGCAGCGGGTAAAGCTGTCGCGCGAGCTATCCAAGCGCGACACCGGCAAGACCCTGTACATCCTCGACGAACCCACTACCGGCCTGCACTTTGCCGACATTCAGCAACTGCTCGACGTGCTGCATCGCCTGCGCGACCACGGCAACACAGTGGTGGTGATCGAGCACAACCTGGACGTGATCAAAACCGCGGACTGGCTGGTCGATCTGGGCCCGGAAGGCGGTTCACGCGGCGGGCAGATCATTGCCTGCGGCACGCCGGAAGAAGTTGCCGAGATGCCGCAATCGCATACCGGTCACTTCCTCAAGCCGTTGCTGGAGCGTGATAAAGCGTGATGTTCGCGCCATAAAAAAACCGGGCCATGTGCCCGGTTTTTTTATGGCCATCGGCACCCTGTAGGAGCGGCTTTAGCCGCGATGTTCCTAGCGTCAAAAGCATCGCGGCTAAAGCCGCTCCTACAGATGACCGAGGGCCTACGCCTGGCCGTCGCGATCCCGATAGCCCAGCAGATACAGCACGCCGTCCAACCCAAGGGTCGAAATCGCCTGCTTGGCCGACTGTTTCACCAGCGGCTTGGCGCGGAAGGCAACGCCCAAACCGGCAATCGCCAGCATCGGCAAGTCGTTGGCGCCGTCGCCCACGGCGATGGTTTGCTCCAGGCTCACGCCTTCCTGTTCGGCCAGCTGACGCAGCAAATCGGCTTTGCGCTGAGCGTCGACAATCGGCTCGATCGCCACGCCGGTCAGTTTGCCGTCTTCGATCTGCAGCTCGTTGGCAAACACGTAATCAATGCCCAGTTTGGCTTGCAGTTGCTTGGCGAAATAGCTGAAGCCGCCCGAGAGAATCGCGGTTTTGTAGCCTAGGCGCTTGAGTTCGGTGAACAGCGTTTCGGCGCCTTCGGTCAGGCGCAGCGAGGCGCCAATGGCGGCCAGTTCGCTTTCCGGCAGGCCTTTGAGCAAGGCCAAACGCTCTTTGAAGCTGGCGCGGAAATCCAGTTCGCCGCGCATGGCGCGCTCGGTGATTTCCGATACTTTCTCGCCCACGCCCGCCACCTTGGCCAGCTCGTCGATCACTTCCGCTTCAATCAGCGTCGAGTCCATGTCGAACACCGCCAGGCGGCGGTTGCGGCGGAATACCGAGTCTTGCTGGAAGGCGATATCAACGTTCAGTTCCTGCGCGACGCTGAGGAACTCGGCCCGCAGCGCGCCCGGATCGGCCGGCTCACCGCGCACGGAAAACTCGATGCAGCCTTTGCTCTGGTCGGCGGGCGTGTCGAGCGGCATACGCCCGGAAAGACGGTCAATGTGGTCGATGTTCAAGCCGTATTTGGCGGTGATCGAACTCACGCGCTGCAATTGCTCGGCAGTCACGCGGCGCGTCAGCAGGGTAACGATGTGCCGGGCTTTGCCCTGGCCGCTGACCCATTGCTGGTAGTCGGCCTCGGAGACGGGCGTGAAGCGCACTTGCTGATCAAGTTTGTAGGCGGTGAACAGCACGTCCTTGAGCACCACGGAGCCCTGCTCGGTGCCGGGAATTTCCACCAGAATGCCGAACGACAAGGTGTTGTGGATAACGGCCTGGCCGATGTCGAGAATGTTCACGCCACCCTGCGCCAGCACGCCAGTAATGGCGGCCGTCAGACCCGGGCGATCTTCGCCGGTGATATTGATCAGAACGATTTCGCGCAAGGCGGACCTCCACAAGGCACGGCAGAAGCGTCAACGCATTGCCCATATAGGGCGCACACAGGGCGTTGAGGGTGAGGAAAAGGCGCACATTCTAACCACTTTCACCGCTATACGGGCACGCACAGCGCTTTGCCCTCCCCCATGCCCTCGTTATACTGCGCGCCAATTCCATTTCGAAAAGAGCCGCGCTCTGTGAACCGGCCCGCGCCTGTAAAACCCGACAACTTCTTCCTGCTGATCTTCCACGCGCTGCGCCAGCGCCGCGTGCCGTTGGCCTTGCGCATTGCCAGTCACAGCCTGTTGCTGGTGGCCGCGGCGCTGGTCATCTATGCCTTAGTGATGGGCATGCAGTTCAAGCAGGCGATGCAGCAGCAAGCCGATGCGCTGGGCCAGAGCCTGACCATTCAAACGGCCGCCTCGGCCACCGAGCTGCTGGTGTCCAACGACATTCTCAGCCTCAACGTGCTGCTCAATAACCTGGTGAAAAACCCGCTGGTGGCCCACGCCGCTATTTATAGCGTCGACAACCGCATCCTCGCCGAAGCCGGCTCGCGGCCCACGCAGAGCATGTTGGGTGAAACCGAAGGCCTGTATTCCACGCCCATTACCTTTCAGGAAGTGATCGCTGGCCACTTGCGCATCAGCCTGGACATGCAGCAATTCCAGCAGCCCATGACCATCAGCCTGCAAAGCATGGGCTTGCTCAGCCTGATTCTGCTGGCCCTGACCTTGAGCCTGAGCCTGCGCCTGGGACGTCACATTTCCACGCCGCTGATGCAGCTGCGCCTGTGGCTGCGCGACCCGGATGATCCGGCGCCCGCTGCTGGTCGCAACGATGAAATCGGCGATCTGGCCCGCCAGCTGCAATCGCGCCTGGTGCCGGAGAAACCGAAACCGGTCGCGCCGCCAGAGCCTGAATATGACGAGGACGACTACGAAGACGACGAGCGCACCTTCGCCGAAGACGACGACGCCTACGTAGACGAAGATGCCGACGACGAGCCTGAATTCGAAGTGCGCGACCTGCGCGATGACAGTTACGACAGCGACGATGACGACCTGCGCGAGCCACCGCGCCGCGTGCAATCACCGCTGCGGGTAAAACCGATTCAGGCGCCGCTGGACGAAGACGACCCGTTCGCCGACCTGCAGGATCCTGTGCTCGATGTTGAAGAAGACGATTACGCCCCCGAGCAAAACAAGCCTGAGCTGACTGCCGTACTGGCCATTCAGCTCGGCGCCCAAGAACAACTGCGCCGCTTGCCGCGTGCGCGCTTGATGGATCTGCTGCAACGCTATCGCGACTGCCTCGACCAGGCTGCCTCGCTGTACAACGGCGTGCTGCACACCCTGAAAGACGGCAGCAGCCTGATGCTATTCAACAGCGACGACAGCGGCGAGGATTACCTCACCCACGCCATCTGCTGCGGCGAGCTGATGCGCGCCCTCGGCCATGCCCTGCAAATCGAAGTGGCCGACAGCGGCATCACCCTGCAACTGCAGCTCGGCCTTACCGCCGGCGAAGACCTCGGCGACCTTAGCCAAGGCGACCTGCTGCTCAGCGACACCGCGCAAGATGCGCTGGCGCTGTCGCAACACAGCCGCAACCTGCTGCTCGTCGAGCGCAGCATTGGCGACGACGTGCTGTTGCGCCAACGCGTACGCATTCGTCCGATCGCCAGCCCGGAAGGCGCGTGCTGCGTCGAGCGTTTGCTGGAACCGTACCCGTCACTGCTTGAACGCCAACTGGCGCGCATGCACGAACAACCCGCGCGTCCTTGACCACCCTTATCACCCACCCGCTGCCCGTCCTGGCCATTGGCCTGGCGCTGGGCAGCCGGGTTATCCCCACGCGTCTGCTGTTGGCCGGCATGCTCGCCGCCTGCCTGCCGGATGCCGACGTGCTGGCATTCAAATTCGGCATCGCTTACGCCGACAGCTTTGGCCATCGCGGCGCCAGTCACTCCCTGCTGTTTGCCGCACTGATAGGCGTGCTGGGCCTGATATTCGCGCCACTGCTCAACAGCGGCCGGATCAAAGCAGGCGTGTTCCTGGCGCTGGCCGCCGCCTCCCACAGCGTGCTCGATGCCTTCACCAACGGCGGCCTGGGCGTCGCGTGGTTATGGCCCTGGAGCGAACAACGCTTCTTCGCGCCCTGGCGGCCGATTGCCGTGTCGCCGTTTATCAACGGCTTCTTCAGCGAACGCGGGCTGGCGGTACTGGCGTCTGAGGCGCGGTGGGTGTGGTTGCCGTGTGCGGTTGTGGCGGTGACCGGAATCGTCGCCCGCAAGGCAATCAGACGGTAGGAGACGGACAGGCCGAGCTCTTATAAATGGCGGCCGTTACTCGGTCGAGGGTTTCGGGGCTGAGGTCAGGCAAGGCGCCCCGGAGCTTTTGAGCGCAGCGTACTCAAGTACGTGAGCACCAAAAGCGAGGATGCAACGCAGCATGGCCGACGCCCCAGAAGCCGGTCGGATGAGCCAAAAAAAGCCCCGCACTTGGCGGGGCTTTTTATTGGGCATCAATCAGTAGTCAGGTTTGGCGCGCAGATTCTGCTCAGCCGACTTGGCCAAATCCGGCGGCAAGAAATCTTTGTCCGGGTTGTAGTCGGGCTTGAGGAAGCGCGCCAGCGTTTCCAGATCCGCCGGGCTCAAGGTACCAGCGGCCTGCTTCAGGCGCAGGTTGTCGAGAATGTAGTCGTAGCGCGCGTTGTTGTAGTTGCGCACCGAACTGTAGAGCTGACGCTGGGCGTCGAGCACGTCGACGATGTTGCGCGTACCCACCTGGTAGCCGATTTCGGTGGCTTCCAGGGCGCTCTGGTTGGAGATGATCGACTGCTTACGCGCCTGCACGGTTTCCACGTCGGTGTTCACCGCGCGGTGCAGGTTGCGGGTGTTTTCCACCACCTGGCGACGCAGGCTTTCGCGCTGCTGCTCGGCCTGGTTCAGCCGCTGGTAAGCCTCACGCGCTTGCGAACTGGTGAGGCCGCCGCTGTAGATCGGGATATTCAGTTGCAGGCCAATGCTGCGTTGCTCAACGTCGCCGTTATAACGCGGCGCGCCAAAGGTGCCGCTGTTGACGTAGCCCAAGCTGTCGTTGTCGCCGCGCTGGTATTGCGCCACGGCATCAACGGTCGGCGCGTGGCCGGCCTTGCGTTGACGCAGGGTTTCTTCGGCTGCATCAACGGCAAAGTTGCTGGCTTGCAGGTTGAGGTTCTGCTGGGCGGCGGTGTCGACCCAAGCTTTAGCGTCGTTCGGCGCAGGGGCCAGCACCGGCAACGTGTGCTTGATGCCTTCAACCGAGTTGTAGTCGTGGTTGGTCAGGGTAATCAACGACTGGAACGAATCGTCTACCGAGCGCTGCGCCAGAATGCGGTTGGCGCGGGCGGTGTCGAAGCTGGCCTGGGCTTCGAGCACGTCGGTTTTATCCGAGAGGCCGACATCGAAGCGCTCATTCGCCTGGTCGAGCTGGCGCTGGAACGCCGCTTCTTCGGCCTTGGTCGAGGCCAGGTTGTCCTGCGCGCGCAGCACAGCGAAATACGCTTCAGCGGTTTGCAGAATCAGGTTCTGTTCGGTGGCGGACAGTTCCAGCGAGGCTTGCTCGTCAATGGCTTCGGCGGCTTGGAGTTGGAACCAGCGGTCGGCGCGGAAAATCGGTTGGCTCAGGGTCGCCTGGTACACGGTGCCGCTGCGGCTCAGGCTCGGGTCACCGGCAGAAGTCTCGACCTTGGTGCGGCTGTTGCTCATGTTGGCGCCGCCGGAGATATTCGGCAGCAGCCCGGCGCGGGCCTGGGGCACCACTTCTTTACGGGCTTCATAGTCGGCGCGAGCGGCGGCCAGGTCGGCGTTGTTGTTGACCGCTTCCTGATAAACGCTCACCAGGTCTGTCTTGGCTGACAGGGGTGCTTCCGCTGCCCAGGCAGCGCCGCTTGATGCTGAAGCCACGGCAAGTGCCAGGGAAAGTCTGCGCAGCATGCTAATCATCCTAATTGGTGTGGCCCCTGAACCAGCGGCAGCGGGGCGGTGATGGGCAAGGCTAAGGGGCGCGATGCAGGGGGTCAAGCGCCCTGAACGCGCCGTGAGTGTAGTTTGCGACAAGCTATGTTGCTTGCCCGCAACAATCATCTTTAGGCGACGTTGGCGTCGTCACGATCCGACGCATCAGTCAGACTTTTTTGACTTCGGGGTTGGTTTTCTTCCGCCCCTTGTTTAGAGTGGCCGAGTTCTTGTCGGGGTGCCTTGAGTGAAAGGCTGAGATCGGTTAATCCGGATCCCGTTGAACCTGATCAGGTTAACGCCTGCGTAGGGAACAAGATTGCTCGCCTGCCGTCCGTTTGCGAGTCCTCTGGCACCAGCCCCGGTGCACCTCTGCCCCTTCAGGTCCACTCCGACAATCCCGTTCAGGATGACGTTGGAGAGCCTTGATGAGCACAAAACAACAACTAAAAAACTTGAGCGAGAGCGCCCAGGTCGATCAGCAATCGGTACAACCCTTCACCCGCTCGCAGAAGATTTACGTGCAGGGCTCGCGCCCGGACATTCTCGTGCCGATGCGGGAAATCAGCCTTGACGTCACCCCGACCGGGTTTTCAGGGACAGAGAGCGGTGGAGAGATTAACGCCCCCGTTCTGGTGTACGACACCTCTGGCCCCTACACCGACCCCGCCGTGCAAATCGACGTGCGCAAAGGCCTCGCCGACATTCGCTCGCCGTGGATCGAAGCCCGTGGCGACACCGAGCGCCTGCCCGGCCTTAGCTCCCATTTTGGCCAGGAACGCCTGAGCAATCCTGAACTCACGGCCATGCGCTTTGCCCACGTGCGCAACCCGCGCCGCGCCAAAGCGGGCGCCAACGTCAGCCAGATGCACTACGCACGCCAGGGCATCATCACCCCGGAGATGGAGTTCGTCGCCATTCGCGAGAACATGAAACTCCAGGAACACCGCGCCGCCGGCCTGCTCGACCAACAGCACCCCGGTCATAGCTTCGGCGCCAGCATTCCCAAAGAAATCACCGCCGAGTTCGTGCGCGAAGAAATCGCCCGCGGCCGCGCCATCATTCCCGCCAACATCAACCACGTCGAACTGGAGCCAATGATCATCGGCCGCAACTTCCTGGTGAAGATCAACGGCAACATCGGCAACAGCGCCTTGGGTTCTTCTATTGAAGAAGAAGTGGCCAAGCTGACCTGGGGCATTCGCTGGGGTTCGGACACGGTCATGGACTTGTCCACCGGCAAGCACATTCACGAAACCCGCGAATGGATCATCCGCAACTCGCCCGTGCCCATCGGCACCGTGCCGATCTACCAGGCGCTGGAAAAGGTCGGCGGCGCGGCCGAAGACCTGACCTGGGAGTTGTTCCGCGACACCCTGATCGAACAAGCCGAACAAGGCGTGGACTACTTCACCATTCACGCTGGCGTGCTCTTGCGCTACGTGCCGCTGACCGCCAAACGGGTGACCGGCATCGTTTCGCGCGGCGGCTCGATCATGGCCAAGTGGTGCCTGGCGCACCACAAAGAGAACTTCCTGTACACGCACTTCGACGACATCTGCGAAATCATGAAGGCCTACGACGTGTCGTTCTCCCTTGGCGACGGCCTGCGCCCCGGCTCGATTGCCGACGCCAACGACGCCGCGCAGTTCGGTGAACTGGAAACCCTCGGCGAGCTGACCAAAATCGCCTGGAAGCACGACGTGCAATGCATGATCGAAGGCCCCGGCCACGTGCCGATGCAACTGATCAAAGAGAACATGGACAAGCAGCTGGAGTGCTGTGACGAGGCGCCGTTCTACACCCTCGGCCCGCTGACTACCGACATCGCACCGGGCTACGACCACATCACTTCCGGCATCGGCGCCGCCATGATCGGCTGGTTCGGCTGCGCCATGCTCTGCTACGTCACGCCCAAGGAACATCTGGGCTTGCCGAACAAGGATGACGTGAAGACCGGCATCATTACCTACAAGATCGCGGCCCACGCCGCCGACCTTGCCAAGGGCCATCCGGGTGCGCAAATCCGCGACAACGCGCTTTCAAAGGCGCGGTTCGAATTCCGCTGGGAAGATCAGTTCAACCTCGGCCTGGACCCCGACACGGCGCGCGCCTACCACGACGAAACCTTGCCCAAGGACTCGGCCAAGGTGGCGCATTTCTGCTCCATGTGCGGGCCGAAATTCTGCTCGATGAAAATCACCCAGGAAGTGCGTGAATACGCCGCCAATCAACGCATCGAGGCGGTGGATATCGACGTGCAGCAAGGCATGCAGGAGCAGGCTGAGCGGTTCAAGCAGGAAGGTAGTCAGCTTTACAAAAAAGTCTAAGGCGGCAGCAACGTCCCCCCCTCACCCCAACCCTCTCCCGCGAGGGGAGAGGGGGCGGATCGAGGCTACGGCGAACATTTGCGACACCTCAACGATCAGTCCCCTCGCTCCAGCGGGGAGAGGGCTAGGGTGAGGGGAACCGGCCAGCCAGCCGAACCCCACACTCACCACCAACGCGTCCCCCGAGAACAAAAAGCCGTGAACACACCCAGCACCTATTCCCCCGATCTCGCCGTCCCGGCCAACCAGCGCGTGTTCGGCGCACGTGATCTGTTTTCCCTGTGGTTTTCCCTCGGCATCGGCCTGATGGTGCTGCAAACCGGCGCCCTCCTCGCCCCCGGCCTGGGCCTGGCCTTCGGCTTGTTGGCAATCGCCCTGGGCACCGCCGTCGGCGTGTTGCTGCTGGCGGCCGTTGGCGTGATTGGCAGCGACACCGGCCTGGCCTCCATGGCCGCGATCAAACTCAGCCTCGGCAACCAGGGCGCCAGCCTGCCGGCGCTGTTGAATTTGCTGCAGCTGATTGGCTGGGGCTCGTTCGAAATCATCGTGATGCGCGACGCCGCCAGCCTGCTGGCCACCCGCGCGTTCGGCGAAGAGAGTCTTTGGACGCAGCCGCTGCTCTGGACCCTGTTGTTCGGTGCGCTCGTCACCTTGCTAGCCGTTACTGGGCCGCTCACGTTCGTGCGGCAAGTGCTGCGCAAGTGGGGCATCTGGCTGTTGCTCGGCGCCTGCGTTTGGCTGACCTGGAACCTGTTCGCCAAAGCCGATCTCGCCACCCTGTGGGCGCAGCGCGGTGACGGCACGTTGCCATTCGCCCTTGGTTTCGACATCGCTATCGCCATGCCGCTGTCGTGGCTGCCGCTGATTGCCGACTACTCGCGCTTCGGCAAACGCGCCGGCAGCGTATTCGGCGGCACCGCCGTGGGTTTCTTTATTGGCAACGTGTGGCTGATGGGCCTGGGCGTGGCGTACACCCTGGCGTTCGCGCCGAGCGGTGAAGCGAACGCGCTGCTGCTGGCATTGGCAGGGGCAGGCCTGGGTATTCCGTTGCTGCTGATTTTGCTGGATGAATCGGAAAACGCGTTCGCCGACGTTCACTCGGCTGCCGTTTCCAGCGGCACGTTTGTGCGCGTGAAAGTGGAGCATCTGGCGCTGGCCATCGGCGTGATATGCACCGTGATCGCCTGCGTGGCCCCGCTGGCGCAGTACCAGAATTTCCTGCTGTTGATCGGTTCGGTATTTGCGCCGCTGTTCGGCGTGGTGCTGGTCGACCACTTCATCCTGCGTCGCCGCGCCAGCGCGGTTATGCAGCACGCTCTGCGCTGGTCTGCGTTGGCAGCGTGGGCGGGTGGCGTGGCGACTTACCATCTGCTGGCTAACTTCTATCCAGAACTGGGCGCGACGTTACCGGCGCTGATCGTGGCGGGCGTGTTGCAGTTTGCGTTGGGCAGCGTGAGCGCCAGAATGGTGGCAGCGCGGGCGTAAAAAGCTCGCGGCTGAAGCCGCTCCTACAGGTTTGCGGTTCCTGTGGGAGCGGTTGGGCGGCATTCCGATTAGCCGCGATGCGTTTCGAGTTAGCCGCGACCCGGGAAATACTGCGGCTTAACAATGCCATTCAAACGCGGGTACGGAATTTTCAACTCCGGATGCCCGGAAGCGTACGGCGCAATGCTGTACACGTCGTACATCAGGCTGACGGCGCCGAAGGTCAGGCCAATGTTGTCGGTACGCAGGAACGGCCAGGTTTTGATGAATTCAGGATCCTGGTCGAGCTTGTTGGCCATCAACCAGCCTTTGTGCGCCAACTCGGCCGCTTGCCAGAAGGCCGCTTCCTGGCCCGGAATCAGAATGTCTTGCAGGGTCAGCACTTTGTGCAATTTGCGGTCGTAGTTGATCAACTGCCGACCTGGCATGCCGTGGGCGCCGCCGGTGAACAGGTAGCTCGACAATTCGATAATCACCAGGCCGTCATGCTGCTCGCGTACTTTGGCTTGCAGGTAGCTCGACCAACCCGGCTCGGCTGATTGCAGAAAGCTTTTTTCGTAGCTCTGCAGGGTGGCCGGCAAGGTGGCGTCGGGGGTGTTGATGGTCATCTGGCGCAGACGCTGGTCAATCAAGGCGGTCAGTTGCGGCTCGTCGGCAAAGCTCACGGTGTCGATATTGACCAACGGGCAATCGCTGCCTTGGCAACCCGGCTGAGTGTGTTCCCAGGCCGTGCGTTTAACGTCCAGCTTGTCGGTCAAGTCGGGCTGAAACAGGCTGGCGCAGCCGCCGAGCAGCAGGGCCAGAGCGAGCGGTGAACAGGCTTTCAACAGGGACATGGCATTCCTTGGCGGAGGCAAATTTACGCGGGTGGAAAACAGCAAGTGTCGGGCTTCGACTGCCGTTGCCGACATGAGTTCGGCGTTTGTGGCTTTTGCGCAGGCGGCTATCCTCTCAGCCCGTCGGCATTCTTGAAAGGGGCTGCGGTGCTCGCCGAGGCAAGCTAGGATGACAGCAATCGACGTTTCAGTAGCGAATAGGTAACCGATGACCAAGACCTTCACGCCAGGCCCGGATGACGTAGAAATCATTGAGCGGGAAAACTGCTTCAAGGGTTTCTACAAGGTCGACCGCCTGCACCTGCGCCATCGCCAGTTCTCCGGTGAGATGGGCCCGAAAATCAGCCGCGAGCTGTTCGTGCGCCACGACGCGGTCTGCGTGCTGCCGTACGACCCCAAGGCCGACAACGTGGTGCTGATCGAACAATTTCGCGTCGGCGCCATGACCAAAGGCGTCAATCCGTGGCTGCTGGAACTGGTGGCCGGGTTGATCGACAAGGATGAGCAGCCCGAAGAAGTCGCCCGCCGTGAAGCGGTGGAAGAAGCCAATCTGGAGTTGGGTGCCTTGTGGCCCCTGCCCTCGTACTTCCCTTCGCCAGGCGGTTCGGATGAAAAAGTGCACCTGTACATCGGTCGCTGCGACAGCAGCAATGCCGGCGGGGTGCACGGTTTGGAAGAAGAAGGCGAAGACATACGCGTGCACGTAGTGCCCTTCGAAGACGCCCTGGCGGCGGTTCGCGATGGGCAGATTTATAACGCGGCGACGATCATTGCCATTCAATGGCTGGCACTTAACCGTGCTGAAGTGAGGGGAATGTGGGCGTAACCCTGCTGCGCGACCGCTACCGCGTCGACCTGATCGAACTGCAAGCCGCCTGCGAGGCCAACTACGCGCGGCTGATGCGGCTGCTGCCGGCCATGCGCGACGAGCGCGGCTCGCGGCGCGTGGCGTTGAGCCAGGGCGAACGCTTGCTCGGTGTGCTGGCGCTGGATGTGTTGGAGGCTTGCCCCTACACCACCACGTTGCAGGTAAGGCAGGAACACAGCTTGCCGTGGTTGCCGATTCCACGGCTCGAAGTGCGCGTGTACCACGATGCGCGCATGGCCGAAGTGGTTAGCGCCGAGAATGCGCGGCGGTTTCGCAGCATTTACGCGTACCCCAATGCGGCGATGCATCAGCCGGATGAGAAAACCCAGTTGAACCTATTCCTCGGCGAATGGCTCAGTCATTGCCTGGCTTGCGGTCACGAACTGGAACCTGTGCGGTAGACGTCCCTGCGTTTAGCCCATGCGGCGTCACGCAGTGACGTTCTCGAAAGAGAACTTTTCGCTCTACCGCGCCACTTAACTGTGACCCATGTCCGCATCCTGCCTTTACCGGTAGCGTGCTAAACAATCATAATTCTCACCAAACCGCTCAAGGAGACGGCCTTGCCGAGCTCGTCCATTCCCTCTGCTGATTCGTCGGTGCTGCTGGTGCAGCTGTCCGACAGCCATTTATTTGCAGAAGCGGACGGCAAACTGCTGGGCATGGACACCCGTCACAGCCTGGAAAAAGTCATCGAACGCGTGCAGCTCGAGCAGCCGCACATCGATTTGATGCTTGCCACTGGCGATCTTTCTCAAGATGGCACGCTGGAATCCTACAACCGCTTCCGTGAAATGACCGCCGTGCTGGCTGGCGCCGCGCGCTGGTTTCCGGGTAACCACGACGAATTGCCGGCCATGCAAGAGGCCTGCGTAGGCACCGAGCTGATGGCGCCAGTGCTGGATGTCGGCAATTGGCGCGTGACGGTGCTCGACTCCTCCATTCCTGGCGCCGTTCCTGGCTACCTCGAAGAAGCGCAACTGAACCTGCTGGTCAATGCCCTGAGCGAAGCCCCGGACCGTCATCATTTGGTGTGTTTCCACCACCACCCGGTGTCCATCGGCTGCCGTTGGATGGAGCCGATCGGCTTGCGCAATCCGGATGAACTGTTCGCGGTGCTCGACCGTTTTCCACAAGTGAAGGCGGTGCTGTGGGGACACATCCACCAGGAATTCGACCAGATGCGCAACGACGTGCGCCTGCTGGCCTCGCCGTCCACCTGTGTGCAATTTGCACCGGGTAGCGAAGAGTTTCAGGTCGACGACACCGCGCCGGGCTACCGCTGGCTGCGCCTGCACGACGATGGCCGCCTGGAGACCGGCGTTTCCCGCGTCACCGGCATTCATTTCGTGGTCGATTACACCATCAAGGGTTACTGACCGCCGCGCGGCGCGACAGCCCAACGCACAACGACCCAACCAACGCCCACACCATCTTTGCTAAAGTGCGCCGCTACGGTTTTATGGAGTCGCCCGCGTGCTGACCGACACCCCCACCCTTCTTTATATACACGGCCTCAACAGCTCCCCGGCGTCGCACAAAGCCAGCCAGCTGAGTGGCGTCATGCAGCGCCTCGGCTGGGCCGATCAGGTGCGTATGCCTGCGCTGCATCACCACCCGCGCCAGGCCATGGCGCAGCTGGAGGAAGCCATTATGGAGCTGGGCCGCCCGACGCTGGTCGGCAGCTCCCTTGGCGGCTACTATGCGACCCACTTGGCCGAGCGCCACGGTTTGAAGGCGCTGGTGATCAACCCGGCGGTCAACCCTCACCGCCTGTTCGCCGGCCATCTGGGCACCCAGACCAACCATTACACCGGCGAAACCTGGGAACTGACCCTCGACCACGTCACCGCTTTGAGCGAACTGGAAGTGCCGGCGCCCGCCGACCCCGCCCGCTATCAGGTGTGGTTGCAGACCGCCGACGAAACCCTTGATTATCGGCACGCCCAGACCTTCTACCGGGACTGCGCCCTGCGCATTCAGGCAGGTGGCGACCATGGCTTCCAGGGTTTTGCCCAGCGCCTGCCGGCCTTGCTGGCGTTTGCCGGGTTTGCCTCGAGCACCTGGCGCGATTTCGACTTTTCCGACATTTAACGACTGACGAACGAGACCCCATGGCCCAGCAAGGTTCCAGCTCTTACAACGCAGACGCCATCGAAGTCCTTTCCGGCCTCGATCCGGTGCGCAAGCGCCCGGGCATGTACACCGACACCAGCCGTCCCAACCACCTGGCCCAGGAAGTGATCGACAACAGCGTCGACGAAGCCCTGGCCGGCCACGCCAGATCGGTGCAGGTAATCCTGCACGAAGACAACTCGCTGGAAGTGTGCGACGACGGCCGCGGGATGCCGGTGGACATCCACCCTGAAGAAGGCGTGCCGGGCGTTGAGCTGATCCTGACCAAACTGCATGCCGGCGGTAAGTTTTCGAACAAAAACTACCAGTTCTCCGGTGGCCTGCACGGTGTGGGTATTTCGGTCGTCAACGCCCTGTCCACCAGCGTGGAAGTGCGGGTAAAACGCGACGGCAACGAATACCGCATGACCTTCGCCGACGGCTTCAAAGCCACTGATCTGGAAGTGATCGGCACCGTTGGCAAGCGCAATACCGGCACCAGCGTGCATTTCTGGCCCGACGGCAAATACTTCGACTCGCACAAATTCTCCGTCAGCCGCCTCAAGCACGTGCTCAAGGCCAAGGCCGTGCTGTGCCCGGGCCTGTCGGTGAGCTTTGAAGACAAAGCCAGCGGCGAAAAAATTGAATGGTTCTACGAAGATGGCCTGCGCTCGTACCTGGCCGATTCCGTCGCTGAAGTTGAGCGTCTGCCCAACGAGCCGTTCTGCGGCAGCCTGGCCGGTAATAAAGAAGCCGTTGACTGGGCCTTGCTGTGGCTGCCCGAAGGCGGCGAAAGCGTGCAGGAAAGCTACGTCAACCTGATTCCTACCGCCCAAGGCGGCACCCATGTAAACGGCCTGCGCCAAGGCCTGCTGGATGCGATGCGCGAGTTTTGCGAATTCCGTAGCCTGCTGCCGCGCGGCGTGAAGCTGGCGCCGGAAGACGTGTGGGAACGCATCGCTTTTGTGCTGTCGATGAAGATGCAGGAGCCGCAGTTCTCCGGGCAGACCAAAGAGCGCTTGTCCTCCCGTGAAGCGTCGGCCTTTGTTTCCGGCGTGGTCAAAGATGCCTTTAGCCTGTGGCTGAACCAACACCCGGAACTCGGTCTGCAATTGGCGGAACTGGCCATCAGCAACGCCGGGCGCCGCCTGAAAGCCGGTAAGAAAGTCGAACGCAAACGCATCACCCAAGGCCCGGCGTTGCCTGGCAAGCTGGCCGACTGCGCCGGTCAGGACCCAATGCGCTCCGAGCTGTTTCTGGTGGAAGGTGATTCCGCTGGCGGTTCGGCCAAGCAAGCGCGAGACAAAGAATTCCAAGCCATTCTTCCGCTGCGCGGCAAAATTCTGAACACCTGGGAAGTGGACGGCGGCGAAGTGCTGGCCAGCCAGGAAGTGCACAACATTGCCGTCGCCATTGGCGTCGACCCCGGCGCGGCGGACCTTTCGCAGTTGCGCTACGGCAAAATTTGCATCCTCGCCGACGCCGACTCGGACGGTCTGCACATCGCCACCTTGCTTTGTGCCTTGTTCGTGCGGCACTTCCGCGCGCTGGTCGATGCCGGCCACGTGTATGTCGCGATGCCGCCGCTGTACCGCATCGACCTGGGCAAAGAAATTTACTACGCCCTCGACGAAGCCGAGCGCGATGGCATTCTCGACCGCCTGGTGGCCGAGAAAAAACGCGGCAAGCCGCAGGTCACGCGCTTTAAAGGTCTGGGTGAAATGAACCCGCCGCAACTGCGCGAAACCACCATGGACCCCAATACGCGCCGCCTGGTGCAGTTGACCCTGGAAGACTTCGAGCTGACCCAGGAATTGATGGACATGTTGCTGGCGAAAAAACGCGCGGGCGACCGCAAAACCTGGCTGGAATCCAAGGGCGACCTGGCCGAGGTTCTGACCTGATGCGCCAGCTGTTCGCGGCCCTGCTGCTGATAGCTGCTCCCGTTTTCGCGCAAACCTCGCCTCCACCTGCGGCCGCCAAGCCGCAACCGGTGGTGGCCATGGATGCCGCCGAACCCGAGCAAGCGCCGGCCCCTACGCCGCCTTTCGAAGAGCTGAAACTGCTCAGCGAACAGGCGGTGGACGGCATGCCAACCGGCAATTTATCTGGCCTGGCCTGGTGCGGCGATGCGTTATGGACGGTGTCCGACCGCGACGATGATCGCGTTTACCGTCTCACCAGCAAAGGCGCCGTGCTTCAGGCCGAGGTGGAACTGTTCGACGCGCCGCCCGCGCCGCAAAGCCCGCTGCCCTGGGGCACACGCGTACGTAATTGGCTCGCCAGCCTGACCCGTGGCGGCGCGCTGGATTTCGAAGGCATCAGTTGCGACGCCAAGGGCAATCGCTACCTGGTCAGTGAGGCCGCGTCGGCGGTGCTCATGCTGCCACCGGCCGGCACCGGCGAATGGCTCAACCTGCCGCCGAGCCTGGTTCGACAGGCCCGGGCTCGCGGCATGCTGCTGCATTTCAACGCCTTGTTTGAAGGCCTCGCCATCGACGCCAAGGCCGAGCGTCTGTGGCTGGCGGCCGAGCGCGAGCGCCGGGGTTTGCTGGTGCTGCACAAATCCGAAGGCAGTTGGAAATGTGCCGGCGGCTGTGTGCTGATGAGCGAGGGCGGCGACGAGTTGCCGCCGCCGCAAATGGGCACCAAACCCATGCCCAAAGACTTCGGCGACTTGGCCCTGTACAAAAACCATCTGTACACCTTAGAGCGCCTGACCCACCGCATCTGCCGCCGCGCCGTGGATACCGGCGAAGCCGAGCGCTGCTGGTCGTTCGCCAGCGAAGCGCTGACCGATGCGCGCAAGTACGACGAGCCGTGGGGCATGGCTGAAGCGCTGACCATCGACGAAAAAGGTGCCTGGATCGGCGTCGACAACGGCAACAAAGCCCGTGGCGACGGTGAAGACCGCCCTATCGTCTGGCGGTTTGCCGCGCCGGCTGATGGCTGGAGCGCCAAGCCGTGACCGAACAAACCGTCGGCCGCCGCGCCGGTCGCGTGATGTGGGTGCTGTTCTGGGGCGCCGGCCTGGCGTTGGCCACGCACTTTTTCGGGCAGTGGGAAGAGAAAAAGCACAACCCGAACCAGGTGCCGAGCTCGTCCCACGGCCAGGGCTTTATCGAAGTGCGCCTGGCCGGAAATGGCCAAGGCCACTTTGTTTCTACCGGCGCCATTAATGGCAACACCGTGCTGTTTATGCTCGACACCGGCGCCACCGACGTGGCCATTCCCGGCGAAATAGCCGACAGCCTCAAACTGGAACGCGGCGCGCCGGTAACCGTGAGCACTGCCAACGGCATGAGCACCGGTTACCGCACCCGAATCGACAGCCTGCAATTGGGCGAGATCGTGCTGCACAACGTGCGCGCCCTGGTGGCGCCCGGCATGCAGGGCGACGAAGTGCTGCTGGGCATGAGCGCACTCAAACAACTGGAATTCACCCAGCGCGACGGCACCTTGGTGCTGCGCCAGACCACCACACAATGAGGCACGCATGAGCGACTCTCTAGACCTGAGCCTGGACGGCGTGGAGCGGCGCTCCCTGGCCGACTTCACCGAGCAGGCCTACCTCAACTATTCCATGTACGTAATCATGGACCGCGCCCTGCCGCACATTGGCGACGGCCTGAAGCCGGTACAGCGGCGCATCATTTACGCCATGAGCGAGCTGGGCCTGGACGCCGATTCCAAGCACAAGAAATCGGCGCGTACCGTCGGTGACGTGCTGGGTAAGTTCCACCCCCACGGCGACTCCGCGTGCTACGAAGCCATGGTGCTGATGGCCCAGCCGTTCAGCTATCGCTACACGCTGGTCGACGGCCAGGGCAACTGGGGCGCGCCGGATGATCCGAAATCCTTCGCCGCCATGCGCTACACCGAAGCGCGCCTGTCGCGTTACTCGGAAGTGCTGCTCACCGAATTGGGCCAAGGCACCGCCGACTGGGTGCCGAACTTCGACGGCACGCTCGACGAACCCGCTGTACTGCCGGCGCGCCTGCCCAACCTGCTGCTCAATGGCACCACCGGTATTGCTGTGGGCATGGCCACCGACGTGCCGCCGCACAACCTGCGTGAAGTGGCGAGCGCCTGCGTTCGCCTGCTCGATGAGCCTAAGGCCACGGTTGAAGAGCTCTGCGAACACGTCCTCGGCCCGGATTACCCGACCGAAGCCGAAGTTATTACCCCGCGCGCCGACCTGCTGAAAATCTACGAAACCGGCAAAGGCTCGGTGCGTATGCGCGCGGTGTACCGCGTGGAAGATGGCGACATCGTTGTTACCGCGCTGCCGCACCAAGTGTCGGGCGCCAAAGTGCTGGAACAGATCGCCGGCCAGATGCAGGCGAAAAAGCTGCCAATGGTCGCTGACCTGCGCGATGAGTCGGACCACGAACACCCGTGCCGCATCGTCATCATTCCGCGTTCCAACCGCGTCGATGCCGACGAGCTGATGCAGCACCTGTTTGCCACCACCGAGCTGGAATCCAGCTACCGGGTGAACATCAACATCATTGGCTTGGACGGCAAACCGCAGGTGAAAAACCTGCGCGACCTGCTCAGCGAATGGCTGGTGTTCCGCATCGGCACCGTGCGCCGTCGCCTGCAATTCCGTCTGGATAAAGTCGAGCGCCGCCTGCACCTGTTGGACGGCTTGCTGATCGCCTTCCTCAACCTGGATGAAGTCATTCATATCATCCGCACCGAGGACCACCCCAAGTCGGTGCTGATGGAGCGCTTTGCGCTGACCGACACCCAGGCCGATTACATCCTCGACACCCGCCTGCGCCAATTGGCACGGTTGGAAGAGATGAAAATCCGTGGCGAACAGGAAGAACTCGCCAAAGAACAAGCCAAGCTGCAGGCCCTGCTGGGCAGCGAAACCAAGCTGCGCAAACTGGTGCGCAGCGAGCTGATCGCCGACGCCGAAACCTACGGCGACAACCGCCGCTCGCCCATCGTGGCGCGCGCCGAAGCCAAAGCGCTGTCGGAAACCGAGCTGATGCCCACCGAACCGGTCACCGTGGTGGTGTCAGAAAAAGGCTGGGTGCGCTGTGCCAAAGGTCACGACATCGACGCCACCTCGCTCTCCTACAAAGCCGGCGACGAATTCAAAGCCTCGGCACCGGGGCGCTCGAACCAGTACGCGGTATTTATCGACTCGACGGGGCGCAGCTACTCGCTGGCGGCGCATTCGCTGCCGTCCGCACGGGGCCAGGGCGAACCGTTGACCGGCCGCCTGACGCCACCGCCAGGCGCCACGTTCGAATGCGTGTTGCTGCCCGAGGACGACGCACTGTTCGTCATCGCCTCCGACGCCGGCTACGGCTTCGTGGTGAAAGGTGAAGACCTGCAAGCCAAGAACAAGGCCGGTAAGGCCCTGCTCAGCCTGCCCAACGGCGCTAAAGTGTTGCTGCCGCAGCCGGTGGCGAACCGCGAGGAAGATTGGCTGGCGGCGGTGACCACCGAAGGCCGCCTGCTGCTGTTCAAAGTCGCCGACCTGCCGCAACTGGGCAAAGGCAAGGGCAACAAAATCATCGGCGTACCGGGTGATCGCGTCGCCAATCGCGAAGAGTTCGTCACCGGACTGGCCGTGTTGCCTGCAGGCGCCACGCTGGTGCTGCAAGCCGGCAAGCGCACCCTGTCGCTGAAAGCCGACGATCTGGAGCATTACAAAGGCGAACGCGGCCGCCGCGGCAACAAACTGCCCCGTGGCTTCCAGCGTGTCGATGGATTGCTCGTCGAGGCGTAACTACACGAAGGGCGCGCATTGCCGCTTGAAGCGCGCCGTTCGCTACCAGATCGGCGCGTTTTGCCTCCCTGCACCGCTCTAAATCGCCATCGCGAAGCACGCCGTAACCTTCGCAAGGCTGGAGTCACAGGCAGCTTTGTCGGATGATAGCCGGCCTTGGCCCAGTGTTTTGACTGCAAGCGGCCCCGCGCCGCTGCCTGGATGAGATAGATGATTTCGTTGCGAATTTCCTCGCTGCTTTTACTGACCAGCCTGTTGAGCATGGTCGGCTGCGTCGCTCAGCAACCAGTGACGTTGTACCAACTCGACAGTGGCAACCCGAAAATGCCCGTCGCCAACAAAGGCGTCGCGGTGCTGCTGGGGCCGGTGTCCATCGCCGACTACCTGCAACAACCCACCCTGCTGCAACGCCAACCAGACGGCAGCCTGACGCCCGCCACTGAAGCCCGCTGGGCCGGAGCGCTGGGCGCGGATATCGATCAAGTATTGCTGCGCCAACTGGCCTCGCGCCTGGAAACCCAACGCCTGGTAATGGCGCCTGGCGGTGCTGGGTTCGTGCCCGACGTTCAAGTGGAATTGACCATCAGCCGCATGGACTCAGGCCCGCTGCAGCCAGCGGTGCTGGATGCGCAGTGGCGCTTGCTGGACCGTCGCGGCCAACTGCGTGACAGCCGCCTGATTCATATCGAAGAACCCCACCTGGGCGGCTCGGCCGATCAGGTGCGGGCGCAAAGCGTGGTGCTGCGGCGCTTGGCCGAGCAATTGGCGACGGCCATCAAGCCGATGTCGGAGCAGCCCATCGCCGAAGAAACGCGTAAGCCAGCGGCGGTGCCCACACCGGCCAAAACGCCGGAACCCCCGCAAATTCCGAAGGCGGCGCCGGTTAGGCAGCAGACCGAAGTGTTCCGCTTCTAGGAAGAAAAAAAACCGCCCCAGATGGCGGTTTTTTTATGGGCGGCTGGAGCAGTCACAAAGCATCGCGGCTAAAGCCGCTCCCACAGGTTGCACAGCCTGTAGGAGCGGCTTTAGCCGCGATGCGATTGCCTGGCCACCGCCAGAGCCGCCGCAAATTCCCAAGACTGAAGTGTTCCGCTTCTAAGAAGAAAAAAACCGCCCGAGATGGGCGGTTTTTTTACGGGCGGCTGGAGCAGTCAAAAAGCATCGCGGCTAAAGCCGCTCCCACAGGTTGCACAGCCTGTAGGAGCGGCTTTAGCCGCGATGCGATTGCCTGGCCACCGTCTTACTTCAACAACGCGCCCAGGCCGACAAGCAACCGCTCAAGCGCGCCCTTGTTGCGCTGCATCACTGCCAGCCCCGCCGCGCCCATTTGCGCAGCCTGCTGCGGTTGTTGCCACAGTTCGCCGACCGCTTCCGCCAGCGCCTCGGCGTCCTTCACTTCGCGCAAGGCCTGGGCATCGCGCAATTGCGCAGCAATATCGAGGAAGTTGAACAGATGCGGTCCGCTCAATACCGGTTTGCCGAGCGCGGCCGGTTCCAGCAGGTTATGCCCGCCACTGGCGACCAGGCTGCCGCCGACCAACGCGGCATCAGCCAGGGCATAGAGAAACAGCAGCTCGCCCATGGTGTCGCCGAGCAGCACTTGCGTGGTGTCGTTGACCGGCGCGGCGGTGGAGCGGCGCACGGTGTTCAGACCGGCTTTGCCACATAACTCGAACACGCTGTTGAAGCGCTCAGGATGGCGCGGCACCAGAATCAGCAGCGCATCGCGGCGCTCGGCGAGCAAGCGTTGGTGGGCGGCCAGCACGATTTCGTCTTCGCCGGCATGGGTGCTGGCGGCGATCCACACCGGACGGCCTTCGGCCTGCCATTCAATGCGCAGCGCGTGGGCGCGTTGCAGCAGTTCGGGGTCAATGCTGAGGTCGAACTTGATCGAGCCGGTAACCGTTACGCATTCAGGCCGCGCGCCCAAGCTGCGAAAGCGCTCGGCTTCGGCGTCGGTTTGCACGGCCAGCAAGCTCATTTCGGCCAGCATCGGCGCAGTCAGCTTGGCGAAACGCCCATAGCCGCGCGCCGACCGTTCAGACAGGCGCCCGTTGGCCAGCGCCACCGGAATGCCCCGCCGCGCGCACTGGTGAATGTGGTTGGGCCACAGCTCGGTTTCCATGATGATCGCCAACCTCGGCTGCGCGCGGTCGAGAAAACGCGCCGCCGCCCACGGCAAGTCATACGGCAGATAGCAATGTTGAATCAGCGGGTCGCCAGCAAACAGCGCCTGAATGCGCTCGGAGCCCGTGGGCGTCATGCAGGTGACGGTGATCGGCAGCTGCGGATAACGCTGGCGCAGAGCGCGCACCATCGGCGCGGCGGCGATGCTCTCGCCCACCGACACGGCGTGCACCCATATGCCGCCGGTTTTCAGCGGCGGCAAACCGATAGCGAAGCGCTCATTGACGCGTTGGCCGTAGGCCGGCGCCTTGCGGGCGCGAAGCAACAGACGCAGCGCAATCAGCGGCAGGGCCAGGTGAAACAGTACGGTGTAGAGGGTTCTATTCATGCCGCGCAGTTTACTGAGTTCACCATCAAGATGAAGCGCCTCGCTTAGCCGATTGCTTGCAGGTGCTCAGCAAAGCAGTCGGCCAGCCACACGGCGGCGGGCCCCAAGGCTTCGTCGCGGCGACAGACCAATTCGACCACCAGCGGTGGCGGCGTCCAGTCGCTGCGCAGTTCCACCAATTGATTGAGATAGGTCGGGTATTGCGCGACGTGGCGCGGCAGCCAGGCCCAGCCCAAGTTACGCATCACCAGCTCAGCCATGGAATAGAAGCTGTCGGTGCGCCACACAGCCGGACTGATTTGCTCGCCGCCCGGGTAGTGCCGTTCCTGCGGCGCCATAAGCAGTTGGCGGTGTTGCGCCAGCGCATGTCGGTCAACGTAGTGCGCCTTGGCCAGGGCGTGCCCGGCGCCACACACGGTGACCATCTCGATCGTGCCCAGGCGCTGACGCTCCAAGGCGCGCGGCATGTTTTCGTGGTGGAACAGCAAGCCAAGGTCAGCGCGCCGGTCCAGCAGTTTCCCCGCCACATCGCCCTGCGCGCCGCTGGACAACTGCACTTCCAGGCGCGGAAATTGCCGGGCCAGCGCTTCAAGGCTATCGAGTACAGGTTGGTAGGGCATGGCCTCATCTTGTGCCAGACGAAGGCACGCTTCTTCGCCCTTTACCAATCCCATCGCGCGACCTTCCAAGCGCTCGCACTGGCGCAAGATTTCCCGCGCATCTTCCAGCAGCACCTGTCCGGCCTCGGTGAGACGCGGTTGACGGCCGCTGCTGCGGTCGAACAGCAACATGCCCAAGTCGGCCTCCAACAGCGCAATAGCGCTGCTCACCGCCGACTGCGCACGCCCCAAACGCCGGGCAACCGCCGAGAACGACTGGCTTTCCGCCACGCTGACAAACAACCGCAACTGCTCGAAGTTCCACTGCATGGCGGCAACCTATCTCCAAACCCGATAGCTAATGACTTTATCCCATCGCCACAGCGCTTAGAATCCCGCCATCGAAACAGTCGCCTATATAAGGAGCGCCGCCATGTCCGGTTACCTGTACCTCGGCATCGCCATTGCCTCGGAAGTGATCGCCACCACCTCAATGAAAGCCATCGACGGCTTCAACAAGCCGCTGCCATTGGTGCTGGTGATCGTTGGCTACGCCATTTCCTTCTGGATGCTGACGCTGGTGGTGCGCAGCATTCCGGTCGGCGTGGCGTACGCGGTGTGGGCCGGGTTGGGCATCGTGCTGGTGAGCATCGCGGCGGCGATTATTTACAGCCAGAAGCTCGATGTACCGGCGATGTTGGGCATGGCCATGATCGTGGCGGGGGTTGTGGTTATTCAGTTGTTTTCCAGCACGACCGGGCACTGACGCCAACGCGCTTTTGTAGGAGCGAGCTTGCTCGCGAATGGGCCTCGTGCCAGAAGTGCTTCGCGAGCAAGCTCGCTCCTACGGAAATAGCAAGCCGCCCTACCCTCGAAACCCAGCGTTATACTGCCGCCCTGTTTTTCTGAAGGCAGCTCCCATGTCCCAAGCCCTTAGTACTGACATTCTCATCGTTGGCGGCGGCATTGCCGGCCTGTGGCTCAATGCGCGCTTGCGCCAACAAGGTTTCGCCACTCTATTGGTTGAAAGCGCCAGCCTGGGCGGCGGGCAGAGCGTGAAGTCGCAGGGCATCATTCACGGCGGCGCCAAGTACGCGTTACACGGCGCGCTGACCGGCGCATCCGAAGCCATCGCCGATATGCCGCGCCGCTGGCGCGAGGCGCTGGAGGGCAGCGGCGAGCTGGACTTGCGCGGCGCGCGCGTGCTTTCCAACGCGCATTACCTGTGGTCTCCCGGCACCCTGGCCGGCAACCTGACCAGTTTTTTCGCCAGCAAAGCCGTGCGTTCGCGCGTCGATCAAGTCAAAGGCGCCGACCTGCCGCCCGCCCTGCAAGACCCCAAATTCAAAGGCAAGGTGTACCGCCTCAATGAGCTGGTGTTGGATGTGCCGAGCCTGATCCAGCGCCTGGCCGAACTGGCGGGCGACAGCTTGCTCAGCGGCGAACACATCGAACCGCTGCTGGAAAACGGCGAGCTGGCGGGCCTTACGGTCGACGGGCGTGAAATACGTGCCCAACGCGTGGTGCTCAGCGCTGGCGCCGGCAACGCCGCATTGCTCACGGCGCTCGGCCAGAGCCAACCGTTGATGCAGCGCCGGCCGCTGCACATGGTGATGGTCAAGGGGCCGACACTCAAACCGCTGTACGCCCATTGCCTCGGCGGCGGGCCCAAGCCGCGCGTCACCGTCACCAGCCACCCCACCGCTGATGGCCAATGGCTGTGGTACTTGGGCGGCGACCTCGCCGAAGCCGACGGCGTGGCTCGCGACGGCCAGGCGCAAATTGCCGCCGCGCAGAAAGAGCTGAGCAACCTGCTGCCGTGGGTCGATTTCAGTCAAGCGCATTGGGCCACCTTGCGCGTCGACCGCGCCGAGCCTGCGCAAAGCGGTCTGGTTCGCCCCGACAACGCCTTCCTCACCGAGAGCAAACGCCTGCTGATCGGCTGGCCCACTAAACTGGCGCTCGCCCCCGACTTCGCCGACCGCGTGCTGGCTGCGCTGAAACGCGACAACGTGCAGCCCGGCAATCACCCGGCCCTGCCCGAATTGCCACGCCCATCCGTGGCGCCCACGGCCTGGGAGGCGCTGCTGCCATGAGCCAGAAAACCCTGCACGATCTGCATCGCGCGCTCGGCAGCACCGGCCTGCGGGTGTCGCCGCTAGGGCTGGGCACCGTCAAGCTGGGCCGCGACCAAGGGGTGAAATACCCGAATGGTTTTCAGATTCCCGACGACCACGAAGCGCGCCTGCTGCTGAGCCTGGCGCGCGAGCTGGGCATCAACCTGATCGACACCGCGCCCGCCTATGGCCGCAGTGAAGAGCGGCTGGGGCCGCTGCTGCGTGGCCAGCGTGATGAATGGGTGATTGTCAGCAAGGTCGGCGAAGAATTTACCGACGGCCTTTCGCATCATGATTTCTCCGCCGCCCACACCCGACTGTCGGTGGAGCGCAGCCTCACGCGCCTGGAAACCGACCGCATCGACCTGGTGCTGGTGCATTCCGACGGCAACGACCTCGACGTGCTGCACCAACATGAGGTGTATCAAACCCTGGCGGCGCTAAAGGCAGAGGGCAAAATCGGCGCTTACGGCTTTTCCGGCAAAACCGTCGAAGGCGGCTTGTTGGCGTTGGAGCACGGCGACTGCGCCATGGTCACCTACAACCTCAATGAGCAGGGCGAACGTCCGGTGCTCGACTACGCTTGGCAGCACGGCAAAGGCATTCTGCTGAAGAAAGCCCTGGCCAGCGGGCATGTATGTCTGGAACCGGGCATTGATCCGGTGCGTGCCAGCTTCGAATTGGCCTTTGCGCACCCGGCTGTCGCCAGCGCGATAGTCGGAACCATCAATCCGCTGCACCTGTCACACAACGTCTCTACAGCCGCGTCCGTTATCCACTCTCTCGGGCGGGGTTAAAACAATAACGACCGCCATTCGCTGAGCCGTAACAATCATCAGCGAGCATGCGCAGTAGCTGTCCCCAGGAAGGAGCCGATATGCCGAAGGTCCTCGTCCGCAAGGCCCCCACTGATTTCAAAACCTTGGCGCTGCATGTCGAAGCCAGCGCCACCGGCCTGAGCTACCAGGGCATTGGCCCACCGCTGAATTTTTCCCAGGTGCTGGATCGCCGCCAGCCCCTGCCGCTGGATAACGCCGAGCGGTTTCAAGTCGATCTGGCCAACTTGGGCGTGTCTGTTCGCCTGACGCTGAACTGGCAAGGCCGCGATTACTGGGTACTGGTTCGCCAGCGCCGTCTGGACCGTGGCGATGTGGTGCTCAAGCTGATTTCCGGCTACGTGCCGGCCCACGAACTCAACCTGCCGCTGCTGACCGCCATTCAGGAAGTCGCCGAAGAATGCTTGCTGGAAACACCGGAAGGCTGGTTGGGTGGGCGCTTTGGCGATACCTGGCTGCCCACGCCATATCACAGCGCCCTGCGTTACCGCGAGTCGACGAGCTTCAGCCTAAGTCCGTTATCCGGCGCGGCGCGGCCGATTCGTTGTGGCAACCTGACCCTGATCGAACGCCCGCGCGCCTATGTGCACGTGCCGACTTCGTCGTTGCAGTTGGTTTACGACCTGCGCCTGGAACTGCCGAAAGAGGCGCGTCAGCTCAGCCTGTTTCACGTCGACGAGCGTTTGGAAGACGGCAAACTGGTCGCCCGCCTCGACCGCACCAAACCCGACCTCTATCTGATTCCCTTGAACCAGGGCAAACCGAGCGCGGAGCTGCTTACCCTCAAGCAAGGCGCGCTGGTGCCGGCCAGCACGCGCGGTATTTTCCTCGCCGAAAGCTTTGCCCCGCAGGAAGGGTGGTTAGTGCGAGAAGAACGGGTTCGCTGGAAAGACTGGGTTGCCCAGCAAGGATTGGGCGCAAAAAAGCCCCAGGCGAGAGCGGTGGCTAGCTGAAAAGCTCGCGGCTAATCGGAATGCCGCCCAACCGCTCCCACAGAAACGCACGACCTGTGGGAGCGGCTTTAGCCGCGATGCTTTTGATTAACGCGCTACTTCAACTCGCTGGAGCTTTTCCCCAGCAACCGCCGCGCCACGATCAGCAGTTGTATCTGCTGGGTGCCTTCGAAGATGTCGAGAATCTTCGAATCCCGCGCCCATTTCTCTAGCAGCTCGTCCTCGCCATAGCCCAATGCACCCGCCAGCTCCACGCATTTAAGCGTCACTTCGTTCGCCACGCGTCCGGCCTTGGCTTTGGCGATGGACGCTTCCTTTGAGTTGGGCAGCTTGTTATCGGCCATCCACGCCGCTTTCAAGGTGAGCAGCCGCGCGGCTTCCCACTCGGCTTCCAGGCGGTACAGCGTCGCCTCGGCATGGCTGACGGCAAGCAAGGGCTTGGCATAGTCGAAGCGAAAGGTGTCTTTGAGCAATTCGCGCGTGCGGTCCAGCGACGCTTTTGCCACGCCGATGGCCATGCCGGCCACCAGCGGCCGCGTGTTGTCGAAGGTTTCCATCACCCCGGCAAAACCTTTCTGCACGTCCACTTCCGGATTGCCGAGCAGGTTGGCAGCCGGCACCCGGCAGTCGTTGAAGCTGATGGAGGCGGTGTCCGACGCTTTGATGCCGAGCTTTTTCTCCAGCCGCGTCACGCTCATGCCGGGCGTGCCGTGTTCGACCACGAATGACTTGATCGCCGCGCGGCCCAGGGCTTTGTCCAGGGTGGCCCAGACCACCACCGAGTCAGCCCGCTCGCCGGAGGTGACGTAGATTTTTTCGCCGTTGAGCACGTAGTGGTCGCCGTCCTTGCGCGCTGTGGTGCGAATGGCGGCGGAGTCGGAGCCGCAGCTCGGCTCGGTGATCGCCATCGCCGCCCAGGTACCGTTGAAGCGTTGCAACTGTTCGTCGTTGGCCACAGCGGCAATGGCAGCGTTACCCAAGCCTTGGCGCGGCATGGCCAGCAGCAAGCCGACGTCGCCCCAGCACAACTCCATCACGCCTAGCAGCGCCGACAGATTACCGCCGTTTTTCACGCCCTCTTCCACCGATTTAGCCGCGCCGCGCTTGCTCGCCGAGGTGGCGCCAATGGCGTCTGGCGAGCCAGCGTTCATGCCGTCCAGTAGCGCGGCGAGCAGGTCGAGTTCTTTCGGGTAGGCGTGTTCAGCCTTGTCGTATTTACGCGAAATCGGCCGGAAATAGTTGGCCGCCACTTGGTGCGCCTGATGCACCAGGCCAGAGAATTTTTTCGGGGTTTCCAGGTTCATGTGCGTAACTCCCTGCTCACAGTTGCAGGCCGCCGGCCATTACGGCCACGGCGCGCAGGTCGCGGTACCAGCGCTCGGCTGGGTGTTCTTTGGTAAAGCCATGGCCGCCTAACAACTGCACGGCGTCGGTGCCGATTTTCATGGCTTTTTCTGCGCAAAACAGGCGCGCCAGGTACGCCTCACGGTGGAATTCCAGCCCTTGCTCGGAGCGGGCGCAGGCGCGCCAGACCAACATGCGCATGGCGTCCAGTTCAATGGCGATGTCGGCGATCATAAACGCCACGCCCTGGCGGTGGCTGATGGGTTCACCAAAAGCGATGCGTTCGTTGCAGTAGGTCGTCACGTACTCCAGCGCCGCCTGGCCAGTGCCCACGGCGAGTGCACACCAGGCCAGCGCGGCGTGGTCCAGAAAGCTTTGGTAGCTGAAGTGCTCGGCGTTCAGGCGCTGTTCAGCCGGCACTTTCACGCCCTTGAGTTTGACCCGCGCCGTGGCGCCGGCCTTGAGCCCCATGCCCGGCTCGGGGAAACGTTGCAGCCCTTTGCTGCCGGCCTCGACGATAAACAGCGCCGGACCATTTTCGGCGCGCGCGGCGATGATCAAGTGGCTGGCGTCCAACCCACGCAGCACCAGGCATTTCTCGCCGCTGAGGGTGTAATGCTTGCCCTTGCGCTTGGCTTTGGTGCCCAGCTTGAGCGGGTCGAACAGCGCCTCGGGCTCGTTGACGGCAATGGCCATCACCGGCGCACTGGCTTCGCCCACAAACGCCGGCAACCAGCGTTGCTGCTGCTCAGGCGAGCCCCAACGGCGAATGCAATTGGCGGCCGACAACGGCACCAGCAACGCGGCAGCCAGGGACATATCGCCCTTGGCCAACGCTTCGGCGATCAAGGCATTGCTCACCGTGGTGCGCTCGCCGGCCATGCCGCCGTGGGCTTCGCTGACGCCGTAAAACGTCAGTCCCAGGTCTTGCGCCTGATTGAGCAATTCAGCGGGGACGGCAGCATTGGCGTCGGCGTCGTGGGCGGCTGGGCGCAGCACGTCGCTGGCAAAACCGGCGAGCATATCGACGAGCATTTGCTGCTCTTCGCTAAGGGACAAATCAAACAGCGCGTCCGGGTCGACCTTGCGCGGCGTGCGACTGCCGCCTTTTTGCGCGCGGTCAGCGGCCATGCGAAAGCTGGCACGGCTGCCGCTGTAAACGAGTTTTTCAAAGGGCTTGCGCAGGTTCAGGCGATCAGGCCAATCGGCCTGCGCCATGCGATTGAGAAGGGCCAGAGCGCGGCCTTGTACATCGGCATTCATGGGCATCTTTCCGTCCAGGATGAAGATGCCCGCAGCATGCGCGCGTCAAAACGCCGCGCCTATGACCGCTACGCCGGGGGTGATTGGCAGGTCAGCCAAAGGGAGGACGCAGTGCGCCTTGCGGCTGAAGCTGCCCAGGCACCACCGATTCGTTGCCGATGTGCAGATCTACTGTAGGAGCGGCTTTAGCCGCGATGCGGTGCGCCTGCGCAAAAGCGATTCGGAGTAAACCAGTCAATCACCGCGCCTGGATTCCCGCTTTCGCGGGAATGACGTAGGGGGGGAGGCCCCTCGGTGGGCTGCGCCATGCGCACCTCGGCCAACGGATTATTTGCGCTCGCGAATCTTATTAACGATGGCCGTCGTGGAGCTGTTTTCCACCAACCCCAACACCCGCACTTCGCCGCCGTAGGCTTTGACGATATCGGCACCGACAACCTGCTCAACGCCGTAGTCGCCGCCTTTCACCAACACGTCCGGTTTAACCGCACGCAGCAGGTTTTCCGGGGTGTCTTCGCTGAAGCACACCACCCAATCCACGGCGCCCAGACCGGCGAGCACGGCCATGCGGCGGTCGACCGAATTGATCGGCCGACCCGGGCCTTTCAGGCGGCTAACCGACGCGTCGTCATTCACTGCCAGCACCAGGCGGTCGCCTTGGGCGCGGGCTTGTTCGAGGTAGGTCACGTGGCCGGCGTGGAGGATGTCGAAGCAGCCGTTGGTGAAGACAATTTTTTCGCCATGGGCGCGGGCGTCGTCGATGCTGGTCAGCAGTTGATCCAGGGTCAGCACGCCCCGCTCGGAGCCTTCTTCACGCTGCACGGCGCGGCGCAGTTCGGGTGCGCTGATGGCGGCGGTGCCCAGTTTGCCGACTACGATGCCAGCGGCCAGGTTGGCCAACGCCACGGCTTGCGGCAGTTCCTCACCGGCTGCAATGGAGGCGGCCAAGGTGGAAATCACGGTGTCGCCGGCGCCGGTTACATCAAACACTTCACGGGCGCGGGCTGGCAGATGCAGGGCCGGATGATCGGGACGCAGCAGGGTCATGCCGTGCTCGCCACGGGTCACCAGCAAGGCGCCCAATTCCAGTTCGCGCATCAGCTCGGCGCCCTTGGCGACCAGCTCGGCTTCGTCGGCGCAGCGGCCGACGATGGTTTCAAATTCGCTGAGATTCGGGGTGATCAGGCTGGCGCCACGGTAGATGGCGAAGTCTTTGCCCTTGGGGTCGGCCAGCACCGGAATGTTGCGTGCGCGGGCGGCCTGGATCAGCTCCTGGTGGTTCTTCAGCGCGCCTTTGCCGTAGTCCGATAGCACCAGCACTTTGATGCCGTTGAGCTGGCTTTCGACCGAGGCGGTGAGCGCCACGGTGTCGGTTCTGAACGGTTCTTCGAAGTCCATGCGCAGCAGTTGCTGATGACGGCTCATGACCCGCAGTTTGACGATGGTCGGCTGGCCGGCAATACGTTGGAACTGGGCGCTCACGCCAGCGGCCTGCAGGCTGTCGGCAAGGCTGACGGCGGCTTCGTCTTCGCCGGTCACGCCCACCAGACGAGCCGGCGCGCCCAGGGCGGCGATGTTCAGCGCAACGTTGGCGGCGCCACCGGGACGGTCTTCGATCTGGTCAACGCGCACCACGGGAACCGGCGCTTCCGGGGAAATCCGCGAGGTGCCGCCGTGCCAGTAGCGGTCGAGCATGACATCACCGACCACTAAAACTGAGGCCTGATCAAAACGGGGCATGGACAACTTCATGGACTCTCCGGGGACGCTTAAACGCGGCAAAAAATATAGCACAGCGAGGTACGCGCCCGGCCTCAAGCGGCCGGGCGCTGCGCCTCAATCAGGTAAACGGCGGACCCAGAACAGCTCGTGCCGTCGGACCGCTTTGCGAAAGAACTCATCCTCACCGGTGGCCGGCCAGCGGCGCCCGGCGAGGAGCTGTTGAATAACGCGGCGCAGGCGCTTTTTCAGCGGCGGCCGCCCTTGCAAATCGTGCTGCATGCCCAGCGCCATGGCTTTGTCGATCTGCGTGGCCGCACTCAGTACCGGGCTCCACAGCAGGTCCGCCGGCAGCGCGTAGATGGCGGGCGGCAAAGCAATGCCGTTGCCCGCCGGGCCCATGGGCCAACGGTCGTTGTCGTGCAGGTGGTTGGCGTAGAACAACAGGGTGTGCGGTTTCCAGGTGCTACGGGCGATAGCCTGACGCAGGGCCTCGGTGGTGGCGACGTGGTCGGCGTGTGGATCCAACTCCGGGTGCGGCGTAACCACAACGCTCGGGCGGAAGTGCTCCAGGGCAAACACCAGATCAGCTAGCAAATTACTCCAGCTCGGCACGCCATCGCTGTCACTCGGCAAGCGCAGCGGATTGAGCCGCCGCACGCTGCGCACATCGCTTTCGCCCGACTCGCGCGAGCCAAAGGCTTGGTCCGGTTCGGCGGCCATCGCCGGCAATTGCAGGCAGTAATAACCCAGTTGCAGACAATGGGTGGCGGGCACGCCGCCCCACTGCGGCACCGTAATGCTGTCCCAGGCGCGCAAATGGCCTTTGAGCCGCGCCGCGTTTTCCGGCGAGAGGCCCATTTGCTGGAAGCGTTCGGCTTCGATTTCGCCTTGGGTCAGGGTCACGATGCTGACATTTTTGCTGCGGCTGTAGAGGCCGAAGGCGGCCAGCTCGGCGTCGTCGGCATGGGGCGCGAGGATCATTACCGGCTCTTCGGCGTAGTCCGGGTTGCTCAGGCAGTACAGCTCGCCCGCCGATGCCAGGCGGCAGAAGCGGCCCTTGATGGTCAGCTGTCCTTGCGCCAAGGCGGCGGCCTGACCGGACACATTGAGATAACGCCGCCCCGCCACGCCGCGCTCGAAGTCCTGGCGGTCATCGCCCACCAGAACGTGCGGATCCAGCAAGCGACCAAGCAACGTGGCGCGCACCCGTACCGACAAAATCAGCGTATCGCCTTCGACCACCGCATCGCGCAATTGCACCGTGCCGTCGGCCAGCGTGACGGCAAAACGTGGCGTGCCGGCGGGAAAGCGGTACAGGTAATCGTCTTTGGGCGAGTAGAACAAATGGTCGGCAAACCACGCTTCGTGGCCGATCCAGCCCAGTACAAGCAACAGCGGCACCAGCCACCAAGCGACGATCAGTCCCAGCAGCGCCAGCACCACCAGGGCAATGGCGAGGAACAGGCGTTTGTTGCGCCGATGCTGTTTAAGAAGCTGCTGCTTGCGTGTGCTCATGGGGGAAACCTGGGGCTCTATACCTGAAACACCGGCACGCTATGGCACCAGCGGTCTTTGTATTCGCGGTCGGCGCGGCCGAAGGAGTAGCGCAGCGGTTTATTCAATGCGCGGGCGGCGGCCCAGGCGTCTTGGGTGTTGACGAAGCTGAGCACGCTGCCGGGGCTGAACTCGCGGTTCTGCGGGTCGACACCACCGTTGATGTATTCAAGGCTCACCCAACTCGGCGCCTGCACTTGATACAGCACCTGGATGGCCACGGGCAGGTCGTTGAGGTAAATCAGCGAGCCGGTCATGAATTCACGCAGCAGGGCAAACACTTCGGCCAAATGCGCCTTGCCGGTCGCCTCGAAGCCCCAGCGGCGCTGGAACAGGTCGGCGTAAATGCTCGCCTGTTCAGCAGGCGTCAGATCAAGCATCGGCCGAATCACCCCGCCCGCCTCCTCCAGCAAGCGCTGTTCACGGCGCTGGTTGTAGCGGAATTTTTTCGAATAATCCTCGGGGGCGCGGGCCAGCGCCAAGCCTTCAGGTTGCGGCTTGAGCGTGTCGATCCGGCCGCTGTTCAGCTCCGAGACATAGCGCATGCGCTGGCGCACCGGCACCTGAACATCGGGCGCCACCGGCAGAATGATCTCGGCATTGCCCAGATCGAACAGCCCGCGTTTGCCCTTGGCCTTGAGCACGTCTTTGGACAAGGCCAAGTGGCGACCCCAGCACGGCACGGCGGCGACCAGTTCAGCGCCGGCGAACCAACCGAGGTAGCGCACGGGAAGCCCCGCCAGGCCGGCGAGGCGCTCGATGACCTGCGGATGAGTGGCCACGCTGCCGCCGAAGCGGTTCCAGGCGGCGGCGTAAGCGTCGGCTTCGATCGGGGTCCAGCCACGTTCACGCCAGCCCCGCCACACGCGGCCGATCATGCCGGAAGCAGCTCGGCTTCGGCTTCGTCGCCGTCTTTGAACTGCTTGGCGTGCAAGCGCGAGTAGTAGCCGTTCAGGGCCAACAACTCGTCGTGGCTGCCGCGCTCGACGATCTCGCCTTGGTCCATGACCAGGATCAGATCGGCCTTTTCAATGGTGCTCAGACGGTGGGCAATCACCAGCGTGGTACGGCCCTGCATGACCTTGTCGAGGGCGCCCTGAATATGGCGTTCGGATTCGGTATCCAGCGCCGAGGTGGCCTCGTCGAGAATCAGCAGCGGCGCGTTTTTCAGCAGCGCACGGGCAATGGCCAGACGCTGGCGTTGGCCACCGGACAGCAGCACGCCGTTCTCGCCCACCAAGGTGTCGTAGCCTTGCGGCATCTTCTCGATGAACTCGGCCGCATACGCATCTTCAGCCGACTGGCGCACGGCATCAAACGGCGCGCCGGCCAAATCGCCATAGGCGATGTTGTTGGTAACGGTGTCGTTGAACAGGGTGACGTGCTGGGTCACCAGCGCGATATGACGGCGCAGGTTGGTCAGCTTGAAGGTTTCGATTTCCAGACCATCGAGCAAAATTTCGCCCTGGTTGTGGTGATAGAAACGCGGAATCAAATTGGCCAGCGTCGACTTGCCGCTGCCCGAGCGGCCCACCAGGGCGACCATTTGCCCAGGCTTGGCGACGAAGGAAATGTTGCTCAGTACCTCACGCTCGGTGCCAGGGTATTGGAAGCTCAGATTGCGCACTTCCAGCAGGCCAGTGGCGCGTTCCAGCTCCACGGTGCCGGCGTCCACTTCAGGCTCTTCATCAAGCTGCTCGAAAATGCTTTCCGCACCGGCCAGACCTTTCTGGATGGTGGCGCTGACTTCTGACAGTTGGCGGATCGGCTTGGGCAGCAGGCCGGCGGCGGTGATATAGGCCACCAGGTCGGCGGGCGAGGCATCGCCACGGAAGTACAGCACCAGGTACATCAACACGGCCATGCCGATATAGATGACGAGTTGAAGGCTTGGCGTGTAGATCGACTGGGTGCGCGTCATGCCCAGGCTGCGGTTCATGTTGTCTTCGCTGGCTTCGCGAAAACGGGTTTTCTCGTAGGTTTCGCCGCCGAAGCTGCGCACCACGCGATAGCCCTGAATGGTCTCCGAGGCCACGTGGGTTACATCGCCCATCGCCACCTGGATTTTCTTGCTTTGGCTGCGAAACTTCTTGCTGGCTGTTGTCACCAGTATCGCAATAACCGGCAGGATGCACAGCAATACAGAGGTCAGTTTCCAGTTGCTGTAAACCAGATAGCCGAACAGAAACACCACGGTCAGGCCTTCACGAATCACCACCTTGATAGCATCGGTGGCGGCGCCGGTGACCATGGTCACGTTGTAGGTAATACGCGAAATCAGGTGGCCGGAATTGTGGTTATCGAAGTACCGGTTCGGCAGCGTCAGCAGACTGTTAAACAGCGCTACCCGCAGGTCGTGGACCAAGCCACGGGAGACTTTTGCCAGGTAGTAGTTGCCCAGAAATGAGCCTATGCCCTGATAGACGGCAATGAGTACAATCAACAACGGCACGCCAAGGACCATTGAAACGCCGAGAAACTTGGTGTCGTTGGTGCCTTCCAGGGCGCGGATAAAGTGTTTGAGCATGTCGGCCAGCAACGGTTGGCTGGACGCGAAAATCACGAAACCGACAATACTGATCGCAAAAGCACCCCAATACGGCAGCACATACTTGAGCAGTCTCAAATAGACTTTCAGACTGGATTGCTCACTGGTTTTGGCCATTCGGCACGCCTCATACGACTGGCTTGAGAGAAAAGATGCGGATTGTAGCAGCGAACGAATTGCAAGATTGGCTCGACCACGGCGAGCTTCTGGAAAAAGACAGTTTTGGGCCGAAGGTGGTGCGCTTGGCGGACGGCCGCTTGCTCAAGATCATGCGCAGTCGCCGCACGCCGCTACTGGCCCGCTTGCTTCCTTCGGCACAACGTTTCAGCCGCAATGCGCAACGCTTGCAACAGGCTGGCATCGCCACCCCGATCATTGATGAAAGCGTGTGGATCGACCGCGAAAAAGCCGTTAGCGCTTGCCTGTATCAACCGTTGGCCGGCGAGCCGCTGGATAGCCTGTTCCGCCACGACAAACCCCGGTTTCTGAAACTGCTTCCGCAGTTGGCGGCTTATATCTATCGCCTGCATCAGCGCGGCATTTACTTTCGCTCGCTGCACTTGGGCAACATCTTGCTCACGCCCGATGGCGACTTCGGCCTAATTGATTTCCTCGACTTGCGCTTCAAGCGCGCGCCGCTGAATAAGCGCCTGGTGCGGCGAAACTTCGAGCACTTGCGCGGCTATTTACAGCGGCGCAAGGTCGAAGGTTTCCCGTGGGACGATTTGCTTGCGGCTTACGCGCGGGCCAGCAGCGCGTCGAGCTGATCGCGCTGTAGCTTGGGAATCAAACGCTCCGGTAAACGGCTTTGGGCGGACAGGTTGTACACCTGAAATTGCGGTTTGATCACACGCTCAGCCAGTAGCTGAAAGCTCGGCAGAATGTAGTCATCGAAGTCGCCATCCAGGCGACTGGGCACCGCTTTTTCGCCGTCCTCATAGAAGCGGCCGGCCTTGGTGTTCAAGTCCACACCCACCAGAAGCACCTGGGTAAATCCCAAGTGATAGGCCAACTGGATGCCCGCATAGGGCACGGTGCGGCCGTTGAAGTAGCCTTTCTGTAGATTGCGACTGAACCCGATGCGGTTGGGCTTTTGCCGGAACCAGGAATAGTTGCACTCGATCTCGTCGTCGTTGCGCATCGCCCGCGCGAATTGCCGTGGGCTCAAATGACGGTGCGCCTCGTCGCAGCGCCCTGCTCGCTCGAAGCGAAATACCGAGCGCCCTTCCAACGCGTCCGGCACGGTGCCCAGCAAGGTTTCAATCACGCGCGGGGAAAGCACTAGGTGGCGAGCATGCTCGACGGCTTGCAGCATCAATGGCAGACGGTTGCGAACGAAGCTGCTGTCGTCGCACAGGTAGTAATCGGGCGCCATGCCGACAGAGGTGAAGCGGCAGATCGAGCCGTTCAACGCCATCATCGGGAACTGGCCGTATTGCTCCAGCGGGAAATTTTTAGTGGACGGCCCGGACGCCACGATAAATACCGGACCAGAGCAGCTGTTACGACACGCGTCGAATGATTCGAACGGCACCGATTTATTAGAAAGGTAAAACTCGCCCATCCAAGGCGTCCCTCTTCGCATGAGGCGTCGAGAGTCGACGCACACCCCTATCGTTTTCGATAAAGGTGACAGCGAGGGGTTCAGACTGTTTTATTTCTTCCCAACTTTCGGCTGGCCAGCACCAGACTCAGGCCAATCGGCAGCCAGGTCACCAACCAATCGGCATTGGGCTTGAGCCACACGCCGATGCCATCGGTCATCAGCGACACCGTCGCAAACACCCAGATCGCCAGGACCGCCTGACCGAGCGGTTCGGCGCGGTGGCCCCAGGCGCGCCAGGCCACGCTGGCCCACAACGTCAGGTACAACGCCAAGCCGATGACACCTTCGCGCGCGCCGATGTTCAGGAACAAGTTGTGCGGGTGTTTGAAGGTGCGGTTCAGCTCAGGCACAAAAATGCCGTATTCGTTGAAGCCGTAGCCCAACACCCCATTGCCCAGCATCAGGTTCAGACCGCCAGCCCACAACGTCGGACGCGCCGAGGCGCCACGCTGGGTCAGCACATCCGGGCAGATCACAGCGACAACGGCGATCGTAATGACGCCAAGTGCAATGAGCGCGTAACCGCGGCGAGAACGCAGTGCCACCACCATCACAACAAAGGTCAGTATCAAGGCGAGCCAGACGCCACGCGTCTGGTTGATGACGAGAAACGCGACATAGCCCAGCGCTGCCACGGCCAGCAGGCCCAACTGCCACATCGGCAAGCGTTGCGTTGGGCGCAGGAAATAGGCGAGCAGTGCCAGAGCGCCCACGGCATGAGCCGCCATGATCGCGGTATTCCAAACGCCCAAGGCAACCACACGCCCAAAAGGCGGCGGGTTCAAAAGGAAATGCGCTACCGAGGCCAGTGACAGCACGCCGCCAAACAGGGCAGCGCCGAACAGCCACGTCTCGATGCGGATGCGTGCTTGCGAGGCCAGTACGATGCCCAGCAGCGATAACGTCACGTAAAGGGTGACCTTGTAATCGCCGATCAGGTCATCGCTGCCTTTAATGGCCAGCACCAGCCAGGTCCACGCCATGAACAAGCCGAACAATGCCAGCTCAGGTTGCTTCAGTGCGGCGCGAAAATCGGCGCGAAACAGTGCCGGAATGACCGGCAGCCACAACAGCGTAATGATTGCCTGATGGTAGTGCTTAGTGGGGAGAAACCAGGCGAAGCACAGCAGCGCCGTTAACCCCAGACATGCCCAACTCGGCAACGAAACCTTGCGCAGTATTGCAATACCTTTCATCCATCAACCCTTGTTCAACATGCGCTGTGCCACTCGTTTCAACTGCGCAGCGTCGGCGTTTTGCCAGCTGCCTTTAATGCAATAGTCATGCGCCAGGTAGCGCAGGAAGTTGCGTTTCACGCGTTCATCCAGCGGCCAATCCGGGAAGCTTGTGGCCGCCGCCACCAGTTCGTCGGCGGAGTCGGCGTGCATGACCACGCCGGGAATATTGAAAAATGCCTGACCGAGGGTGAGCACCGGCTTGCCCAACAACAAACTCTCCAGCCCCACCGTCGAGTTGAGCGTGATCACGAACTGGCTTTGCTCGATCAACTGCTGAGTGGCATTGCCATTGGCAAACAACAGGCGCTCATGGGTGCGTTGGTGCAAATCGGGGTACACCTCGCGGCTCGACGGGTGTTCTTTGAACACTACGGTCATGCCGGTTTGCGCAGCCAGCCGTTCGCCCAAAGCAAACAGCTCACGCATGTTGCCGACCCACGGGGAAAACAGGCGCACTTGCGTGTCGCGGTCGTCCTGGAAGGGAATGAACACGTAACGCGGCGGCAGCTCGATAGGCACCAGGTCGCTCACGCGCGGCTTGCGTGGAATCAGCGTCACCTCGTCCTCACCGTCGGCCGCCTCGGGCTCTGGGTAGTTGAGATAGAACGCCTGATCGCGCGGCACAGAGTTGCGGAAGTTCACGCCTTTGGCATCCAGCGTGGTGGTGTCGGGCAATAAGCCATTTTCAAAGAAGAACGTGCCACAGGTGGCTGGCTTCAGCGCCAGCAGCAATTGGCAGTACCGGTGCGAGCCGTTCCACATCACCAAATTCTTCGGCTTTTCGCGCTTGAGCAAGGCGTTGGCGCGCAGGGCGATCCAGGCTAATTCCAGGCGCAGCAAGGCGCGATAAAACGAGCCTTCGTATTTATTTTTGACCCGCCGCTCCTGGCATTTTTCCTCCACCAGATGCGCCCAATCGATACGCGAAATAATGGCCGGCAATTGCCAAGGACGCGGCCACGGCATTTGCCCCGGCACCACGACCTTGCCCTGCAGGTCCGTCTCGTTGAGCAGGCGCTGGAAATAGATGCTTTGGTGCTTGGCCAGGGAGAAAAAAAGAAACTGGGTCATGGTCGATCCGTGCCATTCAAAGGGGCGTGCTCGATGTCGTCGGGTAGGGGCTGATCGCGCAGCAAGCACTCGAGGACACGCACGTTCTGCGCCAAGCCTTGCGAGCCATGAGACAGATGAAACAGCGCGAAGGCGCGAGCGACTTTCACCTGTTCGTCGTAAGCACCGACGATCTGCTCAAGGCGCTGCTGGAGCGCGGCCGGCGTTTCGATCCGCGATCCGAAAAAGCGCTCCTGGGCGAAAATGTCGCCATCCTCGCTAAGGTTGGCGTACAGCACCGGGCGACCGGCCAAGCCAGCCTCAATCACCGCATTGGACATGATGTTAACCACCACCGACGCCTGGCCCAGCGCCTCGGCCAATGAGCATTCGGCGGCGAGCAGTTGCACGTTGGGCAACTCATCGGCCACGGGCCGCCAATAACCGGCCTGGCTGCGCGGGTGGCGCTTGATCAACACCTGCCAGTTCGGGTTGGCAGCGGCCCAATCGCGGAGCAAGGCATAGGTGCGCTGATAGCCGGGCTCTTTCTCTTTGTCCGGCCCAACGCCGAGCACCAGCAGACGCTTTTGTTGCGGGTCGGCAAACGGTAAGTCATACGCGCTGTCGATCATGTGCGAGCCGGCCAACACGGCGGTCGAGTCGCCAAAGCGCAACGTCCGCGCCAGCAGCGCTTCCAGCGAACTGCGGCCGAATAGCAGGTAATAGTCGTAGTCGTTCATGCCCAGGCGGCGTGAGCTTTCCACCGTTGAGGCATGGGCCAACTGCACCAGCGGCCGGCCGCGCGTGTTCATGGCCAGACGCAGAAAAGGCGAATACAGGCTGCCGTTGCGGTCGTTGAGCAGCACCGCTGGCTGATGGTGATTGACCAGCCATTGCGCGTAGGCGGCATAACCGAAATAGCGCAGTGGCAGCGGTTGCGGCGGCGCGTTGAGCAAGCGCTCGCGGCAAATCATTCGTGGGCTCTGCAACGCCGTTTCGATCAACGAATGACCGCGCTCGCGCATGGCCTGAATAAAGGCTTTTTTGCGGGCAAAAGCGATCACTTTGGGGGCCGACTGCAACAGCAAGAAGTCACACGGCTCGGCGGCGTGTTGCGCGGCCAGACAACGCCTGGCACGCCAGCCGAAGCGCAGGTCGGCCAGCGCCTCGCGAGCGAACCGTAACGCGCTGCCGACTACGCCGTAGCGCTCGCGCAGCAGCTCCCAGCGGTAACGGTCCAGCGCGCGTGCGCGGTCAGCCCAAAGGGTTTCGGTGGGGCGAGAAATCATCGTTTCCCGGCCATCATTGGCAAGGCCCAAAAGCGCACGCGTACGGCTTCATCGGTGAAGCGCTCGCGCAACCGCATGGCCATGCGCGCACGGCATTCAGGCAGGCGCTCAGCTTCCGCCGCCTGGCGTTGCAGCTGGCGCGCCAACTCGGCAGCGTCGCCCAGCGCAAACAACAGCCCGACACCGGCCACCACTTCCGCACCGCCGCCGCAGTCGGTGCAAATAACCGGCACGTCGGCGGCCATGGCTTCCAGCAAAACCATGCCGAACGGCTCGTGATCGGAGCTCAAGGCGAACACATCGAAGGCGCGAAAATAGCGGCGACCGTGGGCCACCTGGCCGAGAAAACGCACCTGCTCGGCCACGCCCAGATGCTGCGCCAGCGCCTTGAGCGGAGCCTCGAGCTTGCCGCTGCCCATGATCACCAACAGGCTGTTGGCCGGCAGGTTTGGCAAGGCTTCAGCAAAACCGCGAAGCAACGTGGTTTGGTCTTTGTCCGGGTGCAGACGGCCGACGTTGCCGACAATCCACGCATCGTTTGCCAGGCCCAAGGCTTCACGGGCCTGCTCGCGGCTGAGCAGCTCGGCTTGAATGGCGGCCGGGTCTACGCGGTTGTACAGGGTTTCAATGCGCTCAGCCGGCCAGCCTGGCAGGCTTTCGCGCAGGTCATCGCGCACAGCGTCAGACACCCCGAGCAAGCTCAGGCGGCGTTTGAACCAGTTGGCGAAAAGAAAACGCGAGCGCCGGCGATAGTCACCAAACGCATGGTGCACGCCGATCACCGGCAAGTTGCTGCCGAGCAAGGCGACGTACACCGGTTTGAAGCGGTGGGCGATGCAAAACGCGAACTGGCGTTCGCGGGTGATGCGTTTGATGTCGCGAATGGCCGCCAACTTCAGGCCACGCACCTCGGCGCTGTGGTAGCCGAGAAAAATCACTTCGTCCGACCCCGACCCCGCCTCCACGGCGGCGCTCGGTTCACCGGTCAGGTAAACGGTGGTGACTTTATAAGGCGTGCCGTCAAAGAGACTGGCGTACTGACGGGCGCAGTCCAGAAACGGCCCGTCATAACCATGGCAGAACTGCAGAACGCGCAGTTCAGTTGAGCGTGTCATACCCGTCCGCGCCTTCCTTGATCACCAAAATGTCTTCCATGATCAGGTACTGCAGGTCCGAACCGAAGAACATGTTCAGCGCGTCGGTGGGCGAGCAGATCATCGGTTCGCCACGACGGTTCAGCGACGTGTTCAGCGACACGCCGTTGCCGGTCAGGCCTTCCAGGGCCTTCATCATGTCGTAGTAGCGCGGGTTGTATTCGCGCTTGAGCACCTGGGCACGGGAAGTGCCGTCTTCGTGCACCACTTCCGGCACACGGGTTTTCCACTCTTCCGCCACTTCAAAGGTGAAGGTCATGAACGGTGCCGGGTGATCGACCTTGATCATCTGCGGGCCGACGGTATCAAGCATCGACGGGCAGAAGGGGCGCCAGCGCTCGCGGAACTTGATTTGTTCGTTGATGCGGTTGGCCACGCCGGCAATGCTTGGGCAGCCAATGATCGAACGACCGCCTAAGGCACGCGGACCAAACTCCATGCGGCCCTGGAACCAGGCCACCGGGTTGCCGGCGACCATGATTTCGGCGATGCGCTGCGGCATGTTGTCGATTTGCTTCCACTTCGGCTTGCTCACGTGGCGCGCGCAGGCGGCGATCACGTCTTCGTTGGAGTACGAAGGGCCGAGGTAAACGTGTTCCATTTTCTCCACTGGCACACCGCGCTTGTGCGAGATGTACGCGGCGGCGCCAACGGCGGTGCCGGCATCACCGGAGGCCGGCTGCACGAACAGCTCTTTGACTTCCGGGCGGGCAATGATGCGCTGGTTGAGTTTGACGTTCAGCGCGCAGCCGCCGGCGAAGGCAATTTTGCCGGTTTCCTTGAGGATGTCGCCCAGGTAGTAATCCATCATTTGCAGCGCGAGCTTTTCGAACAGCGCTTGCATGCTGGCGGCGTAATGGATGTACGGATCGTCGGCGATGTCGCCTTCGCGTTTCGGACCCAGCCACTCGATCAGCTTGGGCGAGAAGTAGAAGCCCTTGCCGTTCTCTTTATAGCGACGCAGGCCGATGACGTTGGCGTATTCGGTGTTGATGATCAGCTCGCCGTTTTCGAATTTGGCCAGGCGCGAGAAATCGTATTTGCTGGCGTCGCCATACGGCGCCATGCCCATGACCTTGAACTCGCCGTCGAGCATTTCGAAACCGAGGAACTCGGTGATCGCGCCGTACAGGCCGCCGAGGGAATCCGGGTCGAAGAATTCTTTGATCTTGTGGATCTTGCCGTTCTCGCCATAGCCGAAAAAGGTGGTGGCGTACTCACCTTTACCGTCGATGCCCATGATCGCGGTTTTCTCGGTGAAGCCCGAGCAGTGGTAGGCGCTGGAGGCGTGGGCCAGGTGATGCTCGACCGGCTCGATTTTGACTTTTTTCGGGTCGAAGCCCAGTTGCTCGAGGCACCAGACGATCTTGTTGCGGTAGCGCTTGTAGCGACGATTGCCCATCAGGATGGCGTCGAGCGAGCGGTCCGGCGCGTACCAGTAGCGCTTGGCGTAGTGCCAGCGCGCCTTGCCGAAAATGCTGATAGGCGCGAAGGGAATGGCGACCACATCGACGTCCGACGGTTTGATGCCAGCCTGTTCCAGGCAGAACTTGGCCGATTCGTAGGGCATGCGGTTCTTGGCGTGCTTGTCGCGCACGAAGCGCTCTTCTTCGGCGGCCGCGATCAACTTGCCGTCGATATAGAGCGCAGCGGAAGGATCATGACTGAGGGCGCCGGAAAGGCCGAGAATCGTCAATGCCACGGGAAACCTCTTGCAACGACGCAGGACCAATGCCTGCGCGAAAAGTCGGACGGCAAACCGAGGGTCGCCTGATAAAGCCGGGGATTATAGCCGCTGCGTAGCGCTGGGCGCGAGCGTGGCGCCAAAGCCCGAACGCGCCGTGGCGATCAGAAACGTCTGTGATTTCAAGCGCAACTTGCTGCGTTTGCTGTGGGAAAGCTTTAAGCAAGAGACTTTGACTCGCCATTTGCCTAACCTGTATATACAAGTGTATATAGGTGCTCGTCATCCTTTCACCGGCATTTTTCCAGGACGTCTTCCATGTCGAATCCACTGCTGCTTCAGCCCGGCCAACTTTCCCTCGAACAGCTACGCGCTATTTATCAGCAGCAATGCCCTGTCGAACTCGATCCGGCCGCCAAAGCAGTGGTCGACACCAGCAACCGCACGGTGCTGGAAATCATCGACAACAAGCGCACGGTTTACGGCATCAACACCGGCTTTGGCCTGTTGGCGCGCACCTCGATCCCGACTGAATCGCTGGCCAAATTGCAGCGCAACCTGCTGTTGTCGCACTGCACCGGCACCGGCCCGCTGTTGGATGACGCCAGCGTCGGGCTGATCATGGCGCTGAAAGTGGGCTCGCTGGCGCGCGGTTTTTCCGGCATCCGCTGGGAAGTGATCCAAGCCCTCGCCGCGCTGTACAACGCTCAGGTGTACCCGTGCATTCCCTCGCAAGGTTCCGTGGGCGCTTCCGGCGACCTGGCGCCGTTGGCGCATATGTCCGCCGTGCTGATCGGCATCGGCCGCGTTCGTCACAACGGCCGTGAAATGGACGCCGTTGAAGGCCTGGCCATTGCCGGCCTGACGCCGATGGTGCTCGGACCGAAGGAAGGCCTGGCGCTGATCAACGGCACGCAGGTGTCCACGGCGCTGGCGCTGCGCGGTTTGTTCGCGACGGAAAAATTGTTCAGCGCCGCCGTCGTGGCCGGCAGCTTGAGCGTTGAGGCGTTGAAAGGCTCAGCGGTGCCGTTCGACCCACGCATTCAAGCGGTGCGCGGCCAGGCCGGGCAAATTGATGTGGCGGCGTTCTACCGGGAGCTGCTGGGCAGCACCAGCGAGATTCGCGAATCCCACGCCGACTGCACCCGCGTGCAAGACCCCTACTCCCTCCGCTGCCAGCCACAAGTGATGGGCGCCTGCCTGGATCATCTGCGGTTTGCTGCGAACATTTTCCTGCGTGAAGCCAACGCCGTTTCCGACAACCCTTTGGTCTTCAGCGCCGATGGCGACGTGCTGTCCGGCGGCAACTTCCACGCCGAACCCGTGGCCATGGCCTCCGACGTGCTGGCCCTGGCGATTGCCGAAATCGGTTCGCTGTCGGAGCGACGCATTGCGCAATTGGTCGACCCGGCGCTGTCCGGCCTGCCGGCATTTCTGGTGCGCGAAGGCGGCTTGAACTCGGGCTTCATGATCGCCCAGGTGACCGCCGCAGCGTTGGCCTCCGAGAACAAAACCCTTGGCCATCCGGCCTCCATCGACAGCTTGCCGACCTCAGCCAACCAGGAAGACCACGTATCCATGGCTACCTTCGCCGCCCGCCGTCTGCTCGACATGGCCGGCAACAGCAGCGCCGTGGTCGCGATTGAACTGCTCGGCGCCGCGCAGGGCGTTGACCTGCACGCGCCGCTGAAAACCTCGCCGCTGCTGGTTGAAGTGCTGGAAATGGTGCGCCGCGAAGTGCCGCACTACGATGAAGACCGTTACTTCGCGCCGGACATCGCCGCCGCACGGGCGTGGGTGGAAAACGGTGCGTTTGGACAGTGGCTGGCGTTTGATCGGTTGTATTAACAGCATCGAGGCTGAAGCCTCTCCCACAATAGATATGCCCCTGTGGGAGAGGCTTAGCCTCGATTTTTGATCGACTGAAGCTCAATCAAGCAATACGGATAGTCAGCCCGAAACCGCAACGTTTGCAGCCGGCCACCGCCGCCCTGCAAGCAGTCGTAGCGCCCCAGCTCCACTTCCCCGCCCTTCACGTCTACCCGCAACCCATCCCCGGCACTGAACACCAGCACGGTCGCCGCCGAGGTGAACACGCTGCTCTCCCCCGCTGCCATCCACTGCAATCGCGCGCTGCAACGCTGCGGTGAATAGATCAGGTTGAAGTCGCGAATCGCCCCGCCAAGCAAGCTGCACTGCACCTGGCTGTCGCCGGAAAATGCGTACGCATCCAACGCCTGTAGCGGGCGGCCCATTTGGCCATCCACTTCAAGCTGCATGCCCTCACCTTCCAGCACGGTGATGATGCGTTGATAGCCGGTGAATGCCGAGAACGGTCCCGGCTGGGTGACGTCGGCGATGGACAGGCGCCAGGCGAATGCCTCAAGCCCGTCGCCATCGCGGGCGATTTCAAGGGTGCTGCCGCCGCCGTTTTTCCACGGCATGCGCACGTAGTCAGCGGCGCGCAGCACCTGCCAACTCATGAGGCGAAGCGCCCTTCCAGACGATGGCGCGAGCCTGGGTACAGCAGGCGCGCAACCGTCACGGTGCGGCGTCCGGACCACGTGCGGCGGCGAATCAGCAAGCACGGCTCGCCGCGTTCGATTTGCAGCAGCTTGCATTCGCTCGGCTCGGCCAGAATCGCTTCCACCACGTGCTCGCCCTCGCTCATCGGGGCGATTTGCATCAAGTAGGCGTACGGCGTGGCAACGGTGAAATCCTGGGTCAGGTAATCCGGGGCGACGCTGGCGTTTACGTAGCGGTCTTCGATCTGCACCGGCACGTCGTTTTCGTAGTGCACGATCACCGAGTGAAACACCCGCTCGCCTTCGCGAACGTCCAGCGCCATGGCGCGCTCGGCGCCGGCTTTTTCTTCTTCCAGGCGCACCACCACGCAATGGTGGCGATGGCCGCGAGCGGCGATTTCATCGGCGATGTTGTGCACTTCAAACAGCGCCGACTGGCCTTTGGGCTCCGCCACAAAAGTGCCGACGCCCTGCATGCGCACCAACAGGCCGTCGGCCGTGAGTTCACGCAGGGCGCGGTTGATAGTCATGCGGCTGAAACCGAGTTGCGCCACCAGCTCGCTTTCCGACGGCACGCGGTGATGGGGCGGCCAGGCGCCGGTGTGAATCTGCGCGCTGATCATCTGCTTGACGCGCGCGTACAACGGCGCAGGTTCGTCGCCCAGTTGCGCGGCCAGGGTGGCCATCTCGGACTGTGGAGCGGACACAGCAATCTCCTCGGCAAAACTTCGCGACTGGCGCGACGGTGGCGAGAGTTTACGTTTCACGTTTGCCTCTGTATATGTATATACAACCTGAATTCGCCCTGGAGCGCCCGGAACATGCCTGCTTTCTTTGCTGAGCGCGCCTTGCTGGCCGATGGGTGGGCGCGCAATGTGCGCCTGACCGTAGGCGCCGATGGCGTGCTGCAACAGATTCAAACCGAGGCCACCGACGAGGGCGCCGAACGCCTGAATGGCCCGCTGCTGCCGGGCATGCCCAATCTGCATTCCCATGCGTTTCAGCGCCTGATGGCCGGGTTGGCGGAAGTGGCCGGCAACCCCAACGATAGCTTCTGGACCTGGCGCGACCTGATGTACCGCCTGGTCGCCACACTCAGCCCCGAGCAGATTCAAATTATTGCCCGCCAGCTGTATATCGAAATGCTCAAAGCCGGCTACACCAGCGTCGCCGAATTCCATTACGTGCACCACGACGTCAACGGCCAGCCTTACGGCGATCCGGCTGAGCTGGGCTTGCGCATCAGCCAGGCGGCGAGCGACAGCGGGATCGGCCTGACGCTGCTACCCGTGCTGTATGCCCACGCGGGTTTTGGCGGTCTGCCGCCCAGCGAAGGCCAGCGGCGCTTTATCCATAGCAGCGACAGCTACCTCGCGTTGCAACAACGTCTTCAGGCTGCCCTGGCCGATCAGCCAAACCAGCGCCTGGGCCTGTGCTTTCACTCTTTGCGCGCCGTTACGCCGACACAAATCGAGCAGGTGCTGGCGGCCAGCGCCAGCGACAGCCCGGTGCACATCCATATCGCCGAGCAACAAAAAGAAGTGGACGACTGCCTGGCCTGGAGCGGCCAGCGCCCGCTGCAATGGCTGTTCGACCACGTCGCGGTGGACGCCCGCTGGTGCCTGGTGCACGCCACCCACGCCAACGCAGAAGAAGTGCGGCAGATGGCGGCCAGCCAAGCCGTCGCTGGCCTGTGCCTGACCACCGAGGCCAACCTGGGCGACGGTATTTTTCCGGCTGTGGATTACCTGGCCCAAGGCGGACGGCTGGGCATTGGTTCGGACAGCCACGTGTCGGTGAGCGTGGCCGAAGAATTGCGCTGGCTCGAATACGGCCAGCGCCTGCGCGACCAGAAACGCAACCGCCTCTACCGCAGCGATCAGCCCATGATCGGCCGCACCCTGTACGACGCCGCTCGGCTCGGCGGCGCGCAAGCGCTGGGTCAGCCGATTGGCCAATTGGCCGTCGGCAAACGAGCAGATTTCGTCGTGCTGGATGGCACCGACCCGTACATCGCCTGCGCCGAACAGGACGCCATTCTGAACCGGTGGCTGTTTGCCGGCGGTGATCGGCAAGTGCGCGATGTGATGGTTGGCGGGAAATGGGTGGTGCGCGAAGGGCGACACATTGACGAGCAGTGCAGTGCGCAGGACTTCGCCGGGGTACTGAAGGCGATGTTGGGGTGACCGGACGAGCTTCCTGCGCATCACGAGCCTGGTTCCCCACGTTCGCGCGCACGACGTTGCCTGATCGTGAGCTATCCGCTGGCTCGGTTAGCAAAGCGAAGCTCAACGCCGCCGCCCACTCGACATTTATTCCACCGGCACTGCGCGGACGTTTTTTTTGCTGCGCACCGCGGGCATACTAGGCCGTCTTCATCCCGGTATCGCCCGCCCCATGCTTCGCACCCTGACTGCCATTGTTCTTGCTCTGCTGCTATGCCCGGCCGTAGCCGACGAGCGCGCGGATGCGCAAAAGCAACTCGACGCTGCCCAGCGCGACGTTGTCGAACTGCAAAAACTGCTGAAGAAAATCGAAGCCGACAAGTCCGGCATTCAAAAGCAGCTGCGTGGCACGGAAACCGAAATGGGCGATCTGGAGAAGCAGATCAATACCCTTGAGCAGCAGCTCAAGAACAACGAGACCGAGATTCAGCGGCTCGAAGGCGAGAAAAAAAAACTTGAGGGCGCGCGTATCGAGCAGCAGAGGCTGATCGGTATACAAGCCAGGGCGGCCTACCAGAGCGGGCGACAGGAATACTTGAAGCTGTTGCTCAACCAGCAAAACCCCGAAAAATTCGCCCGCACCCTCACCTATTACGACTACGTCAGCCAAGCCCGCCTCGACCAGCTCAACACCTTCAACGAAACCCTGCGCCAACTGGCCAATATCGAACGCGAAAGCGCGGCGGAAAAAGCCCAACTCGCTGAGCGCAAAGGTTCCCTGGACGAGCGCCGCGACAAGCTTGCTCTGGTTCGCAAAGAGCGGCAGCAAGCCTTGGCCAAGCTCAACAGCGATTCGAAAAACAGCGACCAGAAACTCAAAGCCCGCCGGCAAGAACAAGCGGCGCTGGGCAATGTGCTGAAAACCATTGAGGAAACCCTGGCCCGCCAAGCCCGTGAAGCCAAGGCGGCGGAAGAAGCGCGCAAGCGTGCCCAGGAAGAACAGCAACTGGCCATGGCCAACCGCCGCGTCGGCCCTGGCCAGAAGCCGGTCAGCGCACCGAGCGGCCCCGTAGTTTCCAGCGATGGCGCTGTGTATGGCGGCGCGTTTGCCGGCAGCCGTGGCAAGCTGCCGTGGCCGGTCAATGGCCGCATCGTTGCGCGATATGGAACCCAACGCGGCGACGACGCTCGTACAACATGGGACGGCGTACTAATCGGCGCCGCCGCCGGCAGCCAGGTGCGCGCCGTGCACGGTGGCCGTGTGGTATTTGCCGACTGGTTGCGCGGTTCGGGCCTGCTGGTAATTCTCGACCACGGCAACGGTTACCTCAGCCTGTACGGGCACAACCAAAGCTTATTGAAAGACGCGGGTGACATCGTCAAAGCTGGCGAGCCGATTGCGACTGTCGGCACCAGTGGCGGCCAGGACACCCCCGCGCTGTATTTTGCGATTCGTCAGCAGGGCCGCCCCAGCGACCCTGCGCAATGGTGTCGGGCGCAGGGATAGGCCCAGTACCTCTTAATAGTGGAGCTCGTTCGATATGCCGCATTTGTCTCGCCTTAATTCCCTGGCCCTGGCTATCGCGCTGGCGCTCGGCGCCCCGCTCCTGCACGCCGCCACTGACGTCGAGGCCGCCACCGCACCGCCTGCGGCCAGCGCGCCAGCCGCGAACAAGGCGCCGCTGCCGCTCGACGAGCTGCGCACCTTTGCCGAAGTGCTCGACCGCATCAAAGCGGCTTACGTGGAACCGGTCGACGACAAAACCCTGCTGGAAAATGCCATCAAAGGCATGCTCAGCAACCTCGACCCGCACTCCGCCTACCTGGGCCCGGAAGACTTCGCGGAGCTGCAAGAAAGCACCAGCGGCGAATTCGGCGGCCTGGGCATTGAAGTGGGCCTGGAAGATGGTTTCGTTAAAGTGGTGTCGCCCATCGACGACACGCCTGCCTCCAAAGCGGGCATCCAACCCGGCGACCTGATCGTAAAAATCAACGGCGAGCCCACCAAGGGTTTGTCGATGATGGAAGCCGTCGACAAGATGCGCGGCAAAGCCGGCGAGAAAATTCAGCTGACCCTGGTGCGCGACGGTGGTGAGCCGTTCGACGTGCAACTGACGCGCGCCGTCATCAAGGTCAAGAGCGTGAAGAGCCAAACCCTCGAACCGGGTTACGGCTACCTGCGCATCACTCAGTTCCAGGTCAACAGCGGCGACGAAGTCGGCAAGGCGCTGGCCAAGCTGAAGAAGGACAACGACGGTAAAAAACTTCGCGGCCTGGTACTCGACCTGCGCAACAACCCGGGCGGCGTGTTGCAGGCAGCTGTGGAAGTGTCTGACCACTTCCTTACCAAAGGCCTGATCGTGTTCACCAAAGGCCGCATCGCCAACTCCGAACTGCGCTTCTCCGCCGACCCGGCCGACGCCAGCGAAGGCGTGCCGTTGGTGGTATTGATCAACGGCGGCAGCGCCTCGGCTTCGGAGATTGTTGCCGGCGCCCTGCAAGACCACAAACGCGGCATCCTCATGGGCACCAACAGCTTTGGCAAAGGCTCGGTGCAAACCGTGCTGCCGCTGAGCAACGACCGTGCGCTGAAAATCACCACTGCGCTGTACTACACGCCTAACGGCCGCTCGATTCAGGCGCAAGGCATCGTGCCGGACATCGAAGTGGCGCGCGCCAAAATTACCCGCGAAGACGACGGCGAAAGCTACAAAGAAGCCGACCTCGCCGGGCACTTGGGCAACGGCAACGGTGGCAAAGACAAAACCAGCAGCGAGCTGAAAGCGCAGAGCGGCAAAGCCAACCTGCAAGATCAGGACTTCCAGTTGAGCCAGGCGTTGAGCCTGTTGAAAGGGTTGAACGTTACGCGTAGCGAGTAACGGTCTGCTTTAGCCGCGAGTGCTCTGGCAAAAGAGCATCGCGGCTAAAGCCGCTCCTACAGAGATCAAAAGCTCAGAAGCTCAGAAGCTCAGAAGCTCAGAAGCTCAGAAGCTCAGAAGATTAATTGTAGGAGAGGCTTCAGCCTCGATGCTTTCTAGTTACAGATAGTTAGCTGAAATCTTGTCCACGGTGCCATCGGCACGCATCGCATCCAGTGCTTTCTGCAAACGCTGGATCACCTCGTCCGGGGTGTTCAGGTTCATCGCCAGGAACAGCTGGTTATCGTTGAAACGCAGCACGGTCACCAAGCCGTTCACGCCTTCCTGCTTGGCCATGTAACGCCCCACCGGGTCGGTAGTGGCCCACAGGTCAATTTTACCTTCCATCAATTTGCTGACGTTTTCCTGGTCGCGCAGCGCGTTCACCGGCGTCATGCCTTTGCCTTCCAGGTATTGGCTGACCGAGGCGTTTTTATAGGCGCCGAGTTTGTAGGCGTTGGCTTGTTCGAGGCTGCTGAGCTTGAGCGTGCTGCCGGGCTTGGCCATCAGTACGGCGCTAGTGTTGGCCAGCGGGCCCACCCACTTGAACATCGTTTCGCGCGCTTCGGTGCGGGTGGTGGAGAACAGCCCATAGTTGGCGTTGTCTTGGGTCAGCTTGTAGAGACGATCCCAGGGGAAGCGCAGGGTCAGGTTGTATTTGATGTCGGCGCGCTTGAACATTTCGCGCACCAGATCGGCGCTAATGCCATCAATGCCTTCGTCGCGGGCGAAGTTCTTGTCGTCGACCGCCATGTTGAAGGGCGGGAAATTCTCGGTCAGCAGCACCACTTCATAGCCTTCCGGCAATTCAGCATGGGCAGCGGCGGCGGTCAGGGCCAGGCCCAGCAACAGCGAACGGGAGATTAACTTCAGCATGATGGTGTGATGTCCTATCGACAATTTTATTGTGAGCAGCCGAGCTTCGGCGCAAGCGCGCAATCGTACAGGGAGCGTTGGAGAAATTTGTGACACAGCGCTCAGAGCGGAGCGAGCGTTTAGCGGCAGATAGCGACCGGGAGTGGCAGGGGCGAGATAGACGGCTTCCAGGGAATCGCGGCTAAAGCCGCTCCCACAGTTGTGCGTGTGGGAGCGGCTTTAGCCGCGATGCTTTTGGGGCCTACAGATAATTATTGGTCACGTCGTCCACGAAGCCGTCCTTGCGCATTTCATCCAGCGCCTTTTGCAAACGCTCAATCACCTCATCCGGCGTATCAACGTTCATGGCCAGATAAAGCTGCGCGTCGTTGAAACGCAGGGCGGTGGACAAACCACTCACACCTTCCTGCTTGGCCAGGTAGCGGCCGACCGGGTCGGTGGTGGCCCAGAGGTCGATCTTCCCTTCCATCAATTTACTGACGTTTTCCTGGTCGCGCAGCGCATTCACCGGCGCCATGCCCTGGCTTTCCAGGTGCTGGCTGACGGCGTCATTTTTGTAGGCGCCGACGGTGTATTTGCTCGCTTCCTTGAGGTTGCTCAGCTTGAGTGTGCTGCCGGGTTTGGCCAGTAATACCCAGCCGGTTTTGGCCAGCGGGCCGACCCATTTGAACAGCGGCTTGCGCTCTTCGGTGTAGGTGGTGGAGAACAGGCCGTAGTTGGGTTTGTCGAGGGTCAGCTTGTAAAGACGGTCCCAGGGGAAGCGCAAACTCAGCGAGTATTCGATGCCGGCGCGCTTGAACATTTCGCGCACGATCTCGGCGCTGATGCCATCGATACCATCGTCACGAGCGAAGTTCTTGTCGTCGATGGCCATGTTGAAAGGCGGGAAGTTTTCGGTCAGCAACACCACTTTGTAGCCATACGGCAGCTCGGCATGGGCCAGCGTGCTTGCAGCCAGTGCAAGGCCCAACAACAGCGAACGGGTGAACACTTTCAGCATGATTTTGTCCTGTCTGCGATCGCATCGATCACACCGCGGACGGCATCGCTAAGCGTTCACCTGTGCATGCACGGACCCGGCACACGGCAGGTTAGGCCGCTGTTCGTTTCGTGGCGTGGCTCGAGAATATAGGTCGGTGCTCGGCAGGCTTGTGGCCCGCGTTGCAATGCTCTTCTTCTTGGAATGCCTATGTTGCAACGGGAACGTCTGGCCGCGCACCGTGGGTAGCGCGGCCGATTCGGCCCTACAGATAGCTGTTGAGGATTTCGTCGACGAAGCCCTCACTGCGCATCTTGTCCAATGCACCCTGCAGCTTCTGTACCACCTCATCGGGGGTCTCTTTATTCAACGCCAGGTAGAGTTGGGCTTTGTTGAAGCGCAGCACAGTTTGCAAACCGCTCACGCCCTCTTGCTTGGCCAGATAACGGCCGGCCGGGTCGCCGGTGGCCCACAGGTCGATTTGCCCATCGCGCAGCTTTTGCGCGTTTTCCTGATCGCGCAGCGCCAGGATCGGGTCGAGTTTGTGCTCGGTCAGGTACTCGGCGATGGCGTCACCTTTATAGGCGCCAACTTTGTATTGCTTGGCGTCTTCAAGGTTGCTCAGCGTGATTTTGCTGTCAGGCTTGGCCAGCATGATCCAGTCGTCCGGGCCGATGGGGCCGACCCATTTGAAGGAATCTTCGCGCTCCGGCAAACGCGCGGTGACGAATACGCCGTAGCCGGGTTTTTCCAGCGCCAGCTTATAAATGCGGTCCCACGGGAAGCGCAGGGTCAGGCTGTATTTGATACCGGCGCGCTTGAACATCTCCTTGACCACGTCGACGGCGATGCCATCAATGTTGTCTTCCTGGGCGAAGTTCTTGCCGTTGATGGCCATGTTGTAAGGCGGGAAGTTTTCGGTCAACAGCACGATGCTGTAATCCGGGTCTACTTCGGCACGAGCACTGCCAGCGAGCACCAATACGGTGCTGACCAGCGAAAGCAGCAGGCGTTTGAACATTTCGGAATCTCTACTTCTGAAGGTATGTGAGGCGTAACGCGCAGTCCCGGTAGCTTCGTAACGGGCTGTGCGAAGCTCTATGCAACTTAGCAGCCAGGACAGGCCTGTACAGGAATTGCCGGAAATGGGTGCGCCTTAGCGCACCACAATGCCCCGGGCGGCCATATAGGCCTTCGCCTCAGGCACGGTGTATTCGCCAAAGTGGAAAATACTCGCCGCCAGCACCGCCGACGCTTTGCCTTCGATAATGCCGTCGGCCAGGTGCTGCAAATTACCCACGCCGCCCGAAGCAATCACCGGAATGCCGACGGTTTCGCTGATGGCGCGGGTAACGCCCAGGTCGAAGCCGTTTTTCATGCCGTCCTGGTCCATGCTGGTCAGCAAAATTTCGCCGGCGCCGAGGTCTTCCATCTTTTTCGCCCATTGCACGGCGTCCAGCCCGGTCGGCTTGCGGCCGCCGTGGGTGAAGATTTCCCAGCGCGGTGTTTCGCCCGGTAGCGAAACCTTTTTGGCGTCGATGGCGACCACGATGCACTGCGCGCCAAAACGCGAAGCAGCTTCGCCAACGAACTCGGGGTTGAACACGGCGGCGGTATTGATCGACACCTTGTCGGCGCCTGCATTGAGCAGGTTGCGAATGTCTTGCACGGTACGCACGCCGCCGCCCACGGTCAGCGGGATAAACACCTGGCTGGCCATGCGCTCGACGGTATGCAGCGTGGTGTCGCGGCCATCGACGCTGGCGGTGATGTCGAGAAAGGTAATTTCATCGGCACCCTGCTCGTCGTAGCGACGGGCGATTTCCACCGGGTCGCCGGCATCACGGATGTTCTCGAATTTGACGCCTTTGACCACGCGGCCGTTGTCGACGTCGAGGCAAGGGATGATGCGTTTGGCCAGCGCCATGGTTCAGTCCTCAGCCGTTGTAGGCGTCGCAGTAAGCCTGGGCTTCGGCGACGTCCAGGGTGCCTTCGTAAATCGCACGGCCGGTGATGGCGCCGATAATGCCGGGCGCCTTGGCGTCCAGCAGGGCTTTGATGTCGCCCAGGTTGTGGATGCCGCCAGAGGCAATCACCGGAATCTTGGTGGCAGCGGCCAACGCGGCGGTGAACGGCACGTTGCAGCCTTGCATCATGCCGTCTTTGGCGATGTCGGTATAAACGATGGCCGACACGCCGTCGGCTTCGAAACGCTTGGCCAGATCGATCACCTGCACGGTGCTCACTTCGGCCCAACCGTCGGTAGCAACGAAGCCGTCTTTGGCGTCGAGGCCGACAATCACTTTGCCCGGAAACGCTTTGCACGCTTCAGCCACGAACTCCGGCTGCTTCACGGCCTTGGTGCCGATGATTACGTAGCTCACGCCGGCTTTGACGTAGTGTTCGATGGTTTCCAGCGAGCGAATACCGCCGCCGATCTGGATCGGCAAGTTCGGGTAGCGCTTGGCAATGGCGGTCACCACTTCGCCATTCACCGGCTGGCCTTCGAAGGCGCCGTTGAGGTCGACCAGGTGCAAACGCCGGCAACCGCCTTCCACCCATTTGGCGGCCATGCTCACCGGGTCATCGGAGAACACGGTGGAGTCTTCCATCCGGCCCTGGCGCAAGCGCACGCAGGCACCGTCTTTAAGATCGATAGCGGGGATAATCAGCATCAGTCGAACCTGCTCAAGTCTTGAAATTCGGGGAAACGGGTCAGCTCTTTTCGAGTGCCCACAAGTCGCTTTCGATGCTCATGAACCTGTCGGCCAGGTGCGCCTGCACATCGGCAATCGCCTTGTTGTAAAACAGCGGCGCCACTTCACGGGTAAACACCTCGAGCACTTCCTGGGCTTCAAAGCTGCCCAGCTCAAGCTCGAAACGGTCTTCCAGAAAGCGCTTGAGTACGGCCACCGCCGCAGCTTCCTGCGCCGGTTCCAGAGTCAGGCTGGGGGCTTTCTGTTTGCCGCGGCTCATTACCAGCGACCATCCCAGGCGGCGAAATTCTGCAAAAGCTGCAGACCGTGGGTGTGGCTCTTTTCCGGGTGGAATTGCACAGCGAAACGCGAGCCATCGGCCAGGGCGGCGGCAAAGTCGACGCCGTAGTGACCGCGACCAGCCACCTGACGAGCATTGGCCGCTTCGATATAGAAGCTGTGCACAAAATAGAAACGCGCCAGATCAGGAATGCTGTGCCACAGCGGGTGGTCGACGGTTTGCGCCACTTCGTTCCAGCCCATGTGCGGTACTTTCAGCGCTTCGTCGTTTTCGACCAGGTCTTTGCCGAAGAAGCGCACCTGACCGGGAAACTGGCCGATGCAGTCGACGCCGCCGTTCTCTTCGCTGTGATCGAGCAAAGCCTGCATGCCGACACAAATGCCGAGAAAGGGACGGTCCTGGCTGACTTCACGCACCAGGCTGTCGAAGCCCAGGCGACGGATTTCAGCCATGCAATCGCGAATCGCGCCAACGCCAGGGAACACCACGCGGTCGGCTTCACGAATTACCGTGGCATCGCTGGTGATCTGCACCCGGCCGGCACCTACGTGCTCAAGGGCCTTGGCCACCGAGTGGAGGTTGCCCATGCCGTAATCGATGACGGCTACCGTCTGCATTACAGGCAGCCCTTGGTCGATGGCATTTGCCCGGCCATGCGCTCATCCAGCGTCACCGCCATGCGCAGCGCGCGGCCGAAGGCCTTGAACACGGTTTCGATCTGGTGGTGCGTGTTGTAGCCGCGCAGGTTGTCGATGTGCAGGCTGACCAGCGCGTGGTTAACGAAGCCCTGGAAGAATTCCTGGAACAGGTCGACATCGAAGCCGCCAACGGTGGCGCGGGTGTACGGCACGTGCATTTGCAGGCCCGGGCGACCGGAGAAATCGATCACCACGCGCGACAGCGCTTCGTCCAGCGGCACATAGGAATGGCCGTAACGCACGATGCCCTTCTTGTCGCCGATGGCCTTGGCAAACGCCTGACCGAGGGTGATACCGACGTCTTCCACCATGTGGTGGTCGTCGATATGCAGATCGCCTTGGGCTTCGATATCCAGGTCGATCAACCCGTGACGGGCGATCTGATCGAGCATGTGCTCAAGAAAAGGCACGCCAATGGCAAAGCGTGCTTTGCCGGTGCCATCCAGATTGATAGACGCCTTGATCTGGGTTTCCAGAGTGTTGCGTTCGACGGATGCCGTACGTTCGGCCATCACCAGCTCCACGAATCTTAATGCGAAAGGGCCCGCATTATAGGCCGACAAGGGCCAAACGATGAAGCCAAAACACGGCGCCGACTTTATCGACCCGATAGACACAACGAAGCCGACGCAAGGTCGGCTTCGTTAACACGCGGTGGAGGGTTTCGGGGCTAAGACCAGGCAAGGCGCCCCGGAGCTTTTAAGCGCAGCGTACTCCAGTACGTGAGCATTAAAAGCGAGGACGCAACGCCGCCTGGTCGACGCCCCGGAAGCCGGTTAGCTAAACAAGACCACGGTCTTCAGCAAGGTCACCCAAATACCCCAGGCGAGGGGAATACCTACTGCAAGCCATGCAGCAATTACCAACGGCTTGCTCTTCGGATCCGCAGTCCACTCCAGATTGGCAGCGGTCTGCACGGCGTTGTCGTTACCAATGGCACGCTCGGCCGCCAGTTCGGCGTCGGTCATAAAGTGCTTGGCCGCAACCGGTTTCACCAGCGCGTTGCAGATAAAGCCCACCACCAGCAGACCCGCCAGAATGTACAAGGTGATGTCGTAGGCATCGGCCTTGGCCACGCCAACGCTCAGTTGGTATTCGCGGATGTAGTTCACCAGAACCGGGCCGAGGATGCCGGCGAACGCCCAGGCGGTCAGCAGGCGACCGTGGATGGCGCCGACCATTTGCGTACCGAACAAGTCCGCCAGGTAAGCCGGCACCGTGGCGAAACCGCCACCGTACATCGACAGAATCAGGCAGATGCTGAACACAAAGAACGCCACGCTGCCCAGGTGACCGGTCCACGGCACCAGCGCGTAGAGCATGAAGCCCAGGGCGAAGAACACAAAGTAGGTGGTTTTGCGGCCGATCAAGTCGGAGAACGACGACCAGAAGAAACGACCGCCAATGTTGAACAGACTCAGCAAACCGGTGAAGCCGGCGGCGATGATTGCGATCTGCGCCAGTTGCTCAGGGCTCAGTTCACCAAAGCTCTGGTGCGTACCAATCAGGCGACCGGCAAACACTTCCTGCAGCAGCGGAGACGCCATGCCGATGATGCCGATACCGGCCGACACGTTCAGGCACAACACGGCCCACACCAGCCAGAACTGGGGAGTTTTCCAGGCTTTGCTGACGTGTACGTGGCCTTTGGTGATCATTTCGTCGTTGGCTTTCTTCACCGGCGGCGTCCAGCCCTCAGGCTTCCAGCCGGTCGGCGGAACGCGGTAGGCCAGTGCACCCCCCATCATGAACACGAAGTAGATAACGGCCATGACAGCGAAGGTTTGCCATACGCCGACGCCGTCCGGGCCAGCGAAGTAACCCATCAGCTGTGCAGCCAGCGGCGCGCCAACCATGGCGCCACCACCGAAACCCATGATCGCCATACCCGTAGCCATACCGCGCTTGTCCGGGAACCACTTCACCAGCGTTGATACCGGCGAGATATAGCCCAAGCCCAGGCCGATACCGCCGATCACGCCCGAACCCAGCCACATCAGCCAGATTTGGTGGGTGTACACACCCAGCGCGGAAATCAGCAGACCGCCGCACCAGAACACAGCGGAAACCACACCGGCCTTACGCGGGCCAGCATGTTCCAGCCAGCCACCGAAAATGGCGGCCGAGCAACCGAGGAATACGAAGAACAAGGTGTACAGCCAACCCAACATCGAAATCGGCCAGTCGCAATCGCTGGCGAATACTTGTTGGAAGAAGCCCAGATCGGCGCCACACGCCACTGGCGCGGTAATGCCGATAGCCTTGGACAGCGGCAGCCAGAATACGGAGAAGCCGTACGCCATGCCGATACACAGGTGAATAGCCAGAGCCGCAGGCGGCACTAGCCAGCGGTTGAAGCCAGGAGCAGCGATGATGCGCTCCTTGGACAGAAACGCAGACTTAGCTGCGCCGCTGGCCACTGCAAGGGCGTCAGTCATTTCGAGGATCTCTCTATGTTTTTTAGTATGGGCAGATAGGTGAAGCGGTAGAACGCAAGAGGATATCGCCTACAGACGTACGACGACTAGGTTTGCGCGTACCATTTGTTGAACAACGCACATTTGACCCACATCAATCTTTCCCGCGAGGCTCTAGCCCAGGCATGCCGGTACTTGTAGAAGAAATAAATGAACCCTCAAGTCAGGATTTAACCGACCTGAACAAGGTGTATCAGGACGCACCCGACTGGCTGCTGGCGCCATTCGCCAGCCGCGAGGAGCTCATCGAAACTGCCCTCAGCCGGCGACAACTAATCGCCGGGCGCTTCAACGATCGACTGTTGGGCGCGGCCCTGCTGGAAAAAGGCGAAAACGTCTGGCGCTTGTCGCACCTGTGCGTGCGTGCCGTCACCCGCAAGCGTGGGGTGGCGCGGCGTTTGTTGGCTGAAGTGCAACGCTTGGCAGACGCAGCGGGCAAACCACTGCACCTGGCCGCCCCCCAAGGTCACCTCGAAAGCCAAGCGCTGGCCGCCAAAACCGGCTTGGTTCTGCACCCGCTGTAAACCCTCTGCGTCAGCCGGGCACAGCAGCGGAACCACCGCCGCGCGTGCCCATCCAATCCTCCAGCCACTGCGACCGCTGGTCGGCGTTATACTCCGGCATCGTTTTTTCCCGCCTTCGCGCTGCTTTTCAGCCCTCACCAACAAGGAATCGTCCATGAAATCGTTTGGCAAAATCCTGGGTTTGTTCTTCCTCGGAGTCTTGCTGATCCTCGTGGCGCTGGGCTTCGCCCTCACCCACCTGTTCGATCCCAACGACTACAAAGACGAAATCCGCCAGATCGCCCGTGACAAGGCCAACCTCGAGTTGACGCTCAATGGCGACATCGGCTGGAGCCTGTTCCCCTGGCTAGGCCTGGAACTGCATGACGCCACACTGGCCAGCGCCACCACGCCGAACCAGCCATTTGCCGACTTGCGCATGATCGGCCTGTCGGTGCGCGTATTGCCGCTGCTGCGCCGCGAAGTGCAAATGAGCGACATCAAAGTCGACGGCCTCAACCTGACCCTCGCCCGCGACGAACAAGGCCGTGGCAACTGGCAAGACATCGGCCGTCCGGCGAAACCGGCCGCACCCGCCGACGCCGGCCAAGCGCCGCAAACAACGCCGCCAGCCAACGAAGGCACGCCAGACACCAAGCCGTCGCAACCGATGAAACTGGACATCGACAGCCTGACCCTGGCCAACACCCGCATCGACTACAAAGACGCCAAAACCGGCCGCCAATTCAGCGCCGAAGGCATCGAACTCACCACCGGCGCCATCCGCGAAGGTGCCAACATTCCGCTGAAACTCACCGCCTTCCTCGGCACCAACCAACCGGTGCTGCGCGCCAAAACCGAACTGGCCGGTGAACTGCGCTTCGACCGCGCCCTCAAGCGCTACCAGTTTGAAGACCTGAAACTCTCGGGCGAAGCCTCCGGCGAGCCGTTGAACGGCAAAACCGTCACCTTTGCCGCCCAAGGCCAACTGCTGCTCGACCAAGGCGCGCAAGTGGCCGAATGGAACGGCCTGAAATTCTCCGCCAACCAATTGCGCGCCCTCGGCGAGCTGAACGTGCGCGAGCTGGACAAAGAACCGCAACTCACCGGCGGCCTGTCCATCGCCCAATTCAACCTGCGTGAATTCCTCGACGGCATCGGCCACCCGGTTCCTGCCAGCGCCGATGCCAACGCCCTGAGCAAAGTCGAGCTGGTCGCCCGCCTGCAAGGCAACGCCAACAGCCTGGCCTTCAACGAGCTAAAAATGAAAGTCGACGAAAGCGCCTTCACCGGCAGCCTGGCCGTCACCGACATCGCCAAGCAGGCCTTAAGCGTTCAGCTCAAGGGCGACAAGCTCAACCTCGACAACTACCTGCCAGCGAAAAAGAAAGAAGACGAGCCGCGCAGCAACCGCCAGAACGAAGTCAGTGGCACCCTCGCCAGCGCTGGCCGCGACGGCAACAGCGACCTGCCCAACCCGCCGAGCCAGCAAGCCTGGAGCGAAGAGCCGGTGCTGCCCATCGACCAACTGCGCAAAGTGACCGCCGACCTCAACGTGGCCCTGGGCCTGCTTACCGTCGACAAGCTGCCAATCGAAAACGCCAGCATCAAAGCCAACGCCAAAGACGGCCTGCTGACCGTGGAAAACGTGCGAGGCGATCTCTACAACGGCAACTTCAACGCCACCGCCAGCCTCGATGTGCGCCCGGCTGTGCCGCTGTTGAGAGTGCAGAAACGCATCAGCCATGTACCGGTGGAAAAACTCCTCGCCACGCAAAAAGAAAAACCGCCCGTGCGCGGCCTGCTCGACCTCAACGCCGACTTCAGCACCAGCGGCAACAGCGAAAAAACCTGGATCGAAGCCCTCAACGGCAACGCCAGCTTTGCCCTTAGCGACGGTGCGCTGATCGACGCCAACCTCGAACAGCAACTGTGCAAAGGCATCGCCACCCTCAACCGCAAGTCCTTGAGCAGCGAGCCACGCAGCAAAGACACTCCGTTCGAACAACTCGACGGCACCCTCAGCGTACGCAACGGCGTGGCCAACAACCCCGACCTGAAAGTGCGCATTCCGGGTCTGCGCGTAAACGGCAACGGCGACATCGACCTGCGCGTGCTGGGCATGGACTACCGCGTGGGCATCATCATCGATGGCGACAAGAGCGACATGCCCGACCCGGCCTGCGAAGTGAACAAACGCTACGTCGACATCGAATGGCCGCTGCGCTGCCGTGGTCCGCTGGAACTGGGCGCCAAAGCCTGCCGCCTGGACAAAGACAACATGGGCAAAGTGGCCGCCAAACTGGCCGGCGACAAACTCAATGAAAAACTTGAAGAGAAGCTCGGCGACAAAGTCAGTCCAGAACTCAAAGATGCACTTAAGGGCCTGTTCAAACGATGAACCCCGAGCGATTCAGTAGCGCGGTACTCGACTGGTACGACCGCCACGGCCGTAAAGACCTGCCCTGGCAGCACAACATCAGCCCGTACCGCGTATGGGTGTCGGAAATCATGCTGCAGCAAACCCAGGTGAGCACCGTGCTGGGCTACTTCGACCGCTTTATGGCCGCCCTGCCGACCGTAAAAGCCCTGGCCGAAGCCCCCGAAGACGAAGTGCTGCACCTATGGACCGGCCTGGGCTACTACACTCGCGCCCGCAACCTGCAAAAGACCGCGCAAATCGTCATGGCTGAGCATGGCGGTGAGTTTCCCCGCAGCGTCGAACAGCTCACCGAACTGCCCGGCATCGGCCGCTCGACCGCAGGCGCAATTGCCAGCCTATCCATGGGCGTGCGTGCGCCGATTCTGGACGGCAACGTCAAACGCGTACTGGCCCGCTACGTCGCCCAAGAGGGCTACCCCGGCGAACCGAAAGTGGCCAAACAACTGTGGGACGTCGCCGAACGCTTCACGCCCCATGCACGCGTCAATAACTACACCCAAGCGATGATGGACCTGGGCGCCACGCTCTGTACCCGCAGCAAACCCAGCTGCCTGCTCTGCCCGCTACAAAGTGGCTGCCAGGCGCACATGCTCGGCCTGGAGATTCGCTACCCCATCGCCAAGCCGCGCAAAACCCTGCCGCAAAAACACACCGTGATGCCGATACTCGCCAACCGCGACGGCGACATTCTGCTCTACCGTCGCGCCTCCACCGGCCTGTGGGGCGGCCTTTGGAGCCTGCCCGAACTGAGCGAGCCCGCCGCCCTGGAAACCTTCGCCCTCCAACGCGGCTTGACCCTTGGCAGCCGCCGCGAACTGGCCGGCATCACCCACACCTTCAGCCACTTCCAACTGGCCATCGAACCGTGGCTCATCCACGTCGAGAGCAATACTCCCAGCGTGGCCGAGGCCGACTGGCTCTGGTATAACCTCGCCACCCCGCCCCGCCTGGGGCTTGCCGCGCCAGTAAAAAAACTACTGAAACGCGCCGCAGACGAATTGAACGCTGGAGAACCGACATGACCCGCACCGTACATTGCCGCAAACACAAACAAGACCTGCCGGGTCTCACCCGCCCGCCGTACCCAGGCGCCAAGGGCGAAGACATCTACAACAACGTCTCCCAGCAAGCCTGGGACGAATGGCAAAAACACCAGACCCTGCTCATCAACGAGCGTCGCCTGAACATGATGAATGCCGAAGACCGCAAATTCCTCCAAGCCGAGATGGACAAATTCCTCTCCGGCGAGGAATACGCCCAAGCCGAAGGCTACGTCGCGCCTAGCGATTCCGAGAAAAAATCGTAAGCGCCCGGATTAATTAAATATTTTTAAAAAAGCGTGTTGACAGAGGTGCTTCAAATCCGTCTAATAGCGCCCCGTTGGCCCAGGTAGCTCAGTCGGTAGAGCAGGGGATTGAAAATCCCCGTGTCGGCGGTTCGATTCCGTCCCTGGGCACCATCTTAAAGTTTCCAAGCGCTGTAACTGGTAATTGGACGACAAAAAACCCGCCTAGTGCGGGTTTTTTATTGGGCGGGATTTGGTGACTCTCTCCAGCGAGCCCTTTCTACTTTTCCTCTTTGCTCGCCGCATCCAACGCATAAAACTCATGCAGCTTCGCCTGCAACAGGTGCTTGTCCGGCAGACGCGTCTGGTACTCGGCGATTAGCGCGGGCGATAGCGATCTGTTCAGCGCGTACTCAACCACTTCGTCCTCCTTACTCGCGCAAAGCAGCACGCCGATGGCTGGGTTTTCGTGGGGTTTGCGTACGTCGCGATCAAGCGCCTCCAAGTAGAAATCGAGCTTGCCGAGGTATTCCGGTTCAAAGCGGCCGACTTTCAATTCGATTGCCACTAAGCAATTCAAACCGCGATGGAAGAACAGCAGGTCCAAGGCAAAATCGCGGCTGCCAACCTGCAGGGGATATTTGGAACCGACGAAGCAGAAGTCGCGGCCCAATTCGCTAAGGAATTCCTTTAGCCGCGCGAGCAACCCGTCGTGTACCTCGCTCTCGGCATGCCCGCTTGGCAAACCTAGAAACTCGATCACATAGGCGTCGCGGAACACCTCTAACGCAGCGGGCTGGGTCTGTCTCAACATTCCCGAGACGTGAGGCGGCTGGGTGACGCTGCGCTCGAACAGGGCAGCTTTGAACTGTCGCTCCAATTCGCGACTGGACCACTTTTCCTGAATGGACATACGCAGGTAGAACTCTCGTTCTTCCGGGCGTTTACTCTGGCCGAAAATGATCAAGTTATGAGTCCACGATAATTGTCGCGGCAGTGCCGCGACTTTCTCCTGATCGCGATAAACCTCATAAAACTGGCGCATGCGAAACAGATTGCTGCGAGTAAATCCTCGCAGCGTGGGCTGGGTCAGCGCCAGATGCTCAGCCAGTTGCGCCACCACAGAGTCGCCCCACTCAGCCCGCTCCAGCTTGCGACTGATATAAGCGCCCACTTGCCAGTACAGCTCGATAAGCTGGGTATTAACCGCTTTCAATGCCTGCTGGCGAGCGCCCTGGATAAGGGCAAGTACCTCGTCGAAACGTGCATGGGTGGCGCCAGCCGAAACGGCAGGTTCAGTCATGTGCATCGCCCTCAAAAATCCGTTGGATTGGGGCAGCACCAACTTTTTCTCTAGCGAAAGGCACTGCCACTTGGGCGCAACCCTAACCGTGGATGCACTTAAGCAGGAGGGCGGTTCTCGGTCGCAACAGGGTTCGACTTCACCGAACTCGCGAGCAGCAACGAGGTTCTGCGCCATTCGAGACCGCACAGCTAGCAACCCGCTCCGCGAGTTACACGGGACTACACGATTAACCAGAAGCGTCGCACGCCTCTTTACACCGCACCGTCCAAATACTCAGTGGTCGCCTCTCCCCCTTCAAAACTCCACCGTCCCCGCCACCTCTACCTGCCTTGCATCCCCAATCGAAATCAAATACGCATTGGTCGACGACGAGTAGTAGGTCTTATCAAACAGGTTCTTCACGTTGAGTTGCAGCTTCACGTTCTTCCCGCCGAGTTTGGTGTCGTAACTGGCGAAGGCGTCGGCGACGGTGTAGTCGGGGAGTGTGAAGGTGTTTTCGGCGTCGCCGGCGCGTTCGCCTACGTAGCGGGCGCCGGTGCCTAGGCGTAGGCGGTCGCCGCCGAGAACTTGACCGAAGTCGTAGACGGCGAATAACGAGCCGGTGTGGCGCGCGACGTTGGCCAGGTCGTTGCCTTGCAATGCCGGGTCTTTGGTGACCCAGGCGTCGAGGTAGGCGTAGGTGCCGATCAGGCTGAGTTGGTCGGTGAGCTGGCCGGTGATGTCCAGTTCCAGGCCGCGTGAGGTGACGGCGCCGGCGGCGCTGGCGAAGGTGTCGGTGGCGCCAGAGGGCGTTCGGTAGGTCTGCGTGACCATGACGTTTTCTTTGTCGATGGTGAACAGCGCCAGCGTGCCGGTCAGGCGGCTGGGCATGTCGAGTTTGGCGCCCACTTCCCAGGCTTTGCCTTCTTCAGGGTCCAGGCCGTTGATGCTGGCGGTGCCGCTCAGGGCGGCGATGGTGGAGTTGGGTTTGAAGGATTCGCTGTAGCCGCCATAGAGGGAAAATTCGTCGTTCCATTGGTACACGACGCCCACGCGCGGCAGCCATTTCTGACCGTTGATGTCGGTGTTTTTTACGAACGGTCGGCCCTTGCCGGCGAGTTGGTCGTAGAGCTGGTAGCGCGCGCCGCCGACGAGAATCCATTGGTCGTTGAGGTGGATGGAGTCTTGCAGGAACGCGGACTGGCTGTAGACCTTGTCGGTCTGGTCGCTGTCGCTGGCCGACACGGTGGTGGGCTCGGGCACCTGGCCGTACACCGGGTTCTGGGTGTCGAAGCGCACAGTGGTGGTTTGGCGCAGCAGGTCGGAGCGGAAGATTTTTCGGTATTCGTGGTCGACGCCGGTGAGCACTTCGTGGCGCAAGCCGCCCAGTTCCACGTCGCCGGAAAGGTCGAGGGTGCCGAAGTGTTCGGTGCTGACGGCGCCGCGGGTGCCGTCCAGGCGCCGCACCAGGCGTGTCGAGCTGCCGGCTGCATAGCCGGTCACGCGCGCTTGGTAGTCGTCGTAGCGGTCGCGGTTGTAGCTGTAGGCGAAGTGGGTTTTCCAGTCGTCGTTCAGGCGATGTTCCACGTCGAAAATCGCCAGGTCGGAGCGGCCTTCGGTTTTGTTGTAGGGCTCGTCCAGGCGCTGTTTGCGCGAGACGTCCAGGGGTTTGGTGCTGCCTTTGGCGAGGATGGTGCCGCGGTCGAACGGGGTGACGTAGTCGCGGTGTTCCCACGACAGGTTCACGGTGGTGTCGTCGCCAAACCAGGCGAGCGAGGGGGCGATGGTTTTCTCGCGGCTGTTGCCGAAGTTGCGCCAGTAGTCGGCGTCGTCGTAGTCGGCGACCAGGCGGTAGGCCAGGTCGGTGTCGCCGATGGCGCCAGTGCTGTCGAGCTGGCCGCCGCTGCCGTTTTTGCCATCGCCGTAAGTGGAGCTGCGCGCGGTGATGGCGTTGTACGCCTGCAGTTGCGGTTTTTTGCTGACGAGGTTGATCACGCCGCCCGGGTCGAGAATGCCGTACAGCATCGAGGCCGGGCCTTTGAGCACCTCTACGCGCTCGACGTTGGCGGTGAAGTTGCGGCCCTGCACGGTGCGCATGCCGTCGCGCAGAATCGAGCCGTCGCGGTTGTCGCCAAAGCCGCGTTTCATTACGGCGTCCATGGTGCTGCCGAGGGTGTTGGCCTGGGTGATGCCGCTGACGTTGATCAATGCGTCGTCGAGGTTGCGCGGTTGCTGGTCTTGCAGCACTTGGCGCGGGACCACGGCGATGGCTTGCGGAATCTCCAGCAAGGGCGCTTCGCTGCGCATGATTTTGCTGGTGGGCGGCGGTTGGTAGCTGGTTGCTTGCTGCGAGCTGGCGTCGATGTTGACGGCGTCTAGGTTCATGGCGCCATCGCTGCTGCGTACCCGTTGCAGGGTGATGGTGCGCGCGTCGCTGTGGCGGAAGGTGTAGCCGGAACCTTGCAGCAGTTGGCTCAGTGCCTGCTCGGCGCTGAGTTGGCCATTCACGGCGGGCGCTTGCAGGCTGTAGGGCGCGTCGTCGCTGTAGACCAGGCTCAAGCCGGTGACGCGGCTGAAGGCGCTCAGCGCTTGCGGCAACGGCTGTGCGCTGATGGCGAAGCTGTAGCGCGCTTGTGTGGCGGCGGGTGGCGCATCGGCTGCCTGCACCAGCACGGGCGCGCTGGCTGCCAGAAGCAGGGAAAGACCGAGGCCGTGTTTGCCTACCGTTACGTACGTCATGAGCACCTAATCCGTGAAAGTGACCCGACACCGGGCTTGCTGCGATCAATTCGCAATTACATGCACTACACGGATGCCGACGGGGATTACCTCACCCGTCGGCTGAAATTATTTTTCCCGCTTACCGCAACAGCGTCAGCCCCAGCACGGTTTGACGCTGGAAGCCGACCACGCTGGCGAGCGAGTCGAGCACTTTGTCCGCGTCTTGGCTGGGGAAGCTGCCGCTGATGCGTTGCTGCCCGAGGGCCGGGTTGAGCAGCACGATGCGGTTGGGGCTGTAACGCTGCACGTCGTCGAGCACGTCGCTGAGCGGGGTTTGGTAGAAGGTCAGCCAGCCTTGGCGCCAGGCCAGGCTGGCATCGCTGTCGATGCCGTGCACCGCGCCGGCCTGCCCGTGTTGGTAGCTCACTTGCTGATTGGCGCTGAGCACCTGGGCGGTGTCGCCGGGATGCGCGGTAACGCCGACGCGGCCGGACTGCACCGTCACCTGGGCGCCCTGCTCTTGCAGGCGCACTTCGAATTGCGTGCCGAGCACCTGCGCTTCGCCATCGGCCGCGCTGACGACGAAGGGCTGGCCGGTGTGGCTGACATGGAAATACGCCGCGCCACGCAGCAGCTCGATACGCCGTTGCTGGTCGGTAAAACGCACCTGCACGGCGCTGTCGGCGTCCAGTAAAACCACGGTCTGGTCGGCCAGGGTGATTTGCCGCAATTGCCCCGGCGCCGAAACGTAGTCGGCGCGCACCGAGTCCAGCCACCGCTGCGGCTGCCAGCCCAGCAGGCCGAGCATCAGCAGCACGCTGGCGGCGGTTGCCAGCGAACCCAGCCACCAACGGCTTGCCCGCGCACGCGGCGGTGCATCCATGGCGCGCAAGTACTGCGCAAGGGTCGGCGCTTCTTCGGCCGCCAGGCGCTGCGCCGGTTGCTCGGTGGCGGCCCACAGCGCTTGCACATTGGCGTAGGCCTGCACGTGGGCGGGCTCGGCGTATAGCCACCGGTCAAAGGCCGCACGCTCGGCCGCACTGGGCTGCGCAAGCAGGCGCTGGTGCCAGTTCAGGGCTACTTGATCGGTCGATGGCGCGTCGTCGGCAGCAACGCGCAGCGGGTGTGAACGGCTCATGGGGCGGGCGACTCCAGGCTCGCCTTGCAGGCGTCGAGGGCGCGCATCATATGTTTTTCCACGGCACTCTGGGACACCTGCATAGCTTTGGCGATTTCACCGTAGGTGCGCCCGTGCACGCGGTTAAGCAGGAAAATATGCCGCGTGCGCTCAGGCAAGGCACGCAACGCGAGGTCGACCTGGCGCAGGTCGTAGCTGGCGTCCAGGGCGGTTTCCGGCGGGCTGGGTTCGGCCAGTTGCTCGGCCAGCAGGCCGGTTTCGTTGCGGGTGCGCGAGGTTTCGCTGCGCAGGTGGTCGATGGCCATGTTGCGCGCCGAGCGCAGCAGGTAGGTGCTGAGTTCCTCCACCTGAACGTGCGGACGCCGCCAAAAGCGCAAGAACAAGTCCTGCACCAGGTCGGCGGCCGTAGCCCGACAACCGACTCGGCGGCTGACCAACGCTTCCATCCGCGAGCGTTCGGACAAAAACACCCGTAGAAAATCCGCACGCAGCGCCGGCTCAGCCGTAATCGGCGCAGCAGGGTGCGGATCGTGTTGGGAAATGGGGTCGGCCATGCGGGCGGGAGGTCGTGCGATCAGAATAATGCGCAAATGATAATGTCTTGCATTAAAGCCCGATAGTGGGGTCGGTCGGATACCATCGCCAGGTCCAATAGAGCGCCCCGTTGCGATGCCGCATAATGGCCGTCGTTTTCGCCTGCCCAGGAATTTCGCCGTGCCCCGCCCGCCTACTCCCAAGTGCTTGTTGGTTATCGGCTATGTCTGGCCGGAACCCCGTTCCTCGGCGGCCGGCGGGCACATGATGCAGCTGCTCGAGCTGTTCGTTCAGCGCGGTTGGCACATCACCTTTGCCAGCCCCGCCAACGAGGGCGAGCACAAAGCCGACCTGCAAGCGCTGGGCATCGCCGAACAGGTGATCGAGCTGAACAACGAAAGCTTCGATGTGTTTGTGCGCGAGCTGAACCCTGCGGCGGTGCTGTTTGACCGGTTCATGATGGAAGAGCAATTCGGCTGGCGCGTGGAGCAACAATGCCCGCAGGCGTTACGGGTGCTCGAAACGTCTGATTTGCAGTCACTACGTGATGCGCGCCAGCAGCTGTTAAAAGCTCATATAGCTGCCGGAAAAGGTGACGAGTGCGGCGAGCTTTTCGCCCTGAACGCCGACGAAATTTATCGGCACATGGCAGCCAGCGATACCGCGCAACGGGAGATTGCCGCGTTGTATCGCTGCGACCTCAACCTGATGATTTCCGATGCCGAAATCGCCCTGCTGCGCGAGCAGTTCCACCTACCCGCCGCGCTGCTGGTGCATTGTCCGTTGCTGCTGGATGCAACACCGCGCCGGGTGCTGCCGTTCACTGAGCGGGCGCATTTCATCAGCATCGGCAACTTTCGCCATGCGCCGAACTGGGACGCCGTGCTCTGGTTGAAACAGAGCATCTGGCCGCTGATTCGCCAGCAATTGCCGCAGGCCCAGCTGCGTGTTTACGGCTCGTACACACCGCCCAAGGCCACCGCCTTGCACAACCCGGCGCAGGGTTTCCACGTGATGAATTGGGCGCCGGATGCGTTGGCCGTGATGGAAGCGGCGCGTGTGTGCGTGGCGCCACTTCGTTTCGGCGCCGGCATCAAAGGCAAAATCGCCGACGCCATGCTCTGCGGTACGCCGAACGTCACCACGCCGATTGGCGCGGAAGGCATGCACGGCGAGTGGCCATGGCCGGGTGAAATCACCACCAGCGCCGCCACCTTTGCCGATGCGGCGGTGCGTCTGTACCGCGACGAAACACACTGGCAGCAAGCGCAGGACCACGGCTGGACGCTGCTTGCCGCGCGCTATGAGCGCGACCGTTTTGGCGAGTTGCTGATGCAGCGCATCGAAGCGTGTCAGGCTAATTTGCCCGAGCACCGTTTGCGCAATTTCACCGGCGCGATGCTGCGCCACCATCAGCACAAGAGCACCAAGTACATGGCGCAGTGGATTGAAGCGAAAAACCGCCGCGACTAACCGTTAGCGAGCGGGTGTTCAGGCGATGCGTTCGCGCCAGCGCCGCTCTTGCGGGCTTTCCTGCTGCAGACTCGGCAGGTCCGCCCAGCGCAACTCGCCGAGACCTAGCAAACGCAGATCGCGCAGGACGTTTCAGACCACGCTGGCTTTGCGCAACGCGTCGATGTCTGCGCTACTCAAGCCCAGCAACCGCTGCAACACCGCCTCGGTGTGCTCGCCCAGCAATGGCGGCGCCTGACGATATTCCACGGGTGTTTCGGACAAGCGAATCGGGCTGGCCACTTGCGGCAGCGTGCCGCCCAGGCTGTGCGGCACTTCCACGCGCAACCCGCGCGCCAGCACCTGCGGGTCGGCGAACACCTGAGCCAGATCGTTGATCGGGCCGCAGGGCACGCCGGCCTGCTCCAGGGCGCTTACCCATTCGGCCGTGGTTTTGAAAACGGTGGCCTGGCGGATCAATGGAATCAGCACCGCGCGGTTAGCGACGCGTTGTTTGTTGTTGGTGAAGCGCGGGTCGTCGGCCCATTCGGCATGGCCCGCCACCTCACAGAATTTGCGGAACTGGCCATCGTTGCCGACGGTGAGAATGAAGTCGCCATCGGCCGTGGGGAAATCCTGATACGGCACGATATTGGGGTGGGCATTGCCCAAACGTTTCGGCGCGTTGCCCGTGGTGAGGTAGTTCATCGCCTGGTTCGCCAGGCAGGCGACCTGAACGTCGAGCAAGGCCATGTCGATATGCTGGCCGAGGCCGCTGCCGCTGCTTTCTCTGTCAACGCTGTCGCGGTGGGCGAGTGCGGCGAGCACTGCCACGGTGGAATACAAGCCCGTGAGGATGTCAGTCAGCGCCACGCCGACTTTCACCGGCCCGCCGCCCGCTTCGTCATCCGGCTTGCCGGTCAGGCTCATCAGGCCGCCGAGGCCCTGAATCATAAAGTCGTAGCCGGCGCGTTTGGCGTAAGGACCGTTCTGGCCGAAACCGGTGATGGAGCAATAAATCAGTCGCGGGTTGATGGCTTTTAGCGACGCGTAATCCAGGCCATAGGCGGCCAGGCCGCCGACCTTGAAGTTCTCCAGCAGAATGTCCGACTGCGCCGCCAACTCACGCACCAGGCGCTGGCCCTCAGGCTGGGTGAAGTCCACCGTCACCGACTGTTTGTTGCGGTTGGCCGACAGGTAATAGGCGGCCTCGCTGGTGTTCTCACCCGCTGCGTCTTTCAAAAATGGCGGGCCCCATTGGCGGGTGTCGTCGCCCACACCGGGGCGCTCGATCTTGATCACCTCGGCGCCAAGGTCCGCCAAAATCTGCCCGGCCCACGGGCCAGCCAGTACGCGGGATAAATCCAGAACACGCAGATGAGACAGAGCGCCGGGCATGGGAATCTCGCAGCAGGATATTAAGTACCGTAGGAGCGGCTTTAGCCGCGATGCTCTTGAAGATCACAAGCATCGCGACTGAAGCCGCTCCTACAGGTTTACGGCAATCAGAAGAAGGCTTGGATACCGGTCTGCGCGCGGCCGAGGATCAGGGCGTGCACGTCGTGCGTGCCTTCGTAGGTGTTCACCACTTCCAGATTCACCAGATGCCGCGCCACGCCGAACTCGTCGGAGATGCCGTTGCCGCCCAACATGTCGCGCGCCAGGCGGGCGATATCCAGGGCTTTGCCGCAGCTGTTGCGCTTCATGATCGAGGTGATTTCCACCGCCGCAGTGCCTTCGTCTTTCATGCGGCCCAGGCGCAGGCAGCCTTGCAAGGCCATGGTGATTTCGGTCTGCATGTCGGCGAGTTTTTTCTGAATCAGCTGATTGGCTGCCAATGGCCGGCCGAATTGTTTGCGGTCCAGCGTGTACTGGCGGGCGGTGTGCCAGCAGAACTCGGCGGCACCCAGCGCACCCCAGCTGATGCCATAGCGGGCGGAGTTCAAACAGGTAAACGGGCCTTTCAAGCCGCGCACATCGGGGAAGGCGTTTTCTTCCGGGCAGAACACGTTGTCCATCACGATTTCGCCAGTGATCGAAGCACGCAGGCCGACCTTGCCGTGAATCGCCGGGGTGCTCAGCCCTTGCCAGCCTTTCTCCAGCACGAAGCCGCGAATCGCGCCCTCGTCGTCCTTTGCCCAGACCACAAACACGTCGGCGATCGGGCTGTTGGTGATCCACATTTTCGCGCCGCTGATGCGGTAGCCGCCGTCGACTTTCTTGGCGCGGGTAATCATCGAACCCGGGTCGGAACCGTGGTCCGGCTCGGTCAAACCGAAGCAGCCAATCCATTCGCCGCTGGCCAGCTTTGGCAGGTATTTCTGCTTGGTGGCTTCGTTGCCGAACTCGTTGATCGGCACCATCACCAGCGACGACTGCACGCTCATCATCGAGCGGTAGCCGGAATCCACACGCTCAACCTCACGGGCGATCAGACCGTAGCTCACGTAATTCAAACCGCTGCCACCGTACTGCTCGGGGATGGTGGCGCCGAGCAGGCCGACGTCGCCCATTTCACGGAAGATTTTCGGATCGGTCTGCTCATGGCGGAACGCTTCGATAACGCGCGGCGCCAACTTCTGCTGAGCGAACTGCTGGGCGCTGTCGCGCACCATTCGCTCCTCTTCCGTCAGTTGCTGGTCGAGCATCAGCGGGTCTTCCCAGTTGAAGCGAGCGTTGGCAGCCATGTGCGAAATCCTCAAGAGTTGGGTGCGGTCCAGCGCGAGGCTGGCGATGGGTTAACTCTAGACAGCCGGGCGCACATGGCGCAAACGAGGTTTTTGCACAGACCTGTGCTAATTTATCACTCCGAACAGGCAATAACGGCTTTTTCAACCGTTTCATCGTGCACATAACGCATACGAGCCCGCCAATGCGCCGCAAAATTCCCAGCACCGCCGCCCTCGTCGCCTTCGACGCCGCCGCTCGTCATCAGAGCTTTACCAAAGCAGCGGAAGAACTCTCGCTGACGCAAAGCGCCATCTGCCGACAGATCGCCAGCCTCGAGGACTTCCTCGGCATCGCCCTCTTCCGCCGCTCCCGACGCGGCGTTCAGCTCACCGAAGCAGGGCTCAGCTACGGCCGCCGAGTCGCCGCGCAGCTGGATGCTGTGGAACGCGACACCCTGTCGGTAATGGGCCAGCACGGCACCAACAGCCTGGAACTGGCCATCGTGCCGACCTTCGGCACGCAATGGCTGCTGCCGCGCCTGAAACATTTCCAGGCCTTGCACCCGGAAGTGACCGTGAACCTCACCAATCGCACGCGCCCATTCCTGTTTGCCGACACCGAATTCGACGCCGCCGTGTACTTCGGCGATGCGGTGTGGTCCGGCACCGAAGCGCATTTTCTGATGCCGGAAAATTCCCTTCCCGTGTGCAGCCCGGCCCTGTTGCCGAGCGACGGCACGCTCACCGCCGAGCGCATCGCCACCTTGCCGCTGCTGCAACAAACCACCCGGCCATACGCCTGGCGCCACTGGTTCGGCTCCCTTGGCATGAGCGTGCCGCGCGACATGACTGGGCCGCGTTATGAACTGTTTTCGATGCTGGCGCAGGCGGCGCAGCACGAAATGGGCATCGCGCTGATACCGCCGTTTTTGATTCAACGGGAGCTGGCTGAAGGCAGCTTGGTGGTGGCGATGCAGCACGCCTGCGTGAGTGATAAGGCGTATCACCTGATGATTCCTGAACGCAAAACCGAGACGGCTGCGTTACGGGCGTTTAGGGATTGGTTGGTGGGGCAGGCGAAGGAATATCGGGAGGCGAGTTCGGGCGTTTAGCCGGCCACCCCTGCGTTGGGCAGCAGCGCAGGGATTTCAAAATCTCGCAGCTAAAGCTGCTCCCACACGAAATGGGGCAGTTCGAACCCACCGCACTACCAAAACCTCTTATTGCCTACGATTCAGCCAGGTAATTAACCCGGTAATAAAGCCAAAAACCAGCCGTTTTGGCCCTCCAACCTTCACGTAGCGATAAAAAAAGTCGAAAAAGCGACATAAGCCTGATAAAAAGCATGCGCGACGTTGCGTGGAAAATTGGCGGCAGACCAATAACCCCGTGGCTTTCAGCGATTTATGCAGGGAACCGTGAACATTTGCTGACCCCGTAGTCAACAAACCCAATAGCTACAGTTTGCAGCGGCTTAGCCGTCGTTAAAACCGATAATTCTTATAACAAACAGATAGTTAGAGATACAAAGCAAGCTACGCAACGGATCCGCCATTAACCCGTCTTGACCTGATGAACGGTTATTCACATCAGGGATGCCAATGCCGCCGCAAACGGCCTGGCGACAAGCTGCAAGCCGCATTACCCGCTGCTTTCGGCGAGATAGACGGAATGATGGGTCACGACGTGACTTGTAGTTATCTCCAGGGTGGCCTTCAGAACTCCTTGATGGCCTTACGGTTCACCTGCAAAATGCCGCGCCCCGCTACCGCAAGGCTGCCCGAAGAGGTGCCAAGTAGGGATTGTGCTGATCCACCCCAGTGCGCCACCCGCAGTGCTCTGGTTTTTTTGAAAAACGATCACGCAGGAGATTTGAAGTGCACATTGGTGTTCCTCTCGAGACCTTTACTGGCGAAACGCGGGTTGCCGCAACGCCGGAAACCATTAAAAAGCTGATCGCCCAAGGCCATCAGGTGACTGTACAAAGCGGTGCCGGCGTTAGCGCCAGCGTGCCCGACAGTGCCTATCAAGCCGTTGGCGCCAGCATTGGCGACGCCGCCGCAGCCCTGGGCGCCGACCTGGTGCTCAAGGTCGTGGCTCCCAATGCCGCCGAGCTGGCTCAGCTCAAGTCCGGCGCGGTGCTGGTCGGCATGCTCAATCCCTTCAACAGCGAAAACATCGCGCAGATGGCTGAACGCGGCGTCACCGCGTTCGCCCTCGAAGCCGCGCCGCGTACGTCCCGCGCGCAAAGCCTCGATGTGCTGAGTTCGCAAGCCAACATTGCCGGCTACAAGGCTGTGTTGCTCGCGGCTCATCACTATCCGCGCTTTATGCCGATGCTGATGACCGCTGCCGGTACCGTGAAGGCCGCTCGCGTGCTGATTCTCGGCGCTGGTGTTGCCGGGCTGCAGGCCATCGCTACGGCCAAGCGCCTGGGTGCGGTGATTGAAGCCTCGGACGTGCGTCCGGCGGTGAAGGAGCAAATTGAGTCGCTCGGCGCCAAGTTCGTTGACGTGCCGTACGAAACCGACGAAGAGCGCGAATGCGCCGAAGGCGTTGGCGGTTATGCCCGTCCGATGCCAGCGTCGTGGATGCAGCGTCAAGCCGTGGCCGTGCACGAGCGCGCTAAGCAGGCCGACATCGTCATCACCACCGCACTGATTCCAGGCCGCAAGGCGCCGGTGCTGTTGAGTGCCGAGACCGTCGAGCAGATGAAGCCCGGCTCCGTGGTAATCGACCTCGCGGCTGCCCAAGGCGGCAACTGCCCGCTGACTGAAGCGGATCAAGTGGTGGTCAAGCACGGTGTAACCATCGTCGGCCACACCAACTTGGCGGCGCTGGTCGCGGCAGACGCTTCGGCCCTGTACGCCCGTAACTTGCTGGACTTCCTCAAGCTGGTCATCGACAGCGAAGGCAAGTTCCACGTCAACCTCGAAGACGACATCGTCGCCGCGTGCCTGATGTGCCGCGACGGCCAAGTCGTCCGTAAGAACGGCTGAGGACAAGAAAAATGGAAGAGCTGATCTCCCCCGGTATCTACAACCTGATCATCTTCGTGCTGGCCATTTATGTGGGCTACCACGTGGTCTGGAACGTGACGCCTGCGCTGCACACCCCGCTGATGGCGGTGACCAACGCCATCTCCGCCATCGTGATCGTCGGTGCCATGTTGGCCGCCGCCCTCACCGTGACGCCGCTGGGTAAAACCATGGGCACCCTGGCGGTGGCCCTGGCTGCCGTGAACGTGTTCGGTGGTTTTCTGGTAACTCGCCGCATGCTGGAAATGTTCAAGAAAAAAGCGCCCAAGGCCAAAGCAGAGGGTGACAAGTAATGAGCATGAATCTGGTAACGACCCTGTATCTGATCGCTTCGATCTGCTTTATCCAAGCGCTCAAGGGCCTGTCGCACCCGACTACTTCGCGTCGCGGTAACTTTTTCGGCATGCTCGGTATGGCCCTGGCCGTACTGACCACCGTGGGCTTGATCTACAAGCTCGGCGCCGACATCGCCACCCAAGGCATCGGTTACGTCATCGTTGGTTTGCTGGTCGGCGGCACCGCCGGTTCGATCATGGCCAAGCGCGTTGAAATGACCAAAATGCCGGAGCTGGTTGCCTTCATGCACAGCATGATCGGCCTGGCGGCGGTGTTCATTGCCATTGCTGCTGTGGTTGAGCCGCAGTCGCTGGGTATCGTCAAGCAACTGGGCGACGCCATTCCGGCCGGTAACCGTTTGGAGCTGTTCCTCGGCGCGGCCATCGGTGCGATTACCTTCTCCGGTTCCGTCATCGCGTTCGGCAAGCTCTCGGGCAAATACAAGTTCCGTCTGTTCCAAGGCGCGCCGGTGGTGTTTGCCGGCCAGCACAAACTCAACCTGATTCTGGGTCTGAGCACGCTGGGGCTGGGTCTGTTCTTTATGTTCACCGGCAACCTGACGGCATTCGCTGTGATGCTGGCGCTGGCGTTCATTCTGGGTGTGCTGATCATCATCCCGATTGGCGGCGCGGATATGCCGGTAGTCGTTTCGATGCTCAACAGCTATTCGGGCTGGGCGGCGGCCGGTATCGGTTTCTCGCTGAACAACTCGATGCTGATCATTGCCGGTTCGCTGGTGGGTTCGAGCGGCGCGATCCTCTCGTACATCATGTGCAAGGCGATGAACCGTTCGTTCTTCAACGTGATTGGCGGCGGCTTCGGCGGCGCGACCGACGCGGCAGCCACAGGCGGTTCGAAAGAAGCGCGTCCGGTGAAATCCGGTTCGGCTGATGACGCCACCTTCCTGCTCACCAACGCCGACACCGTGATCATCGTTCCCGGCTACGGCCTGGCGGTGGCTCGTGCTCAGCACGCGCTGAAAGAGCTGACCGAGAAGCTGACGCACCGTGGCGTGACCGTGAAGTACGCGATTCACCCGGTTGCCGGTCGTATGCCTGGCCACATGAACGTACTGCTGGCCGAGGCCGAAGTGCCATACGACCAGGTGTTCGAGATGGAAGACATCAACTCCGAGTTTGGTCAGGCCGACGTGGTGCTGGTGTTGGGCGCCAACGACGTGGTCAACCCGGCGGCGAAGAACGATCCGAATTCGCCGATTGCCGGCATGCCAATTCTGGAAGCGTTCAAAGCCAAAACTATCATCGTCAACAAGCGTTCGATGGCCAGCGGCTATGCCGGTCTGGACAACGAACTGTTCTACTTGGACAAGACCATGATGGTGTTCGGCGACGCGAAGAAAGTAATCGAAGATATGGTTAAAGCGGTCGAATAAGAACCGCGCAGTGAAACCCTTAAGCCCCGGCCCACGCGCCGGGGTTTTTCATTTCCGGTGCCGGTTAAAGACTAGCGCCGTGGGCCTTCGGAATGACGAAGCAGCCCCAGCAACGCGGCGATCAGAAAAACTGAAAAGGCCAGCAGCAGCGCCAGCTTGCCGCCGCCCTGATAAACGAACGCGGCGTCGTGGCAATGCTGAGTGGCCACATCGACACAATCGGCCGTGCGCCGATGCACCACCAGCAACGCTGCCGCCAAGGCCATCAGCAGCACGCCCGCCACCACCAACATCACTTCAACTTTGCTCATCGTAGTTGCTCTCCTGTGTCCGCTCGACGCGTGAAATTTCAGGAGCAAGACCGTACGGACAAGGCCAAGACGAGGCGTTACGACGCGGAGCGCCATGGCGTAGGTCGATTCGTAAATCCAGCGACTGCGCTCGTTTTTGCAGTAGGATCGCCAGCCAGATACGCGCCAGCGCGCAACGAGGAATGAGGCAATGCAGGGAACGATGATGTGGGTCGTAATCGCGGCGCTGGGGGTGTTGGCCGCCGGCGTGATTTACGGCTACAACCGCCTGGTATTCAACCGGGCTCGGGTGGCCGCCGCGTGGAGCGACATTGACGTGCAACTCAAACGCCGCTCCAGCCTGATTCCGCAATTGGTCGACTGCGTAAAACGCTTTATGGCCTACGAGAGCGGCACCCTAGCCGCCCTCACCGAGCAGCGCAGCCAGGCGCAACGCGCCGAGACCGCTGGCGCCCCGGAGCGTGGCGCGGCGGAGAGCCAGGTGTCGGCCACGCTCAAGCAGGTGTTTGCCCGCGCCGAGGCGTATCCCGATCTCAAGGCCGACGCCGTATTTTTGGATTTGCAGCGCAGCCTCAGCGAAGTGGAAGAGCACATTCAAATGGCCCGCCGCTACTACAACGGCGCGGTGCGCGAATTGAATGTGTTGGTGGAGTCGGTGCCCAGCAATGTGATCGCCAAGGCATTCGGTTTTACCGGCGCCGCGTATTTTTCGTTGGACGACGCCAGCCAGGCCCAGCCGCCAAAAATGGAGTTTTGATATGCCTGCCCGCCTGTTGCGCGCACTCGCACTGAGTTGCTGCCTGCTGCCCTTTAGCCCGTTGTTCGCCGCTGACGAGGAGGTCGACACGATTGTTGTCGACGCCGAGCAAGAGGTATCAGCGCAAAGCCTTTTCGACAGCAGCTCGCGCGTCGACAAAGAGCGCATCGATCATTTCGACATCACCGTCAAGGTCGAGCCCAGCGGCAACCTGCTGATCACCGAGCGCATCCAAGTGACCGCCACGGGCGACGAAATTCGCCACGGCATTTACCGCGACATTCCCACCACCTACAGCTTGCCAATGGAGCTGGTGCGCAAAACGCCCGTGGACCTGCTGAGCGTGACGCGCGACGGCGTCAGCGAGCCGTTTAAAAAAGAGCGCCAGCGCTGGGGCGTGCGTTATTACCTGGGTTCGCCGGAGGAATATGTCGAGCCCGGCCAGCACGTGTACGAGCTGCAATACCGCATGGATGCGCAGCTGCATTTCACCGCGAACAAAGACGAGCTGTATTGGAACCTCACCGGCAATCAGTGGAAGTTTCCGATCATGCAGGCCACCGCCACGGTGGAACTGCCGGAAGGCGCGCGTATCGACCAGATGACGGGCTACACCGGCTATACCGGTAACCGCAGCGGCCGCGCTTACGAGGTGGTGAGCCAGCGCGACAACGTTGTGAAATTGGCGACCACCCAGCCGCTCGCAGCCGAAGAGGGGTTTACCGTCGCGCTGGATTGGCAAGCGGGCCTGGTGAAGCGCCCCAATGCGTTCATGCGCGCGGCCAGACTGGTGTGGGACAACCTCAACGTACTCATCGCCGTGCTCGCTGCGCTGGGGCTGTTTGCCTACTACTACCGCTGGTGGAACAAGGTCGGTCGCGACCCCGCCAAGGGCATCATCGTGCCCCGCTATGACGCGCCGAAAGGCCTCAGCCCGGCCGCTGCCGGTTACGTCTGGAACAAAGGCTTCAGCACAGACTTCAGCAACCTCGAAGCCATGACCATCACCGTGACGGACCTGGCGCGGCGCAAGGTGCTGAGCATTGCCGACTCACCCACCGGGCGCGCGTTTATTGTCAGCAAAGGAGAGCTGGATGCGCAGGCGCAGCCCCACGAGCAGGCGCTGTTCGACAAGCTGTTTGACGGCGGAGCGAAGAAGATTCGTGTTGGTGAGAAGTACGTCAGAGCCTTGAGCAATGCGCTGGATGCCCACAGCGAAAAGCTCCGCGAATGGGGCGACACGCTGTTCAGCAAAAACCGCAAACCGTGGTGGCTCGGCTTGTTGGGCGCCCTGCTAGCGTTTGTGGCGATGGGGCTGCTCGGCGACCCGGTGGTGCTGTTCAGTATTTTTCCGATCGTGCTGATTTCCGTCGGTGTCGGCTTGAGCGTTTGGGGTTGGCGCATGCTGACGGGCACGCCGCGCCAATTCATCGGCGTGGTGCCGCTGCTGTTCGGTTTGCCATTTGGCTTTGGCGGTTTGAGCCTGCTGGTGCTGATGTTCAACACCACCTCGCCCATCGCCACGGTCAGCGTGGTGACGATGCTGGTGTTGATCGTACTGTTCCGAGGTTGGCTGGAAGCGCCGACCGTAGAAGGCCGCGCCACACTCGATGCACTGGAAGGCTACCGCGACTACCTACAACTGGCCGAAAGCGACAGCCTGGCCCGCGCCGCCGATGCGCCAGCCATGAGCATCGCCTTGTACGAGCGGCACCTGCCGTACGCCATGGCGCTGGGCGTGGAAGAGCAATGGACCGCCCGACTGAGTGAAGCCATAGAAAGCGGCGCCGTGCAGTGGAGCGAGCCGACCTACAGACCCTCGTGGTACCGCGACAGCAGCCGCTTTACCACGCCGGCCGCCATGAGCGGCGCCCTGCTCGCCGCCGCCAGCAGCGCCTCGACACCGCCGCCGAGCCCGTCTTCTGGTTCGAGCTCAAGCTCGGGCAGCAGCAGTTCTTCCGGCGGCGGATCGTCAGGTGGCGGCGGTGGGGGTGGCGGTGGCGGTGGGTGGTAAATAGCGGGCGGCTAACCTGTAGGAGCGGCTTTAGCCGCGAGCTTTTAATCTCAGCCCAGGTATCGCCATTTCCAGGCCCGGCCATCGCGGCTAAAGCCGCTCCCACAGAATTTCGCTGTCCTGTAGGAGCGGCTTTAGCCGCGAGCTTTTCCCCAGATCAGAAACCCATTTCCAGGCCCGGCCAATCGCGGCTAAAGCCGCTCCTACAGAATTCCGCTGTCCTGTAGGAGCGGCTTTAGCCGCGAGCTCTTGATCTCAGCCCAGGTATCGCCATTTCCAGGCCCGGCCATCGCGGCTGAAGCCGCTCCCACAGGATTTCGGTGCCCTGTAGGAGCGAGCTTGCTCGCGAAGCTTCTGCTTTAAACCCGGAAGCGCTGCACCAGACTTTGCAGATGCCCACCCAGGCGCGCCAGTTCAACACTCGAGGCGGCGGTTTCTTCGCTGGCGGCGGCGGTTTGTTCGGAGACGTCGCGCACGTTCAATACGCTGCGGTTGATCTCTTCGGCCACGGCGGTTTGCTCTTCGGCAGCGGTGGCAATCTGCAGGTTCATGGCCTGAATCGCCGATACCGTGCGGGTGATGCTGCCCAAGGCATCGCCGGCGCTGCGGGTCAGTTGCACGCTGCTGTCGGTGAGCTCGCGGCTGCTTTCCAAGGTACTCGCCACTTGCTGAGTGCCGCTTTGCAGGCCGCTGATCAGGTCTTCAATTTCTTCGGTGGATTGCTGGGTGCGCTGCGCCAGGCTGCGTACTTCGTCGGCAACCACGGCGAAACCCCGACCGGCTTCACCGGCACGGGCGGCTTCGATGGCGGCGTTCAACGCCAGCAGGTTGGTTTGCTGGGCCACGGATTTGATCACGTCGAGCACGCTGCCGATTTTGTCGCTTTCGCGCTTGAGCTCGTTCATGGCGTCCGTGGAGTCGCCCACGGCAACGGCCAGGCGCTCGATCTGCGCCACGGCTTCGCCGACAACCCGGTCGCCGTCACGGGCTTGCAAGTCCGCCGCCTTCGCCGCTTCAGAGGCTTCCTCCGCATTACGCGCGACTTCCTGAACGGTGGCGGTCATTTCATGCATGGCGGTGGCGACCTGGTCGGTCTCGATTTTCTGGTTGTTCACACCGGCGCTGGTTTGTTCAGTCACGGCAGATAGCTGCTCTGCCGCGCTGGCGATTTGCGTAACGCCATCGCGAATGCCGCCAATCAATTCACGCAGACCCAAGGTCATGTTCTGCATGCTGGTTTGCAGCTGACCCAGCTCGTCACCGCGACGGGTTTCGATGTCGTGGCTGAGGTCGCCCGAGGCGATGCGTTCCACACGGCGCAGCACGGTTTGCAACGGGCCGACAATTTGCCGGGTGATAAACAACGCAGCGATCAGGCCCAGCACTACTGCAATCAACGAGGCCACCAGCAGCACAATTTTCGCCTCGGCTTCTTCCTTGTCGCGCTTGGTGTTCTGACTCACGGTGAGCTGCGCGCAGGCGTCGAAAATCTGTTTGATCTGGACATCCAGAATGGTTTGCGCCGTCGCGATATTGGCCAGCGCCGCAGCGAACTGGCCGACCGTAGCGCGATAGCCGTTCAGTGCGTCGGCGGCTTTTTGCAAGCCGGCGGCCTGCTCGCTGGAAACTTTGTCAGAAAGGGTTTTCAGGTTGCCAAGTGCCTGATCGATGGCGGCGAGCGCCGGCTGTTGCAGCTCAACCCGGCCGCTGTACGTAAAGCCGCGCAGCTCGAAACGTGCAGTTTGAATCAGGCTGTTCTGCGCGATCAGGGCGTCGAGCACTTGCTGGTGTTGCTCGGCGTTTTCTTCGCTGACGGTCTCGGCACGAACCGCCGTCGAAACGTTGCCCACCTCCGCAACTGCCGCGTCGGCGAACTTGCCAAATTGGCCGCGCAGGGCTTCGCGGGTGGCGACGGCCTGGGTCATCTGGCTGAAGGCTTGGCGATACTGGCTGCTGGCATCGCCCGCCTGCTTGAGCAACACCAGGTCGTTCGGCGACTTCATGATCTGGTTGGCGCTCTGAACGCCGGCGTCGAATTTGTCGAGATTGTCGACCACGGCGGCGTTATGCGCGGCGTCGCTGTTTTGCGCGTAGGTCAGGCGAGCAATACGCACGTCGCGGGCAATGGCGCCCAGTTTGGAAATGGCCGCCAGCTTGTCGCCGCGCTCGAGCACCGAGCTCAACCCCAGCCAACCGGCCAGCGTGATTAACAGCGTGAGTAGCAGCACCGATGCAAAACCAAGGGCCAGTTTTGCGCCGACACTGATATTGCTCAGCGCCTGAGTAAGCCATCCAAACATGGGAGTCTCCAGAAAAACGAGGCAGAGGCGGCCAGCTCTAGTCGGCTGGCTCCTGCGCAATATATCGACTTATCCGACGCAACCTTAAGGAACATTTGGCGCCCTGATACTGGCACTGCTGCCGACTGCGGTGCCGATGCAAAAGTGGTCGATTATCGAACGGCGCACACAGCGCCCATTGACCGAATTAACCGGTTAGTACATTTTCTCCTACACGCTTTTGGCCGCTCGCCTGCCAGAACAACAATAAGAAATGGAGAACGCTTGTATGCCCCGTACCGTGCTGGTGCTTAACGGCCCCAATCTCAATATGCTCGGCACCCGCGAACCGGCCACCTACGGCCACGAAACCCTCGCTGATATCGCTGAACTGTGCCGCCGTACCGGCAGCGCCCTGGACCTCAGCGTCGAGTTCGAACAAACCAATCACGAAGGCCGGTTGATCGACTGGATCCACCAGGCCCGCGGCCGCTGCGCCGCCATCGTGATTAACCCGGGCGCCTGGACGCATACCTCGGTCGCCATTCGCGACGCTTTGGTCGCCAGCGAATTGCCGGTGATCGAAGTACACCTTTCCAACGTGCACAAGCGCGAAGAATTCCGTCACCACTCATACGTGTCCGGCATCGCCGTGGCCGTGCTCGCCGGGTTCGGCAGCAACGGCTATCGCATGGCTGTTGAACACGTTGCTCATCTGCTCAAGGCCTGACCATGTCCCGCACCCGCAGCATTCTGGCCGGCCTGATTGGCGCCGGCATTCAGGCCTCGCGCACGCCGGCCTTGCACGAGCATGAAGGCGACGCTCAGGGCATTCGCTACCTGTATCGCCTGATCGACATCGACGCCCTGAAGATGGACCTCGACGACCTGCCCGCCCTGCTCGACGCCGCCCAGCACACCGGCTTCACCGGCCTGAACATCACCTTCCCGTGCAAGCAGGCGGTGATCCCGCTGCTCGATGAGTTGTCGCCGGAAGCGCGCGGCATCGGCGCGGTGAATACGGTGGTGTTCGAGAATGGCAAGCGCATCGGCCACAACACCGATTGCTTGGGTTTCGCCGAAGGCTTCCGCCGTGGGCTGAGCGATGTAGCCCGCGCGCAGGTGGTGCAAATGGGCGCAGGCGGTGCAGGCGCAGCGGTGGCCCATGCTTTGTTGATTGAAGGTGTTGAACAGTTAACTATTTTTGACGTGGACGCCGGCCGCGCCAGCGACCTGGCGGCGAACCTCAACGCGCATTTCCCAGGCAACCGCGCGAGCGCTGGCGCCGACCTGGCAGCCGCCATGGCGAGCGCCGACGGCCTGGTGAACACCACGCCGATGGGCATGGCCAAACTGCCCGGTATGCCGGTGCCCAAAGCCCTGCTGCGTGCGCCGATGTGGGTGGCGGAAATTGTGTATTTCCCCTTGGAAACCGAACTGCTTCGCGAAGCCCGCGCCTTGGGTTGCCGCACGCTCGACGGCGGCACCATGGCGGTGTTCCAGGCAGTAAAAGCTTTTGAATTGTTCAGCGGCGCGGCGGCAGATGCCTCGCGCATGCAGGCGCATTTTTCGGCGATGGGCGCTTAACGATCACGACCAAACGACACCCCTAACATGGCGCCCAGCGTTGGCGCTTACGAGATCACAACAATGACAAAAATGATCGATCTGTATTTCCGCTTTCTGAAGCTGATCGTCGTGCTGTGCATGCTGGGCATGGTGCTCATGGTGTTCGGCAACGTGGTCATGCGGTACGCCTTCAACTCGGGCATCACCGTGTCGGAAGAACTGTCGCGCTGGTTGTTTGTGCTGATGGTGTTCCTCGGCTCGCTGATCGCCTTGCGCGAGCGCAGCCACCTGGGCCTCGACCTGCTGATCAAAAAGCTGCCGCCGTTCGGGCGCAATCTGTGCCTGGCCGTCGGCCATTTGCTGATGCTGTTTATCGCCTGGCTGGTGCTCAGCGGCAGTTGGCAGCAGGCGCGCATTAACCTGGATGTGGTCGCCCCCGCCTCGGGCCTGTCGATGGCCTGGTTCTACGGCATCGGCGTGCTGTTCGGCCTGACTGCCATCCCGGTGATTGCTGGCGAATTGGTGCTGGCCCTGCGCGGTCGGTTGCCGCAAGGCAAAGCCGGCGTCGAATCGGTGCACCTGCCAAGCACTGAGGGGAACCGCTAATGACGCTGATCCTCTTCCTCGGCACCCTGCTGGGCACCATGGCCCTGGGTATTCCGATTGCCTTTGCGCTGCTGCTGGTGAGTGTGGTGCTGATGTGGCAACTCGACCTGTTCGACGCGCAGATCATTGCCCAGAACCTGCTTAACGGCGCTGACAGTTTCCCCCTGCTGGCGGTGCCGTTCTTCATGCTGGCCGGTGAGGTCATGAATGCCGGCGGCTTGTCGCGGCGCATCGTCAACATTGCCATGGCCATGGTTGGCCACAAGCGCGGCGGCCTGGGTTACGTGGCGATTATTGCCTCGTGCCTGCTGGCCTCGTTGTCCGGCTCGGCCGTGGCAGACGCGGCCGCTCTGGCTGCGTTGCTGATTCCGATGATGGTCCAGGCTGGCCACAACCGCGAACGCGCGGCGGGGCTGATCGCTTCGGGTGGCATCCTGGCGCCGATCATTCCGCCGAGCATCGGTTTTATCGTGTTTGGCGTGGCCTCTGGCGTGTCGATTTCCAAGCTGTTTCTGGCCGGCATCGTGCCGGGCATCATGCTCGGGGCGTCGCTGGCGGTGGCTTGGTGGTTCGTCTCGCGTAGCGAAAACGTGGCCACGCCGCCCAAGGCCAGCCGTGCGGAAATTCTCAAAACCCTGCTGGACGGCAGCTGGGCGCTGGGCCTGCCGCTGATCATCATTTTTGGTTTGAAGTTCGGCATTTTCACGCCCACCGAAGCGGCTGTGGTGGCGGCGGTTTACGCCTTGTTCGTGTCGCTGTTTATCTACCGCGAACTGAAGTTCAGCCAGCTCTATGAAGTGGTGTTGTCGGCGGCGAAAACCACGTCGGTGGTGATGCTGCTGGTGGCTGCTGCCATGGTGTCGTCATGGCTGGTAACCATCGCCGATCTGCCCGGCCAGCTCACCGATGTGCTGCAACCGTTCCTCGACTCACCGACCACGCTGCTGCTGATGATTATGGTGTTGATCATTCTGGTCGGCATGGTCATGGATATGACGCCGTCCATCCTAATTCTTACCCCGGTGCTGATGCCGGTGGTGAAGCAGGCTGGCATTGATCCGGTGTATTTCGGCGTGCTGTTTCTGGTGAACACCTCCATCGGCCTGATCACCCCGCCAGTGGGCACGGTGCTCAACGTGGTGTGTGGCGTGGCCAAGTTGCGGCTCGATGAAATCACCCGCGGCATATGGCCCTTCCTGCTGGCACAGCTGCTGGTGCTGGCGCTGCTGGTGATGTTCCCGCAACTGGTTCTGGTACCCCTGAAGTTCTTCGCCGGTTAGCCGGCTGCTGTAAACCGATGTCTCGCAAACAACAACAAAACGGAGCGCACTGAAATGAACAAATGGCTAAAACCTTTACTGACCTCCGCCTGCGCCGCAGGCCTGCTGCTCAACGGCCTGACGGCCCAAGCGGAAATTGGCGAACACACCTTGCGGTTCGCTTTTCAGAACGTAAAAGAACACCCGCAAGGCCAGGGTGCGCAGAAGTTTGCTGACCTGGTGAAAGAGAAAAGCGGCGGCAAAATGACCGTGCGTTTGTTCCCCGGTGGTGTGCTGGGCGGTGATCTGCAAACCGTGTCGGCGCTGCAAGGTTCGACCCTCGATTTAACCGTGCTCAACTCCGGCATTCTCGCCGCGCAGGTTCCAGAATTCGCCCTGCTCGACTTCCCCTTCCTGTTCAACAACACCCAGGAAGCGCAAGCGGTGATCGACGGTGAAGTGGGCCAGGAACTGGCCAAGCGTTTGGACAGCAAAGGCCTGCGTAGCCTCGGTTACTGGGACCTGGGTTTCCGCAACCTGACCAACAGCAAAACGCCCGTAACCAAATGGGAAGACATGTCTGGCCTGAAAGTGCGGGTGATCCAGTCGCCGATCTACCTCGAAACCTTTAAAGCCCTCGGCGCCAACCCGGTGCCAATGCCCTTCCCTGAGGTGTACACCGCCCTGGAACAAAAGACTGTCGACGGCCAGGAAAACCCCTTCACCGTTATCAAGGGCAGCAAGTTCAACGAAGTGCAGAAATACCTGAGCGTGACCCAGCACATCTACAACCCACAGTCGTTTGTGATGGGGGCGAAAAGCTGGGGCAAGTTGAACGCAGAAGAACAAGCGGTGATCACCGACGCCGCCAAGGAAGCGACCGCGTATCAGCGTGAAATTACCGCCACCGCCCAGAAAGAGGCGTACACCGAGCTGTCGAAAGACATGGAAGCCAACGCCATCAGCCCTGCTGAAATGGAGCGCTTTCGCGAGAAGGTAAAACCGGTGATTGCGCAGTTCTCCAAAGACATGGACCCGGCGTTGGTCAAGGCCATGTACGACGCGGTAGAGAAGGTACGCGGCAGTAAATAACCGTTTGCGCGATGTGAAAAAACGCCTCTGACCGAGGCGTTTTTTTATTGCCGCAAATAGGCGATTACCGATTCGCAAATCATCGCTTTGTGCCGCTGTTTCACCTGCTCATCCGGCAAATCGATCTGGAAGATCTCGCCAAAGGTGTTGCGGTTGGACACGCGATAAAAGCAGAACGAGCTGATCAGCAAATGCAGGTCGATGGCTTGCAGTCCGCTGCGAAACACGCCCGCCGCTTCGCCACGGCGCAAGGTTTCGTCGAGCAGATTGAGCACGGTGTGGCTCAGCGAGCGAATGGTCGGCGACTGTTTAACGTTGGCGCCGTTGAGGATGTTTTCGATGCACACGATGCGCACGAAGTCGACGTTGCGGTCGTGGTGATCAAAGGTGAATTCCACCAACCGCCGAATGGCCGCCACCGGTTCCAGTTCGGCCAAATGCAGCTGCGCTTCGGTGCGGCGGATGTCGCCGTAGAGTTTTTCCAGCACTTCAACGTAGAGCTGCTCTTTGCTGTTGAAGTAGTAATAAATCATGCGCTTGGAGGTGTGCGTGCGCTCGGCGATGGCGTCCACCCGGGCGCCGGTAAGCCCCTGCTGCACGAACTCGATGATGGCCGCCTGCAAGATACTTTCGCGGGTTTTTTCCGGGTTGTTCTTACGACTTTTGCGGGGCGCTTCTGCGGGCGCCTCGGGAAGTTCTTGGGTAATGGTCATACAAGGCTCACAGCCGGGAGTCGGCAACGGTAGCGGCGATTATGGTCTTGGCCGCAGGCCGAAGAAAGCCCGGCCCCGAGAAGATTTCGGCCGGGCTTGTTGAGGGTGACGCCAGGTTACAGCCGCGTCTGCCGACCCGAGCCGCTGCGTACTTTGGCCATGGCGGCCAGACGCACCGCCACGTTCGCCGCACCGTAACCGACGTAGCCGTTTTTGCGTTGCAGCAGTTCGAAGAAAAAACGCCCCTCGAACGGTTCGGTGTACACGTGGAACAGCTCGCCGCCTTGCGCGTCGCGGTCGTACAGCACGTTGTAGTACGCCAGCTCGCTGAGAAATTCATCGTCGAAATCAAAGCGCGCGGCGAGGTCGTCGTAGTAGTTCAGCGGAATATCCAGCAACGGCACGCCGGCATCCTTGGCGCGGTTTATTTCCGCAAACAGGTCGTCGCAGGCGAAGGCGATGTGGTGCACGCCCGAGCCGCGATAGCTGGACAACGCATGGGAAATCGCAGTGTTGCGGTTCTCGGAAATATTCAGCGGCAAGCGCACCGAACTGCAGCGACTGCGCAGCGCTCGGCTCTTCACCAGACCGTAGGGGTCGGGCAGCACCACTTCGTCGTCGGCCTCGAAATCGAACAGCGCTTTGTAAAACAGCACCCAGCTGTCGAGGCTCTCGGCCGGTAGCGCCATGGCCATGTGGTCGATGCGTTGCAAGTTGCCGCTGGGCTGGACGTTGGCGTTGAGGATGAAGTCGCTGTCGTAAATGGTTTGGCCACTTTCAGCTTCGTCGATCAGGTAAATCAGGCTGCCATCCGGTGCGCGCACCGAGGGGATTTCCCGCTCGTTGGGGCCGACCAAGCCACGGTACGGCTGGCCTTTGAATTCGCGGGCGCGCTCGAAGGCGCTGTGACTGTCTTTGACCCGCAACGCGGTGGCGCACAGCGACGGGCCGTGGGCCTCGAAAAAGCTGTGTGCAAACGAATAGGGTTCGGCGTTGAGCACGATGTTGATATCGCCCTGGCGCAGCAGGCTGACGTCTTTGGAGCGGTGCTGCCCAGCGCGGGCGAAGCCCAGGCGTTCCAGCCAACCACCGAGCTTGACGCCCTGCTCGCCATCGACGGCGAACTCGATAAATTCGACACCGTCCAGGCGACTGGCCGCGGGTGGCGAGAACAGCCTATCCAGACTGGTCTGCGGCACAGCCGGCGCAGTGCCATCGGCGGTCTGGCGCTCGAGCAGGTTGCGGGTTTTCTCTTCGAGATAGAGCAACGAGCGCAAGCCATCGGCGGCGTTGGCGCGAGGCGGCGCGGCGCGAAAACCGTCGTTGAAAATTTCCAGCGACAGCGGGCCGGTATAGCCGCTGCGAATGATCGGCGCGAGAAAGCCGGCCAAATCGAATTCGCCCTGACCGGGGAAGCAGCGGAAATGACGGCTCCACTCCAGCACGTCCATGGCCAGAATCGGCGCGTCGGCCATCTGCACGAAGAAAATCTTGTCGCCAGGAATCTCGGCAATAGCGCTGGGGTCGCCTTTGAGCGAAAGCGTATGGAAGCTGTCGAGCAGCACGCCGACGGCGCTGTGGTCGGCCTGACGCACGATGTTCCACACCTGCTGATAGGTGTTCACATGGCGGCCCCAAGCCAACGCTTCGTAACCAATGCGCAGGCCACGGGCGCCGGCTCGCTCACCGAGCAGGCGCAGGTCGTCGACCAGAATCTGCGTGTCGCCGAGGGAGTCGGCGGCCACGTTGCTGCACACCAACACCAGGTCGGTGCCGAGCTCCTGCATCAAATCGAATTTGCGTTCGGCGCGGTCGAGGTTACGCGCCAGCCGATCACGGCGGCAGCCTTCGAAGTCGCGGAAGGGTTGGAACAAGGTGATGGCGATGCCGAGGTCGGCGCACATCTGGCGAATTTCGCGCGGGCTGCCGGCGTAGTAGAGCAAGTCGTTTTCGAAGATCTCCACACCGTCGAAACCGGCGGCGGCGATGGCTTCGAGTTTTTCCGGCAGGGTGCCGCTCAAGGACACGGTGGCAATCGAACGCTGCATGCAGGTGCTCCTGTTTTTATTGGCGCGCGCCGCGAGCGTATGAACACCGCCGCGCGACACGGATCAGGGTGTTTTGGAGTATTCGCCATCACCTGCCGGGCGGAAAGCGACTTTGTACCAACTGGTTAGTTTTCTGTTCGATTATCGACCAGTTGGCCGTTTATCGAATTGACGGCTTTTTCGCCCATGGCCCACCATCGGTCCCACCTTGCATGTCCTAACCGGCCGCCTCGCCTTGCAACGCAGTTTCCCGGTGGCCGTTTACGTGCAACGTGGCGCTGAGAAATCGGCGCGCGAAACCCTGACAACTTCAAGAAAACGGGTACTTCTCATGTTCACCGCAACCGCTCCCCTCACCTCGCCGCCGTTATCAGGCTGACCGGCTTAACCCGGCAAACGTCCTTAACCGCAGACACCGCCGCGCCTTTGAACCGCCTCGCGCTTGCGATGAGCCGGTGCGCAACGCACGCTGCCTGCCTTGAGTCGAAGTCTCGACTGCCCGCGCAGTCTTTGAACGGATGGCACCCCATGAGTCAGTCACACAGCACACCCGTCGCCGCGACCACCTCCGCCGCGCCGACCTCCCCTCACGCCGGTATCGGCGACAAAATTCGCGGCGCCATGGCCGTCGGCAAAACCCGCTGGGGCATGCTCGCCCTGGTGTTTTTCGCCACCACGCTGAACTACATCGACCGCGCCGCGCTCGGCGTGATGCAGCCGGTGCTGGCGGAAAAAATGAGCTGGACGGCGATGGACTACGCCAACATCAACTTCTGGTTCCAGGTCGGCTACGCCGTCGGCTTTTTGCTGCAAGGGCGCTTTATCGACCGCGTCGGTGTGAAACGCGCCTTCTTCTTTGCCGTGCTTCTCTGGAGCCTGGCCACCGGCGCTCACGGCCTGGCGACCTCGGCGGTCGGCTTTATGGTCTGCCGCTTTATTCTTGGCCTCACCGAAGCGGCGAATTACCCGGCGTGCGTAAAAACCGCGCGCATCTGGTTCCCGGCCGGCGAGCGCGCCGTGGCGACCGGTATTTTCAACGCCGGGACCAACGTCGGCGCCATGCTCACCCCCGCTCTGCTCCCGCTGATTCTGGTGGCCTGGGGCTGGCAAGCGGTGTTCCTGTGCATGGCCGCGCTGGGCGCGATCTGGCTGGTGTTTTGGGGGTTGAAATACTTCAACCCGGAAGACCATCCGAGCGTGAAACAGAGCGAACTCGACTACATCCAGCACACCGACGAACCGGCCCAAGCGCGCGTTCCACTGCGCGAAATTCTGCGCATGCGCGGCACCTGGGCCTTCGCCCTGGCGTTCTCGATGACCGCCCCGGTGTTCTGGTTCTACCTGTACTGGCTGCCGCCGTTTCTGAACCAGCAATACAACCTGGGCATCAGCGTGTCGCAGATGGGCATTCCGCTGATTCTCATCTGGCTGACCGCCGACTTCGGCAGCATTGGTGGCGGCATCCTGTCGTCGTGGCTGATTGGTCGTGGCATGAACGCGATCAAGGCGCGGTTGCTGTCGATGCTGATCTGCGCGTGCGCCATCGTCGCGGTGATTTTCGCGGCCCATGCCAGTGGCCTGTGGATCGCCGTACTGGCCATCGCCCTGGGCGTTGGCGCGCACCAGGCCTGGACCGCCAACATCTGGAGCCTGGTCATGGACTTCACGCCCAAGCACATGATGAGCACCGTGTTCGGCTTTGGCGGCATGTGCGCGGCGGTCGGCGGGATGTTTATGACGCAGTTGGTGGGTTACGTGCTGACCGTGACGAACAACAACTACGCGGTGTTGTTCACGATGATTCCGACCATGTATTTCCTGGCGCTCGTATGGCTGTACTTCATGGCGCCGAGAAAGGTGCCGGACGTTAAGCCGGCCTAACTGGCACGCAATAAAAAAGGCCCTACGGGGCCTTTTTTCGCGACTGATTTACCGCCGCTTCTGCAACCACGCCGCCGCCAGCCCGCTCAGGCAAATAATGGCGATACCGAGCAAGGCGCTGAATGAAGGCGTATGGCTGAACACCACAAACCCCAGCAGCCCGGCGAACACGATCTGACAGTAGCCAAACGGCGCCAGCAAGGCCGGTGCGGCGTAGCGGAAGGCTTGGGTGAGCATCAGGTGCGCCGTCATACCGCAGGTGCCGAGGGCAATCATTAAAAGCGCGTGGCCCCAGGTCGGCACTTGCCAGAAGAACGGCACCAGCAAGCTGACCAGCACGGTGTTGCACAGGCCGGCGAAGAAGTTACTCGTGGTCGGGCTGTCGTAATTGGCGAGAATGCGCGTGAGGATCTGGTACACGCCAAAACACAGCGCCGAGCCGAACGGCAGCAGCACGGCGGGGGTGAACAGCTCGCCGCCCGGATGGACGATCACCAACACCCCGGAAAACCCCACCAACACCGCCGCCCATTGGCCGCGCGTCACCCGCTCGCCCAGCAGCGGCACCGATAAAGCGGTCACCAGCAACGGCGCCAGAAAGTTCACCGCCGTGGCTTCGGCGAGCGGGATGTATCGGATGCCGGTGGTGAATAACAAGCTCGTGCCGAGCAGACACAACGCCCGAATAATCTGCAAACCGGGGCGCTTACTGCGCAACACGCGCAGGCCCGATTGCGGCAGGAAGATGCCCGCCATCAACAGCGTGTGCACCACATAACGCGCCCACACCACCATCACCACGGGGTAAAACCCGGACAGGTATTTGGACAATGCGTCGTGGCTGGCAAACAGAAACGTGGCCAGAAGAATCAGGGCAATGCCGCGAAACGGCTGCTGGGCGGTAGTCAGCGGGGAGCTGGGCAAACTCATGGGGCTCCGAGAGGGCTGCGATCAAACGTCGAATTAGCTTACAGGCCGCTGCAACTATAGGAGTTACGGCCGCCGCTCACGAATGTACTACCTGGTTAATTACCGTTCGATAATCGCCCAAAATGGCCTTTACCGAATTGAACCCTCCGCAGGCTCCTTCCACTATGCCTGCACATTGAACGCCACCGCCAAGCGGACCGGCGCTGCGATGACCGATAAATACAAAAAAGGTCTACTTCGATGCTGCACATCTCGTCCAAGGGCGCGCTGCGCTCTGTTCACGCTCCTGCTCTGATCGCGCTGGCCGTCGCCGGGTTCACCCAAGTGAGCCAGGCCGAAGGGTTTCTCGACGACACCAAGGCCACGCTGAATTTTCGTAACGCCTACTTCAACCGCAACTTCACCAACCCTGACAACGCGCAGGCGAAGGCTGAAGAGTGGACGCAAAACTTCATTCTCGACGTGAAATCCGGCTACACCCCAGGCCCGGTTGGCTTTGGCGTGGATGTGCTGGGCCTGTACTCGTTGAAACTGGATGGCGGCCGGGGCACCGCCAACACCCAGCTGCTGCCGGTACACAGTGACGGTCGCCCGGCCGACGATTTCGGGCGCCTGGGCGTAGCGGCAAAAGCCAAGCTGTCGAAGACCGAATTGAAGGTCGGCGAGTGGATGCCGGTGCTGCCAATTCTGCGTTCCGACGATGGCCGCTCGCTGCCGCAAACCTTCCGTGGCGGCCAGGTGACCTCGCAGGAAATTGACGGCTTGACCTTGTACGGCGGCCAGTTCCGGCAGAACAGCCCGCGTAACGACGCGAGCATGGAAGACATGTCCATGAACGGGCGCGGCACTTTCCTTTCGGACCGCTTCAACTTTGCCGGCGGCGAATATTCCTTCAACGAAAAACGCACCACCGTCGGCGTCTGGTACGCCGAGTTGGAAGACATCTACCAGCAGCAATATTTCAACGTGCTGCACAGCCAACCGGTGGGCGACGTTACCCTCGGGGCCAACCTCGGCTACTTCATCGGCAAGGAAGACGGCAGCCAACTGGCCGGCGACCTCGACAACAAAACCGCCTTCGCCCTGCTCTCGGCCAAATACGGCGGCAGCACGTTTTATGTAGGCCTGCAAAAGGTCAGCGGCGACGATTTGTGGATGCGCGTCAACGGCACCAGCGGCGGCACCCTGGCGAACGACAGCTACAACTCCAGCTACGACAACGCTAAGGAAAAATCCTGGCAACTGCGGCATGACTTCAACTTCACCGCTGTCGGTGTGCCCGGCCTGACCCTGATGAACCGCTACATCAGCGGCGACAACGTGCACGTCGGCACCGTCACCGACGGCAAGGAATGGGGTCGTGAATCCGAGCTGGCGTACACCGTGCAGAGCGGCACGTTCAAGAACCTCAACTTCAAATGGCGCAACTCTTCCATGCGCCGCGACTTCAACGCCAACGAGTTTGACGAGAACCGTATTTTCGTTAGCTACCCGTTGTCGTTGCTGTAAGCCGAGCCCAACGCGCTACTGACTCCTCGTGTGAAAACACGTTAGCCCGTCCTTGTGACGGGCTTTTTTATGCCGATACGCGGCGCGGGTGACATCGCCGTCTACTGAACGAGCCTGGATCCCCGCGTTCGCGAGGATGACGGCGGCGAACGCGCGATCAGCTCGTAGGTTGGGTTGAGCCGCAGGCGAAGCCCAACATTTCCCAGACCGAACACCCCTTCACAAGCACAGTCCAACCTCAACAGCCATCACTAAGGGGCCTTCTATGGAAGCCATTACCACTCGCCACGGCCTGCACCTGCCAAAGCTCGGCCTTGGCACCTGGCGAATGCTCGGCGATGAATGCACGCGCACCGTGGAGCAGGCGCTGGAGCTGGGCTACCGCCACCTCGACACCGCCACCGCGTATGACAACGAAGCCTCCATCGGCAAAGCCCTGGCGCGCACCGCAGTTCCCCGCGAGCAGCTTCATGTCACCACCAAGGTCTGGTGGAACAAACTCGAACCACAGGCCATGCGCCAGTCCCTGGACGCCAGCCGCAAAGCCCTCGGGGATGACTGCCTCGACCTGTTTTTGATTCATTGGCCTGGCGATGCAAACGCCGGGTGGAACCTTGAACGCAGCATCGAAACGCTGGTGGCGCTGCGTGATGAAGGCAAGACCAAACAGATTGGCGTGGCCAACTTCAACGTCGCCCTGCTCAAACGCGCCGTGGTGGAAATGGGCGCGCCGCTGTCGGTGGTGCAGGTGGAATACCACGTGCTGCTCAACCAGCAACCGGTGCTCGACTTCGCCCGCCAGCACGGCATGGCGCTCACCGCTTACACACCGTTGGCGCGCGGCAAAGGCGCCGACACCGAGACGGTGCAACGCATTGCTGAGAAGCATGGCGTGCTGCCGAGTCAGATCGCCTTGGGCTGGGTGCTGGAACAGGACGGCGTGGCGGCGATTCCCAAATCCAACAGCCTGGAAAACCAGCGTGCGAATCTGGAGGCGTTGAAGGTCAGGCTGAACGATGAGGATCGGGCAGCGATTGCCGCGTTGCCCAAGGATGTGCGGATTGTGAACCCGGCGTTTGCGCCGGTTTGGGATTGAGGGCGCTGCGTTGGCCGCTGCCCTCTCCCCCAGCCCCTCTCCCGTAAACGGGCGAGGGGAGCCTTACCGAGTGAACCGAAACAACCCCGACCTGCCCGCTTGCGGGAGAGGGCTGGGGAGAGGGTTTTGCTCTACGGCCTCCCACAACCCAAGGTTTCCGGGGCTAAGGCCAGGCAAGGCGCCCCGCAGCTTTAAAGCGCAGCGTACTCAAGTACGTGAGCATTTAAAGCGAGGACGCAACGCAGCCTGGCCGACGACCCGGAGACCGGTCACCCCAAAGACTCAACCCCCATTTCATCCCATACTTCTTCGGCTAAGTGAAACGTCGCATTCGCCGCTGGAATCCCGCAGTAAATCGCGCTCTGCATCAGCACTTCCTTGATTTCCTCTCGCGTCACGCCATTGTTCTTGGCGGCCTTGAGGTGCAGTTTCAGTTCGCCTTCGCGGTTCATGCCGATGAGCATGGCGATGGTGATCAGGCTGCGGGTGTGGCGCGGCAGGCCGGGGCGGGTCCAGATGTCGCCCCAGGCGTGGCGGGTGATCATTTCCTGGAATTCTTCGTTGAACGGCGTGAGGTTTTTCAGACTGCGGTCGACGTGCGCGTCGCCCAATACTTCGCGGCGTACTTGCATGCCGGCGTCGTAGCGTTGTTTTTCGTCCATTGGATGGGTCGCCAAATTCAGTGGGTGAGGAAGTCGAGTACGGCCTGGCTGAAGGCATCGCCGGCTTCAACATTGGAAAGGTGCGCGGCGTGGAATTCGACCAGCTGCGCGCCAGCGACGCGCTCGACGATAAAGCGTCCGTCAGCCGGTGTGGTCACGGCATCTTCGGTGCCGCAGACCATCAGCAGCGGCAACGTGATGCTGCCCAGTTGCTCGCGGAAATCGGCGTCGCGCACGGCCGCGCAGTTAGCCGCGTACCCTTGCGGCGAGGTGGCGGCGAGCATGCCGACCACTGCTTCAACCTTGGCGGTTTCAGCCTCGGCAAACTCGGGTGTAAACCAGCGGGCGATGGAGGCATTGCGCAGCGCCAGCATCGCGGCCGGGCCGTCGCGCAGGACCATTTCGATGCGCGGATTCCACACATCCGGGCTGCCAATTTTCGCGGCGGTGTTGCACAGCACCACGCGTTTGAGGCGCTCGGGGGCGTTGATCGCCAGCCACTGACCAATCAAGCCGCCCATGGACAGACCGCAGAAGTAAGCCTGCTCAATGCTCAGCGCATCGAGCAAGGCCAGCACGTCGCGGCCGTTCTGTTCGATGCTGTAAATGCCTTCGGTGACCAGCGATTTGCCGTGGCCACGGGTGTCGTAACGCAGCACCTGAAAGTGCTGGCTGAACGCATCGACCTGCGCGTCCCACATGTGCAGGTCGGTGCCTAGCGAGTTGGACAGCACCAGCACCGGCAACGCGGCGTCGCCATCCAGGCGGTAGTGGAGTTCGCCATCGGCGAGGGTTACGGCAGGCATGAAACGCTCCTAAACACTGAGGACTTGATGGTCGGCAATGGCGCGCTGCACCCACAAACGCGCCTGGCCAAGGTAATGGGCGGGGTCGAGCAAATGGTCGAGTTCGTCGCTGCTGAGTTGGGCGCTGACTTCGGCGTTTTCGCCGAGCACTTGGCGCAAGTGCACGCCCTGCTCTACCGCCAGGCGGCAGCATTGTTCGAGCAGATGATGGGCCGCATCGCGACCGATGCGCTGGGCCAGGGTGATGCTCACGGCTTCGGCCAGCACCAGCCCTTGGGTGAGGTCCAGATTCTGGCGCATGCGTTCGGCATTCACCTCCAGGCCCGGCACCACCACGAGGGCTTGTTGCAGCGCGCCCGAGACCAGGCAGCACAGTTCCGGCAGGGTTTCCCATTCGGCATGCCAGAGGCCGAGGCTGCGCTCGTGTTCCTGTGGCATCGCCGCCAGCATGGTTGCGACCAGCCCCGGCGCGCGGGTGGCGGCGCCGATCAGCACGGCGCAGCTCACTGGGTTGCGTTTGTGCGGCATGGTCGAGGACCCGCCCTTGCCCGGCGCCGACGGTTCGAACACTTCGCCGGCTTCGGTTTGCATTAGCAGGCTCAGGTCCCGCCCGAGTTTGCCCAGGGTGCCGGCGAGCAGGCCCAGCCAACTGGCGAACTCCACCAGCCGATCACGCTGGGTGTGCCAGGGCTGTTCCGGCAGGCGCAGGTTCAACTCGCTAGCGAGCGCTTCGGCCGCGGGCATGGCCTGGTCGCCCAGCGCCGCGAGGCTGCCCGAGGCGCCGCCAAATTGCAGCACCAACAGGCGCGGTTTCAGCTCGGCCAAGCGTTGGCGATGGCGGGTAATGGCGCCCAGCGTGCTGGCGATTTTCATGCCCAAGGTTACGGGCGTGGCGTGTTGCAGCCAGGTGCGCCCGGCCATCGGCGTGGTGCAGTGCAGGCTGGCCTGACTGGCAAGGGCGTTGCCCAGGTGCGCGAGGTCAGCTTCCAACAGCTCGATGGCGCTGCGCAGTTGCAGCACCAGGCCGCTGTCCATCACATCCTGGCTGGTGGCGCCGAGGTGAACGTAGCGCTCGGCTTCCTGGCTGACGCCGGCAATCTGTTTGCCCAGCGCCTTCACCAGCGGAATCGCCGAGTTGCCGGCTGTGGCGATGGCGGTGGCTAGGTTATCCACGTCGAACAATTCGGCGCGGCAGGCGCCTTCGATGGGCGCCACGGCTTCAGCGGGAATTAGGCCAATGCTGCTTTGCGCGCGGGCCAGCGCCGCCTCGAAATCGAGCATGCCCTGCAGCCGCCCGGCGTCGGAGAAAACCGCGCGCATGGCGGGCTGGGTGAAGTAGGTGTCGAACAACTTGTTGCTCATACATCGTCCTTAAAAGATCACCGTCGGGGGCAAGAAAGGGAAGCGCGCAGGGTAACTGTGGGAGAGGCTTCAGCCTCGATGCTTTCGATCGAAAAGCATCGAGGCTAAAGCCTCTCCTACATAACAAGTGCCCAATCTTACCTAGTGATCGTGATGCAAATACGCCGCCTGCTTAGGCAACCGCAGGCTGAACAGGAAGGCCACGGCCATCATGGCGGTGACGTACCAGTAGAAAGTGTTTTCCATGCCGATGCTTTTCAGCCCCAGCGCCACGTATTCCGCCGAGCCGCCGAACATGGCATTCGCCACGGCATAAGCCAGGCCCACGCCCAGGGCGCGCACTTGCGGCGGGAACATTTCGGCTTTCACCAGGCCGCTGATCGAGGTGTAGAAACTGACGATGGCCAAGGCCAGGGTGATCAGCACAAACGCCAGGAACGGACTGCTGACGGTTTTCAGCGTGAGCAGAATGGGCACGGTGAACAACGTACCCAGCGCGCCGAACCAAAGCATCGACGTGCGGCGGCCGATCTTGTCGGAAAGCATGCCGAACAGCGGCTGCATGCACATGTACAGGAACAGCGCGCCGGTCATGATGTAGCTCGCGGTTTTCGCGTGCATGCCGGCGGTGTTCACCAGGTACTTCTGCATGTAGGTGGTGAAGGTGTAGAAAATCAGCGAGCCGCCAGCGGTGTAACCGAGCACGGTGATGAAGGCGGCTTTGTGGTGCTTGAACAGCGCGGCCATGCTGCCGGCGTCTTTGTCGGCGCGCTGCTCGGCGGTGGTGGTTTCCTCAAGGCTGCGACGCAGCAACAGGGAAATCACCGCCGCCACGGCACCGACCACGAACGGAATACGCCAACCCCAGGCACGCAGTTCTTCTTCAGTGAGCAACTGCTGAAGCACCACCACCAGCGACACCGCCAACAGTTGCCCGCCGATCAGGGTTACGTACTGGAACGAGGCGAAGAAGCCGCGCTGGCCGCGTAATGCCACTTCGCTCATGTAGGTAGCCGTGGTGCCGTACTCGCCGCCTACCGACAGCCCCTGGAACAGGCGCGCCATCAGCAACAGCGCCGGTGCCCAGGCGCCGATGCTGGCGTAGGTCGGCAGAAAGGCGATGACCAGTGAGCCGGCGCACATCATCAGCACCGAAATCATCATCGAGTTCTTGCGCCCGTGCTTGTCGGCAACCCGGCCGAACAGCCAGCCGCCAATCGGCCGCATCAAAAACCCAGCCGCGAAGACGCCGGCCGTGTTGAGCAGTTGAACCGTGGGGTCGTCCGAGGGGAAAAACGCAGGGGCAAAGTAGATGGCGCAGAAGGCATAGACGTAGAAGTCGAACCATTCCACCAGGTTGCCCGAGGAGGCACCGACAATGGCGAAGATCCGTTTGCGACGTTCTTCGCCGGTGTAATGCATGGTGGTCATATCTTGTTACTCGTTTGGGTGTATGCGTGAGTCTAGACCCACGTAACAGCGCCCCGTTCAAACCTAAGCGCAGCGGTGGTTGTGCAATGGCCATCGCGGCTAAAGCCGCTCCCACAAGAACCGCATCCCTGTGGGAGCGGCTTTAGCCGCGATATTTGCAGCCGTTACACCGCTTCAAAGGCAATCGCCAACCCCTGCCCCACGCCTACACACATGGTCGCCAGGCCCAGCTTGCCGCCGGTCTTCTGCAGGTGATGCACCGCCGTCAGCACCAAACGATTGCCGCTCATGCCCAGCGGGTGACCCAGAGCGATGGCGCCGCCGTTGGGATTCACCTTGGCGCTGTCGTCAGCCAACCCCAGCTCGCGAACTACCGCCAGCCCTTGCGCGGCAAACGCTTCGTTGAGTTCGATGACGTCAAAAGCGTCGATAGACAGGTTCAGGCGTTCGAGCAATTTGCGCACGGCGGGAACCGGACCGATGCCCATCACCCGTGGTGCCACCCCGCCGCTGGCCATGCCCAGCACTTTGGCGCGCGGCGTAAGGCCGAATTTTTTCACGGCGTCGGCCGAGGCAAGAATCATCGCCGACGCGCCATCGTTGAGGCCCGAGGCGTTGCCGGCGGTCACGGTTTTATCCGCGCCGTTAACCGGTTTCAATTTGGCCAGGGCTTCGGCCGAGGTGTCGGCACGCGGGTGCTCATCGACGCTGAAGGTGGTGTCGCCCTTTTTGCCCTTGATGACCACCGGCACGATTTCTTCGGCGAAGAAGCCTGCCTCTTGTGCGGCGGCGGCGCGCTGCTGGCTGCGCAGGGCGAAGGCGTCCTGGTCGGCGCGGCTGACGCTGTAGTCTTCGGCGACGTTATCGCCCGTGACCGGCATGGGGTCGACGCCGTACTGCTCTTTCATCAGCGGGTTGATAAAGCGCCAGCCGAGGGTGGTGTCTTCCAGTTTCTGGCCACGGCCAAAGGCGCCGGCGGCCTTGCCCATCACATAGGGCGCGCGGGTCATCGACTCCACGCCGGCGGCAATGGCCAGTTCCATTTCACCCGTGGCGATGGCGCGAAACGCCGCGCCCACTGCTTCCATGCCCGAGGCACACAGGCGATTGAGCGTTACGCCGGGCACGCTTTCGGGCAGGCCCGCCAACAACGCGGCCATGCGCGCGACGTTGCGGTTGTCCTCGCCCGATTGGTTGGCGCAGCCCATGAACACTTCGTCCACAGCGTTCCAGTCGACCTGCGGATTGCGCTCGATCAGCGACTTCAGCGGAATCGCCGCCAGGTCATCGGCACGCACCGGCGACAGCCCGCCGTTGAGGCGACCAATCGGGGTGCGCACGGCATCGCAAATAAAGACGTCGCGGGTCATTCCTCACCTCCGGCCTGACCATGGGCGGCCGCCGTGCGTGCTTCGAGCGCACGCAGCGCTTCCAGCTCGTGGGCTTGCGGCGCTTGGGTGACGCCAACTTGGTCGGCGAAACGAATCGCCCAGCCCGTGGCTTCCACCACCTGCTCGCGGGTTACGCCCGGGTGCAGCGAGGTCACGATAAATTCATTGCTGCCGGCTTCCGGCTCCATGATGCACAGGTCGGTGATGATGCCGACCGGGCCTTTGCCCGGCAGGCCGAGGCGCTGGCGATGGTCGCCGCCTTCACCGAAACCGACCGAGGTCACGAAGGCCAGCTTGTCGACAAAGGTGCGGTGCGATTGCTTGAGAATGATCAGCACCGACTTGGCCGAGCCGGCAATTTCCGGCGCGCCACCGGCACCGGGCAGGCGCACTTTCGGCTTGTGGTAATCACCGATGACGGTGGTGTTGATGTTGCCGAACTTGTCGACCTGGGCGGCGCCGAGGAAGCCGACGTCAATGCGCCCGCCTTGCAGCCAGTAGCGGAAAATCTCGCCGGTGGGCACCACGGTGTCAGCGGTTTCGGCCAGCTCGCCGTCGCCAATGGAGAGCGGCAATACGGTGGGTTTGGCGCCGATGGGGCCGGACTCGTAAATCAGAACCACGTCGGGCGATGACGTCAGGCGCGCAAGGTTAGCGGCCTTGGAAGGCAGACCGATGCCGACAAAACACACCGAGCCATTTTTCAGGCGGCGGGCGGCGGCGACGGTCATCATTTCGTTAGTGCTGTAGTCGCTCATTATTTGGCCTCCGCGTGGTGCTTGCTGGCGAGCTTGTGCTGGAACGCGGCGAAGTCTTCGGTGCCTCGGATGTATTCGTCGATCCACGCGGTGAAGGCTTCGCGGTCGCGGGCGATGGGGTCCCAGGCTTGGTAGAAACGGTTGTCGCGCTCGTAGTAGCCGTGGGCGTACGACGGGTGTGCGCCGCCTGGCACCAGGCACACGGCGGTCAGCGCCCAGGTCGGCAGCACGCAGGCGTTCATTGGCGCTTGCAGGTCGTCGACAATTTCTTCAACGGTGACGATGCAGCGCTTGGCCGCCAGCGCTGCTTCTTTCTGCACGCCAAGAATGCCCCACAGCAGCACGTTGCCTTTGCGGTCGGCTTTTTGCGCGTGGATCACGGTTACGTCCGGACGCACCGACGGCACCGCCGCCAGCACTTCGCCGGTGAACGGGCAGGTAACAGATTTGATCAGCGGGTTGACCTTGGGCAGGTCGGAGCCGGCGTAGGCGCGCAGCACCGCGAACGGCAAACCGGACGCGCCGGCCACATAGGAGTTGGCCAGGTCGGCGTGGCTGTGTTCTTCAATTTCCAGGGCGTGCGGCCAGTCTTTTTCCACGGCGTCGCGCAGGCGATGCAGCGAACCCACGCCGGGGTTGCCGCCCCAGGAGAACACCAGGCGCTTGGCGCAGCCGGCGCCGATCAGCAGGTCGTAGACCAGGTCGGGGGTCATGCGCACCAGGGTCAGGTCTTTCTTGCCCTGGCGAATCAATTCATGGGACGCGGCAGTCGGAATCAGGTGGGTAAAACCTTCGAGGGCGACGGTGTCACCATCATGGACAAAGCGCTCGACCGCTTCGCGTAGAGACAGGAGTTCAGCCATGTTCGATCTCGTCTTGTTATCCGGGGCGCCTCGGAAAGGGGGTAGGCGCCGGGTGAGAAAACAGTACGCCGCGAGGGGTGGCGGAACAATCCGATAATCGACTATCCGTTCGATTATCGAACATTCGATTCGCCGTGGTTTCGCTCGAAAACCGTGGCCTGCCTTTGATCAGCCGAGAATGAAACGCACCGCTGTGCATGCAGTACAATCGCGACCTTTGCCCGGCGCCTGACTGCCTAAACCTGATTTGACTGAGCCCACATGATCGAGCCCAAGCGCGTACTGCGCGCCCTCGCTGAACACTGGACGTTACTCGAGCCGCTCTGCGAACGGTTCGACCAAGGCACCATGAGCCTGATCGAATTGCGCGCCCAACTGGCGGTGCAACTGGTGCAAAGCACCCCCGCCGACATCACCGGCCTGCTGGACACCTGGATCCGCCTGGACATTCTGGTGCCAGTGGCCAAGAGCCCGAACCGCTTCGAGCTCAACGCGCAAATCCACGACTTTCTCGCCTACCTGCGCCGCGAGCACCGCCTGGGCTTGTGCCTGGAAATTGAAGCGTACCTGCGCCACCTCGAACGCCTGGCTGGCTACATTCAGGACGCCTTCGAGATTCGCGACGCCAACGACCTGGCCCGCCAGCTGCGCCTGCTCGACATGCGTGTACGCGACGTGCTGAAAAAACTCGCCAACGACGAGCAGGCACTGGTGGGCGTGGCCGACCGCGCCAAGACCAGCGACCGGCAGATTCCGCTGCGTCAGCGCTATGCCGAAGTGCTGGCGACCTGGGACGAATACGTCGAGCCGATGATTCAACTGGTAAACGCCGACGGCGCGTTCGAGCAAGGCGTGCGCCGCGTTGAGCAAGTGTTGTTGCGGTTACTGAGCGAACAGCATCGCCTCGGCCAACTGGTGGACGACGACCTGCTGCTGCGCACCCACGCGCGCATTCTGGAAATGCAAACCACCGCCCAGCTAACGCTGCGCCGCGCCCGCGAATTGCTGCTGCCGCTGCGTGAAGAAGCGCGCCGGCATAACGCCGTAACCCGTGGCGCCGCGCTGGCGTTGTCGGCCATCCGCCGCAAAGGGCTGGATGCCGTGCCGCAGGCGGCGCTGCCGCTTTTCACACGCCCGCAGAGCACCTTCCTCGGCAGCACCAGTCAGGTGGAGTCGTACGTTTACGCCCTGGCTCGCTTCGAGCCCAAACCCACGCAGTTCCCCAAGGCCAGCGGCGCGCGCAAAGGCGAAGCGCCAAAAGCGCCCCGCACCGCACGGGAAATGCTCGAGCGCTGCCAAAGCGCCTTGCCGATGCCCGACCTCATGGTGTGGCTGCTGGAGCAGGAGCCCGAAGGCGCCACCGACGAATTGCTGTACTGGTTTTCGCGCTTGTCGCGCGACGGCCGTTTCCAGCGTGAGCGCCTTGAGCGCCGCGACTATTACACCGCCGAGCACCAGGTCAGCCTGTGCTCCTTTGCGTTGGTGGCCAGCACCCATGCTTGAGCCCGTCGCCACTCTTTTTGAAGACTATTGCGCATGAATATCGACCTGTCCGAACTCAGCCACCTGGCGCCGATTTTCCGCGAGCTGTTCAAGGGTTATCACGTCAGCCACCGCGACGCCGAGCTGTACAGCCAACTCTCCAACCAGCAGGACGCCTACCGCGCGTTGTTCCGCGCGCTGGGTTTCGAGCTGGTGTGCGACACCCGTGGTTTCTACTATTTCGTGCCCGAGCAAATGGGCGCGCAGGTAAACAAAACCGCCCAGCGCCTGGCGCTGTTCACCTTCATTCTGGTGGAGCACCTGGCCGACCAGGGCCGTGACCCGCTGGCCGTCCTCGACGGCGGCAGCCTGGGCCGCGATGAGTTGCCACCGCTGCTGGAGAAATACCGCGACCTGTTTGTGCAGGCCGAGGTCACCACCCAGGAAGAGTTGGAAGAAAAGGTGATGCGCCGCATGACGCAGTTGGGTTTCGCCAACGAAGAAAACGGCGTGTACCGCTTCCTGCCGCCGATGCATCGCTTCCTCGACGTGTGCCTCTCGGTGCAACAAGACCGCGACCTGGCCGCCAGCCTGCACAGCGTATTGCCGCTGCCAACGCCGGCCTTGGTTGACGACGACAGCGGCGACGACATTCTGCTGATCGACGGCGAGCAGGACGACGACATTCCGCCGCTGCCCGCCATCGTCGACGCGCCGGTAGCTGTTGAAGAAGAAAGCGAAGAACAAGCCCTGGCCCGCGCCTTGGCTGAAGAGCGTGCCAATCAGGAGATCGATGCATGAGCCAGGAACGCTACGGTATCCGCCGCTTTGCCCTGCTAAACACCGCCGGTTACAGCCTGGGTTTGTTCCCGCTGGAACAACCGTTGTCGGTGTACGGCGCCAACAACCTGGGCAAAAGCGCCTCGATCAACGCCCTGCAATTCCCGATTCTGGCGCGTATGTCAGACATGAGCTTCGGCAAATACAGCCTCGAAGCGTCGCGCAAGTTCTACTTCGCCAGCGACACCAGTTACATCCTCGTTGAAGTGGCTCTGCCCCACGGCCCGCAGGTAATCGGCGTTGCCGGGCGCGGTCCGGGTGGCGGCTTCGGCCACCAGTTCTTCGCCTATGCCGGCGAGTTGCACCTAGAGCATTACCAGAAGAACGGCACCTGCCTGCGCCAGCGCGAGCTGTTTGCCAATCTGGAGCGGGAGAACATCAAGGCTTATGAACTGAAGCCGGAAGAACTGCGCCGGTTGCTCGTAGGCGGCCACACCTCGATTCCGCTGGACCTGACCCTGATCCCGCTGCGCTCCACCAGCGAGCAGAGTTTGAAGACCTTCCGCGCGCTTTTTATCAACCTGCTGCACATGCGCGAAATCACCGCGGCCAAGCTCAAGCAATTGTTCCTTGATGCGTTCGAACACAGCCTGCGTTCGGGTAGCGTCGATTACATTGCCGCGTGCGAAGAAGCCTTCCGCGACGTGCGCCGCATGGAAGCCGATTACCAATCACTGGTCGCGGCCGGGCCGCTGGTGGAAGCGCTGAGCGCCGGCGTGGCGCAACGTGAAGTGCTGCGCGGTAAGCTGCACCGCATTTCGCCGTTGCTCGATTCGCTGCTCGGCACGTGGCAAGACTATGCCGGCGCCCGCCGCGAAGAGCTGGTGATTCAGGCCGAGCATTACCGTGGCGAGCAAGACGGCTTGCAACACGAACAGCGCGGTGGCACCCAGGAGCTGATGCGCCTGGAACGTGAGATCAGCGAAATTCAGCGCTGGCTCGGCGAGTTCGGCGTACTGAAACATCGCTTCGCGCTGGTCGAGAACGCTCAGGTGTTGGAGCAACAATTGCTCGCTGCCAAAGATGCCCACGATGAACTGGCCGGCGCGCTGGCGCAGTCGCGGCAGTTCTCCAGCGAAGACCTGGACGAACGTCTGCGCGACTTGGAAAAACGCTTGAAGTCCGTGCGCCAACAACTGGAACACGCCGACAACAACAGCTACGCGCGCTTACGTGAAGAGTTCAGCCAGCAAGACGTCGAGCGCCTGATGCGCCTGTTCAACGGCGCGCTGTTCAGCCTGCCGTTGGGCGAGCATGGCATCGGCCTGGACGAAGACGGCAAATGGGTGAAGTCGCTGGAAGTGATTCTCGACGGGTTCAAAGCCGAGCGTTTTGAAGTGCCGGGCTTGAGCATCGACCTCAGCCATATCGAACCGCCTGCGCTGCAAGCCTTGGCCGACCGCGCCGCGTTACGCGATCAGAAAGAGCGTCTGGAAAAAGAGCTGAAACAGCTCAAGACGCAACAGAGCGTGGCCTCCGACCGCGCCGCCAGCAAAGCCCAGGCGGAGACCCTGTACAACCAGGTGCTTGACGCCCAGAAGGCACTGGAAGACTTCCGCCGCAGCCAGACCCTGGCCGTCGAAGAACCGAGCAAGCTTGAACAACTGGCCCAGGCCGAAGCCGCGCAGGACGACCTCAAGCGCGCCAGCGATGCGTTTACCGAGCGCGTGCAGCAACTCTCGGCCAAGCTGCAGTTGGTCGGCCGTCAGCTGGCCGATCTGGAAGCCAAGGAACGCACCCTGGAAGACGCCCTGCGTCGTCGCCAATTGCTGCCGGCCAACCTGCCCTTCGGCACGCCGTTTATGGAGCCGGTGGACGACTCGCTCGACAACCTGCTGCCGCTGCTTAACGACTATCAGGATGCGTGGCAGAGCCTGCAGCGCATCGACGGGCAGATTGACGCGCTGTACGCGCAGATTCGCCTCAAGGGCGTGGCCAAGTTCGACAGCGAAGATGACGTGGAGCGGCGCCTGCACTTGCTGATCAACGCCTACGCGCACCGTCAGGATGAAGCGCTGACCCTGGCCAAAGCCCGTCGTGCAGCCGTCACCGATATCGCCCGCACCCTGCGCAACATCCGCAGCGACTACGACAACCTCGAACACCAGTTGGCCCTGTTCAACCGCGAAATCAACCGCCGTCAGGTCTCCAACCTCGAAAGCTTCCGCATCGTGCTGGCGCCAAACAAAGACGCGCTCAAACACATCGACCAGATCATCCACAGCGCCGGCCAGTACGAAGAAGGCGAAACCCTGTCGGTGTTCGACCTCAACCAGTCGGCCGATCAGGACGTGCGCAACGAGGAAGCCAAGGAATACCTGGCTCGCCTGGTAGCCGCCAACCACAACCAGCTGGGGCTCAAAGACCTGTTCGAGCTGGCGTTCGAAATCACCAAAGTCGGCGGCCAGCCAATCGTGCACACCGACATCGACGGCGCCGCCTCGAACGGCACGACCATGACCATCAAAGCGCTGACCAACATGTACCTGCTGCTGCACCTGATGGACCGCGAACAAGCCGGCAAAGTGCGCCTGCCGTATTACCTCGACGAAGCCGCCGACATCGACGAACGCAACCAGCAAGCCCTGATCGAAACCAGCCTTCAGCTAGGCTTCGTGCCGATTCTGGCCAGCGTTAAACCGCAGGTGTGCGCACATGTAGCCATCGACCTGGAAGGCGGTAGCGGGCCGAACGGGATTTACATTGATGAAGCGGACTGGAAATACATCCGCCGGCATGAGCCGGTGGTGAAGGTTGAGGCGGTGGTTGAGCCGGCTTGAGGCGTCGGAAATTGTGATTGGATTGAGGGCCAATCGCGGCTAAAGCCGCTCCTACAAATTGCACAGTCCTGTAGGAGCGGCTTCAGCCGCGATGCTCTTGACCCAAAAAAGGGCCGCATAAGCGGCCCTTCTTTTTTTCAGCCCGACCACAAATCCAGATCGAGCGAGCTAGAGCAGAGCAAGGCGAAAACGTTCTTTGAAGCGGAGTTGGCTCAAGCCAATGAGCATTCAAATAACGTTTTCAACGCAGCTATGCCGACGCGCAGCCGATCGCTTATTTCCCCACAGAAATTTTGGGGGCCCACTTGAGCCACTCATCATTCGCCTCTTCGTTGAGGACAAACGTCTGCTCCGCCTTCGCTGGCGCACCCATCTGATCGCCCTCCGGCGTAGCGAATGCAATGCCGCCCTGCAGCAACGATTCCACCGATTCCGTGCGCACCTTGGCGCCTTTAAACAAGCCCCAATCCACTGAGAACCCACTAACGCTCCAGAAGCGGCTGCCGCCGCGAACCAGGGCGGCATAACGCGGTTCGATCAGGATGCGGATCAACACGCGGTCCGCCGTAGCGCCCAGTTCGATGCCGGTGACTTTGCCCACCTGAACTTCCCGGTAGGTGACGGGCACATCGGCTTTGATCGAGCCACGACGCGGCGCGCTCAGGGTCAGTTTCAAACCGCTTTCCTGGGTCGCCAACACCGGCGGCTCGTTCAACGCGACGAAGTTGGTCTGCGCCGCAGTGGCTTTGGCGGCCGGCTGTACTTGCAGGTATTGGCCGCTGACCAGGGTGTCGAGGTTGGCCGTGCGGATCAGGCCGAGCTCGGGTTTGACGACCCAGAACTGCGAGCCGACGCGGGCGACTTTGTCGGCGCTTTCGGTGATTCGTGCCGTCAACTGAACAGCTTGCAGGTCGTCGGTGAGGGCCACGGTTTCGACTTTGCCTAGATCTATGCCTTTGTAGCGAATGGGGGTGCCGGGCTTCAGGCCATCGCCGGAGTCGACGCGGATGTTGATGACGGTACCCTTCTGTAAGGCGTTTTCGCGGTCGGGGTGCAGGGTGAAGCGCTGTACCCGTTTGGTCGGCGCGGCTTTGGGGTCTGGCGTTTCAAAACTGATGCCACCGGCGAGCAGGGTTTGCAGGGATTCGCTTTTTACTGTGACGCCAGAGAGGCCGCCGCTCAGGGTGATGCCGCTGGCGTTCCAGAAGCGGGTGGAGTTGTTCACCAGATTGGCGTACTCCGGTTCGATGTGGACGCCAATGGCGACGCGCTTGCGGTCGCGCGCCAGTTGATAGCTTTGCACGGTGCCGACTTTGATTTGTTTGTAGAGCACGGGGCTGCCGACTTCGAGCGAGCCGAGTACATCGCTGTACAACACCAGATGCAGGCCAGGGGCGCTGAGGTCCAGCGGTGGGGCCTTGGCGCGGGCAACGAATTCACGGGCCGGCGGGTTGCCCTTCTCGCCCGGGCGCACGGCGATGTAGTTGCCTTTGACCAAGGCTTCGATACCGGTGATGCCAGCCAGGGAGATAACCGGTTTGACCACCCAGAATTCGGTGCCCTCCACCAGGTAGTCCTCGCTGCGCGGGTCCAGAGCAAGCTCGGCGGAAGCGGTGGCAAGGTCGTCGTTCATCTTCAGGGTTTTCAGCGTTCCGACCTGAATGCCCTTATACATAATCGGTGTGCGACCCGCTTGCAGCCCTTCGAAATCGCTGAGTTTCACATTGACCTTGATGCCGACCTGGGCGGCATCAAAATCTTCATACAGGCGGAAGGGCAGGCTTGGGTCGGTGGGCGGGCTGTCTTTGCGATGTTCCGGTGTAGCGAACGCGATGCCACCAGCAACGATGCTGGCGAGCGATTCGGTTCGCAGCTTGAAGCCGCCCAGATCCGCATTCACGGTCACGCCACTGGCGTTCCAGAAGCGCGTGTGTTTTCGCACCAATGAAGCGTATTGCGGCTGGATAAACACCTTCACTTCAACGGTGGTCTGGTCGGCGGCCAGGCTGTAGCTCTTCACCACGCCGACTTGGATTTGCTTGTAGAACACCGGGCTGTCGCGATTGAGCGAGCCCAGGCGCTCGGCCTTCAGGGTCAGATGCAGACCGGCCACAGAGTCGGCGATTGGCGGCACTTCGTTCAGTGCCGTGAATTTGCGCTCGGGCTCGCCGTCGCCTGGCGCTGCCGTGATGTAGTTGCCTGACACCAGGGTTTCCAACCCGGTGACGCCGGCCAGACTCACGCTCGGCTTAACTAACCAGAAGCGCGTGTTGGTGCGCAAAAACTGCTCTACGTCTTTGTCCATTTCGACCGTGGCAATAACGCCACGCCGGGCGCCGGTGTCATCCAGGGTGAGGGTCTTTACCTTGCCGACTGGCATGCCTTTGTAGATGACCTCGGTTTTGCCAGCCTGAATGCCATCGCCGGACGCGAAAATGATCTGAATGTCGATGCCCGCCTGTTCATAGGCGCGCCAGGCCAGCCAGCCGCCGATCAACAGTGCGATCAGGGGCAGCACCCAAATGGCAGACCAATTTGAGGCCGGCCGGATTTTGGCTTTGGGCAGATCATTCATCGTCATTGTCATCCGTTTCCGTGTTGTCCCAGAGCAAGCGCGGGTCGAAGGTGTGAGCGGCCAGCATGGTCAGAATCACCACGCTGGCAAAAGCAGCGGCGCCGTAACCAGGCTCGATGCTGGCCAGGCTGCCAAAGTTGACCAAGGCCACCAGAATGGCGATGACGAACACGTCGAGCATCGACCATCGGCCTATCCATTCAATAAAGCGGTACATCACGATGCGCTGGCGGGGCGTCATCGGCAGGCGGCGCTGCACCGAGTAGAGCAGCAAGCCAATGCCAACCAGCTTGAAGGTGGGCACCAGAATGCTGGCGATAAATACCACGGCGGCGATGGGGATCATGCCGTACTGCACCAGGGAGATCACGCCAGACATGATGGTGTCGGGCTCGCCTTTGCCGAGGGTGCTGACGGTCATGATCGGCAGAAGATTAGCCGGGATGTACAAGATTGCCGATGTCACCAACAGCGCCCAGGTGCGCTTCAGGCTGTTGGGGTTGCGGGCGTGGACGCTAGCACCGCAGCGGGTGCAGAACTGAGAGTGGGTGTCGGGCTCTTCTCTATTGAGCTGTTGGCATTCGTGGCACACCAGGATGCCGGCATCAATGGCTCGCATGGTCGCTCTCCCCGGACAGCGCTTCCCAGATTTGATGGGGCGTCATGGTGACTTCAAGCCAGACTTGTATCAGCAACAGGGCAACGAAACAGGCAAGACCAAACCCGAGCGTGACATCCGCCAGGCCGATGAGTTTGACGATGGAAACGAGGGTGCCCATCAAGTACACCTCGAGCATGCCCCATTCGCGCATATGGTGATAAATGCGGTAGAGCAGCAGGCCGTAGCTGCGGCCGAACTTCAGTTGGATGGAGAGCAGGACTAGAAATTGGCAAAGCAGCTTGAGCAGGGGAACCGCCATGCTGCAGAGGAACACGACCACGGCGACGCCTTGCATGCCGGAATTGTAGAGCGCGAGTACGCCGCTCCAAACTGTGTCGACGCTGCGCTGGCCGAGCAAGCTGAGCTCCATGATCGGCAAAAAATTCGCGGGGAAATACAACAGCAACGCCGCGATCACGAGCGCCATGCTGCGCTTCACCACTTTGGGGCGACTCATGTACAGCTCAAAGCCGCAGCGCGGACAATGCGCGCTGTCGCCGACGTTGAGCTCGGGTTTGAGCATCAGCAAATCACATTCATGGCAGGCGGTTAACGCCTCCAATGGCATCTCGGGCAACTCGCGAGCATCTGCAGCATCAGACATGAAAGAGCTCTAGTGAACGTGCCAAACAATGGGATATGAACGATTACGAACGGTTGCTGGCAATCGTAGACGCAATAAGGTGAGCGCGGCGACCGTTGCGTTGTGTCTTTGGACCGATAGGGTGGCAGAACTGCTGAGTTCTGCGCAGTTGGGGTCGAAAGCACGACTGGTTCTATTCCTCAGTTCCTTACTGGAAACGAGGCGCCTATCGGGGCCGTCGCCCCCGCTTCACTTTTCCGCGCCCAAAAACAAACCCCCTACCCGTTTTCACGAGTAGGGGGTTTGGAATTTAAGCTTGACGATGACCTACTCTCACATGGGGAGACCCCACACTACCATCGGCGATGCGTCGTTTCACTACTGAGTTCGGGATGGGATCAGGTGGTTCCAACGCTCTATGGTCGTCAAGCAATTCGGGTGGAGCGTCGCGTTAGCGCAGCTCCAAATTGGGTATGTGATGGTGTTGCGGGTAATTTGTGTGTTTGCCGAATTTTCGGTTTGTATCGTCTTCACACCGTCAATTTGCGCTAAGCAAATTGCTTGGGTGTTATATGGTCAAGCCTCACGGGCAATTAGTATGGGTTAGCTCAACGCCTCACAACGCTTACACACCCCACCTATCAACGTCGTAGTCTTCGACGGCCCTTTAGGGGATTCAAGATCCCAGTGAGATCTCATCTTGAGGCTAGTTTCCCGCTTAGATGCTTTCAGCGGTTATCTATTCCGAACATAGCTACCCGGCGATGCCACTGGCGTGACAACCGGAACACCAGAGGTTCGTCCACTCCGGTCCTCTCGTACTAGGAGCAGCCCCTCTCAAATCTCAAACGTCCACGGCAGATAGGGACCGAACTGTCTCACGACGTTCTAAACCCAGCTCGCGTACCACTTTAAATGGCGAACAGCCATACCCTTGGGACCGGCTTCAGCCCCAGGATGTGATGAGCCGACATCGAGGTGCCAAACACCGCCGTCGATATGAACTCTTGGGCGGTATCAGCCTGTTATCCCCGGAGTACCTTTTATCCGTTGAGCGATGGCCCTTCCATACAGAACCACCGGATCACTAAGACCTACTTTCGTACCTGCTCGACGTGTCTGTCTCGCAGTCAAGCGCG
>NZ_OZ409865.1:2690000-5368245 GCF_979258585.1 Pseudomonas sp. AC136
ATGAGCAGCGCGCCAACTACCGCGTAGATCAGCCACTCCTCTATATCCGCCCGAACCACCCAAAGCATATGCAAGAGCACCAAAGCCAACACGGCGTAGACCAACCGATGCAGCACCTTCCAGCGTCGGCCCAGCTTTCTAATACTCCAGCGGTTGGACGTAATGGCCAACGCGAGCAAGCCGATAAACGCCAAAGCCCCAACGAAGATGTAAGGGCGCTTGCGCAAGTCGATCAACAGCTGCCCGCCATCCAGTCCAAGCACAAACACGGCGTAAGCCGACACATGCAGCACCGCATAAGCAAAGCACCAAAGCCCCAACTGCCGCCGCACCGCAATCCAGCCGCCCCACGCGGTCAAGCGCTGCAGCGGTGTCATCGCTAAGGTAATAAGCAGCAGTGTCAGCGCACCCAGCCCCAAGCGATCAACAAGCACCTTGCCCGGATCTGGCCCTAGCGCAAACGCCCAGGCTTGATACAGCCAATACAAAGGAAGAACCGGGGCCAGACAAAACACCGCAACACGCCATAGCCGGTATCGCATCAATAGTTAGTCCGCAAATCTAAACCGCTATACAACGAGGCCACCTCGTCATACCCATTGAACAGACGGGTCGGCATCACATTCGGACTAAACAGACTGCTCGGCAGACGTCGCTCATGCGCCTGCGTCCAACGCGGATGGTCAACGGCCGGATTTACGTTGGCATAGAACCCATACTCGTCAGCCGCCAGCGCCTGCCACGTATTAGTAGGCTGCTCTTCCGTCAGGGTGATTCGCACAATCGACTTGATGCTCTTGAAGCCATACTTCCAAGGCACGATCAGACGCAACGGCGCCCCGTTCTGCCCCGGCAACACCTGCCCATACATGCCAACCGCAAGAATCGCCAACGGATGCATCGCCTCGTCCATGCGCAAGCCTTCTATATAAGGCCAGTCGATCAGCGAGAAGCTGGAGCTCTGCCCTTTCATTTGCTCACGGTCGACCACTGTTTCGAAGCGAACATATTTGGCTTTCGCCGTCGGCTCGAAGCGTTTGAGCACGTCGCCCAACGAAAACCCCATCCAGGGAATGACCATTGACCAAGCCTCGACGCAGCGTAGGCGGTAAATTCGCTCTTCAAGTTGCTGCTCCTTGAACATATCCTCCAACGAGTAGCGACCCGGCTTGGCAACTTCCCCATCAACCATCACCGTCCAGGGCTCAGCTTTAAACGAGCCGGCGTAGCGTGCCGGGTCGCCTTTATCAGGCCCAAACTCATAGAAGTTGTTGTAGTGCGTAGCGTCTTTGAACGGCGTGATCGTTTCACTGCCGGCTGTAACGGCTTGCCAGCGAGCCGCCTTCAACTTGTCAGCGAACCAACCTGGCGCCGGGGCTTCTTCAACATCCGCATAGCGCGAGGCTTCCGCGCGCACGTATGCCGGCAGCGCCAATGCCGCGGCGGCGCCACCTGCTGCAGCAAAGAAGGAACGACGTGAGAGGTAAACCGACTCGGGCGTGACGTCGGATTCACTCGACGCGGAAGCAGAAGGGATTTTGATCAACATGGGAAACTCCGCGACTATCAGTGACTGACGCGCCAATAGACCGCGGAGCTTGAGGGAAATTACATCACTCCGCAGTTTTACGACGGCGCAGGCGCAGCAGGTATTGAACAGGCCCGGACGCAGCATAGGCGAGGAATATCAGCAGCAGAATACGTGGTGGGTCGCTGAATACCACGGCGAACACCAACACCACCGCAAGAATCGCTACAAAAGGCACCCGTCCTTTGAGGTCGAGATCCTTGAAGCTGTAATACTTGATGTTGCTCACCATCAACATGCCTGCGGCTGCCACCAACAAGGCGATCACGAACGACATGTTCGAACCTTGGATGCCGAAGTCGCTGAACGCCCATACGGTGCCCGCGACCACACCGGCTGCTGCCGGGCTAGCCAGACCAATGAAGTAGCGTTTATCGACCGTGCCAATCTGCGTATTGAAGCGCGCCAACCGCAGCGCAGCACCGGCCACATAGATGAAGGCAACCATCCAGCCCACTTTGCCCATGCTTCCCAGCGCCCATTCAAAGGCAAGAATGGCCGGCGCTACACCGAACGCGACCATATCGGACAGCGAGTCGTACTCGGCGCCGAACGCGCTCTGGGTATTGGTCAGACGCGCAACGCGACCGTCGAGACTATCAAGCACCATCGCTACGAACACCGTGGCGGCTGCTACATAGAAGTTGCCGTTGATGGCATTGATGATCGAGTAGAAACCGGCAAACAGGTTGGCGGTAGTGAACAGGTTGGGCAGCAGGTAAACCCCGCGGTGGCGGACTTTGCGCCCTTCGGCGTCATGACCTTCTTCAACATGCTCATCGATTGGCAGCAGGCTCTCTGCATCGGAACCGTTAGCCGGCTCCTCGGGACGTTCGTTCATGAACTACACCTTGCAACGGTTTGGAAAGTTTTCGACCAGTACGCTGATCCGGGGTTCACCCCGCTCCAGCACTGAGGCTTTATACCAGAGCCTTAGCCTAGAACGAAAAAACGCGGCCGTAGCCGCGTTTTTTCTGGATCGCAACAGCCTTAGTTTTTGGCTTTGTCGACGATCTTGTTGGCAGCGATCCACGGCATCATGGAACGCAGCTGCTCACCAATGATCTCGATACCGTGAGCGGCGTTGTTACGACGCTTGGCGGTCATCGATGGGTAGTTGGTGGCGCCTTCGCTGATGAACATCTTGGCGTATTCGCCGTCCTGGATGCGCTTCAAAGCGTTACGCATGGCCTGACGGGATTCGGCGTTGATGACTTCCGGACCGGTTACGTACTCGCCGTATTCAGCGTTGTTGGAGATCGAGTAGTTCATGTTGGCGATACCGCCTTCGTACATGAGGTCAACGATCAACTTCAGCTCATGCAAGCACTCGAAGTAAGCCATTTCTGGCGCATAGCCGGCTTCAACCAGTGTTTCGAAGCCCGCTTTAACCAGCTCAACGGTACCGCCGCACAGAACGGCTTGTTCGCCGAACAGGTCGGTTTCGGTTTCGTCTTTGAAGGTGGTTTCGATGATGCCGGTACGGCCGCCGCCCACGCCCGAAGCGTAAGACAGGGCAACGTTCTTGGCATTGCCAGAAGCGTCCTGGTAAACAGCGATAAGGTCAGGAATACCGCCGCCTTTGACAAACTCGGTACGCACGGTGTGACCCGGAGCCTTCGGCGCGATCATGATCACGTCGAGGTCTTTGCGCGGCACAACCTGGTTGTAGTGAATCGCGAAGCCGTGGGAGAAGGCCAGGGTGGCGCCTTTCTTGATGTTCGGCTCGATTTCGTTTTTGTACAGCTGGGACTGGAACTCGTCCGGGGTCAGGATCATGACCAGGTCGGCAGCAGCAACGGCAGCAGGCACGTCAGCTACTTTCAAACCATGAGCTTCAGCTTTGGCGCGGGAAGAGGAATCCGGGCGCAGGCCAACGGTCACGTCAACACCGGAGTCTTTCAGGTTGCACGCTTGAGCGTGGCCTTGCGAACCGTAACCGATAACGGCGACTTTCTTACCCTGGATGATGGAAAGGTCGCAGTCTTTATCGTAATAAACTTTCATGAATTTCCCCTGATTTCTGAGGCCCGTCAGGGCCTCGCGCTAAATGAGTTAGATGCTCAGAACTTTGTCGCCACGGGCAATGCCGGTGACGCCGCTGCGGACCGTTTCCAAAATCGAACTGGTGCCCACTGCCTGAATGAAGCTGTCCAGCTTGTCGCTGGTTCCAGCGAGCTGGATGGTGTAGACGCTGCTCGTCACATCCACAATCTGGCCGCGGAAAATATCGGTAGTACGCTTGATCTCGGCACGCTGCGCGCCCGTCGCTTTCACTTTCACCAGCATCAGCTCGCGCTCGATATGGGCGCTTTCCGACAGGTTTACCAGCTTGACGACTTCGATCAGCTTGTTCAGGTTTTTGGTGATCTGCTCGATCACCTCATCATGGCCGACAGTAGTCAACGTCAGACGCGACAAGGTCGGATCTTCAGTCGGCGCCACGGTCAGGCTTTCGATGTTGTAGTTACGTTGAGAGAACAGCCCCACCACGCGGGACAGCGCGCCCGGTTCGTTTTCCAGAAGCAGAGAGATGATATGTCGCATGATTATGTCCGCTCCGTCTTGCTCAGCCACATGTCACGCATGGAGCCATCTCTGATCTGCATCGGGTAAACGTGCTCGCTGGTGTCCACCTGGATATCGAGGAATACCAGACGATCTTTCATCGCAAAGGCCTCAGCCATTTTTGGCTTCAGGTCTTTCAGATCGGTGATTTTCATACCCACGTGGCCATAAGCCTCGACCAGTTTGACGAAGTCCGGCAGCGATTCCATGTACGAGTGCGAATGGCGCCCGCTGTAGGTCATGTCCTGCCACTGGCGAACCATGCCCAGCACACCGTTGTTCAGGTTGACGATCTTGACCGGCAAGCCGTACTGCAAGCAGGTCGACAGTTCCTGAATGTTCATCTGGATACTGCCTTCGCCGGTCACGCACGCCACGTCGGCGTCCGGGAAGTTGAGCTTCACGCCCATCGCAGCCGGGAAGCCAAAACCCATCGTGCCCAGACCACCGGAGTTGATCCAACGGTTCGGCTTGTTGAAGCGGTAGTACTGCGCCGCAAACATCTGATGCTGGCCCACGTCGGAGGTCACAAAGGCATCGCCGTTGGTGACGTCGCACAAGGTCTCAACCACGGTCTGCGGCTTGATGATGCTGCCGTCGCCCTTCTCGTAAGGGAACAACGCGCCTTCGCCACGCCACTCATCAACCTGTTTCCACCAGCTGGCCACCGCTTCTTTATTCGGGGTTTCGCCGATTTCTTTGAGGATGGCGACCATCTCGGTCAGCACACTGTCGACCGGACCTACGATTGGCACGTCGGCCTTGATGGTTTTCGAGATCGACGCCGGATCGATGTCAATGTGGATGATCTTGGCGTTCGGGCAGAACTTCGACGGGCCATTGATAACACGGTCATCAAAGCGCGCGCCAACGGCCAGAATCACATCGGCGTGGTGCATCGCCAGGTTGGCGGTGTAGCTGCCGTGCATGCCCAACATGCCGATGAATTGGCGGTCAGTACCAGGGAAACCGCCCAAGCCCATCAGGGTATTGGTCACGGGAAGATTCAGCATTTTCGCCAGCTCGGTGAGCGGCTCGGATGCATTGCCCATGATCACGCCGCCACCCGAATACAGAATTGGGCGCTTGGCCGCCAGCAGCATCTCAGCGGCTTTGCGGATCTGCCCGGAGTGGCCACGCACAGCTGGGCTATAGGAGCGCAGCTTGGCTTTCTTCGGATAAACGTATTCGAACTTTTCCGCCGGGTTGGTCATGTCTTTCGGGATATCGACAACTACCGGACCTGGGCGGCCGGACTGAGCGATATAGAAAGCCTTCTTCATGACTTCGGGGATTTCGGACGGGTGTTTGATCATGAAGCTGTGCTTCACGATCGGCCGGGAGATACCGATCATGTCGGTTTCCTGGAACGCGTCGGTACCGACCATATTGCTAGGCACCTGGCCAGACAGGATCACCATCGGGATGGAGTCCATGTAGGCAGTGGCAATACCGGTAATGGCGTTAGTCGCACCAGGGCCGGACGTCACCAGCACCACGCCGGCTTTACCGGTGGCGCGGGCGTAACCGTCAGCCATGTGGGTCGCGGCCTGCTCGTGACGAACCAGGATGTGAGTCACTTCCGGCTCTTTGAACAGCGCATCGTAAATATGCAGGAGGGCACCGCCTGGGTACCCATAGATATGCTTAACGCCTTCGTCACGCAAAAAGCGGACGACCATTTCAGCGCCAGATAAAAGCTCCACGTTGTTCACCTCTAAAACGCTTAGAGAACCGCTCACAAACGAACGGGTCCGAATAGGTTTACCGCCAAGCAGAGCATGAGCGACGGTGGTCGCCGACTACGCCAGCTACTACTTGAGCAAGTATTGGGAACGCCCCTAAGTGTTTCGGGGTTTTCCCACCCAGCGCGAGGTAACGCGTTGCGGGTGTAACAGGTCGGCACGGGTATGCGCCTCATGTCTGCTGAGCTAAAGCCTGCTTGCGGCCGACTCCACTACAGCGAACGTCGAATTGTTCGGATTCAACGCTCTCAAGTCAAGTCATCCGTGGTGCTTTCTTTGAATTGCAGCTGTGACCGGGTGCAGGGTGACGAGTGGCTGGATTTGGTTATAGTTAGCAGCACGTTCCGCCGCTAATCAGAAGGACACCGCATGCGACGCATGATCATCACCGGCAGCTTGCTGTTGGCCCTAAGCGCAGCCGCCTCGGCCAGCCAGGTTTACAAATGGGTCGATGCACAGGGCAACACCCACTTTGGCGCCCAGCCGCCGCAGGGCCAGGACGCTACGCCGATCAGCACCCAAGTTTCCCAGCCGAAGCCAACGCCTCCCCCGGCACTGCCCAAATTACCGGCACCCGGGACGGTCGATGATCCGGCGCAGAAAGCCATTGATGAAAAAGTGAAGAAAGAAATTGCCGCGAAAGAGGAAGAGCGCGCGAAGTACTGCGAGGCGGTGCGTACCCACCTGTCGCAACTTCAGAACAATCCGCGCTTGATGGTGCAAGTGAACGGCGAAACACGCCGCTTCACCGAGGAAGAGCGGCAAAGCAAAATTGCCGAAGATATGAAAGCCATTACCGACACGTGCAGCGACTGACGCCTCCCGCCACACCGGCAACTTCCTAGGAAGTTGCCGCGCCGATCAAGCCATCAAACTCGCCAAGCAACACGAGCAAGCCGGTCGCCTTGCCTAGCTTGGCGCTGTAGACCATTTCCGCCATTGGCCGAATGCCAGACACCGACGGCAGCGGCTGCCCGCTTTCGATAATTACCTTCATGCGCGGCAGAAAAATCCACTGCAGCCACTCTTCGAACGACAGGCTATCGACGCAAAACGGTTCGACGCTAGCCAAAGCTTCAGCGGACGGAGGCGTCGCCGCCCACCATCCTTGAGCACGCAATTCCCGCTCAATCAGCAGCAAGTGATCCGCCAGCGCAGGCAGCCGCTGATCCATCAGAGGTTCACCTGAGCCTTCTGGCGAGCCTGGGCGGCGCCCGAGGCGTTGCCTTGTTTTTCCCGCGCTTGGGCGATCAGCCCCCACAGGCTGGCCTGCAGCGTGGGGCGGCCGCTGGCATAAGTCAGACCACGCTGCGCCACTTGTTCGGCTTGCGCAGCATCACCTTGAGCCAAACGCACCTGAGCCAGTCGATACAAGACTTGCGGCTCGCTTGGGGCGATGCGCTGTGCGCGCTCCAGACTGGACGAGGCACCATTGAGATCGCCACTGCTCTGCTGCTGTTGCGCCGTGGTGAGCAAGGCCAGCACCGGGCCATCCAACTGTTCATCAGCGGCCAGACCGCCCGATGACGGGATACCGCTTGGCGCAACAGGAGTCGGCACGCTGTAACTGGCGCTCGGCCCGGGTGTAATCGGACCCGTCGTGATCGGGCCAGGCGTAATACCGCCCGACGAGATCGGCGCACTGCTCACCGACGAGCCGCTTGGGTAAGTTTGAATGGGCGCAGGCGCGCGCCCCTGGCCAGGCACCATCACCACCACGCCGGAATCCTGCGGGACCGCTTGAGTCTGCGGCTGGGCTGGCGTTTGCGCATAGCCGCCAGTGGTCGCACGCCCATTAACGGGCGGACGGTCAGCCGAGAGCGGCGCGCCAGAGTCGACCACCGGAATCGAACCACGTTGAACACTGGCGCAACCGGTCAGCAGGCTGGTGGCTATTAATGCAGGGATCAACCACTTATTCACTGAGCACCTCATCACTTAATTCATCCAACCGCGCACCCAGTCCATCACTTCTCCCGCAGGCGTTTGCCCGCCGCAGGCCGCACCGGCTGCCGGCTCGCTGCCGCGAATATACGGCATCTGAACCGCATTCGGGCAGTTGGCATCGGAGCCCTGGCCGTTGTTCGCGTCGACCCACACCTGCACCACGTTATCGGGCAGCGGCATGTTCAGTGGCAGTGGGTCAGCCTGCTTCATAAAGCCTGTCCACACTTGCAAAGCACCCGTTGCGCCGGTGAAGGGTGTGCCGCCGTTATCGTCACGCCCCATCCACACAACAGCCAACAAATCCTGACTGAAACCGGCAAACCAGCTGTCCCGTGAATCGTTGCTGGTGCCGGTCTTGCCGGCCAGGTTCAACGTCGACGGCAGTTGGTTATAGACCGAGCGCCCGGTGCCTTCGCGCATCACGCGCTGCATCGCGTTCTGTACCAGGTAAATGGCACCTGGATCAAAACGCTGTTGAATCTGGAACGGATAGCGCTTGAGAGGTTCCCCTTCGGCAGTCAACACACTCCGAATACCGCGCAATGGCGTGTTGAAACCACCATTGGCCAGGGTCTGGTACATGCCGGCCACTTCGATCGGACTGAGCGCGCCCGCGCCCAGCAACATCGATGGGAATGCCGGCCACTCACGGGAAACACCCAATCGCTGGAGCGTCTTCAACACATTCGGAACACCCAGCTCCAGCCCGAGCTTGGCGGTCGACAAGTTGTAGGAGTTAGCCAGGCCTTGGTACAGATAAATCGTGCCGTGAGCCTTGCGATCGTAGTTTTGCGGCGTCCACACCTGACCGTCTTTCCCCTTGACCGAGAACGGCTCGTCCTCCAGCCAACTGGTCAACGTGTATTGGCTCGGACGCTCCAGCGCAGTCAAGTACACCGCCGGCTTCACCAGCGAGCCAATTGGCCGCACCGCGTCCAACGCGCGGTTGAACCCGGCGAAGCGCGGTTGACGGCTGCCAAGCATGGCCTGGATTTCGCCGCTCTCCGGATTGGTCACCACCATGGCGGCCTCCACTTCGTCCGCGCCTTTACGGCCTTTGAAGCCCTTCAGGGTGGAGTGCAGTGCGTTTTCGGCTTTCTGCTGAAGAATCGGATCGAAGCTGGTGAAGATTCGCAGGCCTTCTTCCGTCAAGTCTTCATCGCGGTAGTCCTGACGCAACTGGCGCTTCACCAAATCGAGGAACGCCGGATAGGAACTGTCCGCCATGCTGCCGCGTTTGGTCACGCCCAGCGGCATTTTCTTGGCCGCTTCGGCTTGCTCGACGGTGACCACGTTTTGCGCAGCCAACAGATCGAGTACCAGGTTTCGGCGCTCGAGGGCGCGATCCGGATTGCGGCGCGGGTTATAGAAAGTGGGTCCCTTCACCATGCCGACCAGCAACGCCACCTGATGGAGCTTCAGCTCCGCCATGGGCTGGCTGAAGAAGTACTGACTGGCCAGACCGAAGCCATGCACCGCACGCTGCCCGTCCTGACCGAGAAATACCTCGTTGAGGTAAGCCTGGAGAATTTCCTCCTTGCTGTAATGCAGCTCCAGCAACACCGCCATCATGGCCTCAGTGGCTTTACGGCTGAGGCTGCGTTCGCTGGTCAGGTAAAAGTTTTTCACCAACTGCTGCGTCAGCGTACTGCCGCCCTGGCGCATCTGCCCGGCGCTGGCATTGACCCAGAACGCACGGGCAATGGATTTTGGCGACACGCCGAAATGGTGGAAAAACTCGCGGTCTTCAACCGCTACCAATGTTTCCACTAAATAAGGAGGAGCCTGATCGAGCTTGATCAGAATCCGGTCCTCGTTGTGCGCTGGATAAAGGCCCCCGATCAACAGCGGCTCCAGGCGTGCCACGGCGAGATCCTGGCCGCTGGACTGAGTGAGCCCGGCCACGTAGTCGCCAGAAAACTTCACCCGAATGCGCTGCGCAGGCTCCGCACCTTCATAAAACTGAAAGCCGCGGGTATTCAAATCAATGTTATTGCCCGCCACCACTGCGGCGCCGGGTCCGGTCACCGAGGTTTCGCGGCGATAGCCAAGGGCATCCAGCTCGGTGAGGAAGTCGTCTTTTGCCAGCTTCTGGCCGACGAACAATTCCAAAGGCCGGGCGTACACCTTGGCGGGAATGGTCCAGCGTTTGCCGGAGAATTTCTCCTGCACCACGGCGTCGAGGTACACGGCAAAACCGGCCACGACCACCAGGCCGACGATGCTGAGTTTGAGCAGCCAACCCAGCCAGCGGCGCATGCCACCAGAGCGGGATTTAGGGCGCGAACGAGAGGGGCGAGAAGATCGGGTACGTGTCATGGCGGCGCATTATACGCACTTTGCCTGGGCCAGACAGACGCCTCCCAGCGGTTTGCACACTTGCTCACAGCCGCCATAATGGCCGCCTGAATTCAGTCCGTTATTCAAGGAAAGACCGTGAGCCAAACCCTGATTGCCGCCTTGCAGAACCCGGCCCTTTACCCGCATCCGGTAGAAGGTTTCCAGGTCATTGAAACGCACATCTCCTGGGTGGTGCTGACCGGTCCCTTCGCTTACAAAATCAAAAAGCCGGTCAACTTCGGCTTTCTCGATTTCACATCTCTTAGAGACCGCGAGCACTTCTGCAACGAAGAGCTGCGCCTGAACCAGCGCCTGACCGAAGGGCTGTACCTCGAAGTGCTGCCCATCACCGGCAGTGCCGATGCTCCGCAGATCAACGGCAGCGGCCCGGTAATCGACTACGCCCTGAAAATGCGCCAGTTCCCGCAAAGCCAGCTACTGGCCGAAGTGCAGAGCCGCGGCGAGCTGACTACCGACCACATCGACGCACTCGCCACACAGATCGCGCAGTTCCACCTGAGCGCGCCGCGCGTGCCGCAAGACCATCCGCTGGGCAGCGCCGCCGCGATCATGGCGCCGGTCACGCAAAACTTCGAACAGATCCGCCCCATGCTCTCGGAAAAAGCCGATCTGCTTCAGCTCGACGCGTTGCAAGCCTGGGCCGAAGCCAGCTTCGAGCGCCTGCAGCCGCTGTTCGAGCGTCGTAAAGCTGAGGGCTATATTCGTGAATGCCACGGCGATATCCACCTGGGCAACGCCACCCTGCTGGACGGCAAAGTGGTGCTGTTCGACTGCATCGAATTCAATGAGCCCTTCCGCCTGACCGACGTCACCGCCGATGCCGCCTTCCTGGCAATGGACCTGGAAGACCGTGGCCTCAAGCCGTTGTCGCGCCGTTTCGTCAGCGCCTGGCTGGAACAAACTGGCGACTACGACGCGCTGGAAATTCTCAACTTCTATAAAGCCTATCGGGCGATGGTGCGTGGCAAGGTCGGCCTTTTCCGCCTCGGCCAGGAAGAAAGCGCCGTGCAACGCGCCGTGATTCTGCGTCAGTACCGCAGCTATGCCGCCCTGGCCGAAAGTTACAGCGCCATTCCCTCGCGCTTGCTGGCGATCACCCATGGCGTTTCGGCCGTGGGCAAAAGCCATGTCGCAATGCGCTTGGTTGAAGCCCTCGGCGCCATTCGCTTGCGCTCGGACGTCGAGCGTAAACGTCTATTTGGCGAGCAGAAATCGGCCGAACAAGGTCAGTTGACCGCCGGTATCTACAGCGAAGACGCCAGCGTTGCCACGTACCAGCGCCTGCATCAACTGGCGGAGTCGGCCTTGCGCGCCGGCTTCCCGGTGGTGATCGACGCAACTTACCTGAAACAGGCGCAGCGCCAGGCCGCGTGGGACGTTGCGCAGGAAACCGGTGCCCCCTTCGTGATTCTGGATTGCCAGGCTCCCGAAACCGTTATCGCCAGCTGGTTGGCGCAGCGTCAGGCGGCCGCGCAAGATCCTTCGGATGCCACCATCGAGGTTATCCGCGCCCAGCAAAACAGCCGCGAGCCGCTTAATGCAGAAGAACTGGTGCTGACCAAACGCGTCGACACCCATGAGAGCGCCAGCCTCGACTCCCTGATCGAACGCATCCGCCAGCGCCTGCCAGGCCTCTAAGCCTCCGCGATCACCGCGCTCAGCCAGCGGGCAGAGCTGAGCGCGGCTTCTATACTGCCGATGAACCCCACATCGGAAGTCCGCCATGAGCAAGCCGCGTCAATTGGAAAATCCGCTGTACGTGCTGCTGCACAACGAAGACATCGAAGGCGTGAACGCCTTGAAGGCCCAAGGTGGCGACTTTGATCTATCCGACGGCGACTTCCGCGGCCTGGACCTCAGGCTGCTCGACGCCAACGGTTTCAATTTCACCAACGGCTACTTTCGCGGCGCCGATTTACGCGGCCTGGACTTGCGCAACACGCGCATGGACGGCGCGAGCATCGCGCACGCGCAAATCTCCGGGGTGTTCTTCCCCATCGAACTGAGTGCGGATGAAATCGTCATGTCGCTTACGTACGGCACGCGCATGCGCTATCGGTCCACGACTTCATGAGCGAAATTGCCCAACTGTTCGGTAACCGCGCTGCCGCATACGCCAGCTTCCGCCCGCATTACCCGGATGCCTTGTTTCAATGGCTGGCGCAGCAAAGTCCCAGCACCGAACGCGCACTGGATATCGCCTGCGGCTCTGGTCAGGCCAGCGAACCGCTGCTTGCCCACTTTCGCCAGGTGTTGGCCTGTGACGCCAGCGTTGAGCAACTCGCTGCCAGCGAAACGCTCCAGGCGACGTCCGTGTTTGCCGCTGACGCAACGGCCATCCCGCTGGCCAGCCGAAGCCTGGATCTGATCATTGTCGCCCAGGCGCTGCATTGGTTCGCCGGCCCATCCTTCTTTGATGAAGTGCAACGGCTGCTGAAACCGGACGGGCTGTTTTGCGCCTGGTGTTATGGGCTGATGAGCATCGACGAGGCGATTGACGAGGTGGTCAACGATTTCTACTGGAACACGCTGGGCGGCTACTGGCCAGCCGGGCGGGCCAGCATCGAGGCCGGCTACCGCGACATTCACTCACCGCTGCAACCAATAGCGATGCCCGCCTTTTCCATGCAGGCGCAGTGGAGCTTCGACCATCTGTTGGGGTACTTGCGCACGTGGTCGGCCTGCCAGCTGTGGGAGCGCAAAAATGGCCGCGATCCGGTCGCCGACGTCGCCCCGGCACTGGAAAAAGCATGGAGAGATGTCAAACAGCCACGTTTTGTGAACTGGCCGCTACACTTCCTGGCAGGGTCCCCGTCGCGCTAACCGCGGGGGACTAAGCACGGCAGCCAAGGAGGCGCGATGAACGACGAACTGCAACACCTCAAAAACCTGGGTAAAACCTCATCGCAATGGCTGCATGCCGTCGGCATCCATAGCGCAACCGACCTACGCCGCCTGGGTGCAGTGGGCGCCTACCGTGCCGTGCAGGCGCGCGGGTTCAGGGCGTCGAAGGTCTTACTCTATGCAATCGAAGGTGCATTGCTGGATGTGCACTGGAATGAGTTGCCTCCGGCCCACAAAGCGGAGTTGAATGGCCAGCTCGACGCTATGCCCCCGCACAATAAGAGCTAGCTCACATCCTCTGCGCTCGAAGATTTACGCCGAGGCGGCCACGAACTATTGTTTCAGGGACCTTCGTGCGTTCTCGAAAGCCCAGCCAGTTCAAGGAATTACTGTATGTACCTACTCGGGGAGCAACCGGCGTACGCCGACCAGCTGATCAACCGACTGCAAGGCATCCCCACGCAACTGCTGGAAGGGCTTGCGCCTTCGGGCGCGACCTTGCGTCTGGAGCGCACCGACGACCTCGCGCTAGCAGTGCCGGGAAATCAGCTGTTCATCATCGAAAACGGCTTACTGCATGCGTTGGTCGATGAGCGTCCGTTGTTCTATCTGCAGGAAGGCGATCTGTTCGGCCTGCGCCAAGGCATCGAATTTCCCACCTGCCGGTACAGCAGCGAAGAACCCCTGAGCCTGGTGCCGTACACCCGCAGCGAAGTGTTCAAACATATCTATGCCAGCGAAATGCGGCTGGAACTATTCGTTCAGTACTTGATTGGCCATACGGCGCTGCTGTCCGACGCGCTGGCGCGTTTGAAGCAGCCGGAAATCCGCCCCGCCACCGGCTTCCAGCATTTTGCTGCTGGCGAAGAGCTTATTCACCAGGGCGACGAAGCCGACCACGTATTCATCATCATCGAAGGCCACGCCGAGGCTTACGTCGACGGCCATAAGGTCGGCGATGTTCAGAAAGATGAAATCTTCGGCGCCATGGCGGTGTTCACCCGCGAGAAACGCAGCGCCACCGTTCTGGCCAGCGAGCCGTGCACGGTGATGGTAATTCCGAAGGAACAATTCCTCAGCCTCACGCAAAGCAATCCGCGTATCGCCCACAGCCTGATTGAAAGCATGGCGCGGCGCATCGATCTGCTGAACAAAGAAGTCACCCAGCTGCGTTTGCCCGCTAGCGAGTAAGCCGTACGCTGTACGCAAAACCCGGCCAAGCGCCGGGTTTTGTGCTTTTAAAGCCCGGCGAGAAAAAAGTTTGGGGGAAGGGGTTGACTGAGAAATGAGAATTGTTATTATTACCGCAACTGGTCGCGAGATCAGTCGATATTTTGAGAGACCTTCAGTCGGCCTTTCAGATTATCTCCTCATCAGGCTAATCACGGTTTTTGACCCGGCTCTTGCCGGGTCTTTTTTTGCCCGCGAAAAAGTGCGCGATGCGCGCCGATAAAAGCCGCGCGCTTAGTTAATCGGCGTAGCGGTGAGGTTGGCGCGAATGTCGGCGTTCTGCGCCTTGATGCCATACATGGCCGTCACCGCACCGCCGGTTGGGTGCACATTCTGCAAGCGATCCACATTCACCTCTTTGAAGGTAATGCGCCCGTTCACCGCAAACCCCAGCGGATCCGGCGTCACGGTCGTGCCCGCGTTCGCCCCGCTTTTCACTTTCACCGTGGTCGGTGCGACGTCCAGGTTCAAGTCGGCATTCACGCCATAGGTATTGACGTTGGGATTGTTCGGATCGCCGTCGGACGTGGAAAAGTTGTCGATCACCAACTGCGCCCCGGTGCCGTTGCCTGCCGTGCGGTTGGTTTCCCACAGCACCTGGTTGCGCTTCTCGTCGGTGGCGACGCCGTTGACCGAGCTGTCCACCGCCGTATCACGCACGAACACGCTTTTCAGTTTCACCGACACACCTTCGTTGCCGCGATCTTCCCAGCGCCCGCCGCTGGCGCCACAGGCACTTGCCGTGGCGCCGCTGCCGCCGACACACAACGCACCGGCGCCGCCTGAACTCAGCGCCAGGGTCGAACCCTGCTCGTACCGCTTGAGCATGATCCGCCCGAGACTGGTGCCCGTGGCGCGGTCACCCCAGCGCACATCGCTGACGTCGAGCTTCGACCAATACGTGCCCTTACGCAGTTCGACGCCGCCCTTCTCGCCCGCCGCGCCGCTGCTGATATCCAGCGTGCCGTCACGGAAATGCATGTCGTAACTGGTGCCCGACAACCACAACCCGCGCCCGGCCTCGTCGACCGTAATCGCCGCCCGCGCTTCGGTCACATAGAAGTCAGCGTTATAGCGCACACCGCTGCCCACGTTGCCGCCCGGTTGAATGGTCAGTTGGCCATTCAGGGTGAAGTCGTAGGCGGGAAAAATCTCCATCAGCACCAGCAACTCGGTGCCGCCCTGCAACGGCGCCGTGGCGCTGCCGACCCGCAGGCCATCGAAGCTGTAACTGCCCTTGACGTTGTTCAGGCCCACGCGCAGCCCGTCGTAATGGCCGTTATAGCTGCCCAGGCTCATGTCGCTCTGGGTGCCGGCGTAGCAGCCGGTGCTGGCCCCGGCCGCGCAGCTTTTGGTCACATCGAGCGTCACCTGGCCGCTGCCATTGGTGCGCAGGCCGCTGAACCACATGCTGTTGCCGTTATCGGTCAGCGATACCGAACTGTTGACCATGTTCCAGCTCACATCCGCAGTCACGCCCTTAAGCCCGGAGTTAACGTCGCCGCCCGGCCGCAGCTTCAGCCAGTTCTGCTTCGCGCCGTCATCCAGGAAATTCAGATCAATCCCAAGGCTGCCAAGCTTCTGGTTGCTGGCATTGCCAATAATGAGACCACCCAAGGTCGCATTCAGACGCAAATCAGGAAACTTCACCTGAGCAAATGTCCCCACCGTGTCGCTCGCCAAGTCCACCGTCAGGCCACTGGTGCTGCTCAGCACGCCAGCAAAATTCTCGGCCCGCAGCACGCCTTCGTCTTGATACTGAAACAGGCTGTTGGTGATCGCTATATTCGGCCGAATGCGGATGCCCTGCCCGCTGGCGCCGCCACTGGCAATGCTCAGGCTGCCGCCCAGACGCAGGTCAAGCGTCAGCGAGCCAAAACTCATGCTCGCGTTAGGGTCGCGAGTGTCCGGATTTGTCGGCGTCGCCAGCACGCCGTTCACCGCATCGCCATGGGCCAGGTCAAGGCCGATGCCAGCGATGCTCGCCAGCACCCGCGAATTGCCGAGGTCCAGTTTCACTTCCTTGCCGCTGCCGCCATTGACGATGTCGACATACGCGGCATTGAGGTAGGCGTTCAGCGACATGCCGTTGACGATCAGGTCGTAACCGTTATCGCGGTAGTAAAACGTCACGTCGGTCAGCGACAGCTTGCTGTCATCGAGGCCGATGCCACTCACGCCGCTGCTGCCGCCGCCTTTTACCTTCAGTGTCGCGCCCAAGGTGTAAAACGCGCGAAAGCTGCCGAAGCTGTTGCTGCTGCCGGCCATCTCGACGTTGTTTACCGCCAGCACTTGTGGACTGGCTTTGTGCTCGACCACCAACTGATTGCCGACCACATCGACCTTGGTGGTGGAGGTGGCCGTGGCGCCACTGGCCGGCCGATTGCTGACATCTTTGAGCGCCACGGTTTTGCCGTCTTCGCTGTAGCTGACCGTACTTGCCGACCAACCGCCGCCGTTGATTTCCATGCTGATGCCGGACTGCCCGTTCACACCGGCCAGGCTCTCATCGTCCAACGCCTGCATGGCCAGCGCCGGCGCAATGAGGCCCAGCAAGACCATGCACAGTGGTAAACGCAGCAACGAACGGCGCATCGGCTTACCCCTCAGTTTTTAGGAAACACCAGCACGTTGCCTTGCATACGAATGCTGCCGTCGATTTTCGCCGAGAAAATGTTGGTTTGCTGATAGCTCGCATCGCCGCCGTTAGCGGCAGTGCCGGCCTTGTTGCGCCAGCCGCCCTGGTTGGCCACCGCGAAGGTAAAGCGGGTGTCTTGAAACTTCACTTCGTTGGGCAGGCCGAACTCCAGCGTGTCCTGGGCGAACGTGGCGCCATCGCCATTGAAGCCGCCGTCGATAAACCGTGTGCGAAGGGTCAGACCGTCAAAGCTGAACACGCCTTTCATATTGTCCAGCACGTACCAGCCGCCGGCGGCCTCAGCGCGAATGGCCAGGCGCATGCCGCAATCTTCCGGCGAGCTGGCGCCAAGGGTGGCGCAACTGCGTTGGTTGGCCGTCCAGGCGCTGGAGGTATTGGTGGTTGGCGTCGACCACAACACGCCGCCGTTTTTATTCACGCTGAAATCACCTGATAGATACACGCCGCCTTGGCCGCTGGTGGCGCTTAACGCGTCATCGGCCATGGGTTGCAACTCACTGCGCGCCAGCGCTGGCAGCAGCAAGGCCAGCCACAACACCAACCACTCGATGCGCTTAAAGGTCATGGCTGGTCACCTTCAGGTAATTAATGCTCAAGCCCTGCAGCGTGTTGTAGCCAAAGTTGTAGCCACCGGTGCTGTAGTTGCCGCTGCCGACTTTGAGGTTGTCGATGACGATATTGGTGCGCGGCGCATTGGCGTAGAAGTCGGTGGCCAACGTGTTGCGCTGCGCCGCCGTGGTGCCGCCCGCCGTGGGGTTGGGCAGCTCCAGCACAAACTGGCCGTTGCTGTTGACATCGAACAGCAGGGGCTGGGTTTTGCCGTAACCCAGGGAGATGTTCGCGTACATATTGCTCAGCGTGATGGTGCGCGCCTCTTGGTCGGCCGCCGTGGCGCAGTTAGTAGCGCCGGCCGCGCACGACATCACGGTCAGCCCTTTCGCATACAAGTTCAGGCGCATCTCACCCACCAGTTGGCTACGGGCGCTATCGCCCCACAGCCGTAGGTACGAGCCGTCCATGGCCAGCTCGGCGATGTCGATATTCAAAATGTCGGTGCGGCCCGCGGCCACCTGAAAGTCAAAACGAATGCCCAGGTCTGCCTTCTCGCTGGCCCGGCTCGAACAGTTGCTGCCTGCCGCTGCGTAGCCGGAAATACAGGCTTGCCCGGCAGCGCCTGTCAGCCGCTCGGGAAAGGTCAGCGCCAGCACCGCGACATTGCTCGGCGTGGTTTGCACCCACACGCCGTCGTCGCGCAGGGTGCGCAGGTTTTCGCCCTTGTTGAGGTCGAGCGTGAACGGCGAACTGAGGCGGCCGATGGTCACCGGGTTGAGGTTGGCACCTTTATTACTGCCTGCCGCGCCGAGGTAGAACTCCTTCACCGAAATCGGCACGTTCTGACCGCTGCCGTTGGTGATGTCGTTGATGGTGATGGTCGCGTTATTGGCGTCGAGCAGAATGTCTTCCAGCACAAAACCGAAGCCTGCACCTTGCACGCCAGACAATTCCTGATCGTCCAGCGCCTTCATCTCGGCCTGCGCCAAGGAGCTGAAGCCCAACAAGGCCAAGCCAGCGAACCGCCAGAGGGCGCTCATGTCAGCAACCCGCAGTGGCGCTGCCGAGGCAGGTGTCTTGCCGCGGAATGCCGTTGAACGCCTGGTTGAAGTCGATGTTGATCGGCGAAACCATATTGCCGTTGGCATCTCGGTACTTGGGCATGTTCATGAACGCGCCCTTGAGGGCAGTCATAAAGCTGTTGCTGTCCAGGTCGCGCCAGGCCACATCCTTGGTCTGCAGCGAGATGAAAAAGCCTTTCGCCGCGCCTTCGATAGCAGCCGTGCCGGCCTGATCGGCAATGCCCAGGTTGCCCACCGGCAGCGATTTGAATTGGTCGAGGTTGAAGCAGGTCTGGATGCCCAGCAGCGCGCAGCCGTTGGACTTGATAATGCCCAGCGCGGCGTCGGTCAGAATCGGCAGGCAGCCGCTGGTGCACGTCAGGCCGTCACCATTCTTGACGCCGGCCTGGGTGCCGCGAATCGGGTCGGATGCGCCACTGCTGTTCACCAACTGCGCATCTGCCTCCAGCACGCTGGAGGTGTAAATGCCGCCGATGCCCAAGATGAGTTTCTGGCCGACGTTGGCCTGGTCGTAAATCGCCTGGCCGGTGCCTTTGATATGCACCGGCACGTTGCCGGTCAGGCTGGCGATGTCGCCGGAGAGCGTGCCCTTGGCCTCGCCAAAACCGATGCGCACGCCGATGACTTTGTTGCCCTCGTACGCCAGCTCGATAAACGGATTGGCGATTTTGAACGCATTGATGCTGTCGTCGGCATTCACCGTGCCGAGGGCAAAGTTGTTGATCAGAATGTCGGAAGAACCCGCCACTTCGCCCGGCCGGGTCAGGGAATCGTTGTACTGCCCGAGCTGAAGTTTCTTCATATTCAGCTGGGTGTCGAGGTTTACGCCCAGGTTCACCCGCGTGTAGTTGATGCCCGCATTGGCGTCGGTGGTCAGGTTGATGAATGCCTGCCCGGTGACGTTCGACAGTTCACTGTCAGCCAGCGCCTCCAGCTTGGCCTGCGCAGCACCCGGCAGCACGGCGACGGCAAGCAGCGCCAGCGCAAACAGCGAACGCAGAGGGGACCGGTGACCTGCGGCAAGGCTACGGGGCGAGCGCATGGCGATTTCCTTATTCTTATTGTGTTCGGACCCTTGGCAGCGCGCGGGCGCGGCAAGAATCTACGGCATCACTATAAGAACCTGGGCTGCAACCGGCGCCCGACCCATAGTCGAGTCTGTAACAGGGAGTTCGAGGGGCGTGTGGGGCGACTGTTACGAGACACCACACTGGCGTAACGCCACTGCGCTCAGTGCTGACGGAACAGCGCGATCAGGTGATCGGCAATGGCGCCCTTGATGGCGTCGACACTGAGTTTGGAGCTGTTGCCCAGCTTGTCCGGATTGATGCGATGCAGATGCAGCGACGGCATACGCGCCTCGTACTCGCGCAGATCGCCCTTGATCAACACCGGCAGAAAGGTCTCGCCCTTGGCCGCGTAGCGCTGAATCAGCAGCTTGAGCCCTTCCTGAAACGGCAACTCTTTCGACGCTACCAACCGGTGCTCGCCGGGAATCTTCAAATACAGCCCGGTATAGCCCATGGTTTCGCCCGGCAGAATGTGAATACCGGTGGGCTCCACGGCATCGGCCGGCACGTCATTGAACGTGTCGTGCCAGGCCTGTTCATCCGGAAGAATCGTGATGCTGCCCTCCTCCGACTCCGGCACCACGAAGCTGTAATTGCTGTACAGCTTCTCCACATAGCTGGAATAGATGCACAACCGATTCTCAAACCGCTGCAAAAATGCCACCGCCTCGCGGCGGTCGGTGATTGCGTCCAGGTCCCAGTCGAGGTCGCTTTGACGCTCCAACTCGTCCCAACGGGCTTGGGCATAGGCGGCGGTGGAAGTGGACATGGGCAATCCGTAGAAGAAAGGCAGACACACGGCTATCGCAGAAAACATGCCAAGGGATTCAAGTACTTAAAACGGGGGCGGTGGGGGCGGGAGATGGGAAGGGTGCGACCTTGAGGGGGCGGAAACTGCCGAAAATGGTCAGGTGGGGGTGGGGGCTTGGGACAGGCGGAGTTGGCGCGTGATTCAAACCCCAGTACGACGCAGAATTCTGGATCCCCGCGTTCGCGAGGATGACGGTGGTCTCTCTCAAAAACATCCGTCATCCTCGCGAACGCGGGGATCCAGAATCGCTCGGCATACCTAAAGGCTGAAAAACACGCGAATGAATAATCAATGGGCCCCTAAACCCCAGCCTCCAGCAAGTTATGCAACTCCACAAACTGCAACGTCAACTTATGCTTGGGCTCCAGGAAAATCAGCGGCACCGACACCTGATGCGATTCACGCATCTTCACCGAGCTGGCCAGGTACACCGGCAACACCGGCAAGCCCTCGGCAATCAATTCATCCAGCAACTGCTGCGGCAAACTCGCCCGTGCCTGGAATTGGTTGACCACAATCCCCTCAACCTCCAACCCCTCGTTGTGGTCTTCCTTCAGCTCTTCAATCTCGGCCAACAGGCTGTACAGCGCCTGGCGGGAAAAACTGTCGCAATCGAAAGGAATCAACACACGATCGGCCGCGATCATCGCCGAAACGGTGTAGAAATTGAGGGCGGGCGGCGTATCGAGATAAATGCGGTCGTAGTCTTCGGACAAGTCATCAAGCAATTTGCGCAGCTTGTTGATCTTGTGTTTGGCCTCCAGCTTGGGCTGCAAGTCGGCCAATTCACGAGTGGCGGTCACCACGTGCAAGTTGTCGAACGGCGTTTCGTAGATGTCTACCTGACCTTTCTTGGAAAACGGCCCCGTCGACAACGTTTGCTTGAAGAAATCGGCGATTCCCATGGGGATGTCTTCGCCGGTCAGCCCGGTGAGGTACTGGGTGGAGTTGGCCTGAGCGTCCAGGTCGATGAGCAACGTGCGATAGCCCTCTTGGGCACTCACCGCCGCCAGGTTGCAGGCGATGCTGGATTTCCCCACGCCGCCTTTCTGGTTGAACACTACGCGTCGCATATCCCCACCTCGTCCTGAGCCTCGAATAGTCCCGGATTCTATGCAAAGCGCACCGCTAGGGCGAGGCACTACCGTGAACAGTGACCAGCGGCGCGGATATTTCTCCGCAACATGGGCAAAATAGCGCCCGCAATCCGCACCTGTAACCAATGTTTGCTTGAGCCCCGCCACGTCGGGATAATGCCGGCACTTTGCTATGGCGCTAGCGCGGTTGCGACTTTTCCACCGGCGAACACAGCTGCGGCTGTTCGATGGACCTGGCCAAGCCAGGAGCGATCGCCTTTTTTACATGGACGCAAAAGCTGCCGATGCATTTCTCAATCGAACAATGGCGTGCCTGGGCCCCCGGCCTGGAGCAGGAAGCTGACTGGCTGGCATGGAGCCAACAGTCCGAGCCGCCTGCCGTCAGCGATTCGCTGCCCGACGTCAGCTTTCTTCCGGCCATGCAGCGCCGCCGCCTCAGCCCGCTGGCGCGCATGGCCTTCAGCGTCGCCTGGCCACTGGCCGACGCCCATGGCGCGCCGCTGCCGCTGGTGTTCGTCTCCCGTCACGGTGAAACCCCGCGCACCTTTGCCCTGCTCAGCGATGTCAGTGCCGGCGCGCCCTTGTCGCCCACTCAATTCAGCCTTTCTGTGCACAACGCCATCATCGGCCAGTGGTCGATCATGCGCAGCGACACCAGCGAAATGACGGCGCTGGCCGGCGAAGCCGATGGCCTGGAACATGCAGTGCTCGAGGCGCAGTTGTTACTGGCCGATGGTGCGCCCGCGGTATTGCTGGTGATCGCCGAAGACACACCGCCCGCCGCCTATGCCGGTTGGGTGAGTGATGTTCCGTTTCCCTACGCCGTCGCACTGCTGCTGACGCCAGGCGAGCGCTGGAACCTGCACCTGAGTACCAAAACGCAAGCACACGCAACACCTGCCGATACAGCCACCGCAGAGTGGCCGCACGCACTTAACCTGGTTCGCGCCTTGAATAATGGCGCAACCACCTTGGAGCATCGTTGGAGGAATCGACAATGGAGCTGGCAACAGAACAGCGCCTGAGCCGTTACAGCGCGCCCTATTGGTGGCGCCTGATCGCAACCGCCCTGAGCTTCACGCTGTTCGGGGTCGGTGGCGTACTGCTGCGCATCGTGGTGTTTCCGCTGCTGTCGCTGCTGCCGGGCGACGCCGTGGCGCGCCGCACCCGCGCCCGTGCCACCGTGAGCTGGACGTTCCGCGCGTTCGTGGAATTCATGCACCGCACCGGCGTGCTGACGTTTGAAGTGCAAGGCATCGAGCGCCTTGGGCGTCCGGGACAAATGGTCATCGCCAATCACCCGTCGCTGATCGACGTGGTGGTGCTCATTGCCTTCATCCGCGACGCCAACTGCGTGGTCAAGCAGAGCCTGTGGGACAACCCCAGCATGCGTGGGCCGATTCGTGCTGCCGAGTACATCAGCAACAGCGGCAGCATGGACATGCTCGACGAAACCTCCGGCGCGCTGCGTGAAGGGCAAACCCTGGTGATATTCCCCGAAGGCACGCGCACCACGCCGGGGCAGGCACCGGAGTTTCACCGGGGCGCCGCCGCTATCGCCTTGCGCGGTGCAACGGTGGTGACGCCCGTGGTCATCAGCGTAACGCCCACCACGCTGACCAAGGCCGAGCCTTGGTACCGCATTCCGGCGCGGCGCTTCCATTTCAAAATGCGCGTGGGCGAGGACATCGACCCGCAGCAATTCGCTGCCCACAGCTCGGCGCCTATCGCCTCGCGCAAACTCAACGAACATCTGCACCAACACTTTATTAAGGAGCTCGCCAAAGATGAGCGATCTGCAACTTGAAATAAAAAACCTGATCATTGAGGCCCTGGGCCTGGAAGACATCGGTCCCGACGATATCGACGCCGAGATGCCGCTGTTCGGTGAAGGCCTGGGCCTGGATTCGGTCGACGCCCTGGAGCTGGGCCTGGCTATCCAAAAGCGCTTCGGCTTCAAGATTGACGCCGACGCCAAAGACACCCGCAAGCACTTCGCCAACGTGGCTAGCCTTGCTGTGTTCGTGTCTGCACAGCAAGCCGCGTAAGAGAGACGACCATGCAAAACCGTGACGAAATCTTCACCACCCTGCGCGAGTCGCTGGTCGAGCTGTTCGAGCTTGAGCCCGAGCGCGTCACCCTGGAAGCCAACCTGTACCAGGACCTGGAAATCGACAGCATCGACGCCGTCGACCTGATCGACCACATCAAGCGCAAAACCGGCAAGAAACTCGCCGCTGAAGACTTCAAGGCCGTGCGCACCGTCGGTGACGTGGTCGAGGCGGTGTTCCGCCTGGTCAACGCGCCCGCTGCCTGAGGGTGTTGTTCGTGGACAAGGCATGAACCGCCTGATTGGTTTGGTGCTGCTGGTGGCCGGCCTGGCCTACCCCTTCGCGGTGTATTACGGCCAGCAACACCTGTCGCCGCGCTTCTTTGCCCTGCTGCTCGGCGGCTTGTGGCTGGCGCGCTTCCTGACACAGGGGCAACGTCCGGGCAGCCGTGGCATGGCCATCGCTGCGCTGGGTTTTTGCGTGTTGCTGGGCCTGGCGGACAGTCACGAGGTGCTGCGCTGGTACCCGGCGCTCATCAGCCTGTTCGGCCTGGGCCTGTTCGGCCTCAGCCTGAAATACGGCCCGCCGATGGTCGAGCGCCTGGCGCGGCTGCGTGAACCGGAGCTGCCTGAAGTGGCCATCGTCTACACGCGGCAAGTGACCAAAGTGTGGTGTGGGTTCTTTGTGTTCAATGCGCTATTGGTCAGCGCCCTCACGCTGTGGGCGCCGTTGAGCTGGTGGACGCTCTACACCGGCGTGATTTCTTACGTGTTGATGGGCCTGTTGTTCGCCGGTGAATGGCTGGTGCGCCAACGTGTGCGAGCCCAGGGATGAAGTGCCAGCTATGAAATGCCGACTATGAAATGGTTAGACCTGCAAGACCTGCTCAGCCCCGTGCTGCAACGCCCGGTCGCCATCGAGCCCGCGTTGCAACATGCCGACCTGTGCGTGCAAGCGCTGAGCGTCGCCGCCGGCCTGCAGGCCCGGGGTGTGCGCAACATGGCCGTGCACCTGGAAGACAGCGCCGAGTTGGCCATTGCCCTGCTGGGCGCCTGGCGCGCCGGCGTGCGCGTGTTGCTGCCAGCAGACCTGCAAGCGCAAAGCCGCGAACGCCTGGCGCCGCGGGTGGATCTCTGGCTCAGCGACCAGGACGGTGACACGCGCCTGGCCGAGCTGCACGCCGAACCACTGCCGGCCGCCACGCTCGATCTCGATTTTATCGGCCTGACACTATGCACCTCCGGCTCCAGCGGCGAGCCCAAGCTGATCGACAAAACCCTGCGCCAGATGCACAACGAAGTCGCCGCCCTGCAAGCCCTGTGGGGCGAAGAGCTGGGCGATGCGGTGATCGTCGGCAGCGTCGCCGCGCAGCACATTTACGGCCTGTTATTCCGCGTGCTCTGGCCGCTGTGTGCGGGCCGCGTATTTGTACGTCGCCCACAACCCTTCCCGGAAGATTTGCAACGCTGGAGTCTGCCGCAGGCGAATTTCGCCTGGATCGCCAGCCCGGCTTTGCTCAAACGCATGGGCGACAACCTCGACTGGCAGGCGCTGAGCCGCGTGCGCCGGGTGTTTTCCTCAGGCGGCCCGCTGCCCGCAGAAACCGGCGCGCAACTGGGCGAACTGCTGAGCCAGGTGCCTACCGAAATTTTTGGCAGCTCGGAAACCGGCGGTATCGCCTGGCGCCAGGGCGGTTCGCAGTGGCAGCCGTTTGCCGATGTGCAGGTCGGCCTTAACGATGACGGCGCGCTGTACGTTCGCTCGCCTTACCTCGCGCCCGGTCATACCGAACAAACCGCCGATGGCGCCACGTTGCATGACGACGGCCGTTTCGAGCTGCTGGGCCGACTGGACCGCATCGTCAAACTGGAAGAAAACCGTATCTCCCTGCCCATGCTCGAGCAGGCGCTGGCCACTCACCCGTGGGTGGGCGAGGCGCGTTTTGGCGTGGTGCACGACAAGCGTGCCTACCTCGGCGCGCTGGTGGCGTTGAACGACGCCGGCTTGCACGCGTTGCGCAATCAAGGCCGCCGCGCTGTCACCGACAGCCTGCGTCAGCACCTCAGCCCGCACTGCATCGCCCTGGCGCTGCCGCGTCGCTGGCGTCTGGTGCGCCATTTACCGCTGAACGCCCAGGGCAAACTGCCGCAAGCGTCGCTCGAACAACTGCTGCACGCGCCGCGCACGCTGCTGCCGGATGTGGTCAGCCAGCGAGAAGAAAATGGCGAATGGCACCTGGAGCTGGACGTGCCGCTGGACCTCGCGCACTTCACCGGCCACTTCCCGAAAACGCCGATTTTGCCCGGCGTGGTGCAGGTCGATTGGGCGCAGAATCTGGCGCGGCAACTGATGGTGTTGCCGCCGCGTTTCTGCGGCATGGAAGTGCTGAAATTCCAGCAACTGGCCCGCCCCGGCGACCGCTTGCAGTTGCACCTGCGCTTCGATGCCGAGCGCGGCAAGTTGTATTTCAGCTACCGCAATGGCGAGGCCGCGTGCTCGTCCGGGCGCATTTTGCTGGAGGCGGCCCGTGTCGACGCCTAACCCGTCCGCCAGCCACGCCGTGTGCGCGGTCATCCCCGTGTACAACCACGAACACGCGCTGCCCGCGGTGGTCGAGGCGCTGCACGCCAGCGGCCTGCCATGCGTGCTGGTGGACGATGCGTCGAGCCCGGCCTGCGCGGCGGTGATGGATCAACTCGCCACGCGTGAAAACACCCACCTGGTTCGCCTCTCGGAAAACCAGGGCAAAGGCGGCGCCGTCATGGCGGGCCTGCGCGAAGCCGCTCGGCTGGGCTTTACCCACGCCCTGCAAGTAGACGCCGACGGCCAGCATGACCTGACCAACCTGCCGCAGTTCTTGCAGCAGTCAGCGGCGCAGCCGGACCATCTGATTTGCGGCTACCCGCAGTTCGATCACAGTGTTCCAAAAGGCCGGCTGTATGCGCGCTACATCACCCACGTGTGGGTGTGGATCAACAGCCTGTCGCTGCAGATTCGCGACTCCATGTGCGGCTTTCGCGTGTACCCGCTGGCCTCCACGCTGGCGCTGATCAACTCGGTGAAGATGGGCAAGCGCATGGACTTCGACACCGAAGTGCTGGTGCGCCTGAGCTGGCGTAACCAGGCCATGATCTGGCTGCCCGTCAAGGTGCAGTACCCGCAAGACGGCCTCTCGCATTTTCGCGTGCTGCTCGACAACGTGCTGATCTCGAAAATGCACGCCATCCTGTTCTTCGGCATGCTCTGGCGTTCGCCAGCGATTCTCGCCCGCCGGTGGTTGCGATGAAAAACGGCCACTGGGCACGGCACAACGAGCGCGGCAGTTACCTGCTGATGGCGTTCACCGCCTGGCTGGCGCGCAACCTGGGGCGCCGCGTGCTCAGCCCGTTGCTGCATGTGATCGTGTTGTATTTCTACCTGGCCGGGCGCAGCGCGCGGCACAGCGTGCAGGAGTACCAGCAACGGCTGGCCGACTGGAGCGGGCGCCCCGAACTGCGACCCACGCGGCGCTCGGTGTTCAACCAATTCATGGCCTTCGCCGATACCTTGCTCGACAAGCTCGACGTCTGGAGCGGGCGTCTGGGCCTTGAGCAAGTCACCCTGATCGACAACACCGATGTGCGCGGCAAGCTGCACCGTGAACAGCGCGGGCAAATGCTGGTGGGCGCGCACCTGGGCAACCTCGAAGTCTGTCGCGCCCTGGCCGAACTGGGCGAAAAAGTGCAGATGAATGTGCTGGTGCACACCAAGCACGCCGAGCAATTCAACCGCTTGCTCAACCAGGCCGGCGCTACCCATTTGCGCCTGATTCAGGTGAGTGAGCTGGACGCCGCGATCATGCTGCAACTCAGCCAGCGCCTGGAGCGCGGCGAGTGGTTGGCGATTGCCGGCGACCGCGTGCCGCTGCATGGCGGGCGCCGCGCGCGGGTGAATTTTCTCGGCCACCCAGCCGAGCTGCCGCAAGGCCCGTGGCTGCTGGCGGGCTTGCTGCAATGCCCGATCAATTTGCTGTTCTGTCTAAAACTCAACGGCCGTTACCAGGTCACCCTCGAGCCTTTCGCTGAGCGCATTGAATGGCGCCGCAGCGACCGCGAGCAGGTGATCCAGCGGCACGCCCAAGCGTATGCCGAGCGGCTGGCGCACTACTGCCTGCGAGCGCCGCAGCAATGGTTCAACTTCTTCCCCTTCTGGATAGCCCATGACTAACACGCACGCCTCCACCGTGGTGTTCGGCGCCCAACCGCTGAGCATTGAGCAGGTGGTCAACCTGGCCGAACAACGCAGCCCAACCGCCCTGCAGAGCGACGGCGAATTCCGCCAGCGCATCGCCAAAGGCGCGCAGTTTCTCGACTCGTTGCTCGACAAAGAAGGCGTGATTTACGGCGTAACCACCGGCTACGGCGACTCCTGCGTGGTGGCGGTGCCGCTGGAGCACGTTGAGGCCTTGCCGCAACACCTGTTCACCTTCCACGGCTGCGGCCTGGGCAAATTGCTCGACCCGGTCGCCACCCGCGCGGTGTTAGCGGCGCGGTTGCAGTCGCTGTGCCAGGGCGTGTCCGGCGTGCGCATCGAACTGCTGGAACGCCTGCAAGCCTTCCTCGATCACGACGTGCTGCCGCTGATTCCGGAAGAAGGCTCGGTGGGCGCCAGCGGCGACCTCACGCCGCTTTCCTACGTGGCCGCGACCCTCACTGGCGAGCGCGACGTGCTGTTCCGTGGTGAAGTGCGCAGCGCCGCCGAGGTGCATGCCGAGCTCGACTGGCAGCCGCTGACCCTGCGCCCCAAAGAAGCCCTGGCGTTAATGAACGGCACCGCCGTGATGACCGGCCTCGCCTGCCTGGCCTATTCGCGTGCCGATTACCTGCTGCAACTGGCCACGCGTATCACCGCCCTTAATGTGGTGGCGCTGCAAGGTAATCCGGAGCACTTCGACGAGCGCCTGTTCGCCGCCAAGCCGCATCCGGGGCAAACGCAAGTCGCCGCCTGGCTGCGCAGAGACTTGGCCATCGACGCCCCAACCGCACCGCTGCATCGTCTGCAAGACCGCTACTCGCTGCGCTGCGCGCCCCATGTGCTCGGCGTGTTGGCCGACAGCCTGGGCTGGTTGCGCCAGTTCATCGAAATTGAACTGAACAGCGCCAACGACAACCCGATCATCGACGCCGAGGCCGAGCGCGTGCTGCACGGCGGGCACTTCTATGGCGGGCACATCGCTTTTGCCATGGACGGTCTGAAAAACCTGGTGGCCAACGTTGCCGACCTGCTCGACCGTCAGCTCGCGCTGCTGGTCGACACCCGTTACAACCACGGCCTGCCCAGTAACTTGTCCGGCGCGCCGGCACACACGGCGATGATCAACCACGGCTTCAAAGCCGTGCAAATCGGCGCCAGCGCCTGGACCGCCGAGGCGCTGAAAAACAGCATGCCGGCCAGCGTGTTCTCGCGCTCCACCGAATGCCATAACCAGGACAAAGTCAGCATGGGCACCATTGCCGCGCGCGACGCCTTGCGTAGCCTGGAGCTCACCGAGCAAGTGGCCGCCGCCACCCTGATCGCCGCCAACCAGGGCGTGTGGCTGCGTGGCCACGAGCAAGACGCCCGGCCGCTGCCACCGTCGCTCGCCGCCATGCACCAGCAACTGGGCGAAGACTTCCCGCCGGTGATCGAAGACCGCGCCCTGGAACGCGAACTGCGCCTGTGCCTGACGCGCATCCGCAGCCGCCATTGGAGCCTGTATGCGTAGCCATGGCGTGATTCAAACCGAAATCGAGGTCGTAGTGCCGTTCTTCGACGTCGACATGATGGAAATCGTCTGGCACGGCCACTACGTCAAATACCTCGAAGTGGCGCGCTGCGCGCTGCTCGACAAGATCGGCCACAACTACGCGAACATGCGCGAGGCCGGTTACGCCTGGCCCATCATCGACCTGCAACTGCGCTACATGCGCGGCGCCAAGTTCGGTCAGCGCCTGATCGTGCGCGCCGATCTGGTGGAGTGGGAGAGCCGCCTGAAGATCAATTACCTGATCAGCGACGCCGCCACCGGCGAGCGCATGACCCGCGCCAGCAGCGTGCAAGTGGCGGTGGAAATCGCCAGCCTGGAAATGCAGCTGGCCTCACCGGCCGTGTTCGTTCAGGCCGTCGAGCGCGCCATCGCATGAAGCGCTTTCTTGCCCTGCTGTTGAGCGTGGCGCTGGCGCCGCTGGCCCACGCCTTCGACCTCGACCAACTGGCCGCGCAACTGGCCAAACCCGCCGTGGTGCGCGGCCCGTTCGTGCAGGAAAAACACCTGCGCGCGTTGCCCAAGCCGCTGACCAGCACGGGCCAGTTTGTGCTGAGCAAAGACCTCGGTTTGCTCTGGCAACTGCAAACGCCGCTGCAACAGGAATACCGCATCGACGGCAGCGGCATCGCCAAGCGCACGCCACAAGGTTGGCAGTCCGTGGCACAGCAAAGCGCCAGCGCCCAGCAGAACCGTCTGTTTCTGGCCGTGCTCAAAGGCGACAGCAGCGGCTTGCGCCAGGACTTCGACTTGCAACTGAGCGGCGACGCCAGCGCCTGGACGCTGGACCTGACGCCGCGCAGCCTGATGCTCAAGCAAATTTTCAGCGCCATTCAGATTCAGGGCGGCGAGCAAGTGGCGCGCATCGAACTGCGTGAAACCCAGGGCGACAGCACCGTGCTGCGCCTGACCGACAGCCACGCCGAGAGCCAACTCAGCGACACGGACCGTCATGCTTTCGCGGATTGATCACTGGGGCCCCCGGCTCTTTACCGTCGCGCTGTTGGCGCTGCTCGCCGTGGCCGCCTGGCAGTGGCGCGGCGGTGCGCCGATTTCCGCGAACCTGTTGGAATTGGTGCCCAGCGATACGCCAGATGCGCTCGAACAGCGCGCGGAAAAAATCATTCAGGAACCGCTGAACCGCGAGTTGGTGGTGCTGATCAGCTTTGCCGACCGGCAGAAAGCCCTGAGCCAGGCGGCCGCCATCGGCCAGCAATGGCAGCAGGAGAAGCTGTTCGAAAAAGTGCAGTGGGACGTCAGCTACGACCTCGCCCAGGTGCGCCAGCAGGTGCTCGATAATCGCCTGGCTTTGCTCGGCACTGAAGAGCGCCAGTTGCTTCAGCAAGACCCCCGCGCCTTCGTCGAACGCCGCGTGCAGGATTTATTCGACCCGTTCCGCAGCCAGGGCCTGATCGCCACCGACCAGGATTGGCTGGGCCTTGGCGCACTGATCGAGAAAAAGCTGCCGCGTGCCCACAACGTGCAGGTCGATCTGAGCGGCGCACTGCTGGCCGAAAGTGACGGCAAAACCTGGGCGCTGCTGCGCGCGCGCACCCGTGGCGATGCCTTCGACGGCAATTTGCCGTTGGCCGTGGAAACCCTGGTAGCCAGCGCCCGCGCCGAGGTTCAAGCGCAAGGCGGCGAGCTGCTGGCCACCAGCGGCCTGCTGTACTCGGCCCACGGCCAGCGTCAGGCCACCCGCGAAATCAGCTTTATGGGCAGCGTGTCGAGCATTGGCGCCTTGCTGCTGATCCTGGTCGCCTTCCGCCGCTTGCGCGTGCTGGTGGCGCTGCTGCCCGCCGCCGTCGGCGTGCTCGCCGGGCTTACCGCGTGCGTTGCCGTGTTCGGGCAAATTCACGTACTGACGCTGGTGCTCGGTGCCAGCCTGATTGGCGTGGCCATCGACTACCCGCTGCACCTGCTGTCCAAAAGCTGGACGCTGCAACCGTGGAACAGCTGGCAAGCGTTGCGCGCCACCTTCCTCGGCCTGACCCTGGGCCTGGCCACCAACGTGATCGGCTACCTGGCGCTGGCGTTCACGCCGTTTCCGGCCTTGAGCCAGGTGGCGATTTTTTCCTCGGCGGGCCTGCTGGGTTCGTACCTGTGTGCGGTGTGCCTGTTGCCGACCTTGCTCGGCAAAGGGCCGATCGTGCCATGGGCCAAACCGTATGGCCTGGCCACCCGTTTGCTGGCTTGGCGTCGGCGCTTGCTGTCGCGGATCGGCACGCCGTGGTTGCTGCTGATTTTCGTGCTGTTCTGCGTGGGCGGCGTGCTGCAACTGCAGCACAAGGACGATCTGCGCCAATGGGCCAGTACCCCGCCGCAGTTGCTGCAACAGTCGCAGGCAATCAGCAAGATCATTGGCTTTCAGCCCACCAGCCAGTTCTATTTGGTGCGCGGCAAAGACGAAGAACAACTGCTGCAACGCCAGCACCTGCTCGGCCAGCGCCTCGACGCCCTGGTTGCCGACGGCAAACTGAAAAGCTACATGGCCCTCAGCCAATTGGTAGCGCCGGCCTCGGAGCAAAACAACCTGCGCGCCTCGCTCAGCGCCGTGCCGATTAACAGTGCAGCCCTGCAAGCGCTCGGCGTTACGCCGCAACAGGTCGAAGCCGAAGTACGCCAACTGCAAGCCCTGCCCAACCGCACCATTGAACAAGCCTTGGCCGGCACACTTGGCGAGCCGTGGCGCACGCTGTGGCTGGGGCCAACCGGCGAAGGCGAAGTGGCTGGCTTGGTGAGCTTGCAAGGCTTGAGCAACGCTGACCTGCTGGTTGCCCAAGCCGACGGCTTGCCGGGGGTGAAACTGATCGACCGCCTGGGCCAGCTCAACCGTTTGTTCGCCGCCACGCAAATCAGCGCGGCAGAACTGAAGCTGGCGTCGTGCCTGCTGATTTTCGCCCTGCTCTGCCTGCCCTTTGGCCCACGCGGCGCGGCGCGAGTGCTGGCGGTGTCGCTGTTGGCGGCGCTGGCCAGCCTGGCGAGTTTGGGTTGGCTGGGGCAGCCGCTGACCTTGTTCAGCCTGTTCGGCTTGCTGCTGGTGACGGCCATTGGCGTGGACTACGCCATCATCATGCGCGAGCGGGTCGGCGGCGAAGCCACCAGTTTGCTGGGCACCTTGATGTCGGCGCTGACCACCTGGCTGTCGTTCGGCCTGCTGGCCGTGTCGAGCACGCCAGCGGTGAGTAACTTCGGTCTGACTATCACCATCGGCTTGGCCTTCAGCTTTTTGCTCTCGCCCTGGGCCGGTGAACCGCACAGCCCCGCGCACAAGGAGCTGGCGTCATGATGGTGATGCTGTTCTGGCTACTGGCCTTGGCCTTGTTCGGCGGCGTCGCGCTGCTGGGGCGCCAACGGCTGATTCCCATCGTCGGTCAATTGCTGGTCGCCAGCCTGGCGATTCCGTTGCTGCTCTTGGCCTGGGTAGAACCGCACTGGCAACTCAGCGCCAACGAACTGCTGGCGCCGACCTGGCTGAGCCTGCTGTACAACCTGAGTTTCGCCCTGCTGCTGGGTTACATCCTCAGCGATGTGGTGGACCTTCACGTCAGCAGCGCCAGCCTGAAGATCGCCCTGCCCAGTTTCGCCGTGCCACTGCTGGCCGGCATCGCCGCCTCGCTGTGGCTGCTGCCGGACACAAGCGGTTGGCTGAGCGCGGTGGGCATCGGCTTGCTGTTTTCCATCACCGCGATTCCGGTGTTGTTTCTGTATTTGCAAAACATCGGCTACCCGGCCGAGGGCATCAAACGTCTGCTGCACGCGGCGATTCTGATGGACCTGATGTGCTGGAGCCTGTTCGGTCTGGCCCAGGGCAGCGCCGACCCGCAGACCTTGTTTTGGCCGCTGTTGGCCGCCGGTCTGCCGCTGCTGTTGAACAAGGTACTGGGCCTGCGCCATGCGCTGTTTTACAGCCTGCCGTTCTTCGCCCTGATGCTGGTTTTTCAACAGCTCAAACTGAACGCGCTGGTGTTTGGCATCGGCTACATGCTGTGCCTGGCGTGGCTGAAACAGCCCTTCGCCCTGCCACTGCCCGCCGCGCAGTGGAAGTGGCTGCTCAACGGCCTGGCCATTCCGCTGATTCTGACCTGCGGCGTACTGCGGGTAGATTTCCACGGCATCGGCGCCAGCTATTCCTGGCTGCACCTTGGCGCGCTGCTGGCGCTGCCGGTGATGAGCAAATTGCTCGGCAGTTGGCTCGGTTTGCATTGGGCCATGCCCGGCGCCAGCCAGCGGCTGAAATGGTCGGAAAGTGTGCTGCTGAATATTCGCGGCCTGACCGAAGTGGTGTTCCTCAATCTGCTGCTGCAACTGCACCTGATCGACGCCCTGACCTATTTCAGCCTGCTGCTGATGAGCCTGTTTTCTACCTTGCTGCCCGCCCTGTTGGGCGTGGGCAAATCCCGAATTTCTTCGCAACAGTCCGCCACAAGGAGTCCCCATGGTGTCGCTTGAATTGGAACAGCGCCGCGTACTGGTCATCGGCGCAGGCCCGTCCGGCGCTATCGCCGCGGCTCTGCTGAAACGCAACGGGCATGACGTGCTGATCATCGAGCGTCAGCAATTCCCGCGTTTTTCCATCGGCGAAAGTCTGCTGTCCCATTGCCTGGATTTCGTCGAAGAAGCCGGAATGCTTGAAGCCGTCGAAGCCGCTGGCTTCCAGCGCAAGAACGGCGCCGCGTTTGCCTGGGGCGAGCGCCGCACGCATTTTGATTTCCGCGAAAAATTCACCGACGGCAAGGGCTGGACCTTCCAGGTGCAGCGCGCCACGTTCGACAAATTGCTGGCCGATCAGGCCGAGTTGCAAGGCGTGGAAATCCGTTACGAAGAAGAGATCATCGCTACCGACTTTTCCGCCAAGCCGATTGCCACCGTGCGCCGTCTGGACGGCAGCGAATACCGCGTGCAAGCCGACTTCGTGCTCGACGCCAGCGGTTACGGCCGCGTGCTGCCGCGCTTGCTCGACCTGGAAGCGCCGTCGGCCTTCCCGGTGCGCCAGGCCTTGTTTACCCACATCGAAGACCGCATCGACGATACGACTTTCGACCGCGAGAAAATCCTCGTCACCACCCACCCGACCATGCGTGACGTGTGGTTCTGGCTGATCCCGTTCAGCAACGGCCGCTGCTCCATGGGCGTGGTGGCGTCCAGCGAGCGCTACGAGGGTCGTCCAGAGGATATGGAAGCGGCGCTGCGCAGTTTTATCGAGGAAACCCCAAGCCTGGGCAACCTGATTAAAAACGCCCAGTGGGACACCCCCGTGCGCAGCCTCGGCGGCTACTCAGCCAACGTTAAAACCCTGCACGGCCCAGGCTTTGCGCTGCTGGGTAACGCGGCAGAATTCCTCGACCCAGTGTTCTCCTCCGGCGTCACTATCGCCATGCGTTCGGCGAGCATGGCGGCCGGCTTGCTCAACCGTCAGTTGAACGGTGAAACGGTGGACTGGCAAAGCGAGTTCGCCGCGCCGCTCAAGCGTGGGGTGGATGCGTTCCGCGCCTATGTCGAAGGCTGGTACGACGAGAGCTTCCAGAACGTGATCTACCACCCCGCCGCCGCCCCGGAAATTCGCGGCATGATCTGCTCGATTCTGGCCGGCTACGCCTGGGACCTGAAAAACCCCTACGTCGCCGAGCCCAAGCGCCGCCTGCGTGTGCTGGCCGAGCTGTGCGCCACCGCGTAACAAGGACGATAAGCCGATGAACGCACCGATCCAGCCGTCGCCGCACAACCCAGCGGGCCGCAACTACGTTGAGGAAACCCGCTTCGGTTTCTGGTTCTTGCAGAGTCACGTCTGGCAGCACCACGTGCTGCGGGTGGCGATCAACGACCTCAAGGGCCTGCTCGGCCAGGCGCTGCCCAGCGATGCGGTATTGCTGGACGCCGGTTGTGGGCAGGGCAAGTCGTTCCGTCTGCTGCAAAACGCGTTTGCCCCGGCGCAGCTGATTGGCCTGGACGCCGACCCGCACAGCCTGACCATGAGCCGCGCCGAGGCCGAACGTGAAGGCTTGGCGGTTCAATTGCTGAGCAGCGACTGCGCGTCTATCCAACTGCCGGACGCCAGCGTCGATGTGATTTTCTGCCACCAGACGTTCCACCATTTGGTGGAACAGGAAGCGGCGCTGGCCGAATTCTGGCGCGTGCTTAAACCCGGCGGCTGGCTGCTGTTTGCCGAGTCGACCCGGTACTACATCGACACCTGGGTGATTCGCTGGTTGTTCCGTCACCCCATGCACGTGCAACGCAGCGCCGACGAATACCTGGCCATGCTGCGCGAGCAGGGTTTCGAGTTCGGCCCGCAGAACGTTTCGTACCCGTACTTGTGGTGGAGCCGCTCCGCCGACTTCGGCTTGCTGGAACGCTGGAAGCTGGTGAAGCCCAAAGCCGTGGGCCAGCGCAATGAAACCCTGGTGAACGCCGCCGTGCGCAAACCACTGGCGAGCCACAGCGCATGAAACGCTTCCTCGCGCCCCTGCTGCTGGCTCTGCTGTTGAGCGCCTGCGCCCATCAGGCGCCGCTGCCAGCGCACGCGCCGCGTCTGGACTTGCCGCTGCAATTGCATGTGCAGCGTGAACAGGCCGGGCAAACCCAGGACTGGTTTCTGGTGCTGCAACAGGAAGGCCCGGCGCTGCGCTGGTCGCTGATCGATCCCATGGGCATTCCTGTGGCGCGCCAACTGCTGACCGGCAACCAATGGCAGAATGACGGCCTGCTGCCGCCCAACCCCGAGGCGCGCGAGCTGTTTGCTGCCTTGCTGTTTGCCCTGACCCCGGCCGAGCAAGTGTCCGCTTATTACCCCGAGGCGGATTGGCAGCAACAGGCGCAACAACGCCGCCTGATGGAAGCGGGCGCCGCGCGCTGGCGCGTGGACTACCAGCAACCCCTGAATTTTCAGCTCAGTACCCAGACGGGGCTGAGCTACCGCGTCGAGACGTTGCCATGACCGCCTACCTCAATGCCCTGGGCCTGCTGTGCGCCCTGGGCAATGACAAACACCACGTCGCTGAGCGCCTGTTCGCCGGCGACACCGATGGCATGCAGGTGCAAGCCGGCTGGGTGCCTGAGCGCCCGCTGCCCGTGGGCGCGGTCAACGCCGAGCTGCCCGCCATTGCCGGCGCCCACCGCGCCTACCAAACCCGCAACAACCAACTGCTGCTGGCCGCGGCTGAACAAATCGATGTGGACATTCAGCAGGCCATCGCCCGTTACGGTCATGGCCGCATCGGCGTGGTGCTCGGCACCAGCACGTCGGGCATCGACGAAGCGACCCAGAGCATTCGCACGTTCCTGCAAGAAGGCGCATTCCCGGCGGACTACCACTACGGTCAGCAAGAACTCTCGGCGCCGGCAGAATTTCTGGCTGCGCACTATCAACTGGGCGGCCCGACCTACGTCATTTCCACCGCCTGCACCTCCAGCGCCCGCGCCTTGCTCAGCGCCCGTCGCTTGCTGCAAAGCGGCTTGTGCGACGCCGTGCTGTGCGGCGGTGTGGACTCGTTGTGCCAACTGACGCTTAACGGCTTCGGCTCGCTGGAAGCGCTGTCGGATGAACGCTGCAATCCGTTCTCGCGCAACCGTTCTGGTATCAATATCGGCGAAGCGGCGGCGTTGTTTCTGATGACCCGCGACGCCGGCGTCAGCACCGAATCCATCGCCCTGCTGGGCGCTGCCGCCAACTGCGACGCTCACCATATTTCCGCCCCCGACCCGCAAGGGCGCGGCGCCGAACAGGTGATGCGCCAGGCCCTGGCCAACGCTGGTTTGGGCGCAGACGACATCGCCTACCTGAACCTGCACGGCACCGCCACGCAGCACAACGACGCCATGGAAAGCCTGGCCGTATCGGCGGTGTTCCCCAACGGCGTGCCGTGTTCCTCCAGCAAACCCATGACCGGCCACACCCTCGGCGCGGCCGGCGCGTTGGAAGCCGCCTTCTGTTGGTTAAGCCTGAACGCCAAGCGCCTGCCGCCGCACATTTGGGATGGCCAGCGCGATGAGCAACTGCCCGCCCTTACGTTTACAGACGCCACTTCAAGTCTGGAACGCCCAGGCCCACAGCGCCTGATGAGCAATTCCTTCGCCTTTGGCGGCAACAACATCAGCTTGATTCTGGGCACCACGCCGACCGCTCAGGTGCGCCCATGAACGTCTGGCCTATCGCTGAGCTGGTGCCCCACGCCGCCGACATGATTCTGGTGGACGAAGTGCTGAGCTTCGCCGACGAAGACGTGCACACCCGCCTGGTCGTGCGCGCCGGTGGCTTGTTCAGCCAGGCCGATGGCAGCCTGCCGGCGTGGGTCGGCATCGAGCTGATGGCGCAAAGCGTGGCGGCGTTTGCCGGCTGCCAGGCGCGCCAGGCTGGCCTTCCAGTGGAGCTGGGTTTCCTGCTCGGCACGCGCAATTATCAATGCAACGTCGAGGCCTTTCCCCTCGGCGCCGAGCTGCACATTCACGCCCTGCGCTCGTTGCAAGACGACAACGGCATGGGCGTTTTCGAATGCAACCTGACCGGCCCGGGCATTCACGCCCACGCGCGCCTCAACGTTTTCCGCCCGCCCCACGTGGCCAGCTATCTGGAAGAACCTGCACATGACTGACACCATTCTCGTCACCGGCTCCAGCCGTGGTATCGGCCGCGCCATCGCCTTGCGCCTGGCCCGCGCCGGCTTCGACTTGGTGCTGCATTGCCGCAGTGGCCGCGCTGAAGCAGAAGCCGTGCAGGCAGAAATCGTCGCCCTCGGCCAGCAGGCACGCATTCTGCAATTCGATGTGGCCGAGCGCGCCGCGTGCCGGGAAATTCTTGAAGCGGATGTCGAAGCCCACGGCGCCTATTACGGCGTGGTGTGCAATGCCGGCCTAACCCGCGACGGCGCCTTTCCGGCCCTCAGCGAAGAAGATTGGGACGTGGTGCTGCGCACCAATCTGGACGGTTTCTACAACATCCTGCACCCGTTGGTCATGCCGATGGTTCGCCGACGCAAACCGGGACGTATTGTCTGCATCACCTCGGTGTCCGGCATGATCGGCAACCGTGGCCAGGTCAACTACAGCGCCTCGAAAGCCGGCGTGATCGGCGCGGCGAAAGCGCTGGCGGTTGAGCTGGGCAAACGCAAAATTACCGTCAACTGCGTGGCCCCCGGTTTGATCGACACGGCCATGCTCGATGACGATCTGCCGATTGAAGAAATGATGAAGATGATCCCCGCCCAACGCATGGGCACCCCGGAAGAAGTGGCTGGCGCGGTGAATTTCCTGATGTCGGACGAAGCCGCCTACATCACCCGCCAAGTGCTCGCGGTCAATGGAGGCCTGTGCTGATGAAACGCGTGGTAGTTACCGGCATGGCCGGCATCACATCCCTTGGCAGTGACTGGGCCAGCATCGAAGCCAACTTCAGCGCCAACAAAAGCGGCATTCGCCGTATGCACGAGTGGGATCGCTTCGCCGAACTGAACACCCGTTTGGCCGGCCCCATCGATGATTTCGTGGTGCCGAAAACCTGGAACCGCAAACAGCTGCGCAGCATGGGCCGGGTGTCGCGCCTGGTGGTGCTGGCCGCCGAAAAAGCCTTGGCCAACGCTGGTTTGCTCGGTGATGAAAGCATTCGCGATGGCCGTATGGGCGTGGCGTGCGGCTCGTCCACCGGCAGCACCGAAGAGATCAAAGCGTTCGGCAATATGCTGCTCAACTCGGTGGCCGACGGCCTCAACGCCAACTCGTACATCCGCATGATGCCGCACACCACGGCGGCCAATATCAGCATTTTCTTCGGCCTCAAAGGCCGCCTGATTCCCACGTCCAGCGCCTGCACCAGCGGCAGCCAAGGCATTGGTTATGCCTACGAGGCCATCAAGTTTGGCCGTCTGCCGATGATGCTGGCCGGCGGCGCCGAAGAGCTGTGCCCGACAGAAGCCATGGTGTTCGACGCGCTGTACGCCACCAGCCTAAAGAACGACGCACCGCACACCTCGCCACGCCCCTACGACAGCGGCCGCGACGGCCTGGTGATCGGTGAAGGTGCCGGCATGTTGGTGCTTGAAGAACTGGAACACGCCAAAGCGCGTGGCGCCACGATTTACGCCGAGATCGTCGGCTTCGGCTGCAACGCCGACGGCCAGCACGCCACCAAACCGGAACAGGTGACCATGCGCGGCGCCATGGAACTGGCTCTGCAAGACGCTGGTTTGGACCCGCACGCCATCGGCTACGTGAACGGTCACGGCACCGCCACCGAACAAGGCGACATCGCCGAAACCCACGCCACCGCCAGCCTGTTCGGCTCGGGCATGGCCATCAGCTCGCAAAAAAGCTACCTGGGTCACACCTTGGGCGCGTGCGGGGCACTGGAGTCATGGTTCAGCATCGAAATGCTCAACAGCGACCGTTATATCCACACCCTGAACCTGGACAACATCGACCCGCAGTGCGCGGACCTCGACTACCTGCGCGGCGAGCCGCGGCAGATGAACAATGAATTCGTGATGAACAACAATTTCGCCTTCGGTGGGGTCAATACCTCGCTGATCTTCCGCCGCTGGCGCTGACAGAACCGACCGACCTACCCCACCGCCGTCAAGGAGACGACTATGCACTTGAAAAGCCTCACCGCCGCAGCCCTGCTTCTGGCCGCTATTCCCGGCATCAGCCAGGCGCGCGACACCACGCACTACTTGCCACTGGAAACCGCGATCGCTCAGGCGACCGCTGCCGGCAAGCTGGATGGCTCGGTAAAGTTCTACATGGCAGGGCAGAAGCCCGCTGGCAAAGTGAACGTGATCAACCCGCAGATCACCACCAACCAGAAGACCAACGCCTTCAACAAGTCTGACGAAGAAGCCTGCGCCTGGGCCATGCAATCGGCCATCATCAAACTGGCCAACGCCGCCAAGGCAGCCGGCGCCAATGCGGTGATCGAAATCGCCAGCAACTACAAAGGCGTTGAATACAAAAACCCGCAGAACTACGAATGCCACGCTGGCGCCATCATGGCCGGCGTTGCGTTGAAAGCGCAGTTGGCTTCGGTTAAGTAAGCCCACGTGTCACGGCTGAAAAGCCGTGATGCGCTTTTGCGCTCGGCTTGAGAGTCTGGATCCCCGCCTGCGCGGGGATGACGGTGGGTTTAAGACAAACTCCGTCATCCTCGCGCACGCGGCGGTCCGACGATTCGGGATGCAGAATCTCGGATGAGTCTTTGGTCTTCAGTCAGACCTATGCAAATCGTCGGTCGGCCTGCAACGCGGCCGCCTCCCGCGTCACCTGCTCAACAAAGGCCAAGGCCAGCGGCGCTTGCTGATCCTTGCGTACCACCAGCCACACCGCACTCGTGGCGCCTTCATCGAGCAACGTCCGATACACCACGCCATCCACCCGCGTGCGCCGGAACGATGCCGGCAACATCGACACCCCCAACCCTGCTGACACCAAGCCGATGATGGTCATGGCCTCACTCGCCTCCTGGGCGATGCGTGGGCTGAACCCGGCGTTGCGTGCCAAGCCAATCAGTTGGTCATACAGGCCGGTGCCGTAACTGCGCGGGAAAAACACAAAGGGCTCATCGGCCAACGCGGCAATGGAAATGCCCTCGTCGCTTCCCTGTGCCAACGGATGATCCGCGCGCAGCACCGCCACCAGCGGGTCGCGAAACAGTTCGACGGCGGTGATGGTATCGGGCAACGCAAATGGCCGAATCACGCCGACCTGCACCGTCTCCTCCAACAGCGCCTCGATCACCACGCGGCTGCTCATTTCCCGCAGGCTCAGGTGCACGTCCGGGTGGGCCTGGCGGAACGCGAGGATGCTGCGCGGGATCGTCGAGGTGAAGGGCGCCGACGCGGTAAAGCCCACATTCAGCTCGCCGATTTCGCCCTGCTGAGCGCGGCGGGCGATCTGCATAGCCTTTTCGACATGGGCGAGAATCTGTCGGGTCTCGTCGAGGAACAAACGGCCCGCTTCAGTCAGTTCAACCCGGCGATTGGTGCGTTCAAACAACCGCGCGCCAATCTCTTCTTCCAATGCCTGAATCTGCTGGCTAAGCGGCGGCTGGGAAATGCCCAGTTGCTCGGCGGCGCGGCCGAAATGCAGCTCTTCGGCGACCGCGACGAAGTAGCGTAAGTGGCGCAATTCCATGGGCAGTCTCCGCAGACGATTAGGTCGAAAAACAGATCAAACGACACGAACAATATATTGGAGATAATAAAGCCCGATTACTATTCTGTGCGCACTGCTTCTCGAACCCTGTTGTTTCACGAGGTCTGTGTGCGCCCTTCCGCTTCCCCCACTGTGCTCGAAGCCGCTCGCGATGCGGCGGCCGACGTAACGAGCACGGTCGAACAAACCGAAGCCTTTATCGAAAAAGGCACGCCGCAATTTGTCCGCACGTCGCTGGCATTGTTTGCCGGCGGTTTCGCCACCTTTGCCTTGCTGTACAGCGTGCAGCCGTTGATGCCGGTGCTGTCTGCCGAGTTCGACCTTAACGCGGCGCAGAGCAGCTTGGTGCTGTCGATCTCGACCATCATGATGGCCATCGGGCTGCTCATCACCGGGCCGATTTCCGACGCCTTGGGGCGCAAGCAGATCATGGTGATTTCCCTGCTTTCGGCCGCGCTGTTCACCCTGGCCAGCGCGTGCATGCCGACCTGGCACGGCGTGCTGCTGATGCGCGGGTTGCTCGGCTTGTCACTGAGTGGCCTGGCGGCGGTGGGCATGACCTACTTGAGCGAAGAAATTCACCCGCGCTTCATCGGCTTGTCGATGGGCTTGTACATCGGTGGCAACGCCATTGGCGGCATGGGCGGGCGATTGATCGCAGGGGTGATGGTCGACTTCGTTAACTGGCGCGTCGCCATTGGTTCGCTAGGCGCCCTGTCGCTGCTCGGCGCCCTGCTGTTCTGGCGCATCTTGCCGGAGTCCAAACACTTTCGCGCCACGCCGCTGAACCTGAAAAGCCTGCTGGGCAACTACGCCATGCACCTGCGCGACGCTGGGCTGCCGTGGCTGTTTCTTGAGGCGTTTCTGTTGATGGGCGCGTTCGTGACGCTGTTCAACTACATCGGCTATCGGCTGTTGGGCGAGCCGTACCACATGAGCCAGGCGGTGGTCGGCTTGCTCTCGGCGGTGTACCTCGCGGGCATCTATAGCTCGGCGTGGGTCGGTTCGCTGGCCGACAAACTCGGGCGCCGCAAAGTGCTGTGGGCGGTGATCGTGCTGATGTTCGCCGGCTTGCTGCTTACCTTACTGCCGCAGGTGCCGGTGATCGTCGTCGGAATGTTGCTGTTCACCTTCGGCTTCTTCGGCGCCCACTCGGTGGCGAGCAGTTGGATTGGCCGGCGCGCGTTCGTGGCCAAGGGGCAAGCCTCGTCCATGTACCTGTTCTGCTATTACCTGGGCTCGAGCGTGGCCGGCACAGTGGGTGGCATGTTCTGGCATCACTTTGGCTGGTTGGGCGTTGGCGTGTTTATCGGCGCGCTGCTGGTGGGCGCATTGGCCGTGTCGGTGCGTTTGGCGCGACTGCCGGTGTTGCCGGCGAATGCCTGATTCATCAGGGCTTTTGTAGGAGCCAGCTTGCTGGCAAACCGTGGCAAAGGCAGCCGCAACCGTTGTTTCCAGGATTCGCCAGCAAGCTGGCTCCTACCGGCTAGCGAAGCTTGCCGGCCTTCATCTTTTCCAGCAGCGGTGCGCATTCGTTCACCTGATCGCCACCGCCGCTCGGCACCACCAGCGCCACCAACCCGGCCACCGGCGCAACGATGGCGCCCAATGCCAACATGCCTGCGCCACGGGCCAGCAGCGGCACGGTTTTCACCCCAGCGTTGGGGCTTTTGAACGGCCCGTTTACGTACAACGGCGAACGCAGGGAAATAATGCGCACGCCTTTGGATTGCGGGTCGATGGTCAGGTCCAGTTGTTCGGTTTTGAAGTTGGCAGTGCCGTCGACGTGTATCAGCGCGTTCTCGGTGTCGAACACCACCAGGCGCGTGGTCAGCAGGCCGTCTTTGACGCCGGTGTCGGCAGCGGCGCAATTGATGCGCACGTCTTTGTCGCCGAACAGTTTGCCGACCACGTAATTGCCGACATTCAAGCCCGCCAGTTCCATCAGCTCACGGCTGACGGCGCCGTCATTGATCAACATGCGCACATCGCCGTTGGCCGTGCCCAGCAAGGCCGCCACGGAGTTGCCGGTGCCGCTGATATCGACGTCGCCTTGCAGCGCGCCGAAGCTGGTTTGCAGCGGTGCGAAAGTGGGAAACAGCTCTTTGAGTTTGAAGTTGCGCGCGCTCAGCTTCGCTTTGCCTTGCATCGGCGTCTGGCTGCCGTCGAGGCGGATGGTGGCGTTCAATTGGCCACCCGCCACGCCGAAGCGCAGGGGTTCCAGGCTGAGGGTGCCGTCGTTGAGCAGCACGTGCGCGTTGAGGTCGGTGAAGGGCAGTTTTTCGCTGTGGACGATGCGCTTGCCGGTGAAGTTGACGTCGGCGTCCATGTCGCGCCAGCGCGCGGTGCGGAATTCTTCCACGGGCAGCACTTTGTCGCTGGGCTGTTTGCTGGTGACGCCTCGGGCTTTCTGCTCGGATTTGGAGTCCGCGCCAATCAGCGGCGCCAGGTCGGCGAACCGCAATTGGTTGGAGGTTAAGGCGCCGCTGAGCTTGGGCCGTGGCTGGCCGGCGACGTAGCTGAGATCGCCGTGGATGTCGCTGTCGCCAATCGAACCGTTGAACTGTTCGTAGTGAAACTGCATGCCGGCAGGGTCGCGCAGTTGGGCGCGCAAGTGCCCGTCGGTGGCAAACGGCGGCGTGTCCGGCAAGGTCACGCCCGTTAGCGGATACAGATTGCCGAGGCTGGTGCCGGCCAGTTGCAGACGCAGGTCAAGCGCGCCGAAATTTTTCGGGTCGGTGAGCGTGCCGGCCAAGGCGATTTTGGTGGCACCGATTTGCACGTTGGCTTGTACCGGGAATGGCTGGCGGCTGTCTTGCAGCGCCAGCAATCCGCCGACCTTGCCGGAGCCATTGAGTGGCTGGCCTTTGTACTGACCCTTGAGCGTCCAACCAAACGCGTAGTCCTGCGGTGTCGCCTCGGGCTGAGCCGCTTTGTCGGTGCCTGGCTTGTTGACGATGTCGGTGAACGGCACCGGTTTGCCCAACGGGTCGATCACCAGCTGCACCTGGGTTTTCAGGCTCTGATCGTTAACCTCAACCTGGCCTTTATCGAAGCCAATGGCGCCGATGTCGACCACCCACGGCGAGTCGGACGGCGGCTCGTTGGGGTCGCTGGGTTTGAGGGTGAAGGTCCAGTTGTTGCGCCCATCCGCCAGGCGCTCAAGGCTGGCAGTCGGGCCGGTCAGATCGATACGCGGGATGCTCACGGTGCGCCAGATTAGCGGCAGCGGTGCCAGGCGAAACTCCACGCGCTGCAGGCTGACCATCTGCGGCGCCTTGGCCCACTCGGTGTTGCCGAGGGTGATGTCTTCGGCGGAAAAATGCGGCCAGGGCAGCCAGGCGCGCCATCCGCCTTCTTCCGGCTCCCTCGCCCACACCACCGCAAGGTTGCCGTTAATCGCGAACGGTCGGCCCAGCTGTTCGCTGACGGTGTCGTTGAGGCGCGGCTTTATGCGGTTCCAGTCGAAGGTGGCGATTACCACCAGCGCTATGGCAATCACTGCGAAGAAAATAGCCAGAAACCACAGCAACACTTTACGGGCCAACGTCATTCATACCACTCCATAAACCGCAGCCCGTGGCGAACTGCGGGGGGCCGTCTTATAGAGGTATCGACGGTTTGATGGCGAAATGATTCAACCGCCGTTAGGTCGGCTTCGCGCCGAGGCCGTTGGGTTTGCGGTAAATCCAGATGCGCCGCAGCACCGTGGCGAACTGCGCGGCGAGGCTGCCGCAGTTGTAGGTTTGGCCGTAGCGCCGGGCGATTTCGCGCACCTCGACGGCCATGGCGGCGTAGCGTCGGGCCGGCACGTCGGGGTACAGATGGTGCTCGATCTGGTGGCTGAGGTTGCCGCTGAGAATGTGGAACAGCTTGCCACCTTTGAGGTTGCTGGAGCCTTGCAGCTGACGCAGATACCAGTGCCCGCGGATTTCGTTTTCCACCACCTCTCGCGGGAAAACCGCCGCTCGCTCGGTGAAATGCCCGCAGAAAATAATCAAAAAGGTCCACAGATTGCGCAGCAGGTTCGCCACGGCATTCCCAGCCAGTACCGCCAGGGCATTGGCACCGATCAGCGCGGCCAAGGCAGGGAAGAACAGGTAATCCTTGAACCATTGGCGTCCGATTTTGGCGGTGAATACGCGAAGCAAAGGTCGCAACTCGTCGCGGCTCATCTTGCCTTTGTAGACTTTATCCAACCGCAGGTGCTGCACCGCCACGGAGTATTGGAACAGCAGCGCTTGCAACGCCACCCACAGCGGCTGCCAGCGGTAGAACGGCTTCCAGCGTTGTTCAGGGAACAGGCGGACCACGCCGTAACCAATGTCGTCGTCCATGCCCAGCACGTTGGTGTAGGTGTGGTGGATATGGTTGTGGGTGTGGCGCCAGAAGTCCGAAGGGCCGGCGATGTCCCATTCGTAGGTGCGGCCGCTGAATTCGGGGTCGTTCATCCAGTCGTACTGGCCGTGCATCACGTTATGGCCCAGCTCCATGTTTTCCAGAATCTTGCCCAGCCCCAGCAACAGGGTGCCGAGCAGCCACGTCGGCGGAAACCAGCCCAGCAACAACAGGCCGCGCCCGGCGGCCGTGCACAGGCGAATAACGTTGCGCAGGCGGCGAATGTAGCGGGCATCAACGGCGCCCAGGTCGGCCCGCGTGCGGCGGCCGAGGTCGTCGAGTTCAGCGGCGAAGGCGGACAGCTCGCTGTCGGTTAACGGGCGATCATTGCGCATGGCGCTCTCCTTAAATATCCACAACCACGTCGCCCATGGGCACGCTGACGCACAGGCGAATCGCCTGACCGGGCTCGTTTAGCACCATGCCACTGCGCTGGTCTCGCACCGTGCCGCTGAGCAGCAGGCAGGTGCAGCTGGCGCAAATGCCCTGCCGGCAGCCGTGCGCGGGCCGCAGTCCGGCAGCTTCGGCTTGTTGCAGCAGCGAGGTGGCTGTGTTGCCGAGCACGTCTTGCTGGGCACGGGCGAAACGCATGAGCACAGGGCGGTGGCTGGCGTTGCTGTTTAATTCGGGCGGGCTAAACGATTCGGCTTGCAGCGGCGTTTCTGCTGCCGTGCTGCTCCACCATTCATTCACCGCATTCACAAACCCGAACGGGCCGCACGTGAGCACATCGCTCGCGGTAAACGCGTGCAGATGAGCAGGCGAAAAGCGCCCGGTCTCGGTGGTCAACATCGGTCGCACGCGCAGGTTCTGGTGGCGCTGCTGCAACGCGTGCAGCTCGCGGGCGAACGCGTGCTGGCCGGCGTCGTGCACGTAGTGAAACAACTCCACCGGCGCGCCAAAGCCTTTTTCCAGCGCGTTACGCAACAGGCCCAGCAGGGGCGTCAGACCACTGCCCGCCGCCAGCAACAGCACGGCCTGCGCCTGATGCGGCCAGGTCAGCTCGCCGAAGGGCTCGCCAAGCTCCACGGCGTCACCGATGGCCAGATGGTCAAGCAGGCGATTTGACAGCCGCCCGCCAGGCTGGCGTTTGACTGCGATCTCCACACTGCCGTCTGCCATCACTGCCGTGAGGCTGTAGCTGCGGCTCAGGCGGACGGCGTCCACTTCCAGGTACACCTGAATGTGTTGGCCGGGCTCGGCGCCACGCCAGTTGCCGTTCGGTTGCAGGGTCAGGGCGAGCATGTCGTCAGCCACCCAGCGCCTGCTCACTAAGCGGGAGAAGACGCGGTTCAGCCGCCATGCCGGATGCAGCTGCGCCAGCACGGCGTCGACGCTGGCCTCGCGTAGCCAACCGCGCGCGACCAACGCACGCAGCGGCGCCAACAGGCGAGCGCTACGACGCGCAACGACAAAAGGAATTAGGGTCATGGACTTACCTAAGGAAAGAGCTTTGAGTGCACAAGCGTGCACCAAACTGCCAGAGCGGCGAATCTCAGTCAACAGTCGTGCACTGAACGAGCGGATGGCCGCCTCGTTCGACGCCACGTAAATGCTTTTGCTAGAGTGCGCGGCACACCACCGCAGGGAACCGCGCCACGCATGTCACCTCGTGCCGAACAGAAGCAGCAGACGCGCCAAGCGCTCTTGGATGCCGCGCGGTTCCTGATGGAAAGCGGCCGTGGCTTCGGCAGCCTGAGCCTGCGCGAAGTGGCGCGGCACGCGGGTATCGTGCCCACCGGTTTCTACCGGCACTTCAGCGATATGGATGAACTGGGCCTGGCGTTGGTAACCGAGGTGGGCGAAACCTTCCGCGAAGCCATCCGCCAGGTGCGCCACAACGAGATGCAAATGGGCGGCGTCATCGACGCCTCGGTGCGCATCTTTCTCACCAATGTCGAAGCCAACCGCTCGCAGTTCCTGTTTCTGGCCCGCGAGCAGTACGGTGGCTCGAAGAACGTGCGCCAAGCCATCAGTGCACTACGCGAAGGCATCACCGCCGACCTGGTCAGCGACTTGGGCCATATGCCGAAACTGCCGCATCTGGACGAAGCCGCGCACGCGGTGATTGCCGACCTGGTGGTGAAAACCGTTTTCGCCACCCTGCCCGAACTGATCGACCCGCTAGCACTGGAACTCCCTGAACACCTCACCCCACAAGCCAAGATGACGCAGCAATTGCGCTTTATCTTTATTGGCTCGAAGCACTGGCAGGGGCTGGGTAGCGTTTAACAGATGCCAGGCTGGTGCAATTTCGCTTGAAAATACGAAATCACCGGCGAGAAACTATCCAAAATAAGAATAGAAAAATCCTAACTAAACCCAAGTGTAAGCCGCCATAAACGCGTTATTCCGAACATCAGCGAAACGTTCAGTAATCGCCTCGCCATCACTCTTGTAAAAAACTGCGCTTCTTAACGCAGGCAACTTCCGACCGCGCCCCTTTAGCATTGATCGCCGCAGCAATTAAGAGCAACCTGTTTCGCATCGAAAAAACACTCTTGTTTGAATTGTAAATGCCGACAAAAGACCAGCCCCGCTTTAACTTTAATTCAGCAAAACAACATTACTGACCGTCATCCCTTAAACAGGAAGTCGCGAGCCTAAACGCGAAAGAGCAGGAGCATTGTAAATGTCGAGATTCAAGACTTCTTTGTTAATGGCTTCACTTTGCTTTGTTGTTTCACCACTTTCCCTGTTGCATGCCGCCGAGTGCATTTTAGCTGCAGGAAAGAAACTTGATCCCGCCCAGATATACGACAGCCGCCATCAATGCGGCACATGCGCCGGACAACTCGAAAAGCCGCAGCTCTGCGCGACCATTAATCACATCATGGTGCCCAACTGGTCAGCCCCTTCCGATTTGGTGGCCGTTCCCCATAGAGGCCTCTGGGGACGTCTTCCAGGACACGGCGCTGCGGAAAACACCCTTGCAGCGGCTCAGGCGGCATACGACGCCGGCTACCGGGTAATGGAGTTCGACGCGCTCGTCCTGGATGAAAACACAGCGATTAACGAGAAAGCGCTTTTGAGTCGCTACACATCAGCCAGTGCCGCCGGCGAACCGAATAGCAAGCGCTTCTACGACTATGAAGAAAAAGAACTTCACAAGCTTTATATGCGTAACCGCGACCAAACAAGGAACCATGAGCCAGGAAATAATCTGCTGCTAATAGATGATCTGCTCCAATGGGCCATGGACCATCAGGTACTTCTTATTATCGACCCCTACGGCCGCGACGTAAAAGCATTCGCCGCGGTCCTCAATCGAGCACACTATCTTGGCGCGCTGGGTAACGTTGTTTTGAGGGCGCCAAATAGTGGAGGGGGCGACTATGCAAGACAACTGAAAGTCTCAATAAGCGCTGGTACTTGGTACCCGTATTACGCACATTACGAAGGCCGGTTTCTCTGGCTACCTACCATAAACGAAACCCCTGAGCTTGCCGCAATTTCCACAGAGATTGTGATCGGGAGCTGGCACAGAGAAACCAGCGAATCCAAAGGAATACTGGCCTATAACATTAACTTGTATAGCCCCAACCATTGGAGCACCAAGTCATATTCGGAGACCATCACGCTGGAACCGGCAGCCACGTGGATCAACCTCATTGACCGGTTCAGGAAGTTAACGCCATTGGGCAAACGTGCGGCGATCTGGTCAAGGGACTCGATGGGCGACAAAGGCAGGCTCAATAGCCAATACGCCTGGAACTTTGCCGCCAATTCAAGCACCGACGCCCGTGGAAATCCGTTCCGCAACCTAAGTTACGAGTTCGCCACACACCTTCTCGTGATTAGCGACCGACCAGAGTGGTACGAGCGCGCGGTCATCAAGGGTTCGAACAACTAGCCGCGCATTGGCCCTGAACATATAAAACCCTATCGGAACTATCCGTGAATACATTTCAAGCTTGCCGGGGAGACCTAGGTGATTAATCTCAAAACTCTTGCAGTAGCAATATTATTGACCACAAGTTTCTTGCCACCGGCCTTGGCCTACCAGGCAAACGTGGCCCTAAGATCGTACTCCAACAAACTGCCATCAGACGACTTGATTGTCGTCGAAACATATAACAATGGCAGCAGGGACCCACAGTGGTTCATAACCGAGCAGATGGGCAACAGCTTTAACATCCATCTGGTCGATTATTCACTAGGATTTAGGCGAAAACCGCTGAACTTGCCAGGGTTAGTTCAAAGGGCTTCCGATATTGATTCACTGGACAAACTGCATGACCTCAGGGTGGGCCAAGAGCATGGGCAGACCTACGACATGAGGGCCTTCTTCAACGAAGATTTCATGTGGATTGAAGTCTGGCCAAGCGGCAGCAAAACCGCGCCGGTAAGAAGCACATATCAGCTGTCGGGGTCAGATCGCGAAACCTACGAGTACTATCAACGCCATGATACCCGCGGAACCCGATACGCCAATCAGAAAGAATTAGTGGATGACATACAGAAAAATTACGCATCCAAATACAATCCGGACTTTATCAACCTGATCCAGTACCCCGTCGCAGGGCGCAACGCCGTTCTTACAAACATGCTTTTGCGCACCCGTTGAATTGAAAGGCGTGTCGCTTCAATCGCGCACGTAACTATTGTTCAGACCGACAGTATCGGATCCGCGAGGCAATAAGCGGCGCCATAACATTCCCACATCGAGATTCAGCTGATGGTTTCGCCGACCCTAAAGTCATTCGCAGCGTTTTTACTGTTTCTACTCTTCAACCCGGCATCAGCAAACAATTGCGCAACCAGCGCAGGTATTCAATTTGATCCGGTCGTTGTATACGACGATCGTCATCAATGCGGAACCTGTGCAGGCCAACGCGAGAAGCCTCTGCTCTGCGGCGCGATCAATCGAATGATGGTGCCGCGTTGGTCAGCGACAGCGGATATCGTTGGCATTCCAGAGCGTGGTTACTGGGGGCGTGCAGCCGCTAATAACGCTCCCGAGGGCACGCTTAAAGCGGCCAAAGAAGCGTTGAACGCTGGTTACAGGATCATGCGGTTCAACGTATTTTTTACCGGACTCGACAAAACGGGTAACCATCAGCTACTCACCGGACGCCACGTGCCTATGGTCGCTTATGGCGGGCCAGCGGGAAAATACGTGTGGGACTATCCGCAGGACGTGCTGACCACGTACCGGATGCGCAAGCGGGATCAATCGCTAAGTTTTGGAACTGACGAAAATCTCGTTCTGTTTGCGGACCTTCTTAAATGGGCGGTGGATAATCAGGTTCTATTGATCATCGACCCGGTTACCGGGTATGCCAGGGCGCAGATATTGGAACATGCGCGATCAACTGGCGCCCTGGCCAATATTGCAGTTCGACCGGATGTTCAAGGTTACCGGAAGACCCTGATGGATCTGGAAGGCCATTTGCCAAATTTATATTCTGTGTATGAAGGCCGTTTTCTATGGCAGCCGCAAGTTAATTCCGCCGTCAACGTTAGCTGGGATAGTGCCAAAACACTCATTAAGGAATGGCACGTTAATACCTCGCAGTCCAGACAGGTGCTTGCATACCAAGCCTATTTATACAGCGACACACACTGGAGCACACGGCCGCTTGTTGACGAGGGGCGCGATTACATCAATCTTATTGACTATATAAAACAACTCAACCCTACGGGTAAACGCACCAGCATGTGGGCGCTTACTACCATGGGCGATAAAGGCTGGCTACACAGCGACTACACCTGGAATTTCTGGGCAAACACGTCGGAAGATACCCGCGGCAATCCATGGCGAAACCTTAGCTACAAGCTCGCGACGCATCTGGCGATTATTAGCGACCGGCCGGAGTGGTACATAGAGATGACGGAAAGCCCAACTCCACGATGATATTCATAAGCTAAAAGTCCGTAGCGTTTTATCAGTAAACCACCGCCCTGCACCTGAATGGACAACCAAGTGCACACCTAGAGAACATGGAGACGACTCGACACTTGAATACAAATTTCAGTTTTATTGTTTTCTTATGCTGAGTGCCTATATAACCAACAAAAAAACTCGCAATTAGCTCGCCTATTAACCAGCAACGATTAACAAAATGGCCACAACGGGTCGCTATAACCTCTTGGAGTTATCTCATGAAACCTATGTTTGGTGTCAGCCTAAAGTGCATGATTTTCCCACTACTTGCTCTCTCACTGCCGAATACTGTTTATGCATCGCAGACCTGTTTTACAACCGGATATATAAAAAGCGTTTATACCAACCTTGCCGACTTCAATTACAAGGGTGTCATTGGCATCCGTGTGCAGCACGATGACGGCCAGACCCGGTACTACAACACCCATGGCTTCCACGCTCTGGATGACGCGGTGGTTCGCTCTCTTTTGCAGCAGGCAACTACGGCGCTGGTGGCTCAGTCCCGAGTGCGCGTAGGCGTCGTTGATATATGCACCAACACGCACACACTGAACAAACAGGTGTGGGTGAGGGGTTGGAACGGCCTCACGTTGGAATAATTAAGGACGGGCCAGTCGCCGAGCCGCTGAAGCGCGGTGACCGAGCTCATCAAACATAGGAGGCCGTACGAGGCCGCCCAAGGTTTAAACATGGTGGGGCCTCGTTATGGTGAAAAAACATACGATTGCCGCCAGGCCACGGCCGAATAGGCTCACGGCGGCCGCTCCCCAGCTTATCCACAAGTCAATCCACAGCCTGGCTGGATAACTTCTCCACAGGCGCGCCTCCATTTCTCGTAAACCCCTGAAAATGCGCGAATATCAGTTGACAGTGTCTGTGCATAACTGAGCGACATGTGGCGCTCGGCGACCCGCTCAATAAACGTACAAATCCCGCCAGGCCACGCCACTCCTCGACGCCAGCTAACGCTCCAATGCTTATCCACAGCCCTACCCACAGAGATTGGGGGAAACTCGCCAAACGGCGAGTTGCTCCGCCGAAGCGTGAATAACTTCTTGTTTTTACGAAACAAACGCGCCTGATCAAAAAATAGCCTATTTCCCACAGGCCCCGTCAAATGGCCTTCCTTGTCACCTTTACCCACCTTATCCACAGAAAGCCCCACAGGTTTTGGGGACAGTATTAACAGCGTCCCGACGAAGCTGTGGATAGATCGTCGAAAAGCCCTTGATTTTTGCCCGTATTGTCGCCCGATATTCACAGCTGGCGAAAACCACTGTACATATCCACAGCTTCGCACAAAAACCGACTGAACTACTGCACTGACGCTCGGAAAGCCAGGTAAATCGCTGTTTTGCGGGAATAAATTACGGCGATCAAAAAATCTACAATTCCCGCCAGCCCGCGCGATTTCACGCTAAGCCAGAGCTTTCCCCATTTTGCCCACAGAATTATCCACAGGTTTTGGGGACAGTTATTTCAGTCACCAATGGCGCGTACAAATCTGTGGCAAAGGCGCAAGATATTTCGGTCAGTCCACAGCCAAAAGTCGACGATGTGCAAAAGCGGGGGCGCAGCTTGGAAACAGCTTGTTCCAGGGCTGTGGATATGCCGTAACGGGCGGTTCCGGAGGATTGGTCAATAACTGCGCAAAGCGCTGGAGGGCTTGTCCCCCGTGGTCTGGACAGATTGCTCCCGCGCTTATCCACAGCACTGCCCACAGTTGTTGGGGGCAAGTTGTGCGACGAAGACGACCTTGGCACTGCAAACCGTGAAATTCGCGCTAAGGCGTTGTTTTAAGGTCGAAATTGGCGCAAAACGCAGCGCTGTACAAAAAACCCACAGAAGTCGCCAGAGCCCATGAACAGAGGCTCCTTGCCACCTTTACCCACCTTATCCACAGAATGCCCCACAGGTTTTGGAGACAGTTCACAGGGCCGGCTGCTGAGCCAGCAGTGTCTTGGCGGCGATCAGGTCTTCCAGCGCAAACCCGACGGATTTGAACAGGGTGATTTCGTCTGCGTTGAGACGCTGGCCGCGCCCATTGAGCAAATCCCGCAGCTCCACGGCAATCACTTGCTCGCTGATGACACCGTCGGCCAGGGCGAAAAGCAGATCGCCCGCTTCTTCCAACGCGCCCTCACGGGTGTCGACCACGATCCGCGCCCGACCCACGGCAGCCGAGTCGGTTTCGCGCATGCTCGGCAGAAAGGCGCCGACCAAGTCCAAATGCGTTCCCGGTTTTAGCCAGGCGCCCAGCACCAGCGGTTCGCGCGAGGTGGTGATGCAGGTGATGCTGTCGGCCTGCTCGACGCTGGCTTGCAGATTGCCGCTGGCGGAGACGGGGAAGCCCTCGCCTTGCAGCTGCGCGACCAGGGGCGCCAGCTTCTCCGGGCTGCGGCCCCAGATTTCGATGTGGCAGTAAGGCCGCACGCAACAATGGGCGCGGACCATATGGGCAGCCAGGGTGCCGCTGCCGACGATCAGCAATCGCTCGGCGTCGTTACGTACCAAATAGTCGGCCGCCAATGCCGAGGTGCACGCGGTGCGGCGGGCGGTCATTTCCGAGGCTTCCAACAAGGCCAGCGGCTGCCCGGTTTCGTCGTCGAACAAGGTGAACACCGCCGCAACCGAGGGCAGTTTGCGGGCGCTGTTGTGGGGGAACACGGTGACCAGCTTCACGCCAATGCCCTGCCCTTTCTGCCACACCGGCATGTGCAACAGACTGGCATCGTGCGGCAGGTCGTGACAGCTGCGCACGGGCGCCTCGCAGGCAACGGCCAAGCCGGTGCGCAGGGCTTCGATGAGCGGGGCGTAATCCAGCGCGCGAGCGACGTCGGCGTTGGTGAAGAAACGGAGGGTGTGCATGTGACGGTGCTCCTGGTGCCCTTGTGTGGACGCTAAGAGCTCGCGGCTAAAGCCGCTCCTACAAGTTTTGTAGAGGGGCTTTAGCCGCGATGCAGGCGACGCTGCAAAGGGCAGTATCGAGATTCAAAAAGCGCCTCAGAAGAGGCGCGCTATTAGTGCCCGCCCAAGTAGGCGTTGCGCACGTCTTCGTTACCCAACAGTTCCTGGCCGGTGCCGGTCATGCGGATTTCGCCGTTGACCATCACGTAGCCGCGATCTGAGAGGCGCAGGGCGTGGTTGGCGTTCTGTTCCACCAGAAAGATGGTCATGCCGGTTTTCGCCAGTTCCTTGAGGGTGGCGAAAATGTGCTTAACCACAATCGGCGCCAGGCCAAGACTCGGTTCGTCCAGCAACAACAACTTCGGCCGACTCATCAGTGCCCGGGCGATGGCGAGCATTTGCTGCTCGCCGCCGGACATGGTCATGGCGCGCTGGTTGCGCCGCTCCAGCAAACGCGGGAACAGGTCGAACATGCGCTGCATGTCTTCGTCGGCGTGCTTGGCACCAATCGGAATGGTGCCCATCAGCAGGTTTTCTTCCACGCTCATGTCGGGAAACACCCGGCGACCTTCCGGCGATTGCGCGATGCCGTTGGACGCCACGAAGTGCGAGGACTTGTCGGTGATGTCGATACCGCCATAGACGATGCTGCCACCGGTGGCGCGCGGCTGGCCGAAGATCGACATCAGCAGCGTGGACTTACCCGCGCCATTGGCGCCGATCAGGCTCACCGTTTCGCCTTCGTTGATGTGCAGATTGACCTTCTTCAGCGCCTGAATCGGCCCGTAGAACACGTCTACGTCTTTGAATTCGAGGATCGGCTTGCTCATGCCACTTCCTCTTCGTCGGCGCCCAGGTAGGCGGCAATCACTTTCGGGTTGTTGCGGATTTCTTCCGGGTTGCCCTCGGCGATCAGCGCGCCGTGGTCGAGCACGATGATGTGATCGGAAATACTCATAACCATGCCCATGTCGTGTTCGATCAGCAGAACGGTGATCTGGTGCTCTTCGCGCAAGCGCCGAATGATGCCGCTCAGGGCTTCGGTTTCGGCGGGGTTGAGGCCGGCAGCCGGCTCGTCGAGGCAGACGATTTCCGGGCGCGTGCACATGGCGCGGGCGATTTCCAGACGGCGCTGTTGGCCGTAGGAAAGCTCACCGGCCAGGCGGTTGGCGCAGTCGACCAGGTCGACCAATTCCAGCCAGTAGAACGCGGTGTCCAGGGCCTTTTCTTCGGCGCGGCGGTAGCCAGGCGTGTTGAGTACGCCGGCGATCATGCTGCGGTTAACCCACATGTGTTGGGCCACCAGCAGGTTTTCCACCACGGACATTTCTTTGAACAGGCGAATGTTCTGGAACGTCCGGGCAAGGCCGGCGCGGTTGACCAGGTGGGTGCCGCCGAACATTTTGTAGAACAGGCGGCTGGCAAATTTCGGCGGCGACACGAAGTCAGTGACCTGGAACGGTTCGCCCATGATTTTGCCCACGCTGGTGAGCTTGGCTTGGGCATCCAGGGTGATCTGGCCGTCGGTGGCTTTGTAGAAGCCGGTGAGGCAGTTGAACACCGTGGTTTTGCCGGCGCCGTTGGGGCCGATCAGCGCGGAAATGGAGCCGCGCTGAACGTTGAAGCTCACATCGTTCAGGGCCTTGATGCCGCCGAACTGCATCATCAGATGCTCGACCGAGAGAATGATGTCGTTGCTCACGGCTTCACTCCTTTACGAATCGCGTAACCGTTGCGGCTGATACGCACCAGGCCGCGCGGACGCCAGATCATCATCAGCACCATGAGGATGCCGAACATCAATACCCGGTACTCGGCGAAGCTGCGCAACAGCTCAGGCGCCACCGTGAGTACAAACGCGGCAATCACCACGCCCAGGGTCGAGCCGAGGCCGCCGAGCACGATGATCGCGAGGATCAACGCCGACTCGAAGAAGGTGAAAGACGAGGGGTCGATAAAGCCTTGCTTGGTGGCGAAGAACACCCCGGCCAAACCGGCAATCGAGGCGCCGATCATAAAGGCCGAGAGCTTGACCAACACGTGGTTCAGGCCCATGGCGCGGCAGGCGATTTCGTCTTCGCGCAAGGCTTCCCAGGCGCGGCCGACCGGCATGTGGGTCAGACGGTGTTTCACGTACAGCACCGCCATGACCACGATGAACAGCACCACGAAGGTGAAGATCAATTCGGCGTTGGGGTTGTAGCTCACGCCCAGCCATTCATGGATTGGCACATGGCCTTCTTCCTTGGCGCGGCGCCCGAATTCCAGACCGAACAAAGTCGGGCCGGGAATCGGAATGCCGTTCGGGCCATTGGTGAGCGATACCCAGTTGTTCAGCACCAGACGAATGATTTCACCAAACCCCAGGGTCACGATGGCGAGGTAATCGCCGTGCATTCGTAACACTGGGAAGCCGAGTAACGCGCCGGCAAATGCGGCGAGCAGCATCGACAGCGGAATCATGGTCCAGAAGCCCAGCCCCAGGTATTCGTAGCCCAGGCCCAAGCCGTAAGCGCCAATGGCGTAGAAGCCAACGAAGCCCAGATCGAGCAGGCCCGCCAGGCCAACCACGATGTTCAGGCCCAGGCCCAAGAGCACGTAGATCAAGCCGAGGATGACCACCGAGAGCAGGTACTTGTTGGCGAAAAACGGGAAGCAGATCGCCAGCAGAATCAGCACCGGAATCACGAAGCGCAGCGTCGATTTATGCCCCGCCGGCAACACATGCACGCCGCTGTCGCGGTTCTGCATGGAGTGAGCAATCTTCTTTCCCTGCGGGGTTTGCAGGAACAGGCTGAGGCAGAAACGCCCCGCCATCACGATGCCCACCAGAATCGCCAGACGCTGCGGGTGCAGGTCGAAGCTATAGCCCTGCAGCACGATGCCGACGATAGGGCCGAACACGATCAGGGAAATAAGGCCAGCGAGAACGGTGTCGATCAGGCAGCGCTTGATATCAATAGAGTTGCTTGCCGACATGGCTTACACCTTCGCCACATGGGGTTTACCCATGAGCCCTTGCGGTCGAAAAATCAGGATCAGAACCAGCAGCGAAAACGAGAACACGTCCTTGAAGTCCGAGTTCACCAGGCCCGCGAACTGCGCTTCAGCCACACCGAGAATCAGGCCACCGAGCATGGCGCCGGGCAGCGAGCCGATGCCGCCGAGTACCGCTGCGGTAAAGGCTTTGATGCCGATGATGAAGCCGGCGTAGAAGTCGAAGGTGCCGTAGTTCATGGTGATCAACATGCCGGCCAGGGCCGCCATCGAAGCGCCGATCACGAACACATAAGAGATCACCCGGTCGGTGTTGATACCGAGGATGGAAGCCATCTTGCGGTCTTGCTGGGTGGCGCGGCACATGCGGCCAAGCTTGGTGTTCTGAATGATGTAAGTCAGCACGCCCATGCCCACCAGCGACACGACGATGATGAACAGCTTGGTGTAGGTCAGCTGTACGTAGCCGGTGCCCACATGGAACTTGATGACCCCTTCCAGCAGGGTCGGAACGCCTTGCTGACGCGCGCCTTGGGAAACCTGCACGTAGTTCTGCAGGATCAGCGACATGCCGATGGCGGAAATCAGCGGAGCCAGCCGCGTGGAGTTACGCAGCGGTTTGTAGGCAATACGCTCGATGGTCCAGCCGTACACGCCGGTCACCACGATGGTGAACACCAGTGTGCCGAGGATCAGGAACGGAAAGGATTCGAGACCGAAAAAGGTCAGCACCGCCAGGCCAATGGCCGTGAGGTAGGCAGAGACCATGTACACGTCGCCGTGGGCGAAGTTGATCATGCCGATGATGCCGTAAACCATGGTGTAACCAATGGCAATCAGTCCGTAGACCGACCCCAGGGTTAACCCGTTGATCAGTTGTTGCAGGAAAATACCGTCCATTGACGCAGTCTCGTCTGTTGGGGTCAGGGCCTGGGGTTCGGCCTGCCGCCTCTAGTGATAGACGGGTACTGCTGCCCAAGGCGACCAAAACCGGCCGCACTTGCAAGACACCCAGCAGTGCCCAGAAGCACTAACCGCCCGGGTACTTGTAGTACCAGAGCGGTTAGCCGAGTCAGTGGTCTGTACGGTTAAAGCGCACGTCGCGGTTCGTCAGGCGAAGTCGCAGAGTCCGATTACTCATACAAACCACCGGTCTTACTGCTGGTGGTATTTGCCTTTGTCATCCCACTCGTACATCACGTAGTCGGAGACTTTCAGGTCGCCTTTCTTATCCCACTCTTTGGAGCCCATAACGGTTTTCACCGGGTTGGACTTCAGCCAGGCGCTCGCCTTGGCGCCGTCGGTGCCTTTGATGCCAGTGAAGGCGGCAGCGATGGACTGCATGGCAGCGTAGGAATACAGGGTGTAGCCCTCAGGCTCGTAACCGGCAGCGCGGAATTTTTCGATAACCGGCTTGCCGTCAGCGATGTTGCGCGGGTCGGCGCCGAAGGTCATCAGCACGCCTTTGGTGTATTGCGCACCGCCTGCGGTGGTGACGAGTTCGTCGGTCACGATGCCGTCGCCGGAGATGAACAGTGCGGTCGAACCTTGTTCACGCAGCTGACGTACCAGCGGACCGGCTTCAGCGTGCAGGCCACCGAAGTACACCACTTCAGCGCCCGAGGAACGGATTTTGGTGACCAGGGCGTTGAAGTCTTTCTCGCCACGGGTCAGGCCTTCGTACAGCACTTCTTTCACGCCGCGCTTGGTCAGCTGAGCTTTGGTAGCGTCTGCCAGGCCTTGGCCGTAAGTGTCTTTGTCGTGAATGATCGCGACTTTGGTCAGCTTCAGTTTGTCGACGATGTAGTCGCCGGCCACCACGCCTTGCTGGTCGTCACGACCGCAGATACGGAATTCGCCAGTCAGACCGCGCTCGGTCACCGTTGGGTTGGTGGACGCTGGAGTAATGGAAATGATGCCGGCTTCGTCATAAACCTCGGAAGCAGGGATGGTCGACGAGGAGCAGAAGTGGCCGATCACGGCGACTGCTTTGTCCGAGTCCACCAGACGGTTGGCAACCGCTACGGCCTGTTTCGGCTCGCAAGCGTCGTCGCCTTTAACCAGTTTGATTTGCTCGCCATTGATACCGCCTGCGGCGTTGATATCGGCCGCTGCCTGCTCGGCGCCCTTCCACAGTTGCTCACCAAATGCAGCATTACCACCGGTCATCGGACCGGCGACGCCGATAACGATATCGGCAAAAGCAACGGAAGACAGGCTCATAGCGCTGGCTACCGCGAACGCCAGAATACCTTTCTTAAAAGTTTTCTTGTGAGGCATGGAGTTTTGCTCCTGAGGGGTTATGTGATGGCGCTGAGGAAAGAGCAAGCGGCGTGCCACACACTTTTTAATTCGCGAAAAAAACTCGAAAGGTTTTACCAACGGCTGCGAAAGGCCCTACATCGGGAGGGTGCAACCCAAGAAAAGCGCAAGGTGCAACCCTTCCGAAAAATTAAGAGCAACCTAACGATCAGGCAAGAGCAACCGAGCACCCCAATCAGGGCAACTCGTCGTAACTGTACTTGTCACCGAAGTGCACACCCGTGGTGCGCGAAATGTGGGCACGCGCACCAATACAGGCTAGTGCAGCGATTCATCAATGTTGGGAGCAGGTCGCGTTTCGGGTGAAAAAAGGCACATAGCTGTACTGGTCGGGCGCGATGAGGAGCCTGTGGCCGCCTCACGACACTGTGGGAGCGGCTTTAGCCGCGATGCTTTTAAGGCAAGTCAAAAGCATCGCGGCTAAAGCCGCTCCCACAGTAACTTGGGACCGCTAAATCACCACCCGCAAACACTGCCCCGCGTGGTACAGCGAGAAGCCGAGTTCGTACAACCCGCTGCGCAGGCCCGGCGCGCTGATGCCGTCCATGGGCTGGAACGGCATGGGCAGCGCATCACGCGAACCGGTGAGCAAATAGTTGGCAAAGGCGCGCCCAACCGCCGTTCCCGTGGTAACGCCGCGACCGTTGTAACCGGTAACAGCCACCAACCCCGGCGCCGGCTCGAACAGGCGCATGAGGTGGTCGGGGGTGAAGGCGATGGTGCCGGTCCAGGTGCATTCCCATTCCACTTTGCCCAGCTGCGGGAAGTAGAACTGTTGAATGCGGTCGGCCCAGGCGCGCACGGCCCACATGGGTTTGTTCACGGCACTGCCGAGACTGCCGAGTAGCAGGCGGCCGTCGGCGTCGCGACGAATACTGCTGAGCACCTGGCGGGTGTCCCACGAGCCCTGGCCACCCGGCAGAATACTGTCGGCCGCCGCACCGCTGAGGGGCACCGAGGCCACTTGGTAATAGCCGCCGGGGAAAAAGTTTCGCCGCAGCTCCGTCCACTCGCCCTCGGTGTAGGCGTTTGAGGCCAACACCACCTTCTCAGCCAGCACCGAGCCCTGCACCGTTGCCACTAACCAATCCGCGCCCTGACGCTCCAGCCGGGTAACGGGCGAGTGATGAAACAGTTGCCCGCCAAGCCCGACCACGGCGCGGGCCAAACCACTGACATAGCCCATGGGATTGACCGTGCCGGCGCGGCGATCAAGCAACGCCGCATCGATGCGTTTGGTGCCAGTGGCAACATGGCAGGCCGCGCCAGTGATCATCTCCACCGGCGCGCCGCGACGCACCCATTGCGCACAGCGGCTTTGCAAATCGGCCGTGCCGCTGGCGTTGTGGGCCATGTGTAAGGTGCCCTGGCGTTGGGCCTGGCAGTCGATGGCGTATTTATCGATCAGGGAAAACACCAGCGACGGCGCGTTCCCCATCTCCGCCACCAGCTTGCTGCCGACGGCCTGACCGAGCCCGGCTTCGACGTCATCGGGCGCGATCCACATGCCGGCATTTACCAGCCCCACGTTGCGCCCCGAACCGCCGTGGCCGGTTTCATGGGCCTCGACGATGGCGACGCGCTTGCCTTGCTCAAGCAGGTGCAGCGCGGCGGATAAACCGGTGAAGCCGGCGCCGATCACACAGACATCCACCTTCAACTCACCCGTCAGCGCCTCGGCTGTTGGGCGCTGCGTGGTGACCTGTTCCCACAAACATGCTTGCTGTAACGGCATAGCAAGATTCCTAAAAAGCCGACCGCACACCATTGGAAAACGTAGCGAGCGAAGGTCAGGCAAGGCAAACACAGATGAAAAAAGCGGAGTTGGCTGTAGCCAATGAGCATTTTTGAATCTGTGTTTAACGCCGCATGGCCGAGCGCAGTAGTTTTCTCGTCAATCGAATGTGATGCCCTGGGCTAGCGGCAACTCACGGGAATAGTTAACGGTGTTGGTCTGCCGACGCATATACGCGCGCCATGCATCCGAGCCGGATTCACGGCCGCCGCCGGTTTCTTTTTCACCGCCAAAGGCGCCGCCGATTTCCGCACCGCTCGGGCCGATGTTGACGTTGGCGATGCCGCAGTCGCTGCCCACAGCCGACATAAATTGCTCGGCCTCGCGCACGTCGGTGGTGAAGATGCACGACGACAAGCCTTGCGGCACATCGTTGTTCAAGCGGATGGCGTCGGCGAAGTCGCTGTAGGTCAGCACGTAAAGAATGGGCGCGAAGGTTTCGTGGCGAACCACGGCGCTCTGCTCGGGCATTTCCACAATGGCCGGGGCCACGTAGTAGGCGTTGGGGAAGGTGTCTTCGAGTTGGCGGCTGCCGCCGAACACCGTGCCGCCTTCTTGTTTGGCCTGCACCAGCGCCGCTTGCATGCCGTCGAAGCTTTGCTTGTCGATCAGCGGCCCGACCAGATTGCCTTCCAGCGGGTGGCCGATGCGCACGTTGGCGTAGGCGGTTTTCAGGCGCGCGACAATTTCGTCTTTCACCGATTCGTGGGCGATCAGGCGGCGCAAGGTGGTGCAGCGCTGGCCGGCGGTGCCGATGGCGCTGAACAGAATGCCGCGCACGGCCATATCAAGGTCAGCACTGGGCGCGAGGATCATGGCGTTGTTGCCGCCCAATTCCAGAATCGAACGGGCAAAACGCGCCGCCACAATCGGCGCCACTTCACGGCCCATACGCGTGCTGCCGGTGGCGCTGACCAATGCCACACGACGGTCCTGCACCAGCGCTTCGCCGGCTTCGCGGGCACCAATGATGACTTGGCTGAGGTGGGCCGGCGCATCGCTGAATTGCTTGGCCACGCCGTCGAACAACGCCTGGCACGCCAGGGCGGTGAGCGGGGTTTTCTCCGACGGTTTCCACACCACCGAGTTGCCGCACACCAGCGCCAGCGTGGTGTTCCACGCCCACACCGCAACCGGGAAGTTGAAGGCGCTGATAACGCCGACCACGCCCAGCGGGTGCCAGGTTTCACGCATGTGGTGGCCGGGGCGCTCGGAGGCGATGGTCAAGCCATAGAGCTGGCGTGACAGGCCGACGGCGAAGTCGCAGATGTCGATCATTTCCTGCACTTCACCCAAGCCTTCCTGGGTAATTTTGCCGGCTTCCCACGACACCAGTTCGCCGAGCTCGGCCTTGTGCGCGCGCAGCGCTTCGCCGAACAAACGGATCAACTCGCCGCGACGCGGTGCCGGCACCTGGCGCCAGGCCTGAAAGGCGGCTTCGGCCTGACCGATCTGGGCCTGCACGGAGGCGGCATCCTGTAGCTCGACCGTGCCGATCTGGCTGCCGTCGATAGGCGAATGCACCGCGTGGGCGCCCTGTTGATAACGCGACGGGGCAACGCCCAATTTGTTCAGCAATGCAGCAACCATGTTCGGCACCTTTTAACCAACGGGTGAAATGTGATGGCAGCAGTAATAGCCGGCTCGCCTGCGCGCAACAAACGACCTTTACTCCACACATCATTCCGTTTAGTAATGCCAAACCCTCAATCGCCCGCCGCCGGACCGACTACCGCCATGCTCAAGCGCCACATGCCTTCGCTCACCGCCCTGCAATGCTTCGAAGCGGTGGCGCGGCACCTGAGTTTTACCCGCGCCTCGGAAGAACTGGCGCTCACGCAAAGCGCCGTGAGCAAGCAGGTGGCGCAGTTGGAAGAGGTGGTGCAGCACTTGCTGTTTCGCCGCGTGCGCCGAAGTTTGCAACTGACGCCGGCCGGCTCGTTGTACCTGGCCGAGGTGCGCAAAATTCTCACGCAGGTGGAAATGTCGACCCACTACCTGCGCTCTTATGGCGGCGAAACCGAAGTGCTGCGCGTGGCCACCCTGCCGACCTTCGGCGCGCGCTGGCTGGTGCCGCGCTTGAAAGGCTGGCGGTTGCGTCATCCGAATATTCACCTGGACGTGCGCAACGAACTGGAGCCCGACGAACTGGCGCAAGGCCTTAGCGACGTGGCGTTCTACTTCGGCCAAAGCGCCCGCCCTGGCGCCGAATGCGTGCGTTTGTTTGGCGAAGAAATGGTGCCGGTCTGCGCCCCGAGCGTGCTGCCCGCTGAGCCGTTTACCGATCCAACCCAACTCACCGAATTAGTCTTGCTGCAAAACGCCACCCGCCCGGAAGCGTGGCACGAGTGGTTTCAAAGCCAGGACCGACACACCGAGCACAGCTATCACGGCCCGCGCTTCGACAGTTTTTACATGTGCATTCGGGCCGCGCAGGTCGGTTGCGGCGTGGCCTTGCTGCCGCGCTTTCTGGTGGAAGAAGAACTGGCCGAAGGCAAACTGGTGATCCCGTGGCAACACAGCCTGACCAGCAACAGCGCGTATTACCTGGCCTACGCTGAACACGCGGCCGAAGTGCCAAAGGTGCGCGACTTCGTGCGCTGGATTCACGAGCAGATCGACTAGGCCGCCAATACGAATTTATGGAATGAACCCGGCAGTTTTTTTCGCTTGTCGCTCGCGGTGGCGACAGGTTTGATAGCCACACGTAATTGCCCAAGAGCCGCCGCCATGTCCCGTGATGCCCACTTGTTCCAGCTTGTCGCTGCCACCCTCGGCGAGGCCGCCGCCGAGTGGGTGTTTGCCCATGTCGCCATTCCCGAAGGCTTGGCCGGCTTCGCCAACACCGAGCAACAGCTGCACCGCGTGTGGCTGGCGGAAGCGCTGAACCTGAGCCTGTTCCACAAACTGGTGGAAGCGGTGCCCAACGGCCGACTGTACGTGGAAGAACAGCGCCAGGACGGCCGCCAGGTGGTGTTCGACCACGGCGCCATCCGCACCGTCGACTGGCCCGAGAACGGCGCCCTGCCCCGTGGCCGTCACGCCTTCACGCGCTTGCTGGAACCGCTGGGCTTTACCGACGTGCGCACGTATCCCCTGACCAAACTGAAAATGACCGGCTACGCCTACCGGCAGATGGACTTGCCCGCCGACATCGCCCAGTTCTTTGTCTCGGAACTGCACCCCGGTCGCTTCAGCGAAGCTTTTCAGCAGGCCGTCACTCGCGTCTGCGAAACCAGCCGCGACCCACTGACCGCCGAGCATCTGGCCACGCTGCGCACCTTGCGCCAAACCCGCCATTGCACCATGGCCGCCGCCCTGCACTTGCTGCCCGCGCTGTACCAGGCCTTCGACTGCCAGCACGCGACGGTTCAGGAAAGTGACTATCAGGCCCTGCTCAGCGAAAGCGCGGAAATGGCCTGGATCGCCACCGAGGGCAATCGCTTCAACCACCTCACCGACCGCGTAAGCGACCTGCAAGCGGTGGTCGACCACCAGCGCACCTTGCAGCGACCGATGAAAGACAGCATCGAAACCTCCAGCTCACGCCGCGTCATGCAAACCGCCTACAAAGCCGTGCAAGTACAGCGCGACGTTATCGACGCCCACGGCCACACCGTGCAGCGCACCGTACCGGGTTCGTTTGTGGAATTTATTCAGCGGGAAGTGGATGAAGAGACGGGCGAGTTGGACCTGCACTTCGACAGCAGCAATGCCCAGGGCATTTTCAAAATGACCGATTCGCGGTAGCGACGAGCAGCTGCGTTTTTTTTGTAGGAGCGGCTTTAGCCGCGATGCTCTTGAAGCTAAGACCATCGCGGCTAAAGCCGCTCCTACAGAATGTCTGTGCGCTTTGAAGCGCAGCGTACGGGACGGGAAGAATCACAAAGTACTGTGGGAGCGGCTTCAGCCGCGATGCTCTTGAGGCTAAGAGCATCGCGGCTAAAGCCGCTCCCACAAAAAAACGGCGCTAAGCCTTCAACGCCGTATGGCCGACGACCAGAAAGCCGTCCTCAGTCAACCAAAGAAACCGAGCCTTTCATCATCGAAGAGTGGCCCGGGAACGAGCAGAAGAACGAATAATCGTCGCCCGCTTTCAGCTTGCTCACGTCAAAACTCACCGAGTCTTTCTCACCAGCACCAATGATTTTGGTGTGGGCAATTACGCGGTCATCGCCGGCTTTCAGGTAGTTGGCGTCGATGCCTGCGCCCATGCCGTCGCCGGTTACGCCAGCCATGTCGGCGGTTTTGGCGATGACCAGGTTATGGCCCATGACGTTTTTAGGCAGCGAACCGCTGTGGGTCAGGTTCACGGTGAAGGTTTTGCAGCTTTTGCTGATTTTGATTTCTTTGGTGTCGTAGCTCATCTGGTCAGTGGAGTCGACGGTGACGGAGCAATCGGCGGCGAATGCCTGAAGGCTGGCCAGCGAAAGTACGGAAGCGAGTGCGAGCTTGCGAAGCATGGTGAACTCCTTGGCAGGGTGGGCAATGCGCCCGGTTTTACAGTGACGAACAAGTACTACGTGTTTAAACAGACGGTTGATAACACAGTCGAGTTCAAGCAAACGCGAGGCAAAAAGCCGCACGGCCAAGGTGCTATGGCGCTCATCGAAACAATTAAACGGCTCAAACGCTCGGCGTTACGTAGCCTAAGCGCTCATTCGACGAGGCGCTTGCCATGACATTCAACGACCTGATCCGCAGCCTGCTCGCTGCCTACGCCTGTGGCGCCAGCGGTACGTGCGCCGATGAACTGCGCCACGTTTAAACCTTGGTGAGCGCGCCGTCAGCGGCTACCCTGTGGACGCATTTTTGTCTGTGGAGTGGCTTATGTCGTTGCGTTCGCTGTGTGTGTTCTGTGGTGCCAGCCCGGGGGCCAACCCGGTTTATACCGAAGCGGCGGTGAATCTGGGCCGTGCCTTGGCCGAGCAAAACATCCGCCTGGTGTACGGCGGCGGTAAGGTCGGCTTGATGGGTACGGTCGCTGACGCGGCACTTGCGGCCGGCGGCGAAGTGGTCGGCATCATTCCGCAATCGCTGAAAGACGCCGAGATCGGCCACACGGGCCTGACTCGCCTGGAAGTGGTGGACGGCATGCACGCACGCAAAGCGCGAATGGCCGAACTGAGCGACGGTTTTATCGCCCTGCCCGGCGGCCTGGGTACGCTGGAAGAATTATTTGAAGTCTGGACCTGGGGCCAACTCGGCTACCACAGCAAGCCGTTGGGCCTGCTGGAAGTGAACGGCTTCTATGCCAAGCTCAACGACTTTCTCGATCACTTGGTGGCCGAACGCTTCGTGCGCGCGCCGCACCGGGAGATGCTGCAAATCAACGAGTCACCCACCGACCTGATTGCCGCCATGGCGGATTGGAAACCTTCGGTCGCGCCCAAATGGGTAGACCGCACGCCCACCTGACACCTTCAGCCAACTGCCTGGCCCACTGCGCAAATCACTGCGCGTGGGCTTTACTCAAAGGCAATGCGCACCGACACCAGCAGAGGACTTTATGGCCAAACCCAATTACAACTTCGCCAAGCAACAGCGCGACCTTGCCAAAGAACAGAAGAAAGAAGAGAAGCGCCAGCGCAAACTGGCCCACGGCCAAGCCGAGCAACCAGAAGAAAGCGCTGAGCCAGACACCGACGCCGTCGACGACAAACCCAGCGAGTAGTCCGCCCACACGCGCGGGTCAGCAACCGCCGCCCAGGCTGGCGATCCAGCGCGTGAGCATCTCCACCCCTTCGCGATGAACCACTGAGCGCCCCAGCTCGGGCATCATCACGCTGGGGTCGGTGCTGTCGACGCGATAGATCAGCACCGATTCATCCGGCTGGCCCGGATGAATATCCACCAAGCGATTCCCCGAGCCTTTCCCCGCTGCCACCGGCTGCTTGCAGATACCGCTGTGAATGCCCGTGGCCGTCGCCAGATTGAGCATCAACCCCGATGTACGCGCCGGCCCTTTCGGGTTGTGGCAGTGGGCGCAGTTGGCGTCGAGGTAGCTGCGCGTTTGTTTCTCCAGGGTTTCCCCCGCGCGCGGCTGGCCCCACAGCGCGTTCTGCGGCACGGCCGCCAGTTCGGCCGGCAAGCCGCTGAGCAGGCCCTGTTGCTGCCAGTGCTGCAATTGGTTAGCGGTGCCGTCGACGTACGTCACGGCCTTGTTCAGGTGACGCGCTTTGGGCCCCAGCGGATTGATGCCCTGGCCATGGCTTTCCTCATGGCAGCCGGCACACTGGTTGGCGTCTGGCACTTCGTAGCCCACGGCCAGGGTTTGCCCGGCGTCGTCGAGCAGGCTCAGGCTTTGGCTGTCGCCGGCCAGTTCCAGGTGCGCCTCCTGTTGTTTTTCATCCCAGACATAAGGCAGCGCCACCCAGCCGCTTTTTTGCTTGAGCAGAATGCGCGTTTCCACCAAGTGCACGCGGGCCAGGCTCAGGCCGGTGCTGGGGTCGCGGTCGTCCTGGTTGTTGCGGCGCAGGCGGCCTTGTTCATCCTTAGGGTAGTAGAAGGTTTTGCTCAGCACGGTGCCGACAGGGAAGTCGAAATGCTCCTCGCCATACGCCGCCGCTTCGCCCTTGGGCATCCACACGGTGCGCATCTTGTGGGCGTAGTCGGTGAACAGCGGCGTATTCAGGTCATACGGCGTCACCTCAGCGACCGGCTGCAAATGTCCGTCGCCGAGTTTCAAAATGCCCCACTCACTCAGGGTTTGCGGGTAGTTCTCGCCTTCGGGCAAGTACAACGGTGCCGACTGCTTGGAGCACGCCGCCAACAGCAGCGCGCCCGCCAACACAAACCATGCCTTCATGCACCCTGCCCCGCTTTGGCCGAGGCCAGTTCGATGGCCGGCAGTTTCGGCAGACTGCAGGTGTGGCTGCTCATGTCGGAGCTGATGTTTTTGTAGCCGTTGGGGGCGTCGACGTTGAGCATCTGCGCGGCGCCGTTATCCACGCAAATTGCCAAGTCAGGCGGCAGCTTGCCGTTTTTGACTTTGTCGACGTTCACGTAGCCGTCCCAGAGAATGTCCGGCAGACGCCCGCTGAGGCCGAACTGGCTGATGCGCAGAGCTTTGAGTTCGAGGTTGTCGGGGCTGTCGCCGCCTGGGCCAAAGCGGTTGCCGTAGATGTAGATACTTTCCGGATACGGGTCGAAGCCTTCGGCGGTGGAGAGGTCGGTGTAGCCAGTGCTGAAGTAGCTGCTGACGATCAGGTTGGCGGTTTTGTGCTCGCCGATATCGTTGTCGAAAATTTCCACCTGATCGTTGGAATTGATCACCACGCCCGAGCCTGCCGGCACGCTGGCCACGGGTGTGCCCTTGTGGCCGAAGTTGTCGTGGTTATTGCCCTGCACCTTGTTTTTGTACACCCGGGTGGCGCGCCCGGCCTGCTGCAAGTTGGGCATGTTGAACACCAGAATGCCGCCGGTGTTGCCGGTGGCGACGTTGTCGTAGACGTCGGCGCCAATGGTGTTTTCGATTTCGATGCCGGCCACGTTCTTCTCCGCCCGGCTGTTGCGCACCACCACATTGCGCGACTGGCCGACGTAAATGCCGGCATCCGATGCACCGATGGCCACCACGCCATCAACCAGCACGTTTTCGGTTTGCACGGGGTAGATGCCATAGGCGCCGTTCTCGGTCGCCGGGCCGCCCGTCCATTCGGTGCGCACGCGGCGGATGATGATGTTCTTGCCGCCGACGACTTTCAGCGAATCGCCTTTGGTGTCTTCGAAAGCCAAGTCTTCGATGGTGAAATCGGAGGCATCCACCAGCAGCCCTTCGGCGCCGCTTTTCTGGCCTTTGAAACTGAGCACGGTTTTATCCATGCCCGCGCCTTTGATGGTCACGCCACTGGCCTTGAGGCTCAGGCTGCGATCGAGCTGATAGGTGCCGGCGGGAATGTCGATAACGTCGCCGGCCTTGGCCTTGATCAGCTTGGCCTGCAGTTCTTTCTGGAAATCAACGTGGGTCACCGCCGGTTTCTCCGGCTCGCCGCACGCGGCCAGCAACACGGAAACGGCTAGTACAGACAAGGTGGCGATACGCATGGCGGGCTCCGCTAGGCTTTTTGTGAGTTTTTGTTTCCTACAGAGTTGGCACTATAGTTCCACATAAAATAAAAACCAAGGGCTACGTCACCTTCGGAAAGGCCTGACTTGATCAAATGACTTGAACCAAACACCCGTCATCCTCGCGCACGCGGGGATCCAGGCGCGGTGATTGTCCAGGCAACGCCGCTCGGCTCGAAACTCTGGATTCCCGCGTGCGCGGGAATGACGGTGGGTGGAGGGAAATATGAGTCAGCCCGGGCGGCATGCGCGGGAATGACGGTGGGTGATGGGAGAGTGAGTCAGGCCGGGCGGCCGACAGCGGCTCGGGGCTCGCGCGGGTGTACGCGAAGGGAAGAACACAACCACCTGTAGGAGAGGCTTTAGCCTCGATGCTCTTCAACCATCAAGAGCATCGAGGCTAAAGCCTCTCCTACAAAAAGCATCCAGAACCTGCGATGGGCCCTACAGCGGAATCACCGTCACCTGCACATCCGGATCATGGCTTCCGCCACCCAAAATCACGCCACGCAGCGGTGAGACGTCGGAGAAGTCGCGGCCTCGGGCGAGGCTGATGTGTTCCAGTGCCGGGCGCACGTTGTTGGTGGGGTCGAAGTCGACCCAGCCGAGCGTCGGGCAGTACACCGATACCCACGCATGGGAGGCGTCGGCGCCGATCAGGCGAGGTTGGCCGGGCGGTGGCTGGGTGAGCAGGTAGCCACTGACGTAACGCGCCGCCAGGCCGCGCGAGCGCAAGCAGGCGAGCATCAGGTGGGCGAAGTCTTGGCACACGCCACGGCGCCGCTCCAGCACTTCCACCAGCGGCGTCGCCACCTGGGTGGCTTCGGCGTCAAAGGTGAACTCGCGGAAGATTTTTTCCATCAGCGCCTGCACCCCCAAAAGCAGCGGGCGGCTGGGCGGAAAGCAGCTGTCGGCGTAGTCGGAGAAGGCTTTTTTCAAGCGCACATAGGGCGACTCGAAGCAGAAGCGGCAGGCGTCGAGCACCGCGTCGGGCTTGGGTTTGCCGTTGTAGGTGAGCACGCTGCGGGTGTGGTCCCAGGCGGGCGATAGGCGAAAATCCAGCGCCGGTTGTTCGCGCAGTTCCACCACCAGGCGGGCGTTCACTTCCAACTCGTCGTGGGGCCGTTCGAAGGCCAGGCGGGTGACCGGGTTGCCGAATACATCCTGCTCATCGCGGCGGCTGGTGGGCTCCGGGTTGATGTGCAGCTCTTGCTCCACGCAAATCTGCCAGGGGCTAGGGCGCGGCCACAAATGCGCCAGTTGTTGGGCCAGCGACACCGGGCTGTCGTAGCGGTAATGGGTGTCGTGAAGAATCTGGTAGCGCGCGCTCATTACACCGACACCGTTTGCTTGCTGACGTCATCGACATGGGCGAAATGGCGCAGCGCCAGGCGGTCCGATGCGTGGCCGGCCGCTTCTGATACCTGCTTGAGCAGCACCACCAAACCGTCCAGCACCGCCCGCAGACTGGTCACGCCAAACAACTGGTTTTCCAGGCTGCCGAGGTCGAATGCCGCCAGGCGCTCAGCCAACAGCGACAGCCCGACTTCGCGCGGCGCGGCGAAATCTTCGTTAAGGCGACTCAGCGAGCGCACGGCCAGGCGCAGTTGGAACAGCACGGCGTGGGGGTTTTGTTCGTCGAGCAGCAGCAAGTCCAGCACGGGAATTAACTGCGGCACCGCCATGTAGCGCGACCGGTACGTGATGCTGCTGTTGCCCAGCTCCAGCAGCCATTCCAGGCCGACCTGATCGAACACCGCTACGCCATGAAGAAACTCGGCCAGGCTGCTGCTGAGAAATTGCAGGCGCTCGATTTGCCGGCCCACCATGAGAAAGCGCCAGCCTTCGTCGCGGGTCATGTCGTCCAGGGCAAAGCCGGAGAGCGCGGCGAGCGACATCACCAAGCGGTTGAGAAAATCCAGCAGCTCGCCGAAGTCGGGTTTTTCGCTGTCGAGAGTCTGCGCGTCGTGTTGCAACTGCACCAGCGCTTGCCAGTTCTCTCGCGAAAGCTTGCCGCGCACTTGCGAGGCCGCCCACTGCAAGCGCAGCAGGTTGGCGCGCAGGCTGGCGGGCCAGTCCGGGCCCATCAAAGCGACCAGCAAGCGGTCGTGCAGGTCGCCGGCTTCGGGCAGCAGTTTCAGGCTTTCGGCCAATTCCACAGCCGCTTGCAGCGCCAGCGGATCGTCGCCCTCGACATAGCGCGCCAGCATGATGCGCAGCAGCCGCGCGCTGTCGTCGCAGCGCTCGCAGTAGCGGCCAAACCAGAACAGGTTTTCGACGATGCGCGAGGGCAGATACGGGTCGCGCCGCACCAGGCCGAGGCCGCCGAGATTCTTTGGATTGGGCTTGGTTTCCCCGCCCGGCGCCGGCTCGCCCAGCACCCAGGTGTCTTTGCTGGCACCGCCGCGCTGCATCGACACCACGTCGGCGTCGGCCTCGGTGGCCACCCGCGTCAGGCCGCCGGGCAGAATGCGATAACCGTCGGCATCGGCCACGGCGTACACGCGCATGCCGATGGCGCGCGGCTGCAACTGCCCGTTCTCCGGCTGCCACACCGGCGCCTGCGACAGCTGCGCCAGTTCCTGCGCCACATAGGCGTAGGGGCGTTTACGAATGCGTTTGGCCAGGGCGTCGCGCTGCGCTTGGCTGAGGTCGCGACCAAACACCGGGGTGAAACTTTGCGACGGGAAGGCGGGTTTGATCAGCAGCCCCGGCAGTTTCTCCAGCGCCTGCTCCAGAACCGGCTCTTCGCCGCACCACCAGGTGGCAATCGAGGGCAAGAGCAAATCTTCGCCGAACAAGTGCTGATTGATCTGCGGCAGAAAGCCGAGCAAACCCGGCGATTCCAACACGCCGCTGCCCAGGGCGTTGGCCACGAGCACGCGGCCTTGGCGCACGGCTTCGAGCAGCCCCGGCACGCCGAGGGCGGAGTCGGTGCGCAGCTCCAGCGGGTCGCAGAAGTCGTCGTCGAGGCGGCGCATGATGGCGTGCACGCGGCGCAAGCCGCTGAGGGTTTTCAGGTACACGGTGGCGTCACGAACGGTCAGGTCGCCGCCTTCCACCAGCGGATAACCGAGCTGGCGCGCCAGGTACAAATGTTCGAAATAGCTTTCGTTAAAGCGCCCCGGCGTCAGCAGCACCACCAGCGGCACTTCGCCGTCGGTGGGCGCCTGGCGAGCCAGGGTTTCCTGCAAGGTGCGGAAAAAGGCGTTGAGGTGCTGAATTTGTAAGTCGCGGTACAACTCGGGAAATGCGCGGGAAACAATCTGCCGATTTTCCAGCGCATAACCGGCACCCGACGGCGCCTGGGTGCGGTCGGCCGTGACCCACCAGCGGCCATCGGGCGTGCGCGCCAAGTCCACCGCGTACACATGCAAATACGTGCCATCCGGCGGTTCGACGCCTTGGCACGGCCAGAGAAAATTGTTGTGGCCGAAGATCAATTCCGCCGGCAGCAAGCCTTTGGCGATCAGGGTTTGCGGACCGTACAAATCGGCCAATACGCTGTTGAGCAGCTTGGCGCGCTGGGCGATGCCGGCGGCGATTTTCTGCCATTCATCAGCGGGCAGAAGATGGGGCAGCAGGTCCAATTCCCACGGTCGGTCGGCGCCTTTGGGGTCGGCGTAGACGTTATAGGTCACGCCGTTTTCCTGAATTTGTCGCGTCAGCAACGCCTGGCGCTGGGCCAGTTGCAGCACGCTGCTGCGCTGCAATTGGTCGAACAGCCGCCGCCAATGCGCGCGCAGGTTGCCCTCGCTGTCGAGCATCTCGTGGTAGCTACCCGGTGTCAGCCGGTACAGGTCTAGCAGGTCAGGCATGTAACGCTCGGCAGACGACAGGAAATCAGAAAGTACCGCTCAAAAGCGTAGCGCAGCCCGGCAATATCACCCATGGCGCGCCACCTGCTCTGGGCGGCGCTTGCCGTGGGCAAACCGGTCAGCGTCGATGCAGGCGCAGGTCCAAGGTCATCGGCAGCTCATCGTTGATCTGCAACGTCGGCACCGACAACTGCCCGGGGTTATGCCCAAGGCGGAAAAAACGCGCCATGCGCCGGCTTTCCGCTTCGTTGGCGTTCACCGGCAGGGTCTCGTAATTGCGCCCGCCGGGGTGGGCGACATGATACTGACAACCGCCCAGCGAGCGCTGCATCCAGGTATCCAGCAAATCGAACACCAACGGCGCGTGCACGCCAATGGTCGGCTGCAACGCGTTGTATGGCTGCCAGGCGCGAAAGCGCACGCCGGCAACGAACTCGCCCACTCGCCCGGTCGGTTGCAACGGCACCGCCGCGCCATTGCAGGTGAGCAAGTAGCGCTGCGGCGGCAGGCCGTTGATTTTCACCTGCACGCGCTCCAGCGAGGAATCGACATAACGCACCGTGCCGCCGCCACCGCCCTCCTCGCCCAGCACATGCCACGGCTCCAGCGCCTGCCGCAGTTCCAGCTCGATACCGGCCACGGCGTAATCACCGATTTTCGGGAAGCGAAACTCCAGATGCGCGTCGAACCACTCAGCGCGCAGCGGATAGCCGGCGTTGTTCAGGTCGACGATCACGTCGGCGAAATCTTGCTGGATAAAATGCGGTAGCAGGAAGCGGTCGTGCAGCTCCGTGCCCCAGCGCGCCAGTTTTGGCGGCGCGTAAGGCTCGCGCCAGAAACGCGCCACCAGCGCTCGCAGCAACAGCTGCTGGGTCAGGCTCATGCGCGCATGGGGCGGCATTTCGAAACCGCGCAGCTCCAGCAAACCGAGGCGGCCGCTGGCGCTGTCGGGCGAATAGAGTTTGTCGATGCAGAACTCGGCGCGGTGGGTGTTGCCGGTCACGTCAATCAGCAGGTTGCGCAGCAGGCGGTCGACAATCCACGGCGGGCATTCTTCGCCCGGTGCCGGCATTTGCGAGAAGGCGATTTCCAGTTCGTAGAGCGAGTCGTTGCGCGCTTCGTCGATGCGCGGCGCCTGGGACGTCGGACCGATAAACAGCCCGGAGAACAGGTACGACAGCGACGGGTGATTGTGCCAATAGCTGATCAGGCTGCGCAGCAAATCGGGGCGGCGCAGAAACGGCGAGTCGGCCGGCGTGGCGCCACCGAGCACAAAGTGGTTCCCGCCGCCGGTGCCGGTGTGGCGGCCGTCGATCATGAATTTCTCAGTGGTCAGCCGGGTTTGCCGCGCTTCTTCGTAGAGAAACTCCGTGCGCTCCACCAACTGCTCCCAGCTGGACGAGGGCTGCACATTCACTTCAATCACGCCGGGGTCGGGCGTGACGCGGAAGTTGCCCAAACGCGGATCGCTCGGCGGCTCGTAGCCTTCGAGCAGCACCGGGCAATGCAGCTCTTCGGCGCAGGCCTCGATGACGTTGACCAACGTCAGGTAATCCTCAAGCGCGGCGAGCGGCGGCATAAACAGGTACAAACGCCCGTCGCGCGCTTCGGCGCACAAGGCGGTACGAGTCAGCCAATGGGCCGACTCGTCGATCTTCGGCTCGCCTTGTTCGGCCTTGGCCGGTGCTTCACCGCGCTCAGCCGGCAATACGCGCAGGGCATCGCTGGAGGGCAACTCGGCGAAGGTCTGATTCGGGTCCGGCAGATGCACAAACGGAAATTCCGCCGCCTTCACCCACGGCTGCGACGCCAGCGGCAAGCGATAGCCCATGGCCGAGTCGCCCGGCACAAGTCGGCAATGCTCGTCGCGCAAATACCAGCTCCCGCTTTGCCAGGCATTGCCATCTGCGGTGCGCGCCAACGGCAGCACTTGGCCGACGACTTTATCCAGGCCCTGGGCGAAGACTTTGCGCAGCCGCGCGCGCTCCATTTCATCGCTCAGGCGCGAATCTTCGGCGCTGACGTTCTTGGGCAGCGCGCCTTCGCGCCAGAGGTAATAGAAATTGTCTTCGTAGGCCGGAAACACGAACTCGCCGGGCAGTTGCAGGCGCTCGGCAACGCTGGCGAGGAAGCGCCCGGCGAGCGCGCCATCGGCTTCGTAGTTCTGGGTTTCATCGGCAACCAGCGCCGGGTTGTGCCAGATCGGCTCGCCGTCGTGGCGCCAGAAACAGTTCAGCGACCAGCGCGGCAGTTGCTCGCCCGGGTACCACTTGCCCTGGCCGAAATGCACCAGGCCCTTGGGCGCGTAGCGCTTGCGCATGCGCTGGTACAGCTCGGCGGAGAGTTTGCGTTTGTTATCGCCCAGGGCGTCGGTGTTCCACTCGGGGCCGTCGGGGTCGTCGATGGACACAAACGTCGGCTCGCCGCCCATGGTCAGGCGCACGTCGCCTTCGAGCAGGTCGTGATCAATCTGCCGGCCGAGGCGCTCGATCTCCAGCCATTGCTCCTCGGTGTACGGTTTGGTCACGCGCGGCGCTTCCCAGATGCGCTCCACCGACATCTCGTGGGTGAACTCCGCTTCGCACGGCTCCACCACGCCGCTGATGGGCGCCGCGGAGGAAGGCTCCGGGCTGCACGCCAACGGAATATGGCCCTCGCCGGCAAACAGGCCGGATGTTGGGTCGAGCCCCACCCAACCGGCGCCGGGCAAATACACCTCGCACCAGGCATGCAGATCGGTGAAGTCCACGGTGGTGCCGCTGGGGCCGTCGAGGGCTTTGACGTCGGCGGTGAGTTGAATCAGGTAGCCGGAAACAAAGCGCGCCGCCAGGCCCAGGCTGCGCAGAATCTGCACCAGCAACCAGGCCGAATCGCGGCACGAGCCGGAAGCGTTGACCAGGGTTTGCTCGGGCGTTTGTACGCCCGGCTCCATGCGGATCAGGTAGCTGATGTCCTGGCTCAGGCGCTGGTTCAGGGCGACGAGGAAGTCGATGGTCGGCAGCGGCTTGCGCTCAATGCTGGCGACGTAGGCGTCGAATTTTGTCGTGGGGTCGAGGGTCGCCAGGTACGGCGTCAGCTCGCGCTTTTCATCGGCCGAATAGGTGAACGGGATTTTTTCGGCGTAGGGCTCGAGGAAGAAATCGAAGGGGTTGAACACCGCCATTTCGGCGACCAGATCGACCTCGATGCGCAGCTCGGTGGTTTTCTCCGGGAACACCAGGCGCGCCAGGTAATTGCCCTGAGGGTCTTGTTGCCAATTGATGAAGTGCTTTTCGGGCAGCACTTTCAGCGCGTACGAGAGCACGCGCGTACGGCTATGGGCCGCCGGGCGCAAACGCACGATTTGCGGGCCAAGGTCTACCGCACGGTCATAGCGGTAGTGGGTAACGTGGTGCAATGCGACATGAATCGACACGGCGTGCCTCCTGCGAGCCTTGGCGGGCAGTGAGCCGCGCAAGACTTATGCCAGCCGGGGCGGAGCCGGTGGTTTCGCTACCCGTCCCTGCACCCCGGCACCAAAATCGCGCCAGTGGCGATGCGTGGGGCAGAGGATCGCACGTTAACGGGGCGCAGGGGATGTCGAGGTGGCTACCGAGGTCTTCATTGTGGCGGGCGCGGACCGTTCAGGATCACAACTCTATGGCCAATCACACCGTCATCCTCGCGAACGCGGGGATCCAGAATGTTCAGCCGAACGCAGGGAAGCCGGGCGCTACGATCAAAATCCAGTCAAAAGCCCCTCCCCCCTATCCCCTCTCCCGCAAGCGGGAGAGGGGAATGGATCGGGGAGGTTTCGAAACACGCGGTCGGCTCCCTCTCCCGCTTGCGGGAGAGGGCTGGGGTGAGGGGCCTTTGACTGTCAGCGAACGACAAAAACAAAAACGCCAACCCGAAGGTTGGCGTTCTCGTTCATACAAAGACCTTAACGAGGAAATACAGGCTGACGCGCCGGCTTCTTACCGCCTTTGCCGCCCTTGCCCTTGCCGCCTTTGGCCGCGTCGTGACGGGCTTTAGCGTCTTCCTTGCTCTTGGCGAACGCGGCCGCTTTGGCTTGCTCGCGTTTGTCCCACGGATTACCGCCGTCGCTGGCGCGCGGGGGCAGGCCGGTGTGCTGGGTGAGGATTTTGGTTTCCTTGGCCACTTTATGGCTGCCGGCGGGCGTTGAATTTTTCCGGCGTGCGCTCTGGTAGCTGTCGGTAGCCGGCTGGTGCAACGGAATGAGCTGGTTCTTGCCCGGCCCAATCAAGTCGCCACGGCCCATGCGCAGCAGCGCTTCACGCAACATCGGCCAACCCTTGGGGTCGTGGTAGCGCAGGAAGGCTTTGTGCAGGCGGCGTTGGTCTTCGCTTTTAACGATGGTCACGCCGTCGCTCTTGTACGTGACTTTGCGCAGCGGGTTTTTGCCCGAGTGGTACATCGCCGTGGCGGTGGCCATGGGCGATGGATAGAACGCTTGCACCTGGTCGGCACGGAAGCCGTTGCCTTTGAGCCACAGGGCCAGGTTCATCATGTCTTCGTCGGTAGTGCCCGGGTGCGCGGCGATGAAGTACGGGATCAGGTACTGCTCTTTGCCCGCCTCTTTCGAGTACTTCTCGAACATGCGCTTGAACTTGTCATACGAGCCAATGCCCGGCTTCATCATCTGATTCAGCGGGCCTTCCTCGGTGTGTTCCGGGGCAATTTTCAGGTAGCCGCCGACGTGGTGCGTGACCAGTTCTTTCACGTATTCAGGCGATTCCACGGCCAGGTCGTAACGCAGGCCGGAGGCGATCAGAATTTTCTTCACGCCGGGCAACGCGCGGGCGCTGCGGTATAGCTGAATCAGGCTGGAGTGGTCGGTGTTCAGGTTCGGGCAAATGCCGGGGAACACGCACGACGGCTTGCGGCACGCGGATTCGATTTCCGGGCTCTTGCAGGCGATGCGGTACATGTTGGCGGTCGGCCCGCCGAGGTCGGAAATCACGCCGGTGAAGCCTGGCACTTTGTCGCGGATTTCTTCGATCTCGCGAATGATCGACTCTTCCGAGCGGTTCTGGATGATGCGGCCTTCGTGCTCGGTAATGGAGCAGAAGGTGCAGCCACCAAAGCAGCCACGCATGATGTTTACCGAGAAACGGATCATGTCGTAGGCGGGAATTTTCTCTTTGCCATAGGCCGGGTGCGGCACACGCTGGTACGGCATGCCAAACACGTAGTCCATTTCCTCGGTGGTCATGGGAATGGGTGGCGGGTTGAACCACACATCCACTTCGCCATGCTTCTGCACCAATGCGCGGGCGTTACCCGGGTTGGTTTCCAGGTGCAGCACGCGGTTGGCGTGGGCGTACAGAACCGGGTCGTTGCGCACCTTTTCCATGGACGGCAGGCGGATCACGGTTTTGTCGCGGGTCATGCGCGGGCTGGCCAGAATCTGCACGACTTTGGCTTCTTCCGGGTCTTCAACCGGGCCCTTTTCCTGCTCGATGGCGCAGGCCTGGGTGTCTTGGGTGTTCACGTACGGGTTGATGATCTTGTCGACCTTGCCCGGACGGTCGATGCGCGTGGAATCGACTTCGTACCAGCCCTGCGGCGTGTCGCGGCGGATAAACGCGGTGCCGCGCACATCGGTGATGTCTTCGATTTTCTGCCCGTACGACAGGCGCTGGGCCACTTCGACGATGGCGCGCTCGGCGTTGCCGTACAGAAGAATGTCGGCGCTGGCGTCGATCAGAATCGAGTTGCGCACGCGGTCTTGCCAGTAGTCGTAATGCGCGATACGGCGCAGCGAGGCTTCAATGCCGCCGAGCACGATGGGCACGTTTTTGTAGGCTTCTTTGCAACGCTGGCTGTACACCAGGCTGGCGCGGTCTGGGCGTTTGCCGGCCAGACCGCCAGGCGTGTAGGCGTCGTCGGAGCGAATTTTCTTGTCGGCGGTGTAGCGGTTGATCATCGAATCCATGTTGCCGGCCGCGACGCCGAAGAACAGGTTCGGCTCGCCGAGCTTCATAAAGTCGTCTTTGGACTGCCAGTTGGGCTGCGCAATGATGCCCACGCGAAAGCCTTGCGCTTCGAGCAGCCGGCCGATGATCGCCATGCCAAACGAAGGATGATCCACATACGCATCACCGGTGACGATGATGATGTCGCAGGAATCCCAGCCAAGCTGATCCATCTCTTCCCGGCTCATCGGCAGGAAAGGCGCAGGCCCGAAACACTCGGCCCAGTACTTTGGATAATCGAATAGCGGCTTGGCTGCTTGCATGGGGGAACCGTATGGCAGTTGCATGGAAAATCGCGGGCGCGGAATATAGCACAAAAAATGTACAGAATCCGACTGTGTCAGTCAGCTACTGGCCGATGGATGACAAGAAAGTCGCTCAAGCCCTGTCATCAATTTCCGATCATGATAGCTATACTCGATCCAGTTTTAATCGCCCGGCCGCAGCGCTTGGCTACAAGGAGTTTTGCGGTGCGGCTGAACATTGTGCGGATGTGCCTGTATGCCTTGTTGACCGTGTGCGCTGCCCACGCGTCGGCTGCGGCGCCCATGCTGCTCGACCGCAGCAGCAGCGGCCAGTCGCTGAACGGGCAGATTGAGCTGCTCGAAGATGTCGGCGCCACGCTGAACATTGCCGACATGGCCAAGCCCGACATTCAACAGCGTTTCGTGCCGGCCAACGGCAAGGCCAGCGTCGGCCAGAGTCGCAACCCGTGGTGGATTAAAGTCAGCCTGCAACGGCGCAGCGATGCACCGCCGCTGTGGTGGCTGGAGATCGGTTCTGTCACCCAGCTGAATATGCAGCTCTATTTGCCCGGCCCGCACACCAGTTGGCAGCAGCGCCAGAGCGGCGAAGTGGTGAATTACGCCGAAGGTCGCGACTACCCGTACCGCCGCACGCTGTTCAAGCTGCCTGAGCTGGGCGACGAACCGCTGACCTTTTATTTGCGCAGCTACGACCCGGCCGGTAACTCGTTTCCGCTGAAGGTCTGGCAGCTCGATGATTTGAGCCAACTGGCCGCCACCGAAAACATCGGCCTGGGGCTGATCTACGGGATCATCACGGCGCTGCTGCTGTACAACCTGTTTATCTTTTTCAGCCTGCGCGACGCGGCTTACTTCTGGTACGTGCTCGCCACCGGCGGCGCCCTGCTGTTTATCGTCAGCATGACCGGCCACGGCTTCCAATACCTGTGGCCCAACCACCCGGTTCCGGTGTGGCTCGACCGCATTGTGCTGCCCTCGCTGTGGGGCATTTTCGCCACGCGCTTTACCCAAACGCTGATGCAGACCAAGCGCTATGTGCGCTGGGCCCATCACCTGCTGAACCTGGCGTGCGTGGTGTACGTGGTGGCGATTGCGCTGGACGTTGCCGGCCAGCGCGGCACGGCGGCGTGGATTATTGCCCTGCTGTCGTTCACCAGTATTCCGGCGGCCCTGGGCGCGGCGTTTATTCGCTGGCGGCAGCATTACTTTCCGGCGCTGCTGTACCTCTGCGGCTACGGCCTGATTCTGGGCAGCACCGGCTTATTGCTGCTGCGCACCACGGGCGTGGTGCAGCCGGCTGGCTGGAACGCCTATGTGTTTCCGTTGGCGGTGGCGGCGGAGTCGATTTTGTTTTCCTTCGCCCTCGCCTACCGCATCCAGACGCTCAAGCACGACCGCTCCACGGCGCTGCAACAAGCCGACCGCGAGAAAACCGCGCGCCTGTCGCAGATACAAGCCAGTGCCGACGAACTCCAGCGTGCCGTGGAAGTGCGCACGGCCGAACTGGCCCAGGCCAACCAGCAATTGCGTGAACGGGAACAGGCGCTGCAACACGCCGCCTTTCACGACCCGCTGACCGACCTGCCCAACCGCCGCTACCTGATTGAGCGCGTGGAAACAGCGTTGGCCGACGCCAGCCGCCGTCACGAATCGGTGGCGCTGCTGTTGGTGGACCTCGACCATTTCAAACCGATCAACGACCGCCACGGCCACGACGCCGGCGACCTGATGCTGCGCACCATCGGCCAGCGCCTGCGCGAGCATGTGCGCAGCAATGACATGGTGGCGCGATTGGGCGGCGACGAATTCGCCATCGTCATCAGCGGCCCCGAAGCCGAGCAGCACGCGCAGGAAATTGCCGTGCGCTTGCTGAGCGAACTGGCCAAGCCGGTGCTGTATGGCGCGAACAATCTAGCGGTGACCATCAGTATTGGCGCGGCGCTGTTTCCGCAACACGCCAAGCAATTCGCTGGTTTGTACAAAGCGGCGGACGAAGCGCTGTATCAGGCCAAGAGCCAGGGCCGTTCTGGCTGCATCATTCGCGGCAAGGATGGCTCGCTGACGCCGGAGCAGTGCCTGTTTCTGGATGTGCTGCAGGTGCCGACGGGGCTGGTGTAAGCGGTCTGCTAGCCGCGCTGCTGCTCAAGAGCATCGCGGCTGAAGCCGCTCCTACAGGGGCGGGGTTAGTCGTGGTAGCGGCGCGGCACGCGGCCGGTCACTTTGGTTAGCAATTCGTAGCCAATGCTGCCGCAGCGTTGTGCCAGGTCATCGACGGGCAATTGCGCGCCCCATAGCTCGACCGCATCGCCCAGCTGCGCGCCGGGCACGTCCGTTAGATCGATGCTGAGCATGTCCATCGACACCCGCCCCGCCAACGGCACGCGCTGGCCGCGCACCACCACTTCGGTGCCGGGCGGTGCGTGACGCGGGTAGCCGTCGGCGTAGCCGCAGCTGACGGTGCCGATCAGCGAGGGCCGCTGGGCGATCCAGCTAGCGCCATAGCCCACGCTTTCGCCGGCCGGCACTTCTCGCAGGGCGATCACCTGTGCGGTGAGTGTCATCACCGGCTGCAATCCCAACTCCTTGGCGCTTAGCTCGGCAAACGGCGTGGCGCCGTAGAGCATGATGCCGGGGCGCTGCCAGTCCATGTGCGCGGCGGGAATGGTCAGCAGCGCCGCGGAATTGGCCAGCGAGCGCTGGTCGAAATCCAGATCAAGCAGGCTTAGAAACTGCTCGACCTGCTGCTCATTCAGCTCATGGCCGCGCTCGTCGGCGCAGGCGAAATGCCCGAGCACATTGAGTTCGGCCACGTTCCCGGTTCCGGCCAGGCGGCCATGCCATTCGCGCAACCCGGCGACGGAGAACCCCAGACGATGCATGCCGCTGTCGAGCTTCAGCCACACGTTCAGCGGCTGCGACAAGGCTGCTGACATCAGCGCCTCGGCCTGGGCGGCGTTGTGCACCGCGACGTCCAGGTTTAACGCGGCGGCCTGCTGGTATTCAGCCGGCTCGAAACACCCTTCCAGCAGCAACACGCGCGCCTGCGCATTCACCTCACGCACGGCTTGCGCCTCTTCCAGGCAGCACACGGCGAAACCGTCAGCGTGCGCCAGCGCTGCCACCACTTCGCGCACGCCATGGCCGTATGCGTTGGCCTTGACCACGGCGAACGCCTGCCGGCCCGGCGCACAGCGATGGGCGACGGCATAGTTATGGCGCAGGGCGGCGAGGTTCACGGTGGCGATTAACGGACGCATGGCGGGCTCGGCAGCATGGAAAAAAGGGACGGCAGTTTAGCCCAGCACGGCGCAGAAATATCTCTGCAGGCTACTGACAGAATGCTGTCAGTAGCCCCCTCGTAAAGTGCTCGCCAGCAGCACGCAACGGCACCCCGCCCACTGCTGCCGACTCCCTCAATACGCCAAGGAATGAATGCCATGAACGCCGTGAACTGGTTTGAACTCTACGTCAGCGACTTCGACCGCGCCCACACCTTCTACCAGCGCGCGCTGGATATCGAGATGCCGATTGTCGATGGGCCGATGTCGCGTATGGGCATTTTTCCCGGCGAAGAAAACGGCGGCGTCGGCGGCTGCGTGTGTGCGATGGCAGGCATGCATCCGGGCACCGGCGGCACGCGCGTTTACCTCAATGTGGAAGGCCAACTCGACGCCGTGCTGGACCGTGTTCCCAATGCTGGCGGCGTCATTTTGCAGCCCCGCACCGAGATCGCGCCGCACGGTTTCATTGCCTTGATTAAAGACAGTGAAGGCAATAGCGTTGGGCTGCACAGCGTGTCCTGACGTTTAAAACATCGCGGCTTCGGCCGCGATAGCCCACCACCGAGACCAGCCATGAGACGCGCCGACCGCCTTTTCCAGATCGTGCAGTTCTTGCGCAGCCGCCGCCTGACCACAGCGCAGTGGCTGGCCGAACGGCTGCAGGTGTCGGTGCGCACTATCTACCGCGACATTCAGGATTTATCGCTCTCCGGCGTGCCGCTGGAGGGCGAAGCGGGCGTCGGCTACGTGCTGCGCCAGCCCATGGATTTGCCGCCGCTGATGTTCGAGCGCGAGGAGATCGAAGCGCTGATGATCGGCGCCAAAATGGTCAAAGCCTGGGCCGACCCGGCCCTGCAACGGGCGGCGGAATCGGCACTGGCGAAAATCCACAGCGTGCTGCCGGGCGACCTGCGCAGCGAGCTCAATCGCCACAACCTGTTCGCTCCGGAAACCAACCTGTACCCCGTGCATTGGCTCGGCCAACTGCGCCTCGCCATTCGCCAGCAACGTAAGCTGCAACTGAGCTACAAAGACGAAAAAGGCCAGAGCAGCGAACGCTGCATCTGGCCTTTGGGGCTGTTCTTTTGGGGGCAGACCTGGACGCTATGCAGCTGGTGCGAACTGCGCGGCGACTTTCGTAATTTCCGGGTTGATCGGCTGGATACCTTGACCGATACCGATGAGCACTTTGAATGCAGCGACGGGCAGCGGCTTGAGGATTACTTGGCGCCATACGTGGACGCGGATTTTATGGCGCCGCGTTACAAGGCGTAGGGGTGGTTTTGCGGTGAATGTTGGGCTTCGCTGTGCTCAACCCAACCTACTGCTTTTGACGCAATTTTGGCGAGACCGTAGCGAGCGGCGTTCTGGCAAGGAGCCCGGAGCACAGCGCCCGGAGTGGGCTGGAGCGCATGAGGACGCGAGCACCGCGCGACGCAGCCAGAACGTCGCGCAGTAGGTCTAATTTCGGCTCGCCAGATTGGTCGGAACGGCGTCTAGGCAAGAAGCCCGGAGCGCAGCGACCGCAGTGGGCTGCAGCCCATGAGGATCGCGAGCACCGCGCGACGCAGCATAGACGTCGTTCCGGCCGATCTGGGCCGGAATTACTCGTCGTCGTCGAAATTGTAGCTTCCTGGGGCTAGATTCTCGAATCTTGTGTATTTGCCCAAAAACGCGAGTCGAATAAAACCAATCGGACCGTTCCGCTGCTTGCCGATGATGATTTCGGCCACGCCTTTGTGTTCGGTTTCGGGGTGATACACCTCGTCCCGGTACACGAACATGATCACGTCGGCGTCCTGCTCGATGGCGCCGGATTCACGCAAGTCGGAGTTCACTGGGCGCTTGTTGGGGCGTTGTTCCAGGGAGCGGTTGAGCTGGGACAGCGCGACCACGGGGCAGTTGAATTCCTTGGCCAGGGCTTTCAAGGAACGGGAAATTTCCGAAATCTCGTTGGTCCGGTTGTCGCCGCTGGAGCCTGGGATCTGCATCAGTTGCAGGTAGTCGATCATGATCAGGCCGACGTCGCCGTGTTCACGCACCAGACGACGGGTTCGCGCACGCATTTCCGAAGGGCTGATGCCGGCCGTGTCGTCGATAAAAAGCTTGCGGTCGTTAAGCAGGTTGACCGCCGAGGTCAGGCGCGGCCAGTCGTCATCGTCGAGCTGACCGGAACGCACTTTGGTCTGATCGATACGGCCGAGGGAGGACAGCATACGCATCATCAGCGATTCGCCTGGCATTTCGAGCGAGTACACCAGAATCACTTTGTCGCTGCGCAGCACGGCGTTTTCCACCAGGTTCATGGCGAAGGTGGTTTTACCCATCGACGGACGACCGGCGACGATGATCAGGTCCGAGGGCTGCAGGCCGCTGGTTTTGTCGTCGAGGTCGGTGAAGCCGGTGGACAGACCGGTGATGCCTTCGCCGGTATTGAACAGCTCGTCGATGCGGTCGATGGCTTTGGTCAGCAGCGCGTTCACGCCCACCGGGCCACCGGTTTTCGGCCGGGCCTCGGCGATCTGGAAGATCTGCCGCTCCGCTTCATCGAGAATTTCGGCAGCTTGCCGGCCTTGGGGGTTGAAGGCGCTGTCGGCGATTTCGGTGCTGATGCCGATCAACTGGCGCAATGTGGCGCGCTCACGAACGATCTGCGCATAGGCCTTGATGTTGGCCACCGACGGGGTGTTTTTCGCCAGCTCACCGAGGTAAGCCAGACCACCGGTTTGCGAGGTCTGGCCTTCTTTGTCGAGCTGCTCGGAGAGCGTCACGACGTCGAACGGCGAGTTTTGGTCGGCCAGCTTGGCGATGGCGCGGAAAATCAGGCGGTGGTCATGGCGATAGAAGTCACCGTCCGAAACCTGGTCCAACACCCGCTCCCAGGCGTTATTGTCGAGCATCAAGCCACCGAGCACGGCCTGTTCGGCCTCGATGGAATGGGGCGGGACCTTTAGCGCAGCGGTTTGCAGGTCGAACTGTTCGGGATCGGAAATATCGTTCATGGCCACACGGAATCAGGAATGCAAAACAAGGAATACAGAAAGACAAAGGGCACGATCTGCGAGTGCAGATCGTGCCCGATGTAAACCGCTCACACCAGAGGTGCGGGGCGATTGGCGTTACTTAAGCAGCTACCACGACAACGCGGACAGTGGCTTCAACGTCGGAGTGCAGGTGCACCGCTACGTCGAATTCGCCCACGTTACGGATGGTACCGTTCGGCAGACGCACTTCCGATTTAGCCACTTCCACGCCAGAGGCGGTCAGGGCGTCGGCGATGTCGTGAGTACCGATGGAACCGAACAGCTTGCCTTCATCACCAGCGGTGGCAGTGATGGTCACTTCCAGCTCAGCCAGTTGAGCAGCACGAGCTTCAGCCGAAGCTTTCTTCTCGGCAGCCAGTTTTTCCAGCTCTGCACGACGCTCTTCGAACGCAGCAACGTTCGCAGCGGTAGCGGCAGTTGCTTTGCCTTGCGGCAGCAGGAAGTTACGGCCGTAACCAGCCTTAACATTCACTTTGTCGCCCAGGTTGCCCAGGTTGGCGATTTTTTCCAGCAGGATGACTTCCATTTGGGTCTTACCTCTTAACTTTTAACCTTCACCGTTCGCGGGGCCGGCACCGTTGCGTGCGTGGCGTCCGCGAAAATCAATCAGACTGTCGACAATGGCCAGGGCCACCAGTAACGGATAAATCAGCTGCATAAAGAGCAGCAGGCCTATGTACATCCCGACCAGCCAGAACTTGCCCAGTCGCCCTACAAACACCAGCCCATGCAACAAGGCCAATCCTGCAAACGCCAGCGGTACGCTGCACAGCGGTGTAAGCATGGCCAATTGCGGTCCAATATTCGGACCTAGCAGCATGCACACCAACAGCCCCATCGCCAACGCTGGCGGCAGTCGCAACGCCCGAAACTCGAGCCCGAAACCACCAGGGTTGTACAACGCAGCCTGCCAATAACGCCCAAGAATCAGGCACAGCAGACTGACGATTTGCAGCACAGACGCCAGCAATCCAGTCAGCACCGGCACTAGCAAGGCATCCAGTCGAGCCCGCTCTTCCACCGGCAATTGCTGGTGGAGTTCCCCGAGGGCCTGCGGCAGGAGTTTTTGCAACTCCGCCGCTACCGCTTCGAGAAATTCACGGTACTGCGAACCCAATACCAAACCGTACACCAGGCCCAAAGCCACGCTACACAACAGCACCCGGCTCCATGACCCACCAGCGCGCAACACCAACGCCAGCCCCAGAGCGCCCAGCAACACCAACAAGGTGCGCGGTTCGCCGAAGTACCACCAGACCAACGCCGGCAGCAGAGCCCAAACCAGAACGCCAGTAGCGTCCTTCAAACCGCGCCGCAAGAGCACAAGGCAACCTGCAGCAGCACTCAACCAGAACAGCAGCGGCAATGCCGCACTACCCACCACCACAAGGGTGGCTTGCATGCGACCGCGCATGATGAACTCAGCAACTGCGCGCATGCGATTTATCCCTTACTACGTATCGACCTTCCGGTCTCAGCGGCCGTGGCTGTCGGTGTAGGCGAGCAGGGCCAGGAAGCGGGCGCGCTTGATAGCGGTGGCCAGCTGACGCTGATAACGAGCCTTGGTACCGGTGATACGGCTTGGAACGATTTTGCCGGTTTCAGAAACGTAGGCTTTCAGCGTGTTGAGATCTTTGTAATCGATCTCCTTCACGTCTTCAGCGGTGAAACGGCAGAATTTACGACGACGGAAGAAACGTGCCATGAGATTGGCTCCTCAATAGATCCGTGGATTACTCGTCAGCGTTATCGCTGTCGCTGTTGTCGTTGTCATCGTTGTCGCCATCGATGGAATCGGCTTCAGGACGGTCACGACGCTCGCGGCGCTCGCTGCGGTTTTCTTCAGCCTTGAGCATCTCGGACTGGCCAGTTACGGCTTCGTCGCGACGGATGACAAGGTTACGGATCACGGCATCGTTGTAGCGGAAGTTGTCTTCCAGCTCAGCCAGGGCTTTGCCGGTGCACTCAACGTTCAGCATCACGTAGTGAGCCTTGTGAACATTGTTGATTGCGTAGGCCAGTTGACGACGGCCCCAGTCTTCCAGGCGGTGAATTTTGCCGCCGTCTTCTTCGATCAGCTTGGTGTAACGCTCAACCATGCCGCCGACTTGCTCGCTCTGGTCCGGGTGAACCAGAAAGATGATTTCGTAATGACGCATAAATGCTCCTTACGGGTTGTAGCCTGCCGCTTAGCGCGGTCAGACAAGGAGTGAATGACACTGTTAGCTCACCAGACAAAAGGGCACGTATGCGCCTGCCGTCACGGCAAGGGGCGCAATTGTAGAGAAGGGGGCTGGGGCGCGCAAGGCAATTGGTGAATATTTGAACAGTTGCCAGGAAGGCAGAGAAACCTGTGGGAGCAGCGTTAGCCGCGATGCCTTTTATCCAAACGCATCGCGACTAAAGCCGCTCCCACAGGCGGTGCAGCACTATTTTCCGGCCTTGGCCTTCACACCGCGCTGGCGCATGGCTTCGAACAGGCAGACGCCTGTGGCCACCGAGACGTTAAGGCTGCTGACGCTACCGGCCATGGGCAAACGCACCAGGTAATCGCAATGCTCGCGGGTTAAGCGACGCATGCCTTTGCCTTCGGCGCCCATGATCAGAATGGTCGGCCCGGTCAGGTCCTGGTCGTACAGGTCTTGCTCGGCCTCGCCTGCAGTACCCACCACCCATAAGCCGCGCTGCTGGAGTTTTTCCAACGTGCGAGCCAGGTTGGTGACGGCCACCAGCGGGATGACTTCCGCCGCGCCGCACGCCACTTTGCGCACGGTCGGGTTCAGCGTTGCGGATTTATCTTTCGGCACGATCACCGCCAACGCGCCAGCCGCATCGGCGGTGCGCAGGCAGGCGCCGAGGTTGTGCGGGTCGGTTACGCCATCGAGCACCAGCAACAGCGGGTGGCCTTCGCTGCGGTCCAGCAGCTCGTCGAGCATCGCCTCGCCCCACACCTGACTCGGGCTCACTTCTGCGACCACGCCCTGATGCACGCCTTCAACCCAGGCGTCCATTTCGCGGCGCTCGGCCTGCCCAACCGCCACTCGCGATTGGGCCGCCAATTCCAGCAACAACTGAACGCGCGGATCATTGCGTCCTTCGGCGAGCCAGATCTGTTTAACGCGCTTGGGATGGTGACGCAGCAAGGCTTCTACGGCGTGCACGCCGTAGATTTTTTCCAACTGACTCATGCTTTACCCTTTGGCTTGCGAGCGCCGCCGCTTTTGCTCGGTGCTGCAGCGCCAGCTTTCGGCGGGCCTTTGCGATGCGCGCTGGGCTTGGCGCCTTTTCCGGCGGCGCTGGCCTTGCCTTTGCTTTTCGCTTCAGCGAGCAACGCGCTTTTCACTTCGCGGCTGCGCTTGACGTCAGCGCTGCCGGAAGTAGGTGCTGCGTTCGCCTTCTCAGCACGCTCGCGCGCACCGCCTTTGGTCGCGGCCGAGGTGCGACCTTTACGGCCGATCGGCGCATCGATAGTGGCTTGCGCCAGCTCGAAGTCGATTTTGCGTTCGTCCAGATCAACGCGCATGACTTTGACGTCGATGCTGTCGCCCAGACGGAAGCTGCGGCCAGTGCGCTCGCCCGCCAGGCGGTGGTGAACCGGATCGAAATGGTAGTAGTCGCCCGGCAAGGCGGTGACGTGCACCAGGCCTTCGACATAGATGTCTTTGAGCTCGACAAACAAGCCGAACCCCGTCACAGCCGTGATCACGCCCGGGAAGCTTTCGCCCACGCGGTCTTTCATAAACTCGCACTTGAGCCAGTTCACCACGTCGCGGGTGGCTTCGTCGGCGCGGCGCTCGGACAACGAGCACTGCTCGCCCAATTGCTCCAGCGCGGGTTCGTCGTACGGATAAATGCGCGCTTTCGGAATCATCATTGCGCCGGCGCGCTTAACGTGCGGCGTGTCCATCTTCGAGCGAATGACGCTGCGGATGGCGCGGTGCGTGAGCAAGTCCGGATAACGGCGAATAGGCGAGGTGAAGTGCGTGTACGCCTCGTAATTCAGGCCGAAGTGGCCCTGGTTATCGGCGCTGTAAACCGCCTGGCTCAACGAGCGCAGCATGACGGTTTGAATTAGGTGGTAATCCGGCCGTTCGCGAATACCTTCCAGCAACGCTTGGTAGTCCTTGGGCGACGGACCTTCTTTGGATTTGCCGCGTTGCAGCGACAAGCCCAGCTCACCGAGGAATGCCTTGAGCTTTTCCAGACGCTCTGGCGGCGGACCATCGTGCACGCGATACAAAGCAGGAATCTCGTGCTTCTTAAGGAACTCGGCGGTGGCCACGTTGGCGGCCAGCATGCATTCCTCGATCAGCTTGTGGGCATCGTTACGAGTGGTCGGACGGATCTCAGCGATCTTACGGCCGGAGCCGAAGATGATGCGGGTTTCCTGAGTTTCGAAATCGATGGCGCCGCGCTCATGGCGAGCAGCCAGCAGCACCTGATACAGCGAGTACAGCTGCTTGAGGTGCGGCACCACGTCGGCGTACTCGGTGCGCAAGGCTTTAGCTTCGGCGCTTTTCGGCGTTTCGAGAATGGCGCTGACTTTGTTGTAGGTCAGGCGCGCGTGGGAGTGGATGACCGCTTCGTAGAACTGGTAGTCGGTCATCTTGCCGGTCTTGGAGATGCTCATCTCGCAGACCATCGCCAAGCGGTCGACCTTGGGGTTCAACGAGCAGAGGCCGTTCGACAGTTCTTCCGGCAGCATCGGGATTACGCGCTCGGGGAAGTACACCGAGTTGCCGCGCACTTGCGATTCGTCGTCCAGCGCCGAGCCGATTTTCACGTAGTGAGAAACGTCGGCGATGGCGACGTACAGCTTCCAGCCGCCGGAGAACAGGCGCCAGTTGCTGCCGTTCTTCTCGCAATACACCGCGTCGTCGAAGTCGCGGGCGTCTTCGCCGTCGATGGTTACGAACGGAAGGTGGCGCAGGTCGATGCGTTTTTCTTTGTCTTTCTCTTCCACTTCCGGCTTGAGCTTGGCGGCTTCTTTAAGCACCGCTTCAGGCCATACGTGGGGAATGTCGTAGCTACGCAGCGCCACGTCGATTTCCATGCCCGGCGCCATGTAGTTGCCGACCACTTCAACCACGTCGCCCTGAGGCTGGAAGCGCGGCGTTGGCCAATGGGTGATTTTCACCTCAACGAACTGGCCTTGTTTGGCGCTCGCGTTGCGACCCGGCGTGACCAGCACTTCTTGCTGGATTTTCGGATTGTCGGCGACGACAAAGCCGATGCCGCTTTCTTCGTAATAGCGGCCAACGATGGTTTCGTGGGCGCGGGAAATCACTTCCACAACCGCACCCTCACGGCGACCACGGCGGTCAAGGCCGGTAACGCGTGCTAATGCACGGTCGCCATCGAAGACCAGACGCATCTGAGCAGGGCTCAGGAAAAGGTCATCACTGCCGTCATCCGGAATGAGGAAACCGAAGCCATCGCGGTGACCGCTGATGCGACCGAGGATAAGGTCGAGTTTATCGACCGGCGCGTAGGTGCCACGACGGGTGTAGATCAACTGGCCGTCACGCTCCATCGCCCGCAGGCGACGACGCAAGGCTTCAAGCTGCTCTTCAGTGGTGAGGCCGAACTCTTCTACCAACTGCTCGCGGTTGGCTGGCGAACCGCGATCCGCCAGATGCTGAAGAATCAGCTCACGACTTGGGATAGGGTTTTCGTATTTTTCCGCTTCACGAGCGGCCTCGGGATCGAGGGATTGCCAATCGGCCATTAGAGAGGGTTCGCCTTATCTATATAGAGAAGTAAGTGTCTTGCGCCTATTGAAGCGCGAAAACGCTATCTTGGTCTGCTCACGTGAACGAATAAAGTTTTTTTTCACATCAGGGGTTTACAACATTCAAACTGGTCCGTATATTTCGCGCCCACAACGACGGCAAACGTTGTTGTAGTTGAAAGTACTTGAGCAATCAACGAACTCAACGCCCAGGTGGCGGAATTGGTAGACGCACTAGGTTCAGGTCCTAGCGATGGCAACATCGTGGAAGTTCGAGTCTTCTCCTGGGCACCAATTTAGACTGAGGTACTACCAACCTCAGCAACAAAAAGACCGGCATAGGCCGGTTTTTTTGTGCCTGCGATTTGGCCAATGGCGAGCGTTAAGGAAGCCGGGAACGCCCGACCTCCCCAACGAACGCGCCGTTAAACGCGGAACTGACCCAAGCTGGATTTAAGCCGCGACGCCAACCCATCCAGCACACGACCGCTCGCCGCTGTCGCCGCACCCGCTTCGGCGGCACGCTGCGCTTCTGCGTGAATAACCTCTACGCGACCTCGAACTGCATCGGCACCTTCGGCTTGATGCGCGGCCGCCTGGGTGGCCGCCTTTATTGCGGCGTGAACGTCATCCACCGCCGCCTGCACCGACAACTGCAACCGCTCGCTGTCACGCAGCGCTGCCAAGCCTTCATTAGCCTGCTGACCGGCGCGGCCGATCACCGACACCGCCTCACGTGCCCCTTGCTGGAGAGCGGTGATGTGCGACTGGATATCGCCCGTGGACTGCTGCGTCTTGCTGGCCAGCGCGCGCACCTCGTCCGCCACCACAGCGAAGCCTCGACCGGTCTCGCCCGCTCGCGCCGCCTCGATGGCCGCGTTGAGCGCCAGCAGGTTGGTTTGCTCGGCGATGCCGTGGATAACGGTCAGCACCATTTCGATTTGTTCGCTCTGACGCGCCAGTCGCTCGATCACCGCCGACCCGGCATCAACGCGGGACACCAGCTCCTCAATCAAGGCGCCGACTTTCGTGGCGATTACGGCGTTCTCGTTGGCGTCCTGGCGAATCGACACTACGCGCTGCAAGGCCGCCTGCATAGCGCGACTTTCAGCCTGCGCATCGCCAGCCATCACCGCCAACGCCTCGAGACTGCCCGCCACCTCATCACGCTGACGTTCAGCAGCCGCTTCGGCCGCAACGCTGCGAGTGGCCAGGCCTTTGATTTCGACGCCAGTGCTGACCGCGACCTCGCCCGCCTCACGCACGATGGGCTGCAATTTCTCGACAAAGCGATTCACAGCGATGGCCATGTCGCCAATCTCGTCGCGGCTGGTGACTTCGATGCGACGGGTCAAATCGCCCTCGCCCGCTGCCAAATCGTTCAGCGCAGCAATCTGCAAGTGCAGCTTGCTCACCACCCGCCGCCCCAGCACGATCGCCAGCGTCAGCAACACGCAAAGGCCCACCAGCACCAAGCCCAAACCGATGCGCCATTTCAATGTGGCAGCGGATTCCTGAACGGAGGTACGAGCGCCGTCGGCCATGCCGGCCGTTTCGGTTTGTGCCGCTTTCAATCGCGCCGTCAGAGCGGCGGTACTTTCAGTAGCAGCGCCCGACAGGCTATCGGCGACCAACTGATCGCCACTGGCAATCAGCGCGGAGAAACGTTTGTCGAGCGCGACCAACTGCTGCTCTACCGAGGCGGTGGAAACGCCCATGAGCACCTTGCCGATTTCCACGCCGTTAGGGCTGATGGGCGCTTCGATGAGGTAAACGGATTTGTCGTTACGCGCCGCGTTGAGCACTTTGTCCAATGCCCGCTCGCCCTCGCCTTTATCCATTAGCGCTTTGATCAGCGGATTTTCGCGGTTTAGGTAACGGGTCAGATGTTGCCCTTGCGCATCGTCATACACCACGAACAGCACGTTCGGGTTGCGTTGCGCGCGCCGGGCAAATTCGGAAAGCGCGGGACCGTCGTTATCCCACATCGCACGCGGCGCCACCGCCGCCAACAGCTGCGCCATGTCGTTGGCCGAATCTTTGAGGTTCTGTTCGAGCGTGGCGCGCATTTGCGCCTGCTCTTCCTTCAAGCGCGAAGAAAGGCCGGCGGCGAGGCGCTCGCGGGTGCGTGTCGATAAGGTGCCCAGGCCCGAAGACAGTTCGCGCCCCGCCTCCTCCAATTCGGACTCAAGCCGCTGGGTGTCGGAACCCAGGCGCGCGCCCAGATCGACCTCCAGCGCACCGACCGTGCTCCGAGTTAGTGCAACGGCCACCAGGACCTGCACCAGCAGTGCAATTCCGAGTGCAATGAAGACCGGGCGCAGCAAGCGGCTACGCAAGAGAGAAACGATGGCTGACACGACAAACCTCCAATATCCGTCACCTGATGTGACGGCAACTGCTGGGATAACTTGAGCACAGCAAGTGCCATGCCGCCACACCTGACCAGACGCTCAGAAACGAAAAAGGGCCGCCAATTGGCGACCCTTTTCGTTAACCGTCGTAAGCGACGGCGCTAGCCCTTAGGCGAACGGATGACGCAATACGATGGTTTCGTTGCGGTCCGGGCCAGTGGAGATGATGTCGATCGGCGCGCCGACCAACTCTTCCACTCGCTTGATGTAGGCGCGGGCATTGGCCGGCAGTTCATCCAGGCTCTTGGCGCCCAGCGTCGACTCGCTCCAGCCCGGCACTTCTTCGTACACCGGCTCCAGGCCGATGTAGCTGTCAGCGTCAGTCGGGGCGTCGATCACCGCGCCGTTTTCGTTTTTGTAACCCACGCAGATGCGGATGGTTTCAAGACCGTCGAGCACGTCCAGCTTGGTCAGGCACAGGCCCGAGATGCTGTTGATTTCGATGGCACGACGCAGGATGACGGCGTCGAACCAGCCGCAACGACGCGCACGGCCAGTGGTGGCGCCGAACTCGTGGCCACGCTTGGCAAGGAACGCACCGACATCGTCGAACAGCTCGGTCGGGAACGGACCCGAGCCAACGCGCGTGGTGTAGGCCTTGGTGATACCGAGGATGTAATCGAGGTACATCGGACCAAAACCTGAACCGGTGGCGATACCGCCGGCGGTGGTGTTGGAGCTGGTGACGTAGGGATAGGTGCCGTGGTCGATGTCGAGCAACGAACCTTGCGCGCCTTCGAACATGATGTCTTTGCCGTCGCGGCGCATGTCGTGCAACACGGACGTCACGTCGGCCATCATCGGCTTCAGCAGCTCGGCGTATTCCATGCACTCGTCCAGGGTTTTCTGGAAGTCGATGGCCGGCTCTTTGTAGTAATTCACCAGCACGAAGTTGTGGTAGTCCAGCAACTCGCCGAGCTTGGCGGCAAAACGCTCGCGGTGGAACAGGTCACCTACTCGCAGACCACGACGGGCCACTTTGTCTTCGTATGCCGGGCCGATGCCACGACCGGTGGTGCCGATTTTGGCTTCGCCACGGGCGCGCTCACGGGCCTGATCCAGCGCCACGTGGTACGACAGGATCAGCGGGCAGGCCGGGCTGATACGCAGGCGATCGCGCACCGGAACACCCTTCTCTTCCAGCTTGATGATTTCGCGCATCAGGGCGTCAGGTGCAACCACCACGCCATTGCCGATCAGGCATTGAACGCCGTCACGCAGTACGCCCGACGGGATCAGGTGCAAGACGGTTTTTTCGCCGTTGATCACCAGGGTATGACCTGCGTTGTGACCGCCCTGGTAGCGAACGACCGCAGCCGCGTGCTCAGTCAGCAGATCAACGATCTTGCCTTTGCCCTCATCACCCCATTGGGTGCCCAGGACGACGACATTCTTACCCATAACACTTGTCCTCTTCGAAGCTTGATGCCGGCCGCAGCCGACGGAAATCTTTAATTAGCCAACGGCGCCACTTGCCAGCGCCCATCGACGAGAACCAGCTGGCGATCGCAGCCTGCCTCGCGCGCAGCAGAAACTTCCTGCCCCGGCAGCGCCTGCACAACACGCGTGTTTTGCCCGCGCAACTGGCGAACTGCCTTCCATAGATACAAATCGTGATTGTCTGGCGCCCAAACCCCAGCCTCTGGCTCGTCGAGCTGCATGGAGCCTAGCGTTACCAGAGTTTTAAGGTCGGTCGAAAAACCGGTGGCCGGACGAGCGCGACCGAAGTCAGCGCCGATGTCATCGTAACGGCCGCCTTGCGCGATGGACTGGCCAACACCGGGAACGAACGCCGCGAACACCACACCGGTGTGATAGTGGTAGCCGCGCAGTTCGCCGAGGTCAAAGTACAGCGGCACTTCGGGGTACCGGCGCTCAAGGGTGTCAGCAATGGCGATCAGCTCGTCCAGCGCCAGGTGCACGTCTTCAGGCGCCTCGACCAGGCAGGCTTGCGCCAGGTCCAGCACTTCGCGCTCGCCGCACAACTCGGCGAGGGCGCGCAGCATTTTCTGCAATTCAGCGGGCACGTGCTCAGTGAGCGAAGCCACTTCATCGACGGCTTTTCGCTGCAGCGCATCGAAGAGCTGCTGCTCGACTTCACCGGAAAGACCCGCCGCGCGGGCAAGACCCCGGTAGATGCCGACATGACCGAGGTCGATATGCACGTCAGGAACGGCGGCAAGCTCAAGCATTTCCAGCAGCAGGCTGATCACTTCAACGTCACTGGCCGGGCTGGCATCGCCGTACAGCTCGGCGCCCAGTTGAATCGGGCTGCGCGAGGTTGTCAGCGCGCGCGGCTGAGCATGCAGCACGCTGCCGGCGTAGCACAGACGGTTCGGGCCTTCGCGACGCAACGTATGCGCGTCGATGCGAGCCACTTGCGGCGTGATGTCAGCGCGAAAACCCATCTGCCGACCGGTTTGCGGATCGATCACCTTGAAGGTGCGCAAGTCCAGATCCTGGCCCGCGCCGGTGAGCAGCGATTCCAGGTATTCAATATGTGGAGTGACGACGAACTCATAGCCCCAGCGCTGGAACAGATCCAGCACCTGGCGGCGGGCCGCCTCAATGCGCGCCGCTTCCGGCGGCAGTACTTCCTCGATGCCATCTGGCAGCAGCCAGCGGTCTACCGTTGCCATTTCGCCATTCCCCTCGTTGCGGGCGGCAGCCATTAATGAAGCCAGTAAAGGAGGACTGTTCCCAGCAACATGCTGGCAAGCCCGATTAAACGTAAGTGACGATCAGACAGCTGTAAAAGCTGCATGAATGTCTCACGCCAACCTCGTGGATATAGGAACGGCAGGATGCCTTCCAGCACCAGCACTAAACACAACGCGATGCCGAGTTCCTGCCACATGGTTCCCACAGACGCAAAAAAGCCGGGAATTTCCCGGCTGACCAATCATAACACGTTTCCCTGACGGGTCACCCCGACGGACGACTAGCGTCCGCCGGAAACGACTGACATCAAGGTTTTGATTTCTCCAAATACCGGAAGAAATCGCTGCTTGGATCGAGGACCAATACGTCACGCTTGTCGGCAAAGCTCTCGCGGTATGCGCGAAGGCTGCGGTAGAAACCGTAGAACTCTTGGTCCATGCCGTAGGCTTGCGCGTAAATGGCAGACGCTTTCGCATCGCCATCACCGCGCATTTCTTCCGCCTCACGATAGGCTTCGGCCAGGATCACACGCTTCTGGCGGTCGGCATCGGCACGAATGCCTTCAGCCAACTCTTTACCTTTGGCGCGATGCTCGCGAGCTTCGCGTTCACGCTCCGAACTCATACGGTCGAACACGCTGCGGTTAACTTCCTTGGGCAGGTCGATCGCTTTGACGCGAACGTCGACCACTTCGATGCCCAATTCTTTCTGCGCAGCCTTGTTGAGCGTTGCAGTTACGTCAGCCATCAACGCATCCCGCTCACCCGACACCGATTCGTGCAACGTGCGCTTACCGAACTGGTCGCGCAGCGAGGCTTCAAGACGGCGCGACAAACGTTCGTCGGCAATCAACTTGATCCCGGACGTCGCGGTGTAGAAACGCTCAGCATCGAGCACACGCCATTTGGCGTAGGCATCGACCATCAGCGCTTTCTTTTCCAAGGTCAGGAAACGCGAAGTGGAGGAATCCAGCGTCATCAAACGCGCATCGAACTTGCGCACCTGGTTAACGTACGGAATCTTCACGTGAAGGCCAGGCGCTACGTCGGTTTGCACGATGCGACCGAACTGCAGCATCACCGCACGCTCGGTTTGCGCGACGATGTAGAAGCAGTTCCAACCAACCAGCACAGCGACAATGGCGACGATCAGGACGGCCAGTGATTTATTGCTCATCAGCGAGTCTCCCTTGTCCGCAGATCACGCTGTTGCAAATCAGCATTCACGCGCGCGCCCAAATCAGCGGCGGCAGCATTGCTGGAAGCCCCCTGAGCAGGTGCAGCGCCACGGCTATCGATCATCTTGTCGAGCGGCAGATAAAGCAGATTGTTCTGCCCTTTCTCGCCGGTCACCAATACTTTGCTGGTGTTGGTCATCAGCTCTTGCATGGTGTCGAGGTAGAGACGCTCGCGAGTCACTTCAGGCGCCTTGCGGTACTCGGCTACAAGCTTGGTGAAACGATCCGCCTCACCCGTAGCACGGGAAACCACCTCATCGCGGTAACCGCTAGCGTCTTCAATCAGGCGTTGAGCCTGACCACGCGCTTCCGGCACTACGCCGTTGGCATACGACTCAGCCAGATTCTTCTCACGCTGCTCATCTTCACGGGCACGAATCACGTCATCGAAAGCTTCCTGAACTTCACGCGGCGCGGCAGCGCTCTGCAAGTTCACCTGCGTAACGGTGATACCGGTTTTGTAGGTATCCATGAAACGCTGCAGGCGCTCTTTGACTTCGCTGGCCATCAGTTCACGGCCTTCGGTCAGCACCTGGTCCATTGCGGTGGAACCCACTACATGACGTACCGAGCTGTCGGTGGCCTGCTGCAGGCTCACTTCCGGCTGGTCAACGTTAAGCACGAACTCTTGCAGGTTGCTGATCTTGTATTGAACGGTCAGCGGCACCTCGATGATGTTCTCGTCTTCGGTGAGCATCTGCCCTTGCTTGCTGTAAGCACGCTCGCGGGTGACGTTCTCTTGGAACTTGCGATCAATCGGAGGGAAATAGATGTTGAGGCCTGGGCCGACAGTTTCGTAGTACTTGCCGAAGCGCAGCACGACGGCTTGCTCCTGCTCGTCGACGACATAGACGGCGCTGTACAGCCAGATGGCTGCCACCACGGCAACGACCACAGCGATAAGGCCAAAGCCACCGCCACCGCCGCCACTGGAACCGCTATCGCTGTCACGTTTTTTACTGCCACCGAACAGTCCGTTCAGACTGTCCTGCAGCTTGCGGAAGGCTTCGTCGAGATCCGGTGGACCTTTGCGGTCACCGCCGCCCTTGCGTCCACCCCAAGGGTCTTGATTATTCGAGTTGCCACCCGGCTCATTCCAAGCCATAGCGCTCTCCATACTGATAAAGCAAAGACGCGCCCACGGCGCGCCCGCCAATGCTACAGATGCCGTCCGGCAGCAGCAAAGCCGCAGTCGCAGGCTTTATTGCAAAGTGTGTTGCTCTAAAAACTCTGACGGCTGCCAGCCTTCACGGCTGATCAAGCGGTTCAATTCAACCCGCGGAACCCGCACAGACAGCAAGCTCGCGCCGTGCTCATCATGCTCTTCGGTTTGCACAACGCCCAACTCAAAAAACTGAGCGCGCAGGCGCCCCAACCGTTGCGGCAGGCACAAAGTGCCGACAAACAAATCATTGCCGAGCAGCTCAGCAACCGCTTGCTCGAGCAAATCCAGGCCACGGCCGTCACGGGCAGAAAGCCAAACGCGTTGCGGGCGCCCTGCTTCGTCACGTTGAATTTGCGGCTCAACGCCTTCCAGCATGTCGAGCTTGTTGTAGACCTCGAGTATCGGCAACTCATCCGCACCGATTTCCGTCAGCACCGCCAACACTTGCTCGATCTGCTGAGTACGGTCGGGCTCATGAGCATCGATCACGTGCAGCAGCAAATCGGAGTTGCTCGACTCCTCCAGCGTAGCGCGGAAGGCCTCGACCAGCTTGTGCGGCAGATGACGAATAAAGCCCACGGTGTCGGCCAGCACGATTGGGCCCAAGTCGTCTAATTCAAGACGGCGAAGCGTTGGGTCCAACGTGGCAAACAACTGATCAGCCGCGTACACCTCGGATTGAGTGACGGCGTTGAACAAGGTCGATTTACCGGCGTTGGTGTAACCCACCAATGATACGGAAGGAATATCCGCACGCTTACGGCCGCGACGCGCCTGCTCACGCTGGCTGCGAACGCGCTCAAGCTTTTGCTTGATCTGCCCGATGCGTACGCGGAGTAAGCGACGGTCCGTTTCCAACTGGGTTTCACCAGGACCACGCAGACCGATACCGCCTTTCTGGCGTTCCAAGTGAGTCCAGCCGCGAACCAGGCGCGTGCTGAGGTGATCAAGCTGAGCCAGCTCGACCTGCAACTTACCCTCATGGGTGCGTGCGCGCTGAGCGAAGATATCCAGGATCAACCCCGTGCGATCCAGCACGCGGCACTCGAACACGCGCTCGAGGTTACGTTCCTGGCTGGGGGTTAGGATGTGGTTGAAGATAACCAGATCGGCCTGCTCGGCCTTGACCAGGTCGCGCAACTCTTCGACCTTGCCACTGCCAATCAGAAATTTTGCGGTCGGCCGATGACGTGGCACGTTAATGAACGCCACCGTGTCCGCACCCGCCGAATGGGCGAGCTCTTGGAACTCCTGCGGGTCTTCGCGCGCCTCTGGGTCCTGGCCTTCCAGATGAACCAGAATGGCCCGCTCACCACCTTCATGACGCTCGAAGAACAAAGCAGACTCCTATCAGGCGTTACCTGGTTCTGCTTCGACTTGCTCGCCTTCCGTCGCGCTAGGCAGACGAACCGGACGGCTCGGTACCACGGTGGAGATGGCGTGCTTGTAGACCATTTGGCTGACAGTGTTCTTCAGCAAAATAACAAACTGGTCGAAGGATTCGATCTGGCCTTGCAGCTTGATGCCGTTAACCAAATAAATTGAAACCGGTACGCGTTCCTTACGCAGGGTATTGAGGTAAGGGTCTTGTAGCGAATGCCCTTTTGACATGTGCCGCACTCCTTTGGAGATCGATAGTTATAGTATGGAAAGTGGTGGACTTCGCCGCAGTACCCCCAAGGATAGACGGCTATAAGCAAGGTCTCAGTCCAATATGGAGATCGACTTCAAGTATTTCAAGGTGCGCGGTAGATTGTCGCAAGCCAGACTGTCTAGCCAGTGCAGATTGGACCATCCGCGCAACCAGGTGAACTGTCTTTTGGCTAATTGACGGGTGGCGATAATGCCACGCTCGACCATTTGCTCTCGAGTCAGGCTGCCGTCGAGGTAATCCCAAACCTGTCGATAACCCACAGCCCGTATAGACGGCAATCCTACGTGCAGGTCACCTCTATTTCGCAGGTTTTCGACCTCTTCGACAAAGCCCTGTTCCATCATGGCCATAAATCTTTCGGCAATGCGCGCGTGCAGTACGTGGCGCTCTGCCGGTGCGATGGCCAAACTGGCGACAGTATAGGGGAATTGCGAGCCCCCAGCTGTGCTAGAACCGCCGTTTTGAGCGGCTTGACGCTCTCGATGCGACGTCATGGTCTGGCCGCTGACCAAATACACTTCCAGGGCGCGCGACAGTCGCTGCGGATCGTTGGGGTGAATACGCGCCGCCGACGCTGGGTCCACCGCCGCCAATTCGCGATGCAGCACATCCCAACCCTCTGCCGCCGCGCGCTGCTCCAACTGCGCGCGAACGGCCGCATCGGCAGGCGGCATATCGGCCAGCCCGTCTTGAAGCGCCTTGTAATACAACATGGTGCCGCCCACCAACAGCGGAATGCGCCCGCGCGCGGTGATTTCAGCCATCGCTGCAAGCGCATCGGTGCAAAAGTCTGCTGCCGAATAGGGTTCAGCCGGGTCGCGAATATCGATAAGACGGTGCGGATACTCGGCGAGCAGCGCTTTGGACGGCTTGGCCGTGCCGATATCCATGCCGCGATACACCAGCGCCGAGTCGACGCTGATCAACTCGCAGGGCAGGCGCTGGCTCAGCTCGATGGCCAGGTCGGTCTTGCCGGCAGCAGTCGGCCCCATAAGGAAAATCGCCGGAGGCAGGCGACTGGACATAACGAAGGTCCTTTAGCGGCCGCGCATGAAGAGTTTGTCGAGGTCGTCCATGCCCAGCTGCGTCCAGGTCGGTCGACCGTGGTTGCATTGGCCGCTGCGCTCGGTGCTTTCCATATCCCGCAGCAAACCGTTCATTTCCGGAATAGTCAGGCGGCGATTGGCGCGCACTGCGCCGTGGCAGGCCATGGTGCCCAGCAGCTCATTGAGATGCGCCTGAATACGGTCGCTGGTGCCGTACTCCATCAAGTCAGCCACCACGTCGTGCACCAGTCGATTGGCCTCAGCCTGCTTGAGCAACGCTGGAATCTGGCGAATCGCCAGGGTTTCCGGGCCAAGCCGCTGCAACTCAAAACCCAGACGCTGGAACCACGCGGCATGCTCCTCCGCGCAATCAGCCTCACGCTGGCTCACGGCAATCGATTCAGGCACCAGCAACGGCTGCCCGCTCAAGCCTTCGCTGGCCATGGCGACTTTCAGGCGCTCATAGGTGATGCGTTCGTGTGCGGCGTGCATGTCTACCAGCACCATGCCAATGGCGTTCTCGGCGAGGATGTACACGCCTTTAAGCTGCGCCAACGCATAGCCCAACGGCGGAATGTCGCCCTGGTTTTCAGGCAAGGCCGTTGGCGCGCCGCCGGCAGCAAGCGGGGCGAAATAGTCGCGATACACGCCCTGAGTTTCTGCCACGGGAAGGCTTTGCGACGGACGCGCCGCCTGGTAGCCGCCCTGATACCCGCTGCCCGGCGCGCGCCAGACATTGTCCGAAGCCGGACGCTCCAACACATTGGCCGACAGGCTCATCTCATTTTGCGGACCGAACTCCCCCGCCGCCTGCCCGGTAGGCCGCAGCATGCCGGCCACCGCTGCCGGTGCGGCCAGTTGGTCTTCCGGGCGAACCTCACCCAGCGCGCGGTGCAAGGTGCCATATAGAAAGTCATGCACCATGCGCCCATCACGGAACCGCACTTCGTGCTTGGTCGGGTGCACGTTGACGTCGACCACCGACGGATCAATTTCGAGGAACAGAACAAACGTCGGATGACGACCGTTGAACAGCACGTCTCGATACGCCTGGCGCACCGCATGGGCGACCAGTTTGTCGCGCACCGCCCGGCCGTTCACATAGAAATATTGCAGGTCGGCCTGGCTACGGGAGAACGTGGGCAGCCCAACCCAGCCCCACATGCGTAAACCGTTGCGCTCGATTTCGATGGGCAGCGCCTGCTCCAAAAATGCCGGGCCACACACCGCCGCGACTCGGCGAGCGCGTGCGGCCTCGTCATGGGCTTCGTGCAGAGCGAGCACGCTTTTGCCGTTATGGCGCAGATGAAACGCCACGTCGAAACGCGCCAATGCCAGGCGCTTGACCACTTCTTGAAGATGGTCGAATTCGGTTTTTTCCGCCTTGAGAAACTTGCGCCGCGCTGGGGTGTTGAAGAACAGGTCGCGCACTTCCACCGACGTGCCGACCGGATGTGCCGCCGGCTGTACGCGGGGCGCCATGTCGCGGCCTTCGGTTTCAACCTGCCAGGCTTGCTCGGCATTTGCGGTGCGAGACGTGAGGGTCAGGCGCGCTACAGAACTGATGGAGGCCAGCGCCTCACCGCGAAAGCCCATGCTCATGACGCTTTCGAGGTCTTCCAGCTCACGAATCTTGCTGGTCGCGTGGCGTGCCAGCGCGAGCGGCAAGTCGTCGGCAGCGATACCACTGCCGTCGTCGCGCACGCGCAAGAGCTTGGTGCCGCCCAGCTCGGCGTCCACATCAATACGCGATGCGCCAGAGTCGAGGCTGTTTTCCAGCAGCTCTTTGATCACCGAGGCCGGACGCTCAACCACCTCGCCAGCAGCGATCTGGTTCGCCAGCCGAGGGCTCAGCAGCTCGATACGCGCTTGCGTCAACTCAGCGACCGTCATGGCTGCGCCGCCAAAGCGGTCGGTGGAATTTGCAGATGCTGACCAACTTTCAGGGAATCGGTTTTCAAATTGTTGGCCGAGCGAATGGCGGCTTGGGTTACTTGATACCGCTGGGCAATCATCGCCAGGCTTTCACCGGAAGCCACCAAGTGGTCGCGAGGCCCAGGCGCGATTTTCCCCGAGTCACGCAGCCAGGCGATGTAAGTGCCAGGCGGCGGGTTTTGCTGGAAGAACTGGCGCACGCCGCTGGAGATCGAGCGCGCCAGCGATTGCTGGTGGCTGCCGCTGGCCAGTTTCAAGGACTCATTCGGGTTGGAGATAAACCCGGTCTCGACCAGAATCGAAGGAATATCCGGCGACTTCAACACCATAAACCCGGCCTGTTCAACGCGGCGCTTGTGCAGCGACGTCACGCTGCCAAGGTTGGTGAGCACCTTCTGGCCGACGTTGAGGCTGGAGGACAGCGACGCCGTCATCGACAAGTCGAGCAGCACACCGGCCAGCATCGGGTCTTTGTCGTCGAGGCTGACGTTGCCCGCGCCGCCAATCAAGTCAGAGCGGTTTTCACTGTCGGCCAGCCAGCGTGCCGTTTCCGAGGTGGCGCCGCGATCTGACAGGGCAAACACCGAAGCACCGAACGCCGATTTGCTCGGCGCGGCGTCGGCGTGAATCGACACAAACAGGTCAGCGCCCTTCTTGCGGGCGATCTCGGTGCGTTTGCGCAGCGGAATAAAGTAGTCGCCGGTGCGCACCAGCTCGGCGCGGTAGCCTTTGGTGCCGTTGATTTGGCGTTGCAGCTCGCGGGCGATGCCCAGCACCACATCCTTCTCACGAGCACCACGCGGGCCGAGGGCGCCGGGGTCTTCGCCGCCGTGACCAGCGTCAATAGCGATCACGATGTCGCGCTTGCCGCTCGGGTCTGGTGGCGTCAGCTTGGGCAGCGGCTGGGTCGGCGTTACCGGCACCTGCGGCGCGGCAGCGGTGGTGGTCGACGGCAGGCTTGGCGAACTGTCGGCGCCTTGGTCGAACAGGTCGACCACCAGGCGATCGCCGTACTGCTGGTTCGGCGCCAGGCTGAAGCTCTTGGGCGTAACCGGGGACGACAGGTCGATAACAATGCGCAGGTCAGTGGGCGAACGCTGCGCCGACCGCACGCTGGTGATCGGCGTATTGGCAATCGACAGCTGTTCGAGCTTGGTCGCCAGCGTCGCGCCGTTTACGTCGATGACGATGCGGTTGGGTGACGTCAGGGTGAACACGCTGTGGGTCACCGGGCCCGACAGGTCGAACACCAGGCGTGTGTTATCCGGCGCGCGCCACAGCCGTACGCTTTTGATATCGGCCGCAGCCACTAAATCGGCAGCCAATACGGCAAGCAGCACAGCAACCCCGGTAACCAGCGCGCGCATGCGCATACCCAACCCCACTCTCTTATTGATGCTTTTCGTATTTGGCTAAGGCGGCACACCAGGCCTCGCCCAATCCGTTGTGCGGCGTAAAACGCAGCAGGCGCCCGCTCTTGTGGGGGCTAATGGTAATGTCCACGTCCGCCTTTGGCAAAACGCCAACACCGCGCTGCGGCCATTCGATCAGGCACAGGGCATCGCCTTCGAAGTAATCGCGAATGCCCAGAAACTCTAGCTCTTCGGGATCGACGAGGCGGTAAAGGTCAAAGTGAAAGGCGCGCACCCCGCCCAGCTCATAGGGCTCTACCAGGGTGAACGTCGGACTTTTCACCGCACCGGTATGACCCAGCCCGCGAATAATGCCGCGCGACAGGGTGGTTTTCCCTGCGCCCAGATCGCCATGCAAGTAAATGATGCCGCGCCCACCGGTGACCTCAGCGATGCGCGCACCCAGCTCCAGCATCGACGCTTCGTCTGCTTTATAGATATCCACACTCACATCAGACATGGCGACTGTTCCTGCAAAAGCTGACGAGTTACCGCGATTAAATCACTGGCGGCCAGGCCTCGGCCCTGCTCGCCCAACTGCTCACCCGCCCGGGCGTGTAGCCACACCGCCAAGCACGCGGCATCGAACGCCGACATACCCTGAGCCAACAGTGCGCCGACGACACCGGCCAGCACATCGCCCAAGCCTGAGCCGGCCATCGCCGGGTGGCCGTGATCGCAAACACATAGCCGCCCATCCGGCGCGGCGACCAAACTACCTGCGCCTTTGAGCACCGCTACGGTCGCAAAGTTTTTCGCCAAAGCACGCGCCGCTGCCGGCCGGTCGGCCTGCACCTCGGCAGTGGAGATACCGAGCAGGCGCGCCGCTTCACCTGGGTGCGGCGTGATCACGCTGTTGGCGGGAAGCACTGCAGGCTTGTGCGCCAACAGATTCAGCGCATCGGCATCCCACACTTGAGGCAAATCGGCATGCCGGGCGACGGAAAACAAACTACGCCCCCAGGCTTCCTGCCCCAAGCCGGGCCCCACCACCAACACGTGAGCACGCTGACTAAGCGCCGTTAACTGGTTGGCCGAGCTGATGCCCGCGCACATGATTTCCGGGCGACGCACCAGCGCGGACGACACATGCTCCGGGCGCGTTGCCAAGGAAACCAGGCCGGCGCCGCAGCGCAAGGTGCTCTCGGCGGCAAGCAAGGCGGCGCCGCCAAAGCCACGATCGCCACCGACCACCAGCACATGACCGAACTGACCTTTGTGCGCGGTCGCCGAGCGAGGCGCCAGATGCGCAAGGGTGGCAGCGCTTAGCCGCTGGGCCACATAAGCCGTTTCGGCGACCAACTTCGGCTCGGCGCGCAGGTCATCGAACACCAACTCACCGACCAGCGCCGGCGCTTCGCCAGTGAACAGCCCGACTTTCAATGCAATAAAGGTGACGGTGAGGTCGGCGCGCACGGCCTCGCCCAGCGCGGTTCCGGTGTTGGCACACAGCCCCGACGGCACATCCAGCGCCAGCACCGGCAGACCGCTGGCATTGATTGCGCTGATCACGTCGGCATAGGGAGCCCGAACCTCGCCGGTTAGCCCCGTGCCAAGCAAGCCATCGGCCACAACGCCGGCCAATGGCGCATCGGCGTGCCACGGTTGCGCCGTTATCCCGGCCTGCTTGGCTTCAGCGTAAGCAGAGGCGGCATCGCCAACCAGTCGCGCCGTATCGCCGACGGCATACAGATGAACCTGCCACCCGGCACGCTGGGCCAGGGCCGCGAGCAGATACGCGTCGCCGGCATTGTTGCCATGCCCCGCCACTACCGTGACTTCATTCACCTGCGGCCAGCGCTGACGCAACGCGCGCCAAGCACCATGGGCGGCACGCTCCATCAATTCAAAGCCGGGAGTGCCCGCCGCAATAAGGCGGGCGTCGAGATCACGTACCTGGGCGGCACTGTGCAAAGCGGTGGGGAATGCGTCGTTGATAGGCGGCATGCGTCAGTCGGCTCGGATGTCTGGCAGAATTATACGCACCTCTGCCTTAGTTGCCTGCGCCCATGTCCAACCCTGCCCTTGATGTTGTCAGCCTCGCCCAGTCGATCAAAGACTGGGGGCGCGAGCTTGGCTTTCAGCAAGTCGGCATCGCCGGGCTGGACCTGGGCGAGCATGAAGCGCACTTGGAGCGCTGGTTGGCGGCGGGGTATCACGGCGAGATGGACTACATGGGCGCCCATGGCAGCAAACGCTCGCACCCCGAACAGTTGGTGCCCGGCACCTTGCGCGTGGTCTCGCTGCGGATGGACTACCTGCCCGGCGACACGCTGATGGCGCAGCGGCTTGGCCAGCCGGAAACCGCCTATGTGTCGCGCTACGCGCTGGGCCGCGACTACCACAAGCTGATTCGCAAGCGCCTGCAGCAACTGGCCGAACGCATTCAGCAAGCCATCGGCCCGTTCGGCTACCGCGCATTTGTCGACAGCGCGCCGGTGTTGGAAAAAGCCATTGCCGAGCAAGCCGGGCTTGGGTGGATCGGCAAGAACACCTTGGTCCTGAACCGCAAGGCCGGCAGCTACTTTTTCCTGGGCGAGCTGTTTGTCGATGTGCCGCTGCCGGTCGATGCATCTCACACCAGCGAACACTGCGGTCGCTGCACCGCTTGCCTGGATATCTGCCCGACCAACGCCTTTGTCGGCCCGTATGTGCTTGACGCCCGCCGCTGCATTTCTTACCTGACCATCGAGCTGAAAGGTCCGATTCCTGCCGACCTGCGCCCCTTGATCGGCAACCGGGTGTTTGGCTGCGATGACTGCCAGATCGTCTGCCCCTGGAACCGTTTCGCCAAGCCGACTGAACAGAGCGACTTCGCCCCGCGCCATAGCCTCGACAACGCGCAGTTGGCCGAGCTGTTTCGCTGGAACGAAGAAGAATTTCTGAGCCGCACCGAAGGTTCGCCATTGCGGCGTGCGGGTTACGAGCGGTGGTTGCGCAACTTGGCGGTAGGGCTGGGCAATGCGCCGTCGAGCATTCCGGTTATCGAAGCGCTGGAACTGCGCCGGGATGATGATTCGGAGATGGTGCGTGAGCACGTGCAGTGGGCATTGGAGCGGCATGGGCGGTGATGCTTTCGATTCTGTGGGAGCGGCTTTAGCCGCGATGCTCCTGAGGGCAAAAAAGCATCGCGGCTAAAGCCGCTCCTACAGGCTGCCCGGTCCCGGTAGCACTTCACCTCGGCGGGTGACCGATCCTGCTCGGAGCAACAACCCACCCCCGTCGTCCTCGCGAACGCGGGGACCCAGAATGTCGGAGCGGACGGTGAATGCCTGCACGACCCTGGATTCCCGCCTACGCGGGAATGACGGCGCAAGGTTCGGTCCGCGAGCGGTGAGCCGAAGGCGAAGCCCAACGGCTGTGCGCCCGTGCCAATCAAAACTTTTTAATAAAATGCTCGCGGTAGTACTTCAGTTCGGCAATCGAGTCGTAGATGTCGTCCAGCGCCAAATGGCTGCCCTTCTTGGTGAAACCATCACGAATCTGCGGTGCCCAGCGAACCACCAGTTCTTTCAGGGTGGACACGTCGAGGTAGCGGTAGTGGAAGTACGCTTCCAGGTTCGGCATGTAGCGGTAGAGGAAGCGGCGGTCCTGGCCGATGCTGTTGCCGCAGATCGGCGATTTGCCTTTCGGTATCCACTGTTCCAGGAATGCGATGGTCTGGGCTTCGGCTTCCTGGGCGCTGATCTTGCTGTCGCGCACGCGTTGGGTCAGGCCGCTTTCGCCGTGGGTGCGGGTGCACCATTCGTCCATGGCCGCCAAGGTTTCATCACTCTGGTGCACCGCAATCACCGGCCCTTCGGCCAGCACGTTGAGGTTGCTGTCGGTGACGATCGTCGCCATTTCAATGATTACGTCGGTTTCAGGATCCAGGCCGGTCATTTCCAGGTCGATCCAAATAAGATTCTGCGGGTTTTGCATGGTGCGGCTCCTCTGCGTAGCTGCGCAGTTTAGCTCAGCCATGGCGCGCGGCGGCGATCTCGGGCGGCGTGCTAAACTCGCCGGCCATCTGCATCGTTGCAGGCAGCGCAGCTCGCGCTCGCCAATTTGTTGCTTATTTAATCGGAAGTCCCATGGCCAAACGCCAGCTCAACCGTCGTCAAAATTGGCGCATCGAGAAGATTCAAGGCGAGCGCGCCGCCCGCGCCGCCAAGCGGGAGTCGCAATCACTGGAGGCACTGGAAGGCGGCGATCTCGGCCCCGAGCAGGTGGGACTGGTGATTGCGCACTTCGGCGTACAAGTTGAAGTCGAGGCGCGTGACGGCGAATTGGCCGGACAGGTTTTCCGCTGCCACCTACGGGCCAACCTGCCAACGCTGGTGACCGGCGACCAAGTGGTGTGGCGCGCCGGCAACCAGGGCATCGGCGTGATCGTGGCGCAATTGCCCCGTCACACCGAACTGTGCCGGCCCGACACCCGCGGCCAGCTGAAGCCGGTGGCCGCTAACGTCGACCTGATCGTCATCGTCTTCGCGCCGCTGCCCGAACCTCACGCCAACCTCATCGACCGCTATTTGGTAGCAGCCGAACACGCCGGCATTCGGCCGTTGCTGCTGCTCAACAAAGCCGACCTGATCGATGATAAAAACGCCGTGGCGCTTAACGCGCTGCTCGGCGTGTATCGGCAGTTGGGTTATCCGTTGTTGGAAGTATCCGCCCACCACGGCAACGGCATGCAGTTGTTGCAGGCCGAGCTGGATGGACACGTGAGCGTGTTTGTGGGGCAGTCAGGTGTGGGCAAGTCGTCGCTGGTCAACAGCTTGCTGCCGGAAGTCGACACCCGCGTCGGCCCGCTGTCCGAGCTGACTGGCAAGGGCACGCACACCACGACCACGGCGCGCTTGTTCCACTTCCCCAACGGCGGCGAGTTGATCGACTCGCCGGGCATTCGCGAATTTGGTTTGGTGCACGTCAGCCGCGATGACGTCGAAGCCGGCTTTATCGAGTTCCACGACCTGCTGGGCCAATGCCGCTTCCGCGACTGCAAGCACGACCGCGAGCCGGGCTGCGCACTGCTCAAAGCGCTGGAAGACGGGCGCATCCAGCCGCAGCGAATGGCGAGCTATCGGCACATTATCTCGACCCTTCCCGAGTCGGATTACTGAAACAAAAAGGCCGCGTCGATACGCGGCCTTTTACGTTGGGTTCGGCACTCAGTTTTCCCGCGCCTGATCCACGCGCAACGCACCGTTATCAAACACGTTGAGCTTTTCGCGAAATTGCTCTGGCGAGGTTTGCGCGCCGGGCGCGGTTCCGGTCGGCGCGGGAGAGGCGCCAGGCGCAGGCGCTGCGCCGGGTACGGCCGGAGCGCCTTCGACTGGCGGCGCCTCACCCTCTTCACCGCCCTGCTCGCCTTCAATAGCGCGCTGAGCCTTTTTGGTCAGCACGATGATGTCGATCCGACGATTCACCGGGTTCATGGGGTCTTCGCGATCAAACAGCGCCGAGGAGGCGTAGCCGACCACGCGAGCGATTTGCTCTTCCGGGTAACTGCCTGCCACCAAGGTGCGCCGCGCCGCGTTGGCGCGCTCGGCCGACAGCTCCCAGTTGCCGTAATCACCACGGCCTACGAACGGCTTGGCATCGGTGTGGCCGCTGACGCTGATCTTGTTAGGCACCGCCTTGATGGTGTCCGCCATGGCGATGAGGATGTCTTCGAAGTACGTTTGCAAGCGCGCGCTGCCACTGTCGAACATCGGTCGGTTGGCGGCGTCCATGATCTGAATGCGCAGGCCGTCCTGAGTGATCTCGAACAGAATCTGATCCTTGAAGCGCTGCAACTGCGGGTTCTCGTTGACCTTATTTTGCAGTTCTTGCAGCAGCAGTTCCAGGCGCTCTTTTTCCAGTTTTTCGGCGATGTTTTCCGCTTGCGTTTCGCTCGGAGAAATATCGCTTTCGGTATCGGACGCGGTGTCGGTGGCAGCCTTGGCGTCTTTCACGTCGGGATTGAGCGTTTTGTCCGGCGCCGGCGTTGGCGTGCCGCCCAGGTCAATCACATAGGGGCTGGCGCTTTCACTGAAACCGACGGGGTCCTGGAAATAACCGGAGATGGCCTTCTTCTGCTCTGGCGTGGCCGAGGACATCAGCCACAGCACCAGGAAGAACGCCATCATGGCAACGGCGAAGTCCGCGAAGGCAATTTTCCATGCGCCACCGTGGTGGCCGGCGGCAAATTTCTTGACGCGTTTAACGATGATGGGTTGGTTGTTGTCCATCTATCAGCGACCGCGAATCGCTTGTTCCAGCTCGCTGAAACTGGGTCGATGCGCCGGGAACAACACTTTACGGCCGAACTCCACCGCCAGCGACGGCGGCATGCCCGAGGCCGATGCAACCAACGAAGCCTTGATGGCTTCGTACACGTTCAGCTCTTCCTTGGCATCGTGCTCAAGGCAAGTGGCCAAGGGTCCGAAGAAGCCATACGCGGCGAGAATACCGAGGAACGTACCCACCAGCGCCGCGCCCACGTGTTGGCCCAAGGCCGATTGCTCAACCTGCCCCAACAGGGCCATGGTCACCACGATACCGAGTACCGCTGCCACGATACCGAAACCGGGCAAGCCGTCGGCGATGCGGGTTACGGCGTGGGAGTTGTGTTCGAGTTCTTCTTTAAGGCTGCCCAATTCCATGTCGAACAGGCCTTCGAGTTCATGCGGGGCCATGTTGCCGGACGACATGATGCGCAAGTAGTCGCAGACAAAAGCGGTCATGCCGGCGTCTTTGAGCAGGCCTGGGTATTTGCTGAAAATAGCGCTGGCGGCGGGGTCTTCAACGTCGGCCTCGATGGCCATCATGCCCTCGCGGCGACTCTTGTTGAGGATCTCGTAAAGCATGCTCAACACTTCCAGATAGAAAGCGTGAGTAAAACGGTTGCCGAACATTTTCAGTGCTTTTTTGAACACTGACATGAAGGTGCTGCCGGGGTTGGCTTGCAGAAACGCACCCAATGCCGCACCACCGATAATCATCACCTCGAAGGGCTGAATAAGCGCCGCGATTTTACCGTGGGATAAAACGTACCCGCCCAGTACCGACGCGAACACAACGATGATGCCGATGATTTTTGCCATATAAGGATTACTTAGAAAGTCAGGAAGACGCAGCCAATGAGAGGGGCATAAAAATCACCCCTTCTAATTATCGGAACTTATACGCCAGACTATAGCCAGTTAAGGTTAAAAGCCAATGGGCTCACAACAACATGCCGACCTTGCCACCCGTACCATCAAGCCTGAAAACCTGGCTTAAGCACCTCGACAGTGTTCGTCTGCCAATACTGGCGACGACCCACGAACGGGTTCGGCGTTCCCTGCTTAATAGCAGCAGTTCGTTGCGCGATGTCGCCAATGTGATCGAAGCGAGCCCCTCGCTTGCCCTGTTGGTTTTGCGTGAAGCCAACCGAAGCAACAACAGCTTGAGCGAGCCGGCGGAGAGTCTCGAAATCGCCATCACGCGCCTGGGTTTGAAGCGCACCGAAGACCTTCTAAATATGTTGCCGGTGATTGCCGAGGAAAAAATCCCCAAGGCACTCCGGCAAATCCAGCTCATCAGTCAGCACGCCTCGCAGCAGGCCAGCGGTTTGTTTGCCAATCGCCTGGCGCGGCTGTGGCAGGAAATCCACTGGAGCAGCTTGCTGTTTTTGTCGCCACTCTGGCCGCTGGCGGCGGCGCATCCCGAGCTGGTGGATAAATGGGAACAGCGGGTGCTCGGCAAGGGCGAGCCGACCCACAAGGTCGAGCGCGAACTGTTCGGCGTCACGCTACCCACGCTCTGCCTGGCACTTGCTGAGCAGTGGCGCCTGCCGGAATGGATCATCCAAGCGTATCGCCTGCTCGCGACCGATCGCCGCCTGCTGGCGAAAGCGCTTCACATCGCACGTAATAATCAAGAGCCGCTGCATCAGCAACAGTTACTCGACGCCGACCCGGCGCTGTCGCGCTGGCTGACGCATCCGGGCAACACCATTTTATTTGCCAATGCTTTAGCGCTGAGTTCCCACCAAGCCTGGGACTGCCCGCACAGCTTGCGTTGGCAGCGCATCACCGCGCTTTATTTGCAGCTGCCGCTGGCAGATCTTCAGCAACTGACGCACCAACAAGCAGTCACCAGTGCGCGGCAATTTCCCGGAACCGATTTATGGCACCCGGCTCATGCCCTGCTCTGGCCGTGGGATGCCCGTCACCTGCAAGCCATAGCTGAACCCGCGCCGCCGCCGAAGGACACCTCGCCCGCGTGGCAACAGTACTGCCGTGAGCTGCTGCGCGAACCGAGCGCCTTCGCCAACCTGTTGCAACTGACCGCCTGCATTCGCGACGCGCTGGACGCTTGCGGCATGAGCCGCGCGCTGGTGTTGTTGGCTGATAAAACGCAAACGCGCCTGGTGACGCAGCAGATCGTCGGCCTGCCCAAAGAAGCGCAAGCGCTGACTCTCGATGCCACCCAGAGCCAAGTGCTCAAACGTTTGCTTTCGCAGCCAGGGCAACTGCGCTTGAGCCCGGACAACATCGCTCAATTCTCGGCCTTATTGCCCGGAACCTTGAAAGCCCTGTTTCCCGGCGAGCACACCCTGCTGCGCTCGCTGGCCAACAACGGCAAGGTGGTGATGATTCTGGTCGTCGACCAGCAAGGCACGCCGCTGAGCGAGCCCTGCGTGCAGGCGTTTGGCAAAATATCGCAATGCATCGAACGCGCCTTGGCCAGCTTTGCCAAACGCGGGCGCTAGCCTTTCCGCTACAATTTGCCCCCTATCCACTTGGCCCGGAGGCCATGCATGTCCGCCTTCACTGGTTTGCCGCTGGTCATCGAACCCGCTGAACTCGCCTCGCGCCTCGCTGCGCCCGAGCTGATTCTGGTCGACCTCACCAGCGCTGCGCGCTATGCCCAAGGGCACATTCCGGGCGCGCGCTTCGTCGACCCCAAACGCACGCAACTCGGCCAACCGCCTGCGCCAGGTTTGCTGCCAGAACCCGCGCAGCTGCAAGCGTTATTCGCAGAACTAGGGCACAACCCCGACGCCGTTTATGTGGTGTATGACGATGAAGGCGGCGGTTGGGCCGGACGTTTCATCTGGTTGCTGGATGTGATCGGCCACAGCGGATACCACTACCTGGACGGCGGCCTGCTGGCCTGGCAATCGGAAGCACTTGAACTCAGCACCGACACCCCGGCGCCGACCACACAAGCGCCGGGTGCCGTGCAGATTCACGAGGCCCCAACCGCCACCCGCGAGTACCTGCAAAGCCGCCTGGGCAGTGCCGACCTTGGCATCTGGGACGCCCGTGCGCCGTCGGAATACCGCGGCGAGAAAGTTGTCGCAGCACGCGGCGGCCACATTCCCGGCGCGGTGAATTTCGAGTGGACCGCCGGCATGGACCAGGCCCGCGCCCTGCGCATTCGCCAAGACATGCCCGCCATCCTGGAAAGCCTCGGGCTGAGCAAAGACAAAGAAATCATCACCCACTGCCAAACCCATCACCGCTCCGGCTTCACCTACCTGGTGGCCAAGGCGCTGGGCTATCCGCGAGTGAAGGCATACGCCGGCTCATGGGGCGAGTGGGGCAATCTGCCGGATACGCCAATCGAGGTGTAAACCTCGGCTACTTATTCAACGTTTAGGAACATCCATGAAAGATCGTTTGTTTATCCTCAGCCAATACTTGCTGCCCCACCACCTGCTGTCGCGGGCCATTGGCTGCATTGCCGAATGCCGCGCTGAGTGGCTGAAAAATCCGCTCATCAAGTGGTTCGTCAACCAGTATCAAGTGGACATGAGCGAAGCGCAGGTAGAAGACCCGACCGCCTACGAAAACTTCAACGCCTTCTTCACTCGCGCGTTGAAAGACGGCGCACGGCCATTGGACGAAACCCCTGGCGCGGTGCTCTGCCCTGCCGACGGCGCCGTTAGCCAGCTTGGCCCGATCGAACACGGCCGGCTGTTCCAAGCCAAAGGCCACAGCTTCAGCGCCGTGGAACTGTTGGGCGGTGAGGCTGAACGTGCAGCGCCTTTTATGGGCGGCGAGTTCGCCACCATTTACCTGTCGCCCAAGGATTACCATCGCGTGCACATGCCACTGGCAGGCACCTTGAAGGAAATGGTTTACGTGCCGGGGCGACTGTTCTCGGTGAACCAGACCACAGCGGAAAACGTGCCGGAGTTGTTTGCACGCAATGAGCGCTTAGTCTGCATTTTTGACACCGAGCGCGGCCCCATGGCGGTGGTGCTGGTGGGCGCGATGATCGTTGCGGCCATCGAAACGGTGTGGGCCGGCCAGGTTGCGCCACCGACACGCCTGCTGAAAACCACCCGTTATGACGCAGCGGCGCGCGGCCCCATTGAATTGGCAAAAGGCGCTGAACTGGGCCGCTTCAAGCTGGGCTCCACGGCCATCGTGCTGTTCGGGCCGAACCAGGTTAAGTGGGCCGAACATATGGTTGCCGGCAGCGCAACGCGCATGGGCGAGCGCCTGGCCGACGCACGCTGAAATGCGTGCACGGCACGAGCCCCGTGCAGTGCCGTTGAACATCTGAGTCCGGCTTGAGGTCTGACGCCTAACAAACCTCGACCGGCAAAGGCAAAACGCCATCTTGGCCATACCCCCGATTGGCTGCGGGTATGGCAAGATGCTGCTAGAGTTCGGAAAACCGACATTCAGATCGACTCGCCACGCCACCGTGCGCAGGAGTGTCCAGCCAGATGGATTACGAGTTACATGGATAAACAGAATCCCCACCTGCTGCTACGTGTACCGACGCCAAACCAGCAGAAACTTTCGTTCTGTGACTCCAGCCCTCGCGATCTCAAACGCTGGATCGCCGGCCTGCCGAAGGCCAATCTGGGCGAAACAGCCCGCCAGCTTTATCAATGCCTGGTCGAGCTCAATCAACTCATCACCCCTGCCGAAAATCGCCTGCAGCTGCTTGAACTGTTGCGTGCTGAAGTCTATTTCGTCAGCAAGCATTTGGAACGTCACTTCCTCAATCAGGCCATCGTGCTCGATGAGCGTCCGCGCAAAGTGGCCAACCTTTGCCAGGCCTTGGAAAACCATCTCGCGGCCGGCTACAAACTGATCGTCTCCCAGGAAGCGCCGCGCAACAGCCGCGAGCGCAACCAGATGCAGCTTCTGACCATCGCCATTCAACGTGCCTGCCACTGCTTGTGCGGCCCGCTGATTCGCGCGAGCCAGTTATATTGCCCGGTACCCGAAGGGCTCTGGCTGGAATTGCACAAGCTCTACCAAATTGCCCAAAACAGTGCGCTGCAAACCATCGTCGTGCGCGACGACATGGCACTGCACACCAAAGGGCTGAGCGTCGAACAGACCTACCTGATTGCCCTGCTGCTAGGCTGCGCGCGCACCAACCAGATGCGCCAGAACGGCATCGCGAAGCTGGCTGAAGTGCTCGGCGCGTGGAGCTCGATGGTGCACCTTCAGGCGGCGGACGAACCCGGCAGCCTATTCGCCGTGCCCTCGCAGGTCGACGGCCCGCCGCGCTACAAATCGCTGTTCCATGACAACGAACTGCAAAGCTTGCTCGGCATTGATCCGCAGCCGTTGGTGGATGCGATCAAAGAGCACCTGATGATGGAGCCCGAGAACCGTGCAACGTCGCGCTTGCTGGTGCCCGAAGGCATGAGCATCGACCTGCTGCAACACCTCGGCTCGGCCTGGGGCGACATCGCCGAACGCACCTTCCAACGCAACGCCGGCCACGGCAGCTTGCGACTGTGCTTGGGCATGAGCGCTCTGCATTTTTTCCTGGCCGGCGGCAAGCCATTCAACGAAGTGCTCAAGCGCCAGGAAGAACGTCAGACCGCGAGCTTCAAAGCCGTCAATGCCGACGCCAAGGACATCTGGCGCAATGCCTTCGACGCGCAAGCCAACGTGGACTGGAACGGTGGCCTGCCCCACGAAGAAATCCAATACCAACGACCGGCGGGTGAAGCCGAGTCCGCCACAGGCGCGGCAGAAAACAACTACGCGACCTTCGAGCTTCCCATCGTCAACCACAGCCCCGGCGGCTATTGCCTGAGCTGGCCGAAAGAAGTGCCCAGCCAGCTGCAAGCCGGCGAGCTACTCGGTGTGCAAGATTCGCCCGAGCAGAGCTGGAGCGTGGCGCTGGTGCGCTGGATTCGCCAAGTGCGCGGTGGCGGCACGCAAATGGGCATTGAGCTGATCGCGCCGCACGCCCAGCCGTGCGGCCTGCAACTGCTGCGTAAAGCGGATCAGAACAGCCAATACCTGCGTGCGCTGCTGCTGCCGGAAATCAGCGCTATTTCGCGGCCCGCCACCGTCATTACGGCGCGCTTGCCATTCCAGGAAGGCAACAAGGTTCAAATCAATTTGAACGGCGAAGAACGCCGCGCGGTGCTGAGTCGCAAGCAAACCAGCACCGGCAGTTTTAACCAGTTCGAGTACCGCGTTGTAGAGCAGGCGACCCCCGAACAAGGGAAGCCGGTCACAGCGCCGAAAACCCAAAGCGCGGGCGGCGAGGAAGACTTTGACTCACTTTGGAAGTCACTGTAGATTGCGCCGCACACCCCCTTTTGTCGCCTTTTCGCGCCCGTTCGGCGCAGTCTAAGCACACGCCATGGCCATCGAAAAGAAAACCATCCGGCTGCTGATTCTCGAGGACTCGCAGAACGAGGCCGAGCGTCTCGTCAGCCTGTTCCGCAATGCCGGTCGCGCCACGCGCGTGCACCGTCTGACGTCCAGTGACGACCTGGCTACCGCACTCCAGCAAAGCTGGGATCTGCTGATTGCCGCACCGAGCAGTGAAAACCTCGACCCCAGCGAAGCGATCAATGCGATTCGCCGCCAGGCCAAAGACATTCCGCTGATTCAGCTCACCGCGGACAACGACCCCGACGCCATCACCGAAGCCCTCGCGCTCGGCGCGCAAGACGCCTTGCCGCAAGGTGAAGACGAGCGCCTGATTCTGGTCGCCAACCGTGAGCTGGCCAACCTCGAAGAACGTCGTGGCCGCCGCGTCGCGGAAATTGCCCTGCGCGAAGCCGAGAAACGCTGCCAGTTGCTGCTCGACAGCTCGGTGGATGCGATCACCTACGTTCACGACGGCATGCACATTTACGCCAACCGCGCGTACCTGAAGCTGTTCGATTACGAAGATGCCGACGAGCTCGAAGGCATGCCGATGATCGATCTGATCTCCGGCTGCGATCACGCCAACTTCAAAGATTTCCTCAAGAACTACCAGAGCGCCGAAGGCAGCGCCGAGCTGACGTGCAGCGGCGTAAAAGCCAACGGCCAGACCTTCCAGGCGCGCATGAGTTTCTCGCCCGCCACCTACGACAGCGAACCGTGCATTCAGGTAGTGATTCGCGCCGAAACCGGCAACGCCGAACTGGAAGAAAAGCTGCGTGAAATCAGCAGCCAGGACCTGGTCACCGGCCTGTTCAACCGCAGCCATTTCATTGAGCTGATGGACGCCGCCGCCGAGCGCGCGGTAAACGCCGGCCAACCGGGCACGCTCAGCTATATCCGCGTTGACCGCTACAGCAACCTGCTAGCGGAAACCGGGCTGGCGGGCATCGACCTGCTGCTCACTGATCTGGCCAACCTGCTGCGCGAGCACTTCAGTGATGACTCGCAATTGGCCCGTTTCGGTGACGACGTATTTACCGTGTTGCAACCGGGCAAGACGCCGGAACAGGCGCAAGGCGAGCTTGCCGCCCTGCTGAAAAAAGTCGAAGGGCACATGTTCGACGTCAGCGGCCGCACGGTGCAAACCAGCCTGTCTATCGGCGTGGCGGGTCTCAATGAGAAAACGCCAAAAGCGCAGGAAGTGATCGACCGCGCCCACCGCTGCGCCGACGAGTTGGGCGATGGCAACGCCATCAAGCTCTACAACCCGGCCCAGGAATTGGCCGCTGCGGCGAATCGCGGCAACATCGTCGCCATGGTTCAGCAGGCGCTGGAAAACAACAGCTTCCGCCTGCTGTTCCAGCCGATCATCAGCCTGCGCGGCGACAGCAATGAGCACTACGAAGTGCTGCTGCGCCTGCTCAACCCGCAAGGCGTTGAAGTGCCGCCCGGCGAATTCCTCGAGGCGGCGCGCGACGCGGGCCTGGCCGAGAAGATTGATCGCTGGGTAATCCTCAACTCCATCAAGCTGCTCGCCGACCACCGCTCCAAAGGCCACAACACCTGCCTGTTCGTGCACCTGTCGCAAGCCAGCGTGCAAGACCAGACGCTATTGCCGTGGCTGAGCGTGGCGCTCAAAGCCGCCCGCTTGCCGTCCGATGCGCTGGCGTTCCAGCTCAGCGAACCGGATGCCACCACCTACCTGAAACAGGCCAAAGCGCTGACTCAGGGCTTGGCGGAACTGCATTGCAAAGTCGCCCTCAGCCAGTTCGGCTGTGCGCTCAACCCGTTCAACACGCTGAAGCACCTGAGCGTCGATTTCGTCAAAGTAGACGGCTCGTTCTCTCAGGACCTGAGCAACGCCGACGCTCAGGAAGCGCTGAAAACCCTGCTCAGCAGCCTGCACGCGCAAGCCAAGCTGACCATCGTGCCGTTCGTGGAAAGCGCCAGCGTGCTCGCCACGTTGTGGCAGGCGGGCGTGAATTACATCCAGGGTTACTACTTGCAGGGTCCGAGTCAGTCGATGGACTACGACTTCGCGGCGGGCGATGAGTAAATCTAAACAGCATCGCCGCTAAAGCCGCTCCTATAGGGAAACCTCGATTCCTGCGGGGGCTGCCGGTCTGGTCGGCCGCGATGGTCTCGATCTGTTCAAACAAAAAAGGCGCCCCTCGGGGCGCCTTTTTTGTATCGGCATCGCTTAGTGCTGAGCAGCACCTGCGCCTTCGGCCTGCATACGGGCCAGTTCCTGGGCGTACAGGGCGTCGAAGTTAACCGGGGCCAGCATCAGTGCCGGGAACGAACCACGAACCACCAGGCTGTCCAGGGTTTCGCGCGCGTACGGGAACAGAATGTTCGGGCAGAACGCACCGAGGGTGTGGCTCATGGACGCGGCGTCCAGGCCCTTGATCAGGAAGATACCGGCCTGCTGCACTTCAGCGATGAAAGCGGTTTCTTCGCCGGTTTTAACGGTAACCGACAGGGTCAACACCACTTCGTGGAAGTCACCTTCCAGCGCTTTCTGGCGAGTGTTGAGGTCCATGGCAACGCTTGGCGCCCATTCCTGACGGAAGATTTCCGGGCTTTTCGGTGCTTCGAACGACAGGTCGCGCACGTAGATGCGTTGCAGGGAGAATTGTGGGTTTTCAGCGCCTTGAGCAGCGCCTTCGTTGGTCACTTGATCAGTCATGTGCAAAACCTTCTTATCGTTAAGTGCGTACAGATTCGTTCGGGACGTTAACCCTTGAGCAGCGCGTCCAGCTTGCCGGCGCGCTCTAGGGCGTAGAGGTCGTCGCAGCCACCGACGTGGGTGGTGCCGATCCAGATTTGCGGAACGGACGTGGCGCGGGCTTTGCGGGTCATTTCAGCGCGCACATCAGGCTTGCCATCGACGCTGATTTCCTCGAACGCCACACCTTTGTTGGTGAGCAACTGTTTGGCGCGGATGCAGTACGGGCACCAGGCGCTGGAATAAACGATGACGGCAGGCATATCACTTCACCACTGGCAGGTTTTCGCTGCGCCAGCTGGAGATTCCGCCAGACAGCTTGGCCGCATTGAAACCGAGTTTTTTCAGATCGCGGGCGACGGCGCCGGCGTGTTGGCCCAGGGCGTCGACCACGATGAGGGTTTTCGCCTTGTACTTCTCCAGTTCGGCAACGCGAGTGGCCACTTTGTCGTACGGAATATTCACCGCGCCGACGATATGCCCGGTGGCGAAATCTTTGTTAGGGCGAACATCAAGCACGATGCCTTCGTCACGGTTGACCAGCGCGGTCAGCTCACGCGTGCTCAAGCTGGCGCCGCCTTTGCTCAATTCGGTGAAAATCAGCAATGCCAGCAGCACCGCGAAAATACTGCTGAGCACGTAGTGGTTGGTAGCAAATTCAATCAGGTGAGCGAGCATCAATATGTCCCAGAACGGCAAAATGTCGGCCAGTATACACAGCCCCCAAGGGTGGCCAAACCCCGTCCAGCGGTGACGTAGCCGCCAACTTCGCTTTAAAATGCCGAACCTTTTTAGCCTGACGGAAAACTAATACGCGGGTGAACAATCCTTCACCGCATTTCCTCAGGTAAAACCTCGATCTCCCATTGCCAAAAGCGAGCCGGATAATGACTGCCACGCCCAAACCACTGGTGCTAATCATCCTCGATGGCTTCGGTCACAGTGACAGCCCCGAGTCCAACGCCATCTACGCCGCCAACACCCCTGTATACGACCACTTGCGCGCCACCCAGCCCAACGGGCTGATTTCCGGCAGCGGCATGGATGTCGGTTTGCCGGACGGCCAAATGGGCAATTCGGAAGTCGGCCACATGAACCTCGGCGCCGGCCGCGTGGTGTACCAAGACTTCACCCGCGTGACCAAAGCCATCCGCGAAGGCGGTTTCTTCAGCAATCCAGCTCTGGTCACAGCCGTTGATGCGGCCGTCGGTGCCGGCAAGGCGGTGCATATTCTCGGCTTGCTTTCCGACGGCGGCGTTCACAGCCATCAAGATCATCTGGTGGCCATGGCCGAACTGGCTGCCCAGCGTGGCGCGGAAAAAATCTATCTGCATGCCTTCCTTGATGGCCGCGACACGCCGCCAAAAAGCGCCGAGCCGTCGCTGCAGTTGCTGGACGACACCTTTGCCAAGCTCGGCAAAGGCCGCACCGCTACGATTATTGGCCGCTACTTCGCCATGGATCGCGACAACCGCTGGGACCGTGTCGAGCAGGCTTACAGCCTGATCGTCGACAGCAAGGCCGAATTCGAAGCGGCCAACGCTCATGCCGCGCTCGAAGCGGCCTACGCCCGTGGCGAGAGCGACGAGTTCGTAAAGGCCACCCGCATTGGCGCGCCCGCCCAGGTTGAAGACGGCGACGCCGTGGTGTTTATGAACTTCCGCGCCGACCGCGCCCGCGAACTGACCCGCGCGTTTGTCGAGCCAGACTTCGCTGACTTCTCCCGCGCCCGTGCGCCAAAACTGGCGAGCTTTGTCATGCTCACCCAATACGCGGCCAGCATCAAAGCGCCCATCGCCTTCGCTGCCAGCAGCCTGGACAACGTGCTCGGCGAATACCTGGCGAAGAACGGCAAAACCCAACTGCGCATCGCTGAAACCGAGAAATACGCACACGTTACGTTCTTCTTCTCGGGCGGCCGCGAGGAACCGTTTGAAGGCGAAGAGCGCATTCTGATCCCCTCGCCAAAAGTGGCGACCTACGATTTGCAGCCGGAAATGAACGCGCCCATGGTCACCGACCGCATCGTTGAAGCCATCGAGCAGCAGCGCTACGACGTCATCGTGGTCAACTACGCCAACGGCGACATGGTCGGCCACACCGGCGTGTTCTCGGCGGCGGTAAAAGCTGTGGAGTGTCTGGATGAATGCGTGGGCCGTATCGTCGCCGCGCTGGATAAAGTCGGTGGCGAAGCGCTGATTACTGCCGACCACGGCAACGTCGAGCAAATGGAAGACGAAAGCACCGGCCAGGCGCACACCGCCCACACCTGTGAGCCGGTGCCCTTCATTTACGTGGGCAAACGCGCGCTGACGATTCGTGAAGGCGGCGTGCTGGCCGACGTGGCGCCGACTATGTTGACCTTGATGGGCTTGCCCAAGCCTGCAGAAATGACTGGGGAAAGCATCGTCGTATTGCAGTAAAGGGGCTCGCTGGCGTCGCGTCGATCGCCGACGCGACGCCAGCATCAGCGCGTTATTCGTTGCCATAACTCACCCGCTGATTGCCTTCGGCGGGGCGGTTCACAAAGACCGCGTCGAGATCGCTGTTACCCCGCCCCAGCGCTGCGTTCCAATTCGCTGAAAGATGAATGTAGTGGCGCCGCAGTAGCGCGTACTCCGCATCGCACAGTCCCGCTCCAGCTTCGCCCAGCACATAGGCCTCTAGCTTCTCGGCAATGTTGTGCAGTTCTTCGGGGAGGACGAGGCCCGGCGCGGTGATGGGCTTGAACGCCACGCCTACACGCTCGGCCGCTGCCCGCATCGCGCGCAGGTATACCAGTGATAACTCTCCGCGCACCTGCCGGGTACCGAGCAAGGCGGCGTATACGCGTTTTTGCGCGACTTGCCCGTTTTCCCGCCTAGGCACAGGTACATTCCACGTCACGACGCTCAATTCTTCGGGCGCGAAATAGCACAACCACTGCGCTCGGGTGCGCTCAAATTGGGCCTGCGTACGTTGCCAGGCGGGGCTGCGTTCATTGGCGGTGGTGACGGGGCAGCAGCTGCTATCCGGTTTACTCAGCAGCACCCTTTCCGTCATGACGGGCCGGTAACCCCCACCCACATCGGAATGGCTGCCGGGCACCTCTACGTCATTGCCCGTGCGCGTCAGCGCGAAGTTCTGCCGGTATTCGTCGTCCGCTACCAGCTGCACGATGGAGCGGGCGCAGCCCACCGGCAGTTGCAACGGGACCCCGGCATTGTCGGCACTTGGCGCGCTAAAGGCGATGAGCAGCGGTTCGGAAATGTGCGCGACCGTGTCGAACAAACCGATGAAGTTCAGCGCCAGGTCGTGGCCGATACGCCAGTCAAACGCCAGAGGCAGCAGCGCCGAGCCGGCGGGTATGAAACGGGCCAGCGCAGACGCCGGGCCTTTACGTAAATCGTTGGCGCAGTGGCGGGCTGCCGCGGCTCCCCGGCTAAAGCCAAACAGGTCGACGGCAATGTCGCGAATGACCAGCCCCGGATTCTTTTCCCGCAGCCTGCGCATTTGCTCGACCACCAACGTCGGAACCTGCTCCACGCGAGCCAGAACACCCGTGCTGCCGCGGCCCGACCATTCGCTGAATAGGGAATCGGATTTACCGCTACGGGTACCGATGCCTTCGATATACACCGACAGATACGCCGTCTCGGCGTCGGCGGGAAGCGGTTCCTCGGCATGATTGGGATACAGGTCATACAGGCGCGCAATATTGCTCGGGGCGTTTCCATAGCTGTTGTCTGGCGCGGCGCCATCGTCGCTGTATCCGAGCGCGTGCAGGGCGTTCGCAGCCTCTGGGTCCACGTTCGCGTCGCTGGCCAGGCACTGCACGGTAGCCGCGTTGAGCTTGTTGTTGCCGGTGCCATCGAAGAACAAGCCCAGGTGCAACGTAACGGGGTGGTCCGATGGAGCTTCGCGCAGTCCCGGTGCGGGATAAGCGTTTTGCGACGCTACGTTCGGCGAAGCGTTTGGCGCGGCGGCCGGCGTAAACATCGGCTCAGCGCCACTAGCGCGGTCTTCGTTCAACCAACCTGACGACGTTGCCCGAAGGCTTTCGAGGGGAAAATTCATGCGGATTTTGCTCCATTAACCTCAACAACTTGTCCTTTGCCTCGGTGCCGCAGGGCATTGCCAGACGGCCCATTGGGCAGGGAGCAGGTTGGAGCCAATGGTGTTGAAAATAAGCAGGATCACTCTGAGCGCGGCTTTCCCCGAGGATTGTTCTGCCCGCGAATGCGCGACGAAAAAACCAGGGTAACGCCCATAAAAAAACCGGGCTCAACGCCCGGTTTTCTTTACATCCCAAGCAGTATCAGTGCTTGGTTTGTTCGCCGGCTTTCTTGGCCAGGTAATGCACGAACAGTTGGTTGGCGTTGCCCAGCGAGGTCAGGTGGGCGTAGATCCAGCCGAGGAAGCCCGAGCGGTGCAGATCGAGAACATGCTCGTCGGCCAAGGCCAGGAATTTCTCTTCGTCGACGGCCAGGAAGTCGCTCAGCACAAACGACTCGCCGCTGGTGTGGCTCAGTTTCAGCGAGCGCGGCGCCAGCAATTCCAGTTCGTTGAGCTTGGCGACGAAACGACGGGTGCGCTCCATTTCGGCGGTGAAGTTTTGCAGGAACTGAATCATCTCTTCGAGGAATTCGCTGTTCTGCCCTTCGGTGGTGAACAGCTCGCGGCCTTCGGCTTCGTTCCAGCCTGGGTAGGCGGCGTCGAAGCACACGGTGAAGTTCTCAGCGCCGTCTTGGGCCAGCACGAACGGGTAGCGACGCACGAAGGCAGGAATGTAGGTGTTTTCGGCCCATTGCTGGTCGGCGCCGACGTAACCGTTGTGGCCTTCTTTGAGGCCCAGCAAGGCGATTGGCATGGCGTTTTCGCCTTCGCCGATAAATACGATTGGGTAGTGACGTGCGGCTTGGAAAAACTCCAGGCCGGCCAGCGGAACGAGGTGGGTGCTGGCGGCGAATTCACTGTTGTTGAGGCCGGCGAGCTTGAGGCTTTTGTGCTCGTCGCGGTTAAGGGCTTTGATGTCTTTGTAAAGCAACAAGGTGGTCATGCAGTAACTCCTGAAAATTCTGTTTTAACGAATGACGATCTGGGCCAGAACCTGGCCGCTGTCCTGATCCGCCACCACATCCTTGAGGGTGTTGGCTGCAACCAGGCTGAAGCTTAAATGTTTGCCCCAATTGAAGTTGAGCCCGGCGCCGACGCTTTGCAGGTCGACATCGGCGGTGCCCAGTTCCATGGCGCGGCCGTAGTCAAAAAACACGAAAGGCTGCCAACGTTCGCTGAGGTTCCAGTAACTCTCCAGATTCAGCGTCATGCCTTGCGGCGATGCGATAACCCCTGGTTCGTAACCACGCACGCTGCTGATACCACCAAACTGGTATAGCAAAGTGGACGGCAGAGTCTCAGTATCACTGGCGTACTGCCAACCGAAGCGCCCCACTATCAGAAACTCCTTACCGACATTTCGGCTTACGTACGCGCTGCCATTCAACAATTGGTAGCTGCCGCTTTCGCCGGTGGTCTGGTTGTCGGTATTGGCCTGACGCAGACGCTGTTCGTAGCGCACATACCAAGGCGCGTCGCGGTATTCCACCTGGCCTTTGAGCAGCATTTCGTCGGCGCTGGTTTCGCTGAGGGTCAGGCTCTCGATGGTGGTTTCCGATTCCTGATGGTTGTAGCCCACGCCGCCGAGCCACTGCCAATGCTCGTTCACCCAGTACGGATGGTCGTAGCCCAAACCGTAGGTTTGCGATTCGCCTTCAATGTTCAGAGCGGCCAGCGGACCGGTCTGAATCTGCAACGTGTTGGCGCCCGCTTCCACGTACACCACGCCGTTGTAGCGGTTCACCGGACGGCTGTAGCGCAGGCTGCCGTATTCCGAGCCGTCGGTGGCCACCGCCACGGCGCTCAAGGCATCGGCCACGCCGGTTGGCGAAAACCAGTTCAGCGTGCCGCCATACTGTTCGCGCCCGGTACTTTCATTGCCGTAGTTGTTGACGAACAGCGACCACTGCAACGGGTCCGGCTCGAATGCCTGCATGTCGACCCGCGTGGTGCCGAAGCTCTGCCCCGGCGCCAGACTCGCGCTCACCTGCGGCCCAGGCGTGGTGGCGTTGAAGCGCTGAATTGAAGTCATCAGCGCAGTGCTATCCAGGGTTTCGCCTTTGCTGACGCTGAGGCGATTTTGATAAAACGCCTCGTCCACGGATTTCCGGTCCTGCCAGGTCACTTCATCGACCTTGGCTTCCACCAGCACCACTTTCAGCACGCCGTTTTCCAGGTTTTGCGGCGGGATGATGGCGCGCGCCGTGAGCTGGCCGCCCGCCTCATACAAGGCGTTGACCTCACGCAGCAGCGCATTCAAATCGGCAAAGCTCACCGGCCGCCCCACGTATTTCTGAGCGATGGTCTCGAGCGCTTCCTTGGACAAAAAGCCCGACGCGTTAAAGCTCACGCCGCTGAGCTGAAACTGCTCGCCCTGCTCCGGCAATACCTGGTCGGCCGGCATGTCGCCACGCAGCGCCGGCACCTGCGTGCGCTTGGCGCGTTCTTCGTCGATACGCTGCTGCTGAATACGCTCGATTTGCTGACGCTGCAGTGTCGGGTCGACCTGCCCCGGAATGCCCGCAGGCACCCCGCTGGGCAACGTCGCCGCCTGAACCGAACCCACCAGCCACCACGCCGTCAGCCCACCGATTACTACCCGCTTGATTACAGATCCCACTTGGTTGCTCCGTCCGTTGTTTCCTGGCCGGGCACGACGCTGTATTGCGGTTGCTGGCTGTCATTCATGTTCATGCGCGAATCCATCCGCATCTGGTTCCAGTTCGGCTGCCAGGTCTGTTCCGGTGCTTTGCCCGCTTTGAACGTATTCAAAATGGACGCCAGACGCTGTGCTGCCAGGCCCTGCGACATCTGCCCTTCGCTGAAACTGGCGGCCGTGGTGCGCTGAGTGGTCACGCCGGTTTCAGACGGCGTGGCCGCGTGGGTTTCGCTGAAGTTGGTCAGCAGCACCAGATGGGTGAATTTCCGGTGCAGCACATAGGCGTCGGTGGTGCTGGTGATGGTGTCCTGCTTGAGCTGGAAGGCTTTATCCAGTTCATACAACTGCACATCCGCCAGCGGCTGATACAGCGGCGTCAGGTTGTCCATCAGCACGGTGGCCGCGGCGGTGTAGAGCTTGAGGAAGTCGACGCCAGCGGCATCGCGCAGGTCGATTTTCTGGCCGGTGGTGGTGATGCTGCTGTTCACGGCGTGCAAGCGCGGCGAGACGATGTCGGCCGCATTCAGCTCGGTCACAAAGCGCGTGGCATCGGCCGCGCCGGTGCCTTCCACCCACAGGTTCAACTGACCGGCGCCGGTGTGGCGGCCGTACAGCTCAATGTCGGCGCCGTGCAACGCCACCGAGTTGCCGATGCGTGCATCCGCTACGCGCACCAGGTTGCCCGACCACAAGCTCAGGGTCGGCGCGGTGGCTTTGCTCAGCACGATGCTGGCGTTTGTCGCCACGCCATTGCGCCAGCCAGCGTTCACCCGGGCGCCTTGGTCGGCACTCAGCTCACGGCCGGTTGTGTCTGTCAGGCTGTCGAGCAGCACCTGCCCGCCCGCCACCAGACGGTCGAAGAAGATGCTGTCGTCAGTCGAGCGCCAGGTCTGGTTTTCGAGGCTGCTGCTGGTGCCTTTCACTTCGATCAGCCCGCGTGCGAGCAGGTCGATAAAGCGGCTGGAGGCGAGGTCGTTGACGCGCATTTCGTTGCCCGACACGGCGCTGATGTGACCTTTGGCAGCCGAGATCAACGGCGTGGTGATGTTGCCCGAGGCATTCAGAACGATATCCCCGGTCTGGCTGACGCCGTTGTAGGGCAGGCCAGTAGAAACGATGCCGCTGCCGACGGTGATATCCCCGTTGCCCGCCGTCAGCAAGATATTGCCGCCGGCCGTCACGCCTTGGCTGATGTTGATGTACTCACCCGACTGAATGCTGGCATTGCGGCCAGCTTTCACGGCCTGCAAATCGACGGCCTTGCCGATTACAAAGCTCAGGTCGCGGCCCGCTTCGGCGACGCCATTAAGGTTAAGGTTACCGCCTACGCCAACCGTCAGATCGCGGCCGGCCTTGAGCGAATAGGTGCCGCCGAATTTCACATCCGGCATCGACATATCGCCGTTGGCGATGATCGCCACGTCCCGGTCAGCCTCGACTTTCAAACCGATGATATTGCCGTGGCTTTTGCTCGGATCCACATCCGGGGTTCCGGTGGCTTGCAGAAACACATCTTCATCCAGGCTCTGCACACGCCCGAAATAAAGATTGCGGCCTACCAGCTTCACCAGCTTGTTAGCCTCGGCGTTGCCACCGACTACGTCGCCATCGGTAACCACCAGAATGTTTGCATCCGACTTCAGGTGCGCCAAATCCAGCACACCGTTCTTGGAGGCATCGGCTTTCTCGCCGAAGCTGATGGTGCCCAGCGAGCCGGCGGTGGTGGTCAAGGTCAGATCACCAACACTGCGCCCAGTGGAGATCGTCAGGTTGCCATTGGTATTGGCGGTTAACGTGGTCCCCGCATTTACTGCGCCAAGCACAGCCGAACCCGCTTCCAGGTCTACCGACTGCGTTTTGCTGTCCAACGCATCCGCCGCAAACAACCCGCCCGCTTTCAGCGACAGCTTGCCGGTGTTGCTCACCACGCTGGCGAGGTCCGCCGAGCCGACGTCGTAAGTAGCATCGCCGCCGACGAGTGCGTTGCCGCCTTTCCAGTCGCCGAGGCCATTTACATTCAACGTGGTGCCAACGCTCAGGTCGCCATAGGTCAGCTGGGTCGCAGGTGTCAGCGCCGGGCCGGTGTGGCGCAGGGCCATGGAGCCGGTGGTGGTCGCGGTGGTCAGCTTCAGCACGCCTGCGGTTTGCAGATCCAGGTTGCCGGTAACGTACAGATCGCCGATCGCCGAGCCACTGCCCATGTTCAGGTCGGCATTCCCACCGCTGGTCAGCGACTTCAGTTTCAGATCGCCAGCGATGGTCAGACCGGACGTGCCGGTAACGGTGGCCGTGCCGATATCCGCGTTGGCGCTGGTCAGGGTCCACACGCCGCCGGTTTTCAACGTGGTCGCAATCAGGTTGCCGCTGAGGTCCATCAGCAAATTGCCGGTAGTCGCCTCGGCGCTGCCCAGGGTCAGGCTGGCGCCTTGCAGGTCGAGGTTGCTGTTGGCTTTCAGGCTGCCGATGTTGACCAGGCCGGTGCCGCGCAATTGCACGCTGGCGTTGTTGCTGGTCACGCTCGTAAGGCTCAGGTCGCCGAGGCTGTTGAGGTATTGGCTGCCAGCGCTGAGCAAGCTGCCGCTGCTGATGCCCGAGGCCAGGTTGGCGTAGATCGCGCCGGTGGTGGCGGTGACGTCCAGCGCTTTGCCGGCCAGGGTCACGTAGCGGCTGCTGGCGCCGATGTCGCCGCCGTAGGCGTTCAGGCGCAGCAGGTTCTGGGTTTTCCACAGGCTGTTGGCGTCGCTGGCGGCGAAGCTGTAGGCGCTGATGTCCAGGTCGGCGGCGTTGCCGGTGGTGGTCAGGTCGCCCAAAGTCGCGGTGCCGGTCACATCAGCAAACAGCCCGTTGCTGGCGGTTACCGAGGCGCCGGAGGCCATGTTCCACTGGCCGCCGAGCGTCAGGTACAGGCCGCCCAGGCTGAAGTCGCCGCTTTGCAGCAGGTCGCGGGTTTGGCCGATGTCGAGCAGACCACCCACGTTCACATCACCCATGCGCAGCACGCCGGCCTGGCTGGCGGTGCCTTGCAGGCCGCCGATGTAGGCGTTGCCGCCGACGTCCAGTTTGATGCGATCGTTAACGCCGCCGGTGCCGATCTGAATGCGATCGGCGAGCGTGCCGACGTCACCGCTGACGTTCAGGTTCACCGCGCCGCCCAACAGGTTTTCACCCAGTTGGCTGGCCGACTTCAGGTTGCCGATCACTTTCAGGGTCAGCGAGTCGACGCCGGTGAGGCGCTGCACCGACAGGTCGCCGTGGTTGATCAGGTTGATCAGGTTGGCGCGGGCGGTGAGGTTGCCGTCGATTTGCGTGTTCAAGCCGCCATTGCCACCGATGGCGCCGTTGCCGGCTTCCAGCACCACGTCATGGCCGGTAACGACCACGTTGCTGCCGTTGGCGCTTTCGATGTTGCCGTCGGTTTTGATGCGGACGGTCTGGCCTTTGACGTTGTAGATGTTGAAGTCTTGCTGGCCGCCCAGGTAGACGTCGCCGTTGGCCGTGGCAGTGATGGTGCCGGTGGCCGTGACGTTGACGTCGTCGCGCTGCACCACGCTGAATTTCAGCGGGTTGGTGTCATCGAAGTAGATGTCGTCCTGCTCGGCGCCGGCCAGGGCCGCACGTTGTGCGGTGCTCAGGTTGGCGCCGCCGCCATTGCTGAGGTCGAACTGCACGTCGGCGTCCAGCGCCTTGCCGATGCGGTTGGCCTGCAGGGTGACGTTCTTGCCGGAAATGTTCATCGCTTCGTTGGTGGCCGATGAGCTGCTGCCACGGTTAAGCAAGCTGGCGGCAATGGAGAATTGCAGCTGGTCGGTGGTCCAGGCGGCGGTGCTGTTCATTTGCGTCAGCTGCGCGTCGCTCAGGGCGTACTGGTAATTCTCGTTGTAGCTCTGGCCGCCGAACTCGGCGTTCATGGCGGTGTAATCGGCCACGCGACGGGCTTGTTCGCTGGTCACTTGCGCATCGGTCCAGCCCAGGCCCTTGAGTTGGGTGATCTGGGTGGCGCTGAGCAAGGCCTGATTGGCGTCGAAGGCCTTGGCTGACCACACGCCGGTGTTGCTGTCGAGGCTCAGGCCACGCTTGGCCCAGTACTGCGAATAACGCTGGTTGCCAGCTTCGAGCAGCGCTGTTTTTTGTGCGGTGAGTGCGTCGGCAGCCTGCGTGCCGGTGAGGCCCATGCTGTTCCACAACGCCTGCATTTCGCTGAGCTTGCGCTCGTCGTAGCTGACCGTGGTGTTGCCATCGAGCAGGTCGCCGTTGCGCACTTTGATGCCGATGTTGCCGCCCGCCAGCACCTGGTCGAGCCACAAGTCGCCGCTGGTTTCTTCTACATAAATATCGCCACCGGCCACGGCCTTGAGCATCGCCGAGCCACTGAGGCTGCCGGTGTCGAGGTTGAGCACGGTGTTGGCGCCGCCGATGTTGCCGGCCGCCTGCAAGCTGATGCCCTGCCCCTTGACCACCACGCCGCTGTTCGCGGTGAGGTCGCCCTGGGTGCTGACGTTGACGTTGCCGCCGGCTTGCAGAGCGCTGAGGTTCAGACCCGCCGAACCGGTGGCCTTGATGCCTTGCAGGTAAATGTTGTTGCTGGCCACCGCCGACAGGTTGTTGCTCACCTGCACACGCAGCGCTTGCGCCGCATCGCCCAGGGCACCGGCCGACAGGTTCAGGTCCTTGGCGGAAATCAGCACCGCGTTCGAGCCTTGGCTCAGTGCCTTGCCGCCGTTGAGGGTGATGCTGGTAGTGCCGCTTTCGTTGAACAGCGAGCCGAGCAGGCTGACGTTGCCGTACGAGGTCACGTCCAGTTTGCCGGCGTCGTAGCCGATGAAGCTGACGGCGATGTCGGAGTCGGCGCGCACGGTGTAGCGGTCAATTTCCTTGAAGCCCTGCTGGGTCACGGTGGTGCGCGTGGTGCGGTACACCTGGCACCAGATGAAGTGCTTCTTGCAGTAGCCGCCCATGTCTTTGCGGATCACTTCGGCACCGGTGGTGGCGTAGCGTTCGTCCGCCTGGGTTTTCACCGCGCCGGTGGCCAAACCGCCCGGCACGTTGCTGGCGTCGCCCATGTACTCGGCGCCTTCAATCGGCGTGCTGGCGCCTTTCACCGTGTTGAGGCTCAGGGTAGAGCCGTCGCCTGAGGGCACGAAGCCCCAGAACTCGTCCCAGTACTCGACCTTGGTGGTGGTGTCGCTGGTGTCGCGACCTTGCAGCCACACGTAGGAACGGTTGTCGGTGGTGTTGTAGCTGGTGTCGCGGCCATTAGTGGTTTTCACCAGGTACTGCGACGTGGCTTTCACCGCGTTGCTCCAGCCTTCGTATTGCTGCACGGCATTGCCGGCGTGGGTGTAAATGGTCGACCAGACGTCGTTCGGGTTGGCCGCCACTCGGCCCACGTCGTTGATGCGCAGGGTGCCTTCCACGCCTGAGCCGAGGTCGATGCCGGTGATGTTCAGTTGGCGCGTGGTGTTGTTCACCACCTTCACCTGGCTGTAGCCGTCGAGCACTTTCAGCGCGCCGTTGCCGGTGCTCATGATGTGCCCGGAAAGCTCCATGTAGCCGCCCGCCACTTCCACTTTGTCGAGCACGATGCTCTCGGTGAGGAAGTTGTAGCTGTAGCCGATGGCGCCGCTGCGGGCGTCGGTGGTTGCCAGTTGCACGATGGCCGCGCCGCCGCGTTTCCACGCTGCACGCAGGCCATCGAGCGCGGCGAAGTTGGCGTCGTTGAGGGTCACGCTCCAATCCTGCACACCGCTCTGCACCAGGCCGTTGATGTTCAGGTACAGGGCGTTGATCACCACGTTGTTGCCGGCGACCACGCCGCTGCCAGCGGCCGGACCTTTGAGCACGCCGTTGGCGTTGTTGCTCGCCGGGTCGCCACCGATGTGGGTGAAGGCGTCGAGGTTGTTGAGCACGAAATCCTGGCCGGCGGTGAGCTTGAGGCTCTGGCCACGGATGTCGGCGTTGGCGTAGATGCTGCCGTAGCTGGCGGTGATATCGATCAGGCCACGCTTGTTGTTGATGGTGCCCTGCACATAGATATCCGGCGCCGGCATTTTCAAGCCCGAGCTGTCGATAATGCCGTTGGCCGGGTTGAAGGTGTTCTTCACCGTAATCACCGGCGCCGCCGAGTTTTCGGCCACTTCGATGACGTTGAAGTTGGCCGCCGCGTTGCCTCGGTTGGCCGAGGTGATGCCGGCCTTGTTGAGCATCTTGGTGTCGTTGAACAACAGCTGACCGCCCTCGCGGTTTGGAATTTCCAGGCCCGCCAGGCTGAGGAACGCCGCGCTGTCGTTGATGATTTCAATTTTGGCGTCGCCCGGTGCATGCAGCGCGCCGCTGCCCACCAGTTGATCGCCCTTGACGAAGATATTGCCCGGACGCGCCAGGATCGGATCGACGTTCAGAATCAGCACGTTGAGCTGGCCTGGCAGCGTGCCGTCGGCTGCGGTGCCGCCCATTTGCACGTAGAGCTTGTGCAGGGTCTGGTTGAGCAGGTTGAGCTCGGCCTGGAACGCGGCTTTCTCCAACGGCGAGAGGCCGTAGTTGCCGAGCTGCGTTTGCAGCTGCGCCACACGGGCAGTCAGCAGTTGCGAGTAATCGCCACTGGTCATGTTCCAGGTGATGCCGTCGCTGATCTGGCTGAACTCCGGCAGCACGGTCAGGGTGCCGGTGGTACTGGCGGTGACGTTTTTCGGGTCCACCACCACGCCATCGACCAGGTACTTGAGGCCGGTGATGTGCAAAATTTGCTGGCTGTAGACGCCGGTTTCCATCGTGCCGTTAACGGTCACTTTGGCCAGGCCGGCGTTGAGCACGGTTTTGCCGCCGGTGATGTCCAGCGACACGCTGCCGCCCAGCGCCTTGATCAACGCGGCGGCCGCTTCGCGGTACAGGTCTTTGCCGATGCCCTCGCCCGTCAGCACGCCGTAGCCGGTGCCGGCGTAGGCGTAAATGTCACCGACGCTGCGCAAGCTGCTGCCGGCGTTGACGGTGACATTGCTGTTGCGCTGGTAGTTGGCTTCGGCTTCAGGGTCGTTCACCACCGGGAAGGCGGTGTTGTTCCAGAGGTCGGTGCGCGCGGTCAGGGTGGCTTTGTTCATCGCCCCGCTGATGTCGAAACCGCTGTAGAGCTTGGTGTCGCCATAGCTGAAGAGCTTGGCGTTACTGTCCACCAGCACGGTGTAGTTGGCGCTGACCTTGGCCAGGCTGTTGCCCATCGCGGCGCCGGCCAGGCCGTAGGTTTTGGCGTTGGCACGGGCGTCGATGTCGTACAGGCCGCTGGACGACAACACCACATCGCCGACGCTCCAGATGTCGGCGTTTTTGCCCACCGACACGCTGGCGTTGGACTGCTTCACTTCAATAGTCGAATCGGCCTTGGCGATGGAGATTGCGCCGCCGCTGTCGAGCTTCACTTTGTCGCGGCCATACACGTAGTTGTAGGCCTGCACTTTCATGTGATTCGGGTTGCGCCAGTCGCCCGCCAGGGTCAGACGCACGCCGTCGCCGAGGCTGCTTTGCGTGGTCAGGTTGATGGCGCTGGTGCTCAGTGCAGCGGCCGCATCGACCACGCCGCCAGAGCCGGACACCACATTGAAATCGGCGCTATCGGGTTTCACCACATCGCTGCGGGCGCTTTGCTCGTATGCCTTGGTGGTGACGTAAGAGCCGCCGACCAGTTCGCTGGTAGTGGTCAGGTTCACGCTGTTGATGGCATGCGCACCGCTGGCGCCGAGCAAGGCGGCGTTGGTGCTGTTGACGAAGCTGTTGAAGGTCGACAGGTGATACGACGCCAGATTCACCGCACTGAATGCAGCGGCCGTGCCGCTGCCACCCACGGCATACAGCGCCGCTTTGGTGGTGCTGTTGTCCCAGGTTTTCGCGATAGCGGCCGCCCCGCTGACCAGGCCGCCTTGGCCCGATACCGAGCTGGCCAGGTTATCGACGCTGGAATTGGCCGACACATTGAGCGCGCCCATGCTGCCGCTGAACACGCCGTTGACCAGCGCTTGCGTGCTGGTGTCGGCGGTGGCTTGCGCCACGGTGGCGCCCACGGCCAGCAAACCGCCGGCATAACCTTCGGTGGAGGCGCGCTGAACCACGTCGGTACCGACTGCGAACGTCCAGTTGCCGCCGCCCACGCCGACGAAGCGGGTGCTGTTCTGGCTTTGCAACAGGCTGGTGCTTTCGTTGTGGGCGTTGGCGACCACGGCATTGGCCGACACGCCAACGCCGCCGCTGACGCCGAAGCCGTGCACGTTAACGGTGTCGTTGTTGCCGTTCTGAGTGATCAGGCTGTTGAACGTCGCGCTTTTGCCTTGCAGCAGCGCGCCGCTGCCAAAGGTCACGCTTGTGCTGGCCTTGGCCAGCGCATCAATCACCGACGCACCCGCCGACACCAAACCACCCAGTGCCACGCTGAGGCTTTCGGCCTTGAGTTGCGGGCTGGCTTCGGCCTTCACCGTCAGCGCGTTGCTGGCCGTGACGCTGGCGTTATTGCCCACCGATACGGTGGCGCTGCTGAGGTCTTTGGCGGTGATCACCGCCGCGTTCACACCCACCAGCAAACCACCGGCAGCACCTTGCGCCTTGAGGGTCACTGGCGCTTGCGAGCTGGCCGAGAGCGACACATCGGTGCCGCTGACGGTGGCGTTGGCCGCCACGTTGGTGGTGACGGTGCTGTTATGCGCCGCCACACCCAGCACCAGCCCGGCGCCGCCGAGGCCGCCGGCCGTTACGCCGAGGGCTTGTACGTCGAGCGCCTGTTTGTCGCTGGCCGAGGCGGTCAACGCGCCGCTGCTGGAGACAGTGCCGCCGAGGTTGGCGTTGACCAGGTTGTTCAGCGTCGCCACGCCAATGGCCGCGCCCAGGCCAATGCCCAGACCGCCGGTGCCGGTGATGGCTTTCACCGTGACCGCCGGCGAGGTGTTGAGGTTTTGCGCCACGGCGTTGAGTGTCAGGCCGTTGGTGGTCAGGCTGCCGCCCAGCACTTCGGCGATTACCCGAGCGTTGGACAAGGTGTAGGCGATGCCCGCGCCAAACGCGGCGCCGCCAACCACGGCGCTGCCCGCCAGGTTGCTGGAATAGAGCTTGTCGCTGGCCGTGACGCTGCTGGCGCCGTTGACCTTGACCGTGCTGGCGCTGACGCGGGCAACGGTTTCCTGCTTGTAATTGGTGTTCTGCAGGCGCGACTTCACCGCCACGTTGCTGGTGGCCGTGTTCAGGCGCGTTGTGTCGCTGCTGTTGCTGGTGGTGGTCAGCGTGGCGCGGTCGCCGTTGGCCGGCTGATTGACCGTTTGGTAATCGAGGTTGGCGTTGCTGTGCGAGCCGAGTTTGTCGCTCAGGCTCAGGGTGCCGTTGCCGCCGTTGTCGAGTTCGTCCAGCGGGTTGCTGCCTTCCTGCGTCAGCACGCCGGAACCGAGCAGCAACAGGCCGATGCTGCCGCCCAACGCCGAGTTGCCCGAGAGGCTGGCGGTCACGGTTTTCAGCGTGGCATCCACTTCGCGTTGGGCGTCGACGTTCAACTGGTTTTTCAGGTACGCGGTGCTGTTGAGCAGTTGCGCGCGGGTGGCGCTGTTGGCCACCAATACGCTGGCCGCTGCGCCGACTGAAGCGCCGGCGCCGGCCGCCACCGAGCCGCCCACCAACAGCGCATCGAGACGGTCTTTGGCGGTAATGCTCAGGCCACCGGCATAGGTAGAGCTGGTGCCGATATCGGCGTAACCGACGCCGGCTTCGGTGGTGTTTTCCAACATCACCACGGCGGTGGAACCGGCCATGGCCGCGCCGCCGCCCGAAGCGCTGGTAGCGGTGGCGAGAATGCCGGTGTTGGTGCTGGCGTCCACATCGACCTGGCCGCTGCTAGCCACGCTGGTGCGTGCGCCGCCGCTGGCCTGTTCGCCGATCCAGGCGCGAACCAGGCTCTGGTTGCTGGCATAACCGACGCTGGCGCCAGCGCCGACCGCGCCGCCGGACAAGGTGGCGACGTTAGGTGCAAGACGGTTCAGCGATACCGCGTTGAGCTTCAGCGAACCGACGTCGAGTTTGCTGCCAGTGTTCACCAGCGCCTGCGTGCTGCCTTTAAGAATCAGCACACCGCCGCTGCCGGCGACGCCAACAATGCCCCCGCCCAGGGTGGTGACGATGTCGCTTGCCGCTTGCGTCGAGTTGGCGCGAACCAGGGTTTGGCCCCGGCTGTTGAGCGTCACGTTGCTCAGGCGCGCGGTGGTGGCGCGGTCCATGATCACCGTGTCGATGGCGGCCGCCACGGCCGCAGCACCTAGCGACACCGCGCCGCTGAACACACCGCCAAAGGTGAAGCTGTGGCTGGACGCCGCCACGCTGACTTGCTGCCCGGTGATGGCGGCGCTGGCGGTGCCGGCGTCCTGGTTGATCTTGGCGTCGTCGATATACGCCGTGGTTTTACCGCTGACCAGGCTGGTGTTGCTCAGGCCGGAGACGGCGGCGCTGGCAATCGGCACCAGCGACACCGCCGTGCTCAGGCTCAACTGGCCGAGCTGCTGCAGGGAACCGGCGCGAACGGCGATGCCGTGCACGGTTTCCAGGCCGGTTTTCAGGTCCAGCACCGGGTTGAACTGTTCGGCATCGGCCCAGGCGTTAACGTCGGGTGCGTTGCTGAGAATGCCGTTGTCCACCGACAAGCCGTTGGTGCCGCCGCCCAAGGCGTCGACCCGCGTGGCAGCGCCAGCAATGCCGGCCTCGGTGGTGCTTTCCAGTTGGTTGACCGACACCAGGCCGGCCACGGCGGCGGTGCCGCTGCCGGCAACCACCATGGCGCCGGAGCGGATCACGTCGCGGTTGTTGGCGAGCACGCCGACGTCTTCGCTGGCCTTGACCAGCGCGCCGCCATTAATCAGCGCCTTGGCGGCGGTTTGAATCAGGTTGGTGGCGATACCCGCCGACACCGCGACGGTGCCGGAGAAGCCGGCCGAGATCGACGCCGAGTTGATCACGGCGTCGGAACCGGCCGTTACCAGCAATTGCTTGACGGTCCAGGTGCTGAGGTCTTTGTTGCCCGACAGGCGCGCTTCAATCTGGTTGGTGATGCGGTTGACCGCGGCGGCCACACCGACCGCCACGCTGCCAGCGCCCACGGCGCCGCCGGCCAGCGAGTTGATGGTGGAGGCGTCTTTGGCGGTAATCGCTACGTTATCGGCGCTGCCTTTGCTGGTGTCGATGGCCGCCGTGGTGACGGCGCCAATCAGGTTGGTGGTGTTGGAGAACACCGCCGCGCCCGTACCGGCACCGGCGCCACTGAGGGCCAGGGTGTCGATTTGCGCGGTGGTCAACGCCGACACCGTGAGCTTGGTGAAATTGGCGTTGGGGTCCAGGGTCAGGCTGCTGTTTTCGATCAGCGCCCTGCGTTCCTGGGTGATCTGCGTGACCGCCACGGCACCAGCGCCCGCACCGTTGCCGGCGCCTTGCACGTTACCGGCCAGGGTTTTCACCGTGGCAGTGCCGTCTTCGACCAGCACGTTGACGGTGTCGGCGCCGGTCAGGGTAACGCCGCTGAGCGTTGCCAGGTCCTTGCCTTCCAGCAGGTTCACGGCCACCGAAGCGCCGACGGCGGCATTGCTCGAACCGCCCGCGCCAACGGCGGCAGAACGCACGGTCATGGCGCCGCGTGCTTGCACGTCGAGCTGCTCGGCGATGGTCAGGGTGCTGCCGGAAATGCGCGCGTCGCGGGTCAGGGTGATCAGGCTGTTGGCGTCTGCCGCGCCCACCGACAACCCACCGCTGCCGGTGATGGTGGCGGCCAGGGCGTTGATGGTGCGGTTGCCTTCTACGCGCACATCCAGCGAGTTGGCGCTGAGGCTGCCGCCGATCACCGAAGCCGTTTCGGTGCCTTTCAGCACGCTGGTGGTGACTGCGCCGTTGACGGCGATATTGCCGCCGCCGCCCGCTGTCACGGCGATGGTATTGATTTCCTGATTGGCGCCGGTGCGCACCACGGCGTCGTCGAAGCCGGTCACGGTGGAACCGCTGATGGTGGCGGTTCGGTCGGCGTTGATGATGTTCACCGCCGAGGCGGCGCCGAACGAGCCGTTGCCGCCATAGGTCACGGCGCCGGCCAGCGAGCCGATGGTCAGGCCGTTGCCGCTGCTGGCTTTGACGCTGAGGTCGGCGCCGCCGGTTTGGGTCACGGTGCTGCCGGTGATGCCGGCATAGTCCTGGCCGAGAATGACGTTGTTGACCGACGAAATATTCACCGCACCGCTGCTGGCGCCGGCGCCGCCCACGGCGATGCCGTAGATTTCGCCGTCCAGGCCGCTGAGCACGGTGAGGTCGCCGCTGAGGTTGACCGTGCTGTTGCTCAACAACGCGCTGCGGGTGCCGCTCAACTGGTTGTAGGCGAAAGCGGCGCCAATGGCTGCGCCGCCGTCGGCCAGGGAAATATTGCCCGCCGCCGACCAGATGCTGTTACTCAAGCCCGGCTGGCTGGCGTACACGCTCAGGGCTTTGGCGGTAAGGGTGCTGTGATCGAGCAGCGCCTCGGTGGCGCCCGCGATGCGGTTGTAGCTCACCGAACCGGTGAGCGCAGTGCCGCCGGAACCGGCTGCGCCCGCCACGGCCACGCTGCCAATCTGGCTTTGTTGCGCGGCGACGATGGCGGCATTGCCGCTCAGGGTGGCGGTGACGTAAGCCAGCTGCGCCTGCACGGTTTGTTCGATGTCGGTCAGCGCCACGGCGCCGCCGATGGCGCCTTTGCCACCGAAAGAAATCGCACCGGCCAGCGAGTAATAACCGCCGGCTTTCTGTGCCGACAAATCAAGCGTGCCGGCCTGGATGCTCAGCGGTTGCGCGGCGCTGCCGAGAATTTGTGCTTTGACCGTGCCACGGTCGACCACGGCGGTGCCCGAGCCCAGCGAAGCTCCCTTGCCGGAACCGGCAAAGCCCACCGCGGCGGCCAACACCTCGGTGGCGTTGTAAGCGGCTACTTTCAGCGCGCCCGTGAGGTCGGTGCTGACGTTGGCCATGCTCGCCAGGTAGTCACTGCCGGCGTAGATCAAACCAAACGCCGCGCCGCCTGCACTCTTGCCGCCGATGGCCACGGAACCGGCGATACCCAGAATCGCCTCGCCCGACACCTTGCCGTCGAACAGCGAGTGGGTGGTGCCGTCGTACTTGCCGTCGTTATCGGTATCGCTGCCATCGGTGGTCGTGGCGTTGACGTCGATGCTCGACAGGCTGTCTTCGTAGCCGAGGTCGGCGCCCGCCAGGGTGCCGGCGGCATTGGTGTCGAATTTGCTGTCCAGGTCGGTAAGGCTGGAGACGCTGCGCGCCTGCACATTCACCGCACCGCCAGTGAGGCTGGAGGTTTTCAGACTACCGCCGCTTGGCGTGTAGCCATCGACGCGGGCAGTGACTTGGTTGTCGAGCACACCGGCGAAAATCGACGCGGCGCCGGATTCGCCCGAGGTCGCGGCTACGCCAAGGGCGGCGAGCAAGGTTTGCGTGGCGCTGTAGGCACCGACATCGAGGGTGGCGAACGTGCTCGCCGTGCTGCCCAGCCATTCGGCTTTGATGGCGTTGGCGATATACGCCAGCGTTACCGAAGCGCCGACGGCACTGCCGCTAGCGCCTTTGGCACCGGCAAACGCACCGCCACCAATCAGCGAGCGGGAACGGTCGTAGGCCAACACTTGAACCGTGCTTGGCGCACTGGCGCGACCGGAGATGGTGCTGTTCTGCACCCGTGCCACGGTGCTGTTGGTGAACTGCCCGTACGAGCCGGAAATGGCTTTCGCATCGTTGGAAACCGAACCCGCTGTCGCAGCGGCCAGGCCCAGGCCCATGGCGATAAGGTCGCCATCGGTGGCGGCGTACACCTTGAGCAGGTCGTTGTTATTCAGGGTGGCGTTTACCACTTCGGCAGTGGTGACGTTGGCCAGGGCGTTGGCGGCAATGGCGCCGGCCAATGCGGAACTGGTTTGTGACTGGTTGCCGTTTTTCGCCAGGGTAATGGCGCCTGCGCCTGAGCCGGCGAACTGGTGCGTCTGGTTCAGCGCCAGCACGTTGACCTTGCTGCCTTTAACGGCCGGGTCGCGTGGGTCGAGCACGATATCGCCGAGGCGCGCGCGGGTGGTTTGCCGCGACACGTTGATGCTCACCGAACCGGCCACGGCCAGCGACGACTGCGGCACCTCACCGGTGCGCGTCGGGTCGTCGTCGAGCATGTTTTTAACTTGGTTCCACTTGGCTTTGGCTTCGCTCAGCACATCGCCCAGGCCCTGAGTGATGGCGCCGAGCAAGGAGGTGGCCTTGCTGGCGGCGCCGCCCGAGGCGTCCTGATTCGCGGTGGCGGCGTCCTGCTTTTCCTTGTCTGTGCGCGCCACGGCGCCGGCCAGGGAAAACGCACCGCTCTGCCCGCTGGATACGGCTTGCATGTCGAGCTCATCGACATTCCAGGTCGATGACACGCCCAGCACGCCGGGGATGCTCAGGGCGCGCCATTGGCGGTTGTCGCCAATCAGCGCCTGCACGTCGGTCTTCACATAATTGACCGCAATGCCGGCACCGACGCCGGTGTCTTCGGAGAAGCCCAGCGCACCCGCCGCGCTCCACAGGCCAAGGATGTGCTTGGCATCCATGTCGACGCGATCAGCTTTGACCGTGGCGCCGTTGTTGATCGAGGCATTCACCGTGGTGTCGATCAGGGCCAGCACCAGCGAGCCATTGCCCGCCGCGCTCGGGCCTTTGCCGGCAGACGGACTGATGCCGATGAGCAGGTCTTTTTCCTTCGCCGCCACCGACACGCCTTTGCTGGTGACCTGCGTGCCGGCGCCAATACCGGCAACCGCCGAACTGTCGTGCAGCATGATGTTCAGGCCCGCGCCGACCGCGCTGCCTTTTTCGGATTTGGAGCCAAACAAGGCAATGCTGAAGTTGCCCGCCACGGCCAGACGCTCGACGCGGTTTTCGGCCAACAGGCTGACCGGAGCCGCCCAATTGTTGCTGCCGTTGGCGGGCGTGGTGTTGCTCCAGTTATCGGTTTGCAGCGTCCACAGTTTGAGCAGGTTGCCGTTGGTGTCGAGGTCGCGCCACAGCTCGCTGCTCCACGCACCGGTGCCGGTGGTGGTGAGGCTGCTGTTGTCGCCGACCCAGGCGGCAGCGTTGATGTCGTTCTTCATCACCGACACGGCGCCGGCCAGGCCGAGCTTGTCGGCATCGCCGGTGGCGTTGGCGTATTGGCTCGGCAAGTCGCCTGGGCTGCTCACGGCTTTGGCCATGTCTTTGAGGCCGTTGTACCAATCGCTCAGCGAACTCCACTCGTTCTGGCTACCAAACGAAACGGCCGCTTTGTCGTTGATCGGCACTTCGTTCTTGGCGCCCACGCCGATGTGGCTGGCTTTGACGGTGACGTTGTCGCCAATCAGCGCCTTGGTGTTTTGCTGCAACTGGCCGTAAACCATGGCCACGCTCATGGAACGCGCGGCGGTGTCTTTTTCTTTGACGTTGGAATTGATCGCGCTGGAGGCGGTGTTGCGCAGGCTGGCCTGGTATTGCAGCGCTTGCACGCTGACGTCGCCGCTGACATCCACGCTCAACGAGTTGCTGCTCGCCGCGCCCAACAGCGCTTGCGCGTTGTGCTCGGCCAGGGTGATCGCGACCGCCGAACCCACACGTAATTTGCTGCCATTGGTGGGCTGCGCTTCGTCGAGGGTAATGCCCAGCAGGCTGGTGATTTTCGGTGTGATAAAGCTGATCGAGGGGTTGGTCAGCTTGGAAACCAGGAAGTCGAACGAGCCCTTGCCCACCTTTACTTCGGCTTTGGTGGCTTGCTCGTAAATGATGTCGACGGCGCTGACGTTGAGGTTGCGGCCTTTGCTCAGGTCAGCATTGAACTGCGCCTGGGTGCTGCTCTCGAACATCGACAACGCCAACGCCGGGCCACCGCTGGCGCCCAGGCCAATGGCGTCGAACGACACGTTGTTTTTCAGGGTTTGCTCGGCTACCGCGCGAGCGGTGATGTCGCGGGTGACGTCAACTTGCGCGCCCTTGTTCACCGTTACATGGGTGTCCAGATCGGTCACGCCCATGCCAAAGGCAAAGCCCATGGTGGTCAGTGCATTGCCGGCAGCGTCGTGGCTGTTGACCGCCTTGGTGTCCAGGTCGAGCGTGTTGTCGCTGGTGGCTTCGAGCAGTAAATCATTGCCGGCGGTGAGCTTGGCGCCGCTGGCCACTTCCACCGAGGTCTCGCCTTTCAGGCTGCCGTAAGTTAACCCCAGACCAAACGGAATCAGGCTGTTCAGCCCTTCGACTTTGCCGTTGATATTGCTGTCGATCTGCCGGGTGCTTTCGGCGGTCACGCTGAGGTTATTGCCGGCTTTGAGATCGGCGGTGGCCGCGACCTTGACGGTGGCGTCGGAGCTGACAATTTGCAGGCCGATGAAATCTTGCAGCGCCAGCAGCTCGCTGAAGTTCGCCGGGTTGTCGGCCAGCATCGACTTGAAATCGTCGCGGTTGTAGGTATTCAGCGAGTCGTACAGCGTGCCGAACGCCGACACGTTGTCCAGGCTCAGCAGGCTGCTGGCCCACAGCGGTTTGATGATCGCTTTGCTGCGTGCGTCGATGACGATGTCGCGGCCACGGATCAAGCCGCCGACATTCACGCTCGCGGTGGCGGTGGTCCAGCCGGCCAACTGCTGGTCGGTGGCGAAGGCTTGCACGGTCACGTTGCCGGCCTTGCTGGCGTCGCTGCTGTGGCTGGCGTCGAGGGTGGAGCCGCTTTCCAGGGTGACGCTGGCAACGCCCAGGCCGCCGGCAAAAATGGCGCGCGGGGTGGATGGCAGCAAATTCAGGTTCGCGGCGGTGGTGTTGTCGTCACCGCAGAAGGTGCAGCTGATGTCGCTCAGCGCTTGCACGGTGATGTCGCCCGCCTTGCCGGCGCCACTGGCGGTGGTGCTGACTTTGGCGCCGCTGGCCACGGTAATGCTCGGCGCTTCGACGATCACGTCACCGGCATCTTTGCCGGCCGCGCCGCTGGTGTTGACCAGTGCGCCGTTCTTCAACTCGACCTTTTTCGAGCTGGCGATCTGCACGTTGCCGCCCGAGTTGTCGGCCATCAGCGCGGCCAGCTCACCGCTGACCTCCACGCCGTTTTCGCCGACGATCTTGATCGAGCCATTAGCTTGCGCCAGGCCCGTGCCGACGCTCACGCCTTGCAGGTTCACGGTGTTGACGAACACCGTTTCGGCCGCCGAGGTACCGGCTTGCAGCGAGGCGCCGGAGGCAACCACGGCTGAGGCGGCGAACAAATTGATCGAGCCGGAGGTGTTGACCGTGCCCTTGATTTCCACCGTGCCGCTGCCGCCATCGAACTGGCCCGTCGTCAGCGCCGTAACGGCCGCCGTGGCTTCGGCAGTGGTGCCGCCGTGGGCGATGGTGGCGAGGTTGCGCATGTCGGTGGCGGTCGGCGTGGTGACCACCAGACTGCCGACGTTAACCACACCGCTGGCCCCGACGACCAGACCGTTAGGGTCAGCAAAAATGATGTTGCCGCCAATCTTGCCGGCCGAGATGCCGTTCAGCGTGCCGTTGATTTCGGCCTTGGCGTTGTGCACCAGATTGACCAGATTCGCCGCGCCGGTAGGCACGTGCAAATTCACGGTATTGCCCTGGCCAACCACGAAGTTGCCGAAGGAGTTGAAACCGGTATTGCCATGCACCGTGGCGGTGGTGATGTCCGTTACCGTGGCGCTGGTGTTGGCGATGTTGGTTGCCGTGGTCATGCCCGACACCGAACCGATGCCGGCGCCGAAGTTACCGTCGTGCACGGTAATGTTGTTGCCAGCGGCGGTCGCCCACGCCGGTATCACGCCGAGGCTGGCAAGCAGCGCGGCGGTGATACGGTTGGGTTGGAAGCGCGGTCCCAAATTCGCGGCTACAGCCTGTGCTGCAGGGTGCTGGGGGGAATTACGCTTAACCATGACGACCTCGCTGTCGGGAACTTTCCACAACAGGCATTGTCGGTCGGGCGGTCAAACGTGAACTAGTCGTGGTCGTTCATGCTTGTGAACAACCGTTGACAGCCGTCAGCGGCCAGGCGCCATCAGTTTGACATCTCGCCTTGCACCGCCAGCTTGTAACCCCGGCCGTAGACGGTCTGGATCAATTGCGGGCGGTTGGAATTGAGCTCAAGTTTGCGCCGCAGCCGGGCCACCAGCGTGTCGACGGTGCGCAAATCCCCGGAGTCTTCACTCTCAAGACCATGACGCAAACAGGCGAGCAAATCGTTGCGATTGACCGGCTTGCCGCGCCGCTCGATCAGCCCCACCAGCAAGGCGAATTCGCCCGCCGTCAGCGACACATCGCTGCCCTCTTCATCGCTGATTCGGCGGCGCAGCAAATCCACTTTGTAAGTACCGAGCAGCACATCCTGATCCGTCTTATCGCCCTGACGGCGACGCAGCAGACTGCGAATTTGCGCGAGCAACACACGCAGGTTGACGGGCTTGGTGATATAGCAATCGGCCCCGGTTTCGAGACCGGCCACGCGGTCGAAATCGTCGTCACGCACAGTGACCAGGATGATGCCGATTTGCGGGCTTTTACTGCGCAGCTGGGCGGCGACGGTAAGGCCGTCGATATCGGGAAGGCCGATATCGAGGATTACAGCGGCGGGTTGATGACGTTCGAACAAGCGCATGCACTCATGACCCGAGGGGGTGCTGAGCACTTCATAGCCGGCGTTCACCAGATACAGCGAAACCATCTCGCGGATTTCGGGTGCGTCTTCGACGACCAGGAGTTTTTCCATGCTGAGTGTGCTCGGCTTGTTGTTATGGGGCGCGATTGTGGGGGGTTCCGGGGGAGAAATACTAGATGCGCTGATCGGGGCGGTTGCGCCCGCCTCATCGCGTGTTCTTGTCCGCGATCTGCCAGACGTTCTTAGATTCCCGAAAACACATCCGTCATCCTCGCGAACGCGGGGATCCAGAATTTCTCGGCGTACAGACATGTTGGGCTGCACACGATTTTGGGCCCGGCTTTGAAACTATCCGCATCGTTCACGACTGCGCTCGGCACAAGACTCTGGATCCCCGCCTGCGCGGGGATGACGGTGGTTTGGCCAATCTGCCGGCCCTACGCCTATTCCCGCACATACATCCGTCATCCCCGCGAACGCGGGGATCCAGAATTTCTCGGCGTACAGACATGTTGGACTGCACACGATCTTGGGTCCGGCCTTGAAGCTATCCGCATCCCTCACGCCTGCGCCCGGCACAAAACTCTGGATCCCCGCCTGCGCGGGGATGACGGTGGTTTGGCCAATCTGCCGGCCCTACGCCTATTCCCGCACACACATCCGTCATCCCCGCGAACGCGGGGATCCAGAATTTCTCGGCGTACAGACATGTTGGACTGCACACGATCTTGGGTCCGGCCTTGAAACTATCCGCATCGTTCACGACTGCGCTCGGCACAAGACTCTGGATCCCCGCCTGCGCGGGGATGACGGTGGTTTGGCCAATCTGCCGGCCCTACGCCTATTCCCGCACATACATCCGTCATCCCCGCGAACGCGGGGATCCAGAATTTCTCGGCGTACAGACATGTTGGACTGCACACGATCTTGGGTCCGGCCTTGAAGCTATCCGCATCCCTCACGCCTGCGCCCAACACAAGACTTTGGATCCCCGCCTGCGCGGGGATGACGGTGGTTTGGCCAATCTGCCGGCCCTACGCCTATTCCCGCACATACATCCGTCATCCTCGCGAACGCGGGGATCCAGAATTTCTCGGCGTACAGACATGTTGGGCTGCACACGATTTTGGGTTCTGCTTTGAAACTATCCGCATCGTTCACGACTGCGCTCGGCACAAAACTCTGGATCCCCGCCTGCGCGGGGATGACGGTGGTTTGGGCAATCTGCAGGCCCTACGCCTATTCCCGCACATACATCCGTCATCCCCGCAAAGGCGGGGATCCAGAATTTCTCGGCGTACAGACATGTTGGACTGCACACGATCTTGGGCCCGGCATTGAAGCTATCCGCATCGTTCACGACTGCGCTCGGCACAAGACTCTGGATCCCCGCCTGCGCGGGGATGACGGTGGTTTGGGCGCCTACGCCCGCCCGAAATCCGACGGACCCACCCAGACTCCCGAAAACACATCCGTCATCCTCGCGAACGCGGGGATCCAGAATTTCTCGGCGTACAGACATGTTGGACTGCACACGATTTTGGGTCCGGCGTTGAAGCTATCCGCATCCCTCACGCCCGCGCCCGGCACAAAACTCTGGATCCCCGCCTGCGCGGGGATGACGGATGTTTGGGCGGGGTGAGGATGGCTAACGACGTTGATCGGCGTATTCCCGTAGGAGCCAGCTTGCTGGCGAACCCTGCAAACGAAGGTCGCGAATTCCTTTTCCACGGTTCGCCAGCAAGCCGGCTCCTACAAGTGCAGCGCGGCTACACCAATTTATGCTCCATCGCATACTTAACAAGATCCGCCACCGACGCTGCATTCAGCTTCTGCATCAGCCGCGCTTTATGCGTGCTGATGGTCTTGTTGCTCAGCGCCAGCTGCTGAGCAATGTCGTTAACGTTGGCACCCTGTACGAGCCGTTCAAACACCGAAAACTCCCGCTCCGAGAGCCGCGTGTGCAAGGGCCGCGAGTCGGTCAGGCCGACTTCAAATACCATGCGGTCGGCCAGCTCCGGGTCGATGTAACGCCCACCGGCCGCCACGCGGCGAATAGCGGTGAGTAGCAGCGCCGGGTCGCTGTCTTTGGTGGCGTATCCGGCGGCGCCGGCTTTCAGGGCGCGGGCGGCCATTTGTGCTTCGTCGTGCATCGAGAGCACCAGAATAGCCGGCGGATTGCTCAACGCGCGGATGCGCGGAATGGCTTCCAGGCCGTTGACGCCGGGCATGGAGATGTCGAGCAGCACCACTTCGCATTCGGTATGCCGCAAGGTCTCCAGCAACTGCTCGCCGTTGCTAGCTTCGCCGGCGACGCACAGGTCTTTGGCCAGGCCGATCAGTTGCTTGATGCCTTCTCGCACGATGGTGTGGTCTTCGGCGACCAGTACACGAATCACGGTTCTATCTCCTCGTTACGTGCGGCCAGGGGAATGCGCACGGTCAGGGTGGTGCCCTCGCCCAACTGGCTGTCCAGGCGCAAGGTGCCGCCCAGCATCAGCACACGCTCGCGCATGCCGACCAAGCCAAACGAGGCGCTACGTCCAGGCGTGGCGACAAAGCCGAGGCCATCGTCGGCGACGGTCAGACACAGATCGTCCCCTTCGCGCTCCAGCCGCAGCTCGACAGTATGCGCCTGGGCGTGACGCATCACGTTGGTCAGCGCTTCTTGAAGAATGCGAAACAGGCCGATGGCTTTGGCGTCGGCCAGGGCCGGCAGGTTGTCGGGTACTTGCACGATGCAGGGAATTTGCGTGCGCGCTTCGAAGCGCTGGGCTTGCCATTCGATGGCCGAGGCGATGCCGGCGTCGAGGATGGGCGGACGCAATGCGGTGGCCACGTCGCGTACCAACTGGAAGAGGTTGGCGATCAGCTTTTTCATGCTGTTGAGGCGGTCCTGCAAACCCGGATCGAGCTCGGCATACGCCAGTTCGCACATCGACGTTTCCAGCTTCAGCACGGTAAGCACTTGGCCCAGCTCGTCGTGCACTTCGCGGGCGATGCGGGCTTTTTCTTCTTCGCGCACGCTTTCCAGGTGGGCGGACAATTCGCGCAGCTGGGCGCGCGAGCCGGCCAGTTCAAGCTCGATGCGTTTGTTGTCGGTGATGTCCCAGGCGATGCCGTCCCAGACCACGCTGTTGTCATCCAGGCGCCGGGCGATGGCTTTGATGTCGGCCCAGCGCTGTTCGCCGTCGCGGGTGAGGATGCGGCCTTGCCAGTGCCAGTCGCGGTCGTGGGCGAAGGCTTGGTCTTGCGTGGCGTGGTAGCTGGTTTTGTCTTCGCTGTAGACCAGGCTGCGCAGGCCTCGATCGGAGGCCTGCAGCACGGCGGCCGGGTAGCCGACCATGCCTTCGCTGCCGTCGCTGATAAAGGCGAATTCCACCTCGGCGCCGACCTGCGCGCGCTCCAGGCGAAACACCATGCCCGGCACGTTGGCGGCAATGCCTTGCAAGCGCGCCTGGCTTTCTTGCAACGCCGCCAGGGCGCGGCGGCGCTCGGTGACGTCGGTGATGTACACCACCAGGTATTCGGCTTGGCGAAAACGCAAAAAGCTTAGGGACACATCCGCTGGCAAGGTCGTGCCGTCAGCGCGCAGCAGCGAACTTTCGAAGCTCAGCGGCTCGCCGTCGCCGCCCCGCGCGCGCTTCCACAGGGCCAGCCAGCGGTCCATGTGCAGGTTCGGGTCGAAGGCGGCCAACGGCAGTTCAACCACGCCGCCGGCCGGGTAACCGAGCAATTGTTCGGCGGAGCGGTTGGCGTAGCGCACGTGGCTGTCCCAATTGACCCAGAGAATGCCGACGGTGCTTTGGTCGATGGAAAACTGCGTCAGGCGCAGCGCTTCTTCGGCCGCTTGGCGCAGGTCCAGGGCGTGCCGAGCGCTGAGCAGGTCACGCTCCAGACGGCGCACTTGCCGACGCAGCCAGAACAGGCAAGCCACGGCGCCCGCCAGCAGCACCGCGAACAGGCTGGTGAGGTTTTGCCAGAACCCCGGCGACTCGCTCAGGCGCGGGTATTTGATTTGCACCCAACGGTTGTGCAATTGGTCGAGCTGTTTGGGCGAGAGCCCGGCCAGGGCTGTGTCGATGATGGCCGAAAGCTGCGGCCAATCGCGGCGGGTGGCCACCCGCAGCAATTGCGGGAAGCCGATATCGCCGACCACGGCCAGCTCGGCGAACTCGGCCTCGCCGGATAGACGACTGAGTTGGGCTTCGTCGATAACCACGTATTTCACGCGCTCGGCCAACAGATTGCGCAGGGCTTGGCGCTCGTTGTCGGCGCCTTGCAGGTTGAGGTTGGAATAGGAGCTGCGCAGGTAGTCGGCCACCGCGCTCGGCGTGCGCACGGCCACTGGGTCGTTGCTGCCCAACTGCTCAAAATCCACCGCCGCGCCGCCCACCCGTGCGCCCACCACCAGTTGCGGCACGCGCATGTAGGGGTCGGTGAACAGCCACTGGCGCAGGCCGGCCGGGGTTTGCATCTGGCCGGGCGCGATGTCGAACAAGCGCGCCTGGGCAGCGGCCTCCAGAGACGCCTGGTCCGGGTAGGTTTGCCAGATAAGGTCGACGTGCAGCGCGGCGGCGAGGTCGTTCAGCAGGTCGATATGGGCGCCGGATAACTTCTGTTGGCGGCGGTCCATTTGCGCATAGGGCGCTTGCAGCACCACACCGACGCGCAGCTGTTTATGCGCTTCGAGCCACGCTTGCTGTTCTCTGTTCAGCGCCAGCGAGGGTGGTGCGTCGCTCATCGCCAGGCCCGGCAACAAGCCGAGCAGCGCGAGCAATGCGCAGAAAACAGAACGTAGCAACGGGCGGCGCATCCAGCGAAAACCTCAGGAGGGAACAGCGAGCCGGCCTACCTTACTCCAGCCGGCAGGCGCACCGCTAAACCTGCGCCTGACAAATGCACGACTGCCGATTAGGCTGCACCCATTGTTCTCGCTCAGGACTTGCCCAATGCCGCTGTCGCTTCGCCCCGCTCTCGCCCTGGTCTCGCTGCTGCTGTGTGGCGCTGTGCACGCTGCCGATGAACCGGCGCCCAGCAAAGAAGGCGAGCCCGCCGCCGCAGTGGAACGCGCGCCGCTGGCCGAACGCAGCGTTGACGATGCCGCCGCCCTGGCCAAACGTGTGCCGGCCAAGGAGCGGCAAATGCTCACGGCCGGCGATGAGCAGTTTCTGGCGCTGTATAAGTTGGCCAACGTGGGCGAGCCCAGCGGCGTGGTGATTTTAATTCCCGGTGACGGCGAAACGGCCGACTGGCCCCTGGCGATGGCGCCGCTGCGGGAAAAACTGCCCGATGCCGGCTGGCACACCTTGAGCCTGAGCCTGCCCGACCCTCAAGGCGACGAGCCGCCGCTGCGCCCACTGCAAGCCACGCCACCGGCCGAAGGCGAAAGCAAACCCGCCGAAACCACCGAACCCGCGCCGGCCACCACACCGGAAAATGCCGCCGTGCCGGCCGACAACACGCCGCCACCCAGCGGCATCACGGAGGAACAGCGCACCACCCACGCCACCCGCGTCAGCGCCCGAATCGAAGCGGCCATCGCCTTTGCCCAGGAGCAGAAAGCCAAGGCCATCGTGCTGCTCGGCCATGGCAGCGGCGGCTACTGGGCGGCGCGTTATTTGGCGGATAACAAGCCCAAGCAGGTCAGCAATCTGATTCTGATAGCGGCTGAAAAGCCGGTCGGCTTTTCGCCAGCGCTGGAGGATCTGGTGCCCGCGCTGAAACTGGCCACCGGCGATTTCTACTACCGCGACCTGGCGGCGGACCGTGACAACGCCACGCTGCGTTCGCAGGCGAGCAAGCGGCAGAAGCATCCGGCGTATATCCAGGTGGCGATGGGCGCGTTGCCGGGGGATCGGGCGACGGAGCAGGAGCAGTTGTATCGGCGGGTGAAAGGGTGGCTGAGCCAGCATGTGCAGGCGGGGGCGGCGCGGCCGGATCGGTCGACGCCGGCGAGTGCGCCGGAGCCTGATGCAGTGCCGGAGCCGGTTGAGCCGGCTTCGCCGGGGATTTGAGGGTTGTTGGGGTTGGGCTTTGTTTTAGGCTGGGTACGACGGTTGGGTTTTGTTGATCCGTGGTTCGAGCTTCGGTCCGAAATTCTGGATCCCCGCGTTCGCGAGGATGACGGAGTTTTTTGCAACGACCACCGTCATCCTCGCGAAGGCGGCGGTCCGACGATTCAGGATCCAGAATGTTGCGCCGGGCGAAGAAAATCGGCGCGCCACCTATCGAAACCTCCACCAAAAACCGTTCTTCAAATAACCCTCACCGAAACCCTCGCTGCTCCTTCACCACCGCATACGCACTGTGCAATTCCCGCGTTTTCTCAGTCGCCTCTCGCACCTTAGCCGCACTCGCCCCCGCGCCGACGAGTTTGTCGGGGTGATGCCGACTCAGCAGCCGCCGATAGGCGTTCTTGATGGTTTGCACATCACTGCCATGGGCCACGTTCAGTAAACGCAGCGCCTGTTCATAGCTGACCACGCTGGTGACGTTGGTGCTTTTGCGCGGTTCGAATTCCGCGCCCAGGGCCGCCACGGCGTCGCGCCCTATGCCCAACCATTTGCCCCACAGCACGATCAGTTCGCGCTCGGTGCTGGTGGCGCGGCCGTCGGCCCAGGCCATGCGCCAGCAGGCGCGCAGCACTTCTTCGGCGGCGCGCAGTTCGCTGCGCAAACGACGCAGCGGCAGGCGCAAGCCGTCTTGGCCGTTTTTGCCGCGGGTGAAGGCGTCGATGGCGCGGCGCTGTTCGCCGTCGGTGAGTTGCAGGCGCTGCATTTCGGCGCGCGCTTGCTGGATGTGCACTTCGAGCACTTGGCCGTCACTCTTGGCCAGGCGACCGAGCAGCACGAAGAGCAGGTCTTGATCCGACACGCCAACCGGCCGCGCGCCTTTGAGCCGGCCGCGCAAGTCGTCCCAGCTTTCCAGGGCCATGCGCCGGTCCACCACCTGGCCGAGCAAAATGCCCAGCAAAGCGCCCGGAATACTGGCCAGCGCCAGCCCGGCGGTGGCGCCCACGACGGTCGCTGGCCAGAGCATCAGCCGGCCACCGCGAGCAGCTGTTCCACTTCGGCCAGGCGCTCATGGGTGCCGACGTCTACCCAATGCCCTTGGAAATGCTCGCCGCTTACGCGCCCTGCGGCCATGGCCTCGCGCAGCAGCGGCGCCAGCTTGAACGCGCCCGCTTGGCAGCCAGCAAACAGGGCCGGCGCCAGCACGGCGATGCCGCTGTAGGTGAGCGTGGCCGCGCCGGGATGGGCATCGCTGAGCTGGCCATCGCGCAAGGTGAAGTCTCCGGCGCGATGGTGCGCGGGGTTGTCGATCATCACCAGATGAGCCAGGCCGCTTATTTGGCGGGGCAAGGCGCTGAAGTCGTAGTCGGTCCAAACGTCGCCATTGACCACCAGGAACGGCTCATCGCCGAGCAAGGGCAACGCTTTGTGGATGCCGCCGCCGGTTTCCAGCGGTTCGCCTTCGGGTGAATAGACGATGCGCAGGCCGAACTGCGAGCCGTCGCCCAGGTGGTCTTCAATTTGCTGACCGAGCCAGGCGTGGTTGATCACCACCTCGCGAAAACCTGCCGCCGCCAGCGCGCGCAGGTGGTATTCGATCAGGGGTTGGCCGGCGACCGGAATCAGCGGCTTGGGCGTATGCAGGGTCAGCGGGCGCATGCGCTCGCCTTTGCCGGCCGCCAGAATCATGGCTTTCATGCGGGCACCGCCTTGGATGCGTGCAGGCTGGCAAACAACTCGCCGAGCTCAGCCAGTTCCGGACGACGCGCGAGCACCGCTTCTATATAGGAGAAGAAACGCGGCACGTCGCTCAGGTATTTCGGCTTGCCGTCGCGGTGGCGGATGCGCGCGAAGATGCCGATAACTTTGAGGTGCCGCTGTACGCCCATGAGGTCGCTGGCGCGCAGGAAATCTTCAAAGTCGGGCTGCACCGGAATGCTCAAGGCCTGCGCTTGCTGCCAGTACTGGCTCAACCAGGCGCGCACACGCGGCTCGGGCCAGCTGAGGAAGGCGTCTTTGAACAAGCTGGTGACGTCGTAAGTGACCGGGCCATACACCGCATCCTGAAAGTCCAGCACGCCGGGGTTCGGCTCGCTGAGCATCAGATTGCGGGGCATGTAGTCGCGATGCACCAGCACCTTTGGCTGGGCCAACGCGCTGTCGATCAACACAGTGCAGATGCGTTGCCAGGCGGCGAGCTGCGCGTCGGTGAATTCCAGTCCCAGTTCGTGGCGCACGTACCAATCGGGGAACAGTTGCAGCTCGCGGTGCAATAACGCGTGGCCGTAACTGGGCAACGGCGTGTGCTGCGGCAGTTGCTGGAAGGCCACCAGTGCATTCAACGCGTCGGCAAACAAGGCGTCGGCGTTGTCGTCATTAATGACGTCCAGATAAGTGTGGCGGCCAAGATCAGGCAGCAGCAAAAAGCCGCGTTCGAGGTCCTGGGCCAAAATTTCCGGCACATTTATTTTTGCTTCGGCGAGCAAACCGGCCATTTTCACGAAGGGGCGGCAGTCTTCCTGAGGCGGCGGCGCGTCCATCACGATGAATGTGCGGCCCTCGCCCTGCCAGCGAAAGTAGCGCCGAAAACTGGCGTCGCTGCTAGCTGCAGTAAGGGTTGCAGGCGGAACCGGGCCCCAGCCGCGATCGGCAAACAGGGCGGGTAATTGCTCATCGAGCCACACGGACAGCTGTTGCAGGCGTACATCTTCATCAAGCATTACAAGGGTCTCCGACGGCCCTAGCCGTTGTGCGGGTCATGCTTTATTATCCAGCATCTTTTTCAGCCCATCGAGAGGCGTGCGGTCCTAGCGGGCCGATGGCGCGCAGGAAGCCCGGACTACAAGATGGCAGTAAAATACCCCGCGTTTCGTAAAAAATTCCCTCTGCTGGTTACCGGCAGCCTATTGGCTTTGCAACCTGTTGCCACGCAATACGTGGTCGCCGCTGAGCAGTATGACTGCGCTGTGTCGGCTACGGGTGGCTGGGCATGTTCGCCAAAATCGAACACTGCCGTGTTGCCACCCCGCCCTGTGCATAGCGCCGGCGCGGTCAGCTCATTGGCCGGCACCTCGGCCGAGAAGACCAGCACGGTCGCCTCGGGTGAAGCCGTTGCAGCCGAGGCCAAGCCTCAGCTGGTGACCCAGAGCAAAGGCAAAGCGTTGAAGTCTCGCAGTGCTGACTACAGTCACCTCGACTGGGTTCCGCGCGAGAAGCTCACCGCCGAGCAACTGGCCGAAACCGGCCCGTACTGCTCCGGTGCGTACATCGAGCCGGAACGTCCGGGCATGAAAGACAAAACCGCCAAGAAAGATGCGCCGACCTATGTGTCTGCCAAAGCCTCGCGCTATGAGCAGGAACAACAGGTAGCGACCTTGGCCGGTGATGTGGTGATGCGCCAGGGCAGCATGCAGGTGGAGGCCGACGAGGCCAGCCTGCTGCAAGCTGAAAACCGTGGCGAGCTGAACGGCAACGTGCGTCTGCGTGACAACGGTGCCTTGGTGGTCGGTGACCACGCTCAGCTGCAACTTGATACCGGCGAAGCGCAAATCGACAACGCCGAATACGTGCTGCACAAATCCAGCGTTCGCGGCAACGCGCTGTATGCCAAGCGCCAGGAAGATTCGATCATCCGCCTCAAGGATGGTACGTACACCCGCTGCGAACCGGGCAGCAACGCCTGGAACCTGAAGGGCAACAACATCACCTTGAACCCGGCGACCGGCTTCGGTACCGCGACCAACGTGACCCTGCGGGTTAAAGACATTCCGATCTTCTACACCCCGTACATTTATTTCCCAATCGACGACCGTCGCCAGTCCGGCTTCCTGCCGCCGAGCATCGGCTCGTCCAGCGACACCGGCCTGATGCTGGTAACGCCGTACTACTTCAACTTGGCGCCTAACTACGACGCCACCTTGTATCCACGCTTCATGTCCGAGCGCGGCGTGTTGATGGAAGGCGAGTTCCGTTACCTCACCGAAAGCAGCGAGGGCCAGGTCAGCGCTGCTTACCTGGATGACGGCGACGACGAGCGCAAGGATGAGCCCAAGTACGAAGATCAACGTTATCTGTACAGCCTGAAAAACCAGACCGGCCTCGATTCGCGTCTGCTGGGCACGGTCGATTACACCAAGATCAGCGACCCGTACTACTTCCAGGATCTGGAAACCGACCTGGACGTTAGCAGCCAGACCTTCGTGAACCAGCAAGGCGCGCTGACATACCGGGGCGACAGCTTCGATGCCAAGCTCAATATGCACGCGTATCAGCTGGCCACCGTAACTGACGTGACCCCGTACGATCGCCTGCCTCAGGTGACGTTTGACGGCGTTCTGCCGTTCCAACCGGGCGGCGTGAACTTCACGTACAACACCGAATTTGTACGCTTCGACCGTGATCTGGACGAGTACAACTACCTTACCGAACAGAGCCCCGACAGCTACTTGCGTGGCCTAACCCGGGCCACTGGCGACCGCATCCATCTGGAGCCAGGCGCCAGCCTGCCGCTGAATTGGAATTGGGGCTACGTCAAACCGACAGTGAAATACCTGTACACCGACTACGACCTGGATCTGGATCAGCGCGGCAAAGACACGCTGGTAGCCGGCCAGAACTACAGCAGCAGCCAGGACCGTGGCGTGCCGTTGTACAGCGTCGACAGCGGCCTGTACTTCGACCGCAACACGACTCTGTTTGGCAACAACTACCGCCAAACCCTCGAGCCGCGCCTGTATTACCTGAACGTGCCGTATCGCGATCAGTCGGACATCCCGATTTTCGACACCAGCGAAACGCCGTTCAGCTATGCCTCGCTGTTCCGTGAAAACCGCTTCTCCAGCAGCGACCGTATTGGCGATGCCAACCAACTGTCGCTGGGCACCAGCAGCAGCTTTATCGAGGAAAACGGCTTCGAGCGCGCCAGCGTTGCGATCGGCCAGACCCTCTACTTCGAAGACCGCAAAGTGCAGTTGCCAGGTATCGAAGCGAAAGACGAAGCCTCGGTGTCGCCGTATGCATTGACCGGCCAATACCGCATCAACCGTGACTGGCGTGTCAGCTCCGACCTGAACTGGGACCCGGACGCCGGCGAAACCCGTTCCGGTAACGTGATGGCGCATTACCAGCCAGAAGCGAACCCCGGCAAAATCGTTAACGCCGGCTACCGCTACCGTAACGACGTCAAGCGCTTCAACCCGCAAACCGGGTTATTCGAAGTGGGCGGCGACGAATACAAGATCGATCAGTCCGACTTCTCGGTTATCTGGCCGGTCGTACCGCAGTGGAGCGCTATCGCTCGCTGGCAGTTCGACTACAACCAGAGCCGTACGCTGGAGGCCTTTGGTGGTTTCGAGTACGACAACTGCTGCTGGAAACTGCGTCTGATCAACCGCTACTGGGTTGAGTACGACGAATTCGACTTGAAACGCGAAGCCAACGGCGACCGCGGGATCTTCCTGCAAATCGTGCTGAAAGGCCTCGGCGGCGTTATCGGCAACAAAGTCGAGAGTTTCCTCGACCAAGGCATCCAAGGTTATCGTCAACGTGAAGACCAAGCTTATTGATTGTCTGCGCCCGCTGCTGCTGGGCGCCATGCTTCTGGGTACCGCGGCACACGCCGACGTACAGTCCATTGACCGCGTTGTGGCTATCGTCGACAACGACGTAATCATGCAAAGCCAATTGGACGGCCGCCTGCGCGAGGTTCAACAAACCATCGCCAAGCGCGGTGCCGCACTGCCGCCGGAGCACGTACTGAGCCAGCAAGTGCTGGAACGCCTGATCATCGAAAACCTGCAACTGCAGATCGGCGATCGCTCGGGCATCCGCATTACTGACGAAGAACTGAACCAGGCCATCGGCACCATCGCTCAGCGCAACAACATGAGCGTCGAGCAATTCCAGGCGGCGCTGGCGCAGGACGGCTTATCGTTCAACGAAGCCCGTGAGCAAGTGCGTCGCGAGATGATCATCAGCCGAGTGCGCCAGCGCCGTGTGGCCGAACGCATTCAGGTAACGGATCAGGAAGTGCAGAACTTCCTCGCCTCCGACCTGGGCAAGATCCAGCTTTCGCAGGAATACCACTTGGCCAACATCCTGATTCCGGTGCCGGAAAGCTCCTCGCCGGAAACCATTCAGGCTGCGGACAAACAAGCCAACGCTATCTATCAGCAACTGAAGCAAGGCGCCGACTTCGCCCAGTTGGCTATTTCCAGCTCCGGAAGTGAAACGGCGCTGGAAGGCGGCGACATGGGCTGGCGTAAAGCCGCTCAATTGCCCTCTCCGTTCGACAACATGGTTGGCGCGCTGGCAGTTGGCGACGTTACCGAGCCAGTGCGCACGCCGGGCGGTTTCATCATCATCAAGCTATTGGAAAAACGCGGCGGCGACAGCCAGATGCGTGACGAAGTGCACGTTCGTCACATCCTGATCAAGCCGAGCGAGATCCGCACCGAAGCTGAAACCCAGCGCCTGGTCGAGCGTCTGTACGACCGCATCCTGGCCGGCGAAGACTTCGGCGAACTGGCGAAAAGCTTCTCTGAAGACCCGGGTTCGGCTCTCAACGGCGGCGACCTCAACTGGATTGATCCGAGCACCCTGGTGCCGGAGTTCCAGCGCGTGATGGCCAATACCGCCAGCGGTGAAGTGTCCAAACCGTTCAAAAGCCCATACGGCTGGCACGTTCTGGAAGTGCTTGGCCGTCGCGCCACGGACAGCAGTGACGAGTTCCGCAAGCAGCAGGCCCTCAACGCCCTGCGCAACCGTAAGTACGACGAAGAGCTGCAAGCCTGGTTGCGCCAGATTCGCGACGAGGCATACGTAGAAGTCAAACTGTGACCCTACCGCGCTTCGCTCTTACTCCCGGCGAGCCGGCCGGCATAGGTCCCGACCTGTGCCTGCTGCTTGCCCAGCACGCCCAGCCTTATCCCCTGATCGCCATCGCCAGCCGCGACCTGCTCACCGAGCGGGCCGCGCAACTGGGCGTGGCGGTTCAGGCGGTAGCGGTCACGCCAGATGCCTGGCCCGACGCCCCCGCACCTGCCGGCACCCTGTACGTTTGGGACACGCCGCTACGCAGCGCCGTAACCGCCGGCCAGCTCGACTCGCGCAACGCCGCTTATGTACTCGAAACCCTGACGCGCGCCGGTGAAGGCTGCCTGCACAGCGATTTCGCCGGAATGATTACGGCGCCCGTGCACAAAGGTGTGATTAACGAAGCGGGCATCGCATTCTCTGGCCACACCGAGTTTCTCGCCGACCTCACCCACACCGAACAAGTGGTGATGATGCTCGCGACGCGCGGCCTGCGGGTGGCGCTGGTGACCACGCACTTGCCGCTCAAGGACGTGGCTGCAGCCATTACTCCTGAGCGCCTGGCACGGGTGACGCGCATTCTGCACGCCGATCTGGTGAACAAATTCGGCATCGCAGCACCCCGAATCCTGGTGTGCGGCCTGAACCCTCATGCGGGCGAAGGCGGTCATCTGGGCCGCGAAGAAATTGAAATCATCGAACCGACGCTGGCCGCTTTGCGTGCCGAAGGGTTGAACCTTATCGGCCCACTGCCGGCCGATACCTTATTCACCCCCAAGCATCTGGACCACTGTGACGCCGTGTTGGCGATGTATCACGACCAAGGACTGCCGGTGTTGAAGTACAAAGGTTTCGGCGCTGCGGTAAACGTGACCCTCGGCCTGCCGATCATTCGCACCTCGGTCGACCACGGCACCGCTCTGGATCTGGCCGGCTCCGGCAAGATCGATACCGGCAGCCTGCAAGTCGCCCTCGAAACGGCCTATCAGATGGCCGAAAGCCGGTAAGCCGGCCTTTCTTTTGCCGCGTCCTGCGCCTTAACTGGCAGACAGGTCGCCCGCCCCACTAGCAGCAGAGCCACTATGACTGAGCACTACCAACATCGCGCCCGTAAGCGCTTCGGCCAGAACTTTCTGCACGATGCCGGGGTTATTCACCGCATTCTGCGCGCCATTCACGCCCGCCCCGGTGAGCGCCTGCTGGAAATCGGCCCGGGTCAGGGCGCGCTGACCGAAGGCCTGCTGTCCAGTGGCGGCACGTTGGACGTTGTAGAGCTGGACCTGGACTTAATCCCGATCCTCAAGAGCAAGTTCGACAGCAACCCCAACTTCAGCCTGCATCAAGGCGACGCGTTGAAGTTCGACTTCACCAGCCTCAACCCGGCGCCCAACAGCCTGCGAGTGGTCGGCAACCTGCCGTACAACATTTCCACGCCCCTGATTTTTCACCTGCTAGACAACGCCAGCCTGATTCGCGATATGCACTTCATGCTGCAAAAGGAAGTGGTGGAGCGCCTGGCCGCGACGCCGGGCGGTGGCGATTGGGGCCGCTTGTCGATCATGGTGCAGTACCACTGCGATGTGGAGCACCTGTTCAACGTTGGTTCGGGCGCGTTCAACCCGGCGCCGAAAGTGGACTCGGCCATTGTTCGGCTGGTGCCGCACGCCACCCTGCCCCACCCGGCTAAAGATCACCGTTTACTTGAGCGCGTGGTTCGCGAGGCGTTCAACCAGCGCCGCAAAACCTTGCGCAATACGCTTAAAGCCCTGCTCACCAGCGAGGCCATCGAAGCCGCGCAGGTCGACGGCAGCCTGCGCCCCGAGCAGCTCGACCTCGCCGCCTTTGTGCGCCTGGCCGACAAACTGCACGAGCAGACAATTGCTGCGCCCGCGCACTAAACTCGTTATTCAGCAGTTCGCTAACCGAGCCATTTGTATGTCCGATGCCCGTTATCAGATCGACGTCAATGTCGTGACCCGTTACCTCCCGGAGCAATCGCAGCCGGACCAGAACCGTTTTGCTTTTGCGTACACCGTGACCATCCGCAACAACGGTGAGCTTCCGGCCAAGCTGCTCTCGCGCCACTGGTTGATCACCGACGGCGACGGCCGCGTGCAAGAAGTGCGCGGCCCAGGCGTTATCGGCCAACAGCCGACCATCGAAGCCGGCGGCAGCCACACCTACAGCAGCGGCACGCTAATGGCCACACGGGTGGGCAACATGCAAGGCAGCTACCAGATGCAAGCCGAGGACGGTAAGCGCTTCGATGCCACCATCGCGCCGTTCCGCCTGGCCGTGCCGGGGGCTCTGCACTGATGGCGGTGTACGCCGTTGGCGACCTGCAAGGTTGCCTGGATCCGTTGAAATGCCTGCTCGACCGGGTAGCCTTCGACCCCGCCACCGACCGCCTGTGGCTGGTGGGCGACTTGGTCAACCGTGGGCCGCAATCGCTGGAAACCCTGCGTTATCTCTACGCCATGCGTGAATCGCTGGTGTGCGTGCTGGGCAATCATGACCTGCACTTGCTCGCCGTCGCGAACAACATCGAGCGCATGAAGAAAGGCGACACCCTGAGCGAGATTCTCGAGGCGCCCGACCGCGCGGAACTGCTCGACTGGCTGCGCCAACAAAAACTCGTGCATTACGACGTCGACCGCGACATCGCCATGGTGCACGCCGGCATCCCGCCGCAATGGACGCTCAAGAAGGCCCTGCGCTGCGCTGCCGAAGTGGAAGAGGCGTTGCGCGACGACACGCGCTTCTTGCCCTTTCTGGACGGCATGTACGGCAACGAGCCGGCACGTTGGGACAGCGACCTCAAGGGCGTCACGCGCCTGCGGGTAATCACCAACTACTTCACCCGCATGCGTTTCTGTAAAGCCGATGGCACCCTCGACCTGAAAAGCAAAGAGGGCGTTGGCAGTGCTCCGCCGGGATTCCAGCCCTGGTTTAGCCACAAGCAACGCAAGACGGCCGGGCAGAAAATCATTTTCGGCCATTGGGCAGCGCTTGAGGGGCGCTGCAACGAACCTGGCGTCACTGCGCTGGACACCGGCTGTGTCTGGGGCAACTCCATGACCTTACTCAACGTCGACAGCGGTGAACGCCACTGCTGCGACTGCAAGGAGATTCCCTCATGAGCGAATTCAAACGCATTCCCCCAGAGCAGGCCCAGGCACTTCGCGAAAGCGGCGCAGTGGTCGTGGATGTCCGCGATCCGCAAAGTTTCGCCATGGGCCACATCAGCGGCTCGCGCCACCTGGACAATCACTCGCTGCACGACTTCATCACCCAGGCCGACCTCGACGCCCCGTTGATCGTCTCCTGCTACCACGGCAACTCCAGCCAGAGTGCCGCCGCCTACCTGGTCAGCCAGGGCTTTTCCGAGGTCTACAGCCTCGACGGCGGCTTCGAACTGTGGCGCGCCACCTTCCCTGGCGAGATTGCCAGCGAGCCTGCGGAATAATTTTTTTCCGACCCGTCTAGCCCGCGCCCCGTCTGGCTTCTCGCCTTCCTGTAACAAAGACCGACACATCCTTATTGTTTGTCGGTCCTTGACCTCTCCAATTACGAACTATCCTTACCTCAGGCCATCCATACAGGGGAGAGCCGGCACACCGGCTTCCGGGGCTATCGGCAGCGACCTTTAGGTGTTCTGGGGGAATCTCATTTGCTGACTCGTCGGCAGATTGCCAGCACCCGCTCGACCGATCCCGCCCGGCTCGACCATCAAGCGAGGTGACGTCATGAGTATTTTCAGCCACTTCCAGCAACGCTTCGAAGCGACTCGCCAGGAGGAGTATTCCCTTCAGGAGTACCTCGACCTGTGCAAACAGGACAAAAGCGCCTACGCCACAGCGGCCGAGCGCCTGCTGATGGCCATAGGCGAGCCGGAACTGATCGACACCTCGCACAACTCCAGGCTGTCGCGAATCTTCTCCAACAAGGTGATTCGTCGATATCCCGCCTTCGAAGATTTTCACGGCATGGAAGAGTGCATCGACCAGATCGTGTCCTACTTCCGCCATGCTGCTCAGGGCCTGGAAGAGAAGAAACAAATCCTCTATCTCCTCGGTCCGGTGGGCGGCGGTAAGTCATCGCTGGCGGAAAAGCTCAAACAGCTGATGGAGAAAGTGCCCTTCTATGCCATCAAAGGGTCGCCGGTGTTCGAATCGCCTCTGGGGCTGTTCAACCCCGCTGAAGACGGCACCATTCTCGAAGAAGACTTCGGCATTCCACGGCGCTACCTGAGCACCATCATGTCGCCGTGGGCCACCAAGCGCCTGGCCGAATTCGGCGGCGACATCAGCCAATTCCGCGTGGTGAAGCTCTACCCGTCCATCCTCAACCAGATCGCGGTAGCGAAAACCGAGCCGGGTGACGACAACAACCAGGACATTTCCGCCCTGGTCGGCAAGGTCGATATCCGCAAACTGGAAGAATTCCCGCAGAACGACGCCGACGCCTACAGCTACTCCGGTGCGCTGTGCCGCGCGAACCAGGGGATGATGGAATTCGTCGAAATGTTCAAGGCGCCGATCAAGGTCTTGCACCCACTGCTCACCGCCACGCAGGAAGGTAACTACAACAGTACCGAAGGCCTCGGCGCCATTCCGTTTATGGGCGTGTTGCTCGCTCACTCCAACGAATCGGAGTGGCACAGCTTCCGCAACAACAAGAACAACGAGGCGTTCATCGACCGGATCTACATCGTCAAAGTGCCGTACTGCCTGCGCGTCAGTGACGAGATCAAGATCTACGACAAGCTGCTGTTCAACAGCTCACTGGCCAAAGCCCATTGCGCCCCCGACACCCTCAAAATGCTGGCGCAGTTCTCGGTGCTGTCGCGCTTGAAAGAGCCGGACAACTCCAACGTCTATTCGAAAATGCGCGTTTACGACGGCGAGAACTTGAAGGACACCGACCCCAAAGCCAAGTCGATTCAGGAGTACCGCGACAGCGCGGGCGTTGACGAAGGCATGAACGGCCTTTCGACCCGCTTCGCCTTCAAGATTCTGTCCAAGGTATTCAACTTCGACCCCCACGAGATCGCCGCCAACCCCGTGCACCTGCTCTATGTGTTGGAGCAGCAGATCGAGCAGGAGCAATTCCCGGCCGAGGTGCGCGAACGCTATCTGCGCTACATCAAGGAATACCTGGCGCCGCGTTACATCGAATTCATCGGCAAAGAAATCCAGACCGCCTACCTCGAGTCCTACAGCGAGTACGGGCAAAACATCTTCGACCGCTACGTGCTGTACGCCGATTTCTGGATTCAGGACCAGGAATACCGCGACCCGGAAACCGGCGAAATCCTCAACCGAGTGGCGCTCAATGAAGAGCTGGAAAAAATCGAGAAGCCGGCCGGCATCAGCAATCCGAAGGATTTCCGCAACGAGATCGTCAACTTCGTGCTGCGCGCCCGCGCCAACAACAACGGCAAGAACCCGACCTGGCTCAGCTACGAGAAGCTGCGCGTAGTGATCGAGAAGAAAATGTTTTCCAACACCGAAGACCTGCTGCCGGTCATCAGCTTCAACGCCAAGGCCAGCAAGGAGGACCAACAGAAACACAACGATTTTGTCTCGCGGATGGTCGAGCGCGGCTACACCGACAAGCAGGTACGCCTGCTGTCCGAATGGTACCTGCGGGTTCGTAAGTCGCAGTAACCTGCTACGTCGGACTCGTCCGACGTCGTTGCCGCACGGTCTGTTCCAGCAGGCCATATGAGCCGCTCCGGGTCTGCTCGCTACGGTGCCCGCCGTAGCGAGCGCAGCAGGCCTGGGGGTTCTTAGGAGCGTCCATGAGCTATGTGATCGACCGCCGTCTGAACGGCAAGAACAAAAGCACGGTAAACCGCCAGCGTTTCCTGCGGCGTTACCGCGACCACATCAAAAAGGCCGTTGAAGAGGCCGTCAGCCGCCGTTCCATTACCGATATGGAGCACGGCGAGCAAATCAGCATTCCCGGCCGCGACATCGACGAACCGTTGCTTCATCACGGTCGCGGCGGCAAGCAAACCCAGGTTCACCCCGGCAATAAAGAATTTACCGCCGGTGAACGCATCCCGCGTCCGCAAGGCGGCGGGGGCGGTAAAGGTGCGGGCAAGGCGAGCAATTCCGGCGAGGGCATGGACGAGTTTGTCTTCCAGATCACCCAGGAAGAATTCCTCGATTTCATGTTTGAAGACCTGGAGTTGCCGAACTTGGTGAAGCGTCAGCTCACCGGCACCGACACTTTTAAAACCGTGCGCGCCGGGGTCAGCAACGAGGGCAATCCATCGCGCATCAACATTGTCCGCACGTTACGCTCCGCCCATGCCCGGCGCATCGCGCTGTCGGGCAGCAGCCGCGCCAAACTTCATGCAGCGATTGCCGAGCTTGATCGCCTGAAAGCCGAAGAACCCGATAATTTCGCCGACATTCAGGCCAAAGAAGCGGAAATTGTTCTGCTGCGCGCGCGCATTAAAAAGGTGCCGTTTCTCGACACCTTCGACCTGAAATACAACCTGCTGGTCAAACAACCGAACCCCAGCTCCAAAGCCGTGATGTTCTGCTTGATGGACGTTTCCGGCTCCATGACGCAGGCAACCAAAGACATCGCCAAGCGCTTTTTCATCCTGCTGTACCTGTTCCTCAAGCGGAACTACGAAAAGATCGAAGTGGTGTTTATCCGCCACCACACCAGCGCCCGCGAAGTGGACGAAGAAGAGTTTTTCTATTCACGCGAAACCGGCGGCACCATCGTCTCCAGCGCCCTCAAGCTGATGCAGGAAGTGATGGAAGAGCGTTATCCCACCAGCGAATGGAATATTTACGCGGCGCAGGCCTCGGACGGCGACAATTGGAACGACGATTCGCCCATCTGCCGCGACATTCTCATGAAGCAAATCATGCCGCTGGTGCAGTACTTCACTTATGTGGAAATCACCCCTCGCGAGCACCAGGCGTTGTGGTTCGAGTACGAGCAGGTCGGCGAGGCGTTTGCCGACACCTTCGCTCAACAACAACTGGTGTCTGCCGGCGACATTTACCCGGTGTTCCGCGAACTGTTTCAGCGCCGACTCGTTAGCTGAGGTATTGCCATGAGCGCTCGAGAGAAGAAAAGAGGCCAGCCCATTTCCACCGGTTCGGAATGGACCTTCGAGCTGATCCGCGCCTATGACAAAGAGATCGCGCGCATCGCCGAAGGCTATGCGCTGGACACCTATCCCAACCAGATTGAAGTGATTACCGCCGAGCAAATGATGGATGCCTACGCCTCGGTGGGCATGCCGCTGGGCTATCACCACTGGTCCTACGGCAAGCATTTTCTGAGTACGGAGAAATCCTACAGCCGTGGGCAGATGGGCCTCGCGTACGAGATTGTCATCAACTCAGACCCCTGCATCGCCTACCTGATGGAAGAAAACACCATCTGCATGCAGGCACTCGTCGTGGCGCACGCCTGCTATGGCCACAACAGCTTTTTCAAAGGCAACTACCTGTTCCGCACCTGGACCGACGCCAGCTCGATCATCGATTACCTGGTGTTCGCCAAGCAGTACATCATGCAATGCGAGGAGCGCTACGGCATCGACGCCGTGGAAGACCTGCTCGACTCGTGCCACGCGCTGATGAATTACGGCGTCGACCGCTACAAACGCCCGTATCCGATTTCCGCCGAGGAAGAGCGCCAACGTCAGAAAGAACGGGAAGAACACCTGCAGCGGCAAATCAACGACCTGTGGCGGACCATTCCTAAAGGCGCCGACAAGGGCAACGACAAAGACGCCGGCCGTTTTCCCGCGGAGCCGCAGGAAAACATCCTGTACTTCCTGGAAAAGCACGCGCCATTGCTAGAGCCGTGGCAGCGGGAAGTGGTGCGCATCGTGCGCAAGATCGCCCAGTATTTTTACCCGCAGCGCCAGACTCAGGTCATGAACGAAGGCTGGGCCACGTTCTGGCATTACACGCTGATGAACGATCTGTACGACGAAGGCTTGGTCACCGACGGCTTCATGATGGAGTTCCTGCAATCGCACACCAGCGTGATCTATCAACCGCCGTTCGACAGCCCGTATTACAGCGGCATCAACCCGTACACCCTGGGCTTTGCGATGTACCGCGACATCCGCCGCATGTGCGAAGAACCCACCGAAGAAGACAAGCGCTGGTTCCCGGAAATCGCCGGAAGCGACTGGCTGTCGGCGGTGAAATTCGCCATGAAAAGCTTCAAGGACGAAAGTTTTATTCTTCAGTACCTGTCGCCCAAAGTGATTCGCGACCTGAAGCTGTTCAGCATCATGGACGACGACCAGAAGGACGAATTGGTGGTGCCGGCCATTCACGACGAGCCGGGCTATCGCATCATTCGTGAAACCCTGGCGGCGCAGTACAACCTGGGCAACCGTGAGCCGAATGTGCAGATTTACAGCATCAATCGCCGCGGTGACCGTTCGCTGACGCTGCGTCACCAGCAACACGACCGCAAACCGCTAGGCGAATCAACCGAGGAAGTGCTCAAGCATTTGCACCGGCTGTGGGGCTTCGACATCCATCTGGAAACCGTGCGTGGCGACCAAGTGGTGCAGACGCAACACGTACCGCCACGGGGCGATTCGGAGAACGCGGAATACCCGCGACTGGACCTCGTGATACCGCCGATTTGAACCCCGTCCGTTCGACTGGTTGACCGACGGCAAGCTTGCGTTGAGCATATTGCATCCTTCGCGGAGCTTGCCGTTTATGCCTGTAAAGCCGTTTTTTCTGCGCGTTTTGTTCCTCAGCCTGCTGCTTGCCGGCTGTTCAAGCCCGTCGCCGCAAGTGCTGGTGGTGCAAACCGCCACGCCGTCCTTGGGGCAGCGCCACACCTTTGAAATGCTGCCGCCCAGCACCAGCCCCACCGGCCAATTACCGCCCACTCGCGATTACGCCCAAGTGCGCGCCAACCTGCGTCAGGGCCTGCTAAATCGTGGCTATGTCGAGGCCAAGAAAGCGGACGTGCGCGTCGCCTACACCCTGACGCTGAATGAAGCCCCGCTGGAATTTCGCGTCGATACGCCGCCCCCCAACGTCCTCGGCAGCTATCTCGCCGTGCACCGTTTTCAAGATGAGTCCATCACCCTGCGACTGCGCGTTAGCGACCGTGCCAACAAAACCCTCTGGCAAGGTTTAATCACCACTAGCCTGAGTCCTTCGTGGCAGCGTGAGGAACTGCTGCGTGCCGCCGTGGTTGCCCTGATGCAGCAAATTCCCGTAAGCCGCTGAGCCTGGCCATTAGCGGCGCAGCAGGTATCCTGTGGCGCTAACGGAGGGTTTTCCATGCAGATTTACAAGGTCGGCGGCGCGGTGCGTGATCGCCTGCTGGGCCGCGATGTCACCGATATCGATTGGCTGGTGGTTGGCGCGAGCGCAGAAGAGATGCTCGCCCAGGGCTATCGCCCCGTCGGGGAAGACTTCCCGGTCTTTCTCCATCCTCACACCCAAGAGGAATACGCCCTCGCCCGGACCGAGCGCAAAAGCGGGCGCGGCTATGGCGGCTTTACCTTTTACGCAAGCCCCGACGTCACCCTCGAAGACGACCTGACCCGCCGCGACCTGACCATCAATGCTATGGCCGAAGACGACGCCGGCAACGTGCTCGACCCCTACGGCGGCCAGCGAGACCTTAAAGCCCGCGTGCTGCGCCACGTGTCGCCGGCCTTTGCCGAAGACCCGCTACGCGTGCTGCGTGTGGCCCGCTTCGCCGCCCGCTATGCGCCTCTGGGTTTTCATGTTGCCGACGAAACCATGGCCTTGATGCGCAGCCTGAGTGAGTCCGGGGAATTGTCTGCGCTGACGCCTGAACGCAGCTGGAAGGAAATTTCCCGCGCACTGATGGAAGAACGGCCAGATGTGTTTGTTCAGGTGCTGTACGACTGCGGCGCGCTGCACGCGATGCTGCCGGAAGTACACGCATTGTTTGGCGTGCCGCAACCCGCAGCGCATCACCCCGAAATCGACACCGGCGCCCATGTACTCAGCGTGCTGCGCCAATGCGCTGAACACGCGCAGCCGCTCACCGTGCGCTGGGCCTGCCTGCTTCATGACCTGGGAAAGGGGCTGACCCCGGAAGAAGAATGGCCACGGCATATCGCCCATGAACACCGCGGCGTAAAGCTGATCAAGGCCGTGAACGAACGCTGCAAGGCCCCACGCGACTGTCAGGAACTGGCGGTGCTGGTGGGCGAATATCACACCCATGGCCATCGCGCGCTGGAGCTGAAAGCGTCGACCTTACTGGAACTGCTACAAACGTTTGACGTGTACCGCCGCCCGCAGCGCTTCGACGAGTTTATTGCCGCGTGCGAAATGGATGCGCGTGGGCGGTTAGGGTTGGAGCAGCGCGACTATCCACAAGCTGATTACCTGCGCGCCGCCGCCGATGCGGCGCGTGCCGTGAAGGTTCAGCCATTGGTGGAACAGGGCTACAAAGGCGCCGATTTGGGCGAGGCGCTCAAGCGCGAACGCCTAAAAGCGTTGCAGGCGTACAAAGCCGCGCAAATTCCACCGGCCCTGTAGGAGCGAGCTTGCTCGCGAAGCCCTTGCTCGCGAAACAAGAGCTTCGCGAGCAAGCTCGCTCCTACAAAACGCCGCCCGGCGTCAGCTGCTCGCCACGCCATTCAAACGCCACCGGCGCCAGCACCTGCTCGATCTGCGCGTCCCGCCACAGCTCGGCATAAGACGTTTTCGCGCCGGGATGCAACTGCTCCGGCACCAGCATCGCCAGCGGCCAGAGCACAAACGCGTTTTTCAGAATTTCTGCGCGGGGAAGAATCAAGCCGTCGAAGTTGCCTACCAGCTCGCCGTAGGTCAGCACGTCTATATCCAACGGCAAGCCTTTGCGATTCGGCGCATACCGTCCGTTATCCGCCTCGATGCATTTGAGCCGGCGATCCAACTCGTGCAGCGGCAGGTCGGTTTCGGCCAGCACCACAAGATTGAAAAACGGCCCACTCTTGATCCCCACCGGCTGGCTTTCGAAGACCGGCGAGCAGCGCATGTTTTGAAGGAACTGAGCCAGGGCGTCGAGGCCAGCCGTCAGGTGCGCTTCGCGCTCAACGTTGCTGCCCAGGCCCAGCAGAATGGGGGTCAGAGGCATCCGCGCTGAATCTCCACGCCGACGCCGCCGGTGGCTGCCGGCACGGCGCCCGGCTTGGTGAGTTTCAGGCGTAAACCGGGAATGTTGAACTCGCTCATCAGTGTTTCGGCGAGGCGCTCAGCGAAGGTTTCTACCAACTGAAACTGCGCCTGTGCGGCGAAGGATTGGATGCGCGCGGAGACCGATGCGTAGTCGAGCGCCTTGCTGAGATCGTCACCCGCAGCCGCCGGGCGATTGTCCCAGGCGAAACTCAGGTCCAGGCGCAGGCACTGGCGGATGTCGCGCTCCCAGTCATACGCACCGATCACGGTGTCGACTTCCAGACCTTCGATAAACACTCTGTCCAAGCACTCTGCTCCGCCGCACGACAAGGGCGCTGCGCCCCGCTAGAATCGGGGCTCACTCGCCCCGGATGGATACCATGTTCTGGTTGCTGGCGATCCTCGCCTACCTGCTCGGCTCGCTGTCTTTCGCCATCCTGCTCAGCCGCCTGGTCGGCGCTCCCGACCCTCGCGCGGCTGGCTCCGGCAACCCCGGCGCCACCAACATGCTGCGGGTGGCAGGTAAAAAGCTGGCCATCCTGACCCTGTTAGGCGACGTGCTCAAAGGCCTGCTGCCCGTGCTGGTCGCTTATGCGCTGGGCCTTTCAATGCAACATCAAGCCTGGATCGGCCTCGCCGCCGTGGTCGGGCATCTGTACCCGGTGTACTTCAATTTCCGTGGCGGTAAGGGCGTGGCGACTGCGGCCGGCATGCTCCTGGGGCTTTATCCGCCGGCCGCCTTGCTGGCCGCTGCAGGGTGGGGCCTGACCTTCTGGCTGACCCGCACCAGCTCGCTGGCATCGTTGATTGCCACGCCGCTGATCCTACCGCTGCTTGCCTGGCGGCAACCCGCTGCGCTGCTGCCCATGAGCGTGCTCACCGGTCTTATCGTGTGGCGCCATCGCAGCAATCTACGCGACCTGCTGGCCGGGCGCGAACGGCATTTCTAAGCCTCAGATCGCTGGCAATTGTTCCATCGGCCAACGCGCCTGCACCGATATTTCCGGCCCCTCGTGCTGGCCGGCCATCAGCCGCTGACAGCCGGCATAGGCGATCATCGCGCCGTTGTCGGTGCAGAACGCCGGGCGAGCGTAAAACACGTTGCCTTTGAGGTCGCCGAGCATCTTTTCCAGCGACCGGCGCAGCGCCTGATTGGCGCTCACGCCACCGGCGATCACCAGACGGTTCATACCGGTCTGCTTGAGGGCGCGCTTGCATTTGATGGTCAGAGTCTCGACCACGGCGGTCTGGAAGGCCAGAGCAATGTCGCTACGGGTTTGCTCGCCGTCGTCGCCAGCATTGCGGCATTGCAGCCATGTGTTCAGGGCGAAGGTTTTCAGGCCGCTGAAGCTGAAATCCAGGCCTGGGCGATCGGTCATCGGGCGAGGAAAAACGAAACGCCCCTCCACGCCGTTAAGGGCCATACGGGCGATTTCAGGGCCACCGGGATAACCAAGACCGATAAGTTTGGCGGTCTTGTCGAAGGCCTCACCGGCCGCGTCATCCAGCGACTCACCGAGCAACTGGTATTGGCCGATGCCATCAACACGCACCAGCTGCGTATGACCGCCTGAAACCAGTAGGGCAACAAACGGAAATTGCGGCGGCGTTTCTTCCAGCATCGGCGCCAGCAAGTGGCCTTCCATGTGGTGTACGCCAAGCGCCGGAATGTCCCAGGCAAACGCCAGCGCCTGGGCGCAGGAAGCACCGACCAGTAGCGCACCGACCAGGCCAGGGCCGGCGGTGTAGGCGATGGCGTCGATGTCGTGGGTGGCGCAACCGGATTGCTCCAGCACTTCGCGGATCAACGGCAGCATGCGCTTGACGTGATCGCGCGAGGCGAGCTCCGGTACCACGCCGCCGTAGGCTTTATGCAGGTCGATTTGGCTGAACAAGGCATCACCCAGCAAGCCGCGCTCGCTGTCGTACAAGGCAACGCCGGTTTCATCGCAAGAGGTTTCTAGTCCCAGCACGAGCATGGGTTTTCCCTTCAGACTGGGCAATTTCGAAGGCGCGCATGATAATCGCCGTCCTTAACGCCGCCTAGCGGTTTTCGATCAGAGGCTTTGCATTCCTGGCGATGAGGCGTTAACATCCGCAACCCTTAAAAACCGACGTCCTCCAGCTCAGTTTGCAACGAGTACGTCTACCCCGGTAATGAATGAAGGTAGCTCTGGATGCCAGCCGTCAAAGTTAAAGAGAATGAACCCTTCGACGTAGCTCTGCGTCGCTTCAAACGCTCCTGTGAAAAAGCCGGTGTTCTGGCCGAAGTTCGCAGCCGCGAGTTCTACGAGAAACCAACTTCCGAGCGCAAACGCAAAGCTGCAGCCGCAGTTAAGCGCCACGCCAAGAAAGTGCAGCGCGAACAGCGCCGCGCCGTTCGTCTGTACTAATACGCAGACTGACGCCGCCTGTTTTGCCACGCCCGGCCGCAAGCCGGGCTGCCGGCAAAATCGATAGCACAAACGCTCCAAACGCATTAGCGAAGTTATCCAGGTTGTTTAGGCAGCCGCGATAAGCCTCGCTTTTTCGCGTTTTTGCGGATGCATATTCCGCCCGCCCCGCAGTTAAAAGGCCTGTAGAGCCGATCACCAACAATTGGCATGATTAGCCCCTCGCCGCTTCGTGCGCCGAGACGCGCTTTGCATCTATTTCCGAACACCTGAAATCCCGACAGCAATGCCGGCGATTCGACGACTTCGAGAGCGCCATGGCCGGGCTTATTCCCCAAAGCTTCATTGACGACTTGCTCAACCGCACCGACATCGTCGACGTGGTCAGCTCGCGCGTGCAACTGAAGAAAACCGGGAAAAACTTTAGCGCCTGCTGCCCCTTCCACAAAGAGAAGACGCCCTCGTTCAGCGTCAGCCCCGACAAGCAGTTCTACTACTGCTTCGGCTGTGGGGCCGGCGGCAACGCCCTTGGTTTTATCATGGACCACGACAATCTGGACTTCGTCCAGGCCGTGGAAGACCTGGCCAAAAGCGCCGGCATGGAAGTGGTTCGTGAAGAGGGCGGACGGAGTGGCAACCATAAACCGCGCCAGCCGACCGACTCGCCGCTGTACCCGCTACTGACAGCCGCCGCCGAGTATTACCGCCAGGCGTTGAAAAGCCATCCAACCCGCAAAGCCGCTGTCGACTACCTGAAAGGACGCGGTCTTTCCGGCGAAATTGCCCGCGACTTTGGCCTCGGTTTCGCCCCGCCCGGCTGGGACAATTTGCTCAAGCACTTGGCCACCGACACGCTGCAACAGAAAGCGATGATCGAAGCCGGCCTGCTGATCGAAAACGCCGACAGCGGCAAACGCTACGACCGCTTTCGAGACCGGGTGATATTTCCCATCCGCGACAGCCGTGGCCGTGTCATCGCATTTGGTGGCCGCGTACTGGGCGACGACAAACCCAAGTATTTGAACTCGCCGGAAACCCCGGTTTTTCATAAAGGCCAGGAGCTGTACGGCCTGTATGAGGCGCGCAAAAGCAATCGCGACCTGGATGAAATAATGGTCGTCGAGGGCTACATGGACGTTATCGCCTTAGCCCAGCAAGGCTTGCGCAACGCCGTCGCCACGCTTGGCACGGCCACCAGCGAAGAACACCTCAAGCGCCTGTTCCGCATCGTGCCCAGCGTGCTGTTTTGTTTCGACGGCGACCAAGCTGGCCGCAGCGCCGCATGGCGCGCCCTTGAAGCCACGCTGCCCAGCCTGCAAGACGGCCGCCGCGCGCGCTTCCTGTTTCTGCCCGAAGGCGAAGACCCCGACACCTTAGTGCGCGCCGAAGGCACCGACGCGTTCCGCGCGCGAATCAACCAACAGGCGCAGCCACTGGCCGACTATTTTTTCCAGCAATTGACGCAAGAAGCCGACCCTCGCTCGCTGGAAGGCAAGGCGCACTTGGCGACCCTAGCCGCGCCGCTCATCGACAAGATCCCCGGCGCCAACCTGAAAACCTTGATGCGCCAGCGGCTGACCGAAATTACCGGCCTGAGCATTCAGCAGTTGAATCCTGCGCCTCACAATCCGGTCAGCGCACCGCAAGCACCCTCGAATTCGCACCCGCATTACGAAATGGACGAGGCGCCGCAATACGACCCCAGCGCTTATTTCGACGCGCCAGCCGACTACGGCCAGGAGCAATACGCGCCGCAGCCTGAGCAAGCATGGCAGCCGAAGACGGGGTTCAAGGGAAAAGGCCAGGGCGGCAAGAAATGGGAAAAAAGCTGGAGCAAAAAAGGTGATCGCGACCGCGATGATTTCCCCCGCGGACCGCGCGTTGCGGCACCCGTAGAATCTCCGACGCTTACCGCGCTGCGCACGCTGCTGCATCACCCGCAACTGGCCGAGAAGGTGGAAGAGGCCAGCCACTTCGCTGCCGAAAACGACACCTATGCACAATTGCTCGTCGCGCTGCTCGGCGCCATGCAGAAAAATCCGAAATTGCGCTCGCTGCAGCTGATTGCACGGTGGCATGGAACTGAGCAGGGACGTTTATTGAAGGCGTTGGCGGAAAAGGAATGGCTGATTGACGCTGACAACCTTGAACAACAGTTTTTCGACACTATAACTAGTCTGGCTGCACGCCAACGTGAGCGCAGCCTGGAACATTTGCTGCGCAAAGCTCGTCAAAGTGAGCTCAGCGCAGAGGAAAAAGAGCAACTTCGCGGCCTCCTTAGTCGCACTGCAACTCCCGTCACCCCGACCTCAACTGGCGCGTGAGGTCTCAGCTCTGGTATAATCCTCGGCTTGTTTTTTGCCCGCCAAGACCTTCAGTGGATAGGGTGTTATGTCCGGAAAAGCGCAACAACAGTCCCGCCTTAAAGAGTTGATCAGCCGTGGTCGTGAGCAGGGTTACCTGACTTACGCAGAGGTCAACGACCACCTGCCGGAGGATATTTCAGATCCGGAACAGGTGGAAGACATCATCCGCATGATCAATGACATGGGGATCAACGTATTCGAGAGTGCTCCGGATGCGGACGCTCTGCTATTGGCTGAAGCCGATACCGACGAAGCGGCCGCCGAAGAAGCAGCCGCTGCTTTGGCTGCGGTAGAAACCGATATTGGCCGTACCACCGACCCGGTGCGCATGTATATGCGCGAAATGGGTACGGTCGAATTGCTGACCCGCGAAGGCGAGATCGAAATCGCTAAACGCATCGAGGAAGGCATTCGTGAAGTCATGGGCGCTATCGCCCATTTCCCAGGCACTGTCGACAGCATTCTTTCCGAATACACCCGCGTCACTACCGAGGGCGGCCGTCTGGCCGAAGTCCTCAGCGGCTACATCGACCCGGATGACGGCATTGCCGCGCCGGCCGAAGTGCCCGTCCCGGTTATCAAAGACGGCGCAGCTGCCGCCGAGCCTGAAACCGAAGACGAAGAAGCCGACGGTGACAGCGAAGACGAAGAAGAAGGTGATGGCGGCCCGGATCCAGAAGTTGCACGCGTGCGCTTCGGGGCCGTAGCCGACCAACTGGAAAAAGCTAAAAAGGTGCTGAAAAAGCACGGTCGCGACAGCAAGCAAGGCATGGCCGAACTCGCTGAACTGGCCAGCCTGTTCATGCCGATCAAGCTGGTTCCGAAGCAATTCGATGCGCTGGTTACTCGTGTTCGTGATGCCCTTGAGCGTCTGCGTGCACAAGAACGCGCCATCATGCAGCTGTGTGTGCGTGATGCCCGTATGCCGCGTGCCGACTTCCTGCGTCAGTTCCCGAGCCACGAAATCGACGAAAGCTGGGCTGAGCAGCTGTCCAAAGGCAAAAGCAAATACGCTGAAGCCATTGGCCGCCTGCAAGCCGACATCCTGCGCTGCCAGCAAAAACTGGTTGCCCTGGAAGCTGAAACCGGTTTGAAACTGGCTGAAATCAAAGACATCAACCGTCGCATGTCGATCGGTGAGGCGAAAGCCCGCCGCGCGAAGAAAGAGATGGTTGAAGCGAACTTGCGTTTGGTGATTTCGATCGCCAAGAAGTACACCAACCGCGGTCTGCAATTCCTCGACTTGATCCAGGAAGGCAACATCGGCTTGATGAAAGCGGTGGACAAGTTCGAATACCGTCGCGGCTACAAGTTCTCGACTTATGCAACCTGGTGGATCCGTCAGGCGATCACTCGCTCGATCGCCGACCAGGCCCGCACCATCCGTATTCCGGTGCACATGATCGAGACGATCAACAAGCTAAACCGCATCTCGCGTCAGATGCTTCAGGAAATGGGCCGCGAGCCTACTCCGGAAGAACTGGGCGAGCGCATGGAAATGCCTGAGGACAAAATCCGCAAGGTATTGAAGATCGCGAAAGAGCCGATCTCCATGGAAACACCGATTGGCGATGATGAAGACTCCCATCTGGGTGACTTCATCGAAGACTCCACCATGCAGTCGCCCATTGATGTCGCCACGGTAGAAAGCCTCAAAGAAGCGACCCGCGAAGTACTGGCCGGCCTCACTGCTCGTGAAGCCAAAGTACTGCGCATGCGCTTCGGCATCGACATGAATACCGACCACACCCTCGAAGAGGTTGGTAAACAGTTCGATGTAACCCGCGAGCGGATTCGGCAGATCGAAGCCAAGGCGCTGCGCAAGCTGCGTCATCCAACGCGTAGCGAGCACCTGCGCTCCTTCCTCGACGAGTAATTCGTTACCCAACGAAAACCCGTTACTGAAGCGCAAATAAAACCCCCGGCCTGGTCCGGGGGTTTTGCTTTTTGGATGCTGGCAACCCGCCACACAGCTACACTCGGCACATCAATCCCTACGCTGTTTTGAGGCCGGGTCATGCCGCGACTGTTTGCCACTCTTCTGCTGTGTTTGGCCTACTGGTGCGCGCCCGCCCAGGCATTCACCCTGACGTCAGAGGAGCAGGCCTGGCTTGAGGCCCACCCAACCTTGCGCATGGGCGTCGACGCCACTTGGCCACCCTTCGAATACCGCGACGAACAAGGCCGATATCAAGGATTGGCCGCCGACTACATTGCCCTGATCGAAAAACGCCTAAACGTAAAAATGGAGACGTACGAGCCAAGCACCTGGAGCGAAGTACTCGACCAGGCCCGGGCTGGCACCATCAATCTCTTACCCGGCGCCATGTCCACACCCGAGCGCCAGGGCTACCTGAGCTTCACCCGCCCCTATCTCGACTTCCCCATCGTGATCCTCGCCCGCAACGGCGGTGCCCAACCTCACGAACTCAAAGACCTGTACGGGCTGAAAATCGCGGTTGTCGAAAACTACGCGCCCCACGAAATTCTGCGAAGCCGCCACCCGGATCTGAACTTGCTGCCCGTCGCTAACGTCGCCGCGGCGCTGCAAGCCGTGGGCACGGGCCAAGCTGACGCGCTGGTGGGCGACCTCGCCTCCAGCGTCTGGGGCTTGCGCCAGCTCAAACTCGAAGGCATCGCCATCACCGGCGAAACGCCCTACCGCTACCAGCTATCAATGGCCGCGCCGAAAGACCAGGCGATTTTGGTCAACATCCTCGACAAATTGTTCGCCGACATGAGCAGCAGCGAAATCGAAGCCATGCAGGAACACTGGCTCGGCGGCGTTCTGGACCAGCGCAGCGTGTGGCGAAAAACCCTGGTGGTTGCCGTACCCGGCCTACTCGCTCTGCTGCTCGTTCTGATTATCGTGGTCGCTGTAAACCGGCGACTGAGCAGTGAAATCAACCGACGCGCTGCTCTTGAATTGGCGCTTCGTAACAGCGAACAGCACTACCGCAGCCTTGTGGAATGCTTGTCGGCAGTCACCTGGGAAGCCAGCCGTGAAGACTTCTGCTATTCCTACGTCTCGCCCCATGCCGAAAAACTGTTTGGCTACCCGCTGAGCGACTGGCAGACCCCAGGCTTCTGGGCAAATGCGCTGCACCCGCAAGACCGCGAACGCACCCTCGCCTACCGCCGTCAGGAGACAGACGCCGGCCGCGACCACACCGTTGACTACCGCGTGTACGCCGCCGATGGCCGCCTGGTCTGGATTCACGACATCGTTACCTTGATCGAACACCGTGGCGCTACCGTGCTGCGAGGCGTGATGGTTGAAGTCACCGAAACCAAACAGATCGAGCAAGCCCTGCGCCTGTCCGAACAAAAATTTGCCTCCGTGTTTCAGCAATGCCCAGACGTGCTGATCATTGCCCGCCGCGACGATGGTCGCTTGCTGGAGGTGAACCCTTCCTTCGAGCTGCACACCGGCATTCCCGCCGCCGAGGCCATCGGCAAGAACGGCACAGAACTCAACTTGTGGGGCACTGCCGACGCGGGTCCAACCGTCTTGCAACGGCTGCAACACGACAGCCTGCGCAACCTCGAAATGCTTTTCCGCCGCCAAAACGGCGAGTTCTTTACCGGTCTTATTTCCGCGCAACAATTCCAACTTGCCGACACGCCAGCGCTCGTCATCGTGGTGCGCGACATCAGCCAAGTGAAGAAAACTCAGGAAGAGCTGCAATCCTCCGAAGAGAAATTCGCCAAAGCCTTTCACGCTTCACCCGACGGCTTGCTGCTTACGCGCATGCGCGACGGCCTGATTCTGGAGGTGAACGAAGGTTTCTCCAGCCTGACCGGCTACACCAGCAGCGACGCCACCAACCAGTCCACGCTCGGCCTGGGCCTGTGGCACAACCCGCTCGACCGCAGCACCGTGATGCAACAGCTGCAAGAAATCGGCACCGTGCGCGATTACACCGCGGCTATTCGAGGCAAGAACGATGAGCTGCGCTTGTGCGAAATTTCGATGCAGAGCATGCAAATCAAAGGCGAACACTGCGTACTGACCATCGCCCGCGACGTCACCGAACGCACCCGCACCCAAGAGAAACTCCAGCTCGCCGCCACCGTGTTTGAGAGCACGGCTGAAGGCGTGCTGATCACCGACACCCAACAGCGCATAACCGCCGTCAACCGCGCCTTCACCGAAATCACCGGCTACAGCGAAGCCGAAGCGCTCGGGCGCTCCCCGCAACTGCTCGCCTCGGGCCAACATGACAGCGCCTTTTACGCCGCCATGTGGCACCAGCTTGATGCTGCCGGTCACTGGCAAGGCGAGATTTGCAACAAACGCAAAAACGGCGAGCTGTATCCGCAATGGCTGACCATCAGCGCCGTGCGCAACGATGACGAACGGATCACCCATTTCGTCGCCGTGTTTGCCGACATCACCTCACTCAAACACGCCCAAGACAAGCTCGACCACCAAGCCCACCACGACTCCCTCACCGGCCTGCCCAACCGCCTGCTATTCGAAAACCGCCTTCAAGCCATGCTTGCCGACGCACAAACCACGCCGTGCCTGGGCGCCGTGTTATTTCTCGACCTCGACCGTTTCAAACACATCAACGACAGCCTAGGCCACCCCGTCGGCGACCTGCTGCTGCAAGACACCGCGCAGCGCCTGCGCAACCAACTGCGCGACATCGACACCGTGGCACGGCTGGGCGGCGATGAATTCATCATCCTGCTTCCTGGCCTGCATGAACCGGCGGATGCCGAGCGCGTAGCGGCGAAATTACTCACCTGCCTGAGCGCACCGTTCCAAGCGGATGGTCACGAATTCTTTATCACCGCCAGCATCGGCGCGAGCCTGTTCCCCCAAGACGGCAGCGACGTCGCCACCCTAATCAAAAACGCCGACGCCGCCATGTACCGCTCCAAAGCCAAAGGCCGCAACCGCGCCGAGCTCTACACCAGCGACCTAACCCAGCAAGCCACCGCCCGCATCGCCCTGGAAAACGAACTGCGCCGCGCCATCGAACGCAACGAACTGAGCCTGCACTACCAACCCAAACAATCGCTCGCCGACCGCCAGATCGTCGGCGCAGAAGCGCTGCTGCGCTGGCACAGCGCGGTCTTCGGCACCGTCTCGCCGGAACGCTTCATCTCACTCGCCGAAGACAACGGCCTGATCCTGCCCATCGGCGATTGGGTGCTCGCCCAGGCCTGCCAGCAAATGGGCGAATGGCAGCGCCACCACCTGCCGTTCGGCCCGATGTCCGTCAACCTCGCCGGCGCCCAACTGCGCCAACCGCGCCTGGTGCAGCGCATCGCCGACCTGCTCGCCGAACACCAATTGCAGCCCCACATGCTGCAGCTGGAAATCACCGAAAACTTCATCATGAATCAGACCGACGAGGCGCTGACCATCCTCCACGACCTCAAACGGTTGGGCGTCTTGATCGCCATCGACGACTTCGGCACCGGCTATTCGTCCCTCAGCTACCTGAAACGCCTGCCGTTGGACACGTTGAAAATCGACCAATCCTTCGTCCGCGGCCTGCCCGACGACCCCCACGACGCCGCCATCACCCGCGCTATCATCGCCTTGGGCCGCAGCATGCAACTCACCCTGGTCGCCGAAGGCGTAGAGACGCCCGCGCAAGAGCGTTTCCTCATAGACGAAGGCTGCGAACAGATCCAAGGCTTCCTCCTCAGCCGCCCGGTAACCCCTGACAAGTTCGCAAGTACTTTCCTAAGCCCGCGCCACGCAATTGGCACACAGCAAACCGCACCGGTATAATCCGCCGCACTTCTGAGGGCCTATAGCTCAGTTGGTTAGAGCAGAGGACTCATAATCCTTTGGTCCACGGTTCAAGTCCGTGTGGGCCCACCAAATAAAAAGCCGCGCTGAATGCGCGGCTTTTTCGTTTCTGCAGATCTCTCCAGCCTTCGTCCCTTCCGGCTTCCCTATCACCCCACAAATCCCACATTCCTCTCCGCCCACGTCGCCAAAAAGCTTTTCAACAGCGCCGACTGCGGCCGGTTGAACAGGTCCGCCGGCGCTCCTTGTTCTTCGATCATTCCATTTGCCAAAAACACTACCTTGTCGGCTACCTGCGCGGCAAAGCCCATTTCGTGGGTGACGATGACCATGGTCATGCCATCGGCGGCGAGGGTGCGCATGACTTTTAGCACTTCGCCGACCAGTTCCGGGTCGAGCGCTGAGGTGGGTTCGTCGAAGAGCATGATTTTCGGCTCGCGGCCAAGCGCCCGGGCGATGGCGACGCGTTGTTGCTGGCCGCCTGAAAGGGTGTTGGGGTAGGCGTCGATTTTGTGGGCCATGCCGACTTTGTCCAGGACTTCGAGAGCTTTGGTCTTGGCGGTTGCGGCGTCCATGCGGCTGACTAGGCGCAGGGGTGCCATGACGTTTTCGAGCACGGTTTTGTGCGGCCACAGGTTGAATTGCTGGAACACCATGACGACGTTGGCGAGGTCTTTTTGCACGACCCATTCGGGAAGCCGGGTGAGGTTGCCGGCAGGGTCGGAGCCGTAGCCGATCAGCCGACCCTGCACTTGCACTTCGCCGCCGTCGTAGGTTTCAAGAAAGTCGATGCAGCGCAGCAGGGTGCTTTTGCCCGAGCCTGAGCCGCCGATGATGCACATCACTTCGCCTTTGTGCACATCCAGACTGATGCCTTTGAGCACGGCATTGCTGCCGAAGCTTTTCTTCACGTCCACCAGTTTGATGACCGGTTTGCCTAGTTCACGCATGCAATATCCTCAGGTTCCAGGCAGGTAGCGCCGAGTGCGCCGTTCCAGCAGCCGCGCGGTGCGCGCCAGTGCGAAGGTGATCAGCCAGTAGGTAAGGCCTAGAAACAGGTAGGGTTCGATGAAGGAAAAGGTCTCGGTGGACATGCGGCTGGCGGCGCTCATCATTTCCGGCACGGTGATGATTGAGAGAATGGCCGACTCCTTCACTAGCAAGATGGTCTGATTGACGATCGACGGCAGGATCAGGCCGAGCATGTGGGGCAGTTTTACGTGGGTTAGTACTTGCCAGCGGGAAAATCCCAGGTCGCGGGCGGCCTCGATTTGCCCTGGCGGTACGCTCAAGAAACCGCCGCGAAAGATTTCTGCGAAGTACGCGGCGCTGTAGAGCCCCAGACCGCCGATGCCAACTTGCAGTGCGCTGAGTTCGATGCCAATAAACGGCCCGCCGTAGAACACCAGGTAGATCTGCACCAGAAGCGGCGTGCCACGAAACAAGGTGACGTAGAGCTGGTAGACCAGGCGCGTCAGCCAGTTATTCAGTTGTCCGAGCAGGCACAACAGCAAACCCCACAGAAGCCCGATCAGCAGCGCGCCGGCGCTGGCCAGCAGCGTAAAAAGCAGGCCTTGCAGCAGCAGCGGGCCGTAGCTCACATAAAGGTGCAGGTTCATAGGCCGTCCATCAGCGCGTGCTCAGCCGCTTTTCCAGGTACTTGCCGCCGTGGCTGACGCTCAAGGTCAGCAGCAAATACAGCAGGCCTGCGGCGGTGAAGAACTCCAGCGGCCTATAGGTGGTAGAGGAATAGGTGTGGGCGATGCGCATCAATTCGGTGACGGCGATGGTGGAGATCAGCGACGAGTTTTTGATGATGTCGATGGTTTCGTTTACCAGCGCCGGAATCGTTGCACGCACCACTTGCGGCAGTTGCACGTGCAGGAGGATCTGCCAGCGGTCGAGGCCGATGTCCCAGGCGGCCTCGGTCTGCCCACGCGGCAGGGTTTCAAAGCCGCCGCGCAAGATCTCGGCCTGGGAAGCGCCGCTGTTGAGTGCCAGAGCAAGAATGGCGGCGGGTAACGCCGGCAGGTTTATCCCGATCAGCGGCAACATGAAGAAGATCACGGCCAGTTGCACCAGCAGGGGCGTGCCGCGCAAGGCGCTGATGTAGAAGCTTGCGACGGCGCGCGCGACCGGGTGGCCTGACACGCGCGCGACCCCGGCCAGCACGCCGATGCCGAACCCGAGCACGATGGCCAGCGCGGAAATCCAGGCCGTCATCCATAGGCCATGCAGTAGCTCGCCCCGGTAGCCGAGCACGACACTCAGGTCGAACATGCGCGCGCCTCAGCGCCACCTTGGCGGCGCTGCCAGGCCACGGCGGTCACGCACAGCAACTCGAACAGCATCGTGGCGCCCACCAAGGCGGTGTTGCCGCTGGGGTCGAAGGGCGGTGAAACCTCCACCACGTCGCCGCCCACAATGTCGAGGTCGGCTAGCGAGCGCATCATTTGTTGCGCCTCGAAGGTGGTGAAGCCACCAATTTCCGGTGTGCCCGTGCCGGGTGCGTACACGGGGTCGAGGCCGTCGACATCGAATGTGACGTACACCGGACTGTCGCCCACCACGCGGTGAATTTCGGCTATTACCGCTGGCAGCCCCAGTTGATAGAACTCTTCGATGCTGACCACACGCATGCCGCTGTCGTAGCTGAACTTCCAGATATCGCGGTCGGTGATGCTGCCGCGAATACCGATCTGGATGGTTTTCAGCGGGTCGATCAGGCCTTCCTCGGCCGCCACTTTAAAGGGCGAGCCGTGGTGGAAACGCGAGCCCAGGTAGAAGTCTCCGGTGTCGCAGTGGGCGTCGAAATGCACCAGCGCCAACGGGCCGTTTTTCGCCAGGGCTCTTAGCACCGGCAGGGTTACGGAGTGATCACCACCCACCGACAGCGGCACGATGCCGGCGGCGCAGAGCGGTTCGTAGAAAGCCTGGATCGCGTCATGCGCCGCGGTTAATTCAAAAGGGCTTTCCGGTACGGCATCGCCGACGTCGGCGACACGGCAAAGCTCGAATGGGGCAACGCCGGTGGCCTGGTTGATGATGCGCATAAGGCTCGACTGGTTGCGCACTTCACGCGGGCCGTGGCGCGCGCCGGGACGATTGGTAACGCCGCCGTCGAAGGGAATGCCTACCAGGGCGATGTCTACATCCGCCAACTGTGGGCTGAACGGTGTGCGCATGAAGGTCGCGATGCCGGTGTAGCGCGGCTGGGTTTTCGGATCGGCGCTCATGGCCTGGCTCCAACAGGAAGGTAAACCGGGCGGCCAGCGCAGCAGCCCGGACAGAGGCGGATGCGGTGCGTTAATTCAGCGGCTCGGGCAGCACGCCCTCAGGCACATCCATGGTGAAGCCGAACCACTTCATCTGCAGCTCGGCGAGCTTGCCGCTCTTCTGCAGCTTGAGGATTCCGGCGTTGAAGAAGGCCACCAACGATGCTGACTCCGCCTCTTTGCGTGCCGCCCAGGCGTAGTAGCTCTTGTCGCCGAAAGGCGGTTGCACAATGGCGAACATGTCCGGGCGCGATTTCACCACCGAAGACAGGTTGGGCAGGGCCTGCGGCACGATGTCGACACGGCGTGAAGCCAGGGCGGCGTAGGCCTCGTTGTAATCGGTGAATTCCTTTATGTCGGCGACTTTCTGTCCCTTGGGTGCCAGCACTTCTTTCTCGAATTTGCGTACCGCCGCGCCCTGCGCAGAGCCGGCTTGCACGCCGATGATCTTGCCTGCCATGTCTGCCGGGCTGTTGATGCTGTCGTCCGCCTTGCGTTTGAGGATGGCGACCGAAGCGTCGGAAATGGGGTTGGTGAATGCGTACGCATCGAGGCGTTGGCGGGTGATCATCAACGAGGTCACAACAATGTCGTACCGCTTGGCGTTCAAGCCGGCGAGGATGCTCTGAAATGGCAAGTCCAGTTGCTTGAGCTTCACGCCGGGCAAGTCTTTGAGAATTTCGTCGAGCATGTCTTTGCCGTAGCCGACGATCTTGCCGTCTTCAAGCATTTCAAACGGCGCGTAGCGCGCTTCGGTGGCGACCACGATTTCGCCACGGCTCTTGATCTCGTCAAGGAGGTCAGCCTGGGCATGGGCGGCGGCGAGTAACAGGCCCGCCATGCACAGCAGTTTTTTCAGGGGAGAAACGGTCCTGGGGGTCATACGCACATGCTCCGGCGGTGGACGGCTTGGTTGGAAGGCTGGAGTCATCTTCGAGCAGCGGCTCGGGGCGCAACAAACTGTATCTCCTAATAACCATGCATAAGGTGGGCTAATGCCCCATGTTGGCGCAGCGCCTTTTCAGTAAGCAGGACGTGGCCGGCCGGCCCGCTCGCTCCGGCCGGTGCTCAAAGGCTTGGCACGTTGCGTGCTCAGGTTAAGTCTCGCCAGAGCCCACCAACACGCGCGCTCTATTTCGCCCTAGGAGCTTGTGTGTCCATTCGCCTTCCGCCACTTGAAGCGCTGCGCTATTTCGAGGCCGCTGCCAGGCACCTGAGCTTCACGCTGGCTGCCGATGAGTTGTGCGTTTCACAAAGCGCCGTGAGCCAGAAAGTCATTCAGTTGGAAGATCGCCTGGGCTACAAACTGTTTGAGCGGCGCACCCGCCAACTGCTGCTCACCGAGCCCGGCACCCAGTTGTATCCGGCGGTGCATTCGGCGCTGGGGATGCTCAGCGAAACCCTGGGAGATATCGACACCCGTAGCCAGCAAAGCAAGCTCACGGTGTATTGCATGCCGTCCTTTGCTAACCGCTGGCTGATGCCGCGGCTGCACGACTTCCATAGCAAGCATCCGCACATTGCGCTGCATCTGATCGCGGAGTTTGCCGAGCCAAACTTCCACAACGAAATCGTCGATATCGGCATTTGCCACGGCAAGGCAGAGCAACCGGCAACGGAACAGCATCTGCTGTTTCGCGACTATATCTACCCGGTAATCAGCCCGGCGCTGCTGCAGCAAGTAGACCTGCGGGAACCCGGCGACCTGCGCCGCACCGTGCTGCTGCACGATTCCCTGCCCCACGCCAAGCTCGCCACATCCTGGCAAAGCTGGTTAACGGAACGGGGTGTGCGCCATGTGGATTGCAGCGGTGGCTACCGTTTCAACCAGGCGGATTTAATAGTGGGGGCGGCGCTCAACGGCAGAGGCGTGGCCCTTGGGCGTCACGTTCTGGTGGCCGGAGACGTGGCGCGCGGGCGGCTGATCCCGTTGTTCAACGACGTGGTCGAGGATGACGGCGTCTATGCCGTATTTCTAAAAAAACTGGCCAACCGCCCGCAGATTCAAGCGTTCTGCACCTGGCTGCAGGAACAGGCGCTGGAGTTCCAGCACCAGCAAAGCGTCGAGCGCATTACCGGCCCCGCCCAGGCGTTGGCGGAAGGTGCTGAGCGCCTATAGTGCTTGCTCCGTGCGGCATCCCAAGTTCACAAACCCGTCCCTTTGCGCCCCACGACAGACGGCCCCTCCAGCCCCCTCCTCCCCTGCCGATAACCCCTGTTCAACACTGCCCGCCCGCCGCACCTGGAGTTGAACTAAGCGCCGCGCGGATCAGTCGACTTTGTAGGATGGAAAAATCCGGAGGTCTGTATGGATGTTTCAAGCGTTGCCGCAGCCGCTTCGAGCGCGCAGATGGCGAAGACTGCTTCTGATGTGTCGATCAAGATTCTGAATAAGACGTTGGATATTCAGTCGGAAAGCGCGATGGCGTTGATTGAGGCGATTCCTGAGTTGTCGGCGCTGCCGAGTAATCCGCCGAATCTCGGTAACTCTATTGATGTAATGGTCTGACGGCAGAATTGGCTTAGTGCGTGGGGCATTGCCTACACTGGGCTTATAACAAGACACCCGTAATGACTAATCTGCCCTCATCGGCAGCATGGAGCGAAGATGACTCAGGACAATGCAAAACCAAGCTGGCATCAGCAAGTGGCCGACGATCTGGTCGATCCGGTGATGAAGGACCTGGCCTGGCACGGTCGAACCACTGACTGGTTTTTGCAGGATCTGGTGCGGCTGACCAATGAGACCGATCTGCAAGTGGGCGTCACCTTGTCGACGCCAGCGGGCATGATTTCGGGAATCTTGATCAGCGTTGAACAGTATTTCCAGTTGTTCGGTGAGTCATTTTCCAGCTCGTGGCCAGCGGCTGATGCCGATCGGTTGCGCGCGCACTATGCCGAGTTGGGTAAGTCGCGGTTGCCGAAGTCCGATGGCGAAACGCCGCCGCCTGTGCAGTATCTGCATTTGAAAGATGCCAAGTTGAGTACGCCCTCCGGGCAAATGCCGGCGAGCGAGGGCTTGCTGTGGCGCGGCACCATTGCGTCGATTTCCGGTTTCTCGTTGGGGCTGTTGGCGGACGACGCCGGCGACATCCAGCCCACGCTGTAACAGCCACCCAAAAACGCAAAAGCCCCGCTCGCTGCGGGGCTTTTTTGTGCCGGAACGGTTTTAGCGCTTGGCGATGATGTACACGGCGTGAACGATGCCCGGAATGTAGCCGCACAACGTCAGCAGGATGTTCAGCCAGAACGCGCCGCCAAAACCGACCTGCAGGAAGACGCCCAGCGGCGGCAGCAGAATGGCAATCAGGATGCGGATCAGGTCCATGATTCAGGTTCCTTTTAAAGTGGAAAAACGTACCCCATAACCGACCTGCCACGCTCGTGTCTGGTTCAACCTAAGTCTTTTCTCAACCTTTGTGCGTATGTTTCGCCGCGTACAGGCAAAGCATTTCCATGGCGATGGTCGCACCTGCCAGCGCGGTTATTTCCGCATGGTCGTAGGGCGGCGCCACTTCGACGACGTCCATGCCCACCAGGTTGATGCCGCGCAAACCGCGCAGGATTTCCAGCGTCTGATGGCTGGTCAAGCCGCCGCACACCGGCGTGCCGGTGCCGGGGGCGAAGGCCGGGTCGAGGCAGTCGATGTCGAAGGTCAGGTACACCGGATGGTCGCCGACGCGCGCGCGGATTTGTTCGGCGATCTGCTCGGGCGTGTGGCGGTGCACGTGCGGGGCGTCGAGTACCTGGAAGCCCATCACGTCGTCGTTGGTGGTGCGCAGGCCAATCTGCACGGAGCGCGCCGGGTCGACCAAGCCTTCGCGGGCGGCGTGGAAAAACATGGTGCCGTGGTCGATGCGCTGCACCTCCTCGTCGGGCCAGGTGTCGCTGTGGGCGTCGAAGTGGATCAGCGACAGCGCGCCGTGTTTTTTGGCGTGGGCTTTGAGCAGTGGGTAGCTGATGAAGTGGTCGCCACCCAAGGTCAGCATGGCGCAGCCTGCGGCCAGAATTTCGTCGGCGTGGGCTTCGATGGCGCCGGGGGTTAGCTGCGGCTGGCCATGGTCGAAATCGCAGTCGCCGTAGTCGATCACGGCCAGCTCGTCGAACGGGTCGAATTCCCAGGGGAAATGCCGGGCCCAGGCCATTTGCGTGGAAGCGGCGCGAATGGCGCGCGGGCCGAAACGCGTGCCGGGGCGATTGGTGGTGGCGGTGTCGAACGGTACGCCGCTGACGACTACATCCACACCGCACAGGTCGCGGCTGTAGCGGCGGCGCATAAAGCTGGTGATGCCGCCGTAGGTCGATTCCGCCGCCGTGCCGTACAGGCTCTCGCGGGTAAGCGCCTGGTCGTTGCGTGAGGCTTGGTCCATTGCGGTGCTCCTTAGTAGTGGGTGCGAAAGGCGGTCCACAGGCGTGTGCGTTCACGCTGTGCGGCCAGCGGTTGCAGGTGTTCGCTGAAGAGCCGCGCGCGAATCTCGGCAGGCGGGTAAATGTCGGGGTCGGCCGCCACGGCGGGGTCAACCAGCGCGGTCGCCGCGCTGTTGGCGTTGGCGAAGTACACGGTGTTGGTGACTTCGGCGATGGCTTCGGGCCGCAGCATGTAGTTGATAAAGGCCAGCGCTGCTTTGGGATGCGGGGCGTCTACCGGAATGGCCATGGTGTCGAACCACACCAGCGTGCCTTCGCGCGGAATGCGGTACACCACTTCAAAGGGCTGCTTGGCTTCCACGGCCCGGGCGGCGGCGGTAGCGGCATCGCCGCTGTAGCTCAGCGCCATGCAGATTTCGCCTTTAGCCAGGTCGTCGATCTGCCGGCCGGACGCCACGTAGCGCACGTTGGGCTGCAGCCCGGCGAGCAGTTGCTGAACCGCTTTCAAATCGGCCGGTTCGGTGCTGTAAGGGTCGTGGCCCAGGTAGTTGAGGGCGATGCTGATCACTTCTTGCGGCGAGTCGAGCACCGCGATGCCGCAGTCTTTGAGCTTGCTGGCGTACTCGGGTTTGAACAGCACATCCAGGGTGTTGAGCGGCACGTCGCCGCCCAGCCGTTTGGTCACCGCTTCTTTATTAAGGCCCAAGCCAACCGTGCCCCAGGTGAACGGCACGCCGTAGCGGTTGCCGGGATCGGAGGTGGCAAGTTTGGCCAGCAGCTCAGCGTCCAGGTTCGGGTACAGCGACAAGCTCGCGGCGTCGATGGGCTGCAGCGCTTTGGCCTTCACGGCGCGCGCGAGGCCGCTTGAGGCGGGAAACACCAGGTCGTAGCCGCTGCCGCCGGTGAGCAATTTGCTGTCCAGGGCTTCGGGGCTGTCGAACACGTCGTACTTGATTTGAATGCTGGTCTCGGCCTGGAAGCCTTTTAGCGCTTGAGGGCCGATGTAGTCGGACCAGTTGTAGATGTTCAGCGCCTTGTCTTCGGCATGCAGATGCAGCGGCAACGTGGCGGCAAGCACTAAGGCGCAGGTGGAAATTCGCATGGTTCAAGCTCCTCCGGCAGATAACGGTGGACCGCTCCTCTCGCAGGGGCGCTTCGCGTTCTTCGCGGCGCCAGGAGGCTCTGGATGGGAGGGATACTGCGCCGGCCTTTGCGTTGAATAAATGCAAAGTGATGTAACCTGGCATCGATGCCCATCAATGTTTGGAGCCGCCATGCTCAGCCAAGTACGAGACCTCGATTTACAACTGCTGCGGCTGTTTATGACCGTGGCGGAAAGCGGCGGCTTTAGTGCGGCGCAGGGTGAGCTGGGCATCGGCCAATCGACCATCAGCACGCAGATGGCCAAGCTGGAAACGCGCTTGGGGTTTCGCTTGTGCGAGCGCGGCAAAGCGGGCTTTCGCCTGACGCCCAAGGGCGAAGAAGTGGTGCTGGCGGCGCGCAAGTTGTTCGCTGCCATCGAGGTGTTCAAGGGCGAAGCGCAGGGCATGGCGGACAAGCTATTGGGCGAGCTGCGCATCGGCATTTCCGAGGCGCTGGACCCGAGCACTCTCGACCGCCTCGGCAGCGCCATTCGCTTGTTTCGCCAGCGTAATCAGGCGGTGCATATCGAATTGCTCAGCGCCACGCCGGCTGAATTGGAGCGTCGTCTGCTGCACGATCAGTTGCATCTGGCCGTCGGTTATTTCTCCGGGGCCCAGCCAGCCATTGAGCACCGTCCGTTATTCAGCGAAGACCAGGCGCTGTATTGCGGGCGCGGCCATCCGTTGTTCGAGCGCAAGAAGCTGCGGCTGGAAGACTTGCATGACCAGGACGGCGTGCACCATCCCTACCGTTTTTTGCAGCTGGACGAACCCTGGCAGTCGGCCAATAGCAGCGCGCGTAGCGAGCAGGTTGAGGGCTCGCTGGCGTTCGTGTTGTCGGGCGCGCACTTGGGTTATCTGCCCACTCATGTCGCCGCGCCGTGGGTCGCGAGTGGCCAGCTGAGGGCGGTGCTACCGCACAGCCTGGGCTTTGCCGTGCAGTTCCATGTGGGCAGTCATCGCGGTCGCCAGCCCAGCGAAGCGCAGAAGGCGTTTGTGGCCGACTTATTTAGCGTGTTCGGGGTCAACTGAACGGTCTGTCACAGGCGTTTGGGCGATGGCTGGCTATAGTTGCAAGCTGTTCATCCGTTCGCCTCAACCAAGGAGTCACCATGAGCAAAGTTCACCGCGTCGCCGTGCTGGTCGGCAGCCTGCGTAAAGCCTCGATCAACCGCAAACTGGCCCTGGCATTGGCGGACCTGGCGCCCGCCTCGTTGAAGCTTGAAATCGTCGAGATTGGCGACTTGCCGTTGTACAACGAAGACATCGACGTCACGCCGGCACCGCCCGCCTACACCGTTTTTCGTGACCAGGTAAAAGGCGCCGATGCGCTGCTGTTTATCACCCCGGAATACAACCGCTCGGTACCAGCGCCGCTGAAAAACGCCATCGACGTCGGCTCGCGCCCGTATGGCCAAAGCGCGTTCAGCGGCAAGGCCGGTGCGGTGGTCAGCGCGTCCCCCGGTGCGGTCGGTGGCTTTGGCGCCAACCATCATTTGCGCCAGTCCATGGTGTTTCTCGACGTGCACATGCTCCAGCAGCCAGAAGCTTATCTGGGTGGCGCCGGCAGTTTTTTCAGCGAAGACGGTACGCTGAGCGATGGCATCAAACCGTTCCTGCAAAAGTTCATCAACACCTACGCCCAGTGGGTTGCGCTGCATAGCAAGGGCTGATGCGCCACGCGGCGGTCTGCTCGCAACGAGCCGGCCGCCACGCCTTCCACGAATTTTTCATGTGCCGTTGACCTTCTTTTCACCCTCGCCTTTGCATCCTGCGCTCGGAAACATGCCGTAACGACTGTCCGATAGGGGCTCGTCCGGCGTGCGCACTCGTACTCCAACGCCTCTCAGGATGCACGCCGATGAATAAACTTCCGCAGATCACCCTGGCCTTCTGGGTGATGAAAATTTGTGCAACGACGCTGGGCGAAACCGCCGGCGACTTGCTGTCGATGACCCTTAACGTCGGCTACGCCATCAGCTCAATGATTTTGATCACCGCGTTTCTGGTGACGCTCATCGGTCAGCTCAAAGCCAAAACCTACCACCCCATGCTGTATTGGCTGGTCATTCTCTCCACCAGCACGGCGGGCACCACGATGTCCGATTTCATGGACCGCACCCTCGGCCTCGGTTACGCCACCGGTTCGGCGCTGCTCGTTACCTTGCTGGTCGTGACCTTGGCCACCTGGCGCTGGAGCGAAGGCTCGCTGTCGGTAGACCGGGTGAACACCACCAAAGGTGAGCTGTTCTACTGGGTCGCCATTCTGTTCTCCAACACGCTGGGCACGGCGCTGGGCGATTTCCTGGCGGACGACTCGGGCCTGGGCTTTGCCGGCGGCGCGCTGCTTATCGGCGGGGCAATTGGCGTGGTGGTGCTTGCGCACTTCTACACGCGCATTTCGTCGGTGCTGCTGTTCTGGCTGGCGTTTGTACTGACTCGCCCGTTCGGCGCGACGTTGGGCGACGTGCTGACCAAGCCGCACGAAAAAGGTGGGCTGGACTTCGGCACTATCGGCTCGTCGGCGGTGCTGGCGGTCATTCTGTTGGCGCTGGTGATTACCGCGACCGTGGTCAGAAACCGTCGAGCGCAGCAAAACGCCCTGGGATTGGCGTAGCCGTCAGACGTTTCAAAAAGCACCGGCCTTGCGCCGGTGTTTTTCATTACGCTCAACAAAGCGCAGTGAAAACAGAAAGGCAGAAAAAAGAAAACCCCGCCGAGGCGGGGCTTTGCAGACTGTGTCCTGACATCCGTAGTCATCCACCATCCTGGTGGAAATCCAGCGTATCCGTGTTGGTTCCTTGGCGCTTCCGTGCACAACGTCCATGTGCAACAGAATAACGAGGCGTTATTACCTGCGGTAGCGGCGATAAGCAGCACGCTTTGTAAGCTTTGGCTTACAAAGGTTTAAACCATGCCTTAGGTCTGCTTTATTTTGCGAACGGGCTCTTGTTAGACTCGCATTGTCCTACAAAATCTAAAAACCACGCCGCCGTCCATGCAGTACTTTGGGGTTCATGTCTCATGCGCGCAGTAGCAGTTGCCCTGGCTGGTTTATCGGTTTGCATGAGTGGCGGCGCCTCAGCCGGCGGACAAAACCAGCTGGCTGACCCCAAGATCGCCGTCGACCAATTCTTCTGGAAGCAGCTCTACCCCAAAGGCGGTACCACGCTCTATTGCGCCAAGCCGTTTGTGAGCGAACGCGGGCAGGTGGCCGCGAGCCTGGTCTACACGGCCAAGCAGATAAAATCGGCCTTGCGCTGCGTCACCGATAGCCAGTGCGCCGAAGCCAACCCGCAATATCCCTATATGTTGAGCGACCTGCACAACATGTACCCCGCCCTGACCCTGGTCGAACTGGCGCGCCGCAACGCGCAATTCGGCGAATTGGGCGATGACGTGTCGAGCAAATTCAGCGATATCGGCTGCCAATTGAAAGCCAGCTTCCAACTGATCGAGCCGCCGGATTCGGCCAAAGGCAACGTCGCGCGGGCGATCTTTTACATGCGCAGCGAGTACGGCTTGCCGGTGGTGGGCCAACTGCAAATGTACAAGCGCTGGAGCCAGCTCGATCCGCCGGACGCCGAGGAAAAAGCGCGCAACGATCAGATTGAAGCGTTGCAAGGCACGCGCAATCGGTTTATCGACGCGCCGGCGGCGGCGGAACAGCTGACTCAGGAGTAATCCGACCCTGTGGCGCAGTTGGGCGGCATTTCGATCTGCCGCGATGCTTGTGGACCTGCCAAGCCCCATCGAGGCTAAAGCCTCTCCTACAAAAGCGATCTGGCTACGATAAAAAAAGCCCCGCATCGGCGGGGCTTTTTGTTAACGCGAAACGACCATCAGAACTGCGCAGCATCCAGCAGGTACAGCGACTCGCTACCGGCTTTTACCGACGCTGTCAGCGAGTGAATACGCGGCAGCAGACGGGCGAAGTAGAAGCGTGCGGTGCCCAGTTTGCTGGCGTAGAACTCGTCCTGGGTTTCTTTGCCCAGCGCCGCGCGCGCCATCAACGCCCACATGTAGGCGTAAGCGGTGTAGCCAAACACGTGCAGGTATTCCACCGACGCCGCGCCGATTTCGTTCGGGTTCGACTTGGCGCTGTCGAGCAGCCAGACGGTGAGGTCGTCGAGGTTGGCGATGGCCGCTTTCAGCGGTTCAACAAACTCCGCCATCTCGCCGTTGGCGCTGCCGATGAAGGCTTTCACTTCGTCAGCGAAGTGCTTGTAGAACGTGCCGCCGCTGCCGACGATTTTGCGGCCCACCAGGTCGAGCGCCTGGATGCCGTTGGTGCCTTCGTAGATTTGCGTGATGCGCACGTCGCGCACCAGTTGCTCTTGGCCCCACTCACGAATAAAGCCGTGGCCGCCGAAAATCTGCTGACCGTGCACGGTGGTTTCCAAACCGAGGTCAGTCAGGAACGCTTTGGCGATTGGCGTCAGCAGGGCCACCAACTCTTCGGCGCGTTTGCGCGTGGTCGGGTCTTCGCTGAACTTGGCGGTGTCGAGCTGCATGGCCACGTAAGTGGAGAACGCGCGGCCACCTTCGTTGCTGGCCTTCATGGTCAACAGCATGCGGCGCACGTCGGGGTGCACGATGATCGGGTCGGCCACTTTGTCTTTGGCAACCGGGCCGGTCGGCGCGCGGCTTTGCAGACGGTCGCGGGCGTATTCAATGGCGCTCTGGTACGAACGCTCACCAGCGGCCAGGCCTTGAATACCAACGCCGAGGCGCTCGTAGTTCATCATGGTGAACATGGCCGCCAAGCCTTTGTTCGGGCCGTCGATGATGTAACCGGTGGCGCCGTCGAAGTTCATCACGCAGGTGGCCGAACCCTGGATGCCCATCTTGTGCTCGATGGAACCGCACGACAGGGTGTTGCGCTCGCCCAGGCTGCCGTCGGCATTGACCATGAACTTGGGCACCAGGAACAGCGAGATGCCTTTGGAGCCCGCTGGCGCGTCCGGCAGTTTTGCCAGCACCAGGTGGATGATGTTTTCGGTCAGGTCGTGCTCGCCGCCGGTGATGAAAATCTTCGTGCCGGTGACTTTGAACGAGCCGTCAGCCTGCGGCTCGGCCTTGGTGCGGATGATGCCCAGGTCGGTGCCCGAGTGCGGCTCGGTCAGGCACATGGAGCCGGCCCAAACGCCGGAATACATGTTCGGCAGGTAGGTTTCTTTCAGCTCGGCGCTGGCGTGGGCGTTGATCGACAGGCAGGCGCCGGCGGTCAGCATCGGGTACAGGCCGAACGACAGGTTGGCGGCGTTGAGCATTTCCTCAACCTGCGCGCCTAGCACTTTGGGCATGCCCATGCCGCCGTAAGCCGGGTCACCGCCTACGCCAACCCAGCCGCCTTCGCCGTAAATTTTGTAAGCCTCAGGGAAACCCGCCGGGGTGGTGACCACGGTGTTGTTCCAGCTGCAGCCTTCTTCATCGCCGCTACGGTTGAGCGGGGCGATGGTTTTTGCAGTGACCTTGCCGGCTTCTTCGAGGATCGCCTCGGCCGTATCTGCATCGACGACTTCCGCCAGCGCAGGCAGTTGTTGCCAGAGTTTGGAGACCTCAAACACTTCATTGAGGACGAAACGCATATCGCGCAGGGGAGCTTTGTAGTCGGCCATGGTAGTGATCCTCGAACGATCCAACGATGCGGCCTAAAGGCCGGTATGACGCAGGCCTCGGAGTTTACCCGAACAACTTTTCAGACACATAGGGTCATGGTGGGACCGGATAGTCACGCCACAGTCACGCGGTTTTTGCTGCAAAAAAATCAAGACCATCGCGGCTAAAGCCGCTCCTACAGGATTGTGCAGTGGTGTAGGAGCGGCTTCAGCCGCGATGCTCTTAAAAAGAAAAGCCCGCCATAAAGGCGGGCTCCCTTCCAGCCTAGGCGCTTAGCCCGCGAACTGCTCGGCGCTCAGTTGCATCAGGCTTTCGCTGCCCGCTTCTACGCCAGCGCGGTGCACCAGGGTGCGGGGCAGCAGGCGCTTGAAATAGAAGTCAGCCGTCGCCAGCTTGGCTTTGTAGAACTCGGCATCACCGCTGCCGGCGTCGATTTTCTCTTGCGCCACAACGGCCATGCGCAGCCAGAAGTAGGCCAGCACCACGTAGCCGGAATACATCAGATAGTCGGTCGCGGCGGCGCCGACTTCGTCCGGGTTTTTCATGGCGGCCATGCCGACTTTAGTGGTCAGCTCGCCCCACTCTTTATTCAACGTGGCGAGTTGGTTGAACGCACCCTGCAGCTGCGGGTGGCTGGCGTTGGCTTCGCAGAATTTGTGCACCAGCTTGGTAAAACCACGCAGCAATTTGCCTTGGCTGCCGAGCACTTTGCGGCCGAGCAGGTCGAGGGCCTGAATGCCGTTGGTGCCTTCGTACAACAACGCAATGCGGCAGTCGCGCACCAGTTGCTCCATGCCCCATTCGCGAATAAAGCCGTGGCCGCCGAAAACTTGCATGCCGTGGTTGGTGACTTCCAACCCGGTCTCGGTCATGAAGGCTTTGCAAATCGGCGTGAGGAAGGCCAGCAAGTCTTCGGCTTGCTGACGTTGCTCCTCGCTCTCAGCATGCAATTCATCAAGCAACTGCGCACAGAAATAAGCGAGCGCGCGGTTGCCTTCGTTGAAGGCTTTCATGGTCAGCAACATGCGGCGCACGTCGGGGTGAACGATGATCGGGTCGGCGGATTTTTCCGGGGCCTTGGCGCCGGTCAGCGAGCGCATCTGCAAACGCTCGGTGGCGTACTTCAGTGCGCCCTGGTAGCTGGTCTCACCCAGGCAAAGGCCCTGCATGCCGGTGCCCAAACGCGCATGGTTCATCATGGTGAACATGCAGTTCAGGCCCTTGTTCATCTCACCGATGAGGTAGCCCTTGGCGTTATCGAAGTTGATAACGCAGGTGGCCGAACCTTTGATGCCCATTTTGTGTTCGATAGAGCCGCAGGAAACCGCGTTGCGTTCTCCGGATTTGCCATCGGCGGCTGGCAGGAATTTCGGCACGATAAACAGCGAAATGCCTTTGGTGCCCGCCGGTGCATCCGGCAGCTTGGCCAGCACCAGATGCACAATGTTGTCGCTGAGGTCGTGCTCGCCCGAGGAGATGAAAATTTTGCTGCCGGTCAGCGAGTAGCTGCCGTCGGCTTGGGGCACGGCGCGGGTTTTGATCAGGCCCAGGTCGGTGCCGCAGTGCGCTTCGGTCAGGCACATGGTGCCGGTCCAGTTGGCCTCGGTCATCTGCGTGAGGTAGGTCTGTTTCTGCTCTTCGGTGCCGTGGGCGTGAATGGCCGCCATGGCGCCTTGGGTCAGGCCGGGGTACATGCCCCAGGCGTAGTTGCTGGAGCCGATCATTTCGCTGAATAGCAAGCCCAGCGAGTGCGGCAGGCCTTGGCCGCCGTAAGTTGGGTCGGCCGACAGACTCATCCAGCCGCCTTCGGCGAATTGCTGGAAGGCTTCTTTAAAACCGGTGGGCGTGGTGACGACGCCGTTATCGAATGTGCATTCTTCTTCGTCGCCGGAGCGGTTCAGCGGCGCGATGACCTGCTCGCAGAACTTCGCCCCTTCTTCAAGAATGGCGTTGACCATGTCCGGCGAGGCGTCGGTGGCGCCCATGGCCGCGTAGCCAGCGTGGAAGTCGAACACTTCGTCGACCAGAAAGCGCATATCGCGCAGGGGAGCCTTGTATTCGGGCATGGACGTTCTCCTAGGCAGGGACGCGAGCGCGTCATCGAGACCGACACGCTACTGCCGGCCCGTTGCCTGGGACAATGACGTTGCGCGCGCTGAATGCGCGCCTATAAGCAGGCGCGCCTATAAAGTAGGACTTGCCACGCGCACCGCGCCGCGACGGTTTTGGCCGTGCTGGATCACGCAGTTGCGCCCCGCCGCCTTGGCCGCGTAAAGCGCACGGTCGGCGGCTTTGATTACTTCTTCAGGCGTGCGCTGCTCACTTTCTTTTTCGGCCACGCCAATGCTCACGGTCACCGACACACTGGTGGCCGCCGCCGCGCCGCGCCGCTGTTTGCCCTTGTTGTCGTTCTGCGGACGGCTGCCTTTGTCGCGCAGTTGAATCACGTAGCGCTCAACGGCCTGGCGCACTTCTTCCAGGTGCGGTTTGCATTCGTCCAGCGTCTTGCCGGAAAACACCAGGGTGAATTCCTCCCCGCCGTAGCGATACGCCTTGCCGCCGCCACCGATTTTTCGCAACTGGCTGGCGACCACGCGCAGCACTTGGTCGCCGACATCGTGGCCGTGGGTGTCGTTGAATTTCTTGAAGTGATCGACGTCGGCCATGGCAATCACGTAGTTGCGGCCCAAGCGAGGCAAGCGTTCGTTGAGCGCGCGACGGCCCGGCAAACCGGTGAGTTCGTCGCGAAAGGCCATTTGGTAAGCCTCGTGTGCCACCGCCACGGCCAGAATCAGCATGACTTCGCTGCTCATCACGTTCAGGCCGTGGGGCAGCAGGAAGGTTTTCGGCAGCATCCAGCACAGGCCGACCAGGCCAACGAGCTGCGCGGCGTGTAGCGGGCGCGGCTTATAGATGTACTGAACGATCAGCCCGATAAACGCCAAGACAAACAGCGGATACGCCAGCTGCACCAGGCTCATCCATTCGGCGTGCAGCGACGGCCAGCGAATCTGCGCCAACCATTCGAGCATGCCCTCCGGATAGCGCTGCGCCAGGCCGAGCACCACGGCGCCGACAGCCAGCAGCACGGCGGAACGTGCCACCAGATCGCGGACCAAGTGGGTGCGTTCCAGCCAGGCCGCGTAAATGCCGTAGAGCAGCGGCAACAACAGGCTGCACAGGTGAAACACCAATGCCGTCTCAGGCCGCGCCTTGCCGGTGGTGCGGAAAAAGTCGGCTTGGGTGTCGAGCAGAAAGTAAGCGCCGTAGACCACCACCAGTAGAAACAGCTCGCGCTGGCGGGAATAGATCAGGCAGAACGCGCCGCCGAGAATCAGCAGCAGCGTGGGCAAGACGTTGAACAGCGAAGTGAAGAACTCGTTCAGCACCGGCAAGCTGGCAGCCGCCATCCCTGCCACTAACAGCAGCAACGAAGGAAGGAAATGGCTGAGGCGAACGGCTTTAAGGCGATGCACGACACTGTTCCACGGGCCGTCAGAAAGTGGCGGCGAACCGGTGGCATTTTGCCTATTTCCCGCGCGTTCGGCACCGATTCCTGTCGCAAAATCCTCTTATTGGGAGCCGAGCGGACTTCTTTCTGTGGGAGCGGCTTCAGCCGCGATGCTTTTGTTCTACACATGAACGCACCGCAGCTAATCGGAATACCGCCCTATCGCTCCCACAGTCAGCCAAAACCCGCCCATAAAAAAACCGCCCGCCTTTGCAGGCGAGCGGTTTTTTCAACCGGTGGAGCGAGCTACGACTTAGTAGCCCAGCGCGAAGTCTTCTTCGGCCATGTCCATCAGGTTGTTGGCGCCGGACAGCATGGCTTCAACGTGCGCGCGAGTGCGCGGCAGGATGCGCTGGAAGTAGAAGCGCGCGGTTTGCAGCTTGGCTTTGTAGAACGCTTCTTCGGCGGTACCGGCAGCCAGCTTCTCAGCGGCTACACGGGCCATGTCGGCCCAGAAGTACGCCAGGCAGACATAGCCGGAGTACATCAGGTAGTCGACCGAAGCAGCACCCACTTCTTCGCGATCTTTCATGGCGGCCATACCGACCTTCATGGTCAGCTCGCCCCACTCTTTGTTCAGCTTGGCCAGCGGAGCGGTGAACTCGGCAACTGCCTCGTTACCTTCGTTGGTCTGCACGAACTTGTGCACGATCTTGGTGAAGCCTTTGAGTGCTTCGCCTTGGGTTTGCAGCACTTTACGGCCCAGCAGGTCGAGCGCCTGGATACCGGTGGTGCCTTCGTACAGCATGGAAATGCGGCTGTCGCGAACGTTCTGCTCCATGCCCCACTCAGCGATAAAGCCGTGGCCGCCGTAGATTTGCACGCCGTGGTTAGCGGCTTCGAAACCCACTTCGGTCATGAAGGCTTTAGCGATTGGCGTCAGGAAAGCCAGCAGCGAATCGGCCTTCTTCTTGGCTACTTCGTCCTGGCTGTATTTGACGATGTCCACTTGCTGAGCGGTGAAGTAGACCATTGCGCGGTTGCCTTCGGCGAACGCTTTCATGGTCAGCAGCATGCGGCGAACGTCGGGGTGCACGATGATCGGGTCAGCGGCTTTGTCCGGCGCTTTCGGGCCAGTCAGCGAGCGCATCTGCAGACGTTCACGGGCGTATTTCAAACCACCCTGGAAGCCAACTTCAGCGTGCGCCAGACCTTGCAGCGCGGTACCCAAACGAGCGGTGTTCATAAAGGTGAACATGCAGTTCAGGCCTTTGTTCGCTGGGCCGATCAGGTAACCGGTGGCGCCGTCGAAGTTCATCACGCAGGTGGCGTTACCGTGGATGCCCATTTTGTGCTCGAGCGAGCCACAGGAAACGGCGTTACGGGTGCCGACGCTGCCGTCTTCGTTCACGTTGAACTTGGGAACGATGAACAGCGAAATGCCTTTGGTGCCTTGCGGCGCGTCGGGCAGGCGGGCCAGAACGATATGGACGATGTTGTCGGCCATGTCGTGTTCGCCAGCGGAAATGAAGATTTTGGTGCCAGAAACTTTGTACGAGCCGTCCGCTTGCGGTTCAGCTTTGGTACGCAGCATGCCCAGGTCGGTGCCGCAGTGCGGCTCGGTCAGGCACATGGTGCCGGTCCACTCGCCGGAAACCAGCTTGGTCAGGTAGGTGTGCTGCTGCTCAGGCGTGCCGTGCTCGGAGATGGTGTTCATCGCACCGTGCGACAGGCCTGGGTACATGCCCCACGACCAGTTCGAGCTGCCGACCATTTCGCTCAGTACCAGACCCAGAGACTCTGGCAGGCCTTGGCCGCCGTGCTCTACGTCGTGGGACAGGCTTGGCCAGCCGCCTTCTACGTATTGTTTGTAGGCTTCTTTAAAGCCAGTCGGGGTTTTAACGCCGGACTCGCTCCAGGTGCAGCCTTCCAGATCGCCAACGCGGTTCAGTGGCGACAGCACTTGCTCACAAAACTTGGCGCCTTCCTCGAGAATGGCATCAACCATGTCCGGGGTAGCATCTGCGCAAGCCGGCAGGCTTTGATAGTGCGCTTCGTAGCCGAGCAACTCGTCGCGTACGAAACGAATATCACGCAAGGGGGCCTTGTAATCAGGCATAGCGGTAACCTCTACGATGGGTCCTAGATGGGTGACCGGCTTGGCGGTCTCGTGCGAGATCTCTCTCGATTGCCCGGCGGCTAGGATTCAGCCCAGCAATCAAACAGGCGTTTGAAACATACGTTTACGCTGATACCTTGTCAAGCATCGCCCTACAGCCTTCTAGGCAAACGCCTCTATCTGCGGCGCGGCTTCTGTGGGCGAAGCAATACTCTGATACACCTGAAGCGATGCCGCCGCGTCGGCCGGCTTGGCCGCATCGTCAGCCGTACTGTCTTTGTCGTCTTCGGCGTTCTTTTCTTCAGCCCGTTCCACGTTCTCATTGCGACGTTGCTGCGCCAGCTCCGCGCGTGCCGCCGATGCCAGCCCCTGGGCTTGCGCCGCTACGCGGAGGTCTTGGGCGGAAGGATCTGCCGGCGCCAAGGCCGCGCGCATCACCACTTCCATTTTGCTGATAGTGGCTGCCGGGTCGTTGGCCACTGCGCTCACGTCAATGCCCACTTCGCCGCCTACTGCATACGCCTTGCCGTCCGGCCCGCGCTGCAGGGTGTAACTGGGCGAGCCAGCATACGCGCCACCTACTGAGGCATGGGCAGCCTCATGGGCGCGAACGTCGGAGTCTCGGCTCGACAATTCGGAAATCTTCTGGCGATCCAGTTGTACTTGCTGGGCATTTGCTGCGTCGCCCTTAGCGGCGCCGCCGTCCTGTGCGGCGTCACCAGGCTTTTCATCAGCCGCCGCCAAGCGCTTGCCATCGGCGGACAACGTCACCGTGGTGGAGGGAGAAGACGCAGAGGTTGTGTCAGAGGGGAGCGCCGAAGGCGTGTCGTCGGCAAGCGAAGACGGGCTCGGCGTGGGCGAAGCCTGCGGTAACAGCGGATAACGCGCAGCACTGCCGATTTGCATGGGCTTTTCTCAGCGCCCGAATAAAACGAGCCCGCGAAGGGCCAACCGCCGACAGAGTCAGGCGGTCAAGGAATCAGGCACGAATGTCGATCAAGGTGCCGAGCACCTCGTCGCTGGTTTCAATCACTTTCGCGCCGGCCTGGGCTTCGGTTTTACCGACGCTCAGTTGCACCAAGTTGTCAGCCGTGTCGGCTGCATCGGAGTTGCGCGTGACGGAATTGCTCGCGATTTCGGACGCCGCCTGATCAATCCGGCGCTGGCCAGATTGCACGGTGCTTAACCCGGAGCTGAAAGCACTACCCGAGATTTCCATCGCAGACCTCGACAAAGAGAAAATTCTGACGCCAATTTAAGCAGATCGCGCTTAATAAACGTACAACCAAAAGGCTATGGGAGCGCCGCTGTTTATAGCGCCAAATGCGCCAGGTGCAGATGAACTGCCACGCTTTCGGCGGCGGCGTCAGCCAAACGCGGCACGCGACCCAGGCACGGCGAGGCCAGCAGCTCGGTCAAAGTGGCCAGGTTTTCATCGAGCCGTGAGGTTTCCGGGTCAACAATATTCGCCACCCAGCCGGCCAATTTCAGGCCGTCTCGCTCAATCGCCTCGGCGCTCAACACGGCGTGATTGATGCAGCCCAAGCGCACGCCCACCACCAGAATCACCGGCAAGCCCAGCGCTATCGGTAGGTCGGATAAAAAGCCACCATCGCCCAGCGGCACGCGCCAGCCGCCAGCACCTTCCACCACGGTGAAATCCGCGCCTTGGTCGAGCACATGACGCACCGGCGCCAGCAACGCTGCCGCCGTCAGCTCGACACCCGCTTCACGCGCCGCCAAGTGCGGGGCGATGGCCGGCGCGAAGGCCAGCGGGTTGACCTCGTTGTAGTTGAGCGGCAACGAGCACTGGCCGAGCAGCGCAAGCGCATCGCTATTGCGCAGTCCGTCGGCGGTGTTCTCGCTACCGGACGCCACCGGCTTGCACGCCGCCGTGCTCAAGCCCTGGCGGCGAGCGGCGCACAGCAGCCCGGCGGCGATCGTGGTTTTGCCGACCTCGGTGTCGGTGCCAGCGATAAAAAATGCAGCGCTCATCTCAACCTTCCTTTTCCAACACGGCGTACACAACCTGATAAGTCGCCGGCAAGCCCTGCGCTTGGCGGAACTGCTCGTAGGCTTCGATCAGCGCCAGAATTCGCGCCCGCCCGGTCAACCCGCCGGGCCGGCCAGGGTTGAGGTTGTGGGCGCCGAGGGCTTTGAGTTCATGGGTCAGGCTGCGCACGTCGGCGTAATGCAATACGTGGGGCAGCACATTCAGGCTGCGCACGCGCAAGCCGCTGTCGGCACACAACTGTTGGTAGTCGCTGAACTGGCGAAACCGGTTGACGTGCACATGACCGTCCACCGCCTGCCAGCTGTCGCGCAATTCCTGCAGCGTGCCAACGCACAGGCTGCTGAAGGCCAGCACGCCGCCTGGGCGCAGTACGCGTTTGGCTTCACTCAGCACCGCCGCGAAGTCGCCGCACCATTGCACCGCCAGACTGGAAAACAGCAGGTCGCGGCTGGCGGCGCGCAGCGGCAAGTGCTCGGCATCGCCGGCAATAAAATGCTGCGCGCCGCCCAGTGGCCGCGCGTGTTGCAGCATGCCCTCGGCGATATCCAGCGCCATGCCGGTCCCGGCACCAAACCGCTCGCCCAGTGCACGGGTGAAATAGCCGGTGCCGCAGCCAATATCCAGCCAATCAGCCGGGGCCATTGCTGCCGGCAACTGTTCCAGCAGGTGATTGCCAACGGCGCGTTGCAGCTCGGCGACGCTGTCGTAGCTGGCGGCTGCGCGGGAGAACGAGGCGGCAACCTGGCGTTTGTCGGGCAAGGCGCTCGCTGACCGATCAACCATCATGGCGCCGCCAAAAACGGCATATTTCCTCGGCCACCGGACCGGCCTGCTCCATTTGGAACGCGTGGCAGCCGCCCATGAAACGGATCTCCGGATGACTAGCGCTGGCGGCCCCTTCTGGCACCAACGCGTCGCTGTCGCCAAACATGTGCAACTGCGGGCCCTTGAACGTCGTCATTGCCTCGCGAATATCCAGTGCCGCGAGTACGTGCAAGCCGTTGATCAAGCTGTTAACGGCGGGGGAAGGAGCAGATCTGACGATCAATTTCGCATAGTGGTCCGCTTCGTCTCCGCCTTTGGTGCAGAGCAGCGCAAAGCGCCGCAGCGTGCCGGCAGGATTCTTCTCGCAGCGCTGCATGAAATCGGCAAAGTCTTCGGCCGGCATACCGTGGGGCCAGTCTTCGCTGGCGACGAAACGGCTGTTACTCGCCATGGTAATCAGTCCCGCACAGCGATGTTGGCGACGGGCTGCCAGCTCGGTGGCGAGCATGCCACCCAGTGACCAGCCACCCAACCAGCAACCGTCCGGCAACCGTGCATCGAGTTCGTCCAGCCAGTGCCCCGGCACGCTCGAATCAATTTCCGGCAACGGCTCGAGCTGAACCTGCAGGTCATTTTCCTCGCACTCCAGGGCGATTTGCAGGATGCCCAATGGCTCGATTCCCAAGCCCCACCCCGGCAACAGCACCAGTGAATTACTCATTAGGGTTCCCCAACAACGGCCAGCACTCCGCCAACCCATTCAACAATTGCTGCACCTGCGCCTCGCTGTGGGCGGCCGACAAGGTCACCCGCAGTCGCGCGCTTCCAGCGGGCACGGTGGGCGGGCGAATGGCGGTGACCATCAAACCGCGTTCACGCAGCATCTCAGACAGACGCACCGCACGCCCGGCATCGCCAATCACGATCGGCTGAATCGGCGTAAAGCTGTCCATCAACTCCAGCCCCAACGCTTGCGCGCCACGGCGGAATTGGCTGATCAAACTGTTCAGGTGTTCACGTCGCCAGTGCTCGCTGCGCAGCAATTTAAGGCTTTGCAGGGTGGCGCAGGCCAGCGCGGGCGGCTGGCTGGTGGTGTAGATGTAGGGCCTTGCGAACTGCACCAGGGTTTCGATCAGCTCTTCGCTGCCAGCGACGAAAGCGCCCGCCGTGCCGAAAGCCTTGCCCAGGGTGCCAACCAGCACGGGCACGTCTTCCAGGCTCAAACCGTAATGCTCGACGATGCCGCCGCCATTGGCGCCCAGCGGACCGAAGCCGTGGGCGTCGTCGACCATCAGCCAGGCGCCAGCGGTTTTGCAGGTGGCGGCCAGGGCCGGCAGGTCGGCGATGTCGCCGTCCATGCTGAACACGCCGTCAGTGACTACCAAGGTGTTGCCGGCCGGCTCTTTCTTGTCCGAGCGGGCGATGCGCACGCACAGGCTTTCGGCGTCGTTGTGCAGGTAGCGGGAAAAGCGCGCGCCGCTGAGCAGGCCCGCGTCGAGCAAGGAAGCGTGGTTGAGGCGGTCTTCCAGCACCGTGTCGCCCTGCCCGACCAACGCGGTAACAGCGCCGAGGTTGGCCATGTACCCGGTGGAAAACAGCAGCGCGCGCGGCCGGCCGGTGAGGTCGGCAAGCGCCTCTTCAAGCTCGTGGTGCGGCGTGCTGTGGCCGATCACCAAATGCGACGCACCGCCACCCACACCCCAGCGCTCGGCGCCGGCTTTCCAGGCGGCGATCACGTCGGGGTGGTTGGCCAAGCCCAAGTAGTCGTTATTGCAGAAGGCCAATAAACGCTTGCCGTTGACGACCACGTCCGGCCCCTGCGGGGTTTCCAGCAGTGGGCGGTGGCGATAGAGGTTGTCGGCGCGGCGGGCAGCCAGGCGGGCGGAGAGGTCGAAGCTCATGGCGAATCAAAGCTCGGCAATAAAAACGCGCCGCCCGGAAAAGGCCGGGCGGCGCGGGAAAGGACAATCAGGCCGAGGCAGCGTCGTAGAACAGCTCGCTGCTCTTCTGCTCGATCAGTGCCTGCTCGATGGCAGCCTGATGCACTTCGTCCGCGTGCTCTTCGCGCGCTTCGGGCTTGATGCCCAGGCGGCTGAACAGCAGCATGTCTTTGTCGGCTTGCGGGTTGGCGGTGGTCAGCAGTTTCTCGCCGTAGAAAATCGAATTGGCGCCAGCGAAGAAGGCCAGCGCTTGCATCTGCTCGTTCATCGCCTCACGGCCAGCGGACAGGCGCACATGGGATTTGGGCATAAGAATGCGCGCCACCGCCAGCATGCGAATGAAGTCGAACGGGTCCACGTCTTCGGCGTTGGCCAGCGGCGTGCCCTGCACTTTTACCAGCATGTTGATCGGCACCGATTCCGGGTGCTCCGGCAGGTTGGCCAGTTGAATCAGCAGGCCGGCGCGGTCGTCCAGCGACTCGCCCATGCCCAGAATGCCGCCCGAGCAGATCTTCATGCCGGCATCACGCACGTAGGCCAGGGTTTCCAGGCGTTCGCCGTAGGTGCGGGTGGTGATGATGCTGCCGTAGAACTCGGGCGAGGTGTCGAGGTTGTGGTTGTAGTAATCCAGGCCCGCCTCGGCCAGGGCGCTGGTTTGCTCTTTGTCGAGCTTGCCCAGGGTCATGCAGGTTTCCAGGCCCAGGGCTTTCACGCCTTTCACCATTTCCAGCACGTAGGGCATGTCTTTAGCTGAGGGGTGTTTCCACGCAGCGCCCATGCAGAAACGGGTCGAACCGATGGCCTTGGCTTCTGCCGCCGCCTCCAGAACCTTCTGAACTTCCATCAGCTTTTGCTTATCCAGGCCGGTGTTGTAGTGGCCGGATTGCGGGCAGTACTTGCAGTCTTCAGGGCAGGCGCCGGTTTTGATCGACAGCAAGGTCGACACCTGCACGCGGTTGGCGTCGAAATGCGCGCGGTGAACGGTTTGGGCTTGGAACAGCAGGTCGTTGAAGGGCTGTTGAAAAAGTGCCTTAACCTCAGCGAGGGACCAGTCGTGACGCAGGGTAGGAGAAGTGGTGGCGCTCATGAGCAGTCCTTCTTGTAGTCATGCGCAAGCGGTGAATCAGACAATGTCCACAAGCGCGGTATGGATGTTCGGCATAGTTAAGGAAGCAAAATGCGCTGTCAACCCGCCAACTGGAAAGTGGTTTACAAGTGGTTAAATAATGATCAGCCGTGCTTCCTGTGCGACGGGCCGGTTAGCGGCCAGCGCTCACTGTGTAATGCGTGCGAAGCGGACCTTGCGTGGCTCGACAACTGCTGCATCCGGTGCGCGCTGCCCCTGCCCATGCCCCTGCCCATGCTCTCGCCAAATCAGGGTTTGATCTGCGGCGATTGCCAGAAAAAGCCGCCCCAGTTCGATCAGGTGGTCTCACCCTGGCGCTACAGCTTTCCCATCGACACGCTGGTTACGCAGTTCAAGCACCACGGCAAGTGGCCTGTGGGACGCCTGCTGGGTCAGCTTTTGTCACACCACCTGCAAAATGCCTTCGCCGCCGGCTTACCACGCCCGGATTTATTGCTGCCGGTGCCACTGGGCAAACAGCGGTTGCGACAGCGCGGTTTCAACCAGGCCGGCATGCTCGCCAACTGGCTTGAGCCGCGCCTAAACGTGCCGGTGAACGCTCGTTTGCTTTGCCGCGTACGCGAGACGGACGCCCAGCAGGCGCTCGACGCCACCGCTCGGCAACGCAACTTACGCAACGCGTTCGTGCTCGACGATGCCGGGCAAGTCGCCGGCAAACACCTGGCCCTGATAGATGACGTGCTCACTACCGGCGCCACCGCGAACAGCCTGGCGGGTTTGCTGAAGAAAGCCGGGGCGCGGCGCGTGGATGTGTACTGCCTGGCACGCACCCCGAAACCCGGCGAAACAGCCTGAGCCCAACGCTTGGCGCGCCGCTGAGCGTACACTGGCGCCCCACGCCGCCAGGAACGTCCCATGAGCCACCCGTTTGCTGAACTCACCCCCGACCTGGTTCTGGATGCCGTAGAAAGCATCGGGTTTCTCAGCGATGCGCGCGTCATGGCGCTCAACAGTTACGAAAACCGCGTGTACCAAGTGGGCATCGACGAAGGCCAGCCACTGATTGCCAAGTTCTACCGCCCGGCGCGCTGGACGGACGCGGCGATTCTCGAAGAACACGCCTTCACCGCTGAGTTGGCTGATTGCGAGGTGCCCGTGGTCGCGCCACTGGTGCACAACGAGCAAACACTGTTCGAGCACAAAGGTTTTCGCTTCACCTTGTTCCCCCGCCGTGGGGGCCGGGCGCCTGAACCGGGCAATCTCGATCAGCTGTATCGCCTAGGCCAACTGCTCGGCCGCCTGCATGCCGTCGGCGCCAGCAAGCCTTTCGCACACCGCGACGAGCTGAGCGTGCAGAACTTTGGCCACCAGTCGCTGGCCACCTTGCTGGACGGCGGTTTTATTCCCAAGAGCTTGCTGCCGGCTTACGAGTCGGTCGCGCGCGACGCGCTCAAGCGGGTGGAAGACCTTTACGCCGCCACGCCCTATACCGCTATCCGCATGCACGGCGACTGCCACCCCGGCAACATGATGTGCCGCGATGAGGTGTTTCATATCGTCGACCTCGACGACTGCCGCATGGGTCCGGCGGTGCAAGACTTGTGGATGATGCTGGCCGGCGACCGCCACGAGCGCCTCGGCCAGTTGGCCGAATTGGTGGACGGCTATCAGGAATTCCATGACTTCAACCCGCGCCAATTGCCACTGATTGAAGCCCTGCGCACCCTGCGTTTGATGCACTACAGCGCGTGGCTCGCACGGCGCTGGGATGACCCGGCGTTTCCCATGAGCTTTCCCTGGTTTGGCACCGAGCGTTATTGGGGCGAGCAGATTCTGGTGTTGCGCGAGCAGCTCTCGGCGCTACAGGAAGAGCCGCTGCGGCTGTTCTGATTAGCGCGACTCGCGCACCAGCCGAAGCCCGACATAGGTCGGCGGCGTGCCCACCGAGCACGCCCCGCTCACTGGGTCGCGAATAAAGTCTGACAGCGCACTCGGATGGCGCCCCGCCGCGATATGAATGCCGCAAAAATCCTGCCCACCCGCGCCAGCGGAAAAACACGTGTTGGTCCATTCCCACACGTTCGTGGCAATGCTCACCAAACCGCTGGGGCTTGAGGCCTGCTCACTGAAACGCTGCACCTTCAATGATGGCGCGCTGCGCTGGGCGTCCCGCTCGTACTCCTCGAGCCAGCGGCGTGCCGGGTTGCGCGGGTCGTCTTTGATAGGGGGGCCATCGACATACGAGTGCCCCGCCGCCTGCAGCCACTCGCCGTATCGCGGAAGCCGGTAAGTCTCGCCCGTCACCGCCGATAGCCAGCTTGCGTAAGCGGTCGCATCCACCCAACTGATACCAACCACCGGCTGATCGGCACGTTTGCGCCCAGGTTTATCCAGCGCCGCGCAGCGTTTAGCGCGCACGCACGCGGTGTATTCAGCACGGCTCACTTGGCGACGCATGATGCTGAACGCCGCCACGCTCTCAACCACCGGAGCCGAGGCGGCCGGCAACTGATAGCGCGCTACGCCAGCCGGCACCTGTACCCAACTATCTTCGCGCTCCGGCGCCGGCCCGCCGACGCCCAAGGCCATTAGCAGGCCCAACACCACTGTTTCCGAGTGTTCCATAGCGCCTCCTATTACTGAGCCTTGGCGATCGGGCCGGGCGCTTTCACCTGCTCCATCAGGTCGCTATTCCACTCGCCCTCCACCTTCACATGGCCGGCAGCACCCAGTTCCATGGCTTCGATCAGGTTGTGGTTCACGTAGGCGTAGATGCCGGGTTGCTTGAAGGTGTAGAGCGCAGCGCCAGCTGAGCCGCCGCGAATAAACCAGGTTTCCTGGTCTTTCTGCGGCGGGTTGGCGAACTTGCCGTTTTCCCACACCCAATCGCCGTGGCCGCCAATCAGGTGCGGGCGCGTGTCGCGGTTGGCTTGGGAATGGATAAACAGCACGGTTTCGCCGACCTTGGCGGTCATGGCGTTTTCGCCAGTCAGGGCGCCGACGCGGCCGTTGAACACCACATGGCTGGGCGTCAGGGTGCGCATCACCGCGCGGGTGTCGGCGTAACTGGCGATGGCGTTGGGGTATTCCTTGTACTTGCCGTCCGGTCCTTTCGGGATATACAGGTCGAACTCGCCAATGGTGTACGCGCGGTCGTAGTGTAAGGCCTGGCCCGCCGGGTCTTTGAGCCCCTCACGCGGAAGCACCATCAGCGTGCCGCTCATGCCCGACACCACATGCCACGGCACCATGCCCTCGGGCGCGCAGTGATAAACAAAGGTGCCGCTGCGGTCGGCTTTGAAGCGCAGCACGGTTTCCTGGCCTGGCGAAACGAAGGTCAACTTGGCGCCACCCAGGGCACCGGTGGCGGCGTGAAAATCGATGTTATGCGCCAGGCTGTTGGTCGCCGGATTTACCAGCGTCAGCTCAACGTAATCGCCCTCATGCACCACCATGGTTGGGCCGGGCATCGAGCCGTTGAAGGTCATCGCCTGCAAGGTGGTGCCCTGGTTGTCGACGACCATTTTTTTCTCTTCGATAGTCATTCGAAACTGCACCACCTTCGGCGCGCCGGTGTCGACTTGTTGGTGCGTATGAATCTGCGGTGGCGCCACCAGGTCAACCTTCAGGCGGTGCAAGTTGTCGGCCCCGTCTGCCATTACCGTGCCTGCCAAGCCAAGCGCGACGGCCATTACCAGCGATTTGATGTGGTTCATTGCAAGCTCCATCAGCGATTGAGTTTGCCGGCCATTGCAGGCCATCAACCCGTCGCTGTAGTTGTCCTGGAGCAATGCCCAACCACTGCCTCGCGGAATCGAGCTATTTCGCACAGCCGCAATCGCTAGGTCGGACAGATGCCAGCGGGCTGACTAGAATGAGCCCCTGCGTTTTTCACCAAGGACTTCCATGACCAGCGCCAACCCGCGCCGCGGGTATCTACTCGGCATTTGCGCCTACACCATCTGGGGCCTGTTCCCGCTGTACTTCAAAGCCATCGCGCAGGTGCCTGCGCTGGAAATCATCGTGCACCGCGTGCTTTGGTCGGCGTTGTTTGGCGTGCTGTTGTTGCTGGTGTGGAAGCATCCGGGCTGGTTCAGCGAGCTGCGCAGCAACCCGCGTCGATTTGGCGTACTGGTCGCCAGCGGTACGCTGATTGCCGCCAATTGGCTGACCTATGTGTGGGCCGTAAACAACGGCCACATGCTCGACGCCAGCCTCGGCTACTACATCAATCCGTTGATCAACGTGCTGCTGGGCATGGTGTTATTGGGCGAGCGTTTACGGCGCCTGCAATGGTTGGCGGTGGCGCTGGCGAGTATTGGCGTGGCGCAGCAGCTATGGCTGGCCGGCCATGTGCCGTGGATTTCGCTGATGCTGGCGCTGTCGTTCGCGTTTTACGGGCTGATCCGCAAACAGGCGCCTGTTGCCGCACTGCCGGGGCTGGTGGTGGAAACCTGGTTGTTGGTGCCCTTCGCCATTGGCTGGCTGTTGCTGAGCCCGGACGCGCTGAGCCGGCAACCGGACTTCTGGGCCAGTACTGAGTGGCTATGGCTGGCGGCGGCCGGCCCGGTAACGCTGGTGCCGCTGCTGTGCTTCAACGCAGCGGCGCGGCACTTGCCCTATGCGGCGCTGGGCTTCCTGCAATACGTGGCGCCGACGCTGGTATTGCTGCAAGCCACCTTGCTGTTCGGTGAACACCTGAGCCCAAGCACGCTGACCGCCTTCGCCTTTATCTGGGCGGCGCTTGCTGTGTATAGCGTCGACGCCTGGCGCAGTTTGCAGCGCAGCAAACTGCCCGTCGCCTGACCGGCATCGCGCAGCCGAGGTTATTCCTCGCTGCGCAACACCAGCTCAACCATCAAGTCATCGGCCAGTGTTTCCAGCCGCGCCTGTAGCACATCGAGTGACAAACTCAGCGGAACCGCCAGCGTCGCCTCGGCATGAAACAGCGGCTCGTTGCTCATGGGCGCCGGCACTACATCGGTAACCAGACTCTCCACGTTCACCTCTAGCTCGCTGAGCACGCGGGTGATATCGCGCACGATGCCGGGCCGATCGTTGCCTACCAGGTCGAGCAAAATCGGCTTCCACGCGTGCGCCGGGTCGAGACCGCTTTCAGCCAGCAGTACGCGAATGCCCTGGCCATCCAAGGCTTGCAACGCGGCGACCAGATCGTGGTGCGCTTCGGCGGGAACGCTCACTTTCAGAATGCCGGCGAACTGCCCGGCCATGCGCGACATGCGGCTCTCCAACCAGTTGCCGCCGTGGGTTGAAATGCAGCTGGCGATCTTTTCCACCAAACCGGGCTGGTCTTCGGCAATTACGGTCAACACCAAATGCTTCACGGTTAACTCCTTGCTGTGATTAACGCGGCGTCCGCCACATCGTAGGAGCCAGCTTGCTGGCGAAAGGGGCGAACGCAATTCGAAATCGGTGATTGCAGGGTTCGCCAGCAAGCTGGCTCCTACAAAAAGCGCTGTCAGGTCAGGCTGAGCCAGTAGGTCAGGTACACCTCGTCTTTCACATAACCCAGGCTTTCGTACAACGCCTGGCCAGCCAGATTGGTTTTCGCGGTTTCCAACTGCAAGCCGCAGGCGCCGCTTGCTTCGGCATGGGCGCGGGCAGCGTTCATCAGCAGTTCGCCTACACCTTGGCGGCGGGCCGACGGGCTTACGAACAAATCGCTGAGCAACAACGCAGGCGCCAGGGCCAAAGAGGAATGAAAGGGATAAAGCTGCACGAAGCCCTGGGCCGCACCGGCCTCGTCACGCGCCAGTAATACGGTGGAATCACCCTTATGCAGACGAGCGGCGAGAAAGCCTCGAATCTCATCCAGCGGACGCGGCACCTGATAGAACTCAAGATAACCGGCGAACAACGAGGCGAGGTCGTCAAGGTCGCGGGTTTGGACGGCGTGAACGGGCATACATGGCGCTCCTAAAGGGCTTGCGCGAGTATAGGCAAAAGCCTACGAGCGCTGTCGAGCAAGGCGAAAAAGGTAGTAACACTACAAAATCGTGTACGAAACGAAGATTTTTGTGGAACAAAAGCGCACTTTTTTGAGAACATCCGCGCCCCCGTTGTGACTGCCGAGGCCATAGCTGGTCGCAGTTCGACGCATGCCCGCTGATTTTCCACCGATCATGATGTAGTATGCCGCGCCTCGGACTACAAGACGGCCAACGCCGGGTCCGTACAGGGCTATCCGCAGTGAGCTATTGAGTACAGCTAAGAGCTGAGCAGAGAGGCAAGTAATGACTGAGCGCGTTCAAGTCGGTGGCCTGCAGGTCGCCAAAGTCCTGTTCGACTTCGTAAACAACGAAGCTATTCCCGGCACCGGGATTTCTGCCGAGCAGTTCTGGAAAGGTGCAGAGAGCGTCATCAATGACCTCGCACCGAAGAACCACGCACTACTCGCCAAACGTGATGAGTTGCAGGCCAAGATCGACGCCTGGCACCAGGCACGTGCTGGTCAGGCGCATGACGCCGTGGCTTACAAAGCCTTCCTGCAAGACATTGGTTACCTGCTGCCAGAAGTTGCAGATTTCCAAGCCACCACCCAAAACGTCGATGAAGAAATCGCCCACATGGCCGGCCCGCAGCTGGTAGTGCCGGTGATGAACGCGCGTTTCGCCCTCAACGCTTCCAACGCCCGCTGGGGTTCGCTCTACGATGCGCTGTATGGCACCGACGCGATCAGCGAAGAAGGCGGCGCCGAGAAAGGCAAGGGCTACAACAAGGTTCGCGGTGACAAGGTAATCGCCTTCGCCCGCGCGTTCCTGGACGACGCCGCGCCGCTGGCTGCCGGCTCGCACGTTGATTCCACCGCCTACAAAATCATCGACGGCAAGCTGGTGGTCGGCCTCAAAGGCGGCAGCAACACTGGCCTGCGCGACGATGCGCAACTGATCGGTTTCCAAGGTCCGGCCAATGCACCCGTAGCCGTGCTGCTCAAGCACAACGGCCTGCACTTCGAAATTCAGATCGACGCCTCCAGCCCCATCGGCCAGACCGACGCGGCCGGCGTGAAAGACGTGCTGATGGAAGCGGCGCTGACCACCATCATGGACTGCGAAGACTCCGTAGCCGCCGTGGATGCAGACGACAAAACCGTCATCTACCGCAACTGGCTCGGCCTGATGAAGGGCGACCTGGCCGAAGAAGTGGCCAAGGGCGGCACCACCTTCACCCGCACCATGAACCCCGACCGCGTCTACACCAAGACCGACGGCAGCGAGCTGACCCTGCACGGTCGCAGCCTGTTGTTCGTGCGTAACGTCGGCCACCTGATGACCAACCCGGCCATTCTCGATGCCCAAGGCAACGAAATTCCGGAAGGCATCCAGGATGCACTGTTCACCAGCCTGATCGCGGTGCACAACCTCAACGGCAACACCAGCCGCAAGAACACCCGTACCGGCTCGGTGTACATCGTTAAGCCAAAAATGCACGGCCCGGAAGAAGTCGCCTTCACCAGCGAAATCTTCACCCGCGTCGAAGACGTTCTGGGCTTGCCACGCAACACCCTGAAAGTCGGCATCATGGACGAAGAGCGCCGCACCACCGTCAACCTGAAGGCGTGCATCAAAGCCGCCAGCGAGCGCGTGGTGTTCATCAACACCGGCTTCCTCGACCGCACCGGTGACGAAATCCACACCTCCATGGAAGCCGGCCCGGTTGTGCGCAAGGCCGCCATGAAAGCCGAGAAGTGGATCGCCGCCTACGAGAACTGGAACGTCGACATCGGCCTGGCCACCGGCCTGCAAGGTCGCGCCCAGATCGGTAAAGGCATGTGGGCCATGCCCGACCTGATGGCCGGCATGCTCGAACAGAAAATCGCTCACCCGCTGGCCGGCGCCAACACCGCCTGGGTGCCGTCGCCGACCGCCGCTGCGTTGCACGCGCTGCACTACCACAAGGTTGACGTGTTCGCCCGTCAGGCCGAACTGGCCAAGCGTGAGCGTGCCTCGATTGACGACATCCTGACCATCCCGCTGGCGGCTAACACCAACTGGTCTGCAGATGAAATCCAGAACGAACTGGACAACAACTCGCAGGGCATTCTGGGTTACGTAGTGCGCTGGATCGACCAAGGCGTCGGCTGCTCGAAAGTGCCGGACATCAACGACGTTGGCCTGATGGAAGACCGCGCCACCCTGCGTATTTCCAGCCAATTGCTCGCCAACTGGCTGCGCCATGGCATCGCCAGCGAAGAGCAGATTGTGGCCAGCCTCAAGCGCATGGCGCCCGTGGTTGACCGTCAGAACGCCAACGACCCGCTGTACCGTCCGCTGGCTCCGAACTTCGATGACAACATCGCCTTCCAGGCTGCCCTGGAGTTGGTGATCGAAGGCGCCAAGCAACCGAACGGCTACACCGAGCCGGTTCTGCACCGTCGTCGTCGTGAATTCAAAGCCAAAAACGGCCTGTAATTCACTCGACAGCGGCACAAAAAAAACGCCCTTCGGGGCGTTTTTTTATGGGTATTCCTCGGCGATAGCTGCCTGATGGCACCTGGCCCTGCACCCATCCCGGAAAAGCCCTACATACAACCGGACCAGCGGGCATACGGAAAACTTAAGCCGCCCAGCTAAATGCCGATAAAAATGTACCACGACCTATACAATGGTCAGCTCGTGACCAATAAAAGATAATTAGTTTCATTTGGAAACTTTTCCTCTGCCGCAGTCTGGAAACAAGTCCATGTTCAAAAATATGTCGCTGACGTTGAAGCTTTCCCTGCCGCCCGCCGTGGCGCTTATCGGCCTGCTGCTCTTCGTGGTCTACACCGGCATTCAACTGAGCAATAACGACACCCGCCTCGTCGCGCTGGAAAAACAGAGCTACCCGACACTGGAAAACGCCGACGCGGTGATCTTCCAGTTTTCCCGTATCCCCGGCCTGCTCAATAGCGCCGTTGCGGCCGGCGAAATGGAAACGCTCAACGACGCTCGCAAAGTGATCGACGAAATCAACGTCAAGCAGCAAGCCCTGCAGACGTTGGTGAACGATCAGCCGCAACGACGCGATGAGTTACGTGCCTGGACCGCCGCCGTAAAGAGCTATGCCGACAACGCCTTCTCGGCCACCGAACAACTGCTCAAGGGCACAGCCTTTGAAGACCTGCGCGCCAACCTCGACCGCATGGCCAACGACCTGCAACTGGCGCAGAAAGCCGGCGAGCAGTTTCGCGCCCACGCCTATGACGATTTCCAGACCAGCCTGGCGCAAACCCGCACTGACAATGCCACCACCACTCGCGTCGGTTACGGCCTGAGCATCGCGCTCATTTTGCTGGTCAGCATCGGTTCGGTGATGGTCATTCGCAGCGTCATGAGCAACATCCATGGCGTGATCGACTCGTTGAAAGCCATTGCCAGCGGCGACGGCGATCTCACACGCCGCGTAACGGTGGAAACGAACGACGAAATCGGCGTGATGATCAAACTGTTCAACGGTTTCCTCGACAAGCTGCAAGGCACCATCCGCCAGATCGTCAATGCCGCCAGCCCACTGGGCGATATGTCCAAGGAACTGTACCGGCTAACCCAGGGCGCCGAAGAAAACGCCCGCTCGCAGCAGGGTCACACCGACTCCATCAGCCGCGACATTGCCACCATGACCGGCAGCATTCAGGAAGTGGCGCAGCGTTCGCAACAGGCCTCCCACGAGGCGGGCGCGGCGTCGAAACAAGCCGAAAGCGCGCGCCAGAACATCGGCAGCCTGTCCTCCAGCATCAGCGACCTGGGCAGTAGCGTCATGGGCTCGGTTCAGGCCATGGAGCAATTGGAAGAAGAAACCCAGCAGGTGGGCTCGGTGCTCACGGTCATTCGCAGCATTGCCGAGCAAACCAACCTATTGGCCCTGAACGCCGCTATTGAAGCCGCGCGGGCGGGCGAGCAAGGTCGCGGCTTTGCCGTAGTGGCAGACGAAGTGCGCAACCTGGCGCAGAAAACAGCAGCCAGCACGGCTGAAATCCAGAACATTATTCAGCGCCTGCAAAACAGCGCCAATGGCGTGCTGAACGTAATGACGCAGAACGGCCAGAAAGCCCAGGCCAGTATCGAACGCTCGGTGGCTGCCACCGAAACCCTGGACGCTATCGCCCAGGCTGTTCGCCAGATTGACGAGTTGAATGCCGGCATCGCCCAGTTCACCCAGGAGCAGATCGGCCTTTCCAACTCCATTCAAAAAGACACAGAAGTGTTGCAGAGGGATACGCAAGCAACCACACACGGGGCCGATGCGACCGCACGCCTTGGCGAGCAGTTGGTCAGCACCGGGGACCATTTGCGCGCCGCTACGGCCCAATTCCGCGTTTAACACGAGAGCACCAGAATGACCCAACTTCGAGTATTCACCCTCGCAGCCTGCCTTGCGAGCACACCGGCGTTTGCCTTGGACCAAGGCGAATATCGCTTTAACGGTTTCGGCACCGCCGGCATTACCCACCTGGGTGGTGAAGACGATGGCCGCAGCTACGGCGTGAACGGCCAGACCAACGACTCCTGGCGCGGCGACCAACTGTCCAAGCTCGGCGGCCAGTTCCAGTACGGCCTCACCGACACCGTCGGCGTCACCGTGCAGGCAACGCTCAAGCCCGAGCAAGACAACTGGAAAGCCAACCTGGAATGGGCCTATTTGTCGTGGCAAGCCACCGACGGCCTGATGCTGCGTGCCGGTCGTCTGCGCAGCCCGGTGTACATGTACTCGGAAACCCTCGACGTCGGCTTCACCTACCCCTGGCTGCGTCTGCCAGACGAGGTGTACAGCCAGGTTCAGGTCAGCAACTATGAAGGTGCGGATGCCGTTTACACCCTGCCGCTTTCCTTCGGTTCGGTAAGCTTCCAGGTTGCGGGTGGCCAGGCGGTCAACCGCAACATTTTCGCCGCCGATGACCTCTACGACATCGACTACAAGAAAATTTTCGCCGCCAACGTCAGCCTCGCCACTAACGACTTCGGCACCGTGCGCATCGGCTACACCGAAGCCGATATCGACGCCGACATCACCGGCCGGGTTACCACGCCGTTCCGCACACGTATCACCATCCCGCTTAATCAGCTGGACCAGCAGAAGGGCAAATTCACTTCTGTGGGCTACCAATACGACGACGGCACCTGGATTACCGCCAACGAGTGGACCAGCCGCATCATCGAAGCCGATGACGCCGGCAGCACCGACGCGTTCTACCTGATGGGCGGCCGCCGTTTCGGCGACTTCCTGGCCCACGTCACTTACGCCCAGTTGGACGAAGACGCGGGTCGTCAGACTTCCTGGACCTATGGCCTGAACTACAACGTCACCCCGACCGTGATCGTCAAAAGCGAATACAAGCGCGTGGACACCACCGGCGGTTACGGCGGCGTGTTCGTCGAAAACGCCCAAGAGAGCTACAACCACGCGGTCTATTCAGCGACCAACGGCCTGGCGGGCACGCCTTCGCGCAACTTCGACGGCGACATCATCAGCGTCGGCGTTGACTTCGTATTCTAAGGAGAGCCCCCATGAAGTTTGCAATTCGCGCTCTCTATGCCAGCACCCTGATGGCCGCTGCCACCCTGGCTCACGCCGAAGTGGCGGTGATCGTCAATGCTGGCGCCAGTGCCAACCCGAGCCAATCAGACGTGGCCAACATTTTTCTGGGTAAAGACAAGTCGCTCAAAGGCGTCGACCAGAAAGAATGGAACCCCACCAAAGACAAGTTCTACAGCAGCGTCGCCAGCAAAAACGAGTCGCAGCTGAAGTCGTACTGGTCGGGCTTGGTGTTCACTGGCAAAGGCCAACCGCTGCCAAGCGTTGCCGATGACGCTGCCGTCGTCGCCAAAGTGGGCGCCGAAGCGGACGCCATCGGCTATGTCGACAAGGCTGCCGTGACCGACAAGGTGAAAGTGCTTTTCACCCTGCCGTAAGCACCGCGTCACCGCATAAAAAAACCGCCTGATTGGGCGGTTTTTTTATGGGGCAAATCTGCGGAAAGCCGCTGGGCTTCATAGCCTCACTGCACAAGTGACGCCATTTCGCTGGGTGCCGACTCTGAATATTTAAGGCGCTCGATCACCTCGCGCGGCAGCACATCGTTACTGATACCCGGCTGCAACATGCCGGAAAAATAGTAATGCGGCAGTCCCATCAGTTTCCTGAACGTGCGAAACATCGAATTGCTATTCACCGTTTTACCGAACACGGCGACACCGAACGGCGGGTAATCCAGATCCAGTTCATTGATCACCGCCAACACTCGCCCTGCTGCCTGCCAGCGTGCATACGCCTCCTGCGCAGCGCCTTGAAACAACACCTTCTGACGTTGTCCGGGCAAATACAGATTGCTCCTCTTGAATGCCGGCGAGCTGTTGTCGACGCCGATGGCCGCCACCCAATCGGGCTCAACGAAACTCCAGGCCCGCAGCGAATGCTGTTTGGTGGTGCCTATGGCCAGCGGCCTTCCGGTAACTCTGTCGGTCGCCAAGCCATGCAACTCGGCAATTTTTTCCCCGGCGGCATTTTTCAACACCCAAAAATTATGGCTCGCCACACCCGCGTTCAGAATGTTGAAAGAGCGCGCTTCGATGCTGAATGCGTTAGTGATCATCAGTGGTCCAACGGGCTGTTTGAGGAAAATGTCTGAGCAGAAAGGTGCGCCTATACCGATCGCTACGCCAAGCGGTTGCGGTTCCATTTCGCGCAGCTCTGTTCCGCTAAGCCGCGTCGAAAACGCAAAATGCGAGTGGGAAAACCTCGGAGAATCGGGGTTCTTTCACCGAGCCGTTCAGCCGTCCGCCAACTAGACTTATGTCCCATGGCCCCCCCGTCCGATTTTCCCGACGATGGCCTTCCGATGAATTCAAGGCCACGGTCCGGACGCAGCGTTATGAGCAAGGCCAGTGAATTCGCCCAGGCGGGCAAGGTGGCGGTGCAGCAGAACATCCTCGGGTTGATGGAGTTTTTGCAGAAGTTTCCGCCGTTTAATCAGATGGAAAACGCCCACTTGGGCTATGTGCTTGAGAACTGCCAGCTGCGGTTTTATGGGGCGGGCGAAAGCATCCTCAAGCCCAGCGGCGGGCCGGTTCAGCATTTCTATATCGTCAAGCAAGGCCTGGTGGTCGGTGAGCGTCCGCACACGGCGCGGCGCGGTACGGAGACCACGTTTGAGATCACCACCGGCGAGTGCTTTCCGCTGGCGGCGCTGCTGGGTGAACGGGCAACCCGCACGGAGCACTTAGCGGGCGAAGACACCTTCTGTTTGCTGCTGGGCAAAGACGCCTTTATCAAGGTGTTTGCCTTGTCTGCGCCGTTTCGTGATTTTGCCTTGCGCGGCGTCAGCAGTCTGCTCGATCAGGTCAATCAGCAAGTGCAGCGCCAGGCTGTCGCCACGCTGGGTGCGCAGTATTCGCTGGATACGCCGCTGCGCGAATTGGCGATGCGCCAACCGGTGACGTGCAGCGCCGACACGCCCATCAGCGCGGCCGTGCGGCTGATGCATGAGCTGCAAGTGGGCAGCATTGTGATCGTCGATAACGCGCACCACCCGACCGGCATTTTCACCCTGCGCGATTTGCGTTCGGTAGTCGCCGCCGGGGCGGAAAACCTGGGCGGGCCGATTGCCGATGTGATGATTCCGTCTCCCTTCCATCTGCCGCCCATGGCTAGCGCCTTTGACGCCGCCATCGCCATGACCGAGCGCCATATCGCCCATGTCTGCCTGGTGGAAAACGGCGAGCTGCGCGGCGTGGTGTCCGAGCGCGATCTGTTTTCCCTGCAACGGGTCGACCTGGTCCACCTGGCGCGCACCATCAGCCACGCCAACCGGCTGGAGACGCTGGTGGCGCTGCGCAGTGATATTCATCAGTTGGTCGAGCGCATGCTTGCCCATGGCGCGTCGTCCACGCAGATCACGCAAATCATCACGCTGCTCAACGACCACACCGTGTGCCGCGTCATTGAGCTGAGCATCGAGCAACTGGGCGACCCGGGCGTGCCGTTTACCTGGTTGTGTTTCGGCAGTGAAGGCCGCCGCGAGCAAACGCTGCACACCGATCAGGACAACGGCATGCTGTTCGAGGCCAGCGATGCGGCCGACGCGGCGATCAAGCGCGGCAAGCTGCTGCCGCTGGCCGAGCGGATTAATCACAGCCTGGATAAATGCGGCTTCAGCCTGTGCAAAGGCGGGGTGATGGCCAGCAACCCGCAGCTGTGTTTGTCGCACTTGGAATGGTCGCGCCGCTTTAGCAGTTTTATCCGCGATGCCAGCCCGGAACATTTGTTGGCTTCGAGCATTTACTTCGACTTGCGCGCGGTGTGGGGGCCGGTGGAAGGCTGCGAAGTGCTGCGCCAGCAGATTCTGATCGAGGTGGCGGACAACCAAATTTTCCAGCGCATGATGGCCGCCAACGCCTTGCGCAATCGCCCGCCGGTGGGGCGCTTCCGCGATTTTGTGGTGACGCGCAGCGGCAGCGAAAAACACACGCTGGATTTAAAAGTGCAGGGACTCACGCCGTTCGTGGATGGCGCGCGGCTGTTGGCATTGGCCCATGGCATCAGCGCGGGCAATACGGTGCAGCGCTTGCGTGAGTTAATCGCCAAGGAAGTGATCGACCCACTCGACGGCGCCGCGTACCAAGAGGCCTATCACTTTATTCAGCAAACCCGCATGCAGCAGCACCAGCAGCAGGCGCGCCAGCAACAGCGTTATTCAAATCGACTCGACCCCGACAGCCTCAACCACCTCGACCGGCGCATTTTGCGCGAGTCGTTCCGCCAGGCGCAGCGCCTGCAAAGCAGCCTGGCGCTGCGGTATCAGCTGTGAGCCTGCACACATGATGCCGTTCGACTGGCTGCGCCGCCGCCCCGCCGAGCCCATCGCCCAACCGTTATTGGACGCCTGCGCGCAACTGCCCGCGCCGGGCCAATGGCGCGACGTGCCGCTGCGCGAGCAACGCTTTGTGGTGCTCGATCTGGAAACCAGCGGCCTCAGTTTGCAGCGCGATCAGGTGCTGTCCATCGGCGCCGTGGTGATTGAAGACGGCGCGATCAACCTCGGTCAGCAGTTCGAATGCACCCTGCAACGCCATGCGCAGCCGGTGAGTCCCAGCGTGCTCATTCACGGAATCGCGCCCAGCGCCCTGGCCGCTGGCGTGGTGCCCGCCGACGGCTTGCTGGCGTTTATGCAGTTTCTCGGCGACAGCCCGTTGCTGGCGTTCCATGCGCCGTTCGACCAGCACATGCTGAGCAAAGCGTTGAAGCAGGAATTGGGCTACAGCCTGGAACACCGCTTCCTAGACGTGGCCGACCTGGCGCCGATGCTTTGCCCCGACATCACCCTGCGTCAGGCCGGCTTGGATGACTGGACCGGGCACTTTGGCCTCCAAGTGCAGCAACGCCACCACGCCAGTGCCGACGCGCTGGTAACCGCAGAACTGGCGCTGATTCTATTCAGCCGCGCCCGCCAGCAAGGGCTGCACAGCCCGGCCGCGCTGGCCGATGCGCTCAGCCGTTGGCAACGGCGCCAGCAGCGACCCTCTCTGTAACCGCGCTGCAAAGCGACCCACATAAATAACCGATCGCGAACAATTGCGAGGCACCGCCACTCTCTGCAATCATATGCGAATAATTCTCGATTTCGCGTTTGTTCTGCTTTTGGGCGGTGAGTGCTGTGTCGGTTGGGGAATCCACAAACCACGAATTGGCGGGGGTGCTGTATCGCGATCATCGCGATTGGCTGCTCGGCTGGCTGCGTAAAAGCCTGAGCTGCCCACACCGGGCCGAAGACCTCAGCCAGGACACGTTCGTGCGCATTCTCGGAAAACCCGAAGCCCTGCAGATGCGCGAACCTCGTGCCCTGCTGACCACCATCGCCAAAGGCCTGCTGATCGACTATTTCCGCCGCAGCGCCCTGGAACGCACTTACCTCGATGAACTGGCCGCCTTGCCGGAAAGCGTGCATCCCGACATCGAAGAACAAGCCCTGGTGCTCGAATCGCTGCGCGCCATCGACCGCCTGCTCGGCACGCTTTCGAGCAATGCGCGCGCGGCCTTTCTCTACAACCGCATCGACAACCTCGGCCACGCCGAGATCGCCGAGCGCCTCGGGGTGTCGGTACCGCGCGTGCGTCAGTACCTCGCGCAGGGTTTGCGCCAGTGCTACATCGCGCTGTATGGCGAGCCGACATGAACCGCAGCAGCGTATCGGCCAAGGTGCTCGATGAAGCCATCAGCTGGCAGCTGTGCCTCGGCTCCGGCGAAGCCAGCGAGCTTGAACGCGCTGAGTTTCATTTGTGGCAGGCCGCCAGCGCCGAACACGCCCGCGCCTGGGCGCAACTCAGTGGCCTGGATCAACACTTCGCCAACGTCAGCAGCCAGCCGGCTCGCCGCGCCCTGGTGCGCGCCGCCAGTGCGGGCAAAAGTCGCCTGCGCAGCGGCGGCATTCTCGGGGTTCTGCTCGGCGCGGTTCTGGGCCTGAGCCTGGCGCACCATCAGCGCCCGCTGGGTGACTGGCTGGCCGACGAGCGCACCGCGCCGGGCGAGCAGCGCCAAGTGGAATTGCCCGACCACAGCACCGTGCGCCTCAACAGCCGCAGCGCGCTGGACATCGACTTCAACCGGCAACAGCGCCGCCTCTTTCTGCGCAGCGGTGAAATTCTGGTGGAGACCGCCCACGGCGACGCCCGGCCTTTTATCGTCGCCACCCGCAACGGCGAACTGCGCGCCTTGGGCACGCGCTTTCTGGTGCGCCAGGAGCCAACCGGCACGCGCCTGATCGTGTTGCAATCGGCGGTAGCCGCGCGCCCTGCGCAAGCGGCAGCTGAAACAGATGTCATCCAGCAAGGCCAGCAAGTGCTGATGGCCACCGACACGCTGGGCCAGGTGAACGCCGCACCGGCCACCGCCGACGCCTGGACCCACGGCATGTTGGTGGTGGAAAACATGCGCCTGGCCGACTTGCTCGACCAACTGGGCGACTACCGCGAAGGCTTTCTCAGCGCCGACCCGCGCGTGGCCGATTTGCGCATCAGCGGCAGTTTCCCCTTGCGCAATACCGACCTGGCCCTGGCCGCGTTGCCGCCCAGCCTGCCCGTGCAAATCGAGCGGCGCACCGACTGGTGGGTGCGCGTGGTGCCAGCGCCCATCGCGGAAAAACCCTGAAAAACCGGCTGCTGAAAATATTTTCAGGCAGCCCTATCACTTTTTGATTTTGCTTCGGCATAGGGGCATTGAGATTAATTCCTGCTTGGGAGCCGCTCGCAATGTCGAAGTCCGCCGTCACCTTGTTCCGCCCCACGTTACTGGCCGCTGCCCTGGCATTCGCCAGCCTGCCAGCCCTCGCCGCCGACACCGCCGCCGTGCGCAGCTACCAACTGCCGGCCGCGCCATTGGCCAGCACCCTGAACCAGATCGCCAGCCAAGCCGGCGTAGTGCTGAGCATCGACCCCAGCCTGACTGCCGGCAAAACCGCGCAGCCGGTGCAAGGCCAGTACGACGCGCAAACGGCGTTGCGTCAGGCGTTGCGTGGTAGTGGGCTGACGTTGGTGGCCAATAGTGCGGGCACGTTTAGTCTGGCGCCGGCTGCGACCGATGAAATGACCCTGCCTGCCACCGACATCAATGCCTCGGGCATTCTCGATGGCAGCGCCGACTCCGGCTACCGCACCGAATCGATCAAAAACGTCGGCGCGCTCGGCGGCATGAGCCTGCAAGACACGCCGTACTCCATCAGCGTCGTCTCCAAAGAAATGCTGCAAAACACCCAAACCACCTCCACCGACGACGTGTTCAAGCGCAACCCGTTTACTCAGCTGTATTCGCCCAAGAACGCCGGCTACGCGAGCGCGGTGGCCATTCGTGGGTTCAGCAGCGCGGGGAACTTGAGCATTGCCAACGACGGGTTGCGGTTTAGCACCGGCTACGACGCTGGCAACTACGTTGAGGAAATGGAGCAGATCGAGATTCTCACCGGTCTGAGCGGCTTCCTTTACGGCCCCGGCAACCCGGGCGGCCTGGTCAATTACGTGCTCAAACGCCCCACTGCCGAGCGCTACAACAGCGTGACCCTGGGCAATGCCGGCGGCGAAAACTACTACCTGCATGGGGATTTTGGTGGTCCAATCGATGACGCGGGCGTGTTTGGTTATCGCTTGAACGTGCTGACGCAAGACGGCGAGACCGCCATCGACATGCAGAAGCGTCGGCGTGAAATGATCACCCTGGCGCTGGATTGGAACGTGAGCGATGACTTGCTGGTGCAGTTCGATGCTTCGCACAAGAAGAGCGAAACCCGTGGGTTGAATAGCTACTGGTACATCGCCGACGACGCCAACGGCAACAGCCGTCGCCCGGACGCCAGCGACCTCAGCAATGACAAGTTGTACAGCCAACGCTGGGCATTCTCCGACACCGAGCAGGACCGCGTTGGTTCGCGCTTCAACTGGCGTATCAATGACATCTTCACCCTGCGCGGTGCGGTTGCTTATGCCGAATACACCGAAGAGTACGTTTACACCGGCCCGACCATCGACGCATTCAACGCACCCACGCGTGGTACTTACTCGCAGCCGTTGTATGCGTTCGCTCCGGTTGAAAATGAGGAAACCTCTTCCTACCTGTTCCTCGACTCGATGTTCGACACCGGCCCGCTTAACCACAAGGTTACCGTGGGCTATCAAGGCAACAACGTCCGCACTCGCCAATACACCGACCACATCGACTTTGCCTACCAGTGGCAATCAGTGGTCGGCACACCGCCACTGAGTCAAACACCTCAGGTTTCCAAACCGGGCTACAGCATCGGCAATGGCGATCAGCGCCTGGCTTCCACCAGTGAAACCAACAGCGTGCTGATCGGCGACGTAATTACCCTGAACCCGCAATGGTCGACTGTTCTGGGCGTTACTCATTCCAGCATTGAGACCTTTGCCAACGACTTCATTTACGGCGGCGGAATTACCGAATACGACAAGAGCAAGACCTCACCGAACATCTCCCTTATCTACAAACCGGCGCCGTGGTTGACCACGTACGCGACCTACATTGAAGGTCTCGAAGGCGGTGGCATGGCGCCGAACGGTTCCCAAGGTGTTACGCCGGGCACAGCCCTGCCGCCTGAGGTCAGCGAGCAATATGAAATCGGCGCCAAAGCGACGTGGGGCGACGCGCTGTTTACCCTGGCGCTGTTCGATATCGACAAGCCGAACTACATCACCAACTTCGTCTACACGCCAAACGGACGCCAAAAGAATCGCGGTGTCGAGTTTGGTATCACCGGCAAGGTGCTGCCTGAATTGACAGTGGTGGGCGGCGTCACCGTGCTGGACGCTGAGTTAGCCAAGACCAATAACGCCGCCAATGATGGCAACAAACCTACCAACGTCGCTTCCCGCCTTGCGAAGGTGTACGCCGAGTACGATGTCACCGCCACTCCCGGCGTAGCGGTGACGGGCGGTGCTTACTACACCGGCAAGCAATACACCGATGAAGCCAACCGCCACGACATTCCGTCCTTCACCACCTTCGACCTCGGCGCCCGCTACGCCATGCCGGTGGCCGACAACAAGCTGACCTTGCGCGCCAACGTCAGCAACCTGGCCAACAAGGAATACTGGCTGAACAGCTACTACCTGGGCGACCCACGCACCCTGACGTTCTCTGCGCAGTTGGAGTTTTAAGCAGCCTGCTTAGGCACTCGTTATCCGCACCACCGCTATCGAGGCTAAAGCCTCTCCTACAGGTTCCTCATTTCCTGTGGGAGAGGCTTTAGCCTCGATGCGTTTAGGCCTTTTGGGCGCCCGTGACATGCACCACCGCTATCGAGGCTAAAGCCTCTCCTACAGGTTTCTCGTTTCCTGTGGGAGAGGCTTTAGCCTCGATGCGTTTGCGGCCAGAACCGACAACTGTCGTGCCTGCGCTTGGCGCCTGGCGGCGTGGCGCTGTAGGGTTAGCGCCTTGCCTTTAACTTGAGAATCGCGCCATGTCCGCTGCCACCATGAAGCTGTTCCACAACCCCGCCTCGCCGTTCGTGCGCAAGGTGCGGGTGGTTCTCCACGAGACCGGCCAGCAGGAGCGTGTCGAGCTGGAAACCGTGTTGCTCACCCCGACTAACCCCAACGCCGCCGTTATCGCCCATAACCCGGCGGGCAAGATTCCGGCGTTGCGTCTGGATGATGGCTCGCTGCTGCACGACAGCCGCGTGATCGTCGATTACCTCGACCACCAGCACGTCGGCGAACCGCTGATTCCCCGCGACGGTGCCAGCCGTTGGCGGCGGCTGACGTTGGCCTCCCTGGCCGATGCGGTGATGGATGCGGCGGTGCTGATCCGCTACGAACTCGCCACCCGCCCGCAAGACAAACACTGGGCGGAATGGCTCGACGCTCAGCAGGCAAAAATCGTCCGCGCCTTGGCCGAGTTCGAAGAAGCGGCTGGCGCCGAGTTACCGAGTCGCTTCGACGTGGCCGCCATCGGCATCGCCTGCGCCCTCGGTTACCTCGACTTCCGCCAAGCCGAATTCGCCTGGCGCCAGCAATTCCCAACCCTGGCCACCTGGTACGCCGACGTCAGCCAGCGCCCCTCGATGTTGGCGACTCAGCCGCCGGTTTGATCGGCACTATCGCCGTACACAACCACGCGGATCGTTGGGCTTCGCCTGCGGCTCAACCCAACCTACGAAAAGCATCGCGATTCTCCGGGCCAACTGGTGCCCAACCTGCGCATCTTCTCGCAACCCCACATGCCCGCTCATTTGCTCATGCTCATGCGGAACAGCCCGGCGCCGACCAGCAGGGCGACTTGCCCCAGCGCCGCGCACATTTGCAAAAACGAGCGCACCGAGGCGTTTTCAATGGCGTCGGGGGCGCCGGTCAGGCTGACCCAGAAGCCTTCCGGCAACACCGCCAGCGCGAGGTGCGCCAGGGGCTTGCCGGTCAAAACGATGAAGTTGATGAGGTCAAATCGCTGGGCAAACATCAGGCCCACCAGAATCAGCAGGGCGACGAACATACCCAAGGCCAGACACGCGCCGAGTTGCAGGACGATGCGCATGGCGTTATTCCCCCAACAGGCCAGGTTCAAGGGTCAGGGTCGGCTCGGCAGCGGGGGTTTTACCCACGCCATACCAGTCGAGTTTGCGGGTCAGCAGCATCACGCAAGCCAGCAGGCCGAACACCAGCAGTGAGCCCATCAACAGCGCGTAATCCTCGGCACTGAGCAGCACGTACAGCACGCCGTAGAGCACGCCCAACCCCGCCGTAAACCCGGCGCCGCGCACCCAGCTGTGCAGCACATGGCACACGTAGAACCCCACCAGCGCCACACACGCGGCCGCCGATACGGCATACGCCACGGCGAAGTTCAGGTGTTCGGAAAGCGACAGCAGCAGCAGGTAAAACATCGCCAGGGCCAGGCCCACCAAACCGTATTGCACCGGGTGCACGGCCAGCCGCTTGAGCACTTCCATCAGGAAGAAGCCGGCAAACGTCAGGGCGATAAACAGCATGGCGTATTTGATCGCGCGGTCGGTTTTCAGGTACTGGTCGACCGGGTCGACAAAGCTCACGCCAAAGGTGCGCGCATCAAAGCTGCTGCAATTGGTGGTGGACACACAATCGCGCAGCACTTGCTCCATGTTGGTGGCGAAGAAACTGGTCTGCCAGGTGGCGTTGAAACCCTGCGCGGTAATCTCGCGTTCCACCGGTAGAAACTCGCCCATAAAACTTGGGTGCGGCCAGTCCGAATGCAGCTGCACCTGGCTGTCGCGACCGACCGGCACCACGCTGAAACTGGAAGTGCCTTGCAGCTTCAGGTTGAAGCCGAAGCTGAGTTTCATGTCGCGGGTGGTGTCGACTTTGCCCAGCGGCGCGTGCACGCCGTTGGCCAGCATGTCGTCGCCGAAGCCGGGTTCGAAGTCGAGCTTCTGGCCGTTGAGGTCGAGCTTCAATGCGTTGCTGATGCCACGGATGTCGCTGATGCCCACCGCCAGGAACGGCTCGTCGAACTGGTAGTCGGCGAGGTCTTCGGTGATGCCGTAGTTGGCCAGCACTTCGAAATGGCCGCTGATCTGGTTGTCACTTTTGAACAGCCGCGCCTGGTAAATGCCACGGGCACGCAGCTCGGTGCCGACGTCGCCATCGAGGCTGAAGGTTTCCGGCAGCACGTACAGACGGCTCGAAATCGTGCGTTCTTCCTGATAGCGCACGCCGGTTTTTTCAGCGGTTTTCCATTCGCGAATTTTCTGCCGGTAGGGCACTACCAAAATGGGGCCGGTGATTTGCTGGCTGTAGCTGGAGCTGCGGGCGATGTTGTCGAGCACGCCATTGCGCGCCGACTGCCGCTCGCCGATCAGGCCGTCGATCATTAACAGGGGAATTAACAACAACAGAATCAAAAGGCCGATGGCCCCGAGTTTGATGCCCAGGCTGCGGTTCATCGCGGTGCTCTCCATGTGGTTGGGATGGAGAGAGTGTGGGGAGGCGCGGTGGAGGGGTTATGGGGGAAATGTGGAGAGTGTGTGGAGAAGCGAAAAGCGGCCCTCTCCCGCCCTTCGGGCACCCTCTCCCGCGCGCGGGCGAGGGAATTGGGCGACTACCGCGATTAAGCTCCCCTCTCCCGAAAACAAACTCAACTGCTCTGCTCCCCTCTCCCGCCTGCGGAAACAAACTCAGCTGCTCTGCTCCCCTCTCCCGCCTGCGGGAGAGGGGCCGGGGGTGAGGGCCAGCCGCCCCGCTATTCCCCCCCTATTCCCCGCGAATGTACTGCTCCAAATGATTAATCAAACTCTCCTGCTCGGAAATGATGTCTTTCACCAAGTCACCAATGGACAACAAGCCGATCAACTTGCCCTCGTCCATCACCGGCAGGTGGCGCAGGTGGCCGTCGGTCATCAGTTGCATGCAGTGGCGGTTGCCTTCTTTGGGGCTCACGGTAATGACCTTGGAGGTCATGATTTCGCTGACCGTGGCCGGGGAGGCGCGTTCGAGCATGGCGATTTTGCGTACGTAGTCGCGCTCACTGACGATGCCGACCAATTGCTCGCCTTGCATCACCACCAACGCCCCGATGCCTTTCTCGCCCATGAGCTTCACGGCGTCGAGCACCGAGGTGTCAGGCGTGACACTGAAAATGGTGTTCCGCGTTTTTGACTTGAGGATTTCCGCAACCGTTTTCATACCCTGACTCCTGTGGCGTTCTTGTTGTCGCAGTGGCTTTCACATTTAGTGCCACCTGCAAGGCCGCCGGGCCTTGCGCGCTTGTTTGGACACTATTGAACAGGCTTTGCAGAGCGGTTACAGCGCTGAAAACGGCTTCTGCTAGTGCACCAGCGGCAGGCTCAAGCGAACCTCCACGCCTTCGTCGACGTTGCCAATTGTTATAGCACCACCATGCAGGCTGGCCACTTCCTGCACAAAGTTGAGGCCCAGGCCGGTGCTTTTGCGCCCGCTCGTTGGGCGCGGCAAAGAGTAAAAACGCTCGGTCAAACGCGCCAACGCGTACTCGGGAATCGGCGCGCATTGGTTGAAAACGATCAGGGTCAGGGTGTCGTCGTGCGGCTCGGCGGTAAAACGCAACTGGCCGCCGGGCGGGGTGAAGTCCAGGGCGTTGTCGAGCAGATTGGCCAGCGCCTGCTGCAACAGGAAACGCTCGCCGCGCACCTGCACGTCATCTGGCACCTGGTTTTCCACCTGCAATCGAGCGCTGACGATGCGCGCCGCCTGCGCCTGTAATTGCTCCTCCACCAGCGCACGCAGCGGCAGCGGCACGCGCTCGTCCAGGCCCTGACGTTGCTCGACCAGTGCCAGGTTGAGCAGCCGCTCGATCAACTGCTGCAAGCGCGCGCTTTCGGTTTGAATGTTGGTGACGAAACGCTCGCGCTGCTGCGCCGGCATGTCACTTTCCAGCAATTCGGCGGCGCCGCGAATCGCCGCCAGCGGGCTTTTCAATTCGTGGGTCAGGGTGTGCACGTAGCGCTCGACGTAGGCCTTGCCCTCCAGCTCGCTGCGCATGTGTTCCAGCGCCTCGGCAAGCTGCTTCAGCTCGCCGCCTTGCAAGGCCGGCAACGGGCTGCGCTCGCCGGCCGACACCGCTTGGGCGTAGTCGGTAAGCCGACGCAGCGACGCGCTCAGCCACCACGACAGAAGCCCGCCCACCAGCAAGCCCAGCAGAATCAGCCCGGCGCCAAACCACGCCAGGCGCTTCTGCGACCGCTCGATATAGGGCTGCAAGGTGCGGCTCGGCTTGCTCACCGACACCACGCCAATAATCTTGCCGTCGTCTTTGATCGGCGCGGCCACGTACATCACCGAGGTTTCCGGGTCGCCCTCGACCTCGCGCGTAGAGCGTGCGCCGTACTCGCCGCGCAGGGTCAGGAACACGTCGTTCCAGCGCGAATAATCCTGGCCCACGGCCACGCCTGTGGAGTCGACCAGCACCTTGCCGGTGGCGTCGGTGACGTAGATGCGGTGGCTGACTTCGCGTTTGGTCAGGCCCCAGATCTGCGCGTGCGGTTGGCGCTGCCCGTAGGCCTGAAATTGCGCCTGCCAATATTGTTGATCGAGGCGGCCGTTGTGCAGGTCATCGCGCAATAACTCGGCGAGCAGGTTGGCCGTGTCCACCAGGGTTTCTTCGGTGGTCTGGCGCACGCCGGGGCGAATTTCGTCCATCACCGTGCTCAGCACAAACCAGCCAGACAAGCCGACGAACACGAAGTAGACGAGGAATATCCGGATCCCGAGCGGCATCAGTCCACCTTGATGCTGTAGCCCAGGCCGCGATGGGTCTGGATCGGTTCGGCATCTGCCGTTACCTGGCGCAACTTGGCGCGCAGGCTTTTGATGTGGCTGTCGATATTGCGCTCGTAGCCGGCTTCGGCCGGTACGCCAGCGGCGTCCAGCAACTGCTCGCGGCTGAACACCCGCAGCGGCTGGGCAACCAGCGTGTGTAGCAGGCGAAATTCGTGGCGGGTCAGGCCTAGCAGGTGGCCGTGGTAGTGAATCTGAAAGCGCTCGGCATCGACCGAAAACACGCAGGCGCTGACGGGCGCGGCCGGCGCGCGCGGTTGCACGCGCTTGAGAATGGCCTTGACCCGCGCCGCCACTTCACGGGGGCTGAAGGGTTTGGTGACGTAGTCATCGGCACCGATTTCCAGGCCCACCACGCGGTCGATTTCGGCGTTGCGCGCAGTGAGGAAAATCACCGGCACTTCGGAAAAACGGCGCAGCTGTTTGCAGGCTTCGAAGCCGGTCATGTCGGGCAGGCCGACGTCGAGAATTAGCAGGTCGGCGGGGTTAGTTTGCTGATACGCCAACGCTTCGCCGGCCAGGGTCAGCCAGTGGGTGCTGTAGCCCTCACTTTGCAAGGCGTAGATCAGGGTGTCGGCGATCGAGGCTTCGTCTTCGACCAACAGAATGGTGGGCATGTGCGTCCTGCAGCGGGAAGGCAAGGCGCTCAATTTAGCATTGAGGGATAGGCGTAACGACGAAAATTCTGGATTCCGAATCGTCGGACCGCCGCCTGCGCGGGAATGACGAGGTTTCTAAGATCACCGTCATTCCCGCGCAGGCGGGAATCCAGAATCTCGGATAAAGCCCCTTACCTCAGCATTTCGGCTGCCCCGCCGTAAACCGCTTCGCCGGGTTCACGGCGGCGTCGAATTCACGCAGTGCCTTGGCGCCGATCAATAGCGGGTAGTTGAAGCTGCTGCGGTCGGTGAGGTTGACCTCGATGATGCGGCTGGTGCCGTCCAGGCACATGCGCATGGCCACTACCGGGCGCTTCACCACTTCGGCGCTTTCTTCGCCTTCGTCTTCGTCGGCGCGGCTTTTGATTTTGCTGATGCGCGCCAGTTTGTGTTCGTACACCTTGTCGCTGGCGTCTTTGGTGGCCAGGCGGAAACGCACCCAGTCGTCACCGTCTTTTTTGAAGGTTTCGATGTCCTTGGCCGACAGCGAGGCGGTCAGCGCGCCAGTGTCCATTTTGGCTTTGAAGGTCTGGTCGATTTCCGGCAGCTTGATGTATTCGTAGCGGCCATACACGGTTGGCTCGGCGGCCATAACCGGCAGCGCCATCAGCGCTAACAGGGCGAGAACAGGTTTCACAGATCAGGTCACTCCAGGCAGTTAAGGGGGCGCTGCATCAGGGCAGACAACGGCCCTTCATACACCGGTTCAGGTGAAGAAACTGTAGCGGGCGCAGCAAAAAGTACGACGGTCCAAACTTCTAATCGGCGTATTGGACGGCGCGCCAGGCCTGATTATCATGGCCCGCTCGCGCTAAGTTAGGAGCCTTCATGCGCCGTTTGCTCACCGGTATGACCGTCGCCTTGCTGCTTTTGCTCAACACGTTGGTGTTGATCGGCCCGTTAACCGTACTTGCCCTGCTCAAACTCATCCTGCCTGGAAAACTGCGCGCCGCCTGCTCGGCCGGGGTGGTGTGGATTGCCGAAACCTGGTCCGACATCGACAAATTCATCTTCGCCCTGTGCCTGCCCACGGTCTGGGACATTCGCGGCGACACCGAGCTGCGCATGGATCGGTCATATCTGATGATCAGCAACCACCAGTCCTGGGTCGACATTCCTGCACTGATGCAGGCCTTCAACCGCAAGGCGCCGTTCTTCAAGTTTTTCCTGAAAAAGGAACTGGTCTGGGTGCCCTTGCTGGGCCTGGCGTGGTGGGCGTTGGACTACCCGTTTATGAAGCGCTACTCCAAGGCCTACCTGGCCAAACACCCGGAGATGGCCGGCAAGGATTTGCTCATCACCCAGCAAGCCTGCGAGAAATTTCGCGACTTGCCGGTGAGCGTGGTGAATTACCTGGAAGGCACCCGCTGCACCCCGGCCAAGCAGGCCGAGCAGCAATCACCGTATCGGCACCTGCTCAAACCCAAAGCCGGCGGCGTCGCCTTCGTGCTGGCGAGCCTGGGTGAGCAACTGGACGCCATTCTCGACATCACCGTGTTCTACCCCGGCGAGCGCATTCCAGGCTTCTGGGACTTGCTCTGCGGGCGCGTGCCCAAGGTGGTGGTCGACATTCAGACCCTGCCCATGGACCCGGCGCTGTGGCAAGGCGACTACCAGAACGACCCGCACTTTCGCGTGTACATGCAGACCTGGATTTCCGAACGCTGGGCCGAGAAAGACGCCCGGCTCAGCGCCATGAAAAAGGAACAGACCGCCGCGTAATCAGCCGGCTGGCTTCCACAGGCTGCCGAGATTACCCAACAGCGAATTGCCCACGCCCTGCTGGCCGAGGTACTGCAACAGCAGCGGCGCGAATTGGCCGATCATGCCGCTGTCCATGCCCAAGGCACCAAACGCGGCGCTGAGATCTTGCGGGTTATTCACATTCGCCACCGCCGCTGCGGCATCCGGGCTAACCGGCTTGCTGGCCGACTTGCCCAGCAAACTGCTCAACGAACCCAACTGCGCCAGGCCATTTGCCCCCTCGAACTTCTGCAACCCCGGCACGGTTTGCGTCAGCTCGCCGTACTGATTACCCGGCAACTGATTCTTCGCCAAGCCCAACATCGCCCCGGTGCCACCCACCGCCTGCTCCGGCGTGACCTTCAACTGCTTGAGCGCCGCCAGTAACTGCAAATTCTCCGGATTACTCAACAACGACGCCGAGGCATCACCGCCCTTGCCACCCTGACTGGCCGAATACAACGCCGCCGCATCATTCAAATTGAACGCAAACGCCTGGCAACTCAGCACAGACAACGCAGCCAGCAACACCAAACGACGGGGAGCAGACATCGGCAAAACCTCAGCGGGGAATAGAAAGCGGTTGGACTGGAGGGAACCGGTGATGTTCCCGGGGGGCCGGATTATGCCGCAAAAGGGGCGTGGTTAAGGCGAGGGCTGGAGCGGACCGCCAGATCAAAAGATCGAGGCTAAAGCCTCTCCTACAGACCCGCTCACCACCCTGTGGGAGCGGCTTTAGCCGCGAGATGTTGATGTGGCTTTTGATTCACCGCTTTTGATCTGGCTTGTGACCTACCGCTTGTGATCTACCGCTTGTGATCTACCCGCCCCGTTTATCGCAGGCCGAGTGGAGTCGTCGCGTAGGGGGTTGAGCGGCCGGGAGCCGCGAAAGGCGTGTCGGGCCAAGGATGGCCCGTCTCGCCGTGCCCCCGGAGTGGCGACGGAGGGAGGGGACCTGGAGCGCAGCGGAAGGCCAAGGTAGGGGCAGACCTTTTGGTTTCTTTTGTGTCGACTGACAAAAGAAACTCGCGCGTAAGGCGCGAAACAAGACGTTCAGCACCCGCGGTAATGAATGCTGCTGCAAAAATTGAGGCTCGACACAAAATTCTGGATTCCGAATCGTCGGACCGCCGCCTGCGCGGGAATGACGGAGGTTTGCGCCACCACCGCGTTCGACTGGAAATACTGGATCCCCGCGTGCGCGAGGATGACGGAGGTTTGGATTCGGATCGCGGAACGTTGGGCTTCGCCTGCGCGGGAATGACGGAGGTCTGTGCGACCACCTCGTTCGACTTGAAACTCTGGATCCCGAATCGTCGGACCGTCGCCTGCGCGAGGATGACGGAGGTGTGGGCAGATTCACGCGATCTGTAAGCGCCCGAAAACAAAAAAGGCAGCCCTTAGGCTGCCTCATCCTTCACGCCGCACTAAACGTCTTATGCGGATCAATCACAAACTTCTTCGGCACCCCGGCATCGAACTCGCCATACCCACGCGGTGCGTCATCCAGGCTGATTACCTGCACCCCCACCACCTCAGCAATATTGATGCGGTCCCACATAATCGCCTGCATCAACTGTCGGTTGTACTTCATCGTCGGCGTCTGCCCAGTATGGAAACTGTGCGACTTCGCCCAGCCCAAACCAAAACGAATACTCAGGCTGCCCATCTTCGCCGCCTGGTCGATAGCACCCGGGTCTTCAGTAACGTACAAGCCAGGAATACCAATCTTGCCCGCCACTCGCACCACGCCCATCAGCGAGTTGAGCACCGTGGCCGGCGCTTCATGTTGCGCACCGGCGTGACCATGACCGCGCGCTTCAAAGCCCACGGCATCGACGGCGCAGTCCACTTCCGGCTCGCCCAGCAATGCGGCGATCTGTTCGTGCAGCGGTGTGTCGGTCGACAGGTCGGCAATCTCGAAGCCCTGGGCCTTGGCGTGGGCCAGGCGCACCGGGTTGACGTCGCCGATGATCACCACCGCCGCACCCAGCAAGCGCGCCGAGGCAGCCGCCGCCAGGCCGACAGGGCCGGCGCCGGCTACGTACACGGTGCTGCCTGGGCCCACGCCGGCGGTGACGGCGCCGTGGTAACCGGTGGGCAAAATGTCGGAGAGGCAGGTCAGGTCGCGGATTTTCTCCATCGCCTTGTCGCGGTCCGGCAGCTTCAGCAGGTTGAAGTCGGCATACGGCACCAGCACGTATTCGGCTTGACCACCGACCCAGTCGCCCATGTCGACATAACCGTAAGCACCGCCAGGGCGCGCCGGGTTTACGGTCAGGCAAACACCGGTGTGCTGTTCTTTGCACGAGCGGCAACGGCCGCACGCCACGTTGAACGGCACCGACACCAAGTCACCGATTTTCAGGTGCTCGACGTCGCTGCCCTTCTCGATCACTTCGCCGGTAATTTCATGGCCCAGCACCAGGCCGACCTGCGCGGTAGTGCGGCCACGGACCATGTGCTGGTCGGAGCCGCAAATGTTGGTGGACACCACTTTGAGAATGACCCCGTGCTCGATCTTGCGACCACGCGGGTCCTGCATTTTCGGGTAGTCGATTTTCTGCACTTCGACCTTGCCCGCGCCGAGATAAACGACGCCACGATTACCAGACATAGGTGATTCTCCGTTTGTTGTTGTGGTTACAAAGGCGCAGCCAAAACGCACTGCGCGGCCCTGCACTGGAGGTTGTTGGGTGAAGCGAAAGAGGCCGCTATAGGCAGAGCGGAATGCCCTCTTCGGATGGGGTTACAAAACCACCGTCCGGCTGGCGTTCAAAAACACGCGCCGTTCGATGTGAAAACCCACGGCTTTGGCCAGGGTCAGGCATTCGATGTCACGGCCCTTGGCGATCAGGTCTTCGGGGTAGTGGCTGTGGTCTACCGGCTCGACGCCCTGGGCGATGATCGGGCCTTCGTCGAGGTCGTTGTTGATGTAGTGCGCCGTGGCGCCGACCAGCTTCACGCCCTTTTCGTAGGCCTGGTGGTACGGCTTGGCGCCTTTGAAACCGGGCAACAGCGAGTGGTGAATGTTGATGGCCCAGCCGTCCAGCTTGCGGCACAGCTCGGGCGACAGCACTTGCATGTAGCGGGCAAGAATCACCAGCTCGGCGCCGGTGTCGGCGATCACTTGCATCACCTTGCGCTCTTGCGCCGGCTTGTCGGCCGGGTCGAGGGGAAAGTGGTGGTAGGGAATGCCGTGCCAGCGGGCGAGCGGTTCGAGGTCGGGGTGGTTGGACACCACGGCCACCACGTCCATCGGCAGCTGGCCGATGCGTTGGCGGTAGAGCAGGTCGTTCAGGCAGTGGTCGGCTTTGGACACCATGATCACCACCTTGCTGCGGTAGTTCGGTGGCGTCAGCTCGAAGTCCATGCCGAAATTGCCCACGCGTGCTGCCAGGCCGTCGCGAAAGTCCAGCTCGGCGAATACTTCCGGTTGGCGGAATTCAACGCGAATAAAAAACCGCGACGACAAGCGATCATCAAAGCTGTGGTGCTCGGTGACGTAGCAGCCCTGCTCGAACAGATAACGCGTCACCGCATCCACCGTGCCGAGAATGCTCGGGCAGGAAGCGGTGAGAATCCAGGTATCGGGGGTGCGGCTCATGCTGTTCTCCGGGAGATACCGACAATCGCGTAGGAGCGGCTTCAGCCGCGATGCTCTTGAAAAGCATCGCGGCTGAAGCCGCTCCCACAGGGGCTACGATGCTTTTACCGCTAAGCCAAACTCCTGGCTCGCATCCTGCAACCACAGCCAGAAGTAGTCGCTGAAGCTGCGGCGTACCAGCAGTTCCCAGGTGTTTTCGGCGGTGTGGCGGATCACCAGTTGCGACTTGGCGAAGGTGGTGCCCACGGCTTTGCCCACCGGGAAGTTGTTGGGGTGCACGTCGAAGCTGGTGGATTTTTTCAGCAGCTCGCGTACGTGGGTGCCGGTCAGTTCCAGAACGGTCTGGCCGCCGCTGACGTTGACGATTTGTATGTGCTGGCCGTCCAGCGCTTCACGCAGTTTTTTCTCGGCGTCGAACTCGGTGCCGCCTGGCACGATGAGCAGCCATTCATCCGGGCCCATCCATTGCAGCGAGGTTTCGCCCGCGCTGATTACCGCCAGCGCGCCGGGTAGTTCCAGGCCGGTGGCTTTGTGTACGGCGCCAGCAAACGCGGCGTCGTGGCCGTCGCCGCGGAGGGTCAGGTGGCCGAGCAGTTTGCGCTCGCGCAGCTGAATGCCGGCGCTGGCTTTGCCTTTGCCGGCGGCGTCCGCCAGGCCGGCATGGTGCAACGGCGATTCGGCTTTGCCAGCTTCGGGGCGCTGCTGGTACACGTTGATAGCTGTCATACAGACCTCGCGAATAAAACGTCCGGCATTGCGTTAAGGGTGTGATTCAGGGAGTCAAACATTCTGTTGCTCCCCTTTCGGATCGAAGAACACCGAGCTGCAAATTTCCGCTTCCACGAAACGGCCATCGGCCAACGGCGCCCACACCTTCTCGCCCATGCGTTTCAGGCCGCCTTTGACCATCGCCAGGGCAAAGCTGTAGCCCAGGCTGGCGCTGTAGTAGCTGGAGGTGACGTGGCCAACCATGGCCATGGGAATCTGCTGTTTGGTGTCGAACACCAGTTGCGCGCCTTCGGGCAGCACGAACTTCGGGTCTACCGGTTTCAGGCCAACCAGCTGTTTGCGGTTTTCGCGCACGCAGTCTTCGCGGTTCATGCCGCGCCAGCCGATCCAGGAGAACGGTTTGGTACGGCCCACGCACCAGCCCATGTTGAGGTCGTCCGGGGTGACCGAGCCGTCGGTGTCCTGGCCGACGATGATGAAGCCCTTCTCGGCCCGCAATACGTGCATGGTTTCGGTGCCGTACGGGGTCAGGTTGTACTGCTTGCCGGCGGCGACGATTTTTTCCAGCACGCCCATGGCGTAGTCGGCCTGCACGTTGATTTCGTACGACAGCTCACCGGTAAACGAGATACGGAACACCCGCGCCGGCACGCCGCCGACCAGGCCTTCTTTCCACGTCATGAACGGGAAGCCGTCGCGGTCCAGGTCGATGTCCGTTACTTCGCTGAGCAGCTTGCGGCTGTTGGGGCCGGACAAGGTCATGGTGGCCCAGTGGTCGGTCACGGAGGTGAAGTACACCTTGAGGTCCGGCCACTCGGTCTGGTGGTAAATCTCCAGCCACTGCATCACGCGGGCAGCGCCGCCGGTGGTGGTGGTCATCAGGAAATGGTTGTCGGCCAGGCACGCAGTCACGCCGTCGTCGAAGACCATGCCGTCTTCTTTGCACATCAGGCCGTAGCGGGCTTTGCCCACATCGAGCTTGGTCCAGGCGTTGGTGTACACGCGGTTGAGAAACTCACGGGCATCCGGGCCTTGAATGTCGATTTTGCCGAGGGTGGAGGCGTCCAGCAGGCCGACGCTGTCGCGCACGGCTTTGCATTCACGGGCGACGGCGGCGTGCAGGTCTTCACCGTTTTTTGGGAAGTACCAAGGCCGTTTCCACTGACCCACGTCTTCGAACTCTGCACCTTGTGCCAGGTGCCAGGCGTGCAGTGCGGTGTAGCGCACCGGGTCGAACAGCGCGCCGCAATTGCGCCCGGCTACCGAACCGAAGGTCACCGGTGTGTAGTTGGGGCGGAACATGGTGGTGCCCATCTGCGGGATGCTGATGCCCAGCGACCGCGCGGCAATCGCCAGCCCGTTGATGTTGCCGAGCTTGCCCTGATCGGTACCGAAGCCTAGGGCGGTGTAGCGCTTAACGTGCTCGACCGACTCGAAGCCTTCACGCGTGGCCAGTTCGATACCGGCGCTGGTGACGTCGTTTTGCAGGTCGACGAATTGTTTCGGGCCACGGGCGGTGGATTTTTCGTGGGGCACCTGGAACAAGGCGATGCTCGCCTCTTCACTGCGCGCGGCCACGTTTGGCACTTCACCGGTGACAGGTGCAAAACCGATTTCGCCAGCTGCTTTTACGCCCGCCTCGAAACCATCGGCCAGCACGTCGCCGAGTTGGAACACGCCGTTAACGGCACCGGCACACACGCGCTTCTGGAAACCTTCGCCGGGCACGAAGGCCAGCAGGTCTTCGCGCCAGGTCGGCTTGCCGCCCAAGTGCGAGGCCAGGTGAACGACTGGGCTGTAGCCGCCGGAGGTGGCCACGGTGTCGCAGTCCAGCCACTCGCCGGGGCTGGTGACTTTATGGGCAACCGGGTCGATGGCGGCGATACGCGCCGCACTCACGCGCTTGCTGCCACGGGTCTCGATCACGGCGCTGCCGGTGAGCACGCGCACGCCTTTGGCGCGGGCTTCTTCCACCCAGGCGCCGCGTGGGTTTGGGCGAGCGTCGGCGATGGCGACCACTTTCAGGCCGGCTTCGAGCCAGTCCAGCGCGACGCGGTAGGCGAAGTCGTTGGTGGTCGACAGCACCAGCTGTTTGCCCGGCGCCACGCCGTAACGGCGTACATACGTCGAGATGGCGCCCGCGAGCATGTTGCCCGGCACATCGTTATTGCCATACACCAGCGGCCGCTCATGGGCGCCGGTCGCCAGCACCACACGTTTGGCGCGCACGCGGTGCATGCGTTGACGCGTCTCACCCATGGGCGCGGTTTCGCCCAAGTGGTCGAAACGGCGCTCGTGAATGGTGAGGAAGTTATGGTCGTGGTAGCCGTTCACGGTGGCGCGCGGCAACAGCAGCACTTCGGGCATGGCTTTCAATTCGGCCACGGCTTTGGCCACCCAGTCGGCAGCCGGACGGCCGTCGAGGCTTTCGCGGCTGTCGAGCAACTGCCCGCCGAACTCTTCCTGCTCATCGGCCAGAATCACCCGCGCACCGGCACGACCAGCCGCCAGCGCAGCGGCCAGACCGGCAGCGCCGCCGCCCACCACCAGCACGTCGCAGTGCTGGTTCATGTGGTCGTAGCGATCGGGATCATTTTCCTTCGGCGCACGGCCCAGGCCAGCGGCTTTGCGGATGTACTTCTCGTAGGTCATCCACATCGACTGCGGGTACATAAAGGTTTTGTAGTAAAAGCCGGGCGCCATCATGTCGCCGCCGACCTTGCCAAGAATGCCCATTACGTCGTTGTTCACGCTCGGCCAGCCGTTGGTGCTGGTGGCGACGAGGCCGCTGTACAGCGCCTGTTGTGTGGCACGCACGTTGGGGATTTGCGTGGCTTCGCGAGAGCCGATTTGCAGCACGGCGTTGGGCTCTTCAGCACCAGCGGCGACGATGCCGCGAGGGCGCGAATATTTGAAGCTGCGGCCGATGATGTCGACGCCATTGGCCAGCAACGCGGCGGCCAGGGTGTCACCGGCAAAGCCTTGGTAGGTGGTGCCGTTGAAGGTGAAGGTCAGCGGCTGGTTACGGTTGATCCGGCCACCGTTACTCAGGCGGTTAATCTGGCTCATGCCTGTTCTCCTGCGGCGCTGGCTTTCGGTTTGGCGGTCACCGACGGCTTCTCGCCAATTTTGTAGGTTTCGAAAATTTCGTAGCTGATGGTGTCGCGCGTCGCGTTGAAGTACTGGCGGCAACCGGCGGCGTGAATCCACAGCTCGTGGTGAATGCCACGGGGGTTGTCGCGGAAGAACAGGTAATCGCCCCACTCCTGGTCGGTGCAGGCGTTGGGGTCGAGCGGGCGCGGAATATGCGCCTGGCCGGCCGCGTGAAATTCCTCTTCAGCGCGTAGCTCGCCACAGTGAGGGCAGAAAATTTGCAGCATGGCCGTACCTCCAGAATTCGTGTTTTTCGCTCCCCTCTGCCCGCCTGCGGGAGAGGGGTTGGGGGTGAGGGTTTTTGCGTCGCCGCTAAAAGCCCCTCTCCCGCCCTTCGGGCACCCTCTCCCGCAAGCGGGCGAGGGGATTGTTCTGCTACCGCGTTCCCGCTTGGCTCCCCTCTGCCCGCCTGCGGGAGAGGGGCTGGGGGTGAGGGTTTTGCGTCGCCGCTAAAAGCCCCTCTCCCGCCCTTCGGGCACCCTCTCCCGCAAGCGGGCGAGGGGATTTTTCTGCTACCGCGTTCCCGCTTGGCTCCCCTCTGCCCGCTTGCGGGAGAGGGGCTGGGGGTGAGGGTTTTGCGTCGCCGCTAAAAGCCCCTCTCCCGCCCTTTGGGCACCCTCTCCCGTAAACGGGCGAGGGGATTGTTCTGCTACCGCGTTCCCGCTTGGCTCCCCTCTGCCCGCTTGCGGGAGAGGGGCTGGGGGTGAGGGTTTTGCGTCGCCGCTAACAGCCCCTCTCCCGCCCTTCGGGCACCCTCTCCCGTAAACGGGCGAGGGGATTGTTCTGCTACCGCGTTCCCGCTTGGCTCCCCTCTGCCCGCTTGCGGGAGAGGGGCTGGGGGTGAGGGTTTTTGCGTTCGCAGCTAAAAGCCCCTCTCCCGCCCTTTGGGCACCCTCTCCCGCAAGCGGGCGAGGGGAACGCCCCCTTGATTAGTGGGCTACCGCCGCTGCGCCGTGTTCGTCGATCAGGGCGCCGTTGTGGAAGCGGTCCATCGAGAACGGTTTGGCCAGCGGGTGCATCTCGCCAGTGGCCAGGCTGGCGGCAAATACGTGGCCTGACCCCGGTGTGGCTTTGAAGCCGCCGGTGCCCCAACCGCAGTTGAAAAACAGGTTGGGCACGGGGGTTTTGCTGATGATTGGGCAGGCGTCCGGCGAGGTATCCACAATGCCGCCCCACTGGCGGTTCATGCGCACGCGGCTGAGCACCGGGAACATTTCGACGATGGCTTGCAGGGTGTGTTCGATGGTCGGGTACGAGCCGCGTTGGCCATAGCCGACGTAGCCGTCAATGCCGGCACCGATCACTAGGTCGCCTTTGTCGGACTGGCTGATGTAGCCGTGCACGGCGTTGGACATGATCACGCTGTCGATAATCGGCTTGATCGGCTCCGACACCAGCGCTTGCAGCGGGTGAGATTCCAGCGGCAGACGAAAGCCGGCGAGTTTGGCCATGTGTCCGGAGTTACCCGCCGTGACCACGCCCACGCGCTTGCCGCCGATAAAGCCTTTACTGGTTTCAACGCCGATGACCACGCCGTTTTCCTTACGGAAACCGATCACTTCGGTTTGCTGAATCAGGTCCACGCCCAAGGCGTCGGCGGCACGGGCGTAGCCCCAGGCCACGGCGTCGTGACGGGCCACGCCGCCGCGCCGTTGCACGGTGGCGCCCATCACCGGGTAGCGGGTGTTTTTCGAGCAATCGAGGTACGGAATTTCAGCGGCCGTTTGCTTGGCATCCAGCAATTCACCGTCAATACCGTTGAGGCGGTTGGCGCTCACGCGGCGCTCGGAGTCGCGCATGTCTTGCAGGGTGTGGCACAGGTTGTAAACGCCTCGGGGCGAGAACATCACGTTGTAGTTGATGTCTTGCGACAGGCCTTCCCACAGCTTCATGGCGTGTTCGTACAGGTGCGCTGACTCATCCCACAGGTAGTTGGAACGCACGATGGTGGTGTTGCGCGCGGTGTTGCCGCCGCCCAGCCAACCCTTTTCGACCACCGCGACATTGGTGATGCCATGCACTTTGGCCAGGTAGTAAGCCGTGGCCAGACCGTGGCCGCCACCGCCGACGATGATCACGTCGTACACCGGTTTCGGTGTGGGGTTGCGCCACATGCGCTGCCAGTTTTCGTTGTGGCTGAGCGAGTGCTTGAACAGGCCGAAGCCGGAATAACGTTGCATCAGAGGTGCTCCTCGCTGCGTCCCTCGCCGACCGCTGGCGAGGGTTGGTAAATCAGTCGGGTGAAATCACTTGTAGACCGGGAAATCCGCGCACAGGGCAGCGGCTTGCTTGGCCACCTGCGCCTCGACATCGGCATCGCCGAGGTGGTCGAGGATGTCGCAAATCCAGCCGGCCAATTCCACGCTCTGCGCCACTTTGAAGCCGCGTGTGGTGATCGCTGGCGTGCCGATGCGCAGGCCCGAGGTCACGAACGGCGACTGCGGGTCATTCGGCACGGCGTTCTTGTTCACGGTGATGCCGGCACGGCCGAGGGCGGCGTCGGCGTCTTTGCCGGTGAGGCCCTGGCGAATCAGGCTGACGAGGAACAGGTGGTTGTCGGTACCGCCGGACACCACGTCGTAGCCGCGCTCGATAAACACCTTGGCCATGGCCTGAGCGTTATCGATCACTTGCTGCTGATACGACTTGAAGCCAGGCTCCAGCGCTTCCTTGAAGCACACGGCCTTGGCGGCGATCACGTGCATCAGCGGGCCGCCCTGGCCGCCGGGGAATACGGCAGCCTGGAATTTCTTCTCCAGGTCCGGGTTGGCCTTGGCCAGAATCAGACCGCCACGCGGGCCGCGCAGGGTTTTGTGGGTGGTGGTGGTCACCACGTCGGCGTAGGGCAGCGGGTTGGGGTACAAACCAGCGGCCACCAGACCGGCCACGTGGGCCATGTCGACAAAAAAGTACGCGCCCACTTTGTCGGCGATTTCGCGGAAGCGCGGAAAATCGAGGGTTTTCGAATAGGCCGAGAAGCCGGCGATGATCATCTTCGGCTTGTGCTCAACGGCCAGGCGCTCGACTTCGTCGTAATCGATCAGGCCGGTGTCGGTGTTGATGCCGTACTGCACCGCGTTATAGAGCTTGCCGGAGAAGCTCACCTTGGCGCCGTGGGTCAGGTGGCCGCCGTGGGCCAGGCTCATGCCCAACACCGTGTCGCCTGCTTGCAGCAGGGCGAGGTAAACCGCGGCGTTGGCCTGGCTGCCCGAGTGCGGTTGCACGTTGGCGTAGTCGGCGCCGAACAATTCCTTGGCGCGGTCGATGGCCAATTGCTCGACCTTGTCCACATGCTCGCAGCCGCCGTAGTAACGCTTGCCCGGATAACCTTCGGCGTACTTGTTGGTCAGGCCGCTGCCCTGAGCTTGCATCACGCGTTTGCTGGTGTAGTTCTCCGAGGCGATCAGCTCGATGTGGTGCTCCTGACGGGCTTCTTCGGCATCCATGGCTGCCAGCAGTGCATCGTCATAGCCTTTGATCTGGTCGTTTTTGCTGAACATCTCGGTCTCCAGCGACAGCGGCTGCCGCATCATTGTTATGGGCGCCCACTCCGGCAGGCGGAGCGGTAGTGCGTGTAGCGATTCTGCGAAATCGCCAGCACAGCCATATGCCTGTTTGCGACGTCAAAATGCTCAAACTGACCAAGCCGGCAAACGACCCATTGCGGCTAAAGCCGCTCCCACAATGAAATACGTTCCACTGTAGGAGAGGCTTCAGCCTCGATGCTCTTTGAACGACACAAAAGACCGACCCGCGCTAAAGTGTTGCCCATCGCCGCCCCAGGAAATCCGCCATGACCGACACCACCCAACAATTCGCCAGCGACAACTATTCCGGCATTTGCCCGGAAGCCTGGGCCGCCATGGCGCAGGCCAACCACGGCCACGACCGTGCCTATGGCGATGACCAATGGACGGCCCGCGCCTCGGATCACTTTCGCCGGTTGTTCGAAACCGACTGCGAGGTGTACTTCGCCTTCAACGGCACCGCCGCCAACTCGCTGGCGTTGTCGCAGTTGTGCCAGAGCTACCACAGCGTGATCTGCTCGGAGACCGCCCACGTTGAAACCGACGAATGCGGCGCGCCGGAATTTTTCTCCAACGGCTCGAAACTGCTCACCGCCCGCACCGAAAACGGCAAGCTGACGCCCGCGACCATTCGCGAAATCGCGCTTAAGCGCCAAGACATCCACTACCCCAAGCCGCGCGTGGTCACCCTCACCCAAGCCACCGAAATCGGCAGCGTGTACCGCCCCGAAGAACTCAAAGCCATCAGCGCCACGTGCCGCGAGCTGGGCCTGAACCTGCACATGGACGGCGCCCGCTTCGCCAACGCCTGCGCCTTTCTCGACTGCTCGCCTGCCGAGTTGACCTGGAAAGCCGGCATCGACGTGCTGTGCTTTGGCGGCACCAAAAACGGCATGGCCGTGGGCGAGGCGATTCTGTTCTTCAACAAACAACTGGCCGAAGACTTCGACTACCGCTGCAAACAGGCCGGCCAACTGGCCTCGAAAATGCGCTTTCTTTCCGCGCCGTGGGTCGGCCTGCTGGAAAACGACGCGTGGATGAAATACGCCCGCCACGCCAACAGCTGCGCACGCCTGCTGGCCGAGCTGGTCAGCGACATTCCGGGCGTGAGCCTGATGTTCCCCGTGGAAGCCAACGGCGTGTTCCTGCAACTCTCGGAACCGGCCATCGAAGCCCTGCGCGCGCGGGACTGGCGCTTCTACACCTTCATCGGCGCCGGCGGCGCGCGGTTTATGTGCTCGTGGGACACCGAAGAAGAACGCGTACGCGAATTGGCGGCGGATATTCGCTTGGTGATGCAGGCTTAAAGGCCACCCGCAAAAACCGCGAGATTTACCACACGCGCAACAAAAACCTCCGTCATCCCCGCGCAGGCGGGGATCCAGAATCCCGAGCCGAACACGTTCATGGACACCCGATCCATACAGTCCCTCCCCCGCCTGTTCCTCGAACTATTCCTCGAACTCGGCTGGATCGCCCTCATCATCCTCATCCCCGTATTCGCCCCACTCGCCCTGGGGCTTCTCGGCTGGATGGCCTATCTGCCCATCGCCTGGCTAACCAACCGCATCCGCGGCGGCGTGCCCTACCGCCTCCAGCAATTCAACTTCTTCTGGACCCTCGGCCTGGCCATCGGCATCGGCCGCGCCATCCCCACGTTTTGGATAGCCTTTTGCGCCGGCGTGCTGGTGATCTTTGGCGGCATTCTGCTCATCAGCCACCTGGAAAAACGCCTCGGTCTGAACCTGGAAAAGCAGGTCGAACGCGAGAGCGACGCCGACCTGATGCCACTGCCCGCCCCCTACAGCGCTCGCGGTGCCAGCGCCTGGGGCGGGGGCGAACCGCGCCTGACACCCGAAGGCGAGCCCGTGCGGCTGCTGGGCGAAAGCGAAATCGCCATGGGCGGGCCGGTGGTGTGCGACTACCTGCTGCCCGACGGCAGCGTGATCTTCAGCGCCAGCCCATCGGCGCAGTTCTCCAGCGACGGCCGCTACTTCGTGTCGCCGGCACCGAGCCGCAACGAATGGAGCCTGCTGATCTACGACCGCCAACAGCGCGTGCTGCACCACTGTGGCGTCAGCCTGTTCTGGGAACTGGACCACGTCAGCAGCACCGAGGTGATCGGCCGCGTCAGCCCGCTGACCTCCGACGCGCCCTACCGCGCCAACATTGACGAGCTGATAGCCGGCGCGAACCGGGTCGAAACCTTCGTCAGCATCCAGGACCTGTGGCTGCCCGACAGCTACTGGCAGTACCTGCAAACCGACCACCAGAACCGCACACTGCCCTCGCCGCCTCAGGCGCCGACGCTTGAACTGCGCATCTGTTTGCCCGAGCGCCTGATGGACCTGGGCGACCCCTTGGAACCGCTGCGCAACCCGCTGGGCGAACTGATACTCGACGGCCAGGCCACCGGCCTGATGCTGATGCAACCCGACCCGAGCATAGTCTTCAGCCAAGACGGCCAGACCTTCGTCTGCGCCGCCAGCCGCGACGACGTCAGCGGTTTCTGGCTGTGGCAACGCAGCAGCGGCTGGCGCCTGATGAGCAACACCTGGCAGCCCAAAGAACGTGAACCGCTGTGCAGCTCACCGAACTTTATCGGCCTGGAAACCGACCACCTGCGCCTGCGCATGAACTGGGCACAACCGTGCCTGGAATACCGCGACCACGGCCCCGTGACCTCGTACACCCACGGCCAAATCGAACTAGTGACCGGCCAAACCCGTCGCGGCAAACCGACACTGGGCTACGCCGAAATGCCCGAAGTCGACCTACTGCTACCCCTCAACGACGCCCCGCTACTCCTACAAAGCGCCCCGCTTAAAAGCGGTGAACGCCTAAGCTGGCAAGCCCTGCGCGACAGCCGCGATGGCGACTTGCGCGCTTACCGATGCAGCATCGGTGACTGGCAGTTGCCGGGCGAATGGGCGCTCGACCATCGCGTGTCCGACTGCGGCCACTTTATCGCCCTGATCGCCTTCGCCGAAGCGCCCGCCGTCCTGCACCGCATCGCCATTGCCGAGCCACGCAGCGAGACGCTGCACTGGCTGGAAGACGATGTGCTCGACGCGCACTTCCAAGGATTTATCGACGGCCAACTGCACCTGCTGCGTTTGCTTGGGCGCAATCGGTACGTGCCGATTACCGGGCCCGGGCAGGGAAACCCCGAGCGCGAAAGCCGGTTTACCGAGGCGGCGCCAGCGGCGGACAAAGCACATGAATTTGCCCAGCGGGACGGCAAGTGGCGATTGTTTTACCGGCAGCAGGTTGCGGTGGTTGAGGCAGGGGTTTGGCGATTGCAGGTGTTGCCTGAAGTGAATGTTCCAGGATGAACAAACCGTACGTGTGACGCGCCATTTTCGTTTCCAGGAATCGCGGCTAAAGCCGCTCCCACAGACGACGCACAACCTGTGGGAGCGGCTTCAGCCGCGATGGTTTTGATCTGTTTGTGATCTACGCGTTTGATCTTGATCTGGCTTGTGATCTACCCGCCCCGTTCATCGCAGGCCGAATGGAGGCGACGTGGAGGGGGTTGAGCGGCCGGGAGCCGCGAGAGGCGTGTCGGGCCATGGATGGCCCGTCTCGCCGTGCCTCCGGAATGGCGGTGGAATGAGGGGACCTGGAGCGAAGCGGAAGGCCAAGGTAGGAGCTAGACCTTTTGGTTACTTTTAGGGCAATGCTAAAAGTGACTCGCGCGTAAGGCGCGAAACAAAAACGTTCAGCACACGCGGTAATGAATACCTACGCCGATCTATCGTGTACGGCTTGAAATTCTGGATCCCCGCGTTCGCGAGGATGACGGAGGTTTTGATAACGGGCGCGGTAGAAAAGCTCGCGCGTAAGGCGCGAAACAGATCTCCGCGCAGACGCGCTAATGAAGGTTTTTCGCCGATCGAAAGCAGCCCGGCTAAGCCGGGCTTCGCTTAATAATCAATCACCACATCCCCCTTCGGCACACTGCAGCACGAAAGAATGTACCCCTCCGCCACATCCTCATCCGTAATCCCCCCGTTGTGCTCCATCTCCACCTCACCGGAAGTCTTCATCACCTTGCACGTCCCACAAATCCCCATCCCGCAAGCCTTGGGAATGTGCAGCCCCAGCTTCGCCGCCGCAGCATGCACGGTCTCACCAGGCGCCACGCGGATGCTCTTGCCGGTGGTGGTGAATTCCACCTGATTGAGATCAGCCGCGTCCGGCGCCGGCGCTTCGGCGGCTTGTTCGGCATTAACAATGGCTTCGGCTTTGTCTTCGGCCGGCGTCGCGCCGAACGATTCTTCGTGATAGCGCTGCATATCGAAACCGTTGGCTTCGAGCAGGCGTTTCACGGCGTTCATGTAAGGCGTCGGGCCGCAGCAGAAGATTTCACGATCACGAAAGTCCGGGGCGATCAGTTCCAGCATCGGTTGGTTTAGGTAGCCGCGATAGCCGGCCCACGGCTCACCTTCGCCGTGCTTTTCACAAATGATGTGCAAACCGAAATTACGCACACGCGAGGCCATGTGGTCGAGCTCGCGGCGATAGATGACGTCGCGCGGCGAGCGGGCGCTGTGGACGAAGACCATGTCGACATTGGCGTTGGTGTCGAAGAACCAGCGCGCCATCGACATCACCGGGGTAATGCCCACGCCGCCGCTGAGGTAGAGCACTTTGTCGGTGGGGTAATCCATGGCGTTGAACAGGCCAACCGGGCCGTGCACCGGCAGCTCGTCGCCTTCTTTCAGGTTGTCGTGCAGCCAGTTCGACACCTTGCCGCCCGGCACGCGCTTGATGGTCAGCGAGAAGCTGTACGGCACCGATGGCGAGCTGGAGATGGTGTACGAACGCATGATCGGCTGGCCGTCGATTTCAAGTTCCAGGGTGACGAACTGCCCCGGCTTGAAGAAGAACATGATCGGCTGGTCGGCCATAAAGCAGAAGGTGCGCACGTCCCAGGTTTCCTGGATCACTTTGACGCAACGCACCAGATGGCGGCCGTTGGCCCAGGTCTGGGTGTTGACCGGATTGAGGAAAGTGTTGGACATGTTCGCTCCCGCTGACGCTTAGGGTTGCCTGGGTCTTGTGCCCGGGACTATGGCGCCGATTGTGGGCATGCGCCTAGTGGCTCACTTACCTATCTGCGACATCGGCATGCTCACCGCGACCAGCCCCCAACCATCGGGGCTGGCGCGTCGGAAACGGATTCGGCCGTGTCGTCCATGGATAAGGCCATCAACGCGCCCGACTCCACACTCCACCTCAATCTAGAGCGCGTCACACAAGCGCCTTGCGTGAACACCAACCGCCAATTTTCGCTGCGCGCACACCGCGATCAGCCATGAGGACAGAGCCATGGATACCACCACCCTGAGTTTGGGCGACCCGCTGGAGCCGGCACGCAAGGCCACCGCCGAAATGCTGCAAAACCGCGAGCGCACCTATTCGCTGCCGCAGCCGTTTTACAGCGACGAGCGCCTGTTCGATATCGACATGCAGGAGATTTTCCACAAGGAATGGTTGATCGCCGGCATGACCTGCGAGATCCCGGCCAAGGGCAATTACCTGACTTTCCAATTGGGCAAAAACCCGATCGTGGTGATTCGCGGCGCCGACGGCGTGGTCAATGCGTTCCACAACGTATGCCGCCACCGTGGCTCGCGCCTGTGTACCGGCGAGAAAGGCAAAGTCGCCAAGCTGGTGTGCCCGTACCACCAGTGGACCTACGAACTCGACGGCCGCCTGCTGTATGCGGGCACCGAAATGGGCGACGACTTCGACATGAAGAAATTCGGCCTCAAGCCGGTGCATGTGAAAGTCGCGGGCGGCTACATCTTCGTGTCGCTGGCCGAGAACCCGCCGGCCATTGATGAATTCCTTTCCACCCTGGCTCATTACATGGAGCCCTACGACATGGAGAACACCAAGGTGGCGGTGCAAACCACCTTGATGGAAAAAGCCAACTGGAAGCTGGTGATCGAAAACAACCGCGAGTGCTACCACTGCAACGGCTCGCACCCTGAGCTGCTGAAAACCTTGCTGGAATGGGACGACGTCACCGACCCGCGCGCCGACCAGGCCTTCAAAGACCACGTCGCCGCTTCCGCTGCCGCCTGGGACGCCGAAAAAATTCCATACGCCCACGCCAGCTTCGGCCTGCGTAACCGCATCGTGCGGATGCCGCTGCTCAAGGGCACCGTGTCGATGACCCTGGACGGCAAACAAGGCTGCAACAAATTGATGGGCCGCATCAAAAACCCCGACCTGGGCTCCATGCGCATCCTGCATTTGCCGCACTCGTGGAACCACTGCATGGGCGACCACATCATCGTGTTTACCGTGTGGCCGATCAGCGCCCAGGAAACCATGGTCACCACCAAATGGATCGTGCACAAAGACGCCGTTGAAGGCGTGGACTACGACCCGGTGCGCATGCGCCAAGTGTGGGACGCCACCAACGACCAGGACCGTCGCCTGGCCGAAGAAAACCAGCGCGGCATCAACTCCACCGCTTATCAGCCGGGGCCGTATTCGAAGACGTATGAATTTGGCGTGGTGAATTTTATCGACTGGTATAGCGAGCGGTTGCTGAGCAATTTGGGGGCTGCGCCGGCGCCGTATTTGTATGGGATCAAGACCCAGTAATACCCCTGGCGACGGTATCTCTCGGGTTCGAAATAGCGTGTTACCGGTAAACTCTGGATCCCCGCCTACGCGGGGATGACGGACGTCTCGACAAATACCACCGTCATTCCCGCGCAGTTTTTGCGTCTGCAGGAGCGAGCTTGCTCGCAAAGCGATCTCCAACCGAAGTGCGCAAACGATCAACAGCTTCGCGAGCAAGCTCGCTCCTACAAGGTCCCTGCGGTACGGCTCAAAAAAATCGCGGCTAAAGCCGCTCCCACAGGTTTTGCAATTTCTGTGGGAGCGGCTTTAGCCGCGATGCTTGTCGCCTTAACGCCGATTCACACCCTGAACTTCGCCACCATCCCATTCAACCCCACCGCCAACCGCGACAGCTCATGACTGGCCGCCGCCGTTTGATTCGCCCCCGCTGAGGACTGCAACGACAAATCGCGAATGTTGGTCAGGTTGCGGTCAACTTCCCGCGCCACCTGCGCTTGTTCTTCCGAGGCGCTGGCGATTACCAGGTTGCGTTCGTTGATGGCCGAAATGGCCACGGCGATTTCGTCCAACGCGCTACCGGCTCCGCGCGCTACATCGAGCGTGCTGCGCGCGCGCTGGTTGCTGTTCTGCATGGCATTAACGGCCTGATCGGCGCCGTTGCGAATGCCGCCAACCATTTGTTCGATTTCCTGGGTGGACTGTTGCGTGCGGTGCGCCAAGGCGCGCACTTCATCGGCCACCACGGCAAAGCCACGCCCGGCTTCACCGGCGCGCGCGGCTTCAATGGCGGCGTTCAGGGCCAGCAGGTTGGTCTGCTCGGCAATAGAGCGGATCACGTCGAGCACCTGGCTGATGTCGCGCACCTTGCCTGCCAATTGCAGTACCTGGTCGGCGGAGGTGGTGACATCGTCGGCCAGGCTGGAAATCGAGTTCACCGTTTCCAGCACCTGCTCGCGACCACGCTGGGTGGTGCGGTCGGATTCGCGCGAGGCTTCGGAGGTAATAACGGCGTTGCGCGCGACTTCTTCCACGGCCGTGGTCATCTCGTTGACGGCAGTGGCGGCTTGTTCAATTTCGTCGTTTTGCTGATGCAGGCCGCGCGTGGAATTCTCAGTCACAGCGCTCAGTTCTTCGGAAGCAGAAGCCAGCTGGCTGGATGAGTCGGCGATGCCCTGAATGGTGTTGCGCAGGTTTTGCTGCATGGTGCGCAAGGCGCCGAGCAGGCGGGCGGGTTCGTCCGAACCTTCCACCTCGATGCGCTCGGTGAGGTCGCCACCCGCCACGGTTTCCGCCACACCCAAGGCGCGGGTCAACGGCTGAACGATGCTGCGCGTCAGAAGCATCGCCAGCACGACGGTGGCCAGAGCGGCAAAGACCAGGGTGATAATGACCCACGTGCGTGCGCTGGAAAATGTGGCGCTGGCTTCGTCCGCGGCTTTGTTGGCGCCTTGGGTGTTGTATTCGCCAAGGGCGCGCAGGGCTTTGGCCATGGCGTCGCCTTGCACGCTCATTTCGCCGCTGACGATGCGCACCGCGTCGTCAATATTGTTCTGCCGCGACAATTCCACCACCCGGCCTTGCTCACGCAAATAACCGCTCTGCGCCGTTCTGAACGTTTCATACAAACCCTGCTCATCGCCGCCATCGAGCAAGGCTTCATAGCGCGCCTGCGCGGCGAGCATGTCGGTTTTCATCTGCTCGGCACGGGCTTCGTTGTCTTTGATTGCCTGAGGATCGCGCACCAGCAGCATCCGCAAGGTCAGGGTTCGCAAGCGCAAGGCGCTTTCGCTCATGGTGTTCAGCGCCAGCACGCTCGGCAGCCAGGACTGGTCCACTTCCGCAGACTGCTCACGCATGCTGCTCATTTGCAGCAAGGCAAAGCCGCCAAGAAAGAACATCACCAGAGCGATGAGGCCAAAGGAGAGTGAAGCGCGGGGGGTTATGTTCATCGAGCGAAGCGTCATAAAAAGCATCCTTCAGGTACCAGAAACAAAAGCGATAAGCCCTGTTTACCAACTAGCCGAGTATCGGCAGCGCATCTAATAGCCTTAAGCGGAGCGGCCCAAAAAAAAAAGCCCAAGTCATTGAAGAACTTGGGCTTTTTCTGATCCTGCCAACCGTAACCATTTGTAAAAATCGAACTCAGCGGATAACGCCTTCCTCCAGCAGCAGCTTGAATATGGCTTCGGCGCCTTCCTCTGGACTGACATCCTTGATGACCTGGCCGCTCCCGCCTGCGGCCTTGGCCGTGGCCGCTTTCATACGCTCGGCGCCGGTTTTGGCTTTGATCACTTTCAGCCGTTTGGGCCGCGGCCGTGCCGGTTGAAAGGTGGCGCTGGCGAGCAAGTCATCATCGAGCACTTCAACCTCATCGGCGCTCAAGGTGCCGCGACGGGCTGGGCCGAAGGCGCTTTGCCGGGCGACCGGGGCGGCGTTGTCGACGCTGGCAAGAAACGGCAGGCGCACTTGCAGGCGCCGGCGTTGACCGCGAGGCAGCGCTTGCAGCACCTGCGCTACACCGTTTTCAACCTTCTCCACTTCGGCCAGGCCGACCACCAGTGGCCAGCCCAATTGCTCGGCCAGCAGGTACGGCAACATGCCCGAACCTTCGCCGGTTTCGGCCTGGCTGCCGGTGAGTACCAGTTGCGCCTCGCTGTCTTTAAGGAAGTCGAGCAGCACGGGCAGCGCGTCGGCGCCGTCCGGCTGTTGCAGCACGCTGAGTTCGTTCAGGCCCATGCCCAAGTAGGCGCGCAAGGCTTCCTGCTGGGCGTCGCCGGCGTGCAGCACACGCAGCTGCTCGCCGGCCAGGCGCAAGCCAAGCTCGACGGCACGGGAATCCTGCTCGGCGCGGCGGGCGCGGCCGGAGGTGGGGTGGGCGCCGATGGACACCAGGCACAACACTGAGAGTGGCTTAGGCTGCATCGCGATTGCCTCCGGCGCGGTGCGCGGCCATGCGTTCGATTAGGGCGGCAAGAATGGCCGCCGAGTCGCCGATGACGGACAGGTCGGCGCGTTTGATCATGTCGCAGCCGGCGTCCAGGTTGACCGCCACCACTTTGTCGCAGGCGCCGATGCCTTGCAGGTGTTGGATGGCGCCGGAAATACCGACGGCCAGGTACACCCGCGCCGTCACCCAGGTGCCGGTCGCGCCGACCTGGCGGTTACGCGCCATATGGCCGTCGTCGACCGCCACGCGCGAGGCGCCTTCGGTGGCGCCGAGGGCGACGGCGGTGCGGTGGAACAGGTCCCAGTCTTTAACGCCGTTGCCGCCAGACAAAATAAATTCCGCCTCGGCCATCGGCGTTGCCGCGGGGTCCACTGCCACGGCGCCGAGGTCTTCGATACGCGGCAGGCAACGGGCGACGTCGTGCTCAAGCGTAATGACCTGCGCTTCGTGACGGGTTTCGCTGACCGGCTCGGCGCATTCGCTGGCGGCCAGAATCAGCCGGGCGAGCGGACGTTGCAGGTCTTGCTGGCCGGCACCGGCGCGGCCGATGCACTGCGCGTCAGTTACTTGCCACACGCGCGTAGCCGGACGTTCGCCCAGCTGCGCCGCCAAGCGACGCCCCAGCTCGCCGCCGCCGGTACGGCTGTCGGGCAGCAGCCAATGGCGCGGCTGGAATTGCCGTTCAATGGCGGTCAAGGCTTGCACCTGTTGCTCGGGCGCGTAGCCGCTGTAAAGCGCGCCGTCGAGGTGCAGCAGGCGATCGACGCCAGCGGTGTCGAAACTGTTTTCTTTGTGCTCGCCAAATACCACGGCCAACACGGCGCCTGCGCTGCCGGCGAGCTTGTGGGCCAGGCCTAGAAGGTCGCGGTCGTGGGCGGTCAGGCGGCCGCCGACCATGTCGGGCACCACGACGATGTAAAAGCTCGGCGCCGGCACCGTGTGCAACGGCAGTTGCACCACGGCGCTCTGGCTGGAGCGCTTGGTGGTGCCGCCCTGCTGCACGCCGCTGCGGTCGATGCGCTTGATACCGTTGGGGCCGATAAAGCCGACCGCATGCGGGTTCTTGCGGATGACGCCGTTGGGGCCCATCCAACTGGTTTCGCTGCGCTGCAAGGTGGCGTGCAACGGGTGCAGGCGGTTGCGCGCGATGCGCTCGGCGTGGGGGTTGCGGCGGATGAGGTCAGACATGGACGGTTCTCCGGCGGGCGGGAAAGAGCCTAAGGCCCCTCACCCCCAGCCCCTCTCCCGCAAGCGGGCGAGGGGAGTTAATTCGCGCGCGATTCGTCCCCTCGCCCGCTTGCGGGAGAGGGTTAGGGAGAGGGGGTGACAGCAAACGAAGGTCCATCATTCCACTCCCTCCGCCACGCGCTTAACCGCCACCACCGGCGCCTCCAGCAGCACCTCTGCCACCAGCTCGGCGATGTCTTTGATCTGCGGCCGAGGCTCGACCACGCCTTCCAGCATCGCGGTGCATTGCGGGCAACCCACGGCTACCAACTCGGCGCCGGTTTCTTTGATGTCGACCATGCGCATGTCCGGAATTCGCTGCTTGCCCGGAATGTCGGTGATCGGCGCGCCGCCACCGCCGCCACAACAGCGTGAGCGAAAACCCGAGCGTTGCATTTCTTTCACTTCAATACCGAGGGCGCGCAGCACGTCGCGCGGCGCTTCATATTCGCCGTTGTAGCGGCCGAGGTAGCACGGGTCGTGATAGGTCACCGAACCGCCTTTGTGCTGGCCAAGGTTGAGTTTTTTCGCGGCGATCAGCTCGGCGATAAACGTGCTGTGGTGCAGCACTTGGTAGTGACCGCCCAGAGCGCCGTATTCGTTTTTCAACACGTGGAAGCTGTGCGGGTCGCAGCTGACGATGCGTTTGAAGCTGTACTTTTCCAGCGTGGCAATGTTGCGTTTGGCTAGGCTCTGGAAGGTCGCTTCATCACCCAGACGCCGGGCCACGTCACCGCTGTCGCGTTCTTCCAGGCCGAGCACGGCGAAGTCGACATTGGCGGCTTTCAGCACTTTCACGAACGCGCGCAGGGTGCGTTGGTTGCGCATGTCGAAGGCGCCGTCGCCGACCCAGAACAGCACGTCGGTGGTGTGTTTTTCGCTGAGCAGGTTGAGGTTCAAATCCGCCGCCCAGTTCAGCCGGCCGCCGGGGTTGAAGCCGCCGGGGTTGTCGGTGGCGATCAGGTTGTCGAGCACTTCGGCGCCCTTGTTCGGCGTGGCGCCTTTTTCCAAGGTGAGGTGGCGGCGCATGTCGACGATGGCATCGACGTGCTCGATCATCATCGGGCACTCCTCCACGCAGGCGCGGCAGGTGGTGCACGACCACAGCGTTTCGGCATCGACCAGGCCGTTGACGATGGGTTGATGGGGGCCGCCTGCATGTTCGCCCACTGGTTTGCCCGGGTAGGGGCTGCCCGCAAACTTGGCATCGGTGCCGCCGGCCAGGCCGACGACCATGTCTTGAATGAGTTTTTTCGGATTCAGCGGTTGCCCCGCCGCAAAGGCCGGGCACGCCGCTTCGCATTTACCGCACTGCACGCAGGCGTCGAAACCGAGGAGTTGGTTCCAGGTGAAGTCGGTGGGTTTTTCCACGCCCAAAGGAGCGTTTGGATTGGACAGGTCGAGGGCTTTCAGCCCAGTGGAACGGCCACCACCAAAACGCTCGGCGCGGCGGTGCCAGGCCAGGTGCAGGGCACCGGCGAAGGCGTGCTTCATCGGCCCGCCCCAGGTCATGCCGAAGAACAGCTCGCTCACACCCCACGCCACGCCAATCGCCAGCACCAGCGCAAGCACCCAGCCGCCAAAGGCCGCAGGCAGAATGCCGGCCACTGGCAAGGTGGCGATAAAAAAGCTGGCAGCAAACATCAGCAGACTTTTCGGCAGGCGCATCCACGGGCCTTTCGACAGGCGCGAAGGCGGGTTCAGCCGACGCTTGGCCACGAACAGCGCGCCGACAAACATCAGCACGCAGGCGCCGAGCAAGGCGAAACCGAGGATGCGGTTATGCAGGCCAAAGCCATGCACCAGCACTGCCAGCACGGCGGCCAAAATAAAACCGCCCGCCGTGGCAACGTGGGTGTTGGCGATGTATTTGTCGCGGGCCACCACGTGGTGCAAATCGACCATGTAGCGCTTGGGCATGGCCAGCAAACCGCCAAGCCAATCGACCTCGGCCGCACGGCCACGGCGCCACATGAAAAAGCGCTTGGCCGCGCCGATCACCGCCAATAGCAGGGCTGCGAACAGGAGGATGGGCAGAAGGGTGTTTAACATCATTGGTCTCCTTCGCGGGACCGGGAAACAGTGCGATTCAATCCCCTCTCCCTCTGGGAGAGGGCTAGGGTGAGGGTTGCAGGCGACATTGATTTCTCGCCCAACAGCCCCTCACCCCCGCCCCTCTCCCAGAGGGAGAGGGGAGACAAACATCAGAAGTCCTTACACAACCGCAACGCGTCATAAATCGCCGCGTGGGTGTTGCGTTGGGCTACGCAGTCGCCGATGCGGAACAGCAAGTAGCCCTCGCCCGCCTCGCCCAGGCACGGTTGCGGCTTGATGGCGAACAGCGCTTCGACGTCGATCTGGCCTTTGTTGCGCGAGCCTTCTTTCAGGGCGTAGTACAAGGTTTCGTCCGGCCGTACGCCGTTTTCCACCACCACCTGATCGACCACGCGCTCTTCCTTGGCGCCGGTGTATTCGTTCTCCAGCACGGCCACCAACTTGTCGCCTTCGCGGTAGACCTTTTCCAGCATCATGTCGCCGGTCATGACCACGTCTTTGGGGTACATGCTGCGGTAGTAGGTGGGGAACGAGGTGCCGCCCATGGCCACACCGGGTTTGGTGTCGTCGGTAACGATCTCAACCTGCGAGCCTTTGTCGGCCATAAAGTCGGCCACCGACATGCCGGTGAATTCGCAAATGGTGTCGTACACCAGCACGTTTTTGGCCGGCGCCACTTTGCCGTCGAGCACGTCCCAGCTGCTGACCACCAGGCCTTCGGCCGAGCCCCAATGTTCGTTCTGTTCCAGGTACGGATGGCCGCCGTTGGCGAGCACGATCACGTCCGGGCGCAGGTCTTGAATGGTCGCCACGTCGGCGCCGGTGCCCAGGCGCAGGTCGATTTTCAGGCGCGCCAGTTCCAGCTGATACCAGCGGGTGATGCCGGCAATCTGGTCGCGCTGCGGTGCTTTCGAGGCGGTGGTGATCTGCCCGCCCAATGCGTCTTTCTTCTCGAACAGGGTCACGTCGTGGCCACGTTCAGCCGCCACGCGAGCCGCTTCCATACCGGCTGGGCCACCACCGACCACCACCACTTTGCGTTTCACGCCGGTGGTTTTTTCGATGATGTGCGGCACGCCCATGTATTCGCGGGACGTGGCGGCGTTCTGGATGCACAGCACATCGAGGCCTTGGTATTGGCGGTCGATGCAGTAGTTGGCACCCACGCACTGTTTGATCTGGTCGACCTGGCCCATTTTGATTTTGGCGATGAAGTGCGGGTCGGCGATGTGCGCGCGAGTCATGCCGACCATGTCGACGTAACCGCCATCGAGAATGCGCGTGGCCTGGTTAGGGTCTTTGATGTTCTGCGCGTGCAGCACCGGCACCTTGACCACTTCTTTGATGCCCGCCGCCAGGTGCAGGAATGGCTCCGGCGGGTAGCTCATGTTGGGGATCACGTTGGCCAGGGTGTTGTGGGTGTCGCAGCCCGAGCCGACCACGCCGATGAAATCGATCATGCCGGTGTCGTCGTAGTATTTGGCGATCTGCTTCATGTCCTCATGGCTGAGGCCGTCGGGGTGGAATTCGTCGCCGCAGATGCGCATGCCGACGCAGAAATCCGGGCCCACTTCCTGGCGAATGGCCTTGAGCACTTCGAGACCGAATTTCATCCGCCCTTCGAAGTCGCCGCCCCATTCATCGGTGCGCTTGTTAACGCGCGGGCTCCAGAACTGGTCGACCATGTGTTGGTGCACGGCAGACAGTTCGATACCGTCGAGGCCGCCTTCCATGGCACGACGTGCGGCCTGGGCGTAGTTGCCGATTACGCGCCAGATTTCTTCCACCTCAATGGTTTTGCAGGTGGCGCGGTGCACCGGTTCGCGGATGCCGGACGGCGACATCAGCGTCGGCCAGTTGAAGCCATCCCACCGCGAGCGGCGGCCCATGTGGGTAATCTGGATCATGATCTTGGCGCCGTGCTTGTGCATGGCGTCGGCCAGATTCTGGAAGTGCGGAATGATGCGGTCGGTAGACAGGTTCACCGAACTCCACCACTCCTGCGGGCTGTCGATCGCCACCACCGAAGAGCCACCACAAATCGCCAGGCCGATACCGCCCTTGGCCTTCTCTTCGTAGTACTTGATATAGCGCTCGGTGGTCATGCCGCCGTCGGTGGCATACACCTCGGCGTGCGCAGTGCTGAGCACGCGGTTGCGGATGGTCAGTTTGCCAATTTGAATTGGCTGGAACATCGATTCAAAAGCCATTACGGCAACCTCACGGAAGGGCGACCAAATATTTTTCTTCTAACTGTGGGAGAGGCTTCAGCCTCGATGGCCTTTACTCGGTGCTTGAGATCAAAAGCATCGAGGCTAAAGCCTCTCCCACAAGGGCAAGCTCAGAGCGGCTTCACGACAAACAACCCATCGTCATGCCCTTCTTCCGACCCGCCATACACCTGCTCGGCGACGGTGCGCAGGCTGCTGCCGCTGGCGGCGAGAATCTGGTCCATGGCGCCGGCAAACCAGCCGGTGAACATGTAGTCCACCTTGCGCCCGACCTTGCCGTACACGTAGACGAAGGCCGAATGTTCGAGCTTGACGCTGGCAGTGCCTTTTTCCAGGTCGATGTCTTGAATTTTGAACAGGCCCCAGCCGCGTTGGCTCAGGCGATTCATGTAGTGCTCGAACACCGCCACGCCTTCAATGCCGTGGCATTCGGCTTCTTTCTCGCACCAGTGCCAGGCCGATTTGTAGCCGGCTTTGTAGAGGATCTCGGCGTAGGCGTCGGCGCCCAGGACCTCTTCGATGCCCATGTGGTTATTCACGAAAAAGTGCCGTGGCACATACAGCATCGGCAGCGCATCGCTGGTCCAGACACCGGTTTCGCTGTCGACTTCGATGGGCAGTTGCGGGGCGATTTTGGCCATGGGTGGTGCTCCAGAAATTCGGTAAGGTTTTTACCCTCACCCCAGCCCTCTCCCGAAACGGGAGAGGGAGCCGATCGCGATTAAGCTCCCCTCTCCCGCTTGCGGGAGAGGGGCTGGGGGTGAGGGTCGAAGGAAACGGCGTTATTCGCCCCAGACGTCAGCTAGAACATTCACCCAGTTCTCGCCCATCACTTTGCGCACCACACGTTCGCTATGGCCGCGCTTGAGCAGGGTTTCGGTGAGGTTGGGGAATTCGCCCACGGTGCGGATGCCCAGCGGGTTGATGATCTTGCCGAAGCTGGTCAGGCGGCGGGCGTAGCCCTTGTCGTGGGTCAGGTATTCGAAGAAGTCCTGGCCGTGGCCCTGGGTGAAGTCGGTGCCAATGCCGATGGCGTCTTCGCCGACGATGTTCATCACGTATTCGATGGCTTCGGCGTAGTCGTCAATGGTGGAGTCGATGCCCTTGGCCAGGAACGGCGCGAACATGGTCACGCCAACAAAGCCGCCGTGGTCGGCGATGAATTTCAGTTCTTCATCGGATTTGTTGCGCGGGTGTTCTTTAAGGCCCGACGGCAGGCAGTGCGAGTAGCACACCGGCTTTTTCGATTCGAGGATGACTTCTTCGGAGGTCTTGGAACCGACGTGGGAGAGGTCGCACATGATGCCGACGCGGTTCATTTCCGCGACGATCTCGCGACCGAAACCGGACAGCCCACCGTCACGCTCGTAACAGCCGGTGCCCACCAGGTTCTGGGTGTTGTAGCACATCTGCACAATGCCAACGCCGAGCTGTTTGAACACCTCGACGTAGCCGATCTGGTCTTCAAATGCGTGGGCATTCTGGAAGCCGAAGAGGATGCCGGTCTTGCCTTGTTCCTTGGCTTTGCGGATGTCGGCGGTGGTGCGCACGGGCATCACCAGGTCGGCGTTTTCGCGCATCAGCTTCTGGCTGGCGGCGATGCTGTTGACGGTTGCCTGGAAACCTTCCCATACCGAGACGGTGCAGTTGGCCATGGTCAGGCCGCCTTTGCGCATGTCTTCGAACAGCTCACGGTTCCATTTGGCGATGATCAGACCGTCGATAACGATGCTGTCGGCGTGCAACTCGGCTGGGCTCATCAGGCTGTCCCCTCTCTAGTAACCTGCGCCGAATCGTTTGCCGGCGCTTTGGGGGTCAGCATATTCCTTGGGCATTGGCCGCTATCGCGCAAAAACGACAGGGGAATTGTCGAAAGCGTCAAAGTTGGGCGGGGGACTGCAACGGACTGTAGGAGCGAGCTTGCTCGCGAAGGGTGTTGAACAGGCGGGAATTACGGCGGCGCGAATACCGCTTCGCGAGCAAGCTCGCTCCTACAAGGTACGCGGGGGTCGGCGGGGGTGGCGAGGAATCGGTGCTTAGCGCAGCACCGGGTCGAACTTGATACGGCGGCCAAATACCAAGGCCAGTACAAACATACCCACCAGCAAGCCGGTTGCCAGTTTCAATACACCGACCAGCATCGCATTGCTCAACGGCGCGTAAAGCACCACAGCGCAGCAAACCAAGGCCAGTACCAGCAAGACCATCGCGGCTTTAGACATGGCAGTCATCCTCAAGCTCATACACACATAACTAATCCGACTTTCATGACAACCAGGCGCGGGGCCGGCCGGTCATTTGTCGGCTTTCAGGGAATCAGAATACAAAGCGCTGGTTAGCGGCTTGCGGGGTGTGGCCGGTTTCCACGTCGTCGCTGACGGTCAGCCACTGGGCGCCGCGCAATACGTCGCCTTGTGGAGCGGTCTGGGCCATTTGCGGCTCAGGCTGCATGAACGGGCTTTCGGCCCATTGCGGCTCGGTCAGCGGTTTGTTCAGCAGTTGGGAATGGTTGACCTTGGCAGTCGCCTGAACGGCAACGGTGTCAGGGGCGGAGGTCGTGGCGGAAGCATATGCACCAGTGACAACCACAGCAGCGGCACTCAGCAGGTTCAGTACGGTATTCATGGCGGCGACTCCATCGCAGATCAAGTTTTCTTGAATCTGAAAGTGCAGCCGTCGTGCCAACTAAAAGTGAATTTTTTTCCCTTTAAAATCAATCACTTAGAAATCAAATTCGTAAGGGCCGGTTGCACATTGCACGACGGCCGTTTTTGCCGGGTTGCAAATTGCACGACCGCTTATCACCGTTTCGCAGGGGCTTAAGCGAAACGGCGTTTTTTCACGCGGCGGGGTCTGGTTCGGTGCGAGATTCCAGCGGCAGGTAAACGCGAAACAGCGAACCCTGCCCCAAGTGGCTTTCCACTTCGATGGTGCCCTGGTGCGAGGCAATGATCTGCTCAGTGATAAACAGGCCCAAGCCCAGCCCCTGGCTCACGCCATTGGACGACACACGCTCGAATTGCTGGAAGATGCGCGCCAGGTCCGGGGCAGATATGCCAATGCCGTGGTCCTCCACTTCCAGGCACGCGCCCTCAGGGGTGGCCAAAACGCGCAAATCCACGGGCTTCTGATTGCCATAACGCAGCGCGTTGGTGAGCAGGTTGACCACCACCTGCTCGATACGAAATTCATCCCACAGGCCAACCACCGGTTCCGCCGCGCTCAAGGTGACTTCGCAGCCCGCTGCGGCGATTTGCGCGCCGTAGTTTTCCAGCACGCGGCCAACCAGGGCGGAAAGGTCGAAATGGGCCGGGCGGATGGACAGCTTGCCGGTGCGAATGCGCGACACGTCGAGCATGTCCTCGATCAAGCGCACCAAGCTGTTGATCTGACGTTCGTCGCGCTCGGTCATGGTCTTGAGCTTGTCGGGGGTGAACGCGCTCAGGTCGCCCTTGCTCAGGCGCAGCTTACGCAGCTGGGTTTCCAGCACCAGGCCGTTGAGCGGCGTTCGCAGCTCATGGGAGACGATGGACATAAAGTCGTCGCGCATGCGCACCGCACGTTCGAGGTCGTCCTGGGCGGCACGCAGTTCGCAGAGCAGCACTTCCTGCTCCTTGCGGCTTTTCTCCAGGGCATGCACTTGCTCGTTAATGGCCTGACGCTGGCGGAACAGTTCCACGAACACCGTGACCTTGCTTTTCACCGCCTGGATATCCAGCGGCTTTTGCAGAAAGTCGACGGCGCCGCTTTCGTAGCCGGTGAAGGCGTAGTTCATCTCGCGCCCGGCGGCGCTGACGAACACGATGGGAATATGTTTGGTCTTTTCCGTGCCACGCATCAGCTCGGCCAGCTCGAAGCCGTTCATGTCGGGCATCTGCACATCGAGAATGGCCAGGGCGAAGTCGTGTTGAAGCAGCAGCCCCAACGCCTCCTCGCCCGAGGTGGCTTGAAAAACCTGACGGCCTTCACCGCGGATCAACGCGTCGAGGGCCAGCAGGTTCTCCGGCAGGTCATCGACGATCAGCAGTTTGGTTTCGATGGTTGTCAGCATGGGCTTCTATTCAACTCTGCGAGCAGCGCCTGTATGCCGGGAACCGGCAGGACGAAATCGGCTGGATGCAACGCCAGCGCCGCTAGGGGCATGGTGGCAACCTGAGCGTCTGCGGGGTCTTGGACCACGGTCAGACCGCCACAGTGTTTTATGGTTGCCATTCCTTTTGCGCCGTCCTCGTTGGCGCCTGTCAGTAATACGCCCATCAATGCTGGGCCGTAGGCATCGGCGGCCGATTCGAACAGCACGTCGATGGAGGGCCGGGAGAAATGCTGCGGTTCTTCGCGGCTGAGGGAAAAGCTGCGGTCGTTTTCGATCAGCAAGTGATACCCGGCCCCGGCGAAATACAGCGTGCCGCCGTGTAGGGGCTCTTTGTCTTCGGCTTCTTTTACGCGAATGCCCAGGCGCGCCTGGAACACGTCGGCCAACTGGCTGCGACGGTCGTCGGGCAAATGCAGCACGGTGATGATGGGCAGGCGGTAGTCGGCGCCCAGGCCGCTGAATATGGCCAGCAGCGCCTGCACACCGCCTGCCGACGCGCCGACCACCACCGCTTCCAGCGCGTGAGCGCGGGTAAGCAGCAAGTCGTCGAGGGCGGCGGTGTTCATGATTTGCGGAAAATCCGTTCGGGTTTCACCAGAGGTTCAAAGCGTTTGGCGTAGCTGGAGAAGTCTAGGCTCTCCTTGCTGCCCAGGCCGAGGAAGCCGCGGTGGCAGAGCGATTCATGGAACAGGCCGAACGCGCGGTCTTGCAGGGTTTTGTTGAAGTAGATGAGCACATTGCGGCAGGAAATGAACTGGGTTTCCGAAAACACGCTGTCGGTGGCCAGGCTGTGGTCGGCGAAGGTCACGTTTTCGCACAGCGACCTGTCGAACAAAGCGCCTTCGTAGGCCGCCGTGTAGTAGTCGGAAAACGAGCGTTGGCCGCCGGCTTTTTGGTAGTTCTCGGTGTAGGTGCGAATGTTGTCGAGGGAAAAGATGCCGCGCTCGGCTTTTTCCAACGAGCGTGGATTGATGTCCGTCGCGTAGATGATCGAGCGTTCCAGCAAGCCTTCTTCTTTGAGCAGAATCGCCAGCGAATAGACTTCCTCGCCCGTGCTGCAACCGGCCACCCACACCTTCACCGACGGGTAGGTTTTCAGCAGCGGCACCACTTGCTGACGCAACGCCAGGTAGTAGGTTGGGTCGCGGAACATTTCGCTGACGGGGATCGTCAGGTACTGCAACAACTGCATGAACGCGCCGGGGTCGTGCAGGATGCGCTCCTGCAACGCCGTAATGGTGTTGCAGTTGAATTGCTGCAACGCATGGCGCACGCGGCGCTTGAACGAAGCGCCGCTGTAGTCACGGAAGTCGTAGTTGTACTTGAGGTAGATGGCCTCGATCAGCAGGCGCAGCTCGATCTCAAGATCACGGTCGGGTGACATCAAATGCGTTCCAGTTTGGGCAGCCATACGCGAATTAAGGAAAACAACCGATCCAGGTCGATGGGTTTGGCCAGGTAGTCATTGGCGCCCGCTTGCAGGCAGCGGTCCTGGTCATCTTTCATCGCCTTGGCGGTCACGGCAATCACCGGCAACTTGCGCCAGCGCGGGTTTTTGCGGATTTCGGCGGTGGCTTCGTAGCCGTCCATTTCCGGCATCATCACGTCCATCAGCACCAGGTCGATGTCTTCGACCTCTTCCAGCTTAGTCAGTGCTTCACGCCCGTTGCGCGCCACTTCGACGATGGCGCCTTTGTGTTCCAGGGCGCTAGTGAGGGCGAAGATGTTGCGCACGTCGTCGTCGACCACCAACACGCGCCGACCTTCAAATACCTTGTCGCGGTTGCGCGCGGTTTTCAGCATGTTCTGCCGCTCGCTGGACAGCTTCGACTCGACCTTGTGCAGGAACAGCGTCACTTCATCCAGCAAGCGTTCCGGCGAGCGCGCGCCTTTGATGATGATCGAGCGCGAATACTTCATCAGCTCGATTTCTTCATCGCGCGTCAGATTGCGGCCGGTGTAGACGATCACGGGCGGGAACGAGCAGATGTCTTCTTCAGACATGCGTTTGAGCAGCTCGTTGCCACGCATGTCGGGCAGCTTGAGGTCGATGATCATGCAGTCGAACACCGTGCTGCGCAGCAACTCAAGCGCCTCGCGGCCGAACTCGACGGCGGTGATTTCGATGTCTTCATCGCCGATCAGGCGCGAAATACTGTCGCGCTGCAGGGCATCGTCTTCCACCAGCAATACGCGCTTCACTTGCTGGGCGAGCTTGGCTTCGAGCTTGGCGAATACGTCTTTGAGGTGCTCACGCGTGGTCGGTTTTACCGCATAACCGATGGCGCCCAATTGCAGCGCGGCTTCCATGCGGTCTTCGACGGAAATCACGTGCACCGGAATGTGCCGGGTGCGCGGGTTGTCTTTCAGGCGCTGCAGGGCGGCCAGGCCGGAGATGTCGGGCAGGCGCATATCCAGCAGCACGGCGTCTGGCAGGAACTGCGCGGCCAACTGCAGGCCTTCATCCGCGCCGTGCGCCACCAGGCAGTCGTATTTCAGCTCGTGGGCAAGGTCGTAGAGGATCCGCGCGAAGTTCGGCTCGTCTTCGATCACCAGAATGCGCCGGCTGCCTTCTTTGAGCTGCTCGCGGTCATCGTTGAAGCGGGGAATGGCCGGTGGCTCGGTGGCTGCTGGCACAGGCGCAGACGGCACCACCAGCGGTGCGGGCGGCGGTGGCGGAACGTCGGCGACCGACTGAATAACCAGCCCTTCTTCGTACGACTGCGGCAACACCAAGGTAAACGTGCTGCCCTTGCCTGGCGCGCTGACCACGCTGATGGCGCCGCCGAGCAAGGTCGCCAGGTCGCGGGAAATCGATAGGCCCAACCCGGTGCCACCGTAGCGGCGGTTGGTGGTGCCATCGGCCTGGCGGAAGGCTTCGAAAATATAGGTTTGCTGGTCTTCGCGAATGCCGATGCCCGAATCTTTCACGGCGAACGCTACGCGGCCGTCTGGCTGGCCGCTGATGCTCAGCGTCACCTGGCCTTTCTCGGTGAACTTCATGGCGTTGGAGAGCAAGTTTTTCAAAATCTGCTCCACGCGCTGCTGGTCGGTAAACAGCGCCGTCGGCAAGTCCGGCCCCATCTCAATGTCAAAGGCCAGCTGCTTATCCAGCGCAATCGGCTGGAACAAGGTGCGCAGGCTGTCGACCAGGCGGGTCAGCGGCATTTTTTGCGGGCGCACTTCCAGCTTGCCGGCTTCGACTTTGGAGATGTCGAGGATGTCGTTGATCAACAGCAGCAGGTCATTGCCGGCGGCGTAGATCGATTCGGCAAACTTCACCTGCTCGGGCGTCAGGTTGCCGTGCGGGTTGTCGCCCAGCAGCTTGGCCAGAATCAACGAGCTGTTGAGCGGCGTGCGCAGCTCGTGGCTCATGTTGGCGAGGAACTCGGATTTGTAAAGGCTGGCGCGCTGCAGCTCTTGGGCGCGCTCTTCCAGCTCGCGCTGAGCCACGCCAAGGGCGTTGTTCTTTTCGTCCAGCGAGTCGCGCTGGTCTTCCAGGCGCTGCGCCTGGTCGGCCAGTTGCTCGTTGGTTTGCTCAAGCTCGGCTTGCTGGCTTTCCAGGTGCGCCTGGGATTCTTTGAGCACCCGCGACTGCTCTTCAAGCTCTTCGTTGGCGGTGCGCAATTCTTCCTGCTGCACTTGCAACTCTTCGTTGAGCTGCTGGGTTTCGGCCAGAGCCTGCTGCAGGCGCACACGGTAGTTAGCGGCATCGATGGAGGTGCCGATGTTGCCGGCGATGGTTTCCAGAAACTCGATGTCGGTGTCGGTGATCGGGCGCAGAAACGCCAGTTCGAGCACGCCGTTGACGACGTTGTCGCTGATGATCGGCAGCACCACGATATTGAGCTGCGAGGTGGCGCCCAGGCCCGACGCCACGCTGAGGTACGCATGGGGCAGGTTGTCCAGGCGGATCATGCGGCGCTCTTGCAGCGCTTGGCCGACCATCGATTCGTTGCCGGCCACTACTTGCTCCGAGCCATCGTGGTCGACACTGAAACCGTAGGTGGCCACGCGCTTCAACGCGCCGCCCAGCTCGCGCACATAAAACGCGCCCACGGTGGTGCCGATATAACTGGCCAGCTCGCTCAACACGCCCTGCCCCAATTGCGCCAGGGTTTGCTGGCCCAGCGCCCGCTCCGCCAGCAGGCTCTGGCCGTTGCGCAGCCAGGCTTTCTGCTCGATGACTTCGGCGCTGCGCTGTTGCTGCTGCAAGGTTTTGGCGTAACTGTTGGACAAGCCGAGCAATTCGCGACGGCCCATGAACGCCAGAATGCCGCTGACCACCAGACTGAACAGCAGGTACAGCGCGATGGTCAGCACCACCGTGTTGTTGGCTTCTTTGTTGCGCTGGAAGCGCAGCTGCTGCTCGGTGGCGATAACTTCGTCGAAACCTTTGCGGATTTCGTCAGTCAGTTCTTTGCCACGGCCGCTTGAGATGATGAGTTGGTAGTTTTCACCGGCACGGCGGCTATCGATCACCGCATCGGCAAACTTGGCCCACTGCTGCTGTAACGCCTCCAGGCGACGCAGCCGGTCAACCTGAGCCGGGTTGTCTGCCACCAGTTCTTTGAGCGATTGCAGTTCGGAAATAATGCGCGGCCGGGCGATATCGAACGGCGCCAAAAATGATTCATTGCCGGTGATCAAAAACCCGCGCATGCCGGTTTCCTGGTCAACGGTCAGGCGGAACGCCTCGTTGGTATTACCGATGACGCGGTCGGTGTGTTCCACCCACTGCAAGACGTTAAGCAGGTAATACACCAGGCCAATAAAGAAGACCGCACTGAGAACGCCCACGCCCAACGGCAACGCGACGTTGCGGCTGAGAATGCGGCGAAAGCTGTTTTCGTCAATTGCAGTGGTGTCGCTCATTTGCCGTCCCTGCGTAAAAATTCCGGATTCTGCCGTAAAGCCCAGGAAATGTGCATGCTTATTCCTACATACGCTAGAGAAATGACCGGCTGACCGTAGCCGGTTTGTCGACCCTTCGGTAGTCTTGCGCCGCACGGAGGCCGATCGACAAACGCAAGGCCAGAGACTTGGTCAGCAGCACGTTCAAGCAGTTGCACATTTATTTTCGTTGTTTATTTGCCCCCCAATTCGAGACCGTTTCATGCCCGACAGCCTTAGTGAAAACAGCCATAAAACCATTCTGCTGGTCGAGGATGACGACGTGGTGCGCATGCTCACCGTCGAGGTGCTTGAGGAGCTCGGCTACCAGCTGCTGGAAGCCGAGAACGGCCCCGATGCGCTGGCCTTCATTAACAGCGAACAGCCCATCGACCTGCTGATGACTGACATCGGCCTGCCCGGCATGACCGGCCAGCAGCTGATGGCCGCCGCCCATGAACGCCGGCCGAACCTGCCGGTGTTGTTCGCCAGCGGTTACGCCGCGCAGGATTACCAGACGGGCGTGACCACCGCCAAAGTTGCCACCATCACCAAGCCGTTCAGCCTCGACCTGCTGCGCACCACGGTTGCCGACATGCTGGCGTAACGGCTCAAGGCTTCAACCACAACAATAAGAGAGTCCGCCATGAACCCCCTCAGCGCTATCAATCCGACCCGCGAACAACTGGCTGCCTTCGCCGAAAAGCTGCCGGTCGATACGCCGATTCTGATGCTCAACCTGCTGCGCTATAACCCCGAGGCGCAGTACACCGCCGACAGCGAGCACAGCCCCTGCAGCGGCCGCGAAGCCTATGCACGCTACAGCCGCACGGCACTGACCAAAGTGCGCGGCGTGGGCGGTGAAGTGCAGGTACTGGCGAGCATTGAAGTGGCGTTGATTGCGCCAGCGAGCGAGCAGTGGGACGAACTGCTGCTGGTGCGTTACCCGTCCAAGGACGCGTTTCTGAGCATGATCGGCGACCCCGAGTACAAGGCGGCGACGGTGCACCGCACGGCGGCCCTGGCAGATTCGCGGTTGCTGGCGAGTTTGCCCAAGCGCTGAAGCCGGCGATTATTTCGGCCGGTTCATCCGATTAAGCACCACCAACAGCGCCGCTGTTTGCGCATCCGGCTGCCCGTCGAAACGGTGCGGCCGGTAGTGCATCTGGAACGCGGCGATCACGTGCCGCGTGGCCACGTCTAACTCACCGTTCTGCGGCGTGGCGTAGCCCAGATGGGCCAGTTGCTGTTGATACCAACCAATTGAAGGCAGGTTTTGCTCGAACGCGGGCAACGCCTCGGCCACCGCGTTGGCATCGGGCCACAAACCAAAACCGGCCTCGGCCAGGCGCTGCCAGGGGAATAGCGGCCCTGGGTCGAGTTTGCGCAGCGGCGCGATGTCGCTGTGGCCGATCACGTGGCGCGGCTCAATGTGGTTGCGCGCGGTGATGTCCTTGAGCAGCGCGATCAGCGCAGTAATTTGCTGCTCGCTGAACGGATACCAGACGCGACCTTGCGGCGTGTCGTCGTAGCCGGCGTTCACCAGCTCAATGCCGATGGAGGTGGAATTGAGCCACGTGCGCCCTTCCCACTCGCTTTCGCCGGCGTGCCAGGCGCGTTTGTCTTCGTCCACAAGCCGGTAGATGGTCGCCGGGCCCGCGCCTATCAAGTAATGGCTACTCACTTCGCCGCGGGTCAGCAATTGCAGCGAGCGCTCAAGGCTGGCCGAGGTGTAATGCAGGATGACGTACTGAACACGCTCATCCTGATTTTGCGAGGGATGGCGCGTGTCGATGGTCAGGCCGTTGCTGCAGCCAACGAGGGCGATAAGGAAGATGGCTAAAAACAGATTTTTCATCGGATACCGCAAAAGACTCGGGAAAAGCGGCCGGGTTGATCCCGTTCGGCGCTTGGACAAGGCTGACTAGTTGCCACTCACGCGCGGCCCTAGGTATAACGAGCGGTAGTTTAGTGCTTTACGCGCGCCACCGCTGCGCGGATGGACAAAGCGTCAGTTTCCCGGCGAAAAAAGCGCCAGACAAGCGGCGCAATGGAACGCAAACGCCCACCTAAACGCCCACCTATAGTTGCTGAACCCCGCTCCAGCTCTCGATCACCGCTGCCTAGCACTGAAAGGAAATCATGCATGCGCCGCTCACTTCTGTGGTTCAAACACGACCTGCGTCTGGATGACCATCCCGCTTTGCACGCGGCTGCCCGCGCCGAGCGGATGCTGCCGGTGTTTGTGCTCGATCCGAAACTATTGCAACCCGGCCCATTGGGCGCCCGCCGCCTTGGCGTGCACCGCGCACGGTTTCTGCTGGAAAGCTTGCTGGCGCTGGATGGCGCCTTGCGCGCGCGCGGCTCACACCTGTTAGTTGTACAGGGCCAACCGGAACATATTCTGCCCCTGCTGGCCGAGCGCCTGGCCATAGATGAAGTGATTACCCACGAGGAAATCGCCCCCGAGGCGCGCGAAGAACTGGCCCGGGTGCGCGCCAAACTCGGCGCTACGTCGCTGCTGGAAGTCGCGGGCCATGGCCTGCTGCAAGCCAACGAATTGCCCTGCGCCATTGAGCAACTGCCGGCGGTGTACCGCGACTTCTGCGCGTTGATGGAAGAACGCCTGGTGGTGTTTCAACCGCTGGCGGCGCCGGAGCGTTTGCCGGCGATTCCTGAAGCGGCGAATGAATTGCTGATGCCACCGCCGACCTTGTCGCACCTGGGTTTGGGCGAGCCGGTTTACATCGCCGACAGTGCCTTCCCGTTTTCTGGCGGCGAAGTGGCTGCCCAAGCGCGGTTACGCGATTACCTGTGGGAGAGCCAGGACGTACGGCACTACGCAGCGGCGCGGGACAGCCTGATCGGCAGCGAATTTTCCTCGAAGCTTTCGCCGTGGCTGGCCAACGGCTGCTTGTCGGTTCGCCGTGTGGTCGCCGACCTGCGCCGCCATGAAGCGCAGTACGGGCGCAACGACTCCACACAGGAACTGTGGCGCGCCGTGCTCTGGCGTGAATTCTTTCGCTGGACCCTGGTGCGTCGCGGCGACGCGTTGTTCCAGGCTGGCGGCTTGAAGGCCACGCAACAAGCACCGACCGCCGTGGACGAACGTTTTCTGCAATGGACCCAGGGCCGTACCGGCATGCCGCTGGTGGACGCCTGCATGCGCGAGCTGGCCGCCACCGGTTTTATCAGCAAGCGCGGGCGGCAAGTGGTGGCCAGTTACCTGGTCAACGAACTGCGCCAAGACTGGCGCCACGGCGCCGCCTGGTTCGAAGAGCATTTGCTGGATTACGAAGCGGCGAGCAACTGGGGCAACTGGGCCTATCTCACCGGTATCGCCTGCGACCCGGTGCGCAGCCAGGCGCTGAACCCGCTGCTGCAAGCGCGCCGCTTCGACCCGCAAGCAGCGTATGTCAGCCTATGGCTGAGCGAGCTTCGCGCCTTGCCCGTGAACATGCGCCATACGCCGTTTGTGCTGTCGCACCTGCAACTGGATGCGCTGAACTACCCGCGGTTGGAGCACGTGCCGGAGAGCTGGCAGCCGTATTTGCCGGGCGTGGCGGCGTAGAAAAACAATCGCGGCTAAAGCCGCTCCCACAGTGAATGTGTGGGAGCGGCTTTAGCCGCGATGCTGTTTACACCGCAACCGGCGCCGAAATATGCGGGTGGGCCTGGTAGTTCTGCAGTTCGAAGTCTTCAAACTTGAAGGCGAACAAGTCTTTCACGTCCGGGTTCAGCTTCATGGTCGGCAGCGGCAGCGGCTCGCGGGTGAGCTGCAGGTCGGCCTGCTCCAAGTGGTTGGCGTACAGGTGGCAGTCGCCGCCAGTCCAGATGAACTCGCCCGGCTCCAGGTTGCACACCTGCGCCACCATCAAAGTCAGCAACGCGTAGCTGGCGATATTGAATGGCACCCCGAGGACTTTCTTCCCCCCAACTTTCTGCACATTACGCTGCTATATGGGTGCTACAGCTAAAACTCTTGGGTATGCATTTTCGCTTTTGCACAGTTTTTAAGCGCCTTCCCCTCTATCTCTAGTACCAATTCGACGGAGATTTCCTGCGATGCTGAGGTGTGTAAGTTTTGTCGTTTTGATTAACTCAGCGTAGCAACCTCATTTGGCGTGTTGCCGATCCTCGGACATGGCCCCAAAAACATGGCTTAGGCACCAAATGGCGCTCTCTGCTTTAGATCGATAGAACCAAGAAAAGGATATTGTGGATGAACAGTCGCTCTCAAAGTGCCACGATCATTAAGCGCGCAGTACACAGTTTCTTACCTAGCCCGCAGGGTGTTTGCATTCTAAGGTCTGAGATCCTGAAAGCGACCCAAGGAACCACAATTGATGGCCTAAGTATGTGTAACGCATTCGTCCCAGTGAATAAAAACCCTCGTTTTTGTGCAGCCGGTTTACCTAGCCTATTAACGATAGCTCAATTGATGGAAAATGATCCGACTCTCATAAGCGTGGATGTATTTATTAAAATGGAAACTTCTAATTCCAATCTGGACGAAACGATCCTCGCCTTGAAAGCAGTATTCCTGAGTGAAATAAATTTAAAAGATATATTAGCACCAGAATATTTGGCCATAAAACTTGGTGACGAGTTAAGCGCGTACTAGCTTGTTAATGGCTGCACAGTTAAATCCAAGTCACATACACTTATCTTTTATAGATGGGAAATTTGCCAACTAATTGATTGCACGGAATAGAAATGATCATGCTTAAGAAAATATTTAGTAGTGCATTGAAATTCATAAAATTAACTTCCAGCAGAAGCAAAATAGCAACTCAATACTCTGAGGAGCAGTTGCAAGCGATTGCTGAGCCTTACATGAATGAAGAAAACTGGCTCGAGAGTACATCCACCCCCTCTAACAAGGATTTCTTACTGATCGGAAAATTTATTCAAATCTACTGTATTGCTGATTTCAATGCTCGTAGAGTGATTGATGTGATGCGAGAAATAGGAACCGGCCAAAAAGAGAACTTCGCATCTACACTTAATGAAGCCGACGTCTTGATACACCTCAGGCGTTCAGGAGAGAGTTGGAATGGACGTGCAGACATACGCGCCGCACTTAGCAACTTGGTAGATTTGCTAGAAATGCATAGAAAGTTTCGAAACTACTTTGCTCACTGGGTAGTGAGAAAACTGAAAAACCCGGATATGTTTTTAATTTTGACCAAGAGCGCAGATAATCCCATTAAGCGCGGAGGGATACGCCAGGATGTTGGCAAGGCGACTTATGCAGTATTTATGAAAGATACATTGTTAGTGGAAATGAAAAAATTGACTGAACAAGGCGAGTTCCTAGCACAATTAGCATCTGCTTTAGAAACCGAGAGAACGTCGCTTCAAGAAAAGCATCGCTCCGGAGCGTTGGCCAACGAAACTTAGCACGTCGTAATCAGGATCTATCTAAAAACCTTAGATCTACAAAGATGCCAAAGTATAGGCTACCATCTCGACACTACACTTACCTTCGAGCAGAGATAAAAATGAGCAAAATTGCAGAATACAAACGCCTTGAAGCCGAAATCGCGAGCTTAACTCGCAGCTCTCGAAAGCCTGAAAAACGACCAAGGCCTGAAAAAAGAAATCGAGTTTGAAACCAAGCTCCGTGATCTGCTGGCCGAATACGGCTACAGCCTGAAGTCGGTAATTGCTCTGCTCGATCCCAAAGCAAAATCCAGCGCTCCTCCAACTCGCGTTCAACGCAAAGAGCGCGCAGTGAAGGTCTACAAGAACCCGCAAACCGGCGAAGTTGTTGAGACCAAAGGCGGTAACCACAAGGTTCTTAACGCCTGGAAAGAGAAACACGGTTCCGACACCGTGGAATCCTGGCTGCAGTGATTTGCCCTCGGCTCCCTCTCCACGGGGGAGCCGCTTAGGTATTGCCTTTAAGAGATATGTTCTACGTCTAACAGAGTCCAGACCAACAGGCCCTGCCGCTTAATTTCTTTCTCCGCGTCCATCTTCGCAATATCCGTACTGATCGACCGCGACTTGAATTCGAACTTGAAGGTCGGGCCGCCAGACGCCTTGCGTACGCTGTAGGTGATGAGGGTGTGGGGAATACCCGCTTTCCCTTCTTTACGTCTTCCTTGACTGAGCTTTCTACCTCGGGATCTAGGCCAAGAGCTTTGCGCATCTCGTCTTCAGTCAACTGCATATAATGTAATACTCCGAAGTCTCAACTGTATGCTTCTTAGCCTATATCCTCTCAAGACCCAGTTCTGATAGCTAGCTCAGAGTTTTCTACCAGCGGCAAATTTCAAAGCACAACGTACCTGCACTGCCGGGCGTTTGTAGAGCATCTGGATAGTTGAATAATTACGTAAATGAGTAATTACAGGATTACGTATTCTGTGTAATTTTTGTGCATTTTGACCGGTGGTTGGCATCTATTGCCACCAAGATCGAAGTTATTTTGTTGATTTTTATTCACGGGGCTCTGATCTTACCGTTAAAAGTAATTCCCGCATGTTTACTGGGCTTAAGTCAAAAGCATACTCGAAATCATATTACTGTACCGTATACAACTTGAGCAAGATTCATGAGGGAGGGCTTGGGTAGCAAGGAGGCTTGGGGGTGAGGATTTTCGAAGGTTGCAAGGTTTAGCTGGCTCTGCGCTGAATAGATCAGTCCTTTCCCTGACGAACCTTGAGGCGGCTTGATGAAGCAGTTTGATCCAACAGAGCGAATTGGCGTAGCAGCCGCTCAACTGGCTTGTGTAAAAGAGCTGGGCTGGGCATTCAGGGAGACCTCAGTATCCGACTTGGGAATAGATGCGCAAATAGAGTTGATTGATGGCCTTGAAGCTACGGGCCGAATGATCGGCGTGCAGCTTAAAACCGGAGAATCTTATATACACAAGACTGCAAGGGGGCTTGTGTACTATGGCAAGCATGACGATCTAGATTACTGGGCCCAGTACTCTCTACCAGTCATTATGGTGTTTCATACGCCCACTGATGGTGCAACTCGATGGGTGAGCATCAATGATTCATCAATTTGTCGTACTGAGCACGGATGGAACGTCGTAATTCCAGAGCTAAATATGTTTGGACTGTGCTGCAAGTCAGAACTTCACAAGCTATTCAAACTCGATCCAAACAGACCATTTCTGACGCGCTCATTTCAGGAAGATCAAGCGCGTATTGACGCACAGAGTTTGTGTGAGCTCGCGAGGGAAGTTGCTGGTCATTTAATGCTTGAATGGTGGGATTTCTGGGTACAGCGGGCTGCGTGGGATCACCTTATTTCGCTGCCAGAGCAATTCGTAGAAGGCGTGAAGGTCGCTAGATTCTCTGCGAAGAAATTTATATACCCGGCAGAGTATCTGCGGGAGAAGCACTCAATCTTGAACCTAGTTGATTGTGCAGCCAAGTTGATCGATAGATTCGTACCTAGAGCAGAGTACATAGAGAATCAGAAGGCGTACCTAGGTGTTCATGCGTATAAGAGAATTCCAGGAAATCCTAACTACGCACGAGATCAAGCTGCACATGGAGCATGGGCAAAGGAGTGCGTGTGGCTTGTACACGAGTTAGCAAAAGCAGCCAACCTATTCAGTGATGTAGTCCGCGAAGAGCTGGATAGGGATTTCCTGCGAACGCGTGGGCGCTTCTTGGTAAGCGATGACTTCCAGCATGGGGGAGTTGAGCCACAGTATTCCGAGAGCGAGAAGGCCCAGATATTGGCGGGGTGCCAGGATCCAGAGGCGCATTGGTGAATGACTCAAATGCATGATCCCTAACGCTAGTGCGGACTATTCTGCTGGTTGCCGATTGCCGTTTTTCGCCACAGACAGCAAGCGGCCAACAGCTGCCGGTCATGAAGAGCAGAAATTTATCCAAAGCGGTCATTGTCCAACGTTTGGTTAATGGGCGGGCTTTAGCCCGTCCCAGAGAGCGTAGCGAACGGTTTGAGCCACTTGTTAGGCTTATAGCGATAATATGATTACTGATACAGAAGTAAGCCAAATTAAAAAAGTAGTGCCAATGTTAATATAATATTCTGGATTTTTTGATTTGATTGCTTCGATAGATATTTTGAGGGATGTTTCATCGGATTCGAGATCGCCAGAGTGATCAATTGTGCGGATTAGGCGATGAAATTGCTCGGTCTGCTGAAATGAGATTTGCAGTTGTGTTCTAATAATGGTTGTGCCGTAGAAGATTATTGTCGTGTAAATGATGCCTAGTCCCGCCACGACCACTTTATCAAGTGATGTGTTTGCAACGCTAAGCATTCCTGCGTAAATTCCAAGTGCAATTAAACTTTTAATTATAGTCCAGATTATATTTAGTGCACTCATGCGCAAGATCCTTGTTGAGCCTAACTATAAACAGACACCAAATGGTGTGGTAACGCGCTCACGGGTTTGATGGATAACATTCCTTGCCCTCTTTGCTTCCCTTTCTAGTCTGGGTGTTGCCGGGGTCGGATGATCGTATGATGAGTTATGCATCATGGATGGATAGCCACGTTAACTCGTGCGGGTGCGCGAACGAATTCGCTTCAGACACTACTCGATACGCGCTGAGCAAGTCCATTCCCAGTTACTGCTTTTGGCTGTGGACTCGACCGGCAGCAATCGGCCCAGAGTGTGTAAAAACACTTTCTTATCGTGCCTGCTTCAGTCCATTGCTCCAGGGCGTGGCGATTTCCCGATTAGTTACTACGATCAGCGCGGGTAGCCCATCTTGATGAATGGCTTTGCGTCGGCGCTACGAGCAATCACAAAGCCGTCGTTGTATCTGAATGACGCTAACAAATAGTAACCACTAAGCTGCTGATTTATATACAAATTCGTCCGCTAACAATTTTTGGGATTTTTCACTGTTTTGGACAGCATGTTTAGGGCCCATTTTCGAGGGGCAATGTCTTGCTCATGTAGCAAGCCGACCCTGGGCAAAGGCCTTTGAATTGCTCCGTATGCGAAATCAGTTCGGGCTCGGAACCGCGCTCCCTTACCTCAAATCCAGATCTCTCGAAAAAACCTGACGCCGTAGTCGTGAGCAGGTGCAGTCGAGTAATTCCTTGCTCGGCGGCGATCATTTCAATCAGCTGAAGCACTGCTACCCCCAAGCCCTTTGATCTCTGGGCCGTGTCGATGACCAGGGATCGCAGTAAGCCGTCAGCTCCGTGTTTTTCAAACCCACCCCATCCGACTGTTTGACCGTCCCGTTGGAACTCAAAAAAGGTTCGGCCCGGAAACTCGATATCGTCCGAAGGTAAATTGCTGGATTTCAACGCGTCTCGAAGACGCGGCCATTGCCCTTGAGCAACTGGTATTGCCTGGATTGTCACAGCGCCTCCTTAACCCTTGTCCTTAGCACCTCGCTGGCGCGAGACAACGCTCACCGCACGATATTCGCTTTACTGAATATCTGCAAAGTCATATATTCGATTATCCATATGTTAGTGGATCACGGAGAATCTATGACAGAAATCATGACCCCCACCGCATTGTTCAAGTGCCTGGCGGATGACACACGCACCAAGATCACCCTCCTCGTTGTGAGTGAAGGAGAGCTGTGTGTGTGCGAGTTAACCGCCGCTCTCGACCTGAGTCAGCCAAAGATTTCACGCCACCTAGCGCTACTTCGCTCGGCCGGTTTGTTAATGGATCGCCGCCAAGGTCAGTGGGTTTACTACCGACTGCATCCTGAACTGCCCGCGTGGGTGACCGCCGTTTTAAAAGACGTTGTGGACGCCAATCAGCACTGGCTTCAGACCGAGGCCAAGCGCTTATGCAGCATGGATGGTCGTCCTAGCAGTCGAGCTGTCTGCAACTGATTCACGTCCTATCTGGATTACCGCAATGCTTATTGCCGTATTGATCTTCATCGCCACTATCGTCCTGGTTATTTGGCAGCCTAGAGGTCTAGGCGTGGGCTGGAGCGCCACCTTTGGCGCTGTCCTCGCCCTGCTCACTGGCGTAGTCACACTGGGCGACATACCCGAGGTTTGGCACATCGTATGGAACGCCACGGCGACGTTTATCGCCGTGATCATAATCAGCCTTCTGCTTGATGAAGCCGGGTTCTTCGAATGGGCGGCGCTGCATGTTGCGCGCTGGGGGAAAGGCAGCACGCGCAAGCTGTTCGCTTTTATCATCCTGCTTGGCGCCGCTGTGTCGGCACTATTCGCGAATGACGGTGCGGCCTTGATTCTCACGCCCATCGTGATTGCGATGCTGTTAGCGCTGCGATTTTCCCCTGCCGCAACGTTGGCGTTCGTGATGGCGGCAGGATTTATTGCCGATACCGCGAGCTTGCCCTTGGTGGTATCGAACCTGGTCAACATCGTTTCTGCCGACTACTTCAACATTGGTTTCAGCGAGTACGCATCCGTCATGGTGCCGGTGAATCTGGTTAGTGTGGCGGCGACGCTGGGCATGCTGATGTGGTTCTTCCGCAAGGAATTACCCAGAACCTACGACATTGCACAACTGCATCACCCAGAAGAAGCCATCCGCGACCGCCCGACGTTCATCGCCGGTTGGTGGATCCTCGCGGTGCTGTTGGTGGGTTTCTTCGTGATTGAGCCACTGGGTGTTCCGATCAGCGCGGTAGCGGCGGTCTGTGCGGTCATCCTGTATGTGATCGCAGCTCGTGGCCATGCCATCGACACCGGCAAAGTGCTCAAAGGCGCGCCGTGGCAGGTAGTGGTTTTCTCTTTGGGGATGTACCTGGTCATCTACGGGTTAAAAAATGCGGGCCTGACGGATCACATTGCGCAAATTCTCAACGTATTCGCGGGCCACGGCATCTGGGGAGCCTCACTCGGCACAGGGCTTCTGACCGCGTTCCTTTCCTCGATCATGAACAACATGCCGACCGTCCTGGTAGGTGCCCTGTCTATTCACGCCTCTGGAGTCGAAGGCGTCGTCCAGCAAGCCATGGTGTACGCCAACATCATCGGCTGTGACCTGGGCCCGAAGATCACACCTATTGGCAGCTTAGCCACCTTGTTGTGGCTGCACGTGCTAGCCAAGAAGGACATCAAGATCAGCTGGGGTTACTACTTCAAAACCGGGATCGTGCTGACCTTGCCTATTCTCGTCGTCACCCTCTGCGCACTAGCTATACGCCTCAGTTTCTGAATCAAGGATCGCCTGATGAAAGTCTTATTCATGTGCACACACAACAGCTGCCGCAGCATCCTTTCCGAGGGGCTGTTCAACCATCTGGCTCCTGAAGGAGTCGAGGCGGTCAGCTCAGGAAGCTTTCCAAGTGGCCGTGTTAATCCACGGGCGCTACAAACACTGGAGGCAGCGGGCATCGCTACGGCCGGCTTGAGCAGCAAAGCGTCTGACGCTTTCGAAGGCTCGCCTCCCGATATCGTGATTACCGTCTGTGATCGGGCTGCGGGTGAAGCATGCCCCATCTTTTTCGGGCCCGCGCTGAAGGCGCATTGGGGCTTGGTCGACCCTTCAGAAGCCTCAGGATCGGAGGCTGAAATTACAGCCGCGTTTGAAGCCACGCTCGCCAAAATTCGTGAACGCGTAAGTGCTTTTCTTGAGCTGCCGCTGAAGACCATGGGTGCTGAAGAACTTAAAGCGCAATTGAACCGTATCGGTACGCTTTGACGCTCAACAAAGGCGGTGTCCGCGCGGCATCGCAGTAGGAGTAAATATGCAAGATACCTTGCCAAACGTGCATGCCGACCTGGTAGACATTCCATCGTTGGAGCAGTTGGAGCCGCACACACGGTCACTGCACAAGCCTCGAATTCTTCTCCTCTATGGATCCACCCGAGAGCGCTCATTTAGCCGCCTGGTAACTCAGGAGGCAGCTCGCTTACTGGAAGAGTTTGGAGCCGAAACCAGAGTGTTCGATCCCTCTGGGCTCCCCCTACCGGACGACGCTCCTGACACCCACCCAAAGGTCGCGGAATTGCGCAATCTTATGCAATGGTCTGAGGGCCAGGTGTGGTGTTCCCCGGAACGCCACGGCTCCATGAGTGCGGTGTTCAAAGCGCAGATAGACTGGGTTCCCTTAGCTATCGGCGCCGTACGACCCACGCAAGGCAAGACGCTCGCGGTGATGCAGGTCTGTGGAGGCTCGCAATCGTTCAACGTAGTCAATCAACTGCGTGTGCTGGGTAGATGGATGCGGATGTTCACCATCCCCAACCAGTCCTCTGTTGCCAAGGTATTTACCGAATTCGACGAGGCAGGCCGAATGAAACCGTCCTCGTACTACGACCGTCTCGTGGACGTGATGGAAGAGCTGATGAAGTTCACGCTGCTGTTACGTGATCGTCAGGATTACCTGGTTGACCGTTATTCCGAGCGCAAGGAGTCCGCTGAAGAGCTATCTAAGCGGGTAAACCAACGCTCTATTTAACGCATTCCTTCTGCGAGGCTTCATCGTATGAGTCAGATCACCATTTACCACAACCCGCAGTGCGGCACCTCTCGCAACACCCTGGAACTGATCCGCAATAGCGGAGAAGAGCCAACAGTTATCGAGTATCTGAAAACACCGCCCGACCGTGCCACGCTTGTCAGTCTGATCACGGATATGGGTATCGAAGTGCGAGCATTGCTTCGCATCAAAGGCACGCCATACGAAGAGCTAGGACTGGCGGACTCCACACTCACAGATGAACAGCTCATCGACGCCATGATGGCCCACCCCATCTTGATTAATCGCCCCATCGTTGTGACGCCTTTGGGCACACGTTTGTGTCGCCCCTCAGAAGCCGTGCTAGACCTGCTCTCACAGAATCAGCGCGGACGCTTCGTCAAAGAGGACGGCCAGGTCGTTGTTGACGAGCAAGGCCGTAACGTCTGAATTGAGGAAGGCCGCTGGGGTGGCTCTGCGAACACGGAACTACTACTAACAGTTTCCACCCCTCAGATCGTTGTTGCTCAAGACCACGATGGGAGTGTTGCGAAGGTCAGGTCTGAACCCGGCGACGAAAAGCGTTGTTTACATCAATCTGGATGAGTAAGGTTGATAGGGTAAAAATCCACGAGACTCCTTATGGACGATCATTCACTGACAGCAAGTCCAAACGATTCACCTTGTGATCTCGATAGCGTCACCGAAGAGCTCAAGGTGGAATTCGCGAGGCTAGAGCGAGAAAGACACTACAAAGCCGCCTCCATAGTGCACACAGACCTTGGGGAAACGACTGTTAGCTCTAGTTTTGGCGTCCAGGCTCAGAGGCTGCGTAATGCGCTTGGTCGCATTCACGAGGCTATCGAGTCTCTCAAATACCTCGACGGCTACATTTCTGCTTTTCAGCTACAGCAACATCTGTTGTTCTGGAACGCTGCTCTTAAATTTACGCTGCACGCGCTCACCAAAGTTAATGCCCTCCTTGCTCGCGCCCTGCGAGCAATTCTGCGCACTCCGCTGCTTTTAGATGGCCCTGAGCTGAACGGCTACAAGCACCGCCTTCGCTGATATCCCCCCTCGAAAAAAACCATACCTATTTCGATTGGGAGTATCTCTCGTGCCTGTTAAAAAACGTCGCCCCCGTTCCGGCCACTCGAGCCAGCGTGGAGCCCAAAAGCCCCGGAAGACTGCGGAAAAATTTGCACCAGATTTAGAGCGCGGTAATACCCGTGGGAGATCCTGGCTGGATCGTCTGCTTGACTTGATAAAAATCGTAGTCGGCCTAGCCAACCTCTTCTCAACCTGGATTAAACATTGAGCAAAGTGAGCGCCGACCGCATTCTCAATGCTTAAAGCGCTCAGATAGGGACTCCAGAGCGAGAAGGAAAAGGCTCAGAAGTCGCTCTATGAGTTAGAGCCCCTGAACCCATGTTGTGTGTATCCAAAGCAGCTCTCAGCTACTGAGAGAAGTATCACTGCTCAAAGAACCCGGTGAATTGGCGCCCAACTGCGTGAGGAAACCATGTGCGGACGGATAACCCAGATCGAAGAAGCAGCAGCATTTCTCGCTGAGCTTGGGCCTGCGCAGCAGGTTCTGAATCTCATCGAGCCAGGCCCTATTGCACGCTACAACATCGCGCCCTCCGACAAGGTAAAGATTCTCCACAACTCTGCCGGTAGGCTGAAATTCGAAGGCGTGAAGTGGGGGTGGCGACCGACCTGGGCTCAGGAAAGATTTCCGCACGCCATCAACGCAAAGGCCGAAACCGTCGCCTCAGGGAAATTCTTCAAAGCTATCTGGACTCACCGCGCCCTGGTGCCAGCATCAGGTTGGTATGAATGGCTTGAGACCACCACAGCTCCAAAGCAAAAGCAGCCTTACTACATCACTCGCGTAGATGGCCGACCGTTGTTCTTCGCAGAGCTTTGCCACGTAACAGAGGGCCTGACTCAGGCCGAGAGCGATGGATTCGCGATCATCACTTCGGCGTCAGACGTGAGGCTAAAGGAGGTGCATCATCGAAAGCCCGTTGTATTTTGCCCCGAACACGCTCGTGAGTGGATAGATCCAGATACCACGAGTGAACGTGCTCAAGCCTTGATTCGTGATCATGTGCTAATGGCGGAATCGTTCCACTGGCACACAGTGGGCAGAGCTGTTGGTAAGGCGGAAAACCAGGGGGCCTGGTTTGATCGAGAGAGTGGAGCCACTCCAACCAGCAGTCACGCCCATTACACTGGACTTGTTTGGTTGAGCAGTTGACTGCTTCTTCCGTCTCAGGCCGGTTGGGGTTACCCAAAAACCGAGTTTAAAATAAATTCGTCAACACACCATCAAACGACCAATCGGCCAAACCTTCACAGCCACTCATTAGATAATCGGGTGGAACTGGCTCATCGGGATGGATCATCAAGCGAAACTTGTTAAGCACCGCTTTCTTGCTCGAGTCTGGCAACCCATCCCACCAAGATATCCGGATAGCATGATTCTCACAAACCGCGAAGGAGAATCGCAGCATAAGATCTTCCGCATTAGCACCGTTATCAATGCCCTGAAATAATGATCCAATAAAAGGTCGGCAATAATATTCACTAGAGCTGTGCCATGCGAAAACAAATGCCCATCCCGAGCGAGTTGGGGCTGTAAAGAACGTTATTAATCCTGGCGGCGTAGACCAATCACTCAAATCATTGACCACCTGCCCTAAAAAATCAAAATCCGGATAAAGCAGCCCGGATAGCTGCAGTGAGCAGCGTGATGCAGAAGTGAAGCATACATACTGAAACTCCCCAAAATCTTTGCTTCGCATAGCTCTATCGTAATAACTTTTGTGATGCCTCAGCCCTTTAAAGCCCAAATCGGCTCCTAGGAGTGTGCTATTCATAAAAGATTTGTTGTGCTGCATCATCCCCTTTGAACTAAGGGATTTCCTCAACACCTGAACCATATTTTCTTTAACGAAATATTCACGACAAAGGCATCTATATGAGTATAGGGCTATCTGTTCCAAATCCGGAATCAAAGGAAAATTATCGATTGGTTCAAAAAGAGCATTATCGTGTTCCTTACAGAAGCCAAGAAACGTAGATGCCTTCCCGATGCCGACTCGCTTCGGAATTGGAGTGCCCTGAGTTTTATTTAGCGTCGAAATATCTGCATTCATTCTATATATATGGTTTTCTTCAGCGATACTGTGAAGCTGCCCCATTTTCTGAATAGAATGGGCGGAGATAAACTGCTTGCATCGCTCGCCAGAATCAAAGTGAAGACACCGGCCTTTAGCATTTTGACGCTTAACACTTTCGAGATACTCACTTAAAAACGGATTAGCCATTTCCACCTCGAATGCACTTAAACTTTCACCCACTCTCTCGCAGCTTCAAGCCCAACCAAATTGGCTAGCTCTTTCGTTTAACTAGCAGTTGGCTAAGGTTGGTTGGCTCTGCTGCTGCCAAGAGTGGTGCGACGACCCTAATATCCACTCGTGAAATCAACCCATATAAAAGATCATTTAAATTAGAGTCATCAAGAAACTGCCGAGAAAAACTCTCTAGCGAATCGATACTTCCTTTCAACGAAAATTTAGATACCACATATGGATCACTGAACAACTTGTTGAGAAACGTGTATTTCGCAAAGAGCTCTGCCGGGCCAATTTGGGCAGCAGCATCTCCGGCCCTTATAATTGCCAAAGCTAGAGAAGTCTCGTCAAAAATCTTCATATTCTTTAGAAGACTTCGCCCATCGAGAGCGGATAAGGCATGGCGCAAATCATTGAAAAACATATCCTGCCAACGAACTCTAACGATAGCCTTCTGAATATCTTCATCCATTGCATCAAAGAGCTCTTCAAACCCAACAGCAGTGTTAGAGAGCAGCGTTAGAGATCGTCTTATGTTTTCCAAGCAAGTGTTATCACCCACCGAAATACTGTTAATAACCGTGACCATCCGCTCAATTTGAAGTTTGGCCTCAGAGGCAATATGAACCTGCCGTTGCTGGCGTATGCTGATCCTGTATTGAACTAGAGCTAGAGCGAAAGCACATGCGGTAGCTATCTGCCCCGCACCTCCAATCCAGTCAATAAACTTTATTTTCATTAAATCAGAGCTATCCAAAATATCGGAAATTCGGCAAACCCCATAGGTCACGAATATTGCAGAAATCACAACTACCGTGATTAGCCCTAGGAAATCCATCCAACTTAATAGGCTTGGCCTATTGAGCCCCTTGATTTTTTCAAAAAGCATTTTTTTGGCACCAACTTTAATTAAATAGGCTTGTTGCTAAACACGGTTAGAGCCCTTTCTAAATCGAAATTTTAGACGCGTCTAAAAAATCGTTGGATTGAGCAATCAACGAGTTGGGGGCTCGAAAACCATGAACTGTCCGCCGGTATCAACCAAAGGAAAAACGTCAGCTTGCCCATGACGTTTGGCGAGCTTGCACGCCTTTTGGAAGTCCTTGAAAACCTTTGCTTGGCCTGGATGGATTCCCCACTTCCAACCCTCGCTGTAGGAGTCATTGCTATACGCTGCTAAATACTCATCTGAGGCGATGATTCTCAGAACATAGCCTTTGAATTTTGCACCAGGAGGGATCTCTCCCTCCTCAATCAATTCTTTTAACTGAACAGGATAAAGCGGCAGCCAACGCTTGGGCCGGGTGTAGTCTGGATCGGCATCCATATGCAGGAAGAAATGCTGTCGCTCTCCTTCAACACCGGTAACAACCGCAGGCCTGAAAGGCCCTCGCAGAACCTTTGCGACAAGTTTTGCTTGTTCGTAATCTGGTAACAGTTGAGCGGTAAGCAAATCAACAACCCAAGTCACTTGAGTCTCTGGGGTGGAGGGTATTTCTTGAACAAATTTCCCGTCAGGCCCAACGATAGTGAATCCAAGCAATTGATGGTTCGAAGGAACCAACCCCTGCTTAATCTGTTCGGAAACGAGATCATCGATGGTTTGCCATGCCATGGCTATTGAGGCTCCTTAAATAGATGATGTCCGACTCTGCCGGAAGCGAGCCCAATAAAAAAGGCCCGGAAGGGCCTTTTTTTGAGGTAACTCAACTGAGGTAGCTATTAAGCAAGCCAGCCTTCTACAACAGCCGCGCCGTGCCTCTCTTTCCATGCCTTCAGAACCTTGTGGTTACCACCTTTGGTCTCAACGACTTCGCCGGTATTTGGGTTCTTGTAGGTCTTGGTAGCGCGAGCTTTGCGCTGTACAGGGGCGCTGGCAGCCGACTTCACTTTAGCCTGCGGGTCGAGCAAAGCAACGATGCCGCTCAGGCTAACGCCGTACTCTGCCATCAGATCACGCAGTTTGGTTTCAAACTCGATCTCTTTCTTCAGACCAGCATCGTTCTTCAAAACTTCCAGCTGTTTCATTTGAGCGGCGATTTGGGCTTCAAGGGCTTTAAACTCGGAAATTTTGGACATGCGTAACCGCTCCGTTATAGGTATTGGAAAGGAGCAAGGATGGCTGATTAAGATAGAATTAACCAGCCTGGCTACCATGAGGGCATATGGTTTTGATTCCACATAGCGAGCAAGCCTAGTGTTCTAATCCAGGATTATCTGGCCTAGTCATGAGAGACGAATTCATCGAATGCACCGTGTTTACCTAGACACCGAATTCACCTTCCCAAAATTGCTCAAATCGAGCTCATCTCCTTCGAACAAGAACTGTATCTCTCGGTCGCTTCGAAGCGTCGAGAGACATCCACCAAAGCAACTGCTGCACAACACGAGCCTGTAGATAGCGACCGGATATGACGGGTGAGAGCCGAGAACACCTGAAGGAGCTCCTACAGACGCAGGATCGAAGCTGCGGTCGCAGACATCACATACAAGAGTCGTATCACTCATCGTTGATATCCTCAGTTGATTGCGACAAATCGCTCGGAGTACGGAGCAGAGTGAAGATCACCGCCCCATCTACAAACTCGATTGAAAGCTCGTCACCTGTGACCAACCCCAAGGCTTCCATATCCTCTTGAGTCAGTACGACCATCACATCGCCGCTACCGTCGTCAGCATCGTGACAAGCCAGGGTTCGCCTGCAGAGATGACTCATTAACAGCGATTTCCGACCTGCTTCATACGCTAGATATTTAGGACAAGAGCCGAGTTGAAACCGCATTCCTCCCCTGGATAACCACGAGTATTCGATACAACCCTTGCGGTTCCTAACAGGTAGTCAACGGCGTGATGGGAATGCCCGTGGATCCATAGATCGACGTCTTGGAATAACAGGTGATCCCAGTTGTTGGCGTAGGACGAATCCAAGCTCTGATTCGACCAAACTGATATCAATGACCAGAGCGAAGGCGCGTGGTGCGTAATAACGACCGTTTTCCCATCGAAAGGAACTGCTAATCGCTCTTCAAGCCACACCCTAGCTCGATTTGATATCTGCCTAAGGTCTTGAGGTTGGATACGACGATAGTTTTCAGTTCGAATGGTTCTGAAGTCATTCATAGAAGCTCGGGCGGTGATCATGTCCAGCTCCGGGTTTCCGTTGGCGCAATAGTCTGTCCACCCTGTCACGCCTAGGAACCTCACGCCGCCTAAAATCACCTCGTCGAAGTCCAAAACTTTCACGTGCGTTCCGCAAGCGTCGCGCATTTTTTGAAGCGTGCGCTCAAGGTGCCCCCCGTAGAATTCGTGGTTACCTGGCACGTAAAGCACTGGGCAATTGAATGCAGTTTCTGCCCACTTCACTCCGCGCTCGCGCAGCCCGATATCGCCCGCCAGAACCACTACGTCAGCCTTAACCTGAGCCGGCTCGTATGGGGCAAATTCGATATGTAGGTCAGACAGGATGTGTATACGCACTCAATGTGCCCTCTCTTCGCGCAACCAGCCTGTAGCAGGGTTAAAAAATCCCATGTATTACCTCCAGCGGCACGACCTTCAGATAACCGTCGCCCATCAACACATAAACCGTGCTGCGTGTTTCAAAGAAACCCCTCTGGTCGTAGCTAAGCTCCCAGGTACTCCGAGCCCACCAACCGGGTTGGAACCGGCCAGCTTGGTCTTCAATTACTTCATGGGCGTACACCATCCTGGACTTGCGGCCGGTAGCCTCAACATCTGAACGCGCCTCGTCACTCTGAAGGACATCAGCCACAATCCATCGCCTTACCAAGCAATAAGGCTTTCCAGGAAACCTCCGGAGAACCTCTGCTTTAGCGGCTTCAATACTTAGCGAAGTGCCTAGAGCAACTTCCCCTTCGCCCTCCATGAACTGGATGGTATCTATGAGTCTCTGCGGTGCCGTTTCCATATCGTCCTATTAATCGTGATGCCAAGCGTGATGCTCATATGCAAAAGCCCTATCTCGACGAGACTTCACTCTCGGCGGTACGTGGCCACTGTATTTCGTAATTCCAACCTGAAATCCGAAAATCACCAGAATTGCATTTAAGAAATCCACCTCTGGATCAAGAACCCCACTCTCAAGGAGTTGCAAACTCTGCAGAGGAACCTTGCACATTCGCGAAAAATCCTCTTGATTAAGCATTGCGATATCCGTGCGCAGCCCCCGAACGAGCGAACCAAACTCAATTAGTTTCCCAGAAGATGCCTCAATGAATAATCGCCGGTAGTATTTCTCGCGCTCGCTGCCTTGCTCTGGGGAATCACGCATATTGAGATTCCACCTGATACCTTCCAAGACCATTACTCCATTTAGTGGCGCCCTAACGGCGTAGGTAAAAAGCCGTTCCGCGTAACTTTCAAATAATTCTCAAGTGACTGCCTACCTCCCTCCCTTTCGAAAGTCGCAATCGCATATTTTGAGTTCTTTGTGGTGAGCACCCAGATACCACCATCATTGGTCACAGACTGGACATCGGATGTCAGAACGTAGCCTGCGTGAGCCAACCTATGATTACCGTATAAATATCCAATTCCGGAACACGCAGAAATATGTGCATCCACCAGAATTCCATTGATGTATGAACTATAAGGATGGCGGCACGCCTCTCTAAGCTTAATCTCTTCATAAGGATCGAGAGGACGAACAACAACCGTTGAGGTCATGATGCGAGGCCTAATTTTTGCTCGAAGAAAACCTCTAGATGCTTAACTTCGCTAGCATCCCATCCAGCACTCTCCGAAAAGACTAGGGTTTCACCATGTTCGAAGGTGTAAATCTCTGCGTTGCTCCCATTGAGATCCCTGGCCCGCTCAAGTCGTGTCAGTTGCCTCATACTCCATCGTGAACAACCTGGAGCAGTTGCTGGGATGACTAGCTGCACCTGGTAGCAAGCCGAATGCTGTTCCAGCGTATCGACCAAGGCCTCTAGGACTTTGCTATTCGCAACCAAAAATGTCTGGGGGCTGTGGATTCCGGAAGCGTCAAGTGCAACGTGAAACCAAGGGACATTCAGGTCGTGCTCGACCATAAACCAGTGCTTTTCCTCCCTTCCTAGGAAATCCCCCAAATCGATTTCTTGATAGGTCTGCGTTGTGAACATCCAAAACCCTTAAAAAATACCTCTCGCCCACACACGCCGCCTTCGATAATGACAATAATGAGCTAATTCAGACATCGGTCTGGCCATGTCCCTCCCCTCTCCAGGCCGCGCCAGGAAAGGCCCAGGCAGCAATCGCCTGGCAGAGAGGTTCTGATAATAGCAGGAAGCTGTGTTTATTTGAACCCTCCTTGCATGGCCTTATCCTCAGTTTTGAGCGGGACTCACCGTTGAAAACTGACCTCGCCGCAGTGCTTAGGGTCGTCCGTGCAATCCGAGGCTTGGAGTACGGCCACCTTTCTGCTGCACGCACCAAAACCGCTATCAGCCGTCTAGAACGTGGGGAACAGACCATTTCGCTCGAAGGGTTCGTGGAGCTGGCAGAGGCGCTGGACTTTGACCCCATAGCTCTGCTGACCCTGACCTTGGGGTCTGAAAGAGGCGAGCCACCGGAGTTGACCCTTGAGAAAGCTCGTCTGCAGCTGGTTTCCTTTCGCGCAAATGGAGGAAGCGAGCTACTCAAAAAGCAGTTCCATGGGGAAGAGCTTGTAAAAAGGTCTCGAGGAAAGCCAAGGAACGAGAAAAACCGCAAGGAGGTAAAGGAACACAAGGCTGCTGGCTACACAAAAGCAGAGACCATAGAAAAGCTCGGGCTTTCTAAAAGTACCGTCTACAGCTATTGGGACGCCTAGCACGTTGAGTGTCAGGCACCGAAAATCAGTAACGGAGTAGTTGCCGTCTTGTAGCGAAGACCAAGGCTTTCACCCCGATCCCCGCCCCACTTTGCTGCGATTCGACCATACCTATGGCATATTGGCCCGCTCAGGTAGCAGCATCCTCAACAAGGAAGTTATGGACACGATTGTCATTCAGTATTTTGAGCAGACGAAAGACATTGCATCTGGCCTGCCCTTGCTCTCACCTCTGGGAATTGAAAGGTTCGATTCAATTTCAGAAGCGCTAGTACCCGGTGTTTCAACGCACCACGTTTTCTGCACCAAGAAATTTACGAACAATCCGAATTACCGGTGGCATCTTGAAGGGGCGTCTTTAACCTCCGCACAAGGCGAAATCCCTGCCATTTACACTGTGGTGTTAAGTAAGCTTTTCAGTAGCGTGGCGCCTGAGGAGTATCTCAGACAGACCCTCGCCAAAACTGGCCAACGTTTAGAAAGCCTTATCCGTTTCGGCACTCTTGTGGACGTCGATTACGGATTCATCCAGAACGTCGCACGTGAAGATGGCCAGATAAGACCCAACAAGCGGTACTGTGACACCATCCAGAAAGGCGAAATGCACAAGCGGCGGCTAGCCGTCGTTATCAGCGCCAAACGTGGGAAGGTACAGGTCGCCCCTGTTACGTCACAAGGCCTACCGGCTGATAGGACATGCTTTAAGCTGTCTAATGCTACGATGGCGCAATTATCGCAATGGGGAACGAGCGGCAGCGACAGCTGGGTTCTTACGGGAATGATTGAATCCCTCTCAGCCAGCAGGATTCTCCCTCCGCTAAGTGTTTTCAAGAGACCCGGCCATACCCGCTCAGGTCGTAACGTTGGCTATGTACTACGCCTATCAGCACAAGACCAAGCTGATATGAAGACATGCTTAGCCCACAGCGTAGGCATTACGGACTATCAGCAAACCAAGACCAGACTACAAGACGCACAACAGCGCTTAGCTTCCCTAGGCAATATCCAGACAGAGCTAGAAGAAACCCGAGCAGAGCTGGAGGCCTCTAGAAAAGAAGTGGCGGAGCTACGCCTTGTGGAAGAGGTCGCTAAGGACTGGAGCAAGAAAATGGGCAATGAAGGGGCGCTAGGCCAACAGGTAGCTGATCTCAAGGGCCTCTACGAAATGATGGCGGCAGAACAGGCATAAGATATACTGGCCGTCAGAACATTCTAAATACAGCATTTGCTACGTCCTGTACGTAGCAAATGCTATTGACAAACCAGAGTTGTTTGGCTACTATTCACAGCACTGGTGGGGATTCTGGAGCAGTGCCGGAACCTCGCGACGGCCTTCGGGCACTTACTGCAGAAGAAAACTCAAGAGACCGCCTATATGGCGGTTTTTTGTTGCCTGTCTTTTAGTGTACCCCATCCCCATCTAGCTCTAGATAGCTCCATTGAGTAGCCGAATATCAGAGCGACAAAGCCTTTAGATCACTGCCTAGCCCCTCGCAGGAAACGATGGCTGAGCACCAACATTTCGTGAATAGTTGGCTTCGCCAAGGGTAGTTTTCGCTACCTAAGCTTGATCTGAGCGGAGGTTGGACTTGGGAGAACGAATCGCACCATTTAGCTCTCAGCACGTTGAGGCAGTATCGCGAATACTGGCAGATACCGAGCGTGGCTTGAGCGGCACCCAAATTGGTAGGCTACTTCAGGATATCCGCGTAGAAGACGTAGACTCCGGAAACACGAAGTGGAAGCGACTATTTAACGCTCTCGCAACCGTCCAGACTCACTATGGAGTTGGCAACCACCTCATTCTCTTTATCAATGCAGCAATGAGCCCGGTGAGCTACGCGCGAGATCGCGCTTCATTCACCTGGCGTCGGGATGAATTGAATGTAGTTCTCGCCTTCGAAGGCTTTTATGTGCGAGATGACGGGAAGGTTGGCCGGACTGATCGGGCATCGACGCTGGACGTAGCACGGGCAAGAGCAGGCAAGCTAAAAGCTGCCTTAGAAAATCGCTCCGTTCACGAAGAGGTCTTAAAATACTGCCGCTCGGAACTACTGGACGAAAACTACTTCCATGCAGTTTTTGAAGCGACAAAAGGAGTAGCGGAGCGAATCCGAAACCTGACAGGCCTGGGGCTCGATGGGGCTGACCTGGTCACCAAAGCATTCCTTGGGCAAACCCCCTTGCTAGCACTCGGGCCGCTGAGCACCGAGTCAGAAAAAAGCGAACAGAGGGGATTTGCAAATCTACTCATCGGCCTGTTCGGTGCAGTGCGCAACCCTCTCGCTCATGCGACAAAAACCACTTGGCCCATGTCCGAGCAAGATGCTCTAGACATCTTCTCGATGGTGTCCCTCATGCATAGAAAGCTCGACTCCCTACGCAAAATAACTGCCTCGTAGCGTCTGATACGGTTGAGATGCTGAACTTTTACAAACGGAAATTCTTGCTGTAGTAATCAATCACTTCGCTTGCTTGTGATCCGGCTCTAAAGCGCCTTTGCGCTTCAAAATCCAGAGAGGGAAGCATATGGATGATCTGGTCATCTTTATAAGCCGAAAAGACTCCCTCGGTATAACCGCTTTTTTCTCTCATACCGATGAGGGAGTTGGATGCATCAGTTGCTCCCCCAATGAGGACATCCGCAAGCTGCACACCCAGGGAGCCTTTGGAGTCCACTTGATCTACTGCAGTGAGCTTAAGGGGAAAACGGATGGAAGCGATCTCCGATTGACGAAACTCAACCGAGTCTTGATGGTTGATAAACTGCTTAAGTAAGTCGTGGTACTGATCCAAATTTTTCGAATGATCATGCTCAACACGATATGGCCCAGCCGCCATTACCTCCATTCGCGATATAAGCGACTCAAGAACAATCAATGCAGCATCAGTAGAAACCCCTTCAGTTAGGATCGCATCAATGCAATGCGGACATCTAGCGTGGAGGGGTACCAACGCTTCGGGAAGCTGCTCGCGCGGCAGAGAGGCGGCAGACTTCAAAAGCTTCTCAATCGCTGCGGGGCTCTTCTCCTTAACCGCCCTCTGAAAGGCCGCTAAAACGTTCGGATACCCAGAACCGAACAAGCCTTCACCACCATAGAAGAGCAGCGATGCCAGCCCATAGTTCTGTCCGTTTTGGTAAAAATCGACTCCGCGGGCGTAGTAATAAGGCTCAACCGCGTAATCGATAAACATCAGGGTCAGCAGGAAGCGCTTATGAGCAATGTAGGTCACACATTTGAAGTTCTCGAGCAGGTAACGCTGCATATTTAGCAGCCGCTCCAGATTTCCAGGGCGCCTAGCTAAAGCTCGATACTTAAGTTCGGTTGCCTGAAGCTTGGGGAAGAATCGCTTGATGACGTCATACGCCTCTTCTTCGGTGATGCATATCGCCGAAGCCCCTTGAAACTGCTGCTCCGCATTCAGCAGATCGAAGCCCGTATAGCCGCTCTCGTCAATGCAAAACCGCTCCACTGCTAGCCTCCCAGAACCGCGAAAGGAACTGGCTCATTCGGTGGACAAATGAGCCAGCAATGTCAGGTTACTTAAGTGCGTTGTTAATGGCATTGATGAGCTTGGTGCAACCTTCAACCTCATCTGCAGACAGATCCGCCGCCGAGTGATCCCGCGACCACTGCAAAAAGGCTTTAGCCAGCTTGTACTTCGAGAACCCCTTGCCCACTTGCCGCTGGAATACGTCGACTATGGGTTTGTCGGTGCTGCCGACGACAGCCGAGGTGATATCCCACCCCAGGTCAGACTTAGCGATCTCGACAAGAGTAGGCCTCAACAGATCCTCGATCTCAGCCCGTGCAAGCTTTGGTACTGCAAAATCCGAGGTGCGGAGGATCCTTTTGTTACTGAGACGGTGTACCAGAATTTCCTGTTGAGCCGCCTGGTCGCCCGCATTATCAGAGTCGAGTAACGCAGCGACTTTGAGATTGTGGGAGGTCAAGATTGTCGCGAAGTAAACCACTTTGCCGGCGGTGTTCGCAGGGACAAGTGCGATCTTGTCATTCAGTGAAGCAATACCACCTTCCTTAAGGAGGTTGGAAATAGCTTCGAGATACCAATAGTCCGTAAGCCCCTCGAGTATCAGATTGCGCTGATTGGCAAACAGGCTTTGAGCCAGGTCGTAGCCCAGCGCCTCTTGCAGCGGAAGGAGCGCTGCAGGGTCACTCGATGTCACCGTCGTGTGTACTTTGGTGCCAACGGTTCTATCAGTGAGCTCCACCACCCTGACCATGTCCAATTCATCGGGGCCAACCAAGAACGGGGAGTGGGTCGAATATAGGGTTTGGTTTTCATCCGCCAGCATCGAGATAGTTTTCCTGAACTCTCGCTGCTTGAGAGCATGAAGACTGACACCAGGCTCGTCTAAAAGCAGGATGGTGTTTTTATGTTTTCCTTTAGCTTCTGCAAAGAAAACGATGAAGAACGAGACCAGCCACTGGAACCCCTCCGAGCGCTGGTCTAGCTCTACTTCCACCCCAATGTTGTCCTCAACTACCACTTTCAGATACTGACCGTCTGCAGATAGTTTAAGCCTGCTCGCTTCGGCTCTGTTGTCGTCCGGGTTCCAAACTTTAACAATTTGCTGAGTGAGTTCAACGCTGGCTGCATTGAGCTCATAAGCTCGTTGATCTAATTTGTCGCGAAATTCCTCCAGATCGCTAGTAGTATAGCTAGGGTCAGAAACTCTACCCAGATCCGATAGCTCGCGGGCCGTGAAGCCTAGTAACTTAAGAAGACAATTATTACCGTAGTCATAGGCTTCGTCATCTAAGCTGCCTGACTCTGTTCGTTTAGCTAGATTTCCAAGATGAATGATCGGCTTGACACGGAAATAATTGCTATAAAGCACAAATACAGGACGTTTGCTGTATAAATATGATACGAAAGCGCTAATCGCAACTGAGAGGTTTAGCTTTTCATTAATGCTTTCCCAGCGTTTTATTTCCTTTTCATTGTCTTCGTCAACATATGGAAGTACCTCATCTAACCATTTGCGAAGCCCTGCAGATACGGCCCAAAGATTTCGATATTGAGTCCATGACGCAGTAAGCTCTGCCAAGCTATCTGCATGAATTTTCGGCTCACCTTTAACAACGTCTCTATCAAGATGGGCAACTAATCTAATAAGATCCATCTTAATATCGTTGTGGTTTGGCGCGACTGCACCGATTAAACTATGTGTATACTTGTTATCAAGATACCTAGTAAATTTATAAAACAATGCACTCCCTTTGATTTGTTCGGGAGCGTGATCAAGGTCGGCTTTATCTAGTTCGAAAGTCGCGGTAACAACAACCACGTCGCCCGGCTCAACATCACCTCGGCTGAGCTGTGTATAAAGTGATCTGGGATAATCACGGAGAGGGTTGAAACCCTTCACGCCACTGGCTGCATTAATCTGCTGAATAGCTTGAAGAATGGCAGTTTTACCAGCCTCGTTTGGGCCCACCAGTATCGTCTTGAGCCGCTCTACCTCAAATTCGCCGGTATCAATGATGCTGCGATAGTTCTGAACTCGCACCTTTCTCAAACGCATGGTCAATCCCTTTGCAACACATGAGTGGAGGTATGGCTGAACGATAGCCTAATGCCAGGTGCAAAGAGAAGAGCGGTATGTGGCGCTATGCCCCCGTGAAGGGAGAAGTTGAATCAGCACACCTAAATTTGTTGCTCCACTGGTGACTGAGTGCTCCAGCGCCATACAAGGCGATCATCTGCATCGAGGACGAACAAACCAGACCAAATTGCTAACCAGAATTGAGCAATTGATAGCCAACGAAGCCCCATCGCCCACCCGATAACTCTACGGAATGGACTCATGACAGCTCTTAGCAGTGGGTTCGAAACTGCCGGTGGAAAACGACCAGATTTTGAGCAGTACCCGAACCATCGCCAGTAGATTTGAATCTCTTGCTGAGCGAAGGAAATGGCGTCCAGATTCCACCACTCATCCCAGAGCCGCTTCCATTCGGAGTTTTGCGCCCATGTTTGTGTGAGGGTGTGCGTTATCTGATCAGGCAAACGGCTCAGACGGCCATCCTTTTGCGTGATCTCCAACATGCGGAATCTATAGCTATCAAGCGAGTAACGGAAACTGTGATCGCTTGTCTGGACAAGCTCACACAAAGGGAGATTGGTCAGGGAAAAAACAATTGGGGTACTGTTGAGGTCATGAATATTGATGGTCTGCTGAAATCTCGCCCCCATCCCATGTGCTTCGAACACAGCCTCGAATCGCTCGATTTCTTCTGTGCATGCACGAAATGCCACTTTGGATACTTGGGGAGCTGGATCAGTAGAAATGGCTATGTGAATCGAATATTCCAAGTGCTCACCTAGTGGCTGCCAAAAGGCCCCTAGACCATGGTTTTTCAGCCATCGTCTGTGAGACTCCAGATAAGTGCGGTGGAACAACAGCTTGTGGACGCTCCGCAAACACCACCCAGCAACCACTCCCCCAAGCGTCCATGGAATTGGTATAGCCAAACACCTCTCCTATACGAACCAAAGCTCACAGCCCCGATGAAGAGGCATAGAAAAACTTAAGGGTGAGGTAGCGCTCACCGCTAACTGAGACGGGGCTTATTGATGCGGCATTAAAAAGACCTGTCACCTGCCAGAGGTGGAGGCAGATGCAGGTCTATTCAATCGCCACAAATATTTCAGATTGCTACTGGCGCCGCGATGTGCGGGTGTGGGTCGTAACCTACAAGCTCGAAGTCTTCCCACGTGTAGTCATAAATGCTCGCCGGCTTACGCTTGATTACTAGCTTCGGCAACGCTTTAGGCTCACGCGAAAGAAGCGTCTTCACCTGCTCCAGGTGATTGGAGTAGATATGTGCATCGCTCATCGTGATGACGATTTCGCCCAGCCCCAAATCGCACTGCTGAGCCAGCATATGGGTAAGCGTTGCGAGCGAAGCGCAGTTGTACGGCCAGCCCAGGAACAGGTCTGACGAACGAATCAGCAGGTGAGCCGACAGCTTGTTGTTGGCCACGTAGAACTGATACAGCAGGTGGCAAGGGGGGAGCGCCATCTTGCCGTTTTTTACGTTCTCCTGAGCACTGACCTTCTCGTCAGGCAGGTACTCAACGTTCCAGCCGTGGAAAAGGATACGACGGCTGTTTGGGTTGGTTTTCAGGGTGTTTACGACGTAATCGATCTGGTTGATGGTCTTCCCATCTTTCGTCGGCCACTCTGTCCACTGCTTACCGTAGATAGGGCCCAGATCACCATCCTCGGTCGCCCACTCATCCCAAATGCTAACCCCGTTCTCTTTGAGCCACTTGGTGCTGGTATCGCCCTTCAAGAACCACAGAAGCTCGTTCACTACCCCCTTGTAGTGAACCTTCTTGGTGGTCAGCAAAGGAAAGCCATCCTCGAGGTTGTGGCGGAACTGACGGCCAAAAACGCTGATAGTGCCTGTACCTGTGCGGTCACCTTTCTGAGCTCCGCCCTGGAGGACATCTGCAAGCAAATCCTGATATGCCTTCACTGAGAAACCTCGACTTTGGTGGTGCTAACTATTTGCAAAGCATCTCTAAGCTTAACATTTTCAGCCTCAATTTCGTTGAGCTTTCGCTTGAGTTCTCTGGCCTCTGCCATGTAATAGTCTCTAGAAAGCAACAAGTCCTTGTGCCGTCGGTCGAGGCTGAAAAGTGAACCTTCATGATCCTTACTTTGGTTGAACCAATACAATACTTCTAAACGACTTTTCTCGAGCCGCTCAGATAAAACCTTAACTGGATCTTTCTGACGAACGGATAGCTCTTTGAGAGACGCTTCTTTGCGTACCCGATTGCTCTTTATTTCTCGCAAGCGATCTAAAGGCCAAGAGCGGTTGCTTAAAGTATTACGATGAAGCCCGGTTAAACGCTGGAGCTCGGCAAGTGTAGGCTTAAGATTTGCGTTACCAGCAATGGTTTGGATCGCACCTAAAATAAGCTCAGTATTCTCATTGAAGTCAGAATCATTCTGAGTATCATAACTTTGGCGATTCATTTATTGATTTTCTCACCAAGATAAATAAGAACGCCTTCGGCTTCATTCATGGCGAGAATGATATTCTCACGATTACTATCAGTTGAAGAACTATTAAGAGCTTGCTGGTTCGAATAATAAACCTCTTTCCATTGGGGAGCGTTTGCCTTGGTGACAACTGCATTGGAGCAATTATTCGGATTGCACTTCAATCCACCAATGCAAGGTAATGAAGGATCACTGTCGTCACTCATACCCCCATAACAAAAGCCACGACCAACGTTTATTAGTGCAACCCCTTGTTTGGCCATCTGATCGAAGATTTGATCCTTGGTGTAACCAGCCGCCATGTAGCCCTCAAAGAATCGCACCATACGATCTCGATGGCTGCTTGCGTTAGCCCCAGCAAAATTCCCGTCTGGGTCACAATAGTTTTCCACATACTCGCGTCCGGCCTTATGTCTTAGCGTTTCCGAACCATTAATTTTGCTTCCTCCGGCAGACAGAATGTCACCAATGTCACCATAACCAAGAGTCGTGATGCTAAACGAGTTAAATCGCTCGATAGGCTCAATTAGGTCAGTAAAATGCTTAAGCTGATAAGAAATAAACGGAAGACCAATTTCGGCACGATACATTTGGAACGCGAGTGTATGCCTCAGCACATAAGGGTACAGCTCAGTTTCACTAAGTTCGTTCTCATCAAAAATATTATCAACTAGGTTCTTGAGCTTGTAACACATGCCGTTTGAGGGTGAAGAATTAGCGCGTCCACCCTTCGGCAAGGTCATACCGCTCGAGAAAGCATAAGGGTTCTGGGTGTAACGAAATATATACTGCAGCGCATGAATTGCATCTCTAACTATTGGAATAGCAATCCATTTATCATCAAACAACTTAGACAGTCCCTCATGGTGCTTAGCCAGATTGGACACAATGAGCTCATGAGTCCCGTCAGGCTGCAAACAAGAGTGCACAAGGAGGTCTGCCAATTCTGAAGGTCGCATTCCTGTATATAAGCCAATGATGAAACAGCAAGCGCAATCTATTACATTCAAATAGTCCCTATAATTATCATTTACAGCTGATGACATGTCGCGAAGCAATGTTTCTGATTTGAACTCTCCAAAATTTCTATCAGACCAAAAACGATCTGCGGAACCCATTAGATTGGGTATTATATCGCTAGGGCTATAGCCTGCTTTCCCAAGGCGAATAGCTACGTATATATCGAAGTTGCCTGGGGTGTGTGCGACAAGTTCAGAAATAAAATACTCTTCAGAAATACACCTGGAAAGCGCGTGGGAGTCTTCAATCTTATGGCCTAAAGCGTTAAGAAAATCCACGATCATATATGAAGAATCTTTTGATGCCTTCTCAAAAATATGATTCGATAAAACCTTGCTCCTTTCGTTCGCCCCCCGATTCGAAGCGCAGTTCCATAACAACGAATCTAATTCGATATACGGCAGAAAACCACCGAATATATCCTCTAAATAAGGCGAGCGAAGGACTCTGAAACATGTTTTCAATCCTTGGCCGAAGACATGTGTATGTACTAACGCTGCTTCTCTATAGTCAGGGGCAGTAAAAGAGCGCAACCCGAGATTACTGTCAGTAAAATATTCATCTCCAAATGTCTCCCTGGCAATACCACACATTGTGTTTATAAAATGAAGGCCACTAGAAAAAGTAGTTATAACCGAAGCAGGACTTAAAGGTTTTTTTGATTTGCTACCGACGCCTAGGTTTTTAGTGAAGAGCAGATTGCAGAGGAAAGCCAGTTTGACTTCAAAAATAATCGCGTTATTGAATCCATTGTAGCGAGAGAAATCCATGCGAAGTGGAGAGCCTTGCATATTCCTGGCAGCATTCGGAACATCAGAATTGAAGTCCCAGACCATCATGCTGAATTTCGAAAGCTTACTAACTGGCATGTCGAGCAAACCATTATAAATGGACACTAATTCAGCGGATAAATTTTTTTCATATGTGAGATCAGAAGACATTAAATCTATTAGTATCTTCCGCCACTTTGGCAACTCTGTCAGAAGTGCGTATAAATGCTCTATCATTCCGACACACTTTCAATCATGGGACTAAGCTCGATGTTATGACTCAACGCTTCAGCCCATTTCAGCTCTTCTATACCAAAGTCTGAGCGCTCAGGATTGAGTATCGAGTCCAGAATATCAAGGTTTTCTCGAACGACGTCACCATACGGAGTGTCTAAAACTCGAGTTACGCGAATAATATTGAGGTAATGTCTCTGCATCGCAAATAGCTCAGGCAAATTGGAGGCGGTAACTATGTTATTGCCGCATCCGAGACATTTGTTTAGAAGGTTACAAGGGCGACCAGGTCTGTAGCCAGCAGACTCTCTTATAAAGTCAGGAGGGTTCATTGCATCTCTACAAGACACCAAGCTAGATCTAAAAATTAATCTATCACCTGGCTCACTCGTTCTTTTAATCACCTCTTCTTTTTGAGCAATCGTTTGTTTGTGTATTTTCTCAAGTGCAACGCTCAGGTTATCCCGTGCGAATTTACCGAATTGCATTTTGTCCAAGTAAGCCAAGGTTGTTTTAATTTTCTTATGCCCAAGCATGGCTTGAATTTCTCTTATTGAGACCCCACGCTCAACCAATTCGGCAATGAAGCTAGGTCTGAACCTTGAAGACGAAAGAATCAATGGTGCGCCGTTTTCATCTGTCAGGCCATGGTCAGCCACAAACGATCTATATATCCTAACTAATCCGGAACAGCCTGATATCTCAAGCGAAGATATTTCCCCTGCTTTTTGAGTCTTCGCCTCAAAAATGAACAACTTCCTTCTTATAGACTCTGGAGCACGCTCTCTGATGCGACGAGTGAGTTTGATAACGCTCTCAAATATTTTACGTACCTCTTTAGCTTGCGAACCGGTCAACCAAGATATATCAGCGTGAAAGAGATCTAAATGATAGATCTTATCTCCAGACGATCGCTCTTTCCAATATGTCAAGCAAGGCCTGTTGCTTACTGGGTGTTTTTCAACAAAGTCTTCAATTTCTAAGCCGATAAGTGATTCGGAGTTCATTCCGGTTATCTGTGCTAATCTCGCCACGTAAGGAGCAAGCATTCTAGAGCTAACCCCGCACGGTACACCCCACCTGGTGTATGCTGTTTTAGGTGGCAACCCCAAGCGCTTTAAAATAAGAAGAAATAAACGCTCATGACATGAGTAATTCCTATCTGCCCGATTAAAGCACGGCTGACAGTTTAATTTATTTTCGAAATGCCACCTTGCATTTAACTCATTAACCCTCTTAAAGATGATGCCACCACAGTCATCTACAGGGTTTTGTCCTAGACCGGTAGGAACATATTGGTCAGCAAGAGAATTAGTCTCGTCAATCTCCCTAAGGATCGCTTGAGCTATGTCACTTCTTTGTTTTGGGGGGTACGGCCTGTATGTTTCACTTTCCCTAATTACATCGAACCCAGCGGCGTCAATAAATGTAGAGATAGGACTACCTTCGAGGCCAATAAATCTCCTCATTACAATTCGGCTGGAGCTCATCATGCCAGTGCCGTAGGCTGTAGAGATTTCACCCTCTACGATCTTATCTTTCAGAAACTCCCTAAATCTAAGTAACGTGTAAGGCTTGAGTATTTCTTCTAATGGCTCGAATCCAGTAAACCCTATAGTTTCTAGGTGCTCGATCAAGTACTTATAGGCATTTGTATAATTGTTATGGCCACTTGGTTTCGTTAGCATCGATGATGCAGAGAAAAGGTGAAGTAAATGCAAAAATGGCTGTTCAGGAACTATTACATCGTTCACGCCGACTATAACTTTTGATTTAAGACTTTCGTAACGTGCCGCCAGTCCGACTTCGTTATTGCTATCTATCCGCTTTTTGCGATCTTTTACCTTTTTATAGTCACCACTAACAACACCCAAGTCACTAAGCTTCGCCTCTATCTCCGAAAAAGTTTGCTTCACTAAGCTGAAGGCAGATCTAGCTTTAGCTATACCTTCAAACCCAGACACTCTATTCAAATAACCATTGATTCTTATAGAATTACCAAATAGTCTGATTAACCTTTTCTCTTCCAGAGTTTTGCTTTCAAACCAGAAAAGAAGTTTTCTCCGCCATTCACAAGCTCCGGCAGTATGGCCATCAATAACAATTTTCTCTTTTTTCAGAGCATCCACAACCCAATCGTAAATATGCTCTCTACCTCTCCAACATATAGAGCGTATACCAGTTTCTTGTTGCAGATAATAAGGTGAGAAGCTCAGATGCCCTTTAGCTCCAAATCTGACTTGCAATAGGCTATTTCTGCATGCCGTTACTTTATTTGCCCAACGCTGAAGGCTTGCATCTATCTCCGCACTACTACGTTTTGCACTCATTTTTTCTCACCAGGTTTCATTTTCAACCTAGTTTGAAGACAGAGCTCTTCCATTTCCCCCGCTTTCGTTCTTTGCTCCATACTGTCATCGCACAAAAGCCGATATACATCTTGCGTTACATGTGAATACATTTCCGTCGTTGAAAAATTGGCATGCCCAAGAGATTTCTGAACGATCACCATTCGCTCCAGAAGATCCCTCCCTAGGTCAGAGCTGTTAATCATAATATGGGCGTTGCCATGACGAAGTTTGTGCGGCGATATCGGCTTTCTTATCTTAAGCAGCTTCAATGCCCTGGCAGAAACTCTTTCAAGCAATTTGCTAATAGAATTCGGCTTAAACGGCTGCCCCTCTGCATTGAAGAAAGCCGGAGTCGATGCAGCGTTTTTGTATTTTCGTGCATATAACTTATATAAGGGTGATGCGTGATAGCGCTTTATCCGATACAGAGTTTCCTTGCTAATAAGGGTATATCGCTCTTTAAACTCTCCGCCACGACCCTTACTACCATGTACTAGTAATGGGCAGTAGCTTGCTTGCACGGACTCTTTATTTTTTATTGAAATGAAATTTGTGGAGCCGAAGTGGAGCGCCTCATCGATTTCGGCCAATGTCACTCGCGGCAACTCAGATCGTCTTACACCGGCGTCAAATATAAATTGCAGAACACAGCGCTCACGCTCGCTACTAGTTGCAAGTATCAACTCCTTCAGCTCGGCTAATTTACACGCAATAACCAGTCGACTCTTTGGTGCGGGAGAGATAAGTCCATTAGCATAAGGGCTAGGCAGAGTGCGGAGGGGGGGACAATCGTCAATCGGAGCGCAGAGGTAATCATTAAAAAACGCATTGTAGGTCGCGTCTCTGTTCCTGATTGTCTTGCTGGATAACTCGTCCTGCTGCAGCTTTCTTAAGTAGCTTTCAACAACGGGACGACTGACGCTGATTAATGAGTCATCTCGACTTTCATTTCTAAAGCCTGGCAGGCTCCTCAGATGAGTTGTGAGGTACTCAATATTCCTGCCATAGGTAGTTGCCGAGTGCTCTGCCATCCTGCCCATTCTCAATCCATGAGAAAGGTATGAGGATGCTAGAGGCATTAGTCGCTCGTCATCATCGAAAACACCTGCGCCAGTGAGTGACACAACACTGTCAACGATTGCGCCGTCTTCATTCAGCAGCGAATCTCGGAGATTCAATTTGACCAGCTTTGCCGTGACAACAGTCACCTGGATCACTCACTTCGCGGCTTAGCGCGGTTTCAGAATGTGCAATTTCACTAAAGCACAATAAAACCGCTTCGCAAGGAGGGATTTCTACGCTGCTGCTGCGTAATGTGCAGATTCTGACTGGGGGTATAAAAGGAAGATATCCGCCGAGCGCTGGTACAGCTGGCAGCTGAGCTTGCCGTCGGCGACATAGAACTGGAACAGCGCGTGGCACGGCGGCAACGCCATCTGGTCGACCAACGCCGGGTTCCAGGCCGAAACCATCAGGCGGCGCGAATCCGGGTTCTTTTTGATCATCTCGATCAGCTTGCTGATCTGGTCCACCGACTCACCATTGGGCGCCGGCCAGTTGCGCCATTGGTAGCCGTACACCGGGCCGAGGTCGCCGTTTTCGTCGGCCCATTCGTCCCAGATTCGCACGCCGTTGTCTTTCAGGTACTTGATGTTGGTGTCGCCCTGAAGGAACCACAGCAGCTCGTGAATGATGGATTTCAGGTGGCACTTCTTGGTGGTCACCAGCGGAAAACCATCGGCCAGGTTGAAGCGCATCTGGTGGGCAAACAGGCTGTACGTGCCGGTGCCGGTGCGGTCGGCCTTGAAGGTCCCGGTCTCGCGCACCAGGCGCATCATGTCGAGGTATTGCTTCATTGCACGACTCCTTTGGCAACCACGGGCGCGCGGCGGTGGGCCCAGACGACCAGGGCCAGGCCAGCGACGATCATCGGCACGCACAGCACCTGGCCCATGGTCAGCCAGCCCCAGGCGAGGTAGCCCAACTGCGCGTCCGGCACGCGGACGAACTCAACGATAAAACGGAAGATGCCGTAGAACAGCGCGAACATGCCGGAGATAGCCATGGTTGGCCGTGGCTTGCGCGAGTAGAACCAGAGAATGGCGAACAGCGCCACGCCTTCAAGGGCGAACTGATACAGCTGCGAGGGGTGACGCGGCAGTTGCGCCGGGTCGGTGGGGAAAATCATGGCCCACGGCACGTCGGTGGCCTTGCCCCAGAGTTCGGCGTTGATGAAGTTGCCGATACGCCCGGCACCCAGGCCGATCGGCACCAGCGGCGCGATAAAGTCCATCAGCTCGAAGAAGCTTTTGCCGTTGCGGCGGCCAAACCAGAGCATCGCCAGCATCACGCCGATAAAGCCGCCATGGAACGACATGCCGCCGCGCCACACTTCCAGAATCAGCAGCGGGTTGGCGATGTAGGCCGGCAGATCGTAGAACAGCACGTAACCCAAACGCCCACCGACGATTACGCCCATCGACGCCCAGAACACCAGGTCGGAGAGTTTTTCTTTGGTCCAGGTGGCGTCGAAACGCTCCAGCCGGCGCGAAGCCAGCCACCAGGCACCGCCGATGCCCACCAGGTACATCAAACCGTACCAGTGGATTTTCAGCGGGCCGATGGCCAGGGCCACCGGGTCGATATTCGGGTAAGCCAGCATGTGGACTCCTTAAATCAAGAAACTCAAACCCACGCTGACAAGCAGCAGGGCGAACAGGCGCTTGAGCAACACCGGCGACAGCCGATGGGCCAGGCGCACGCCGTAACGGGCGAAAAACATACTGGTCAGGGCGATGCCCAACAAAGCCGGCAAGTAGACGAAGCCCAGGCTCCAACTTGGCAACCGTGGGTCATGCCAGCCCAATAGGATAAAACTCAGCGCGCTGGCCAGGGCGATGGGAAAGCCGCACGCCGACGAAGTGGCCACCGCCTGCTGCATCGGCACGCTGCGCCAGCTCAGGAACGGCACGGTCATGGAGCCGCCGCCGACGCCAAAAATCGCCGACGCCCAGCCGATCAACGCACCCGCTGCACCGAGGCCGGTTTTGCCGGGCACGCCACGCGTAGCTTTGGGCTTCAACGAGAAGGCCATTTGAATGGCCACGGCGATGGCAAACACACCGATGATTTTTTGCAGGTATTCGCCGTGAATCGATTTGGCCGTCAGGGCGCCAAGGCCGGCGCCGACGACAATGCCCAGGCCCATCCAGCGCACGATCGTCCAGTTCACCGCGCCTTTGCGGTGGTGCTCACGAACGGCGTTGATGGAGGTGAAAATGATGGTGGCCAAGGAGGTGCCAACTGCCATCTGCGTGAGGATGGCCGGGTCGAAGCCTTGCGCGGTGAAACTGAAAACCAGCACGGGAACAATGATGATGCCGCCGCCCACGCCGAACAGCCCGGCCAGCACACCGGCCCCGGCACCCAGCAGCAAATAGAGCAGGAATTCCATCGGCACCCCCGAAAACAATGCGGCATGGTAACGGAAGCCACCTTGGCTCTCCAGAGATGCCGCCGGGCTGTAGATTTTTCACCGGCCCGCAATGGAAGCGTCCTACCGGCTTGGGTAAAGTGAGCTAGCCTCCCGGCACGGGAGTACCTGTACGCAGAGCCACTGCGCCAGTTGTCTGCCGATTAAGGAATGGGTGATGTGCCTGATTGTTTTCGCGTGGCGCCCTGGCCACGACCAGCCGTTGGTGCTGGCTGCCAACCGTGATGAATTCTATGACCGACCTGCCCTGCCGCTAGCCCCCTGGGAAGATGCACCACACGTACTCGCCGGACGCGACTTGGAAGCGGGCGGCAGTTGGCTGGGCATCGGCAGTGCCGGTCGCTTTGCCGCGCTGACCAATATTCGCGACCCCCGCCAGCCCCCGCTCGGCCGTTCACGCGGCGAATTGGTCGCGGAGTTCTTACGCAGCGACCTGCCGCCGGCTGCGTATCTGGACGACCTGGCGGAACGCGCGGGCAATTATTCGGGCTTCAATCTGCTGCTGGGCGACCGCGACGGCGTGTGGTTTTTCAACTCCCGCGAAGGCCAACCGCGCTTGCTGCCGCCGGGTGTGTACGGCCTGTCAAACGACAGCCTGGACACGCCGTGGCCGAAGCTCGATAGAGCCAAAGCCGCGCTGAACGAGCTACTCGATGCGCCTGAGCCCGAGGCGCTGTTTTCCATTCTCACCGACTCGCAACGCCCACCCGACACGGCACTGCCCGACACCGGGATTGGCCTGGCCACCGAGCAATTGCTGTCGACCGTGTTTATCGCCAGCCGCACCTACGGCACACGCGCCTGCACGGTCCTGATCACGCAAGCAGACGGCAAACGCGTGCTGATCGAGCGCAGCTTTGGGCCCTACGGCGGGCATTTGGGTGAGGTGCGGCTGGAAGACTGAAGACGCTCTCCCGGTTTTCGCCGGGAGAGGCTTTAAGACTGAATGACCGACGCCGGGTTAAGCACGCGGCTCAAGCCAAGATTGCGCAGCGCCAGGTGCAAGGTGCTGTGGATAACCTGTGGATTGTCGATGGTCATGATCTGCGCCAGCAGCTCTTTGGCCTTACCCAGGCTGATCTGACGCAGCAGCCATTTCACCTTCGGCAGGTTGGTGGCGTTCATCGACAGGCCGTCAAAACCCATGGCCATCAGCAACACGGCGGACGACGGGTCGCCGGCCATCTCGCCACAAATGCTCACAGGCTTGCCTTCGGCGTGAGCGCCGTCGACGACCAGCTTCAGCGCCTGCAATACGGCGGGATGGAGGAAATCGTAGAGATCGGCGACCCGCGGGTTGTTGCGGTCGACGGCGAGCAGATATTGGGTCAGGTCGTTGGAGCCCACGGAGAGGAAATCCACCTGCCGCGCCAACTCGCGCACTTGGTAAACGGCGGCCGGCACTTCAATCATCACGCCGACTGGCGGCAGCGGTACGTCGGTGCCTTCGTCGCGCACCTCGCCCCACGCCCTGTGGATAAGGTGCAGCGCTTCTTCCAGTTCGTGGGTGCCGGAAATCATCGGCAGCAGAATGCGCAGGTTATCCAGGCCTTCGCTCGCCTTGAGCATGGCGCGGGTCTGCACCAGGAAAATTTCCGGGTGGTCGAGGGTGACGCGAATGCCGCGCCAGCCCAGGAACGGGTTGTCTTCTTTGATCGGAAAGTACGACAGCGCCTTGTCGCCGCCGATGTCCAGGCTGCGCATGGTCACCGGCAGCGGATGGAAAGCGGCCAACTGCTCGCGGTAGATGGCCAGCTGTTCTTTTTCGCTGGGGAAGCGCTCTTTCATGATGAAGGGCACTTCGGTACGGTACAGGCCAACGCCTTCAGCGCCGCGCTCCTGGGCGCGCACCACGTCGGCCAGCAGACCGGTGTTCACCCACAGCGGCATGCGGTGGCCGTCGAGGGTCTCGCACGGCAATTCGCGCAGCGCCGCCAAACCCTGGGTGAGCTGGCGTTCTTCTTCCACCACTTCAACGTATTGCTTGCGCAGCACGTCGCTGGGGTTGGTGAACACTTCACCGTGGTAGCCGTCGACGATCAGCTGAATGCCGTCGATTTTCGAATACGGCAGATCGACCGCACCCATCACCGTGGGAATACCCATGGCGCGGGCAAAAATCGCAACGTGGGAGTTACCCGAACCGAGTACCGAGACCAGGCCCACCAGCTTGCCTTCCGGCACTTCGCCGAGCATGGCCGGGGTCAGCTCTTCGCTGACCAGAATGGTGTTGTCGGGGTAAACCAGGTTCTGCTGACGCGCTTGTTGCAGGTAGCTGAGCAGGCGGCGGCCGAGGTCTTTGACGTCGGAGGCGCGCTCGCGCAGGTAGGCGTCGTCCATCAAACCGAAGCGGTTGACGTGCTCGCCCACCACTTGGCGCAACGCGCCCTGCGCCCACTGACCGGTTTTGATCACGGTGGTTACTTCGCCGCCGAGGGCCGCGTCGTCGAGCATCATCAGGTACACGTCGAACAGCGCGCGCTCTTCCGGCCGCAGTTGCGTGGCGAGCTTGGCAGACAGCGCACGCATGTCGGCGCGCACGCGCTCCAGGGCCTGATTGAACAGCAGCAGTTCGGCGGCGATATCGGAAACGGTTTTGTCGGGCACCACCTCAAGGTCAGCAGGCGGCAATACCACCACCGCCGTACCCACGGCAGCGCCCGGCGAGCCCGGCACGCCAGTGAATTTTGCCTCTTGAATGCCTTTGCCCTGACGGCCCAGACCCCGGATGGAACCGGTGGCCTCAGCGTGGGCGATAACGCCGGCGAGCTGGGCGCTCATGGTCACCAGGAAGGCTTCTTCGCCCTCGTCGAACTGGCGACGCTCTTTTTGCTGAATAACCAAAACGCCCATCACCCGCCGGTGGTGAATGATCGGCGCGCCGAGAAAGGAGGCGTAGCGCTCTTCACCGGTTTCGGCGAAGTAGCGGTAGCGAGGATGGTCGGCGGCGTTTTCGAGGTTCAGCGGTTCTTCGCGCGTGCCCACCAGGCCGACCAGACCTTCGCTGGGCGACATGCTGACTTTGCCAATGGAGCGCTTGTTCAAGCCCTCGGTGGCCATCAGCACGAAGCGATTGGTTTCGGGGTCGAGCAGGTAAACGGAGCACACCTGGCTGCCCATGGCGTCTTTTACCCGCTGCACAATGATCGTCAACGCCGACTTGAGGTCTTTGGCGCTGTTCACTTCCTGGACGATCTTGCGCAGCGTGTTGAGCATGGCTCGAGGTGAACTCCTAGGTCGGTCTTATAGCTTGCATCGTCAATCTCGCGCGAGAAGGCGCGGCGCCAATTCCTTCAATGCGCGGCGGTACACCTCACGCTTGAATGTCACAACCTGGCCCAGCGGGTACCAATAACTTACCCACTTCCAGCCATCGAATTCAGGTTTGTTAGTCAGGTCCATGCGCACCCGCTCTTCGGCGGATTTCAGGCGCAGCAGAAACCACTTCTGCTTTTGCCCGATGCACAACGGCTGACTGTGAGTACGGACCAAGCGCTGCGGCAGACGATACCGCAACCAACCGCGGGTGCAGGCAAGAATCTGCACATCTTCCTGCTCCAACCCGACTTCTTCGTTCAATTCGCGATACAGCGCTTCTTCGGGGGACTCGTTGTCATTGATGCCGCCTTGCGGAAACTGCCAGGCGTCCTGATTGATACGACGAGCCCAGAGCACTTGCCCAACATCATTGGTAAGAATGATGCCGACATTCGGGCGAAAACCATCAGAATCGATCACGGCACAACCTCGTAAACGCATGTTTTTGCATTCTTTCACAAAGGTCGTGATGCCAGCAACGCGCCTTCCAACCTTATGGGCAGGTGCCTTCAAACCCCGTATTGTTCCGCCCTTGGGAAAACGACTACGCTCGGTTTCACCGTCCCTTGAGCCGTCAACTTTTTGATATCTGTAAAGCGAGATTACGTATGCGCCTGGCCCTGTTCGACCTCGATAACACCCTTCTGGCTGGCGACAGCGATCACGCCTGGGGCGATTACCTGTGCGAGCGCGGCTTCCTCGACGGAGCTACTTACAAAGCGCGCAACGACGAGTTTTATCAGGATTACCTGGCCGGCAAGCTGAACATCACCGACTACCTGAACTTCAGCCTGGAAATTCTCGGCCGCACCGACATGGCCCAATTGGATCAATGGCACCGCGAGTTCATGCGCGATTGCGTTGAGCCGATCATCCTCGCGCCCGCTTTGGCGTTGCTGGAGAAGCACCGCGCGGCGGGCGACAAGCTGGTGATCATCACCGCCACCAACCGTTTCGTCACCGGCCCGATTGCCGCGCGCTTAGGCGTCGACACGCTGCTGGCCACCGAATGCGAGATGGCCAACGGCCGCTACAGCGGGCGCACCACCGACGTGCCGTGCTTTAAAGAAGGGAAAGTGACGCGACTGAACCGCTGGCTGGAAGAAACCGGCCTGAACCTGGACGACAGCTACTTCTACAGCGACTCGATGAACGATTTGCCGCTGCTGGAGAAAGTCGCCAACCCGTTCGCCGTTGACCCGGACCCCACGCTGCGCGCCGAAGCTGAGCGCCGGGGTTGGCCGGTGATTAGCCTGCGCGGCTGATCTCAACGGCATCGAGGCTAAAGCCTCTCCTACAAGGACCGCGCCCCTTGTGGGAGAGGCTTTAGCCTCGAGTTTTTGCTTTTTCTTACGCCGGCTTGGCGCCCATCAGGCCAAGAATCGCCACCAGCAACACCAGAATCAACACCCCGTACACCAGCGCAAAGCGCTGCAACCGTTGCGGCGCGGCCACCGGGCCCAGCACTTCCCACGCGGCCAGGCGGCCCGACAGCAACAGGCCGACAATAAACAGCACGATAAACAGCACCGAACTGACCAGCAGCCACAACTGGCTCAGCGGCCAGCCGGCGATGTGCACCAGGTAAAAGCCACTCACCGGCAGCGTGGCGGCCAGCACGGCGAACACCGGCAGGCTCATCACGCGGGTGCGGCGCACTTTGCGTTGCAGCACGGCCAAGTCGCCGCGACGCTGGGCTTTCCAGAGCATAAAGATATGGGCGATCACGCCCAGCGGCAGCAGCACGGCCACGGCGGCGTGGAGAATTTTGAAGAGCAGATAATGTTCCATGTCGCGTCCCTGTCAGGCGTGCCCATGCCGCCCAATGGCGGCTGCGCATCTGATCATTAATTAACCAAGAAACAGCTTGTAGGCCGGATTGGCGCTTTCATCCCAGTACGGATAGCCGATTTCCTCCAACGCGGCCGGCAGCAGATGACGCTCGTCTTCCGGCACTTGCAGCGCTGCCAGCACGCGGCCATCGGCGGCGCCGTGGTTGCGGTAGTGGAACATGGTGATATTCCAGCGCCCGCCCAGCTTGGTGAGAAAGTTGAACAGCGCACCCGGCCGTTCCGGGAATTCGAAACGGAACACGCTTTCGTCCGGCACCGCCGCCGCATGGCCGCCCACGGCGTGGCGAATGTGCAGCTTGGCCAGTTCGTTGTCGGTCAGGTCGAGCACCGGAAAGCCCTGGGCGCGCAGCCCTTCCACCAGCGCCGAACGCGGATCGGTATCCGGGTGCGTCTGCACGCCGACGAAAATGTGCGCTTCTTTGTCGGTGTGGTAGCGGTAGTTGAATTCGGTGATCTGGCGCTTGCCGATGGCTTCGCAGAACGCTTTGAAGCTGCCGGGCTTTTCCGGAATGGTCACGGCAATGATCGCCTCGCGGCCCTCGCCCAGTTCGGCGCGCTCGGCCACATGGCGCAGGCGGTCGAAGTTCACGTTGGCGCCAGAGTCGATGCCCACCAGTACCTTGCCAGTCACGCCTTCACGCTCGACGTACTTCTTGATGCCCGCCACGGCCAAGGCGCCAGACGGCTCGGTGATCGAGCGGGTGTCGTCGTAGATGTCTTTGATCGCCGCGCAGATTTCATCGGTGCTGACGGTGATGACCTCGTCGACGTGCTCGCGGCAGATGTCGAAGTTCAGCTTGCCGATCTGCGCCACCGCCACGCCGTCGGCGAACAGGCCCACCTGGCTCAGCACCACCCGCTCGCCCGCCGCCAAGGCGGCTTGCAGGCAGTTGGAGTCGTCTGGCTCGACGCCGATGATCTTGATCTCCGGACGCAGGTACTTCACGTAGGCGGCCATCCCAGCAATCAGCCCGCCGCCGCCGACCGGGATAAAAATGGCCTCGATCGCGCCGGGCTGCTGGCGAAGAATTTCCATTGCCACCGTACCCTGGCCGGCGATGACGTACTCATCGTCGTACGGGTGGATATAGACGTAGCCTTTTTCCTCGACCAACTTGAGCGAATGGGCCAGCGCCTCGGGGAAGGCGTCACCATGCAGCACCACGCGGCCGCCGCGACTGCGCACGCCGTTAACCTTCAGCTCGGGCGTGGTGCGCGGCATCACGATGGTGGCTTTAACGCCCAGGTGTTTGGCGGCCAATGCCAGGCCTTGCGCATGGTTGCCGGCCGAAGCGGTAACCACGCCGCGGGCGAGTTCTTCGGCGCTGAGCTGCGCCAGCTTGTTGTACGCGCCGCGAATTTTGAACGAGTAAACCGGCTGCAAATCTTCGCGCTTGAGCAGAATCTGATTGCCCAGGCGATCCGACAACTGGCGCGCGGGCTGCAACGGGGTTTCCACCGCGACGTCATAGACGCGCGAGGTCAGGATTTTCTTCACGTACTGTTCAAGCATGGCGGCATCTTTGGCTTACAGGGCGGGTCGGCCAGTCTACTCCAGCGCTCTGGCCTGCGGCCACCGGGGGCTTGTTGTTGGGCGTCTATGTTGGCGCCACCCGACCCGGCGCCAAGGCTATAATCCGCGCCTCCCCGTTTACCTTCAGGCGCAGAACCCGCGATGACTCAGGATCAACTCAAGCAAGCCGTGGCCCAGGCGGCCGTTGACTTCATTCTTCCGAAGCTCAATGACAAGAGCATCGTCGGCGTCGGCACCGGCTCGACGGCTAACTGTTTTATCGACGCGCTGGCCAAGCACAAAGGCGCTTTCGATGGCGCCGTCGCCAGCTCCGAAGCCACCGCCGCGCGCCTCAAAGGCCATGGCATCGCGGTGTATGAACTCAACAGCGTGAGCGACCTGGAGTTCTACATCGACGGCGCCGACGAAAGCGACGAGCACCTGAACCTGATCAAAGGCGGTGGCGCTGCCCTGACCCGCGAGAAAATCGTCGCCGCCGTGGCGCAAACATTTATCTGCATTGCCGACGGCAGCAAGCTGGTGCCGGTGCTGGGCAATTTCCCCTTGCCGGTAGAGGTCATTCCCATGGCCCGCAGCCATGTCGCCCGCGAATTAGTGAAACTGGGCGGCGACCCGGTGTACCGCGAGGGCGTGATTACCGACAACGGCAACATCATTCTGGATGTGATGAACATGCAGATCACCAACCCGGCGGAGCTGGAAACCCAGATAAACGCCATCGTCGGCGTGGTCACCAACGGCTTGTTCGCCGCGCGCGGTGCCGATCTGTTGTTGCTGGGCACCGCCGAAGGCGTCAAGACGCTGAAGCGCGCCTAAGCAAGCGCCGCGAAGCCTTAGCCGTTGCGTGCAGCCAAAAACGCCATAAAGGCTTCGCGGCTGCTGTAGCGCGGTTGATAGCCGAACTCTTCTTTCAAACGGCGGTTACTCAGCACCGGCCGGTAGCGCAGAAAGTCGAGTTGCTCCGGGCCGTACTGGCTCAGCCCCAACGGTTTAAGAATGCGCAAGGCGTTGCGGATCAGGCCGGCCGGCAACGGCCGATACGGCTTGCCCAGCAGCGCGGCAATCTCGCGCAGGCTCAGGGCGCCGTCGCCGGCCAGGTTAAAAATGCCTTGCGCATGGGTTTCCAGGCCTTTGCGAATGATGCTGACCACGTCCTGATCCCAGATAAAAACAAAGCGGCTGTCACTGCCTTTAATACCGAGCACGGCGCGCTTGCTGAACATGTCGGTGATCTGGTTGTTCACCCGCTTACCCAAAATCGTGCCTGGCCGCAGCACCAGCTGGTGCAGCTGCGGATGATGGCGGCGGGCGTTGGCCAGCAACACCTCCACTTCCTGCTTGTGCTTGGCGTAAGCGAAATGCGGGTGGCCGCGCAGCGGATCGTTTTCGTCGATCCACTCGGCGTTTTCCGGGAAATAGCCATACGCCGCGCCGGAGCTGGTGACGATCAGCTGCTTCACGCTGCTGGCCACTGCCGCTTCAACAATCGAGCGGGTGCCGCCGACATCAATCGCATGCAGCTGCGCGTCGCTCATGCCGCGCGGCGGCGTGACCACCGACGCCAAATGAACAATCGCCTCGGGCTTCCACGCCGCCACGCATTCGCGCACCTGGTTCGGCTGGCTGATATCGAGCAACACCGGCTCGACATTCATTTTCAAACCCTGCGTGGTTTGTGAGCGGATGTCGGCGGCGATCAACGTCCATTTGGGATGCTGCGCCGCCAGGTCGTTAAGCAGTTGCTGGCCGATAAAACCTGCCGCGCCGGTAATCAGGACGCGCATGTCAGCGTCTCCTTGTCAGCGCCGGCCACCGCCAGCGGGCGATTGCGCCAGAACAGCACCAGCAGCAACCCGCTGACCAGATGCCAGGTGCCCCACAGCGCTGCGACGAGGGCCATGTTGGCCTCGCCACCAAACTGGGAAAAGATCAGCCCCAAGGCAAGCCCGGAGTTGTGCATGGAAATCTCGATAACCATGGCCCGCAAATTGGCGCCGCGCTGGCGCGCCAACTTCGCCATCAACCAACCGAGCACGATGGCGCTGGCGTTGTGTACCACCACCAACACCAGCACCAAGCCGAGCGAGGCGGTGAACATTTTCCAATTGCTTGCCAACGCGCCAACCACGAAAAACGCGAAGGCGAGCAAGGCGAAGCGCTTGAACCACGGCATGATGCGCTCGGCCACGTGGGGCCACAGGTTGCCCACCAACATGCCCAGCGCCAGCGGCAGACCGAGCAGCCACAGCAGGTTGAGGATGATGCTCAGGTGATCGACGTGCAGGCTGCTCAAGCGCTCAGCCAGGTAGGCGGACGCTTCGGGGTTGCAGGCGCTGGTCAGCGCGAAATTGAGCGGCAACAGCACCAGCGCCAGCAGGCTGGACAGCGCCGTCATGCTCATCGACAGGGCCGTGTTGCCGCGCGCCAGGTGGGTCATCACATTGGAGAGATTGCCGCCGGGGCAGCAGGCCACTAACAGCAGGCCGAGTTCCAGCCCAGGGTGCAAGTCGACCAGCAAGGTCACCAGCAGCGTGAGCCAGGGCAGCAGCAGGCATTGACCCAACATGCCGGCGAGCACCGGTTGCGGGTGCCGCACGATGGCGCGAAATTGCGCCACGCGAAGTTCCAGCGACACGCCGAAAATCAGCGCCGCCAGCACCAGGCCGAGGATGAGTTGAGAACTCGCGTCGTAATTCATAAACGGGCCCTTTATTTTTGTTTTAGCCCGCCGCACTGTACGGGCGCAAACGGGCGGGCAACAGTGGCAACGGCGGCCAGCGGCGGTGGCCAATTGCGCCAGCGCCGCCGCCACGCAAACAAGCGCAACGTAATCAGCGCGCCGCACTCCTACTTAAAGCGCCACCATGGACCCCCGCTGTGTCCGCCCGTATTCTGCGCTCCTGCTTTTCAACCTGCCGGTCTGCCGCCGTGATAAACACCTGGAAAAACCGCGCACTCGCCGTTATTGCGCTGCTGCAACGCTACCCCGGCGTGGTGGCGGCATTCGGTTTTATCTCGGGCGCCTTGAGCTTCATGCTTGTCGACCGCCAAGCGCGGCTGGCCACGCCCATTGCGGTAATGCTGCTAATCAGCTGGCTATGGCTGACCCTGGAAAGCGTCGTGACCCGCGTGTTCGCCAGGCTCTTTGGCCGCGAACTGCCGCAACCTCTGGTGCGTTACCTGACGCAGATGATCCACCAGGAAAGCCTGTTCTTCGTGCTGCCGTTTTTCATCATCACCACCACCTGGAACAGCGGGCAATTGATGTTCACCGGGTTGCTGGCCTGTGCCGGCCTGGTGAGCATCATCGACCCCATCTACAACAAATGGCTGGCCCCGCGCCGCTGGCTATACCTGGCCATGCACACCCTGACCCTGTTCGCCGCGCTGCTGACGGCGCTGCCCATCATCCTGCACCTGACCACCGCGCAGAGTTACAAGCTGGCGCTGGGCATTGCGGTGGCGCTGTCTTTTCCCAGTTTGCTGGTGACCTTTCCTATTCAACGCTGGTGGCGTGGTTTGGCGCTCATCGGCCTGACCCTGGCGCTGGGCGGTGCGGGTTGGTTGCTGCGCTCATGGGTGCCGCCGGCCACGCTTTGGCTGACCGAAGTGGCCGTGACCACCGAACTGGACGACTTCAACCGCGCGCCGGGGGAAAGCCTGAGCACCATGACCGCCAATGATCTGCGCACCAAAGGTCTGTACGCCTACACCGCCATCAATGCGCCGCGTGGTTTGGCTGAACGCATCTACCACGTATGGCGCCACAACGGCGAAGAGATGGACCGCATCGCCCTGGACATCAGCGGCGGGCGGGCGAAGGGGTATCGGTCGTGGACGCACAAACAGAACTTTCCGCAGGAAGTGGAAGGGGATTGGGAGGTGCGGGTGTTGACTGAGGATGGGCAGGTGATCGGGGTGTTGCGGTTTGAGGTGACGCCTTAGGGGTTGGGTTGCCACTTTTTTCTTGCGATGGCACTTCGGTTCAATAGCCTGGATCCCCGCGTTCGCGAGGATGACGGTGGGTTAAAGAAGCCTTGCGTTCATGCCCTTCGCAAACTACCGCGAGCCGGACGCCGCACCTTCCTTCCAAAGACTGGATCCCCGCGTTCGCGAGGATGACGGAGGGTTAAAGAAGCCTTGCGCTCATGCCCTTCGCAAACTACCGCGAGCCGGACGCCGCACCCTCCTTCCAAAGCCTGGATCCCCGCGTTCGCGAGGATGACGGAGGGTTAAAGAAGCCTTGCGCTCATGCCCTTCGCAAACTACCGCGAGCCGGACGCCGCACCCTCCTTCCAAAGACTGGATCCCCGCGTTCGCGAGGATGACGGAGGTGTTTGCCCCTTCACCGTCATCCTCGCGAACGCGGCGGTCCGACGATTCGGGATCCAGAATCTTCCGTCGGACAAAGGGACCCGGCCGATTCCCCCTTCAGCGCCGAGCGACAAACCTAAGCGCCCCCTCAAACACGAACAAACCTCATGGAAAGGATTCCCACGGTCTACATACTCGCCAGCCAGAAAAACGGCACGCTTTACATCGGTGTCACTTCAAACCCAGTCCAACGCATCTGGCAGCATCGAGCCGAAGCCATGCCCGGCTTCAGCAAAACCTACAACGTTCACCGCCTCGTGTATTACGAAGTCCACGAGCACATGCTTACTGCCATAGCCCGCGAAAAGCAGCTCAAAAAATGGCGACGCGAGTGGAAGATCAACCTCATCGAATCCACCAACCCAACCTGGTCCGACCTCTGGCCCACCCTCCTCCCTTAGCTACAACCGAAACCGCTGCACCATCCCGTTCAAATCACTCGCCAACTTAGCCAGTTGATCACTCGCCACCGACGTCTCATGCGCACCCGTGGCGTTCTGTTCGGCGATGTCGCGGATGGCGACCAGGTTGCGGTCCACTTCCCGCGCCACGCTCGCTTGCTCCTCAGCCGCGCTGGCGATCACCAGGTTCATGTCGTTGATCTGGTTGACGCGCTCGGCGATCAGTTGCAACGCGCTATCGGCCTGGCTGGCCATGATCTGGCTGCGGCTGGCGTATTCGCTGCTTTGTTCCATCGCACTCACCGACTGCTGGCTGGCGGTTTGGATGGCGCTGATCATCCGCTCAATTTCCTGCGTACTGGTTTGGGTGCGCTGGGCCAGCGCGCGCACTTCGTCTGCCACCACCGCAAACCCACGGCCCTGATCACCGGCGCGCGCCGCCTCAATGGCAGCGTTCAAGGCCAGCAGGTTGGTTTGTTCGGCAATGGTGCGGATCACTTCCAGCACACGGCCGATGGCGATGGCCTCGTCGGCGAGCGTGGCGATGGTGGTCGAGGTGATGTTCAAGCGGTCTGTCAGTTGCTCGATGGTGTTTCGCGTACTGCTTACCTGCTCGCGCCCGGCCTGGGCGGTTTCCTGGGCTTCGCGTGACGTGTCGGAAGTGTGGTTGGCGTTGCGCGCCACTTCGTCGACGGCGGCAGACATCTCGGTCACCGCCGTGGCGGCCATCTGAATTTCGTCGTTTTGCCGGGTAATGCCGCGCGAAGAATCGTCGGTTACCGCATGCAGCTGCTCGGCCGCCGAGGCGAGTTGGGTGGCGGAGTTCTGGATGTTCAGCAGGGTTTCGCGCAGCGTGCCTTGCATGCCGCCAAGCGAGCGCTGCACCTGGGTCACCTCATCGGCGCCTTCAGCCGGCACCGGCTGGCTGAGGTCACCGGCGGCAATGCGCTCGGCCGACGCCGCCAGAACCGCCAGCGGCCGGGTGATGCTGCGGCTGAGCAGCACGGCGGCAATCACGGTGAAAATAACGCTGGCCAGCAGAATCAGGCTGAAGGTCACGGTGGCGTTGTTGGCACTGGCTTCGGCACGCGACCCCGCTTCGGCGGCGCCCCGGTTGTTGAGGGCGATCAGTGCGTCAAGCGAGGCAATCAAAGCATCGAAGGCTTGCTCAGATTGAGCTGCCACCGCTGGCGTCACACCGCCACTGGCCATGCCTGCCAGCACGGCGTCGAGGGCGTTTTCGTACGCGTCGCTTTTGGTTTCGTAGTCGCCGAACAGGCGCCGGTCTTCATCGAGAATGATCGTGCCTTCGTACTCTTTGTCGTAGCCGTGCACGCGGTCGGTGATGGTGCGGATTTCCGCGCCGAGCGACGTCAACTCGTTGGGCTGAGCGACGATTTCGTTTTCATCCAGGCGCATCAGTTGGCGGTCGGATTTGATCTTGGCCATCAAGTCCAGACCGCCCATCCAGACGTCTTTCACTTCCATCAAATCGGTACGCAGGCTCGACAACTCGGTGAGCGCGACGCCACCTGTGACCAACAAGCACAGCGTCAACACGCCAAAGCCGATGAAGTTACGCAGACCCACACTGACCGAACGTAGAGACATAACCCACCCCAAAGCGCGTTGGCGATGGGCTGAGTTTAGTCAGCGTGCCGTCGCCTGCATGGCGTCTCGTCGTGCGGCCCGTTAGCCGCCGAAAAACCAGTAGCACACCGAAATGGCCGCCACCACGCCGGCAAATTCCGCCAGCAGCGCACAGCCCACGGCGTGCCGCGCGCGCTGAATGCCGACGGCGCCGAAATACACGGCCAGCACGTAGAAGGTGGTTTCCGTACTGCCTTGAATCGTCGCCGCCACCAACGCGGGGAAGCTGTCGACGCCTTGGCTTTGCATGGTTTCAATCAGCATCGCGCGCGCCGCGCTGCCGGAGAACGGTTTCACCAGCGCCGTGGGCAAGGCGTCGACAAAACGGTTGTCCCAACCCAGCTGTTCGACCAGCCAACGAATGCCGTCCAGGCCGAAATCCAACGCCCCCGAGGCGCGCAATACGCCGACGGCGCAGAGCATGGCGACCAGATACGGCAGCAAGCTTTTGGCTACGTCGAAGCCTTCTTTGGCGCCTTCGACGAAGGTTTCGTACACCGGCACTTTGCGCAGCGCGCCGACCAGCACGAACAGCAGAATCAAACCGAACAGGGTCAGATTGCCCAGCAACGACGACAAGCCGGCCAGCGCCGTGGCCGACAACCCGGCCAACAGCGCCATAAAGCCGCCGAGCAACAAGGCGCCCGGAATCAGGTACGCGAGCACTACAGGGTCCCAGAGGCGCAGGCGCTGCATCACCGCCACCGAGAGCAAACCGACCAGCGTCGAGGCGCTGGTGGCAAGCAGAATCGGCAGAAATACCAGGGTCGGGTCCGGCGCGCCCTGCTGGGCGCGGTACATAAAGATGGTCACGGGCAACAGGGTCAGCGACGAGGCGTTGAGGACCAGAAACAGAATCTGCGCATTGCTCGCGGTGGTGCTGCTGGGGTTGAGTTCCTGCAGGGCGCGCATGGCTTTAAGGCCAATGGGTGTGGCGGCGTTGTCCAGGCCCAGGGCGTTGGCGGCAAAGTTCATGGTGATCAGCCCCAAGGCCGGATGGCCTGGCGGCACTTCGGGCATCAGGCGGCGGAACAATGGGCCCAGCATGCGGGCCAGCCAATCGACGATGCCGGCCTTCTCGGCGATGCGCAAAAAGCCGAGCCACAGCGTAAGGGTGCCGAACAGCAACACCATCACCTCGACCGAGAGTTTGGCCATGGCGAACAGGCCTTCGACCATGGCCGCAAACACGCCGGCGTTGCCGCCCACCAACCACTGCGATAACGCCGCAATGGCGGCAACAATGAAAAAGCTCAGCCACAAGCCGTTGAGCATGGTTCGTCCTCTTGATGTGCCGCAGATGATAGCGGCGCCCTTTGCTGCATTGCCACCGACACCCGCACCAGCACGGTCATTTTTCTCAGCTAGGCTCACTTCGCCAGCAGTGCCCGCCGGTGCGCACCGGTTCACGTTTCGCTTAGGAGTTTCAAGGATGACTAAACGATTGATCGCCAGTTTTGCCCTGAGCAGCGCTTTGCTCATGGCGGGTTGCTCCAGCTCTACCACTCAGCCTGAGCAGTACTCGGGTTTTTTGTCGGACTATTCCATTCTCAAACCGGCGACTTCGGCCAGTGGCGCGCCCGTGCTGCGCTGGACCAAGCCGGGCCTGGACCTCAACCACTACAGCTCCGTGCTGGTGGAAAAGCCGCAGTTCTACCCGGCGCCCAAGCCCAATGAGCAGGTCAGTCAGAAAGCACTGAATGACATTTCCACCTACCTGCAACAGGCCATGAAACGCGAACTGGCAGGCCGTTTGCGCATCGTCAACCAAGCCGACGCCGACACCTTGGTGCTGCGTTCAGCCATTACCGCCGTCGACACCTCGGCCAAGGGTTTGCAGTTCTATGAAGTCATCCCGATCGCGCTGGCTGTCGCGGCGGCTACGGCGGCAGCGGGCACGCGCGATGAAGACACCACCATCTTTGTAGAAATGCAGGCGCTGGATGGCGCGACGGGCAAGCCGGTCGCCGAAGTGGTCCGTAAGGGCACCGGGCTGCGGCTGGAAAACGACACCACGCAACTGACGGTGAAAGACCTCGCCCCGGTGCTGGACGTATGGGCCAAAGATGCACGCAACTTCAAGCCTTGAACGCAGGGCTGCGCGCTAAAACGCAGGCATAAAAAAACGCCCTCTAACGAGGGCGTTTTGGTGTGGCGCTGATGGCGTCAGACTCGACCGCGACGGCCGAAGATCAGCGAAACAACGAACATCACCAGGAACACGACAAAGAGAATTTTCGCGATGCCGGTTGCGGTGCCCGCAATACCACCAAAGCCCAACACTGCTGCGACGATGGCGATGATCAGAAAGGTAATGGCCCAACTCAACATGATGTCTCTCCTTACGTTTGGTTCGGGTTCGAAACCCTGTTTGTCAGGAACCCTTACTGGGTTGGAACCACGGCCTTCTGGCTTGGTTCAGGTTCCTTGTTTCGTATTGCGTTAAAAAATTCGGTACAGCCTGGTTAAAACAAAACCTGCGGTGGCGGGCGGTTGGGCTTCGCCTCGCTCAGCCCACTCTACGAATCAAGAAAGGTCGTAGGTTGGGTTGAGCGCAGCGAAGCCCAACGCTCACCGAAGCCGGCTTACTTCAGCGAATGCTTCAGTTCACGCATACGGTCGTGGCACGCGCGCACTTTCGGCATTTCTACGGCCAGGGCGGCGCGCAGATCCGGGTCAGCATCTTCCATGGCGTCTTCGAAGGCATGCAGGATGCGGTCTTCGGTGTCTTCCAGTTCGGCGACATAAGCGGCGCCTTCATCTTTGGACATGCTGGCTTTGGTGTCGGCGTAAACCTGACGCAGCTTGCCCATCACGGTGCCGCCCTGAGCGGGGGTCTCGTGGTTGGCGGCTACTTTCACGGCCAGCGCCTGAATCACCTGGATTTTGGCTTGCGACATGTCGCGGAACAGGGCCTGCAGCTGCGGGTCTTTGACCTCGGTGCGGGCGTGCTCGTAAAACCGCTGACCGTCACGGGTGATTTCGATCAGTTCGTTCAGTTGGCTGGTGCGACTGCTCATGATGATTTCCTCTCGGTCTAGGGCCGTTCTTGGCCTGTTGCAAGGGATATCGCAAGCGCTGTGCCAGCTTTTTAAAACTTTTTATTTCGTTTAAAAACAACAGGTTAACCGGTCTAAGCGAGACGCTCCGCCATGCAGCTTGCAGGATGGGTTTAAATCCACCGTGCAAGTTGCACGAACTTGCCCGTACTTTCCGTGACTAACGCTCACTGCAACCGATCTGAGAACACACATGGAAGCTCCCAGCCCGAAAAATGGCCGCATTTTATTGGTCGATGATGAGTCGGCAATTCTTCGTACGTTCCGCTATTGCCTGGAAGACGAGGGCTACACCGTAGCCACCGCGACCAGCGCCATGCAGGCTGACACCCTGCTGCAACGCCAGGTGTTCGACCTGTGCCTGCTGGACCTGCGCCTGGGTGAGGACAACGGCCTGGAAGTGCTGGCGCAGATGCGCCTGCAAGCGCCGTGGATGCGCGTGATCATCGTCACCGCGCACTCGGCCATCGACACCGCCGTGGACGCCATGCAAGCCGGCGCCAGCGACTACCTCGTCAAGCCGTGCAGCCCGGACCAACTGCGCATGGTCGCCGCCAAGCAGTTGGAAATCCGTTCCCTGGCCGCGCGCCTTGAACAGTTGGAAGGCCAAGCGCGCAAGCCAGGCGACGACCTCGACTCCCACAGCCCGGCAATGATGGCCGTGCTGGAAACCGCCCGGCAGGTGGCTGGCACCGACGCCAACATTCTGATCCTTGGCGAATCCGGTACCGGTAAAGGTGAATTGGCCCGCGCCATTCACGGCTGGAGCCAACGCTCGAAGAAAGGCTCGGTCACCATCAACTGCCCCTCGCTCACTGCCGAGCTGATGGAAAGCGAGCTGTTCGGTCACAGCCGTGGCGCCTTTACCGGCGCCAGCGAAAGCACCCTCGGCCGCGTCAGCCAGGCCGATGGCGGCACCCTGTTCCTGGACGAAATCGGCGACTTCCCCCTGAGCCTGCAACCCAAGTTGCTGCGCTTTATTCAGGACAAAGAATACGAACGGGTCGGCGACCCGGTGACCCGTCGCGCCGACGTGCGCATCGTTGCGGCCACCAACCTCGACCTCGACGCTATGGTGCGTGAGGGCAAGTTCCGTGAAGACCTGCTCTATCGCCTGAACGTCATCACCCTCAAGCTGCCGCCGCTGCGCGAGCGCGCCGACGACGTGCTGATGCTGGCCGAGCGGTTCCTCGCCCGCTTTGTGAAAGACTACGCGCGCCCTGCCCGCGCCTTTACCGAAGAAGCGCGCAACGCCCTGCTCGACTATCAATGGCCGGGCAACATTCGCGAGCTGCGCAACGTCATCGAGCGGGCAAGCATCATCTGCCCGCAAGAGTTGGTGGATGTCAGCCACCTCGGCCTGGTTGCGCCCACCAGCAGCAATGCCCCACGGGTCGGCGCCGACCTGAGCCTGGAAGACCTGGAAAAAGCCCACATCGCCGCCGTGTTGGCCACCAGCGACACCCTTGACCAAGCCGCCAAAACCCTGGGCATCGACGCCTCGACGCTCTATCGCAAACGCAAACAGTACAACCTATGAAGCCAGCCATGACCCTGCGAACGCGGTTCTTCCTGAGCTTCTCAGCGTTGATCACCGTCGCGCTGTTGGGCTTGCTGCTGGGGGTGGTCAGCGTGTTGCGCATGGCCCAAACCCAGGAAGGCCTGATCCAGAACAGCTTCGCCACCATCGACCTCAGCCAACGCCTGCGCACCAGCTTTGGCGACCAGCTGACCATCATGCTCAGCGTTAAACCGGACATGACGGCACTGCGCGCTTCTCAGGCGCAATTTCGCAATCTGCTGGAAGAAAGCCTGGACCTGGAAAACCGCCACGACCGTGAAGGGTTTGAGCGCATCGAGAAAGCCTACAGCGAGTTTCAGGTGACTCTCGACGCGGCCGACCCGGCCAATGGTGGTGTCAACGACGACGACACCGTCAGCCAGGCCTTCAACGACGTGCGCAAGCAAATGCTCGAAGTGCAGCAGGTCGCCATTAACAACGTGACCATGGCCGAAGCCCAGGCACGCGATCGGGCCAGGCTGATCGCCCTGCTCCTGAGCCTGTTGGGCGGTGCCGTGCTGCTGATCGGGCTGCTGACGGCACAAAGCATTGCCCGCCGTTTTGGCGGCCCCATCGAAGCGCTCGCCACTGCCGCCGACAAAATCAGCCAGGGCGATTTCGACGTGGCGTTACCGGTGTCTTCGGTCAGCGAAATGGCCCTGCTCAGCCGCCGTTTCGGGCTGATGGCCGATGCCCTGCGCCAGCTCAAGGAAACCAACGTCGAGGCCTTGCTCGCCAGTCAGAAACGTCTGCAAGCGGTGCTCGACAGCATCGACGACGGCCTGGTGATCATCGACGTCAACGGCAACATCGAGCACGCCAACCCGGTTGCCATCCGCCAGTTGTTCTGGGAGCACGACCTGCTGGGCAAAAGTTTTGGCGCGGTGATCAATCGCCCGGAACTGGATGAAGCCGTAAGCCTGGTGCTTAGCGGCAAACAGCTTGAGCAGGTGCCGGAAGATTTGCTGATTGAAACCGCCGGTGAAAAACGCCTGCTGGCGTGGGCGCTGACCCCGGTGCATCACATCGACGGTCGCACGGTGGGCGCCGTGATGGTGCTGCGCGACGTTACCGAACAGCGCGCCTTCGAGCGCATCCGCATGGAGTTTGTGCTGCGCGCCTCCCATGAGCTGCGCACGCCCGTGACGGGCATGCACATGGCCTTCAGCCTGTTGCAGGAGCGGTTGAAGTTTGGCGAGGAATCACGCGAAGCAGACCTGATTCGCACCGTCGACGAAGAGATGGCGCGGCTGGTGCAGCTCATCACCGACCTGCTGAACTTCTCGCGCTACCAGAACGGCCTTCAAAAGCTGGAACGCGCCCCGTGCGACCTGCACGAGCTGATCGGCCAAACGCAACAACGCTTCGCCGCCAAAGCCAGCGAGCGCGATATCAATATCGTGGTGGAAGTGCTGGAGCCGCTTACGCAGGTGAATATCGATCGCCAGCAGATCGAGCGCGTGCTCGATAACCTCATTGCTAACGCCCTACGGCACAGCATCAGCGGCAGCGAAATTCAGGTGCAAGCGCGGCGCCATGGCGAACGCCTGATCATCAGCGTGCAGGACTTCGGCGAAGGCATCGACTTCAGCCAGCAAGCGCGCATTTTCGAGCCGTTTGTGCAGATCGGCAAACGCAAAGGCGGCGCCGGGTTGGGCTTGGCCTTGTGCAAGGAAATCGTGCAGTTGCATGGCGGGCGAATCAGCGTGTATTCGCGGCCCGGTAAGGGTTCGCAGTTCTATATGGCGTTGCCGATTTAGCAGCTGTTCGCCGTAAAAAAATCGAGGCTGAAGCCTCTCCTACAGAAAACGAAAACCTGTAGGAGAGGCTTCAGCCTCGATGCGTTTCAGCCCTTACAAAATGCTCAACGGATACTCGATGATCAGACGAACCTGATCGGAATCCACATCCGAGGTCCCGGAAATACGGTGCGTGGCTTGCCGCACGCGGAAGGACAAGTCCTTCGCCGGCCCATCTTGCACCACGTATTTAACCGACAGATCCCGCTCCCAATGTTTCTCGTTGTCGGCGTAGTAGTTGTAAGGACTGCTGGCATCCATGTGGCTGCCGTCCACGTTGTCGCCACGGGTATAGCCGGCGTAGAAGGTCAGGCCCGGCACGCCGTAGGTGGCCATGTTCAGGTTGTAACCCAAACGCCAGGACTCTTCGCGCGGGCCGTTGAAGTCGACCAGTTGCATGGAGTTGGCCAGGTAGATGGAGTCCTGGAAAACGCCGCCGCCCAGTACCAAGTAATCGAACGGCTGGTCGCCGTGGTTTTTCTGGAAGGCCAGCGTCACGGTGTGCGCGCCAAAGGTGTAGCCGGTGGCGAACGACCAGGCGGTAGTGTCGATGGTGCCCGCCAGCGATTTGCCCTCGTCGAGGGTGCGGTAAATGTTGAAGTCGAAGCTCAGCGACTGGTCGTCACTCAGCGCCATCACGTAGTTGGCGTTGCCGTAGTACTGCTTCCACAGGTCTTCATATTCGGAGCCGTAGCCGGTGACGCTTAGGGTGTCGGTGACGCTGTAGGTGGCGCCGAGAAAGGTGACGTCGCCGCCTTCCTTGCCGGCATAGCCCGCATAGAAACCGTCGTGGCTGCCGGACTGGTTGTTGTCTTTGGACGAGGTGAAGTGACCGGCGTCGACTTTCAGGCCTTTGACTTCGGCACTGTTCAGTTGAAAGCCGGTTGCAGTGGCCGGGACCAGGCGCGCGTCGGCCATGGCGATAACCGGGTTGTACGGGCGCAGGTCGCCGTATTTCAGCGTGGTATTGGAGAGGCGAACTTTCACCGCGCCGCCCAGGGACGAGAAGTCGTCTTCGGAATTGCCGTCGGAGTCCTGCGGGAACATTTTCGAGCCGGCGCGTCCACCGCCGCTGTCGAGCTTGATGCCCGCGTAGGCGCTCATGTCGACGCCAAAACCCACAGTGCCCTGGGTGAAGCCAGACACGTAATCCAATTGGAAGCCTTGGCCCCATTCGCGGTTATCGCCGGTGCCGCGGTCGTGGCGGTCCATGTTCCAGTAGAGGTTGCGCGAAATCAGGTCGAGCGAGCTGTCTTCCACAAAGCCTTTGGAATCGGCCTGCCCGGCTTGCGCTGCGGACAAGGTGAAAACGCTGGCGCTCGCCGCCGCCAGTGCCAATCCGGTGTGTTTCAGTTTCATCGTGTCGTCCCCATGAAGTGAATGTGTCGGCATGCACCCGCACCAGCGCCCGGGCGTCATTCAAATGGGTTGAGCGTGGCGGCCACCTGATGCACCGCCCGCTCGCTCAGTCTTTGCGGTGGGAGATGCAATCCGCGCCGCTGGCCGAGTTACCCATGGGCCTAACAAAAGCCCCATTCATTGCCCCATGTTCGCGCGTTACGCCCTGTTCAATTCACGACACATTGACGTGCTATTACGCCAACGCGCGTGGCGCGGAAAGTTGACGACTGAGGTGTAATTTGTCGGGTCGGACAAGTCATAAAACGGCACTTTGTTAGCGCACCGAAAGCGATCTATACAGCTGATAAACAAGTGTTTTCCTATTAAATCGTGTGCACGCTTCCGACATTCAGTTAATCAACTTTCGCAGACTTCAAAACACTTACATTAGTTAGCGTTATCCGAAGTATTACCGGGGCATCGATGAACTTTTCCCGGCTATTTGAAGCGCGCACCGCGTGCGCGAACGAGAATTTCAAACACGCTCTGGGCTATGCTTGCCGCCCCTATCGCCGACTGCCGTTTTCGCCATGCGCCTCTCCCGATTCTTTATTGATGCCCCCCTCTCTATCGGCCAGCACGACCTGCCAGAAACCCAGGCGCACTACATCGGCCGCGTGCTGCGTCATGCCGTTGGCGATGCGGTGCAGCTGTTTGACGGCAGCGGCCAGGAGTTTCTTGGCGAGCTGATTGAAGTAGGCAAAAAGAACGTGCGCGTGGAACTGCGCGAAGCGCTGCCGGGACAAGCGCCATCGCCGCTGCATATTCATCTGGGCCAGGGGCTGTCTCGCGGCGAGCGCATGGACTGGGCGATTCAGAAAGCCACGGAATTGGGCGCCAACGAGATCACGCCCATCGTTAGCGAACGCTGCGAGGTGCGCCTGAAAGGCGAGCGGGAAGACAAACGCCTGGAGCACTGGCGGCAAGTGGCGATCAGTGCGTGCGAGCAGTGTGGGCGTTCGGTGTTGCCGGTGATTCATCCGCCGGTTGTTTTAGCGCAGTGGCTTGAGCAGGCCCAGGCCGACTTGAAACTCGTGCTGCACCCCGTGGCCGAGCCACTGACCAGCCATGACAAACCGCAGTCGCTGGCGTTTCTGATTGGGCCGGAGGGCGGTTTGTCGGACGCCGAAGTGGCCCAGGCGCAGGGCCGGGGGTTTCAGGCGGCGCGGTTAGGGCCGAGGGTGTTACGCACGGAGACGGCGCCGGTGGTGGCGTTGAGCGTGGCGCAGCAGTTGTGGGGGGATTTTTAGTTCTGCGTTTGCCCCGGCCCTCTCCCCCAGCCCCTCTCCCGCAAGCGGGCGAGGGGAGTTAACCGAGTCGCCGCTCAGTTCCCCTCTCCCTTGGGGAGAGGGGCTAGGGGTGAGGGCAAGGCACAACGCCTATCCTCAAGAATCCTTCAACAGATCCGCCAGATCATCCGCATGCTCTTCTTCCTGCGCCAGAATCTCTTCAAACAGGCGGCGCGAAGTCGGGTCGTCGTTGCCCAGGTAGTTGATGATTTCCCGGTAGCTGTCGATGGCGATACGTTCGGCCACCAGGTCTTCGGTAATCATCTCTTTCAGCGTCGCGCCTTCCACGTATTCGGCGTGGGAGCGCTCGGTCAGGCTTGCTGGATTGAAGTCCGGCTCGCCGCCCAGCTGCATGATGCGCTCGGCCAGTTGGTCCGAATGCGCCAGCTCTTGTTGGGCGTGCTCGAGGAACTCGGCGGCAGCGGCGCTGGCTTTCAGGCCGGTGGCCATGAAGTAGTGGCGTTTGTAGCGCAGGTAGCACACCAGCTCGGTGGCCAGCGCGGTGTTGAGCAGCTTGATCACTTCTTCGCGGTTGGCCGAGTAGCCCTCGGTAATCGCGCCTTCTTCAATGTGCTGGCGCGCGCGTTGACGCAGCGTGGCCACGTCGGTCATCAGAACAACAGTCATTTTTCACTCTCCATCAGCAGAACGGTCGGTAGCGCAGGCTCTAACGGCCGGCGTCTCGGTGTACTGAGGTGTGAGTGGCGAGGCGGGGAAAAGTTTGAAGTTTTGTGAGGGGCTAGCGTTGGGCTTCGCCGTGCGAAGCCCAACGAGCGGGCATCAGATCAAGCCGGCATCGGCAAGCATCTGCTCCAGGGCCAGCAGGTCGGGAATCTTCGCCACGGCTTCACCGAAGCTCACGGCGTCCAGTTCCAACGGCGCCAGCGGCACGTCGGCCCGCGCCAGCTCGGTGCCTACTTTCAGCGAGCGCGGAATACCTTGCACCAGCAGGGCGAGAAACTTCACGTTGGGGCGCCCGCCCAGGGCGTTGATTACCGCCACGCGTGCGCCGGGGCGAATCTGGGGTTGGCCGTCAGACGCCGCTTCAAACGACAGCAACGGCAAACTCAAGTCACGCCACGCCATTTGCCCGAGGAACCAGGCCGGCATGCCGGGCGTTACTTGCGGCGCGCGATAGGGAATCAGCTCGGCCACCGCCACGTTCGGCAGCAGCAAGGTGCGGTCGGCCAGGGGCACTAGCAACCCGGTGATGCTGGTGGCGGTTGAGGCGGTGGTTGGGGTGACGGCTTGGCTCATGGGGAAATCCTGTCGGCGCTATCAGGCGCACTGCGACGCTAAATGGTTGACCAGCGTTTCCGCCAGTTCGCGCGGGTCGCCACTGTAGGCGCTGTAGCCGCCTTCGCGCAGGCTGTCGGGCATGCTCGCGCACACGCAACTGTCGGCGCGTTGGGTCCAGATGGCGCCGCCTTGGCGACGCACATACGCGGCGGCGGCACTGCCGTCGCTGCCCATGCCGCTGAAGGCGATCACGCCGCTCATGGCGCCGAAATGCTGGGCGAGGTTGAGCATCATCTGGTCAATGGACGGGCTGTACGGTTCCGGCCAGCCTCGGTCGGCAATCTTCATGGCGCCGTCTTCGGCAAAGCCCAGTTCGTATTGAATGGGCGCCACCACCACTTCACCACAGCGCACGGCGTCGCCTTGGCGCGCTGCATTGACGTGCCATTGGCTGTGACGGCCGACGGCTTGCGGCAAGGTGGCTTCGAAACTGGCGTCGATGTGCTGGGCGTAGATAAAGCCAATCGGCAAGCCGCCCGGCAGCGCATCGAGAAAGGCTTTGACCGCCGCCGGACCGCCCAATGAAGCGGCCAAAAGCCACACCTGACGCGCAGGCGCACCGGCGGCCAGCGGCGTGTTGGCCAGCGCTGTGGGTAAATCCAACCGCGCGGGGCGCTGCGCTTCGTCAAACAAGGCTTGCAGGCTAGGGCCAACCGCTTGCGTGGGGTCGCCTACCAACCGCTTGAGTTTGCCGACCAGACGGCGCTCCCAGCGTGGGTAGTTTTCCGAATGGCGTTCCGGCGCATGGCCTTCGCCAAACAGCACCGGCACGTCGGCATGTTCCAGCAGGGTGTCGATCAGCGGCGAGTCTTCGGACTGCGCCAAGTCCACCAACCACAAGTCCGCTTCGCAAGCGGCCAGCGCCTCGGCATCGAGCCGCGCGGGGTCGGTGTTGAGCACCACGTTATAGCCGCTGCCCGTCAGCGCCTGTTGCAGCACATGGCGCTGCAACGAGGTGTCGGCGAGCACGGCGATGCGTGCGCTGTTTTTCTCGCTCATGTGCGTTTAACCGGGTGTTCGGCGACCAGCTTGGCGATGGTTTCCAGCAGCAACGACTCTTGGTAAGGCTTGCCGAGGTAATCGTTAACACCAATGTTCATCGCCCGCTCACGGTGTTTATCACCGGTACGCGAGGTGATCATGATGATCGGCAGGTCTTGCAGGTTCTGGTCGTGGCGCACCAGGTTGGCCACTTCGAAACCGTCCATGCGCGGCATTTCGATGTCCAGCAGCATGATGTCCGGCTTGTGCTCTTGCAGCAGCGAGATGGCGTCCACACCGTCTTTGGCGGTGAGTACGTTCATGCCGTTACGCTCCAGCAGGCGGCTGGTGACCTTACGCACGGTAACCGAGTCGTCGACCACCATAACCAGCGTCGGACGTTCCACTTCCACCTCGGCGGGCAGGGCGGTACGGCTAACGGTGCGGGTTTGCAGCTGGTTGAGCAGGTGCGCGTGACGCACCCGAATGGTCGCCAGCAGGTCAAGAATCACCACCACGCGACCGTCCCCGAGGATGGTCGCACCGGAAATGCCATGCACACCGGCGAACTGCGGGCCGAGGCTCTTCACCACGATCTCGCGCGAACCGGCCAGTGAGTCCACTTGCACGGCTACGGCGTGGTCGCTGGAGCGCACCAGAATCACCGGCAGCGGCAGGCTTTGGCCCACCAGTTTCGGTTGCTGGCCGTTGTTCAACAGGTCGCCTAGGTAACGCAGCTCATACGCTTGGCCGGCGTATTCGAAACGCGGCGCGTCCGGTGCGTAATAGGCTTCCAGCTCGTACGGCGACACCCGCACGATACCTTCGATGGTGTTCAACGGAATGGCGTACAGGTCTTCACCGGAGAGTACCATCAACGCGCGGTTTACCGACACGGTGAACGGCAGACGGATGCGGAAGGTGGTGCCCTCGCCCGGTACTGAGTCGATGCTCATGGAGCCGCCGAGTTGTTTCACCTCGGAGTGCACCACGTCCATGCCCACGCCACGGCCGGAGATTTGTGTGACCTTCTCGGCGGTGGAGAAACCGGCTTCCAGAATGAACTGCAGAATTTCGTAATCGGTCAGGTCCGAGGCGCTGTCCATCATGCCGCGCTCAAGCGCTTTACGGCGCACGGCGTCGAGCTTGATGCCGCCACCGTCGTCGGCCAGGGTCAGCACAATGTCGCCACCCTCGCGGCCGAGGCTCAGGCGAATGGTGCCCTGCTCGCTTTTGCCCGCCGCGCGGCGCACATCGCTCGGTTCAATACCGTGGTCGACGGCGTTACGCAGCATGTGTTCCAGCGGCGCAACGATACGTTCGAGAACAGTACGGTCCATCTCGCCGTCGGCGTTACCGACAATAAAGTCGACCTGTTTGCCCAGCTCGCTCGCCACCTGGCGAACGATACGGCGCAGACGTGGCACCAAGCGGTCGAACGGCACCATGCGCGTGCGCATCAGGCCTTCTTGCAGTTCGGTGTTAACGCGCGCCTGTTGCAGCAACAGGGTTTCGGCATCGCGGTTACGCGCGGCCAGGGTTTCTTTCAGTTCCAGCAAGTCGGAGGCCGACTCGAACAGTGCGCGCGAGAGCTGCTGCAACTGCGAGTGACGGTCCATTTCCAGCGGGTCGAAATCTTCGTAGCCCACGCGCTCGGCTTCGGCCTGGAAGCGGCTGATGATTTGTGACTGGGTTTCGATGTCGAGGCGGCGCAACTGGTCGCGCACCCGGTCAATGGTCGCTTCCATCTCGCCGAGGGTGAAACCGAAGTCACTGACCTGCTGCTCGACGCGACCCCGGAAAATCGAAGTCTCACCGGCCAGGTTCACCAGGCCTTCCAGCAACTCGGCCGGGACTTTCACCAGTTCTTGCGGGGCGCGCCGAGCGGCGGCATCCAGCGCGGCCTCTTGGGCGCGGCGTACAAACGGCAGCACCTTGGAAGCAACCGGCGCCGACGAGAACTCGCTGGCAGCCACAATCGGATTGGCCAGCGTATGCACGGCCGGCAACGTGCTCGGTGCGGGCGCTGGTGGCTCGGCCGGTTCGTGGCTGGCTTGGGCCAGGTCGGCCGCCATGCTGTCGTTGACGCGCTGACGCAGTTGATCGAGTTCGCCTTGCAGCGCTTCGAAGCCCGATTGCACATCGAGGAACAGACTCTCTGGCCAAGGCGCGCCTTGTTGCTGCGCCTCGGTCAGGTGTTGTTCCAGGTTGTGGGTCAGGTCGCCAAGGGCTTTCTGACCGGCCAGGCGCGCACCGCCTTTAAGGGTGTGCAGAATGCGCAGCATGTCGTCGATGGCATCGCTGTCGTCACGCTTTTCTTCCCAACGGCCAATAGCGCTTTCCATGCTTTCCAGCAGGTCGTCGGCCTCTTCGAGGAAGATATCGAGGATGTCGTCGTCTTCGGCATCGTCCGCGACGGGCTCCTCGACGGCGGCAACCAGGTGCACGCTGGAAGGCATGCTCAGTTGTTCGTCGGGGTTGGCGCGAAAGCGTTTGATGGTCTCGATCAGGTCGTCGCCCTTGGGCACGTGACGCTTGTCGCGCACGGCTTCGAGCATCTCGGCCAGACGGTCGTGGCAGCTTTGCAGCAGCACGAACAACCCTGGGCTGGCGCGCAAACGGCCATCGCCCAAGCCTTCGTAAAGGAATTCCAGTTCGTGGGCCAAGTCGCCAATTTCGCGAATCTCGGCCATGCGCGCACCACCCTTGAGGGTGTGCAGATCACGCTGCAACGATTCCAGCTCAAGGCTGTTATCGAGGTCATCTTTCCAACGCTGCAAGGCGGCGCTGGAGCTGTCGATGATGTCGAAGCCTTCTTCAAGGAAGATTTCCACCAGCTCCGGATCGCGCTCGTCGTCGAAGGCGGTCGGGGCCGGGGCTTCATAAACGACAGGCTGCGGCTCGGGCTCAGGCTCAGGCTCAGGCAGCTCAGCAACGTCGGCAACCGGGGCGAGGTCTTCAACGCGGGGCTCGTCGTTCGCCAACTCCGGCGCGTCTAGCTCAAGCTCAGGCAGCACGTCGCGCAGTTCTTCAGCGCTCAGTTCGGCGGTGGCTGTCACGTCGTCGAAGTCGATAGCGTCCGGTTCAAGCTCAGCGTCCACCGGTTCCACCAGCGGCAGCTCTTCCAGCTCGTCTTCGGCGGCAATCAATTGCGCTTCCGGGCTCGGCACGTCTTCAACCAGGGCCGCGTCGACGTCGGTCAGTTCAACCGGTTCAGCGAGTTCGAGGTCATCGAGCATTACCGCTGCGGCGGAGAGGCTCTGCGCGCCGCCCTGGCGAAAGTTGCGGATGTCCTGAACCAAGTCCGCCGGGTCGTGCAGCGGCTGGTTAGCCTGCAATTGATCCAGCAGCACAGCGAGTTTGTCGTGGCTGCGTTGCAGCAGGCCGGCTAGCGCAGGCGAATAGCTATAACGGCGGTCGACCAAGCCTTCGTACAGGGTTTCCAGCTCGTGGGCCAGGTCGCCGATTGGGCGAATGGCCGCCATACGCGCGCCACCTTTCAGGGTGTGCAAGTCGCGCAGCAGGGAAGACAGGGCCAAATTGTTGTCTGGCTCACCGAGCCAACGGTCCAAGGCCTGGCCGGAGCTTTCGAGGATGTCCACCGCCTCTTCGAGGAAGATTTCCACCATCTCAGCGTCGAGCGGATCGGCTTCAGCTTCAACCACGGGCGCTGGCGCCAAGGGCTCAGGCGCGGGCTCGATGGCAGCCAGCTCTTCAACGGCCGGCATCAAATCGTCGGACGGCAGCGGCTCGTCGGCCACCTCTTCCACGTTCGGCAAGGCGTCGAACGCTGACAGGTCGTATTCCTGCACCGGTGGTTCGTCGTTGCCGGTGTCGTTGCTCCACTCGGCCATTTGCAGGTCGGCGGTGGCTTCGTCCAACTCGACGATATTCAGCCCCGCTTCACCGCCGGGGCTCAACAGTGCCAGGGTCTGGGGGTCGAGTGCCTCGCCCAGCAACTGACGCAAGGCTTCGACGCGTTGCGGCTCGGCGCTTACCTGCAGGCCGGCAGCCACCTGATCCATCATGCTGATCAGCGCCTCGTGGGCGCTTTCCGCTTCACTAAAGAAGCGCTCGCTCACCGCCAGGCTGCCTTCTTCGACGGCACCGTAGAGGTCCAGCAGGGCCTCACACAGCTCATCGATTTGCGGCAGTTCGGCCATCTCGGCGCCACGGCCAAGGGTGGTCAGCTCATCGAGCAGCGCACTCAGTTCCTGACGCTCGGACGGGTGCTCGCGCCATTTGCGCAGCAGGTCCTCGGCGTCCAGCAGAATGTCCATGCCTTCGGATAGGAAAATGCCGATCAGTTGCGGGTCGCGCTTGTCGCTGCCTTGCAGGTCTTCACGGGCCGCCTGAGCGGTTTCCAGGCGTTCCTGATGCAGCTTGGCGACGCGTTCGAGGAACTCGGGAGCCCCTTCGATTGGCGCCAGCGGATGGGTTTCGAGCTGTTCCAGACCCTGACGGAACAGCTGTTCGGCGGTGTGCAGTAATTCCGCTTCGGCCAGGTCCATGGGGATCAGGTTGGTTTTGAATTCTTTGGCCAGCTTTTCCAGCGGCGTGGCAATTTCTGCAATCGGCAGAATGCCAGCCATGTGCGCGCTGCCCTTGAGGGTGTGCAAGGCGCGTTGCAGGTTATCGGTGATTTCCTGCGGCAACTGCTGGGCGCAATCGGCGAGGAAGCCCACCAACGTGTCGAGGTGGGTTTCCGCTTCATTACGGAAAATCTCGATCAGCTGCGGGTCCAGCGCTTCGATTTCTGGCGAGGTGACAGCCGCCGTTTCGCCCACGGCGTCGGCTGCCTGCACGGGCGCCGGGGCTTCAGGTTTTGGGCGGCGCTGCCCCCGGGCCAAGGCGTGGGCGGTGGCGGCCAGCGCATCGACGTCGTCGCGCTGGCGCTGGGCCTTGGCGGCAAACTCATCGACCAGCGCGGGCATCAGCGCAACTACGTCGGCAATCACTTGCTGCACGTCTTCGTCGGGCTGAATGCTGCGGTCGAGCACGCGGTTAAGCAGGTTTTCGATGGACCAGCCCAGCTCGCCGATAATCAGCGCACGCACCATGCGACCACTGCCCTTAAGGGTATGGAAGGCGCGGCGCACTTCGGTGAGCGCGGTTTTGTTGTCGGTGTCAGCACGCCACTGCGGCAGGTATTCGGCGATGGTTTCCAGCACCTCGCCGACTTCTTCGATAAAGACTTCAAGCAAGTCTTCATCAATCGGCTCTTCGCCTTCGGGCGGCGGCAGCAGGCTCGGCGGTACGTCTTGCGCAGGCGGGTTGATCGCCTGCACCGGGGTGGCCATGACGTCGGCCATCGACATCGGCTTCTCAGTCGGTGCCGCAGCGACAGGCGCTTGCGGCTCGGCAACCGGCAGCTCGACTTCGGGCAAGTCCAGTTCAGCCAGTTCGGCTTCGTTCCAGTCGGCCGGATTGTCGTCCAGCGCGTCCAGGCTCAACTCTTCCAGACCGCCATCTTCCAACGAGAACACCGGCGCCTCGGGGGCATCGAGTTCGAGGTCGCGGTGCTCAAGGCTGTCGCTGTTCCATTCGGTCGACACTTCGCCAAGGGTCAGCGGTTCGTCGTTGAGGTCCAGCGTTGGCAGCGCTTCAAACGAACTCAGCTCAACCACTTCGCCCGGCGCGGCGGGAAGGTCTTCGAGGGTCCAGCTGTCTTCGAGCGGCAGCAGGTCCGGCTCGGCGATTTCCAGATCAGTGCTTTCGAGTTCGCTACTTTGCAGTTCACTGAAGTCCAGGCTCAGCTCGTCGTCGGCCAACTGTGCAGTCGGCTCCGGCGCTTGCAGATCTTCCAGAGAGAATTCGATTCCGCCGGCGTCGCCGCTGGCGGGTGCACTCGCCGTCTCGACAACCGGCAGGTCTTCGAGGCTGAAGCTTTCTTCGATAACGCCAAAGTCCGATTCAAACGACGACGGTTCAGCCTCAAACGGCGCGGGAGCCGGCTCGGCTTCTTCGGCAAACTCAGGCGCTTGCTCCAGCACGTCGATGTCGTGCATCGGGTCGGCCAGGGGCGCGAATGTTTCCGGCTCCGGCTCAACGCGATCAAGGATCGACGGCTTTTCTTTAAGCGGATAGCCCAGGGCTTCCAGGCTTTCCTCGGCGACGTCGAGAATCAGATCGCCTTGGGCGGCGTGGTCTTCGCTTAAGCGTTCGAGGTAGTACTCGACGCTGGTGATGGCGTCGGCCAGGGTGTCGAGGCTCTGCCAGTTCGGCACGGCTTTGCGCGCCAGCAGTTGCTCCTGGATATAACGGTTGCACGCCTGCAGCAACGCGGCGGCACGCTCCAGCGGAATCATGGCCAGGCCGCCACGGGCCTGGGTCAGCAGCTCTGGCACGCGAGCCAAGTGCTCGTGGTTCCACTGCGAGGCGATGAATTCGATGATCGCGTCTTTCGCCTGTTCCAGGCCGTTGCGCGCTTCCTTGATCACCAGCTGGTGAATCTGGCCAACGTCGGTGGTGGGCAGATGGCTTTCTTCGCGGCGGCCGTCTTCGGCGGGGCCGACCATGCCAGCCAGGGTCGCTTCGACGTACAGCAGCGCACCGGCAACATCCATCAGCACCGCATCGCTAGGCTCACGCTGCCCCAGGGACAGGCCGTGAACCACGTCAATCTGATCGAGGATGACTTTGCGCGGCTGGCCAAAACCCAACACGGCCAGGGTGTCGGCGATTTGCTTGAGCGGCGCCAATTGGCTATCCAGCTCGGCGACTTTGCTGCGGTCGCTGCGCACGAACAGGTCGAGGCTGTCCTTGACGCGCACCAGCTCTTCGCACAGGGCGGCGACCACCGAGCGCATGGCGTCACGGTCGGGGCCTGCGAGGCGGGCGCGCTCTTCGTCGACGATGTCGTCGTCAGGCAGCGCTTCGTCGAGGCGGTACTGTTCTTTGAGCTGGCGGATACGCGGCGATTGCGGGCTGGACTTGGCGACGTAGAACAGCAGGTTCTTGGTCAGCTCGTCCGGGGCCGGCTGGTTGATGCCGTCGGCACCCTGCTCCAGCAGACGCTTGAGTTCTTTGTCGACCTGCCGCAGCAAGGTGCGCACGGAGCTGCCGTTGAGCACGCTGCCGTTGGACAAGCCTTCGACGATGCCCGAGGCAATTTGCCAAAGCGGGCCCAGCGGGGCGTCTTTGCACAGCACTTCGAGGCGGGCGAACACGCGGGCCATATAGCCGAGGTTGGTGCCCAGGTCTTGATTGCGGATCACGCCAATCAGCGCCATTTGCAGCATCTGGCGCAGTTTGCGCAGCAACACCGGCAAGTCGGCGGTGCGCAGTTGGGCCAGCGAATCTGCCGAGAGCGCCGGTTGGCGCGCGGTCATGTCGGGGGAGAACAGGCTGGTTTCGGACAGCAGCTTTTCGCCACGCGCCGAGCGCAAATCGTTCAGCAGCGGCAGCACGACCATCGGCAGGTCGCGGCGAGCGGTTTGGATGCGGTCCAGGTAAACCGGCAGTTGCAGAATGGCCTGCATCAGCACTTCCAGGGCTTCACCCTGATTGCTGACGCGGTTTTCCATCAGGGCCTGGGCGAGGTGCTCCATCTCTTCGGCGAGCAAGGCTGCGCCGTAGAACTCCACCATTTGCAGAGTGCCGTGAACCTGGTGCGCATAGGTCAGGCAGAACCGCATGCGCGTCGAGTCCTCGGGGTTCTCAACGAACGCCTCAAGGGCCTGCCGTGCCTGTTTCAGGGTTTCTGCGATCTCGCCTTTAACCCACTCCAGGGCGACATAATCGTGCCGATCACCCATAGCAACTCCACTCATAAACCGCTCGTTACCCCTTTCGGGTAAAAGCCAGAACTCGCTCGTCGGCCACCGGCTCCAGGTCCGGGTGCTGCCAACCGACCACTTCGCCAACGCCGACTACCAACAGACCACCTGGCGCAAGGCGTTCAGCCAGGCGGTTGAGGATCTCGCGGCGACGCCAGCGACGAAAATAGATCAGCAAGTTCTGACAGAAAATGACATCCATGCCGGTCATCGGCGCTTTCGCCAACTCCAGAACGTTGAGCCTTGCACAACACACGCGTGCGGCCAGGCTCGGTATTACCTTCAAACGACCATCGTCCTGCACGTCGAAGTAGCGCTCGCACAGGTCTATATCCATCTGCTCGAACTTACGCGCGGCGTATTCCCCGTCACGCGCCTTGCTCAAGGCGTTCATGCTGATATCGGTGCCCGTTACGCCAAAGTGGTCGGGCAGCTCGCTATCACGCAGCACTTCCGCGGCACTTATGGCCATGGAGTACGGTTCTTCTCCGCTGGAGCAACCCACGCTCCATAACGCCCAGGGCTGTTGCCCCGGCTGGGCCTGCGCCAGGCGCAACGCCAGGTATTGCTCAAGCACTTCAAACGAAGGACGATGGCGGAAAAAACGGGTTTCTTGAACGGTCAGGCGGTCCAGCAGGGTTGACCACTCCACGGCGCCACGCGGACCCGCCGTGACTTGCCGGTAGTAGCTGGCGTAGTCCGGCACATCGAGCTCACGCATGCGCGCGCTGAGGTTGGTCTGCAAAAAGGCCTGGCGCTGTTCGTTGATCACCACACCGGTGCGCTCTTCAAGCAGCGCTTGCCAGTCGTGGAATTCGGCAGGCGTCATGTCGACCAGGGGTTTGAGAACCCAGGTTCCACTTGACGCCCCACCCGGCGCCCCGCTCGGTTGCATGCCGTCTCCCTCGCTCATGGCCCAGTGACGATGACCTTTTCAGGTCATCGCGCTTTCCTCGATCAGGCCTGGTCCGCTGCTTCTGGCAGGGTAAAACCAGAAACCGAACGACGCATCTCACTGGCCATTTTGGCCAAGTTACCAATGCTCTTGGCAGTAGCGGTGGTACCCGAGGACGTCTGCGAGGTGATCTCCTGAATCACGTTCATGGTGTTGGAGATGTGGCCCGCAGAGGACGCTTGCTGACGGGCGGCGTTGGAGATGTTTTGGATCAAGGCCGCGAGGGTCTTGGATACCTTTTCAATCTCTTCCAGTGCCACACCGGCGTCTTGCGCCAGACGCGCACCGCGTACTACTTCGGAAGTGGTTTGCTCCATGGAGATAACCGCTTCGTTGGTGTCGGTCTGAATCGTTTTAACCAGCGCCTCGATCTGCTTGGTTGCAGCAGAGGAACGTTCAGCGAGGCGTTGTACCTCGTCCGCTACCACGGCGAAGCCTCGACCGGCGTCACCGGCCATGGAGGCCTGGATCGCGGCGTTCAGTGCGAGGATGTTGGTCTGGTCGGCAATGTCGTTAATCAGGCTAACGATGTCACCAATCTCCTGGGACGATTCACCCAGACGTTTAATACGTTTGGAGGTGTCCTGGATCTGCTCACGGATGTTATCCATGCCGGTGATGGTGTTATGCACCACCTCGTTGCCTTTGTTGGCGATGGCTACGGACCGTTCCGCTACCGCGGACGATTCCGAGGCGTTCGCCGATACCTGGTCAATGGACACGGCCATTTCGTTGATCGCCGCCGATGCACCGGCAATTTCTTGCGCTTGGTGCTCGGATGCTTCGGCCAGGTGCATCGCCGTTGCCTGGGTTTCCTGGGCGGCGGCGGCCACCTGTACAGCTGTCAGGTTGATCGTGGCAACGAGGTCGCGCAGCTGGTCGATCGAGTAGTTGATCGAGTCCGCGATGGCGCCGGTGAAGTCTTCGGTTACGGTCGCCGCTACGGTCAAGTCACCGTCCGCGAGGTCGGCAATTTCATCGAGCAGTCGCAGAATCGCCGCCTGGTTACGTTCGTTTTTCTCGGCGGTTTCAGCCAGTCGGCTTCGGGTGCTCTGAACCATTACCAGACCGATCAATACGATCGAGGCGATAGCCAGCAGACCCAGCACGTAGCCGGCCAGGGTGTTCATGGAACGCGCGCCCACCAGGTTTTCAAAGCCGCCGGCGAGTTTCGAGGCCTTGTCCAACAGGGTTTGCGACACGGTAAAGATGCTGCTCGCCGATTCACGAACCTGGAACAGTTCGGGCGAGGTTTCGAGAATTTCGTCTACCGAACCGGATACGAACTCGAACAGCTCGGAAATCTCGGACAGACGCTCCAGGGCTTCCTGGTCGCTGACCTTGGTGATCTTCATGGCGGCGTTGCCTTCGATCATCGCCTTGAGTACGCGACCGAACAGGCTGGCGTCACGACCGAACATGTCGGCGGCTTGTACCGAGTCTTCGTCACCGGCCAGTACCTTGTTCACCGAACCGAGGATACGTTCGGCCAACAGCGACTGACGCTGAGCAACCGATACCTGGGCAGCGGTTGCGCCGCTTTCCAGCAGGATGTCGACCACTTCTTCGTACTCGACCTGCAGCTGCGGAATGGTTTCGGCCAAGGTGGCAGCAACCTGGTGCAGAGACAGTACGGTTTGTTCGCTGGCGAGAATGGCGTCGGCGTTTTTACGCAGGCTGTCCCAGTCTTGCTGCACCGCGTCCATCTCTGGCTTCACGATGGCAGGCGCTGGTGGCAGGCCGGTGTTGTTGTCACCGGAAACCAGGAAGCTCCAACGCTTTTCGAAGTCATTGCGCGCGTCTTTCAACAGGGCGAACGCCTCTGTCTTACCGGCCGCAGCTTCCGTGGCGTTTTTCGCGATACGTTGGGAAAGCACACGCAGCTCACCGGAGTGGCTGATGTATTCCTTGTCGTAGTTCGACTGGGTGTTGATGTAGGCGAAGTTGGCGAAGAGCAGCACGATCGACACGATCAGGACGATAAACAGTCCCGCGATCAACGAGCTACTACGCACTCCAGCCAATAGATTGCCTGCGTTAAGTTTTTTCATTGTATGGCCCCCGCCTGGACCCACCGCACTACGTTTTCCCGTGTAACGCCAAAGGGCCGGCAAACGCCGACCCAACCTGATTTATTCAATACGCAACGTCGAGAAAGCCCGGATGCTGTGCCAGCGCGTGAGGGCTGAACACAAGCCATGGCTGTTCGCGTTGAAAAACCCCATGTATGAAGGGCTCAATAGCCGCTTCGAGCGCTGGCAACTGCTCGGTAAAGCTGTCCACCGGGAAGTGCTGCATACCAAACACTTCATCGACGGTCAGGCCAGCGAAAACATCTTGGTGGTCTACGACCAGCACCCGGCGTTGCTTGCGCAGCGCAGAGAGCTCGGTACCGAAGTAGCCACACATATCCATTACCGGCAGCAGGCGTCCACGCACGTTGGCCACGCCTTTCACCCAACTTTTAACGCCGGGCAACAAGGTGAACCGTGGCTCGTGAAGCACTTCGCCGATTTCGCCCATCGGTGCTACGAACAGGCGGTCGCCCATGCGAAAGCCGATTCCACTCCAGGTCTGCACCACGGCCCGCTGCGACGGCAAGCCGGCAGCCAGCAGTCGACAACGCTGGTCGATTTCGAGGAGAAGTTGAAAGGGAGTCTGCACGTCCGACATGTCGGCCTTAACCTTCTAGTTTTTATAGGTGTGGTGGCGGTGTTAGCCCGCCAGCACCGCATTCAAGGTTTTCAGCAGCGTGTCTTCGTCCACCGGTTTGGTCAGGTAGTCACGCGCGCCTTGGCGCTTGCCCCAGACCTTATCGGTTTCCTGGTCTTTGGTGGTGACGATAATTACCGGAATGTGATTGGTATCAGCATCTTTGGTCAGTTGACGGGTGGCCTGGAAGCCATTGAGGCCCGGCATCACGATATCCATCAACACGGCGTCGGGCTTTTCCTGACGGGCAAGCGCCACGCCATCAGCACCGTTTTCCGCCTTGAGTACCTGGTGACCGTGCTTTTCAAGCATGGCGGTCAGCTTGTACATCTCGGTGGGAGAGTCATCAACAATCAGAATTCGAGCCATGGTGTTTCCCTATGGAAGGTTGCGTCACCGCCCTAGCGGTCGAACGTCAAGATGCTTGTTCCACCGGGGTGAAATCTGGGACATGTGCCTTGATGGCGCCGAGCAACTCTTCCTTACTGAAAGGCTTGGTGAGGTACTGATCGGAACCCACGATTCGGCCTTTAGCCTTATCGAACAGACCGTCCTTGGAGGACAACATGATTACCGGGGTGGACTTGAAAGCACTGTTATTTTTGATCAGGGCGCAGGTCTGATAGCCATCTAACCGCGGCATCATGATGTCGACAAAAATGATATTGGGGTGTGTGTCAGCGATTTTGGCCAACGCATCGAAACCATCGACGGCGGTAATCACCTCACAACCCACTTTTTTCAGCAGGGTCTCAGCGGTGCGACGAATCGTTTTCGAATCGTCGATGACCATGACCCTTAATCCTTCGGAATGCTGTTCCATGTTCGCCCTACCATCGCCTCGATGAGTCGTTATTTTTCTACGTTTTCAGTGCGCCTGAGGCCTACCAGCTACGGGCTGCGACCCAATCGTAGGCCTTTTTAGCACACTCTCTAGAAGCAATCTATAAGCCCCAGAAGCGTAAGGTTTTTCCTTGACCGAAGTGGTCGCCATCGCCACTCTGGCGCCACACAGTCTAGTCGCGACACATTTCAACTGTCGCATTCGTTTCGCGGAGGATTCACCCCATGAGCGTTCGCCTCGGCATAGTCATGGATCCAATTTCGAGCATCTCCTATAAGAAGGACAGCTCGCTGGCCATGCTACTGGCCGCTCAGGCCCGTGGTTGGTCATTGTTCTATATGGAACAGCACGACCTGTATCAGGTGGCCGGTGAAGCCAAGGCGCGCATGCGTGCCCTTAAAGTCTTCGCCGATCCTCAGCATTGGTTCGAGCTGGGCGATGAAACCGACGCGCCTCTGAGTGAGCTGGATGTGATCCTGATGCGCAAGGATCCGCCCTTCGACATGGAGTTCGTCTACAGCACTTACCTGCTGGAGCAAGCCGAGCGGGCCGGGGTGCTGGTGGTTAACCGCCCTCAGAGCCTGCGCGACTGCAACGAAAAGTTGTTCGCCACGCAATTCCCACACTGCACGCCCCCGACACTGGTCAGCCGCCGCGCCGACATTCTGCGCGAGTTTGCAGTCGAGCACCGTGACATCATTCTCAAACCCTTGGATGGCATGGGCGGCGCCTCGATCTTTCGCCACCGCGAAGGCGACCCGAATCTGTCGGTAATTCTCGAGACCCTGACCCAGCACGGCCAGCAGCAGATCATGGCGCAGGCGTACCTGCCGGCGATCAAGGACGGCGACAAACGCATCCTGATGATCAATGGCGAGCCGGTGCCGTACTGCCTGGCGCGCATTCCGGCAGCCGGCGAAACGCGCGGCAACCTGGCCGCCGGCGGCCGGGGCGAAGCGCGACCGCTGAGCGAGCGCGACCGCTGGATTGCCGCCCAGGTGGGCCCGACGTTGCGCGAGAAAGGCTTGCTGTTCGTGGGCCTGGACGTGATCGGCGACTACCTCACCGAGATCAACGTCACCAGCCCGACCTGCATCCGCGAGATCGACAACGCCTTCAACACCGGCATTGGCGATCAGTTGATGGCCGCCATTCAGGCTCAGCTGGACGCGCGCTGACCGCTCGCGGAAGGAATGTGCCACCGCGCGCCGATTTGTCCTCAGCATTTAAGGGAACAGAGCGACGTGTCGGTGCGACACGAGACCCACAGCGCAGAAATGCCCAGTGCTTCACCAAGCCGCGCAGTGCTTCATGGACTTTTCACCGAGCCCTCGGCAGACTGCGCGGCAACCTGAATTGACCCCGTTGCGCGATGAAATCACCCGCCCTCCTGCCCGAGCTTCCTGACTACGGCGTCCGTCCTGCGGACCGGCTGGGCTTTACCTTGTTTCTCGCGGTGGCGCTGCACGCGGCGTTGATCCTCGGCGTCAGCTTCACGCTGGCACCGCCTAGCCAGATCAGCAAAACCCTGGAAATCACCCTGTCCACCTTCAAGAGCAAGGAAAAGCCGAAAGAGGCTGATTTCCTCGCTCAGGACAACCAACAGGGCAGCGGAACGCTGGATAAAAAAGCGGCACCCAAGACCACCGAACAGGCGCTGTTCCAAGACAAAGAAATCAAGCGCATCACGCTACCAACTGCGCCAGCGCCGGCCACCAAGCAACAAGCGCCGAAAGCCGCCGTGGCCACCACAGCGCCCAAACAAGCGAAAACTCCGGTCAAGCGTGAAGAGGCCAAGCCGCAGCCAGACGCCCGTAAAGCGCCCGCTTTTGACACCGAGCAGCTGTCTGCCGAAATCGCCGGGCTGGAAGCGGAGCTGGCCAAAGAACAACAGCTGTATGCCAAACGCCCAAAAATCCATCGCCTGAACGCCGCATCGACCATGCGTGACAAGGGCGCTTGGTATAAGGATGACTGGCGCAAAAAGGTCGAACGCGTCGGCAACCTCAACTATCCCGAAGAAGCCCGCAAGCAACGGGTTTACGGCAGCCTCCGGCTGCTGGTGTCAATCAACCGGGACGGCAGCCTCTACGAAGTTCAGGTGCTGGAATCGTCGGGCCAGCCACTGCTGGACCAGGCGGCGCTGCGCATCGTACGGCTGTCGGCACCCTTCGCACCCTTCACCGGAGATCTGGCTGACATCGACCGCCTGGAAATCATCCGCACCTGGCGCTTCGAGCGCGGCGACAAGCTGTCCAGCAAATAACAGCGCCGACCAGCGACGACTCGTCGCCCGAGCAAATCGCCCCCTCAGCTTGTCATCGCCACCAGCCAACGGCGACACTACGCGCCATGAAAGCAGCCAACCCCAGCTACCTCAAAAATCATCTTCTGATCGCCATGCCGCACATGGCCGATCCGAATTTCGCGCACACCGTCACCTACTTGGTGGAACACAACGAACAGGGCGCCATGGGCTTGGTGATCAACCGCCCCAACGGCCTCAACCTCGCCGACGTGCTCGAACAATTGCGCCCCGAAACCCTGCCGCCAGCCATTTGCCAGAGCCTGCCGATTTTTTCCGGCGGTCCGGTGCAAACCGATCGGGGTTTCGTGCTGCACCCCAGCGGCCCGCAGTTTCAGGCCACCGTCGAACTGGGCGAGCTGGCGCTGACTACTTCGCAAGATGTGTTATTTGCCATCGCCGACGGCTTCGGGCCGGACAAACACATCATCGTGCTCGGTTACGCGGGCTGGGAAGCCGGGCAGTTGGAAAGCGAGCTGATCGGCAACACCTGGCTAACGTGTGCGGCCGATCCGAACATCCTGTTTGACGTGCCCTACGACAAACGCCTGGAAGCCGCAGCCGCTCGTTTGGGCATCAACCTGAACCTCCTCACTTCTCAAGCCGGGCACGCCTGATGGCCGACAAGCCCCTACGCCTGCTGCTCGGATTCGACTACGGTACAAAGCAGATCGGCGTCGCCGTCGGCCAGGTGATTACCGGCCAGGCGCGCGAACTCTGCGTACTGAAAGCCCAAAACGGTGTGCCGGACTGGCAGAAAGTCGAGGCGTTGGTGCGCGAATGGCAGCCAGACGCCATTGTGGTTGGCCTACCCCTGAACATGGACGGCACACCGAGCGAAATGAGCGAGCGCGCCGAGAAGTTCGCCCGCCGCCTCAATGGCCGTTTCAATTTGCCGGTGCACACCCACGACGAGCGCCTGACCACCTACGCTGCCAAAGGCGAGCGACTTCAACAGGGCCAGCGCGGCGGTTATCGCGACAATCCGGTCGACGCCCTCGCCGCCGCTCTGCTGCTTGAGGGCTGGCTGGCCGAACACAGCGGCGCCTGAAGCTCTGCGTTTTTTGCGATTCAAGGAGAGACCATGAAGCTACCCAACCCCGCCGAGCTGCTGCCGCAAATGGCCAGCGCGCTCACCGATCACCTGCTCAAGCGAAACATCACCGAGCCGCGCTTTATCGGCATTCACACCGGTGGCGTGTGGGTGGCGCAGGCGCTGCTGCAAGCCATGGGGCGCGACACCGAGCTGGGCATTCTCGACGTGTCGTTCTACCGCGATGACTTCACCCAGAATGGCCTGCATCCGCAGGTGCGCCCCTCGGCGCTGCCGTTCGAAATCGAAGGTCAGCACCTGGTCCTGGTGGACGACGTATTAATGAGCGGACGCACCATACGTGCAGCGCTCAACGAGCTGTTCGACTACGGCCGCCCGGCCAGCGTAACGCTGGTCAACCTGCTGGACCTCAACTCCCGCGAATTGCCGATTCGCCCGGACGTGGTCGGCGCCACCTTGTCGTTGGCACCCAACGAGCGCGTAAAAGTGCTCGGCCCCGCCCCGCTCACCCTCGAGCATCAGGCTCCCGCCTCCGCCGCCCACTGAGACTTCTTCCGATGACGCCAACAGACGCCAAGCGCCCGCTGCAGCTCAACGACTTGGGCCAGCTGCGCCACTTCCTCTCGCTCGACGGCTTGCCTCGCGAGTTGCTGACCGAAATTCTCGACACCGCCGACTCCTTTCTCGAAGTCGGTGCCCGCGCCGTGAAGAAGGTGCCGTTGCTGCGCGGCAAGACCGTGTGCAACGTGTTCTTCGAAAACTCCACGCGCACGCGCACCACCTTTGAGCTGGCGGCGCAGCGATTGTCGGCAGATGTGATCACCCTGAACGTGTCGACATCGTCGACCAGCAAGGGCGAAACCCTGCTCGATACCCTGCGCAACCTTGAAGCCATGGCGGCGGACATCTTCGTGGTACGCCACGGCGACTCCGGCGCTGCGCACTTTATTGCAGAGCACGTATGCCCGGACATGGCGATCATCAACGGTGGCGACGGCCGCCATTCGCACCCGACCCAGGGCATGCTCGACATGCTCACCATCCGCCGGCACAAAGGCAGCTTTGAAAACCTGTCCGTGGCAATCGTCGGCGACATCCTGCACTCGCGCGTCGCCCGCTCGAACATGCTGGCGTTGAAGACATTGGGCTGCCCGGACATCCGCGTCATCGGCCCGAAAACCTTGCTGCCCGTTGGCATCGAGCAGTACGGCGTGAATATTTACACCGACCTGGCCGAAGGCCTGAAAGACGTCGACGTGGTGATCATGCTGCGCTTGCAACGTGAACGCATGACCGGCGGCCTGCTGCCCAGCGAAGGCGAGTTTTACCGCCTGTACGGCCTGACCAGTGAGCGCCTGAAGTTGGCCAAACCCGACGCGCTGGTCATGCACCCCGGCCCCATCAACCGAGGCGTTGAAATCGAATCGGCGGTGGCCGACGGTCCGCAATCGGTGATCCTCAACCAGGTGACATACGGCATCGCCATCCGCATGGCCGTGCTTTCCATGGCCATGAGCGGACAAACCACGCAGCGGCTGCTCAACCAGGAAGCCCAAGCCAACACCGCAACTGAGGAGCACAACTGATGCGTATTGAAATCCTCGGTGCCCGCGTAATCGATCCAAACAGTGGCTTGGACAAGGTTGCCGACCTGTTTATTGCCGACGGCAAAATTGCCGGCATCGGCTCCAGACCTGCAGGGTTTGAAGCGGATAAAAGCATCGACGCCAAAGGCCTGGTTGCCAGCCCTGGACTGGTGGACCTGAACGTCGCCCTGCGCGAGCCGGGCTACAGCCGCAAAGGCAGCATCGCCAGCGAAACCCTCGCCGCAGCAGCCGGCGGCGTGACCAGTCTGTGCTGCCCGCCGTTCACCAAACCGATTCTCGACACACCGGCAGTGGCCGAGCTGATCCTGGACCGCGCCCGCAGTGCCGGCCACGCCAAAGTCTTTCCAGTGGGCGCCTTGAGTAAAGGCCTGGCGGGCGAGCAGTTGGCTGAACTGGTGGCCCTGCGCGATGCCGGCTGCGTCGCGTTTGGCAACGGCCTGGACAGCTTTCGCAACAACCGCACCCTGCGCCGCGCGCTGGAATATGCGGCCACATTCGATCTGACCGTGGTGTTTCATTCCCAGGACCACGACCTCGCGGAAGGCGGCCTCGCCCATGAAGGCGCCACGGCCAGCTTCCTCGGCCTGCCGGGTATTCCGGAAACGGCCGAAACCGTGGCCTTGGCGCGGGATTTGTTGCTCGTCGAGCAGACTGGCGTGCGCGCGCACTTCAGCCAGCTCACCAGCGCCCGCGGCGCTCAACTGATCGCCGACGCCCAGGCGCGCGGCCTGCCGGTGACGGCGGACGTGGCGCTGTATCAGTTGATTCTCACTGACGAGGCGCTGATCGATTTCTCGAGCCTCTACCACGTGCAACCGCCGCTGCGCACCAGCGCCGACCGCGACGGCCTGCGCGCTGCCGTGAAGGCGGGGGTGATTCAAGCCATTGCCAGCCACCACCAACCACACGAAGCCGACGCCAAGCTGGCTCCGTTCGGCGCCACCGAACCGGGCATCAGCAGCGTTGAGTTGCTGCTGCCTCTGGCGATGAGCCTGGTGCAAGACGGCCTTTTGGATCTGCCGACGCTGCTCGCACGCCTGAGCGCTGGCCCAGCTGCTGCGCTGCGCCTACCGGCTGGCGAACTGGCGGTGAACAGCCCGGCCGACGTGCTGCTGTTCGACCCACAAGCCTCAACCGTGGCCGGCGAGCGCTGGTTCTCGAAGGGCCAGAACAGTCCGTTTATGGGCCATTGCCTGCCCGGCGCCGTGCGGTACACGCTGGTGGATGGGCATATCAGCTATCAGGCCTAGCCCGTTAGCCGCTGAACCAAGCCCAACAAAAAGCCCGCCATCAGGCGGGCTTTTTTATGCGCGTTTCAGCTAGATGCGCTGCGCCACGTTCCGCGCGGACACCTGATCGTTGAGCGTCCAGAAGTCGTACAGCACGCCCACGAAAAACAAACCGCCGGTGCACAGGTAGATCAGCCCGGTAATCCATTTGCCCTGGTACATGCGGTGCACGCCGAACACGCCGAGGAACGTCAGCAGAATCCAGGCGACGTTGTAATCAAGCCCGCCCGCGTTGAAACGCAGGTCCGCTTCCCGGTCCATCGAGGGGATCAGAAAGAAATCGATGATCCAGCCTATGAAAAACAAGCCAAAGGTGAAAAACCAAATCGTGCCGGTGACCGGCTTACCGTAATAAAAACGGTGGGCGCCGAGAAAGCCAAAAATCCACAGCAGATAGCCAATAACTTTGCTGTGGGTGTCTCGCTGCATGTTCATTTATGGGTTCCTCAAGTGAGTCGCGACGTTGGACCTAGGCTACGGCAAAGGGTTGCGGATTCAACTGCTGCGCTCGCTCGTATACGAAGAACCGGGTGCGCGGGATGTTTCCAGCAGTTTCTGGATCCCCGGTTTCGCAAGGACGACGGTGCGTGCACTAGGAATATCGACCCGCTGAGAGGGCCAGGATTTGTCCCTAGAAACTAAAAAAAAGCAGGGTTTAATCACTACCTTTTGCGCGAAGGACCAGAGTTCCAATCGACCAATGGTTAAAAAATGAGCAAAAAAGCTGTTATAAAGTTGCGCTTTCGTGAAACCAAGAGCTTTGCCGTATGCGTTTTTTCCATCAAACCTGGCTTTCTGTCTGCCTGTGTTTCCCGCTTGCTGCTGCCCTGAACCCTGCCGAGGCCAGCAACCGGTATCAACCGTTACCCGCCCATTCCACCGGGCACACCGCGACGACTTCTTCACCGTCCACCCAGACCACCAGCACCTCTGCTGCCGCCATTGAGGCCGCTAAAAACAGCAGCTCGGTACTCGGCCGCGCAGTAAATACTCTCGGCGTTCGTTATCGCTGGGGCGGCAGTTCCCCGGAGAAAGGTTTCGATTGCAGCGGCCTGGTGCGCTACGCCTTTGACGACATCGACTCGGTCGACTTGCCCCGCACCTCCAGCGCCATGGCGCGCGCTGAAGGCAAAAAGGTCGCGCGCAGCGATCTGAAGCCGGGCGATCTGTTGTTTTTCAACCTGCGCGGCGCCCGCGTCAATCACGTCGCCATTTATCTGGGCAACGACCGTTTTATCCACGCGCCACGACGCGGCAAGGCGGTCACCATCGACACCTTGAACAAACCGTATTGGAAAAATCGCTACGCCCTGGCTAAGCGCGTGCTGCCGAGCAGCGAGCCGCAGCTGCGGGTTACGTCGAGATAAAAAGCGAAGCCCCGGAAGGGGCTTCACTCTATGGGCCAATCAGCGGAAGCGGCGCCCGCTGTCTTCGTCGCTGGTTTCCAGCGACAGGCCTTGCGACATGGTGGTCAGGTGATCGCCGTCGGTTTCCGAGCCCAGCTTGATCATCAAGCGCAGGTCGTTCGCCGAGTCGGCATAGGCCAACGCGTCTTCGTAAGTAATTTCGCCCTGGCTGTAGAGCTGATACAGCGCCTGGTCGAATGTCTGCATGCCCTGCTCAGTCGAGCGCTTCATCAGCGCTTTGAGCTCGTGCACTTCCCCTTTTCGAATCAAGTCTGCGGCGAGCGGGGTGTTGATCAACACCTCGATCACAGCGCGACGACCTTTGCCGTCCGGCGTTGGGATCAGTTGCTGGGCGACGATGGCCTTGAGGTTCAAGGACAAGTCCATCCACACCTGTTGCTGACGGTCGGCGGGGAAGAAGTTGATGATCCGGTCCAACGCCTGGTTGGCGTTGTTGGCGTGCAGCGTGGCCAGGCACAAGTGGCCGGTTTCGGCGAAGGCCACGGCGTGGTCCATGGTTTCGCGGGTTCGCACCTCACCAATCAGAATCACGTCCGGCGCCTGGCGCAGGGTGTTTTTCAGTGCCACTTCGAACGACTCGGTGTCGATGCCCACTTCACGCTGCGTGACGATGCAGCTTTGATGCTGGTGGATGTACTCGATAGGGTCTTCGATGGAAATGATGTGGCCGCTGCTGTTCTTGTTGCGGTAGCCAATCATGGCCGCCAGCGACGTCGACTTACCGGTACCGGTGGCGCCCACAAACAGCACCAGCCCACGCTTGGTCAGCGCCAACTTCTTCAGCACTTCAGGAAGCTTGAGGTCTTCAAGCGTCGGAATATTGGTCTCGATGCGACGCAGCACCATGCCCGCGAGGTTGCGCTGGTAGAACGCGCTAACGCGGAAACGTCCGATGCCCCGGGCGCTGATGGCGAAGTTGCACTCGTGGTTTTCGGCGAAATCGCGGCGCTGCTGCTCGTTCATCACCGCGTGCACGGTTTCGCGGGCTTGCTCCGGCGACATGGGCGTCTTGGTGATCGGCATGATTTTGCCGTTGACCTTCATCGACGGCGGCACGCCGGCGGTAATAAAGAGGTCCGAACCGCCCTTTTCGACCATCAAACGCAGCAGCTTTTCAAATTCCATCGAGGTTCTCGCCTATCACGCAGCTGGGCGACGGCGATTGCCGTCAGCCAATAGGACGAATCGGCAGCGCGCGTGTACCGCCACCGAGACAAATAAAGATCCACGCATAGTCTGCTGTCTGGCCCACAGTTCCAAGACAGCAGTGACGCAGGATGGGATACGCGTCAGAAATTTTCCGGGGTTTTCGCTTTTTCTTTTGCCGCATCGCGGGAAACCAGACCTTTAGCCACCAGGCCCTTGAGGCACGAGTCGAGCGTCTGCATGCCCAGCGCGCCACCGGTCTGGATGGCCGAATACATTTGCGCCACTTTGTCTTCGCGGATCAGGTTTCGAATCGCCGGGGTGCCGATCATGATTTCGTGTGCGGCTACCCGACCGCCGCCGATTTTCTTCAGCAGGGTTTGCGAGATAACCGATTGCAGCGATTCGGACAACATCGAACGCACCATCGACTTCTCTTCTGCCGGGAACACGTCGACCACGCGGTCGATGGTTTTTGCCGCAGAGGTGGTGTGCAGCGTACCGAATACCAAGTGACCGGTTTCCGCAGCGGTCAGCGCCAGGCGGATGGTTTCAAGGTCGCGCATCTCGCCGACCAGAATGATGTCCGGGTCTTCGCGCAGTGCCGAGCGTAATGCTTCGCTGAAGCCGAGCGTATCGCGGTGCACTTCACGCTGGTTGATCAGGCATTTCTTCGACTCGTGAACGAATTCGATCGGGTCTTCAACGGTCAGGATGTGGTGATATTTGTTGCTGTTGATGTAGTCGAGCATGGCCGCCAGGGTGGTGGATTTGCCCGAACCGGTCGGCCCGGTCACCAGCACGAGGCCGCGCGGCACGTCGGAAATCTTTTTGAAGATTTCGCCCATGCCCAGGTCTTCCATGGACAGAACCTTGGAAGGAATGGTCCGAAATACCGCACCGGCACCACGGTTCTGGTTAAAGGCGTTTACCCGGAAACGCGCGACGCCCGGCACTTCGAACGAGAAGTCGGTCTCCAGGAATTCCTCGAAATCTTTGCGCTGCTTGTCGTTCATGATGTCGTAGATCAGCGCGTGCACTTGCTTGTGGTCCAGCGCCGGCAAATTGATGCGGCGGACATCGCCGTCAACCCGGATCATCGGCGGCAAACCCGCCGAGAGGTGCAGGTCCGAAGCGCCCTGTTTCGCGCTGAAGGCGAGCAGCTCAGTGATATCCATGGAATTCCCTAATTAAGTGCGTCTAATGACGAGCATCAAATGACAAGCAAGCAGGTAGAATGCCGCTGAACCACTGGCGGCTGGTGTAGGTAATGTCCACGATAGCAGAGAATATTGCAAAGCTCGGTGAGCGTATCCGTGAGGCGGCGCAAGCCTCGCAGCGAGATTTTTCACAGGTCGGCCTGCTGGCCGTGAGCAAAACCAAACCCGCAGACGCCATTCGCGAAGCACACGCCGCCGGCCTTCGCGATTTCGGCGAAAACTACCTGCAAGAAGCCCTGAGCAAACAGGCCGAGTTGACCGATTTGCCCTTGATCTGGCACTTCATCGGCCCCATCCAGTCGAACAAGACCAAAGCCATAGCCGAGCACTTTGACTGGGTACATTCGGTGGACCGCCTGAAAATCGCTCAACGCCTCTCTGAACAACGCCCCGCGCACCTGCCGCCGCTGAATGTTTGCCTTCAGGTAAACGTCAGCGGCGAAGCGAGCAAGTCGGGCTGCACGCCGCAAGACCTTCCCGCCCTCGCCGCCGCCGTCGCGCAATTGCCGCGCTTGAAACTGCGCGGGCTGATGGCCATTCCCGAGCCCACCGACGACTACTGCGCCCAGCACGAAGCCTTCGCGACGGTGCGCACCTTGCAAGCCGCCTTGAACATGCCCGCGCTGGACACCTTGTCGATGGGCATGAGCCATGACCTGGAAGCCGCCGTGGCCGAAGGCGCCACCTGGGTGCGTATCGGCACCGCGCTGTTCGGCGCGCGCGACTACGGCCAGGCCGCCGGCGCCCCCACTCAATGAATCTGACCTGCATAAACGGTCACAACCCATGCCTCTATAAAGGAAGCGTTTTATGAGCAACCCCCGTATTGCCTTTATTGGTGCCGGCAACATGGCCGCCAGTTTGATTGGCGGCCTGCGCGCCCAGGGCATGGACAGCAAGCAGCTCTGTGCCAGCGATCCGGGCGCCGAGCAGCGCAGCAAAATTGCCGGCGAGCACGGCATTGATGTGTTCGCCGACAACGCCGACGCGGTGAATGGCGCCGATGTGGTGGTGTTGTCGATCAAGCCGCAAGCGATGAAAAGCGTGTGCCTGGCCTTGGCGCCTCACCTGAAAAGTAACCAGCTAGTCGTTTCGATTGCCGCCGGCATCACCTGCGCGAGCATGCAAACCTGGTTGAGCACGCCGACAATCCCGACGCGACCCATCGTGCGCTGCATGCCCAACACCCCGGCATTGCTGCGCCAAGGCGTGAGCGGTCTGTTCGCCAACTCCGACGTTTCCGGCGACCAACGCGCCCAGGCCGAGCAATTGTTGTCGGCAGTCGGCGTAGCGTTGTGGCTGGATGAAGAACACCTGATTGACGCGGTGACCGCCGTGTCGGGCAGCGGCCCCGCTTATTTCTTTCTGCTGATCGAAGCGATGACTGCAGCCGGCGAAAAACTCGGCCTACCTGCCGCCACCGCTGCACAGCTGACCCTGCAAACCGCGCTCGGCGCTGCACGCATGGCAGTCGCCAGCGACGTGGACGCCGCCGAACTGCGCCGCCGCGTGACCTCGCCCGCCGGCACCACCGAAGCGGCCATCAAAAGCTTCCAGGCCGGCGGTTTTGAAGCGCTGGTCGAGCAAGCACTCAACGCCGCGGCGCATCGCTCGGCGGAACTGGCCGAGCAATTGGGCCAATAAGGAGCTGACGATGATTGGATTGAACACCGCTGCCGTTTACATCCTGCAAACGCTGGGCAGCCTGTACCTGTTGATCGTGCTGTTGCGCTTTATTCTGCAACTGGTGCGCGCCAACTTTTATAACCCGCTGTGCCAGTTCATTGTTCGCGCCACCCAGCCGCTGCTTAAACCGCTGCGCAAGATCATTCCGGGCTTCGGCGGGCTCGATGTCGCCTCGCTGGTGCTGGCGATCGTGCTGCAATTCATCCTGATCGCGCTGACCTTGCTGCTCACTTACGGGATCATCGCCAACCCGCTGCAAATGCTGATCTGGTCGTTGATTGGCATCACCGCGTTGTTCCTCAAGGTGTTCTTCTTCGCCCTGATCATCAGCGTGATTCTGTCTTGGGTGGCTCAGGGCAGCCACAATCCGGGCGTGGAACTAGTGAACCAGATTTGCGAGCCGGTGCTGTCGCCGATCCGCCGCATCATGCCGAACCTGGGCGGTCTGGATATTTCGCCCATCTTTGCGTTCCTGGCGTTGAAGCTGCTGGACATGCTGGTCATCCAAAACCTGATGATCATGAGCGGCATGCCGGATGTGCTGCGCATGCTGCTGTAACGCCTGTAGCGGGGCGCTGGGTGGCAAACCCAGCGCCCGTCCATCTCTCCCGGCACGACCGCTCGGTCACGCCCGCCGACCTTAAGGCGGGCTGCCATCCAAGGCTGATTGACGCGTAGGATGCTTCCCGCATAATGCCCCGCAGTCGCAAGCTGCCACTCTAGCGTGCACCCGTCACAGCGTGCCGCCTCGGCGCTTGCCGCCACTGTTGACCACGCCGATCATCGCTAAAAACCAGTCGCAGGATGCGTTGCCCACAGGAGTGCAGGAATGAGCATGGAACGTCTCAGCCAACAAGTCAGTGCATACGTAGGCTGGAAGCGCGAACTGGTTCGGGAAATCACCCGCTACCGCAGTTGGCTCGCCACTAACCGCCTCATCACCGACGCCGTTGAAGCCAAGCTCGACCGCGCCCTGCGCACACTGCGCACCGATCACATCACTCTGGCCTTTGTCGGCGAGTTTTCACGCGGCAAAACCGAGCTGATCAACAGCCTGTTTTTCTCCGAATACGGCCAGCGCATGCTGCCATCTCACGCCGGGCGCACCACCATGTGCCCGACTGAGCTGTTTTTTGATCCACGCTCGGAGCGTTCCTACATCCGTCTGCTGCCGATTGAAACGCGCATGACAGACGCCAGCGTCGCGCAGTTCAAGCGCATCCCACGGCACTGGGTGAATATTCCGCTAGACATCACCGACCCCGACAACATGGTGCAAGCCTTCACCCAAGTGGCGAAGACCAAACCCATGGCGGTCGAGCAGGCCATTCAACTGGGCTTCCACCCGGACATGCTCGAAAGCGCCGGCAAACCCGGCCAGGTTCTGGTGCCGGCCTGGCGCCATGCCATCGTCAACTTCGACCATCCGCTGCTGCGCCAGGGCCTGCGCATTCTCGATACGCCCGGCCTCAACGCCTTGGGCAGCGAGCCGGAACTGACCTTGTCGATGCTGCCAAGCGCGCAGGCGATCATTTTCCTGCTCTCGGCAGACACCGGCGTCACCGCCAGCGACATGGCCGTGTGGCAAACCCACATTCGCCAGCTCGACGAAGAAACCCAAAGCAGCCTGTTCGCCGTGCTGAACAAAATCGACGTGTTGTGGGACGACCTCGCTGGCGAGGCGTTTGTGCAGAACGCCATCAGCCAGATTCAGAGCGCCACGGCCAAACAACTCGGCATCGGCATAGAAGACGTGCTGCCGCTGTCCGCCAAGCAGGCGCTGCTGGCCAAAGTGCGCAAAGACCAACCGCTGCTGGAACGCAGCCAGTTGGGCCACTTGGAAAACCTGCTGTGCGAACGCATCGTCGCGCAGAAAGAGCGGCTGCTTGAGGATCGCGTGGTTAACCAAGTGCTGGCCTTGCTGCAAAACAGCCAACACGTGCTCAACCTGCGTTTGGAGAAAGTGCGCGAGCAGCAAGCGCTGCTGGCCAACCATCAGCACGACAACGGCCAATTGCTGTTCGAACTGACTGCCAAAACCAAAGACGACCACAGCCAACACCACCGTCGCCTGCTGGGTTTAAAAACCAACCAACGCTTGCTTAAGCGCCAGGGTGACCTGCTGCGCAACGCCGCCCGCTCCGAGCGCCTGGAAGAGCACCTGAACAAGGTGCGCACCAACCTCACCGGAAGCTGGACCACGCTGGGCATCAACCAGGCGATTCTGCATTTCTTCCGCTCCGTGGACCACGACCTCGCCAACCTCGGCCAGGAAGTGGAGATGGCCAACAAAATGGTCTCGGCCATTTACCGTCGCCATAACGAAGAGAACCCGCTGAACGGCGTGGACGCCCCGCAGTTCAACGTGAAGCGTTACCAACGCGAGCTCAAAGGGCTGCAAGGCAAAGCCGACCAGTTCCGCCTGCACCTGCGCACCCTGCTCACCGAACAACGCACCGTGACCCGCCGCTTCTTCGCTACCTTGGTACAGGAAGTCATCGGCCTGCACCAACGCCTGCGCCGCGAAGTGGAACAGTGGGCCGCCGACGCGCTGATGCCGCTGATGCAGCACACGCTGGAACACAAGCAGCTGCTGGAAACCCACATGCTGCGGCTTAAATCGTTGGCGCAGAACACCCAACAGGCCCGCGCCCGCAGCCAGCAAATGCTGGGCTATATAAAAGGGCTGGAGCTGCAACTGAGCCAGGCCAACGAAATGCTGCGCACCCTGCGCCGCCCCGCGCCGATTTCGCGCCAGGGCAAAGTGGTGACGCTGCCCTCCTCGGCTCGTCAGGCGCAGACGAGCGAGTAAGGCGGTTGGCTTGAATGGCCAAACCTCCTATGCTGCCGACTTGGCCACAACGGAGGTTAACCATGAATAGCCAGAACGGTTTCAACCTGATCAGCTCTCAAGATGACCCCAGCGATTCCCAGCTGTCCGAGCTCATGTCGCACGTGAGGCAAGTTGCCCGCAGCCGAGTGACCCGAGTCGACAATCAGCTCAACGAAAGCCTGAGCAAAGCGATCAACGCTAAGAAAGACCAGCACTCGCGCCGCTCGTAATGGCCGACATCAAGCCCAAGCTGCTTGTTTTTGCCGGACCCAACGGCTCCGGAAAAACATCCATCACTGAAATGCTACGCGAGCATCACTGGCTCTCGGACTGCACGTTCATCAATCCAGATGAAATGGCACAGGAGCAGTTTGGCGGATGGAATTCCGAAGAAGCCTTCAAGCAGGCTGCCGATAAAGCGGAGCAACTTCGCGAGCAGTGCCTGCTGGAAAAACGCAGCTTGGCTTTTGAGACGGTTCTCTCAACTGACAGCAAAATCGACTTCATCTTGCGAGCTATCGAAGCCGGCTTCTTCGTTCGGGTCTTTTTCGTCAGCACGACGCACCCGGCTATCAATGCTTACCGCATCACTTACCGCTACATGGATGGCGGTCATGAAGTGCCAATCAACAAAATCGTTTCGCGGTATACGAAGTCGATTGCCAATTGTGTAGTGCTTGCGCGGCTGGTTGATCGTTTGTATGTGTACGACAACTCGATAAATGATCAGGAGCCACGCCTGCTGTTTCGTACAAGCCAAGGTCTGTTGAGCAAGACCTACGCCGACGACAGCGAGATTCCCGAGTGGGCACGACAGATCAAAGAATGCACTGTTGATTGAGCCCCGAGCTGTTCTTGCCGCACGGGACGGTGCTCTTTAGACTGGCGCCTCCTTTTTGCGAGAGCAGGGTCGATGCCCACCGCCTTTCCCGAAGACTCCGTTGGTTTGGTTACGCCGCAAGTCGAGCACTTTGCCGAGCCCTTGGCCTTGGCGTGCGGCCGCAGCCTGGGTCAGTACCAATTGGTGTACGAGACCTACGGCGAACTGAACGCAGCCCGCAGCAATGCCGTCCTCATTTGCCATGCCTTGTCGGGGCATCACCACGCCGCCGGCTTCCACAGCGCCGATGAGCGCAAGCCCGGTTGGTGGGACAGCTGCATCGGCCCGGGCAAGGCCATCGACACCAACCGTTTTTTTGTCGTCAGCCTCAACAACCTTGGCGGCTGTAACGGCTCTACCGGGCCCTCAAGCATCAACCCGGCGACCGGCAAACCCTACGGCGCGGACTTCCCGGTGCTAACCGTGGAAGACTGGGTCAACAGCCAGGCGCTGTTGGCAGATCGGCTCGACATCGGGCAGTGGGCGGCGGTGGTCGGTGGTAGCCTCGGCGGCATGCAGGCGATGCAATGGGCGATCAGTTACCCGGATCGCATTCGTCACTGCTTGGCCATTGCCTCGGCGCCCAAGCTCTCGGCACAAAACATCGCCTTCAACGAAGTGGCGCGTCAGGCCATTTTGTCCGACCCGGAATTCCACGGCGGCCATTTCCAGGAGCACAGCGTCATCCCCAAACGCGGGCTGATGCTGGCACGCATGGTCGGGCACATCACCTACCTGTCCGATGACGCCATGGGCGAAAAATTCGGTCGCGGGCTCAAAAGCGAAAAGCTCAATTACGATTTCCACAGCGTCGAGTTTCAAGTGGAAAGCTACCTGCGCTATCAGGGCGAAGAGTTCTCTGGCCGCTTCGACGCCAACACGTATTTGTTGATGACCAAGGCGCTGGACTATTTCGACCCTGCCGCCGTACACGATGGTGATCTGGCGAAAACCCTGGCCGGCATCAAAGCAGACTTCTGCGTGATTTCCTTCACCACCGACTGGCGTTTCTCACCAGCGCGCTCGCGGGAAATCGTCGATGCGCTGATGGCGGCACGCAAAAACGTTTGCTACCTGGAAGTGGACGCGCCGCAAGGTCATGACGCCTTCCTGATGCCCATCCCGCGTTACCTGCAAGCATTCAGCGGTTACATGAACCGCATCAGCCTCTGAGGATTGTCGTGAGAGCCGATCTTGAAATCATCCAGGACTGGATACCCGCCGGTAGCCGCGTGCTCGACCTGGGCTGCGGTAACGGTGAATTGCTGGCCTGGCTGCGCGACCATAAACAGGTAACCGGCTACGGTCTGGAAATTGACCCGGACAACATCGCGCAATGCGTAACCAAGGGCGTGAACGTCATTGAGCAAAACCTCGACCTGGGGCTGGGCAACTTCGCCAGCAACAGCTTCGACGTCGTGGTCATGACCCAGGCGCTGCAAGCGGTGCAGTACCCGGACAAGATTCTGGAAGAAATGCTGCGCGTCGGCCGCCAGTGCATCATCACGTTCCCGAACTTCGGCCACTGGCGTTGCCGCTATTACCTGGCCCGCAATGGTCGTATGCCGGTGTCGGACTTCATGCCGTACACCTGGTACAACACGCCGAACATTCACTTCTGCACCTTTAAAGACTTCGAGGCTTTGTGCCTGGAGCGCAGCGTCAAGGTGCTCGACCGCCTCGCTGTCGACCACTTGCATCGACACAGTTGGGCCAGCCGTATGTGGCCTAATCTGCTGGGTGAAATCGGCATTTATCGCGTTAGCGGGCCTGGCGTTCAGGAACACCGCATCGCTGTTTGATCCGCCCTCGTTTCAGGAGAATTCCCATGCGTCGCCTCGCCGTTTTCCTTCTCAGTATGTGCCTGGCCTTGCCGGTGCTGGCCGAGCGCAAAGTCAGCTTTGGTGAGCTGGATGTGCACTACAACGCTTTCAACTCCGGCTTCTTGCAGCCCGATATCGCCGCTGCCGCTGGCCTGACCCGCAGCAAAACCCTGGGCGTGCTCAACGTGGCCGTCCTCAAATCCGGCAAAGCCAGCGCCGCCAACGTCACCGGTACGGTCACCGACCTGCTGGGCAAAGCGCGGCCGCTGGAATTCAAGCAAGTCACCGAGAGCGGCGCGATTTACTACCTGGCGCAATTCCCTTTTGAACAACGGGAAGTACTGCGTTTCAAACTGACCGTACAGGTTGGCGAAGGCGCGGCGAACAGCCTCGATTTCAACCAAGAATTTTTCCCGGACGACAAATGAGCCACGCTACTTTCGACCTCAGCCAACTGGTGCTCGCCAGCCACAACGCCGGCAAGCTGAAGGAGCTGCAAGCCATGCTCGGCGACGCGGTGCAGGTGCGTTCGGTGGGCGAATTCAGTGAAATCGAGCCGGAAGAAACCGGCTTGTCGTTTATCGAGAACGCCATTCTCAAAGCGCGTAATGCAGCGCGGGTTTCCGGCCTGCCAGCACTGGCCGACGACTCGGGCCTGGCGGTGGATGCCCTGGGCGGCGCGCCGGGCATTTACTCGGCACGCTATGCCGACGGCCAGGGCGATGCGGCGAACAACGCCAAATTGCTGCTCGCCCTTCAAGGCCTACCGGCCGAAAAACGCACCGCGCAGTTCGTATGCTGCCTGGCACTGGTGCGCCATGCCGACGACCCGCTGCCGATCATCTGCGAAGGACTCTGGCATGGGCGCATTCTTGAGCAAGCCGAGGGCGAACACGGTTTCGGCTACGACCCGCTGTTCTGGGTGCCGGAACGTAACTGTTCCAGCGCCGTACTGACCCCTGCCGAAAAAAACCAGTTGAGCCACCGCGCCCGTGCCATGACGTTGCTGCGTGAGCGTTTGGGCCTGGCATGAACGACACCACAGGCGGGCTGATCTTTCCGCGCGCGGCTGATCAAGGTTCGTTAGATGACGGCAACCTCCTGCAATTGCCGCCCTTGGCGTTGTACATCCACATTCCCTGGTGCGTGCGCAAATGCCCGTACTGCGACTTCAACTCTCACACGGCGAGCCCGGAGTTGCCGGAAGTCGCCTACGTCGACGCTCTGCTGGCGGATCTGGAGCGTGATTTACCGCTGGCCCATGGCCGTGAGCTGACCTCGATTTTCTTCGGCGGCGGCACGCCCAGCCTGTTTAGCGCCGAGGCGTTGGGGCGATTGTTGGAAGGCGTCGAGCGACGCATCCGCTTTGCCGGCGACATCGAGATCACCCTGGAAGCCAACCCGGGCACGTTTGAACAAAACAAGTTCAGCGCCTACAGGCAACTTGGCATCAATCGACTGTCCATCGGCGTGCAAAGCTTCCAGCAGACCAAGCTGCAAGCACTCGGCCGTATCCACAACGGCGATGAAGCCATGCGCGCGGCCGATATGGCGCGTAACGCCGGCTTCGATAACTTCAACCTCGACTTGATGCACGGCTTGCCCGATCAGTCGCTGGACGATGCCTTGGGCGACCTGCGCCAGGCCATTGCGCTGTCGCCGACGCATTTGTCCTGGTACCAGCTGACGCTGGAGCCGAACACGGTGTTTTGGAATCAGCCGCCGACGCTGCCCGAAGACGACACGCTATGGGATATCCAGGAGGCCGGCCTGGCGCTGCTGGCCGAGCATGGCTTCGCGCAGTACGAAGTGTCGGCGTATGCCCGAGACGGCAAGCGTGCGCGGCACAATCTGAACTACTGGAGCTTTGGCGATTTCCTCGGCATCGGTGCGGGCGCCCACGCCAAACTGAGCAGCCCGGACGGGCAGATACTGCGCACCTGGAAAACGCGGTTGCCCAAGGATTACCTCGACCCGACAAAAAATTTCCAGGCCGGTGCCAAGGCGCTAACCGCCGAGGAACTGCCGTTCGAGTTCTTGATGAACGCACTGCGCCTGACTGATGGCGTAGCGGCAGAGCTGTTCAGCCAGCGCACAGGTTTGCCCCTGGCAGCGTTAGCTAAAGCCCGTGACCAAGCACAACAGCGAGGCCTGCTCGTCGCCGACGAAAACCGGCTGGTGGCGACGCCTGAAGGTCAGTTGTTTCTCAACGACCTGCTGCAGTATTTTTTGCCCTGACTTCGACGCCCCGCTGGGCTAAGGACACCAGATGGACCTGATTCTCGACCTGATCGCCACCGTCTCGCGCTGGACTCGTGGCCATCTTTACGACATTTCGCTGGCGATTATGGCCACCGTCTTGGTGCTGTTTGGTCCAGGGATCAACACCTGGATTCAACAACGTATCGGCGGCCTGAATTTTATTTTCCGTACGTTGCTGTTCGTGCTCATCTGCGCGGTCGGTTACGGCCTGGCGATGATTTTCCTCACACCGTGGGTGGCCAAGGGTCTTGGCTACTTCAATAACTACACCCTGGCGCCGGTTCTGCTACTAGTCTTCTTCCTCATCGGCGTGATCGCCGACCGCAACTAAGCCGCGGCTTCCGCCTGGCGGCCATGCGGCAGCCAGCAGAGGAGCAGGGCTATGAAAGCGCTCAAACATCTTTATCTGTACTTCCAGGACGGGCAGCGCTTGATCATGCGCTTCCCCGAACAAAGCGAGGACCCGGTGGTGATTGCGCGCGCGTTGCGTAAACAGCTTGAATCACCGTTTCTGAGCATCGCCGTTAACGGCGACCTTCTGATGATTCCGCGTGAGAGCATCAAGTACCTGCAAATCAGCCCGGCGCCGTCGTCGCTGCCGGAGCCAACCCTGGTGGGCGCGGTGCTGGTGGATTAACGGTCGCCCATAAAAAATCGCGGCTGACCCCGCCCCCACACAATCCAGCCTCGGTGGGAGCGGTTTCAGCCGCGATTCTTTTCAACGTCACGCTATTTCAGAGCGGGCTGCGAGCAGCCCATCAATCAATTCCCTTCGCGGCGCAGCGCCTGCGGCGTGAAGTCACCTGGGCCCAGCTTGGCGTTGAAGTCGTACATGATTTCGTTGTTATCCAGACCATCGGCGAAGTAGCGCTTGCCGGCGAAGTCGTAGATGGTTTCCAACGTGCTGCCGAACATTGGCACATCGTAATAGCTGATGGGGTGGCTTTCCTGCAGGCCGACCAACTTGTCGTCCTTGTCGTACAGGTCTACCGCCAGGATCTGCCAGCTATCTTCATCGAGGTAGAAGCGACGTTTGGCATACGGGTGGCTGAAGCCTTTGCGCAGCGACGCTTCGACGATCCACACGCGGTGTAGCTCGTAGCGCAACAGCTCAGGGTTCACGCTCTTGGCTTGCAGAATGGTGTCGTACGGAATGCCTTTCTGGTGCACGGCATAGCTGTTGTACGGCACGAGCATTTCTTTCTTGCCCACCAGCGTCCAGTCGTAGCGGTCCGGCGCGCCGTTGTAGGAGTCGACCATGTCGGCGGTGGCCATGCCGTTGGTGTCTGGCTGCAACGTGTCGAAGGCCAGCATCGGCAGACGACGCACGCGGCGCTCGCCCCGGTTGAAACGCCACGCTTTACGGATGGACAACACCTGATCAAGGGTTTCCTGCACTACCAGCGCCGAACCGGCGAGCTTGGCCGGGGCGACCACGCTGTATTTGTAGAAGAACAACGTGTTGTCCAGGTCCGACGGGGTCACGCCTTCACGACCGTAGCGGAAGTAGATGTCACGGTCGAGCTTGAGCAGGTTGTACGCACCGTTGGACAGCACCGCTGCCTGGTTGGTGACGAAGTGGATTTGCTCGCCCCGGTAACGCATCACGTGGTTCCAGATCGCTTCCTGGCCGGTTTGTGGCAACGGGAAAGGGATGCCAGAGGCCGCGCCTTGAACGCCGTTACCGCCAGAGATCAGGTCGGCGTTTGTAGCGTTATAGCGAGTGGCGTCGTAGATGCGTTGCGGCGCCGCAGCACTGCGGTGGGTCGGGAAAACGCGCAGGTAATAATCCGGATTGGTTTCCAGCAACGTCTTCAGGCCGATTGGCAGTTGCGCCTGGTATTGCGCGACGTTTTTGCTGTTAACCGTGTATTGCACGGACTCATTGGCATACGGGTCGGGGTGATGCATGCCGGGCTTATAGCCAGGAATCGGCTGCGCCAGACCACCGTCCCACTCGGGGATCGTGCCAGCGGCATTACCTTTGCGTTCGCCGCCCAGCGGGGTGAGGTCGCCGTTCAGCCGGTTGGCCTGAACCGCGTCGACTTTGGCGTATGCATTTACTGCACACATCGCGAGCAGCATTACTCCAATACTTCTCAACACAGACTTTCTCCTTGGGACGAGTCGGTAACGCGCCACCTTTATTATTTATCCAGCCAGTCATGCGTATTGCTGTGGTGAGGTAGCCGGCTTGGGCCGGTCTGATGTAGTAACGGTGCAGCACGCTTTCAACATGTTCCAGGCTGTCGGTAGGAGTTAACTGCCAACAGCCCAGAGCATTTATCGATCAGTCTAGACGCTCAAATTTAAGATCCCACACGCCGTGGCCCAAACGCTCGCCGCGGCGCTCGAATTTGGTGATCGGACGCTCTTCGGGACGCGGCACATAAGTGCCGTCTGCCGCCTGGTTGCGGTAACCGGGGGCGGCTTGCATCACTTCCAGCATCACTTCGGCGTAAGGCTGCCAGTCGGTGGCCATATGCAGCACACCGCCGACCTTCAGCTTCTGCCGCACCAACTCAGCGAATTCAGGCTGCACGATGCGACGCTTATGGTGACGCGCCTTGTGCCAGGGGTCGGGGAAGAACAACAGAAGGCGGTCCAGGCTGGCATCGGCGACACAGCGCTTGAGCACCTCGATAGCATCGCAGTCATACACGCGCAGATTTTTCAGGTCCTGGGTCAACACGCCATTGAGCAACGCGCCGACACCGGGACGGTGCACTTCGACGCCGATGAAGTCTTGCTCGGGCGCAGCGGCGGCCATTTCCAGCAGCGAATGCCCCATACCGAAACCGATTTCCAGCGTGCGCGGCGCCGAGCGGCCGAACACCTGATCGAAATCCACAAAGTCGTCGGCCAGCGGCAGCACGAACAGCGGCTTGCCGATGTCCAGGCCACGCTGCTGTCCTTCGGTCATGCGACCAGCGCGCATCACGAAGCTCTTGATTGCGCGGTGCTTGCGCGTATCGGCTGGGGCTTCGTTCTGGACGTCAGCCTGGGTATCTAACGGTTCAGTCATGTTGGCTCTTACTTGATCAGACCATCCAGCGGCGAAGATGCGCTGGCATAGAGTTTTTTCGGCATGCGCCCGGCGAGATACGCCATACGCCCAGCCACAATGGCGTGCTTCATTGCTTCGGCCATCAGCACCGGGTTTTGCGCGTGGGCGATGGCGCTGTTCATGAGCACGGCTTCACAACCGAGTTCCATGGCGATGGTAGCGTCGGAGGCCGTACCGACGCCGGCATCTACAAGCACCGGTACCTTCGCCTCTTCAAGAATGATGCGCAGGTTGTAGGGGTTGCAGATGCCTAGCCCCGTACCAATCAGCCCCGCCAGCGGCATGACAGCAATGCAGCCCATCTCGGCCAGCTGGCGCGCAATGATCGGGTCGTCGCTGGTGTAAACCATTACGTCGAAGCCATCTTTAACCAGCACTTCGGCGGCTTTAAGGGTTTCGATGACGTTGGGAAACAGGGTTTTCTGATCAGCCAATACTTCCAGCTTCACCAGTTTGTGACCGTCCAACAGCTCACGCGCCAAGCGGCAGGTGCGCACGGCTTCTGCGGCGTCGTAACAGCCGGCGGTGTTGGGCAGAATGGTGTAACGATCTGGCGGAATGACATCGAGCAGATTCGGCTCATCCGGATTCTGGCCAATGTTGGTGCGGCGCACAGCCACCGTCACGATCTCGGCGCCTGAAGCTTCGATGGCGCGACGGGTTTCGTCGAGGTCTTGATACTTGCCAGTGCCCACCAGCAGGCGAGACTGATAAGTGCGTCCGGCCAGGGTAAACGGCTTATCGGTGCGAGATTGGCTCATCGAAAATCCTCATGCAGTAACGCTAATCGGGTGGGCGACAGTCGGAAGCGAACGTGTTAACCGCCGCCTATGGCGTGCACAACTTCCAGCGCGTCGCCTTCGTGCAAAACAGTTTCGCCATGTTGACTACGGGGCACGATGTCGAGGTTGAGCTCGACCGCAACGCGCCGACCGGTGAGATCCAAGCGTACCAGCAGGTCCGCAACGGTCTGGCCGTCAGCCATTTCGAAAGGTTCACCATTCAACTGAATGCGCATAACAGGCAATCACAAAAGTGAGGGGGCCGGCATTCTAGCCCCAACGCAAGCGCCGACCAAGGCAAAGGCACGCCATTCGTCTCACAATTGACGCCGCGGTCAGGTTGTCTCGTTTCGCTCATCGGCCCGGTTTGCGCCAGGCCGCGAGCCCGAGGCAAAACCAGCCACCGAGAAAAGCCACGCCGCCAAACGGCGTAACAATGCCCAGCTTCGTCATCCCGGTCAGGGTCAATAAGTAGAGGCTCCCGGAAAACAATACGTTGCCGATTGCAAATAACCAGCCTGCCGCACTCAGCGAGCGACTCGGCAGATGCGGCGCCAAAAGGGCCACTGCCAATAACCCGAGGGCATGCAGCATTTGATAATGGGTGCCCGTCTGGAAGATCGCCAAGTACTCGGGCGACAGCGTGGCCTTGAGACCGTGCGCTGCAAAGGCTCCTAACGCGACGCCCGTGAAACCAAAAAATGCCCCCAGCAATAAAAATCGACGCAACGTAAACCTCCGGAATGGGTGAGCGCAGAAGACTTCAAAACGTGCGTTGCGCCGAACAGCAACGGCTGGGCTCATTAATGCACGTCGAGGCTGATAGTAAACGGTACGGAAAACTGTTGCGCAGCCGGGGTGTCGGCGGTGGTTTGGTAGTACCTGAACGTCAACAACGCGCCGCCGACCCCACGATTACTTCCCGAAGCGGGTCCACCGTCGAACCAGTTCGAACCGGCCATATGGTCCCCGCAATCCGCCCGGCAATAATGACCATGTGAAGAAGAGACGGTGCCTGAAGCCGGGTCGACGTAGCCTCGGCCCTGCGCGTCATAGCTGACAGGAGACCAAGGCAATGCAGGCGAATTTTGTTCGAACACCACTGGCGAATCGTTGAGCAGGATCTGCACGCCGACATCACTCGCTGCGGACGGCATGCCTACACCGTCGACCCCATTGTTCAGTGGAAAGGCGGCGTTAAACGACACAGAAACCACGCTACTCAAAGCGGCTTCGCAACTGAATAAGAGCGGCTGACGGTGCAGCGCCAACTCAGTTGCGCCGGGACCAACGAAGGAAGTTGTTGGGAGCGACGCCAACCGAATAGTGGACAGAGCGTTCATGCCCGTTCCGCTTGAATCGTGAGCTTGGCATGCAGGATTTTTAGCGTTAGCAAGACGGCTAGCGTCATTTGCAACAGCGGGGTTCAGCAACCCCGAAACGACGAGTTGGTTATCAGCTGCTGACGTATCCACCTGGCCGGCGGCGAAATATTTAATGAAACCGACGCCCTCAGGAAAATGGATCACGGCATTAGCTGTATCGCCGGAAAACGCTCCCGTCTTCACCAAGCTCAGCCGCATAGGAACTGGAGGGATGCCTGTTCGGTTCAGCAACAGCTGTCCACCCGGACGAACCGTTTCACTGCTGGTCGCCAGCACGACGGCACCGGCTCGGACGCTTCCGGATGGAAATTCGACAAACATCGAAACGCCATCGGCACTGCTTGGCACCATAAACCCCAAGCCCCGCGGACTGGAGTTCGAAGGAGGATAGTAAATAACATCGAGAAGTTTGCCGCTTAGCTCGTACAGGTCGCTGCACATTCGGGCACTAAGCGTTAGCGTTTCTAGCGCTAATAAGGAGCCAGCAGGAAAGCGAGAATCCTCACGCCACGAACGATTGAATAACATTCGATAACTGGGCGCCTCTAACACGATCTGCCGAGAGGCTACAGAACTACTGACACCAGCGCTTGCGCTCGACCAATCGCAGCCGGCAAACGAGCTAGGAGAAAGTGAAATAAAACAAATAAAAAGAAAGCCGGACAATAAACCGGCCGAACTACATGATGTGCCAAGATCCATCTTCGCCACTCCCGCAAATCCATTTGCAAAATAAACCTAAAAATGTAAATAAAACACCGAGCTAAAGCACATCTAACGTTACGGTAAACGGGACCGAGATAGTGCGTGGCTCAGGCGCAGCCGTGGTCGTTTGATAATATTTAAACGTAACCGTCGCACCCAAACCGTCATTGTTACCCGAAGCAGCGCCGCTATTCTCCCAGTTAGGGCCAATCATATCTGCGTCACAATTTTTCTCACAAATCCAACCCTGTTGTTTAAGAAGACCGTGAAACTGGTCTGCAACATCGTTATTGAGAGCGGTCAGGTTCCAAGGTAACGCTTTCGATGCAACGCCAAACTTTACGGGCACGTCATCCAGAAGCAGCTGTATGCCGATATCGCTGTCGGCTTCAGGCATACCGACCCCCTCCGCCCCTTTATTAAGTGGGTACGTTGCGCTAAAGGAAATGGCAGGTCTGGTATCAGCGACCCCTTTGCAGGAAAACCTAAATTGATGAGACTTGGACGACGCTTCGACCGGTCCAATGCCCTGAAACGCAGATGTACTCACCGGCGACATAGAAATAATCTTAAGCCCCGAGTTCAGGGGGATTTTGTCAAACCCCAATATTTCGCAGCTCGGTGCGCTGGCTAATCCGAGATAAGTGAGGTTATTCCCCCCACCGTTATAACGGGCAGGCATCAACAGTTGATCTTGAGCCGCTGAAACTAAGGTAGGATCTTGAACTCCGCGATAGGTGAACCAACCCAGTCCGCCTGCAACGGTTATCTCGCCTTTACTGGAGTCGCCAGAAGTATTGGCAAATAAGCCGGTTTTAACCACCGACAGTTTTACAGGGATAGGCGCGAATTTGGCGGTGGATTGCGTGAGAGCGCCGGAGGCAGCGACATTCCCTGCGCTGGCAGTAAGATAGATGCCTCCGGCCTGGAATGTCCCGTTCGGAAACTCTATTTCAATGGCGACGCCCGCAGCATTAGTCGGTATTCGAAATCCGGATCCAGTCTGTATTGCATTCAATGGGGGCACGTAAACAACGGCCGCTTTCTGCCCTTTAAGCTCTCGAAGGTTGGTACATACACTTCCTGTTAGGGTTGTCAAAGACATTCCCATATACGTTCCGACGGGATGACGGGAATCGTTATACCAGCGTTTGTTCGCCAACATCTTAAAACCTGCGGTTTGGAAAACGATGGGTGTAGTAATGGCATTCGGTAACGACGCTCCGCCCCAAGAGCAGGCAGCCGACGCCATCAACGACCAGAACAAAGCGCCCCCCGCACACGTGACAACGATTACCCGTCGGATAAAGAGCCTAGCTAACGCAAGCATGGTGATTACTCATATTTACATGTCGTGTAATTTCTGTCCTTACCTGAAGCGCGCATATCCAAGTTCGCAGCGCTATCCTGCTTGTTAAACTGATAATCCATCATGCAATTGCGTCCACCCACCTTCACGAGAAGTTTTCCTTGCGCGTCCACACCCCGAGCAAAAATACTTCCTGCCTGCCCTACATATCCCACAACGTTGCCCGACGTGTTGTTGAACACTTCCGCTCCAAATGGCAACGCACTGCCATCTTCGAACATACCATTTATAACAATGGTGTTTTCGCGCAGCGTTTCAAACGTAACTTTAACGATTGATCCCGCGACAGGGACTGACTCGCTGCTTGTATCGGCAATTGAAATATCTGACGACAATCCCTCCGAGTCAATTTCGACCCGATTACGCGAATAGGCTGAAAGATATGGAACGACTCCGTAGCCCCGGCCATCCACCACCGCGCCGCTGGAATTGGTGATACGAGCGCCATCGGCATCTTTGGCTTCTATTAATGCAACGGTTTCGCCCAAAGTTTGACCTAACGTCACGCCCCCATCATGGACCAGCACCGATCCAGACACACCTAAAGAAGCCTGCTGATAGTCGTCCCCTTTGGTATAACCACTAGTGACAAATCCTTTGGAGCCTTGATAGGTGCCATTGAGCCCGTAGCTGGCGGACGCATTCTGGCTGTCAAGACCTTGGGTGGTTGAGATGCCGTAAGTGTACTCTTGGTCATTGCCTGCTATACCACCCAGTTGCATCTGCCCGTAACTGCCCGACTCCGAATTACGCGTCGTACTTGCCGAAACATAGTTTCGGCCATAATTAGAAGCGAAAATCGGGATGCTAAAGTTCAGCCGAAATTCGTTATATCTCCTGTCATCCTTATCTTTGACCCGTGATAGAGCGACGTCATAATTTAGGTCTCGGAAACGATTTGCATACGAGAGCTGAAACTGTGTATCTGACCCTTCGCGATTCCAGAAATTGCGCGTAGAGCCGCTGACAGATGCAGCGCCAAGATCGTAAGGGAGTCTTTGGCGCAAGCTCATATCAAAACGCCCTTTCTGCTTCGCCCGGTAACCGTATCCCAGACCGTCCTCGGTGGGTCCGTTCTGAAACTTTGAATCCTGGCTCGTAACAAACTCACTAAATGACCAGAAGCCGCGACTGGAGAACCTGTAACTGGATAGCGTGACGTTAGTGCCAGTTGGCTCATAAAGCGTTGAATAGACAAATCGGATGCTATCGCCATTAATAGCATCCGATCCTCCCAGACTCGCACTTGAGTAGGTGTAGTCAGCCGATATACCACCTAAATACGTACTAACGGCACTGCCTAGGGCCACAGCCTGGTAGGCTTCGCTTCCGACAAATCCACCGAACGCTGTAACGTAGTTGTTTACGCCGTGCTGAAAGTTAACCTGCCCAACCACGGGTTTAAAACTGCTGTAAGACGGCGCCCAAGCTTCCCCGAGACTCGCCGAGTATTTAGACTGACCAGGACGGAGCAATTGCACTAAAGACGAGTACGGCACAGTGAAGCTTTTACTCGAGCCATCCGCCTCCGTGACGGTAACGTCCAAATCATTACCGTAACCACTCAGCATTAAATTTTTAATTTCAAAAGGGCCCGGCGGCACGGCTCGTTCATAGATAATTGCGCCCCCCTGTTTGATCGTCAACTTAGCGTTCGAGTCCGCCGTTCCGGTTACCACCGGCGCATAACTTCTCAGCGAGGCAGGCAACATCCGCGTATCTGTTGAAACAAACGCGCCTTGCAAGCCATAGGAGTCGAACAGTTGGCCATCGGTATAATTCTGCCCAACCGTAAGGGTGCTGCTCAACCGCTCTAGATCCGTCTGCGCATAGGTACGCTGATTTTGATATGAACGGTTTTCACCGTCAGCCGCTACAGAGGAAATGTTCCGAATCCGCCACCCCTCGACATTCATTCCGCTTTCAAAATACGCGAAGGCTTGTGTCGAGGCGTTACCATAACTGCTTGAATTAAATGCATCTATGGAATAGTTCAACCGCGCGGCGTTGATGCCTCTATCCCATTCAAGCGGACTAATATAATCCTTGGGCCGCTCTATTAAATAGGCCTGAGGAATGTAAGCTTCAAGACGTTGCTCGGAAAAATCGAAGTTCACCGAGGCGCCAGGTACGACGTTTCCTATCTGACGGCATTTACCAGTGGCTGCGCCTTCCGAAATCCACTTCGAGTCTTCTTCAGGCAACCTGGAGATGTCAATACCAAGCAAGGAAAAATCCTTTGCAGTAAAACAGGCTATTGCAGACTTTTTGTCTGCCACAGAAATAAATTTTATCGAAGTTGACCTTTGCAGATCGTCGTTCAGATATAAATCTACTTTAAAGTTTCCAGGAGGCGCTGGATTACCGTCAGTAAACCTCGATAAATCTGCACCGTGCTTCTCGCCAGGCGCGCCCCACAACATACGATTGTCGAACTCGACGGCGGCGTATTTTTCTGGTGTGGCCAACGCTGGAGCAGCGAAGATCAACACAAAATGCGCGCACATGAGTGAAAACGCTGTCAGGTTCCGGCTTCGATTTTTCATATTATAACCAGAAGGTATTAGAACGTAGCGGCGGGCTTATTCCAAACAGGGGACCCGCCATAATCATTGACTGACTTATAGGTAACTGATGGCGAATGCTGAGAGCTACGCACTCTTTTTAATTCAAATATTTTTGTCGTATAAGGCGCTATCATTTCCGCTTCTACAACGCCGCCATCAGCGTTAGATCCGACGCCTAACGTGCTGATATCCACGTGATAGGGAGTAGGGTTTTCTAACATCACTCTCCCAGGCTGGTATTTAACAACCAACTTTTCCGGAGCATCATTCGCGACCCCATTCAACCCTTTAGGCCGCAGGAATATTTTTATGCGGGTTCGAAAGCGAAACTGTAGATAGTTATCATCATCAGCGTTTAAGGTTGGCTTGCTGGGAATTTCCAGAACGTTCAACCAATACACTGACTCTCGGTCCGACGGCACCGGAAGATTACGGGTGTACTGTATCTTCGCGACCTGCCCCTTTTTCGGATCAATTCGGAAGATTGGGGTCGTCACGACAAATGGAACCCGAATATTTTCCGGACTCGCTTTTTTGTCGCCATCGTCAATCCAAATCTGAACGAGTTTTGGTTCTGCGCCTTCATTTGTCATACGTATAGAAACTTCGGTCTTCTCTTCGGGATATATCACGCGCGTGCCATCCAAAACGACCGAGGCAAATACAGGACCGGAAAAAATAATAGAAATAATAAACGGGGATATTTTAAAAGCTGACCGTAAGTACTGAAGTATATTAGTGTGCATATTTTCACCTGACACCGAAAACCAAAACTAAAACTATTAAATTGACTCGACTAAAAAGGTAACTGTACCAGTCACTTTTCCTGCGACGACTGCACCGGTAGCGTAGTACTGAACAAAAAAATCGAATTTCACTCTATTTTCGTCCGCCCCTCCTACAGCAACGCCCGCGCTGCTAACTTGCTGGCCTTTCGCTGCATTTACATCCACTGCACTCCCATCGGAATTCAGTATCTGCAACTGGACATTTTGCGCCCCTTTAACCGCAGTATTTGGCAGTCGTCCTGAAGTCCCAACTACAATTGATGCGAGCGGATCGCCTTCGAAGTAGATGAACGAATCAGGTGGACAGCCTTTAATCTCGATTGAAAACGGTGTCCGGCCAGTCGTATCGCTGGCATTCCTAAGTGAAGTACTCGGCGCGATTGGTAACTTAACCCGCTGCTCTTTGCTTACAACAGCACATGTAGCGGCGGTAACTTTTCCTTCGACTGTGAAACTCGAAGTTGCCCCATTGCAATAGTGCGAGAACAAAAACAAGAGTGCGTAAACTTTTGATTTTTTCATGTAGCACCCAGTATATTGGAAAAGCAATGCCTGGCGAGGCCAGGCATTTAACTTAGACTTTACTCATAGTCAATTTCATAGTCGACACTGGAGGTCAAGCCACCCGCAGTAGCATTGCCTTGTGAGATGTACTGGACAAAATGGCTAAGATATGCGGTTCCTATACCATTAGCGTCAGCAACAAGGTCTTCTCCGATAGCGCCTTGCGAATCAGCCTCCAGAGACAAATCCATTACTTTGCCATCTTTGTTCAATATTTGAAGTTCGACGTTCTTGGTTGCGTTCGTTTGTGCAGTATTCCGCAAATGCCCTTCCGGAGTAATGTTACCTCCAGCGGAAAAAAACACTTTTGCCTTACTTGCCAGCGTGGACGCGGACGAGCAATCGGAAAGCTGAAAATTTAAGAAGACGCGACCCGCAGTAGAGTCTTTCGTCGCAAGAAGCTTGGATGAAACGATGGGCAGTTTCACCGTTGCGTTATTGGTTTGCTTATTTACTACTACCGTGCAAGTGGTATCAGAAACACCGCCTTCAAAGTTGATTTTTCCTTCGTTCGCAGTCGCCACTTGGGCAAAGCTAGCCAGAACGACGCTAGCGCTGAGTACAGCCAATTTGTTTTTCATAGAAGACCCGTAAAGTTTTGTTTAACTTGAAAAAATATTGATATCTAAAGCCCGAGTAATTTTAGTTAAATCTCACTTCGAAACTGCAATCAGCCTCCGACCGAGACGTGGGAATAATCCGTAGAGCGTGGAATTTCCCGACCTGAAAGACGGATATATGTCTAAGGTGTCGTCGAAATACTGTGCACGGCATGCCGGACTTCGGTAGACGAGACTCAGAAATGTTCGCTCCCGGACAGGTCGCGAAGACGCTCCCGGGAGCTTGCGGGAGCCTTTGACCTCAAAACCCTTAATGTGGGTGAGGCTCTCTATGCGACCAGCGCTATACTCTTTGCCTACTTTTAAGGCCCCGCTACGCATGGTTTGCAAACTTTTCGGACGTATGTTCAGGTTTTTGCTCTGGTTCGCCGCAGCCTCTGTGCTGCTGGTGCTTGTGTTCCGCTGGGTGCCGCCGCCTGGTTCCGCTCTTATGGTGGAGCGAAAGATTGAGTCATGGATTGATGGCAAGCCGATCGACCTCAAGCGCACGTGGCGCCCATGGGCGGAGCTGTCGGATGATTTGAAAATCGCCGTGATCGCGGGTGAGGACCAGAAGTTCGCCGAGCATTGGGGGTTTGATGTGGAGGCTATTCAGGCGGCCCTTGATCACAACGAACGTGGCGGCAATTTGCGCGGCGCTAGCACGATCAGCCAGCAAGTGGCGAAGAACCTCTTCCTTTGGCCCGGGCGAAGCTGGCTGCGTAAAGGACTGGAGGTGTGGTTTACCGGCTTGCTGGAGTTGCTCTGGCCGAAGCAGCGAATCCTTGAGGTTTACTTAAACACCGTGGAATGGGGTAGCGGGGTGTTTGGAGCAGAGGCGGCTGCGCGCGCACACTTTGGCGTGGGAGCTTCTTATGTAACCGCGAGGCAGGCCAGTTTGTTGGCGGCTGTGTTGCCCAATCCGCTGAAGTGGAGCGCCGGTAAGCCGACCGGCTATATCAACCGTCGAGCGAACTGGATTCGCCAACAGATGCGCCAGCTAGGCGGCAGTGACTACATCGTGCAAATGCAGAAAGGCCGCCGCTCCTGATTGGCGATTCGCTTACTGTTTAAGCGAGCTGCGGGGCACGACGTGCAGTAGCAAGAGGGCCCCATTTTCTACATGAACCGTTAACCCCTGCGCGGGATACACCCAGCCTTCCCCGCTATTGAGCTGCAAGCGCAAACGCGGCGGCCCAAAAGTCGCGACGATCTGATCTTCGGCCACAGGCTGTTCCGGACGCAGCATCAAAGCAGAGAGCCCGTGACCGCTCAGCTCGCCCAGCATGTGACTGCTCAGGGGTTGTTCGGGGTCGGTAGGCTTGAGGCCCGTCGCCTTCATCAAGCTGGTGTGCTCTTGCTCGGTGAGCACCAGAACGGCTTCGAGCTTCCATTGTTCACCCATGCTTCCCAGCCTCGACCGGTACAGTAGCTGAGGGCCGTCCAGTCTAGGTTTTAGCCATAGCTCTCCAGTATTCACTGCGTTTAAACGTCCCAACGTGAGTGTGCCTTCTGCCATCGGCGAGACAATTTCTTTCTGCCAGCGCGCCATGCCAGGCAGCGGTTCCGGAACGCTCCGCCCGTACATTAACCAGCCGCCCCAGGCAAAGAAGGCAACGGCAATCACCACAAAAAGCAGCCAGTGCTGCATACGTAGCGGTGGCATGGACATGGTCAGTCTCCGAAACAGGAATAAACACACGGGCAGAAAAAAGCCGCACCTGGGTGCGGCTTCAGTCCTTTCGCTTTGACACTCAGGCGGCGATTGAGCCTTTGAGTTTGTTCATAGCGTTCTTTTCCAGCTGACGAATACGCTCGGCTGAAACGTTGTACTTCGCGGCCAACTCATGAAGAGTCGCTTTTTCTTCAGCCAGCCAGCGCTGGTAGAGAATATCGCGGCTGCGTTCATCAAGGCCTTCCAGCGCTTCATGCAGATTCGCCGTGGCGCTGTCGCTCCAATCGGAATCTTCCAATTGGCGAGCAGGGTCGTAGCGATGGTCTTCCAGGTAATTGGCCGGCGACTGGAAGGCGCTTTCGTCGTCCGCCTCTGCGGCAGGGTCAAACGCCATGTCGTGACCGGTCAAGCGACTTTCCATCTCGCGCACTTCGCGCGGCTCCACGCCCAGGCTTTCGGCCACAGCGTGAACTTCGTCGTTATTGAGCCAAGCCAAACGCTTTTTCTGGCTGCGCAGGTTGAAGAACAATTTGCGCTGGGCCTTGGTGGTGGCCACTTTGACGATGCGCCAATTGCGCAGGATGAACTCGTGAATTTCAGCTTTGATCCAGTGCACAGCGAACGACACCAAACGCACGCCCATTTCTGGGTTGAAACGTTTGACGGCCTTCATCAGGCCAACGTTGCCTTCTTGGATCAGGTCGGCCTGAGCCAGGCCGTAACCGGAATAACTTCTGGCGATATGGACAACAAACCGCAGGTGCGCGAGCACCATTTGGCGAGCGGCTTCGAGGTCTTGATGGTAAAAAAGACTCTCGCCCAGTTCGCGCTCCTGCTCAACAGTCAGCAGCGGAATGCTATTGACAGCATGCACATAGGCCTCAAGGTTTGCACCCGGGACTAAAGCATGGACAGGTTGCAAAGAATTGCTCATGCGAATCCTCCGACTCACGAAACTCGTGCCTTTTGAGCACTGCCCGGATAAGACCAGACAGTTGACTCGAAAGTTCAAAAACACGAAAAAACACTAATAAACAATAACTTACTACTTCGGGGCCAACTCGTTCAAGTGACGGGCAACCGCAAGCCAGGCGCCAATATACCCCAACAGCACAGCGCCAAGCAGCAGGGATAGACCATCGGATAATGGCACCCCAGCCAACGCAAAATCGCTGCCGTAAAGCCCGGCCAAACGCACCACGGCGCCGTTTAGCCAATCCAGACCAAACGCCAGCACGGCCCAAGACAGGACGCCGGCACCCAAGCCGTACAACGCGCCCATATAAAGGAAGGGACGCCGCACGTAGCTGTCAGTTCCGCCTACCAGCTTGATGACTTCAATTTCGGTGCGACGATTTTCAATGTGCAGCCGAATGGTGTTCCCGATCACCAGCAGCAAGGCCATCACCAGCAATAGCGTCAGCCCGAAGACGAACCGCTCGCCCAGTTTCAAAATGGCGCTCAAGCGTTCAACCCACAGCAAATCCAGCTGCGCCTGCTGAACCTTCGGCAGTTCCGCCAGGCGTAAGCGCAAGGCTTCCAGCGCAGGTTTATCCACTTCCTTCGGCGTCACCAGAATCACGGCCGGCAACGGGTTCTCGGGTAGTTCTTTCAGCGCTTCACCCAAGCCGGACTGCTGCTGAAACTCGGCCAGCGCTTGTTCGCGGCTAATCCATTCAGACTCAGCCACATCGTTCATTTCTGCGATCTGCGCGCGCAGCTTTTCGCCGTCCGCTTCGTTGGCATCGAGCGTCAGGAACAAAGAAATCTGTGCCGCGCGCTGCCAGGAACCGCCCAAGCGCTCGACATTGTTGAGCAGCAGCGACAAGCCCATGGGCAAGCTCAGCGCCACGGCCATGACCAGACAGGTAAAGAAACTGCCGATGGGCTGCTTGGCCAGGCGGCGCAAGCTGTCGATCAAGCTCGAACGATGGGCTTCCACCCAGGCGTGCAGCAAGGTGGAAAAATCCGGGCTGCCGTCGTCTTTTTTCTGATCGTTCTTCTTTGGCGCGGCGCCGACGCGCTCAGCGGCGGATGACGGTTCCTGAGGATTACGAGTGGCGCTCATTAACCAGCCTCCCCATCACCGATCAATCGGCCGCGTTGCAACGTCAACATGCGGTGGCGCATGCGCGCGATCAGTGCCAGGTCGTGACTGGCGATCAGCACGCTGGTGCCCATGCGGTTGATATCTTCGAATACGCCCATGATTTCCGCCGCCAATCGAGGGTCGAGGTTACCGGTCGGTTCATCCGCCAGCAGCAAGGCGGGGCGGTGCACAACGGCGCGGGCGATACCGACGCGCTGTTGCTGGCCAGTGGAAAGATCGCCAGGAAACAGATCACGCTTGTCGCTCAGGGCAACGCGCTCGAGTGCGGCATCGACGCGCTTGGCGATATCAGGCTTGGACAAGCCGAGAATCTGCAGCGGCAACGCCACGTTGTTGAACACGGTGCGATCAAACAGCAGCTGGTGATTCTGGAAAACCACGCCGATCTGGCGGCGCAGGAAAGGAATCTGAGCGGTGGTAATTTGCGCCAGGTCCTGGCCCGCCAGCAGCAGCTTGCCGGACGTGGGCCGCTCCATCGCCAGAATCAAGCGCAGCAAGGTGCTCTTGCCGGCGCCCGAATGCCCGGTCACGAACAGAAATTCGCCACGTCGCACGCGAAAACTCAGCTCATGCAGGCCGACGTGGCCGTTGGCGTAGCGTTTACCCACCTGCTCAAAGCGAATCATGCGTGCTCCCGCTCGGCGAACAAGGCCTGAACAAAGGCTTCAGCTTCAAAGGTGCGAAGGTCATCAATGCCCTCACCCACGCCGATGTAGCGGATAGGCAGACCGAATTGCTTGGCCAGCGCGAAGATCACGCCGCCCTTGGCTGTGCCGTCCAGCTTGGTCAGCGCCAGGCCGGTGAGGTTAACGGTCTGATTGAATTGCTTGGCCTGGCTGATGGCGTTCTGCCCAGTGCCGGCGTCCAGCACCAGCAACACTTCGTGCGGGGCGGTTTCGTCGAGTTTGCCGATCACGCGACGGACTTTTTTCAGCTCTTCCATCAGGTTGTCTTTGGTATGCAGACGGCCCGCTGTGTCGGCGATCAGCACGTCGATGCCACGGGCAGTCGCCGCCTGAACCGCATCGAAGATGACCGAGGCCGAGTCGGCACCGGTGTGCTGAGCAATCACCGCAATCTGGTTACGCTCACCCCACACCTGCAACTGCTCGACCGCCGCCGCGCGAAAGGTGTCGCCTGCAGCGAGCATCACTTTCTTGCCTTCCTGCTGAAGCTTTTTGGCCAATTTGCCGATGGTGGTGGTTTTGCCGGCGCCGTTAACGCCGACTACCAGAATCACGAATGGCTTCTTCTCCGCCGGAATCACTAGCGGTTGCTCGACCGGTTTGAGCAGCGACGCCAGTTCTTCCTGCAGAGCTTTATATAAGGCACCGCTATCGACCAACTGCTTGCGCGCTACTTTCTGCGTGAGGCTCTGGATGATTGCCGTGGTGGCCTCGACGCCAACGTCGGCGGTCAGCAGACGTGTTTCGATTTCATCGAGCAGGTCATCATCGATGGCCTTTTTGCCAAGGAACAGGCTGGCCATGCCCTCGCCGAGGCTGGCGCTGGTTTTCGATAACCCTTGCTTGAGGCGGGCGAAGAAGCCGGCTTTGCTTTCTGGCGATGCCGCAGGCGCTGGCGCGACCACCACGGGGGCTTCGCTTACAGGCAGCGCGACTGGCGCAGCAACAACTGCCTCAGCCACAACCGGTTCCGGTGTCGGAAAGATCGGCTCTGGCGCTGGGATGGGTGCCGCAATGGGCTCCACAACCGGCGCGATGACCACTTCGGGCACTACGATCGGTTGCTGTTCCTGAGCGGGCAACTCGGTTACCGGAGCGTCCATAACCGGTGCCGCCTCAGCAGGTGCAAACTCGCTCGGCGCTATGGTTTCGACCGCAGTTTCAGGCGCCGCAGCGGGCTCCTGAGGCTTTTTGCGCAGCCAACCGAACAGGCTTTTTTTCTCGCCGGCCTTCTCATCGGAAGTGACCGGAGCGTCGTTCCCAGCAGCGGCTGGGGTCTTCTTGTCGTCTTTGGAACCAAACATGGAGAGCGGCTATCTCAAGGGTGCGACGCGCCAACAGGGTAAAAACCCAACAGCCGTGGCCGCCAATAAAATGGATGAGTATCCTAGCACCTCCGCGCCCGCCGACGCTAAGACCAAGCGGGCCTTCTCGACAGGTCATTCACTTCATGAAAATGCTTGCCCGCAGCGCCACCGGGCTGCTGCTCGCGGCCCTTTGCCTGCCGCTGTCTACATTTGCCGCCGATACCCAACCCACTGAAGAGTTCACCCTGGCCAACGGCCTGAAGGTCGTGGTGCGCGAAGATCACCGCGCGCCGGTGGTGGTTTCCCAAGTTTGGTACAAGGTCGGCTCCAGCTATGAAACGCCCGGGCAAACCGGTCTTTCCCACGCCCTCGAACACATGATGTTCAAGGGCAGCGCCAAGATGAAACCCGGCGAAGCGTCCCTGGTGCTGCGCGAACTGGGCGCCGAAGAAAACGCCTTTACCAGCGACGATTACACCGCCTACTACCAAGTGCTGGCCCGCGACCGTCTGCCCGTGGCCTTCGAGCTTGAAGCCGACCGCATGGCCAGCCTGCGCCTGCCGCCGGAAGAATTTCGCAGTGAAATCGAAGTCATCAAAGAAGAGCGCCGGATGCGCACCGATGACAAACCCAGCTCCTTGGCTTATGAGCGCTTCAAGGCCATGGCCTATCCCGGCAGCGGCTACGGCACCCCCACCATCGGCTGGATGGCCGACTTGCAGCGCATGAGCGTGGAAGAACTGCGCCACTGGTACGAAACCTGGTACACGCCCAACAACGCCACGTTGGTGGTGGTAGGTGACGTCACGGTCGCCGAGGTGAAAACCCTGGCCGAGCGCTACTTCGGCCCCGTTCCCAGCCGCCCGATCCCCACCGCGAAAGCGCCGTTGGAACTGGCGGAGCCGGGCGAGCGACGCCTGCGTCTGTACCTACAAACGCAACTGCCAAGCCTGATGATGGGCTTCAACGTGCCAAGCCTGGCCACCGCCGCCAGCCCGCGCGATGCCCACGCCCTGCGCCTAATTTCGGCGCTGCTCGACGGCGGCTATAGCGCGCGCTTGCCCACGCAATTGGAGCGCGGCGAGGAATTGGTGTCTGGCGCCTCCGCCAGTTACGACGCCTACAACCGCGGCGACAGCCTGTTCATGCTCTCCGCCACGCCTAACGTGCAAACCGGCAAAACCTTGGCCCAAGCCGAAGCGGGCCTATGGCGCCAGTTGGAAGCGCTGAAAAAGACCCCGCCCACCGCTGCCGAACTGGCCCGCGTTCGCGCGCAGGTTATCGCCGGCCTGGTGTACGAGCGCGACTCCATCAGCAGCCAAGCCAGCACCATTGGCCAGCTTGAGAGCGTTGGCTTGTCGTGGAAGTTGATGGACGAAGACCTGGCCGCCATCGAGGCCGTCACGCCGGACGACATCCAGCAAGCCGCCCGCACCTATTTCACTCGCGAACGCCTGAGCGTCGCCGAAGTACTGCCGAAGGAACAAACCCATGAGTGAACGCAACGGTCTGCGATACGGCCTCCTCGGCCTAAGCCTGCTGGCCTTGCTGGCGGTGCTGGTGTTTGTGGTCAGCCGCCCGGCGCAAGCGCCAACCGAGCCGGCGCCTAGCGAAGCTGCCGCCGCTCAGCCGGCTGCAGAAACGCCAGCGAAAGCCGAAGGCCACTTGGAGTCGCTGGCTGCGCTGGAAGGCCAGGCGCCGAGCCATCGCGCCATCGACATTCAAACCTGGAAAACCGCTGAAGGCGCCAAGGTGCTGTTTGTTGAAGCGCACCAATTGCCGATGTTCGACCTGCGCCTGACCTTTGCCGCTGGCAGCAGCCAGGACGGCGACGCGCCAGGGCTGGCGATGATGACCAACGCCATGCTCAACGAAGGCATTGCCGGTAAAGACGTGAGCGCCATCGCCGCCGGCTTCGAAGACCTGGGCGCCGACTTTGGTAACGGCGCTTACCGCGACATGGGCGTGGCCAGCCTGCGCAGCCTCACCGCCGCCGACAAACGTGAGCCGGCGCTGAAACTGTTCACCGAAGTGATCGGCAAACCGACCTTCCCCGCCGACTCGCTCGTGCGCATCCGCAATCAGGTGCTGGCTGGCTTCGAATACCAGAAACAAAACCCCGGCCGCCTCGCGGGCCTGGAGCTGTTCAAGCGTCTGTACGGCAGTCATCCGTACGCGCATTCCAGCGACGGCGATGCGGCGTCCATTCCGCGCATTACCGTTGCGCAAATGCAGGCCTTCCATCGCAAGGCCTACGCCGCCGGCAACGTGGTGATCGCGCTGGTGGGCGACTTGTCGCGTGCAGAGGCCGAAGCCATGGCTGCCCAAGTGTCCGCCGCGCTGCCCAAAGGGCCAGCGTTGCCGAAAATGCCACAGCCAGCCGAACCGAAAGCGGGCCTCAGCCACATTGAGTTCCCGTCCAAACAAACCACGTTGATGCTGGCGCAAATGGGCATCGACCGAGCCGAACCGGATTACGCCGCGCTGTTTCTGGGTAATCAGATTCTCGGTGGCGGCGGCTTTGGCACGCGTTTGATGGATCAGGTGCGAGAAAAACGCGGCCTTACTTACGGCATCTCCTCGGGCTTCACGGCTATGCAGGCGCGCGGGCCTTTTATGATCAGCCTGCAAACCCGGGCGGAGCAAAGCGAAGGCGCGCTGAAGCTGGTGCAAGACATTTTGCGCGACTACCTGGCCAATGGACCGACGCAAAAAGAAGTGGATGACGCCAAGCGGGAACTCGCGGGCAGCTTTCCGCTGTCTACCGCCAGCAATAGCGATATAGTTTCGCAATTGGGCGCCATTGGCTTCTACGACCTGTCGCTGACTTACCTGGAAGACTTCATGCAGCAGGTACAGGCGCTGGACGTGGCATCGGTCAAAGCCGCCATGGCCAAGCATCTGAATGCGGATGCGCTGGTCATCGTCACGGCCGGACCTACCGTGCCGCAGAAGCCACTGCCGCCCCCAACCGATCATCCCGCCGAGCCCGCGCTTGGCGTTCCGGAGCACTGATGGCCCGTCCCGTAAAACCAGGTAACGCCCCCGCCCATGGCGGCCAAGGCCAGTTGCGCATCATTGCCGGTGAGTGGCGCAGTCGCCAGTTCAGCTTTCCCATGGCTCACGGCTTGCGGCCAACGCCCAACCGCGTGCGCGAAACCTTGTTCAACTGGTTGGCGCCTTACATTCAAGGCGCTCGGGTGCTGGACCTGTTCACCGGCAGTGGCGCGCTATACCTCGAAGCGTTGTCGCGCGGGGCCAGCTTGGCATTGGCGCTCGACCTCAACGGCGCCGCGATCGCCAGCCTGCGGCAAACGCTCGACGCGTTGAAATGCGCCACCGGCCAACTGCTGCAAACCGACACCCTGCGCTACCTGGAAACCCAGAGCCCGTCGCCGTTCGACCTGGTGTTTCTCGACCCGCCGTTCAACCAGAACCTGCTGCAACCCACCTGCACGCTGCTGGAGGAAAAAGGCTGGTTGGCCGATGACGCATGGGTATACACCGAAAGCGAAAACCCGCCGTCGAGCCTGACCATGCCGGGCAACTGGCGCCTGCACCGCGAGCAGAAAGCCGGCCAGGTGTATTACGCCCTGTGGCACCGCACGGCGTAACCATGAACACTGGTTTCACCCCGGCCTGGTGGTTGCCCAACCCGCATCTGCAAACCTTGTGGAATTCGCTGTGTCGCAAGCCGCCTGCGCTTGAGCGTCAGCGCGAGCGGCTGTGGCTGGAGGATGGCGATTTCCTGGACCTGGACTGGCACGGCCCGCACGAAGCCGATGCGCCGTTGGTGCTGGTGCTGCATGGCCTGACGGGTTCATCGAGTTCGCTGTACGTGCTCGGTCTGCAACAAAACCTGGCCGCCCAAGGCTGGGCGAGTGTGGCGCTGAACTGGCGCGGTTGTTCCGGCGAGCCCAACTTATTGCCGCGCGGCTATCACTCCGGCGCCAGCGAAGACCTGGCCGAAACCATCCGCCACCTGCGCGCCAAGCGTCCCATGGCACCGCTGTATGCCGCCGGCTATTCGTTGGGCGGCAACGTGCTGCTCAAGTACCTGGGCGAAAGCGGCGCCGACAGCCATCTGCAAGGTGCGGTCGCGGTGTCGGTTCCGTTTCGGTTGGACCAATGCGCTGACCGTATCGGCTTGGGCTTTTCCAAGGTGTACCAGGCGCACTTCATGCGGGAGATGGTCGCCTACGTGAAGGACAAGCAGCGCCTGTTTGCTCACAAAGGCCAGGCCGATCAGTTATCGATTCTGGAAAAGCTCGGCCCGCTGACCGACATGCGCACGTTCTGGGATTTCGACGGCCGCGTCACCGCCCCGCTCCACGGTTTTGCCGATGCCGACGACTATTACAAGCGATCTTCGAGCCGCTATTTTCTGGGCCGCATCCAGACGCCGACGCTGCTGATTCAGGCGGCCGACGATCCGTTCGTGTTTCCCCACAGCCTGCCCGAAGCGAGCGAATTGGCGAGCTGCGTGCAATTCGAATTGCACGACCATGGTGGGCATGTGGGTTTCGTTCAGGGCTCGTGGCGCCGTCCGGAGTACTACCTGGAACGGCGCATTCCGCAGTGGCTAACCGCACTCGGTTAAGGCTTACACCACGCCATCGAGCGGCACGAACAGGCGCTGTTGCAGCGCATCCACCGCCTCGCGCGCCTGTGGTGCGATATAGCCACCCTCCAGCGCCAACACTTGATAAATGCCACGGCGCAGCATCTCTTCACTGAGGTCGCCCATGTCGCCTCGCGAGGTGCAGAGAAAGCGCACCCACGAGGTCATGATGATCCAGGCGTTCAGCGTCAACGCTTCAATCTGCCGTTCGCCCATCACCAGAATCTGCGCGTCGACAAAGCCCTGATAAATCGCTTTCGCCTGCCCCATGGAGCGCAGCGAAAACTGCTGGTACTGCGCCGCCAGGCCGGTGTCGCTTTCCAGCAAATGCTCCAGGTCGCGGTGCAAAAAGCGGTAATGCCACATCGCTGCAAGCAAGGCTTCGAGGTAGAAGGTTTTGTCTTCCACCGTCATCGAACGACCCTCGGGCGGGCGCAGAAAGGTGTCGACCTGGTGTTCGTACTGGCTGAACAGTTCGGCGATGATCGCCTGCTTATTGCGGAAGTAGTAATACAAATTGCCGGGGGAAATCGCCAGATGCGCAGCGATGTGATTGGTCGTCACATTGCGCTCGCCCTGCAGATTGAACAGCTCCAGGCTGGCTTGAATGATGCGCTCACGGGTTTTCATTGGCGCGGCCATGGCGCTCGTACCTCACACACTGTTTCTTGAACAAAAAGCCGTCAGCAACTGCGTCCTGCCTAAACGGTCCAGCTCCCTTGCTGCGCCAAAGGTACACGCACAAGCGCAGCAATTGTTACTCATCAACACAGCGACTGCGCACCCTAACTTTTCGTTGGGGTGCATCCCAGAGCCCTTCTCGGCATCCTATTTGACACATTAGAGTAATTGCTCTAAAAATCCAGCGACGTTGTTTTGCGCAACCCTAAACCGACCTTCAAGACGGTTCCGGGTTCTTTTAACTGGACTGCCCAGGAGCCTTCGAAAATGGTCGCCGACATTGCTTACCTGCAACACAACCAACAACAAATCGACCAGCTTGATTCATTGTTGCAGCGCCAGCGCGAAGCGTTCCGCGCCAACCCCATGCCCGAAGCCGGGCAGCGCATTCAGTGGCTCAACAGCTTGTGCGACCTGCTGCTGAAAGAGAAAGACACGCTGGTTCAGGCCATCTCCCAAGACTTCAGCAACCGCGCCGCCGAGGAAACCCTGCTGGCCGAGGTGATGCCCAGCGTGCACGGCATTCACTACGCCACCAAGCGCATCAAAAAATGGATGAGGCCGTCGCGCCGTTCGGTCGGTTCGGCCTTTCAGCCGGCCAGTGCGAAAGTGGTTTATCAGCCGCTGGGCGTGGTCGGCGTGATCGTGCCGTGGAACTACCCGCTGTTCCTGGCCATGGGCCCGCTGGTTGGCGCCCTGGCGGCTGGCAATCGGGTGATGATCAAAATGAGCGAATCCACCCCGATAACTTCGCAGCTGATCAAAGACCTGCTGGCCCGCATCTTCCCCGAAGACCTGGTGTGCGTCGTACTCGGTGAAGCCGAAGTCGGCATGGCCTTCTCGAAACTGCCCTTCGACCATTTGCTGTTCACCGGCGCTACCAGCATCGGCAAGCACGTGATGCGCGCAGCAGCGGAAAACCTCGTTCCAGTCACCTTGGAGCTGGGCGGCAAATCGCCTGCCATCGTGTCTGCGGATGTGCCGTTGAGCGACGCTGCCGAACGCATCGCCTTTGGCAAAACCATGAACGCCGGGCAAACCTGCGTGGCGCCGGATTACGTGTTGGTGCCCAAAGATCGCGTGGAAGGGTTCGTCGAGGCGTACCGCAAAACCGTGCAGAGCTTCTACCCCAGCCTCAAAGACAACGCCGACTACACCGCCATCATTAACGACCGCCAGTTGAACCGCCTCAAAGGGCTGCTCACCGACGCAGAGAGCAAGGGCGCCACACTCATACCGTTGTTCCCGGAAGGCCAGGGCCGGCGTATGGCGCAAACCGTGGTGTTGAACGTGAACGACGACATGAAGCTGATGCAGGACGAAATTTTCGGCCCGCTGCTGCCCATCGTGCCGTACGACCGCCTCGAAGACGCTTTCACCTACATCAACGACCGTCCGCGCCCGCTCGCCCTTTATTACTTCGGCTACAACAAGGCCGAGCAAAAACGCGTGTTGCATGAAACCCATGCCGGCGGCGTGTGCCTGAACGACACCTTGCTGCACGTCGCCCAGGACGACATGCCTTTTGGCGGCGTCGGCCCCTCCGGCATGGGCCATTACCACGGCCACGAAGGCTTCCTGACCTTCTCCAAGGCCAAGGGCGTGTTTATCAAACAACGCTTCAACGCCTCGAAAGTGATCTACCCGCCGTATGGCAAAGCACTGCAAAAACTGGTGCTGAAACTGTTCATCCGCTAAACCAAGCTGAGCTTGCGGCGCCCGGTTTGCCTGCCGGTGCGCCGTTTTAAAACGCGCTAGCGCGAGGTCAATAATAAAAATGAATGACTCGGTAATCGCTACACCTGGCCTTTCCCGTCGCGGCCTGCTCAAAGTGGGGCTGATGGGCTCGGCCTTTCTGGCCACGGCCGGGCTCACCGCCACCTTGAGTGGCTGCTCGGCCAGCACCCCGGCTAACGGTTTCGCCATCTTGCGCGAGTCCGACCTGCCGTTTCTCAAGGCGCTGATTCCAGTGATGCTGACCGGCGCCGTGCCGCCGGAGCAAATGCCAAGCGCCGTGAACGGCACGCTGCAAAACCTCGATTACAGCCTCAATCGCCTGTCGCCGGAAATGCTCAAGCTCACCGTGCAATTGTTCGATGTACTGGCCATGGCGGTTACCCGCGGCCCGCTGACCGGCATTTGGGGCAGTTGGGAAAACGCCAGCAGCGACGACGTTCGCCACTTCCTCGACCGCTGGCAGAACAGCTCGCTCAGCCTGCTGCGCATGGGCTACGCCTCGCTGTTGCAGCTGGTGATGATGGCCTGGTACGGCCGCACAGAGTCGTGGGCGCATTGCGGTTATCCCGGCCCGCCTAAGGTCTGAGCCGCGCCGCAGCACCCTCTACTAATAAGAACCGACCGAAGACTTAACCGAGAACCGCCTGCATGCCCGTACCCGATCTGTTTGCCGAAGGCCTGAGCCGCGGCTGGAAAACCTATAACGGCTCGCGCCTGGAACAGGACCTGACCCTGGAAGCCGACGTGGCCATCGTTGGCACCGGCGCGGGCGGCGGCACCACGGCCGAAATTCTCAGCGCGGCCGGTTACAAGGTGCTGCTGATTGAAGAAGGCCCGCTGAAAACCAGCAGCGACTTCAAAATGCAGGAGGCCGAGGCCTACCCGGCGCTGTATCAGGAAGGCATCGGGCGCATGAGCAAAGACGGCGCCATCACCATCATGCAAGGCCGAGCGGTGGGCGGCACCACGCTGGTGAACTGGACGTCGAGCTTTCGCACGCCCGAGCCGACCCTCGAGCACTGGGCCAAAGAGCACAACGTCAAAGGCCATAGCGCGGCCGAGATGGCGCCCTGGTTTGAGAAAATGGAACAACGCCTCGGTGTAGCGCCGTGGATCATGCCGCCCAATGCCAATAACGACGTGCTGCGCGCCGGGTGCGAGAAGCTCGGTTATCACTGGAAAGTCATTCCCCGCAACGTGCGCGGCTGCTGGAACCTCGGCTACTGCGGCATGGGCTGCCCAACCAATGCCAAGCAATCGATGCTGGTCACCACCATTCCGGCCACGTTGGAAAAGGGCGGCGAATTGCTCTATTTGGCGCGCGCCGACAAGTTGCTGATCGAGGGCGACAAGGTCACCGGCATTCAATGCCAAGCCATGGATGACCGTTGCGTGGCGCCCACCGGCCGCACCATTACGGTCAAAGCCAAGCATTACATTCTGTCCGGCGGCGGCATCAACACGCCGGCGATTCTGCTGCGCTCCAACGCGCCCGACCCGCACAACCGCGCGGGCAAACGCACCTTTATTCATGTGGTGAACTTCTCCGCCGCGCAGTTCGACCAGGTGGTGAACCCGTTCTACGGTGCGCCGCAGTCGATTTATTCCGACCATTTCCAATGGGACGACGGCACCACCGGGCGCATGTCGTTCAAGCTCGAAGTGCCGCCCATGCAACCGGCGCTCACCGCCACGCTGCTCGGGCGCTTCGGCATCGACAACGCCATGCGCATGGAGCAACTGCCGCATACGAACGCCATGCTCGCCTTGCTGCGCGACGGTTTCCATCCGGACAGCACCACTGGCACGGTGGAGCTGCGCAGCGACGGCAGCCCCGTGCTCGATTACCCGATGACCGATTACACCTGGGACGGCATTCGCCGCGCCTTCCACACCATGGCCGACATCCAATTCGCGGCCGGGGCGAAAAGCGTGCTGCCGCTGCACGCCGACGCCGACTATGTAAAAACCATCGGCGAGGCGAAAACCCTGATCGACGGCTTGAGCATGGAGATCTACCGCACCCGCCTGGGCAGCGCCCACGTGATGGGCGGTTGCGCCATGGGCGAAGACCCAACGCAGGCGGTCACCGACAGCCTCGGACGCCATCACCAACTACGCAATTTGTCGATTCACGACGGTTCGCTGTTCCCCACCAGCATTGGCGCGAACCCGCAATTGTCGGTGTACGGCCTCACGGCGCAACTCGCCACACAATTGGCTGATCGCCTGAAAAGCGCATGAGACTAGGGGTGCAGGATTAATCCTACGCCCCAACGCGCCGATGACTTGGCCCACGGGGGTTGCTGCGCTACCATCCGACTCCCCTATGGCCTGCGCCAGGACGTCACGATGAATCGAGTGTTGTACCCCGGTACCTTTGACCCCATTACCAAGGGTCACGGCGACCTCGTTGAACGCGCCTCGCGCCTGTTCGATCAAGTGGTTATAGCCGTCGCGGCCAGCCCCAAGAAGAACCCGCTGTTCCCGCTGGAGCAACGCGTCGAACTGGCCCGTGAAGTCACCAAGCACCTTCCCAACGTGGAAGTGGTGGGCTTTTCCACGCTGCTGGCGCACTTTGCTAAGGAGCAGGGCGCCAATATTTTCCTGCGTGGCCTGCGTGCGGTGTCCGACTTCGAATACGAATTCCAGCTGGCGAACATGAACCGCCAACTGGTGCCGGACGTGGAAAGCCTGTTCCTTACGCCGTCCGAGAAGTACTCCTTCATTTCCTCCACCCTGGTACGCGAAATCGCCAACCTGGGCGGCGACATCAGCAAATTCGTTCACCCTGCGGTGGCCGAGGCATTGCTGGAACGCTTCAAGCGCTAAACGCCGCTGCCACCTGCGCGGTTTGCATGGGAACGATCAGCTGCGGCTGGGCATTCATCGCCCGGCCGCCTCATGCCGATTGGCGCCTCCCCCGACAATCCGGCACAATTTGCGCTCCGCTGTCCGAACATGCCGTGGCCGTAAGCTGCGGCAGGAGTTGTGTTTCATGTCTTTAATCATCACCGACGACTGTATCAACTGTGACGTTTGCGAGCCCGAGTGCCCGAACGCCGCTATTTCGCAGGGTGAAGAAATCTACGTAATCGACCCCAACCTGTGCACCGAATGCGTCGGCCACTACAACGAGCCGCAGTGCCAGCAGGTGTGCCCCGTCGACTGCATCCCGCTCGATGAAAACAACGTCGAGAGCAAGGATGAGTTGATGCAAAAGTATCGACACCTCACAGGGAAAGCGTAACGCCATGCACCACTGCCGCCGACTCAGCACCTTCACAAGCAAGGCTGTTTTGGCGGCCTGGCTGCTTCTTGTCGTATTCAGCGCCAGCGCGGCGCCGCTGCCCAATCAGGCAGCCATCTCCAGCGCGCACCCCGCCGCGACCATCGCCGGCCTCGAAACACTGGCCGCCGGCGGCAACGCCTTCGACGCTGCCATCGCCGTCAGCGCCGCATTGGCGGTGGTTGAGCCTTACAGCTCGGGCTTGGGCGGCGGCGGTTTCTTTCTGTTGCGCCAAGCCGGCGACCAACCTCAGTACCGCTTCCTCGACGCCCGCGAGCGCGCGCCGCTCGCAGCCCATGCCGACTTGTACAAGCGCGACGGCAAAATAGACCCGAAGCTGTCGCTCGACGGCAGCCTCGCCGCCGCGATTCCCGGCTTGCCCGCCGCCCTCGTGGAACTGGCGCGCAAATACGGCCGCCTGCCGCTGATGGATTCGCTGGCCCCGGCCATTCGCTTGGCCCGTGACGGTTTCTCCATCGACCCCGTGTACCGTGAACGCGCCCAGTGGCGGTTGTCGGCGCTGCGCGACAACCCGGAAACCGCACGGCTGTTTCTCGACGACAAAGGTGATATCCCCGAAGCGCTCGCCCTGCTGCGCCAACCGGAGCTGGCTAACACCCTTGAGCGGCTTGGCCGCTACGGCAAGCCAGGCTTCTATAGCGGCGAAACGGCGCAACAATTGGTCGACGGTGTCCGCGCCGCTGGCGGCATCTGGACGCTTGCCGACCTTGAGCAATACGAGGTGGTGGAGCGCCAGCCGCTGCGTTATCCGTTACAGGATGGCCGTGAGCTAATCAGCGCCCCGCCACCGTCGGCCGGCGGTATTGCGTTGGCGCAAAGCTTGGCGATGTTGCAGCAACTGCCGTGGCGGGAGGCCGACAAACTGCAGCGCGCGCACTATGTGATTGAAGTGCTGCGCCGTGCCTATCGGGATCGCGGTCTGTTGGGCGACCCGGACTTTATCGCCAACCCCGTCGCCAAATTGCTCGACCCCGCTTACTTGAAGCAGCTGGCCAGCGGCATCGACCCGCAAAAAGCCACGCCCAGCAGCGCCCTGCCGCCGTCGCCCGCCTGGAAAGAAGGCAACCACACCACGCACTTTGTGGTGCTGGATGCTGCGGGCAACGCGGTGTCCGCCACGCTGTCGGTGAACCTGCCCTTCGGCGCGGCCTTCACCCCGCCAGGCACTGGCGTGTTGCTCAATGACGAAATGGACGACTTCGCCGCCAACGTGCAAGGCGCCAACGCCTATGGTCTGAGCGGCAGCCAGGCGAATGCCGTCGCCGCCGGCAAGCGACCGCTGTCGAGCATGAGCCCAAGCTTTATCGAAAGCCCCACGCAATTCAGCGCATTCGGCACACCGGGCGGCAGCCGCATTCCGAGCATGGTGCTACTGGCGATGCTGCAATACCTCGACGGCCAACCGGTGGCGAGCTGGCCTGCGGCCCCGCGTTATCACCACCAATATTTGCCCGACGTGGTCGAGTACGAACCCAACGCCTTCACGGCCGCCGAGCTCGACGCCCTGCAAGCGCGCGGCTACACGCCCAAACCGGTAGCGCGGCCCTATGGCAACCAGCAAGTGCTGCTGTGGAATAAAGACAGCCGCACGGTGGAAGCGGCGAGCGACCCTCGCGGCATTGGCCAGGCGAAGTTGTCGATGGGCGCCAAGCCCTAGCGATACCTTGCAAGGCGAAACGCGGGCGCAAAAAAGCCGGTCACATGGACCGGCTTTTTTATGTCGCCGAGCGAGGCGGGTTATTGCTGCTCAGGACGCTTGTAACCGCTTTCGGTGCAGCCCAGGCAGCGCACAAAGGCTTCACGGCCCGGATCAACCACCAGCGCCTTGCCGGCTTCGCCGACGTTACCGCCAGCGGCAGTGAACGGCAGGCTGATAACGAAGGCGCCGGCGCCGATGATGGTGGCGGCGATCAGCAACGGACGCGCAACGATCAGGTCGCCCATCATCGCCCAGGCAGGTGGCGCCTGAACGTCATAAGCAGGGTCGCCGCTCTGGTTGCTAGGACCCGACCCATTTGCCATCACCGGCAGTGCCAGGAAGCCAGTGGTCAGCGCCAGGACGACAGCGGTTGAGCGGAACAGGTTCATGAGTGCGGTCCTTCATCGATTCAAAGTGCGGTGGCTGTAACTATAACAGCGCCCCGGAAATTGTCAGCGTGACGGCCGTCAAGCGCTGGAGATCGCATTCTGCGGGTTTTACAGGGCAATTGGCGAGCGAAAAACCGCCTGTAACTGTGCGCTTACACACGCCCTGCAAACAGCGCGCTCAAGCACGCTGCTTTTTCACCGTTGTATCAGCGCTGACACCGTGGGCAGTACACGCTGGCGCGCTGTCCGAGTTTCACTTCACGCAACGTGGTGCCGCAGGTTTTGCAGAACTCGCCGCCGCGCCCGTAAGCGAACAATTCCTGCTGGAAATAACCCGGTTGACCGTCACCGCCAACGAAATCGCGCAGGGTGGTGCCGCCGCGCTCGATGGCGTGGGCCAGGATGCGTTTGATTTGCAGCGACAGCTCGAGATAACGCGCGCGGGAGATAGACCCGGCTTCGCGTCGCGGATCGATGCCCGCAGCGAACAGCGCTTCGGTCGCATAGATATTGCCGACCCCCACCACCACCGCGTTGTCCATGATGAAGGGCTTCACCGCCATGCTTTTGCCGCGCGATAGCTTGAACAAGCGGTCGCCATCAAACAGCTCGGTCAACGGCTCCGGCCCCAACTTCACCAGCAACTCATGCAGCAGCGGCTCGGTGCTCCAGAGCATCGCACCGAACCGGCGCGGATCGGTGTAACGCAGCGCCAGGCCGGATTCCAGTTCGATATCGACGTGTTCGTGCTTGGCCACCGGCGTATCGATGGGCACCAGACGCAAGTTGCCGGACATACCCAAATGGCTGATCAAGGTGCCCGCTTCAGCGGTGAGCAGCAGGTACTTGGCCCGCCGCGTTACGCTTTCGATGCGCTGGCCAGACAGGCGCACGTCGAGGTCTTCCGGAATCGGCCAGCGCAGGCGGCGGTCGCGCACAATCACGCGGCTCACACGTTGACCTTCCAAATACGGCGCAATGCCGCGACGCGTGGTTTCGACTTCGGGCAACTCAGGCATGGGTTCGCTCAGGCGTGACGCCAGGTCAGAAAAAAGAGGGAGAGCACCTTAGCAAAGCTCGGCTGCGGCGCCGAGGCTCAGTGCATGCTCAGATCGCGGATGCTTTCTTTAAGCGTCTGGAAGTCGTACTCAGACAGGCCGACGTACTCCAGCACCAGTTGCTCGATGCTTTGCCATTCGTAATCGTCGGTCTGGTTCCCCAGCACGCGGTGACTTTCGCAGATGTGCTCAGACATTTTCAAAATCGCCAACAGCGTTTTCAGCTGGGCATCACGCACCGAGTCGTCGGTAAAAATCGACAGCGCGTTGTGGTGGTTGGCGATGGCGTCGCACAGGTGCAACGGCAAATTCCACGACTTGGCGGTGAAGTAACCAACCACGGCGTGGTTGGTATTGAGCACGCGATTTTCCGTGTCGACGATGCGCCGCTCCGCCGTGGCACTGGCATACGCCTCTTCCAACACGGTCATGTAGTGAGGAAAGCGTTTGATCATCAGCGGAATGCCGCAGTTGTGGAACAGGCCCAGGGTGTAGGCCTCGTCGGCCGCCTGGTAGCCGATGCGCTTGGCCAGCGTGAGGCAGGTCATGGCCACGTCTTGCGCGGTGTCCCAGAAGCGGTTGAGGGTGACGATGGCCTCGTCCGTCATTTCGCCTTTGATCGACTGCGCGTTGATCAAGTTGATGACCGTGTTGCAGCCCAGCAAATTGACCGCCTGCTGAATCGAGGCGATGCGGTTCGATAGGCCAAAAAACGGCGAATTGACGATTTTCAGCAAGGCGCCAGACAAGCCGGGGTCCTGGCTGATCAGCTTGGCGATGCTTTTCAGATCCGGGTGCGGCATCACCTGCTCCATTTGCAGGTCGACCATGATCTGAGGCTGCGGCGGTACGCTGATGCCTTGCAGGACTTTCTGGATTTGTTCGGCGGAGAGTTCGTGGGCCATGACTGCACGGGCTAGTAGCGTGACGAGTTACACAGTCTAACCGCCAACTTCGCAGACGTAACCCTCACCAACGTAGGAAAACACCGACAGACGGAAAGATATCAACAACGGCGCGGGCGAGCGGCCAGCGCCGCTCGTCTGGAGCAAACAGCCTGAACTTTCCCTTCGCCAGCGCCCTCGGAAATACACCTTCCACAAAATTAAAGGAGCTGCCATGACCACCTCTCTGCAAGGTAAGCGTGTTGCCCTTCTGGTGACCGACGGTTTCGAACAGGTTGAGCTGACCGGCCCGAAAGAAGCATTGGAACAAGCCGGCGCGACGGTCGACATCCTGTCCAAGAGCACCGGCCAAGTGAAAGGCTGGAACCACGACAAGCCTGCCGACGACTTCCCCGTAACCAAAACCTTCGAAGCGGCCAACATCGACGACTACCACGCCTTGGTGCTGCCGGGCGGCGTGATGAACTCCGACACCATCCGCACCATTCCCGAGGCGCAAAGCCTGGTGGTGCAAGCGGCGCAGAAAGAAACGCCGATTGCCGTGATCTGCCACGGCGCCTGGCTGCTGGTGTCGGCCGGCCTGGTGAAAGGCCGCACCATGACCAGCTGGAGCTCGTTGAAAGACGACATCACCAACGCCGGCGGCAAGTGGGTGGATGAAGAAGTGGTGCAAGACGGCACCTTTATCAGCAGCCGCAAGCCGGACGATATTCCGGCGTTTAGTAAGAAGCTGATTGAGACCCTGGCGGCATAACAACGCCCCTCCCCAACCTGTGGGAGCGGCTTCAGCCGCGATGCTTTTGATCTTATAGAAAGGCATCGCGGCTAAAGCCGCTTCCACAGAGGGCCCTCGTCAGCGCTTCGGACGCTGTGCTGTCTGGGCTATACTCCCGCTCTTTTTTCGGAGAGCGCCCCCATGTCCCTGCCCAGCCTGCGCCTAAAAGCCAATGCCGATCGCCGTCTGCGCGCCGGGCATTTGTGGGTTTACAGCAACGAAATCGATGTCGCCGTCACGCCGCTGTCCGGCTTTCAGGCCGGCGACCAAGCCATTCTCGAAGCCGCCGGTGGCAAGCCGCTGGGCGTTGTGGGCATCAGCCCCAACAACCTGATCTGCGCCCGCCTGCTGTCGCGCGACACCAAACACGAACTGGACAAATCGCTGCTGGTGCACCGCATCAACGTGGCCCTGTCGCTGCGCGAGCGCCTGTTCGATCAGCCGTGCTACCGCCTGGTGTACGGCGATTCCGACCTGCTACCAGGTCTGGTAGTGGACCGTTTCTTTGACATTCTCGTGGTGCAAATCAGCTCGCCGACCATGGAGCGTCACAAAGACGACGTGCTCGCCGCCCTGGTGCAAGTGCTGCAACCGCGCGGTGTGTTGTTCAAAAACGACTCCGCCGCCCGTGATGCCGAAGGCCTGCCGCGTTACGTGGAAACGCCTTTCGGCGTGGTGCCGGAATGGGTGGCGCTGGAAGAGAACGGCGTGAAGTTCGAAGCGCCCGTAATCGAAGGCCAGAAAACTGGCTGGTTCTATGACCACCGTATGAATCGCGCGCGCCTGGCGCCGTACGTTAACGGCAAGCGCGTGCTCGACCTGTTTAGCTACATCGGCGGCTGGGGCGTGCAAGCCGCTGCGTTCGGTGCCAGCGAAGTGTTCTGCGTCGATGCCTCGGCCACCGCCCTGGACGGCGTGGAGCGCAACGCCACCCTTAATGGCGTGGCCGAAAAGGTGACCTGCATCGAAGGCGATGTGTTCGCCGCGCTGAAAGAGCTGAAGTCGTCGGAAGAACGTTTCGACGTGGTCGTCTGCGACCCGCCCGCCTTTATCAAACGCAAGAAAGACATCAAAAACGGTGAAGCCGGCTACCGTCGCCTGAACGAAATGGCCATGCGCCTGCTCAGCAAAGACGGCATTCTGGTCAGCGCCTCGTGCTCCATGCACCTGGAAGAAGACAACCTGCAGAACATCCTGCTGCAGAGCGCCCGTCACCTGGACCGCAACATCATCATGCTCGAACGCGGCGCCCAGGGCCCGGATCATCCGGTGCACATGGCGATTGCCGAAACCCGCTACATCAAGAGCCTGACCTGCCGGTTGCTGCCGAACGCTTAAGGCATTGAGGCCGATCGCGGCTAAAGCTCCCACCTCTGTCTGTGGAAGCTTTAGCCGCGATTCCTGCAAACGCCCATCCTGACAGCCAGCCTTTCCTCGCCCGCGCTGAGCGGCGTAGAATCGGGCCCATTCCTCGCCAACCATCCCCGGCGGGCTTATGAGCCCCGGCCGCACGAGCGGTGACCCCGTTTCGAATTGCGACCTGCCCCGACCGCGCGGCCATCTGCCGTTGCCCCAGGCTCTGCTCACACACGTAAATAAACAGACACCTGATTAGCCGCAGGAACACGTCATGCCTGATTACCGCTCAAAAACGTCTACCCACGGTCGCAACATGGCCGGCGCCCGCGCCCTGTGGCGTGCCACCGGGATGAAAGACGAAGATTTCAAAAAGCCGATCATCGCCATCGCCAACTCCTTCACCCAATTCGTGCCCGGCCACGTGCACCTGAAGGACCTCGGCCAACTGGTCGCCCGCGAAATCGAAAAAGCCGGCGGCGTGGCCAAAGAATTCAACACCATCGCGGTCGACGACGGCATCGCCATGGGCCACGACGGCATGCTCTATTCGCTGCCAAGCCGCGAGATCATTGCCGACTCCGTCGAGTACATGGTCAACGCCCACTGCGCCGACGCCATCGTCTGCATTTCCAACTGCGACAAAATCACCCCCGGCATGCTGATGGCCGCCTTGCGCCTGAACATTCCGGTGATCTTCGTTTCCGGTGGGCCGATGGAAGCGGGCAAAACCAAGCTCGCCAGCCATGGCCTAGACCTGGTCGACGCCATGGTCATCGCCGCCGACTCCACCGCCTCCGACGAAAAAGTCGCCGAATACGAGCGCAGCGCCTGCCCAACGTGCGGCTCGTGCTCCGGCATGTTTACCGCCAACTCGATGAACTGCCTGACCGAAGCCCTGGGCCTGGCCCTGCCGGGCAACGGTTCTACATTGGCCACCCACAGCGACCGCGAGCAGCTGTTCCTGCAAGCCGGCCGCACCGTGGTCGAGCTGTGCAAACGCTACTACGGCGAGGGCGACGAATCGGTTCTGCCGCGCAACATCGCCAACTTCAAAGCCTTCGAAAACGCCATGATGCTCGACATCGCCATGGGCGGCTCGACCAACACCATCCTTCACCTGCTGGCCGCTGCCCAGGAAGCCGAAATCGATTTCGACCTTCGCGATATCGACCGTCTTTCGCGCCTGGTGCCGCAGCTGTGCAAAGTGGCGCCAAACATCCAGAAGTACCACATGGAAGACGTGCACCGCGCCGGCGGGATCTTCAGCATTCTCGGCTCGCTGGCCCGTGGCGGCCTGCTGCACACCGACCTGCCGACCGTGCACAGCAAGTCCATGGCCGAAGCCATCGCCAAATGGGACATCACCCAGACCGACGATGAAGCCGTGCACCACTTCTTCAAAGCCGGCCCGGCGGGCATTCCGACCCAAACCGCGTTCAGCCAGTCGACCCGCTGGGAAACCCTGGATGACGACCGTGAAAACGGCTGCATCCGCAGCTTCGAGCACGCCTATTCGCAAGAAGGCGGCCTGGCCGTGCTGTACGGCAACATCGCCCTGGACGGCTGCGTGGTGAAAACTGCGGGTGTCGATGAGTCGATTCATGTGTTCGAAGGCAACGCGAAAATCTTCGAAAGCCAAGACAGCGCCGTGCGCGGCATCCTCGCCGACGAAGTGAAAGAAGGCGACATCGTCATCATTCGCTACGAAGGCCCGAAAGGCGGCCCGGGCATGCAGGAAATGCTCTACCCGACCTCGTACCTGAAATCCAAAGGCCTGGGCAAAGCCTGCGCCCTGCTCACCGACGGCCGTTTCTCCGGCGGCACCTCGGGCCTGTCCATCGGCCACGCCTCGCCGGAAGCCGCCGCAGGCGGCGCCATTGGCCTGGTGCGCGACGGCGACAAAGTGCTGATCGACATCCCCAACCGCAGCATCAACCTGCTGGTGACGGACGAAGAAATAGCCCACCGCCGCCACGAGCAAGACAAAAAAGGCTGGAAGCCTGTGGAAAAGCGCCCACGCAAAGTGACCACTGCGTTGAAGGCTTATGCCTTGCTGGCCACCAGTGCCGACAAGGGCGCCGTACGTAACAAGGCCATGCTCGACGGGCTGTAATGGTTTAGCGCTGAAATGAAAAAGCCCCGCCTCGTGCGGGGCTTTTTCTTGTGTATCGACATCAAGGGCCCCTCACCCCAACCCTCTCCCGAATCGGGAGAGGGGGTCAGACCGCGCTTGGCGTTGCACCGCCATTCGATTCCCCTCTCCCGCTCGCGGGAGAGGGGCTAGGGGTGAGGGGCTGTCGCTTGCGCCCTACTGAATCTCCTCCGGCTTCACCACCACCCAATTTTTATCCGCCGTCACCGCCAACCCTTCCTTGGCTTGCGCCGCGGCATGCTTGGCCATCATGGCGTTGATCTGGCCCATGTATTTGTCCTTGCGATTAACCCACAGGTGAATGCCGCCTTTGGCCACGTCGACGCTGTGGAACAGCATGTAGCCGTCGCTGCTCGGCGTGTCGCCCCCCACCAGCACCGGTTTTTTCCATTCGTCGATGTACGTGAGAATGGCCGCCTGCTTGCCGGCCATCCACGTGGCGGGCGTCCACAGATACGGCGTGACTTCCAGGCCCATATTGGCCTTGGCGTCGTAAGTACCGGCGGTGATCTGTTTGCGCGCGGTGGTCAGCGCGCCGGTTTTGGGGTCTTTGAGCAGCAGGCTTACGCCGATGACGTTCTGCGGTTTGACGTTGTAGCCGTACGCCGGGTCCGAAGCGACCATGCGCACCAGCTCTTCCGAGGCGGCGGTCATCACGTACACCTGGATGCCGTTCTCCATCAGTTTGTTGTACAGCTCGGCCTGGCCAGCAAATACCTTCGGCGGCTGCACCTCGATGGTCTTCACCACATCGCCTTCGAAGTAGGTGCTCGGTACCGGTTTGTTCGAGGCCATCAGCTCATCGACATAGCCTTTGAGCTCGCTCAGCGTGAAGCCGGAAAACACCTGCGCCACCCACGGGTAGCAAACCATGTCGTCGATCTCGCACAGGCGGTAGTAGTAGCTGAACAGACTTTCTTTATGCTCGGCGGTGTCTTTGAAGGGGATCAGTTTTAACGACGGATCGAGCTTTTCGCGGGTCAGCACACCCTTGTTTTCCATGAACGGCAGCAGGGATTCTTCCAAGTCATAGCGGTAGCTGGTGTTGTCCATATCGAAGACAGCGAAGTTGCCCTTGTTGGCGTTCGCCGCAATCATGGCGTCCAGTTGCTTGGCGGCTTGGGCGGGCCAGTGCTTGAGTTCAGTAGCAGCAGCGGCCGGGCCGGCCAGACTCAGCGCAACGGCGGCGGCGAATACGGTGTGGGCGAATGTCATCGTCGATCCTCCAGAATGAAAGCCCGACGCTAACAAATGGACATGACAGGCCCGGTCCGGCAACGACAGCGCGCTCGCTCTGCGCGCCATCCACTGTCGTGAAAACGTCAGCAAAACGCGGCGAAAACGACTCGTCGTCCACAACCCTATGTTTTTAAACGGCTTAGCCTGTAGGAGGAAACGCCCATGAAGATCGGCCTGATCTCCGACACCCACGGCTTGCTGCGCCCCGAAGCACTGGCCGCGCTTGAGGGATGCGACCGTATCGTGCACGCCGGCGACATTGGCAAACCGGAGATCCTCGAAGCCCTGCGCGACCGTGCGCCGCTCACTGTGGTGCGCGGCAATAACGACCAGGACGACACCTGGGCCAGCAGCGTGCCGACCCATGCGGTGCTGCGCATTGATGGCATCGGCGTTTATGTGGTGCATGAAATGGCCGATGTGCCGGAACAACTGCCCGCCGGCATCGACGTGGTGGTCACAGGCCATTCCCATAAGCCGTTGCAAAAACAGCAGCACGGCGTGCTCTATATCAACCCCGGCAGCGCCGGACCGCGCCGGTTCAAGCTGCCCATCAGCGTCGGCTTTCTGCACATTGCCGACGGCCAGGTGACGGGCGAGTTGCTTGAGTTGGCGGTGTAGTTCGGCGCTACGGCTTCATCTGCTCGCTGACGTAATCCAGAAAGCAGGTAATGCGCGAGGCCAGCGCGGTGTTGCGGTAGTACACCGCGTGAATGGGCTGGCGGACCTCGACGGTGTGCGCCTCAAGCACCTGCACCAGCCGCCCTTCGGCGCGGTCGTCGTGGGTCATGAAATCGGCCAGACACACCAGCCCCACCCCTTCGATCGCCAACTGCCGCAACGTCTCGCCGCTGGACGCTTTGACTGTCGGCGTCGTCTGCCAATGCTGGCCCGAGGCATGGCGCAGCGGCCATTGGTTGAGCGTTTCCGGCTGAGTGAAGCCCAGCACGCTGCGCTCGCTCAGCTCCTCCACCGTTTGCGGCGCGCCCCATTGTTCGAGATAGCCGGGGCTGGCGAGCACCCGTAAGCGGTTACTGCCCAGCGGCCGCGCGTGCAAGGTGGAATCGCGCAACGGGCCGATGCGAATCGCCACATCGGTGCGCTGTTCGATCAGGTCGATGATTTGGTCGCTGCTGTGCAGTTCCAGTTCGATGTCCGGGTACAGCGCGCGAAAGCCCGGCACCAGCGGCACGATCACATGCAGCATAAAAGGCGAGGCGGCGTTCACGCGCAAGCGCCCTGCCGGACGTTGGCGGCGCAACGCCATTTGCTCCTCGGCCTCCTCCACGCTGGCGACGATGCGCCGCGCTTGCTGCACAAACGCGCGGCCTTCTTCGGTCAGCTCCAAGCGCCGCGTGGTGCGGTGCAGCAGGGTGACGTCGAGTTTTTCTTCCAGGCGACTCAGCGCCCGGCTGACGCCCGAAGCGGTTTGACCCAACTGCTCCGCAGCGGCGGTTATCGAACCGCTGTCGACCACCGAGGTAAAGGCCAACAGTTCATCCAGAGTCGTTTTCATTGTTGCTCGATGCTCACAACTGAGCGGGCCGGCCCCGCGTTTCGCGCACAAGTGTGACGCAAATGCAGTTTATCGCCAGTCAGCCACACTGATTCCGTGGCCTGAGCGCCATCCGGGGCGTCGATGCAACGCGAGAGCTGGTTCAAAAACTACAAGACCTCCAGGTTTCCTTTCCGACTTAACCGTAAGCAGTGTCTTCAAATGCCAACGAAGACGCGCAAAAAGCACTGGAGTGTTTATGAACGAATGGTTCGGCAACATCAGCGTCAACAGGAAACTCGGGCTCGGCTTCGGCCTGGTTCTGGCCCTCACGGTGATTCTCGCCGTCACTGGCTGGAACAGCCTCGGCGGCCTGATCAACCGCAGCATGTGGATGGGCGACATTGCTCAGCTCGATGCGGCGCTGACCAAACTGCGGGTGAGCCGGCTGCAATACATGATCGCCAACGGCGACGAGGCCGTCGCGCAAACGGTGCAAACCACCCTCGAAAGCTTTGCCAAGCAGCAACAGAGCCTACTGAACACCTTCAAAAGCCCGGACAACCTCAAGCTGCTGAATGAGCAGAAAGCGCAAATCGAGGCGTATCAGAAATCCCTCAACGCCATGCGCGCCGGCTACGCCGCTAACAACGCCGCGCGCACGGAGATGGGCAGCAACGCCGAAGCCGCGCTCAAGTTGCTCGACACGCTTAACGCCGACGCCGTGCAACGCGCGAGCCTCGACACCTTTCAAACCATCACCCAGGCGCGCGAGCAGCTGATTCTGGCGCGCTACGAAGTACGCGGTTACACCGCCGCGCCAAACGCCGACACCGAGCAGAAAGCCATCAAACAGCTGGACGCCGCCGTGGCTGGCCTGCAAAGCCTGCAGGGTCCGTTTGGCGAGACCCATGCGGCCGAGCTGAAACAACTCGAAGGCCACCTGCAGAACTACCGCGCCGCGCTGGGCCGCTTCAAAGCCGCCACCGACGCCATTGCCCTGGCGCGTAAAGAAATGACCGACCAAGGCGCCGCCATCGTTTCCCTGAACGAGGCGCTGAATAAAATCCAGATCACCCGCCGCGACGCCGAAAGCGCCCAGGCCCGTGAGCTGCAACTGGGCGCCACGCTGCTGGCGTTGCTGCTCGGTGTGCTGGCCGCCGTGGTCATCACCCGGCAGATTACCCGTCCGCTGGCGGAAACCTTGGCCGTGGTGCAGCGCATTGCCGATGGCGACCTCACGCAAAACCTAAACGTAACGCGCCGCGACGAACTGGGCGTGCTGCAACAAGGCATTCAGCGCATGGGCACCACCCTACGCGACTTGATTGGCCACATTCGCGATGGCGTCACGCAGATCGCCAGCGCCGCCGAAGAGCTGTCTGCCGTCACCGAGCAGACCAGCGCGGGCGTCAACAGCCAGAAAATCGAAACCGATCAGGTGGCCACCGCCATGCATGAAATGTCGGCCACCGTGCAGGAAGTCGCGCGCAACGCCGAAGACGCGTCTCAAGCTGCCAGCCTCGCCGACCAGGAAGCCCGCGAAGGCGACCGTGTGGTGGGCGAAGCCATCGCGCAGATCGAACGCCTGGCCGAGGAAGTGGCGCGCTCCACCGAAGCCATGCACGTGCTGCAACAGGAAAGCGACAAGATCGGCAGCGTGATGGACGTGATCAAAGCCGTCGCCGACCAGACCAACCTGCTGGCCCTCAACGCCGCCATTGAAGCGGCGCGTGCCGGTGAAGCGGGCCGTGGGTTTGCCGTGGTGGCTGACGAAGTGCGCAGCCTGGCCCAGCGCACCCAGCAATCCACCGAAGAAATTGCCGGGCTGGTCGCTGGCCTGCAAAGCGGCTCGCAGCGGGTCGCCACCGTGATGAGCAACAGCCGCACCCTCACCGACAGCAGCGTGCTGCTCACCCGCAAAGCCGGCACCGCGCTGGAAAGCATCACCGCCACGGTGTCCAACATTCAGTCGATGAACCAGCAGATTGCGGCTGCCGCGGAGGAACAGAGCGCCGTGGCCGAAGAAATCAGCCGCAGCATTCTGAACGTGCGCGACGTGTCAGAGCAGACCGCCGCCGCAAGCGATGAGACCGCAGCGTCCAGCGTGGAACTGGCGCGTTTGGGCGGGCAGTTGCAGCAGTTGGTGAGCCATTTCCGGGTTTAAGCGGAAACGCCGGCCTCGCCCGTAGGAGCCAGCTTGCTGGCTCCTACAACAGCGTCGCCCAATAAAAAACCGCCACACCCTTGCGGATGTGGCGGTTTTTTATTGGGCGACGCTGCGCTTATTTACGTGCGCCGCGTACCCCTTCGGCCAGTTCGGCACACAGGCCCAGCACGCCTTTAACGGCTTCTTGCTGGCTGCCGGCGTTGGCGATGTGGTCGATCAGCGCCGAGCCCACGACCACGCCATCAGCCAAACGCGCGATGGTCGCGGCGTGTTCAGCGGTGCGGATGCCGAAGCCGATGCTGATGGGCAAATCGGTGTGGCGACGCAGGCGGGCCACGGCCTGCTCAACGTGCTCCAGGGTAGCCGAGCCCGCGCCCGTTACGCCGGCAACCGACACGTAATAAACGAAGCCGGAGCTGCCGTTGAGCACTTTCGGCAGGCGCTTGTCGTCGGTGGTCGGCGTGGTCAGACGAATGAAGTCCAGGCCCGCTGCCTGCGCCGGGTCGCACAGGTCGGCGTTATGTTCGGGCGGCAGGTCCACCACGATCAGGCCGTCGACACCTGCTTCCTTGGCATCGGCGATAAACGCCGGCACGCCGTATTTGTGGATCGGGTTGAAGTAGCCCATCAGCACCAGCGGCGTGTCACTGTTGCCTTCGCGAAATTCACGAACCATCTGCAGGGTTTTTGCCAGGTCTTGCTTGGCGGCCAGCGCGCGGATGTTGGCCAATTGAATGGCCGGGCCGTCGGCCATCGGATCGGTGAAGGGCATGCCCAGTTCGATCACGTCGGCGCCGGCTGCCGGCAAACCTTTGAGAATTTCCAGCGAGGTGGCGTAGCCCGGATCGCCTGCGGTGATAAAGGTCACCAGGGCGGCGCGGTTCTGTTGTTTGAGTTCGGCGAAACGGCTTTGCAGGCGGCTCATATGTGTTCTTCCTGTTCGTCGAAGTGGTGCATGACGGTTTGCATGTCCTTGTCGCCACGGCCCGACAGGTTCACCACCATCAAGTGGTCTTTCGGCAATTTGGGGGCGCGTTTGAACACTTCGGCCAAGGCGTGAGCGCTTTCCAGCGCCGGAATAATGCCTTCCAGGCGGCAGCATTTGTGGAACGCGGCGAGGGCTTCGTTATCGGTGATCGAGGTGTACTCAACGCGGCCGATGTCATGCAACCAGGCGTGTTCCGGGCCGATGCCGGGGTAGTCCAGGCCGGCGGAAATCGAGTGGGCGTCGATGATCTGGCCGTCGTCGTCTTGCAGCAGGAAGGTGCGGTTGCCGTGCAGCACGCCCGGTACGCCGCCGTTCAGGCTGGCGGCGTGTTTGCCGCTTTCGATGCCGTGGCCGGCCGCTTCCACGCCGATGATCTGCACGCCTTGGTCGTCCAGAAACGGGTGGAACAGGCCCATGGCGTTGGAGCCGCCGCCAATGCAGGCGACCAGCGAGTCCGGCAGGCGGCCTTCCTGATCTTGCAATTGGGTGCGGGTTTCTTTGCCGATTACGGCCTGGAAGTCACGAACCATGGCCGGGTAGGGGTGCGGGCCAGCGACGGTGCCGATCAGGTAGAAGGTGGAGTCGACGTTGGTCACCCAATCACGCAAGGCTTCGTTCATCGCGTCTTTCAGGGTGCCGGTGCCGGCGGTGACCGGAATCACCTCAGCGCCCAGCAGCTTCATGCGGAACACGTTGGCCTGCTGGCGATCGATGTCGGTGGTGCCCATGTAGATGACGCAGTCGAGGCCAAAACGCGCGGCCACGGTAGCGGTCGCCACGCCGTGCATGCCGGCGCCGGTCTCGGCGATGATGCGTTTTTTGCCCATGCGCCGCGCCAGCAGAATCTGGCCGATGCAGTTGTTGATCTTGTGCGCGCCGGTGTGATTGAGCTCTTCGCGCTTGAGGTAAATCTTCGCGCCGCCGCAGAACTCGGTCAGGCGTTCAGCGAAATACAGCGGGCTTGGACGGCCGACGTAGTCGCGTTGAAAGTAAGCCAGCTCCTTGAGGAACGCCGGGTCTTCTTTGGCTTTTTCATACTCGGCCGCCAGGTCGTGAATCAGCGGCATCAAGGTTTCGGCAACGTACTGGCCGCCGAACGAACCGAACAGGCCGGTGGCGTCGGGGCCGCTGCGGTAGGAAGTCTGGGTCATGGTGGGCTCCTGCTGGAAGCTGGATTTCGATGGCGTTCACTCTAGGCGCGACGTCCGCCGGAATAAAGCGATAAGATCGCCACCATCTGTTAGAAAAACTCACAGGTTAAACCGGTATGGCTCGCGATCTTCCTCCCCTCAATGCCCTGCGCGCGTTTGAAGCAGCGGCGCGCCTGCAGAGCCTGAGCAAAGCGGCGCTCGAGCTTAACGTGACTCACGGCGCCGTGAGCCGGCAAATTAAAGTATTGGAAGAAGACCTGGGCTTGGCGCTGTTCAGCAAAGACGGGCGAGGCTTAAAACTCACAGATGCCGGCAGTCGCTTACGTGATGCCAGCGCCGACGCCTTCGAGCGCTTGCGCAGCGCCTGCGCCGAGCTGAAACAGCAAACCGCAGACGCGCCGTTCGTGCTGGCCTGCCCGGGCAGCCTGTTGGCGCGCTGGTTTATTCCACGCCTGGACCGGCTCAACCGCGAGCTGCCGCACTTGCGCTTGCAGTTGTCGGCCAGCGATGGCGACCTGGACCCTCGCCGGCCCGGCATCGACGCCACCCTATGGTTTGCCGAACCGCCGTGGCCGGCGGACATGCAGGTGTTTGAGCTGGCGGCCGAGCGCATCGGGCCCGTGCTGAGCCCCCGCTACGCAGGCTTTGCTCTTCTCAATGAAGCCACGCCAAGCGCGGTCACGGGCGAAGCCCTGCTGCATACCACCTCACGTCCGCAGGCGTGGCCGCAGTGGGCAAACAGTCAGAATATCGAGCGCGCGAAACTACAGCTCGGGCAAGGCTTTGAGCATTTGTATTACTTGTTGGAGGCGGCGGTTGCGGGATTAGGCGTGGCGATTGCGCCACAGCAACTGGTGGCCGATGAGCTGGCGGCGGGGCGGCTGGTCGCGCCCTGGGGCTTTGTTGAAACCACCGCAAAGCTGGCGCTTTGGGTGCCGGCGCGCACGCCATCGGCGCGGGCCGCCGAGTTGGCGCAGTGGCTGGCGCGCCAACTCGGCTAGTGTCGCCGGGTGATCAATCGTTGTTGCGGAAGATCAGGTAGCCGGCCAATGCCACCACCCCCAGCGCCAGGCTAGCAGAGGCAACCGGGTGCTCGCGGGTGTAGTCACGGGCAGCCACGCCGGTCTGGTAGGTTTTTTCCTTCACGTCGGCGTAGGTGTCGCTGAGCAGGTCGCGGGAATGGCCGAGCACACGCTCAGCGCTGGTACGCAGGCTTTTCAGCGATTTCTGCGATTCATCACTTACTTCGCTCTTTAAGCTGTCGAGGCTGGAGATCAGGTGCTCGATTTCCGTTTCGATGCTGTGCAGCGATTTATTGCGGGATGCAAAAATAGCCATGGTCCGTAACTCCTATCGATTAAGTAGCTCGTAGGGGTGTGACTGCGACCGTGTGGGAAAGTGCAGCTAATCTGAACTTATCAAGCGCTAGGCGGGACTGAATCTGTACAAGCGTTTCCACAAGAAGAGGACTTCAGCATGTCGGATCATCACACCTACAAACTGCTCGATATCGTCGGTTCGTCGCCTACCAGCATTGAAGATGCGATTCAAAGCGCACTCGCCGAAACGGCGAAAACCGTGCGCAATCTGGAGTGGTTCGAAGTGGTCGAAACCCGCGGTCACATTGTTGACGGAAAAGTGGGCCACTATCAGGTGACCTTGAAAGTCGGCTTCCGTATCGACGCGAGCTGATTGACCTGTTAACGCACGGCGGCTCGTGGCCGCCTGCATCCACCGTGGCCCGCCCGGTGTCTGTTTTGGCGACTTAGGTCGCCAATTTTGCTGCTCGAGGTTAGGCGCGGTGTTCGAGCATTTGTTGTTACCAACGAGGGAGCGTTACCCCATGAAAAAAGTGATGTTGGCCGTTGGCCTGTTAGTGATGACCGGCTCGGCCTTTGCGGCGGCGAAACCCTGCGAAGAGCTGAAATCTGAAATTGACGCGAAAATCCAAGCCAAGGGCGCCACGTCCTACAGCCTGGAAATTGTTGAGAAAGGCAGCGCCGGCGACAAGCAAGTGGTTGGCACCTGTGAAGCCGGAAGCAAAGAGATCGTTTACGCGCGCAATTGATCGCGCTTGAGTAGATAACCGGCGCCCCGTGCGCCGGTTTTTTTTTAAGTACGGGGGCGAGCGGCTGCGCGTCGGCATTGCTGCGTTGAAACGCCGCTTTGACTGCTCATTGGCTACAGCCAATTGCGCTTCAAAACGACGTTTCGCCTTGCACTGCTCTAGCTCGCTCGCTCTCGATTTCTGGGGGGCTGAAATCGCAAAAACAGCTGTTTTTTTGCCCGTGGGGTTGTGGAGCAGTACATTAAGCCCCACTTAAACAGTCGGGTATTACTGATTTCCCCCTCTCAGATTTCCGGCTCCGGCTTGAAAATCGCCCTCGGAGTGCATGTATGAAGACCATTTCCGACATCAAAATTTCCGTTCTCGACCTCGCGCCTATCCGTGCCGACGGCGGTCCCGAGCAGGCTTTGCGCAATTCCCTGGCCCTCGCCCAACACGCAGAAAAACTGGGCTTCACCCGTTTCTGGGTGGCTGAACACCACAACATGGATGGCATCGCCAGTTCGGCGACGTCGGTGCTGATTGGCTACCTCGCCGCCGGCACCAGCTCCATACGCCTGGGCGCCGGCGGCGTGATGCTGCCGAACCACGCGCCGCTGGTGATCGCCGAACAGTTCGGCACGCTGGCGACCTTGTACCCGGGCCGCATCGATCTGGGCCTTGGTCGCGCGCCGGGCGCCGATCAATACACTGCGCACGCCCTGCGCCGGGAGCGCTCGGGCAGCGCCGATGATTTCCCCGAAGACCTCACCGAGCTGCAAACCTACCTCGGCCCGCTGCAACGCAATCAACGCGTGATCGCCATGCCCGGCGCCGGCACCGAAGTGCCGATCTGGTTGCTCGGTTCCAGCCTATTCAGCGCGCAGTTGGCGGGGCAGCGCGGCTTGCCCTATGCCTTCGCCTCGCACTTTGCGCCGCGCATGATGCACGAGGCGATTCGCGTGTACCGCAACCACTTCAAGCCCTCGGCGGTGCTCGACAAACCTTACGTGATGCTCGGCGTACCGCTGCTGGCAGCCGACACCGACGAGCAAGCGCAATACCTGGCCACCAGTGCCTATCAACGGATTCTCGCCCTGTTGCGCGGCCAGAGCCTGGTGCAAAAGCCGCCGGTGCAGAGCATGGAAGGCCTGTGGTTGCCCCATGAACGCCAGGCAGTTGGTGAGTTTTTTGGTCTGGCGATGGTGGGCGGCCCGGAAACGATCCGCAGCCACGTCAACCAGTTGCTGGAACAGACCGACGCCGACGAGCTGATTTTCACCAGCGACATGTATGACTTCGTCGACCGTCTGCACTCCTACGAAGTGCTGGCCAGCCTGCGCTAAGCCGAACGGCGACGCCTGGCCAAAAAAATACGAACGACTGCCGCTTCGCCGCCTCTGAAACCTATACCCACAGGTAAGGAGAACGACGATGAAAAAGACAGCATCTGCTCACTGGCAAGGCGGCATCAAAGACGGCAAAGGCACCATCTCCACACAAAGCGGCGTGTTGAAACAAAGCCCCTACGGCTTTAACACCCGCTTTGAAGATGGCCCGGGCACCAACCCGGAGGAGCTGATCGGCGCCGCCCATGCGGGCTGTTTTTCCATGGCCCTGTCCAAGGAACTCGGCGAAGCCGGCATGACCGCCGAAAGCATCGACACCCACGCCGAAGTGACCCTCGACAAAGTCGATGGCGGCTTCGCCATCACCGCCGTGCACCTGAAACTCAGCGCCAAGATTCCGGGCGCCGACCGTGATGCATTTGAAAAAGCCGTGGAAACCGCCAAGACCGGTTGCCCGGTATCGAAAGTGCTGAACGCGGAGATTACGCTGGAAGCGACGCTGGAAAACTGAAAAAAGCTCGCGGCTGAAGCCGCTCCTACAGGGTATTGATATATCTGTAGGAGCGGCTGGGCGGCATTCCGATTAGCCGCGATTCCTGCAAACGCTAATCTCTGCCCTCGCGCCGCGCTTTCACCCGCTCATACCGATCCAGTAACGGCTGCGTCGTCAGTCCATGCACGCAAATACTCAACGCCACCACCGACAGCGTCAGCCCAATCGCTTCGTGCGCCGCCGGGCCTTCCAAGCCGTGGTTCAGCACGTACGCCAGGTAGTACAAGCTGCCGATCCCGCGAATGCCGAACCAGCCCATCAGCCAACGCTGCCCTTCGCTCAATGAGTTGCCGCGCACCAGGGCCACCACGCTCAGCGGTCGAACAATGCAGAACAGCGCCAGCCCAAGCGGCACCGCGCGCCAGTCCCAGTGAAAGGCCAGCAGCGCGCCGAGCAAGGTGACAAGCAGCACTTCGAGCACCCGCTCGACAATGTCGCCGAACGACAGAATTTCCCCTACCAACAACCCGGCCACCACTTTCGGTTCGTCGGTATGGCTGACTTGCTCTTTCACTTCATCCAGGGTGCCGCCCTCTTTGGGAACGGCCATGGCCACCTCCTCGGCGGGCACGCTGGAGTTATCGGACGAGGCCACTTCCGCGTGCCGAAGCCCGATGCCGGCGGCGAACGCGGCGAGAAAGCCCCAGGCGCTGACCGTTTCCGCCAGCCAGTACGACAACGCGATCAAGGCCATCGCCAAAAAGTCATTGGGCGAAATCGCCGCGTCGCGGTGGCGGGTGCGCAGGTAGATGGCCAAGCGCCCGACGCCGCGTCCGAGCACAAAGCCGATCAACAGACCGGCCGGCACCGCCCATAGCAGGCGATGCAGCGCCCATTCGCCGGCCCATTCCTGCGGCGCGCCTTCGTGCTGAATCCACAGCAGGGCAAAAAACACGAAGGGGAAGGCCATGCCATCGTTCAGCCCCGCTTCGCCTGAAAGGCCATAGCGCAGCCGGTCAAAGTCGCGCGCGTGGTTCACCTGCACCAGGCTCGCCAGCACCGGATCGGTTGGCGCCAGCACCGCACCGATCATCAGTGACAACCCAACGCCCAGCCCGAACCCGTAATGGCCCACCAGCGCCACCCCGAGAATGCACGCCACCATCACCGGCCCGGCGAGCAAGTAAGCGCTGCGCCAGGCCGGGTCGGAGAAGCGCAGGCGCAGTTTCATGCCGCCACTGAACAGGGAAAACAGCACCGCCACTTCAGTCAGGTGTTCGAGCCAGGGGGCCACGTCTTCGAATTTCATTTCCCACAGGCCCAGCCCCAATGGCCCGATTGCCAGGCCAAACAACAAATACAGGGCAGAGGTGGAAACCGGTAACCAACGCAGGTAGGCCGAAGCCAAGGTGAGAATCAGCAGAATGCTGCCGAGCACCGCCATCCAGTGCAGAAAGCTCATCGCCTGAAATGCCCCAGGTGCCTGGCGCCTCGGGATGACGGCGCGCTATCTAGGTTCGAGGCAGCGGCACGCCGTTAGGTTCAGGCCATCGCAGGGCTCACACGGGCCCGCATCGTTCCACGCTCACTTGCTTGAGCGCTTTGCGCGGCGAGGCGTACAGCCAGGCTTGTGTGCTCATTGCCACCGGCCGCGCTTCCAGGCGATAGCGTTGACCGGCGACGAAGTCGTAGTTGACCTTCAAATGGCAGGTGATCTGCCTAGGATTGCCCATCATGCCGCCGCCGGTTTCCACTTCGAATTGAAAGCGCGCGCGTAGCTCGTGGCTGCCGGGGCTGACTTGGAAAAAACGGCCGTCGCTGACTTTTTTGCCGTCCAGCTTTTGCGCCATCAACGTATTGCCAGGCGTGCTGTACAGCTCGATCCACGCTTGCTGCGGGTCGGGCTCAGGCAGCGCCGCAGCGCAGGCGGTCAGGGGCAAGGCACAGAGCAAAATTGGCAGCAGGCGCATGGTCGTCTCTCTTTTTTACAAGCTCGCATCATCGGAGCAATTACACCTCGCCGCAACGGCTCTCCCGCGCCCGCGCCAGCAGTTGGTGCTGCTGATCATAGAGCTTGGCCCATGGGCGAAAACCGATGCTGCCGGCCACTACCTTGTAGCGCTGGCCGGCGGCGAATTCGGGGTAGTCGAGTTTGAGCACGCAGGTGCGTTCCAGCCCCTGGCTGTCGGGGCCGATGTTGCTGGGCGTCACGGCGAATTGCAGGCGCATGTGCAACTCGTGCTGGCCGGGGGTCACTTGGAAATAGCGATCATCTTCCAGCTCGCTGGCGTCTACTTTCGCGGCTTGCAGGGTGTTGGCTTCGCTGGTGCGTAAATCGACCCACGCCTGGCTGGGGTCGGGGGACGGCATCATGGCGCAGCCACCAAAACTGAGCAGGCTGGTGGCGAGCAAAAATCGGCGCATGGTTCGGGCTCCGTGGTCGGTCTGATTTTTATAAGGACGAGCCTGGAGCGCGCCGTCGGGATGGGGTAGGTTTTGTGGCTTCGCCACCGCCCTGCCCGGATCGCCCGATGCTGCCCTGCTTATCCTGGTTACTCGACCTGCCGCGCTGGCGCTGGGTTCCGCTGCTGCTGGTTTTGCTGCTGAACGGTTGCAGCTACTACACGCAGCTGCTCACCGGCCAGGTCGACCTGCTGAGGCGCCGCGAACCCATCAGCGAATTGCTCGCCAAGCCGGACCTCGACCCCGGCCTGCGCCAACGCTTGCAGCTGGCGGAGGAGGCGCGCCGCTTCGCCAGCGCCCAACTCGCGCTGCCGGATAACCAAAGCTATCGCCTGTATGCCGACCTCGGCCGGCCTTATGTGGTGTGGAATGTGTTCGCCACGCCGGAGTTCTCTCTGGACCCGCAGACGCATTGCTTCCCGATTGCCGGGTGCGTGGCCTATCGCGGTTTTTACGACCAGAACCGTGCGCGCGGCGCGGCGGCGCTAATGAAGCAGGAAGGGCTCGACACTTACGTCGCTGGCATCGAGGCCTATTCCACCCTCGGCTGGTTTGCCGACCCGCTGCTCAACACCATGCTGCGCTGGGACGACCAACGCTGGGTGGCGGTGATCTTCCATGAGCTGGCGCACCAGCAGTTTTATTTGCCGGGCGACACCGCCTTCAACGAGTCGTACGCCAGCTTTGTTGAGACCGAAGGCCTGCGCCAATGGCGTGAGGCTCGCGGTTTAAAAGCCCTCGAGGACGGCGCGCGGGAGAAGCAACGCGAGCAGTTCAGCGCCCTGGTATTGGCCAGCCGTGAACGCCTGCAAAGCCTGTATGCCAGCGGCAAACCCGAGGCGCAGATGCGCGTGGAAAAGGCGGCGGAATTCGAGCGCCTGCGCCGCGACTATCTCGCGTTGCGAACCACCGCCTGGGCCGGCGATGGTCGTTACGACGCGTGGATGTTCGGCCCGCTCAACAACGCCAAGCTGCTGCCTTTCGGCCTGTATGACCAATGGCAGCCGGCCTTTGCCGCGTTGTTCAAACAGGTGCACGGCGACTGGCCGCGCTTTTACGCCGAGGTCAAACGCCTCGGCGAGTTACCGGACAACGAGCGACAAGCCCGCCTGGCTCAGCTGCAACGCGAAGGCCGTTAACGCGCGAATGCCTGGTGCAGCTCGGCCAGCGTGCGGAAGTGAAACGTCGGGTGTTGCGCCTGGATCTCTTCTTCGCTGCCAAAGCCATAGCCCACCGCCACGCTTTGCAGGCCATTGCGGTGCGCGCCGATGAGGTCGTGTTTACGGTCACCGATCATCAGCGTCTGGCCCGGGTCCAGTTGCTCCTGCTCCAGCAGGTGGGCGATCAGCTCGACCTTGTCGGTGCGGGTGCCGTCCAGCTCGCTGCCGTAAATCACTTTGAAATGCTTGGCGAAGTCGAAATGGCGGGCAATTTCGCGCGCGAACACGTGGGGTTTCGAGGTGGCGATGTACAACGTGCGGCCTTGCGCGGTGAGGCTGCCGAGTAACTCGCCGACGCCGTCGAACACGCGGTTTTCATAAAGACCGGTGACCTTGAAACGCTCCCGGTAAAAATTCACCGCCTGCCAGGCTTTGGCTTCGTCGAACCCGTAAAACTGCATAAAGGCTTGCAGCAGCGGCGGGCCGATAAAGTGCTCGAGCAGGCGCAGGTCTGGCTCGTCGATGCCGAGTTGGGCGAGGGCAAATTGAATCGAGCGGGTGATGCCTTCACGGGGGTCGGTGAGGGTGCCGTCGAGGTCAAAAAGAATGGTTTGTTGATGCATGGCTAGGCGGGCCCAAGGCTTCGGGGGGCGCCATGATAGCAAGCACAACTCGGTCAAAAACCTTGAAAGCGGCTTTTAGCGGCGATGCTAGGTCACTTCCTAGCCAACCCCTTACGCACTCAGCTGCGGCTCCAGCACCTGCGCCAACCAATCCATAAACACCCGCACCCGCTTGGGCAAATTGCGCCGGTGCGCGTATAGCAAGGTGACCTTCATGGGCGCCGGGACGAACTCGGGCAACACCTCCACCAGCTCACCCCGCGCCAGGCTGTCGCGCTTGCCGGCCACCGGCGCCTGAATAATGCCGAAGCCCGCAAGGCATGCCGCGTAGTAACAATCGGCGTTGTTAACCGTCACCGCGCCCGCCATCGGCAGGCAGTGGCGTTTGCCATGCAGCTGGTATTCAAACCCCGTCGGGCGCGAGCCAAAGGTGGACGCGTAATGCACCAGCCGGTGCTCGGCCAGATCGGCCAACGAGCGCGGCGTGCCATAGCGCTTCAGGTAGCCGGGGCTAACGAAATTGCCTTGGCGATACGCGCCAAGCGGACGCGCCACCAGCGTGGTATCGGGCAATTCGCCAACGCGCATGACGCAGTCGAAGCCTTCGCGTACCAGGTCAACCAGGCGGTCGGTGGCGCTCACTTCTATTTCGATCAGCGGATGCTGGTCGCTGAATTCGGCCAGACGCGGCAGCACAAACTCACGGGCGGTCACGGTGGGCATGTCGATGCGCAAGCGGCCGCGCACGCTCTGATCCTGGCGGAACAGGCTTTCCAATTCGTCCACTTGGTCGAGCATGTCTTTGCACCGCTCGTAGAGCACCAAGCCGTCTTGGGTCGCTTGCACCTTGCGCGTGGTGCGCTGCAGCAGGCGCGCGCCGAGCATTTCCTCCAGCAAACGCACGTGCTCGGACACGGTCGATTTCGGCAGCCCCAGGCTGTCGGCGGCGCCGGTGAAACTGGCCAATTCGGTGACGCGGGCGAAGGTTTTATACAGCTCAAGCTTGTTCATGGCGGCGGCCTTATTGTTCGGTTAATCCGCATGGTATGTGCAGATTCTTCGTCTTTATCGGCTTATACGCCGAGCCTACAGTGGCATCGACTTCACCACCAGCCCACCGGGAGAAACCACCATGACGCGTAAAATTGCTCTTATCACCGGCGCCAGCCGCGGCCTCGGCAAAAACGCAGCGCTGCACTTGGCAGCCCAGGGCATCGACATTATCGGCACCTACCACAGCCGCCGCGACGACGCCGATGCGCTAGTGAAGCAAATCGAAGAAGCCGGCGGCCGCGCTGTGATGCTGCAACTGGACGTCGGCGACAGCGCCAGCTTTGCCGCGTTTGCCGACACCGTCGGCACCGCGCTGGGCAGCCATTTTGATACCGATAAATTCGACTTCCTGCTGAACAACGCCGGCATGGGCATCCACGCCAGCTTTGCCGAAACCAGCGAAGCGCAGTTCGATCAATTGGTGAACGTGCACCTCAAAGGCCCGTTCTTTCTGACCCAACGCCTGTTGCCGCTGCTGGCCGATGGCGGGCGCATTCTCAATGTGTCGTCGGGCCTGGCCCGCTTCGCCTTGCCGGGCTACGCGGCCTACGCCGTGATGAAAGGCGGCATCGAAGTGCTCACCCGCTATCAAGCCAAGGAGTTGGGCGCGCGTGGTATCAGCGTGAACACCCTGGCACCCGGCGCGATCGAAACCGACTTCGGTGGCGGCGCGGTACGCGATAACGCTGACCTCAACGCCATGGTCGCCAGCAACACCGCCCTGGGCCGGGTCGGCGTGCCCGACGACATCGGCGCCGCCATCGCCCTGCTATTCAGCGACGGCAGCCGTTGGATCAACGCCCAGCGTATCGAGGCGTCGGGCGGTATGTTTTTGTAAGGCCCTGCGCGGCTGCTTATGTGGGAGAGGCTTTAGCCTCGATGCGTTTGATCTGAAAGCATCGAGGCTGAAGCCTCTCCTACAGGGTGTTAGCCGCCCAGTTGGTCGTAACCTTCGGCGAGGTGCTGATCTTTCAAGCGCACGTAATTCGCCGCGCTGTAGGTAAAAAACGCCCGCTCCTTTTCGGTGAGCGGGCGCATTTGTTTGGCGGGGCTGCCCACGTACAGAAAACCGCTCTCCAACACGCGCCCCGGTGGCACCAGGCTGCCGGCGCCGAGGATCACCTCGTCTTCAATCACCGCGCCGTCCATCACCGTCGAGCCCATGCCGATGAGGATGCGATTGCCCACGGTGCAGCCGTGCAGCATCACTTTGTGGCCGATGGTCACGTCATCGCCGATCAACAGCGGGAAGCCGTCGGGGTTGAACGGGCCGGCGTGGGTGATGTGCAACACGCTGGCGTCTTGCACGCTGGTGCGCGCGCCGATGCGGATGCGGTGCATGTCGCCGCGAATGACCGTGAGCGGCCACACCGAGCTGTCATCGCCCACCACCACATCGCCAATCACCACGGCCGACGCGTCGACAAATGCGTTTGCGCCGAGCTGCGGCGTGGTGCCCTGGTACGTTCGAATAGCCACGATAGAAACCTCTAAAGCTGCGTTAAAGGTTGATTGTAATTAAGATGGCGCCATATCTGCTCCAGCGCATCCAATGAACTGAAGCACACCATTCATAGCCAGACAGGTGACCGTCGTGAGCGAGAACAACCCCTTACTGCAAGCCTTCGACCTTCCACCCTATTCCGCCATCCGCCCTGAACACGTTGAGCCTGCCGTCGACACATTGCTGGCCGAAGGGCGCGCGGCGTTGGCCAAATTGCTCGCCGAACAACCCGCCACGCCCACCTGGGAAGGCTTGGTGCTGGCGCTGGACGAACAAGGCGAACGCCTGGGTCGCGCCTGGAGCCCGGTGAGCCACTTGAACGCCGTGCGCAACAGCCCGGAACTGCGCGAAGCGTACGAGGCCTGCCTGCCGAAACTGTCGGAATACTGGACCGAACTGGGCCAGAACCGCGCGCTGTTCCAAGCCTACGAAGGGCTGGCCAACAGCCCGGCCGCCGCCAGCTTTGACGTGGCGCAGCAGACCATCCTGCAAAACGCCCTGCGCGACTTCCGCCTCTCGGGCATCGACTTGCCGCCGGCTGAGCAACAGCGCTACGGCGCCATTCAAATGAAACTGTCTGAGCTGGGCAGCCGCTTTTCCAACCAACTGCTCGACGCCACCCAAGCGTGGACCAAACACATTACCGACGAAGCCGCCCTCGACGGCCTGCCGGATTCGGCCAAAGCGCAAATGGCCCAGGCCGCCGCCGCCAAAGAACTGGATGGCTGGCTGATCACCCTGGAATTCCCCAGCTACTACGCGGTGATGACCTACGCCAACGACCGCGCCCTGCGCGAAGAGTTGTACGCCGCTTACTGCACCCGCGCCTCGGACCAAGGCCCGAACGCCGGCCAGAACGACAACGGCCCGGTGATGGCAGAAATTCTCGACTTGCGTCAGGAACTGGCGCAACTGCTGGGCTTCGCCAACTTTGCCGAGCTGAGCCTGGCGACCAAAATGGCCGAGAACAACGAGCAGGTGCTGAGCTTCCTGCGCGACCTGGCGCAGCGCAGCAAACCGTTTGCCGAACAGGACTTGAGCGAGCTCAAAGCCTATGCCGCCGAGCAAGGCTGCGCGGACCTGCAAAGCTGGGACGTCGGTTACTACAGCGAGAAACTGCGCGAGCAGCGCTACAGCATTTCCCAGGAAATCCTACGTGCCTACTTTCCCATCGACAAAGTGTTGAGCGGCCTGTTCGCCATCGTGCAAAAGCTGTACGGCATCGAAATTACCGAGCTGAAAGGCTTCGACACCTGGCACCCGGACGTTCGCCTGTTCGAAATCAAGGAAAACGGCGAGCACGTCGGCCGCTTCTTCTTCGACCTCTACGCCCGCCCCAACAAACGCGGCGGTGCCTGGATGGACGGCGCCCGCGACAAACGCCGCACCGCAGCCGGCAGCATCGTCAGCCCGGTGGCCAACTTGGTGTGCAACTTTATGCCCGCGGTTGGCGACCAACCGGCGCTGCTGACGCACGATGAAGTGACCACCCTGTTCCACGAATTCGGCCATGGTTTGCACCACTTGCTGACCCGCGTCGAACACGCCGGGGCGTCGGGCATCAACGGCGTGGCGTGGGATGCCGTGGAGCTGCCGAGCCAATTTATGGAGAACTGGTGCTGGGAGCCGGAAGGTCTGGCCTTGATTTCCGGGCACTACAAAACCGGCGAGGCGCTGCCGCAAAACCTGCTGGAGAAAATGCTGGAGGCGAAGAACTTCCAGTCCGGCCTGATGATGGCGCGGCAGGTGGAATTCTCGCTGTTCGACTTCGAATTGCACGCCACCAATGGCGACGGCCGCTCGGTATTGGACGTGCTGGAAAACATCCGCGCCGAGGTCTCGGTCATGCGTCCGCCAGCGTACAACCGCTTCCCCAACAGCTTCGCGCACATCTTCGCCGGCGGTTACGCGGCCGGTTACTACAGCTACAAATGGGCTGAAGTGCTGTCGGCCGATGCCTTCTCCAAATTCGAAGAAGACGGCGTGCTCAACCCGGACACCGGCCGCGCCTTCCGCGAAGCCATTCTGGCCCGGGGCGGCTCGCAGGCGCCGATGGTGCTGTTTGTCGACTTCCGTGGCCGCGAACCGAGCATCGACGCCCTGCTGCGCCACCTCGGCCTGAGCGCGGAGGCCGCGTAATGACCACCAGCAAAAAACGCTTTATCGCCGGCGCCGTATGCCCGGCGTGCAGCGAGGGCGACAAAATTCAAATGTGGGACGTCGACGGCGTTCCCCACCGCGAATGCGTGGCCTGCGGCTACGCTGACACGCTGAACGAGCAAGGCCAGTCGGTTCCGAAAGAGCTGGGCACACGGGTCAACAAAAACGCCGCGAAACCGGCGGACCCGAAAGTGCAGGGCGTGCAATTCTTTCCGAATCCCAAGCTGAAGAAACCAAGCGAGTAGCGTCTATGTGGCATGTCGTTTGTGGCGACAACGCGGTGAAGGGCGTAACACGCGTGGTGGGTGAAGGGTTATCGCTGCAAGTGTTGCGCGATGACCTGGCGGTTGGGCCTTTGGTAGATGTCGACCAGCCGCCGTGCACCGAGCGCGCTGCGTTCTGGCAAGCCGTGTGGCCCGCCGCCGTGCAACCGGCCCCGGACTTTTCCACCCTGGGCGACGACGTGCACTGGCTGGCCAGCCTCGCCAACGAAACCAAACCGGTCACCGTGTGGCATGGCGACAGTGCCTCGGAGCAACTGATGCTCTGTCGCGTGGCCGCTGCGTTGCAGCGCAGTAGCCTGCCCTTCTTCGAAGTGCCCTGCGGCACCGGCGACAGCCGCGTAGCCTGGCGCCGCGCCGTGGCCATGCATGCACCGGATGAATTGCTCAGCCTTTATCAACCCCGGCTGGTTAGCTCTTCGCGGCGCCAGCAATTGGCGGGGCAATGGCGGCAGGTGGTGGCGGAAAATGCGGGAGTTCGGCGCTGGTCGAACAACCGCTTCCAAGGCGAGGGTTACCTCACCACCGACGAAACCCTACTGGCAGCGTGTACCCAGGAATGGCAGCCGTTGGCGCGGGTGATGGCCGAGGTGATGAAGCGCAGCGACGGGTTTTTCGCCACCGACTTTTTTGTATTTTGGCGAGCCCGGGAATTGGCGAAGATGGGGCGGTTGGCGTTTTCGGCGGATGCTGAGGCTTTGAGTTATGGGGGGTTGGAGGTTCGGAGGCTGGGTTAGGTTTGGGCGATTAAAAGCTCGAGGCTAAAGCCTCTCCTACAGAAGTCACCGCTCCGCTCACCTGTAGGAGAGGCTTCAGCCTCGATCCCTGCAAACCTTGCATTCAGGCACTAGCCCCGCCGAAAAAACTCCCCCGGCGTGCATTCAAACTGCTGCCGAAACGCCGCAATAAACGCCGACGTCGAGTCATACCCGCACCCCAACGCCACATCCGTGACCCGCGCCCCTTGCTCCAGCGGCGACAGCGCGCCGAGCAAGCGCAGCCGTTGCCGCCAGGCGCGAAAGGTCAGGCCGGTGTCGCGCAAGAACAGCCGGCTCAAAGTTTTCTCCGAAGCGCCCAATTGCTTGCTCCAGTCGCTCAGGCTGCGGCCATCTTCGGGATGCGCCTGCAACTGGCGGCACAGCTGCTGCAAACGCGGATCGGTGGGCAACGGTAGCGACAGCCGCACTTCCTCGGCGTTACGTAGCTGATCCAACAACACCTGCACCAGGCGGCCATCGGCGCCGGCTTCGTCGTATTCCACCGGTAGCTCGGCGAAGCGGCTGATCAGTTCGCGGGTCAGTGGGCTCACGCTCAACACGCGGCAATGGCTGGGCGCCCAGTCGGTGACGGCGCAATCGAGGTACAAGCCGCGCAATTCAGTGCGCGGCGAACTGATCACTTCATGCTCCAGGCCCGCCGGAATCCAGATGGCCCGCTGCGGCGGCGCAACGAAGCTGCCAGCATTGGTGTGCACGTGCAGCACGCCCTGGATGGCGTAGGAAAGTTGCACCCACGGATGGCTATGACGCGGCGTGCTGACTTGCAGCGGCAGCGACTCAGCGCGGGAATACACGGGGCGTGGCAGGCGCGGAAGGTCCGGCACTTGGCGTTGCCCGAGAAAAATCTGTCCGTTTGCCGGCATATTCTGGCTTTCTTGCGTTAGTCGGTAACAAGGGCCCCACGGTAAAGTCCGCCCTACTCTTTGGCAACCCGACCGGAACCACCGCCCATGGCCCGCTCCCGACTTCTCCCCGACAATTTCACCCTCACCCTGATCGCCGTCGTCGCCACGGCCAGCCTGCTGCCGTGCAGCGGCCAGGCGGCGGTGGCGTTTGGCTGGATCACTAACATCGCTATCGCCCTGCTGTTCTTCTTGCACGGCGCCAAATTGTCGCGCGAGGCCATCATTGCCGGTGCCGGCCACTGGCGCCTGCACCTGTTGGTGTTTGCCTGCACCTTTGTGTTGTTCCCACTGCTGGGTTTGGCGCTGAAGCCAGTGCTGTCGCCGCTGGTGGGCACCGAGTTGTATATGGGCATGTTGTACCTGTGCGCGTTGCCCGCCACGGTGCAGTCGGCCATCGCTTTCACTTCGCTGGCGCGCGGCAACATTCCGGCGGCTATTTGCAGCGCCGCTGCCTCCAGTTTGTTTGGGATTTTTCTGACACCACTGCTGGTCACGCTGTTGCTCGACGTGCACGGCGACGGCGGCTCTACCCTCGATGCCATCGTCAAAATCAGTGTGCAGTTGCTGCTGCCGTTCATTGCCGGCCAAATCGCGCGGCGCTGGATCGGCAATTGGGTGGCGGCTAACAAAAACTGGCTGCGCTTCGTCGACCAAGGCTCGATTCTGCTGGTGGTCTACACCGCGTTCAGCGAGGCCGTGATCGAAGGCCTGTGGCATCAAGTGCCGTTGCCGAAACTGCTTTGGCTGGTGCTGGCCTGCTGCGTGCTCTTGGCGCTGGTGTTGGTGCTGGTTCACCTGCTTGGCAAGTGGCTGGGTTTCAACATGGAAGACCGCATCACCATTTTGTTCTGCGGTTCGAAAAAGAGCCTGGCGACCGGCGTGCCCATGGCGCAGGTGTTGTTCGCCGGCGGCAGCATCGGCCTGCTGATTCTGCCGCTCATGCTGTTCCACCAAATTCAGCTGATGGTCTGCGCCGTGCTGGCCCAGCGCTACGCCGAGCGCAATGAAACCGAGGTCAGCGCGACCGCAGAAAGCCGCTGAGCGGAAACTTCCCCGCGCGCACTGGCGTGTTTCCAGCAAACGATTTACTGTACATCCATCCAGTTAAATCGTTTGCAGGTGCGCCATGTCGCAGTTTCTCCCGCCCCGTGGCCGAGGTACGGCCAGCAACCCGCACAACCGCTTCGCCGCCCATCGCTCGGTGCGCGAAGACGACGGCTGGTTTCAGGAAGAAACCCCGCTGACCTTCACCACCGAAGTGCGTGAAGAGTTCGCCAAAAGCGTGATCACCCGCAACACCTCGCCTGACGTTGGCTTCGACCGCTCGGTAAACCCTTATCGCGGCTGCGAACACGGCTGCATCTACTGCTTCGCCCGCCCGAGCCATGCCTACTGGGACATGTCACCCGGCATCGATTTTGAAACCAAGCTGATCGCCAAAACCAACCTCGCCAGCCGCCTGGAAGAACAGTTGCAAAAGCCCGGTTACGAGCCGGCGCCCATCGCCCTGGGCATCAATACCGACGCCTACCAGCCCATCGAGCGCGAGCAACAGCTGACCCGCCGCAGCTTGGAAATCATGCTGCGCTACCGCCACCCGGTGCACATCATCACCAAGAGTTCGCTGATCCTGCGCGACCTCGATCTGCTCAGTGAATTGGCCAGCCGCAACCTGGTGAGCGTGGCCTTTAGCCTGACCACGCTGGACGACGAACTGAAACGCATCATGGAACCGCGCGCCGCCTCGCCAAAGGCACGCTTGCGGGCCATGAAAGAGCTGCACGAAGCCGGCGTGCCGGTGAGCGCCATGGTGGCGCCGGTGATTCCGATGATTACCGACATGGAGTTGGAGCAGATTCTCGCCGCCGCCAAAGAGGCCGGCGCACGCTCAGCCGGTTATGTGCTGCTGCGCCTGCCGCTGGAAATCGCCGAGCTGTTTGAAGAGTGGCTGACCAGCCATTTCCCCGACCGCGCCGCCCATGTCATGAGCCTGATTCGCCAGTCGCGCGGTGGCAAAAATTACGACAGCCGTTTCGGCGTGCGCATGAAAGGCGAAGGCGTATTCGCCGAACTGCTGAGCCAGCGTTTCAAACTGGCCATCAAGCGCCTGGACCTCAACCGACGCGGCGACTACGGCCTGGATTGCACGCAGTTTTGCCCGCCCGGCGCACAAATGTCGCTGATCTAAGCGCTGGGCAGCGCAGGCGGCTCGCGCTAAGGTTTAGCGCCTCAGCCTCTCTGTTTCTGGTAGCGCAGCATGGCCCGTACGTCGCGAATTACCGACCCCTCCTACGAGTTGATGGATGACCACGAAGGTCATTCGCTGATCTATCGCCAGCACGGCTTCCCCAGCCCGCTGGTGCGTTGGCACTTCCACAAGGAGTACGAGCTGCACCTGATCGTGGCCAGCTCGGGCAAGGTGTTTATCGGCGACTACATCGGCAACTTCGCCCCCGACACGCTGTTTCTCACCGGCCCCAATTTGCCGCACAACTGGATCAGCCAGGTAGCAGCCGATGAGGTGTATCCGCAGCGCGACATGCTGGTGAATTTCACCGACCAAGTGCTCGACAGCGGCAGCGCGGTGTTTTCCGAACTTCAGGGCTTGGCGCCGCTGTTGGGCCGCGCGCAATACGGCATCGAATTTCGCTGCCCGCGTTTGATCAGCGAAGCGCGCGGCCTGATGCAGCGCATTGCCGAGTCCAGCGGCATGACGCGCCTGGGCCATTTTCTGATTCTGATGGAGCTGCTGGCCGCCACCGAGGATTACCAACTGCTCTCCGGCGTGCGGGCCACGCAACTGGCCGACGAGAGCAATGTGGAGCGCATCAACCGCGCGGTGGATTTTATCTTTCAGCACTACGTGCAAGACCTCACCCAGGAGCAGGTCGCCGAGCAGTTGGGCATGACGCCAACGTACTTCTCGCGCTTTTTCAAGCAGGCCACCGGGCGCGGTTTCGTGGAGTTTGTTAATCGCCTGCGGGTGAGCAAATCCTGCGAGTTGCTCAGCACCAGCGACAAGCCGGTGACTGACGTGTGCTTCGAATCCGGCTTCAGCAACGTGTCGAACTTCAACCGGCGCTTCCAGCAACTCAAAGGCATGACGCCGTCCGGTTACCGACGGCTGGTCACACAACGCATGACCGAGCAAAACCGGTACTGATTCACACCGCCTGACTCACCACTTCCGCCTCAAATCAGCGTGCTAAAGCGGCGCGGCGTACACTTTTGCGCGAATTGCCCTACAGACGGACTGCAAAAAAGTATCGGTCGCGGTGCAGGCAAGGCGTTGTTTGCGCTGGCGAGGCGGCGTGTAATCGACCCCGGTCAAACAAAAACAATAATGTCTTGCGCCGCCGACCTGGCTGCCAAGAGGAGTTCAACACCATGAACCACACGCTCAAGGCACTGGTTGCCGCCCTCTGCTTGTCGTCGTCCGCCGTTACCCTGGCGGGCGAAACCCTGACCATCGCCACGGTCAACAACAGCGACATGATCCGCATGCAAAAGCTCTCGAAAACCTTCGAAGAGCAGCATCCCGATATCAAACTGAAGTGGGTGGTTCTCGAAGAGAACGTCCTGCGCCAACGCCTGACCACTGACATCGCCACCGAGGGCGGCCAGTTCGACGTGCTGACCATCGGCATGTACGAAGCCTCGCTGTGGGGCGCCAAGGGTTGGCTCGAACCGATGAAAGACCTGCCCGCCACCTACGACCTCGACGACGTGTTCCCTTCCGTGCGCGAAGGGCTGTCGGCCAAGGGTCAGCTTTACGCGCTGCCGTTCTACGCCGAAGCCTCCATCACCTATTACCGCACCGACCTGTTCAAGGCCGCCGGCCTGGAAATGCCCGAGCACCCGACCTGGGAACAAATCGCCAGCTTCGCTGAAAAACTGCACAAGCCTGACCAGGGCCAGTACGGCATCTGCCTGCGCGGCAAAGCCGGTTGGGGCGAAAACATGGCGCTGATTACCACCATCGGCAACGCCTACGGTGCACGCTGGTTCGATGAAAAATGGCAGCCGGAATTCGACGGCAGCGAATGGAAAAACGCGCTGAATTTCTACGTCACCACCATGAATAAATTCGGCCCGCCCGGCGCCTCGAGCAACGGCTTCAACGAAAACCTGGCGCTGTTCAACAGCGGCAAATGCGGCATGTGGGTCGACGCCAGCGTGGCCGGCTCGTTTGTGACCGACAAAGCGCAGAGCAAGGTCGCCGACCACGTGGGCTTCACCTTCGCGCCCAAGCAAGTCACCGACAAAGGCGCAACCTGGCTGTACTCCTGGGCGCTGGCCATTCCCACCAGCTCCAAAGCCAAAGACGCCGCCAAACTCTTCAGCGCCTGGGCCACTTCCAAGGAATACGGCGCGCTGGTCGCCGAGAAAGATGGCGTCGCCAACGTGCCGCCAGGCACCCGCGCCTCGACCTACAACGACGCCTACATGAGCGCCGCGCCGTTCGCCAAGGTCACGCTGGAATCGCTGAAAGCCGCCGACCCGACCGCCCCTGGCGTGCGCCCGGTGCCGTATGTGGGCATTCAGTTGGTGACCATTCCGGAGTTCCAGGCCATCGGCACGCAAGTCGGCAAGCTGTTCGCCGCCGCGCTGACCGGGCAGATGCAGGTCGACCAGGCGCTGAGCGCCGCGCAGGCCAGCACCGTGCGCGAGATGAAGCGCGCGGGCTACCCGAAATAGTCAGCCGACGTAACGCCTTCTTTCCCCCGTAGAGGCACCCCGCCGGCACGCTCCCCCGCGCCGGCGTTCCAACCCTGTCATGGAGTCGCCATGAGTTCCTCGGTTCTCGACACCGTTGCCAACGCACCCGCCGCCGCACCGCGCGCCCGGCGCCGTGCGTTGAAGCCGGGCTGGTTTCTGGTCAGCCCCTCCGTCGCCCTGCTGCTGTTGTGGATGATCGTGCCGCTGGGCATGACCGTGTATTTCTCACTGATCCGCTACAACCTGTTGTCGCCCGGCGAGAACGAATTCGTCGGCCTGGAGAACTTCGAGTTCTTCGTCACCGACCCCGGTTTTATGCCCGGCGCGCTGCACACCCTAACCCTGGTGGGCAGCGTATTGGCCATAAGCGTGATCTTCGGCGTGCTGATTAGCGCCTTGCTGGAGGCCTGCGAATTCTGGGGTCGCGGCATTGTGCGTGTGCTGTTGATCTCGCCTTTTTTCATCATGCCAACCGTCAGCGCGTTGCTGTGGAAGAACCTGATATTCCATCCGGTGTCCGGCATTCTCGCAGCCGTGTGGCGCTTCTTCGGCGCCCAGCCGGTGGACTGGCTGGCGCACCATCCGCTGCTGTCGATCATCTTTATCGTGTCGTGGCAGTGGCTGCCGTTCGCCATTCTGATTTTGATGACGGCCATGCAGTCTCTCGACCAAGACCAGAAAGAAGCCGCGCGCCTCGACGGCGCCGGCCCCATCGCCATTTTCTGGCACCTGACCCTGCCGCACCTGGCGCGTCCGATTGCCGTGGTGGTGATGATCGAGACCATCTTTCTGCTCTCGGTATTCGCCGAAATCTTCACCACGACCAGCGGCGGGCCGGGCTACGAATCGACCAACCTGGCGTACCTGATTTACAACCAGGCGCTGCTGCAATTCGACGTGGGCATGGCCTCGGCGGGCGGCTTGATCGCCGTGCTGATCGCCAATATCGCCGCCATCATCCTGGTGCGGATGATTGGCAAAAACCTCACTGACCAACCGTAAAAGGTGCCTGACGATGCTGACCTTGAAGCAATCCCGGCGCCTGCAAAGCGTGGTCGTGGGCACGCTGTCCTGGGCGGTGGCGCTGCTGGTGTTCTTCCCGATTTTCTGGATGATCCTCACCAGCTTCAAAACCGAAATGGACGCCATCGCCACGCCGCCGCAGCTGTTCTTTGTGCCGACGCTGGAGAACTACCTGCACATTAACGAGCGCAGCGACTACTTCAGTTTTGCCTGGAACTCCGTGCTGATTTCCTTCGCCGCCACGGCGCTGTGCATGCTGATTGCGGTGCCGGCGGCGTACTCCATGGCCTTCCATGAAAGCCGCCACACCAAGCGCACGCTGCTGTGGATGCTGTCGACCAAAATGCTGCCGCCGGTGGGCGTGCTCATGCCCATTTACCTGCTGTGCAAAAGCATGGGCCTGCTCGATTCGCGCCTGGCGCTGATCGTGATCTACACGCTGATCAACCTGCCGATCGTGGTGTGGATGGTTTACACGTACTTCAAAGATATTCCGGTCGATATCCTCGAAGCCGCGCGGCTGGACGGCGCCACCACCTTCCAGGAAATCGGCCGCGTGCTGCTGCCCATCGCCCGCGGCGGCCTGGCCTCGACCATGTTGCTGTCGCTGATCTTGTGTTGGAACGAAGCGTTCTGGTCGCTCAACCTCACCTCGTCTGCCGCCGCCCCGCTCACTGCGCTGGTGGCGTCCTATTCCAGCCCGGAAGGTTTGTTCTGGGCCAAGTTATCCGCCGTCTCGACCCTCGCCTGCGCGCCCATTCTGATTTTTGGCTGGATCAGCCAGAAGCAGCTGGTGCGTGGCCTGTCTTTTGGTGCCGTGAAATGACCGGCCTGGTTTCCAAGGAGTGCTCACATGGCTGACCTCAGCATCCGCAATCTGCAAAAAGGCTTTGATGGCCACGCCATCATCCAAGGCATCGACCTGGACGTACGCGACCGCGAGTTCGTGGTGTTTGTCGGCCCCTCGGGCTGCGGCAAATCCACCTTGCTGCGCCTGATCGCCGGCCTGGAAGAAGTCAGCAGCGGCACCATCTCGCTGGACGGCAAAGACATCACCGACCTGGCCCCGGCTAAGCGCGATCTGGCCATGGTGTTCCAAACCTACGCGCTGTACCCGCACATGACGGTGCGCAAAAACCTGTCGTTCGCCCTGGACTTGGCGCGCGTCGACAAGGCCACCGTGCAAGCCAAAGTCGACAACGCCGCGCGCATTCTCGAACTGGAGCGGCTGCTGGAACGCAAGCCCAAGCAGTTGTCTGGCGGGCAGCGCCAGCGCGTAGCCATCGGCCGGGCGATTGTGCGCAACCCGAAAATTTTCCTCTTCGACGAACCGCTGTCCAACCTCGACGCCGCGCTGCGCGTGCAAACCCGCCTGGAACTGGCGCGCCTGCACAAAGAGCTGAAGGCCACGATGATTTACGTGACCCACGACCAGGTCGAAGCCATGACCCTGGCTGACAAAGTAGTGGTGCTTAACGGCGGCCGCGTGGAGCAAGTGGGCTCGCCGCTGGAGCTGTACAACCACCCGGCCAACCTGTTTGTTGCCGGTTTCCTCGGCACGCCAAAGATGGGCTTTTTGCGCGGCACGGTTGGCCAGGTAGATGGCGGCAGCTGCGAAGTGCAACTTGATGCCGGCGCCAACCTGCACCTGCCGCGCGAGGCCTGCGCTTTGTCGGCGGGCGCCAGCGTGACCCTGGGCGTGCGGCCTGAACATTTCAATATCGTGCCGGCCGGGCAAGGCCAGTTGCAGGTGGTCGCCGATGTCAGCGAACGCCTGGGCAGCGACACCTATTGCCACGTGCGCACCGCCTCCGGCGAGGCGCTGACCATCCGCGTGCGCGGCGACTTCGGCCCGGCCTATGGCCAACCGCTGGAGCTGGCCTTCGACACTGCCCACTGCCACCTCTTCGACGCCAATGGCACGGCCATCGACAAACGCAGCGCTACCGAGCAGGCGGCGTAAGGACTTTTATGAAACTCAGTCGCTCCACGTTGTCCCGCCTGGTGCCCTACATCGCCGTGCCCACCTATGACCTGGGCGCGCGCCAGCAAGGCATCGCCCATATCGGCGTCGGCGGTTTTCACCGCGCCCACCAAGCCATCTACACCGAAGCGCTGCACAACAGCGGCCAGGACATGGAATGGGGCATCTGCGGCATCGGCCTGCGCGCCGAAGACAAAGCCATGCGCGACGCGCTCGCCGGCCAGGATTACCTCTACACGCAGGTGGAACTGGGCGACGTGCCCAGCCTGGAAGTCCGCGTGGTCGGCGTGATCGGCGACATGCTGCTGGCCGCCGACGGCGCGCAGGCGGTGATCGACAAATTGGCCGAGCCGACCATTCGCATCGTCTCGCTGACCATCACCGAAGGCGGTTACTGCATCGACGACGCCAGCGGCGAATTTCTCGCCGAGTTGCCGGCCATTCAGCATGACTTGGCGAACCCGCAGGCACCGACCACCGTGTTCGGCTTTCTCTGCGCCGCCCTGGCCAAACGCCGCGCCGAAGGCACGCCGGCGTTTACGTTGATGTCGTGCGATAACCTGCCGCACAACGGCGCCGTCACCCGAAAAGCGCTGCTCAGTTACGCGCGGCTGGCCGACGCCGAACTGGCCGCATGGATCGACGCCAACGTCAGCTTTCCCAACGCCATGGTCGACCGCATCACGCCCATGACCAGCGACGCCCATCGCCAACAATTGGCGCGCGAACACGGCATCGACGACGCCTGGCCGGTGGTCTGCGAACCGTTTTTACAATGGGTGCTGGAAGACAAATTCGTTAACGGCCGCCCGGCATGGGAAGCGGTCGGCGTGCAGTTCACCGACGACGTGTCGCCGTATGAAGAGATGAAAATAAAGCTGCTCAACGGGAGCCACCTGGCGCTCACGTACCTGGGCTTTATCAAGGGCTACCGTTTCGTGCACGAAGCCATGAACGACGAGCTGTTCCGCCGTTACGTGCGGCGCTTTATGGACCTGGACGTGACCCCGCAGCTGGCACCCGTGCCCGGCATCGACCTGAGCGATTACAAAGACACGCTGATCGAGCGCTTTTCCAACCAGGCCATCGCCGACCAACTGGAGCGCGTGTGCTCCGACGGCACCTCGAAATTCCCTAAATTCATTGTGCCGACCCTGAACCGCTTGATAGCCGACGGCGCCGAACTCGACCGCGCTGCCTTGGTGGTCGCGGCCTGGGCGGTGTACCTCGATGGTGTGGACGAGAACGGCACCGCGTACCGCATTCCCGATCCGCACGGCGAATGGGCGCAAGGTCTAGTCGCCGACAAAGCCTCGCTCACCACGCGCTTGTTTGGCGCCGACCGCGTCTTCGGCCCGGCCATTCCAGCCTCGGCTGCGTTTGTTGCTGCCTTCGAGCGCCAGCTGCATAACCTGCGCACCCTCGGCGTAACCGGCACGTTGCAGACGTTGCTCGACGGCGACGGGCGTGCCGATCCGCTGAACCATCAGCGCTGAGGTCCGGCCATGGCCTTGTACCTCGGCATTGATTGCGGCACCCAAGGCACCAAGGCGCTGGTGCTCGACGCCAGCAGCGGGCAGGTGTTGGGCGCGGGCGGCGCGCCGCACCGGCTGATCAGCGGGCCCAACGGCCATCGCGAACAGCAACCGGCGGACTGGCTCAGCGCCTTCGAACAGGCCACTCGCGCGGCACTTGCCGATGCAGGTATCAGCGGTGAGGCGATTGTCGGCATCGGTGTTTCTGGCCAACAACACGGCTTGGTGCTGCTCGACGCCCAAGGCCAGGTGCTGCGCCCGGCCAAGCTGTGGTGCGACACCGAATCGGCGGCAGAAAATCAGCAGTTACTGGATTTTCTCGGCGGCGAGCAGGGCTCGCTGGAACGCCTTGGCGTGGCCATTGCGCCGGGCTACACGGTGTCGAAACTGCTCTGGACGCAAAAACACCACCCGGCCCTCTACAAGCGCATCGCCCACATTTTGCTGCCCCACGACTACCTGAATTTCTGGCTCACCGGCCGCGACTGCAGCGAATACGGCGACGCCTCCGGCACCGGCTATTTCAACGTGCGCACCCGCGACTGGGACCACGACCTGCTGCGCCTGATCGACCCCAGCGGGCGCCTTAACAACGCGCTGCCCACCCTAATCGGCGCCAACGAATCGGTCGGCACCGTACTGCCCGACATTGCCGCGCGGCTGGGCCTGAACCCACGCGCGCAGGTGGCCAGCGGCGGCGGCGATAACATGATGGGCGCCATCGGCACCGGCAATATCAGCCCCGGCGCCATCACCATGAGCCTGGGCACGTCGGGCACGCTGTACGCCTTCGCCGACCAACCCCAGGTGAGCCCGCACGCCTCGGTCGCCACGTTCTGTTCATCGTCCGGCGGCTGGCTGCCCTTGATCTGCACCATGAACCTGACCAACGCCACCGGCGCCATCCAGGAGCTGCTGGAACTGGACCTCGCCAGCTTCGGCGCCCTGGCCATGCAAGCGCCGATTGGCGCCGGCGGCGTGCTGATGCTGCCCTTCCTCAACGGCGAACGGGTACCGGCACTGCCCAACGCCAGCGCCAGTTTGCTGGGGCTGACCAGCGATAACCTCACCCGCGCCAACCTCTGCCGCGCCGTATTGGAAGGCGTGTGCTTTGGCCTGCGCTACGGCTTGGATTTGCTGCGCGCCAGCGGCATCGAAAGCCGAGAAATTCGCTTGATCGGCGGCGCCGCAAAAAGCTCGGTGTGGCGGCAAGTAGTCGCCGATATCATGGCCACCCCACTGGTCTGCCCGCAGCACACCGAAGCGGCGGCCCTGGGCGCGGCGATTCAGGCGGCGTGGAGCGGCGGCGAAGGCAGCTTGCACGCGTTGTGCGACCGCTGCGTGAGCCTCGACCTGCGCACGCGCACCGAGCCGAACCCCGCAGCCAGCGCCGCGTACGAGCCGGTCTACCAGCGTTACCGCCAGCAGGTGATGCAGGTGCAACAGGCGTAAAAACAGCCAATCCCCTTTGTTTCAGGAGTTCGACATGTACCTGGTTTGCGGCGAAGCGTTGTTCGACTTTTTCACCCAGGCGGCCGGCGCGCGCAGCAGCGAGCTGGACTACAAAGCCATCGCCGGTGGCTCGCCCTTTAACGTGGCCGTGGGCCTGCGCCGCTTGGGCGTGGAGTCGGCGCTGTTTGGCGGTCTGTCCACCGACTTTCTCGGTGCCCGCCTGCGCCGGGTGCTGGAAGAAGAAGGCGTACGCGAAGACTTCCTGATCGCCAGCGACTGCCCCACGACCATGGCCATGGTCGCCCTCGACGGCAACGGCCACCCGCACTACTCCTTTCGCGGCGAAGGCTGCGCCGACCGCGCCGTGCTCCCGGAACATCTGCCGGCCCTGAGCGGCGAGGTGCGCGGTGTGCACGTGGGCTCGTTCTCGCTCGTGGTGCAACCCATCGGCGACACCCTGCTGGAACTGGTCCGTCGCGAAAGCGGCAAGCGCCTGATCAGCCTCGACCCCAACGTACGCCTCAACCCCCAGCCCGATGCCCAGCTGTGGCGCGAGCGCGTGGAAGAACTGGCGCAGTTGGCCGACCTGATCAAAGTCAGCGACGAAGACTTGGGCTTGCTCTACCCCGGCATTGAGCCGGAACAGATTATTCAGCGCTGGCTCGGTGGCCGTTGCCAACTGGTGGTGATGACCCGTGGCAGCCAAGGCGCCACCGCGTTTAGCCGTGAGCATGGCGTGGTGTCGGTGCCGTCACGCCAGATCGACGTGCGCGACACCGTCGGCGCTGGCGATACCTTTCAAGCGGCGTTGTTGGCATGGCTGACGCGGGCTGAGCTGGACAGCCCGGAAGGAATGGCGCGGTTGAGCCGGGAGCGGCTCGCTGAATTGCTGAGCTACGCGGTGGCAGCCGCTGCCGTCACCTGCTCGCGCACCGGGCCGGATCTGCCCAGGGCGCATGAGGTGGTGGTTTAACCGGCCTCAACGCCCACGGCAGACGATCGCCCAGGCTCAGGTGAAGTTGTAGCGCACCAGGTGGAAGAACACCGGGGCGGCGAAACACACGGAGTCGAGGCGGTCGAGCATGCCGCCGTGGCCTTCGATCATATGGCCCCAGTCTTTCACCCCACGGTCACGCTTGATCGCCGACATCACCAGCCCACCGATAAAGCCCATCAGGCAAATCACAAACGCCAAGGCCAGCGCACCCAGGAAGCTGAACGGCGTCATCCAGAACAGCGCACCACCCAGGAGAGTGGCCGATACCACGCCGCCGATCAGGCCTTCCAGGGTTTTCGAGGGCGACAGGTTTGGCGCCACTTTGGTTTTGCCCATCAGCTTGCCCCAGATGTATTGCAGTACGTCCGAGGACTGCACCACCAGAACCAGGAAGGCGATCAGCAGCAAGTTGCGGCCTTCGTAGCCGGCGATGTTCAGGGTCAGTAACGCTGGCACATGGGAAATGCTGAACACGCAAATCATCAGCCCCCACTGCACCTTGGCCGTGCGCTCCAGAAAGCGCGTGGTGTCGCCGCCCAAGGACGCCAGAAACGGCATCAGCAGGAACACGAACACGGGGATGAAGATGCTGAACATCCCGTACCACTCGATGTACACCAGAAAGTACTGGAACGGCAGCACGCAGTAGAACGCGGCCACCAGTGCCGGGTAGTCGCCGCCACGGGTTTGCGTCAGGGTGATGAATTCGCGCAGGGCGAAGAACGACAGCAAGTAGAACAGCAGCAACACCCCGGGCTTGCCGAAGAAGAACGCAACGCCCAGCACCGCGACCATCACCCACCACGCGTTGATCCGCGCGTTGAGGTTGTCGATGACTGGCGTTGCGCCTTTTTTCCACTTGAGGATTTGCCCCACCAGCGAGGCCAGCGCGAGGAATAAACCGACAGCGATAAATACATTGAGCGTTTGCCGATCCACGTCAGGACTCCTTGGGCGTCAGGGCCAGCAATGCCTCACGGCTGCGGGTGAGAAAGTCCGCCTTGGCTTCGCCTTCGAGCAACTGCAGGGGCGTGCCGAAGGTCAGGGTGCACAGCAACGGCAACGGCAGCGTGCGGCCTTTGGGCATCACGCGTTTGAGGTTATCGATCCAGACCGGCACCAGCTCGACGTCCGGGCAACGGCTGGCGAGGTGGAACAGGCCGCTCTTGAACGGCAGCAAACCGTCTTCAAGGTTGCGCGTGCCCTCGGGGAACAGAATCAGCGACTCGCCGCCTTCGAGCACCGCGGCCATCTGGTCGATGGGGTTGGGGTCGGTTGCGGTGGGCGAGCGCGCGATCAACACGCCGCGAAACACCTTGTTGATCAGAAAACTGCGCACACCGCCCTTGGCCCAGTAATCGGCGCCGGCCACTGGCCGGGTGCTGCCGCGCATGTGGCTGGGCAGCGACGACCACAGCAGCACGAAGTCGCCGTGGCTGTTGTGGTTGGCGAAGTACACCCGTGCTTTGGGCTCAGGCGTGCAGCCCACCCACAGCGCGCGGGCGCCGGTGATTGCCGCAGCAAAACCGATGATCAGGCGGGCGACAAAGGCGCCGCGCCAGCTGTATTGCGATACACGTGACATGTGCCGTCCTCTAGGCAAACGCGCCAGCCGCCACAGCAGCCAGCGCTAACAGCAGTTGTACAGCGAGTGCCAGACCCTGCTTGCGCAGCAGGCCCATGGCTCCGTTGCAGCGCAGGGTCCAGTCACGTCCCACGTTGGCGGCCGGCATCAGGCCCAGGCCGAGCAAGCCGTTGTCCAGTTCCACGGTGGCCGCGCTCAGGTCAGCGGCATCGGCCAGACGGGCAAATAGCGCTGCGTCGAAGGCCACGCGCATGGCCCAGTATTTTTCCAAAGCGCCTGCCAGCAACGTGAGCACCAGCAACCCGGCGACCAGCAGCAGTTGGTAGTGAATGGTCACCAGCAAGGCGCTGGCCAATGCCACGACGCTAAGGCCGGTGGACAACTGATCCAGACGCTGCCCCTGCTCCAGCAAGCGCGCGCAGCTGAGCAAACGCAGGTCGCTCATGTGCCGGCTTCCATCGCAGCCAAATTGCGCAGGTGCCCTTCTCGCAGCACTACGCCGGGGCGGACCTGACGCAGTATCGCTTCGGCGACTTGCGGGTTGGCAGCACGGCCGCTATGCAACAGCCATGCGGCTACCGCTGCGGCGCTGCGCGAATAACCAAGGGCGCAGCACACCAGCACCGGGCCTTGCAGACGCGCCTGCTCGATGGCCATGGCAGCCGCGCGCAGCAGCTCGGGGCTCGGCGGCAACAGGTCGAGCGTGGGCAGGCCTCGGTAAGCGCGGCCGCCGCTGGCGCACGGCAATTCGGCGCACAGGTCGACAATGGCGCGGATTGGCGTGTCGTCCAGCTCGCCTTTGTTGGGAATTCGCCCCAGCCACACGTCATCCATGATCAAAACCGGCGCCGGCTGGCGCGCGGTCCACAACCGCGAGTTCACCCAGGCGCCTATCAGGTAGGGCCCGAACAGAAAGTTCGAGGCCCAACTGAGCGTGCCGTCGCTGTGCTTCTGGAAACCGGTCGCGCCCACCATCAGGTAATTCAGGGCCACCAGGCACAACGCCGTGGCCGGCCAGGTCAGCCACCAACCCAGACCTCCGACACTGACCCCCAGCGCACCGAGCGCCACGCCGCCAAGCGCGTAGTAAAACGCCAGACGGCGCCCTTTGGCCTGCGGCTGCCAGCGCAAGTTCGCCAGCGGGCTGGGGCGGTCCAGCGGCCACAGCCAAATGCACAGCCAGCCCACCAGAACGCCGGTGGGCAAGTCGATGAAGTGGTGCTGGTAGGTGGTCAGTACCGACAGGCCGATCAGCCCAAACCAGAGGTGCAGCAACCACCGCGACAAGCCCTCCGGCGTGTGAGCGGCGTAGCGCACCCACAGCACAATTAGCAGCACGATATGCAGCGACGGCGCCTGGTTGAAGGGTTTGTCAAAACCCATCAACACCTCAAACATCCAGGCGAAAAAGCCGGTCATTTCCGGGCGGGAAAAGGTGTACGTGAGCGGAAATAACAAGAACCCGGCAATCGCCAGAACCTGCGCGCTGAGCAAGCGCCGGGCATGAATATCCAGCTCATGGCGGCTACTGCACAGCAGCAGCGACAAGCCGTAGAGCAAGTCGATGGACCAGTAGGGCACGATGGTCCAGGCCCAAAATGGCGTGTGCTGTTCCCAGGCAAACACCAGGGTGCCGACGTCCGCGCGCTGGCTGGTAAACCAGTTGGCCAAACTGTAGGTGGCAAAAAACAGTGGCGCCAAAATCAGCAGCCACACCAGCGCCCGGGGAAAACGCTGGCGCACGCTCAGTTGCGGATAAACCGGCGCCAGGGTGAGGGCCTCGCTCATGCCTCGATCCGCTGCGCCAGGCTGACGCTGAAAATGCCCCATTGATCGATGCGCTGAGTCACCTTGCGGAATCCGGCGGCTTCGACCAATTGGTCCATTTCCGCCTGCGTACGACGGCGCATCACCCAGGCCTGACCGCCGCGGTGGCTGGTCAGCGCGCGGGCAATCAGTTGCAACTGTGGGTGCCATGGCTGACCGGTGTAGATCAGATAACCGCCTGGCTCCACGGCTTGCGCCAGGCCACCCAGCGAAGCGCTGACCATGCTGTTATCACCGAACAGTTCATATAGGCCGGAAACAATCGCCAGGGTCGGCTTGGGATCCAGGCTCGCCAAGCTGGCCGGATCAAAGGCATCGCCTTTTACAAACGTAGCGACATCGCTCAAACCCTTTTCGCTAATAAGCGCTTGGCCCTGGCTGACGTTAAGGTCGCTGTAATCGCGCAGCAGAATCGAGTCCGGGCGCTGAGCAAGACCTTGCAGTGCTTCGAGAACATAGCGGCCGTGGCCCGCAGCAATGTCGACGATGCGCGTCGGCTTGCCCTGCGCCTGCAACGTTTGCAGGGTGTCGCGCAGCAGCTCCTCGATATGCAGCTTGCGCTGACGAATGCCGCGCCAACCGATGGAGTTGAGGTAGTTGGTATCGATCATCCGGCCAAGCGAACCGGTGCCAGTCGGGGTGTTGCGGTACACGTAATCCAGGGTGCTGCCCGAGTCGAAGCCGGTGTCGAAACCCAGCTTTACCCCAGCCGACAACTTGGCGCCCAGGCCCATCGAGGCGCGGGTGGCGCGCCAATACAGGCCGGTTGGCGACAGCGGCGGCAGCGGTGTGGCCAGGCCTTCGGCTTCGGCCTTGGTGAAGCCGATGCGGTCGGCCGTGAGCAGTTCCGGCCGGCTCAGCGGCTGGCTGAACAGCAGTTCGATAAAGCCACGCGCCTTGTTCACAGCCAGGTGGCGATCAGCCTCACCGAGGGTGTCGTGGTAAAAACCCGGGAGCAGATGACGCTCTTTTTGCAGCGTGCCCAGGCGCTGGAAAAACAGCTCTTGCGGTTTGCGCTTGACCACGAAATCGGCGCCGGAAATCAGCAGTTGAGTCGGCACCTGAATGGCCTCGGCGTCGGCCACCACACGGTCAGCGGCTTCATACAGTCCGAGCAGCTGATTGACCGAAATCGCCTTGGCAATCAACGGGTCGTTGGCATAGCTCTCGGCGCGCGCCTTGTCATGGGTGAGCATGCCGGGGCGCACATAGCTTTTGACGAAGAAGTTGCCTTTGAGCTTGCGCAGCAAGGTCAGGCCGGGGCGCGCCAGGGGGACGTACAGGTTGATGTCGAAGGCCGGCGAGGCCAGCACCATGCAGCGGATGCGCGGCGCGTAGTCATGGGCCCAGGTAGCGGCAAGCACGGCGCCGACGCTTTGCGCGACCACCGCAATGTCTTCAATGGCGATGCCATGCTCGCGCTGGATGAAGGCGACGAAGTCTTCCACGTCGCGCACGCTGGCGGCAAAGCTCGGGCTGTCGCCGCGCTCGCCTGGCGAGTGGCCATGGCCACGGGCGTCCCACGCAAAAAAGCTGAAATCCGGCAGATTGAGTTCGTCCACCAGGTGCGCCATACGCGCGGAATGTTCATGGCCACGGTGCAGGAAAACGATGGCTTTGCGCGGGGTGTCAGCGGCGGCGTCGTGGGCAGGCCAGTGGCGGTAGAAGAGGTCTACGCCGTCATGGGTGGGAAACGTTGCGTGGTGCTGCTGGCGTTGAGTTTCCATCCGTAGAATTCCTGTAATGAATCGAGATTAGTGGGCAGGTTGCTCTGCCAGGCCGCGCTTGACGCGGTTGAGGGTGGTGTAAACCAGCAAGACCGCCAGCACGGCCATGATCGCCGTCAGCCATGGTTCGACCGCGATGCCCAGGGCCAATAGAAAGCCCAGCAGGCCAAAGACGAAGGCGCGGTCACTTTTGCCCATTGGCCCGTCGTAACGGCGCGAAGCACCGACCATCAGTCCCAGCACGCCGGCGTATTCACTTAGCCAGGCCAACAGCACCACGGCGCCGACAGCCGCGCCGGAGACGCCGGCCAGGCAGGCAAACGGTAGGTACAACGCGGCATCGGCAACCAGGTCGGTGATCTCGTTGAGGTAAGCGCCCAGGCGTGATTGCTGGCCAAACTCGCGCGCCAACATGCCGTCTACGGCGTTCAGGCCCATGCGCAGGAGCATCCACAGCGGCAGGAGCGCAAACACCGCGCGGTGTTCGGCGAATACCGCCACCAGTGCGCCGACCACAATCGAAATGGCGCAGGCAAACAGCGTCACCTGGTTGGCGGTGACGCCACGCGCATGCAGACGGGTAACGGAGGGGCGCAGCACGTTCTGAAAGCGGGGTTTGAGGTCGTAAATCGACGGCATGGGGCGCTCGCAGTGAAATAGGCCGAAAGGACTGTACTCACAACAGAACGCCAATGCCAAAAACTAGTCACACCGCTAGCTCGGTGGTGCGGTTAGGTCGATCAGCGGACCGAAGATAGCCCGTGAAGGGCGAAGCTGGAACAATAGCCGCCTATAGTCATCCAGGCCCCGTTTCTCGCTCAGGAGTTTTTTATGAACACGCGCGACCAACAGAACCTCGATCGCCTCGACCAGGCCGAAGGCGAGGGTGCCGATGAGGCGTTGCAGCAGATCGTTTCCGGCTTTCAACGCTTTCGCACCGAAGTGTTTCCCGAGCAGGAAGAACTCTTTCAAAAGCTCGCCACCGCGCAACGCCCGCGCGCCATGTTTATTACCTGCGCCGACTCGCGCATCGTTCCCGAGCTGATTACGCAAAGCTCGCCGGGCGATCTGTTCGTCACCCGTAACGTGGGCAACGTGGTGCCGCCGTATGGGCAAATGAACGGCGGCGTTTCCACCGCCATCGAGTACGCGGTGCTGGCGCTGGGCGTACACCACATCATCGTCTGCGGCCATTCCGATTGCGGCGCCATGCGCGCGGTGATGAACCCCGACACGCTGGAAAAAATGCCCACGGTCAAAGCCTGGTTGCGTCATTCCGAAGTGGCAAAAATCATGGTGGCGGATAACTGCAATTGCGGCACGGAGCACGAAACCCTGGGCGTGCTGACCGAGGAAAACGTGGTCGCGCAGTTGCAGCACTTGCGCACCCATCCTTCGGTGGCTTCGCGCATGGCCAGCGGTCAGTTGTTTATTCACGGTTGGGTCTACAGCATCGACACCTGCGAGATTCGCGCTTACGACGCCGAGCGTGCCGAGTTTCTGCCGCTCGATGGCACCAGCCCGATTCCGGTGGCCACGCCGCGTCCGCGTTATTCGGCGCAATAAAAAACGCGAAAAAAAAACCGCGCCGTAGCGGGCTTAAGGCTGCGGCGCGGTAAAAATCATCCTCAGTGGAGTCCAGTGGAGCTGAGGATGTGTGTCGCTCGGGAATTCAGTTGTTCAGGTCACGCTTGAGCAGCACGGCGGCAGCACACGCCGCTATCGCCACCAACGGCGTAGCAGCCAGCAATAAACCGCTGACGCCAGCACCGGCCGCCAGCAACTGGCCGGCCGCCAATGGCCCACTCATCGAACCCAAACGCCCCACCGCAACGGCCACGCCGACGCCCGTGGCGCGCACGTTGGCGGGATACAGACGCGGCGCCAGGGCGTAGAGAATCAGTTGCCCGCCGACCGCGCAGGCACCCGCGGCCAGGCCAGCGAGGTAGAGCCCTTGCGCCTGTTCAACGCTGCCCAGCGCCAGCAAGGCGGCGAGCATGCCGAGGTAAGCCAGCAGCACCGCGAGCATTGCCTTGCCGCTGTCCATCAGGCGTCCGGCCAGCAGCGAGCCGGCGACGCCGCCGATGTTGAACAGCACTTGAATGGTGGCGGTATCCAGGCGGCTGAGGCCGCGCTGGATGAGCAAGGTCGGCAGCCAGTTGAGCAGCATGTAAAGAATGGTCAGCGTGCAGAAACAGGCGCCCCACAGCAGCAGGGTCGACGCGCCACGGCGTTGCCCGAGCAGTTCGCGGCTGATGGCGCCCACCGGCAACGACTGCCCTTGGCGCGCGGCGGGCGTTGGCAGCCAGCGCATCAGCAGCAAGGCGATGAAAAGCGGCGCAAAGCCGCCGACGTAGAAGACCAGCCGCCAGTCGCCCGACACTGAAAAGATCCCCAACAGCGCCGCCACCGCACCACCCAGCGGCACGCCGCAGTACGTGAGACTCACGGCCAGGTTGCGCAAGCCCGGGCTGGCGACTTCCGAGGACAGCGCGATCAGAATCGGCAGCGCGGCGCCCATGCCCAGCCCGGTGACCAAACGCGCCGCGAGTAGTTGCTCGTAAGTGGCGCTGTGGGCGGTGAGCAGCGAAAACAAACCGAACAACACCACGGCCGCCACCAACACGCTTTTGCGCCCGAAGCGGTCGGCCAGCCAGCCACCGAACACCGCGCCCGGCAACAGGCCGAACAAGCCGGCGCTGAACACCCAGCCCAACGCGGCCGAGTTCAGGGCGAAGTGCTGGGCCATGGCCGGCGCCGCGACGCCGACGGCTTGCAGGTCGAGGCCTTCAAGCATGGCGACGATAAAACACAGGGCAATGGTGCGCAGCGACGCGTCGCTCTGCGCGGTAGAAGTGAGCATGTGAACCTCAATTTTTATTGTTGTGCGCGGCGTTTGCTTAGGCGCTGTAGCGGATGATCTGCGGCGCCTGGCCTCGGTACAGCGCTTCCACCAACGCGCTGCGGTGCTGCAACACCGCGCGCTGGTTGAGCGAGCCTTTGTCGGTAATTTCGCCCCGGTCAATCGAGGGTGGTTCGCTCAACAGGGTGATCCATTCCAGACGCGTGGCATTGCCGGTGGCGCTCTGGTTAAGGCGTTTGAGCCAGTCGGCGAACCAGCCGCGCACGCGCTCGTGGGCCAACACTTGCGCGTCACTGGCCACGCTGGGCAGGCCGGATAACACGCGGCAGTCGGCCAGGCGCGGAAACACCAGCAAGCCCAGGCACTCGCGGTCCGGTGCGGCGACGACTACGTCTTGCACATAGGGCGTGCCGTCGAGCACGGCGCGGTTGCGCAGCGGGCCGACGCTGACGAACACGCCGGACGACAACTTGAAGTCTTCGGCAATGCGGCCGTCGAACATCAGGCCCAACTCGGGCCGCTCGGGGTCAGCAAATTTCAGCGCATCGCCGGAGCGGTAAAAGCCTTCTGCATCGAAGGCGTCGAGCGTCTGCTGCGGCGAGCCCCAGTAACCGGCCATGATGTGCGGCCCGCGAAAACGCGCTTCCAGCTTGCCGTCTACCGGCACCAGTTTGGTCTCGCAGCCAGGCGCCGGCAGGCCGACGTAACCGGCCAGGGAAAGCGGGCCGGTGGTGAAGGTGCACGAGGGCGAGGCTTCGGTCATGCCCAGGCCGGCCATCATGCGGATGCGCTCGCCGCAGTGCTGCTCGGCGATGCGGTCGAGACGATCCCAGATGCTTTGCGACAAACCCGCAGCGGCGAAAAAGAACAGCGTGACCTTGGCGAAAAAACGCGCGCGCAGTTCGGCGTCTTGCTCCAGGGCGGTGACCAGTTCTTCCCAGCCTTTGGGCACGGTGAGGTAGGCGGTGGGGGAAATGTCTTTGAGGTTGCGCAGGGTTTCGGCCATGCCGTTGGGCGTTGGCTTGCCGTTGTCGATGTACAGGCTGCCGCCGTTGTAGAGCACGATGCCGACGTTATGACTGCCGCCAAAAGTGTGGTTCCACGGCAGCCAGTCGACCAGCACAGGCGGCTGCGCGGCGAATTCGGGGAAGGTTTGCAGCAGCATTTGTTGGTTGGCGCAGAGCATGCGCTGGGTGGTGGGCACGGCTTTGGGCAGCTTGGTGGAGCCGGAGGTAAACAGGAACTTGGCGATGGTGTTTGGGCCGGTGGCATCAAAGGCGATATCGGCCGCCTCGACGTTACCGGTGGCGAGCAGATCGGCAAAGCGCTCGCTATGCCGATCAGGCAGGGTGCCATGGGTAAACACCAGCGCGACGTCATCGGCCAGCACCCGTTCGATGGCGCGTTGAAACGGCTGCGCCTCGGCGGCAAACACCAGGCCTGGCTGCAACAGGCCGACAATGTGGCGCAGCTTTTCCAGGTCTTGCGAGAGCAGCGAATAGGCCGGCGATACCGGGCAATACGGCACGCCGATGTACATGGCAGCGAAGGCCAGTTGCAGGTGCTGCAGGTCGTTGCCCGACAGAATCATCAGCGGCCGCTGCGCGCTCAGGTCGTAGCGCAACAGCGCTTGGCCGAGGGCGCGCACGTTGCTGAGCATTTCGCCGTAGCTGAGGGTTTGCCATTTGCCGTCATCACCGCGCTGCGCTGCAAACGTGGCCTGCGGTTTCACCTGCGCCCAATGCAGCAGCCGGTCGAGCAGGCGCGCCGGGGCAGGCTTGAGTGACTCCTGCGCGCGCAGGTAGATGGTGCCGTCGTCCGCCTGGGTGATGTTCACCCCTGGATTGCCGATGGCCACCTGGCGATAGCGCACCACGTGGTCAGCGCGGGTAGCTACGAATTCTCCATTCACGAGCCTTTCCTCTGTGCGCGCCCGCCCTCACCGGTCTGGCGGCGGGGGGGCTTGTTTGTTCTTGTTATTGCGGGATGGACCGGCGTGTTTCAGATCGGGTAGTGACGCGGCCCGTTCTGCACCGTGACCCAACGCAGCTGGGTGAAATGCTCAATCGAAGCGCGGCTGCCGAAGCTGCCGTAGCCGCTGGATTTCACCCCGCCGAAGGGCATCTGCGCTTCGTCGTGCACGGTCGGCCCGTTGATGTGGCAAATGCCCGATTCCACCCGTTGCGCCAAGGCCAGAGCACGGGAAACGTCGCGGCTGAAAATGGCAGCCGACAGGCCAAACTCCGAGTCGTTGGCCAGGCGCAGCAGCGCTTCGTCGCCCTCGCCACGCAGCACCACGGCCACCGGGCCAAACGACTCTTCGCGGTACAAACGCATGCTGTCGGTGACGTTATCGAGCAGCACGGGCTGCATGATGCTGCCCTGCACACCGCCACCGGCTGCCAGCGTCGCGCCTTTGCCAAGGGCGTCGTCCACCAGGGCTTGAATGCGCTCACCAGCGGCGGCGTCGATCAGCGAACCGAGCACGGCACCGCTTTCGTTCGCCGGGCCGGCGCGCAGTTGCGCCACCTTGGCAGCCAGCTTGCTGACAAAGGCATCGGCCACCTTGGCATCGACGATCAGGCGTTCGGTGCTCATGCAAATCTGCCCCTGATTGAAATACGCACCAAAGGCGGCGGCTGCGACGGCGGCGTCCAGGTCGGCATCGTCCAGCACCAGCAGCGGCGCCTTGCCACCGAGTTCCAGCAAGGCCGGCTTCAGCTGCCGCGCGCACAGCTCGGCGACGATACGACCGACGTGTGTGGAGCCGGTGAAATTCACCCGCCGCACCGCCGGGTTGGCGATCAGCCGGGAGACGATGGCGGGCGCATCTTGCGGTGCATTGCAGATCACATTCACCACACCGTCACCCAGGCCGGCCTCGTGCAGCACCTGGCCGATCAGGCGATGGGTGAACGGGCTGGCTTCCGAAGCCTTGAGCACCACCGTGTTGCCGCAGGCCAACGGCATGGCCAGGGCGCGCACGCCGAGAATCACCGGCGCATTCCACGGCGCAATGCCAAGCACCACGCCGCAGGGTTGGCGCAGGCCCATGGCGAAGCTGCCGGGCACGTTGGACGGGATGACCTCGCCGAGAATCTGCGTGGTCATCGCCGCGGCTTCACGCAACATGCCGGCGGCCAGTTGCACGTTGAAGCCGTACCAATTGGCGGCGGCGCCGGTTTCGCTGGCGGCGGCCATGAATTCGGGGGCGCGTGCTTCCATCAGTTCGGCGGCCTTTAACAACCGCAAGCGCCGCTCGCCCGGCGCCAATGCCGACCACGCCGGGAACGCGGCCTGGGCCGCTGCCACCGCAGCATCGGCATCTTCCAGCGTGGCGGCGGCCACGCGTGACACCACCTCACCGGTGAACGGGCTCAAGCGGTCGAAGGTGCGACCGTCAGCGGCGGGCCGGGCCAGGCCGGCAATCAGTAAAGGCACGTCGAACATGGAACACCTCCGGAATCAGCGTTTGTAGGCTTGCAGGCCGGGCTTGATGCTTTTGTCGTCGAGGAACTGCTTCATGCCTTCTTCGCGACCGCCTTCGGTGTCGAGCAACCGCGACTGGTCGAGCTTGGCGTAGAGGTAGTCCTCGTTCTGCTCCCACGTGAGTTCGCGGCAGCGCTTGAAGCCGACTTTCGCCGCGCGCAATACCACCGGGTTTTTCTCCAGCAGGTTCTTCGCCAATTCGACTGTGGTTTCGCGCAACTGCGCCAACGGCACGCTTTCATTGACCAGACCCATGGCCGCGGCTTTCTGCCCGCCGAAGGTCTTGCCGGTCATGATGTAGTACAGCGATTCGCGGTGGCCGCAGGTGTCGGCCATGGCCTTGCTCACCAGGTTGCCCGGTGGAATGCCCCAGTTGATTTCCGACAGGCCAAAGGTCGCTTCGTCGGCGCAGATCGCCAGGTCACACGCCACCAACGGGCTGAAGCCGCCACCGAAACACCAGCCGTTGACCATGGCGATGGTCGGTTTGCTGTACATGCGCAACAGCTTCCACTGCCAGTACGAAGCTTCGCGGCGAATTTTCTCTTGAAGAATTTCCGGGCCGGCGTCCACTTCGCGGAAGTATTCCTTGAGGTCCATGCCGGCTGTCCACGACTCACCGGCGCCGGTCAGCACCAGCACGCGGGCGTCGGCGTCTTGTTCCAGGGTTTCCAGCACGTCGGCCATTTCGCGGTTGAGCGTGGGGCTCATGGCGTTGCGTTTTTCCGGACGATTGAGAATGACCCAGGCGATGCCTTCGTCCACTTCCACCTTCACGGTTTGCCACCGGCCTTCGTAGGTACTCATGTCACTGCCTCATGTCTGGGTTGGATGAGGCGAAGTTAAGCCGGATTTTTAGTTATGTCAATTAACTATAAATCGGTTCTAGGTTTCGAAAAACAATCTACACCTTTAGCTGGAGGTCCGCAGAAACGCTGGTAATAGCCTCAAATACAGGGCAATCTCGAGCCTAACCGGTTAATACTAATAACTAAATATTCGTCCCGATTGTGCATCTGGGCGGAAAAATTATTAACATGCCTAACCATTTCTCATCAGGACGCCACCATGCCCCGCAAAGCCAAAACCCAGGCAGCGCCCGCCGACCCGACGACGCTCGACGCTGCGCTGGATAATTTGGTGGGTTATGTGATGCGGCGGGTGCAGCTGAAAATTTCCCAGCACCTCACCGCCCGCCTGGAAGAACACGCCATCCGCCCCGCGCAATTCACCGCGCTGAGCATCATCGAGCAGTCGCCCGGCCTGATGCAGGCCGACCTGGCCAAAGCGCTCGCCATCGAACCGCCGCAAGCGGTGCTGATGGTCAACAAACTCGAAGAACGCGGCCTGGCCATGCGCGTACGCAGCAACCCGGACAAACGCTCCTACGGCCTGTTTCTCAGCAAAGCCGGTGAGCAGTTGTTGAAGACGCTGAAGGATGTGGTGGTGCAGAGCGACCTGGACGCCACGGCGGCGTTGAGTGCGCAGGAGAGGGAGCAGCTGTTGGGGTTGTTGAATCGGTTGTATCGGGAGGGGTAATGCCATACCGGCGCGATCGTCGTTAGTCGCGGCGAGCCACTCGCAGAAGCGATCAGGTCCTGATGCCCATGCAAATCCGCCAAAATGGCGATCGGCCCGGCACTAATGGCGTGCAACTCGCCCGGCGCGTTATCAATCAAGTTCGCTATCGCGTGGCACAGGCAGGCAAGTACTCCATCTTCCAAGACGCAAAAAAAAGCCCCAGGTGCTTATCCAGGGGCTTCTTATACAATTAAAACAGGACCTTAATAAGGGTTATACACACCAAAGATTGGTGTCTCGACGGTAGAGCGGAAACCGCTTCCGACTCCAGCCGAAACTGTATATGCCTGAGCCCAGTAGTGATGCAGCTTGGGAGCAAACGTCATTTGCGCGTTACCTGCAGAATCAGTGACTGAAAATGACTGGGTTGGCAGGAAGTGAATGTCGGATACATGGCTGTTCCAAATATCCAGGTCTAAATCAACGTAAGTTGCTTTCCAATATACCTTCACTCCTTTAACTGGTCGCCCTTGATCATCAGTTACCACCGCGTTAAATGTCGCCTGCCCCCTTAGTGACGCAGCCAAGTCTGGTATTGTTCCAAACCTCAATTGACCGCCAGTAAAGGCTACGCTTGCACGACCTTTAACCGAACCCACCGATGCTTCGATGGCAGCATTGGAAACCGCGTCGGAACTGGTCAACTCTGTTTTGGCTACACCAGCGGCGTCCGTCAACGACGTTTTGTCTGAGAGAGAGCCAGCACTCGATGTCCACTGCACCGCCACACCTGCGCCTACCGGTTTGCCTTGGTTGTTGACGACTGAAGCCGAGATAGTTGAGCTCGTATAACCATCGGCGATAATCGCCGCATTCGATACTGAGACCGTGACGCTATTCACTGTAGGGGCAAACGTCACTTCCGCCGAGCCAGTTATCTTGTCTACCGTCGCAACGACCTTAGCTACCGCAGCGGTTTTCGAGCTAGTCAGGGTCATAGTGGCAATCCCTAACGCGTTTGTAGTTGAAGCATCATTTACTAAGGTGCCTGCACTGGTCGTCCATCGAACCACTGCGCCAACGACAGGGTTGCCGCTAATGTCTGTCGCCGCAACGCTTAATAGCGACGTACTTTTGCCGTCCCCATCGATGACTGTAGGGGTAGGCGTCAGTTGAAGGTTCGCGGTTACGCCACCGGTAAAGCGCACATTGGTGAGATTAGTCGCGCTCTGTGCGGTGGCATGAACCGTAGCAGTGACAAGTTCTGAAGCGCTGGTCAGTTCCATAACTGCAACGCCGCTGGCATCAGTCGTGGATGAGCTCTTACCAAGCGTACCTGCAGTGGTCGTCCAGTAAACCACGATGCCTGCACCTACCGGTTGTAGGTTAGAGTCCCAGACTTGCGCACTTAAAGTAGATTTCGAGTTGCTATCCGCAACGATGGAAGTATGGCTCGCACTGAGCGTCAAGGCTGCCGGCGCGCCCACAGTGAAGACCACCTTAGCCGAGCCCTGCACCGCACCCACCTTGGCGTCTACCAAAGCAACATGCGCGCCCGGAATACTGGTGAGGGTGGTACTAGCGACGCCATTTGCATTTGTCATCGACTCATCGCTCATAAGCGTTCCCACTGAGGTACTCCACTCAACCAAAACCCCTGCGCCTAGCGGCATTCCCCTTACATCTGTCAGCGCCGCGCTCACCACGGTGTTGCTAACGCCGTCGCCGGTAATGGAGGCTGCTGCGGGTGTGACCGCTATATGGGTCGGCGCGGGCGGACTGAAGGTCACGCTTGCGGCGTTATTGGCGGCGTTGGCGCTTGCCCCAATATTGGCGGCGCCGGGAGTCGTCCCGCTTGTCAGCTGTACGCGCGCCACGCCGTTGACATCGGTGCCGGTAATTGTGCTGGCCAACAGGCCGCGGCTGGCGGTCCAGGTGACCATAGTGCCGGGCGCCACCGGGTTGTCGAACCGATCGCGCACCTGCGCACTGAGCATGGTCGTGCTGCCGCCGTCGGCGGGAATAACCGCAGGTGTAGCCGTGATCGTCAAACCGTTTGCGCCAGCAGCTGGCACGCCCGGAGCAAAGGTGATGTCAAGCTGATCGTGGGCAGCGCCCGACACAGCCTGCACATCCGCGCTTCCCGAAACGGTCGACGAGGTAAGCACGGCATTGGCCTGACCGTTCGAGTCGGTAGTGGAAACCGTCACGTTCAATTGACCGGCCGATGTTGTCCAGTTCACCGGAATACCCGCGCCAACTGGCTGACCTTTAATGTCTTTCACCGTCGCGGTCAGGCTGGACGTACTTGCTCCATCGGCGAGCAGCGAGCTTTGCGAAGCGGCCAGGTTTAGCGTCGCACTGGTGATGGTCGCGGCGCCGAGGACAAACAGAATATCCGCAGAATTTTGCGCGGCGCCGGCTTCAGCTTGCACGGTCGCAGTCTCTACCAATGCAGTGCTGGTGAGCACGGCAGTAGCCTTACCGGTCGCATCGGTGACGGCGTTAGACGGAGTCACACTGCCGGCGCTGGTTGTCCAGGTCACGTTCACGCCAGCGGCAACGGTGTTGCCGTGTTCATCTTTAACCACAGCGGTCAGCGCCGAGGTGCTAATACCATCAGCCTCAATCACCGAAGGAGCAGTATTGATCGCCAGACCGCGGTTGCCGGCGGCCGGAGCCCCCGCCGCGAAGGTAACGTCCACCGCGTTGGATGCCACGCCGGCAGAGGCGTCTACCGTGGCTGTGCCGGTGATCGTCGAACTGATCAATGTGACCGTGGCCACACCGTTTACATCGGTACTGGTGGCCTCGCTCGTCAATGTACCGATCGAGGTACTCCAATCCACTTGCACGCCGGCGCCGACGGGGGCGCCTTGGTTGTCGAGTACGGTAGCCGTCAGCACGGATGTATTGACACCGTCGGCTGTAATCGAATCAGGGGAGGCGACTAGAACAAGCCCGGCGCTGCCTGCCGCAGGCACACCCGCGGCGAAGGTAACGGTCACTTCGTTATTGGACGCGCCTGCGCTTGCCTTGACCTTCGCCGCGCCTGGCGATGCTTCGCTGGTCAAGGTCATCGTGGCGACGCCATCGGTGTCGGTATACGAAACATCACCAGTGAGGGAGCCGGCATTGGCGCTCCAGTTGACCGTTACGCCGGCTTCCACGGGGTTTCCTTTGTCGTCCGAAATCAGCGCGCTTAGCGTCGAAGTGCTAATACCATCTGACTTTATGGTCGTAGGCGTAGCGCTAAGCGCCAGACCTTTATTGCCGGTCGCTGGAATGCCGGGAACGAAGCTCACAGGGACGCGCTGCTTGGCCGGGCCAATGCTGGCTTGAACCTGGGCTACGCCGGCTTTGATCGAGCTGGTCAGTTTCATCCTAGCCACACCAGTGGCATCGGTAAGCGACGCTGTATCGGCCAATTGTCCAGAGGTCGTTTCCCAGGCCACCGCATGGCCGGCATCGACCGGGTTGCCTAGGTCGTCGTAAATGGTCGCCGTCAGCGAGGAAGTGCTGACGCCGTCGGCGGTGATGGAAAGCGGTGTTGCCTCCAACAAGAGCGCGCTGCTATTGGCACTTGGAAGACCCGCCGCAAAGCGTACGGAGGTCGTGCCTTTGACGGTACCCATCTGCGCTTCAATCTTGGCCAGTCCGGCCGACGTAGGACTGGTCAAAACCACGCGCGCGACGCCGCGGCTGTCTGTATCAGATGTGTCGCTAGCCAGCGTGCCGGCGCTAGTAGTCCAGGTCACGGTTTGACTGGTACGCGTGCCCTTACCAAGTGAATCCACCGGATAAGCGCTGAGCGTGGTAGTGCTGAAGCCGTCGGCAGCGATAGTGGCGGGAGCCGCGTCAATCTGCAGAACCGTAGTCAGCACATTGACCGTCATCACGTTGGACAGCTGGCTACGACCCGAACGGTCCATACCCATGGCTTGCAAGGTGTAGGTGTTAACGCCGCCGTCAATATGCTCAGGCAACGTCAGGCTGGCAGTACCATCAACAGAGGGGGAACTGGCGAAGCTGGCAGCAGGGCCCACCCAGGAAAGCGACGCGAAGTTGCTCGCTCCGGTGACCGTAAACACTACGGTTTCATTGCCCTTGCCGCTAACCGCCGCCGGAAGTTTCAGCTCTAGCGCTTTTTTGCGGTTATCCAGCACGATCTCATTATTACGTGCGACAAGGTCGTACCGCGCGTTGGCCACCAGTCGGCTGGCAATGAGGCTCGACGATGAAACCTGTTTGGCGAAGGACTCGCCCAATCGGTAATTGAACGTAAGGTTGGCAGAGGTATCTGACAGACCGTCCTGGCCGATGCGGTGATTGACGCCGAGACTTAGTAGCGGCACCGGATTGTATATAGCGCCAAGGGTCATGGCGTGGGGGTTCTTCTGCCGATCGTTGGCCGAGAACAGGCTCACCTCATCGCCGTAATATTTTTCAAAAATCATCTGGCCGCCCAATTGTGGGTAATCGGGCAGATAACCTTCCGCACGCACATCCCAGCCAGCAGCTGGGCGCTCCTGGTAATCGGCACGGTCGGGAGAATCCTTCCAGTTCGATAAGCGCTTGTAGCTGTTGGCGCTGACTTTCAGGAAATCAGTCCACGCTTCCACACCCATACCCAGGCGGTCATGCTCGCCCTGCGCATCGCGGTCCAGAAAGCTATTCACGCCAAGAAGCCAGCCATTCGTCTCGTGGCGATAACCAAGGCCCATGTTGTATGTGTAGCGGTAGTCGGCGGTGTAGGAGTTCGCGCGGCGCATGCCAATCTGGGTGAAGACTAGATTTTTGCCCGCGTTGTAGAACGGTACGAGCATGTCGAGGCTGCCGCTACGAAGGCCACCGTCCTCGATATTGAGTGAGACCGCCGATGTGATGTGGTGCCCTGCAAGCCAACTTTCAGTAGCGGCGCTAGCAGCGCCGGAAAGCATTCCCGAGCCCATGCTTACTGCTTCATCGGCACCTTTGGTGCGGTCACGCAGGACGCTGGGCGCGAGGTCAACGTCGTGTGGCTGGGCAAGCCATGCTGAGTCCGCACTCTTCGGCGAGGGCTTGCCAACGCTGCCACCCAACTCAGGTAGGTCTTGCTTTGCGGCGCACGAGCAAGGAGGTGGATCGGAGGTCGCAAACGCTGGCGCGATGGGCGCAAACAGCGTGCAAACAGATAGGTATACGGCAAGAGACTTGCGTAAAAACGATTGCGGTTGAGTCATGGTCATATGCTGCCTATGGGCGCCGGGTGGCGGTTAGGCGGCGAATACTTCCATCACAGCGAAGCGAATTCGGTCAGAAGGGAAAACACGGCCGGTAGGGCCATTCCGAATGGCCCACCTCCGAATTCTTTTTGCACACTGGGTGATCTGGCGGTTTTAACGTACGTATTTGCCTGCAAGGAAACCAAAGTAAAATTAGGAACGACTCTTCCCCTGAGACCCCTAGCCCTTGCATACATTGGCCTCGGGCGCTATCGGTCGTCCGAGGCGAAGCCTTTTGTTCAAAACGCGACCCGGATCGACATCCGCTGGATACGTAAGACTGTTCCGCAATTCGAATCGGACACCGACGCCACCAACCTATTGCGTCCCGGAATCACGCATCGACAAAAGCACTTAAAAAGTCAGACCAAAATCGCAGTGAAGCGCCATGTGCGACTACTCATCTGTCCAACTCCCCCCACAATTCTTCCGCCCACCCCTTAATCACCAACGCCTCTTGCCAACGATCCGACAGCTCCAACCCATCGCCCCCGGTAATCGCGTACGGCGGCGGCCCCAGTTCACAGAGAAACAAGCAGGTCGCATCCGCCGCACTGCGCGCGCGCCAGCTGGCCATGCCTTGTTTCCACCAGACTTTGAACTGCTCGACCCAGGCTTGGTGTTGCGGAAAATCGATTTGAATTTGCACCTGCTCGGCGGTGGCGATGCGGCCTTGCAGGCAGTCGGTGCGTTCGTGAATGCGCTGGATAAACCCTTGGTCACGCGCGCTGATGGGCAGGGGAAATTCGCGGTCGACCACAAAGTGCGAAAGGTCGGCGGTGAGCTGCAGTTCGGGAATGGCGTCGAGCACTTCGAGGGTGAAGTACAGGTCGTTGAGGATGCCGTTGCGGTGGGTTTCAAACAGCAACTCAATGCCCATGCTTTGCGCTTCATCCAGCCAGCGATTGATCAACGGCACGGCGCCGGCCACGCTCACCGGCATCACCTGGGCGATGGTGTTGACCTTCACTGCGTTCACTTCGCGGGCAAATTCCAGCAAGGGGCGCATGTCACTCACGCGGCGCGGGAACAGGTTGACCATGCTTTTTCTCATCAGGACGCCACCATGCCCCGCAAAGCCAAAACCCAGGCAGCGCCCGCCGACCCGACGACGCTCGACGCTGCGCTGGATAATTTGGTGGGTTATGTGATGCGGCGCGTGCAGCTGAAAATCTTCCAACACCTCACCGCCCGCCTGGAAGAACACGCCATCCGCCCCGCGCAATTCACCGCGCTGAGCATCATCGAGCAGTCGCCCGGCCTGATGCAGGCCGACCTCGCCAAAGCGCTCGCCATCGAACCGCCGCAAGCGGTGCTGATGGTGAACAAACTCGAAGAACGCGGCCTGGCAATGCGCGTACGCAGCAACCCGGACAAACGCTCCTACGGCCTGTTTCTCAGCAAAGCCGGAGAGCAGCTGTTGAAGACGTTAAAAGACGTGGTGGTGCAGAGCGATCTGGACGCCACGGCGGCGTTGAGTGCGCAGGAGAGGGAGCAGCTGTTGGGGTTGTTGAATCGGTTGTATCGGGAGGGGTAACGCTGGGTTGTTCCGGGGTAAAGCTGTCGCCGTCAGCGATTGCAATTGGCCTCGCTGGGTACGGGTCGATTTCGAAAGCATAAAAAAACCCCGGGGGTTAACCCGGGGCTTGTTGCGCTTATTTATTTGAAAACGTAGGTAGTAGTTTGTTGCGGTGTAAGAAAATTACTCCCAACCCCTGCCGATACAACGTAATGAGCAGCAAAAATACTATCCCCTCCGCTCGATGCTCTAAAAATCATTCTCGCATAACCCGCGTTATCACTGGTCGAGCTAGTCAAATCTGGCTTAAAACCTTTTTCTGACTCAACGGCGTGGACCGGCGTAAACACAGCCCGCCAATTAATAGTCACGCCAGGTAGCGCTTTACCCTGCGCATCTTTGACCAACACTACATAAGTCACCGGACCACTTGCTTGGGAATTAGTGGTACTCCAAGACAGAACAACTTGCACAAATTCAACTTGCGCGGTGTTCGTTCCGGGGCCGGATTTGGCTGTAACAGTCGCGGTTTGGTAGGCATTGGCGCTGGTCAGCGTAATCTGGGCGACGCCCGAACTGTCGGTTTGCGAACTTGCGGCAGAAAGCGTCCCGGCAGAAGTGCTCCAGTTGACGGTAACGCCCTGGCCTACCGGGTTGCCGTTTACGTCTTTAACCGTTGCTTTCACGGTAGTGGTGCTGGCCCCATCACCTGGAATGCGCGCTGACGTGGCGGCAACCGTCAACGATGCAGCGGCACCTGCGGTGAACCGAACATTAACTGTGCGAACGGTGTTGCCCCCTGACACTTCAACCACAGCAGTGCCAATGGTTGTCGAGCTGGTGAGCACCATCGTGGCGATGCCGTTGGCATCCGTTTTTGAGGACAAACCAGCCAATGTGCCAGCATTGGTAGTCCAGCGAACAACAACGCCGCCACCCACCGCTACACCGTGTTCATCAAGCACTTGAGCACTGATGGTTGAAGTAGAACTGCCGTCGGCTACGATTGCGGCCGGGCTCGGTGAAAGAACCAGGCCACCCGCTACGCCCGGCGTAAACGTAACGTTGGTTTTAGCTTCGACCGCACCGACAGACGCCAGCACCTCAACCGGTCCCGCATTGCGCGAGCTGGTCAGTACCATGGTGGCGACACCTGAGCTGTTCGTAATAGATGTCTTATTGGCCAACGTGCCCTCAGTGGTGGACCACTGAACTGTTGCGCCCGCAACCGGGTGACCACCAATGTCTTGCGCCTCGGCAGACAAGCGCGTCGTGCTGCTGGCATTAGCAACAATTGAGGTTTGCGACGCCGACGCCTCGAGCGAGGTCGTAACACCGGCTACAAACCGCACGTTGGTGGAGTTACTGGCACTGTCTGCGGTGGCGTGTACCACAGCGGTTACCAATTCAGCAGAACTGGTGAGCTCCATGGTGGCGACACCCGTTGCGTCGGTGGTTGAGGAACTGTCCTTCAACGTTCCGGCTGTAGTGGTCCAGTAAACCGTTACACCTGCGCCTACTGGCTGGCGCTTGTCGTCCCATACGCGAGCAGTCAATGTGGATGTTGAATTGCCATTCGCGAGAATCGAAGACTGGCTAGGCGTTATTGTCAGTACGGACGGCGCGCCTACAACAAACACCACCTTACCGGTGCCCTCCACACTACCCACCGACGCCACGATGGACGCCGTATCGCCCGAGCGAGCGCTGGTCAATGTGGTAGTCGCCACGCCGAGGGCGTTGGTAATGGAAGAATCTGTGGTTAACGTGCCGGCCGAAGTGGTCCACTGAACCACCACACCAGCACCCATTGGCATACCGCGAGCGTCCGAGAGCGTCGCGTTCACCACTGTGCTGCTGGCGCCATCGCCCTGTATGGATGCCGAGGCAGGCGTTACGGCGATGTGAGCCGGAACGGGCGCACCGAAGGTAACCGCGCCAGTATTGTTCGCCGGGCCAGCACTTGCGCCGATATTGGCCGTGCCTGACACGGTGCTGCTAGTCAGCTGAACGCGCGCCACGCCTGTGGAGTCGGTAGCGGTCGAGCTGCTGGCCAGAGTTCCGCGGCTGGTGGTCCACGTCACCATCACACCGGCTGCGACAGGGTTGCCGAACCGGTCTTGCACCAGCGCATTGAGGGTCGAGGTGCTACCGCCATCGGCAGGAATGGTTGCAGGTGTTGCGGTTATAGTCAGACCGCTCGCCCCAACCGCCGGTGAACCCGGGATAAACGCAATTTCTACGTCGTCATGTGCCGCCCCGGAAATCGCTTGCACATCCGATACGCCGGCTACGGTAGAGCTCGTCAAAATTGCGGTGGCCCGGCCATTTGCGTCAGTGTCGGAAACGCTTGCGCTAAGCGTGCCGACCGAAGCGGTCCAGTTCACCGGAATGCCCGCACCCACGGACTGTCCCTGGCTGTCTTTTACGCTGGCAGTCAGGGTGGAAGTGCTCACGCCATCAGCTAGCAGTGAAGTGGTGGAAGCGGTCAATTCGAGCGTTGCGCTGGTAATGGTCGCCGCGCCAAGCGCGAACATCACGTTAGTTGAATTCTGCGCGGCACCCGTTTGGGCTCCGACAGCAGCGGTTACGGCCGTAGCACTGCTGGTAAGCACGTTTGTCGCGACGCCTTTGGCGTCGGTAACGGTAACGGCGTCGGCCAACGTACCTGCGCTGGTGGTCCAGCTCACATTGATGCCGGCTCGTACGGGGTTGCCATGCACATCTTTAACCGCGGCGCTGAGCGCGGACGTGCTCACTCCGTCAGCTTCAATCACAGACGGACTTGCACTTAGGGCCAGGCCCGCATTGCCGGCAGCTGGCGCTCCCGGAGCGAACGCTACATCAACGGAATTGAATGCTGCGCCTGACGAAGCATCTACAGTCGCAGTACCCGCTGTGGTCGAGCTGATCAGCGAGACCGTAGCCACACCGTTTGCATCCGTATTGGAAGAGTTGCTAGTCAGGGTGCCGGCTGAGGTTACCCAATCAACGTTCACACCTGCCCCAACGGCATCGCCCTGATCGTCCAGGAGCGTAGCGGTAAGCACTGATGTACTGCTGCCGTCGGCGAGCACCTCATCAGGCGACGCCACCAAGGCCAGACCCGCATTGCCAGCCGCAGCAACGCCCGCGGCGAAAGTAACGCTCACATCGTTAAAAGCGGCACCGGCGCTGGCTTTCACCGAGGCTACTGCCGGTGAGGCCGCACTGGTCAACGTCATGGTGGCGACCCCGTTATTGTCAGTAAACGAGGTGGCAGCTGTAATCGTGCCGGCCGTGCTAGTCCAACCGACTTCCACACCTGCTTCGACCGCATTGCCTTGGGCGTCCAGCACATGGGCACTGAGTAGCGAAGTGCTTACGCCGTCAGATTTGATGGTTGTGGGTGTGGCGGTAAGGGTAAGCCCACTGTTACCAGTAGCAGGAATTCCAGGAGTAAAGCTGACCGGAACCCGTTGCTTGGCGCCACCAATGCTCGCCTGGACTTGCGCAGTACCTGGCTTGGTTGCGCTCGTTAGCTGCATGCTCGCCACGCCATTGGCGTCGGTAAGCGAAGTGGCGCCGGCCAAAGTGCCAGCGCTCGTTTCCCAACTGACAGCAAAGCCAGCGGCAACCGGGTTGCCCTGGTCGTCTGAAATGGTCGCTTTGAGCATCGACACGCTTGTGCCATCTGCAGTGATCGCCAGTGGCGTAGCGGCCAGGTCAATGGCGCTATCAGCGGTGCTAGGCGAACCGGAGGTGAAGCTAACGGCGCTACTGCCCTTAATGTTGCCAGCAAGCGCAGTCACTGTGGCTGAACCGGCCACTGTTGGACTGGTAAGAAGCACACGTGCAACGCCGTTTCCATCGGTGACCGATGTGTCGCTCGCAAGCGTGCCTGCCGACGTGCTCCACGTCACCGTTTCACCGCTGCGTGCTGCTTTGTTCGATGCATCCACTACAAGAGCGGTCAGCGTGGTGGTGCTAATACCATCGGCCACAATAGCCGCAGGTGTGGCATCAACTTTCAGGGTTGCGGAACGAACACTCACGGTCATGACGTTGGACAGTTGGCTACGACCCGAACCGTCAATACCCGAAGCCTGCAGCGTGTAGGTGTTGAGTGCGCCGTCGATGTGCTCAGGCAGCGTGACGCTGGCATTGCCGTCGCCTGCGACCGCACCGGCAAAGCCGGCTCCAGTACCCACCCAGGTAATGGTGCTGAAGTGGCTCGCCCCGGTGACAACGAACGGCACAGCTTCGTTACCTTTACCGCTAACAGCGGCCGGAATTTTGAGCTCGAACGCATTTTTGCGGTTATCCAGCACGATCTCGTTGTTACGTGCGACAAGGTCGTACCGCGCATTGGCCACCAGTCGGCTGGCAATGAGGCTCGACGATGAAACCTGTTTGGCGAACGACTCGCCCAACCGGTAATTGAACGTAAGGTTAGCGGCGGAATCTGCCCGACCGTCCTGGCCGATACGGTGATTGACGCCGAGACTTAGCAGCGGCACCGGGTTGTAGATAGCGCCCAGTGTCATGGCGTGAGGGTTCTTCTGCCGATCGTTGGCCGAGAACAAACTCACCTCATCGCCGTAATATTTTTCGAAAATCATCTGGCCACCCAATTGCGGGTAAGCGGGCAAATAACCTTCCGCGCGCACATCCCATCCTCGGGCGGCGCGCTCTTCGTAGTCCGCGCGGTCAGGCGAGCTTTTCCAGTTGGAGAGACGCTGGTAGCTGTTGGCGCTGAGTTTCAGGAAATCAGTCCACGCTTCCATGCCAAGACCCAGGCGGTCATGGTCGCCCTGGGCATCGCTGTCCAGAAAGCTGTTCACGCCAAGAAGCCAGCCATTCGTCTCATGGCGATAACCAAGACCCATGTTGAAGGTGTTGCGGTAGTCGGCGGTGTAGGAATTCGCGCGGCGCATGCCAACCTGGGTGAAGACCAAATCCTTACCGCCGTTGTAAAACGGTACGAGCATGTCGAGGCTGCCGCCACGAAGGCCACCTTCGCCCAAATTGAATGACACCGCCGAGGTGATGTTATGTGCAACCAACCAGTGTTCAGCGGCTGTGCTGGCCGTGCTGGAGAGCATGCCAGCACCCATGCTGATCGCGTCGTCCGAACCTCTTGTGCGGTCCCGCAACATGCGGGGAGTGAGGTCCGCGTCATGGGCAGGAGGAAACCAATCGGCAGACGAACGCGACGGCGACGGCTTGGCAGGGACGCCACCTAGTTCAGGAAGTGGTTGCGTAACCGTGCACGAGCAACCGCCTGGATTGGCGTCTGCCAGGGCGGGCGCGATAGGCGCAAATAAGGTGCAAAGGGAAAGATAAGCTACAAAAAACTTGCGTAAAAATAGGGGCAAGAGGGTCATGTCATACGCTGCCAGTTAGCGCCTGAGGCGAATAGGCGGCGGATACTTCCATGGCAGCTGAGCGTGCAACATAAGAGCAGTCATCGGCTTAACGCAGGACCGCTCGCAACGACGCCAAGAAAAATCGAGCGTCACAAATCACGCTAAATTCGCGTGTGGCGACCCCGTAGGAAAAAGAAGCGAGCCACCTTAGGCATGGAGGCGAGCGCAAAGGCGTGACAACCGGCGCCCCCGCCACAGCGAACACCGGCAAACGCGCCAGCGTGCCGACCTATGCAGCGCGAAGTAATCAGGCAGGGGCGCTTGAAATCACCCGACTCATTTCGCAAATCTTCGTGAGATAACGCCAGAGTGGCTCATCTCAAAATAACGGACATGCAGATTGTCGAGTGCGTCAGATAGGTTCTTCTTTGTTGTCAGTGACGTGACTGCGCCACGCTACGACCCCAACTCCCCCCACAATTCTTGCGCCCACTTCTTAATCACCAATGCCTCCTGCCAGCGATCCGACAGCTCCAACCCATCGCGCCCGGTAATCGCGTACGGCGGCGGCCCCAGTTCACAGAGAAACACGCAGGTCGCATCTGCCGCATTGCGCGCGCGCCAGCTGGCCATGCCTTGTTTCCACCAGACTTTGAACTGCTCGACCCAGGCCTGGTGTTGCGGGAAGTCGATTTGAATTTGCACCTGCTCGGCCGTGGCGATGCGGCCTTGCAGGCAGTCGGTGCGTTCGTGAATGCGCTGGATAAACCCTTGGTCACGCGCGCTGATGGGCAGGGGAAATTCGCGGTCGACCACGAAGTGCGAAAGGTCAGCGGTGAGCTGCAGTTCGGGAATGGCGTCGAGCACTTCGAGGGTGAAGTACAGGTCGTTGAGGATGCCGTTGCGGTGGGTTTCAAACAGCAACTCAATGCCCATGCTCTGCGCTTCTTCCAGCCAGCGACTGATCAACGGCACGGCGCCGGCCACGCTCACCGGCATCACCTGGGCGATGGTGTTGACCTTCACTGCGTTCACTTCGCGGGCAAACTCCAGCAAGGGGCGCATGTCACTCACGCGGCGCGGGAACAGGTTGACCATGCTTTTCAAACCGTACTTTTCGAACAGCGGCAGGGTTTCGCGGTAGTACGGCAGTTCGTCCGTGTTGGGGTCCAGACACATGCCGGCGAACCCCGCTTCGGCGGCCATGGCGAAGTTTTCTTCATGGCTGCGTTCGGGCTGCGTCGGGTGCTTGAGTTCCATGCCCCACAGCGACTGAAAGACTTCGAGTTTTTGCATGGTGGGCACCGTTAGAAAGAGGTCAGAAAGGACGCTGCGTTACCGCCGCGAATCTCGCCGTTGCGCATCATGGTCATGTAATCCGCCGCAGCCGGCTCGGGTCCGTCACCCGTGCCGGCGACACGCGCCACACGAAAGCGGTGAAAGCTTTTCAGCTGCGCCCGGAACGGCAACAGCATCGCGCGCTCGTCGCCATACAACTCGTGGTGTACGGCTGGCAGGCGATACCACGGCGTAGTCGGCTTCACGTGATGGGCATTGTGGTAGCCGAAGTTCAGCACCAGCACATTCACCCCCGGGTGTTTCAGCGACAGCACGTTGCTGAAGGTGTGCAGATGCTCGTAGGCACGGTCGCCCTTGTGAGGCGCTGGGCTCTTGTCGAACAGCGTCGCCGAGTTGCCATAGTCGTGCTGCGGCGCATCCATAAAGCGCAGCACAGTCATCATCAGCAGGTAGGCGACGACGTAGAGCAGCGCCGCAAACGGGGCGAACCACAGCAGCGCCGCGAACAAGCTGCCGCGCACCAGCACAAACATCAGATTGCGGGCGCGCTGGCCTTTGCGCTGGGGAATGATGAACGCGCTAAACACCATCACCGCGTGCATCAACAGGTCATGGGCGGGGATGTACAGCCATTCCAGCGTTTCGATGGTCTTCAGTACGCGCGGATGGCGGGCCAGCCATTTGTCATGCTCAAACCAGATCACGTCGGCGTTATCGACGTGGTGGCGAAAGTGTTTGAAGCGAATGTCCTCATACGTGCCGTAGCAGCTTCCAGTTACCCACGTCAGCAGTTTGCCCAGCCGAGCGTTGTGCTCGTTGCGCTTGAATACGGTGTTGTGCGCGCACTCGTGCAGCAAATAACCGGCGATAACCATGGCGTGTGCCAGCCACAACGTGGCGAAGAGATTGACCAGGAGGTTGGCGCTGAATAAACCGGCAAATCCCAGGCCATAGCCTACCAGTGCATAGGTGAGCGCCAGGCCATGACAGACCGCGCCCCGCGTTTCTTTGAACAGTTGCAACACGCCGATTTCCCCCGCTACCGCTATGGCTTGATAACCCAGCGTGGCAAAAACGATGGGCCGGGGGATATCAAAAAAAGCGCATGGCTGGTATGACTGGCACGCATACCAGACCTCGCCACCGAGCCCGCCATGACGCGCTTTCCTTCCCTCGATGCCCTGCGCACCTTTGTGTTGGCAGCCACCTACCTCAACGTCAGCCGCACCGCTGAAGAACTGTGCTTGACGCAATCGGCCGTGAGTCGCCAGCTCAAGCAATTGGAAGCGCAGCTCGACGTGCAGCTGTTTCACCGCACCAACCGGGGCCTGGCGCTGACCGACAGCGGGCAGAAGTACCTGTCGCAGGTGCAAAAACCGCTGCAGCAGATTCAACGCGCCACTGCCGAGCTGCTGCCGCGCGTGTCGACCCTCAGCCTGTTTGTCGACGGCGCTTTCGCCCACACCTGGCTGGTCAAACGCCTGCCGCAATTTCGCGCCCAGCACCCGGACATCGAACTGGAGCTGAAGCTCGGCGCCTCCATGCATTCGCTCACCGGCAGCCAGCTCGGCGCCAGCGGCGCAGTGCAGATTATTTTTGGTTCGCCGCCGTGGCGCGGATTTCAGGCGCAGCCGCTGCTGCGCATGGAGGAGTTTCCGGTATGCAGCCCGGCGTTATTGGCCGGCGCCGTGCCGCTGAAAACGCCGGCAGACTTGCCCAACCACACGCTGATTCACGAAGGCGACCGCCGCACCTGGCGTCGCTGGCTGGCCGCTGCTGACGCGCTGCCCTACGAAAGCAGCAAGGCGACCACCGCTCACGACTCACTCACTTGTCTGACCATGGCCATCGACGGCCAGGGCATCGCGATCGGCGATCCGCTGACCTGCGCCGACTACTTGGCCGCCGGCGTGCTGGTCGCGCCGTTTGGGCAGCGCGTGGTGCTCACCGACACCTTCTGCCTGGTGGTCGCCGAAGCGCAGCGGAGCAGCCCCAGCGCGCAGCTGTTCTGCCACTGGTTACAGGGTCATTTCCCGCCGCTTCGCTAGTCGTCTGCCGCCCGAAACCTCCAACTTTCCGCGCCCAGCGTGTTCCACAGGCAAGAGAGGGCCGCGCCGTTTGAATACTCGCCTGCATTCGGCCGCACGCACTGCGAATGCTGCTGGCAGCAGTGGCCAGCAGCGGTTTTTCCGGCTTTAGTTTCAGGTGATTGGTAAGGAGGCCCAGGGAATGACCGCCGTACAACTCGCTGAACTGATCGCCCTGCGTCCTCAGGGCGTATCCGATTCGAGCTACATCGACCGCGTGCTGAAAGCGCTGCGCACGCACCTGGGCATGGATGTCGCGTTCATCGCCCAGTTTCGCGTCGAAGACCGTGTGTTCACCCACGTGGACGCCGAGGGCGAGCCGCCCATCAACCCCGGCGACACCCTGGGCCCGGAAGCCGGCTACTGCCAGCGCGTGGTTGACGGGCTACTACCGGAATTAATCGCCGACACAGCCATGTGCCCGCTCGCCCAGGAACTGCCGGAAACCGCCGAGCTGCCGATTGGCGCGCACTTGAGCGTGCCAATCTGGCTCAGCGACGGCCGCCTCTACGGCACCCTCTGCTGCTTTGGCTACGCGGCCGACGACACCTTGAGCGAGCGTGACGTGCAGGTGATGCGCGTGTTTGCCGAGCTGATCGCCGACCAGCTCGATAGCGAGCTCAAACGCGTACGCGACCGCGTGCACAAGCACCGCCGCATTTCCGAAGTGCTGGCCAGCGACCAGCCCACCATCGTTTATCAGCCCATTCTGGCGGCGCAAAGTTTGGAACTGTGCGGCTGGGAATGCCTGTCGCGCTTCAGCACGCAGCCACCGCAAACGCCAGACCAATGGTTTATCGAAGCGGCCGAAGCCGGCCTCGGCGTCGACCTGGAACTGCGCGCGATCCAACTGGCCGTTAAAGCGCTCAGCGATATGCCCGGCCACACATACCTGGCGCTCAACTGTTCACCGCAATTGGTTTACAGCGGACGCTTGACGCCCTTGCTGCAAAACCTGCCGCCGCGCCGCCTGGTGCTGGAAATTACCGAGCACGCCGCCGTGGCCGACTACGTGCGCCTGGAGCAAGCGCTCGCGCCGCTGCGTCAGCGCGGGGTGCGTTTGTCTATCGACGACACCGGCGCCGGCTACGCCAGCATGCGGCACATCCTGGAACTGAGCCCCGACATCATCAAGCTCGACATGAGCATCACCCAAGGCATCGACAACGACTTCAAACGCCGCGCCCTGGCCTCCTCCCTTATCGCCTTCGCCCGCGAAACAGGCAGCAGCGTGGTGGCCGAAGGTGTGGAAACCCAACAGGAGCTGGAAACCCTGCGCGCCTTAGGCGTGCACAAGGTTCAAGGCTACTTGCTGGGTCGCCCGCAACCCTTGAGCGAGGCGTTGCAGGGCATGCGCCGCTATCCACACTGAGCGGTAAAAACCATGGGCGAAAAATATTTTTCCGCTGCTGCATCCAATCGCCCCTCCCACGTGTAGTACCTCCAGCAGCCGATTGCGCTGCCCGCTGATCCCTACTGGAGATAACTGCATGAACAGCAAAAACCTGCTTGGCCTCGCCCTGCTATCCAGCTGCCTGCTGGCCCCCGCTGCGCACGCCGCCATGGAACTGCCCGACAGCGTAAAAGTACCGGACGGCCACAAAGTGGCCCTGGAAACCGTCGGCAAAGGCGAGATCACCTACGAATGCCGCGACAAAGTAGACGCCGCTGGGCAAATGGAATGGTTCTTCGTGGGCCCTAAGGCCGTGCTCAGCGACCGTAGCGGCAAGCAAGTCGGCACCTACTTTGGCCCGCCCGCCACTTGGCAAGCTCAGGACGGTTCGAAAGTAACCGGCACCCAAGTGGCCGTAGCACCGTCCGGCGCGGGCAACCTGCCGTATCAACTGGTTAAAGCCAACCCGGCTGAAGGTAAAGGCGCCATGACCGGCGTGACCTACATTCAACGTGTAGCGCTCAAAGGCGGCGTTGCGCCGGCCACCGCGTGCACCGCCGCCAACAAAGGCAAACAGGAAATCGTCAGCTACCAGGCCGACTACATTTTCTGGGCCGCCAAATAACCGGAAACGATCACGGCGTATGGGCACGCGTAAAGTCGTCTAGGCTGGCGCGTGCCCTTTCCTTCTGCTGACGAACCTCACCTTGTCCGAACCTATTTTTGACTACGCCGCCGCGCTGGCCGCCTGCGCCCGGGGCGAACGCGAGGCGTTGCACCGCTTGTACCAACAAGAAAGTCCGCGCCTGCTTGGCGTGGCGCGGCAGTTGGTGCGCGACACCGCCTTGGCCGAAGACATCCTGCACGACGCCTTTCTGAAAATCTGGGCCGGCGCCGGCAGCTTCGACGCCGAACGCGGCTCCGCGCGTGGCTGGATCTACAGCGTCACCCGCCACCTGGCACTCAACTACCTGCGCAGCCACGGCCGCGACGTTCAAGTAGACGATACGCACACGCTGGAGGCGCTGGCGGAACAAGCCGGCAGCAACGACAGCGCAGAGAATTTGGATAGCCTGATGCAAGCCGAACGCATCCACGGCTGCCTGGAACAACTGGAACCCGAACGCCGCCAGTGCGTGATTCACGCCTACGTCGACGGTTACTCCCACGCAGAAATTTCACACAAGCTGGCGACGCCGCTGGGCACCGTCAAAGCCTGGATCAAACGCAGCCTGGTGGCCTTACGAGGGTGCATGGGATGACCACACACCACGAAACAGACGACGCCGCCCTCAACGAACTGGCCGGCGAATACGTGCTCGGCACCCTGCCGGCAGAAGAACGCGCCCAGGTGCAAGCCCGGCTACCCTTCGAACCCGCGCTGCGCCGTGCGGTAGATGAATGGGAGCAGCGCTTGCACCCGCTGACCGCGCTGGCCAAACCGCACACACCGTCGCGTCAGCTATGGGCGCGTATCGAACGCAGCCTGCTGGCAAATCGACAAACGCCACCCGCCGCCACGCCTTGGTGGAACCTGCTAGCCCTGTGGCGCGGCCTGACGCTGGTGGGCCTGAGCGCCTCGCTGGTGCTCGCCGTGTTGCTTGCCACACAGACCGTACCGTCCGCCACGCCAACCTACCTGGTTGTACTGGTGGCCCCGCAAAGCAACGCGCCGGGCTGGGTGGTGCAAGCCAACAACCCGAACGAAATCCAGCTGATCCCGCTGGGCGTGGCTGAAGTACCGAGCGACAAGGCGCTGGAGTTCTGGACCAAGGGCGATGGCTGGCAAGGGCCGGTATCGCTGGGCCTGGTCAAGCCTGGGCAAACCCTGCACGTGCCGTTGGATAAACTGCCGCCGCTGCAAGACAACCAGCTGTTCGAACTGACCCTGGAACAGAAAACCGGCTCGCCCATTGGCAAACCGACCGGGCCGATTCAGTTTATTGGGCGGGCGGTGAAGGTGATTTGAAGGCGCAGCCTCAGCGCATAAAAACGGAGCCTAGAGTGAGGGGCTCCGATTTTATTGGGCAGCCGCTACACCTTCCGCTTAGTTTTCCCTCACCGCACCCTGCGGCTGTTTCGTCTGCATTGCATTCGGCTGAACATCATACTGGCCGAGAGACTCACACACCCCGCTCCAGCCTTCGCACGCCAGGCCTGCGCGATGGGGAATCTGGCTCGGTCCAGAGCTACGAGTTGCGAGGGTCCGCCGGGTAAGGTTTGACGTATTTGCTGCCCGCTTCAGTGATAAGCCGTACTGGCGCATCCACTCATTGAAGGCCCACCTGGGCATGGCTTGCTCCGCTTGCTCTATGGCCAAACCATAAAGTGTGCAGGCAGGCAGTTCGATGCCGCCGGGCCAAACGACGTCAAATCCCCAGTCGCCCACCTCCACGTCATTAAACAACGCAGGGTCGGCCAAGGGCGCCAACACCTTGAAGGTCTGAATCGGTTCCGCAAGATTCACGTTCAGTGAACTGCCGTCGCTCCACGTAACCTCTAACGTCATTTGGCCAAGGGACTCCACGTCAACTATTCGCAGCTCCTGGTTCATAGGTCGCTCCTGCAGTTTTGCTCGCCCCACACTCGGGCCAGTGTGGTGTGGTTATGAATGGCCCAGGCCAACGCTTCTTGGAGCGCTTGCTTATCGGCTCCCCTTCGCCGCTCTGCCAGCGTAGCTATGTTGACCAATGACTCACCCCCCTGGGTTTGCACGTGAAAATGTGGAGGCGGATCGTCGTTTGGGTAGATGTTTACCTTCCAATTAGCTGTGCTTTCTATCGTCGTCATGGTGGTCCTTCCTTGGATAACTCCAGCCCATTAGGAACGCAGGGCCGTCTCGCAACAATCCGACCCAGCCAGCAAGCGCGCAGGCAACGCCGGGAGATGCAGTGAGAAAAGCGCACGGAAAATCCACATTCCCTTCGCCCATAAAAAAACGGAGCCCCAAGGCTCCGTTTTTTTTGAAAGCTGCGCTTAAGCGCTGTGCATCTGCTTCGGATCGTTCTCGACCAACCAGGTGCTGAGCGCCAGGTTGATGCGCTGTTGCCAGTCGCCACCAGCGGCGCGGAAGGCTTTGAGCACGGCGGGGTCGAGTTGCAGTTGCACATCTTCCGGTTCGTGGCGCTGCGCTGGCTTGGCCATGCGTGCGCGGGCCGCTGCGGCAGCGGCTTGGGGGTCGCCGAAGAGCTCTTCGAGCAGTTCATCGGTGCTTTGTAGTTCGGTCATTGGTTTCCCTCTGCTTACCGGCGCTCCCGGCCGGGTCGCTGCAAATCTTCTTTCCACAACGTTGGTCCAGAATTCTGTACACCCGACTGGGACTCGCCAATTTGCTCAGGAGTTCAGGCAGATCGACCAACAGCAGGGCAAATATGTGAAGTCGGTTAAGCCAGAGGCTCAAAATCGAGGGTTTTGCTCAGGCCGACTTGCTCAAAACGCTCTGCAACATGTCCATCAACGCTTGCGGGCCGTAGGGTTTGCTCAGCAGATGAATGTCGGGGGTGAGCTGGTGGTTGCGCGAAATGATGTCGCGCGTGTGGCCGGAGGTGAACACCACGGGAATAGCCGGGTGTTGCAGTTTGGCCCACGCGGCCAGGTCGGCACTTTTGATGGTGCCGGGCATGACCACGTCGGTGAATATCAGGTCGACCTCCGCTCCGCTTTGCAGCACGTCCATGGCGGCGTCGCCATTGGCTGCCAGCAGCACTTTGTAACCCAGTTGCTGCAGCAGCTCGTCTACGGTGCAGCGCACGTCCGGGTTGTCTTCCACCACCAAAATTCGTTCGCCGCCCGCGCTGCCCGCCTGGTTGAGCCCGGTGGTGGGTTGAGGATTTTCTTCCAGCGTGCTGCGCGGGAAGTACAGGTGCACCGTGGTGCCCTGCCCCAGCTCGCTGGTCATGTCGATGTGGCCGCCGCTCTGTTTGACGAAGCCAAACACCATGCTCAAGCCCAGGCCGGTGCCGTGTCCGTTGGGCTTGGTGGTGAAAAACGGTTCGAAGGCGTGACCGAGTACGTCGGGGCTCATGCCGCTGCCGCTGTCGGAAATGGACAGGTGCACATAGTCGCCGGGGCTGATTTCCTTGCCTTGGCAATAAGCTTCGTCGAGCGCCACGTTGTCGGCATGAATACGGATGGTGCCCTCACCTTGCATGGCGTCGCGCGCGTTCAGCGCCAGGTTCAGCAAGGCGTTTTCCAGCTGATTGCGGTCGACGTGCACGCTCCAAGGCTCGTCGACCAGTTGCAGGTCGACACGAATCATTTCGCCCAACGCCCGCTGCAGCACCTCGCCCAAGCCGTCGTACAGGCTGGTGAGGCTGTACACCGCAGGCGACAGCGGCTGCTGACGTGCAAAGGCCAGCAACTGCGAAGACAACTTGGCACCGCGCTCTACCGCCGCCAACGCCGAGCCAAGGCGACGCTGCACGTTGGCGTTGTCCGGTTCCTGGCGAGCGAGCAGGTGCAGGTTGGAGGCGATCACTTGCAGCAGGTTGTTGAAGTCGTGCGCCACGCCGCCGGTCAGGCCGCCGATGGCTTCGAGCTTTTGCGCCTGACGCAGGCGCGCCTCGGCGTCGGCGCGGGCCTGCACCTCCGCTTCCACGCGTTGCTCCAGCGTGTGGGTCAGTTGCAGCAGCGACTCTTCCGCCACCTTGCGTTCGTGAATATCGAAAATCAGACCGGGAAACCGCTGCGGCTTGCCGGCCTCGTCGAACTCGCAGCGGCCGCTGGCTTGCACCCACAGGTACTCGCCATCGGCGCGGCGAATTCGGTACTCGGCGTTGTAGGGGCCGCCTTGCGTGAGGGTGTAATGCACCAGGCGCTCGACGCGCGAGAAGTCGTCGGGATGAATCACTGCGTTGGCCAGCGCAATGGGCAGGTTGTCCAGCGGCTGATCGAGCGGATAGGAAAAGGTGCGGGCAAAACGCTCGTCGCCAGACAGCTGATCGTTGGCCACATCCCACACGAACGACCCCAACAAAGCGCCGGCGTTAAGGGCCAGTTGCAGGCGCTCGTTTGCCGCGTCAAACGCCGCTTGAGCTGCACTGCGCTGGCGCTCGGAGATCACGTGGGCCGTGGTTTCCACCACGATAGCCAGCACCCCGGCCGGGCTGCCGATGTCGTCGCACACGGGGCTGTAGTAGAGGTCCAGCCACACTTCTTCGGGCTGGCCGTTGCGCAGCAAAATCAGGTCTTTTTTCTGGTATTCGAGGGTGCCGCCGCCGAGGCAGACATTCATGATGTTGCGGTTGAAATCGGCCACTTCCGGCCAACCCAACTCAACCGGCGTACCGAGCAGATAAGGGTGACGACCGCCGGCGAATTCGGCGTAGGCGTCGTTGTAAATCATGTAACCGGGCTGGTCCCAGAGCATCACCAGGGGCACGGGGGATGCCAGCAGCATTTGCACGTTGGTACACAAACTTTTAGACCAGGTGTCGATGGCCCCCAAGCCGGTGCTCGACCAGTCGAACGCCCGAATGCGCTCGGCCATCTCGCCTCCCCAGCCTGCGCATGCATGGTTCTCCATCAAAAACGACATCGTCCTACCCCTAAAACCTGCACCAGACCCACGAGTTACTGCGGGTTTTGAGCGCGACTGCTGAGGAAAATTCACTGACTTTTCAAGAATGGGCGATGAGCGCGAGGTAGGAGGGCCGGATAAGACTGGCGCCGTATCGCGTGTTAGAAACCAGGCGTCACCCGCGTCATTCTGGATTCCGAACCGTCGGACCGCCGCCTTCGGGAATGACGGGTGAAGTTTACCGGCTACGTTCCAGACCAAGACCACCGTCATCCCCGCGCAGGCGGGGATCCAGGCTCGCTCAGAAATACGCCTTACTCTTGGCACCCTGGATCCCGAACCCTCAGACACCGCACGCCCCCTTCGCGCATCCACCCCCGCGAGAGAACGCCTGCCCAAGGAACCATCTGTTCCCCGCCGAGCAACGCCCGCTGTCACTCACCTGCTTGCAGCGTCACCTTGGCATCCACCTTTCCGGTCTCGGCCTTGTCGAAGTTCACTTCGCTCAAGCGCACGCCCTGGCTTTGCAATTCGCTCAGCCACAGTAGCAACGGTTCGAAGGGCGCCTTGGCCAACGAGATGAGCAAACCGCTGCTGCCGTCGTTGTCCAGGCGTTCCAGGTTCAGCCCGCGCTGCTGGGCGCTGCTGGTGACCAGCCCTTGCAGTTGTTCCGGCGCGAGCACGGTTTTGGTCTGGGCCAGGCCGCGTGCACGAGGGGCGTTTTCCTGGATGTACGCGTAAAGCACCTGCTGACTTTCGTAGTAGCTGCGCGCGCGCTCCAGCCGCTGAACAATCGGCTGCCAAACGAACATGTACAGCAGCACCAGCGCCAGAAACCCGGCCAGGGCCGACAGCGCCACCCGTTCGCGGCTGGGTAAATGCTGCCAGCGCTGGCCCAGCGACGACTGGCGCCACTGCGCCAACGCCTGTTCTTTCCATAAGCTCAAGGCGTTCATGCGCCACCTCCCAGCACGACGCGCGCCGTAATGCCTTCTTCTTCGCGACTGGCAGAGCCCAGCTGCACTTTCATGCCGCCTTCCACCAGACGCTGGCGAAGCTGCTCAAGGGCGGCGAAATCTTTGGCGCGAATTTGCAAGGCAAGGTCACCGCGCACCTGGCTGTAGTCCACTTGCACCACCGACAGCGGCGACTTGGCTTCAGCAATCGCACCGGAGGCCTGCTCCAGCATGCTGATAAACCCGCCTTCGCGTTGCTGGCCCTGGCTCAGGTGCTCGGCGAATTGCGCTTTAAGGTTGACGATGCGCTGGTCCTCGGGGAACAGCTCTTTGTACAACGCCACACTCGCAGCGTTGAAGGCATCGCCGCGCCGCTCCAACTGCCAGGCCTGCACCACACATGTGCCCAAATACAGCACCGCCCACACACCCAGCACGGCCACGAACGGGCGCCAGATGGTCCAGGCTTTGTTGTCGCTGCGCGGGGCAAATTCGCCTTGGGCCAGGTCAACGGCCTTGCCGCGGCCCTGGGCCAACAGCGTGTAGGGGTCTTCGCTGGTAGTCGGCTGCACCAGGGTGTCGAAGAACGACTGGAACTGCGGCCAGCGCTCGGCGGCAATCGCCAGTCGCGTGTCCAGTTCGCCGCCGAGCAACACGCGCTCGCCCATCGCCAGCGCCTGTTCGCCGGAGCGCGGCAGCAGGTCGGCGTCGAGGTAAATGGAGGCGATGTTCAGACCGATCTCTTGCAGCTCATCCAGCCAGCCGCCCAGCAGCGCGCGGCGAATGGCGAACACGCGGTAGCGGCCCTCGGCGGTCACGTCGCCCAGCGCCAGGTGAAACAGCTCGACCTCTTCGGCCAGCAATTCTTCGACGGCGTAAGGCAAGGCCTGACGCATCCACCGCGCCTTTTGCGTCGGCAAGCTGATTACAAACGCGCTCGCCGCTTCCATCGGCAGCACCAGCGCCACCGCGCGGCCTTCCAGGCTGGCAGCGCATTCGCTGGCGGGCAACCACTGGCCGATGCCGTTTTCAGGCTGCCAGTACAGCGCGGCCTGTTCGCCCAGTTCGCGGCCACAGGCGGGCGGCAAGAAAAGGCAGTCCATGGTCATTCTCCCGGTTGCTCGGCCACCGGGCTGAGGTAGCCCGGCTGGCCTGTGTCTCGGCGCAGTACGCGCACCACGCCCTTGGGGTCGCGTTGCAGGGTGCTGAGCAATACCTGGCGGCGGTCGCCCAGGCGCACTTCGCTGCGCACTTGAAAGTAGGCACTGCCCACGGTCAGGCCCGCCGCCGTCACCCCGGTGCCGGCCAGCGCCGGCTGGTCGAGGAAACTGCGAATTTCTTTGTAGCCTTCGCGCCCACGGCCGGCGAGCAGGCCTTGCGCCGAGGCCGGGTCCAGACTGTCGCTCAGGCACGACAGCACCATGGCGCTGGCGGTGTTCACGTTCAGCGCCACCTTGGCCGGCAGCACCGCCACATAGGGCAACAAGCGGCGGTAGTCCAGCTCGGTCATGCCCAGCAGCAGGCGCAGTTCGGAGATGTCTTGCATGGCATGGCCGGCGGTGCGGTAAGGCGGCTGCATGAGTAGATAGGTGTTGTCTTCGGCGCCGAACTCGCCGTTGGGCTCCTGGTCTTTGTCGAGCCAATCAACCAGGCGCTCGGCATACGGCTGCTCGATTTTCAGGCGCAGCAGCAAGCGCTTGAAGCGCTTCACGGCCGGGTCGTTGGCGCGCTCGTCGATCACCAGGCTGTTGAGGTTAAAGCGCCCGGCGAGGTCTTCGATGGCCACGCCAATTTCCCCACCGTCGATGGGAAACACCGGCAGCGGTTTGGCCCAGGCTTCAAGCGGATGATCGATGGTGGCGCGCGGGTCCACGCCCTTACCCTTGAGGTCGCGCAGCAGCACCGCCTGGCCCAGTGCCTCACCGCCCAAAGCGTATTGCCGGGCCTGACTGATGATCAACTGATTGCCGGCATTGCGGATCGACAGTTGCTGGCGCGCAATCAACCCGGCACACACCAGTGTGACGATGGCCACCACCAGCAACACGGTAATCAGCGCCACGCCACGCTGTCGTTTCATAGCGCGGCCTCGCTCTCACTGCCTTTTTCAGGCGAGGAGACCGGGGGTTTCCCCGGCGCGTTTTGGTCGTCTTTTTTATCGCCCGAGCCACCGCCGTCGGGGTCGGCCGGCGCGTCGCCGGCCTCTTCTTTCATGCCCGGCTCAGGCAGGCGATACAGGCGAGTCAGCTCGCCGTAGTGACGATGTTCAAGCTTCACTTCCACCGCCAGCGGCATCAACTTTTTCGCCTCGTCGGCGCTGACGTTGTTCTGGCTTGAGGGCCATTGTTCCTGCCACTCGCCTTTGTCATCCATAAAGCGCAGGTGCATGGCCTGCACGCCGGTGAGTACTTTTTGAATGCGCGGCTGGCTGTCCACCGCCTGATCGAGCACGTTCCAGTACAGGCGCTGCAGATTCCCACCGGCCAGCCGCCAGCGCACGCGCTGCACTTGCGAGCGCGTGCCGCCCAGCGGATTGCGCCAGCCGTTGCGACTGAACTCCAGCGCCGCGTCGCCATCGCTGGCGCCCAGTTCGCCAATCAGCGTGGCGCGCTCATCGCCGTAGGCATCGCGCACGCTGCGGTTCAGCGTTTGGGTAATGTCGCGGTCGAGCGAGGCGAAGGCGCGGCTCAGCTCGCGCAGGTCGCGCTCGTGTTGGCGCGTGACTTCATCGGTTTTCAGCACGGTGGACAACATGCGGTACGTGCCCATGGCCAGCAGGGAAAAAATCGCCACGGCGATCATCACTTCCAGCAGGGTAAAACCCCGTTGCGCGGCGTGCTTCATCAACTGCGCACCGAGAGAAAACCAGTCAGGCTTTGCACCGCACGGTCTTTCACCGGCCCGGTGCTGCCGCGCTCGGCCTTGGGCGCGACCCATACGGTGACGCGGCGCATGCCCTTGTCGCTGGTGCTCTCGATTTCGCTGTGGGTTTCCCATTCGCGACCGCCGAACTCCAGACTCTTGTCGTCGCGCCCCTCCCCTGGGGTCGGCACTTTGAGCTGCAGTTCGGTTACGCGGTTTTCCGCGATCCAGCCCGCCAGGGTTTTCGCCTCAAGCTGCTGCGCCACCACCAGGCTGCGGCTGCTGGCGGTTAAGACCGACGCGGCAACCGTGGCGAAAATGGCCAACGCCACTAACACTTCCAGCAAGGTAAAACCGCGCTGCTGATTCATGGCGAACTGTCCATTTCTGCGCTGGGCAGTTGGTAGCCATCGCTGGCCAGCGCATAGGCGTTGCCGCCAGCGCGCCGTTCTTCCAGGCGCAGGCGAAAGGGCGAGAGCTCGCCGCTGGACAAAATCAGCACCTGCGGCACCACCGGGTCTTTCTTTTCTTCGCTGCTTTTCGCCAGGCCGGGCTGGTCGTCCTGCGCTTCAGGCTCGGGCAGTTTTAGCGCTTCGCCATCCAGCTCAAGCACCAGGCGCAGGCTGGCCGGGGTGCGGTGTTCCTTCTGGGTAGCGGCGTCGGTCCAGGTGCCGGAGAGGTTGTCGTAGCTGAGCACGCGGTACCCTTCGGCATTCACCAGCAGGCCGTATTCCTGGCCGTCGAGCACGGCCTCATCGGCCAGCACGCCGATCAGTGCCGCCAGGCGCTCGGCTTCATTGCGCAGCTCGCGGCTGCCGGTGCCGTTGCCCATCGAGAGCACGGCCAGGCCCACCATCGTGCCGATGATGACGAGCACCACCAGCAACTCGATCAGGGTGAACCCACGGGCGGCGCGCATGGCGGCTTAGTTGTCCCAGTTGCCGATGTCGGCGTCGCTGTCGTTGCCGCCTTCTTTGCCGTCGGCGCCCAGCGAGTACAAATCGAACGGGCCCTTGGTGCCCGGCGCCAGGTACTGATACGGGTTGCCCCACGGGTCGACCGGCAAGCGCTTGAGGTAACCGTCTTTGTTCCAGTTCTTCGGCGCCGGGTTACCGCTCGGTTTTTTCACCAGCGCATCGAGGCCTTGCTGGGTGCTGGGGTAGGCGAAGTTGTCGAGCTTGTACATGTCCAGCGCGGCGGAAATGGCCTTCACGTCGCCACCGGCCACGGTCACTTTGGCCTGGTCCGGACGGCTCATCACCTGCGGCACGATAAGCGCGGCGAGAATGCCGAGAATCACCACCACCACCATGATTTCAATCAGCGTAAAGCCGGCCTGTTTAACGCGTTGTTTCACTCAGCTACCCCACAAGTTGGTTAAGAGAAAGAATCGGCAGCAGGATGGCCAGCACAATCACCAGCACCACCGCGCCCATAAACACCAGCATGAACGGCTCGAACAGGCCGACCATCATGGCAATGCGCGCCGCCAGGTCGTTCTCCTGATTACGCGCGGTGCGCGACAGCATCTGGTCGAGCTCGCCCGACTTTTCGCCGCTGGCGATCATGTGCCGCATCATCGGCGGGAATTCATTGGTCTGCTCCAGACTGCGCGTGAGGCTGCCGCCCTCGCGCACTTTTTGCGCGGCCACTTGCACCTTGGCGCGGATGGAGCGGTTGGTAATCACCTGCGAAGAAATGCCCAGCGCATCCACCAACGGCACGCCGCTGCGGGTGAGAATCGCCAGGGTCGAGGCGAAGCGCGCGGTATCGGTGGCGCGTGCCAGGCGGCCGATCACCGGCAAGCGCAGCAAAATAATGTGCCAGCGCAGCCGCGTGGCCTCCTGTCGCAACGCCGCGCGGGCCATTACCGTGCCGCCCACAGCCGCCACCACAAACAGCCAGCCCCAGTTCTTCACCAGATCGCTGGCGGCGATCAGGCCACGGGTAAGCGCCGGCAGTTTCTGCCCGGAGTCGAGGAACACCTTGACCACATCCGGCACCACATAGCCGAGCAAAAACCCGACGATGATCAGCGACGTCGCCATGAGAATCAGTGGATACAACAACGCCAACTGCACACGCTGGCGCGACTGCTGACGCTGCTCGGTGTAATCGGCCAACTGCTCCAGCACCAACGACAAATGCCCCGCGTGCTCCCCGGCCGCGACGGTGGCGCGGTACAACTCGGGAAAGGCCGACGGGTATTCCTTGAGGCTGGCCGCCAGGCTATTGCCCTCCAGCACCCGCGAACGCACCGCGAGCATCATCGACTTAACGCGCGGCGTTTCACTCTGCTCCGCCACCGCCGACAGCGCTTCCTCAATCGGCATGGCTGCTTGCACCAGTGTTGCCATCTGCCGCGTCAGCAAGGCCAGGTCTGCCGCCGACAAGCCGCGCTGAAAACGAAAACTGCCGCCAGCGCTGTGTTCTTTGTGGCTGCGCGTGGGCTTTACATCCAGCGGCGCCAGTTGTTTATCGCGCAGCAACTGACGCACCTGACGGGCGCTGTCGCCCTCCATCACACCGCGCCGCTGCTGCCCGCGCAGGTCCAGCGCCACATATTCGAAAGCCGCCATTACTCCTCCCGGCTCACGCGCAACACTTCTTCCACCGTGGTAACGCCGGCCAGCACATTGCGCCGGCCGTCATCGCGAATGCTCGGGCCGCTGGTGCGGGCGTGGCGGGTCATTTCCTGCTCGGAGGCGGCGTTGTGCACCAGCGTGCGCATGTGGTCATCGAACACCACCAACTCATAAATACCGGTACGCCCGCGATAGCCAATCTGATTGCACTCGCTGCAGCCCTTGGCGCGATGAAGCGTCGGCGTGGTGGCCGGGTCGATGCCCAGCAGCGCGCACTCGGCGGCGTCGGCCTGATACCGCACCTTGCACACCGGGCACAACGTACGCACCAGACGCTGGGCCAAAACGCCCAGCAACGAAGACGACAACAGAAAGGGCTCAATGCCCATATCGACCAGCCGCGTGATCGCGCCGATGGCGCTGTTGGTGTGCAGCGTGGACAACACCAAGTGCCCGGTAAGCGAAGCCTGCACAGCGATTTCGGCGGTTTCTTTGTCGCGGATTTCGCCGACCATCACCACGTCCGGGTCTTGCCGCAAAATCGCCCGCAACCCGCGAGCAAAGGTCATGTCGACCTTGGAATTCACCTGGGTCTGGCCGATGCCTTCCAGGTGGTACTCGATAGGGTCTTCCACGGTGAGGATATTGCGCGTGCCGGTGTTCAGACTGACGAGGCTGGCATACAGCGTGGTGGTTTTACCCGAGCCGGTCGGGCCGGTGACCAAGATGATGCCGTGGGGCTTGCGCACCGTGTCTTCCATCAACCGCTGATCGCGCTGGCTCATGCCCAAGTGCGTCAGCGTCAGGCGCCCGGCCTGCTTATCGAGCAACCGCAACACCACCCGCTCGCCATTGGCCGACGGCAACGTCGACACCCGCACATCCACCTCACGCCCGCCAACGCGCAGAGAAATACGTCCGTCCTGCGGCACACGCTTCTCGGCGATATCCAGCTTGGCCATTACCTTGATCCGCGACACCAGCAGCCCGGCCAACTCCCGGCGCGGCTGCACCATCTCGCGCAAAATGCCGTCGATACGAAAGCGCACCACCAAGCGTTTCTCAAAGGTTTCAACATGGATGTCCGACGCGTTTTCCTTCACCGCCTCCGAAAGAATGGCGTTGATCAAGCGAATGATCGGCGCGTCGTCCTCCTGCTCCATCAAATCTTCAGTTTCCGGCAAGCGCTCGGCCAGGCTGGCCAGATCCATGTCATCACCCAGGCCCTCCACCATCTGCATGGCCGCGGACGAATCTTGCTGATACGCCTCGCTCAACGCCTGATCGAACGCCGCGTTATCCACCTGCGCCACATCCAGCGGCGCGCCGGCAAACCGCAACGCCTCCGCCACCGCCATCAACGCCGCCCCCGGCCGATACACCACCCGCCCCGCCTGCAACAACACGCCATGGCGCTTGGCAAACGCAAACGGCAAACGACGCACCGCCACCGCTTCAGCGGGGGTGTCGAGCGAATCGAGAGAAGGGGGAACCGACATTGCACAATCCATGTGAAAACAGCGACGGGAACACAGGCAAAACAGCCCGCTAAACAGCGCCAGACGGGGGCTGGCTAAGTGCCGGCAATTAAATCACAGGTTGAGGGGGGAATTGGTGCGGGAGTGCGCAGGGTTGGGGTGCCGTTCGGCGGGGAGGTGGGGTGCCGGGAGACTTGGGAGCAACCCGTCTTCTTGAGGAAACAATCGAAAGGGGACGGGTTACCTTTTTGCTTCCATTCGCTACGCCATCAATCCAAAAACTTTTTCCACAACCTCGGCACAGTCGCGGTCGCCAGTAATGGCCTCGCGATTACAGCCAGCAAGACAGTTAAATCCGCCGCTGGCAAAACGGTAAAAACGCCCTTCAGAAGGCTCCTCTTCATCGCTGTCATCGCCTTCGACGTAAGCGACTCCAAAGGACAGCTCAGGACATTGCTTTGCCCAATATTCCAGCTGCGCAATACCAAAATTGCAATCGTGCCAGCGAACCAGAACGAAGTCTCCGCGAGACACAATTTCCTCTGGGAAATCGAGATCCAAGACGGCTTCGTAAATACGCATCCAACGCGGGTCAACATCTTCCGCAAAGTCAGGACGTGTTTTAGCTACCAAAAAACTAATTACCGTGTTGAGCGTTTCAACATCGTCAAATTTTAAACCGAGCAATATGTTCCAGGCCATACTATCCTTCGATACGGGAAAATGAAGCTTTTAGCCACGGGGCAGCGTGAGAAGAACGAAAGAGGCTGAGAATTCTATCCACGAATACCCTCCGTTCGCCTTCACATGAAGAGTCTTTATACTCCGACAAAATCTGTATGACCCTATCAAGCATTTCTTGCATAGAGGCGTCGTCAGCAACGGACTCCCCTAGCTTCAATATAATTTCACCGAACAATTCGACCGCGTAAATTACGTAAAAATCGTTATTCACACCTGGACTGATTATTTGCTGACCCGCGTCATACATGAAGTTCCTTGCTGTACGCAAGAGCACACCGGACAAAGCCGACACACCCACTTCGCGCTCCTGAACCAATGGCAGGAATACGCCTTCAATAAAAAACCTGACTTTTTCTCTATGATCAGGCAGGCAAGTCATATGGCGTGACCTGCGAAAAAAAGCGATCAACACCTGCTCTTGCTCACTTGAAGGTAGCGCACCGTATAACTTCGCAATCTCTTCAGAACTGGAATACGGCGTCATAATCAGGCGGTTGCAGCCGTGTATACCCGAGCTATTCAACACGATCCCGGACTCAACAGCAGGCAACGCTTCACCGTAAACGAAGAACTGCGACATGGTTTTTTTGCTGAGAGGCGGTTAACTTCAACTCCGTCTTCAACAGTCGCCATTGCTCCTTTCGTTTCTTAATCCACGCCGGGTCATCTAACAGCCAGAGTTTTTTGAAGTGGACAAAAGGGGCCTCGCTCGGGAGAGAACCAATAGCATTCATCATGGCAACTCACAATAACTTTCTAAGAAACTTGGCAGCTCAAAATCATTTAATACATCTTGAGCATCATCACCGATCATCCCATTCGCTTTTTCTTGAAGCTGGGCCTCTAGCTCTTGAATCTTGTCCGGGAAAAGGGTACGGATTTATTATTCTACTGTAATTTAGAGCTGCTTGATAATTCCGCCCCTTCTAGCCGCGTCGAACTTATATTATTGAATAAACCTTTCGCCTGGGGACGTACAAGAAGTGCACAGCACGTACAACGAGGATCCATTAAGGCCAAAGCTAACAACTCCCTGACAAATCTCGGGCTAAACGAAAAGGTTGCTTTCTTTTCCCCTTTTACTTGTAGCAACATTGCAGCAGCAATGCCCTTTGCTGACTTGTGCAATAAATGCCAGCTCCGTGTCTGCTTACTCCAGCAAGTAGTACGGCTCTTCCCGAGAAAAACTGTTCAGGTCGATTCGACCGGTGAATAGCTTAGCGCTTTCCCACAACGCACTGAGCCCAGCAGGAATACCCTTGGACTCAAGTAACTGACGCACTTCTTCGCAATGACACTCACGCTCTCCGGGGCCACGCGGGTATCTCGCCAGCACGCGCAAATAGCACTCGAGATAAAATAAAACGGTGCGACTTGCCTTTGCCTCGGCCATTCTTTTTTCAGAAAACGTAGACACCCAGAATCCACCCATATAATTATAAAGACTGAATGGGTTGTGGGGCCTCTTAGCGTCAAGCCAAACACATAAATCTCGGTAACATTGAGCACCGTAATGGCTCGACGGCACAAACAGCCTCTCCCCCTTATAGCGAAGGTTTTCACTGCCAGGAGTTTTGCCGGTCATAAATTCGTATAACTTCTTTTCGGTGCCACCCATGTAGCCGACCGGCAAAACCACCTCGGTTCCTGCCCAACAACGAACACCATCCAGGTAGTCCAGGGTTGTAAGCTGCATCAGGATCTCGAAGGAGTCTTTCAAGCTTCTTTCCCGTTGCAACCCCCAACTCGCCTCCCCGACCAACTCTCGCCATGATTCACCATCGCCCGTTGGCTCGAGACTGATGTTGGTTATCCACTGTTCAGGACCGGCAAGAAAACGCTCGGTAATTCTGACCCAGGACGCAGTACTTTGATCGGCGGCCAACCACAGCCTGTAGACCAACGGAATGGGGTCTTCTTCGAGCGGGTGTAAGTTAGGTTCTTTACCTTTAACGAAGTACGCTTCAAATATTTTAATGGCCGCCTTTTTGTGCCAGCCGCTCACCGACAATCGAAAGCGTATGTCCTCCCAGGCGGCTTGTCGCTCAGCCCAGAGCCCCTTGTCAACAGCCATTATTAATCCGCAAAATCACCGGCCTCCTCCATAATTTTCTTAAACACCTCTTCAATATCAATCGTATTAGAGAGGATATCCTTTACCAAGATACTGCTAGTCATCAAATCGACTGGTTTTGTGCGGCAACTGATTTCAATAACTTTACTTGTATAACCCGCACCTAATGTCTTTGGTATATCCACACTAGTATCAGGCTCGCACAAATACTGCTTAGGTTTAAACTTACTGAATTCCGCAGCGGTGGGACTACGACTTCCATCCTTGGCTTTAAACTTCTGGAACCGCCAATTCATCGAGACCGTTTTTGATTTGATTAGCCCATGAGAGGCCATCAGATCCGCATAATACTCGCGGTGGTACTCGCTGGTAGCATTAAACTTGCTTGGCACGAACCCTGGGTTACCTAATGACTTAACTTCGTACCACTCTTGCTCCGCAGCATTACCGAGGACAATATCTACTCGACGTGGGTAGTTTTTGTGCGGATTGCCCTGGGAGTCTTTGTAGCTGATTGCTTGCACGGCCTCCACATCAATCACGGGCTCTCCACCTGAATATTTATGCAGGGCATCAAGATACGCCAGCATCATCAAATGGAATCGACCGCCATGTCGCCCCGACTCACTTTTGGTAACCAAAGACAGCCCATAGAGCGTCCATATTTGATACTGGAACTCTTTAGGCAAAGGATCCGTTTTATCAACTATGCGTGTTTCCAGGTAAATAATGGCAGTCGCCAGCATCAGCGGCGATACTCGGTCACTTGGCTGCGTGGTAATCATGCCGCGCACCGCGTTGGCACCGGCGCCTTTCACCACACCCAGCGCCGCCATAATCAAAGCGCGCGAGTGAATGAGCTTCCTCATTCCCTTTACATTGGGATCACGCATAGCCGCCATGATCTCTTTAAACACAACGGTAAAATTCTTAGCCGAGCCAGCCACTTTCGCCGCCGCCACTATTTTCGCCGCTTCTTCTTTCCCCTTGCGTCTGTTGGCGGTGAGTTTGCCGCGAGCATGGGCGCTTGGAACAAGGAACTCCACGGCGCTGGCGACCATCGTCTCGGCACGACTTTTCGCTGGCTCATTAATTACCGACACGCCTGGTATTTCGTCACCTTCCCAACCATCGGTGGGCATACTGAAATATTCAATCCACGTCCATAAATCATCCGGACTTTCAATGGCCTCTACCATCGAAAGAATAGCTTCCGGCCCGTCGGGGGACTCCAGCATTTCCACGACGATAAGAAAATACGGCAGCAATGAAACCAGTTTCTCGGTGCGCCCTTTAGCAGCTTCCTCCGCCGCTCGCCCCACTACCGCCGCCAGCGCTTTTACGATTGGATTTTTGCCATACAGACGGACGAACTTCTGCAAGGGCGCCAACACCAACTTCAGCGGCTTCATGACCGGGAAGACGGTTGATACGCCGAGCGCGGCCAAGGTCAGCTGCATGGCGTCGAACTTCTCCCAATCACCAGTGGCCAGGTAGTAAAGCTGCTCACCGAGCACCTTGAAGTCTTCCAAGGGGATCAGAAAGTTCACTGCGGCCTTAAGGAAACCCCAAGCACCTGATGACTCTTCGGCGTATGCCTTGGGAATCATGTATTCAAGTGGGGCGATCGTCAGCCCCGTGTACCAAGGCAGCGGACGGTATTGCTGCAGGTTGGCGACATTGATTGGCGGCGCATCAGCACTGCTATCCAGGTATTGTCCAGCCAATTCGATATAGGCCTTGGTGGAGAGCACCGAGACAAATTGGCGTACGCCATCCACAGTCACCGCGACCCGCACAGCGCGAAGGCTCGAACCGTTTTGCAGCGCGCCCAACTGACCGGAGCTTCGTACCGCCAAGGTGGCGGTGCCGGAAGCTGGTAACGTGAGGCTAGTCTGCTGCACGTCTCCCGGCAGGTTCACCAGCGGTTGCGCAGTCCAATCGTAGAGCTTGAAGCTGTTGAGCTTGCCTTTGAAGCCTTGGCCCATCAGCAGGGAGCTGCTGGTGTATTGCACGATACCTGAGGCCGCGCTGGCGACCTTGACGCCGTCCACTTCCAACTCGAGTTGACCGTCCATATAACGGCCACCTACGGCGTGCCAGCTGTCCAAGCTCACAGCAGGTTTTTCTACGCTAAAGGTGCCACCTTCGGTGTCCACCTCATAACGCAGCGTAGTGCCACTAAAGCTCAGGCGCTGACCACCACCGAGGTTGAAAATTTCGCCATTGCCTATCGCTTTGAAATCGATACGGAAACCGGTTTGCCCGCCCTTCTGCACGGAACTCGCGGTTTTTAGCTCAATTTTGGAGGTGCCATCAAACTCGTAGCTGGAACCCCGACCCAGTGGATGGTCGCGGGCTACGGTGACATCAAAGCCGACGCCGGCATGCAAACCCAGCTCGTCAGGGATGTCACTCAGGACGCGGTTGGGAAACTCATCATCGAATCCCGCGTTCTCGAGATCATTCATGTAGTAGGCAAGCAGCGGCTCCAGATTGGGGTCGCTCATATCGCCTAGACGCACTTGAACGACCCTGCCAGAAGCGCCTTTAACGCTGAGGTTACCGTGGGTTTCGTACTCCAGATTAATGGCAGTACCGTCGTAGCGGTTGTAGGTGATCGCGCCGCCGGCAGGACGGTCGCCGAGCACCATCAGGTCACGAACGTCCGCTTCTGCCACCCCGCCTCCGCCGTCAGGGCTTTTTACGGTAAAGCTGTGTTCGGTACCACCAGCAAAACCGGCACGCACTTTCCACTTACCAGGGCCAGTCATCTGTCCGGCATAGAAAGTGGGAGTGATCCGACCGTTGGCGTCGGTCTCGTATTGGCTCTCTTTGAAGTAGCCCAGATCGCTGGAAACAGTGACCAGCACACCCTTCGCAGGCTTGCCAGAGCTCGTAGTGACTAAGGCCTGGACCATGCCTTGCTGTCCCAGCACAAATTGGCTGGGACTACCGTCCAGCGTCACCGTCAAACCTTCGATAGCAAAGTCGAACTCTTTAGTCAGGGTGCCGGACTTTACGGTCAACTTCGCATCCGGGACCGCAAACGCGTTACCCGTCAATGTGAGTGTCGCAACACCATTGACAGTGCCGGGCACATACTCCGGCATCAGCGCATCCTGGTTCACCGCCATGTCGACACTGGTGCCATCAGCCACTGGGTTACCGCTGGCGTCTTTGACTGTGATTGTGAGGGTCAGCCGGTCCGACTCCATGGCAGCTGCCGTGCCGCTCGCAACGATATCGATGCTTGCTGGTTTACCAGGTTCTACGACAACCTTTTTGAATACAGCTTCTGAATTGCTTTCTCGCAACAACGCTTTAACACGTGCTGTGCTACCCGCTTTGGTGGGCATGGTGAGCACATTTTCGAAAATGCCGGTGTTGCTATCGTTTTGTACGGCGGCCGCCAGGGTTCCGTCGCCTTCAACCTTCCAGCTCAGCGTTAAGGGCTTTTTGATCTTTGGATTGCGTTCCAGATAGCCAAGCAACGTAGCGTGCATCGGCACTTTGGGATCATCTGCACTTACGTACCAAGTGTCGTCGGTTTGGTTGTTGTAGCCAAGCACAGACGGCTCCAATGCCAGATGTTCAAACGCAAACTCCATGAGCACGTTGTTCACGTCGTTGTTGGCGTACAAGCGCATCGAGAGGAAGTCTTCCGGATCGAGCATCCCCAGATGCGCAATGTTTTCGAATTCCAGACTCTGGTCCTTACCAATGGTGGCCTTTACTTCCTGCTCACCAAAAGCAAAAACCAACTGCTGCTCACCCTCGAATGCCCAGGATTCCAGCGCCCCGGCAGCGGACTTGAGCAAGTCGTAGACGATGCCGATATAGGTGTCGCTGCTGGCGAACGAAGGCGTCTTCTGGTTCAGCACGTTGGTGACTTTTTCGGCGTAATCTTTGCGCCGCACCTCTTTAAGGTTCAGTTCGTACAGACTGAATTGCATCTCAGGCCGCGCCACCCACTGGTAGATCGGCTCCGGTTTTTTCAAGTCCAGCTGCGGATTGGCATCACGCACTTTGCGGTAAGCCTGACGGCTGATTTCGCTAGCTTCTTCATCGTTCACCGGCACGATCACCGGCACATAGTGCTTGGGTCGGTATTGGAGAATGCCTTTGCCGCTGCCGGTGGAGAAATCCGGGTTTCGGTTTTCTGGCTGACCGGCTACTTGCAGGTAAAGATGCTGCTTGCCCAGTACCTGTTCCGGCAGGCGGATGACTTGCACTTGCTGGCCGGGTTTGATCTTGAATTGCGACAGGCTGTTCGCGCCCGCTGGCGCCAGACGGTTGGCCGACACCACTGCTGCCAATCGCCCGGTGTAGCCGTAATCGGCCAACTCTTCCGGCAGCGGGCTGCCATCGCTATCGGTCCAGTCGGTGTAGATGGCGATGCTGACATCGCTGCCTAAGCCGGCGCCCTCGTTACCAATCAGCTGCTTTTTCAGCTCGCCCTTGGTCATGCCTTTTTCGATTTTATTTTTTCGCTCGGCCCATATTTTCAAATTGGGCGGGCCCATGACGATCTGCTGCTGGTTGACATCGATCGAATTGCCGCTCAATGACGATTGCAGCTGAATACGCGAACTGCCGATGTAACCGGTCGGGCGGTTGATGGCAATAATTCGGACTTGTTCGCCGGCCTTGAGGTGGTTGGCGCTGCGTTTCTGAAATTCTTCTTTGAACCCACCGGCGCTTTGCCATTTGGCGAAATTGGACTCGCCTGTACGGCCCGCGATTGAATAGTAGTTCTCGGTCGAACCGCGCAGTTGAATGGTGTAACGGAACGCACCGGCCGCGTCGTCGACGCCGGAATAGGTTTTATACAGTTCGTCTTCGTGCAGACCTCGGCGCTCGGCGACCAGCTGGCCGTTACTCTCGCGGAACACATAGATATCGGTGTCTTTCAGGTCTTCCTTGCTGATGCTCTGCAGCAGGCCGCGATTTTGGAAGTCTGCCGCTACATCGATCAGACGTGTGAAGTCAGGGCCGTCTTCTTCGGTGTTCGCGGGTGCAGCTTCGTTGCGACTGGACAGATAAATGCCTTGCAGCTCGGCCTCTTCCACGCTGGTGGTGACGAACACCTCTTTTTCCGCGCCGTTGACGGTCTTCTTGACCTTCTTGCCGGGTACCACGGTTTCCGGTTTTTCGTCTCCGTCAAAATCGTATTTTTGCTGCAGCGCTCTTTTACGGTCGCTGGTTTCGGCGCTGTATTCGGTGGCATCACCCAGCTTGGCGTTCTGTAGCGCAGCGGCGCCATCCAACACCATCAAATCAACCGGAAAATCCATCGGCCGTTTAATCGGCGTAGCCGCCGTGGCGATGATCATCGCCGCGCTCAGGTTATAAACCCCAAGGCCATTGCAGAAGTCGTAGTCCATCCGCGTCATGTAGTACGGCATCATTGAGCCGCCGCGTGGGTTGAAGCGTTTGTATTGCAGTTCCAGGTAAGCGGGGGTGGTGTACTCCATGGTGAAGCCGGGGCAAGCAGGCAGGAAGTACTGCATGCTGTATTTGCCTTCGCCGTTGGTTAGCGCGTAGCCCCCGGTGATATAGCCACCAAGCGAAACGCCCACGCCAGGCATGGCACCGTAAATTTGCGCATCACGGTCACGGGTCATGCTGTCCGAGACCTTGCCATCCTTGCCGAAGAAGCCGACGCGGAAGCCAATGGTGTTCGCGGTCTGGCTGAGGATCGCGCCCTCAGCGTTAAGCAGCAGCGACTTGCTCGAGGCATCAGGCGTAACGCCGTCTTTGATCGGCAATTGCAATAACAGCAGTTCGGTGCCGGTGGTGGTGAACAGTTCTTTGTCGGGGCGCACCATCACTGTCAGCGTCGAAGGCGACAGGGCCGGCTTGTTAATGGTCTCGCCGGTCACGGTTTTAAAAGTTTTGCCGCGGTACTCGGTGGCGGCCATGACCTGCGCAGTCGGGTAATGCTCGCGCGTGTCTTTCTGGCGTTGCAGGTAGGCACGATAGACGTCGCCGGACATCACTTGGGCCCGCTCGTAATCGCCTATCGCCTCACCAATCTCGCGCATTTCCTTGCCGCTGCTGTCGTACTCGACATACACCGGGCGCTTGTTCGGGCCAGGCACGATGGCGCGGGTGTAAACGGCTCCGTGCTTGTAATACCACTGCGGCACGTAAAAACCGGGAATCCACCCCAGGTTGAAAAACGCCTGCGCCGTCATGGTCCACCCGCCAAGCACCACGCCCAGCACCAGGCCGAGCATCGAAACCTTGCGGCGCACCGCAAATCGCGAACGGGAGGCTGTGGGCATACGCAACATTTCCATCTGTCTGTAGTTCCTTGACCCGCCTCAGCGGCTCTTACTCAGTCGATAAAGCTCAGCTTGCAGCTGGCGCAAATTCATTTGCCCGTCGGCGTAAGCCTTGAGGGCGGGTTGGGCTTCGATGCCGGCGAGGGCGAAGCCGAACAGGTCGAGGTTGCCGGGTTCCAGCGCGCCTTTGCTGCGGATGCGCAGGTTGTCGATCTGGCCGACGCCGACGGGCACTACGCGGCCTGCCGCGCGGTCGAGACCGACCATCACCACGTAGGCGCCGTTTTCGGGCAGGTAGTCGTAGCTGTCGGCCAGTTTCAGGGCGGCGAGGTCGACGCTGATGCTGCCTTGCACGCTTACGCCGGCCGGTTGCAGGGCGTACATCCAGTAGGGCAATGCCATCGGGTCGACCGGGTAAGCCAGTTCGCTGAATTGCAGCATTTGCACGTGCAGGTCGCCTTCCTGGCGGCCGTCGGGGAATTGCAGTTTGGCGTTGCTGAGGTCGAGTTTGAGTTCGCCGCTGAGCAGGCTCAGTTGGCTGCCGCCTTTGACCGGTACATAGGGCAGCGTGGTGTTGAGCTGGGCCAGTTGCAGTTGGCCGAGTTCGTTGAGCACGCCGTTCTGAACGCTGATGGTGCGGCTGTCGCTGCCGTAGCTGCGCACGCTCTGGCCGGGGTTGAGTTGCAGGCTGTAGCGCCCGGCCGGAATGTTTTGTGCGGCGTTGTCGCCGAAGCCGAAGTTGAAAGCGCCGTCGCCGTTGGTTTGTACGCTGCGGTCGAGTTCGTCGATGCGCACTTGCACGCCGGCCACCGGTTGCTGCAGTTGGTCCATGACCACGCCGCTGATAAAGGTCGGCAGCGGACGTGTGTGGTAGCGGATGCGGCTGAGTTCCTGGCCGTCGTAGGTCACTTCCACCGACACCTCGGCGTTGTAGGCCAGGTCTTGGCTTGGGTAGAAGGCCACCACCTGGCTGCCGGGCAGTTCGGCGAGGTTGCCGGCCACGGGCAGGTAGTCGCGGTTGACGTCGATTAGTTGGTAGCCCTGGGCTTGCAGCTCGCTGGTGCCGAGGCCGTCGAGGTCTACGTAGGTTTTGCCGTGGGCGGTTTCGAAGACTTTGAGCTGCAGCTTGCTGATGTCGATGGCCTGGTTGAAGTACAGGCTGATGAAGTCGTTGGGGTTGGCGTTGCGCTCACCGCTGGCCGGTTCGATGCGCTCCAGGGCGACGGGCACTTGTTGCGGGGTGACCACGGTGATGCTGCGGCTGCTCTGCGCCACCACTTGCCCGCTGCTGTTTTGCAGCACGGCGAGCAGGCGGTATTGGCCGGCAGCGGCCGGCACTTGCAGGTTGGCGCTTTTGAGCGTGGTGTCGCCGGTGAGGGCGGCGTCGGCGAGGTTGTCGCCGTTGCTACCCAGCAACAAGGCGCGCGGGAACAGTTGGCCGCTGAGGTCTTCGATCCGTGCGGCCACTTGCAGGCTGATCGGCTCGCCGAGGTTGAGCAGTTCGGTGCCTTCGGTGGGGATAACCCAGTTGATGGCGGCCTGGCTGTTGAGCTCCAGGCTGTAGGCCTGACGGGTCAGATTGCCGGCCTGGTCACGCGCTTCCAGGGTCAGTTCCACGCTTTTGCCCAGGGGCAGACTCAGGCTGGTGGCGAAGCGGAATTCGCCAGCGCTGGCGCCGGGTTCCAGGGTTACGTCGCTGCCGTTGATTTGGAAGCTGCCAGGGTTGGCTTCACGCAGGGTGCCTTTGACTGGGAACGGCTGCTCGCTCACGCGGTTTTCGGCGGGCAATTCCACCAGTGGCGTGTCGAGCTGAATCACCGGCGCGGTCTGGTCGAGCTGCCAGCTGAGGGTTTGGCGGGTTTCCTGACCGCTGCGGTCGCGGGCCAACAGCTCGACGCTGTAGCTGGAATGGCCGACCGGCACGCCGAGGGTTTCTTTGAGGTCGAGCAGTTGTGTGCCGGCCTCGCGCAGCACCAGGTTGCGACCGTTGAGGCGCACGCTGTCCAGACCGGCTTCGGCGTACACCTGGCCGCGCAACACGAAACCATTGCCGGGCAACAGGCTGCCGCTGGCCGGGCTCAGGCTGTCGAAGCGTGGCGGTTTGAAGGTGGTCTGCGCGGGTTGGTAGGTGACCAAGACGCTGCGCTGGGTGCTGCGTTGGTCAACCCAGGCCTGAACCACCAGGGTGTTGGGGCCGACTTGCAGGTTGATGGGCGCCGACTGGTAGGCGAACTCGGTGACCTGGCTGGTGGCTGTCAGGGTCGCGGCCTGGCCGTTGATTAGCACTTCCATGCGCTGTGCAGCCTTGTCGCTACGCAGCACGCCGCGCACCACCACGGTGGCGTCTTTGACGGTGGCGCCTGCACTTGGGTAGTCGATGGTCAAGCCGATGTCGCTGGACACCGCCACGCGCTCGACGTGGCGTACCACGCTGGCCTGATTACCGGCTTTGTCGAAGGCGGTGAGCGTGAGCGTGTTCGCGCCTTCCTGCAGGGGCACGGTGGCGGTCCAGTTGCTGCCTTGCAGGGTGACGGCAAAGCGGCTGGTGGCGAAGCGGTTGGAGGTGAATTCCAGACGCGCCACGCCAACGCCGGCGTCCGTGGCGGTACCGCGCAGGGTGATGCTGTCTTCGCTGACGCTGGCGTTGTCAGCGCCTTCGATGGTCACCACGGGCGCTACACGGTCCGGGAAGCTGGTGGCGTCGTCGGGGTTGGTGCCGGCGGCCACTTCGTCTGCGTTGCTGACGCCATCGCCGTCACGGTCGGGGTCTTTGTTGTCGCCGATGCCGTCTTTGTCGAGGTCGCGGGTTTCCGTTGGGTCGTTGGGGAAAGCGTCGGCGTCATTGCCTACGCCATCGCCGTCACGGTCGCTGTCCAGGCTGTCCGGAATACCGTCTTTGTCGAGGTCAGCGGGCACGCTGGTTTTGTCGTAGGGGTTGGTGCCGGCTTGTACTTCGTAGTCGTTGGAGATGCCGTCGCCGTCGCGGTCCGGGTCTTTGCTGTCGCCGATGCCGTCGCCGTCGAGGTCGCGGCTTTCGCTCGGGTCATTCGGGAACGCGTCGGCCTCGTTGGCCACGCCGTCGCCGTCGATATCGCTGTCGAGGCTGTCGGGGATGCCGTCTTTGTCCAAGTCTGGCGGCGTACTGGTTTTGTCGTTCGGGTTAGTGCCGGCTTGCACTTCGTAGTCGTTGGAGATGCCGTCGCCGTCGCGGTCGGTATCGGCGTTATCGCCAATGCCGTCGCCGTCGAGGTCGCGGCTTTCGCTGGCGTTGTCGGGGAAGGCATCGGCGTCGTTGGCCACGCCGTCGCCATCTCGGTCGCTGTCGAGGCTGTCTGGTATGCCGTCTTTGTCGAGGTCTGCCGGCGTGCTGGCTTTGTCGTTCGGGTCGGTGCCGGCCTGGGTTTCGTAGTCGTTGGAAATACCGTCGCCGTCGCGGTCGGTATCGGCGTTGTCGCCAATGCCGTCGCCGTCGAGGTCACGGCTTTCGCTGGCGTTGTCCGGGAATGCGTCGGCCTCGTTGGCCACGCCGTCGCCGTCACGGTCGCTGTCGAGGCTGTCAGGAATGCCGTCTTTGTCGAGGTCGGCAGGCACGCTGGCCTTGTCGTCCGGATTGGTACCGACCTGAATTTCGTAGTCGTTGGAGATGCCGTCGCCATCGCGGTCGGCATCTTTGTTGTCGCCGATACCGTCGCCGTCCTGGTCGCGGGTTTCGCTTGGATCATCGGGCAGTGCGTCTTGCTCGTTGGCTACGCCATCACCGTCACGGTCGCTGTCCAGCGCGTCGGGAATGCCGTCTTTGTCGAGGTCGGCCGGCACGCTGGTTTTATCGTCGGGGTTGGTGCCCAGCTGAGTTTCGTAGTCGTTGGAAATGCCGTCGCCGTCGCGGTCGGTATCGGCGTTGTCGCCAATGCCGTCGCCGTCCTGGTCTTTTGCCTCGGCCGGGTTGTCGGGGAACAGGTCGTCTGGGTTGCGCACGCCGTCGCCGTCGCGGTCATCGTCGAGGCTGTCCGGAATGCCGTCTTCGTCCAAGTCTGGCGGCGTGCTGGTTTTGTCGTTCGGGTCGGTGCCGGCCTGGGTTTCGTAGTCGTTGGAAATACCGTCGCCGTCGCGGTCGGTATCGGCGTTGTCGCCAATGCCGTCGCCGTCGAGGTCACGGCTTTCGCTGGCGTTGTCCGGGAATGCGTCGGCCTCGTTGGCCACGCCGTCGCCGTCACGGTCGCCGTCGAGGCTGTCCGGAATGCCATCTTTGTCGAGGTCGGCGGGCACGCTGGTTTTGTCGTTCGGGTCTGTGCCGACCTGGGTTTCGTAGTCGTTGGAAATGCCATCGCCATCGCGGTCGGTGTCGGCATTGTCGCCAATGCCGTCGCCGTCGAGGTCGCGGCTTTCGGCTGCATCGTTGGGGAACGCGTCCGCGTCGTTGGCCACGCCGTCGCCGTCGCGGTCGTCATCCAGTGCATCGGGAATGCCGTCTTTGTCGAGGTCGGCCGGCACGCTGGCTTTGTCGTCCGGGTTGGTGCCCAGCTGGGTTTCGTAGTCGTTGGACACGCCGTCGCCATCGCGGTCGGCGTCTTTGTTGTCGCCGATGCCGTCGCCGTCGAGGTCGCGGCTTTCGCTTGGGTCGTTCGGGAACGCGTCAACGGTGTTGGCCACGCCGTCACCGTCGCGGTCGTCGTCAACGGCGTCGGGAATGCCGTCTTTGTCGAGGTCGGCGGGCACGCTGGTTTTGTCGTCCGGATTGGTGCCGGCTTGCACTTCGTAGTCGTTGGAAATGCCGTCGCCGTCGCGGTCCGGGTCTTTGCCGTCGCCGATGCCGTCGCCGTCGAGGTCGCGGCTTTCAGTCGGGTCGTTGGGGAACGCATCAACGTCGTTGGCCACGCCGTCGCCGTCACGGTCGCTGTCCAGCGCGTCGGGAATGCCGTCTTTGTCGAGGTCGGCAGGCACGCTGGTTTTGTCGTCCGGGTTGCTGCCGGCCTGCACTTCGTAGTCGTTGGAGATGCCGTCGCCGTCGCGGTCGAGGTCGGCGTTATCGCCAATGCCGTCGCCGTCCAGGTCGCGGGTTTCGCGCGGGTCGTTGGGGAAGGCGTCTTTGTCGTTGTCTACGCCGTCGCCGTCGCGGTCGAAGTCGAGCGGGTCGGGAATGCCGTCGCGGTCCAGGTCCGGCGGCACGCTGGCTTTGTCGTTCGGGTCGGTGCCCAGTTGGGTTTCGTAGGCGTTGGAAATACCGTCGCCGTCACGGTCGAGGTCGGCGTTGTCGCCGATGCCGTCGCCGTCGAGGTCTTTGCTTTCGGCCCCATCGTTGGGGAATGCATCCACGTCGTTGGCCACGCCATCGCCGTCACGGTCGCCGTCCAGCGCGTCGGGAATACCGTCGCGGTCCAAGTCGGGCGGCACGCTGGTCTTGTCGTTGGGGTTGGTGCCCAACTGGGTTTCGTAGTCGTTGGAAATGCCGTCGCCGTCGCGGTCCGGGTCTTTGTTATCGCCAATGCCGTCGCCGTCGAGGTCTTTGCTTTCGCTGGGGTCGTTGGGGAAGGCGTCAACGTCGTTCGCCGCGCCGTCGCCGTCACGGTCGCTGTCGACGGCGTCGGGAATGCCGTCGCGGTCCAGGTCAGGCGGCACGCTGCTGGCGTCGTTGGGGTTGGTGCCGACCTGCTCTTCGTAATCGTTGGAGATGCCGTCGCCGTCGCGGTCCGGGTCGGTGTTGTCGCCAATACCGTCGCCGTCCAGGTCGCACAGCAAGCCGAAGTCGACCTTGCTCAGTTGCGCCGCGTTATGGGTGGTGCGCGCCAGGGTGTCGAGCGTGACAGTGCTGGCGACCGCGCCGCCATAAAGCCGCGAAGCGTATTGCTGGGTGACGCTGCCCTTGGCGTAGACGAAACCGGCCAGGGTAGCGTTGGAGCCAAGGGTGACGTTGCCTTCGGCCAGCACCAGCAGGCGCGAGGCATCGCCGGGGGTTTCGTAAGCCGTGGCGTTCATCAACGCCAGCCACGGCAGTTCGAGGTTCTTCAGCACGTGCAGGCGCACGGTGCCGTTACCAATGGGCGTAATTTTCGACTCGCTGCCCAGGGTCAGTTTGTCGATCCAGTAATCGCCAGGTGCCAGTTCCAGGGTGCTGCGGTAACCCAGTTCCAGCTCTTTGAGCAGGTAGTCGCCGGCCACGTTGAAACGCACCTTGGCGGTGCCGTTGACGTTAAGGCGTTGCCACTCTTTGCGGCTGCCGTCGAGGGTCAGGTTGCCGGCGTAGGCGACGTCTTGCTTGAAGGTGCTGCTGGTGGCACGGAAGCTCGGCATGACCGGCACTGGCGCGGGACTAAAGCTCGCTTGGCAATCTTGCGTGCCGCAGCTGCGCACGCTGGAGGCAAAGCTGTTATCGACGCGGTTGGTGGCCAGGTACGCCGACGGCGCATCGCGCAACTGGGCGTTCAGGGCAAAGCTGATACGCCCGCCGCTGCCGTGGGTTTGCAGGCCTTTGGCAAAGGACGCCACGCACATGCTCGGCTGCACGGCCGGCGGCGCCACGGTGGGAATACTTTGCGCATTGAGCGGGTTACTGCCGGCGACGCGCTCGCGTTCGTCGTCGTAGCTGTCGCCGTCGGTGTCGTCGTCGAGCAGGTCGAGGATGCCGTCGCCGTCGAGGTCCGCGCGTTCCTGGCACTGGGTATTCCAGCTGGCGCTATTGATGGCGGCCATGCGCGTTTCGATGCGTGCGGCACTGCCAACGTCAACGCTGCGGGCATTCAGGGCGCCGGTCAGCCGTGCGGCAAAAGCCGAGCGGTATTCGCCCTCGGCATACACCAGGCCGTTGATAACGCTGGCCGATTCCTGCACCACGTTGCCACGCACAAACAGTTGCAGGCCTTCCGGGCGCCCGCTGCCGTCGTCACCCGCGTTGAGGCGCGCCTGATATGGCAGGTTCACGGCGCTGCCGACCATAATTTTTGCGGTGCCGCTGGCCACGCGCAGTTGGCTGTTGCTGGCCATGTCCAGCTGACCGATCCAGTAACGGCCCGGCGCCAACGTGACCTTAGCGCCATAGCCGAGGCTCAGGCGCTCGATGTAATAGGCCTGGTGACGCGGGTTAAAGCTGAGGGTGGCGGCGCTTTCCAGCTCGATGGTGCGGTAGCGGTTTACTTCGTCGCCGCCGGCTTCGCCATTGCCCAGGTAGCCCAGACGCAGGTCGTACTGGCCGCTGACGGCGGGCAATTTCAGGGTGAGCAAATCACCGGCCGCCTGGCCGCTAGCCGTGCAGTTTTTGCTGCCGCAGCTGGGCGAGGCGAACGCGCTTTGGACTTTGAGGCTGTCTAGCGAAAGGCCGGGGTTGTCGGCGAGCTGGCCGCCCCACTGGAAGTTGATGCCACCAGTGCCGTGGGTTTGCAGACCGGAGGTAAACACCGCCCGGCACGAGTCGGCGGCGTGCGCAGCGGCCGCGCTCAGGCACAGCAGGCCAACCAACAGTCGGCCACTTGCGCGCTTGCCCCCGAGCATCCCCATAACGTTCATCCTTGCCTACCGCTGTCCTTGAAAGTTGCCGGCTACGCGCCCGGCCCAGGTGTTGCTCGTCTAGTGCGAGCTGTACTGCACATCCACGCCTTTCAACGCCTCGCTGCTCAGGCTTTTAACGGCCTGTTTCAGCGCTTGCGGTGCCAGTTTTTCGCGAATCGCCCCGCTCACCTCAGCCAGCGGTTTTGCCGGCAACTGCTGCACGGCGGTCACGCGCACCAGCATCAGCTGGCCGTCTACATACAACGGCGCAATGCTGCCCGCCGCGGTGGGTTCCACCAGGCTGCGCAGCGGTTGTTCGAGCAGGTCGAGCTTCAGGCGGCTTTGCCGGTATTGCAGCGGCTTGCCGGCCTGACGCCAGTCGGCCACCAGTTTCTGCCAATCTTTGCTCTGCACCTGCGTGCCGCTAAGCAAGGTGATCAGCTCGGTACGCTGTGCCGGTTCCAGCTCCTGATCGCTGGCGATAATTTCGAAGCTTTTCTCGACGCCGCCACCAAACTCGTCCTGGTGACGGTTGTAGTAATCGGCCACCTGCTCATTGGTGACCGGCTGCGGATCGGCATGGGCTTGCAGGTAATTGCGCACCAGCAATTCTTCGCGATACGCCTGGGTTTTCAGCTCCAGTTGCTCATGCTCGCTGGCATCCAGCTCACGCTCGGCGAGCAAGGCCATGGCCCGGCTGCTAACCAGGCTTTCAAGAATCTTGCGTTCCACTTCTTCGTTGGCATACAGCGGCGCCGACTCGCCGAGCGTGCGCTCGATGGTCAGCTCCAGCTGGGCGCGGGTGATCGGGGTTTTATCCACGGTCACCAGCGTGGCCGACGGCTCGACCGGCACCTCGCTGAGTGCCTGTTTGCTGTCGTCGTTACAGCCGGCCAGCAGCACGGCAAGCGCCAGAGCGGCGCCGGCGTACTTAGCTGGATGCACGGTTTTCACCTGCTGGCTTGTCCGCTTCAGCGGCTTTCGGCGCTTCAGGTGCGTCTTTCTTCTCGATTTTCGCGGCAGCTTTCAAGCGCTCCAGCTCGGCGGCTTTGGCCTCCTGGCGCAGGCGATAACGAATGTCCCCCGCCACGCTTTCGAACGGCTGCTTGATCACCTGCGGGCCTTCCAACACCTTGACGATATGGAAGCCAAACGGGGTAACCACCGGCTCCGACAACTCGCCCGCTTTCATGGCGAAAATGCGTGTGCTGAACGCCGGATCGATAGCGCCTTCCTGCAACCAACCCAGGTCGCCGCCGTGCTGGGCAGAAAGCTGGTCTTCGGAATACTCCTTGGCCAGGGCAGTGAAATCTTCCTGGGAATTGGCCTTGGTATAAATGGCGCTGGCTTTGGTCAGCAGCGCCTGGCGCTCCGACTCGCTCAAGCCCGGATTGGTACGCACCAGAATGTGGGCGACGTGAATTTTCTTGGCCTGGAACTGATCAGGGTTAGTGGCGTAGTAATTACGTACCGCCTCGTCCGTCACGCGCTCTTTCAGGAACTCCTCAAAGTAGCGGCCGATCAGCATCTGCTTACGGAACTCCGCCACCTCGGCTTCCACCTGCTCGGCAGGCAACAGCTTCTGTTCTTCAATCTGCCCAGCCAGGCCCTCGCGCTCCAGATACTCATCCAGCTCACGGTTCACCAACTCGGCATTTTGCGTGGGCACGCGCTTGAACTTCAGGTACGCATCGAAGCGCTCCTGCGTCACCGGCTTGCCGTTCACTTCGGCAATCGAATCGCCACCCGAATCACATCCAGTCAAAGCCACGGCCACTACAGCAGTCACGAGGACCAGGCGTTGGAACTGCTTCATTCAAATCACCATTGTGTAAGGTCAAATTCCATTTATCGCGGTGTGCGATATACAGGGCAGCCACGCAAGGGGGCGTGAACTGGCTCACAAATCAGGTCTGCGGGACCTCAAAGGGCCACTTTGGTTCATTCTGGAAATCTTTAAACTTCACCGCCAGCCCTTTCGCATCGGCCGGCATGGCGCTCAGGCGCGTGACGTTGCCGGTTTTCATATCGATCAGGCCGAGGCTGCGGCGGGTGGTGCCGTCGAGGGTGTCTTCGATTAGGGCTAGGACGGCGTTGATTTGCGGCGCGGCGTCGAGGGCCAGGACTTTGGGTTGGGTGGCGAAGTCGGTGGAGAAGCTCAAGTTCACCAGCGGCACGAAGTCGCTGGTGGTATGCGAGTCGTAGCGGCTCAATGTGCAGCCGTTAAGTACCAGAGGCAGACCGTTCCATTCGCTCAAGCCCGCGCCGCAGCGCAGATCTGCAGTCCGTTCCGCGTAATTGTTGGCGCCCCACTGGGTACGATTGCCCAGAGACAGCACCGGAATCGGGTCGGCGCCTTCTTCCATCTCCCGCTCGACCAAGCGCAGCCAGTTCGACTTCTGTTCAATCACAGCGCTATCGAGCAATTCACCTTCGGCCTCGACAGTTTCTTCAACGTTCAGCGTCAAGCTGTCGAGGTCGAACGAACGAGCAGACAGCGTCTCGCTGTCGCTATCTACCAGCCACATGCCCGCATGGTTGTCGAAATCGACGCCCGCAAAGCGCTCATAGAAAGTCGTCACCTGGCTGCGCGTGCCCTTGAAGCCGTTTTGGCGCATGAATTTGATCTGGTCGCCGGAGTCGGCAAACGTATAGATGTCCATCAGCGGCATCGACTGCGCGTCAGTTGGGTCGCTTCCCAGGCGAACTTCCAGTTCGTCGTTGAAATGGTCGGCGTCGGTGTCCGGGTTGTTCAGTTGGGTACCGGCCTGCTGCTCGGCGCTGTCGCATAACCCGTCACTGTCCGCATCGGCGCACAGGGTGAAGTTGACGATGCGCGAGCGGTCTTCAGCGGCGATACCGTGCAAGCTGTTTTCGCCAAGGCTTTGTAGCACTTGGGTGGTGTTTTGCTGGGGACTATCCGGGTTCTCGAGCGCGTAGAAGTTCATCACCACGCGGTGATCGTTAGCTGGCACGTCAAAGCGGTAGCCGATAGTCCAGTTTGTGTAACTGTTGCTGGACACGATGTCGGCGTTCAAGCGTTGACGTCCCGCCGCATCGGCAAACACGTTGATTAGCGAGATTGGGCCAGGCTCGGCTTCATAGTTATTTTTGCGCTGGCGCAGCCAGGTGTCGGTGACGTCCAGCTGGTTGTCGCCGCTTGAGGTTTGCTGTTCGTAAGCCTGGCTCGAATAAACGTTGTCGCTGGTCAGGCGCTGTTCCGTGGTAATGACGTGGTCGGTCACGTTGTAAAACTTGTCCAGCACTCGCACAAAACCACGTCCGGAAGTGGGCACATAGAACTCGCGGCTGACTAGTAAGCCGCTGTCCAGCGCCACCAGCGAACTCCGCCAGATCGACTCGCCTGCTAGCTGAGTCAAACCACGCGGCATTTCGATGAATTGTGGATCGTAGTTTTCGCTGCTTTCAAACCTGTAGCCGGCCAGGCTCGCGGCGTTTTGCACCAAGAGCGGTCCGTTTTCAGGCTCGTTAAAGCTGAACTCACCTGTGCGACTAATGCGCACCTTCAGACCTGCTTCAGTCCTAGGCTCTGCGTAATAACCGTTGTAAATCTGTTGGGCGTCATCATTAGAGTTTTCGAGATCCGTCCCGTCCACGAACAGTTCGTCACCGTCACCGCGACCGCCGCCATCGCTGTCGAACGTTCTGGCTGCTTCAGCACCAAACGTGGCGATCTCGAACTGGTCCGGCAGGCCATCGTTATCGGTGTCCAGACGACGGGGGTGGGTGCCGTTGCGGAACTCTTCCAGGTTGTCGACACCGTCGCCATCCGGGTCACTGTTAGCATCGCCAACATCGTAGTCGATCTCGAACTTGTCGGACATGCCGTCATCGTCCGAGTCTGCTTTGGCCGGGTTGGTGTAGTAGCGGTTGACCTCGTCGAAATCAAACAAACCGTCGCCGTCTGAGTCGAGCTTCAACGGGTCGCTGCCCAGTTCGACTTCTTGGCCATCGGTAAGGCCATCGCCATCACTGTCCGCCAACGTCGGGTTGGTGTGGTGCTCCTGCACCTCGGCGGCATCGGACAAGCCATCGCCGTCGGTGTCGCGGTTATGCGGATCCGTCCCCAGTCCCTGCTCTTGCAGGTTGGTCAGGCCATCTTCATCCGGATCCTGGCCTGCGATACCTTCTTCGGCGGTCAGGGGATCGAACTCGCTGTACAGCTCGAAGCCATCCCACAGTTGGTCACCGTCGGTATCCGCCGCGTTCGGATCGGTGCCGAGGAAGATTTCGTTGAGGTCGGACAGACCATCACCATCGCTATCGGTACGGCCTGGCAGGCGCCCAAGTTGCACTTGGTACGTGCCGATTTCGGTCGGTAGGTAGGTGATGGTCATTCCACCCAGATCTGGACGTCCTTCAAAACTTTCGCTGATCTGCTGGCCCAGGAACACTTGGTGCCCATTAGCCTCGCTCCAATCCACCCTGTAACTGCTTGGGTAAATACGCGACCACGTGAAGGTGACATCGCTGTAACCCCAACCACGCTCAGGCAGATTGTAGTAACGCGTTTCGATGCGACCATCGGCGTAGAACGTGACCTGCATATCCACCAGACCCGGCTCTTCAGACCCTTCCTCATACAACAACATGCCTATCCAAGAGAACATGAGGCGGTCGGCCTGTTGATCAACCAGGAAGCTGCTGGATTCGCCGAGGTAGGCGTTACTGCGAAGAGGCACGATGGCCACGCCATCACTCATGCGAATCTCATCGCCCTGCACTACCACACTTTGACCAGAACCAGGCACTGTGAAAATCGATTGGTTCGAGGGGTCATACGCAACGCCCTGGGCCTGAATCGGCTGCACCCAACTCTCATCAACCTTCAGCTCATACTCGCCAAGCTCGTAGCTACCAGCCCCCTCGATCGACACCGGAACAACCACTTCAACGGTTTCATCGAGCGCCGTTTTCTGAATGCGCACGAACCAGCTCGAACCCTGCTGCGGATCGATCTCTTGCGTTTCGAAGCGGCCGTCAGCATCGGTCACGACTGCGTTGCCGAAGTCCGTTTCCCAATGATCCAGACGCGTTTCAACGGTGACGCCAGCCATCGGTTTACCCAACTGGTTGACCACACGGCCGGTGAACAGCGTGGGCGGCGCGTCATCAATGTCGAGCAGCAGCGTTTTGGCAGCGGCGTTGCCATTGGTGTCAATGGCCCGCAGTTCGAGCGTGGTGGCGCTGACGCCAGACGGAATGGCCACGTCGTAGTTCAAATGACCGCCCTGAGCACCCTGCTGGGCCAACACGCCGTCTTGCCACAGTTCAACCCGCGCCACCCGACCATTGTCGGTAACGGACGCTGTGAGGCTCACGCTGTAGTTGGGGTAGTAAGGCCCTTCGGAACTGCTGAGTTCGATAACCGGCGCCGTAACATCCGCTACCTTCGGCTCATCATCCTGCCCATCGGGCATACCGTCGTTATCCCAATCGCCGTTGCTCGGATCGAGACCCAGCGGAATTTCTTCGGCGTCTGGAAGGCCGTCGTTGTCGCTGTCCACCAGGCTCTGCCAATTGATTAACTGGGCGTGCTCTTCGACGGTCAGACCAATCTCTTCGAACGTAGTCGCGCTCAGTTCATTAAGCACACGCTGGGTTTCGGCACGGCTGTAGTTCTGCACGGCGTAGTGCATTAGCACCTGACGGCTATGCGGCTGCAGGGTGAGGCTGTAGCTCATGCTGTAGTTATCGATGTTCAGGTCGACAGCGACAGGTTTTACCTTCGCGTCCGCCGAGCCGAAAAGGTGGCCCATGGCAGGGTCGCCGCTCCCATTGGACTCGTCGTCGGTCAACAGGTAGTAATCGTCGATGCCGAACGCGGTGTCGCCGGACGAGGTGTTGATAATCCGCGTACCGCCGTCAGAGCCGAGATTGCCGCTTATGCGAACCGGCACGGTCATCTCGTTATCGGTCGTGTTTTCGATCACTTCCAGGAAGCGCGCGTAGCTTTGATCCGCTGGCACGTAGACCTTACGACTCACGCGTAGTCCGCCGGAAATGGTCTGCTGCGCCAAGGTCACTTCACGACCGGAGAGGCGCAACTTGCCCTGCGATACCCACGGCATTTCGTAGCCATTCACGGTCAGCAATTGGCCATGGTCGTAGGCATCGTCACTGCCCAATTCGATATGGCCATCGCCACGCACGTCCCACATATAACCGTTGCCAATCAGGTTTACAGGCAAGCCGACATCGCCTTCATAACTCAGCTGGCTTTCCGGAATAAGCCCTGTTGCACGACGCCCTTCTGGCTCCAGCACCAGCGCAGGAACAGTTACAGACTCGCTGTCGGCCGGAATATCGACCTCTCGGTTGGCGAGCATGCGCTGTGCGCCGAACACGGCCGAGGCACTGATTTGCAGGCGCGTGTCGCGGCTCAATACGCCGCTCAGGCGGTAGTGGCCCGAGCTATCAGTAGTGGCTTGCATGGCTTTCACCTGCACGGTTGCGCCTGCTACCGGATTGCCGAGCTTGTCGAGCACCTGGCCGCTGAAAGTCAGTTGCGGGTCGACGTTGACGTTCACGGTGAGATCAACCGTGCGCACGTTGTTATGGCTGTCCGTGGCGCGTACTTGGAGCAGTGTGTTTGCGGCATCCGGCAGCAGCACGGTGAAGGTCTGGCGGCCGCCAGCGCTGCGGGTTTCTAGCAGCTCGCCGTCTTGCAGCAGCTCGACCTTGGTGACGATGCCGTTGTCGTTGACCAATGCGGTCACGTCCAGCGGTTCGCCGGCATAACGGCGCACCACAGGCAGCGGTTCGAAGCTGACGTTTGGCGCGGTGGCGTCGGCTACCAGCGGCTCGCTGTCCTGGCCGTCCGGAATGCCGTCGGCGTCGCTGTCCGGGTTGTTGCTGTCGGTGCCCAGACGGGTTTCATCCGCGTCGCTCAAGCCGTCTTCGTCCTTGTCATAGAAGGCAAAGAAGTTGACCACTTTGCCGGCCATGATCGGGTCGATGTTATCCAGCCCCAGGCCTTTAAGACTACGCAATTTGGCAGCAGTGGCCAGGGCGGCATCCGTGGAGCCTTCCAGGGTGGCGAAGTGCATGATCACGCGGCGCTCGCCGGCCGGAATGCGCAGTTGGTAATCGGCCTGCCACAAGCGGCCAGCCTGGTCCATGTAGCTGGTGCCCTGTCGACGCCGGGCGTTACCGGCCAGTACGTGCAGCAGAACAGGACGGCTGGCATTGGCGGTATCTCGCAGGGCCAGGAAGTCATCGTTTGCGGTCAATTGCGCATCGCCGCTGCTGGTGACCACAGCTACCTGGCTGTCGTAGTCGGCGCCGTAGTAGGACTGCAGGCGCACATTGGTGACCTGCTCCTGGCTCGTCGGGTTGTCGATGATCTCCAGATAGCGCACATAGGCGCCGCCAGCACTTGGCACCAGCACACGACGGCTGACGACCAGGTTGTTCATGCGGCGGGCTTCGTAGTGATACTCGCGACCGTTGGCGGATGTAGTGGCTTGCAGGTAGCGGTAGTTGTAATAGGCGTTGTCGACAATCAACTGGAACGCCCGATTGCTGTTAATCGCGTTACCGGTACTCGAATAACCGTCGCCATTCTCAGCGAATGTGAAGCTACGGTTGTTCTCGTCGTTGACGGACCAATACGGGTACACCATTGCCCGGTCGTCGCCAGCTACTTTCGGATTGGTGCCGTCAACATAACGCTCGTTGATGTCCTGACGGCCGCCCGCGTCGGTGTCCACCATCAACGGATCACTTGCGACGTTACCCGACACTTCCCAGCCGTCGAGCAGCTCGTCGTTATCGCTATCCGGATTACGCGGATCGGTGCCAGCCAGGAACTCGCCCAGGTTGTTCAGCCCGTCGTTATCGGTGTCGGTGGCAGCGTCGACGTTCTGCAGGTTGTTATCGACTTCGAACTTGTCGGACATGCCGTCTTCGTCGCTGTCGACTTTCAGCGGATCGGTGCCGTGCACGCTGACTTCAGCGGCATCACTAAGACCATCGCCGTCTGTGTCGACTAGCGTCGGATTGGTGCCGCGGCTGATTTCGTCAGCATCGTAGAGGCCGTCCAGGTCCGTATCGCGGGTCAACGGATTGGTGTGGTGAATCAGCACTTCAGCGCCGTCGCTTAAGCTGTCCCCATCGGTGTCGACTTGGTGCGGATTCGTGCCGGCCTCCTGCTCTTGCAGGTTGCTCAAGCCGTCACCGTCGGTGTCCACCTGCGCTTGGCCATCGCCGGCTTTGGCGTTAAAGCCATAGCGCTGTTCGAAGCCGTCGTTCAGGCCATCGTTATCGCTATCGGCGTTGAGCGGGTCGAGGCTTTGCAGGACTTCGTCAAGGTCGACAATGCCATCCCGATCACTGTCCACCAGGGTGGTCCAGTTGGCGATGTCGCGCTGTTCTTCAACGGTCAGATTCGGCTCTTGGTAATCCGCAGCCGACAGCTCATCGAGAATGCGCTTGGCCTCGGCACGGCTGTTGTTCTGCACGGCATAGTGCAGGATCGCCTTGCGGCTGCGGGCCGGTACGGTGAGCCAATAGGTAACCGAGTAACCGTTCGCATTGCCGGTGAAGGCCATTGGCTGCAACGGGGCGACCTGACCACCAAACAACACACCCGAGGCCGGACGACCGCCGTTATCGGTGGCATCGTCCGACACCAGATAGCGGTCCTCGGTATCCACCACGGTATCGCCCGAAGACGTTGCGGTGATGCGGCGCGGATCGTTGTAGAACTGGCCATGGATGCGCACCGGCACGCTGATGTCGTTGTCGGTCGGGTTCTCGAACAGGTCCAGGTAACGGGCGTATGCCTGGTTCTGCGGCACGTAAAGTTTGCGGCTGACCTGCAACGCGTCCATTGCTCTGGCGGGCAGGGTCAATTCACGGCCGTTCTGGCGCATCAGGTACCGATGCGATTCGTTGCCGTATTCCGCGCCGTTCACCTGTACGTACTGGGCGTAGTAGAAGCTGTAATTGCTGGCGGTTTGAATGTTGCCGTAATAAGTATCGAAGTCCCAGGTGTACTGATTGTTCAGGGTCTTGGCTGAGTTCTGCTCACGGCTGTCATAGGCGAGGTGACGGCCCTGGATCGGCTCAAACGCGCGGCGACCTTGGGCATTTAGCACCAGATCGGCAACACTGCTGGTGCCGCCGCGTACGGGCTCAAATACGGGACTGATGGCGCTAACCGGTTGGCTGCCGAACACGGCAGTGGCCTTAACCTGCGGATCGAGCAGGGTGGTCCCGGCATTCAAGGTGTAACGGCCCTGGCTGTCGGTGGTGGCTGTATTGGCATCAGCGGTACTGCCACCACTGGCATTCGAGAAATCGATTTCATCGACAAATATCCAGCTGCCGGTGCCTTTCAATGCAACGCGCACATAACGGCTCTGGATGTTCAGGTCCGATACATCCAGCCAACGGTGCGGGCCGGTCGCGGTGTTGCTGTTGTCGTTGCTGGAGCTCGGCGGCACGATCAGCGTGCCGGCACTGACCCACGTATCGCCCAGGCGCTGGAACACTTCAACCGACGGCAGCACCACGTTGCTCAGGTAATCCTGGGTCGCGCCTACGCTGATGCTGTCGATCAGTACCGAGCGGCCGAAGTCGTAATCGACGTTCACCACTTGGGTATTCCAGCCCAACCACTCATAAGCAGTGCCTTGGCCGAGGTCGATGTTGAAGCCGGCGCGGCCGAGCTGGTCATCGTTCAGTTGACGAGCGGTGTCATCGGCATAGGACGAATGCGCAACCTTGTCGAAGCTGTACGAAACCGGCACAACCGGGCCACGTGCAAAGTCGTTGACCAGGCGCACCTTGGCACCCGCCACTGGCGTGCCGTTGCCGTCCACCACGCGGCCAGTCACCTGCGTGCCAGCGTCGGCGCTGATGCTGAAACGCTGCACGGCGGTGCGGCTTTCGTTGCCGTTGGTGTCACGAGCGCTGACTTCTACAGTCAGCTCACTGCCCTGCTCCGGCACCACGATCAGGTGCTCGTACGGACCTTTGGCGAAGCTGCCCGTCGCAGAGCCGTTCACGTAGAACGTCACCTCTGTAACGCGGCCATTATCGGTAGCACTGGCAACCAGGCGCAGCTGCTGGCCATGCACCAGGCTCGAACCCGCAGCCGGCGACGTCAGCGCCACTTGTGGTGGCAACAGGTCTTTGGCTTGCGGCTCGGCGTCTTCGCCGTCCAGCAGACCATCTTTATCCATGTCGGCGTCGAGCGGATTGAGGCCAGCCTGCATTTCGGCGCCGTCGCTCAGGCCGTCGTTGTCGCTGTCCTTGACCTTCGGATTGGTCAGGGTATCGAGAATTTCCTGCTTGTTGCTCAGGCCGTCCTGGTCGTAATCCTGCGCGGCGTCGACGCTGTTGCGCGGGTCGAGAATGTCTTCGTACGGGCCTTTGGTTTCAATGAAATCAGACAGGCCGTCATCATCGGTGTCGGGGTTGCCCGGCAGCGTGCCGTAGGTATTGAGTTCTTCGTAATCGCTGATGCCATCGTCGTCACTGTCAGCTTTGCGCGGGTTGGCGCCGTTGCTGATTTCCACGGCATCAAGCACGCGGTCAAGGTCGGTGTCTTCGCTCAGCGGATCGCTGTTGTGCTGGCTAACTTCAAGGCCGTCGTTAAGACCATCTTCATCGCTGTCAGCCTGACGTGGATGGGTGCCCAGCTCCTGCTCGCGCAGGTTGCTCAGGCCATCGCCATCGGTGTCGAGGTTCTGCTCGCCGGCCACCAGCGGGTTGAAGCCGTATTTAACTTCGAAGCCATCCAGCAAGCCGTCGCCGTCGCGATCCGGGTTAAAGGCGCTGGTGCCATTGGCATATTCGTAAACGTCTTTGAGGCCGTCGTTGTCGCTGTCTTTGAGGGTCAGCTCGTGCATCAGCACCAGCACGTTCGGCGCATGGACCGTCAACAGCGGATTCGTATCCTCCGGACGCCAGATTTGGTTGCGGGTGTGGCCGTAATAAACCTGGCCGGCACCGTAGGCGTAGCGTACCGACGTCACGCGTTTGTCGGCACGTGCGCCCGAATAGGTCAGCGGCACGATGTCGCTGCCTAGGGTCTCCAGGCGCATATACGCCAAGCTCGAAGAGATGCCGCGGTGCGGCCACCAGGAGCCGGCTTTGCCTTCGCTGACGCCAGACCAGCGCTGAGTCGGTACCAAATAATTCCAGTCGCCAGTCCACACAGATTCGATGGCCGGCCGGCCCGGAACATCTGTCACCGCCCCGTTGGTGGAATTGGCCTCTTCGTTGACCAGCAGCACGCCGCCGCTATTAACGAAGCTCGACACCTTGCTCAGGTTGTTGGTGTAAGCACCATTGCCGTAGTAACCGCGAGAGCTATCGACAGTCAGCATGTCGATGGTCGACAAGTCGAAAGTAGACAGGTTTTCAATCAGTACAGGTTCGTAGCCGGCACGCTCGATCACCAATTGCTGGTAAGGGCGACCGACGCCTTCGCTGACGTTGAAATACCCCACCCGCACCTTCGGCGACACCAGCGTAATTACACCCACATCCGTAGTACCGCCCCACACCGGCTCCACATCGGCGGAAGTCGCGGTCACGCCCTGGCTGCCGAGAATGCCGTTGGCAATAACCTGCACATGGCCCGGCGCAACCGGCACGCCAGTGATCACAAAGCTGCCGTCGTCGGCGGTACTGGCGGTGATGCCCAGCGCTTCAACCTGCGCGCCGGCAATTGGCTGGTTGCTGCTGCCCAATACGCGGCCGATCACGGTGGTCAGCGGGTCGGTTACCAGGGCGAACGTGTGCTCGCCGCTGCTGCCCTGGTTGTTGTTGGTGTCGGTGGCGATCAGTTCCAGGCGCAGGCTGTCGGCATCGGCCGGCAGGGCCATGGCGTAGGTGAACGGCGCGCTGGTGAGCAGGGCAATCTGCGCACCGTTGAGGCGTACCGACACTTTGGTCACACGGCCGTTGTCTTGCAGGCTTGGGGTGATGACCAGGTTGAGGCCTTTGATCAGCTGTTTGCCCGGCGCCGGGTTCACCAGCGCAACGGTTGGCGCCTGGGTGTCTTTGATCAGCGGCTGGCTGTCTTCGTCGTCGCGCAGGCCGTCTGCGTCGGTGTCGGCTTTCAGCGGGTCGGTGTGCAGTTGATCGACTTCGGCGCCGTCTTTAAGGGTGTCGCCGTCGGTGTCCGGGTTGTTGATCTGGGTGCCGAGCAGCACTTCGCGGGCGTTGCTCAGGCCATCGCTGTCTTTGTCGCCGGTGCCGTCGTTGGCATCGCTTGGGTTGAGGCCCATGTCGATTTCCAGCTTGTCTGGAATGCCGTCGTTGTCGGTGTCTTTCTTCAGCGGCGAAGAGGCTGGAATGTTGCTGACTTCCTGGCCGTCGGTCATGCCGTCGTCGTCGGTGTCGGCGTTCAGCGGATCGGTGCGGTGGGTGCGCACTTCGGCGCCGTCAGACAAACCGTCGCCGTCGGTGTCGATCACGCGCAGTTTGGTGCCGGCGGTTTGCTCTTCAAGGTTGGTCAGGCCGTCGCCGTCGAAGTCTTCGGCGCCGTCCTCGATGCCATTGCCATTGCTGTCGGTCAGCGTTGGATCGAGGCCGACGGTTTCCAGTTCGAGCTTGTTCAGCAGACCGTCGCCGTCGAAGTCTGTCAGCGGGTCGAATACCTGAATCTCCAGCGCGTTGCCGATGACTACCGGCTTGGCCGGCGTGCCTGGCAACGTGCCGCTCAGGGTCAGCGGGAGCAGCGCACCGTCAACCACCGCACTGTTACCCTGGGTGAAGAACTCAGGCACGGTCACGGTACGGGTCGGGCCGTAATACCAGTTGAAACCCTGGCTCTGGCCGCCCAGCTCGGCGCGGCCGTTACTGATGGTCCACCAGTTGAGGTTGTCGGCCAGCAGCATCGGCACGGCATAGCTCTGGCCGGCCAGCAGTTTTACGGGTTCGCTGAGGTTGAATAGCGCATGCGGCGCGCACAGCTCGCCGCCCTGCTCGCGCACTTCGTCGTTGCGGGCGATGCCACGCAGGCCGGAGTCGCTGGTGTCGAAGTTGTAGCAACGGCCCAGTTGCAGCACAGGCTGCGCTACGAATGTGAGGCTGCGGCCATCGCTGCTAAGCGTGGCGGTGCCGTTACGCACGCCGGTGCCTTCGAGCAGTTTGATCGCGCTGCCGCTGTCCAGACGCACCGGTTCGTCGTAGTCGAAATAGGCGCGCAACGTAGTGCCATCGCGCGCTTCGATTACGCTGCGAATGATTTCCGGCGGCTGCAGGGTGAAGTTGATGCGGAACTGGCTGTCCAGATTCAGCTGCGGCAACACCGTAACCGGGGTGCTCAGGCTGACGGTGACTTCTTCGTAGGTTTCATCACTAATCGCCAGCCAGGCTTGACCCTGCACCAGCTCGACGGTAGCGGTGCCGGCCTGGCCGTTGATGGCCGCGGCGCCGGTTACTCGAGCTTGCACGCTGAGATTGGCCGGCTGGCCGTCAAGTTGAGTGATGGCGTTGCCGAAACGATCTTGCAGCAGCACTTGCAGGCGCACGTCCTGCTTCACGCCACGGGCGAGCACGTCACCGCTGGCTTGTACACGGCCCTGGTCGTTGGCCAGACGCAGGTGGCTGGCGGCGGCCGGCAGTACGTCGAGCGTCAGCGCCGACACGTTATTGCTGATGCTGCCGCCGGCGTTATAGGTATAGCGAATCTGGTTACCGCTGCTGCTCACCGGCAGGTTGAAACGGCCGACGCTCTGGCCGGCTTGCAGGTTCAACTGGGCACGACCGTCTTTCAGGGTTACACGTACCAGCTCGACGGTCTGGCCGTTGGCGCTGGTGCTGGAAATCTGGATACCGGCGCCTGGCAGCACGTGGAAGTCGCTGGCCGGCAAGGTGAGCTGGAACACGCTTGCCTGGTCATTGCTCACGCTGTTCAACGCGTTGTCCTGCGCCTGCAGGCTCAGGCTCACGGTGCTGCCAGCCGCCATGGCGGGCAGGTAGCTGAGTAGCACGTGGCGGGTCGGACCGGCTACCACGCTGATGGCCTTCTCGGCACGGGCAATCTGGCTGAACTGCGGCAGGTCCGCCCACAGCTGGTACTCGCCGACGCTGCGGTCGGTGCCGAGTGGCAGGCTGGCATAGCCGCTGGCATCGCTGGTGCTGCTAGCGAGGTTTTCCACCGTGCCGTCGCTCAGGCGGCGCAGGCGCCATTGCACGGGCTGGTCTGGCACAGGGCGCGCGGCGGCGTCGAGCACTTGCACGCGGTACAGCGCTTGGCTTTGCACGGCGACGGTGGCTGGGTTGTCGCTGCCCTGTAGAGTCTGGAAGCGCACCAGGTTCGGCGACTGGGTCAGGGCCACGCTGTAATCTTGGCTCAGCACTTGCTGGCCCATGCGGTCGGTCAGTTCCACCTGAATGCGGAACTGGTCGTTGGCCAGCGCGGTATCCGGCATGCGCAGGTCGCGGGCGTAGCTGTTCCAGTAATCGCCGTTGGCGCAGCGGAAGTAATCATTAGCGCCGCGCAGGCAGCTAAACAGTTCCTGACGCACGTCGCCGACGCGCTGCACCACGCGCAGGGCCAGGCCGCCGGTGTCATCCAGCGCGTTGAGATTGCCCAGGTTCAAGCGCACCAGGCCGCCGTAAACGCCACGGGCCGGCAGGGTTACTTGCAGGGCTTGCGCATTCGGCGCTTGGTCGCGAATCACGCGCAGCGTTTGCGGCTGCGATTCGCTGACTTGGCCACGGCTGTCGGTGAGCAGCACTTTGAATGGCTGAGTCAGGGTCGTAGCCACGCGCTCGGTACGCTTGTCCTGCACGCTGAAGCTGCGGCCGTTAATAGCCAGGCCACTCACATCGTAGTGATCGGTAAAGCCATTCCAGACCAGATCCACTGCTTTCAGGCCGACGTCGTCCTTGGCCGACAGCTGCACGTTAAAGGTGCTGCGCTCGATGATTTCCCCTGGCAGAACGAGGCCGGTTACTTCGGCGAAGGCGTCATCAATCACCGTCACCCGCAACTCAGCACTGCTGGCATTACCCGCCTGATCGCGCACTTCGATGTTGTACACCTGCTCGCCCACGGCGCTGGCGGCGTCCTGGTAGGTGAGTTGGTTTTTGCCGAAGGCCACGGCAACCACTTGGCCGTTGCGCAGCAGGGTGGCTTTGTCGAGGGCGCCGTCGGTATCGGCCATTTGCGCTTTGACGGTGAACGGGTAGCCACGCACAGCTTTCTTGCTGTCGACAAAGACGGCGCTGCCTTCGTAGCTCAGGGTTACGGTCGGCGCTTTATTGTCTTGGTGGCGGTAGAAGCGTTTGGCCGCCGACTCGGCGCTGTTGCCGAATACGTCAACGGCGCGGGCTTTGAGGTACTGGCCGCTGAAGCTGGTGTCCAGTGCCACGCTGGCTTGGAACGGTTCGGCTTTGCGCACAGCTACACGTTGCCATGGGCCATTGGTGGTGGCCGAGAGCAGGAATTCCACTTGCGCCAGCGGCTGTTGGCTGCCGGTAATTTGCGCGCTGACGGCCAATGGCAGCGGCAGCCAGGAATGTTCGTCGGCGGTGAGGCTGACGCTGAACGGGTTGGCCACGCCGTCGCCTGGCATCAGGAACAGGTCGCGGGCGGTGGATTCGCGCAGCACGCCGTATACGTCTTCGGTGCGCAGGGTCAGGGCGAAGCCTTGGCCGCCCGGCAGGCTGGCGGGCAGGCGCAGGCTGGTGGTGGTCAGGCCTTGTTTGAGCGCGCCCACTGGCTGGCCGTTGATCCTGAAGGCGGCGCCACGCAGGGCCTCGGTGTTCAGGCCGATTGGCAGCGCTTGCGCCGGGGTCAGGCGGCTGCTGGCCAGTGGCGACAGCACGGCGGCATCGGCAGCGCCCAGGCCGTAGGGCAGTTGGAACAGCTGCACGCCCTGGGTGCCTTGGCCGACGGCCAGGCGGTTGTTTTCCACGCTGAGGGCGGTGGTGCGCTGGGCCAGCAGCAAGGTGCTGCTGGCAACAACGGCGCCGGTGCCCGGCTCGATGGCATCCAGCCGCACACCCTGGGTTTGCGGTTGTTCCAGCCACAGCAGGTTGCCGCCCAGGTACAGCTGGCTGACGGTGGCGCCGATCAGCAGTTGGCTGCGTTGTTGGCTGCGAAGGTCGTAGCGCCAGGCGCTGTCGCCGAGCAGGTAGAACAGGGTGTCGCCATTGAACGCCAACTGACGCACTTCGCCGCCCAGTTGCCCGCTCAGTTCAGTCACTGGCTGCTGCGCGTCGCTGCGCAGGTCAACCAGGAATACGCGGCCGCTTTCGCTGAGTACGGCGGCTTGTTGGCCACGGGCGGACAGCTGGCGCAGGTTCTCTTGCGTGGTGATCGGCAGGCTGCGTTTGCTGTCCAGATTGTTCAAGGACGCCAGTTGCAGGCTGCCACCGCTGGCGACGATCAGGTAATCGCTGGACACCGCCAGGTCGCTGGCGGCGATGCCGGTGAACACGGTGCGCGCGACCAAGGTGCTGCGGTTCAGGGCCTGCACTTGTTGCTGCTGGTCTTGCAGCACAAACCACGTGTTGCCGGCGGCTGCCACTTTGCTGGCGGCGCGGGTGAAGGCGGCTTCCGGGTAGAGGCTGGATTGCCAAGTGCCAGCGGCGTCCTGACGCAACACCTGGGCGCCGAAGTTATCGGCGGCCACCAGCAGCTGACCGTCGCGCAGGGCCAGGCTTTCAATGCTGCCACGGGTTGGCGTGGTGGCGCTGCGGCTGTCATACAGGCTGACGAAACCGTCGCTGCCGCGAACCGGGTTCAGCACTTGGCCTTCGCTCCCGCCGAGCCACAGCTTGCCGCCGGTCCACTGCGCGGCGTCGACCGAGGCGGCCACCAGCGACCAGTTGCCGACGCGCTGTTGGGTGGCGGTGTCGATCAGTTGAATGCGTTGCGGCGACAGCGCCAGCACCTGGCCTGGCAGAGCGAACAGGCGCTTGGCACCCGCGCCGATCTGCGTAGCGCTGCCTCTCAGGCTGGCGTCCAGGCGCCACAGGCGGCCGGCGTTATCCAGCACCTGCAGGTAGTCACCGGCGCGCACCACGTTGAGCAGGCCTTCGCCGGTAAAGGTGGCGAGGGTCTGGCCGCTGGCGGACAGGCGCAGCAGTTGGCCGCTGGTGAGCACCAGGAAGCCGTCGCCATCGGCGAGCAGGCCGCGCACTTCGGCGCCAACGGTCTGGGTGCCGGCAGCTTTCAGCTGGTTGCCGAGGGCGTCGAACCAGTACAGATCACGAGCGCTGGCAGCGAGTATGCGTTCGCCCTGCACGGCCAGGTGTTGCAGCGGTGCGGCAACGGCGACGGTGCCGGCAGTTTGCAGGCCGTCGGTTGGGTCGAGCAGGGTCAGGCCGAAGCCTTTAACGCTAAGCAGCAGGTATTGCTGCAGGTAATCCATGGCGGCGATGTCGCCTCCCAGGCGCTGGCGCAAGCCTTGGGCGTCATGCAGCTCGGCACCGCGCGCCAGCCAGTAACCGCCCACTTGCGGCAACAGCACGTCGAACGGCACGCGCACGGCATCGCTTTGCAGGTGCCAGGCGTCAATCACCGGCGCGTTCCAGCGCTGCTCTTGCTGGTTGCCCAGTTCGTCGTTGATCAGCGCGCGCACGCGCAGCTCTTTCAGGTTGGCTGGCAGGCGTAGGCTGAGGCTGTCACTGCCGCTGGCGAGCAATTGGTCGCTGCCGTTCAGGGCTTCCAGGCTCAGGCGATAGCGCGCGGCATCGACGCCGCTGAGGCGCAGCTCAACCTGGCTGCCGGCGTACAGCACGCTCGGCAGGCCGCTCAGCACCGGTTGCGGCAACTGCTGGGCCGGCGCCACGCGCAGGTTCAGTTGCTGCTCGCTAAAGTGGAAGTCGCCGCCGAAGTAGGCACGGGCGCGCAGGCTGAAACTTTCCTGCACGCTGACTTGCGGCAGACGCAGGCTGAACTGGCCTTGCTGGCCGGCGATGAGCAGGCGTTGCAGTGGCTGGCCGTTGAAGCTGAGCAGTTGCACCTCGACCCACGCCGGCACTTCACCTACTTGGTAGCCGAGGTTGAGCGTGCTGCCTTCAGCGAAAATCTGGTTATTGCCGGCGCCGCTCAGGGTCAGGCTGGCGCCCGGCTGGTTGGCTTGGGTGAGCAAATTGACGGCGCGGCTACCGGCGGCGTCTTGCCATTGCAGGCTGGCGGTGTCGGTGCTCGGCAGGCTCAGCCAATGGAAGCTGTGGCGCAGGCCGGTGACGGCGCGTTGTGCTTCGCCGTTGGCGCTCAAGCCGGACGCGGAACCGTCGCTGCCGGCTGCAAAGTGCGCGGCCAATGGCAGGCGGGCACCAGCGGTCAGCAGCGCACCGTCGTCCGGGCTCAGGCTGGCGGTTTGGGCGGTGTTGGCGGCCACAATCAGGTCGAGCTGCTGGTTGCCGGCGTGATCGTTGAGGTTCAGCTCGAGCTGGGTGGCGCTGCTCGCCACGATCCACGCGCGGCCTTTGGCAAACGGTTGCGCCAGGTAGCTGTCCAGCTCGCCTTGATACACATACGGTTGCGCCGCCAGCAGTTGGCCCTGGCTGTCGCGGAAGCTGACGTCAGCGCCGCCCAGCGCCGCCTCGGCAGCGGCCGGCAACCCACCGACCAACACGCCGAACGGCAGGCGCACGGCCTGGGCAGTGAGTGCGACGCGCGACGGTGCGGCGACGGCCAGCGGCTCGACCACCAGTTGTTGGATGTCGTCGCGCTGTTGCAGAGAAATCAGGCGACCGGCCACAAAGGCCATGGCCTCGCGCTCGTTGCTCAAGGCGCCGACGCGCTCGGTGCCGCGCCAGGCTTGCCAGGCGTTGCCGTAGAGGTCTTCGCGTACGTTCAGCCAGCTCAGCTCGCCGTCGAAGAGCACCTGGCTGACCGCGCCACCCACTGGCAATACGGTGGCCGCGCCGAGGGTGTCGCCGCTGACGGTCTGGCTGCTGACTTGCGTGGCGGTCCAGCTCAGCAGGCGCTCGCCTTGCAGGGCGAAGCCGATGCGGTCGGCCAGTGCCACGCGGGCGCTGCGTACCAGTTGCGGCAGGCTGCTGTCGTCCAGTTGCAGCCATTCCAGGCCTTTGTTGGTGAGCACTACCAAGCGCTGACCGTCGACCTGAACCTGGCGAATTTCATCGCTGAAGCTCACGCCAATTACATCGGCGAAGCCGGCGCTGCCCACGGCATAGGCGCCCACTTGCTGGCCATGACGGACGAACAGCAGTTCGCCGCTGCCGCCCAGCAGGGTGCCGGCAATGGCTTGCTCGGTGCCGGTTTGCCAGGCGTTGGCCTGCCAGCGCCAAACGCGCAGGTAATCCTGACCGTCGCGGCGTACCTGAGCGGCGAGCAACGCGCCGGTGTAGGTGAGCTGGCGAATATGGCCGCTGTCGCGACTTTCCACCAGGCCGTCGAGGGTGCGAATGCGGTAGCCGTCACGCTGCTGGTTTTCCGCCCACACCGCGCCTTCGGCGTGGCCCGGCAAGGCGGTCAGGAAGCTGGCGCGGTAGCCGGTGTCGATGGCGTCACGACGGTTTTCGGCTTGCAGGTAGGCGAGTTTTTCCAGGCTGCGGCTGGCGATTTTCTCGTGGCCGGAACGGTCACGCAGCACAGCGTCCAGGCGCAGCGCGGTGCCTTGCAAGCGGCTGTTCCAAACCTGACGCGCGGCGCTGAACGGCAGCACGGCCGGGCTGGTGGCATCGCTTGGATCGAACAGGTTCAGCTGCGAGGTGCTGTTGAAGTCGCCCATGGTCGCCGGAGGCGGCACTTGCAGCCACAGCTGCGAGCCGGCCAGCAAGGTGGCGGACGGTTGCAGCTCGACGCCAATTTCTTCGCTGATGCCGGTGTCAGCGTGCAGGTTGAGAATGCGCTGGCTACGCAGGGTCTGGCCCTGCCACGTCGCCTGCAGACGCAGCACCAGCACGCCGTCGGCGGCCACGGCCGGCATTGGCACGCTGAGCTCGATCACTTCATCGCCCGTAGCCGTGCGGCTGATGCTGCGTGGGGCTGGGTTACTCGCGTTCTGCGGGTCGCCGGCGATGTCGAGGTACAGCGTGGCCTGTTCCAGTTTGCGCAACCGCACACGCACCGGCACGGTTTCGCCGGCTTGCACGTGCTGACCGTCAGCAGGCACCAGGAAGCCCAGCTCCGGCGCGCCGGTCTGGCTGTCATACGGTTGCAGCGTGACGGTAGCCGGCGCGCTGGCCAGGCCGTTGAGGTCGATGGCGCGGGCAACGATACGCAGCGGCTGCGTGGCATCGCTGGCCACCGGCACACGCAGACCGTTCGGGTCGGTGAGGCGCTGGCAGGCGGCGGCATCGCTGAATACGTCCGGCGCCTGGCTGTTGATGCACGCTTCAACGTGGTCGATGCCGTAGCGGTCGTAGCTGCGCAGCAGCACCTCGGTCACTTCACCACGCGGCACGAACTCGCCATCCAGCGGCGCGATGATCGACAACTGCGGTGGCGTGCGGTCGCTGAGCAAGTCGTAGCTAACCGGGAAGTAGCGGTAGCTTTCCTGGCCGGTGAGGCCAAAGCCCACGCGCAGTTCGGCGGTGAGGCTGGCTTGGTCTTTTGGCGCGCCTGGCAGTTCGCTCAAGCGTGGGTGCAGGTAGTTGAGGCTGACCAAACCGGTGCTGCGGTCGAAGCTGGCGGCGGCGTAACGGCCGTCGAGCACGCGAATTTCGGCACTGCGTACCAGGTCCAGGTCGCCCACAATCTGGAAGCGCAGGTCGGCTGGCGTGCTCTCTTCAACCGGCGTTGGCACGGTGCTGAACTGGCCGAGGGTGAGGTCGGGCGCGCTCACTTGCGCATCGAAACGGCGCTCGCTGGTGTTGCGGCCGTCACTGGCACGCAGCAGCAGAGCGAAGCCTTGGTACTGGCCTTGGATGTCGAGGTTGAACTGGCCTTTCTGGATGCTGATCCAGTCGGTTTTCCAGGTCTGGCCGCCGTCGGCCGACACGCGATAGGCAAAGCCCAGTTTGTCGCTGGCCTGCACGTTGTCCACGGCGCTGACGCTCAGGGCGTAACGGCTGCCGAGTTTCAGTTGGGTGGCGGCGGTCAGCGGCTGGCCGCCAATGTTCACAGCCAGCGAATCCTGACGCGGCGCCAGGCGGTCTTCGGCCTGGTAGCTGCCGCTGTAGGTGCCGGCCTGAATCAGGGTGTTGTCGCGGGCCACGTTGCCGGCCGCGTCGCGAACGCCGGTCAGGGTCACTTGATAGAGGGCGTTGGCTTCCAACACGGCGTCGGCGCGCAGGCGCAGTTCCAGGCGATTGCCCTGACGAATCACCGCACCAAAGCGGCTGCTGATGTCTTCGCTTGGCTGCGCGTGGGTGTCGTAGTCCTTGAACACTTTGCTGACGCTGAAGCCCTGCACGTTCAGCGGCTCGTCGGCTTCCAGCACCAGCGCTTGCGAGGCACCCAGGGCGCTGATCAGGCGCACGCTTGGCGCGGTGTCGTCGATAGCGGTCAGCCATTGGCTGGCGACGCTGTCCACGCGCTCGCCGCTGGCTTCGCGCACTACCGCAATCTGGTACTGCCAGCCCGGCTGGCTGCGCGGGGTGACGAAGTTCAGCACGTTGTCGCCGAGGGTGAACGGCACTTTGTTGCTGGCGCTTGGGATGATGCCCTGGCCGGCCGGGAACCAATGCACGCTCAAGCCTTCCGACAGGCCCTGAGCCTGCACGGTAATCGGCGTGCCGCCAGCATCGCTAACGACCTGGCCCTGCACATGTGCCGACACCACGCTGTCGATGGCCAGCGGTGTCACCACCGACAACGCCGTCGGCAAGACCGCGCGCTGCTGGCCGAAGCGCACGTTCACGCTGTACAGACCGGCCTGGTCCATTTGCAGGCTGAAGCTCAACTGGTCGCCGGCTGCGTTCACTTGCAGCTGCTCGCGGCCGAGCACGCGCTCGCCCACCTGCAGTTCATCGATCAAGTTCAGCTGACGGCCGCGCAGCACGTAGGTACGGGCCACGCCGGTAACGCTGCGGTTCGGTTGCAGACCATCGAGGCGCACTTGCGCGGCGCCGAAGAAGTCCACGGCATCCACCAGCCACGGCAGGTCGATGTGCACTTCAGCGCCTTTGAGCCAGTCCAGCGGCGCCTGGCTGACTTGCAGGCGATACAGACCGGCCGGCTGGTAAGCGGCTTGTTGGCTGATGGCGCGCAGTTCACGGCCCAGCACCTGGGTGCTGGTGGCCACGGTGTCGCCGGCCAGACCGGTAACGGCCACTTGTGCTTCGCGCCAGGCGTAGTCGGCGCCGGTAAAGCGCAGGCCCACCGGTTCATCGGCAACGGCCAGGGTGTCTGGGTTCAGCGCCCAGGTGTTGTTCAGCGGGATGGCGGCGTTGAGGTAGTTACCGGCGTTGCGCCATTCCAGCAGGTCGCCATGCAATTCCAGCTGCGCCAGGCTGCCGACTTCCGTGCTGCCGACGGCCAGGCTCGCCACTTCACGGGCGCTGAGCTGACGCTGGGCGTCGAGATCGAGGTCGAACACTTGCACGCGGCCAGCGTCCAGCCAGGCCAGCAACTCGCCTTGTGCCGTCAGTTGGCTGATACGGCTCGGCAGGTCGAATTCGCCGAGCACCGGCTCGCCACGGCCGCGCAACAGCGCCGCGCGTTGCAGCACTTGCAGGGTGTCGCCGCCTTGCAGATAAACACGGCTGCCATCGAGCCACAGGCGTTTAACGGTGCTAAGGCCATGGCTGTGGGTGCCAAGCAACTGGCTGCCGTCACGGGCGCTGCGCACTTCCAGACGGTCGCCGAACAGCAGGTAAGCGGCGCGCGAATCGAGGGCGATATCCACGAGGCCAGCCGGATTTTCCAGCGTCAGCTCACGCAGTTCAGGCCCTTGCACCTGGCCCTGGAATACACGGTTGCCGGCTTTGAGCAGCAGCACATCGGCGGCCAGGCGCACGCTCTGGAAATCAATCTGACGGGTGTTGGTCAAGGCCGGCAGCGCTTGTGGCGCGTACAGGTTGCTGAGGTCGAACACCTGCACCTGCGCGTTGCTGCCCAGCAGCGCGGCGTAGCTGTCGCTCAGGGCGATGTCGCGCAATTCGCCAGCGGCTTGCCACTTGGCCAGCAGCTGCGGCGTGCTGCCATCGCGCAGGCTGGAAAGCTGCACGTCACGGCCATTGGCGGTGAGCAACAGGTCGCCGGCGCGGCGGTAGAACGCCACGTTGTTCAGTTGTTTTTGCACCGGCAATTCAATGCGCAGGCTCGCGTCGCTGGCCACGTCACCGCTAAAGCCGAGGTTGCTGACTTCCACCAACAGCGGGCCGAGGTGATCTTGCGGCACGCTGAAGCTCAGCAGGTCCGCACGCTCCAGGCGCACCTGGGCGACCTGCCGGCCATTCACCCGCACCACCGTGGCTTCGCCGAAGCCGCGACCTTGTACGCCAATCACTTCGCCGGCGTTGTAGATAAAGCGTTTGCTCTGCGCCGCCAGGCTGCCGCTCAGGCGGTCGTACAGACCAACCTGGTCGATACGCGGATCGGCCACATAGGTAATTGCCGCGCCCCGGAACAGCGACTGCTGGCCTTGTTGCAGGCGCACGCCGACCGGACGGTTGCTGTCCGGGCTGGCCAGCAGACCCGGCAGGCGGAAGCGAATCAGGCTGTCGTCGCGGTACAGAATGTCGCCGGCCGCCACACGCTGGCCGCCCACTTCGATGGTGGCGGTGGTGCTGAAGTCGTGGCCACTCAGGCTGATTTCGGTACCGCCGCGCCAGCTCGCCTGCCGCGGCGAAATGCTCACCAGCTCCGGTTGCAGTTGGTCGTCGCTGACGAAGCCAAAGCGGTAATCGGCGCCCAGGGTTTTGCCTTGCTGGTCGCGCAGGTCGCCGCTCAGGTTGACCTGATACTGCTTGCCGCTTTGCAGCGCGGCGGTCGGACGCAACACCAGACGGCCAACGCCCACTTGCGCCACCTGGCTCGGCACCGGCGCACCGTCGAGCAGCAGTTGCACCAGCTGGTTGCCCTGGTCGCGCAGCTGCGCGTTGTCGAGCAGGCGGTTGAATTGCACTTCAATGCCGGCGTCTTTGGCCAGGCGGCCAGAGGGCTGCGGCTGCTGGCTGAGAATGGTCAGCGTCTGGTACGCCAGGGTGTTGAGGCTACCGCCCAGGTAACTGGCGGCGTCGAGACTTGGCAGCGGGTTCTCTTCAGGCGTGCCGTCGATGTAAACGAAGGCGCTGCCGGCGTACAACGCCTGGCTGCCCAGCGACAGGCTGTTGACGTTGCCGACCACGCTGAAATAGTCGCGCAGGCCAATGGTTTCCTGGGTGCGACCATTGAGCCACGACGATACGTCGAACAGCTGCACATCGCCCTGGCCGCCAGCCACATACAGGGTTTGCCCGGCCAATTGCAGTTGGCCGGCGAATAGGCTGCCGCGGCTGACCAGGTAGGTGAGTTTGAGATCGGCCACCGGCGTGGCGTTGCTCTCGCTGTCCAGCGCGAACAACTGCACCGTGGCGCTTTCTCCGCTGGACACCATCAGGCCCTGGCTGCTGATCAGCAGGTCTTCCGGGGTAAAGGCATTGCCGGCCTTATCGCGGGTGGCAACGCGGCGCAGCACGCGGAATTCGCCGCTGGCCAGTTCCACTTCCAGCAGTTGGCGCTGGGCCGGCAGGGTCAGCCACAGGCTGGAACCGTTCAAGCGCAGACGACCCGGCGCACCGCCCAGTTGGGTCGCGCTGATCAGGCCCAGATCGACCAGTTTCAGTTCGTTGGTGATGCGGTACTGGCGCACGCCTTCTTTGCTGCCGACGTAGAGCAGATCGTCGCGTGTGGCCAGAGCGGTGATGTCGCTGGCCAGCTCGAGTTCGGCCAGCTTGTTCGGTTCGGCTGGCAGGGTCAGGTCGAACTGCAGCAGCTTCTTGCCGCCAGCCGCGAACAACTGGTGGTCGTTGATCGCCAGGTCGACAAAGCCGGTGCTGCCCAGGCCGTTCGGCGCTTCGTAGTGGAACGGTTTGAGCTGACCGGCGAAGTCGCGGTTGACGATGACCGGGTGCACCGGGTCGCTGATATCGGCGACCAGCAAGCGCGCGGCGTTACTGGTGACGCGGGCGACGCGGCCTTGGCCGTCAACCTTGTCGAAGCTGCCGCCGGTTACCGCGTAGAGCAGCTGGCTGCTGCCGTCGTCAAGACGGGCGATGGCCGCCACGGGGCTGGCCATGTCGCCCGGGAGGTTCACCGAACCGGTCGGCACGCCGGTGTAGAAATACTCGACGGGCGACACGCTTTGCTCGCCGTCGAACAGCGGGCTGGTCACTGCCACCTGGGCTTTGCCAAAGGTGCCGGCCGGGGCACGCACTTCGGCTTTGTTGCTGCTGAGAATCTTCAGGTCGCCGGCCAGCGCGCCCGCGAAACGCACCTGCATGTAATGGTTGAAACCACGACCGTACAGGGTCACCAGACTGCCGCCCTGCGGCGGGCCGGTTTGCGGTTGCAAGTCGTCGATTTCAATTTGCGGCAGCACGGTCATGGCGCCTTGGCGCAAGTACGCCAAGCCCTGATCCAGGCGCTCGACTTTCACCGCCAGGCTGGCGCTGACGCCGCCCAGTTGCAGATCCGGCACGGCCACGCGCAGTTCGGTGTCGCTGACGCTTTGAATCTGTTGCGCTTGCAGACGGGTTTCGCCCAGCCACACGGCCAGTTGCTCCGGCGCGACGCCGAAGCCGCTGCCTTTGATCGACGCGATTTCGCCACCCACCGCATGGAAGTAGTGCAGCCCGGCCGTGGCGCCAACGATGCGCTGCACCTGGCTGATCAGCGGCCGCACGCCGGTGATGCGTTCCAGTTGCAACACAAACGCCTGGCGCAGCGCATGGCCAGCCAGGTCGGTGAGGCCGGTGCTGACTTCAATGCGAATCGGGCCCTGGTAAGCGCCTTTGAAACGCAGCGCCAGCTGGCCCCCGCGCAGAGTGTTGGTGCCGGTCATTTCGACGGAGTCGGCCGGCAGCGCCTGGCCGCCGTTGCCGGTGATGCGAATGACCTGGGCCAAATGGGCCGGATCGGTGTTGATCAGGTTGTTGAAGGCGATGGTTACCGGCTCGTTCAGGCCCAGCACCGCGCCATTGCCCGGTGTGCTGGAGGCGACGGCCAAGTACGGCGAGGTGTTGATCTGCACGCCTTTGCCGTTGCCCTGCATGATCTGCCCGCCAACGCTGAGCAGTTCACCGTTGGCATTCTTCTGCTGCCAGTAAATGGTCTGGTATTGGCCTTGCGCGTCCGCTTCGAGCAGCAGGTAGCTGTCGCCGGTACCCACGCTGATCAGGCCTTGCTGCACTTGCAGGGTCAGGCTGCCGATGGCGGCCGAAACCGAATCGGCCTTCACAGTGCCGCGCTCGATGGCTTGCACGCGGTAGTCCAGCTGGGTGCCGAAGTCTTTGAAGCTGGCCAGATACAACTGCTTGTCGCGCAGGTACAGCACGTACAGCTGACCGTTGAGCCATTGCACATCCACTGGCGCGCCGAGCAGATCGGGCTTCAGGCTGCCGTCGAAGGCGATGCTGGGTAGCGGCGCCTGGGCGCCGAGTTCGTTGCGGCCAATCGGCAGGAAGCGGATGTAACCGGTGCCCAGGTCGTTGGCAGCCGCCACCGCCAGTGCGCCGCGCTCGATGTTCACCGCCAGATCAACCGCACGATGGTTCGGCAGGGTCAGGCTGGACACCAGCAGCGGCTTGTTCAAGTCGTTGATGTCGACCACGCGCACGCCGTCGTGGTCGTTGGCCAGGTAAACCAGGCTGTCGAGCACTTCCAGGCCCAGCACCGGTTCGGTGAGGCGCAGCTGCGACAGGCGAATCGGACGCTCCCACAGGCCGATGTCGTAAATCTCAAGGCCGGCGGTCATCAGGAAACGGTTGCTGGAGGTGGGCTGCGCACCGGCTTTCACGCCGACAAACAGGCGGTCACCGACCACTTGCGCGGCGCCAATCTGCATCGGCGGATAGTTCGGCAGGACGATGCCCAGGCCCTGCGGCAGGGTGTACGACAGCGAGCCAACTTTTATTTCACGGGTCGCGGCGCCGCTTGGAATGCGCAGGAACACGTCGTAGATATCCGGATCGATCACACCCGGCAGCACAAAGCTGAATTGGCGCTGAGTTTCGACGTTGTCGCGTAGATCGATGCTGACGTTGCCCGGCTCTTCCACAATCGGGCTGCGGCCGGTGTAGATCTCGGTGGCGCCATGACGGGCGCGCAACACCACTTTGGTGCCGGGCATCAGCACGTCGTGGCCGGCAGCGATGGTCACTTTGGCGCCGCCTTTTTTGCTCGCCGAATCCGGGCTGAGGCGGTAAATGACTTCCTCCAGTGCCTTGTCGGCACCCACTACCAAGGCGCCGAGGGTATCGCTGCGCAGACCGTTGTCGTCCAGACGCAGGTGCCATTGGCCAGGCGTCAGCGGCAACAGGTCGAGGGCGTGCGGAGCAATTTCCAGACGCTCGGCGCTGACCCATTGCAGCTCGATCGGGTACTGGTTGATAAAGCCTTTCACGCCGCTGGAGAAGCCGCTGCCGTGAATCACCACGCGGTCTTGCGCGCCGCGATGGAAGCTGGCGTTTTCCAGGTATTTGACTGCCGGTTGGCTGGCACCGCTTGGCGCTACGGTGAAGTCCACTTGGTACGGCGCCCACAATCCGGCACCGCGCAGGTTGCGTGCCTGTTCAACGCGAACCCGCAATTGCGCGCCTGGTGTTGGGGTAAAGCGCAGCGTAATGCGGCTGGCGGACTGGCCGTCGCCGTTCAGCGCTTCCACGGTCGGTGTGGTCAGCGCCGCCGCGCCGTTTTTCAAGTCCAGCAGGCGGATGCTGCCGGCGGCGCGCAGCGATTCCAGCGTCACCGGTTCGTTGAAGGTCAGTTGCAGCGCCTGCTCGCCCGCCGGCATCACGCCGCCCTGCTTGACGCTGGCGTCCAGCACCAGCGCACCCGGCAATTCCAGCAAGGTCAGGCCGCCTGTGCCGGAGCCGGCCACCAGACGGTTATTGAACAGATCCAGCGCTTCGATGCGCTCCTGGTTACCGGCGGACACCACACGCGGTTGCAGCGGCTCGCTGAGGTCCACCACCACCACGCCGCTGTCGGCGGACACAAACAACAGGCTGCCCGCCAGACGCAGGCGCACACCACGGCCGGCGCTGGCTTGCAGGGTCTGGTCGAGACTAAGCAGCACGCGCTCTTCAGGCTCGTCGCGGTTGATGATTTCAACGCCACGACTACCGACGGCGGCGATCAGGTAACGGCCGTAGGCGACGATGTCTTGCGGGTTGGCAACAAAGCTGTAGCTGCGCGTTTGTGCCGGGTCGAACAGGTTCAACGCTTTGATCTCGCCAGCTTTGCCGTCTACCGGCACGCCGAGCGATTCGGTCCAGCCCGGGCAATTGATCCACGCCGCGCCTTGCACCAGACCGCCGCTGAACAGCCAGCCATCGTTCAATTGCAGTAAGGCGCCGCCGGCCAAGCCAGCCGGGCCGGCTACGCGGACCGGGTCTTCGCCGTTCTGGTAGTTCAGGCCGAACACTTCACCGGCCGCGCCAACGCCAATGTTGAAGGCGCAGGTTTGCGCATCGGGTGGATCGACCGTTACGCCCGACGAGGCCGCAAACAAGCCCGGGCCTTGTTTGACCAGGCGGCTGATTGGCGTGTCGAGGTTTTCTTCGTGGATGGTTTGCAGGCCGTTCTGCTCATCCAGGTTCAGGCGCGCCACGCCGCCGAGGCCGCTGGCCACGTACAGGCGTTTGCGCCAGGTGTTCTGTTCCCATTCCAGGGTCGGGCTGACGCGCAGCGAGTCGAAGCCGACTTTGAAATCCTGCGCGGCCTGACGGTCGAGAATCTCTTGCTCTTCTTCGGTCGGCTCGGTGGCGTTGAGGCCGTCAAGGCGCTTGGCGATCGCCATGGCTTGCGATTTCAGGCTCAGGCGCGTGGCGTCGCTTGGCAGTGACGGCGAGCCGCCGACCAGCACCGGCTTGCTAGCGTCCTGCACCGAGAACGAGGCGGCGCGGTACAGCTCCGGCAACCAGCCACCGGCCGCCAGGTTCTGCCTGCCGTAACCGTTGACCATATAGCCGCCGTTAGTGATGGCCACGCCGGTTTGCTGATCGATCCATACATCGCTCGGGAAAATCAGCGAGGGGTGCAATTCCGATTGTTTGCGCAAGCCGTAACCGAAGCCGCGAATGCCGCTGAGGCTGGCCTGGTTGCCGTAACGGTCTTCGCCCAGCACATCGACCTTGCCCGGCGCGCCACGCGGCGAAGTCACGCGCATGCGGTTGCTGGCGAGTACTTCGATGCGGCCGACCGGCAGCCCGCCGAAGCGCACTTTCAGGCCGTCCATGACCGTATTGCCCGGCTCGAAACCATCGCCGCTGAGGGTCACCGTGGTGTCGCCAGACACAGGGCCCCACAACGGCACCAGGGCGTCGAAGCGAATCGGCGCGTCCACCAGCAAGGCGCCTTCGAGCACCGCTTGTTGCCACAGGCCGTCGCGCTGTACTTGCAGGGTCAGGTTGTACTGGCCGGCGCTCGGCAGGGCCGGCACGCTGACTTTGAGAATGGCCGGCGCGCTGGCGTTATCGCGCGTCACGCTTTCGATGCTCAGTGCGCGGTCGCCGGCATACAGGCGAACCTGGGCAAGGTTGGCCGGCAAGCCAAGGGCGCTCACGGTAATCAGGCTGACGGTGTCGCGCGCCACGCGGCGCGGCGTTACCGCTTCAATCGACAAGGCATCGTTGCGCGCACCACGGAAGGTCAACGCCACGCGCTGTTCCTGGGCCAGACGTTGCAGCACCACGGTGTCGGTGGCGCTGACCGGTTTCACCGAGGCGATACCCGCTTTGGCCACCAGGGTCAGGCGCTCGCCGGCTGGCAGGCGGTCGGCGGTGCTTTGTGCCAGCAGCAGCTTGGCGTCGTTGTTGCTGATGGTCACGCTCACCGGCAACGCCTGGCCCTGGCCGTCGAGCAGTTGCAGCAGGGCGTTGTTGGCCGGGTGCAGATCAATGGCTTTGTTGAAGCGGGCGATCACTTGCACGCTGCCGTCTACCTGACGGTCGAGAATGCTGTTGGCCGGGTCTACGCCGATCAGTTTCAGCAGCACGTCCGGCACCACTTGCAGCACGCTGCCCTGGGCATCGACGCCGCCGGAATGGGCGGAGTAATCGCCGGCCACCACACTTTCCACGCTGCCGCTTGCAGCCATGCTGCGGCCGGCCACTGGCTTGAGCGGATTGGTCACGTCGACCATTAGCACGCCTTTATCGCCGCGTGCCACGTAGAGGGTGTTGCCGTCGAAGTCGAGGTCGTAGACGTAGCCGATGTCGTTGATACGCGCCACCACAGTCGGCGCGCTCGGGTCGAGCAGATCGACCACCGCCACGCCGCTGGCACCGGCGGCCACGTATGCGTAGCGGCCTTGCAGTGACACGCGGGTACCCGGCAAGTCCAGCGCGCCGAGGCGTTGCAGGCCCTGGCTGGCGTTCTGGCGGTACACCTGGAAGCCGCCGCTGCCGATGGCTTCTTTGCTCAGCAGACGGTTGCTGCGGTAGTCGAAGCTGCCACCCACGGCGACCACCAGACCGGCCGCGCCGGCATCGGCGTTTTGCGTGGCCACATCGAGCATCGGCAAGGCGGGTGCTGCCGGCAGGCTCTGCACCAGGTAGGTTTTGTTCGGCAGGAACGAGTCAACAATGCCCAGGCCTTCAGCGCCCATGGCCAGCAGTACGCGGGCGTTGCGAACGCGCAGGCCGCGCACTTCGGTACCGGGCAATTCCAGGCTGCCGATGAGGGTGGTTTTCGCCGGGTCGAGTTCATCAAAGGCCACGGTGAACAGGCGCGCGGCATCTGGCGTGCCGGTGCTGCCCAGGCGCACGGCCGTGACATAAACGCGGTCGCTGCCCTTCTCGAAGAACGGCTCTACGCCGACCGCGATAAAGCCAGCCGGCAAGCTGATGCGCGAGACGATGCGGTCGTCCGACTTGTCGCCATTGCGGTCGATCAGGCGCAGCAGGTCGTCCGGGTTCAGCGGCTTTGTCGGGTCGGCGGTGTAGTTGCCGGCGTTGAGGTCGTACACCAGCACGCCGTTGTCGCCCTGGGCCGAGAACAACAGGCTGCCGGACGGGTCGAGCGCCATGTCGTAGACGCGGCCTTTGTCGCGAATCTGCGACTGCGGCGGCTGCTGGTAGGTGAAGGCCTGGGTCAACGTGCCCTGCTGGCCGTTGTTCAACTGCACGCGTACGTCGACGGTGCCAATCGGGCCGGCCGGGGCCACCACTTCCAGGGTTTCGGCATCCAGCACTTTGTACTGGGTGGCCGGAATATCGCCGAAGTGCACGGTCATGGCGCCGGTTTCACTGCGGAAACCCTGGCCTTTGATCTGCACGCGGGTGCCGCCGTTGAGCGAGCCCAGCGCCGGGGTCAGGCTGCGCAGCAGCAACGGTTCAACGAACTGCACGGCGCCGACTTTCGAGGCCTTGCTGCCGTTGCCGCTGACCACTTGCAAGCTGGCGGCGCCCGGCAGACTGGCCGGTGCCTGTACGCGATAACGGGCGGTGCCGTTGGGCAAGGTTTCGCTCAGCGCGCCCGTGGCGGCCTGGCCGGACACGCTGAATTGCACCTGACCGCTGGCGCCACGCAGCACCACGTCCAGGTCACCGCCGCCAACATCGAGCATGCCGGGTGCGGTGCTGATGATCGCCACCTGCGCACCGCTGCCGTTACCGGCGCGGAACTGAATGCTGTGTTCCAGCAGGCCACGGCTGCGGCGGCTGGCCAGGTCACCTTTAAGTACCAGGTGATAACTGTGGTTGGCTTGCAGGGCCTGCGCTGGCTGCACGGTGAGCGTGCGGCCGTCGCTGCTGCGCTGCAGGCTGAACGGCAGTTCGCTGGCCGGCTGGTTGTTTTGTGCGTCGTGTTGCAGCACCAGGAACTGGCGCAGCTGAGCGTCGTCCAGGGCGGTCAGCGGACGGGTAAACCGCAGCGTCAGCGGGCTGTCCAGCGGCACGCCGTCGGTCTGGTCGGCCGGCGTCGAGCTCACCAGTTCCAAGGTCAGCAAGTCCACCAGGTTCAGGTGCGAGCGGGTTTCGTCATCGGTGTAAATGGTGAACGCGGCGATGCCCTGATCGGTGAGCACCATCGGGTTGCTGCGGTACGGCTTGAGCAGCAGACCAGAGCCCGGCGGCTTGATGCAGAACGGCAGGCTGAGGGCGTCGAGCAGGTTGATGTTGTCGGCGCGGCTGAAGTCATAGAAACCGAGGTAGCCGATTTCGCCTTTTATGCAATCGCTGCGGTCGCTGGCAGCCTGGGTCAGGTTCAGCGCGGCGCTGGCGTGAGCGCGAATGCCACGGCTTTCGCCCGGTACGCTGAAACCGCCAGACAGATAGCGACCTTTCTCGCGAATGAAGGCCGGACGGCTGGCGTCGTACAGGCTCAAGCCATTGCCGGTGACGAATTGACTGCCGTCGGCGGTCAGGCCGCTAAAGCCGGCAACGCGGTTGTCGCCCAGCTGCGGCAACGACGGTTTGCTCAGGTCAAACAGCACGCGGCTGGCACCGTTGACCACGTGCAGGGTGTCGCCGATAACGCTGATGTCGGTGACGTTGTTCAAGCTCTGGCTGCGGCCATCGACCGTGGCGCTGGTCAGGCGACGGACCACGCTGGGGCGCAGCGGATCGGCGACGCTGACAATCACCACGCCTTCGGTGCCGGCGTTGATGGCGAGCAAGCCCTGATGCGCCACCACTTTTTCGGCCACGGTATTGGTCGGCAACGGCAGGCTGTAAAGCACGCCACGGTCTTTGCCTGGCGGCTGTTCGGTGAGCACATCCGGGTCGCGAATTTCACGGTCGAACACCAGCAGCACGCTGCGGCTTTCGTATTCAGTGTCCAGGTACGGGAAGGTGTAACCGCGAGCGGCGACGTACAGGTGCTTGTCGGCCAGGGCCATGGCGCTCGGCTGCAGGTCCTGCGGCAGGTTGTAGTAACCCAGGCCATGACGCGGCGCGGCCTCGGCGACTTTCGCCGGGTCGTATTTAACCAGGCTGATCCAGCCCGGCGCGTAATAGTGTTCCAGCTGTTCGAGGTTCAGCAGCGCGCTGGGCGATGGCCCTTTCAGTTCGCCACGGCCGAGCACATACAGCATGTGCAGGTCGCTGTCGGCGGCCAGGTCGACGATGTTGCCCGGCGGCAGTTTTAGCGGGTCGGGCACATAGTCGGTGAGGCCGCCGTTGGCGAGGGTGGCGAGGCGCCTGTCGATTTCCGCCATGGTCATTGGCGGCTCGGCTTCGACGCTTCTGTCCAGTTGCAGGCGACCGTAGAACAAGGCGTTGCGTTGCACGTAGCGGCGGCCGAGATCATCGGCCAGCTCGATGTCGATAAAGCCGCGATAGCCGCCGCCTGTTTCGTCACGCAGATCCGGCGCCAGCAAGCTCATGCGCTCGGCGCTATAAAGGCGCAAGTCGTCGGAACCGACCTTGAAGGTTTTTGCCGTACCCGGCTCGCCGCTCTTGTAGGCGGTGAGCGTCATGCCGGCGTGGAAGCCTTTACCCACCAGTTCGACGCGGTCGTTTTTGCCGGACTGCGCCACACGCACAACGGCCGGCGTGAGGTGGGAAATGCTCAGCTCATCGACGAACACGAAACCGCCAAGTACGGTGTCGCTCAAGCCGGCGTCGGTGGTCACGGTGACAGAGGCTGGGCCCGGATAGTTGGGCACGGTTTTGGCGTACAGGGTGACGATGCCGGTGTCCGCATCGGCGACGCGGCTTTCCACCACCAGCGGCTCGCCACCCACCGACAGGCGCGGTTGCTCGCCGAAATTCGTGCCACGCACCACCACTTGGGTGCCGCCGCGCACATCGCCGACGTTCACGCAGCCATGGCGCTCGGCGCTTTCGCGGGTGCAAATGCTGGTGATGTCGGGGTACAGCGCATCGGCCGACGCGGTGCTGAAGCTAAATACGTAATCGGAGGCCAACGCCTGGCCGGTCACTGGTTTCAGGCCTTGCTTGAGGCGCACGTAATAACGCTGACGCGGCAACAGGTTCTGGCCGTCTTTGCGCACCAGCTGAATACGGCGTTTGGTGGTGTCGGTGCCGCGCGGCGCGAACGACAAATCAAACTGGGCGGTCACGTCACGGCCAATCTGCGCATCGCCTTCGAGCACTTGCACGTAGTCGCCGAGCACGGTGTCGCCCGGCAGCACGGCCGACAACTCAATGAGAATTTGCGGCAGCTGGGTGCTGATATCGGTTTCGCCCACTTGCGGGCTGTGTTGCAGCACGGTCAAGGCCGGCAGGTCGATGCGGCCGATACCGCCTTTGCCGGCCGCCACCTGAATAGCGCCACGGGCCAGGGTCACGCCACGGACGGCGAAATTATCCACCGTGGCGTTGCGCTGCACCATCACCGGCACGCTGGCGTCCAGGCCGTTTTGGCCGACGCGGGCGAGGTCGAGAATCTGCACCAGGCTTTGCGACGGTTTGTCTTCCTGGTCGGAGAGCAGTTGGGTGACGTACGCCAGGTTGCCGGACACATGCACATCGTAAAGGCCATCGGCGGCCTGGTCCGGGCGGTGCGGGGCGATTTCCACCACCTGCGCCACGCGCGGCTGGTCCGGCTCGCTGATGTCGATACGGCTCAGGCGCGCGCTGTCGCCGCTGCCGGCCATGTCGGTGACGTAAAGCTGATTGCCGACCAGATTGAGGCGGTTGGCAATGCCCAAGGTGTCGACCTTGGCCACGATCGGCATGGCCGGCGTGCTCAGGTCCGCGACCACCACGCCCTCTTCCGAGGCGGCGATATAGGCGTAATGGCCGCGCACTTTGACGTCGCGGGCGAAGCCGTTCGGTTTGATGTAACCCACGTGATACGGCGCGGTCATGTTGGTGACGTCGATCACCTGCACGCCGCCGTTGCCGTTGGCCACCAGCGCCAGGTTGCCGCTGCGGGTCAGGCCGTACACGTCCGGATAGGGCATGTCGACGCGACCGAGCAACAAGTACGGCAGACCAAATTGGCCGTCGCCATTCTTCTGGCCGAACAGCAACAGTTCGCCGGCATTGTTATCAAGATACAGGGCGCCGGTGCCTTCGCTCGGGGTGTCGCCGCCGTGCCAGTCTTTCTTGATTTCGCTGGTCAGTTGATCGACGAATTCGCAGGCGTCGCCGCCATCCCGGCAACTGCCGCCGGCCATGCCGGACTTGCCAGCCAGCACAATGTTTTCATCGCTGACCAACTCACCAATGCTGCCGCTGAAGATTTCCGCCGCGCCGTTGAGCAGCGGCGAATAGGCGAAGAAATCACCGGAGCCGTTGCTCTGCGCTTCGTCTACCGCATCGAGAATAAAGATACCGGTGCGCGCCGGGGCATTGCCGGCCAGCGCCTGGGTTTTGCTCAGCAGGCCAAGGCCTTGCTCGATGCGCAGCGGGTCGACGGTGGACCACGCGGCGATCATGGCGCCGGCGCGGTCCAGCGCGCGGTATTGGTCCACGGCGCTGTAATGCACCCCTTTGGCGGCCGCCTGCGCGCCCGCTTGCGGCGCCACGTAACGGCGCTCGCTGAGCGGCCAGCCCATCTCGTGATAGGTGTCCTGGGTAACGGTGTGGTTGGGCGTTACCACTTTGGTCAGTACGTGCAGACGCTCGTTACGCAGGCCCGTGCGGCGCAACACGTCGCCCTGGCTGAAGTCGGCCCAGTAGATGAAGTAGTGCTTGTCCGGGTCGCTGACCGGCGTGGTATCGCCCGCGCCACGGTTGTCGTCGCGGAACAGTTTCAGCGGGTACTGATCGGCCACTTTCCATTCGCCGGCTTCGGTCTGGTACTCGCGGGTCCAGAGCATGTTGACGTCGGAAATGGCGCCGCCCATGTCTTCGACCGACACCACCGCGCGCAGGCTCTCGCCCATGGTCAGCACGTCTTTATTGATAGGCGTGAGCACGGCCAGACGCGGCACCACGGTGTCTTCAAGCTTGCCGACGCGCACCACTTGCGACTCGCCAGCCTGGCCGAGCACGTCATAGGCGATGGCCTGCACGGTGAAGCCGTTAACCCCGGCTGGCGCTGCGATCAGTGCGCGGTACACGTGGTCCTGGGCGTGGCTGCCAACCTGCTGGCCGTAGCTCTGCTCGGTGCTGGTGACCGGTACACCGTTGATATAGAAGGTGACGTGGTCGATGCCTTCAGGACCGAGGTCGTCAAAGGCTTCGACGAACACTTCGACGTCATCACCGTCGATGACCACGGCGTTGTCGTTGTCCGGTTTGACGATGCGTGCGGTCGGCGCCTTGTCGGCTTTGATTTTGATGCTACCGGGCAGGTCGACAAAGCTCGACTCATAGCCGTCGAGGTCGCGGGCTTTGGCGCGCAGGCGCAGCACCTGGTCGACGCGCCCGGTCGGCACCTTGAACTGGAACTGGTACGGCGCGGCAGAATCTTCGCCCAGCGCCTGGTACTTCGGCTCGGCGCCTACTGGGCCGATGGCGTAATACAGGGCGGCGGCGTCTACGCCCACTTCGGCGTCGCTGGCTTGCACCTGCACGACAATGCCACGGCCTTCAGTCAGCTCGGCGACCTCGCCCATGGCAAAGCCGCGTGCGTCCAGCAGCTTGATCGCGTTCACTTCCGGCGCCTGGTTGCGCAGCAAGTTAACGCCGATGGTTTCCTTGGCTTCGTTGCCGCTCGGGTCGCGGGCGGTGATGCGCAACTGCAGCGGCAGGCTTTCCGGCAGGTTGTCGGTGCGGCCCAGGTAATCGGCGATGCTGCCCAGCGGCAGGCTGCCCATATACGGCGCGCTGAGCAGCAGGCGGTCGACCACGCGCTCGCTGTCGGCAAATTGGCCGTCGGCATTGCGGTCGGCATACAGGCCCAGGCTGATGGAGCCGACGCGCACGTTGTCGGTCACTTCCAGCTGATACGGCAGGTTGCGTTTTTCGGCGACGCTGGCGCCGGTGGCCAGCGGCAGTTTCACCGTCAGTTGCGGCGCTTTGTCGTCTTTGACCACGCGCACTCTCACCGGCTGCGGCGTCGACACGCTGCGGCCTTTGCCATCGGCGCGACGCTCAATGGTGCTGGCGGTCAGGTTGAGATCGGTGCCGGCCTGGCCGTAGGGCACTTCAACCAAGAATTCGTACGGGAACACCATGTCGGTGAGGCTGCGGTCGCCGCCTTTGTAGCCGCCGAGGTTGAGCACCACGCGGTCAACGCCCACGTCATCGACGGCGTTGACTTCCACCAGCAGCAACTGGCCTTCGGTGGTTTCGCTGTTGTCTTTCGGCGTACCGATGGCCACGCTCGGCAACTGGTCGCGGATGATTTCCACGTCCAGGCTTTCTTCGGCGCGGTGCGCGTCGAGGTCGTTATGGGCCACGCCATAGGTGTCGACCGCTTCGATGCTCAGGTGAATGCGGTTGGCAGCCGGATCGGCGGTGTCGAACGCCGGCACCGGCACCATGAAGTTGTAGGGCGAGGTGCGCAGGCGCTGGATATACGGAGTTTGGCCGCTGCCATAGGTGGCAACCAGATTCACGTATTCAATGCCCACGTCATCGAAGGCTTTTACGTTGACGTATAGCGGGTTGCCTTCCACCACTTTGGCGCCCGGCACTGGCTCGGCCACATCTAGGGTCGGACGCTCATCCGGGCGCACCGGATAACCGATTTCCCACGCCTGGCTGTTGGCGACGTCGAAGGCCTCGACGCGCACCAGCACATCCACCCGCTTGACGTCGGCGGTGGACAAACCGAAGCCCTGCAAAATCGTGAACAGGCGTTCTACGTGCAGCAGCTGGTTGTATTCGGGGGTGTCGATATTCAGCGTGGTGACCGGCTCGTAGTCATCGGCCGGAATGCCGTCAACGCTGCGCACCAAGGTGAACGGCAGCTTCAAATAGGTGCCGTCGTTTTTCAATACGCCGTAGGAGCGCGAAAGGGTCAGGCGGTTGACCTTGACGTTATCGTAGGCCTGGAAGGCAACGGTGAAATCGCTGTCTTCCGGGGCGCCAAAACCGACGGTTGGGCGCTTGATTAACGCTTCGGGTTTGATGGCGTCGGCCATCACTTTGATCTGCCGGTCAAACAGGCCAACGGCGCCGTCCGAATCTTCGATCTGCGCGGTGAGCTTCAGCGTTTCGTTGTGGCGGATGAGCCCTTGCGGCACTTCCAACACAAAGGTGCGTTGCACTGCGTACGGGCTGTTACGGCGGCCGTAGTCATCGGCAATGCTGGCGTCGTAGTTGGCTTGCAGGCTGTCGTGAATGGCGGCAAAGGCGGCATCGACCACCAACTCACCACCGGCGGCGACGTTGCTGGCGGTAGACAGCACGGGCAGCGGCACGCCATTGGCGAACACTTTCAGGCGCGAGTCGGTGAGCAGACGGTCATCGGCGGCCACCAAGCCAACGCGAATGCGGAAGGTGCCGGCGACAATTTCCTGGTCTTCGGCCGGTGCTGTAATGCGCACTTCGGGCACAACGTTGGTCAGCGGGTGAACGAGGAAGGTACGTTCGCTGAGGTTGCCGTAGGTGTCGGTCAACTCCAGGCGGTATTCGGTAGGTTCGGTCTGGTCGAACAGCACTTCGGTTTTGTCGTCGGCACTCAGCGGCGGCGCCACCGGGCAATTGACCTGGAAGCCACGCTCATACACGACGGCCGCCACGCTGCCGTCGCGCTTGAGGCGCAGGATTCGGTAGCTGGCCAGGCCGGCGTCATCGCGCAAGGTGGTGTCGAGGCGGAAGCGCTCGTTGATGCGTACCCAGAACTCGCCGTAGTTGATGCGCGCCGGGTCGGTCAGGGCTTTTTCGTAGTGGCCGTTAACCCAATAGGTGTTGAAGCCGGTGAAGCTCAGCTGCGGTTTTTCGTTGGCTTGCAGCGGGTAAACCAGGCTGTGCTCGCTGCTGCGGCCGCTGAAGTCTTCGGCGATCAGGGTCAGCTCCAGCTCACCGCTGCTGAAATTCTTCGGCACGCTGTACGGCACTTGCCAGGTGGTCTGGCCATAGCTGACGCCCAGGTCGTGCACGGTGCGGCTGCGGTTCTCCAGCAGGCGCAGGCTTTTCAGCGCGAGGCTGTCGTCGCTGAAGCCCAACTTGAGATCCAACTGCTGCATCGGAATGGCCACGCTGCCGGCCACCGGACTGATCAGACGGGCCGTCGGCGCTTGCTCGTCGACAATCAGCGCCTGTTGCAGCAACGCGCTCAGGGTTTGTTCGCCGCGTTCGTGGGAGAGGCGGTCGGCGGCGTGGCCCAATAGGGTGACGCTGGTGCCTTGGGCTTCCACCGGAATCGGCATCAATGCGGCGAAGTTCGCCTCGGCATCGTTTTGCGAACCGCTGCGTGCCAGTTGCAGGAAGGCGGTTTGCGCGGCGGCATCGGTGCCGTCTTGCAGCAACAGCGTTAGGGCAAAACGGCCCGGAACGCGCGTGCCGCTGGCCATGGCGACGTCGGCGGCGGCCGATTCCTGGGCAATAAATTGCAGCTCACGAATAAACGTCGGCGCGCCGCCGCGTGGGCGCAGCACCAGGCGAGTGGTGTCGTCGGTGACCAGAGCTTTCAGGTCGAGCAGGCCATTGACTGCCTGCACTTCGCGGCTGGCTGGGCGCACCTGGCAGAGGTTGCGCGAGAAGGTTTCGGCTTCCCACAGGCTCGTTTGCGTGCCGATTTTCAGGCTGCGCGGCGCGTTGGATTCTTCGCCGCCCTGAGCAATAAGGCGGCCATTGGCGATGGTAAGAAACGGCTTCTCGTTGTACAGCAGCGCGCCCTGCCAACTGCCCGCCTCGGGATAGGCAAAGGCAATTTGCGCGAGGTTTTCATCGCGCTCGTTACGCAGCGTAAGGCCCTTGGCGGCGCGGCTGCCGGTGAGCTCACGCAAGGAGCTGATAAGGAGCAGGTGGCGAATGGCATTCTTGTCTACGTCGTCGCTGACGTTGAGGCTGCCCCGCAGCGGCTGGCCGCGCTCTTGTTGGGTCGATGGCGAGCTGTCACGCCACGCCAGTTTCGGCGGCTGGTCGGCTTGAATCAGCAGACGGCGGGTTTGCACGCTGGCGTTACCGAGCAGATCGGTGGCGGTGACGGTCAGCGTCAGCGCAATCGGTTCGGCTTGCGGGCGGTAGCGCTGGATGTCGATCAGGGTTTGCTGACCGGCGACCGGCACGTTGACGTCGGTGTCGCTCAGGCCACTGGCCTTGGCCAGCACTTCGTTACGGCCCTCGTCGTCGAGCAGACGCACTTCATAGGAGGCAACGGCGGTGTCGTCTTTGAGGCTGACTTGCAGCCTGGTTTCCTGCCGGTCGAACAGGCGCTCGGCGGGTTCCTGAATATTGATCAGCGGGCCGGCTTCGTCGGCCAGCACCTTCACATTGATCGGCGGCGAGCGGGTTTCGTTTACGCCACGGTCGCGGGCACGCAGCACCAGTTGCAGCACTTTGCCGGCGTAGCGGCGGCTGAGCTCCGGGGTCAGGCGCAGACGCGATTCGAAGTCGGCGTAGAAGCGCTGGCCTACCAGCACCGCGCCCAGCGTGCCGGGGTTGGGCACTTTGACGGTTTCGACGCGGTCCATGCGGCTGAACAAGGTCCAGGCCACGGCGTGTTCTTCTTTGCTGATCGGGTCGATAAACACCGCGTCGATGGCGTCGACGTATTGGTTGTCGCCGGCACTGCCTTGCAGCTCGAAGCTGGCGCCTGGTTGCAGGCTGAACTCGCCGGCCGGCTTGTTCAGTTGCAGGGTCGGCGCTTCGGTGTCGTCGATGATGTCCAGCTCGAACGACGCTTCGGTCACCTGCCCAGCGCTGTCGGTGGCCCGGGCGCCCATCTGCGTGTCGGCGCCGGCTTTGTTCGGCACGCGCAAGGCCGCGCCGATGTAGCCGCCCGCGCCTTTTTCAAGCTCAGCGCCGGTCACGGTTTTCAGCACCTGGGTTTGCCCACCCTGGCGCTGGAAGAATTCCAACTTGGCGACTTTGCGGTCGTCGGTGGCCAGTACCTGGGCGGTGAAGGCCTCGCCCTCATACAGCCGCACACCCGGCGCCGGCGCTCGCACGCTGACGACCGGGGGCAAATCTTTGCTCAGCGGGAAGCGCCACAGCGTAGGTGCCGCTTCGTTGTTGTACTGGTCTTTACCTTGCAGCTCGATCACCAACTCTTCGCCGTCGCTCGGCACGGTAAGCTCGAACTGATCGTCAACGCTGGCGGCTTGTTGCTCGGCGGTAAGGGTGCGGCTGTGCAGCACCGTGCTGCCACTGAGGGCACGCAGGCTGACCAGCTTGGTGTCATCGACGCCCCGCAGTTTCACCGTCACCTTGTTGCCGGCATACAGTGGCGCGCCCTGGATGGGCGAGGTCACGGCCAGGCGCGGGCCGAGGGTGTCGGCAAGGATATTCACGGCCAGCTCTTTGCTGTCGCCGGTCTGGCCGCCGTCGTCCACGGCGGCCACTTTCAGGCGCAGCTGACGCGGCTGATTGCCGAGGTTCAATGGCTTGAGGTCGATGCTCAGGCGGTTGACGGTTTCCGGGCCGGGCGTAAGGCCGCCGGCCTGGTCGACGCGTTTTTGCCACAGCGGCGCGCTGCCGTTTTCGGCCCACAGGCTGGCTTCGAGGGCATGCACGGCGCGGTCGTCGCGGGCCACCACGTCGACGCTCAGGGTGTCCTGGCTGTAGATGCTGCCTTGGGTTGGGCTGAGGGCGCGCACTTCGGGCTTGTTGTCGTCGCCAACGCCGATCAGCACTTGCAGCTCGCTGTCGTTGCCGGTGCCGTCAGTGGCCACGGCGCGGATCGGGTAGCGGTCGTAGCGCACGCCATCAAGGTGTTTGAATGCCGGCGCGGCGACCACTTTGATGCTGGAGTAGGCCTTCAGCGCGCCCGGAATCTGCTGCACGGTAAGGTCGCCGTCAACGCTGCTGAGGCGGTCGTTGAGGTTGCCGGTGAGGTAGTAACCGACGCCCGCCTGCTTGGCCACGCCGAACAGTTCCAGACGCTCGACGCCGACGTTGTCGTAGCCGGTGAGCTTGAGCACGAAGGTGCTGTTTTCTACCACGGGCGCCAGATCTTGACCGGCGTCGCTGACGCTGATGGCCGGCGAGGCCAGGTTGAGCACCGGGTCTTCTTCGTCTTTGCCGAGGGTGACGTTCACCGCCGGGCTGCGCGCGGTCTGGTTGGCGGAGTCGGTGGCCACCACATGCAGCACCAGCGGCGTTTCGCTCTCAACACCCGGCGGCGCCTGGTACACCACGCTGTACGGAGCGCGCAGGTCGCTGCCGACCAGCTTGTCGTTCACATAGAAATCGACCTGGCGCAGGCCCAGGTCGTCGGTGGCATTGGCGCGAAATTCCACCGGCTGGCCGGAAACCAAATGGGCGCCTTCCACCGGGTAACTCATGGCGACTGTCGGCGCCTGATCGCCTTTGACTGGAATCAGCAGCGGCTCGGACTGGTTACTTTGTTGGTGCAGGTCAACCGCTTGCGCGCGCAACTCCAGGGTACGGCCGAGCCAGTCGGCCTTGATCGGCAACTGGAAGGTGTGGGTGGTGCTGCGCAGGCCAAAGGCGTTGCCGTCGTAGTTGTCGACCACGTGACGATAGGAGCCGACCTCCTCGCCGTTCACCAGCAGGAACATGTCGGTGCCGCCGTCGAGCGTGTCGTCGCTGGCTTCCACGGTGACCGACAAGGTCTGGCCGACGGTAGCAATGCTCCCGGCCGCCGGTTGAGTGATGCGGGCGATGGGGCGCTGGTTTTCCAGCACGCGAATCAGGCGCGCCGGCGCATCGGTGACGCCGCCGTTGGAAGCGTGTACGCGGGCCGACAAACCGAGGCTGGTTTCACGCACGGAAATTTCCGGCACTTGCAGGGTTACCTGCCAGATTTCGAACAGCTGCTTGGTATTCGGATCGCTTTCCAGCGGCCGCTGCTCGAACGCCGGGAATGAGGTTTCGCCGACCTTCCGGCCATCGAAGAAGTATTCCACCAGGCTTATGCCGCTCTGGTATTCCACGTCCGGCAGAATGCCAAGGTTTACCGCGATTACGGCGCGCAGCGGACTGTTCTCGATGACGCGCTGGGCGTCGACCGGGTTTTCAAAGAGGAACGCCGGCACCTGCGGATTGCTTTTAGCGACCACTTTCACCGGGCGTTCAGGCGTGCTGGTGCTTTTGCCGGTGGCGTCGAAGGCCACCGCGCGCAGGCGCAGGGTGCGGCCCTCCAGTTCCTGCTCAACCGGCAGGCTGAGGGCAAACGGCGGCGCAAGTCGGCGACCGACCAGGGCATCGTCGAGCCAGAATTCCACGCTTTTCACGCCGACGTCATCGCTGGCGGCAGCGCTGAGCTCCAGCACCGAGCCCACGGCGATGGTGGCCTCGGGCTGCAGCTCGACCGTTGGCGCGGCGTCTTCGGCGGCAACCGGCAGGTCGACACCGATTAGCGGGTAGCGCTGCAGATTGGCATGCAAGGTCAGCGGGCTGGTGGTCGGGATTTGCGCACGCGCCAGCAGCTGGCTTTGTTCGTTGCGCTCCAGCACGCCTTCGCTGCCGGTGGGCAATTTCAGCTCAACGGCCAGGCTGTCTGCCAGCGGTGCTTCACTGCCGTCGTCAAACACGGCAATCAGCGCCGGCAGGCTTTGGAAACCGTTCAAACGCGGCAGCACCAGCGGCTGACCGGCGGCTTGGCCTTGGTAGCGCAGGGCGGTGAGCTGGCGGCTGAAGTCGACGATCACCGGCAAGCTGATCTCAGCCAGCCCCGGGTAGCTCACATAAACAGAAACCGCCTGGCCGGCGGTTTCTTGCAGGGGATACACAACCCCCTCAGCGCTGACCCAGACTTTGTCCGGGTCGCCGGAGCGGTAACTGATGCCGCTACCGAGCCCGGCCAGTGGCGTGACGCCGCGGAATTCGAAGTCCACTTCCGGCACCAAGCGCGCCGATTGCAGGGCATCGCTGAACAGCAAACGGTCAGGGTGTACGGCGATGGAGCGGGCGGCTTCGTCGACGTTGTCGCCGATAAAGCGGATGTCGGAATAACTGTTTTGGTTGCCGGAGGCATCCACCGCCACGGCCTGCACCATCACCAGGGCGTTGCGCGCCACTTCATCGGCCGACAACCGCTGGTCGAGGCGTTGACGCAGCGTGTAGGAGCTCTGTCCGTCCGTGCGTGGGAACACCCGTGCGCCCTGGGGCATACGCAGAAACGCGGTGGCCTCCGCACGGCTGACCACGCCGCCCGCCGCGCGCAAATCGGAGGCGCGCAGGCCCGTGAGGGTGAAGCTGACGTAACTGAGGTCGATGTCGTCGGCGGCATCGAAACTGGCGACCAGAAATTGATCGTCGCCGCTGGATTCAATGGCCAATTGCGTCAGCTCCAGGCTCGGCGCTACGCGCTCTTGCTGGAAGCTTTCGCTGTAATCCTGCGTGGTGCCGTCGGCGAACTTGAGCTTAACGGCCGGTTGCAGTGCGCTGGCGCTGTCGATGCGGAAGGTGAAGGCGCAGCTGTTCGGGGCATCGCTTTCGCGAGCCGCGTCGATCGGCAACAGGCGTTGGGAGGTGGCGACAATGGAGACTTCGGCGAGCTGCCGACAATCGGTAACGGCCAGCACATAGTCGCTGGCGCTACCCGACGAACCGAGGGCGGTGGCGCTACGAATATCGACTTCTACCGAGGCAAACGCGTCCGGCGTTGCCAGCGCAAAAAGCGCGACAAGCAATCGGCGAAACCCGTAGAAGCGGCATCCGTGCAGCATATTCGTCGATAAGTTCCATTTAATTTGTGCATCTAGCACAAGGCTGTTGATAGACTCAGCCTTTACGATGGCGAGATGCTATACAGGCGCTTTGGGTATTTCAAGCCCGATACAAATACCTAAATCGCATAGCCAGAGAAAATGTGAACCAGCGCATGGAAAATAGCGAAGCGACCAACGGAGTTATCCGCTGTCTTTGCACGTAAACATTGTGCCGATAGTATTGCCGCGCCATTACAGGGACGATTTCATGGCCACCTTAGTTGCCCGCCTTAACCAACTTCTCGCCGTCCGCTCAATTCGCTTGAGTGCACTGCTGGCGTTGGCTATTGCCATGTTGGCGACGCTCGGCTGGCAAACTAGCCAATTTATTCGCGGCGTGAACACGCAAGCGCCATTTGCCAGCACGGAAAATAGTGAGGCAACTAACGAAAGCGCTCCGGTAAAACCCGGAAGTTCGCTGTTAAGTTTATTTGGCGCTAAAAACGCAGACGCCGATTTAACCGCGCAAACACTTGAAAAACTTCCGGAAAGTAATCTTAACCTGCAAGTCTCGGCGATCTTTTTTATGGCCCGCGCTGAGCAAAGTTCGGTGATTCTGGAAGACGGCGACCGCACGTTAATGCTTAAACGCGGCGAGGAAGCCCGGCCCGGCATTGTTGTGCAGAACATCGAAAGCCATCGCATCACCTTGAAACGTAACGGAAAACTCGAACAAATCAGTTTCAAGGGTTACGGCGAGATGCCGGGCGCAGCGCCAGCGACAACGTCTGAACCGGCGGCCTCGCAAGTCAGCGCGGCACTGCCCGATATACAACCCGATAACACCGACATGGTTGCTCAGGCGCCCGTGGAAATACCCCCTGCACCACCTGCCGCCGTAGAGCAGAACTCACCCACTGCCTATCAACAATATATCCAGCGCAAACTCGCGCAAGCCAAGTAGTAGAGTGCCCAACGTGTCGATCCGAGCCGTTCTGAAACTGCTGTTGCTCGTCTGTGTATGCGCCAGCCCATTTGCCTGGGCAGAGGAAGCCGCGCCAGAACCTGGCAACGAAGTGCGGATTAATATGCAGGACACCAATATCCGCTCGTTTATTGAGTGGATTGCCAAAGCCACAGGCAAAAACTTCATTATTGATCCGCGGGTTACCGGCAAAGTTACGGTCATTTCCAATGAAGCCATGGCGCCCGAAGAGGCATACCGCGTCTTTCTTTCGGTGCTGCAAGTGCATGGTTTTTCGGCGATTGAATCGGCCGACGCGGTGAAGGTGATTCCCGACGCCAACGCCAAACAGACCGGCGTGCCCTTGGTAGACGACAACGACCTCAACGACGACCAGCTCGTGGTTCGGGTCATTCGTACCGAGCACGTGCCCGCCACGCAACTGGTCAACATTCTTCGGCCAATGGTGCCGCAGGTCGGTCACTTGGCCGCCTACCCCGACAGCAACGCGCTGATCATTTCCGACCGTGCTTCAAACATTAACCAGCTGCTCAAGCTGGTGGCAGAAATAGACCGTGCCGGTCAGTTCGAGATCGACGTCATTCCGCTGAAGTTCGCCAACGCCAAAGAATTGTCGGCCATGCTCGGCACGCTGGTGCCGCAGACGGCTGGGCAGGAAGGCGCGTCGAAAATGAGCGTGTCGGTGGATGAACGCACCAACAGCATTCTGATTTCTGGCGACCCGAGCAAACGCCAGCAACTGCGCTCCGTGCTGGCGAACCTCGACCGCCCTGGCAACATCATCCGCGACACCCAAGTCATGTACCTGCACTATCTGAAGGCGTCTGAGCTCGCACAGATTCTGCAAAACGTCGCCACCAGCCTGCAGAAGCAAGACAAAGACGTAGGCATCAGCACTGCCGACATATCGATTCAAGCCAACGACACCACCAACGCCCTGATCATCAGCGCGCCGCCGGCAATCATGAAGACCATCGAAGGCGTGGTGAAACGCCTGGATATCCGTCGCGCCCAGGTGCTGGTCGAAGCGGTGATCGTTGAGGTGTCGGATAACAAGGTCAACGAACTCGGCGTGCAGTGGAAAACCTCGGAAGCGGCGCTTGGCGGCGACGGCCTGTTCGGCGGCTTCAAGTCGTCGCTCAAGGGCAACACCATCGACAGTTTTCCGACCAACCCGATCAAGCTCGACGCCGGCCTCAGCTTGGGCTTTTACAGCAACGGCTCGCTGCAAGCGCTGGTGCGTGCGCTGTCGACAGACGATTCGATGAATATTCTGTCGACGCCCAACCTGGTCACCCTGGACAACGAAGAAGGCAAAATCGTCGTTGGCCAGAACGTACCCTTCGTGACCGGCAGTTCCACCAGTGCCTCGAACCCCTCGACCAACCCGTTCCAGACCATCGAGCGTCAGGACGTGGGTATCACGCTGAAGATCAAGCCGCAGATCAACGAAGGCGATTCGGTGACGCTTAACGTTTACCAAGAAATTTCCAGCGTCACCAACGACACCAGCGCCGCCGACATCGTGACCAACAAGCGCTCCATCGAAACCCGCGTGTTGATCAAAGACAACATGACGCTGGTGCTTGGCGGACTGATCTCGGACGAGGTTCGTGACTCCGGCGACAAGGTGCCGTTCCTGTCGAAAATTCCTTTGATCGGCCGCCTGTTCCGCAGCGACCGCAAGGAAGTGGCGAAGAAAAACCTGATGGTGTTTATCAAGCCCACCATCATCAACGACTTCGACCATGCCAACGAGCTGACCGAGGGTAAGTACAACTTTATCCGCGAACGTCAGCTGCGCTATGCCGACGAAGAAATCCCCAAGGGCGTACCCACCTTGCCAGAGCGGGTTAACAGCATCGAGAAAGAGCTGAAGGTGTCGCCACCTGAATTGCCTGTGATTACTCAGTAATCGGCCTGGCTGGATAGGTGTTTCCAGGGATCCCCTTTAGCCGCAGCTCTACCGCGCCCGCGTCAAACACTTCCGATACCGCTCATCCACCCGCTTGGCAAACCAGGCAGTGGTGAGCTTGCGGGTGATTTTCGGGCTTTTGAGGGTAATGCCCGGCAGCACCGCGCGGGCTACCGGCTTACCAGCGCGTCTGTCGGCGAGGGCGAACAGGTCGGCATAGAGGTCGGTGTCTTCGAAAGCGAGGCTGTCGCCTTTTTCCAGCGCGCGGCGGATGGCGGTGTCGCTGATGCCCAGTTGTTTGCCGAGCGTGCGCACGGCTTTTTCGGTGGAGCTGGGCAACAGCGAGCCGGCCACCAGCAGGTCGCCATCGAGTTCCAGCTCAATGCCGGTCAGTTGGCTGACGGCGCGCTGAAAAGCGGCGTTGCGGCTGGCGTACCAACCGGCGTTGAAGTCGGCGAAGCGGTACAGCGGCTCGGGATAGTTGGCCGGGTAGCCGAGCAAATGGGCGATGCCGAAGTACATGCCGCCGCGCCGGGTGAACACTTCCTGGCGCAGCGTGCCGGTGTGGGAATAGGGGTAGCCGCGCGCGTGTTCTTCGGCAAAGGCGATGCTGACCTGCATCGGCCCGCCGGTGTGCACGGGGTTGAAGGTGCCAAACAGTTGGGCGCCCAGAGGCACCATGTCGATGAAGTCGTCAAAGATGGCGCTGAGCTGGCGTTCGCTGCGGGCGCCGGCCAGACGTTCGCTGTAGCTCTTGCCGGTGGGTGATTTCAGTTGCAGCGCGGCGCTGACGACGAAGCCTGGTATATGCAGCCGCGAGGCGCGTCGGTCGATTTCCTGGCGAGCGATTTTGCCCAGCCCCGGCACGGGCGGGTCCGCCTGATAGGTGGACTCCTGCTCGGTTACCGCCAGCACCGAGCACAGGTTGCTGTTGTTGGCGTCCAGCTTCTGCGTGGTGAACGCCACCTGAATGTCCGTCGCCCAACCCTGCCGGTCGTTCACCGTGGCGGGCATCAGCTTTACTACCTTGGCTTGTATTTCGCTGGGGCTGGGTTGCGGCGGTTGCACGGAGCGCGAGCCGCAGCCAGTAAGGGCGAGCACGGCCAGCAGCAGAAGCCAGTTGGCAAACGGCGGAAAACGGGACATGAAGGAAGCCTTAGCGGTGGGTCGGTTAAGTAATAGGCAGCGCCGCAGTGAAGACAAGTACCGCGCTGAGCGGTTCGCTCATTTCGCAGTGCGCAGCACATACACCGGAGAACGTTCGTCGGTTTGGCCGACGGGAATTCGGGTTGCACCTTTCGTCAAACGCCGCAAAAACGATCCGTTTTGTAGCAGTGAAAACGCCGTAATGCCTCGGCTGCACCGCGCGAGTGCATAAAGGTAACGCCTCGCTACACGGCGTGGGCAAAGGCCTACACGGCTTTAAGAGAAAAAGGTTGCGCCTGGTTGCACCTTTGACTTCCAGCGGGTTTAATCCACGCTGAATTTTTGCACACCGCGCCGCCTGACCGAGCGCTTCGGTTGCCTCTCTCTGGCACGCACTTTTAGGAAAAAACCAATGGCCACCACCACCCTTGGCGTAAAACTTGATGACGCCACCCGCGAGCGTCTCAAGCTGGCAGCACAGTCGATCGACCGCACGCCGCACTGGCTGATCAAGCAGGCGATCTTCAATTACCTGGAGCAGGTAGAAGGCGGTCTGACGCCGCCCGAGCTGTCCGGTGTCGCTGCCGCCCTGGGTGAAGAGCCGCTGGAGGCACTGACTGAGCAAGGCTTGCAGTGCTTCCTGGATTTCGCCGAAAGCATCCTGCCGCAATCGGTACTGCGCGCCGCCATCACCTCGGCCTATCGCCGCCCTGAGCCCGAAGCGCTGGCCATGCTGCTGGAGCAGGCGCGCTTGCCGAAGGAGCAGGCCGAAGCCACCAACAAGCTGGCCATGGGCATCGCGGAAAAGCTGCGTAACCAGAAGAGCGCGGGCGGTCGTCAGGGGCTGGTGCAGGGTCTGCTGCAAGAGTTTTCGCTGTCGTCGCAAGAAGGTGTGGCGCTGATGTGCCTGGCCGAAGCGCTGCTGCGCATTCCGGACAAAGCCACCCGTGACGCGCTGATCCGCGACAAGATCAGCAACGGCAATTGGAGTCAGCACCTGGGCAACAGCCCGTCGATGTTCGTCAACGCCGCTTCGTGGGGCCTTCTGATCACCGGCAAGCTGGTGGCCACGCACAACGAAGCCGGCCTCGCTACGTCGCTGAATCGCCTGATCGGCAAAGGCGGCGAGCCGCTGATTCGCAAGGGCGTAGACATGTCCATGCGCCTAATGGGTGAGCAGTTCGTGACCGGCGAAACCATCGCCGAAGCACTGGCCAACGCCACCAACATGGAAAGCAAAGGCTTCCGTTATTCCTACGACATGCTCGGTGAAGCAGCGCTCACCGATGCCGATGCCAAGCGCTATCTGGCCTCGTACGAGCAAGCGATTCACGCCATCGGCAAGGCCTCCCACGGCCGTGGCATTTATGAAGGTCCGGGCATTTCCATCAAGCTCTCGGCGCTGCATCCACGCTATAGCCGCGCGCAGTACGAGCGGGTGATGGATGAGCTGTATCCGATTCTGTTGAGCCTCACGCAACTGGCCAAGCAGTACGACATTGGCCTGAATATCGACGCCGAAGAAGCCGACCGCCTGGAACTGTCGCTCGACCTGCTCGAGCGCTTGTGTTTCGACCCGAGCCTGGCCGGCTGGAACGGCATTGGCTTTGTGATTCAGGCGTACCAGAAGCGCTGCCCGTACGTGATCGATTACGTCATCGACCTGGCCAAGCGCAGCCGCCACCGCCTGATGATTCGTTTGGTGAAAGGCGCTTACTGGGACAGCGAAATCAAGCGCGCGCAGGTCGACGGTCTGGAAGGCTATCCGGTGTACACCCGCAAGCCGTACACCGACGTTTCCTACATTGCCTGCGCGCGCAAATTGCTCGCGGTGCCGGAGGCGATTTATCCGCAGTTCGCCACTCACAACGCCCATTCGCTGTCGGCCATCTACACCATTGCCGGGCAGAATTATTACCCCGGCCAGTACGAGTTCCAGTGCCTGCACGGCATGGGCGAGCCGCTGTATGAGCAGGTTGTGGGCAAGGTGGCCGATGGCAAGCTGAACCGACCGTGCCGCATTTACGCACCGGTGGGCAGCCATGAAACCTTGCTGGCGTATCTGGTTCGCCGCCTGCTGGAAAACGGCGCGAACACCTCGTTTGTAAACCGTATTGCCGACCACAGCATCTCCATTAAAGAGCTGGTGCTCGACCCGGTGGTGCAGATCGAGCAAATGGCCGCTGCCGAAGGTGGCCTGGGCCTGCCGCATCCGCGCATTGCCCTGCCGCGCGCCCTGTATGGCGAAGCACGCCTGAATTCCGAAGGCATCGACCTGGCCAACGAACATCGCCTGGGCTCGTTGTCCTCGGCACTGCTGAGCAGCACCAACAACCGTTATGTGGCGCTGCCGATGCTCGGTTGCGACACCCCGGCGCCCAGCGAAGCCGAGGCGGTGAAAAACCCGTCCGACCATCGAGACACCGTGGGCCACGTCAGCGAAGCCAGCGAAGCCGACATCAAGAGCGCCATCCTTTGTGCGGTGTCCAGCGGGCAGATCTGGCAAGCCACCACGCCTGACGAACGCGCCGCTGTGCTGGAGCGCGCCGCCGACCAGATGGAAGCCGAGATGCAGCAGCTGATGGGCTTGCTGGTTCGCGAGGCCGGTAAGACCTTCGCCAACGCCATCGCCGAAGTGCGTGAAGCGGTGGATTTCCTGCGCTACTACGCCGCCCAGGCGCGCGACTTTTTCAGCAATGACAGCCACCGCCCGCTGGGTCCGGTGGTGTGCATCAGCCCGTGGAACTTCCCACTGGCTATTTTCTCCGGGCAGGTGGCTGCGGCGCTGGCTGCCGGCAACACCGTGCTGGCCAAACCGGCCGAACAAACCCCGCTGATCGCCGCGCAAGCCGTGCGCATTCTGCTCGAAGCCGGCGTGCCAGGCGGTGCCGTGCAGTTGCTGCCAGGCCGGGGTGAAACCGTGGGCGCACGCCTGATTGCCGACGAGCGCGTACGTGGCGTGATGTTCACTGGCTCTACCGAAGTGGCGGGCATCATCCAGCGCAACATCGCCGGGCGCCTCGATGCCCAGGGCCGCACCATTCCGCTGATCGCCGAAACCGGCGGCCTGAACACCATGATTGTCGACTCTTCCGCGCTCACCGAGCAGGTGGTGGTCGATGTGGTCAGCTCCGCGTTCGACAGCGCCGGTCAGCGCTGCTCGGCACTGCGTGTGCTGTGCGTACAGGAAGACGTGGCCGACCGCGTGATCGACATGCTCAAAGGCGCCATGGCCGAGTACGCCTTGGGCAACCCGGAGCGCCTGAGCACCGACGTTGGCCCGGTAATCGATGCCGAAGCCAAGACCGGCATCGAAGCGCATATCGAGACAATGCGTGAGAAGGGCCGCAAGGTGTTCCAGGCCGCCCGCGCCAAGGGTGATGAGATCAAACGCGGCACCTTTGTGATGCCGACGCTGATCGAGCTGGACAGCTTCAGCGAGCTTCAACGGGAAATCTTCGGCCCGGTGCTGCACGTGGTTCGCTACCAGCGCGCCAACCTCGCCAGCTTGCTTGAACAGATCAACGCCAGCGGTTATGGCCTGACCCTGGGCGTGCACACGCGCATCGACGAGACCATCGCCCAGGTGGTGAACACCGCCAAGGTCGGCAACCTGTATGTGAACCGCAATATCGTCGGCGCCGTGGTGGGCGTGCAGCCGTTCGGCGGTGAAGGCCTGTCGGGCACCGGCCCGAAAGCCGGCGGCCCGCTGTACATGTACCGCCTGCTCTCCACCCGCCCGCAAGATGCGGTGGCCAAGCAACTCGGCCAGGCTGCCAGCGCACCACAGCGCCCGGCCGAGCAGAGCAAAGCCGCCCAAGTGTTTGGCGAATGGCTGGCGCAAAAAGAGCCGAGCCTGGTCGCCCTGCACCAGCAATACAGCGAGCTGGCGCAAAGCGGCAGCGTGCACGTGTTGCCTGGCCCGACCGGTGAGCGCAACACCTACAGCTTGCTGCCACGCGAACACGTGCTGTGCCTGGCAGAAGACAGCACCGATTTGCTGGTACAACTGGCCGCCGCGCTCGCCGTGGGCAGTCAGGTGATCTGGCAGGAGCAGCCGCTGAGCAAAGAGCTGTACAACGGCTTGCCCAAAGAGGTGCAGAAACGCATCCGTCTGGTCAGCGACTGGAGCACCAGCGACGCCAGCTTCGACGCCATCCTGCACCATGGCGACTCCGACCAGCTGCGCGCCGTATGCGAAGCGGCAGCGCAGCGCAAAGGCGCCATCGTCGGCGTGCACGGCTTGAATAAAGGCGAGACGGATATTCCGCTGGAACGCCTGCTGATCGAGCACGCGCTGAGCATCAACACCGCAGCGGCCGGCGGCAACGCGTCGTTGATGACCATTGGTTAAGTGAAAAAGTGGGTGGCGCTGAAAGGAAGGCGAAAGCTGCTTTCAGCACACTCCCTGTTTGAACCCCGCGGCCTTCGGGCCGCACCCAGGCCTTTGCTCTAAGGGCCTGACCCTGACTGAAGCGGCGCTCACCGAGCCGTCGCCAACGTCACGCGCGGCGCATCCATTTGCGAGGGCTACCCGCCCAGCGACGCGCGCTTTCCCTACAGCACTTCGGTGCCCTGCGCCGGCTTATCCAGCCGGTGCGGGAATTTAGGTTTCCCTGCCCTATTCGATCTCGAACAAGCCGTTACTGATCGGCCCCACCGTGAGCCGCTGGCGAATGTCTTCGTCGATACGCGGGTCATCCGGGCGATACAGCATCACCTGGCGATAGGCGCTCACGCGGTTTATCTCTTCGCCCAGGTATTCCCACACAACCCTGGTGCAGGCTGGCGTTCGGCGGTCGCCGCTGGACACGCCGGTTTTCAAACCGTTGAGCCGAGTGATGCGGCTTTTGTAGCTGGGAATCAGGATGGTCTGGCTCATTTCATTGAGCGTCAGCGACTCGTAGTCGATGAGAAACACGCGGTCTTGCAGGTGAAACGCGGCGCCCAAATAACGGCAGCGCACCCAATCTTCAGCCTGCACATTGGCGCTGGCCGAGCGCTCTTGGCGCTCCTGGCGCTCGAACAGAAACGTGCCGCGCTCCTCGCGCAGATGCACCAGCGACAGCAGGATCGAGCCCGGCACCGACATGCAGTTGGAGTATTCGAAGTAGTAACCGCAATAGCGCGACAGGCTGGTGGCGTGCTCGCGCAGCGGTTGCAGCAGGTTGGCCAACGGATCGTTGACCGGCGTGTTGTGGCTGTCGGCCAGGCGGGCGCCGACCAGACGAGCAAATTGCTCCGGCGGCAGGCTCAGTTCGTACTCTTCAACGCCGAAGAAATCGCCGATGCGTTTGCGGTTGTAGCTCGTCGGCTGGCTTTGCCCGCTGAGGTACTTGTTGAACTGCGCGCGGTTAATCGACAGCAGCCGGCAAACCTCGGCAATAGAGCGGTAGTGGCTGCACAGCAGTTTCAGATTGGTGCCCAAATTGTCCGACACAACGCGGCCCTCCGGTGATGCGAGCGGCGCGATTGTAGCATCAACTCGCGCCACATCGAGTCGACCCGCGAAATTGCCTCCACGCCAAGCCGTGGCCAACCATGCGCGACACGTTTTTTGCTGCCCGCAATATCCAGAAACGTGTGCCTGTTTCGCTGCACCTTTTTCCACTGCGCAGGGTTGCTCACAACCCGCCGCTGCATTCGAACAATAAGAGTCGAGGAAACCTCCCATGCTTGAAATGCTCAATGACTTCCTGTCCGGCAAGCTGCTGATCGTACTGATCGTCGGCCTGGGCAGTTACTTCACCATTCGCTCGCGCTTCGTTCAGTTCCGCCATTTCGGCCACATGTTCAGCGTGTTCAAGCAGTCGTTGCGCAGCAGCGGCGGTCAACTCAGCTCGTTCCAAGCTTTGATGCTCAGCCTTGCTGGCCGTGTGGGCGCGGGCAACATCGCCGGTGTCGGCATTGCCGTGACCCTTGGCGGCCCCGGCGCGGTGTTCTGGATGTGGGTGACCGCACTGGTCGGCATGTCCAGCAGCTTCTTCGAATGCTCCCTGGCGCAGCTCTACAAGCGTTCGGACGGTGACGGCCTGTATCGCGGCGGCCCGGCTTACTACATTCAACACGGCCTCAAGCTGCGCTGGATGGCCATGGTGTTTGCCGTGTTGCTGCTGGTGACCTACGGCTTCGCCTTCAACGGCCTGCAATCGTTCACCGTGACCCACTCGCTGCAAAACGCCTTCGGCTTCCCGGTGCAGTACACCGGCATCGGCCTGGCGGTGTTGCTGGGTCTGGTGTTCATCGGCGGTATCAAGCGCATCGCCTCGGTGTCCGACCTGCTGGTGCCGGTGAAAACCCTCGCCTACATCGGCGTGACCTTGTACGTGATCTTCACCCAGATCGACCTGGTGCCCGGCATGTTGGTCACCATCGTGAAAAGCGCCTTCGGCCTCGAACCTGCGTTCGCCGGCCTGCTGGGCAGCGCGATCGTGATGGGCGTGAAACGCGGCGTGTTCGCCAACGAAGCCGGCCTGGGCAGTGCGCCCAACGTGGCGGCAGTTGCCAGCGTTGAACACCCGGTTGCGCAAGGCGTGGTTCAGGCGTTCAGCGTGTTCCTCGACACCTTCGTAATCTGCACCTGCACCGCCCTGCTAATTCTGCTCTCCGGTTTCTACACCCCTGGGTTCGAAGGCGACGGCATTGTGCTGACCCAGAACTCGCTGGCCGCCGTGGTCGGTGATTGGGGCCGCATTTTTGTCAGCGTGGCGCTGAGCCTGTTCGTATTCACCTGCATCCTCTACAACTACTACCTCGGCGAGAACGCGCTGCAATTCCTGCTCGGCAAAAGCCGTGTGGCCTTGCTGACCTATCGCGGTCTGGTACTGGCGCTTATCTGCTGGGGCTCGATGCAGAACCTCACCACCGTATTCGCCTTTGCCGACATCACCATGACCTGCCTGGCCTTCGTCAACCTGATCGCCCTGGCGATGTTGATCAAAGTCGGCCTGCGGGTAATGCGCGACTACGACGAACAGCGCAAAGCCGGCGTCGCCACGCCGGTGTTCGATGCACGCAAGTTCGCTGATCTGGATCTGGACCGCGACGCCTGGCCGACCACCCCTCAGGCCGCTGCCAGCAGCGCCGCCGTTGACGGTCACCTGGCTGCCAGCCACCGCTAATTTGCTGTAACTGTTTGACGCAATGCCGCGCCCGCGGATGCTGGCGCGGCATTCTTGTCTCTGGGCTCAGCGCGGTATGCTGCGACCGACTTATCGCGGCTAAAGCCGCTCCTACAAAGTGTGCGTAGCGTAGGAGCGGCGTTAGCCGCGATGCTTTTCCAATAACAACAAAGGAATCCGGCATGAAGCTTTTCGTGCTCTATACCGGCGGCACCATCGGCATGCTGCAAACCGCTCAAGGGCTGGCTCCGGCCGGTGGCTTCGAGGCGCGAATGAGCGAACACCTGCGCACCCTGTCGCCGCGCGTAGACATCGACTGGCAGTTCCACGAACTGCTGCCGCTGTTGGACAGCGCCAACATGAGCCAGGCCAATTGGCTGGCGATGCGCGATGTGATCGTCGACGCCGTCAGCGGTGGCGGGTTCGATGGCGTGCTGGTGCTGCACGGCACGGACACCCTCGCCTATAGCGCCGCCGCATTGAGCTTCCTGCTGCTGGGCCTGAGCGTGCCGGTGGTGCTCACCGGCTCCATGTTGCCGGCCGGTGCCGAGGGCAGCGATGCCTGGGGCAATCTGCTCGGCGCCATGCAGGCGCTGCAGGCCGGCGCCGAGCCGGGCGTGCACCTGTACTTCAACGGCAAGCTGATGCACGGCGCGCGGGTGAGCAAACTGCGCAGCGAGGCGTTCGACGCCTTCACCGAGCAGCCCCGCCACCGCGTCGGCGAGCGGGCCGGGGCGCTTCCGGCTTTGTTGGCGTACGACGTGAAGCGTCAGCCGGTGAATGTCGCCGTGCTGCCGCTGTATCCCGGCGTACTCGCCAGCCATGCCGAAGCCCTGCTCGCCACCGGCGCGCAAGCGTTGTTGCTCGAATGTTACGGCGTCGGCACCGGGCCTTCGGACAATGCCGAACTGCTCGCGGTGCTGAAGGCTGCGCATGAGCGTGGCGTGGTGCTGGCGGCGATCAGTCAGTGTCCGCAGGGGCATGTCGAATTTGGCGTGTATGCGGCGGGGAGCGCACTGGTGAGTACCGGATTGATATCGGCCGGCGGCATGACGCGGGAGGCGGCGTTGGGCAAGTTGTTTGGCTTGCTGGGGGCGGGGTTGGGCCAAGGGGATGTGGAGCAGTGGTTTGGGTTGGATTTGTGTGGGGAGCGGGTTTCTTAAACTGCTACACCGACATCGCTCCAACGCCGTCATCCGCCCCTCCACCGTCATTCCCGCGAAGGCGGGAATCCAGAATTGTGCAGGAGAGCGGCGATGCCTGAACAATCACCGCCCTGGATTCCCGCCTCCGCGGGAATGACGGAGTAAAACCCCAAAAGGCTGGATTCCGAATCGTCGGACGTCTGCTCTCGCGAGAATGACGGAGCTAAATTCTGAGTCCCCGTCCCCCCCACAAAAAAGGGGAGCCCTGCGGCTCCCCCATTGGGACGTGCTCTTTCTAGCCGATCAAGCCTCGATCTCCACCAACACCTCACCCGGATTCACGCGGTCGCCCTTGGCCACGTGAATGGCTTTGACGGTGCCAGCAATCGGCGCCTGCACTTCGGTTTCCATTTTCATCGCTTCCGTGATCAGCACAGCCTGGCCGGCTTTGACCACGTCGCCCTCTTTCACCAGCACATCAACGATATTGCCCGGCATGGTGGTGCTGACATCGCCCGGTGCGCTGGCGTTTTTGCGTTTGCTGCCGCTGCCACCGCCGACGAAGTCGTTCAGCGGTTCGAACACCACTTCTTCCGGCATGCCGTCGATGGACAGGTAGAAGTGGCGCTTGCCGTCGGTTTTCACGCCGACGCCGGTGATGTCTACGCGGTAGCTTTCGCCGTGTACGTCGATGACGAATTCAGTCGGCACGCCTTCGCCGCCCACGCTGGCCACGCTGCCGGCTTCGGGAATCGGCAGCAGCACTTCCGGGGTCAGCGTGCCGGCGGCGCGTTCTTCGAGGAATTTGCGGCCGATGTCGGGGAACATGGCGTAGGTCAGCACGTCTTCTGCCGACTGGGCCACCGCACCGATTTCCGCGCGCAGTTTGTCCATTTCCGGCTTGAGCAGGTCGGCCGGACGAACGTCGATCAGTTCTTCGTTGCCGATGGCCTGACGGCGTAGTTTCTCGTCGACCTGACCCGGCGCTTTGCCGTAGCCGCCTTGCAGGTAGAGTTTCACTTCGTTGGTGATGGTTTTGTAGCGCTCGCCGGCCAGCACGTTGAAGAACGCCTGGGTGCCGACAATCTGCGAGGTCGGGGTCACCAGCGGCGGGTAGCCGAGGTCTTTGCGCACGCGCGGAATCTCGGCCAGCACTTCGTTCATGCGGTTCAGCGCGCCCTGCTCTTTGAGCTGGTTGGCCAGGTTGGAGATCATGCCGCCCGGCACCTGGTTGACCTGCACGCGGGTGTCCACGGCGGTGAATTCGCTTTCGAACTGGTGGTACTTCTTGCGCACGGCGTAGAAGTACAAGCCGATTTCCTGCAGCAGTTCCAGGTTCAGGCCGGTGTCGTATTCGCTGCCTTTAAGCGCCGCGACCATCGACTCGGTGCCCGGATGGCTGGTGCCCCAGGCGAAGCTGGAGATGGCGGTGTCGATGTGGTCGGCGCCGTTTTCGATGGCTTTGAGCTGGCACATGGCAGCCAGGCCAGCGGTGTCGTGGGAGTGGATAAACACGGGCAGTGATTGCTCGGCTTTCAGGGCTTTCACCAACTCGCCAGTGGCGTAGGGCGTGAGCAGGCCGGCCATGTCTTTGATCGCTACCGAGTCGCAGCCCATGGCTTCCATCTGTTTGGCCTGGGCCACGAACGCCTCGATGGTGTGCACCGGGCTGGTGGTGTAGGCGATGGTGCCTTGGGCGTGTTTGCCCGCCGCCTTCACTGCCTCGATGGCCACGCGCAGGTTACGCACGTCGTTCATGGCGTCGAAGATGCGGAACACGTCGATGCCGTTGACCGCCGCCTTGGCCACGAACGCCTTGACCACGTCGTCGCTGTAATGGCGGTAGCCGAGCAGGTTCTGGCCGCGCAGGAGCATTTGCAGGCGCGTGTTGGGCAAGGCGGCGCGCAGTTGGCGCAGGCGCTCCCATGGGTCCTCTTTGAGGAAGCGCACGCAGGCGTCAAAGGTGGCGCCGCCCCAGACTTCCAGCGACCAGTAGCCGACTTTGTCGAGCTTGTCGCAGATGGGCAGCATGTCTTCGGTGCGCATGCGGGTGGCCAGCAGCGACTGGTGGGCATCACGCAGGATGGTGTCGGTTACATGGATTTTCTTGGACATGAATGTGTTCCTCACAGGCCTGCGTGGGCGGCAATGGCGGCGGCGATAGCCAGGGCCAGCTCTTCGGGTTTGCGCTTGACGGAGTAGTTGGTCAGTTCAGGGTGGCTTTCGACGAAACTGGTGTTGAACTGGCCGCTGCGAAATTCCGCGTTACGCAGAATTTCCTGGTAGTAGGCGGCGGTGGTTTTCACCCCTTGCAAGCGCATGTCGTCCAGGGCGCGCAGGCCACGGTCCATGGCCTCTTCCCAGGTCAGCGCCCAGACCACCAACTTCAGGCACATGGAGTCGTAGTACGGCGGAATGGTGTAGCCGGTGTAGATCGCCGTGTCGGTGCGCACGCCGGGGCCGCCGGGGGCGTAGTAGCGGGTGATCTTGCCGAATGAGGGCAGGAAGTTATTCTTCGGGTCTTCGGCGTTAATCCGAAATTGCAGGGCGAAACCGCGGTATTGGATGTCTTCCTGCTTCACCGAAAGCGGCAGACCCGAGGCGATGCGGATTTGCTCGCGCACGATGTCGATGCCGGTGATCTCTTCGGTGATGGTGTGCTCCACCTGCACGCGCGTGTTCATCTCCATGAAGTACACCTCGCCCTCGGCGAGCAGGAACTCCACGGTGCCGGCGTTTTCGTAGCCGACGGCCTGGGCGGCGCGTACGGCGAGATCGCCGATGTAGGCACGCTGTTCGGGCGTTAGTTGCGGGCTGGGGGCGATTTCAATCAGCTTCTGGTTGCGGCGCTGAATCGAGCAGTCGCGCTCGTACAGGTGCACGGTGTTGCCAAAGCTGTCGGCGAGAATCTGCGCTTCGATGTGCTTGGGATTGACGATGCACTTTTCCAGGAACACTTCGGCCGAGCCGAATGCCTTGGTGGCTTCGGAAATAACCCGGGGAAACGCCTGTTCGAGTTCTTCGCGGCTGTTGCAGCGGCGAATACCGCGTCCGCCGCCGCCGGAGGTGGCCTTGAGCATCACCGGGTAACCGATGCGGTCGCCTTCGGTGAGCGCTTCGTGAATGTCCGCCACGTTGCCTTCGGTGCCTGGCGTAACCGGCACGCCGGCCTTGATCATGCTGCGCCGCGCTTCGGTTTTGTCGCCCATGCGGCGAATCACTTCGGCAGACGGGCCGATGAACTTGATGCCGCGCTCGGCGCAAATATCGGCCAGCTCGGCGTTTTCAGAGAGAAAACCGTAGCCGGGATGCAGCGCATCGCAGCCAGTTTCCACCGCCAGGTTCACCAACTTGCGCGGGTTGAGGTAACCGGCCAGCGGCTCCTCGCCAATGCTGTGGGCTTCGTCGGCGCGCTTGACGTGCAAGGCCATGCGGTCGGCATCGGAATAAATCGCCACGGAGCGAATGCCCATTTCGGCGCAGGCACGCACGATACGGACGGCAATCTCGCCACGGTTAGCGATCAGAATTTTCTTGATCACGGAGCTGGCCCTCAGCCGGTTGAACGGGGCAACGCCTGAAGCGTCAACGTCCCGACACCCTAGACCCGCGCAACGATTACCCAAAATGATTAATTATTGGGTTAGGCATAAGCAACGGCTTATAGTTGGCCGACCCGACAACCCGCAAAAGGCCAAACGCCATGCGTAAGTCATTGCTGCGTATGACATTACGCCAGCTGCAAGTCTTCCAGGCAGTGTGCGAAAGCAAGTCCTATAGCCGCGCCGCCGAGGAAATTTCTCTGACGCAGCCGGCCGTTTCCCTACAAATTCGTCAGCTGGAAGCGCTGATAGGTCAGCCACTTTTCGACTACATCGGCAAAAAGCTCTACCTCACCGAAGCCGCCGAAGCGCTGTTGCGCGCCAGCAGCGACATTTTTGGCCGGCTGGAAAGTCTGGATATGCAGCTCTCTGACTTGCAGGGCTCGCTGCAGGGGCAACTCAACCTGGCGGTGGAGTCGAGCGCGAAGTATTTCGTGCCGCATCTGTTTGCCGCGTTCAAGCGCCAGTACCCGGAAGTGAATTTGCAGCTGGTGGTGGTTAACCACGCGCAAACCATCCGCCGCCTGAGCGCCAATCGCGACGATTTGCTGATCATGTCGCAGGTGCCGCAAGACATGTCGTTGGAGTTTTACCCGTTTCTCGACAACCCCATCGTCGCCGTCGCGCCGCCGGATCATCCGCTGCTCAGGCACGCCACCCTCAAGCTGCAAGACCTGTGTGCGTGGCCGCTGCTGGTGCGTGAACCGGGCTCGGGCACGCGCAAGTCCATCGAAGATTACTGCCACCAAAAGCGCGCGCACTTTCAGCAGACCATAGAGCTGGGCTCGATGGAGTCGCAACGCGAAGGCGTGATTGCCGGACTGGGCATCGCCTTGCTCTCGCGCCACGCCGTGCGCCGCGAACTGGAAAGCGGCGCGCTGCGCGAATTGCCGGTGACTGAGCTGCCGCTGATGCGCAGCTGGTGTCTGGTGCACCCGCGCGGCAAATACCTGTCACCGGTGGCGCAAACGTTCTTCGCCTTTATTCGCGCAGAACGCGCGCAAATCAGTGGCTTGGCGGCCCGCTTCGGCGCGGTGCCTGGCTAGCGGCCAGGTAATTGGCGGCAACCAGATCGGGATAATCCGACAGCTCAAGTTGCAGGCGACGCTCTTCGGTGAAGTCTTCGATGGCGCGGCGATAAGCCATGCGGCGCTGGTCTTCAAGCTGGCGTTTGGTTTTCGCGGCAGAGGAGGCGTAAGGCTGTGCTTCATCCAGATAACGAGTCATGTGCGTGCTCCCATCGTTGGATTCGGGAGTACCAGACTGGGCGGCAAAAGCGACAGTTGTGTGCAGGCGGGATGAATTTCGTGTGACGGCGGGTGAAAAGCATCGCGGCTTAAGCCGCTCCCACAGATTGCGTGAACTGTGGGAGCGGCTTTAGCCGCGATGCTTTAGAAGCGCTCAATCAGCCCGCGCATCGTCCGCCGATTTCAGCGACTTGGGCGACAAGCGCAAGCTGCGCAGACTGCGTTTCACGCTCTTGAGGTGGTTCACCAAGGTCGGGCCACGCGCCATGGCAACGCCCATGGCCAGCACGTCGATCACCACCAAGTGGGCGATGCGTGAGGTGAGCGGCGTGTAGATTTCGGTGTCTTCCTGCACGTCGATGGCGAGGTTGACGGTGGACAGCTCGGCCAACGGCGTCTGGCTCGGGCACAGGGTGATCAGGGTGGCGCCGGTTTCACGCACCAGGTTGGCGGTGATCAGCAAATCTTTGGAGCGGCCCGACTGCGAGATGCAGATGGCCACGTCGGTCGGCTTCAGCGTGACCGCCGACATCGCCTGCATGTGCGGGTCGGAATAGGCCGCAGCGGTGAGCAACAGGCGGAAGAATTTGTGCTGGGCATCGGCGGCCACCGCGCCGGACGCACCAAAGCCATAAAACTCCACGCGCTGCGCTTGCGAGCAGGCGGCGATGGCGTGTTGCAGGGCTTTGGGGTCGAGCTTTTCGCGCACTTCGATGAGCGTGTGCAGCGTGGTGTCGAAAATTTTCAGGCTGAAGTCGGCGACTGAGTCATCTTCGTGAATGGCGAACTGGCCGAAGCTGGCGCCAGCGGCCAGGCTTTGCGCCAGTTTCAACTTCAAGTCCTGAAAGCCGGTACAGCCGATGGCACGGCAGAAGCGCACGATGGTGGGCTCGCTGATGCCAACGCTGTGGGCCAGATCTGCCATGGAGCTGTGCATCACGGCTGCCGGGTCGAGCAGCACGTGATCGGCGACTTTCAGCTCCGATTTTCGTAACAGGTGACGCGACTGGGCAATGTGTTGCAAGAGGTTCAAGGGATTGGCTCTTTTGATGAGTTATGATCGGCCGACGCCGGGTTGTAGCGCGCGTGTAGTTATACTACATGACCTTCCCGACGCCCAGCCAAACCATGCACGGCGGGCAAAAAGCTATTTTCACGCCGCCAACCGAGCGCCGTCGTTTTCACACCGTCTGCTGCACCCCGGAGGGTCATTTGCTTTCCATTCCTTGCGACATGCTGGTATTCGGCGGCACCGGCGATCTGGCGCTGCACAAGCTTCTGCCGGCGCTCTATCACCTGCACCGCGACGGCCGCCTGCACGAGGGCACGCGCATTCTCGCCCTCGCCCGCAGCCCCATGGCGCGCGTGGCGTATCAGGCACTGGCAGAACGCCGCTGCCGGGCGCAGGTGGCGCGTGCCGATTTCGATGCAGCGACCTGGGCGAGCTTCGCCGAGCGCCTGGATTACTTTCCCATTGATGCCTCGCAAAGCGCCGACTTCGGCCGCCTGGCCCGTCACCTTGGCCCAGCCGGTGATCGCGTGCAGGTGTATTACCTGGCCACCGCGCCGAACCTGTTCGAAGACATCGCCCGCCACCTGAAAGTCGCCGGCCTGGCCGGGCCCAACGCGCGCATTGTGTTGGAAAAACCTATCGGCCACTCCCTCGATTCGGCACGGGCGATCAACGCAGCCATTGGCGCGGTATTCGATGAGTCGCGGGTGTTTCGCATCGATCACTACCTGGGCAAGGAGACGGTGCAAAACCTGATGGCGCTGCGTTTCGCCAACATCCTGTTCGAGCCGCTGTGGCGCAGCGGGCATATCGATCATGTGCAAATCAGCGTGTGCGAAACCCTCGGCGTAGAGAACCGCGGCGCCTACTACGACCGCTCCGGGGCGATGCGCGACATGGTGCAAAACCACTTGTTGCAGCTGCTTTGCCTGGTGGCGATGGAAGCCCCGGCGCGCTTTGACGCGGAGTCGGTGCGCGATGAAAAACTGAAAATTCTCCAGGCCCTGAAACCGATTCAAGGCATGGATGTGCACGACAAAACCGTGCGCGGCCAATACACCGCCGGCAAAATCGGCGGCCAGGAAGTGCCGGCGTATTACTTCGAAAAAAACGTCGATAACGACAGCGACACCGAGACCTTCGTGGCGCTGCAAGTGGCCATTAATACCTGGCGCTGGGCCGGCGTGCCGTTCTACTTGCGCACCGGCAAACGCCTGGCGAAGAAGACCTCGGAAATCGTCATCCACTTCAAGCAGGTGCCGCACCTGCTGTTCGACAACACCCAACCCAACCGCCTGATCATTCGCCTACAACCTGAAGAGCGCATCAGCCTGCAACTGATGGGCAAAACACCCGGCAAAGGCATGCGCTTGGCACCGGTTGAGCTGGACTTGAACTTGGCGCAAGCCTTCCGCCAGAAACGCCGCTGGGACGCTTACGAGCGTTTGCTGCTGGATGTGATCGAGGGCGACTCGACGCTGTTCATGCGCCGCGACGAAGTGGAAGCGGCGTGGAAATGGGTCGACCCGATTCTCAAAGGCTGGCAAGACAATTACCAGGATCCACGGCCTTACGCCGCTGGCAGCAATGGGCCGGAGCAGGCGCAGAGTTTGTTGGAGTTGCAGGGGCGTAAGTGGGCGGAGTGACTCGCCTTTTGTGCTGAAAATCCATCGAGGCTAAAGCCTCTCCTACAGGTACTGCACGACCCTGTGGGAGAGGCTTTAGCCTCGATTTTTTTTGACCTAGTGCTTCACCAAATCCGGAATCTGTACCGCCAACTTGGTGTTGTTCAGCGGCGCCCGAATAAAGCCGCGCTGGGTACCGTCCGGGCCGAGGATGACCAGGTTGCCGCTGTGGTCGACGGTGTAGTTCTCTTTGCTGGTGTCACCGGGAATAAACGGAATGCTCACGGCATTGGCGAGCTTCTGGATATTCGCCAGATCGCCGGTCAGGCCGAGAAATTGCGGGTCGAAATAGCCGAGGTATTTCTTCAGTTGGTCCGGCGTGTCGCGGTTCGGGTCGACGCTCACCAGCACCACTTGCAGGTTGTCCACCGCCTCTTCTGGCAGCTTGGTTTTCAGTTCGCGCAGTTGCGCCAGCGTGGTCGGGCAAATGTCGGGGCAGAAGGTGTAGCCGAAGAACAACAGGCTCCATTTCCCTTTCAATTCGTTGACCGGCACCGCTTCGCCCAGCTGATTAGTCAGGCTCAGGTCCGGCAGGTTGCGGCTTTGCGGCAGCAGAATAATGCCGGCGTCGATCATCGCGGCGGGGTCGCCGTGGCCTTTGCCACTGAGCACGCGGTTGACGGTGAGGCCAAATACCAAGGCCACGACGGCGACGAGAATTGCGACGGTGATGTGCTTGCGGGTCATAGGAAGGCAGCTCGGCAGATCGAAAGGCAAACGGTACCCCATCCGGCCGTGTCACCGAAACCGCCAAGCGTTTCAGGGTTTGCGTTGTTCCGGGCGCGACCAGATCCACGCCGCGCCGCAGCCCATGCCCAACGCGGCAAACGCCACGGACGGCAGGTGGCTGACCGTCAGCAGCATGACCAACAACGCCACCACCATGCTCAGGCTGGCGAGCAGTTTGGCGCGGCGGTTGATGACGCCGCCGTCGCGCCAATTGCACAGCAGCGGACCGAATAGCCGGTGGTTTTCCAGCCAGGCCGCCAGGCGCGGCGAACTGCGCGCCGCCGCCCACGCCGCCAGCAACACGAACTCGGTGGTGGGCAAACCGGGAATCACCACGCCCAACACCGCCAGCGCCAGGCTCACATAGGCCAACGCCAGCCACAGCCAGCGCAGCGGCCGGCGTGGCGCAGTGCCGCTGCAAGCCTCAGGCAAAGGTGCGTTCCAGGTGATCGGCGAAACGGTTGAAGGCGGCGATGGCGGCGGCCTCGGCCTGACGTTCCTGCTCGGCGTCCAGCGCCACACCATCGAGCGCGGCAACGAAGTGCTTCCAACCTTGCGCGCGACCGCCTTCCGGTTCGCCCAGGTGACGGGCGCCAAAGCTGTCGCTCAGTTGCAACGCCTCGGCACGTTTAATCAAAAACGCCGCGCCCAGCTTCGAGCCTTCCGACACAAACACCCAGCCCAACGCGGCGCCCAGACCCAGCTGCTGCGCGCGCACGCTGTCATCGCCTGTAGGTACGGCATGACCGAGGTCAGCCAGGTCCAAGCGCGCTTGTTCGATGCGGCCACGGCTCGGCAAGTCGTCAACGATCTGCGCCAGCTGAGCATGGCGGTAGAGGTTTTCCAGGTCGTACTGGAACAGGTACTGCGCGGCGACGAACTTGGCGAAGTTCTCGCGGCTGCCGAACGGGTCGTGGCTTTTTACCAAGGCATCCAGGCGCGCGTGCGGCTCGTGGGTAAGGGCGTTCAGGCGCTGCGAACGCAGGGCGTGGTTCAGTGGCGATGCTTGAGCAGTCTGGCGGTCTCGACGAAGTGAACACGGTGTCCGTGGCTTCAAGAAGACGCGGCAGGCGCGAAAATCCTCAGGGGGACCGGCAAGTATTTTTCCCCGTGAGCAATTCGCGCCCAGGCCGCCGTCACCGCTCAAGCAAAAAGTAATGGTCCACCAGCAGCGCGATAAACAGCAGGAACAGGTAGTAGATGCTGTATTTGAACGTGTTGATGGCGGCGTGCGGTTTGCTGTCGTGGTACAGCACCCAGCTCCATTGCAGAAAGCGCGCGCCCAGCACCACGGCGCAGGCCAGGTAGAGCAAGCCGCTCATGTGAATCACGTAGGGCATCAGGCTCACCGCCAGCAGCACCAGGGTGTACAGCACGATATGCACCTTGGTGTAGTGCTCGCCATGGGTGACGGGCAGCATGGGGATGTCGGCCTTGGCGTATTCGGCCTTGCGGTGAATGGCCAAGGCCCAGAAATGCGGCGGCGTCCAGGCGAAAATAATCAGCACCAACAGCAGCGGTTCGGCGCTGATATGACCGGTGACCGCGACCCAACCCAACAGCGGCGGCGCGGCGCCCGCCAGGCCGCCAATGACGATATTTTGCGGCGTGGCGCGCTTGAGAAAGCCGGTGTACAGCACGGCATAACCGAGCAGCGACGCCAGGGTCAGCCAGGCGGTCAGTTCGTTGGTGAAGGCCAGCAGAATCACCAGCCCGCCCACCGACAGCGCCATGGCAAACGTCAGCGCCGCTACGGGCGAAACCCGGCCTTCCGCTAACGGCCGTTTGTGCGTGCGCGCCATGACGGCATCGATGCGCCGATCCACCACATGGTTGACCGCCGCCGCCCCGCCCGCGCACAAGGCGATACCCAAGTTGCCGAACACCAGCACCGTCCACGGCACCCCGGCACGCGTGGCGAGGAACATGCCGACCAGCGAGGTGATGAGCATCAGCACCACGACCTTGGGCTTGGTCAGTTCCAGGTAGTCGCGCCAAAGCGCTTGGCTGTGAGCTTGGCTGAGTAGCGTGGCCATGGCGTCTCTCCTTCTTGTTTTTATCGGTCAGGCCGCCGACTGGCTAACCCAATTTTTTGTCGCTGCGCGCGCCGGGTTGGCGACCGCACGCAGCCTGTAATTCACCAGCACTAGCGTCAGCAACAACAACGCGCCGCCGGCGTTATGGGCCACTGCCACCGCAAGCGGCAGGTGCAGCAACACGTTGCTCACGCCCAGGCTGATTTGCATGCCCAAGGCCAGCACCAACAAACCGGCCAGGCGGCCATGACCACCGCGTTGCAGGTGCCAGGCGAGTATCAGCAACACCACCGTGACCAGCATGGCGCCGAGGCGGTGGGTGAAATGAATGGCGGTGCGGGCGTCGCTGTCGAGCTGACCGCCGAGATAATTGGGGCCGATGTGCTGGCTGAGGTGAAAGCCGTTGGCAAAATCCATGGCCGGCCACCACTGGCCGTGGCAGGTGGGCAAATCGATGCAGGCCACCGCTGCGTAGTTGGAACTGACCCAACCGCCCAGTGCAATTTGGCCAATCACCACCAGCAAGCCCAACGCCGCCAACTGCCGCAGCCGGGCGGGAATCCCGGGCAGGCTCGGCAGGCGGCCGGACAAGCGCAGCGTCAGCAAAAACAGCAGCGCCAAGGTGGTGAAGCCGCCGAGCAAATGCGCGGTCACCACTTGCGGCCAGAGCTTGAGGGTGACGGTCCACATGCCAAACGCGGCCTGCGCCACCACCACGCCCAGCAACAGCAACGGCAGTTTCAGCGGCTGCTGCGGCTCGGCGCGCCGCCGAACCGCGAGCACCGCCAGGGCCAGAATCAGCAGGCCCAGGCTGCCGGCGAAGTAGCGGTGGATCATTTCGTTCCAGCCCTTGCGGGCCTCAACCGGCGCGTGGGGGAAGTTGGCCTCGGCATGGGCCAGCTGCGCCTCGCTGGCGGGCACGCTGATAAAGCCGTAGCAGCCCGGCCAGTCCGGGCAACCGAGGCCGGCGTGGGTCAACCGCGTGTAGGCGCCGAGCAGCACCACGACCACTGCCAGAACAGTGGCGAGCAGGGCGAGACGGAATCCGGGTTTGGCCATGGGACGGTCCTTAGCTCAACCAATATTCGACAGTTTCAGCAGCAGGCGCATGTCGTTGAGAATCGCCTTGCCTTTGGTCTTGGCGTCATAGCGCAGCACCAGATTGCCGTGGGGGTCGATCAGCCATAGCTGCGGCGCGCTGCCGGTGGCCGGGCTGGCTTTGCTGTACGCCTGAGCATCGAGGCCGTAGCGGTCCAGGCGCGGGTAGTCGCGCGCCAGTTCGGCGTTATAGGCCTCGCTGACCGGTTGTGTCGTGGCCAGGCCATGGGTGGCGCGCGAGGCTTCCCGGCCGAGGCCAATTTGAATTTGCCGGGCCAGGTACACCAGCTGCCGGCAGTCGTCTTCACAAGTGCCCGGCGCCGTCACCAGAATTTGCCAGGTGGTTACATCGCTGCCGAGCACACCGAGATCGCTGCGGTTTTGTCCGTTGCCGATCAGCTCGCCGCTGTAGTTGCGCCCTTCCGGCACCCAGAAGCGGAACTGGTACATGGCGGTGGCGAGCACCATCGGCCCGACGGTGAGGGCCAGCAGCAACAGCAGTTGCAAACGACCACGACGGCGCACAGGTGCATGGGGCATTGGCATGGCTGGATTCATGGTTGTTGTTCTCCCAGAACAGGCTCGTGTTTGGCGGTGACGTGAAAGCCGAAGTAGACAAATAAACCCAACAGCGCCGCCGCCAGGGCAAACCATTGCACGGCGTACGCCTGGTGCCGCTCGGGGCCCATGGCGACCACGGGCCAGTCGGCCTGGTAAGCGGCAGCACTCGGTTGCAGGCGTACTTCGTAGGCCAGGCCGGCACGGCCCAGCTGCGTCCACAGCGCTTGCGGGTGCACGGCATTGACTAGCAGCGGCCATTGGTTACTCGGCGCGTCCGCTTGCAGTTGAAAGGTTTCGCCGGGCGGCACGTACACCCAGGCATCGAGGTTTTGCACGGCCGCGGGGGTGACAAATTGCGCGGCGTTGCGACGGTCCGGCCAGGGCAGCCAGCCGCGATTGACCAGCACCCACAAGTCACTGGCCTGGTCGTAAAACGGTTGCAGCAGCTCGACGCCAACCTTGCCGTCGCGGGTACGGTTGTCGAGCAGCACGCTGTGTTGGTCGTCGAAGTGGCCGCTCAAACGCACCCGGCGATAAGCCGCATCGGCGGTGGTTTCCAGTTCAAGAATGCCCATGGGTTCGGCGCTGCGGCGGGCCTCGTAGCTGGCGAGCAACTGGCGCTTTTCTTCAGCGCGCGCCAACTGCCAAAAGCCTAGCCACACCAGCACCGGCAGCAGCACGGCCACCACCAGTGTCGGCACCCAGCCGGGGCGAAACCGCCTCATCTGGCGTGCCCGGACAGCGGCAGGTGACTGGCTATACTCCACAGCATTCCCCTTCCCCATTGGCGAGACTCACACCATGCTCAAAGCGGCAATCGTGCTTATGCTCTTGGCCACCATCGTCAGCCTGTTCAGCGGCCTGTTCTTTCTGGTCAAAGACCAAGGCAACTCGTCGCGCGTGGTCAACGCCCTCACCGTTCGGGTGGTCTTGGCGGCGTTGACCGTGGCCCTCATCACCTGGGGCTTTTACAGCGGCCAGCTGGTCAGTCACGCGCGCTGGTAACCTCAGAGCACGTACACAAAAATAAACAGCCCCACCCACACCACGTCGACGAAGTGCCAATACCAGCTGGCCGCTTCGAAACCGAAGTGCTGTTTCTCGTCCAGATGCCCTTTCATGATGCGCAGCAGCATGATGGTCAGCATCAGCGTGCCGATGGTGACGTGGGCACCGTGAAAGCCGGTGAGCATGAAGAACGTGGCGCCATAAATACCCGAGCCCAGCGTCAGCCCCAGCTCGTGATAGGCCTCAACGTATTCGGTAACTTGCAGCGCCAGAAAGCACACGCCGAGCACAATCGTCAGCCCCAGCCAGCCCTTCAGCGCGGCGCGTTTGCCGTGGCGTAACGCGTGGTGAGCCAGGGTGACGGTGACGCTGGAACTGATCAGCAAGATGGTGTTGATCAGCGGCAGATGCCACGGGTCGATAACCGCTTTCGGGGCCGGGTACAGCTTGGGATCCGGCGTGTTGAGCATCGGCCAGGTGTACTCGAAATTCGGCCACAGCATGTTGGCGATGCCCTTCGCACCTTCGCCGCCCAACCACGGGCCGGACCAGTAACGCACGTAGAACAGCGCGCCAAAAAAAGCGATGAAAAACATCACTTCCGAGAAGATGAACCAGCTCATGCCCCAGCGGAACGAGCGGTCCATTTGCGCGCTATACAGGCCCGAGCGGCTTTCTTTGATCACCGCGCTGAACCAGCCGAACAGCATGTACGCCACCAGCAAACCGCCGATGCTGAAAATCAGCGGGCCGTGGGATTCAGGCCGGGCGGCCTTCAGGTCGTTGAACCAGGTGCCCAGGCCGTACATGGTGACGAGCATGCCGATGGTGGCAATGATCGGCCACTTGCTCTGCGCCGGAACGTAGTAATGCTCGTAGGTGGAGTTGGGGCTCTTTGGCAGGGCCTCGTCGTGCGTCGCCATTTTATTGTTCTCCTTGTTTTACACCGCTTACTTGGCCGCGATCGGCGGATGGCGAGCAGTGATGTCGAACAGCGTGTAACCGAGGGTCAGGTGGAAGACATCCTTGGGCAGATCACGGTCGACGATGAAGCGCACCTTCATTTCTACGCGTTCACCGGGTTGCAGCACTTGCTGGTTGAAACAGAAGCAGGCGGTCTTGTGAAAATAGGCCGCTGCCTCGGACGGCGAAATACTGGGAATGGCCTGCGCCGCCATGGGTTTGTCTGTGGGGTTCTGGGCTATAAACGTCATCTCGTTGACCGCCCCCGGATGCACCACCAAATCGCTCGACACCGGGCGGAACTCCCACACCATGTCGGCCGCATTGGTGGCCATGAACTGCACCTTCACCTGCCGGTTTTCGTCCACCTGCTGTTGCGCGCCCGCGTACTGCCCGGAGGTTTTGCCGTTGATGCCAAACGCTTTGCACATCACGTCGTAAATCGGCACCAAGGCAAAGCCGAACGCGAACATCACCACCACCAACAACAGCAGGCGGGTGACCAGGGTTTTGGTCGGCAAGCCGTCGCTCATTGCAGACTCACTTCACTTCCGGTGGCGTGGTGAAGGTGTGATAAGGCGCAGGTGATGGAATGGTCCACTCCAGCCCATCGGCACCGTCCCACGGCTTGGCCGGCGCCGGTTTGCCGCCCCGGATGCACTTGATGACGATGAACAAAAACAGGAACTGCGTGGCGCCAAAGCTGAACGCCCCGATGGACGACACCATGTTGAAGTCGGCGAACTGCAGGTTGTAGTCCGGAATCCGTCGCGGCATCCCGGCCAACCCCACAAAGTGCATCGGGAAGAACGCCATGTTCATGCCCACGAAAGACAACCAGAAATGCAGCTTGCCGAGGGTTTCGTCGTACATGTGGCCGGTCCATTTCGGCAGCCAGTAGTAGGCCGAGGCGAAGATGCCGAAGATCGCGCCGGGCACCAGTACGTAGTGGAAGTGCGCCACCACGAAGTAGGTGTCGTGGTACTGGAAGTCCGCCGGGGCGATGGCCAGCATCAGCCCGGAGAAGCCGCCAATGGTGAACAGAATCACGAAGGCCACGGCAAACAGCATGGGCGTCTCGAAGGTCAGCGAGCCCTGCCACATGGTGGTCACCCAGTTGAACACCTTCACCCCGGTGGGCACGGCGATCAGCAGCGTGGCGTACATGAAGAACAGCTCGCCCACCAACGGAATGCCGACCACAAACATGTGGTGCGCCCAGACGATAAACGACAGGAAGGCAATCGAGGCCGTGGCGTACACCATGGAGGTGTAGCCGAACAGCGGCTTGCGCGAGAACGCCGGAATGATCGAGCTGACGGCCCCGAAGGCCGGCAGAATCATGATGTACACCTCGGGGTGGCCGAAGAACCAGAACACGTGCTGGAACAGCACCGGGTCACCGCCACCCGCAGCGCTGAAGAAGCTAGTGCCGAAGTGAATGTCCATCAGCATCATGGTCACGCAACCGGCCAGCACCGGCATTACCGCAATCAGCAGAAACGCGGTGATCAGCCAGGTCCAGACGAACAGCGGCATCTTCATCAGCGTCATGCCGGGGGCGCGCAGGTTGAGGATGGTGGCGATCACGTTGATCGCGCCCATGATCGAGCTGATGCCCATCAGGTGAATGGCGAAGATGAAGAACGTTACGCTTTCTGGCGCGTAGGTGGTGGACAGCGGCGCGTAGAACGTCCAGCCAAAGTTCGGTCCGCCACCGGCGGTGAACAGCGTGCTGATCAGCAAGCCAAAGGCGGCAGGCAGCAACCAGAAGCTGAAGTTGTTCATGCGCGGCAGGGCCATGTCCGGCGCCCCGACCATCAGCGGAATCATCCAGTTGGCGAGGCCAACGAACGCCGGCATCACCGCGCCAAACACCATCACCAGGCCGTGCATGGTGGTCATCTGGTTAAAGAAGGCCGGTTCGACAATTTGCAGCCCCGGTTGGAACAGTTCGGCGCGAATCACCATGGCGAACGAGCCGCCAATCAAAAACATCGCAAAGCTGAACCACAGGTACATGGTGCCGATGTCTTTGTGGTTGGTGGTCAGCACCCAGCGCATCAGGCCCTTGGCGGGGCCGTGATGACCGTGGTCGTGGTCGGCGTGCCCAGCATGGCCAGGCTCAATCACTGCACTCATGATGGGTCTCCTATTCCTTCGCCTGTTTCAGGGCCAGCACGTCTTTAGGGGTGACCATGTCACCGACGTTGTTTCCCCATGCGTTACGTTCGTAGGTGATCACTGCGGCAATATCCACTTCCGACAATTGCTTGCCGAACGCCGCCATGGCCGTGCCCTGTTTGCCGAAGAACACCGTGTGCAGGTGCTCTTCTTTCGGCCCGGTGGCCACCTTGGAGCCCTTGAGCGCCGGGAACATGGGCGGCAGGCCCTGGCCTTCAGGCTGGTGACAGGAAGCGCAGGTGGTGTGGTAGACCTTGTCACCGCGCTCAACCAATTCTTCGCGCGTCCATTCCTTGCTGGTCAGCTCTTTGAGCGCCAGGGCTTCCTGCTTGCGCTCATCCAGCCACTTGGCGAAATCTTCTTTGGATTTGACCTCGACCACGATTGGCATAAAACCGTGGTCTTTGCCGCACAGCTCGGCGCATTGGCCACGGTAAATGCCGGGCTTGTCGACCTTGGTCCAGGCTTCGTTGACGAAGCCTGGAATGGCATCGCGTTTCACCGCCAGGGCCGGCACCCACCACGAGTGGATGACGTCGGCGGCGGTGATCAGAAAGCGCACTTTGGTGTTGGCAGGAATCACCAGCGGCTGATCCACTTCCAGCAGGTAGTGCTCGTCTTTGGGCGCCTGGTTATGGATTTGCTCGGTGGGCGTGGCCAGGTTGCTGAAGAACTCGACCTCTTGCCCGAGGTATTTGTAGTTCCACTTCCACTGATAGCCGGTGACCTGGATATCCAACTCCGACTCGCTGCTGTCGTAGATTTTGATCAGGGTCTTGGTTGCCGGAACGGCCATCGCCACAAGGATGATGAAGGGCACTACGGTCCAGAGAATCTCGACCGTCGTACTTTCATGGAAGTGTGAGGCGACCTGGCCGGTGGAACGGCGGTGGACCAGCATCGACCAGAACATGGCGCCGAATACCAGCACGCCGATGACGGCGCAGATCAGGAAGATTGTCATGTGCAGATCGAACACGGCGTTACTTGTAGCCGTTACACCCTGCGTCATATTCATGGTCCAGGCAGCGTTTGCCTGGCTGAATACCGACCACAGCAGGAGGCCCATCCAAACTCGTGGATGTCGCATCATTGCGGGTTCCCCTTATCGTTCTTGTTATCCCGCCGGCTATGCCTGCGGCCAAGGGAGCGTCTGCTAGAAAACTGACTTAGCTGTCGCACCCTCGCCTTGCCGTGGCTCAGTCCGGGTTCATCAGGTCATGTGTTTCGAATCAGCCTTTCGAGTCGGAGTATAGCCAGCGACTTGCTCCTCGCAATGTCGAGGCAAAAATCGCCGCAACCGGCCAGGCCTTGTGCTAAAGCCCCCGGTTCTATTGGCTTGGAGAAAGGTGTAACGCCAGCGTTATAACGGGCTAGCATAAAGGTTTCGTAATTATGACAATCCGGTCTTAACACCCGCTCGCTGCCAGCTAATGTCTCTGTCTTCGACCTGTTTCATCCGTGAACGGGGCTGTCCATTTACCCATGTCCTTTGTTTGGGAGCAGTCATGAAAACCGCCGCACTGCGCGAGCTGATCCAGCGCGCCCATCAACACGAAGCCGATAGCGCCAACCTTGCCAACCTGCTGGAACAAAAAATGCCCGAGCTGCACCACACCATTCGATTACCCGAAGGTGATGGCAAGCAGGCGCTGGTGCGTTTTGTGAAGGCTTATATCGATCAGGTGCCAGACATTTTGGACGCCGCCAACCAAGTGGCGCGGGATGCAGGCATAGAGGGGCAGATCAAACCGGTGCTGAAAGTCGCCGAAGCGTTTTTCCTCGAACCATCAGCGCTAATGGACGGCCACGAAGGATTGGACGGCATGCTCGACGAGGCCTACCTGGCCCACCGTCTGGTTGAAGAAGTGAACGACCGTTACATCACCCATTTAGGCCAGCCACTGATTCCGCTGGACACGACCCTGGCCAACGTAATCGCCCACCAACTGATCGGCGAACCCTTCGCCAACGAGTTGGATGAAGTGGTTCACCGCGCAGTGGATGGCATGCTCGAAGCGAGCATTTTCGAACAGGAGTCGGTGCAGGCTTACCGCAGCCGCCTTAGCAACCCCATCACCCATGCTGCGTGGAAAAAGTGGCCGTGTTTTTCGCAGCAACTGGGTGTGGAGTTGCAAGGGTTGAGTTGAAGGATGAGCCTTTTTGGCAAATTAAGGTTGAGTATCCGTTTTTTGGGAGTTGGCCGCTTCCAGCCGCATATCGACCTTTATATTCACGTATGCGTCCTCAAGTTCGTCTCTTCGCGAAAGAAGGGTTTTGGCTAACTCCTTCCGTTCTTCAAATGTCCCCGGCCCGAAAGCGTTGCAAATTGCGCATACCTCTGCATCGTCATTAAAATAGGCTAACACTTTCATAATTGATTCGGCTTTATCAGAGTTCGGCATGTTTGCAAAAATCTTGGCCCTCTCTCCCACAGCAGGATTTACCATATTTTTTAGTTGGGTTGCAACATCATAGGAAATTGCATTCCGTTGGTATTGGTTTCCTGCCCAATATTCCAAGGATTGGTCCGTAGTTCTAGTGAACACAGGCTCTCCAGCCGCATTTGTTTTGTCTGTTAAAACTCCCCAGTTACCCAACCAAAGATCCATTCCTAATCCGGCGGTCAAACCGCTTGCGGTTGCCATCGCGTCGGCCAAGGGTCTAGTGAAATCTTTTGTATAAGGCTCGGCCATAAATATTTTATCGTTGGCTTTGTCCCATATAAGGGTTTTGCCTGCGTTTTGATCGTTGGTAAAGCCATATAATTTCGCAACGAACTGTTCATTCGTAGCCCGCCGATAATTCTCATCTGCAACGGGCCTTAGAAGCCAAGAATCCCCATCCGGACTGGTGTAAAAGTTACCTTCGTTTTTGGAGGCAACGTCAGTCCGGTTTACCCAAGAATCCGTCAGCTCCAGCGCTGGCTCAATTTTCTCGGTAACCGCCCGCAATTCCTTACCATCAGGTTTCGTAACTACACTTGCATCATATCCTTTCACGGGGACTTCGATTCCAGAGCCCAATAAGCTGCTTTGGACCAACTTAGTCAAACTGTTCGCTTCGCAGTTAGTTTTGCAGCCCGCCAGTGTCAGCTTTACTAGTTCATGATCGGGAGCGATCGTCTTGATCTTATCCAACAAGTCCTTAACGCCAAGATGGTCGAGGCCACCTATGGTTGGGTCACCATCTATATTGCCGTGGCCCGATAACTTGTATGCGACTTTCTTTCCTAAGAGCGATGCTCCATCGCCGTCAAACTGGACTCCGCCTTCTGGGGTTACGTGTGCCAACACGGTATTGTCCGGATGCCGATTAAGTTTAAGGCTCAAACTTTTATTAATGATCGCATCGTCTGGCTGCAAGTTAACGAGCAAATAGTTGTCTACCTCAATCTTGGGCCCTTTGGGTGGCGGTAGAGTTGGACGGTATTCGGTACTTTCGCCCACCGGCAAAGCCGTTTTAGCGGTATTTACTGCTTCACTTGCAATGGGCTTCACGACCGTGTGCGTGTCTGGCACGTTTTGCATACTGCTGTTTGCAGGGGCGTTGGCGATCTCGATCACGGGCACGCCATTGACGGCGCTGGATACCGTGGCGCCGGTGCTGCGATCCAGCAAAATTTCTGCGGTGGCCCAACTTGGCGAGCCTGCCAAGAGCAGAGACAGCACCAAACGTTTAAGCGAATAAACGGGCGCAATCGAAGGAAGTGAAATGGCCGGGGTGGCTCGCTGCTGCCCGGGCTTGCGCTGGGCGGTGGAGATTTCGGCGACGGGGATAAGAAAGCCCAGGGGCTTGCTGAAAATAAGGCGAAAGCAGTGTTTGTTCATGGCCGCGACCTGGATTAAAAGTCGGACCAGCGTAGGTGTCCGCTGCAGGAAGCTATGCAGGAAAGGCCTCTGTACCCTCAGGCACGCTTTCCCTTTTTTACGCGACGAAAAAAGCAATGGCGTTGCCGAAACCGTCGGCTCGTCCTTTCCACTTAATGCTGATTCCAACGGGAAAGAACGCGGTCGAAACCGCGTTCTTTCCGTTCCGATTAAGCGCCGGCCATACGATAAACGCTGATCAAGACCTCATGCTCACTGACACCATCAATGGAGCCAACGAAGATGTAGTCGTTGAGCCAGGCGTGCTTGCCCGGTTGGGTTTTAAACGAGGGCACGGTGCGGCAGTAGAAGTCGGTTTCTTTCATGTCTTTGAATTCGAGACCTTTGGCTTGTTTGGCCAAGCCCGATTCGTTCAAACGCCAGATGCCGGCGTTGTCGATGATGATGATTTCGCCGTCATCGGTTTTCAGCCGGTACAGGGCGTTGATGCGGGTGACGCCGTCTTCGCGCATCACCGACATGTCGGCGCCGCCGGGCACCACGGTGCCTTTCATGGGTTTGCCGTCGATGTCTTTGCCCACAAAAGTACCGCCGGCGATGGGGTAGTTCACCCGGGTGCCGTCGGGGCCTTTACCCATTTCTTCGCGCGGGCCGAGCTGCACGTTGATTTGCAGCACCAGCTCGTTGGTCAGGCGATTGGCGATCTTCTCTTTAAGCTCGGCGGCCTGGCCGGCAGTAGCGGCTAGCAGCAAGGCCAAACCGGTGCAGGTGTGCAGGAATGTGCGGGACAATTTCATGGGTTACGCTCCTTCAATTTCAGAAATTAAAGCGGTCGGACGCTACCGTCCGATCGCCTTTGGGTTCACTTCAGGGGATCAGGTCGGCACGGCTGTTTGAGCAACGTGTCGCAGCCCGGCAGGGCGCTCGGAATGTCGACGCCGGTCAGCTCGCCCAGCACCAGCCGCGACGGATGCGAGTCGTCGTGCAGCACGCTGTTGCGGCTCGGGATGGAGAAGTAGTCAAAGCCATAACCACCGGTGCGCGACGGCGCGTCGATCCAAATCCGTAGCTGCGAGCCTTTGCGGAACGGGTGGGAAAACGGCGGAATTTCGATCCGGCCCAACGTCGGCACATTCGGCAGCATCGGTTGCACGGAGTCCGGTGTGTCGAGCAGCCACGGGCGAAGCGCGGTGGAGCGCGCGTCATCGAGCTTACGCGCCGACATCCGCAGCCAACCGCGCTGCACATACACTTCCTGGCCGTCGGGGCGCACTTCGGTGACGGTGACTTGTAGGTCGGTATCCGGTGCCAGAAAGGTAGTCACCCACAGGTCTGCGCTCGCGGTGCCGTAGCTCAGAAAATCACGCGTCAGCGGCGCGCTGGTGTATGCCAGGCTGCCTTCGCGCCAGATCGGATGCTGCGGGCCCCAGGCGTTGTCCTTGAGGAAGGTGTTCACGTCTGGTCCGGGGATCGGATAGTTGTAGCCATCCGGCGCACCGCTGCCTTTGCCGTTTTCAATCAGCTGACCTTTTTCGCTGAGGGCGAAGGTCACCGGCTTGGGTTTCAGCGGGTAGCTGTCGCGCTCGATGGTCCAGGTAGGCCGCGCGGTTTCGTTAGGCTCATGGCGCCCGTTGCGGTTGTCCGCGACGGTTTCTTGCCACATTTCCAGACGTGGCGTTTTCTCGAAACCGTTGCGCTCGCCTTTGACGAAATGGTCGAGGAAGGCGCCGAGCTTTTTACGAAAGCGCTCGGACTCGTAAAGGTTGTGGCCGCCGCTGGCTTGCACCATCCACAGCTGTTTGGGGTCGAGCCGCTCTTGGTAGTAACCCTCGCGCGCCAGCACGGCTTCGTCTTGCCAGGCTTGCATGGACAACACCGGCACCTTGATCTGCGCCGCGCGGTCACGGGGGCTGCTGCGCTGCTCGGTCCACTCATCACGTAGCGGGTGGCGGAGCAGGTTGTACATCAGCGAGGTGCCGACCACCTTGGCTTGGTTTTCGGCCACTTGCGCCAGGCAGCGCTGGTCATGCTCCGCCTCGGCGCTGGCTTTCACCGCTTGCCAACGCTGGTCGACGAACCAGTGCCAGGTGGTGGTGAACTCCTGGTTCGGCACGCCGCCAGGCGCCCAGCTGTCGCCTCGGGCGTCGCCCAGCACCATGCCGGGGGCGATGGCTTTGAGGTGTTTGGGCTGCTCTTCGGCGGTCATCAGTTGCGACATGCCGGCCCACGACCAACCGAACATGCCGATGTTGCCGTCGGACCAACTTTGGCTCGCCGCGAATTCAATCGCGTCGCGGCCGTCGGTGCCGTATTGCGGGCCGAGAAAGTCGAAGGTGCCTTGTGAGCAACCAGTACCGCGGGCCTGCACGCCCATGACGGCGTAGCCCTTTTCGACCAGCTCTTTGTCCATGGCGACCGAGAAGGTTTCGTTGTCACCCAGATACGCCGGGCCGCCGATGCTGCCGGAGTCGTAGCCGCTATAGCGCACCAGCACGGGGAATTTTCCCTCGGCTTTGGGCAGCAGCACGGAGTAACGCAGCTCTGTGCCGTCGGCGGCTTTCAGGTAGCCGGTCACGCGCTTGCCCCAGAACGCCTCGAAGCTGCGATCGGACGGCGGCATGCCTTCATCTTCAGGCGCCTGGGCCATGGCCACGCCGTGGGTGCCAAGCAACAAGGCCAGGCTCAATGCGCCGCAGCGCAGCGGGTGTTTTAGATAGGTCGAGTACATAAGCAAACTGTCCCGCTGTGATTAAAAGTTTTTGGAAACCGACGCCACGACAGTGGCCGAACACTCGCCGGCGCGCCCAAAGGCTGACATGCACTCAGCCTGCGACAGGTCGGTGTCGATGTAGGTGGCTTTCCAGTCGAGGCCAAACATCTTCTTGCTGAGCGCCACGCTCCAGTCGTAGTAGGTGCTGCGATAGTCGCCGCTGCCGTCGCGGTAGGCCATTTCATCGTGGGTATCGCTGTAGCCGTAACGCACGTTCAGCAGGGTCTGGTAGGGCATCGGCTGGGCGTATTCCACCCAGGTGATGATCCGGTCGTTGTCGCGCTCGGGAATCTTGATGCCCAGCGGCGCCAGCTCTTTGGCCAAAGCCTCCAGAGCCGGCGGGTTTTGCAGGTCGTTGGTGTATTTGAAACCTGCGGTGGCGCCTTTGTAGCTGAAGGTGCCGACCCACTCGTGGAAGTTCACCCAGCTGTCTTTCGGGTAGTCGTAGGCGACATACGCCAGTGAGAACCGCGTGTTTTCGCTGAGGGGCCGGGCAATACCGACGAAGTAGTCGAATTCGCGGCGAGTGTCGGTACCGAAATCGACGTTACTGGTGAACACGCCGGCAAACACGCCGGATGGTTTGTGAACCAGATTGGCGACGGTTTGCAGCACCGGGTCGCCCTGGGTCAGTGAGAAACCGCCGACGCGGTAGTCGCTCGCGGCGATGACGGTTAAATCCAGCATTACCTCGGGGGTCAGGTCGATGGCGTGGCTGGTGAGTGAAAAACTCAGGGCGGCGCTCGCAAGGCTCCACTTGATGAGGGTGTTCATGTGTTTCTGCTCCGTTTTGTTGTGATTGATGTGGCAGAAAAAACCGCTGGCTCTTGTTGTTTTGGGTGCAGCTTCGCGATGGTCATCGCTGCGCTTTGTGGGGCGCTTTTATGTTTTTTTGGGCAAAACGACCCCGCCGGCTCGAAAGGCTCGAGTCGAAATTTTTCTTATACGAAGGGGCGTCGCTCGGTGTTGCAGGTGAGGTTGCGGGTGTTGGGTGGTGAGGTTCTCCGTTGCAGGTTAAGAAGCGTGTCGATGCAGCTCGAACTCAGGCATCTGAGCGAATCCTGTTCCACAGCCTGGTCAGCAACCGCTGCGCGGCCTTTTTCGGCGGCTCGATCTGGAACAGCAAATGGCGGTCGGCCTCGGGTACGAACAGGTTTTTCTCGGTCAGCAGCTCAGGGTTGATCAGCGGCGTGCTGGCTGGATTGGGATTGGGGTAGCCAATCTGGTTGGTGATGCGCGCGATCACTTCCGGTTGCAGCAGGAAGTCGATGAAGGCATGGGCCTGTTTGAGGTTTTTTGCCGTGGCGGGGATGACCATGTCGTCCGACCATTGCAGCGTGCCCTGGCGTGGCAAGGCCATGCGGATGTCGATGCCGTTGTTTGCCGCCAGCGCCATGTTGCGCGCCGCCAGCATCCCGCCCGACCAACCCAGCGCCAGGCAGATATCGCCATTGGCCAGGTCTTGCGGGTATTTGGCCGAGTTGAAATAGCGCACGTAGGGACGGATGGATTTCATCAAGGCTTCGGCCTTGGCGTAATCCTCAGGCTTGTCGCTGCTGGGGTTCAGGCCCAGGTAATGAAGGGCGATGGGCACGACTTCGTCGGGGCTGTCGAGGATGGCCACGCCGCACTGGCTCAGCTTGGCGATGTTTTCGGGCTTGAACAGCAGGTCGTAGTCGCGCATGTCGACGTCTTTGCCCAACACCGCTTCGACCTTGGCTTTGTTGTAGCCGAGCAGCGTGCTGCCCCACAGGTAGGGCACGGCGTAGCGGCTGCCCGGGTCGAGTTGCTGACGCTGCGCCATAAAGGCGGGGTCCATTTCTTTGAAGTGCGGCAGTTGCTCGCGGTCCAGCGGTTGCAGCGCCTTGGCATTGATCAGGTTGGGCAACTGGCTGCTGCTGGGAAACGCGACGTCGTAGCCGGCCGAGCCTGTGAGCAGCTTCGCCTCCAAGGTTTGCGGGCTGTCGAATACGTCGTACAGCACGCTGATGCCCGTCTGGTCTTTGAAGTCTTGCAGCACATCTTTGGGCAGGTATTCGATCCAGTTGTAGATACGCAGCTCGCCGCCGATTTTCTCGGCGTTGGCGGCCGCCGTAACGCCGCTGAGCAGCAGCCCGATCAAGCAATTTTTCAGCACAGGGTTCATGGCACTTCCTCGAAGCGGTTACAACGCGCGGGCCAGGGAACGGATGAGGCGCAGGGTGTCGACGTCCAGCACGCTCTCGGCAATGGGCAGGGACGATTGCTTGACGATGACCACCTGCTGGGCGAAGTCGGCATACAAAATTTGGCCGTGAATACCCACCGCCAGCAACGCCTCGTGGGGGTACACATACCACTGGCTTTTGTAGGTGGCGCCGGGGCTCCACAGGGCGAAGTTTTCATTGGCGGCGTAAATCGTCGGGTCGCCGCCTTGCAGAACGGAGTCGATAGCGGCCGCCGGAATGAGTTGCCGTCCCTGAACCTCGCCCTTGGCCAGCAGCAGCGCACCGAAGCGTGCCATGTCCCGTAACGTGGCATTGAAGCCGGCGCCGGCGACGTTGCGACCCCACGGGTCTGCCACGAAATAGCCGTCGCGTTCGCAGCCAAGCCCTTGCCACACGTCGCGCAACTGTTCGGCGCAGCTGCGCCCGCTGGCCCGTTCCATTACCCAGGCCAGGGCTTCGGTGGTGGCGGTTACGTAATGGAAGAAGCCGCCGTGTTCGCCGTTCTTGCGGGTTGCCGGCAGGTATTCGTAAAGCGACTGGCTGACGGTGAGGCCGGGCGGCGGCACGGTCAGCCCGCAGGCGTAGCCGAATTGCGAGCTGCCAGAGAGCGGGTCGTCATAGACCTCGTCGTAATCGATGGCGACAGCCATGTCCAACAGTTGGCGCACCGTGGCGTCACCAAAGGCGCTGCCGGTGAGTTCCGGCACATAGTGGCTGGCCAAGGCGGCGTCGCGCAGTTGCCCGGAGCCGACCATGGCTTCGGCCAATACGCCAATCAGCGATTTGGTCACCGAAAACATGATGTGGCGTTTGTGCGACTGGTGGCCGTTGAAGTAGTGCTCTTGCACCACGGCGCCGTTTTTCATCACCAGCCAACCATCGGTGCAACTGGCTTCCAAGTGTTCTTGCAGCGTGACCAGTCGACCCGCAGCGCTTTCGAAGCGGAAGTCGTCGATGGCCTGCGGCGCACTCGACAGCGGCGAACAGGGCGACGCGCCGCGTTCAACGGTGATACTCGGGCGGATGCGCCCCAGGTTGTGAAATGCCCAGCGGTTGTGGGGCGGGGTCATGAAGTTGTGCCACGTAACGCGGTGCTCGGCAGCGGGCGGGAACCCTTGCATCAAGGGCGCAGCGGGCGGCGCACCGTCTTCATAAGCACCCAATAAAGCCTGGGTGAATTCGCTGTTCATGGGGCATGTCTCGTCGTTGGCGGTGACATGTTTTATTCATATAAATTTTTATAGTCAACTAAAAATATTGACCGCAATCTAAATTTACCTAAAATCAGCCACTTATCAAAGCGTGCTCAGGAGACCTCGGCGTGACGGGATTACGGCAGCGACAGAAAGAACAGCGCAGGGAAGCGATAGTCGCGGCGGCGTTGGCGCTCTTCGAGACACAGGGCTTTGCTGCCACGACGGTAGAACAGATAGCGGTACAAGCCGGCGTGTCGACGCCCACGGTGTTCAATTACTTCGGCAGCAAACAGGAAATTCTCCTGGCTCTGGTCGAGCACGCCGACAAGCAAGCCATCATCGATGCGCGCTCGCAGATCCCTGACTTCGATAACGCCGTGGACGCCATGTGCCACCTCGAATCGCTAATCGTGCGGCACGAACTGAAAGTGTTGCCACCGGCCATCTGGCGCGAGCTGCTGCCCCTGGGGCTGCTCAACGAACCCGCCGGCCAGTTCACCGACATGAACGCCGGGCTGATCGTCGAAATCGCCAACTTGCTGCGCGAACTACAAGGCAAAAACATGCTCAGCGCCAGCGTCGACGTCGACTTCGTCGCCTACTTCCTCAACGACTACAGCTCCATGCTGTTCATGCGCCTGGTGCAAGCCGACAAGCCCGACTTCGACGCCCACGCGCAGCGCATTCGGCAGATGACGCAGACGTTGTTTGATGGGTTGAAGCCTTGAAGGGTATCTGCGGCCACTATCCGAACACGTAGCGGAGTTCGACACTGCCTAGCTCGCCTTCCGTGACTTCTGAAAAAAGTCTTAATGGGTTTGACGGGGGTCGCCGCAGAGCGAAGCGAGGACCTTCAAGACCGAAATTTCGACTTCCCTGCGCGGCGCTTTTAACTTAGCTTAACTAGGTTTTTAAGATAATCACTTCCCGCCATTTCGCTGTACCCCTTGATATTCGGGCGCTCATGCGATTTTTTTAAAGATAATCAAAAAGCGCTTTAGAGATAATTCAACATGGCCGCGTTTTCTCATCACCCGTTGGAGCTGCTAAATCCTTCTTTCGACTCCGGGTTGGCCGATGTGCTGATGGAATTGGAACAACTGCGCCGGCTTCGGCTAGAAGGTGACACGCCGCCGTCCGTTTTTTTCCAATTGAAGTCGTTGTTCCATACGCTGGAGAGCCTTGGCTCCGCTCGGATCGAAGGAAACCACACAACGCTCGCGGATTACATCGACAGCAAAGTAGAAGGGTCAGCCGACGCAACGGATCAACTTCGAGAAGTGGCGAATATTGAGAAAGCCATGGACTACGTCGAAACGGTGATGGCTCCAGGAGAGGCGCTGACCGAGCGAACAATTCGGGAACTGCACAGCATAGCCGTGCACGACCTGGAGCGAGAGGGAGACCGAACGCCCGGCACTTATCGGACCGGTGGGGTGCGTATCGCCCAGTCCGCGCACCTGCCTCCCGACGCGGTAATGGTGTCGGAATATATGGAAGAACTCGTCGCCTTCACGAACAGAAACGACCCGCCAAAATACGACTTGATGAAGGTGGCGCTTGCTCACCACCGTTTCGGCTGGATTCATCCATTTAGCAACGGCAATGGACGGGTGGTGCGTCTTCTGACTTACGCCTTGCTAATCAAGTACGGCTTCAACGTAAGCACTGGCGGGCGCGTCCTCAACCCAACGGCGGTGTTCTGTAACAACCGCGAGCAGTACTACACGATGTTGGCAACCGCCGACAAAGGGACTTCGGCCGGATTGGAGGCTTGGTGCACTTATGTGCTCGACGGCATTCGCGTGGAGCTACAAAAGGTCGACCGCCTTACTCAATACGGGTATCTGAAAAAACACATACTTCGCCCTGCAGTGGCTATGGCTCGGGAACGGGAGTGGATTACCGAAGCCGAGCGCACGATCCTTGAGGTCGCCATCGAGAGGGGGGCAGTGAAATCTGGCGATATAGCGGCCGCGATGCCGGCGCTCACCGCAGGGCAGCGTACCTATCAAATACGAAAGCTGTTGGGCCAAGGAATGCTCGTACCGAGCAGCCCCGGGGCGCGGATTTACACGATCGGGTTCTCAAACAACTTTCTAATCCGTGGTGTGATCAAGGCGCTTCGTGAAGAAGGCTTTATCCCCGAGCCGCTGGATACGCCCTAGGCGCGAAGCCCCAGGGTTACAACCCAAAATCTCTCGCCCACAAAAAAGCCCGCTCATCACGAGCGGGCTTCTTCATTTCCCAACACTCAATCGCAGAGCATTAGAACGCCGGAACGATGGCGCCTTTGTATTTCTCTTCGATGAATTTCTTCACTTCCGGCGTACGCAGGGCTTTGGCCAGTTTCTGGATGCCGTCCGAGTCTTTGTTGTCTTCACGGGCAACCAGGTTGTTGACGTAAGGGGAGTCGCTGCCTTCGATAACCAGCGCGTCCTTTTTCGGGTCGAGCTTGGCTTCAAGGGCGTAGTTGGTGTTGATCAGGGCCAGGTCAACTTGGCTCAGTACGCGCGGCAGGGTGGCTGCTTCCAGTTCGCGGAATTTCAGGCCTTTCGGGTTTTCGCTGATGTCTTTGCTGGTGGCCAGGATGTTCTTGGTGTCTTTGAGCTTGATCAGGCCAGCTTTGTCGAGCAGCAGCAGGGCACGGCCGCCGTTGGTGGCGTCGTTGGGGATGACCACGGTGGCGCCTTGTGGCAGCTCGTCGAGCGATTTGTATTTGCTCGAGTAAGCGCCGAAGGGTTCGACGTGAACGCCCACCACGCTGACCAGGTGAGTGCCGCGGCTTTTGTTGAATTCATTCAGGTACGGTTGGTGCTGGAAGAAGTTGGCGTCCAGACGCTTTTCGGCAACTTGTACGTTGGGTTGCACGTAGTCGGTGAAGACTTTTACTTGCAGGTCTACGCCTTCTTTGGCCAGGGCTGGCTTCACGAATTCAAGAATTTCGGCGTGGGGCACGGCGGTAGCGGCAACGGTCAGGGTTTCGGCGTGGGCGGAAAACGCCGCAACGGTGGCCAGGGCAGCGAGCAGTTTTTTCATCTCTGGGTTCCTTGTGGGATGCAGTGTTGGCGGCTATTGGCCGCACTCGTTTAGTGACGGTTTGTTCGAACGAATTGCAGTTATTTTTTGCAGCGCTATTTGCGGGAAAAGTGCACCACCAGCTTGTCGCCGACGGTTTGCAGCACTTGCACCAACACCAGCAACAAAATGACGGTAACCACCATCACATCTGGCTGGTAACGCTGGTAGCCGTAACGTACGGCCAGGTCGCCCAAACCACCGCCGCCAATCAGGCCGGACATCGCGGTGTAGGAGACCAAGGTAATCGCGGTCACGGTAATGGCCGCCACAATGCCCGGCAGCGCTTCTGGCAGCAGGGCGTTGACGACAATTTGCCGAGTCGTCGCGCCCATGGCCTGGGTGGCTTCGATAATTCCGCGGTCGACTTCACGCAGCGCGGTTTCCACCAGGCGCGCAAAGAATGGGGTAGCGCCGACTACCAGAGGCGGAATGGCCCCGGCCACGCCGAGCGAGGTGCCGGTAATCAGCACGGTCAGCGGAATCATCACGATCAGCAGAATGACGAAGGGCACCGAGCGCAGCACGTTGACCACCAGCGACAGCAGGGCATAGAAGCCTTTCTGTTCGAACATTTGCCGAGGGCTGGTGAGGAACAGCAGCACGCCAAGCGGCAGGCCGAGAATCACGGTAAACAGCAGCGAACCGCCGAGCATGCTCAGGGTATCGAGACTGGCCTGCCAGATTTCCGCCCAGTCAACGTTGGGGAGTAAGGCTTCCATCAGCGCAGAACCTCCAGATGCACGTCACTGGTACCGAAGCGCGCCAGCGCTGCGTCGATGTCACCGCCCGTCAACGCCAGGGTGAGCTGGCCGTAAGGGGTGTCTTTGATGTGGTCGATTCGGCCGGCAAGAATGCTGTAATCGACGCCGGTTTCCCGCGCCACCACACCCAGCAGCGGTGCGTAGGTTGCCTCACCCTGGAACGTCAGCCGCACGATACGGCCACTGACATGGGCGAAGTCGTCGCGCTGCTCGTCTTCGTCGATCTGCTCGGCTTCCATGACGAACCGTTTGGTAGTCGGGTGCTTGGGGTGCAAGAAAACGTCCGTCACCGGCCCGTGTTCGACGATAACGCCGGCATCCATGACCGCAACGCGGTCGCAGACGCGGCGGATCACGTCCATTTCGTGGGTGATGAGCACAATGGTCAGCTTCAGTTCGCGGTTGATCTGCGCCAGCAATTCCAACACCGAGGCGGTGGTTTGCGGGTCTAGCGCGCTGGTGGCTTCGTCGCAAAGCAGAATTTTCGGCTGTGTCGCCAAGGCGCGAGCAATGCCCACGCGTTGCTTCTGACCGCCCGACAGCTGCGCCGGAAACTTTTTGGCGTGATCGGTCAGGCCAACCCGCTCAAGCAATTGGTTAACACGCTGCTCGATGGCACTGGAAGACAGCTCGCCTGCCAGCTTCAGCGGCAGGGCAATGTTGTCGGCCACGGTTTTCGAGGACAGCAGGTTGAAGTGCTGAAAGATCATGCCGACCTGCTGACGGAAGCGGCGCAGACCATTGGCGTCGAGGCCGGTGACGTCTTCGCCGTCTACCTCGATTCGCCCGCCCGAAGGCTCTTCCAAGCGGTTGATCAAACGCAGCAGGGTACTTTTGCCGGCGCCGGAATGGCCGATGATGCCAAACACTTCGCCACTGGCGATGCGCAGATCGGTGGGCTGTAAGGCGGCGATGTCGCGGCCGTTGACGCGATACGCCTTGTGGACGTGATGAAAGTCGATCACTCGTTAAACCTTTTGGGTCTGGCGGTCTGCCGGATAGGCATAAGTGGCGCTAGTCTACCCGGCGCTCTATAGACCGCAAAAATCTTTGTAATCCTATGGTTATAGCTTTCAGCTCTAAGCGAGCGAAGCCGTTGCCACAGTCTAGAAGGTGCTGCGGTGGAAGGTAGTGCGCTGTCGCCCGGCCGCCTGGAACACCAGCCGGGCGCTGGCCTCATCCCTTGGCTTGCGGAGTGAGCAACAGGCGCGGCACTTGCTCCAGCTTGACGGCTTGGGACAGGCGTGGACTGTAGATCGGATCGAGGCGCTTGATCCGCGCCAGCAACAGGGACGCAACCCAGGGGTAGTCCTTGTTCTGGCGTACTTCGATGCGTACGTCGCAGTCGAAGGCCACCACATCGGCGGCCACGGCATCGAGCAGACTGCGCAGGCGCTCGTTGTCTTGGTTGTCCAGCATGGGCATCGGCACCACGCTGGAAGCGGCGCCTGGGTTGATGACGCGAGCGCTGGGTTTGGCAGGCGCGACAACCGGCTCGGCCGCCGGGGCAACTTCGGCCGTGGCCGTGGCGGCTTTGCTTTGGCGCTCGGCGGCCAGGCGTTGTTGGCGTACTTGTTCGGCTTTTTCCGCAGCTTCTTTGGCGGCGGTCTGAGCGGCGGCGCGGGCGCGAGCCTGGTCAGCGGCCGAGAGTTCTGCGGCACGCGCCTGGGCGATGGAATTATCCAGGCCTTTGGTCAGCGCTGGCGCTTGCGGCATCAGGCTGCGGGCGTGGCTGAGGGCTTTGGTGGCGGTGTCGAGATCGCCTTGCTGCAGGGCGTCGTTGCCTTGTTTCAGGTAAGCATCGGCCAACTGGCGCTGATACTGCTCCAGGCGCGTGTCGCCCTGGGCACGCGGAGCGATGGTGGCGAGCTGGCTTTCAGCAGCGCCAAGCTGACCGTCGTTAAGGCTCTGTTCAACCTGGCGGAAGGCCACGATCAACTCGTCCGGCGGCAGGCTGGCCACTTTCGGCGCCGCGCTTTGGCATGCGCCTAACAGCAGAGAAATCGCCAGAACGGGTAGATAACGGGAGGCGAACGGCTTCATCTATGCAGGTCTCGGGGTGCGCAAAAACCGGCGAGTTTACACCGCCGGGCGCGCCTGGGCGACAGGCGGCTTCAGGCGTGGCGACGGGGCAGGGCGAAGCTGAGCAGAAACAGCGCAGCGGCGCTGACAACGATGGAGGGGCCGGCCGGCGTGTCTTTGAACCACGACAGCGACAACCCGGCGCACACCGCCACCAACCCCAACACGCTGGCGCCGCCCGCCATTTGCTCGGGCGTGCGCGAATGGCGCTGCGCAGCGGCCGCCGGAATGATCAGCAACGAGGTGATCAACAGCACACCGACGATTTTCATTGCCACTGCAATCACCACCGCAATCAACAACATCAGCGCCAGGCGCAGGCCGGCCACCGGCAAACCTTCCACCTTGGCCAGTTCTTCATGCACCGTAACGGCCAGCAGCGGCCGCCACATCAGGCTTAACGCAACGAGCACCAACGCGCTGCCGCCGAGAATCCAGGCCAGGTCGGCGCTGCTCACGGCCAACAAATCGCCGAACAGGTAGCCCATCAGGTCGATGCGCACGTCGTGCATAAAGCTCAGCACTACCAGCCCCAGCGACAACGTGGTCGGCGCCAGAATGCCCAGCAGCGTGTCGGACGCCAGCGGTTGGCGCTGCTGCAAGGTCAGCAACAACACGGCGAGCAGCACGCAGCCCACGGTGACCGCCACGGTTGGACTGACATCCAGCAAAAAGCCCAGGGCCACGCCAAGCAGCGCGGCGTGGGACAACGTGTCGCCGAAATAGGCCATGCGTCGCCACACCACAAACGAACCCAGCGGGCCGGCAACGAGCGCCAGCGCAAGGCCGGCGAGCAATGCGTTAACGAGGAAATCAGGCATGGTTGCAGCCGTCTCCGTGCACATGCGGCTGCACCTGACCGTGGATGCGCAAACCGTTTGCAGCAGGCGCATCGCTAACCACGCCGCCATGCAGGTCGTGGGCGTGGTCGTGGTGGTGGTGATAAATCGCCAGGTCCTGGGCATCCTTTCCGAACAGCTCGGCGAAGGCCGGATCACCGCTGACCTGCTCGGGATGCCCGGAGCAGCAGACATGGCGGTTGAGGCACACCACTTGGTCGGTGGTGCTCATGACCAGATGCAAATCGTGGGAGACCATCAGTACGCCGCAGCCGTGGCGGTCGCGCAGACGGGTAATCAAGCGGTACAGGTCCGCTTGGCCGGCCACGTCGACGCCTTGCACGGGTTCGTCCAGCACCAGCAACTCGGGTTTGCGCAACAACGCACGGGCTAACAGCACGCGCTGCAGTTCGCCGCCGGAAATGTTCTGCAACGGGCTGTCGATCACCTGGCTGGCGCCCACTTCTTCCAGCGCGGCCAGCGCGGAGGTGCGGTCGACCTTGGGCACCAGGCGCAGGAAGCGCAACACGGTGAGCGGCAGTGTCGGGTCGACGTGAAGTTTTTGCGGCATATAGCCGATGCGCAGTTTCGGCTTACGCCAGACGCTGCCCACTTCGGTTTTCAGCAAGCCCAGCACGGCGCGCACCAGGGTGGTTTTACCTGCGCCGTTGGGGCCGATCAGCGTGACGATTTCGCCGGGCTGCACGCTCAGTTGCACGTCGCTGAGCACGGCTTGCCCGGCAAAGCTGACGCCCACGCCATCAAGGCGAATTAAAGCCTCGCTCATGACTTTTTCTGACAGCCGGAGCAGACGCCGACCACTTCCACGGTCTGGCTTTCAACGGTGAAACCCACGTCGCTGGCGCCGGAGACGATGGCCTGGCTGATGGCGTCGTTGGACAGCTCAATGGCGGCGCTGCAGGTGCGACAGATCAGAAACTGACCTTGGTGCGCGTGAGCAGGGTGGTTGCAGCCGACGAAGGCGTTGAGCGAGGCGATGCGGTGCACCAGGCCATTTTCAAGCAAGAAATCCAGCGCGCGGTACACGGTCGGCGGCGCGGCGCGGCGGCCGTCCTGCTCGGTCAGCACGCCGAGAATGTCGTACGCACCCAGTGGTTTATGGCTTTGCCACACCAGCTCCAGCACACGACGGCGCAAGGCAGTAAGGCGCAAACCGGCGCGCTCGCAGATAGCGTCCGCCTCGGTGAGGGCGTTGTGCACGCAGTGGGAATGGTCGTGGGGGCGTGAAGCCAAAGGTGTGAAGATCATTGGGCGGCGACGGCTGGTGAGAGAGACGTTATTCTATAACCCTTTTCCCGGCGAGTGTGTTCCCGTGTCGCGTTTCCTAGTGATCTTTCTGCTGTTTTTTTGCGCAACCGCCCACGCCGATGTGCGCGTTCTCACCAGCATTAAACCGCTTCAGCTGATAGCGGCTGCGGTGCAAGACGGTGTAGGCACACCCGAGGTGTTGCTGCCGCCCGGCGCGTCGCCGCATAACTATGCGCTGCGCCCTTCGGACGTTCGACGCGTGGCAGAGGTTCAGTTGCTCTACTGGATCGGCCCTGACATGGAGAGCTTTCTGCCGCGCGTACTGAAAAGCCGCAGCCTGCCCAGCGTGGCGGTGCAGGACTTGCCAGGCCTGAGCCTGCGTCATTTCGGCGAAGGCCATGACCATGCCGACGAGGCCGACCACAGCGGCGACACCGATGAGCACGATCATGATCACCAACCCGGCAGCCTGGATGCGCATTTGTGGTTGCTGCCGGCCAACGCACGGGTGATCGCCGAACGCATGGCCGCCGACCTGAGCACGGCAGACCCGACCAACGCCGCGCGGTACCAAGCCAACGTGAAGGAGTTTACCGAGCGGTTGGGCGCGCTGGATGCACGCCTGAAACAGCGCGTGGCGGGCGTGGCGGGCAAGCCGTATTTCGTCTTTCACGAGGCCTTTGACTACTTCGAGTCGGCCTACGGCCTGAAGCACGCCGGGGTGTTCAGCATTGCCAGCGAAGTGCAGCCGGGCGCCCAACACGTGGCGGCTATGCGCGAGCGACTGCAACAGGCGGGACCGACCTGCGTATTCAGCGAGCCACCGCTACGCCCACGCTTGGTCAACACGCTGAGCGCAGGCTTGCCGGTGCGCCTGGCAGAGCTGGATGCATTGGGCGGGAAGGAAATCGCGGTAGACGCCCACGGGTATGAGCGTCTATTGGAAACCTTGGGCGACGAGCTGGCGGGTTGCTTGGAAGCGCTGTGAGCTACAGCGCAAACGGCAGCGACAGGTGCACATCCTGGCGCTGCGCCAGGCGGCGGCGGAACTCGTCGGGGTTGTGGATAAGCACATCCTGACCGGCGAACGATTCGGCTGCGATCAGCCGCGAAATCCAGAAGCGCAGGCACGCCACGCGGAGCATCACGGGCCACAACTGCGCTTCGTTCGGCGTGAACGGACGCAGCGCCGCGTAGGCACCCAGTAAGGCTCTGGCGCGCGGGCCGTCGAGCTCGCCGCTGGCGTTGGAGCACCAATCGTTCACCGCGATGGCGACGTCATACAGCATCGGTCCCGAGCAGGCGTTGTAGAAATCGATCAAACCCGCCAGCGTCGTGCCGTCGAACAACACGTTGTCGCGAAACAGGTCAGCGTGCAGGTTGGCGCGGGGCAACTCGAAAATCGCGTGGTAGTAGATTTCAACGTCTTTTAACGCGTCGGCCATCAGCGCTTGGTCGGCCATATCGAGTTTGGCCAGCAGTGGCGCACCGTCGCTGCGCATCCAGTCCAGTCCACGGTCACTGCGGCGTTCCAGTACCTTGCCGCGCGTGGCGTTGTGCAAGTTGGCCAGCAGCGTGCCCACTTCCGCGCAGTGGTGAGCATTGGGCTGCTCAACATGTTTACCGGCCAAGCGCGGCTGCAGCAGCGCCGGTTTGCCGGCCAGGCTGCGCAACGCCTCGCCATCGCGGGTGCGCAGGGCGTAGGGCACCGGCAGCCCAGCGTCGTGCAGGGTGTCGAGCAGTTCGATGAAAAACGGTAAATCGCCAGTCGGCCCGCGCTCGACGAGCGTCAGCACGAACTCGCCCTGCTCCAGGCTGACAAAGAAATTGCTGTTCTCGCTGCCGGCGCTGATGCCTTGAAAGTCGCGCAGCTGGCCAAGGCCGTAAGGCGCTACAAATGCTTCCAGCTCAGGACGGCTGAGGGGGGTGAATACCGACATCGAGAACCTGCCAACTGCTTATAAGGAGGGTGGAATTAGGCGCCGCTTACCATTTGAAGATTTCCCAGGCGGGAATCAGCATGTCTGGATTGTCGGAGCGGATGAAGTTGCCGTCGCTGCCATCGGCGCGTACCAGGAAGTAGGGCTTGCCGCCTTTTGGCGTGACCTTGATGGCGTACAGGAAGCCGTTTTGGCGGTACTCCTGAATGGTCTTGTCGCCGTCTTGGCGGATGGTTACGTCCGGATCGCCGCTCACCGGTTCGTCTTCGGCGTAAGCGTTCAGCGAGCCCGCAGCGAGCAAGCCGGCCAGCAGCAAGCTAGAAAGAGTGCGCATGGTAACCTTGTCCCTTTGTTGTCAACGGTGCGGCCATTCTAACAGGCCGCCGCGAAACTACTGACGTGGCATTCAGACGCCCCGGCTTGGCCTTCTGCAAACATTGCCCCGCGCACCGTTGCTCGCTACATTTTTCAGCTGTCCGTACACCACGGCCCGTCTTATAGGTTGATTCCGCGCATGTCTCAGACTCCTCTCGTCCTCGTAGACGGTTCGTCCTACCTTTACCGCGCTTTCCACGCTTTGCCGCCGCTGACCACGTCCAAAGGCTTACCCACCGGCGCCGTTAAAGGCGTGCTGAACATGTTGAAAAGCCTGCGCAAGCAGTACCCGCAAAGTCCGTTTGCGGTGGTATTCGACGCAAAAGGCGGCACATTTCGCGACGAGCTGTTTGCCGATTACAAAGCTAATCGCCCGTCCATGCCGGATGACCTTCGCGTGCAGATCGAGCCGCTGCATGCCAGCGTGCGCGCCCTTGGTTATCCGCTGCTTTGCGTGGAGGGCGTGGAGGCCGATGACGTTATCGGTACGCTGGCCCGGCAATGCGCTGCCCAAGGCCGCGACGTGGTCATTTCCACGGGCGACAAAGACATGGCCCAGCTGGTTTGCCCGCACGTTACGTTGGTCAACACCATGTCGGGAAGCGTCTACGACATTGATGGCGTTAAGGAGAAATTTGGTGTCGGTCCTGAGCTGATCATCGATTACCTGGCGCTGATGGGCGACAAGGTCGACAACATTCCTGGCGTGCCCGGCGTTGGCGAAAAAACGGCCGTGGGGCTTCTTGTAGGTGTTGGGGGCGGTCTCGACGTGCTGTACGCCAATCTCGACAAAGTACCGGAGCTGCCCATTCGCGGCGCCAAAGCGTTGCCAGCCAAGCTGCTTGAGCACAAGGAGATGGCCTTTCTTTCCTATCAGTTGGCGACGATCAAGCTGGACGTGCCGCTGGATATCGAAATCGAAAGCCTGCACCCCGGCGAGCAAGACCGCGTAGCCCTGGCGGCGCTGTATTCGCTACTGGAATTCAAGAGCGGTTTGGACGAACTGGCGCGCGACGCCAAGGCCGCCGACATTGCCGCGATTCGCTCCGGCGGCTCCACGGGCGGGCTGTTCGATGAGCCCGCTGACGTAGGCGCACCCAGCGCGTTGGTAGACGGCGGCGAGCCGGCGCCAGCGGTGAGCACTACTTACGAAACCGTGCTGGAAGCCGAGCGCTTCGCGGTCTGGCTAGAAAAGCTGCACAAGGCCGAGCTGATTGCCTTCGATACCGAAACCACCGGCCTTGATGCTCAGCAGTCGCAGCTGGTCGGCCTTTCTTTTGCCGTGCAGCCAAACGAAGCGGCTTACATTCCGCTGACCCATTCGTACATGGGCGTACCGGCTCAGCTTGATCGCGACTCCGTGCTGCGCGCGCTCAAGCCAATTCTGGAAGACCCGAATAAAGCCAAGGTCGGGCAGCATGCCAAGTACGACATCAACGTGCTGGCCAACTGCGCCATCGGCGGCGACCCGGAGCAGGGCATCCATGTGCGTGGGCTGAAGTTCGACAGCATGCTCGAATCCTATGTGCTCGACTCCGTGGCCACGCGCCACAACATGGACGCGCTGGCGCTCAAGTACCTCGATCACACCACCATCGCGTTCGAAGAGATTGCCGGCAAAGGCGCGAAGCAGCTGACTTTCGACCAGATTTCCCTGGAGCAAGCAGGGCCTTACGCGGCAGAAGACGCCGACATCACCCTGCGTCTGCATCAAGCGTTGTGGAAAAAGCTGGAAGCAACGCCGACTCTTGCCAAGGTACTTAACGACATCGAGATGCCGCTGGTTCCGGTGCTCGCGCGCATCGAACGCAACGGTGCGCTGGTGGACGCGAATCTGCTCGGCATTCAAAGCCATGAGCTGGGCGAGAAAATGGTCCAGCTGGAGCGTGAAGCGTTCGCCATCGCCGGCGAAGAATTCAACCTGGGCTCGCCCAAACAACTGGGCGTGATTCTTTACGAAAAGCTCGGCTTACCGATTCTGAGCAAAACCGCGAAAGGTCAGGCATCCACTGCGGAAGCCGTATTGGCCGAGCTGGCGGAGCAGGACTTTCCGTTGCCCAAGGTGCTGATGCAGTACCGCTCGATGAGCAAGCTAAAGAGCACCTACACCGACCGCCTGCCGGAACAGATCAACCCGCGCACCGGGCGTATTCACACGTCTTACCATCAGGCGGTAACGGCGACCGGGCGGTTGTCTTCGACCGATCCGAACTTGCAGAACATTCCGATTCGTACGGCGGAAGGGCGCCGCATTCGCCAGGCCTTTATCGCGCCGCCGGGTTATCAGTTGTTGGCGGCGGACTATTCGCAAATTGAGCTGCGCATCATGGCGCATCTGGCTCAAGACGAAGGCTTGTTGCATGCCTTCCGCAACGACCTGGACGTACACCGCGCCACCGCAGCGGAAGTGTTTGGCGTCGAGCTGGAACAGGTCACCATCGACCAGCGCCGCAGCGCCAAGGCCATTAACTTCGGGCTGATTTACGGCATGAGCGCGTTTGGCCTGGCCAAGCAGATCGGCGTCGACCGCAAGCAGTCGCAGGCCTATATCGACCGCTATTTCACCCGCTATCCGGGCGTATTGGCGTACATGGAGCGCACCCGCGAGCAGGCCAGCGAGCAGGGCTATGTCGAAACGCTGTTTGGGCGCCGTTTGTACTTGCCGGAAATCCATTCCAAGAACGCCGGTTTGCGCAAAGGCGCCGAGCGCACGGCAATCAACGCGCCGATGCAGGGCACGGCGGCCGACATCATTAAGCGGGCGATGGTGAAGGTGGACAACTGGCTTACGGAATCCGGGCTGGATGCCAAAGTTATTCTGCAAGTGCACGACGAATTGGTGCTCGAAGTGCGCGAAGACCTGGTCGACACCGTGAGCGCGGAAATTCGCCAGCGCATGAGCGAAGCCGCTGAGCTGGATGTGCCGCTGTTGGTTGAAGTCGGAATCGGCGCTAACTGGGATGAAGCGCACTAGAAAGGGCGTCTCGGTCACTTTTCTGCTGCGGCATAACGCCGCACAGAAACCGAAAGCTAGGAAGCTAGCGGAATTACCCAGACGTTTTTTATTACTAACCGGTTTTAAGGGGCCGGTGAACTTTCCACAAATGGGGGCGGTCAGAGTTACTGAATGGCTGATGAAGCCCTTCGGTGCTCCTATGTTGTGTTAAGTGTTGGCAGATATCTGAGCCCCGCCCTAGCGGTTCAGACCCTTAAACCCCGAGCCTCTCCCTCCCCATACGAAGCTCGGGGTTTTTTTTGCCTGCGATTTACTCGGCCACCACCGTGTCTTCCAGCTCCATCCAGCGAGCCAGCACGGCCTGGGCCTCTTCAATGCCCTGACGCTTGGGCGCCGAAAACAACTGAATACTCACCCCGTCGCCCCAGCCTTTGCGTAGGTCTGTCTGCACTTTTAGCAATGCATTCTTGGCGGCACCGTAAGCCAGCTTGTCGGCCTTGGTCAGCAGGATATGCATAGGCATTTCGCTGGCTGCAGACCAGTCGAGCATCAATCGATCGAACTCGGTCAGCGGGTGGCGAATGTCCATCATCAGCATCAGCCCTTTGAGGCTTTCGCGGCTGCCCAGGTAGGCTTCGAGGTGGCGCTGCCAGTGCAGCTTCAGTGGAATCGGCACCTTGGCGTAGCCGTAACCGGGCAGGTCGACCAAGCGGCGTTCTTCGTCCAGACGGAAAAAGTTGAGCAGTTGCGTGCGGCCTGGCGTTTTGGACGTGCGGGCGAGGGCGGCATGGGTCAGCGTGTTGAGGGCGCTGGATTTACCGGCGTTGGAGCGACCGGCGAAGGCCACTTCGTAGCCTTGGTCGTCCGGGCATTGATCAACTTTTGCGGCGCTGATCATGAACGCAGCCTGTTGGCACAGACCGATGATGGGGTTTTTGGCTTGCATCGAATTTTCCGGTGAGGGCGGTGCCAGTAGGTGGCCCGGCGTGCGGTGTCGTTTCCGTTTCGGTGACGCCAGTATATAATGCCGCAGATTTTGTGTGCGCTTTGTCCGGTATAAGGGCAAGCATTTGCAGGAAGGATTTACCGATTTCGCTCAACAGAATGCGGAACGTTCCTCACTGATGAGGTTGATCTGATGAAGTTGTTACTGCTCACAGCCACTACCCTGTTGTTGTCCTCCATGGCTCACGCAGCCCAGGACCCGCAAGCGGTATTCAACCGTTCCTGTGGAGCCTGCCATAATGGACAACTGCCGATGGCCCCTAAAAAAGGTGACACGGCTGCTTGGACCCCGCGGTTGGCCCAAGGCATGGATACGCTGGTGAAGCATGTAACCGATGGATTTAACGCCATGCCGCCTCGCGGCTTGTGCACCGACTGTAGCGCTGAAGACTTCCAAGCCATCATCCACTGGATGAGCGAGTAAGCCACGCGTTGATTCTCTCCCTTTAGCCGTAATTGGATTAGCTGATGAACAAAGTACTCGTGAGTCTGCTGTTGACCCTGGGCATCACCGGTATGGCTCATGCCGCAGGCGACGCCGCTGCAGGTCAAGGCAAAGCAGCTGTATGTGGCGCTTGCCACGGTGCCGACGGCAACAGCCCTGCGCCAAACTTCCCGAAACTGGCAGGCCAAGGCGAGCGCTACCTGCTCAAGCAACTGAAAGACATCAAATCCGGCAACCGCGTGGTGCTGGAAATGACCGGCATCCTCACCCCCCTGAGCGATCAGGACCTGGCAGACATCGCTGCCTACTTCTCCAGCCAGAAAATGAGCGTCGGTACAGCCGATCCGAAACTGGTGGCGCGCGGTCAGGAAATCTTCCGCGGCGGCAACCTGGAAACCGGCATGCCAGCGTGCACCGGTTGCCATTCGCCAGACGGCGCCGGCAACGCAGCCGCTGGCTTCCCGCATTTGGGCGGCCAACACGCCACATATGTCGCCAAGCAGCTGACTAACTTCCGCGAAGGCGAGCGCACTAACGATGGCGACAGCATGATCATGCGCGGCATTGCAGCTAAGCTGAGCAACAAGGATATCGCGGCGGTATCCAGCTACATCCAGGGCCTGCATTAATCGCGCAACGGTAATATCCGGTACGCATTAGCGGGCAGAAAAGGGTGGCGAAAGCCACCCTTTTTCGTTGGAGCCGCCCGTACAATGTTGGCCCTCAACCGGGAACCCGCCGTCAGGCGATCGGTCGAAATCCAGCTCGCTATCGGGCGAGTTTTATCCGCCAAGGAGTAAAGCATGCGTAACCTGATTTTCAGCGCTGTCCTCGCCACCGCGAGCCTGATCGGCATGACTGCGACCGCTACCGCCGCGCAGCCGATCGAAGCCGGCAAACAATATGTCGAGCTCAGCAGCCCTGTTCCGGTTTCCAAGCCCGGCAAAATCGAAGTCGTTGAATTGTTCTGGTACGGCTGCCCGCACTGCTACCACTTCGAGCCCACCATCAATCCATGGATCAAAAAACTGCCTGCCGATGTTCACTTCATCCGCATTCCAGCCATGTTCGGCGGCGTGTGGGATGCCCACGGCCAGCTGTTCGTGACCCTCGAGTCCATGGGCGTTGAAGAAAAAGTACACGGCGCCATTTTCGACGCCATTCAAAACCAAGGTAAAAAGCTCGCCAAGCCTGAAGAAATGGCTGATTTCCTCGCCACTCAGGGCATCGATAAAGACGAGTTCCTCAAGGCCTATAACTCCTTCGGCGTGAAGAGCCAGGTCGAGAAAGACAAGAAGCTGGCCTTGGCTTACCAAATCAGCGGCGTACCGACCATGATCGTCAACGGTAAATACCGTTTCGACATCGGTTCGACCGGCGGCCCGGATCAAGCCCTGCAAGTGGCTGATCAATTGATCGCCAAAGAACGCGCAGCGAAGTAACGCGCCATGCTCCGTCGCTGGGGTACGCCACGGGTAGCCGGCCTGCGTGATGCGCGGGTCAACGCCCAATGCGACTCCAGCGGCTTGCCGGCAGACGGGCGTTTGCGTCTGCTGAGCTTCAATATTCAGGTTGGCAACAGCACCGAAAGTTATCGCCACTACCTCACCCGAGGCTGGCAACATCTGCTGCCGCACCAAGGCCGTTCCAGCAACTTGCAGCGTATCGGCGCGCTACTGGCCGACTACGACTTGGTCGCCCTGCAAGAAGCCGACGGTGGTAGCCATCGCTCCGGCTATATCAATCAGGTCGAGCACCTCGCTCAGTTGGGCGCTTTCCCTTACTGGTATCAGCAGCTCAATCGCAACCTCGGGCGCCTGGCCCAACACAGCAACGGCGTGCTCAGCCGCTTGCAACCCACCGTCATTGAAGACCATCCGCTGCCCGGCCCGCCTGGTCGCGGCGCTATTTTGCTGCGCTTTGGCGAAGGTGAAGACGCGCTGGCGGTGGTGATGATGCACCTGTCGCTCGGGGCGAAAACGCGCGTGCGGCAGCTGGCCTATATTCGTGAACTGATCGGCGAATATCGCCATCAGGTTTTGATGGGCGACATGAACACCCACGCTTCTGATTTACTGCTCCACTCACCACTGCGCGACCTTGGACTGCTGGCTCCCCAAGTGGAAGCCACGTTCCCGAGTTGGCGCCCGCAGCGGTGTCTGGACCATATTTTGTTGAGCCCGAGTTTGACCCTGGAAGCTGTGCGCGTGCTGGCCCAGCCGATTTCCGATCACCTGCCGGTGGCCGTCGAAATCCGCTTGCCCGATAGCCTGTGCAGCCAGCCGGATAGATCTAACACTTCCCTCGCGGAAATACCCCATGAGTGACGACGCGCAGCGCTGGAAAGAGAAATACCTGAGCAGCCTCGAGCAACAGGAAAAGCTCGAGCGCCGCTGGGATATGCGTCTGGACTTACTGCGCCGCGGCTTGGTGCGCAGCTCGCTGGCGGCCGAAGGCACTGACAAGGCCGTTGACCAATGCATGTCCGAGCTACGGGAAATTGTCCGTCGTGACGACATGGACGCCGGCCTTTCTGCGCTGATTCCGCGCCTGGAAAAAGCCGTGCTCGACTCCGAGCAGCGTCGTGTGGAACGCGCCAGCCAGGTCACCGGAGCGCTCGGCGGGCTGGTCAGCCAATTGCTCAAACTCGACTTGCCCAGCGAAGTGCGCAAACCGCTGAAAAAATTTAACAAGCAGATAGAAAACCGCGCCAGTCAGGTTCGCGAGTTGCCCGCGCTGTTGTCCGAACTCAGCAGCTTGCAGCGCCAGGCGCTCGATGTGCTGGAGACACCTGACGCCGCTCGCCCCGGCCTATTGCAGCGTTTGTTTGGCAGCCGTGATGGCGGTGCCGACGACGCGCCTGAAGCGCCGAGTGCCGCCGCTCCAGCACCCGCAGCACCGCAACCAGTTCCGCAACCCGCCGCTGCGCCTGTACAACCGGTCGCGCCAGCTGCGGCTGAACCGACGCCCGCACTTACGCCGACGCCGATGTCCGAGCCCGCTGCCGCCGCAGTCACAACGGCGCCCGCTCCAGCACCGGTGCCGACGCCTGCAGCGCAGCCCCTCGAACCGGCCGTGGCGCCCGTTGCCACGGCAGCCGGCAGCGAAGCCGCCACCGTAGCCATCAACGAGGCACTGGCAGCTCGCAGATCCGCGCGCGGCTCGTCCCTGTCTACGCTCGACAGCCTGCCACTCTCGGCGTCACTGCTCACCGACGGCGCCACAGTTTCGGCTGCCATCCACGCCACCGTCGAGCAGGAGCTGGCAGACCCCGACTTCGCCATTCCGCCCGAGCCAGAAGCTGGCTACAGCGCCATTGCCGGCCATGTCGAAGCGACCTTGCTTGGGCTGCTTGATGATTTGCCCGTGCCGGAACACCACAAGCCGCAAGCCGAGTCGTTGCGGGTGCGCATTCAGGGTGGGCTGAACCTGTACGAGCTGGTGCCGGTGCTCGACGATTTCGCCGTGCTGATGTTGGCCGTGGCCGACCTCGGCCAGCGCGAATTCGAAGGCTACCTGGCGCAACTCAACCAGCGCCTGGCCACGTTCCAGGGTGGTTTGCAGGATGCCCACCAGGGCTACTCGGAATCGATGGCCGCCGCGCGCGAGCTCGACACCGAGTTGCGCCAGCAGGTCGACGGCCTGCACAACAGCGTGCAGGAAGCCACCGACCTCAGCAGCCTGAAACACCTAGTGGAAAACCGCCTGGACGGCCTGCTCAGCACCATGTCGCAGTACCAGTCGCAACGCGACGAGCGCGACCAGGACGTGGCCGGCCGCCTGCAAACGTTGGTTGAGCGCGTGGCGAGCATGGAACAAGAAGCCAAGGGCTTTCGCGACCACCTTGAAGAGCAGCGGCAAAAAGCGCTCACCGACCCGCTCACCGGACTTCCAAACCGCGCCGCCTGGACTGAGCGCCTGGACTTGGAAGTGGCGCGCTGGCAGCGCTACGGCGGCGAGTTGCTGATGGCGGTGCTGGACATCGACCACTTCAAACGCATCAACGACAACTACGGCCACCTGGCTGGCGACAAGGTGCTCAAAATCATCGCCGGCGAGCTGAACAACCGGCTGCGCAAAACCGACTTTATGGCGCGCTTCGGCGGCGAAGAATTCGTCTTGCTGATCCCCTCAACGCCCGTCGTCGGTGGCCAGCAACTGCTCGAAACCCTGCGCGCCGCCATCGAAGCCTGCCCGTTTCACTTCAAAGGCGAACGCGTAACCATCACCGTGTCGGCTGGCCTGACCGAGTTTGTCGAAGGCGATCGCGTGGACGAGGTTTTCGAACGCGCCGACCAGGCGCTGTACCGCGCCAAACGCGGCGGGCGCAACCAGGTACACGTCGCGGCAGAAGGCGAAAAGAAACAAGCCTAGGCCTGTAACTGCGCCGCCAATTTTGCCACCGCGGCTTGGCGCTCCGGTTGTTGCAAGCGAGCCTGAGGGTTGAGCGACGACCAGCGCGGATGCGCCCGCGCTTGGCGCAGCACCGCAGGTAACGTGCCCTTGCGCCAGCCGCCGTCCTGCTCGGCCTTCACCTCAATCGCGGTGGTCGCCGCATGGCCGCGGGCGCTCAGTGCATCCAGCAACTGGCGCTGGCGCACGGCCAACAACCGAAGCACGCCGTCATCCACGCTCAGCTCACGGTTGCCCTTGAGCTTGCCCAACAGCCGTTCGCCGTAGTTGCGCGCGGTTTGCAGGCCACCGCCGGCCAAAGCGCCCAGCACCGTGGCGGCGCCCAGAGTGATGCCACCGACCATCAAGTCGATGCCGGCGCCCGCTGCGGCACCGGCGGCCATCCCACCGCCTACCTGAATACCCAGCTGCTTCAGGGTTTCAGGGTTGAATAAATCGTCACTCCAACGACCGTCGAGCAGCGGCAAATCGCTGGCCCGGGCATCGTTTTGGCGGAAGGCATACAGACGCAGCAGCGCCTGCACGCAGGCTTGTTCGCGCTGGCGAATGCTCTGGTGCAACACCTGCACCTGCGCCTGTTCGTCGTTGCCGACACTGCGCCGGCATGCCGCGCAATCAATCAGCAACTCAGCGATCAGCCGCACGCCGGCCGCGTGGCGCGCACGGGCTTGGGCTTCATGGTCATCAATCAGGCGTTGCAACTGCGGCCGGGATTTCTCCAGCAGCAGCGCCAGGCTTTCGTACAACCGGCGCTCACCGTCCAGCGGTGGCGCCACCGTGTCAAAACGCACCAGCGCGTGCAGTCCCAGGCGCGCCAACGCCTCGCGCCACTCTTCTTCGCGCTGCTGCGCGCAGGTCACGAAATTGAGCACCGGCAGCAACGGTTTACCGCAACTGCCGAGCACCGCCAGTTCATCGCGGTACTTAGCCAGTACCGGCTCGCGGGCGTCGATTACATACAGGCCGGCATCGCTGGCGAGTAGTTGCCGCAGCACCTTGGCTTCCTGCTCAAAACGTTGCCGCGCTTCGCTGCCTTCCAGAAAACGCGCCAGGCGGGCCGGGCCGTCCAGACGTTCGCCGGGGCGATCGAGGCGTTCCAGGTAATCGAGCAGGGCGATGGCATCTTCCAAACCCGGCGTGTCGTACAGCTCCAACAACGCCTGACCGTCCACGGATAAGCGCGCGCCTTCCACGTGCCGCGTTGTGCTGGGTCGATGGGACACCTCGCCGAATTCCACGTCGCGGGTGAGGGTGCGCAGCAGCGAGGTTTTGCCGACGTTGGTGTGGCCCACCACCGCCAGCTTCAACGGCGACTCACGGCGTTCACTCATCGTTCTGCTCCAGCCAGTCCAACGGCGCACCTTGTCGCCAGTTCAACTGCAAGGCGTCCAGCGCGCTGTGCCAGTCTTCCAGGCGCTGGCTGTCCAGCGCTTCGCCAGGCTCGGCGGCCAGCAGCCAAATTCGAGTGTCGCCCGCATTGCGGGCCAGCTCAGCCAATAACGCCAAGGTGCCGCGATCCGGCGAGCGGCGTGGGTCGCACGCGATGGCCAGGCGTGACGGCGGGAAGCGGCTCAGTTGGTCGAGCAGGTGCTGGCGTTGTTCGCGGCTGTCGATCACGCCAGCATCCGCCACGCCTTTGGGAACGGTGGGCGGCCAGGGGCGACGGGGATCGAATTCAACCGCCACCAACACCGCGCCCGAACCGGCGCTCGTCAGGGAACCTGCCTGCGGGGTCGGCAATTGCTCCGGCGCTTCATCGGTCACGCCCAGCCGTTCGCTGCTCGGCTGCAAGCGATCACGCAGCAAGCTGTAACCGGGCAAACGAAGGTCCAGACTCAACCGCGCGCGCCCTTGCCGCCAACGCCACGCGCAAAACAGCGCCAACATGGCGCGCGGTACCACGCCGTAGGCGATCAGCACACCCAGCAGCCACACCGCCCACGCTTGCCGTGCGCTTTCTTCGGCCACCGCATCAGCGCCACTGGCGCGAATCACCTCAACCGCAGGCGTGCTGAAGCCAAGCCAATGGGGAACGCTGCCCAGCGCCTGGATTACCGTCACAAAGGTGTCGCTGCCCAACAGCGTGGTTTCCCACACAAAGCCATAGCGCCGGGTCGCCAGCAGCGCCAACAAGCTGCCCAAGGCGCTGAGTAGCAACAGTAACCACATGCCATGCACGAACATGCCCAGCGCCCAGCGGCTCAGCCGTTGACGCTGCAACAGCACCAGCAACGCCGGGGCGAGTTGCACCGCTTGCGCGTCTCGGGCGAATTTTTCGCTCAGCCATAACCACAACCGGCCCAGGGTGGCGCCGCCGCTGCCGGCGAACGCAAGGCCAACGGCCCAGCCGATGAGCGTCAATAGATGAAGGCCGAGCAAGCTGCCCAGCGCCCAGAACAAATTCACCGGCCGCTCTCCATCGCCCAATGCCGCGAAGCCCAAGCCCGCGCCACTGACCACGGCCAGAACCGCCAGCAGCCAGACGGCCAGCACGGCGCCCTGGCGCCAGTGCAGCAAGGCGGCGAGCATGCCGTCGCGCTGCGCCAGCCATAGGGCGCGGGTTTCGATGCGCTGTTCCAGCGGGCCACCCGCGCTGACCGCCTGGCGATTGGCCTCGCGGTCTTCCAGCGGGCCGGCCTGTTCTTCGCGCAGCCGCACGGCCTCGGTCAGCCACAGGCGCTGCAACGGTGAGAGGGAAGGGAGCGGTGATTTCAATGCGGTCATGCACAGACTCATGGCTAAAAAGGTGGCCGCTCAGGTGGCAGCCGGGTTTGAGGATAACCGCTCAGGCGCGCCCCATCATCCGTTTGCTTTTTTTCCCGGTGGCGAGCCGTTATCCTCGCGGCCATGAATACGACCCGCCCCCTTTGCCTGATCGCCGCCCTCGCCGACAACCGTGTGATTGGCCGCGACAATCAACTGCCTTGGCATTTGCCGGCCGACCTTAAACACTTCAAAGCCATGACCCTCGGCAAGCCGATCATCATGGGCCGCAAAACCTGGGATTCCCTGGGCCGGCCGTTGCCAGGTCGGCTGAATCTGGTGGTCAGCCGCCAGGCCGGTTTGACCCTCGAAGGCGCCGAGGTATTTGCCTCGCTGGAAGCAGCCATCGCTCGCGCCGAAGAATGGGCCAGCCGCGAGGATGCCGATGAGCTGATGCTGATCGGCGGCGCCCAGCTCTATGAACAAGGCCTGGCATTGGCACAACGCCTGTACCTGACCCGCGTGGCCCTGAACCCGGAAGGCGATGCCTGGTTCCCCCCGTTCGACGAAGCCGCCTGGCACCTGGCCTCCAGCATCGAGCACGAAGGCAGCGGCGAAACGCCGGCCTACAGCTTTGAAGTGTGGGACAAACGCTAGCCCGCACCGCCTGCTTCACTGACTACGCTGATTAACGCTGCCTCGTCCGAGGCGGCGCGCTGTTATTTCCGAGGTTTTCCCATGCAAGACAACACGTCCGGCTCCGTCGACATCGACCCGGCCGAAGTCGAAACCGTGGCCAAGGTGTTTGTCCGTCATCCGCTCTGGGAGGACGGCCTGGCAATGATTTCCGGCACCGCCATGGTGGCGCTGGGCATCGCCTTCTACGCCCACGCCGGCCTGCTGACCGGCGGCATGGTCGGCCTGGCATTTCTGCTCAAGTACAAATTGGGCGTGGCGTTCGGCTTGATGTTCTTCCTGCTCAACCTGCCGTTCTACCTGCTGGGCATCTGGCGCATGGGCTGGAGTTTCACCTTGCGCACCGGCTGCGCGGTGGCGCTGGTGTCGGTGTTGGCGGAGCTGACGCCGCAGTGGGTGTCATTTGCTCACCTGAGCCCGCTGTACGCGGCGGTGTTCGGTGGGCTGGCGATGGGTTTGGGCCTGCTGATGCTGTTTCGTCACCGCGCCAGCCTGGGCGGGGTGAACATTCTTGCGCTGTTTTTGCAGGAGCGCTTCGGCGTGCGCGCGGGGCTGGTGCAGATGGGCGTGGACGCGGTGATTGTGCTGACTTCACTGTTCGTCATCGCGCCCGACAAGGTTGCCTTGTCGGTGCTTGGCGCACTGGCGCTAAACCTGGTGCTGGCGATCAACCACCGGGCCGACCGCTACACCGGCGTTTCCTGAACGAGCGTTAGTCGGCCGCCAACTGATGGGCGCCTTGCTTGGAACGCTTGTAGGCCATCGCAGCCGCCGACACCGGCGACACGCGGCCCGTCTCGACCCACGTTTTCAGGCGCCCGGCATCGGCGATGTGGGTGTACTTACCGAACGCATCGAGTACCACGAACGCCACCGGCCGGTTGTTCATCATGGTGCGCATCACCAGGCAGTGGCCGGCCTCGTCGGTAAAGCCGGTTTTGGTCAGCTGGATGCTCCAGTTGGCCTTGTAGATCAGGTGGTTGGTGTTGCGAAAGCCGAGGGTGTAATTGGGCTTTTTGAAACTGGCGGTGGTTTCCGGCGTGGTGCTCAGTTGGCCCAGCAGCGGATATTGCTGGCTGGCTTTGAGCAGCTTGACCAAGTCATTGGCGCTGGACACGTTGCGCTCCGACAAGCCGGTCGGTTCGGTGTAACGCGTGTGGGTCATGCCCAACGCGCGGGCCTTGGTGTTCATGGCGTTCACAAACGCCGTCACGCCGCCCGGGTAGTGGTGGGCCAGGCTCGCGGCCATGCGGTTTTCCGACGACATGAGCGCCAGCAGCAGCATTTCGCGGCGAGTGGCCAGGCTGCCCACCTTGACCCGCGAAAACACCCCGCGCATTTCGGGCACGTCCTGAATTTTCACCGGCAACACTTCGTCCATCGGCAACTTGGCGTCGAGCGTGACCATGGCGGTCATCAGCTTGGTCACCGAGGCGATAGGCACCACTTTGTCGGGGTTGCTGGAATACAGCACTTCGTTGGTTTTCAGGTCCACCAGCAGGGCGCTGCCGGAGGCCAATTCCTGAACCTTGACCGGCGTTTTGCCTGCCGGTCTGGCAGGAATTTTCTCTGCCGCTGCGGCGACGGTGCTGAAGGCAAATAAGGTGCAGAACAACACGCGGGCGAGGGCGGGGCGAATATTCACAAGGACGGTCCACATGGCAGATGAAATGGAAGCCAGGGCAGTCCTTGCCGGCCCGCGCAGTATAGGAAAGGCCGGTGCGGTATGGAATGCGCTGTGATGCAGTTCATCAAATGCGATCAGAAAATTCCTATTCCTGATCGTTAAGCTCGGCCTGCAGCCAATCCACAAACGGTTGCAACAAACGCGCCCGCCGTTTGCGCTCAGAAAGCACTGCGTAATAACCGAACCGCGACTGCGCCTGGCCTTCAATCACCCTGCACAGCACGCCTTGGTCCAGCAGCTCATCCACCAGGTGGCTCCAGCCAATCGCCACGCCCTGGCCGGCAATGGCCGCCTGGATCAGCAGCGTGTAGTTGTCGAAACTCAGCGCCGCCGGGCCCACTGGCTGATTAATACCCAGGGCCTGAAACAGCCCGCTCCAATCAAACCAGCGGCTGCTCATGTCCGGCTTCAAGTGCAGCAAGGGCAAGCTCGCCAATTGCTCTTTCGCCAACGGCAGGGTACGGCCTTCCAGCAAGCGCGGGCTGCAAATGGGAAACACCTCTTCGCTGAACAGGCGGCTGGCTTCGGTGTGCTTGAAGCGGCCATCGCCAAAGGTGATGGCGATATCGATGTCGCTGCGCAGGCTGGTCATGCTGCGGTCGCTGGTGATCAGGCTGACGTCCAAGTGCGGGTTGGCCTGGCGAAAGCGCGGCAGCCGCGGCATCAACCAGTACGCGGCGAAGGCGAAATCGGTGGAAACCTGCAGCACCTCGTGCTGGTTTTGCGCGGTGATGGCGGCAACGCCTGCGTCGATGGTTTCTAACCCCTGCTGCACATGCAAGAGCAGCACCTGCCCGGCGTCGGTCAGGGTGATGCCACGGTGAATCCGGTTGAACAACCGCACCGCCAGCTCTTTTTCCAGGCGCTTTATCTGTTGGCTAACCGCCGGCTGCGTGGTGCCCAGTTCGGCAGCGGCGCTGGTAAAGCTCAGCGACCGTGCAGCCGCCTCAAACACGCGAAGCAAATCCAGCGGCAGGCTCACGCCCCGCGCTCACATAAGCAACGGTTATCCGAAACATGCCTGGCCATGCGCTTTACCCCTGAATGCTTGAGGCAGAAGATCGAGCCATCACTATCGCATAACCGATCCGCATAGGATAAGCCTGCCACATGAAGCGCCCGAACATCCTTTTCATCATGGCCGACCAGATGGCCGCGCCACTTCTGCCGATTCACGATCCGGCATCACCGATTCAAATGCCGCACCTCAGCCGCCTGGCCAGCGAGGGCGTGGTCTTCAATTCCGCCTACTGCAACAGCCCGCTCTGCGCACCGTCGCGTTTTACCCTGGTGAGCGGTCAGCTACCGTCGAAAATTGGCGCTTACGACAACGCTGCCGACTTCCCCGCCGATGTGCCGACCTACGCGCACTACCTGCGCCGCCTGGGCTATAAGACGGCGCTGTCCGGAAAAATGCATTTCTGTGGGCCGGATCAACTGCACGGCTATGAGCAACGGTTGACCAGCGACATCTACCCCGCCGATTACGGCTGGGCGGTGAACTGGGACGAACCCGACGTTCGCCCCAGTTGGTACCACAACATGTCCTCGGTGCTGCAAGCCGGCCCTTGCGTGCGCACCAACCAGCTCGATTTTGACGAAGAGGTGGTGTTCAAGGCGCAGCAATACCTGTTCGACCACGTGCGCGAAGCGCCGGGGCAGCCGTTTTGCCTGACCGTGTCGATGACTCACCCGCACGACCCGTACACCATTCCGAAAAAATTCTGGGACCTATATGACGACCAGGACATTCCCCTGCCGCGCCACCCCCGCGCACAAAGCGAGCAAGACCCGCATTCGCAGCGGCTGATGAAAGTGATCGACCTGTGGGACAAACCGCTGCCCGACGACAAAATTCGCGACGCCCGCCGCGCCTACTTCGGCGCATGCAGCTACATCGACAGCAACATCGGCAAACTGCTGGAAACCCTGGAAGCCACCGGCCTGGCGGACAACACCGTGATCGTGTTCTCCGGCGACCACGGCGACATGCTCGGCGAGCGCGGGCTCTGGTACAAAATGCACTGGTTTGAAATGGCGGCCCGCGTGCCGATGGTGATCCACGCTCCCGCGCAGTTCGCTGCCGGCCGGGTGAACGCTTCGATCTCGACCGCCGACTTGTTACCGACCTTTGTCGAACTGGCGGGCGGGCAGCTGCAACACGACTTGCCGATGGACGGCCGTTCGCTGCTGCCGCATTTGCAGGGCACCGGCGGCCACGACGAAGTGTTCGGCGAATACATGGCCGAAGGCACCAATAGCCCGCTGATGATGATCCGTCGCGGCCCGTACAAATTCATGTACTCCGAGCAAGACCCCTGCCTGCTCTACAACACCGAGCAGGATCCCTTCGAGCTTGAAGAGTTAAGCGGGTCGGCCGAGCACCAGACGGTGTTCCAGGCGTTCCTTGATGAGGCGCGCAGCAAGTGGGACATTCCCGCGATTCACCACCAGGTGTTGGCCAGTCAGCGCCGTCGTCGCTTCGTGGCCGGCGCGCTGAGCCTGGGCACCCTCAAGAGCTGGGACCACCAGCCGTTTACTGATGCCAGTCAGCAATACATGCGCAACCACATCGACCTCGACGACCTGGAGCGCAAAGCCCGTTTTCCGCAACCACCTGCCCACACTAAAAACTAAATCCAAGGGGACGCCATGAACATTTTATCCACCAAGTTATCCACAGCCTTGCTCACAGCGGCCGGCGCGCTGGCGCTGACGATTGGCCATGCGCAAGCGGCCGAGTCGTGCGACACCGTGCGCATGGCCGATCCGGGTTGGAGCGACATCGCCGTGACCAATGCCGTAACCAGCTTTTTGCTCGACGGCATGGGCTACAAAGCCAAAATTGACACGCTGGCGGTGCCGATTATTTTTGGCGGCATGAAAGATGGTTTGGTGGATGTGTTCATGGGCAACTGGATGCCCGCGCAGCAAGCCCACTACGACAAATTTGTAAAACCGGGCGATGTGGTGCAACTCAGCAAAAACCTCGAAGGCACAGAGTTCACGCTGGCTGTACCCGATTACGTGTATGCCGCCGGCGTGCATGATTACGCCGACCTAGCCAAGTTTGCCGACAAGTTCGACCAGAAGATTTACGGCATCGGTGCAGGGGCGCCGGCCAACCAGTCGCTGCAAGAAATGATCAGCAAAAACGAGTTCGACCTGGGCAAATGGAAGCTGGTGGAGTCCAGCGAACAGGCCATGTTGTCGGAGGTGGCACGGGCGGTGAAACGCGAGCGTTTCATCACCTTCCTGGGCTGGACCCCGCACCCTATGAACGTGCAATTCAAGATGAAATACCTGAGCGGCGGCGAGAAATATTTCGGCGCCAGCGGCAGCGTCTACACCCTGACCCGCAAAGGTTATGCACAGGCGTGCCCTAACGTCGCCAAGCTGCTCACCAACCTGACGTTCACCCAGGAAATGGAGAACAGCATCATGGCCCAGGTGGCCAATAAAAAAGGCAGCAATGCCGAAGCGGCCAAGGCCTGGATCAGTGCCCATCCCGAGGTATTGAACGGCTGGCTGGACGGGGTGAAAACCAAAGATGGCGGTGAGGCCCTGGCGGCGGTGAAGGCCAAGCTTTAATACGCGCCTCGTCCTGGAGGAGCTAGTTTGCTAGCGAACCGCGCCATCGCCGGTTTGCTGGAAGGTGCAATCCCATGCAATAGCCTGGATCCTCGCGTTCGCGAGGATGACGGAGGTTTGGAGTTGGGGTCGCGTAGGTAAACGCCATCTCCACCCCGTCCACCGTCATCCTCGCGAACGCGGGGATCCAGAATTGTCAGTCATGCGCGTAACGTGAAACCTGCCCCGCGCGCTCACTGCAAAGCCAACTCCCCGGGCGCAGTGTGCCTGTCATGACTGCTACCCTTTGGCCAAACCCTTGTACCGAGATGTAGATGCGCTGGCCCAATCGCTTGATGCTTTTTCCCTTTCTCGCCTGGCTGCCACTCCAGACCAGTCGCTCGCTTCGCCGCGACTTTCTCGTCGGCCTTAGCGGCGCCGTACTCGCCCTGCCACAATCCATCGCCTACGCGCTGATCGCGGGCCTGCCTGCCGAATACGGTTTATACGCTGCCGTGGTGCCGGTCGTTATTGCCTGTTTATGGGGTTCGTCGTGGCACCTGATTTGCGGGCCAACAGCAGCCATTTCTGTGGTCTTGTTCACGAGCGTCAGCCCGCTGGCGATTCCGGGTAGCGCCGACTACGTGCAACTGGTGCTGCTGCTGACCTTTCTCGCCGGATTGTTCCAGTGGTTGTTGGGGCTTCTGCGCTTCGGCTCGCTGGTGAATTTCGTCTCTCACTCGGTGGTGGTTGGTTTCAGCGCAGGCGCGGCGCTGGTAATCGCCCTTGGGCAGTTGCCGTATTTATTGGGCATCGACTTACCCAGCCAGGCGACCGGCTACGACAGCATCACCCACCTGATTCAATTGCTCCCCAGCGCCAACTCAGCCTGTGTCGCGGTTTCGCTGGTGAGTCTAATCAGCAGTCTGGTCGTACGCCGTGTTTGGCCCAGAGCCCCGGCGCTGCTGGTCGGCATTGCCTTGGGCAGCCTCGTCGTCGCGGCGCTGCCGACGTTCTTTGCCGGCGTGCCCCTGGTGCCGGCCTTCACCGGCTCGTTGCCGCCCTTCAGCCCGCTAAGCCTGGACCCCGCGACCGTAATCAGGCTGCTACCTACCGCCGTGGCGTGCGGCATGCTCGGGCTGGTCACCAGCCTGTCGATCGCACGCACGCTGGCCAGTCGTTCTCAGCAAATGCTCAACGCCAACCAGGAGGTGCGCGCGCAAGGTCTGTCGAACATGGTGGGGGCGTGGTTCTCCGGTTATCTGTCGGCCGGCTCGTTCACCCGCTCCGGCCTGAACCTGCAGGGCGGCGCCAGCTCGCCACTTGCCGGGCTGTTTTCGGCCTTGTGCGTGGCCGCTTTCGCGCTGTTCGGCGCGAGGCTAATCGCCCACATTCCGCTTCCCAGCATGGCCGCCAGCATTTTGCTTATCTGCTGGGGCTTGATCGATTTTGCCGGTATTCGCGCGCTTTACCGCGTCAGCCGCTCGGAATTTGTGGTGATGCTGCTGACCCTGGCCGCCACGCTGTTGATGGAGCTGCAAACCGCCATTTATGCCGGGGTGCTGGCCTCGCTGTTTTTCTACCTCAAGCGCACCTCGCAGCCCCGCGTACAGCAGTGGTTTGAAGGCGATGAGGAAATTCTGCGGGTGGAAGGCTCGATCTTTTTCGGCGCCTGCCACTTCCTGCAATTGCGCCTGCAACGCAGCAAGGGCCAGCGGGTGGTGATCGAGGCGCAGCAGATCAACTTTATCGACTACGCCGGCGTAACCATGCTCCACCAGGAAGCCCATCGCCTGCGGGCGCAAGGCCGACGCTTGTGCCTGCGCCGGGCCAAGGCGCAGGTGGTCGAGGAGTTGCTCAAGCTTGAAGGTGAAGCGGGCTGCCCAATCGAGTTCGAGCCGGCTGTTTAACCCAGCTGGCTACGCAGTTCGGCCAGCACGCTGGCGCTGTCCGGGCGAACGCCGCGCCAGAGGAAAAACGCTTCCGCCGCCTGCTCCACCAGCATGCCCAACCCGTCCAGGGTGCGCGCGGCGCCGTGGTCGCTGGCCCACTGGTTGAAGGGCGTGAGGCCTTTGCCATACATCATGTCGTAGCACACGGTATGGCCCGGCTTGATCAGGCTTGGCGAGATGGGCGGCAGCTCGCCGCCGAGGCTGGCGGACGTGCCGTTGATGATCAGGTCCACCGGCACTTCCATCCAGTCAAACCCGCACGCCGCCACCGGGCCGAGGTCGGCAAACGCCTTGGCCAGCGCCTCGGCTTTTTCCACGGTGCGATTGGCGATCACCACTGAATGCGGATGCTCGGCCAACAGCGGCGCCAGCACACCACGCGCGGCGCCGCCCGCTCCCAGCAGCAAAATGCGTTTGCCCTGAAGGGTCAGGCCGGCGTTTACCGTCAGGTCGCGAACCAGGCCGGCGCCGTCGGTGTTGTCGCCGAGCAGCCCGCCGTCGTTCTGTTTGCTCAGGGTATTCACCGCACCCGCGCGCTGCGCCCGAGGCGTCAGGCTGTCGGCGAGCTGGTAGGCCTGCTCTTTGAACGGCACCGTGACATTGCCGCCCCGACCGCTGGTGAAGAACTCACGCGCAAACGCGGTAAAGCCGTCCAGCGGCGCGAGCAGGGCTTCGTAGCTGAGCGATTGGCCGGTTTGCTCGGCGAACAAGCGGTGAATCTGCGGCGACTTGCTGTGGCCAATGGGATTGCCGAATACACCATAACGGTCCATCAGTTAGCGGCCTCGCCCAACCAGTCGCGGTCTTGCAGGAAGTAGTCGGTCAGGCGTGCTTCTTCGCTGCCAGGTTCCGGTTTCCAGTCGTAGCCCCACTGCACGTGCGGGGGCAGCGACATCAAAATCGACTCAGTGCGCCCGCCCGATTGCAGGCCGAAAAGCGTGCCACGGTCATACACCAGGTTGAATTCCACATAGCGGCCACGGCGGAATGCCTGGAATTCCCGTTGCTCAGCGGTGAACGCGGTGTGTTTGCGCCGCTGCACGATCGGCAGGTAGGCGTCGATGTAGGCATCGCCAATGGCGCGGATAAAGGCGAAGCAGGTGTCGAAGTCCCACTCGTTGAGGTCATCGAAAAACAGGCCGCCGATGCCACGGGGTTCGTTGCGGTGTTTGATGTGGAAGTAGGTGTCGCACCAGGCTTTATAGCGCGGGTACACGTCGGCGCCGAACGGTGCACAGGCTTGTTCGGCAACGCGGTGCCAGTGCTGGCAGTCTTCGTCGTTGCCGTAGTAGGGCGTCAGGTCGAAACCGCCGCCAAACCACCACACGGCTTCTTCGCCTTCTTTCTCGGCGATGAAGAATCGCACGTTGGCGTGGGACGTCGGCACATGGGGGTTCGTCGGGTGCATCACCAGCGACACGCCCATGGCTTCAAAGCCTCGGCCGGCCAGCTCGGGACGGTGGGCGCTGGCAGACGGTGGCAGGCCAGTGCCGAACACATGGGAGAAATTCACCCCGCCTTTTTCCAGCAACGCGCCGTTGGCAATCACCCGCGTACGACCGCCACCGCCCGCCGGGCGCTCCCACGCATCTTCAGCGAACGTGGCGCCGCCGTCTTCGGCCTCCAGGGCGGCACAAATACGGTCTTGCAGGTCGAGCAGATAGGCCTTCACGGCTGCGCTACGTTCACTCACAACATCACCTTCAACACGCAAAATTGGAAACGGTTTGGCGCCCAGAAGCCGCAGCGGGCGGGGCTCATAGCCCGAACAGGGGCGCAAGCATACCACCGCCGCAAGCGGATTCGCTGTTGACGGCCATCGGCTCGGGGCGTTGGATAGAGCCCTCTCGTTCGCGCAGCCACAGGAGTGTTCCATGCCCAAGCGTATTCAATTCGCCCGCCACGGCGGCCCCGACGTGCTCGAGTACATCGACTACCAGCCCGCCGCGTTGGGCGACAACGATGTGCGCGTGGCGAATCACGCCATTGGCCTCAACTTTATCGACACCTACTACCGCAGCGGCCTGTACAGCCCGGCCTCATTGCCGTCGGGCTTGGGCGGCGAGGGCGCCGGTGTGGTTGATGCCGTAGGCAAGGCGGTCACCAACGTCAGGGTCGGCGACCGCGTGGCTTACGGCACCGGGCCGTTGGGCGCTTACAGCGAGTTGCATGTGTTGCCCGCTGCGCACGTGGTGAAACTGCCCGATAGCATCAGCTTCGAGCTGGCCGCCAGCGTCATGCTCAAAGGCCTCACGGTGCAGTATTTGTTGCGCCAGACCTACGAGCTTAAAGGCGGCGAAACCATTCTGTTCCACGCGGCAGCGGGTGGCGTGGGCAGCATCGCTTGCCAATGGGCGAAGGCCTTGGGCGTCAAGCTGATCGGCACCGTTGGCTCCGCCGCCAAAGCCGAGCGCGCTAAAGCGTTGGGCGCCTGGGCGACCATCGATTACAGCCATGAAGACGTGGCCGCGCGCGTGCTGGAACTCACCGACGGCAAGAAATGCCCGGTGGTGTACGACTCCATCGGTAAAGACACCTGGGACGTTTCGCTTAACTGCGTGGCGCCGCGCGGTTTGCTGGTGAGCTTTGGCAATTCATCCGGCCCGGTCAGCGGCGTGAACCTGGGCGTGCTGGCGCAGAAGGGTTCGCTGTACGTCACTCGGCCAACGCTGGGCAGCTACGCCGACTCCCCGGCCAGCCTGCAAGCCATGGCGGATGAGCTGTTCGCCATGCTCGCCAGCGGCAAGATCACGGTGGACATCAACCAGCGCTTCGCCTTGAAAGACGCTGCCCAGGCGCATATTGCGTTGTCTGGCCGGCAAACCAGCGGGTCGACCGTGTTGCTGCCGTAAGGCTTAGCTGGCGCGCAGCACGTTGCCGGTGGCCAGGTCGCGAATCACGCTGGGGTTTTTACGCCCACCGAGCGACCCGGTTACCACGGCATCGAGCTGGTCGGGGAAGTACTGCTGAATGCGCAGGCTGTTGCGCGCCGGCAGCTTGCCCGCCGGGTTGGCTGAGGTCGACACCAGCGGGCCGACCATGGCGCAGAGGTCGCGCACCAGTGGATGGTCCGACACGCGCAAGGCCACGGTCTCGTGAATGCCAGTAATCCAGGCGGGTAGCAAATTCTGGTGCGGCACGAGCCAGGTGTTCGGGCCGGGCCAGGTGCTGGCCAGACGGTCTAGCCACAATTCGGGGAAGTCTTCGAGCAGGAAGTCGAACTGGTGAATGGTGTCGGCCACCAGAATCAGGCCCTTCTCCACCGGGCGCTGCTTGAGCGCCAACAGACGCTCGACGGCTTGCGCGTTCCAAGGGTCGCAACCCAGGCCCCACACCGCTTCGGTGGGATAGGCGATGACGCCGCCATTGCGCACTACCCGTGCAGCCTGTTTCACACGCCAACTGCTGATCATGGCCAACCCTCGCTGTATTTCGAACTGCGCGCAGTGTACCCAAGCGCCGCTTAACGGCCCACCCAGACACCGCCCTCGCTGGCGACCTTGCCTTCAAGCTCCAGGTCCGTGAGCGCCGCGAGCACGCGCGGCAACGGCCAGCCGCTGGCCACGGCAAGCGCTTCACTGCTTTGCGGCGCAGCGTGGAGCAATTTCAGAATAGGGTTTTTAACCGCTGCGGGTTTGCGCCGCGCTTGGGGCGCAGGCGCCACGTTCTGCCAACCGCGCAAACCTTCGAGAATGTGCTCGACCGATTCAACCAGCGCCGCGCCATCACGAATCAGCTGATGGCAGCCACGCGCGCCCGGGTGGTGAATGGAACCGGGGATGGCGTACACCTCGCGGCCCTGTTCCAGTGCCAGACGCGCGGTGATCAACGAGCCGCTGGAGGGGCTGGCCTCGACCACCAGCACGCCAAGCGAGAGGCCGCTGATCAGACGGTTGCGCAAGGGAAAATTCGCGGGGATGGGCGGGCTGTCGAGCGGCAGCTCCGATACCAGCGCGCCTTCGCGAGCGATCTCGGCGGCCAGGCTTTTATGGCGCGGCGGATACAACTGGTTAAGACCTGTGCCCAGCACGGCCACCGTCTTGCCCGCCACTGCCAATGCGCCCTGGTGGGCCGCGCCGTCGATGCCCACCGCCATGCCGCTGGTGATGACAAAGCCGCCGCCGGCCAGGCTGCGGGCGAATGCGTTGGCGGTGTCCATGCCGGGCTTGGAGGCCCGGCGACTGCCGACGATAGCCAGTTGTGGTTGCTGCAGCAGGTCCATGTCGCCCGCCACAAACAGCAGCGGCGGCGCGTCCGGCAACTCGGCGAGCAGGGCGGGGTATTCGGGGTTGTCCCACATCATCAGGTGCTGGTTGGCGTGCTCGAGCCATTCGAGGGTGGCGGTTACGCGTTGGCGAACCGACTCGTCGCGCCGAGCTTCTGCGCAGGCGGCCGGCAACTTGAGCGCACGCCACGCGGAAGCCGGAGCGCTGAGGGCCGACGAGGCATTGCCAAAGGCATTTATAAGGGTGCGAAAGCGTTTGCCGCCCAGGTCGGGCAGGCAGTGCAGGCGGATTCGGGCTTCGAGTTCGGCGGGTGAGGTGGCGTGTGACATGCGGATCATCCTTGATCGGAAAAGCTGCTGATTACGGGTCGTTTCCTACAAGACCCCAGAAACAAAAACCCCCGCTTTCGCGGGGGTTCTTGGTGTTACGGATTTCGTACCTTATCCATCGTTTCGAGCTGCCTGGTGGCTTGTAGCACCAGGCCGTAGCTGAGCTTGTCGTAGGTGTGAAACACCATCAACAGACCGGCGCGCTCGTCGGGGATTTTCACTTGTTCGCCAGTAACACGGTCGCGCACGGTTTCGCCGGTTTTGTACACGGCCAACACGTTGCCCTCGACCAGACCGTCACGCTTGCCCTTGTTCAGGGTAACCACGTCGAACTGACCAATCTGCGACACGCCACGTGGAACATCGAGAATCAGACCGCGAATCTCGTTGGTCGGCGCGCTTGGCATAAAGGTGGAATTGACCGGACGTTCTTCGGTGGGGAACAGACGGTCGCCGTTGCGCACTTCCTGAGTGGTACGGCTCAGGGTCAGCGTGGCGACGCCGTCTTCCTCAGCGATCACCTGACCGGCACCGATGTCGTCGGCGTTGATGCCGAGGAATTCTTTGGTGTCGGGATCGGTGTAAGTACGACCTTGGCGGAAGATGCCGTAAACCGGGTGCTGTTCATCAAAGGTGCCGCGAGCATAAACGCGATCGCCCGCGCCGCTGACAACGCGCTCGGCCGTACCGGCAACCACGTAGTTGGCTTTGGTGAAATCTTCGTCGCTGTTCACGATGCGGTTTTTCAGCAAGAAGCTGTTGATGGCTTCCAGCGGAATAGTCGGGATCGCTTGCGCCATCGGCGTGCTGCGAACCTGCGGCGACAGTTTGATGGTGCCACGCGAGGCGCCACGGTTGAGGGTCAGACGCGGCTGGCCGTCAACGTACGTTAGGCTCAGTTGATCGCCTGGATAGATCAGATGGGGGTTTTCAACTTGTGGGTTAGCGTGCCAAATTTCTGGCCACTTCCACGGTTCACTGAGGAACTTCCCGGAAATATCCCAGAGGGTATCGCCCTTGACCACGGTGTAGCGGTCCGGATGACCTTCCTTGAGCTGCACTTCGGCCTGAGCCAAGCCAGAGGCGGCTAGGAGTAGCAGGGCGAGTAGTGATTTCCTCATGCGGTGAATCCCTTTATTATGTGTCTTCACGTAGAACGCCCAAGGGCTGCTCCGAAACCCTCGGAAGCCGCGGCCTGAAGCCGTTTTTCAAAGCTGCTCAGCATATTAGCAGCGGATTTTGACTTTATTCCACAAGTGCATCACACAACGCATATGGCAATCCTAAACATCCTCGAGTTTCCCGACCCGCGCCTGCGTACCATCGCCAAGCCCGTAGACGTGGTTGACGACGCCCTGCGTCAGTTGATCGACGACATGTTTGAGACCATGTACGACGCGCCGGGTATTGGTTTGGCCGCCACGCAGGTAAACGTGCATAAACGCGTGGTCGTCATGGACCTCAGCGAAGAGAAAAACGAACCGCGGGTTTTCATCAATCCCGAGTTCGAATCGCTGACCGAAGAAATGGACCAATACCAGGAAGGCTGCCTCTCGGTGCCCGGTTTCTACGAAAACGTCGACCGCCCGCAGAAGGTCAAAATCAAAGCGCTAGACCGCGACGGTAAGCCCTTTGAACTGATCGCCGAAGGCCTGCTCGCCGTGTGCATTCAGCACGAGTGCGACCACCTCAACGGCAAGCTCTTCGTTGATTACCTGTCTACGCTCAAGCGCGACCGGATCAAGAAGAAGCTGGAAAAGCAGCACCGCCAGCAGGCTTGAAACGCCGATCAAAGGCTTGCTCCGGCAAGCCTTTTTCTTTTCCATGTTTTGAAGTGAGCCCCCATGAGCCAAGCACTGCGCCTCGTCTTCGCCGGCACGCCCGAATTCGCCGCCGAACACCTCAAAGCCCTGCTCGCCAGCCAGCACGAGATCGTGGCGGTTTACACCCAGCCGGATCGTCCGGCCGGCCGTGGCCAGAAGCTCATGCCCAGCCCGGTCAAGCAGTTGGCCCTGGAAAACAACATTCCAGTCATGCAACCGCCGACCCTGCGCGACCCGGCCGCCCAAGCCGAGTTGGCCGCGCTGAATGCCGACCTAATGGTCGTGGTCGCCTACGGCCTAATCCTGCCGCAAGTCGTGCTCGATACGCCGCGCCTGGGCTGCATCAATAGCCACGCCTCGCTGCTGCCGCGCTGGCGCGGTGCCGCGCCAATTCAGCGCGCCGTGCAAGCGGGCGATGCTGAGAGCGGCGTGACTGTTATGCAGATGGAAGCAGGCCTGGATACCGGTCCCATGCTGCTCAAAGTCACCACCGCTATCAGCGCCGACGACACTGGCGGCAGCCTGCACGACCGCCTCGCTGAGCTGGGCCCACCCGCGGTATTGGAGGCGATTGCCGGTCTGGCTGCCGGAACCTTAAAGGGCGAAGTTCAGAACAATGAACTGGCCACCTACGCCCACAAGCTCAACAAAGACGAAGCCCGTCTGGACTGGAGTCGCCCCGCCGACGAATTGGAACTTCTGGTGCGCGCCTTCAATCCTTGGCCGATCTGCCACAGCACACTTAACGGCGAAACGCTGAAAGTGCTCGCCGCGCAGCCGGCCGAAGGCCACGGCGCGCCAGGAGAAATCCTTCAGGCCAGCCGCGACGGTTTAGTCGTTGCTTGCGGTACCGACGCACTTCGGCTGACCCGCCTGCAATTGCCGGGCGGCAAAGCGCTGAACTTCTCCGACCTGTTTAACAGCCGCCGCGAGCAATTTGCCGTGGGCACCGTGCTGGGGGCTGGCGCATGAATCCGCGTCTGGCGGCGGCCAATGCGCTTGCCACCGTGCTGTCTGGCAAAGCGTCGCTGAACAGCTCGCTGCCCAAGCAGTTGGATAAAGTCGAGGCGCGCGATAAAGGCCTGACCCAAGACTTGGCCTTTGGCACCGCCCGCTGGCAGCCACGCCTCAGCGCACTCGCTGAGCGTTTGCTGGAAAAGCCCTTCAAATCTGCCGACCGTGATGTGGAAGCGCTGCTGCTGGTCGGCCTGTATCAGCTGCTCTATACGCGCATCCCGGCGCACGCAGCCATCGGCGAAACGGTCGGCGCCGCTGAAAAGTTGAAGAAACCCTGGGCCAAAGGCCTGCTCAACGCCGTGCTGCGCCGTGCCCAGCGCGAATACGAGGCGCTGCTGCCGGAGCTTGACCACGACCCCATGGCCCGAACCGCCCATCCACGCTGGTTACAAAAAGCGCTGAAGGCATTTTGGCCCGGGCATTGGGAGGCCATCTGCGCTGCCAACAATGCCCATCCGCCTTTAATTTTGCGCGTGAACCGCCGGCTCGGCAGCCGCGATGACTACCTCGGCGAGCTTAAACGCGTGGGCTTCGAAGCCAGCGCCTGTCCATTCAGCCGCGACGGCGTGGCGTTAGCCGAGGCGTGCGACGTCACCACGTTGCCGGGCTTCGCTGAAGGTCGCGTCAGCGTGCAAGACGAAGCCGCGCAGTTGGCGGCGGACTTGCTCGACCTGGCGCCCGGCCAGCGCGTGCTCGATGCCTGTTGCGCGCCGGGCGGCAAAACCTGTCACCTGCTGGAAGCCGAGCCTGCCTTGGCCGGCGTGGTGGCGATTGATCTGGAAGCCAAGCGCCTCGTCCGCGTGAAAGAAAACCTAGCGCGCCTTGGGCTGAGTGCTGAGTTGATAGCCGCCGATGCGCGGCAGACCGACGCGTGGTGGGACGGCAAACCGTTCCAGCGCATCTTGCTCGACGCGCCGTGCTCGGCCACCGGCGTTATCCGCCGCCATCCCGACATCAAGCTGACCCGCCAAGCTGACGACATTCCCGCGCTCGCCGCGCTGCAAGGCGAACTGCTCGATGCCTTGTGGCCCACGCTCGAAGTGGGCGGCGTACTCGTCTACGCCACCTGCTCGACGCTGCCCACAGAAAATACCGAAGTAATCGGGGCCTTCCTGGCCCGCACTCCCGGCGCCCGCGAGTTGGATATCGCCGGTCAACTGGGTAACCCGCCACCGGGGCTGAAACAGCCCCACGGCCGCCAATTGCTGGCGCAAGAGGGCGGTCACGACGGCTTCTATTACGCCAAACTCATCAAGATCGCTGCCGCGCCACGGGCCTAGCCCTGCCTGTGCAGGCGCGGCGCAGGTCTGCTATTTTCGAGGCCGTTTTCGCTTGGCTATCTGCCGCTTTAGGAACGCACACGGATGAAGATCATTATTCTCGGCGCCGGTCAGGTAGGCGGCACGCTGGCTGAACACCTGGCCAGCGAACACAACGACATCACCGTGATCGACACCGACGGCGACCGCCTGCGCGACCTGGGCGACCGTCTGGATATCCGCACCATTCAAGGCAAAGGTTCGTTCCCCACCGTGCTGCGCCAGGCCGGGGCCGACGATGCCGACATGCTGGTGGCCGTGACCAACAGCGACGAAGTGAATATGGTCGCCTGCCAGGTGGCGTACACGCTGTTCCACACCCCGACCAAAATCGCTCGCGTGCGCGAAGCCGCGTATCTCACGCGCTCCGGCCTGTTCGATAACGACGCCATTCCCGTCGACGTATTGATCAGTCCCGAGCAGGTGGTCACCAACTACATCAAACGCCTGATCGAGCACCCAGGTGCTCTGCAAGTCATCGACTTCGCCGGGGGCAAAGCGCAACTGGTGGCCGTGAAGGCCTATTACGGCGGGCCGCTGGTGGGCCAGCAATTGCGTCAGCTGCGTGAGCACATGCCCAACGTCGACACCCGCGTGGCCGCCATTTTCCGGCGCGACCGGCCGATTCTGCCGCGCGGCGATACCGTGATCGAAGCGGACGATGAGGTGTTTTTCATTGCCGCCAAAGCGCACATCCGCGCGGTCATGAGCGAAATGCGCCGGCTCGAAGACAACAACAAACGCATCGTGATTGCCGGCGGCGGCCACATTGGTGAACGCCTGGCCGAGGCTATTGAAAGCCGTTATCAGGTCAAGATCATCGAGATGAACGCAGCGCGCTGCCGCTATTTGTCCGAGACGCTGGACAGCAGCATCGTGCTTCAAGGCAGCGCCTCGGACCGCGATTTGTTGGTGGAAGAAAACATCAGCGATGCCGACATCTTCCTGTCGCTGACCAACGACGACGAAGCCAACATCATGTCTTCGCTGTTGGCCAAGCGCCTGGGCGCACGCAAGGTGATGACGCTGATTAACAACCCGGCGTATGTCGATTTGGTGCAGGGCGGCGAGATCGATATCGCCATCAGCCCGCAGCTCGCCACCATCGGCACCTTGTTGGCGCACGTGCGCCGCGGCGATATCGTCAGCGTCCATTCGTTGCGCCGCGGTGCAGCGGAGGCCATCGAGGCCATTGCCCATGGCGATTCAAAATCCAGCAAGGTGATCGGCAAGGCCATTCGCGATATCGCCTTGCCGCCGGGCACCACGATTGGCGCCCTGGTGCGCGACGAAGAAGTGCTGATCGCCCACGACGCGACGGTGATCGAGTCGGGCGATCACGTGATTCTGTTTTTGGTGGACAAGAAATACATTCGCGACGTCGAGCGGCTGTTCCAGGTCGGCCTGACGTTCTTCTGATTGCGCGACTGCCAATAAGCCGAGGCGCCTGTGCTCGAATCTCTGGAAAAAATGCTCGGCAAAGGTATCGATAATGCCCTGCTGCGCTTTGGTCTCGGCAAGGGTTATCTGGACCTCAACGAGTACGCCAAGGCAGCCGAGCATCTGCAACGCTGCGTCGAATTCGACCCGAAGTATTCAGCAGCGTGGAAGCTTTTGGGCAAAGCCCATTCGGGCTTGGGCGACGCGCCGGCAGCGCGTGCGGCGTGGGAGCACGGCATCGCCGCCGCGCAGGCGCACGGCGATAAGCAGGCAGAAAAGGAAATGACCGTGTTCGTACGAAAACTGGATAAGGCGCAGGGTTCGGAATAAACGGCCCGAGGTTCTCAGTCTTCGCGGATAAACCGCAGCCCCACCCCGTCGCCGTTCACTCGCATCACTTCCATCTGCAACACGGGCGCTTCGATGGGCAGGTCTTGCACCTGCCCGGTGACGATGTCGCCGAGCACAAGGTGGGTGAGTTCGTCGTGTTTAACGAATACGCCGCCATCTGAAAGATCGCGGGTTTGGGCGAGCAGCTCACCAAAGCTCGGGTGGCTGATTTTGATCCGGCACTTCAGTGAGGTGCGTGGCGATTGTCGCTGGTTGGACATAGGGCCCGGCTTCCTGGTCAACGGTCCCTGTTAATAACGCAAATTGCTGCGCTCGCCTAGTGTGGCGAGCCTTCGCAGCGCGCAATTGGCCGGTTAGTACCAGCGCTCTTCGCCTTCGGGGCGTTTCTTGAAGCGCTTCATCGTCCACATGTACTGACTTGGGTAAGCGCGCACATAGCGCTCGACGACCTGACTCATAGCAGCGACCGCCTCGCGGGTGTCTTCGCTGTACATGCCTTCGGGTGCGGCTTCGAGAATCACTTTGTAGCCCGACCCGTCGTCCAGGCGCAGCGCATGCAGGAACACGCCGACCGCCTTACCGCCGGCGAGCATGCCGGGAACAAACTTGCTGGTCAGCGCTTCAATGGCGCAAAACGGCACGAACAAGCCAGCGGACAAACTCGGCTCCGGGTCGGCAGGAATGCCCACCGCGCCGCCTCGGCGAACTTCCTTGATGACGCTGAGAATGCCTTCTTTGGTCGACGGCGCCACGCGGTTGCCCAGCTGCACGCGCTGCTTGCGCAGCAAATCGTCGACCGCTTTGAGCTTCGGCGGACGGTAAAAAATGATGGGTTTGCACTGGTTGCAGTAGAAGTGATTGAGCACTTCCCAGTTGCCGAGGTGGCTGGTAATGCCAACCACGCCTTTGCCGGACGCCAGGGCCGCTTCGAGCACATCCAGGCCTTCGACTTCACGCACCAGCTTGAGTGATTTCTCCGCCGGCCAAACCCAGGCGCAGGCACTTTCGGTCAGCGTTTTGCCAATGTCCATCAGCGCTTTGCGCAGCAAACGGTCGTGGGCAGCGGCGTCCAACTCGGGAAAACACTTGCGCAGATTGATATCGGCAACAGCGCGGGAGCGGGTGGGGAAGCGCCACATGCACCAGCCGATCAGGTTGCCCAAGGCCTGCACCGCACGCCAAGGCAACAAGGCGAACAGACGCAGAAAGCCTACGATCAACGCACCTTTGAACTTCTCCACCATGTACTCCACGAATTCGAACAGGCGCGCATTGTAACCACCTTGAGCCGCTTCGGTTATGGCCCCGCAATTGCGCAACGTGTAGGAGCCAGCTTGCTGGCGAACCCTGCGAACCCCGGAGCCCTGCGTTGCACCGTTCGCCAGCAAGCTGGCTCCTACCGATGGGGCGCGGTGAGTTCGGCGTAGCGGTCGCAATCCTGAGTGTGGTCCATGACCATGCCGGTGGCCTGCATAAAGGCGTAGCAAATGGTGGGGCCAACAAACGTGAAGCCGGCTTTCTTCAGCGCCTTGCTCATGGCCTCGGCTTCCGGCGTTACGGCGGGCACCTGGCTGCGGCCCGGGAAATGGTTGACCTTGGGCACGCCGCCGACAAATGACCACAGCAGCCCAACCGGATCGGGCAACCGCAACCAGGCCGCCGCGTTCTGCCGTGCAGCGTTGAGCTTGAGCCGGTTGCGGATGATGCCGGGGTCTTGCATCAGCGCGTCTATTTCTTCATCGCTCAGTTGCGCGAGGCGCTGGGGGTCGAAACCAAACAGCACTTGGCGATAGCGTTCGCGTTTCTTTAATACGGTGATCCACGACAGCCCCGCCTGAAAGCCTTCGAGCAGCAGCATCTCGAACAGCGGCTGCGCGTTGCGTTGCGGGACGCCCCATTCCTGGTCGTGGTAGGTGATGTAAAGGGGGTCTTCATTGCACCAGAAGCAGCGTGGCATAGGGCTCCGAGGGGAGGGCGAGGGTGGTTTGTAGGGTGAATCGGGTATACTCCCGCCCTTTCTGTCGCCCTCAGTACAGGTGAAATTAGTGAGCCAGCCTACGCCTGCCGTGCGCACCTTCCAAGACTTGATCCTTGCCCTGCAACAGTATTGGGCCGAGCAAGGTTGTGTGGTGCTTCAGCCTTACGATATGGAAGTCGGCGCCGGCACCTTCCACACCGCCACGTTTCTGCGCGCCGTCGGCCCGGAAACCTGGAACGCCGCCTACGTGCAACCCAGCCGCCGTCCCGGTGATGGCCGCTACGGCGAAAACCCCAACCGCTTGCAGCACTACTACCAGTTTCAGGTAGTGCTCAAACCCAACCCGGACAACTTCCAGGAGCTGTACCTCGGCTCGCTCAAACGCATCGGCCTCGACCCGCTGGTGCACGACATTCGTTTCGTTGAAGACAACTGGGAATCGCCGACCCTCGGCGCCTGGGGTCTGGGCTGGGAAATCTGGCTCAACGGCATGGAAGTCACCCAGTTCACTTACTTCCAGCAAGTAGGAGGCATTGAGTGCTACCCCGTTACCGGCGAGATCACCTACGGTCTCGAGCGCCTGGCCATGTACCTGCAGGGTGTGGATTCGGTCTACGACCTGGTGTGGACCGACGGCCCGTTCGGCAAGGTTACCTACGGCGATGTGTTCCATCAGAACGAGGTGGAGCAGTCCACCTACAACTTCGAACACGCAAACGTCGACAAACTGTTCGAGCTGTTCGATTTCTATGAAAGCGAAGCCAACCGCCTTATCGAGTTGCAGCTACCGCTGCCGACCTACGAAATGGTGCTCAAGGCCTCGCACACCTTCAACCTACTCGATGCTCGCCGCGCGATTTCGGTGACTGCCCGTCAGCAATACATCCTTCGTGTGCGGGCATTGGCCCGCTCGGTAGCGCAGAGCTACCTGCAAGCGCGTGCCCGTCTTGGCTTCCCGATGGCGGCGCCCGATCTGCGCGATGAAGTATTGGCCAAGCTGGAGGCAGCAGAATGAGTGCACGTGATTTTCTCGTTGAACTGGGCACCGAAGAGCTGCCACCCAAAGCCCTGAAAACCCTCGGCGACGCCTTTCTGGCCGGCATCGAGAAAGGCCTTAAAAGCGCGGGTCTGAGCTACAGCGGCAGCCGCGTATATGCCGCGCCACGTCGTCTGGCAGTGATCATTGATCAACTGGCCGAACAGCAGCCGGATCGTAGCGTCAATCTGGACGGCCCGCCCGTGCAAGCGGCCTTCGACGTCGACGGCAACCCGACCCAAGCCGCTCTTGGCTTCGCGAAAAAGTGCGGCGTCGATATTTCTGCCATCGACCGCAGCGGTGCCAAGCTCAAGTTCAGCCAAAGCATTCCCGGCCAACCTGCCGTGGGCCTGTTGGCCGGCATCGTTAGTGCCTCGCTGAATGACCTGCCGATTCCCAAACGCATGCGTTGGGGTGCGCGCAAAGAAGAGTTCGTACGGCCAACCCAATGGCTCGTCATGCTGTTTGGTGACGACGTGGTGGACTGCGAAATTCTGGCGCAAAAGGCCGGCCGCGAATCGCGCGGGCACCGCTTCCATCATCCCGAAAGCGTGCGTATCAGCTCGCCGGCCGGTTACCTGGAAGACTTGCGCAGCGCCTACGTGCTGGCTGACTTCGCCGAGCGCCGCAGCCTGATCAGCAAGCGCGTCGACACGCTAGCCGCTGAGCAGCACGGCACCGCCATCGTGCCGCCTGCGTTGCTCGACGAAGTTACCGCGTTGGTCGAGTGGCCGGTGCCGCTGGTGTGCTCGTTTGAAGAGCGCTTCCTGGCCGTGCCGCAAGAAGCCTTGATCACCACCATGCAAGACAACCAGAAGTACTTCTGCCTGCTGGACGCCAACGGCCTCTTGCTGCCGCGCTTTATCACCGTGGCCAACGTTGAAAGCAAAGACCCGGCACAGATCATTTCCGGCAACGAGAAAGTGGTTCGCCCACGCCTGACCGACGCCGAGTTCTTCTTCAAGCAAGACAAAAAGCAGAAGCTCGACAGCTTCAATGCGCGCCTCGCCAATGTGGTGTTCCAGGAGCAGCTGGGTTCGGTGTTCGACAAAGCCGAACGCGTTTCCCTGCTAGCTGCCTTTATCGCCGCCCGCATCGGTGGCGATAGCCGCTGGGCTGCCCGCGCCGGTTTGCTGAGCAAGTGCGACCTGGCCACGGAAATGGTCGGCGAATTCCCGGAAATGCAGGGTATCGCCGGCTACTACTACGCGCTGAATGACGGCGAGCCGCAGGACGTTGCTCTGGCATTGAACGAGCAGTACATGCCACGCGGCGCCGGCGCCGAGCTGCCGACCACGCTGACCGGCGCGGCGGTGGCGATCGCCGACAAGCTCGATACGCTGGTAGGTATTTTCGGCATCGGCATGCTGCCCACCGGCAGCAAAGACCCCTACGCCTTGCGTCGTGCTGCGCTGGGTATTTTGCGCATCCTGATCGAGAAGAAACTCGACCTCGATCTGGTCGCCACCATCGGTTTTGCCATCGAGCAATTCGGCGCCAAGGTCAAACCGGTTGGCCTCGCCGCCCAGGTGCAAGACTTCATCTTCGATCGTTTGCGCGCCCGTTATGAAGACGAAGGCGTGGAAGTGGCGGTGTACCAGGCCGTGCGTGCAGTGGCGCCGGTGTCGCCGCTGGACTTCGACCAGCGCGTACAAGCGGTTCAGGCGTTCCGCAAACTGCCGGAAGCCGACGCGTTGGCCGCCGCCAACAAGCGCGTGTCCAACCTGCTGAGCAAGGCCGAGGGCAACGTTGCCCCGGGCATCGAAGCGCACTACTTCGATTCGCCTAGTGAGTTCTCGCTTTACGCCGCGATTCAGCAAGCTGACCACGCCGTGCAACCGTTGGCCCAGGCCCGTTTGTACAGCGAGGCGCTGGCACAATTGGCGTCGCTGCGTGACCCGGTGGACGCGTTCTTTGCGGCCGTTATGGTCAACGCCGAAGACCCGTCGGTGCGTGCCAACCGCTACGCCCTGTTGGCCAAATTGCGCAGCCTGTTCCTGGGCGTCGCCGACATTTCGCTGCTGGGGTAAACCGTGAAGTTGCTGATACTCGACCGCGACGGGGTGATCAATTACGACTCCGACGCCTACATCAAAACGCTGGAGGAGTGGATTCCGCTCCCCGGCGCCGTCGAGGCCATCGCGCAACTGAGCGAGGCCGGCTGGACGGTGGCAGTGGCCACTAACCAGTCGGGCCTGGCGCGCGGTTATTACTCAGAAGCGGTGCTCGATTCCATGCATGCGCGGTTGCGTGCACTGGTGGCCGAGCAGGGCGGTGAACTGGGGCTGGTGGTGCACTGTCCACATGGGCCGCACGACGGTTGTGACTGCCGTAAACCCAAGCCCGGCATGCTGCGTACCATCGCTGCGCATTACCACACAGATCTTGCAGGCGTGTGGTTTGTCGGCGACAGTCGAGGTGACCTGGACGCCGCGCTGGCCGTCGATTGTCAGCCTGTTCTGGTGAAGACCGGCAAAGGCGAAAGAACCCTGGGCAGCGAGCTGCCGAAAGGGACGTTGATATTTGACGATTTGGCGGCGGTTGCCGCGCAGTTACTCCACACCCAATAGGCGGGGATTGCCCGCGACGGATAACGCTAAATGTCGATCGTGCTGGCCATCAGAATTTTCCTCTTCTATATCCTCCTCGGCGGCAGCGCCTTGCTCTGGTGCACCCTGAGTTTCTTCGTCGCCCCGTTTCAATCGTTTGAAGCCCGCTACTGCTTTATCAACGTCAACTGGTGCCGCTTCGCCGTGAAGCTGACCGAAGTGATGCTTGGCATTCGCTATGAAGTACACGGCGCCGAGAACGTGCCTACTCAGCCCTGCGTGATCCTCTCCAAACACCAAAGCACCTGGGAAACCTTTTTCCTCTCGTGCTACTTCGCGCCGCTGAGCCAGGTGCTCAAACGCGAGCTGCTGTACGTCCCGTTTTTTGGCTGGGCCATGGCCATGCTCAAGCCCATTGCCATTGACCGTAACAACCCGAAAGCTGCACTCAAAGAGTTGGCCAAGCAGGGCCATGAGCGCTTGCAGCAGAATATTTGGGTGCTGATTTTCCCGGAAGGCACGCGCGTTCCGGCCGGTCAGATCGGCAAGTTCTCCCGTGGCGGTGCCGCGTTGGCGGTCAATGCGAACCTGCCGGTGTTGCCCATTGCTCACAACGCTGGCGAGTTCTGGCCGAAACAGGGCTGGGGCAAGAAGGCCGGAACAATTCAGGTAGTGATCGGCCCGGTGATGCACGCCGAAGGCACCGGGCCACGCGCCATTGCCGCGTTGAACGATCGCGCCTTCGCCTGGGTGGAACAGGCACAACGGGACATGGGCGCGCTGTACGGCGAGCACCCGGTGACCGAAACGCCGGTTCAGCTTTAGCCTTAACCGCTTCGATCAAAACCCCGGCCACCGCGCCGGGGTTTTTGCATTCAGGGCTGCCAAAAGGATGGGCATGGCGCACAACGTTGCCGTTCGCTCGCGCGCTGTAACGCGACGTTAATCAAGCATCCCTACTCTCGGTTTGCTTGATTTTTTCTCGTCGGTCCAGCGTCGCTGGCAGTAGTCGCGAGAAGCATATTCTCTCCTGCCCATCTGCATAAGGATTCTTCAGATGACTACCGCCTTACCGCTGGCTTTGTCCCTCGCCGTTTCCGCTGCCTTGCTGTCGTTCTCAGGCGTTAGCGCCGCTCACGACCATGACGAAAAAGAAAAAGTCAGCAAAAGCCTCTACAACCGTGAGGCCCGTGGCGACATCACCGAGTACGCCGGCGCCCGCCGCGTAGGCCGCGACCTGACTGATTCGATCAAAGCTTCGCTGTCCGACCGCAAAGCCAAAAACGTGATTCTGCTGATTGGCGACGGCATGGGCGACTCGGAAATCACCCTGGCACGTAACTACGCCGAGGGCGCGGGTGGCTACTTCAAAGGCATTGACGCGCTGCCGTTGACCGGTCAATACACCCACTACGCCTTGCACAAAGATACCGGCAAGCCGGACTACGTGACCGACTCGGCGGCCTCTGCCACGGCGTGGTCCACCGGCGTGAAAACCTACAACGGCGCGCTCGGTGTCGACATCCACGAGAAACCACACCAAACCATTCTGGAGCTGGCGAAACTGCGCGGCATGGCCACTGGCAACGTGTCCACCGCCGAACTGCAAGACGCCACCCCAGCCGCGTTGTTCTCCCACGTGACCGGCCGCAAGTGCTATGGCCCGGTGGCGACCTCGGTTCAATGCCCAAGCAACGCTTTGGAGAAGGGCGGCGCTGGGTCGATCACCGAGCAACTGCTGAACGTGCGTCCAGACATCACCCTCGGTGGTGGCGCAGCGACCTTCGCTGAAGTGGCTAAGGCAGGCAAATGGTCCGGCAAAACCCTGCGCGACCAGGCGGCCGCCCGTGGTTTCGTCCTGGTAAGCAATGCCGCCGAACTGAAGAAAATCCGCGTGGCCAACCAGAAGCAGCCCGTGATCGGTCTGTTCTCGCCAGGCAACATGCCAACCCGTTGGATCGGCCCAACCGCCACTTACCACGGCAACTTGACCCAAGCGCCGGTAACCTGCCAACCGAACGCCGCACGTACCGCCAGCACACCCACGCTGGCTGAGATGACGGTTAAGGCCATCGACTTGCTCAAAGACAACCGCAATGGGTTCTTCCTGCAAGTAGAAGGCGCTTCGATCGACAAGCAAGACCATGCCGCCAACCCGTGCGGCCAGATCGGCGAAACCGTCGACCTCGACGAAGCGGTGCAGATGGCCCTGGCATTCGCCAAAGCCGATGGCAACACCTTGGTTATCGTCACCGCCGACCACGCGCACTCCAGCCAGATCGTTGCTTTGGACACTTCGGCGCCAGGGCTTACCCAAGCACTCAACACCAAAGACGGCGCAGTAATGGCGGTCAGCTACGGCAACTCGGAAGGCAGCTCTCAGGAGCACACCGGCTCGCAACTGCGCGTTGCAGCGTATGGCCCGCATGCCGCAAACATCACCGGTCTCACTGACCAAACCGATCTGTACTTCACCATGCGTAATGCCCTGGGCTTGAAGTAACAGCCTCGGTTAAACCGCTATGGAAGGCGGATTAGCGCGCTAAAAACAAAAACCCCAGCGATGTGCTGGGGTTTTTGTTTGTCGTGCGTAAAACCGGGCTTAGAAGTCCAGGTTCGACACCGCCAAGGCGTTGGCTTCGATGAACTCTCGGCGCGGTTCGACTTCGTCGCCCATCAGGGTGTTGAAGATCTGGTCGGCGCTGATGGCGTCTTCGATGGTTACCTTGAGCATGCGGCGCGCATCCGGGTCCATGGTGGTTTCCCACAGTTGATCCGGGTTCATCTCGCCCAGCCCTTTGTAGCGCTGAATGCTGTGGCGTTTGGTGCTCTCGGTGAGGAGCCAGTTAAGCGCTTCTTTGAAGGTGGTGACCGGCTTTTTGCGCTCGCCACGTTTCACATAGGCGCCTTCTTCCAGCAAGCTGTTCAACTGCTCGCCCAGCGAGGTAACGGTTTTGTAGTCGTTACTGGCGAAGAAGTCGCGGTTGAAGGTGACGAAGTTGGAAACGCCGTGGGAGATCAGTTCGACCTCTGGCAGCCAGAGGTGACGTTCCGGGTCTTCACGCAGGTTGGTTTTGTAAACCAGACCCGATTTTTCCATGGTGCGCAGACGCTCGTTGAGCTTCTCGAGCCAGGCTTGCATGCCCGCCTGGTTGCCCAGATCGTCCAGGCTCACGGCTGGCAGATAAACGAAGTGCTCGGTGAGCTCTTGCGGGTAGATACGCGACAGGCGCTTGAGCGTCTTCATGACCATGCGGTAGTTGTTAACCAGACGCTCCAGCGGCTCGCCGCCGATGCCTGGGTCGTTCTCGTTAACGTGCAGGCTGGCATCTTCGAGGGCTGACTGGGTCATGTATTCCTCCATGGCCTCGTCGTCCTTGATGTACTGCTCTTGTTTGCCTTTCTTGACCTTGTACAGCGGTGGCTGAGCGATGTAGATGTAGCCGCGCTCAACCAGCTCCGGCAATTGGCGGAAGAAGAAGGTCAACAGCAGCGTACGGATGTGCGAGCCGTCGACGTCGGCGTCCGTCATGATGATGATGTTGTGGTAGCGCAGTTTGTCGATGTTGTATTCCTCACGACCGATACCGCACCCGAGTGCGGTAATCAGCGTGCCGACTTCCTGCGACGAAATCATGCGATCAAAACGCGCACGCTCCACGTTCAGAATCTTGCCCTTGAGCGGCAAAATCGCCTGAGTCTTACGGTTACGTCCCTGCTTGGCGGAGCCGCCAGCAGAGTCCCCTTCCACTAGGTACAGTTCGGAGAGGGCAGGGTCTTTCTCTTGGCAGTCCGCCAACTTGCCAGGCAAACCGGCAATGTCCAACGCGCCCTTACGGCGGGTCATTTCGCGTGCCTTACGAGCGGCTTCACGCGCGCGCGCGGCGTCGATCATTTTGCCGACGACGGCTTTGGCTTCGTTCGGGTTTTCCAGCAGGAAGTCGGAAAAGTATTTGCCCATCTCCTGCTCGACCGCTGTTTTCACTTCGGAGGAAACCAGCTTGTCTTTGGTCTGCGAGCTGAATTTTGGATCCGGGACTTTTACCGAAATGATCGCCGTCAGGCCTTCGCGGGCATCGTCACCGGTGGTGGCGATTTTGTGTTTCTTGGCCAGGCCTTCCTGCTCGATGTAAGCATTCAGGTTACGGGTTAGTGCCGAGCGGAAACCAGCGAGGTGGGTACCACCGTCGCGCTGTGGAATGTTGTTGGTGAAGCACAGCAGGTTTTCATTAAAGCTGTCGTTCCACTGCAACGCCACCTCAACGCCCACGCCATCGTCACGCTGAACGTTGAAGTGGAACACCTGGTTGACCGGGGTTTTGTTGGTATTCAAGTACTCAACAAACGCACGCAGACCACCTTCGTACTTAAACAACTCTTCCTTACCACTGCGCTCGTCCTTCAGAACAATGCCGACGCCGGAGTTCAGGAACGACAATTCGCGCAGACGCTTGGCGAGAATGTCCCAGCTGAAGTGGATGTTTTGGAAGGTTTCAGCCGAGGGCTTGAAGTGAATCTCTGTACCGGTTTTATCGGTATCGCCCACGGTGCGCATGGGTGCCTGAGGCACTCCGTGCACGTAGGTTTGCTCCCATACTTTGCCGCTACGGCGAACGGTCAACAGCAGCAGCTCGGAGAGGGCATTTACAACGGAAACACCCACGCCATGGAGGCCGCCAGAAACCTTGTACGAGTTGTCGTCGAACTTACCGCCAGCGTGCAGCACGGTCATAATGACCTCAGCCGCAGATACGCCTTCTTCTTTATGCACATCAACCGGGATGCCGCGGCCGTTGTCGCGAACGGTGATGGATTCGTCTGGGTGGATGATGATGCTGATGTCGTCGCAATGCCCAGCGAGGGCTTCGTCGATGGAGTTGTCGACCACCTCAAAAACCATGTGGTGCAGGCCGCTGCCGTCATCGGTGTCGCCGATGTACATACCGGGCCGCTTGCGTACGGCGTCCAAGCCTTTCAGCACTTTGATGCTGGACGAATCGTACGTTTGATTTTCGCTCATGCCTTCACTCCCGATGGTCGTGGGTCTGGGTGATACGGCCATGTTCCACGTGGAACATGGCGACCGGCGTATCCGTGCGCCAGCTACCCCGCAACAATTCATGGTCTACACAGGTGATAAATACCTGGCAGTTCAAATCTTCTAATAAACGGCACAACGCGTTTCGGTGCTGCTCGTCCAACTCAGACGGCAAGTCATCCACCAGATAAATGCACTGGCCGCGCCGTGCCTGACTAACCAAATGCCCTTGGGCAATTCGCAAGGCACAAACCACTAGCTTCTGTTGGCCTCGCGACAAAATTTCAGCAGCGTTATGAGCGCCTAGACGCAAACGTAAGTCGGCTCGCTGAGGTCCGGCCTGGGTATGGCCGAGTTGCTGGTCGCGCTGCAGTGTCGAGCTGAGCACCGTTTGCAAATCCCGGTCTTTGTCCCAACCTCGGTAATAGCTGAGTGTCAGTCCTTCAAGCTCTACAAGCTCTAGAAGCACTCCCTCGAATACCGGCTTCAAAGCCTGGATATAGCTGCGTCGATAGCTATCAATTTCGTCGCCTGCCAGACACAGCTCGCGGTCCCAGGCCGCCTGCGAAGCGGCGTCAAGTGTACCATGCCGCAGCCATGAGTTCCGCTGCCGGAGGGCCTTCTGGAGCCTCTGCCACGCGGGCATAAAGCGAGGTTCCACGTGGAACACTCCCCAATCCAAGAACTGACGGCGTATTTTCGGAGCACCTTCAAGCAAGCGAAAACTGTCCGGATTGATCAATTGCAGCGGCAACGCTTCAGCAAGCTGAGCAGCGCTGCGTGCATTCTGGCCATCAATCCGAATTTGGAATTCACCCTGGCGATCACGTGAAACACCGAGGTTGCTGGAACCGCCTTCGGCCAAATCGACTTGGCCAAACACCGTGCACGCTTCCTGTTCGTACTGAATAACGGGCAGCAGACGAGCGCTGCGAAATGAGCGCGCCAAACCAAGCAAGTGGATAGCTTCGAGCAGGCTGGTTTTACCGCTGCCGTTTGCGCCGGAAAGGATGTTAATGCGGGGGGAGGGGGAGAGAGTCACCGGGTGCAGGTTGCGCACCGCGGTGACTGTAACGCGGCTGAGGGACATCTAGACTCGATTCAGGTCAGAGGCGCATCGGCATAACAACGTAAGCCGAATCGTCGTTGTCCGATTCCTGGACCAGCGCGCTGCTGTTTGAATCCGACAGAATTAGACGAACCTGTTCAGTGGTCATCACGCCCAATACGTCGAGCAGATAGCTCACGTTGAAGCCAATTTCCAGCGAGCCACCGTTGTAGTCGACAGCTACTTCTTCTTCCGCTTCTTCCTGTTCAGGGTTGTTCGCCTGAATCTTCAGCAGACCGTTAGCCAGCTGCAGACGGATGCCGCGGTACTTTTCGTTAGAGAGAATTGCAGTACGGCTGAATGCTTCACGCAGCGCTTGGCGATCACCCAGTACCAATTTGTCGCCACCTTTAGGCAGCACGCGCTCATAGTCAGGGAACTTGCCGTCAACCAGTTTGGAGGTGAACGTGAACTCGCCTGTTGTCGCGCGGATGTGATGCTGACCCAGCACGATATCGACGGTGCCGTCTTGCTCGGTAAGCAGGCGCGCCAATTCTAGAATGCCTTTGCGCGGAACGATCACCTGGTGACGGTCAGCCTGTTCGATACCGGCTTCCATCGAGCACATTGCGAGACGGTGGCCGTCGGTAGCCACGGCACGCAATACACCGGTTTGTACTTCGATCAGCATACCGTTCAGGTAGTAGCGAACGTCCTGCTGAGCCATCGCGAAACTAGTGCGCTCAATAAGGCGACGCAGCTTGCTCTGAATAAGCGTGAAGGTGAACGAGCCTGGACCTTCTTCCACAGTCGGGAAATCGTTGGCAGGCAGAGTGGAAAGGGTGAAGCGGCTACGGCCGGCCTTTACGACCAGTTTCGTTTCATCGACGCGGATATCGATCAACGCATCGTTAGGCAGGCTTTTGCAAATATCCATGAGCTTGCGCGCCGGAACGGTGATTTCGCCCGATTCTGCTGGCTCTTCCAGCGTTACACGGCCGACCAGTTCGACTTCGAGATCAGTACCGGTCAGCGAGAGCTGCTGGCCTTCAACAACCAACAACACGTTAGACAGCACCGGCAATGTCTGCCGGCGTTCAACCACGCCAGCGACCAGTTGCAACGGTTTCAACAGGGCTTCGCGTTGAATAGTGAAATGCATGGTCTAGTCCCTTTGCCTCGTGGGCTGCGTAATAGGTCAGGTGGTCAGCGTGCGCAGCAGATTCTTGTAGTCCTCGCGGATGTCCGCGTCGGATTCCCTAAGTTCAGCAATCTTACGGCAAGCATGCAATACCGTGGTGTGATCACGACCGCCGAACGCGTCGCCGATCTCCGGCAGGCTATGGTTGGTCAATTCTTTGGACAGCGCCATAGCCACTTGCCGAGGACGCGCCACGGAACGGGAGCGCCGCTTGGACAGCAGATCGGAAATCTTGATCTTGTAGTACTCAGCGACGGTGCGCTGAATGTTGTCGACGCTAACGAGTTTGTCTTGCAGCGCCAACAGATCCTTCAGCGACTCGCGTATCAGCTCGATGGTGATATCGCGGCCCATGAAGTGGGCGTGCGCGATTACGCGCTTCAACGCCCCTTCGAGTTCGCGTACGTTGGAACGGATGCGCTGAGCGATAAAAAAGGCGGCGTCGTGCGGCAGGTCCACTTTGGCCTGGTCTGCTTTCTTCATCAAAATCGCTACGCGCGTTTCCAACTCCGGCGGCTCGACCGCGACCGTCAAGCCCCAGCCAAAGCGCGACTTAAGACGCTCTTCCAGGCCCTCAATCTCTTTCGGGTAACGGTCACTGGTGAGAATCACCTGCTGGCCGCCTTCTAGAAGCGCGTTGAACGTGTGAAAGAATTCTTCTTGGGAGCGCTCTTTTTTTGCGAAGAACTGAATGTCGTCGATTAGCAGCGCGTCGACGGAACGGTAGAAGCGTTTGAATTCATTAATGGCATTTAGCTGGAGCGCTTTCACCATATCGGCTACAAAGCGCTCGGAATGCAGGTACACGACCTTGGCGTTGGGGTTCTTCTTTAATAGGTGGTTGCCCACCGCATGCATCAAGTGCGTTTTACCCAAACCAACTCCGCCATATAGAAACAACGGGTTGTAACCATGCTTCGGGTTATCCGCTACCTGCCACGCCGCCGCGCGAGCCAGCTGGTTGGACTTGCCCTCAACGAAGTTTTCAAAGGTAAAGGTGCGGTTTAGATAGCTTGTGTGCTTGAGCGCACCTTCAACCTGAACGGAGCGTTCATTACGAACGGGAGCGGTTTGCGAACTGGCCCCGGCCATAGGGTCGAAGCTCGCGCGCGACGGCTCGTTGCTGACAGCCGCCGCCATCGCTTCCTCGCGCAACGGCGCGGCAATTGGCGCGCTGACAGGCTGAGGTGCAGGGGAAGACATGCTCGCACGCGGAACCGCGGCGCGTTTGCTGCCTATTAATAAAGAGATCGCCGGCGCCATGCCTTCGCTGCGCTCATTCAGCAGTTCCAACAGACGGCTCATGTATTTTTCATTCACCCAATCCAGCACAAACCGGTTAGGTGCAAACACGCGCAATTCATCGCTGGAGGCTTCAACCTGCAGTGGACGAATCCATGTATTGAATTGCTGGGCCGGCAGCTCGTCGCGTAGAAGCTCTACACACTGCTGCCAAAGTTCCACCGACACAAACATCCCCTAGCCAAATAGGCTGCAACGCCCAAAACAGCGGGCATTGTACCCGCAGCCCAACCTACTTATCCACATGAGACGAACGCTTTCGACGCGCAAAATCAATGCCTTACTCACTTTTAACCAACGAAACGGCGAATCAGTAAAGTCTGTGGATAACTAAACCTGAGGCCTTGGGACAACCCGTAGGAAAAAGCTGTGTATAACCGGACTGTGGATAAAAACGCGTTCCATCCCCAGGTTATGCGCAGGTCTGGTACAGCCTACACACCCCTTCTGGACAGGGTTATCATCCGCTGTAAGCCAGGCGTAGCAATAGGCACAGCATTTTATCCACAGAGTCTCAGCAGCTAAGAGTAGTTAGCATTTTAAAGAAGATTTAAATCTCTCTTTCTTAATATTCTTTATCTACGCGCTTTCCATCAGAGAAATGCTGGTTGGAAATTGACCTGACCGCCTGGTTTCTCTAGAATCGCCGGTCTCTTAAAACGGGGGCCATTCCGGCCCGTTGTCGACCACCCAGGTAACGCACCATGAAACGCACTTTCCAACCCAGCACTATCAAGCGCGCTCGCACCCACGGTTTCCGTGCCCGTATGGCTACCAAGAACGGCCGTGCTGTTCTGTCCCGTCGTCGTGCCAAAGGCCGTAAGCGTCTGGCCGTCTGATAATTCGGCATCGGTGGTGAGTCAAGACTTCAGTCGGGAAAAGCGCCTGCTAACCCCTCGACAATTCAAGACAGTCTTCGACTCCCCCAGCGGTAAGGTTCCGGGTAAAAACGTCCTGCTTCTCGCGCGCAACAACGATCTTGATCATCCCCGCCTGGGTCTGGTCATCGGTAAGAAGAGCGTCAAGCTCTCTGTTGAACGCAACCGCCTCAAACGCGTCATCCGCGATTCATTCCGCCTCAACCAGGACAATCTGGTGGGCTGGGATATCGTGGTTGTCGCGCGTAAAGGCCTAGGTGATCTGGAGAACACTGAATTGGCAAACCAGTTCGGCAAACTCTGGAAACGCTTGGCACGCAGCAAGCCGAGCCCGGAAGCTGTCCCGCAATCAGGGGTTACCGACAGTCCCCATGCGTAAACTGGCCCTCGCGTCCATTCAGGTTTATCGCTACGCCATCAGCCCTTTGATGGCCAGTCACTGTCGTTTCTATCCCAGCTGTTCCTGCTACGCGTATGAAGCCATTGAACACCATGGTTTCATGCGCGGTGGCTGGCTGACCCTGCGTCGGCTTGGCCGTTGTCACCCATGGAATCCCGGCGGTTACGATCCGGTTCCAGGCGCTCCCATTTCCCGACCCCCTTCGATGGCCGAGTAATCATGGATATTAAACGCTCGATCCTGATCGCCGCGCTCGCAATCGTGTCCTACGTCATGGTTCTCAAGTGGAACGAAGACTACGGACAAACGTCCTTGCCGACTGCGAACACAGCCGCTGCGACCAGCAACACTGCTGCGCTTCCCGACGTTCCTGCTGCTAACAACACGGCCAACAGTGACGTTCCAAGCGCGCCGTCCAGCCAACCGGAAGCCGTTGCCGCCGCCCCTCAGGCGAGCAAAGACCTGATCCGCGTTAAAACCGACGTGCTTGAACTGGCCATCGATCCAAGCGGCGGCGACATCGTCCAACTGACGCTGCCGCAATACCCGCGCCGTCAAGATCGTCCGGACGTGCCGTTCCAGTTGTTCGACAATGGCAATGAGCGCACCTACCTAGCACAAAGCGGGCTGATCGGCGCGAATGCACCGGACTCGGCTAACGGCCGTGCCGTTTGGCAGACCGCTCAGAAGAGCTACCAACTGGCGGACGGCCAAAATAGCCTGACGGTCGATCTGACCTTCAGCCAAGGCGGCGTCAATTACATCAAGCGCTTCAGCTTCAAACGCGGTCTGAACCCGGAATGCTCTGTTAAAGAACAAGAGCTGAAGAAACCCGGTTGCGTTGATCCGTCGTCCTACCAGGTTGATGTGCGTTACCTCATCGACAACCAGAGCGCTGAAGCCTGGGCCGGCAACATGTATGCCCAGCTCAAGCGCGACAACAGTGACGACCCGTCGAAAACTGCTGCCACCAGCACCGCGACCTACCTCGGCGCGGCAATGGCCACTCACGATTCGGCCTACAAAAAAGTGTCGATGAGCGATATCGACAAGGCGCCTGCCAAAGAAACCGTGAAAGGTGGCTGGGTTGCCTGGTTGCAGCACTATTTCGTGACTGCTTGGATTCCAAGCCAGGACAACGACAACAGTGTTCAAACCCGTAAAGATTCCCAGGGCCGCTACATTGTTGGCTTTACCACCCCAAGCGTCAGCGTAGCGCCGGGCAGCAAAGGTGAAGTGTCGGCAATACTGTATGCCGGTCCGAAAATCCAGAAGCACCTTGGCTCGCTCGCTCCGGGTCTGGAGCTGACCGTCGATTACGGCATTCTGTGGTTTATCGCTCAGCCGATTTTCTGGCTGCTGCAACATATCCACAGCATCCTGGGCAACTGGGGTTGGTCGATCATCGTGTTGACGATGCTGATCAAGGGCTTGTTCTTCCCCCTCTCCGCCGCCAGCTACAAGTCGATGGCCCGTATGCGCGCCGTGGCTCCGAAATTAGCGGCCTTGAAAGAGCAGCATGGCGATGACCGGCAGAAAATGTCGCAAGCCATGATGGAGCTCTACAAGAAAGAGAGAATCAATCCACTGGGCGGCTGCCTGCCGATTCTGGTGCAGATGCCGGTTTTCCTGGCCTTGTATTGGGTGCTGCTGGAAAGCGTCGAGATGCGTCAGGCGCCTTGGATGTTCTGGATTACCGACCTGTCGATCAAAGACCCGTTCTTTATTCTGCCGTTGATCATGGGCGCCACCATGTTCATCCAGCAGCAGCTGAACCCCGCGCCGCCAGATCCGATGCAGGCCAAGGTGATGAAAATGATGCCGATCATCTTCACATTCTTCTTCCTGTGGTTCCCGGCTGGTCTGGTGCTGTACTGGGTCGTCAACAACTGCCTGTCCATCGCGCAGCAGTGGTACATCACTCGCAAGATCGAAGCCGCAGCCAAGACGGCCAACGCCTAAGTCTGGCTTGCTAAGCTGAAACAGCGCCCCGCCCGAGCAATACGTGGCGGGGCGTTTTGCTATCTGCCCTCCGGCCATGAGGGCTCAATCATGAGAACCGCGCCATGAACACTGCACGAGAAACCATCGCCGCCGTTGCCACTGCCCAGGGCCGCGCCGGCGTGGGAATCGTCCGCGTTTCCGGTCCACATGCCCAGGCCATTGCCGAAGCCATTGCGCAGCGCACCCTCAAGCCGCGCTATGCCCATTACGGACCGTTTCACGGTGAACAGGACCAGGTACTGGACGAAGGCTTGGCCCTGTACTTCCCCGGTCCGAACTCCTTCACCGGCGAGGACGTTCTTGAATTGCAGGGGCATGGCGGTCCTGTGGTGCTGGACCTGCTGTTGCGTCGCTGCCTCCAACTAGGCGCCCGTCTGGCAAGACCCGGCGAATTCAGCGAACGCGCCTTTCTCAACGACAAGCTTGATCTGGCCCAGGCAGAAGCCATTGCCGACCTGATTGAGGCCAGCTCCGAGCAAGCGGCGCGCAACGCCCTACGGTCCTTGCAGGGCGAGTTCTCACGCCGGGTTCATGGTCTGACCGAGCGCCTGATTGCGCTGCGTATTTATGTGGAAGCTGCCATCGACTTCCCGGAAGAAGAGATCGACTTTCTGGCCGACGGCCATGTACTGAGCATGCTCAACGAGGTGCGCAGCGATTTGACTGCTGTCCAGCGCGAGGCCAACCAGGGCGCGTTGCTGCGTGACGGAATGACGGTGGTGATCGCGGGTCGCCCCAATGCGGGCAAATCCAGCCTGCTAAACGCTCTGGCTGGTCGGGAGGCAGCGATCGTTACGGAAATCGCCGGCACCACCCGCGATGTGCTGCGCGAACATATCCACATCGACGGTATGCCACTGCATGTCGTCGACACCGCGGGTTTGCGCGACACCGATGACCAAGTAGAAAAAATAGGTGTAGAACGCGCGCTAAAAGCGATTGGCGAAGCGGACCGCGTGCTGCTGGTGGTGGATGCCACTTCACGCGAGGCGGCAGACCCCTTTGCGCTCTGGCCGGAGTTTCTCAGCACCAGGCCGGATCCTGCCAAGGTCACGTTAATTCGCAACAAAACCGACCTGTCGGGTGACGCGATCGGACTTGAGGTCAGCGAGGACGGCCATGTCACCATCAACCTGTCCGCTCGCTCGGCAGAAGGCCTGGAGCTGCTGCGCGATCATCTCAAAGCGTGCATGGGTTACGAGCAGACCGCTGAAAGCAGCTTCAGCGCCCGGCGCCGTCACTTGGAGGCGCTGCAGCATGCCAGCCAATCACTGGAACACGGTTACGCGCAGCTGACCCTGGCCGGCGCAGGCGAGTTGCTGGCTGAAGACCTGCGCATTGCCCAACAGGCATTGGGAGAAATCACCGGCGCGTTCAGTTCCGACGATTTGTTAGGACGAATCTTCTCGAGCTTCTGCATCGGAAAATAAACGCGACCGTTCCAACCGGCCCTGTTCACGTAGTGACGTCGACAGGGCTTTTTTATGCCCGCAGGATTAACCACAGCCCTTATTTAAACCCTGTGCATAACCGCCCCTAAGCCCAGTCGATAAGCAGGGGGCAAAGCTGGGGATGAATCGCCCTGTGCACAACATGCGCTTCCATCCACAGGTTTAAGGACGTTATCCAGAACCCTCCCGTGTACCTGACCACAGGCTTATACAATTCTGTCCACGCCGCTGTGCTTGGCCTGTAGCGTTCTATCCACAGAAAAGACCTGCATAAGTAATAAACATAAAAACAAAGCTTTAAAAAAATTCTCTCTTCTCTCTATTTATTAACAGGCCGGTGTACGACCAGCACGACCACCCAAGAAGGTTGGCTATTTTTTGTTCAAAAGGCTTCTTTCGGTTCGGGTAAATCCCTATACTTGCCGGCTTTCCGCTTTTCCCCTTTTCGGGTCAGTTAAAAGCCTCCCCAATTCTCAACAGGCACGAGGTGCGTGGTGGATTTCCCTTCCCGTTTTGATGTCATCGTTATCGGCGGCGGCCATGCCGGCACTGAAGCAGCGCTTGCTGCTGCACGGATGGGCGTCAAAACCTTGCTGCTCAGCCACAACGTCGACACGCTCGGACACATGAGCTGCAACCCGGCGATTGGTGGCATCGGCAAGAGCCATCTGGTGAAGGAAATCGACGCACTGGGCGGCGCCATGGCTGAAGCCACCGACAAAGGCGGCATTCAGTTCCGTGTACTCAACAGCCGCAAAGGCCCAGCCGTACGTGCCACCCGCGCCCAAGCCGACCGCATGCTGTACAAAGCAGCGATTCGCGAAACCCTGGAAAACCAGCCCAATCTGTGGATATTCCAACAGTCCTGTGACGACCTGATCGTCGAGCAAGACCAAGTTCGCGGCGTTGTTACGCAAATGGGCCTGCGCTTCTTCGCTGAATCGGTGGTGCTGACCACGGGCACCTTTCTCGGCGGACTTATCCACATCGGCTTGCAGAATCACTCCGGTGGCCGCGCAGGCGACCCGCCTTCAATCGCGCTGGCCCAACGTTTACGCGAACACCCGTTGCGGGTCGGTCGCCTGAAAACCGGCACGCCGCCACGCATTGATGGCCGCTCCGTCGACTTCTCGGTGATGACCGAACAGCCAGGCGACACGCCCATTCCGGTGATGTCCTTCCTCGGCAACAAGCAACAGCACCCACGCCAGGTGAGTTGCTGGATTACTCACACCAACGCCCGCACCCACGAAATCATCGCCGCGAACCTCAACCGGTCGCCGATGTACTCGGGTGTGATCGAAGGCATCGGTCCACGCTACTGCCCGTCGATTGAAGACAAGATTCACCGCTTTGCCGACAAGGACAGCCACCAGGTGTTTATCGAGCCTGAAGGCTTGAACACCCACGAGTTGTATCCGAACGGCATTTCGACCTCGCTGCCGTTTGACGTGCAGCTGGAGCTGGTGCGTTCGATCCGCGGCATGGAAAACGCCCATATCGTTCGGCCGGGTTACGCCATTGAGTACGACTACTTTGACCCGCGTGATCTGAAATACAGCCTCGAAACCAAAGTGATTGCCGGGCTGTTCTTTGCCGGCCAGATCAACGGCACCACCGGCTACGAAGAAGCCGGCGCCCAGGGCCTGTTGGCCGGCGCCAACGCTGCATTGCGTGCGCAGGGCAAAGACAGTTGGTGCCCGCGCCGCGATGAAGCCTACATCGGCGTGTTGGTCGACGACCTGATCACCCTCGGCACCCAAGAGCCGTACCGCATGTTCACCTCCCGTGCCGAGTACCGCCTGATCTTGCGCGAAGACAACGCCGACCTCCGCCTCACCGAAAAAGGCCGTGAGCTGGGCCTGGTCGACGACCGTCGCTGGGCGGCGTTCTGCGCCAAGCGCGAAGGCATTGAGCGCGAGGAGCAACGGCTGAAGAGCACGTGGGTGCGCCCGAACACGCCGCAGGGCGACGCGATTGCCGCGCGCTTCGGTACGCCGCTGACCCACGAATACAACCTGATGAGCCTGCTGACCCGTCCTGAAGTGGACTACGCCGGCTTAATCGAGGTAACCGGCCCCGGCCACGACGATCCGCAGGTTGCTGAACAGGTGGAAATCAAAACCAAGTACGCCGGCTACATCGACCGTCAGCAAGACGAAATTGCCCGCCTGCGTGCCAGCGAAAACACCAAGCTGCCAGCGGATATCGACTACACCGCCATTGCCGGTCTTTCCAAAGAAATTCAGAGCAAGCTCAGCCAAGGTCGCCCGGAAACGCTGGGCCAGGCCTCGCGAATTCCCGGCGTAACGCCGGCGGCGATTTCCCTGTTGATGATCAACTTGAAAAAGCGCAGTGCCGGTCGTGAGCTGGAGCAAAGCGTCTGATGTCATCGGTTACTGCGCAACATGCTGAAGAATTGTCCCGTGGCGCCGCCGAGCTGGGCGTTGCACTGACCGAACAGCAACACGCCTTTCTTTTGGGCTATCTCGCATTGCTGATCAAGTGGAACAAGGCTTACAACCTGACCGCCGTGCGCGACCCAAACGAAATGGTTTCCCGCCACCTGCTCGACAGCCTGAGCGTGGTGCCTTTTGTCGCAGAAGGCGGAACCTCGTGGCTGGACGTCGGCAGCGGCGGTGGAATGCCGGGCATTCCGTTGGCAATCATGTTCCCAGACCGCCAATTCACTCTGTTGGACTCCAATGGCAAGAAAACGCGGTTTCTCACGCAGGTGAAGCTCGAGCTCAAACTGTCGAACCTGGAAGTTATCCACAGCCGGGTCGAGGCGTTCACCCCAGCCCAGGCATTTTCCGGAATCTGCTCACGCGCATTCAGTTCGCTGCAGGATTTTTCCGAGTGGACTCGGCATCTAGGCGACACCGAAACGCGCTGGTTGGCCATGAAAGGCGTGCACCCCGACGACGAGCTGCAAGCGCTGCCCGCCGACTTTGAATTGGCTGCAACGCACGTGCTCAAGGTTCCCGGTTGCCAAGGTCAACGGCATCTGTTGATACTGCGCCGCATCATATGATCGGGACCGACGCTGACCATGGCTAAAGTAATCGCCATCGCCAACCAGAAAGGCGGTGTGGCCAAAACCACCACGTGCATCAACCTCGCTGCATCGCTGGTGGCGACCAAGCGCCGTGTGCTGCTCATCGACCTGGATCCACAGGGCAATGCCACCACCGGCAGCGGTGTGGATAAGTTGGCTTTGGAGCACTCGGTGTATGACGTGCTCATTGGCGAATGCGACCTGGCGCAAGCCATGCAGTTTTCCGAGCACGGTGGTTATCAGCTGCTTCCGGCGAACCGCGACCTGACCGCCGCCGAGGTGGCGTTGCTGCATATGCCGGCGAAGGAACACCGTCTACGCGAAGCGCTGGCACCGATCCGCGAAAATTACGATTACATCCTCATCGACTGCCCGCCTTCACTGTCCATGCTGACGGTCAACGCCTTGGTGGCCGCTGACGGCGTGATCATTCCGATGCAGTGCGAGTACTACGCGCTCGAAGGGCTGACTGATCTGGTCAACTCGATCCAGCGCATCGGCAAGCTGCTTAATCCTTCGCTGAAAATCGAAGGTCTGCTGCGCACCATGTACGACCCGCGCATCAGCCTCACCAACGATGTGTCCGCCCAGCTAAAAGCGCATTTCGGCGACCAGCTCTACGACACCGTTATTCCCCGCAACGTGCGCCTGGCCGAGGCGCCGAGTTTTGGCATGCCTGCCTTGGCGTACGACAAGCAATCCCGTGGCGCCCTCGCCTACTTAGCACTGGCCGGTGAATTGTCCCGGCGTCAGCGCAGCGCCACCCGAACCGCAAAAGCATAAGGATTATCCATGGCCAGCAAAAAACGAGGTCTCGGACGCGGACTGGACGCCCTGCTGGGCGGAACCAGCGTTAATGCTTTGCAAGAAGAAGCCGCGCACGTCGACACCCGTGAGCTGCAATACCTGCCACTGGATCTGATTCAGCGCGGCAAATACCAACCGCGCCGTGACATGGACGCTACTGCCCTCGAAGAGCTGGCGCAGTCCATCCGCGCCCAGGGCGTGATGCAACCGATTGTGGTGCGCCCAATCGGTAATGGCCGGTTTGAAATCATCGCCGGTGAACGCCGTTGGCGTGCCAGCCAGCAAGCCGGACTGGACAAGATTCCGGCCATGGTTCGCGAAGTGCCGGATGAAGCGGCCATTGCCATGGCACTGATCGAAAACATCCAGCGCGAAGACCTCAACCCGATTGAAGAAGCCGTAGCCTTGCAGCGGTTGCAGCAAGAATTCCAACTGACCCAACAGCAAGTCGCTGAAGCGGTCGGCAAATCGCGCGTCACCATCACCAATTTGCTGCGTCTGATCTCCCTTCCCGAGGAAATCAAAACGCTGCTTTCCCACGGTGATCTGGAAATGGGCCACGCCCGCGCGCTGCTCGGTTTACCGGCAGAACAGCAGGTCGAAGGGGCGCGACACGTTGTCGCACGAGCGCTAACCGTGCGCCAAACTGAGGCACTGGTTCGTCAGTGGATGAGCACAAAAGAGAAACCGACTACAGCTCCTAAAGCCGATCCTGACATCAGTCGGCTTGAACAGCGCCTCGCAGAGCGGCTGGGCTCGCCGGTACAGATCAAGCATGGACAGAAGGGTAAGGGTCAGTTGGTCATCCGCTACAACTCGTTAGACGAGTTACAAGGCGTCTTGGCCCACATCAAGTGAAGCCTTTCCCGACATAATTAGTCATGTAGCGTGTAGTCGGAAATCACTACCGGGCAGTTGAATAGGGGGGGAACGCCCCCTATACTCTGCGCGCATTTTGTCGGCACAAACTATGCCAAGTCGTTGATTTACAGCGGCAGACACCAGAGGCCGAAAGCCGGAGATAGTTGATGGATGCCCGCACGCCCAACCGCCTGCCCTTCCATCGTTTGCCGGTGTTCCCCGTGTTGTTGGTTCAACTCGTCGTATTGCTAATCGCAGCCGTCGTTTTGTGGCAATGGCGCGGCGCGGTAAGTGGTTACTCTGGCGCGCTCGGCGGTTTGATTGCCTGGTTACCGAATATTTACTTTGCCCATAAGGCCTTCCGATTCACCGGAGCCCGGGCAGCCCAAGCGATAGTCCGGTCTTTTTATGCCGGCGAAGCGGGCAAATTGATTCTGACGGCAGTGCTGTTTGCACTGACCTTTGCAGGGGTGAAGCCTCTGGATGCGCTGGCGGTATTTGGCGTTTTCCTTCTGACCCAGTTGGTCAATTGGTTCGCTCCCCTGCTTACAACAAGATTTTTGAGACCTTAGGGCGTTTGAGGCACACATGGCAGAACAGACCGCTTCGGGCTACATCCAGCACCACTTGCAGAACCTGACCTTTGGGAAACTGCCAAGCGGCGATTGGGGCTTTGCCCACACTGCACAAGAAGCCAAAGAAATGGGCTTCTGGGCTTTTCACGTAGACACCCTGGGCTGGTCCGTAGCCTTGGGTCTGATCTTCATCCTGTTGTTCCGCATGGCTGCAAAGAAAGCCACTTCCGGCCAGCCTGGCGGTTTGCAGAACTTCGTTGAAGTGATGATCGAATTCGTCGACACCAGCGTTAAGGACAGCTTCCACGGCCGCAACAAGGTTATCGCGCCCCTGGCTCTGACCATTTTCGTCTGGGTGTTCCTGATGAACGCCGTCGACCTGGTGCCTGTGGACTGGATTCCACAACTGGCCATCCTGATCTCCGGCGATCACCACATTCCTTTCCGCGCTGTATCCACCACTGACCCGAATGCCACCCTCGGCATGGCGTTCTCTGTGTTCGCGCTGATTATTTACTACAGCATCAAAGTCAAAGGCATCGGTGGCTTCATCGGTGAACTGACCCTGCACCCATTCGGCAGTAAGAACATCGCCGTTCAGATCCTTCTGATCCCGGTTAACTTCCTGCTGGAGTTCGTCACCCTGATTGCCAAGCCTATTTCGTTGGCACTGCGGTTGTTCGGCAATATGTACGCCGGTGAGCTGGTGTTCATTCTGATCGCTGTGATGTTCGGCAGTGGTCTGTTGTGGCTGAGCGGCCTGGGTGTGGCGCTGCAGTGGGCATGGGCGGTGTTCCACATTCTGATCATCACCCTGCAAGCGTTCATCTTCATGATGCTCACCATCGTTTATCTGTCGATGGCGCACGAAGACAACCACTGATAGCGCGCAAGCGCTGGCAGTGAGCGGCCTCTGCCTGGGGCCGCAGCCCGCAAGGGCGAGCAAGTTTGCTTTACCGCTTTACCTTAAAAACTAACCAATACGACATAAAAAGTCGGGAGGAAAGATGGAAACTGTAGTTGGTCTGACCGCGATCGCCGTAGCTCTGCTGATTGGCCTGGGTGCCCTGGGTACCGCCATTGGTTTCGGCCTGCTGGGCGGCAAATTCCTGGAAGGCGCTGCGCGTCAACCGGAAATGGTTCCGATGCTGCAAGTTAAAATGTTCATCGTCGCTGGTCTGCTGGACGCCGTGACCATGATCGGTGTTGGTATCGCACTGTTCTTCACCTTCGCGAACCCCTTCGTTGGTCAACTTGCAGGCTAATCACTCTTTTTTGAGTGATTGGTTTGACGGACAACGAACGAGCGAGGTGTTGGCGTGAACATTAATGCAACCCTGATTGGCCAGTCCGTTGCCTTCTTCATCTTTGTGCTCTTTTGCATGAAGTACGTGTGGCCTCCGGTCATCGCGGCTTTGCAAGAGCGTCAAAAGAAGATTGCTGATGGATTGGACGCTGCAAGCCGTGCGGCTCGCGATTTGGAGCTCGCCCACGAGAAAGTGGGTCAGCAACTGCGCGAAGCCAAAACTCAGGCAGCTGAAATCATTGAGCAAGCCAAAAAGCGCGCTACCCAGATCGTCGACGAAGCTCGCGATCAGGCCCGTGTCGAAGGTGAGCGCCTGAAGGCTCAGGCTCAGGCCGAGATCGAACAGGAACTGAACAGCGTCAAAGACGCCCTGCGTGCCCAACTGGGTGGCTTGGCGATCAGCGGTGCTGAGAAGATCCTGGGCGCCACTATCGACCAAAACGCGCATGCGGAGCTGGTTTCCAAACTGGCAGCCGAAATTTAAGCGAGGGCGCGATCATGGCAGAACTGACCACGTTGGCCCGACCTTACGCCAAGGCAGCTTTTGAGTACGCTCAGGCCCACCAGCAACTGGCCAATTGGTCAGCCATGCTCGGCCTGGCTGCGGAGGTGTCGCAAGACGCCACCGTACAGCGCGTGCTCACGGCCCCGCGTTTGACGAGTACAGACAAGGCCACCGCCTTCATTGAGGTGTGTGGTGACAAGTTCGATGCCAAGGTACAGAACTTCATCCAGGTATTAGCCGAGAACAATCGTCTCGCGCTGCTGCCGCAAATCGCCGAATTGTTCGAGCTGTTGAAAGCCGAGCAGGAAAAATCGGTCGATGTGGATGTAGTCAGTGCTTTTGCATTGAACGACGAACAGCAAGACAAACTCGCCAAGGTTCTCAGTGCACGGCTCGGCCGGGAAGTGCGCCTGCACGCTGCGGAGGATGCCAGCCTTATTGGTGGCGTCGTAATCCGCGCCGGCGACCTGGTTATCGATGGCTCAGTTCGCGGCAAAATCGCGAAACTAGCCGAAGCATTGAAACTTTGAGTTTGAAGGGGCAGCAGAGCAATGCAGCAACTCAATCCTTCCGAAATTAGTGAAATCATCAAGGGTCGCATCGACAAGCTCGATGTGGCCTCCCAAGCCCGCAACGAAGGCACCATCGTCAGCGTTTCCGACGGTATCGTGCGTATTCACGGTCTCGCCGACGCTATGTACGGTGAAATGATCGAGTTCCCGGGCGGCGTCTATGGCATGGCCATGAACCTTGAGCGCGACTCCGTCGGCGCCGTGGTTCTGGGGCAATACCAGTCGCTGGCTGAAGGCATGAGCGCCAAGTGCACCGGCCGCATCCTCGAAGTTCCGGTTGGTCCGGAACTGCTGGGTCGCGTAGTCGATGCTCTGGGTAACCCTGTCGACGGTAAAGGCCCGCTGAACAACGTCGCTACCGACGCGGTTGAAAAGGTTGCACCGGGCGTGATCTGGCGTAAATCGGTCGACCAGCCAGTGCAAACTGGCTACAAGGCCGTCGACGCCATGATCCCGGTTGGTCGCGGTCAGCGTGAGCTGATCATCGGTGACCGTCAGATCGGTAAAACCGCTCTGGCCATCGACGCCATCATCAACCAGAAGAACAGCGGCATCCGTTGCGTATACGTAGCGATCGGTCAGAAGCAATCGACCATCGCCAACGTGGTTCGCAAACTGGAAGAAAACGGCGCGTTGGCTAACACCATCATCGTCGCGGCCAGTGCTTCCGAATCCGCTGCGCTGCAATTCATTGCGCCGTACGCCGGCTGCACCATGGGCGAATACTTCCGTGACCGCGGTGAAGACGCGCTGATCGTTTATGACGATCTGTCCAAGCAGGCTGTGGCGTATCGCCAAATCTCCCTGCTGCTGCGCCGTCCGCCAGGCCGCGAAGCCTACCCAGGCGACGTGTTCTATCTCCACAGCCGTCTGCTGGAGCGCGCATCCCGCGTATCCGAAGAGTACGTAGAGAAGTTCACCAACGGCGCCGTAACGGGCAAAACCGGTTCCCTGACTGCTCTGCCGATCATCGAAACCCAAGCTGGCGACGTTTCCGCGTTCGTTCCGACCAACGTGATTTCCATCACCGACGGTCAGATCTTCCTGGAATCGGCGATGTTCAACTCCGGCATCCGTCCGGCAGTGAACGCCGGTGTATCGGTATCGCGTGTTGGTGGTGCTGCTCAGACCAAGATCATCAAGAAGCTCTCCGGTGGTATCCGTACCGCTCTGGCTCAGTACCGTGAATTGGCGGCTTTCGCCCAGTTCGCTTCTGACCTGGACGAAGCCACCCGTAAGCAGCTTGAGCATGGTCAGCGTGTTACCGAGCTGATGAAGCAGAAGCAATACGCGCCGATGTCCACCGCCGACATGGCGTTGTCCCTGTATGCCGCCGAGCGTGGCTACTTGGTCGACGTCGAGATCGCGAAAATCGGCAGCTTTGAACAGGCTCTGATTGCTTACTTCAACCGCGACTTGGCCGATCTGATGGCCAAGATCAACGTGAAGGGTGACTTCAACGACGAAATCGACGCAGGCATGAAAGCCGGCATCGAGAAGTTCAAAGCCACCCAAACCTGGTAAGTGCGATGGGGGCTGCGGCCCCCATCCTGCTAGCCGATAGGTGTACCTATATAGGTGTTGCATGGCAGGCGCAAAAGAGATTCGCAGCAAGATTGCGAGCATCAAAAGCACGCAAAAGATCACCAGCGCCATGGAAAAGGTCGCTGTCAGCAAGATGCGCAAAGCACAAATGCGCATGGCTGCCAGCCGTCCTTACGCGGAGCGTATCCGCCAGGTGATTGGTCATCTGGCCAACGCTAACCCGGAATACCGCCACCCGTTCATGATCAACCGCGAAGTTAAGCGCGTCGGTTATGTGGTAGTGAGCAGTGACCGTGGTCTGTGCGGTGGCTTGAATACCAACCTGTTCAAGGCCTTGGTCAAGGACATGGCGGTAAACCGCGAGAACGGCGTAGAGATCGATATCTGCGTAGTAGGCAGCAAGGGTGCGGCGTTCTTCCGCAACTTCGGCGGTAACGTCGTCGCTGCAATCAGCCACCTGGGCGAAGAGCCGTCGATCAATGATCTGATCGGCAGCGTCAAGGTGATGCTGGATGCCTACCTGGATGGCCGTATTGATCGCCTGTCCGTGGTTTCCAACAAGTTCGTCAACACGATGACGCAGAAGCCGACAGTGGAGCAGTTGATTCCGCTGGAAGCCGATCCGGATCAAGATCTCAAGCATCACTGGGATTACCTCTACGAACCCGACGCCAAAGAGCTGCTTGACGGCCTGATGGTGCGCTACGTGGAGTCGCAGGTTTACCAGGCGGTGGTCGAGAACAACGCTGCTGAACAAGCAGCCCGGATGATCGCGATGAAGAATGCGACTGACAACGCCGGTGATCTGATCAGCGATTTGCAGCTGATCTACAACAAGGCACGTCAGGCGGCGATCACCCAAGAGATCTCGGAAATCGTTGGCGGCGCTGCCGCGGTTTGATACCGGTTCAAATATTCAGAGGATCCAGCTATGAGTAGCGGACGTATCGTACAAATCATCGGCGCCGTGATTGACGTGGAATTCCCACGTGATCAGGTTCCGAGCATCTACGACGCCTTGAAAGTTCAAGGCGCCGAAACCACCCTCGAAGTTCAGCAGCAGCTGGGCGACGGCGTGGTTCGTACCATTGCGATGGGCTCGACCGAAGGCTTGAAGCGCGGTCTAGACGTCAACAACACTGGCGCAGCCATTTCGGTACCGGTCGGTAAAGCGACCCTGGGCCGCATCATGGACGTACTGGGCAACCCAATCGACGAAGCCGGTCCGATCGGCGAAGAAGAGCGCTGGGGCATTCACCGCCCGGCTCCTTCCTTCGCGGAACAAGCTGGCGGCAACGACCTGCTGGAAACTGGCATCAAGGTTATCGACCTGGTTTGCCCGTTTGCCAAAGGCGGTAAGGTTGGTCTGTTCGGTGGTGCCGGTGTTGGTAAAACCGTAAACATGATGGAGCTGATCCGTAACATCGCCATCGAGCACAGCGGTTATTCCGTGTTTGCTGGTGTGGGTGAGCGTACTCGTGAGGGTAACGACTTCTACCACGAGATGAAGGACTCCAACGTTCTCGACAAAGTAGCCTTGGTCTACGGTCAGATGAACGAGCCACCAGGCAACCGTCTGCGCGTAGCGTTGACCGGTCTGACCATGGCCGAGAAATTCCGTGACGAAGGTAACGACGTTCTGCTGTTCGTCGACAACATCTACCGTTACACCCTCGCCGGTACCGAAGTATCCGCACTGCTGGGCCGTATGCCTTCTGCAGTAGGTTACCAACCGACCCTGGCCGAAGAGATGGGCGTTCTGCAAGAACGTATTACTTCGACCAAGCAAGGTTCGATCACCTCGATCCAAGCGGTATACGTACCAGCGGACGACTTGACCGACCCGTCGCCAGCGACCACCTTCGCCCACTTGGACGCCACCGTCGTTCTGTCCCGTGACATCGCCTCCCTGGGTATCTACCCAGCGGTCGACCCACTCGACTCGACTTCGCGCCAGCTGGATCCGAACGTAATTGGCCAGGACCACTACGACACCGCTCGCGGCGTTCAGTACGTTCTGCAGCGCTACAAAGAGCTGAAAGACATCATCGCGATCCTGGGTATGGACGAGCTGTCGGAAACCGACAAGCAGTTGGTATCCCGCGCTCGTAAGATTCAGCGCTTCTTGTCGCAGCCGTTCTTCGTGGCTGAAGTCTTCACCGGTGCTTCGGGCAAATACGTTTCCCTGAAAGACACCATTGCTGGCTTCAAAGGCATCCTCAACGGTGACTACGACCACCTGCCAGAACAAGCGTTCTACATGGTCGGCAGCATCGAAGAAGCTATCGAGAAAGCCAAGAAACTGTAATCCCAGCGCCCGGAAACGGGCGCTAATCAGGTTGAGGCAAGCAAATGGCTATGACAGTCCATTGCGATATCGTCAGCGCAGAAGGCGAAATCTTCTCCGGTCTGGTCGAGATGGTGGTAGCGAGCGGTCTCTTGGGTGATCTTGGTATCGCCATGGGTCACGCCCCGCTGATCACTGCTTTGAAGCCGGGCCCGATTCGCCTGATCAAGCAAGGCGGCGACACCGAGGTGTTCTACATCTCCGGTGGTTTCCTGGAAGTGCAGCCGAACATGGTTAAGGTTTTGGCCGACACCGTGCAACGTGCAGACGACCTGGATGAAGCTTCCGCTCAAGAGGCCGTTAAGGCCGCTGAGAAAGCATTGCATGAGAAAGGCGCGGAGTTCGACTACGGTTCCGCCGCTGCCCGTCTGGCCGAGGCTGCAGCTCAGCTGCGCACCGTTCAGCAAATTCGCAAGAAGTTCGGCGGCTAACCCCGCAGCGCTTCATCGCGATCGAGTAAAAGGGTAGCCTTGGCTACCCTTTTTCTTTTTCAGAAATTGGCGTTTCGCCCCACCGGGCACGCTCATCGCTACTGATAGTTCTTGCGCACTTCTCGCTGAACACCCCGTTCGCCGAACCCCATTTTCAACCTGCTCAGGACCCCGCCCCATGTCACTCGATATCGTCATCCTCGCCGCCGGCCAAGGCACCCGCATGCGTTCGGCATTGCCGAAAGTGCTGCACCCCATCGCCGGTAAGTCCATGCTCGGACACGTTATCGACACCGCCCGCCAGCTGCAGCCCAGCAGCCTGCAAGTGGTGATTGGCCATGGCGCCGACAAGGTTCGCGAGCAGCTGGCCGCTGCCGACCTCTCCTTCGTGCTGCAAGCCGAACAACTAGGCACCGGCCACGCCGTGGCCCAGGCGCTGCCCAAACTGAGCGCTGAGAAAGTGCTGATTCTCTACGGCGACGTGCCGTTGATTGAAGAGCAAACCTTGCAGCGCCTGCTGGCACTGGTCACCGATCAACAACTGGGCCTGCTCACCGTTGAGCTCGCCGACTCCACGGGCTACGGCCGTATCGTGCGCAACGCGCAGGGCAGCGTGCAGGCCATCGTCGAGCACAAAGACGCCAACGACGCCCAACGCGCCATCCGTGAAGGCAACACTGGCATTCTCGCCGTACCCGGCAAGCGCCTGGCCGAGTGGCTGGGTCGACTGTCCAACAGCAACGCCCAGGGCGAGTACTACCTCACCGACGTCATTGCCATGGCCGTCGCCGATGGGCTGGTGGTCGCCACAGAGCAAGCCACCGACGAGATGGAAGTACTCGGCGCTAACGACCGCATCCAACTGGCGCAACTTGAGCGTCACTATCAATACCGTGCCGCCCGCCGCCTGATGGCCCAAGGCGTCACGCTGATCGACCCGGCTCGTTTCGACGTTCGCGGCGAAGTTACCGTCGGCCGCGACGTGCTCATCGACATCAACGTCATCCTCGAAGGCCGCGTCGTCATTGAAGACAACGTTCAGATCGGCCCCAACTGCGTGATCAAAAACAGCACGCTGCGCAACGGCGCCATCGTCAAAGCCAACAGCCACCTGGAAGGTGCCGAGATGGGCGAAGGCGCCGACTGCGGCCCGTTTGCCCGCTTGCGTCCCGGCTCGGTTCTAGGCGCCAAGGCCCATGTGGGTAACTTCGTCGAGCTTAAGAACGCGGTGTTGGGCAAAGGCGCCAAAGCCGGCCACCTGAGTTACTTGGGCGATGCTGAAATCGGCGCCCGCACCAACATCGGCGCCGGCACCATCACCTGCAACTACGACGGCGCCAACAAGCACCGCACCGTGTTGGGCGCCGACGTCTTTATCGGCTCCAACAGCGCACTGGTAGCGCCGGTCACCCTCGGCGACGGCGCCACCACAGGCGCCGGCTCCGTGATCACCGCCGACATTCCTGCCGAAACCCTCGGCGTTGGCCGTGCCAAACAGCGCAACATCGAAGGATGGAAGCGTCCCGTCAAGAAGTAGAAGCTTGAGGTAGGCGCGTAGGAGCGAGCTTGCTCGCGAAGCTTCTGATTTAGCCGTTCGTGGCAGAAATCGGTTCGCGAGCAAGCTCGCTCCTACAGAACCCGAAACTTCACGCTTGACGCAAAACCTTCGTTTTGTTTTGATTCGCGCACTTATCTTTCGAATCGAAACTTAACGCATGTCAAAGCGCAACACGCCGCAACGTCGCCACACCATCCTCGCCCTGCTTTCCGAGCACGGCGAGGTGAGTGTCGATGAGCTGTCCAAAGCGTTCAGCACGTCCGAAGTCACCATTCGCAAAGACCTCGCCGCTCTTGAAAGCAACGGTTTGCTGCTGCGCCGCTACGGTGGCGCGATCCCCATGCCGCAGGAGTTAATCGCCGACAGTGCGCAGCCCGTTTCCCAGTACAAACACGCCATCGCCCGCGCTGGCGTCGCCTGTATCAAAGAACACGCGCGCATCATCATCGACAGCGGCACCACCACTGCCGCCATGATTCCCCAGCTCGGTCACAAGCCCGGTCTGGTGGTCATGACCAATTCTCTGAACGTCGCCCGCGCCCTTAGCGAGCTTGAGCATGAACCCGTGTTGCTGATGACCGGCGGCACCTGGGACCCGCACTCCGAATCGTTCCAGGGCCAGGTCGCCGAACAGGTGCTGCGTTCCTACGACTTCGACCAATTGTTTATCGGCGCCGACGGTATCGACCTCGCGCGCGGCACCACCACGTTCAACGAATTGCTGGGCCTGAGCCGCGTCATGGCTGAGGTGGCCCGTGAGGTCATCGTTATGGTCGAGTCCGACAAAATCGGCCGCAAGATTCCCAACCTGGAACTGCCCTGGAGCAGCGTCCAAACCCTCATCACCGATGACCGTCTCGACCTTGAGACGCGCGCATCCATCACCGCGCGTGGGGTCAATGTGATCTGCGCGGCGTTGCAAGCTTAAGGAGAAATGTATGTGTGGCATCGTCGGCGCAGTGGCTGAACGCAACATCACCGCCATCCTGCTGGAAGGCCTGAAACGTCTGGAATACCGCGGCTACGACAGCGCAGGGCTGGCCGTTTTCAGCAACGACAACGTGCTCGAACGCCGTCGCCGCGTCGGCAAGGTTGGCGAGCTGGAACAAGCGCTGACCGCCGAACCGCTCGCCGGCCGCCTGGGCATCGCCCACACCCGCTGGGCCACACACGGTGCGCCGAGCGAGCGCAACGCCCACCCGCACTTCTCCGGCAATGACCTGGCCGTGGTGCACAACGGCATCATTGAAAACCACGAAGTGCTGCGCAAACAGCTGCAGGAACTGGGTTACGTGTTCACCTCGGACACCGACACCGAAGTGATCGTCCATCTGCTCGACCACAAATTGAAAGCGCTGGGCGACCTCACCGTGGCGCTCAAAGCCACCGTTAAAGACCTGCACGGCGCTTATGGCCTGGCCGTGATCAGCGCCAAGCAACCCGACCGTCTGCTTGCCGCCCGCAGCGGCAGCCCGCTGGTGATCGGCTTGGGCCTGGGGGAAAACTTCCTGGCTTCCGACCAATTGGCACTGCGCCAGGTCACCGACCGTTTCATGTACCTGGAAGAAGGCGACATCGCTGAAATCCACCGCGACAGCGTGCACATCTGGAACGTCGCCGGCGAGCCCGTGGTGCGCGAAAGCGTGCAGTACCACGAAGGCGCCGAAGCGGCCGACAAAGGCGCTTACCGCCATTTCATGCTCAAGGAAATTCACGAACAACCGGTGGTGGTGCAACGCACTCTGGAAGGCCGCTTGGGCGCTGACCACGTGCTGGTTCAGGCATTCGGCCCTCAAGCTGCCGAGCTGTTTGCCAAAGTGCAGAACGTGCAAATCGTCGCCTGCGGCACCAGCTTCCACGCCGGTATGGTCGCCCGTTACTGGCTGGAAGAATTGGCCGGCATTCCCTGCCAGGTCGAAGTCGCCAGCGAATTCCGCTACCGCAAAGTGGTGGTGCAGCCGGGAACGTTGTTCGTCAGCATTTCGCAATCCGGTGAAACCGCAGACACCCTGGCCGCCCTGCGCAACGGCAAAGCCAAACCGTCAGATGCGGGTGGGTACCTGGCGAGCCTGGCCATCTGCAACGTGGGCATCAGCTCCCTGGTGCGCGAGTCCGACCTGACGCTGCTAACCCAAGCCGGCCCGGAAATCGGCGTCGCCTCCACCAAGGCGTTCACCACCCAGTTGGTTGCGCTGATGCTGTTGACGCTCTCCCTTGGCCAAGTTCGCGGCACCCTGGCGCCCGGTGTCGAAGCCGGCCTGGTGGACGACCTGCGCCGCTTGCCAACCCGCCTCGGTGAAGCCTTGGCCATGGATGCCACGGTGGAGAAAATCTCCGAACTGTTCGCCGAAAAACACCACGCCCTGTTCCTCGGCCGTGGTGCGCAATACCCGGTGGCCATGGAAGGTGCCCTGAAGCTCAAGGAAATTTCATATATCCACGCCGAGGCTTATCCGGCTGGTGAGCTCAAGCACGGCCCGTTGGCGCTGGTCGACAGCGACATGCCAGTGGTGACCGTGGCGCCGAACAACGAGTTGCTGGAAAAGCTCAAATCGAACCTGCAGGAAGTGCGCGCCCGTGGCGGCGAGCTGATCGTATTCGCCGACGGCCAGGCCGGCATGAGCAATGGCGAAGGCACGCATGTGGTGAACATGCCGCACATCTGCGATGCGCTGGCGCCGATCCTCTACACCGTGCCGCTGCAATTGCTCTCGTACTACGTGGCGGTGCTGCGCGGCACTGACGTCGACCAGCCGCGCAACCTGGCAAAAAGCGTGACGGTGGAATAACCGAAAGCGGCTGTGGATAACACTTATCCACAGCCGCTTCGTCCCGCACAACGAACTATTCGGCCTGCTTCGCCTCTGAAACCTGCGGTTAACTATTACAACTCATCCTGTAATAGCCGCCCGCCATACTCGGCGGCACTTCAGCTAGAGCGGAGCGTGAAATGAAAGGCCTGTTTGCTTCCCGAGCGGTGCAGGGCTGTTTGGCCTTGGCGCTGGTCAGCACTGCGGCAATGGCCCAGCACAACCGTTACTTCGAGCGTGTCTGGTTTCAGCTTGAACAAGCGGAAAACCCCGCCAGCGCGCAACGGCTGCCGGGTTATTACGTCGACATCGAAGGTCGCACCATTGGCAGCGAAACCAATGTGTCGGCGCTGTCGTACGACCCCGAGCGCAACACCCTGGTCAGCGTCACCAACCAACGGCCGCACTTCCTTGAACTGTCGCTGGAAGGCGACGTGCTGCGGCGCATTCCCCTCGAAGGTTTCAAAGACCCGGAAGCCATCGAGTACATCCGCCCCGGCGTGTACGTGATCGTCGAGGAACGCCGACGCCGGCTCACCGAAGTGCATGTGAACGCCGACACCACGGTTATCAACATCAACGATCCCATTAACGCCCACCAGCTCGACCTCAGCAGCGTCGGCGAAGAAAACAAAGGCTTCGAGGGCCTGGCATACGACTCGGCCAACCAGCGCCTGTTCATCGCCAAAGAACGCGACCCCATGCGAATCTTTGAGATCAGCGGCTTTATGCAGCACGCCCCCGGCCCTCTGCGCCTGCAGGTGCGTACCGACCCCGAGCGCGACAAGCGCCTGTTTCTCACCGACCTGTCCAGCCTCTATTACGACGTGGGCAGCCAGCACCTGTGGGCGCTCTCGGACGAATCAAAAATGGTCATCGAGCTGGATCAGAAGGGCGAGCCGCTCAGCAGCCTCAACCTGCGCGCCGGCAATCAGGGCCTGAAAGCCGACATTCCGCAGGCCGAAGGCATGGCCATGGGCAGCAATGGCGATCTGTTTCTGGTCAGCGAGCCGAACCTGTTTTATCGGTTCAAGAAGAGCGATTAGCCGGATACGACCGCGGCGTATACACCCAATCCACCGTGCTGCCGGCCTTGGCGAAGCGGCGGGTGGTGCTGGAACCGATGATGACCATCGTGCGCATGTCGACCATTTCCGGAGTCAGCTCGCCGAGTGTGGTCACGCTCAGCGCTTCGGCGGGGCGACCGATGTCGCGGCCGAGCACCACCACCGTTTCGGGGCTGCGTTGTTCGCGCACCACATCCAGCGCACGGCCCAACTGCCACGGGCGGGCGCGGGAAATCGGGTTGTAGAAGGCCAGCGCCAGGTCGGCGAGGGTGGCGTGTTTCAGCCGTAGCTCGATCACCTCCCACGGCTTGAGGTTGTCCGAGAGCGAGATCATGCAGAAGTCATGACCCAATGGCGCGCCGGCTTTCGCGGCGGTGGCCAGCGAGGCGGACACGCCGGGCAACACCTGCAATTCAACGGCATGCCAGTGCGCGTCACTGCTGGCTTCCAGCGCTTCCAGCACGGCGGCGGCCATGGCAAATACGCCCGGGTCGCCAGACGACACCACCACCACCCGCCGCCCGCTCGCGGCCAATTCGAAGGCGTGGCGTGAGCGCGCGAGTTCTTCGCGGTTGTCGCTGTTGTGCAGCACCTGGTCCGGGCGGAACGGGCCGGCCATGGTCACGTAGGTTTCGTAGCCGAGCACGTCTTCGGCTTCTTCCAGGGCACGCTTCACCGCCGGCGCGGTGAAGGCGGCGGCGCCGGGTCCAAGGCCTACCACGGTAAGCCGGCCACGGGGCTGGCCGAGACTGTGGATAACCACGGGTTGGTTGGCAACCGCCAGCCGCAGGCCTTCGCTTTCCACCAGACGGTGCGCGTCGCTCAGGGCCAGGTCGTCACTGAAGCGCAGGGGCACACCGAGCTGTTCGGCGGTGGCCAGCAAGGCGCTGTCGATCATTCGATCGCGGGTGCACAGCAGGCAGGCGAGGGCGAGGGCGCTGATGCCGGCTGCGCTCAGGCTGTGTTCGATTGCTTGCGCATTAGCCGGCGGGTTGAGCGCCACCACGCTGCGCGGGTGAATCAGCAATTCGTCGGCGCCGCCATTGGCGTCCGTGCTGATACGAATGCGCAGCTGAGCATCGCCGGCCAGTGGCAGGCGCGCGTGTTCCAGCCAGGGCGCGTCGCCCTCGATACGCACGTTTTCCCCGCCGAGCAGGGAGGAAACAAAGCGCTTGCCCTGCTCGATATCGCCCAGCACATAGCCACTTGGCGGGTTGAGCACGCAGGTGTCGAAGCGCAGCTCGCCGCTGGTGGTGATGGCCGGCGCCACGGCCAGCTCAGCGGCAATCTCGCGAGCCAGCGTGTTCACGCCAGCGAGGCCGCCCAGCAGCGGCACCACGGCGCTGCCGTCTTCGGCGACGGCGAGCACAGGCGGTTCGGCGCCTTTGGTTTGCAGCAGTGGCGCCAGGCAGCGGATGACGATGCCGGCGGCGCACAGGGCGATGATCGGGCGGTTGCTTTGGTACAGCTCACGGAGGGTGTTGCCGAAATCGCTGTAGCCGATATCGGCGCTTACGCGCTCGTTAAGGCCGTACACCTGCGCCTCTGGGTATAACGCTTGAATGCGCCGTGCGGTGGTCAGGGCGCCGGTGCCGAGGATGATGATGGCGGGGGACATTGGGGCTCCGGTGGTCGGCGGGAGAGGTGGGGGTTGTCCGGCCCCCTCTCCCTAACTCTCTTCCCGAGGGGCGAGGGGACTGAATTGTGGTGGGTCTGCGAATACGGTTCCAAACCAATCACCGATTAGCTCCACTCGCCCGCTGGCGGGAGAGGGGCTGGGGGAGAGGGCGGCGGCGAAACGCTTACCTCACGCCTGCCACTTCTCCCCCGGCACGATGATCAACGAAAAATACGGCGAGGCCATCGGCTCCACTTCATCGAGCGGCACAATCCGTTGATTCTCCATGGTCGCGCGCTCCACATATTTCGCCCGGCCAGCCAAGCCCAGTTCCTCGAGCACGCCACGCACTTTGTCGAAGTTGCGCCCCAGCTTCATCACCACGGCGGCATCGGTGGCGGCTAGGCGTTGTTTCAGCTCGTCGGCCGGCAACACGCCGCTCAGTACCGCCAAACTCTGGTTGCGATATACCAGCGGAATGCCCAGCACCGAGGCGCCGCCCAGCATGGAGCACACGCCCGGCACCACTTCAGCGGGGTAGCGGCTGGCGAGGCGGTCGTGCAGGTACATGTAGGAACCGTAGAAGAACGGGTCCCCTTCACAAATCACCGCCACGTCGCGGCCGGCTTCCAGGTGCTCGGCAATCTGCTCGGCGCAGGTGTCGTAGAAGTCGCTGATGATGTTCTCGTAGCTCAGCGGCGGGGCGAGCTTTTCGGTGGTTACCGGATACACCATCGGCAGGCGCTGCTGCGCCTCGGTCAGGTGCCCGGCGATGATGCCGAAGGCGTTGCCATGCTGGCCGGCGGCAACTTTGGCTTTCGCCACGAAGTAGCCAATCACCGGCGCGGCTTGTAACAAGCGCAAGGCTTTGAGGGTGATCAGTTCCGGATCCCCCGGCCCAACGCCAATGCCCAGCAGGCGACCTTTTGCGTGCATCACTCCACCTCCGTGGCCAGGGCGTTGACGGCGGCGGCGGCCATGGCGCTGCCACCGCGGCGGCCCCGCACGATCACGTACGGCACGCCACGGCTGTCGGCGGCGAGCAGGTCTTTCGATTCTGCGGCACCGACGAACCCGACCGGAAAGCCGAGAATCAGCGCCGGCTTCGGCGCGCCGGCATCGAGCATTTCCAGCAGATAGAACAGCGCGGTCGGCGCGTTGCCGATCACCACCACGGCGCCTTCCATATGCGCGCGCCAATGTTCGAGTGCCACGGCCGAGCGGGTGTTGCCCAGCTCGCGGGCGAGGTCATGCACGCCTTCGTTATTGAGTGTGCAGATCACCGGATTGTTGGCCGGCAGACGAGTGCGCGTCACGCCTTCAGAAACCATGCGGGCATCGCACAGAATCGGCGCGCCGGCGGCCAGGGCGTTGCGCCCGGCCGTGCCGGCGCCTGGCGAGAAGCGCAGGTCTTGCACCACATCGACCATGCCGCAGGCGTGAATCACGCGCACGGCGAGTTTTTCCAGGTCGGCTGGAATGCCGCTCAGGTCGGCTTCGGCACGGATGATGGAAAACGAGTGGCGGTAAATTTCCTGGCCATCGCGGATGTACTCAAGCATCAAAGGGTTTCCATGGGGTCGGGCAGCGCGGCCAGTGTGTCGGCGGCTTCAAGAATAGTCAGGTGGCGGGCCAGCACGCGGCCCAAACCGCTGAGGTGAGGGTCCCGCTGGTACAGGTCGTAACGGCCGGGTGCGACGGCCAGCAAAGTGTGCGGCGCGGTGTGAGCGGCGGCGCACGAGCGGCTGCACGCGCTGAGGTGCACCTGCTCGATGGCGATGTGGCGGTGGGCGAGGGCATCGGCCAGCAGCAGGGCGTCGCCTTTGCTGTCGGCCAGGCCTTTGCTGCAATCGGTAGAGCCGCTGCAGGCCACCAGCCGGGCCAGCGGCATTGCAATGTCGGTCAGCAACCCGAGCGCGTTCAGTTGCTGGGCGAGGTGTGGCGCCTCGTTGTGCGGCACCTCGCGCAGCAGCAGGCTTTGCCAGGGCGTGAGGTGCACCGAATCACGGGCCAGCCCAGCGACGGCGGCGAGCTGTTGCGCCGAGATCCGCCCCAACGCGGGCGCGGCGCCGACCATCACCAGGCCCGGCTGCCGCTGCGGGCGAACGCCGAGATGCGCCCAGGCTTCGGCAGGCGCGCGACGCCAGCTGCTAACGGCGGCGTCTTGCTGCAAGTCGAACGGCAAGCGCCGTTGCAACTCGGCAAGAAAGGCCCCCGTTGGCCACGTCGCCAAGAGATGGCGCATACGTGTGTGCTCGGCACTGGCGCGTTGCAGGAACAGTTCGAGACACGCTTGCACCAGCGTCGGCACCTGTTCGGCATTTACCGCCGCCAGGGCGCCTTCGGGTTTGCCAGCCAGGCCGAAAACAAAACGGCCGTCAGCCAGCGCGCTCAGCCACAGGTCGTGGTGATGCTCAAGCATCGCCATGCCCTCGCCGCCGTCCAGTTGCACGGCGATTTTCGCTGAAAGCTGGTGCAGCGATTCCTCGGTTTCCAGCAGCGTGAGTAGCCGGTCGGCGAGGGGACGAACATCGAGCAGTTGCTGAGCATCGACGCCCGCGGCCGGGCTGAGCATCACGTTGCGCACGTCATCAGCGCCAGCGCTGCGCGGGCCCAGCTCAGCCGCCAGCAATACGGCGATCAGCGCCTGCTCTTCACCGGCACGCACGCCGCGAATCTGCAGGTTGGCGCGGTTGGTGATCTCCAGCACGCCGCTGGCATGACGTTCGGCGGCGGCGCTAATCGCCAACGCCTGAGCCACGCTCAGCCGCCCGCCCGGCAATTTCACCCGGCAAATGCCACCGTCGAGCGCCTGCACAATGCGCAGCAAACCCGGGCACGCGGTATGGCGTGGCAGGGGCGCGTTGGGCATGGGCTGGACGTTATTCAAAAAGGCTCACTGGTTCGCTGTGGCTGGCTGTGGGTGCCGACGAACGCGCTATTATGCCCGCTTTGCCCGACCCCAGGAAAAGCCTGCTTGTCGGCGGTTTAAAAGGAGTGCCCATGGCGGCGTGGCTGACAGTGGTGGGAATCGGCGAAGACGGCTACAGCGGTCTGGGCAAGCCTGCGCGCCGGGCCTTGCTCCAGGCGCGCCTGATCATCGGCAGCCCGCGTCAGCTGGAGCTGCTGCCGCACTGCCTGAGCGCTGAACGTCAGGGTTGGCCGAGTCCGTTCAGCCTTGGCCCGGTGCTTGCGGCGCAGGGCACGCCGGTGTGCGTGCTGGCCAGCGGCGACCCGATGCTGTTCGGCGTCGGCGCCAGCCTGGCGCGCCAGGTGCCGGCTGCTGAGATGCAGGTGTACCCGGCGCCGTCGTCGTTCTCCCTGGCGGCCGCGCAGTTGGGCTGGGCGTTGCAAGAGGTCACCTGCTTGTCTGTGGTTGCCCGCCCCGTTGCCGCCTTGAACGCTCATATCTATCCCGGACAGCGTCTGCTGGTGCTGAGTAACGACGGTTCCAGCCCGGCGACCATCGCTCAATTGTTGGTACAGCGCGGTTTTGGCGGCAGCCGGTTGCGCGTGCTGGAGCATTTGGGCGGCCCGTTGCAGCGCGCTGTCGATGGCATTGCCAGCGCCTGGGCCTTGCCAGAAGTCGCGGCGCTAAATGTGCTGGCCATCGACTGCATTGCCGATACCGATGCCCGCCTGCTGCCGTTGACGCCAGGGTTGCCCGACAGCGCCTTCGCCCACGACGGACAACTGACCAAGCGTGACGTACGCGCCATCACCCTGGCCCGCCTGGCGCCCATGCCCGGTGAGTTGCTCTGGGACGTGGGCGCCGGCTGTGGCTCCATCGGCATCGAATGGATGCGCGCTCACCCCAGCTGCCGCGCTATTGCCGTGGAAGCCAACGCCGAACGCCAGGGCTTGATCGCGCAAAACCGCGATGCCCTCGGCGTGCCGAGCCTGCAACTGATCGCCGGCAGTGCACCCGAAGCCTTGCAGGGCTTGCCGCAAGCGGATGCCATTTTCATTGGCGGCGGCGTCACCATTCCCGGCGTGCTAGACCACTGTTGGGCCCATGTGCGCCCCGGCGGCCGCCTGGTCGCCAACGCCGTCACCTTGCAAAGCGAAGCGGCGCTGGTGGCCTGGCGCGAACAGCATGGCGGCGAGTTGACCCGCATCACCGTGGCCCAGGCGCTACCCTTGGGTGACTTCGACACCTGGCGCGCCGCGCTGCCCATCACCCTGCTGCATGCCGTGAAGCCCTGAGCCATGCGCGACGAAACTCCCGAACAACCCGCGCCGCTGCGAAGCGGCTACACCACCGGCAGTTGCATCACCGCAACCAGTCTGGCGGCGGCGCGGTTGTTGCTCGCGGGCACGGTCAGCGATGCCGTGGAAATCGTGCTGCCCAAAGGCCGTGAAGTGCTGATGCGTTTGGAGTTCTGCCGGCCCTTCGAAGACGGCGCCGAAGCCGGCACGCTCAAAGATGCTGGCGACGACCCCGACGTTACCCACGGCGCCCTGGTGTTCGCCCGCGTGCGTCTGCGCGCCGAACCTGGCGTGGCGTTTTTCGCCGGCCCTGGCGTAGGCACCGTGACCAAACCGGGCCTGACCCTGGCCGTGGGCGAGCCGGCAATCAACCCGGTGCCACGGCAGATGATTACCAGCCATCTGTTCAGCCTGGCCATCGAACACAGCTACGGCGGCGGCTTCGAAGTGACGGCCTGCGTGGAAAACGGTGAAGCACTGGCGCTGAAAACCATGAACCCGCGCTTGGGCATTTTGGGCGGCCTGTCCATCCTCGGCACCAGTGGCATCGTGCGGCCGTTTTCCTGCGCGGCGTACATCGCCTCCATTCACCAAGGCATCGATGTCGCCCGCGCCAACGGCTTCACCCACCTGGCCGCCTGCACCGGCAACGCCAGCGAAGACCGCATGCGCCAGCACTACCAACTGGACGACACCGCACTGGTGGAAATGGGCGACTTCGTCGGCGCCGTGCTCAAGCATTTGCGCATCGCGCCCGTCGACAAACTGAGCCTGTGCGGTGGCTTCGGCAAAATCAGCAAATTGGCCGCCGGGCATATGGACCTGCACAGCCGCCACTCCAGCATCGACCTGCCGCAGCTGGCGAAGTGGGCTGCTGCCATTGGCGCCAGCGCCGAGCTGCAGCACGCAATCCTCTCCAGCAACACCAGCCAGCAAGCCCTGGCGCTCGCCAGTGCCGAAGGCATCGAACTGGGCAATGCGGTGTGCGCCCATGCGCTGAAATTCGCGCAAAGCATTGTGCCGGCCACGGTGCAGGTGGAAGTGTTCGCCATCGACCGCCAGGGCGGTGTCGTCGGTTACGCGGGCGCCGGGCAATGAGGCCGAAGGTGCTGCTGCTCGGCGGCGTGGCCGAGGCGCTGGCGCTGGCTCGGCAGTTGAACGCCAATGACATTTACAGCCTCGCAGGTCTTGGCCGTGTGCCGGATGATTTGCCCTGCAACGTGCGTGTCGGCGGCTATGGCGGCGCCGAAGGGCTGGCGCAGTTCATCACCGGCAACGGCATCGGTTTGCTGATCGACGCCACTCACCCGTACGCCGCGCAAATCAGCGCCAACGCAGCGCGCGCCGCCCAGCTTGCTGGTGTCCCATGCTGGGCGCTGCGCCGTCCCGGTTGGCAGGCGCAGGCCGGCGATGATTGGCGCGAAGTGGCCGACTGGAACGACCTTATCCACAGCCTCGCGCCGTTCAAGCGCCCTCTGTTCACGCTGGGCCGCGAACCGCTGGAACACCTCGACGAAATTCCCGCTCACCAGCACTGGACTGTGCGCTGCCTGCACAGCCAGCCGCCGACCGAACGCGCCGACATCATCGGCGCGCGCGGACCGTTTTCCCTGGAAAGCGAGCGCGAGCTGTTTGCCCAGTTGAGCTGCGACGTGTTGATCAGCAAAAACAGCGGCAGCCAGAGCACCGAGCCGAAATTGCAGGTGGCGCGCGAGTTGGGTGTACCGGTGCTGGTGCTGCGGCGGCCGGTGTTGCCGGCGGTGGAGCGGGAATTTAGCGAGGGGTGGGCGTTGCTGGAGGCGCTGAAGAGCATCGCGGCTGAAGCCGCTCCTACAGGAACGCGCAGTCTGTAGGAGCGGGTTTAGCCGCGATTTTTTCAGCCTTCGCGGTAAAAAACCTCGTCTTTATACGGGTACCACCATTCGTGAATCTGCGGTTGGTGGTCGATGATCACCATCTTCGAACGGCGGAAGGCGTCGAGGCCCTGGCGGCCGAGTTCGCGGCCCATGCCCGACATTTTCCAGCCGCCGAAGGGCAGGGCGTCGTTGTCGATCAGCGGGTTGTTCACCCACACCATGCCGGCTTCCAGGCGGTCGGCGGCTTCCATGGCTTCGCCAAGGTCAGTGGAAAACAACGAGGCGCCAAGGCCGAAGCTGGAGTCGTTGGCCAGGCGCACGGCTTCGTCGAAGTCGGCCACTTTGCAGATCGCCGCCACCGGGCCGAAGCATTCTTCGTGGAGGATATCCATGGCCTGGGTGACGCCGGTGAGAATGGTCGGCTCGTAGTACCAGCCCACTGGCTGGCTCGGCGGAATTTTTCCGCCACAGACCACGGTGGCGCCCTTGGCCACTGCGTCGGCGACCAGCCGCATCACTTTGTCGCGCGCCGCCTCGCTCACCAATGGCCCGATTTCGCTGTGTTCCAGCCCGTGCCCGATGCGCAGCTTCTCCGTCATGGCGGCGAAGCGTTCGACGAACGCATCGTGAATGTCGTCGACCACGAAGAAGCGCTCGGCCGAGGTACAGATTTGCCCGGTCAGGTGAAACGCGGCCGTCACCGAACCGGCCACGGCCACCTCCAGCGGCGCGTGTTTGGAGACGATCAGCGCATCGCTGCCGCCCGCTTCGATCACGCAGGGTTTCATGCGCTCGGCGCAGGCCATGGCCACCGCTTTACCGGCCGCCACGCTGCCGGTAAACGCCACGGCGTGTGTGCCTTCAGATTGAATCAGCAACTGCGCGGTAGTCGCATCGCCTGCCACGCAGCTGACCAAACCGGCCGGCAATACGCGGAAATGCTCCATGAATTTCAACGTGCACAGCGTGGTGGCTTCGGCGGGTTTGATGATGCAGGCGTTACCGGCGGCAAGCGACGCGGCGACGGTCCAGCACATTAGCAGCACCGGAAAGTTGAACGGCATGATGTGTACGCTCACGCCCATGGCGTCGTAGCGCACATGCTGGAACGAGCCCAGTTGCGTGGTGCCGGCGACTTTGCCCGCATCGTCGCGGGCCATCTCGGCGTAGTAGCGGAAAATCGGTGCGCAGTTGGCCAACTCGCCCATGGCTTCGGGGAAGGGTTTGCCCATTTCCAGGGTCATCAAGCGGCCGGCTTCGCGGTTGACCGCCACCTCGCTTTCAATGGCGTTGGCCAGCTGGTGCAACAGCGCGGCGCGGCTTTTTGCATCGACCTTGCGCCACTGCTTTTGCGCGGCATTGGCGGCTGCGATGGCGGTGTTTACATCGGCCTCGTCGCCCAGGGCGATCTGGCCCACCTTCTCCAACGTGGCGGGGTTGATGATGTCGCGCAGGCGTTGGCTGTGCGGCGTCGTGAAGTCGGGATTGATGAAGTGATTCATAGCGGCTCCAGGCGGGGCGGTAGACGGGTTATCCACAGCCCGAGGAAAAGTCAGTGGGCGGGCAGCGGTTGTGCCCAGCCGGGTAACTCACGGTCGAGAAATTCACGCAGAGGCAAGAGCGCTGGCGTGCGCAGGGCGCGGTCCAGCAAACCGATTACGCGCGGTACATGGGCCAGGTAATGCTGCTTGCCGTCGCGCTGTGCCAGGCGCACAAAAATGCCGGCCACCTTAGCGTGGCGCAGCGCCGCTAATACCGGGTAATCCGCGCCAAACTGCTCGGCGTCTACTTCCGGGCGCTGGGCCAGGTAGCGAGTGAGCAGGTGGTCGCGCAGGGTTTCCGGCACGTCACGGCGCGCGTCTTCGAGCAGCGACATCAGGTCGTAAGCGCAGGAGCCAATCAGGGCGTCCTGGAAATCCAGTAATCCACAGGCCTTAACGCCGGCCTGGCCGTCCAGGCGCATCAGGTTATCCACATGGAAATCACGCAGCACCAAGGCCTCGCGGCGTGTGGCCACGGCGCTGGCGAGTTGTGCACAGACCGCCAGGAACGGCTCGCGCAAGGCCAACGCTGGGGTTTTATCCACAAGCAGCGGCGCGTACCAGTCGATAAACAGCACCGCCTCGGCCAACAGCGCATCCAGGTCATACGCGGGCACATTCACCGCCAGCGCTCGCGGCGCCTGGTGCAGGTGCACCAAGGCATCCACCGCCAGTTCATACAGCGGCTGTTCGGCGTAACCCATGGCCAGCAGGCGTGTGTAGGTGGCTTGGCCGAAATCTTCAATGAGCGCCAGGCCGGCTGCCGCGTCGCTGGCCAGCACATGGGGCGCCGACAAACCCAGCTCGCGCAGGTGCATGGCCACGGTCAGAAACGGCACGATGGGTTCCAGGCCGGGCGGCGAATCCATCAGCAACAAGTTGGCCTGGGGCAGACGGAAATAGCAGCGCCGCGACGCGTCCATCGGCAACGCCTCAAGGCGACTGCTGGCGTACCCGGCGCCGGCCAGAAAGGCGCGGCGTTGTTCAGGGCGAGCGTAGGTTTCGGCCATGGTGATCACCGGATCATGTAAACCTTTTTGATGGTTTCGTGGACCGTGCAGGTGCCTTTCCAGTCTTTGGGGAAGAAGGCGGCAGTGTCCGGTTTGATCTCGATCACTTCGCCGTTTTCATGCACATAGGTGCTGCTGCCTTCGAGGAAATGGCAGAACTCGTCGCTGGTGACGTGGCAGAACCATTTGCCCGGCGTGCAGACCCAGATGCCGCATTCCGACTGGCCTTCCGGGCCTTTGTGCAACACCACGCCGGAGACTTTCGACTCGCCCTCGAGCATGGTCGGGATGGTGCCCCAGTCTTTGAGGTCGGTGATTTCGAGCGGGTTGTAGAGGTGCGGGGTGGTCATGGTTTCAAGTCCTTATAAGGTGCTTTTTGTAGGAGCGGCTTCAGCCGCGATGATCTTGATCTGGGTTCCAGCCCATCGCGGCTAAAGCCGCTCCTACACGGTTCTTCGTTGGCTCACGCCAGCATGTACAAATTACGAATGGTTTCCTGCACGTGGCATTCGCCGGTCCAGCCGGCGGGAAACAGCACGAGGGTGTTGGGTTTCACTTCGATCACTTCGCCGTTGTCTTCGCGGTAGGTGGCGCGGCCGCTGACGAAATGGCACAGCTCGTCGCGCGGAATCGACAGGCGCCAGCGCCCAGGCGTGCACACCCACAAGCCGGTTTCCGGGCTGTTGTTCGGGCCTTTGAACAGTAGGCGGCCGCTGGAGTGGGACACGCCTTCCACGGCATCGCTTTGCACGCCCCAGTCCACCAGGTCGGTGCGCGTGCTGACGTCGTACAGCGCAGGCGCTGTGCTGGTGTTAGCTTCAGTCATGGTTAAGCAGTCCATCGAGAATTTTTGCCGCGTCTTGCGGGCCTTTGCGTGATTGCATGTACGCGCTGGTTTGCTTCAGGCGCGCTCGCATGGCGCTGTCGGTGAGGCAGGCGTCGAGCTTGGCGGCCAGGTCGGCCTCGCTCCATTCGTAGCGATCAAGCTTGAAACCGTGGCCGCTTTCTTCGGCGCGCATGGCGTTGTCGTGGCCGTCCCACACGTACGACATGACGATGGCCGGCTTACCGAAGAACAGGCATTCGGTGAAGCTGTTGTTGCCGCCGTGGTGGATAACCGCGTCGACCTTTTCGATCACTGACGGCTGCGGGTACCAGTTGGAAATCAGCACGTTGTCGGGCAGGTCGGCGTATTCGTCCAGATGCTCGCCGACGTTGAACAGCGCGCGGTACGGCAGCTTGCCGATGGCGACGATCAAGCGTTTGAGCAAGTCGACATCGCCCGAACCCAGGCTGCCAAAGCTCACGTACAGCAGCGGCTTGTCGTTGTTGGCTTTGAATTCGGGAATGTCGTACGGCTTGTCGGCGCGCACGCAGCCTTGCAGGTAGTGAAACTGCTCAGGCGGCAGCGCGTGACGACGTTCGAACTTCACCGGGTCCGGGTAGAGCAACAGGTTCATGAACGGCGAGGCTTCGAAGAAGGTGCCGAGCGGGTAGGGTTGTTCGCCGTGGGCGACGAGAAATTCGTTGAAGTCGGCATGAATGGGCCCGACCTCTTCTTCGAAGCGGCGACGGAATTCGGCGTGCCCGGCTTTGTCGTGCACGCTCATGCCCGACAGATGCGGCGGAATATCCGGGTCTTCGATCTCGTTTTCCGAGCAGGAAATAATCCGCACCCACGGCTTGCCGTATTGCTTGATGGCGGGGAACAGAATCACGTTGTCGACGCAGATCAGGTCCGGCTGCACCTTGGCCAGTACGCCAGGCAGATCTTTCTCGGCCCACTTGGCGGTTTCGACGATGGCGGCCCAGCATTCCTTCACGTAGTTGGGAATTTGCTCGAGCGGCGATTTGCGGAAGTTGGGAATGTGGCCGTTGATGAAGTCGACCCAGTACTTGGCCATTTCTTCGGCCGGCATCGGCGCCGACATATTCACCATGTGCTCTTCAAACCCGTAGCCCGAATACACACCGCTCATGCCAGGGTCGGTGAGAAACACCGCCTTGTGCCCCAGCGCTTCGCACGCCTGGGCGATGCCCACGGAATTCAATGCCGGGCCGTATGCCGCCTCGGGAAAAAAAGCGATGACCTTTTGCTTCATGACGCCTACTCCTGCCGAACGTAAAAGGGTGGGGGTGGGGCTAGCGGGTCAGCACGCGGGCGTGCCGCGTCTGCCAGCCGAGACGAATGCTGGCGCCCTGTTCAAACCGGGCGTTGTCCACTTGCGAGGAGGGCACGCGCACGATCAGCGGTTTGTCGCTGAGTGCGGTTTGCACGTGCAGGTTGGTGTCGAGGCCGTGGTAAGCCACTTCCACGATCTGCCCGTCTACCTGATTGACGCAGGCTTGTTCGTCGGCCAGCGGCGTGGTCGAACTGAGCACCTGCAAGCGCTCCGGGCGGATCACCAGCGCCACCGCTTCGCCGCTCAGCTCGCCCACCGCCGACTCCACCTTGAGGCTGCGGTTACGAACCACCACGCTGCTGTCGGTCTGGCGCACGCCTTCGAGGATGTTGCTCACGCCAATGAAGTTGGCGACGAAGCGGCTGTTGGGGTTTTCATACAGCTCGGCCGGCGAGCCGCATTGGCAGACCTTGCCGCCATTGAGCACGGCCATGCGGTCGGACATCACCAACGCTTCTTCCTGGTCGTGGGTGACGATGATGAAGGTGATGCCGCTCTCGTGTTGCAGGCGCTTGAGTTCGAGCTGCATCTTTTCCCGCAGCTTTTTATCCAGCGCGCCAAGCGGTTCATCGAGCAGCAGCACGCGCGGGCGTTTCACCAGCGCACGGGCCAGGGCCACGCGCTGACGTTGGCCGCCAGAAAGTTGATCGGGCTTGCGCTCGGCCAACTCGCCCAGTTGCGCGGTGGCGAGCACGGCGTCCACACGCTGGCGAATTTCAGCGGCGGGCAACTTTTCCATCTCCAGGCCGTAGGCGATGTTCTTGCGCACGGTCATGTTCGGGAACAGCGCGTAGCTTTGGAACATCAGGTTCAGCGGACGCTTGTTGGCCGGCAGCGGCGAGATGTCGGTGCCGTCCAGATAAATGCAGCCGCCGCTCGGTGTTTCGAAACCGGCGAGCATGCGCAACAAGGTGGTTTTGCCGCAGCCGCTTGGCCCGAGCAGGGCGAAGAATTCGTTCTCGCGGATGCTCAGCGACACCTGGTCGACGGCCACCAACTGCTCGCCGTACGATTTGCTGACCTTGTCCAGAACCAGCACGTTTTTCACTTTATTGGCCGCGCTTTCACGCAAGGCCGCTTCATTCGTGACGATTTTATTCATGGTGAGACGGGGCCTTGTTCAAGCGCTGCGACGCCAGCAGTGCGGTGATGCTGACGAGCATCACCAGCGTTGCCAGGGCATTGATTTCGGGGGTCACACCGAAGCGGATCATGGCGTAGATCTGCATCGGCAACGTGGTGGAAGCCTGGCCGGAGCCGGAGTTGAAAAAGGCGATGATGAATTCGTCCACCGACAGGGTGAACGCCAGTAATCCGCCCGCCATCACGCCGGGAAAAATCGCCGGCAGCAGCACGCGGCGCAGCGTGGTGAACCAGCTGGCGCCCAGATCAATCGAGGCTTCCAAAATCGAATAGTCGAAGTGCTTGAGGCGTGTGCGCACCACGGCGCAGACAAAGGCGATGTTGAATACTGCGTGGCTGATGACGATGGAATGCAGGCCCAGGCCCATCTTCACCAAGTTGAAAAAGCTCAACAGGGCGATGGCCAGAACGATGTCCGGGATAATCATCGGTGCCATCAACAGGGTGTCGGCGACGTAGCCTTTGTTGTCGCCTTTGCGGCGCAACTCCACGCCCAACGCCAGCAGCGTGCCGAGCACACAGGCGATAACCGTGGAGCTCAAGGCCACGATCAGCGTATTGAGTGCCGCTGACAGCACCGCACTGTTATTGGCCAGCGCGCTGTACCACTTCAGGGAAAACCCGCTCCAGGAAGTCGGCAGGCCGGACTTGTTGAACGACAGCAGAATCAGCACCAGGATCGGCACATACAAAAAGGCGTACACCAGCCACAAATGCACGCCGAGTGCGGTCGAGCTGGCCATGGTTTGACGGCTCATGCTTTGCCCTCCGCTGCGCGACGGGCCAGCAGCGCCTGCACGAACAACAGCAGCAACATGATGGCGATGAGGATAAAGCTCAGCGCCGAGCCGAACGGCCAGTCACGCGCCGTGAGGAACTGCGAGTAGATGAGGTTGCCGACCATCTGCACCTGCTTGCCGCCGAGCAGATCAGCAGTGATGAAGTTGCCGATGCTGAGCACAAACACGAACACGGAACCTGCGGCGATGCCCGGCACGCTCAAGGGCAGAATCACGCGGCGAAAGGTCATCCAGCCGGAGGCGCCGAGGTCGCGCGAGGCTTCCCACAGCTCGCCATTGATGCGCGACAGCGACGAGTAAATCGCCAAAATTACGAAGGGGATGTAGTTGTAAACCAGGCCCAGCACCACCGAGCTTTCGGTGTACAGCAGGCTGATGGGGTCGCCGCTGTAACCCAGCAGGCTGAACAGTTTATTCAGCAAGCCTTCGCGGTTGAGCAGCACGATCCAGGCGTACGTGCGGATCAGGTAATTGCTCCAGAACGGCAGCATCACCAGAAACAGATACACCGGCTGACGGTGGCGCGGCGCGCGGGCAATGGCATACGCCGCCGGGTAGCCGATCAGCACCGCGAACAACGTGGCCAGCGCGGCGATTTTTGCCGACTTGAGCAAGATGCCCAGGTACAGCGGGTCGAAGGCGCGCTGGTAATTGTCCCAGGTAAACGTCCACTCAATGCCGCCATAGGCACCGCGCTCGACGAAGCTGTACACCAACACCAGCAGGCAAGGCAGCACTAAAAACAGCAGCAGCCAGCCAAGCCCGGGCGTCAGAAGCCAGGCCGATAGTTTCCTATCAGCGTGCAATGAACTCATTCAGGATTCTCGTAACGCTTGGTTGAGGCAGCGATAGCTGCCTGAAATCGAGGGCTACTGGGCTAGAGCCAGACAAGGCGAACGTGGGGCGAAAAGCGCAGCGTACTTAAGTACGTGAGCATTTTCGGCACGCGTTCAACGCCGTATGGCCGAGGCCCAGGAGTCCGTCAGTTGGACTCAGAGGCCATGATTTCGGTGACGGCGCGGGTATACGCTTTTTGCGTGCTGCCACCGACATCCCTCAATTGCTCCATCTTCAGCAGCTCAGCTGGAGCCGTGGTCAGGTTGGGGTATTTCTGCAGCAGCTCAGGCGAGAGCCCTTCCATGGCGGCCTGGTTGGGCACTTTGTAGAGGATGTTTTCCGCGACCCAGGCGTGGTTTTCCTTGGCCAGCATGAAGTTCACGAACTTGAAGGCTTCTTCCGGGTGCTTGGAGCTTTTGAGCACGACCATGGTGTCTACCCACAAATCCGAACCCTCTTTGGGCACCACGAATTTGATCGCCGCGTTGTCGGTGGTGCCGTAGTTGCACCAGCCGTCCCAGGCATGGGCCATCAGCGCTTCGCCGGAGGCGAGCTTGGAGTAGAAGGTGGTGTCGTCGAAGGACAGGATGCGCTTCTTCGCGGCGATCAGTTCGTCACGCACGGTTGCCAGGTGCTTGGCATCGGCGTCGTTCACCGACCAGCCGTTGGCGAGGAAACCGGCGCCGAGCATCCAGCGGTCGGTGGCGAGCAGGGTGACTTTGCCTTTGAGCGCGTCGCTGGGGTTGAGCAGCTCTTTCCAACTGCTGGGCGCGGTGGCGATTTTGTCGGAGCGGTAGCAAATACCGGTGGTACCCCAGGTGTACGGCACAGAAAATTTGTTGCCGATGTCGTACTCGAGCTTGTTGGCTTCGGGGTAGAGATTTTTCAGGTTGGGCACTTTGGCCGGGTCGATGTCGGCCAGCAAACCTTGTTTATGCAGCACCTCGGCGAACGGAGAAGAAACAAAGACCACGTCGTAGCCTTCGCCACCGTTGGCCATCAGCTTGCCCATGATTTCTTCGTTGGTGGCGTGCAGCGCTTTGTCAGTGTCGACGCCGCTGGCGGCCTTGAATTTCTCTAGCGCATCGGGGGCCATGTAGCCGTCCCAGATGGAGATGACCAGGTCTTTGGCGCTGACGGCTTGAGCCGATACGGCCAGCGATACAGCGAAACCCAGAGACAACAGGTTTTTCAGCTTACTCATGTTGCGCGCTCCTAACGACTGTTGTTGTTGGTGTTCGAAGGCAGTGCTGCAAAATCTAGCTAATATGTTTTTTTTCCGAAATTAAGACCGGAAATTTCCTGTGTCAACGGTTTTTTCTTCCCGGTGCGCTGTTGTTGTTGCCCACCGCTCCTATGGAATAAGGTGCCCAGCACTGATCGACAGGGATAAACAGGCGTGACCACCAGCAGCGAAAAAAAACCACGGGGCAACCACCTGGAATTGGCCCGACGCATTCTTGAACACGTGCAGGAAAGCGGTCTGGTGGTCGGTCAGGCGCTTTCTGAGCAAGCCTTGGCGCGCACGTTTCAGGTGTCGCGCACGCTGGTTCGCGCCGCGCTGAAGCTGCTGCAGGAAGAGCAATTGCTCAGCCACGAGGCCGGCAAGGGCTACAGCTTGCTGGCGCTGCCCGACCCGGCCATGAGCGCCGCGCTGCCGCAAGCGGAAGAGGAAGCCCTGGCGACGTCCGTGCTGCGCGATCGCATGGCAGGGCGTCTGGGCAGCAGCATCAGCGTCAGCGACTTGATGCGCCGCTACAGCATTGGCCGTCCGGCCGCGCAAAAGGTCATCACCCAGCTCAGTGAAACTCAGGTGGTCGAGCGCGGACCGGGCCAATCATGGTTATTCCGGCCGCTGTTGAACAACCTCGCCGCGCTGGAAGACAGCCTCCATTACCGCCTGTTGATGGAGCCGCAAGCCTTGCTCAGTCCGGGCTTCGAGGCGGACTTGGCGCGCCTGGCGCTGCTGCGCGAAGGCATGGAAGCGTTGCTGAACCAGGGCATCAGCAGTTTCGACACCCAGCAATTTCGCGAACTCGATATCAGCTTTCACGAGTGCATTGCGCAGAGCTGTGGCAATCAGTTTCTGCGCGATGCGCTGCTGCATCACCAGGCGCTGCGCCGTTTGCCGAACCTGTTGCCGATGGTCAGCGTGCACCGGCTGCAAGAAGCCTTGCGCGAACATTTGCGCATCATCGAGCACATCGAACGGGGTCAGCTGGAGATTGCCGCTGACCTGATGCGCCTGCATTTGCGCCTGTCTTCGGCCCAGCGCCCGCAAACGGCCAACCGTGGCGTGCCGCAAATCGGTCCCTTACGCCGGTAAGCAAATTCCTACATGACCGGTTTTTTTGTGCTAAAAAATACCGAGCCTTACCCAGGCGCTTTGAAATCCACCCTCATTCCCGCGTAGGCGGCGGTCCGACGCTTCGGAATCCAGAATTCTGGATGGATCACCGCTAACCCGGCGATCTTGCATCGGTGGATTCAAGCAAATGTTTATATCCCTGCCGGATTCGTGTGAATGCCCAAACACCCCGTGATCGCCTTTTTCCCTGAAGCCAGCTTTGGTGCCGCGCTCAATTGCATTGGCATCGCGCAGGTGCTCAAGGGGCTTGGCGCCAAGCCGGTGTTTATTTGCCACGGCCATTTCCAGGGCATTTTCGCCGAGTACGGATTTCCGGAATTCCCGATTCCTGCGCAAACCAAGTTGTCGGCGGCGGAACACCAGCACTACTGGGAAACCTTCATCGAGAAGAACATTCCCTACTTCGACCAGACCCCGCTCGAGCAGATCGACAGCTACGTCGCACCGGCTTGGGAAGCGATCATCGACACCGCCATCGACGCCGAAAAACCGCTGCAGCAACTGCTCGCCCGCTTGCGCCCCGACGTGATCGTGCTCGACAACGTGGTCACCTTTCCGGCCATCAGCAACGCCGGCTGCCCCTGGGTGCGCATGGTGTCGTGTGCCGAAACCGAGTTGCCCGACGCCGCCGTGCCGCCGTATTTGTCGGGCTGCGCGGCGGATGACAAGGCGGGGCGCGAGGCCTTTGTCAGCCGTTACCACAAGGCGGTGGCGCCGGCCCATGCGCGTTTTGCGCGCTTTCTCGACAGCTGCCAGCACCCGCCAAACCTTCCGGGCCAATTTCTCGAAGATTCGCCGTATTTGAACCTGCTGCTGTCGCCCACACCGGTTCGTTACAAACGTGAACAGCCGTTGACCCCGGAGCGCTATGTGTACCTGGACGGCTGCGTGCGCTCCGAGGCGCCATACGTGGTGCCCGAGTTTCCGGCGCATAACGAGGCGCCGCTGATCTACGTGAGTTTCGGCAGCCTGGGCGCCGCCGATGTGCAGATGATGAAGCGGCTGATCGCGACCGTCGCCGACCTGCCGTACCGCTTTCTGATCAACGTCGGCGCGTACCGCGAGATGTACGACAGCGTGCCTGACAACGTCTATCTCGACAGCTGGTTCCCGCAGCCAGCCGTGCTGCGCGAATGCAGGCTGTTCGTGCATCACGGCGGCAACAACAGCTTCTGCGAGGCGCTGTATTTCGGCCTGCCGTCGGTGGTGATTCCGTACTGCTGGGACGGCCACGACAACGCCCGTCGTGCCGAAGAAGTGGGTGTAGGCGCTTACCTTCCGCGCTTTGCCGAACCGCTGGCGGCGCTGCCAAACGCGCTGCGCCAATTACTGGCAGACGAGGCGCTGGCTGCTCGCTTGCAGGGCATCAGTGCCACTATGCAGGCCAATCCGGGCAGTATTGTGGCGGCAAAGGCCATCCTCACGTTGACGACATAACCTGCTGTTTTTTCTGGAAAACCCAGCTTTCTACGCCATTTGGCGCACTATTTGCCGTCTTGAATGTCAATTTCTTCATGGACGAAATTGCCATCATTGAGCCATTATCGCCACCTTTCTCGGTTAGCTGATTTCGGCGTAGTACGAGCGCGTAGAGAAACCCGCAATGCCCTCAATTCCTCTGTTGGTCTGCGACGACTCAAGCATGGTGCGAAAGCAGCTGCTGCGCGCGCTGCCGCCTGAATGGGCGGTGTCCGTCACGGAGGTGGACAACGGCCTGGCGGGGCTGGAGGCGATTCGCAACGGCTTGGGCCGCGTGGTGCTGCTGGACCTGACCATGCCGGTCATGGACGGCTATCAGGTACTCAACGCCGTGCGTGAAGAGGGTCTGGACGCGCAGATCATCGTTATTTCTGCTGACGTGCAAGAAGAAGCCCGCCGCCGCGTGCTGGAGCTGGGCGCACTGGCCTTTTTGCGCAAACCCTTCGACCCCACCGAATTTCGCGCCACCCTCAATGCCCATGGCCTGCTCGCCGTGCCGCCGCACGACATCGCCGCCAGCGCGCCGACCAGCGATGCCCCGACCAGTTTTCGCGACGCCCTGCAAGAAACCGTCAACGTCGCCATTGGCCGTGCTGGTGCGTTGCTGGCGCGGGTGCTGGATGTGTTCGTGCAACTGCCGGTGCCCAACGTCAACCTGCTGGAAGTGGGCGAGCTGCACATGGCACTGGCCGATGTGCAGCGCGGCGACGAGCGCCTGACCGCCATCTGCCAGGGCTACATCGGCAGCGGTATCGCCGGTGAAGCGCTGCTGATTTTCCACGACTCCGAAATCGCCGACATGGCGACTCTGCTGCACCGCGACGGCAACGACGGCGGCGATCTGGAAATGCTCCTGGACCTCTCCACCCTGTTAATCGGCGCATGCCTGGCGGGGATTGCCGAGCAGATCGACGTGGTGTTTTCCCAGAGCCATCCGCAAATTCTGGGCGAGCACCTGGCCATCGATGAGTTGATTCACGTGAACAGCCGGCGCAACAAGAAAACCCTGGCCGTGGAAATCAGCTACAGCCTTGAAGGACACGACATCCACTTCGACTTGCTGATGCTGTTCAGCGAAGATTCCGTGCAGCTGTTGCACAAAAAACTCGCGTATTTGATGAATTAGGCCGCCCCATGAACGAGCCGATCGACCTCAACGAATTTCACTGGCTGCTCGCCATCGTGCAGAGCATCGACGTGGGCGTGGTGGTGTTCGATGCGGATTACCGCGTGCTGGTGTGGAACACGTTTATGGAAAACCGCTCGGGCATTCAGCCAGGCGTGGCCAACGGCAGCTCGTTCTTCGAATTGTTCCCGGAAGTGGACAGCAAATGGTTTCGCAAAAAAGTCGAAGGCGTCGCCGCCCTCGGCACCCCGGCGTTTACGGTGTGGGAGCAGCGGCCGTACTTGCTGCGCTTCCAGAATTACCAGCCGATCACCGGCCGTGAAGACTTCATGTACCAGAACACCACGCTGTTCCCGCTGCGTTCGGCGAACAGCAAAATCGGCCATATTTGCCTGGTGATCTACGACGTTACCGACGTGGCAAACAACCGCCGCCAGCTGTTATCGGCTAACGCCGAACTGCAAAAGCTCTCCAGCACCGACCGCCTCACTGGGTTGTACAACCGCGGTCACTGGGAAGAAAGCCTGCAAAAAGAGCACGCCCGCCATCGCCGTTACGACAGCACAGCGACGCTGATCATGCTCGACATCGACCACTTCAAACGCATCAATGACACCTACGGTCATCAGGCCGGCGACAAAGCCATTCAGCGCGTCGCCGACGTTATTCGCGACATGAGCCGCGACATGGACGTGGCAGGCCGCTACGGCGGCGAGGAGTTTGTGATTCTGCTGCCGGACACCAGCAAGGAAGGCGGCCGCGTATTTGCCGAACGCCTGCGCCACAACGTCGCCGCGCTGAAAATTGAACATGCTGGGGAAATTCTGCGCCTGACCATCAGCCTGGGTGTGGCCGATTTGTCCGTCACCTGCGACCACCATGAAGAATGGATTCGCTGGGCGGACGAAGCGCTGTATGCGTCGAAGGAAGACGGGCGCAACCGCGTGACGGTGTACGAGTAAGCGATCTCGCAATGCCCCTCGGCCGCGCTCACATGCGCATGGCGGGGGACAGACTCTCAATATGCCGATACTGCGCGCCCAGTTGCTCCGCCAATACCTGCGCGCGCCCTAACCTGATCGGCGCGCTTTCGATGTCCACCACTAACGCCGGGCACGCCATCGGCGGCAATGCCGGCCACTCGCGTAAGCGCCCGTCGGTAATCACCAGCACCTTTTGCTGTTCGGCAGGCTTGCTGCGCTGGCGCTGGGTCAGCCAGTCGCCGGTTTGTACCAGCCCTTCAATCAACGGCGTGCCGCCGCCGGCGCCCAAGTCGGACACCCAGGCCAGCATCGCCGCCGAGCGTTTCTGCCCTTGAAACGGCCACTGCGCTTGCAGTCCAGTTGCGTGCAATACGGCGATGCGCACGCGCTGTTGATACGCCTGTTCGAGCACCGTGCCGAGCAAGCCTTTGGCCTGTGTCAGCGCGCCATGGCGGCGGGTAGAGGCGGAGGCGTCCACCACCAATACCCACAACTCGCTCGGCCGCTGGCTGCGCGGCTTTCGCACTAATTCGCGGGCCCGTGTGGGACGACCACGCAGCAAGGTGCTTAGCCAGTCGATGGCGCCGGTCTCACCGGTTTGCTTGGCGCCGTGACGGCCGCCTTGCAGGGCGCCGGGTCTGGGTCTGGCATCCGCGCCAGTGACCTGTCGCGGGCGGATGCTTAGGGCTTTTTTGGCCAGCGCGGCAACTCGCGCGCCGCCCCCGTGGGCACCGCCTGGGCCGGCATTTCGCCCCACTGGCCTTCGCCAGCCGAAGCCTGCGCTGAACTTGTCTGCGGCGTCGGCGGCGCGTGCGGCGGTTGCGCTGCCGGTGGCGGGGTGTGACGACGGCGGTGGGCGAGGGCGAAGGGTTCGACGGCGTCGATGTCTTCAGCGCTGATCGAGTCGGCGCCGCGCCAGGCGGCGTGGGCACGGGCGGCGCGCAACCAGACCAGGTCGGCGCGTAAGCCATCGACTCCAGCGGCATAGCAGCGCTCGGCGATTTCGTTGACGCTGACATCGTCCAGCTCGATGTTCGTAAGGGCGCCGCGCGCTGCCAGACAACGCTCGCGCAACGCCTGCTGCGGCGCCTGCCACTGCTGCAGAAAGGCGGCCGGGTCGGCATCAAACGCCAGGCGCCGACGCACGATTTCGGCGCGCGCTTGCGGCTGCGGCTGGGCATCGAGAACGACTTTGAGGCCAAAGCGATCCAGCAGCTGCGGGCGCAGTTGGCCTTCTTCCGGGTTCATGGTGCCGATCAGCACAAAACGCGCCGCGTGCTGGTGCGAGATGCCGTCGCGCTCCACATGGTTGACGCCGCTGGCGGCCACGTCCAACAGCAGGTCCACGAGGTGATCCGGCAGTAGGTTCACTTCATCCACGTACAGCACGCCGCCGTCGGCCTTGGCCAACAAGCCGGGGGAGAATTGCGCGCGGCTTTCGGCGAGCGCTGCATCCAGGTCAAGCGTGCCGACAATGCGCTCCTCGCTCGCGCCCAACGGCAGTGTCACGAAATGCCCACCCGGCAACAGCTGCGCCACGCCGCGCGCCAAGGTGGACTTGGCCATGCCGCGCGGGCCTTCGATTAATACGCCCCCAATCGCGGGGTCGATGGCCGCCAGACACAGCGCCAGTTTTAGCGAGTCAGCGGCGACGACAGCGGCAAGGGGAAATTGCGGGGTCATGGTGGGGCTCGGCTGGTGGAGATAGCGCCAAGTGTAACGGCTCGCGGGCACTCGAAGCGTATTTGCCGGAAGCGCTAAAGCGTGGGCCCCTGATAGCGGCGACGCGCAGCTTTGGGTCGCTGCGCAGTCTCGGTGCAACCGGTACGCAAGGCGGAAAAAACGCCACATGCGTGGCGCTTTTCAGGTGCGGTGCTGCCGTGATTAATTGCTTAGTCACAGCGCCCGGGAAAGCTTACCAACTGAAACCGGCGCCGATGCCTGTGGTGACTTGCCCTTGAGAAATGCCGACCGATGCTTTAACCGCAACATTGCTATTTATCCGCGCCTGCGCGCCCACCGCAACCGACTGCGCGCCTTTGAAGTTGCCAACGCCTACACCCACGCCAAAATTAGCACCGGCCTGAAGTTCCGGCACACTGGTCATTGCCGCGATGGCGGCTATACCGGCGTAGGCGTCATCAATCTCGCCACTGAGTTTATGCGTTGCGCGGTTAAGTTGGTTCAAGTTAACCGCGTCAGTTCCCTCGACGGCCTCGCCAACATCCTGCAGTCTATTGCCGTTTAAACGAATCATCGAATTACCCGACGTCGAACCGAGAACGACATTAGAGCCGTTTGCCCCGCCTACTGACACTGCTTGTTGGGTCACTGAAAGACTGTTATCACCCGATTGCAATACAACGTTTCCGGCCGACTTCGAAGCATTGCCTATCGAAGTTTGTGCAGTGCCGGTCGTATTAATGCTGGTGTTGCCCGTTTGATTAAGTGCGCCGTTATTAACCACGCCGGCTGCAGTTGTTGTTCCACCGACGGTCAAGTTGTTATCAATGGTGGTATTTCCGTGAGTCGTCACGTCACCATTGTTGGTAATGGTGGTAGTGGTAATACCGCCGGCCACATTCAGTGAGCCGGTAATAACGCCGTTGCCCGTTGCATTGATGGTATCGGTCTGGATGTTGCCGGTGTTGGTAACGCCGTTGGTGGTCGTTGCGCCTGTCACCCCAAGTGCGCCGCCAACCGTGGTGTCGCCAGTGGAGGTGACAGTGGTGGTTTGAATGGCGCCGGTGTTGGTGATGCCGTTTGTGGTCGTTGCGCCTGTAACGCCAAGTGCGCCGCCAACCGTGGTGTCGCCAGTGGAGGTGACGGTGGTGGTTTGAATGGCGCCGGTGTTGGTGATGCCGTTTGTGGTCGTTGCGCCTGTAACGCCAAGTGCGCCGCCAACCGTGGTGTCGCCAGTGGAGGTGACGGTGGTGGTTTGAATGGCGCCGGTGTTGGTGATGCCGTTTGTGGTCGTTGCGCCTGTAACGCCAAGTGCGCCGCCAACCGTGGTGTCGCCAGTGGAGGTGACGGTGGTGGTTTGAATGGCGCCGGTATTGGTGATGCCGTTTGTGGTCGTTGCGCCTGTAACCCCGAGTGCGCCGCCAACCGTGGTGTCGCCAGTGGAGGTGACGGTGGTGGTCTGAATGGCGCCGGTGTTGGTGATGCCGTTGGTGGTCGTTGCGCCTGTCACGCCAAGTGCGCCGCCAACCGTGGCGTCGCCGGTGGACGTGACGGTGGTGGTTTGAATGGCGCCGGTGTTGGTAATGCCGGTAGTGGTCGTTGCGCCGGTGACGCCGAGCGCACCGCCAACTGTGGTGTCGCCAGTGGAGGTGACGGTAGTGGTTTGAATGGCGCCGGTGTTGGTAATGCCGGTAGTGGTCGTTGCGCCGGTGACGCCGAGTGCGCCGCCAACCGTGGCGTCACCAGTGGAGGTGACGGTAGTGGTTTGAATGGCGCCGGTGTTGGTAATGCCGGTAGTGGTCGTTGCGCCGGTCACCCCGAGCGCGCCGCCAACGTTGGCGTTGCCAGTAGAGGTAACAGTGCCGGTTTGGATGTCGCCGGTGTTGCTAATGCCGTGAGTGGTCGTTCCACTAATTACTTCGAACGTGCCGCCGACAACCGTAATGCTGGCGGGATCACCAATAGTAATGAATGACGCCATGATCGAATCGGCCAGGACGCCGACAGCATCGACGGCAGGCGCAGCATAAGTGTTGCCGGATAACGCCAGGGTGATGGCAATCGTAATCTTGCATAAGCGAAAATTTGACATGATTAAAAGTTCCAAGCGGTCGGTTAAGTTTGCTCGGATATTGTTTGGATATTTCCACAATATTGCTGCGGGCGCTTTTCTACCTTGACGATGCAAAGTGCTGTTGTTTATTAAGATTGTCGTCCGTAATACGTAGGATTGTTCCCGGCAGGAAAAGGGCTTACGCCGTTTAATTGAAGATACTTCGTATAAGGCAAACAGGTCTGCGGTTAAGTGAGCGCGTTATATCAGCGGCACACCGTTGGCATGTATGTAGGAAGTTTAAAGTTTAAGCGTATGAGATCTATACATTGAGCAAGCGTTTCGGATACGAAACACCAGCGAACTAACCCGCCGCCATTAGTTACGCTTCTTCACTGTCGATTAATAAATTTTCCAACGCTGCCCGGTACTCGCCGGGCTCCTGCCAAAGCCCACGTTGCTGGGCTTCGAGCAAGCGTTCGGTGATGTCGCGCAGCGCTCCGGGGTTGTGCTGCTGAATAAAGTCTCGGGTATCAGGGTCGAGCAGATAGGCGTCGGTGAGCAATTGGTATTGGTGGTCGTCGATCAACTCGCTGGTGGCGTCGAAGGCGCACAAGTAGTCCACCGTGGCGGCCAGTTCGAAGGCGCCTTTGTAGCCGTGGCGTTTCATGCCGGCGATCCATTTCGGATTGGCCGCCCGGGCGCGCACCACGCGGTTGAGTTCTTCTTTAAGCGTGCGAATTCGCGGGTTGTCGGCCTGGCTGTGATCGCCGTGGTAGCTCGCGACCGAACTGCCGCGCAAGGTTTCCACCGCCGCCAACATGCCGCCCTGGAATTGGTAGTAGTCGTTGGAGTCGAGGATGTCGTGCTCGCGGTTGTCCTGGTTGTGCAGTACCGCCTGCACGCGCTCCAGGCGCTGGATAAATTGTTCCCGCGCCGGCGTGCCCGCATCCCCCGCGCCATAGGCATAGCTGCCCCAGTTCAGGTAGACCTCGGCCAGGTCGGCGCGGGTTTGCCATAGACGCTCTTCGATAGCGTTCTGAATGCCGGCGCCGTACGCCCCCGGCTTGCTGCCAAACACCCGCCAGCCCGCTTCGCGCCGCGCCTGCTCGGGCGGCACACCTCGCTCTTGCAGATGCTGACGCTCTTCACGAACGCGGGCGGCGAGGGGGTTCATGTCGTCCGGTTCTTCCAGCTCGGCGACCGCTTGCACTGCGGCGTCGAACAGGCGGATCAGGTTGCTGAACGCGTCGCGAAAGAAGCCGGACACCCGCAAGGTCACGTCCACGCGCGGCCTGTCGAGTAACGACAACGGCAGGATTTCAAAGTCTTCCACACGCTGGCTGCCCGACTGCCACACCGGTCGCACACCCATCAGCGCCATGGCCTGCGCCATGTCGTCACCGCCGGTGCGCATGGTGGCCGTGCCCCATACCGACAGGCCCAGTTGGCGCAGGTGGTCACCGTGGTCTTGCAGGTGGCGTTCGAGCAACAAGTTTGCGGACTGGAAGCCGATGCGCCAGGCGGTCGGGGTTGGCAGGTTGCGTACGTCTACCGAATAGAAATTGCGCCCGGTGGGCAACACGTCGAGGCGCCCGCGACTAGGCGCACCGCTCGGGCCGGCGGGCACGAAGGCGCCGCGCAGCGCCGCGAGCAAGCCGTGCATTTCCGCCGGCCCGCAGGCGTCCAGCGTCGGTGCCACGTGCTCGCGCAACGCCGCCAACACGGCGCGGGTGTGTTCGCCGCATTCCGGCTGGTCGCCATTCAAGCTGGCGGCAATCAATTGCACGGCGAACAGCTCGAGCCGTTCACGGGTGTCGCCTTCCGTGCGCCAGGTATCGGTGCTAACCGCGTGCAGCGCAGCCGGACGCGGCCCGCTCCACGGCGCGGCCATCTCGCAATTCAGCGGGTTGAAACCCAGCTCGAAATCTTTTGCCAGCGCCTGCAACAGGCTGGCGTTGCGGCCTTTGCCGTCGCCTCGGGGAATGCGCAGCAGGGCCAGCAACGTGTCCAGACGCAAGCGCCCAGCCGGCGATTCGCCGAACACATGCAGGCCGTCGCGAATCTGCGATTCCTTTAAATCGCACAGGTACGCGTCCAACTGGGGCAGCCAGGAATTGGGGTCGTCGTTGATCTGTAGTTGCAACTCGCGGTCGAGCTGGGTCGCGCGCACCAGGGCGAGAATTTCGCCGCGCAGCTCGGTCGCGCGCCGCTCGTCGAGCAGCGAAGCGTCGTAGTACTCGTCGGCCAGGCGCTCAATGTCGCGCAGCGGACCATAGCTTTCGGCGCGGGTGAGTGGCGGCATCAGGTGGTCGATGATCACGGCCTGGGTGCGGCGCTTGGCCTGCGCGCCTTCGCCGGGGTCGTTGACGATAAACGGGTACACGTTCGGCGTTGGGCCAAGAATTGCGTCCGGCCAGCACTGCTGCGACAAGCCCACGCTTTTGCCCGGCAGCCATTCCAGATTGCCGTGCTTGCCCACATGCACCACGGCATTCATGGCGAAGGTGTCGCGCAGCCAGAAGTAAAACGCCAGGTAACCGTGGGGCGGCACCAGATCGGGGTCGTGGTACACGGCGCTGGCGTCGAGCTGGTAGCCGCGCGCCGGTTGGATGCCAACAAAGGTCAGGCCGTAGCGCAGACCGGCGATCATCATGCGGCCGCCTCGGAACATGGGGTCTTGCTCCGGCTCGCCCCAGCGCTCGCGCACGGCTTGTTGGTTAGCCAGTGGCAGGCGCGCAAACAGGCGGTGGTAGTCGGCCAGCGCCAGACTTTGCGCGCAAGGTCGCAGGTCCAAGCCGTCAAGATCGTTAGTCACGCCTCCGAGCAATTGATGAATCAACGCGGTGCCAGTTTCCGGCAAACCGTCCACCGGATAGCCCTCGTCCTTCAGGGCGCGAAGAATATTCAGCGCCGCAGCGGGCGTGTCGAGGCCCACGCCGTTGCCGATGCGGCCATCGCGGGTGGGGTAATTGGCGAGCACCAGGGCGATGCGTTTGTCGGCGTTCGAAACGCGCGCCAGGGCCACCCAGCGGCGCGCCAGCTCGGCGACAAAGTCCATGCGCTCCAGATCGGCTTCGTAACACACCACATCGCTCTGGCTGCGCTCGCTGCGCCAGGCCAGGCCCTTGAAACTGATGGGGCGGGTAATCACCCTGCCGTCGAGTTCCGGCAAGGCGATGTGCATGGCCAGGTCGCGCGAGCCCAGGCCCTGCGGGTTGGCTTGCCATAGCGGCTGGTTGTCCAGGGCGCAGATGGCTTGCAGCACGGGCACATTGCGGCGGAACGGGCGCAAGTTGGGCTGCTCGGGGTTGGATTGGGCAAAGCCGGTGGTGTTGATGATCAGGCTGGCATTGCTTTCGTCGAGCAGGTCTTCGACCACGGCCAGGCACGCGGCTTCTTTCAAACTGGCGACGGCGATGGGCAGCGGGTTCAGCCCTTGCGCGCTCAAGCGCTCGCAGAAGCTGTGGATAAAGGCGGTGTTCGCCGACTGCACGTGAGTGCGATAAAACAGCAGGCCGACCACCGGCTGACCGGCTGTCCAGGTCGCTTGCCAATCTGTCAGTCCGGCATTGGCCTCGCTGGGGTGGTACACGCCCACACGCGGCAACGGCTGCGGCTCGGCCCAGGGGTAATCGCCGTTGAGCCAAGTGGCGGCCAGGTAATGAAACAGCTGACGGGCGTTGTCGACGCCGCCCTGGCGCAGGTACTGCCACAGGCGTTCGGCCTGCTCCGGCGCGACGGTGCCGAGGGCGGTTAGCTCCGGGTCCGGGCTGTCATCGCCTGGCACCAGAATCAACTGTGCGCCGCGTTGCGCCAGTTCCACCAGCCGCTCAATGCCGTAGCGCCAATAACTCAGCCCGCCGTGCACCGATACCAGAATCACCTTGGCGTGTTGCAGCACTTCCTCGACGTAGAGGTCCACCGAGGCGTGATTTTGCAACTGCGCGGGGCTGGCCAGGCGCAGGCTTGGGTAATCGTCCGGCAGGGTTTGGGCAGCGGCGGCGAGCAGCGAAAGGTGCGAGTCACCGGTGCACAGAATCACCACATCCGCAGGGGTTTGCGCCAGATGGGCGATGCCATCAGCGGGGACGAAACCACCGGGTTGGGTGCGCAGTAAGTGCATAACAAACTCAGATGCTGTGCTTCCCTCTCCCGCTTGCGGGAGAGGGACCGAGGGTGAGGGCCGGGGCTAACGCAAAACCGCTGCCCTCACCCCAACCCTCTCCCGCGAGCGGGAGAGGGAGCAAAGGCAATTGCCGCGTGCTCACACCAATGCCTGGCGCAATTCGTTACTAATCACCGCCTCATCCAACTCCTGGCCAATGATCACCAAATGACTGCTGCGCGTTTCATCGCTGCGCCACGCGCGGTCGAAGTGTTTGTCGAAACGCTTGCCCACGCCCTGAATCAGCAGGCGCATCGGTTTGCCGGGAATGGCGGCGAAGCCTTTGATGCGCAGCACGCCGTGACGCTCCACCAGGCCGTTGAGCGCAGCCAGCAACTGCGCTTCTTCGACTTCCGGCAGTTCCACGGAGAAGGAGTCGAACTCGTCGTGGTCATGCTCTTCGTGGTCTTCAAGATCGTGGTGGGTTTTGCGGCTGTCGATGTGCAGCTCGGTTTCCGAATTCAGGCCCAGCAGCACCGACAACGGCAACACACCGCTGCGCGCTTCGATCACCTTCACCGCTGGCGGCAGTTCCTCGGCCACTTCTGCACGCACGGCCGCCAGCGCTTCAGGGCTGAGCAGGTCGGCTTTGTTGAGAATCACCAGGTCGGCGCTGGCCAGTTGGTCGGCGAACAGCTCGTGCAGCGGCGATTCGTGGTCCAGGTTCGGGTCTTCGCGGCGCTGTGCGTCGACCTGGTCCGGAAACGCGGCAAACGTGCCGGCGGCCACGGCAGGACTGTCGACCACAGTGATCACCGCATCGACGGTGCAGGCATTGCGAATTTCCGGCCAGTTGAAGGCCTGCACCAATGGCTTGGGCAGGGCCAGGCCCGAGGTTTCGATAAGAATTTGGTCAAGGTCGCCGCGACGCGCCACCAGCTCGCGCATCACCGGGAAGAATTCCTCCTGCACCGTGCAGCACAGGCAACCGTTGGCCAGCTCGTAAACGCGGCCGTTGGCTTCTTCTTCGGTGCAGCCGATGGTGCATTGCTTGAGGATTTCACCGTCGATACCCAGCTCGCCAAATTCATTGACGATCACCGCAATGCGGCGGCCTTCGGCGTTGTCGAGCATATGGCGCAGCAGCGTGGTTTTGCCGGCGCCGAGGAAGCCGGTGACGATGGTGACGGGGAGTTTGGCCAAGCTTTTCATCGAATGCAGCCCTGTTGGATACGCGCGAAATCGGATCGGCGGGCGGCTGCGACGGCTACAGCGAGCAGAGCGCTCACCGCAGAATTCGCCACCGGATCACCCCGCCCGGTTGTCGTGAATAGGTTCGAGGCAGGTCTCCTGGCTCACGACATGGCCCTTGATGCGGGCCGCTTTCCTCGCCTTCCCGCGCGTGGCAGTGGCACTGGAAGAAAGCCGGTCGTTTACAGTTGCGGGGGCAGCCGCGGCCTGGCTGTTCAGCGCACCGCGTTCCCTCTTAGCTCTGGCGCAAATACGCCGAGACCTCGAAGCGAGCAAGGCTACGCAGTGGTGGGGGATGGGTCAAATTCGATGAGGTCCGATCATCCAGCTTCTGGACATGGAAGCCTGCACGGGCGAGGCACGTCAGCGTTGACCTTTGCCGATGAAAATGGTGTTCTAGCGCGCTGTTTCAGGTGTCTTGCGTCGTCGTGCGCAAGGTGAAACGGGAAGTCGGTGCGCGCTCTGGTCGGTTCTGGAGCAGTTAGTCCGACGCTGCCCCCGCAACGGTAGGCGTGTGTTGAAACCCTTCAGCCATGCGAGCCCGGAGACCGGCCTGAATTCATACCAGTAGGCAAAACCCGCGGTGGGCGGGCGCAAGCCGGAAGTCTGAATGCGCTCGCATTCGGCTCCTCGTGCGTTCCCTTCTGCTACGTTTTCATTTCCAGTTCAGAGGGAACGGTCATGTCCAGTAGCACCCTTACTCATTCTGCCGAGGCCAGCGCCTCGCTTTCTCAGCGTCTCGTGGTCGCCATCGGCGCCGGCCTGTTGGGCGCGTTGCTGGTGTATTTCGCCGGTTTCTCCCATGTCGAGGCGGTACACAACGCTGCTCACGACACCCGCCACAGTGCCGCGTTTCCGTGCCACTAATTTCTGTGCCACCAAGTGTGCGTGCGACTGAAGAGACCGCGAAATGATTAAGCGTATTGCGCAAACCGCCGGGTTTGCCGGGCTGCTGGGTGCCCTGTTTCTGACCCTGTTGCAAAGCTTCTGGGTGGCGCCGCTGATTCTTCAGGGCGAAACCTTTGAAAGCGCTGAGCCCGCCGCCGTGCAAGTGGCGCCGGCTGAGCACAGCCACGAACCGGGCGCCGCCGCCCATTCCCATGAACACAGCAGCGAAGCGTGGTCGCCGGAAGATGGCTGGCAACGCGTCGCGTCGACCACGGGCGCCAACCTGGTGGTTGCCGTTGGTTTCGCGCTGATGTTGGCGGGCTTGTTTACCTTGCGCGCGCCGGGTCGTACCCGAGACGGTCTGTTCTGGGGCCTGGCGGGTTTCGCCACCTTTTCGCTGGCACCTTCGCTCGGTCTGCCGCCTGAATTGCCTGGCACCGCCGCTGCTGATTTGCAGCTGCGTCAGTACTGGTGGATCGGCACCGCAACCGCGACCGCCGTGGGCCTGGCCTTTTTGGTATTCGCCCGCCACTGGGCGGTGAAAGTGATCGGCGCTGTGTTGCTGGTGGTGCCACATGTCATCGGCGCGCCGCAGCCTGAGGTGCATTCGAGCTTGGCGCCCGAGGCGCTGGAGCATCAGTTCATCTGGGCCTCGCTGATTACCAACGCGCTGTTCTGGTCGGCCCTGGGCTTGCTGAGCGCCTGGCTGTATCGCCGGTTTGCGGGCAAGAGCGCGGTGTAACCCCCTCGTTGGTGCTGCGCAAGAACCCGCTGAAGGGCCATGCTCTCAGCGGGTTTTTTTCTTACCTACTCAGGCGTTTTTCTCTGTGCCTATCGTTGCGCCTTTTATCGCTGGAATCGGATGCCGCGCGGGTTGTAGCGAGGCTGAACTTCGCCAATTGCTGGAACACACCTTGGCCGCGCACGGGTTGGGCCTCGGCGACGTCGCCGGCCTCGCCAGCGTTGAACATAAACGTGATGAAGCCGGCCTTCGCGCGCTCGCCGCGACGTTGCGCTTGCCGCTCGCGTGGCTGCCACCGGCTCAGTTGGACGCAGCCAGTGATCGCGTCAGCAGCGTGTCGGCCATTGCCCTGCGCGCAACTGGCGCAGTCAGCGTCGCCGAGGCAAGCGCTCTGGCGCAGGTGGAAGCGGTGACGGGAAAACGCGCCGGGCTTTTAATCGGTAAACACATCAGCGCGAGCGCCACCGTGGCCATCGCCGGCGTGGAGGAATGCGTATGACGGTGTATTTCATCGGCGCCGGCCCTGGCGACCCCGAGCTGATTACCGTGAAAGGCCAGCGCTTGATACGCAGCTGCCCGGTGTTGCTGTACGCCGGTTCGCTGGTGCCAGAGGCGGTGCTGGAGGGCCATCGCGCAGATACCGTGGTGAACACCGCCGAGCTGCATCTGGATGAAATCATCCGCCTGATCGAGACGGCCCACAGCCAGGGGCAGAACGTTGCCCGCGTGCACTCGGGTGATCCGTCGTTATACGGCGCAATCGGCGAGCAGATTCGCCATTTACGCCGCCTGAATATTCCCTTCGAAATCGTGCCCGGCGTCACCGCAACGGCAGCCTGCGCGGCCTTGCTGGAAAGCGAGCTGACGCTGCCCGGCATTGCGCAAACGGTGATTCTCACGCGTTACGGCAGCCGCTCGAAAATGCCGGAAGGCGAGGAGCTAGCCGACCTGGCCCGCCATGGCACCACCATGGCCATTCACTTGGGCGTGCAGCACCTGGGCAAAATCGTCGAAGCGCTGGTGCCGCATTACGGCGCCGATTGCCCCATCGCAGTGGTGCACCGCGCCAGTTGGCCCGATCAGGATTGGGTGCGTGGCACCCTGGCCGATATCGAAGCGGCGGTGACGGCGAAAGGCTTTCAGCGCACGGCCTTGATCGTGGTCGGTCGGGTGCTCAGCGCCGACGCCTTCGCTGACTCCAACCTGTACCGCGCCGGGCATGCGCACCTGTTTCGCCCGGCCAGTGACTAAACGCCCGGCGAAACGGCCGCACATCGCCCGCCCGGCAAAGCAGTGCAACTGCGCGTCGCTTGCCTCGGTCAGTAGCTTTGGGCTCGTCAGAGCCACTGCATGACGTCTGTACGGGGGGCTTTTTATGCTGGCGCAACTTCCACCGACCCTGCGCAATCTGCAACTGCCGTTGCGCCTGCGCTTATGGAACGGCTACGAACTCGACCTGGGGCCGCAGCCGCAGGTGACCATGGTGATCAAGGACCCTGGCCTGATCAGTCAGCTCAGTCATCCGAGCCTGGATGCACTCGGCGGTGCATACGTGGAAGGACGGCTGGAGCTGGAGGGGCCGATTTCGGAGGTGATCCGCCTGGGCGATGCCCTGAGCGAAGCGTTAAGCGATGGTGAGCAACGGGCGTTGCCGCGCGAAGCGCACGACAAGGCCACCGATGCCGAGGCGATTTCCTATCACTACGAACTGTCGAACGGCTTCTACGAACTGTGGCTCGACCCGGACATGGTCTATTCCTGCGCCTACTTTCCTACCGGAAAAGAAGGCCTGGCCACCGCGCAGCAGGCCAAGCTGCGCCACTTGTGCCGCAAGTTACGGCTGCAACCCGGCGAGCACCTGCTCGACGTCGGCTGCGGTTGGGGTGGTTTGGCGCGCTTTGCCGCCCGTGAGTTCGGCGTGCAGGTCACCGGCATCACCCTGAGCCAGGCGCAGCTGGACCTCGCTCGTGGGCGGGTGGCGGCCGACGGCCTGCAAGACGCGGTGCAGCTTAAGCTGATGGACTATCGCGACGTGCCGCAGGACGGCCGTTTCGACAAAGTGGTCAGCGTGGGCATGTTCGAACATGTCGGTCACGCCAATCTGCCGCTGTACTGCCAGCAGCTATTCGGTGCAGTGCGCGAAGGCGGCCTAGTGATGAACCACGGCATCACCTCGCGGTACACCGATGGCCGCCCGGTTGGGCGCGGCGCGGGCGAATTCATTGGCCGTTACGTGTTTCCCCACGGCGAGCTGCCGCACGTGAGCCGCATGACGGCGCATCTCAGCGAAGCCGGTTTGGAAGTGGTGGATGTGGAAAGCCTGCGGTTGCACTACGCGCGCACCTTGGACATGTGGAGTGCCAACCTGGAAAGCCGGCTCAGCGAAGCCAGGGCGCTGGTGCCGGAGCAGGCGTTGCGCATCTGGCGTTTGTACCTGGCCGGCTGCGCCTATGGGTTTGCCCGCGGCTGGATGAACTTGCATCAGATTCTCGCGGTAAAACCACTGGCCGATGGCAGCCATAGCCTCCCGTGGTCGCGCGCCGATCTGTACGGATGAAAAAACCGTTAGCTGCGTATGCCCCTGAACGCGCCGGTGCAGTAGCCTCGGCGCACATTTCCTGTTGGGGCCGGCCATGGCAGCCATTGAAAACATTACCTATTACCTGGACATGCAAAGCCCCGAGCAGGTGCGCGGCAAACCGCTGCCGGCAGCGCTGAGCATTGTCGAGTGCGTGATCAAGCAGTTCCCGCTAAACCGTTTTCTGTACCAACTGGTGGGCGGGCCGTGGGAGTGGACCGACAAGCTGGTGTGGACCGACGCGCAATGGCGCGAGCTGGTAGAACAAGACAACCACCGCACCTTCGTCGCCTACGAGCAGGGCGCTATCGCCGGCTACTACGAGCTGCAACGCAGCGCCGACGGTGACGTGGAGATTCTGTACTTCGGCCTGGTGCAGGAATTTTTCGGCAAAGGCTTTGGCGGCCCGATGCTGACGCACGCGCTGGAGTCGGCCTGGGCCTGGCCGGGCACCAAGCGGGTGTGGGTGCATACCTGCACGCTGGATCACCCGAGCGCGCTGGGCAATTACCAGGCGCGCGGGTTGCAGGTTTACAAGGAAGAAGTTGAAGCCTGAATCGGCGGTTACAAAATCGGCGAAATCAACCTGGCGATGCGCATGCCCAACTGGCGCAGGCGGTGGATGTTTTGGTCATCGCCCGCCGCCAGTTCAATCGCCTGGCCGAAGTCATTGTCGAGCATGCGTTCCACCTCCAGGGCGAACGCTTCGTCGACGGTGATCAACATGATTTCGAAGTTCAGGCGGAAGGAACGGTTGTCGAGGTTGGCGCTGCCGATGGCGGCGATCTTCTGATCGATCAGTACCACCTTCTGGTGCACAAACCCCGGCTGATAGCGAAACACCCGCACGCCGCTGTGCAACGCCGCGAAGGCGTACAGGCTGGAGGCGGCATACACCGTGCGATGGTCCGGCCGTGACGGCAGCAAGATGCGCACGTCCACGCCGCGCAGCACGGCCAGGCGCAGGGCGGCGGACACCGATTCGTCCGGAATGAAATACGGGCTGGTTATCCACAGGCGCTCGCGGGCGCAGTTGGCCGCTTCGACAAAAAACAGCGAGCAGGTTTCCTGCGCATCGGCCGGGCCGCTGGTGAGCACCTGGCACAGCTTGCCTTCGCCGCCGTAGGCCTCGGGCAGCATGAGCGGTGGCAGCTGGCGCGTGGCCCAAAACCAATCTTCCGCAAACGATTCCTGCAAACACGCCACCGCCGGGCCGCGCAGTTCCACGTGGGTGTCGCGCCACGGTGCCAGCGGCGCTTTCAACCCCAGGTATTCGTCGCCTACGTTGAGGCCGCCGACAAAACCGAAGTCGCCATCGACCACCACGATTTTGCGGTGGTTACGGAAGTTCAGCTGGAAGCGATTGATCAGTCCACGGCGCGTGCTAAAGGCGCGCACATTGACGTCGCCGTTGCGCAGCGTCTGGATGTAGCGGCGCGGCAGGGCGTGGCTGCCGATGCTGTCGTACAGCAAATAAACCGCCACGCCGGCCGCCGCGCGCTCCAGCAGCAGGGCGTGTAAACGACGGCCGAGGTCGTCGTCGTGGATGATGAAAAACTGCACCAGCACCACCTGCCGGGCGCTGGCGATGGCGGCGAAAATGGCTTCGAACGTGGCGTTGCCGTCGATCAACAGCCGCACCTGATTATTCGCCAGGCACGGCATGTGGCCCAACGAGGGCAGGGCGCCGAGGGTGCGGTAGGCGTCGGTGTCTTGCGCGGCCAGGGCCTCCTCGGCCCAGGGGCGCCAGTTCAGGGTGCTCATGGCGGTGCGCATTTCTCGGTCGGCGTGGCGGCGCGCGCGGATGTACGCATCGAACGTGCTACGGCCAAACACCAGGTAGGGAATCAGCGTCAGGTACGGAATAAACAGCAGCGACAACGCCCAGGCGATGGAACCCTGGGCGGTGCGTACCGTGAGGATGGCGTGCAGCGCGGCGCAGATGCCGAGCAGGTGGGTGAGGGCTATCAGGTAGCCGAACAGCGGTGGAATAATCAGGTCCATGCCGGGGTCGCTTGGGCAATGTGCTGACACGCAATGTGCCGTGTGCCGGTGCAACTGTCGACTGTAGCTGGCGTCTACATGGCTGGCCGCGCCATAGTTGCGCCGCTTCCCCACCTGCCAGAAGGACCGTGATTTATGAAGATTCGCCTTGTTCTTGCCTGCACCGCCGCGCTCGGAATGTCGTCCATGGCACAGGCCGAGAAGCTGCAACCCGGGCTGTGGGAAATCCAGTCGAAAAACATGCAGGTCAATGGCCAGCAGATGCCCGATCTGCAATTGCTAATGGGCAGCCTGCCGCCTGAGCAACGCAAAATGGCTGAGCAGGCCATGGCCAAACAAGGCGTGGCGATGGCGGGCAACGGCGTGCGCATGTGCATCACCCCGGAGCAGGCGCAAACCGACAACTTCCCAACCCAAGGCGCCCATTCCGGCTGCAAGCAGCAGATCACCGAACGCACTCCGCAAATGATGAAATTCACCGTCAGTTGCCCGCAGGGACAAGGGCAAGGGCAGACGACTTTCCTCAGCTCTCGTGAGTTCGCCACCACCGTTAACGGCACGTTTTTGATGGGCGGACAGAAGCAGCAAGGCCGCCTCGAATCGACGGGTCGTTGGGTGGGTGCCGACTGTTCAGGCCTGCCTGCCAACACGCGTTAATGGCGCCCGCTCGGCGCAATTACTGCCAGTTCCACGTGAAACCCCTGGCCCTGCTGGCTTACAGCGCGGCGCAGGGGTTTTTTATGGCATTCGGAAAAATCGGGACGGTCGTTAAAGTCCGAAGTTTTGTTATTGTATAACGTGTAATACTATAACAATCGTTGAGCTAAACCGGCTCCTGTTCTGATGAGAATCCGCCATGCAAGCGCCCCGTTTACCCGTCACTGTTTTGTCCGGCTTTCTTGGCGCGGGCAAGAGCACGTTGCTCAATCACATCCTGCGTAACCGCGACAATCTGCGCGTCGCCGTGATCGTTAACGACATGAGCGAAATTAACATCGACGGCAGCGAAGTGCAGCGCGACGTCAGCCTCAATCGCGCCGAAGAAAAGCTGGTGGAAATGAGCAACGGCTGCATCTGCTGCACCCTGCGCGAAGACTTGCTCGAAGAAGTGAACCGGCTGGCCCGCGATGGCCGTTTCGACTATCTGCTGATCGAATCCACCGGCATCGCCGAACCTTTGCCCGTGGCCGAAACCTTCACCTTTCGCGGTGAAGACGGCCAATGCCTCAGCGACGTGGCGCGCCTGGACACCATGGTTACCGTTGTCGACGGCCTGAACTTCCTGCGCGATTACCAACAAGCTGACAGCCTGGCGAGCCGTGGCGAAGTGGTGGACGAGGACGACGAACGCTCGATTACCGATTTGCTCATTGAGCAGGTGGAATTCGCGGACGTAATTCTGGTGAGCAAAATTGATCTGATCTCCCGCGAAGATCGCCGCGAGCTGATGAGCATTCTGGCCAGCCTCAACACCCACGCCGAAATCCTACCGATGGTGATGGGCCAAGTGCCGTTGGGCAAAATTCTCGACACCGGCCGCTTTGATTTCGAGCGCGCCGCACAAGCACCCGGTTGGCTTCAGGAGCTACGCGGCGAGCACCTGCCGGAAAGCGAGGAATACGGCATCGCCTCGTTTGCTTATCGGGCGCGGCGGCCGTTTCATCCGCAGCGCTTTTACGCTTTCATCAACCGCGAATGGAGCAACGGCCGGCTGCTGCGCTCCAAAGGTTTCTTCTGGTTGGCGAGCAAACATCAGGACGCCGGCAGTTGGTCGCAGGCGGGCGGTCTGATGCGCTATGGCTTTGCCGGGCGCTGGTGGCGCCACGTGCCGAAAGAGCAGTGGCCGCAAGACGACGAGGGCGTCGCCACGGTGATGCGTCATTGGAGCGCGGAGGTGGGCGATTGCCGTCAGGAGTTGGTGTTTATCGGTCAGAACATCGACTTCGCCCAACTCGGTAGCGAGCTGGACGACTGCCTGTTAAGCGATGCCGAAATGGCCCTGGGCAGCGACGGCTGGGCACATTACGCCGACCCGTTCGGCCCGTGGCACGAGGCCGCGTGAGGGCGGATCAGCGATCCATCCACACGCCACGGTTCTGCTTTTCGCAGGCCGGCTTGAGGTAGGCGGAGTCGCTGGCTACGCCGTAGTAGTGGATGTCTTGCTGATACGGCGTGCCCGGCACTTTGGCCGAGCGGCACACGCCGAACGAGCCCTGCGGGCACTGCTCAACGTAATCCACCGTCACCTGCTGGCCCTTCATCGTCGGCTGGCAAAAACCGCTGTGAAACAGGTTGGGCGGAATGCTGCGGTTCTGCTGGCAGACTTTCACATCCAGGCGTTCAGCCTGGCTGTGCACCACGCAGGCCTCGGCCATCACCTGGCCGGACAGAAGAAGCAGCAAAGGCAACAGCAGTACGCGCATCGTGGGTCTCCGGCGCCGAAAAAATGTGCCGGCGACTCTAGCACGGCGAGCCCCACGCTTGTGCCTGTGGCGCTTTTCGCCGATGGTTATCCACCCTGAAAAACACTCCCCGAGAACCCACGTGCTCAGCGACATTCCCACGCATTTGATTGCCGGCCCGCTGGGCGCCGGGAAAACCAGCTTGATTCGTCATCTGCTGGCGCAGCGGCCTGCCGACGAGCGCTGGGCCGTGCTAATCAATGAATTCGGCCAGATTGGCCTCGACGCTGCGTTGCTGACCACCGGCGACGATGGCATCGCCCTGAGCGAAGTGGCGGGCGGCTGCCTGTGTTGCGTGAATGGCGCGCCGTTTCAAATCGGCCTTGCCCGGTTGCTGCGCAAAGCCAAACCCCATCGCCTGTTTATCGAGCCGTCAGGCCTGGGCCATCCGGCGGCACTGCTGGCGCAATTGCGTGATCCGCCCTGGGAAGGTGTGCTGGCCGTGCAGCCGAGCGTGCTGGTGCTGGACGCCCAAGCGCTGGCCGCCGGCTTGCCGCTGCCGGACAGCCAGCAAGCGGCCTTGGCCGAGGCCGGCTTGCTGGTGCTGAACAAAGCCGAACAGCTTGACGCCGACGCCCGCGCCGCCATCGTCAACCGCCTGCCAGCGCGCCCGATTTTCTGGACCAGCCAGGGCGCCGTGCCGCTGGCCGAACTCCCCGGCGCCACCGCGCAGGCCGCAGCCGGCGCGCCGGAACTGCCAAACAGCGAGGCCGGCAGCCGGGCCAGCGTCTGGCTCGATGCCACGCAACCTATCTGCCAGAGCGGCGGCCAAGCCGAAGGCTGGAGCATCGGCTGGCGCTGGCATCCCAGCCAGCAATTCGAACTTATGCGCCTGCAAACCTGGCTGGCGAGCCTGCCCTGGCGGCGCGCCAAACTGGTGATGCACAGCAACGCCGGCTGGCTATCGGCCAACGCCTTGAACGGCGAGCCGCTGCACTGGCAAAGCAGCGAATGGCGCAAAGACTCGCGCCTGGAACTGATCTTCAGCGAACCGCAAAACGAGCACCAGCTCAACGCTGGAATGGCAGCCTGTAGGTTTGGGTCGGTCCGCGTTCGGTAAGCGCAGCGAAGCCCAACGCAAAACCATTAAACTTGCGCTCACGTTTCCCTAGAAGTCCGCCCCTTATGACCGCCTTCACCCTGCACCCCTGGTCCCACGCCAGCTCCGCCCACTTCACCCTGCGCGGCTGGCACAGCAAGCCCAGCGGCAAGCCCTTGCTGCACTTCATCCATGGCAACGGCTTTTGCGGGCGCACGTACGAGCCGATGCTCAAACACCTCGCCGCAGATTTCGACCTCTGGCTCTGCGACGTTCAAGGCCATGGCGACAGCGACCACGGCGGCCGTTTCCACGGTTGGAATCGCAGCGCCGAACTGGCGGTGGAAGCGTTCGATGCCGGCCGCAGCGTATTCGGTCACGTGCCGCGTTTCGCCCTCGGCCACAGTTTTGGTGGCGTGCTCAGCAGCTTGATCCTGGCCAAGCACCCAGAGCTGTTTCAACGCGCGGTGTTGCTCGACCCGGTGTTGTTTCCGCCAACGTTGATCGGTGTGATGGCGGTGTCGGAAGTGCTCGGCTTGCAGCGTCAGCACAGCATGGCGCGCAAATCCGCCGCGCGGCGCAAACAGTGGCCAGACCGCGCGGCGGCGTATGCCGGCTTGCATGGCCGGGGCACGTTCAAAGGGTGGGAAGACGCGGCGCTATGGGCGTATGTGGAGCACGCGTTGAAGGACGTGGAAAACGGCGTCGAGCTGAAATGCCGGCCCAGCCGCGAGGCCGAGATTTTCAGCTCCTACCCGCGCCGGCTCTGGAGTTCGCTAAGCAAAATCGTCACACCGACGCTGATCGTGCACGGCCAGGACAGTTACCCGTTCGTGGCCAAAGCGGTGGCGCGTGTCAGCGCACTTAACAGCCATGTGCGCGGGCAAGTGGTGGCAGGCGGGCATTGTTTTATGCAGCAGACCCCGCTGGACAGCGCCGAGCGGGTTCGCGGTTTTTTGCTGAAGGAGTAAGGCGTGGGGCTTAGTGCAGCTTGTCGTGCTTGCGCCGCCAGTCGCTGAGCTGCACCACGTTGCCGCTGACACGTTCTGGCACCACGTCAATCACGGCATGGGGCGCGGCGTTGTCCATCACCACGCTGTCGCCCACCACGTTGGGCTGCGCCACCGGTTGCCCCGGCTTTTCCACGAACGGGTGGGGCGCTAGCTCGATGGTGCCCACGTGCTGGCCAAACATGGTGATGGTGCCGGAGTGGCGCTGTTCACTGGTGACGGTGAATTCAAAGCCATACACCCGCGCCAGGCGACGGCGGCCGCGAGCATCCGGTAGCAATGCAATGCGGCGCAGGGCGACGTTGTCGTCGAGCAGAATCACTTCCATGCGCTGACAGTGCTGCTTCACCCGCTCCAACGCGCGTTCGCGCAAGCCATGGGCATGCCACAGCCAGGCGGCACCGGCAGCCAGCAACATCAGCACGAACATATTGCCCAGGGTCAACATCGCGACGCACTCCTACAAGAGGGCCAAGCTTACTCGCGTCTTTGTGACCAACTCCAGCGTCGGCTATGACCGTCAAGCGGGTGGCCGGCTCAGCTTGTCGTTGCGCTGTGCAGGCCGAGGCGTTCGAACATGATGCGGGCGATTTCCCGCTCGCCCATCACCACCAGGTCGGCGCCGTGTTGCTGCAGGTAATCCACTTCGTCGTCGAAATGGGCGCGGGCGATGATGTCCAGATTGGCATTGGCGGCGCGCGCATGAATCGCGATGGCCCCCGCCTCCAAGCCATTAGGAATGGCGATCAGCAGCCAGCGCGCGTTGGCCACATTGGCCAGTTCCAGCACGCGGGCGCTGGCGGCATTGCCATGCACCACGCTGTGGCCGACTTCGCGCAGTTCCTGAGCCTGGGTGCGGTTGTCTTCGATGATCACCAACGGCACGCCTTCCTCGCGTAGCCGCGCGCTGATGCGGCTGCCGACGCGGCCGTGGCCGATCAAAATGGCGTGACCGGTTTCGGTAATTGGCTGGAATTCCTCGGGCGCTTCTTCCTCAACCGTGGCTGCTGGCGCGGTTTTTTCGCGGCCATCGAGCCAAGGCTGAATGCGGTCGATCAGGGTAAACAGCATGGGGTTGATGACGATCGACAAAATCGCGCCGGCCAAAATGTAATCACGCCCGGCTTCGGGCATCAGCCCCAAGCCCACGCCGAGGCCGGCGAGAATGAACGAGAACTCACCAATCTGCGCCAGGCTGGCCGAAATGGTCAGCGCCGTGCTCAGTGGTTTGCCGAAGGCCAGCACGATCAGCAACGCCGCCAGCGACTTGCCGAACACGATGACCAGCAGCGTGGCGAGCACCATCAGGGGCTCGTTAATCAACACCATCGGGTTGAACAGCATGCCCACCGACACGAAGAACAACACCGCAAACGCATCGCGCAGCGGCAGCGAATCGTCGGCGGCTTTGTGGCTGTATTCCGACTCGTTGAGAATCATGCCAGCGAAAAATGCGCCCAGGGCAAACGACACCCCGAACAACACCGCCGAGCCGTACGCCACGCCCATGGCAATCGCCAGCACGGCGAGGGTGAACAATTCACGCGAACCCGTGCCGGCGCTTTTCTCCAGCAGCCAGGGAATCACCTTGCCGCCCACCACAATCATCAGCACCACAAACGCCGCGACTTTCGCCAGGGTAATGCCCAACTGCAGCCAGATACCTTCGTCCGGCGCCGCTTCGCTACCGCCCAGCACACCGGCCAACGCCGGAATCAGCACCAGCGCCAGCACCATTACCAGGTCTTCGACAATCAACCAGCCCACCGCGATTTTGCCGCGTCGGCTGTCGATCAGTTGCCGCGCTTCCAAGGCCCGCAGCAGCACCACGGTACTGGCCACCGAGAGCGCCAGGCCAAAGATCAAACCGGCGCCCCACGACCATCCGGTTAGCCACGACAGCCCCATGCCCATCAGCGTGGCGACGGTTATTTGCACCAAGGCGCCGGGAATGGCGATGTTCTTTACCGACATCAAGTCTTTGAGCGAGAAGTGCAGGCCCACCCCGAACATCAGCAAGATGACGCCGATTTCCGAGAGTTCGTTGGAAAGGTCCTGGTCGGCGACAAAGCCCGGTGTGAACGGGCCGACCAACACGCCCGCGAGCAGGTAGCCAACCAAGGGCGACAAGCGCAGGCGGTTGGCCAGCGTGCCAAGCGCGAAGGCCAGCACAAAGCCGGTCGCCAGGGCCGCGATAAGAGGGGTGTGATGAACCATGAATTCTCCCGAATTGGTGCGAGGGGCGGGCGCCGTTGCATTGCAGTGTGGGCCAGGCTGAAACATCGCGCCGCCGGCCGGAACTGGAGGGGAGGCAGTTCAGCAAACCGGTAAGTGAAGCGATGCGGGCCTCAGTCTAGCGCAGCGAATATGCCAAGCCGGGCGGCTGTTTCAAGGCATTGTTAAACAAGATGTTTGTGCGCTGCGCAGGATCATCCCGCGCTCGCCGACGCGCTGCCCGCGCCCGCTTCCAGTTTTCGCCAGAGCAAACGGATGGCCGCTTTGCGCACCAGCGCGCAGCGGTACAGGCGAATCTCAAGCGGCAACTGCCAATGCGCGCCGCCGCACTCCACCAACTCGCCACGCGCCAGCTCCGGCTCGATGCTCAGGCGCGGCACCCAGGCCACGCCCAACCCTTGCAGCGCCATGCTTTTCAGGCTGTCGGCCATCGCCGTTTCGTACACCGTGGTGGAGCGCAGGCCGCGTTGGCGTAGCAAGGCGTTTACCGAGCGGCCCAGAAACGCGCCGGCGCTGTAGGCCAGCAGCGGCACGCTTTGGCCGCTTTCCAAATCGAACAACGCGTTGCCGTCGGCGTCCACGCCGCACACGGGCAGCATTTCGCTGCGCCCCAACAGCATGGAAGGGAAGATTTCCGGGTCCATTTGCAGCGCCGCGTCGGGGTCGTAGAAGGCCAGAATCAAATCGCAGGCGCCCTCGCGCAGCGCGTGCACCGCCTCGCCGACGTTGGTGGCCACCAGACGACTGGCAATGTTCAAACCGTCCTGACGCAGGCGCGCAATCCACGCCGGGAAGTAACTCAGCGCCAGGGAATGCGCCGCCGCAAATTGCAGCACTTCGCCTTGTTGGCCTTCCAGATGGTGCAGATGGCGCACCACTTCACCGAGTTGCTCGATCACGCTGCGGGCGGTCACCAGAAATAGCTGACCGGCCTCTGTCAGTTCCACAGGCGTGCGCGAGCGGTTCACCAATGTCAGGCCCAACGACTCTTCCAAACTGCGAATCCGTCTGCTGAAGGCCGGCTGGGTGACGAAGCGCTTCTGCGCCGCCTGGGAAAAACTGCGGGTGCCGGCCAGGGTGACGAAGTCTTCCAGCCATTTGCTTTCGAGGTTCATGTGGGCTCCGTTGCGATACCGCTTATTACGCTCGCCGACAAGCGGCAGTCACACCAACATTATGCCGTTTGTGCATACCCCAGCGTTTAACAGCATTGGCCTTAGAAACTGCTCAGTCCTAGTCTAGCCTGCATCGCGGCCAAGCCCGTGCCTACCCTGAGATGAACCTCATCATGTCCCCTGTTGCATCATCGCGCATCGAAAAAGATCTGCTCGGCACCCTCGAAGTTTCTTCCGACGCTTACTACGGCATCCAGACCCTACGGGCTGTGCACAACTTCCGCCTGTCCGGCGTGACGCTGTCGCACTACCCGAAACTGGTGGTTGCCCTGGCGATGGTGAAGCAAGCGGCGGCCGACGCAAACCGCGAGCTGGGCCACCTAAGCCCCGCCAAACATGCGGCGATTAGCGAAGCCTGTGCCCGTCTGGTGCGCGGCGAGTTCCATGACCAGTTTGTAGTCGACATGATTCAGGGCGGCGCCGGCACCTCCACCAACATGAACGCCAACGAGGTGATCGCCAACATCGCCCTCGAAGCCATGGGCCACCAAAAAGGCGACTACCAGTACCTGCACCCCAACAACGACGTGAACATGGCGCAGTCCACCAACGACGCCTACCCGACCGCCATTCGCCTGGGGCTGTTGTTGGGCCACGACACCTTGCTCGCCAGCCTCGACAGCCTGATTCAGGCATTCGCCGCCAAGGGTGAAGAGTTCGGTCATGTTTTGAAGATGGGCCGCACCCAACTGCAAGACGCCGTGCCGATGACCCTCGGCCAGGAATTCCGCGCCTTCGCTACGACCCTGGGCGAAGACCTGGCGCGCCTGAAAAGCCTGGCGCCCGAGCTGCTCACCGAAGTGAACCTGGGCGGCACCGCGATTGGCACCGGCATCAACGCCGACCCGCGCTACCAGGCCCTGGCTGTCGAGCGTTTGGCATTGATCAGCGGCCAACCGCTGGTGCCGGCCGCCGACCTGATTGAAGCGACCTCCGACATGGGCGCCTTCGTGCTGTTCTCCGGCATGCTCAAACGCACCGCCGTGAAACTGTCGAAAATCTGCAACGACCTGCGCCTGCTTTCGAGCGGCCCGCGCACCGGCATCAACGAAATCAACCTGCCAGCGCGTCAGCCCGGCAGCTCGATCATGCCTGGCAAGGTCAACCCGGTGATTCCGGAAGCGGTCAACCAAGTGGCCTTCGAAGTGATCGGCAACGACCTGGCCCTGACCATGGCGGCCGAAGGCGGCCAACTGCAACTGAACGTGATGGAGCCGCTGATCGCCTACAAGATTTTCGACTCGATCCGCCTGCTGCAACGGGCCATGGACATGCTGCGCGAGCACTGCATCGTCGGCATCACCGCCAACGAAGCGCGCTGCCGCGAACTGGTGGAAAGCTCTATCGGCCTGATCACCGCGCTGAACCCCTACATCGGCTACGAAAACGCCACGCGCATCGCCAAGCAGGCGCTGGAAAGCGGCCGTGGGGTATTGGAATTGGTGCGTGAAGAGAAGCTGCTGGACGACGCCAGCCTGGCTGAGATTCTGCGCCCGGAAAACATGATCGCCCCGCGTTTGGTGCCGCTCAAAGCAGCGGTGTAACGCGCCACCGTTTCACAGTCACCAGGCTTTGGGGCCACTCTTCCCAAGCCCTTCAGGAGATACAGTGAAAGCTGTGTCTCCTTTTTTTTGCGAGTGGCGCCGACCCTCACCCCCCGCCCTCTCACGCTCGCGGGCGAGGGGGCCTAACCGAGGTTGAGGCGAGATAGGCGATGGATTCCCCTCTCCCGCTGGCGGGAGAGGGGCTAGGGGTGAGGGCCGCAAACGCCACCAATCCCGGTTAAAACACCGACCACCCAATCCGCTGGCTCAACAACTCCAACGCCGCCATGCCCACCAGCGAGTTGCCCGCCGCGTTCAATTCCGGCGACCACACGCACACCGTAAACCGCCCCGGCACCACCGCAACGATGCCGCCGCCCACGCCGCTCTTACCCGGCAGCCCAACCCGATAGGCGAAATTCCCGGCTTCGTCATACAGCCCGCTGGTGGCCATGATCGAATTCACCTGCTGGGTTTGTCGCGCCGTCAAAATCTGTTCGCCGCTGTGTTTGCAGAAGCCATCGTTGGCGAGAAAGCAAAAGGCGCGGGCCAGGTCGACGCAGCTCATGCGCAGCGCGCAGTAATTGAAATAACTGCGCAGCACGGCCTCGACATCGTTATGAAAGTTGCCGAACGACTGCATCAGGTACGCCATCGCCGCATTGCGCGCACGGTGCTGGTACTCCGACTCGGCGACATGGCGATCCACCGTGACCTCGGCGTTGCCCGACAGCCGCCGTACAAAATCGCGCATCGACAACACCGGCGCGGCGAAGCGCGACTGGTTGATGTCACAAATCACCAGCGCCCCGGCGTTGATAAACGGATTGCGCGGTTTGCCGCGCTCGAACTCCAACTGGACCAGCGAATTAAACGGCTGCCCCGAGGGCTCATGGCCGAGGCGTTCCCAGATGGTCTCGCCGGAATGCTCGATGGCCTGTACCAGGCTGAACACCTTGGAAATGCTCTGCACCGAAAACGGTGTGTCGGCGTCGCCGGCACGGAACAGCTCGCCGTCGTTGCCATACACGGCAATGCCCAACTGCGCGGCAGGCACCTCGGCCAACGCGGGGATGTAACTGGCCACTTTGCCCTGGCCAATCAACGGGCGGACTTCATCGAGAATTTCGGTCAACAGCGCTTGCATGGTTGGGCTCCGTGGCGATCACTGCTAGACGATGGTTTTGCAGGCGGCATCACCTAAAAATGGCTCAACCTTTCCAGGCCTTTTTCAGCGCACTTAACGCGGTGGCAATGTGCGCTTCACTGACGCCGGCAAACCCCAGCACAAGCCCGGCGCGCTCGTCCTCGTTAGCTGGCGAATCCGGCAACCAATAGTCACTCAACGCATTGAGTTCAACGCCCTCGGCGGCGGCTTTTTCCACCAGCTCCTGCTCCCGCGCGCGGCTGCTGACGCGCACGCTCAGGTGCAGGCCGGCGTCTACCTGCGGCAACGGCTGGCAGCCCGGCACGTTGCTGGGCCAGCCTTTGATCAAGGCGTCCCGGCGCGCTTGGGCGGCGCGGCGCATGCGGCGGATATGGCGCTGGAAATGGCCGGCGGCGATGAACTCGGCCATTACCGCCTGGGTGCCGATTTCCGAGTGACGAACCGCCAATGCGCGCGCCTGGCTGAAGGCCTCGCTAAGCGACGGCGGTACTACCAGATAACCCAGACGCAGGGCCGGAAAGGCGATTTTGGAAAAGGTGCCGACGTACAGCACCCGGCCATGCTGGTCGAGGGCGGCCAAGGGCGACAACGGCGTGCCGCGGTAGCGGTACTCGCCGTCGTAATCGTCCTCAACAATCCAGGCGTTTTCGCGCGCGGCCCATTCCAGCAATTGCAGGCGGCGCGGCAACGACAGGGTGACGCCCGTGGGGTATTGGTGCGACGGCGTTACGTAGGCCAGCCGGCAGGTTTTCAGGGTGGCAAGCGCCGTTGTGTCGAAGCCGTCTGCGTCCACTGCCACGCCGTGCAGATGAGCGCCCGCCAGGGCAAAGGCCTTGCCGGCGGCGCGGTAGCCGGGGTTTTCAATCGCCACGCCGTCGCCGACGTTGAGCAACACCTGCGCGCAAAGGCTGATGGCCTGTTGCGCGCCGCTGGTAATGATCACGTGGGCCGGGTCACAGACCAGCCCTCGGCTGTTGCGCAAATAGGCGGCAATCAGCTCGCGCAATCGCGGGTCGCCCGCCGCCGAGCCATAGCCCAGGGCAGTCATCGGCGGCCGGCGCCAGAAGTTGGCTTGCAGGCGTGCCCACGTGTCGAAAGGGAAGAGGTCGAAGGCCGGAATGCCAACGCGAAAAGCCCGCGGTGCGTCGAGGCGCGCCGCCGGCAAATGCTCGGTTTCCAGGCGCTGCAGCGCGGTGCTCTGCGCGGTTTGCGTGGGCGGGGTGGCAGGCGTTCTGGCAGCTTTGCGCGCCTTGGTCGCCAGTTCCGCCACATAAGTGCCATCGCCCACGCGACCTTCCAGATACCCCTCGGCATACAGCTGGTCATACGCGCGCACCACGGTATTGCGCGACACGCCCAGCGCGTCGGCCAAGTCGCGCGTGGCCGGCATACGCACGCGGCTGCCGAGCTGGCCGCCGAGAATACGTTCGCGCAAGGCTTCATACAGCTGGCGCGACAAGCCTTTGCTGCGGTCCAGCTGAATGCCGGACGGGTCGAACGGTAGAGGTGATGGCGACATAACAGACTCGAATGCGTGGAGCGAAGCCCAACCTAACATTGGCCCTATGAGATTTGCCATAAATGGCTCTTACACAAGTCCAATGCCTGCCCTAGGATCAGCCCATCCACAGGGAGATTCACCATGTACACGCCCGCTGCCTTCCGCGAAGAAGACCTGCCCACGCTGCACCAGCAAATGGCCCAAACGCCGCTGGCGATTATCGTCAGCCACGATGACAACGGCCTGCAAGCCAGCCACTTGCCATTGCTGCTGGTGCCGGGTGAGGGCCGCTTCGGCACGCTCAAAGGCCACTTCGCCAAAGCCAACCCGCAATGGAAAACCTTGCAAGCCGGTGCCGAGGTGCTGGTGATCTTTTCGGGCGAGCAGGCCTATATCAGCCCCGGTTATTACCCCAGCAAAGCCGAACACGGCAAAGCAGTGCCCACCTGGAACTACATCGCCATTCACGCCCACGGCCGTGCCGAAACGTTCGACGACCCGCAGCGCTTGCGCCAGTTGCTCACCGAACTGACCCACCGTCACGAACAAGGCCGCGCCCAACCGTGGACGATTGACGAAGCGCCGCCGGCGTACATCGACAGCATGCTGCGCGCCATCGTCGGCTTCGAGCTGCCCATCGAGCGCATCGAAGGCAAATGGAAACTGGGCCAGAACCGCGACAAAACCGACTACGACAGCGTGCGCGCCAACCTGGCCGGCAGCGGCTTGGCCAGCGAAGCCGAACTCGCCGCCCGCATGCCGCCCCACGGCTCGCAATAAAGGAGAAGACATGAGCATCACCATCCGCGCCATCACCGCCGCCGACCACGCCGCCTGGCTGCCGTTGTGGCAGGGCTATCAGCGCTTCTACAACACCGTGATCAGCGACGAGACGAGCGCCATCACCTGGCAACGTTTCCTCGACCGCAGCGAGCCAATCAACGCCGCCCTGGCCTGGCAAGACGGCGTCGCCGTGGGGCTGGTGCACTTCATCTACCACCGCTCCACCTGGACCGTCGGCAACTACTGTTACCTGCAAGATTTGTATGTGGAACCGGGCATTCGTGGCGCCGGCATTGGCCGTCAGTTGATCGACCACGTGTACACCTGCGCCGAAGCCGCTGGCGCCTCACGCGTGCACTGGCTGACCCACGAAACCAACACCGACGCCATGCACCTGTACGACAAAATCGCCACCCGTTCGGGCTTCGTGCAATACCGCAAACTCTTCAACTAATTCGCCAGGAATCGCCCATGAGCCTCACCCCGCACCTGAACTGGAAACCGGTCGCCGCCCCGAGTCGCGACACCCTGCAAGGCCGCACCGTGCGCCTGGAAGCCCTCGACCCGACGCGCCACGGCGACGACCTGTGGCTGGCCCTGCAAGGCCCTGATTCCGACCCGCTGCTGTGGGACTATTTGCCCTACGGCCCCTTCCCCGAGCGCGCCGCCTTCGACGCTTGGCTGAGCGCTAACGCCGCGAGCAAAGACCCACAGTTCTACGCCGTCATCGAGCAAACCAGCGGCCAGGTCCAGGGCCTGCTCGCCTACCTCAACATCGCCCCCGCCCACGGCAGCATCGAAATCGGCCACATCTGCTACGGACGCGTGATGCAACGCAGCGTGCAAGCCACCGAAGTGATCCACCTGCTCGCCAAAAACGCCTTCGACCTCGGCTACCGCCGCCTCGAATGGAAATGCAACAACGGCAACGCCCGCTCCAAACGCGCCGCCGAACGCTTCGGCTTCAGCTACGAAGGCCTGTTCCGCCAACACCTCGTCATCAAAGACCGCAACCGCGACACCGCCTGGTACTCCATCATCGACAGCGAATGGGCACCGATTGCCAGGGGGTATGAACGGTGGCTGGAATCGAGCAACTTCGATGGGAATGGGCAGCAGATTCAGGGGTTGGAAGCGTTGCGAAACGGATAAAAGTGCCGGCGTTAATATTCCCTTTTCCAGCCATTCAGCCCCCACCCTGTGGGAGCGGCTTTAGCCGCGATGCTTGTGATTTGGCTCGTGATCCACCGCTTTTGATCTTCCGCTTGTGATCTACCCGCCCCGTTCATCGCAGGCCGAGTGGAGTCGACGTGGAGGGGGTTGAGCGGCCGGGAGCCGCGAAAGGCGTGTCGGGCCATGGATGGCCCGTCTCGCCGTGCCCCCGGAGCGGCGACGGAAGGAGGGAAGTCGGAGCGCAGCGGAGACCCAAGGTAGGGGCAAGCCGTTTTTGCTTACTTTTTAGGGCGACTGCTAAAAAGTGAGTCGCGCGTAAGGCGCGAAACAAAACGTTCAGCAAATGCGGTAATGAATACCTCTGCAGCTCCAACCTGCACGGCTTCAGATTCTGGATTCCCGCGTTCGCGGGAATGACGGAGGTTTTTGCACAGACCCCCGTCATCCTCGCGTAGGCGGGGATCCAGAGTCTTTCGCCAGAGTGCGATTGGTGGCGCTACGGGGATGTTTGGATTCCCGCGTTCGCGGGAATGACGGAGGTTTTCGCATAGACCACCGTCATCCCCGCGCAGGCGGCGGTCCGACGATTCGGGATCCAGAATCTCCGACCGAAGTGCACTTAATGGCCTCGCATCATCCATCCTTAAACCTCGATTCCATCGTCAACTGTTTGTAACAACCCCCACGCATAGTCCCCCGCACTTCAAATAAGAGCGGTGACCCCATGCATTCCCACACCCCCAAATTCCGGCTTCTCCCCCTGATTCTGGCCGTGCAAGCCATCACCCTGGCCACGGCCCAGGCCACCGACTTCAGCGTTGGCGCCGGCACCACCGACAACACCGCCAAAACCCTCACCAGCGGCAATACCGGCACCATCGCCAACGGCGGCAGCCTGCAAAATGGCGTCAACGCCCCGGTAGTCGATATCACCGGCACGAGCGGCACGGTCACGCTCAACAACTCGGGCACCCTCGCCAACACGGGCAGCGGTCGCGCCGTAGACAACAACACCAATGGCCTCAGCATTGTGGTCAACAACAACGGCACCATCAGCGCCGTGAGCAGCGACGCCCTTCGCCTGAACAAGGCCAATTCCTCGCTGGTGCTGAACAACAACGGCACCATCAAAGTCACCGGCAGCGGCACCAGCGGCGGGCAAGCGCTGGACCTGCGTGGCGCCGATGGCACCGGCAACAAAATCATCAACAACGGCTCCGCCACCAACCGCAACGCGCTGATCGAATCCAGCAACGACGACGCCCTGCGCCCCGGCAGCAACACCACCATCAACAACTACGGCACCATCACCAGCACGGGCACGGTCAACACCAAATGCCCGGACTACATCAGCGCCTGCAGCGGCGCTGCCAGCGCCATGGACGCCATCGATTCCAAGCTGGCCGTCACCGTCAACAACTGGGGCACCATTTCCGGGCCGCGCCATGGCGTGACCTCCGATGCTGGCGTCACCGTTACCAACTACCAAGGCGGGCAAATCATCGGTCGCAACGGCTCCGGCGTCGGCAGTGATGGCGTGGGCACAGTGCTTAACTACGGCTTGATCAGCGGCCGCTATGCCGGCGCCGGCAAGGTGTTCGAGCACCTGGGCGGCAACACTGGTTTCAGCACCGCCAACAACGGTGATGGCGACGGCGTGGACATCGATGGCATCGCCAGCATCACCAACTACGGCCGTATCGAAGGCGTGGGCGCCGGCGGTGTGGATTCCAGCGGCTTCCCCAATGGCGCCGATGGCATCGCGGCGGGCGGCGGCACGATCATCAACCACGCGGGCGCTGAAATTTTTGGCCAGTCCAAGGGCATCCTCATCGACGACGGCGCCAATGGCTCTGCCATCGCAGCGCAACGCGGCACGGCGACAGCGGTTGGCGGCGTGGCGACGATCACCAACGGCGGCAGCATCATCGGTGCGGACAGCACCGCCATCGGCCTGGTCGGCGATTTTGCCGACAGCCTGACCAACCTGGCCGGCGGCGTGATTCGCGGCGGCGCCAAGTCGGTGCGCGTTGACCAATTGAGCAGCACAACGGCAGCCGCCGCGGTGCAAATGGGCGCGGGCAACGACACCCTGAGCAACGCCGGCTCCATCGTTGGCTTGAATGGCCTGGCCGTGGACATGGGCACCGGTGACGACAGCCTCACTGTACTCACCGGCGGCACCTTTGGCGGCCTGGTAGATGGCGGCGCCGGCACTGACACGCTGACTCTCAGCGGCAGCGGTGTCGGTCAGTTTGGCAACAGCCAGAACTTCGAAACCTTGGCCGTCACGGGCGGCAAGTGGACCGTCAGCAGCAACGACTTCAGCGCTGGCGGCAACGTGGCCAGCGGCGCGACGCTGATCAATCAGGGCAGCATTGGCGGCGTGCTCAGCATTGCCAACGGCGCCCGTTATGGCGGCACCGGTCGCTTGGGCAGCCTGCAACTGGGCAGCGGCGCCACGTTCGACTATTCCCTCAACGCCAGCGGCGCACCGGTGCAACTGAGCGGCAGCGCCACCCTGGGCAACGCCGCGCTAAACCTGACCGCCAACGGCAGCGGTTACGCCGAGCGCAGCAGCTTGCTGACGGCAGCCGGTGGCGTTAACGGGCAGTTCGGCAGCGTGACCCACAACTTTGCCTTCCTGACCCCAACCGTCACCTACACCGCCAACACGGTTGAGCTGCAACTGACCCGCAACGACACCGCCTTCGCCGCGCTCGCCAGCAGCGAAAACGCGCGCAACCTGGCAAACAATCTCGCCGCCCAGCGCGACAGCAGCGTGTACAACGCTCTGCTGACCACCGACAAAGCCACCGCCAGCCAGGCCCTTGAGCAGCTGGCCGGCACCAGCAACGCCAGCATGGCGGCCGCCACCATGGCCGGCTCCAGCCAGGTGAGCAGCGTGATGCAAGGCGCCATGAGCCAGCTCGGCGGCTTCGGCAGCAGCTTGCAAGCCTCGGTGTTGCGTGATGACGGTCCGCAACTGGTGGCCGTCGGCGTACCGAATGAAGCACGTGGTCTGCACGACCCCAAAGCCGCTGGCCGCGTGTGGGTGCAGGCCCTCGGCAGCCACGGCACGGTTGATGGCGAGCACGGCAGCAGCGATGTCGACCAGAACACCGGCGGCACGTTGTTTGGTGCGGATTGGGCGCTGAACCCGGACTGGCGTTTGGGTGTGGTCGGCGGTTATTCACGCACCGACATCGACGCCGGGCAGGGCGCCTCGGGTGATGTCGACAGCTACCACGTGGGTGTTTACGCCCTGACCCAACTCGACCAATTGGCCCTGCGCCTTGGCGCGGCCTACAGCCGTCACGACGGCGAAAACAAACGGCGGGTTCGCTTCGCCGGCGTGGACGACAAACTGCACGGCGACTACGACGCTGATAGCCAGCAAGCCTTTGCCGAATTGGCGTACCCCTACGCCAGCGGCCGCCTGCTCGCCGAGCCGTTCGCCGCTGTCGGCTACCAACGCTACGACCGCGACGCTTACAGCGAAAAAGGCGGCAACTCGGCCCTACGCGTGGAGTCGCAAGACCAAGACAACCTCAGCACCACCTTGGGCCTGCGCCTTGCCGGCCTCAACCACCTCGACAACGGCATGAGCTTCACCCCGCGCATGAGCGTGGGCTGGCGCCACACCTACGGCAACGTCGACAGCGAAACGCGCCAGGCGTTTGTCAGCGGCGGCACCAGCTTCAGCGCCCAGGGTACGGCCCTGGATCGCAATACGTTGCTGGTTGAGGCCGGGTTTGATGTGGGGATTACGGCTACCCAGAGTTTGGGGCTGGGGTATGTGGGGGAGATGGGGGATAACGCGCAGAATCATGGGGTTGTGGCGCAGTGGCAGATGGGGTTTTGAGGTTAGGTGTATCTCAGGAAGCGTGGGGATGACGGAGGTTTTTGCACAGACCCCCGTCATCCTCGCGAATGCGGGGATCCAGAGTTTCGGACCGAAGTGCAATTGGCGGCGCTACGGGGATGTTCGTTCCACGTGAAATTCTGGATTTCGAATCGTCGAACCGCCGCCTACGCGGGAATGACGAAGTTTTTTGCACAGACCACCGTCATCCCCGCGTAGGCGGGGATCCAGAGTTTCTCGCCGGAGTGCAATTGGTGGCGCTACGGGGATGTTAGTCCGGCGGTAAATACTGGATTCCCGCTTTCGCGGGAATGACGGAGGTTTTTGTACAGACCCCCGGTCATCCTCACGAACGCGGGGATCCAGAGTGTCTCGCCGGAGTGCAATTGGCGGCGCTACGTGGATGTTCGTTCCACGTAAAATTCTGGATTCCCGCTTTCGCGGGAATGACGGAAGTTTTTGCACAGACCCTCGTCATCCCCGCGCAGGCGGGAATCCAGAATCCCTCCCCGAAGCGCAATGAGCGGCGCAGCAAATAATCGTCCTGCGCCCCAACCTCAGTGCCCCTGCACCTGCGCCAATTCCCCGCCTTCCTGCCCCTCGCGATCCAACTTAGCCAACCGAGCCGTCAACTCGGCCAGTTGCCCATCCTTCAACACGATCAAGCGCTGCAATTTATCCAGCTGCGACTGCAAATCCGCCACGCGGCTGGACAGCTCTTCGCCTTCGCGCCGGGCCTGGGCCAGTTCTTCCTGAGCCAATGCCAAGCGGTTGTCCGCTTCCTGCTTGGCGGCGGCCTTGCTGCCTTTGGCGCCGTCTTTATGTTCGGCACGGCCGCTGCCTTGTTCGCCTACCAGGCTCAACGTGTCGCTGGCCGCCTGGGTAGCAGGCGCACTGCCGGCTTCGGTGCGTTTGCGCGCGTCCAGCTGGGCCACGCCTTCGCCTTTCCAGCTTTGTTGTTGCTGCTGGGTTTGCGCCAGGGCGTCGCTGCGGTCGGTGGCGTGCAGTTGCTCCCGGTTAGGCAGTTGCAGGGTTTGCGCGCTCTTCATGCGGTTGATGTTGCCGTTGCTGAAGGCGTCCGGGTTCAGGCGCTGGATGGCCAGCATGGCCTGCTGCGGCGAGGCATCGCCGCGAATGCGTTGGGCGATGTCCCAGAGCCGATCATTGGTCTGCGTGCGGTATTGGCCGCCGGCAACAGGCGCGTCGGCAGCGGCTGCGGTGCTGGCTACGGCAGGCGCGGTGGCAACCGGGGCAACAGCTGGCGCGGCGACCGGGGCTTTCGGCTTGGTCACGGGCGCGGCAGCTGCCACCGGGGCGCTCACCGGTGCCGGCGCGGCGTAGGCGTAGTTTGGCGGGTCGATCAGCAGGCTGTATTCACGCAGCTGCAAACCATCCGGGGAAACCACTTCCACGAGGAAGTTCAGGTACGGCTCGGTGATCGGGCGGCTGGTGGTCACGCGGATCATGCTCTGACCTTTGGCGTTCAGCGTGGTCTCGAATTTCAGCGCCAGTACGGCGCTGTCACGGTCGATGCCGGCTTTTTTGAACGCCTCGGGGGAGGCCAGGCGCACTTTCAGTTCTTCCGGACCGAGATCACGCACGCCCTGCAATTCGATTTGCGCGCGCAGCGGTTGGCTGAGGCTTGAGAGCACCTGGGCTTCGCCCACGCTCAGGGCCATGGCGGTTGTCGGCAACAGCGATGCCGAGGCCAGGGCCAGAGCCGTCAGCAGGCGGGGATACTTCTTGAGCATGTCGGCTCTCCTCATCGTTAAGACCACGCAGGGCGCGTGCGGCCGCGCATGATGGCGAGGTTGGCGATGAGCAATTGCGAGGTTCGCCACAGGCTGGCGAAGGCGTGGCGAGCAGAGGTTGAAACTGTGCAGCAGGTACGGAAAAAACCTCGAGACGGTCGCATTCCTCTAGGGCCAATCGCGGCTAAAGCCGCTCCCACAGGGTGGCGGACTTTCAGGAGGCGATGCTGCTCTGCTCCAGCAACAATTTAACGAAATGCTCCGCCGCCAACGGCCGGCTGATCAGGAAGCCCTGGATCTCGTCGCACTGCTGGGCTTTGAGGAAGTTCATCTGCGCCTGGGTTTCCACGCCCTCGGCCACCACTTTCAGTTCCAGGCTGTGGGCCATGGCGATAATGGCGCGCGTGATAGCGGCGTCCTCGCCGTTGGCTGACAGGTCGCGGATGAAGGATTGGTCGATCTTCACGTAATCCACCGGGAAGCGCTTGAGGTAGCTCAGCGAGGAATAGCCGGTGCCGAAGTCGTCGATGGCCAGTTTCACGCCCATCTGCCGCAGTTGGTGGAAGGTGCTGATCACGTTCTCGACGTTGTCGAGCAACTGGCTTTCGGTCAGTTCCAGTTCCAGCAGGTGCGGTGCCAGCCCGGTTTCGTCGAGCACCTGGCGCACCAGTGCGGTGAGGTTGCCTTGGCGCAGTTGGTGCACCGAAAGATTCACCGACACGCGAATATCGGCCAGGCCCATGGTCTGCCATTCGCGCGCCTGACGGCAGGCTTGGCGCAGCACGAATTCGCCGATGGGCGCGATTAAGCCGGTTTCTTCGGCCAGGCCGATAAAGTCGCCGGGCGGCACCAGGCCGTGTTCCGGGTGACGCCAGCGCACCAGCGCCTCGGCCGAGCTGAGGGTGTCGGTGACCATGCACAGTTTCGGTTGGTAGAAGACTTCCAACTGGCCCAGCTCGATGCCTTTGCGCAGTTGGTTTTCCAGTTGCAGGCGCTCCAGCGTGCAGGCTTGCAGGTTGTCGGTGAAGAACTGGAAGGTGTTGCCGCCCAGGTGCTTGGCGTGCTGCATGGCCATGTTGGCCTGGCTGATCAGCGCGCTCATTTCCCGCGCGTTTTCCGGCAGCAGACTGATGCCGATGGAAGCGCTGACCACCAGTTCCTGGCCGCCCACGGTCATGGGCGTGCGCAATTTGGCGAGCAAGCGGCTGGCCAGACGGGCCAGGTTCGACAGGCTGCCGTAGCTGTCGAGAATCACGGCAAATTCATCGCCCGAGAGCCGCGCCAGGGTGTCGGCTTCCGGCATGGATTGGGTCAGGCGGCGGCTCATTTGCCGCAGCAACTGATCGGCCACTTCGTGGCCCAGGCTGTCGTTGAGCAGTTTGAAACGGTCAAGGTCGATGTGCAGCAACGCCAACGTGCGCTCGCCTTGGCGAGCCCGTTCGCTCGCTTCGTGCAGGCGCGCTTTGAACAGCGTGCGGTTGGCTAGGCCGGTGAGTTCGTCGTAGTGCGAGAGGTAACGCAGGCGTTCCTCGGCTTCGCGGCGCGAGGTGAGGTCAGCGAAGAAGCCGACGATGTGGCTGACCCGGCCACGGCTGTCGTGCACCACGTTCATTTGCAGCCATTGCGGGTACAGCTCGCCGTTCTTACGGGTTTCCACCAGCTCGCCCTGCCATTTGCCGTGCTGCTCCAGCTCCTGACGGATCACTTCGTATTGGCCGCGGTTGTCGCGGCTGCCGATCATGCGCGTCACGCTCTGGCCGTGGACTTCCTCGGCGCCGTAGCCGGTCACGTCGCTGTAGGCCTGGTTAACGGCGAGTACTTTGTAGTCGGGGTCGAGAATGATGATGCCTTCGCTGGCGGCCTCGAACACGATGGCGGCCAGGCGCTGTTCTTCGTCGCGGCTTTTCCAGGCGGTGATGTCGCGGCGGGTGCCGAGCATGCGCGTGACACGGCCACTGGCGTCGCGCTCCACGGCGCGGCCGCGGTCTTCCACCCACAGCCATTGGTTGTCGGCGCGGCGGACGCGGTATTCGATTTCGTAGCCGTCGGTCAGGCCTTTCATGTGCTCGACCAAGGTGCGGCGCAGCAGGGGCAGGTCTTCGGGGTGCAGGCGCGGTTTCAGGTCGCGCAGCATGGCGGTGACGGCGTTGGGGTCGAGGCCGAACAGTTCCTTGAGGCGCGAATGGTGCACCTCGTCGGTTTCCAGGTTCCAGTCCCACATGCCCAGCTCACTGGCTTCCAGGGCCATGGCCAAGCGCGCTTCGCTTTTGCTCAGGGCATGGCTGGCAGCATCCAGCTCCAGCGTGCGCTGGGCCACGCGTATTTCCAGCTCATTGTGGGCGTCGCGCAGTTCGCGTTCGGCGCGACGGCGCTGTTCTATTTCCCGCGCCAGCTCGCCGTTCAGGCCTTCGGCCTGGCCTTTGGCGTGTTCCAGACGGCTGATCAGCGCCTGGTTATGAAAGCGCTGCACCAGGCTGCGCTGCACCAGCCGGTTGATCTGCCAGGCCACGACCAGCAACGCGCCGAACAGGATCAGGCCAAGCAGGCCCCAACCTTGTTGGGTGTCGTTGCCGGACAGCAGCAAATAGCCCACCGCCGGCACCAAGCAGGGCAGGGCGAAGGTCAGAAAGGCGGTGAGGCTAACGGCGTAGGCGACGCTGGCGGACAAAATGGCCGCGCTGATCAGCCCGAACATCAGCACTTGCTGGAAGAAGGCGTTCGGCGGCACCAGCGCGATGGCGCCAATGGCCAGGGCCACGCCCGAGGCGAAGGCGCCGAGCAAAAACATCTGCCGCCAATGGGGTTTGGCTTGGCGCGACGGCAGCGCGGCATTGAACGCGGCCACCTGAATCAGGCGCAGCACCGCCAGCGTCACCACGCCCACCAGCCAGCCGGCGAGCAGCAGGTCGCCGCGCGGCTCCCATAACAGGTAGGCGCAGGCCAGGCCGCAAAGCAGCATGAACAGGGTGGGAATGCGTGAGCCCTCGTACAACAAACGAGTGCGCTCAACGGCGATGTCGGTAGCGAACAGCTGGCGAATGTCTCGATCGGTCTCTGCCAGTGGCAGTTCGAGAGGACGCCTGGAATGTGCGGTCATAGGCCCTTTTCTTGTAATGGTTATGCCTAGTCGTGGCCGGAGCATACACAACCGAAGCCGTTGGCCCAAGGCTCAATCTCGGCATTTTCATGGTGAATACCCCTTACTTTCGATAGCGCGGCCAGCGCCGCTGCGTTGACCTGCCGGTCGTCGGCAAAGCGTTGCGGCGCGCATCGGTCGTGCGGCGTTTGCCCTCACTACCCCGGCCCCCTAGAATGCCGCGATGCGCGACGATCTCTCCCTTCTGCTTAATTCCCTCAACGACGCTCAACGCCAGGCCGTAGCGGCCCCGGTGGGGCGTCAGTTGGTTCTGGCCGGCGCTGGTTCCGGCAAAACCCGCGTGCTGGTGCACCGCATCGCCTGGTTGATCCAGGTTGAAGGCGCCTCGCCGCACTCGATTCTGTCGGTGACGTTCACCAACAAAGCCGCCGCCGAAATGCGTCACCGCATTCAGCAACTGCTCGGGCTCAACCCGGCCGGCATGTGGGTGGGCACGTTCCACGGCCTGGCCCATCGCCTGTTGCGGGCGCATTGGCAGGAAGCGGGGCTGAACCAGAATTTCCAGATTCTCGACAGCGACGACCAGCAGCGCCTGGTCAAGCGCGTGATGCGTGAGCTGGGCCTGGATGAACAACGCTGGCCGGCGCGTCAGGCGCAGTGGTTTATCAATGGTCAGAAAGACGAAGGCCTGCGGCCCAAGCATATCCAGCCGGGCGGCGACATGTTCCTCGCCACCATGCGCTCTGTTTATGAAGCCTACGAAGCGGCGTGCCTGCGCGCCGGGGTGATCGATTTCTCCGAACTGCTGCTGCGTGCCCTCGACCTGTGGCGCGACAACCCGGGCCTGCTGGAGCATTACCAGCGCCGCTTCCGCCACATTCTGGTCGACGAATTCCAAGACACCAACGCCGTGCAATACGCCTGGCTGCGCCTGCTCGGCAAAGGCGGCGACAGCCTGATGGTGGTGGGCGATGACGACCAGTCGATCTATGGCTGGCGCGGCGCCAAAATTGAGAACATTCACCAGTACTCCAGCGATTTCCCGGATGCCGAGACCATTCGCCTGGAGCAGAACTACCGCTCCACGGCCAGCATTCTCAAGGCCGCCAACGCGCTGATCGTCAACAATAGTGGGCGCCTGGGCAAAGAGCTGTGGACCGACGGCGGCGACGGCGACGCCATCAGCCTGTATGCCGCGTTCAACGAACACGACGAAGCGCGTTACGTGGTCGAAACCATCGGAGACGCGCTGCGTAAAAACGGCTTGTTGCGCAGCGAAATCGCCATTCTTTACCGCTCCAACGCCCAGTCGCGGGTGCTGGAAGAGGCGCTGCTGCGCGAGCGTATTCCGTACCGCATCTACGGCGGCCAGCGCTTCTTCGAGCGCGCCGAAATCAAAAACGCCATGGCTTATCTGCGCCTGCTAGAAGGGCGCGGGAACGATGCGGCGCTGGAGCGGATCATCAACGTGCCGGCGCGTGGTATTGGCGAGAAAACCGTGGAAGCGATCCGCGAACACGCGCGTCACAGCGATCTGTCGATGTGGGAAGCCATGCGCCAGTTGGTGGCCAATAAAGGTGTGACCGGTCGCGCTGCCAGTGCGCTGGGCGGGTTTATCGAGCTGATCGAAAACCTCGCGGCCAAGGTCATGGAAATGCCGCTGCACCTGATGACCCAAACGGTGATCGAGCAGTCCGGCCTCATCACTTATCACAAAGAAGAAAAAGGCGAGAAAGGCCAGGCTCGGGTGGAAAACCTTGAGGAATTGGTCAGCGCCGCGCGCAATTTCGAAAACAGCGAAGAAGACGACCAGACGCCATTGGCCGCCTTCCTCGGCCACGCTTCGCTGGAAGCGGGCGACGCGCAAGCCGACGAACACGAAGACAGCGTGCAGTTGATGACGCTGCACAGCGCCAAAGGCCTGGAATTCCCGCTGGTGTTTTTGGTGGGCATGGAAGAGGGGCTGTTCCCGCACAAGATGAGCCTGGAAGAACCGGGTCGCTTGGAAGAAGAGCGGCGCCTGGCTTACGTGGGCATCACCCGCGCCATGCAGAACCTGGTGCTTACTTACGCCGAGACGCGCCGTTTATATGGCAGCGAGACGTACAACAAAGTCTCGCGCTTTGTACGCGAAGTGCCGCCGGCGTTGATTCAGGAAGTGCGCCTGTCCAACAGCGTCAGCCGCCCTTATGGCAACAGCAATCGCGGCGCCAACACCGGCAGCATGTTTGCCAACGCCGAAGTGCCCGACACCGAATTCCGCTTGGGCCAGGCGGTTAAGCACGCCCTGTTTGGCGAAGGGGTGATTCTCAACTTCGAAGGCGCCGGCGCGCAGGCGCGGGTGCAGGTGAACTTCGCGGCTGAGGGCACCAAGTGGTTGATGATGGGTTATGCGAAGTTAGAACCGCTCTGAAGGTTTCGTTTTCTGTTAGAACCAATCGCGGCTAAAGCCGCTCCCACAGGATCGTGTGTTTTCTGTAGGAGCGGCTTTAGCCGCGATGCATTTCCCGCCCCTATTTTCGGCTGAAAGGATTTCACCGTGCGCCTGACCCCCCTTGTCGCCTTGCTTACCTCCTTACTCGTGCCGCTGCATGCCGTCGCCGGCCTGTTTGGCAAAGACGGCCCGCCGCTGAGTGTAGAGCGCGACGTCAGCAAGTACCTCGACTGGAACACCGGCATGCAGCGCGAACGGGTGACGTACGTTCTGCGTATGAACGGCCGCAAGCTCAGTGACGAGACCATCACCAAGGCCGTGGGTGCGAAGGAAGAGAGGCTCTACGCGACCAACATCTTCGCCGCCATCAGCGCCGGGCCTAACGATGCGTTGGTGCTCTATGGCTCAAACGGGCTGTACAACCTGGCCACGCTGCACGTTGAAGGCAAAGCGCTAACGGGCAAAACGCTGCTCAATGAGGTGACGCAAAACTGGTTTACCGATGCGCGCATGGACGGCTGGGTGTCGGTGCAGCAGGAGGGTCATTTGCACTTGGTGCAACTCAGTCCGTTGAAAATGGTGGATGTCGGACCCGGCGTGTTGCTCGATGTGCGCGGCGATACCGCGCTGTTGGCCAAAGAGGGTTATCGCGAACCCCAATCGACCATCCGCGCCGTGAGCATCGGCCAGGCCAAGCAAGTGGCCGAACTGTCGCTGCCCACTGCCTGCTTTGCGCTGCCGCGTTTCGAGTTCACCCACCCGGCGGTCTACGGCGACATGGACACGTCCACGCTGGAAACCCTGCTATTTAAAGATGGCCCGACCTGGTTCGACACCAACTTCACCCTGACCACCGGCGCCACGCCGCAGTTGCAGCTCAAAAGCACCCAGCAATTGCCCAAGCCGCCAGTGGAGCGCTGGTCGGTGACGGTTCGCGAGCCGGACCTCGGCCGCCCGCCGCGCAAGCCCGAAGAGCTCGACTACGCGTCTACGCCGTCTTATGAAGAAAATGACGACACCATCGACCCCGAGCCTGTCGCCTGCGCGAGCACCAACCCCAACCCGGGCATCAATGCCGGCAAGGCGCCGTACCCGACGCAGTCGATCATGGCCGAAGACTTGTGCCTGGGCGACGACATGCCCGGCATCACCGATGCCATGCGCAAGCAGCGCTGCGTACTTCCGGCCACCACAAAAGTGCTCACCAAAGGGCCGCAGTGGCAGTTGGAAGAGGTGCGCTTCGCCTATCGCCCGCAAGGCGGCAAGGCCCAGGTTGAGCAGGTGGTTTACCAGCTACACGAGGGCAAGCAGGTGCACCGCGCCATTGCCGGGGCCTTGGGCGAAGGCCTGCGCTTGCGTGAAGTGGCGATAACGGGCGAGGGCCAGGCGCTGATCAAGGGGCGTGGCGAAGGGGCGTATGAGCTGTTCCGCTTGTCTACCAGCGCTGACGGCAAACTGCTGCTGGAGTTTCTCGACACCGTGCCGTTCCCGGCCACCCCGTTCGACACCAGCAAGCCGGGCTGGGTGTACCAGCGCAGCGCGGGTTTCCTGATGAGGGCGCAGCCGTTTGGATTCGAGCGCATCGGCAAGGGCTTGCTCGATGTGCGCGGCACCGAGCTGCTTTATTACTACACCGACTACGACAACGACGACCTGGTGCTGCTCGCCAAGAATTTCCAGCCGGAGCCGCAGCAGCGTGAAACCGGCGAAGACGCACCGCGTTTAACCCTGAGCGGTAGCTGCAGGATGGACGACGATCCGTACTGGGAATTTGCCGTTCCGCCTGTCAACGCCACGCTGGCGCAGTCTGCCGCCTGGTTCAGCCGCAATTTCGATTACACGAACGGCAAGGCTGGCAGCATTGTCCTACGTAAAGATCATCAACTGCGCGTCAAACACGGCTGCGCTTCTGATGGCGGACAGAACTAAACGGCATAAATCCGGAAACATTCTGCTGCTGGTCATCACCGGGAAGCGTGTGCAACATGGCGCGCGTTGAGTCCTTTTAAAGAGAGTTGCGAACCATGAAACGTTTCATCAGCCTGGCCATGATGCTCTGCGTCGCGTTGACGCTCAGCCTCGACGCCAATGCAAAGCGCATGGGCGGCGGTAAATCGTTCGGCTCCGCGCCAACCCATCAAACCCGTCAAGCCACCCCGCCGGCCAACCAGGCCGCCGCACCGGGCAAAGCCGCTCCGGCTGCTGCCGCCACCAGTGGCGCGTCCCGTTGGTTGGGCCCATTGGCCGGTCTGGCCGCTGGCGGCCTGTTGGCCTCGATGTTTATGGGCGACGGCTTCCAAGGCATGCAGATTTTCGACTTCCTGATCATTGCCCTGATCGCCTTTGTGATCTTCCGCTTCATCGCCGCCCGTCGTCGTCAGCAGAACGCTGGCCAGCCAGCCGCTGCCGGTGGTTACGCGCCGATGCAACGTGAAATGCCGGTGAATCAGCCGGTTGCTCCGGCCAGTAACTCGATTTTCGGCGGTGGCAGCTCGGCTGCAGCAGCGCCGGTCATCAATGCACCGAGCTGGTTTAACGAGCAGCGTTTTGTCGAAGCCGGCAAAGAGCACTTCATGGCCCTGCAGCAACACTGGGACGCGGCGGAGATGGACAAGATCGCCGAATTCGTGACCCCGCAGATGCTCAGCTTCCTGAAGGCCGAGCGCGACGAATTGGGCGAGGGCTTCCAGTCCACTTACGTGGAAGAACTGCAGGCTCAGCTCGACGGTATCGACGAGCTGGCGGACAAAACCGTCGCCACGCTGACCTTCCGCGGCATCGTCAAGACTTCGCGTTTTGACCAGGGCGAAGCGTTCAGCGAAAGCTGGCGCATGGAGCGGGCCAACAGCGAGAACGCTCCTTGGCTGGTGGCGGGTATCCGTCAGAACAGCTAAACCTTTGCGGCGTCGCGACAGTAAAAAACCCGGGCTTGCCCGGGTTTTTTCGATTACGGCCAGATAGTTTTTTTCTACCCGCCAGCTACTGTATAAAGCCCATCCCATTGCCCGAGGAGAGCCCGCCATGGAAGAAGTGATCGACGAGCTGCGTGAGCTCAACGAGAAGGTACCGGTGCCCCTTGAACTGCCGGATGAAGAGCTGCTGGTGGAAATTGAAGAGCAGCTGCTGATCAATATTCCATTCGAATTCCGCGAGTTTCTGCTCAAAGTCAGCGACGTGGTGTACGGGCGCCTGGAGCCGGTAACCGTCACCGACCCGCAATCCCACACCTATTTGCCGGAAGTGGCCTCGGTGGCCTGGTCGCTCGGCGTGCCGCGCGAACTGATTCCGTTGTGCGAAGACAACGGCAACTACTACTGCGTCGAACTCGACGGCACCGTGTTGCTGTGGGACGGCGATGAAGAAGACCTCACCGACGAAAGCTGGGACTCGGTGTGGAAGTGGGCGCGTGAGGTGTGGCTGGAGAGTTGAGTGGTTGTTGGGGGTTGGGAGAGGCGCTCGGCTGGATACGCTGGAACCCGAATCGTCGGACCTGGCGGCTATTTCCGTGGCGCGTCCAAGACAGCGCCTGACTCAAGATTCTGGATCCCCGCGTGCGCGAGGATGACGGAGTTTTAACCACACATCCGTCATTCCCGCGCAGGCGGCGGATCGCTGGTTTCGCGAGGTTGACGGCGATTCCAACACGTACAGCCGTCATCCTCGCGAAGGCGGGGATCCAGTATTTCGGACTTGGAGGCTATTTTCGTGGCGCGCCCAAGATAGCGCCTGACTAAAGATTCTGGATTCCCGCCTTCGCGGGAATGACGGATGTCCCCGCCTGAACCCCCTCCAGCTCCAGCAAATTCAGCAAAAAATTCCCAAAATACGTCAAATCCTGCTCCATCGCCGCCCGGGCGGCTTTGCCGTCTCCGGCCTGCAGCGCTTTCAGCGTGTCGTCGTGGAAGTCATTCAGGCGCAGCGACAGATCCGCCTCGGTAAACAGCCGGTTAAAGAACGGCCCCACTTGCAGCCACAGGCTCTCGATCTGGCGCAGCAGAATCGGATTTCGGCAGGCGGTGTACAGCGTCAGGTGGAACTGGCTGTTGTCGTTGAGATAACCCTGCACATCGCGCCGTTCCAGCGCTTCTTCCATGCGCTCGACGCAGCCTTGCAGCACGGCCATGTCATCGGCGCTCAGTTGGGTTGCGGCGAGCTCTACGGCCAGGCCTTCGAGGGCCAAACGCACCTGGAAAATATGCAGAAACCGTTCACGGGTCATGGCTGGAACCCGCAGCGACCGTTGCGGTTCGCCCTCCAGGGCGCCTTCGGCCACCAATCGCTGTAGCGCGGCGCGCACGGGCATGGGGCTGGTGCCGAGTGCGGCGGCGAGGTCGCGGATTTTCAGGCGTTCGCCGGGTTTGAATTGCCCGGCCAGTAGGCCGGCACGCAGTTGCTGATAGAGCAGGTCCTGGAGGTTCTCGGCCATGGGTGCGTTACTCGGCCAGAACCGGCGGCGCCGGCAGTTGGTTCAGGGTCAGGCTGCATTCGTGGGTCATGACGGTCGCTCACTGGCTGATGTTTGTGATCACAGACTTTAAGAATTTCGCCAAAAATACGCAATACGGAGTCCGCTTGACACAACTGTGATCACAAATCAGCATGTGGCAACTTTCTAACGAGACGTTTCCCATGACTGCCAGTGGCATCAGTGACCGCGTAATCGAACAATTTGCCGCCCAAGAGCGCGCGCGTTTTCTTGCCGATAATCCCAAGTCTGTCGCCCTCGCCGAACGGGCACGCGGTTCGCTGTTTGGTGGCGTGCCGATGCATTGGATGAGCGATTGGTCGACGCCCTCGCCGCTGTTTGTCAGCCGCGCGCAAGGCGCTCGGTTTTACGATGTCGACGGCCATGAGTACGTGGATTTCTGCCTCGGCGATACCGGCAGTATGTTCGGCCATTCCCCCGCGCCGATTGCCCGCGCGCTGGCCGAGCAGGGCGCCAATGGCCTGACCACCATGTTGCCAGGCGAAGACGCCGTGGTGGTGGGCGAATTGCTCGCCGAGCGTTTCGGCTTGCCCTATTGGCAGGTGGCGACCACCGCCACCGACGCCAACCGCTTTGTGGTGCGCTGGGCCCGCGCGATCACCCAGCGCAAAACCCTGCTGGTGTTCGACGGTTGCTACCACGGCACCGTCGATGACGTGATGGTGCGCTGGCAAGACGGCCGCACCGTGCACCGCCCTGGTTTGCTCGGCCAGGCTTACGACCTCACCGAGCACAGCCGCAGCGTGCCGTTCAACGACCTCGCCGCATTGGAAGCAGCGCTGCAAAGCGAAGACGTCGCCGCCGTACTCTGCGAGCCGGCGATGACCAACATCGGCATGGTGCTGCCCGCGCCCGGTTACCTGGCGAAGCTGCGTGAACTCACGCGCCGTTACGGCACGCTGCTGATCATCGACGAAACCCACACCATCTCCACCGGCCCCGGCGGCTGCACCCGCGTGTGGAACCTGGAGCCGGATTTCATCACCCTCGGCAAACCGATTGCCGGCGGCGTGCCATGTTCGGTGTATGGCTGCAGCGCCGCCATGGCCCAGGCCATGATCGAAGCGCGCAGCCGCGCCAGCAGTCACGGGCAAAGCCACGGCCACAGCGGCATGGGAACCACGTTATCGGCCAATGCGCTGGCGATGCATTGCATGCGCGTCAACCTTGAAGAGGTAATGACTGAAAGCGCCTACGCCCACATGTTGCCGTTGGCCGAGCGCCTGGCTCAGGGCTTTGCGGCGCTGATCGGCAAGCACCAGTTGGCCTGGTCAGTCACGCAATTGGGCGCGCGCTGCGAGTTCCAGTTCTGCACGCGGCTGCCGGCCACCGGGGCTGAAGCCGAGGCGGCGTTCCACGATGCGCTGCAAATGGCTTTGCACCTGTACCTGATCAACCGCGGCATTCTGATCACGCCGTTCCACAACATGACTCTGTGCTGCCCCGACACCACGGCCGCTGACGTCGACCGCCTGCTCGCCACCCTCGATCAGGCACTCACCGAATTGCTGGCTCTGCCCGGCGCGCGCGAACAGAGCGAGTAACCCCCATGGACTTTGCCAACATTCAGGAAGCCCACGATTTCCTCGCTGCCAATCCGCAGGTGCGCAGCATCGAAGTGTTCCTAATCGACAGCAACGGCGTGCCGCGCGGCAAGCTGTTGCACCGCGACGAGCTGCTGGCGATGTACGCCAACGGCCGACCGCTGCCGAGCACCATTCTTGGCCTGACCATTAATGGCGACGACGTTGAAGACACCGGTCTGGTCTGGGAAGTCGGCGACGCCGATTGCTGGACCTACCCGCTGCCCGGCAGCCTGACCTTGCAACCGTGGCGCACACCGCCCACCGGTCAGGTGCAGGTGAGCATGCATCCGCAACAGGGATTGCCGGCAGCGGTGGCCGATCCGCGTCACGTATTGGTGAACGTGATCGAACGCCTGAAAGCGGACGGTTTTTATCCGGTGATGGCGGTGGAGCTGGAGTTTTATTTGCTCGACCGCGAGCGTGGCGAGAACGGCCGACCGCTGCCGGCGCGACAGGCCAACGGCGCGCGTCCCCATGCCACTCAGGTGTACGGCGTGTACGAGCTGGAGCAGTTGCAGCCGTTTCTGAACGATCTGTACGACGCCTGCGAAGCCCAGGGCTTGCCGGCGCGCACGGCCATTTCGGAATACGCGCCCGGGCAGGTGGAAATCACTCTGGAGCACCGTTTCGACGCGTTGCAGGCCATCGATGAAGGCGTGCGCTATAAGCGGCTGGTCAAAGGCGTGGCCAACAAACACGGTTTGCAGGCGTGCTTTATGGCCAAGCCGTTTGGCGATTTGGCCGGCACCGGCATGCACATGCACGTCAGCCTGGCCGATGCCGAGGGCAATAACCTGTTCGCCAGCGAAGACCCGGCTGGCACGCCGCTGTTGCGCCATTCCATCGGCGGCATGATGCACACGCTGCTCGACTCGCTCGCGCTGTTCTGCCCCAACGCCAACTCGTTCCGCCGCTTCCAGGCCAACAGCTATGCGCCGCTGGCGCTGACGTGGGGCATTAACAACCGCACCGTGTCGCTGCGGGTTCCAGGCGGGCCGGCGGTGAGTCGGCATATTGAGCACCGCATTTGCGGCGCCGACGCCAACCCGTATCTGGCGGCAGCGGCGATTCTGGCGGGCATGCAGCACGGCATTCGCCAGCAAATCGACCCCGGCGCGCCGATTACCGGCAACGGCTATGCCCAGGCCACGGAGTTCTTGCCCACCGATTGGCTGACGGCGTTGAAAGCGCTGGAGCAGTCCGACTGGGCCAAAGAGGCGTTCGGCGAGGCGTACCTAAAGGTGTATCTGGCCATCAAGTACACCGAATACCGCGAGTTCATGGGCGAGGTCGGTGAGCAGGATTGGCGCTGGTATCTGGTTCATGCCTGACGGCGTGTTAGCTGCTACGTTTTAATCAGTCGTTTCGGAGCGGGCGTATGCGGTGGTGTTGGTGGCTGGCAATGGTGTTGACGGTGGGCTCGGCTCAAGCCGAAACCCTGCGTGTGGGCATCGAAAGCCACGACTACATGCCGTACTTTCGCGCCCAGCCCGGGCAGCCGGTGGAAGGTTATGCGGTGGAGCTGTTGCAGCGCTTCGCCGACGACCAAAAGATGACGCTGCAACTGCTGCCGCGTCCGCTCAATCGCCTGCACCACGATTTGCTCAATAGCGAAAACCTCGACGTGATCTTTCCCGACAACCCGCAATGGTCGCGCGAGTTGAAGGGCGACCGGCGCATGTATTACAGCCATGCCGCCATCAATCTGGTGGACGCCACGCTGGTGCTGCACGAACGCCTGGGCATGGGCCGAGCGGCGGTGAAGCGGCTCGGCACGGTGCGTGGGTTCACCCCGCAAGCCTGGGCTGAGCAGATGGCCAGCGGTGAGGTGGAGTTGCTTGAAGCCAATGACATTGGTGGGCTGATTCGCATGGCGCTGCGCGGGCGCATCGATGCGGTGTACGCCAACGCCGAAGTGGTGCGTCTGCAATTGCAGGAAATGGGCGAGCCGGGCGAGCGCCTGGTGGCAGACCCGCAGTTGCCGCTGGCGCGCACCAGTTTTCACTTGAGCACGCTCGAGCATCCGCAGTTGCTGGAACGCTTCAACCGCTTCCTTGAACAACACGCCGGCGAACTGGCGGCATTGCGCGAACGCTATGGCCTGGCTTGCAGCGCCAGCGACCTGGTCGAAGAGTTGCCCGCCTGCCGCGCGCGCAGTCTGGCCGGCAGCCGCTAAGCGGTTCGCCCGGACGTGACGCGCAAGGGCGTTGCATCGTTCCCATAGCCAATGCTAAACAGCGCCAGTGCGCGTTTGCCGTCAGGCTTGCGCGCTCACTTTCTCAGGGCAAACGAGACGACCATGGAACCCGGAAACTCCCAGCTGACAATGACCGTCTTGATGACGCCCGACATGGCCAACTTCTCTGGCAACGTGCACGGCGGCACGCTGCTCAAATACCTCGACGAAGTGGCCTTCGCCTGCGCCAGCCGCTATGCCGGTACTTACGTGGTGACCTTGTCGGTGGACCAGGTGATTTTCCGCGAGCCGGTGCATGTCGGTGAGCTGGTGACCTTTCTCGCCTCGGTGAATTACACCGGGCGCACGTCGATGGAAATCGGCGTGAAAGTGGTGACCGAAAACATCCGTGAAAAGTCGGTGCGCCACACCAACAGCTGCTTTTTCACCATGGTGGCTGTGGGCGATAACGGCAGCCCAACCGTGGTGCCGCCGCTGGAGCCGGAAAGCGCCGATGAAAAGCGCCGCTTCCGCCAAGCGCAACAGCGCCGCGATTTGCGCCAGGAACTGGAGCGTCGCTACCAAGAGATCCGGGAAGACGGCGACCCCGCCAAGGCCTGACAGGCCAGTGCCCGCGCCGCGTTCAAATGGCTCGAACGTGGCGCGAATGCCCCGCCAAACGGTCGCTTTTGGCGGGTACTGTTTTCCCGAATCTTTACGTTATACTGCGCGGCCTTTGGCCGGCTTCGCTCCGGTCTCGCATACAAGCCACGCCTGGTTTTCCAGCGTGGCTTGTTAGTTTTTGCCGCGCCGCCAGGCGCCAATGAGAAGAGGCACGACGATGAGCGTACTGGTTGGCGTGATCATGGGCTCCAAGTCCGATTGGTCCACCCTTAGCCACACCGCCGATATGCTGGAGAAGCTGGGCATTCCTTACGAAGTGAAGGTTGTGTCCGCTCACCGCACCCCGGATTTGCTTTTCCAGTACGCCGAAGAAGCCGAAGGCCGTGGCATTCAGGTGATCATCGCCGGCGCTGGCGGCGCGGCCCATTTGCCAGGTATGTGCGCGGCCAAAACGCACCTGCCGGTGCTGGGCGTGCCGGTGCAGTCGTCGATGCTCTCGGGCGTCGATTCGCTGTTGTCGATTGTGCAAATGCCAGCCGGCATTCCGGTCGCCACCCTGGCCATCGGCAAGGCCGGCGCGGTGAACGCGGCCTTGTTGGCGGCGAGCATTCTTGGCCATCAACACCCGCAGTTCCACGCCGCGCTGAAGCAATTCCGTACCGAGCAAACGGACAGCGTGCTGGATAACCCGGACCCGCGCATCGCCTGATGCCACGCCGGTTTTATGCGGCGCCGAGCGCCGCTGTGTCTGAGTTTCGAATGGGGCGGTAAAAGATGAAAATCGGTGTAATCGGTGGCGGCCAACTGGGTCGCATGTTGGCGCTGGCGGGCACGCCGCTGGGCATGAACTTCGCCTTTCTCGACCCGGCGCCAGATGCCTGCGCAGCTGCCTTGGGCGAGCACTTGCGCGCCGATTACAACGACCAGGAGCACCTGCGCCAACTGGCCGACGAAGTGGACCTGGTGACCTTCGAATTCGAAAGCGTGCCGGCTGAAACCGTGGCCTTCCTGTCGCAGTTCGTGCCGGTTTATCCCAGCGCCGACGCCCTGCGCATCGCTCGCGACCGCTGGTTCGAAAAAAGCATGTTCAAAGACCTGGGCATTCCCACGCCCGCGTTCGCCGACATTCAGTCGCAAGCCGACCTCGACGCCGCCGTCGCCACCATCGGCCTGCCTGCGGTGCTGAAAACCCGCACCCTGGGCTACGACGGTAAAGGCCAGAAAGTGCTGCGCAAGCCTGAAGATGTAGTCGGCACCTTCGCCGAGTTGGGCAGCGTACCGTGCTTGCTCGAAGGCTTCGTGCCGTTCACCGGCGAAGTGTCGCTGGTGGCCGTGCGCGCCCGCGATGGCGAAACCCGTTTCTACCCGCTGGTGCACAACACCCATGTGAACGGCATTTTGTGCCTGTCCATCGCCAGCACCGACCACCCGCTGCAAGCGCTGGCCGAGGACTACGTGAGCCGCGTGCTCACCAAGCTCGATTACGTGGGCGTGTTGGCCTTCGAATTCTTCGAAGTGGATGGCGGCCTCAAGGCCAACGAAATCGCGCCACGGGTGCACAACTCCGGGCACTGGACGATTGAAGGCGCCGAGTGCAGCCAGTTCGAGAACCACCTGCGCGCCGTCGCCGGCCTGCCGTTGGGCTCTACCGCCAAGCTGGGCGAGAGCGCCATGCTCAACTTCATCGGCGAAGTGCCGGCGGTTGAGCAGGTGATCGCCATCGATGACTGCCACGTGCACCACTATGGCAAAGCGTTCAAGGCTGGCCGCAAGGTGGGCCACGCCACCGTGCGCAGCGTCGACCGCGCCACGCTGGATGCGCAAGTGGCCAAGGTTCAAGCGCTGATCAAATAAGCGCCGGCCTTTCGCCTGGGTCGCGGTTGCCTGGACCTAAACATGGAACCTCCCCGTTCGCCTACTCTCTGATTTCAGGTGCCAGCGTTGGCACCTTTGCCATTGAGAGGGGATTTCCATGGGCATTATCGGCACCATCATTATTGGTTTCTTCGCGGGCCTGATCGCGCGCTTCCTCAAGCCGGGCGACGACAGCATGGGTTGGATCATGACCATCCTGCTGGGTATCGCCGGTTCGTTGGCAGCCACCTACGGCGGCCAGGCGCTGGGCCTGTATCAGGCGGGCGAAGCGGCCGGCTTTGTCGGCGCGGTAGTCGGCGCGATCGTTCTGCTGGTCATCTACGGCATCGTTAAGAAGCGCTAAGCCGCATTGCCGCAACGGGCGGTTGATTCGCCGCCCGTGATTCGCGCAGCATGGCGCGATGACTGACTTCTTCGCGTTTTATCAGCACCTTGGCGTTGCCCTGACCGTGCTGGTGCTGGCCACGTTCGTATTGGCCGGCACCGTCAAAGGCGTGATCGGCCTTGGCCTGCCCACGGTGGCCATGGGCTTGCTGGGGCTGGCGATGCTGCCCCCACAGGCCGCTGCGCTGTTGTTCATTCCCTCTACCGTTACCAACCTCTGGCAGCTGGCAATCGGCGGCGCGTTGCGTCCGTTGTGGCTGCGCTTGTGGCCGTTACTGCTGACGATCGTGGTCGGCACGGCGCTCGGTTCCTGGTGGCTAGGGCTGGGCTCGGGTCAGTGGATGACCCATGCGTTGGGCGCTGCGTTGCTGGTGTATGCCCTGAGCGGTTTGTTGCTGCCGACCCTGCGCGTGCCCGCCGCGTGGGAACTGTGGCTGGGTCCGTTGTGCGGCCTGCTGACGGGCGTGGTGACCGCCGCCACCGGCGTATTCGTGATTCCCGCTGTGCCCTATCTGCAAGCCCTGGGGTTGCAGCGCGATGCACTGGTACAGGCGTTGGGGCTGTCGTTTACGGTGTCCACCGTGGCGTTGGGCGCGGCGCTGTTCTGGCGTGGCGAGTTGGGCAGCGCTGAATTGGGCGCCTCGCTGGTGGCGCTGCTGCCGGCGCTGTTGGGCATGGCGCTGGGCCAATGGCTGCGGCAGCGCATCAGCGCGCTGCTGTTCAAGCGCCTGTTCTTTATCGGCTTGGCGCTGCTGGGTCTGCACCTGGCAATTAGCGGCTGATAGACTCGCCGGCGTCCGTCTTCCCCGAGTTTTTCCATGCGCCGCTTATTGTTCAGCCTGTTGCTACTCAGTGGTTTTGCCCACGCACAATTGCCCGAAACCGACTGGCTGTCGCTGATGCCCAAAGCCGATCAAAAGGCGTTGGAAGCCATGCCGGAAATTAGCCACAACACCCCCGAAGGCGACGGTACGTTCAGCAGCAAAGGCGGCTTGAAGCAGGAGAAAGGCCTGCCAGCGGTGATGTATTCCACCCACACGGTGGCGGCGATGAACAACAAGACCATCCGCATCGGCGGCTACCCGGTGCCGTTGGAAACCGACGCCAAAGGCCGCAGCACCTTGTTTTTCCTCGTGCCATACCCCGGCGCCTGCATCCACGTGCCGCCACCGCCGCCGAACCAAATGGTGCTGGTGCGTTATCCCAAAGGCCTGAAGCTCGACGACATCTATAACCCACTCTGGGTGACCGGCACCTTGAAAGTGGAAAAGGTCAGCAACGACCTGGCCGACGCCGCCTACGCACTGGATGCCAGCAACGTGCGAGCGGTGACCGAGGCGGATTTGTAATCATCGTTGCCGGTGCTCCACGATAGATTTTTTCTTATGGCCATCAAGCGGCGATAGCTTTTAATCTGCGTTTACATTTTTCAGCGCCGGTTCACTGCTATGCCGACTTCCATTCTTGCCATGCGAAACGCCTGGGTTAGCCAGGCGCATAACCACCCGTTCACCACCTTGGGTTTCGGCGCCGCTGCCGTCGCGGTGCTGGTGTTGCTGGTGATGAGCATCTACAACGCCTTTCAGGGCGACGGCTCCGGGCATTTGCACATCGCCTTTTACGGCGGCATGGCCGGTTTCGGCGCCACGGCGCTGGGCGCGATTTTCGCCCTGACCTTGGGCTCGATCAAAGCCCGCACCCAAGACACCATGCTCGGCTTTGCCGCCGGCATGATGCTCGCCGCCAGCTCCTTCTCGCTGATTCTGCCGGGCCTGGCCGCAGCCAAAGAAATTACCGGCAACGGCCCCATGGCTGCGTTAACGGTGGTTGTCGGCCTCGGCCTGGGCGTGTTGCTGATGCTCGGCCTCGACCGTTTTACCCCGCACGAACACGACAGCACCGGCCCCTGCGGCCCGGAAGCCGAGCGCATTAACCGTGTGTGGCTGTTTGTGTTGGCCGTGACGCTGCACAACATCCCGGAAGGTATGGCGATTGGCGTGAGCTTTTCCGGCGGCGACATGAGTGTTGGCCTGCCGCTGACCACCGCCATCGCCATCCAAGACATTCCCGAAGGCCTCGCCGTGGCCATGGCGCTGCGGGCCACCGGTATGTCGTCGATGAAAGCCGCGCTGCTGGCCGTTTTGAGCGGTGCCATGGAGCCGTTGGGCGCATTGATCGGCATTGGCGTTTCCAGCGGCTTCGCCTTGGCGTATCCGATCAGCATGGGCCTGGCGGCTGGCGCGATGATTTTTGTGGTGTCCCACGAAGTGATTCCGGAAACCCACCGCAACGGCCACCAGACCCCGGCCACGCTGGGCCTGATGGCGGGCTTCGCGGTGATGATGTTCCTCGACACGGCGCTGGGCTAACGCCCTCAGGCGTTGGCGTCGGTAGCCATCAGGCGGTTGCGCCCCAGCGCTTTGCCACTGAACAAGCGCTGGTCAGCGCAGCGGTAGAGTTCGGCCGCGCTGAGGCCATCGGTCGGCCACTGGGCCAGGCCGAAGGTGGCCGACAGGGCGATAACCTCGTCGCCATAGCGCAGCGGATGGCTGGCGATGTGCTCACGCAGGTTTTCCACCAGCGGCGTGGCGGCCGCCAATTCGGTGTTGGGCAGAATCAGCCCGAACTCTTCGCCGCCCAGCCGCCCCAGGCTGTCGGTGGCGCGCAGCCGTAGCCGCAAACCCTCGCAAATATGCTTCAGCGCCTGATCGCCCGCGTCGTGGCCCCAGGTGTCGTTAACCCGTTTGAAATGGTCGACATCCATGATCACCAACACCACCGTCAAGCTGCTGCGTTCCGCTTCCAGAATGCTGCGCTCCAGCGCCTGCTGAAAACTGCCGCGACTGGCCACCCCGGTCAGCGCATCGGTTTGCGCCTGGCGTTCGAGCTGGTCGTAGGCAGCGGCGCGGCGGAATTCGTACAGGTGCACAAAGATGATGATCATCACCCCGCACAGCACGGCGTTGAGCACATCGATGAGCGCGGCGGAATCGGCCGGCAGCGGGTATTTGTCGAAATACAGGGCAATGGCGGTGAGCGTGAACGGCATGGTCAACAGGAACCCGCGCACCCGGCCCAGCAGCAAATACGAGAGCAGCGGAATGATGTAAATCCACACGTAGGCGGCGCTCGACGCCTCGGGCATGACGATGATGTACAGAAGAAAAAAGAAGGTCGGGATCAGGTACAGGTAAATCCACGGCACCAGGTTGCGCACCGCCACAATCTTCCAGCCACCCCATACCAGCAGCGCGCTGATGACCAGCTCGAACACGGCGATGGCGGGATGCGAAGCGAGGAACTGCAGCACGGCGAAGCAACTCAGCGTTACGCCCGTGCTCACCAGAATCAGGCGCATCAGCGTGCGCTTACCGGTGTCTTCCAGGCCGTTCTTACCCGCCGAAGCGCTGAATTTTCTGAGCATGGGAGCCGGGCACTGGCGAAGAGTGATGGCGCATTGCAATACAGTGCCGGGCGATTGGCAAGGGGCGCTTGAGCAGAGCCCCCGTGTTTAGGCGGATTCAGCCCAGAGCGTGACGGCCATAGTGTGCGCGGCGCCGGGCGCGAGGGTGAGGTGGTCGTCCAGCACGTTGGCGGTTTCGATGCACAACATGCCGGGCCAGGCGTCGTCGGCGAACTGGCTCAAGCGCTGGGCTTTATCGGTCCACGGGTTCCACACCACCGCCGATTGCGAGCCGCTGCTGGCCAGGTGAATGCGCCGGTTCCACAGCGGATCGAAGATGCTCACCTGCGCCGGTACATCGAGATAGATGCGGTCGGTTTCGCCAGTAAACGTGATGTCGCCGTGCTGGGTGCGCTGCTCCCAGTTCGCCAGTGTTTCGATGTAGCGGGTCTGGTCGAAGCCTTCGAGGCGCGTCTGGTGGATGTCACCCACAGCAAAATAGGTATGCAACGCCTGGCTCATCGCCAACGGCTGATTGCTGCCGTTACGGGTGGTCAGGCTGAGGGTCAGGCGTTCGTCCAACTGAACGTCCAGGCTGAGTTCAATGCCGGCGGGCAGCGCGGGCAGGCTGTTGGCCGGCAAGGTGAAACGCAGGGTCACGCGCTGGTCATCGTTGTCGATGCCTTGCAACTGCCAGTCCAGGCCACGAACCGGGCCGTGAGCGGGTGCCGACGCGCCGGCGTGTTGCTGCTGAATCGGCTCGGGGTTTCGCGCCAGGTCGCCAAACCACGGCCAGCACACCGGCACGCCGCCACGCACCGATTGGCCTTTTTTATAGGCGGCTTGCTCGCTCAGCCAAACGACCGGTTGTTGATCGTGGGGCTGGTAAGTCAGCACCTGCGCGCCCTGTTGGGCGATCAGCAAATTGGCGTGGGCGGTGCGAATGCGCCAGCACACCAGTTCGTCCAGTTCGATGCGTTCAACGTGGGGGGCGGTGGTGGCGAGGGACATTCGGGGGCTCCTGACGTACGAAATTCAGTCCCCTCTCCCGTTTACGGGAGAGGGTTAGGGTGAGGGCAGCAGGCGACTCGGTCTTGACTGGCGCAACGGCCAACCCTCACCCCTCGCCCCTCTCCCGGAGGGAGAGGGGAATCACAGCGGCTTAACGCCGTGGCACGGGCCGTGTCCGGCCGCTGCCATCAATAGCCACAAACACAAACACCGCCTCGGTCACCTTGCGCCATTCGCTGGAGAGCGGGTCATCGCTCCACACTTCCACCAGCATCTGAATCGAGCTGCGGCCGATTTCCAGGGTTTGGCTGTAGAAGGAAAGCTGGGCGCCTACGGCAACCGGGACCAGAAAGGCCATGCGGTCGATGGCGACAGTCGATACCCGGCCGCCAGCGACTTTGCTCGCCATGGCCGTGCCGGCGAGATCCATCTGCGAGACCAGCCAGCCGCCGTAAATGTCGCCGAAGCCATTGGTTTCGCGGGGGAGGGCGGTAATTTGCAGCGCCAGATCGCCTTGCGGCGTTGGGTCTTCTTGTTCGAGTTCGATCATGCCTAGGGTGCCTCTTACCCGTCACTCTTATTGGTTGTGGTCAGTCTCGGGCTTGACTGCTCACTCGGCTAACAGGCCGCAAGTTGGGTTCGCAGAAGACCCGGCCGCTCTAGCTGGGGCCAGACGCGGACAGGCCGCAGTATATCGGGGGTTTTGTCCTAGCACGACTGCCGGGTTCCAGAATTGACCGAGATGGTTACATTGCTGTGTCGAACTGTCGCAATTTGCTATCGTGCCGCCCTGCCGCGCGGGGCTTTGCGCCCGTTGTGGCTGCGCTTTCAGCCGATTGAGAAGCCCTCTTTTATGTCCATCGCCGCCTCGCCCACGCCTGTCCCCACCCGACCGCTGACTCGCAGCGATTACAAAACCCTGTCGCTCTCCGCTCTGGGCGGTGCGCTGGAGTTTTACGACTTCATCATTTTCGTGTTCTTCGCGGCCGTGGTCGGCAAGCTGTTCTTCCCGGCCGAAATGCCCGAGTGGCTGCGGCAGATGCAAACTTTCGGCATCTTCGCCGCCGGCTATCTGGCCCGCCCGCTGGGCGGCATCGTCATGGCGCATTTCGGCGACCTGCTGGGCCGCAAGAAAATGTTCACCCTGAGCATTTTCATGATGGCCGTGCCCACCTTGCTGATGGGCTTGCTGCCGACCTACGCGCAAATCGGCATCTGGGCGCCCATCGCCTTGCTGGTGCTGCGGGTGATTCAGGGCGCCGCTATTGGCGGTGAAGTGCCCGGCGCCTGGGTGTTTGTCGCCGAGCACGTGCCGCCACGGCACATCGGCTATGCCTGCGGCACGCTGACCTCGGGGCTAACGGCCGGCATTCTGCTGGGCTCGCTGGTGGCCACCTTGTTCAACAGCATCTTCACGCCCGAAGAACTGCTGGCCTACGGCTGGCGTGGGCCGTTCCTGCTCGGCGGCGTGTTTGGGTTGTTCTCGGTGTACCTGCGCCGCTGGCTGCACGAAACGCCGGTGTTCGCCGAGCTGCAGCAGCGCAAAGCCCTGGCCGACGAAGTGCCGCTCAAGGCCGTGGTGCGTGATCACCGGGGCGCGATTCTGTTGTCGATGCTGCTCACCTGGGTGCTGTCGGCCGGCATCATCGTGGTCATTCTGATGACGCCCACGCTGTTGCAAACCCTCTACCACTTCAACGCGGCCACGGCGCTGCAGGCCAATAGCCTGGCCATCGTGTTTTTGAGTATGGGTTGCGTAGCGGCTGGTGCCTTGGCTGATCGATTCGGCGCGGGCCGTGTGTTTATCGTCGGCAGCTTGCTGCTGTTGGCCAGTTCGTGGACGTTCTACACGCAGGTCAGCGCTCATCCCGAATGGCTATTCCCGCTCTACGCGCTAACGGGCCTGTTCGTGGGCACCATCGGCGCGGTGCCGTTTGTGATGGTCAATGCCTTCCCGCCGGTGGTGCGTTTTTCCGGGTTGTCGTTTTCCTACAACCTGGCCTACGCCATCTTCGGCGGGCTGACACCGATGCTCGTCACCCTGCTGCTCAAGACCGACCCCCTCGGGCCGGCCTATTACGTGGCCGCGCTGTGCGGCCTGGGCTTTTGCGTAGGCGTGTACCTGCTTACTTCGAAGCGCTGACCCGCCACACTTTGTTGCCGACGTCGTCAGTCACCAGCAGCGCGCCCTGGCTGTCGACGGCGACATCCACCGGACGGCCTTGCGCTTCGCCTTCAGGGTTGAGGAAGCCGGTGAGCACGTCTTGCGGCATGCCGTTGGGTTTGCCACCGCTGAACGGCACGAAGATCACCTTGTAGCCAGCGCGCGGCTCGCGGTTCCATGAGCCGTGTTGCGCCACCAGCAGCCCTTCCTTGTAATCCGGCAGCGCGCTCTTGTCGCCAAAGGTGATGCCCAGCGAGGCTGTGTGCGAGCCCAGCGCGTAATCGGGCACCAAGGCTTTAGCGACCAGGTCTGGCTGTTGCGGCTCCACGCGCTCGTCGACGTGCTGGCCGTAGTAGCTGTAGGGCCAGCCATAAAAACCGTCTTCCTTCACCGAGGTGATGTAGTCCGGCACCAGGTCGTTGCCGATTTCGTCGCGCTCATTCACCGCTACCCACAGCGCCCCGGTAGTGGGTTCCCACGCCAGGCCGTTGGGGTTGCGCAGGCCGGTGGCGAACAGGCGTTTGTCGCCGCTGCTGGGGTCCAGCTCCCAGATGGCGGCGCGGCCTTCTTCTATATCCAGGCCGTTTTCGCCGACGTTGCTGTTCGAGCCAACCGTGACGTACAGCTTTTTACCGTCCTGGCTGGCGATCAGGTTTTTCGTCCAGTGATGGTTCAGGCCGGCCGGCAGCGCGGTGATTTTGGTCGGCTCGGCGCTGATTTCGGTCTGGCCTGCCACATACGGCACGCGCACCACTGCGTCGGCGTTGGCGATATACAAGTCGTTGCCAACCAGGGCCATGCCGAAGGGCGAGTGCAGGTTTTTCAAAAAGGTGGTGCGCACTTCGGCGATGCCGTCGTGGTCGGCGTCGCGCAGCAAGGTGATGCGGTCGGCGCTCGGCACGCCGGCGCCGGCTTTGGCCATGATCTTCGTGGCCACCCATTCCTTGATTTTGAAATCGCCTTCATCTTGCGGCTTCGGCGCGTTGCTCTCGGCCACCAGCACGTCGCCGTTGGGCAACACGTGCAGCCAGCGCGGATGGTCCAGCCCTTCGGCAAAAAGATTCACCTTGGTGCCCGGCGCCGCTTCCGGCGTTCCACCCACTGGCCAGCCGACCGCGTTGGCAATGTTCACCGTCGGCAGCAGGCCCGACTCGGGTTCCGGCAGGGTCGGCTTCGGCCCGTAGCCCTTTAGCGCATCGGCGGTTGGCGTTTCCGCGCAGCTCACGCACGCGACGGTCAGTAGGGATAGCGGCAGTAAACGAGCGAAATGCATGGGGCGGTCTCCGGGTCGTTGCTAGTGGCTCAATAAGTGACAGCACAACGTTCACACTGTTTTGAAAACCTGCGCTGCGGCTTTATTGGCAGCTTTTAGTTATACGGCAGCTTCGCGATTCTGGACCCCCGCCTTCGCGGGGGTGACGGGATGCGCGAGCATCGCGACCCGCGCTTCAACGCCGCATGGCCGAGCGCAGCAGCTTCCATGATGGCCTTTCATCTAATTGTCACATTCAAGTCATAGAGTCTTCACACGGCCTACAGATACTTGGGCCCGTTCCATCACAACCCTATCCTGCTAGGAGCAAGGCATGAAACTTAAGCGTTTGATGGCGGCCCTGACTTTTGTCGCCGCTGGCGTCGCCACCGCAAGCGCGGTTGCCGCTGTTGACCCGTCGATCCCGGCCTACAACAAGACCACCGGCGTATCCGGCAACCTGTCCAGCGTTGGTTCCGACACCCTCGCCAACCTCATGACCCTGTGGGCTGAGGAATACAAACGCCTGTACCCGAACGTCAATATCCAGATTCAGGCCGCCGGTTCTTCCACCGCGCCACCCGCTCTGACTGAAGGCACCGCTAACCTGGGCCCAATGTCGCGCAAAATGAAAGACGTTGAGCTGCAAGCCTTCGAATCCAAATACGGCTACAAGCCGACTGCCGTTCCGGTAGCCGTCGACGCCCTGGCTGTATTCGTACACAAAGACAACCCGATCAAAGGCCTGACCATGGCTCAGGTTGATGCGATCTTCTCGGCAACCCGCCTGTGCGGTGGCCCGAAAGACATCAAAACCTGGGGCGACCTGGGCATCACCGGCGACTTGGCCAACAAGCCAGTACAACTGTTCGGTCGTAACTCGGTATCGGGCACCTACGGCTACTTCAAAGAAGAAGCCCTGTGCAAAGGCGACTACAAAGCCAACGTGAACGAGCAGCCAGGTTCGGCTTCGGTGGTTCAGTCCATCAGCTCCTCGCTGAACGGCATCGGCTACTCGGGCATTGGCTACAAAACTGCCAGCGTTCGCACCGTACCGTTGGCTAAGAAAGAAGGCGGCGAGTTCGTAGAAGACAACGAGCAAAACGCCCTGAACGGTTCCTACCCGCTGTCGCGCTTCCTGTTCGTGTACGTGAACAAGGCGCCGAACAAGCCTCTGGCTCCGCTGGAAGCTGAATTCGTGAAGATGGTTCTGTCGCAATCCGGTCAGCAAGTGGTCGTCAAAGACGGCTACATCCCGCTGCCAGCCAAAGTGGCTGAGAAGGCGTTGAAAGACCTGGGTCTCTAAGACCAGCAGGAGCGGTTAACCGCCGCTCCGTTGAACACATAAGCGCCGTTTGGTGATCCCGAGCGGCGTATTTCGCAAGCCCGCTGTCAATTGCACTTGGTGTTATTGCTCAGTGGGTTTTTTGCGTCACTGCTTTGTCATGTTTCTGTCATACAGAGCCGCTAGGGTGTGCGCATGAACGATCTGGCAAATTCCCCCATGACTGCGAATTCTTCCTCCGGACGCATTGATTTCAATACGCCCGAGCTGCAACGCAAGCGCCGTATGCGTGCGCTTAAAGACCATTTGGCCCGCTGGTACGTAATGATCGGCGGCCTTTCCGTGCTCGGCGCAATCACGCTGATCTTCTTTTATCTGGGCTACGTGGTGTTCCCCCTGTTCCAGGGCGCCGAGCTGACCGAGAAGAAGGTGCAGACGCCTGCATGGCTGCAACAAGACGCTGGCAAACCGCTGCTGCTCGCCATTGAAGAGCAGAACCAGGTGGCCATGCGCGTTTCCGATAAGGGCGAGGTGATTTTCTTCACCACCAAAACCGGCGACGAAATCAAACGCTTCCCCCTGACCCTGCCAGCCGGCGCCACCGTGGCGTCCATCGGCCAGGCGCAAGCCGGTAACAATCTGGTGGTGCTGGGTCTGTCCAACGGCCAGGCGCTGGTGTTCAAACACACCTACGTCGTCACCTACCCGGACAACCACAAAACCATCACCCCGCAGCTCGATTACCCCTACGGCGAAGCGCCGCTGGCCATCGACCCGCAGGGTCGCCCGCTGGAACACGTGAGCATCAACGCCAACGACGAAACCATGTTGCTCGGCGCCTCCAGTGGCAGCGAGCTGCTGATGCTGTCGCTGACCAGCGAAGAAAACATGATGACCGGCGAAGTTACGCTGACGCAGGACCGCATCGCCCTGCCGCAGATCGCCGACCCGATCAAAGCGCTGTACATCGACCCGCGCCAACAGTGGCTGTACGTGTTGAACGGTCGCGCTCAAGCCGACGTGTTCAACCTGCGTGAGCGCAGCCTCAACGGCCGCTACAAACTGCTGGAAGACGCCGACACTGAAGTCACCGCCAGCGCCCAGTTGCTCGGTGGTATTTCGCTGATGGTGGGTAACTCCAAAGGTGGCATCAGCCAGTGGTTCATGGCCCGCGACCCGGACGGTTCCTCGCGCTTCAAACACATTCGCGACTTCCAGCAAGGCGATTCGGCGATTCTGCAGATCAACCCGGAAGAGCGTCGCAAAGGCTTCGTCGCCCTGGATGCGGCCGGTGAGCTGGGCGTTTACCACAGCACCGCCGAACGCACGTTGCTGGTGGAAAAAATTGTCGAGGGCAAAGGCGCCCTCGCCATGTCGCCACGGGCCAACCGTCTGCTGGTTGAAGCCGGCACCGAATTGCACCCGCTGACGCTGAAGAACCCGCACCCGGAAGTATCCTTCAGCGCGCTGTGGGGCAAGGTCTGGTACGAAAGCTACGACGAACCTAAGTACATCTGGCAGTCGACTGCCGCCAACACCGAGTTCGAGCCCAAGCTGAGCCTGGCACCGCTGACCTTCGGTACGCTGAAAGCCGCGTTCTACGCCATGCTGCTGGCCGCGCCGCTGGCCGTCGCCGCCGCCATCTACACCGCCTACTTCATGGCGCCGCGCATGCGCCGCAAAGTGAAGCCGGTGATCGAACTGATGGAAGCACTGCCCACCGTTATTCTCGGCTTCTTCGCCGGCCTGTTCCTGGCGCCGTATGTAGAAGGCCACTTGCCGGGCATTTTCAGCCTGCTGGTGCTGACGCCGTTGGGCATCTTGCTCGCCGGCTGGGGCTGGAGCCGCTTGCCGGAGTCCATCCGCCTGCGCGTTCCTGAAGGCTGGGAATCGCTGACCCTGATCCCGGTGATCCTGATCGTTGGCACCCTGGCCCTGGGCATGAGCCCGTACATGGAAAACTGGTTCTTCGGCGGCGACATGCGCCTGTGGATCTCCCATGACCTGGGCATCACCTACGACCAGCGCAACGCCCTGATCGTCGGTCTGGCCATGGGTTTTGCGGTGATCCCGAACATCTTCTCGATTGCCGAAGACGCCGTGTTCAGCGTGCCGCGCAGCCTGACCCTGGGCTCGCTGGCACTGGGTGCAACCACTTGGCAGACCATGACCCGCGTGGTGATTCTCACCGCCAGCCCGGGCATTTTCTCGGCGCTGATGATCGGCATGGGCCGCGCGGTCGGCGAAACCATGATCGTGCTGATGGCCACCGGCAACACGCCGGTCATGGAAATGAACCTGTTCGAAGGCCTGCGCACCCTGGCCGCCAACGTGGCGGTGGAAATGCCGGAATCGGAAGTCGGCGGCAGCCACTACCGCGTGCTGTTCCTCTCGGCACTGGTACTGCTGCTGTTCACCTTCATCATGAACACCTTGGCCGAACTGATTCGTCAGCGTCTGCGCAAGAAATACGCAGCGCTCTAAAGGATGAATGCCGTGAAGAAGAATTCTCTCAACGCTTGGTTCAAAAGCGGTTCGCCAGGCATCTGGATGAGCGGCGGCGCGGTGTCTATCGCCGTCATCATGACCATCGGCCTGCTGCTGGTTATTGCCTTCCGCGGTCTGGGGCACTTCTGGCCCGCCGACCTGCTGCAAGCCACTTACTCCATTCCCGGCCAAGCCAGCCACACCGTGGTCGGCGAAGTGGTGCAGGCCGAAGAAGTGCCGCTGGCGCGTTTGAAAGGTGCTGGCTTGCCGGTGCCGGAAAACGGCCCGGAGTTCATGACCCGCGAGCTGCTGAAAGTCGGTAACCGTGACATCTACGGCAGTGACTTCACCTGGCTGGTCGGCGATTGGCTGGTCGACCAGAAGAAGCCGGTTGAACTCATGACGCTAGTGCGCCGCGAGTGGGGCAACTTCTACGGCACGCTGGTTAGCGTCAAGGAAAGCGGCAAGGTGATCGCCGAAGGCGAAGCCGGCTGGCCGACCCTCCAAGAGCGCATCGTTCGCGTCGAAGGCCTGGCCGAGCAACTGAGCAAGCTGGAAAAGAAAGACATCGGCGCGATCAACCATGACCTCGAACGCCTGCGTCTGAAAACCCGCAAGCTCGAACTCGACAAAGCCCTGACGCCTGAAGCCCAGGCCGACATCGAAGCCGAGCGCGCAGAGCTGGACGCCAAATACAAAGGCCTGGAAGGCCAACTGCTGGAGCTGCACCAGGCGGTCGACCGCGACAGCATCGTGGTGCGTGAAGCCGACGGTAAAGAAATTGAAATCAGCCTCGGCAAGATCGTGCACGCCTACCAGCCAAATGGCATGGGCGTGTTCACCAAGCTGCGCATGTACTTCGCCAACCTGTGGGAATTCCTCTCCGACGACCCGCGTGAAGCGAACACCGAAGGCGGCATCTTCCCGGCCATTTTCGGCACCGTGATGATGACCCTCATCATGGCCATGATCGTCACGCCGTTTGGTGTGCTGGCGGCGGTTTACCTGCGCGAATACGCCAAGCAAGGCCCGCTGACCCGCATCATCCGCATCGCGGTGAACAACCTGGCTGGCGTTCCGGCCATCGTTTACGGCGTGTTTGGTCTGGGCTTCTTTGTCTACGTGCTGGGCGGCTCCATTGACCGCCTGTTCTTCGCCGAAGCGTTGCCAGCGCCGACCTTTGGTACGCCGGGCCTGATGTGGGCCTCGCTGACCCTGGCGATTCTCGCCGTGCCGGTGGTGATCGTGGCCACCGAAGAAGGCCTGGCGCGTATTCCGCGTGCCGTGCGTGAAGGCTCGTTGGCCCTCGGCGCGACCAAGGCGGAAACGCTGTGGAAAGTCGTACTGCCAATGGCCAGCCCGGCCATGATGACCGGCATGATCCTCGCCGTGGCACGCGCCGCTGGCGAAGTGGCACCGCTGATGCTGGTAGGTGTGGTGAAACTGGCGCCGTCGCTGCCGGTAGATGGCAACTACCCGTACCTGCACCTTGACCAGAAAATCATGCACCTGGGCTTCCACATCTACGACGTCGGCTTCCAGAGCCCCAACGTCGAAGCGGCCCGCCCGCTGGTTTACGCCACTGCGTTGCTGCTGGTGATGGTGATTGCAGGCCTGAACCTGTCGGCGGTGGCCATTCGTAACCACCTGCGCGAGAAGTACAAGGCGCTGGATCACTAACGTCATCCCCGCGAACGGGAAATGACGAAGTAAAGAATTGAACGACTATTCGCTGACCAGCGCACCGGTCAGCCAAACGCACACAACGCATCGAGGTTTCTCCATGCAGCACGAAGCCCAGCCACACGGCATCAACATCTCTGCCCTTGGCCGTGAAAAGCAGAACCTGACCCTGGCTGAAGAAGCCGTGACCCTGGAAGTGCCCGGCTTGAGCCTGTTCTACGGCGAAAAGCAGGCGCTCTACGACGTCAAAATGAACATCCCCAAGCAGCGCGTGACCGCCTTTATCGGCCCGTCGGGCTGCGGCAAGTCGACCCTGCTGCGCTGCTTCAACCGCATGAACGACCTGGTAGACGGCTGCCGCGTTGAAGGTGAAATCAACCTCGACGGCAACAACATCTACCGCAAAGGCGAAGACGTGGCCGAGCTGCGTCGCCGCGTCGGCATGGTGTTCCAGAAGCCCAACCCGTTCCCCAAAAGCATTTACGAGAACGTGGCCTACGGCCTGCGCATTCAAGGCATCAACCAGAAGCGCGTACTCGACGAAGCCGTTGAAGCTTCCCTGCGCGGCGCGGCCTTGTGGGACGAAGTGAAAGACCGTCTGCACGAGTCGGCGCTGGGTATGTCCGGCGGTCAGCAACAGCGTCTGGTCATCGCCCGCACCATCGCCGTGCAGCCTGAAGTGCTGCTGCTCGACGAACCGTGCTCGGCCCTGGACCCGATCTCCACCCTGAAAGTGGAAGAGCTGATCTACGAGCTGAAATCGAAATTCACCATCGTCATCGTGACCCACAACATGCAACAGGCCGCGCGGGTGTCTGACTACACGGCGTTTATGTACATGGGCAAGCTGATCGAGTTTGGCGACACGGACACGTTGTTTACCAACCCGGCTAAAAAGCAGACCGAAGACTACATCACCGGTCGCTACGGCTAGCCCCTGGCCATGTCAAAGCGCGCCGGGCGGCGTTAGCGGGACTTGCCGTACTCGTTGTACTGTCTGCGTCCCGCTGCCTTGCCCGACACGCTTTGCCAAAGACCAGATTCGTTGAAGTGCCAAACATCCAGTTTCCAAGGGCTAGAACATGATCAACAAAGACAGCCTCACCCACCATATTTCCGCCCAGTTCAACGCTGAGCTGGAAGACGTGCGCAGCCACCTGCTGGCCATGGGCGGCCTGGTGGAAAAACAAGTGAACGACGCCGTTACCGCGCTGATCGACGCCGACTCCGGTCTGGCTCAGCAAGTGCGCGAGATCGACGACCAGATCAACCAGATGGAGCGCAACATCGACGAAGAGTGCATCCGCATTCTGGCCCGTCGTCAGCCTGCCGCGTCCGACCTGCGTCTGATCATCAGCATCTCCAAATCGGTGATCGACCTCGAGCGCATCGGCGACGAAGCGACCAAGATCGCCAAGCGCGCCATCGAACTATGCGAAAGCGGCGAGTCGCCACGCGGCTACGTGGAAGTGCGCCACATCGGCGATCAGGTGCGCAAAATGGTGCAGGAATCGCTCGACGCCTTCGCCCGCTTCGACGCCGACCTGGCCCTGTCTGTAGCCAAGTACGACAAAACCATCGACCGCGAATACAAAACCGCCCTGCGCGAATTGGTCACCTACATGATGGAAGACCCGCGCTCCATCACGCGCGTGCTGAGCATCATCTGGGTACTGCGCTCGCTGGAACGCATCGGCGACCACGCGCGGAACATCGCCGAGTTGGTGATTTACCTCGTGCGCGGCACCGACGTTAAACACCTGGGTCTGGCAAGAATGGAAGAAGAAGTGAAAGGGATCGCCGACAAAGGCTGACCCCACGCGCCCCCCTGTGGGAGCGGCTTTAGCCGCGATGCTTTTTGCGATGTCAAAAAGCTCGAGGCTAAAGCCTCTCCTACAGGTATGCGCAGCACGGCTACAACGCCCGGCCCAGCCCGGGCGTTGTCGTTTTTGTGCACTACCGTCGGGTTCCGTAAGCCGATTTGCCTATTCGCCGCGTGGCGAGGCTATGCTTATGCCATTACTGAAGGGGTGGTCGATGAGCAAAATCAGCGTGCTGGTGGTGGATGACGCGCCGTTTATTCGTGATCTGGTGAAGAAAGGGCTGCGCAATGCGTTCCCCGGCATCCAGATTGAAGACGCGGTTAACGGTCGCAAAGCCCAGCAAATTCTTGGGCGACAGGCGTTCGACCTGATCCTGTGCGACTGGGAAATGCCCGAACTCTCCGGCCTGGAATTGCTCAGCTGGTGCCGCGAACAGCCCGAGATGAAAACCACCCCGTTCATCATGGTCACCAGCCGTGGCGATAAAGAGAACGTAGTCCAGGCCATTCAGGCCGGCGTGTCCGACTTTATCGGCAAGCCCTTCACCAACGAGCAGTTGGTCACCAAAGTCAAAAAAGCGCTGCACAAAGCTGGCAAGTTGGAAGCCCTAATGGGCGGCGCCCCGAAAACCGCCGCCTCGCCCTTTGGCAACGACTCGCTGTCTGCACTCACCGGCGGCAAAGCCGAAGTGGTCAAACCAAAACCTGCTGCGCCGGCGCCCACCGGTTCGGCCGCCGCGCTTCTGGGCGGCGCCGCCAAACCGGCGCCGGCCGCTGCCGCACCATCCGGTCGCGGCCAAGGGCAACTGCGCCTGCCCAGTGGCAGCCTGGCGTGCGTGATCAAAGCGCTGAGCCTGAAAGAGGCCTCGTTGTTGGTGAAACGCCTGGACACCTTGCCGCAAGTGCTGGAAAGCGCCGTGCTTGACCTGGAGCAGGGCGACGGTGGCGAAGTGGCGCGCCTCAACGGCTACCTGCACTCGGTCGCCGCCTTCGAACCCAAACCCGACAGCGAATGGCTGCAACTGATCTTCCGCTTCGTCGACCGCGACCCGCAAAAGCTCGACTACCTTTCGCGCCTGATCGCCCGTGGTTCGGCGCAGAAGCATTTCAGTCCGGGCGCCTAGCCGCGTCAGCCGACCGATGGCGCGAGGCGGTTCACATCGCGACGGCTGGTGTCTCGCGGGCCCCGCGCGGCGCTGCTAATCTTCTCCGTCCAAGAACCCATTAGAACGATGCCGTTATGCTAGGGCGCCTTATCTTTCTCTGTGGTCTGACGCTCGCGGCTGCCAACCCGGCAGCGGCATTGACCATCTACAAATACACCGACGCCAATGGCGTGGTGACCTACACCGACAAAGCCGCGCCCGGCGCGCAGGTGTTCGTGTTTCGCGACCGCATGGTCGAGCGCCTCGACACCCAGGTGAAGCTGGAAACCAAAAAACACGACGCCGGCGAAACCCTCTTGGTACGCAACGACCTCTACGCGCCCGTGGAAATCGAACTGAGCGTGAACAACGCCGTGAACGTGTCCGGTATGCCGGATAAACCGATTCACTGGGTATTGCCGCCGCGCAGCAAAATTCGCCTGCTCACCCTGGCCCCGCGCGACCCCAACCAAGCCATGCGCTACAAACCCAAACTGCGCACGGCGCTGGGCGACCCGCGCTTGCTGCCGATTGCCTACGACTACCCGCTGCCGTGGGTCGGCGGGCCGTTCCGGCAGAGCCAGGGCGCCAACGGCAAATACAGCCACTTCACGCCCAAGGGGCGCTTTGCCATCGACATCGCCATGCCCGAAGGCACGCCTATCGTCTCGGCCCGTGCCGGTACGGTGGTGAAAGTGGAAAACAGCCAGAGCGGGCGCGGCAATAACCCCTCGGGCAACTTTGTGCGGGTGCTGCACGACGACGGCACCATGGGCGTGTACCTGCACCTGATGCGCGGCTCGGTGGTGGTCAACGAAGGCCAGCGCATTGCCCTCGGCACGCCGCTGGCGCGCTCCGGCAATACCGGCAACAGCAGCGGCCCGCACCTGCACTTCGTGATTCAGCGCAACATGGGCCTGGCGCTGGAGTCGATTCCCTTCGACTTCGTGCAGCCGGTCGACACCTTGCCCAACTTTGCCGTGGGCGGTGAGTGAACGGGCCTGCTAGCCTGTGGGCAGAACGTCGGTTTTAGCCATGAACCGACACCGAGGCAAAGGGTGAGCAATGCGGGTACGTGTACAAGTCATAAGCCTGTTGATGTGCTGGCTGGCAGCGTTCAGCTGCCATGCCGCACTGGTGCAATTGCAAGACGACAGCGAGCCCGTGCGCCTCGGCCCACAGCTTGAATACCTGATTCCCCAGCAACCGCTGCAATTCGTCGACGCCCAGCGCTCGCGCGGCTGGCAAGCCGTGAACGCCGAATCGCTGAACCTCGGCCATCAGGAACAACCGGTGTGGGTGCGCATGCACCTGCTCAACCTCGCCGCCATAAACAACTGGCTGCTAGTGGTGGAATGGCCGATTCTCGACCGCGCCGACGTGCGCCTGTACTACCCCGAAAGCCGCAGCTGGGGAAATGTGCAGTCTGCTGGCGACCACATTCCCTTCAGCAATTGGCCCATGGCCGAGCGACAACTGGTGTTTCCCCTGAAGCTGGAAAAGGCCGAGGAAGCCTGGGTCTACATGCGCATCAGCAGCAAAGAAAACGTGCTGGTGCCCATGCAACTGTTCAGCGAAACGCAATTTCAGGCCCAGGAAAAAAGCCTGCGCATGCTGCTCGGCATGTTCTTCGGCGCCATGCTCGCCATCCTGCTCTACAACGCCGCGCTGTACCTGTTCACCAAACACCGCAGCTACATCTGGTACACCTTGTACCTGCTGGGCGTGATCATCTACGAGCTGAGCATCAGCGGTGTCGGCCCGCTCTACGTGTGGCCCGACCTGGGCGAACCGGCGCGGCAGATCTACGCGCTGTCGGCGATCTGGAGCTTCTTTGCCGCCGCCATGTTCGTGCGCGCCTTCCTGCGTCTGTCGCGCTACGGCGGCTGGCCGCTGTGGACCAACAACCTGCTGGCCTTCTATTGGCTGGCGGCCCTGGTGTTGGTGGTGGTCGAGCCGGATTGGGTCTACTGGATCGGCGTCAACCAGGTCGCCCTGGCCTCGTGCATTTTGGCCTTGGTGGTGGCGGTATTCGCCTGGCGACGTGGCAACGGCTCGGCACCGATGTTTATCCTGGCCTGGACGTTTCTGATCGTCTGCACCTTCGTGCATGTGGCGGCGCTGGAAGGCCTGCTGCCGATTAACCAAGTGACCCTGCGCATGCAAACGCTGGGCTTTTTCGTCGAATTTATTCTGCTCTCCGTCGCCCTGGCCGACCGCCTCAACCGCGAGCGGGCCGCGCGGGTGAAAGCCCAACACAGCCTGCTCGAAGCCCGCGAACAGGCCTTGAGCACCCAACAGCAAATGCTCGACGTGCAGCGGCGCACCAACGAAGAACTCGAACTGCGCGTGCAAGAACGCACCGCCGCGCTGCAACGCACCAAGCTCGACCTCGAACAAGCCAACACCGAACTGACCCGCATCAGCCACACCGACGCCCTCACGCAACTGGCCAACCGCCGCTACTGCGACCAGCAACTGGCGCATCTGAACGACCCGGCGTTGGCGGTGCTAATGATCGACATCGACCACTTCAAACGCATCAACGACACCTACGGCCATCCATTCGGCGACACCTGCATCAGCGCCGTGGCGCAGGTGCTCAAACAAGCCACACGGCGCAGTGCCGATTTGGCCGCGCGTTATGGCGGTGAGGAATTTGTAGTGTTGCTGCGCGACAGCAACCCCAAAGACGCGTTTGAACTGGCCGAACAAGTTCGCCAGGCCGTAGCGGGCATAACCCTCGACAGCGGCGTAGAGCCCGTGCAACTCACCGTGAGTATTGGCGTGGCGTGCAACTCGCCTGAGCGAGCGCTGGATGTGCAGGCGCTGCTGAGCGCAGCGGATCGGGCGCTGTACGCCGCCAAGCAGGGCGGGCGCAACCAGGTTCAGGGCGTGGCGCCGTTGCCGGCTTGAAGGGTGCGAGCATCGCCGCTCCGGTGCACGTAGGTTGGGTTGAGCGAATGCGAAGCCCAACGTTACCCGAGGCGCAGGTATTCATTACCGCGTGTGGCTGAGCGTTTGCTTTCGCGCCTTACGCGCGAGTCACTTTTTAGCAGTCGCCCTAAAAAGTAACCAAAAACGGCTTGCCCCTACCTTGGCCCTCCGCTGCGCTGCGGGTTCCCTCATTCCGCCGCCGCTCCGGGGGCACGGCGAGACGGGCCATCCTTGGCCCGACACGCCTTTCGCGGCTCCCGGCCGCTCAACCCCCTCCACGTCGACTCTACTCGGCCTGCGATGAATGGGGCGGGCAGATCAAGATCAAGGTCAACATCAAGATCAAAAGCCCCTCACCCCAGCCCTCTCCCTGAGGGAGAGGGGGCGGGCCAGGTGTGGACGCGGTGGTGGCGTTACGTCACCCCTCGCCCGCTTGCGGGAGAGGGGCTGGGGGTGAGGGGCCTTTGTTCGAGACACCTTCGCTCAAACGCACTGAAACCATGCGCCTTGCCAGCGCCTGGTGCGCCATCTCCAGGCAACGCCGGCCTTACGCTTCCCAGCCTCCCCAACAACCCCTTGAAAACCCGCAGGTTTTCCCCCTCAGCAAAACCCTGGCACCGACCTTGCTACATCCCTACCCGAACGGGATGAGTTATTCGCGTCGGCACCGCCGTCACAACGCTGCTCATGACGCTTGGCACACAGGAGCTGTAACCAGAGGCGAACTAGGGTTCCGGTCCACAGAAGTGGACGCTGGTCCGAGAGTTTTCCGGCCCTAAGGAAGAGGGCTACACGGCGGGAGAAAAGCCCGGGAGACGTGATGTCATCCCGTGCCTGTTTCCCTAACGTGTAGGAGTGTTGCCATGACCACGCCGTTGTCTCGCTTCAAGCTTCCTCTGTTGCGCAAAAGCCTGCTCGGGGCTTGCCTGGCCGCTGCCGCCAGCCTGTTGCCGGTCACTTCTCACGCCGTTGAAAAACTGAAAATCGGCACCGTTGTCTGGGCCGGTTACGCGCCGTTTTACGTGGCCGACAAGCTCGACCTTTACAAACCCCACGGCCTGAAAGTCGAGCTGCAGTTTTTCAACGACCCAGCGTTGATTCCCACCGCCATGGTCGGCGGCGCGCTCGATGGCGGCATGTTGACCTACGACCAGGTCGTCGGCGGCGTGGCCAAGGGCCTGAAGCACCGAGTGGTCATGCCCATCGACTTCTCCAACGGTGGCGATGCCATCGTGGCTGACAAATCCATCGCTTCGGTGAAGGACTTCAAGGGCAAAAAAGTCGGCTACAACCCGCTGTCGCCCTCTGACTTTCTGCTCGCCTATGCGTTGAAGTCCAACGGCATGACCGAGAAAGACATCAGCCCCGTGAACATGACCCCCGAAGGTATTCCCGGCGCCATGGCGTCTGGCAGCTTGCCGGTTGGCGTGACCTACGAGCCAAACGTGTCGCAGATTCTTGGCATGCCGGGCGACAAGTTTCACGTGGTGTATTCCTCCAAAGACGCCCCGGGCCTGATCACCGACGTGCTGGTGTTTGACGAAAAAGTCATCGCCAAACGCAAAGTCGCCATCAACGCGCTGATGCAGGGCTATGTCGACGGTCTGGCGTATATCAAAAGCCACCCGGAAGAGTCCGCCGAAATCATCGGCAAGGTGCTCGGCGTCAGCGCCAAGGAAGCGACCGTGCAAATGAGCGGCGTGTACAACATTCCGCTGGCGGAGATGAGCAAGAACTTCGAAAAGTCCGACGCTACCAGCTCCTTCTTTGGCAGCGGCGCGGTGATTGGCACCTTGCTCAAGGACAACGGCCAGATTCCCGCCGTGCCGGATTTCGCCGCCACGTTTGACGCGTCCTTTGTCGAGGCGCTGGCTAAGTAAGCCGGTATCGATGTCACGTTGCCGGTGCGCAACCCCCTGCGCACCCACGCAACGCCGATGAGACAGGAGCCATCATGTCTGCTCAGATTTTCCGCTACGCCGACGGGAAAATTCCCAATTCACTGGCGTTCGCCTATGTATTCGCCGCCTACTTCGGCGGCCTCGCCCTGCTGTTTCCCGCCCACCTGGGGCTGAACCTGCTCGGCACCTTATTGCTCGGCCACGGCATGATCATCGCGGCCTATCTGATTCACGAATTCGCCCACGGCACCATTTTCGCGAAGCCCAAGCACAACGAATGGGCGGGCGAGGTGTGCAGTTGGCTGTGTGGCAGTTGCTACGCGGGGTTTCAGTACCTGCGCAAGAAACACATGCGCCACCACGTCGACCGCGCCGACGTCATCACCTTCGACACCAAGGCGTTTATGAACGCCTGCCCGGCCTGGCTGCGCAGCATCATTCTGGCGGCCGAGTGGATGTACATCCCGGCCATCGAACTGGTGATGCATTACTACGTGGTGGTGCTGCCCTTTATCACCACCGACGAAAAACACCGCGCCAATCGCAAGAAAGTGCTGCTGACCCTGGCGATCCGCTCGGCCTTGTTCGCGCTGCTGGCGGCGGTGTCGGTGAAAGCGCTGGTGCTCTACGCCGTGGCCTGGATGTTGATGCTCACAGTGCTGCGTTTTGCCGACGCCTATCAGCACACCTACGACGCCTTTGCCGTGCTCGAAGACGGCGGCGCCATTCCCGAAGACAAAGTGCGCGACCGCGTTTACGAGCAGCACAACACCTACAGCAACGTGGTCTCGGCCCGTTGGCCGGCGCTCAATCTGTTGCTGCTGAATTTCTCGTACCACAACGCTCACCACGAAAAACCGGTGGCGCCGTGGTATCGCCTGCCGGCGTTGCACCGCGAGCTGTATGGCAGCGATTACGCCCAGGTGCTGCCGATGCGCCTGCTGCTCAAAAGCTTCCATGAGCACCGTTTGCGCCGCGTGCTGGATGACCACTACGGCGAAGTGGCGGCGCCCGAGCAACAGCGGCGCGCCGATGGCTTTTACGGCGCGGTGGGCGTGTCGTTTCTGACGGCGGTGTAAACCATGAGCCTCGATTACGTTGGCAAAACCGTGGTGCTCACCGGCGCCGCAAGCGGTATCGGCAAGGGGCTGGCCCGCGCTTTTGCCGAGCAGGGCGCACGCCTGGAATTGCTCGACCGCAGCGGCGACGCGCTGGCGGCCGTGGCCGACGAGTTGCAACGCCTGACGCGGGTCAGCACCCATGTGCTGGATCTGGCCGACAGCGAAGCCGCTGCCGCCTACGCCGCCAGCCGCGCCGAACGGCCGCTGGATGTGCTCATCAATAACGCTGGCGTCGAGTACGCCACGCCGCTGAGCGACACCGGCGCCGCTGCCGACGCTCATTGGCAAGCGCTGCTGGATAACAACGTGGCCTCCATGCTGCGCCTGACCCGCGCACTGCAAGGCCAGTTCAAAGCCGGCGCGAGCATCATCAACCAGGCCTCGATCTGGGGCCTGAAAGGCGTGCCGGGCTTTAGCGCCTATGTGGCGAGCAAGCACGCCGTCATCGGCCTGACCCGGTCACTGGCCTGGGAACTTGGCCCTCGGCGCATTCGGGTGAACGCCGTGTGCCCCGGCTGGATCGGCACCGAGGCGGCCATGCGCTCGTTGGCGGTCATGGCGGCCAGTAACGGGCGCAGTGAAGCTGAAGAACTGGCGCTCATCCTCGCCGCCCAGGCGGTGCCGGAATTGCTGACGCCGGCTGACCTGGCAGGCACCTTTTTGTTTCTCGGCAGCGCCCTGGCCCTGCCACTGACCGGGCAGGCGTTGTCGGTCAGCCACGGCGAGGTTATGCACTGATGACCGACTTACCGCTAAAAGGCCAGGTAGCCCTGGTTACCGGCGCCGCCACGGGCATCGGGCGCGCCACGGTATTGGCCTTGGCTGCGGCGGGCGCCAAGGTGTGGATCAATCACTTGGACCAGGAACGCGCCGCCATCGGCTTGGTGGCGCGCATCACCTCGGCCGGCGGCTGGGCGGGGGCGGTGGAGGCCGATGTGTCATCGGCGCCGCAAGTGGCGGCCATGTTCGAGGAAATATTCGCCGCTGGCGTGCTGGATATTCTGGTCAACAACGCCGGCATCATTCTGGAAAAACCCTTTCTCGAAACCACCGAGGACGACTGGGCCAACCTGCTCGGCGTCGACCTCAGCGCCGTGTACCGCTGCTGCCGCCATGCGCTGGGGCATATGCAGCCGCGTGGCTCGGGTTGCATCGTCAATATCGCCTCGGAACTCGGCCACCTGGGGCGCGAGAAATACGCGGCGTACTGCACCGCCAAGGCCGGCGTCATCGGCCTGACCAAATCGCTGGCCCGCGAATTCGCCCCGGCCATTCGCATCAATGGCGTGGCGCCCGGCCCCGTGGACACGCCCATGGTCAGCGCAGAACACATGAGCGCCGAAATGATCGCCAAGGAGGTCGCCATTCCCGCTGGCCGCCTCGGCAAGCCCGAGGAAATTGCCGCCGCCGTGCTGTTTCTGGTGTCGCCTCAGGCCAGTTTCTTCCAAGGCCAAATGCTCGGCGCCAATGGCGGCGCGTGGATGGGCTGATGATCAGACTCCTGCTTAAACCGGAAAGCATTTTGCTGCTCGCCGCCGCCATCTGGGGCCTGGGTTGGATGCCGCTGCAACACCTAAGCGGTCTGGGCCTGCGCGGTATGCCGGTGGTGTTGGCCACTTACGGTTTGCTCTGCGTGGTGGCGGTGCCCATTCTGCTGTGGCAGCGCCGTGCCTGGTGGCCTCAGCGCTATGCCTTGCTGGCAATCGCCGTGTTTGGCGGCTGGGCCACGGCGGGGCTGGTCGGCGCCTTGTCCGAGGGCGAAGTGGTGCGCGCCATGCTGCTGTTCTACCTGGCGCCGGTGTGGGCGATGCTCGGCGGCTGGCTGTTGCTCGGTGAGCGCCTGACGCTGCTGCGGGTTGGCGCGCTGGTGCTGGCGATGCTCGGCATTGGCCTGACGCTGGGCGTCAGCCGCGACAGTTTCAGTGCCTTCGGCAGCAGCGACTGGCTGGCCCTCAGTGCCGGTCTGGCCTTCGCCCTTAACAACCTCGCCACCCGCCACGCCGAACAGATTCCCTTGGCCAGCAAAGCCGTGGTGGCCTTTATCGGCAGCGCGCTGCTGGCCTGGCTGTTCTGCCTGGCCGAAGGCAGCAGCGTGCCGCCAATGGACGCCTTCACCTGGGCCAAGATCGCCCTCTTTGGCGTGTTCTGGCTGCTGGCCATGGGCGCCGCGCAATACGGTTTTACCCATGTGGAAGCCAGCCGCGCGGCGGTGTTGGCCGTTATCGAACTGGTGGCCGCCGTGCTCAGTTCCGCCTGGTTTGGCGACCGCGAATTGGGCCTGCGCGAATGGTGTGGCGGCGCCCTGGTGTTGGTGGCCGCGCTGATCGCCGCCCGGCCGCCCCGTGAACCTTCTCTTATTTCCTGTGAGGCAAGCCGATGAGCGTCGAACCCAACGCAACCGTACGCATGGACCAACTCAGTTGGGTGGAATACGAGCGCCGCGTGCGCGAGCTGTCGCCCGTGGTGTTTTTGCCCTGCGGCGCCACCGAGCAACATGGCCCGCACTTGCCGCTGGGCACCGACGCGCTGTTGGCCAGCGCCTTGTGCGAAGACGTGGCCGCCAAGGTTGGCGGCCTGGTGGCGCCGGCGCTGTCCTACGGCTACAAGTCGCAGCCCAAGTGCGGCGGCGGAAATCACTTTTGCGGCACCACCAGCCTCGACGGGCAAACTCTGATCGCCCTGGTACGTGACGCCGTGCGCGAGTTCGCCCGCCATGGCGTGAAGCGGCTGGTGCTGGTCGACGGCCACTACGAAAACCAGTGGTTCGTCACCGAAGGCATCGAGCTGGCCATGCGCGAACTGGGTAAAGACACGGCCCTGGAAGTGATGCGCCTGGAGCATTGGGATTTCTGCACCGAGCAAACCTTGGCAGCGGTATTTCCCAACGGCTTCCCCGGTTTTGCCCTGGAACATGCGGCCGTCATCGAAACCTCGCTGATGCTGCATTACCTGCCCAACCTGGTGCGCATCGACCTGATTCCCGACGAGCCACCGGCCGACTTCCCGCCGTATGACATGTACCCGAGCCGCACCGAGTGGGTGCCGGCTTCGGGCGTGCTTTCGTCGGCCAAAGGCTCGACGGCGGAGAAGGGCGCGCGCATGGCCGGCGACATCACCCAGGGCATCGCCCAGGCCGTGCGCAAGGAGTTCCGCTTGTGAGCAAGGCGCTGATCGTGATCGACATGCAGCGCGACTTCTGCGCGCCCGGCGGCTACGCCGATCAGGCCGGGCTGGATATCAGCCTTCTGCGCGCGCCTATCGAACCCATCCAGCGCCTGCTCGCCTGCGCCCGTGCGCAAGGGCTGCTGGTGGTGCACACCCGCGAAGGACATCGCCCGGACCTCAGCGATTTACCCGAACCCAAACGCCGCCGCGCTGAACACGCCGGCGCACCGATTGGCCAGCCAGGGCCCTTGGGGCGCCTGCTGGTGCGCGGCGAGTTTGGTCACGACCTGATCGACGAGCTGCAACCGCTGCCCGGCGAGCCGGTCATCGACAAGCCCGGCTACAGCGCCTTTGCCAGCACCGACCTGGAGTTGCTGCTGCGCAACCGTGGCATCAGCGAACTGCTGATTACCGGCGTGACCACCGAAGTGTGTGTGTCTTCGACCCTGCGCAGCGCCGTGGATTTGGGCTACGCCTGCACGCTGGTCAGCGATGCCTGCGGGTCGGCTTATCCCGAACTGCATGCAGCGGCGCTGGCGATGGTGGATGTGGAAGGCGGTTTGTTCGGCCGCGTGTGCGACAGCGCGCGTTTGATCACTGAATTGGAGGCACGCCCATGAGCGGTTCGCCATTAACCTGCAGTCCCCTACCCGAGCGTTACCTGGGCGTGTGGCAGCGCACCTTGCTGACCACCACCGACGGCGTGCACGACACCAGCACCCGCGTGTACTGGCTGCAAACCGCGCGGCTGTTTGCCGACTTGCGCATTCCGCTACCAACGCCCTACAGCGTGCGTGAGCTGACGGCGCAGGGCGGTTTTGCCGGCGTGACCGAAGTAAGTCAGCAGGGCGACAAGGAAATCTGCCAATGGCACCGCGCCGTGGACTTCCAACCGCCGCGCGGCAGCGAAGACATCGGCTACATGCGCTTCCAACATGCCGATTGCGTACTCGAAGACGGCCTCGACGCCAGCTACCACGAAGTGTGGGAGCGCTTGCCCGAATCGCTCGGCCGCAACTGGGGCGTGTGGCTGGTGGCGGCAGATGACCGCCAGGGCTGCCTATTGCTGGCCGGTGACTGCTTTTTGTTTGTTGCCGGGCGGCCAAAACCGCTGGCCCCGGCGCCCTCGCTGCAAGCTCTGCTGGATGAGGGCGGCAACGCCGAGCGCCTGCTCGAGTGCGAGCTGTCGTTTGGCTGGCATGGAAACGGCCAGACGCCATGGCTGATTGCCCTGTCGACCATTCCAGAGCGCGTCGGCGATGTGTTGTTGCCCGCCAGCGTCAGCCCGGATGACAGCAGCCAACTCTGCGCGGCCGACAGGCTGGAACAACTCGGCCACGTGCCGCCGATCGGCGGTTGGCGCCTGCGCGAGCACCCCGTTTTTCCGTTAGCCGAGGAGGCCGTGCTATGAGCGCGCATCAACCCTTGCCTGAGGTTCAGGCGCCCACCCGGCCGGCCCGCCAACGCTGGTGGGTTATTCGCGGTGAATTGCCGCGCGCCGCGATCTGGGGCCTGGCCACCGCAGGTTTGCTGCTGCCGTTGCTCATCTGGTGGGCCTATACCGCCGCTGGGCTGGCCAACCCGATGTTCATGCCAGGGCCAGACGCGGTGCTGGCGCGGGTAGGGCGCTGGTGGAGCGACGAGGGCTTGCTCGCCGATATCGGCATCAGCGTGTACCGCGTGATGACCGGCTTTCTCGCCTCGGCGCTGTTCGCCTTGCCGCTGGGGTTGTACATCGGCACCTACCGGCCGGTGCAGGCGTTTCTCGAACCGCTGACCGACTTCATCCGCTACATGCCGGCCGTGGCGTTTATTCCGCTGGTGATGCTGTGGGTCGGGATCGATGAAAGCTCGAAAGTGCTGATCATCTTTATCGGCACCTTTTTCCAAATGGTGCTGATGGTCGCCGAAGACGTGCGCCGTGTGCCGATGGCGCAAATCGAAGCGGCGCAGACCATGGGCGCCAGCCGCAGCGAAATCGTCAAGCTGGTGGTGCTGCCCTCGGCGCGCCCGGCGCTGCTCGACACGCTGCGCATCACCTGCGGTTGGGCCTGGACGTACCTGGTGGTGGCCGAACTGGTGGCCGCGAATTCGGGCCTGGGTTACGCCATTCTCAAAGCCCAGCGCTATATGCAAACCGACAAGATTTTCGCCGGCATCATTCTGATCGGCGTTATCGGCCTGCTCACCGACCAGGCGTTTCGCTGGCTCGGCCGCGCGGCCTTTCCCTGGTTGAAGAGGTGAGCCATGAGCGACGCTAAGATCAAAATTCGCCAGGTCAGCAAAGTTTTCAAAACCCGTAACCGCGACGTGCAGGCGCTGCAAGACATCAACCTGGATATTCAGCGCAACGAATTCATCACCTTTGTCGGCGCCTCGGGCTGCGGCAAGTCCACGCTGTTGCGCAGCATTGGCGGGCTTGAACAGCACAGCCGTGGCGAAATTCTGCTCGACGGCCGTGCCGTGAACGGGCCGGGCATCGACCGCGCCATGGTGTTTCAGCACTACAGCCTGTACCCGTGGCTGAACGTGATGCAGAACATCAAGTTTTGTCGGCAACTGAAGGTGGTGGCCGACACGGTGAAAAGCGACGGCGATGTCGAAGTGGCCAGCGGCCGCGCCGATGCGCTGTTGAATTTGATGGGCCTGTCGGCGTTTCACCAGGCGTACCCCAATCAGCTCTCCGGCGGCATGCAGCAACGTGTGGCGATTGCGCGCGCCTTGATGCCCAAGCCGGAAATTCTGCTGATGGACGAACCCTTCGGCGCGTTGGATGCGCAAACCCGCGAAGTGATGCACGACCTGATCCGCCACGTTCATCGCCTGGAAAAGAGCACCATTCTGTTCGTCACCCATGACGTGGAAGAGGCCATTTACCTGGGCGGTCGCGTGGTGCTGATGGCGCCGCGTCCTGGGCGCATCGACACCATCTACGACGTGCCGCTGCCGGCCGAGCGCAATCAAGACATGAAACTGTCAGCTGAGTTTCTTAAGCTCAAACGCGAGATACTGGCGCGCATTCGCGAAACCTCGGGCATGAGCACCGATTTGGAACTCCTCGAGCAATTGACGCGTACGCAGCCGTTGGCGTTATAGGCGGCAATCGGCGGCTCCAGCAATCGAGCCTGAAGCCTCCCCACCGCTGGTGTAGGAGAGGCTTCAGCCTCGAGCTTTTGATTGGGGTTGGCCGCAACTAACCGCCAACCGTCCGGTCTTACCCATGCCCGGCGTGGAACTTGCTTTTCACGCTGGGTAGCGTCACCCCCTTCTAATAAAAACAATCTGCTTACTTCTGAATCGTGAATAATCGCCGCCGCCGAGTGACCGGCCGTGGCTGTGTGTGTCTGTGAGGGATAACGTGGAATTCGCTCTATCTATTGCGCCCTATGCGGGCATTACCGTGATGATTCCGGCCGTGCTGTTGGTGGCCGCCTGGCTCAATTACAGCGCCTCGCGACGCGTCGCGGTGCTGTGGCTGACGGTGGTGGTGCTCGCCTATGGTGCGGTGATGTTCAGTAAACTGGCATTCAAAGGCTGGGGCCATGGCTGGGAAGCGTTGAACATTGCGGTGTTCAGTGGCCACGCCATGAACGCCTGCTTGGTAACGCCGGTGCTTGTGAGCCTGCTGGCTCGCCAATGGCATCCGTTGCTGCGCTGGCCCGCTGCCGGTGCGGCGTTGATCGGTGGTTGGTACTTCAGCGTCACCGTGGTCGCGCCGTATGTGCACCCCTTGCCCGAAGCCATTGCTGGCGCGCTGATCGGCGGCCTGGGCTCCATGACCTTCCTGGCCCTGGCCGAGCGCGCCGAAATTCGCCCGCTGCCGGCGCGCGCCATGGCCATGGGTTTCACCGTGATCGCCGTGTGCGCCAGCTTGCCCAAGTACACCGCCGAGGGCTTGCTCAACCACTTCGCCATCACCCTGTCGGGCGCCGAAGAGCCCTATACCAAACCCCATTGGCACAATTCACCGACCGCGCAATCGTCGCGTTGATCGGCATAACGGCGCGCGCCTGAACTAATAAAGCGCGGCCGGGGTCTGTAGGTGCGTGTTACCGGCGCACCGCCATCAGCGACCGCTCGGACGGCCCGTTTAGCTGCAGTCAAACGGGTTGCCCACGGCTCGCCGCAGTAGGCGCAAGGATGAACAGGAACGGCCCGCGCGTGACGCTGGCCATGGGCAGTTTCACCGCAACAAACGACTGCAGGGATTCGCTATGAAGCGCCTCGAACTACTGGACTACGGCCGTTTTATCGCCGCCATCATGGTGGTGCTTTACCACTACACCTTTAACGGCATTGCCAATGGCAAGCTCAGTTCTCTCAGCCATATTCCCGAGCTGATCGAGTTCACTAAATACGGTTATCTGGGCGTCGAGCTGTTCTTTATGATCAGCGGCTACGTCATCTTCTACTCCGCGCGCAACCGCAGCGCCGCGCAGTTCGCCGCCTCCCGCGCGATTCGTCTTTATCCCTCGTACTGGTTCGCCGTGTTGTTCACCAGCGCCATCGCCTGGCAATGGGCGAGCACGCAGATGCAAGTCACGCCGCTGCAAACCCTGGTGAACCTGAGCATGTTCCAGTCGTACCTCGGCATCGGCCATGTGGACGGCGTGTACTGGACGCTGGTGCTGGAAGTGCAGTTTTACGTGCTGGTGCTGCTGTGCCTGTTCGTGGGCTGGCAGGACCGCCTGGAAATTCTGTTCAGTTGGTGGCCGGTCGTCATGCTGGTGGCCTTGCTGGTCGGCCTCAACCGGGCGCCGTTGCTGGGCGGCTATTTCAGCTACTTTGCCGCCGGTGCGCTGTTCGCCATTCTCAAAGAAAAAGCCAACTGGAAAAGCGCGGCCTCGCTGGCCCTGGCGTTTGGCTTGTGCGTGCGCTTCTCGCTGGAAGTGGCCGGGGAAAAAGCAGTGGAGTCCGGCGCGTATTTCTCGCCCGTGGTAGTGGCGAGCATGATCTGCCTGTTCTTCGCCTTCTTCCTCACCCTGAACGTGGAAAAAGTGCAGCAACTGCGCCTGCCGTTCTCGAAAACCCTCGGCGCGCTGACCTACCCCGTGTACCTGATTCACGCCCACTTCGGTTACATGTTCCTCAGCCGCTTCGCCACCGACGAAAACCGCGCCTGGATGTACCCGCTGGCCATCGGCATCGTGCTGGTCGTGGCGTTCTGCATGAATCGCTTTATCGAAGTGGGGCTGGCCGGTATGTGGAAAAAACTGGCTAACCTCACCGTGTACCGCGCGGTCGATGGCGTACAACGACTGTCGGCTGGTGTGCTGCGCCGGCCCGCTTAATTCCTGGAAACGGATGTTCCCCCATGGCCCGCTGGGTACTGCTGATTGTTGTCGCCCTGACCTTGCCTGCGGGCGCGTACCTGTGGGCCAAAGCCGAGTATTACCCCGCCGAGGTGGTGGACCGCGCCCAAGCCTTTATCACCCTTCTTGAAGCCGGGCAGATGGATCAAGCCCAGGCCATGGCCATGAGCAACGAGTACATGGGCCGCACGCCGGAAGAATTCGCCGACCGCATGTGGGCTCAGCGCTGCCGCGTTGACCGAGTGGAATGGACCTCACCACCGCAAACCAACGGCAACCGCCTGCGCCGCTGGTGGCGCGGCGTCGACATCGAAATGCCGGAAGTGGCAGTCGAATTCGAAGGCGACTGCCTGCTGCTGGTGAGCATGCGCCGCGGCGCCGACGGCCAATGGCGCGTGTTCAACATCCAGCGCCACGCCGGCTGAACCGCACCCCAGTTTTTGCCTAACCAACGACGACAAAAAACCTAATTTCGCTATGGCCGGTGCGTGGACAGAATGCGGGCATTGGTCGTGGGTGCTGCAAAAGCGCCCTCTCCCCAGCCCTCTCCCGCGAGCGGGCGAGGGGGCAGACCGCAACTGATCGTCGAACTCCGCTCCAGTCTCCTCGCCCGTTTACCGGAGAGGGTTAGGGAGAGGGGCTTTTCCCACGGCAAACCAGGGCGTCCCATGAGCACACCGACCCACACCCGCATTCGCATGTTCAATACCAAGGACACCTACCCCAACCAGACCCTTGACAACGACCTGTGCCAGGCCGTGCGTGCCGGCAATACCGTGTACGTGCGCGGCCAGGTGGGCACCGACTTCGACGGCAATCTGGTCGGCCTCGGCGACCCCCGCGCCCAAGCCGAACAGGCCATGAAAAACCTCAAGCAACTGCTGGAAGAGGCGGGCAGCGACCTCAGCCATATCGTCAAAACCACCACCTACCTCACCGACCCGCGTTACCGCGAACCGGTGTATCAGGAAGTGGGGAAGTGGTTGAAGGGTGTGTTTCCCATTTCCACTGGTCTGGTGGTTTCTGCGTTGGGACAGCCACAGTGGCTGATGGAGATCGACGTAATTGCCGTCATTCCGGACTAAAAGCTACTGCGCTTGGCGATACGGCGTTGAAAGCCTCTTCGGAATGCTCATTGACTACAGTCAACTCCGCTTCCTCATCGACTTTCGCCTTGTCTCGCCGGCGCTCGTGACGCTTTTCTTTTTTATGCAGGAGCATTAATGACCTTCTCAATCGTCGGCCGCTGCGCCGAAACCGGCCAACTGGGCATCGCCATCAGCTCCTCCAGCATTGCCGTGGGCGCCCGTTGCCCGTGGGTGCGCGGTGGTATTGGCGCGGTCAGCACGCAGAACATCACGCTGCCGGCCCTGGGCCCGGAAATTCTCGACCTGCTGGAACAAGGCGCCGGCGCCAGCGAAGCGCTGGACAAAGCCCTGACCACCCACGGCTTCAGCCAGTACCGGCAAGTGACGGTGATAGATCACCACGGCGCCACCGCCTTGTTCACCGGCAGCGAAGCCCTCGGCGTGCACAACGCCGTAGCGGGCGACCAATGCGTGGCAGCGGGCAATTTGCTCTCCAGCCCGCAGGTCATTGAAGCCATGGTTTCAGCGTTTGACGCCAGCACAGGCGAAGCACTGGCCGACCGCCTGCTGGCCGCCATGAACGCGGCGATGGCCGCCGGTGGCGAAGCGGGGCCGGTGCATTCGGCGGCGATGTCGGTGGTCAGCGATTTGCTCTGGCCGATTGTCGACTTGCGCGTGGACTGGGCCGAGCACGACCCAATAGGCGAGCTGGGCAAGCTCTGGACCGCCTACCGCCCGCAAATGCAGGACTACGTCACCCGCGCCCTGGACCCCACCAAGGCGCCGAGTTATGGGGTGCCGGGGGACGAATGAACACCTGTGGACCTGCGCCATGTATGTGAGCCGCGACCTGCTTTCCCACCTCATCGCCTTCGACACCGTCAGCCGCGAGTCGAATCTGGCGTTGATTGAGTTCGTCCGCGACTACCTGGCCGGCCTGGGCATCGACAGCGAGCTGATCTACAGCGATGACCGCCGCAAGGCCAATCTCTACGCGCGTATCGGTCCAGCCGGCACGGGCGGAGTGATGCTGTCGGGCCACAGCGACGTGGTGCCGGTAGATGGCCAGGCCTGGACGCTGCCGCCGTTCGCCCTCACCGAGCGCGACGGCAAGCTTTATGGCCGAGGCACGGCCGACATGAAGGGCTACATCGCCTGCGTGCTCGCCGCCTTGCCGGCCTTTTTGGCCAGCCCGTTGCGCGTGCCGTTGCACCTGGCGATTTCCTATGACGAAGAGGTCGGCTGCTTGGGCGTGCGCAGCCTGATCGAGGCCCTGGCGCATCGGCCGGAGCGGCCGAGCCTGTGCATCATCGGCGAACCGACTTCTATGCGCCCGGTGCTCGGCCATAAAGGCAAGCTCGGCATGCGCTGCGAAGTCCACGGCGCCGCCTGCCATTCGGCCTACGCGCCGCAAGGCGTAAACGCCATTGAATACGCCGCCAAGTTGATTAGCCGCCTCGGCGAAATCGGCCAGCGCCTGGCCGCCAAAGAGCGCCACGACGCGCGCTTCGACCCGCCGTATTCCACCGTGCAAACCGGCACCATCAGCGGCGGCAGCGCCTTGAACATCGTGCCCGAACACTGCCGCTTCGACTTTGAAGTGCGCACCTTGCCGGCCGACAACGCCGAGACCATCGCCAGCGAACTGCAGGCTTACGCCGCCGAGCTGGTGCCGCAGATGAACGCCGTACAGCCCGGAACCGGCATACGCTTCACGCCGATAAGTGCTTATCCGGGATTAGCCACTGCCGCCGACAGCGAGGCCGCGCAATTGCTGGCGCTGATCAGCGGTTCGGACGATTTCGGCACCGTGGCCTTTGGCACCGAAGGCGGTCTGTTCGACCAGGCCGGCATTGCCACCGTGGTCTGCGGGCCGGGCAGCATGGACCAAGGGCACAAGCCGGACGAATTTGTCAGCCTTGAGCAGCTAAGCCAGTGCGACGCCATGCTGCGGCGCTTGGCGAAATGGATGCAGGCATAAAGCTTTCTGTAGGAGAGGCTTCAGCCTCGATAGGCTAGACCAAACACCATCAAACCATCGCGCCTACGGTTTCACCGCATCGGGTCCGCCACTCAACTGCTGCTGACAATAATCGGCAAACAACTGCGCCGACTTGGTCAGCTGCGAACGCTTCAACCACGCCGCCACCAGCCCTGAGCCGGTGACGTTCTCGGCAATATTTACCGTCACCACTTTCTGCCCGTCATAGGTGCATTCCGAGTGCGGGCGGGTGACCAGCACGGAAAAGCCGAACCCTTGCCCGACCATGCCGCGCACCATCTCGATGGAGGGCGAGCTGAAGGCGATATGGGGCGTTAGGCCGAGCTCTTCGAACAGGCTGACGAAATAGGTTCGGCTCGGCAGCACGTCGAGCAGAATCATCGGCTCAAGCGCCAGGTCGCGCAGCGATACCTGCGCCTGCTGGGCGAAACGGTGGTCGGCCGGCAACAGCGCGTAAGGGCGCTGCGGCGGCATCAATTCCTGGGTTTCAATGGTGCCGTCCAGGTCGTGGTCGTAGAGAATCGCCAGGTCAAAACTGCCCGAGGTCAGGCCCTGCACCAGCTCCTGTTGCTCGCCGTCGCGTATGCGTATTTCCACGCCCGGGTACAGCGCGTTGAAGCCCGCAATCAGGCGGGGCAAGTACAACGGCGCCACGGTTTCAAAGCAGCCGATATCGATCTGCCCGGCAATGATGTCGTTGTCGGCCAGGGCGTTCTGCTCGAACTCCTTGGCCATGCGCAGCAGTTCCTGCGCCTTGCGATAAAAGCGTGCGCCGCTGGGGGTTAGCGACACGCCCTGGGCGTGGTGACGAATAAACAGCTGCACGCCAAAGCTTTCCTCCAGGCCCTTGATGGCCGTGGAAATCGACGGCTGGGCGATGTACAGCTTGCGCGAGGCCTCGGCAACGCTGCCGCACTCTACAGTGGTGACGAAGTATTTAAGTTGGCGCAGGGTATAGGCAGCCACGACAAACCTCAGATAAGACATTTCCGTGCACACCTTACCGCGTTGGTGCAGCCGTAACGGTCTGGCATGACCACCTTTTTGCGCGGCAATGGGCATATTTTTTCTTGGCCGGCGGCTTGCTGAAGATGCACAAGCAGCGGCTAGAGTGTTGCTAGCAAAACCCGTACACAGCCTAAAAACACAGGAGGACATTGCATGCGTCTGGCGCTCTGGCAAACCGAAGGACACCCCGGCGACGTCGCCGCCAACCTCGCCGACCTGGCCACCCAGGTGCGCGCGGCGGCAGCAGCTGGCGCGCAGTTGCTGCTGTGTTCCGAGCTATGGCTGGGCGGCTACAACCTGCGGGCGCAGCCGGCCGAAGCGGCGGACGGGCCCTCGGCGCAACGCATCGCCGAACTCGCGCGCGAGCACAACATTGGCATCTGCTACGGCTATGCCGAAACCCACGACAGCGGCGGCAAACCCTACAACTCCGCGCAACTGATCGACGGCCAGGGCACGCGCCTGTGCAACTACCGCAAAACCCATCTGTTCGGTGCCTTCGAGCGCACCTTGTTCACCCCCGGCGAGCACTTGCAGGCGCCGTTCGAGTTCGCCGGTTGGTCCATCGGTTTGCTGATTTGCTTCGACGTCGAATTTCCCGAGAACGTACGCAAGCTGACGCTGGAGGGCGCCGAGCTGCTGCTGATTCCCACCGCGCTTACGCCGGAATACCGCGCCGTGCCCGACCTCATCGTGCCGGCCCGCGCCGTGGAGAATCAGCTGTTCGTTGCCTACTGCAATCACAGCGGCGTGGAAGCCGGCCTGGTCTTTCTCGGCGGCTCGTGCGTGGCGGCGCCAGATGGCAGCAAACTGGCCAGTGCGGCCAATGGCGAGGCGTTGCTGGTGGTTGATCTCGACCACGGCCAGCGCGCCGCGCAGGAGAGCACCTTTCCCTACCTCGCCGGCCGGCGCCCGGAGATCTATAGCCATTCATAACCCTGTGGGAGCGGCTTCAGCCGCGATGCTCTTGATCAAAAGCATCGCGGCTGAAGCCGCTCCCACACTCAAACACCGATGCACTTTTATCTCGCACTCCGCCCCACCTCGGTGCGCCCCAAAGCAGCTTTTTCATATACCCCGAACACATATTTAATAATTTTCCTATGCAGCCCGTTCCGCCACCATCGCTCTCACTAATCGGCACGAGGGCGTTGGGGTGTTTGAGCTTAATGACTGGCAACAACGGGCGGCGGCTCAGCGCTTTCCTACCCTGGCGCTGATCGATGGTCAGGCGGTTGCGGCGCAATCCGGGGCGACCTTTGCGGCCGTCAATCCGGCCACCGGCGCGGTGCTGGCCGAGGTGGCTGCGTGTGGTGATGCCGATGTCGATGCAGCCGTTCGGGCGGCGCGTCAGGCGTTTGAGTCCGGCGTGTGGGCGCGTCGTTCGCCGGCCGAGCGCAAGGCGGTGCTGCTGCGCCTGGCCGAGCTGATTCTGGAGCACCGCGAAGAGCTGGCGCTGCTCGATTCGCTGAACATGGGCAAGCCGGTAATGGATGCCTACAACATCGACGTGCCCGGCGCCGCCGGCGTGTTTCGCTGGTACGCCGAAAGCCTCGACAAGCTCTACGACCAAATCGCCCCCAGCGCCCACAACGTACTCGCCACTATTACCCGCGAAGCGCTCGGCGTAGTCGCGGCCGTGGTGCCGTGGAATTTCCCACTGGATATGGCCGCTTGGAAACTCGCCCCGGCACTGGCGGCCGGCAACTCGGTGCTGTTGAAACCGGCCGAGCAGTCGCCGTTCTCGGCCTTGCGCCTGGGCGAGCTGGCGCTTGAGGCGGGCATTCCGGCTGGTGTGCTCAACGTGGTGCCGGGCCTGGGCGAGCAGGCCGGCAAGGCCATGGGCTTGCACGCCGATATCGACTGCCTGGCCTTCACCGGCTCCACGGAAGTGGGCAAATTTTTTATGCAGTACTCGGCGCAGTCGAACCTCAAGCAGGTGTGGCTGGAGTGCGGCGGCAAGAGCGCGAACCTGGTCTTTGACGACTGCACCGACCTCGATCTGGCCGCCGAAAAGGCGGCGTTTGGCATCTTCTTCAACCAGGGCGAAGTCTGTTCGGCCAACTCCCGCGTGCTGGTGCAGCGTTCCATCCATGACGAATTCGTCGAGCGCCTGTGCGCCAAGGCACAAGCCTGGCAGCCGGGCGACCCGCTAAACCCGGCCAGCACGGCAGGCGCCATTGTTGAAACGCGACAAACCGAGCGGGTGATGAACTACATCCGCGGCGCCCATGAGCAGGGCGCGCGCCTTGTGTGCGGTGGCGAGCAAGTGAACATCAACGGCAGCCACAACTTCGTGCAGCCGACCATTTTTACCGGCGTAACGCCGGACATGCGTCTGGCCCGCGAAGAAGTGTTCGGCCCGGTGCTGGCAGTGATCCCATTCGACAGCGAAGAAGAAGCGCTGCGCCTGGCCAACGACAGCATCTACGGCCTGGCCGCCTCGCTGTGGACCGACGACCTCAACCGCGCCCACCGCGTGGCCCGGCAATTGCGCGCCGGCACCGTGTCGGTGAATACCGTCGATGCCCTGGACGTGACCGTGCCGTTCGGTGGCGGCAAACAGTCGGGTTTTGGCCGCGACCTGTCGCTTCACTCCTTCGACAAATACACCCAGCTGAAGACCACCTGGTTTCAACTGAAATAAGAAAAAGATCCGGAGCCCTTTATGACTGCCCCACTGCCCAAACGCGAAACCAGTGACTACCAAGCCTCTGACGCCGCTCACCACATCCATGCCTTTCTCGACCAGAAAGCGCTGAACGCCGAAGGGCCGCGGGTGATCGTGCGGGGCGAGCGTTTGCATTTGTGGGACAACGACGGCAACCGCTTCCTCGACGGCATGTCGGGCCTGTGGTGCACCAACCTCGGTTATGGCCGCAAGGATCTCGCTGCCGCCGCGAGCCAACAGCTGGAGCAGCTGCCGTACTACAACATGTTTTTCCACACCACCCACCCGGCGGTGGTGGAGTTGTCGGAGCTGCTGTTCAGCCTGTTGCCCAGCCATTACAGCCACGCGATTTACACCAACTCCGGCTCCGAAGCCAACGAGGTGCTGATCCGCACCGTGCGCCGATACTGGCAGATTCTCGGCAAGCCGCAGAAGAAAATCATGATTGGCCGCTGGAACGGTTACCACGGCTCGACCCTGGCCGCGACGGCGCTCGGCGGCATGAAGTTCATGCACGAAATGGGCGGGCTGATTCCCGATGTCGAGCACATCGACGAACCGTACTGGTATGCCCACGAAGGCGACCTGACGCCCGCTGAATTTGGCCTGCGGGCGGCGCGTCAGCTGGAAGAAAAGATTCTCGAACTGGGCGCCGATAACGTCGCCGGCTTTATCGCCGAACCGTTCCAGGGCGCCGGCGGCATGATCTTCCCGCCGGAAAGCTACTGGCCGGAGATTCAGCGCATCTGCCACCAATACGACGTGCTGCTGTGCGCTGACGAAGTGATCGGCGGCTTCGGCCGCACCGGCGAGTGGTTCGCCCACGAATACTTCGGTTTTCAGCCCGACACGCTGTCCATCGCCAAGGGCCTGACCTCCGGCTACATCCCCATGGGCGGCCTGGTGCTGAGCAAGCGCATGGCCGAAGTGTTGGTCGAGCAGGGCGGCGTGTTCGCCCACGGCCTGACGTACTCCGGCCACCCGGTGGCAGCAGCGGTGGCGATTGCCAACCTTAAGGCGCTGCGTGATGAAGGCGTGGTCAGCCAGGTGAAAACCGACACCGGCCCGTACCTGCAAAGCTGCCTGCGCGAAGTGTTCGGCAATCACCCGCTGGTGGGCGATATCCAGGGCGCCGGCTTGGTGGCCGCCTTGCAATTTGCCGAAGACAGAACCACCCGCAAACGCTTCGCCAACGAAAACGACATCGCCTGGCGCTGCCGCAGCATTGGCTTTGAAGAAGGCCTGATTATTCGCTCGACCCTGGGCCGCATGATCATGGCGCCGGCGCTGGTGGCGACCCGTGGCGAGCTGGATGAGCTGGTAAGCAAGACCAAGCGGGCGGTGGATCGGACGGCGCAGGAAATTGGGGTTCTTTGACCCACCACAACCCTTGTAGGAGCGGCTTTAGCCGCGATGCTCTTAGCGATCAAAAGCATCGCGGCTAAAGCCGCTCCCACAGGTCTCCAGTCCCAAGCCCCATTTCCATAGGTCACCAAACAAAGCTCCATCGAACAACGCAACACCGCAGAACAAGAACCCAGCCCAACAGAGGCGCGGGTCACGGAATCACTTGGCCGTTGGCCATTACTGCCCCGCAATTCAATCAATAACTAAGCCTTCAGGCTGTGGGAGTGTTCCATGCGTAAGTCCTTGCTCAAGCGTGTCTCGCTGTCCCTCGTTCTCGCCGCTGCCGCTACCGGCGCGCAGGCTGGCAAGTTGTCTATCGGCCACACCACCTGGGTGGGTTACGGCACGTTGTACCTGGCCCGCGACCTGGGCTACTTCAAAGACGCCGGCCTTGATCTGGAGCTGACCACCATCGAAGAAGCCTCGATGTACATGGCCGCTCAAGCCTCCGGCAAGCTGTCCGGCTCGGCGTCGACCATCGACGAAATTCTCAAGTACCGCTCCAAAGACTTCTGCTTCAAAACCGTGGCCGCACTCGATGAAAGCCATGGCGGCGACGGCGTGGTGGTGACCAAAGACATCACCAGCATCAAAGGCCTCAAAGGTAAATCGGTAGCGGTAAACGAAGGCTCGGTGTCGCAGTTCTGGCTCTCGTACTTGCTCAAGAAAGAAGGCATGAGCATGGCCGACGTCGAGGTGCAGAACATGACCGCCGACGACGCTGCCAGCGCGTTTATCGCCGGTCGTATTCCGGCGGCGGTGACCTGGGAGCCGAACCTGACCATGGTCAAGCAGAAGGGCGCTGGCAACGTGCTGGTCGACAGCAGCGCCACGCCCGGCGTGATTGTCGATGTGGTGGCGCTGTCGTGCGACGTGATCGAAAAGCAGCCTGAAGACGTGAAAGCCCTAGTCGCCGGTTTGTACAAAGCCGTGCAGTACACCAAAGACCACCCCAAAGAGGCCTACACCATCATGGCCAAAGGCGTGGGCGGCTACCTGTCCAAGCCTGAAGACCTGGCCGAAGCCGCCAAGGGCGTGAAGTTCTACGACCAGGCCATGAGCGAGAAACTGCTCGGCACCAAAGGCAAGCCCGGCGACATCGCCGAAATCATCAAGCTCGCCAACGAAACCTGGAGCGAGCTGCAGGGCAAGCCGTTCACCGTCAGCTATGACGACCTGGTGGACACCTCGTTCGTGACCCCGTAACGCCCCTCGCCGCGTGTTTCGGCACGCGGCGTGCTTTCTCTGCCTTGTTTCTTTCTGCCTTGCTGATGTGGAGGTGGCGTGATGGCCACTGTTCGATCCTGGATAAACCGCTGCCTGACCCCCAAGGTCGGCCTGCCGGTAAAACTTGTTTTTGCGGCCAGCACGCTGTGCTGGTTGGCCGTGTTGGGCCTGTGGGTGGGCCTGTCTTATGGCGGCGTGGTGCCGACCATGTTTCTGCCCACGCCGGGCGCCGTGTTCGACGCGGCGGTGCGCCTGAGCAACGACGGCACGCTGGCCAAACATGTTGGCGCGAGCCTTGAAGTGGTGCTGATCGGCTTTGCCCTGTCCTCGCTGGTGGCGGTGCCGTTGGGCCTGCTGATGGGCAGCTTTCGCATCGTGCAGGCGCTGCTTGAGCCGCTGGTGAATTTCATTCGTTACCTGCCCGTCACCTCGTTCGTGCCGCTGTTTATTTTGTGGATCGGCATCGGTCTGGAACAGCGGGTGGCAGTGATCATCTTTGGCACCTTCTTCCAGCAATTGGTGATGATTGCCGACGTGTCCAAAGGCGTTTCCAAAGACCTCGTCAACGCCAGCTACACCCTCGGCGCCACCCGCCGCGACGTGGTGTTTCATGTACTCGGCCCGGCCTCGTTGCCCGGCGTGCTCGACACCTTGCGCGTGACCATGGGCTGGGCCTGGACCTACCTGGTGGTCGCCGAACTGGTGGCGGCCTCCAGCGGCCTTGGCTACATCAGCCTGAAAGCCATGCGCGGTTTCCAGGTGGACGTGATTTTCCTCGCCATCGCCATCATCGGCCTGCTCGGCCTGATCACCGACCAACTCTTCCGTCTGCTCCGCCTGAGGATTGCCGCATGGGCACAATAGCCTCCACCAAGCCCTACATCATGCCGCCGCTGAGCGAGTACGCCGCCGTTGAAAGCCGCCTGAAAGTGGAAGGCGTGAGCCTGCGTTATCAATCGCCGAGCGGTGACACCTTCACCGCGCTGGATAACGTGTCGTTCGAAGTGCCGGACCAGCAGTTCGCCGTGATCGTCGGGCCGTCGGGCTGCGGTAAATCCAGCCTGCTGTACCTCACCGCCGGCCTCGCTGAACCCAGCGACGGCGCCATTTATGTGGGCGGCAAAAAGGTGCAGGGGCCGGGCGCTGATCGCGGCATGGTGTTCCAGAGCTACACCTTGTTTCCCTGGCTGACGGTGCGCCAGAACATCGAGTTCGGCCTCAAACGCCGTGGCCTGCCGGGCGATGAAATCAACACCATCGTCGAGTTCTACCTCGGTGAAGTGGGCCTGAGCAAATTCGCCCAGCATTACCCCAAGCAACTGTCGGGCGGCATGATGCAGCGCGTCGCCATCGCCCGCGCCCTGGCCAACGACCCGCAGATTTTGCTGATGGACGAACCCTTCGGCGCCCTCGACAGCCAGACCCGCCTGCAAATGCAGCAGCTGCTGTTGCAGGTGTGGGGCAACGCCAAGAAGACCGTGGTGTTCGTCACCCATGACATCGACGAAGCGATTCTGCTGGCCGACCGCATCTACGTCATGGGCGCGCGGCCGGGGCGCATCAAGGAAGTGCTCGACGTGCCCATCGACCGCCCGCGCTCGATGGACGTGGTCATGGAGCCCGAGTTCATCCGCATGAAACGGCGGATTCTTGAGCTGCTGCATGATGATTTGGCGGAAGTGCACTGACACCTAAAAGCATCGCGGCTATAGCCGCTCCCACAGAGTGCACGAGTCTGTGGGAGCGGCTTTAGCCGCGATGCTCTTCACCGTTTGAACCGAGGCCATACATGTCTGAGCAATACGACTACATCATCGTCGGCGCCGGTTCGGCTGGCTGCGTATTGGCCAATCGCCTGAGCGCCGACCCAGCCGTGCGCGTGTGCCTGCTTGAGGCCGGCGGCAGCGATGCCAGCCCGCGCGTGCAAACGCCGGCCGGCACCATCACCTTGTACAAGAGCAAAATCTTCAGCTGGAATTTCTTCTCTACGCCGCAAAAAGAGCTGAACAACCGTCGCGTGCACACGCCCCGAGGCAAGGCGCTGGGCGGGTCCAGTTCGATGAACAGCATGATCTACATTCGCGGCGATGCCTCGGATTACGACCGCTGGGCCGAGCTGGGCTGCACAGGTTGGAGCTGGGCCGATGTGTTGCCGCTGTTCAAGAAATCCGAACGCAACCTGCTGGGTCAGAACCCGGCGCTGCACGGCACGCTCGGCGAGCTGCTGGTGGACCGCGCCCGAGACCCGAATCCGCTGTCGACACTGTTTGTAAAAGCGGCCGAGCGGGTGGGCATCAAGCGCAACGACGACTTCAACGGCGGCACGCTGGAAGGCGCAGGCATCTACAACCTGACGCAGAAAAACGCCAAGCGGCTGTCCGCTTACCGGGCCTTTGTCGCGCCCATTCGCGGCCGGCCGAACCTCACCGTGCTGACCGGCTGCACCGTGCAGTCGTTGGACATGGACGGAACCCGCGCGCGCGGCCTGCACCTGCTCAAAGACGGCCAACCGCTGACCCTGGCGTGCAGCCGCGAAGTGATTCTTTGCGCCGGCGCGCTGGGCTCGCCGCAGATTCTGCTCAACTCCGGTATCGGCCCACGAGCCGAACTGGAAGCGGCGGGCGTGCCGGTGGTGTGCGACCTGCCGGGCGTGGGCAAGAACCTGCAAGACCACCTCGACGGTTTGATTACCGTGCGCTCGGCCAGTCCGCTGACCCTCGGGTTTTCCTGGGGTTCGCTGGCCGCCATCGTGCTGTCGCCGTTCAAGTATCTGCTACAGAAAAAAGGCTGGCTCACCACCAACTACGTGGAAGCGGGCGGCTTTGCCCGCACGCCGCTGGCTGATGCGTTGCCCGACGTGCAGTTCCACTTCGTGCCGGGCTACCGCAGCCATCGCGGGCGCCTGTTCGAGTGGGGGCATGGCTATGCCGTGCACACGTGCGTGCTGCGGCCCAAGTCCATCGGCGAACTGCGCTTGAGCCCGCAACGGGAACTGGAGATTGACTACAACTTTCTCGCCGACATGGACGACGCCAAGGTACTGATCGAAGGCCTGAAGCTGGCGCGCAAAGTGCTCGCCGACAGCAGCTTCGACGCCCTGCGCGGCAAGGAAATGCTGCCGTGGGCCGAGGTGCAGAGTGATGAGCAGTTGCTGGCGTATATCCGTGAATACGCCGCAACGGTTTTCCACCCTGTAGGCACCTGCAAAATGGGCATGGATGCCATGAGCGTGGTGACGCCGGAGCTGAAGGTGGTTGGCGTGCAAGGTTTGCGCGTTGCGGATGCCTCAATCATGCCGACGCTGATCAGCGGCAACACCAATGCGCCGTGCATCATGATTGGCGAGAAGGCGGCGGGGATAATTGTGGCGGGGGAGGTTGCTGTGGGAGCGGCTTCAGCCGCGATTGGCCACAGCGCGATACCAGTGTCGGTCGCTTAAGCTCAAAAGCATCGCGGCGGGGATGATTGTGGCTGACGCTGTTTCTGTAGGAGCGGCTTCAGCCGCGATTGGCCAAAGTGCGATGCTGGTGTCTGTCGCTTAAGGCCAAAAGCATCGCGGCTAAAGCCGCTCCCACAGGGGGGCGCACCGTCAATCGACGCTCAAACGCTTCAATCCAGCTTCACAACCTTCGCCAAGATCACCTTCGGCCCTTTCATCTTTTTGATGATGATGCGCAGCCCTTCCACGTCGAGCACTTCTTCCTCTTCCGGCATGCGGTTGAGGGTTTCGTAGATCAGGCCGGCCAGGGTTTCCGCTTCGATGTGGTCGAGGTCCACGCCCAGCAGGCGTTCGACTTTGAACAGCGGTGTGTCGCCACGTACCAGCAGCTTGCCGGGCTGGTAGGCGAGGATGCCGCGTTCGGCTTTGCGGTGTTCGTCCTGAATGTCGCCCACCAGCGCTTCGAGCACGTCTTCCATGGTCAGGTAGCCGATCACTTTGCCGTCGGCTTCTTCCACCAGGGCGAAGTGCGAGCCGCCTTTGCGGAATTCTTCCAGCAGGCTGGACAGCGGCATGTGCCGGGTGACGCGCTCAACGGGCATCATCAGGTCGCTGATTTTCAGCGCCGAGGGCAGCATTTCCAGCAAGGAGAGGTGCAGCAGCAAATCCTTGATATGCAGCACGCCGACGAATTCTTCGGTCTCTTCGTTGTACACCGGGTAACGGCTGTATTTGTGCCGGCGGAATACGGCAAATACTTCGTGCAGGGCGGCGTTGAGGTTCAGGTACACCAGGTCTTCGCGGGAGTTGGCCCAGTCCACCACTTCCAGCTCGCCCATCTCCACGGCCGAGGCGAGCACGCGCATGTCCTGGTCGCTCGGGTCGCTGGCGCGGCTGGAGTGCAGGATCAGTTTCAATTCGTCGCGGCTGTAATGGTGTTCGTGGTGCGGGCCAGGTTCGCCCTGGCCGGCGATACGCAGAATGGCGTTGGCGCTGGCGTTGAGGATGAAAATGGCCGGGTACATGGCCCAGTAGAACAGGTACAGCGGCGCGGCCGTCCACAGCGACAACAGCTCCGGCTGGCGAATGGCCCAGGACTTGGGCGCCAGCTCGCCGACCACGATGTGCAGGTACGAAATGATGAAGAACGCGGTGAAAAACGCGATGCCGTGCACCAACTGCGGCGAGTCCACACCCAGGCTGTGCAGCAGCGGCGTCAGCAGCTCGGCGAACGCCGGCTCACCGACCCAACCCAAGCCCAGCGATGCCAGGGTAATACCCAATTGGCACGCGGACAGGTAGGCGTCGAGTTGGTTATGCACGGTGCGCAGAATATGGCCGCGCCAGCCGTTTTTGGCGGCGATGGCGTCCACGCGCGTGGCGCGCAGTTTGACGATGGCAAATTCGGCCGCAACGAAGAAACCGTTGAGCAGAACCAGCAGAAGGGCGAAGAGAATAAGGCCGAAGTCAGCGAAATACGTGGCGGCGTCGTAACTAGGAGAAGGGTCCATAGGGTGGTTCAGGGTGTCCGGTTTCGAAGTAGTGAGTGGCGTTAAACGCGTCGGTCTGGGCGGTGCAGCCGGCACCGCCAGATCAGCAGACTAGCCGCTAGCGAAGCGCTTGCCCAGCGTGGCAATAACGCCGATTACCGTCTGACCACCTGAGCCGGGGCAAAGTGGCATGTAAATGTGCTGCCTTTGCCGGGCACGCTGCTGATGTCCAGCCGGGCGCGGTGGCGCAGCAAAACGTGCTTGACGATGGCCAGCCCCAGCCCGGTGCCGCCGGTGTTGGAGGCGCGGCTGGAGTCGACGCGGTAGAAGCGCTCGGTCAGACGCGGCAGGTGCTTGGCGTCGATGCCGATGCCGCTGTCCTGCACGGTGAGGTGCGCGCCCTGGTCATCGGCCCACCAGCGCACGCGAATTTCGCCGTTATCTGGCGTGTATTTCACGGCGTTGAACACCAGGTTGGAGAACGCGCTGCGCAGTTCCGCTTCGCTGCCTTTGAGGCGGATGTTGTGGTCCGCTTCGAGGCTGATGCGGTGACGGTCGTTGGACAACGCCTGGGCGTCGCCCTTGATCGACAGCAGCAGCAAGTCGACGGCCACCGGCTGGTTATCCGACGGGTAATCGGTGGCTTCCAGCTTGGCCAGTAGCAGCAAGTCGTTGAGCAGGTTTTGCATGCGCCCGCCCTGTTGCTGCATCTGTTGCAGCGCGCGCAGCCAGCGCGGGTTCACGTCGTCGACGTTGTCGAGCAGGGTTTCCAGGTAGCCGGCGATGACCGTCAACGGCGTGCGCAATTCGTGGGACACGTTGGCGATGAAGTCTTTGCGCATCTGTTCCAGCAAGTGCATGCGCGTGATGTCGCGCACCAGCATCAGGTGCTCGCCGTTGCCGTATTGGGTGATGTGAAACTGCAAATGCATGCGGTCGTTGACCGGCGACATCAGCTCCAGCGGCTCCGGATGGGCGCTTTGCTCGAAGTAGTCTTTGAAGCGCGGATGGCGCACCAGGTTGGTCACCGGCTGACCGCTGTCTTGCGGGGTTTTCAGGCCCAGCAGGTTTTCGGCGGCGCGGTTCCACCATTCCAGGTTGCCGTCGTTGTCGAGCATGACCACGGCGTCATTCAGGGCCGCAGTGGATTCCTGCACACGGTCGATGACCGCTTGCAGGCGGCCCCGTACGCGCTGATCGCGGCGTTGCAGGTGGTAAATGCTGTCGAACACCTCGCCCCACAAGCCATAGCCATCGGGCGGCGGCTGGTCGGTTTGGTGGTGTTTCAGCCAGTTGTGCAGGCGCAGCAACTGCGAAAGGGTCCAGCCCAGGTACGCACCGAGGCCGACCACCAGGCTCCAGGCATATTCACCACTGATCAGGCCCACCAGCAGGCAGCCGGCGATCAGCAGTAACAAGCGGCGGATAACTACGCCACGCCAGTCTTGATTCACGGAGATTGGACGTCCTAGCTTTTGGTGGAAAAGCGATACCCGGTGCCGCGCACGGTTTGCACAAGGTTCTCGTACACCTCGCCCAGGGCTTTGCGCAGGCGGCGAATATGAACGTCGACGGTACGTTCTTCAACGTACACGTTGCCACCCCAGACCTGATCCAGCAGCTGGCCACGGGTGTAGGCGCGTTCCTGGTGGGTCATGAAAAATTGCAGCAGGCGGTATTCGGTGGGGCCCATGTCGGCAGGTTTGCCGTCGATGGTGACGCGGTGGCTGATGGGGTCGAGCAACAGGCCGCCGACTTCGATCGGGGTGTCGCTGTCGCCGGTGCCAGCGCGGCGCAATACGGCTTTCAGGCGGGCAACCAGTTCGCGGGGCGAGAAGGGCTTGGTGATGTAATCATCGGCGCCCACTTCCAGACCTTGGATTTTGTTGTCCTCTTCACCCTTGGCGGTGAGCATGATGATCGGGATGTTGCCGGTCAGCTCATCGCGCTTGAGGCGGCGGGCCAGCTCGATGCCGGAGGTGCCAGGCAGCATCCAGTCGAGCAGGATCAGGTCGGGTTTGCGATCGACGATGATGGCGTGAGCCTGCTGGGTGTTCTCTGCTTCGAGGCACTCGTAGCCGGCCATTTCCAGGGCCACGGCGATCATTTCGCGGATCGGCGCTTCGTCATCAACGATCAGGATGTTCTTACCAACCATGGAGCCAACCTCGGGTCGTTTAATCTGTCTTGCGCCGCATTAGATAACGGAATTATTGCAGCTGTGTGACAGAACGTTGCCGCGTTTAACGCATGGCGAAGTCGACCGCGATACCAAGGAGGATCGCCAGCCCGGCCCAATGGTTGTGCAGAAACGCCGCCAGGCACACCTGCGGTTCCCGCTCACGGGTGCTCCAGAACTCCCAGACGAAACAGCCGGCAGCCGCCGCCAGGCCAAGCAGGAACCAGATGCCCAGGGTGAAACGCGCGCCCGCCAGCGCCAGGCAGAGCAGGGCGATGCTTTGCAGAATAAGGATGATCACGCGGTCAGCGTCACCGAACAGAATGGCCGTGGATTTCACCCCAATTTTCAGATCATCTTCACGGTCGGCCATGGCGTAGTAGGTGTCGTAGCCGACGGTCCAGACAATGTTGGCGATAAACAGCAGCCACGCCGCGCTCGGCAATTCGCCGGTTTCAGCGGTGAACGCCATCGGCATGCCCCACGAAAACGCCGCGCCCAGCACCACCTGCGGGTAGAAGGTGAAGCGCTTCATAAACGGGTACGTGGCGGCGATTGCCAGGGCGCCGAACGACATCAGGATGGTGGTGAGGTTGGTGAACAACACCAGCACAAAACTCAGCGCCACCAGCACTGCAAACAGAATCAGCGCCTCTTTGGGCGTGACCTTGCCGGTGGCCAGCGGGCGGCCTTTGGTGCGTGCCACGTGGCCGTCGAAGTTGCGGTCGGCGTAGTCGTTGATCACGCAGCCGGCTGAGCGCATCAGAATCACGCCGAGTACGAAGATCACCAGGTTGCCCAGCGACGGCACGCCTTTGGCGGCAATCCACAACGCCCACAGCGTCGGCCACAGCAGCAGATAAATGCCGATGGGGCGCTCCAGGCGCATCAACTGAATGAAGTCGAACGCGCGCGGGTGGAGGTGGTTGAGTGACTGCAGCAGGCGGGTGTACATCGAGCGCAACTCCTTGTCAGTGTTCAGACGGCCACGTCGGCAGCGGTCCATAACGAGGGTAAAAACACCTCGGCCACCAGCACGCTCAAGCCATCGCGGCTAAAGCATGAGCGCCGCGCCCAGAGTTGCTCGGCGCAGACCTCGGCGGGCAGCCAGTGCTGCGGATAGCGGCACACTTGCATCGGGCCACGGCTGAATGCCTGGTCGCTGAACAGCAATTCGCCGAGGGAGCGGCTGCCGAGTTCGTCCATATGCAGGTCCGAGTCGATCAACTGGCTGCGCGCTGCCACGCTGCGGGCAAACACCCAGGTCTCGCCATGGCCACGCAAAAACACTTCGCGCACCCAGCCGACGCTGCCGTCGCGCACATTCAGCGCGGCGCACTCATCGCTGCGCAGGGTTTGCCAGCTTTCGTTCAGGGGCGTGACGCTAAAGGCGTCGTGGGACAGGGCGGTGAGGCGGCGGGTCAGCGAGCCGTCATCGAACAACCAGTCGAACACCGCCGGGGCGGGCGCAGGTTGCAGTTGATCGGCAGTTAGCCAGGCGGCGGTATCGGCAAAAGAGGCGTGCGGCACGGCAAATACATCGGCGGCAAACGGGGCGGCGAGCTTAGCATGTTTGGCCTTTTTGCCCGCGCCGCGCTAACGTCCGGAGCTGACCACCGCCCTTCAGGAAGCCGCCCATGATTACCCTCCACCATCTGAACAACTCGCGCTCGCAGCGCATTCTCTGGCTGCTCGAAGAAATGGGCGTGGAGTACGAAATCAAACGCTACGAGCGCGACCCGAAAACCATGCTGGCGCCGCCAGAATTGCGCGCGGTGCACCCGCTGGGCAAATCGCCGGTTATCACCGACGGCGACCTGACCCTGGCGGAATCTGGCGCCATCATCGAATACCTGGCCGGCCGTTACGGCCAGCAATTACTGCCCGCCGACGGCACGCCGGAACGCCTGCGTTGCAGCTACTGGCTGCATTACGCCGAAGGCTCGGCCATGCCGCCGTTGTTGCTCAAGCTGGTGTTCGACGGCATCGAAAAGGCGCCGATGCCGTTCTTCGTCAAACCGATTGCGCGCGGCATTGCCGGCAAGGTGAAAAGCACCTTTATCAACCCGCGACTGCGTGAAAACCTCGACTACCTCGAAGGCGAGCTGAGCAAGAGCGAGTGGTTCGCCGGCGACACGTTCAGCGCCGCCGATATTCAAATGAGCTTCCCGCTGGAAGCCGCCGCATCGCGCGCCGGGCTGGATGCCAGTCGGCCGAAGTTGAAAGCTTTCCTGGAGCGAATTCACGCCCGTCCCGCCTACAAGCGGGCGCTGGAACGAGGCGGCGAATACGCCTACGCATAAGAGCGTGCTACGTTTTCACCCTGCTCAGAATCGTACCGGGCGCACCCGGGCTAAAGCATGGAATCGCCCGATGGCGCTTGATTACCAGCGCTTCGATCAGTAAAAAGCGGGGAGCCTGGCGGCATTTCAACCATCGACCGCTGCGCCTAAAAGCCTGAAGAGCAGCCTGAAGAATTGAGGTAGTAGCAACATGAAGAAGTGGCAATGTGTGGTCTGCGGTCTGATTTACGACGAAAGCCTTGGCTGGCCGGATGAAGGCATCGCTGCCGGCACGCTGTGGCAAGACGTACCGGAAGACTGGCTCTGCCCGGACTGCGGCGTCGGCAAGCTGGATTTCGAGATGATCGAAATCGCTTGATTCACGCGTGAGTGGTTTACCAACGGCGACCTCAGGGTCGCCGTTGTTGTTTCTGGGGCGAGCAATTGCGCGACGCCTCGCCACCCTGCCCAACACGCCAAACCATGGGCTGGCTGACGCCTGCGGTTATTGGCCTTGCCGGGCAATTGCGGTAGGGTCGCTGGCACATTTGGCCCCAGGGGTGAACCGTGATGCGCAAATGGCAGTGCGTGGTGTGTGGCTTTATTTACGACGAAGCCCAAGGCTGGCCCGACGATGGCATCGCGCCCGGCACGCGCTGGGAAGATGTGCCAGAAGACTGGCTCTGCCCGGACTGCGGCGTCGGCAAGATGGATTTCGAGATGGTCGAAATCAACTGATCAATTTCCCCAAATTTGTTTAGCGCGGCCTCAGCGGCCGCGCGTTTCAGGAGTGAGTCATGTCTGCACCCGTGGTGATCATCGGCACCGGCCTGGCCGGCTATAACGTGGCCAAGGAGTTTCGCAAGCTCGACACCGAGACACCGCTGCTGCTGATAACTGCCGACGACGGCCGCTCCTATTCCAAGCCGATGCTGTCCACCGGCTTCGGTAAAAACAAAGACGCCGACGGCCTGAGCATGGCGGAACCCGGCGCTATGGCCGATCAGCTCAAGGCTGAAATCCGCACGCACACGCGCATTACCGGTATCGACCCGGGGCACAAACGTTTGTGGATCGGCGAGGAGGCGGTCGAGTACCGCGATCTGGTGTTGGCCTGGGGCGCGGAGACGATTCGCGTGCCGGTTGAAGGCGACGCCGCCGATGCGATTTTCCCGATCAACGATCTTGAGGATTACGCCCGTTTCCGCGCCGCTGCCGCCGGCAAAAAGCGCGTGCTAGTGCTGGGAGCGGGGCTGATTGGCTGCGAGTTCGCCAACGACCTGACCGCTGGCGGTTACAGCGTCGAGCTGGTGGCCCCGTGCGAGCAGGTGATGCCAGGTTTGCTGCATCCCGCCGCCGCTGCCGCCGTTCAAGCGGGGCTGGAAGGCTTGGGCGCACGTTTCCATTTGGGCCCGGTGTTGGCCAGCTTGCAGCGCACGGCGGATGGCCTGGATGCGCATTTGTCTGACGGCACGCGGGTGGCCTGTGATGTCGTGGTATCGGCAGTGGGCTTGCGGCCGCGCACCGATCTGGCGTCCGCTGCGGGCTTGAGCATCAACCGTGGCGTGGTGGTGGATCGGCAGTTGCGCACCTCACACGCGAACATCTTCGCGCTGGGCGATTGCGCTGAGGTGGACGGCCTCAATTTGCTTTACGTCATGCCGCTGATGACCTGCGCGCGCGCCCTGGCACAAACCCTTGCCGGCAACCCGACGGCCGTCACGTACGGCGCCATGCCGGTGCAGGTGAAAACGCCGGCTTGCCCAGTGGTGGTTTCGCCGCCGCCGCGTGGCACCAGTGGGGAATGGCAGGTGGAAGGCAGCGGTGCCGACATCAAGGCGCTGTGTCGCGATGCCGATGGCCGCTTGCTGGGCTACGCCCTCACCGGAACGGCCGTGCAGGACAAGTTGGCGCTCAATAAGGAGCTTCCTGCGCTTTTGGCGTGAATGGCGCCGGTTCTGTCGGATTAGTCACGAAGTTGCGTGTGAAAGTTGTCGGACACGACTGGCGCGGGTCTCATGAGCGTGCCATCCTCCCCCGGTCTGCCGCAGCGCAGAGCTGTTGCGGCGCCTCCAAGCGCTGCTGGATGGCAGCACGGACACAAAAACAAAAAACCGTCTAAGGGGCTTTTTTATGCGTAAACCGGAACTCGCCGCGGCCATCGCGGAACAGGCTGATCTGACTAAAGATCAAGCCAATCGTGTACTCAATGCTGTGCTCGAAGAAATCACTGCCGCCCTGAACCGTAAGGACAGCGTGACCCTGGTTGGCTTCGGCACCTTCGTGCAGCGTCATCGCGGCGCCCGCACCGGCAAAAACCCACAAACCGGTGAGCCGGTGAAAATCAAAGCCAGCAACACCGTTGCCTTCAAGCCAGGCAAGTCTTTGAAAGACGCGGTGAACTGAGCCCAGTACGCCCGGGGCCGAACGGCTCCGGGCGCACTTCCCGCTTTTAACGTCCTATTCGCTGCAAATCCCCGCCACAACCCACCAGAAAGCAGGCTGTAGTCCACGCCGCAAACCGCTACAATGCGCCGCCGTTTCACTATTTGATTGAGGCCAGCGCGCATGAAATTTCGTTTTCTCCTCTGGATGCTCGGCCGCATGATGGCCAAAGCCAGCAAGACCAATCCTGCGTTTCAGCAGCAGCTCGAAGGCCGCGACCTGGTGTTTCAGCTGCACACGCTCGATGGCAAAGTGGCCCGTCATTTCATCGTTAAAGACCAACGCCTGACCAGCAAACGTGGCCCCGCCGCGCAGCCGGATTTCGCCTTGGGCTTCAAAGATGCCGATTACGGGTTCGCTACCATGAACGCGAAGAACAAGCAGCTCGCGTTTATGCAGGGCATTCAGAACAAAGATATTCAGATTCAGGGCAACCCGGCGTTGGTCATCTGGTTCCAGGGTCTGACCAAATACATCATGCCCAAGAAGAAAAAAGCCGCAGACAAAAAAGCCGCCTGATTCTCGCTATCGCCGCATCCAACTGGTTGGAATGCCGCACGTTAGCTAGGCTGGGGTGAATTTCTCGCGGAAGCCATCCCATGCGCAGTTCTTTTGTCCTACCCCTGATGTTGCTGGCGACGGTCGCCCAGGCCGAACCGAGCAAGCCTGCGGCGTTTGAGCGGGTGTTCGAGCTGGCCGGCATCCGCTTGCTCTGCGAGCAAAGCGGGCCCTTGGTAACGCGGGGTTTGCCGGAAGAGAAGCAACCGCCCGTGGCCGAGGCATTCGACGCCGACTCGTTCTGCATTGACTTGGCCTCGCGCCTGGCGCCTGCCTTTACCGCCGAGCAGGTTGAGCAGGCCACCAAGGTGCTGGAAAGCCCGCTGGCCCAGCGGTTCACCGTGGCCGAGCGCGCGGTGGGCGAGGGTGACGGGGGCGCTGCCTTGGCCACCTACCGCGAGCAAGTACGCAGCAAACCACCACGCGCGACGCGTGTTGAGTTGGTCCGCCGCCTGGACGCCGCCGCGCATACCACCGAGCTGTCGACCCTGCTGCGCTACGAAGTCGGTAAGACTCAAGCTTTACTGGCGCTGCGGGAGAAAAAGCAGAACCTGACCGAGGCCGAACTGGCCAAGCAAACCGAACAGCAACTGACGCCCTTGCGCATGTCCAGCGCCGAAGCCGTGGAAACTTTCATGCTGTACGCCTACCGCCAAATGCCCAGCGGCGAGCTGGCCGATTACGCCGCGTTGTATGAGCAGCGGCCCGTGAACGAATTGCTGGCCGCCGCGGTGAAGGAATTGCCCGCGGTGTTCGCTGCGCGGCGAGCGGTGTTGAAATAACCGTCGCAAAAAGAAAGGGGCCCAATTGGGCCCCTTTTTTTCAGTGCGTTTTTTACGCGGGGAATTGCGCAGCCAACTCGCGCAGCGCGGTTTCAGCTTCCAGCACTTTGTTGATCGCTTCGTTGGCCTTCTCGCGGCTCAGGCCCAGGCGGTCGAACAGTACTTGCGGAATTTCAGCCTGCGGACCGGTGCCGATGCCACGGTTGCGCAGCAGGCTCACGGCCAGGCACACCAGGTTCGGATACGCCGAGTGAGCGCCTTCGTAGTCCGGGTCGTGCTGGAAGCGCAGCGCGGTGGCGAGCTCGTCCGGCATGTCCCAGAAGCGCATCAGCCACGAACCGATTTGTTCACGGGTAATGCCCAGCAGGTGCTGTTCGATGTAGCTGTGATCCAGGTGCGGGTTCACTTCGAGGTGACGGCAGATCAACGAAAAGTGCGGCGGGAACACATGTGCCAGCACCAGATAGCCGAAGTTGTGCAGCAGGCCGGCCAGGTACGTCAGGCCCGCTTCCGGGCGCTGCGCACGCGGCATGGCGCGCGTCAGGCCTTCGATCACGGCGGCGGTGTAGATCGCTTGGTGCCAGTACGGCGTGGCGTGTTGCGGCTGGTCTTTGGGCAGGGCCAGGGTTTTGCCCAAGGCCAGGCCCAGCGCCAGGTTGATGACCAGATCGAAGCCCAGCACGCGCACGATGGCGTCTTCTACCGAGCGGATTTTCCCCGGCGCGGCGTAGTAGGGCGAGGCGGCCCAGCTCACCACTTGCGCGGCCAGGGCGGGGTCGGTTTCAACCACGCCGGTGATGTCGTCGACGGTGGCGTCCGGGTCGACGCGCAGTTTGATGATTTTCTGCGCGGTTTCGGGCAGCGGTGGAATTTCGATGGTTTCTTCCAGGCGTTGCTGAATGCGGCGAGCGGTGAATGCCTGCACGGCCTGGGTGATTTCCGCGCGGTCGTCGTCCGGGCGGTCGAGGTTGGGGCGAATGCCGCTCAGTGGCTCGCCGAAACGCGCGGCGCTGGCTTTGCTGAGCAAGGTTTTGTAGGCGTCGCGGGGAATCTCCAACAGCACACCGGCCTGGCCCGATTCGATCACCAGCGTCGGCGCCAGCAGCAGTTGTTCGTCATACAAGCAGGGCGAGCTGGTCAGTGGCGGCAGTGCGGGCAGCACGGTCAGGTTGTGCTTGGCGAGCATGCGTTCCTGACGATCCGGTTTGACTGCCGCGAGTTTGCGGCCGGTCAATTCGGCGAGGCGATTGAGGTCGAGCAGTTGGGTGTGCGGGTAGAGCACCAGCAGAGCGCCGATGGCATCGTCGAGCAGCACCGCTTGGACGCGCTGGGCCAGGGCCAGCTTGGGTTGCTCGTAGCAGACTTGATACGGAACGCTGAGCTTGTCGAGTAGCTGCAGAATCACCATCGGCGGCTGGGGCGAGGTATCGGTGGCGAGGGCTACTTCCGTCATGAGCGTGCGATCCGGTGCGATGTGTTAGCCCGAGTATAACCAGCGGGGATTATGACTGGCCGGTCAGCCGACGGGCGTTTGTGAGCTATTTCACACTTGCCCGTATTGCTGGCCGTGGCGTAACCAGCGCTCCAGCAAGGGACTGACATGTTGCGGCCAGCGTTCCAGCAAGGCTTGGGCAGCATCGCGCACGGCGGGCAGCAAATCGGCGTCGCGCATCAGGTCGGCCACCTTGAATTGCAGCAGACCGGTTTGCCGCGTGCCGAGCATCTCGCCGGGGCCGCGCAACTCGAGGTCTTTTTCAGCGATCACAAAGCCATCGCTGGTCTCGCGCATGATGCCCAGGCGCTCGCGGCCCAGTTGCGACAGCGGCGGGTGGTACAACAGCACGCAATGGCTGGCGGCGCTGCCCCGGCCCACACGGCCGCGCAATTGGTGCAGTTGTGCCAGGCCCAGACGCTCCGGGTTTTCAATAATCATCAGGCTGGAATTGGGCACGTCGACGCCCACTTCAATCACCGTGGTGGCGACCAACAGCTGCAACGCGCCTTCTTTGAACTGCTGCATCACCGCCGCTTTTTCCGCCGGCTTCATGCGCCCGTGGATCAGGCCGACGTTCAAGCCGCCGAGGGCCGCCGACAAGTCTTCGTAGGTGGTTTCGGCCGCCTGGCAGGTGAGTTCTTCCGACTCTTCGATCAGCGTGCACACCCAATACGCCTGCCGCCCTTCGTGGCAGGCCGAACGTACGCGCTCGATCACTTCGAAGCGGCGGCTGTCGGCTACCAGCACGGTGTTGACCGGCGTTCGGCCGGGCGGCAGTTCGTCGAGAATTGAGGTGTCGAGATCCGCGTAGGCGCTCATGGCCAAGGTTCGCGGAATCGGCGTGGCGGTCATGATCAGCTGATGCGGGCACATGCGCCCCTCGACGCCTTTTTTGCGCAGGGCCAGGCGCTGCTGCACGCCGAAGCGATGTTGTTCGTCGATGATTACCAGCGCCAGGCGCTTGAACTGCACTTCGTCCTGGAACAGCGCGTGGGTGCCGACAACCATGGGCGCACCGCCGGCGATCTTTTCCAGGGCGGCGGCGCGGGCTTTGCCTTTGAGCTTGCCGGCCAGCCATGCCACTTCCAGACCCAGCGGCTCTAGCCAGCGGGTGAAGTTGATGAAGTGCTGCTCGGCGAGAATCTCGGTGGGCGCCATCAGCGCGACCTGATAGCCCGCCTCAAGCGCTTGCAGCGCCGCCAACGCAGCGACCACGGTTTTACCGGCACCGACATCGCCCTGTACCAGGCGCAACATGGGCTCGGGTTGGCTCAGGTCGTAGGCGATTTCAGCGCCTACGCGCTGCTGTGCGCCGGTGGGCGCGAAGCCGAGGTTTTTGAGGAATTTCGCCGGCAGCTTTTTCGCTTTCGGCAACTGCGGTGCCTCTTGCGCGCGCAGGCTTTCGCGCAGGCGCTGCAACGACAGCTGATGGGTAAGCAGCTCTTCAAAGGCCAGGCGGTGCTGGGCCCAGTGCCGGCCTTCGGCGAGCTCTTCGACGTCGGCGTCGGGCGGCGGACGGTGCAGGTAACGAATGGCTTCGTCGAGCGGGCTGAGCTGGTAGTCGCGAGCCAGTTCGTCCGGCAGCCAATCGGGCAGGCTGTGCGGCCCCAGGCGCGCTAGCGCTTGTTCGCTGAGTTGGCGCAAACGCTGTTGGGTCAGGCCTTCTGTGGTGGGGTAAATCGGCGTCAGGGTTTGCTCGACGCCACTGTCGCTGTCGGCGGTCAGCGCGCGGTATTCGGGGTGGTAAATTTCCAGGCCCGAGGCGCCCGGGCGCGCTTCGCCGTAGCAGCGAAGTTGAGTGCCGCGTTTCAGGCCGTCTTTCTGCGCCTGGCTGAAGTGATAGAAACGCAGGCTCAAGGTGCCACTGCCGTCTTGCAGGCGAACCAGCAGGCTGCGGCGTTTGCCCATCAGCACATCGGCGCCGGCCACCACGCCTTCAACGACGGCGTCTTGCCCGGGCCGCAAGGCGCCGATGGGCACCACGCGGGTGCGGTCCTGGTAACGCAGCGGCAAGTGGAACAGCACGTCTTGCAGGTTTTCCAGGCCAACGCGCGCGAGCTTTTCTTCCAGCGCCGCGCCCACGCCTTTCAGCGCGGTTACCGGCACCGCCGCCAATTCAGTCATGGGCGCACAGCCTTAGGCGGTTTGTGGCAGCGGATTGGCTACCGAGCACAGGCGGATAGAGTCGGCCAGCACGTCGATGGCGCGTGGGCGCGGGAAGCTGGCGCGCCAAGCGATGGCCACGGTGCGGAACGGCACGGGCGCCGTCAGGGGACGCACTTCGAAAACGCCGGGGGCGTAGTGGTGGCTGTCGACCGCCGAGAACGGCAGGATCGAAATGCCCATGCCCGAGGCGACCATATGGCGAATGGTTTCCAGCGAGCTGGATTCCACCGTGGTGTGCTTGGCGTGCTCTTCGCCGCCTTTGCGCAGCGTGGGGCAGGCTTCCAGCACCTGGTCGCGGAAGCAGTGGCCTTCACCGAGCAGCAGCAAACTTTTGTCGTTGAGCAGTTCGGCGTCGATGGTTTGCTTGGCCGTCCACGGGTGGCCGCTAGGCAGCAGCACATAGAACGGCTCGTCGTAGAGCACTTTGGTCAGAACGTCGGCTTCCTGGAACGGCAGGGCGATAATGATCGCGTCCAGCTCGCCGTTACGCAGTTTGTCGCGCAGCACGTGGGTGAAGTTTTCTTCGATATACAGCGGCATCTGCGGCGCGACACGGTGCAGTTGCGGAATCAGATGCGGGAACAGGTAGGGGCCAACGGTGTAGATGGCGCCGACTTTGAGCGGCGCGGCCAGTTGGTTTTTGCCGGCCTGGGCCAGCTCGCGAATGCCTTGGGCTTGTTCGAGTACTTTCTGCGCCTGGGTGACGATGCCTTCGCCGACCGGGGTGAGGCGCACGGCACTTTTACTGCGCTCGAATATCAGGATGCCCAGCTCGTCTTCCAGTTTTTTAACGCCGACCGAGAGGGTGGGCTGGCTGACGTGGCAACGCTCGGCTGCGCGTCCGAAATGCTGCTCTTGTGCCAGGGTGACGATGTAGCGCAGTTCGGTGAGGGTCATAGTGTTTATCCATTGATTTGCGCCAAAGCATAGCGGTTGTATTCAATGGAACCAACCCGCAGCGCAGGTTAAATGTGCCCGATGTTTCGGGCACTGGCGGGGTGCGGGTCCGGTGAGCGCGCGGCCGTTTTACCGCGAAAACGGCTAGCGACGATCCAGTGAGTACACGAACGGCGCGACCACTTCGACGCTGTTGCCATTAAGGATGTCTTCCGGCGGCTTGGGCAGCGGCTGGGCGCGACGGATCATGGCGAGGGTGGCGCGGTCCAGCGAGGCGTTGCCGGAGGAGCCAGCGAGCGACGCGCTGAGCACCTTGCCGTCGGCATCGACGCTGAAGCGAATGCGGCTGGTGCCTTCGGCGCCACGGCGTCGGGCATCGTCCGGGTAACGCTTGTAGCGCGCCAGGTGGCTGAGCAGTTTGCTCTGCCAGGTGATCTCCGCCTGCGACGGTGCGCTGGTGCTACTCGGCTGCGGCGCGGTTGGCGCAGCGGGCGGCGCCGGCGGCGCGGGCGGTGCATCGGGCATCGGCTGCTCAGCGGGTTTTTCCGCAGGCTTAGGCGGCTCGACCGGTTTGATCTTCGGCTTGGGTTTAGGCTTTGGCTTGGGCTTTTCCAGCACAATCTTCGGCTTCGGCGCCTCGACTACTTCCGGAATCGGCTCAGGTTCAGGCGCGATGATTTGCGCCGGAGCCGGCGGGGGAGGCACCACTTCGGGCAGCGGCGGCAGTTCGATCATCATGGCCGGTGGCGGCAATTCCACCGGAATCGCCTCGGCCTTCCAGTACAAGGCCCACAGACCGATACCGATATGCAGGGCGAGCACCAGCAGCCAACTTACCGTCCAACCGGAAGCTTTGCGCAGCGTGAGGGTCATTTCTGCCCGACCGCCTCAAGGCCGACCAGGCCCACTTTGAGATAACCGGCAGCGCGCAGGCTGTTCATGGCGTCCATCAGATCGGCGTAGTCCACGCCTTTGTCGGCGCGGAAGAAGATCGTGGTGTCCTTCTTGCCTTTGGTCTGTTGGTCGAGCGCCTGGCCGAGCTGTTCTTTGGTGACTTGCTGATCGCCGAGGTAGAGATTTTTGTCCTCTTTGACGGTCAGGTACACCGGCTTGTCGGGGCGCGGTTGCGGCTCGGCGCTGGAGGCCGGTAGGTCTACTTTGATGTCCACGGTCGCCAGCGGCGCGGCGACCATGAAGATGATCAGCAGTACCAGCATCACGTCGATAAAGGGCGTTACGTTGATCTCGTGGGATTCGACCAGATCATCGCCGCCGTCGTTGAGGTGCAGGCCCATGTCAGCTCACTTTTACCGCGTGTGGCTGGCTGCGTTGCTCAGCCGGCAGGTGGTCGAGGTCACGGCTAACCAGCAGCAGAACCTGTGCTGAAGCGTCTGCCACTTGGGCTTTGTAACCGGTGATGGAGCGGGCGAAGACGTTGTAGATCACCACCGCCGGAATCGCCGCTACCAGGCCCATGGCCGTTGCCAGCAGGGCTTCGGCGATACCCGGTGCAACTACGGCGAGGTTGGTGGTTTGCGATTTGGCGATGCCGATAAAGCTGTTCATGATGCCCCACACGGTGCCGAACAGGCCGACGAAGGGTGCGGTGGAACCGATGGTGGCGAGCACGCCGGTGCCTTGGCTCATTTCACGCCCGCAGGCGGCGACCAAGCGCTCCAGACGGAAGCTGACGCGTTCCTTGATGCCTTCCTTCTCGCGAGCGTTGGCCGACAGGCGCATTTCTTCCAGGGCGTCATGCACCAGCACGTGGGACAGGCTGCCTTTTTTGTCCGCCTTGTCAGCGGCGTCTTTCAGCGAGCGGCTCTGTTTCAGCAGGGCCAGCTCACCGCGCAGGCGGCGTTTGGCGCCGATCAGCTCGAAGCCTTTCGCAATCCAGATGGTCCAGGTGATGACCGAGGCCAGGGCCAGACCGATCATCACGGCTTTCACCACGTTGTCGGCGTTCTGGTACATGCCCCAGGGCGACAGGTCGTGGGCGAAGGCGAGCTGGTCGTCGGCGATCAGTTCGTTGGCCTTGGCCAGGTTGTCGAGCGCTTGATTCACTTCCTCGGGCGTGGCGCCGTTGGCTTCCAGGGCTTCTTTGGTGGCGGTGCTGATCTGCTCGGGGGTCGCGTCCGGGCCGAGGCTGGCGATTTTCTCGCGCAGGGCAGCGGCAGCGGGCGTCTCGGCAGCGGGCGCCGGCACGGCGGCGGTGGCCGGCGCTGGCGCGGTGGCGGCCGGTGCAGTCGAGGGAGCTGGCGCCGCAGCGGCAGGTTCTTCAGCGAAGCTGTTCACTGGCAGCAGCAGGCTGAGAAGCAGCGCGCCAGCGGTGAGCAGGGCGCGGGGCTGCAAACGGAAAGACGGAGCGCGGTAGGCGTTGAAATTCATGCTGGCCGGACCTGAAAGGGTAAAAACGGTGACCGGAGCCCGAAGGCTCCTGGCGCAAAAGGGCAGTTAGTATTGCAAACTATTCTTGTTTGTTAAAGTGATAATGTAACGCTTGGATGACCGTTGAAGTCTTTCCCTTCTTTCGCGCGGCCTGCCTAGAATGCCGCTTTGCCTTGAGGTAGCCGCATGTCCGCCGTTCCCACCCTGATGATTGCCGGTTGCGGCGATGTTGGAAGCCGCCTTGGTTCGCAGCTGCACGCCGCGGGTTGGCAGGTGTTTGGTTTGCGGCGATCGGTCGCAGCGCTGCCTGCCGAGATCGTGCCGGTGCCAGGCGATTTGGGCGCTGCCGATTGCCCGCCGGCGTGGCCGCACGGCGCGCTGGATTACCTGGTGTATGCCGCCGCTGCCACCGACCACGACGAAGCCGGTTACCGCCGCGCCTACGTAGATGGATTGACGAACGTGCTTGGCTGGCTGAAACAACGTGGTCAGTCGCCGAAACGGGTGATTTTCGTCTCCAGCAGCGGCGTGTATGCCCAGGACGGCGGTGTGTGGGTGGATGAGCACTCGCCCGCCGAGCCCACCCGCTTTTCCGGCAGCATCATGCTGGAAGCCGAAAAGGTCGCACTCGGCAGTGGTATTCCCGCCACGGTGGTGCGTCTTACCGGCATCTACGGGCCAGGCCGCGAATGGCTGCTGAAACAAGTGCGCATGGGTTATCGAGTGGTCAGCGAGCCGCCGCTCTACGCCAACCGCCTGCATGCCGACGACTGCGCCGGCTTGCTGGCGTTTCTGCTTCAAGCCGACGCTGCGGGCAAGAAACTCGACGACCTTTACATCGGCGTCGACGACGCGCCGGCACCGCTGCACGAAGTGGTGGCCTGGCTGCGCGATTACATGGGCGTGACCGACTGGGCCGAGGAATCCACGGTGCGCCGCGCCGGCAGCAAACGCTGCAGCAACGCCCGCGCCCGCGCGCTCGGTTGGGTGCCGCGTTATCCCACGTTCCGCGAAGGGTACGCCGCGGTATTGGCCGGGCAGTGAGCGCGGACGCCAACCGGCTGCTGGTGCAGCCCTGGCTGGCTGGGGTCGAGCTGTTTCAGGCCGATTTTTCCGGTCAGCCGTTTGGTCGGCATAGCCACGACGCCTTCGCCATTGGCGCCATTATCGAGGGCGTTGGCGGCTACCAATGCCGGGGCGCTCGGCACGCTTTGCCGGCCGCTACGTTGTCGCTAATGAACCCTGAGGAGCCGCACACCGGTCACGCCATTTCTTCACGGCTGGTCTATCACATGCTTTACGTAGAAGAGGCGCGGCTGCCGGCTTTGTTGGGGCGAAAGCGCTTGCCGCGCGGCTTCAATCAGCTCAACCCGGCAGACGACGGTGCCGTTGCGCAGCGTATGGCCGGGCTGGTGCAGGAGTTCGAGCGCCACGATGCGCTGGCGTTGGAAAGTCAGCTGCTGGCGGTGCTGGAGTTGGTGTTTATCCGCCATGGCGGTATGCGCCCATTGCCAACCGTGGCGCGGGACGGCGGCAGCACCGCGCGGCTGCGCGAATACCTGGAGGCCAACTTTCAGCAGGCGGTGAGCCTGGAACAATTGGCGGCGGTGGGCGAGCGTCATCCTCGGCATCTCATCGAGGCGTTTCGCCGCGCTTATGGCGTACCGCCGCACACGTATTTGTTGCAACGCCGGGTGCGCGAAGCCAAGCGCCTGCTGCTGGGCGACGCGCCGCTAAGCGAGGTGGCGCTGCAGTTGGGTTTTTACGATCAGGCGCATTTTATTGGCACCTTCAAACGCTTCACTGGTGTGACGCCCGGACGTTTTCGCCGCACTGCGCACACCTGAGTTTTTTCCAATACCGCCCCTCTAGCTTCGCCACAGACTGACCGCCGCGTTCATTCGGAGGTCGTCATGGTTGCGTTGTTTCTACTGGTTGCCAGCACCCACTTTGCCGCGCTGCTCTCGCCTGGCCCGGACTTCTTTCTGCTGTTGCGCACGGCCTTGCTGCAAGGGCGACGGCAAGCCTACGGCTGCGCATTTGGCATTACGACGGCGAATGTCGTGGTGATGCTGGCAGTGTTGCTGGCGCAGAGCCTCATGCCTGCGCAAGGCGGTTGGGTGTGGCGGGCATTGCAGGCGGCGGGCGGCGCGTATTTCGTGTGGCTGGGTGCGCAGGCATTTATCGGGCGACGGCAGTTGGATCTGGCTGTCGGCGGGGCGCAAGCAGCGGGGCGGTGGTGGCTCGGCTGTTGGCAGGGGTTGGCAGCCAGCCTGCTGAATCCGAAGTGCCCGATCTTCTATGCCGGCCTGTTTGGCGTGCTGCATAGCGCGGCGATGCCGGGTTGGGGACTGGCATTGTGCATGGCCTGGATGGCGGCGGTGGTGCTGGTGTGGGATGCCGCGCTGGTGCGCCTGTTGAGTATTCAGCGGTGGCGGGTGTGGTTGCAGCGGCGGGTGGTGATTCTGGATCGAGTGTGCGGTGGGATGCTGCTGGTGTTGGGTGGTTATTTGCTTGTGGCGGCGGTGTGAGCTGAGAAGCATCGAGGCTGAAGCCTCTCCTACGAGGTTGCGTGACTGTGGGAGGGGCTTCAGGCTCGCTTTTTTAGTCTTTTTCCAACACCCAGGTGGTCACGCCGGGCAGGTAGTCAGGCATTTCATTGGCTTGCGCCTGGTTCACGGCGCGGAAGATTTCCAGCTGATCGCCTTCGCGTTTGAACAGCCACACGCTGCCTTGGTTGCCCAGTTGCAGCCACAGGCTGTCGGTGTCGCCGCTCATGGCTGCGCAGTCGCCAGCCAGACAAAGTGCGTAGCGGTCAGCGCCGGGCAGGCCTTCCACTTTGCCGTCCGGGTGGAACAGCACCAGGCCTTTGGCCCCCGGCCCTTTGCTGATTTTCCAGATGCCGCCCAGGTAGGCCGAGTACAGCGCCTGTTCGAAACTGCTACCCGGCGGGGCGCCGAGCGGCAAGGCGAGGGTCGAGCGTTGGAAGCGCTGTTCGGGGCCGGTTTTGCTTTCGGCCTGAACCATGCGGTCGTTCTCGACGTTCAGTTGTTCGTGGAAGTCGCCGTAGAAGTCGACACGCCATTGGCCGTCGGGCTGGTCCACGAGTTGGCCTTCGTCCAGCTCAAAGCCATTGCTGACGTTGGCGGTTTTGCGCGCGGTGTCGATGGTCCATTCCAGATTCGGCCCATAGGCCAGCAACGCCTCGCGCAAGTTGCCGCCCTGCGAGGCGGCATCGATGGCGGCCTGGTTGATCCAGACGCCGTTCGGGTCGTGGCTCGCAGGGCTGCTGCAACCGCCCAGGAAGGCGGCGCACAAGAGCAGGACGAAGGCGTTGCGCATGGCGGGTTCCTTCCTTGGAAAGTCCGGTTACTCGATGACCAGAATGGCGTCCATTTCGACCTGTGCGCCACGCGGCAATGCGGCCACGCCGATAGCGGCGCGGGCTGGGTAGGGCTGTTCAAAGTAGCGGCCCATCACCTCGTTTACTTTGGCGAAGTGCGAAAGGTCGGTGAGGAAGATGTTCAGTTTAACGATGTCTTTGAACGAACCACCGGCGGCTTCGGCAACGGCCTTGAGGTTTTCAAATACCTGAACGGTTTGGGCTTCGAAGCCCTCAACCAGCTCCATGGTTTTCGGGTCCAGGGGAATCTGCCCGGACATGTACACGGTGTTGCCGGCCTTGATGGCTTGCGAGTAAGTGCCGATGGCGGCTGGTGCGTGTTCGGAAGTGATGACGCTCTTGCTCATGAAAAAGCTCCTTGAGGTTTAGCCCTGCATAGCGCAGGCCGTCGTTACGAAAGGGGTCAGGCGCGGACGCGGGAGATATGCACCACGCCGGTAAGGGCTCGCAGTTTCTTGATGACGCGGGCCAGGTGCACGCGGTCATGCACGCTGACGACCAGCTGAACCACGCTGATGCGGCCGTCGCGCTCGTCCATGCTGATTTTTTCGATGTTGCCGTCGGCGGCGTTGACGCTGCTGGCGAGCAGGGCGATCAGGCCGCGCTGGTGTTCCAGCTCAATGCGCAGCTCGACGTTGAACTCGCCGACCACGTCTTTGGCCCACGACAGCTGGATGCACTTTTCCGGGTTCTGGCGAATGTCGCTGATGTTCTTGCAGCTTTCCAGGTGCACCACCATGCCTTTGCCGGCAGAAAGATGGCCGACGATGGGGTCGCCTGGAATCGGCGTGCAGCACTTGGCATAGCTGAGCACCAAGCCTTCGGTGCCGCGAATGGCCAGCGGCCCTTCGGCGCTCGGCAGCTGTTCGCTTTCATGGGCGAGCAGCCGACGCGCCACGACATAGGCCATGCGGTTGCCCAGGCCAATGTCTTCAAGCAGGTCTTCGATCACCTCGAGGCGGTATTCGGCCAGCACGCTCTGCACCTGCTCGGCGGGCACTTTGTCGAGGTGGCTGTTAAGGCCGGTGAGCACTTTGTTCAGCAGACGTTCGCCGAGGCTGATGGATTCCGAACGGCGCTGCAGTTTCAGCGCGTGGCGAATATGGGTACGGGCTTTGCCGGTGACCACGAAATTCAGCCACGCCGGGTTCGGACGCGCGCCGGGCGCGGTGACGATTTCCACCGTGGCGCCGCTTTGCAGCGGTTCGGACAACGGCGCCAAGCGACGGTTGATGCGGCAGGCGATGCAGGAATTGCCGACGTCGGTGTGCACGGCGTAGGCGAAATCGACGGCCGTGGAACCCTTGGGCATCTCCATGATTCGGCCTTTGGGCGTGAACACGTAGACCTCGTCCGGGAACAGGTCGATTTTTACGCTTTCGATAAATTCCAACGAGTTGCCGGCGCGCTGCTGCATTTCCAACACGCCTTTAACCCACTGGCGGGCGCGGGCGTGGGTGCCTTTGGGCTGGTCTTCGTCGTTGGATTTGTACAGCCAATGGGCGGCGATGCCGTTGTTGGCCATCTCTTCCATTTCGCGGGTACGAATCTGGATTTCAATCGGCACGCCGTGCATGCCGAACAGCGTGGTGTGCAGCGACTGGTAGCCGTTGGCTTTGGGAATCGCGATGTAATCTTTGAAGCGGCCGGGCAGCGGTTTGTACAGATTGTGCACAGCGCCAAGCACGCGGTAGCAGGTGTCGACTTTGTCGACGATGATGCGGAAGGCGTACACGTCCATGATTTCGTTGAACGCCCGGCGCTTGCCACGCATCTTTTGGTAGATGCCGTACAGGTGCTTTTCGCGGCCCATCACTTCGCCTTCCATACCTTCGCGTTCGAGGCAGTGGGTCAGCGATTCTTCAATCTTGTTGACGATTTCCTTGCGGTTGCCCCGGGCGCGTTTCACCGCCTGGCGAATGCGCTCGGAGCGCATCGGGTGCATGGCCTTGAAACCCAGTTCTTCAAATTCCACGCGCATGCTGTGCATGCCCAGCCGGTTGGCGATGGGGGCGTAGATTTCCAGGGTTTCTTTGGCGATGCGCCGACGTTTTTCGCCGGCCAGCACTTCCAGGGTGCGCATGTTGTGCAGACGGTCGGCGAGCTTGACCAGAATCACCCGAATGTCGCGGGCCATGGCCATGGCCATTTTCTGGAAGTTTTCCGCCTGGGCTTCCGCCTTGGTTTCGAAGTTCATCTGGGTCAGCTTGCTGACCCCGTCCACCAGCTCGGCGACGGTTTCGCCGAATTGCGCGGTGAGCGCTTCTTTGGCAATGCCGGTGTCTTCGATAACGTCATGCAGCATCGCAGCCATCAGGCTCTGATGGTCCATGTGCATATCGGCGAGAATATTGGCCACCGCGAGCGGGTGGGTTACGTAGGCTTCACCGCTGCGGCGGCGTTGGCCGTCGTGGGCTTGCTCTGCGTAGAAGTAGGCGCGGCGAACAAGGTTGACCTGTTCACCGCCCAGGTAGGTCGAAAGTCTGTCGGCGAGGGCGTCTATGCTCGGCATGGGATTGCCCCGTGCCAAGCGCAGGTTCGCGCCGCGTCGCTTTGGTTAGACAAGCATCGACCTGGCATAGGCTTAGAGGGCCTCGTTGGCCTCTTCCTCATAGGTGGCGAAGAGCGGTTCGTCGTCGACGATTTCGTCGGCAGCGATCACGTCATAGTCAACCAGACCGGCAGCGATTTCGCGCAGGGCAACTACGGTAGGTTTGTCGTTTTCCCACGCTACTTTCGGCTCTTTACCACCGGTAGCCAGTTGGCGGGAGCGCTTGGTAGCGAGCATGACCAGCTCGAAGCGGTTATCAACGTTGTCCAGGCAGTCTTCAACGGTAACGCGGGCCATGGTATTCCTCGTAGCGACAGGTACTTAAATAAGAGAAGTGCAAAAAACTTTAGCCCAGGTGGGCGGAAGAACTGTGCAGTCTAAAAAATAACCAGCCGTTAGGGAAGCGCAGATTTTCCCTACGCAGCCCGACGGCAAGCTTTATTCCCTATGCCAACAGCTCGGTTAGCAAGGTTTTGTGCCGTTGTTGCTGCACGTCTTGGCGCAGATTGTTGGCGCGGAAGATCGATTTGAGGTCTTCCAGTGCAGCGGCAAAGTCGTCGTTGATGATCAGGTGATCGTACTCAACGTAATGGCTCATTTCGTTGACCGCCTCGCGCATACGCGTTTCGATGATCTCTTCGCTGTCCTGGCCACGGTTGTTCAAACGCTGGCGCAGCGCTTCCTGGCTGGGCGGCAGAATGAAGATCGAGCGGGCGTCGGGTAGCAGGCGGCGAACTTGCTGCGCGCCTTGCCAATCGATTTCCAGAATCAGGTCGAAACCTTCGGCCAGAGTTTTTTCCAGCCAGCGCTGCGACGTGCCGTAGAGGTTGCCAAACACTTCGGCATGCTCAAGAAAGTCGTTGTGTTCTAGCATTTGCAGGAAGCTTTCGCGGCTGACGAAGTGGTAATTCTCCCCGTCGGCTTCGCCTGGGCGCATGGCGCGCGTGGTGTGCGACACGGAGACGCGAATGTGCGGCTCGGCGTCGATCAACGCTTTGACCAGGCTGGTTTTGCCCGCGCCCGAAGGTGCGGAAATGATGTAAAGGGTGCCGGTGGTGGCGTGCATGAGAGGGTCCGCCTTACTCGATGTTCTGTACTTGTTCGCGCATTTGTTCGATCAGCACTTTGAGGTTCACCGCCGCCTGCGTGCTGCGGGTATCAAAGGCTTTGGAGCCGAGCGTGTTGGCTTCGCGGTTGAGTTCCTGCATGAGGAAGTCCAGACGCCGGCCTGCAGCGCCGCCGGCTTTGAGGACGCGGCGCACTTCGCTGACGTGAGTAACCAGGCGATCCAGCTCTTCGGCGACATCACTTTTCTGCGCCAGCAACACCAGCTCTTGTTCGAGGCGATGGGGATCGAGTTCGGCCTGCATTTCGGCGGTGCGGTCGAGAATGCGCTGGCGCTGACCGGCGAGCATCTGCGGCACCAGTTCGCGCAGGGCGGCCACTTCCTCACCAATATTGTCGAGGCGGTCGCTGAGTAGCTTGGCCAGCTCTGCACCTTCACGGGCGCGGCCGGCTTTGAGTTCGTTCAGGGCGTCATTGAATAACGCGAGGGCGGCGCTATTGAGGGCTTGCGGGTCAGCGGCATCAGCCACCAGTACGCCGGGCCAGGCCAGCACTTCCAAGGGATTCAGCGGGGCAGGCGAGGCAATCAGGCGAGCCACGCTTTCCGCGGCTTCGACCAATTGTGCGGCGCGCTCGCGGTCCACTTGCAGCGGCTTGCCGGCGGTTTCTTCGGTGTAGCGCAGGGTGCATTCCACTTTGCCGCGCGACAGACCCTGGCGCAGCGCATCACGCACGCCGCCTTCGAGGTCGCGGAACGACTCTGGCAACCGCAGGTGGGGTTCCAGATAACGGTGGTTAACCGAGCGCAATTCCCAACTCAGCGTGCCGTTGGCAGTGGCCCGCTCGACGCGGGCGAAGGCGGTCATGCTGTGCACCATGGGAAGACCTCGCAAAAATGGGGCTGATCAGCGGGCGGCAGGAAAGTGGCGCGTTACGCGGCAATCTCACACGGCCTATAAAGGCGCAGGATTGTAGCGCAGTGCGTCGTTCGCTCCCAATTTGGCGTGTGAGTGGCGCGCGGCCCCCCTATAATGCCGAGCAGATTTCCCGTCCCGAATAGGTATTCCTGATGAAACGTCCGAGTGGCCGTGCCGCTGACCAGCTGCGCTCGATCCGCATCACCCGCAACTACACCAAACACGCCGAGGGCTCGGTGCTGGTGGAGTTTGGTGATACCAAAGTGATCTGCACAGTAAGTGTGGAAAACGGCGTGCCGCGTTTTCTCAAGGGCCAGGGCCAAGGCTGGCTGACCGCTGAATACGGCATGTTGCCGCGCGCCACCGGCGACCGTAACCAGCGCGAAGCCAGCCGCGGCAAACAGGGCGGTCGCACCCTGGAAATTCAACGTTTGATTGGTCGTTCACTGCGCGCCGCGCTGGATATGTCGAAACTGGGCGAAGTGACCCTGTACGTCGACTGCGATGTGATTCAGGCCGACGGCGGCACCCGCACCGCGTCCATTACCGGCGCGATGGTTGCCGTAATCGACGCCTTGAAAGTGATCAAAAAGCGTGGCGGCCTCAAAGGTGGCGACCCGCTCAAGCAAATGATCGCCGCCGTGTCGGTGGGCATGTATCAGGGCGAGCCGGTGTTGGACCTCGATTACCTGGAAGACTCCGCCGCCGAAACTGACCTGAACGTGGTGATGACCAGTCAGGGCGGCTTCATTGAAGTACAAGGCACCGCCGAAGGCGCGCCGTTCCAGCCGGAAGATTTGACCGCCATGCTGGCGCTCGCGCAAAAGGGCATGACCGATCTGTTCGAAATGCAACGCGTGGCGCTGGCCGATTAAGCCCGTCTCACTCAACCCGCAGGCCAAGGAGAAGCAGCATGACCGAGGATTTGGAACCCGTAATCACCCCTGATAAAGAAGCGCGTCAGTGGGCTATGTTTTGTCACTTTGCGGCATTTCTGGGCATGATTTTCCCGTTCGGGAATCTGCTCGGCCCGCTGATTGTTTGGCAGCTGAAGCGTGAAACCGCTGCGTTTGTCGACGATCAGGGCAAAGAGGCGCTGAACTTTCAGATTACGGTCGCGCTGGCCATGCTGGTCTGCTTCCTGCTGATGTTCGTGTTTATCGGCATCATCCTGATTTGGGTGGTGGGCATTGCGGCGTTGGTCCTGACCATCATTGCCGGCATTAAGGCCAATGAAGGCAAGGCGTACCGCTATCCGTTCTGCTGGCGCCCGGTTAAATAGGCATATTGCAGACGCAAAAAAGCCGGCAGTGATGCCGGCTTTTTTGTGCCCGCTGGGTGCGGGTCAGACGCTGAGCGTCCAGTCGTAGTCGACAATCAGCGCCGCATGCTGCGAGAACCGAGGCTGACGCGGCAACCGCGCCCCACGCACAAAACGGCGCAGGCCGGTGGTGAGCAATTGGTAGTCGTAGCGATAGCCGAGGTTTAACAGTTCGGCTTGCTCGCTGTTGGGCCACCAACTGAACTGATCACCTTCGCGATTCACTTCACGCAGGGCGTCGACATAACCCATGGTGCCGATAATTTCGTCCATCCAGGCCCGCTCAGGCGCCAGGAAACCAGGCTCTTGCTGGCAGTCGCGCCAGTTTTTCACGTCCAGTTTCTGGTGCGCTACGTACAGCGAGCCACAGTAAATGTACTCGCGACGCTTACGCCGTTGCTTATCCAGGTACTGGGCGAAATCGTCCATAAACTTGAATTTCTGGTTCAAGTTCTCATCGCCGTTCTGCCCGGTAGGAAGTAGAAGCGTGGCGATACTTACTTTGTCGAAATCGGCCTGCAGATAGCGCCCGTAGCGATCAGCTGTCTCGAAACCGAGCCCACTGATCACCGCCTTGGGTTGCAACCGCGAATACAGCGCCACACCACCTTGGTCTGGTACTTCTGCGTCGCTGGCGTAGAGGAAATAGCCATCCAGTTGGAGGGCCGGGTCGTCCAGTTCAAAGGCGGAGGCACGGGTGTCTTGCAGGCAGATGACGTCGGCATTCTGCGCTTGCAGCCAACTGAGCAAACCACGCTCGACTGCAGCCTGAATACCATTCACGTTCACACTGATGATCCGCATAAATGGCCCCCAAAAACACGTGCGTGTATGATACCCGAGCTCATCCTTATTAGCTAAACCCTCAGCTAAATCCGTGTGTTTTGGGGCTTTTTATGCAGGCGTACCAGCGCGACTTCATTCGTTTTGCCATCGAGCGCGGCGTGCTGCGCTTCGGTGAGTTCACCCTCAAGTCCGGGCGCACTAGTCCCTATTTCTTCAACGCAGGGCTGTTCAACAGCGGCTCGGCGTTGGCTCAGTTGGGGCGCTTCTACGCCGAAGCGGTTGTGGCCAGCGGCATCGATTTCGATGTGCTGTTCGGCCCCGCCTACAAAGGTATCCCGTTGGCCGCGACCACCGCGGTGGCCCTCGCCGAACACCATCAGCGCGATCTGCCCTGGTGTTTCAATCGCAAGGAAGCCAAGGATCACGGCGAAGGCGGCACACTGGTCGGCGCACCGCTGGCGGGTAATGTGCTGATCATCGATGACGTCATCACCGCCGGCACGGCCATCCGTGAAGTCATGCAAATCATCCAGGCCCAAGGCGCAACCGCAGCTGGCGTGTTGATTGCATTGAATCGCCAGGAGCGCGGCAAAGGTGAGTTGTCGGCCATTCAGGAAGTCGAGCGAGATTTTGGTATTCCGGTGGTCAGCATCGTTTCGTTGGAACAAGTACTGGAATACTTGGCCGAAGATGCTGAACTGAAGAAATACCTGCCGGCAGTCCAGGCATACCGCGCGCAGTACGGAATTTAAGTCTCAACCATGTCAGGGTGTTGTTTGCATGCTCAAACTGGACGTTATCCGCTGTTCGCTAGTCTTCAGCATGCTGCTGTGCGCGGGTGCTTCGGCAGCCGATAGTGCAATGCGCTTTTACCGTTACGTTGATGCCAAGGGTGTTACCGTTCTGGACCGTCAGGGCGTGCCGCCTGACTTGATTTCCAAGGGCTATGAGGTGCTCAACGACCAAGGCCGTGTCGTTCAGGTAGTTGCCCCGGCGCCCAGCCTGGAAGAGCGCCAGCGCGCCATTGCCGATAAAGCCCGCGCCAGTTCCGACGCTCAATTGCTGCGTTTGTATTCCACCACCGAAGACGTTGACCGCGCCAAAGCGCGCAAGCTGGCTGAGCTTGACGGCGTGATTTCCGTGGCGCGTGGCAACCTCGCGTCACTGAAAACCCAGCAAGCCAACCTGCAAGGTCAGGCCGCAGACCAAGAGCGCGCTGGCAAGCAGGTGCCGGATCATCTGGTGGCGCAAATCGAAAACCTCAAAGCAGAACAAGCCGGGCTTGAAGGCGACATCAAGCGCTACCTCGAAGGTCGCAAGCAGGCCGAGGCCAGCTTCGATTCCGACCGCGCCAGGCTGCAAACCCTGATAGGCCCGAAACAGTAAAAGCCCAAGGCAATAAATAAGCCCCGACGAGTCACCTCGCCGGGGCTTTTTTGTACCTGTTGCCGCTTAGTGATGCTTGCGGTTGCAGATCAGCGTGCCGACGCCGCTGTCGGTGAAAATCTCCAACAGCACGGCATTGGGTACACGACCGTCGATAATATGTGCGCTGATTACGCCGCATTGAACGGCCTCCAGCGCGCAACGAATCTTCGGAAGCATGCCGCCATAGATGGTGCCATCGGCGATCAGCGCATCCACTTGAGCAGTAGACAAACCGGTCAGCACATTGCCTTCCTTGTCCATCAAGCCGGCGATGTTGGTGAGCAGCATCAGCTTTTCAGCCTTCAACGCCTCAGCCACCTTGCCGGCTACCAAGTCAGCGTTGATGTTGTACGACTCGCCATTGGCGCCAACGCCGATTGGCGCGATCACGGGGATAAAGTCGCCCTTTACCAGCATGTTCAGCAGATCGGTGTTAACCCCGACCACTTCGCCCACATGGCCGATATCGATGATTTCCGGCTGGGTCATTTCCGGCGTTTGCCGGGTAACGGTGAGCTTTTTCGCACGAATCAGCTCGGCATCTTTACCGGTCAGGCCGATAGCACTGCCGCCATGGCGGTTGATCAGGTTGACGATGTCTTTGTTCACCTGACCACCAAGCACCATCTCCACCACATCCATGGTCGCTGCGTCGGTTACCCGCATGCCGTCGATAAAGTGGCTCTCAATGGACAAGCGCTTGAGCAGGTCGCCAATTTGCGGACCGCCACCGTGCACCACGACCGGGTTGATACCCACCGCTTTCATCAACACGATGTCTCGCGCGAATCCGGTTTTCAGCTCGTCGCTTTCCATGGCGTTGCCGCCGTACTTGATAACCAGGGTCTTGCCGACAAAACGTCGAATGTACGGCAAGGCCTCAGAAAGAACCTTGGCAACATTGGTGGCGGCATCGCGTTCGAGGGTCATGCGGGGCTCCAGCAAAACGGCAAAGCCGGCCGCGAGGGCCGGCTATACAGGCGGGTCAGAAAGGCAGGTTGAGGTCGGGTGCAGCGGTGTACAGCTGAGCGCGGAACAGCTCTTTGATGCGTTCCAGCTCTTCATTGGTGTCGGCTTCGAAACGCAGCACCAGCACCGGTGTGGTGTTGGAAGCGCGCACCAGGCCCCAGCCCTTCGGATAATCAACGCGAACGCCGTCCAGCGTGGTCACGCTGCCTTCGCCCCAATGACCATCACGCTGCAAGGCGTCGATGATGCCGAACTTGTTTTCGTCGGTAACGGTGATGTTGATTTCCGGCGTCGACACATCGCTTGGGAACGCGGCGAAGACCAGCTCGGCGTCGCGTTTGTCCTGGCTGAGAATTTCCAGCAGGCGGGCGGCGCTGTAGATGCCGTCGTCAAAGCCGAACCAGCGCTCTTTGAAGAAAATATGGCCGCTCATTTCGCCAGCCAGCAGGGCGCCGGTTTGCTTCATTTTCTTCTTGATCAACGAGTGACCGGTTTTCCACATTACCGGACGACCGCCGTAGCCGCTGATCAGCGCGCCCAAGCGACGGGTGCACTTCACGTCGAAGATCACGTCGGCGCCAGGGTTGCGCGACACCACGTCTTTGGCGAACAGCATCATCAAGCGATCTGGGTAAACGATGGTGCCTTTGTTGGTCACCACGCCTACACGGTCGCCGTCGCCGTCAAAGGCCAGGCCCAGGTCGGCGCCGGTTTCTTTCACTTTGGCGATCAGGTCTACCAGGTTTTCCGGCTTGCCCGGATCCGGGTGGTGGTTCGGGAAGTTGCCGTCGACGTCGCAGAACAGCGGAATCACGGTGCAGCCCAGGGCTTCGATCAGTTGCGGGGCGATAACACCCGCCGCGCCGTTACCGCAGTCCACGACCACTTTCAGCGGCTTGGCCAGGGCGATGTCGTCGCGAATCTGTTTGAAGTAGCGATCCAACAATTCAACTTGCTCAACGCTGCCTTGGCCGCTGCTGAGGTTGTTGGTTTCGATGCGTTCACGCAGCGCCTGAATTTGCTCGTTGGCCAGGGTGTCACCCGCGACCACGATCTTGAAGCCGTTGTAGTCAGGCGGGTTGTGGCTGCCGGTGAGCATCACGCCAGTTTTGCCGGCCAATACGTTGGCTGCGTAATACAGCACAGGCGTTGGCACCAGGCCGATGTCGCTGACAGCACAGCCAGCATCTACCAAGCCTTGAATGAGCGATTGCACCAGTTCAGGGCCGGACAGACGACCGTCGCGACCTACCGATACATTGGGCTCGCCAGCAGCGAGGCTTTCGGCGCCCACTGCGCGGCCGACCCAATACGCGGTTTCAGATGTCAGGGTGTCGCCAACTACGCCACGAATGTCATAGGCGCGGAAAATGCTGGCGGGCAAGTTGGGTGCGGTTTGCGGCACATTGCTCATAGCGGGGGCTTGCTCCAATCCCAGGAGATCCTGGTCTTCGTCGAGGATGTCGATATCGAGAATATCGGTTTCTTGAAAGAGAGGGTTCACCAGCTCGGCAGGCTCTACGGCGGCAGGTGCTGCCACTTTCGTGCCACTCGTACTGCTGCCAGTCGCCTTGGTCTCTTCAATGGGTAGTGGTGCGCTTTGCCGGCGAGGCATTCGCGCGAGTTTCTGAGCCAGCGCATTGAGTACTGGCGAGCGCAGGCTGAAGGCTTTGACGCTTTTGCCTGCAGAGAGTTCTTGTACTAATTGGGTGAGCTGTTCGGCGTCTTTACGCAGTGCACTTTGCTGGCGATTGTTGAGCCACATCAGCCCCAACAACGAGCCGGAAAGGGCTAAAAGCACGGCCAGCAGCAGCGGCATGGGCGACACCGGCGGCATCGACAAATCCGGGCCCGGCAAGAATTCGAGCTTCCAGTTCGAGTTGCCGCTGGTAAAAGCCAGCGGCGCGCTTTGTGCGTCTTGCCCGCGGGTGGCGAGCACTTGCGCCGGGCTCTGACCGAATTGCTGGGACAGGCGCAACTGACCAATGCCATCAGGCAGCGGTGGCAGAGCCGACAGCAGCCGTTGCAGATCGATGATCAGCAGCAGCGTGCCTTGCGAGGGTTGATCATCGTTCAGGCGTAGAGGCGCTGCGCTGTAAACCAACCAGCGCTGCCCGACTTTATAAGCTTCGGGCGCCGGCGTTTGCCCAGCCTCGACACGGCGCAGCAGGTCCATGGCGGCGAAGTTCATCGGCGCGGCGCGCGTGTTGTTTTGCGCCGCCTGGCCCGGCAGGTTGATGTAGGCATCCACCACGCCGTCCCAATAACCGAGGTCACGTTCAGCAGCGGTAACCATCTCGGGGCTCTGGCTTTGCAACGCCAATAGCAACTGCGGATTGCGTGCGGCGGCTTTGGTGTCAGCGCTCAACTGGCGCAATGCCTGCTGTAGCGCTGAGGCTTGGCTGCCGCCCCAGGCGTGGGCGAGTTCGTCCTGGGTTTTGGTTTGCGCGCTGGTCAGCAAGGCGAACCACAACACGGCGGCCGCCGCGAGCAAGCCGACAAAGGCGAAGCCAAGCCCGGGCAAGAGTTTTTTCAGCAACGGCTCTTCGTCCGCCTTTCTGGCGGTGGGGTCGGTCACTTGCGGTAGGGTTTCAGCGTCCTTGGCGGTGCGCTTGAAGAGTTTCAATCGGTATCTCCTCGGCGGTGCGTCCTGGCTTTTTTATTAGGGGAGCCGGGTGTATCGGTTATTGGCTACCTGAATGGCCGAAGCCACCGGCGCCGCGCTGACTCTCAACGAAGTGCTCAACCAATTCAAAGCGCGCTTGCACAACGGGCACCAGCACCAGCTGCGCGATACGCTCGCCGATGGTGATGGTGAACGGCGTCTGGCCACGGTTCCAGCACGACACCATCAGCTCGCCCTGGTAATCCGAGTCGATCAAACCGACCAAATTGCCCAGCACGATGCCGTGCTTATGCCCCAGGCCCGAGCGCGGCAAAATCAGGGCGGCGAGGGATGGGTCGCCGATGTAAATCGACAGGCCGGTCGGAATCAGCACGGTTTGCCCAGGCTCCAACACGTGGTCTTCCTGCAGCATGGCGCGCAGATCAAGGCCGGCCGACCCGGGCGTGGCATAGTCGGGCAGGGGGAAATCACGGCCAATCCGCGGGTCGAGAATCTTGGCTTGCAGTGCGTGCATGGGATGCTCTTAACAGGTGGTAGACAAGCGTCAGGCCCGGTTCAGGCGGTCGGCGATAAAAGCGATCAGTTGCCGGGCGATCTTGCCCTTGCTGGTTTGCGCCAAACTGCTTTGCTGCAAGTCGCGGTCAATGATGGTGATCGCGTTCTCTTCACTGTTGAAGCCGATGCTGGGGTTGGCCACATCGTTGGCAACGATCAGGTCGAGGTTTTTGTCTTTCAGTTTGCGAGCAGCATAGTCGAGCAACTTTTCAGTTTCAGCAGCGAAGCCGACGCTGAACGGCCGATCGTCGCGCTGCGCGAGGGTGGCGAGAATATCCGGGTTACGCACCATTTGCAGGAGCATGCCTTCGCCGGTCGACGGGTCTTTTTTCAGCTTGTGCTGGGCGACCACCTCGGGGCGGTAATCGGCGACCGCAGCGGCGGCGATTAGCAGGTCGCAGGGCATGGCGGCTTCGCAGGCGGCTAGCATGTCGCGGGCGCTGACCACGTCGATGCGGTTGACGCGATCAGGCGTGGGCAAATGCACCGGGCCGGTGACAAGCGTGACCTTGGCGCCGGCTTCCACCGCTGCTTCGGCCAGGGCAAAGCCCATTTTTCCGGAGCTGTGGTTGGTGATGTAGCGCACCGGGTCGATGTTTTCCTGAGTCGGGCCGGCGGTGATCAATACATGGCGGCCGGTCAGGGCTTCGCGCTTGAAGCAGTCGGCGGCAAGTTGGGCCAGGTCGTCGGGCTCGAGCATGCGGCCCAGGCCCACGTCGCCACAGGCCTGGCTGCCGGAAGCCGGGCCAAACATATGCAGGCCGCGCTCGATGAGCACTTGGCTGTTGGCTTGGGTGGCGTCATCACGCCACATGGCCTGGTTCATTGCTGGCGCCAAGGCCACGGGGGCGTCGGTGGCCAACACCAAGGTGGTGAGCAGGTCGTTGGCGATGCCTTGGGCCAGGCGCGCCATGAGGTCGGCGGTGGCGGGTGCGATCAGAATAAGGTCGGCCCATTTGGCCAGCTCAATGTGACCCATCGCGGCTTCGGCGGCGGGGTCGAGCAAATCCATATGAACGGGGTGACCGGAAAGGGCTTGCAGGGTGAGCGGCGTGATGAATTCGCGACCGCCCTGGGTCATCACCACACGGACTTCCGCACCTTGGTCGCGCAGGCGGCGAACCAGTTCGGCACTTTTATAAGCGGCAATGCCGCCACCCACGCCAAGGACGATGCGTTTCCGGTACAGCCGCTGCATAGGCCTGCCTTATATGAAGTGGACTTCGCCACGGGCGGCCTCCCCAGGCCGCCCGCCGCGCAAAAAAGTGGGGCTAAGATAGCACAGCGCCCGCAGTGGAACAGCGGGCTACATTCGACAAGGAGGGTTGTATGAGTATTCGCAATTGGCCAGCAGAAGAACGCCCGCGTGAGCGGTTATTGGAGCATGGCGCGAGCAGTCTTACCGACGCGCAATTGCTGGCCATTTTCCTACGAACCGGGGTCGCCGGAAGAAGCGCTGTCGACCTGGCGCGTTTGCTCCTCGATGAGTTTGGCGGCCTGCGCGCTTTGCTCGAAGCAGACCAGAGCAGCTTCAGTTCCCACTTGGGATTGGGCCCCGCCAAGTACGCGCAATTGCAGGCGGTGCTGGAGATGTCACGCCGTCATCTGGCCGAGCACCTGACCCATGAATCGGTGTTGGAAAGCCCGGCCGCCGTGCGTGAATACCTGATCGCGCAGCTTCGCCACGAAGCGCACGAAGTGTTTGGCTGCCTGTTTCTGGATTCCAAACACCGCGTGCTGGCCTTCGAGGCGTTGTTCCAGGGCACCATTGATGGCGCCACCATTTACCCGCGCCAGGTGGTGAAACGCGCGCTGGCTCATAACGCCGCAGCGGTGATTTTGTGTCACAACCATCCCTCCGGCGTCGCCGAAGCCAGCCAGGCGGATCGGGTGCTGACATCGCAATTGAAAGCGGCTTTAGCGCTGATTGATGTGCGAGTGCTCGACCATTTCATCATCGGCGAGGGCTCGCCGTTATCGATGGCGGAATGGGGACTTATGTAGGCAGATGCGCGGGAAAGGCAAGGCGTAGGGAATGGCCCGCTACGCCTTTTCATGCATTACGGCGCGAGGGAAATGCGTGAGAAGTCCTGGCGGCCGAATGGGCTGACCTGATATCCCCGTACGTCTTTTCGCGTTAAAGCCGTTGCCGTGGGATGAGCCAGCGGCAACCACAAGGCTTGCTGCTGGATCTGTGTTTGCGCCTGCTGATAGAGCGCGATGCGCTTGTCTGTATCGCTGGTGCCTTTGCCGTCGCTGATCGCCTGGTCCAACGCTTTGTCGCAATAGCGGGCGAAGTTGGTGCCCGACTGCACGGCGGCGCAGGAGAACTGCGGCGTCAGGAAATTGTCCGGATCGCCGTTGTCGCCTGCCCAACCCATAAAGAGAAGGTCGTGCTCGCCGGCTTTGGCGCGGCGCACCAACTCGCCCCACTCGATTACGCGGATTTGCGCGCGAATGCCAACTTTCGCCAGGTCTGCCTGCAATAGCTGCGCGCCGAGGCTGGGGTTGGGGTTGAGGAGACTGCCGGTTGGGCGGGTCCAGATCGTCGTCTCGAATCCGTCTTTCAGCCCGGCCTTTTCCAGCAAGGTTTTGGCTTGCTGCGGATCATGGGCGTAGCCGGGTAACGCTTTGGCGTAGCTCCAGGTGTTTGGTGGGAACGGGCCGTTGGCTGCGATGGCGCTGTCTTCGAAAACGGCCTTGAGGTAGTTGGCTTTGTCGAAGGCCAGGTTGATAGCCTGGCGCACCTCCGGTTTATCCAACGGCGGGTGCTGACTATTAAAGGCGACGAAGGCGGTCATGAAGGCCGGCGTCGACACCACGTTCAGCGCTGCATCTTTGCTGGCAGCGCTGACATCCAGCGGTTTGGGCGACAACGCTATTTGGCACTCGCCGCGCCGCAGCTTTTGCAGCCGCACATTGGCGTCCGGGGTGATGGCGTACACCAGCGCATCAACCTTTGGCTTGCCGGCGAAGTAGTCCGGATTGGCCGCGTAACGCACGACGGCATCTTTCTGAAAGCGCTTGAAGACAAACGGGCCGGTGCCAATTGGCTGGGCGTTAAGTTTTTCCGGCGTGCCGGCCTTTAGGAGTTGCCCGGTGTACTCGGCGGAATAGATAGAAGCGAAGCCCATGCTCAGCGTGGCGAGGAAAGTGGCTTCCGGGTGGTTGAGGGTAAAGCGCAGGTGTTGGGGTGAAGGCGCCTCAACCTTCTTTATAAGAGCCGGCAGTTGCATCGACTGCGCGTGGGGAAAACCGCTTTGCGCCACTTTGTGCCAAGGGGTGTTGGGGTCGAGCATGCGCTGGAAGCTGAACAGGGCGTCGTCGGCATTAAAGTCGCGGGTCGGCGTGAAGTAGTCGGTGCGGTGGAACTTCACGCCTTGGCGAAGGGTGAAATCGTAGGTAAGGCCGTCGTCCGACACGGTCCAGCTTTCTGCCAGGCTCGGTACCAGCTTGCCGGTGGCGGCGTCGAATTCGACCAGACGGTTCATTAATACGTCCGCCGAGGCGTTGGTAGTGGTCAGGGTGTTGTACTGAACCACATCGAAACCCTCAGGACTGGCTTCGGTGCACACACTCAACGTGGCGGCTTGCAGGGCCGAACTGAACAGCGGAATTACGAACAGCGACAGGGCGGCGCGGCGCATCGGCAGACTCCTTGAATGCATCGCCAGCAGTAAGCGGCGAGTCGGCGGCCCATCCGCAGGGCCGGGAATAACGCGAGCGGTCTACCCTAGACCATGGGGCGCGGCAGAACAATCGATCTCGCCTGACGAGTGGTTGAGCCGCCGATGGCGCTTGTTGAAGCGGTTGCAGGTAGAATGCTCGCCCCCATTTGGCCAGCAACGGTAGTTGTCCTTGTTGCTCTGGGGGCTTTCTGGTATAAAGCAGCGCTCTTTTCTAGGGGCCCGGTTCCTTCGCTTGTAGGTGTGGCCGGTAAGACCCTGAAGAAACGCGGCGCAGAGCGCCAAATGACTTTGAGTTTAAGCGGCCAACCCATGCCGGGTTGGGCATGTGGTTTTAGAGGGCTGATGTATGTCGAGAGTCTGTCAAGTTACCGGTAAGGGTCCGGTAACCGGGAATAACATTTCCCACGCTAACAACAAAACCCGTCGCCGTTTCCTGCCAAACCTGCAGCATCACCGCTTCTGGGTTGAATCGGAGAAGCGTTTCGTGCGTCTGCGCGTCACTGCCAAAGGCATGCGTATCATCGACAAGCGTGGCATTGATGTCGTGCTGGCCGAAATCCGCAGCCGCGGCGAAAAGGTTTAAGGAGCTAAATCATGCGTGAATTGATCCGTTTGGTGTCGAGCGCCGGTACTGGCCACTTCTACACCACCGACAAGAACAAACGTACTACCCCGGACAAAATCGAAATCAAAAAATTCGATCCAGTTGTTCGCCAGCACGTGATCTACAAGGAAGCCAAGATCAAGTAATTGATCCGGCCCTTGCCCAAAAAGCCCCGCACATGCGGGGCTTTTTGTTTTCTGCTGATTTGTAGCTGAGCGCTCGGTTTTCGTCTCCAGGCGCCAGAAACGCAAAAAGCCCCACGCGCGAACGTGGGGCTTTTCATTTATATGGTGCACCAGGCGGGATTCGAACCCACGACCCCTGCCTTCGGAGGGCAGTACTCTATCCAGCTGAGCTACTGGTGCAGCGCGGGCGCCATGATACGCATGTCGCTCGCAGGCGTCCATGCCGAGGTGTTTTGTTCGCGATATCAAACGAAAGTACTAATCCCTACACCTTCTTGCTCAGAAAACGACCACCTTTTGCGTGTTTTCGTATATTTTTTCGAACAGCCTATTGCCCTTTGGCAGTGACGACCCTAGGATTCGTTTGAGATTTCAAACGCCCTCGACGCTCATGGCCGCAGACCGAACCAAGCGATCTGCAGCTGTTCCAAAAGCCCGTCATCAGCGCTCAATTCGTTCCACGTGTTATCCACTATTTCTCGCCGCAGCGCACACTCGCTGCGGCGGCTTACAACAATTTTGCCCGCCGCTCTGCTGGTGGGCTAAAGGAGACGGCTATGCAACTCAAAGACGCTCAATTGTTTCGCCAGCAAGCCTTTATCGACGGCGCGTGGGTAGACGCGGACAGCGGCCAGACCATCAAGGTCAACAACCCGGCCAACAATGAAATTCTCGGCACCGTGCCGAAGATGGGCGCGGCTGAAACCCGTCGCGCCATCGAGGCTGCCGACAAAGCGCTGCCGGCCTGGCGTGCACTGACCGCCAAAGAGCGCTCCAACAAGCTGCGTCGCTGGTTTGAGCTGATGATCGAGAACCAGGACGACCTCGGCCGCCTGATGACCCTCGAGCAAGGCAAGCCATTGGCCGAAGCCAAAGGCGAAATCGCCTACGCCGCTTCCTTTATTGAGTGGTTCGCTGAAGAAGCCAAACGCGTGTATGGCGACGTCATTCCAGGCCACCAGCCGGACAAACGCCTGATCGTGCTCAAGCAGCCAATTGGCGTTACTGCGGCCATCACGCCGTGGAACTTCCCCGCCGCGATGATCACCCGTAAAGCCGGTCCGGCCCTGGCCGCTGGCTGCACCATGGTGCTCAAGCCCGCCAGCCAAACGCCGTACTCCGCTCTGGCGTTGGCCGAATTGGCGCAGCGTGCCGGCATTCCGAAAGGCGTGTTCAGCGTGGTTACCGGCAGCGCCGGCGACATCGGCAGCGAGCTGACCAGCAACCCAATCGTGCGCAAACTGTCGTTCACCGGCTCGACTGAAATTGGTCGTCAGCTGATGGCTGAATGCGCCCACGACATCAAGAAAGTCTCGCTGGAGCTGGGCGGCAACGCGCCGTTCATTGTTTTCGACGACGCTGATCTGGATGCCGCCGTCGACGGCGCGATCATTTCCAAATACCGCAACAACGGCCAGACCTGCGTCTGCGCCAACCGTCTGTACATTCAAGACAGCGTGTACGACGCGTTCGTGGAAAAACTCAAAGTTGCCGTGGCCAAGCTGAAAATCGGCAATGGTCTGGAAGACGGCACCACCACCGGCCCGCTGATCGACGACAAAGCGGTCGCCAAAGTGCAAGAGCACATCGCTGACGCCATCAGCAAAGGCGCCAAAGTGGTTTCCGGCGGCAAGGCTCACAGCCTGGGCGGCAGCTTCTTCGAGCCGACTATTCTGGTAGACGTGCCGAAAACCGCTGCCGTCGCCAAGGAAGAAACCTTTGGCCCGCTGGCGCCGCTGTTCCGCTTTAAAGACGAAGCCGATGTGATCGCACAGGCGAACGACACCGAATTCGGGCTGGCCTCGTACTTCTACGCTCGCGACCTGGGCCGTGTGTTCCGCGTGGCTGAAGCGCTGGAATACGGCATGGTCGGCATCAACACCGGTCTGATCTCCAACGAAGTGGCGCCATTCGGCGGCATCAAGGCCTCGGGTCTTGGCCGTGAAGGTTCGAAATACGGCATCGAAGACTATTTGGAGATCAAGTATCTCTGCCTCGGTGTGTAACTAATCGACCTCCGGGTCGTCGGCCATACGGCGTTGAAGTGCTGCCTCAGATGCTCACGTACGAATGTACGCTGCGCTCTTCGCCAGCATTTCGCCTTGTCTGGCCTTAGCCCCGAAGCTCTCGAGCGGCGTTAAGCCGAAGAGCACAAAGAGCAAAAGCATTAAGACGTTATTGAAGTACCCCAGGGCGGAACCAACGAGCCGGCCCGCCCGGGCAGCAGCACCGCACTAAAGAACCTGAGCAACCGGCAGGGCGTGGCAGTCGATCATCGTATGCTGCCGCGCCTTTCCCCGATTGCGTTTATCCCACTGCGCCGCCCGATGAAGCGGCGAATGAGGACCGAAACATGAGCAAGACTAACGAATCCCTGATGCAACGCCGCATGGCCGCCGTACCGCGCGGTGTGGGCCAAATTCACCCGATTTTCGCTGAGCGCGCCGAAAACGCCACCGTGTGGGACGTTGAAGGCCGTGAGTTCATCGACTTCGCCGGCGGCATCGCCGTGCTCAACACCGGCCACCTGCACCCCAAAGTGGTTGCAGCGGTGCAAGAGCAGCTGACCAAGCTGTCGCACACCTGCTTCCAGGTACTGGCTTACGAGCCTTACGTAGAGCTGTGTGAAGAAATCGCCAAGCGCGTTCCAGGCGATTTTGCCAAGAAAACCCTGCTGGTGACGTCCGGTTCCGAAGCCGTCGAAAACGCCGTGAAAATCGCCCGTGCTGCCACTGGCCGCGCTGGCGTAATCGCCTTCACCGGCGCTTACCACGGCCGCACCATGATGACCCTGAGCCTCACCGGCAAAGTGGTGCCGTATTCCGCTGGCATGGGCCTGATGCCTGCCGGCGTTTACCGTGCCCAGTCGCCTTGCGAGCTGCACGGTGTGAGCGAAGACGAGTCCATCGCCAGCATCGAGCGCATCTTCAAGAACGACGCGCAGCCGTCCGACATCGCCGCCATCATCATTGAGCCGGTGCAGGGTGAAGGGGGTTTCTACACCAACTCCAAAGCCTTTATGCAGCGCCTGCGCGCCCTGTGCGACCAGCACGGCATTCTGCTGATCGCCGACGAAGTGCAAACCGGCGCTGGCCGTACCGGCACTTTCTTCGCCACCGAACAGCTGGGCGTCATTCCAGACCTGACCACCTTCGCTAAATCCGTCGGCGGCGGTTTCCCGATTTCCGGCGTCAGCGGTAAAGCCGAAATCATGGACGCCATCGCACCGGGTGGCCTGGGCGGCACCTATGCCGGTAGCCCGATCGCCTGTGCGGCCGCGCTGGCCGTGCTGAAAGTGTTTGATGAAGAGAAGTTGCTGGAACGTTCGCAAGCCCTGGGCGAACGCCTGAAAGCCGGCCTGCGCGACATCCAGGCCAAGCATTCGGTTATTGGCGACGTTCGTGGTTTGGGTTCGATGATCGCCATCGAGCTGTTCGAAGGCGGCGACACCCACAAGCCGGCGGCTGAGCTGGTTGGCAAGATCGTGGCGCGCGCCCGTGAAAAAGGCCTGATCCTGCTGTCGTGCGGCACCTACTACAACGTCATCCGTTTCCTGATGCCGGTCACCATTCCTGATGCACAGCTCGACAAAGGCCTGGCCATTGTTGCCGAGTGCTTCGACGAACTCGCCTAGGGCTCACCAGCTCGGCAGTGTTGAGACCCGCTTCGGCGGGTCTTTTTTTTGCCTGCGGTTAAGCCAGCGGCTTTAGCTGCCGATCAAACTCGGCCATTTTTGGGAACACCAGCGGCTGCGCGTTTTCAAGCCCGAGCAGGCGCTCGCGGTAGTCCGCCAGCATCGCCGTGCGGGCGTCGGCGTCGATATACGGCACGTGATACGCCGCGAACGGCGGCAGCACGCTAAAGCCGGCATACGCCAGCGTGCCGCGTTGCAGGTGGCGCAGCATCAGGTTCAGTTCGCCGTGAATGGCCTGCTCATCGGCAAACATGTGCGGCTGCGCGCCGATGGTGAAACTGAGCAGGGCTTTCTTGCCGCTCAGGCCGCCTTTGTCATAGAAACGCAGGCCGCCGTAGCACACGCCCGACACCAGTACGCGGTCGATCCAGCCTTTGAGAATGGCCGGCACCGAGCACCAGAAAATCGGGAAATTGAAAATCACCAAGTCGGCGGCCAGCAGCTTTTCAAGCTCGGCGGCGATGTCTTCGGCGAGTGCGTTCTGACCGTGGGCGTGGCGCTGCTCCAGGGCGTACACCAAGTAGTCCGGATTGCTGCGCGCCTGGAAGTCGGCAGCGCTGGCCACCGGGTTCCAGTTCATTGCGTACAGGTCGGACACCTGAACCGTGTGGCCGGCGGCTTCCAAGGTGCTGACGGCCAGGTCTTTCATGGCGGTGCAGAACGATTGCGGCTCGGGATGGGCGTGGACGATAAGTACATTCATGGTCGTGGTCGGGCCTGTTGCGATAGACGAAAAAAGCGGCGCCGAAGCGCCGCTGCATGACGGTGGCGAAACCGATCAGGCGGTTTGCGTTTGCTGCGTTGCCGGTTTGCTTTCGGTGGTGCGGGTCCAGCGATTGGCCCGGGCAAACGTGCCGAAGTCATTGAAGCGCACACCCGCTTCGCGCATCACTTTGTGCGCAAACGGCACGGTGAGCTGACGGATATAGAAGGGCTCTTTCACAACAAAGTGGTGAATCGCGTGGCTGCTGCCGAAGTTGAAGCAGAACGCTTGCAGCGGCCACATCCACCACGGGTTCAGCACCTGGCATTGCTGGATCACATTGCCCGGCTCGATGTCGCCGTAGTAGTGCATGTTCGAGCTGACAAAGTGCAGGCAAAAGGTGCGCAGCACGTTGGGGCCAACCAGCACGACGACCGCGATATTGACGATGTTCATCACGTCCAGCGTGGTGGCCGACCACTCAATCGGCGAGCCCAGCAGGGTGGCGACGAAGGTGCTGAGGTGAAAGCCCAGAAACACGTACCAGGTGCCCCAGTTCAGCAGCCCCAACGGTGCGTACACCTTCAGGGTGCGGCTGACGATCATCCACTTGTGGCTCCAGGTTTTGGCGCGCAGGAAGCGAATGAACGAGGACATCATGTTGTCGCCCACCATCAGCAACCGTGCGATGCCCCACGGCTCGCCGTTGGTGATGGCGCGTTCTTCCATGTCGGTTTCAGTGCCAGACACTTTGTGGTGATTGAGGTGCAGATGGCGGCGCACCCACGGGTTGATGGTGCTTGGGCGAGCCAGCCACACCAGAGCCATCATCAGGTTGTGCGGCACGCGTTGTTTGCGAAAGTACATGGAGTGGATCAGGTCATGTTCCAGCTCGTGGGTCAGCGAGGCGAAGAACGCGTTGAGCAGCAAGCACGCCCACCAGGCCATGTAGCCTTCGATATACAGCGCGGCGCTGCCGATCATGCCGGCCAGGGCGAAGGCGAGAATGCCGGCGCCGAGGGCGTCCTGGTGCTTAAGAATCGGGAAGCGCTGGCGCAGCTCGACGCCGTGGGCCATTACCACTTCGCGAATATGCGCAGCGCGTTGTTGCGCATTCTGGTTCACGGGGCTTGCAGGAGAGTGGGACATGCTTACATCCTCTAATTAACGTGAGGCTACTGTGCCGGGCCGGGCGCCCGCCGGCCTGACCTCGAACGCCAACCTGTTGACCGGATGCGCCAATCTGCATGACTGCTGAACCCACCACCCTCGCCAGCTGGACCCGGGCACTGCGCAAGCAGCTCGACGCCCTGGGCCTGGATAGCGCGCAGCTGTGCCTGGACGCCGGCCTTGATCCCGCCTTGATGGAACACCCCAACGCGCGCTATCCGCTGTCGGCCACCACACGGCTGTGGCGCCTGGCTGTCGAGGCCAGTGGCGACCCGGCGCTGGGCTTGAAAACCTCGCAATACGTCAGCCCCACCAGCTTTCACGCGCTGGGTTATGCGTTGATTGCCAGCGGCAGTTTGCGCGAGGTGTTCGAACGCATCGTGCGCTATCACCAAGTGGTCAGCGATGCCCTCAGCCTGGAATTGAAAACCCTGCCCGATCGCTACGAGTTCTACCTGAAAGTGCCCCTCGGCGGCCCGGCGCCAGCGCCCGAGGCGATTGATGCGTTTATCGCCATTTACGTGCGCACCTGCCGCAACCGCCTGGGTCGCGACTTCGCGCCGCTGGCCGTGCACCTTCGCCGGGCAACGCCCGCAGACCCGACGCCGTGGCAGGAAGCGTTGCGTGCGCCGATCCACTTCGGCGCTGCCCAGGACTTTCTGCAATTTCCCCGGCAGCCGTTCGACAACACCCTCGAAGACGGCAACGAAGAGCTGGCCGAGCACAACGAAACCGTGCTCAAGCGCACCCTCGAACAGCTTCAGCCCGTGACCTGGCGGCGCCGTGTTTGTGCCTGCCTGGAAAGCCAGTTGCCCAACGGCGAGCCCTCGGCCGAACGCATCGCCAGCAGCTTGCACCTGAGCCTGCGCAGCTTGCAGCGCCACCTGGCCGACGAAGGTTGCAGCTATGAGCAGTTGCTCAGCGAAACCCGGCAGAACCTGGCGCTGCAACACATGCGCGACCCGCATTGCTCCATCAGCGAAATCGCCTACCTGCTGGGCTTTGCCGACAGCAGCAGCTTCAGCCGCGCGTTCAAACGCTGGACCGGCCAGGCGCCGAGCCAATACCGCGACGGGCTATTAGCCAAGCCGTGACGCACCCCGTGCTAAAGCCTACTGGCAGCTCGGCCGATGACATGCTCGAATACTCGACCGTTGCGTTGCCAGCACCATAAGAACAAGAGGTTTGCCGATGCGCCCCGCTTACTCTCGCCGCCCGTGGGTCTGCCTGCTGCATGCTGCCGGGCTGGCCGTGCTGATGGTGGTTTACCAACAAACCCAGCTGCCGCTGTACCTGAGCATTCCCGCGTATTTGCTGCTGGCGCTGTGGCCATGGCTTGGCCCATGGGAAACCCCGGCGCTCGACGACAGCGGCCCGGCACAAGCGCCGCAGGCATTCAGCGAACTCAGCCAGAAACTCTCGCGCAGCACCTGCAATAACGCGCTGTCGGCGGCCCAGGTGGCGTTTGGCGTGCAACAGATGGCCGACAAGCTTCAGTCGCAACTGCACGCCGTCGAGCAGATGAGCGTCGGCGCTCAGGCCATGACCGACACCGAACAGGCCAGCGCTCAGCGCGCCGAACACACCCTCAGCGCCGCGCAAGCGGTTCGCCAGCGCAGTGCTGACGGCCAGCAAGCCTTGCAGCAGGCCATCGCGCGCATGCAGCAACTGAGCGTGCAAGCCGGCGACAGCCGCACGTTGATGGACGGCTTGAGCAGCCGCACCGAGCAGATTCAGCAAGTGACCCAAGTGATTCAATCCATCGCCAGCCAGACCAACCTGCTGGCCCTCAACGCCGCCATCGAGGCCGCCCGCGCAGGCGACCAGGGCCGTGGCTTTGCCGTGGTCGCGGACGAGGTGCGCAAGCTGGCCGGGCGCACGGCCGAGGCCACCGAAGAAGTCGCGCAAATCGTCACCGACATCCGCCAGCAAAGCAGCGCCGTGGTCAGCCACATTCAGCAGCAAGCCAGCGAACTCGACGGCGCCGCCGCGCAAGTTGAAGCCAGCGGCGAGCACTTGCTGGGCATTACCGAATTGGCCAGCGAGGTGCAAAGCCAAGTCGATGCCATCAACAGCGGCACCGAGAGCAACCACCAGCAGCTGTCGGCGTTATTCAGTGCGCTGGAACAGTTGCGCGGCGACGTTCACGGCAGCGAAACGCAAACCCGCGAGCTGGCCCTGGCCGCGCAGCGCTTGGTCGGCCAGGCGGAAACGGTGAGCGAGCAACTGGCCGAGGTGGGCTTGGATGACTACCACCAACGCATCTACGACCTGGCCCGCGAAGGCGCTGCCGCCATCGCGGCACAATTTGAAGCCGACATCCAGGCGGGGCGTGTCAGCCTCGGCGACTTGTTCGACCGCAGCTATCAGCCCATCGCCAACAGCTTTCCGGCCAAATACCGCACACGCTTCGACGCCTATGCCGATCAGGTGCTGCCCGCTATTCAGGAGCCGCTGCTCTCGCGCCACGAAGGCCTGGTCTTCGCCATCGCCAGCACCCCGGACGGCTACGTGCCCACCCACAACCGCGCCTTCAACCACGCCCCCACCGGCGACCGCGCTGTGGACACCCTGAAAAGTCGCAGCAAACGGCTGTTCAGCGACCCCACTGGTATTCGCTGCGGCAGCCATGAGCAGGCGCTGCTGCTGCAGACGTACAGCCGCGATACGGGGGAGTTGATGCACGATTTGTCGGTGCCGATTACGGTGCAGGGACGGCATTGGGGCGGGTTGCGGCTGGGGTATCGGCCGCAGGGGTGATGGGGGCGCGGGTTGGTCACGATTCTTCGTCGGATCCAGTATCTCGGATGAAACGCAAATCGCCGCCCATCGACCCCTTACGCCACCCCACAAAACCCGAGGCTGGCGAACCGTCGGACCACCGCCTACCTGGGATGACGGAGGTTTGGAGAAAAAATACCGTCATTCCCGCGCAGGCGGGAATCCAGAATCTCGGATGAAACCCAAATCGCAGCCCAACAACCCCTCACGCCAAAACCCCATCACACCTCCCCCTCCGCCACCCCCCGCAACCGCTCCAAATCCACAATCTCAATCTCCCCATACGTCAGCCGCACTATCCCCTGCGCCTGCAGTTCCTTGAGTATCTGGTTAGTCGTCTGCCGAGAAATCGCCAGCATCAGCGCTAGCTGTTCCTGGGCCAAATGCAGCACCCGCCGCGTGTCGCCCTCGCCGTAGTTGTCGGCAATCATCAACAGCCGCTGGGCCAGGCGTGGCGCGGCGGGTAGCAGGCTGATCTGCTCCAGGGCGATAAACGCCAAACGCAGTTTCTGGCTCATCAACAGGGCGAAATCGCGCCAATAGGCGGGCTGGCGTTGCAGCATCGCGTTCAGTGCACCTTGCGCCACGTGCAGCAACACGGTGGGCCCCTCGGCAAAGGCGTCGTGGGTGCGGGGCTGGCCGTCGAACAGGGAGATTTCGCCGAACCAGTAGGGCGGCTCAACCAGCGTCAACAGCGCCTCCTTGCCGTTAACGCTCACCGCCCCCACACGCATGGCGCCTTCCACAACCGCATACAAGCCGCATGGCTGATCACCACGGTGAAACAACCGTTCGCCACTTTGCAGGCGGCGCACTTGAGCCTGGTTTAGCAGTTCGTCTTGTAGCGATTGCGGCAGGTGGCTGAACCACTGGCCGGTGCGCAACAGGGGCAGGTAAGGCGAAACGTCATTCATGGCTGGTCCGGGTGCGGGCTAAGGTTTGTCAGGTACCTGACAGAGTTGCAGCTTACTCAACCTGCATGATTCATCCAGCCCGAATAGAGGCAGCCTCCGAGGACATAAAATGAAAACCCTGACAGACCATCTCGCCCAATACGCCGCCTACCACCGCGACCGGCGCAATATCTTCACCCACTTCATTGGCGTGCCGATGATCGCCTTTGCCGTCACCGCCTTGCTCTCGCGCCCCGGTTTCAGCGCCTTTGGCCTGTGGCTGTCGCCCGCCACGCTGTGCGCGCTGGCGTCCGCTGTGTTCTACCTGCGCCTGGAAATGCGTCTGGGGTTGCTGATGAGCGCCTTGCTTGGGCTGAGCCTGTGGGGCGGTGCCAACCTGGCGGCGGAAAGTACGCTCGTGTGGCTGAGCGCCGGCGTGGGCCTGTTTGTGGTGGGTTGGATCATTCAGTTCGTTGGCCACTACTACGAGGGCCGCAAGCCGGCGTTTGTCGATGATCTGTCCGGCCTGATCATCGGCCCGCTGTTTGTGGTCGCCGAGCTGCTGTTTCTGGTCGGCATTCGCGACGACCTGCGCCAGGCCATTGAAGAGCGTGCCGGCCCGACGCACATTCGCGGCAAAGACGCCTTGGTATAAGGCGTCTGGCCTAGGCTACTTCGCGGCCATCAACTGATCGCTCATGGCCCGTGCATGGCGGTCGACGATGGTGGGCGCGAAGGGCCGGCCGGAAAGGCTGGTCATCGCCGTAACGCCGCTGTTCATGTCCGCCAACGCCACGCGCAGGTAGCTCCAGCGCGTGTCGAGCTTCTTCTTCACCGCTGCGTCCTGCTCGGCCAGCGCGTTCATCTGCTGATCAATTTCCGGCACTAGCAGGCGCTCGTCCTGACCGATGTACTGGTCGGCGTGTTCGCGCGCCAGCTCAAAGCTGCCGACGTACGAGCGGAACAGGTACTGCACCGACAGGTACTCGAGCTTTACCGGCAGATCCTCTTCGGGCGTGGCTGGCGTCAGACCGTGGGCGCTGATGAGGAAATCGCGCAGGGCTTTGCTTAGTTCTTTCTGATAGCCCCATGGCACGTCTTCCTCGTTGGGGCCGAAAGAAACACCGCGTTTGATTTGGGTAACAAGGTTCTGTTGAGCGCTGCGCAGCTCGGCGCTGGCCTGCGGGCTGCTTTGAACGGCGGCGGCGAGGGCGGCGAGGTCGCTGTCGACCCGTTCGCTGTAGCTGGCCTGATAGCCTTCGCCGCGGTACAGCAACAGGCTGCCTACCGCGCGGCAGGCCTGAACCTGCATGTGTTGCTGTGGTGTAGCGGCCGCTGCCGGGAGGCTGGCCAGTGCGGCCAACAGGCAGGCGAGCCAGACGTGAAGCATGGACGTACTGCGCATACCGAGGTGCTCCTTATTATTTTTTTGAGCAGTGCGGACTTAGTTTCCCCGCGCGTAGCGTACTGCACTGCAACGCTAAGGAAATTAGCCCCAAAGAGTGATTTGCGCCGGTATCGGTCATCCATTCGCACGTTCGCCGCACTTAAGTGCTACTGCGCCAGCGCAGCCCACGGCTGACCGGCCTTGGAGCAAGGCGAGCGGGGTTGCGCAGGCGAAAAAAAACCGCTCAACCAGAGGTCAAGCGGCGGGGAAGTGACATTGACTGAGGAGCTACCGCCATCAACGTCAGGAGAACGGGTGGGGCGCGAGGTATGGCGCCCGGACTTTCAGCTGTCTTGTGCGGCCTTATCGGCGGCTTTTTGGGCAGCGACGGCTTGGTCAGTGGCGCCTTGCGCCTTTTCTTGGATTGCCGCATTACGCGCAACAAAGGCCGGCGACTCTTCAGCCAAAGTGAGTTGCGAGAAAAACAGCGAGTTGGTGGCGAAAATGGCAGTAAGCAATAAGGTACGTGTCATGGTGTGATCCTCAAAACGGGCTCATCGGAGAAAACGTGGCCAGTCTAGCGAGGCGCTTGGGCGGGAAAAATGCCGAATTTGGTGATGCGTTGTTACCTAAAGCGCAACAGTTTTAGGGCGCCCAGTGGGCTGGATCATCCAGAATCGCCTCGTCTTGAGCGAACAGCGGCGGCAATTGTTCCTTCAGAAATTCCACCCAGGTTTTGATCTTGGCATCGAGGAAACGCCGCGACGGGTACAGCGCATAGATGTTGCGCTCGCGCAGCCGATATTGCGGCAGCAGGCGAACCAGGCTGCCGTCGCGCAGCGAAGGGCAGGCGACAAAGGAGGGCAGCAGGCAAAAGCCCATGCCGGCCTGCGCGGCTTTAGCCAGCGACTCGGCGATGTTCACTTGGAAGGCCTCGGTGGGCAGTACTTCGTAGCTGCCGTCGCCGTCTTCGCCCCCATCGAGAACCCAGTTATCGACGTACAGCGGATCGAGCAGTCGCAAGTAGCGGTGCTCGCGCAGTTCGGCCGGGCTGCGCGGGGTGCCGTGTTTGGCCAGGTAGGCCGGCGCGGCGCAGAGCACGCTGTACATCGCGCCGAGGTTTTGCGCCACCAGTTGTGAGTCGGGCAGCTCACGGGCGAAGGCGATGATGACGTCGTGGCCGTCTTCGATGGGGTCGGGGTTGCGCTGCGACAGCGTCAGATCGACCACCACTTGCGGGTAGCGCTCGGCATAAATCGCCACCAACTGAGTGAGGTGCTGCAAGCCCAGGCCGGTCATGGTGTGCACCCGCAGCCGACCGCTGGGAATCAGGTGCGCGCCGCGCGCTTCGGCGGCGGCCTCGTCCACTTCGCTGAGAATTTGCCGGCAGCGTTGCAGGTAGCGCTCGCCGGTTTCGGTCAGGGCCAGGCGCCGCGTGGTGCGGTGCAGCAACCGCGCGTGCAGTTGTTGCTCCAGCTCCGACACCAGCCGCGACACCTGCGCCGTGGAAAGCCCCAGCGCCTGCGCGGCGGCGGTAAAGCTGCCGGTGTCGATGACACGGGCGAACACACGCATGCTTTGAAAGGTGTCCATCGACGGTTCTCCGGTAAGCGGGTGACGCGGCCATTATTGCGCGGTGGGTAAGGCTGCTCTACCAAACACGCTGATTATCTGCCGTGGACGGCAAAATATACTTGGACGCGTGAGCTGTCATCGCTTCGGCTTCGCCGAGAGCGGTCTTCCCGTCTCGTCTATTTTTCCAGGGGTGTGCATGACTGCTGAGCAACGTTTTGCTCGTCGCGTGCGGGTCGCGATTGCGGCCTTCGTCGTGCTGTTTGGCTATTTTCTGGCCGCCGATTTATGGATGCCGATAACGCCGCAGGCGCAACTGACGCGCCCGGTTTTACGCATTGCTCCGCGGGTGAGCGGGCAAGTCTTGGATATCGCCGTAGGCAACAACGCCCATGTGCAAGCCGGGCAGTTGTTGTTTCGCCTCGACCCCGAGCCGTTCCGCCTGGCGGTGCACGCGGCCGAGCTGGCGCAGGAGCAGGCTGAGCAAAACAACGCGCAACTAGACGCCGCACTCGCCGCCGCGCGGGCCGACCATCAGGCAGCGCAAGCCACGGCCAGCGAGTTGCAGCGTGAAGGCGCGCGGCTGGGCAAGTTGCTGGCCACGCAGCATGTGTCGCGGCAACTGTACGAACAAACCACTTCGCAGACGTCGGCCGCGCAAGCGAAGGTCAGCGCGGCGGCGGCACGTATTCGCGAGCTGACGGTGGAGCGCGGCGAAGCCGGCAGCGGCAACCTGGCGCTGCGCCTGGCGCACAACGCGCTGGAACAGGCGAAGTTGCAACTGGCCTACAGCGAAGTGCGCGCCGAGCGCAGTGGCACGCTGAGCAACTTGCAGTTGTCGCCGGGCGCGTATGTGGCAGCGGGCAGTGCGGTGGCCGCGCTGGTGGCAGACCAGGCGGACATCAGCGCCGACTTCCGCGAGAAATCGTTGCGCTATGTGCACCTGCAAGACGCGGCGTCGGTGGTGTTCGACGGCCTGCCGGGCCAGGTATTTGCCGGCACTGTCAGCGCCGTCGATGCCGGGGTGAAGGAAGGCCAACTGGAAGCCAATGGCGACCTCGCCGCGCCGGCCATTTCCGATCGTTGGGTGCGCGATGCTCAGCGTCAGCGCCTGCATGTGGCCTTGGCGCAACCTTTACCGCAAGCCTTGCCCAGCGGCGCCAAGGCCACGGTGCAGTTGTATCCGCATGACGCGCCGCTGGCGGCTTTTTTCGGCCGGGCGCAGATCCGCCTGATCAGCCTATTGCACTACATCTACTGAGGCGGCCATGAACCTGCCCGCCCTTACCGACAACGGCCTGCGCCAATGCCTGCGCCTGGCCACTGGCGGCACGCTGGGGCTGCTGATCAGCAAATTGATGGACTGGGACAACGGCTCGTTTTTCGCCGTGTACCCGATGTTGCTGTTGGGACTGACGCCGGTCATCAACGCCCATGTGATCCGCCAGTTCCTGGCCCAGGCGGTGGTGGCGTGCCTGGAAGTGCTGCTGATTTACGGCCTGTTCGGCGACCGTCCACTGCTGATTGTGCCGCTGGTATTCGCCTCGTTCTTCTGGCGTTTCCGGCTGATGGCACAGGGTCCGTTATTTATGTTCGGCGCGTTGGGCTGCGTGTTTTTATCGATGCTGCTGCACTTCGCCAGCTACCCGGACACGCACCTGTACGACCTGCTAGCCAGCAATCTGGTGGCGGCGGTGCAAACGGTGCTGATCGCCTGGCTGATGTTCTTTTTGTTCCCCGACGTGGAACCGCGTCCGGCCAGGCCGCCGGTGAGCAAAGACCTGCCCAGCCAGCGCCACGAAGCGCTGCTTGGCGCGAGCATCGCCACGCTGTCGTTCATGCTGTTTCAAAGCGCCGATTTGCGCGATTCGCTGTCGGCGCAAATCGCCTCGATTCTGGTGCTGTTCCCCATGCACTGGCACGGCATCCGCTTCGCTGGCCGCATCCGCGCGTTGGGCACGCTGCTCGGTTGCGCAGTCGGCATGACTTTGCAGCTGGTGCTGTACGACCACTACAACGTGCTGCCGCTGGTGACGTTGCTGTACTGGATCGCCACGTTCTTCTGCGCACGCATTCATGTGCGTGAAGGGGCCCAAGGCGTGGGCTTTGGCGCGCTGACCACCATCGCGATTGTGTTCGGCCAATACCTCACACCGCACCAGGACATGATGTTCAGCCTGGCGTATCGCTTGAGTTCGGTGTGTATGGCGGTGTTCGTCACGCTGCTCGCCGTGTTCGCGCTGCACCGGTTTTTTAATCGGTTTGCGGCATTTAGGCATGAGAGTCATGAGCGGTAGGGCAAAAGCATCGAGGCTGAAGCCTCTCCCACAGAATCGCGGAGCGTTTGTAGGAGAGGCTTCAGCCTCGAGCTTTTGATCGTGCTTTTACAGCTGCTTCTGCCACACCTTCGGCTTGAAGAACAACGTCTCGCCCTTGGCCAACCCGGTCAGGCTGTCATGGTCTTTCACCACTTCGGCTTCGATCAATTCGTCCTGCCCAGACACTTTCAAGGTCACCCGCGTGGTCGCGCCCAGTGGGCGGATGTCGCGGACTTCGGCGGCGTGGTGGTCTTCGATTTCCTGGCGCGACAGCGAGATTTCGTGCGGGCGGAACAGCACGTGGTTGTCACCGTCTACGCGCAGGCGGTTGGAGTCGCCGAGGAAGTGGTAGACGAAGTCGCTGGCCGGGTTTTCGTACACCTCGCCCGGTGAGCCGATCTGTTCGATCACGCCCTTGTTCATCACCACAATGCGGTCGGCCACTTCCATGGCTTCTTCCTGGTCGTGGGTCACGAATACCGAGGTCAGGTTGATGTCTTCGTGCAGGCGCGCCAGCCAGCGGCGCAGCTCTTTACGCACCTTGGCGTCGAGGGCGCCGAAGGGTTCGTCGAGCAGCAGCACTTTGGGTTCCACCGCCAGGGCGCGGGCCAGGGCGATACGCTGGCGCTGGCCACCAGAGAGTTGCTCCGGGTAGCGGTCGGCCAGCCAGTCGAGCTGCACCATGTTCAGCAGCTCATGCACTTTTTCAGCGATGCGGGTTTCGGTCGGGCGCTCGCCCTTGGGCTTCATGCGCAGGCCGAAGGCCACGTTGTCGAACACGGTCATGTGGCGGAACAGCGCGTAGTGCTGGAACACGAACCCGACGTTGCGATCACGCACGTCGTGGCCGGACACGTCTTCACCGTGGAACACGATGCTGCCGTTATCCGGTGTTTCCAGGCCGGCAATAATGCGCAGCAGGGTGGTTTTGCCGCAGCCGGACGGGCCGAGCAGGGCCACCAGCTCGCCGCTCTGGATGTCCAGATTGATTGCGTCGAGCGCCTTGAAGGCGTTGAAGTTCTTACTGACGTTACGGACTTCGATACTCATGACTTATTCCTCGTCCGCTTTGGCTTTAAGGCGGTTGATACGGGACTCGCTCCACTGCTTGAGCAGAAGGATGAACAGCGCCAGGATCAGCAACAGGCTGGCCACAGCAAAGGCAGCGACGTGGTTGTATTCGTTGTAGAGAATTTCAACGTGCAGCGGCAAGGTGTTGGTCACGCCGCGGATATGCCCGGACACCACCGACACCGCGCCAAACTCGCCCATGGCCCGCGCGGTACACAGCACCACGCCATAAATCAGGCCCCATTTGATGTTCGGCACGGTCACGTGCCAGAACATCTGCCAGCCGTTGGCGCCGAGCAGGCGGGCGGCTTCTTCTTCCTGCGTGCCTTGTTCCTGCATCAGTGGAATCAGCTCGCGGGCCACGAACGGCACGGTGACGAAAATGGTCGCCAACACGATGCCCGGCAGGGCGAACACAATCTGAATGTCGTGCGCTTGCAGCCATGGCCCGAGCAGGCCCTGGGCGCCAAACATCAGCACGTAGACCAGACCGGCAATCACCGGCGACACCGAGAACGGCAGGTCGATCAGCGTGACCAGAATGCTTTTGCCTTTGAACGAATACTTGCTCACGCACCAGGCGGCACTGACGCCGAAAACCACGTTGAGCGGCACCGAAATCAGCACGGCAAACAGCGTGAGTTTCAGCGCCGACAAGGCGTCGGGTTCAAAGATGGCGGTGAAGAAGGCGCCCACGCCGTTCTTCAAACCCTGGGACACCACGATGAACAGTGGCAGCACCAGAAACAGCACGAACACCAGCCAGCAAAGGCCGATCAATACGCGGCGGGCATTGACGCTGCCCCGGCGTGCGGCGTTGGCGGAAGCGGCCGCGCTTAGCGTTGATGAAGACATGGCGCGCTCCTTATGGTTTTTCGATGCGGCGCTGCAGCAGGTTAATCAGCAGCAGCAAAATGAAAGACACCACCAGCATCAACACGCCAATGGAGGTGGCGCCGCGGTAGTCGTATTGGTCGAGCTTGACCATGATCAGCAACGGCAGAATCTCGGTCTTCATCGGCATGTTGCCGGCAATGAAAATCACCGAACCGTACTCGCCCACGCCACGGGCAAAGGCCAGCGCAAAGCCGGTTAGCCAGGCGGGCAGCAGGGCCGGCGCGAGAATGTAGCGGAACACCTGAAACGGCTTGGCGCCGAGGCAGGCGGCGGCTTCTTCGATTTCCCGGGGAATATCAGCCAGCACCGGCTGCACCGTGCGCACCACGAACGGCAGCGTCACGAACGTCAGCGCCAGGGTGATGCCCAGCGGCGAATAGGCGATTTTAAAACCCAGGTCGGCGGCGAACTGGCCGACCAGACCGGTTGGCGTGTACAGCGCCGTGAGCGCGATACCGGCAACGGCGGTGGGGAGGGCGAAAGGCAGGTCGATCATGGCATCGATGACCTTGCGCCCCGGAAAGGTGTAACGCACCAACACCCAGGCCAGCAGCGTGCCGATCACGCCGTTGATCAAAGCGGCGTACAGCGCGGTGCCAAAGCTCAGCTTGAGCGCGGCGATAACGCGGGGGGCGGTGATGATGGCCCAGAACTGGTCCCAGGTCAGTTGCGCGGCGTGGACAAACATGGCCGCCAGGGGAATCAGCACAATCAGACTGAGGTACACCAGCGTGTAACCCAGGGTCAGCCCGAAGCCGGGTATGACGGGGGATATCTTGCGCGACATAAATGTCCTTTGTGGAAGCTACTGCGCTCGGTAATACGGCGTTGGCCGGTTGGGTGAACGGCTCATTGGCTACTGCCAACTCCGCCTTTCCCCCATCCGGCCGCCTTGTTTTACCTTCGCTCGCTACGCTTGCGTCTTCTCGAGGTGTTGCCCGCAAGCGTTCGGATTAAAGAGCCGCTAACGATTACTGGGCTTGGTAGATCTGGTCGAACACGCCGCCATCGTTAAAGAATTTCGGTTGCGCAGTTTTCCAGCCGCCGAAGTCCTTGTCGATAGTGACCAGGTCCAGCTTGGGGAATTGATTGGCGTACTTGGCGGCCACTTTTTCATCCCGTGGACGGTAGAAGTTCTTCGCCGCGATTTCCTGGCCAGCCGGGCTGTACAGGTGGTTGAGGTACGCGGTGGCGATTTCAGTGGTGCCTTTTTTCTCGGCGTTCTTGTCGACCACAGCCACTGGCGGCTCGGCAAGAATCGACAGCGACGGCACCACGATGTCGAACTTGTCGGCACCGCCATCTTCTTTAAGCGCCAGGAAGGCTTCGTTTTCCCAGGCCAGCAATACGTCGCCCTGACCGTTGTTGACGAAGGTGATGGTTGAGCCGCGCGCACCGGTGTCCAGAATCGGCACGTGCTTGAACAGCTGCTCGACGTAATCTTTGGCCTTGGCTTCGCTGCCACCGGTTTTCAGGCCATAGGCCCAGGCGGCGAGGAAGTTCCAGCGCGCGCCGCCGGAGGTTTTCGGGTTGGGGGTGATAACCGACACGTCTTTTTTGATCAGGTCGCCCCAATCCTTGATGCCTTTAGGGTTGCCCTTGCGCACCAGGAACACGATGGTCGAGGTGTAAGGCGTGCTCGATTGCGGCAGGCGGGTTTGCCAGTTTTCCGGCAGGCCTTTGCCCAGTTTCGCGACTTCGTCGATGTCGCCGGCCAGGGCCAGGGTGACCACGTCAGCACGCAGACCATCGATCACCGCGCGTGCTTGTTTGCCCGAGCCGCCGTGAGATTGTTGGATGGTGACTTTGTCGTCGGCGTGCGACTGCTGCCAGAACTTGATGAACTCAGCGTTGTATTCCTGATACAGCTCACGGGTGGGGTCGTACGAAACGTTCAGCAGTTCGTAATCCTTGGCAACGGCGGTACCGGCGAACAGGGCGCTGGTCAAAGCAGCCAAAGCGAAACGGCGAATGGACATGGTGTAACTCCTAAGATTTCAAATTTTGTTCAAGTGTTGTGGCTGAGTTTCTTATGAGAACTGCCGCATTCGCGGCTGGCAGCGTGGGCGCTGCCGGCGTGTTTCAAAAAAGCGAATCAGGGGGTGTGGCTGGGTGTTCATCAACGTGCCCTCCGGTCGTCCAGTGGGGTGGATCAATCAGGCTTGCTTGCCAGCAGCAGCAGGCGGCTGAAGGCGGAATTTTTCCTTGCGCTCGATCTGGACGACTTGGCCGTTGTGCACGGTGATTTCGACCGAACCAAAACGCAGGCCCTGCAGGGCGGCGGAAATTTCGCGGAGGATGCCGGCTTCGTCCTGGCCCTCTACGCTACGAAGGGGTGCGCTCATCAATCTGCTCCTGGAAAAAATGCCCTGGGTTGAACGTGGCTAGTGGGCGTGGAGCGGATAGTAGAGAACGCCAGATATTCTTAAAAATACTATTTAAGAATTTTTATATAACCATTTTGAATTATTCGTCCTGCCCATCTCTGTAGCGCGACGCGCTCGCGCGCAAGGCACCAGACGAAATCGCTTAAACACTAGGAAATAGAGGCTTACAGGCGATCTGAGTCCGCGTTCAGGCCAGTATGCTGCCAGCATAGAATTTTCATTTATTGCATAAGCAAATAATTTCTTATTCCTTAACGCATATAAAACCGCTCCCTATACTGGCCGCCACACCGTCATTCGCAGGAGGCGTTTTCCATGCGCAGCGAACCGATCCGCTATTTGATTGTTCCGGGCTGGCAAGGCTCGGGCGACGAGCATTGGCAGAGCCATTGGCAACGCAGCCTGCCCAACAGTCAGCGCGTGGAGCAGGCCGATTGGCTGAGCCCAGACCGCGAGGCCTGGGTGGCGCAACTGGAGCGCGCGATCGCTGCGCACGCCACACCGGTCATCCTCATCGCCCATAGCCTGGGCTGCATCACCGTGGCGCACTGGGCAGCCAGCGCGCCGGTGGAATTGCTGCGCCGGGTCAGCGGCGCCTTGCTGGTGGCGCCTGCTGATGTCGAACGCCCGGCCTGCCCGGAACCGCTCAAAGGCTTCGCGCCGATTCCGCGCAAGTTGCTGCCGTTCCCCACGCAACTGGTGGGCTCGGACAACGACCAGGCCGCCAGCGCCGCCCGCGCCATTGAGCTGGCCCGCGATTGGGGCGCCGAAACGGCGATTTTGAGTGGTGTGGGGCATATCAATGTGAAGTCGGGCCATCAGCGTTGGGAGCGCGGTTTTTCTTACCTGTACCGCCTGCAAAACCGTATCGAACAACACGCTCGCCGCAGCGCCTGATCGCTCGCCACCTCTGTCTTTTTACTGCCCAAGCCGCTGAACGCCAGCCGGCTTGGTTTGGAGTTGCCGTTATGTCCCGCACCGCACAACCGGGCCAGCCGTTGCTGACCTTTCCCGACGCCGACAAAAGCCCGCTGAGCATTCGCGCTAAGGCGCTGGTGTTTATCGACGCCCGCTCGCGGCAGCTGCGCGAAGAAGTGGCGCAGCTGGCACCCAGCGTGTTGCCGGTTCTGATTCAGGGTGAGATGGGCACCGGTAAGGAATTGCTGGCGCGCCACATTCACCGCGAGAGCGACCGCGCCGGTTTGTTCGTGGCCTTGAGTTGCAGCAGCCTGAGCCAGAACCACGCCGAGGCCGAGCTGTTTGGCTACGCGGCGGGCGGCTACCCGGCGAGCACAGGCGCGGCCAGCAGCCGGGCAGGGTGGTTTGGCTCGGCCAACGGCGGCACCTTGTACCTGGACGAAATCGGCGATCTGCCGCTGGCCCTGCAAGACAAATTGCTCGCCGCGCTGGAGAACCGCGAAGTCACGCGTGTTGGCGCAAACCACGCCAGCCCGGTGGATGTGCGGTTGGTCGCCGCCACCAGCATCGACCTGGGTAAGGCGGTAGAGGCCGGCAAGTTCCACCCGCGCCTGTTCCAATACCTGAACGAGGGCCGCCTGGCCTTGCCGCCGTTGCGCGAGCGGATTGGCGACATCCTGCCGATGGCCGAATATTTCCTCGGTATCTACAGCCAACGGCTTGGCCTGACCATGCCCTTTATCAGCGCGGCCGCGCAGCAAGTGCTGGAGTGGCATCACTGGCCGGGCAATACCCGAGAGCTGGAGAACGTTATTCACTTTGCCCTGCTGGTTAGCAGCGGTGAGGAGATTCTGCCCGAGCACCTGGAACTGGCCGGCGTGCACGCACCGTTGTCGGCTATTGAGCAGCAACTGCGCCAATGGTTGTCGCGCGCCGGCAATGACGGCGCGATCCAGTTGCAGGCGCTGGTGCAGCGTGTGACGGGTTAGTTTTTACGCCAGACGCTGGCAAGCCAAGGCTGTTGATCGCGCGGCAAGCCGGCGGGGCGGTAGTAATGCTCCAGCTCGGTAAAACCGGCGGTGGTGAGCTGCTGTTGCCAGGCGCCAAGGTCGTGATAACTGCCGTAGCGCGGGCCGTTCCAGCCTTCCTGATTGTCGCCACGCGGGTTGGAGCTGAACAGCACGCCGCCGGGCTTTAACGTGGCGTGCAGCTGGCGTAGCACGCGTGGCAATTCCTGACTCGGCACATGAAACAGCACCGCGTTGGCAAACACGCCGTCGAAGCGTTCGGCGGGCAAATCGAGCGCCAGAAAGTCCTGCTGCCAGACCTCGCAGCCGCTGTCGGCGCGGGCCATTTCCACGAAATTGGCCGAGCCGTCGAGGCCGACGGCGACGTGGCCCATGTCGCGGAATACCTTCAAATCACGGCCCGGGCCGCAGCCGAAATCAAGAATCTGCAACGGCGCTGGCACCTCGATGTGTCGCAGCAAGGCGGCGATGTTCTGGCTCACATCGTGGTCGCGCGTGCCTTCGCGAAAGCTTTCGGCGCTTTGGTTGTAGTGCTGGAGCGTGAGGGCAGTAATTTTTGCGAGTTGTTCAGGGGTTAGGGACATGAAGGCTCGACACGGGGGATTCGTTTGCAGGCATCAGGCTAAAGCCTCTCCCACAGGAAACTGAAAACTGTGGGAGAGGCTTTAGCCTCGATTTTTTTGATTTAACCGGCTTCTCTGGCAACTGCGGCGTTGGGCTTCACCCCAAACTTGCTGCGGTACTCGCTCGGCGAAAGACTGGTGATTTTCTTGAATGCGCTGCGAAACGCGCCCGGGTCTTGGTAGCCGACGGTCCAGGCAATGTGGTCGACGGTGCCGTTGGTGAATTCGAGCATTTCACGGGCTTTGCCCACCTTTACGTGCTGGCAATATTCCGTCGGCTTCAGGCCCGTCGCCGCGCGGAAGCGGCGTAAGAACGTACGCGCTTCCAGCCCGGCGCAATCGGCCATGGCGGCGAGGCTGACGTCTACCGCACCGTTGGCCTGCAGCCAGTGCTGCACCTTCAAAACCGCTGCGTCACCGTGGGCCAGAATCGGCGCGAAGTTGCTGCCGCATTCGCGGGCGCTGTCGCTGTGTTCCACCATCAGAAAACGTGCAGTGCGGGTGGCGATGCTGGGGCCCAGTAGCCGGTCGACCAGGCGCAAACCGATTTCCGCCCAGGCCATCATGCCGCCGGTGGTGATGATGTCGCCGTCATCAATGATTGGCTTATCCACATCCACCTTGAGCGCCGGAAACTGGCTGGCCAGTTCTTCGCCGTGGGTCCAGTGGGTGGTAGCGTGGCGGCCGTCGAGCAAGCCGGTAATCGCCAGCAAAAACGCGCCCAGGCAGATGGAGCCAACAATGGCGCCTTGCGCGTGGCTACGCTTGATCCAGTCAGCCAGCGGTTGCGCGTCTTCGGCCGATGGCATGTCGGCTAGTGAAGGCGGAATCACCACCGCGCCAAGGCGGCTGGTGCTGCCGGGCAAGCTGTCGTAAATGCGTTGCGGCGTGGGGTCCGTGGCGCTGCCGCTCCAATGGCTAATGCGCAGCGTGGGCAGTTGCGTGGCCTGTTGCTCGGCGGCGATGCGGTTGGCGACGGCGAACAGATCGGTCAGGCCGTGCACGGCGGCGGTTTGTGCGCCGGGGTACACCAACAAACCGATTTCAAGCACCGCCTGATTTTCCTGCTTTGTCATTTTTCCCACCGCTATTGTCGTTCCGGCTAATTCTCGCCCCGCTTGCACAGGCGAATACTTCAGCCACGCAACACTACCCACCTGAACCGAGGAAAACACCATGTCCAAGCAAGCGCTGATCGTAGTTGATATCCAGAACGACTATTTCCCAGGCGGTAAATGGCCGTTGGTAGGCGCCGACGCGGCCGCTGAAAAGGCCGCGCTAGTCATCAAAGCGTTTCGCGATGCCGGTGATTTGGTGGTGTACATCCGTCACGAATCGTCGGAGGCCGACGCTCCGTTTTTTGTTGCCGGTTCCCAGGGCGCCGAGGTGCACCCGACGGTGCTCAACCGCGCCGACGAACCGGTAATCGTCAAACAGCACATCAACTCCTTCCGCGACACCGAATTGCGCGCCGTATTGGATAAGCATGGCATCGATAAATTGGTCATCGTCGGCAGCATGAGCCACATGTGCACCCACGGCATTACCCGCGCCGCCGTGGATTTCGGTTACGACACCACCGTTATCCACGACGCCTGCGCCACCCACGACCTGGAATTCAACGGCGTCACCGTGCCGGCTGCCCAGGTTCATGCCGCCTTTATGGCTGCATTGGCGTTTGGCTACGCACCGGTGGTTTCGACGCAGGAGTTTTTAGGCGCTTAAAGGCTCTGGCACGGGCGTTCAAACTGAGTCGGCGGCGGGACTAAAGGTCACTAAACGGCGGGTTTTTCGCGGTTTGGTTTCCTGAATGACCCCGCTGCCGACCAAGTTTTGCGAAATGTGTCGAATATTCTTAAAAAGCATTAAAAACAAACTAATAAGTCTTTTTAGATTTATGGCTTTTTTATTACTGTTGCGCCGTCGTCGCCGGGCCCCCCAGCACGACCCGCACCAAGCAAGCTGAAAGTAGTGACTCCTTGCAGTGTCGGAAAACTAAAAAAGATCTGCACCTGGAGTAAGCACCATGACCAAATCCCCTCTGGCGTTGGCCGTCGTTCTCGGCGTCATCGCACAGCAAGCCGGCGCTGCCGGTTTTATTGAAGACAGCAAGGCTTCGTTGGGTTTGCGTAATTTCTATTACGACGTAAACAACAAAAACGTTGACGCCGCTTCCGGTCAGGAATGGGGCCAAGGTTTCATGTTCAATTACACGTCTGGTTTTACCCAGGGCACCGTAGGTTTCGGTCTGGATGTAATTGGCCTTGCAGGTATAAAACTGGACGCTGGCGGCAGCGCCAACAAAGCGTCGGCTGACCAGAGCCGCACGCCAGGCCAGCTTTTCCCGCTCGACAGCGACGGCGAAGCCAAAGACGCATATGGCAAAGCGGGCGCCACTGCAAAATTGCGCGTTTCGAAGACCGAGGCCCGCCTCGGCACTTTGCAGCCGAAACTGCCCGTTGTGACGTTTAACGACGGTCGTTTGTTGCCGCAACTTTTTGAAGGCGGCCAAGTAACCTCGGCTGAGATTGAGGGGTTGACCGTAGTAGCAGGTCAGTTGGAGCACACCAAAACCCGCAGCTCCACTGATGACGTCGGCCTGCGTATCGGGGGCGCGGCTCGCCCGACTGGCACGCCGGTCGGCACAGCAATTTCTGACAGCAACAAGTTCTACTACGCAGGTGGTGATTACAAGATCACCAAGGACCTGACCGCGCAGTACTACTACGGCAATCTAGAAGATTTCTACACCCAGCATTTCCTGGGTCTGGTGCATAACTGGGGCATTGGTCCCGGCGTGTTGAAATCGGATCTGCGCTACTTCCTTAGCGACTCCGACGGCAAGAACAGCACCGCTTCGGGTCGTACAGAGGGCTACCGCAGCAACGGCTACTGGGCATCTGGCGCAGCCGACCCGCACCGGTATGAAGTAGACAACCAGACCTGGAGCGCTTTGTTCACCTACACCTTGGGTGCACATGCACTGAGCGCGGGTTACCAAGAAGTGTCGGGCGACAGCGCCTTCCCCTTCCTGAACCAAGGCGACGGCTCCACCGCCTACCTGATCACTGACCGTCAGATTGGCAAATTCCTAAGCGCTGGCGAGCAAACCTGGTTGGCTGAATACGGCTACGACTTCACTAGCGTTGGCGTACCGGGTCTTAAGACGGTGATCACCTATCTCAAAGGCGACAACATCAATGCCGCCGGCAGCGATGCCAAAGAGTGGGAACGCGATTTCCGAATCGACTACGTTCTGCAGGACGGCGCGCTTAAAGGTCTCGGTCTAACCTGGCGTAATGCCACGCTTCGTGGCAACACCACTGCAAACGACCAAGACGAAAATCGCTTGATCGTGAGCTACACCCTGCCGCTGTTGTAATACAGCGCGTTAGAAGAAAAGCCGGGCTGATGCCCGGCTTTTTTTCGTCCGCGATTCGTCGCGCTTATAAACCTTAGCGGGAAGAAAGCCACACGCTTGAGAGATTGGGGCGGCCTTAATTTCGCCGCCATGTCGTGAGAATTCGACGCCTCATTTTCTGACGGACGTCGACCTTCATGCGCCGATTTTTTCGCACTTCGTTAATGCTGTACTTGGCGTGGAGTGTCCTGTTTTCACCGCTCGCCCCTATGGCTTCTAACGTGCACGCCGCAGCGTCCAGCGAGCATGAACGTCTACCAGAGTTGGGTTCGCCGGCGGCCAAGCCCGCCGGTGAAGCGCCCGCAGTACAAGACCGATCTGGCTTGTGGGCAGCGGTACCGGATGACCTGACGTCGAAGCCAGCACACAGCCGCAGCCAAGGCGTTGAAGACGCGGTCGCTCAGGGATTGGGCATGTTGTCTGGCGCAGCCAGTCAAGCCAGCCGCAGTTGGTTCGACAGCCATCACATCACCTCGGCGCTGCAACTAGAGGGCACGCGTGGCGGAATTGAGGGCGCAAGCCTGGACGTGTTGCTGCCGTTCTACAACGAAGGTGCGCGTCTGTGGTTCGTCCAATCCGGCCTGCGTCGCGCCAATACGTACAGCGACGACTATCGCACCACCGTCAATATGGGCCTTGGCTATCGCCACTCGGTGGGCGGCTGGCTTGTGGGTGGCAATGGCTTTTATGACCGGGACCTGACCGGCGAAAACGCCCGCTTGGGTGTGGGTTTGGAAGCGTGGGCGGATTTTTTCAAGCTGAGTGTCAACGGCTACCAGCCTCTTTCGAACTGGAACCCAACACCGGATCAAGCCGATTACCTGGAGCGTCCTGCCAAGGGTTGGGACGTGCGCGCTGAAGGCTATTTACCGGCTTATTCGCAACTAGGCGCCACACTGGCGTACGAGCGGTTTTATGGGGACGAGGTGAGCCTGTTCGCGCCAGGTGATCGGCAAAAGAACCCCCATGCCGTCAGCGTGGGGATTGTTTACAACCCGGTTCCGCTGGTAGGTCTGAGCCTGGACCACCGCATTGGACAGCATGGCCAGGCCGACACCTCTGCCCGTCTGGCATTCAACTATCGGCTCGGGGAACCACTGGCCAAGCAGCTGTCGAGCGCCAACGTGGCGGCCAGTCGTATGCTCGCAAGTGCGCGCTACGACTTGGTGTCGCGTAACAATGAAATCGTCCTCGAACATCGACTGAAGGCGGTTCAGATGATGCTGCCGGACGTTATTTCAGACAGCGAGCTAAAGACCGTTGAGTTTGCTGTGCACGGCGCAGAGCGCGTAAATGCCTTCAGCTGGACCGGCTCAGCGGCAGGTTTTGCGTTGCCTTTAAACGCAAGCGGGCGGGGCGCTCTTGAGTTGCCCGCCTATGTCGCTGGCGCGGCTAATGCCTACTCGTTACAGGCCATCGGTACCGACAGGGCGGGGCGCGCCGTCGTCTCCAACGCAATGACGGTAGTGGTTCAGCCATTATCGGCCGTGATGAGCGCAACCCCAGCGTCTATCGCTGCGACTGGCGTGCACACCAGCGTTATCAAGATAAAGGTGGCGAGTGCTAGCACTCAGCCACGAATGGCCGGTGTCACGGTGAACTGGACCACCACAGCGGGCACCTTGTCCGACGACGTTTCGACGACTGATGCGGACGGCGAAGCGTCGGTTACCCTGACCAGCTCAACGACCACGAACACTGCCATTGTGGAGGCGCACTACGGCTCGAGCACACAACGCGCGTCGGTCACTTTCACCGCTGGCGCAGCGAGCGACGTAGCGCTAACGGCTAGCACAATTCGGCTCACCGCCGATGGCACAAGCACCACCCGCTTGAGCGCGGTCGTACAAGATTCGCACGGCAATAGCGTTGGCGCCGGTCAGGCGGTGGGCTGGAGCACAAGCGCCGGGACGTTGAATCATGATTCCTCTCTGACCGATGCGAATGGGGTGGCGACAGCGGTTCTCACTAGCTCGACCGTCGTTGAAACGGCCTCGGTCGAGGCAACGAGTGGTACGGGAAGCGACGCGGCAGCCGTTGCGTTTGTGGCCGGCGAGCCGGCAGCCCTGACCGTGACGGCGTCGGCCCCGTCCATCGTTGCTGACGGCAGCTCGACGTCGACGCTGAGCGCGACCGTCACCGATGCCAATAACAATGTGGTTGAGGCGGGCACAACGGTGGAATGGACGACGAGCGCCGGTGTTTTGGGTGACGTACGTTCTGTGACCAACGCTTCCGGAACTGCCACGATTGTTCTGACAAGCCCAACTGCTATTGGTCAGGCTACGGTTGAAGCACGCAGCGGCACGGCTACAAGTTCTGCCGTCGTAAGCTTGGTTGCGGGCCCGGTTGCGCAAATTGTGCTGACCCGATCTGCCGAAACCATTTCGGCAGATGGCAGAAGCACGTCGACGATCAGCGCTGAGTTGCGTGACGCCCAGGGTCGAACAGCAGCGGCTGCTGGCGGTACATCGGTGAGTTGGGCGGCGGTGGGGGACAGAGCTGGGTCAACGGGCACGCTTTCCCTCATGACATCCGTCGCAAATGCCAGCGGCATTGCCACTACGGTGCTCACCAGTGGCCTTTATGAGGGACAAAGCACTGTCACGGCTTCTGTGGGCGCGATGCAAGGCACTACGACTGTCGATTTTGCGGTAACCATCTCCGTGCGTTATTCGGGGTCGGACCCACTTACGCTTTCTGGCCGCGGCGATGTTACCGCCAGCGTATCCGGTGCGGATGGCAAGCCTCTTACAGGCGTGACCGTGTATTGGCGGGACGATTGCGCGTGGGGTACTCAATTTATGTCGCCGATCATCGGAGTCACGGATAGTCGGGGCATCACTGCTACTTCTGTAACTCTTGTACGCATTCCCAGCGGGGCGCTTTTGTATGGTTGGTGCAAGGTGGAGGCATCGGTCGGCGGCGCAGATGGAGTAGGTTACGGCTCCACGATTCGGGTTGAGCCAAAATGAGTCGATGGCGGCATGGCCGCCGGTAGGCGGAGTCTGCGGGCGTACCTGCAGGCGGCGGGACGGTTCGGGAAGGAATACCGGCGCCGCTTCCCATTGGGCCATTTGTTCGGTTAGGGATTTGCAGCGGTATAAATGGAGAAGCAACGCATGCGCCGTTGCCTTGCTGGCTGCAAATTTAGTTAGTTCCACGGTGATTATCGGGGCTGTTTGCGCTCTCTCTCCAGATGTTCGTGCAGGTCGAACCGAAGTTGAAAAAACACGTAATAAGCCGGGCAATACGCCCGGTTTTTTTGTGTTCGTAGCCAACGAAACCGTGTTTTGGCGCGGTCGCTGTAACTAAGCGAATCGGCAATATTCCGTTCGACCGTTCGAGATTTTGGCGTTGAAATATCCGTGTTTAAAAGTCGCCAAGGCATCTCCCTACGCCCCTGTAGGACTCGGGCGACCGCTTTCGCTCCGTCCCGCTCACACACTTCGGCTTCTCATTTCTTCGTGTTATGGAAGTCGAAAGCATGCATTCCTTTTCCACAAAGCTCTTATCGCTATACCTAGCGTGTAGTGTTGCGCTGTCGCCGCTTATTCCGGCGGTTGCTCAGGTCTCCGCACCTGTGTCTGCGCAGCAGCAAAACCTGCCGGAACTGGGCAGTGTTACCGCAACCATTCCCTCGAACGTTCCGTTAACAAATCCTTCGTCCGACTGGTTCTACGCGGCTGAGGCCCCGCCTGATCTCGGCCCAGCTGCGTTGCGAGGCCGAAGCCAAGGACTTGAGGAAGCGGTAAGCCGAGGCGTAGGGCTTATATCGGGCGCTGCAAGTGAAGCCAGCCGAAACTGGTTCGATAGCCACCACATTACTTCCGAGCTCGCCTTAAAAGCAGGGGAAGGTGGGGTGCGCGGCGGTAGCCTTGATTTATTGATGCCTTTCTATAACGAAGGCAAAAACCTGCTCTTCGTACAGTCCGGCGTTCGTCGTGCTGATACTTACACCGAGGACTACCGCAACACCGTCAACTTGGGTCTCGGTTATCGCCGTAATGTCGAAGGCTGGCTGCTGGGTGGTAACAGCTTTTATGACTGGGATGTAACGGGTAAAAACGCCCGTCTCGGTGTTGGTGTTGAAGCGTGGACAGACTTTCTCAAGTTAAGCGCTAACGGCTATCAGCCGCTCTCAAACTGGAAGGCATCCCCTGACCAAGCCGCTTACCTGGAAAGACCTGCCAAAGGGTGGGATCTTCGAGCGGAAGGGTACTTAGCCTCTTATCCTCAGCTTGGCGCCAAGGTTACCTACGAACAATTCTATGGCGATGACGTCAGTTTGTTCGGTGTAGACAACCGCCAGAAAGATCCGCGCGCTTTGAGTGTTGGGGTTATCTATAACCCGATCCCGTTGATTGGCTTGAGTGTCGATCACCGCGTAGGGCAACACGGAATTGCCGATACGTCGGCGAATCTTGCGCTGAACTATCGAATCGGAGAACCGCTGTCGAAACAGCTCTCCAGCAGCAACGTGATGGCCAGCCGCATGCTCGAAAACATGCGTTACGACCTGGTATCCCGTAATAACGAAATTGTAATTGACCATAAAAAAGGCGGCGGTCAAATAAGCTTGCCCGAGGTCATCTCCGACACTGAATTCAAAGTTGTTCCTTTCGCAATCAAAGGCGCTGCGACCTTAAAGTCCATTAGCTGGACAGGTACTGCGGCTAGCTTTGCTTTGCCCTACGATGGAAGCGGTCAAGGCACCGTTCAACTTCCCGCGTATGACAACTCCGGCGTGAACATCTACAGCTTGCAAGCTATTGGAACCGATAAGTCGGGGCGCGCGGTTGTCTCCAATCCGATGCAAGTGAATGTCCAATCTTTAGGATTTCTGCTGACCGCTCAACCGGTCGCTATCCCTTCAACGGGGGCAGATTCCAGCACGATAAAAGTCAAAATTCTCGGTGCCAGCAATCAGCCACGTGCAGCGGGTGTGACGGTTAACTGGGCGACTTCCGCAGGTACGCTGTCGAGCAACACTTCCACTACCGATGCAAACGGCGAGGCGTCCGTGACGCTAATGAGCAGCAAGGTCGCAGGCGTAGCAACAGTCGAAGCAACATACGGCGCCACGAAACGCACCGTTAACGTTGACTTCACTGCCGGCGCTGCGGCCACGATGACCGTCGTTGCTTCGCCCGCCTCGATTGTCGCCAACGGCACCAGCACTTCCACCGTCAGCGCAACTGTGACAGATGCTAACGGCAACGCCGTAGGCACCGGTGTGAGCGTGAACTGGAGCACGAGCGCCGGTACGTTGGGAGCTCAGTCGTCCACCACCGATGCGAGTGGTGTAGCGACAGTTACCTTAACGAGCGCCACCGTTATCGGTAGCGGCACTGTGACGGCCAGCAGCGGTTCGGCCACCAACGACGCAAGCGTTGATTTCACCGCTGGCGCTGCCGCAACTATGACCGTCACTGCTTCGCCTACCGCGATCGTCGCCGATGGGACAAGCAAATCCTCTATCAGCGCAGCTGTGACCGATGCCAACGGCAACGCCGTAGGTGCCGGTGTGAGCGTTACCTGGGGCACCAGCGCTGGCACGTTGGCAAACGCCTCGTCCACCACCAATGCAAGCGGTGTGGCGACGGTTGAACTGACCAGCTCTGTCACTTCCGGTAAAGCCACGGTGACTGCCACAAGCGCTTCTGCGACTAATACGGCCGAGGTTGATTTCACCGCTGGTGCTGCCGCGGGCGTGACCGTCACAGCATCGCCAACTGCGATTGTTGCCGATGGCGCGAGCACATCGTCTATCACCGCCGCTGTGAAAGATGCCAACGGCAACGCCGTAGGCACCGGTGTGAGCGTTATCTGGGGCACCAGCGCTGGCACGTTGTCGGGCACATCGTCGACCACCAATGCAAGCGGTGTAGCGACTATTACCCTCACTAGCGCAACCACTTCCGGTCAAGCCACTGTGACTGCCACAAGCGGTTCGGCGAGTAACACCGCCGCGGTTGATTTCACCGCCGGTGCAGCCACTGCGATGGATGTGACCGCTTCGCCTGCTTCGATTGAAGCGAACGGCACCAGCAAGTCGACCCTTAGCGCCACAGTTAAAGACGCTAACGGCAACCTGGCAGCGGGCAAAACCGTGAGCTGGAGCACCAGCGCCGGTACATTGGCGAGCACTTCGTCCACTACTGACGCAAACGGTGTGGCGACGGTTGAACTGACCAGTTCCACAACTGCTGGCCAAGCCACGGTGACCGGCGCAATTGGTTCGATGACTGATACCGCTGAGGTTGATTTCACTGCCGGTGCAGCCACTGCAATGGATGTAACCGCTTCGCCTGCTTCGATTGAAGCGAACGGCACCAGCAAGTCGACCCTTAGCGCCACAGTTAAAGACGCTAACGGCAACCTGGCAGCGGGCAAAACCGTAAGCTGGAGCACCAGCGCCGGTACGTTGGCAAGCACTTCGTCCACTACTGACGCAAACGGTGTAGCGACGGTTGAACTGACCAGTTCCACTACTGCTGGCCAAGCCACCGTGACAGCCGCAATTGGTTCGATGACTGATAGCGCTGAGGTTGATTTCACTGCCGGTGCAGCCACTGCAATGGATGTGACCGCTTCGCCTGCTTCGATTGAAGCGAACGGCACCAGCAAGTCGACCCTTAGCGCCACAGTTAAAGACGCTAACGGCAACCTGGCAGCGGGCAAAACCGTAAACTGGAGTACTAGCGCCGGTACATTGGCGAGCACTTCGTCCACTACTGACGCAAACGGTGTGGCGACGGTTGAACTGACCAGTTCCACAACTGCCGGCCAAACCACCGTGACAGCCGCAATTGGTTCGATGACTGATACCGCCGAGGTTGATTTCATCGCCGGTGCAGCCACTGCAATGGATGTCACCGCTTCGCCTGCTTCGATTGAAGCGAACGGCACCAGCAAGTCGACCCTTAGCGCCACAGTTAAAGACGCTAACGGCAATCTGGTAGCCGGCCAAACCGTAAGTTGGAGCACCAGCGCCGGTACGTTGGCAAGCACTTCGTCCACTACTGACGCAAACGGTGTGGCGACGGTTGAACTGACCAGTTCCACAACTGCTGGCCAAGCCACCGTGACAGCCGCAATGGGTTCGATGACGGATACCGCTGAGGTTGATTTCACTGCCGGTGCAGCCGCAACAATGACCGTCACTGCTTTGCCTACTGCGATTGTCGCGGACGGCACAAGCACATCGTCTATCAGCGCCGCTGTGGTGGATGCCAACGGCAACGCCGTAGGTGCTGGCGTGAGCGTTACCTGGGGCACCAGCGCTGGCACGTTGTCGGGCACATCGTCTACCACCAATGCAAGCGGTGTAGCGACGATTACCCTCACCAGCGCAACCACTTCCGGCCAAGCTACTGTGACTGCCACAAGCGGTTCGGCGAGTAACACTGCCGAAGTTGATTTCACCGCCGGTGCAGCCGCAACAATGACCGTCACTGCTTTGCCTACTGCGATTGTCGCCGACGGCACAAGCACATCGTCTATCAGCGCGACTGTGGTGGATGCCAACGGCAACGCCGTAGGTGCTGGTGTGAGCGTTACCTGGGGTACCAGCGCTGGCGTGTTGTCGGGCACATCGTCTACCACCAATGCAAGCGGTGTAGCGACGATTACCCTCACCAGCGCAACCACGTCCGGTCAAGCCACTGTGACTGCCACAAGCGGTTCGGCGAGCAACACCGCCGAGGTTGATTTCACCGCCGGTGCAGCAACTGCAATGGATGTCACCGCTTCGCCTGCTTCGATTGAAGCGAACGGCACCAGCAAGTCGACCCTTAGCGCCACAGTTAAAGACGCTAACGGCAACCTGGCAGCAGGCCAAACCGTAAGCTGGAGCACCAGCGCCGGTACATTGGCGAGCACTTCCTCCACTACTGACGCAAACGGTGTAGCGACGGTTGAACTGACCAGTTCCACAACTGCTGGCCAAGCCACCGTGACCGGCGCAATTGGTTCGATGACTGATACCGCTGAGGTTGATTTCACCGCCGGTGCAGCCGCAACAATGACCGTCACTGCTTTGCCTACTGCGATTGTCGCCGACGGCACAAGCACATCGTCTATCAGCGCCGCTGTGGTAGATGCCAACGGCAACGCCGTCGGTGCTGGTGTGAGCGTTACCTGGGGTACCAGCGCTGGCGTGTTGTCGGGCACATCGTCTACCACCAATGCAAGCGGTGTAGCGACGATTACCCTCACCAGCGCAACCACGTCCGGTCAAGCCACTGTGACTGCCACAAGCGGTTCGGCGAGCAACACCGCCGAGGTTGATTTCACCGCCGGTGCAGCAACTGCAATGGATGTAACCGCTTCGCCTGCTTCGATTGAAGCGAACGGCACCAGCAAGTCGACCCTTAGCGCCACAGTTAAAGACGCTAACGGCAACCTGGCAGCGGGCAAAACCGTAAGCTGGAGCACCAGCGCCGGTACATTGGCGAGCACTTCATCCACTACTGACGCAAACGGTGTAGCGACGGTTGAGCTGACCAGTTCCACAACTGTTGGCCAAGCCACGGTGACCGGCGCAATTGGTTCGGTGACTGATACCGCCGAGGTTGATTTCACCGCCGGTGCAGCCGCAACAATGACTGTCACTGCTTTGCCTACTGCGATTGTCGCCGACGGCACAAGCACATCGTCTATCAGCGCCGCTGTGACCGATGCCAACGGCAACGCCGTAGGCGCCGGTGTGAGCGTTACTTGGGGCACCAGCGCTGGCACGTTGTCGGGCACATCGTCTACCACCAATGCAAGCGGTGTAGCGACGATTACCCTCACCAGCACTACCACTTCCGGCCCAGCTACTGTGACTGCCACAAGCGGTTCGGCGAGTAACACCGCCGAGGTTGATTTCACCGCCGGTGCAGCCGCAACAATGACCGTCACTGCTTTGCCTACTGCGATTGTCGCCGACGGCGCGAGCACATCGTCTATCAGCGCCGCTGTAGTAGATGCCAACGGCAACGCCGTAGGCGCCGGTGTGAGCGTTACCTGGGGCACCAGCGCTGGCACGTTGTCGGGCACATCGTCTGCCACCAATGCGAGCGGTGTAGCGACGATTACCCTCACCAGCGCAACCACTTCCGGCCAAGCTACTGTGACAGCCGCAATTGGTTCGGTGACTGATACCGCTGAGGTTGATTTCACTGCCGGTGCAGCCACTGCAATGGATGTAACCGCTTCGCCTGCTTCGATTGAAGCGAACGGCACCAGCAAGTCGACCCTTAGCGCCACAGTTAAAGACGCTAACGGCAACTTGGTAGCCGGCCAAACCGTAAGCTGGAGCACCAGCGCCGGTACGTTGGCGAGCACTTCATCCACTACTGACGCAAACGGTGTGGCAACGGTTGAACTGACCAGCTCCACAACTGCTGGCCAAGCCACCGTGACCGGCGCAATTGGTTTGGTGACCGATACCGCTGAGGTTGATTTCACCGCCGGTGCAGCCGCAACAATGACCGTCACTGCTTTGCCTACTGCGATTGTCGCGGACGGCGCAAGCACATCGTCTGTCAGCGCGACTGTGGTAGATGCCAACGGCAACGCTGTCGGTGCCGGTGTGAGCGTTACTTGGGGCACCAGCGCTGGCGTGTTGTCGGGTACATCGTCTACCACCAATGCAAGCGGTGTAGCGACGATTACCCTCACCAGCGCAACCACTTCCGGTCAAGCCACTGTGACTGCCACAAGCGGTTCGGCGAGCAACACCGCCGAGGTTGATTTCACCGCCGGTGCAGCCGCAACAATGACCGTCACTGCTTTGCCGACTGCGATTGTCGCCGACGGCGCAAGCACATCGTTTATCAGCGCCGCTGTGGTAGATGCCAACGGCAACGCTGTCGGTGCTGGTGTGAGCGTTACCTGGGCTAGCAGCGCTGGCGTGTTGTCGGGCACATCGTCTACCACCAATGCAAGCGGTGTAGCGACGAATACCCTCACCAGCGCAACCACTTCCGGCCAAGCTACTGTGACAGCCGCAATTGGTTCGGTGAGTGATACCGCTGAGGTTGATTTCACTGCCGGTGCAGCCACTGCAATGGATGTAACCGCTTCGCCTGCTTCGATTGAAGCGAACGGCATCAGCACGTCGACCCTTAGCGCCACGGTTAAAGACGCTAACGGCAACCTGGTCGCAGGCGAGACCGTAAGTTGGAGCACCAGCGCAGGTACGTTGGCGGGCAATTCGTCCACTACTAATGCAAGCGGTATAGCGACAATTGAACTGACCAGTTCCACTACGCTTGGCACAGCCACTGTGACAGCCGCAATTGGTTCGGTGACTGATACCGCTGAGGTTGATTTCACTCCCGGTGCGCCAGCCGTAATCGATGTGATTGCCTCGCCAGACTCAATTGTGGCGAACCGGAGCTCAACGACTGTTAGCGCCACGGTTACCGACGCTGGCGGCAATTTAGTAGGCCCAGGGGTGACTGTATCTTGGGCGACCAGCTTCGGAACTCTGAATGGACTCACTTCGACTGTAGCGACTTCTACCACCGACCAAAATAGTGTTGCGACAGTGACATTAAGGAGTGGTTTGTTAGTCGGCACTGCGACGGTAACGGCGCAGAGCGGCGCAGCCACCGAATCGCTGACCGTGGAGTTTACTGCCGGGGAGCCTTCAATCTTGACCGGCACTGCCTCGCCGGAAACCATATTGCACGACGGGGTAAGTACTTCAACTGTCAGCGTTCAAGTCACGGACGCTGCCAGAAACGCTGTGGGCGCTGGCCATATCGTGACATGGTCTGTGAGTAGCTTTTCAGGCGCACCCGGTACTCTGTCCACTGTTACGTCAACCACTGACGCAAACGGCGTGGCCACGGTGGTCTTTACGAGTCCGACCGTTGCGGGTTGGTCCCAACTCCTATCGACAACTCCGAAGGCCTCTGGCCAGGATGCTACGGGTTATACCAATGTGTTATACCGCTAATAGCCAATAACCATCACGCTTGACCTGCTAGAACAACGCCGCCTCCCTTAGGGAAGGCGGCGTTTTAGTTCCTCCCGGTCCGTGGCGACCGCTTCGCTCCTCGTGATGCGTTTCGAATTTCGAAAACTTCCGCACCACAAAAAAGCCCGGCGCAATGCCGGGCTTTTTCATTACGCGAACCGCACTTACTGCCCGCTGTAAACCTGATCAAACACCCCACCATCATTAAAGTGAGTCTTCTGAATCACTGGCCACTCGCCAAACGTTTTCACCACCGGCAAGAAATCCACCTTCGGGAACCGGTCGGAGAACTCTGCAAGAACCTTGGCGTTGCGTGGGCGCAGGTAGTTGTTGGCGGCGATGCGCTGGCCTTCCTCGGACCACAAGTAGTTCAGGTACGCCTCGGCCTCTTTGCGGGTGCCTTTCTTGTCGACCACTTTGTCGACCACGGCCACCGGCGGCTCGGCTTCAGCCGATACGCTTGGGTACACCACTTCGAAGCTGCCACGGCCGAACTCACGGGCGATCATTTCCGCTTCGTTTTCGAAGGTCACCAGCACGTCGCCAATGTTGTTTTGCATGAACGTGGTGGTTGCGGCACGGCCGCCGGTGTCGAGTACCGGGGCTTGTTTGAACAGCTTGCCGACGAATTCGCGCGCGGCTTTTTCATCGCCGCCTTGCTTGAGCACATAACCCCACGCGGACAGGTAGGTGTAGCGGCCGTTGCCCGAGGTTTTCGGGTTCGGCACTACCACTTCTACGCCGTCTTTGAGCAGGTCTGGCCAGTCTTTCAGGGCTTTCGGGTTGCCTTTGCGCACGATGAATACGGTGGCGGAGGTGAAGGGCGCGCTGTTGTCCGGCAGGCGCGTGGCCCAGTTTTCCGGAATCAGGTTGCCGTTGTCGTGCAATGCGTTGATGTCGGTGGCCATGTTCATGGTGATCACGTCGGCCTGCAGGCCATCAATGACGGCGCGCGCCTGTTTGCTCGAACCACCGTGGGACATCTGCAACGTCAGCGCCGGGTTGCCTTCGGCTTGCCAGTGCTTCTGGAACGCTGCGTTGTAGTCCTTGTAGAAGTCGCGCATCACGTCATACGAAACGTTCAGCAGCGTGGCGGCCTGCACGCTGGACGCCAGGGCCAGGCCGGCGGCGAGCAGGGAGGTGGTGAGCAATCGCTTCATCGAGTAATTCCTAAGTCCTGAGTCCATGGGCAAATGAGCCAACCGGCGGATGATAAAAGCATCGGTTTATTCTGATAAAGAATAATTGCTTCCTTGCTTATGCCATACGTCAGACGAGTCGGTCGGGTCTCATATTCCATAAACATATAAATAAATTGTTATTTATTCTTTTTAATTTGATCAGCGCCTGAGCATAGTGAGCCCCACGCATCGACATGCACCAGGAGCTGCACCATGAGCCTAAGACTCGGCGACATCGCCCCCGACTTCGAACAAGACTCTAGCCAAGGCCGCATTCGTTTTCACGAGTGGCTGGGCAATAGTTGGGGCGTTTTGTTTTCTCACCCCGCTGACTTCACCCCGGTTTGCACCACTGAGTTGGGCTTTACCGCCAAGCTCAAAGACCAGTTCGCCGAGCGCGGCGTGAAAGTAATCGCCCTGTCGGTAGACCCGGTTGATTCGCACCTGAAGTGGATCGACGACATCAACGAAACCCAGAGCACGCTCGTCGGCTTCCCGATCATTGCCGACGCCGATCGTAAGGTGTCGGGCCTGTACGACCTGATTCACCCCAACGCCAACGACACCCTCACCGTGCGTTCGCTGTTCGTGATCGACCCGAACAAAAAGGTGCGCCTGACCATTACCTACCCCGCCAGCACCGGCCGCAATTTCAACGAAATTCTGCGCGTGATCGACTCGCTGCAACTCACCGACAACTACAAAGTCGCCACCCCGGCCAACTGGCAGGACGGTGATGAAGTGGTGATCGTGCCGTCGCTGCGTGACGAAGACGAAATCAAGCAGCGCTTCCCCAAAGGCTACCGCGCGGTGAAACCGTACCTGCGCCTGACCCCTCAACCCAATCGCTGATACCGAGCAGCAGTTACTACCTGAGCGCGCCTGAGCCTCGAGGCAGCGGCCTCCAGCAACAAGTCGGCAAGGCAAGGAGTAAGCAATGTTAGTGGTTTCGTTGAGCGGCAGTCCTAGCCAGAGATCCCGTAGTGGAATCTTGTTGGAGCGCTCGCAGCGTTGGCTGCAACAGCATGGCGTGGAAGTGGTGAGCTATCGCATTCAGGACTTCAACGCCGAAGAATTACTGCACGCCCGGTTCGACAGCCCGCAGATTCAAACCCTGCAAGCCCACGTGGCGGCGGCGGACGGTTTGTTGATTGCGACGCCGGTGTACAAGGCCTCGTTTTCCGGTGCGTTGAAGGTGCTGCTGGACCTACTGCCCGAACGCGCCCTTGAACACAAAGTGCTGCTGCCGTTTTCAACTGGCGGCAGCAAAGCGCACATGCTCGCGGTGGATTACGCCCTGCGTCCGGTGCTCACCGCACTGAAAGCGCAGGAGGTGCAGCACGGTGTGTTCGCCGACGACAGCCAGATCGCCTATGGCGAAAACGGCGCGCCCGCGCAGCTGGCGGCCAGCCTGGAGCAACGGTTGGACGAAGCGCTGGAACAATTCCACAGTGCCTTGGCCCGCCGGCCAAAACCCCTGGACCCGAACGTGCTGAACCAGCGGTTGCTGGCGGCGAATTGGAGTATTTGACGCTTTGACTCCCCTCTCCCGCTAGGCCGGCCGGGTAGGCGAGAGGGGCGGGGGGTGAGGGGCCTTTGAAATTTCCCCCTCACCCCAGCCCTCTCCCTCAGGGAGAGGGGGCTTTAAACCAAAAATGATCAGCCTTACTCACCCGCCAACGGGCAAGCAGGCGCCACCACTTGAACAGCAAAGGAGAGCGCCATGCGCCCAGTTACTTTGCGTCGGAGTCTGGTCGCCCTGTTTGTCGCGGCCACCGCTTTCGGCGCCATCAGCCAAGCACAAGCCGAAACCCTGCGAATCGGTTATCAGAAGTACGGCACCCTGGTGCTGCTCAAAGCCAAGGGCACCTTGGAGAAACGTCTCGCCGTGCAAGGCGTCGACGTTAAATGGACCGAGTTCCCCGGCGGCCCGCAACTGCTTGAAGGCCTGAACGTCGGCTCGGTCGACTTCGGCGTAACCGGTGAAACCCCGCCGGTGTTTGCCCAAGCCGCCGGCGCCGATCTGACCTATGTCGCCTACGAGCCGCCCGCACCGCTGAGCGAAGCGATTCTGGTATCCAAAGATTCGCCGATCAAATCGGTGAAAGAACTCAAGGGCAAGAAAGTGGTGCTCAACAAGGGCTCCAACGTGCATTACCTGTTGGTGCGTGCGCTGGAAGATGCCGGCCTGAAATACAGCGATATCGACGTTGCCTTCCTGGCGCCCGCCGACGCCCGTGCCGCTTTCGAGCGCGGCAGTGTCGACGCCTGGGTTATCTGGGATCCCTTCCAGGCCGCCGCCGAAAATCAGCTGGGCGCTCGCACCCTGCGTGACGGTCAGGGCCTGGTGGATAACCACCAGTTCTACCTGGCCACCAAACCCTACGCGCAGAAAAACCCGAAAGTAATCGCCGCCCTCATCGATGAAGTGCGTGCCGTGGGCGAAGACTCCAAAGCCGACCCGCAGGCCGTCACCGATCAGGTCGCGCCGCTGCTGGGCCTGTCGAAGGAAATCACCCTCACCGCAGTGAAACGCCAAGGCTACGGCGCGCATTTCATCACCCCGGAAGTGGTCACCGCGCAGCAGAAAATCGCCGACACCTTTTACCAACTCAAGCTGATTCCCAAGCCCTTGAGCATCAAGGACGTGATCTGGACGCCGCCCGCCAGCGTGGCCACCGCCCAGTAATTACAGCGCTTACCAAACCCCATTTGCAGCATCCCTCCCCGGTTGGGGAGGGCACTAAGGAGACAACTCCCATGAGCTTGAACATTTTCTGGTTTCTTCCCACCCACGGCGACGGTCATTACCTTGGCACCGCTGAGGGCGCTCGCGCGGTCGATCACGGCTACCTGCAACAGATTGCCCAGGCGGCAGACCGCCTCGGTTTTGGTGGCGTGTTGATTCCGACGGGGCGGTCCTGCGAAGACTCCTGGCTGGTGGCCGCTTCGTTGATTCCCGTCACCACCCAACTCAAATTTCTCGTTGCGCTGCGCCCCGGCATTATTTCGCCCACCGTGGCGGCGCGTCAGGCGGCGACCTTGGATCGTCTTTCCAACGGCCGCGCCTTGTTCAATCTGGTGACCGGCGGCGACCCCGACGAACTGGCCGGCGACGGTCTGTTTCTGAGCCACGAAGAACGCTACGAAGCCTCGGTTGAATTCACCCGCATCTGGCGCCGCGTGCTGGAAGGCGAAACCGTGGACTACGACGGCAAACACATCAGCGTGAAGGGCGCCAAGTTGCTCTATCCGCCGCTGCAACAACCGCGTCCGCCGCTGTACTTCGGTGGCTCGTCAGGCGCCGCCCAAGACCTCGCCGCCGAGCAGGTGGAAATGGTTCTGACCTGGGGCGAGCCGCCAGCCGCCGTCGCCGAGAAAATTGCCCAGGTGCGCGAGAAAGCCGCCAAGCATGGCCGCACCGTGCGCTTTGGTATTCGCCTGCATGTGATTGTGCGTGAAACCAACGAAGAGGCATGGGCCGCCGCAGATCGCCTGATCTCCCACCTGGACGACGACACCATCAAGCGCGCTCAGGCCTCGCTCGCGCGCTTCGACTCCGTTGGCCAGCAGCGCATGGCCGCGTTGCACAAAGGCAGCAAAGACAACCTCGAAGTCAGCCCCAACCTGTGGGCCGGCGTTGGCCTGGTGCGCGGCGGTGCCGGCACGGCGCTGGTGGGCGATGGCCAGACCGTGGCGGCACGGGTGAAGGAATATGCCGACCTGGGCATCGACACCTTTATTTTCTCTGGTTATCCACACCTGGAGGAGTCGTACCGCGTCGCCGAGCTGCTGTTCCCGCACCTGGACGTGGCGCGCCCGCAACGCCCGGAAGGCGCCAGTTACGTCAGCCCATTCGGCGAGATGATTGCCAACGACGTGCTGCCGAAATCGGCCAGCGACGCCAAGAGCTTGGCGAGCAAGCTCGCTCCTACGGGGGCTTGAAATGAAAGCCGGGCATAACATCCTTAACCGCCTTGCACCGTTCGTGCTGCCGGTGGCGCTGTTGGCGATCTGGCAATTGGCGGTGGTCGCCGGTTGGCTGTCGACGCGCATTCTGCCGGCGCCGAGTGCGGTCTTCGACGCGGCAGTGGCGCTGGTCAGCAGCGGCGATATCTGGCACCACCTGGCCATTAGCGGCTGGCGCGCCGGCATCGGCTTTCTAATTGGCGGCAGCATTGGCCTGACGCTGGGCTTTATCACCGGGCTGTCGAAATGGGGCGAACGCTTCCTCGACAGCACGGTGCAGATGATTCGTAACGTGCCGCACCTGGCGCTGATTCCGCTGGTGATCCTGTGGTTCGGCATCGACGAGTCAGCGAAGATTTTTCTCGTCGCCCTCGGCACCGTGTTCCCCATTTACCTCAACACCTACCACGGCATTCGCAACGTCGACCCGGCGCTGGTGGAGATGGCGCGCAGCTACGGGTTGTCGGGCTTCGGCCTGTTCCGTCAGGTGATTCTGCCGGGCGCCTTGCCCTCGATTCTGGTCGGCGTGCGTTTTGCCCTGGGCTTTATGTGGCTGACTCTGATCGTGGCCGAGACCATTTCGGCCAGCTCCGGCATCGGCTACCTGGCCATGAACGCCCGTGAATTCCTGCAGACCGATGTCGTGGTGGTGGCGATTCTGCTCTACGCCTTGCTGGGCAAACTGGCCGACACCACGGCGCGTGGCCTGGAGCGCGTGTGGCTGCGCTGGCACCCGGCTTACCAAGTTAAGAAAGGCGGTGCCGCATGAACGCATTCAACGCAAATCATGTGGCGCCGCAGCACCTAAAGGGCGGCATTCCGCTGGCGGTGCGCGGCCTGCATAAAGCCTTCGGCGAGCGCGAGGTGTTGCACAACATTGAGCTGCTGATTCCGGCCGGGCAGTTCGTTGCCGTGGTTGGCCGTAGCGGCTGTGGCAAAAGCACCTTGCTGCGCCTGTTGGCCGGCCTGGACACGCCCACCCGCGGCGCCTTGCTCGCCGGTTCGGCGCCGCTCAGCGAAGCCCGCGAAGACACGCGCCTGATGTTCCAAGACTCGCGGCTGCTGCCGTGGAAGCGAGTCATCGACAACGTCGGCCTGGGCCTTAGCGGCGACTGGCGCCCCCGTGCGCTGGAAGCGTTGCAGGCCGTTGGGCTGGCAGAACGTGCTCACGAATGGCCCGCGGCATTGTCGGGCGGACAGAAGCAGCGCGTTGCACTGGCGCGCGCGCTGATTCACCAACCGCGTTTGCTGCTGCTCGACGAACCCTTGGGCGCCCTCGACGCGTTAACTCGCATTGAAATGCAGCAACTGATCGAAAGCCTCTGGCAGAAACACGGCTTCACCGTGCTGCTGGTGACCCACGACGTCAGCGAAGCGGTGGCGATTGCCGACCGCGTGATTCTGATTGAAGACGGCCACATCGGCCTCGACCTGCCGGTAAACCTGGCTCGTCCACGGCAACGGGGCTCGGCGCGCTTGGCCGCGCTGGAAGCCGAAGTGCTCAACCGTGTTCTCGAAATTCCACCGGGCCCACCACCACCAGAACCGGTTTCACCCCTGCCCACGCAACTGCGCTGGGCCTTGTAACTCACTGACTCGAACCAACTACCCACGTACCAGGAGAAACACCATGACCATTAAAGCGATCAACGTCCGTAACCAATTCAAAGGCACTATCAAGGAAATCGTGCTAGGCGACGTGTTGTCGGAAATCGACGTACAAACCGCTTCCGGCATCGTCACCTCCGTCATCACCACCCGCTCGGTCAAAGAGCTGGAATTGGGCGTGGGCAGCGAAGTGATTGCGTTCGTGAAATCCACTGAAGTGTCGATTGCCAAGCTGTAAGTTGCCGGCACCGATGTTTCCAGGAAATCGAGGCTGAAGCCTCTCCCACAGCGACCGCGTTCGCGCTTGTTGTGGGAGAGGCTTTAGCCTCGATGCTTTTAAGGCGCGCCGAAGAGCGCCACCGTTTGGCTTGCTCCATCGTGCTACACCGCGCCGTCATGACGAGCGGGCCTAAGCATTCCCGCTCAACAGCCGATTATTCCTCAGGTGCGCAATCGGTCATGCCGGCGAGCGCTAGCGATGCGCATTTTGGCCGCAACCGCCAAGCGTCTTCCTCGAAATTGATCGCCAGCCGAACAGAGCACCCAGAAATTGAACATATTTTGATCTAAGTGCAGGGTGGTTTTCTCACACTGCTTAGAGATAATGCCCACGCCAGGTTGATCCAGCCGGCGTTCACTTTTCCGAGGTAGCTCCATCTATGTGGTACAACGGTTTTCTCGACCTGTCGGCCTGGCAGGTTCTGGCGGTTACCTTGCTGATGACCCACGTGACCATTGTGTCGGTGACGGTTTATTTGCATCGCTACTCCGCGCACCGCTCGTTGGAACTGCACCCTGCGCTCAAGCACTTTTTCCGTTTCTGGCTGTGGATGACCACCGGCCAGAACACCCGTGAATGGACTGCCATTCACCGTAAACACCACGCCAAATGTGAAACCGCTGACGACCCGCACAGCCCGGTTATTAAAGGTTTGTCGACCGTGCTGCGCAAAGGCGCGGAACTGTACCGCGCTGAAGCGGAAAACCCCGAAACCCTGCGGATTTATGGCAAGAACTGCCCCGAAGACTGGATCGAGCGCAAGGTGTACTCGCGCTTCCCGTTGGGCGGTATCGCGATCATGGCGGTGATCGACCTGGCCCTGTTCGGCGCGCTGGGTATCACCGTGTGGGCCGTGCAGATGATGTGGATTCCCGTGTGGGCTGCCGGTGTTATCAACGGCTTGGGCCATGCCGTCGGCTACCGCAACTTCGAATGCCGTGATGCCGCCACCAACCTGGTGCCGTGGGGCATTTTGATCGGCGGCGAAGAGCTGCATAACAACCACCACACCTACCCGAACTCGGCGAAGTTGTCGGTTCGCAAGTGGGAATTCGACATGGGCTGGGCCTGGATTCAACTGTTCAGCTTTTTGCGCCTGGCCAAGGTGCAGCGTGTGGCGCCGATTGCTCATCGGGTGACGGGCAAAGGCTACTTGGACATGGACACCGCCATGGCCATTCTCAACAACCGCTTCCAGATCATGGCCCAGTACCGCCGCGCCGTTATCGCGCCGCTGGTGAAACTGGAACTGGCCAAAGCCGACGCCTCGGTTCGGGCTAAATTCCACCGCGCCAAGCGCTTGCTGTCGCGAGAAACCAGCCTGCTGGAAGAGCGTCATCACCAGCGCATTCAAGCCATGCTGGAGCAAAGCCAGGCGCTGAAAGTGATCTATGAAAAGCGTCTGGCCCTGCAGCATATCTGGGTGAAAACCAGCAGCAATGGCCACGACATGCTCGAGGCGATGAAGCTTTGGGTGAGCGAAGCGGAAGCCAGCGGCATTCAGTCGTTGCGTGATTTTGCGGAACACCTCAAAACCTACTCGTTGCGTCCGGCAAACGCGCTGTAAACAGGCTATAACTGCGCCATAAAGCGTCAAAGCCCGCCGATTGGCGGGCTTTTTTCTGTGTCAGGGATTGGCACCTTATGCCGCGTCGATGGTCGTAGTTTCGTTGATAGAAAAGGACATCTAATGGACGAACATCCCCCATTAACACTGCCACTTTCCCCCGAGTTGGAAGAACTGACTCTGGCGCTGCTGCATAGCCGCGGCGAAGTGGAGCGTTTGCGCGAGCGTGAGCAGATGTTCAGCTCGCTGCTGGACAGCGTAAACATCGTGCTATGGGCGTTCGACTGGGATGCCCAGCGCATTCTCTACGTCAGCCCCGCCTACGAGCGCGTGTTCGGCCGTAACGCAGGCTTGTTGATGGCCGATTACGGGGAATGGCTGAACAGCATCTACCCCGACGACGTTGAGCACGCCGCCGCTACCTTCGCCGAGGTGCTGGTCAAAGGCGCCGTTGAAGACCGCGAATACCGCATTCTCCGGGCCGACGGCCAATTGCGGTGGCTGAGCGACAAATGCTTTATCAGCCGCCAGGCCGAAGCCGGCAAGCCGCTGATTGTGGTCGGCATTGCCGAAGACATCACCGAGAAGAAACACCTGGAAGGCGAGCTGCACCGTCTGGCCACGACCGACGTGCTGACGCAAAGCAGCAACCGCCGCTACTTCTTCGAATGCGCCCACACCGAATTCCAGCAAGCCACCCAGGAAGACGCGCCGTTGGCGTTCCTGTTACTGGACGTGGATAACTTCAAACAGATCAACGACACCTACGGCCATCAGATGGGCGACGTGGTGCTGCAACGGATCGCCCAGTGCGGCAGCGCGGCGTTGCGTCGTGGCGACTTGTTCGGGCGTATCGGTGGGGAAGAGTTTGCCGCGCTATTTCCCTGCTGCACCGAGGAGCTGGCTCTGCAAATTGCCGAGCGCTTGCAGCGGGAAATTCAGCGGCTGGTGTTCAGCTGCAACGGCGTCACCTTTGGTGTGACGGTGAGCCAGGGGCTGACCAGCCTGACCGATGCCGACGTCACCCTCGACACCCTGTTCGCCCGCGCCGACGCGGCGATGTACAACGCCAAGCGGCAGGGGAAAAACCGGATTATTCGGGCTTAGTAAACAAGAGCATCGCGGCTAAAGCCGCTCCTACAGGAATGTGCAATCTGTAGGAGCGGCTTCAGCCGCGATGCTTTTTTGTTAAGCCGGCTGCTGCTGCGTAATGCAGTGAATATTCCCACCACCCAGCAAAATTTCCCGCCCCGGCACCATCACCACTTCATGCTCTGGAAACAGCCGCTGCAAGATCGCTTTGGCTTCGGCGTCTTTCGGGTCGTCGAAGCTGGGGGCGATGATGCCGCCGTTGACGATGAGGAAGTTCACGTACGAACCGGCCAGGCGAATCGACGGGTCGCGCTCTTGCGTACCCGCCACCAAATCCACGCCTGCGCATTCTTCATCGGTGGCGTACAGCGGGCCGGGAATCGGCATTTTGTGCACGATCAACTGGCGACCTTTAGCGTCTTTCACGCTTTCCAGCACGCGCATGGCGGCCTGGCAGCGCTCGTAGTTGGGGTTTTGCGTGTCGTCGGTCCAGGCCAGGAGCACTTCGCCGGGGCGCACGTAGCAGCAGAAGTTGTCGACGTGGCCGTCGGTTTCGTCGTTGAACAGGCCGTCGGGCAGCCAGATCACGGTGTCGATGGCCAGGTGATCGCGCAACACCGCTTCGATGTCTTCGCGGCTTAGGTGCGGGTTGCGGTTGCGGTTGAGCAGGCATTCTTCGGTGGTGATCACCGTGCCTTCGCCGTCGACGTGAATCGAGCCGCCTTCCAGCACAAACCCTTCGGTGCGGTAGCGGTCGCGGCGTTCGATTTCGAGGATTTTGCTGGCCACCTGATCGTCGCGAGTCCAGGGCGAATACAGCCCGCCGTCGAAGCCGCCCCAGGCGTTGAAGGTCCAGTCCACGCCGCGAATTTCGCCGCTGGCGTTGCGCACAAAGGTCGGCCCGGTGTCGCGCACCCAGGCGTCGTCGGTGCTGATTTCCACCACGCGGATATTGTCGGCATCCAGGCGCGCGCGGGCGTTTTCGTATTGGTCGGCGTTCACGCAGACGGTCACCGGTTCAAAGCGGGCAATGGCTTTGGCCACGGCAGTAAACGCCGCTTGTGCCGGCTTGCCGCCCAGGCGCCAGTTGTCGGGGCGCTGCGGCCACACCATCCAGGTTTGGCTGTGGGGCGCCCACTCGGCTGGCATGAAGAAGCCGTCGGCGCGGGGGGTGGAGGTCAGTGTGGTCATTGCAAATACCTTGTTGGGTACTTGTAGGAGCGGCTTTAGCCGCGATGCTGTTGGTGGAGAAAAGCATCGCGGCTAAAGCCGCTCCTACAGGTAGGTGTCAGGATTCGAGCGCACCGTCGAGGGTTTTGATCGGACCGTACAGGTTCGGCCGACGATCACGGAAGCTGCCCCAGGCGCTGCGGATGTGTTCGAGTTGGTCCAGGTCGAAAGTATGCACCAGCACGCCTTCTTCGATTTCGTTGAGTTCCTCGACCTTTTCGCCGAACTGGTTGGCGATAAACGAGGAGCCGTAGAAGGTGATGTCGTAGCCGTCTTGCGCTTCATTGCCGATGCGGTTGGAGGCAATCAGCGGCATCAGGTTAGCGCCGGCATGGCCTTGCTGCACGCGCTGCCAATGGTCGCGCGAGCTGATGGTTTTGTCGTGCGGCTCGCTGCCGATGGCGGTCGGGTAGAACAGAATTTCCGCGCCCATCAGCGCCATGCTGCGGGCGCATTCGGGGAACCACTGGTCCCAGCAAATGCCCACGCCGATTTTCGCGTAGCGGGTGTTCCACACCTTGAAGCCGGTGTCGCCGGGGTTGAAGTAGTACTTCTCGTGGTAGCCGGGACCGTCAGGAATGTGGCTTTTGCGGTACACACCGAGGTTGCTGCCGTCGGCGTCGATGATGGCGATGCTGTTGAAACGCGCGCGCCCGGCCAGTTCGAAGTAGCTGATGGGCAACACCACGCTCAACTCTTTGGCCACCTTCTGGAAATGGGCGATGGCGGCGTTGGTGTCGGTTGGCGTGGCCAGTTGCAGGTACTCGGGATTGGGCTTCTGGCAGAAGTAGGGAGTCTCGAACAGCTCCTGAATCAGGATGATTTGCGCGCCCTTGGCGGCGGCTTCGCGAACCAGTTTTTCCGCCGTGGCGATATTCGCGGCACGGTCCCAGGAACAGGCCATCTGCGTGGCGGCGACAGTTACGGTACGAGACATCAAACACCTCTTTTCTTGTTGGCAGGCCCTAAAAGCCGTTTTGCAGGTGCCACTTTATAGTCGATAAAAATCCGACTTAGAAGGTGATTTTGTCTATTGGTCGCTATTTATCGATAAATGAGCAGATAAATATCGGTTATGTGGCCCGCGTTTCGCGCTTTGGCAGGAATGCCGGCAAGTACAAACCCAGATAAACATCGAACACACGCATGCCTTCTTCGGCCAGGCGCGGGGTGATCTCGCCATGTTGCTGCACCGAGCGGGCGTAAACGCGGTCGCTGAGTTCCAGCGCCAGGGCAAACACATCCAGCTCGGTGGGCAATTGCGGCAGAGGGAAGTGGCGGTCGAACAGGGCGTGCAGCAGCCGGCCCAATTCGATGTCGTGCTGGCGGTCGGCCTGGGTGACTTCAGCGAGCCCGTGCTGGGCGAGGATTAACTGCCGGGCGGCGGCGTCGCCGGTGTAGATGTCCAACATGCGCTGCTCGACCAGGCGCGAAAGATCGCGCCAGTGCTGCAGGCTGGTGTGGTCGATGGGGCATTCGAGCGTGGCGCGAAAGGCGGCGTGCACATCCGCCGTCAGCGCTTCGAGAATGGCCGGCACGCTGGCGAAGAAGTGGTACACGGAGGAGGGCGGCATCAGCGCGCGCTCGGCCACGCTGTAAATCGACAGGCCGGCAACGCCTTCCTCCGCTAACAAGGCGCGCGCGGCATCGAGAATGGACGCGATGCGCGCCTGGCTGCTGGCGCGGGGTTTGCGGGCGGTGGCGGGACGCTGCATAAGGCTCTCCTTGATCGAGGCGCTATTGGACGTCAGGCCGCACGGTGGGGGCAAGCGGGGGCTGGAAGAGCATCGCGGCCGAAGCCGCTCCCACAGAGGCGGACTCGCGCTTGTGGGAACGGCTTAATCCTTTCAACTGCCGCTACGAAATTTGCCCCACACCTCGTCTTTGATCGGCGAGATTTTCTCCGGCAGCACTTCCAGCGCAGCCAGCCGGCGCTTGGTGGCGCGGTCTGGGTACAGGCCGGGTTGGTCGCGCAGGGCCGGGTCGAGGAATTGGCGGGCGTCGGCGTTGCCGCTGGGGTAGAGGGTTTCGGCGGTGATTTGCGCGGCCACTTTTGGTTGCATCACGTAGTCGATAAAGCGGTGCGCCAGGTCGGCGCGGCGGGCGCTGCTGGGAATGACCAAGTTGTCGATAAACAGCACCGAGCCTTCATCCGGCACCACGAATTGCACGTTCTGCCCGGCAGCGCTCGCGCCCAATGCATCGCCCACCCAGGCGAGCGACATGCACAGCCGCCCCTCTTTCAAATCGTCGATATAGCGTTCGCTGTCGACGTAGCGAATGTTCCTGCGAACGGCCTGCAACATGTCGCCGCCCTGTTTGATTTGCGTCGGCGGGCTGTGGGCGAGGCTGCGGCCGAGGTAATTCATGGCGACCGACATCACTTCATCCGGCGCATCCAGCACGCTGATACCGCAACTGGCCAGGCGCGCGCTTTGCGCCGGGTCGAACAGCAGGCTCCAGCTGTTCGGCAGCGGGCCGCCAAAGGCTTTTTCCGCCTGCGGTACGTTGATGGCCAAGCCGACCGCGCCCCAGAGATAGGGAATCGCGTAGCGGTTTTGCGGATCCACGGCGTTGAGTTTGCTCAGCAGCTGTTTGTCGAGGTGCGAGCGGTTGGGCAGGCGGGTGAGGTCCAGCGGCTGCAAGCGCCCGGCTTTGATCAGTGCCGGCAGGGTGTCGTGCGACGGCACGGCGATGTCGATGGACTCGCCGCTGGCCAGGGCTTTTTCAAGTTCCTCGGCGGTGCTGTAGGTGTGGTAGTCGACATGTATGCCGGTTTCTTTTTCGAAATCGACCAGCACCTGCGGGGCGATGTAGTCGTTCCAGTTGTAGACCACCAGGTCTTCGGCATGGACGGCCGGGGCGGCGAGCAGAACGGATGAGCCAGCAAACAACAGTGCGGCTAAAAAGCGTGGCATGACGACTTCCTTACGTGTCGGTTCACAGCATGGGCCGCACAAAAGGCGCGGCGAACGGAGTTATCGCTCAAATCCTTTACAACTGAGCGAGCCGCGACATGTCTGGTGGATTCGATGCACGTCTGGGCTGGCCATGGCACACAAACAACACCGCAGCGCGAGGCTGCGGTGTAGGCAAAATTGGAGTTAGCAGATAAAACAACGCCGGCCCGAGGGCCGGCGTTGAGTAGGTACTTACACCGTGTGCAGGTACCAGTTGTACTCGAGGTCCGAAATGGAGTTTTCGAACTCGGCGAGTTCACTCTCTTTACAGGCGACGAAGATGTCGATGTATTTCGGGTCGATATAACGGGCCATGACTTCGCTGTCGTCCAACAGGCGCAGGGCATCACGCAAGTTGTTCGGCAGGCTCTGCTCGTTCTGCTCGTAGGAGTTGCCTTCTACCGGTGCGCTTGGCTCGATCTTGTTGGTCAGGCCATGGTGCACGCCCGCCAGTACTGCCGAGAGCAGCAGGTACGGGTTGGCATCGGCGCCGGCAACGCGGTGTTCGATACGCACGGCATCGCGGGTGTCGTTAGGCACGCGCAAGGCAACAGTACGGTTATCGATACCCCAGCTCGGCGAGTTCGGCACATAGAACTGTGCGCCGAAACGGCGGTACGAGTTGACGTTAGGGCAGAGGAACGCCATCGAGGCCGGCATGGTTTCCAGCACACCGCCAATGGCGTGGCGCAGGGCATCGTTCTGTTCCGGGTCATCGCAGGCAAAGATGTTGTTGCCTTCTTTGTCCAGAATCGAAATATGCACATGCAGACCGTTGCCCGCTTGGTTCGGGTACGGCTTGGCCATGAAGGTGGTGTCCATCTCATGGTCATAGGCGATGTTTTTCACCAGACGCTTGAGCAGCAGGGCGTAGTCGCACGCCTTGATGGGATCGGCCACATGGTGGAGATTGACTTCGAATTGCGCCGGAGCACTTTCCTTGACGATGGCGTCAGCAGGAATGCCCTGCTCTTTAGCGCCTTCGAGGATGTCTTGCAGGCATTCGGCGTACTCGTCCAGGTCATCGATGAGATAAACCTGTGTGGAGTGCGGACGTTTGCCCGACAGCGGCGACAGCGGCGGCTGAGGCCGGCCGTTCACGTTTGCCTGGTCGATCAGATAAAACTCAAGTTCAAACGCGGCGCAAATAGTAAGGCCCAGTTCGTCGAACTTCGCGACCACCTGCCGCAACACTTCCCGTGGATCGGCGAAAAACGGCTCGCCTTCCATTTCATGCATGGTCATCAACAGTTGCGCGGTCGGACGCTTCTGCCAAGGCTCATTACATAGCGTGTTCGGAATGGGGTAGCAGATACGGTCGGCATCGCCGATATCCAGACCCAGGCCAGTGCTTTCCACTGTCGAGCCGTTGATATCGAGTGCGAATAAAGAAGCCGGGAGGTTGATGCCGCGTTCGTAAACCTTGTGCAGGCTCGCACGCTCGATGCGCTTACCGCGCACCACACCATTCATATCTGCAATAAGAAGGTCGACGAACAGGACCTCAGGATGTTCCTTAAGGAACGCGTTCGCTTCGTTAAGCTGAACGGCACGCGGGGGTACCGACATGATGCAACACCTTTATTGTTAAAAATATCAATCATCAGACTGATGGGGTGTGAGTCAATCTTAATCGCCTCAGGCTGTCAATAGTGCCACATTTTGCCCTGAAACGGGGCGCAGTGGCCATTTTTAGGGCGTTTCAGGGCATCTTAACCCCCTTGGCGCCCTTGTCTGGCGCGGCGCTCAGCGAGCCGTGTTAGATTTTTTACATCACTATTGTGTAAAAAAATGAACAAGGCTAAGCTCCGGTTCAAACCCATAACAGCAATAAAACGGGTGTCCCATGTCGCGCCTGCCGTTAATCGGCGTTACCGCCTGCACCAAGCAGGTCGGCCTCCATCCCTACCATATAGCGGGTGACAAATACGTTCGGGCAGTGGCCGTCGGCGCAGGTGGCCTGCCATTGATCATTCCTTCGCTGGCCGATTTGCTCGATTTCGACGCCCTGCTGGAGAGTCTAGACGGCCTGTTGTTCACTGGCTCGCCGTCCAACGTAGAACCCCACCTTTATAGCGGCCCGGCCAGTGCGCCCGGCACGCTCCATGATCCTGAACGCGACGCCACCACGCTGCCCCTGATTCGCGCAGCGGTGGCCGCAGGCGTGCCCGTATTCGGTATTTGCCGCGGGTTTCAGGAAATGAACGTGGCGTTTGGCGGCAGCTTGCACCAGAAGGTTCACGAAACCGGCACCTTCATGGATCACCGCGAGCCGGAAAACGAGCCGGTTGAAGTGCAGTATTCACCCAGTCACCCGCTGCATGTGCAGCCGGGTGGTGTGCTCGCCGGCCTTGGTTTGCCAGGCGAGATTCGCGTCAATTCCATACATGGTCAGGGCGTTGAACGTCTGGCGCCGGGCCTGCGTGTTGAGGCCCTGGCCCCTGACGGACTGATCGAGTCGGTCTCGGTTGAAGGCGCCAAAAGCTTCGCCCTCGGTGTGCAGTGGCACCCTGAATGGCAAGTGGCCTCGAACCCCGAATACCTCGCCATCTTCCAGGCATTTGGAGATGCCTGCCGCAAGCGGGCGAGTCAACGCTGAGCTTAGCTATAGAGCTAAGTTTTCAATCCCCCCTGAGGTCTTTATGAGTCCCAAACTCGACCAACTCACCAGTTGGCTGAAAGAGCGCAAGATCACCGAAGTTGAGTGCTTTATTAGTGATCTAAGCGGCATTTCGCGCGGCAAGATTGCGCCCACGAACAAGTTCATCGATGAGAAGGGCATGCGCCTGCCTGAGAGCGTATTGCTCCAGACCGTCACCGGCGACTACGTGGAAGACGACATTTATTACGACCTGCTCGACCCGGCTGACATCGATATGATCTGCCGCCCGGACGAAAATGCCGTGTTCCTCGTACCGTGGGCCATCGAGCCTACCGCCCAGGTGATTCACGACACCTACGACAAGCAAGGCAACCCGATCGAGTTGTCGCCGCGCAACATCCTTAAGAAGGTGCTCAAGCTCTACGCCGAGAAAGGCTGGCAGCCTATCGTCGCGCCGGAAATGGAGTTCTACCTGACCAAGCGCAGCGACGACCCGGATTACCCGCTGCAAGCCCCGATTGGCCGTTCTGGCCGCGCCGAGACTGGTCGCCAGTCGTTCTCCATCGACGCCGCCAACGAATTCGATCCGCTGTTCGAAGACGTCTACGACTGGTGCGAATTGCAGGAACTGGATCTGGACACCCTGATCCACGAAGACGGCACCGCGCAGATGGAAATCAACTTCCGTCACGGCGACGCCCTGCACCTGGCCGACCAGATCATCATCTTCAAACGCACCATGCGTGAAGCCGCGCTCAAACATAATGTGGCCGCCACCTTTATGGCCAAGCCCATGACCGGCGAGCCTGGCAGCGCGATGCACTTGCACCAGAGCATCATCGACATCGCCACCGGCAAAAGCATCTTCTCCAACGAAGACGGCACCATGAGCCAGCTGTTCCTGCACCACATCGGTGGTCTGCAGAAATACATTCCTGAGCTGTTGCCGCTGTTCGCGCCGAACGTGAACTCCTTCCGCCGCTTCCTGCCCGACACCTCGGCGCCGGTAAACGTGGAATGGGGCGAAGAAAACCGCACCGTGGGCCTGCGCGTGCCGGACGCGTCGCCGCAAAACCGCCGCGTGGAAAACCGCCTGCCCGGTGCCGACGCCAACCCGTATATCGCCATCGCAGCCAGCTTGCTGTGCGGCTATATCGGCATGGTCGAGCAGCTGAACCCGAGCGCCCAGGTCAAAGGTCGCGGCTATGAGCGCCGCAACCTGCGCCTGCCGCTGACCATCGAAGACGCCCTGGAGCGCATGGAAAACTCCAAGACCGTCGAGAAGTACCTGGGCAACAAGTTTGTCAGCGGTTACATCGCCGTGAAGCGTGCCGAGCACGAAAACTTCAAGCGCGTAATCAGCTCGTGGGAACGCGAGTTCCTGCTGCTCTCGGTTTAATCAGAGACTCACCAGGCCCGGCACACGCCGGGCTTGTTTGAATTGAGGTTTGCAATGACCAGCCCGATGAAAAACCCGCAGACGCGCGCATGGCAGGCGCTGAGCAACGACCATCACCTGGCGCCGTTCAGCGACTATAAACAGCTGAAAGAAGTGGGCCCGCGCATCATCACCCAGGCCGACGGCGTGTACCTGTGGGACAGCGAAGGCAACAAGATTCTCGACGCCATGGCCGGCCTTTGGTGCGTGGCCATCGGCTACGGCCGCGACGAACTGGCCGATGCCGCTGCCAAGCAAATGAAGCAGCTGCCGTTCTACAACACCTTCTTTATGACCGCGCACCCGCCGGTGCTGGAGCTGGCGAAAACCATCGCCGAGCTGGCGCCGCCGCACATGAATCACGTGTTCTTTACCGGTTCCGGTTCGGAAGGTAACGACACCATGCTGCGTATGGTCCGTCACTACTGGCAGGTGAAGGGCAAGCCGCAGAAGAAAGTCATCATCGGTCGCGTCAACGGCTATCACGGTTCCACCGTGGCCGGCGCCGCGTTGGGCGGTATGCAGGGCATGCACGAGCAGGGCGGCACGCTGCCGGACATCGTGCACATTCCGCAGCCGTACTGGTTTGGCGAGGGCGGTGACATGAGCCCGGCCGAGTTCGGCATCTGGGCCGCCGAGCAACTGGAAAAGAAAATTCTCGAAGTCGGCGAAGACAAGGTGGCGGCGTTTATCGCCGAGCCGATTCAAGGTGCCGGCGGCGTGATTATTCCGCCCGAAACCTACTGGCCGAAGGTGCGCGAAATTCTCGCCAAGTACGACATCCTGTTCGCCGCTGACGAAGTGATTTGTGGCTTCGGCCGCACCGGCGAGTGGTTCGGCAGCGACTATTACGGCAACACGCCCGACCTGATGACCATCGCCAAGGGCCTGACCTCCGGTTACATCCCCATGGGCGGCCTGATCGTCAGCGACAAGGTCGCGCAGGTGATCAACGAAGGCGGCGATTTCAACCACGGCTTTACCTATTCCGGTCACCCGGTGGCAGCCGCCGTGGCGCTGGAAAACCTGCGGATCATTCGCGAAGAAAAGATTCTGGAGAAGGTGCGCGCCGAAACGGCACCGTATTTGCAGAAGCGTTTACGTGAGCTGGCGGATCACCCGCTGGTGGGTGAAGTGCGCGGTCTTGGCATGCTCGGCGCAATCGAGTTGGTGAAGAACAAAAAGACCCGCGAGCGGTTCGAGGGTAAGGGCGTGGGCATGATCTGCCGCGGCCATTGCTTCAACAACGGTCTGATCATGCGCGCTGTGGGCGACACCATGATCATTGCGCCACCGCTGGTAATCAGCAAAGACGAAATCGATGAGCTGGTGACCAAGGCACGTAAGTGCCTGGATCTGACCGCCAGTGCAGTACTCGGCTAAGCAGTAAATGGGCAGGCACGTTCGGGGCGAAATTTCGCTTCGAGTGCGCCGAAAAGTTGTAAACCCGCGCTGGTCCTTGCCAGACTGCACGGTGCGTTGGCCAGGCTCACCGAAGGGTGGCCGCCAAGGGAGCGGATGCAACGCTCCCCTGAGCAAACGCCACTGTTCGGATAACTACATAAAACAGGAGCTGTACGCATGAAAACATTCGGCAAGTCCTTTCTCGCGTTGTCCTTATTGGGAGTGATGGTCGGCGCGGTCCAGGCCGATGACAAAGTGCTGCACGTGTACAACTGGTCCGATTACATCGCACCGGACACCGTGGAAAAATTCACCAAAGAGACTGGCATCAAAGTCGTCTACGACGTGTACGACAGCAACGAAGTGCTCGAAGCCAAATTGCTGGCCGGCAAGTCGGGCTACGACATCGTCGTGCCGTCCAACTCCTTCCTGGCCAAGCAGATCAAAGCCGGCGTTTATCAGCCGCTTGATCGCAGCAAATTGCCGAACTACAAGAACCTCAACCCCGAGCTGATGAAGACCCTGGAAATCAGCGACCCGGGTAACAAGTTCGCCATTCCTTACCTGTGGGGCACCATCGGTATCGGTTACAACGTCGACAAGGTCAAAGCCATTCTGGGCGACAACGCGCCGGTCGATTCGTGGGACCTGGTGTTCAAGCCAGAGAACATGGCCAAGCTTAAAGAGTGCGGCGTGAGCTTCCTCGACTCGCCGACCGAAATGCTGCCGGCCGCCCTGCATTACCTGGGCTACAAGCCAGATAGCCAGGACCCGAAAGAGCTGGCCGCAGCTGAAGCGCTGTTCCTGAAAGTGCGTCCTTCGACCGCTTACTTCCACTCGTCCAAATACATTTCCGACTTGGCTAACGGCAACATCTGCGTGGCCATCGGCTATTCGGGCGACATCTACCAGGCCAAGTCCCGCGCTGAAGAAGCGAAGAACAAGGTCAACGTTGGCTACAACATTCCGAAGGAAGGCGCTGGCGCATTCTTCGACACCGTGGCCATTCCGAAGGATGCCGCAAACCCGGAAGGCGCTTTGAAGTTCGTCGACTTCCTGCTCAAGCCGGAAATCATTGCTGAAATCAGTGACGAGGTGTCTTACCCGAACGGCAACTCCGCCGCCACGCCGTTGGTGAGCGAAGCCATCCGTAAAGACCCGGGCATTTACCCAAGCGACGACGTGATGAAAAAGCTCTACGCGTTCCCTGACCTGCCGGCCAAGGTTCAGCGTTTGATGACCCGCTCCTGGACCAAAATCAAGTCTGGTAAGTAAGCGAACCAACACCTCTGGCGGTGATAACAAACCGCTGGAGGTGTGTCCGGAACCTGGGCGTCGACGAGGCCCTCGGTTCTTCTGAAGATGTATTGCTCAGTAGTTGAAGTGCCGGGCTCTCAGCAGTGGCGTTTACAGTTTTTTGCGCCCCGCGATTGCCGTTTTGCCACCTGCTCACCGTACAAACGGGGCAGATGCGGTAACCCAACTGGCCACCGTTGATGGCCATATTGATCTAACAAAATGAGGATGGACGTGTGCGAACCTCTTTGCGCAAAACCCTGATAAGCGCCGCTGCCCTGATGGGCATCAGTGCCTTGGCCCAGGCCGAGCCGACCGTGCATGTCTACAACTGGACCGACTACATCGGCGAAACCACCCTGGCCGACTTCCAGAAAGCCACCGGGATCAAGCCGGTTTATGACGTGTTCGACTCCAACGAAACCCTCGAAGGCAAGATGCTCGCTGGCCGCACCGGATACGACGTGGTGGTGCCCTCGAACAACTTCCTGTCCAAGCAGATCAAGGCCGGCGTGTTCCAGAAACTCGACCGCAGCCAGCTGCCCAATTTCAGTAACCTGGATCCCAAGCTGCTCAAGCAGCTCGACAAGGTCGATCCGGGCAACGTCTACGCCGTTCCGTACCTGTGGGGCACCAACGGCATTGGCTACAACGTGGAAAAAGTGAAGGCGGTATTGGGCGTCGACCATATCGATTCCTGGGCCACGCTGTTCGAGCCGGAGAACATCAAGAAGCTGAGCCAGTGCGGCGTCGCCTTCCTCGACTCGCCGGATGAAATGTTCCCGGCCATGCTCAATTACATGGGCCTGGATGCCAACAGCACCAACCCTGACGACTACAAAAAGGCCGAAGCCAAACTGCTCGCGATTCGTCCTTACGTCACCTACTTCCATTCCTCGAAATACATCTCCGACCTGGCCAACGGCAACATCTGCGTCGCCGTGGGTTTCTCCGGTGATGTGTTCCAGGCCGCCGAGCGCGCCAAGGAAGCCGGCAAGGGGGTCGAGATCGCCTACAGCATTCCGAAAGAAGGCGGCAATCTGTGGTTCGACATGCTCGCCATTCCGGCAGATGCCCCGAACCCCAAAGAGGCCCACGCCTTTATCAACTACCTGCTGGACCCGGCCGTAATCTCGCCGATCAGCGAATACGTCGGCTACGCCAACCCCAACAGCAAGGCTGATGCGGTGATGGACCAGGAGCTGCGTAACGACCCTTCGATTTACCCGCCGCAAGAGGTCCTCGACCGCCTGTACGTATCGGTGCCGTTGCCGCAAAAACTGCAACGCGTGGTGACCCGTTCGTGGACCAAGATCAAGTCCGGCAAATAACGACTGAACACATAACGAGTGAAGCGCCTGGCGCTAATAACCCAGTAATCACCTGACAGCAGTCGGGTGACGATGAAAAAAGGCCGGTCCGTAGTGGGCTGGCCCTCAAAATAAAGTTGGGAGTTTTGTAATGGCAGTTGCCTCCGGCGCCTACAAGAAAGCCCTCGAGGGCGACCAGAAACCTAAAGAGGTTTTGGTCAAAATCGATCGGGTGACCAAGAAGTTCGACGAGACGATTGCAGTGGACGATGTGTCCCTGACAATCAACAAGGGCGAGATTTTCGCCCTGCTCGGCGGCTCTGGATCGGGTAAATCCACCTTGCTGCGGATGCTGGCAGGCTTTGAACGCCCAACCGAGGGACGGATTTTCCTCGACGGCCAAGACATCACCGATATGCCGCCCTACGAGCGGCCGATCAACATGATGTTCCAGTCTTACGCGCTGTTCCCGCACATGACCGTGGCGCAGAACATCGCCTTCGGTCTCAAGCAGGACCGCATGTCCAAGGCTGAAATCGACGAGCGCGTGAACGAGATGCTCAAGCTGGTGCACATGACCCAGTACGCCAAGCGCAAGCCGCATCAGCTCTCCGGCGGCCAGCGTCAGCGCGTGGCCCTGGCCCGTTCGCTGGCCAAGAGCCCGAAGCTGCTGCTGCTCGATGAGCCCATGGGCGCACTGGACAAAAAACTGCGTTCGCAAATGCAGCTCGAGCTGGTGGAAATCATCGAACGCGTTGGCGTGACCTGCGTAATGGTGACCCACGATCAGGAAGAGGCCATGACCATGGCCGAACGCATCGCCATCATGCACCTGGGCTGGATCGCGCAAATCGGCAGCCCCATCGACATCTATGAAACGCCCACCAGCCGCATGGTGTGCGAGTTCATCGGCAACGTGAACCTGTTCGAAGGCCACGTGGTGGAAGACATGGAAGGCCACGCCCTGATCGCCAGCCCGGATCTGGAGCGCGCCATCTACGTCGGCCACGGGGTAACCACCTCCGTACAAGACAAACAAATCACCTACGCCATCCGTCCCGAGAAGCTGTTGGTCACCACCGAAATGCCGACCTGCGAATACAACTGGTCGCGCGGCAAGGTGCATGACATCGCCTACCTGGGCGGCCACTCGGTGTTCTACGTCGAGCTGCCGAGCGGCAAGATCGTGCAATCGTTCGTGGCCAACGCGGAACGCCGCGGCGCCCGTCCAACCTGGGGCGACGAGGTGTACGTCTGGTGGGAAGACGATAGCGGGGTCGCGTTACGCTCATGAAAAGTCGAAAACTAAAAGCGCTGATGCCGACCGGCAGACACGCTGTCATTGGCGTGCCGTTCCTGTGGCTGTTTCTGTTCTTCATGCTGCCGTTCTTCATCGTTCTGAAGATCAGCTTCGCTGAAGCCGACGTCGCCATTCCGCCGTACACCGAGATCTACTCCTTCGTGGAGCAGAAGCTGCAGGTGATCCTCAACCTGGGCAACTACGTGATGCTCACCGAGGACGAGCTGTACATCTCGGCCTACCTCGGCTCGTTGAAGATGGCCTTCATCAGCACCGTGTTGTGCCTGGTCATTGGTTTCCCGATGGCCTACGGCATTGCCCGCGCCAACAAGGACACGCAAACCGTTTTGCTGCTGCTGATCATGATGCCGACCTGGACGGCCATCCTGATCCGCGTGTACGCCTGGATGGGCATTCTCAGCAACAACGGCCTGCTTAACGCGGCGTTGATGGGCATGGGGCTGATTAACGAGCCGCTGCAAATCCTCAACACCAACCTGGCGGTGTACATCGGCGTCGTTTACTCGTACCTGCCGTTCATGGTGCTGCCGCTGTTCGCCAACCTGGTGAAGCACGACCTGTCGTTGCTCGAAGCCGCCTCGGACCTGGGCTCAACCAACCTCAACAACTTCTGGAAAATCACCGTGCCCCTGGCCAAGAACGGCATCATCGCCGGCTGCATGCTGGTGTTCATTCCGGTAGTGGGCGAGTTCGTGATTCCAGAACTGTTGGGCGGTCCGGAAACGCTGATGATCGGTAAGGTGTTGTGGCAAGAGTTCTTCAACAACCGCGACTGGCCGGTGGCCTCTGCTCTGGCGGTGGTGATGCTGGCGATCCTGATCGTGCCGATCATTCTGTTCAACCGTAGCCAAGCCAAAGAACTGGAGGGCAAAGCATGAAGCGCTTCAGTTTCTCGAACATCATGTTGGTGATGGGCCTGTTGTTCATCTACATGCCCATGGTGATTCTGGTCATCTACTCGTTCAACGCCTCCAAGCTGGTGACGGTGTGGGGCGGCTGGTCGGTGAAGTGGTACGTCGGCTTGCTCGACAACACCCAACTGATGAACTCCGTGGGCCGCTCGCTGGAAATCGCGTTCTACACCGCGATTTCGGCGGTGGTGCTCGGCACCCTGGCGGCATTCGTGCTGACCCGTATCACCCGCTTCAAGGGTCGCACCTTGTTCGGTGGTCTGGTCACCGCGCCGCTGGTAATGCCCGAGGTGATCACCGGTCTGTCGCTGTTGCTGCTGTTCGTAGCCATGGCGCAGATGATCGGTTGGCCACAAGAGCGCGGCATTCTGACCATCTGGATCGCCCACACCACCTTCTGCGCCTCGTACGTGGCGGTCGTGGTATCGGCGCGCTTGCGTGAGCTGGACATGTCCATCGAAGAGGCGGCCATGGACCTGGGCGCCAGACCGTGGAAAGTGTTCATGCTGATCACCATCCCCATGATCGCGCCGTCGCTGGCAGCGGGCGGCATGATGTCGTTCGCCCTGTCGCTGGATGACCTGGTACTGGCCAGCTTCGTATCGGGCCCGGGTTCCACGACCCTGCCGATGGAAGTGTTCTCCGCCGTGCGTCTGGGCGTGAAGCCAGAGATCAACGCCGTGGCCAGCTTGATTCTGCTGGTGGTGTCGATCTTCACCTTCCTGGTCTGGTTCTTCAGCCGCAAGGCCGAGAAGCGTCGGTTGAAAGCGATTCAGCAGGCCATGGACGAGACCACCGGGGCGGCCAATGCGGCCGGGCCGGATAGTCGTCGGGATCCGTCGCAGAACCATGCTACTGCGTAATTGAGTGACCGAGCGGCTGCGCGTCGGCGATGCTGCGTTGAAAACACTTTTTGAATGCTCATGGGCTACAGCCCACTGCGCTTCAAAAAGTGTTTTCGCCTTGCCTCGCTCTAGCTCGCTCGCTCTCGATAGGTGGGAGGCTGAAATCGCAAGTCAAAAGCGGGCCTAACTGCGTATTAGGCTAAATCGGTGATTGAGTTCCCCTCTCCCGCTTGCGGGAGAGGGGCTAGGGGTGAGGGCCAGCCCCAACGCAAAACCCACGCCCATAAAAAAAGCCCCGCATCTGCGGGGCTTTTGCTTTCCAGTCTTAGCTACTTAGCCGGCACCAACTTCAACGTCCCTTTGGTATTGGCCGCCACTTCCGACTCTTCAAAATGCTGCGGCACATACCCGCCCTGAATGTAGGTTTGCGCCTGGTCGGAATAGTGCGCATCAAACGCCACGCCGCTTTGCCCAACCGGGTTAATGCCCAGGCTGTGCGCCGCATCGCCAAAGTCGATCAGGCGACGGGTCGAAGGCCCATACACCACGCCCCACGGCGCCGGGCTGACCGGCGCGGTGAGGTTGTTGGGCACTTCGTGGCTGCCGGGTGCGGCGAACGGGCCGACGTTGAAGAGTTTGTCCAACGGCTTCTGCGCGCCCAGCGGGTGACCGTGGGTGAGGGTGTGCAGCTTGCCCCATTGCCAGTTTTTCGGGTCGTCGCCAGCGGTGGCTTTCAAGTGCGCGATGCTCGCCTGCCAGGCCGCTTTTACGGTGTCGGCGCGGGTTTCTTTGGCTGGCGTGGTGCGGTTGTCCCACCACGGCGAATTCTCGTCGGCCGCAAGCAGCGGCAACGCCACGTCGAAGGAGCGGGTGGCCAGCAGGTTGGTGAAGAAGGCATCGCCCAATTCGTCGCGCATGGCGCTGTCGGCCAGTTGGTAAATCAGTTGGTTGAAGATTGTCGCGCTCACCGAGTCCAGCGGGTAGTCGCCTTTCCAGGTGCTCAGCTGCTCCAGTAGAGGAATTTCCTTGGGGTCGGTGACCACGGTGCGCAACACTGGCAGCAGCGGTTGAAGCACGCGGTTGCCGTAGTCGGTGCCGGTGTCCAGTTGCAGCGCCTGGCTGTTTTCCAGGTTCCACTTCACGCTGTTGTCGGCCAGGTGCGCGTTGAGGCGCGCGCCACGGTCGGCGAGGTTGTAGTAGCCCGGCACTTCCATGCCGGTGGGCGATACCGGCTGGAAGTTGGCGGAGACGATGTAACCGCGCGCCGGGTTTTCTTCCTGCGGGTTGGCGCTAAAGGGGTAGAAGCCATTTTTATCCGCCTCGTGGGTGCTGCCGTCGAGGATGAACGTCGGGTTCACGCCTTCCGGGCGGATGGGCAGTTGCGCGGCGGCCCACCAGCCGATGTCGCCTTTGGCGTTGGCCCACACCAGGTTCAGGCCCGGCGACTGAATTTTCGCCCCGGCGCTGCGCATTTTTTCCACGGTGTTGGCGCGGTTCAGCTCGTAGAAACCTTGCAGCACCGGGTTCTCGGTTTCCAGGAATGCCCACCACATGGCAATCGGCGTTTTGCCGGCTGAGGCGCCCAGGGCGTCGTTGATGATCGGGCCGTGGGGCGACTGGCGCAGGGTGAGTTTGACCGGCGCCGCGTCCTTGACCTTGATCTCTTCTTCGCGGGTTTGCAGGTCGGCCCACTGGCCGTTCACCCACACTTGATTGGGGTTGTCCGGGTTGACCTTCTCGGCGATCAGATCCAGGTCATCGTTCTGGAACATGGTCAGGCTCCAGCCGAAGTCCATGTTGTGGCCCAGCGAGGCAAACGGGTTCAGCGCCTGGTGATGGCCGTACAGCTCAAAGCCCGGGGCCGACAGCTGCGCTTCGTACCACACCGCCGGCACGGCGAAGCGAATATGCGGGTCGCCCGCCAGCAGCGGTTTGCCGCTTTGCGTGCGGCTGCCGGAAATGGTCCAGGCGTTGCTGCCTTCAAACTGCGGCAGGCCGGCATCCACCAGCGCGTCGTGACTGAGGCGGGCGATGGCGTTGAGGTCTTTCCAGTCGCTGCTCGCCAGTGCGGCCTGGCCGATGGCGCCTTGCGGTTTCCAGTTCAGGTCGAAAATTTTCAGATAGTCCGGGCCCAGCTCATCGCGCACATAGGTGAGCACCGGTTCGGTCCGGAACGCAGCGGCGAAGCTGTAGGCCATGTAGCCGGCTACGCTCAGAGTGTCTTCGGGCGTGAAGGGACGGGGCTGGATGCCCAACAGGTCAAATTCGATGGGTTTCGGGTGGCTGGCCTGGAACTGGTTGACGCCATCCAGGTACGCCTCCAGCGCTTTGAAGGCCGGCGTGTTGTGGTCGAGCTTGGGCACGAAGGCGTCGGCGTGTTCGCGCAGGCGCAGGGTGCGGAACAGGCGGTCGGTGTCCACCAACTTGGCGCCGAGCACTTCGGCCAGTTCACCACGGGCCAGGCGCCGCAACATTTCCATTTGGAACAAACGGTCCTGGGCATGCACGTAACCCAGGGCGCGGTACATGTCGGCCTCGTTCTGCGCCTTGATATGGGGAACGCCGCGCTCGTCGTAGCGCACGCTGACCGCGCCATCCAGGTGCGCCAGTTGTACCTGGCCATCGCGCATCGGCTGTTTACTGTGGATGTACCAGGTGGCGCCAGCAGCAGCGGCGGCTACCACCACGGCAAGGGCGGTCAGGGTGCGTTTCATTGTCGAGTCCTTATTGTTATGCGCAGCGACGGCGGGGCGCGCGTGCTGCATTTTGCGCAGCGTGTTGGGTGGCCGGCATTGACCAAACATTCGAACAGTGAAAATCTGCGGTCAACTCGCTTCTGGCCAGGCCGCCCATGTCCACCACCCCTGCCGTGCTCACCCATTCGCCGACCATGCGCCGCCTGTTGTACGAAGGGCTGATGAGCCTGGGTTGGGACCCGACCGACACCTACCGCCGCGCTTATCAGGGCGTGCCCCTGGCGGCGCCGTCGGTGTCCGGGCGCGAGGAGCACGACAACGCGCCGCTGTTCTGGGAAGCCCTGCAAGACCTCACTGGCGATTGCGATATCGGTCTGCACCTCGCCGAAGTCATGAAGCCCCGGCCGTTGGACGTGGTCAGTTACCTGCTGCTGGCCAGCCGCGACTTACGCGAAGCGCTGCACTGCTTTGTGCGCTATCAGCACATCCTGTCCGGCGGTTTTGCCGCGCATTTCGAAGAGCACGGCGACACCGCACGCCTGGTGCTGGACCTCAACTACCGAGGCTTTGGCTCGTTGCGCCAGCAGATCGAATGCTTGGCGCTGCTGCTGATCAAGATGCTCGGCAGCGTCACCGATGAAGAGTTTCGCGTGCTGGGCGTGGAGTTCCGTCATCCCGCGCCACGCCGGCTCAGTGAACACAAACGCCTGTTCGGCCTGACCCCCAACTTTGGCCAGGTCCACGACGCGCTGCTGTTTTCCAGCAACCTGCTCAACCGCCCCTCGCGCAGCGCCAACCCTCGCCTGTTTGCCCTGCTTAGCCAGCAGGCTGAACTGGAATTGCAGGAACTCGGCGAGAACCAATTGCTCAACCGGGTGCGTTACTGGCTGCACGTGCATGTGGGCCAGCCGCTGTGCACCCTGCTCAATTGCGCCGAAGCGCTGCACCTGAGCCCGGGCGCCTTGCAGCGCGCCTTGGCGCAGCAAAACAGCAGCTTTCGCGAGCTGCACGAAGAAGTCCGACGCCAGCACGCCATGCAACTGCTGGAAGCGGGCCAGCCGATTCGGGAAGTGGCGCGCGCCTGTGGCTTCGCCGAGTTATCGCCGTTCTACCGCGCCTTTCGCCGCTGGCAGGGCATGACGCCGCAAGCGTATCAACTCAGGGCGCGGCGGCCGGCGTAGCCCACTGACAGAAGCAGCCCACCGCCAGGGTGTGCGTGGCGTTTACGGCGCGGCCTTGGGCCAGTGCCTCCAGAATCGGCTCGATAAAGCTGTTGCTGGAGGTGCACGTGGCGCCTTCGCTGTAGGGGCCGAAGTAGGCGAGGTTGCCGTTTTTATCCCAGATGCCCACCGCTGGGCTGGCCGGCAAATGTTCGGCGCCGGGGAAGGCAGTGAGCGGTTGCAGGGCGCTAAGGGTGTCTGGCAGTTGGCCGCTGCTGCCGGGTTTTTGCACGGCATAAAAGGCCACGCCTTGCGGCCCGAAGCGCGCCAGCAGCTCGGCCAGATGCTGCTGATTGCCGACGTTGCAGGGGCAGGCGGGGTCCCAGAAATGCACCACGCGAATCGGCCCCGGCCCGGCCAATTGCGCGGGTAGTTGCAGCGGGTCGCCGGAAAACAGCGCGGTGGTTTCGGCGAACGGGCGAATGTAGCGCGCCTCATACCACCAGAAGGCGCTGAGCATGGCGCCCAGCCAGACGATGGCAAGCAAGGTGGCGAGTACGGCTTTTCGGCTGGGGCGCATGGCAAATCGTTCGGTGGCGGGTTGCTAGCTTGCCACGGAAGGCTGCGGGGCTGAAACTTCCCAGCCGTTGCGGCGCCATTTGGTTGGCCGCCTGTTTTCCTCCGACATCCACGGATGCCCCATGTCAGAACCCGTTCAGCCCGATTCCCTGCGCGCCCAATTGCGACCCTTGGCCGCGGCGCATGCCGAGCCGCCAGAGGCGCAGGTTTATCGGCAGTTCTATGGGCTGAATATTCCCGGCGCCACCTGCCGCCTCGGCGTGGTGACGGTTCACGATTACGAAGTGGTGACGCAGCTGTGGTTGCCGCCCGCGCCCACCGCCACGCTGGTGCTGCAACACGGCTATTACGACCACATGGGCTTGTATCGCCACGTAATCGCCTGGGCGCTGGGCATGGGCTTCGCCGTGCTGGCCTGCGACTTGCCGGGCCATGGTTTGTCTAGCGGCCCGCGCGCCAGCATTGGCGAGTTCAGCGAGTACCAGGCCGTGTTCAAGGCTGTGCTGGCCGAAGCCGCCAGCCTCGATTTGCCGCAGCCGTGGCACCTATGCGGACAGAGCACGGGCGGGGCGATCATCGTCGACTTTTTGCTGAACAACCCGGTGCGTGCCGAAATCGGTGAAGTGCTGCTGCTGGCGCCGCTGGTGCGCCCGCGTGCGTGGGGCTGGTCGAAGCTCAGCTACCGCGTGCTGCGCCACTTCGTCACCGAAATTCCGCGGCGCTTCAGCCCTAACTCCAATGACGCGGAATTCCTCACCTTTATTCAGGCTGATCCACTGCAACCTCTGAGTTTGCCCACCGCTTGGGTGGGCGCGTTATCGCGCTGGGTGCCGGGTATCGAGCGGGCCAAGGTGATTCAGCGGCGCGTGGTGATCGTGCAGGGCGATGCGGACATGACCGTGGACTGGCGTTTCAACCTTGAGGTGCTGCGCAGCAAGTTCAGCGAGGTGACGGTGCTGATGGTGGAAGGCGGGCGGCATCACCTGGCCAATGAACGCGCGGAGATTCGCCAGCGCTACTTTGCGTTTTTGAGTGAGCAGTTTTCGCGCTGATTGTTGCCGCTCAAATGCCCGGATTGGCTGCCGGGTTCGGCGCCGCCGCTGCCGGCTGGCCCACCGCCAAGCCTGCACGCATCGCCTCCAGCGCCGCCTGGTAGTAGACCTTGCCATCGGCCGATTCGGCGAACATCACAAACTCATCCAACTCCGGGTCGGACAAGCCGCTGTACACGTACAACAGCGTGTTATCGACGTCGGCGCCAATCTGCTGCATCAACCGCTGGCGCTGGCTTTGCAGCATGCCTTGCGCCTGGCCTCCGCCGAGCAGGCCGGGAATCATCTGGCTCAGGCTGTCGGCCGCGACCCCAGCCAGCGCCAGGCTCACTTCGGCGCCCGCTTCCTTGGCCGGCAGCGCCTGGGCCAGGTGGCGAATCAACAGGGCGCGGGTGGCTTCGGCCTGAATACGCGGAATGCCGTTGGCGTGCTTGGCCAGTTCTTCCGGGCGGGTGGCGTCGACTTCGGCCTGAACAATTTTGCGCCCCAGCGGCGACTGGAAAAACGCCAACGCCGGCGCCGGGTTGGGCAGTTTCTCGCGCAGGGTGGCTTCGCCGCGCTGATCCATCGCCTCGGGGGCGAAGCGCTGGTTGCTGTTGTTGACCAGGGTTTGATAGACGGCGTCCGGCAGGCTGGCGCGGTAGCGTTCCTGTGCGGCTTTCAGGGCCGCGTTGAAGTGCGCGCGTTGTTGCGGCCAGCCGGCGGTTTCATAGAGCTGGCTGTGCTCGTCGGCCAGGCTTGGCAAGGTGCAGAACAACAAGACGAGGGCAAAGAGGGCGCGCATAAAGACTCCTGTCGGGCAGGCCGCTATTTTCAGCGGCATGGCGTGGGCTTGTCGAGGCGCGTGAGCGGCGCTGATAGAATCGCCGGCATGCCCATTCCATCCGAAACGCTTCTGCTCGATCACGCGCTGCTGACCACCCTTGTCGACAACCTCGCCGACCAGGGCTGGTCGCAGCACGACCTGTTTATTCCACAGACTCTGACCGGCGAACTGGCCGCTGAGTGCCAACAACGTGCCGCCGATGGCCGCCTGGCGCGCGCGGGTGTCGGCCGGGGTGCCGCCACGCAAGTGCGCGAAGGCGTGCGCGGCGACAGCATTCAATGGCTGGAGCCGGGCGAAAGCGTGGCCACCGATGCCTACCTGAGCGTGATGGATCAACTGCGACTGGCCCTGAACCAAGCGCTGTACCTGGGCCTGGACGATTACGAAAGCCATTTCGCGCTGTACCCGCCCGGCGCGTTTTACCAGCGCCATGTCGACCGTTTTCGCGATGACGACCGCCGCACCGTGTCGGCCGTGTTGTACCTGAACGAAGGCTGGCTAGCCGAGCAGGGTGGGGCGTTGCGCATTTACCCCGCCGAGCAGGCCTACGACATCGCACCCCTGGGCGGGCGGCTGGTGATTTTCATGTCAGGCGAGTTGTCCCATGAAGTGCTGCCGGCGACGCGGGAGCGGTTGTCGCTGACGGGTTGGTTTCGCCGCCGAGTGGCCTAGCTCCCCGCTGTTTTCGAAGGGCGGCCGGCGTCTGTTGCGATCAGTGCCCCCACACCTTGATCGTGCCGTGCAAATCGGTGATATCGCGCACCTCCAAACTACCCAAACGACTCTCTCCGACGAACATGTCGCTGGCTACGCGCAGGCGGATGCGTTGTGCCGGCAGACCGCTGGCGATCAGTTGCTCGTTGATAGTGGTGAGATCCGGCAGGGTGAATTGCAGCTGCTGCTGGCCGTTGGCGCCGGTCACCACGTCGACCATGAGGGTGGGCTGGTTAACGCCAAAAATCGGCAGCACCAACCCCAATTGCGCCGGGCCCAGGGCAAAGCTTCCACCGGCTCCGTTGGGGCAGTCGCTGGCGGTGACGCAGCCGTTGTCGATTTTCACGTTGCGCAGCGACACGTTGCCACCGGTGTCGCTGAAGCGGATCTGGTTAATGCGCGCCTGCAAGTCGAGGCGAATGCTGATGCCGGCTTGGCCTGCCACGTCGCTCAGGGCGGGATTGTCCAGCGGCTGCAAGTCGGCCAGGCAGGGCGTGGCGAGCAGTAGAGCAAGAGCGGCAGGTGCGATTGTTTTTATCATGGCGGCACTTCCTTGATGGGCGACCGGCAGTCTGGCGAGCGGCCTGGCAAGGCGCCAGCGGCGCGCGCGGGTTCCCGTCGAAGGATGGGCCTGCACGCCGCGTAAACCGGGCTTTTGCAGGTTATTGCTGGCCAAGCCACACCTTCGATAGTGGCCGGTTTTGGCCGTGTTACCGGCGGTGACCTGGAACGCCCGCCAACGCTGGAGCCGGGCGCTTGAAGCGCAGGCGTTATGCCTGAACCGTCCTACACTCTGGTGGTCATTAAATGAGCAGCTCGCACAACGGGCGGTTTCTTATAAGGATCCAGGAGGGCTCAACCATGCACATGAAGTTGTTCACCCCGGCCGTTCAGGCTGCGCTGTTGATGGCCATGGCGTTGGGCGCCAGCTCCGCCAGCGTGGCCGCCACCACCCCCGAGCCCGCCGTGCCAATTGAAGTGACGCAAACGGCGCAGCTGTACTTTATCGAGCCGCAAGATGGCGCCACCGTGGACCGCCCCTTCGCGATCAAATTCGGCCTACGCACCGTGACAGTGACGCCCGGCATGTCGCCGCCCGTGATGAGCTCGCCGGATAACCAGATTCACCTGCTGATCGACGCCCCGCCGGTGTCGGCCAACATGCCGGTGCTGCGCAGCGACCAGGTGCGATTGCTGTCGGAAGACAAAGCCGAGAAATTCATCCTGCCCAGCGGCCCGCACCGCTTGCAGCTGGTACAGACCGACAAGAACGGCGTGCTTGCGCCGCTGCCGGTGGTTTCGCCGGTGATTAATATCACGGTGAAATAGTGCTTTTTTAGGAGCGGCTGGGCGGTATGCCGATTAGCCGCGGTGCTGTTTAGGTCAAAAGCATCGCGGCTGAAGCCGCTCCCACAGGAAGGGTGTTTTTGGGTAATGAAAAAGGGAGGCCTAAGCCTCCCTTTTTTTACAGCGATCAAGATCGAGCGAGCTAGAGCCGGGCAAGGCGAAATCGGTTTTTTAAGCGGAGTTGGCTGTAGCCAATGAGCATTCAAAAACCGATTTCAACGCCGCCCGGCCGACGCGCAGCCGATCGTTTAGTTAAAACAGAACGCGGCTGCGAATAGTGCCGGTCACGTGCTGGAGTTTTTCCAGCGCCAGGTCCGAGTACTCCGCATCCACGTCAATCACCACATAACCCACTTTGGCGTTGGTTTGCAGGAATTGACCCGAGATGTTGATGCCGTTGTCGGCGAACACCTTGTTGATTTCGCTCATCACACCCGGAATGTTTTCGTGGATGTGCAGCAAACGGTGCTTGCCCGGGTGCGCCGGCAGGGCCACTTCGGGGAAGTTGACCGAGGACACCGAGGTGCCGTTGTCGCTGTATTTGACCAACTTCTCAGCCACTTCCAGACCGATGTTGGCCTGGGCTTCGGCGGTGGAACCACCGATGTGCGGAGTGAGAATGACGCGGTCCAGGCCACGCAGCGGGCTTTCGAACTCTTCGTCGTTGGACTTCGGCTCCACCGGGAACACGTCGATGGCAGCGCCGATCAGGTGTTCGTCTTTGATCGCCTGGGCCAGGTGGTCCAGCTCAACCACGGTGCCGCGTGCGGCGTTGATCAAGATGCCGCCCTTTTTCATGGCGCGGATTTCTGCTTCGCCGATCATCCACTGCGTGGACGGCAGTTCTGGCACGTGCAACGACACGATGTCGGCCATGCCCAGCAGGTCGTGCAACTTGGCAACCTGCGTGGCGTTGCCCAGCGGCAGTTTGGTCACGGTGTCGTAGAAGAACACCTGCATGCCCAGCGCTTCGGCCAGAACCGACAACTGGGTGCCGATGGAGCCGTAGCCGACGATACCGAGCTTCTTGCCACGAATTTCGAACGAGTTGGCGGCGGACTTGATCCAGCCACCGCGATGGCACGAGGCGTTTTTCTCCGGGATGCCGCGCAACAGCAGAATCGCCTGAGCCAGCACCAGCTCGGCGACCGAACGGGTGTTGGAGTACGGGGCGTTGAACACGGCGATACCGCGTTCGCGGGCGGCGTCGAGGTCGACCTGGTTGGTGCCGATGCAGAAGCAACCGACGGCGATCAGCTTCTTGGCGTGGTCGAACACCGACTCGGTGACCTGGGTACGCGAGCGAATGCCGATGAAGTGCACGTCGGCAATCTTTTCTTTCAGCTCAGCGTCCGACAGGGCGCCTTTGAGGTACTCGATGTTGCTGTAGCCGGCCGCTTTCAGCGTGTCGACAGCGTTCTGGTGCACACCTTCGAGAAGAAGGAACTTGATCTTGCTCTTGTCGAGAGAGGTCTTGCTCATCTGAGTACCTGTTTGTCCCGGTAGAAAAGTCAGGGAAAGCCAGCGTCGCGGGCAGCCCGTTTCGGCGTCGCGCCGCTGCCGCAAAACCGAGCACAGAGCACGATTCGCGGGGGGCGTATGCTAGCATGTCTTCCTTTTTACTTGCTCGGTTGCGACCTGAAAGGTTCTCAGGGCGACCATGAATTGCGTGAGAGTTCCGTAGATGACCGACGTTGCCCTGATTGAACAACTCAAGACCCTGGTCGAGCCTGGCAAGGTACTTACCGACGCCGATTCGCTGAACGCCTACGGTAAAGACTGGACCAAACACTTCGCCCCCGCGCCTTTGGCCATCGTGTTTCCGAAAACCACCGAGCAGGTTCAGGCGATCGTCCGTTGGGCTAATGAACAGAAGGTTGCGCTGGTGCCATCAGGCGGCCGCACCGGGCTTTCCGCCGCTGCGGTGGCGGCCAATGGCGAAGTGGTCGTGGCGTTCGACTACATGAACCAGGTGCTCAGCTTTAACGAATTCGACCGCACCGCCGTCTGCCAGCCCGGCGTGGTGACCAAGCAATTGCAGATGTTCGCCGAAGAAAAAGGCCTGTACTACCCGGTGGACTTTGCCTCCGCTGGCTCCAGCCAGATTGGCGGCAACATCGGCACCAATGCCGGCGGCATCAAAGTGATTCGCTACGGCATGACCCGCAACTGGGTGGCCGGCTTGAAAGTGGTGACCGGTAAGGGCGACCTGCTCGAGCTGAACAAAGACCTGATCAAAAACGCCACCGGCTACGACCTGCGTCAGCTGTTTATTGGCGCTGAAGGCACGCTGGGTTTTGTTGTCGAGGCCACCATGCGCCTGGACCGCGCGCCGCAAAACCTCACCGCCATGGTGCTGGGCGCCGCCGACTTCGACTCGATCATGCCGGTGCTGCACGCCTTCCAGAACAAGCTCGACCTCACCGCCTTCGAATTCTTCTCTGACAAAGCCCTGGCCAAAATCATGGGCCGTGGCGATGTGCCGGCGCCATTCGAAACCGAGTGCCCGTTCTATGCGCTGCTGGAATTCGAAGCCACCACCGAAGAAGTCGCCGAAGCGGCGCTCGCCACGTTCGAGCATTGCGTGGAGCAAGGCTGGGTGCTGGACGGCGTGATGAGCCAGAGCGAGCAGCAGCTGCAGAATCTGTGGAAGCTGCGCGAGTACATCTCTGAAACCATCTCGCACTGGACGCCGTACAAGAACGACATCTCCGTGACCGTCGCCCAGGTGCCAGCGTTTTTGCATGACATCGACGCCATCGTTGGCGAGCACTACCCGGATTTCGAAATCGTCTGGTTCGGCCATATCGGCGACGGCAACTTGCACCTGAACATCCTCAAGCCCGACAACCTGAGCAAAGACGAGTTCTTCGCCAAGTGCGCCACGGTGAACAAGTGGGTGTTCGAGATCGTGCAGAAGTACAACGGCTCGATTTCCGCCGAACACGGCGTGGGCATGACCAAGCGCGATTACCTGACCTACAGCCGTTCCGAGGCCGAGATCGCTTACATGAAGGCCATCAAGGCGGTGTTCGACCCGAACGGCATCATGAACCCGGGCAAAATTTTTGCCTTGTAAGCTCTGTTTCCAGGTCTGGCCTATCGCGGCTAAAGCCGCTCCTACAAAACTGCCCTATCTGTAGGAGCGGCTTTAGCCGCGATAGGCCCCAACTCAATTCAGGAGTGTTTATGAGCTACCAACACCGTTACCTCGACGGCACCACCATCCATTTCCCCATCGGCAAAGTGGTGTGCGTTGGCCGCAACTACGCCGAGCACGCCAAAGAGCTGAACAACCCGGTGCCCACCGAGCCGCTGCTGTTTATCAAACCGGGCAGCTGCGTGGTGGAAGCCGAGGGCGGCTTCAGCATTCCGACCGACCGTGGCGGCGTGCACTACGAAGCGGAAATTGCCGTGCTGATCGGCAAGCCGCTGTCGCGTAAACCGAATCAGGAAGAAGTGCTCGACGCCATCTCCGGCTTCGCCCCGGCGCTGGACCTGACCCTGCGTGACGTGCAAGCCAAGCTCAAGGAAAAGGGTTATCCGTGGGAAGTGGCCAAGTCGTTCGACGGTGCCTGCGTGCTGGCGCCTTTTGTCAGCAGCGATGCGGTGAGCGATCTGACCGAGATCGGCATTCGTCTGAGCATCAACGGTGAAGTGCGCCAGGACGGCACCAGCGCCTCGATGCTCAATCCAATTCTGCCGATCATTGCCCACATTGCCGGGCACTTCAGCTTGCAGCCCGGTGACGTGATTCTCACTGGCACCCCGGCCGGCGTTGGGCCATTGAACCAAGGTGATGAATTGCTGCTCGAACTGGTCGGCCATTCGAGCGTGACGACCCGCGTGCTGTAAACGGCGCTGCGTACAAGCGTTGTAATCACTGATGGATGGGATAACCGCGAACGGCTGATGTACAGTTCGGCACCGCCCGCGCCGATGCGCGCGGGTTCGCGGTTGTTCACGGATGATCAAACCGTAATCTCCTGCTTTGGCCGCTAGCTTGCTGCTGCAGTAACAGAGAACGTCCCATGCCCACCGCTCGCTCCTTTTCGTTTCGTCGCAGCTGGCCCTGGCTGCTACTCGCCTTCGTACTGCTCACCGTTGCGGTGCTCGCCTATACACAGCATTGGCTCGGCCAGGCGAAGTATTGGGCGGATGAAGACAACTTCGACTCAGCCGAGCGCGCTGCCAGCATCTGGCTTCCCGGCTACCGCCCGGTGATTCAAGCCAAACCCCTGAAAGACCTCGAGGACGATGAAACCTCGGACCTCACATACAACCCCGACTCCAAAACCCTGTTCACCGTTACCGGCAAAGAGCCGCTGTTGGTGGAACTGAGCCTGGAGGGTGAAGTGCTGCGGCGCATTGCCCTGGTGGGGTTTTCCAACCCCGAGGGCGTGGCGATGCTGAGTAACGGCAACATGGCGATCACCGACGAGCGCCGCCGTACGCTGTCGATTTTCAAGCTCGGGCCGGTGGCCCTGGAACTGCGCGCCATCGACACCCGCGAGTTTGACCTGGGCTACGCCGAGTCCGGCAACAAAGGCTTTGAAGGCATCGCCTGGGATCCCGCGCAGAAGCGCCTGCTGCTGGGTAAAGAGCGCTCACCCACGGCCCTGTTCAGTTGGAGCAGTGATGGCACCGCCGGGTTGGCCGGGCAGATGGAGCCGCTGCCTAGCGACCAGCTGTATATGCGCAATATCTCGGCCCTGAGCGTCGATCCGCGCACCGGCCATTCGCTGGTGTTGTCGGCCCAATCCAAGTTGCTGCTGGAAATGGACGAGCACGGTCAGCCGGTCAGCTTTATCAGTTTGTACGGCGGCATGAACGGCCTGCACGACAGCATTCCGCGCGCCGAAGGCGTGGCCATCGATGAGCAGGGCACCATTTATATGGTCAGCGAGCCGAACCTGTTTTACGTGTTCCGCAAAGAGAAACCGGCCGACCCGTCTTAAGCTTCGATTAAGGCGCTATTCAGTTTCAGTTCAGGTGCGCTGCTTAACCTAACCCCGTCATTTACCAGAACGGGATTGTCCTGATGAAACTGAAAACCCAAGCACTCGCCCTGTTGTTTATTCCACTGCTGTCCGGCGCCGCTGTGGCCGCCGGCGGTTACACCGGCCCTGGCGCCACCCAGCAAATCACCAGCGTAGCCGCTGCGCTGGATGCCGCCGACGATGCGCCGGTGGTGCTGCAAGGCCAGATCGTCAAACGCCTGAAAGGTGATCGCTACGAATTCAAAGACGCCAGCGGCACCATCGAAGTGGAAATCGATGACGAAGACTGGCCGCCACAAGCCATCTCCGACAGCGCCAAGGTCAAGCTCACCGGCGAAGTCGAGCGCGATCTGATGAGCCGTGAAGTGGACGTGGATATCGTCGAAGTGATGTAAACACTGCGCCGTAAAAAGCCCGCCCTGGCATTGCACCGGGGCGGGCTTTTTTATGGCTGACACACCGCGCTTAGGCGACGCTTTCGAACCCTTGCAGCACGTTGATGGCGTTGATGCCGATCTCCTCGACCGCGTAGCCGCCCTCCATAACGAACAACGTCTGCAAGCCGAGCTTGCCGATGATTTCGCCCATGCGCAGGTAATCGGGGCTGTCGAGTTTGAACTGCGAAATGGGATCGGACTTGTATGTGTCCACGCCCAGCGACACCACCAACGCATCCGGCGCGTAGGCCTGAATTTGCCGGCAGGCGTCGGCCAGGGCCAGGCTCCACACCGACCAATCGCTGCCCTCGGCCAGTGGGTAATTGATGTTGAAGCCGCAGCCGACGCCGGCGCCTTTCTCGTCGGCGAAACCGAGGAAATAGGGATACTCGAACCGTGGGTCGCCGTGAATCGAGGTGAACAGCACGTCGGCGCGCTCGTAGAAAATATCCTGCGTGCCGTTGCCGTGGTGGTAATCCACGTCCAGCACGGCCACGCGCTTGGCGCCCAGGTCGAGCAAGGCCTGCACGGCAATGGCGGCGTTGTTCAGGTAGCAATAACCGCCCATGTAGTCAGCGGCCGCGTGGTGACCTGGCGGCCGGCAAAGAGAAAACACCCCGCGCGCGCCTTTCGCCAGTTCGGCCTGGCCGGTCAGGGCGACGTTGGCCGAACTTAGAATCGCCTGCCAGGTGCCAGCCGTAATCGGCGCGCCGGCATCAAACGAGTAGTAGCCCAGACGACCGTCGATGGCCGTCGGTTCTACCTGACGCAGGCGCCGGGTCGGCCAGGCGATGGGCAGCATGTCGTGCTGGCGGCCGATGGCTTGCCAGTCGCTCCAGGCGTTCTGCAGAAAGCGCACAAAGCCCTCGGTGTGCACACGGCGAATCGGCGCCAAGCCGAAATCCAGCGGCGCGTGTACATCGCCCAGGCCAACGGATTTGGCGCGATCGAGCACCATGTCGGCGCGGCTGGGCATCTCAAAACACGGCGTGAACTGGCCGCCGATCAACTCGTACTTGCCGTGGTGCAGGTGATGGTCGTCGCTATAAATCGTCAGCATGGGAGTGCCCTCAGGAGCAGGCCTGTGAAAGAGGGTTTGTCGTTATGGTTTTTCCTGTAGGAGCGGCTTTAGCCGCGATGCTCTTAGATCACGAGCATCGCGGCTAAAGCCGCTCCTACAGGGATCACCGCAGGCGCGGTTTTCGGCTTATTTCTTCAACTTGGTCCACACCTTGGCGCGCAGGGCCAGGGCTTTGGGGGAGCAGAGTTCGAAGGGTTTCAGGCGGTCGAGTTTGTCGGCCGGGGTGTTGATGGCCGGGTCGTCGAACAGTTCTTTGTCCATGAACTTATCCGAGCCTTCGATGGCGTTGTTGTACTTGGCGAAGTTGGAGGCGGCCGCGATGTTTTCCGGTTTCATCATCCAGTTGATGAAGGCGTGGGCTTCGGCCACGTTGGTGGCGTCCTTGGGAATGGCGAAGTTGTCGATAAACACCCGAATGCCTTCTTTCGGGTACACGTACGTCAGGCTCGCGCGCTGGGCCTGGGCGCGGTGGAAGGCGCCGTTCCATTGCTGGTGCATCGTCACTTCACCGGCGGCCATGCGCTCGATAGTGCCGTCGCTGTTGTACATGGCCAGGGAAGGTTTCTGCTTAAGCAGCAGGTCCTGAATTTTCTGCGCAGCTTTCGGGTCTTCGGTGCACTGGTCGATGCCCAGGTAGAACGCAGCCGGCACGAACAGTTCTTCAATCGAATTCAACGCCACGACTTTGCCTTTCAGTTCGGGGTCGGGCTCGAAGAAGGGCTTCCAGCTTTCTTCCAGTTTGCCGCCCGGCACCTTGGCGGTGTCGTAGCTGTAACCCGTGGTGCCCCACAGGTACGGCACGCTGTAGTCGTGGCCCGGATCGAAGCTCAGGGTTTTGAAGGTGTCTTTAAGGAGGGCGAGGTTGGTGAGCTTGCTCTTGTCGAACTTCTGCAGCAGGTCTTCTTTGACCATGATTTCGATAAAGCTGTCCGAGGGCACCACCACGTCGTACGCGCCGCCGCCGGCTTTGAGTTTGGCCAGCAGGGTTTCGTTGGAGTCGTAGGCGTCGAGCGTGGCCTTGATGCCGGTGTCGGCTTCGAATTTTTTCAGCAGCTCTGGCGGGTAGTAGTCCGACCAGTTGGCGAAGTGCAGCGTGCCGGCGGCCTGAGCCGAGGTGGCGATGCCCATGGCGCATAGCAGGGACAACGCGAGCGAGGTGGTGCGAACGTGCATGGCAAAGCTCCTTGCTGGACTTTTTTAGAGAGCGTTAGCGTTTGCGCTGACCCACGTAATACGACAGCGCCACAAACGCGATGGAAATCACCAGGATGATCGACGAGATCGCATTGATCTTCGGCGAGATACCCATGCGAATCGAACTGAAGATGTACACCGGCAACGTGGTGGCGCCGGCGCCGGCCACGAAGTAGGTGATCACGAAGTCGTCCATGGAAATGATGAACGCCAGCATCGCCCCGGAAACGATGCCCGGACTGAGCAGCGGAAACGTCACTTTCCAGAACGCCTTCCACGGCGAGGCGTAGAGGTCGGCGGCGGCTTCGAGCAGGTACGGATTCATGCCTTCGAGGCGGGCGCGAATCGGCAGGTACGCAAACGGAATGCAGAACACGACGTGGGCAATGAGGATGGTGAACAGGCTCAGTTTCAGGCCGATAAACGAGAAGAACATCAGCGTCGACACTGCCGTGACAATCTCCGGCACCAACAGCGGCAAGCCGAGCACGCCGCTCATTAAGGTTTGCCCACGAAAGGCACGACCGCGCATGCCCAGCGCCGCTAATGTCGCCAGCGACGTGGCAATCAAGGTGGCGAGCGTGGCGACGATCAGCGAGTTCTTCGCCGCGCGCACCACCTCCGCATCGTTGGCGACCACGCTGTACCACTTCAGGCTGAAACCGTCCCACAGCGTTGCCGATTGCCCGCCGTTAAAGCTGAGGACCACCAGCACCACAATCGGCAGGTACAGAAAAATAAAGAAGAACCACGCCGCCGGCCGCATGCCCGCGAAGCGCCACAACGGATTGCGCGTGTTCATGGATGCCCCCCGGCAGTGCCCGGCTTGAAGCGCAGGCTGTACACCAGCATGGCCAGCAACACGAAACTGAGCAGCGCAAACGACAGCGCGGCGCCGAGCGGCCAGTTATGCGAGCTGCCGAATTGCAACTGGATAAGGTTGCCGATCATCAGGGTTTTGCCGCCCCCGAGCAGCTCGGGAATGATGTAGTTACCCAGCGAGGGAATGAACACCAGAATGCTGCCGGCAACGATGCCCGGCATGGCCAGCGGCACGATGATGCGTTTGAGCGCATGAAAGCGATTGGCGCCCAGGTCAAACGCGGCCTCGACCAGGCGCCAGTCCATTTTTTCCAGGCTGGTGTAAATCGGCAGCACCATAAACGGCAGGTAGGTATAGAGCAGCCCGATGATCACGGCGTTGTCGGTGTACAGCAGCCCCAAGCCATGTTGGGTGATGCCCAGGCCTTGCAGCCCTTCGTCCACCAGCCCGCCGTTGCGCAGCAGCAACATCCAGGCATAGGCGCGCACCAGCAGGTTGGTCCAGAACGGCACGGTCACCAGAAAAAGCAGCAGGTTGCGTTTGCGCTCGCTCTGCAACGCCAGGTACAGCGCGGTGGGGAAACCGATCAGCAGACACCCGGCGGTGGTCAGGATCGACAGCCAGAACGAGCGCTGAAAGATCTCCAGGTAGTCGGTGTTGAACACCAACACGTCATCCAGATCGCGCTCGTAGAAGAAATTGCGGTACGCCTCCAGGGAATACTCGCCCCACTTCACCCCGCCGTACTCGCCGGATTGCAGGATCGACACCACAAACATGATGCCCAGCGGCAGCAGCATGAACACCAGCAACGTGAGCATGGCCGGCGTGCTGAGCAGCAGGCGGCGGCCCAGTTGGCGGCGTTCGGCCAACAGCCGTGGCGTACTCATTCGACCAGCACCTTGATGGCGGCGCTGGGCACCTGCACCCGCACCTTGTCGCCGACCTGATAGCCGCCAAGTGCGCCGTCGCGGTTCTGCTGGCGCACGCGGAAGCCGCCTTGGCCGGCGACGTCCAGGTGGTACACGGTGTCGGTGCCGACATACACCACGTTCTCGACCTCGCCGAGCAACTGACCGTCGGCGGCCAGGCTCACCCGCTCCGGGCGTATGGCCAGGGTGACCGGGCCGCGATGTTCGGTGAGCGTGCTGAGCAACTGACCGTCGCTCAGCTTCACGCCGTCGTCGCTGGCCTCGGCCGTTAAGAAGTTGGTCTCGCCAATAAAGTCGGCCACGGTGCGGTTGGCCGGTGCTTCGTAGATTTCGGTCGGCGTGCCCACCTGCAAGATGCGGCCCTTGCTCATGACCGCGATGCGGTCGGACATGGTCAGCGCTTCTTCCTGATCGTGGGTCACGAAGATAAAGGTGATGCCGGTTTCGCTCTGCAAACGCTTGAGCTCGATCTGCATGTCCTTGCGCAGCTTCTGATCCAGCGCCGACAACGACTCATCCAGCAGCAACACCTTCGGCCGATTGGCCAGAGCGCGGGCCAGGGCGATGCGTTGCTGCTGGCCGCCGGAAAGCTGGTCGGCACGGCGTGCGCCCACATCCGGCAGCTTTACCAGGGCCAACATGCGGGTCACGGTTTCGCTGATTTCCGCCTTGCTCAGCCCGCGCATTTCCAAACCGAAGGCGATGTTTTGCGCCACCGTCATGTGGGGAAACAGCGCGTAGCTTTGGAAAACGGTATTCACCGGGCGGCGAAAGGGCGGCAAGTCCTGCATGGCTTCGCCGTATAAGCGAATGGTGCCGGCGCTGGGTTGTTCGAAGCCGGCGATCAGGCGCAGCAACGTGGTTTTGCCGCAGCCAGAAGGGCCGAGCAGGGTGAAGAATTCGTTGGACTGGATTTCCAGAGAAACCGTATCGAGGGCTTTGACGCCCTGACCAGGGTCGCCGAATTCCATGCTGAGCTGCTCAATGCTGATGGCGCTGGAATTTCCCATAGAGTTCTATAACCCGTTGTTATTGTTGGCTTTTAGCACATACGAAACGGCTGCCAAGCGTGTCTTCGATTCTGTCAGCGTGACCCGCAGGGCAGAACGATAGAAACGGTCAAAAGGGGATAGATGCGGCCAAGTTGGCTGCTAACGTCTATACACGCTAGGCGTCTGCCCGCTCCAGCGCAAAAACGCATGGCGAAAACTGGCGGTTTCGCTGTAGCCCAACTGCTCGGCGATCAGGTAAATGGGCAGGTCGGTTTGCATCAGCAGTTGGCGCGCCTTGTCGTAACGCACTTCGTCGAGCAGACGTTGGTAACTGGTGTTCATGCGCGTGAGATGGCGGCGCAGGGTGCGAGCGCTGCGGTGCAATTGGTTGGCCACACGTTCCAGGCTGCTGGCCTCACGCATGTTGCTGCTCAGGTGCTGACGAATCTGCTCGAGCACATCCTGACCACTGTCCAGTTGCGCGGCGAGTTTCAGGCATTGCTGCACGCCGTAATGGCAGCTCACCGGGTCGGCCAGCGGCAGCTCGCGGTCGAGCAGGGCGGCGCTGAAGCACAAGGTATTCACCGGCTCACCAAACTCCACCGGGCAGCCGAACAACTGCGTGTAGGAATGTGCATGCAAGGGCGGGCGGTAGGAGAAATGCACGCTGCGCGGGCGCACCGCTTCGCCCAACAGGTCGCGAATCACCGTGAGCAACGACATCAAACACAGCTCGGTGTTGAACACCGTCAGCTCTGGCGCATAGCGATAACCGCGCGCGACCAGGCGAGCCTCGTCGCCGTCTTCTTCCAGGTGCAATTTGAAATACGTGCCCAGCAGGGTCGGTTGGGCCATCGCCAGGTTGAGCGCGTCGCGCAATGTGCGGCTGGCGAGCATGCTGTAGCCGAGGATGCCGTAGGCCGACACGTGCATACGCAGGCCCATCGAGAGCCCGAGCGCCGGGTCGCGGGTGCATTGAATGGCGTTGGCGAACACGCGCAGCTCTTGCGCGGGGCTGATGAGCTTTTCCGGGGTTTCCAGGTCGGCGCTGCTCAGGCCGCTGTCGTGCAGCAAACGCTGGCGAGGGATGCCGGTTTCGCTGAGCTGGCTGACGGCCAGGGCGATGGTGTGAAGGGTGGTGCGTGCGCGGTCTTCGGGAAGTAATGACAAGCCCATATTTCTGCCCTTGATGCTTCTTCTTGTAACGCCAGTGCGGCGAACTGCAACCGGCGTGCACGGTTAAGTTTCAATTCAGCATGGCTGTGCTATTTCTAGCGCCCGTTTTCTGCCCCGCCACCTTTTGCGAGAACCCCCTGATGCGTCGTCTGCTGACCTTGAAGTACCTGCTGGGAGCCGTGGTGCTCGGCGCATTGATCGTCCTGGCAGCGGCTGCGCAGGAGTTTCGGCTGTTCGAACGGGCCTGGTTTCAGGTGCAAGAATGGCGCCATGGCGAAGCGTGGCAAGCGCGCTCGCTGTGGCTGCCGGCGTATCGGGTGAGCGTTGAGGCCATGCCCATCAAGGGCCTGGATGACGATGTGTCGGCCCTGACCTACGACCCCGACCGCAACACGCTTTTCACCGTGACCAACCAGCGCTCGGAAATTATCGAACTGTCGCTGGCCGGCGACGTGCTACGGCGCATCCCGCTGCTGGGCTTTGGCGACCCTGAAGCGATCGAATACATCAGCCCTGGCGTGTATGTCATCACCGACGAGCGCCGCCAACGTTTGATCAGTGTGCAGTTGGATGAAACCTCAACGCCAGTACGCGCCGACGACGCCCAGCAGCTCTCCCTCGGCCTGGGCCCCAGTGGCAACAAAGGCTTTGAAGGCCTGGCCTACGACGCCAAAGGCCAGCGCCTATTTGTGGCCAAGGAGCGCGACCCGGTGCGCATCTATGAGGTGCACGGGTTCCCCCACACCAATGTCGACCGCCCCTTCGCCGTGCACGTGGTAGACGATCCCCAACGGGACGCCGGGCTGTTTGTGCGCGACCTGTCGAGTCTGGATTTCGACATGCCCACCGGGCATTTGCTGGCGCTGTCGGATGAGTCGCGGCTGGTGATCGAGCTGGACACCGACGGCAAGCCGATCAGCACGTTGTCTTTGTTGCGCGGCCAGAGTGGGCTGAAGAAAACCGTGCCCCAGGCGGAGGGCATTGCCAGCGATAACGCGGGCAATCTGTACATCGTCAGCGAGCCGAATCTGTTTTATGTGTTCAAGAAGGAAGAATAAAGGCCGCCGACGCGCCGGGGGGTTAACGGGCGAGCAGGGGCGGACTTACAGCCAATTGCTGACGCTTCGACGTTTAGTTTGCACGGTCGCGAACCGATCGTATTTCCCGATATTTCAAAGCAGAATTTTTCGCTTTAACTCGATAGATTAACCGCTAGTCTTAGCCCACTGCTTTTTTAGGGAACCCCTTACATGCAACTGCGCAACTCCCCTTCCCGTTATGGTCTGGTCAGCATTGTTTTGCACTGGGGCATCGCATTAGCGGTATTTGGATTGTTCGGTTTGGGCCTGTGGATGGTCACGCTCGATTATTACAGCCCCTACAACCACTCCGCCCCGGCGCTGCATAAAAGCATCGGCCTGACCCTGCTGGGTTTGATGATCGTGCGTTTGCTATGGCGCTTTATCAGTCCGGCCCCGGCGACGCTAAGCAGCTACAGCCGCGCCACCCGCTTGGGCGCCAAGCTCGGCCATGGCGCCTTGTACCTGTTGTTGTTCGCCGTGCTGATCGCCGGCTACCTGATTTCCACCGCCGATGGCCGCCCCATCGAGGTGTTCGGTTTGTTCGCTGTGCCCGCCACTTTGACCAGCATTCCTGACCAGGAAGATCTGGCCGGCGCGGTGCACTTGTACCTGGCGTGGGCCTTGGTAATTTTTGCCGGGGTTCACGCGTTAGCAGCTTTAAAGCACCACTTTATTGATCACGATGTAACCCTGACCCGCATGTTTGGCCGTCGCGCCGACTAGCTCTCTCACTGCACAAGAAGGACTTACGCAATGTTCAACGCAACCCTGAAAAAATCCCTGGCCGCTCTGGCACTCGGCACCGCAATGCTCAGCGCTGGGCACGCCATGGCCGACGACTACGCCATCGACAAAACCGGTCAGCACGCCTTCATCGATTTCAAAATCAGCCACCTGGGTTACAGCTACATCTACGGCACGTTCAAAGATTGGGACGGCTCGTTCAGCTTTGATGCTAAGAACCCGGAAGCCAGCAAAATCAACGTAACGCTGAAAACCACCAGCGTTGACACCAACCACGCCGAGCGCGACAAGCACATCCGCACCGCCGACTTCCTCGACGTGTCGAAATTCCCGGAAGCCAAGTTCGTATCCACCTCGGTTAAATCGACTGGCGAAGGCAAGGCCGACGTGACTGGCGACCTGACCCTGCACGGCGTGACCAAGCCGGTTGTGATCAAGGCAACCTTCCTCGGCGAAGGCAAAGACCCATGGGGCGGCTACCGCGCCGGCTTCGAAGGCACCACCACCATCAAGCTGAAAGATTTCGACATCCAGAAAGACCTGGGCCCGAAATCCCAAGAGCTGGAACTGCAGATCTCGTTTGAAGGTGTAAAGAAGTAAGGGTTTAACCGCCCATAAAAAACGCCGGCTGATGCCGGCGTTTTTTATGGGCGCAGCTTTTATAAAAGCTCGCGCAGAACCTGTGGGAGCGGCTTTAGCCGCGATGCTTTTTATCACACACATCGCGCCCAATCGAAATGTCAGGCCCAAACAAAAACACCGGCACAGGGCCGGTGTTTTTGTTGTAACGCTGAGCCTTAGCCTTCGCGGTTACGGGTCAGCAATGCCGGTTTCTCGCCACGATTGCGGCTCGGCAGTTTGTCCAATTGCTCCAGCTGCTCGGGCGTCAAGGTGCGGTCTATTTTCGACTCCTTGTGCACGATCACTGGCTGGTGCTGTGGCTCGCGCGGACCGCGAACGGCCGGTTCCTGACGCAAGGCGTCGGGGCGGGCGCGCGACTCGTCGCGACGGGGTTGGCCGCCGCTGCGTTGCGGGCGTTTACCCTGGGCATTAGCGCCACCGCCACTGCGTTGGCCTTGCGGTTTTGCTTGACCCTGCGGACGGGGCGATTGGCCCCGTGGCGGCTGGCCAGCGGCGCGCGGTGCGCTAGGCGCCGCGCCAGCAGCGGCCGGCTTGCGGCCACGGTTCTGCTGACGATTGCCCTGGTTCGGGCTGACGTAGTCGGCGCGGTTACCGAAGTTATCGATTTCGTCGTCGAGAAACTCATCCGGCGCGCGATCCGCTGGCACGGGTGGCACCACCGCCGCAGCGCTGCTGGTGCGTGGCTGACGGGGTTCGTTGCTGCGAGGCTGACCCTGGCGCGGCTGTTGCTGACGGCCCGGGTTGGCTGGCTTGTCGCGGCCCTGGGCGGCGGGTTTGTCTTTGCCGTCCTTGCCTTTGTCTTTACGCCCGCTGCCACGACGATCACCGCCGCCGCCACCGCCTGGTTTGTTCGGATCACGCGGGCCACGGCCACGGTTCTGACCTTCAGGGCGCTCGCGCACTTCCGGTTTTTCCGCTTCCACGGTGCTGGCATCAAAGCCCATCAGGTCGCCGTCGGCGATTTTCTGCTTGGTCATGCGCTCAATGCCTTTGAGCAATTTCTCTTCATCCGGCGCGACCAGCGAAATGGCCTCACCGCTGCGACCGGCACGGCCGGTACGGCCGATGCGGTGCACGTAATCTTCTTCAACGTTGGGCAGTTCGAAGTTGACCACGTGGGGCAACTGGTCGATGTCCAGACCGCGAGCGGCGATGTCGGTAGCAACCAGCACACGTACGGCGTTGGCTTTGAAATCAGCCAGGGCCTTGGTGCGCGCGTTCTGGCTTTTGTTGCCGTGAATCGCCACAGCCGGCAGGCCGTGTTTGTCGAGGTACTCGGCCAGACGGTTGGCGCCGTGTTTGGTGCGGGTGAACACCAGCACCTGTTCCCACGCGCCAGCGGTAATCAAGTGGGCGAGCAGGGCGCGCTTGTGGTTGGACTGCAGGCGGAACACCCGTTGCTCGATGCGCTCGACCGTGGTGTTGGGCGGCGTCACTTCAATGCGCTCGGGGTTATGCAGCAGCTTGCCGGCGAGGTCGGTGATGTCTTTGGAGAACGTCGCCGAGAACAGCAGGTTCTGACGCTTGGACGGCAAGCGCGCCAGCACCTTTTTCACGTCATGGATAAAGCCCATGTCGAGCATACGGTCGGCTTCGTCGAGCACCAGAATCTCAACGTGCGAGAGGTCGACACTGCCTTGGCTGGCCAGATCGAGCAAGCGACCGGGGCAGGCGACGAGTACGTCGACACCGCGAGCCATGGCTTGCACCTGCGGGTTCATGCCAACGCCGCCGAAGATGCAGGTCGAGACGAATTTCAGATCGCGGGCATACAGCTTGAAGCTGTCGTGCACTTGCGCGGCCAGCTCGCGGGTGGGCGTCAGCACCAGTACGCGCGGCTGTTTCGGGCCGTGGCGGTGCTCGCGGTCCGGATGACCATTGGGGAACAAGCGCTCGAGGATGGGTAAGGCGAAGCCACCGGTTTTGCCGGTGCCCGTCTGGGCGGCAACCATCAGATCGCGACCTTGCAACACGGCGGGAATGGCCCGCTGTTGCACTGGAGTGGGCTCGGTGTAGCCAGCAGCCTCGACGGCGCGGACTAAAGCCTCGGAGAGACCGAGGGAAGCAAAGGACATGAGTAATCCTGTTTAGTGAGGGCGTGGCCCATAGGGGAAATTCTGCCGTGCATGAAACGCGTTGAGGGCGCGTTCCCGTCCGGTCCTGCGGGCCCTCTAGGGGGGCCGGCGTCCGGGCGTAGCCAGGGAGCCCGGAGTATATACATCAGTGTACGGCTGCGCACTCCTGGCCGTCGGCCATGCTGCGTTGGAGCGAAATAAAAAATGCTCACGTACTTGAGTACGCTGCGCTTTTTGATTTCACTCCGCCTTGCCTGGCCTTAGTCCAGAAGCGCTCTTAATTCGTGTGCTTCGTGTTTCAGCCGCGCGGAATTGACACTTCAATTCCGCGCTTTGTTCATTTGAAGCGCTGCAAACTTTTGCTTAGCGCGGCAGTTTGAGGTTGTTCCACACGGCCAGGCTCGGTTCTGCCTGGTTCAGGGTGTAGAAGTGCAAGCCCGGTGCGCCACCTTGCAGCAGGCGGTCGCACATTTCTGTGATGACCTGCTCGCCGTACGCCTGAATGCTCTCGATGTCGTCGGCGTAAGCCTCCAGCTGTTTGCGAATCCAGCGTGGAATTTCAGCGCCGCAGGCGTCGGAGAAACGCGCGAGTTTGCTGTAGTTGGTGATCGGCATGATGCCCGGCACGATCGGAATGGTGACGCCCATCTTGCGCACGCGCTCGACGAAGTAAAAGTAGCTGTCGGCGTTGAAGAAGTACTGAGTGATCGCGCTGTCGGCGCCGGCTTTGGCCTTGCGCACGAAGTTGGCGATGTCGTCTTCGAAGTTGCGCGCTTGCGGGTGCATTTCCGGGTAGGCGGCGACTTCGATGTGGAAGTGGCTGCCGGTCTCTTCACGGATAAAGCTGACCAGGTCGTTGGCGTGGCGCAGCTCGCCGCTGGCCATACCCATGCCCGATGGCAGGTCGCCGCGCAGGGCGACGATGCGTTTGATGCCCGCATCCTGGTATTGCTTGAGCAGGGCGCGCAGTTCGGCCTTGCTGTCGCCCACGCAGGACAGGTGCGGTGCGGTCGGCACCTTCACGTCGCTGTCCAGTTGCAGCACGGTGTTGATCGTGCGGTCGCGGGTCGAACCACCGGCACCGTAGGTGCAGGAGAAGAAATCGGGGTTGTAGCCAGCCAGCACGCGGGCAGTGGCTAACAGTTTTTCATGCCCAGCGTCGGTCTTGGTCGGGAAGAACTCGAAGCTGTAGCGACGTTCTTTGCTCATTTAAAAGTGCTCTCGGAAACGCTGGCGAATGGTCGACAGGCCCGGCTTCCAATCGGAAAGCGCGAGCCTGTACTTCGCGGCAAAGCGCCCGCGGGTGCGGGCGCCGGGCACATCAGTAGCGGTAGGCGTGTGGCTTGAACGGGCCTTCCTGCGGCACGCCGATGTAGTCGGCTTGCGTTTTGGTCAGCTTGGTCACAACGCCGCCGAAACCCTTGACCATTTCCAGGGCCACTTCTTCGTCGAGTTTCTTCGGCAGCACTTCCACAGTCAGGCGCTCAGCTTTTTCAGCCGGCGACAGGTCGGCGTACTTCTGGCCGAACAGGAAGATTTGCGCCAGAACCTGGTTGGCGAACGAACCGTCCATGATGCGGCTCGGGTGGCCGGTGGCGTTGCCCAGGTTAACCAGGCGGCCTTCGGCGAGCAGAATCAGGTAGTCATCGTTGTGCGGATCGAAGCTGCCAGCGCCGGTGCGGTGAACCTTGTGCACCTGTGGCTTCACTTCTTCCCATGCCCAGTTTTTGCGCATGAAAGCGGTGTCGATCTCGTTGTCGAAGTGACCGATGTTGCAGACCACTGCGCGTTTTTTCAGGGCGGTGAGCATGTTGCTGTCGCAGACGTTGACGTTACCGGTAGTGGTCACGATCAAGTCGATTTTGCCCAGCAGTTGTTTGTCGATGCTGGCGGCGGTGCCGTCGTTGTTGCCATCGATAAACGGCGAAACCACTTCAAAGCCGTCCATGCAGGCTTGCATGGCGCAGATCGGGTCCACTTCGGTGACCTTGACGATCATGCCTTCCTGACGCAGCGACTGAGCCGAGCCTTTGCCCACGTCGCCGTAGCCGATGACCAGCGCTTGCTTGCCGGACAACAGGTGGTCGGTGCCGCGCTTGATGGCGTCGTTCAGGCTGTGACGGCAGCCGTACTTGTTGTCGTTCTTGCTCTTGGTCACCGAGTCGTTGACGTTGATGGCCGGGATTTTCAGCTCGCCCTTGGCCAGCATGTCCAGCAGACGGTGTACGCCGGTGGTGGTTTCTTCGGTCACGCCGTGAATCTTGTCGAGCATGGCCGGGTATTTCTTGTGGATGATTTCGGTCAGGTCGCCGCCGTCGTCGAGAATCATGTTGGCGTCCCACGGCTGGCCATCTTTGAGGATGGTTTGCTCGATGCACCACTCGTACTCTTGCTCGGTTTCACCTTTCCAGGCGAACACCGGAATGCCGGCAGCAGCGATGGCAGCAGCGGCTTGGTCTTGGGTGGAGAAAATGTTGCAGGACGACCAGCGTACTTCGGCACCCAGGGCAACCAGGGTTTCGATCAGCACGGCAGTCTGAATGGTCATGTGGATGCAGCCGATGATCTTCGCGCCTTTCAGCGGCTGCTCGCCGGCGTACTTGTGGCGCAGGCCCATCAGGGCTGGCATTTCGGATTCGGCGATGATGGTTTCGCGACGGCCCCAAGCGGCCAGGGAAATATCGGCGACTTTATAGTCGGTAAAAGCAGCGCTCATGCTGTAACTCCATTCGTGGTGTGCGAATGGGCGCCGTTGATGCGTTTTAACAGCCAGCGAATGGCTGTTCTCTACGCCCTGCTCGAGCCTGACAGGCCACTTCGCGACGGAAGAACCTGCTGCAGCGCCCCTCGAACAGGTGGCGGGAGCGACCCACAATCCAGGGGGCCACTTTGAAGCTGGGGGATTATAGCTGCGCTGGCGAGCTTGCCCAAGGCTTTCTGTCGCAATGGGCTATAGCCACTATTAACAGCGTTGTTGCGACAGCCTCGCATCGCTTCTGCCATGCTGCGGGCGTTCTAACACGAGGAGCAGGTATGAACTTCCACACACGCAAATGGGTGAAGCCCGAAGACCTCAACCCCAACGGCACCTTGTTCGGCGGCAGCTTGCTGAAGTGGATCGACGAGGAAGCGGCGATCTACGCGATCATCCAGCTGGGTAGCCAACACGTGGTGACCAAGCTGATTTCGGAAATCAACTTCGTGTCGTCGGCGCGCCAGAGCGACATCATCGAGCTGGGCATCACGGCCACCGCTTTCGGCCGCACGTCGCTGACCATGCGCGCCGAGGTGCGCAACAAGATCACCCGCAAAAGCATCCTGACCATCGACAAGATGGTGTTCGTCAATGTCGATGCCGACGGCAACCCGGCGCCCCATGGCAAAACCGAGATCACCTATATCCGTGACCAGTTCAAGGAAGAGGGCGGTTCGGCCTAAGCCGAGCGATTGACTGATATGCCATTGGCCAGCGCCCGGCTGGTCATGGATTCGGCGCGCGCATCAAGGCAAGCTGCTCGGAACAAAAAAACCGAGGAGTTGCTATGACCGTTGCTTACTGGTGCGTGCTGATTGCGCTGTTTCTTCCCTACCTCTGCACAGGCCTGGCCAAAGGCTTGGGCGGTGGCTTCACACCCAAGCACAACCACGACCCGCGGGCGCTGCAGGCGACCATGAATGGGCCGGCCAAGCGCGCGAACAACGCCCAGCTCAATGGCTTTGAAGTGACGCCGGCATTCGCTGCTGCGGTGATCATCGCGCATCAAATCGGCCATGCCGCACAGACCACCATCGACTTGTTGGCGATCTGGTTTATCGTCAGCCGCATCCTGTACATCATCTGCTACCTGGCCGACTGGGCGCCGATTCGCTCGCTGATATGGGGCGTTGGTATGGCGCTGATCGCGAGCTTTTTCTTCGTCAGCGTCTGACGTCGAAGGTTGGTAATCGGGAGCAAGGCGAGGATACTGGCGGCCGCCGTTGAATAGCCAAAAGTAGCCTCGCCATGATTTCGAAAAAAGCCACTCTCATTATTTTTGCCTGCCTGGCACTTGCCGCTTGCGGTGGCGTTGACCCTAACTCGCCACAGGGCAAGCGTCAGGCCATCTTCAAACAGATGCTCAAAACAGGTGAAGACCTGGGCGGCATGTTGCGCGGCAGGGTGCAGTTCGACAGCGAGAAATTCGCTGCCGGCGCGGTAAAGCTCGACGAGTTGTCCAAGCAGCCTTGGCAGTATTTCCCGCAGGTGCAGGAAACCGACAAAAGCAGCGCCAAGCCCGAAGTTTGGGAAAACCAGGCGCGCTTTCAGGAGCTAGCGAAAAATCTGGAAGCCGCGACGGCAGCCCTCGTCGTCGCCAGCCGGGATCCGGCACTGGACGCGAAGAAACTCGACGCGCCCGTGCAGGCCGTGGAAGACGCCTGTGAAACCTGTCACAAGGCGTTCCGCAATCACTGATCAGCGCTCCAATTGCTTCTTGGCTTCGTCGAGTTCTTTGCGGGCTTCGGCCAGTTTGTTTTTGCGGGAATCGATCTTCTCTGGGTCGCCTTTGGCCATGGCCTTTTGCAGATCGCTTTCGCGGCGTTTCACCTCATGCTGAGCGTCCAACACTTTTTGCTCGCGTGATTTCTCCAACTGCTCATCGGTGCAGTTGTTTTTAACCTGGCTCAATGCCGTTTCCAAACCCGCCTGCTGCGCACTGTTGCCGGCGGCTTTGGCGTGTTCAATTTGCTGCTGGATTTCGTCGCGCTTGGCGGCGCAACCGGTCAGGGTTTTAGTGCTTTCGGCAGCCACAGCCGAGGCGGCGAAAAGGCCAAGCGCGGCCGCTGTGACAAGGTGACGTAAGGCATGTAAAGACAACATTGCAACGCTCCGTTGGCAGTGAATAAGGTCGGCGACCGGACGCTTGCCCGAGGTCGCGATGGCCAGAAGTCTATCCGATAGAAACCGGTCTGTTGGGATGGTGGGCTCGGGTCATCAGAAGCCACCCACACCCGCTGCCTGCAATTTTTCCCGAAACGCATGCACCTGCGGATCGCGGAAAAAAGCCGTCAGTTGCTGTGCGCGCGTTTTGCCAATGCCGGGCTGGTCGAGCCAATCCCGTTCGCTACGCTGCGCGAGCTCGTCCCAGGTGTCAGCCATACTCGCCTCGCCCGTCGGCGGCATCCCCAGCGCTTTCAACCAAGTGGGCAGCGGCTGCTGTAATGCGCTTTGGAAGCTGCCATACAGGTTGCTGGCGCTGCGTTTACCCAAGCCTGGCAGGCCCGCCAGTTCTGCTTCGCTTAAGTCCAACCAATCGAGCAGCCCGCTAACGCGGTTGGCGTTCATTAATTTTTCCCAAGTGCCCGGGCCAACCCCTGCCATCGCCAGGCCTTTTTTGCTGCTCAGCCACTCCAGTCGGGCGCGAAACTGGCTGGCGCAGTCTGGTTCCGGCGTCCAGCAACTCAGCAGGTGATAGCGACTCGCCTCAGGTGGGGCGAGTTCTTCACGGGTTTGCGTATGCCAGGTCACACCTTCAAGGCGCGGAATGGTCAGGCCGGCCAAGGCGATGGCCACCTGATCGCCGGGGCGAATATCCAGGCGGCTCCAGCGCCGTAGGGAGCCGACGCTCACGCGACGGATGGTGCGGTCGTCCAACTGCACCGGTTCCAGGTGCAACACGGGGGTGACGCGGCCGGTGCGGCCGACTTTGAACTCCACCCGCCGCACTTCGGCCAACGCCTGGGCGTAGGGGTATTTCCACGCCACCGCGCTTGCCGGCGGCACGCTTCGCCAGCGCTTGCCGGCGGGCCGGGTTCCCTGGCGGATGACGATGCCATCGCTGGCAAACGGCAGCGGGCTTTGGTACCAGTGCTGGCGCCACTGCTCTATATCGGCGAGGGAATGGGCCGGGTGGGTCAGCTTCACGGTATCGGTAAAGCCCAGGTCAATCAGGCGGTCTAGCCGGGACGGCATATCCAATGGGCCGTTTGGCAGCTCCCACACGAACAAGCCGATGCGCTGACCGTCTGTATCCGACAGCTGTTTGCGATTGAGCAGCCCCGCCACCGTCGCCCTCGCACCCATGCCGCCGCGCTTAGCTTGCACATGGCCAGCGGCCTGCAAATACAGCTCGCCTTGAACCAGCGTCTGCGCTTCGCTGGCATTCAAGCGGGGTGGGATGGCGGGAATGTGTTGCGCGTGGTCGGTCCAGTCCTGGCCGTTGAGCCCGTCGCCGCGGCTGATAACGCGCTGCAGCTGCCCATCGGCATAGATCAGGGTGACCGCCACGCCGTCGACCTTGGGCTGCACCCAAATATCGCTGCGGTGCTTCAACCATTCGCCAACCGCCTGCGCGTTGGGCAGTTTGTTGAGCCCGGTATGGGCGACCGGATGCTCAAGCGGTCCCCCTTGAGTCGGCGTGGTCGCCGGTTCGGCCACCTGAATGGCTGAGAAGCAGGTTCGCCAATCCTGAAGTCGCAGGAGTGTTTGGTCGTAAAGCTCATCGGCAACCGTGACGCGGCCCTGGCGGTAATCCTCGTTCCATTGGCCAATCTGGTCGCTAAGGGCGTTGAGTTCTAGGGCGGCGCGCTCAGGCGCCCACGGCGGGCAGGGCGCAGCGGAACACAGCAGGGGAAGGGTTGAGCAGAGTAGTAAGGCAATCCGTCGCAACATAGCGAACGTCCTGTTCGGATGAGGGCAGTCGGCAGGTTACGGATTGGGAAAATTGTGCCAAGGAGAGCGGGCTGGCGGGGTTGTAGGTTATGGCTGGAAAAGCCACTGTCTTTGCCGCTTGCGGGGGAGTGACGATGATGTTGAGAGAAACCTCCGTCATCCTCGCGAAAGCGGGGATCCAGAATTTTTCGGCGGGCAAAGGACTTGGCACCGCCGACTATTCCACTACGGTCCGAAATTCTGGATTCCCGCCTGCGCGGGAATGACGGTGGTTTTGGGATAGATCTCCGCCACCTTCGCAGAAGTGACGATGATGTTGAGAAAAACCTCCGTCATCCTCGCGAAGGCGGGGATCCAGAATTTTTCGGCGGGCAAAGGACTTGGGACCACCGACTATTCCACTTCGGTCCGGAAGCCTGGATTTCGAGTCGTCGAACCGCCGCCTGCGCGGGAATGACGGGGTTTTTGGGATAGACCTCCGTCGCCTGCGCGGGAATGACGGTGGTTTTGGGATCGACCTCCGTCACCTTCTCCGGAATGACGGTGTTGCTTAAGGCAGGCTCGACATCCATTTCATCGACCACAAAAAAAGCCCCGCACAAGGCGGGGCTTTTTCATTTCACCGAAGCACTCACAAACCGGCGTTAGCGCGCAGTTGTTCGGCCTTGTCGGTTTTTTCCCAGGTGAACGTGGTGAAGGTGTCATCACCGACAGTCAGTTCTTCCGGCGTACGACCGAAGTGGCCATAGGCCGCAGTTGGACGGTACATCGGGTGCAGCAGGTCGAGCATTTTGGTGATGGCGTATGGACGCAGGTCGAACGTGTCGCGCACCAGTTGGATGATCTTCTCTTCACTGACCTTGTTGGTGCCGAAGGTGTTGATCGAAACCGACGTTGGCTGCGCTACGCCGATGGCGTAGGACACCTGAATTTCGCAGCGCTCGGCCAGGCCGGCAGCGACGATGTTTTTGGCCACGTAACGACCGGCGTAAGCGGCCGAGCGGTCTACCTTGGATGGGTCTTTACCGGAGAACGCGCCGCCGCCGTGACGGGCCATGCCGCCGTAGGAGTCGACGATGATTTTGCGGCCGGTCAGACCGCAGTCGCCCACTGGGCCGCCGATCACGAAGTTGCCGGTCGGGTTGATGTGGAACTGGGTGTCTTTGTGCAGCCATTCAGCCGGCAGTACGTGCTTGACGATCAGTTCCATCACGCCTTCGCGCAGGTCTTTGTAGCTGACTTCCGGGTTGTGCTGGGTGGACAGAACCACGGCATCCACGGCGACGGGCTTGCCGTTTTCGTAGCGGAAGGTCACTTGCGATTTGGCGTCCGGGCGCAGCCAAGGCAGCAGGCCGGATTTACGCGCTTCAGCCTGACGCTCAACCAGACGGTGGGCGTAGCAGATTGGCGCTGGCATCAGCACGTCGGTGTCGTTGCTGGCGTAGCCGAACATCAGGCCCTGGTCGCCGGCGCCCTGGTCTTCCGGCTTGCTGCGGTCAACGCCCTGGTTAATGTCGGGGGACTGCTTGCCGATGATGTTCATCACGCCGCAAGTGGCGCCGTCGAAGCCGACGTCCGAGCTGGTGTAGCCGATGTCGGTGATGACGTTACGGACGATTTCTTCCAGATCGACCCAGGCGTTGGTGGTCACTTCGCCAGCGATGATGGCAACGCCGGTTTTCACCAGGGTTTCGCACGCCACGCGAGCGTGTTTGTCCTGGGCGATGATGGCGTCGAGGACGGCATCGGAAATCTGGTCGGCGATTTTGTCTGGATGTCCTTCAGACACGGACTCAGAGGTGAAAAGAGAGTATTCGCTCATCTCGACGGGTTCCTGTTTATCAAGTGTTCGGCAGCGTTGTGGCTGCTGATGGGTCCGGGCTACCAGGGGCGCGCTGAAAATGGCGCACCTGAATCTGGAAACCATTGCGTAAACCAATGTAGAGGCTTTCACCGGGTTCAAGCCCTGCGGCTTGGGCCCAGTGGGCCAGGTCGTCCTGTTCGAAGCCAAGCCAGAGATCGCCACAGGCCTCGCGGGCCCAGCTCTGGTTGTGGCGGCACAACTCGGTAATCAACAAGCTGCCGCCGGGCTTTACCCGCTGCGCCAGTTGTTTCAGCGCGTCGGCCGGTGCGGCCAGGTGGTGCAGCACCATGTTCAGCACCACGCAGTCGGCGGTCAGCCGCGCGCTTTCTTCATTTAAGGCATCGGCCAGTTGCAATTCAACGTTGTTCAGGCCGTCTTGCTCACAGCGTACGCGGGCCAATTCAAGCATGGCGGGGCTGTTGTCCAGCGCCGTAACACGGGCGAAACGCTTGGCCAGCTCGGGCAGAAAACCACCGTCGCCAGGGCCGACTTCCAATGCCGTGGCTTCGCGGTTGAAGCCCAACGCATCGAGCAGCGCGAGCACGCTGTCGCGGTATTGCGGCAGGCCGGCGATCAGGTCTTGCTGGGCCTGGAAGTTCTCGGCCATGCGGCTGAAAAAGTCCTGGCTGGCGGCGGCGCGTTGGCCGTGCACGGCGGCGATGCGGGTTTGTACGTCGGCTGGCAATTCCAGGCTGTCGACTTCATCGAGCAACGCGCTGTGTAGCAAACCGCCCAGGCGTTCGGCCGGGGCCAGGGCGCGGCGGTAGAAAATGGCGTTGCCTTCGCGTCGCGTGGCCACCAGCCCGGCCTGGGCCAGCACCTTTAAATGGTGGCTCATGCCGGATTGGCCGGTGGCGAAAATCTGCGCCAGTTCCAGCACGCCAAACGAGTCGTTGCTCAGCGCGCGCAACACGTTCAACCGCAGCGGATCACCACCGGCCTTGCACAGGGCGGCCAGCTCATCGGCAGGTTCGAAACGCAGTTGGGGGACGCGCATATTCATAGGGTGCGCAGTCTAGTCGGTCATTTTTTATCCAGCAACACCAATATCAAAAAGTTTTGATATTGCGCGCCGAGGGTCATCGAGGGGACAAAAGCTGCCCGCTTCGACCATCTGTGATTGCCCCGCACTACCGGCCTGGGCGAAAATGGCCGCCTTTTTGTGAACAGCCCTACCCAGGAGATTAGCGATGCCCAGCCGTCGTGAGCGTGCCAATGCCATTCGTGCCCTCAGCATGGATGCCGTGCAGAAAGCCAACAGCGGCCACCCCGGTGCACCGATGGGTATGGCGGATATCGCCGAAGTGCTGTGGCGCGACTACCTCAAGCACAACCCGAGCAACCCCGAATTCGCCGACCGTGACCGTTTTATTCTGTCCAACGGCCACGGCTCGATGCTCATCTATTCGTTGCTGCACCTGACCGGTTACGACCTGTCCATCGACGACCTGAAAAACTTCCGCCAACTGCATAGCCGCACCCCGGGCCACCCGGAATACGGCTACACCCCTGGCGTAGAAACCACCACCGGCCCACTGGGCCAAGGCCTGGCCAACGCCGTGGGTTTTGCCCTGGCGGAGAAAGTGCTGGGCGCGCAGTTCAACCGTCCTGGCCACAACATCGTCGACCACCACACCTACGTGTTCCTGGGTGACGGTTGCATGATGGAAGGCATTTCTCACGAAGTGAGTTCGCTGGCCGGCACCTTGGGCCTGGGCAAGCTGATCGCCTTCTACGACGACAACGGCATCTCCATCGACGGTGAAGTGGAAGGCTGGTTTACCGACGACACGCCGAAGCGTTTCGAGGCCTACGGCTGGCAAGTGATCCGCAATGTGGACGGCCACGACGCCGAAGAAATCAAGATCGCCATCGACACCGCGCGCAAGAGCGCGCAGCCGACGCTGATCTGCTGCAAAACCGTGATCGGCTTCGGCTCGCCGAACAAGCAAGGTAAGGAAGACTGCCACGGTGCTCCGCTGGGCGCTGACGAAATCGCCCTGACCCGTGCCGCGCTCGGCTGGAACCACGGCGCCTTCGAAGTTCCCGCCGACATCTATGCCGAGTGGGACGCCAAAGCTGCAGGCGCTGCCGCCGAAGCCGAGTGGAACAGCCGTTTCGACGCCTACGCTGCCGCTCACCCTGAACTGGCAAGCGAGCTGAAACGCCGCCTGGCCGGCGACTTGCCTGCCGACTTCGCCGACAAGGCCGTTGCCTATATCAATGAAGTGGCGAGCAAAGGCGAAACCATCGCCAGCCGCAAAGCCAGCCAGAACGCCCTGAATGCATTTGGTCCGCTGCTGCCGGAATTCCTCGGCGGTTCGGCTGACCTCGCCGGCTCCAATCTCACGCTGTGGAAAGGTTGCAAAGGCGTGAGCGCTGAAGACGCCGCCGGCAACTACATGTTCTACGGCGTACGCGAGTTCGGCATGAGCGCCATCATGAATGGCGTGGCCCTGCACGGCGGCTTCGTGCCGTACGGCGCCACCTTCCTGATCTTCATGGAATACGCTCGCAACGCTGTGCGCATGTCGGCGCTGATGAAAAAGCGCGTGCTGTATGTGTTCACCCACGACTCCATCGGTCTGGGTGAAGACGGCCCGACGCACCAGCCAATCGAGCAGCTCACCAGCCTGCGCACCACGCCGAACCTCGACACCTGGCGCCCAGCCGACGCGGTGGAATCGGCCATCGCCTGGAAGCACGCCGTTGAACGTAAAGACGGCCCGAGCGCGCTGATTTTCTCGCGCCAGAACCTGCCGCACCAAAATCGCGACGCCGAGCAACTGGCTAACGCCGAACGCGGTGGTTATGTGCTGAAAGACTGCGCGGGCGAGCCTGAGCTGATTCTGATCGCCACCGGTTCGGAAGTGGCCCTGGCCGTTCAGGCTTACGACAAGCTCACCGAGCAAGGCCGCAAGGTGCGCGTAGTGTCCATGCCGTGCACCAGCGTGTTCGACGCCCAAGACGCCGGCTACAAGCAGGCCGTGTTGCCGCTGCAAGTGGGCGCGCGTATCGCCATCGAAGCCGCCCACGCGGACTACTGGTACAAGTATGTCGGTCTGGAAGGTCGCGTAATCGGCATGACCAGCTTCGGCGAGTCGGCCCCGGCGCCGGCCTTGTTCGAGCACTTCGGCTTTACCGTGGCGAACATCCTCGAGCAGGCTGGCGAGTTGCTGGAAGGTTAAAAGCCTTAACCTTTACTCCGTCATTCCCGCGCACGCGGCGGTCCGACGATTCGAAATCCAGAATCGTCGATCAGACGGCAATTCTGGATCCCCGCCTTCGCGGGGATGACGGTGCTAGAGGTGAGGACGAAATCGCCGCACCCCCTCCGCTTCACCCGACGTGAGCCTGTCCATGTCCCAACGTCCTTACAAAGTTGCCCTTAACGGTTATGGCCGCATTGGTCGTTGCGTGCTGCGTGCGTTGTATGAGCGTGGCGCCAAGGCCGGTTTTCAGGTGGTGGCGCTGAATGATCTGGCGGATCTGGCCAGCATCGAATACCTCACGCGTTTCGACTCCACCCACGGGCGCTTCCCCGGCGAGGTGCGTATCGAAGGCGATTGCCTGCACGTGAACGGCGACAATCTGCTGGTGCTGCGCAGCGCCACGCCTGAGGGCATCGATTGGAAGGCGCTGGATGTCGACCTGGTGCTGGAATGTTCCGGCGTCTACAACACCCGCGCCGACGGCCAGCGGTTTATCGATGCCGGCGTGCCCCGTGTGCTGTTCTCGCAACCGATGGCCAGCGAGGCGGATATCGACGCCACCATCGTCTATGGCGTGAACCAGCAACAGCTAACGGGCCGTGAGACGTTGGTCTCCAACGCCTCGTGCACCACCAACTGCGGCGTGCCGTTGCTGAAATTGCTGAATGAAGCGGTGGGTCTGGAATATGCATCCATCACCACGATTCACTCGGCCATGAACGACCAACCGGTAATCGACGCTTACCACCACGAAGACTTGCGTCGCACGCGGTCGGCGTTTCAATCGGTGATTCCGGTGTCCACCGGCCTGGCTCGCGGTATCGAGCGTTTGTTGCCGGAACTTGCCGGACGAATTCAGGCCAAAGCCGTGCGAGTGCCGACGGTGAACGTCTCGTGCCTGGACATCACCCTGCAAACTGCGCGTGATACCGATGCATCCGAGATCAACCGAGTGCTGCGCCAAGCGGCGGAAAGTGGGCCATTGAAGGGTTTATTGGCGTACACCGAATTGCCGCACGCCAGCTGCGATTTCAACCACGACCCGCATTCCGCGATTGTCGATGGCAGTCAGACCCGCGTTTCCGGCCCACGGCTGGTGAACCTGCTGGCCTGGTTCGACAACGAATGGGGTTTCGCCAATCGCATGCTCGACGTGGCTCAGCATTATCTGGACGTCGCTGCTTCACCTGTTTCTGTTGCACCCGTTTGCAAGCCCCTTTGATCAACCAGCCCGGGAAGGACTGCGCCATGACCACCCCTCTTGTACAAAAAATGAGCGATCTGGATCTGAAAGGTAAGCGCGTGCTGATTCGCGAAGACCTTAACGTGCCCGTCAAGGACGGCGTGGTCACCAGCGATGCGCGCATTCTCGCCTCTTTGCCGACCATCAAACTGGCCCTGGAAAAAGGCGCGGCCGTGATGGTGTGCTCCCACCTGGGGCGTCCGACCGAGGGCGAATTCAGCGCTGAGAACAGCCTCAAGCCTGTCGCCGACTACCTGAGCAAGGCCTTGGGCCGCGATGTGCCGTTGGTGGCCGACTACCTCGGTGGCGTTGACGTGGCACCCGGCGACATCGTGTTGTTTGAAAACGTGCGCTTCAACAAGGGCGAGAAAAAGAACGCCGACGAGCTGGCCCAGCAATACGCCGCCCTGTGCGACGTGTTCGTGATGGACGCTTTCGGCACCGCCCACCGCGCCGAGGGCTCGACCCATGGCGTGGCCAAGTTCGCGAAAATTGCCGCTGCCGGTCCGCTGCTGGCCGCCGAGCTGGATGCACTGGGCAAAGCCTTAGGCGCGCCGGCCAAGCCGATGGCAGCGATTGTTGCCGGCTCGAAAGTGTCGACCAAACTCGATGTGCTCAACAGCCTGAGCCAGATTTGCGACCAGTTGATCGTCGGCGGCGGCATTGCCAACACCTTCCTCGCCGCTGCCGGTTACCCGGTGGGCAAGTCGCTGTACGAACCGGACCTGCTCGACACCGCCAAAGCCATCGCCGCCAAGGTCAGCGTGCCGTTGCCGGTGGATGTGGTGGTCGCCAAGGAATTCGCGCAAACCGCCGAAGCCACCGTTAAAGCCATCAGCGACGTGGCCGACGACGACATGATCCTCGACATCGGCCCGCAAACTGCCGCGCTGTTCGCCGACTTGCTGAAGTCGTCGAAAACCATTCTGTGGAACGGCCCGGTTGGCGTGTTTGAATTCGACCAGTTCGGCCACGGCACCAAGGCGCTGGCCCTGGCGATTGCCGAGAGCCAGGCGTTCTCCATTGCTGGCGGTGGCGACACCCTGGCGGCCATCGACAAATACGGCGTGGGCGAGAAGATCTCCTACATTTCCACTGGCGGCGGTGCGTTCCTCGAATTCGTGGAAGGCAAAGTTCTGCCTGCGGTGGAAGTGCTTGAGCAGCGCGCCAAGGCCTGATGCGAACCATGCGCCTGCTCGCTCCGTTGTCGGTCTGCGCGGTTCTCGGCCTGGTGCTGCAAGGTTGCAGCAGCGCGCCTGAGCAAAAGGTCACGCCGGATAAACCCGAGCAGGCGCAGCAGGCTGGCGGGCCGAGCTGTTATCAAACCAGCTGGTGGGCGGAAACCTCAGCGGTGATCTACCGTCGATTCGACGAAGAGCACCGCCCGCAGCCCGCCCAAGGCGATAACCAGCCGGCGGCGGCCATGGAGGAATGCCCGTAGCGAGCTCGTGAGGGGCCTGCGCCGTTACGTAGGAGCAACTATTTCAGCGGCCCAACGGTCATTGCTAATACCCCCTCCCGCGTAAAGGAAGACCTGCCATGAACCGCTACTGCGCCACGCTGTTGTCCGCTTCGTTGTTAGTGCTGTTGACCGGCTGCGCCGGCGGCGGCTCGACCAGTACCTGCGAAGTGTTGAGCCCCGCTCAGATCAGTCTGCCGACCAATCAGAACGATCAACGGGTTGAGGCGCAAAGCACCGGCGAACCACCAATGACTGACAGTCACGAGCAAAACTGCCCCTGACCGAACGAACCCGGGCAAGCAACGCTGGCCCATAAGGAGTGTGGATGAAAGGCGTTATGGGCCGATTGGCCCTCGTATTGCTTGCTGCCAGTGCTGCATTGACCGGCTGTGCCAGCTCGCCATCGGCTGAGCAGTGGACCACCTGGACCTGCGACAGCCAAGCCAAAGTCCAATGGCGTTATGCCGACAGCCAGCAGAAAGCTGTCGACGTGCGCCTGGGCGGCAGCGATGTGGTTTATCAGTTGCAACAGGAACCAGTCGAGACCGGGGCTTTCTATAGCAGCGATGTGCTGGCCTTTCACATAAAAGGACAGGAAGGCCTGCTTTACTGGGTCGCCAACGACGACTTGATTGGCCGGGGCTGCAAAGCCCAGTGAGTTTTCCACGGGGCAAAGAGGGCCTAACGCAGCGCCTTCTTCGCCTATACAATGCCCGCAGTTGCAGGCTTGCACGAATTAACTAGCGAAACCGGGAGATAGTTAAACCATGGCACTTATCAGCATGCGCCAGATGCTGGACCACGCCGCCGAATTCGGCTACGGCGTTCCAGCTTTCAACGTCAACAACCTGGAACAGATGCGCGCCATCATGGAAGCGGCTGACAAGACCAATTCCCCGGTGATCGTTCAGGCTTCGGCCGGCGCACGGAAATACGCAGGTGCACCGTTTCTGCGTCACCTGATCCTCGCGGCAATCGAAGAGTTTCCGCACATTCCGGTGTGCATGCACCAAGACCACGGCACCAGCCCTGACGTATGCCAGCGCTCCATTCAACTGGGCTTCAGCTCGGTAATGATGGACGGCTCGCTGGGCGAAGACGGCAAAACCCCAACCGACTACGACTACAACGTACGCGTTACCCAACAGACCGTCGCCATGGCTCACGCCTGCGGCGTGTCGGTTGAAGGCGAGCTGGGCTGCCTGGGTTCGTTGGAAACCGGTATGGCCGGCGAAGAAGACGGCATTGGCGCTGAAGGCATGCTCGACCACAGCCAGATGCTCACCGACCCGGAAGAGGCCGCTGACTTCGTCAAGAAGACTCAGGTCGACGCTTTGGCCATCGCCATCGGCACCAGCCACGGCGCGTACAAATTCACCAAGCCGCCTACCGGCGACGTGCTGGCCATCGACCGCATCAAGGAAATCCACAAACGCATCCCCAACACCCACCTGGTGATGCACGGTTCTTCCTCGGTGCCGCAAGAGTGGCTGGCGATCATCAACCAGTACGGCGGCGACATTAAAGAAACCTACGGCGTGCCGGTTGAAGAAATTGTTGAAGGCATCAAGCACGGCGTGCGCAAGGTCAACATCGACACCGACCTGCGTCTGGCCTCGACCGGCGCCATGCGCCGCCTGATGGCAACCAACCCGAGCGAATTCGACCCACGCAAATTCTTTGGCGAAACCGTCAAAGCCATGCGTGACGTGTGCATCGCCCGTTACGAAGCCTTCGGCACCGCCGGCAACGCCTCGAAGATCAAACCGATCTCCCTCGAAGCGATGTACCAGCGCTACGCCAAAGGTGAGCTGAACGCCAAGGTGAACTGAGTTCGCTGAAGCGTTGATTGGTTGCTTAAAAAGCCCGCCGTAATGGCGGGCTTTTTTGTGGGCGGTAATCGCGGCTAAAGCCGCTCCTACAGGTACTGCGCAATACCTGTGGGAGCGGCTTTAGCCGCGATGCTTTTCAGTTTTTGGCGGCCACCGCCGGCGCCTCGCCCACGTGATCAATCTTCAACACATAAAACGTCGCCGCGCCGGCCTCGGTTTCGTAGCCGCTGTTGTCCTGGGTATAAACCCCGGCCTTGAAGTACAGCGGTTTCGGCGCCCAGGTGGGGTCCAGTTTGGTTGACCACTGCGCGCCGTTCACCGTTACCGACAACGAGCCCTTGGGCGTCAGGTGCAAGGTGTAGGTGAAGCGTTGGTCCAGCGTCACGCCGCTCAGCACGGTGATCACTTGGCCTTCTTCGTCGGTTGGCGCAGTGCGTACTTTGGCGACGATGTTGGCGGTGCCGGTTTTGGTTTTGTATTGGAATTCCAGCTTCACCATCGGTTTGGAACTGCCGTAGGCGTGAATCTGCCCGATCACCACTTTGCCGGTCGACGGTACTTGGGTGACGGCCACGGCGGCGCGCAGAAAATTGTCGGCGCTGGGGTAGGTCCAGTTGCGCAGTTTTCCGTCCGGGTAGGTTTCACGCAGTTCGCTGCGCGGGTAGCTGGCGCTTTCGGTGACGGTGCCGTTGACCGGCGCCCAGAAAATGATCGAGCCGTTGCCCGACTTGAAGTAGTAGTCCTGATAGCCGCCCACCAGCAGTGGCGTCTGGATGGTGGTGGCCGGTACGCCAACAGGAATGGACAGGTTCCAGGTTGCAAGGTCGATCATCAGTGCTCTCCGCGGGAGCGGTGGTTACGGCGCAACTCAACGGTGTTGCCCAAGGTGTCCCGCGGCGTGTTTATCGTGCGGCGTGTACCGCACTTGAATGCCTTTCGTCGTTCCTGCACTGCCATGAAAACGGCGGCCGTTTCGCTAACAGCGCATATAGCGCAGGCAAGTGTTTGATGCGCCTGATCACCGCGAGAAAGGTGGCGTTTTGCCCCGCAGGCCGCCTCCAGTAAACTGGCGATCCGCCGCCGACGACTGACCCGCCATGCTCCCGCTGAAATACCTGCAAGCCTACCCGCCCGCCCTGCAAGAGCAGGTGCAGCAGCTGATTGCCAGCAATCGGTTGGAGGATTATTTGCAGCAGCGTTATCCGGGCAAACACTCGGTGCAGAGCGACAAGGCGCTGTACAGCTACACGCTGGAATTGAAGCAGGAACACCTGCGCAATGCGCCTGCGATCGACAAGGTGCTGTACGACAATCGCCTCGACCTGACGCACCGCGCGCTAGGTTTGCACACGGCAATTTCGCGGGTGCAGGGCGGCAAGCTCAAGGCCAAAAAAGAGATTCGCGTCGCCTCGCTGTTCAAAGACGCGGCGCCGGAATTTTTGCGCATGATCGTGGTGCACGAGCTGGCCCATCTGAAAGAGTCAGACCACAACAAAGCCTTCTACAAGCTGTGCGAATACATGCTTCCGGGCTATCACCAGCTAGAATTCGACCTGCGCGTCTACCTCACCTGGCGCGACCTCGCAGGCCGCGAAGCCAGCTAAGCTTTGTGTTCGTGCAGCAGCACGTTGAGTTGATCCACGTACGGCGCCCAATCCGCATCATCACGAATGCCCTCGAGCAAAAACGCTTTCTGCGCGGGGGTCCAGAAACTCGCTTCCGACACTTTTACTTCATCGGGCAGCGGCGAATGGCTGGAGATAAACGCAGCGATTTCCTGCGGCTCGGAGGGCAAGCCCAGTTGTTCGAACAGGGTGGGCAGGCTGTGAACTGGCAATTCCATGAGAAGTCCTCTCGTAGCGAAGCGTTGTAAGGGTGGGACTGCCTTGTTCGGGCGCCGGTTCAACCTGCGTTAAGACCGTGGGGTAAGCGTTTCCAGGAATCGAGGCTGAAGCCTCTCCTACAGAAATGCGCTGTCTTGTGGGAGAGGCTTCAGCCTCGATGGTTTTGCAGTCGGCGATGTTGCGAAAAAAAACACGTCGACTAGACGGGCGGCCAATGGGCAAACCCCGTGATAGCGATTAGCCTGTATTGCCTGAGGTTTGCGCGGAGTAGGGTTTCATGTCGGCAGTGATGATGAGTAGCTACGCCCGCTATCGCCAGGTGGTGACGGAGTTGATGTCTGGCGAAGAACAACTGCCGAGCCTGCCGGCGCTCACCCTGGTAATCCGCAAAGCCCTGCGCAGCCCGGACATCAGCCTCGAAGTGCTGAGCAAGCTGGTCAGTCGCGACCCGGCGCTCGCCGCCTTGCTGATCAAGTACTCCTCCAGCCCGCTCAACCGCACCCGTCGCGGCCCGAAAACCCTCAAAGACGTGATGCAGGTATTGGGCGTCGGCCAGGTGGACCGCATCACGATGGTCCACAGCATTCAAAGCCTGTTCACCTTGCACAGTGCCGCGCACAAAAAACTGTTTCTCGAAGCCTGGGAACGCCTGATTTTGCAGGCCTGCATCTGCGCGTTTCTGGCCTCACGCGCCAGCCATATCCAGCCCGAGCAGGCGCTGCTGGCGAGCTTGATGAGTGAGCTGGGTTCGTTGGCGATTTTGTCCGCGTTCAAAGAAGATGCCGTGCCGTCGCGCGAGCTGTATCTGGAGCTGTGCCGCGAGTACAGCAAATCGCTGGGCATCATTTTGTTGCGCAAGTGGGCGGTAGACGCCGAACTGGTGGAAATCGTGCGCCACAGCGGCGACTGGAGCGAGCGCAGCACGGACTACCACATGGAGCTGATCGATCTGGTCAACTTGGCGCGCTACCACCGCCTCAAAGGCTTCGACCATGTCAGCGACCTGCCACCGCTGCAAAGCCTGACCGGCTTTGGCAAGCTGCTACCGCCTTACAACCAGCTCGACATCAACGGCGGCCTGCAACTGATCAGCGTGCACCGCCAGGAGATCGATGCGCTGGCGGAAATGTTGCGGTAACTCACTTTCACCGTCATCCCCGCGAAGGCGGGGATCCAGTATGGCTCGGCAAACACGTCTCTCGAAAATTCCGCAGTTCCCGGCGGACCGACGCCTGCGCGGAAATGACGGTGGCTTGCTGAGTGGGACCGTTAATCAGCCCGGCGCATTGATACTCACCGGATCGCGCAGCACATGCGCCGCCAACGTGCGCAGCGGGCTTAGCTGGCGGCAAATCAACGCCAATTCGCTCTGCACCAACCGCTCACGGTCGTCCATTTCTTCCGGCAGTTGCTCCAGCTCTTTGGCCAGGTTTTCCTCGGCATCGCTGTGCACCACCACGGGGGTTTTCTGCGCGAGGTTTTGCGCCACTTCGTCCAGGCTGGCCGCCAGCGTCGCCGCCGCCTGGCTGATCAGTCCCGGTTCGGCAGCGCCCGGCAGCGGTTCGCCGCGGTGCGCGCCCAGGGCCGACAAGTAACTGAGCAAGGTGTGTGAGAGCACCAGAAAGCGGAAGCCCACGTCGGCTTCCTTACGGAAATGCCCCGGTTCCATCAGCATGTTGGCCAGCGTGCTCGACAGCGCCGCGTCGGCGTTGTGGGCGTTGCGTCGCGCCAGGCGATAGGTGAGGTCGTCGCGCTTGCCGCCGGCGTACTGCAGCATAATTTGCTGCAGATAGCGGCTGTTGCAGATCAGCGTGTTGGCCACCACCTGGTTCAGGCGTCGGCCCTGCCAGTCCGGCAAGATCAGGAACACCGCCAGGCCGGCGATCAGCGCGCCGAGCAGGGTGTCGACCAGGCGCGGCACGATCAGGCCGTAGCCGTCGCCCACCTGGTTGAAGCAGAACATGATCATCAGCGTGATGGCGGCAGTCGAGAGCATGTAGCGCGTGGCCCGGTTGACGAAGAACACCACGCCGGCCACCACTGCGAACATCGCTTGAATCAGCGCGCCGGGGAACAGGTCGAACAGCGCCCAGCCCAGAATCAGCCCGATCACCGTGCCGCCGATCCGCTGCATGAGTTTTTTGCGCGTGGCGCCGTAGTTGGGCTGACACACGAACAGCGTGGTGAGGATGATCCAGTAACCTTCCTCAGGGTGAATCAGGTGCAGCATGCCGTAGCCAACGCTCAAGGCGATGGACAGGCGCAAGGCGTGGCGAAACAGCAGCGAAGTGGGCGTCAGTTGCAGGCGGATGCGGCCGATGATGTCTTTGAACGAACGCGGCGACCGGTCGAGCAAACTGCTGTCTTGCTCGTCGGCCAGGGCGTCGGGGTTGTTGGCGTTGCTGAGCAGGTTGTTCAGCGTGCCCAGGTTGCTGGCCAGTGCGCGCAATGAACGCAGCAGGCTGCGCCAGGCCGGGTTGCTTTGGATGCGCAGGTGTTCGAGCGAGGCTTGCAAGTCGGCCAACGCCTGGCTGGAGTGGCCGCCGTAGTCGAAGCTCTGGCGCAACTGAATGGCTTGGCCCAGACGCTGGCAGGCTTCGCCTTGCTGGCGCAGCAAGCGTTGGCAGCGGAACAGCACGTCACTGTGGAAAAACGCTTCGGCCAGTTCGTTGTACGGGTAGTGCGAAGAACTGGCGCGTTCGTGGATGTCTTGCGCCATGAAGTACAGCTTCAGGTAGCGGCTGATTTTCTGTCCCGGCCGCGCGCTGTCGACACGGTTCAAAATAATCTCTTTGCTGGCATTCAGCGCGGCCACCACCTTGCCGTTTTGCTTGGCCAGGGCCAAGCGTTTGTCTTCCAGATCCACACCGCGCAGCGGCTCGAACAGCGCCGACTTCAGCTTGAGAAAACGCCCCAGCTCACGGAACAGCACGGCCAGGCTTTGCTGCACCGGTTGATTGGAAAACAGCGCCTGCCACACCACCGACAACAGCCCGTACCACGCGGCGCCGGCCACCAACAGCATGGGCTCGTGCCAGAAATTGACCTGGGCGCCGTCGCGCTGGTCAACGCCGATCATGGTGTACACCGACAAAATCAGCGTGGCCTGAGCAATGCGCGCATAGCGCTCACCCAGAGCGCCGAGCATGGTCAGGCAGAAACTGGCCACCGCCATCGAGGCGGCGAACACCCAGGGCAGCGGGAACAACAATTCCACCGCCACCGAGGCCACGCTAAAACACACCAGGGTCACCAGCAGCGCATTGAGGCGGCCTTGCCAGCTGTCGTCGGTTTCAGCCAAGGCGCTGGCGATAACGCCGAGGAACAGCGGAATCAGCTGGTGCATGGCGTCTTGGGTCCAGCACAACGCCATGATGCCGGTGAGGGCGATAAAGGCCCGCACGCTGTAGCTGAATTTGTCCTGCGCCCAGAGACGGCGGAGGGTTTGGCGAATAGTGGACGCTGGCATCGTGGGCAGACAACCTGACTGGCGATACGTTGATTAGAACGGATAAGCCCGGCTGTGCGAACCGCCGTTACGATTTTTTAGCGAAACGGCAGCGGTCACACAGCGCTGTGGCGCGTGAAGAGTGGTTGGACTCTCGCCGCGCCATGAAGTCACGTCGCGCCTAAACGAATTGCGCCGCCGCGTAGGCCGAGGCCCACGCCCACTGAAAATTGAAGCCGCCCAGATGGCCGGTCACATCCAGCACCTCGCCAATGAAATACAGCCCCGGCGACTTCAGCGACTCCATGGTTTTTGACGACACCTCTTTGGTGTCGACGCCGCCCAGCGTGACCTCCGCCGTGCGATAGCCCTCGGTGCCGGCCGGCACCACTTGCCAGTTGGCAAGCTGTTCGGCGATCTCTGCCAGCTCGGCCGGCGTGTATTGCTTCATCGGCTTGGACACGAACCAGTGCTCAGCCAACAGCGTCGCCATCTTCTTGGTAAACAGCTCGCCGAGCAGGGTTTTCAATTCGCTGTTGGGGCGTTCTGCCTGTTGCTCGCTGAGCCAGGTCGGCACGTCGTGGTCGGGCAGCAGGTTGATGCTGATGGCCTGGCCGGGCAGCCAGTACGAGGAGATCTGCAAAATCGCCGGGCCGCTGAGGCCGCGATGGGTGAACAGGATATTTTCCCGGAAGCTTTCATCGTTGCAGCTCACCAGGCAATCCACCGAAGTACCTGACAACTCGGTGCACAGGGCTTTGAGCTGATCGGTAATGGTGAACGGCACCAGGCCGGCGCGCGTGGGCAGCAGGTTGTGGCCGAACTGCTTGGCCACTTGGTAGCCAAAGCCGGTAGCGCCGAGCGTGGGAATCGACAAGCCGCCCGTGGCGATGACCAGCGATGTACATGTCACTGCGCCGATGCCGGTTTGCAGCAGGTAACCGGCGTCGCTTTTTTCGATCTGCGTGACGGCGGTGTTCAGGTGCAACTGCACGCCGCTCTGGTCGCATTCGCTGAGCAGCATCTCGAGAATGTCGCTGGCCTTGTTATCGCAAAACAGCTGACCGAGTTTTTTCTCGTGGTACGGCACGCCGTGCTTGCTCACCAGTTCAATAAAGTCCCACTGGGTGTAGCGCGCCAGGGCCGATTTGCAGAAGTGCGGATTCTGCGAAAGGAAGTTGGCAGGCTCCGTGTACATGTTGGTGAAGTTGCAGCGTCCACCGCCCGACATCAAGATTTTCTTCCCGGCCTTGTTCGCGTGGTCCAGCAGCAACACCGAACGGCCGCGCCCGGCTGCCTGCATGGCGCACATCAAGCCGGCGGCGCCCGCGCCAATAATCACCACATCCGAAACCTGCACCACGCACCTCGAAAACAATTGAGCCAACCCACCGGGGCGGCAGTTTAGCGTAAGCGCCGCACAAACTTGGCGTTTGCGCACTGGTGCTGTTGGCGCTGACCTGACTAAGCTGCTTGTATAAACGGGTCAGACTGAGAAGACGCCAGGCATGAAGTTATTCCCGCGCCTTATGTTGTGGCTGGTTTTAGCCTGTAGCGCCTCGACGAGCGCCGAGTCGCTGCGTTTGGTGGCCAACACCTGGCCGCCGTTCAACGATGTGAACCTGCTCAATAACGGCTTATCCAGCGACCTGGTGATCACCGCGCTCAAGCGCGCCGGTTATTCCAGCGCCTATTTTCAGGTGCCCTGGGCGCGCGTGCTGTATGGCCTGCAAGCCGGCGACTACGACATTGTGTTGAGCGCCTGGTACGACACGGAGCGGGCCCAGTACGGCGTTTTTTCCGAACCGTATCTGATTAACCGCATCCGATTTATGCGGCGCAAGGGCAGCGACCTTCACTTCAAAACCTTGAGCGATCTGGCCGACAACAGCATCGCGGTGGTGCGCGGCTACTCGTACCAGCGCGAGTTCGACAATGCCCCGTCGCTGCTCAGGGTGCCGGTGGTGGATTTCGCCATGGGCGCACGCATGCTCGCCGCCGGCCGCGTGCAAATGACCCTCGAAGATGAATTGGTGGCGCGCCACTACTTTCAGCACGAGCTGCGCGGCATCGAAGACCAAGTGGAATTTCTGCCGAAACCGTTAAGCGAAAACGGTTTGCATATTCTGGTGCGCAGCAATCACCCGCACGCGCAAGAGATCGTGACCGGCTTTAATAAAGCCATGCAGGCCATGCGTGAAGACGGCACCTACGCCAAAATTTTCGCCGCCCATGGCTTTGCGGCGGCGAGCGACGCAGTGGGCCCAACCGGACAAGACCCCGGCGAAATTCCCGACTAGTTGCTGACCGTGCGGCCGCGACCTTGGTGCTTAGCCTGGTACAAACGGCCGTCGGCGTGATGCAGCAGACTTTCCAGATCCTCGGCCGCGCCCTGGTACACGCCCGCGCTGAAATTCAGCGGCGGTGCGTCAGTGGCATAGCGCAAACCTGCCGCCACCTGGCGCAACTGTTCCAGGGCCACGTGCAACGCCGGCGCGTCCTGGCGGCTGATCAGCGCAAATTCCTCGCCGCCCAAACGCCCGAGCAGGGCGTCGGGGAATACCTGCAACAAGGCCCGGGCAAACAACACCAACGCCGTATCGCCGCTGGCGTGGCCGTAGTCGTCGTTGATGCTTTTGAATAAATCCAGATCGAGCATCGCCACGCTCAGATCATGGCCACCGCGTTGCGCCAGCTTGCACATTTGCGTGCCTTGCTCGTAGAAGGCGCGGCGGTTGTAGAGGTTGGTCAGCGAATCGAACAAGGCCGCTTGCTTGAGCGCTTGCATCAGGTCGCGACGTTCCAGGGTCGACATCACGCGGCAGTTGAGTTCTTCCGGGCAAAACGGTTTGCGCAGGAAGTCGTCGGCGCCGTGTTTGATGAACAAGGCGCTGAGCGAGCCTTTGGTGTCTGCCGACAGGCCAAGAATGATCAAGTCGGAACGCTTCATCTTTTGGCGCAGCAGCTTCACCAGATCGAAGCCGCTGATACCCGGCATGCTGTGGTCCACCAGCAGCAGGTCGATGTCGGGCTGATCTTTGAGAATCTGCAGCGCCTGGTTGCCGTCTTGCGCTTCGATGATCTGGTACAGGTGGGAGGTGAGAATGCGCCGGATGAAATTGCGCGTGGCGTCGGAATCCTCGGCCACCAGAATTTTCACCTGGCTGTTGCTCTCCAGACGGTGCAGCAGGCGGAAGGCGTATTCGTAGGAGTGCTGACTTTCCTTGAGCACGTAATCGACCACGCCCTTGAGCAACAACTCGTCGCGGCGCTGCTCGTTGTACGAGCCGCTGAGCACGATGCACGGCAGGTTGAAGCCCAGCACCAGGTCGACGATTTCGCCGTCCATGGCATCGGGCAAGTTGAGGTCGACAATGGCGGCGAAAAACAGCCCGGCGGAGGTTTCCAACATCACCTGGGCTTCGCCCAGCGAGGCGCAGAACACTGGCTGCAGGTTGGGTTCCTGGCGGAACAGATGCTCGAGGATTTTGAGCACCAGGGGGCTGTCTTCGACGACTAAAATGTTACGCACCAACTGCTCCTTGTAATCGCGGTGGCCGGCACCGTACGGCGTGTTCCCGATCGCGGCTAAAGCCGCTCCTACAGAAAACCGATTTCCTGTGGGAGCGGCTTTAGCCGCGATGGCTCTTACAACATTCTTACCCGGATCGACTTGCCCTTGATCTTCCCGCTATTCAAGCGATTCAGCGCCTGGTTTACCACGTTGCGATCCACCGCCACGTAGGCCTGGTAATCAAAAATCGCAATCTTGCCGACCTTGTCACCGGCGATGCCGGCATCGCCCGTCAGCGCGCCGAGAATATCGCCGGGGCGCACTTTGTCTTTGCGTCCAGCGGCGATGCACAGGGTCACCATGGGCGGTTGCAGCGGGCCGCCGGGTTGCGGTTTGAGGTTGTCGAGTTGGTCCCAATGCAGCGGCGCTTGCTGGCGGGTTTCGATGGCCTGCGCGCGATGCCCTTCGGCCGGGGCGACCAGGCTGAGTGCGAGGCCTTTTTCGCCGGCGCGACCGGTACGGCCAACGCGGTGAATGTGAATTTCAGAATCGCGCGCCAGCTCCACGTTGATCACGGCGTCGAGGGCGTCGATGTCCAGACCACGCGCTGCCACGTCTGTGGCCACCAGCACGCTGCAACTGCGGTTGGCAAACATCGCCAGCACCTGATCGCGGTCACGCTGTTCCAGATCGCCGTGCAGGCTCTGCGCCGAAAAACCCTTGGCGGTGAGGTGATCGACCACTTCCTGACACTGTTGTTTGGTAAAGCAGAACGCCACGCACGATTGCGGGCGGAAGTGCGCCAGCAGTTTTGTGACTGCCTGCATGCGTTGGTCCGGATCAATCTCGTAAAAACGCTGCTCGATCTGGCTGTCGGCGTGCAGCGCCTCGGCCTTTACCTGCTGCGGATTGCGCATGAACGCGGCCGACAATTGCTTGATGCCGGCCGGGTAGGTAGCGGAGAACAGCAGCGTCTGACGCTTGCTGGGGGTCTGGCCAATGATGTCGGTGATGGCGTCGTTGAAGCCCATGTCGAGCATGCGGTCGGCTTCGTCGAGCACCAGTGTGTTCAGCCCGTCGAGTTTCAACGTGCCTTTACGAAGGTGCTCCTGAATACGACCCGGCGTGCCCACGATGATGTGCGCGCCGTGCTCCAGCGAGCCGATTTGCGGGCCGAAGGGCACGCCGCCACACAGGGTCAGCACTTTGATGTTGTCGGCGCTGCGGGCCAGGCGGCGAATCTCCTTGGCCACTTGGTCGGCCAACTCGCGGGTCGGGCACAACACCAGCGCCTGGCAACCGAAATAGCGCGGGTTTAGCGGGTTTAGCAGACCGATACCAAAGGCAGCCGTTTTGCCGCTGCCGGTCTTGGCCTGGGCGATCAGGTCCATGCCCTTGAGAATCACCGGCAGGCTTTGTGCCTGAATCGGCGTCATTTCGGCGTACCCCAGCGACTCGAGGTTGGCCAACATGGCGGCGGACAGGGGCAACGAATTGAACGCGGTGGAAGTCACGGCACAGACCTGCTAAACGGAAATGGCGTGCAGTGTAACAGGGGCGCCGCGCGGCACGGCATGGGCCGTACCGGCGCGCGACAGACTGCGTTGAAAAACTGCGTTGCAGCCGACGGATTACGGCTAAAGTCTGGCGCAGAACTGGCCATTTGCTGGTATTACTTCTTTGTCGGGCTTGCGCTCATGCATGCCCGTTACCGAAGACCGTTTCCGGGTGCCACCGTGCTGAAACGAATCGCCGTTACCGACCTTTGCCTGGGCATGCACATTCACGAGTTTTGCGGTTCGTGGATGGAGCACCCATTCTGGAAGGCCAAGTTTCTCCTTACCGAAGACAAAGACCTCAAGCGAATCCTCGACAGTGGCATCGAGGAAGTGTGGATCGACGCCTCCAAAGGTCGTGATGTGGCTGATGGCAGCGCTGCGTTAAGCCAGGCGGAGGTGGCGGCTGAAGTGGATAACCTGCTGGTGACTGAAGCCCAGGCGCCGCAGAAGCCGATCAGCGCTTCGCTGGATGACGAAGTCAAACGTGCACAAAAACTCTGCGCCCGCTCGAAAAAAGCGGTGGTCGCCATGTTTGGCGAAGTGCGCATGGGCCAGGCCATAAACGCCGAACACGTGGCCGAGCTGGTGGAAGAAATCGCCGATTCGGTGGCCCGCCACCCTGACGCCATGATCAGCCTGGCACGCCTGAAGACCTGTGATGAATACACCTACATGCATTCAGTGGCCGTGTGCGCGCTGATGATTGCCCTGGCGCGTCAGCTTGAACTGGCGGAGGAACAGGTTCGCGAGGCGGGCGTCGCCGGTTTGCTGCACGACATCGGCAAAATGATGATCCCCGACGCCATCCTCAACAAACCCGGCAAGCTCACCGACGCCGAATTCACCACCGTGCGCCAACACCCGGAAGCCGGCGTGCGCTTGCTGGGCGTGAACCAGCAAGTGAGTGATGCGGTGATCGACGTGTGCCTGCACCACCACGAAAAAATCGATGGCAGCGGCTACCCGCATCGTTTGAAAGGCGACGAAATCAGCCTGTTCGCCAAGATGGGCGCGGTGTGCGACGTGTATGACGCCATCACCTCCAACCGCCCGTACAAAGCCGGCTGGGACCCCGCCGAATCCATTCGCAAAATGGCCGAGTGGAGCAAAGGGCATTTTGATCAGGCGGTGTTTCAGGCCTTCGTCAAATCGGTCGGCATTTACCCCACCGGTTCGCTGGTGCGCTTGGAAAGCGGGCGGTTGGGGCTGGTTATGGACCAACACCCCACCTCGCTGCTGACGCCCCGGGTAAAAGTGTTTTTCTCGGCCAAGTCGAAAACCCCGATCCCTCAGCAAATCGTCGACTTATCCAAGCTGGTCGGCCGGGAAAAGATCGTCGGCCGCGAGGCGCCGGAGGACTGGAACTTCCCCCGGCTGGAAGAATTGTGGAGCGGGCTGCCGACCAAGAACGGCAGTTACTTCGGCTAGGCCCTCAGCGGCGTTGCCTTTAGTTGTGCACCTCATTTAGTCGTGCACCTCGGTCGCGATCCGATTCGCCTTGCGCCCATCCTCCGGCGATAGCTGCAGAAATATTCCCGCCGCCAGCAGCGTCAACACGCCCACACACAGAAACGTCAGCTGAAACGCACCGAGCACGCTGCTGATTTCGCCCGTGCCGATCTCACTGGTAAACCCACCCAATAACGCCGCGCCGGAAGCGATGCCAAGGCTAATCGCCAGTTGCACCACCACCGACAGCAGGCTGTTGCCGCTGCTGGTGCTGGCGTCGTCCAGGTCGATCAGGGTGACGGTGTTCATGGCCGTGAACTGCATGGAATTCACCGCGCCAAGAAAGCCCAAATGCACCAGCAATAACGCGTAAGGCGTCTCGGCGCTGACGGTGCCCAGGCTGGCCAGCAGGGCGCCGAGCAGCAGCGTGTTGCCGGTGAGTACGGTGCGGTAGCCGAAGCGGTCGATGATGGTCTTTGCCAGCGGCTTTACTGCCATCGCCGCCAATGCCAGGGGAATCATGCTCATGCCTGCTTGGGCCGGCGAATAACCCAGCGCCACTTGCAGCAGCAGCGGCACCAGAAACGGCAACGAGCCGCTGCCCAGGCGGGCGAACAAATTACCCAGAATGCCGACCGCAAACGTGCGCGTGCGAAACAGCCGGGGCGAGAACAGCGGCTCGTCCACCTGCCCTGCGCGCAGCCAGTAAGCTGCCAGGCACGCGAGGCCGCCAAGCAACAGCAACATCACGCGCATGTGCGCCAGGTGCAGTTCACCCAAGCCTTCGAGGGCGATGGTGATCAACACCATGGCGCCACCAAACAGGAGAAAACCCAGGGTGTCGAAGCGGCTGCGTTGCGGGCCGCGCAGGTCTGGCATCACGCGGTACACAGCGATGCAGCCGATGATGCCGACCGGAATGTTGATCAGAAAAATCCAATGCCAACTGGCGTACTCCACCAGCCAGCCGCCCAGCGTCGGGCCAATCAGCGGACCCAGCAAACCGGGCAGGGTGATGAAACTCATGATGCGCACCAGTTCCGTGCGCGGGTAGGCGCGCAACACCACCAAACGCCCGACCGGCATCATCAACGCGCCGCCCAACCCCTGCACGATGCGCGCGCCGACCAACTGCGGAAGGCTGACGCTAAGGGCGCAGAGCAACGAGCCGAGGCTGAATAACAAAATCGCGCCGAAGAAAATCCGCCGTGTGCCGAAGCGATCGGCAATCCAGCCAGAGGCCGGAATCAGCAGCGCCACCGTCAGCATGTAAGCGATGACCACCGACTGCATGCGCAGCGGGTCTTCGAGCAGCTCGCGGGCCATGGCCGGCAGGGCCGTGTTGAGAATGGTGCCGTCCAGGGTCTGCATAAAAAATGCGATGGCGACAATCCAGGGCAGCAAACGGGCAGTGCGGGCATCCAGCGCGGGTTGTACGGGCATAACAGGTCTCGACTTCTGAGCGACACGGGCAACGCTGCACGGACTCTAGGCCCAAGCTTTGCAACTGACCAGCAGCTATGGCGCAAATGGCCTCGGTTCAGACCTGATTTTGCCGCCGGCGGGTTGGCATTATTCAAATGCGACTGCCACGCTTGTACCGGCGTTCCATTGTGCTAATTCACTGGTTAAGGCTTGCCTCATGCGGCTGATGTGTTGCGTAACGATGTGCTTGCTGTTCGCGCTGCCCCTGCGCGCCGAGGAGTGGTTCCCGGTGCCCGTGGTCAGCGATGGGCAACCCGCCAGTTATCGGCCGCAACTCAAAGCCAGCAAGCCGTGGCGTATCTGCGCGATGGTGCCGCAAGGCGTCGGCCGTTACTGGTGGGCGATGTCGTGGGGCTTGTCGCAAGAGGCCAATCGCCAAGGCGTGCGGCTGGGCATTTACGATGCTGGCGGCTATGCAAACGCCGCGGTTCAGAGCGGCCAATTCGCCCGCTGCGTTGATCGCGGTGCCGACGCGTACATCATCGGCGCCGTCAGCGACACGGCATTGTGCGGGCAAATCAAAGCGGTCGCCGATCAGGGCGCGCCGGTGATTGACCTGGCCAATCGGCTCGACTGCCCCGGCGTCAGCGCTCATTCGCGGGTGGACTTCGCCACCATGACCGAGGCGGCCGTTGCCTACATGCTGGCCAACAGCAAAGGCCGCGCGATTCGCGTCGGCTGGTTCCCCGGACCGCAAGGTGCGGGCTGGCTCACGGACGCGGAAGCCGGGTTGCACAAGGCGCTGGAGGGCAGCTCGGTGACGCTGATTCATGGCGGCTATGGGCCGGCAGATATCTCCGGCCAGGCGCCCTTGATTCGCGGCCTTTTAGAGCGCGAGCCCAATCTGGATTACGTCGTCGGCAACGCCGAGGCGGCCGCGTTTGCTTCGCGGCTGCGGCACAACAGCGGGCCGCGCTTTCACTTCGAGACGTTGTCGTTTTATACCAACGAGCGGCTGCTGGAGCCGATCGCCCAGGGTCAGGTGCTGGCGGCGCCGACCGATTCGCCGGTGGTGCAGGCGCGCATTGCCGTGGACATGGCAGTGCGCCTGCTGGAGAAGCAGCCGGTGGCTAAGTGGGTGAGTCCGCAGATCATCATGTTGGATCGCGATACGGTAGGCGGGCTGGATTTGAGTGTGCTGGTGCCGCCGAATGGGCAGTGGATGATTCGCAGGAATTTGCCGGACTAGTCTGCTCGTCGCCATCGCCTGGCGATCGCAGTTTTCCTTCGTTACCGCAGGTGCTGAACGTTTTGTTTCGCCCCTTACGGGCGAGTCACTTTTCTCAGTAGCCAGAAAAGTAACCAAAAGCGCTCGCCCCGACCTCGGCCCCTCCCAACGGGGCGGGAGGATCAAGATCAAAAGCCCGATCAAAAGCCCGATCAAAAGCGGTGGATCACACGCTAAATCAAAAGCATCGCGGCTAAAGCCGCTCCTACAGGTTGTGCGATCTGTGGTAGCGACTTCAGTCGCGATGGGCAGGTCAAAATCAACCCAGATCAAAAGCAAAGGCACGTCCCCCTGTGGGAGCGGCTTTAGCCGCGATGCTTTTGACCTTTTGCTCAGCGCAACGGCGCCCCTCTAACCGGCGCCCCATTGGCGACGTAGTAGGGCGCGGTACTGCGTGGCAGCGGCGTGCGACCGCGGATTTTGTCGGCGATTTTCTCCGCGATCATGATGGTCGGCGCGTTGAGATTGCCGGTGGTAATAAGCGGCATGATTGAGGCATCCACCACGCGCAAGCCCTGCACGCCATGCACGCGGCCTTCGCCGTCGACTACGGCCATGTCGTCGGTGCCCATCTTGCAGGAGCACGAGGGATGGAAGGCGGTTTCGGCGTGCTCGCGGATGAATTGGTCGAGCTGCTCGTCGGTCTGCACCTCGGGGCCGGGGCTGATTTCGCGGCCGCGGAACGGGTCGAGCGCCGGCTGGTTCATGATCTCGCGGGTGATGCGGATGCCGTCGCGAAATTCTTGCCAGTCCTGTTCGGTGGCCATGTAGTTGAACAGGATGCTCGGGTGCTCGCGCGGGTCTTTGGATTTGAGCTGAATGCGCCCACGGCTCGGCGAGCGCATGGAGCCCACGTGCGCCTGGAAGCCGTGCTCTTTAACGCCGTTGCTGCCGTTGTAGTTAATCGCCACGGGCAGGAAGTGGTATTGAATATTCGGCCATTCGAACTCGGCGCGGCTGCGGATAAACCCGCCCGCTTCGAACTGGTTGCTGGCGCCAATGCCCTTGCCGAGGAACAGCCATTTCGCGCCAATCGGCGGCTGGTTCCACCACAGCAACGACGGGTACAGCGACACCGGCTGGGTGCAGGCGTATTGCAGGTACATTTCCAGATGGTCTTGCAGGTTCTCGCCAACGCCGGGCAGGTCGTGCACCAGGGGAATGCGCAGTTTTTTCAGCAAGGCCGCCGGGCCGACGCCGGAGCGCTGCAGAATTTGCGGCGAGGCGATGGCGCCCGAGCACACCAGCACTTCGCGGCGCGCCATGGCTTCCACGGGAATCGAGCTGGTGCCCTTCATGTACGCCACGCCCACGGCTTGTTTGCCTTCGAACAGCACGCGGTCGGTGAGGGCGTGGGTGACGATGGTCAGGTTTGGCCGACCGCGCGCTTGGTCGAGATAACCGCGCGCCGTGCTGGAGCGCCGGCCTTGTGGTGTGACGGTGCGGTCCATCGGCCCGAAGCCTTCCTGCTGGTAACCGTTGAGGTCTTCGGTGCGCGGGTAACCGGCTTGCACGCCTGCTTCGACCATGGCTTTGAACAGCGGATTATTGCCGGCCTTTGGCGTGGTGACGCTCACCGGGCCGTCGCCGCCGTGGTAGTCGTTGGGGCCGATGTCGCGGGTTTCGGCTTTGCGGAAGTAGGGCAGGCAGTCGAGGTAGCTCCAGTCTTCCAGTCCTGGGTTTTTTGCCCAGCCGTCGTAGTCCATGGCGTTGCCACGGATGTAGCACATGCCGTTGATCAGCGACGAGCCGCCCAGGCCTTTGCCGCGCCCGCATTCCATGCGGCGGTTGTTCATGTGCGGTTCGGGGTCGGTTTCGTACGCCCAGTTATAGCGCCGGCCTTGCAGCGGAAAGGCTAACGCGGCGGGCATCTGGGTGCGAAAGTCGAGGCGATAGTCCGGGCCGCCGGCTTCGAGCAGCAGCACGGTGACGTCGGCATCTTCGGTCAGGCGCGTGGCCAGGGTGTTACCGGCTGAGCCGGCGCCGACGATGATGTAATCGAATTCTGTGTTCATGATTGGTCCTGAATCAGACGCGGCAAACCGTATGAATGCGGCCTGTGGGAGCGGCTTTAGCCGCGAGTTGTTGACCTTGAAGAGCATCGCGGCTTAAGCCGCTCCCACAGGAAGTTGCAATGCCTAGAACACCGACGTATACCCACCCAACTCCACCTGCACCGATTTAATTCGCGTGTACTGCGCCAAGGTCACCAGCCCGTTTTCGCGGCCGACGCCGGACTGTTTGTAGCCGCCCACTGGCATTTCGGCCGGCGACTCGCCCCAGGTGTTGATCCAGCAAATGCCGGCTTCCAGTTGGTGAATCACGCGGTGGGCGCGGTTGAGGTCTTGGGTGATGATGCCGGCCGCCAGGCCGAACTCGGTGTCGTTGGCGCGGCGGATCACTTCGGCTTCGTCGTCGTACACCAGAATGCTCATCACCGGGCCGAAGATTTCTTCGCGCACGATGCTCATGTCGTCGGTGCAGTCGCTGAATACGGTGGGGGCCACGTAGGCGCCTTTGCCGAATTCGCCCGTGGTCACGCGTTCGCCGCCGATCAATAGACGCGCGCCTTCTTCCTTGCCTTTGGCGATGTAGCCGAGCACGTTTTCCATGTGCGCGAAGCTCACCAGCGGACCGAAGTTGGTGGTGTCGTCGGTGGGGTCGCCCAGGCGAATGCGCTGTACGCGCTCCAGCACTTTGGCTTCGAAGCGCGCCTGCAAACTGCGCGGCACGAACACGCGGGTGCCGTTGGTGCACACCTGGCCGGAGCTGTAGAAGTTGGCCATCACGGCGATGTCGGCGGCGCGGTTGAGGTTGGCGTCTTCAAAGATGATCAACGGGCTCTTGCCGCCCAGTTCCATGGTCACTTCTTTAAGCGAAGAACTTGACGCGCTGGCCATGACTTTCTTGCCAGTGTCGGTGCCGCCGGTGAAGGAAATTTTCTCGATGGCCGGGTGCTCGGTGAGCCAGGTGCCGACTTCACGGCCGCTGCCGGTGAGTACGTTGAACACGCCATCGGGCAGGCCGGCGGCGGTGTAGATTTCCGCCAGCTTCAAGGTGGTCAGCGAGGTGACTTCGCTGGGTTTGAAAATCATCGCGTTGCCCGCCGCCAATGCCGGTGCGGACTTCCACAGGGCGATCTGAATCGGGTAATTCCACGCGCCGATGCCCGCAACTACGCCCAGCGGTTCGCGGCGGGTGTAGACGAAGGAGGTTTCGCGCAGCGGAATCTGCTCGCCTTCAATGGCGGGCACCAGGCCGGCGTAATACTCGAGCACGTCGGCGCCGGTGACGATGTCGACGTAACGGGTCTCCGACAACGCCTTGCCGGTGTCCAGGGTTTCCAGTTCGGCCAGTTCGTCGTTGCGCTCGCGCAGAATGTCCACGGCTTTGCGCAGGATGCGCGAGCGCTGCATGGCGGTCATTGCCGCCCACACTTTCTGCCCCTTCTGCCCGCTCGCCACCGCGCGCTCCACATCTGCCTGCGAAGCCCGTTGCACCTCGGCCAGCACTTCGCCGTTGGCTGGGTTGATGGCCTGGAACGTGGCGCCGCTGGTGGCGTCAACGTAACCGCCGTGGATGTAGAGTTTTTGCAGGGGGAAACGGGCCATGGTGTCCTCGCGAAATTCGGGTGAAGGGAAGGGCGAGCGCTTAGCCCGCCTGCCTGGCCAATTGTTGGTCCAGGTAGTCGAAAGCGATTTGCAGCGCTTGCTGGGTATCGAACGCCTCGCCACTCAGGGCGCCGCGCAACCACAAGCCGTCAATCAACGCCGCCAGCCCACGGGCTGCCATGCGCGCCTCGTTAACGGGCAGTACGCGGCGGAATTCGCAGCAGATATTTGAATACAAGCGATGGTCGTTAATGCGTTGCAGGCGACGCAGCGAAGGCTGGTGCATGCTGCTGGCCCAGAAGGCCAGCCAGGTTTTCATGGCCGGGCCATTGACCTGGCTATCGTCGAAGTTGCCTTCAATGATGGTGCGGATGTGGGCGCGCGGGCTGGCGTCTTCCAGCAACGCGCGACGGTCGCGCACCGACAGGCTGAGGGCCGTCATCAGGTGACGCATAGTGGCCTCGAGCAGGCCGTTTTTGTCTTGGAAGTAATGGCTGATGATGCCGTTGGACACGCCAGCCAAACGGGCGATCAGGGCGATGCTGGCGTCCATGCCCACTTGGTCCACGGCTTCCAGAGTCGCGTGAATAAGCTGTGAACGGCGGATGGGTTGCATCCCTACTTTGGGCATTGGTCTACTCCTGCATCCAGACGCGACGGGCTTTGCAGCAGTCTAGTGAGTTTTTATTGAACGCGGAATCAATAAAAACGACCGGCTGTAGCTGGAAGCGACATAGGGGGGTCGGTGTGGTGTGTTCGCGACATATGGGCGTTCGCTAAAGGTTCGGGCTGCGTTTCGTTCGCTAGCGTGTTCAGCCTCAAGATTCTGGATTCCCGCCTGCGCGGGAATGACGGAGTTTTCTCAGTCGCCTCCGTCATTCCCGCGAAGGCGGCGGTCCGACGATTCGGAATCCAGAATTGCAAGTCGTGCGCGTAGGCCAGACAAACACCTAACCCAGATTCTTACCCAACAACGCGTGATACAGCTCGGTATCTCCCAACACCCCCACCACCCGATTGGCATCGTGCAGCACCAACTTGTGCCCGGTCTGGTAGCGGATTTGCAACGCATCGCGCATGCCGATGTTGGAGTCGACCAATGTCGGCCGGCGGGTCAGGCCTTCCACGGCATCACCCGGCGCCCAGTTCTGCAGGGTGATGGCATCGGCACCCTGGCGCGCGCCTTGGTACATATTGCCCTCGGCCAAACCAAGCCAGGAGTCGTTGCCAGGGTCCAGGCACACTTCGCCGTTTACCCGCGTGCATTTGTCCAGGCTGCGCATCAGGCTGCGACCGCACAGCACGTTGAGCGGGTTGGTGTGGGCGACGAAGGTGCGTACATATTCGTCGGCCGGGTTGAGTACGATCTCTTCCGGCTTGCTGTATTGGATGATCCGACCGTCTTTCATGATGGCGATGCGGCTACCCAGTTTCAGCGCTTCGTCGAGGTCGTGACTAACGAACACGATGGTTTTGCTCAGCTTGCGTTGCAGTTCCAGCAGCTCGTCTTGCAAGCCTTGGCGAATCAGCGGGTCGAGGGCGGAGAACGGTTCGTCCATCAGCAGAATGTCGGCGTCCATGGCCAGCGCGCGGGCCAGGCCCACACGTTGCTGCATGCCGCCGGAAAGCTCATCCGGGCGCTTGTTGCGCCACTGCGTAAGGCCCACCAGTTCGAGTTTCTCATCCACCAGCTTGGTGCGCTGGGCGCTGGGGCGGCCCTGCATTTCCAGGCCGAAGCTGATGTTCTCGCGCACGGTCAGCCAGGGCATCAGGGCGAACTTCTGAAACACCATGGCGATGCGTTTGGTGCGCATGTCTTTGAGGGTGGCGGGCGAGCAATTGGCGATGTCCACTTCCTGGCCTTCGTGCTCGATCAGCAAGCGGCCACGGCTCACGGTGTTGAGGCCGTTGATGCAGCGCAGCAGGCTGGATTTGCCCGAGCCCGACAGGCCCATCATCACGCAGATTTCGCCGCGCTCGACGTCCAGGCTGGCTTTCTCGACGCCGACCACCAGGCCGGTTTTCTTCAGGATCTGGTCGCGGGTCATGCCCTGGTCAAGCAGCGCCAAGGCTTCCTTGGGGTACTTGGAGAAGATGACGTCGACGTTATCGAAACGAATCATGCTCATTGTTCAACCTTCACTTTCGCTTCGGGTTGTTTGCATACCCGGTCGAGGATGATGGCCAGCAGCACAATGGCCAGGCCGGCTTCGAAGCCGAGTGCGATGTCGGCTGTGTTCAGTGCGTTGACCACCGGTTTGCCCAGGCCGTCGGCGCCGACCAGTGCGGCGATTACCACCATCGACAGCGACAGCATGATGCACTGGGTAATGCCGGCCGCGATGCTCGGCATGGCGTACGGCAGTTCGATGCGGGTCAGCAGTTGGCGGCGCGAGCAGCCGAACGCTTTGCCGGCGTCCATCAGCTCGTTAGGCACGTCGCGAATGCCCAGGTAGGTCAGGCGAATCGGCGCGGCAACCGCGAACACCACCGTGGAAATCAGCCCCGGCACAACGCCCAGGCCGAACAGCGTCAAGGTAGGAATCAGGTACACAAAGGTCGGTACGGTTTGCATCAGGTCGAGGACCGGTTGCAGCACCGTGTAAAAGTGCGGGCGGTGCGCGGCCATGATGCCCAGCGGCACGCCAATCAATACGCAGATGAAGGTGGCGAACAGCACTTGCGCCAGGGTTTCCATGGTCTCTTGCCAGTAACCCAGGTTGAGAATCAGCAGAAACGAAAGGATGCAAAACAGGGTCAGGCCCCATTTGCGTTGAATCAGGTGGGTGAGCAAACCGAACAGGCCAATCAATACCAGCGGATTGAAAAAGGTCAGGCCATTGGTCACCCCATGGATCATGAATTCCAGGGCCGAGGCGATGGCATCGAAATACGCCGCGCCATGCTGCGTCAGCCACTCTACGAATTCGGCGATTCTCTCGCCCAGAGGGAGTTTTTCAAAAGTCGGCATGGTAGAGATTATCCACGTGGGTCGGGATGGGCACAGGCTGCCGGGCGCGCCATCACGGCTGTGCGCGCCCGGTTACTGCTTACTGTCTTTGGAAATGAAGGCTTACTTGGCGAGCGCAGCTTTGGCGGCGTCCAGGCCCGGCTTACCGTCGAGGGTGGTAACCCCGGCCAGCCAGGTGTCGAGCACTTGCGGGTTGGCTTTGAGCCAGGCTTTGGCGGCGTCGCGCGGTTTCTGGTTTTCGTTGAGCACGGCGTCCATCAGGTTGTTTTCCATCTCCAGGGTGAAGGAGAGGTTGGTCAACAACTTGCCGACGTTGCCGCACTCTTGCACGTAGCCTTTGCGCACGTTGGTGAGTACGGTGGCTTGGCCGAAGTTGGGGCCGAAGTACTCATCGCCGCCGGTGAGGTACTTCATCTTGTTGCGGGTGTTCATCGGGTGCGGTTCCCAGCCCAGGAACACCATGAATTCGTTCTTGCGGCTGGAGCGTTTGAGTTGCGAGAGCATGGCCGCTTCGCTGGACTCCACCACCTTGAAGCCCTTCAGGCCGAAGGCGTCTTTGTCGATCATGCTCTGGATCAGACGGTTGCCGTCGTTGCCAGGCTCGATGCCGTAGATTTTGCCGTCGAGCTTGTCTTTGAATTTGGCGATGTCGGAGAAATCTTTCAGGCCCGCCTCGTAGGCGTAGTCCGGTACGGCGAGGGTGTACTTGGCGCCTTCGAGGTTGGCGCGCACGGTTTCCACGGTGCCGGCATCACGGTAGGCCTTGATGTCGTTTTCCATGGTCGGCATCCAGTTGCCGAGGAACACGTCGAGGTCTTTGCCTGCGGCCAGTGATTTGTAGGTCACGGGCACGGAAATCATGGTGGTCTTGGTTTTGTAACCCAGCGACTCCAGCACTTCACTGGTCACCGCCGTGGTGACGGTGATGTCGGTCCAGCCCACATCGGAAAAACGCACGGTGCTGCATGACGCAGGCTCGGCAGCGCTAGCCAGCAAGGGCAGGCTAAGCGTGGCGAGCAATAACAAGGGTGTGGACATTTTCATGGACTGACTCCTTTTAAAATTATTGGTTGGCAGTGCAGTACGCGCTTAGCCGCTTGTTGTAGTCCTGCTTATAGGGTCGGCCTCGGGTCGGGCAAGCGCGGGAAAGTCCCGGCATTGGCGCAACGAAGCCTAGCGGTCATGTCGAGAACGATCATGTAGCAGGACAATTCAAACGCCTACAGGGTGGGTCGCAACCAGTGCAGAGGGCGTCGTATCCAGCATTGGTCAGGTCGTTTACGACGTTTTGCCCTGAGCGCGAGCCTGCTTATTGCGAGGTTTTGCGCTCAGGGAATGATGCTCAGGGCGCCAGTTCGAGCTTTTCGCGCACCACCGCCAGTGCGGGTTTGCCGTCGCGCGTGGTGACGCCATGCAGCCACTTATCGAGCACTTCGGGGTGCGCGTAGAGCCAGTCTTTGGCCGACTGGCGCGGGTTGGCGGTTTGGTTGATGACCTGGTCCATCAGCTCGTTTTCCATGCCCAGGCTGAATTCCAGATTGCTGAGCAAGGTGCCGACGTTCGAGCATTCCTTGCTGAAGTTTTTGCGCGTTAGCGAGTACACGGTGGCGCCGCCGTAGTCGGGGCCGAAGAACTCGTCACCGCCGTCGAGGTATTTCATTTTCAGGTGGTTGTTCATCGGGTGCGGTTCCCAGCCGAGGAACACGATCCACTGCTCCAGGTGCTCGGCGCGGGTGACGCTGGCGAGCATTTTCTGTTCGCTGCTTTCCACCAGCTCGAATTGGCCGGTGCCGAACGAATTGCCTTTGATCATTTTCTGGATCAGCGCGTTGCCGTCGTTGCCGGGCTCGATGCCGTAGATTTTGCCGTCGAGTTTTTCGCGGAATTTGCCCAGGTCGGCGAAGCTTTTCAGGCCGCCGTCGTAGACGAACGTCGGCACCGCCAAGGTGTATTTGGCGCCGTGCAAATTGGCCCGCACGCTTTCGATGCTGCCCGCGTCGAGGAAGGGTTTGATCTCGTGTTCCTGGGCCGGCATCCAGTTGCCCAGGAACACGTCGATCTGTTTGGTTTCCAGGTTCTTGAAGGTGTCGGGCACCGACAGGCGCTTGGCATTGGTGGTGTAGCCCAGCGAGCCCAGCAGGTAGCGGCTGACGGCCGTGGTGACGGTAATGTCGGTCCAGCCCACGTCGGCAAAGCGCACCAGTTTGCAGCTTTCCGGTTCAGCGGCAGTGGCCAATACGGGCGTCGCCAGGCTGAGCGCCAGGCAAACAGAGGTCACGAGTTTCATAGGATGCTTTTCCTTAGCGGGACGGGTATTCACTCCAAACTTCCGTGTCTGCCGCGCGGGCGCACACCTGGAAGTCGCCGGTTGCCAAATGGCAGGCCCATACACTCGCAGGAAGCATGCCGGGCGCGGCGACTATGCGCGTGGGACGTGACCGCGGCCACGCTGGAGGTCGCGTTTAGAGTGGCCGAGGTCGCATTCAGCGCGGGGGGTGTCGCTGCCGGTCTCAAGGCAGCGCAGCGGCGACGTTGCTGGGCATGATCAAGTCGGTGTCAGACCCCGCACAGCGCACTAAAAGCCTGATGATCCGCGCAAGTTGGGCGCGCTTGCTGCCCTGTACCGGTTGAGGAAATACCATGGCCATCAGCGTGTTCGACCTATTCAAAATAGGCATCGGCCCCTCCAGCTCTCACACCGTCGGCCCGATGCGCGCCGCCGCCTTGTTCCTGCAAGGCCTGCGCGAGCGAGGACAATTGCAGCAGGTGCGCCGCGTGGAAGTGCGCCTGTATGGCTCGTTGTCGGCCACCGGCGTCGGCCATGGCAGCGACAGCGCAGTCATCATGGGCTTGATGGGCGATTGGCCAGACGCGATCGACCCGGCCGCCATCGCCCCCCGCATGGCGGCGCTGCACGAGAGCGGTTGCCTGCTGCTTGACGGTCATTTCGAAGTGCCGTTCCAGTGGCAGCGCGACATGCTGCTGCTCGACGAAAACCTGCCGTATCACCCCAACGCCATGACGCTGATTGCCGAAGGCGAGGGCGGCGAGCTGCACCGCGACACTTATTACTCCGTGGGCGGTGGATTCGTGGTGGACGCCGAGCAGGCTGCCAGCGGCCTGCTGGATCAGGACCACACGGCGCTGCCGTACGATTTCTCCAGTGCCGAAGAACTTCTGCAGTTGTGCAAAACCCACAACCTGCGCGTGTCGGAGCTGATGATGGCCAACGAAAAGGCCTGGCGCAGTGAAGCGGAAATTCGCCAAGGCCTGATGCGCCTGTGGAAAGCCATGTGCGAGTGCGTCAACAACGGCCTCAAGCACGAAGGGATTCTGCCCGGCGGCTTGAACGTGAAACGCCGCGCCGCCAAGTTGCACCGCAGCCTGCAGGAGCTGGGCAAGCCCAACGTGATTGGCTCGACATTGAGCGGCATGGAGTGGGTGAACCTGTTCGCCCTGGCCGTGAACGAAGAAAACGCAGCGGGCGGGCGGATGGTGACCGCGCCTACCAATGGCGCGGCCGGCATCATTCCCGCCGTGCTGCATTACTTCGTGCGCTTCAGCCCGGCGGTGACCGAGGCGGACGTGTGCGATTACTTCCTGGCCGCTGCCGCCATTGGCATTTTGTGCAAGAAAAACGCTTCAATTTCTGGCGCCGAAGTGGGTTGCCAGGGCGAAGTAGGGTCTGCCTGTGCCATGGCCGCTGCCGGTTTGGCGGAGATTCTGGGCGCCACGCCGGGGCAACTGGAAAACGCCGCCGAGATCGGCCTGGAACATAACCTGGGCCTGACCTGCGACCCGGTGGGCGGGCTGGTGCAAGTGCCGTGCATCGAGCGCAATGCCATCGCTGCGGTGAAAGCCATCAACGCCGCGCAAATGGCGCTGCGCGGTGACGGCGAACACTTTATTTCCCTCGACCGCGTGATCCGCACCATGCGCGACACCGGCGCCGACATGCATGACAAATACAAAGAGACCTCGCGCGGTGGCTTGGCGGTGAGTGCGATTGAGTGTTGAGGTGGCTTTGGCGATCACCGTTTGCAGGAATCGAGGCTAAAGCCTCTCCCACAGAAGCTAGGTGGTCCCTGTGGGAGAGGCTTTAGCCTCGAGTTTTTGATCTCGCCGTGAAGCCAGCCGTCTGCGCAAAACGCTGCACACTTTTTGATCGCTGTACTTCCCCCACGCCATGTTTTGGCGCGGTGTAACGGCCAGCGATTTGCCAGCAGTGACAGTTTCCAGGCCCATCGCGAAGGCGCCCGCCTAAGTGCTACGAAACTGCTCAGTCACGCTGGCGCAGACGCCGTGGCTCCCCCGACCCCGTCTCGTTAACCCGCGCTGAATAGAGCCTCAGCGACGTCGTTTTCAGTTTTTTTTGAATGTCCGTTCAATTTAGGCATGGGCTTTGCGTTAGGCCTGCTATAGCTCGAAGGTGTGAACGCACCCGAGTCATAAAAATAAAGAGTCCCGACTGGGGCCACACCTGCGTGAGGAGAACCGTGATGACGCCGTTCAACCAAGGGGCACAACCCCAGAACCGTGCTCCACAATCCATCGGCTTTCTGCTGTTGGACAATTTCACTCTGATCTCCCTGGCCTCGGCCGTGGAGCCCCTGCGGATGGCCAACCAGCTTTCGGGCCGCGAGCTGTATCGCTGGACCACCATGACCCTGGACGGCAATCAGGTGTGGGCCAGCGATGGGCTGCAAATTACCCCGGACTGCGCGGCCAGCAAGGCGCCGGCGCTGGATATGGTGATTGTCTGCGGTGGCATCGGCATTCAACGCAGTGTTACCCGCGAACACGTGTTGTGGCTGCAAACCCAGGCGCGTCAGTCGCGCAAACTGGGCGCGGTGTGCACCGGCAGCTGGGCGCTGGCGTGTGCCGGGCTGCTCGATGGCTTTGATTGCAGCGTGCACTGGGAATGCCTGGCCGCGATGCAGGAAGCCTTCCCGCGTGTGGTCATGAGCACCCGCTTGTTCACCCTCGACCGCAACCGTTTCACCAGTTCGGGCGGCACCGCGCCGTTGGACATGATGCTGCACGTGATATCCCGCGAGCACGGCCGCGAGCTGTCGGCGGCGATTTCGGAAATGTTTGTGTACGAGCGCATCCGCAACGAGCAAGACCACCAGCGCGTGCCGCTCAAGCACATGCTCGGCACCAATCAGCCGAAGCTGCAGGAAATCGTGGTGCTGATGGAGGCCAATCTGGAAGAGCCCATCGACCTCGACGAGTTGGCGGTGTACGTCAACGTCTCGCGTCGTCAGCTTGAGCGCCTGTTCCAGAAGTACCTGCACTGCTCGCCGTCGCGCTATTACCTGAAGCTGCGCCTGGTGCGGGCGCGCCAACTGCTCAAGCAGACGCCGATGTCGATTATCGAAGTGGCGTCGGTGTGCGGATTTGTGTCCACGCCGCACTTTTCCAAGTGCTACCGCGAGTACTTCGGCATTCCGCCGCGTGACGAACGCATGGGCTCCAACACGGCTCAGCAAGTAGCGCTGATGCCAATTCCACAAGCGTTGGTGTTGGCGTCGACGCCGGGTGCGATGTCGGCGCTGAGTCAGGCGCGCAGCGAATCGACCTTCGCCAGCGTGCGCCTGTAACGCCAGGGCGGGAAACTGGCCGCGTGCTGCGGCCAGTTCGGTTACAGCACTTCTTTCAAGCGATGCCAGAGCATGCCCATGGCCAGCAGCGGCGAGCGCAGGTATTTGCCGCCCGGGAAGGTGACGTGGGGCACGCTGGCGAACAGGTCGAAACCACGACTTTCCTGACCGGCAATCGCCTCGGCGAGCAGGCGACCGGCCAGGTGCGTGGCGTTCACGCCGTGGCCTGAATAGGCCTGGGCATAAAACACGTTGCGCTGGTCTTTCAGGCGGCCGATCTGTGGCAGACGGTTGGCGCCAATGCCGATCATGCCGCCCCATTGGAAATCGATTTTTACCTTGTCCAGGTGCGGGAACACCTCGAGCATTTTTGGCCGCATGTAGGCGGCGATATCTTTCGGGTCGCGCCCGGAGTAATGGCACGCGCCGCCGAACAGCAGGCGACGGTCGGCGGATAAACGATAGTAATCAAGCGCCACTCGCTGGTCGCAGAGCGCCATGTTTTGCGGGATAAGCGTGCGCGCCTGCGCCGGGCTCAAGGGCTCGGTGGCGATGATGTAGCTCCCCGCCGGCAGCACTTTGCCGCCCAGGTTGTTATTCAAACCATTGAGGTAGGCGTTGCATGCCAGCACCAGGTTGTTCGCCCGCACCTTGCCGCCGGCCGTGTGCACCACCACCTCGTTGCCGTAGTCGATACGGGTTACGGCCGAGTGTTCGAACAGCTGCACGCCGAGCGACTGCGCGGCAGCCGCTTCACCGAGCGCCAGGTTGAGCGGATGAAGATGGCCCGAGCCCATGTCGATCAAACCGCCGACGTAGCGGCTGGAACCGACCACCTGATGCATGTCGTCGGCTTGCAGCAAACGCAGTTCGTGGCGATAGCCCAGCCCGCGCAGCTCGGCGAGGTCGTCGCCGAAGCCTTCGAGGTCGTCGGGTTTGTTGGCGAGGTCGCAGTAGCCCCAGGTGAGGTCGCACTGAATGTTGAAATGCTCGATGCGCCGGCGAACGATTTCCACCGCTTCCAGACCGAGCAACTTCAGTTCGCGCACACCGTCGGCACCGACCACGCCGGCAAAGCGCTCAACGTCATGGCCGACGCCTCGAATCAGCTGACCGCCGTTGCGCCCGCTGGCGCCCCAACCCATTTGATTGGCTTCCAGCAGCACGACGCTGAAGCCACGCTCAGCCAGTTCAATGGCCGTGTTCAAACCGGAGAAACCACCGCCGACGACGCACACATCCGCGCGCACTTCGCCGGCCAACGGCGCGAAGCTGAGCTGGCGGTTGGCGGTGGCGGCGTAATAGGAAGGAGCGTGCGTTGGCTGAACGCTGGCGTGCATGTGTGAAATCCTGATTTTTATGTTTGGTAAATTTTACGCAGAATAAGCGGGGCGCTCAGGCAGCGCCAAGGGGCCGCGGGAAAAAACCTTCGTCGATTGTTACCATGCCGGCTCATTCAAGGATTGCCCCGATGAGTTGCAACAACCGCAAGATTGATCACCTGCGCCAACGCATCCCCAGTTTTGCCTGTGTGCCAGGCTGCCACGACTGCTGTGGGCCGGTGACCGCATCGTCGGAAGAAATGTCGCGCTTGCCGGTGAAGTCGGATGCCGAGCATGACGCGGCGCTGGCTGAGTTCAACTGTGTGCACCTCGGACCGCAAGGGTGCGAGGTGTATGAAGAACGGCCGCTGATTTGTCGGCTATTTGGCACCACGCCGCGCCTGCCATGCCCGAACGGTCGCCGCCCGGAGCAATGGATTGATGAGCGCGTGGAGAAGGGCGTGCATCAGTTGATTGTCAGCACGCGCCAGGTGTTGGTTTAAGGCTCAGTCCGGCACCGGCAAGGTCAGGCTTTCCTTCACCTCTTCCATGACGATGTAGCTCTTCGATTCGCGCACGTGGGGCAGCTTCAGAAGGATGTCGCCGAGCAGCTTGCGGTACGACGCCATCTCGGAAATGCGCGCTTTCACCAGGTAGTCGAAGTGCCCCGACACCAGGTGGCATTCCAGAACGTGCGGCAGCTTCAGCACGGCCCGTCGGAACTCCTCGAAAGTATCGCCAGATTTGTAGTCCAAACTAATCTCAACGAATACCAACAAGCTGGCCTTGAGGTGTTGCGGATTCAGCCGGGCGTTGTAGCCCATGATGATGCCTTCACGCTCCAGGCGCCGAACCCGCTCGGTGCATGGTGTGGTGGAAAGCCCCACGCGCTCGCCCAGCTCGGTGAAGGACAGACGACCGTCTTCCTGCAGGATTCGTAAAATATTACGGTCGATCTTGTCCAGTTCACGACGGCTCTGGTGCTGGGTGCGCATGGGGAATCCGCCTCTGCATTAACGGGTTTTGCCAAGAATTCTCGTCGAATATAGCCAGCAATACAGTGAAATGCACTGGCAGCGGCTCAATATACTGCGCGGAATTTCGATCAAGATATCAAACGTCAGCGAGAAATCGCGGCAAGGGAGCAAACCATGCGAGTTCTGGTGTTGGGCAGCGGTGTGATTGGTACGACCAGCGCCTACTATCTGGCCCGTGCTGGCTTCGAAGTGGTTGTGCTTGATCGCCAGGCCGCCCCGGCCATGGAAACCAGCTTCGCCAACGCCGGCCAGGTTTCGCCAGGCTACGCCTCGCCCTGGGCCGCACCGGGCGTTCCCTTGAAAGCCATCAAATGGCTGCTGCAACGCCACGCGCCGCTGGCGATCAAGGCTACTGCCGATATCGACCAATACCTGTGGATGTTGCAGATGCTGCGCAACTGCACCGCCAGCCGTTATGCCGTGAACAAAGAGCGCATGGTGCGGTTGTCGGAGTACAGCCGCGATTGCCTCGACGAACTGCGCGCCGAAACCGGCATCGCCTATGAAGGCCGCAGCCTGGGCACCACCCAATTGTTCCGCACCCAGGCACAGCTCGATAACGCCGCCAAAGACATCGCCGTGCTGGAGCAGTCCGGCGTGCCGTATGAACTGCTGGACCGCGACGGCATTGCCCGCGTTGAACCGGCGCTGGCTGGTGTGACCAATATTCTCGCCGGCGCCCTGCGCCTGCCGAACGACCAGACCGGCGACTGCCAGATGTTCACCACCCGCCTCGCAGAGATGTGCGTGCAGCTGGGCGTGGAGTTCCGGTTCGGTCAGAACATCGAAGGCCTCGACCACGCTGGCGACCGCATCAACGGCGTGTGGGTCAACGGCAAGCTGGAAACGGCTGATCGCTACGTGTTGGCGCTGGGCAGCTACTCGCCGCAATTGCTCAAGCCGCTGGGCATCAAAGCCCCGGTTTACCCGCTCAAGGGTTACTCGCTGACCGTGCCGATCACCAATGGCGACATGGCACCGACCTCGACCATTCTCGATGAAACCTACAAGGTCGCCATCACCCGTTTCGACAACCGCATCCGCGTGGGTGGCATGGCGGAAATCGCCGGCTTTGACTTGAGCCTGAACCCGCGTCGGCGCGAAACCCTGGAAATGATCGTCAACGATCTTTATCCGCAAGGCGGCAACCTGGCCCAGGCCGAGTTCTGGACCGGCCTGCGCCCGACTACGCCGGACGGCACGCCGATCGTGGGCGGCACCTCGTACAAAAATCTGTTCCTGAACACCGGCCACGGCACCCTCGGTTGGACCATGGCCTGTGGCTCTGGTCGTCTGTTGGCTGACTTGATGGCGAAGAAACGCCCGCAAATCAGCGCCGAAGGTCTGGATATCTCCCGTTACGGCCATTCCAAAGAGAGCCACAAACATGCCCATCCAGCGCCTGCACACTGAAACCCGCTACAGCGAAATCGTCATCCACAACGGCACGGTCTACCTGGCCGGCCAACTGGCTGACAGCTATGCAGGCGATGCTGCGCAACAGACCCGCGAAACGCTCGCCAACATCGACCGCCTGCTCGCCGAGGCGGGCACTGACAAGAGCCGCATTCTGTCGGTGACCATCTACCTCAAAGACATGGCCAGCGGTTATGCCGGCCTCAATGCCGTGTGGGACGCCTGGGTAACGCCGGGCACTGCGCCGGCTCGGGCGTGCGTTGAAGCCAAGCTGTACACCGACGAAGCCTTGGTGGAAATGACCGTTATCGCGGCGCTGCCGTAACACCGTTTCTAGCCCTCGACCTTTAGAAGACTCACTGCCATGCGTCCCGCTCGCGCCCTGATTGACCTCGCTGCTCTGCGTCACAACTACCGCCTGGCCCGTGAACTGACCGGGGCCCGCGCCCTGGCTGTGATCAAGGCAGACGCTTACGGGCACGGCGCCGTGCAGTGCGCGCAGGCGTTGCAAAGTGAGGCCGATGGTTTTGCCGTGGCAGCCATTGAAGAGGCGCTGAGCCTGCGCGCTGCGGGCATTCGCGCGCCGATTTTGTTGCTTGAAGGGTTTTTCGAGGCCGACGAGTTGGCGTTGATCGTCGAGCATGATCTTTGGTGTGTGATACACGCGCCGTGGCAGTTGGAAGCGCTCGAACGTACGACGCTGCGCAAACCGTTGCAGATTTGGCTGAAGCTTGACTCAGGCATGCACCGCGTTGGCTTCTTTCCCGAGCAGTACCAAGACGCTTACCGCCGCCTGCAAGCGAGCGGCAAGGCGGAAAAAATCGTGCTGATGACGCACTTCTCTCGCGCCGATGAGCTGGAAAATCCGCGCAGCGAGGAGCAAATGGCCGCTTTCGCCCAAGCCCGCGAAGGGCTACAGGCCGATGTCAGCCTGTTTAATTCGCCGGCGATTCTTGGCTGGTCGTCACGTTTTCCCACGCTGCAAAAGACTGACTGGGTTCGCTCCGGGCTGATGCTGTATGGCGCCAGCCCGTTCGAAACTCCGCACGATCACGCCGCGCGCTTGCAGCCGGTGATGACGCTGGAGTCGAAAATAATCAGCGTGCGCGAGTTACCGGCCGGCGAGCCGATTGGCTACGGCGCCCGGTATGTCACCGAACAACCGACGCGGGTCGGCGTTGTGGCCATGGGGTACGCCGATGGCTATCCGCGCCATGCGCCGAGCGGCACGCCGGTGTCCATCGACGGGAAACTGAGCCGGCTGATCGGTCGGGTTTCCATGGATATGTTGACCGTCGATCTCACAAACATGCCCGAGGCCGGTGTAGGAAGCCGGGTGGAACTGTGGGGAAAACAAGTGCTTGCCAGCGATGTTGCCGCTGCGTCTGGCACTATTCCCTACCAGCTTTTCTGTAATGTGCGCCGCGCGCCACTCGTCTATTCCGGGGCCTAGCGCCAGGCCTGAACAGGATTGCCCTGCAAGTGTTGTAAATACTGAACGCTGTTGCGATGATGCGCCCTCAAATCGGAATTTTCCCAAGGGGGCTCTATCATTGGACGTCGGCGTTCGACTGCAATCTATTCGCAAGCTTAAAGGCCTGTCTCAGCGTGAACTCGCCAAACGTGCGGGCGTCACCAACAGCACCATTTCCATGATCGAGAAGAACAGCGTGAGCCCCTCGATCAGTTCGCTGAAAAAGGTGTTGGCGGGCATACCCATGTCGTTGGTCGAGTTTTTCTCCCTCGAAGTGGAACAGGACAACCACACCCAGGTTGTTTACAAAGCGAGCGAACTGGTCGATTTGTCCAGTGGCGCGGTCACCATGAAATTGGTCGGCAAGGCGCACCCCAGCAGGGCCATCGCCTTTCTCGACGAAACCTATCCGCCAGGCTCTGATACCGGCGACGAGATGCTCACCCATGAAGGTGAGGAGTCGGGTCTGTTGGTGGACGGCCGTCTGGAACTGACGGTGAGCGGCGAGATTTATATCCTCGAAAGCGGCGACAGCTACTACTTTGAAAGCAGCAAGCCGCATCGCTTCCGTAATCCGTTTGAAGAACCGGCGCGGCTTATTTCGGCGACCACGCCGGCCAATTTCTAAGAAACTGCGACAGGATGGCGTGTTTCGACACGCCGACCTTATCGGTATACTGACGCCCGCTCGCGCAACCGTGGCCGCGAGCGTGACTAGCCACGATAGAGGGTGTACGCGTGAACCTAATTAAGAAAATGCTGGCGGCGCATGTCGCTGTGTTGGCCCTCTGGGCGGTCAGCGCTCAGGCTGCGACGACCAATGACGACATCGCTGCGCGACTGAAGCCAGTAGGTGAAGTCTGCATCCAGGGCGAAGAATGCAAAGGCGTTGAAGCCGTTGCGGCTTCTGCTGGCGGCGGCGCAAAAACGCCGGACGACATCATCGCCGCCCACTGTGGCGCATGCCACACCGCTGGCGTACTGGGTGCTCCAAAAATCGGTGATAACGCCGCCTGGAAAGAGCGCGCCGACCACCAAGGCGGCCTCGACGGCCTGCTGGCAAAAGCCATCACCGGTATCAACAGCATGCCGCCCAAAGGCACCTGTGCTGATTGCAGCGATGATGAGCTGAAAGCCACCATCCAGAAAATGTCCGGCCTGAAGTAAAGGTTTGGCATTCAAAAAACCGCCCTCGGGGCGGTTTTTTTATTGCGGCGAAAAGCATCGCGGCTAAAGCCGCTCCCACAGAATTTCGAGGTCTGTGGGAGCGGCTTTAGCCGCGATGCTTTTTTGTTTAAACGAAACGGGCGTCATCCCAGCGATTTTGCAGTCACACTCCACAAGCCAACTTATGGAGATTGACCTGTGGCTCTTAGCTCTCTGGACTACGCCGTCGAACATATTTTGCAGCGCATCGAGGGGCCGATTCATCTCGGTCTGCCACTGGGCTTGGGTAAGCCGAATCGGCTAGTCAACGCTTTGTATCAGCGCATCAAGGCGATGCCCCATCGCTCGCTGACCATTTACACCGCGCTGTCTCTTGGCCGTCCCCACGCCAGCAGTGATCTTGAGCAGCGCTTGATGGCGCCGTTTCTGGAGCGGGTGTTTGGCAATTATCCAGAGCTCGATTATCTGAAAGACCAGCGCCGCGGCGAGCTGCCGGCCAATGTTCAGTTGCAGGAGTTTTATCTGCAGCCGGGCAGCCAGCTGCAAAACACAAAAGCGCAGCAGGCATACGTCAGCCTCAATTACAGCCAGGTGGCGCGAGACCTCAATCGCAAGGGCATCAACGTCGTCGCGCAGTTGGTGGCCGCAGATGTTGCCCGCCCGGACCACGTCAGCCTGAGCTGCAACACCGATATCACCCTCGATTTATTACCGATGCTGCACGCGCGCAAGCAGGCCGGCGAGACGATTGTCTGCGTGGGTCAGATTCATGCTGATCTGCCGTATATGCCGGGCGATGCCGAGCGGCCGCTGGATGACTTCGATGTGCTGGTCGAAGCTGGCGAGCCCAGCACCTTGTTCTCCACGCCGAATATGCCGGTGGGCGTCGCCGATCACGCCATCGGCCTGTACGCCAGCAGCCTGGTGCGCGATGGCGGCACCTTGCAGATTGGCATTGGCTCGATGGGCGACGCAGTGACCGCCGCCTTGCTTAATCGCCAGGGCAACAATGGCAGTTACCAGGCGGCGTTGCAGGCCCTTGATATTGGTCGTTGGGGTGAGTTGGTGGAGCGCTTCGGTGGGCTGCAGCCTTTTGCCAAGGGCCTGTATGGGTGCAGTGAAATGTTGGTGCCGGGCCTGGTGGCGCTGTTCGATGCAGGCATCGTGCGGCGTCCGGTATTTGCTGATGAGCGCTTGCAGCAATTGGCGAACGCGGGAGTTGTGGATGAGCACGGTCATCTCAACCTCGCCGTGTGGCCAAAGGCCGAGCCGGCCATTGTTCTCGATCAGCCGCTGGTCTCCTGGTTGCAAGAGCAGGACATGCTCGAAGCAGGCGTACGCGTCGAAGAGCAACGGGTGCGCTTGCCCGATGGCCGTACCGTGTCTGCCGATCTAACCGATCCGGCGTGCGTGAATGCGTTGCAGGAATACCTGAAACCGACCCCCGCTGGCGTGTGCATTCACGGCGGTTTCTTCCTCGGGCCACGAGCGTTTTATCGGCGCTTGCAGCAGCTCAACGACGAGCGCCGCTCGCGTATCGGCATGACCGGCATCAGCTATATCAACCGGCTATACGGCCAGGAAGATCTGAAACGCTTGCAGCGCACCCAGGCGCGCTTCATCAACAGCGCCTTTTGCGTGACCTTGCTGGGCGCCAGTGCGGCCGATCAGTTGGAAGATGGCCGCGTCATCAGTGGCGTTGGCGGGCAATACGACTTCTTTGCCCAAGCCCATGAGCTGGACGACGCGCGCGCCATTCTGATGCTGCGCAGTTGGCGCGAGGCCGATGGCGAGGTGACCTCCAACATTCGCTGGGAATATGGCCACACCACCATTCCCCGGCACCTGCGCGACATTGTTATTACCGAATACGGCATCGCGGATCTGCGCGGGAAAAACGACAGTCAGGTGATTGCTGCGCTGCTGCAAATTGCCGACTCGCGTTTTCAGAATGAGCTGATCGAGCAGGCGCAGGCGGCGGGCAAGTTAGCGGATGATTTTGTGCTGGACGAGGCGTTTCGCGATAACACGCCGGAGCGTTTGCAGGCTTGTTATGAGCAGCACAAGAACCTGTTCGCGGAATATCCGTTGGGCTGCGACTTCACGGAGGAAGAGCAGGATTTGCTGCGCGCGCTGCGCTGGCTGAAGAGCAAGCTCAAGCTCAGCGAAGTGTTGGAGTTAGGCAAGGCGGCCTTGTTTGATCAGCCGGAGCCAGGGGCGTTTGACGCGCACTTGGAACGGTTGCAATTGGCGCAGCCGGAAGGAATTAAGGAACAGCTTTATCAGAAGCTGGTGCTGGCGGGGTTGCAGGCCACCGCGCCTTAACGCGGTGCCCCGTTTGAGCGGCAATGGTTATTCGAGAAACTCGACCTTGCCGCCTTCCAGCGATTTGATCCGCGCGAGCGACTCGATCCAGTAACCCTGCGAGTCGAGTTCTTCGCGGCCTTTCTGGAAGGATTTTTCGATGACTACGCCAATGCCGACAATGGTCGCGCCAGACTGCTTGATCAGGTCGATCAAACCGTGTGCGGCGCGGCCGTTGGCGAGAAAGTCGTCGATCAGCAACACGCGGTCGGTAGGCAGCAAGTGCTTGGCCGACACGGCGATGGTGCTTTCAGTCTGCTTGGTGAACGAGAACACCTTGGAAACCAGCAGGTTGTCGGTCAGGGTCAGCGACTGGTATTTGCGCGCGAAAATCACCGGCACCCCCAGTTCCAGACCGGCCATGATCGAGGGCGCGATGCCCGACGCTTCGATGGTGACGATTTTGGTGATGCCCTGATTTTTGAACAGGTCCGCAAACGCCTGGCCGATTTGCTGCATCAGGCGTGGGTCGATCTGGTGGTTGAGAAAGGCGTCGACCTTGAGCACTTGGTCGGACAGCACCACGCCTTCTTCAATAATCTTCGTTTTCAGCGCTTCCATCTCAAGGCTCTCGTGTTAACAGTGCAGGTTAGTAAAGGCAGGGGCGCTCGGCAGCGCCCGATTATTTTTTCATCATGGCGCGGATGTCAGCCAGAGCCGCGTTGCCGCGTACCGCTTTGACTTCCACGGGCGTGTCTTCCAAGCCTTCCCACGACAAATCTTCGGGCGGCAATTCGTCGAGGAAACGACTTGGCGAGCAGTCGATGATCTCGCCGTATTGTTTGCGTTTGGCCGCGAAGGTGAACGCCAACGTCTGCCGCGCGCGGGTGATGCCCACGTACGCCAGGCGGCGTTCTTCCTCGATGGTGTCGGCTTCGATGCTGGAGCGGTGGGGCAGAATTTCTTCTTCCATACCAATGATGAACACGTACGGAAATTCCAGGCCTTTGGATGCGTGCAACGTCAGCATTTGCACGCCTTCGGCGCCTTCTTCCTCTTCTTGCTGACGTTCCAGCATGTCGCGCAACACCAGCTTGCCGATGGCGTCTTCAATGGTCATGTCGCCGTCTTCGTCGCGCTCAAGGGTGTTCTTCAGCGCATCGATTAGGAACCAGACGTTGCCCATCCGCGCCTCGGCCACTTTGTCGCTGGAGGCGTTCTGGCGCAGCCAGTTTTCGTAATCGATGTCCATGACCATGCTGCGCAACACGGCGATCGGCTCGTTCTCGGCGCACTGCTGGCGAATCTTGTCCATCCAGTGTTTGAACCGTTGCAGGCGTTCGCTGTAACGGCTGTCCAGATGCTCGCCCAGGCCCATTTCGTCGGCGGCGTTGTACATGGAAATCTTGCGCTCAGTGGCGTAGTTGCCGAGCTTTTCCAGGGTGGTGGAACCGATTTCGCGACGCGGCACGTTGATCACACGCAAGAAGGCGTTGTCGTCATCGGGGTTCACCAACAGCCGGAAGTAGGCCATCAAATCCTTCACTTCCTGCCGCGCGAAAAAACTGGTGCCGCCCGATAAACGATAGGGAATCTGGTGGTGCTGAAGTTTCAGCTCCATCAGTTTTGCCTGGTAGTTGCCGCGATACAAAATTGCGAAATCGCTGTACGGCCGGTCGGTGCGCAGGTGCAGGCTGAGAATTTCCATGGCCACGCGTTCGCATTCGGCGTCTTCGTTTTTGCAACGAATCACGCGGATTTCATCGCCATGGCCCATCTCGCTCCACAGCTGTTTTTCGAAGGCGTGCGGGTTGTTGGCGATCAGCGTGTTGGCGCATTTGAGGATGCGGCTGGTGGAGCGGTAGTTCTGCTCAAGCATCACGACTTTGAGCGAGGGAAAGTCCTCTTTCAGCAGCATGAGGTTTTCCGGTCGTGCGCCGCGCCAGGCATAAATCGACTGGTCGTCATCACCCACCACGGTGAACTGATTGCGCATGCCCACTAGCATTTTCACCAGCAGGTATTGGCTGGCGTTAGTGTCCTGGTATTCGTCCACCAGCAGGTAGCGCACCTTGTTCTGCCATTTTTCGAGGATGTCGGCGTGGTCCTGGAACAGTTTTACCGGCAGCAAGATCAGGTCGTCGAAGTCCACCGCGTTGTACGCCTTGAGCGTGCGCTGGTAGTGCATGTAGACGATGGCCGCGGTTTGTTCTTTGGGGTTGCGCGCGTTTTCCAGCGCTTCGGGCGGCAAGATCAGGTCGTTTTTCCACGAGCCGATGTAGCCTTTGATCTCGTCGATGCCGTCGTCGCCCGAGTACTCTTTTTGCATGATGTCGCTGAGCAGCGCCTTGATGTCGCCGTCATCGAAAATCGAGAAGCCGGGTTTGTAGCCCAGGCGGGCATATTCCTTGCGGATGATGTTCATGCCCAGGTTGTGGAAGGTGCAAACGGTCAGGCCGCGTCCTTCCACGCCTTTGAGCAAGGTGCCAACGCGCTCTTTCATTTCGCGCGCGGCCTTGTTGGTAAAGGTCATCGCCACGATGTGTTGCGCGCGGATGCCGCACTGTTGAACCAGGTGCGCAATTTTGCGGGTGATTACGCTGGTCTTGCCAGAACCGGCGCCAGCGAGCACCAATAGTGGGCCGCCGACGTAGTTCACGGCTTCTTGCTGCCGGGGATTGAGTCGGGACATGTCGTTGTATCGCAGGAAAGTGGGCGCGCATTTTAGCAGGCCTGATGCACAATGCCTTAACCGTCTGGATACTGTGACGCACGCCATACTGGCCGCGTGATGGTCTTGGTTATTTCAGACAATGCAGTACGCTAGTGCCTCATCAGCGGGGGCTGATGGGGAATACATCGCACAGGATGTGCGCAAGAGACGCCGATAACGGCGCGAAAGGGCGGTAGAACCGCCATGTGGATTGTTTTGGGGGAAGTCGTTTGTCCGCGCATGTTGAAATCTTGCGTATTGTCCTGCTGGCCGAAACGCCAGAATGGGCGGCGCTGTTGCGCGAGCATTTGGCGGCGATGGGCAACCCGTCGGCGCTGATTACCGCACCTTCCTGGGCGGCCGCCAGTGGCCTGTTCGATGATCACGCCCACGGCCTTCTGTTAACCACACCTAGCCTTCAGCCTGCTCCCGGCAGTTGCCCGTTGCCCACCGTTCTACTGCTAGAACACGAGCCGGCCGAGCCGCCGGTTGGCATCAGCGATTGGCTGGTTCGCGAGACATTGAGCGCCGATACCCTGCGCCGCTGCCTGCGTTATGTGCGCGAGCACGGCGTGCTTAAAGACACGCTTCAGCGCCTGGCCGAGCAGGATCCGCTCACTGGCATCGCCAACCGCCAAGGCTTTCAAACCCTGCTCACCGCGCAATTGGCTGAATTCAAAGGCCGTGGGCTGGCGCTCGGGCATCTGGATCTCGACAACTTCCGCCACGCCAACGATGCGCTCGGTCACCAGGCCGGGGACCGCCTGATTTTGCAGGTAGTGGCGCGGCTCAAAGCGCAACTCTCCGTAGATGATCATCTGGCCCGTTTAGGCAGCGATGAATTTGCCCTGCTGCTGGATATCCGCCGCGATCCCAAGCGCGCCGAGCGCATGGCCGAACGCATTACCGAAGCACTGTCCGAGCCCTACTGGGTCGATGGCGAAAGCCTGCTGATCGGCTGCAGCCTAGGTGTGGCGCACGCCCGTGCCGACGCCGGCGCCGATCCGCTGATGTGGCATGCCCATATCGCCATGCAGCAGGCCAAGAGCCAGCAGGGCTGCACCTTTCACGTTTTTGACGAGCGCATCAATCGCAATGCCCGCAGTCTTGCCGACCTGGAAAGCGAACTGCGCCGCGCCTTGCGCCGCGATGAACTGGAGCTGCATTACCAGCCGCGCCTGTGCCTGAAAACCGGGCATATTCTGGGCCTTGAAGCGCTGGTGCGCTGGCGCCACGCCGAGCGCGGGTTGCTGGCGCCTAACGAGTTCGTACCATTGGCCGAAGAGAGCGGGCTGATTGTGCCGCTGGGTTACTGGGTTATTTCGCGCGCGTTGCGCGATATGCAGTGGCTGCGCGGGCGCGGTTTGCCGGCGCTGCATATGGCGGTGAACCTGTCGTTTCGCCAGTTCCAAGACAGTCAGTTGCTGAGCACCCTGGCGCGCCTGATCGAGGAGCGCGGCGTTGACGCGCAGTGGCTGGAATTCGAATTGACCGAAACCGCCGTGATGCGCCGCAGTGATCACGTACAACAAACCATGAAGGCGCTGGGCAAGCTCGGCGTGCGTTTTTCCCTCGACGATTTCGGCACCGGTTTTTCATCGTTCGTGCACCTGAACAACCTGCCGATCACCATGTTGAAGATCGACAAGAGCTTTGTCGGCGGCATGGATAACCGCCCCGAGAATCGTCAGTTAGTCCGGGCAATGATCAACCTGGCGCATAACCTGGAACTGGCCGTGGTGGCCGAAGGCGTGGAAAACGCCGAGCAGCTGGCGCTGCTGCGTCAGTTTGGCTGCGATCAGGTGCAGGGTTACTTGGTCAGCAAGCCTCTGCCCCTGGCCGATCTGGCGCGTTTTCTGGTGTTTGGCAATCGTCAGGCGATGCTGTCGGGGCCACTGTCGGGCTGAGTGCCAGCAGCCGCGCGGTTTTCCATTCAAACCCCAGCGTTAGACCCAGCGCCGCGCAGGCCAAGCCGGCGGCTAAACCCCACCACACGCCTTGCGCGCCCCAGCCCAAGTGAAATGCCAGCAACCAGGCGGCTGGCGCACCGACAGCCCAATAACAAACCAGCCCAACAAAGAACGTGGTTTTGGCGTCTTTCAAACCGCGTATCGCGCCCATGGCGATGGTTTGAATGCCATCGAACAACTCGAACCAGGCGGCGATGGCCAATAAACTCACCGCCAGGGCGACGATGCTGGCGAATTCGGGATCGCGGGCATCCAGAAACAGATCAACTACCGCGTAGGGCGCCAGCCAGAACAGCAGCGCGAAACCGAGCATGCAGCAACCGCCAATGGCGATGCCCAGGCGGCCGGCGCGACGTGCATCGGCCAGCCGCCCCGCGCCGAAGTGTTGCCCAATACGGAAGGTCACCGCGTAGGAAATGCCCACCGGCACCATAAACGCCACGTACACCGACTGCAGCGCAATTTGGTGCGCCGCCAGTTGCGTACTGCCCAGTGCGCCCATGCACAGCGCGGCGAAGGCAAACAGTCCGGACTCCACCGCGTAGGTACCGCCAATCGGCAGGCCCAGGCGCAGCAGCTCTTTCATCGCCGCCCGATCCGGGCGCAGCAGTCCGACAAACACCGGATACAACCGATAAGCCCGATGGCGCATCACATGCAGCGCCAGCAGCAGCGCCATAACGGTGCTGACGATGGCAGTTACCAACCCGATTCCCGCCAGACCCAAATGCGGCAGGCCAAACAGGCCGTGAATCAGCGCGTAATTCAGGCCCAGATTTGCCACCGCGCCGCCAATGCTGATCGCCATCACCGGACCTGCTCGGCCCAAGGCGCTGGTAAATCCGCGCAGCGCCATAAAGGTCATGTAACCGGGCAGTGCGAACGCCAATGTCGAAAGAAACTGCTCGGCGCCGTGCACGCTCTCGGGCGACTGACCAAACATCAACAGAATCGGCCCCAGGTTCCACAGCAGCACACCCGCCGCTACTGCCATGGCCCAGCCGAGCCACAAGCCGTTCTGGCTGATGTGCACCACGCCGCGTGCATCGTTGCTGCCGTGGCGAATCGCGACCAGATTGCCCACGGCGGCAATAACGCCCACGCAGAAGATTGAAACGAACGAATAGCTCGCCGCGCCAAGCCCGCCGCCCGCCAGTTCCGCCGGGCCGAGCAGGCCCATCATCACAGTGTCGGTAAACACCATCATCACGTGCGCCAATTGCGCGGCGATCAAGGGGCCCGCCAATCGCAGGATGGCTTTTAATTCGGCTTGGGTGGCATTGGGCATGATGAGTCTGACTCAAACTGAAAAAGGCGCCCGCTTTACGCTGGCGTTATGAAGAGCCGCTATCTTGCGAGAGAAAACGGGACGCCACAAAAGGATAAAAACGATGCCAGGCATGACTTAAACTCATGTCTTGTCGATAAGGAGTTGCGCGATGACTCAGCGTCTTCCCGGTTTGTATGCTTTGCGCGCCTTTGAGGCGGCCGCCCGTTACAGCTCGTTCACACAAGCGGCGCAAGAATTGGCCATCACTCAAAGCGCCGTGAGCCGGCACATCCGTACGCTGGAAGAACATTTTGGCTGCCGTCTTTTTCAGCGTGCCGGGCGGACGTTACAGCTCACGGAAGCGGCTCGCCTGTTACTGCCTGGTATACGCGACGGTTTCGCTGCGCTTGAGCGGGCATGCGCCACGTTGCGCACCGACGAAACCACGCTGCGACTCAAGGCTCCTTCAACGTTGACGATGCGATGGTTACTGGCGCGGTTGTCGCGTTTTCGCCTACTCGGCGACGGCTTGGAAGTGCAGCTGACCAGCGCTTGGATGGATGTCGATCGGGTGGATTTTCAGCAAGAGCCCTTCGATTGCGCGGTATTGCTGGGTAAGGGCGAATTTCCCGAGGATTGGGAAAGCGTGCCGCTATTTGCTGAGTGGCTTATTCCTGTTTGCGCACCGGAAGCGGTGGGCCAGGCGCCTTGGGATGTGCCGCGATTGCAGCAGGCGCAACTGCTTCATCCCACTCCCGACCGTCGCGACTGGCGGCGTTGGCTGGAAGCGATGGGGTTGGCCGAGCAGATTCCGCTCAAGGGCGGGCAGGTATTCGACACATTGGAGCTGGGCATGGTCGCCGCGGCGCGGGGCTACGGCGTTTCGATTGGCGATCTGGTGATGGTGGCTGAAGACGTCGCCCATGGCCGGCTAGCGTTGCCATGGCCCAGCGCAGTGGCCAGCGGCGACAGTTATTTCCTGGTGTGGCCTAAGGCCCGGCGCGGCCAGGCGCGCTATCAACGACTGCGCGATTACCTATTAAATGAGGTGCACGTCATGCAGTTACCTGACGTCGTACATCTTCTGTAATCTTTGTTCGGTAAATATGCGACGGAGTGCTGGCTAAATGCCGCTTTTTATTTGACGCACGATTTCACTCAAGTATTCTTCGCGCCCCGCCGAACACCTATGTAAGCAGGCTGCCTTCCACAAGCGGGCGGCCTTTTTTCTGCTTTTATAAGGAAGCGGTTCCACAGCCGTATTACCCCACGGAGATGTACATGTCCCAGCCCCGCTCTCGCATTGCCTGGCAGCTCGCGTCTGCTTTGGCCGTGATTCTGGTGTTGTTGATTGGTCTGAGCACCTTGTTTGCCCTGCGCTCATTGAGTAACGCGACGCTGGCAACCCGCGAAGAACACCTTGGCAGCGAAGCGCGTTTGCTGGCCGACCAATTAAGCACCTTCCATGACAGCCTTCGAGAAAGTACCCAGCGTTTGGCCGGGCTGTTCGAGCAGCGTTTTCGTGAGGGGCTGAACGTGCACGCCGATGAGCGTGTAGCTGTCGGTGCGCTGCAGACGCCTGCGCTTTATCTGGGCGATGTGCGCCTGAACAACGAATTCAACGAGGTGGACGAGTTCCGCAACCTCACCGCCGGCGTGGCGACCGTATTTGTGCGCGACGGCGACGAGTTCATTCGGGTCACCACTTCCCTGACCAAGCAGGACGGTAGCCGCGCAATCGGCACCGCGCTCGATCACGCACACCCCGCATACCAACGTTTGCTCGGCGGGCAAAACTATGTGGGCCGCGCCCTGTTGTTCGACCGCTTCTACATGACGCAGTACACGCCGGTGGCTGATCCGTCGGGCCGCGTGATTGCTGTGTTGTTCGTAGGCTTCGATTACACCGCTGCGCAAAACGCCCAGTTCGAAAACCTCAAGCGTTTCCGCATTGGCGCTACCGGGTCGTTGGCGTTGCTGGATGAGCAGAAACATTGGCTGGTGCCGCCAGCGGGTGCTCAACAGCCCGAGAAAGCCATCGAGACGATTGCGTCGCTGGCAACCAAGCCTGGCGAAGGCGAGTTTTGGGACGACGGTGAGCAGTCGTTCTATAGCGTTGCCATGCCTTTTACTGGCGGGCCGTGGACGGTATTGGCCAGCATGCCCAAGGCCGAAATCGAAGCGGTGACCTGGCACGTCGGCAGCCAACTGGCTATCGGCAGCCTGATTACGTTGCTGTTGGCCGTTGGCGCTGTGATCTGGTTGCTGCGCCGCAAGCTGCGTCCTTTGGGCGACTTGGTTGAGCAGGCGCAAGCCCTCGGCAACGGTGACCTCAGCGTGCGCCTGAATATCACCAGTCACGATGAAATTGGCGAACTCGCTCGTAACTTCAACCAGATGGGCGAAGCCCTGTCGACCATGGTCGCGCGTATTCGCGGCGCAGCTGAAAACGTCAGCAGCCGGGCGCAAGCGTTGGCTGGGTTGTCGTCCGGCGCTTATGAAGGCATCGAGCAACAGTCCGGCGAAATCAGCAGCATGGCCGGCGCGGTCGAAGAGTTCAGCGCCACCTCGCTCAACATCGCCGACAACATGCGTCACACCGAACGCCTGGCTAACGAAAACTCGCAGCAAACGCGCATTGGCCGCACTTCCATGGAGGAAGCGTCTAGCGCGCTGGAGCAGATTTCCAGTTCCCTGAATGGCACCGCCGACGTCATCAACACCCTCGGTCAGCGCTCGCAGGAAATTGGCGGCATTGTCAGTGTGATTACTTCCATTGCCGACCAAACCAACCTGCTCGCACTCAACGCCGCGATCGAAGCGGCGCGGGCTGGCGAGCAGGGCCGCGGCTTTGCTGTGGTCGCGGATGAAGTGCGCAGCCTAGCGGGTCGCACCCGTGACGCGACCAACGAAATCTCCGCCATGATCCAAAGCATTCAGGGCGAAACCAGCAGCGCTATCGCCACCATGGAGCAAGGCAAAGTGCAGATGCTCGACGGCTTGCAGCGCAACGCCAAAGTCGCTCAAGCACTTACGCAGATTGCCGAGCAAAGCCAAGCAGCCGGTGAGCAGTTCGCCGCCATCACCACGGCTACCAGCGAGCAGAGCAGCACCGCCACCATGCTGAGCAGCAATCTGCAAAGCATTGCATTGGCCAACAGCGAGCAGCACGAAGTGATCACCAACCTCGCTGAAACTGCCAGAGAGCTGGATCAGTTGGCCGCCGGATTGCGCGCAGAGGTCGGGCGATTCCAGTAACGCAACGCATGAAAAATCCCCGGCATTGTCCGGGGATTTTTTTATGCGGCGGTTATTACCAGACAACCTTGAATGATGCGCACGCGGATCATGCTGTTCGCCTCGAAACCTGCCTGCTGCAACCAGAGACCTTTAAGTTGAATCCAGGGTATTTGCTTGGGTAGCGCATAGATGCTCTCGCGCTTACCGGGCGCCACGTAATCCGCAGAGATCTTAAGCTGCCGCTCGGTGAATTGAGGAAGCATTACTTGTTGAATAGTCATGGGCAGACTCCTGCTCTAGAGGCATTGGCCAGCCGGGGTGCGGGATTGCACGCGACGGACCTTGAGCCTCACTGTGGGCGTTCGGATGCTGTATATCCATACACTATTGCTGGGCGTGCGACCGGCTGCGGCTGAAGTGCGGCAGGGATAAATCCTCGAAGTTCGGTTACTCCTGAGGAGCGCCCCTGTATTGCAGGGCTTCAGCGAGGTGTTCACGGGCGATGGCTGAAGCGTTTTGCAGGTCAGCCAGCGTGCGAGCCACTTTTAAAATCCGATGAGCCGCGCGCAACGACAAGCCGAGGCGCTCGCATGCAGTTTCGAGCCAGGCCTGATCGCTTTGCAGCAACCCACAATGTTCGCGCAAGCCAGGCAGGTCGAGGAACGCGTTGGCAATACCTTGCCGCTCTGTCTGGAGGGTTCTGGCGCGCGCCACCTGAGCGGCCGCCGTGGCGGTTGAAGTATTGGACGAGGTCGTGGCGTGCAACACCGTGGTTTCACGAGCCACCGTGACATGCAGGTCGATACGATCCAGCAGTGGGCCGGACAGTTTTCCTCGGTAGCGTTGTAGTTGCTCCGTACTGCACCGGCACCGCCCGCTTGGGTCGCCAAGGTAGCCGCACGGGCAGGGATTCATGGCGGCTACCAATTGAAAGCGCGCCGGGAAGTGCACTTTGTCTTTGGCTCGGGCGATGACGATATGGCCGCTTTCTAGAGGCTCGCGCAGCACTTCGAGTACGCGTCGATCAAATTCAGGAAGCTCATCCAGAAACAGTACGCCATGGTGCGCCAGAGTGATTTCGCCGGGCTGGGGGCGACTGCCTCCGCCGACCAATGCCGGCCCCGACGCTGTGTGGTGGGGATGGCGAAACGGCCGTTGCGGCCAGGCGCTCATCGGCGTGTGGCTGGCGACCGATTGAATCGCCGCCACTTCGAGCGCTTCCTGCTCATTCAGCGGGGGTAGCAGCCCTGGGAGTCTGCTGGCGAGTAGCGTCTTGCCAGTGCCCGGTGGACCGCTTAGCAGCAGATTGTGAGACCCCGCAGCAGCCACCAGCAGCGCCCGTTTTGCGGCGATCTGGCCTTGCACTTCGCAAAGATCCGGGTAGGGCGCGCATTGGCGCAATAGTCCCTTTGCCTGATAAGGCGCGATGGGGGCGAGCCCATTGAAGTGGGCGGCCAGCTCCAGCAGGTGATCGGCAGCCAGCACCGTCAGGCCTGACGCCAAACTGGCTTCTTCGGCGTTGCAGCGCGGCACTACCAAGGTGCGCCCCGCGGCACGCACCGCAAGCGCTGCCGGCAATACGCCCTGTACTGGGCGTAAGGCGCCTGAGAGCGCCAGCTCCCCGAGGCATTCGATATGTTCCAGCGCGGCCAATGGAACCTGGCCGCTGGCGGCGAGTATTCCAAGCGCGATGGCCAAATCGAAGCGGCCGCCGTCTTTAGGTAAATCGGCTGGAGCGAGGTTTAAGGTGATACGACGTTGGGGAAATTCGAAGGCGCAATTCAGAATCGCGCTACGCACGCGGTCCTTGCTTTCTTTGACGGCGGTTTCAGGCAAGCCCACCAGGGTCAGCGAGGGCAGGCCATTGGCCAAGTGCGCTTCGACGATTACAGAGGGTGCTTGGACGCCGACTTGGGCGCGGCTATGGACGATAGCCAAAGACATGGATCACTCCTTGATCACATGCCGCTCAGTCCGAGTGGATTACTCGCTGGGCGGCGTTAATTTTTCTTCCAACTCAGCGACCTTCGCCTCAAGCGCTTCAAGGCGCGCACGGGTGCGGGCAAGCACGGCCATCTGACTGTCAAACTCTTCGCGGCTAACCAAGTCGAGCTTGCTGAAGCCACTTTGCAGCAGCACTTTAAATTGGCTTTCGAACTCGCTGCGCGGCAAGGGGGGTTCGCCATTGAACAAGCGCGAGGCGTGGGTGCTTAGGGCGTCAAGTAGGGCTTTAGGCGGCAGCATAAGAAGGTTCCAAATTGGTCGGCCGGCAGTGTAACACGCAGCATTAGGACGCCAGGCCGAGGGGTTTTGCACGGTTTTGGCGCGTAGCCGAAGTGAGGCTTGCACCGTTGTTGAGCGTGACTCGCCCGGGCGCTTTGGTCACGGCGCAGCTTTGACCCCATAACTCGCTGAATTCCAAGCTTTTCCCTGAGCTGGCAAGCTTTCTGCTTAGTGGGCTATGACGCATGCACCGATGCAGTTCGGCTGCGTAAGGCGAAGCGGGGGAGTCGTTTCGTCAGGAGCGATTGGTTGTGTCGAGAGCCCTCCCTGAGGACGTTCGATGCGTTACAAAGCCAGACACTGCGCTTAGACTTGAACCGGGTTCGTTTTTCCTGGGGCAAGTCCACCAATACGGGAGAGAGTTTCATGAAGTTAGTAACTGCCATCATCAAACCGTTCAAGCTGGACGATGTGCGCGAGTCGCTATCGGAGATCGGCGTGCAGGGCATTACTGTCACTGAAGTCAAAGGCTTCGGTCGTCAGAAAGGCCATACCGAGTTGTATCGCGGCGCCGAATACGTGGTCGATTTCTTGCCCAAAGTGAAGATCGACGTGGCCATTGCTGATGATCAGCTGGACCGCGTTATCGAAGCCATCACCAAGGCGGCCAACACCGGCAAGATCGGTGACGGCAAGATCTTCGTGGTCAATCTGGAACAGGCCATCCGCATCCGTACCGGCGAAACCGGCACCGACGCAATCTAAAAAGCCGCCGAACCCAACGCCCCAGGAGAAAACAATATGACTCTGCGTAAGCTCGCAGGGCTAGGAGCCCTTTTGTCCCTCGTTACCCCAGGCTTGGCCATGGCGGACGAGGTTGTGTTGAATACCGGCGACACGGCGTGGATGCTGACCGCTACCGCCTTGGTGCTGTTTATGACCATCCCGGGCCTCGCGCTGTTCTACGGCGGCATGGTTCGCTCCAAGAACATCCTTTCGGTGATGATGCAGTGCTTCGCCATCACCGGCCTGATCAGCATTCTGTGGGTCGTTTACGGCTACAGCATGACGTTCGATGTCACTGGCATGGAACAGGGCGTTGTTAACTTCAATTCGTTTGTAGGCGGGCTGTCCAAAGCCTTCCTGGCCGGCGTCACGCCAGCCAGCCTGACCTACGCGGTCCCGGAAGCTGTGTTCATCACCTTCCAAATGACCTTCGCCATCATTACTCCTGCTCTGATCGTCGGCGCTTTCGCAGAACGCATGAAGTTCTCCGCCATGCTGATCTTCATGGGTGTGTGGTTCACGCTGGTTTACGCGCCAATCGCCCACATGGTGTGGAGCGGTAACGGCGGTCTGATGTGGGACTGGGGCGTACTGGACTTCGCTGGCGGCACCGTGGTGCACATCAACGCCGGTATCGCCGGTCTGGTTGCCTGCATCGTGATGGGCAAGCGCAAAGGCTACCCAACCACGCCAATGGCACCGCACAACCTGGGCTACACCCTGGTAGGTGCTGCGATGCTGTGGATCGGCTGGTTCGGCTTTAACGCCGGCTCCGCTGTTGCTGCCAACGGCACCGCCGGCATGGCCATGCTGGTTACCCAGATCGCCACCGCTGCTGCGGCGCTGGGCTGGATGTTCGCCGAGTGGATTACCCACGGTAAGCCAAGTGCTCTGGGCATCGCTTCGGGTGTGGTCGCCGGTCTGGTGGGCATTACTCCGGCCGCTGGTACCGTAGGCCCAATGGGCGCTCTGGTAATCGGTCTGGCTGCTGGCGTGATCTGCTTCTTCTGCGCCACTACCCTGAAACGCAAACTGGGCTACGACGATTCCTTGGATGCCTTTGGTGTTCACGGTATCGGCGGCATCGTCGGCGCAATTCTCACCGGCGTATTCGCAGCACCTGCACTGGGTGGCTTCGGCACCGTTGAAGACATCGGCGCGCAAGTGATCACTCAGATCAAAGGCGTCGGCTTCACCGTGATCTACACCGCGGTCGTCACGTTTGTGATCCTGAAAGTGCTGGACCTGGTGATGGGTCTGCGTGTTAGCGAAGAAGAAGAGACGGTGGGTCTCGACTTGGCGCAACACAACGAGCGTGGCTACAACCTGTAAGCTTTTTACAGGCAACACCCGCAGAAAAAATGCCCGGCTTTTGCCGGGCATTTTGCGTTTTGCGCTAGCGTGATTTACGACCATTGTCGAGCGCCGCGGGCTTGAAAAGATGGATCGCTTAAATAAACTCAAACGCTCTGGCCTGCGCCCTTTGCTTTTTCCACGAGCACGCTAGAATGCGCGCCGAACGAGCGGAGATGCTTATGTGGCAACAACGCGAATTCACCTTGCAGGCACGCCCGCGAGGCTTCCATTTGGTGACCGATGAGGTGACGGCGAAATTGCCTGAACTGGCTGGCTACCGCTTGGGTCTGTTACATCTGTGGCTGTTGCACACCTCGGCTTCACTGACTATTAACGAGAATGCCGACCCGGCTGTGCGACGCGACTTTGAGCGGTTCTTCAATCGTCTGGTCCCTCAAGTTGGCAGTGCGTATGCCGACATCAACGACCAGGACGTTTACGAACACAACGACGAAGGCGCGGACGATTTGCCCGCGCACTTCAAGGCCAGTTTGTTGGGGTGCCAGGTGACGCTGCCGATACGTGCGGGTCGTTTGGCCTTAGGCACCTGGCAAGGGATTTACCTGGGTGAGCACCGTGATCACGGTGGCCCCAGAAGAGTGCTTGCGACCCTGCAGGGCGAGACTCTTTGAATTTTTTCTGGCAATGCGCGACAGCGTGTATTGCTGGGCTATAACTAACCTGCTTTTCGCAAGTCATGAGGTTAAACATGAGCGACGAAGATCTGGAACAAGACGAACTGGAAGGCGGTGCGGAAGACGACGGCGAAGAGCTGGCGGCTGCTGACGATGGCGTGGCGGATGACGCTGACGACACCGACAGTGACAGCGATGTCCCCGTAAAAGCTGGCAAGAAAGCCAAGGCGGCTGTCGACATCGACGAGCTTCCTAGCATCGAAGCCAAGCAAAAGGAACGCGATGCGCTGGAACGCGCCATGCAGGAATTCTTGTCCCGTGGTGGCAAGGTGCAGGAGGTCGAGCCTAATGTGGTTGCCGATCCGCCCAAGAAGCCGGACAGCAAATACGGCAGCCGCCCTATTTAGTGTTTAGCCCAACAAAAAGCCCGCCATTTTGGCGGGCTTTTTGTTGGGCTTATCGATCGGCTGCGCGTCGGCGATGCTGCGTTGAATTTTGATTTTGAATGCTCATGGGCTACAGCCCACTGCGCTTCAAAATCAAAATTCGCCTTGCCTCGCTCTAGCTCGCTCGATCTCGACCGAGTAAAGGCAGACCGCGTTTTCCCCGTCCTGTAGGAGCGGCTTTAGCCGCGATTGGATCGCCGGCTTGTCGCCGATCTCAACCCCACTGCGCCAACACCCCAGGCAACTGCGCCAACGCTGTAATCTCGGCATCCGGCTGCCCATCACCTTCCCAGCTCTTCCCCTGCGGATTAAACCAAACCGCCCGCATGCCCGCGTTCTGCGCGCCCCGGATATCGTCGGCAGGATGGTCGCCAACGTGCACGCCGGCGGCAGCTGCAACGCCCGCGTGTTGCAAGGCGGTGATAAAGGGCAACGGGTCCGGCTTTCCGACACCGAGGTCTTCGGCACACAGGGCGAAGCGAAAGTAATCGGCCAAGCCGAGCCGGCGAACATCAGCGTTGCCGTTGGTGATCACCCCGAGCATGTAACGCTCGGTCAAGCGCTCCAGCGTGGGCACGGTGTCGTCGAAAAAGGTGATGCGATGGCGCGCATCGAGCATGGCGTGGAAGGCGTGTTCGGCCATGTCTTTCGCGTGTGCGGCGCTATAGCCAACGCCTTCCAGTGCCTGAAACAACGTGCGGCGGCGCAGTTCGCTCAGGCGGTAACGCAGCCCCGGCTCGGCGGCGAGCACTTGGCTGCGGATGGTCCACAAATGTTCAACCGGCTGCGCCGCTAGGAGTGGCGCGTTCTTGCTCAGCCAGTCACGCATCGCCGCCTCGGCGCCGGTGATGACGGGGAGGTTGTCCCATAGCGTGTCGTCTAGGTCGAACGTGATCAGTTGGATGCTCATGGTTCGCTGCTTTTACGTTTGGCGCGGGGATGGGCACTGTCGTAAACGGTGGCCAAATGCTGGAAATCCAGATGGGTATAAATCTGCGTGGTGGCAATGTCGGCGTGGCCGAGCAGCTCCTGCACGGCACGAAGGTCTTGTGACGACTCAAGCATGTGACTGGCAAACGAATGGCGGAGCATATGCGGATGCACGTGTTGCCCCAGCTCGCGTACGCCGGCTTGGCCGACGCGCAATTGAATGGCGCGCGGGCCAAGGCGCTTGCCCTTGGCGCTGATAAAAACCGCGTCGTCCGCAGGGTTGGCCAAGGCGCGCTGCGCCAGCCAAGTTTCCAATGCTTCACGCGCCTTGCGGCCCAGTGGCAGCACCCGCGTTTTGCTGCCCTTACCCAACACTTCGACCAGGCCACCCGGTAGATCCAGCTGCTGCACATTCAAGCCCGCCAGCTCGGCAAGACGCAGGCCTGAGGAGTAGAACAACTCGAGCATGGCGTGATCGCGCCGGCCGATGAAGTCATCTTCCACCGCGCCGTCGAGCAACTGGGAGGTGCGGTCGGCGTCCAGCGTGCGCGGCAGGCGACGTTCACGTTTGGGCGGAGCGATGCCGGTAGCGGGGTCGTGTTGGCACACGCCCTCGGCGATCAAGTAGCTGTACAAACCGCGCGTGGCGGAGAGAAGACGCGCCAGGCTGCGTGCCGAGAACCCTTGCTGATGCAAGCGCGCCACGAAGCTGCGCAGCCTGCGCACGTCGAGCGCAGCCCAGGAGTCGATCCCTTGAGTGCCGCATAACTCAATGAGTTTGAGCAGGTCGCGCTGATAGGCGTCGAGGGTGTTGGGCGACATCTGCCGTTCGCTGCGCAGATGTTTCAGGTAGGCGTCGAGGGCAGCTTGCATCAGGCGACGCTCCTGGCTAACGGCGAACTGCCCGGACGCTTAGCGTACCGAGCGAAGCGGCGTGGCGAACCGCGGTAAAACGCGGGCAAGCACTTCGGCGATATAGCCAAGGAACAACGTGCCGAGCGAGCTCTTGTAATGCTGCGGATCGGGGCTGCCGATGGCGAGTACGCCATGCAAACCCTGATGACTGAGGGCTACCACGGCTGCAGAACCGACGCTCTCGCGTTCTTCTTCACCAAACAAAAACGCCAGCTCATGGCTGCGCAGCACGCCGCAAATGGTTTTGCCGTCGGCCAACAAGCCACCGATGGCTTGATGCGCTTCGGCAAAACTCACCGAGCGGCCCACGCCGGTTGGCGTTTCGCTGAACAAGGTGAGGCTGACAAAGGGCACCTGAAATTCGTGGCGCAGGCTGTCTTCAACGGCGCTGACGACTTCTTCCAGCGTGCCGGCGTCGAGCAGGTCGAGCACCAGGCGGCGAGTCTTATCGAATAATCGATCGTTGTCGCGGGCGACGTCCATCAGTTGCGAAAGACGGTGGCGCATCTCGATGTTGCGCTCACGCAGCAGCTTGACCTGGCGCTCGACCAGCGACACCGACTCGCCGCGCTGATGCGGAATACGCAGCTCGGGAATCAACTCGTCGTGGTCGACGAAAAACTCCGGATGCGCGCGCAGAAATGCGGCCACCGCTTCGGCGTCCAGAGGGGTGCTCTCGTCTTGCTGCTTATCGGTCATAGGCGAACCTGCCCTTCATAAACCCGGACGGCGGGTCCGGTCATCATTACGGGTTGCCCGGCGCCGGCCCATTCAATAAACAGGCGACCGCCAGGCAGTTCGAGTTGCAGAGGCGAATCCATCCAGCCCTGGCTGATGGCGGCAACAGCGGCGGCGCAAGCGCCGGTCCCGCAGGCCTGGGTTTCTCCGGCGCCGCGCTCCCAAACGCGCAGCTTGGCGTGCTGGCGATCGGTAATTTCAAGAAAGCCCACGTTCACTCGCTGAGGAAAGCGCGGGTGATGTTCCAGCTTAGGGCCCAGGGTGTGCACCGGCGCTTCGGCGACGCTGTCTACGCGCAGCACCGCGTGCGGATTGCCCATGGACACCGCCGCCAGCGTGACCGCTGTACCGCCGACATCCACCTGATAATTCAGCGCCTGGCTCTCGGCCTGGAACGGAATGCGCGCTGGTTCAAGAATCGGCGCGCCCATGTTCACACTGATTTGGCCGTCGGGGCGCACGTCCAGCTCGATGATGCCGCCAGAGGTTTCCACGCGAATCTGGCGTTTCATGGTCAGGCGCTTGTCCAGCACAAAGCGGGCGAAGCAGCGTGCGCCGTTGCCGCATTGCTCAACTTCAGAACCGTCGGAGTTGAAAATCCGATAGCGGAAGTCGACGTCGGGATTGCTCGGCGGCTCTACCAGCAATAGCTGATCAAAGCCCACGCCGGTGTGGCGGTCGCCCCACTGTTTGGCGTGCTTTGGCTGGATATGCGCGTGCTGGCTGACCAGGTCAAGAACCATGAAGTCGTTGCCCAGGCCGTGCATTTTGGTGAATCGCAGCAGCATGACCGTTACTCCGGCAGCAGGCTTTCGCCAGCATAGAGTTCTTGCACGGTCTCGCGGCGACGCACTTCATAAGCCTGTTCGCCGTCGACCAGCACTTCGGCGCAACGGCCACGGGTGTTGTAGTTAGAGCTCATGGCAAAACCATAGGCGCCCGCCGAACACACCGCCAGCAAATCACCTTCTTCCAAGGCCAGTTCACGACCTTTGGCGAGGAAATCACCGGTCTCGCAAATCGGCCCGACGATGTCGTAAGCGCGCGCGGCGCCTTCGCGCGGCTGCACCGGCACAACGTCCATCCACGCCTGATAAAGCGCGGGGCGAATCAGGTCGTTCATCGCCGCGTCGACGATGGCGAAGTCTTTGTGTTCGGTGTGCTTGAGGTATTCCACCTGCGTCAGCAACACGCCGCCGTTGGCGACGATGTAGCGGCCGGGTTCGAACACCAGTTTCAGGTCGCGCCCAGCGGTACGCTCGCGCACGGCCTTGATGTAATCGCTGACCAGTGGCGGCGTTTCGTCTTTGTAACGCACGCCAACGCCACCACCCAGGTCGAGGTGGTGAATCTGAATGCCGCGCGCTGAAAGACGGTCGATCAGCGCCAGCAGGCGGTCGAGGGCATCAAGGAACGGCGGCAGGCTGGTCAGTTGCGAACCGATATGGCAGTCCACACCCAGCACTTTCAGGTTCGGCAACTCATGGGCGCGGGCATACACCGCTTCGGCGTCGGCAATGGCGATACCGAATTTGTTTTCTTTGAGGCCGGTGGAAATGTACGGGTGGGTGCCGGCATCAACGTCGGGGTTTACGCGCAGCGAAATGGGCGCAATGACGTCTTGCTCGGCGGCCACCAGTTGCAGGCGTTCCAGCTCATCGGTGGACTCGACGTTGAAGCAGTGCACCCCCACTTCCAGCGCGCGGCGCATGTCGTCGCGGCTTTTGCCCACACCGGAAAATACGATTTTGCCCGGCTCGCCACCGGCGGCCAGCACGCGCTCCAACTCGCCGGAGGAAACGATATCGAACCCGGCGCCCAGGCGGGCCAGCAGGTTCAGTACAGCGAGGTTGGAGTTGGCTTTGACGGCGTAGCACACCAGATGCGGGACGCCTTGCAGCGCGTCGGCATAGGCATTGAATTGCGCGCTGATGTGCGCGCGGGAATACACGTAGGTGGGCGTACCAAAACGCTCGGCAATGGCGGACAACGCCACACCCTCCGCAAACAGTTCGCCTGTGCGGTAATTGAAGGCGTGCATACCGCCTCCTTAATGGGTGTGTTCAGCGGAAGGTTGGTCTTCGCCTGGCAGATACAGCGGGCCTTTCTGGCCACAGCCGGTAAGCAGAGACGAAATGGCGACGAGCGCGATAAGGGCAGTCAGTAGCCGCTTCATGGCGGATTCCTTGTAAAAGCAGTGATTGCGCCGGAGTATACCGGCCGCCCGGCGCCTTGCCTATGCGCCGGGCGATAGACCGGAGCTCCCGCGCAGCGGGCCCTGACGCTATCGTAAAAGCGTCTACGTTTGTCCCTTCACGCCCCAACAGGAGCTCTGATGCACACACCTGCGCCACTGGCCGGTTCGGTTTCGGTCGCCTATTTCCAAGGCCTGTTGGACTACCTGGCGCGCCAGGGAATCGCCACCGAAACGTTGCTGGCGCCCTTGCACGTAAGCCCCGAGCTGTTGGCCCAGCGTGATCAACGCGTGGCCGCCTCGGTGTATCTGGCAGTGATGGAAAAGGGCGTTGAGCTGACGGGCGATGCGCACTTTGGGCTGCACCTCGGCGAAGCGGTGCGGCCGGGTTACTACGGCGTGCTCGGCTATTTGCTGATGAGCTGCGCGACCCTAGGCGACGCCCTGCACCGGCAGGCGCGCTACGCCACCTTGGTCGGCAGTCTTGGGCATGTTGACCTGGCCGACGAACCTGAGCGTCCCGGCCTGGAGCCACAGGTGGCCCACAGTTGGCAGCCGTTATTGGCGCAGCAACAACGGCACCTGTGCGAGGAAACGCTGGCGGGCTGGACCACCTTTGGGCATTGGATAAGTGGCCTTGATGTTGCTCCCACCGAAGTGCGCTTCCAGCACGCAGCGCCGGCTGATGCGGCCGAGCACCAGCGCATCTTTCGTTGCCCGGTGCTGTTTTCCCAACCCGACAACGCGCTGGTCTTCCCCAAGCGCCTACTGCTTGCGCCGCTTGGCCAGGCCGATGCGCAGGTGCGCAAGATGCTCGACGGTTACGCCGACCGCCTGCTTACCGAAATGCGCCAAGAGCAGCACGTGCTGGACCGCGCCCGCTTGGAACTGGCCAAGCAACTTGCTGAACAGGGACCGGACCTGGAGCGCCTGGCGCAGACTTTGGGGCTCAGTCCACGCACCTTGCAGCGCCGTCTGCGCGAGACCGGGTTATCATTCAGCCAACTTGTCGACGAAACTCGCCAGCAGTTGGTGCTCAATTACCTACGCGATCCGACGCTCGAGCTGGCTGACATCGCGTTTTTTGTTGGCTTCAGCGAAGCCGGTTCCCTGGCCCGCGCGTTTCGCCGCTGGACCGGACAGAGCCCCGCCGAGTATCGCCGCACGCTAGCCGGCTAATGCCTACAACTTGTCGCAACGCACCTGCGTCGTTGCCTTAATTTTTGCCTGAGGTGCCCGTTATGAGTTTGACCGAAGCGCGTTTTCACGACCTGGTGGATGCCACCCAGGAATCGGTAGAAGACATTTTCGATGACAGCGGCCTGGACCTCGACCTGGAAAATTCCGCCGGCATTCTCACCGTGCGTTTTGCCAATGGCTCGCAGTTGATCCTCAGCCGGCAGGTGCCGATTCGCCAACTGTGGGTGGCGGCTCGCTCTGGCGGTTTCCACTTCGATTACGACGGCGCCACTGATCGCTGGATCTGCGACACCAGCGACGAGCTGCTCGGCGAAATGCTCGCGCGCATCACGCTTGAACAAGCTGGCGAAGCGATCGAGTTCGATGAGCTCTGACATGAATGCTCCGCAAATTTTCCAGCCACAGGCGCAAGACGCTGACGTGGTGCTGTCGCCATGTCGCCGCGAATGCTGCCTGGATGACGACGACGTGTGTTTGGGCTGCGGGCGCTTGCTCGCTGAAATCCGCGAATGGAAAGCCGCTGATAGCCCGCGTCGCCGGCAAATAATCGAGTTGGCCCAGGCGCGCGTAAAGCCATCGCCGTTTCGGCAGTCTTGACCAAGCAGTCATGTCTTGTGCTACGGTCGGCACTCGCCTCACCAGAATGAGGCGCCTGCAAACCCCGGCTTCGGTCGGGGTTTTTCTTTAACTGCCGCCTGGAATTTGCTGCGGCCCTCATTGGGTTGCGACGTTCCGCTGGTAGCCGCTGCCTGGCTGCCACTGACTATGAGTACTGCGTTATGACCGCTCCAGCCATCACCATCACCCGTCTGGACCTGCAACGCCTTGAGCGTCTGCTCGAAAGCCTCGACGATTTCGGCCCAGGCGCCCAAGCCCTCGAAGAGGAGCTGGCGCGCGCCAATGTGGTCGGCCATGACGAAGTGCCGGCCGGCGTGGTGACCATGAACTCGCGAGTGGTTTGCCGGGAAGAAAGCAGCGGCAAGGAATACCACCTGACGCTGGTGTATCCGAACGAGGCGGGCGGCGAGGGCACCGTATCGGTTCTGGCGCCCGTAGGCAGCGCGCTGTTAGGGCTGTCGGTTGGCCAACACATCGACTGGCCGACCCCGGCTGGAAAACTGATTCAGCTGACATTGCTGGCAGTCGAGTACCAACCAGAAGCCGCCGGTGCCTATAGCCAGTAATCGCCAGGCGCTTTTAGAGTAGGCGTTCATTCAGTGGCAAGGAGGCCGAGATGCCCAGCCTACCGATGTACTTCCCGCCTGCGTTTTCCCTGCCTCAAGCGTTGCTCTGCGCCCAATTGGTGAACTGCGCTTATCAGCAGTACGACCAATGGATGGCGCAGCAGCAGCCGCGAAAGCCTGAAGACTTCCATTGGCAGCTCCCCGACATGCCCGGCTGGCAGTTTTCAGCGCCGGTGTGGAGCGTGCTCAGCGAACTGCATTTTCTCAACGAGTCCGAGCCGTTCGGCTTTGCGGCGCGCGACCCGCAAGGCGCCGTTTACCTAGTGTTTCGCGGCACTGACACGGCGCAAGACTGGCTGGATGATCTGGATGTGCCGCAGCGCAGCTACCCGTGGAAAAGCGACGTTGGCCTGGTGCACGACGGCTTTTTGAAGCTCTACACCTCACTGCGCGACCTGGCCTTGCAAGCGCTCGACGATATGCGCCCCGAAGGTGCGCTGTGGGTATGCGGGCACAGTTTGGGCAGCAGTTTGTCCACGCTGGCGGTTCCTGATATGCGCGAACGCTGGCCCGGCTTAGCGCTGCAACACTACAACTTTGCCAGCCCGCGCCTGGCGTCTCCCTCGTTCGCCGCGTACTACAACGGCCTGCAGGTGCCGACCTTTCGGGTTGTGAACGACAGCGACCTGGTTCCCGAAGTGCCGCCGGGCGTCAGCGGCACGTGGCTCTACCAGCATGTTGGCCAGGCGATTACGTTCACCGCCAGCTACGCCAGCGTGCTGGGCGACCACAGCCTGGCAGGCAGCTACCTGTACGCGCTGAAAAACCCACAGGCGCCCATGAAGGCGTAAGCCGAGACTCACTGTTTTTCACTGCGGCAGCGGCTTCAGCCGCGATGGGCCAAACGGGCGAGCACGTTACGCACGTTGCAGCGCGCTATTGAGCGCAGCCTCCAGCCGGGTTTTGTAGCGCAGGTAATGGATGGTCTGCGTTTGCCCCTCACCAAGCACCCGCGACAGATCCAGGTCGGTGATGTAGCACGGATAACGCTCGTGGCCGCTACGTTGCGAAAGGATGTGGCGGGCCACGGCGCTGAACAGTTCATTGCCGTATTCCAACTCGGAGAATTCCCGGTGGTTACAGAACAGGGTGACGTGCACCCGTCCTTGCTCGGCGGGTTCGACAATCGCCTGAACGTCGTAAAACGGATGGCTGACCGCCGACTGCGGCGCCGCGCGGCGCTCCAGAAATTGAGCCCGGGAAGGCGCCGGCGGCAGCACTTCGTAATACAGAATTTCCAAGTTGTCGGTCAAAACCGGGTCGGTATCCAGCGGCAGCTGCGCGTTGCGGCGGTACAGCACCGACTGTAGAAAACGGTGCAGCGGCGTCAGCAAGCTTTGCTCATCCCGGAACGGAAGACGCTGGCGCCAGAGCGCGTTGCGTTCATCCAGCGCGGTCAGCTCGGCGGTGTCTTCGTGCAAGCGATAGAACACCTGAATGCAGTCGGGTCGGCCCAGCGGCAGAATCATCGCCAGGTCTTCGCCTTCCAACGCATGGCGATCCAAGTGCAGCGGACTGTAGCTGTTCAGCTCGCTGCCCAACTGCTCCAGCAATGCCGGCAGGTTGTTTAGCGCCACATGGTCGACATGGCCGGGCGTTAATTGCAGCACGTGGTATTGCTGCTGAATCTGCACCAAATAGCGCTGGCCGCGTTCGCCCACGAAGTGCGAAAGAATATCGCGGAATAATTCTTCAACACGCTCGGCAATGGCCTGGGCACGGTTGCGACAGAAGCACCGCACTTTCAATATCGGCAACGCCCCGCCGGGCGGCAGGCTATTGAGGAAGTCACGCAAGCAGTCGAGCAGCGCATGGGTGCCGTCGTAACGACTGACTGACAACTCGTTCCAGCTGTTCAAACTCACCTGGTCGAGGGTCAGCACCAGATTCTCGCGCACACCCGAATAGCCTAGGGAATCCGTGCGGCCCGTGGTCATGTGCACGTTGAGCTGGCTGTGCTGTTTGAGCGGGTCGATGCCGACGTTAACCAGCAACAACACCTCGCTCGGCGCGCTGCTGTGCAACAACGCTTCTTCGCTCACGCTCGGCAATGGCAGCGGCACGGCTTGTTGCAAGCTGGTGAGCAGATTGGCCAGCTCGAATTCGGTGAGGTCGCTGTCGCCAGGGTGCAGGGCGATGCGCGTGCTGCTGTCGATCACGCCATTGCGGTGACACCAGGCCAGCAGCTCAATCAGTTCGCGCGCCCGTTTCAGCGGGGCAAAATCACGCCATTCCTGGCCGCTGAGGCTGCCGTTGAACAATGCCCATTGGCTGTCATCGGTGCTGTCGCTGTTGAACACCAAAGTCAGGTTGTCTTCGGCCAGGTCCGGGGCAATGCCGGGGTTGATGAATTCGATTTTGCCGGCCTTGCGCTCGAAGGCGGCGTACAAGCGTCGGCCCAACACGCCAAGGTCGCGACTGTTGAGTGAGCTGGCGACCTGTTGGGTGCGGGCGAACTGCGACAGGAACCGGTAGCTGTAGGTCAGCTCGTTGACCAGCACGCGGCGTTCGGCGCTGACCTGCCGAACCTTCCATTGGCTGCGGCTATCGAGCATCGCCAGTTGCCGCTGCTGCCAGCCCCAGCCTGCAGTGAGTTTCTCCAGCAACAGACGCTGCCAGCTTTTGCGCCGGTTGCGCGGCGGGTTGCTGATTTTTTTGTTCACCTTGAGGTACAGGCAGCGCCGGATCAGTTCCAGGCGCTCGGTTTCGCCGCGGCCACTGAGGTATTCCTCGAGGCGGCGGTACACCACGACGTACGGGTCGAGCTCGTCGAGGTCGAGCTGGTTGCTGAACACCGCTTGTTTGAAACGCAGGCTCAGACATTCAACGTTCGGGTGTTCGCTGGCGTACACCTCGGTCAGCAGCAATTTGAGCGCCGACTTGTAAGGCGACTCGATGCCCTTGAACAACTGCCACATGCCAGCGCCGATAAATTCGCCCGGCGGAATGGTGGCCAGATGGCCAAGATCCAGCACTTCATCCGCACGAATAAACCGTTTGCTCAGCAACTGATGGGTGTATTCGGCATAGCGTTTCTCTTCGTACACCGGCACCAGCCACCACAGCGGCGTGCGCCCTGCCAGCCAGATGGCGGTGCGGTAGAACTCGTCCAGCAACAAGTAATGTTGCGTGGTGCCGCAATCGTCGGAGGTCAGTTGGGCTTCGCGGTCACCGACGGTGAAGCGCGCCGGATCGATCAGAAAGAAATGCGCCTCGGCGCCTTGGGTCGCCGCCCATACTTCCAGCAGCGTGCATTTGCGCGCCAGCTCTTGCAGTTCTTGAGCGCTCAGGTTCGGCGCATGGCACACCCACACGTCCATGTCGCTCTGCTCGGCCTGCGCCACGGTGCCGAGGCTGCCCATCAGAAACAGACCATGAATTGGCAACGGCGGATTGCCGCGCCGCGCCTTGTACACGAACGAGCGGGTCAGGCGTTGGGCTTCGCTCAGCAGTTCGTCGTCGGGTTCATAACCGGATACGCCGGCCGGCGTCTGGCCGGAGACGTAGCCCGGAAGCAGCGGGTGGTTAACGTGGAACAACAACGGCAACAGCTTGAGCACCAATTGCTGACGCGTCGACAGCCCTTGCATGGCGCGGTCCAGGCGCCCGCTGTTGACCTTGAGAAAGCGCGCGCGCAGCTGCGTCAGCACCTTGCGGTCGATACCCTCGTCGATGTCGGGACGAATTTCCTGGGTGCGCGTCATAGCTAACTCTTGCCGGTTGGTGGGGCTAGATTAGCAGCCGCGAAACGCCGGGGGCAGGGGGCTGTGGCTTGATTTACGGCGGTGAGGCGGAGCAGGCAAAAGCAGCGGGGCGCCGCCTTTGCCTGAGTCACAGAAGGTTAGGCCGCTTCTTCAACGGTGAGAATGGTCAGCAGGTCTTGGGCATGTTGCGCGGCGTCTAGCCCGAGGCTGGTCAGGTAGCCGCCATCGGGCAGCGTCACCAGGCCTTTTTCGTGCAGGCGCTGGGTCGCGGCAATGGCCGTGGGCGAGGCGATATGGTGAACCTTGAGGCCTTCCTTGGTGTTGGAAAGGTTGTACAGGGCAAGAATTTCCAGCTCAGCAATCAGTTCGGGTGTAAATGACATGTTTGCTCCAGATTTCTTGTAGTGCGCCAACGCTCAGCATTGAGTCGGTGGCAGCGTGGACCCCAACTAGCGGGCAGGGGGTGGTGGGTGGTTGCCGCTTACTTCGCGGCGTTCTGTTTGTTCCTCCAGGTGTCGATGATCTGTTGATAGCGGCCGTCGCTTTCGATTACGCGCATTCCTTGATCGAAACGTTTGAGCAGGTTTTCAGCGTCTGGATGGTGTCGGGAAAAGGATAGATAAAGATCAGGGCGGTGCACGGTCATGACCGGGATAAATTGCCCACGCAGCTCCGGGTGCTCCTCGAATAGCTGCAGCGCGGTTCCTCGAAATGCCAGCATGTAATCGACGCGCGAGCGTTGCAACATCAAAAACCCGTTGAGGTCTTTGCGCACCATGATGCGGGTCAGGCGCGTGTCATTGTCGAAGTCGGCGCCATATTCGTAGCCATTGGTGACCGCCACGGTTTTGCCCACCAACTGGTCCAGATTGCTCACCGGCTTGGCGCTGTCATTGCGCGCCCACAATAAAACCGACTCGCTGAACAAGGGGTGAGTGGGCAAGCGGTAGTCGGCAGCGATTTGCGCATTGGGCGAGGTGTTGAAGCACGCCACAATATGCCCGCGCAGCGCCAGTTGCATGCAGCGGGTGTAGGGGAAGGAAACGAGTTGAATGTCGGTGCCGGTCGCGGCGAATGCCGCTTTGACGATGTCCACCGACATACCGGCAATTTCACCATCGCGAAGCGCCGTATAGGGATACCAATCGTCTTCGGCGCCGATCTGGATGGGTTCGGCCTGAGCGCGGGAAATGCCGAGGGCGGCGACCAGCAGGGCCGCACACAAGGTTGTCCAACTGCTGAAATAGACGCGATGGGTCATCGATTCAGGCTCGGGGACCGCCCAAGTGTTGGGCGGGACCATGGCAGGATGCTATGACCACGAGGCTAATCCGCTGCGCTGAGTCAAGGCAAGCGCTGCTTAGGTATTAGTCAGTGTCTTCCGAACCTTCAGGTAATTCGGGCAGCGCGCGAAGGGCTTGTTCGTACCAGACCGTGTCGAACGGGCGGTCTTCATCCAGCATGGCGTCAATTTCGAAGGCCAACACCAGCGCCATCAAACGCAACGCCTCTTCACGCGGATAGCCCACCAGCGTCAGCTTGTTGAAGGCGGCGTTAGCGGCAGGCGGGGTGTCGGTTTCGAGCTGATTTTCAATGGCTTGGACCAGAGTTGCTTCAGCGAAGGATTCTTCGCTCTCATCAATGTCGCTCATGGCGCGCTCCTCGGAAAACAAGGCCGCAGTGTGCCATGGTCCGTGCGCAATGGCGTACGCATTCATGGGGTGGATTCGGCTGGGCGCCTGGCTCGTCACGGTTTATAAGGTGCAACGCCCACTCCACCAGGAACGGAGATTGACATGCTCAAACTGCACGGTTTTTCGGTCAGCAACTACTACAACATGGTGAAACTGGCCTTGTTGGAAAAAGGCATCCCCTTCGAAGCGGTCGCCGTTCACGGCGGCCAGCGCGAAGAGTTTCTGGCCATCAGCCCGCGCGGCAAAGTGCCGGTGCTGCAAACCGAGAAAGGTTTCATCAACGAGACCAGCGTCATTCTCGAGTACCTGGAAGAAACCCACCCCGCCAAGCCTTTGCTGCCGAGCGACTCGCAGGCGCGCGCCTACGTGCGTTCGCTGATGCGCGAGATTGAGCTGTATATCGAGCTGCCGGCGCGCGCCTGTTACCTGGAGGCGTTTTTCGGCGGCAAAGTGGATCCGGCGATCAAAGCCAAAAGCTTGGAAGATTTGAACCTTGGGCTGGCCAGCCTGAAACGTCACGGCGCGTTTTCGCCGTACCTGGCCGGTGACACCTTGAGCCTGGCTGACCTTTATTTTCTGTACAGCCTGGACTTGGCGAGCACGGTTATGGGCAAGCTCTTCGCCACGGATGTGCTGGCCGATTTCCCGCAGGCGGCCGCGCTGTTCAAGCTGCTGAACCAGAATCCGAATGTGCAGAAGGTGGCGGCCGACAAAGACGCCGAGATGGAGCAGTTTTTGGCGATGGCGCGGGGCAAGAAGTAAACCAACCGCTCGCGGCGGATCGGATTGCCCGATCCGCCGCGATGGGAAATGCGGTTAGCGGCTGGCCAACAGCGCCTTGCCGCGAACAACTGCAGCCTTGACTTGATTCGGCGCTGTGCCACCGATATGGTCGCGGGCGTTCACCGAACCTTCGAGGGTCAACACGGCGAACACGTCCTGCTCGATTTGCTCACTAAACGTGCGCAGCTCCTCGAGGCTCATTTCCGCCAGGTCTTTACCGGTTTGCACGCCGTACTTCACCGCATGGCCAACAATTTCATGGCAATCACGGAAGGGCAGGCCCTTGCGAACCAGGTAGTCGGCGAGGTCCGTGGCCGTGGAAAAACCACGCAGGGCAGCTTCACGCATGACGGCGGTTTTCGGCTTAATCGCCGGCACCATGTCGGCGAACGCACGCAGGCTGTCGCGCAGGGTGTCGGCGGCGTCGAACAGCGGCTCTTTGTCTTCCTGATTGTCTTTGTTGTAGGCCAGCGGTTGCCCTTTCATCAAGGTCAGCAGGCCCATCAGCGCGCCGAATACGCGCCCGGATTTGCCGCGTACCAGCTCTGGCACATCAGGGTTTTTCTTCTGCGGCATGATTGAGCTGCCGGTGCAGAAGCGGTCAGGCAAATCGATGAACTGGAACTGCGCGCTGGTCCATAGCACCAGCTCTTCGGAGAAGCGCGACAGGTGCATCATCGCCAGCGAAGCTGCTGCGCAGAATTCGATGGCGAAGTCGCGGTCAGACACGCCGTCCAGCGAGTTGCCACCTACCGCATCGAAACCCAGCAGTTCGGCGGTGACTTCCCGCTGAATCGGGTACGTGGTGCCGGCCAATGCGGCCGAACCCAATGGCATGCGGTTGGTGCGTTTGCGGCAGTCGACCAGCCGCTCATAGTCACGCGAGAGCATTTCGAACCAGGCCAGCAGGTGGTGGCCGAAGGTGACCGGCTGGGCGGTTTGCAGGTGCGTGAAGCCGGGCATGATGGTGCCGGCTTCGCGTTCGGCCTGCTCCAGCAAACCCTGTTGCAGACGGGTAATTTCGCTGAGGATCAGGTCGATTTCATCGCGCAGCCACAGGCGGATGTCGGTAGCGACTTGGTCGTTGCGCGAGCGGCCGGTGTGCAGTTTTTTACCGGTGACGCCGATGCGGTCGGTCAGCCGCGCCTCGATATTCATGTGCACGTCTTCCAGGTCCACGCGCCACTCAAAGGTGCCGGCCTCGATTTCGCTCTGAATCTGTTTCAAGCCATTTTCGATGGCGTCGCGCTCATCCGCCGTGAGCACGCCGACCTTGGCCAGCATGGTGGCGTGGGCAATGGAGCCCATGATGTCGTGGCGGTACAGGCGCTGGTCGAAATTGACCGAGGCAGTAAAGCGGGCAACAAAGGCGTCGACAGGTTCGCTGAAGCGGCCGCCCCACGATTGGTTGGTCTTTTCGGTGCTCATGGCAATGACTCGGCTGGTGCGCAAAACGGGAGGCCACGGGAAGCGGCCAGCGTAAAAAGTGTGCGGATAATAGCAGGGTAGACAGCAACTTCGCGGCACCGGTTAGTCGTGCCGTTATGCCCGGCGCCGTCGGCGAAGGGCGACGGCAATGTAGGACTGGTCACAGTTTTGCCGACGCGATGGCCATTTGCTGCTTTATTTAGTCCGTGCAGCGCCCGCCCGCTTGCTGCCGCGCAAGTCGCCCCGGAAACTGTGTCGATGCGTATCTCATGGCTTAAATCGAAAAAAACCGCACCCGGCGAATTCTTCTTGCCCGAGCTGTGCCTGCCCGAAGCGTTGCTGGTGCTGGTGCTGCTGGCCGAGCTGCTAGTGCTGGTGCTGGTATTGGCCGAGCCGATGCAGCCGGGCTTCAACTGGATTCGTCTGGCACTCACCTCGCTATTCGTGCAATGGATCGTGCTGCTCTCAGCGGGCCTCATGTGCCAATTGCGGCCGCTGTTGGCGCGCTTGCCGGCAGCCCTGGCGGGGCTGCTGTGCTGCCTTTTGGTAGTAGGACTGACGCTGACCTGCACGGCCATTGCCGACTTTTACAGCCTGGGCGGACCGTTGCCGCGTACCGGCGAGGTGAACCTGTATCTGCGCCATGCGCTGATTAGTCTGATCATGTCGGCGCTGCTGCTACGCTACTTCTACCTGCAGAGCCAATGGCGGCGACAGCAGCAAGCGGAACTGTCAGCAAGAATCGAGTCATTGCAGGCACGGATCCGTCCGCATTTCCTGTTCAACAGTTTGAATAGCATCGCCAGCCTGGTCGTAATTGATCCCTATAAAGCTGAACAAGCGGTGCTGGATTTATCCGATCTGTTTCGCGCCAGCCTGGCCAAGCCCGGCAGCCTGGTGACGTGGAGTGAGGAGCTGGAGCTGAGCAAGCGCTATCTTTCTATCGAACAATATCGTCTTGGTGAGCGTCTACAGTTGCAGTGGCAGGTCGACAATGTTCCGCCCGACCTGCCAATTCCGCAGCTCACCTTGCAGCCATTGTTGGAGAACGCTTTGATCTACGGTATTCAGCCGCGCATCGAAGGGGGCGTGGTACGCATAGAAGCAGATTACAAAGACGGGGTGTTCGAGCTGAGTGTCAGCAACCCTTATGACCCGGAGAAGGAGGGCAGTGAGCACAAACCCTCTCGTGGTACACAGCAAGCGTTGGTGAATATAGATGCGCGTCTTGCGGCACTTTTTGGCCCTCGCGCGAGTCTCAGCGTGGATCGCCGTGACGGGCGCCACTTCACCTGTCTACGCTATCCTTGTGCGAGACTCACGCAGGAAGCCCGAGCAATATGAATGTCCTGATCGTCGACGATGAACCCCTAGCCCGCGAGCGCCTCAGCCGTATGGTCGGTGAGCTCGATGGTTACCGAGTGTTGGAGCCCTGTGCCAGCAATGGCGAAGAGGCGTTGACCCTGATCGATAGTCTTAAACCCGATGTGGTGTTACTCGACATTCGCATGCCGGGTCTGGATGGCTTGCAGGTGGCCGCCAAACTCTGCGAGCGCGAGGCGCCGCCAGCGGTAATTTTCTGCACCGCGCACGATGAGTTCGCCATCGATGCGTTTCAGGTCAGCGCCGTGGGTTATCTGGTCAAGCCGGTGCGCCCAGAAAGCCTAATCGAAGCGCTGAAAAAAGCCGAACGTCCCAATCGCGTGCAGCTGGTGGCGCTGACCCGGCCAGCCGCCGAGAGCGGTAGCGGTCCGCGCACCCATATCAGCGCCCGCACCCGCAAAGGCATCGAGCTGATTCCCCTGGACCAAGTCATTTATTTCATCGCCGACCATAAGTACGTGACGCTGCGTCACGAGGGCGGTGAGGTGCTGCTGGACGAACCCCTTAAAGCTCTGGAAGACGAATTCGGTGATCGCTTTGTGCGTATTCACCGCAACGCGCTGGTGGCCCGTGAGCGTATCGAACGCTTGCAACGCACCCCGCTCGGTCATTTCCAGCTGTACCTCAAAGGCTTGAATGGCGATGCCCTGATCGTCAGTCGCCGGCACGTGGCCGGTGTACGCAAGCTAATGAACAGCCTCTGAGCTAACCCACCCGAACGGCTGCTGCGGCAGCCCGTCACCCTGACGGCGGGTGCACCACCTGCGCGGCTGCCTTACTATGCGCGGGTTAATTCCGTTCGAGAGCCGTCATGTCGTCCCGCGAAATCCGCATCGCTACCCGCAAAAGTGCCTTGGCCCTCTGGCAGGCCGAATACGTTAAAGCTCGCCTGGAAGCGGCGCACCCAGGGCTCGTCGTCAGCCTTGTGCCAATGGTGAGTCGTGGCGACAAGCTGCTTGATTCACCGCTGTCGAAAATCGGCGGAAAAGGCCTTTTCGTCAAAGAACTCGAAACCGCGTTGTTGGAAAACGAAGCCGACATCGCCGTGCATTCGATGAAGGACGTGCCGATGGATTTCCCCGAAGGCCTGGGCCTGTACTGCATTTGCGAGCGCGAAGATCCGCGTGACGCCTTCGTTTCCAACACCTACGAAAGCATCGCCGCCTTGCCGCAAGGCGCCGTGGTCGGCACCTCCAGCTTGCGCCGTCAAACCCAACTGTTGGCGATGCGCCCGGACCTGCAAATCCGCTTCCTGCGCGGCAACGTCAACACCCGTCTGGCCAAGCTTGATGCTGGCGAGTACGACGCCATCATCCTCGCGGCGGCCGGTCTTATCCGTCTGGGCTTCGCCGACCGCATCCGCTCCAGCATCAGCGTCATCGACAGCCTGCCGGCCGGTGGCCAAGGCGCGGTTGGTATTGAATGCCGCAGCGCTGACAGCGACATCCACGTGCTGCTCGCCGCCCTCCATCACCATGAAACCGCACTGCGCGTGACCGCCGAACGAGCCCTGAACAAAACCTTGAATGGCGGCTGTCAGGTGCCCATCGCCTGCTATGCCGAACTGCAGGGCGAGCACATCTGGCTGCGTGGTCTGGTCGGCCAGCCCGATGGTGGTTTGTTGCTGCGGGCCGAAGCCATGGGCACGGTGAAAGACCCTAACGCCCTGGGCGTCAGCGTCGCGCAAGACCTGCTGCAACAAGGCGCCGCCGCCATTCTGCAAGCCGTCTACGGTGAGGCTAAGCCCGAGTGACCCGCTGGCGGTTGCTGCTCACCCGCCCGGCTGAAGAGTGCGCGGCCCTGGCCGTCACGCTCGCCGAGCACGGCGTATTCAGCAGCAGCCTGCCATTGCTGGATATACAGCCGCTTGCTGAATCGCCTGAACAGCACCGCTTGATGGAACACCTGGATCGCTACTGCGCGGTTATCGTCGTGAGCAAGCCGGCTGCTCGACTGGGGCTGGCCTTGCTCAACCGCTACTGGCCGCAGCCGCCCGCGCATGTCGCGTGGTTCACTGTTGGTGCCGCCACTGGCCAGATACTGACCGAGCATGGCTTGACCGTAAGCTATCCCCCCCGGGGTGATGACAGCGAAGCCTTATTGGCGTTGCGGGAATTGCAAGCCGCATTGGCCACTAGCGCCTCACCACGCGTACTGATTCTGCGTGGAGAGGGTGGCCGTGAAGCCCTGGCTGAATGCTTGCGCGGCCAAGGCGTAGCGGTCGATTATCTGCCACTGTATCGCCGCTCGCTGCCGCACTATGCGGTGGCGGCCTTGCCAGAGCGTGTTTACGCTGAACGCTTGAATGGTCTGGTGGTCAGCAGTGGGCAGGGTTTTCAACACCTGCTGACCCTGGCTGGCGCCGAATGGCCGACACTGGCGCGGCTACCCTTGTTTGTACCGAGCCCGCGGGTTGCCGAAATGGCGACTGCCGCCGGGGCTCGTGCGGTTGTGGACTGCCGTGGTGCGAGTGCCGCGGCGTTGCTGGCAGCTTTGCGGGACCATGCCCCGGCTGCCCTCTGATGCACAGGACGGATACGTGAGCGAAGCAACCTCCCCGAAAGATGACACTCAACCTGCGCTTACTGCGCCCACTTCTCCCCGCACCGAACCGGTTGCCCCGCCGCCTGCAAAAGGACGGGGCACGGGGTTGGCAGCCCTGGCGCTGTTGATTGGTGCTGCGGGTATAGCGGCCGGCGGCTGGAGCGTCTGGCAGGTTCGAATGCTGCAAAGCCATGATCGGGAGCAACTGTCGCAACTCGAACAGGCTCGCAGCCAAACCCAATTGTTATCGCAACGTGAGCAGGGCCTGACCGACCGCGTCGCGGCGCTGCCCGACCCTCAAGAACTCGAAAGTCGCCGCCGTTTGTTGGCCCAATTGCAAGGCGATCAACAGCAGCTCAGTCAGCGCGTCGAAAGCGTGTTGGGCGCGAGTCGCCAAGATTGGCGTCTGGCCGAAGCTGAGCACTTGCTGCGTCTGGCCGCGTTGCGCCTCTCGGCATTGCAGGATGTGGGTAGCGCCGCCGTGCTGGTACAGGGCGCCGACGAGATTCTGCGTGACCAGGACGACTCCGGCTCCTATGCCGCTCGCGAACAGCTGGCCAAGGCCTTGGTGGCATTGCGCGGCATTACGGCGTTGGATCGCACCGGCCTGTTCTTGCAACTGGGCGCCATGCGCGAGCAAGCGGCGGAGCTTAATTCGCTGGTGCCAGCGTTCACCAGCAAAGGCGAGCAATTCAATTTCGCCGCTGAAGGTGACGGGCAGGGCTGGTGGTCAGAGTGGCTGGAAAAACTGTCGCGCTACATCCGCATCGACTTCCATGCCGACCAGAACGTGCGGCCATTGTTGGCCGGCCAGAGCCTGACGCAAGTTCGCCTCGCGTTGACTCTTGCCCTTGAACAAGCGCAATGGGCCGCCTTGAATGGCAAACCTGAGGTTTATCGCCAAGCCATGACCCAGGCGCGCAACGTGCTCGACAGCTACTTCAATGCGCAGAATCCCGACAGCCAGGCGCTGCTGGCGCGGATCGACGAGCTCATCGGCCAACCAGTGGCGGTGACGATGCCGGACCTCACGCCGGCCACAGACGCCGTGCGCGCCTACGTGCAGAAACGTCAGAACGCGAGCCAGAAACTGCAAGAAGAGCGGCAGTCCCAGAGCGATCAGCCGGCGGCTGATAACGAGCTGGAGGAAGTCAGCCCATGAGACGTGCGCTGCTGATTCTGCTGTTGCTGGTCGCGACGGCCGTGTTGATTGGCTTGGCCGTGGTTGAAGACCCCGGCTACGTGCTGATCGCCTACAAAAACTTCCGCTACGAGTCCAGCTTGTGGGCTGCGGTTGCGCTGATCGCCGTGGTGTGGCTGGCGGTTTACCTGATTCGCTTGCTGCTGAGTTTGGTGTTTGTGTCGGGCGGCGTGGTCAATCCATGGTCGCGGCGCAACCGCAAACGCCGCGTGCAACTGGCCAGCGAACAGGGCTTGCTCGACCTCGCCGAAGGGCGCTGGGCACGCGCTGTGCGACACCTGCAACGCGCGGCCGAGGGCGAGCAACAACCACTGATTTATTACCTCGGTGCGGCGCGTGCCGCGAACGAATTGGGTGACTACGAACAGAGCGATGGCTTCTTGGAAAAGGCCTTGGAGCGCCAGCCCCACGCCGAGCTGGCGATTGCATTGGCCCATGCCGAGTTGCAGCAGGCGCGCGGGCAGACTGAAGCTGCATTGGAAACGCTGCAGGTCATGCGCGACCGCCACCCCCACCATCGCCAAGTGCTCAAACATCTTCAGCAGGTGCACCAGCAGCGCGGCGATTGGCCAGCGGTGATTGCCCTGTTGCCGGACCTTCGCAAAGACAAAGTGCTCGGTGATGCCGAACTCAGCGCCCTCGAACAACAAGCCTGGAGCGCGCGATTGGCCAGCGCTGCCACCGACGGTTTGAACAATGGCGAGATCGCGCTGCAGCCGCTGACCCAGGCGTGGCAGCACCTGTCCAAAGCGCAGCGCAGTGAACCGCAATTGGTGGCCGTGTACGCCGAGCAGTTGCGTGTGCTGGGCGCGCCGGAGGAAGCGGAAGAGGTGCTGCGTGCTGCCATTTCGCGGCAATACGACAGTCGCCTGGTCGAGCTTTACGGTCAGGTGCGTGGCCGCGATGTCGCCAAGCAAGTGCAGACGGCCGAAGGTTGGTTGAAGACCAATCCGACCGACCCCGTGTTACTGCTCTGCTTGGGGCGTCTGTGTTTGCATAACAACCTGTGGGGCAAGGCTCGCGAGTACTTTGAAAGCAGCCTGAGCTTCGCCCGTACGCCGCAAACGTGCGCAGAGTTGGCGCGCCTGTTGGCGCAGCAAGGTGAGTTGCAACGCAGCAACGAGTTGTACGAAGAAGGCATGGGGCTGCTGGATCGGCGGCTCACTCCCGCTCCTGTTCCAGCCACTGCCGGCACCTGAAGCCGCGACAATTTGTCTGCGGGCAAAAACGCTTGAGGCTCGCGGCGCCGCGACGTGACTGACGCGGCGACCCGCGACTGGACGTGCGGTGCCAGCAGGGCGATGGTTGCACTGCGGTGCCGGCTTGTATCGGCGAGGCGCTTTCCACTAACGTACCGCCTTTCCTCGCCTCCTCCGGAGTTGTCATGTCGCTGGCTAGCCCGCGTTCGCTGTTCTTCCTCGCCTTTCTTGCCTGCGTCGCCATGATGGGCGGCGCGCTGTATCTGGAACATGTCGTGGGCCTGGAGCCCTGTCCGCTGTGCATCGTGCAGCGCCTGTGCGTGATGGCGTTCGGCGCCTTTGCGTTGCTGGCCGCCTTGCACAACCCCGGCCGTGGCGCGCGTCGGGTATATGCCTCGCTGACATTCTTATCCGCTGCGGCCGGCGCGGCTGCTGCCTGCCGGCAGATTTGGATTCAGAACACACCTCCCGATCCCATGGCATCGTGCATGCCGAGCAATTTCGACTACATGCTGCAAAACCTGCCCTTTCAGGAATTCGTCTCCCGCGTGCTCCACGGCACCGCCGACTGCGCCGAAGTGACCTGGACACTGTTCGGCATGAGCCTCGCCGAATGGTGCCTACTGGCGTTTGTCGGCATGGTGATTTTCTCGGCGTATCAGTTCCTGCGTCGCGCCTGACCCCACCCTTCTCAGCGGCTCAAAGTCGCTGTGTTCCCGGCCTGTGCGTTTGCTCAGGCCAAGCCGCATGCGGCATTGCGATCAAACGGGCGTATGAAACTTTCTCCTTTGGCGCCTTGTAGGGCGTAGCGGGCGGGCATAATCTGGCCAGCACAAAGCGTCGGTTAAATGCCGTTGTAAAGCGCCGAATGACAAAAAACCGTCTCGGAGCAGACGTAGAAACAGCATTGAATCAAGGGGAGTGAGTCATCATGCTCGAGAGCTGTCAGAACGCCCAAGAACGCTGGGGTGGGGTGCATCTACTAATCGACCGCTGGCTGCAAGAACGCCACGAATTGGTCCGTAGTTTTGATGTATTGCACGACGAAGCCGCTTCGAAGGAAGCCAACGAACAGGCCCTGCAACGGTTTTGTGAAGTGTTGGTAGATTACGTGTCGGCTGGTCACTTCGAGGTCTACGAACAACTCACCAATGAAGCCAAGGCGTTCGGTGATGATCGCGGGCTGGAGTTGGCCAAGCAGATTTATCCACGCATTGAAGCCATTACCGAAGTGGCGCTGGCCTTCAATGATCGTTGCGACAAAGGCGACTGCAGCGACGCCGCTCTGGTGAACGCTGAATTGAAGCGTTTGGGGCAATTGCTTCACGAGCGCTTCGAGCTTGAAGACTGTTTGATCGAAGTGCTGCACAACGCCCATCAGCAACAAGCGGCGCCAGTCGTCTAAGCCGTTGTTGAGTGATTAACGGGGCCGTCGCTCAGTCGGCGGCCTCAAGCAATTCCAGTTCAAATACCAAGGGCGAGTAGGGCGCAATCAAATCGCCGGCCCCTTCGGCGCCATAGGCCTGGGCAGACGGAATCACCAAACGCCATTTGCTGCCCACCGGCATTTCCCGCAGCGCAATTCGCCACCCGGTTATCACGCTGTCGAGCTTGAACCACACTGGCTGCGCACTCTCGTCAAACACGCTGCCATCGGCAAAACGCCCCACGTACTTCACTCGTACGCGACCGTTCGCATTCGGCACACGCCCCTGTCCGCGATGCAGTTCGTTGTACAGCACGCCGCCTGGCAATTCTCGTACCCCATTCTTGGCCTTTTCATTGACCATAAAGCGCGTTTCCGCCTGCCGCGCTTTTTGATCATCGACAGGTGCTTCGGCGAGTTGGGCTTCGTGCTCGGCCAGTAGCTGTTCCATGCGCTTGGCATCGAGCTGCAACGGCTCGCCGCGATAGGACTGGCGCAGTCCATCGAGCAACGCTTGCAGTTGCAAATCGGGCACTTCTTCGCGCAGACGCTGACCCAGTTTTACGCCCAGGCTGTAAGCCAGGTCGTGCTGGTTTTCCTGCGCCGGTGTGGCGCTGACTGCGAGCGGCGCGAGCAGGAAAAACAGCGGTAAAAGATAACGCGACATGGGCGTTCTCCGAGCGACGAGTGCGGCGATTATGCCAGCACTCATCGCGGAACTGGCGAGCGGCGAAACGGCCGGCTAGTATGGCCGCACCAACGTTCGCCAGGAGGCGCGTCATGTCGGCCAATAAGAAATCGGTAACCACTCCTTTGCATCTGCTGCAGCAGCTTTCTCAAAGCCTGCTGGATCATCTCGAAAGTGCTTGTTCCCAGGCTTTGGTCGACGCTGAAAAGCTTCTCGCCAAACTGGAAAAGCAGCGCGGCAAGGCACAGGAAAAACTGCACGACGCGCGCAGCTTGCTGCAAGCCGCGACCACCGCAGGCAAGAACAAAGCACAGAACAAAGCCAAGCAAGCCGTCGCCGAACTGGAGGCGCTGCTCGACACCCTTAAAGCCAGCCAGGCCGAAACGCGTAACTACATCGTGCAGCTCAAGCGCGATGCCCAGGAAAGCCTGAAATTGGCCCAAGGCGTTGGCAAGGTTAAAGAGTCCGTTGCCAAAGCGTTGAGCGCACGCAGCGCGGCGCCAAAACCAGTGGCCGCTAAACCCGCAGCCAAAGCGCCTGCAGCCAAAGCGGCGGCCAAGCCTGCTGCCAAACCAGCCGCCAAAGCGCCGGTAAAAGCCGCCGCCAAGCCCGCCACCAAAGCACCCGCAAAAGCCGCTGCTAAACCAGCTGCCAAAGCACCGGCCAAACCCGTTGCGAAAAAAGCGCCCGTGAAAGCTGCCGCGAAACCGGCCGCGAAGGCCGCGTCGACCGCCGCCAAACCTGCCGCCAAAGCACCGGTGAAAGCCGCCGCCAAACCGGCTGCTAAGCCAGCAGCAAAACCTGCTGCTAAAGCACCCGCCAAGGCAGCCGCCAAACCAGCGTCGAAGGCCGCCGCCAAGCCTGCCGCAGCTAAACCAGCAGCCAAACCAGCCGCTGCTGCTAAGCCTGCAGCTGCCAAAGTCGCCGCAAAACCGGCTGCTAAACCAGCGGTAAAAGCGCCGGCCAAAGCGGTCGCTAAACCTGCTGCGAAGCCCGCTGCCAAGGCGCCGGCGAAACCTGCCGCAGCCAAACCTGCTGCCAAGCCGGTCGCAGCCAAACCAGCGGCACCGGTAAAACCGGCCGCGGCGCCTGCGCCAGTGGCTGCTCCGGCAGCACCCGCTGCCGCAACACCTACTACCAACGGTAGCGGCGTGCCGAGCCTGTCCTAAGTGTGAGTGGCCGCGACGCGCAGCAAAGCCAGCGCGTCGCGGTCATGCTGGCCGGCCACGGCAGTCAGCCAATCGTCCTCTGTTTCCCCTGTTGGCCATTCGCTCGCTAATTGCTGCAAGCGTTCGAGCAGCTCACGCTCACTCTGCAATTCCAACTGTTTAATGTGCTCGCGCAGGTCGGCGACGGCATGATCGTGGGCCGCTGTTTCGCGCCAGCGTTGCCGTAGATGGCGCAGTGGCGTGATTACGGTTTGCTGCCAGGGCGTGGCCAGATCCGTTAACGCCCGAATACGTAATGGTGTGCAGGCGACGCGGCGTCGTTCCAGCCATGCGGCGCACAACACCAGGCACACATCGGCACCTTGCGCTTGCAAACGCAGGCACGCGGTTTCGACGCCAGCGCCGGCGTACAAGGTACTGGCAAAACTCCACAGGTCAGAGGGCATGGTCTTTCCAGGCGATGTGCGAACGAAGCTGGTAGACTCCGCCGCCATTATGATTCGACTACAAAACCTCACTTTACAGCGTGGCCCGCAGCGTTTGTTAGAAGACGCCGAGCTCACGCTGCACGCCGGCCACAAAGCCGGCTTAATCGGTGCCAACGGCGCCGGCAAATCCAGCCTGTTCGCCTTGCTGCGCGGCGAGTTAACGCCCGATTCGGGCGACTGCTTCCTACCAGCCGATTGGCGTATCGCGCACATGCGCCAAGAGGTCGATACCCTTGAGCGTATCGCCGTGGACTATGTGCTTGATGGCGATGTGCGTTTGCGCCAGGTACAAACCGACCTGGCCGCCGCCGAAGCCTCGCATGATGGCGCTGCGCAGGCGCGGCTGCACGCCGAGCTGGACGCTGCCGACGGCTACACCGCCGATGCCCGCGCGCGCAAATTGCTCGCAGGCTTAGGCTTTAGCAATGAACAGATGGATCGCCCGGTCGGCAGTTTTTCCGGCGGCTGGCGGATGCGCCTGAACCTCGCCCAGGCGCTGATGTGTCCGTCCGATTTGCTTTTGCTCGACGAGCCCACCAACCACTTGGATCTCGACGCCATTCTCTGGCTTGAAGAGTGGCTGAAGAGTTATCCCGGCACGCTGCTGCTGATTTCCCACGACCGCGACTTCCTCGACGCTGTGGTCGATCACGTTGCCCATGTCGATCAGCGCAAACTTGTGCTGTATCGCGGCGGCTATACCGCGTTTGAGCGCGCCCGGGCTGAGCGTCTGGCGCAGCAGCAACAGGCGTATGAGAAGCAGCAGGCGCAGCGCGCGCACATGGAAAAGTACATCGCCCGCTTCAAAGCGCAGGCGACCAAAGCGCGTCAGGCACAGAGCCGAATCAAAGCGTTGGAGCGCATGGAGGAGCTGTCGGCTGCCCATGTCGACTCGCCGTTCGACTTCACCTTCCGTGAAGCCGACAAGATTTCCAGCCCGCTGCTTAACCTGTCCGATGGCCGCCTGGGCTACGGCGATAAGGTGGTGTTGGAGAAAGTAAAACTCGGCCTGGTGCCGGGCGCGCGCATTGGTTTGCTCGGGCCAAACGGTGCGGGCAAGTCGACGTTGATTAAAACCCTGGTCGGCGAATTGCCGGTGATTGGTGGGCGGCTTGTGCGGGGCGAGAACCTGGTGGTTGGCTACTTCGCCCAGCACCAGTTGGACTCGCTGGACAACAAAGCCAGCCCGCTGTTGCACCTGCAACGCCTGGCACCGACTGAGCGTGAGCAAACGCTGCGCGATTTCCTCGGCGGCTTCGACTTCCGTGGCCCGCGCTGCGACGAACCGGTAGTGAATTTCTCAGGCGGCGAAAAAGCACGCTTGGCCTTGGCGCTGATCGCCTGGGAAAAGCCTAACCTGCTGCTACTCGACGAACCCACCAACCACCTCGATCTGGAAATGCGCCTGGCCTTGACCATGGCCTTGCAAGAGTTCGAGGGCGCCGTGGTGGTGGTGTCTCACGATCGCCACTTGCTCAAGAGCACCACCGATGAATTCCTGCTGGTCGCCGAAGGGCGCATTCAGGAGTTCGATGGCGATCTAGAAGATTACGCGCGTTGGCTCGTCGACTACCGTGCGCGCCAGGCGCCCGTCAGCAGCAGCGCGCCGGCCGGTGACAAGACCGACAAGCGCGCCCAACGCCAAGCCGCTGCTGCGTTGCGTCAGCAACTGGCGCCGCACAAGCGTGAAGCAGAAAAGCTGGAAAAAGAGCTGGGGCTGCTGCACGAAAAGCTCGCTAAGGTTCAAGAGCGACTCGGTGATGCGGCGATTTATGAAACATCGCGTAAAGACGAATTGCGCGATCTTCTTGCCGAACAAGCCAAAATGAAGGTCCGTGAAGGCGAGCTGGAAGAGGCTTGGATGCTGGCGCTGGAACACCTGGAAAGCCTCGAGCAACAACTGGCCCAAGTCGACTGAAAGCAAAGAACCTGACGGACCACCACTTACCCCTTTTGAGGCAACACTATGGAATGGCTAATGAGTCCAGAGATCTGGGTCGCGTTTCTGACCTTGACCGCTTTGGAAATCGTCCTTGGCATCGACAACATCATCTTCATCTCGATTTTGGTCAGCCGACTGCCGATCGAGCAACAACCCAAAGCACGCTTCTTCGGCCTAGCCCTGGCCATGGGCACCCGAATTCTGTTGCTGCTGTCGATCACCTGGGTGATGCGCCTGACCACGGATCTGTTCACCGTGTTCGAGCAAGGCATTTCCGGGCGTGACCTGATTCTGTTCTTTGGTGGCCTGTTCCTGCTGTTCAAAAGCACCGCCGAGATTTATCACGGCCTTGAAGGCGCTGAAGAAGAGGCCAAAGCCGGCGGCAAGGTGTACGGCTTTATGGGGATCATCACGCAGATCGCCATCATCGACATCATCTTCTCCCTCGACTCGGTAATCACCGCCGTCGGCCTGGTGCAGCATGTACCAGTGATGATCGCGGCCATCGTGATTTCCGTGGGCGTCATGATGCTGGCCGCCAGCACCATCAGCGAATACATCGACAAGCACCCTTCGCTGAAGATGCTCGCGCTGTCGTTCCTGATCGTGGTCGGCACCGTGCTGATCGCCGAAGCCTTCGAAGTGCATGTACCAAAAGGCTACGTCTACTTCGCCATGGCGTTCTCGCTGGCGGTAGAAGCCATCAACATCAAAATGCGCACCGCCCGGGCTCGGGCGGCCAGCAAGAATGTTGACGCCGTGCAACTGCGCAAGAACAGCCCGGACGCCTAAACGGCGCTGTGCTCCTCAACTGTGTGGTGACTGTGCTAGTCAGTCATCACACAGCGCGTTACCGTAAGCGCCCCCCTATCTCTGAGGTTCGCAGCCATGTTGCTCGAAACCTGGTTGGCGTTTTTCGTGGCCTGTTGGTTAATCAGTCTTTCCCCTGGCGCAGGCGCAATCGCCTCGATGTCGGCCGGCCTGCAATACGGGTTTTGGCGCGGCTACTGGAACGCCTTGGGCTTGCAGCTTGGCCTGGCCGTGCAAATTGCTATTGTCGCTGCGGGCGTCGGTGCGATTCTCTCGGCATCGGAATTGGCCTTTAGCCTGATCAAATGGTTCGGCGTGATTTACCTGGTGTACCTGGGAATCAAACAGTGGCGCGCGCTGCCAAGCGACCTGGCGGATGAAGCGGCGGTGCGTCCTTCTGGTCGTCCATTGACGTTGGTGCTGCGCGGGTTTCTGGTGAACGTCAGCAACCCCAAGGCCGTCGTGTTCATGCTGGCGGTGCTGCCGCAATTCATCGACCCCAAAGCCCCGCAGCTGATGCAGTACCTGACCATGGGCGCGACCATGATTACGGTCGACCTGATTGTCATGGCGGGCTACACCGGCTTGGCGTCTCGCGTGCTGCGCTTGCTGCGCACGCCACGTCAGCAGCGGGTGATGAACCGCACGTTCGGTGCGCTGTTCATTGGCGCGGCTGGGTTGCTGGCTAGCGTCCGCCGAGCGGTGAGCTAAGGCTGTCTTATGCTTTTTGCAGGCGCGTTTCAAGCGGATCGCGCCCTTTTCGCTTCTACGTACTCGAATTCCGCAAATTCCTAATCACCGCGATTACGAAAAGCTTTGTTACAAGGCTTGAGTGAGAACGATAGGAAGGTAACAATGTCAGCCATTCTTATTTGGGATGGAATCATGTTTACCTCTTCCCGCGTGTTGTTATGCCTCCTCTCGCTGTTGTCTCTTTTGAGCCTGAACGCATTCGCTGACCCGGTGGAAGGAACCGCCCAAGCCATACATTTGCTGGATTACATCAGCGCCGACTATGCCGATTCGGTGAATGCCGGACAGGTCATCAACGCCGACGGCTACCAAAAACAACTTGATGCCCTGAGCACGCTGCAAGGCTTGATCGTCGCCCTGCCGGCGCGCCCGCAGCGCGGTGACATCGAGCAAGGCGCACAAGCCCTGCACGACGCCATGGCCAAGCAGCAACAACCCGCCACGGTGAGCCGTCAGGCGCGTCAGCTCAGCGCCCAGGTGGCAGCGGCTTACGAAGTTAGCCAGGCACCGGTGATCACGCCGGACCCCACCCGCGGCGCACCCATTTACGCGCAGCAATGTGCGGTCTGCCACGGTGATGCCGGGCTGGGTGATGGCCCCGCCGGCATCGGCCTGGAGCCTGCGCCGTCAAACCTGACGGATGCCAAACGCCTCGGTCGCCTCAGCCTGTACGACCTTTACAGCGCCACCACCCTGGGCATCGAAGGCACCGACATGCCGGCCTTTGCTGACCAGTTGGATGAGCGCCAGCGTTGGGACTTGGCTGTGTACATCGCAAGCTTCAGCGCGGCGAAAACAGCCCCGGCTGCCGACGGCGCGAAAGGGAAAACCTTCGACCTCGCCGAACTGGCTCGCCAAACCCCCGACGAGATCGCTGCCAGCCAAGGCGAACCGGCGGCTGCGTTGTTCCGCAGTCAGCGCGCACAGCCTCCGGTGGTGCAACGTGGTCCGCAGCAACTGCTCGACTACACCAGCGTCACCCTGGACAAGAGTCTCGCTGCGTACGGTGCCGGTGATCACGACCAGGCTTACGACCTGTCGGTGGCTGCCTATTTGGAAGGTTTCGAGCTGGTAGAAAGCTCGCTCGACAACGTCGACGCGCAAGTACGCAAAGACACCGAAAAAGCGCTCATGGCCTATCGGCAATCGCTGCAAGACGGCCTTCCACTGCCCCAGGCTGCACAGAAGCTCGAGTTCGCCAAAACCAAACTGCAGGAGTCGGCCAAGCTCTTGGGCAGCGATGGCTTGAGCCAGTCGCTGAGCTTTATCTCGGCGCTGTTGATTCTGCTGCGCGAAGGCCTGGAAGCGATTCTGGTGCTGGCTGCCATCCTCGCGTTCCTGCGCAACACCGGTCAGCAATCGGCCGAGCGTAGCGTGCACATTGGTTGGGGCTTGGCGATGTTGGCTGGCGTGTTCACCTGGGCGGCGGCGGCTTATCTGTTCGACGTCAGCGGCGCACAGCGTGAACTGCTCGAAGGCTGCACGGCGTTGTTCGCCGCCGTGATGGTGTTGTGGCTGGGCGTGTGGATGCACGACCGTCGTCACGCTGCTGCCTGGCAGGATTACATCAAGAGCAGCCTGGTGGGCGGCGGCGGGCGTTTCGGCTTTGCCATCCTGGCGTTCTTCTCGGTGTACCGCGAGCTGTTCGAAGTCATCCTGTTTTACGAAACCCTCTGGCTGCAGGCCGGTCCAGCCGGGCACACGGCGGTGTTGGCCGGTGGCGCCACGGCGTGTGTGCTGCTGGTCGGCCTGGCCTGGGTGATTTTGCGCGGTTCGGCGCGTCTGCCGCTGGGCGTGTTCTTCGGCATCAACGCCGCGTTGCTTTGCGCGCTGTCGGTAGTGTTCGCTGGCCACGGCGTAAAAGCGCTACAAGAAGCAGGCGTGTTCGGCACGCACCCGGTTCCATTTATCGAATTCGAGTGGCTGGGTATTCATGCCGATCTTTACTCGTTGTCGGCGCAGGCGATTGCTCTTATCGCCATCGCCTTGCTCTATGGCCGCAGTTTCGTCACGGCGCGCCAGCGTGAGCAGGCGGCTAGCGCCAGCTAAACGCAGCGGTTAGGCGAACGGGCGAGCAGTGTCACACTGCTCGCCCGTTTTCGTTTTCGAATGGCAGGAGTGTTGTATGCGCGTGTGGATCGATGCCGATGCGTGTCCCAAAGCGGCCAAAGATCAGGTGGTCAAGTTCGCCTTGAAACGCCAGTTCGAGGTGCTGATGGTTGCAGGCCAAAGCCAGACCAAGCCGGCGTTTGCCTGCGTGCGGCTGATCGTGGTGCCCAGCGGCCCGGATGCGGCCGACGACTACCTGGTCGAACACGCGGCGCCGGGTGACTTGGTTATTTGCAGCGACGTACCGCTGGCCGACCGCCTGGTGAAAAAGGGCGTGGCAGCGCTGGACCCCCGAGGCCGCGAGTTCGATGCCGGCAATATGGGCGAGCGTTTGGCCGTACGGAATCTATTCACCGACCTGCGTGAGCAAGGCCAGGTTGGCGGCGGGCAAGGCCCTTACGGCGAGCGCGAAAAGCAGGCATTCGCCAACAGCCTGGACCGCATTCTCACGCGCCTGAGTCGTCAGGCGCTGAGCTGAGGCGAGGCTTGCGGCGGCGTCAGCCACAGCTGCAGCGCCTCCATCGACAGGGGGCGGCTGAACAGATAGCCCTGAATCAGATCGCAGTCGTTGGCGCGCAGAAAGTCCAACTGCTCTTCGGTCTCTACGCCCTCAGCGACTACTTTCAACTGGAGCTTGTGGGCCATGGCGATAATCGCGGCGGTAATCGCCATGTCGTTCGGTTGTGCCGGAATTTCACGGATAAACGAGCGATCCACTTTCAGACTGTTAACCGGCAACTTGCGCAGGTAGGCCAGCGAGGAATAGCCGCTGCCAAAGTCGTCGATGGAAATTTTCACCCCGAGCCGGCGGATTTCTTCGAGTATTTCGACCGCCGTATTGAGGTTGTTCATCAGCGCATTCTCGGTCACTTCCATCACCAACCCGGAAGAATCCAGTCCGGTGCGCGCCAGAATGTGACCGATGGCGGCAGGCAGCGCCCGGTTCGACAGGTTTAGGGCGGAGCAGTTGAACGCCACGCGCAACTCGGGGAAGCCAGCCTTGCGCAGCGCCATCAAATCGCGGCAAGCGCGTTCGGCCACCCACAAATCCAGTTCGACGATAAAGCCATGCTGCTCGGCCAGCGGCGCGAACACCTCCGGGCTGACGGCGCCGCGTTCCGGGTGATCCCAGCGCGCGAGTGCTTCGAGACTCATCACCTGCCCGGTCTCGCTGGAGACGATGGGCTGATAGTGAACGTGAAGCCCGTCTTCGTTCAGCGCGCGCCGCAAGTCCTGCTCCAGCGTCAGGTCCATATGGGCGCGGCGCTCCAGATCCGGACTAAAACGCAGGCTGCGGTTGCGCCCGTTCTGCTTGCAATAGCCCACGGCCAGGCCGGCGTGTTTGAACAGGGCGTCGTAGTCGGCGCTGTCCTGCGGGAACAGGCTCAGGCCAATGCTGGCGGTTTGGGTAATCTGGCCGCAGGCCAGGCTGAACGGCGTTTGCAGTTGGTCGACGATGCGGCTGGCTAACTGTTCAGCCTGGTAGCCGTGCTCAACGCGGGCGAGCACGCAAAACTCGTCACCAGAAAAACGCGCCAGTACATCCTCGCCACCCAACGCGGAGCGAATGCGCTGGGCAACCAGTTGCAGCAAATGGTCGCCGGTAGCGTGGCCGAGGCTGTCGTTGATGCGTTTGAAATTATCCAGATCAATAAACAGCAGCGCCCAACGCTGCTGTGGCTCTACGGCGCCCAATGCGCGGTTGGCCAACTGGGTGAACGCACGGCCATTGAACAGGTTGGTCAGGGGGTCGTACTGCGTAACGGCGTTCAGTTCCTGCGCCACCTGGCGCAACTTGGCGTGTTGTTCGCGCAGGCGCTGGTCGGCCCAACTGGCACCAATGCCGGCGACGATGATCATCAGCGCAATCAGGCCAATTGACACAGCCAGAACCGTTTGCTCGCCGGTTTCCGCCACGGGGCGCAGCACGTGGGCATACAGGTCTGACGGCACGGCCAGGGTCATGGCGGCCATGCCGGTGAAATGCATTGAGGCAATCGCGCCGCCCATCACCAGGCTGGCCAGGATGCGCAGCCAGTGTGCGCGCTCGCCAGTCTTGCCGCGAAAATAGAACGCCAGCACCAGGGCGGCGAGCGAAGCGCCGATGGCGATCAGTATCGACACGGCAAACAGCGTGGGGTCGTAGTACAGCGTGGCGGCAGACTCAATGGCCGCCATGCCGCTGTAATGCATGGTGGCGATGCCGACGCCCGCCGTGACTGCGGCCGCCACGTACTGCCATGGCGCCAACCGTTTGCGGCTGATCACCCACATCACCGCATACGACACGGCGACCGCGATGAGCAGCGAGAGCAGGGTGATGTGGAAGTTGTAGCCGATGTGCAGCGGCGCGCTGAAGGACAGCATGGCGATAAAGTGCATCGACCAGATACCGCCGCCCAGAGCGAAGGCGCCGATCCAGCGCCACAGTTCGCGTCCTCCCATGGTACGGCTGCTGCTCACCCGATTGGCCATGGCCAGGGCAGTGAAACCGGCGGCGCTGGCGACCAGATAGGCCAATAACACCAGGCTGGGATCGTGTCGGCAGTCGAGGAGGACCGTCTGGTTGGCCGGCATGTCCGCGAGGAAGTGCAGCAAGGGCATCACAAGCTCCAACCAAGATTAGGCGGCACGGCCATCAATAGTGGCGCATTGCCATTTTTCGGCATCTTAAAGGGCGGCACGAGTGGACGCCACGCTTTTGGTCGGCTCCGACAGCGTGCGCTAAACGGCGTTTTGATCCCGTTATCCGCACAGGTAAGTTCCCGTCCCCACCGCCACCAGCGTGCCATCGTCGGCATGCAGTTCCGAGCGTACCACCGCGACTTTGTTGCCGGAGCGCAGGAGCACGGCTTTGGCGACGAAGTGCTCACCGCGTCCCGGCCGCAGATAGTCCACACGTAAATCGATGGTGCCGAGCTTGGACAACCGCTCCATACGCTCGGCAGTGCCCAGGTTCTGATGCCGCTCAAACGCGCCGATCAAGGCCATGGCACCGCCGGTGACATCCAGCAAAGCCGAGATCACGCCGCCGTGAAGAATGCCGTGAACAAAGTTGCCCACCAGCCCCGGCTGCATCGGTAACGACATCAACACCTGCTCGGTGGAGAGATCGTCGATACGTATCCCCAGCATTTGATTAAACGGAATGCGCTCAAAGAAGCTCTGCACGGCTTGCTTGAGTTCCGGGGTGAGTTCGAATGTCGAGTCGGGCATGGCGTGTTCGCTCCAAGGTGTGGGGCTTAGCCTGCCGCAAGCCGCCGGCATCCGCCATCGCCGTTGTAGGGACGTTTTGGCCATTACTTCCAGCATTCCTGCGGGGTGGCCGTGCCGGTCGAGCCGGTCACGCCTGCGCCGTTCAGCAGCAGCGAGGCGCAAGCAGAGTCTGCCTGCTGCGTGCCAGTCGGTTCCGCCCGCAGCAGGTAGCCGCCGTCGCCCGGCTCGACGATTAAGCGGTACAAGCCGTTGGCGCTCAGCACAACGTCGCCGTCGGTGTGGGGCAATTGCAGCTCGCGCAGCGACGCCACCGTGGTGACGTACAGCTGGTTTTGCGCGTAATAGCGGGCCTGGCGAGCAGCCGTGTCGACCAGCAGAGCCTGCGCCTCGGTGCGATTAGTGCGCAGCACGTATTGGCGGTACTGCGGCATTGCGAAGGCATACAGCAGGCCCATGATGGTCAGCACCACCATCAGCTCCAACAAGCTAAAGCCGGCGAAACGTCGCGCGAGGGTTGGTTCACGGTGTGACATCGGTGATCACCCTCCAGCTTTGCCGCCCGTTCGCACGAGGGCCGAGAGAAATCGATGCACAGCCGTTATTACCCAGCACACACGGCGCGCCGGTCGTAGGGTCGACGACGATGTGCACGTTTTCGTCAACGTTGATACCAGAGGGCAGGTCACCCTCTCGTGTGTCTTGCTCGTCTACCCGGCCATCGTCATTCAGGTCAAACACGGGGAACAGCGCGCCGCTACCGGTGCCTGAGTTGATCGCGTAAAGGCGGCGCTCGACGTCGCGCTGGCAGGGGGCAATGGACGGGATGCGGGTGCGCACAAACAGCAACTCTCCATGTTTCTCTGGCGGATCAGTCAGGCGCTCGCTGCCGGCCCCTGCGGTGCCGGGTTGCAGTTCGATATACCAACCGTGTTTGTCACCAGTCGCAGCGTCAGGAAGCTGCCAGCTCACCGCATGGTTGGTTAAGCGCAGCGGTGGGCTGATCTGCTGTTCCTGAAGCGACTCGAAACGCACAGCGTCGGCAGCCGAGGTTTTTTCACCTTGGGTTTGGCGGTCCCAAACGGCATACAAGCTGTGCTGGTCGACATCTGGACTCAGGTGGTTTTGCCCTGTGCCGAACAGGATCAAGTAACCCTGCTCTGAAGGGTGACTGACTACGGACGGCGCCATCGTGATTGGCTGCGCAGCCGAGGCGCTCGTACGTGTCGGTGCGCTGAACAGCGGGGTGCCGGCGAACGCCAGGCGGAAATTGTCGGGGCTGACGGTGTGTGGCGGCGCAGGCTTGTCCAGCCCGCCCACGCTTGTATCGAATAAGTCGAAACGCCACAGGTTGCCGAGGTTATCTCCGGCGTACGCGTAATCAGCGTTGCCATCGCCATTGGTGTCGACCACTCGCGGCATGGCCAGACCGGGCGCTGGTCGGGGTGTGACGATTCGGCGGATAAGCGCTCCAGTGCGAATGTCGAGCAACAGCAGGGCAGCCGTATCGGTTGGCACGTCGACCCCGTTGCCCAGAACGACGGCCCACTGCCCGGTATGCAGGCGGGCGATGGTCGGTGCGGTCAACACATGGCCCAGATGCGGGTCGTTACTGGCGCTGTATTCCCACAGGTGAACAGGCCGGTTCGGGTCGCTGACATCCAGCGCCAGCAACCCGCGTCCGCCGGCGCCAAAGCTGACGAGCAGAACGGTGTGCCAAGCGCCTTCGTAATAAACGTCCTGGCTAATTAAAGGGCCGTCAACGAAGAAACGGTGCGGGTCACCGTGGTGGATGCCGTAGGTGGCCGCCGTCAATGTTACGAGCTTGGGCAATATCGCCGAGGGCACAACGCTCCAGCGTTCTTCGCCCGTCGCGGCATCGAATGCGTGCAGCCGGCCGTCATTCGCGCCCACATACACTTGAGCTCGGCGTGGCGTGGCCCTGAACGCGGCATATGCGCCGAGCGAGCCGTCGTAGCTGTCCATGACCTTGCCTACACGATCAGGCGAGCCGACCAACAGCGGGACTGAATTTATGATGTCGCCAAGTTCGGGTAAACCCGGACGCAGCAGCGCGCAACCGTCCAGCCCCTCGCATGATTCGCCGCTCAGCAACGCCACGCGGGCGGCGCCGTATCCGTCGGGCTCGCCATCGGCGCCACGATTTAGCATCGCACGTTCCTCCTCATTAAGCGCTGACCAACGAAAATCTTTAAGTCCAGATTGTCCATGGCTGCCGGCGAGTAGTAGGCGGCGCGGCCGAGGCATGTGTTCGCTGGCGCGCCACAGTGTCGTGCCTGGCGTCGCCGCGGCGAGCCGCTCTTTGCTCAGCTCGCCCGACCAGTTCAGAGGGTTGAAGTGCGTCCAGTAGCGGACGCTGGGTTCGAGCGAGGTCACCATGCTGGTGGACGTGGGCGGACGGATACATAACCGGTTCCGGAAATAGTCGTCACCGTTGCCCAGGGTTTTGGAGGCAAACAGACCGCTGAGCCCGGCAAGTACCCATGCGGTAAATCGCAGATGAAAAGTGCTCATGGTCGGCCGTCCAGAAAGGTGCGCGCCACGACGGAACGCAAACAAATGGCCGCAACCGCGCAGTTGTTATGAAGGGGCAGGTTGGGCGATACCAAGTGCGCAAAAAACGCCTGGCTGCTGACTTCGTAGTAATACGTACCGCCGGCCTTGGCGGTGTCGCCATACGAAACTTCGGCCGGCTGCTGGCTAGCCGAAGGTATTTGGCGGATATACCAGCGCGCAGTGGCCCCGGTGCGTGTCGGACCCAGCGCCGCCTGATAGGGAGTGGCTGCTGAAAAATCTACGCCGTTATGACTGGCAATTCCTTGCAAGCATGGCTGCGTGCCGCACGTTGGTAGGGGGCCGAGTGCCTGGTTAATGTGGCGCTCGGCTTCGCGCAACCCGGCTTCGGCGGCGTTGAGCAAGCGTTGCTGCTCCAGGTCGCGGGTGAGGGTGCGTGTTTCCATGGCGATATCGTGAACGCCGGACACCGCTAACGTGGTAACCACCACCATTAAAATCAGCGTTATCAACAGCACGCTGCCTCGCTCGTCGGTGGGGTTCATGGCAGGACGTTCCTTAAAGTGGCGGTGCCTTTCACCACTTGGTAAAGCCGCAGTGTGGGCGCTGCGGGGAAGTCCTTTTCGTACCAATAGCGCCAGGCCAGAGCGTTGCTGGCTGCCGTGCCACCGGGCACTGCTGCGCTCATAAGCGCCGCGTAGCGAATGCTGCGAACCAAGTCGTTAGACGCAGGCGTGGCGGTGTAGGCCAGAACGTCGAGCGCGCCGGGTGCTGCTACACCGAAATCAAAGCGAGCATCGGTGATGCCTTCGATCAGCGTGGCGGTGCCGTCTTTGCTGGTGCACATCAGTTGCTGGGTGGCATTGATGGACAGTTTCTCGACATACGCTTCCACCGGTTCGGCATACGGAATGGCCAGGCTCGCCGTGTTGGCTGGCCGGCTATTGCCCAGGCAGTCGAGTTCCTGCCGGTCGCTGGGTTGATAGCGGATGCACAGGGTTTTGGCGTTTACCGAAACGACCACCTGGCCGGCGGCGAATACGCAGCCTGGCACGCCGGAACCTGCTTCATCGAGTGCCGGGAAAGCCGCCTCCATGGTCTGCTCCGGCCGACGCTTGAACCCGGTTCTGGCCAGTTGCCTGTCCAGCCATTGCATGGTGAAACGGGCGTTGTTCTGGTTGTCGGCCTGGGCCCGTTGGAAGAGGTAGCTGAGTTTGTTGTCGATCACGACCTGGGCGGAGGTGAGCATCAAAAACGAGCCGATAGCCAGGGCTACCAACAGCTCAACCAAGGACAGTCCACGCTGCATTGTTCTCATGCTGCGCACTCCTACAATTGGCTGCGAATGCGGTGGTGGCAGTACGTTTCGGCGCCCAGACACTCACCGTGCGAGCCCTTCCAGGCCACCTGTACTTCGATGACCGAGCCGCTTGCTGCGCATGTGCCGGGCGTTGGGGCGTGGCATACGTGGGAGGTGCCGTTGGGCAAGTCCTTGGAGCCGGGCAACAGCGTGGCGACTTCGTTTAGCCAGCACCCCAGCTGTGCGGCCGGTTGGGTCGGCGTGGGTCGGCACGTCGAGGCGTTTCCCGGCTGCGGTAGGCCCGCTTGCAAGTAGCGGGTCCAGTGGTCTGGGGCGGCCCTCACCAGTTCCAGCATGTCGTTGGCCAACATGGCCGCCGTGGTGCGTTGCACAGTCTCGGTGGTATAGGCGATCGCCCGGCCTTGCAGGGCGGCCATGCCAAGCATGCCGATGCCGATCAGTAAGGCGGTTATCAGCACTTCCACCAGGCTGAAGCCTGATGCGTTAAACCCAAGAAGTGGGGATGGGCGAGGTGGTGAGTTGCGAGTGGCTGCTGAAACCTTCCATGGACTGTTCATCGTGGCGCTCCCTGTGCCAGTGGTAATCGAGGTGTAGCTCCTTGCTGCACCGATGCTGGTCAGCTCCGGCGGGCGTCTCGATTGTTTACCAATGGCTGAGCGGAAATGCCGGCTGGTTGCATTTCCCCCGTAGGAAGCCTCTTAGCGATTGCTCAGGTCTTGGGCAGCCAAGGTGCATTCAGCGGCACAGCGCGCCGTCGTTCTGACCCGCTTCCAAACCGCTGTTATGGCGGACGCGACCCTGACGGTTGATGACCAGTTGCCAGACCACTGTGTCGTCGCCAGCGCACAGAATGAAGCGCCCGTTGCTGGCGGCGGTGGTGCCGTTGGCCTGATACAGAATGGTTTGGCTGGAGGCGCCCGTTCCGGCCCAGCGTAGGCGGCCGCCGCCTTTTGCGGGCTCGGCTTGGCGGGTGTAGGCGAGCGTGGAGCCGGTCGCTACGTCGCGGATCAACCAGCCTTGGTTCCAGGCGTGATCGCATTGCTGGCCAGTGCTGGACCCGCACAGTTCAACGCGACGCATCAGGCTGATGGCTTCGCTTCGCGTGGTTTTCAGATGGCTTTGCAGGCTGTGGCGGAGATTGTCTTGGCGGTTGTTTTGCACGTGCTGATTGAGGTTGGGCAAGGCCATGCTGCTGACGATTGCCACCAGGCAAAGAATGATCAGCAGCTCGGTCAGGGAAAAACCACGGGCGTGGAAGAGTGGCATAGCGAAACGTCCTTGTTTTTGGGGGCCGTCCTGGCCTTTTAGGGAGCGTGTGAGGTGGGACCGACCGAATCAGGCCTCGCTGTTGCTGAGCTCAAGCACGCGGTCTACGAGCTTGTTGATGCCCGATGCGGCCTCGCTTATCGACTGAGCGCGCATGTAGGCGGGGGTGGTGACGAGCTTGTATTGCGGGTCTTCGACGATGTCATCAACGGCGCATTCTTCATGCTTAGCGCCCATGGTGGCGAGTGCGGCGGCGGTGTCGGCATCGTTGCCAATGGTGCAGATCACGCCGGGGCCGAAGATTTTCGCGGCCATCGCCGGTGCAATACAGATCAGCCCGACCGGTTTGTTCGCGGCGGCGAAGGCTTGCGCCAAGGCCAGCACGTCGGGCTGCACGGTCAGCTGCGCACCATTGACGGCGAAGTCACTAAGGTTTTTCGCAGCGCCGAAGCCGCCAGGAACGATCAGCGCATCGAACTCATCGGCGCTGGCTTCGCGCACGTCTTTGATTTCGCCGCGCACGATGCGGGCCGCTTCCACCAGCACGTTGCGTGTTTCCGGCATTTCGTCGCCGGTCAGGTGGTTGATGACATGGTGTTGAGTGATGTTGGGCGCGAAGCATTGAACGTCGACGCCGCGCTGGTCCAATCGCAGCAGGGTAATCACGCTTTCGTAGATTTCCGCGCCGTCGTAGACGCCGCAGCCAGAAAGAATTACAGCGACTTTTTTGTGCATGGCGATTCCCCTTCCTCGATGGGTTGGCCGAGCGTGCGGCCCTTAGCACGTGGCGCAGCGGCGGGTTCCGGGCGCCTGTTAATGCTTGGCGCCCTCGACCTGCCGTCGCTGCCCGGCTGGTAAAAGTTTGGACCGCAGTTTGCAGGAAACGGCGTTATGAAATTGTCATTTTTGCCGAGCGCCAACCGGTTTCAGAGGCTTCTGTCGTCAAATGCCGCTCGTGTTGTCACCCGACGGTACGAGGTACTACAAGCCTCGGCGCTAGCATCACCCTCTGGTCCCGTAAGTGACCGAACAAAAATAAAGACGGGTGAGTCATGAATTACGTCCTCTATGCGGTTCCTTTTTTCTTTCTGCTGATTGCCCTTGAACTGCTGGCTGATCGTTGGCGCGGCGTTCGCACCTATCGCCTGGCCGATGCCATTAACAGTCTTAGCGCGGGTGTGTTGTCGACGACCGTTGGCTTGCTCACCAAAGTGGTGGGGTTGCTGACGTATACGTTTGCCTGGCAACACTGGGGATTTCTGGAGCTGTCGGCGCAGCAACTGTGGGTGTGGTTGTTCGCGTTTGTGTTCTACGATTTTTGCTACTACTGGAATCACCGCTTGGGTCACGAGCGCAACGTGCTGTGGGCGGCGCACTCGGTGCATCACCAGAGCGAGGAATACAACCTTTCCACCGCATTGCGGCAGACCAGTACGGGCTGGATTTTCGGCTGGATCTTTTATCTGCCGATGGCGTTGTTGGGCATTCCACCGGTAGTGTTTCTGACGGTCGCCGCGCTGAATCTGCTGTATCAATTCTGGGTTCACACGCGGCACGTTCCCAAGCTTGGCTGGTTCGAGTGGGTGTTTATCTCGCCGTCGAACCATCGCGTGCATCATGCTCAGAACGCGGTGTACATGGACCGCAACTACGGTGGCGTTTTCATCGTGTGGGACCGTCTGTTCGGCACATTCCAGGAAGAATTGGATGAGGAACCGGTGGTGTTCGGCGTGACCACGCCGCTGGCGAGCTGGAATCCGCTGTGGGCCAATCTGCAGTTCTATGCGGTGCTCTGGCGTGACGCGGTTAGGGCCGGGTCGTGGTGGGACAAAGGCCGCATCTGGTTTATGCGCACCGGTTGGCGACCGGCCGATGTGGCTGCGAGCTACCCGCTGGCCAAGACCGATCTCGCCGGCTTCGAGAAATTTCATGTGCCGCTGCGTCGATCCGAGCAGGTATATGTCGCGCTGCAATTTGTCGGGTATGTCGCGGCGGGCGGTTTTTTGCTGGCTAATGGCGACACGCAAGCGTTGGGCGTGCTGCTCGCCAGTTGCGCCTGGATGGCGTTTGGCTTGTATGTGCTGGGTGTCTGGCTGGAAAACCGTCCGTACGCGATGGGCCTGGAGGCGCTTCGCTTGCTGCTCAATGCGCCGGCTTTATGGCTGGCGGAGGAGGCGGGTTTGCTGCCGATGAGTGCATGGGGCTGGGGCGTGCTGTTGGGGTACAGCGCTGTCAGCGCTGTGGCATTGCTGATGATAAGTCGTCGGCCGGCTCGCGCCGTGGCGGCGTAATCAGCCCTTGCGGGATTTGAGGTAGCGGCGCAACCACAGCGCCGCACCGAGCAGCAGCAGCGCACCGAGCACCCACAGCTCGTATTTCTTCACGTTGCCCAGAATGCTTTCCATCACCGAGCCGAAATGGAACGAGGCGTAACCCAGCGCCATGGCCCAGACGATGGCGCCGATACCGTTGAGGATGAGGTAGCGCAGCGGCGGGTAGCCGGACAAACCGATCGCCACCGGCATCACCGTGCGCATGCCGTACACAAAGCGGAAGCTCAGTACCCACAAGTCTGGATGACGCTGGATGTAGCCCAGCGCCTTGTCGCCCATCTTCTGCAGCCGCGGTTTGCGCGCCAGTAAACGGCGGCCATGTTTGCGGCCCAGGTAGTACCAGAGTTGGTCGCCGGCATAACTGCCGAAGAAGGCTGTGACCACCACCGCGTTGATGTCCATGTAGCCGCGGAACGCGAGGAAGCCGGCCAAGACCAGAATGGTTTCGCCTTCGAAAAAGGTGCCAAGAAATAAGGCGAGGTAACCGAAGTCCTGCAGGAATTGTTGGAGCATCGTCAGCGTGCACGGCGAAATGAACGCGCAGCCTAACCTGACGGCGCGTCAGGGGAAAGCGTGACGCGTAAGCCCTTAGTCTATTCATAGGCTCATGGCCGTCGGCTGCGGCGCGCGGTCACATAGCTGCCAGCAAGTGTCATTCTTTGGTCATAATGGACGCCTATAACTGTCACGCTAGCCCGCCTGTGCGGGCCCAGGAGTCTGCCGTGAGCTTTACCCCCGCCAATCGTTTGTTTCCCGCCACTCGCCTGCGCCGTAATCGCCGCGACGATTTTTCCCGCCGCCTGGTGCGCGAAAATGTGCTGACCGTTGATGACCTGATCCTGCCGGTATTCGTGCTCGACGGCGAAAACGCCCGCGAAGAAGTCAGCTCGATGCCCGGCGTGGCGCGCTTGTCTATCGATTTGCTGCTCAAGGAAGCTGAAGCCTGGGTGGCCTTGGGTATTCCTGCGGTGGCGCTGTTCCCGGTGACGCCTGCCGAGAAGAAAACCCTCGACGGCCGTGAAGCCTGGAACCCTGACGGTATCGCCCAACGCGCCATTCGCGCGCTGCGTGAAAAATTCCCGGAGCTGGGCGTGATCGCCGACGTCGCCCTCGACCCGTTCACCACCCACGGTCAGGACGGCATTCTCGATGAGCACGGTTACGTGCAAAACGACATCACCGTCGATGCGCTGGTGCGCCAGGCGTTGTCCCACGCTGACGCGGGCGCGCAGGTCGTTGCGCCCTCGGACATGATGGATGGCCGCATTCAGGCGATCCGTGAAGCGCTGGAGCTGGCCGACCACACTAACGTGCGAATCATGGCCTACTCGGCCAAGTACGCCAGCGCCTATTACGGCCCGTTCCGCGACGCGGTCGGCTCGTCGTTGAACTTGGGCAAGGCCAACAAAGCGTCGTACCAGATGGACCCGGCCAACAGCGACGAAGCGCTGCATGAAGTGGCCGCCGACCTGGCTGAAGGCGCCGACATGGTCATGGTTAAACCAGGTATGCCGTACCTCGATATTCTTCACCGGGTGAAGGAGGAATTCCGCGTACCCACCTTTGTCTACCAGGTCAGCGGCGAGTACGCGATGCACATGGCTGCGATTCAGAACGGCTGGCTCAGCGAGGCCGTGATTCTGGAATCGCTGACCGCGTTCAAACGTGCCGGTGCTGATGGCATCCTGACCTACTTCGCCGTGCGTGCGGCGCAACTATTAAAACAAGGGCAGTGAGCCCGTTCGGGAATACGTAATGAACAGCGAAGGACTCAGCAAAGCGGATGAGCTGAAAGACTCAGCCGTTGCGGGACAGGCAGTGATCGAGAAGGCCGCGAGCGGCAAGGCGGCGGAAAAAGCGGCCGTTGAAAAAGTCAGCGTCGACAAGGCCAGTGCCGAAAAGGCGGCCGAGCCCAAGGCAGCAGCTGAAAAAGCCAGCGCCGATAAATCGGGCACTGACAAATCGTCCACTGACAAGCCCGTCGCTGAGCCGGCGCACGAACCGGCTCACGAAGAGCCGATTGCCGCTGCTCCTGAGCCCGCACCAGCGCCGCCGCCGATTCCAGGGTTGGATGACAGCAGCTTGTATATCCATCGCGAGCTGTCGCAGCTGCAGTTCAATATCCGCGTGCTGGAGCAGGCGCTGGATGAGTCGTACCCGTTGCTGGAGCGGCTGAAGTTTCTGCTGATCTTCTCTAGCAACCTCGACGAATTTTTCGAAATTCGCGTGGCCGGGCTGAAGAAACAAATCACCTTCGCCCGCGAACAAGCCGGTGCCGATGGCTTGCAGCCGCACCAAGTGCTTTCGCAGATCAGCACGCTGGTGCACGACCAAGTGCACCGCCAGTACGCGATTCTTAACGACGTGCTGTTTCCCGAGTTGGCCAAGCACAACATCACCTTTATTCGTCGTCGCTACTGGACGACCAAAATCAAAGCGTGGGTGCGCCGTTATTTCCGCGACGAGATCGCGCCGATCATCACGCCCATCGGCCTTGACCCGACGCACCCGTTCCCGTTGTTGGTGAACAAGAGCCTGAACTTCATTGTTGAGCTGGAAGGTATCGATGCCTTCGGCCGCGACTCCGGTCTGGCGATTATTCCGGCACCGCGCCTGTTGCCGCGCGTTATCAAGGTGCCTGAAGAAGTTGGCGGGCCTGGCGATAACCACGTGTTCCTGTCGTCGATGATTCACGCCCACGCGGACGACCTGTTCCAAGGCATGAAAGTGAAGGGTTGCTATCAGTTCCGGCTGACGCGAAACGCCGACCTTTCCCTCGATTCCGAAGACGTGGAAGACCTGGCGCGCGCACTGCGCGGCGAGCTGTTTTCCCGTCGCTACGGTGACGCGGTGCGCCTTGAAGTGGCGGATACCTGCCCGGCGCATCTGGCCGACTACCTGCTCAAACAATTCAGCCTTAGCGAAAGCGAGCTGTACCGCGTTAACGGCCCGGTCAACCTGACGCGGTTGTTCAGCATCACCGGTCTGGACAGCCACCCGGAGCTGCAATACGCGCCCTTTACGCCGGTCATTCCCAAGCTTCTGCAAAACAGCGACAACCTGTTCAACGTGGTCAGCAAGCAAGACATTTTGCTGCTGCACCCGTTTGAATCGTTTACCCCGGTGGTCGACTTGCTGCGCCAAGCCGCCAAAGACCCGCACGTGCTGGCTATCAAACAGACGCTGTACCGCAGCGGCGCCAACTCGGAAATCGTCGATGCGCTGGTCGACGCCGCCCGTAACGGTAAGGAAGTCACGGCGGTCATCGAACTGCGTGCGCGGTTTGACGAGGAATCCAACTTGCAATTGGCCAGCCGGTTACAGGCCGCTGGAGCGGTGGTGATCTACGGGGTGGTGGGCTTTAAGACCCATGCCAAAATGATGCTGATTCTGCGCCGCGAAGCCGGTGAGATCGTGCGTTACGCCCATTTGGGTACCGGTAACTACCATGCCGGCAACGCGCGTCTGTACACCGACTACAGCTTGATCACCTCTGACGACGCACTCTGCGAAGACGTGTCCAAACTGTTCAGTCAGCTGATCGGCATGGGTAAGACCTTGCGCATGAAAAAGCTCCTGCATGCGCCGTTCACCCTGAAGAAAACCCTGCTGGACATGATCGCCCGTGAGACCGCGCTGGCCGCTGAAGGCAAGCCGGCGCACATCATTGCCAAGTTCAACTCGCTGACCGATCCGAAAATTATTCGCGCGTTGTACAAAGCCAGCCAGACCGGCGTGCGCATCGATTTGGTGGTGCGCGGCATGTGCTGCCTGCGTCCGGGTATCGCCGGTGTGTCGCACAACATTCACGTGCGCTCGATCATTGGCCGCTTCCTTGAACACACCCGCGTGTTCTATTTCCTCAACGATTTCGACGAGAAGATTTACCTGTCGAGCGCGGACTGGATGGAGCGCAACTTGGATAAGCGCGTGGAAACCTGCTTCCCGGTCGAAGGCAAAAAGTTGGTTACGCGGGTGAAGAAAGAGCTGGAGTCGTACCTGACCGACAACACTCAAAGCTGGGTGCTGCAGCCGGACGGCCGTTACGTTCGCTCCAGCCCGACCGGCAACCAGAACCCGCGCAGCGCGCAGGCTGGGCTGTTGGAGAAACTGACCAATCCGCCGCTTAGCGTGCGTTGACACTGGCCGTAAACATCGAGGCTGAAGCCTCTCCCACAGGAGCCTGCTTGTTGTGGGAGGGGCTTTGGCTTCGATAATTTTGCACAAGAAAAAGCCGCTCAATTGAGCGGCTTTTTCGTGGCTTAACTCCTCAGCGCACGCTGAGCGTTAGCCCGATGCGTTTGAGCCACTCGGCTTCGGCTTCAAAGTCCGCTTGGGTAAGCGGGTTGGCGGCTAGCCAGCCATCCGGGAACTCAAGGTCGAGGGTGTCGTCGCTAGCCCGCAGCTTCACCTTGGGCATTTCCTGCGTTCCGCGAATGTGGTGGAACAGGATGGCAAAGCGCAGCAGCACGCACAGGCGCATCAGCTTGACGCCGTGGTCACCGAATTCTCCGAACTTGTCTTTGGGAATATTGCGGCGATGGCCGCGTACCAGCAGGGCGAGCATCTGTTGGTCCTGGCGCGAGAAGCCGCCGAGGTCCGAGTGCTCGACCAGGTAAGCGCCGTGCTTGTGGTAGGAGTAGTGGGCGATATCCAGCCCCACTTCGTGCACTTTACTGGCCCAGCTCAACAGCTCGCGGTGCCACTCATCTTCAAGCCCCCAGGAGGCCGCGACGTCATCAAGCGCTTCCAGTGCCTTGGCCTCGACGCGTTGCGCCTGTTCCAGATCGACGTGGTAACGCTCCATCAGCGCGCTCAGGGTGCGCTCGCGAACATCTTCGTGGTGATGGCGACCCAGCAGGTCATACAGCACACCTTCACGCAGCGCGCCCTCGGAGTGGGTCATGGTGTGCAGGTCCATGGCATCGAAGATGGCTTCGAGAATCGCCAAGCCCGCAGGGAAAATGGCGCGGCGGTCGGGCTTGATGCCGTCCATGTCGAGCTTGTCGGCTTCGCCCAGTTTCAACACGCGTCGCTTCAGCCACGCCAGGCCTTCGGCGGTCACTTCGCCATTGCCGTGGCCGCCGGCTTTGATGGCCAGGCCAACCGCGCGAATGGTGCCCGAGGCGCCCACGGCTTCATCCCAGCCGAGGCGGCGCAGACTGTGTTCAATGCCCATCAACTCCAGGCGCGCGGCGGTGTAAGCCTGGGCGTAGCGGGCAGGGGTAATTTTGCCGTCGCGGAAATATCGTTGGGTGAAGCTGACGCAACCCATCTGCAGGCTTTCGCGCAGCAGCGGTTCGAAACGCTGACCGATGATGAACTCGGTGCTGCCGCCGCCGATGTCGGCCACCAGGCGTTTACCGGGGGTGTCGGCCAGGGTGTGGGAGACGCCGAGATAAATAAGCCGCGCTTCTTCGCGCCCGGAAATCACCTCCACCGGATGGCCGAGAATTTCCTCTGCGCGGCGGATAAACACCGAACGGTTGCGAGCTTCGCGCAAGGCATTGGTGCCCACTACGCGCACCGCGCCGGGCGGCAGGCTGTTGGTCAGTTGGGCGAAGCGGCGCAGGCAGTCGAGGCCGCGTTGCATGGCCTCTTCATTCAGCTCGCGTTGTTCATCGATCCCGGCGGCCAGCTGCACCTTTTCGCCCATGCGCTCCAGAATGCGGATCTCGCCGTGATCGGCTTTTGCCAGAACGATATGGAAGCTGTTCGAGCCAAGGTCGATGGCAGCGATCATGGAGAAGTGCTTGGCAGGGCTTTGCGGCATGGTGTGATGGTCTCAGAGCTGTAGCGCGACATCGTGCCACGATCAGGCGATTGCGCCAACGCGACGGGCAATTCGGCAGTGTGTGATGTCGATGCTGGAGTTGTTCTTTATAGCCGCAGGTCGGGCGGTGACAAGGTTTTGGCCGCGCAGTATGCCGGTGCTGTACGTCGTATTTATGACCAATGTCATGCGCCAGGCGTATAGAAACGGAGCAACGGCGGCAGTTTTAAGTTCAATGGGCGATCAGTATTTGCGCGCAGCATGATAGCGAAGCTCAATCGGTCGGCGCTTTCGGTGTTGGCAAAGCCGGGCTATGATGGCGCCACTTTACATCCTTGCGACCCTGGAGAGTTTCCATGAGCGAATTCATCACCCACGTCAGCGACGCCAGCTTTGAACAGGATGTGCTCCAGGCTGATGGCCCGGTTCTGGTCGATTATTGGGCTGAATGGTGCGGCCCGTGCAAAATGATCGCCCCGGTTCTGGACGAGATCGCCCAGACTTACCAAGGCAAACTGAAAATCTGCAAACTGAACATCGACGAGAACCAGGACACTCCGCCTAAATATAACGTGCGTGGTATCCCGACCCTGATGCTGTTCAAGAATGGCGCGGTCGAAGCGACGAAAGTAGGCGCCTTGTCGAAATCGCAGCTGGCTGCGTTCCTCGACAGCAACATCTAAGTCGTAAGGATTTTCTCCTTTGCGCCTGAAAGCCCCGTCCTATGCGGGGCTTTTTCATTGCGCCAGCACTAGACGCTCCGTAAAGCCGATGGTACATTCGGCCTCGCAACGGTTCCTCCGTTGCTCTCTGTAAGCCGTCGCCGACGCATTCCTACTCGATACCTATCGATAAACAAGCAGGCGATCATGCTGCGTTCTCCGCAGTCCGGCCTCATAAGCTAAGCGCTTATTTCCCCTCCTTTTCGAATACGTCATTCCTATATGAATCTGACTGAACTCAAGCAAAAGCCGATTACCGAACTGCTCGAAATGGCCGAACAGATGGGCATAGAAAATATGGCCCGTTCGCGCAAGCAGGACGTGATTTTCTCCCTGTTGAAAAAGCACGCTAAGAGCGGCGAGGAAATCTCCGGTGATGGCGTGCTGGAGATCCTCCAGGACGGCTTCGGCTTCCTTCGTTCCGCCGATGCTTCTTACCTGGCCGGTCCGGACGACATCTACGTTTCACCTAGCCAGATCCGCCGCTTCAATTTGCGCACTGGCGACACCATCGTTGGCAAGATTCGCCCGCCCAAAGAAGGCGAGCGTTACTTCGCGTTGCTCAAGGTCGACACCATCAACTTCGACCGTCCCGAGAACGCCAAGAACAAAATCCTGTTCGAAAACCTCACGCCCTTGTTCCCCAACAAGCGCCTGATCATGGAAGCCGGCAACGGCTCAACTGAAGACCTGACCGGCCGTGTTATCGACCTCTGTGCCCCTATCGGCAAGGGTCAACGCGGTCTGATCGTGGCACCGCCGAAAGCCGGTAAAACGATCATGCTGCAGAACATCGCGGCCAACATCACCCGCAACAACCCTGAGTGCCATCTGATCGTTCTGCTGATCGATGAGCGCCCGGAAGAAGTGACGGAAATGCAGCGCACTGTGCGCGGCGAAGTGGTTGCTTCGACCTTTGACGAGCCGCCAACCCGTCACGTGCAGGTTGCCGAAATGGTGATCGAAAAGGCCAAGCGCCTGGTTGAGCACAAGAAAGACGTGGTCATCCTGCTCGACTCCATCACCCGTCTGGCGCGCGCCTACAACACCGTGATTCCAAGCTCCGGCAAAGTGCTCACCGGTGGTGTTGATGCCCACGCGTTGGAGAAGCCGAAACGTTTCTTCGGTGCGGCGCGAAACATCGAAGAAGGCGGCTCGCTGACCATCATCGCCACCGCGCTGGTTGAAACCGGTTCGAAGATGGATGAAGTGATTTACGAAGAGTTCAAAGGCACCGGCAACATGGAGCTGCCGCTGGACCGTCGCATTGCCGAGAAGCGTGTTTTCCCAGCCATCAACATCAACCGGTCCGGCACGCGCCGCGAAGAGTTGCTGACGGCCGAAGACGAGCTGCAACGCATGTGGATTCTGCGTAAGTTGCTGCACCCGATGGATGAAATCGCCGCTATCGAGTTCTTGCTTGATCGCCTGAAGGCGACCAAAACCAACGACGAGTTCTTCCAGTCGATGAAGCGCAAGTAACATTGTGAAGACAGGCAAAAGCCGGGGAAACCCGGCTTTTTGCTACCTGCGCGGCGCGCATTGTGCGGTGCCAACAGGCTAAACTTTTCACCCTCTCTCGAGCGCCCTAAACGAGGCTCAAGCATGCAGTATCGCGATCTGCGCGACTTTATCCGTGGCCTGGAACAACGTGGCGAGCTCAAACGCATCACCGTGCCCGTCTCGCCCGTGCTGGAAATGACCGAAATCTGCGACCGCACCCTGCGGCGCAAAGGGCCAGCGCTGTTGTTCGAAAACCCGACCGGCTTCGATATGCCGGTACTCGGAAACCTGTTTGGCACGCCTGAGCGTGTGGCGCTCGGCATGGGCGCAGAGGCGGTAAGCGAGCTGCGCGAGATCGGCAAATTGCTGGCATTTCTCAAAGAGCCCGAGCCGCCGAAGGGCCTGAAAGACGCTTGGTCGAAGCTGCCGATTTTCAAAAAAATCATTTCCATGGCGCCCAAGGTGGTGAAAGACGCACCTTGTCAGGAAGTGATCGAAGAAGGCGACGCGGTCGATCTCGGTAACCTGCCGGTGCAAACCTGCTGGCCGGGCGACGTCGGTCCGTTGATCACGTGGGGCCTCACCGTCACCAAAGGGCCGAATAAAGATCGGCAGAACCTCGGCATCTACCGCCAGCAAGTAATCGGCCGCAACAAGGTGATCATGCGCTGGCTCAGCCACCGCGGCGGCGCGCTGGATTTCAAAGAGTGGTGCGATAAGCACCCCGGTCAGCCGTTCCCGGTGGCCGTGGCGTTGGGCGCAGATCCGGCGACCATTCTCGGCGCCGTTACGCCGGTTCCCGACAGCCTTTCCGAATATGCCTTCGCCGGGCTGTTGCGTGGCAACCGCACCGAGTTGATCAAGTGCCGTGGCAGCGAACTGCAAGTGCCGGCCAGTGCCGAAATTGTGTTGGAAGGCGTAATCCATCCGGGCGAAATGGCGGACGAAGGCCCGTATGGCGACCACACCGGCTATTACAACGAGGTGGATCGTTTCCCAGTGTTCACCGTCGAACGTATTACCCGGCGGCAGAAGCCGATTTACCACAGCACCTACACCGGTCGCCCGCCGGATGAACCGGCCATTCTTGGCGTGGCGCTGAATGAAGTGTTTGTGCCGATTCTGCAAAAGCAGTTTCCGGAAATCACCGACTTCTACCTGCCGCCTGAAGGCTGTTCGTACCGCATGGCGGTGGTGACCATGAAGAAGCAATACCCGGGGCATGCCAAACGCGTAATGCTCGGTGTGTGGTCGTTTTTGCGCCAGTTCATGTACACCAAATTCGTTATTGTGACCGACGACGACATCAATGCGCGGGACTGGAACGACGTGATCTGGGCCATTACCACACGCATGGACCCCAAGCGTGACACGGTATTGATCGACAACACACCGATCGACTACCTCGACTTCGCCTCGCCGGTTTCCGGTTTGGGTTCGAAGATGGGCCTGGACGCCACGCACAAATGGCCCGGCGAAACCACGCGTGAATGGGGCCGTGTGATCGTCAAGGATGACGCCGTTACCCAACGCGTCGATGCGATGTGGAAGGACCTTGGAATAGAGTGATGAAAGTAACCCTGCAACCCTCCGGCGCGGTGCTCGACGTAAACCCCGGCGAGCGCATCCTTGATGCCGCCCGGCGTCTGGGCTACGACTGCCCGCAGGCCTGTCGCAACGGCAACTGCCACATCTGCGCGGCGCTGCTGGTGGAGGGCGCCGTGCAGCAAAACGGCGAGGCGCGCACCCAGGGGGAACTGTTCACCTGCCTGGCCGAGCCGCTTGAAGACTGCGTGTTGCATTGGGATGGCGTATTGGCGCCCGGCGAATTGCCGGTGCGCACGCTGCGCTGTCAGGTGGTGGCGTGCACGCCTGTTGGCGGCGATGTGTGGCGGGTGAACCTGCGTGCGCCGGCCGGCAAAGTGCCGCGTTATCACGCAGGGCAATACGTGATGGTGCGCCGGGATGACGGCGAGCAATCGGCGTTTTCCCTCGCTTCGGCGCCTTCTCAAGGGCGCGAGCTGGAGCTGCACATTCTCGGGCGTGAAGACAGTGCGCTGAGCTTGCTGGAACAGCTGCAGCGAGAGCCGATGGTGGAAATCCAGATGCCGTTTGGTGACGCGCACCTAGCCGAGTTGCCCGCTGGGCCGTTGATTCTGATTGCCGCCGGCACCGGCATGGCGCAGATGCACAGCCTGATCGAGCATTGCCGAGCCACCGGCTTTGACTACCCGGTGCACTTGTACTGGGGCGCACGTCGTCCGGAAGATTTTTATCAGTTGCCGCATTGGGCAGATTGGCAGGCGATGCCCAATTTGCACCTGCACCAAGTGGTGAGCGACGTGTGTGGTTGGCAAGGCCGCTGCGGCTTGCTGCACGAAGCCGTACGTGAAGATTTCGCCGATCTGAAACCACTGCATGTTTACGCCAGCGGTTCGCCGATGATGGTGTACGCCACGCTGGATGCGTTGGTGGAAGCAGGAATGGACGCGCACCAGATGCGTGCCGACGTGTTCGCTTACGCGCCGCGCGGTTAGAAGACGCGCCAGCCGATGTTCAGCATCAATGCCGCTGCGCCGAGGATATTTAGCTCGGCGGTGGCGGGGCCGAGATGCATGCCCAGCGCGGGAACGACCGCAGGCGCGACGCCGAAGCGGTTAAGCGGAATTTTGTCGCGATACTCCCCTCGATAGCCATGCAGCAGACCGCCCGTTATTTTCAAGTAGATCGGTAGGCGATCGCTTTCAAAGCGTTTGCCGAAATACGCGTACTGCGTCGGTTGATCAAACGAGTTGCGGAAAAGCCCCACGCCATAGAGCCATGCGTGCGCATCGTCGTATTCGATGCCTATCAGTTTTTGATGATTGGTGTGGTCAGGATCGTCGTGGTAGTGCCGCGTATAGGCGCTGGTCTGGAACTGCCAAAAACTCCGCTGGGACGTTTCCCCGGCGTGCACACATAGAGAAGGAAGCAGCATTAAAGCGGCGAGTAAGGGAATGAATGATTTCATGCTGTGCTCGGGAGGCGTGATGGGCATCGGCGGACGCCGAAAGCCTTTGTACCCGAGGTCGCAGAGCCGAAGAGTCAGCTCGTTTTGTGTGGCGTGTGGCGCCACTCAGCTTTTGATGTGAGACAGAGCGCCGCTTTTGGCGGCGATCTGCCCGATGGTGGGGTGCTTAACGCACCTGCACCACCACTTTGCCAACGGCCTTGCGCTGTCCAAGCGCATTGATCGCGCCGGCCGCATCGGTCAGCGGGAAGGTTTGCGAGACCAGCGGCTTCACTTTGCCTTCTGCGAACCACGTGAAGAGCTGCTCGAAGTTGGCGGCGTTATCGGCTGGTTGACGCTGCGCGAACGCGCCCCAGAACACACCCACCAGGGATGCGCCCTTAAGCAACGTCAGGTTGGCCGGCAGTGAGGGGATAGTGCCGCTGGCGAAACCGACCACCAGGAAGCGACCGTTCCAGGCGATGGAGCGGAAGGCTTCTTCGAACAGGTCGCCGCCGACCGGGTCGTAGATCACGTCCACGCCCTGGCCGCCGGTCAATTCCTTGAGTTTTTCTTTCAGGCCGCCTTCGCTGTAGTTGATCAGCTCGTCGGCGCCGGCCGCTTTGGCCACTTCCAATTTCTCGGCGCTGCTGGCGGCGGCGATGACGCGGGCGCCCATGGCTTTACCGATTTCCACGGCGGCCAGGCCAACGCCACCGGACGCGCCCAATACCAGCAGGGTTTCGCCGGGTTGCAGGTTGGCGCGTTGTTTCAGGGCGTGGATCGAGGTGCCGTACGTCATGCCGAAAGCAGCCGCGCTGGCGAAGTCCATGCCGGCCGGAATCGGCATCACGCTGTAGCCTGCCACCGCCACTTGCTCGGCAAAGCTGCCCCAGCCGGTGAGCGCCATGACGCGGTCGCCGGGTTTTACGTGGGTGACTTTTTCGCCAACGGCCGCCACAACGCCCGCCGCTTCGCCGCCCGGCGAGAACGGGAACGGCGGTTTGAATTGGTACTTGCCTTCAATGATCAGCGTGTCCGGGAAGTTCACGCCAGCGGCATGAACGTCGAGCAGCACTTCGTTCTTTTTCGGTTCCGGGCTGGCGATTTCTTCCAGTACCAGGGTTTCGGCAGGGCCGAAGGCTTTGCACAACACGGCTTTCATTGGAGTGTTCCTCGCAGAGTTATGGCTTGGCAGTGTAGGTGCGTGGTCGCGAGGGTCAACGAGCATGGCCTGGCCTGATAAAGGTGTATAAGCGCCGGGCTATCGCTATGCTAGAGCACATACCCAGTCGAGGATGCGCACTGTGAAAGCTTGGTTTGTAGTGGTGATGGCTCTGTCTCTTCCGTTTGCGGCGTTGGCCAACGAGGAGGGCGGCGGTGAAGGCGAGAAAGAAGGAAAAGAACCTGCGGTGGCTTATATCAGCCTGGTGCCCGCGTTGGTGGGCAACTACGGCACAGGGCCGCGGCTGAAAGTGTTTAAAGCCGACATTGCGCTGCAAGTAAAAGGGAGCGAGGCGGAGGCCAAGGTCGAACACCACGAGCCGCTGATCCGCAATCAGCTGGTGATGCTGTTTTCTCAGCAGACCGACGATGCCATGGGCAACGTCGAGTCAAAAGAAAAGCTGCGCCAGGAAGCCTTGAAGCAAGTGCAGGACGTGCTGACTCAGGAAGAGGGCAAGCCGTTGGTGGACGACCTGCTCTTCAATAACCTCATCGTTCAATAGCACCGCAAGCCGTTCAGGTGGTGGACCACACGCACGTGCAGTTGCGCCCCTGATGCTTGGCCTGGTACAGCGCCTGATCGCTGTGGGCCACCAAACTATCGGGGTGGCCGTCACGGTTCGGCGTAACGGTACTCAGGCCGATACTCGCGGTTAAGCGCGACAGCGGGCTGCCGGGATGCGGCAGCTGCAGCTCGGCCAGCGCCGCATGGATACGTGCAGTGATTACCTCGGCTCCGGCCTGGTCGGTGTTGGCCAGAATCACCGCAAACTCTTCGCCGCCGTACCGGCACACCGCATCGCCATCGCGCAGCAAACAGCCCTGCAACGCCGCCGCCACTTTGCGTAGCGCATCGTCGCCGGCCAGGTGCCCGAGTTGGTCGTTGTAGGCTTTGAAGTGATCGACATCCAACATCAGCAAACTCATCGGCGCACCGATGCGCTGCAAGCGGCGCCATTCGCTGTGCAATTGATGGTCGAAGAAACGGCGGTTATACAGACCCGTGAGGCCGTCGCGCTGGGACAAATGCTGAAGCTGCGCTTCCAGTTGCAGGCGCTCGTTGTTATCGCGCGAAACACCGATCAGGTATTCGTGGCCATTGACCTGCACCAGTTGTGCGCTGATTTCGGCGGGCTGCAGCGTGCCGTTACGCCGGCGCATTTCGCGTTGGAAGATTTTGCCTTGGTTGTCTTGCTGCGCCTGACGCACTAAATCCACCCATGCGTGAAAGCCCAGCAGCAGATTTTCCGGCTGATCGAGCAACTGCTGGCGAAACTCGTCGGCGCTGTAGCCCAGGCTGCTGTAGGTGGCCTTGTTCATGTGCAGAATGTTGCGGTTGTGCGGATCGATGATAAACAACCCGTCGCGGCTGGAGTCGGTGAGGTCGACCACGAGCTGCAAGCGCTCGCGGCTTTCGCGCAGCACTTGCTCGATCAGCTCCCGATTGCCGACTTCTTCGTTTAATCGGCTGTTGCTGGCCAGCAACGCCGAGGCGCGCCGGGCGTTTTCCAATGCCAGCCATAACGCCGCGACCAGCAGGAACGTGGTTGTCAGTCCTGCGATCAACACCACCAGCGGCAGCGGGCTGGCGAGCTGCTGCGCTAATTGCCGCGTGGGATTGAGTTGCAGGGTGAAGTTGCGATTGTTGAGCAGGTGCAGCGGCAGTTCCTGTTGCAGGCCCGCGCTGAAGTCAGCTTGCTCACGGCTGTATAACGGATGGCCGAACTCGGAAAGGCGTACGTTGAAGCCAGCGCTGTCGACCGTGTCGAGCAGCTCATCCATCAGCGGTTGTACGCGGAAGATGGCTTGAACGAAGCCATCGAAGGCGCGGTTTCCCTGTTCGTCGATCACATACAACGGCGTGTACAACGCAAAGCCACGGCCGCCTTGCACCAGTTCGAAACTGTTGGAAAACACCGCCGTGCCCTGGGTCTTGGCCTGCATGGCGAGCAGGTAGTTGGGATGGCCAGGTGTGAGCTGGAAGTTCAACGCCGCTTCATTGCCGGCGATAGGCAGGATCCAGCGCAGCCGTAGGGTGCTGTCTGCCCATTGAATGGCTTGGTAGCCGCGGAAATGGTCGAGCGAAAATCGCGCCTCAAGCTCCCATTCTTCGCGGCTCAAACGGCCCCGATGGTTCCAGCGTTCGGCAAGGCGATAGAGATCCTGCGCCTGGGTGTTCAGGCTGCTTTCCAATTGTCGCGTCAGTAAGCGAGCTTGCGCGGCAACGCGTTCGTTGGCGTGGGCGCGCTCAATGGTAAGCATTTTTTGCCACAGCAGCAGGCTCGCGCCCAATAACGATATGGCCAAAACCACCAACGCCAAGCGAGCACGCCAGGCGGGGCGCACGGTCGGGGGCGACGTGGCGACGTGCAAGCTATGTTGTTCCATGCACCGGGTCCGTGTTGCTTAATGCAGAGCGCAGATTGCCGCCCATTCGCTAGCACTGACTGGCATCACCGAGAGCCGGCTGCCTTTTTTGACCAAGGGTAAATCAACCAGGCCTGGCATTTCACGCAACGTGGCCAGCGGGATCACCTTGGCGAACGCTTCTACAAACTCGACGTCCAGCGCGCTCCATGGATTTTTCTCGGCGCTGGCTTTTGCATCGAAGTAATGGCTGTTCGGGTCGAGCGCGGTTGGGTCTGGGTAGGCTGAAGCAATTATCCGGCCGATCCCCGCGATACCCGGCTCTGGGCAACTGGAGTGATAGAAGAAGAACAGATCGCCGACCGCCATGCTGCGCACGAAGTTGCGAGCCTGGTAATTGCGCACGCCATCCCACCGGGCGTGACCGAGGCGCTGCAGGTCGTGAATGGAAAGTTCTTCAGGTTCGGATTTCATCAGCCAGTGAGGCATGAACTTTGCTCTTCGCTCGTGGGTTACAACATTGTGGGCATTTGCCCACGTCTACGCGACCGCCGGTTGGCGTCGTAATTGCACATGCAGACACCATGCAGGACAATGCCGCCCTGCTGAATGTACCGCTGCCGGACGGCCTAAGAACAAGAAATGCCGCCGGCCATCGTGTGAAATTTGCCTGGAAGGGGGAGGCAATCGATGAAGAAACGTAAACCAGATTTGTTGTGGGTATTAGTCATTTTATTTGGCCTGGGCGTCGTGACCACCGGTTACACCCAGAGTCTTTGGGACCGTCAGAACGAGGCTCCCGTCACGCTATCGCAGCAGCCTTAACCGCTACTCGCCAGGGTTTGTGGACGTCGCAGTGAGTGCGGCGCCCGCATACCACGCTTTATCCGTCACCGTCGCATGCAGCTTCACATCCCAACTGGCCAGCGCCAGGCGATCCACCTTCTGACACTCGTGGGCCAGGCCCAATAATGTCGGCTTGTGCCAATTTTTGCGCCTCTGCAAATACGCCAGACTGCGGTCGTAAAAGCCGCCGCCCATTCCCAAGCGTCCGCCTTCAACATCAAAGCCCACCAACGGCAGCATCACGACGTCCAGCGCCCACAGCTGGCGTTGGCGATTTCGGTTGGCCGTAGGCTCGGCGATGCGGAAACGATTGGGGCGCAAACGCTCATTCGGGCGCACCCGTTGAAACACCATTTTGGTTCGCGGCCATGCACTGAGAACGGGCAAGTACGTGGCTTTGCCGCGCCGTTGTGCGGCGCGCATTAACGGCCGTGGATCAATTTCGCCGTCGGCCGGCAAGTACAAGGCGATATGCCGCGCGCGACGAAACAACGGATGCTGAGCCAACTGGCGATAAAGATTTTCGCTGGCGGCGCGTTGAGCGCTGGCGCTGAGGGCGCGACGGGTTTTGCGCAGTAAGCGACGAAGTTGCGGACGGGAAAGAGAAGCGGCGCTCAGCATGGGATGCTGGCTGCGGTACGCAGGCGCGAACCGGTAGAAGCGGCGTGGCTCAAGGGCGTGAGCACAACGCTAAAAAATAAGACCCCCCGGCGTGCCGCTGTCGGTTTAGCCCTTGAACCCGAAAGTTCAAGGTGGAGGTTGCAGGGAGCGTTAAGGCTTTCCGTCAGGCGGACATGCACACCGGCTCCAACTTGCAACCCCCGGGTTTGTGCGTATCGGCTCAGGGACATCACCGACTGGCGCACACTCCAGGGAGCGGGGGGCAGTATAACCCAATCCACCGCTCTGCAATCAGCTATGGCTGCTGTCCTGATCGGTGGCCAGGGCGCCGTCGACTCGCTCGAGCAAGTCACGCACGTGGGCGCGGGTGGAGCTGACGTCCTGATCAAGGCGCTGCTGTTTATGCAGCAGGTCGTGGGTAATGTTGAGTGCGGCCATGACGGCAACGCGGTCGGCGCCGATGACTTTGCCGCCGCTGCGGATCTCACGCATCTTGCCGTCCAGGTAGCGCGCGGCGCTCTCAAGGTTGGCGCGTTCGTCCGCCGGGCAGGCGATGCAATAGTCTTTGTCGAGGATGTGAACGGTAACGGTGTTCGAGGTCATTAGTCCTGCTCCAGGGCTTTGAGGCGCGAAATCATCGATTCGACCTTATGCCGGGCCATTTCGTTCTTTTCGATCAGATGGGCGCGCTCTTCGCGCCACGCCTGCTCGCTTGCGCGCAGGGCGCGGTTGTCCGCTTTGAGCTGCTCGACGCGTTGAATAAGCAGTTCCAGCTTGATGGTCAGCGCGTGCAGATCGGCGTCTTCCATGGGCTCTCGCTAGGGCGTGTGTGATGCAAGTGGTGGAGTGTCGAAGCGGCGAAACTATATCGGAAGGCGCCGACGTTGGTACAAACCTGTTGATAGCCGCCAATGGTTTTGGCGCGCTTGCCGGTGCTAGGATACAAGGCCTCCATTCTAGTCATTGCGCCCTCTGGCGCCTAGTTGCCAATGCCCACTCAAAATTCCCCGTATAGCGCTTTCGCCACCCTGCTTGCCAGCAGCGGTCAACCTGTTTCGCCTGCTGAATTGCATGGCCTGTTGCTCGGTCGCAGTTGCGCCGGTGCCGGCTTCGAAACGGATGCCTGGCTGGTCGACGCCGCCGACCTGCTCACCGCCGAGCCGCAAGACAACATCAAGGCCGCGCTGATCGGTCTGCAGGAAATGGTCAAAGCCGAACTCACTGGCGAAGACATCGCCGTGGTTCTGCTGCTGCCCTCCGATGACGCGCCGCTGGCCGAACGTGCCGCCGCCATGGGCCAGTGGTGCCAAGGCTTTCTCGCTGGTTTCGGCCTGACCGCACGTGATGCGGCGCTGAGCAGCGAGGCCATGGAAGTGCTGCAAGACCTCGCCGCCATCGCCCAGGTGCAAGAAGCGCTGGAAGAATCCGAAGACGGCGAAAACGACTATATGGAAGTGATGGAATACCTGCGCGTTGCGCCTTTGCTGCTGTTCACCGAATGCGTGAAACCTGCTGCGCCCGCCGCTGCAAAACCGTCGCTGCACTGATTTTCGTCCCAGACTTTTGACCAGATGAGTCCGTCCATGATCAGCATCCCCAAGTCGGAATACGCTCGTCGGCGCAAGGCGCTGATGGCGCAGATGGAACCCAACAGCATCGCCATTCTGCCGGCCGCGCCGGTGTACATCCGCAATCGCGATGTCGAGCATGTGTACCGTCAGGACAGCGACTTCCAGTACCTCAGCGGTTTCCCTGAACCGGAAGCGGTAATTGCCTTGATCCCCGGCCGCGAGCACGGCGAATACGTGTTGTTCTGCCGCGAGCGCGATCCGGAACGCGAATTGTGGGACGGCCTGCGTGCCGGGCAAGACGGCGCCATCACCACCTATGGTGCGGACGATGCGTTCCCCATCGGCGACATCGACGAAATTCTGCCCGGCCTGATCGAAGGCCGTGACCGCGTGTATTACGCGATGGGCACCAACCAGGAGTTCGACCGGCACCTGATGGAGTGGATCAACGTCATCCGCTCCAAAGCCCGCCAGGGCGCTCAGCCGCCAAACGAATTCGTGGCCCTGACCCATCTGTTGCACGACATGCGTTTGTACAAGTCCGCCAACGAAGTGAAGGTGATGCGCGAAGCCGCGCAAATCTCGTCCCGCGCGCACATCCGCGCCATGCAAGCCAGCCGCGCCGGCTTGAGCGAGTACCACCTTGAAGCCGAGCTGGATTACGAATTCCGTAAAGGCGGCGCGAAAATGCCCGCGTACGGTTCCATCGTTGCCGCCGGCCGCAACGCCTGCATCCTGCACTACCGTGAAAACGACGCGCCGCTGAAAGACGGCGATCTGGTGCTGATTGATGCCGGCTGCGAAATCGATTGCTACGCCAGCGACATCACCCGCACCTTCCCGGTGAGCGGCAAGTTTTCACCCGAGCAGAAAGCCATTTACGAGTTGGTGCTGAAATCTCAAGAAGCGGCATTCGCCGCCATCGGCCCCGACAAACATTGGAACGAAGCCCACGAGGCGACCGTGCGGGTCATTACTGCCGGTTTGGTCGAGCTCGGTCTGCTGGAAGGCGACGTTGACGAGCTGATCGCCAGCGAAGCCTACAAACCGTTTTACATGCACCGCGCCGGCCACTGGCTGGGCATGGACGTTCACGACGTCGGCGATTACAAAGTCGGCGGCGAATGGCGCGTGCTGGAGCCGGGCATGGCGCTGACCGTTGAGCCGGGCATTTATATCGCCGTCGATAACCAGAACGTGGCGAAGAAATGGCGCGGCATCGGTGTGCGCATTGAAGACGACGTGGTGGTGACCAAAACCGGTTGCGAAATCATCACCAAAGACGCGCCGAAAACCGTGGCGGAAATCGAAGCCTTGATGGCCGCTGCTCGCGTGCAGGCGGCGTGAGCGCGTCGGTGACTGGCGGCCGCGCCCAACTCGCAATAATCGGTGGCGGCCTGGTGGGCGCCAGCCTGGCGCTGGCCCTGCAAGCCGGCGCAAAGGCGCGCGGCTGGTCGATTGTGCTGATCGAGCCGTTCGCCCCCGGCGACACCTATCAGCCCAGTTATGACGCCCGTTCTACGGCGTTGTCCTACGGCACCCAGCAAATCTACCAACGCCTCGGCATCTGGCCGAAAGTGGCCGAGCGCGCCGAAGCCATTCGGCACATTCACGTCTCCGACCGCGGGCGCTTCGCCGCCGCACGATTGAGCGCGGAAGAAGAGGGCGTTCCGGCGCTGGGCTATGTGGCGGAAAACGCCTGGCTCGGCCATTGCCTCTGGCAAGCGCTGGATCCTGAGGTGGTGAGCTGGCGCTGCCCGGCCGAAGTGGTGGCCATGCAAGCGGTTGATCTCGAAGAAGGCCGCAGCGGTTACCGCCTGACCCTGAACGACGACACCTTGCTGGACTGCGACCTGGCCGTGCTGGCCGACGGCGGCCGCTCCCGGTTGCGCGAGCAGTTGGGCGTCACAGTCAAAACCACCGCTTATGAGCAAAACGCGCTGATCGCCAACGTCAGCATCAGCCAGCCCCATGGCGGTCAGGCGTTCGAGCGTTTCACCGATGAAGGCCCCATGGCCTTGCTGCCGCTTTCGGACAACCGCAGCGCCCTGGTCTGGACCCGCCCTGGCGACGACGCTCAGCGCTTGCTGGCCCTAGACGACCGGGCGTTTCTCGCCGAGCTGCAAACCACCTTTGGCTACCGCCTCGGCGCATTGCGAAAAGTCGGCGCGCGGCATGTTTACCCGCTGGCGCTGGTCGAAGCGCAGGAACAAGTGCGTCCGCATCTGGTCATTCTTGGCAACGCCGCGCACAGCCTGCACCCCATCGCGGGGCAGGGTTACAACCTGGCGTTGCGTGACGTACAAGCACTGGCTGAGGTGCTGCTCGCCGGGCCGTCAATACCGGGCGACTTCGCCTCGTTGCAGCAGTACTACACCCGGCAGCAACTGGACCAAAGCCTGACCGTCGGCTTTTCCGACCGCGTTACGCGTCTGTTCAGTACCGCCGAACCGCTGCTGGCCACCGGCCGCAATCTGGGCCTGTTGGGCCTCGACATGCTGCCGCCCGCCAAGCGTTGGTTTGCCCGGCAAGCCATGGGCATTGGCACTCGCAGCAACGGTTGACTCTTTTTTTCTGGCGGCCAATAGCCGCCCACGCATAGGCCCACAGCATGGAAATGCGAGCAGATTTGGTAATAGTCGGGGCCGGTATGGTCGGCAGTGCGCTGGGTTTGGCGCTGCAACATAGCGGTCTGAATATTCTGCTGATCGATGGCAGTCCCCTGAGCGTTAAGCCTTTCGACCACACCGCCGCGTTCGAGCCGCGTGTCAGCGCGTTGTCCATGGCCAGCCAGCGCATTCTCGAACGTGTCGGCGCCTGGTCGGGTATCGAAGCCAGGCGCAGCAGCCCCTATGGCGACATGCAGGTGTGGGACGGTTCCGGAACGGGCCAGATCCATTTCTCCGCCGCCAGCGTGCACGCCGACGTGCTTGGCCATATCGTCGAAAACCGCGTGATTCAGGATGCGTTGCTTGAGTGCCTGCACGATGCCGATATTGGCTTGCTGGCCGATGCCCGCCTCGAACAACTGCGCCATTCCGGCGACGATTGGCTGCTTACCCTGGCCGACGGCCGCATGGTGCGCACGCCGCTGGTTATCGCTGCTGACGGCGCCAATTCGGCGGTACGGCGGCTGGCCGGTTGCGCCACCCGAGAATGGAATTACCTGCACCACGCCATCGTCACCAGCGTGCGCTGCAGCCAGCCGCACCAACGCACCGCCTGGCAACGCTTCACCGATGACGGCCCGTTGGCCTTCTTGCCGCTGGCCCGTGACGGCGCGGCTGAGGAGTGGTGCTCCATCGTCTGGTCGACCACGCCGGCACAAGCCGAACGCTTGATGGCGTTGGACGACGAAGCCTTCCGAACTGAACTTGGCAAAGCCTTCGAATGGCGCTTGGGCGAGGTGCTGGAAGTTGATCCGCGTCTGTGCATTCCGCTGCGCCAGCGTCACGCCAAGCGATACGTGGAGCCCGGCTTGGCGCTGATCGGCGATGCCGCGCACACGATCCACCCGCTGGCGGGACAGGGCGTCAACCTCGGCTTTCTCGACGCCGCCGTGCTGGCCGAAGTGCTGCTGCATGCGGTCGAGCGTGGCGAAAGCCTGGCCGATACGCGTGTGCTCAGCCGTTTCGAGCGCCGGCGCATGCCGCACAACCTGGCGATGATGGCGGCGATGGAAGGCTTTGAGCGCTTGTTCCAGGCCGATCCGCTGCCCCTGCGCTGGCTGCGCAACAGCGGTTTGAATCTGGTGGACGGCTTGGCCGAAGGCAAAGCGCTGTTCGTGCGCCAGGCGCTGGGGTTGTCCGGTGACCTTCCGGCGTTAGCCAAGGCCTGAGGCGGCATAGCGGCGCCTCGCAACATTCCGACACACGTCGATCGCCGGTCGCCAACTGAGGTTAACTATCATTTGCGACCTTCTGGTTTTTACGAGGACGTTGTCCGTGCAGATTCGCCGCACCTGTTTTTCTCTGCTGGTACTGATGGCCGCAGCGACCGCGCAAGCCGCCGATGAAGTGGTGGTGTATTCCTCCCGTATCGATGAACTGATCAAACCGGTCTTCGACGCGTACACCGCCAAAACCGGTGTGAAGGTCAAGTTCATCACCGACAAGGAAGCGCCGCTGATGCAGCGCATCAAGGCCGAAGGCAGCAACGCCACCGCCGACCTGCTGCTCACCGTCGATGCTGGCAACCTCTGGCAGGCCGAGAATATGGGCATTTTGCAGCCCTTCGACTCGCCGGTTATCGACGCCAATATTCCCAGCCAATATCGTTCTTCCACCGACAGCTGGACCGGTCTGTCGCTGCGCGCGCGCACGATCGCCTACGCCACTGACCGGGTGAAGCCCGAAGAGCTTTCCACCTACGAAGCGCTGGCGGGCAAAGAGTGGGAAGGGCGTTTGTGCCTGCGCACGGCGAAAAAGGTCTACAACCAATCGCTGACCGCCACGCTGATCGAAACCCATGGCGCGGCCAAAACCGAAGAAATTCTCAAGGGCTGGGTGAACAACCTGTCCACCGACGTGTTCTCCGACGACATCGCTGTGCTGCAAGCCATCAATGCCGGGCAGTGCGATGTCGGCATCGTCAACACCTACTACTACGGCCGCCTGCACAAGCAAGACCCGAGTCTGGCCGTGAAGCTGTTCTGGCCGAACCAGGGCGACCGTGGCGTGCACGTCAATTTGTCCGGCATTGGCCTGACCCAGCACGCGCCGCACCCGGCTGCCGCCAAGGCGCTGGTTGAGTGGATGACGGGCCCCGAAGCGCAGGCGATTTTTGCCGGTGTTAACCAGGAATATCCGGCTAATCCCAGCGTTAAGCCGTCGGATGAGGTGGCGAGTTGGGGAGCGTTCAAGGCCGATACCATTCCGGTTGAGGTCGCCGGAAAGCGCCAGGCCGAAGCCATTAAGTTGATGGACCGCGCTGGCTGGTATTAAAAGCATCGCGGCTAAAGCCGCTCCTACAGGGTTTGCGTCGTCTGTAGGAGCGGCTTTAGCCGGGATCCCTGCAAACGTATAGTTGCGCCCTTACTCCATTCCAACCAGGCTCACCCGTGGTTCACCAACGTCGCTGGTACCTCATTTCTTTCGCCATCGCCGCGCTGGTGTTGTTGCCGCTCTCCGTTCTGCTGCTGTCATGGCAAACCATTGACCATGAAATTTGGGCCCACCTGTGGGATACCCAGATGCCACGCCTGCTCGGCAACACGCTGGTGCTGGTCATCGGCGTTGGCGTTGGCGTCACGCTGCTCGGCGTGAGTCTGGCCTGGCTCACCAGTCTGTGTGAGTTCCCCGGTCGACGCTGGCTCGACTGGGCGCTGATGCTACCGTTTGCCATTCCCGCTTACGTCCTGGCCTTTGTATTTGTCGGCTTGCTGGATTTCGCCGGGCCGCTGCAAACGCTGTTGCGCGAGTGGTTCGGCACCGGTGTGCGCTTGCCGCGGGTGCGCTCCACCGGTGGCGTGATTGTGGTGCTGGTGCTGGTTTTCTACCCCTATGTTTACCTGCTCGCGCGCAGCGCGTTTCTGGCTCAGGGCAAAGGGCTGATGGAGGCCGCGCGCATCCTCGGGCAAACCCCGTGGCAAGCGTTCTGGCGGGTGGCGATGCCCATGGCGCGGCCGGCGATTGGTGCGGGCATCGCCTTGGCGTTGATGGAAACCCTGGCGGATTTCGGCGCCGTGTCGGTGTTCAATTTCGACACCTTCACCACGGCCATCTACAAAACCTGGTACGGCTTTTACAGCCTGGCTAGCGCCACGCAACTCGCCAGCCTGTTGCTACTGGCGGTGATGCTGGTGGTATACGGCGAACGCCGCGCCCGAGGCGCCAGCCGGCCGGCCAGTGAGCGGCCGCGCGGGTATGCGCTTTATCACCTGCGCGGCTGGAAAGCCTTGGCGGCCAGCAGTTGGTGTGGCCTGGTATTCGCCTGCGCGTTTGTGGTGCCGCTGTTGCAGTTGATGGTGTGGTGCTGGCAGCGCGGGCGCTTTGACCTCGACGAGCGCTACATCGGCCTGATTCTCCACACGCTCTACTTGGGCGCCATCGCTGCGGCGGTGACGGTTGCGGTGGCGATGCTGCTGGTGTTTGCCCGCCGCCTGGTGCCGACGCGGCCGATCCGCAGCGCCGTGAGCCTGGCCAATCTCGGTTACGCCTTGCCCGGCTCGGTGCTCGCCGTGTCGATCATGCTGGTGTTCAGCTACCTGGACCGCGCGTGGGTGGTGCCGTTGTCGGCCTGGCTGGGCGGTGCCGGCAAACCGTTGCTGTTGGGCAGTTTGTCGGCGCTGGTACTGGCCTATCTCATCCGCTTTATTACCGTGGCGTACGGGCCGCTCGAAGGCGCACTGGCGCGCATTCGTCCGTCGCTGCCAGAAGCGTCTCGCAGCCTGGGCGTGTCCGGTTATGGGTTGTTCTTCCGCGTCTACCTGCCGCTGCTGGTGCCGGGTGCGCTGAGCGCGGCGCTATTGGTATTTGTCGATGTGTTGAAAGAAATGCCCGCCACCTTGCTGATGCGCCCGTTCGGCTGGGACACCCTCGCCGTGCGTATTTTCGAGATGACCAGCGAGGGCGAATGGGCGCGTGCCGCATTGCCTGCGCTGACGCTGGTACTGGTCGGCCTGCTGCCAGTGATCGGCCTGATCCGTCGTTCAGCGCGCCGCTTCGGGCATTGAACGCCTGGTCTGTAAGGCGTGTGTGCAGGCGGGAGTCTTGCGGCTACAATGCGCGCCATTCGGTGTAGGACGTCATCCAGACCGTCGTGTTGAAACCTCGTGCAAGTGCCCGTTTCCGTAGGCTCAGCCGCGTTTCACGCTTCGCCCACACCTTCGCCAAGCCCGGAAGGAGAAACCCATGGGACAGCGCACGCCCCTCTATGATCTGCACCTTGCATTGGGTGCCAAGATGGTCGATTTCGGTGGTTGGGATATGCCACTGCACTACGGCTCGCAAGTTGAGGAGCACCATGAAGTGCGTCGCGACTGCGGCGTCTTCGATGTGTCGCACATGACGGTGGTCGACGTCAGCGGCGCCCAGGCCAAGGCCTATCTTCAGCACTTGCTGGCCAACGATGTCGAGCGCCTGCACGACCTCGGCAAAGCCCTCTACAGCGCCATGCTCAACCATGAGGGCGGCGTGATCGACGACCTGATCGTCTACCTCACCGCTGACGGCTACCGCGTGGTGGTCAACGCCGCCACCCGCGACAAAGACATCGCCTGGATGCAAGCGCAAACCGCTGGCTTCGACGTGCAGCTCAACGAGCGCAGCGAACTGGCGATGTTGGCGATTCAAGGCCCCCACGCCCGCGCCAAGGTGGCGGAGCTGGTGTCATCCAGCCGTGCCACGTTGATTGCCGATCTCAAACCGTTCCAAGGCTTCGCCGATGGCGAATGGTTTATCGCGCGCACCGGCTATACCGGTGAAGACGGCCTGGAAATTGTGTTGCCGGTCGAGGACGCGTCGAGCTTCTTCAACGAACTGGTCGGCGCCGGCATCGCCCCGATTGGCTTGGGTGCACGGGACACGCTGCGCCTGGAAGCGGGCATGAATCTCTATGGTCAGGACATGGACGAAAGCGTTTCGCCCCTGGCCGCCAACATGGCCTGGACCATCGCCTGGGAACCGACCACTCGCCAGTTCGTCGGCCGTGAGGCGTTGCAAGCCCAGCGCGACGCCGGCGACCAGTCCAAACTGGTGGGCCTGGTGCTTGAGGAGCGTGGCGTGTTACGTGCTCATCAAGTGGTGCGGGTCGAAGGCGTTGGCGAGGGCGAAATCACCAGCGGCAGCTTTTCGCCTACGCTGGGGAAATCCATTGCCCTGGCGCGGGTTCCGGCGAGCACTGGCGAACGAGCCGAGGTGGAAATTCGCGGCAAGTGGTATCCCGTGCGGGTGGTTCGGCCTAATTTCGTGCGCCACGGCAAGGCGTTGATCTGATCGGTTGTGATGCAGTGCTACGCCAGTTTCGGCGACGCGCCACAACCTGCTAAATTTTCCAGGCGGACGTTCCGCCTCCCGACTTGAGGACCAAGACATGAGCAATATCCCCAGCGACCTGCGTTACGCCGCCAGCCACGAATGGGCCCGCCTTGAAGCCGATGGCAGCGTGACCGTGGGCATCTCCGACCACGCGCAGGAAGCGCTGGGCGACGTGGTATTCGTCGAGCTGCCGGAAGTCGGCAAGCAACTGGCCGCAGGCCAAGAAGCCGGTGTAGTGGAATCGGTTAAAGCCGCCTCCGACATCTACTCGCCGGTCAGTGGCACCGTCACCGCCGTTAACGACGCCCTGGCCGACGCGCCAGAAAGCGTGAATGGCGACCCCTACGGCACTTGGTTCTACAAGCTGCAGCCGAGCGATGTGAGCGAATTGGACAAGCTGCTCGATGCGGGCGCTTACCAAGCTGTCGCCGACGCTGACGCTTAAGCGATCCGCGCTATGCAAAAAGCCCCGACATGGTCGGGGCTTTTTTGTGTGTGGCTTATGTTGGGCTTCGCGTTGCTCAACAAATCCAAACGGCTTACTCGTTTTTGAGCTGAAGCCTTGACAGCAACCCCAGCAGCAACACGTTGAAGATGATCAGCAAGCCGGTGCTAAAGGCGCTCAGCAATTGCCAAACGGCGGTTGGCAGGTACGTCAAAATGTCGAGGCCGATCAGTGACACCAAACGGTCGGTGAACCAGATGGCGTTCACAGCAATGATCAGGATCAGAATGACCTTGAGGGTCGGGATGGGATTGCCCATGGCAACGGTCCTTGTCGATAGAAGTGAAGCGCGATGCTCGCATATTCACCGCGTCCGCAACCGGACGCGGTAGGCAATCCAGCCCTATCAGCTTACTGCGCGCTGCTTGCCGGTTCGGCAGTCAGAATGGCCTGGGCCAATTCGTCGTCCGAGGCTTTCAGGCCTGGGTGCTCAGCGCGCACTTTCTGCAGTGCAGCTTCCAGGTACGGGCCACGGATGGCGCCGTTGCTGGCGATGTAGCTGCCGGCGTCTTCCTGGGCGTTAACGATCACTTTGTGGTCGTCGCGCGAGGTCAGATAAAACGAGCCGGTGGTGGCGCCAGATGACAGCACATTGCGCCAGAACGTGTCGGCCGTGGCCGAAGCAACCGGGACGATCAGCAACAAGGACGCAATAGCGAGTCTGCGGTGCATGGTGATTCTCCTGCGATAACTGGCTGATAACGCGTGGGTGTGTGGAGCCTGAAGTTACGACTCCAAGCCCAACGCGCGAGTTCCAATTGCTTCGCAGGGCGCGTTCAGGCGCAGGCTTTTATTTTCAGCACCACGCCGTCCTGGCCGACTACTTCCACCGGTGTACCGACGGGCAAGTCAGGCCCGCTCACCAGCCACAGTGTGTCGCCTGCTTTGATCTTGCCGCGTCCCCCGACGATGGCCTCATGCAGCGCAAACGTACGGCCGAGAAATTCCTGGCCGCGTTGGTTCAAGCCCGATTGCTGGGAGGTTTTATTGCCGGCACGCAGCCGTTGCCACCAGAGCACGGCGGTGGCCAGCGAAAGCACGGCAAACAGCAGAAATTGCCACGGCCACGGCAAGGCCGGGAACAGGTAACTGATGACACCGACCGCCGCAGCGGCCATGCCCGTCCAGAGCAAATAACCGCCAGCGCCGAACACTTCCAGAATCAGCAGCAAGGTGCCCAGCGCGAGCCAGTCCCAGAAGGACAGGTGTTGTAGAAAATCCATCATCTGACGCGCGTCCTCAGGCCTTTTTATTGTTTTGATCAAACGTGGCTTTGACGATTTCGCCAATACCGCCGATCGCGCCGATCACCTGGCTCGCTTCCAGCGGCATCAGGATCACCTTGCTGTTGTTGGCCGAGGCCAGCTTGCCCAAGGCATCGACGTACTTTTGCGCAACGAAATAGTTGATGGCCTGCACGTTGCCGGTGGCGATGGCCTCGGATACCACTTGCGTGGCCCGCGCTTCCGCTTCGGCCTGACGCTCACGCGCTTCAGACTCCAGAAACGCGGCTTGGCGTTCGCCTTCGGCCTCAAGAATTTGCGCCTGTTTTTTCCCTTCGGCGGTCAGAATCGCCGCGGCGCGCAGGCCTTCGGCTTCCAAAATTTGCGCGCGCTTTACCCGCTCGGCTTTCATTTGCCCGGACATGGCGGCCATAAGGTCGGCGGGTGGGCTGATGTCTTTGATTTCGATACGAGTGATCTTGATGCCCCATGGCGCCGTGGCTTCGTCAACGGTGCGCAGCAGCCGTTCGTTGATCACGTCGCGCTGGCCGAGCATGGCGTCCAGTTCCATGGAGCCCAGCACGGTGCGGATATTGGTTTGCAGCAGGTTGCGGATGGCGTGTTCGAGGTTGTTGACCTCGTAAGCCGCCTGGGCGGTGTTCACCACTTGGAAAAAGCACACGGCATCGATTTGTACGGTGGCGTTGTCCGAGGTGATGACTTCTTGCGGCGGAATATCCAGCACGTTTTCCATCACGTTGATGCGCCGCCCGATGCGGTCCATCACCGGCACGATAATGTTCAGGCCTGGGCGCAGCGTGTTGGTGTAGCGACCAAAGCGCTCCACCGTCCACTCGAAACCTTGCGGCACCACTTTGAAACCCATGAAAAGAATGGCGACCGCGAGGCCGACGAAAAGGAAAAGCACACTGCCGATTTGCATAACGGATCCTTGTTGTTGGGGGTGATGTTGCGCGTTGAACCTTACTTTTGTTCACTCTGCGGCGTCACCCGCAACACTTCCTCGATGGTGGTGAGCCCGGCCGCAACCTTCTGTGCGCCGGAGAGACGCAAACTGCGCATTCCCTCTTTAAACGCCTGGCGACGCAGCGACAGCAAATCGGTGTCGGCGCTGATAAAGGGTTTCAGGCTGTCGCTCAGTTGCATGATTTCGTACACGCCCGCACGGCCACGGTAGCCGGTGTCGCGGCATTCCAGACAACCGACCGCCTTGTGCGCCCCGGTGGGTAGCGGCGCGCTCCACGGGCGTGTCAGTGATTGCCAGTCTTCTTCACTGATCTCGACCGGCTCTTTGCAGTGCGGACACAGCGTGCGCACCAGACGCTGCGCCATGACACCGAGTAACGTGGCCTTGAGCAGGTAATACGGCACGCCCAATTCCAGCAAGCGCGTAATCGCGCTCGGCGCGTCGTTGGTGTGCAAGGTGGACAGCACCAAGTGGCCGGTGAGCGCGGCCTGGATGGCCATTTCGGCGGTTTCCAGGTCGCGAATCTCGCCGACCATGATGATGTCCGGGTCTTGCCGCATGAGCGCGCGCACGCCGCTGGCGAACGTGAGGTCGATGTTGTGCTGCACCTGCATCTGGTTGAAGGCCGGCTCGATCATCTCGATCGGGTCTTCGATGGTGCACAGGTTCACTTCGGAGGTGGCGAGCTTTTTCAGCGACGTATACAGCGTGGTGGTTTTGCCCGAACCGGTGGGGCCGGTGACCAGGATGATGCCGTTGGGTTGGCCGGTCATTTCCAGCCAGCGGCGCAAGTCATCCGGCGAAAAACCGAGTTGGTCGAAGTTCTTCAGCAGCACTTCCGGGTCGAAAATCCGCATCACCATCTTTTCGCCGAACGCGGTGGGCAGCGTCGACAGGCGCAGCTCCACTTCGCCGCCGTCCGGGGTCTTGGTCTTCACCCGGCCGTCCTGCGGTTTGCGTTTTTCTGCCACGTTCATGCGGCCCAGGGTTTTCAGGCGGCTGACGATGGCCATCGTCACCTGTGGCGGGAATTGATAAACGTTGTGCAGCACGCCGTCGATGCGAAAGCGCACGGTGCCTTGCTCGCGGCGCGGCTCGATATGAATGTCGCTGGCGCGCTGCTGATAGGCGTACTGGAACAGCCAGTCGACGATATTGACGATGTGCGAGTCGTTGGCGTCCGGCTCCTGATCGCTGGCGCCGAGGTTGAGCAATTGTTCGAAGTTGCCAATGTTGGTGCTTTTGGTGTCGACAGCCGAGGCGCCGCTGACCGACTTGGCCAGGCGGAAAAACTCCACGGTGAAGCGCTGGATATCTGCCGGATTGGCCACCACGCGCTTGATCGGGCGCTTGAGCACGTGGGTCAGGTTGGCTTCCCAACTGGCCACAAACGGCTGGGCACTGGCGATGGTGACGGCTTCGTTATCCGCCGCCACGGCGAGAATTTTATGTCGCTGGGCGAAGGCATACGACATCAGCGGCGTGACCGCAGCCACGTTGATCTTCAGCGGGTCGATGCGCAAATACGGCTGGCCAGCGAGGGCGGCCAGCCAGATGGTCAAGCTTTCGAGGTCGAGCTTTTTGCCGGGGCGGGTGAGGTCGTCGACTTGCTGCGCGGCAATGAATTCGAGGGGATGCAGTTGCGTGTTGCTGGAGCTGCGGCGAATCGCCATTAACTGCTCGGCGGTGTCTTGGCCGACGCGGCCTTGGGCCACCAGCTCGCGCAGCAGATCATTGAGATCCAGCGTGCGATCCTGGGCCTGAGAAGCGAAGGCAGACATGCAAACTCCTGTTAAACGCGGTGCTGGGGTAGATCAAGAATAGTCGCAAGCATGCCCGAATGCGTGGGCTGGCGCCAAACCGAGTCCACAGGTTTTGCGCGCTATTGGCATTTGCAGGGAAGAGCCCCTCTCCCGCCCTTCGGGCACCCTCTCCCGCAAGCGGGCGAGGGGAACGGGTCGAGAGCGGTGGGGGGGCAGAATGTCGGAGGGGGCTTCAACCGCGCAACAAGGTTTTCCACGCTTTTGTGGTCAGCACCGTTTGCGCTTGCTGGCTGCGCGCATCGAGGCAGTCGTCTTCGATGGGGCGGTGGGCGAGGTCGCGCAGTTTGTTCAGCTCGCCGTACAGGCGGTCCACTTCTGGCACTTCAACCAGCACCTGACGCGCCAGTCGCAACCACACTTGGATGCGCTCGATACGCGGCAGTTGCTCAGCCAAATCTTCCGGCTGTTGCTGGTAACGACCCAGTTGCAGACTGCGCGCTTCTTCGGCCAACAAGGTCGGCAGCCAGTTGCCCAGCGGCGCCGCGCCTTGGCGGTTGCCACGGTTGTTGCGCTCGGCAGTCCAGGCGTTGGACATCAGCCATAGCGACGTATTGAGCGAGAACTGGCCCCAACGCGTGCCTTGCAGCTCTGCTTGGAACAGCGCTGGCGCGGCTTGACGGGCGTCATCGTCGCTCAAACCGGCGACCACACGCGGGCGCCAGTCGTTCAGCAGCGCGTCAAGGCGCTCGCGCAGGTCATGGCTGCTGGTACGCGGCGCGGCCTGGCCCAGGCTGCTGAGCAGCGCGCGCAGGTCCACCAGGTTTTCCAGCCATTCCACCAGCAAACGCCAGTGGCCGTTGAAGCGGTATTGCTCAGCCAGGCGCTGGCTGCTGCCCAGCAGGTTCCAGGCCAGCGCGGCGAAAGCCGAGTCCAGCGGCTGCTCAACGGTCAGTTCAGGCTGCGGCAGGTTCAGCGAGTAGCTGCCGGCATCGAACAGGCGATAGCCGCGTTCGGCTTTGCTGATGTCGCACGGCATCAGCGCGACGTCGGCGGCCAGCTCGGCGGCCAGTTCCAGAAGCGCTTGCGGCTCGCCTTGGCGCAGCTCGAGTTCGAGTTCGCAGATTTCTTCTTCCTGGCCGTCGGCGACTACTTTGCCGAGGTCCAGCGCCGCTTCTACCACGACCTTGGCCTTGCCACGGCCCCAGGCGATTTCGGCGCGTTGGCGGGTGAAATCGGTGGTGAAAATGACTTGCAGGGTCTTCTTGTCAAGCTCAGCCAGCGCGGCAGGCCAGCAGCTGTCGTCGAGCTTTTTCAGGTCAAGCTTGGGTTTGGTCAGGTACCAGTCGTACTCGTTGCGCTCAGACAAACCGGCCACGCTTTGACCACGGGTTTTCAGGGTCTGGATAAATTGATCACCGTCGCGGCGAATGCGCAGGGCGATGCGGGCCTTGGCCAGGTCGCGCTCGGGGGTGTCGAAATATTGATTCAACAGTTCGCGCTGCTCCCAACCGGCTTTGTTGCGCTTCTTCAGCAACGGGTGGTCGCGCAACACAGTGAGGGTTTCGCGGCTGACGCGGAGTTTGATTTCGGTTTCTTTCTGCATGGCCGGGGAATCCAAACGCGGTGAACTTAAGAGAGCGCGCAGTGTACCGCACTGTGGGAGCGGCTTTAGCCGCGATGCCTGGAAACTTCGGTTTCAGGCCCGGCCAATCGCGGCTCAAGCCGCTCCCACAGTTTATTCCGTCGCTGTTATAGCCCTATGATGGGCCTCGCTTTGGAGACCCGGCATGCCACTACCCACCCTGAAAGAGCAATTCGCCGCGCTGATCGCCGCGCCTTCGGTGAGCTGTACGCAGCCGAGCCTGGACCTGTCGAACAAGGCGGTGATCGATCTGCTCAGCACCTGGCTGGGCGACCTCGGTTTTCGCTGCGACGTGCAGCAAGTCTCTCCCGGCAAATTCAACCTGCTCGCCAGCTTCGGTTCCGGCCCTGGCGGCCTGGTGCTGGCTGGGCACAGCGACACCGTGCCGTTCGACGAAGCCCTGTGGAAAAGTGATCCGCTGAAGCTCACTGAAGTGGACGGCACCTGGGTCGGCCTTGGCGTGTGCGACATGAAGAGTTTCTTCGCGCTGGTCATCGAAGCGGTTCTGCCGCTACTCGCCCACCCGTTCAAGCAGCCGTTGTTGGTGCTGGCCACCTGCGACGAAGAAAGCTCCATGGCCGGCGCCCGTGCCTTGGCCGCCGCTGGCCAGCCGCTCGGGCGGGCGGCGGTGATTGGCGAGCCGACAGGGCTGCGGCCGATTCGCTTGCACAAGGGCGTGATGATGGAGCGCATCGATATTCTCGGCCAGAGCGGCCACTCTTCCGACCCAAGCCTGGGCCACAGTGCCCTTGAAGCCATGCACGCGACCATGGCCGAGCTGATGACGCTGCGCCAGAAGTGGCAACGGCTGTACCGCAACGAGCAATTCAGCGTGCCGCAGCCGACCCTGAATTTCGGCTGCATCCATGGCGGCGACAACCCCAACCGTATCTGCGGCCAGTGCTCGCTGGAATTCGATTTGCGGCCGTTGCCGGGCATGGATGCCGAACACCTGCGCGCTGCCATTCGCGAGAAGCTTCAGCCGATTGCCGAGCGCCATCAGGTGAAAATCGACTTCGCCCCGCTGTTTCCCCATGTACCGGCGTTCGAACAGGCCGCCGACGCCGAGCTGGTACGCGTGGCCGAACGGCTGACCGGCCATCGCGCCGAGGCAGTGGCATTCGGCACCGAAGCCCCTTATCTTCAGCAACTTGGTTGCGAGACCATTGTGCTCGGCCCCGGCGATATCAGTTGTGCGCACCAGCCGGGCGAATTCTTGGAACTGTCACGTTTGCAGCCCACCGTGAAAGTGCTGCGCGAACTGATCCAGCATTACTGCCTGACCCCCACCGCCCCGTTAACCCAATGACAAGGAGCACCCGCGTGTTGCAGCCCCAATTCCGACGATAAAGCTGACTGACCCGCTGTACCTGCACTGGCTTTCTCATCACGAATAAAAGGCTCTTCGCGCTATGCCGGAATACGTCAATTGGCTTCGCCACGCTTCCCCCTATATCAACGCTCACCGGGACCGGACCTTCGTGGTCATGCTGCCCGGCGACGGCGTTGCGCACGTTAACTTCGGCAACATCGTTCACGACCTGGTGTTGCTGCACAGCCTGGGCGTGCGCCTGGTGCTGGTGCATGGCTCGCGCCCGCAAATTGAAGCGCGCCTGGCCGCCCGTGGCCTGACCCCGCATTACCACCGCGACATGCGCATCACCGACGGCCCCACGCTGGAATGCGTGATCGACGCCGTTGGCCAGCTGCGTATCGCCATCGAAGCGCGTTTGTCGATGGACATGGCCGCCTCGCCCATGCAGGGCTCGCGCCTGCGAGTGGCCGGCGGCAACTTCGTCACGGCGCGGCCTATTGGCGTGGTTGAAGGCGTGGACTACCACCACACCGGCGAAGTGCGGCGGGTCGACCGCAAAGGCATTGGCCGCTTGCTCGACGAGCGCTCTATCGTGCTGCTGTCGCCGCTGGGTTATTCGCCCACCGGCGAGATTTTCAACCTCGCCTGCGAAGACGTGGCCATGCGCGCCGCCATCGACCTGGGCGCCGACAAACTCATTCTGTTCGGCAATGAACAAGGCCTGATGGACGACGCTGGCAAGCTGGTGCGCGAACTGCGCCCGCAGCAAGTGCCCACCCATTTGCAGCGCCTGGGCAACAGCTACCAGGCCGAGCTTCTGGATGCGGCGGCGCAAGCGTGCCGGGGCGGGGTGAAGCGCGCCCATATCGTCAGCTACAGCGAAGATGGCTCGCTGCTCACCGAACTGTTCACCCGAGACGGCGGCGGCACGCTGGTGGACCAGGAGCAGTTCGAGCAATTGCGTGAGGCCAGCATTGAAGACGTCGGCGGCCTGATCGACCTGATCAGCCCGCTGGAAGAGCAGGGCATTCTGGTACGCCGTTCACGCGAGGTGCTGGAGCGCGAGATTGAGCAATTCACCATCGTCGAGCGCGACGGTTTGATCATCGCCTGTGCCGCGCTGTATCAGATCGCCGATTCGGACAGTGGCGAGTTAGCGTGCTTGGCGGTCAACCCCGAATACCGCCATGGCGGACGCGGCGACGAACTGCTCGAACGCATCGAAGAGCGGGCACGGGCGCAGGGATTGAAAACCTTGTTCGTGCTCACAACCCGCACCGCCCATTGGTTTCGCGAGCGCGGCTTTGAGCCAAGTGGTGTAGAGCGCCTGCCAGCGGCGAGGGCTTCGCTTTATAACTATCAGCGTAATTCGCAGATATTTGAGAAGCAGCTGTAAGGCCATATTCGGCGATTGCCGATTTCGCGTTTCACTTGTAGGAGCCAGCTTGCTGGCGAAGATTTTTCGCCAGCAAGCTGGCTCCTACAAGTGAGCGTTGATGGAGCGAGTTCCGGATGCCCCTCTCCCGCAAGTGGGCGAGGGAGAAAGGCCGAGCGCGGTGGTGAAATTTCCCCTCGCCCGCATGCGGGAGAGGGTGCCCGAAGGGCGGGAGAGGGGCTTTTTAGAAGGGCGGATCGAGTAAAGCCCGGCCCTCACCCCCGGCCCCTCTCCCACAAGTGGGCGAGGGGTGCAGAGCAGTTGAGTTTGTTATGCCGTCTTCTGCACAAGCAGCTGATACTGCTCTTCCCCATCATCCCAACCCGCTTCCCAGGCAGCTGCCAATACATCGGCGGCGTGGGGTTGGTTGGTGATCGGGTTGCCAGTTAAACCGGCCATGTAGCCCTGTTGGTAGGCCTTGTTCAGGCTTTCCAGGCTCCATTGCGGTTCGTCTTCCTTGGGAATGGCCTCGGGCGGCGCCATGGGTGAACTCACGTTGGGGAACTGGGCTAATGCTAGCCGTGCCCGGCCAGGAGCGACTGACCGTCGGTCCCGGCTTTTACCCCGCTGGCTTTTTTTGTGACGGTATCGACTAAACCGCCAGGGCCAGAATACTGGCCTGGTAAGCGGCCACGAACGTGTCGAAATCACCGCTCTGTTCGGCTTCCGTTGCGGCCTGATCGGCCAGCGACTGCTGCACCGATTGCTCAAACGCTGCGCGTTGTTCATCGCTCAGCGGCTTGCTGCGGAAGTACTCGGCGTGGGCCTGGCTCTGGCGGAACGAGAACTGCGCAAACGTTTCGTTGTTGGCCTTGAGGCTCGCCAGTACCTGCGCCGAGGGCGTCAGGGCTGGGTCGGCAACTTTCGCGCGCTGGGCTTCAAGCGCCTGAACATGCAAGTCGCTGCCATGGCTTTGGTCCAGCAAAACGCTGATCTGGCCGATCTGGTCCAGCAAGTCCGTGGCCCAGTCTTGCAGGCTGATGGTTTCGCCGTTGCGACAGAGTTGCAGGCCCGGTTTGCGGCCTTCTTTCACCACGGTCAGGAAGTTGTCGGTACAGCCGCTGCACTCGCCGCCGCCCAATTCCGGGCTGTGTTGCAGGGCGCAGAACAGCACGAAGGCGTCGATAAAGCGCGCGCTGGTCAGGTCGATGCCCATTGGCAGGAAGGGGTTGATGTCCAGGCAGCGCACTTCCACGTATTGCACGCCGCGGGCCATCAACGCCTGAATGGGCCGCTCGCCGCTGTACGTCACCCGCTTGGGGCGGATGTTCGAGTAGTACTCGTTTTCGATCTGCAGGATGTTGGTGTTCAGCTGCTGCCATTCGCCGTCTTTCTTGGTGCCCGCTTCGGCATAAGCCGGGTAGGGCGTCGACACCGCCTGGCGCAGGCTGTCGGTGTAGCTGGCCAGGTCGTTGTAGCACGGAGTAAGGCCGGCCTGGGCGCTGCTCTGGTAACCCAGGTCGCTCATGCGCAGGCTGGTGGCGTAGGGCAGGTAGAGGCTGTCGGCGTCCAGTTGCTCGAGCTTGTGCGGCCGGCCGCGCAGGAAGCCCGCGTCCAGAGCCGGCGAGGCGCCGAACAGGTACATCAACAGCCAGCTGTAGCGGCGGAAGTTACGGATCAGGGCGATGTAACGCTCTGACTGGTAGTCGCGCAGGCTTTGCGTGTCGTCTTCAGCCACTTGCAGCACCGGCCACAGCGCTTCGGGCAGGGAGAAGTTGTAATGGATGCCGGCGATGCACTGCATGGTCTTGCCGTACCGCAGCGCCAAGCCTTTGCGGTACACGTATTTAAGCCGGCCAATGTTCGAGTTGCCGTAGCGGGCAATCGGAATCACCTCTTCTTCCGGCAACGGGCAGGGCATCGACGGGCTCCACAGGTACTCATTGTCGAGTTTGCTGTAGGCGAAGCGGTGGATCTGTTCCAGATCTTCCAGCGTCACGGCCGGGTCTGTTTCAGCTGGGGTGATGAACTCCAGCAGCGACTCGGAATAATCCGTGGTGATTTGCGGATGGGTAAGCGCCGAGCCCAGCGCAATGGGGTGCGGCGTCAGGGCCAGTTGGCCCTGGCTGTCGACACGCAGGCATTCGCGCTCGATCCCGTGCAGGCACTGGGTAAGCAAATTCAGGTGGGCGGGCTTGCTGAGCAGTGCCAAACGGCGGGAGAGGAGGTCGCTCAATTTTGTGTTCCTTCGCGTCAGTCGGCCCTATATGGGGGCTAGATCAACGGTCTGCAAGGGCAATGGGAAACAACTGGCGTGGTCGCCTGGTTTACGCAATTTCGCAACAGATTACCCGCACCGCAGGCGGAACTCACCTAGCCGCTCTCGGGCGGTAGTTGAGCGGGGCGTTTACAGGCAGGCGAAGGTCGCTTGGGCTTTGGCCACCAGTTTGTCGCCCTGGTGCACCTCGGCTTCGATCACTTGCGTGCGCCGGCCGGCGTGCACTACCCACGCGCGGCAGAGGATGTCGCCCTCGTCTACCGGGCGGATGTAGTTGATCTTGCTCTCCAGCGTCACCGTGCCCGGCCCGCCGACCACGCTGTGGCTGGCCTGGCCCATGGCCGTGTCGATCAGCGAAAACAACGCGCCGCCGTGCAGCTTGCCGTGCAGGTTGCGCAGGCCGTCGTGCATGCTCAGGCGAATAATCGCCTCGCCGCCGTCGGCCTTGAGAATGTGCAAGCCCAGCAAGCGGGCGAATGCGCTTTTACTGCCGACTTCTTCGGAATTGGAAAGCGGGTCCGCTGGCTGGGTCATGGTTTATTTCCGTAGTTGCTTGGCGTTGGCGAACAGCGAAGCCATGGCGTTGTTGCTTGGCGCCGGCTGTGTGGTCGGTTGCGCCTGCGGGCGAGGCTTGCCGCCGCCACGTTTCTCGCCGCCGCGCGGGCCGTCGATTTTCTCGCCGGGGGTGTCGCCCATGCGCATGGACAAGGCGATGCGGTTACGCGGAATGTCCACTTCCATCACCTTGACCTTCACCACGTCGCCGGCCTTCACCGCTTCACGCGGGTCTTTGACGAATTTCTCCGACAGCGCCGAGATGTGCACCAGGCCGTCCTGGTGCACGCCGATGTCCACGAACGCGCCGAAGTTGGTGACGTTGGTCACCACGCCTTCGAGGATCATGCCCAGTTGCAGGTCTTGCAGGGTTTCCACGCCGTCCTGGAATTCAGCGGTTTTGAACTCTGGACGCGGGTCGCGGCCGGGCTTCTCCAGCTCGGCGAGAATGTCGCTGACGGTCACCAGACCAAAGGTTTCGTCCGTGAATTTCTTCGGGTCCAGGCGCTTGAGGAAGCTGGCGTCGCCAATCAGCGAGCGCAGGTCGCGGCCGGTGTCCGCAGCAATGCGTTCCACCAGCGGGTAGGTTTCCGGGTGCACGGCGGAAGCGTCGAGCGGGTTGTCGCCGTTCATCACGCGCAGGAAGCCGGCCGCTTGCTCGAAGGTTTTATCGCCCAGGCGCGGCACCTTTTTCAGCGCATCGCGGGTTTTGAACGCGCCGTGGGCGTCACGGTGGTTAACGATGTTTTGCGCCAGCGTGGTGTTCAGCCCGGAGATACGCGCCAGCAGCGGCACCGAGGCAGTGTTTACGTCCACGCCCACGGCGTTCACGCAGTCTTCGACCACGGCGTCCAGGCTGCGCGCCAGTTTCAGTTGCGACACGTCGTGCTGGTACTGGCCAACGCCGATGGATTTCGGGTCGATTTTCACCAGCTCGGCCAGCGGGTCTTGCAGGCGACGGGCAATCGACACGGCGCCGCGAATCGAGACGTCCAGATCCGGGAATTCTTTGGCTGCCAATTCAGAGGCGGAATACACCGAGGCGCCGGCTTCGCTGACCATGATTTTGGTCATTTTCAGCTCGGGCAGTTTTTTGATCAGTTCGGCGGCCAGTTTGTCGCTCTCGCGGCTGGCGGTGCCGTTGCCGATGGAGATCAGGTCGACGCGGTGTTTGATGCACAGCGCGCCGAGGATGGCCAAGGTCTGGTCCCACTGCTTTTGCGGCACGTGGGGGTACACGGTGGCGTATTCCAGCAGCTTGCCGGTGGCATCGACCACGGCGATTTTGCAGCCGGTGCGCAGGCCCGGGTCCAGGCCCAAGGTGGCGCGCGGGCCGGCCGGTGCGGCCAACAGCAGGTCGTGCAGGTTGTGGGCGAAGACGTTGATCGCCTCGGTTTCGGCGCCGTCGCGCAGCTCGCCGAGCAGGTCGGTTTCAAGGTGCGTGTAGAGCTTGACCTTCCAGGTCCAGCGCACCACTTCGCCCAGCCATTTGTCGGCGGCGCGGTTTTCGTTACGAATGCTGAAATGCTCGCCGATCATGCCTTCGCACGGGTGCAGGGCGCCGGGCGTCTCGTCGCCGACTTTCAGTGCGGAGCTCAAAATGCCTTCGTTGCGGCCACGGAAAATGGCCAGCGCACGGTGCGACGGCATGCTTTTCAGCGGTTCGTCGTGTTCGAAGTAATCGCGGAATTTAGCGCCTTCTTCCTCTTTGCCAGCCACTACCCGGGCGCTGAGGATGGCTTCGTGCTTGAGGAAGCTGCGCAGTTTGTCGAGCAGCTTGGCGTCTTCGGCGAAGCGCTCCATGAGGATGTACTTGGCGCCTTCGAGCACGGCTTTTACATCGGCGAAGCCTTTCTCTGCGTCGACAAAACGAGCGGCTTCGGTTTCTGGCGTAAGGGTTGGGTCGTTGAACAGGCCGTCGGCCAACTCGCCGATGCCGGCTTCCAGGGCGATCTGGCCCTTGGTGCGGCGCTTCTGCTTATAAGGCAGGTACAGGTCTTCGAGGCGGGTCTTGGTGTCGGCGAGGTTGATTTCGCGGGTCAGCTCCGGGGTGAGCTTGCCTTGTTCTTCAATGCTGGCCAGGATGCTGGCGCGGCGCTCGTCGAGTTCGCGCAGGTAGCGCAGGCGCTCTTCGAGGTTTCGCAGTTGGGTGTCATCCAGGCTGCCGGTGACTTCTTTACGGTAACGGGCGATAAAGGGAACCGTGGAACCTTCATCCAGCAAAGCGACTGCAGCGGCGACTTGCTGCGGGCGAACACCCAGTTCCTGGGCGATACGGTTGTTGATGCTATCCATTAATAAAAGACCCACTTTAATAAGACGAGCTGACATGAAAACGTGAAGGGCCGGCATTATACCCAGGCCCTTTTGTTGCAACCGGGAAAAATCTGCTAACGAATGGTGCGCAACTGCTGCGCGGTCTCTGCGCCATAATGCGCGACGATTTGAAGGAGCACCTATGAGCAATACGGCCCCGCTGGAAGGCGAAAAAATCCTGATCGTCGATGACGATCCCGGTCTGCGACGCCTGTTGGAACGTTTCCTGGAAGAGCAAGGCTACCGCGTTCGGGCGGTGGAAAATGTGGAGCAGATGGACCGTCTGCTCTCGCGTGAACTCTTCCAACTGCTGGTTCTGGACCTCATGCTTCCCGGCGAAGACGGCCTCTCGGCCTGCAAACGCTTGCGCGAAGCCAACAACCAGATGCCGATCATCATGCTCACCGCCAAAGGCGATGAGAGCAGCCGGATTCAAGGCCTCGAACAGGGCGCCGACGACTACCTGGCCAAACCGTTCAACCCTCGCGAATTGCTCGCACGCATCAAAGCCGTGCTGCGCCGCCAGACCGTTTCCGTTCCGGGCGCGCCAGGCAGCGAAGACGAAACCGTGACCTTCGGCGACTACGAATTGTTCCTCGCCACCCGCGAACTCAAGCGCGGCGAAGAAGTGCACATGCTCACCACCGGCGAGTTCGCCGTGCTCAAAGCGCTGGTGCAACACGCCCGCGAGCCGCTGACCCGCGACAAACTGATGAACCTGGCCCGCGGCCGTGAGTGGGACGCGCTGGAGCGTTCCATCGACGTGCAGATTTCCCGCCTGCGCCGGTTGATCGAGCCGGACCCGTCCAAACCACGGTATATCCAGACCGTGTGGGGCGTGGGTTATGTGTTTGTGCCGGATGGTAATAAGTAACGCTGCATCACCCTCCTTGTGGGAGCGGCTATAGCCGCGATGCGCTTGATTAAAAGCATCGCGGCTTAAGCCGCTCCTACAAAACCCTCTCCCCCAGAATCTCTGCCTTGCCATGAAAACCCCCGTCTGGTTCCCCCAAAGCTTCTTCGCCCGCACCCTGTGGTTGGTGTTGGTGGTGGTGCTGTTTTCCAAAGCGCTGACCCTGGTTTATCTGATGATGAACGAGGATGTGCTGGTGGACCGCCAGTACAGCCACGGCGCCGCCCTGACGCTGCGCGCCTATTGGGCAACCGAGGAAGACAAGCGCGCCGTTATCGAAAAAGCCGCCGGCCTGCGCTGGACCTCCGACGCTGAAGAGCCGCCCGGCGAGCAGCATTGGCCGTACACCGGCATCTTCCAGCGGCAAATGCGCATGGAGCTGGGGCCGGACACCGAGGTGCGGCTGCGCATCCATCAACCGTCGGCGCTGTGGGTGCGGGCGCCGGCGTTGGGCGATGGGTGGGTGGAAGTGCCGCTGTACCCGCATCCGCTGCGCGGGCAGAAAATCTGGGGTGTGCTGGGCTGGTTTCTGGCCATCGGCGTGCTGTCGACGGCAGCGGCGTGGATCTTCGTGCGTCAACTCAACCAGCCGCTGCAACGCTTGGTATCGGCGACGCGCCAGTTGGGGCAGGGCCGCAGCGTACGCTTGCCGATCAGCGACACGCCGAGCGAAATGACCGAGGTCTACAGCGCCTTCAACCAGATGGCCGATGGCCTGGAGCAAGCCGCCCGCGAGCGTGAGCTGATGCTGGCTGGCGTTTCCCACGATTTGCGTACGCCGCTGACGCGCTTGCGTTTGGGCCTGGAGTTGCTTAACAGCGACACCGAGCTGGTCGAAGACATGGTGCGCGACATCGAAGACATGGATGCCATCCTCGACCAGTTCCTGGCCTTTATCCGCGACGGCCGCGACGAGCGCCTGGAAGAAGTGGACCTCGCCGACCTGGTCGCGGACGCCGTGGCGCCGTTCAACCACGACAAAGAAAACGTGCGCCTGTGCCTGGAACCCGTGCCGCCGTTTCCGCTGCGTCGGGTGTCGATGAAGCGTCTGCTCAACAACCTGATCGAAAATGCCCTGCACCATGGCGGCAATGCGGTGGAAGTGGCGGCGTATGTGTCGGGCGATAGCAGTGCGCCGTACGTGGTGCTCAGCGTGCTCGACCGGGGCAACGGCATTGATCCGGCGGAACTGGGCGACATCTTCAACCCCTTCATCCGAGGCGACCGCGCCCGTGGCGGCAAAGGCACCGGCCTGGGCCTGGCCATCGTTAAACGCATCGCCGCTCAGCACGGCGGCAGCGTAGAACTGCGCAACCGCTCGGGCGGCGGGCTGGAAGCGCGGGTGTGCTTGCCCTTGGGCCTGCTGCTGCCGCGCGACGCGGTGTAACACCGACTCGGTCTGCCTGTAGGAGCCAGCTTGCTGGCGAACCCTGCAAACCACAGCGGTCAGACCTCCGTTTGCACGGTTCGCGACCCAGGTCGCTCCTACACGACCATCGGACTTATCGGTACTGGCAAAACAGCACCACGCCTTTCGTGGCGCTGTTCTATGCTATGGCAGCGTCTTGTCCCGAGGTCCGCATGCCGGCTGTTTTCAATCATCCCCCGAAGTGGACCTGGTGGCTGCCATTGCCACTGTTGCATCTGGCGACGTGGTGTTCGCTGTCTACCCAATTCACACCGGGTCTCGCGCTGTGGTACCTGCCGTTTGCGCTCGGTCTGGTGTTCACCTATTGGTGGGGGCCGCGGGTGTTGCTGGCCGTCTACATCAACTCCGCCGCCAGCGCGCCGTTGTGGGGTGTGGCGTGGCAATGGGGGCCGGTGTTTGGCTTACCCGAGGTGATCGCCGTCGCCTGCGGCTGGTGGTTGCTAAACCGGCGCCCCTTCGATTTCGCCTTGCCCGACCTCAGTCATGTGATTCGCTATCTGCTGTTGGGCGTTCTGGTGCCCGTGTCACTGCTGGCGCTGCTCAAACAGGCCGCCTTGTTTGTCTGCTTCCACGCGCCGAAAACCGACTGGGCGATGGACAGCCTGAACATGTGGCTGGCCGACAGCTTCAGCACGCTGGTCATCGTCACGCCCATGCTCAGTTACCTCACGCTGTACCTGCGCCGGCTCGGCTGGGTGGCGCCGTTCGGCACGGGCAGCGATCACCGCGTGGAGTTGCTGGCTGAACCGCTGCGCCGTTCGCCGCCCTGGTGGCTGCTGGTGAGTTTGATGTTCGGCTTGCCGTTTCTGCTCGACATCTTGCCGGCTCCCCTGCAGCTGCCGTTGCTCGGCGTGGTGATGCTCAGCCTGGCCATGCTCTGGGGTTATCCCGGCGCTTTGTGCGGCGCCATCATGAGCAGCTTGGTGGTGCTCGCCCTGCCGCTGCTGCAAGAGCGCCCTAGTCCCGCCGCCCTGTTGAACGCGCCGCTCACCGAATTGCACCTCAGCGTGCTGCTGCTGACGGTCGCCACCTTGTTGATCGGCCGCAGCCTCAGCGATCTGCGCCTGGCCCTCAGCCGCAGCGCCCACATGCAACAGCAACTGGCCCTGGCCAACCTGGCGCTGGAAGCCAGCCCGCTGGGCATCACCATTGCCGACGCGCGCCAGCCCGACCTGCCACTGATCTACTGCAACCCGATGTTCGAGCGCATCACCGGCTACAGCAGCAGCGAAGCGCAAGGCCGAAACTGCCGATTCCTGCAAGGCACCGACCGCAACCAGGCCGATCTGCACCGCATGCGCGCCGCCCTGCAACGCGGCGAGGCCACGCAGGTGATCCTGCGCAACTACCGCAAAAACGGCACGCCGTTCTGGAACGAAATCACCTTGTCGCCGTTGCGCGACGACCAGGGCATCAGCCATTACATCGCCCTGCAAAACGACGTGACATCCCGCGAGCGCCTGGCCAGCGAAGTGTCGGCACGCCGCGAAGAACTGCTGCGCCAAACCCATCTGCTGTCGCAGACCGAAGCCATCGCCGATATCGGCGGCTGGGTGCTCGAAGTGCCGGGCCTGGACATGTTCTGGAGCGAAGGCTGCTTTCGCCTCTACGAACTCGACCCCACCGGCGCCACGCCGAACTTCGAGCAGGCCATCAGCTACCTCGATAAAGAAGGCCAGGCCATTGCGCGTCGGACTGTCACCGACACCCTCAGTGATGGCCGACCGTTCGATGTGGAAGTGCGGCTGATAACCGCCAAAGGAAACTCGCGGTTCCTGCGCGTGATGGGCCTGGCGGAAATGGACGAAGGCCAGGTGATCCGCATCTATGGCGCCATTCAAGACATCTCGGCCCGCAAGCTCGCCGAGCAGCAACTGCGCGAACGGGACGAATGGCTGCGACTGTTCTTCGAAGCGCCGCTGATCGGCATGGCCATGATCAGCCCGCAAGGCATGTGGCTGGAGGTCAACAGCAAGCTTTGCCAGATACTAGGGCGCGGGCGCGATTACCTGCGCAACTGCGGCTGGGCGCAAATCACCCACGCCGACGATTTGCTGATCGAGCAACCGCTGTTTGAAAGCGTGGCCCTGGGCGAGCGCGACGACTACGAACTGGAAAAACGCTTCCTGCGCGAAGACGGCAGCGTCATTTACACGCGCCTGAGCCTGCGCGCAGTGCGCGATCCGCAGGGGCAACTGGAAGCGTGTCTGGCGCTGATCGAAGACATCACCGCCCGCTACGAAGCCGAAGCACGCTATCGCACGCTGGTGGAACACGCGCCGGAAGCCATCTTGCTGTTCACCGAAGACGGCGGCCTGGTTGATGTAAACGAAAACGCCGAGCGCCTGTTCAAACTCAGCCGCAACGAGTTGATTGGTCGTCGTCCCGTGGAACTGAGCCCGGCCCGCCAGGCCGATGGGCGCTTGTCGGTACAAGCGGGCAATGGCTACACCACAGCAGCGCTGGAAGGCGCGGCGCCGGTATTCGAGTGGTTGCACCGCGACAGCGCCGGGCGCCAGTTGCCGTGCGAGGTGCGCTTGGTGCGCATGCCCGGCGAGCAGAAATTGATTCGCGCCAGCGTCACCGATATTTCCGAGCGCCAGCGCTACCAGCGGGAAATCGAGCGCCTGGCCTACAGCGACGAATTGACCGGCTTGCCCAACCGCCGCTTGCTGCTCGACCGTTTGCAACACGCCATGACCCGCGAAATTCGCGACAGCTCGTTTGGCGCGCTGCTGTTTATCGACCTCGACCACTTCAAAACCGTGAACGACAGCCTCGGCCATCCGGTTGGCGACGCCTTGTTGCGCGAAGTCACCACGCGCCTGGCCGGCTGCCTACGCGCCGAAGACACCCTGGCACGCCTGGGCGGCGACGAGTTCGTGGTGCTGCTGGAAAGCATTGGCGACAACCCGGAAATTGCCGGCGAACACGCCGCCGACGTCGGCGAAAAGCTGCTGCAAAGCTTGCTCGGCAGCTACCACATCGACGGCCACGAACTGTCCATCAGCGCCAGCATCGGCATTGCCCTGCACCCGGTGGGCGACCAGGGCGCCGCCGATGTGCTGAAACAGGCCGACACCGCCATGTACCGCGCCAAGCGCGGCGGACGCAACGCGCTGCACTTCTTTGCCCCGGCCATGCAGGCGGCCATCGACCAGCGCCTGCAACTGCAAGGCGAACTGCGCCAAGCGATTGCCCGCGACCAACTGCACCTGGCGTTTCAGCCGCAGCTGGACCTGAAGACCGGCAAGGTGGTGGGCGCCGAAGTCCTGCTGCGCTGGACTCATCCCGAACGCGGCGAAATTCCGCCCGCGCAGTTCATTCCCCTGGCCGAAGAAACCGGACTGATTCTGGACATCGGCGCCTGGGTACTTGATGAAGCGTGCGCCGCGCTCGCGCGTTGGCACTGGCGATTGCCGGAGCTGGTGCTGGCCGTCAACCTCAGCCCCCATGAACTGCGTCAGTTCGACGTGGTGCAACGCGTGGCCGACTGCCTCAATCGCTACGACCTGCCCGCCAGCGTGCTGGAGCTGGAAATTACCGAAGGCGTGCTGCTCGAAGACGTCGACCAATGCATCGCCGCCATGCAGGCGCTGAAAGCGCTTGGCGTGCGCTTCGCCATCGACGATTTCGGCACCGGCTATTCCTCGCTCACCTACCTCAAGCGTTTGCCGCTGGACCGGCTGAAAGTGGACCGCAGCTTCGTCAACGACCTGCCCGACGATGCCAGCGGAATGATGCTGGTCGAAACCATCCTGATGATCGCCCGCAACCTCGGCCTGGAATGCGTGGCCGAAGGCATCGAAAACTCCGCACAGTTCGAGAGCCTGCGCGGGCTCGATTGCGCGTTGGGGCAGGGGTTCTACTTCAGTCACCCGTTGAGTGAGGAAGAGTTTCTGACGTGGTTGCAGCAGCGGGGTAGCTAGCCAAAAGCGCGACCGGTTTTGTAGGAGCCAGCTTGCTGGCGAACCCTGCAAACGCCGGTCGCGAATGGTGTTTGCAGGGTTCGCGACCAAGGCCGCTCCTACGATAATCCGTGGCTAACACGCTGCTATCAATTTGCCTCCATTCACGCTTTTGCGTAGCGTGCATTTCCTCTACATCCCCCACGCTGCGAGGCCTCCGTGGCTGCTCTTCGTCTGCTGCTGTTGTCGCTGTTGCTGGCGTGTTCTGCCTCTGCGTGGGCGGGGTATCCGGGGTCGGTGGATTTGCGCGCCTGGTCGCCGGACACCGAGCCGATGCGCATTATGAATGGCCAATGGCTGCTGACCTGGCGCGACGGTGCCCACGCGCCGCAGCGGGTGACGTTGCCGTTTACCTGGCACAACGGCACGCCGAAGTGGTGGGGCGAGGTTGGGTTCGGCCGGGTGGAGTTCAGCACGCAGTTGTTGCTGCCGGTCTCCAACGAACCGCTGGCGTTGTATATCGATGCGCTGAAGTCCGCCGGGCGCGTTTGGGTGGACGGTCAGCTGGTGGCCACCGCCGGCCGTGTCGGTGAGGCCGATGTCGAGCAGGCGCGCATCCGCCCGTTGCTCATTCCTCTGCCCATCGGGGCCGACAGCGTGTTGGTGCGCATCGAGGTGTCGAACCATTTCCATCGTGAAGGCGGCATCGATATGCCGATTCTGGTGGGCGCCCGCAATTACCTCGAACACCGCGCCGCCATCGGCCAAGGCGTGCAGTTGTTCACGCTGGGCGGCTGCATTCTGATGGCGTTCTATCTGTTGCTGCTGGGCAGTTGGAACAGCCAGCAGATGCTCAGCGGCCCGTTCAGCTTGATGCTCGGTTTGGCGGCGATGAGCGCGGCGGCCAACAGCAGCCTGATGGACAGCCTCGACCTGCCGACCAGCCTGATCTATCACATCAAATACATCTGCCAGATTCTCTATCCCGCCATTTACGCGCTGCTGCTGCGCCGGCTGTTTCCGGAAGAGTCGAGCCTGATTGTGGCGCGCGCGCTGTTGGCAATTGCGGTGGTGATCACCCTGCTGATTCTGCTCACGCCGCCCGCGCTGTTCACCGGCACGCGCGAGTTGGCGGCGGTGTTGGTGGTGGGCTCGTGTATCTACTTTCTCAGCAACATCATTCACGCCGTGCTGCGCCATCGCGACGGTGCGCAGAGCATTTTGCTGGGCATGTTGGTGGTCACCGCAGCGGTGTGCAACGACGTGCTGCTGTACACCGAAGGCCTGGTGACGGTTAGCGTATTTCCCCTGGGCGTGCTCGGTTTGCTGTTGTCCCACGGCGTGGTGCTGGGGCAGCGGATGCTGGCGGCGCTGCGGCACAACGTGGAGCTGTCGGACCACTTGCAGCGCCTGAACACATCGCTGGAACAACGCGTGGAACAGCGCACCGCCGTGCTGCGACAGAACCGCGACTTGCTCGACCGCACCCTCGAACACATGGACGCCGCGCTGCTGTCGGTGGACGGCCAGGGCACCATTCTGGCAATCAACCAGCGCTTTCGGCGGCTGTTCGGTATGTCGGCCGAGGTCACCACGCGCGAGCAGTTGCTGGAGCGCTTGCAGCAAGCCGAGCTGGCGCTGGACCCGTGCGAATGCGCGTTGCTGTTGCCGGCGATTGGTCAGGAGTTGCGCGCCCGTGAAGACCTGCCGCTGGCTAATCGGCTGATTATCGATGTGCGCCGGCGCTCGCTGGCGGACGGCGGCTGGGTGTCAACCTTTGAAGATGTCACTAGCCAGCGCTTGGCCGAACTCGGCGTGCAGGGCGGCGACATTGGCCATTGGAAATTTGATGTGCACAAGCGCCAGTTGGAGGGCACGGAACGCTGCTGGAGCATGCTGGGGTATCACAGCGAAGCCATCGGCATGCCCAACTTGCTCAGCCTCAGCCACCCGCAAGATCGCAGCCGGTTACTGAGCGAAGTGCTGCGCGCGAGGCGCGGTAAAGGCGAGCTGCAATGCACCTTGCGCCTGGCCCACAGCAACGGCGACTGGCTGTGGGTGTCGCTGCGCGGGCGCTGCATTCTCGACCGTGCGCAGCGGCCGCGTTACTGGATTGGCGTGATTGAAGACATCGACCGCGAGGTGTGCGCGCAGCTCGCCTTGGAACAGGCGCGCGACCAGGCCGTGCGCGAGGCGCGGCAGAACGAAGAACTGCTCGCCACGCTGAGCCACGAACTGCGCACGCCGCTGGTGGCGATTCAGGGACACATTTCCCTGCTGCTCGATCAGCATGAACTGCAGGCGGCGATGCGCCGACGGCTCGACACGGTGCAGAACGCCTCGCGCAACCTCACCGATGTGCTCGACGGCCTGCTGGCGCTGGCCCGCAGCGAAACCGCGAAATTGCCGCTGCGCGTGCCGTTCGACCTGGCCGCGCTGGTGCGCGAGTGTGTAGAGGTGATGCGCCTGCAAGCCGGGGCCAAGCAGCTGGCGCTCAGTTTGCACATGGACCTGGGGGAGCGCTGCTGGGTGGAAGGCAGCCCGGTGGGCGTGCGGCAGGTGCTCTACAACCTGCTCGGTAACGCGATCAAGTTCACCCAGCAGGGCGGCATCAATGTGCGGGTGCAGGCCGACGCCCAAGGCGAAGGTTTTATTCTGGTGGTCACCGACACTGGCATGGGCATTCCCGATGACTTGCAGTCGCAAGTGTTCGCCGCCTTCACCCGGCTTGACCAGCACAGCCACCAGCCGGGCGTGGGGTTGGGTTTGTACATCGTGCGGCGGCTGGTGCAGCTGCTCGGTGGCGAAATCAGCCTGCAAAGCAGCGTCGGCGTCGGCTCGTGTTTCCGTTTGGCGTTGCCGTGGCCGCCGTTGCTGCGCCACCAGCCGGAGCTGAATCTGGACGTGCCGCTGGACGGCCTGTACGTGTTGCTGGTGGAAGACGTGCCGGTCAGCCGCGAAGTAACCCGCGAACTGCTGCTCAGTTGGGGCTGTTTGGTCGACACCGCGGTCGACGGCGAAGGCGCCATCGCCAGCTGCCAGGAGCATGACTACGACCTGGTTTTGATGGACATGCGCTTGCCCGACATGGACGGCTTGGAAGCCAGTCGCATGATCCGCCAGCAACAAGGCGACGTTGGCCCGCTGATGGTGGCGCTCACCGCCAACGCCACAGATCTCGACCGCCAGGCTTGCCTGCAGGCCGGGCTCGATGGCGTGCTGGCCAAGCCGCTGCAACGCCGTCATTTGCAGGCGCTGCTGAGCGGCGAAGACATGTTCGCGCCGTCGGCCGCCGACCTCGCCAGTGGCGACGAACGCGCCCTGGCCGCGCCGCGCTTCGAACAGTTGCGCCAGTGGCTGGGCGCCAATTTGTTCGACCGCTTGTTGCCCTCGTTCCTGGCCTCGCTGGAGGAAGTGCGTGAAGGCGTGCAGGAGTTATTAACTGCGCCGAGCAGCGAGGCGGTGCAGGCGCGGCGCAGTGCATTGCTGCACCGTTTGCAGGGCAGCGCGGCAAACTTCGGCTTGCACGGTTTGGCGCGTCAGAGCCTGGCCGCGCAGCGCGGCGACATTGCGCTCGAGGTGCTGCGCGATGTGCTGGACGACCACCTGCACGTGCTGCGCGCCGAATTGGAACGGGTGGGGTAGGGCGCGTTTTTCGCACGGTTTACCTGTTTGCGACCTCAGCAAACAGCGCCGCCGCTCTGGCTCCTGGCGCGTGCGTTTGGCAATACTCAAACGCGCCACGGGGGTAGGGCAATCCTTACCCTCAGACTTCCGCTGCGCTTATAGCAATCTCTCATAGCCGCCGATTTGCGCGCGCGCCAGGCTTCTCTAGCCTTAAGGCACGACGTACAAAATCAAAAAAGGTGGGGTCATGGGCGAGTCGCAAGTGAACGATGTGCTGGTCAGCTTTCGTGGCGTTCAGAAAAGCTACGACGGCGAAAACCTCATCGTCAAAGACCTCAACCTGGACATTCGCAAAGGCGAATTTCTCACCCTGCTGGGGCCGTCCGGCTCGGGCAAAACCACCAGCCTGATGATGCTCGCCGGCTTTGAAACGCCTACCAGTGGCGAAATTCTTTTGGCGGGCCGCGCCATCAATAACGTGCCGCCGCACAAGCGCGACATTGGCATGGTGTTCCAGAACTACGCCTTGTTCCCGCACATGACCGTGGCGGAAAACCTGGCGTTTCCGCTGACCGTGCGTGGCATGAACAAAACCGATGTCAGCGAGCGCGTGAAGCGTGCGTTGTCGATGGTGCAGCTCGACACCTTCCGCAATCGCTACCCCGGCCAATTGTCCGGCGGCCAGCAGCAACGCGTGGCATTGGCCCGCGCGCTGGTGTTCGAGCCGCAGCTGGTGCTGATGGATGAACCGCTAGGCGCGCTGGATAAACAGCTGCGCGAGCACATGCAGATGGAGATCAAACACCTGCACCAGCGCCTGGGCGTCACCGTGGTGTACGTGACCCACGACCAGGGCGAAGCGCTGACCATGTCCGACCGCGTGGCGGTCTTTCACCAGGGCGAAATCCAGCAGATCGCGCCGCCGCGTGAACTCTACGAAGAGCCGAAGAACACCTTTGTCGCCAACTTCATCGGCGAGAACAACCGCCTCAATGGCCGCCTGGTCAGCCGCGACGGCGACCGTTGCGTGGTCGAGCTGGGCCGTGGCGAAAAGGTCAATGCATTGGCCGTCAATGTGGGCCAGCCGGGCGAGCCGGTGACCTTGTCGGTGCGCCCCGAGCGCGTGCTGATCAACAGCGCCAGCGACGTGTGCAGCAACCGATTCTCCGGCCGCGTGGCCGAATTTATCTACCTGGGCGACCACGTGCGTGTGCGCCTGGAGGTGTGTGGCAAGGCCGACTTCTACGTCAAGCAACCCATCGCCGATCTCGATCCGGCGCTGGCGGTGGGCGACGTGGTTCCGCTCGGTTGGCAGGTGGAGCACGTCAGGGCGTTGGATCCGTTGTTGGAAACAGCCTGACCGCTTTGAAGTTCGCAGTTTGATAACGCGTCATTCAACCCAGCACTGTGGAGAAAACAACAATGAAACAAGCACTGAAACTCGTCAGCGTGGCACTCGGGTTGGCCGTTGCCAGCCAGGCCATGGCGGCCGATCTGACCGTGATCTCGTTCGGGGGAGCGAACAAGGCCGCGCAGGTCAAAGCGTTCTATGAGCCGTGGGAAGCGGCCGGCAAAGGCAAGATCGTGGCCGGTGAGTACAACGGCGAAATGGCCAAGGTCAAAGCCATGGTCGACACCAACAGCGTGTCGTGGGACCTGGTAGAAGTGGAGTCGCCGGAACTGTCGCGCGGCTGCGATGAAGACATGTTCGAAACCCTCGACCCTGCGCTGTTCGGCAACAAGGCCGACTACGTGCCGGGCGCCATTCAAAGCTGCGGCGTGGGCTTCTTCGTATGGTCCACCGTGCTGGCCTACAACGCCGACAAACTGAAAACCGCACCTACCAGCTGGGCCGATTTCTGGGACACCACAAAATTCCCCGGCAAACGTGGCCTGCGTAAAGGCGCGAAGTACACCCTGGAATTCGCCCTGATGGCCGACGGCGTTGCGCCGAAAGACGTCTACAAAGTACTGGCCAGCAAAGACGGCCAGAACCGCGCCTTCAAAAAACTCGACGAGCTGAAACCGAGCATTCAGTGGTGGGAAGCCGGCGCTCAGCCGCCGCAATACCTCGCCTCCGGTGACGTGGTAATGAGCTCGGCCTACAACGGTCGCATCGCCGCCGTGCAGAAAGAGAGCAACCTGAAAGTGGTCTGGACCGGCGGCATCTACGACTTCGACGCCTGGGCCATTCCGAAGGGTTCGAAGAACGTCGAAGAAGCGAAGAAATTCATCGCCTACTCCGTGCAGCCTGAGCAACAGAAAATCTACTCGGAAAACATCGCCTACGGCCCGGCCAACTCCAAAGCCGTCGCCCTGCTGGACAAAGGCATCCTGAAAGACATGCCGACCACCCCGGAAAACATCGCCGATCAAGTGCAGATCGACGTGACCTTCTGGGCCGACAACGGCGAGCAGTTGGAGCAGCGCTTCAACTCGTGGGCTGCCAAGTAATCTGCTGGGTATTAGCAAGCACGCCGCCTGCATTTATGCAGGTGGCGCTTAAGCGATGCTCGCGAAACGTAGCGAGCGAAGGATAGGCAAGGCAAAAACAGGCGAGTAAGCGGAGTTGGCTGTAGCCAATGAGCATTGCGAGTCTGTTTTTAACGCCGCATAGCCGAGCGCAGTAGTTTCATTTCTCTGGAGTAGCCCATATGGCCGTCGCCATTCCTGAAACCACCTTAAAGCAACGCCTCGCGCGTGCCGAGCGGGTCAATCGCCTCAAGGCGCAAGCGCTGATCGCGCCGCTGGTGCTGTTTCTGCTCCTGGTGTTTCTGGTGCCGATTGTTGCGCTGCTCTACAAAAGCGTCGCCAACCCCGAGGTGGTTAACGGCCTGCCGCGCACCGTGGTGGCGGTGGCTGATTGGGATGGCAAAGGTTTGCCAGCTGAGCCGGTGTACAAGGCCATCAGCGAAGACCTGGGCGAAGCCCGAAAAAACCAAGTCTTGGGCGATTTGTCCAAGCGTCTGAATATGGAATCGGCCGGCTACCGCAGCCTGCTGATGAAAACTGCCCGCGCGCTGCCGTTCGCCGAAGCGCCGGCTTCTTACAAAGAAGCGCTGGAAGGATTGGATGAGCGCTGGGGCGATCCGGCTTACTGGCAGGTGATTCGCCGCAACACCTCAAACGTCACGCCGTACTACTTGCTGGCGGCGGTCGATCACCGTATCGACGACGTCGGCGAAGTGGCTCCCGCCACGCCGGACCAAGCTATTTACCTCGATATTTTTGCCCGCACCTTCTGGATGGGCCTGGTGATCACCGCCATCTGCCTGGTGCTGGCCTATCCGCTGGCGTATCTGTTGGCCAACCTGCCGTCGCGCCAGAGCAACCTGTTGATGATTCTGGTGCTGCTGCCGTTCTGGACGTCGATTCTGGTGCGCGTGGCTGCGTGGATTGTGCTGCTGCAATCGGGCGGCCTGATCAACAGCGCGCTGATGGCGGTCGGCATTATTGATAAGCCGTTGGAGTTGGTGTTCAACCGTTCCGGTGTGTACATCGCCATGGTGCATATCATGCTGCCGTTTATGATTTTGCCGATCTACAGCGTGATGAAGGGCATCTCGCCCACCTACATGCGTGCGGCAATTTCCCTCGGCTGCCACCCCTTCGCCAGCTTCTGGCGCGTGTACTTCCCGCAAACCCTGGCCGGTGTCGGCGCCGGTTGCCTGCTGGTGTTCATTCTCGCCATTGGCTACTACATCACCCCGGCGCTGCTGGGCAGCCCGAGCGATCAGATGGTCAGCTACTTCGTCGCCTTCTACACCAACACCAGCATCAACTGGGGCATGGCCACGGCGCTCGGCGGCCTGCTGCTGTTCGCGACCCTGGCCCTTTACGTGGTGTACAGCTGGCTGGTGGGCGCAAGTCGCCTGCGCTTGAGCTGATTAGGAGAACCTCTGATGCAAAGCCCTTATATGTCTCCAATTGAGCGCGTTTGGTACTACACGCTGCGTGGTCTGTGTGCGCTGGTGTTGTTGTTTCTGATTCTGCCGGTGCTGGTGATCGTGCCGTTGTCGTTTAACTCGGGCAGCTTTCTGGTGTACCCGCTGCAAGGGTTCTCGCTGCACTGGTACCAGGACTTCTTCGCCTCGGCCGACTGGATGCGCTCGCTGAAAAACAGCCTGATCGTAGCGCCCGCCGCCACGGTGCTGGCCATGGTGTTCGGCACACTCGCCGCCATCGGCCTGACCCGTGGCGAGTTTCGCGGCAAGGCGCTGGTGATGAGCCTGGTGATTTCGCCGATGGTGGTGCCGGTGGTGATTGTCGGCGTGGCCAGTTATTTGTTCTTCGCGCCGCTGGGCTTGGGCAACAGCTACCTGTCGCTGATCGTGGTGCACGCGGTGTTGGGTGTGCCGTTCGTGATCATCACCGTGTCGGCCACCTTGCAGGGTTTCAACTACAACCTGGTGCGTGCGGCGGCCAGCCTCGGTGCGTCGCCGATTACCGCGTTTCGTCGTGTGACCTTGCCGCTGATTGCGCCGGGCGTGATCTCCGGTGCGTTGTTCGCCTTTGCCACCTCGTTTGACGAAGTGGTGGTGACGCTGTTCCTCGCCGGGCCTGGCCAGGCGACCTTGCCTCGGCAGATGTTCAGCGGCATCCGCGAAAACCTCAGCCCCACCATTGCGGCGGCGGCGACGTTGCTGATTGGGTTTTCGATTGTGTTGTTGCTGACGTTGGAGTGGTTGCGGGGGCGGAGTGAGAAGTTGCGGACTTCGGCTAGTGAGTAGGAAGGTTGGGTTTGCCTGTTCCAGGAAATCGAGGCTAAAGCCTCTCCCACAGGGGGCGGTCGTTCGCCGTGGGGAAACTGAAAACTGAAAACTGAAAGCTGTAGGAGCGGCTTCAGCCGCGATGCTGTTGAGGTTGCCTGTTAAGCCTGCATGGCCGACGCCCAGGAGGTCGGTTGGTAAAACCTCGGGTACAATGCGCGCCTTGATTTTGTCCGAGGTGCGCCATGCAACCTTTCGCTATTGCCCCATCCATTCTCTCCGCCGACTTCGCCCGCCTGGGCGAGGAGGTGGACAACGTTCTAGCCGCTGGCGCCGACATCGTGCACTTCGATGTCATGGACAACCACTACGTGCCCAACCTCACCATCGGCCCGATGGTCTGCTCGGCGCTGCGCAAGTACGGCGTTACAGCTCCTATCGATGTGCACCTGATGGTCTCGCCGGTTGATCGCATCATTGGCGACTTTATCGAAGCCGGCGCCACGTACATCACCTTTCACCCTGAAGCCAGTCAGCACATCGACCGCTCGTTGCAGTTGATCAAGGCGGGCGGCTGCAAGGCGGGCCTGGTGTTCAACCCTGCCACCTCGCTGGACAGCCTCAAGTACGTGATGGACAAGGTCGACATGATCCTGCTCATGAGCGTGAACCCAGGCTTTGGTGGGCAGAAGTTCATCCCCGGCACGCTGGATAAACTGCGCGAAGCCCGCGCCCTGATCGAAGCCTCTGGCCGCGACATTCGCCTGGAAATCGACGGTGGCGTGAACGTTCAGAACATTCGCGAAATCGCAGCGGCAGGTGCCGACACCTTTGTAGCCGGTTCGGCCATTTTCAACACACCGGATTACGCGGCCGTCATCGCCCAGATGCGCGCCGAACTGGCGCTCGCGCGCCCATGAGTGGCTTTGCGCAGGTGCTCGGCGGGCGCTTGCCGCGCCTGGTGATGTTCGACCTGGACGGCACCCTGATCGACTCGGTGCCCGACCTGGCCGCCGCCGTTGACCACATGCTTATTCAGCTCAACCGCCCGACAGCGGGTGCCGAGCAGGTTCGTACTTGGGTCGGCAACGGCGTGCGTGTGCTGGTGCGTCGCGCCCTGGCCGGCAGCATCGACCACGCAGCGGTGAGCGATGAAGACACCGAGCAGGCGCTGGCGATTTTCATGGAGCTGTACGCCGACAACCACTCGCTGTCCAAGCTCTACCCAGGCGTGCGCGAAACGCTGAAATGGCTGAAAAGCCAAGGCATCGAGATGGCGCTGATCACCAACAAGCCGGAGCGCTTTGTCGGTCCGCTGCTGGATGAAATGCGCATAGGCCGTTACTTCCGCTGGATCATTGGCGGCGACACGCTGCCTCAGCAAAAGCCCGATCCGGCTGCGCTGAATGTGGTGATGCAAATGGCCGAAGTGTCGCCGGGCGAAGCGGTGTTTGTCGGCGACTCGCGCAGCGATGTGCAAGCCGCCAAAGCCGCCGGTGTGCTGTGCGTGGCGCTGAGTTATGGCTATAACCATGGTCGGCCGATTGCCGAGGAAGAACCGGCACTGGTGATCGACGATCTGCGCGAACTGCTGCCCGATTGCGCCGAATCGGCCGCTGAGATAATGTTGCCCGACGCCGTCAAATCCCCCCGCCAAAGAGATGCCATCGTGGTGGTCACCCGCAAACACTGGTTCGTCAAATCCGGGATGAAAATCCTCAAGGCCCTGGCCCGCTGGCGTTGGCGCGCCTGATCCGAGCCTGGCCGCAAGGCCTGCGTGTTTGCCATTACGACCCTAAACCTGAGCAAGACGGACGCGAGTACCCCCTACAGGGCGCGCAGTGAGTAACTGCCAATAGCCCGAGCGGCTCGCGATCCCGGCCAGGTTTTTACCCTCAAGCCATGAGGCTGTTTACATGATCCGCGAAGAATTCCTGCGCCTGGCCGCTGACGGCTACAACCGCATTCCCCTTGCCTGTGAAACCCTGGCCGACTTCGACACACCGCTGTCGATCTACCTCAAGCTGGCCGACCAACCCAACTCCTATTTGCTTGAGTCCGTACAGGGCGGCGAGAAGTGGGGCCGTTACTCGATCATCGGCCTGCCGTGCCGCACGGTGCTGCGTGTGCATGGCCATCACATCAGCGTGACCCACGACGGCGTCGAAATCGAAAGCCTGGAAAGTGAAGACCCGCTGGCCTTTGTCGAAACCTTTAAAGCCCGCTACAACGTGCCGACCATCGCTGGCCTGCCGCGCTTCAACGGCGGCCTCGTCGGTTACTTCGGCTACGACTGCGTGCGCTATGTGGAAAAACGCCTGGGCGCCTGCCCGAATCCGGACCCGATTGGCGTGCCGGACATTCTGCTGATGGTCTCCGACGCCGTGGTGGTGTTCGACAACCTGGCCGGCAAGATGCACGCGATTGTGCTGGCCGACCCGGCGCAAGCCGACGCTTACGAAAACGGCCTGGCGCGTCTCGAAGAACTGCTGGAAAAACTGCGCCAGCCGATCACCCCGCGTCGTGGTCTGGACTTCACCAAAGAGTCGGGCATCGAGCCGAATTTCCGCTCCAGCTTTACCCGCGAGGATTACGAGCGCTCGGTCGACACCATCAAGGAATACATCCTGGCGGGCGACTGCATGCAGGTGGTGCCGTCGCAGCGCATGTCTATCGACTTCAAAGCCGCGCCCATCGACCTGTACCGGGCGCTGCGCTGCTTCAACCCGACGCCCTACATGTATTTCTTCAACTTCGGCGATTTCCATGTCGTCGGCAGTTCGCCGGAAGTGCTGGTGCGCGTTGAAGACAACCTGATTACCGTGCGCCCCATTGCCGGCACGCGTCCGCGCGGCGCCACCGAAGAGGCCGATCGCGCGTTGGAAGAAGACCTGCTGGCCGACGCCAAGGAAATTGCCGAGCACTTGATGCTGATCGACCTGGGTCGCAACGACACCGGTCGGGTTTCGGAAATTGGCACGGTAAAGCTCACCGAAAAAATGGTGATCGAGCGCTATTCCAACGTGATGCACATCGTCTCCAACGTCACCGGCCAATTGAAAAGCGGGCTGACGGCCATGGACGCGCTGCGGGCGATTCTGCCGGCGGGCACGTTGTCTGGTGCGCCGAAGATTCGCGCCATGGAAATCATCGACGAGCTGGAGCCAGTCAAGCGCGGCGTGTACGGCGGCGCGGTGGGTTACCTGGCCTGGAACGGCAACATGGACACCGCCATTGCCATTCGTACCGCCGTGATCAAAAACGGTGAGCTGCATGTGCAAGCCGGTGGCGGCATCGTCGCCGATTCGGTGCCGGCGCTGGAGTGGGAAGAAACCCTGAACAAGCGCCGCGCCATGTTCCGCGCGGTCGCCCTGGCTGAACAGACCGTCCCCACTTCTTCCACCGCCACCGACGCCTAAGGAGCACTTGCCATGCTGTTAATGATCGACAACTACGACTCCTTTACCTACAACGTCGTGCAGTACCTGGGCGAGTTGGGCGCGGACGTGAAAGTGGTGCGCAACGATGAGCTCAGCATGGCTGACGTCGAAGCGTTGAAGCCGGAACGCATCGTGGTATCGCCCGGCCCGTGCACGCCGAGCGAAGCGGGTATTTCCATCGAAGCCATCGAGGACTTCGGCGGCAAACTGCCGATTCTCGGCGTGTGCCTGGGCCACCAAAGCATTGGTCAGGCCTTCGGCGGCGACGTAGTGCGCGCCCGCCAGGTGATGCACGGCAAAACCAGCGCGGTGTACCACAACAACACCGGCGTGTTCGAAGGCTTGAAAAACCCACTGACCGTCACCCGCTACCACTCGTTGGTGGTCAAGCTGGACACCTTGCCCGACTGCCTGGAAGTGACGGCCTGGACTCAGCACGAGGACGGCACGGTGGACGAAATCATGGGCCTGCGTCACAAGACCCTGAATATCGAAGGCGTGCAGTTCCACCCTGAGTCGATTCTGTCGGAACAAGGCCACGAACTGTTTGCCAACTTCCTCAAACAAAGCGGGGGCGTGCGCGCATGAACATCAAAGAAGCGCTCAACCGTGTGGTCGCTCAGCTCGACCTGACCACCGAGGAAATGCAGGACGTCATGCGTGAAATCATGACCGGGCAGTGCACCGACGCGCAGATCGGTGCCTTTCTGATGGGCATGCGCATGAAGAGCGAAACCATCGACGAGATCGTCGGCGCCGTCGCGGTCATGCGCGAGCTGGCGGCGCACGTTGAGTTGCCGACGCTCAAACATGTGGTCGACGTGGTCGGCACCGGCGGCGATGGCGCCAACATTTTCAACGTCTCCACGGCAGCGGCTTTTGTCGTGGCGGCGGCCGGCGGCAAGGTGGCCAAGCATGGCAACCGCGCGGTATCGGGGAAAAGCGGCAGCGCCGATCTGCTCGAAGCGGCCGGCATCTTTTTGGAATTGACGCCGGTACAAGTGGCGCGCTGCATCGACAGCGTGGGTGTTGGCTTTATGTTCGCGCAGGTGCACCACAAGGCGATGAAATACGCCGCCGGCCCGCGCCGTGAAATGGGGCTGCGTACCTTGTTCAACATGCTCGGCCCACTGACCAATCCTGCCGGGGTGAAGCATCAGGTGGTCGGCGTGTTCAGTCAGGAACTGTGCCGTCCGCTCGCGGAGGTGCTCAAGCGTCTGGGCAGTGAGCACATTCTGGTGGTGCATTCGCGTGATGGGCTGGACGAATTCAGCCTGGCCGCGCCCACCCATGTGGCGGAACTTAAAGACGGTCAGATCAGCGAATACGATGTACGTCCGGAAGATTTCGGCATTACCAGCCAAACGCTGATGGGGCTGGAAGTCGCCAGCCCGGCGGCGTCGCTGGAGCTGATCCGCGACGCACTGGGTCGTCGCAAAACCGAGGCTGGCAGGAAAGCCGGCGACTTGATTGTGCTCAATGCCGGCGCGGCCCTGTATGCCGCCGATTTAGCGACTAGCCTGCATGAAGGGGTGCAGTTGGCCCACGACGCGCTGCACACCGGTTTGGCGCGGGAAAAAATGGAAGAGTTGGCGTCCTTTACGGCGGTGTTCCGCCAGGAGAATCAAGCGTGAGTGTGCCTACCGTCCTGGAAAAAATTCTGGCCCGTAAAGTCGAAGAAGTCGCCGCCCGCCGTGCGGTGGTGAGCCTGGCCGAGCTGGAGCAACAGGCCCGTACGGCCGATGCACCGCGCGGTTTTGCGGCGGCGTTGCTGGAATCGGCCAAACGCAAAGAGCCGGGCGTGATTGCCGAAATCAAAAAGGCGTCGCCTAGCAAAGGCGTGCTGCGCGAAGACTTCGACCCGGTGGCGATCGCCCAAAGTTACGAAGCCGGCGGCGCGGCGTGCTTGTCGGTGCTCACCGATATCGACTTCTTCCAAGGCGCCGATCATTACCTGCAGCAAGCCCGCGCGGCCTGTGGCCTGCCGGTGATTCGCAAAGATTTCATGATCGACCCGTATCAGGTTGTCGAAGCGCGCGCGCTGGGGGCGGATTGCATTCTGCTGATCGTTTCGGCGCTGGACGACGTGCGCATGGCCGAGCTGGCGGCGGTGGCCAAGTCGGTCAACCTCGACGTTCTGGTGGAAGTGCACGACGGCGAAGAACTCGACCGCGCCTTGAAGGTGCTCGACACGCCACTGGTGGGCGTGAACAACCGCAACCTGCACACCTTTGAAGTGAGCCTGGAAACCACGCTGGATTTACTGCCGCGTATTCCCCGTGACCGCATGGTGATTACCGAGAGCGGCATCCTCAATCGCGCCGACGTGGAACTGATGGAAATCAGCAACGTGTACGGCTTCCTGGTAGGCGAGGCGTTTATGCGCGCGGCCAATCCGGGGCAGGAATTGCAGCGCTTGTTCTTCCCGGAGCGTAAGGGGCCGGTCAGCATCGATTGATCGTGGCGCCTTTGTAGGAGCGGCTTTAGCCGCGATGCTCTTGAAGTCAAAAGCATCGCGGCTAAAGCCGCTCCCACAGACATAAAAAACCGGACAATAAAAAGGCCAGCTCGCAGCTGGCCTTTTTATTGTCCGGTTTTTTATCCGAGCCTTATGGGCTTAGCGGGTGCCGAACACCACCATGGTTTTACCTTTGACGTTGACCAGGCCTTGTTCTTCAAGCGCCTTGAGGACACGTCCGACCATCTCACGGGAGCAACCGACGATGCGGCCGATTTCCTGACGAGTGATTTTAATCTGCATACCGTCGGGGTGAGTCATGGCGTCAGGCTGTTTGCACAGGTCCAACAAGGTGCGTGCAACGCGGCCAGTGACATCAAGAAACGCCAGGTCGCCCACTTTACGGGTGGTGTTGCGCAGACGCTCCGCCATTTGGCTGCCGAGGGCGTAGAGGATGTCTGGGTCTTGCTGGGTCAGTTCGCGGAATTTGGCGTAGCTCAGTTCAGCCACTTCGCATTCGGTTTTCGCCCGCACCCAGGCGCTGCGTTCTTTCTCGATGCCGTCTTTTTCAAACAGGCCCATTTCGCCGAAGAAGTCGCCTGAGTTGAGATAGGCGATGATCATTTCGCGACCGTCATCATCCTCGATAAGAATGGTGACCGAGCCTTTAACAATAAAGAACAACGTCTCGCCGCGATCGCCTGCGTAGATGATGGTGCTTTTGGCGGTGTAACGACGGCGATGACAATGCGCGAGCAGTTTGTCGATGTTCTTGATTTTTGGTGTGAGAGTTATAGCTACCATGCCCTAGCCCCGAAGAAAAATAAGATGCAACCCTTTGTCTAGCAGCAATTTTTTTATAAGTTATTCGAGCAAGTGTGCCAGTAAATTGTCGCCAGCTTAACAGACACTCATGGCCGTTGATCGGTTTTGAGACGTGGCTAACAGTGGCAGCTATCTATCAGCGTTTCTGGCTTGAACTAGTTGGTCTATGAGCTTGTGATAAGCTCCCGTCCCTTTTAACAGCGGAGGCGTGGCAATGAAAGCGCGGATTCAGTGGGCTGGCGAAGCTCTTTTCCTCGGTGAGTCTGGCAGCGGCCATGTTGTTGTCATGGACGGCCCGCCCGAGAGCGGCGGACGCAACCTGGGCGTGCGTCCCATGGAGATGGTGCTCATCGGCTTAGGCGGCTGCACCAACTACGACGTCGTCAGCATCCTGAAGAAATCCCGACAACCGGTTGAAAGCTGCGAGGCGTTTCTTGAAGCCGAACGCGCGAGCGAAGAGCCAAAAGTGTTCACCAAGATTCACGTGCACTTTGTGGTGAAGGGCCGCGGTTTGAAGGAAGCGCAGGTCAAGCGCGCGGTTGAACTCTCCGCTGAAAAATACTGCTCGGCCTCGATCATGCTCAGCCGCGGTGGCGTGGAAATTACCCACGACTACGAAATCATCGAACTGGGCTGAAACCCGACACCGAGCGTTCACACAACCAGCGCACACTGGTCCGCATTGCGCGGGTCACACGGTGCTGGCAGCCGGTAACCGACCTCTGCATAATGGCGCCCCTTTTTCCGGGGCGTCGTCTATTGGACACGGCGCCGCGCACCCATACCCAAAATCGCCAAAGCGAAGAGGTGTTAACCGTCCTACGCAGCTGTGTTGTTCACAACTGACGGGCATGCTCGATCACGCGGCCACGCCGCATCGTTAAAAAGAGAGTTCCTAACGGTGAAAAGCAAACTCAAGCTCCACGGGTTCAATAACCTGACGAAGACCTTGAGCTTCAACATTTATGACATCTGCTACGCGGAAACGCCGGAAGACCAGCAGGCCTACGTTCAGTACATCAATACCGAGTACGACGCAGCGCGGCTGACGCAGATTCTCACGGATGTTGTCGACATTATTGGTGCCAATATCCTCAACATCGCCCGCCAGGATTACGATCCGCAAGGCGCGAGCGTGACCATTCTGATCTCCGAGCAACCGGTCACACCGACTGACAGCCAGATCGAAGAATCCCCCGGCCCGCTGCCCGATACCATCCTTGCGCACTTGGATAAAAGCCACATCACCGTGCACACCTACCCGGAAATTCATCCGGTAGATGGCATCGCGACTTTCCGTGTGGACATTGACGTGTCGACCTGCGGCGTAATTTCACCGCTCAAGGCGCTCAACTACCTGATCCACCAGTTCGACTCCGACATCGTCACCGTCGACTACCGCGTGCGCGGTTTTACCCGCGACGTGCAGGGCAAAAAGCACTTCATCGACCACGAGATCAACTCGATCCAGAACTACCTCTCGGACGACACGCAAGCGGCCTATCAAATGACCGACGTGAACGTGTACCAAGAGAACCTGTTCCACACCAAGATGCTGCTCAAAGAGTTCGAGCTGGATAACTACCTGTTTGGCGACGCCACGCAGAACTTGTCGGCCGAACAGCGTGAGACCGTTACCAAGCGCGTGAAGCACGAGATGCTGGAAATCTTTTACGCAAGGAATGTTCCGGTCTGAAGACCGATCGCGGCTGAAGCCGCTCCCACAGAACCTGTGAACCTGTGGGAGCGGCTTTAGCCGCGATGCTTTTCAACGCAATAAAAAGGCGCCCCTGGAGGCGCCTTTTTATTGCTCGGCAAAACCTAGATCCGATACGTACTTTTGGTCATCACTTTCGACAACAAGCTCATCCCGAACTTCACCGGCGCCGGAAAACGGAAGCCACCGGCATCAAGTGCGCTGGCGGAGTGTTGGGCTTCGTCGGTGAGCATTTGCTCCAGAATCGCCCGCGACTTTTCGTCTTCGGCGGGAATCTGCGTCAGGTGCTCGTCCAGATGCTTGCACACCTGATCTTCAGTGGCGGCGACAAAGCCGAGGCTGACTTTGTCGCTGATCAAGCCGGCAACCGCGCCAACACCAAACGACAAGCCGTAGAACACTGGATTGAGAATGCTGGTGTGGCTGCCGAGTTCGCGGATGCGTTGTTCGCACCAGGCGAGGTGGTCGATTTCTTCTTCGGCGGCGTGCTCCATGGCTTTGCGCACGTGGGGCAACTTGGCGGTCAGCGCCTGGCCTTGGTACAGCGCCTGGGCGCATACCTCGCCGGTGTGGTTGACGCGCATCAGGCCGGCAACGTGGCGGGTGTCGTCGCGGCTCAGTTCGGTGTCCGGCTGGGTGAGGCCTGGCGAGGGGCGATACGGATGGCCGCTAAACGGCAGCAAGGTGCGCAGGGCGGCGTCGGCTTGCAGCAACAGGCGGTCGACAGGGGAGTAGTGGCGTTCGGTAGTCATAGGATTACCTCCGGAAAAGTCTGAGGGCAGTTTACTCCAATTCATCTGCTAGACGGCGGCTGGCAAGGCGCGCCGTTGTACTTAGGGCAGTTCGCGGAGCACGCGAAAACCTAAAGCATAGTCGTCGGTGCCCGGCTGCTTCAGGTCACGGAAGCTGCTGCGCAGGTACGTGGGCCCGCTGTTCCACGCGCCGCCGCGGACCACGCGAGGGCTTTGGTCCAGCGGCCCGGCAGCCTGTTGCTCGCTGCCATCAAAAGGTGTGACAAACCGCGAGGCGGTCCATTCCCACACATTGCCGGCCGTGTCGTACAGGCCAAAGGCGTTCGGCGCGAACTGGCCGACCTGGCTGGTTTTGTATTGCTCAGAACGCGGCGAACCGCAGCCGCGGCAATGGGCGCGCGGTTGGTCTTCCGGGCTGTCGAGCTGCTCGCCCCACCAGTAAAACGTGCTGCTGCCGCCCCGGGCCGCGTATTCCCATTCGGCTTCGGTGGGCAAGCGATAGCGGTGGCCGGTACTTTTCGACAGCCACTGCAGGTAACTCTGCACATCAAACCAGGACACGTGAATTACTGGCCGCTGCTCAGACAAGCCCCAGCCCTCGTTATCCGGCAACGCTTTGCCGGTCGCGCTGGCGTAGCGCTGCCAGTCAGCAAAGGTCAGCTCGAAGCGGCCGATGGCGAAGGGTTTCTCAATGGTGATCGACTGCGCGGGGTGCTCGTTGTAGTTGCCGCGCCCACTACTGTCGCCGAATACGAATTGGCCCGCCGGCACCACAACCAGCTCTGGCCCGGGTTCGTTGTTGGCAAGGGTGTCGTGAAACGCTTCAACGGCATGAGCGTGACCGGCGAACAGAGCCGCCAGCACAAATAGAAAACCCCGCATCAGCCCGGCGGCCAGGCCAGTTGGCGTTTACCCAACACATGCATGTGGATGTGAAAGACTGTTTGCCCGCCATCCTCATTGCAATTCATCACCACGCGAAAGCCTTGCTCGCAGCCCTGTTCTTTCGCCAGGCGCTGGGCGGTGAACAGCATGTGGCCGGTCAGGGCGCTGTCGTCTTCGGTGAGGTGATTGAGCGTGGCGATGTGGTTTTTCGGAATCACCAGAAAGTGCACGGGCGCTTGTGGGCCGATATCGTGAAACGCGACAACATGGTCGTCTTCATAGAGCTTGCGCGCGGGAATGTCCCCGGCGACGATCTTGCAGAACAGACAGTCCACGGACAGGTCTCCAGCTGGCGATAGGAAGCCGGAGTTTAACCAGGCGGGTGCGGCACCGCGAGTGCGCGTGCGGCGGGCAACGATAGGGAGCAGGTGTGAAGAACGATATCCATGACTTGGGGCTGGTGCTCGATTCCAAGGTGAAGCTGGTGGTGATCGAGTCCTGGGACGAGCAGCGGGTGATGGAAACCCTCACCAGCCTGGCGGTGAAACGCGGGCTGGGCTTGTTCACCTGGGCGGTTACCGAGGGCATGCAGAAGCTTGGCTTTGGCGGCGACCCGCAGGGTGACGCGCCGAGCTTCGAGCCGGAAGCGGCCCTGCGCCTGATCAAGCACGACCCTATGCCGAATCTGTATGTGCTGTGCGATCTGCATCCGTTTATGGAAGACAACCCCAAGCTGGTGCGGCTGCTTAAAGAAATTGCCATGGCCGAGGGCGCGCACAAACCCACGGTGGTGTTGGTGTCTCACGCCTTGAAGCTGCCACCGGAAGTTCAGCGCTACGCCGCGCGCTTCAGTCTGGCGTTGCCTTCTGAAGATGAGTTGCTGGCCATCGTGCGCGAAGAAGCGGGCCGCTGGAGCGAGCGCAACCGCGGCGCCCGCGTGCGTACCGACAACCGCACGTTGCAGCAGGTGGTGAAAAACCTTCGCGGCATGAGTCACGCCGAGGCGCGAGTGCTGGCGCGCGGGGTGATTTGCAACGACGGCGCCATCACCCAGGAAGATTTGCCCGAGCTGAACAAAACCAAATTCAAACTGCTCGACCTCGAAGGCGTACTCAGTTTCGAACACGACACGGCACGCTTCGCCGAGGTCGGCGGCTTGCTCAACCTCAAGCGTTGGCTGGCTGAGCGGCAAGACATTTTTCTCGCCGGCAAAGCCGCCGATTTGCCCAAAGGCATGCTGCTGGTCGGCGTTCAAGGCGGCGGTAAAAGCCTGGCGGCCAAAGCGGTTGCCGGGCTGTGGGGGTTGCCGTTGCTGCGGTTGGACTTCGCCTGCCTGTACAACAAATTCTTCGGGGAAACCGAGCGCAACCTGCGCGAAGCGCTGCGCCTGGCCGAGCAGATGGCGCCATGCGTGCTGTGGATGGATGAAGTGGAAAAAGGCCTGGCCAGCGGCGATCACGACGGCGGCGTCAGCCAACGCGTGCTCGGCACCTTGCTGACCTGGATGGCCGAACGCAAAGCGCCTGTGTTTATGGTCGCGACCGCCAATGCCATCGACCGCCTGCCGCCGGAGCTGGTGCGCAAGGGGCGTTTCGACGAGCTATTTTTCGTCGACCTGCCCGACGCCGAGACCCGTGCCGACATTTTCCGCATCCACCTGCTGCGTCGCGAGCTGGACCCTAACGCCTTCGACTTGCCGCAACTGGCGACCGTAAGCGACGGGTTTACTGGCGCGGAAATCGAGCAAGTGGTGGTCAGTGCGCTGTACGCCGGCCAGGCACAGCAACAGGCGGTCGACCAGAGCTTGCTGCTGCGCAATATCAGCAGCACGGCGCCGCTGTCGGTGGTGATGGCCGAAGACCTGGCGGCGCTTCGCGCGTGGGCGGCGGGGCGTACGGTTTCAGCGGGTTAAGGCTGGCGACTGAAGCGCTTGTTGACCACGCCGGCCAGCTTGCGCACCAGCCAGCGCGGGGCGAACCGTGAGCTTCTGGCGATCAGTCGGTTGCGCCAGCCGGGAATGATCAGCGCGCGGTTTTTCTCCAGCGCCCGCACGGTGTAGAGCGCCAGTTCCTCTGGGTTCATCATCAGCTTGCTGTTGGCCAGCTTGCTCACCTCCATGTCGGCGCCGCGAAAAAACGCAGTGCGCGTGGGACCGGGGCAGACCACCGACACCTTGATGCCGCGTCCTTTCATTTCCTCACGCAGGCCCTCGGAAAAATGCAGCACGAACGCCTTGCTGGCGTAGTAGCTGCTCATCCAGGGGCCAGGCTGAAATGCGGCGATCGACGCTACGTTGAGAATTTGCCCGCCGCCCAGCGCGGCCATGCTGTTGCCGAGGGCGTGGCTGAGGCGGGTGAGGGCCAGCACGTTAACTTCTAGCTGCTGCTGTTCGCGTCCCCAGTCGCTGTCCAGAAAAGGACCGGACGTGCCGAGGCCGGCGTTGTTGACCAAGAGGTCGATAGGCAGCTCGCCCTGTTCCAGCTCAAGGATCAGGCCGGTGAGTTGGGTGGGGTGGGCCAGGTTGCAGGTGCGAAATAGCACCTCGACGCCAAAGCGCTGGGTGAACTCGCAGGCGACGCTTTCAAGTACGTCGCGCTGGCGGGCTACCAGAATCAGGTTCCGACCGCGTCTGGCCAGGGCTTCCGCCAAGGCCAGACCGATGCCGCTGGAGGCCCCGGTTACCAATGCATAACGGGGCATAACGTTCTCCGTGCGGCGAGTGGGATGTGCAACGGTGCGTGCTTACTCTTCGTCAGATTCAGCGTCTTCGGCTGGCTCGACCGGCACTTCGACGGGCTCGGCAGGTTCGGCGTACTCCGCAGACGGTTCGGCGCTTTCTTCGCTGTCTTCGTCGGAGTAAGGCTGCGCGTAGCTGGAGTCCTCAGTGCCCTGGATATAGCTCTGGTACTGCGGAATGGCAATCGCGGCCAGGATGCCGATCACCACTGGCAGTATCAGCATTGACCACGCCATAACCACCACGCCTTTGCTGTTAGGCGGAGGCGGGGAACCGTAGCGGTTGGCGCCAGGAGTGCCCGGTAAAATAAGCATGAGCAACGGGAAAACGCTGCCGACAATCGGGACCAGCAGCAGCAAGAGCAACCAGGCCGACCAGCCCAGGTCGTGCAAACGTTTGGCGCCGAAACCGACGCTGACCACCATCAAGGCGATCCAGCCGATCACCATCAGGCCGATGGCGAGCACTTGCGAGATCATCATGGCGCCGGCGAAGACGAGGCCGAGCACCGGCAGAGCCAGCAAGGTCAGGCCCATGCTCCAGCCCAGATAGCGCACGCGGCCGATTCGCCCTTCGATGCCGAACAGGTTCAGCTCGCAATACTCCGGCAGGGTTTCGCCCACCTGAGCCTGCGGCGTGGCGTAAGGCGACGCGGTGGCAACGGCTGCTGCGCCCACGCTCGGCGCTGGCGCGACGGGAGCGGTTTCGGCCAGTTGGGTCTGACGGGCAGCGTATTTGTCGATGACGATGCCGCACGCGCTGCACTCGATGGCCTTGGCTTGCTCATGGCCACACTTGGGGCAGGTCATGCGCGTGGTTTCTTCGGTGGGCTCGGCAGGCGTGGTGCGGTGGTCGTCGGTTTCCACCAGGCTGAGGCTGGAAGCCAAGTCAGCCTCTTTGTAAACCTTGGCGCCTGCGTTCTGCAGCGCCGTGACGTATTTGTCCGCTTCGGCCTCGGTGAGGTCGCGTTTGAGCGCCACCGGGTTGCCGGTGAATAGCGCGTCAATTTTGTCGCGGTCGCTCTTGAACAGGCGGGCCAGGTTGTCTTTGACGGCATCCAATGCCGCCGCCGGCATCAGTTCGCCGGTGAACACGATTTTGAAGCGTGGATCGGTCATTCGTACGTCCCTGTCAGCACTAGAGATGAAGTGGGCACAGCGTACTGGCCCGAGTGAGGTTCAGACAAGCGCGGGCGTGATGCGCATCACGCTTCAGCCCATGTTTTCTGGCAGCCAGCGCCCCACGAAGCGGTTATTGCGCAGCAGGCGCAGGGCGCTGAAGTCGTCCAACAGGCCTTCGCTGAGTTGCGGACGCAGGAACACCCAGTCGTCGACGTGCAGATCTGTGGCGCGCGAGCCGTTCACCCGCTCCTGGTTGGCGCTGCGACCGAACAGGCTGTCGTAGCTCAGCCCGGCGGGGGCGACCGGTTCGGCCGGCCACCGACCGCCGTATAAGTAGTAGGCCTGTTGGCGGTTGCGGTCCCAGGTCTGCAACGCAGTTTGCATACCGCTCAAATAGGGCAATTCGCCGGTCTGCGCTTTGAGCACCGGGGTGGCGATCCACAGGGCGGGCGTGTGACCGCTGAGCAAGTCGGTGTCGAACTCGCTGGGTTTCAGCAGGGCTGAACCAACGGCCACCTCGTTGAGCGGCGTGTCGCCGCGTGCGTGCAGGGCATACGTCAGGCTGCCGCCGCCGTTGAGCAGGGGTTGTGCGGGCCAGAGGTCGGTGAAGGTTTGCGCGGCGGCGAGAAAGGCGCGGTAGCGGGCATTGCTGTCGGCGAACGCGCGGTCGCGGCCGACCCACGGCGGCGAATGAGCGACGTGGGCGTCATAGCCCATCAGGCCGCGCAGGCGTACATCAGTGTTGCGGGTCCGCAGCGCGGCGAGCGCCTCGCCAAGGGCTTGCGGGGTCGAGAAGCCGCCGCGGGCCAGGCCAAGGTCAATTTCCAAAGCAATCTGCACGGGTTGTTTCAGGGCTGCGGCCAGGTCCGCGTATTGCTGCAGGCGCTGCGGCGTGTCGATAAGCCAGGTGACTTGGCGGGCCGGGTCGAACGAGGAGGCCGCGCCCAGTTGCTGATAAAAACTCAGGGCGGCGTTTATCGGCAGCGGTTTGCCGACGAGCAAATCGGCATCCGCAAACAGCCGCGCCAGGCCATTGAGCTGCGGCTGGTGGAAGACCATAAAGCGCCGCGTGGCGAGTTTTTGCGCGAGATAGCCGAGCAAACCGTCGCTGGCCAGTGACTTGGCGACCAGTCGCAATGGCAGCGTCGGGCCTAACCGCTGGGCCAGCAACTCGGCGTTGACGTCCAGGCGTTGCATGTCGACTACCAGCTGCGGCACGCCGCCGCCGTCCTGTTTCAGCAGGCGGTTGAGCGTGGCGAAGTAGTCGTCGTAAGGGCGGCCGTTGTCGCCTGGACGCGCGGCCCAGGCCCCCAGCAGGCCCAGTGCGCCCAGGCCCAGCAGGTGGCGACGGTTCATCGCGGCCAGCGCTGACCCAGTTGCACGGTGCGTTGCTGGGCGGCGCGGTATTCGCTGTCCAGGCGCTGAATCAGCTCAGCGACGCTGGGCAGGTCGTTGATGTCGCCCACGCCTTGGCCGGCCGACCACACGGTTTTCCAGGCTTTGGCTTCGTCGTTGATGGGTTTGAGCTTTTCGCCGTAGTTCACCGCGCCCTTGTCTTGCAGCTTGGCCAGGTCAAAGCCGCCTTGCTCCAGGCTCTGGCGCATAAAGCTGGCGGGCACGCCAGAGACAGCGGGCGTGTGCACGATGTCGGCAGCTTTGGCGCCGAGGATCATGTCTTTGTAGGCCTGCGGCGCGTCGTTTTCCTTAACGGCGATCATGCGGGTGCCGAGGTAAGCGAGGTCGGCCCCGAGCATTTGCGCGGCCAGAATTTCATGGCCGTGGTTGAGGCAGCCGGCCAGCAGCACGGTTTTGTCGAAGAACTGGCGAATTTCTGCGACCAGGGCAAAGGGACTCCACGTTCCGGCATGACCGCCGGCGCCAGCCGCGACGGCAATCAGACCATCGACGCCGGCCTCGGCGGCTTTCTCGGCATGGCGGCGGGTGGTGACGTCGTGGAATACCAGACCGCCGTAGCTGTGCACCGCGTCGACCACTTCTTTTACTGCACCGAGGCTGGTGATGACGATGGGCACGCGCTGCTTCACGCAGATGGCCAAGTCGGCCTGCAGGCGCGGGTTGGTGTTGTGCACGATGAGGTTGACGGCGTAAGGCGCGGCGTCGCTGCTCAAGCCTGCGTTAATCTCGTCCAGCCAGGCTTTGAAACCGCTGCTTTCGCGTTGATTCAGTGCGGGGAAGCTGCCAACGATGCCGTTGTTACAGCACGCCAATACCAGTTGCGGGTTGGAGACCAGAAACATCGGTGCAGCAACTACCGGTAAACGCAGGCGTTGGTCGAGCAGGGCGGGCAAAGACATGGGCGTTCTCCAAATCGGTCGCATGGATGCTGCGGCAGCAGCAGTAACAGTTACAACGGAGGCAGTTAGAACGGACGCACGACCACCAGAATTACGATGGCCAGCAAGGCCAGTACCGGCGCTTCGTTAAACCAGCGATAAAACACGTGGCTGCGGCTTTGCTGCTCGGCGGCGAAGCGTTTGCGCATGGCGCCGCACATATGGTGGTAACCAATCAGCAGCACCACCAAGGTCAGCTTGGCGTGCATCCAACCTTGGCTGAGCAGGCCGGGGTTGAGCCACAGCAGCCAGATGCCAAGGCCAACGGTGGCGAGCATCGAGGGTGTCATGATGCCGCGATAGAGCTTGCGCTCCATCACGCAGAAGCGTTCTTTGCTGACGTTGTCTTCGCTCATGGCGTGATAGACGAACAGACGGGGAAGGTAGAACAGCCCGGCGAACCAACAAACCATGGCGATGATGTGAAAGGCCTTGACCCAAAGGTAGAGCATTCGGGGTTTCCTAAGCGGCGGAATGAAGCGGCGGTTGAGCGCCTGAAGTGGCCGTATTAAACAGGTTATCCCGGTCATACGTCACCAAGGCGGTTGGCCGTTGACGGATGCAGCCGTATCATCGGCAGCTTTCCCCGACTCGGGGAGGACTGCAGCGCTGTTGCGCAGTGGGCATTCAGTTTTACAGGGGGTTCGTGATGGTCAAGGTCGGTATCGTCGGCGGCACAGGCTACACCGGGGTCGAGTTGTTGCGCCTGTTGGCACAGCATCCACAGGCTGAGGTGGTGGTCATCACCTCGCGCTCGGAAGCGGGCACCCGCGTCGATGAGATGTACCCGAACCTGCGCGGCCATTACGACAACCTCAGCTTTACCGTTCCGGACACCGCTACTCTGGGCGCTTGCGATGTGGTGTTCTTCGCCACCCCGCACGGCGTCGCGCATGTCCTGGCCGGCGAATTGCTGGCGGCAGGCACCAAGGTGATCGACCTCTCGGCCGACTTCCGTTTGCAAGATGCCGAGGAATGGGCCAAGTGGTACGGCCAGCCCCACGGCGCGCCGGATCTGTTAGGCGAAGCGGTGTACGGGCTGCCGGAAGTGAACCGTGAGCAAATCAAAACAGCTCGCCTGATTGCAGTGCCCGGCTGCTACCCGACCGCCACACAGCTGGGTTTTCTTCCCTTGCTGGAAGCCGGTTTGGCCGATAACAGCCGCTTGATCGCTGACTGCAAATCGGGTGTTAGCGGTGCCGGACGCGGCGCGAAAGTGGGCTCACTCTTCTGCGAAGCCGGCGAAAGTATGATGGCGTATTCGGTGAAAGGTCATCGCCATTTGCCGGAAATCAGCCAAGGCTTGCGTCGCGCTGCGGGCGGTGAAGTGGGTCTGACCTTCGTGCCGCACCTGACGCCGATGATTCGCGGCATCCACTCCACGCTGTACGCCACGGTGACGGATAAGTCCGTCAATCTGCAGGAATTGTTTGAAAAACGTTACGCCAACGAGCCGTTTGTGGATGTGATGCCGGCCGGTAGTCATCCGGAAACGCGCAGCGTACGCGGCGCTAACGTCTGCCGTATCGCAGTGCACCGCCCACAAGGCGGTGATTTGGTGGTGGTGCTGTCGGTGATCGACAACCTGGTCAAAGGTGCGTCGGGCCAGGCCGTACAGAACATGAACATTCTGTTTGGGCTGGACGAGCGTTTGGGCCTGTCCCACGCTGCGTTGCTGCCGTAATAGACCAAGCGACCGCACGGCATGCAGCTGGCGGTCGCCGTTCAATAGTTGACCATTTTGGTAGGGGAAGCGGATAATGCCGCTGTCCCCAAGTAACACGTCGGCCACTGGCCGGGAGAAAGACAGCATGAGCGTCGAATCCTTCACCCCCACTCCGCTGCAATTCACGCACGGCGCGGCGAACAAGGTCAAAAACCTGGTCGATGAGGAAGGCAATCCACGTCTGAAATTGCGTGTGTTCGTCACCGGTGGCGGTTGCTCCGGCTTCCAATACGGCTTCACCTTCGATGAAGAAGTTGCCGATGACGACACCATCGTTGAGCGCGAAGGCGTAAGCCTGGTGGTCGACCCGATGAGCTTTCAGTACCTGGCAGGTGCGGAAGTTGATTATCAGGAAGGCCTGGAAGGTTCGCGTTTCGTGATCAAAAACCCGAACGCAACGACCACGTGCGGCTGCGGGTCGTCCTTCTCGATCTGAGTGATGGTAGTTACAACGACGCCGCGCGATTGCGCGGCGTTTTCGTTTCTGCAATCAGGCCGGGTAAATGGCGCCTAGCACCCGCAGTCCTTTGGCTCCGGTGACGCTTGGGCGATTGCTGGGAATGTTTTCCAGGCAGCAATGTGCAAGCCAGGCGAATGCCATGGCCTCTACCCAGTCGGCTGGCACGCCGTGTTCATCAGTGCTCTGCACGCTGCAGCCGGGCAGCAATTCGCCGAGGCGTTTCATCAAGGTAAGGTTGCGGGCACCGCCGCCGCAGACCAGAAGCCGTTCCGTATTCTGCTGGGCATTGGTCAGCGCGCCGATGATGCTCTGTGCCGTCATCTCTAGCAGCGTGGCCTGCACATCCGCTGGGTTGATCGTTGGGCGCTCGTTCAGGTGTTGGTCCAGCCAGGGCAGGTTGAATAGCTCACGGCCGGTGCTCTTTGGGCCTTTGGTCGTGAAGAACGGGTCACTCAAGAGCGCACCGAGTAGCGCGTCAGACACCGTGCCGCTTGCTGCCCAATCGCCATTGCGGTCGTAACTTACGCCCTGGTGACGACTAATCCAGGCGTCCATCAGCACGTTTCCAGGGCCAGAGTCGAAACCGTGCACCGGCTGCTGCGGATCGAGCAGGCTGAGGTTGCTGAAGCCACCGATATTGAGGATGGCCTGACGGCTGAACCCGTCACTGAACAGCGCATCGTGGAACGCGGGAACCAATGGTGCGCCCTGGCCGCCGGCGGCGACGTCGCGCCGGCGGAAATCGGCGACGACGGTAATGCCGGTCAGTTCGGTGAGAAGTGGCGGGTTGCCGATTTGAATGGTGAAGCCGCGCGCGGGTTCATGCCGAACTGTTTGGCCGTGGCTCCCGATGGCGCGGATATCGTTTGGTGTGAATTGCTGTTCGTTAAGCATCGCGTGGATGCCGTCAGCTGCGAGATTCGCCCACTGGTTTTCGGCGACCGCGCTTCGGGCCAACTCGTCCGGGCCGGCGCTGCAAAGCGCTAGCAAGTCGGCGCGTAGGTTGTCCGGCATGGGCAGGTAGCGAGTGGCGAGAAGGGTAGTGGTGTCGCTTTGGTCGATTAGAGCGATGTCCAGCCCATCAAGGCTGGTGCCGGACATCACTCCTATATAGCGCGGCACGGCTTAACGCTTGTTCAAGGCCAGCATGGTGGCCTTTTCTTGATCCATCTGCGCCATTAGCGGTTTGCTCATTTGCATGAAGCGCGCTTTGTCTGGGCCGGAAATCGGGTCTGCCATGGCCAGCTTCTGGCTCAGCGGATCGACATGTTGGCCATTCACCTGAAACTCATAGTGCAGGTGCGGGCCGGTCGACAGGCCAGTGGTGCCGATGTAACCGATCACTTGACCCTGTTTGACCATGCTTCCGGTTTTGATGCCTTTGGCGAAGCCCTGCATATGGCCGTACAGCGTGGTGTAGGTTTTGTTGTGCTGAATGATTATGGTGTTGCCGTAACCACCACGGCGGCCCGCCAGCTGCACGCGACCGTCGCCGGCTGCTTTGATCGGCGTGCCTCGCGGAGCGGCGTAATCCACGCCTTTGTGTGCGCGAATCTTGTTCAGAATCGGATGGAACCGACCCATCGAAAAACGTGAGCTGATGCGCGCGAAGTCCACCGGCGTGCGGATAAACGCTTTGCGCATGCTGTTGCCGTCAGCGGTGTAGTAGCTGGTGGAGCCTTGTTTGCTGGTGTAACGGACCGCGGTGAAGGGTTTGCCACGGTTGACGAAGCGAGCAGCGAGGATGTTGCCGTCGCCGACCTTCTTGTCATTCACCACCTTCTGCTCGTAGATCACTTCGAATTCGTCGCCTTCACGAAGGTCCTGCGCGAAATCGATGTCGTAGCCGAACACGTTCGCCAAATCCATCGTCATGTTATGCGACAGACCGGCGCGCTTGGCCGATACGAAAAGAGAGCTGTCGATGACGCCATGCGCGTAGGCGGTGCGGATGGTCGGCTTGGTCAGCTCGCGTTTGAACTCAAAGCCATTGTCTGTTTTTGCCAGCGTGATTGTTTCCAGGTCGCTGAGTTTGCTTTGCAGGTGCTGCAAGCCGCCGTCTTGGGTGAGCTTGACCTCAAGCACTTGGCCGATCTTCAGCTGACCGAAACGCTTGGCGTCGTTGCTGCTGCTCAGCGCTTCGTGGAGGTGAGCGGGTGTCAGACCGGCTTTCTGGAAAACGGTCGATAGTGTGTCCCCGTTCGCCACGGTGATGAGCTTGGTGTAGGGATCTACCGGCGCGGCCTCCGCAACTGGAGCTTGCAGTTTTTCTGCAGGCTGCTCGGCTTGTTGTGTCTCGGAGTTCTGTGGATCTACTTGAGCAAAAGGCGACGCCGACGTCTCGCCTGGCAAGCGTGGCTGCTGTTCGCTTGGATTGGTTTGAAGTTGTTCACTAGCGTTGAGGTCGAGATTGAGCGTGGTCTTTTTTGCTTCAACTTCTCGAGACGGAAACACCAGCAACGCCAGGCTTAGAAGGGCGGCAATGCCGCTGGCCGCAAGCAGATGACTTTTCGGATACGGCGGAGGCGCTTTAGAAATAGAGGTCATAAGGTGATTTTGACTTTGAAAAGATGAAAAGATGAGATGAAGAAAATCATGAATATGAAATAACTGTATAAAATATAACCAAAATCACCCCGAGGCAAGCCTATGGTTTTCCGGGTTTTAGCGTAGGGACAAGCGGCAGGCACAAACTTGTAATTAGTTGGTGATCTTGTATGGTTGGTTCCCTTCGAAAATCAGGTGGTAGCGGGGCGGGTATGAAGTCGGTTGAAGAGCAGCTGGCGCTGATCAAGCGCGGCGCAGAAGAGGTATTGGTCGAGGCCGAGTTGGTCGAGAAACTCAAGCGCGGCCAGCCGCTACGCATTAAGGCTGGTTTCGACCCGACCGCCCCGGACCTGCACCTTGGCCATACCGTGCTTATTAATAAGCTGCGTCAGTTTCAGGAGTTGGGGCATCAGGTCGTTTTCCTCATTGGCGACTTCACCGGCATGATCGGTGACCCCAGCGGCAAGAGCGCCACTCGTCCACCGCTCACCCGTGCGCAAGTGCTGGATAACGCTGAAACCTACAAGACTCAGGTCTTCAAAATTCTCGATCCGGCGAAAACCGAGGTGGCGTTCAATTCCACCTGGATGGATCAGTTGACCCCGGCCGACTTCATCCGCCTTGCTTCGCAATACACCGTGGCGCGGATGCTTGAGCGTGATGACTTCAGTAAGCGCTATTCCACCAATCAGCCGATTGCTATTCATGAATTTCTCTACCCCCTTGTGCAGGGGTATGACTCGGTTGCGCTGAAAGCAGACGTTGAGCTCGGCGGTACTGATCAGAAATTCAACCTGCTCATGGGGCGCGAGCTGCAACGTGCTTATGGGCAAGAAGCGCAAACCATCCTGACCATGCCGTTGCTGGAAGGGTTGGATGGCGTGAAGAAGATGTCCAAATCGCTGGGCAACTACGTCGGCATCCAGGAAGCGCCGGGGGTTATGTACAATAAGCTGGTATCCATTCCTGACGCGCTGATGTGGCGTTATTTCGAGCTGCTGAGCTTCTGGTCTATGGCGGAGATTGAGGTCTTTAAGGCGGATGTTGCTGCGGGTGCGAATCCGCGTGACATCAAGATCAAGCTTGCGGAAGAGATCGTTGCGCGTTTTCACGGTGACGAGGCAGCTGCGAGTGCGCATCGCTCTGCCGGCAATCGCATGAAAGAAGGTGAGCTGCCAGACGATTTGCCTGAGGTTGAGGTGTTATCGGCCGAGGACTTACCAATTGCTTCTCTACTTAATAGAGCAGGGCTGGTAAAGAACGCTGCGGGTGCGCGTGATTTGCTGAGCGCTGGCAGCGTACGTATAGATGGTGAGGTTGTGGATCGCACCTTTATATACAAGCTCGGCAGTGCCCATGTTTGTCAGGCCGGTAAGAAGGCTTTTGCGCGGGTTACGTTAAAAGCTGAGTAAAAGGTCAATTAATGCCTTGACGGCGTTTCCCAGGTGCTTATAATTCGCACCTCTTCCGGCGCGGAAGGCTTCTAAAAGTTATTTCTAATCAATAGGTTAGGTTGAAATTGAAGGTTGCAAAGCAGAGCGATCTGCGTAGAATGCGCCGGGCTGACAAGGTTGAAGGTTGGTCTTGTTGGTCGGTCGAGTAAGTTGATCGAAAAGCGGTAAATGAGGTGGTTGACAGCGGTTTGAAACGCTGTAGAATTCGCCTCCCGCTGACGAGAGACTGAAGTTGATCTGAAGCGCAAGCGGTTGAGTTTGAAAAGAAATTTTCGAAATCGCTTGACGGAATAAGAGGCTGCTGTAGAATGCGCGCCTCGGTTGAGACGAAAGGCTTAACCAACTGTTCTTTAACAACTGAATCAAGCAATTCGTGTGGGTGCTTGTGAGGTAAGACTGATAGTCACCAGATTATCAGCATCACAAGTAACACTCGTTAATTTGAGAGTTTTTTGCGATTGCTGAGCCAAGTTTAGGGTTTTCACAAAACCCAGATATGTTTGAACTGAAGAGTTTGATCATGGCTCAGATTGAACGCTGGCGGCAGGCCTAACACATGCAAGTCGAGCGGATGAGAGGAGCTTGCTCCTTGATTCAGCGGCGGACGGGTGAGTAATGCCTAGGAATCTGCCTATTAGTGGGGGACAACGTTTCGAAAGGAACGCTAATACCGCATACGTCCTACGGGAGAAAGCAGGGGACCTTCGGGCCTTGCGCTAATAGATGAGCCTAGGTCGGATTAGCTAGTTGGTGAGGTAATGGCTCACCAAGGCGACGATCCGTAACTGGTCTGAGAGGATGATCAGTCACACTGGAACTGAGACACGGTCCAGACTCCTACGGGAGGCAGCAGTGGGGAATATTGGACAATGGGCGAAAGCCTGATCCAGCCATGCCGCGTGTGTGAAGAAGGTCTTCGGATTGTAAAGCACTTTAAGTTGGGAGGAAGGGTTGTAGATTAATACTCTGCAATTTTGACGTTACCGACAGAATAAGCACCGGCTAACTCTGTGCCAGCAGCCGCGGTAATACAGAGGGTGCAAGCGTTAATCGGAATTACTGGGCGTAAAGCGCGCGTAGGTGGTTCGTTAAGTTGGATGTGAAATCCCCGGGCTCAACCTGGGAACTGCATTCAAAACTGTCGAGCTAGAGTATGGTAGAGGGTGGTGGAATTTCCTGTGTAGCGGTGAAATGCGTAGATATAGGAAGGAACACCAGTGGCGAAGGCGACCACCTGGACTGATACTGACACTGAGGTGCGAAAGCGTGGGGAGCAAACAGGATTAGATACCCTGGTAGTCCACGCCGTAAACGATGTCGACTAGCCGTTGGGGTCCTTGAGACTTTAGTGGCGCAGCTAACGCATTAAGTCGACCGCCTGGGGAGTACGGCCGCAAGGTTAAAACTCAAATGAATTGACGGGGGCCCGCACAAGCGGTGGAGCATGTGGTTTAATTCGAAGCAACGCGAAGAACCTTACCTGGCCTTGACATGCTGAGAACTTTCCAGAGATGGATTGGTGCCTTCGGGAACTCAGACACAGGTGCTGCATGGCTGTCGTCAGCTCGTGTCGTGAGATGTTGGGTTAAGTCCCGTAACGAGCGCAACCCTTGTCCTTAGTTACCAGCACGTTATGGTGGGCACTCTAAGGAGACTGCCGGTGACAAACCGGAGGAAGGTGGGGATGACGTCAAGTCATCATGGCCCTTACGGCCAGGGCTACACACGTGCTACAATGGTCGGTACAAAGGGTTGCCAAGCCGCGAGGTGGAGCTAATCCCATAAAACCGATCGTAGTCCGGATCGCAGTCTGCAACTCGACTGCGTGAAGTCGGAATCGCTAGTAATCGTGAATCAGAACGTCACGGTGAATACGTTCCCGGGCCTTGTACACACCGCCCGTCACACCATGGGAGTGGGTTGCACCAGAAGTAGCTAGTCTAACCTTCGGGAGGACGGTTACCACGGTGTGATTCATGACTGGGGTGAAGTCGTAACAAGGTAGCCGTAGGGGAACCTGCGGCTGGATCACCTCCTTAATCGACGACATCAGCTTCCTTATAAGCTCCCACACGAATTGCTTGATTCATTGCGAAAGACGATAGGGTCGTCCTAGAGGTTTTAGGAGGATCAGTGACGAGTTGTCAGCCTAGTAGCCCGAACAATTGGGTCTGTAGCTCAGTTGGTTAGAGCGCACCCCTGATAAGGGTGAGGTCGGCAGTTCGAATCTGCCCAGACCCACCAATTGTTGTGGAAGAAGCCTCAGATACGGGGCCATAGCTCAGCTGGGAGAGCGCCTGCCTTGCACGCAGGAGGTCAACGGTTCGATCCCGTTTGGCTCCACCACGACGACATGTAGAGTTCAGAATTGAGTATTCGCCTGTTGGTTGAATATTGAATTCTGGTCTTTGACTAGAAAGTATTATCGTTCTTTAAAAATTTGGGTATGTGATAGAAAGATAGACTGGATAGCACTTTCACTGGTGTTTATTCAGGCTAAGGTAAAATTTGTGAGTTCTCTTGAGAGATCAAGAGTATTTCGAATTTTCGGCGAATGTCGTCTTCATAGTATAACCAGATTGCTTGGGGTTATATGGTCAAGTGAAGAAGCGCATACGGTGGATGCCTTGGCAGTCAGAGGCGATGAAAGACGTGGTAGCCTGCGAAAAGCTTCGGGGAGTCGGCAAACAGACTTTGATCCGGAGATGTCTGAATGGGGGAACCCACTTAACATAAGTTAAGTATCTTGCACTGAATACATAGGTGTAAGAAGCGAACCAGGGGAACTGAAACATCTAAGTACCCTGAGGAAAAGAAATCAACCGAGATTCCCTTAGTAGTGGCGAGCGAACGGGGACTAGCCCTTAAGTTGATTTGAGATTAGCGGAACGCTCTGGAAAGTGCGGCCATAGTGGGTGATAGCCCTGTACGCGAAAATCTCTTATCAATGAAATCGAGTAGGACGGAGCACGAGAAACTTTGTCTGAATATGGGGGGACCATCCTCCAAGGCTAAATACTACTGACTGACCGATAGTGAACTAGTACCGTGAGGGAAAGGCGAAAAGAACCCCGGAGAGGGGAGTGAAATAGATCCTGAAACCGTATGCGTACAAGCAGTGGGAGCCCACTTTGTTGGGTGACTGCGTACCTTTTGTATAATGGGTCAGCGACTTATATTCAGTGGCGAGCTTAACCGAATAGGGGAGGCGTAGCGAAAGCGAGTCTTAATAGGGCGTTTAGTCGCTGGGTATAGACCCGAAACCGGGCGATCTATCCATGGGCAGGTTGAAGGTTGGGTAACACTAACTGGAGGACCGAACCGACTACCGTTGAAAAGTTAGCGGATGACCTGTGGATCGGAGTGAAAGGCTAATCAAGCTCGGAGATAGCTGGTTCTCCTCGAAAGCTATTTAGGTAGCGCCTCGTGTATCACTGCTGGGGGTAGAGCACTGTTTCGGCTAGGGGGTCATCCCGACTTACCAAACCGATGCAAACTCCGAATACCAGCAAGTGCGAGCACGGGAGACACACGGCGGGTGCTAACGTCCGTCGTGAAAAGGGAAACAACCCAGACCGTCAGCTAAGGTCCCAAAGTCATGGTTAAGTGGGAAACGATGTGGGAAGGCTTAGACAGCTAGGAGGTTGGCTTAGAAGCAGCCACCCTTTAAAGAAAGCGTAATAGCTCACTAGTCGAGTCGGCCTGCGCGGAAGATGTAACGGGGCTCAAACCATGCACCGAAGCTACGGGTATCACTTAGGTGATGCGGTAGAGGAGCGTTCTGTAAGCCTGTGAAGGTGAGTTGAGAAGCTTGCTGGAGGTATCAGAAGTGCGAATGCTGACATGAGTAACGACAATGGGTGTGAAAAACACCCACGCCGAAAGACCAAGGTTTCCTGCGCAACGTTAATCGACGCAGGGTTAGTCGGTCCCTAAGGCGAGGCTGAAAAGCGTAGTCGATGGAAAACAGGTTAATATTCCTGTACTTCTAGTTATTGCGATGGGGGGACGGAGAAGGCTAGGCCAGCTTGGCGTTGGTTGTCCAAGTTTAAGGTTGTAGGCTGACTGCTTAGGTAAATCCGGGCGGTTAAGGCTGAGAACTGATGACGAGTGCTCATTAGAGCGCGAAGTGGTTGATGCCATGCTTCCAAGAAAAGCCTCTAAGCTTCAGATAACTAGGAACCGTACCCCAAACCGACACAGGTGGTTGGGTAGAGAATACCAAGGCGCTTGAGAGAACTCGGGTGAAGGAACTAGGCAAAATGGCACCGTAACTTCGGGAGAAGGTGCGCCGGTGAGGGTGAAGCATTTACTGCGTAAGCTCATGCCGGTCGAAGATACCAGGCCGCTGCGACTGTTTATTAAAAACACAGCACTCTGCAAACACGAAAGTGGACGTATAGGGTGTGACGCCTGCCCGGTGCCGGAAGGTTAATTGATGGGGTTAGCTAACGCGAAGCTCTTGATCGAAGCCCCGGTAAACGGCGGCCGTAACTATAACGGTCCTAAGGTAGCGAAATTCCTTGTCGGGTAAGTTCCGACCTGCACGAATGGCGTAACGATGGCGGCGCTGTCTCCACCCGAGACTCAGTGAAATTGAAATCGCTGTGAAGATGCAGTGTATCCGCGGCTAGACGGAAAGACCCCGTGAACCTTTACTATAGCTTTGCACTGGACTTTGAATTTGCTTGTGTAGGATAGGTGGGAGGCTTTGAAGCGTGGACGCCAGTTCGCGTGGAGCCAATCTTGAAATACCACCCTGGCAACTTTGAGGTTCTAACTCTGGTCCGTTATCCGGATCGAGGACAGTGTATGGTGGGTAGTTTGACTGGGGCGGTCTCCTCCTAAAGAGTAACGGAGGAGTACGAAGGTGCGCTCAGGCCGGTCGGAAATCGGTCGTAGAGTATAAAGGCAAAAGCGCGCTTGACTGCGAGACAGACACGTCGAGCAGGTACGAAAGTAGGTCTTAGTGATCCGGTGGTTCTGTATGGAAGGGCCATCGCTCAACGGATAAAAGGTACTCCGGGGATAACAGGCTGATACCGCCCAAGAGTTCATATCGACGGCGGTGTTTGGCACCTCGATGTCGGCTCATCACATCCTGGGGCTGAAGCCGGTCCCAAGGGTATGGCTGTTCGCCATTTAAAGTGGTACGCGAGCTGGGTTTAGAACGTCGTGAGACAGTTCGGTCCCTATCTGCCGTGGACGTTTGAGATTTGAGAGGGGCTGCTCCTAGTACGAGAGGACCGGAGTGGACGAACCTCTGGTGTTCCGGTTGTCACGCCAGTGGCATCGCCGGGTAGCTATGTTCGGAATAGATAACCGCTGAAAGCATCTAAGCGGGAAACTAGCCTCAAGATGAGATCTCACTGGGATCTTGAATCCCCTAAAGGGCCGTCGAAGACTACGACGTTGATAGGTGGGGTGTGTAAGCGTTGTGAGGCGTTGAGCTAACCCATACTAATTGCCCGTGAGGCTTGACCATATAACACCCAAGCAATTTGCTTAGCGCAAATTGACGGTGTGAAGACGATACAAACCGAAAATTCGGCAAACACACAAATTACCCGCAACACCATCACATACCCAATTTGGAGCTGCGCTAACGCGACGCTCCACCCGAATTGCTTGACGACCATAGAGCGTTGGAACCACCTGATCCCATCCCGAACTCAGTAGTGAAACGACGCATCGCCGATGGTAGTGTGGGGTCTCCCCATGTGAGAGTAGGTCATCGTCAAGCTTAAATTCCAAACCCCCTACTCGTGAAAACGGGTAGGGGGTTTGTTTTTGGGCGCGGAAAAGTGAAGCGCGCCCGGCGAGCTGTCTCGAGTGTCCTGATCACCAGCTTCGTATGCTTTCTATGCAATCCCCAAGTGCATCGATATGATGCGTGCCTTTCAGTTGGGCTTACTGCAAATGCCGGATTTACTGACGCTTCTGCAAGATGGTCGCTTTCATTCGGGCGAGGCTCTTGGCCGGGCCCTAGGTATAAGTCGTGCGGCTGTCTGGAAACAGCTTAAAGAGTTGGAGTCAGCGCACGGTCTCCTTATCCACAAAGTGCGCGGGCGAGGATATTCCCTCGAAAGCCCTATCTCTCTATTGGAGCGTGATCATCTGCTGCCCAATCCAGGGGGATGGTCCCCCTATGTGGTTGAAAGCATTGATTCGACTAATGCTGAAGCGTTCAGATGCCTCGAAAGAGGATTTTCACCCCCATTTTTTGTAGTCGCCGAGCGGCAGACCGCTGGGCGCGGCCGGCGCGGCCGGCAATGGGCTAGTCCCTTTGGGGAAAATGTTTATTACAGCCTTCTCTTGCGCGCGGAGGGCGGGGCGGCTCAGTTTGAGGGGCTGAGTCTGGTCGTTGGGCTAGCGGTGCTGGGTGCGATACGCGAATTGGGTGTAGCAGGTGGGGGGCTTAAATGGCCAAACGATATCCTGGTGCGCGGTAAAAAGATCGCCGGCATATTGCTGGAGTTGTCCGGTGATCCGGCAGATGTTTGCCATGTAGTGATCGGTGTTGGGATCAACGTCAATATGCGCAGTCAGAATGTGATCGACCAGCCTTGGACGTCCATGCGCCTTGAAAGCGGCAAAATGATCGACCGCAGTGTGCTTATTAATAGCTTGAACGTGCATTTAAGTCGCTACTTGCGGACGCACCTCAAAGAAGGGTTTAAAGCGATTCGGGAGGAGTGGGAGGTCGAGCATTTGTGGCAAGGCCAAAAGGTTCGCCTTTCTGCGGGGAGTCAGAGCATTGATGGGGTTGTGCTTGGAGTAAATGCCCAGGGCGCCTTGCGCCTCTTGGTTGCTGGAACTGAGCACCAATATAGTGGCGGTGAGCTTAGTTTGAGGTTGCGTGATGATTCTTGAGCTTGACTGCGGCAACAGCTTTATTAAGTGGCGCGTGCTGGATCAAGCGGCAGTTTTCAATAGTGGTGTAGTGGGGAGCGCTGATGAGCTTCTTGCTGCACTCTGGGCGTTACCAGGCGTAGTGTTCAGCGCGGCGAGATTGGTAAGTGTTAGGAGTGATGAGGAGACAGCATCGATTGTGGAGCTCTTGTCTCAACAGTTTGGTGTGTTGGCATTGTGCGCGCGCCCGGCGCCGTCCGCTGCCGGTGTCAAGAACGGCTACAGCGATTACGAGCGGTTAGGGTTGGATCGATGGATGGCGGTGCTTGGCGCGTATCGTCTTGCTGGTGGTGCCTGTCTGGTTCTGGATCTCGGCACTGCCGTGACGTCAGACTTTGTTGATGCCGGCGGGGAGCACCTGGGTGGGTTTATTTGCCCGGGGCTGCCGCTGATGCGAAGTCAGCTGCGGACGCACACCCGCCGGATTCGTTACGAAGATGACGCTGCTGAAGAGGCTATGCAGGTCTTGGTTCCGGGGCGCTCCACGGTTGAGGCTGTGGAGCGAGGTTGTTCGTTGATGCTGCGAGGGTTCGTTCAAACTCAGCTTGAGCTGGCTCGCGGATATTGGGCTGACTCTTTTTCTGTCTTTCTTACAGGGGGAGATGCGGGGTCCGTCAAAGAAATTCTGCCTGCTGCGCGTGCAATGCCCGACCTGATTTTCGTCGGCCTTGCTATCGCATGTCCGTTGCCTTGAGGTCCATATGCGTTGGTTGTTTTTGTTTCTGCTGGTTTTGAATCTTTTCTACTACGTCTGGCATCAGCAGCAGGCCCCGCTTCGCGTCAAGGAAGTTGCGCCTTTATCTTTGCATCAGGAGGTGCGTCGTGACATTCGCTTGCTTAGTGAGTCCGACGGCGCGCAGCGTCGCCGCGAGCGTTCTGACGACGAGCCTGCTGAGGCTGCCGAGGTGTGTATGTATCTCGGTGGTTTCGATCATGAAGAATCCGCAAGGCTGGTGGAGCAGCGTCTGATTACGTTGGATATTCAGTCTAGCGTCCAGGTTGTGGATGCTCCGGCAGGGCTCGATTATTGGGTTTACTTGCCGCCGCTCGCCTCGCGCCAGGCATCCTTGCGTCAGTTAAAAGAGCTGCAGGCAAGAAAAATAGACAGCTACATCATCACTCAAGGCGATCTTTCGAACGGTATTTCGCTAGGCATGTTTCCTCGTAATGAGTCTGCAGAAAGCGTGATGCAGAGGCTGCGTGAGGTGGGGTACGAGCCTCAGATGCGTGAGTTGCCTCGTGCGCATCGCAATTTCTGGGTGCGAATTGCTCCGGGTAGTCGCCGGTTGGTTGATGATGGATTGCTGCAACTGTTGGCAAGAGATTTTGGCGGCCTGCAACATCAATTAATGCCTTGCGAAAGCGTTGCATCGCCCAATTAGTTTGAATAGAATGGCGCCCGCTTTGCAGGGTTGCCTTTCGGGGTGTTCTGAAAAGTTGCTGTCGATTGCGCTAACCTCAAGTTTTTTATGAGGAATTGCTTGACAGTAGGGTGGCATGCGAAGAGAATGCCGCCTCACTTTGGAGGGGTTCCCGAGTGGCCAAAGGGATCAGACTGTAAATCTGACACGCGAGTTTCGAAGGTTCGAATCCTTCCCCCTCCACCATATTTAGCGAGAGCTGCAGGCTCCGCGGGTATAGTTCAACGGTAGAACCTCAGCCTTCCAAGCTGATGGTGCGGGTTCGATTCCCGCTACCCGCTCCATGTTTGCGGCGTTTGTTTTAAAGAGTTTGCTCTTGTAGCTCAGTTGGTAGAGCACACCCTTGGTAAGGGTGAGGTCAGCGGTTCAAATCCGCTCAAGAGCTCCATTATTAAAAGGCAGATATGCAAATATCTGCCTTTGTTTTAATGGTTGCGTGGTTCGCGCACTTAATCGATGGGAGACGCTCTGATGGCTAAAGAAAAGTTTGAACGGAACAAACCGCACGTCAACGTTGGCACCATCGGTCACGTTGACCACGGTAAAACCACTCTGACCGCTGCGCTGACTCGTGTTTGCTCCGAGGTTTTCGGTTCGGCTCGCGTTGACTTCGACAAGATCGACAGCGCTCCAGAAGAAAAAGCTCGTGGTATCACCATCAACACCGCTCACGTTGAATACGATTCGGCCGTGCGTCACTACGCGCACGTTGACTGCCCAGGTCACGCTGACTACGTAAAAAACATGATCACTGGTGCTGCTCAGATGGACGGCGCGATCCTGGTTTGCTCGGCCGCTGATGGTCCGATGCCGCAAACTCGTGAGCACATCCTGCTGTCCCGTCAGGTAGGCGTTCCTTACATCGTTGTCTTCCTGAACAAGGCTGACATGGTGGACGACGCTGAGCTGCTGGAACTGGTAGAGATGGAAGTTCGTGATCTGCTGAGCACTTACGAGTTCCCAGGCGACGACACTCCGATCATCATCGGTTCGGCTCTGATGGCTTTGAACGGCCAAGACGACAACGAAATGGGCACCAGCGCTGTCAAGAAGCTGGTTGAGACTCTGGATAGCTACATTCCTGAGCCAGTTCGTGTTATCGACAAGCCATTCCTGATGCCAATCGAAGACGTATTCTCGATCTCGGGTCGCGGTACTGTAGTTACCGGTCGTATCGAGCGCGGTATCGTCAAGGTTCAAGAGCCTCTGGAAATCGTTGGTCTGCGTGACACCACTCAGACTACCTGCACCGGCGTTGAAATGTTCCGCAAACTGCTCGACGAAGGTCGTGCTGGCGAGAACTGCGGCGTTCTGCTGCGTGGTACCAAGCGTGAAGACGTTGAGCGTGGTCAAGTACTGGCCAAGCCGGGTTCGGTTAAGCCGCACACCAAGTTCGAAGCTGAGGTTTACATCCTGAGCAAAGACGAAGGTGGTCGTCACACTCCGTTCTTCAAAGGCTACCGTCCTCAGTTCTACTTCCGTACTACCGACGTTACTGGTAGCTGCGAACTGCCGGAAGGCGTTGAGATGGTAATGCCAGGCGACAACATCAAGATGGTTGTTACCTTGATCAAGTCGATCGCCATGGAAGATGGTCTGCGTTTCGCGATTCGCGAAGGCGGCCGTACCGTTGGTGCTGGCGTAGTTGCCAAAATCATCGAGTAATCGTTGATAAGTCCCCGTCAGGCCGGCATAATGGTCGGCCTGATTTTGTTTTAGGTCAGTAGCTCAATTGGCAGAGCGACGGTCTCCAAAACCGTAGGTTGGGGGTTCGATTCCCTCCTGACCTGCCAGTTTCATCAAGAAATTGAAGCTGGCACTCCTTTCACAGGATCCTCGTAAATGACTGTTAAGGCTGAAGCCAAAGAATCGCGCTTTGATCTGCTCAAGTGGCTCGTTGTAGTCGCTTTGGTGGTGGTTGGCGTGGTTGGCAATCAGTTCTTCTCTGGTGAGCCGATTCTGTACCGTGTCCTCGGTTTGTTGGCAATTGCAGCTGTTGCGGCTGCTGTTGCGTTGCAAACTGCTAAAGGGCAGGCATTTTTCGGGCTGGCTAAAGAAGCTCGGGTTGAAATACGAAAGGTCGTTTGGCCGACTCGCCAGGAAACCATGCAAACCACGCTCATCGTAGTGGCGGTTGTGCTGGTGATGGCGCTGTTGCTGTGGGGGCTTGACTCCCTGCTAGGCTGGCTTGTTTCCATGATCGTTGGTTAAAGGTGTCCCGTGGCTAAGCGTTGGTACGTTGTGCATGCTTACTCGGGTTACGAGAAGCATGTAATGCGCTCTCTGATCGAGCGCGTCAAGCTGGCCGGCATGGAAGATGGGTTCGGCGAGATTCTGGTCCCCACTGAAGAAGTGGTTGAGATGCGTAATGGCCAGAAGCGCAAAAGTGAACGCAAGTTCTTCCCCGGTTATGTTCTGGTACAGATGGACATGAACGAAGGCACTTGGCACTTGGTCAAGGATACGCCTCGCGTCATGGGCTTTATTGGCGGTACCGCTGATAAGCCAGCGCCGATTACCGATAAAGAGGCTGATGCAATTCTGCGTCGCGTCGCTGATGGTAGCGACAAGCCGAAGCCGAAAACGCTGTTTGAACCAGGTGAGATGGTCCGCGTAATTGACGGTCCGTTCGCTGATTTCAGCGGCGTTGTCGAAGAAGTGAACTATGAAAAAAGCCGGATTCAGGTGGCTGTGACTATTTTTGGTCGCTCCACTCCGGTTGAGCTGGAGTTTAGTCAGGTCGAAAAGGCATAGCTGACAAAGCATCCCGTACCCCGCAGCCTCAGGCTGCGGGGTTTTGTCGTCACTGGGATAAACACGTAAGTAAACCGGGGAGCCGTAAGGCGTCAGAACCCGAATTGGAGTAGCTAATGGCTAAGAAAATCACGGCTTATATCAAGCTGCAAGTAAAGGCTGCACAAGCTAACCCTAGCCCGCCCGTCGGCCCGGCTCTCGGTCAGCATGGCGTGAACATCATGGAATTCTGCAAGGCGTTCAACGCCAAGACTCAGGGCATGGAACCTGGTCTGCCGACTCCAGTGATCATCACTGTTTATAGCGATCGTAGCTTCACCTTCGAAACCAAAAGCACCCCAGCTTCGGTTCTGTTGAAGAAAGCTGCTGGTCTGACTAGCGGTTCGGCTCGCCCGAACAGCGTCAAGGTTGGCACCGTTACTCGTGCTCAGCTCGAAGAGATCGCCAAGACCAAGCAGGCTGATCTGACCGCTGCTGATATGGACGCAGCCGTACGCACCATCGCTGGCTCTGCTCGCAGCATGGGCCTTAACGTGGAGGGTGTGTAATGGCTAAGTTGACCAAGCGCCAAAAGGCTATTGCCGAGAAAGTTGTTGCCGGCAAGTCTTACAGCTTTGAAGAAGCGGCCACCCTGCTGGGCGAGCTGTCGAAAGTTAAGTTCACCGAGTCGTTTGACATCGCTGTGAATCTGGGCGTTGACCCACGTAAATCCGACCAGGTTGTGCGTAGCGCTACCGTTCTGCCGCACGGCACCGGTAAAACCGTTCGCGTCGCAGTGTTCACTCAGGGCCCGGCAGCTGAAGCTGCTCTGGCCGCCGGCGCTGATCGCGTTGGTATGGATGAGCTGGCTGCTGAAATGAAAGCCGGCGAGCTGAACTACGACGTAGTTATCGCTTCCCCGGACGCCATGCGCGTTGTAGGTCAGTTGGGTCAGATCCTCGGTCCACGTGGCCTGATGCCTAACCCTAAAGTCGGCACCGTAACTCCAGACGTAGCCACTGCCGTGAAAAACGCCAAGGCTGGTCAGGTTCGTTATCGCACCGACAAAAACGGCATCATCCACACTTCCGTTGGCAAAGTTGGCTTCGAAGCCATCAAGCTGAAGGAAAACGTTGAGGCCCTGATCGCTGATCTCAAGCGCATCAAGCCAGCTTCTTCGAAAGGTATCTACGTTAAGCGCGTTACCCTGAGCACCACTATGGGCCCAGGCCTGGTTATCGATCAGGGCTCGCTGGACGCGTAAGACAAATCAGTCGGAGCAAGTAATTGCTCCGATTGTTGAAAGATTGGGGTCCCTGCCTGGCGGGGGCTATCCAAGACCGTAGGCGACGCAAGTCTTAAACCACAAGCCTACGCAGATGGTGCTCGCGGTTCCTTACGGAATCTGACACCAAACGACATCTGGCTCCGGCCAGATGAAACGTAACAAGCAGGAGTTAACCCGTGGCAATTAAACTCGAAGACAAGAAGGCCATCGTCGCTGAAGTCAACGAGGCTGCCAAAGTCGCTCTGTCCGCTGTCGTGGCTGATGCCCGTGGTGTGACAGTAGGCGCAATGACCGGACTCCGTAAAGAGGCTCGTGAAGCTGGCGTTTACGTACGCGTTGTACGTAACACCCTGCTCAAGCGCGCCGTTGCCGGCACTCAATATGACGTGCTCAACGACGTGTTCACTGGCCCGACCCTGGTTGCATTCTCTAACGAACATCCGGGCGCTGCTGCCCGTTTGTTCAAAGAGTTCGCCAAAGGTCAGGATAAGTTCGAGATCAAGGCAGCTGCGTTCGAGGGCAAGTTCCTCGCAGCTAATCAGATCGACGTACTGGCAAGCCTGCCGACCCGTGACGAAGCAATTTCTCAGCTGATGAGCGTGATTCAAGGCGCAACCAGCAAATTGGCTCGTACTCTGGCGGCCCTTCGCGACCAGAAAGAAGCTGCCGCAGCCTGAGGCTGAGCAACTCCTTTCGCGTTTATTGTTTATTTCGATGGCCGCGTAGGCTGTCACCCCAATACAGGAATTAGAGTCATGGCTCTGTCTAATCAAGAAATCATCGACGCAATCGGCGAGAAATCCGTTCTGGAAATCGTTGAGCTGATCAAAGCAATGGAAGAGAAGTTCGGCGTTAGCGCTGCTGCTGCTTCCGCTGGCCCAGCTGCTGGCCCAGCTGCTGTTGCTGAAGAGCAAACCGAATTCAACGTAATGTTGCTTGAATCCGGCGAGAAGAAAGTAAACGTGATCAAGGTCGTTCGTGAACTGACCGGTCTGGGTCTGAAAGAAGCTAAAGCTGTTGTTGACAGCGCTCCTGGCATCGTTAAAGAAGGCGTGTCGAAAGACGAAGCCGAAGCTGCCAAGAAAGCCCTGGAAGAAGCAGGCGCTAAAGTCGAGCTCAAGTAAGCGACGACCTTGCGTCTACAGCCCAAGCGTTGAGCGAAAGGCTGATGGCTGGTGGCAATTGCCACCGGCCTTTTTCCGTTATAGGCCGCCTTCGAGGGTTGGCCTGTAGCTGAAGCAGTAACCGCCCCGAGGGGTGGCGCAAACCGAGAGTTTGCAAGATTTTCTGGCTGCTCCCGTCGGGAGGAGCCAAATAAGCAGGTGACCAAGCTGGGGAACGCTGATGGCTTACTCATATACTGAGAAAAAACGTATCCGCAAGGACTTTAGCAAGTTGCCGGATGTCATGGATGTGCCTTATCTGTTGGCCATCCAGCTGGATTCGTATCGCGAATTCCTGCAGGCGGGAGCTACAAAGGATCAGTTCCGCGACATCGGCCTGCATGCGGCCTTCAAGTCCGTTTTCCCGATTATCAGCTATTCCGGCAATGCTGCTCTGGAATATGTCGGTTATCGCCTGGGCGAACCGGCATTTGACGTGAAAGAGTGCGTGCTGCGTGGCGTGACATTCGCCGTGCCGCTGCGGGTAAAAGTCCGGCTGATCATTTTCGATAAGGAATCGTCGAACAAAGCGATCAAGGACATCAAAGAGCAAGAAGTCTACATGGGGGAAATCCCCCTGATGACCGAGAACGGTACCTTCGTTATCAACGGTACCGAGCGCGTCATCGTGTCCCAGCTGCACCGCTCCCCAGGTGTGTTCTTCGACCACGACCGTGGCAAGACTCACAGCTCGGGCAAGCTGCTGTACTCGGCGCGCATCATTCCTTACCGCGGTTCGTGGTTGGACTTCGAGTTCGACCCGAAAGACGCCGTATTCGTACGTATCGACCGTCGCCGCAAGTTGCCGGCCTCGGTATTGCTGCGCGCTCTGGGTTACACCACCGAGCAAGTGCTCGACGCGTTCTACGAGACCAACGTGTTCCACGTACAGGGCGAGAATCTCAGCCTTGAGTTGGTTCCGCACCGTCTGCGTGGCGAAATTGCTGTTCTCGATATCAAAGACGAGAAGGGCAAGGTCATCGTTGAGCAAGGCCGCCGTATCACTGCGCGCCACATCAACCAGTTGGACAAGTCCGGGATCAAGACCCTGGAAGTGCCGCTGGACTACGTAATCGGTCGTACCTCGGCAAAAGCCATCGTGCATCCGGCTACCGGCGAAATCATCGCCGAATGCAACACCGAGCTGAACACCGAGATCCTGGCGAAAATTGCCAAGGCTCAGGTCGTGCGTATCGAAACGTTGTACACCAACGATATCGACCGCGGTCCGTTCATCTCCGACACATTGAAAATCGACGGCACTACCAATCAATTGGAAGCGCTGGTTGAGATCTATCGCATGATGCGTCCAGGCGAGCCACCTACCAAGGACGCCGCCGAGACCCTGTTCAACAACCTGTTCTTCAGCGCTGAGCGCTACGACCTCTCCGCTGTAGGTCGCATGAAGTTCAACCGTCGTATCGGTCGTACCGAAATCGAAGGTTCGGGCGTATTGAGCAAGGAAGACATCGTCGAAGTTCTCAAGACGCTGGTCGACATCCGTAACGGCAAAGGGATCGTCGATGACATCGACCACCTGGGTAACCGTCGCGTGCGTTGTGTTGGCGAGATGGCCGAGAACCAGTTCCGCGTGGGTCTGGTGCGCGTAGAGCGCGCGGTCAAAGAGCGTCTGTCGATGGCTGAAAGCGAAGGCCTGATGCCGCAAGATCTGATCAACGCCAAGCCTGTGGCTGCGGCGGTGAAAGAGTTCTTCGGTTCGAGCCAGCTTTCGCAGTTCATGGACCAGAACAACCCGCTGTCCGAGATCACTCACAAGCGCCGCGTTTCTGCTCTCGGCCCGGGTGGTTTGACTCGTGAGCGTGCCGGCTTCGAAGTTCGTGACGTACACCCGACGCACTATGGTCGTGTTTGCCCGATCGAAACGCCGGAAGGTCCGAACATCGGTCTGATCAACTCCCTGGCAGCCTATGCCCGCACCAACCAGTACGGCTTTCTCGAGAGCCCGTACCGTGTGGTGAAGGACACCCTGGTTACTGACGAAATCGTGTTCCTCTCTGCAATTGAAGAGGCAGACCACGTTATCGCTCAGGCATCGGCAACGATGAACCAGAAAGGTCAGCTGGTAGACGAGCTGGTAGCTGTTCGTCACTTGAACGAGTTCACCGTCAAGGTGCCGGAAGACGTCACGCTGATGGACGTTTCGCCGAAGCAGGTTGTGTCCGTCGCCGCTTCGTTGATTCCGTTCCTCGAGCACGACGACGCCAACCGTGCGTTGATGGGTTCGAACATGCAGCGTCAGGCTGTTCCGACACTGCGTTCGGACAAGCCGCTGGTTGGTACCGGCATGGAGCGCAACGTTGCGCGTGACTCCGGCGTTTGCGTCGTTGCTCGCCGTGGCGGTGTGATTGATTCCGTTGATGCCAGCCGTATCGTGGTTCGTGTTGCTGATGACGAAGTTGAGACTGGCGAAGCCGGTGTCGACATCTACAACCTGACCAAGTACACCCGTTCGAACCAGAACACCTGCATCAACCAACGTCCGCTGGTGAGCAAGGGTGACAAGGTCGAGCGCAGCGACATCCTGGCCGACGGTCCGTCCACCGATATGGGTGAGCTGGCTCTGGGTCAGAACATGCGCATCGCGTTCATGGCCTGGAACGGCTACAACTTCGAAGACTCCATTCTCCTGTCGGAGCGTGTGGTTCAGGAAGACCGTTTCACCACGATCCACATTCAGGAACTGACCTGTGTGGCACGTGACACCAAGCTCGGGCCAGAAGAGATTACGTCGGACATTCCGAACGTGGGCGAAGCTGCGCTGAACAAGCTGGACGAAGCCGGTATCGTTTACGTGGGTGCTGAAGTTGGCGCCGGCGACATTCTGGTAGGTAAGGTCACTCCGAAAGGCGAGACCCAGCTGACTCCGGAAGAAAAACTGCTGCGTGCGATCTTCGGCGAGAAGGCTTCCGACGTTAAAGACACGTCCCTGCGCGTACCGACTGGTACCAAAGGTACTGTTATCGACGTACAGGTCTTCACCCGTGACGGTGTAGAGCGTGACGCTCGGGCACTGTCGATTGAGAAGATGCAACTCGACGAGATCCGTAAGGACCTCAACGAAGAGTTCCGTATTGTTGAAGGTGCAACCTTCGAACGTCTGCGTTCTGCCCTGGTTGGCAAGAAAGCTGAAGGCGGCGCAGGTCTGAAGAAAGGCGCCGAGATCACGGACGAGTTCCTCGACGGCCTCGAGCGTGGTCAGTGGTTCAAGCTGCGTATGGCTGAAGATGCTCTGAACGAGCAGCTTGAGAAAGCGCAGGCTTATATCGTTGATCGCCGCCAATTGCTCGACGACAAGTTCGAAGACAAGAAGCGCAAGCTGCAGCAAGGCGATGACCTGGCTCCTGGCGTGCTGAAAATCGTCAAGGTTTACCTGGCAATCCGTCGTCGCATCCAGCCGGGCGACAAGATGGCCGGTCGTCACGGTAACAAGGGTGTGGTCTCCGTGATCATGCCGGTTGAAGACATGCCGCACGATGCCTATGGCACTCCGGTCGATATCGTTCTCAACCCGCTGGGCGTACCTTCGCGTATGAACGTCGGTCAGATCCTCGAAACTCACCTGGGCCTCGCGGCCAAAGGTCTGGGCGAGAAGATCAACCGCATGCTCGAAGAGCAGCGCAAGGTTGCTGAGCTGCGTAAGTTCCTGCACCAGATCTACAACGAGATCGGTGGCCGTCAAGAAACGCTGGCAGACCTGTCTGACCAGGAAATTCTGGATCTGGCGAAGAACCTGCGTGGCGGCGTGCCGATGGCAACGCCTGTATTCGACGGTGCTAAGGAAAGCGAAATCAAGGCCATGCTGAAACTGGCAGATCTGCCGGAAAGCGGCCAGATGCAGCTGTTCGATGGCCGTACCGGCAATCAGTTCGAGCGCCGCGTAACCGTTGGCTACATGTACATGCTGAAACTGAACCACCTGGTGGACGACAAGATGCACGCTCGTTCTACCGGTTCCTACAGCCTGGTTACCCAGCAGCCGCTGGGTGGTAAGGCGCAGTTCGGTGGTCAGCGCTTCGGGGAGATGGAAGTTTGGGCGTTGGAAGCATATGGCGCCGCGTACACCCTGCAGGAAATGCTGACCGTTAAGTCGGATGACGTGAACGGCCGTACCAAGATGTACAAAAACATCGTGGACGGTGATCACCGCATGGAGCCGGGCATGCCCGAGTCCTTCAACGTGTTGATCAAAGAAATCCGTTCGCTCGGTATCGATATCGATCTGGAAACCGAATAACACGAAGCGCAATGGGAGCGGGGCTGTAGAGCCCGCTCCTTGCTCCGCCAGGAGGAAAGGCCTTGAAAGACCTACTGAATTTGCTGAAAAACCAGGGTCAAGTCGAAGAGTTCGATGCCATCCGTATTGGGTTGGCGTCGCCAGAGATGATCCGTTCGTGGTCCTTCGGTGAAGTTAAAAAGCCGGAAACCATCAACTACCGTACGTTCAAACCTGAGCGTGACGGCCTGTTCTGCGCCAAGATCTTTGGCCCAGTAAAAGACTATGAGTGCTTGTGCGGTAAGTACAAGCGCCTCAAGCACCGTGGCGTGATCTGCGAGAAGTGCGGCGTTGAAGTTGCGCTGGCCAAGGTTCGTCGTGAGCGCATGGCGCACATCGAACTGGCTTCGCCGGTTGCCCACATCTGGTTCCTGAAATCGCTGCCGTCCCGTATCGGCCTGCTGCTGGACATGACCCTGCGTGATATCGAGCGCGTTCTCTATTTCGAGAGCTATGTCGTTATCGATCCGGGCATGACTACCCTGGAAAAGGGTCAGTTGCTGAACGACGAGCAATATTTCGAAGCCATCGAAGAGTTCGGTGACGACTTCGACGCCCGTATGGGTGCCGAGGCTGTTCGCGAGCTCCTCACCGCTATCGATCTGGAGCACGAAATCGGCCGCCTGCGTGAAGAGATTCCGCAGACCAACTCTGAAACCAAGATCAAGAAGCTGTCCAAGCGTCTGAAGTTGATGGAAGCCTTCCAGGGTTCCGGAAACCACCCAGAGTGGATGGTGCTGACCGTTCTGCCGGTTCTGCCGCCAGATCTGCGTCCATTGGTTCCGCTGGATGGTGGTCGTTTCGCCACGTCCGACCTCAACGATCTGTATCGTCGGGTAATCAACCGTAACAATCGTCTGAAGCGCCTGCTCGATCTGTCCGCACCGGACATCATCGTGCGCAACGAAAAGCGCATGCTGCAGGAAGCGGTTGACGCCTTGCTCGATAACGGCCGTCGCGGTCGTGCCATCACTGGCTCGAACAAGCGTCCGCTGAAATCCTTGGCCGACATGATCAAGGGTAAGCAAGGTCGTTTCCGTCAGAACTTGCTCGGTAAGCGCGTGGACTACTCCGGTCGTTCCGTTATTACCGTGGGCCCGACTCTGCGTCTGCACCAGTGCGGTCTGCCGAAGAAGATGGCCCTCGAGCTGTTCAAACCGTTCATTTTCGGCAAGTTGGAAATGCGTGGCCTGGCCACCACCATCAAAGCCGCGAAGAAAATGGTTGAGCGCGAGCTGCCAGAGGTTTGGGACGTTCTCGCTGAAGTGATTCGCGAACACCCCGTGCTCCTCAACCGTGCGCCGACCCTTCACCGTCTGGGTATCCAGGCGTTTGAACCAGTACTGATCGAAGGTAAAGCTATTCAGCTGCACCCGCTGGTCTGCGCCGCGTACAACGCCGACTTCGACGGCGACCAAATGGCCGTACACGTACCGCTGACACTGGAAGCCCAGTTGGAAGCGCGCGCGTTGATGATGTCGACCAACAACATTCTGTCGCCAGCCAACGGTGAGCCAATCATCGTTCCGTCGCAGGACGTTGTATTGGGTCTGTACTACATGACCCGCGAAGCGATCAACGCCAAAGGCGAAGGCCGCGTGTTTGCAGACCTGCAGGAAGTCGACCGCGTATTCCGCGCCGGCGAAGCAGCGCTGCACGCCAAAGTTAAGGTGCGTATCAACGAGGTCATCAAAGACCGCGATGGCAGCATCACCAAGAACACCCGCATCGTTGACACCACCGTCGGCCGCGCGCTGTTGTTCCAGGTGGTTCCTGCTGGCCTGCCGTACGACGTCGTCAACCAGCCGATGAAGAAAAAGGCGATCTCCAAGCTGATCAACCAGTGCTATCGCACCGTTGGCTTGAAGGACACCGTGATTTTCGCTGACCAGTTGATGTACACCGGCTTCGCCTATTCAACTATCTCCGGCGTTTCCATCGGTGTGAATGACTTCGTCATCCCTGATGAGAAAGCGCGCATCATTGATGCGGCTACCGAAGAAGTTAAAGAAATCGAAAGCCAGTACGCCTCGGGCCTGGTTACCCAGGGCGAGAAGTACAACAAGGTGATCGACCTCTGGTCCAAGGCCAACGACGAAGTGTCGAAGGCGATGATGGCGAACCTCTCGAAAGAGAAAGTCATCGACCGTCATGGTAAAGAAGTGGATCAGGAGTCCTTCAACTCCATGTACATGATGGCTGACTCCGGTGCCCGGGGTTCGGCAGCTCAGATTCGTCAGCTGGCTGGTATGCGTGGCCTGATGGCCAAGCCGGACGGCTCGATCATCGAGACGCCGATCACCGCGAACTTCCGTGAAGGCCTGAGCGTACTTCAGTACTTCATCTCCACGCACGGTGCTCGTAAAGGTCTGGCGGATACCGCGTTGAAAACCGCGAACTCCGGTTACCTGACTCGTCGTCTGGTTGACGTAGCTCAGGATCTGGTTGTTACCGCGATCGATTGCGGTACTGAGCACGGCTTGCTGATGACTCCGCACATTGAAGGCGGTGACGTAGTTGAGCCTCTGGGTGAGCGCGTACTGGGCCGAGTTATTGCCCGCGACGTGTTCAAACCAGGCACTGAAGAAGTCATCGTTCCAGCCGGCACATTGGTTGATGAGCAGTGGGTTGAGTTCATCGAGCTGAACAGCATCGATGAAGTGATCGTGCGTTCGCCGATCAGCTGCGAAACCCGCTACGGTATTTGCGCCAAGTGCTACGGTCGCGACCTGGCTCGTGGTCACCAGATCAACATCGGCGAAGCTGTTGGCGTAATTGCTGCTCAGTCGATCGGTGAGCCGGGTACCCAGCTGACCATGCGTACGTTCCACATCGGTGGTGCGGCAAGCCGGACCTCAGCTGCTGACAGCATTCAGGTGAAAAATGGCGGCACAATCCGTCTGCATAACCTGAAACACGTTGAGCGTGCTGACGGCAACCTGGTTGCAGTATCGCGTTCCGGTGAGCTGGCTCTGGCCGATGAATTCGGTCGTGAGCGCGAGCGTTACAAGCTGCCGTACGGCGCCGTTATTTCCGTCAAGGAAGGCGACAAAGTGGATGCCGGCGCTATCGTCGCCAAATGGGATCCGCACACCCACCCGATCGTTACCGAAATGAAAGGTACCGTGACGTATGTGGGCATGGAAGAAGGCATCACCATCAAGCGTCAGACTGACGAATTGACGGGTTTGACCAATATTGAAGTACTGGATCCGAAAGATCGCCCGGCCGCCGGCAAGGACATCCGTCCCGCTGTGAAGATGGTTGGCATCGATGGCAAAGACTTGCTGCTGCCAGGTACCGACGTACCGGCTCAGTATTTCCTGCCAGCCAACGCCCTGGTCGGTGTGGCGGATGGTGTGCAAGTGGGTGTCGGTGATGTTATCGCCCGTATCCCGCAGGAAACTTCGAAAACCCGCGACATCACCGGTGGTCTGCCGCGTGTTGCCGACTTGTTCGAGGCGCGTCGTCCGAAAGAAGCCTCGATCCTGGCGGAAGTCAGCGGCACCATCGCGTTCGGTAAGGAAACCAAAGGCAAGCGCCGTCTGGTTATCACCCCGAACGACGGTAGCGATCCGTACGAAGAGCTGATTCCGAAATGGCGTCACCTGAACGTCTTCGAAGGCGAACAAGTGAACCGCGGCGAAGTCATCTCCGACGGTCCGAGCGATCCGCACGACATCCTCCGTTTGTTGGGCGTCAGCGCGCTGGCCAAGTACATCGTCAACGAGATCCAGGACGTTTACCGCCTGCAGGGCGTGAAGATCAACGACAAGCACATCGAAACCATCCTGCGTCAGATGCTGCGTAAAGTTGAGATCACCGAATCCGGCGACTCCAGTTTCATTAAGGGCGACCAGATGGAACTGACACACGTACTGGGTGAGAACGAGCGTCTGAGTGCTGACGACAAGTTCATCTCCAAGTTTGACCGCGTGCTGTTGGGCATCACCAAGGCGTCGCTGTCCACCGAATCGTTCATCTCGGCGGCTTCCTTCCAGGAAACCACGCGCGTCCTCACTGAGGCTGCGGTTACCGGCAAGCGCGACTTCCTGCGCGGCTTGAAAGAGAACGTGGTGGTAGGTCGTCTGATTCCAGCCGGTACGGGCCTGGCTTATCACAGCGAGCGTAAGCGTCGTCGTGAAGCCGGCAAGCCGGTTCAAGTGAGCGCCAGCGAAGCTGAAGCTCAACTGTCGGAAGCGTTGAACAACCTGTAATCGCTACAGGTTGCCAATCGGGTCAGGGCCCGGTGAAGCGAAAGCCTCACCGGGCCTTGTCTTGACGGGGTGCCAGAAGCTCTTTAGACTCTTGTACCCCTAAATTTGGCGGGACTCATGTCCTGCCATTTTGTTTTTCTTGTAAGACAATAGCGTCGAAAGACAACAGTGGAGCTAGTAGATGGCAACTATCAACCAGCTGGTACGTCAGCCGCGTAAGCGTATCGTCGAGAAATCAGACGTTCCTGCGCTGCAGAACTGCCCGCAACGTCGTGGCGTATGCACCCGTGTGTATACCACCACGCCGAAAAAACCTAACTCGGCACTGCGTAAAGTATGCCGTGTTCGTCTGACCAACGGTTTCGAGGTTTCCTCGTACATCGGCGGTGAAGGCCACAACCTGCAAGAACACAGCGTGGTACTGATCCGCGGCGGTCGTGTAAAAGACTTGCCAGGTGTTCGTTACCACACCGTTCGCGGTTCCCTGGATACTTCCGGTGTTAAAGGTCGTAACCAAGGCCGTTCGAAATACGGTACCAAGCGTCCGAAGTAAGTGCAGCGTCCGAGTAATCGGTCGTTTCACCCAAAATAGATTTTCATTTTTCTGAGTCGATAAGAGTAAGGTCGGGCGTTCAACCCAGGATTGTCATCCAGAGGTTTTATTGTTCCCGGGCTAACCTGAAGACCGTTTGAGGGCTTATCCATGCCAAGAAGACGTGTAGCAGCCAAGCGCGAAGTGCTTGACGATCCAAAATACGGTAGCCAAATCCTGGCCAAGTTCATGAACCACGTGATGGAAAGCGGCAAGAAAGCCGTTGCCGAGCGTATCGTTTATGGCGCGCTGGAAAAGGTTAAAGAGCGTAAGAACAGCGATCCCCTGGAAATCTTCGAGAAAGCTCTCGACGCCATCGCTCCGCTGGTCGAAGTGAAGTCGCGCCGTGTTGGCGGTGCTACTTACCAGGTTCCGGTCGAAGTTCGTCCGTCCCGTCGTAACGCCCTGGCCATGCGCTGGTTGGTAGATTTCGCCCGTAAACGTGGCGAGAAATCCATGGCCCTGCGTTTGGCTGGCGAACTGTTGGATGCTGCTGAAGGCAAAGGTGCTGCAGTTAAGAAGCGTGAAGACGTGCACCGTATGGCTGAAGCCAACAAAGCATTTTCGCACTACCGCTTCTAAATTCAGCGCTTCTAATATTGCGAGGGCTTTATGGCTCGTCTTACACCGATCAACCGCTACCGTAACATCGGTATCGTCGCGCACGTGGATGCTGGCAAAACCACTACCACTGAGCGCGTACTGTTCTACACCGGCGTGAACCACAAAATGGGCGAGGTGCATGATGGCGCCGCGACCATGGACTGGATGGTTCAGGAGCAGGAGCGTGGTATTACCATTACTTCTGCTGCTACCACCGCTTTCTGGTCCGGTTCCGTCAAGCAGCACAAAGACAGCTACCGCTTCAACATCATCGACACCCCCGGGCACGTTGACTTCACCATCGAAGTAGAGCGCTCGTTGCGCGTACTCGACGGCGCAGTCGTTGTGTTCTGCGGTACTTCGGGTGTTGAGCCGCAGTCGGAAACCGTATGGCGTCAAGCCAACAAATACGGCGTTCCACGTCTTGTTTACGTAAACAAGATGGACCGTGCTGGCGCAAACTTCCTGCGCGTTGTTGGTCAGATCAAGCAGCGTCTGGGTCACACTCCGGTGCCAATCCAATTGGCTATTGGTGCCGAAGACAACTTTCAGGGTCAGATCGATCTGATCACCATGGAAGCGGTTTACTGGGATGACGCCGACAAGGGCATGGCTCCTCGTCGCGAAGCTATTCCAGCCGAGCTGCAGGAGTTGGCTAACGAGTGGCGCAGCAACATGGTTGAGGCTGCTGCCGAAGCCAGCGATGAGCTGATGAACAAGTACCTCGAAGGTGAAGAACTCACCAACGTGGAAATCAAGGCCGCTTTGCGTCAGCGTACTATCGCTGGCGAAATCGTCCTGGCTGTTTGCGGTTCCTCGTTCAAGAACAAGGGCGTTCCCCTGGTTCTCGACGCCGTCGTTGACTACCTGCCGGCCCCTGTCGACATTCCTGCCATCAAGGGTTCCGACCCGGATGACGAGACTGTTGAAATGGAGCGTCATGCAGACGACAGCGAGCCCTTCTCGGCTCTGGCGTTCAAGATCGCTACAGACCCATTCGTGGGTACTTTGACCTTTGCCCGCGTTTACTCGGGCGTGTTGAGCTCCGGCGACGGCGTTATCAACTCGGTTAAAGGCAAAAAAGAGCGCGTGGGTCGTATGGTGCAAATGCACGCAAACACCCGCGAAGAGATCAAAGAAGTACGCGCTGGCGACATCGCTGCCCTGATCGGCATGAAGGACGTCACCACCGGTGACACCCTGTGCTCCGCTGACAAGCCAATTATCCTGGTTCGTATGGACTTCCCGGAGCCGGTTATCTCGGTTGCCGTAGAGCCCAAGACCAAGGACGACCAGGAAAAAATGGGTATCGCTCTGGGTAAGCTCGCTCAGGAAGACCCATCGTTCCGCGTCAAAACCGACGAAGAGACTGGTCAGACCATCATCTCCGGAATGGGTGAGTTGCACCTCGACATTCTCGTCGACCGTATGAAGCGCGAATTCGGTGTTGAAGCCAACATCGGTAAGCCGCAGGTTTCGTACCGCGAGAAGATCACCAAGAACTGCGAAATCGAAGGTAAGTTCGTTCGTCAGTCCGGTGGTCGTGGCCAGTTCGGTCACTGCTGGATCCGCTTCGCACCTGCTGACGAAGGTCAGGAAGGTCTGCAGTTCGTCAACGAAGTGGTAGGTGGTGTGGTTCCGAAGGAGTACATCCCGGCAATCCAGAAGGGCATCGAAGAGCAGATGAAGAACGGCGTTGTTGCCGGCTATCCGCTGATCGGCCTGAAGGCTACCGTGTTTGATGGTTCCTACCACGACGTTGACTCCAACGAGATGGCGTTCAAGATCGCAGCTTCCATGGCGACCAAGCAGCTGGCCCAGAAAGGTGGCGGTGTTGTGCTTGAGCCGATCATGAAAGTTGAAGTGGTAACCCCGGAAGATTACATGGGCGACGTGATGGGTGACTTGAACCGTCGTCGTGGTCTGATTCAGGGCATGGAAGATACGGTTTCAGGCAAGGTTATCCGCGCCGAAGTGCCGTTGGGTGAGATGTTCGGTTACGCGACTGACGTCCGCTCCATGTCTCAGGGTCGCGCGAGCTACTCCATGGAATTCTCCAAATACTCTGAAGCTCCGTCGAACATCGTCGAAGCTCTGATCAAAAAACAAGGCTGATATCAGCCCCTTTAGGCAAGGAGTTTATTGTCGTGGCTAAAGAAAAATTTGAACGTAACAAACCGCACGTCAACGTTGGCACCATCGGTCACGTTGACCACGGTAAAACCACTCTGACCGCTGCTCTGACCCGTGTTTGCTCCGAGGTTTTCGGTTCGGCTCGTGTTGACTTCGACAAGATCGACAGCGCTCCAGAAGAAAAAGCTCGTGGTATCACCATCAACACCGCTCACGTTGAATACGATTCGGCCGTGCGTCACTACGCGCACGTTGACTGCCCAGGTCACGCTGACTACGTAAAAAACATGATCACTGGTGCTGCTCAGATGGACGGCGCGATCCTGGTTTGCTCGGCCGCTGATGGTCCGATGCCGCAAACTCGTGAGCACATCCTGCTGTCCCGTCAGGTAGGCGTTCCTTACATCGTTGTCTTCCTGAACAAGGCTGACATGGTGGACGACGCTGAGCTGCTGGAACTGGTAGAGATGGAAGTTCGTGATCTGCTGAGCACTTACGAGTTCCCAGGCGACGACACTCCGATCATCATCGGTTCGGCTCTGATGGCTTTGAACGGCCAAGACGACAACGAAATGGGCACCAGCGCTGTCAAGAAGCTGGTTGAGACTCTGGATAGCTACATTCCTGAGCCAGTTCGTGTTATCGACAAGCCATTCCTGATGCCAATCGAAGACGTATTCTCGATCTCGGGTCGCGGTACTGTAGTTACCGGTCGTATCGAGCGCGGTATCGTCAAGGTTCAAGAGCCTCTGGAAATCGTTGGTCTGCGTGACACCACTCAGACTACCTGCACCGGCGTTGAAATGTTCCGCAAACTGCTCGACGAAGGTCGTGCTGGCGAGAACTGCGGCGTTCTGCTGCGTGGTACCAAGCGTGAAGACGTTGAGCGTGGTCAAGTACTGGCCAAGCCGGGTTCGGTTAAGCCGCACACCAAGTTCGAAGCTGAGGTTTACATCCTGAGCAAAGACGAAGGTGGTCGTCACACTCCGTTCTTCAAAGGCTACCGTCCTCAGTTCTACTTCCGTACTACCGACGTTACTGGTAGCTGCGAACTGCCGGAAGGCGTTGAGATGGTAATGCCAGGCGACAACATCAAGATGGTTGTTACCTTGATCAAGTCGATCGCCATGGAAGATGGTCTGCGTTTCGCGATTCGCGAAGGCGGCCGTACCGTTGGTGCTGGCGTAGTTGCCAAAATCATCGAGTAATCGTTGATTGGCTAGAAAAAACCCCCGCTTGCGGGGGTTTTTTTATTGAGTTGACACCCGTAGGGGGCATCTATAGAATTGCGCCTCCTTTTAACGGGCGTATTGCGCGCGTTGGGAATAGCAACTGGGAGTCTGTGGACAATGCAAAATCAACAAATCCGGATTCGGTTGAAGGCTTTTGATCATCGCCTGATTGACCAGTCCACCCAGGAAATCGTGGAAACCGCGAAACGTACTGGTGCTCAAGTGCGTGGTCCGATTCCTCTGCCCACTCGCAAAGAGCGTTTCACTGTTCTGGTTTCCCCGCACGTCAACAAAGACGCGCGTGACCAGTACGAGATTCGCACTCACAAGCGCGTTCTGGACATCGTCCAACCAACGGATAAAACCGTTGACGCTCTTATGAAGCTTGATCTTGCAGCTGGCGTAGAAGTTCAGATCAGCCTCGGCTAAAACCGTCTGGTTTTAGTCGTGTAACGCTCTGAAATGGGCGGCCATAGCGGGTGAAAGCCCCGTACACTCATGAGGTTTACAACATGACTATTGGTGTAGTCGGTCGTAAATGCGGTATGACCCGTATTTTCACCGAAGAAGGTGTCTCCATTCCGGTTACGGTCATTGAGATCGAGCCGAATCGCGTCACCCAGTTCAAAACTGAAGAAAGCGATGGCTATCGTGCAGTGCAAGTCACTGTCGGTGAGCGTCGTGCTTCGCGCGTGACTGCTGCTCAGGCAGGTCACTTCGCTAAAGCAAACGTAGCTGCCGGTCGCGGCGTCTGGGAATTCCGTCTTGAAGAAGGCGAGTACCAGGCTGGCGATCTGATCAATGCAGAAATTTTCCAAGCAGGTCAGCTGGTGGATGTCACCGGTCAGTCCAAGGGTAAAGGCTTCGCCGGTACCATCAAGCGCTGGAACTTCCGCGGTCAAGATAACACCCACGGTAACTCCGTCTCCCACCGCGTCCCTGGCTCTATCGGCCAGTGCCAGACTCCTGGTCGTGTATTCAAGGGCAAAAAAATGTCCGGTCATATGGGCGCTGAGCGCGTGACCGTGCAGTCCCTCGAAGTTGTGCGCGTCGACGCTGAACGCAATCTGCTGCTGGTAAAGGGCGCTGTTCCTGGCGCTACCGGTGGCAACCTGGTTGTGCGTCCGGCAGCCAAGGCTCGCGGTTAAGGGGAAGCGAAAATGCAATTAAATGTAAATGACGCTCAAGCGATCGAAGTTTCCGAACTGACTTTCGGCGGCGAGTTCAACGAGACGCTGGTTCACCAAGCAGTCGTGGCCTACATGGCCGGCGGCCGTCAAGGTACTGCTCAGCAGAAGACCCGTTCCGATGTTCGTGGTGGCGGTAAGCGCCCATGGCGTCAGAAGGGTACTGGTCGTGCTCGTGCTGGTACCATCCGTAGCCCAATCTGGCGCGGCGGCGGCACCACTTTCGCTGCTCGTCCTCAGGATCACAGCCAAAAGCTCAACAAGAAGATGTATCGCGCAGCACTGCGCTCCATCCTCGCTGAGCTGGTCCGCACTGATCGTTTGGTTGTGGTTCAGGATTTCGTTGTTGATGCACCGAAAACCAAAGACCTGCTGAACAAACTGAATGGCATGGGCCTGACCGACGTACTGATTGTTTCCGACTCCGTCGACGAGAATCTGTACCTCGCTGCTCGTAACCTTCCACACGTAGATGTCCGCGACGTGCAGGGTTCCGATCCAGTTAGTCTCATCGCCTACGACAAAGTGTTGATCACTGTGTCGGCCGTGAAGAAATTCGAGGAGCTGCTGGGATGAACCAGGAACGCGTATTTAAAGTGCTACTTGGCCCGCACGTCTCTGAGAAAGCCACGGTTTTGGCTGACAAAAAAGGCCAGTTCGTTTTCAAGGTTGCTACCGATGCAACCAAGCTGGAAATCAAAAAGGCCGTCGAAAGCCTGTTCAGCGTGAAAGTAGAGCGTGTTACTACCCTGAATGTTCTGGGTAAGAGCAAGCGTACTGCTCGCGGTCTGGGCAAGCGTAACGACTGGAAGAAGGCAGTTATCTCCCTTCAGCCGGGTCAAGATCTCGACTTCAGCAGCAGTGCTGAGTAAGGAAGGGGAGCATCATGGCAATCGTTAAATGCAAACCGACCTCCGCTGGCCGCCGTTTTGTGGTCAAGGTGGTCAACCAGGAGCTGCACAAAGGCGCTCCTTACGCACCGCTGCTCGAGAAGAAGTCGAAGACTGGTGGTCGTAACAACAATGGCCGTATTACCACTCGTCACATCGGTGGTGGCCATAAGCAGCATTACCGTCTGGTCGATTTCCGTCGCAACGACAAAGATGGCATCGCTGCCACAGTCGAGCGTATTGAATACGATCCAAACCGTACCGCTCACATCGCACTGCTGCTGTATGCAGACGGCGAACGCCGTTACATCATCGCCCCTAAAGGCGTGAGTGCTGGCGACCAGCTGATCTCGGGCGCTCTCGCCCCGATCAAGCCGGGCAACTCGCTGCAACTGCGTAACATCCCAGTGGGTAGCACCATTCATGGTGTTGAGTTGAAGCCGGGTAAAGGCGCTCAGATCGCTCGCTCCGCTGGTGCTTCGGCACAGCTGATCGCTCGTGAAGGCGCATACGTGACCTTGCGTCTGCGTTCCGGTGAAATGCGTAAAGTACTGGCTGAATGCCGTGCGACCCTGGGCGAAGTCTCGAACTCCGAGCACAGCCTGCGTTCGCTGGGTAAAGCTGGTGCCAAGCGCTGGCGTGGCGTTCGCCCAACCGTTCGTGGTGTTGCCATGAACCCGGTTGACCACCCACATGGTGGTGGTGAAGGTCGTACCTCTGGTGGTCGTCATCCGGTGTCTCCATGGGGCTTCCCGACTAAGGGCGCGAAGACTCGTGGTAACAAACGCACCGATAACATGATCGTCCGTCGTCGCAAGTAAATAGAGGGATACGACAGTGCCACGTTCTCTGAAAAAAGGTCCTTTTATCGATCTTCACCTACTGAAGAAGGTCGAAGTGGCGGTGGAAAAGAACGATCGCAAACCGGTGAAAACCTGGTCGCGTCGTTCGATGATCCTGCCACAAATGGTCGGTCTGACCATAGCTGTGCATAACGGTCGTCAACATGTTCCAGTTCTCGTGAACGAAGACATGGTCGGTCACAAACTGGGCGAGTTCGCCGGTACCCGTACATATCGCGGGCACGTGGCTGACAAGAAAGCCAAGCGTTAAGGGGTAAGGAAATGGAAGTAGCCGCTAAGTTGTCGGGCGCTCGAATCTCCGCCCAGAAAGCCCGCTTGGTCGCCGACCAAATCCGCGGGAAGAAGGTGGGCGAAGCGCTCAACCTGCTGGCTTTTAGCAGTAAGAAAGCCGCGGAAATCATGAAGAAAGTGCTGGAGTCGGCTGTAGCCAACGCCGAGCACAACGAAGGCGCTGACGTAGACGACCTTAAAGTCTCTACTGTTTTCGTCAACGAAGGGCGTTCGCTGAAGCGCATCATGCCACGTGCCAAAGGCCGTGCTGATCGCATCGTCAAGCGGTCTTGCCATATCACTGTCAAGGTTGCTGACAAGTAACGGAGTCGAAGAGATGGGTCAGAAAGTACATCCCATTGGCATTCGCCTGGGAATCGTCAAGGAGCACACCTCCGTCTGGTACGCAGACGGTCGGACTTATGCGGACTATTTGTTCGCAGATCTGAAGGTGCGTGAATACCTCCAAGACAAACTAAAAAGCGCGTCCGTAAGCCGTATCGATATCCATCGCCCGGCTCAGACTGCACGCATCACCATCCATACCGCTCGTCCAGGTATCGTTATCGGGAAGAAAGGTGAAGATGTTGAGAAGCTGCGTCAGGACCTGACCAAGCAAATGGGTGTGCCTGTGCACATCAATATCGAAGAGATCCGTAAGCCGGAGCTCGACGGTATGCTGGTTGCGCAGAGCGTAGCTCAGCAGCTGGAGCGTCGCGTGATGTTCCGTCGCGCTATGAAGCGCGCTGTACAGAACGCCATGCGTATTGGTGCCAAGGGCATCAAAATCCAAGTGAGCGGTCGTTTGGGCGGCGCAGAAATTGCCCGTACCGAGTGGTATCGCGAAGGTCGTGTGCCATTGCACACCCTGCGTGCCGATATCGACTATGCCACGTACGAAGCGCACACCACTTATGGTGTGATTGGTGTAAAGGTTTGGATCTTCAAAGGCGAAGTAATTGGTGGTCGCCAAGAAGAACTGAAACCACAAGCACCAGCGCCTCGTAAAAAAGCTGCTAAGTAAGGGGTACGCCAAATGTTGCAACCAAAGCGTACGAAGTTCCGCAAGCAGATGACAGGCCACAACCGTGGTCTGGCACAGCGCGGTAGCAAAGTCAGCTTCGGCGAGTTCGCGCTGAAGTCTGTTGCCCGCGGTCGTCTCACCGCCCGTCAGATTGAGTCCGCTCGTCGTGCTCTGACTCGTCACGTAAAACGTGGCGGGAAAATCTGGATTCGCGTGTTCCCTGACAAGCCTGTTACCAAGAAGCCTCTCGAAGTGCGGATGGGTAAAGGGAAGGGTAGCGTTGAATATTGGGTAGCCCAGATCCAGCCAGGCAAAGTCCTGTACGAGATCGAAGGCGTTTCCGAAGAGCTGGCGCGTGAGGCTTTCGCCCTGGCTGCTGCAAAGCTGCCGCTCGCCACCTCCTTTGTTAAACGGACGGTGATGTGATGAAAGCGAATGAACTTCGTGAAAAATCAGCACAGCAGCTGAACGAGCAACTGCTCGGCCTGCTGCGCGACCAGTTCAATCTGCGTATGCAGAAAGCAACTGGTCAGTTGGGGCAGTCTCACCTGCTCTCGCAAGTTAAGCGCGACATCGCTCGCGTGAAGACTGTGCTTAACCAGCAGGCAGGTAAGTAATCATGGCTGAAGCTGAAAAAACTGTCCGTACGCTGACTGGCCGTGTCGTCAGCGACAAGATGGACAAGACCATCACCGTACTGATCGAGCGTCGCGTTAAGCACCCGATCTACGGTAAATACGTGAAGCGTTCGACCAAATTGCACGCCCACGACGAGACCAACCAGTGCCACATCGGCGACAAAGTCACTATTCGTGAAACTCGTCCGATGGCCAAGACCAAAAATTGGGCACTGGTTGAAGTCGTTGAACGCGCAGTGGAAGTCTAAGGACTAGGGGTCGGAGAAATTATATGATTCAGACTCAATCCATGCTCGATGTAGCTGATAACAGCGGCGCTCGTCGTGTTATGTGCATCAAGGTGTTGGGCGGTTCGCATCGTCGTTATGCCGGCATCGGCGACATCATCAAAGTTACCGTCAAAGAAGCAATTCCGCGCGGTAAAGTGAAGAAAGGCCAAGTGATGACTGCAGTAGTAGTCCGCACGCGTCACGGCGTTCGTCGCCCTGACGGTTCGATCATTCGCTTTGATGGCAACGCTGCTGTTCTGCTGAACAACAAGCAAGAGCCGATCGGCACCCGTATCTTTGGGCCCGTGACCCGTGAACTTCGCTCTGAGAAGTTCATGAAGATCGTCTCGCTCGCCCCTGAAGTGCTGTAAGGAGATCCGACATGCAAAAGATTCGTCGTGACGACGAGATCATCGTGATCGCCGGCAAAGACAAAGGTAAGCGTGGCAAGGTGCTCAAGGTTCTCGCTGACGACCGTTTGGTCGTTGGTGGGATCAACTTGGTGAAGCGCCATACCAAGCCGAACCCTATGTCGGGCGTTCAAGGCGGTATCGTCGAGAAAGAAGCGCCTCTGCACGCTTCTAACGTCGCCATTTTCAACTCTGAAACCAGCAAGGCTGATCGCGTTGGGTTCAAAGTAGAAGAAGGCAAAAAAATTCGTGTCTTCAAGTCGACCCAAAAAGCGGTTGATGCTTGAACACTGCTAGGTAGAAGACCATGGCACGACTAAAAGAGATTTATCGGAAAGAAATCGCTCCGAAGCTTAAGGAAGAACTCAAGCTCTCGAACGTGATGGAAGTTCCGCGCGTTACCAAAATCACCCTAAACATGGGTCTTGGCGAAGCGATCGGTGACAAGAAAATCATCGAACACGCGGTAGCGGATTTGGAAAAGATCACCGGTCAGAAAGTCGTTGTGACTTATGCCAAGAAATCCATCGCGGGCTTCAAAGTTCGTGAAGGTTGGCCGATCGGCGTGAAAGTGACCCTGCGTCGCGAACGTATGTACGAATTCCTGGATCGTCTGCTTTCGATCTCCCTGCCGCGCGTGCGTGACTTCCGCGGCCTGAATGCCAAGTCCTTCGACGGTCGTGGCAACTACAGCATGGGCGTTAAAGAGCAGATCATTTTCCCGGAAATCGATTACGACAAAATCGACGCGCTGCGCGGTCTGGACATCACCCTGACCACTACTGCTCGTACGGATGATGAAGGTCGCGCCTTGCTGCGTGCTTTCAAATTCCCGTTCCGCAACTGATCGGAGTAGGAACATGGCCAAGACAAGCATGAAAAACCGCGAGCTGAAGCGTCAGCAAACGGTTGCCAAGTACGCCAAAAAGCGTGCTGAGCTGAAAGCTACCATCGTTAATCCGAACGCCAGTCCGGAAGCTCGTTGGGAAGCGCAGATCGCTCTGCAAAAGCAACCACGTGACGCCAGCGCTTCGCGCCTGCGTAACCGTTGCCGCATCACCGGTCGTCCGCACGGCGTGTACCGCAAGTTCGGCCTCGGCCGTAACAAGCTGCGCGAAGCTGCAATGCGCGGTGATGTGCCAGGTCTGGTGAAAGCCAGCTGGTAAGTCGAAGTCTCGACAAACCGGGGTCGGCTCTTTACGGAGTTGGCCCTGGTACAGAGCAAAAATGAATCAAGCCCCTTTTGGGGCTTGATTCATTTTTAATCAGTCTCTAGAATGCTCGGCTCGCCTGAGCCTGGCTTTTATATGCACGGCATTTTTCTAGCGACATGCAGTAGCCGTTTGGCTAATTCTTTTGTTTCAGGAGCACCTAGCCCATGAGTATGCAGGACCCGTTAGCGGACATGCTAACTCGTATCCGTAATGCCCAGATGGCTGAAAAGTCCGTCGTAAGCATGCCCTCTTCCACGTTGAAGGTGGCTGTAGCCAAAGTCCTGAAGGACGAAGGTTACATCGCGGGTTTTCAGATCAGCAGCGACGTCAAGCCGCAGCTGTCCATCGAGCTGAAATATTTCGAAGGCCGCCCGGTCATCGAAGAAGTGAAGCGCGTCAGCCGTCCAGGCCTGCGCCAGTACAAGTCCGTTGATGATCTGCCGAAAGTTCGTGGCGGTCTCGGCGTTTCCATCGTCTCCACCAACAAAGGTGTGATGACGGATCGTGCTGCGCGCGCTGCCGGTGTCGGCGGCGAAGTGCTCTGCACCGTGTTCTAAGGGGGGAACAAGCATGTCTCGCGTTGCTAAGAACCCCGTTAAGCTGCCAGCTGGTGTCGAGATCAAACTCGCCGGCCAACAGCTCTCGGTGAAGGGTGCCAAAGGCGCTCTCGAACTGAACGTTCATTCGTCCGTTGAAATTGTTGAGGAAGCTGGTGAGTTGCGTTTCGCTGCTCGCAATGGCGACCAACAAACTCGTGCAATGGCCGGTACCACCCGTGCGTTGGTGAACAACATGGTAATCGGCGTCAGCCAAGGCTTCGAGCGCAAGCTGCAGCTGGTTGGTGTTGGTTACAAGGCTCAGGCTAAAGGCGAAATCCTTTCCCTGGCACTTGGCTTCTCGCACCCGGTGGATTACGAACTTCCACAAGGCGTAACCGCAGAAACTCCTAGCCAAACCGATATCCTGATCAAGGGCATCGACAAGCAGCTGGTAGGTCAAGTGGCCGCTGAGATCCGTGACTTCCGTCCGCCAGAACCTTACAAAGGTAAAGGTGTGCGTTACGCAGACGAAGTCGTCCGCCGTAAAGAAGCGAAGAAGAAGTAGGGCATAGCAAATGACCGACAAAAAAGTTACTCGACTGCGTCGCGCTCGCAAAGCACGCCTGAAAATGCACGAGCTAGAAGCCGTGCGTCTCTGCGTGTACCGCTCTTCGCAGCACATTTACGCCCAGGTCATCTCGGCCGACGGCAGCAAAGTCTTGGCAAGCGCTTCGACTTTGGACAAGGATCTGCGTACTGGTGCCACTGGCAACATCGACGCGGCCACGAAAGTTGGCCAACTGGTTGCTGAGCGTGCGAAAGCCGCTGGCGTCACTCAGGTGGCATTCGACCGTTCTGGCTTCAAGTACCACGGCCGCGTCAAGGCGCTGGCTGATGCTGCTCGTGAAGGCGGGCTGGAGTTCTAAGTTATGGCAAATAACGATCAAAGACGCGACAGCCGTGACAACGGCAACGACGAAGGCTACATCGAGAAACTGGTTCAGGTTAATCGTGTAGCTAAAACCGTAAAAGGCGGCCGTATCTTCACTTTCACCGCGTTGACCGTGGTGGGTGATGGCAAGGGCCGTGTAGGTTTCGGTCGTGGCAAGTCTCGCGAAGTACCAGCTGCTATCCAGAAAGCGATGGAAGCTGCTCGTCGCAACATGATTCAAGTGGACCTTAACGGCACTACTCTGCAATACGCAATGAAGTCTGCCCATGGCGCCTCCAAGGTATACATGCAGCCTGCTTCTGAAGGTACCGGTATCATCGCTGGCGGCGCTATGCGTGCTGTCCTCGAGGTTGCTGGCGTGCAGAACGTATTGGCCAAGTGCTACGGCTCGACTAACCCGGTAAACGTGGTTCACGCCACTTTCAAAGGTTTGAAAGCTATGCAATCCCCAGGTTCTATTGCTGCCAAGCGCGGCAAGAGCGTCGAGGAGATCCGCTGATCATGGCTACCGTTAAAGTTACGCTGATCAAAAGCATGACCGGCCGCATCCCTAACCACAAACTGTGCGTTAAGGGTTTGGGTCTGCGTCGCATCGGTCACACTGTAGAAGTCCAGGATACTCCCGAGAATCGCGGGATGATCAATAAGGCTTACTACATGCTGCGAGTTGAGGGTTAACACATGTACCTGAACGATCTGAGTCCTGCGCCGGGTTCCCGTCGCGAGAAGCACCGTCCGGGCCGTGGTATCGGTAGCGGTTTGGGTAAGACTGGTGGCCGCGGCCACAAAGGTCAGACCTCCCGCTCCGGTGGCACCATCGCTCCGGGCTTTGAAGGCGGTCAACAGCCGCTGCATCGTCGTCTGCCGAAGTTCGGCTTCGTCTCCCTGAAGGCTATGGATCGTGCAGAAGTTCGCACTTCCGAGCTGAATAAAGTGGAAGGCGATGTTGTGACTTTGCAGTCCCTGAAGGATGCCAACCTGATTAATCAAAACGTACAGCGCGTGAAAGTGATGCTGTCCGGTGAGATTACTCGTGCGGTGACCCTCAAAGGTATCGCGGCCACCAAAGGTGCGCGCGCGGCTATCGAAGCAGCTGGCGGCAAATTCGAGGAATAAATGGCTAAGCAAGGTGCTCTCTCAGCGCTCAGCAATGGCGGGTTATCCGAGCTCTGGGCTCGTCTGCGCTTTCTCCTGTTGGCGATCATCGTCTATCGGATAGGTGCACACATCCCAGTTCCAGGTATCAACCCGGACCGGCTGGCGGATCTGTTTCGGCAGAACGAGGGGACCATTCTTAGCTTGTTCAACATGTTTTCCGGCGGCGCGCTGGAGCGCATGAGCATTTTTGCACTGGGGATCATGCCGTATATTTCGGCATCGATCATCATGCAGCTCATGACTGCTGTTAGCCCGCAGCTGGAGCAGTTGAAGAAGGAAGGTGAATCTGGCCGTCGCAAGATTAGCCAGTACACCCGCTACGGCACCTTGATTCTGGCGTTTGTACAGGCAACCGGCATGTCCGTTGGCCTGGCTGGTCAGGGTGTAGCGTTCTCGGGCGATTTCGGCTTTCACTTCGTGGCAGTCAGCACATTTGTTGCTGGTGCCATGTTCATGATGTGGCTGGGTGAGCAGATCACTGAGCGCGGTGTCGGCAACGGCATCTCGATGTTGATCTTCTCAGGTATTGTCGCTGGTTTGCCGCGTGCAATTGGGCAGTCTTTCGAGTCTGCGCGTCAGGGTGATATCAACATCTTCGCTCTGGTTGCAATCGGCCTTCTCGCGGTAGCGATCATCGGTTTCGTGGTGTTCATTGAGCGTGGCCAGCGTCGTATCGCTGTGCATTACGCCAAGCGTCAGCAGGGCCGCAAGGTTTTCGCTGCACAGACGAGCCACTTGCCGCTGAAGGTAAACATGGCCGGCGTTATTCCGGCGATTTTTGCCAGTAGCCTTCTGTTGTTCCCGGCTTCGCTGGGTGCCTGGTTTGGTCAGTCTGCAGGTTTGGGCTGGCTTCAGGATGTTTCGCAGGCTATCGCTCCTGGTCAGCCGTTGAATATTTTGCTGTTTAGTGCGGGGATTGTTTTCTTCTGCTTCTTCTACACAGCGTTGATGTTCAACCCGAAAGACGTAGCGGAAAACCTGAAGAAGTCTGGTGCCTTTATTCCTGGCATCCGTCCAGGTGAGCAATCGGCGCGCTATATCGATGGCGTGTTGACTCGCTTAACCATGTTCGGTGCTTTGTACATGATGGCTGTTTGTTTGCTGCCCCAGTTCCTGGTGGTTGCCGCAAACGTGCCGTTCTACCTTGGCGGGACCTCGTTGCTGATCGTGGTAGTGGTTGTGATGGACTTTATGTCCCAAGTACAATCGCACCTCGTTTCGCACCAGTACGAATCCCTGATGAAGAAAGCCAACCTGAAGGGCTACGGCAACGGCATGCTCCGTTAATGTGTCCATAAGGTTCGAGGAGTTGGTGATGAAAGTTCGTGCATCGGTGAAAAAGCTGTGCCGCAACTGCAAGATTATTCGCCGTGAAGGTGTCGTGCGAGTTATCTGCAGTGCAGAACCGCGTCACAAACAGCGCCAAGGCTGAGTGTGATCAAAAGCTATAAGCCCGGCAGCTAGTGCGCTGTCGGGTTGCTTATTTGTTATTACAGCGTTAATATCTCGCGCCCTTTTCTTGGCTTCCGGGGCGTAGGTAGCTGTCAATTGGAGTTTCATTGAATGGCCCGTATTGCAGGCGTCAACATTCCAGATAACAAGCATACTGTTATCTCGCTGACCTACATCTTCGGTGTTGGTCGCACAACTGCGCAAAAAATTTGCGCAACCACCGGGGTTAACCCGGCGGCAAAGATCAAAGATCTGAGCGATGAGCAGATTGAGCTTCTGCGTGGCGAAGTGGCAAAGGTAAACACCGAAGGTGACCTGCGCCGTGAAGTCAACATGAAAATCAAGCGCTTGATGGACCTGGGTTGCTACCGCGGCCTTCGTCACCGTCGCGGCCTTCCGGTCCGTGGCCAGCGTACCAAGACCAACGCACGTACCCGTAAGGGTCCGCGTAAGCCGATCCGCAAGTAATCGCGCCCGCGAATCGACAGGAATCTAGTCATGGCAAAACCTGCTGCTCGTCCTCGTAAAAAAGTCAAAAAGACAGTGGTTGATGGCATCGCCCACATCCACGCGTCTTTTAATAACACCATTGTGACCATTACCGATCGTCAAGGTAACGCCCTTTCGTGGGCTACCTCTGGTGGTTCGGGTTTCCGCGGTTCACGCAAGTCCACTCCGTTCGCTGCTCAAGTAGCTGCTGAACGTGCTGGTCAAGCTGCGCTGGAATATGGCCTGAAAAACCTCGACGTTAACGTCAAGGGCCCAGGTCCAGGTCGTGAGTCCGCTGTCCGTGCTTTGAACGGCTGCGGTTACAAGATCGCCAGCATCACCGACGTGACGCCAATCCCGCATAACGGGTGCCGTCCGCCGAAGAAGCGCCGCGTGTAATCAGGAGACGATAGATAATGGCTCGTTACATTGGTCCAAAATGCAAACTGGCGCGTCGTGAAGGCACTGACCTGTTCCTGAAAAGCGGCGTTCGCGCCCTGGAATCGAAGTGCAACATTGAAGCTGCCCCTGGTATCCACGGTCAGCGCCGCGGTCGCCAATCCGACTACGGTACCCAACTGCGTGAAAAGCAGAAGGTCCGTCGTATCTATGGCGTGCTCGAGCGTCAATTCAGCGGTTACTACAAAGAAGCTGCCGGCAAGAAAGGCGCTACTGGTGAGAACCTGCTGCAACTGCTCGAATGCCGTCTGGATAACGTTGTATACCGTATGGGCTTTGGTGCTACCCGTGCCGAATCACGTCAGCTGGTTTCGCACAAAGCGATCAGCATCAACGGTAAAACTGTAAACATCCCGTCCTACCAGGTTCGTGCTGGTGACGTGGTTGCAGTTCGCGAGAAATCGAAGAATCAGCTGCGCATTGTTCAAGCTCTTGAGCTGTGTGCCCAGCGTGGCCGCGTTGAGTGGGTCGATGTTGACACTGAGAAGAAGTCGGGCGTTTTCAAGAACGTTCCAGCTCGCAGTGACCTCTCGGCTGACATCAACGAAAGCCTGATTGTCGAGCTCTACTCCAAGTAAGGGCTAGAAAATAGGTGCATCCATGCAGATTTCGGTAAATGAGTTCCTGACCCCCCGCCATATTGATGTGCAGGTGGTCAGTCCGACACGCGCTAAAATCACTCTCGAGCCTCTCGAGCGTGGTTTTGGCCACACGTTGGGCAACGCGCTGCGTCGCATTTTGTTGTCCTCAATGCCTGGCTGTGCAGTAGTCGAGGCCGAGATTGACGGTGTACTCCACGAGTACAGCGCCATCGAAGGTGTACAGGAAGACGTAATTGAAATCCTGCTCAACCTGAAAGGTCTGGCTATCAAGTTGCACGGTCGTGACGAAGTGACTCTGACACTGGCGAAGAAGGGCTCGGGCGTTGTTACCGCTGCCGATATTCAGCTGGATCATGATGTCGAGATCGTCAACGGTGATCACGTTATTGCCAACCTGGCTTCTAACGGCGCACTGAACATGAAGCTGACTGTGGCTCGTGGTCGCGGCTATGAGCCTGCTGATTCGCGTCAGAGTGATGAAGACGAAAGCCGCAGCATTGGTCGCTTGCAGTTGGACTCTTCTTTCAGCCCCGTACGCCGTGTTGCGTACGTTGTTGAAAACGCCCGTGTTGAGCAGCGTACTAACCTTGACAAGCTGGTTATTGACCTGGAAACCAACGGTACCCTGGATCCTGAAGAGGCCATCCGCCGCGCTGCAACCATTCTGCAACAGCAGTTGGCTGCGTTCGTCGATCTCAAAGGTGACAGTGAGCCAGTGGTGATCGAGCAGGAAGATGAGATCGATCCGATCCTGCTGCGTCCGGTTGATGACCTGGAATTGACCGTTCGTTCGGCCAACTGCCTGAAGGCGGAGAACATCTACTACATCGGCGACCTGATTCAGCGCACCGAAGTAGAGCTGTTGAAAACTCCGAACTTGGGCAAAAAGTCCCTGACTGAGATCAAGGACGTGCTGGCCTCTCGTGGTCTTTCTCTCGGTATGCGCCTGGACAACTGGCCACCGGCAAGTCTTAAGAAGGACGACAAGGCGACTGCCTGATCGTCGTAATCACCGAACGTAAGTTTGGTAAGGAATAGAACCATGCGTCATCGTAAGAGTGGTCGTCACCTGAGCCGCACTAGCGCTCACCGCAAGGCCATGTTTCAAAACATGGCGGTGTCGCTGTTTGAGCACGAGCTGATCAAAACGACCCTGCCTAAGGCCAAGGAACTGCGTCGCGTAGCCGAGCCGCTGATTACCCTGGCTAAAGAAGATAGTCTGGCTAACCGTCGTTTGGCCTTCGACCGTACTCGTTCGAAAGCCATCGTTGGCAAGCTGTTCAACGACCTGGGCAAGCGCTACGCCACCCGTCAGGGCGGTTACCTGCGTATCCTCAAGTGCGGTTTCCGCGCTGGCGACAATGCTCCAATGGCTTATGTTGAGCTGGTTGACCGTCCGGTCGGCGGCGCAGCAGTAGACGCCGAGTAAGTCGTAGGTTGTAAGAAAAAACCGGGCCTGGCCCGGTTTTTTTATGCCCGAAGAAAGCCTCTCTATCGAAATGGCGCTGAGTGAAAGAATTTACCTATCGATAGCGTTAGGTTAATGAATTGGGTCCTTTCGATAGCGGTCTTTAATATCTCCGTCAACGCCGGGCGACACCGGATGAAATGACCAGGAGAGCACCAATGAGCGAGTCCCCTATCCTCACAACCGCAAGCGGCGCGCCGGTTGCAGATAACCAGAATTCTCGCACCGCAGGCGCACGCGGCCCGCTGTTGTTGGACGACTTCCATCTCGTCGAGAAACTCGCCCACTTCAATCGTGAGGTTATTCCTGAGCGTCGCGTGCATGCCAAGGGCTCCGGCGCATACGGAACCTTCACGGTTACCCGCGATATTACTCAATACAGCTATGCCAATCTGTTCAGTGCGATCGGAAAGCAAACGCCCATTTTCCTGCGTTTTTCTACGGTGGGCGGCGAGCGTGGCTCTGCTGACACCGAACGCGATCCGCGCGGTTTTGCGTTGAAGTTCTATACCGAAGAAGGCAACTGGGACATCGTCGGCAACAATACCCCAGTGTTTTTTATTCGCGATCCATTGAAGTTTCCCGACTTCATTCACACCCAAAAGCGCCTGCCGCAGAGCAACCTTAAGAGTCCGCAGATGATGTGGGATTTCTGGTCGCTTTCGCCTGAATCGCTGCACCAGGTAACCATTCTGTTTTCCGACCGCGGTATCCCAGACGGTTATCGGTTTATGCATGGCTTTGGTAGCCACACGTTCAGCCTGATCAACGCTAACGGCGAGCGTCACTGGGTGAAATGGCATTACAAGAGTCAGCAAGGCATCAAGAATCTGGCGCCCGCTGATGCTGCTCGCTTGGCCGGCACCGACCCGGACTACGCCCAGCGCGACCTGTTCGGTGCCATCGAGCGCGGCGAGTTTCCGAAGTGGACTGTGTGCATTCAGGTGATGTCCGAGACGCAAGCCGCTGCCCATCGCGAGAATCCGTTCGACGTGACCAAAACCTGGTCGCAGAAGGAGTTTCCGCTGATCGAGGTCGGCGTGATCGAGCTGAACCGTAACCCGCAGAACTATTTTGCCGAGGTCGAGCAGGCAGCGTTTGCGCCGAGCAACGTGGTGCCAGGTGTGGGGTTGTCGCCCGACCGCATGCTGCAAGGCCGCGTATTCGCTTACGCCGACGCCCATCGCTATCGCATCGGCACTAACCACCAGCAGTTGCCAGTAAACGCGCCTAAATCGCCGGTGAATAACTACCAACGAGATGGCTCCATGCGCTTCGATGGCAACGGTGGGGCCGCCACGCACTACGAGCCGAACAGCTACGCCAGCGCGCCGAAACAAGCGCCGCAGTATCGTGAGCCTGCGTTGGCGTTGGAAGGCGCGGCCGACCGTTACGACCACCGCACCGACAGCGATTACTACAGCCAGGCAGGAGCGCTGTTCCGCTTGATGAATAGCGATCAACAAGCGTTGCTCATTAGCAATATCGCGGGTGCGATGCACAGCGTTACTCGAGACGTACAGCTGCGTCAGCTCCAGCACTTCACCCAGGCCGACCCAGCGTACGGGCGCGGTGTGGCGAAGGCGCTCGGTTTAAACGTGGAATAACCGTTACGCAAAAAAAAAGAGGCGCCTTTCAGGGGCGCCTTTTTTATTCGCGAGGTAATCAGTCCAGGCCAAACCCCAGCTGACGCCAACCTTCATAAACAGCCACCGCTACTGTATTCGAGAGATTTAGGCTTCGGCAGCCCGGTCGCATTGGCAGGCGCAGCCGTTGCTCGGCCGGCAGCGCCTCCAGCACCTCAGCTGGCAATCCCCGGCTTTCCGGGCCAAACAACAGCGCGTCGCCTTTGGCATAGGTGGCCTCGTGGAAAGGGCGAGATGCTTTGGTGGTGTACGCGAATAACCTGGGGTGGCCCAAGCTTTCCAAGCAGCTGTTCAGATCTGCGTGGCGCGTAAGCGTCGCGTATTCGTGATAGTCCAAGCCCGCACGACGCAGACGCTTGTCGTCCAGCTCGAAACCAATCGGTTCGATCAGGTGCAGACTGCATCCGCTATTGGCGCAGAGCCTGATAATGTTGCCGGTATTGGGGGGGATTTCCGGTTGAAACAAAATCACGTGAAACATGCACGACTCCGACTTGAGGGCGTGGACGATTTTACCCCTGTGGAGCCCGATCCGCGGCCAAAATTATTGCTCCGGGTAATCGCCTCGCTCGCGCTGTTCGGTTTTCTGGTGGGAATGATGATTGGCCGCCTCGGTGATCCGCAGCCCATAATGTTGGAGAAGGTCCAAGTCGTTTCAGGCGGCCTTGAGCTGCTGTTCGATACCGAACCAAAAGTGACCGCCGAGCACGTGGATGGTGCGCTGGTAATGCGCTTTGATGCCGAAGGCAGCTCGCGACAAGGGCAGCTGCAACTCGACGGTAAGAACGTCAATTGGCGGCTTTTGCGAAGTAAGGGTGGGTTGCTGCTTAACTTGGTGGCGGCCCGTCCGCTGCGTGCCCAGTGGCACGGTACAGCGGAGGGTGGGAGCTGGCGGCTGGTGATCAGCCTTGCTGCGGAGTGACGGTTGCGGGTTGAACCGCAGAATAAAAAAGGGGAATCCCCGGCCTGCCTGTACCAAGGTCCCCGAAAACTGGGGGTGTTTCGTGTTGCGTACTTAACACTATGCAGGGCGTGTGCCAGTTTTGTTGCAACGTCGGTTTTGGGCAAAAAAAAGCGAGCTCAGGGCTCGCTTTTCTGTGTGCGTTTGACCGGAAGGTCTAGCCCTCGTCTTCCTCGTCGTCGCCGCCGTCGATCTTCATACCCAGCTCTTTTATCTTACGGGTCAAGGTGTTACGGCCCCAGCCCAGCAAAACGGCGGCGTCGCGGCGGCGTCCGGCGGTGTGTTTCAGCGCAGTCTCAATCATGATTCGTTCGAACGTCGGCACAGCCGTATCAAGCAAGCTGGACTGCCCGCGCGCGAGCGCCTGATCGGCCCATTGGCGCAAAGCCTGCTCCCAATTGGTCGCCGGAGCACTGTCTTGGGGCTGCGTGAGCAATTCCGGGGGCAGGTCGTCGATGTGAACCTCGCGGCCCGACGCCATCACCGTAATCCAGCGGCAGGTGTTTTCCAGTTGGCGCACGTTGCCTGGCCACGGCAGGTTCTTCAGGTAGTCCTCAGTTTCGGTTTTAAGCAGCTTCGGCTCGACTGCCAACTCCTGCGCCGCCCGGGCGAGGAAGTGGCGCGCCAGGGTCGGAATGTCTTCACGACGATCCGACATGCGAGGAATGTGAATGCGGATGACGTTCAGGCGGTGGAACAAGTCTTCGCGAAACTTGCCAGCTTGCACCAGGTTTTCCAGATTCTGATGCGTGGCGGCGATGATGCGCACGTCCACCTTCACCGGCGTATGTCCGCCCACGCGGTAGAACTCGCCGTCGGCCAGCACGCGCAATAGGCGGGTTTGCGTATCGGCCGGCATATCGCCGATTTCATCCAGAAACAGCGTGCCGCCATCGGCCTGTTCGAAGCGGCCGCGACGCTGGTTCGCGGCGCCGGTAAACGCGCCTTTCTCATGGCCGAAGAGTTCGGATTCCATCAGGTCTTTCGGAATGGCCGCCATATTCAGTGCGATGAACGGCGAGGCCGCACGTGGACTGTGGCGGTGCAGCGCGTGCGCCACCAATTCCTTGCCAGTGCCGGACTCACCATTAATAAGCACGGTGATGTTCGAGTGGCTCAGACGGCCGATGGCGCGAAACACTTCTTGCATCGCCGGCGCTTCACCGATGATTTCCGGCGTGCGGGTTTGTTCTACGGGAACGTGCAGGCCTTGCTGTTCCTGAGCGTGCTGGAACGCGCGCTTGACCAGCGAAACCGCCTCGTCCACGTCAAATGGCTTGGGCAGGTATTCGAAGGCGCCGCCCTGATAAGAAGCGACCGCGCTTTCAAGGTCGGAGTGGGCCGTCATGATGATCACGGGCAGGCGCGGATACAGCTCGCGTATGCGGGCGAGCAAATCCAGGCCGCTGGCGCCGGGCATACGAATGTCCGAAATGATCACGTCCGGCTGTTGGCGAGTGAGGCGGGTGAGCACACCGTCAGCGCTGTCAAAGCTGGTGGTGGTCATGCCTTCTTGCTGCAGGGCTTTTTCCAGTACCCAACGGATGGAACGGTCGTCGTCGACAATCCAGACGGTTTCGCTGCGGCTCATGACGAAGTAGCTCCTTGTTCCAGCGGCAGAAAGATCGAAAACACGGTATGGCCAGGGTGGCTCTCGCATTCGATCAGTCCCTGATGCTGACTGATGATGTTCTGGGTAATAGCCAAGCCCAGTCCGGTACCGTCCGGACGACCACTGACCATGGGATAGAAGATGGTTTCTTGAAGTTCAGCGGGAATGCCGGGGCCGTTGTCGATGATTTCGACTTTGGCCACCAGGCGATGTCGGGTGTGGGCGATGGTGAACTGCCGCAAGGTGCGTGTGCGCAACAGGATGCGGCCTTGGCGGAACTCGTTCTGGCCGCCGATGGCCTGCATGGCGTTGCGCACGATATTGAGCACCGCCTGAATCATCTGCTCGCGGTCGATCAACACGTCGGGAATGCTCGGGTCGTAATCGCGCACCAAGGTGATGCCGCCTTGGCTTTCCGCCTCGACCAGGCTGCTGACACGCTCCAGCACTTCATGCACGTTGGTCAACGCCAGCGACGGCAACTTGTTCGAGCCGAGCATGCGGTCGACCAGGTTACGCAGGCGGTCGGCCTCTTCGATGATGACGTTGGTGTAGTCCTTGAGGTTCTCGTCCGGCAGTTCACGCGCCAGCAGTTGCGCGGCGCCGCGAATTCCGCCCAACGGATTCTTTATTTCGTGGGCCAGGCCGCGCACCAGCATCTTGGTGGTTTCCTGCTTGGACAGCTGGGCCTCTTCCTTGGTGATGCGCAGCAACCGATCACGCGGATGCACTTCGAGTAATAACAGGGTCTCGCCCCGGTTAAGGATCGGCGTTACCGCGTAGTCCACCGTCAGCGTTTGGCCGGTGAGCGCGATCAGCACAGCTTCGCGCTTATTGAAGGGATGGGCCTCTTCGACGGCTTGGCGTAATGAGGCCAGCGCTTCGGGCGACTCGGTGAACAATTCGCTAATGAATTGCCCGTGGCTGCGTTGACCGCTAACGGCAAGCAGCATCTCCGCTGCGGGGTTCATGTACTCCAGGCGCAATTGCGCGTTGAGCAACAAAGTCGCAGTGGTCAGGTTGTCCAGCAGCAGGCGGTGCAGCGCGTCGTTGATGGTCATCTATGGGATCCCGAGAATGGGACTGAAAATGCAAAAAGCAAACCAAAGCCCCGAAAAGACGCGCGATACGCGCCTGAATGGGGAAATTGGCTTGTTTTGCTGCACCAGCCGCTGTCGTGTGCGAACCAAAACAGGGAGAGCATAGAATTTGGTGCGCTGCAAAGCACCATATTGGTGCTTTGCTTCAGGCGTTAGAAAAACGGCAGGATGGAGATGTCGTCGTCTTCTTCGGGCTTATCGCCAATCGGGCATTCCGGGCGCACGCCGTAATCGTCTTTCTTGCACGGGTTTGCCCGGCGCTTGCTGTCGAGCGACGTGCGCACAATGTGCACGGGCTGGCTGGGCGTGCGCTCGATGATGCGCCCCTGGCTATCGATGATTTCGGCCGCCAACTGATGGGTGCCGCGGTCCAGATTGGTCAGCGGAAACACCGGGCTGCGGCTGGGCGCGCCGATGATGTTGCCGTCGAGCAGCAGGCGATAGGTGTGGTCGTCCATCAAGCCCGGGTCGCTGGTGAGCGTGACGATCAAATCGCCGGACGACCCTTCGCGGATAGTCGCATCCGGCTCCGGTACCAGAATGCGCAACAGCTGGTACGCCGGCAATTCGGCGACAGGCGCCACCGGCGTGACTGTACGCACGCTGGGTGGGTTGGTCTGGTTCATGCCGTTAGTGGGCGCGATGTCCAGCTTCTTGGCATTGGCGCGCGGCTGGTCGGTAAATACCCGGTTACCTTCGCTGTCGATGTAGGTGTACACATCGGCCATGGCTGGCAGGCCCAGCAACAGCAGGCAGAACAGAGCGAATCGCATGGTTTAGTTAGCTGGCCTTGGGGTCGGTTTGGGCGGTGCCACGCGCGCAGGATTGTTGGTGCTGGTGCGCTGCACGGTAAAGGAAATAGTGGGGCTCTGCTGAATCAGGCGGTCGCCGCTAAACACTTGGGCGCCCAAGGTGTGATCGCCGCGCTCAATATTGTTCAGCGGGAATTGCAGGCTGTTGGTGAGGCCGCCGTAGGGTTGGCCGTCGAGCACCAACTGAATGCTGTCGCCAATGCGCAGTGCCGGTTCCAGACGAACGCCCACGGTGAAGTTGCCGTTGTTGCTGCGCAGCGCATCTTCGGTCGGCACGTTAGTGATTTCCACCACGCTGTACACCTGTTCCTCGGGCGCGCCGCTCTGGCTACTGTTGGGCATGGTCGGCGGCGGTGGCGATTGCACCGTGTTGACAGGCGGCAGCGAAACTTCCTGCGCGTTGGTGCCTTGCGGTGGCTGGTTGGTGAACACGGTATTGCCGTTGGCGTCGGTGTATTTGTAAATCTCGGCACTGGCTGGCAGGGCGAGGGCGGCGAGCAGGCAGGTCACGATCAGGCGCATGGCGGGGGTCTCGTGGAATGTGTGCTAAGCCTTGCACTGCAACGCCGCGCTGGCAAGTTCGTACCGTTATGGCTGGGGTGTTAATCACACCAAAATAAAAAAGGCCTCCCGAGGGAGGCCTTTTCAATCACGCCGCTAAGCAAGCGACATGTCTGGCTTGGACGCTACTACTTAAACGCTGTAGTAGAGGTCGTATTCCAGAGGGTGCACGAAGGTGCGCACTTTGATTTCTTCTTCGCTCTTCAGCTCGATGTAGGCATCGATGAAGTCGTCGCTGAACACGCCGCCTTTGGTCAAGAACGCACGGCCCTTGTCCAACTCTTCCAGGGCTTCTTTCAGGCTGCCGCACACTTGTGGGATCAGCTTGCCTTCTTCTGGTGGCAGGTCGTACAGGTTTTTGTCAGCAGCATCGCCAGGGTGGATCTTGTTCTGGATGCCGTCCAGGCCAGCCATCAACAGGGCGGCGAATGCCAGGTACGGGTTAGCAGCCGGGTCCGGGAAGCGTGCTTCGATACGGCGGGCTTTCGGGCTCGACACGTAAGGAATACGGATGGAGGCGGAACGGTTGCGAGCCGAGTAGGCCAGCATTACCGGAGCTTCGAAACCTGGGACCAGACGCTTGTACGAGTTGGTCGACGGGTTGGTGAAGCCGTTCAGAGCCTTACCGTGCTTGATGATGCCGCCGATGAAGTACAGAGCGGTGTCGGACAGGCCGGCATAGCCTTCGCCGGAGAAGGTGTTCTTGCCATCTTTGGAGATGGACATGTGTACGTGCATACCCGAGCCGTTGTCGCCGTACAGAGGCTTAGGCATGAAGGTCGCGGTTTTGCCGTAGGCATCGGCCACGTTGTGTACGCAGTACTTCAGGGTTTGAACTTCGTCAGCCTTGGCAACCAGGGTGTTGAACTTCACGCCGATTTCGTTCTGGCCGGCAGTCGCCACTTCGTGGTGGTGAACTTCGATGACCAGGCCCATTTCTTCCATGGCATTACACATGGCAGTACGGATTTCGTGGTCGTGGTCGACTGGAGGAACCGGGAAGTAGCCGCCTTTGACGCCTGGGCGGTGGCCTTTGTTGCCGGTTTCGAAATCGCTGTCGGTGTTCCAGGACGCTTGTTCAGAGATGATTTTGAACATCGAGCCGGAAATGTCGGACTTGAATTTAACTTCGTCGAATACGAAGAACTCAGGCTCCGGGCCTACGAATACGGTGTCGCCAATGCCGGTCGACTTGAGGTATTCCTCAGCGCGAGCAGCGATGGAGCGCGGGTCACGGTCGTAGCCTTGCATGGTCGACGGTTCGATGATGTTGCAGACCAGAATCAGGGTCGGCTCTTCGGTGAACGGGTCGAGAACGGCAGTGCTGTCTACTGGCAGCAGGATCATGTCGGAGGCTTCGATGCCTTTCCAGCCATGGATCGAGGAACCGTCGAACATTTTGCCGACTTCGAAGAATTCGTCGTCAAGGGCGTCACGGGCCGGCATGGTCACGTGGTGCTGCTTGCCTTTGGTATCGGTGAAGCGCAGGTCAACCCACTTCACGTCGTGATCTTTGATTAGTTGAAGCGCCTTCGACATGGTGTCCTCCAGATGGTGGGGCGTTGTGATTTTTTAGCCCCAAATAAAACGGTGAAGCCGGGCGGCATAGTCCGCCAGGGCAACCTGCCTCACAAGGGAGCAAATTGCATGCCAGTGCCCCGAAGTGGGTTTGTTGCTCGAAAGTCAGGCGCTGCGGGGGCTGCGCGTGAAAAGAACGAGGCGCAACGCACCAAAATGATTCTCTCAGTAAATGCAGTGATGCATTTTGGTGCGCGCCGGATCTTTCTACGCATTGCCTGGTTAAACCTTGAGCAATTTCCGCTATAATCCGCGCCCCTTAATTTAGGCCAGGCTCGCGCGCGCTGTTTTCATGAAACTTATCGTCAAAGTCTTCCCCGAGATCACCATAAAAAGCCGGCCGGTGCGTACGCGCTTCATCCGCCAGCTCACGAAGAATATTCGTGCGGTGATGCGTGACCTGGATCCGAATCTGGTGGTGGACGGCGTGTGGGACAACATTGACGTCGAGACCAGTCTCACCGAGCCCAGAGTTCTGGCCGAGCTGAAACAGCGCCTCGGGCGCATCTCCGGCATCGGTCAGTTCCTGGAAGTGAACGAATACCCGCTGGGCGATTTCGACGACATGGTCGAAAAATGCAAAGCCCACTTCGGCGATCAGCTAGCCGGCAAAGTATTCGCCGTGCGCTGCAAGCGCGCCGGCAAGCACAGCTTCAGTTCGATGGACGTCGAGCGTTATGTCGGCAGCCAATTGCGTCGTCAGTGCGGCGCTGCCGGTATCTCGCTGAAAGATCCCGAGCTGTTGGTGCGTATGGAAATCCGCAATCAGCTTCTCTATATCATCCACAGCCAGCACGAAGGCCTGGGCGGCTACCCGCTTGGCGCCATCGAGCAGACGCTGGTGCTGATGTCCGGCGGCTTCGACTCCACCGTGGCCGCGTATCAAATGATTCGTCGCGGCATGATCAGCCACTTCTGTTTCTTCAACCTTGGCGGCCGTGCCCACGAGCTGGGCGTGATGGAAGTGGCCCACTATCTGTGGAGCCAATACGCCAGTTCGCACCGCGTGTTGTTTATCAGCGTGCCGTTTGAAGAAGTGCTCGGCGAAATTCTCGGCAAGGTCGACAACGCCCACATGGGCGTCGTGCTCAAGCGCATGATGCTGCGGGCCGCCAGCCGAATTGCGGATGGTCTGGATATCGACGCACTGGTTACCGGCGAGGCCATTTCCCAGGTTTCCAGCCAGACGCTGCCGAACCTCTCGGTCATCGACCGTGCCACCGACAAGTTGGTGATTCGCCCGCTGATTGCCAGCCACAAGCAAGACATCATCAACATGGCCGAGGCCATCGGCACCGCCGATTTCGCCAAGCACATGCCTGAATACTGCGGCGTGATTTCGGTAAACCCGACCACCCGCGCAAAACCTGACCGCGTCGTTTACGAAGAAGCCCAGATCGACATGACCGTATTCGAGCGTGCCCTGGAGCGCGCTCGTTCGGTAACGATTGATCGGGTGATCGACGAGTTGGGGCAAGACATCCAGGTCGAGGAATTGAGTGAAGCCTTGCCTGGGCAGATCGTGCTGGACATCCGTCACCCGGACGCCCAGGAAGATTTGCCGCTGGAGTTGGACGGCATCGAAGTAAGAGCGTTGCCGTTCTTCGCGCTCAACAGTCGCTACAAGGAACTGGACCCTACCCGTCAGTACCTGCTGTATTGCGACAAAGGCGTGATGAGCCGCCTGCATGCCCACCACTTGCTCAGCGAGGGGCATGCCAATGTGCGCGTTTATCGTCCGGCATAAAACGCCGGGTCTGAATGGCGGCAGTATCCGCCACCGCCCCCCCGACCGACGGGGCAGTTGAGCCACTCATTCTTCATACTGGCCGCCTAGACTTAGCGGCGAACCGAATCCTCTGATCGAGATGCAAAAGTGATCGAAAATCTACGCAACATCGCCATCATCGCCCACGTTGACCATGGTAAGACCACCCTGGTTGATAAACTCCTGCGTCAATCCGGCACCCTGGAGCGCAACGAGCTCAACGACGAGCGCGTGATGGACTCCAACGACCAGGAAAAAGAGCGCGGCATTACCATTCTTGCCAAGAACACCGCGATCAACTGGAACGGCTACCACATCAACATCGTCGACACCCCCGGCCACGCCGACTTCGGCGGCGAAGTTGAGCGCGTTATGTCGATGGTTGACTCGGTTCTGCTGCTGGTCGACGCCCAAGACGGCCCGATGCCACAAACCCGCTTCGTAACCAAGAAAGCCTTCGAAGCCGGCTTGCGTCCTATCGTTGTGATCAACAAAGTTGACCGTCCAGGCGCGCGTCCGGATTGGGTTCTGGACCAGATCTTCGACCTGTTCGACAACCTCGGTGCTACCGAAGAACAGTTGGACTTCAAAGTGGTTTACGCCTCCGCCCTGAACGGTATTGCTGGTCTCGACCACACCGACATGGCTGAAGACATGACCCCCCTGTACCAGTCCATCGTCGACAACGTTCCGGCTCCGGCCGTTGACCGCGACGGTCCGTTCCAGATGCAAATCTCGGCACTGGACTACAACAGCTTCCTCGGCATTATCGGCGTTGGCCGTATCGCCCGTGGTCGCGTCAAGCCGAACACCCCGGTTGTGGCCATCGACGCTGACGGCAAGCGCCGCAACGGTCGTATCCTCAAGCTGATGGGTCACCACGGCCTGCACCGCGTAGACGTAGAAGAAGCCGCCGCTGGCGACATCGTCTGCATCAGCGGTATGGACCAGCTGTTCATCTCCGACACTCTGTGCGACGTGAACAACGTTGAAGCCATGAAGCCGTTGACCGTTGACGAGCCGACCGTTTCGATGACCTTCCAGGTAAACGACTCGCCGTTCTGCGGTAAAGAAGGCAAGTTCGTGACCAGCCGCAACATCAAAGAGCGTCTGGACAAAGAGCTGCTGTACAACGTGGCACTGCGCGTTGAAGAAGGCGACTCGGCTGATCGTTTCAAAGTATCGGGCCGTGGCGAGCTGCACTTGTCCGTACTGATCGAAACCATGCGTCGCGAAGGTTTTGAAATGGGCGTAGGCCGTCCGGAAGTAATCATCCGTGTGGTTGATGGCGTGAAGAACGAACCGTTCGAAAACGTCACCATCGACATCCCTGAAGAATCGCAGGGCAAGGTCATGGAAGAGATGGGTCTGCGTAAAGGCGACCTGACCAACATGTCCCCGGATGGCAAAGGCCGTGTACGTCTGGAATACAACATTCCAGCCCGTGGTCTGATCGGTTTCCGTAACCAGTTCCTGACCCTCACCAACGGTGCCGGCATCCTGACCTCGATCTTCGACCGTTACGACGTGATGAAGTCGGGCCACATGTCTGGCCGTCAGAACGGCGTACTGGTTTCGGTTGAAACCGGCAAGGCACTGACCTACTCCCTGGAAACCCTGCAAGCGCGCGGCAAGCTGTTCGTTGAGCACGGTCAGGATATCTACAACGGTCAGATCGTTGGTCTGAACAGCCGTGACAACGACCTGGGCGTGAACCCAACCAAAGGCAAGAAGCTCGACAACATGCGTGCTTCGGGCAAGGACGAAACCATCGCCCTGGTTCCGCCGGTTCGTTTCACCCTGGAACAGGCTCTGGAATTCATCCAGGACGACGAGCTGTGCGAAGTGACGCCAAAATCCATCCGTCTTCGTAAGAAGATCCTGGACGAAGGCGAGCGCACCCGCGCTGCTAAAAAGGCTGCCAAGTAAGGTTTAGCTTCGGCTAAATAAAAACGCCCCCGGTCGCGAGACCGGGGGCGTTTTTTTTTAGCAGCGTTTCTTCTCAAAGGCCGTAGGAGCGAGCTTGCTCGCGAACCCTGCAAACGAAATTACAGAGCGGCGTTTGCGCCGTTCGCGACCAAGGTCGCTCCTACAAAAACAAAACGGTGGTTGATCAAACCTTTGCAGCCGCCTTCGGCTTATACGCGCAATACCCCGGCCGAGGCCCAATCTTGGGGTGGTTGCGGCAGGTATCCGGGCGCTGTTCGTAAATGGTGCACAACCGGCTTTTGCGGTCCAGGTACAGGCAATCGTTGTTGCCCATGCGCGTCAGCGTGTAGATGCCGTACTTCTGGTTGAAACGTTCCACCACACCTTCTTTCATGAGGCGTTTGGCGATCTGCTTGGCCGGTTCGCTGCGTTCGAACTCTTGCACCAGGCCGATGCGCAGCAGGTCGTTGAATTTCACTTCCACCGGCATGGTGCAGCAGCTCGATACGCAGCTGCTGCACATGGTGCGTTCGTATTTGATCCAGGTGTCGGTGCGATCGAGCTCAGCGCCAACTACCAATAACTTTGTCATGACGTGCATACCTGTGGAAAACGCTGCGCCCGGCCAGTGGGGCAGGGGCGCGAAGCGGTGGGGGCGGCATCATAGCGATATTGGTGAAATTGTGAACAACCATCCGCCGAATCACGCGCAAAGCGTGCGCTGGTAGTAGCGGTGCGGTGGGGTAGGGCGGATATACTGCCGCCGTTGCGGGCCAAGGCCTGCGCGTGCTGGACAGGGATGCCCGGTGGCGGGATGTGACGCCGCCACAACAGTGGCTGTCTCTGGCTGGCACCTCGCCTCACTAGGAAGCGCTGCATGCAATGGATTTTCATGCTGGTCGGTCTGCTCATCGGCGTTTCGCTGGATGAGTCGATTACGGATGGGTTGCTCGGCGCCTCGCTGGGTTTTGCCGCTGGCCTCTGGCTTCAGCTGCGCAACCTTCAACTGCGCCATGACGAGCTGCAGACCAAACTGAGCGGTTTCGCCGAGCGCTTTGAGCGCGGCACCCTCGCCGTCACCACGCGCCTAACGCATCTTGAAGAGCGCCTCGCCACCGGCGGCAGCGCTCCTATCGCCGAGCCGCCACTCGCGCCGGCCACCGCAGCCGAAGCGCCCCTTTCCAGCGGCGCGGTCGACGATCTGGATTTCACCTTCGAATTCGACCCGCAGCCCGAGCCGGTTGCCGTTCCCACCAGCGAGCCCGGCTTGGTGTTTGAGCTTCCGCCCGAGTTGCTGGCCACACCGCCGAAGTCGGTGACCGGCGTTGTCGACCAAATGCCCGTCAGCGACTGGGCCCGCGAGCCCGTGGCGCCTGCCGCACCGCCTCGCCAACCGCCGACTCCCCGTGAACCCAACCTGTTCGAGCGCGGTTTCAGCGCCGCGAAGAACTGGCTGTTCGGGGGTAATACCGTACTGCGCATTGGCGTGGTGCTGCTGTTTCTCGGTCTGGCCTTTTTGCTGCGTTACGCCACCGAAGGCATGGTCGTGCCGGTGCAGGTGCGTTATGCCGGTGTGGCCGCCAGTGCGGTGGCGTTGCTGGCGCTGGGTTGGTGGCTGCGGCTACGCAACCCCAATTACGCCTTGATGCTGCAGGGCACCGGCATCGCCGTGCTGTACCTGACGGTGTTCGCGGCCTTCCGCCTGCATCCGCTGCTCGACCCGAAAATGGCCCTGAGCCTGTTGGTGATCGTGACCATCTGCTCGGCCATTCTTGCTGTCACGCAGAACGCCATGGCGCTGGCCGCTGTCGCCGCCCTAGGCGGTTTCGCGGCGCCGATTCTGACCTCCACCGGCAGCGGCAATCACGTCGCGCTGTTTTCGTACTTCATCCTGCTCAACAGCGGCATCTTCGCCATCGCCTGGTTCAAGGCGTGGCGCATGCTCAACCTGATCGGTTTTGTCGGCACCTTTGGCATCGGCTTCGCCTGGGGCATGCGCTCCTATACGCCGGAGCTGCTGTGGAGCACCGAGCCGTTCCTGATTGTGTTCTTCCTGATGTACGTCGCCATCGGCCTGCTGTTTGCGCGCCGCAAGCTGCGCGAGCACAGCGTCGGGCCGGTGGACGATAGCCGCGACGCGCTGCTGCTCTGGTCCCGCCGTCAGGGCGACTATGTCGACGGCACCATGCTGTTCGGCCCGCCGCTGGTGGGCTTTGGCTTGCAGTTCGCGCTGGTGCACCACATTGAATTCGCCGCCGCGTTCAGCGCCTTGGCCATGGGCCTGCTGTATATGCTCATCGCCCGCATTCTGGTCGGTCGCGCACCGGGCCGTGCCTTGCTGCTGGTGGAAACCTGCATGGCGCTGGGCGTGATCTTCGGTTCGCTGGCCATTCCGTTGGGGCTGGACGCCAGCTGGACCTCCGCCGCCTGGGCCGTCGAGGGTGCCGGCATTTACTGGCTGGGCCTGCGTCAGCAACGGCCATTGGCTCGTGCCTTTGCCCTGCTGTTGCAACTGGGCGCGGCGCTGGCGTTTCTGGTGGACCTGCACATCGGCGTTACCTCGCTGCTCTACGGCTCATGGCTCGGGGCGTTGATGCTCGGCCTGGCGTTGTTGTTCAGCCATTACCAATTGCGCAAAGCCCCGGATGATCACACCACCGAGCTGGAGCGCCGGTTTCTGCCGATGCTGGCAGTGCTGGGCCTGACGTTCCTTTATCTGTTGGCGCCGCTGAACCTGCGTGCCGAAGCCACGGCTATCGTCTGGGCGTTGGCGGGCTTGGCGACTTTGTTTGTCGGCTTGCGCATCCGCGCCCGCAGCTTCCTGTTTTCCTCGTTCGCCGTGCAGTTGGTGGGTGGTGCCTTGTTCCTGCTGCAACTGCGCGGCGCGACCGGCGACGACAGCGGCGTGTTCAGTGCTGGCTGGCGCGGCTTGCTGGTGGCCTCGTTGATTGGCCTGGCGCTGGTCGGCGGCATGTTGGTGGCGGCGCGCGATAAAGAAGTGCGCAACGACGCCGGCCTGATGCGCGGGCTGTCGCTGGTGCTGCTGGTGGGCCTGGTGTTTATCAATCTGGCCGTGCTGTTTGTGCTGCCTTGGCAAACCGCCAGCGCGGTGTGGGCGGGCAGCGGCTTGCTGATCGTGTGGCTGAGCCTGCATTTGCAACAGCGCGCCAGTTTTGTCTTTGGATTGCTGCTGCAGGCAGTGGGCGGCGTGGCGTTTCTGGCGGCCAGTCCGCTGTTGCTGGGACCGCTGAGCAGCGAAGGCCTGCGCCCGCTGGCCCATGCCGGCTTCTGGACGCCCGCAACCCTGGCGCTGGCCGCCATGGTCGGCGCGTGGCGCCTGATGCGCGCCGCCCGCAACGATGCCGATGTAATGGGCTCGCTGAGTTTGGAACGGCTGTCGCAACTTCTGCTGGTATGGGGCGCCGGTTGGTGGGTGCTGGCGACTGTCAGCGAAGTGCTGCGTTTTGCCGAGCCGGCGTTGCAGGCGCCGCTGTTGCTGATGGTGGCGGCGGTGAGCGTGGCGCTCTGGAGTTGGCTGGCTGGGCGGGAGAAATGGCAGGCATTGGCGTTGCTGTGTCCGATGCTGGTGCCGGCTGCCGGCGTGGTGCTGTTGTACATCTGGCACGAGGCCTATCACCCGGCGGCCAACTTCGGTTGGCTGGCGTGGGGCTTGGTATTTGCCGTGCACCTGTGGTCGTTGCGCCGCCTGGCCGGCTTGTTGCCCGCGAACGCATTGAGCGCTGCGCATGTGCTCGGCTGCTGGCTGATTCTCGGCGTGCTGGCGCTGGAGCTGCGTTATTTGCTGTACGTGCTGTCCGACCATTACAACGCCTGGCGCTGGTTGGGTTGGGCGGTGCTGCCGAGCATTTACCTGCTGGCCATGGCCTCGCCGCGTAATTGGCCGTGGCCGGTGCGCGCTTACCCGCGCGAGTACCGTCACTTGGCCGCGCTGCCGTTGGCGGTGCTGATGCTCGGCTGGTTCTGGCTGGCCAATATCGCCAGCGATGGCAATGCCGACCCGCTGCCCTACGTGCCACTGATCAACCCGCTGGAGCTGGGCCTGTTGTTCGCCTTGTTCGGTGTATGTCGCTGGCTGCATACCGCCTTGCCGCACCTGCCTAGCGGCGAGCGCCTGGGCTGGCTGCCCCAGGTGGTGGCGGGCGCCTCGTTGTTTGCCTTGTTCACCGCTTTGGTGTTCCGCGCGGCGCACCACTGGGGCGGCGTGCCGTATCAGTTGGATTTGCTGCTGGAATCGATGTTGGTGCAGGCGGGCTTGTCGATTGTGTGGACGCTGATCGCCCTGGCGCTGATGATTTTCGGCCACCTGCGCAGCCGTCGCGAAGTGTGGTTGGTGGGCGCCGCGTTGATTGCCGTGGTGGTCGCCAAGCTGTTCTTTGTCGAGCTGGGCAACCGTGGCGGTCTGGAGCGCATCGTGTCGTTTATTGGTGTCGGCGTGCTGTTGCTGGTGGTCGGCTATTTCGCGCCACTGCCACCTCGGCATGCGGCCACTGAAACTGAAGAAGAGCAGGTCAGTTCATGAGTGCGTTGTTTTCTTTGGCGGCCATGCGCCGTGTGTTGGTGGGCGGTGCGATGGCACTGGCCTGCGCTGGCGCGTTGGCCGAACAAGCGGGCGACTATGCCACGCAGGTTCCCTTGACGCTGAGCGGCGAAGGGCCGTGGTACCGGCTCGAAGTACCCATGGCTCTGCGCCTGGCCGCACGCTTCGGCGACCTGCGTGACGTGCGCGTATTCAACGCCGAAGGCCAGGCGCAGGCCTATGCCTTGACCGCTGGCAGTGCCGAACGCAGCGAAACCAACACCGCCACTGCGGTGAAATGGTTCCCGCTGTACGCCGCCGCCGACGCCCCGGCCGGCGCGCCGAGCGTGCGGGTACAGCGCACCACCACGGGCACCATTGTTGAAGTTGGCCCGGAGGCGGCGACTGCCACCGACAAACCCAATCAGGTGCTGCGCGGCTGGTTGCTCGACGCCAGCGCCATCGACGCGCCGCTGAACAAACTGAGCCTGGACTGGACCTCCGAGCAGGACGGGTTCCAGCGTTTCTCCATCGAAGCCAGCGACGACCTGCAAACCTGGACCCCGTGGGAAGACGGCCAGATCGCCCGCCTGGCCTTCGCCGATGAGCGCATCGAACAGCGCGACACCACCTTGCCGGGCCAGCGCGCCCGCTACTTGCGCTTGCTCTGGCTGGCGCCGCAAAAAGCACCGGTGTTGGTCAGCGTCGAGCTGAGCAGCACCACCCACAACAGCGTGGCGGCGCCGGTGTCGTGGTCCGACGGTTTGCCAACCAAGCAGGTGAAAGACGGCGAATACACCCTCGACTTGCCCGTGCCGTTGCCCCTTGAGCTGCTGCGCGTGGAGCTGACGCAAGCCAACACGCTGGCCCCGGTTACTGTCAGCACCCGGCGTGACAGCAAAGACAATTGGCAGTCGCTTACGCGCGGCCTGCTGTATCGCCTGCCGGAAAATGGCAAAGACGTGATCCATGATGAGCTGCAGCTACCCGGCCAGTGGGTGCAACACCTGCGCTTGCAGGTCGACCCGCGCGGCGGCGGGCTGGGCCAGGCCGCGCCGACCGTGCGCATCGGCTTGCGCTCAACGCAGTTGGTGTTCCTCGCCCGGGGCAGCGCGCCGTATGTGCTGGCGCTGGGTGACGCGAGTGGTACGGCCAACAACTTGCCGCTGAGCACGCTGATTCCCGGCTACGACGATAAACGCCTGGCCTCGCTCGGCATCGCCAAGGCCGGCACACCGGTGGCGGCACCCCCCGCCACGCAGGCGGCGAGCCCCGCCGCGAACGTTGACTGGCAGCGTTACGGGCTTTGGGCTGTGTTGCTCGTGGGTGTGGCGCTGCTGGTAGGCATGGCGCTGAGCTTGTTAAAGGCGCAGAAGCCTCAGGAGTAGGGTGGGCTCCGCTCAACCCTACCTGGCCCACCTACGTTTTTCCGCTTAGATGGCGTATCGTTGCGCGTTCGCTTCGATACTGGCATTGAGCCTTCTGGCTGGGCCGGTGCACCTTTCTACCATTTACCCGCAGATGGCTCCCCGGTTCCGGGCGATGGGCCGTTTGGCTGTAGGTGTAGGGTCATGAGCCTTTGCAGTAATTCAGGTTGGGCGTTGAGCATGCCGGTGGTGTTTACCCTAGTGGTATGCCTGGGCGTGGTCATGCTTGCCCATTGGGTTACCCGCCAACGCAGCTTTCCCGGTCGGGATAGTTTCTTTCTCTTGCATATGGCCAGCCTCTGGTGGCTGCTCGCCGCCAGCCTGGAGTTGGCTGCGCAGGGCGGTGAATGCAAGCAGTTCTGGGCCAGCATGGCGTGGCCGGGCATCGTCGGCCTGCCGACGTTTTGGGCGGTGTTTCTCTGGCAATACGTCAACAGCGAGCGGCAGCCGCTGCCGCTGAGTCAGGTCGCGGTGTTCGCCGTGGTTCCCTTGGTGGTTTGGGCCTTGGCGCTGAGCAACCCGTGGCATGGCTTGTTCTATACGCCGGACACCGGCCCCGCCTCCGAACTGCCCGGCGCGCCGATTCTTTACCGGCACGGCCCGTTGTTCTACGCCACGGCAATCTACGAGTACGCCTTTGTGCTGTTCTGCCTGGCCGTGCTGATCAAAGCGGCTGTGCTCAGCACCGGTGTGCATCGCCGTCATTACCTGGCGTTCGGGCTGGTCACGCTGCTGCCGTGGGGCGCCAACCTCTCCTATGTTTTTTGGGACGTTCAGCTGTTTGGCTTCGACCCGACGCCGTTCTGTTTCGCCTTCACCTTGCTGGCGTTTTCCTGGCTGATTGTCGGCGTGCGGCTGTTTGATCTGCTGCCCGTGGCGCGGCATTTGTTGCTTGAGGAATTGCTCGATCCGGTGCTGGTGGTCGACACCCAACAGCGCGTGCTCGAAGCCAACCCGGCGGCGTGCCGCCTAGCCGGCCAAAGCGATACCTGGCAAGGCGTGCCCCTGGCCGAGTGGCCGGTTTATGGCGCCGCGCTGGAAGCCGTGCTGAGCCAACCGCTGAGCGCCAATGGTGACCGGCTGCTGACGCTGGACAATCCTGCTCGCTATTTCGAAGTGTCATGCCGCGCCATCGAGCGTGCCACGCGCAGCAGTTCCTCGGTGCTGGGGCAAATGCTCTACCTGCGCGACGTCACCCAGCGGCACATCAGCGAGCGCAAGTTGGCCGAAGCGCTGGCCGTGAGCGAAGACCGCTTGCGCACCATTTCCAGCCTGCACGAACGCTTGCAGGAACAGGCCCTGCGCGATCCGCTGACCGGCCTGTATAACCGCCGCTACCTCGAAGAATTCTTCGACCGTGAACTGGCCCGCGCCCAGCGCGAGCAGAGACCGTTGGCGCTGGCGCTGATCGACCTCGACCATTTCAAAGCACTCAACGACGCCCATGGCCACTTGGTCGGCGATGACGTGCTGGTGCTGGTTTCGCAGTTGCTCACCGATGCCTTGCGCAGTACCGACGCGGTATTTCGTATCGGTGGTGAGGAGTTCCTGCTGATTCTGCCCGGCGTCGCGCCAGAAGAAGCTCGCCAGCGCGTTGAGGCCATTTGTATGCAGTTGGCGACCACCCAAGTGGCCACGCGCAATGGTCCGCAAGCCGTCACGCTGTCCGCCGGGTTGGCGTTCTGGCCAGCCCAGGGCGAGTTCCTGGATGACCTGCTGCAAATCGCTGACAAAGCGCTCTACCAAGCCAAACGTAGCGGTCGTAACAGAGTTTGTGGCATGGATAGTGCGTCGCTCTAGGCAATGTCCTAGGCAACTACTGAACTCTCCTGACAGCCCCTGGGTCTGACAGGAGGAATTGCTGACAGACTCGCGCTAAACTGCGCGGGATTTCAAACCCTCTGGAGCCTTCCATGTCCCGCGTTACCCTCAGCCGCTACTTGATCGAGCAGACCCGAAGTAACAACACTCCCGCCGATCTGCGCTTCCTGATCGAAGTGGTCGCGCGTGCCTGCAAAGAGATCAGCCACGCGGTATCCAAAGGCGCCCTGGGTGGCGTACTGGGCAGCATGGGCACCGAAAACGTGCAGGGTGAAGTGCAGAAGAAACTCGACGTCATCTCCAACGAGATTCTGCTCGAAGCCAACGAATGGGGCGGTCACCTGGCCGGCATGGCGTCCGAAGAAATGGACAACGCCTACCAGATCCCCGGCAAATACCCGAAAGGCGCCTACCTGTTGGTGTTCGATCCGTTGGATGGCTCCTCCAACATCGACGTCAACGTCTCGGTTGGCACCATCTTCTCGGTACTGCGTTGCCCGGACCAATACCTGAGCCAGAACGACAGCCTCGACGAGCAGGCTTTCCTGCAACCCGGCACCAAGCAAGTGTGCGCCGGCTACGCCATTTACGGCCCGCAAACCATGCTGGTGCTGACCCTGGGCAACGGCGTAAAAGGCTTCACCCTCGACCGCGAGCTGGGCAGCTTCGTGCTCACCCACGACGACATTCGCATTCCGGAAACCACCGCTGAATTCGCCATCAACATGTCCAATTCCCGCCACTGGGAAGCGCCAGTCAGCCGCTACGTGGGCGAGCTGTTGGCCGGTGAAGAAGGCCCGCTGGGCAAGAACTACAACATGCGCTGGGTCGCGGCGATGGTTGCCGATGTACACCGCATCCTCACGCGCGGCGGTCTGTTCATGTACCCGCGTGATTCGCGCGAGCCGAGCAAGCCCGGCAAGCTGCGCCTGATGTACGAAGCCAACCCAATGTCCTTTATCGTCGAGCAAGCCGGTGGCGTTTCCACTAATGGTCTGGAACGTATCCTCGACATTCAGCCGACTTCCCTGCACCAGCGCGTAGCCGTTTACCTGGGCTCGAAAGAAGAAGTCGAGCGCGTCACTGCTTACCATCAGGGTTAAGCCGTGAGCGCCCCTTGGCAGCCGTTGCTGGACTGGTGGTTTGGTTCCGGTGAAACGGCGGCCGAGGTTGCCGAGTTGCAGAATCGCCTGTGGTTCGGCAAGCACGCTGCCCAAGACGAATACGCCCGTGAACAGTTTTCGCCGCTGGTGCGCCAAGCACTGGCGGGGGAATTGGAAGGCTGGACGGAAACCGCCGAGGGCTGGCTTGCACTCATTCTGCTGCTCGACCAGTTGCCCCGCATGATTCACCGCGACAGCCCGTTCGCCTATTCCGGTGATGCGCGCGCTCAGCAGTTAGTGGCCCGTGGTTTGGCCGCTGGTTGGGATCAAGCACTGGCGCCCGTGGAGCAACTCTTCGTGTTCCTGGTGCTCGAACACACCGAAAACCTCGCCGCCCAAGACTTGTCTGTCGAGTGCTTCGCCGCCTTGCTCGAGCAAGTGGACGCGGATGAGCGTGCGTACTTCGAGAACACCCTTGATCACGCCCGCCGGCATCAACAGGTGATCGCTCGGTTCGGGCGTTTTCCCCATCGAAATCAGGCACTTGGTCGTGACAGTGCGGCCGAGGAAATTTCCTATCTCAAGGAACCGGGTTCCGGCTTCTGACGTCCAAGCAGGCAGTTGCTTGTCGCCTGCCCCTACTTTTCCTGCCTTGGAGTTCTTCCATGACCCTGCGTCGTTTCTTGCTCTTGTCAGCCTGTGTGCTGATCACCGCGTGCAGCAAGATCAACCAAGACAACTACTCAAAAATTCAGGTCGGCATGAGCAAAGGCGAGGTCGAAAGCCTGCTCGGTTCGCCGGCCGACTGCTCTGGCGCCCTGGGCCTTACCAGCTGCACCTGGGGCGATGAAAAACGCTACATCAGCATTCAATACGCCGGCGAAAAAGTGGTGGTGTTCGCAGGCCATGGTCTGAAATAAGGAGCTCGCTTATGCGTTTGCGTCTGACATTACTGGCCGCGCTGCTGCTCAGCGGCTGCGCCAACTCCGGCACCGGCCCGGTGCCGCCGAAAACCGTGGAAAAGGTAGACCTCGAACGCTACCAAGGCACCTGGTATGAAGCGGCGCGTTTGCCGATGTTCTTCCAGCGTGACTGCGCCCAATCCGAAGCCCACTACACCCTGCAAGCCGACGGCAAAGTCGGCGTGCTCAACCGCTGCCGCACGCTGGAAGGCGAATGGCAGGAAGCCAAAGGCGAGGCGGTGCCGCAGGTTGAAGGCAAAACCGACAAGCTCTGGGTGACGTTCGATAACTGGGTAAGTGATGTGCTGCCCGGCGTGACCAAGGGTCAGTACTGGGTGCTTTACCTGGACGACGACTACGAAACCGCCATGGTCGGCAGCCCGGACCACGAATACCTGTGGCTGCTGTCGCGCACACCGGAGCTGAAACCCGGCATGCGCGACAAGCTGCTCGAAGTCGCCAAAGGCCAAGGCTATGAAACCGGCAAACTGATCTGGCGCACGCCGGATGGGTCGATCAAGAAGTAGCAAGGGAACCTGTAGGAGCGGCTTTAGCCGCGATGCTCTCGACGCTAAAAGCTCGAGGCTAAAGCCTCTCCTACACGAGCCGCGTTATTGCTTGGGCTCTTTCGCCTTTAGCTGGATCTGCACCTGCGTATCCCCAGCCCCATGTTCAAACCCGCACTTGAGCGGCGTCGGCTTGCCGAGCAGTAACGAGGGGTTGCTGGAAAAGCCGACCGGCTCCAGTGGAATGCCGCGCGGGCTGAGGTCGAGCTGGCCGTTGCCGTTGGTGTCCTGAAACACCTGCAGCGCATAGCGCCCCGGCGGCAAATTGCGCAGTCGCACCGTCGAGTCCTGGCTGTGAACTTCGCGCAGCACCGTTTGCGGCCACTCTTTCTGATCGGCAAAGACCAAGGCGACACCCAGTTCGCCATCGGCCTTAACGCCGTCGATGCTGACCACAATGTCGCCAGCCCAGGCCTGCGCCCCGACGAGTAACAGGAACAAGCCGGCAGTTCTGGCGAGCGTGGCTACGGGCGTATGAATTCTCTGTGGCATAATTCCGACACTTTGTTGCAAGGATTGCGCGCGCTATGCGTCAGGTGTTGGTGGTTCACTATTCGCAAACAGGGCAGTTGAGCCGGCTGGTTAATGCCGTGTGCGGACCTCTGTTGCAGCGCGACGACGTTCAGGTGGACTTTCTGGCCATCGAGCCGGCGCAACCTTACCCGTTTCCCTGGCCCTTTCTCAGCTTTTTCCGAATCTTCCCGGAAACCGTGCTGATGCGCGCCCAGCCCTTAAAACCACTGACCGTCGATGCCGCAAAACGTTACGACTTAGTCATCCTCGCCTATCAGGTGTGGTTCCTCACGCCCTCGCTGCCTATCACCAGTTTTCTCGCCACGCCGCAAGCGGCGCAGTTGCTGCGCGACACGCCGGTGGTCACGGTAATTGGCTGCCGCAACATGTGGCTGATGGCGCAGGAAAAACTCAAAGCGCGACTTACCGAACTGGGCGCACGCCTGCTCGACAACGTGGCGCTGACCGACGCCTGCGGCACCGCCGCCAGCTTTCTGTCGACGCCGTTGTGGATGTTCACCGGCCGGCAGAAACCCTACAGCTGGGTGCCGCGCGCCGGTATCGATGAGGCCGAAATTGCCGCCTCCAGCCGCTTTGGCGAGGCCATTGCCCGTCGCTTGACCGCTGATGACAAGCCCCTGCGCGAACCGATGCTGCAAGGGCTGGGCGCGGTGCGCGTGGACGAAAAATTGATCGGCAGCGAAACCGTGGGCAACCGCAGCTTCCAACTGTGGAGCCGCCTGCTCGCCGCCATCGGCCCCCAGCAAAGCCTGCGTCGCGGCCTGGGCTTGGTGGTGTACGTGGTGTTTTTGCTGTGCCTGATCGTGACCGTGGTGCCCTTGGGCGCCGTGCTGAAAAAACTCCTGGCGCCGGTATTCAAAACCCGCACCCAACGACAGAAAGCTTATTTTGCCGGCCCATCCGGTGAGTGAAGAGCGCATCGCCGGTGGTTATTGCACCGTGCCGCGCGCCCTGAAGTGACTCGAGGACGTCCCGTGGTTCAACCCGTATTCATCAACCGCATCAGCGCCTACCTGCCCCATGACGCTGTCGACAACGACACCATGGAAGCGCGCCTGGGCATGGTCGGCCCGCGCCCCTCGCGCGCGCGCAAGCTGGTGCTGCGCAGCAATGGCATTCAGCAACGCCACTACGTGATCGACCCCGCCACTGGCGAGCCGAGCATGACCAACGCCCAAGTCAGCGCCGCCGCCATTCGTGGCTTGGCCGGTAATGGCTTTGAGCTTGAGCAGCTCGACTGCCTGGTGGCCAGCAGCTCGTCACCGGACCAGGTCATGCCCAACCACGCCGTCATGGTGCATGGCGAGCTGGGCAATCCGCCGTGCGAAGTGGTGTCCACCGCCGGCATTTGCCTGTGCGGCATGACCGCCCTGAAATACGCCTGGCTCAGTGTCGCCAGCGGCGAGAGCCGCAACGCGGTGGCCTGTGGCTCGGAGGTGGCCTCGGTATTGATGCAGGCAAAAAACTTCAACGCGGAATACGAGAGCCGGGTTGAAGAGCTGGAAAACCACCCGGAAATCGCCTTTGAAAAAGACTTTCTGCGCTGGATGCTTTCCGATGGCGCCGGCGCCGTGCTGGTGCAGCTGCAGCCCAACGCCAAGGGCCTGAGCCTGCGCATTGATTGGTTGGATATCTACTCGTTCGCCGACCAGATGCCGGCGTGCATGTATGCCGGCGCCGACATGCAAGACGGCCAGCTTACAGGCTGGAGCCGCTACGACGCCGACGAGCGTGGCCGCCGCTCGGTGATGGCGATCAAGCAGAACGTCAAACTGCTCAACGACAACATCGTCAAATACACCGTCGAGCAGGCGTTGCAGCGAATCATGTCCAAGCGCGCCTTGCATGCCGACGACATCGACCTGTTCCTGCCGCACTATTCCTCTGCCTTTTTCCGCGACCGCCTGGCGGTTGGCCTGGCCAACGCCGACCTGCCGATTCCCCAAGAGCGTTGGTTCACCAACCTCACCACCAAGGGCAACACCGGCGCGGCGTCGATTTTTATCATGCTCGAAGAGCTCTTTAACGGCGGCCGCCTGCACAGCGGTCAACGCTTGCTCTGCTACGTGCCGGAAAGCGGGCGTTTCTCCAGTGCGTTTATGCACCTGACGGTGGTTGGCCATGAAGCTTGATGAAGTGCCGCAAGACCACAGTTCTACCTACGGCGGGCACAGCAAGTTGGTCTACGCCGTGGATGCCGACGGTCATTACCAAGGCTTGCAGAGCGATGGCTGGGAGCCCGAAGCCTTCGCCACGCAATTGGCCGTGGAAGAGCTTGAAGGTCTCGAAGCCGACGCCCACGCCGCCTGGCAACGTGGAGAGTTGTCGGCTCTGAAATTTCTGATGTACCGCTACCGCCTGGATGAACCGGCGCTCGCGCAAATTACCGGGCTGTGGCAATGGCGTATTCGCCGGCACTTTCGTCCGGCTGTTTACCGGGGGCTGTCGGCCGCCATTCTGGCCCGCTATGCCGACGCGTTCGGTTTGCCGCTGGCCGACTTGACCCAATATCAGCAATCCAAGAGTCAGCACTCCAACAATCAGCACACCAAGGATCCGGTATGAGCAGCTTCCAACACCGCCAGAGCGCCCACTGTGAAAGCGGTGTAATGGCCAGTCTGCTGACCCATGCCGGTCTGCCGATGAGCGAGCCGATGGCCTTTGGCTTGGCCTCGGGCCTGGCGTTCGCCTACCTGCCCATCGTCAAGCTCAGCGGCATGCCGCTGATTGCCTACCGGATGCCGCCCAAGTACCTGATCAAAACCTTGAGCAAACGCCTGGGCGCCAAGCTGCACACGCAAACCTTCAGCAAGCCTGAACAGGGCCGCCTGGCCCTCGACGCTGCGTTGGACGGCGGCCGCCTGGCCGGTCTGCAAAGCTCAGTGTTCTGGCTGCCGTACTTTCCGCCAGAGATGCGCTTTCACTTCAACGCCCACAACCTGCTGGCTTACGGGCGTGAAGGCAACGAGTACCTGATCAGCGACCCGGTGTTCGAAGAGCCGGTGCGCTGCGCCGCCGAAGACCTGCAAAAAGCCCGCTTTGCCAAAGGCGCGTTGGCCGCCAAAGGCCTGATGTACTGGCTCGACGACGTGCCACTTGAGCAAGACTGGAACCGCCTGATTCGCCAGAGCGTACTGTCGACCACGCGCATTCTTGACGGCATGCCGCTGCCCTGGATCGGCGTGCGCGGCATTCAGCATCTGGCCAGCAAAGTCGAACAGCTCGACCCGAGCCAGGTGAAATACAACCGCCTGTACCTCACCCACATCGTGCGCATGCAAGAAGAAATCGGCACCGGCGGCGCCGGTTTTCGCTTTATGTACGCGAGCTTTTTGCAGGAAGCGGGGGAGAAGCTGGGCGATGCCAGCTTGCAGGAAGCGTCGGTGCAACTGACCGCCATTGGCGACAACTGGCGGCAATTTGCCTCGGCGTGCGTGCGTGCGTGCCGGAGTAAAACCGAGGCACCGAATTTTGCGCCGATTGCGGATTCGTTGCGGGCGATTGCGGTGCAGGAAAGGGGGTTGATGAAAGAGTTGGGGGCGTGGGCCAAGCGTAAATAGGCGTCTGCCCTGGCCCTCTCCCCCGGCCCCTCTCCCGCGCGCGGGCGAGGGGTGACGTCTCCCGGCGAACTTCGATCAGCTCCCTCTCCCGCCTGCGGGAGAGGGTTGGGGAGAGGGCAGCGGTTTAAAGCGTTACGTTCAAATCCAGCCGCTCCACCGCAACCCCACGCACCAGCTCATCAAACCCGCCAGCAGCCACGCCATCCCCTTCCACCAACACACCTTGCACACAAAACCCCTCCTGCTCATCCACCACAATCAACAGCGCCTGGCTAACCACGCCATCGGCCAGATCGGTGCGCGCGAGCCCCAGCAGTTGTGACCACACCCGCGGCCCGGCACCAATAAACAGGTTGGGTCCGTCCAGCCCCAGTTGCTGCGCTACGTGAAAGCCGGCCGCGTTGCTCACGCTGTTAACGAACTCGAAGGGTTTGGGTTGTTTGTGATGGGCGCAGACCGCTTCCAGCAACGCGATCATGGTTGGGCGTGCCGGGTGCCGGGAGGCCAGGTACAAGCCGCAATCGCGGCGCACGTGTTGCTTGATCGCGGCGGCGGCGAGCAGGGCCTGGAAGATCAGGCGGTCGATGCGGCGTGGTGGGGTGCTTAGCCATTGGCTTAGCGCGGCTTTCAGGTCTTTGTCAGTGACGCCCGACGAGCCGCGAATTTCACTGGCTGCAATTACGTTCATTGCGGTTCTCCAGCGGCGCAGCACTGCATAACAAGGGTGGCGTTGTTGCCGCCGAAGCCAAAGAAATTGGCCAGCACAATGGCGTCTTCCGCCAAAGCAATCGGCTCGCCGCTCAGGGGCAGGCTCGCCGCGTCGGCGTAGTCCAGACCGGGCAATGCCGCGTGTTGCAAAGCGTGCATCAGCAGCAGGGTTTCGCTCACGCCGCAGGCGCCGAGGGTGTGGCCGAGCCACGGCTTGAGCACGCACAGCGCCGGCATGTGTTCGCCATACAGGCTGAGCATGCCGTTGCCTTCGGCGTGGTCGTTGGCTTGGGTGGCGGTGCCGTGCAGTTTCACCAGGGCCACCTCGCTTGCGCTGCGGTCGGCGCTGCGCAAGGCCTGCTGCATTACCCAGTCGATATGGCTGCCGTCTTCGCGAGTGGTGGTCAGGCTGGTGGTGTCGCACGCGCTGAAGCCGCCGAGCAGACGAGCCAGCGGTGCGTCGCCAGGCTGCAACGCGAGCAGGGCGGCGGCGTAGGTTTCGCCGAGCACCAGGCCGTCGCGTTGCGGGTGGAACGGGCGGTAGTCGCCGCTGGGACTGAGCAAGTCGAGGGCGCCGAAGCCTTGCATGGCCAACGCGCTTGGGGTTTCAAAGGCGATGACGACGGCGCGGGAAAATTGCCCGCCTGACAACAAGCGAGCACCGTACAGCAGGCCATTGGCCGCGCTGGTGCAGGCGGTGTTGAGGGTGAAGGCGTCGGCAAAACCCCAGCGCTCGCGCAGCTGCTCGGCGACGCGGTCGAGCGAGGTGGAGTTGTCTGGCAGGAAGTGGCCTTGGGCGCGGGCCTGCGCTTCCAGTTCGGTGATGTCGAGGCTGGTGCTGGCGACGATCAGCAAGCAATCGTCCAGCGCGCTATGGCCGTAGCCGAGGGTTTCGCTCAGCAACCGATCCATGCGCGCGTCGAAATCTTCGGCGTTGCCGGCTACGTGCAGGTAGGTGCGCGGTTGCTGCAACTCATGCAGCAAAAACGGCTGGCCTTGCGGGTGCACGCCTTGGCTCAGGGCCAGGCTGGCACTGGCCAAGGTGTCGCCGAGCGCGCATTGCAGGGCGCCGCGTTGCAGGTAAACCGGCGTCACTGCGCTTGCCTGATATAGGCGGCGATGGTGGCGATGGTGTTGAGAATGCGCCGGCCGTCTTTCGCCCCTTCAATGCGCACGCCGTAGTGCTGTTGCAGGGCAAGCGACACTTGCAGCGCATCAAGGCTGTCCATTTGAATGCGGCTTTTGGGGCCGAACAGCGGCTCATCGTCGGCAATGCTTTGCCAGTCGATATCGTCTTCCTTGTCGCATTCACGGATCAGCAATTGCTTGAGCTGTTGTTCTAGTAGTGTGTGGTCCATTGCGTGTGCTGCACTCGCTGCTTGAACAGATACAGCCCCACCGTTCCCAGCACTGCGGCAAGCAGCAGCAGGCGAAGGCAGTAAGGCGCGATGTCGGCCAGTGAGCCATGGCCCACCAGCAACGTGAGAAAGGCGTCCAGCGCCCAGCTCATGGGTGAAACGTTGGCCACCTGGGCCATGGCCGCCGGCATCACGCTTTTGGGCACCATGATGCCGCCGATGGCCGCTAACAAAATATTCATACCGCCGCCCAGCAACAGCGCTTGTTCAGCACTGCGGGCCAACGCCGCCAGCAACAGGCCGAGGCAACTGGTGGTCAGCGCAATGCTAAGCGCGAGCACGCCGTACGCCACGCCGTTGCCCGGCAAACTCAGCGGCTCCAGGCCCAGCAGTGGCAAGCCGTACACGCCCAACGCCAGCAGCGCGGCGAATTGCAGCAGGTTCAGCGCCATATATGGCAGCACTTTGCTCAGCACCAACGTGCTCAGGCTTAACCCTAGACAGCGCAAGCGCAGCAGCGTGCCGCTTTGTTGTTCGCGCTGAAAGCCACCGGCCATCGGCAGCACGACGAAGAACATGCCGAAAATCAGCCACGCCGGCACGCTCATTTGCGTGGCGTTGGCCTGGGCACTGAGGTCGCCGTTGGCTAACTGCTGCTGCTCGTCGATCTGGCTTTGCGTGCGCTGCTGCACCAGCGCCAGGCGTTCGGCGGCGCTCAGTTGCGGGTCGATGGCGCCGCTGTCTTGCAGGTAGGCGAGCAGCCGGGTTTGCGCCAGCGCGATGCTCACGGCGCTGTGCAAACGCTGGCGCGACAAGCGATCAAACTGCGCTGGGAAACTAAGGCTCGGACCCTGGTGCGGCGCAGTCAGCAGCGTTTCGGAAAAATCGTCGGCCAACCGCACGGTCGCGACGCCCGTTGCCCGGCCGGAGCCGATCTGGCTATCCGGCAATTGCGCCTGCAAAGCGGTGCGAAAGAAGGCGCTGGCCTCGCTGGCTTGCGGGGCGTCCAGGCTCAGCTGTAAGGGCGGCAGGCGGTCTTGCATATAGCTCGACATCGCGCCGGCCATCAGCAGCAGAAACAGCGCCGGCATGATGAACAGCACGGCCAGGGCGTGAGGGTCGCGTGCCAGCAGCAACGCCTCTTTACGAATCAGCGCGAGCAGTCTCATAGCTGGCCCCCGTTCAACCGCAGGTACAGCTGCTCCAGCGAGGGACGACCGAAACGCATCACAGTGGGCAGCGGAATTTGGCCGCTGACGAACTGACTGATGGCGGCAAACTGCTCGGCATTCAACGCCGCGATGCGCACGCCATGGGGCAGCATTTCAGCGCGCAGGTGCAGCGCGATCAGCAGTGCTTCGAAGCCTTCGGGAACGTGCTGCGGCCACTCCACCAGCAGGCCGTGGTCGGCGCCGAGCAGCGTGGAGGTGTCGAGGTCCAGGCGCACCTGGCCTTCGTGCAGCAGCACAATACGCTGCGCCACGCGCTCGACTTCTTCCAAGTAATGGCTGGTGTAGATCACCGCTTTGCCGCTGGCGGTCAGTTGCTCCACGGCGGCCAAGAGTAGTTGCCGGCTCTGGGCATCGACTCCAACCGTGGCTTCGTCGAACAGGTACACCTGGGCCGGTTGCAGCAAACCGATGGCGAAATTCAACCGTCGTTGTTCGCCGCCGGAAAGGCTATCGGCGCGGCGATTGAGCTTGTCGGCCAGGCCGGTGCATTCCACGCACATCGCCAATCGCTCACGACGCTCACTGCCGCGCAGGCGGTACAGGTCGGCAAACAGATGGAGGTTTTCACCGACCTTCAGGCCCGCATAAAACGCCAACTGCTGCGGCACCAGCGCCAGGCTGCGCGGGCCTTCCCAAACGATTTCCCCTTGCTGCGTGGCCAGCACATTGCTGAGCAGTGAGAGCAGGGTGGTTTTGCCGGCGCCGTTGCTGCCCAGCAGGCCCAGGCATTGGCCCGCTTGCAGTTGCAGGTCGATGCCGGACAAGGCCGCGCGGGTGGCGCCGGGGTAGCTATAACTGAGGGAGCGCAGTTCAAGCACGGACGAGCACCAGCAGCAGTTTGCCGTCCAGCAGCAGGTGGTCGCCCGCGTGAATGCTGAAGCCATACAAGGCGCCGGCCGGGCTGAGTGCTTCCTGGGTGGCTTCGACTAACAACTGGCCGTCGCGAGCACTCGGTTCATGGTGCAGGTGCAGCTGTGAGAGCTTGCCGACCAAGGCCATTTCGATGGCACTGTCGTCGCCGTATAAGGCACCATGCGCGCCGCACAATTGGGCGGCGGCTTCGAATAACAAGCACGGTGAAGCATCGGCACCGAACGCGGCCAGGTACTTCCATGCGCTCAAACCCTGGATGCGTTGAGCGTCATGGGCGAGCAGGCAATCCAGCCAGAGGGCGTTGCCCTGGTGGGGCAGCAGCGTGTGCAGTGCGGTGCGATCCATTGCCTGCCGGAGTCGAAATTTGGTGGGCCGGCAGTGTAACAGAGGGCCTGCAAGCGGCGCAGCGCCTGCGATAAGCGTGGCGCCGGGGCACGATAAAAGGAGAGGGATATGTGGCAACAATGGCTGGCGTTCGCCCTGGGGTCGGGCGTGCTGGTGGGCATTTCGTGGCGCTCTATGCGCCATCCGCAGTCACACGGTTTTTACCGTTTCTGGGCTTGGGAACTGATGCTGGCGCTGCTGGTGCTGAATGCGCCGGTGTGGTTTGTCGACCGATTTTCCTGGAACCAGGATGTGTCTTGGGTACTGCTGTTTTTGTCGCTGTGGACGCTCGGGCTCGGCGTATATCAGCTGCGCCGCGATGGCCGCCCGAGTACAGAAAAACGCACCGATGAAGAGCTGTTCACCTTCGAACGCACGTCGCAGTTGGTCACCGGCGGCATTTATGCGCTGATCCGCCATCCGCTGTTTTGCTCGCTGTTGCTGCTGGCGTGGGGCATCTGCTTTAAACAGGTGACGGTGCTCACCGTGCTGCTGGCGCTGGGCGCGAGTGTGTTTTTGTACCTGGCGGCCCGGCGCGATGAAGCCGAATGCACCGAGTTTTTTGGGCAGGCGTATCGCGAGTACATGCAGCGCACGAAGATGTTTGTGCCGTATGTGTTTTAAGGAACGTGCGGTTTTGTAGGAACGGCTGGGCGGCGTTTCGATCAGCCACGATGCTTTGCTTCAAGAGCATCGCGGCTAAAGCCGCTCCCACAAAAAAGGTTATGTCGCGTTAGCCTTTGCCTTTGGTGCGCACCATGTTCGGGCCGCCGTTTTCGAGGTGTTGAATGATGATGCTGCCGACGTCTTTGCCGGTGGTCACTTCAATGCCTTCGAGCCCGGGTGAGGAATTCACTTCCATCACCAGCGGGCCGTGGTTGGAGCGCAGGATGTCCACGCCTGCCACGCTAAGGCCCATCACCTTGGCGGCGCGGATGGCGGTCATGCGTTCTTCCGGGGTGATTTTGATCAGGCTGGCCGTGCCGCCACGGTGCAGGTTGGAGCGGAATTCGCCGGGCTTGGCCTGACGCTTCATGGAGGCGATCACTTTGTCGCCAACCACAAAGCAGCGAATATCGGCGCCGCCGGCTTCCTTTATATATTCCTGCACCATGATGTTTTGCTTCAGGCCCATAAAGGCCTCGATCACCGACTCCGCCGCCTTTTCGGTTTCACACAGCACCACGCCGATGCCTTGTGTGCCTTCGAGCACTTTGATCACCAACGGCGCGCCATTGACCATGCGGATCAGGTCGGGAATGTCATCGGGGGAGTGGGCAAAACCGGTCACCGGCAGGCCGATGCCTCGACGGGAAAGCAGTTGCAGCGAGCGCAGTTTGTCCCGCGAGCGGGCGATGGCCACCGACTCGTTAAGCGGGAACACGCCCATCATTTCAAACTGGCGCAGCACCGCGCAGCCATAAAAGGTGACCGAGGCGCCGATGCGCGGGATCACCGCATCGAAGCCTTCCAGCGGTTTGCCGCGGTAGTGAATCTGCGGCTTGTGGCTGGCGATGTTCATATAGGCGCGCAGGGTGTCGATCACCACCATTTCATGACCGCGCGCCTCTCCGGCTTCAACCAGGCGTCGGGTGGAATACAGACGCGGGTTACGCGACAGCACAGCGATCTTCATGCAGCACCTGTGGAAGTAGAGGAGGCCGGGAACGCCGGTTTGTCTTGGATGTAACTTAGGCCCGGATTGACCACCAGTTGGCCGTCAATCAGCGCTTTGGAACCGAGTAGCAAGCGATAGCGCATGGCCTTGCGACAGGCCAGGGTGAATTCCACCTGCCACACCCGATCGCCCAGTGCCAGGCTGGTGCGGATCACGTAGCGGCTTTGGGTCTGACCGTTGGAGCTCTTAATGGTTTTAACTGCTACAAGCGGCGCTTCGCAGCGTCGGTGACGCAGCTGCACCAAGGTGCCCAGGTGCGCGGTAAACCGAACCCAGGGCTGGCCATCGCGTTCAAATGGCAGAATGTCGGTGGCGTGCAGGCTGGAGGTGCTGGCGCCGGTGTCGACCTTGGCGCGCAAGCCGGCCACGCCAAGATCGGGCAGGGCAATCCATTCCCGCAGGCCGATTACCGTGAGTTGGTCGAACGTCTTCAAAGGCGGCATTCCCCAAGAGGTGATCGGATTCTAGCCGGGCAGTATGACAACCGCATCTGCCGATGCGGGTTACCGTAAGAGCGTCACGAAACCATAAGGCGATTCATGAAAGACAGCGACGACGACAACAAAGTACGCCTGGACAAATGGCTGTGGGCCGCGCGCTTTTTCAAAACCCGCGCGCAAGCCAAAGAAGCAATAGAAGGCGGCAAAGTGCATTGCCGGGGCGAGCGCTGCAAGCCCGGCAAGGAGCCGAAGGTTGGCGATGAAATACAAATCCGCATCGGCTTCGACGAGCGCACGGTGGTGGTGCAGGCATTGTCGGCCGTGCGCCGTGGTGCACCCGAAGCGCAGCTTTTATACAGCGAGACGGCCGAGAGCATCGCCCGTCGCGAAGAAGCCGCCGCGCAGCGCAAAGCCGGCAACATCGGCGTGGAAACCGATGGCCGGCCGAGCAAGAAACAGCGCCGTCAGCTATTCCAGTTCCGGGGTGATCGCGGCCTGTAGCCTACCGCCAATCGGCGCCTGTCAGTCATAGACGCGACCCGCACCCCTGATAGAGAAGACGCGCTTGGTCGCCGTTGGGCTTTGCGCATAAAATCGCCGGCCCTGGCAAAGGTTGCGAATCCGCTATGTCTGATTTTTCCCAACGCTTTATGTTCGATGACAGCGATGTGCGCGGCGAACTGGTGTCCCTCGGTGAAAGCTACGCCCACGTGCTGGCCAAACACCCCTACCCGGAACCGGTGGCGCAATTGCTCGGCGAGCTGCTGGCCGCGGCCGCGCTGCTGGTCGGCACCATGAAGTTCGATGGCTTGCTGGTATTGCAGGCGCGCAGCTCCGGCGCCGTGCCGTTGCTGATGGTGGAATGTTCGAGCAACCGCGAGCTGCGCGGCATCGCCCGTTACCACGAAGAGCAGATCACTCCCGACGCCGGCCTGCGTGAGCTGATGCCCGAAGGCGTGCTCACGCTTATCGTCGATCCCAGCAAAGGGCAGCGTTATCAAGGGATTGTTGGTCTCGACGGAATCAATTTGTCGGAATGCCTGTCTGACTACTTCGCGACATCTGAGCAACTGCCGACACGCTTCTGGCTCAACGCTGATGGACGTCGTGCCCGGGGCCTGCTTTTGCAGCAACTGCCGGCCGAACGCCTCACCGATCCGGAAGACCGCGCCGCCAGCTGGCAGCACGTCACCGTGCTGGCCGATACCTTGAGTGCCGAGGAGCAGCTGGGGTTGGACAACCCGACCTTGCTGCACCGTCTCTACCACGAGGAAACCCTGCGCCTGTTCGACCCGCAACCGCTGCAATTCAAATGCAGCTGCTCGCGGGACCGCTCAGCCAACGCACTGGTCAGTCTGGGCGAGGCGGATGCCGAAGCACTGCTGGTGGAAAGTGGCGGCAGCATCGTCATCGACTGCCAGTTCTGCAACGAGCGCTATGCGTTCGATGCGGCAGATGTCGCGCAGCTGTTCGCCGGTGGCGGGGTGAAATCCCCCTCCGATACTCGGCACTGATAATGCAGGGCGTTTAACGCCCAGTGAAGTGATAGAGGCTGCACCTGAATTGTGCTTTCTGGCATAATCCGGCCACTTTTTTAGATGTAGTAGTTTTTTGATCGTTACTACAAAACGTTTGGAGGCTCGGCTTCAGGCCGACGGGGACCCCATATGACGCAAGCCAATAACGCCGTTTATACCGACATTTCCGCCGCACAACTGGTTGAAGAAGCCATCCGTCGTGGCGAAGGCGAACTTGCCGCCAACGGCTCGCTGGTTGTTCGTACTGGCCACCGCACTGGCCGCTCGCCGGTCGACCGTTTCATCGTTGACGAACCCAGCACTTCTTCGGCTATTGCCTGGGGCCCGATCAACCGCAAGTTCCCTGCTGACAAGTTCGACGCCCTGTGGGAGCGCGTTGAAGCGTTCGCCGGCGCGACCGACCGTTTTGTCTCGCACGTGCATGTAGGCGCTGATCCAGCCCACTACCTGCCGGTGAAAATGACCACCACCACCGCCTGGCACAACCTGTTCGGCCGCTGCCTGTTCATTGAACCGGCCGCCTACAACCCGAGCAGCAAAACCGAGTGGCAAGTGCTCAACGTTCCAGGCTTCGAATGCGTACCTGAGCGTGACGGCACCAACTCCGACGGTTGCGTGATCCTCAACTTCGCCGCCAAGAAAGTGCTGATCGCTGGCATGCGCTACGCCGGCGAAATGAAGAAAGCCATGTTCTCCGTGCAGAACTTCCTGCTGCCGGCCGTTGACGTGCTGCCCATGCACTGCGCCGCCAACATCGGCGAAGAAGGCGACGTGACCTTGTTCTTCGGTCTGTCGGGCACTGGTAAAACCACCCTGTCGGCCGATGAAAGCCGTTACCTGATCGGTGACGACGAACACGGCTGGGGCGTTGGCAGTGTGTTCAACATCGAAGGCGGCTGCTACGCCAAGTGCATCGACCTGTCGCAGAAGAACGAGCCAGTAATCTGGAAAGCCATTCAGTTCGGCGCCGTACTGGAAAACGTTGTTCTCGACCCGGTTACCCGTCTGCCGAACTACGCCGACGACAGCCTGACTCAAAACAGCCGTGCTGCTTACCCGATCGAGCTGGTCGACAAGCGCTCCGAGAAAAACCTCGGCGGCGAGCCGAACGCTGTGATCTTCCTGACCTGCGACCTGACTGGCGTGCTGCCACCGGTGTCGATCCTCAACGAAGAGCAAGCGGCGTATCACTTCCTGTCGGGTTACACCGCACTGGTCGGCTCCACTGAAATGGGCTCGGGCGGCGGCATCAAGTCGACCTTCTCCACCTGCTTCGGCGCACCGTTCTTCCCGCGTCCGGCTGGCGAATACGCTGAGCTGCTGATCAAACGCATCCGTGGCTTCGGCTCCAAGGTTTACCTGGTTAACACCGGCTGGACTGGCGGCGGCTACGGCGTTGGTAACCGCTTCAACATCCCCACCACCCGTGGCGTGATTGCAGCGATTCAAAGCGGCGCGTTGATTGGCACCGAAACCGAACACCTGCCGATCATCAACCTCAACGTACCGAAATCGGTACCAGGCGTTGAAACCAAGCTGTTGAACCCGCGCAACACCTGGACCGATGGCAACGCTTACGACGAAGCTGCCAAAGGTCTGGCGCAACAGTTCATCGAGAACTTTAAGAAGTTTGAAGTTTCCGACGCCATCAAAAACGCTGGTCCTCAGTTGTAAGAGACCGCTGTTTTAAAAAGCCGCCTTCGGGCGGTTTTTTTATGGGCGCGGCAACCCTTGTGAGAGCACGCCCTGCATCAGAAACATCCCGCGCGACATACATCAGTGCTTTGCCTGAACCTTGCCTGTATACCTGGCCTCCAATACCTACAACCGTCGTAAACGAGGTAGCTATGCAAGTTCAAGTCAACAGTAACGATATGCAAGGCAGTGCCCGTCTCCAGGAGTGGGTAGGTGCAGCGGTAACGGATCGGCTGGAACGGTACGATGACTTTCTCACCCGGTTGGAAATTCACCTCAGCGATGAAAACGGCGCCAAGTCCGGTTCCGAAGACAAACGCTGCCAGATCGAGGCTCGCCCGAAAGGCCATCAGCCCATTTCGGTAACCCACAAAGCTGAATCGCTGGACCTGGCCGTTGAAGGCGCCGCCGAAAAAATGCGCCACGCCCTCGAACATTTGATGGGCCGCCTCGACGCGAAAACCGTGTCCACCGGCCACATGCCTACCGAGCTCAACGAAGACACAGGCGAGGACCCCGACGCGTTGTTGCAGGAAGAATTCCTCGCCAAGCAGGACGCACTTGGCAAAGATTGATGAGCACCGGCCGATATCAGCCGGCCATAAAAAAACCGCCTCCAGGGGCGGTTTTTTTTGCTCAGTGAATCGGCATTAACGCTCGATCAGTTGACGCACTTGGGTCTGCGGAATCTGTTGCGAATTGCCTTCGGCATCTTCGTATTCCAGCAGGCCGGTTTCTTCATCCAGCTCCGGCTTGCCTTGAGCATTGATCATTTGGCCGTCGGTGGTGTTGATAATGTAGTCGCTGGCGCAGCCGGAAAGGGTCAGCAAGCAGCAGGCAGCAAAGATCCACTTTTTCATGGTTGGTACTCCTTTAGGTAGGTCTACAACCATTGACCGGACGCTGCGCTAAAGGGTCCATGTTTTTCTGCGCGCCTTCACCGAGGCTAAAACCTCTCCACAAAAACGCGGCTTCTGTAGGAGAGGCTTTAGCCTCGATCGGGTTTAAGCCACCAATCCACGATTAAGCAGATCCGGCCCATTCTGCGTTTCTTGATAAACCGAAATCGCTTGGGTCGCGACTCGCGTCGTGACCTGATTGGGGTCAAGCCCGAAGGACTGTGGATTGTTGTCCACCTCCAACTGCTGACGTGCCAGGTTCTCGGGCGAGAAGGGGTTATTGATGTCGTCCTGCAATGCGTCAAAGGCTGCCTGACGTGCCTGCGCTAACTGATCTTGCAGCTCTTCGATCTGCTGCTGCCGGGCATCTCGCAATTCAGCCTGACGCTGTTGTTGCAGCTCCCGCTGTTCCTGCGCCCGCAACTCACGTTGCTCTTGCAGTTCCTGCTGACGGGCCAGTGCGGCTTCGTTGTTTGCCGCCAACCGCTCCGCCAGCGAGGTGGCTGCCGCCCCATCGGTTGGGGTGGTCTGGAACGGACTTCGCACTAACGGTGTGCTGGTGTAATAGGCGTTGTTCACGCTGTCGATGGCTAAGGGCATGACGTTCTCCCTGGTTTCATGGCCTGGGAACGTCAGTGTAAGTGCGGCTGGCGCGTGCCTTTAGGCGGATGTGGCATATGGAGCCAAAGCAGATGTTCTAGAACTTTTTCGCCGTATCGCTGACGGGCGTTTATCCAGCCAGCGCGCCGCTGCGCTTGATCGCCCACGGCTCGCGGCCTGTAGCGGATCGGTCGAAAAAGGCCGGGGAAAGCCGTTGATGTCGACTCGACGCTGCTCGCAACCCATGACCTGCGCCAGAACCCGACGAACGTCGCCCTTCCGGTTGCCGATTTAGTGCTCAGGCTTGCCGATTTGCATGATCTGCTCCACCAACCACTGCAACGCCGGGTCGCGCAAACGCTGCCCGAGATGAACGATTTCCAGGTGAAACGGCCCCAGCGGCATCGGCAAATCCCACAGCATTAACGGCAGCAGCTCGGCGAAATGTCGCGCCAGTTGGCTGGGCAGCACCGCCGCCAGCTCACTCGTCGCCACGATATGCGCCGCTTGCAAGTAGTTGGGCGTGGTGTAGGTGATGGTGCGGCTCAGGCCCTGTTCGCCCAGCCACTGGTCGACCATGCCGCGCGTTTGCCCGCCGTGTACCCAGAGGTGGCGCAGAGCCAGGAAGCGCTCTAGGTCGAGCGGTGCGTCATCGACAAAGAGCGGGTGCCCGGTACGCACGGCCAATTGCAGCGTTTCGCTCATCCAATGGCGGCGGGCGAAACGCGGGGGAATTTCTTCGAAGCGGCCGAGCACCAAGTCCAGCTCGCCTTTGTCCAGCGCCTCGCTGGGCAAGGTCGGGCTCAGGTGATGGATTTCGATACGAATACCCGGCGCCAGCCGACTAAGCTGCTCGATCAGGCGCGGCATGCAAATCAGCTCAACGTAGTCGGTCACGGCAATGTTGAACCGCTGTTTGCTGCGCGCCGGCTCGAAAATTTCGCCGGCGCTCAGGCTTTGTTCGATCTGCTGCAACGCCGCCCGGATCGGCCCCGCCAGCGCCTGCGCCCGGGGCGTTGGCTGCATGGCGCGACCAACGCGCACCAGCAGCGGATCGTCGAGCAGGACGCGCAGACGATTCAGCGCATTACTCACCGCCGGTTGGCTCAGGGACAAGCGTTCCGCCGCGCGGGAGACGTTGCATTCACGCAGCAACGCATCCAGCACGCGCAGCAAGTTGAGGTCGAAGGTGGAGATATTCATTGGGTGAATGCCAAATATCACAAGACTAAATTTCAAAAATAGTAGCGCTTTCCTTATGGTGTTGGGCGTTTTGTATTTGCGTGAGCGGCGCCCGCTACCTGCCCGCACCTGAACAATAAGGAGTCCAAAATGACCCAGAGCACCTACGATATTCAGCGCGCCGCCGTCATCGGCGCGGGCACCATGGGCCGTGGCATTGTTATGAGCCTGGCCAACGCCGGCATTCGCGTGCTGTGGCTGGACAACAACGCGCAGATGCTCGAACAGGCCATGGGTGTGGTTGCCGACACCAACGCGCACAACGTCAAGCTTGGTCGCATCACCGAGGAACAATCCGCCGCTCGCCTGGCATGCGTCACGCCCATTGGCGATTACGCCGCGCTGGCCGAAGCCGATCTAGTGATCGAGGCGGTGTACGAAAACCTCGAACTCAAGCAGCAAATTTTCCGCACCCTGGACGAAACCGTGAAGCAGGGCGCGATCCTGGCGAGCAATACCTCGGCGCTCGACATCGACGCCATCGCCGCCGTCACCCAGCGCCCCGACCACGTACTGGGCCTGCACTTCTTCAGCCCCGCGCACATCATGAAATTGCTGGAAATTGTGCGTGGCGAGAAAACCGCCAAGGCCGTACTCGACGCCGCCGTCGCCCTCGGCAAACGCATCGGCAAAGTCAGCGTGGTAGCCGGCAACTGCGACGGCTTTATCGGCAACCGCATGCTCGCCACCTACGTGCGTGAGGCGCGCATGTTGCTGCTGGAAGGCGCGTATCCGCATCAAGTGGACGCCGCACTGCAAGGCTTCGGTTTCGCCATGGGCCCGTTTCGCATGTACGACGTGGTCGGCATCGACCTGGAATGGCGCGCCCGTGGTTTGGCCGGCAAGGGCCAGGATGACCCAGCCGTGCAAGTGGACAACCACCTGTGCGAACTGGGCCGCTTCGGGCAGAAGTCGCGCATGGGTTACTACCGCTACGCCGAAGGCAGCCGCCAGGCCGAGCACGACCCGGAAGTGGACGCGCTGGTGCTGCAGGTGTCCGAAGGGCTGGGCTTTAAACGCCGCTCCATCGGCCAAGAAGAAATCCTCGAGCGCTGCCTGCTGGCGCTGGTGAACGAAGGCGCGAAAATTCTCGAAGAAAACATCGCCGCCAACAGCCATGACGTCGACCTGGTCTACCTCAACGGCTACGGCTTCCCGCAAGACAAAGGCGGCCCCATGACTTGGGCCGACAGCCAGGGCGTGGACGACATTCTTGCGCGCCTGCACGCCCTGCAAAGCCACTTTGGCAACCACTGGCAGCCGGCTGCGCTGATTGAAAAGCTGGCCACCAGCGGCAAACGTTTCTCCGATGTTAAAGAGGGTTCGCTATGAGCTACCAAGCCCCCCTGCGCGACATGCGCTTTGTACTGCATGAAATGTTCGACGTCGGCGCCCACTGCGAACTGCTCGATAACGGCCTGGACCGCGAACTGGTCGATGGCGTGCTGGAAGAAGCGGCGCGCTACACCGGCGAAGTGATCGCACCGCTCAACCGCAACAGCGATGAAGAAGGCGTCACCCTGATTAACGGCGCGGTGACCACGCCCACCGGTTTCCGCGACGCTTACCAGCAATACGTGGACAACGGCTGGGCCAGCATGACCGGCCCCACCCAATACGGCGGCCAAGGCTTCCCGCAAATGGTCGCGGCCAGCTTCCACGAAATGCTCATGGCCGCGAGCCTGTCGTTTCGCGTGTACTCGGGCCTTACCGAAGGCGCGGTGCTGGCGCTGTACAAACACGGCAGCGAAGAACTGAAAAGTGCGTACCTGGGCAAGATGGTCAACGGCAGCTGGACCGGCACCATGTGCCTCACCGAACCGCAAGCCGGCACCGACCTCGCGCTGCTGCGCACCAAGGCCGAGCCGCAGGCCGATGGCAGCTACGCGATCACCGGCAGCAAAATTTTCATCAGCGGCGGCGAGCAGGACATGTCGGAAAACATCGTCCACCTCGTACTTGCCCGTCTGCCCGATGCACCGGCTGGTGTGAAAGGCATCAGCCTGTTTCTGGTGCCCAAATACATCGCCAAATCCAACGGCGCGCCGGGTGAGAAAAACACCCTGAGCTGCGGCGCCATCGAACACAAAATGGGTATCAAAGGCGCCGCTACCTGCGTGATGAACTTCGACGGCGCCAAAGGCTGGCTGGTGGGCTCGGCCAACCAGGGCCTGGCGTGCATGTTCACCATGATGAACGACGCCCGTTTCCAGGTCGGCCTGCAAGGTCTCGGCGTGGCCGAACGCTCCTACCAGGGCGCCTTGGCTTACGCCCGTGAGCGCCTGCAATCGCGCGCCCTTACTGGCGCGGCGGCACCGGACAAAGCAGCCGACCCGATCATCGTGCACCCCGACGTGCGCCGCATGTTGCTTACCCAGAAAACCTTGGTGGAAGGCAGCCGCATGCTCGCCGCCTACACCGCGCGCCAGCTCGACCTGGAACACGGCCATCCCGATCCGGCCGAGCGCAAAGTGGCCAGCAAGCGCGTGGCGCTGCTGATTCCCATCGTCAAATCGTTCTTTACCGACATGGGCCAGGAAGTGGCCAGCCTCGGCGTGCAGATTTACGGCGGTCACGGCTACATCCGCGAGTGGGGCATGGAGCAACTGATGCGCGACAGCCGCATCACGCAAATCTACGAAGGCACCAACGGCATCCAAGCGCTGGACTTCATTCGCCGCAAACTGATGGGCGACGGCGGTGCGGAACTGAACGCCCTGCAAGACGAATTCGCCGCCCTGTGCGACGCGCAAGCCAGCCGCAGCCAGCTCGCCGACCTGGTGCAACCGCTGCAAGAACGCCTGCACGAATGGCGCGACCTGACCGCACAAGTGCTCGCCGCCAGCAACCGCGACCCGCAAGAGATCGGCGCCTGCTCGGTCGACTTCCTGCAATACAGCTCGTACCTGCTGCTGGCCGGCCTGTGGCTACAAGCCGCCGCCCGCGCCCAAGATGCATTGGACGCCGGTGCCGGCGAGGCCGAGTTCTACCAAGCCAAACTGCACAGCGCCCGCTTCTACATGCGCCGCGTATTGCCGCGCGTGAGCAGCCACCGCGAAATGGTACTGGGCGGCGCGGATTGCCTGATGGCGTTGCCGGAGGCGCATTTCGCGTTCTAAGCGTACGGCTCGAGATTCTGGATTCCGATTCGTCGGATCCAGAATCTTCAGTCGATCATCCATAACAATAAAAAAGAGGGTGCCGATTGAAAAAGCTCTTCCGTGCACTAATCGTGCTGCTAGGCCTGTTGGCCTGCCTATACGCCTACTTCGCCTACGCCCCCCGGCCCAACCCGCCGGCCCTGAGCGCCACCGTGCAACACGACCACATCCAGGTCGGCGCGCTGGACCGCCAGTTCAGCTACTACATCCCGAAAAACCTGAAAGCCAACGCACCGCTGGTATTTGTGCTGCACGGCTCGTTGCAGACCAGCGACGACATCCGCGTGTACACCGGCTACGAATTCGAGCGCTTGGCCGACGCCCACGGTTTCGTGGTGGTTTATCCGCAAGGGTTCGAGAAAAACTGGAACGACTGCCGCCTGGTCGCCGACTACGCCGCGCGTCAGCAGAACATCGACGACAAAGGCTTTATCGCCGCGCTGATTCAACGCTTCGCCCAGCAACACCAGATCGACCGCTCGCGGGCATTTCTCACCGGTTACTCCAGCGGCGGGCACCTGGGTTTCCGCTTTGCCCTGGAGCAGCCGAATCTGCTTGCGGGCGTGGCGGCAGTGGCGGCGAACTTGCCGACGGGCGACAACCTGGCGTGCGAAACCAGCGGGCAGCCGGCATCGGTGCTGGTAGTCAACGGCACAGACGACCCAATCAACCCGTTTAACGGCGGCAAGGTCACCCTGTTTGGGCTGGGCAACCGAGGCACGGTGCGGTCGGCGGGCGACACCGCCGCCTACTTCGCCGGCTTGAACGGTTACCCTGCGAAGGCCACGCAAGAACAACACCCGAGCGAGGCGGTGCGTTTGCAGCAATGGCAAGCACCGGGTAAACACGAAGTGGCGCTTTACGCGCTGGCCGGCGGCGGGCATTTGGTGCCGCAGCCCATGTACCGCGCCCCACGCTTGCTGGGCCGCAACACCGAGGGCTTTAACGGCCCCGAGGCCATCTGGAATTTCTTTGCCCGCCAGCCGTCCGTATCGCCTGGCGGCGCCACACCGACAGCTGCCGCTCAACCGTGAGCGCGCCATTCACCTAAGGAGAACGCCATGCATCCTTTCAGTTTCGCCACCACCGCGCAGATCATCTGCGAATCCGGCTCGGCACGCCGCTTGGCCGCCTTGTGCCGCGAGCGCGGCGCCCACTCGGTGCTGGTCGTAACTGACCCGGGCATCACCAAGTTCGGTTTGCTCAACGACGTATTGCCGGGTTTTGCCGACGAAGGCCTGAGCGTGGCGGTGTTCGACCAAGTGGTCGCCGACCCACCCGAAGCCATCGTGCTGCAAGCCGTTCAGCAAGCCCGTGAATTGGGCGCAGAACTGATCATCGGTTTTGGTGGCGGCAGCTCCATGGACGTTGCCAAGCTCGTGGCGCTGCTGGCGCACCCGGCGTGCAGTCAGTCGTTGAAAGATATCTACGGCGTGGGCAACGCACGCGGTCAGCGCTTGCCGTTGATTCAGGTGCCGACCACCGCCGGCACCGGTTCTGAAGTGACGCAGATCGCCATTATCACCACCGGCGAAACCACCAAAATGGGTGTGGTTTCGCCGCTGCTGTTGCCCGACCTGGCGCTGTTGGACGCCGACCTCACCCTCGGCCTGCCGCCCGCAGTCACCGCCGCCACCGGCATCGACGCCATGGTGCATGCCATAGAGTCGTACACCAGCGCCCTGAAGAAAAACCCGCTTTCCGATTTGCTCGCACGCGAAGCCTTGCGCCTGCTCGCCGCCAACCTGCATGAAGCCGTGCACAACGGCCAGAACCGCAGCGCCCGCCAAGCCATGCTGCTGGGTGCGTTGCTGGCCGGTCAGGCGTTTGCCAACGCCCCGGTTGCGGCCGTGCATGCGCTGGCCTATCCGCTGGGTGGGCACTTCCACATTCCTCATGGCCTGAGCAACGCGCTGGTGCTGCCGCACGTGCTGCGCTTCAACGCCTCGGCGGCCAGCGCGCTGTACGCCGAGCTGGCGCCGCTGTTGCTGGGTGACAAGCTGCAAGCCGGCGATACCGCGAGCCTGACTGAGCAATTCATCACCGAGCTGTCGGCGCTAAACGAACGCCACGGCCTGCCAAGCCGCCTGCGCGATGCCGGTGTGCCGCAGGAAATGCTCGCGCAACTGGCCAGCGACGCCATGCTGCAACAGCGCCTGCTGGTGAATAACCCGCGCGAAATCACCGAAGCCGACGCCCTGGCGATTTACCACGCCGCCTACTGATTACCTTGATGCGAGCACGCCCATGACCGACCGCCAACACCTGCGCAGCGACTACGCCCACTTCCAGCCGATTACCACGCGCTGGCACGACAACGATGTGTATGGCCATGTGAACAACGTGACCTACTACAGCTTCTTCGACAGCGCGGTGAACACCTACCTAATCGAAGTCGGCGGCCTGGATATTCACAGCGGGCCAGTGGTGGGTTTTGTGGTCAGCTCCTCGTGCGACTACTTCGCCTCCATCGCCTTTCCCGACCGCATCGACATTGGTTTGCGGGTAGGGAAACTGGGCAACAGTTCGGTGCAATACGAGCTGGCGGTGTTCAAGGCCAGCGAGCAGGAAGCCTGCGCGGCGGGGCGCTTTGTGCATGTGTTTGTCGATCGCGAAACCAACCGGCCGGTGAGTATTCCGGATGGGCTGCGCAAGGCGATGGGGGAGTTGGTAGTAGCTTCGTAGGGGTTGGGTTCGGCGTTTGCAGGAATCGCGGCTAAAGCCGCTCCTACAGATTTGCGAATGCGGTGGGGCTATCGCGGCTAAAGCCGCTCCTACAGGTTGGCGGTTACTGTGGGAGCGGCTTTAGCCGCGATGGGCCGCCCCGCAATCCTCGAAAAAAAACCGCCCATCCGGGCGGTTTTTTTGTTCAGTCGTGACGACGATGTTTGTGTTTTTTATGGCCGTAGTGATGGCCATTGTCGTGCCGATAATTACGACGCTTGCCGTGGCTCTCACGTTCATCGTCGGCCCGGCTGGCGCTGCCGTAGTTGTTACCCAGCGCGCCACCTGCTGCGCCGCCCAAACCAGCGCCGACGATGCCGCCGGTGCTGCCACCGATCTTGTTGCCGATCACGTTACCGCCGGCAGCGCCCAAGCCACCGCCGATGGCCGCTTCGGTCTTGTTGCCTTTGCGCGCGCCCACTGCGCCGCCAGCCGCACCGCCAACGCCGGCACCAATCGCGGCACCGGTGGAACCGCCCACCTGTTCGCCCACCACCGACCCCAACACACCGCCCAATGCGCCGCCAATACCGGCTTCGGTATTGCCTTCGGCTGCAAACGCCTGGCTGCCAAGCAAGCCAAGGGACAACAGGAACATGCGCGAGTACTTCATGCAGGAACGAGCCTATGTAGGAAAGACGCGCCGATCGTGTATGCGCTTGGTTACACAAACAAGCGGCAAACGACGTGCGGTAGGGGGTTTATCACGTTTCGTAAATATATGTTTTCGCTCGGAAACTTTTGCATTTTCGGTCGAGTCTTAGTGCTCTTGTAGAGCAGGTTTCGGCGCGCCGAATCGCCAGCGTGATGCCTATTTCACTGATTCTGTGGGAGAGGCTTCAGCCTCGATTTTTACAAACGATCTCACTGCCAGAGCCTGTATTCCCCTCAGCGTCTTTCTGCCAGAATCGCCTGCACTTTCCCTCGCCAAGGAGCAGGCATGAACGCCGAACAGGCACAGCAACGACTCGGGCAAATCGAAGCGTTCCGCCAGGAACTCAAGCAACTGCAAACCGAGCAGGTGCTTACCCTCGACGCCGAACAGCGCCAGCGAGTCGATGACCACCATCGGCAGTTGCTGAACCACTTCTCCGCCACCCTGAATATCGATGCCGACGAGCGTTCGCGTCAGCTGTCGCTTGGCATGCGCGTCGCCTCGTTGTTCGGTGCGTTGGCGCTGGCGGCCAGTTTGTTTTTCCTCTTCCACCAGTTCTGGGGCGTGTTCAGCGAAGGCCAACAAGTGGCCATGTTGCTGGGCACCACGCTCGGCACCTTTGCCCTCACGGTATGGCTGCACGGCCACGACCGTAGCGGCTACTACACCAAGTTGGCGGCGCTGATCTGCTTCGTGGCGTTTGTGCTGAACCTGTCCCTGGCCGGGCAGATTTTCAATATCACGCCCTCAGACAAAGCCCTGATCCCCTGGGCCGCTCTCGCGTTTTTGTTGGCCTATCAATGCAACCTGCGCTTGTTGTTGGCCGCGGGGCTGATCTGCGTGGGCGGTTATATCGCTGCGCGGGTCGGCGCGTTCGGCGGCGGCTATTGGTTGTCGGTGGGGCGGCGCCCAGAGAATTTCTTCCCCTCGGCGCTGGTGCTGTTCTGCTTGCCGCTGGTGATCAATCACGCGCGCTTCCATGGCTTTGCCGCGTTGTACCGCGTGTTTGCGCTGCTGTTCGTGTTTCTGCCGGTGCTGGTGCTGTCGTTCTGGGGCGAGGGCAGTTACCTGCCGCTGGAAGCCAGCGCGGTGGAGTCGCTGTATCAATACCTGGGCTTTGTTCTCGCCGGACTCGGCGTATGGCTGGGTATTCGCGCCGGTTGGCGCGAGGTGAGCACCACCAGCGTGGTGTTTGGCGTGCTGTTTCTGTACACCAAGCTGTTCGACTGGTGGTGGGAAACGCTGCCCAAATACCTGTTCTTCCTCGCCATCGGCGTGATTGCGGTGTTGCTGCTGGTGCTGTTGCAGCGGCTGCGAATTTACGGCGTGAAAACGCGCGGGGGTGCGCTATGAGCCCGTTGAAACGAACCTTCTGGCTCGGCGCCGGGCTGATTCTGCTGAGCAATGCCGTGGCCCTTGGCGGCGTGTATTACAACCGCAGTGGCGAGCCGGACAGTGTGTTGCGCTTGTCGGAACGTGAGTTGTCGGTGGCCTACAACAGCGTGATGAACAACAACGACGCCGCTGGCCAGATGCTGGAGCTGGATGCACGCCTGGCGGACGGCTGGGTAAACCGCGACAAACTGCGCGAGCTGGGTTTTGAAATCGGCGAGCACGGCGAAACGTACAGGCGCGACCGTTGGGAGCGCGAGGCGCTAGTGGTGCTGGAGCTGAACGGCGAGCAATACCAGACCGAACTGACAGCCGCCGAAGCCGAGCTGAAACAGGCGCAGATCCAGTTTGCCGCTGCGCCCGACAGCCCGGAGGCAAAACAGGCGCTGGACAACGCGGAATACCAACTGAGTCGCTTCAAGGCCAACAACACGCGGCTGTATGTGGTCGACGCCGGCCTGGACGCCGACAGCTTGCGCCAGCGTTATCCGGACCGCAGTCGCTACAGCCTGGCCCGCGCCAGCGTGCGCGCAGGCTTCAAATGGAGTGCCGGTGTGCCGACGCCAGACGACTACACCCTGTATTTCGAGCTGGCTGAAGTCAGCGTGCCGAGTCGCTGGCGTACGGTGTTCAGTGCCTGGAATCCGTACGACCGGACGGCTGAAGAGCGCAACAAGGTCAGCGTGGACGTGACCTTCGGCAAGCGCTTCGAGCCGTGGATAACCGAAGCGCGCGCCCAATAACCTCGGTCAGATGATCCGGCCGTTATCCCGAGCCGGTTCCAGGCGGATGGCCACAAACTTCGAGGTCGGCGTAAAGCTGCCCTCGCCGACGCTCTCCAGCGGCACCAGCGGATTGGTCTCGGGGTAATAAGCCGCCGCCTGCCCGGCCGGAATATCGAATGCCAGCAAGGTAAAGCCGCTGATGCGCCGCTCGCGGCCATCGCCCCACAGCGACAACACGTCGACCTTCTGCCCCGGTTTGTAGCCCAGCCGAATGATGTCCGCCTCGTTGGCAAACACCACGTCGCGCTGACCTTTGACGCCACGGTAGCGGTCGTCGAGGCCGTAAATAGTGGTGTTGTACTGGTCGTGCGAGCGCAGGGTTTGCAGGATTAGGTCCGGCACTTCGCCACGGGCGCGAATGCCTTCGTGAATCAGGTCTTCCGGCAACAGGTTGGCCTTGAACACGGCCAGGCCAGACGCCGTGTTCCAGCGCCGCTGGCCAGCAGCGTTGCCCAAGTAGAAACCGCCTGGGTCGCGGGCGCGTTGGTTGAAGCCCTGGAAGCCCGGCACGACGTCGGCGATCAGCTCGCGGATGCGGTCGTAGTCCTCAATCAGCCAGTTCCAGTTCACTGGCTTGTTGCCCAGCGTGGCGGCGGCGATGCCGGCGACAATGGCGGGCTCCGAGCGCATCTGCTTGCTCAGCGGCTGCAACTGGCCGTTGGAGGCGTGCACCATGCTGAAGGAGTCTTCCACGGTAACGGCTTGCGGACCGCCGGCTTGCTGGTCGATATCGGTACGGCCCAGGCACGGCAAGATTAGCGCCTGCTTGCCGATGGTCAGGTGGCTGCGGTTGAGCTTGGTGCTGATCTGCACCGTCAGGTCGCAGTTCTGCAGCGCTTGGTGCGCGCGCGGCGTGTCGGGTGTGGCTTGGGCGAAGTTGCCGCCCAGGCCGATAAATACCTTGGCGTCGCCGTCGAGCATGGCGTGAATGGCTTCCACGGTGTTGTGGCCGAATTCACGCGGCACTTTGAAGTCGAAGCGCCGCTCCAGGGCGTCGAGGAAAAACGCCGGCGGGCGATCATTGATGCCCATGGTGCGGTCGCCCTGCACGTTGCTGTGGCCGCGCACCGGACACAGGCCGGCGCCTGGTTTACCGACGTTGCCGCGCAGCAGCATCAGGTTGGCGATTTCCTGAATGGTCGGCACCGAATGGCGGTGCTGGGTGATGCCCATGGCCCAGCACATGATCACGCGGTCGGCCTGGCGATAGGTGTGCGCCATGGCTTCGATGTCGGCTTTGCTCAAGCCAGACTGGGCGATGATGTGCTCCCAACTGGTGGCTTCGACGACCTCTAAATACGCTTCAACCTGGGTGGTGTGCTGGGCGATGAACGCCTGATCAAACACGGTCGATTTGCCTTTGGCTTGCGCCTCGCGCTCCCACTTAAGCAGGAATTTGGCCATGCCGCGCAGCGCCGCCATGTCGCCACCCAAGGCCGGGCGGTAGAACGCGGTATTGGTCGGACGGTCGCCGTTGCTGAGCATTTCCAGAGCGTGTTGCGGGTTCTGGAAACGCTCCAGGCCGCGCTCTTTCAGCGGGTTCAAACACACCACCTGGGCGCCGCGTTTTACCGCTTCGCGCAGCGGTTCAAGCATGCGCGGGTGGTTGGTGCCGGGGTTTTGGCCGATGACGAAAATGGCGTCGGCATGCTCGAAGTCGTCAAAGGTCACCGTGCCCTTGCCCACGCCGACGCTTTGCCCCAAGGCCACGCCACTGGCTTCGTGGCACATGTTCGAGCAGTCGGGGAAATTGTTCGTGCCGTAGGCGCGCACGAACAATTGATAGAGAAACGCCGCCTCGTTGCTGGCGCGGCCCGAGGTGTAGAACTCGGCCTGATTGGGGCTGGCCAACTGGTTGAGGTGCTGGGCGATGAGCTCGAACGCGGCGTCCCAGGCAATCGGCTTGTAGTGATCGCTGGCGGGGTCGTACACCATCGGCTCGGTCAGGCGGCCTTGGTATTCGAGCCAGTAATCGCTTTGCTCACGCAGCGTGGTGACGCTGTGTTTGGCGAAGAACGCGGCATCAACTCGGCGCTTGGTGGCTTCCCAGTTCACCGCCTTGGCGCCGTTCTCGCAGAACTTGACCATGCCGCTTTCCGCCGACTCGCCCCAGGCGCAGCCGGGGCAGTCGAAGCCGCCGTGCTGGTTGGTTTTCAGCAGGGTGCGGATGTTCTTCAGCGCGTTGTCACTGTCCAGCCAGAAGTGCGCCACGCTTTTTAGCGCGCCCCAACCGCCGGCCGCGCCTTTGTAGGGCTTGTAGCGCTGAGTGGGGTGGGTGTCGACGTGATGGGTCATTGCGCGAACTCCGGGCTGTACACCCGCGGCGCATTCTTGTGCGGCAGGTGGATCAAATTGAGGTGATGCCGACGCGCCCATTGCACGGCCAGGCCGGTGGGCGCCGAAAGGCTGACGAGGGTGGTAATGCCGGCGCGCAGCACTTTCTGGATGAGCTCCAGGCTGCATCGGCTGGTCACCAGGGCGAGGCCGCCGGCGGTTGAAATCTGTTGGCGTAGGAGGGCGCCGATGAGTTTGTCCAACGCGTTATGCCGGCCGATATCTTCGCGGCCCAACAGCAGCTCGCCCTGACCGTTCATAAACACCGCCGCGTGCACCGCGCCGCAGTGCTGGCCCAGCGGTTGGAAAACAGTGATGCGCTGGCGTAAGTCGACCAGCCAGGCAGCGGGCGGCAAGGGGGCAGGCTTTAAAGGAGTGAGCGATGGCAGCGCCTGTTCAACCGCTTCGACGCCACACAAACCGCAGCCGCTGGTGCCGGTGAGCTGGCGGCGTTGCTGCTTGAGTTCCCAGAAGGCGCGGCTGCTGATTTGCAGGTCTGCCTGGCGGGCTGAGTCGGTGCCGCTGAGGGCGACGTCATAAATCTCGTCAATCGACTCAACGATACCGTTGGCGAGGCTAAACCCTACAACGAAGTCTTCCAGGTCGGTGGGCGACACCAGCATGACCGCCTGGTTGATCCCATTAAACGAAATCGCCAGCGCCACTTCCTCCGCCAATTCCACAGACGCAGCAGCGCCGTGCTCCAGCTCGTAAAAGCGGTAGCCATGACTGGCTTGTTCTGAAGGAGATAGGGGAACGCAGGCGGAGGCCGACGTAAGAGGCTGGCGTTTGCTGTTCATTGTCGTCACCGAGTTGCACGAGGTTCGGTTGATCGTTATTTGAACAGCCTAGGCCGCCCGTCGGTCGGCGTCTAATCGCTAGTTCTGATGCGGTGATAGAGGGCGTCGATGGGCGGTGAATTGCAGGTTTTGTGGCGCGGCTTGGCGGCATTCCGATTAGCTGCGATTTTCAAGTGCCGAGGTTTCCAGGAATCGCGGCTAAAGCCGCTCCCACAGAGAGCGGTGCGTGTTGGCTACGATTCGAGCAGCATGGCGCCGGCTTCTTGGAAGCAGGCTTCGGCGAGTGCGGAGCGCGGGGCGCTTTTGCGCATGATCAGGCCCAGCGGCGCCAGGGTTTGGGCGTTTTCGATGGGCTGAAGGCGCAGGTGTTTGGTGAGCATATCGACGCCGCTATAGAGCGGCATGATCGCGCAGCACAGGCCGCCGTGAACGGCCTGCACCAATTGATGCACCACGTCGGTTTCCAGCAGCGGCGTGGGCGTCAGGCCCCGGCTGCGGAAGTTGTGGTTGATCGATTGGCGAAAGTGCATGCCGCTGGATAACAGTCCCAGCGGCAGATTGATCAGCGCTTCCCAGGTCAGTTCAGCCGCTTCGAAACGGAAGAAGCGCTGGTCGTACAGCAGGCCCATGCGCGTTTGCATCAAGTTGAGGCTGTCGAAATGTTCCGCGTTCAGGCGGTCGAGGTACGACACGCCGAGGTCGAGCCGGTTGCTCGCCAAGTGCTCAAGAATCTGCTCGGAACTGAGCGCCGAGAGTTCGAAGCGCAAGCTGGGGTGCTGCGTGTGCAGGCGCTGCAACAGCGGCACTGGGTCGTAGCTGGACAGCGGCACTACGCCCAGGCGCAAGGTGCCAATCAGGCTGCCACGGCAGGCCGCCGCCTCGGCATTCAGCCCGTCAAACGCCGCCAGCACGGTGCGTGCCCAGGCCAGCACGCGCTCGCCCGCTTCGGTGAACCCTTCGAAGCGCTGACCGCGTACCACCAGCGGCAGCTGCAGTTCTTCTTCGAGGCTGCGCAAACGCATCGACAGGGTCGGCTGAGTGACGTGACAGCGCGCCGCCGCCTGGCCGAAGTGCCGGGTTTCATCGAGGGCGATGAGGAATTTGAGCTGCTTGATGTCCATCGGTACCTCAACTGGCGGGCGTATGGCTTAAAGCAGGCCGTCGATTAGCAAACGGTAGTCTTCCACTGCGCTGAATTCTTCGGTGTCTTTGGGGCCCTTGCGGCTATCGGGCTCGCGCACGGCCAGCAGGTGCGCGACGCCGTACTCCCGAGCGCTGCGCAAAATCGGCAGGCTGTCGTCGATAAACAGGCTGCGCTCAGGCTCGAAGGCGAAGTCGTTTTGCAGGGCCGCCCAAAAGCGTTGGTCTTCTTTCGGAAAACCATAGTCGTGGGAGCTGATCAGGCGGTCGAAATAAGGCGCTAATTCGATGCGCTCCATTTTCAGCGACAGCGAGTCGCGGTGCGCATTGGTGATTAGCACCACACGCTTGCCGGCCTGGCGCAGGGCGACGAGAAACTTGTCGGCGTCGGGGCGCAGGGAAATTAGGTGCGCCACTTCCCGTTTCAGCTCGCGAATCGGCAGGTTGAGTTGAGCGGTCCAGAAGTCGGTGCAGTACCAATTGAGCTGGCCGGCGTGATCGCGAAACAGCGGCAGCATGTGAGCATTCGCCTGCTCGCGGCTGAGGCCGTGCACGTCGGCGTAGCGCTGCGGCAAGTGCTCAAGCCAGAAGTGGTTGTCGAAGTGCAGATCCAGCAACGTGCCGTCCATGTCGAGCAGAACGGTGTCGATGGAAGACCATGGCAGGTGGGACATAACGATAGCTCTGCAGGGGAAGTGGCGTTTTTCACACACGCTGTAAGGAAAAGAGGCGTGATCTGGTCAGCAAGCGTAATCCGGCGCGGCGACAATCCGAAAAGCCGCGTTATGATAACCCGCCAGGTCACGCCAAGGAGCCGTCCCATGCGTCAGAAGCCCACCGTCCTCAACCGCGAAATAGTGGCCAGTAGCCGCCTGTTCCGCGTCGAGGAGCTGCAGCTGCGTTTCAGCAATGGCGTCGAACGCACCTACGAAAGACTGGTGGGCAAAGGCGTTGGCTACGGTGCGGTAATGATCGTGGCAATGGCCGACGCCGAGCACGTACTGCTGGTGGAAGAGTTCTGCGCCGGTACGGACGATTACCAGCTCTCATGCCCTAAAGGGCTGATCGAGCCGGGCGAGGACGTGCTGGACGCTGCCAACCGTGAGCTCAAAGAAGAGGCCGGGTTTGGCGCTCATAAATTGGAGCGGCTGACTGAGCTGTCGCTGTCGCCCGGTTATATGAGCCAGGTGATTCAGGTGGTTCTGGCGCGTGATCTTTACCCCGAAACGCTGCCCGGCGATGAGCCTGAGCCAATGGGGGTTGAGCGCTTCAGCCTGCACGAATTGTCGAGCCTGGCGCAGCATCCACAATTCAGCGAAGGCCGCGCGCTGGCTGCGCTGTACTTGGCGCGTGACGTGCTGACTCAGCGCGGCGAATTCACCCCGGCGGTGCGCTCGTGAGCCTGCTGCCGCTGATGGAACAAGTGGTCGCCCTGGCCCGTGAAGCGGGCGCGGCCATTCTTCCGTATTGGCGCAGTGGCGTGGCGGTAACCGCCAAGGCCGATGACTCCCCGGTGACTGCTGCCGACCTGGCCGCGCACCACATTCTGGCGGCCGGCCTCACGGCCCTGGATCCAAGCATTCCGGTGTTATCTGAAGAAGCCGCTGACATTCCCCTGAGCGAACGCGCCGGCTGGACGCGCTGGTGGGTGGTCGATCCGTTGGACGGCACCAAGGAATTTATCAGCGGCAGCGACGAGTTCACCGTCAACGTCGCGCTGGTAGAAAACGGCAAGGTGCTGTTCGGCGTAGTCGGCATGCCCACCACCGGCCGTTACTTCTACGGCGGCGCCAACCTCGGTGCCTGGCGCTGCGATGCCCATGGTCAACCGCAAGCGGTGCACGTGCGCAACGCGCCGGAGCAGGGGTTTACCGTGGTGGCCAGTCGGCGCCATTCCAGCCCTGAGCAAGAGCAATTGCTGGCGGGGCTGAGCCTGCTGTTCGGCGACTTGCAACTCGCCAATGTGGGCAGCTCGCTGAAGTTCTGCTTGCTCGCCGAGGGTGCGGCGGATTGCTATCCACGGCTGGCGCCAACTTCGCAATGGGACACCGCCGCCGCGCAAGGCGTGCTGGAAGGTGCTGGCGGCGAGGTGCTGGATATTCACGGCGAGGTGCTCACGTACGAAGCCCGTGAATCGTTCCTCAATCCGTTCTTTTTGGCCCTGCCGGCGGGTGCGGCGTGGCGCGGGGACTTGCTGCGCTTGGCAAAGGGCTTGAGTGCGTGAACCCCTTGAAGTGAAAGCCTCTTCCATCAACACGCAGTTGGTGTGGAAGAGGCGTTAGCCTCGATTGCCTTTAAAGCATGTCCTTGAAACGCTCGTCTTTTTTGAACACCAGCGGCTGACTGAAGCCTGGAATGCGCATCTGCTCGGCGGTAATCTCGATGGCCTGGTCTTCGATCATGTCCTGGCCAAAGTTGTAGATGATGTCGAGTTGGCCATGCAGCGCACGCTGGTCGTAGGCTTTGGCGTTGGCGCGGGTTTGCTCGCGACGAGCCACATAATCAGCAAAAGCCGTTTCGCCATGGCGCTTTTTCAGCATGCGCTCGGCGACATGGGGCGCGAGAATCACGCCGCTGGCGTTGTTGCCGCCAAAGCCCTTGGAATTGATAAAGCACACCTCCAACTGCTCGGCGCCCACGTCGCGGTCCTGCGTGGCGATCGCCAGGTGCTGCTGGTGCACGTCCGGGGCAACGGCGTCGATGGTTTTGATGCCGGGAATAATGCCGTACTTGAACGAGCCCAGCGCCGAAATCAACTGATCGCCGCTGGCTGTGGCGAGGGAGTGGCCTACGAAGGCTTTTACCGCCGTGACCGGCCAGCTCTTGATATCGAAGGCGGCGGCGACGCGGTCTAGCAATTCCGATTCAGTCACGCGGTTGGCCGGTGTGCTGGAGCCGTGGGCGTGAATAAAGCTGCGTTTTTGCACGCTTTCCAAACCGACAATTTGTACCGCGCTGGCGACAGCCTTGGCGACGGTGAGGTAGTTGCCCGGGCCGGGTGCAGAAATGGATTTCTTGAAGCCGTCGGCGTTGATGAACACATCAGCAACCGCACCGTGGATATCGGCGCCCAACTCCAGCGCCAGGGCGTCGTCCATCAGCACCACGTATTGCGCGGATTCGGCCAAGGTAAAGCCGCAGTTTTCGCCGAACGGGCGGCTCGCGCGGCGGAAATTGACGTCGTCACGGCCTTCAATCAGGCGCAAGCCTTCTTCGGTAGCCAGGGCGCCCATGGCGCTATAACCCTCGATGCACTCCGACAGGATCGGCGCTTCGCTGTTGCCAACGATGGCCACGCGAACCTGGCCGGCGGCAATCACATCAATGGCTTTTTGCAGGTTGTAGAGGAAGGTGGCGCAGGCGCCGGTCACGCTGCCCGTAGTGCCCACGCTGCCGAGCACGTACGCGTTGATAAAGTCAGTCGGCATGCTGTTGAAGCCCAGCGGTAACTGCTTGGCTGACACACGTTGGCCCTTGAGGCGCGATTGCATCAGGCCGCCAAAACCGTTTTCGTCGAGCTGGCTCATGATGCTGCCGGAGAACACCGCGACTTCATCGGGCTGAACGTGGCTGACAATGGTTTGCCAGTCCAAGCCGGTAGAGCGCAGGGCATCCGTCGCGGCGACAACCGACATCTGCAGGCCGCGCGGGTGGAAGCGGGAGTTGTACAGCTCGCTCGGCTCGAAACCGGTCGGCAACTGGCCGGCGGACTTCACGCTCAGCGCCCGATAGCTGTCGACTTTGAATTCGCAGCTGCCGTGTAGCGTGACTTGCACCTGGTTGCCTTCGAGAGTTTCCACCGCCCAGTTGGCGGGCAGCGGTTCGGGCAATTGTTTGCGTTGGGCAATAAAGGTCAGCGGCTGGGTGGGGCTGGTGTAGACCTCAAGGTTTTTCTGCCAGTGCACGGCGTCGGGGTCCAGGTGCTGCTTTTCGATCCGGCGAACCAACGTGGACTGCAAAATCTGCGGGCCGAAACGTGCTTCGATATCAGCTGCAGCCAAGCTTTTGCCGGCAGCGTCCTGATAAGCGCCGTTTACATAGCTAACCAACTTCATCATCACCGCCAGGCCGACCAGGGTTTCGAGCCGGGCGGCGGCGTCCATCGACTCCAGCACGGTGCGACGAAAACCGTGGTGGAAGGAGCTACGGCCTGCGGCGTTATACCCACCAAACCCTACGATGACTGGAAGTCGAGACATCTAGCGCAAACTCCTTAAAAAGTACCAGGGCAAGCCGGCTAGGCTGAAAAAGGCTTGCCGATTGTCGATCAATTGAAATGATGATGACGGCCCCGTTAAGTGGGCACGCTTGATCGAGAGACTATGCTGACGCGAGCTGTGACTAATGAGTCACTGTCAACGGCAAGGTTGTTGGCCGTCAAGGCTGCTCGTCTGGCTGTAAGGAAGGGCTGATTGATTGCAGCGAAACGGCTGAAGCGCTGATATTTGCAGGGGCGTTTGGCTAGGTTTGAAGCAGGGGCGTAGGAGGGATTTTTGCGGGGTTTGTTACGGGCGGTCGTTGTAAGGCTCGTGACGGTCGGATGGGCCTTGCCTGAGGCGCGGCCCATCCAGCACGTTGTTAGCGGTAGATCACTTCGGTGCTTGCAGTGGAAACGCGAGTACCTGCTTTGCCTTGAACGATGGCTTCGATGTCGGCGAGCGAACCAATCACCGCGACCTTGCCGGTGTTGCGCGCAAACTCGCAAGCGGCCTGCACTTTTGGCCCCATGGAACCAGCGGCAAAACCTAAGCGTTCAAGCTCATCGGGGTGCGCCTCAGCAATGGCTTTTTGGGTGGGCTTGCCCCAGTCGATGTATGTGGCGTCGACGTCGGTGGCAATTACCAACAGGTCGGAAGTCAGTTGCTCAGCCAGCAATGCCGAGCACAAATCTTTGTCGATTACCGCTTCCACGCCTTCAAGTTTGCCTTCGGCATTGTATCGAGTCGGAATACCGCCGCCGCCGGCGCAAATGACTATGGTGCCGTGATCCAGCAGCCACTTAACGGGGCGGATCTCAAAGATTTGCTTAGGGCGAGGGCTGGCTACTACGCGGCGGTATTTATCGCCGTCTGGCGCGATGCTCCAACCTTTTTCGGCGGCAAGGCGTTCGGCATCTTCTTTTGAATAAACCGGGCCGATTGGCTTGGTAGGGTTGCTGAAAGCGGGGTCGTTGGAATCGACTTCCACTTGGGTAAGCAGCGTGGCAAACGGCACTTCAAACGGCAGCAGGTTGCCCAGCTCCTGTTCAATCATGTAGCCGATCATGCCTTCGGTTTCTGCGCCGAGCACGTCCAGCGGGTAAGGATTCACTGAGGTGTACGCCGCCGCTTGCAGCGCCAACAGCCCTACTTGCGGGCCGTTGCCGTGGGCGATCACGAGTTGGTTGCCCGGAGCGATTTTGGCAATTTGTTCAACAGCAATACGGACGTTTTCACGTTGGTTATCAGCAGTCATGGGTTCACCACGACGCAATAGGGCGTTCCCACCCAAAGCGACGACAATGCGCATGAGCGTTCTCCTGAAAAATATAAAAAAGGGGGCTGCGGCGTGGCAATGGAAGCCACGCCGCAGAGGGTCAGATGTCGGCCATAGCCGCGACCAGAATCGCTTTGATGGTGTGCATGCGGTTTTCGGCTTGCTCAAACGCAATGTTGTAAGGCGACTCGAAGACGTCTTCGGTAACCTCAACGCCATTGGCCAAATGCGGATAACGGCTGGCGATGTCCTTGCCCACTTTGGTTTCGCTGTTGTGGAAAGCCGGCAGGCAGTGCATGAACTTCACGCGGGGATTGCCAGCAGCTTTCATCAGGTCGGCGTTTACCTGGTAAGGCAGCAACTGCTTGATGCGCTCGTCCCAAGCTTCCAGCGGTTCACCCATGGATACCCACACGTCGGTGTGAATGAAATCCACGCCTTTAACCGCTTCCTGTGGGTCTTCAGTGAGGGTAATGCGAGCGCCGCTCTCTTTGGCGAAGCCTTGGCACTGCGCGACCAGCTCATCGGTTGGCCACAGCGCTTTTGGTGCGCCGATGCGTACATCCATGCCCAGCTTGGCGCCGATCAGCAGCAGCGAGTTACCCATGTTGTTGCGGGCGTCGCCCAGGTACGCGTAGCTGATGTCGTGCAGCGGTTTGTCGCTGTTTTCACGCATGGTGAGAACGTCAGCGATCATTTGGGTGGGGTGAAACTCGGCGGTCAAGCCGTTGAACACTGGGACACCGGCGTACGCCGCCAGCTCTTCGACAATTTCCTGACCATAACCACGGTATTCAATGGCATCAAACATGCGACCCAGCACGCGGGCAGTGTCTTTCATGCTTTCTTTGTGGCCAATTTGCGAAGATTGCGGATCAATGTAGGTGACGTTGGCGCCTTGGTCGTAGGCGGCCACTTCGAATGCGCAACGGGTGCGGGTAGAGGTTTTTTCGAAGATCAGCGCGATATTTTTGCGCTTCAGGTGTTGCTGCTCGGTGCCGGTGTACTTGGCTCGTTTAAGGTCGCGGGACAAGTCCAGCAGGAAGCGCAGCTCGCGTTGAGTGTGGTGCATCAAGCTGAGCAGGCTGCGGTTGTGCATGTTAAACGCCATTTTTCATACTCCTACTAAATTGGATTCGGTATCGGTGCTGCCTGGCTGGCAGCACCTTTTCAATCAGGGCACTTAGTAATCGATAGGGTCGCGAATGATTGGGCAGGTCATGCAGTGACCACCGCCGCGGCCGCGGCCAAGTTCACCGGCACTGATGGTGATGACTTCAACGCCTGCTTTGCGCAGCAACGTGTTGGTGTAGGTGTTGCGGTCATAGCCGACCACCACGCCCGGTTCGAGCGCGACGACGTTGTTGCCGTCATCCCACTGTTCGCGTTCGGCTTCGAACGAGTTACCGCCAGTAGGAACCACACGCAGTTTTTTAAGGTTCAGCGCTTCGCCTACAACTTCGATGAAATGTTTGTCTTCTCGTCGCGCATCCAGGCCGTCGGAGCGGCTTTCATCGGGACGGATGCTGAACGGAACGATGGCGTCTACCGCCTCGGCGAATACGGTTACCAGGTCGCGATCGCAGAAGCTAAAGACCGTGTCCAGGTGCATGGCAGCACGGGATTTAGGCAAGCCTGCAACGATGACGCGTTCGGCCGCTTTGTTTGCGAACAACGACTGCGCTAACTGCGCTACGGCCTGGTGGGTGGTGCGCTCGCCCATGCCGACCAGCACGACGCCATTCCCGATTGGCATCACGTCGCCGCCTTCCAGCGAGGCCGCGCCATGGTCTTTGTCAGGGTCGCCGTACCAGACCTTGAAGTCTTCGTTGGCAAAGTCTGGGTGGAATTTGTAAATGGCCGTCACGAGCAGTGTTTCCTGGCGACGAGCTGGCCAGTACATGGGGTTCAGGCTGACGCCGCCGTAAATCCAGCAACTGTTGTCGCGGGTGAACTGAGTATTGGGCAGTGGCGGCAGAATGAAGCTCGAGCTGCCTAGGTAGTCGCGGAACATCTCGATGGCTTTACCACCGAAGCTACCCGGAAGATCACTGCCAGCGACGCCGCCGATGAGGTACTGGGCCAGCGCGCGGGGCTCAAGGCTCTCCAGCCAGGAGCGCAGTTCGTTGACCAGGCCCAAACCAACGTGATTGGCGGTGACCTTGCGGTCCAGGATCCAATTACGAGCTTCGGGAATCGAGACGGTTTCGGTGAGCAAATTGTGCATTTCCACTACTTCGACGCCGCGCTCGCGCATCTTGGTGACGAAGTCGAAATGGTCGCGCTTGGCCTGGCTTACCCAGAGCACGTCATCGAAAAGCAGCTCATCGCAATTGGTAGGTGTGAGGCGTTGATGCGCCAGGCCGGGTGAGCAAACCATCACTTTGTGCAATTTGCCGGCTTCGGAATGAACGCCGAGTTTTACTTGAGACATGGCAGGTTCCTTCGATTTTCGTAATTACAAAGTCAGGAAGCCGTCGTAGAGCCCGTAGGCCGCTACAAGGGCGCCGATTACCACCAGAGCGAAAATGCATTTCTCGATCTGGGTAAAAATGGGTTGGCCTACTTCACGCTTGGCCTTGGCGAACAGAATTGCTCCTGGGGCATAAAGAAGTGCAGAAAGCAGGAGGTATTTGGTGCCACCGGCGTACACCAGCCATACCGCGTAGATCACTGCGATGATGGCGATTGCGAAATCTTTGCGGCGCTCTTTGGCAGCTTGCTCGTAGGTTTCACCACGAACGGCCAACAGCAATGCATACGCGGCTGACCACAGGTACGGCACCAGAATCATTGAGGTGGCGAGGTAGATGAGCGACAGGTAGGTGCTAGCCGAAAACAGCGTGATGATCAGGAATATCTGCACCATGGCGTTGGTCAGCCACAGCGCGTTGATAGGCGCTTTGTTAGCGTTTTCTTTGCGCAAAAAGGCCGGCATGGTGTGGTCGTTTGCTGCGGCGAAAAGAATCTCTGCACACAGAAGCACCCAAGAGAGCAGCGCACCGAGCAAGGAGATAATGAGGCCGACGCTGATCAGCACTGCGCCCCAATGTCCGACCACGTGCTCAAGCACGGCAGCCATCGAAGGGTTCTGCAGTTTGGCCAATTCCGGTTGGGTCATGATGCCCAGGGAGAGAACGTTCACCAGCACCAGAATCAGTAGCACGCTGATAAAACCGATGATGGTCGCCTTGCCGACATCTGAGCGTTTCTCGGCGCGGGCTGAGAAAATGCTCGCGCCTTCAATGCCGATGAATACCCAGACGGTGACCAGCATCATGTTGCGTACTTGATCCATCACGCTGCCGAGGTCTGGGTTTTTCAAGCCCCAAATATCAGCGGTGAAGATGTCGAGCTTGAATGCGAAGAAGGCGATAAGAATGAAGAGAACAAGGGGCACGATCTTGGCGACGGTAGTTACCAGATTGATAAATGCGGCCTCTTTCACGCCGCGTAGAACCAGGAAGTGAACTGCCCAGAGTAGGGCGGAAGCACCGATGATTGCAGCCGGTGTATTGCCTTCTCCGAAGACGGGAAAGAAATAACCCAGGGTGCTGAACAGCAAAACGAAATAACCAACGTTTCCGAGCCAGGCACTGATCCAGTAACCCCAGGCTGAGGAAAAGCCCATGTAGTCGCCGAAACCAGCTTTGGCGTAGGCGTAAACCCCGCCGTCCAAGTTGGGTTTTCGGTTGGCGAGGGTTTGGAAGACGAAGGCCAGGGTGAGCATGCCGACTGCGGTGATCGCCCAGCCGATCAAAACGGCTCCGACGTCGGCGCTAGCGGCCATATTTTGCGGTAGGGAGAAGATCCCGCCGCCGATCATTGAACCGACGACTAGGGCAACCAGCGCGCCGAGTCGAAGTTTGTGGGCTGAGTCAGACATGACGATCATCCATTCAGAAGGGTTACCGTGAATCTACGCGCGGTCGAGCGGGTAGGGGGCTGACCTGAATCAATAGCTAGCTAACTTTCCATGTTGGCATTCCTGACTTCTGAGATGAGGGGACTACCACAGTTTGGTGTTGTCGATACTTGACCCACTTGTGGGCGACAAGCACGTCAGTACCACTGCCAGAACCAAACGCTAGACGGGAATCGAAAATGCGCAAGGGCTACGGCTGGCGGGTGATATAGGGTGGCGAACAGCCACTGCGAAGGAAGGAAATAGCAGGCGGAGCAGTGATTTCGAACGGGTCTAAAACGGCCATGTCCCTGTAACGCAGAAAAGGCAGGCAGCAGGTGGCCAGCCCTTGACTGCAACGACCAAGGGAGCGCTGAAACGGAGACGTTTGGGGTTTACTCGAGGTCGTCCTGACTGGCACTCAACCCGTGTTTACGCAGCTTGTCGTGCAATGTTTTGCGAGGAAGCCCGAGGGCTTCTGCCAGGCTGCGCAACGAGTTATGGGGCCGGGCCAATTCGGCACTAATCAACGCGCGCTCGAATGCTTCCACCTGTTCGCTGAGGCCTCCGCTGGCGGTCACGGCAGGCGCTGGCGTGGCGCTTTCCAGCGATAGCTCCAGGCCTAAGGCAAAGCGCTCAGCCGCGTTCTGCAATTCACGCACATTGCCCGGCCAGGTATGGCACATCAGCGTGGCGCGTTGGCTGGGTTGCAAGTCGCGAACCGGCAACTGGTGCCGTGAGCTGGCTGCTTCGGCGAAGTGTTGAAAGAGCAGTAGCGCGTCTTCGCCCCGTTCGCGCAATGGCGGGATGCGCAAGGGCGCCACGTTCAAACGGTAATAAAGATCGGCGCGGAAACGGCCTTGGTCTGCGCTTTGGCGCAGGTCTTCCTTGCTGGCGGCGATTACGCGGATGTCCAATGGTATCAATTGGTTTCCGCCCAGCCGCTCAACGACACGCTCTTGCAGCAAGCGCAGCAATTTCACCTGCACGTCCAAACTCATGCTTTCGATTTCATCGAGAAACAACGTGCCGCCGTTAGCGAATTCAAACTTGCCGATGCGCCGCTTTTGCGCGCCGGTAAAGGCGCCCGGTTCATGGCCAAACAACTCGCTTTCGACCACCGATTCCGCCAGGGCACCGGCGTTGATGGCGACAAATGGCCCGTTACGCCGGTGGGATAAATCGTGCAGCGCGCGGGCAACGACTTCTTTACCCGTGCCGGTTTCGCCAAGAATCAGTACGTCGGCATGAATGGCTGCCAGGGCGCCGATTTGCTCGCGCAAGCGCTGGATGCTGGGCGACTGGCCCACCAACCGCGCAGACAATTCGCTGCGATCAGCCAATGCCAACCGCAAGCTACGATTTTCCAGCACCAGGCGGCGCACCGCCAGCGCGCGGCGTACGCTGTCGAGCAAGTCGTCACTGGCAAACGGTTTTTCCAGAAAGTCGTAAGCGCCCGCGCGCATGGCTTGCACCGCCAGCGGCACGTCGCCGTGACCGGTGATCAGCAGCACGGGCAAATCGCTGTCCTGTTCATGCAGCTGCGCGAGCAATTCGAGCCCATCAACGCCTGGCATCCGAATATCGCTCACCACCACCCCGGGCCAGTCGCGCGAAATACTCCCGGCCAGTCCTTTAGCGCTCGCCAGGCTGCACACGTTCAAGCCGGCCAAATCCAACGTTTGGCTGAGAGCTTGGCGCAGGTGTGGGTCGTCGTCGATCAACAGAACCTGAGCACGGCTATCGAAGGCGCTGTCGATCATACGGTGGGATCCTCTGAGGGTTGCTGGGTTACGCCGGGCGCGGCGGTTTTCAGGTGCAGCACAATGTCGGCGCCGCCTTGTGGGTGGTTGGCCAGGTGCAGCTCACCATCTAGCGCGCGCATCAATGTCTCGCAAATCGCCAAGCCCAACCCCAAGCCTTGCGCACTGGTTTTGGTGGTGAAAAAAGGTTCTCGTGCATGCGTGAGGGCGTCGTTGGAAAACCCTGGGCCATTGTCGCGAATGCTCAGGTGCACGCCCTGTTCGTCGCTCACCGCACTGAGCCAAATACGGCGTGGCGGCGCTTTCTCAACCAGCGCATCCAAGGCATTGGCGAGCACATTGCCGAGCACCTGGCGCAACCGGGTTTCGCCAGCTTGCACCCACAGGGTCGCATCGGGCAGGTCGCGAATTAGCTCAACATCCATGGCGCGTCGGCGCTTGGCCAACAGGGCCAAGGCATCGTCTAAAGCCGGTTGTAAGGCAACGCTTTCCGGGGCGTGGCGGTCGCGTCGGGCGAATGCGCGTAGGTGTGCAATGATCGAGGACATCCGCCCTGTCAGCTCGCCGATCAGTTTCAAATTGCCGCGTGCATCATCGGTGCGCTGGTGGTCGAGTAACACCGAGGCGTTCTCGGCGTAACTGCGGATAGCGGCCAGCGGCTGGTTGAGTTCGTGGCTGATGCTCGCCGACATAGTGCCCAATGCCGACAGCTTGCCCGCTTGCACCAATTCATCTTGGGCGCGCAGCAGTTCCTGTTGCGCGTGTTCGCGCTCCAGCACTTCGCTTTTCAAGCGCGTGTTCAAGGTCTCCAGATCCCGCGTGCGGTCGAGCACGCGGATCTCCAGTTCTCGACGAGCACGCGCGTCGATGGCGATTCGCTCCAGATAATGACGGCGGCGCTGCATCATCAGCCCCAGCAGCAAAATCAGCACGAGCAGGGTCGCGCCGCCCACGGCCACGGCGGTTTGTACCGGCCGTGAAATCTGCTCGGCAGGCGCCAGAATGCTCACCGTCCAGCCGGTTTCTTCCAAGCTGCGGCTTTGAATAATCCAGGCGTCACCGTTGAGTTTCAGCGCTTGCGGTTCGAGGGTCGGATACGGTTTGTTGGCTGCGATTTCACGCCGTTCCTGCTCGGATAGATCGCGGCTGGCGCGAAAGCGCCAATCGGCTCGAGAGGTCAGGATCACCACGCCATTGCTGTCCGTGACCAGCAACTGCTCGGGCGTGTTGCCCCAGAGGGTTTCGGTGGTGTCCAGATCGACCTTCACCACCAACGCGCCGATGACGTTATCGCCCTCTCTTACCGCCGCCGCGAAGTAATAACCGCGTTTGCCGGAGGTGGTGCCTAGGCCGAAGAATCGGCCAAGGTGGCCGGTGACCGCTTCGCGAAAGTACGGACGAAAAGCAAAGTTACGACCGACAAAACTGTCGCTTTGCCGCCAGTTGGACGCGGCCAGCGTGGTGCCTTCGGCGTCCATCAAATAAATGGAATCTGCGCCAGTCTGCCCGCGCACCTCTTCGAGCAACTGATTGGCGTGCACTTGCGCGTCCAGATTCTGCGGGTGCGATAACACGCCGCGCAGCGCCGGTAGGTCGCCGAGGATTGGAGGCAGCACTTCATAACGCCGCAGGCTGCCCAGCAGGTTCGCCACATACAGGTCCAAGGTCTGACGATTCTGCTCAACCAACTCGCTGCTGTAGTAACGCTCGGCCAGTTGTTGCAGCGGCCATAGCAGCGGCGCCAGCAGCGCGGCGAGCAGCAGCAGACTGCGCCAGCGTGGGCGCCGCAAGGGCGAATTAGTCGGCATCGTGCAAGCAATCGGCAAGCGCGGTTTGCCAGTGCGGCAGGTGCAGATTCCACGCGGCTTGCAGCCTCGAACACGCCAGCCGGGAATTAAGCGGGCGCTGCGCGGGCGTCGGGTATTCGCTACTGGCGATGGGCACCAAGCGAGCGCACGGCTTACCCGCATTTTTAAGCTGTTCGCCAATGGCGCTGGCAAAACCGAACCACGACGTTTCACCCAGCGCCGTCAGGTGATACGTGCCCCACGGCCCCGGCGTACCGCGTTGCCAGCGGTCAATCACGGCGCGCGTCGTCGTGGCGAGTGTGCCGGCCCAAGTCGGCGCGCCGATCTGATCGCTGACCACGCGCACCTCGTCGCGCTCTTGCAAGAGGCGCTGCATGGTCAGCAGAAAGTTGCGGCCGTATCGGGAATACACCCAGCTGGTGCGCAGAATCAGAAAGTCGCCTCCAGCGGCGACCACCGCTTGCTCACCGGCGAGTTTGCTCTGGCCATAAATGCTGAGCGGATGCGGCGCGTCTTCCTCCACATACGGCGCGTCCTTGGTGCCGTCGAACACATAGTCGGTGGAATAGTGAATCAACGGCACGCCCAAGGCCTTGGCTTCTTCTGCCAGCACGCCGGGGGCGGTGGCGTTGATCGCAAAGGCTTGCGCGGCGTCCGTCTCGGCGGCGTCAACAGCGGTGTATGCCGCGGCATTGATGATCAGGTCCGGCCGCAGGGCGCGAATGTTAGCGCGCACCGCGTGCACATCCGCCAGGTCCAGCTCGGCGCGACCCAGGCACGTGAGCTCGCCAACCCCTTGTAGGCCGCTGAGTAACGCCTGGGCAAGCTGGCCGTTACGGCCGGTGATCAGCACCCTCATGGAAACAGTTCCGCGTCTTGGAACGGCGTGCCTGCCTGGTCTTTACCGGACAGCTGTGGCGCCTCGCTCAATTCCCAGTCGATGGCCAGCGTCGGGTCGTTCCAGCGGATGCAGCGCTCAAAAGCCGGCGCGTAGTAATCGGTGGTTTTGTACAGGAATTCCGCGAAGTCACTGACCACCAGAAAGCCATGGGCGTAGCCGGTGGGAATCCACAGCTGACGTTTGTTTTCGGCCGACAGGCGCACGCCCACCCACCGACCAAAGGTTGGCGAACTGCGGCGGATGTCGACGGCGATGTCCAGCACCTCGCCGGCGGTCACGCGAACCAGTTTTCCTTGCGCCTGCTCAATTTGATAATGCAGGCCGCGCAACACACCGCGCTGTGAGCGCGAGTGGTTGTCTTGCACGAATTGGCAGTCGATGCCGGTGGCCGCATTGAACGCAAGGGCGTTGAAACTCTCGTAGAAAAAACCGCGCGCATCACTGAACACTTTCGGCTCGATGATCAGCACGTCAGGCAGTTCGGTCGGGGTAACCTTCACACCTGTTCTCCGGCCAAACGATAGAGGTACTGACCATAGCCGGTTTTGCCGAATGCCTTGGCCTGCATCAGCAGTCCGTCGCGGTCGATCCAGCCATTCTGGAACGCAATCTCTTCAAGGCACGCCACCTTCAGGCCTTGCCGGTGCTCGATGGTTTGCACGTATTGCGATGCGTCGAGCAGGCTGTCGTGGGTGCCGGTGTCCAGCCAGGCAAAACCGCGACCGAAACGTTCGACGCGAAGATCACCGCGCTGCATGTACGCGTTGTTAACGTCGGTAATTTCTAATTCGCCACGGTGCGAAGGTTTCACGGCTCTGGCAATTTCGATCACGTCGTTGTCGTAAAAATACAGGCCAGTCACGGCATAACTGGACTTGGGCTGGGCGGGTTTTTCCTCAATGGAAACCGCCGTGCCGTCAGCGTCGAATTCGATGACGCCGAAGCGCTCCGGGTCTTTTACCCAATAACCAAACACCGTTGCACCGCTGGCGAGACTGGCGGCGCGCTGCAGTTGCTCGGTGAATCGATGACCGTGGAAAATGTTGTCGCCCAGAATCAGGCACACCGAGTCGTCGCCAATGAACTGTTCGCCAATCAGAAACGCCTGGGCCAAACCGTCGGGCGAGGGCTGCGCGGCATAGCTAAAATTGACGCCGAACTGACTGCCGTCGCCGAGCATTTTTTCAAATTGCGGTAAATCGTGGGGCGTGGAAATCAGCAGGATGTCCTTGATGCCGGCCAACATCAGCACGGAGATCGGGTAGTACACCATCGGCTTGTCATAAATGGGCAGCAACTGCTTGGAGACGCCGAGCGTGATGGGGTGCAAGCGCGTGCCTGAACCGCCGGCCAAGATGATTCCTTTCATTGTGCAGTGCTCCGCATGATTGCTACTCCGAGGTGGCGCCGAGGCGTTCGCGCTGATAGCTGCCGTCTTGCACGTGGCGACACCAGTCGAGGTTATTCAAGTACCACTGCACGGTTTTGCGCAGTCCGGTGGCAAATGTTTCTTGCGGCACCCACCCCAGTTCGCGTTCGATCTTGCTGGCATCGATGGCGTAGCGCAGGTCATGCCCGGGGCGATCTTTTACGAATGTGATCAGGTGTTCGTAGCGCTCAACGCCGCTTGGTTTTTCGGGCGCCAACTCCTCGAGCAGGGCACAAATGGCGCGTACCACATCGATGTTTTTTTGCTCGTTGTGGCCGCCAATATTGTAGGTCTCGCCAACCTTACCCTCGGTCACCACTTTAAGCAGTGCGCGGGCGTGGTCTTCAACGAACAGCCAGTCGCGAACTTGCGCTCCATTGCCGTACACCGGCAGTGGTTTACCTTCCAACGCGTTGAGGATCACCAGCGGGATCAGCTTCTCCGGGAAGTGATACGGACCATAGTTGTTGGAGCAGTTGGTGACCAATACCGGCAGGTTGTAGGTGCGCTGCCAGGCGCGTACCAGATGGTCCGACGCCGCTTTGCTGGCGGAGTATGGCGAGCTGGGCGCGTAAGGCGTGGTTTCTGTGAACAGGTCGTCGACGCCATGCAGATCGCCGAACACTTCATCCGTGGAAATATGGTGGAAGCGAAACGCCTGTTTCGCATCGTCTGCCAGACCTTGCCAGTAGCTGCGAGTGGCTTCGAGCAGGGCGTAGGTGCCGACGATGTTGGTTTGAATAAAGGCCGATGGGCCGTCAATGGAGCGGTCGACATGCGACTCCGCCGCCAAGTGCATGACCGCTTCTGGCTGGAACTCATCGAGCAGGGCGCGTACGCCGGGTTGATCTGCGATGTCGAGCTGCGCGAAACGATAGCGCGGGTGACTGGCAATGCTGGCGAGGGACTCGAGATTGCCGGCGTAGGTCAGCTTGTCGAGATTGAGCACCTGGTGCTCAGTGTGGTGCAGCAGATGGCGAATCAACGCTGAGCCAATGAAGCCCGCGCCGCCCGTAATCAGAATTCGCATGCCGGAAGGCCTATTGAGTTCGCAGGCGCTTAGCTTGTCGGCACGTTGGGCAAGAAGCAAGCCTGACGGGCACTGGAGCGCAGACGGCAAAACGCCGCCGCGGGTGAGGCGGCGGCGTTTCGTCTTCCTACTTGGCCTGTGCTTTTTTCGCGGCGGCCGTGGCGGTGGCTTTCGCTGCCGCACGTGCGGTTACGTTCGACGCCGGCACCTGGATGATGATCGGGTGGTCGGTAACGCTGACTCGCACCGAGTTCACGTTGCGCAAGGTTTGAATCGGCTCCTTGCCAATGATCGGGTCATAAATGTTCACCGTCGTCTGCACTTCACCCAGGTTTACCCCAACCAACGTTGGCGCGCCGGGCACGCCTTCCGGCTCAGCCCAGACAATAATGTTGGTTTCGGTGTTGGCCTTGATGATCGCCATGCTGTTGCCGGTGCTGGGAATGCCCACCGTCGAGTACTGCAAGATTTTCAGCGGCTCGAACGTGGCCGCATCGGGCGCCGGGTCGGCCAGAATGCTGTTCATGTTATGCAGCGCGGTGGCGGCGGACGTTGGCGCATTGTCAGCCTTGCTAAACAGGCCGTAACCGTCGTTTTCGTCCATCAATTGATACACGTAAGTGCGGTAGATATCGTTGAACGCACCGCTGACAAAAATGTTCAGCAACCAGGCAGCGCTCTGCTGCGAATTGGTTTTCGGCGACTGATAACCCGTTTCCGTATACACCGCAGGCCCCTTGCCGCCGGGTGTATTGCCCAGCGCTACGCTGCGTTTCATCCAGCGGGTTGGCGGCTTGGCAGGGCCCGGGTAGGGATGCTGGTTGTTGTAATCGGCAAGGCCGGGCGTCACGGCTGGGTCCGGCCCTTTCGGAATGCCGCCAGCGTTAAAGCCGGTGAAATAAAAGACTTTGACGTTTTGCAGCAGTGGATGTGATTTGGTCTGCTTGTACAGCTCGGCCTGATAAGACAGCGCCGCCGGCAAACCTTTGGTGCCATCCGGCGCCCACGTCAGCGGAAAGTTGTTGATCTCGTTAGGACCTTCAACCGCCAGGGTGGAACCCGGCACCGCCGTTTCGACCTTGGCCACGTTGCTTAGAAATGTGGAGATGGTTTGCGGCGAGCGGGTGCTGCCCACGGCGCTGATGTAGTTCCACTTGATGCCCGCCTTGGCGAGCACGGTGTAGTACTGGTAGGGCGGATTGCCCCAGAAACTATTCAAGCTGTCGCGGGCATTTTTGATGCCCAGGTAATTCATATCCGCGATAACCATGGACGGTTTCGAGTAATTCGACGACCCCTGACTGACGTGCAAATTCACGCCTTGCGAATCAATAAAATCAGCCGCGCGCATCAGTGTCGCCGCGTGCGTCGCTTGCATCGTGCATGCGCCTGCGCTGAGCAGGAGCAGCAGGGTTGTAGAGCGAACAGTCGTTTTCATGAGCTACCCCCTTTCAATGAAATTCAGCGATGGTAAGAAAAACGCTAGTTGGCCTGTCGGGCACTGTCGAAACTGTCGTGCCAAAAGCCGTAAGGTATCCGCTGAACGGCTTGTTTTAGACGCCTTTGGCAATAGAGTTTATTGCCAAAAAATACCGGAACTCGATGACTGTTTCGCTGACGTGGCCGGGTCCGCTGCCGCGTTTAACGTTCGTGCAATCAAGCGTACTTGCAATGAAGCGGCCAACACCCAGTGCCGGCAGCTGCACTCAGACGAGCTGCGCATTGTCACGCATCCGGCGTCAGCGTGCGCATGAGCAAACCGAAACGGACGTCCGCTGTCGGCGGCAGGGCAAGGTACATCACATGACCGTCCCCCGGCGCGACGCTCGCCTCTTCGCCGAGCTGCGTCTGCAGCGCTGTCAGAGTGAAGTGTTGGTTGCCACGCGGCGTCATCAGTTCCAATTGATCGCCAATGGCGAAGCGATTTTTGACCCGCACCTGAGCCAGTTCCCCGCGCCATTCCCCGGTGAGCTCGCCGACGAACTGTTGGCGCTCGGCGCGCGAGTTGCCGGTCTGATAATTCTGATAGTCATCATGCACATGGCGGCGCAGGAAGCCTTCGGTGTAACCGCGGTTTGCCAGCGACTCCAGTTCGGTAAACAGCTGCGCATCGAACGGCTTGCCCGCCACTGCGTCGTCGATTGCGCGGCGATAAACCTGGGCGGTGCGGGCCACATAAAAGTGGCTTTTGGTGCGGCCCTCGATCTTCAGCGAGTGCACGCCCTTTTGCACAAGGCGCGGCACATGCTGCACGGCGCGCAGGTCTTTGGAATTCATAATGTAGGTGCCGTGCTCGTCTTCAGACGCCTCCATCAACTCCCCGGGGCGGCTATCGTCCTCAAGCAAAAACAGCCGGTCGGTGCTCGCGCCTTCGCCCAAGGTGGGCGTGCAGGTCCGCACGATTTGCCCCAGCTCATTCGCCTGGCCCTCATGCGCCTGGTACTTCCAACGACACGCGTTGGTGCAGGTGCCCTGATTTGGGTCGCGATGATTGATATAGCCCGACAGCAGACAGCGTCCCGAATACGCCATGCACAGCGCTCCGTGCACGAATACCTCAAGCTCCATGGTCGGTACCTGACGACGGATTTCTTCGATTTCATCTAGCGACAACTCGCGCGACAGAATCACCCGGCTCAGCCCCTGCTGCTGCCAGAACTTCACGCTGGCCCAATTCACCGCGTTGGCCTGAACGGACAGATGAATCGGAATCTCCGGGAAGTGACCGCGCGCCAGCATTATCAGGCCGGGGTCGGACATGATCAGCGCATCCGGCCCCATCGCCACCACGGGCGCCAGATCTTTGAGAAAGGTGCGTAATTTGGCGTTATGCGGAGCAATGTTCACCACCACATAGAAGCGCTTGCCCTGGGCGTGGGCCTCGGCAATACCAAGTGCCAGGTTGGCGTGATCGAACTCGTTATTGCGAACCCGCAAGCTGTAACGGGGCTGACCGGCGTAAACGGCGTCGGCGCCATAGGCGAAGGCGTAGCGCATGGCCTTTAACGTACCGGCAGGGCACAGCAATTCAGGAGAATGGGAAGAGTGCATAGAGAATCGCCTGACAGAGTTAGGGCGCGCGATTCTAAAAAGGGTGGGCAGAACGGGTATTGATGTGGGTCTACAAGGTACGGGTCGATTGCCACCCGGCCCCATCGCAAAACCTACAACGCCACTGATTTTTCCAAGGCGTTCCGCTTATGGGGCGCAGCCAGCGGAGGCAAGAGCAGTGGTCGGTTTTATGGTCCTTACTCTGTGTTTCTGCCCATGTGGAAACGGAGCAGCAAATGAATCGACCGCTTTTCTCGCTCTACCTTTTGCCTTCGCTCAGTTGTTCATCCAAGACTTCAATGTGCGGCTGGTCGTCGACCCATTGCCAGAACAGTTGATAGGCGACTGCCAGCATTACCGGGCCAATGAAAAGCCCGATGAAACCGCCACTGACCATCCCGCCCAAGGCGCCAATCAGGATGACCGGCATCGGCACATCGACGCCACGGCCGAGCATCAATGGCTTGAGGATGTTGTCGGACATACCGGCAATCAGGCTGTAAATGCAAAACACGACAGTGCCGAATGTGGTGCCGTCGGTGGCAAAGACATAGGCGATTACCGGCAGCGTCACGAGTATGACCGGCAACTGCATGATCCCCATCAACAGCGCAATCAGCGCCAGCAGCCCGGCACCGGGCACCCCCATGAGCACGAAGCCGACGCCCACCAACAAACAGCATCTGGATAAACGCGATGCCCACCACGCCTTGGGCGACCGCTCGGATGGTGGCTGTGCACAGTGTAGTAATGCGCGGGCCACGCTCAGGACCGGAGAGGCGGCTAGCGATGGCGGTGGCGCTGCGTTCACCGCTGGCGCCGTAGGCCATGAGCACGCCGGCAACGATCAGGGCACCGATAAACAATAAAAACCCCACACCCACCCCCGCCATCTTGCTCAGCAACGCCAAACCGAGTGTTTTGAGATGCGGCATCAACTTCATCAGCACGCTGCTCATGTCGGACGCCGACTCCAACCAAAACGAATAGAGCGGTTTGCCAATGAGCGGCAAGGAGGCGATTTTTTCGTTTGGCAGAGGAATAGCCACGCTATCGGCCTTGAGAATTGCCAGCGCGCCGTTGACCGACTCACTGATCGAGGTGCCCAGCAAGTAGATAGGCACCATCAACAAGCCGAGGGCGACCACGATGATCAGCGTCGCGGTGAGCCCATCCTTATCGCCCAACTTGCGCTTTAACAGCGTGTGCAGCGGGTAAATGGTGATGGCCAGAATCACGGCCCAGAGCATCAGATTAAGGAACGGATGAAAGATCTCGAAGCAGAACAGCACCAGCACCGTAATCAATCCGGCGCGGATCAAAACATCGAGCAAACCACCGGATAGTGCCCTTGCGGAAATGTTTGTATCTAACATCGCCTAGCTCCTTGCTGTTCGTCGCATGGAGGCAGCATAGACGCTGATTTGTAGCGCGCTGGTAGGTGGCGCTGTGAAGGGGATCCGCTGGAGCATGCGCTAGATCCCCATTTCCACGTCATAATCGTCGGCCAATTTTGCGGCAGGAAAGCCCCATGCAACGGATTGTCATTGTGGGCAACGCCGGTAGCGGAAAATCCACGCTGGCCCGCGAGCTGGGTCGACGGCTTAGTCTGCCGGTGGTGCACCTCGATAAACTGTTCTGGCAACCCAACTGGGTCGAGCCCGATGGTGAACAATTTCGCCAGCGCGTTCGCGAGGCGGTGGCTCGTGATGCCTGGATATGTGAAGGCAACTACCCGCGGCGGACCTTCGACCTGCGCCTGCCGCGTGCCGATCTGGTGATCTGGCTCGACACGCCGCGCATCACCTGTCTGCGCCGCGTACTGATCCGCAGCGCGCTAAACCGCCCCCGCCCCGATATGCCGGCCGGCTGCCGGGAGAAAATCGACCGCGAATTTCTAACGTTTTTGCGCTACGTCTGGCATTTCGACGCAAGCTATCGGGCCGGAATCGAGGCGGCTCGGCTGGCGGTAAACCCGCAGGTGCCGGTTGTTCATTTGCGCGGCGTGCGGCAGGTGGCGGCATTTGTCCAGGCGGTGTCGTTGGGTAAGGCCTGGCGTGGTTAGTTCATTCGGCAGCAGGGCCGCCGAAAGTGGCCGCCGTTAGCCCAAAACCCTGCCGAAAACAAAGAGGATGGCTTTGTAAACGACTCCAAATTAGAGCTGTTTAATAAATTGTCCACTTTGTTCTCGTTTAATTAATGGCTGCGATAGTTTTCAAATAAAAAAGGTGCTCGTTTGGTAAGTAAATTTTTAGATTTTGATTCATCCTACTCCAAGGTGTTTGTGCTTGTTTGGGTGGGTATGATGACGGCTTTCTACACCCAGCATTTTGTTTTATTAGAATGGGAACAGCTAGCTGTGTCTTTGATGTTTTTTTGTGGCGGTAACCTCGGTGTCGATAGGTCGTACGCCCCATCAATGATTTGGGCTTTTTTTAGTACCAGTTATATTGGTTTTTATTTTTATCCGGTGGGGGAGATTTAAAACCAAGATTGAGAAGAGACATCCTAGTGGAGCCAGTATGACTGCAGTGTTTTTTTATGGGGGCTGCTTTGTTTGTTTTTTTGCTTTTTCCTTATCCCATGCGGTGTTTTTTCCAGCGACGGAATGGGAGGGGCGAAATTTGGTTATGTTGTTCTTGTTTTAAGTAGGAAGAGCTTTATATTTTTCTCCTTGCTTTATTCGGTGTTGGTGAGTCATTTTTATTATTGCAGTGTAAGTTTTATGAAATCGCAAGGGAGGTGAGAAATGGGTGTTGTTGAACAGCGGAAACAAAGGGGCGGGTTTGTTAAACGACTCTAAATTAGAGCTGTTTAATAAATTCGTCCCCTTTGTTCTAACATCTTCACGAACAGCAGCACCACACAGCTGGCGAGCACAGCCATGTCGACGCTCATGTTTTGTCCTTGCGCGAAAAGCCAAGGATCACCAAATACAGCAGCGGGCCGATGGAGACGAACACCAGCGTCACCAGCACATAAGGCAGCACTGTCCACAAAGACCTCCCTCGGCAGCGACTGTCCTTGATCATCCACACGCAGGCCAACGCGGCCATCACGTAAAGATCAATCAGCACCTGGGCGGTGTCGGCACGGGCTATTAGCTCCAGACCAAAAGCGAGCAGCGATTGCTCCGCCGTTAGCAGCGTCCAGCCGGTATACAGCGAGAAGGGCAACAGCACAGCGAGGGCGAGAAAGGGCATTTTCAAGGCGCGCTCCTAGGTGGGTGTGCCGCTCACAATAGTGATAGGGTTCCTCGCCGCTCAATGACCTCTCAGGTCATCGACCTCTCTCGCACGGGCAGTCAAGGTAGCTGCATGAGTAGCCGTCACTTCCATCGTTCCGCCACCTGTGCTGCTACCACGGCGGGCACCCAGTTGCGCGTGCTCCGCCAGCAAGCGGGCATTAGTCAACTGCAGCTGGCGCTCCTTGGCGGCGTGTCCCAGCGCCACCTCAGTTGCATTGAAACCGGCCGCGCAAACGCCAGCACCAGCACGTTGCATGCGCTGCTGTCGGCCCTCGATGCGCCGCTGGAACAAAGCAATGCCGTATTCCTGGCCGCGGGGTACGCACCCCGTTACACAGCCTCGTCCATCGAGGCACCAGAGATGGCGATGGTGGAGGACGCAATCCGGCATATTTTGCAGGCCAACAATCCCGCCCCTGCCATCGTGATCGCCAGCAACTGGGATATCACCGCGGCCAATGTGAGCACCGGCTTGCTGTTTGCCATGGTCGGCCTCGCCCCCGGCAGTGAGGCGGGCCGCAACCTGCTGAGCACGCTACTGAGCCCTGGCGGCCTGGGCGATCACCTGATCAACGCCGACGAAATCCGCACCCTCGCCTGGCGACGCGCCAGCCGAGAAGCCATCGACCAACCCGAGCTGTTGGCGCTGCTTCAGCAACTGCCGACGCCCACCGGGCTTCCGACCAGCACAGCGTTAGCGCCCGTAGTACTAACCCGCGTGCGCAGCCGGCAGGGACAGGAGTTGACCTTCCTGTCCACCTTCACCACCTTCGGTATGCCGCAGGACATCACCGTGGCCTCGCTGCGGATCGAACACCTGATTCCCGCCGACCCACAGACCTGGCAGGCCATGACCCAGGCGTATGAACAGTGGTTGGCGGGGCAGGGTTAGGGGGCGCTGGAACGTCCTGCCTGCATCCACCGGTTGAGTCCACAACCGATTGCGGCCGTTCAGCAGAGGCCGCAATCGGCCAAAAGCAGACATAGTCTTTCGGAGAGAATCGGCAAAAAAGAGCCGCCTAAGCGGCGGCTAAAAAGAGGTATGAGGGCACGCTCATACCAGGGTGAACAGCCCAGCGCTGGCGGGGAGCTGGGGAAAACCTAGCGTTGTAGCGCTAGATAAACCCCGCAACCCAGTGCAAGCAGGCCCGCAGGGATGGCTGTCACCGAAATGATGTCGATCAGTCTGGATTGGCGGATTACATCGGATAGATCGTCCTTGTCTGCCGCCGCACTGCGCCTCAGAACGGGTACAAGACACATGAAGTTGCCGAGCACAGCGAAGCAGCCCGCTACCACCTTTAACGCGTAAATGCCGTCGAAGCGGGAAGGCTCGATAAGCAGAAGGCCGGTTACCAGGGCCATGCTGAACGCGGGTGTTTCGAAAAACAGATCGATCTGACGGTGCAACTTGGCAACGGTAAAGCCTTGGCTGCGGCCCTGTGCGCGGCTTTGTTCAAGCAGGAATTCAACGGAAACCACGCCCAGCCAGAAGGCTACGGCGTAAAGATGCAGTTGCAGCAAAAGGTCAAAGCGCATGGTGGTTCTCCTCAGTCTCTGATCAGGCCAGGTGTTTTGGCGAGCGTGTCGGCAGAGCGATCGGGGTGATCACGTTCGAGAAAGCGGCGCAGGCCTTCGCGGGTTTCCGGCTGATGAATGGAGTGGTTGAAACACTCCGCTTCGATGCGCAAACCTTCGGCCAGCGGTTGACCGTAACCGCGTACGGCAGCCTCTTTGTCGGAGCGCATGGCCGGTTGGGGGAGGGTGCAGAGAAACTGGGCCAGCTCCATGGCACGTGCCAGCGAGCGGCCCTTGGGTACCACTTCATTAGCCAGGCCGATGGCGAGTGCCTCGGACGCCGAGATGACTTTGCCGGTAAGGATCAGCTCCATGGCCCGCCCCATACCGACAATGCGTGGCAGACGCTGACTGCCACCATCGGCCAAACCTATATTCCAGCGCCGACAGGTGACGCCGAACGAAGCGTGCTCTTCGGCGATACGCATGTCCGCAAAACAAGCCCATTCAAGCCCGCCAGCATAAGCGGCACCGTTGACCGCTGCGATCACCGGTTTGTAGATGTCGGTCCAGCGGCTCGGGCCCAGAATGCCCGTGCGTTCGCCACGGTTGTGGGCAGCGATTTCCTCAGCGGTGGAGGGCACCAGATCAAAGCCTGCTTCCAGATCACCGCCAGCACAGAAAGCTTTGTCACCTGCCCCGGTAATAATCGCAACGAGTGCATCAGGGTCATCGCGAAACCGAGTCCAGGCTTCAATCAGTTCGAGGTGCGTGGTTGGCCCAATGCAGTTGCGCTTGTCCGGTCGGTTGAAGCGAATGACCCTTATCGGGCCCTGTATTTCGTAGTCGATTTGAGTGAACGGCATGACTGTAACCCTCTTGTTATTGTTATTTGCAGCGGTTTAGTGCCACGACACGCTGTGGTCCAGGGGAAAGCGTAAACGCGGGTTGTAGACGGCGCGATCAGCCGGCAGGCCAACCGCCAGGAGCATGATCGGGATTGCATCGTTGGGAATGGGCAGCACGCGTTTTAGCCGCTGCTCGTCAAAACCCTCCATGGGGCACGTGCTGTAGCCATGGCTCTGGAAAGCCAGCATCAGATTCTGCGCCGCCAATGCCGTCGACTTCACCGCCCACAGGCGCATCTGTTGAGGGCTGCTTGGAGCCCGCATGACGGCGCGCCGAAGCCCTGTTAGCCAGAGCAGTGGGCGCTTTAGTAGTCCTCGCCACCCCAGCCAACCCTGGTTGTATTGGAACAGGGCGGGGCCTGTGTAAAAGCGTTCGACGGCCGGCGGCACCGCGGGCTCCGGCCAAAACCGCAGCACGTCGGCGCAGGCCTGCTTCCACGTGCCGGTTCGAGCCAGTACAGCGACTATCAGCGGCGCCTTGGCGGCGCTCTGGCCTAAGCAGACGGGGTGTAATTGCTGCAGCAAGGCCGGGTCGCGCACCACCTGAAATGACCAGGGCTGTAGATTGCAGGAGCTGGGTGCCAATACGGCAAGCTCCAGGCACGCCCGAATGACGTCCTCGGGCACCTTGTCGACAGTGAAACGACGTACGGCTCGGCGACTTTCCACCAGCGTGCGAAACAGCTCGCTGGTCTCGGCCATCGGTAGGGCAATAGAGCCGACGCTCATTGTCCGCCCTCGGTACCTGAACGACGATTTGTTGCGGCGGCATTGCGATGGTCGGCCAGCCAGTTCAGGGCCTCGTCCCACATGGTGGTGGCCGAAGCGCGGAAGTAGCCCATATGGCCGATGGGGTGTTTGTGCGACGCCGGCGCAAGGTCGAGGGTCTGTAGTTGCGCAGCGCTATAGCCCTTGATAAAGGCGTCTCGCGATATCGGCGGCGCCCAGCTGTCATCCACTGCGTTGGCGAATACGCAAGGCACGCGTACCTGCGCGTAACGCCCGGCAATGGCCGTCATGGTGGGGTCATCAAAGAAATAGTGGGGGTGTGCGCACCAACGTTTCCAATCTTTGTAGACGCCCAGGGGCAGGTCATCCCCCATGCCCAACACACTCCAAGCCATATAGCCTTTCCACCTGACGATCAGCGGCAGGACCCACGTCCACAAGAAGCGCACCTTGAAGGCCTCGAGTCTGGGCATCCAGCCAGCCCAACCGGCGCCAGTGCCGAAGCAGTAAGCGGCAGTGATTTTGTGGTGGTTGGGCAGCAGGCCCAGGGCATGGCCGCCAAAGGAGTGCCCCATCCAGTAGATCGGAGTCGTGCCTTCGTCGATAAAATCGACCGCCGCGGCCAGGTCTCGTAGGCCCCAATCCAGATAGGACATCTCAAAACCTTTGAGCGTCTTCGGCGCCGACTCACCGACACCCCGATAATCTAGCGTCAGTACATTGAAGCCCTGGGCGGCGGCGTGAAGAGCAAAACGTCGGTAGAAACGCTGCTGCACACCAGTGGCGCCGGCCATGACCAGGTTGCCCTGCAACGTACCTTGCGCGGAGTAACGGGTGGCGGCCAAACGGAAACCGTCGTCGGCCTGCAGTGAAAAGGGGTCGATCATTGAAAGGTTCATGGCGGACTTACTTGTGCTCATAAAGAGGGTTCCAGCTGTTCAGTGGCTATCAGCTCTTTGCGAAGGATTTTGCCCACGTTGCTCTTGGGTAATTCGGGACGAAAGATCACCCGGCGCGGGCGTTTATAGCTGACCAGGTGCGCCGCGCAGTGAGCGAGTACGTGTGCTTCATCGAGATGGGTGTGGCGTGCGACGACATAGGCAATAGGTACTTCGCCCGCCTTGTCGTCAGGGGATGGGACCACCGCTGATTCCAGCACCCCAGGGTGGGCGTTGAGGACTCGCTCGATCTCCGAAGGGAACACCTTGAACCCCGAGGAAATGATCATTTCTTTCTTGCGGTCGACCAGGCGCAAATAGCCATCGTGATCAAACAGACCGATATCACCGGTACGGAAAAAGCCGTCTTCTGTGAACGCGCTGACGTTGTCTTCCGGCCGCCGCCAGTAACCAGCCATGATGGCCGGACTGCGTACGCAGATCTCTCCATCGCCAATGGTGACAGGACGGCCATCGTCATCACGCAACGAGATTTCCATTCCGGCGACAGGAATACCTACCGAGCCAGGCCGGGACTCGCCCGCCAGGTTGCAACTGATCAAACCGGTTTCGGTCATCCCGTAGGCTTCGGTGAGATGGCAGCCCGTGGCCTGATGCCATCGTTCAGCGGTCGTTTGGCTTACAGGCATGCCGGCGCCTAGGCAGACAACCAGTTTGCGGAAGTCCAGATCCCGGAACGCGGGGTTGTCGAGTAGGGCGTTGTACAGCGTATTGACGGCTGGGAAGCTGCTCACTTGATGCCTGGACCATTCTTTGACGAAGGCCACGGTATCGCGTGGGTTCATCACCAGAACGGCCTTGCCGCCGCGGCTCAACGTGAACAGCAAATTGCCAAGCCCAAGGATGTGATAAAGGGGCACGGCAAGCAGCAATTGATAGTCGGACTCGGGAACCTTACTAAGGTGCGAGCGCAGCGCCACCTGTTGTTGGGCAATGTTGTACAGCATTGCCCTGTGGCCGATAGGGACACCCTTCGGTTGCCCGGTCGTACCGCCGCTATAGATCATCAAGGCAGTCTGTTCAGGGGTGATCGCAGGACGTTTTGCAAAGTCGATAGCGGGCGTGTTCACCACGTTTTTCCAGGCAACTGCGCCTTCGACCTGCGGCGTCACAACACCAGTACGGCGGCGAGCTATCCAGTTGAAAAACAGGCGGCGCCAGCCAAGTTGATCCCCCGGTTTAACGCACACAGAAAGGCTGATGCCGGCCTCGCGCATGGCGCGCTGCACGCTCTCGCTCATGGGGGCAAATAGAAAGACCGCTTTGATCTCGCTGTCTCTAAAGACTTGCGCCAGCTCTTGCGCGGTATACAGCGGATTGACGCAAACGGCCGTAAGCCCAGCGCGAATGATCCCCAGGCAGGCAATGGGGTGCGCGAGCATGTTTGGCAAAGCCACCGCGACACGTGCGCCCGGCTGCAGCCCTTGGTTGATTAGCCAGGTTGCTACTGCCGTGCTCAGGTCCTGCAGCTTTGCGTAGCTGATGTTCTGACCGAGAGCGGAAAGTGCTATGGCATTCGGTACTCTGGCGGCGCTGTGGTGCAGCAGTTCGTCGAGGGTGCTTACTCCGAGATTGGGGAGCGTTGTACCTTCCTGAGCGGAACTGACCAGCTTCAGCTGGACGCTCTCGGTATCCGAGCCATTCATCCCTGTTCCCTCTACAGCGTATTGAAGATGGATGCAGCTTCGTTGCCTGCAACAGTTATCGAAAGGCAGCAGCGGGGCTGGGTACTCGCAATATCCCCGGGGCTGCCTCGCCGATATCAACGGCCTTTAAAAGCAGGTTCGCGTTTTTGCATCATCGCCATCACACCTTCACGAACGTCTTCAGTCTTGATGAGTGAGAACAGCAGTTCGTTAAGTTGCGAGAGGGCAGCGTCGTCGCCTTCGTCGCGTGCTTGGAAAGCAGATTGCAGCGTGGCCTTGATAGCGAGCGGCGCTGCTTTCGCGATGCGCTCTGCGTACTCAATGGCACGAGCCAGTTCCTGGCCAGGCTCGACAACCTCCGTTAGCAAGCGCATAGCCAAGGCTTCTTCCGCGCCAAACTCTTCACCGGTCAGCATGTAACGCATGGCGTTGGTCCAGCCCGCCGCCTGAGTGAAGCGAACAGTGGAACCACCGGACGGCGGAATGCCGCGCAGCACTTCCAGGTGGGCGAAGCGAGTGTTGCTGGCAGCAATCGCGATGTCAGCGTTGAGTACCAACTCGATACCGGCGGTCCAGCAAGTTCCTTGCACGGCAAGGACTACTGGCTTGGTGCGTCTGGGCTTGGATACGCCCCAGGGGTCGATGCCTTCTTCTGGGTACTTGAAACCACCTGAAGCCAGTTTCGGGCTCAGCTCCATCAAATCCAGGCCAGCGGTGAAGTGATCACCATGGGCAAATACGACCGCGCAGCGCGCATCATCGTTACGTTCAAACTCGCCGACGGCCAATGCGAAGTCGGTGAGCATGGCGCTGTCGAAGGCGTTACGTTTTCCGGCGCGATCAAGGCCGATCAGAAACAGGTGACCACGTTGCTCAAGGGTGACACGACCTGGACCGCTGTTGGCTTCGCTCACAGTGAAATTCTCTTGGCGTTGTTAGGGCTGCGCCTGGAATACCAGGTGGCTCGCAGTTACTTACCGTTCGTTCGGTTTGCAGAAACTAAACAAACATTCGGTAACCGTCAAATTGAGATGCCAAGGCTTATGACATAGAATCAATGCGCATGATTGAGCTAAGGAGTAGTCCGTGCGTCCACTGAAAATCCCGCGCGACGAGTTACTGCAACGTTGCGCTAACACCTTCAAGCGTCTCGGCTACCACGGCACTACGATGGATGCGTTGTCGTCTGCGTGTGGGCTTACTAAGGCGTCGTTCTACCATCACTACCCGAACAAGGAATCCCTTCTGCGGGATGTGTTGGCATGGACTCATGAGCGTCTTCAGCAGGCGCTGTTTTCCATTGCCTTTGACGAAAGCCTGGCAGTACCCCAACGGCTGAGCAGTATGGGACGCAAGGCCAAGAAGCTTTTTCAGGACGACTCGATTGGGTGCCTGATGGGGGTTGTGGCGATCGACGCGACCTACGGCAAAGTGGAGCTGATGGAGCCGATTCGCAAATTCCTGGATGACTGGGTCAGAGCCTTCGCGGTGCTGTACAGCGCAACGTATGCCCAAGAAAACGCACAGCGTATGGCCAGACAACTGGTGGCCGATTTCGAAGGCGCGATTTTGCTCGCGCGCATCTACAACGACCCCAGTTACATCGATGCGGTAATCGAGCGGGGAGTGCAGCAACTGCAGCCTGCAGACGCGGTTGTTGCTTAGAGCAACGCCTGCTCAAAACTGTGTTTGAGCTCTATCCAGATTAGGTCAAGCGGCTCTGCACTGCGGGCTGCACGGCACAGTGCAACGGAGCCTTCGATCGAGGCAATCGCCAGCAACGCTAGGCTACGTGAGCGTGCTGATGGTAAGCCCGCATCTCGAAGTGAGTGAGCAACGATCTCCTGCCATTCGATAAAGATGCCATTGGCCTGGTCCAACAGCTGAGACTGGATTTGCGCCTCCAGCTCGCCTTCAGACTCACTTCGCTGGTCGGACGCGTAGTGTTCGACAGCCACCGCCAGCACCGCGCAACCTGCCTCGAAATTTGTTTCTTCCAGCGTCGCCCTCCATAACCCTACGAAGTGCTGCATGCCTTTGACTGGGCCAAGTTTTGCCAGTAACAGCGCCAACGGCTCACTAACCTCTCGGCCCGCATGTTCTATCGCGGCTTCAAGTAGCTGCCGCTTACCACCAGGAAAGTGGTGCGCAATGGAGCCGCGAGGCGTATTCGAGTGGCGCACCACTTCTCGCATGCTTGTGGCGGTCATGCCCTTGCGTCTTAAAAGATCTGCGGCACCGACAATCATTCGGTCACGTGTTGAAGTGCTCATGAAAAACTATGCCACCTGTCATATTTTGATGTAGCCTCAGGCACGACTATGCCACTTGACATAGTCGCATATCCACATGAAAAGCCCCGAGGTTACAAAGATGACTGCACGTCCCCAACTGCCGAACCCGATTGATTCTGTCTCGTTGGCATCGCTGAATGCGCCCGAGGGATGGCTTGCCTACCCGCTAGGCGATGACCTGATTGAGGGTAACCCCGATACGCAGATGAAGTTGTTGAGAACCGTAGGCGTAAAGACCCCATACAAAGCTGTGGCGTTCTTTACCTCGCAACCAGGGAAGTTTCACTGGCGCTTCGACAATGACGAAGCCTTCGTACTGATTGAGGGCCACATCGCCATCACTATGGATACCGGCGAGCGTTTTGAAATGAAGGCAGGGGACGGCGTTTCGATACCGGCAGGACACACCGCCACCTGTGAGGTTTTGGCCTTCAGCCGCAAATTCACCGTGGTGACGAGTGGGGCTGTTGAGTGACGACTACGTTAAGCGATATCCGATAATGTTTACTACCGGATAGGGAAGAGTTTGGTTTCCGAACTTAAGACGTCCGCTTCTGGCCGATAGCAGTTGTTCGTGACCGTCCGCTCCTGGCCGTTAACTCCCATTCGCAACCCTCCACGATCTTCAAGCAACGGACGGTTGACGTCGCTAAACACACTGTCCGGAACTTGGGATGCGCTGACTTAGGAATGAGCGCGGCGAGCGTGTGACGTCTTCAGGTCATACCTGAGCAAGCCTGGCATTCACGCTGGCCTCCAGCTCTTGCATTACCTGCAGCGCTTCGTCGAACTCGAATTGTTCGGTGTACCGTGCGATGCGCAGCAGGTGGTTGGCTACAGCGGCGTCGGTGGTCTGGCTTTGCAGGCGGCGTAGGGCGGCCAGCACGGCGGTGTCGCTTTCGGCTAGCAAGCGGTGCACGGTCGCCAGTTGCGCGAGCAACTCGTCGCTCAGTGTCTCGGCCACGGTCGACAGCTGGACTGTTTGCGCCTCTCCCAGAACAGCCAGGCCGACCAGCACTGGGGCCAAGTGGTGGCCCACGTCCTCCAGCAGTTTCGGCAGTTGTTCTATCGCCCCGCTTAAGCTGGCGCGCTCCAGCGCTGCCGCCGCATTGGCGACGTGTTTGGCGCCGATGTTGCCGGCGGTGCCGCGCAAGGTGTGCGCAACCCGCGCCGGTGCGGTGGCATCTGCACCGGCGCAGGCGGCCAGGAAATCGCCGCGAAAATCTGCCTGGCTGGTGCGGAATTTGCGCAGCAGGCGCAGGTACAGCTCTGTCTTGCCGACGCAGGTGGCCAAACCGGCGGCCATGTCGATGCCGGGCAACTGCGCTGGCAAAGTCTGGGTCGAGGGCGGGGCAAGGTTCACCGACGGCACCGCGCGTTGGGCTGCCGGGCGAATCCATTTGGCCAGGGTCGCGAACATGGCCGCGACGTTGAGCGGCTTGGAAATGTGATCGTTCATGCCACTGGCCAGCGCCTGCTCGCGGTCGCCGTCCATGGCGTTGGCGGTCATTGCTAATACCGGCAAATCGGCAAACCGGGTTTGCTCGCGTATTCGCTGCGTCGCGGTGTAACCGTCCATCACCGGCATCTGGCAGTCCATCAACACACCGTCGATATCGTCATGCTCGGCCAGCCAATCCAGGGCCTGCTGGCCGTCAAACGCCAGACATACTTCTATGCCGGCGTCCTCAAGAAGCTCGATGGCCAGCTCGCGGTTCAGTTCGTTGTCTTCCACCAACAACACCCGGGCGCCACGCAGACTGGTGATGGCCTGGGTGCTTTCCTCGACGCGCTCGCCAGCGCGGCTGTCGCTCGGCACGCCGCGTCCAAGCGCAATCCCTATGGCCTCAAGCAAGGTCGAGGGGGTGACCGGTTTGGTCAGCACGTGCGGCAATTCCACGCCGCGGCGTTCGGCCTGCTCGCGCACCTCTTCGCGGCCAAAGGCGGTGACCATTATGACCGACGGCGTGTGCGGCAGATTGGCCTCGTGCATTTGCCGCACGGTTTCGACGCCGTCCATGCCGGGCATGCGCCAGTCCATCAGCACTAAGTCGTAGCTCAGGTGTTTTTGCTGGTTGTCGGTCAGCAAGCGCAGCGCTGCGGGGCCGCTTTCCGCCACGTCCACCTCGACGCCGAAACCGCTGGCCATGCCGGACAGGATTTCGCGCGCGCTGGCGTTGTCATCTACCACCAGCACGCGCACGCCCAGCAGTTCGTCGACGGTGAACATTCGCCGCGGCTGTACATCGCCGAGGCCCAGGGTGACCCGAAAATAGAAAGTCGAGCCGCTGCCCAGCTCGCTTTCTACCCAGATTTCACCGTCCATCAATTCCACGAGGCTTTTGGAAATGGCCAGCCCCAAGCCCGTGCCGCCGTATTTGCGGGTGATCGAACTGTCGGCCTGGCTGAACGACTGGAACAGGCGCGCGCACTGTTCCTCGCTCATGCCGATACCGCTGTCGCGTACCGAGAACAGCAACTGTGCGTGCTGCTGGTCGCCGCCGACCCGCTCGACGCTGACCACGATTTCACCCTGCTCGGCAAATTTGCTCGCGTTGTTGCCCAGGTTAAGCAGCACCTGCCCCAGGCGCAGAGGGTCGCCCACCAGCGCCGTGGGCAGGTCGGGTGGCGTGCGGAACAGCAATTCCAACCCTTTGTCCTCCGCTTTGAGACCGACCATGCTGGCGAAGCTGTCGAGCACGTCCTCCAGTCGGAAGGGAATCAACTCGAGGCCCATCTTGCCGGCCTCGATTTTGGAAAAGTCGAGGATGTCGTTAATGATGCCCAGCAGGTTTTGCGCCGAGCGATGGACTTTCTCGATGTAGTTGCGCTGGCGGTTGTCCAGTTCGGTCCGCAGGGCCAGGTGGCTCATGCCGATAATGGCGTTCATCGGCGTGCGGATTTCGTGGCTCATGTTGGCCAGGAATTCGCTCTTGGCCTGCGTGGCTTCTTCGGCTACGGCGCGTGCCTGGACGAGCGCCGTGACATCGATATTGACGCCGGTGGCGCGCACCGGTGTGCCGTCCGCGGCGCGGGTGAAGCGGCTGAGCGACCTGAAGGTGCACACCGCGCCATCGTTCTTGCGCACGATGCGGAAATCAAACTCGGCGCGGTCGCTGCCGCTTTGTACGGCGCTGTCGAACACGCTGCTGGCGTAGGCCACGTCATCGGGATGGACCAGCGCCCGCCAGTGCTCCAGCGAACCGCCGAATTCGCCGGGTTCGAGGCCGAACATTTTTTCCAGCTGCGGCGTCCAGTAATTGCTACCGCTGATAAGGTCGACGTCGAACAGGCCGATGTCGCCGGCCTCTTGCGCCAGGTTGAGACGTTCGCTGGCAATGCGCAGTTTGCTTTCCATAGCCCGCCGCTCGCTAACGTCGCGCACCGAGGCGCACACGCAAACGCCGCGGCCCTCCAGCTGTGGCAGATGCGACAGGCCGATCTCCACCGAGAACAGGCTTCCATCTTTGCGCACACCTCGCAGGTCTTCTGCCTCGCCGCCCATCTGCCGGGTTCCGCCGCTGGCGATAAAGCCATCGCGCAGGCTCACGTGCCGCTCGCGGATAGCGGGCGGCACCAAGCGCTCGATACTCGAGCCGATCAGTTCGCCCGGCAGATAACCGAACAGGGCGTCCAGTTGCGGATTGCTCATCAAGATGCAGCCGTCTGCGCCGACGATCAGCATGCCATCGGGCGCGGCCTCGATAATGCCGCGGTACCAGGCTTCGGTGGCACGCAGGGCCACCTGTTGGGCCTCCAACGCCTGCGCCTGACGCTCCAGTTGCAGGGCCTGGGCGCCCATTTCATCAGCCTGGCGCCGGGTTTCTTGCAGCAGCGTTTTGGCCGCTTCGCTGCGCTCAATAATGGCGATGGCGCCGGCCAGTCGTGGCAGCACTTCGTGCAGCAGCAGTGTCTGGTGTTCTTGCAACGGGCGAAATCCGGCCATCTCCAACACGCCCAGCAAACGCTCGCCGCGCAGCACCGGCTGCACCAGCAAATGGCTCGCCGGCGTGGCGCCCAGTTGTGCGCGCACATGCCAGAACGCTTCGGGCAAGTCACTGAGCTGACGCGGTTGCTGATCCAGCGCGCACTGGCCTAGCAGTCCTTCGCCAAGGGCCAATTCAGCCGGCAGCGGGTGGGCGCTGTCCACCGCGTAACCGCCAAGCAAGTGCAGGCGCGGCGAGTCTTCGTACAAGGCGTACAACGCGCCCTGGCACATGTCGAGTTGCGGCGCGATGTGGGCAAAAAAAGCCTGCGCCAGCTGTTGAGGGGTTTCGGCCTGTTGCAGGTCCACTTGCAGGGCCGAGGTGTGTGCTTTCACCCAACGCTGGCGTTCAAGTTGCTGCGATTCGGTTTGCAGCTTGGCAATCGCCCGCGCCAGGTCGCCGGTCTCGTTTTGGAAGTCGGTGTGAGGGATATAACGATCCAGCCGTCCTTCGGCCAGCTCATCTACCGCCGTGCGCACGCGGTTCAGCGGCTGGCGAATCGAGCGGCTGGCTAACCATGACAGCAGCAGCGCCAGGGTCAGCCCGCCCACCAGCAGCACATGGGTGTTCACAGTGCTGCGCTGGGCGAAGTCGGCGATGTCCATGGCGGTGTCATGGATAAAGGTTTCTTTGGTATCGGCAAGGTCATGGAGCAGCGCATCGGCGTTCTGCACCATGGCCTGAAATTCGCCGCTGCTGATCAGCGTCAGGGCTTGGCCCTGGTAGCCTCGGCCGGCCAGGTCCAGCGCTTGGTCGCCGTCGCGCTTGAGGCGTTCGAACAGCACTTCGAATTCGGCCAGACGTACCAGGCTGTTTTGCACGCGCAGGGTGGGGCGCGCCTGGGCCAGAGCTTGTTGCATACGCTGCTGGGAAGAATTCAACTGCGCGACCGCCGCGATGCGCACCTCACCACTGTTGGTCGCCACCGCTCGCTGCAAGGCATGCATCTGGTGGGGCAGTTGCACGCGCGCCTCAAGCAGCTGTTGCAAGCCCACCAGATCCTGGCGATACAACTTCTGCATTTCGCGCTTGAGCGACTCCTGGGTACGCAGGCTCTGTACCCCCAGCACCAACACCAGTAGGAGCAACGCCGCAAAGCTGAGCACCAGCTTGTGCAGTAAGGGCTGACGCTCCAGCAACGCGAACAATTTGGCCATGACGCTTCCTTAGTGATCCATGCGCAACCCACAGCGAGCACTCGGGCTCACGGTTCCTCGGCAATGTGCTCCATCGCAGCGCGTTGCTTGGCCATATCCAATTCGGTGTCGGAGAAACGTTCGGCGATCGCGCGAAACCGCTCGGGGCAACCTAAAAAGGCGTCGCAGATGTCCGGGTCGAAATGCGAGCCGCGTCCCTGGCGAATGAGTTCCACGGCTTGCTCGTGGGGCATGCCGGGTTTGTACACGCGCCGGCTGATCAACGCGTCGTAGACATCGGCGACCGCCATCATCCGCGCGCTTATAGGAATGTCGTCGGCCGCCAGGCCTTCGGGATAACCACTGCCGTCCCATTTCTCCTGATGACCATAGGCAATCTCTTTGGCCAGCTTGAGGAAGTCCACCGAGATGCCCAACTGATCCTCCGCGTGCTGAATCGCGTCACGTCCCAAGGTGGTGTGGGTTTTCATGATCTCGAACTCTTGCTCGGTAAACCGCCCTGGCTTGAGCAGGATATGGTCGGGAATGCCGATCTTGCCGATGTCATGCAGCGGTGCCGATTTGAACAGCAGCTCGATGGTCTCGTCGGTGAGGAAGTGGCGAAAGCGCACGTGGTCTCGCAACAGCTCAGCCAGCAGCTTGATGTAGTGCTGGGTACGGCGAATATGGTTGCCGGTTTCGTTGTCGCGGGTTTCCGCCAGCGAGGCCATGGCCTGAATGGTGACGTCTTGAATGGCCGCCACTTCGCGGGTGCGGCGCTGAACTTCCTGCTCCAGAAAGTCGTTCTGATCGCGCAGGAAATCCGCCGCCGCCTTGATCTTTAGTTGGGTTTCAACGCGGGCCATTACCAGCGGTGGGCTGATCGGCTTGGTGATGTAGTCCACCGCCCCCAGTTCCAGGCCCTGAATCTCATCGGCCAGAGAGGCCAAGGCCGTGAGGAAGATGATCGGAATATCACGGGTGCGCGGCGTCTGTTGCAGCTGGTGCGCGACCTGATGACCCGATAGCCCGGGCATCATGATGTCGAGCAAAATCAGATCGGGCAGCGGGTCAGCCTGCAAGATTCGCAACGCTTTTTCACCGCTGTTGGCCGCTTTGACCCGGTAATGGTCTTTAAGCAGCTCGGTCATCAACATCAGGTTGTCGGGCGTATCGTCGACCACCAGAACGGTGGCCGGTTGGAACGGTTTAGGCGAACTGTCCATTGCACGGCTTCCTCGTCCACAGGGGCGCGACCACGCGCGATGTCGCTCCGACGGCAGGAGCTTAGTTGCAAATCTTCGTCATCGCTGCGCTGGCGGCGCGCACCCCCGCTTGGGCAACTGCTGCCAGGCACGGTCGAGCAGCTCGCGGGTGCGTCGGCTCTGCAAAATGCTGACGTGATCTTCATTCAATAAATACATATGGGTCGCTTCGTCCTGAGCCGCGTTGCGCAACTCGCTCGCGAGCGGCACCACGCCGTCATTGGGCTCTGGCAGCAGGCGGCGATTGCCGCCGTAGCTGACCAACAGCCACTGGCGAATGTGAGCGGGCAACGGGGTGGCGAATAGCTGGTGCAAATACGGGCTGCCCGGCGCCATGTCTTTCCACACCGGAACTTCTAACGGCACGTTTTCAAGGCCCTTGGCCGCAGAGGGATGGCCATCCCAGGGCGTCGACAGCGTGACGAATAGGCAAACCGATTGGCTGGCCTGTTCATCCAGCATTTGCAGCGCCCGTCTAGCTACCAGACCGCCCATGCTGTGAGCCATTACGTGCATGCGCGATGGGTTGTAGCGCCGCTGAATATCGCGGATGCCGACACTCAGCAGATAGGCGCTGTTATTCAGCGGCAGGCCGCCAGGGTAGTGATACAGCACGATCTGAAAGCGATTCTGATCGATGCCGGCGGCGACCTCCTGCCAGACCTGTGGCGATGAGTTAATGCCATGGACCAAAAACACCGGCTCCTTACGCTCATCCCACGGCGCCAACAAATAAAGCCCGTAACCGATATCCCGCAAAAAAGTCAGCGGCTGCCACATGCCCAGCTGCGTGCTCTGGGCACTGAATCGCGGATCGGCAAAACCCACCGGCTGCAGGTAGTTGCGCTGCATCTGCGGGCGCTCGCGGTGCAGCACCTGCAAATTCAAATCCACCGCTGGCGCCTGGCTCAGGCTGTCAGCCGTTAGCCGAACGACGTTGCCCTGGCTCAGCCGCTTCCGCGTGTCAGCGTCCGGTTGCACGTACAGCGGCGAAGTGCGGGCGGTGGTTAACCATTGACGGGGCTCGTCGGCATCGAGCACCAGGTTGCCATTGCGGTCGTCAAAAGCGAGCAACTGATAACTGCCGACCGGCTGGGTGAAATAGAAATCTTCGCCAGGGGCGGCGATTCGGTAAGTGAGCAGCTTGCCCTGGCTATCCAGCAGCGCCACCAGCGCGCTACGGCCAGATTCGTTAACACTCAGATGGCCAGCCACTAACACCAAGTCCGCCCTGGCCTGCTTCATTTCGCGATCGACCTTAACCACACCGCAGCCGCTCAGCGCGCACATCACGATTAGCAAGAGGGCGAGGATCTGCATGGCTTCTCCCTGATTTGCGGCTTGAACAGCCGCGCACCGAGAGCATAGGTCAGCGCAATTCAGGCGGTGGAATTGCGCAGGGGACAGTTGAGGCTTTTGAGCGATGGTTGCTTTCGCAGCAGAGGAAACTGATTTGTCGCGTATACCCGTCCAGCGTGGTTAGCCAAACGCCAGGCAACAAAAAAGGCCTTCGATTTCTCGAAGGCCTTTCTTTTATATGGTGCCGGCACCAGGAATCGAACCCGGGACCTACTGATTACAAGTCAGTTGCTCTACCAGCTGAGCTATACCGGCATTTCAGGGCCGCCATTATATCCATTAGAAGCGGCGAGTAAAGGCCTGATCTACGGTGATTTTTTGCTTGGATTTGAACGGGTCGGCATAGGCTTATGCACAATTGCGATGAGACGCCAGGCAAGCGAGCCCCTTTAATGTGAGTACTTGACAAGCGCTGCTAACTTACTGGTTTTGTTGATGTTTTAGGTCTGATTAAAAAATAATCACGTTTTGCGAGCCCTAGTAGCACCAGGCTTTGCCGAGGTTGCCCAGAAACTATCAACAAAGTTATCCACAGATTGTGTGGGCAACTTTTACCGTTCTGCCAGAAGCATCAGGTTGCGTGGGCTGACATGGCCTACGCAGAACTGTCCGAGGTGAACGTTGTAGCCACGCTCTTGCAAAAACAGGGCGCGGTCTAGCAATAGCCAGATTTCGAGCGGTCGTCGAAACAGGCCTCGCACCAGTTCCAAATTGCGCACCTCGGCCAGGCGCGCCCAGCCTTTCTGTTCGAGGGCTTTCCAGTCGCGCTGGGCGGGAGCGGGCAATGCTTTGAGTTGGGCAAGGTCGCGGCAGTAGTCGGCGAAGTCTTTGTGTAGCCAGGCGACTGGCAACGACGGTGTCGGCAGGTAGTCGTCCACTGCGCGCAGTTCACGTTGCAACAGGTCGAAGGCCAGGCGGCGGGCCATGGAGGTGTCGCGTTGGCGTCGCACGCGCGCACCTGCGGTGACGGTTTCGCTTAGCGGCAGGCCGAGGTCGTCGATGGATAGTTGCAATGCCGAAGCCTGGCCCGCTGTGGATAACGCCTGGTAGTGCGTGGCCGCGATGCGGTTGTAGCAGCATGGCGCGACGGCCAGTTGCCGGCAGCTGGCGTTGCTCGCCAGGCGAAGCAGACGCACGTGCAGGTCGCCGCATGCATGCAGGGCAACCGGTGTTTGCTCTGGGTGAACGTGCTGGTTGGCGGTTTCGGCGAGCACGTCTTGTTCGATGTGCTGGCTGTTTATCCCGCGGCGACGTGCCAGTTGGATGCCCGCTTCTACCAGCGTCGCGTCGTGTTCCAGGCAGGTAAGCGGCTGGCCTTCGAGGGCCAGCAAATGGCCCAGGTGTCCTTTGCCGGCGCACCAGTCCAGCCAGTGCTGCGGTGCTTCGGCGAAGTTCAGGCAACTGGCGAAGGCTCGGATCTGCTCCCATTTGCGGCCCGGAATATCCACCGAGAAGTGGGCCGACGGTGCGGCTCGGTTCGCTGTTGGCAATGCACCGACGTTAGCCAATGCGGCGGACTGCGCGGCCAACTCACCGAACGGCGCGGGCGCTTGCAGCTGCTGCGGATGGTTGTGCGCGGCTTCGGCCTCGGCCAGTGAGCGTCCGCGCAACCAGGCCGCAAGCTCGGGGTGATCCTCCTCCCACGGCAGTTGCAGGTGGGTAAACGGTCGCGGTCGCCAGAGCGGTTGATGGCGCAGCAGAAAATCATCCAGCGCGTGAAAGCGCTGCAGCAGGGCGGAGCCTGTGAGTACGGCGGAGTCGGTCATGGCGAACAGCTTGAGGGTGGCGATTGCCCATGGCCGAGGTGGCGCATGGGCGGGCGCCTATTCTAGCGGCCTTGCGTGGCGTCGACGCGCAGCCGGAGTTCCAGCAGTTTGAAACCCTTCACCAGCACGAAGGCGATGGCGAGGTAGAACAGGCCGGCGGCGAAGAAAATCTCTACCGGCAAGTAGGTGCGGGCGATGATCGTGCGCGCCATCCCGGTGAGTTCCAGCAGAGTGATGGTGCTCGCCAGGGCGCTGGCTTTGAGCATCAGGATCACTTCGTTGCTGTAGGCCGGCAGGCCGATGCGCGCGGCGCGGGGAAGAATAATGTGCAGCATGGCTTGCGCGCGCGACATGCCCAGCGCGCGCGCCGCTTCCACTTCGCCTGGCGGCACGGCTTGAATAGCGCCGCGCAGAATCTCGGCAATATAGGCGGCGGTGTGCAGAGTCATGGTCAGCACCGCGCACCAGTACGGATCGCGCAGGTAGGGCCACAACGGGCCTTGGCGCACCACGTCGAATTGCGCAGCGCCGTAATACACGAGGAACAACTGCACCAACAGCGGCGTACCGCGAAAGAAGAAAATGTAGCCGTAGGGCAGGGCGCGTACGTACCAGTGTCGGGAAGCGCGAGCGATACCCATGGGCAGCGCCAGGATCAGGCCGGCGATCACGGCAAAGGCGACCAGCTCGAGCGTTAGGATGGCGCCGTCGAACAGGCGCGGCAGGTATTTGATGATAACCGGCCACTTCATATCCCTCAGCATCGCGAACAAGCCCAAGGCCAAGAGGACAAGCACTAGCGCGGTGATCACCTCGGTTCGGTTCTTTTTCAGCCAGCTCATCACGTGCTCCTTACGAAGCCGCGGCCAGCGCGTCTTTCAATGAAATACATGCCAGTCATGGCGATTACGGTCAGCCCCAGGTAGATAAACGCGGCGACCAGATAAAAAGTGAAGGCTTGCTTGCTCGCGGTGACACCGATCTGCGAGCGACGCATCAGCTCTTCCAGACCGATCACCGACACCAGCGCGGTGTCCTTCATCAAAATCATGAACAGGTTGCCTAGGCCCGGCAGGGCGATGCGCCACATTTGCGGCAGGATGATCCGCCAGAACGTGCGGCCCTTGGACAGCCCCAGAGCCTGGCCGGCTTCGCGGTGGCCGCGGGGAATGGCCAGGATCGCGCCGCGAAACACCTCGGTGGCATACGAGCCGAAGCACAGGCCGAGCGCAATGGTGCCGGCCGCGAAAGCGCTTAGTTCCAGCCCTTCCACGCCAATGGCTTCGCCAAGGCTGCGCATCACTTCTACGGTGCCGTAGTAGATCAGCAACACCCACAGCAGCTCGGGAACACCGCGCACCAGGGTCGAATAGGTACCGCCCAGCCATTGCAGAGGCTTGAGCTGAGAAGTCTTAGCCAGCGCACCGAGCAGGCCGAGCACCAGCCCCAAACACAGCGCACTGAGCGCCAGCTTGATGGTCATCAAGGTGCCCGCCATCAGAGCGGGACCGAATCCATGAAGATCAAAGATCATCGATTTTTACTGCTTTGAAGAGGCGAGGGAGCCCAATATTCGAGGGCTTCTGGGCTAGAGCCAGGCAAGGCGAAATCGCGCCGGGCAGCGCAGCGTACCTAAGCACTTCAACTACTTTGGTACGTGAGCACGCCCGGCGCGGTTTCAACGCAGCATGGCCGACGGCCAGGAGGCCGCTTAGTAGATGCTAAAGGGGAAGTATTTGTCGTTGATCTTCTTATAGGTCCCGTCCGCAATGATTTCCTTCAGCGCGGCATTCAACTTCTCGCGCAGCGGGTCTTTTTTGCGGACGGCGATGGCGATTTTGTCGTTGTCGAACACCGGGTCGCCTTTGAATTCGAAGCTTTTACCGGTTTCGCTTTTCAGCCATTCCCAGTTCACGAATTTGTCGGCGAGCACGCCATCAACGCGGCCGGAGGCCAGGTCGAGGTAGGCGTTTTCCTGGGTGTCGTAGAGCTTGATGTCGACGACATCGGCCATGTTGTCTTCCAGCCAGGTGCCGGCGATGGTGGCGCGCTGGGCACCGATCACTTTGCCTTTGAGGCTGGCCTTGTCGGTTTTGAACGGTTTGTCTTTGGGGGCAATGAATTGCAGCTTGTTGGTGTAGTACGCGTCGGTGAAGTCGACGGCGTTCTTACGTTCTTCGGTGATCGACATCGAGGCGGCGAGGAAGTCGAACTTCTTGGCGTTCAGGGCGGGAATGATGCCGTCCCAATCGGAGGTGACCACTTCGCACTCGGCCTTCATTTTTGCGCACAAGGCTTGGGCAATTTCTACGTCGAAGCCGCCGACCTGGCCGCTCGCGTCGATCAGGTTGAACGGTGGGTAGGCGCCTTCGGTGCCGATTTTCAGTTTGTCAGCGGCGACGGCACCAGTGCCGAACGCCAGGGTAGCGGCCGCGGCCAGCAGTATCTTTTTGTAGTTCTGCATGGGGTTGTTGCTCCGTGTTAGCGATTGCTGGACATGAATTGCTTGCAGCGCGCCGAGTTCGGATTGCTGAACACCTGCTCGGGCGATCCTTGTTCCTCCACCAGGCCCTGGTGCAGAAACACCACTTCACTGGACACCTGGCGGGCGAAATTCATTTCGTGGGTGACCAGCAGCATGGTCCGGCCTTCTTCGGCGAGCGCGCGAATAACATTAAGCACTTCCTGGACCATTTCCGGGTCGAGTGCCGAGGTGGGCTCGTCGAACAGAATCACTTTGGGTTGCATGGCCAGGGTGCGGGCGATGGCGGCGCGCTGCTGTTGGCCGCCGGACAGTTGCGCCGGGTACACGTGGCGTTTGTCGCCGATGCCCACTTTGGCCAGCAACGCTTCGGCCCTTTCGGTGGCTTCGGCTTTGCTCAAACCCAGCACGCGACGCGGCGCCTCGATGATGTTGTCGAGCACCGTCATGTGCGGCCACAGGTTGAAGTTCTGGAACACAAAGCCAATTTCGCTGCGCAGGCGGTTGATCTGCTTGTTGTCCGCCGCGACCAGTTCGCCGTGCTTGCCCGCTTTGAGCTTGAGCGCTTCGCCGGCCACTAGGATTTCGCCCTTGTGTGGGTTTTCCAGCAGGTTGATGCAGCGCAGAAAAGTGGATTTGCCAGAACCGGAAGAGCCGAGGATCGAGATCACGTCGCCGTCACGGGCGGTAAGCGAGATGCCCTTGAGCACCTCGAGGTCGCCGTAGCGTTTGTGCAGATTACGGATTTCGAGCGCGGGCGTTGCCTCGGCCATGGGGTGTCCTCTTGTTCTTGGGTGCGCTGAATGCGGCGACTTTCCTGGCGAGGCTGCAACCTAGCATAGCGTCGGAAGAGCAGCCAAGACCGCCCAAGTGGCTATTTGGCTGCCTGCCGAAATGGTGTCGCATCGGCGCAAGTGGCTGGCGCGAGGATGCAAAACGAGGCGGCATTTCGTAATGCGGTGTGGGAAAAGGCGTTGCGGTGATCGTTGGGCTTCGCTGCGCTCAACCCAACCTACGCCAGGCTCGTAGGTTGAGTTGAGCAGCGCGAAGCCCAACGATCGTCCACATGTGTAGTCATTTAAGACATATCCATGTTAATTACGCAGCGTCGTTCAACGCTTTGAGGCTGCCATGAAACGCAAGCAATCGATCGAGCAGGTCCGTTGGGACCTGGCCCTGCGTTATCGCCTGATCGAAACCGTGGCGTGGTGGGAGGGGCGGCTAACCACGGGGCATCTGATGCAAAGCTTTGGCATCAGCCGGCAGCAGGCCTCGAAAGATATCAACAGTTACCTCAGCGAATACGCGCCGAATAACCTCGACTACGACAAGCACCTGAAGGGCTACGTGCCCAGCGCAACGTTCAAGCCACTGTTTATTGACGACAGCGCCAGCGCCTATTTGCACCTGCTTAACCAAAACCACGAGCGGGCGCCGCACATCGAGGGCTTGGCATTGGCCTATGCCCATACCGAAGTGCTGACCGTGCCCGACCGCTCGGTGCGCCCACAGGTGCTACGCCCGCTGTTGCGCGCCTGCCGCGAAGGGCTGCGTTTGGAGTGTGAATACGTGTCGCTGGCCAATCCGCTCGCCGAGACGCGCCTGATCGCGCCGCACACCTTGGTGTACACCGGAATGCGCTGGCACGTGCGCGCCTATTGCGAGAAGAACCGCGACTACCGTGATTTTGTATTGAGCCGCCTGCGCGGCGTGCCTGATGTGCTGGATGAGTCTGAACACGGCATTGAGTCCGACGCTGGCTGGGCGGCGCAGGTCGACGTGATTATCGAACCGGATTCACGCCTGAGTGCCGAGCAGAAAGCGATCATCGAAATCGACTACGGCATGCACGAGGGCCAGCTTCGGGTCGCTAGCCGTGGCGCGCTGGTGCAGTACGTGCTGCAGCGCTACCAACTCGACGCGACCAAGGTGCAAAGCAAAGCCAGCGCCCAGCAGATTGTGGTGGCCAATATCGATGCCTTGCAGCCTTGGCTTTACTAACGCGCCCACTTACTCGGCCGAGCCGTAGGCCAGATGCGCCGTCAGCCAAAAGAAGGCGGCAACGGCGAGCAGAATGTGCGCGTTATTCAGAGCTGCGTTGATAAACCACATGATCAAACCTCCAACGAAACGGTGTGGCTGAACCCTAAGCCGCCAACGTTCACGGGTCGATCTGTCCACTTTTCGTGCGTAATCTTTTCGCACAGGTGTATTTCCCTCCCTTCGCTGCGCCAGCTGCGTGTCTGCCGAGCGTCGTGTGCCGCTCGTCTACCCCAATCAAAATACTTGTACGAGGGCATTCGGTTTGTACAAGTATTTTGATAATGTCGCGCTGATGTCAGTCGGCCACCCATTTCCCTACACCGCCGCCCGACTCCATGAATGAGGTCATGCAATGTTTTCCAAGAATTTGAAGCTTGAGCTGACAGCCAGGACGGCTGAAGTGGAGGGATTCAAAGGATTGATGGCTGCGCTGGAGCGCTCGATGGCGGTTGTAGAGTTTGATTTGGAAGGCCGGGTTATCCGCGCCAATCAGAATTTTTTGAACGTGATGGGTTACCGCGCCGACCAAGTGGCGGGCAAAGCGCATCGCGAGTTCTGCACGCCTGCCCATGTCGGCAGCAAGCAATACAGTGATTTCTGGACGGCGCTGCGGGCGGGTGAATTTGTTTCCGGCACCTTTCAGCGCCTGGATAGCAAAGGCCAGAACGTGTGGTTGGAAGCCAGCTACAACCCGGTGCTGGATGCCAATGGCCGCGTGCTGAAGGTGGTGAAGTACGCCATGGACGTCACCGAGAAACTCATTCGCGAGCGCGATGCCCGCGCCAAGCTGGTGGCGATTGATCGGGCCATGGCGATTGTGGAGTTCGATCTGCACGGCAACATTCTCACGGCCAACGAAAACTTCGTGCACACCATGGGCTACGGCCTTAATGAGATTGTCGGCAAGCCGCACAAACTGTTTTGCGAGGCGGCGCTGGTCAAGAGCGCGGAATATGCCGACCTTTGGCGCGGGCTGAATCGCGGCGAAATTCGCGGTGGGCAGTTCAAGCGATTGGCCAAACATGGTCGGGTGGTGTGGTTGGAAGCGACCTACAACCCGGTGTACGACGCCGAAGGCAAGCTGTGCAAAATCGTGAAGTTCGCCAGCGACATCACCGAGCGTGTCGAAAAACAACAGAACGACGCCCGCAGCGCCTCGCGTGCTTATCACATCTCCGCTGAAACCGAGAAAACCGCCGAACACGGTACGCAAGTGATTCAGGAAACCGCGCGGGAAATGCGTCAGATCGCCGAAAACATCGGCGCTTCGGCCAAGCTCATCACGCAACTGGGCGCACGTTCCGAGCAAATCACCGCCATCGTTAACACCATTCGCGGCATCGCCGACCAAACCAACCTGCTCGCGCTTAACGCCGCTATTGAAGCAGCACGGGCGGGCGATCAGGGCCGAGGTTTTGCCGTGGTGGCCGACGAAGTGCGGCAACTGGCCGGGCGCACCAGCGGCTCCACCGCCGAGATCGCCGAACTGATCGGGCAGATTCTCAAAGAAACCCGCGAAGCCGTGACCAGCATGAACCTGACCCAGGAAGTGGCAAACCACGGCGTCACCCTCGCCGACCAGGCCGGCGCCGTAATCGTACAAATCCGCGATGGCGCCAGTGGGGCAGTGGAAGCCGTGAGTATGTTTGCGGCGACGCAGGAAAATGCGGAGCGAGTGGGGGCGTTTGCTTAGAGGAATGGGGGCGCTGCTAAGAGCATCGCGGCTAAAGCCGCTCCTACAAAAAAACGGAAGCGAGTTTCTAAAAAATAGTCGCTCCAGCACATCTCAAGATTGAGCGAGCTAGAGCGGGGCAATCCTAGTCAGGCCGAGCAAAAAAAGGTTTTGAAGCGCAGTGGGCTGTAGCCCATGAGCATTCAAAACCTTTTTTTAACGCAGCCCCGCCGACGCGCAGCCAATCGCTTAATAACGAAAAGCCGGCTTGTGGCCGGCTTTTTGTGGGCTGTTTTGGCTTATTTTTGGTAAGCCGCAACCGCCTTCAAAATCTCAGCACGGGCCGCTTCCGCGTTGCCCCAGCCTTCAACCTTGACCCATTTGCCTTTCTCGAGATCTTTGTAGTTCTCGAAGAAGTGCTTGATTTGCTCAAGCAACAGCGGGGGCAGGTCGGTGTATTCCTTGATGTCGACATACAGCTGCGACAGCTTGTCGTGTGGTACGGCGATCAGTTTGGCGTCGCCGCCGGCTTCGTCGGTCATGTGCAGAACGCCGACTGGGCGCGCGCGAATCACTGCGCCTGGGGAAACTGGGTACGGGGTAACGACCAATACGTCGAGGGGGTCGCCGTCATCCGCCAGGGTGTTGGGGATGTAGCCGTAGTTGGCTGGGTAGAACATGGGGGTGGCCATGAAACGGTCGACGAACAGGCAGTCGCTGTCTTTGTCGATTTCGTATTTGATCGGCGCGTGGTTGGCCGGAATCTCGATGGCGACGTAGATGTCGTTCGGCAGGTCTTTGCCGGCCGGGATCTTGCTGTAGCTCATGGGTTCGCTTCCCTAGGTTGGCCAATCAAACTTGGCCGGTTACCGGCCAAAAAGTGGGCGCGATTATAGGCATATTCGCCCGCCGTTACCATGCTTGGCGACTCAGCCGTTGGTCTCGTTCTGCCCTGAAACGGCGTGCTGTTCGAGGCGGCGCAGTCGTTGAAGCGGGTCTTGTCGGTAGAACGTTTGCAGTTGCACGTACACATTTGGGTAGGCCTGCATCAGCTGATCCGGGGCGCTAAAGAAGTATTCGCTGGTGACGGCAAAGAACTCCGCCGGGTTTTCGGCCGCGTAGGGGTCGATGGCGGTTTCGGCGTCGGGGTTGTCATCCAGTTGGCGGTTCAGGTCGTCGTACGCGCTTTGCATGGCGCTCGACCATTCTTCCAGGCGCATCGAGCGATGCAGCGGCGGCAAGCCATTGGCATCGCCGTTGAGCATGTCCAGCTTGTGCGCCAGTTCGTGAATCACCAGGTTGTAGCCGTCCCAGTTGCCGCTGCTGAGCACGCCGGGCCAGGCGAGAATCACCGGGCCTTGCAGCCACGCTTCGCCGCTGTGCTCGCCGTCCCACTCATGCTCGATGCCGTTGGGGTCGCGATGGCGTTGAGGGCTGACGAAGTCGCCGGGGTACAGCACGATCTCATGGAAGCCCTGATACCAGTCGAGGTCCGGCAAGTGCAGCAACGGCAATTGGGCGAGGGCGGCGAGGTGCAGGCGATCGTCACCGTGCAGCTCGACGCCGGGCAGGGCGGTCAGGCGTTTGGCGTGAATGAACAGCACGGCGCGACGCTTCAGTCGCTGCAATTCCTCGTCACTCAAGCCTTCGAGTATCGGCAACCGCCGCACCACCCGCGCCCAGCTTTGGGGCGGGACCGGGTGCTTTTCAAGAATCCGACGCTCACGCCAGCCGCGAAGAAACCACATGGCGCGGGCTGATCAGTTGGCCGAGTCGGGCGCGGCTTCCGGGCGCAGGCGATGGTGCAGCCAGCCAATCACCATGGGCAGCAAGCTCAAGCCGATCACCACGAGAATCATCAGTGACAGGTTGTCTTTCACAAACGGCGCGTTGCCGAAGAAGTAGCCCAACGTCACCAAACCGCCTACCCACGCCACGGTGCCCAAGGCGCTGAAGCCGAGGAAACGCAGATACGGCATACGGCCGATGCCCGCAACGAAAGGCGCGAAGGTACGGACGATGGGCAGGAAGCGCGCCAGGGTTACGGTTTTGCCGCCGTGGCGGTCGTAGAAGTCGTGGGTGCGTTGCAGGTAGTCGCGGCGGAAGATTTTCGATTTGGGGTTGCTGAACAGCCGCTCGCCCACATTTCGCCCGATCACATAGTTGGTGCTATCGCCCAGCACGGCGGCGAACATCAGCAGGCCGGCCAGCAGCACCGGGTCCATGCTGCCGGTGGCGCACATGGCGCCGGCGATAAACAGCAGCGAGTCGCCTGGCAAAAACGGCATCACCACCAGGCCGGTTTCGCAAAAAATAACCAGGAACAAGATGGCGTAAATCCACACGCCATAGTTGGCCACCAGCACGGCCAGGTAATTGTCCAGGTGCAGAATCAGATCAATCGGGTTGAATTCCATATGACGCCTATTGCGCTGAGGGAAAAGAGCACTGGCGTTCGATAGCCGGTAGGTCGGTCGGCATTATAAGAGCAAGGTCTGGGGGTCGCGCTGCAGTTTGTTGCAACAGATGTCTGTCGAAACGACCGATGGCCAACCCGCCTAATTCACTGCCCTGCGTTGGTGCGCCCCATATTGCAGCGCCCACGCTTGACGCCGCGCTTGAGCCTAGCGCGGCCGTATGAACGGTTTAAGTCAGTCGCTGTTGATGGGCAGCACGTAGTTTTTGAATTGGCTGTCTTCGCGAAAACCGATGGACTCGTACACCTTCTGCGCCACCTCGTTGTTGCTGCTGGTGGACACGCGCATGCGCACGGCGTTGGTTTCCTTGGCCATTTTCTTCGCCGTTTGCAGCAGACGATCCGCCACCAACTGCCGGCGCGCGTCTTCGGCCACATAGATGTCGTTGAGAATCCACACACGTTTGAGCGACAGCGAGGAATAGCTCGGGTACAGCTGGCAAAAGCCCATCAGCTTGTCTTCGTCGTCCGCCAGGGCCAGGTAAATGACGGACTCTTTACGGCGCAGGCGCACTTCCAGAAATTTGCGCGAGGAGTCCGGGAACGGCAGCTCACCATAGAACTCGCGGTATTTGACGAACAACGGCGTCAACAGATCCAGGTGTTCCAGAGTGGCTTGGACAATGCGCATGGTGGCCTCGACTGCAATGAATAAGGGCTGCGCTGGCGGCGCGGGGCACGGCCAGGGTTGCCGAGATGCTGCCTGTGGTGGCTAGAAAGCGCAATCCAAGCAAGCGTTTGATTCTGACGGTGGCGGTTATGACTTCGGTGCGTCGAGTAAGAAGTTGTGGCGCATGTCCTGAGGGTTTTCCGAATCCAGGCTGTGCACTTCGGCTTCGTCCTTAAGGTGCACGCCAGACAACTGCCGCCGACACGCCTCGCGCATCAAGTACAGCAGGCGATGGGCCGCCATGCCATAACTCAGGCCTTCGAGGCGCACATTGGAAATGCAGTTGCGGTAGGCATCGGTCAAACCCACCTTGGGCGCATAGGTGAAGTACAGGCCCAGGCTGTCGGGCGAGCTCAACCCCGGCCGTTCGCCGATTAGGATCACCACCATCTTGGCGCCCAGCAGCTGCCCCACTTCGTCGGCCACCGCCACGCGTCCCTGTTCCACCAGCACCACCGGCGACAGGCTCCAGTTATCGGCCGCCGCCTGTTCTTCAAAACGCTGCAAAAACGGCAGGCTGTGGCGATGCACCGCCAAGGCGGAGAGGCCATCGGCGATGACAATGGCCAGGTCAACGCCGCCGGGGTTGGCCTGGGCATAGTCGCGCAAGGCTTGCGCCGATTCCTCGTTGAGCTTACGGCCCAGGTCTGGCCGTTGCAGGTAACTGTGGCGGTCGGCGGCGGCGCTGTGCAGCAGCAGCGTGTCGCTCCCACGTTCGGCCAGTTGCGCGCTGAGGACGGCGTGGTCGAACGGCAGGTGCACGGCATCGCGCGCCTGGGCGTGGGCGAATTGGAAATCGAGTTGCGCACGGGTTGGCAGGCTGGTGCCGGCGCGGCCCAAGGCGATGCGCGCTGGCGTGAGGCGGCGTAATTCCTGCCAGGGGTTGTCGATGCTGCCGGTGATTTCGTTTTCCATCGTTCGTCCTTACGCGACCTGTGGGAGAGGCTTCAGCCTCGATGCTCTTAAAGCACAAACATCAAGGCTGAAGCCTCTCCCACAGGTGGGGCGGAAATTAATTCAACTGCGCCAACGCTTGGCGAAACGCGGGCGGCAGCTGCTCGCCAAAGCGCACGCGGCCATCGGCCTGGGTGAAGATGCCCATGCGTTGCAGCCAGGCTTCGAACTCCGGCGCCGGGCGCAGGCCCAGGGTTTGCCGGGCATACAGCGCGTCGTGAAACGAGGTGGTCTGGTAATTGAGCATGATGTCGTCCGAGCCCGGAATGCCCATGATGAAGTTGATGCCCGCCACGCCCAGCAAGGTCAGCAGCGTGTCCATGTCGTCCTGATCGGCCTCGGCATGGTTGGTGTAGCAAATGTCGCAACCCATCGGCACGCCCAGCAACTTGCCGCAGAAGTGATCTTCCAGCCCGGCGCGAATGATCTGCTTGCCGTTGTACAGGTACTCCGGGCCGATAAAGCCGACCACGGTGTTGACCAGAAACGGCTTGAAATGCCGCGCCACCGCATAGGCGCGGGTTTCGCAGGTTTGTTGGTCAACGCCGTGGTGCGCGTTGGCCGACAGCGCGCTGCCCTGGCCGGTTTCGAAATACATCAGGTTGTTGCCCAGCGTGCCGCGCTTGAGGCTCAGCCCCGCTTCGTAGCCTTCTTGCAGCACGTTCAGGCTGATGCCGAAACTGGCATTGGCCGCCTCGGTGCCGGCGATGGACTGAAACACCAGGTCCAGCGGCACGCCGCGTTCAATGGCGGCAATCGAGGTGGTGACGTGGGTCAGCACGCAGGCCTGGGTGGGGATTTCGTAGCGCTGAATGATGGCGTCGAGCATTTCCAACATGGCGCAGATCGAAGCGATGCTGTCGGTGGCCGGGTTGATGCCGATCATGGCGTCGCCATTGCCGTACAGCAGGCCGTCAAGAATGCTCGCGGCAATGCCGGCGGGCTCGTCAGTGGGGTGGTTCGGCTGCAAGCGGGTGGACAAACGCCCCTGCAAACCCAGCGTGCCGCGAAATTGCGTGACCACGCGAATCTTCTGCGCCACCAACACCAGATCCTGCACCCGCATTATTTTAGACACCGCCGCTGCCATCTCCGGCGTCAGCCCCGGCGCCAGCGCGCGCAAGCTGTTCTCGTTGGCGTGGTCACTGAGCAACCAGTCGCGAAAGCCACCCACGGTCAGGTGACTGACCGGGGCGAAGGCGAGGGCGTCGTGGGTGTCGATGATCAGGCGGGTGACTTCATCCTGTTCATACGGAATCAGCGCTTCATCGAGAAAGTGTTTGAGCGGGATATCCGCCAGGGCCATTTGCGCGGCGACGCGCTCGCCGTCGTTGCTGGCCGCAACTTCAGCCAGGTAGTCGCCCGAGCGCGCGGGGCTGGCCTTGGCCATTACTTCCTTGAGGCTGTCGAACCGATAGGTTTCGTTGCCCACTGCGTGGGAAAAACTGGCCATAGGCACTCCTTCTTGTGGCTGCAAAAGCCCATTTGCCATGTGCTTGGTTTTAAAACATGAGTGTTCTGAAACCTTAGCCGGTAAGCGCATCGCAGATGGGGCTTGCTTCACTTTTTCTCGCTGCAAAGACTGGGCCCGCAATGCGGGCCCAGGTCGAACGTTGATTAAAGACGGGCGATCAGACGCCGTTGAGCATGGCGTCTGCTGGCGCGTTGGCGCGCTGGGTAGCGGTCAACAGGAAGTAGACGAAGCCCACCGCCATGAAGCCCAGGAAGATCAAGCCAATGGTGGGGTTGAAGTAGGCCATCGCCACCAGACACACCAATGCCAGCGCCAGGGCAATGCCTGGGATGATCGGATAGCCCGGCGCGCGGAAGGTGCGCTCCAGGTTCGGCTCGGATTTACGCAGCTTGAACAGGCTGAGCATGCTGATGATGTACATCACGATGGCGCCGAACACCGACATGGTGATCATCGCGGCAGTCAGGCTCATGCCCTGGAGGTTAATCAGGCCGTCGCTGTAGATGGCGGCGATGCCCACCAGGCCGCCGACGATGATGGCGCGGTGCGGTGTCTGGAAGCGCGACAGTTTCGCCAGGCCTTTAGGCAAGTAGCCAGCGCGGGCCAGGGCGAAGAACTGACGGGAGTAACCGAGGATGATGCCGTGGAAGCTCGCCACCAGGCCGAACAGGCCGATCCACACCAGCATGTGCATCCAGCCGGAGTTTTCCCCGACCACGGCTTTCATCGCTTGTGGCAGCGGGTCGTTGATGCCTGAGAGCTTGGTCCAGTCGCCTACGCCACCGGCCATGATCATCACGCCCACGGCGAGGAACACCAGGGTCAGAATGCCGCTGATATAGGCTTTAGGGATGGTGCGTTTCGGGTCTTTCGCTTCCTCGGCCGCCATGGCCGCGCCTTCGATGGCCAGGAAGAACCAGATGGCAAACGGAATGGCCGCGAAGATGCCGGAAATCGACGCCGCGCTGAACTCGTTCTGGCCAGACCAGCCGTTGAGCACGAAGTTACTGAAGCTGAAGCCCGGCGCCACAACGCCCATAAACACCAGCAGTTCAGCCACGGCGAGCACGGTGACCACCAACTCGAAGGTGGCGGCGATGCGCACGCCGAGAATGTTCAAGGTCATAAACACAAAGTACGCGCCGACGGCGGCGTGCTTGGGGTCCAGTGCCGGGAACTGCACGTTCAGGTAAGCACCGATAGCCATGGCAATGGCGGGTGGCGCGAACACGAACTCGATCAGCGTGGCCAGGCCGGCAATCAAGCCCGCCTTCTCGCCGAAGGCACGACGGCTGTACGCGAACGGGCCGCCGGCGTGGGGAATGGCGGTGGTCAGTTCGGTGAAGCTGAAGATAAAACAGGTGTACATCGCCGCCACCATCAATGCGGTGACGAGAAAGCCCAACGTGCCAGCGGTGCCCCAGCCATAGCTCCAGCCAAAGTACTCGCCGGAAATCACCAGGCCTACGGCAATGCCCCATAAATGCAGGGTGCCAAGCGTGGGTTTTAGTTGTGTTGTTGTAGTCATGTATGGACCCGCCCTGAGTGGTGAACCGTTCAGAAAGACAGGTGCCATCACGCAACGGCCATGCCAGGCGCAACAAAATGTTGCGGCGCGGTGGGAAAAGGTCGCGTTTGGAAAGGGTGTGGGTCGTTTTTGGTTTTTGCGTGGAAGTGACTGGTGGGTCGGTGTTTTAGGCAGGGGTGGTGGGGCGCGGAAATGGTGCAGCAAAAGCACCCTCACCCCAACCCTCTCCCGCAAGCGGGAGAGGGAGCAGATCGGTGTCTACAGGCAAAACGCGAACTGGCTCCCCTCGCCCGCTTGCGGGAGAGGGGCTGGGGGTGAGGGGCCGTTCAGCCTCTTAGAAAAACCCCAACGGATTAATGTCGTAGCTCACCAGCAAATTCTTGGTCTGCTGGTAGTGGTCCAACATCATCTTGTGCGTCTCGCGCCCCACGCCGGATTTCTTGTAGCCGCCAAAGGCCGCATGCGCCGGATACAGGTGGTAGCAGTTGGTCCACACGCGCCCCGCCTTGATGGCACGGCCCACGCGATAGGCGCGGTTGATGTCACGCGTCCACAGGCCGGCGCCCAGGCCAAACTCCGTATCGTTGGCAATCGCCAGCGCTTCGGCTTCATCTTTGAAGGTGGTAATGCTCACCACCGGGCCAAAGATTTCTTCCTGGAACACGCGCATTTTGTTGTTGCCCTTGAGCAGGGTCGGCTGGATGTAATAGCCCGACGACAGGTCGCCCGACAATTGCTCAACCTTGCCGCCGGTCAGCAGCTCTGCCCCTTCGCTTTTGGCGATTTCCAGGTACGAGAGAATTTTGTCGAATTGCTGCTCGGAGGCCTGGGCGCCGACCATGGTGTCGGTGTCGAGCGGGTCGCCACGTTTGATCTGGCTGATCTTCTTCATCACTTCCTGCATGAATGCCGGATAGATCGACTCCTGCACCAGTGCGCGCGACGGGCAGGTGCACACTTCGCCCTGGTTGAAGAACGCCAGCACCAAGCCTTCGGCGGCCTTTTCGATAAAGCTCGGCTCGGCCTGCATGATGTCTTCGAAAAAGATATTCGGGCTCTTGCCGCCCAGCTCCACGGTGCTCGGAATAATGTTTTCCGCCGCGCATTTCATGATGTGCGAGCCCACAGGCGTCGAGCCGGTGAAGGCGATTTTGGCGATGCGTTTGCTGGTGGCCAGCGCCTCGCCTGCTTCCTTGCCAAAGCCTTGCACCACATTGAGTACGCCCGGTGGCAGCAAGTCGCCAACCAGTTCCAGCAGCACGCAAATGCCCAGCGGGGTTTGCTCGGCGGGCTTGAGCACCACGCAGTTGCCTGCGGCGAGTGCCGGGGCGAGTTTCCAGGCGGCCATGAGCAGGGGGAAGTTCCACGGAATGATCTGCCCGACCACGCCTAGCGGTTCGTGAATGTGGTACGCCACAGTGTGTTCGGTGATTTCTGCCGCCGAACCTTCCTGCGCGCGCAGGCAGCCGGCGAAGTAGCGGAAATGGTCGGCAGCCAATGGAATGTCAGCGTTCAGGGTTTCGCGTACCGCTTTGCCGTTGTCCCAGGTTTCGGTGACGGCCAGCACTTCGAGGTTGGCTTCAATGCGGTCGGCGATTTTCAGCAACACCAGCGCGCGGTCTTGCGCCGAGGTTTTGCCCCAGGCGTCTGCGGCGGCGTGGGCGGCGTCGAGGGCTTTGTCGATGTCTTCGGCAGTGGAGCGGGGGAATTCGGCGATAGGCTTGCCGTTAACCGGCGAAGTATTGGTGAAGTACTGGCCTTTTACCGGGGCCACGAACTCACCGTTGATGTAGTTGCCGTAGCGGTTCTTGAAGGAAACGATGGCGCCGCTGGTGCCCGGATGTGCGTATTGCATGGTGAAGTTCTCCTGGCTTTTTTGTGCTTTTAGGAAGCGCGTTCAATTGCGCTGGGTTAAGCGTAGAGCAAGCCCTGAGCCAGGCCTCATTGAAAACGCCCGAATGGCGGCTGACAGCGGATTGGCGGCCGCTCTGCGCCGGGGCTTTGGCGCGATTGGTTAATGAGCGGGCGGATATGCAACAGCGGCGGTGACAGTTTGTCCCATTCTTGGTACAGCCGCCGCGCGGCGGGCAGGCTATGCTCAGCGCGGCCTTGGCGCTCGAAACGGCAAACCGCTCGATAACCAGCCAAGCGCACACTGCGGAGAACAATAACAATGCAGAGTCAATTCAACCGTCACACCCAACAGGTGATGACGCTGGCCCAAGGCAAAGCCCAATTCGACGGGCCTGCCGCCGACCCCTCCATCGCCCGCTCGTGGCTGCGCTGTCTGCAGGACCATCACCTCGATCCCGGCCAAACCATGGCGCCCACCGTGCTGGAACATGCGCGCGTGCTGGAACGTCGCGAGCGGTTGCAGCAGGTGCTGGAGATTGCCAGCGGCGAGATGACCAGCCTCTATCAGCAACTGGCCGGCGCCGGTCATGCCGTGCTGCTCACCGATGCGCGCGGCGTCATTCTTAACAGCGTGACCGGCAACTCTGAGCGCAAAAGTTTCGAGCGCGCCGGCCTGTGGCTGGGCGCCGACTGGAGCGAAGCCTGCGAGGGCACCAACGGCATCGGCACCTGCCTGATCGAACGCCAGGCGCTGACTATTCACCAGGACGAACACTTTCGCGGCCAGCACACCGGGCTCACCTGCTCGGCCAGTCCGGTGTTCGACTGCCAGGGCGATTTGCTCGCCGTGCTGGACGTGTCGTCGGCGCGCGCAGACGTTTCGCGCCAGAGCCAGTTTCACACCATGGCGCTGGTCAACCTGTCGGCCAAGATGATCGAGAGCTGCTATTTCCTGCGGCGCTTCGAGGGCCAGTATTTGCTGCGCTTCCACGTGCAGGCCGAATACGTTGGGTTGTTCAGCGAAGGCCTGCTGGCGTTCGACGGTGACGGGCGCATCAGCGCGGTGAACCAGAGCGCCATGAACCTGCTCGGCGACCAGCGCGGCAACCTGATCGGCAAGCCGTTGGAAAGCTTTTTTGATTGCCGTCTGGACGAGTTGCTAGGCCGCGCCAACCTTGCCAGCAGTTGGCCGCTGCGCACCCACAATGGCCGCGCCTTGTTCGCCCAACTACGCGGGGTGGCGCGCAGCCAACCGAGCGCCCTCAGCCCGTCCATCAGCCGCTTGGCCAGCAAGCAATTGCCGGCCGACATTCCCGCCAGCTTGTGCGTGGCCGATGTGGCCTTGCAGCGCGAGTTTCGTCGCGCCTTGCGGGTTTACGAGCGCGACGTGCCGCTGCTTATCAACGGCGAAACCGGCACCGGTAAAGAGGCCTTCGCCAAGGCCATTCACCAGGCCAGTTCGCGTGTTGGCAAGGCGTTTGTCGCGCTCAACTGCGCGGCGATTCCGGAGAGCCTGATCGAGAGCGAGCTGTTTGGGTATCGCGGCGGCAGTTTTACCGGCGCGCGCAAGGAAGGCATGAGCGGCAAGCTGCAACAGGCCGACGGCGGCACCCTGTTTCTCGATGAAATCGGCGACATGCCACTGGCCATGCAAACCCGCCTGTTGCGCGTGCTAGAAGAGCGTGAAGTGGTGCCTATCGGCGGCACGGCGCAGGCGGTGAACGTACGCGTGATCAGCGCCACGCACCGCGAACTGGGCGAACACGTGGCCGCTGGCAGTTTTCGCGAAGACTTGTTTTACCGCCTCAACGGCCTGGTGCTAACGCTGCCGCCGTTGCGCGAGCGTAGCGACCGCGAGCAGTTGCTGGCGCATTTGCTAGCTGAGGAAAGCCAGGGCCAAACCCTGCGCTTGGACGCCGACGCGCGCCAGGCGCTGCTCGATTACGCCTGGCCCGGCAATGTTCGGCAGCTGCGCAATGTGCTGCGCACGCTGGTGGCCTTGTGTGAGGGCGAGCGCATCAGCCTTAGTGAGTTACCGGCTGAGCTGCGCCAGCGGCAACGACCGGCGACCCTGCAGACCGAGGCGCCGCTGAACGCCGCCGAGCGCAGTACTTTGCTGGCGACGCTCAATCAGCAGCACTGGCACATGAGCCGCACGGCCGAGCAATTGGGCATCAGCCGTAACACGCTGTACCGCAAGTTGCACAAGCACGGGATCGAGCGGCCTTAAGCCGTAGCCGCCACTTCCAGGCGGTCGCGGCCATTGGCTTTGGCTTGGTAGAGCGCGCGGTCGACGCGCTGGAAGAAATGCTCGGCGTCGTGGTCGCGCTTCGCATCGAAGCGACCGACGCCAACGCTGGTGGTCAGCGGCAGGTGCTCACCCTGTAGGTCAATGCCGTTGCTGGCCAGGTCTTGGCGGAACTGCTCGGCCAATGCTTGCGCCTGTTCCAGCGAGGTGTTGGGCATAAGCACGCCGAACTCCTCACCGCCCAAACGCAACAGCGCGTCGCTGTCACGGCGAAACACCTGGCGCATGCGCTGGGCGAATTCACTGAGGCAGGCATCGCCGCCGGAATGGCCGCGCTGGTCGTTCACTTTCTTGAAAAAGTCTATATCCAGCAGCACCAGCGCCAGCGGTTCGCCGGTGCGCTTGGCGGTGGCCACCATGTTCTGGAACAGGCTGTTGAATTGGTAGCGGTTGCCCAGCTGCGTCAGCGTATCGGTGCGGCTCAGTTGGTCGAGCGTGGCCTGTTGCTGCAGCAGGCGCAGCTCCAAATTCAGCGTGCCGAGGTACTCGCGGTGGCTGCGGTTCAGGGCCAGCAGCAAGTAGCTGAGGTAGAACAACAGCGTCACCAACTGCGTGTGGCCGTCGCGCCAGTCCAAGGCCATCACGGCCAGGCCGGGTACATACAGCAGCAGAATGGCGATGAACGCGCGCTTCTTGCGCATGGCGAAATTGAAGGTCATCGCCGTGCTGAAGGCCACGGTGCTGAGGGTGGCGATCATGGCCGAGTCGGCGAAAGCGTCGCTGTACAGCGCCCAGGCGTGGGCTTGGCCCCAGCACAACGCGGTCAGCAGCACCAAACCCCAGTGGCGGTCGAGCCAGCGTTGCAGCTGTTCCTGACTCTGAGCGTGCGGCGGCGTATGCAGTAAGCGTGCGGTCATCAGCCCGGCGAAAAGCAGGCTGCCGGCGATACCAGTGATGAGCAGAGAACCTGGCGCGGGGCTGAACAGCCACGTCAGGAGCCAGGCCAGTAGGTAATAGATGCCGCCAAGGCGCGTGCGCACGCAAGTGTCTTGAACTTCACGCCAAAGGGCGAAGGCCTGGGGTGAACGCGGTAATTCGGCGTCGGTCATTTTTTGTGATCACAGGAATCTGCATTCACGGAGCATAGTGCTTCGCCGGTGAAAAAAATATCAAAACGCTATCACTTGGCCAGCTTTGCGCTGTGCGCGTAGCGACCATTCGTCAAACACCTTGCACTTCCTGCGTAGCGCAGCGGCCCAACGTGAGTACATCAGACAATGAGCCTGCGGCTCGGGGAGTGACAGATGAACCGATTCAATCGCAAGCCGGCCTTGTTGGGCGCGGCATTTGTACTGGCCTTGAGCGCGAGCGCCTCAAGCTTTGCCTTGGATGGTGGCGCGCCCGGTCGTGCGGTCCAAGGCGCGAACCCTGGTGGGGCTGCGAGCCAAGGCGGAACTGGCGCCGGTAACACAGGCAACGGCGTGAACAGCGGCGGCGCCACCACTAACGGCTCGAACACCAATGGCTTCAACAGCAACGGCTACAACAACAACACCAACAGCAGCGGCACCATCAACAACGGCGCCGACACCAATACCAATGGCACCAATAACAACGGCGGCAACATGAATGGCGGCCAGATGAATAACCAGGGCTCGGGCAGCATTGGCACCGGCACGGGCAGCGGAACCAACACGGGCGGCACGCTGGAAGATCAGCGTCGCGCCAGTGGTGAAGCGATGGAGCGTGAGCGTACTGGCGAACAGTAACGGCTAGCGCAAGATCCCTGTAGGAGCGGCTGGGCGGCATTCCGATTAGCCGCGATGCTTTTAAGATCGATCAAGAGCATCGCGGCTGAAGCCGCTGCCACTGAAGTCAGCGCGGCGGATACTGGCTGAGGATTTTCGCCACGGTGTCGCGAATCGCCGCCTCGCGCTCAACCGGTGTGGATTGGTTGTTGCGCACGATCTGCTCGGCGCTGCCGCGCCACACCAATTTGCCATCTTTGGCATCGAATAAATCAACCTGCACGGTGCCGACTTTGTAGTCGACGTTGCGGGTTTCGGTGTATCCCGGGCCGCCCCAGTAACCATTCCAATAACCGCCCCAGGCGCCACCGTAGGTGGTGCTCACCTGATCGGTACGGTTTTCGACAATCAACCACGCTTGCACGGTCACGTCGCCTTTGCCGCCGGCCGGGGCCAAGCGCACACCGCGCTGATCGAGCTGCTCGCTGACTGCCGCACGAATGCGCTGTTCAGTGAGGTCGCTTTTAATCCGTGGATCATCCGGGCTGTACTGCAAGGCCGGCTCTTTCCAGGTGAAGGTGCGGTACGCGGCGAAGTCGCGGTTCTTGTCGAAATCCTGATTGAGCTGGGCGTTCTGGCAAGCGGCCAACAGCAGAAGCAGGGGAATGACCAGCAGTCGTTTCATGGCAAATCTCCCTTCAAAGCGCGGGTGCTGCGCTGAAGTGTAGTGATGACTCAGCGAGGCGGATACGCGCTGAGGGCTTTGTTCACGGCTGAGCGCAACGCGTCTACGCGCTCGCTCTGGCTGCCACGGTGGGCGGTTTCGGCGCTGCCATTCCAGATGCTTTGGTGGTTGCGCGCATCGATCAGCTCGATGCGCACCACCTGCACCTCTTCTTCGTAAGTGCGCATGACCGGAACGCTGCCATACACACCGCCGTAATTGTTGCCGTATGGCCCGCGGCCGTAATACGAGCCGTAGTCGTCGCGCTCCTGGCGCAGACGCCGTTCGACACGCACATCGGCGCGCACCTGCACATCGGCTACGGCGCCTTGGCGAGCCGGACGCAGGCCGCGTTGGTCGAGGCTGTTGCTGAGAATATCGGCCATCTGCTCCGGCGTGGCGCCAGCCGTACCGCCGGGCAAGCGCCCGTTCTCCCATGCCCACGTTTGGTAGCGCCCGTAATCACGAGGTGCCGCCGGATAAGCACTCAGGTCGAGCGTCTGCGCCGCTGCTGTTGGCGCCGGGGGCAGGGGGTTGGACGTGGCGGTGTAGGGGTTTTGGCTTTGGCAAGCCGCCAGGCCCAGGCAGCAGGTCAGCAGAAGCAAACGGCAGTTCATCATGCGCACCTCATTTTTACGGCAGCGCCGCCGCGTTACAGCGGGCGGCAAATCCAATGCAGGTAGCGGCCGAGGCCCATGAAACTTGGATGGCGACGGTGAGCCAGTTCCATTTCCAGCAGGTCGAGCAACTGCGCTTTGTGCTGAAAGTCGCTGGGCATGTAGTCGTGAAAAACCCGCACGCCGCTCTGGCTTTCGACTCGCCAAGCCGTGGCGAGTTGCGTCGCCAGTTCGCGTGGGTCAAGCGGCATCTGCGGCGTGAGGCTTTGTTTCTCGCCGGCGAACTCTTCTTTGCGCAATTTGCGGAAATGGCCTTTGAGCAGGTTGCGGTAGATCAGCGCGTCTTTGTTGTAAAAGGCCAGCGACAGCCAGCCGCCCGGCGCGGTGAGCTGGTGCAACACCGGCAGAATGGCATGGGGCTCGGCGAGCCACTCCAACACGGCGTGGCACACCACGAGGTCGTAGCGGTCGGTGAGTTGACCGAGCAAGTCTTGCCATGGCGCCTGGATGAATTCGGCCGGTACACCCGCTGCGGCGAAGCGTTCGCGGGCGCCTTGCAGCATCGGTTCTGCCGGTTCGGTCACGGTTACGTGGTGGCCCCGTTCAGCCAGCCACAACGACATATGGCCAAGCCCGGCGCCGATATCCAGAACACGCAGCGGGCGGTCGGGCAGCGCTTCGGCGAGGTCAGCCTGGAGCACGGCCAGGCGAATGGCCCCTTTCGCGCCGCCATAAATTTTCTCGGCGAAGCGGGTGGCCAGTTCGTCGAAATGGCGATCACTCATTTGGCGAACCGTCGCTCGTTGTCGGCAAGTTTGGCGCGCACCACCTCATTCATGTCGAGGCCGAGTTCGCTGCACATCAGCAGCAGATACAGCACGACGTCGCCGATTTCCTGGCCGGCATGAGCGAGTTTTTCAGCCGGAAGCTGGCGCGACTCGTCCTCGCTTAGCCATTGAAAAATCTCCACCAGTTCCGCCATTTCCACACTGGCGGCCATGGCCAGGTTTTTCGGGCTGTGGAAACCGCGCCAGTCGTTGGCGTCACGAATGGCGTGCAGGCGGGTGGTGAGTTCGTCGAGGTTCATGCGGCGCTCCGGGCAGAAGGGCCGCATTGTTTCATGGGGCTAGATCAGTCGCCAGCTACCGCTCATGTGCGGCACGTCGTGGTTGCCCACCAGCTTGAACTGGCCGCTGCTGGCCGGGTTGCTCGCTTGTAGGGTGACGGCACTGGGCAGCAGCACTGGTTTTTGAAAGCGCACATCGACCACATAGCCGGAGGCCGGCAGACGCTCGCCGAGCGCGGCCAGGGCGCGTCCCTTGTTCCATAAACCATGTGCGATGGCGCGCGGGAAACCGAACAGCTTGGCGCTCAGGGCTGACAGGTGAATCGGGTTGTAATCGCCCGCCACGGCGGCGTAGCGGCGGCCGATATCGGCGGGCGCTTGCCAGTGGGCAATGTCTTCCAGCGGCAAGGTAATTTCTTCGCTGCGTTCAGCCGGCTGCCCCGACAGTTTTACCCCACGGCAGAGGATGCGGCTGTCGCCTTCCCACAGCAGACCGAGCTGGTCTTCCAGGCGGGTGACCAGGCTGAACACGGCGCCTTTTTCGTGTGGCTGCAGATTTTCTACATGCACGCTGGCAATAAACGGCCCCATGCCGCCCAAAGGCCGCACGCCACGGATGCGGTTTTCCAGATGCACCAGGCCGAGCAAGGGAAACGGAAAGCTGCTGTCGGTCAGCAGCTGCATTTGCAAGGGAAACGCCAGGATATGTGGATAAACGGGCGGCAAATGGCCGTCGTCGTTGAGGCCGCAGAGCTGGCGATAACGCTCAAGTTTCTTCGCCTCCACGTTTACGGCGCAGCGCAAACCCAGGTCCGGCAAGGTCTGCCCACGCACGCCCCGACGCACGGCGGCACGCGCGAACAAGCCCGGCAGGGCAGGGGGGGCGGGTAGGTCGAGCCACGTGGTGGTCATAAGCATCCTCCTGATTTTCACAAAAACCGCGAATGCCAGCAGCTTAGACTGCCAACGCCGTGCCACATTGGCCGCTCGGCCCGAGCCGCCGGCAGGCCAGCCAATCGGCAAATGTGCGGCCTTGAGCCTGCGGGGCAAAACTGCCTAAGATGGCCGCGCCTCACGAACCTATAAGAATCCTAAAATGACGCGTGATCTGACCGACGATGTGGCGCTGATGCGCCCGGTGATCGACGCCCTGCGGGCCAGCGGAACCGATCCTGATCGGGTGCTGGCGCGGGTTGGGTTGCCGCCTGGTGGTTTGCCTGCCGGGCGCTTTCCCCATTCGGCGCAGGCGTTGTTCTGGAAAGCCGCCAGCGAAGAATGTGGCGAAGACGATGTCGGCCTGTACCTGGCCCAGCACCTGCCTGCCTTCCACGGTCTGTTGCTGGAATACCTGTTTCTCTCCAGCGAAACCTTCGGCGACGGCCTGCGCCACGCCTTGCGCTACGTGCGCTTACTCTCGGACACCCTTAACGCAAGCCTGGACGTTGACGGCGACCTCGCGACGCTGGAGCTGGGCATGCCGGCCGGCGTGCCCCGGCACTTCCCCGAAATGCTCGCCGGCGCGGTGATCCGCCTGTTTGCCGCGCTCACCGAAGGCCAGTTCAAGCCGCGCCTGGTGCAACTTATCCACAGCGAAGGCGCCGCGCCCAGCCGTTACCTCGAGGTGTACGGTTGCCCGGCGCAATTGGGCGCCGACCGCTACGCGCTGCAATTTGATGCCGACGTGCTGAACCACGCATCCCGCCACGCTGCGCCCGAACTGCTGCGTATGCACGAGTCGCTGGCGCGCCGGCAGTTGGCCGAAGTGGAGCGGCTGGATTTGGTGCGCCAGGTGCGCGAATTGATCGGCGAGTTGCTGGTCGACAGCGGCGCCACGCTCGAACAAGTGGCGGGCCGCCTGAATATGCCGCCCCGGCGCCTGCGCGAGCGCCTGGCCATGGCCGGCGTGCGCTTTAACGACTTGGTGACCGACTACCGCTGCCGGCTGGCGAAAGAGCTGCTGCTCAAGACTGACGAGCGCATCGAAGTGATCGTCGAACGCACCGGTTTTTCCGAACCCAGCACCTTCTACCGCGCCTTCAAACGCTGGGTTGGCGAAACCCCCGTTGAGTTCAGAAAGCGCGGCAAGTCCTGATCCTGCCAGGTCACGCGCCGAGCAAACTCTGCCCGCACACGCGCAGCACCTGCCCACTTACGCCGCCGCTGGTGGGCTGGGCAAACCAGGCCACGGCCTCGGCGACATCCTGCGGCAAGCCGCCTTGGCCCATCGAGTTCATACGCCGCCCGGCTTCGCGGATGGTCAGCGGAATGGCCGCGGTCATCTGCGTTTCGATAAAGCCCGGCGCCACGGCGTTGATGCTGATGCCGCGCTTGGCCAGAGCCGGCGCCCAGGCCGCCGCCAAACCGATTAGCCCAGCCTTGCTCACTGCATAGTTGCTCTGGCCCATGTTGCCGGCGATGCCGCTGATGGAGGCGAGCAGCACGACGCGGCCGTTGTCGTTGAGCTTGCCGCCATCGAGCAGCGCTTTGGTGAGAATTTCCGGGGCGCGCAGGTTAACGTCGATGACCGAATCCCAGAACGCGTCGCTCATTTTTGCCAGGGTTTTATCGCGAGTAATGCCGGCGTTGTGCACCACGATATCAACGCCATCTGGCAAGGCGGCGAGCAAGTGTTCGGCGGCGTCCGGCGCGCAGATGTCCAGCGCTACGCTGCGTCCACCGAGGCGGGCGGCGAGGGCGTCGAGCGCTTCTTTCATGGCTGGCACATCCAGCAACACCACGCTGGCGCCGTCGCGGGCCAAGGTTTCTGCGATGGAGGCGCCAATGCCACGGCTGGCGCCCGTCACCAAAGCCGTTTTGCCGCCGAGCGGGCGGCTCCAGTCGTTCACCTGAGCGCTGTTGGCATTCAGGCGCACCACTTGCCCGGAGACGTAAGCGCTTTTAGGCGACAGGAAAAACCGCAGCGCGCCTTCCAACTGGTCTTCGGCGCCCTTGCTCACATACAGCAACTGCACGCTGCCGCCACGGCGGATTTCCTTGCCGAGCGAGCGGGTGAACCCTTCCAGTGAGCGCTGGGCGCTGGCGGCGAACGGGTCCTTTAGCGACTCCGGCGCACGCCCCAGCACGACCACGCGCGGACACATATCAAGCCCTTTGAGCGCCGGCTGGAAAAACGCACGCAGCTGTTTCAACTCATCGGCCGAGGTGATGGCGCTGGCGTCGAACACCAGCGCTTTGAGCTTGGGGCCGTGTTCGGCGGTCCAGCGGCTCAGGCCGAACAGGCCGTCTTCGCTGGCAAAAGCCTGATCGGTGAGACGGTTGAGAAAGGTGCTGGTGGCTTCGGCCAACACGCCGCCACTGATCAGCAGCGCCCCGTCGACCGGCCGCATGCGCCCGGCCGTCCAGCGCTCCAGCCGCACCGGCGAGGGCAGGCCGAGGGCACCGACCAGGCGGCGACCGGTGGGGGAATTGGCGAAGTTCAGGTAACGATCAGACATGGCAGAAAGCTCCAGCAGGAGAATCAAATGTAGGCTCACTCTACGCAGACCGACAGCGCGCGCAATTGACCGCGCCGCTTGCGGCACTGGCAAGGCGGCCAATGCGACAACGTCCGGGCAAGCTAGTCTTGGCGTAGCTTGTGACCAGGTTTTTCTCAAGGAGTCTCACATGACCCAGCTGCGCCGGGTCGCCATTGTCGGCGGCAACCGTATTCCCTTCGCCCGTTCCAACACCGTGTACGCCACCACCAGTAACCAGGAAATGCTCACCGCTGCCCTGGAAGGTTTGATCGAGCGTTACAAACTGCACGGCGAGATCATCGGTGAGGTGGTGGCTGGCGCGGTGCTCAAGCATTCGCGCGACTTCAACCTGACCCGCGAGTGCGTGCTGGGCTCGCGCCTGGCGCCTGAAACCCCGGCCTATGACATTCAGCAAGCCTGCGGCACCGGACTGGAAGCGGCGATTCTGGTGGCCAACAAAATCGCCCTGGGACAAATCGACAGCGCCATTGCCGGTGGCGTGGACACCACCTCCGATGCGCCGATTGGCGTGAACGAAGGCCTGCGCAAAATTCTGCTACAAGCCAACCGCGCCAAGAGCACGGGAGACAAAGTCAAAGCGCTGCTGCAGATTCGCCCGCATCACCTGGCGCCGCATATTCCACGCAATGGTGAGCCGCGCACTGGGCTGTCGATGGGCGAACATTGCGAACTGATGGCGCAAACCTGGTCGATTCCACGCGACGAACAAGACCAGCTCGCCGTCGCCAGTCACCAGAAGCTGGCTGCCGCGTACGCCGAAGGCTGGCAAGACGATTTGCTTACGCCGTACCTGGGCCTGACCCGCGACCAGAACCTGCGCGCCGACATCAGTCTGGAAAAACTCTCGACCCTGAAACCGGTATTCGAGAAAGGCCCGCGCGGCACCCTGACCGCCGCCAACTCGACGCCGCTCACCGACGGCGCCTCGGTGGTGCTGCTGGCCAGCGAGGAGTGGGCCAAGGCGCGAGGGTTGCCGATTCTTGCCTACTTCCGTGATGGCGAAGCGGCGGCGGTGGATTTCGTCGACGGCAAAGAAGGGCTGCTGATGGCGCCGGTGTACGCCGTGCCACGCCTACTCAAACGCAACGGCCTGACCTTGCAGGACTTCGATTACTACGAAATTCACGAAGCGTTCGCCGCTCAAGTGCTGTGCACGCTCAAAGCCTGGGAAGACGCCGACTACTGCAAAACCCGCCTCGGCCTGGACGCGCCGTTGGGCTCGATTGATCGCAGCAAAATGAATGTGAAGGGCAGCTCGTTGGCGGCAGGGCATCCGTTCGCGGCCACTGGCGGGCGCATCGTCGCTAACCTGGCGAAGCTGCTTTCGGTGGCTGAAAGCGGGCGCGGCTTGATTTCAATTTGTGCCGCTGGCGGGCAGGGTGTGACTGCAATCATCGAGAAGTGATCTAACCCCTGCTCGCGCAATTCAGCGCGTGGGCAGGATGTAGCAACTCCGTGATTCTCTTCCCCGTAAGAGCAGCGGCATCGCCTTGGCGGTGCCGCTTTTTTTTGCCCGCCGCTAAATGACGGACATGAAAAAGGCGCCTGTCGAGGCGCCTTTTTTCGTGTTGCGGTGGTCAGAACTTGTAGCCGAGACCCACCATGTAAACCCATGGATCGACGTCTACATCAACCTTCACTTTGTCGCCGGCCAGGTGGGTGGTGCCGGTGGTGTCGATGTCGATGTAGCGCACTTGGGCGTTGAGCATGATTTTGTCGGTCAGCATGTAGTCCATACCGACTTGGCCTGCCAGGCCCCACGAATCTTTCATGTCCAGACCACTGAAGCCTTTGCTTTCGGCTTCGCTGCTGAGTTTGTCGTCGAAAAACCAGGTGTAGTTGATGCCGGCGCCAACGTAAGGCTGGAACGCAGACTTGCTCTCCATCGGGTAGTACACAAGGCTCAAGGTGGGCGGCAGATGTTTCAGGCTGCCGAGTTTGCCGTTCAGGCCTGCGAAGGCGCCGGGCATGCCTTTAACTCCGACGTCGTGGCTGAAGGGGGTAGCTGCGAGCAATTCGATGCCGAGCTGAGGGGTAACCATGTAGGCGAAGTTCAGGCCCAGCTGCGTGTTGCTATCGAGGGTGGCCTTGCTGCCGTCGACCTTGCCGAGCACTGAGTGATCGATACGGCCGCTGTTTTCGTGCGGGTCAACGGTAATGGCGCCAGCGCGCAGAATGATGTCGCCGGCCTCGTAGGCATGAGCTACCGGGGAGATCAGCGCGACCGCCAGCAAAGAGGCGGCGAACAGGGCCTTGGACATGGGGAGTACTCCTTCGTGACTAACGTTTGAATGGCGTCAGTATCAAAGGATGCGTAGCTGGCTATCTTGATTTGGGACAATGAATTGATGCACGCCTTGTCGGGTGCGTTTTGAGACGAGGCCTACTCAGCTATCGGGTGTTTCATACGGATAGATTTTGCTCGCGTCCATCTGGTAGCCCGCGTCGGCCAGCTCGCTGGTGCTGTTCTTCACTTGCAAGGGGCCTTCGACCCAGAACGGCTGATACAGCGCGTCCATCAGCACGCCCAGCTCGCTGGTCACGTGCACGATCTGGTTGGAAGGCGGTGGCGGCACATGGATGCAGGCGCCGAAATAGGGCACCAGCAGAAACTCGGTCACGCGGCCTTCTTCGCTGACTTCCAGGGGCACGATATAGCCCGGCAATTTCACCTGCTGGCCATCCAGCGCTGGCACCACCGGCGCGGCGGGCGATTGCTGTTTGGCCGCCGGTGCCTGCTCGGCGGCCAGTGCATCGGCGAGCTGAGACAAATCGTGCATGGGCGCGGCCGGCTGGGTGGCAACCGGGGCGTCGGGCGGCACCATTTCCGACCAAGTGAGTTCGCGCACATCGGCGGCCCAGGCGCTGAGCGTGAGCAGCGGCGCCAGCAGCAGGGCGGTGAAGAACGGGCGCAACATGGTCGGAATCCTTAAACGGTTACAACGGTTGATCTACACGCGGATGGACAGGCCATCTGCCAGCGATTGTCGGTACGCACGCCAGGCTGGAATCGCGCCCATCAGCAGCGCGGCGCCGAGAATGCCACCCAGCAGCGTCCATTCATAAGCACTCGGCAGGGCCAGTGGCAGAAAGATGCCGTAGTTGGCCTGCACGTAGCCTTGCGCAGCGCCGATGCCAACGTACAGCAACAGCGTGCCGAGCACGACGCCGGAGCATGCCAGAGCGAAGGCTTCGAGCACCAGCAAACTGGCGATATGCCAAGGCCGCGCGCCCACTGAGCGGAGAATTGCCATCTCGCGGCGACGCTCGTTCAGGCTCGTGAGAATGGCCGTGAGCATGCCGATCAGGCCGGTAATCACCACGAACAGCGACACCACAAATAACGCTTTTTCAGCCGTGCCCATCAAGCTCCACAACTCTTGGAGCGCCACGCCCGGCAGGATCGCCAGCAGTGGCTCGCCGCGAAATTCATTGATTTCACGCTGCACGCTGAACGTGGCGATTTTGTTGTTCAGGCCGAGCATAAACGCCGTAATCGCTTGCGGTGTGAGGTCCATGTTGCGCGCCTGGTCGGCGCTGATGCGTCCCGCACCGCGCGCCGGCACGCCGTTTTTCCAGTCGATGTGCAGCGCTTCCATACCGCCGAGGCTGATGTGCAAGGTACGGTCTACCGGCGTGCCGGTGCGCTGCAAAATGCCGACGACGGTGAACGGTTTGTCGTCGTGTTTGACCAGGCTGATGCTGGCCACGCCATGGGCCAGCACGATTTTTTCGCCCAGTTTGTACTTCAGCGCCTCGGCTACTTCGGCGCCGAGCACCACTTCGAACGGGTCGGTGTCGAACGCACGGCCGCTGGCCAGCTGCAGCGCCTGGCCGCGGCCATAGTGGTAATGCTCAAAGTACGCGCCGGTGGTCCCCATCACGCGGTAGCCACGGTGCGAGTCGCCGAGCGACATGGGGATGGCCCACTTCACCTGTTTGCTGTTGGCGAAGTGTTCGAAGCTGTCCCAGCGAATATTGTTGGTGGCGTTGCCGATGCGAAACACCGAATACAGCAGCAAGTTGATCGAGCCGGAGCGCGCGCCCACGACCAGGTCGGTGCCGCTGATGGTGCTGGCGAAACTGGCGCGCGCTTCGGTGCGCACGCGCTCAACGGCCAGCAGCAAGCACACCGACAGGGCGATGGCGAATACGGTGAGCAGGGCGGTAAAGCGGCGGTTGGCCAGGCTGGCCATGGCGAGGCGGAACAAATACATCTCAAACCTCCGCAGCGGGCGAGGCCGCGCGATTGAGTTCAGCCAGGGACAAGTGGCGGTCAAACAACGGCGCCAGGCTTTGATCGTGGCTAACAAAAAGCAGGCTGGAACCGGCTGCGCGGCATTCGGCGAACAGCAACTGCAAGAACGCCTCGCGGGCATCGGCATCCAGTGCGGAGGTGGGTTCGTCGGCGATCACCAGTTCGGGCTGGCCGATCAACGCACGCGCCGCCGCCACTCGCTGTTGTTGGCCGATGGACAGCGAATCGGCGCGGCGTTCAAGCAAGTCGTCCTTCAACCCCAAATGTGCCAACAGCGCGCAGGCGGCCTGGTGCACGCTGCCGTGGCGCTGCTTGGCACGCTGGGTACGCTGCTTGGAAAAATGGCACGGCAATTCGACGTTTTCACGCACCGAGAGAAACGGCAGCAGGTTGAATTGCTGAAAGATGTAGCCGGTGTGGTCGACGCGGAAATGATCGCGGGCGCCGGCCGACAGTTCGGTCAGCTCCTGCCCCAATAATGTGATGCTGCCGCGACTGGGTTTCTGCACACCGCCGAGCAAACCCAGCAGCGTGGTTTTGCCGCTGCCGCTCGGGCCTTTGAGAAACAAGGTTTCACCGGGTGCGAGGTGAAAGGCAGGAATATCGAGTAATTCTGCTTGGCCAGGCCAGGCGAAACCGAGGTCACGAAGGAGCAGAAGAGGCGCTGTCATGGGCGGGCATCTTTAAGGGACGTGGGGCGAAATCGAAGCCGCCCGTCCCCATTTGCATGGGAGCGGGCGGCTAGCGCTGGCTGTTAGAGCGCGGCCGAATCAGAAGTTCAGGCGTGGGCTTTTTTCGCTGAGTTCCGCGCCTTGCTGGCCGTTCGGGCCGATCAATTGTGCTTGAACCTGATGCAGCGAGGGGAAGCGTTTGAACAGCGGCGCAAGGTCGAGGCTGGTCAGGGCTTGCGGGGCGGCGCAGTTCAGTTGATAGCTGGCGTGGATCTCGCTGTGGTGATGTTCGTGCTCATGTTCCTCGCCATCACCGGCGGCATGCTCGTCGTGGTCGTGGTCGTGGTCGTGGTCGTGGTCGTGGTCGTGGTCTTCGTCATCGGCGTCTGGCTTGTCGCCGAATAGCGGGCTGTGCAGCTTCACGGAGGTCACGCTGCACTTTGCCGCAGCCGGCAGGCCGAACAGGCTCAGGGGTTTTTCCAGATCCGCCCGCGCGGCGGCGACGGTGGCTTGGTCCACTGCCACTTTGGCAACGTGCTCGAACCCCACGAGGTTCATCGACGGGTTTTCCAGCTCCAACTCCAGCGTGTTGCCATCCAGCGCCGCGTTCAAACGGCCGACACCGTGTTCGTGGGTGCCGAGGCTGGCGTGCTCTTCAACATGGTCATCATGACTGTCAGCGGCTTGAGCGATAGCCAGCGGCAACAGGGCAAACGGCAGAGCGAGCAGCAAACGGCGCATGAAGGGAAACTCCGGCAAAACGGCTGAATTGAGATGTTATGTTATAACTCAAATTGCCGCTTGCCTAGCCTGCTTGGAGAACGACTTCACCCGTGGGAGCATGGCCGCACTTTTGTCGGAGGGCTTGGAATGGTGCGTATCAAAGGAACAATCGGCGCTTGGCCGGTCGATCTGACCCTGGAGCTGGATCCGCAAGACTGGGCGCAACTCGCGGCCCATTTGCCCGCTCAACCCGTGGCCGAGCAAGCCAAACCCGCCGCGACGGCGGCGGCCCACTCGCCAGACGACAAACAATGGTTAGTGGTGCAGGAGCTGGTGCGCAGTGCCGGCAGTATCGATGGACCCACGTTGCTGGGCGAGTTGCAGGCGTTAACCGGCAATGCCAGCGCCGCCAAGCGTTTGCTGGTGCGCTTGCGGCATTCGGCGCTGGTAGCGGTGGAAGCCGGCGCAGACGCGCCGGTGTATCGCTGGGTGGGCTAAGGCGCGACGGTTAATACAGCGCTTGATACAGCTTGCGGCGGAACAGCGTGACCAACGGATTGTCGTTGCCGAGCAAGTCGAACACCTGCAACAACGTCTTGTGCGGCACGCCATCGCCATAGTTGCGATTACGCACGAACAGCTTCATCAGCGCGTCGAGCGCCGGCTCGTATTGCTGGCGCGCCAGTTGCTGAATCGCCAGTTGATAGATCGCCTCATCATCTTCGGCGTTCTGTGCCAAGCGCGCTTTTAGCGCGGCGGCGTCTGGCAGGTCGGCGGCTTGGCGCAAGAACGTCAGCTGCGCACGAGCGCTGGCGAGGTCTTGCTTGTGGCTGTCGCCCTTCACCGCATCCAGCACGCTTTGCGCTTCGTCCAACTCACCGCGCTCCGCCAGGCAGCGGGCATACAGAATCAGCGCGGCTGGCTTTTCGCTGTCAGCGGCAAGAATTTCGCGCAGCAGATTTTCCGCATCGCCAATGCGCCCTTCGGCGAACAGCGCTTGTGCTGTTTCAAACGGGTCAGCGGCCAGCGGCGCCGGCTCGGCCACGTGGGGCTGGAGAATGGCGCGAATCGCCGATTCCGGCTGCGCACCCTGAAAGCCATCAACCGGCTGACCATTCTTGAACAGCACCACCGTCGGCAGGCTGCGAATGCCGAAGCGGGCGACCACGTCGGGCTCCAGGTCGCAGTTCACCTTGGCCAGCAGCAGCTCGCCGCGATAGCCCTCGGCAATCTGCGCCAGCATTGGCATCAAGGCTTTGCACGGCGCGCACCACTCGGCCCAGAAGTCCACCAACACCGGCTTGTGGAACGAATTCTGGATCACCAGCTGGTCGAAGTTGGCCGTGCTGACGTCGAAAATATAGGGCGTGTCCTGGCTCATGCTTAGTCTCGAAACGCGAAAATGGGTAATGCCGGAATCGCTTCCAGCACCGGGCGTCAACTATAGGTGGGGACGCCCCTCGCTGAAAACCAGGGGCGGTCAGGTCGATTCGTAGCAGTCAGCGCGTCAGGCGTTCACCGCCTCACGCCCAAGCTCGCGCGGCGTCAGGCTGGCGGCCAGTTGAGCGGCCGTCACGCCGTTGGCTACGCGCAGAATGTCGGCCATGACAGCCAGGGCGATTTCCGCAGGCGTCTTGCTGCCCAGGTGCAGACCAATAGGCGCATGCACCCGTTGCAGCGCCGGGTCGGTCAGGCCGCCCACGCGCGCCAGCCGCTCGCGCCGCTTGCCACTGGTGCGCTGTGAGCCCATGGCGCCGATATAAAACGCCTCGGTGCGCACCGCTTCCATGAGCGTAAGGTCGTCCAGACGCGGGTCGTGCGTGAGGGCCACCACCGCCGTCGCGCGGTGGCAGCCGCCGTTGGCGATGTACAGCGCGGGCAGCATCTCCACCACTTCAACGCCTGGCAGCGACACACCTTCCAACACCTCGGCACGCGGCTCGCACAGCACTACTTCAAAGCCCAACGCCAGGGCAAAACTGGCGCAGTACTCCGCCACCGGCGACCAACCCGCCAGCAGCAAACGCTGCACCGCACCCACTCGGATATGCACCTGAACCCCGAGTTGTTGCACCCGTGGCTGGCCCATGTTGCCCGAGGCCAAATAGCGCTGCTGGCCGCCCAGCGTGACCACTCGGGTGAGCAGTTCGCCGCCCTCCAACGCGCCTTCCAGCGCCGCCAGGTGCTCATCGGCCTGGGCATCGGCGGGCAGGTGTTCGAGCAGAATATCCAGCACGCCGCCGCAGGGCAGGGCGCGTGTCGGCGCCAGGCCGCCGTCGCCATAGCGCACCACTTGGTTCACTGCATCGAAGCCGCCCGCGCACAATCGCGCGAGAAAGTCTTCCTCTACGCAGCCGCCGGAAAGCGAGCCTTTGAGCTCGCCGGAACTCAGCGCGACCAACATCGCGCCGGGCCCACGTGGCGCCGAGCCAAAGGTATTTAGCACCGTGCATAACCACACGCCGCGCCCTTGGGCTAACCACGCGCGCGCCTGGCGGCATACCTGAATGTCCAGCGATTGCATGCTCGCGCCCTTGAAAGTGCTCTCGAAGTTATGAGCGGTGTGGGGCGGATCCGTTCGATCTAAAGCTCGCCGCCAGCGGCCAACCAACGCGCGCTGCGATATGCTCGGCGCGTCCCAATCGTGGTGTCCCTTGCATGAAACCGTCGAACGTTGTCGGGCTGATGCTCGCCGCCGGCCAGTCGAAACGCTTCGGCGCCGACAAGCGCCAGGCCGTGTTGCCCTCCGGGCAGCCGCTATTAGCCGCCAGCGTTGATGCCGCTGCTGAGCACCTGAGCGAGCTGTGGCTGGTGCTGCGCGGTGATGACGACGTGTCGCGGTTTCAACTGCCGACGGCTATCAGGACCGTATTCAGCGCATCGGCGGCCAGCGGCATGGGCCACAGCCTGGCCGACGGCGTCGCGGCCTTGATGCAAACCAGCGATGCCGATGCCGTCGCCATTCTGCTGGGCGACATGCCATGGATTCAGCCCGGCACGTTCCGTCACCTGCTGGCGCAGGCCGATCCGCAACGGATCATCGTGCCGACGTTTAACGGGGAGCCCGGCCACCCGGTTATTTTCGGTCGCACCTTCTGGTCACAGCTCTTGCAGCTAACGGGCGACAACGGTGCGAAAGTCGTGGTGCAGGCCAATGCTCAAGCGTTGCGTCGGGTTGCCGTGGACGATGCCGGCATCCTGCGCGATGTCGATACGCCGCACGCCTTGATGGCGCTTTAACACGTTCTTCACATTCGTGTTCTTAGACTGCGCGTCATCTGCGCAGACGCTCGGTTTCTCCGGCATCCAGGCGCCCTGTTTTGGACCTTCCGGCATGATTGCCACGACACCTCGCGTTTTCAATTTTGTTGGCCTGGGAAAGGCAGCGGTGCTACTGGCGGCGTGTGTCGTCGTGGCAGGCGCGCTTTACGCCGATGCCGTCGGGCTGTTTTGGCGCAACTACGCCATTGGTGATGGCGGGCTCGCTGGCGTGCTTGCGGTGGTGTTGGGCCTCGCCGCCTGGCGGGCGTCGCGAACCTCTGCGGCGCTGGCCATGGCGGTCGGGCTTGCGCTCGCGCTGGATGCGCTGGCGCTGCTGGGTTTTTTTGCGTTGTTCGAAGTGAATGCGGGCCCGTCCGCGTTTGCCGTCGCGCTCGCCGTGGTCGGCGGTTCCTGGTGGGCCAAGCAACGCCTGTTCGCGCTGATCGTAGTGGCGTTGGACGGCCGCCAGCCAGACAGCCCGCTGTCGTTGTCGCGCCTGGCTAATTGCAGCGCTGTCGAGCTGCTGCAGCGTTGGCGCTACGGCGCGTTAGCGGCGCTATTGGTCGCCGGCACGCTGGGAGCGGGGCCGCTTTCTGCTACCGAAGCCGGCGCCTTGGTTGCGGGCTTGCTCACCGCTACGGTTTCCACCTTGTGTATCGCCCCCGCCATCTGGCTCACGCTGCAACAACGGCACATGCCCACCGTGGTGCCAACCCGTTACCGCGCCGCGCTCAACAGCACACCGTTTCTGGCGGCGCTGCTGGTGCTACTGATGCTCGGCGTGAGCGGTTGGTTGTGGCTGCCGGCGTACGGGGCGAACAGCTTGGTACCGCAATTCGCCAGCCACGGCCGCTAACGGGCAGCGTGGTAAAGGCTGACGTAGCGAAACTCTTCCGGCTCGGCCAGATCCGGCCAGGTGCAGGCTTCGAGAATATCCAGGCGCCGGTACAGCGGGTGATTGAAGTCGCGCACGCGTGAGTCGGCAACCAACGCTTCGCGGCCGCGACTCAGAAAGTGGTCAAGCAAGGGCAGGTTGGCGCGGTCGTACAGCACGTCGGCGACGATGATCAAATCGAAGCGGTCCCGCTCGGCAAAGAAGTCTTCCGAATACGTCAGCGACACGCCGTTGAGTTCAGCATTGGCACGGCACGCGGCCAGGGCCACCGGATCGAGATCGCACGCCACCACCTCCACCGCGCCAGCCTTGGCCGCCGCGATGGCGGCAACGCCCGAGCCGGCTCCGAAATCCAACACCCGTTTACCGGCGACCCACTCGGGGTGGTCGGCGAAAAAGCGCGCCAGTACCAGGCCGCTGGCCCAGCAAAAGCACCAGTAGGGCGGGTCTTCGAGAATGCGCCGGGTTTCTTCGGGGGTGAAGGCGCGGTCCATGTTGTTGGCGTCAATCAGCCATAAACGCAGGTCGGTGCCGGGCAAGGTTTCGGCCACCAACTGCGCATCGCCAAGCAATTCGCTCAACGCTGCTTGCAGGTCAAGCGGTGGCGTCATGGTGCGGTTTCGAAACGCAGATTGCCGACTTGTTGGGTGCTGGGCGAGGTAATGCGCAGCGGATTCAGGCGCAGGATCAACTGCGCCGACTGGGTCACGCGGCCATGCAGTTCAACGCGCGCATCGGCCGGGAAGGAGTCGGGGTTGAACGGCAGGTGGAACGGCAGCAAGCGGCCGGTGCCCTGCACGCTGATATTGCCCAAAAGCTGTTGCGGGCGGTCGCGTTCGTCGATCACCAGCAACGCCAGTTCAACGTTGGCGCCAGCGGGAACGTCCACCAGATTGCCGGTCAGCTCGCGCAGGTTGGCGGGCAGCGGCGCAGGCTCCGGCGCCGGCGCTGCGGCGGGTTTGCTGGCGACGGGCGCAACGACGGGCGTCGGGGTTTCGCTGGCGCAGGCGGCGAGCAGCGAGAAGGCACAAAGCAGAACGAATGGGCGAAACATAGAGAATTCCATCAGCCGTGGCGCGAATGTGAGGCGGGCGCTTGTATACCGCAAAGTAGCCGGGTTGTCTTGCCAGTGGGATGCGCTACCATGGCCCCTCCTTCATTTTGTTGCCATTTATTTTATGCACTGTCCCTTCTGCGGCGCCAACGACACCAAGGTTATCGATTCGCGATTGGTCGCCGAGGGCGAACAGGTTCGCCGCCGCCGGGAATGCCTGGCCTGCGAAGAGCGTTTCACCACCTTTGAAACCGCCGAACTGGTGATGCCGCGCCTGATTAAGCAAGACGGCAGCCGCCAACCATTCGATGAAGAAAAGTTACGCGCCGGCATGCAACGCGCGCTGGAAAAACGCCCGGTCAGCATCGAGCGACTCGAAGCCGCCATCGCCCACATCAAGCACAAGATGCGCGCCACGGGTGAGCGCGAAATCAAGTCGCGGGTGCTGGGGGAGCTGGTGATGACCGAGCTGCAAAAGCTTGATGAAGTCGCCTATATCCGCTTCGCTTCCGTTTACCGCCGCTTCCAGGATCTCAACGAATTCCGCGAGGAAATCGACCGCCTCTCCCGCGAACCGGCGCAAGACTGAATGCCGACTTCCGAACAGGCCGCGGCTGACCCGCAATTCATGGCCCGCGCGCTGGAACTGGCGCGCAAAGGCATCTACTCCACCCATCCCAATCCGCGTGTCGGCTGCGTCATCGTCGCCAACGGCAAAATTGTCGGCGAAGGCTGGCATGCCCGCGCCGGTGAGCCCCACGCCGAAGTGCACGCCTTGCGCCAGGCCGGCGCCAAAGCCCAGGGCGCCACGGCCTACGTCACCCTTGAACCGTGCAGCCACCATGGCCGCACGCCGCCGTGTGCCGATGCGTTGGTGAATGCCGGCGTGGGCCGCGTGGTGGCGGCCATGCAAGACCCCAATCCCGAGGTGTCCGGTCGCGGCTTGCTGCGCTTGATGCAAGCCGGCATCACCGTGCACAGCGGCGTGATGGAAGCCGAAGCCCGCGCCTTGAACGCCGGGTTTATCAAACGCATGGAAAAAGGCCTGCCGTTCGTGCGGGTGAAGTTGGCCATGAGTCTGGACGGGCGCACGGCCATGGCTAGCGGCGAAAGCCAGTGGATTACCGGCCCGGCAGCGCGTGCCGCCGTGCAGCGCTTGCGCGCCCAAGCCAGCGTGGTGCTGACCGGCGCTGACACGGTGTTGGCCGACGGCGCGCGGCTCACCGTGCGCCCCGATGAGCTGGGCCTGAACGCTGAACTCACCGCGCTGGCCATGACCCGCCCGCCACTGCGCGTGCTGGTCGACGGCCGCTTGCGCGTTCCGCTGAGCGCGCCGTTCTACCAGGCCGGCGCGGCGTTGGTGGCCACCTGCGCGGCGGCGTCTGCCCGTGATCGTTTCCTGGAAGAAGGCCACACGCTGCTGGCCATCCCCGGCAGCAATGGGCATGTCGACTTGCGCAAGCTGCTCGCCGAGCTGGCAGGCCAGGGCGTTAACGAAGTGTTGGTGGAGGCAGGTCCGCGCCTGGCGGGCGCCTTCGCGCGCTTGGGCCTGGTGGATGAATTCCAGCTGTTCGTGGCCGCCAAATTCCTCGGCTCCAGTGCTCGCCCCTTGCTGGACATGCCGCTGGCACGCATGGCCGAAGCCGCGCCGTTGAAGATTATCGAGATGCGCGCCGTGGGCGACGACTGGCGAATCATCGCCGTGCCGGATAAACCCAGCTGATCGGCTACGCAGCCATCTGAATGCCCCTACATAGATGCAATCAAACGGCGAGTTGTGGTAAAAACGCAGCCCAGCCATGCAGATGGCTGAACGTTCTCAGGGCGGGGTGCGATTCCCCACCGGCGGTAATGGCGCGCAATGCGCTTAGCCCGCGAGCGCTTGCGGCAGCCGACAACGGCAGCGGCAAGGTCAGCAGACTCGGTGTGATTCCGAGGCCGACGGTCATAGTCCGGATAAAGAGAGAACGGGATTGCCTGCCAGGGCCCACGCGTGCGTGCGCCCGTTTGAGACATCCCTTTCGATCCAACACGCCCTGTTTTTTATTAAACAGGAGTTCGATCCATGCTTAATCGTGCTGTTTTTCCGGCACCTCTTTCTGAGGAGGCCGCATGTTCACCGGAATAATCGAAGCCCTCGGCACCATTCGCGCCCTGACCCCCAAAGGCGGCGACGTACGCGTGTACGTGGAAACCGGCAAGCTCGACCTGGCCGACGTCAAGCTCGGCGACAGCATTGCCGTGAACGGCGTATGCCTGACTGCCGTGCAATTGCCGGGCGATGGTTTCTGGGCTGACGTCAGCCGCGAAACCCTGGCCTGCAGCGCCTTCAACGACTTGAAAGCGGGCAGCAAGGTCAACCTGGAAAAAGCCCTGACACCCAGCAGTCGCCTGGGTGGCCACTTGGTTAGCGGCCACGTTGACGGCGTCGGCGAAGTGATCGCCCGCGAAGACAACGCCCGCGCCGTGCAATTTCGCATCCGCGCCCCGCGTGAGCTGGCCAAGTACATCGCCCTGAAAGGCTCGATCACCGTCGACGGCACCAGCCTGACGGTGAACGGCGTCAATGGCGCCGAGTTCGAGCTGACCATCGTGCCGCACACCCTGGGCGAAACCATCATGGCCGACTACCGGCCGGGTCGCCGGGTGAACCTTGAGGTCGATCTGCTGGCGCGTTACCTGGAGCGTTTGCTGCTCGGTGACAAAGCCGCCGAGGCCACTGCGGCAGCGCACGGTTCGTCCGGCCTGACCGAAACTTTCCTGGCCGAACACGGCTACCGCTAATTACGACGTAAGGCACGCCCCATGGCTCTTAACAGCATCGAAGAATTGGTTGCCGATATTCGCGCCGGCAAAATGGTCATCCTCATGGATGACGAAGACCGCGAGAACGAAGGCGACCTGATCATCGCCTCCGAATGCGTCACCGCTGAACACATCAACTTCATGGCCAAGCACGCCCGCGGGCTGATCTGCATGCCCATGAGCCGCGAGCGTTGCGAAACCCTCAAGCTGCCGTTGATGGCGCCGCGCAACGGCTCGGGCTTTGGCACCAAGTTCACCGTCTCCATCGAGGCGGCCACCGGCGTGACCACCGGCATCTCCGCTGCCGACCGCGCCCGCACCGTGCAAGCCGCTGCCGCGAAAGACGCCAAGGCCGACGACATCGTCAGCCCCGGCCACATTTTCCCGCTGATGGCGCAACCGGGCGGTGTGCTAGCCCGCGCTGGCCACACCGAAGCGGCCTGCGACCTGGCGCGCCTGGGCGGCTTCGAGCCGAGCGGAGTGATCTGCGAAATCATGAACGACGACGGCACCATGTCGCGCCGCGCCGAGCTGGAAGCGTTTGCCGAGCTGCATGACATCAAGATCGGCACCATCGCCGACTTGATCCATTACCGCCTGATTCACGAACACACCGTGGAGCGTATTTCCGAGCAATCGCTGGACAGCGAGCTGGGCCACTTCAACCTGGTGACCTACCGCGACTCGGTCGAAGGCGACATTCACATGGCGCTGACCCTCGGCAAAATCTGCCCGGAAGAGCCCACGCTGGTGCGCGTGCACAGCATGGAACCGCTGCGCGACTTGCTGATGGTGAAACAACCGGGCCGCTGGAGCCTGCGCGCCGCCATGACCAAAGTGGCCGAGGCCGGCAGCGGCGTGGTGCTGCTGTTGGGTAACCAGTTGACCGGTTCCGACTTGCTCGCGCACCTGGAGCAACAGTTGGGCGGCGAACAAAAAGCCAGCGCTACCACCTACAGCACCGTGGGCGCCGGCTCGCAGATTCTGCGTGACCTGGGCGTGCGCAAAATGCGCTTGCTGAGTTCACCGGTGAAGTTCAACGCGATATCGGGCTTTGACCTGGAAGTTGTAGAATACCTGCCCTCCGAATAACCCGAGGTACCTGCTGCGCTGGGTCATGCGGCGTTAAAAACGTGTTCGATACCCGTTTTTGCCTTGCCTGACCTTCGCTCGCGACGGTCCTGAATTTTTAAATAGCCGGGGGATTGGGCAAATGCCCACCCAGGCTCTTAACTCTAAATTGCTCTTTCAATACGAGAACGCCATGACCCTGAAGACCATCGAAGGTACTTTCATTGCCCCCAAAGGCAGCTATGCGCTGGTGGTAGGCCGTTTCAACAGCTTCGTGGTCGAAAGCCTGGTGAGCGGTGCCGTAGACGCCCTGGTGCGTCACGGCGTGAGCGAAAGCGACATCACCATCATCCGCGCGCCGGGTGCGTTTGAAATTCCGTTGGTTGCCCAGAAAGTCGCTCAGCGCAGCGAGTACTCGGCCATCATCGCCCTGGGCGCAGTGATTCGTGGCGGCACTCCGCACTTCGAATACGTCGCCGGTGAATGCACCAAGGGCCTGGCCCAGGTGTCCATGGAGTTCGGCGTGCCGGTTGCTTTCGGCGTACTGACCGTCGATTCCATCGAGCAAGCCATCGAACGTTCCGGCACTAAAGCCGGCAACAAAGGCGCTGAAGCGGCCCTTTCCGCCCTGGAAATGGTCAGCCTGCTGGCGCAGTTGGAGGCCAAGTGATTAACGACGAAGACGACAGCTTCAACCCGCCGGCAGAGAAAAGCCCGAACGCGCCCACCGGCAAGATCGCGGCCCGCCGTCAGGCGCGCAGCCTGGCCATGCAGGCGTTGTATCAGTGGCACCTGGCAGGGCAGTCGGTGAATGAAATCGAAGCGCAGTTTCGCGTCGACAACGATTTCACCAGCGTAGACGGCGCCTACTTCCGTGAAATTCTGCACGGCGTGCCGGCGCACAAAACTGAAATTGACGAGGCGTTCGCGCCTTGCCTGGACCGCGCTCAGGACGAGCTCGACCCGGTTGAGCTGGCCATCCTGCGCTTGTCCACGTTTGAAATGCTCAAGCGTATCGACGTGCCGTATCGCGTGGTGATCAACGAAGGTATCGAGCTGGCCAAAGTGTTCGGCGCTACCGACGGACACAAGTTCGTCAACGGTGTGTTGGACAAATTGGCACCGCGTTTACGCGCTGCTGAAGTCAACGCCAACAAGCGTTGACCGGAGCCGTGGGTGAGTTCGAGCTGATCCGCCGCTACTTCGCCGCTGCGCCCTGTGCGCAGCCTGGCGAGGCCGTGGTGCAGGGCATTGGCGACGATTGCGCGCTGCTGGCCCTGAACGCTGGCGAACAGCTGGCGATTTCCACCGACACGCTCGTGGTCGGTGTGCATTTTCCTGAAGCGTGCGATGCATTCCTGCTCGGGCAGCGCGCGCTGGCGGTGTCCACCAGCGACCTCGCTGCCATGGGTGCTGCGCCCATTGGTTTTACCCTCGCCCTAACCCTGCCGCAGGCCGATGCCGATTGGCTGCAAGCCTTCGCCGCCGGCCTCAACGAAATGGCGCAGGCCTGTTCGATGCGCCTGATTGGCGGCGACACCACGCGCGGGCCGCTGACCCTGACCCTCACCGTATTTGGCCGCCTGCCAGCCGGGCAGGCGCTGACCCGTGCGGGCGCTCAGGTGGGCGATTTGCTCTGTGTGGGCGGTGCATTGGGCGATGCGGCGGCGGCGTTGCCGTTGGTGCTCGGGCAGCGCGCGGCCGCCGCGCAGATTGCCGAGCCGCTGCTGGCGCGCTATTGGTCACCGCAGCCGCAATTGGCGCTGGGCCAGGCGCTGCGCGGCAAGGCCACGGCAGCCCTGGATATTTCCGATGGCTTGCTTGCCGATTGCGGCCATATCGCCTTGGCCTCGGGCGTGGCCTTGCACATCGAGCGGGATCGCTTACCGTTGTCGCCGGCCGTATCGGCCTGGCTGGATTGCGACGCCGCCTGGCAGTGCGCTGCCAGCGGTGGCGATGATTACGTGCTGGCCTTTACCTTACCGCCCAGGCACCTCGCCTTGCTTCAGCAAGACGGCTGGCCGGTGACGGTCATCGGTCGAGTGGAAAGCGGAAAAGGGGTGCACTTCCTGGATTCATCCGGTCATAGCCTTGCGCCTTCTTCGCGCGGCTTTTTACATTTTGGGGGCTCGGGTGACGCAACCTAGCAAGAAAACGGTTCCTGACGCTCCGCCTTCGGTGTGGCGCAATCCGTGGCATTTCCTGGCCTTCGGGTTTGGCTCGGGCACCTTGCCCAAAGCACCGGGCACCTGGGGTTCGTTGGTGGCGCTGCCCTTTATTCCGCTGTGGCAAATGCTGCCCGACTGGGGCTACTGGCTGATGCTCGGCGTGACCATGCTGTTCGGCTTCTGGCTGTGCGGCAAAGTGGCCGATGATTTGCGTGTGCATGACCACGAAGGCATCGTCTGGGACGAAATGGTCGGCATGTGGATCACCCTCTGGCTGGTGCCGGAAGGCTGGGGCTGGTTGCTGCTAGGCTTTGTCATGTTCCGCATTTTCGACATCCTCAAGCCGTGGCCGATCCGCTGGATCGACCGGCATGTGCACGGCGGCGTCGGCATCATGCTCGACGACCTGCTGGCCGGGGTGTTCGCCTGGCTGGCCATGCAACTGGTGGTGTGGGGCTGGGCCCAATACTGGGTGCACTCAGTGGCAAGCTAAGTGGCACGGCGGCGTTTAAGGGAACGGGCTATGCGTGGCAAGTGGTTAACAGGCAAGTGGTTCGCTCGGCTCATGGCGGTGGCGCTGCTTGTGGCGGCTGGCGGACCGATGGCGCAAGCCGCCACGCCCACGCAAATCCGCCTGGCCAGTGAGGTGTGGGTTGACCACACCAATGCCGACGGCAGCGGCATGGCCTGGGATATTCTGCGCGCCGTGTTCGAACCCGCCGGCATTCGCCTGAACATTCACAGCGTTCCTTACACCCGCTCGGTCGGCCTGGTGCAGCGCGGCGGCGCCGACGCGTTCGTGGGCTCGTACATGAACGAGATCCAGGACGGCGTGTTTTACCCACGCTGGCACTATGACGCCGACCGCATCAGCGCCCTGGGCCTGGCCGATGCGCCGGCCATCAACCTGCAAAACGTCGGCACCTTTCGCCTGGCCTGGGTGCGCGGTTATGCCTACGAAAAATATCTGCCGCATTTGAACCACTACCAAGAAGTTTATCGGCGCGACGGTATCCTCTCGATGCTGGAACTCAAGCACGTCGATTTCTACCTCGACGCCCGCACCGAAGTGCAAGAAGTGCTCGAGGAGGCCGACGACGCCACGCGCTTTCGCGCCACCGAGCTGACTGACTTGCCGCTGTACCTGGGTTTTGCCGATACCGCTGATGGTCACGCGCTGGCCCGGGTATACGACGCGCGCATGGAGCTGCTGGTGAGAGACGGCAGCCTGCGGCCCATTTTCGAGCGCTGGCAGCAACCCTATCCCTTTTGAATAACCACCACGCAACAGGCATCGACGCTATGACAAAGCACAGGAAGTACGCGCTGGCTGCCGGGCTGATGAGCCTGCTTTCATTCGGCGTGGCCACGGCGGCCGAACAGGTCATGGTGGTCGGCCTGTTCCCGGGCGCGGCGGTGATCAACGTCGATGGCGAGCGCAAGCTGGTGAAGGTCGGCAAAACCGGCCCCGGCGGCGTGGTGGTGGTCAGCGCGGACGGCAGAGGCGCGGTGCTGCGCGTGGATGGCGTGGAACGTCTGTATCCGCTGGAACGCGAATACAGCCAGGGCTTTGCCATTCCCACCAAAACCCAGGTGAGCATCGCCAAAGGCTTGGGCGGGCATTACTGGATTGCCGGTTCGGCCAACGGCCAGCCGGTGCAATTTCTGGTCGACACCGGCGCCACCACCGTCGCCATGAACGACTCGCAAGCCCGGCAGTTGGGCATCGACTACCGCGCCGTGGGCAAACCCACTGTCGTCAGCACCGCCAGCGGCACCGCCAACGCCTGGCGCGTTTCGCTGGACCGAGTGAAAGTCGGCGCCCTGGAACTGCTCGGCGTCGAAGCCACCGTACTGGACGGCCCAGCCCCCACCGAAGCGCTGCTCGGTATGAGCTTTCTCAACCGCGTGCGCTGGCGCGAAGAGCAGGGCGTTTTGATTCTGGAATCGAAAAACTAGGCCTATGACGCTTCTCTTGAAACGCCGCACCTTTCTCCTCGCCGCCGCTGCATTGCCGCTATTGCCTGCCTGGGCCGTTGAGTCGAGCGATGCGGTGCAACGCCTCAAACAGCTGGAAACCACCTTCGCTGGCCGCCTTGGCGTGGTGGCGCTGAACACCGGCAACGGCGAGGTGCTCAGTTACCGGGGCGACGAACCTTTCCCCTTGTGCAGCACCTTCAAGGCCATGCTCGCCGGGGCCATTTTGCAACGCAGCGTGTTAACGCCAGGGCTGTTGGACGAGCGCATCACCTATCGCAAAAGTGACTTGGTCTCGTACTCGCCGGTCAGCGAAAAGCACGTGCAAGACGGCATGACCGTCGCCGAGCTGTGCGCCGCTACCGTGCAGTACAGCGACAACAGCGCCGCCAACCTGCTGATGAAATTGCTCGACGGCCCGGAAGGGCTGACCACCTTTGCCCGCTCCATCGGCGACCATCACTTCCGCCTGGAACGCTGGGAAACCGAATTGAACAGCGCCATTCCCGGCGACCTGCGCGACACCACCACGCCGCTCGCCATGGCCCACAGCCTGCAACGTCTTGTTGTCGGTGACGCCTTGCCGGATTCGCAGCGCCAGCAACTGCAAACCTGGCTGCGGGGCAACACCACGGGGGCCACGCGTATCCGCGCTGGCGTACCGGCGAATTGGCAGGTCGGCGATAAAACCGGCACTGGCGATTACGGCACCACCAACGATGTGGCTGTGCTCTGGCCACCCGGCAAAGCGCCCGTTGTGCTGACGCTGTACCTGACGCAAACCATCAAGGACGCAAGCCCGCGTAACGAAACGCTGGCGGCGGCCACGCGCGTGGTGGTCGATTGGTTGCAATGAGGCTATATCGATCAACCACTTTGATCTTTATAGCCAGCAATTCAGGCTGACCGACGCGCAAAGCCTGCTGCTACAATGCCGCCCCCGTGCGAAATTTCCGCCATTTCCTTATTAGGAGCATACGGTGTCTGTCGTCTTCGTCGCCGCCTCCCAACTGCCCACTCCCTTTGCCGTCTTCACCATGCATGGCTTTCTTGAAGAAGGCACCGGCCGTGAACACGTCGCGCTGACTCTCGGCGATGTGGCTGACGGCGCGCCAGTGCTGGGCCGTTTGCACTCCGAATGCCTCACCGGTGATGCCCTGTTCAGCCTGCGCTGCGACTGTGGTTTTCAACTGGAAGCGGCGTTGGCTGCCATCGCCAAAGAAGGCCGCGGCGTGCTGCTGTACCTGCGTCAGGAAGGCCGTGGCATTGGCCTGATGAACAAAATCCGCGCCTATGAACTGCAAGACGGCGGCGCCGACACCGTCGAAGCCAACGAGCGTCTGGGCTTTGGCGCAGACCAGCGTGATTACTCGATCTGCCTGCCGATGCTCAACCATCTGGGCATCACCTCGCTGAAGCTGATGACCAACAACCCGCGCAAACTCAAAGCGCTGGCCGATATGGGCATTCCGGTGGCCGAGCGCAAGCCGCTGCAAATCGAACACAACCCGCACAACAAGTACTACCTGGCGACCAAGGCCGGAAAACTCGGGCACCTGTTGGGCAACCAACACCAAGGCGAGGCCGAGGAAAGCCTGTGACCCGCAACGAGGTGCGCAAGCGGCTCGACCTGCTGTGGTGGCGGCAACTGGCGCTCACCTTGGCGCCAGTGTTTATCGTCAACCTGCTGTTCGGCGCCGATAAAACCGTGTCGGTGCTGGCCATGCCGCTGTTCATCGGTGGCCTGGCTTCCCTGTTCGTCAGCCTGCCGTTATTCAGCGCCTACAAGCGCGGCCTGATCGCCACCGAACAAGCCCTCGACACCCCGGAAGAACCCGCCGCCTGGCTGGACCTCGCCGCTCGGCGTCGTCTGGCTTTTCTCGGTGCAGGCCTGCCCGCCTGGATCGCCGCCATCGCCGTGTTTACCGGCCTGGAAGCCATTCCGCTGATTCTCCTCGCGCTGGCCAGCGTGGTGCTGCTGGCGCTCTACCGTATCCCTCGCCAACTCAGCTGATGCGCCTCCTGCTCGCCTGCCTGCTGTGCACGCTGACCTGGCCGGCAGCGGCGCAGTTGCGCGTGGTGAGCCTGGCGCCATCGCTTAGCGAAGTCATGCTCGAACTGGATGCCGCCGACTTGCTGGTTGGCGTACTCGACGGTGGTGAACGCCCGGCTGCCTTGGCCGCGCTGCCTTCGGTGGGCCGCTACGGTCAGCTGGAAATGGAAGGGCTGCTGGCACTCAAGCCTGACTTGCTGCTGCTCTGGCCCGACAGCATCAGCGCCGCGCAACGCCAACAACTGATCGGCTTCGGCATTCCGCTGTTCGAGGCCCAGCCCCACACCTTGTCGCAACTGGCCGAGCAGTTTCAGGCCATCGGCGAGCGGGTAGGCCGCGCTGAAAACGGCCGCGAGCGCGCCGATGCATTCCGCCAGCGCCTGGCATCGCTGCAACAGCGCTACCGGCGTGATGAGCCGTTGCCGGTGTTCTATCAGGTCTGGAACTCGCCGCTGTACACGGTGGGTGGGGCGCAGATCATCAGTGATGCGCTGGGCGTATGCGGGGCGAAAAACGTATTTGCCGACGTGGCGCTGCCCGCGCCGCAAGTGAGTGTGGAAGCGGTGCTGCAGCGCGATCCCCATGTGATTGTTGGTGGCGATCAGGCGCAATTGGAAAGTTGGGCGCGCTGGCCACAGCTTAAAGCGGTGCGGCGTGGGCAATTGCTGGTGCTGCCGGATAAAGGCATTGAGCGGCCGAGTTTGCAGATGCTTGGGGCGACTGAGCGGCTTTGTGAGGCGTTGGCGGGGATGCGTTGAGCGGTTTGAAGCGCTTAGCCGGTATTTTCATGAAGCGCGCCCGGCTCGAAATTCTGGATTCCCGCCTGCGCGGGAATGACGGAGGTTTATGTCATTTCCCCCGTCATCCTCGCGCATGCGGGGATCCAGAATTGTGGTCTTTACGCAACTCTTTGGCCGCTTATGCCGCTCCCACAGGGGACGCGCGCGCGGTTTATAAAACTGTAGGAGCGGCTTCAGCCGCGATTCCTGCAAACGCCTAAATCGCCGGCGTCCACACAAACCCAAGCGTCGCCGTGCGCCCATCCTCCCGATACCCGTGGTACTCGCCGTCATGGTTGTACAGCGCCCGGCTGTAGTCTTTATCCAGCACGTTATCGACACTAAAATTCAGCACCAGCTCCCCCGACGCCTGCCAACTGCTGCGCAACCCCAGCAGTCCATATCCGGGCAATTCCCGCGTATTACCCACGTCGTCGTAGCTGCCGCTCACGGCTTGCCAATTGGCGCCGAGGCTCACTGCGCCAAAGCGGCGATCGAGGTCCAGGTTCAAGGTGCGCTTGGCCCGGCGCGGCAAGGCGTGGCCGGTTTCGCGGTCGCGGGCGTCGAGCCAGGTGGCGTTGGCCGAGGCTTGCCAGCCGAGCACGTCGCGCTCCAGCGTCAGCTCCACGCCTTGTAAGCGCGCGGTGTTGAGGTTCACCGCGCAGTACAAAAACGTCGCCGGGTCGCAGAGCACGGTGCTGATCAGGTCGCGTACGTCGTTGCGGTAAGCGGCCAGGCTCCAGCGCGTGGCCAGGTACTCGCCGCGCACTTGCAGCTCGTAAGTTTTCGAGTGCTCGGGTGACAGGCCCGGATTGCCGACATAGCCATTACCGTCATCCGGCCAGTACAGCTCGTTGTAAGTCGGTGCGCGGAAGCCTTCGCTGTAGGAGGCGATCACCGATGTGCTGTCGCCCACCGGCACGGTCAACGCGCCGTTCCAGGTGTTCTCGCTACCGAACTGTTCATTCTTGTCTCGGCGCAATCCCAGCTCGGTGGCGAACCACTCGCCCTGGAAACGATGTTGTGCAAAAGCGGCCTGGTTCCAACGGGTTTGTTGGTTGTATTGGGTGCTGCTGTGCAATTGGTCCTCGTAGAAATCGACCCCGGCGAGCACGGTGTGCTGCTCGCCTAGTTCCAAGGTGTTCAACCACGACACGGAGTCGCGGTAGGTGTTGAACACGCTCACTTCGTCGCTGAGTTTGTCTTGGCTTTTCTGCCGGCTTTCGCTGTGGCCGACTTCCCAGCGACTGCTCCAGAGGTCGTTGAACTGCGCGTCGACAAAACCGCTGGCGCTGCTGAGGGTGAAGTCGGTGTAAGGCTGCTGCGGATAGCTGAGGAAGGTGCTCATGTCGAAGCGACCGAACGGGTTGTCGTACTCGTTGCGGCCGCGTTGGTCCAGCAGGCTGACGCCGCCTTCGACGCGCTCGTTGAATTGGTGGCTGAGGTTGAAGCTCAAGGCTTTGTTGCGGTAGGCGTCGTGGTCGCTGTCGGAATCGTAGGACTGGCCGGTGCGGTCGCTGCCGGCGGTTTCGTCGAGGCTGCCGTTGAGGCTGAAGCGCGTCTGTTCATCGCCGCCACTGAGGCCCAGGCTGCGCTGCCAGCTTTGGTGACTTCCGGCGCTCACGGCCAGGCGCGGTTGCAGGCCGCTGTCGCCGCGACGGGTGAAAATCTGCACCACGCCGCCAATGGCATCGCTGCCATACAAGGCCGAGCGCGAGCCGCGTACCACCTCGATGCGTTCGATTTGTTCGAGGCTTAAAAACTGCAGACTGGCGCCGCCATCGGAGGCCGAACCGATGCGTTGGCCGTCCACCAGAATTAGGCTTTGAGTGTTGCTGCTGCCCCGAATAAACAGTGAGGTGTTGCTGCCGCGCCCACCGTTCTGCACCAGTTGCACGCCAGGCACGCGGGTGAGCAGGTCGGTGATGGAGCGGGGCTGCAAACGCTCGATGTCAGCACGGGTGAACACCTTGGCAGCAGCGGTGGCCTGCGCTAACGGCTCGGCGTTGCGGCCGGAGGTGATGACCATTTCTTGCAGCTTCAGCACTTGGTCAGTGCTTTGCGCCTGCACCACAGCGGGCAGCAGCAGCGCGGGCAGGGCGAGATGTCGGTACTTCATGGAGTATTCCTCAAAAGATTTTTGAGGAGGGCATGGGCAAGCGTGGCGCTTGAAGGCGCCTGCGCTTGATGGTGCTGCCCTCCGCAACACCAGTCGATTCCATGCAGGCCGGTCTCCGGGCTCTCGACTGAAAGGGCATCCTTTCCTGCCGCGATCACCTTCCCAGGAAACAACCCAGTGGTGTGTCGATCGGGCATGCAGCGTGGCTGCGGTCGATTACCGTTGCGGGGGCAGCGCCGGGATGGCTCCTATGGAGCGCACCGGCTTCCCGTTTAACGCCGGGCTCGTGTGAGCCGGACGCACCTGCGTGGATAAACGCCGCGCACCGTAGCGGTGGCGGCGGGGTGGGTCAAGAGGGTGGGGCGTTGCAGCAAACGCGGTTTACGCGCTTGGCTCTGCCTGCCCAAGCCGGCTGGCGGCTTTGTGCAGGTCGAGCACCAACCGCTCCAGAGCACGGGCGGCGAGCTGGGTCTGGTTTGCGGCTTCGGCGCTTTGGCCCGCGCCTGAACTGATGGTTTGCGCTTGCAGATTGGCGGCTTGAGCTTGGTCGCGCTGCGATTGCATGGCGCGGCTGATTTCGCCGATCTGCATTTGCATGCCCGCCACCTCCTCATGAATGCGCTGCAACGCCTGGTTAGCCTGCGTGGCTTGGTCAACGCTGGTGCCGACGCTGGTTTGGCATTGCTGCATCGAGCCAACCGCCTGCACGGCTTGCTGACGCATGCTGTGCAGGCTCTGGGCGATAGCGTGCGTGGCCTCGGCGGTGCGCTGGGCGAGGTTGCGCACTTCCTCGGCAACCACGGCAAAGCCACGTCCCGACTCGCCGGCCCGCGCGGCTTCAATGGCGGCGTTGAGCGCCAACAGGTTGGTTTGTTCGGCGATGCCGCGAATGGTTTCGCTGATGCTCTGCACCGCCACCGTGTGTTGGCTCAGGCCTTCGATAGTGCGGGTGGCATCGCTGACCAGGCTGGCCAGGCGGCTGATTTGTTCGGTGGTCTGCTGCACCACGCTGGCGCCTTCCTTGGCCAGTTGCAGCGCTTGTTGCGAGGCATGTTCGCTGCCCAGGATGTGCTCAGTCATGGCGCTGATGCTGTGGCTAACCCCTTGGGTGGCTTCGGCGGTCGCTTGGGCGGCGCTGTTCTGCTGGTTGGCGCACAGGCTTACGGTGCTGGAGGTCTGGTTGAGCGCGGCGCTGGTGTGGTGCAGCGCGCTGCCGGCAGAGACGATGCTCTGCATGGTGTCGTCCATCTTGTCGACGAAGCTGTTGACCCAGCCGGCCAGCGAGCCGGTTTCATCGGCTTGCAAATGGGTGGCGCTGAAGCGGTTGCTCAGCGGCGCGCCGCATTCGGCGGTGTCCAGGAAGAAGTCGCACAGCGCCTGCAATTTCTGGCTGCGCGGACGCAGGCTGAAGTACCAGAAGTTGAACAACACCAGCGCGCTCACGCCAAACAGCGCCCAAGGCAAATGTTCACCTTGCCAGCCCAGGCCGGCGTGGGCGCCGTACAGCAACGCGGCGGCGACCCCGACATTCAGCAGCAGCGCTTTGAGCAAGGTGTAACTGAGGCTGCGCGGGCGATACACCTCTTCCAGATCGCCCTCGCACATCATCCCCCAGGTATCGGGCGACCCGGGCAGGTTGAGGGTCAGGCCGGCGCCGACTACGGGCACGCGGCGGTAATCCGGGTAGCCGGGATACAGCACGAACAGGTTGCTGCCGCAGCGCATGGTTTCGCGCACGCCGGGGTGCAACTCCTGGGTGGCGGGGTCGGTAAAGCGCAGTTCGAATTCGGTGTGCTGGGTAACGCGCACGGTGCCGAACGGGGTGTGCACGCCGTCCTTGAGGTTTTCGCCAGCGCTGAAGGTGCTGTCTTCAAAGCGTGAGCGCGACAGCGCGGTGCCGGGCGCGATGGCCGGGTCATACACCGACTTGATCATAAATAAATAGTTGTCGCCGGAGTCGCGGTACACGTGGCCGGCTTCGCGTTGGATCAAGTCGCTCATCACATCGTTGGGAATGCGCGCGCACAGGCAGGCGACGGTTTTGCCGGCGACGATCAGCGGCTGGTGAAACATCAGCGTCACGGCGTCATGGAAGCGCGAGGTGGTGGCACCGAGCGTGGCGGTGACTTGATCTTTGTAAGGCCCGAGCAGAAACGGCGCGCGAAGACCGGCGGCCAGCGCTTTGGCGTCGTGGCGTTGCCCCACTCGCGGCGCATGGGTGGAGGCGAGCAACGTGCCGTCGGCGCTGACCACAAACAGCTCCGACACCTCGCGCATCGGCTCGGCAATGCGCTGCAACTGGGCGGCATCCACGCGCGGCCATTGCTCGCTCAGCGTTGCCGCTACCTGATGCAGTTGCTGCCAATGTTGCTGCGTCCAGCCGAGCAACAACTGCGCGCGCGTGTTGGCCATGCCGGTAAAGGTTTTTTCCAGTCGCGCCGCCTGGTTGCGGTTGATCAGGCTGGCCCAGCGCAAGGCCCATTTGTTGTGCGTGCCCCACCAGGGCAGCCAACGCTTCTCGCGGCCGCTGAGGGCCATCTCGTGACTTTTAAGGTGCATGTCGGTGCTCGCAAATGACAAAGGGCAGTGCTTTGTCTAGCGTGCGCTTATTGCAATAACAGGACCGAAAGGCGCCGCTACTGGCCGATTGATGGCGCAATGACGCATTTCGCCAGATGAATGTCGCTTTTCCAGATGGGACGTACGTACTTTCCTCCGAAAGGTGTTGCCTCGAGCCGGCCGCAGTGCTGGGGGTGCGCCGTATTGGTGCATGTCAGACGTCGGTTCTCCTGTAGGGATTTTCCGTCGGGTTGCGTCAAGTCAAGATCCGCTTTGTCGCAGCTTCCTAGACTGGCCGCCCACGCACTGCACCGGACCGCCGCCATGCTCGACGCCATTCATTGGGATGCTGACCTGATTCGCCGTTACGACCGCCCCGGTCCTCGCTACACCTCATACCCCACCGCGTTGCAATTCAACGAAAACGTCGCCGGCAGCGCCTTGGTGCATGCCCTGAGCGAAAGCCGCGCGGCGTTGCGGCCGTTGTCGGTGTATGTGCACGTGCCGTTCTGCGCCAACATTTGCTACTACTGCGGCTGTAACAAGGTGATCACCAAAGACCGTGGTCGCGCGGTGCCGTATTTGCAGCGCCTGCATGAAGAAATCAGCCGCGTCGCCAGTCAGCTCGACCGTCGCCAGGTAGTCGAGCAACTGCATTTCGGCGGCGGCACGCCAACCTTTCTTGGCCACACCGAGCTGCGCGAATTGATGCAGCACCTGCGCGAAAACTTCACCCTGCTCGACGGTGACAGCGGCGACTACGGCATCGAGATCGACCCGCGCGAAGCCGATTGGTCGACCATGGGCCTGCTCCGCGAACTGGGCTTCAACCGCGTCAGCCTGGGCGTTCAAGACCTCGACCCGCAGGTGCAACAAGCCGTCAACCGCCTGCAAAGCTTTGAGCAGACCCGCGCCATCGTCGAAGCGGCGTGGACCCTGCAATTTCGCTCGGTGAACATCGACCTGATTTACGGCCTGCCGAAACAGACGCCCGACCGTTTTGCCCGCACCGTAGACAAGGTGATTGAGCTGCAACCGGATCGCCTGTCGCTCTTCAACTACGCCCACTTGCCGGAGCGCTTTAAGCCGCAACGGCGCATCAGCGCGGACGACCTGCCAAGCCCGGCAGCCAAGCTGGAAATGCTTCAGCGCAGCATCGAACAGCTGACAGCGGCGGGCTATGTGTACATCGGCATGGATCACTTCGCCCTGCCGGACGACGAACTGGCGGTGGCGCAGGAAGATGGCATGTTGCGGCGCAACTTCCAGGGCTACACCACCCATGGGCATTGCGACCTGGTGGGCTTGGGCGTGTCGGCCATCAGCCAGTTGGGCGATGTGTACTGCCAGAACAGCAGCGACCTGCCGCTTTATATGGCCGCCATCGACGAAGGCCATTCAGCCGTGGTGCGTGGGCTGTTGTGCAACGATGACGACCGCATTCGCCGTGCCGTCATCCAGCAACTGATCTGCGCCTTCAAGCTCGATTTCAGCCTGATCGAAAGTGCGTTCAACATCGAGTTTCGCGGTTACTTCAACGAGGTGTGGCCGCAGCTGCAGCAGTTCGCGCGGGACGGTCTGATCGCCTTGAGCGACAACGCCATTCAGGTGCTGCCCGCCGGGCGCTTGCTGGTGCGCTCGGTGTGCATGCTGTTCGATCACTATTTAAGCGAGCAGAACAGCCAGCGATTCTCGCGGGTGATCTAAACGAAAAGGCCGGTCAATTGACCGGCCTTTTTCATGGCGAAGCGTTTACGCCGTAAGGGTGGGCGGCAAGCCGGCCGGCTCGAGCAGCGCCAGGCGCTCGCGAACCGCCGCCTCGATACCCGCAGCGTCCAGCCCACATTCAGCCAGCATGGTCTGCGGCTTGGCATGTTCCACGTAGATATCCGGCAAGCCCAGGTGCAGCACGGGCTTGAGCAGATTCTCGCGCGCCAAAAACTCGCTAACCGCCGCGCCCGCGCCACCCATGATGGCGTTTTCTTCGACGGTCACCAGCAGCTCATGTTCAGCCGCCATCTGGCGAACCAGGGCTTCGTCCAGGGGTTTGACGAAGCGCATGTCCACCACCGTGGCATCCAGCTTCTCGGCCACCAGCAGCGCATCGGCCAGTTGCACGCCGAACACCAACAGCGCGACGCCCTGGCCCTTGCGGCGGACCACGCCTTTGCCGATTTCCAATGGCACCAAGGCGGGGTCGATCGCCGCATTGGGACCCGAGCCGCGCGGGTAACGCACCGCCGCCGGGCCGTTGAACAGGTAGCCGGTGGTCAGCATACGGCGCAGCTCGTTTTCGTCGCTTGGCGTCATCACCAGAATGCCGGGAATGCAGCGCAGGTAAGACAAATCGAAACTGCCGGCGTGGGTCGGACCGTCTTCGCCCACCAGGCCCGCGCGGTCAATGGCGAACAGCACATCCAGATGCTGCACCGCCACGTCGTGAATCAGCTGGTCGTAACCACGCTGCAAGAACGTCGAATAAATCGCCACCACCGGCTTCGCGCCTTCGCAGGCCATGCCGGCGGCGAGGGTGACGGCGTGCTGCTCGGCAATCGCTACGTCGAAATAGCGCTGCGGAAAACGCTCGCTGAAGGCGACCAGATCCGAGCCTTCTTTCATCGCCGGGGTGATGCCCGTCAGGCGCGCATCGGCCTCGGCCATGTCACACAGCCACTGGCCAAACACCGCCGAATACTTCGGCCCGCTGGGCTTTTTCGGCACGGCTGGCGCGTTGACCGGCTCCAGCTTGGTGATGGCGTGGTAACCAATCGGGTCCAGCTCGGCCGGCGCGAAGCCTTTGCCTTTTTTGGTGATCACATGCAGGAACTGCGGGCCTTCCAGCTCGCGCATATTGCGCAAAGTGGTAATCAGCGTCGGCAGGTCGTGACCGTCGATAGGCCCGATATAGTTCCAGCCCAGCTCTTCGAACAAGGTGCCCGACACCAACATGCCTTTGGCGTGTTCTTCGGTTTTACGCGCGATTTCCCAGGCGCCCGGCAGGCGTGACAGCACTTTTTTGCTGCCCTCGCGCATGTTGGCGTAGGTGCGGCTGGAGAGAATTTTCGCCAGGTGATTGGACAGACCGCCGACGTTTTTCGAAATCGACATGTCGTTGTCGTTGAGCACCACGAGCATGTTGGCCTTCACGTCGGAGGCGTGGTTCAACGCCTCGAACGCCATGCCCGCCGTCAGCGCGCCATCACCGATTACCGCCACCGACTTGCGCTTGCTGCCTTGCAACTGAGCGGCAATCGCCATGCCCAGCGCGGCGCTGATGGAGGTGCTGGAATGGCCGACGCCAAAGGTGTCGTACTCGCTTTCACTGCGACGCGGGAAGGCGGCGATGCCGTCTTTCTGCCGCAGCGTGTGCATCAGCTCGCGGCGCCCGGTGAGGATTTTATGCGGATACGCCTGATGGCCTACGTCCCACACCAGCCGGTCGTCCGGGGTGTCGAACACATAGTGCAGCGCGATGGTGAGCTCGATGACACCCAGGCCGGCACCGAAGTGTCCGCCGGTTTTGCCAACGGTATACAGCAGCTCCTGGCGCAGCTCATCAGCGAGGATTTCCAGCTCGGCTTCGCCCAGGCGACGCAGACCAACAGGCGTCTCTGCACGGTCGAGCAGCGGCGTAGCGGGGCGTTCGCGGGGGAACTCGTGAAACGTCGTCGGCATCAGGCAAATCGTTATAGGTATAAAAGATGGCGCAGTTTACCTGATGCGGTAGGGCTTTTCGTAGGGTGGGTGTGAAGGGGGGAAGGAAATACCGATGTCCGGGGGATTTCCGGGGATGTCCCTGGCCGTTGGCAACCCACCGTCATCCCCGCGCAGGCGGTGGTCCGACAATTCGGGATCCAGAGTCTCGGGTCGAGCGCGGTAGATGGCGTGGAGGTATTCATTACCGCGTGAGCTGAACGTTTTGGTTTCGCGCCTTACGCGCGAGTCACTTTTAGCATTGCCGGATTGCCGGACCACCCAAAAGTAACCAAAAGGTCTAGCCCCTACCTTGGGTCTGCGCTGCGCTCCGACTTCCCTCATTCCGCCGACGCTCCGGGGGCACGGCGAGACGGGCCATCCTTGGCCCGACACGCCTTTCGCGGCTCCCGGCCGCTCAACCCCCTCCACGTCGACTCCACTCGGCCTGCGATAAACGGGGCGGGTAGATCACAAGCGGTAGATCACAAGCCGTAGATCACTAGCCAGATCAAAAGCCAGATCAAAAACTCGCGGCTGAAGCGGCTCCCACAGAAAGCTCATTTTCGACGCATCTCTGAACCTGTGGGAGCGGCTTCAGCCGCGAGCTTTTGATTTTTTTGCTCCGCCAGCGGCCATCACGCCGCGTAATGCCGCCGCAAAAACTCCAACAAAATCCCGTTCACCCGCTCTGCCTGTTCGTTCTGTATCCAGTGCCCGCACTCTTTGAGTACGTGCTGTTCCAGACGCGGCACCAGCTCGCCCATTTTCTTGATGGTATACGCCTCCAACTTGCCGACCGGGTCGTCTTCGCCCAGCAGAAACACGGTCGGTTGCAGCACCTGCCGTCCGGCGAGGAATTCGGTGGTTTCCCAGTTGGTGCGGAAGTTGCGGTACCAGTTCAGCGGGCCATGGAAGCCGTGTTTGCTCAGGGTGTCGCGGTATACGGCGAAGTCGGTTTCGTTGCACCAGTCGGGAAAGGTGGTGGGCGTGGGTACGCCTTCCAGTAAGCGGGCGTCGGCGGGTTTGGGTTGCAGGAACACCTCGCCGGTGCCGCCGATCAGCAGGCGCATGCTGCGTTCGATGTCGGCGTTCAGTTCGGCTTCGGCCGCGCCCGGTTCCTGGAAGTAGACGATGTAGTTGAATCGCCCGGCGTTGGCCTCGCGCATGATGTCGATGGCGGGGCGTTTCGGGCGGCCGCCGAAGGGCACGGACATGGCGCCCAGCACACTGACTCGCTGCGGTTCCAGCAACCCCAGGTGCCAGGCCACCGGCGCGCCCCAGTCGTGGCCGATGACGCAGGCGTCGGTGTGGCCGAGCAGGTCCATGGCGCCCTGGATGTCGGCGCACAGGGTCAGAATCTGATACGCCTCGATTTCCTCAGGCGCGGTGCTGTCGCCGTAGCCGCGCATTTCCGGGGCATATACGCGGTAACCGGCTTCGGCCAGTGCCGTCATCTGGCTGCGCCACGAGTACCAGCATTCGGGGAAACCGTGCAGCAGCCACACCGGCCGCCCATTTTCCGGGCCGGCGCTGTACACGCTAAGGGTGATGCCGTTTACGTCGAGGCGTTGCTGTTCGAACTGATTCATAGCGGTCACCAAGTGTCCACGAAGGAGCGTTTTTTGCCGTCACGTTTGGCCGGGCGCGGGGCGGCGTTGAGGCCGCGTACCAGCCAGCCGCGGGTTTCCACAGGGTCGATCACGGCGTCGATTTCCAGGTAGCTGGCCATGTTGATGCCTTTGCCGGCCTGGTAGGCCTTGGCCACTAACTTGTCGAAGAGTTTTTGCCGTTGCGCGGGATCTTCCAGCGCCGCCAGCTCTTTGGAGAAGCCAAGCCGCACGGCGCCTTCAAGCCCCATCGCGCCAAATTCAGCGCTGGGCCAGGCGATGGTGAACAGCGGTGAGTGGAAGCTGCCGGCGGCCATCGCCTGCGCGCCAAGGCCGTAGCCTTTGCGCAATACCACGGTGAAGAACGGCACGCTGAGGCTGGCGGCGGTGACGAACATGCGCGACACATGGCGCACGGTTGCCTGCTTTTCGGCGTCCGGGCCGACCATAAAGCCAGGCGTGTCGCACAGCGACAGCAGCGGAATATCGAAGGCGTCGCACAGCTGCATAAAGCGCGCGGCTTTATCGCCGGCCACCGCGTCGATGGCGCCGCCCAGGTGCGCGGGGTTGTTGGCGATCAGGCCGAACGGCTGGCCCTCGATTCGAATAAACGCGGTGATCAAACCGGGCGCGAACTGGCGGCGCAGTTCCAATACCGAGTCGTGGTCGGCGAGGGTGGCGATCACCTGGCGAATGTCATAAATGCGCAGGCGATTTTCCGGAATCACTTGGCGCAGCTCGCGCTGGTCGGCGCATTGCCAGTCGCTGAGCGGGCCTTGGAAATACGACAGGTATTGCTTGGCGGCGCGCACCGCCTCGGCTTCGTCGGCGACGGCGATGTCGACCACGCCATTCGGCCCTTGCACACTCACCGGCCCAACCTGCTCCGGGGTAAACGTGCCCAGCCCGCCGCCTTCGATCATGGCCGGGCCGGCCATGCCGATGCTGGCGTTGGCGGTGGCGATGATGACGTCGCAGCAGCCGAGCAGTGCCGCGTTGCCGGCGAAGCAACGGCCCGACACCACGCCCACCAGCGGCACCAGGCCGGACAGCTTGGCCATGCCGATAAAGGTGTGGCAGTCCAGGCCCGCCACGCCGACGAAATCGGTGTCGCCGGGCCGTCCGCCGCCGCCTTCGGCAAACAGCACCACGGGCAGGCGCCACTGCTCGGCGAGCTGCAACATGCGGTCGGTTTTCTTGTGGTTCATCACGCCCTGGGTGCCGGCGAACACGGTGTAGTCGTAGGCGATGGCCATGCAGCGGCTGTGCTCGGCACCGAACTGCGCGGCGTTGACGGTGCCGATGCCGCTGACCAAGCCGTCGGCCGGGCTTTGTGCGATCAGGTCGTCCACCGAGTTGCGGCGCCGCCGTGCGGCCAGGGCGAGGGCGCCGTATTCGATAAAGCTGTCGGCATCCAGCAAGTCATCGAGGTTTTCGCGGGTGGTGCGTTGTCCGGTTTTGCGCCGCTTGGCCACCGCCTGCGGACGGCGTTCGTCGCGGGTCAGGGCGTTGCGTTCGAGCACTTCGGCGAGGTCGGCGCGGATGTGGTCGAGGTCGATGCTTTCTTCGGTGTGGTGCTGTTGTTGCGCGACGTCGGCCGGCTGAATGAACACCAGCGGCTGGTTGGCGAACAGGTTGTCGCCCGGCGCGACGGCCAGGCTGTGAACGATGCCGCTGTGGGCCGCCTTCACCACAAACTCCATCTTCATCGCCTCCAGCACGGCGATGCTCTGGCCCACCGCCACTTCATCGCCGGCCTGCACATCCAGGCTGACCACCACACCGGCGCTCGGCGCGTCGAGGGCGATGCAGCCAATGGGCGTATCGGCGGTTTGCAGTGGCTGAGCGGCGCCCGAGGCTTGGGGGAAAAACAGGTGGCGGTGCGCCTGTTCCTGCGGCGCCAGCAAGTCGCTGATCTGCGTTTCAACAAAACGGGTGGTCACCTCGTTGCGCTGCACGTGCGGGTGGCGCAACAGGTTTTGTAGAAAGTGGATATTGCTCGCCACGCCTTCCAGGCGGAATTCGCACAACGCCCGGTAGGCGCGGCGTAGCACGGCGGAATAGGCGTCGTTGGCGTGCACGATGAGTTTGGCCAGCAGCGAGTCGTAGCTGCTGCTGGTGGCGTAACCGCTGTAACCGCAGCCGTCGACGCGAATGCCCGCGCCGCTGGGCGGCTCGTAGGCGCTCAACAGGCCGGCGGCGGGTTGCACGCTGCCATCGGCGTTCATGCTTTCCAAGTTGATCCGCACCTGCACGGCGAACCCGCGTGGCGCCGGAATGTGCGCTTGCTGCAAGCCCAGCTCAGCCAGGCTCGCGCCACCGGCCACGCGCAGTTGCGCTTGCACCAGGTCGATGCCGGTGACTGCTTCGGTGACGGTGTGCTCCACCTGCAAGCGCGGGTTGGCTTCCATGAACACGAAGTCGCCGTTGTCGGCGTCGAGCAGAAATTCGAAGGTGCCGAGGGTTTTGTAATTCACGGCGCGCGCCAGTTTAAGCGCGGCTTCGAGCATCGCCTCGCGCACGGCGGTTTCAAGGGTTGGGCTGGGGGCGATTTCCACCAGCTTCTGATTGCGCCGCTGCAACGTGCAGTCGCGCTCCCACAGGTGCACCACCTCTTCACCGTCGCCCAGCACTTGCACTTCGATATGCCGCGCATTGCGAATCAGCCGCTCGACATACAGGTCGCCATTGCCAAACGCCGCCTTGGCTTCCGATTGGCAGCGGGCGTAGGCCTCGGCCACCTCATCACTGCTGTGCACCGCACGCATACCGCGCCCGCCGCCGCCGGCCAGGGCTTTGATCATCATCGCGCCGCCGTTCAGCTCGGCCATAAACGACTGGGCGCGGGCCAGGCTGGTGGGCTGATTGGTGCCGCTGGCCAATGGCACGCCGCAGCGGATGGCCAAGGTGCGCGCTTGGGTTTTGTCGCCGAATTGCTCCAGCACGGCGGCATCGGGACCCACGAAAATCAGCCCGGCCGCTTTGCACAGCCGCGCGAACTCGGCGTTCTCAGCGAGAAAGCCATAGCCGGGGTGCACCGCATCGCAGCCTTGGGCCTGAGCGATGGCGATGATCTGCTGCATGTCCAGATAAGCGCTCACGCCCCGGCCGCTAAGACTCACCGCCACATCGGCCTTGCGCGTATGCAACGCCGCCGCTTCGTCCTCGGCATATATCGCCACGCTGCGGATATCCAACTCAGCGGCGGCGCGGGCAATGCGAATGGCGATCTCGCCACGGTTGGCGATCAGCAGATTACGAATGGGCATGGCTGCTCCCTGGTTTTTATTGGCATTCGTTCAGGGCGTAGAGCTTAGGCGCCGGCCAGCCTGCAGCGAAAGCTTGCTGGCTGGGGCGAATGGCGGGGCAGTGGCGGGGGTGATAGTGGACCGGTTCAGCTTGGCGCGAAGGTGCCGGCCATTCCCCTCTCCCGATGCGCGAGAAGGTGCCCGAAGGGCGAGTGAGGGGCGCTTTTAGCTGCGTCGCTCAACGATATACCGCGCCAGATCGCGCAACGGCTCAGCCGCTTCACCAAAGGGGCGCAAGGCGTGCAGGGCGAGGTCGCGCAATTCCAGCGCGTACGATTTGGCCGCGTCCAAGCCGAGCAAGGCCGGGTAGGTGGGTTTGTGGTTGGCTTCGTCTTTGCCCTGGGTTTTGCCCAGCGTGGCGGTGTCGCTTTCGACGTCGAGAATGTCGTCCTGCACCTGAAAGGCCAGGCCCACGGCCTGCGCATACTCTTGCAGTGCGCGTAGCGACAGGGCGTCGGCTTCACCGCTGGCCAGGGCGCCGAGGCGCACGCTGGCTTCTATAAGCGCGCCGGTTTTGTGCCGGTGCATCACTTCCAATGCGTGCTGGTCGAGCCATTGGCCAACAGAGCCAAGGTCGATGGCCTGGCCGCCGACCATGCCGGCCGGGCCCGCCGCTTTGCTCAGGCTGCTGATCATGTCCAGGCGCACCTCGGCGTCCAGCGGGTTGCGCTGGGCATCGGCGAGTACATCAAAGGCCAGGGTTTGCAGGCCGTCGCCGGCCAGGATCGCGCTGGCTTCATCGAAGGCTTTGTGGGTGGTGGGCTGGCCGCGACGTAGGTCGTCGTCGTCCATGGCGGGCAGGTCGTCGTGCACCAGGGAATAAGCGTGAATCAACTCGACCGCGCAGGCCGCCGCATCGGCCCGTTCGGGCTTACCGCCCAGCGCTTCGCACGCGGCATACACCAACAGCGGACGCACGCGCTTGCCGCCGTTGATGACGCTGTAGCGCATGACTTGGTAAATGGTCGAGAGTTCGGGGCGGGGTGCGTGGAACAGCTCGTCGAGCTTGGCATCCACGCGGGTCTGGCAGGTTTTCTGGTACGCCGCGATCATGCTTGCTCGTCCGCGTCGAAGGGAGCTTCCTCCAGCTCGCCGTCGCGCTCCAAGAGGATTTGCACCTTCTGTTCCGCCTGCGCCAACGCGCCCTGGCATTCACGCGTCAGGCGGATGCCTTGCTCAAACGCGGTGAGCGAATCCTCGAGCGACAACTCGCCGTTTTCCAAGCGCTCGACCAGGGTCTGCAACTCGGCAAGGGATTGTTCGAAATCGACGGCGGCTTTTTTGCGGGCCATGGGCAGGGGTCTCGGCAGGCTGGAACGGGCGGGAGGCTAGCAGAGCAGGGCAGGTGGGGCAAACCGCATGCAGTTGTCTCGGGCTGCCTTCCCTTGCAGACTGGTTGCCCGCGCGAGGGCTGAAGCCTATGAACATCGATACCCGCATCAAATTCCGCCACCTGGTGTGTTTCCTCGAAGTCGCCCGTCAGGGCACCTTGGCGCGCGCGGCAGATAAGCTGGCGGTGAGCCAGCCGGCCATTTCCAAAACGCTGAAAGAACTGGAAGAACTGCTCGGCGCCACGCTTTTTGAACGCAGCAAGGCCGGCGTGGCGCTCACCGAGGCAGGCGTGGCGTTTATGCGCTATGCCGGCCCGTGCGTGCAGGCGCTGCGCGACGGGGTGAACAGTTTGCGCAGCGGCGAGCACGAGTCCGGCACGGTGCGCCTGGGCGTGTTGTCGACGGTGGAAAGCCTGCTGATTCCCGAGGTGGTGCGCCGGCTTCACGAGCGGCACCCGGCACTGGTGGCCAGCGTGGTCACGGGGCCAAGCGCGTATTTGTTGTCGCAGCTGCATGTGGGCGAGTTGGATTTGGTGGTCGGCCGCATGACCGACAGCCCGCAAATTCAAGGGCTGACGTTCGAGCATCTGTACAGCGAGTCGATGACCCTGGTGGTGCGCGCCGGCCACCCGTTGTTGAGCGAAGCTCAGGCCCAGCAGTCATTGCAGGATTATCCGCTGGTGCTGCCCCTGGCCGGCACCACCATTCGCAAATACGCCGACGCGCTGTTCGTGCAGTGCGGTATCGCCCAACCGCGCCAGCGGCTGGAGACGTTGTCGTTGAGCTTGAGTCGCCGGTACGTGCAAAGCAGCGACGCGGTGTGGATTGCGCCCTACGACGCGGTGCAGCTGGATCTGGCCAATGGCGATCTCGCCGAGTTGCAGCTGGGCATCAAGGAGCCGGGCGGTTCGGTGGGCATTTGCAGTAACGCGGCGTTGCCGTTGTCGCTGGCGGCGCACTGGAGCGTGGAGGTGCTGCGCGAGGTGGGGCAGGCGTATCGGGAAAAGCGATTTCCATAACCATTTGGTTATGGATGGCCGTTTAACTTTCATTTTCCCGCGTCGCTTTGTCGCAGCAGACTAGCCATCTTGTTTGTCCGATAAATCTAACAAAGGAGAAGGACATGTCTGATACAGACAGCAGTCGCTTCGTCATCCGTGACCGCAATTGGCACCCCAAAGCCCTGACGCCTGACTACAAAACCTCTGTGCCCCGTTCGCCGCGCCAAGCGTTGGTGAGCATTCCGCAATCTGTTTCCGAAACCACCGGCCCTGACTTTTCCCATCTGAAAATGGGCGAGCACGACAACGATCTGCTCCTCAATTTCAACAACGGCAGTTTGCCGGTGGGCGAGCGCATCATCGTGGCGGGTCGTGTGTGCGACCAGTACGGCAAGCCAATTCCCCATACGTTGGTGGAGATGTGGCAGGCCAATGCCGGTGGCCGCTATCGCCATAAGAACGACCGTTACCTGGCGCCGCTGGACCCGAATTTCGGCGGCGTGGGCCGTGCCCTCACCGACCGCGACGGTTATTACAGCTTCCGCACCATCAAGCCCGGCCCGTACCCGTGGCGCAACGGCCCGAACGACTGGCGCCCGGCGCATATCCACTTCTCCATCAGCGGCCCGTCGATCGCCACGCGCTTGATTACGCAGCTGTATTTCGAAGGCGATCCGCTGATTCCGATGTGCCCGATCGTGAAGTCGATTGCCAATCCGGAGGCGGTACAAAGCCTGATCGCCAAGCTCGATATGAGCGCGGCCAATCCGATGGATTGCCTGGCGTATCGCTTCGATATCGTGTTGCGCGGGCAGCGCAAGACCCACTTCGAAAACATTTAAGCAGGGTGAGTCCATGCCTATTCAATTGCTGAACGAAACCCCCTCGCAAACCGCAGGCCCGTATGTGCACATCGGCCTGGCCCTGAGCGCGGCCGGCAACCCGCCGCGTGAGCAGGAAATCTGGAACGAGATGGCCAAGCCCGACGCGCCAGGCGAGCACATTGTGCTGCTGGGAAATGTGTACGACGGCAACGGTCATCTGGTGCGCGATTCGTTTCTGGAGTTCTGGCAAGCCAACCACGAAGGCCAGTACGACGCCGATTACAACCTGGAAAAACCGTTCAATAGCTTCGGCCGTACCGCCACCACCTTTGATGCCGGTGAGTGGACGCTGCACACCATCAAACCCGGCGTGGTGAAAAACGCGGCGGGTGTGCCGATGGCGCCGCATATCAACGTGTCGTTGTTTGCCCGGGGCATCAATATTCACCTGCACACGCGCTTGTATTTCGATGACGAGGCTCAAGCCAATGCGCAGTGCCCGGTGCTCAATCTGATCGAGCAGCCGCAGCGCCGCGAAACCCTGATCGCCACGCGCTGCGAGGTTGACGGCAAGCTGGCTTACCGCTTCGATATCCGTATTCAGGGCGAAGGTGAGACGGTTTTCTTTGATTTCTAAGGGTGGGTTTTGACGTCCGATAACGCCGAGCCCGTTGGCCTGCGCATTCAGCGGCGCTTCAGTGATGCGCTGGAAGCCCGGGGTTACCGGGCCGACAACGCGCAACAAGCCGCCATCGATACCCTCGCCAGCTGGCTAGACGCCTGGCTGGCGGGGCGTCGTGGTTGGCTGCGCAAGCCCGTTGCCGGCATTTATCTGTGGGGCGGCGTGGGGCGCGGCAAGAGTTTTGTGATGGACACCTTCTTCGCCGCCGCACCCGTGCAAGCCAAGCGCCGCGTGCATTTTCATGCGTTTTTGCAGGAGGTGCAGCAGCGCATGGGCGCTTTTACCGGGCAGAGCGAGCCGTTGGTGCGCGTCGCCCGTGAGGTGGCGCAGGAGGCGCGTTTACTGTGCTTCGACGAATTCCATGTGCATGACATCGCCGATGCCATGTTGCTTGGCCGCTTGCTCAAGGTGCTGGTGGACGAAGGCGTGGGGTTGGTCTGCACCTCGAACTACGCGCCGATCAACCTGTGCCCGAATCCGCTGTATCGCGACCGTTTCAAACCGGCCATCGAGCTGCTGGAATCGCGGTTCACCGTGCTTAATCTGGATGCCGGCGAAGACTACCGCGAGCGTGCCGGGGCCCAGGAAGCGTGGGGGCATTACGCCTGGCCGTTGTGCCCGGCACTGAGCGATTGGTTGGAGCAGCAGTTGGAGTTCAGCGCGGCGGTTGAGCGCGACGCCGTGCTGGCGGTCAATCACCATCCGCTGCGTGTGCAGGCTTACGAGGGCAACCGCGCGTTGCTGGATTTCGATGAGCTGTGCCGCCATCCCCATTCCAGTTCGGACTTTCTTTGGCTCTGCCAACGCTTCCGGCGCATCGCCATTTATGGCGTGCCGCGGCTGGATAGCGAAGGCATCGACGTGCAGCAACGCATCCTCAACTTCGTCGACATCGCCTACGACAGCGGCGTGAATTTGCTGCTTGGCTGTGAAGCCGAATTGGACGAAGTGTGTCGGCCCGGCTCGCACCTGGACTTTGTGCGCACCCGCAGCCGCTTGCGTCAGCTCACTGCGCAGACCTTCTAAACCGTTGCAGGGAAATTGAGCCGGCCTGCCGACGCGCGGGTAGCGCGGCGGTGGCAGGGCTCGGACAGAGAAGGGAAACACCGAGGTATTTCCAAGGCCCAGCCTTGTGAGCCGAACCTGTGCCGCCACCGATGTGGGCGCAGCGGCGTCACGGTAGGCGCCGTGCCCGAGAGGGTCAATTGCGATAATCGAACTTCGGTTCGATAATCGGCCACACTTCATCCAGAGCGTTTCTGGCCAGGCTGCACGAGACCTATAACAACATGACTGACGAAGCCCGCATCACCCTGCCACCCCTGGCGCCGCCGATTATTGCCTCGCCGGCCAAACGCATCGAAGCCTTCACCGGCGACCCGAATTTCATGACCTCCCTGGCCCGTGGGCTGGCGGTGATTCATGCGTTTCAGGAACGCAAACGCCACCTGACCATCGCCCAGATCAGCCACCGCACGGAAATCCCCCGTGCCGCCGTGCGCCGTTGCCTGCACACGCTGATGAGCCTGGGTTACGTGACCACCGACGGGCGCACCTACTCGCTGCTGCCTAAAGTGCTGACCTTGGGCCACGCCTATTTGTCGTCGACGCCCTTGGCCGTTACCGCGCAACCGATTCTCGACCGACTCAGCGAACAGCTGCACGAGGCCTGCTCCATGGCCACGCTGGAAGGCGACGAAATTCTCTACATCGCCCGCTCGGCGACACCGCAGCGTTTGATCTCGGTGGACCTCAGCGTCGGCAGTCGTTTACCGGCGTACTGCACCTCGATGGGCCGCATTTTGCTGGCCGCGCTGGATGACGCCGCGCTGGACGATTACATCGACCACGCCGAGATGCAGATCAAAACCAGCCGCACCGTGCACACGCCGGATGCGCTGCGCGCCAGTGTGGCCGAGATCCGCCAGCAGGGCTGGGTGATCATTGACCAGGAACTGGAAGTGGGGCTGCGCTCGATTGCGGTGCCGCTGAAAGATTCAGCCGGCCAGGTGCTGGCGGCGTTGAACGTGGGCACCCACGCGGGGCGGGTGTCGCGGCAGGAGTTGGAGACGCGCTTTTTGCCGGTGTTGTTGGAGGCGAGCAAGGAGTTGAGTACGCGGTTGTTTCATTAACCGCTAGCCCTCACCCCTAGCCCCTCTCCCGCAGGCGGGAGAGGGGCTAGGGGTGAGGGCTAGCGGTCAAGCTCCCTCGCCCGCTTGCGGGAGAGGGCGGGGGGTGAGGGCGAGGCGTCACGTCGATCCACAAGTGTTCGATAAACGCCCAATTAGTCGATTATCGGATTGAATCGCCCCCATCCCGCTGCGTACTGTTGGCCTTCGGTCGTTCCGTGCGACCACGCTTTGCTTCCAATAAAAACAAATGAGAGCCAGCCATGGATTTGCGTTCACCGCAGCGCACCCGCGCTTCGCTGATGTCTGCTGCGCAGCGCCTGTCCAGCCCGTCCCTCATTCCTGTTCCATTCGCCTGCAGTGCCATGGCGAAGAAAAACTCACAGGAATTGCTCGCATGACCAGCCCTGCTCACGTGCCCACCACCGGCACGCTCGACGTACAAACCTTTATCAACGCCCAGCCGCTTTCCCGTTACCAGTGGAAGATCGTGCTGCTGTGTTTTCTCATCGTTTTCCTCGACGGCCTCGACACCGCCGCCATGGGCTTTATCGCCCCCGCGCTTACGCAGGACTGGGGCGTGGATCGCGCCAGCCTCGGCCCGGTGATGAGCGCCGCGCTGATTGGCATGGTCTTCGGCGCCCTCGGCTCCGGGCCGCTGGCTGACCGCTTCGGGCGCAAGGTCGTGCTGGTCGTGGCGGTCGGCTTGTTTGGTTTCTTCAGCCTGATTTCCGCGTTCAGTACCAGCCTCGATCAATTGCTGGTGCTGCGTCTGCTCACCGGCTTGGGCCTGGGCGCGGCGATGCCGAATGCCACCACGCTGCTGTCCGAGTACACCCCGGAGCGTTTGAAGTCGCTGCTGGTGACCAGCATGTTTTGCGGCTTCAACCTGGGCATGGCCGGCGGCGGGTTTATTTCGGCGAAGATGATTCCGGCGTTCGGCTGGCACAGCTTGCTGCTGCTGGGCGGCATCTTGCCGTTGATTCTGGCGGTGGTATTGCTGGTGTGGCTGCCGGAGTCGGCGCGTTTTCTGGTGGTGCGCAATCGCGGCGCCGACAAGGTGCGCAAGGTGCTGGCGCCCATCGCGCCGGCTGAAGTGGGCCTAGCCAATGACTTCAGCGTGCCGGAGCAGAAAACCGTGCAGAGCCGCAACGTGCTGAAGGTGGTGTTTTCCGGCACTTACAGCGCCGGCACGTTGTTGCTGTGGCTGACCTATTTCATGGGCCTGGTCATCGTTTACCTGCTCACCAGCTGGTTGCCGACGTTGATGCGCGACAGCGGCGCGAGCATGGAGCAGGCGGCGTTTATCGGTGCGTTGTTCCAGTTTGGCGGCGTGCTCAGTGCCGTTGGCGTGGGCTGGGCGATGGATAAATTCAATCCGCACAAAGTCATCGGCACGTTCTACCTGCTGGCCGGCGTGTTTGCTTATTTCGTCGGGCAGAGCCTGGGCAAGGTCACGGTGTTGGCGACCTTGGTGCTGTTGGCCGGCATGTGCATCAACGGCGCGCAATCGGCGATGCCATCGTTGGCGGCACGTTTCTACCCGACCCAGGGCCGCGCCACTGGCGTGTCATGGATGCTCGGCATTGGCCGCTTCGGCGCCATTCTCGGTGCCTGGATCGGCGCCACCTTGCTGGGCTTGGGCTGGAATTTCGAGCAGGTGCTCACTGCGCTGGTGCTGCCGGCGGCAGTGGCCAGCGTCGCCGTGGTGATCAAAGGCATGGTTAGCCACGCCGACGCCACCTAAGCAGCTAGAAGCCGCTCTCGCGCATCAACACCGCCGCCACATGGGTCGCGCCGTCGGCCAACAGGCTGCGCCGCTGGCCCTCGATCTTCACGTGCCCACGGGTTTCGTGCAGCGAGGGCGGCGGTAGGTCGAGCTGAATCAGTACCTGAAACAACGCATCGGTTGGCACCAGCGCGCCCCCATGTGTGGTGGTCGGCACCGGGCCGCCGAAGCGCGAGGCGAGCATGCGGTGGTTGAGTTGATTGGCGCGGGTGCTGCCGATGTTCAACACGTGCCCTGACGGCCATCGGGTGGCCGTCAGGGTAGAAGCGCACGGCATCGCCAATGCGCAAGCGGTGTACTTGGTCTTGCTCGATATAGGCGTCAACCTGCCAACTGCTGGGGTCAACCAGCATTCCCAGCGCTTCCTGCACGCCCAGCCATTGGCCGGGCTGGCGTTGCGGGTCGAAATTGGCCGCAGACGTCGTAAGCGTTCCGCGCATTGAACAGCGGACACGCTCAAAATGTACGGCGAACTTGGTTTGCGCTAAAGAAGATATTTTTCAAACCAAGATGTGGCGATAACTATCGCCGCACCATTAGCTGTTTCCTGCGAACTGAACGGGCCGTATGCCTCGCCTGCCACGATGTCGAATCCAGCGCCCTGCTCACGTTCGACAAGTGCTTGCACCTTCACGATGACTGGATGAGGAACATAGCCCCAGGTGTATCTAACTAGGGCTTTTCGGTTCGACGAGGTAACCACAAAGCTTTCGTTAAAGTAGGAAGCATTTCTTGCTGGACGCTTATCGACATTGCGGAGCGAGTATTGATTGTTAAAGAGGGGCGGTTTACTAAATGGAAAGAGTAGCGCGTAGATTATTCGCTTCACTGGGTGCGGGCGGGGGGCATCTGTGAAATCTCTGAAGACCTTCAAAACAGCATCAGCTCCCCGCTCGACGTCCTTTAGGCTTCGCCCGTTCTTGTCCATTTCACGGATTACAAGGAGGGCTAGCTTCTTTTCGGTATCAGAAAGCTCACGCATTTTTTCACCATTCAGAGGGGCGGTTTTCAAGAACGCTAGCAGGTGAGAGAACCTTCCGCATTTAACGCTAGGTTAGACCGAGGGAATTGAGGCCATCAGCCGAAAAATCCGAAACGCTAACCAGCTTTTTCCGTTTCGACGCGTCTAGCAAGCTACTCTTAGCGAGTTCAGTAATGCGCGATTTATTCGACATGAACATGAACATGAACATGAAGCGTGAAGCGTGGAGCACCAATCTATTTAACTGCTGCCGAGATCGAAAGATATTCGTCTAACAGCGCTACCGTTTGAAGCAAGCTTGTCCGAAGCACTGGCAGCGAAAGGGCGACGATTACCTCTTGACGTTGGGCCAAATGCAAAAACATTTGTAAGACCTTTTCGGAACGTGCGGCCAGCATGATGAGGTGATACCCACTCGGACCATGCGTTCCTGCTAACCAGTTTTTTGCCGTTCGCTCATTGGCATCAGTCCATTTTTGCAAGGTCTTCAAAGCGCAGCGAGTCTGCCCGAGTTCGGTTCGTAATGCCGCTGCGATGGCGTTCGCGTACAAGACGCTGCCTACGCCGTTTGGAAATTCATTGCCCATTTTAGTAATCATTTTTCCGAGACCTTCTTCTATGGTCATGAAAGTGCATTCTTAACGACTTTGAACAAGCAGCAATAACATCCGACAAGCGGGAGTCTCTGAGCCATCCTCATGCCTCCAAGAAAACCTCAGTCTGAATATTTAATACCTGAAGCGCGTCCGAGATATGCGGCCGCTTATGTGCGGATGTCCACTGAGCATCAGCAATATTCGACGGAAAACCAGCTCGATATAATAAAATTATATGCCGAGCAGAACGGCTACGAGATAACTAAGGTTTATACCGATGCGGGAAAGAGCGGCCTCACTTTGAGCGGGCGAAAAGCTTTGCAGCAGTTATTTAACGACGTCGCTAGTTGTCGTTTCGAATATCAAATCGTCTTGGTCTACGACGTAAGCAGGTGGGGGCGTTTTCAAGATCCTGATGAAAGCGCGACGTATGAGGTTCGGTGTCGTCAAGCTGGAGTTGCAGTCGAATATTGCGCCGAGCAGTTCAAGAATGATGGTTCGCCTATCTCAAGTATTTTGAAGAGTGTTAAGCGAATGATGGCTGGAGAGTACAGCCGAGAACTGTCAGTAAAAGTCTTTGCAGGGCAGGCCCGTCTAATTAGTCTTGGTTACAAGCAAGGTGGTCAGCCGGGATACGGATACCGACGCCAGCTAATCGATCAATGCGGTCATCCAAAAGCCATTCTGAGTAACGGAGAGATGAAGAGCATTCAAACGGATCGAGTAGTCCTCATCCCTGGTCCAGAGAAGGAGCAGAAGGTTGTGCGTGAGATTTTCAGACTTTTCATCGAGGAGAAATTAAAGGTTGGAGCGATAGCGCGCTTATTAAACGAGCAGGGCGTTGCGTGGTGTAAGCCTACTCCCTGGAATTCTGGTCGCGTGGATTCAGTCCTAAAGAGTGAGCGATATATAGGAAATAATTTGTGGAATAAAACATCCGCGAAGTTAAAACAGTTTAAGCGAGACAATCCGGAGAATGAATGGATTAGGGCCAAAAAGGCGTTCTGTCCCATAATTAATGATGAAACTTTTTTCGCTGCTCGCGAGATTATTAACCGTAGGTCAGCTGTTCTGTCTGATGAGCAGTTAATTGACGATCTTAAAGCACTTCTTGCTCGTCATGGCTATTTATCGGCCGTTCTAATTAATGCCGATAAATCAACTTCATCTCGCTCGTTATACATTTCCCGATTCGGAACCTTACGGCGTGCTTTTGAATTGGCGGGATACAGGTCTACGAGAGACTATTCCTATTTCGATGCGGACAAACGTCTTAAAGGCAGAGTTGCGATCTGTGTCGAGAGAGTCGCAGGAGTTATCAGAAGTTCAGGCGCAAGCGTTTCGGTAAACAATGATAATAGTTTATTGGTGATAAATGATGAGATTTTAATGTCGGTTGTGGTGATTAGATATAAACCATCTCGCTTTCTGAAGTATCAATGGCAGGCGAGGCTGGCTCTTGAGCTAAATCCTGACTTAAATCTCGTGGTGCGCATGTATCCAGGAGAGGAAGCGGTAAAAGATTATTTGGTTATACCTACGGGAGCACTGGATCGTACTGTGCTGAACATGAAAGACGAAGATTTGCGAGAGTTGGAGCAGTACAGGTTTGATAATTTGGATGTCATAGGTGCGCTCAGTAGAAGAGTAACGATAGTTGGAGGAAAAAATGAAGAACCTAAATCCAAATGAATGCGCGGCGCTGCACATTGGTAATGCTGAGCCAATACAGAACGTGCCCTTGGAGAAGATTAGAGTCCTTAATCCGCGAAGCCGCAATCAACAAGTATTTGCGCGGCTCGTGGAAAATATTTCTACCGTAGGCTTGAAAAGACCAATTACCGTAACGCCGAATGGCGATTCTTTCGATTTGATATGCGGTCAAGGCAGATTTGAAGCTTTTTTGGCGCTAGGTGAAACGACCATTCCGTGTGTACAGGTTTCTGCAATAGAAGCAGACAGATATTTGATAAGCTTAATTGAGAATCTAGCGCGCCGGCGCCATTCTAATAGGGATCTTTTGGCGGCTATAAACGAGCTTTCTCAGCGAGGTTATACGCCCAAGGAAATTTCAAATAAAACCGGGCTTCAGTCTACTTATATAGCATGCATATTAATCCTGCTAAATCAGGGGGAGGATCGGCTAATTTCCGCCGTCGAAAAAGGATGGCTTCCACTTTCAATAGCAACAAAGGTTGCGAAGTCAAATGACGGTGAAACTCAAGCCGCTATGCTAGAAGCCTATGAGACCGGTGTGCTTCGAGGAGATCAGCTACTTAAGGTCAGAAGGCTACTAGAAAAGCGCAAGGCGTTTGGGAAAAAGTTTTCAACGTCAAGGGCTACAACCGAGCGCATCACAACACCTGCGCAATTGTTAAAGACCTATCAGCAAGAGGTTGGGCGTCAGCACTTAATTATTAAAAAATCTGAAATTAACCAACAGCGTCTTCTGTTTATCATTACAGCCCTTAGGAAATTGCTTTCTGAGGATTACTTTCAAGCCTTGCTGCAAAACGAGGGGTTGAGTGATATGCCTGAGGTCTTATCCCAGCGTGTATATGCGGAGGTAGCAGCATGAAAAATGTCAGGCATGCTTTCGAGTCCAATATTTGCGCGGTGCCGATTTCTCAAATTATGCCCACTCATAAGGTGAGCAAGGACGTGCTCGGCTCTATTAAGTACAAAACAGTTTTGGCTTCTATCGAAGAGATAGGGGTCGTCGAGCCTATAGCGATATACCCTGGTGGTGGAAGCGGGAGCGCCTCAAAAACATATATTTTACTCGATGGACATCTGCGGCTTGAAGCATTGCGCGAGTTAGGGGCTGTTGAGGCTCTATGTCTGATCGCGACCGAAGACGAGGGTTTTACTTATAATCGTCAAATTAACAGGCTAACTGCAGTGCAAGAACACAAGATGATTCTAGAAGCGATAGGCAAGGGCGTGACTGCAGATAGAATAGCAAAAAGCCTGAATATGAATATTGGTCGAGTGCGCGAAAGCCAAAATCTACTTGTAGGCATTACTCCTGAAGTAATTAGTCTTCTGAAAACAAAAGTAGTGCCGCGTGCTGTTTTTGCAGTTCTAAAAAACATGAAGCCTATGCGCCAAATAGAAACCGCAGAAATGATGATGGCTGCCGATTGCTACACGGTTAGATATGCGAAAATGATGTTCGCAATGACCCCGTCTGACCAGCTTAGCGAGAAGAGGAGAAGAAAATCTGCGCCGAATTTTCCCGCTCAGGATATTACCCGGATGGAGCGCGAGATGGAAAAACTATATCAAAATTATCACTCGATTGAAGACGGTCTCGGAGAGACGATGCTGGTTTTGGTCGTAGCCAAAGGATATATCTCCCGTCTCCTAAAGAATGATGCAGTCGCTGCGTATATTAAGCGGTTCCTACCAGAAGTAGGGGAGGAGTTAATGGGCGTCGTTGACGCTGTCACTGCTGATGCCCGAGTGCAACAGCGAGAGTAGAGTCCCGCATAAAAATAAGCCTGGTTAGTTTTGGAAGAGCAAATCCATTCATGAGGATTAGGGTGCCCGATGGCCAGTGTTCTCATATATATTCGACGTATGTTGAAGTTTTTCTCGGTTCTATAGATCGCCCTACCAATTCCATACTTTTTATAAGCAACGGTCTTCAAGTCTTGAGCATGCTTGACTTATAGCCTGACCAGTTTGTAAGGGTATTCCTACATACCCAATGCGCTCGTTCTTACGATGCTTGCGGCTCTTTCGCCATAGGCATCTTCCGATGAAAACCTTCTCGTTTCCTCCAGTTCATGTAGTCCTTTTCAGCGCGTGCGTTGTGTTCCTCACAAGCGGCCTGGCGGCGGCGAGTACCGCGCCACTCCCTGTAATGTCCGATCTAGGCCTGTTACCCGCCGGTAGTGGCAGCCGCGCCAATGCGGTGAGCGGCAACGGCAAGGTGGTCGTTGGGCAGGGTTGGGATGCGGCCTACACGCCCTGGATTTTTCGCTGGACTGACGAAGCCGGCATGGTGGGTCTCAACGGCGTCGCCATTCAAGGCTCGGCCAATGCGCTGAATTTCGACGGCAGTGTGATCGTCGGTGGCACCGGTTCGAACGCGGCGCAGCAGGCGTTTCGTTGGGATGCACTCAGTGGTGTGCAAGCACTCGGCGACTTGGGCGGTACCCACAGCATTGCTTGGGGCGTTAGCGCCGATGGCAACGTGGTGGTGGGGGAGGCGAACGACGGCGCTGCACTGCGTCGCGCCTTTCGTTGGACGGCAGCCCTGGGCATGCACGACCTTGGCAGCCTGAGCGTCGGCGGCTCCAGCGTGGCGTCGGCCATTAGCAGCGACGGCACCGTGATCGTCGGCAGCGCCGCAGCCACGGGCGGCACCCGCGCGTTCCGCTGGGAAGGTGGCACCATGGTCGACTTGGGCACGCTGCCGGGCAGTACGTCCAGCGGTGCATTTGCAGTAAACGCCGACGGCACTGTGGTGGTGGGCAGCAGCAACCTCGCGGCGTTTCGCTGGACATCGGCCACCGGCATGCAGGACCTCGGCTCGCTGGGCGGCGTCATGAGTTCGGCTAACGGCGTGAGCGCTGATGGTTCGGTGGTGGTGGGCACGTCCACCTTGGTCGACGATTCGTCCCGCGCCTATCGCTGGACCGCCGCTACGGGCATGGCCAGCCTTGGCCTGCTGACTGGCGGCAGTTTCAGCGAAGCCACGGGCGTGAGTGCCGACGGCAACGTGGTCGTCGGTACGGCGGACAACAGCCTGGGCGAGCGGGCGTTTATCTGGAAGGCTTCGGCCGGCGGATTGGCGCCCATTCAGGATCTGGGCAACCTGCAAACCTCGGTCATCCAAAGCGCCAACACCAGCACCGATCTGCTGGCCATGCAGGCCCGCCGTGCGCGCTTATTGCTGGAACAACACTGCCTGCCGGGTGCGGCGCAACGCTATTGCCTGAGCGCCGACGGTGCAGTGAGCACGGGCGAGTCAGTGGCAGATGGCCGCCAGCGAATCGGTCAACTGGGAGCGGGGCGGCGGCTGAATGCCCAGGTGGCCGTGGGGCTGAACGTGGCCTGGGCTGAAGCGGATGGGCGTCGCCATGAAGACCGGGCCCACGGCCTTGGCCTGTGGGTCGCCTACCAGCAGCACGCCGACACCGAAACCGGCTGGCTGGCCGACCTCGGTGCGTCGCTGAGTACAGGCGAAAGCCGCTTCCAGCGGGGCGAGCACGACACCGACGTACAAATCGTCTCGTCGCAGGTGGCGATCAAAGCCACGGCGCAGCGGTTGGCGGTGGGCTATAGCGTGGCGGTCGGCGATTCACGGCTGGTGCCGGAGTTGGCGCTTACCCATGTGCAAGGGACACACCGTGGCTTTGAAGAGCGCAACGTCGCCTTGCCGTTGAATATTGAGGGCGCGCGCAGTGAGCAAACCTACGCCACCGCCACGCTGCGCGGCAGCCTGCCGGTCGACCCGCAACTGACCCTGACGGCCACGCTAGCCATGGATGTACTGCTCAACGAAGACGCCCCGGTGTTCCAGGGTCAGTCCGATATTCCAGGGTTGCAGCAGTTCGAGGTGCGCAGCCCGTTGCGTCAGCGTTACCTCGTACCCAGCGCAACTGCCGGCAGCCGTTACGCGCTCACCCCAGCCAGCAGCGTGGCCGCTCAGGTTCACGCGCGGGCCTCAACCTTCCATGAGCAGCGCCCGGTGTTCGGCGTTCAGGTGCAGTACCGCTACGCCTTCTGAAAGCGCGGCCCCGACGCTCACACGTAAATGCTGATGCCGGCTTTGCTTTGCAGCCAGTCGCGGTAAGTCTCCAGCGACTCGGTTTGTTTGTCCCCGTTAAAGCCGGCCACTGCCACCGAATCACTCAAGCCCTTGTCGATCAGCTTCTGCACCTGTGGCAGCAAGCTGGCGGCGTCGTCGCGGTTCATGCTCGCCACGTCGGGCAGTTGAATGGCGCTCTGGCTGTTGGCGCCGTTGAAGCCGGCCGACGGGGCGGGGCTGGTCTGCTCGCCACCAGCCAGCGCGGTAAACAAGCCGCCGCGTGACTGCGCGACGATGGCAGCCGCGTATTTGCGCAATTCACCAATCGGGTCTTTGTCTTCTTCAGCCGCCGTGTCCGTTGCCGGCGCGGTGCTGCTGCCGGTGCCGGGGGCGGGTTTGGTGCTGTCGCTGGTTTCCGATTTAGAGATCGAGTTGATAAAGCTCAGCAGCGAAAGGTTGCTCGATACGCTGGTCATGGGTGTTTGCCGTTAACGAGTAGGTGCAGCCGTGACTGCACATCACGGGCCAACTTGCGCGATGGCTCTAGAACACGTGTTACGGCGCGCCTCGGCGCGAGGCAGGCGGCGTGAGCTTGCCAGCAGCGGCAAGCGTTTGCCGCCCGGTTTTCCCAGACGATTCAGGCAATAACCCACGGTTGGCTGCGTAGCGACGGATGGTGTGAGCGAGGGTGTTGGGCAAGGCTGCTGAGCGTTGTCGCCAAGCGAATTGGCGATGTTTGCTGGCTAACCCAAGGACTATCCATGCAGATGTACCTGCTCTCATTTCCCCTGTGGACATTATTTTTGGTGCTGGTGGTCGGCAGCGGCGTGCTGGCCGCTGGTGCCTCGTTGCTGGTCAACCGCTACTGCCCGCAACCGAGCGACGACAACGGCGTGGGGTTGTCGATCTTCCAAACGGTGGGCGCCGTGTTCGGCATTACCTTGGCCTTCACAATTTCGGCGGTGTATGCCGAGTTTGACGCGGCGGCCAGCAACGTATCGCGCGAGTCCAACGCCCTGGGTCGCTTGTACCGCCTGGCCCAGCAACTGCCGCTGCCACACCAAACCGACCTGCAAACGGCGCTCGACGCCTACGCCAATCGCGTGATCGACACCGAATGGCGAACCATGGAAAACGGGCAAAGCAGCATTGAAGTGGCGATTGCCCTGAATGAATTGTGGCATGTGCATCATCAGCTCGAACTGAGCGAACCCACTCAGCACACCCGTGGCGAGCACTTCTACCAGCACGTCGTGGACCTTAACGATCACCGGCGCAATCGCCTGCGAGACAGCCGTTCGCAATTGCCCGCGCTCATGTGGGGCTTGTTGTTGGGTGGAGGGCTAATCACCGTGGCGTTTGCGGTGGCGTTGCGCACCGGGCACAACCGCAGCCAGGCCTGCATGACCGGCAGCCTCGCGGCGGTAATCGGCTTTGGACTGTTGCTGGTGATGGCCATGGACTGCCCGTTTACCGGCAGCGTGCGGGTAATGCCTGATGCGCTTATCGACACGCTGCAACTGTTCAATCGGCCGCCCTACGGCCCTATGCATTAAGTCTCCAACCCCAACCGTTGATGCCACTGCGCAATCGATTCCTTGGGGAAACCCTCGAACGTTTTGTCGCCCTTGCGCTTGTCGACCTCCACCCAACTGGCTTTGGAGTCGAGCAGCAAATGGGTGTGCTCGGGTGGCACCGGCAGCTCACTGTCGATGGCGCTGGCGAACGGGTGAATCAGCTCCGGCCATTCCGGGCTGAACAGCCATAAGGCGCTGCCGCACTGGTTGCAGAAATGCCGTTCGGCGCTGCTGATGCGGGCGCGGCCGGCGCCGGTGGGTTTGATTTTCGCGTGGTAAATGCTGATGTGTTTGCGCCCGCGCACTTTCATGCTGCGTGCGTCACCACTGAGGTTGATGGCGTAACCGCCACCGCCCTGGGTCTTGCGACAAATCGAGCAATAACAGCGCTGATACGGGTACGGATGTTGGCTGGTGAGGCTGAAGGCGACGGCGCCGCAATGGCAGGAACCTTTGAGCTGCATGGGCAAATCTCCGTGGGAAGGCCGGGTTGCTTTCGGTTTTCTAGACCCCCGTAACGCGGGTTTTGGCCATAACGTCTGTCGGATTGGCGCAACGCTGTAAGCCACGGAGGCGGAAAAACAAGCGGCCGTCTGTATATCGATACAGTAGAATCGTTCGTTCTTTCTGACGCGGCTCTCGGCACCTTCATGACGGCGCAACCCCTACAGCGCGGCTTTCTGCTTTCGCGGCACTGGCGTGACACCCCGGCGGGCACGCAGGTGAGCTTCTGGGTGGCCACCGACGACGGCCCGCGACTGCTGCGTTTGCCGATGCAAACCTCGGTCGCATTTGTGCCAGCCGAGCAGCGTTTGCGGGTTGAAGGCATGTTGGGCAAAGAGAAAGACGTCGAGCTGCGCGAACTGCAATTGCAGGACTTTCATCACCGCCCGGTGCTTGGCGTCTACACCCGTCAGCATCGGCAATTGATGAACATCGACAAGCTGCTGCGCAGTGTCGGCGTCGATGTGTACGAAGCCGACATTCGCCCGCCCGAGCGCTATCTGATGGAGCGTTTTATTACTGCGCCGGTGCTGTTTTCCGGCACGCCGGACGGGCAGGGCGGTTTCGATGATGCGCAACTCAAGCCCGACCCCGACTACCGCCCGCAGTTGAAACTGGCCTCGCTCGACATCGAAACCACCCGCCATGGCGAGTTGTATTCCATCGCCATCGAAGGCTGCGGCCAGCGTCAGGTGTACATGCTTGGCCCGCCTAATGCCGACGACAGCGCGGTGAATTTCGACCTCGAATATTGCGACACGCGCGGGCAGTTGCTCGAACGCCTGAACACCTGGCTGGCGACCCACGACCCCGACGCCATCATTGGCTGGAACGTGGTGCAGTTCGACTTGCGCGTGCTGCTGGAGCATTCGCAAAAACTACAAATTCCACTGCGCTTGGGCCGCGACGGCGAGGCCATGGGCTGGCGCGAACACGGCGCACGCACCAACCATTTTTTCGCCGAGGCGGCCGGGCGGTTGATCATCGATGGCATCGAAGCGCTGCGTTCGGCGACCTGGAGCTTTCCTTCGTTCAGCCTGGAAAACGTCGCGCAAACCTTGCTCGGCGAAGGCAAGGATATTTCCACGCCGTATCAGCGCATGGACGAAATCGACCGCATGTTCGCCGAGGACAAACCGGCCCTCGCGCGCTACAACCTCAAAGATTGCGAGCTGGTCACGCGCATCTTCGGCAAAACCGAACTGCTGAGCTTTTTGCTCGAACGCGCCAGCGTCACCGGCCTGCCCGCCGACCGCAGCGGCGGTTCGGTGGCGGCCTTTACCCATTTGTATATGCCGCTGATGCACCGTCAGGGTTTCGTCGCGCCTAACCTCGGCGAGCGCCCGCCTGAAGCCAGCCCCGGTGGCTTCGTCATGGACTCGCGACCAGGCTTGTACGAGTCGGTGCTGGTGCTGGATTACAAGAGCCTGTACCCCTCGATTATTCGCACCTTTCTCATCGACCCGGTTGGCCTGGTCGAAGGGCTGCGCGAGAGCGACGAGGGCGCCACGGTTGAAGGCTTTCGCGGCGCGCGTTTTTCCCGCCAGCGGCATTGCCTGCCCGCCATTGTTTCGCGCGTGGCCGAAGGGCGGGAGCAGGCGAAACGCGACAACAACAAGCCACTGTCGCAAGCGCTGAAGATCATCATGAACGCCTTTTACGGCGTGCTCGGCTCCAGCGGTTGTCGATTCTTCGATCCCCGCCTGGCGTCGTCCATCACCCTGCGCGGCCACCAGATCATGCACAAGACCCGCGAGCTGATCGAAGCCCAGGGCCACACCGTTATCTATGGCGACACCGACTCCACCTTCGTTTGGCTCGGTCGCGAACACAGCGACGATGAGGCCGGCGTGATCGGTCGCGGTTTGGTGCAGATGGTCAACGACTGGTGGCGCAAGCACCTCACCGAAGAACTCGGTTTGACCAGCGCCCTGGAGCTGCAATACGAAACCCATTTTCGCCGCTTTCTGATGCCGACCATTCGCGGCGCGGAGGAGGGCAGCAAGAAGCGCTACGCCGGTTTGATGGGCGAGCAGATGGTTTACAAAGGATTGGAATCAGTGCGCACCGATTGGTCGCCGCTGGCGCAGCAGTTCCAGCAACAACTGTACGAACGCATCTTTCGCCGGCAACCCTACCAAGCCTACGTGCGCGACTTCGTGGCCGCGACGCTGGCCGGTGAGCAGGACGACCTCCTGGTGTATCGCAAACGCCTGCGTCGCCCGCTGGATGACTACGAACGCAACGTGCCGCCCCACGTACGCGCTGCGCGTATTGCCGATGCCTATAACGCCGAGCTTGGCCGGCCCCGGCAATACCAGCGCGGCGGCTGGATCAGCTACCTGATTACCCTGGCCGGCCCGCAGCCGCTGGAAGCGGTCACCTCACCCATCGACTACGACCACTACCTGACACGCCAGCTGCAGCCAGTGGCAGACGCGATTCTGCCCTTCGTCGATGACGACTTCGGCACGTTGGTGGGTGGGCAGTTGGATCTGTTCTGAGATCGCCGTTGGGCTTCGCAGATCAACAGCATCGAGGCTGAAGCCTCTCCTACAGGGGCAGCGTTTGGTGTGGGAAAGGCGTTGGCCTCGATTCCTGGAAACGCCTTAATCCCCGCGATTGCCCCTGTCATTCCCTTCGCACAAAACATCAATCCAGGCCCTTTGCAATTCTGCAAAGTGCCCGTGCAGCCCTGTCTATTCCGGGCTTTCTGGCGGCCGGGCATCATGGCTCCACGGTTTGCAAACAAGCCAACGAATTCAACTAAACCCGCTACTCAGACCATTACGACTAAAAGGAAATCTACCCATGGCAATCGCAAAAGCAGTTCCAGGCAAAACCCTTCTGAACCACGACGACCACACCCTGATCATGATCGACCACCAATCGCAGATGTCCTTCGCGACCAAGTCGATTGATGCCACTACCCTGCGCAACAACGCTGCACTGGTCGCCAAGGCAGCACGTGAATTCAAGGTGTCGACCATCCTCACCACCGTCGCCGAGAAGAGCTTCTCCGGTCCGATTTTCGATGAAATCAAATCGGTATTTCCTGAGCACACCATCATCGACCGCACCAGCATGAACACCTGGGAAGACGAGCGCATTGCGGTGCAAGTTAACGCCGCCGGCAAACAGAAAATCGTCCTCGCCGGCTTGTGGACCTCGGTCTGCATCGTAGGCCCAGCGCTGTCTGCCCTGGATCAGGGTTTCGAGGTGTACTTCATCGCTGACGCCTGTGGTGACGTGTCGGTAGAAGCCCACGAAATGGCAATCCAGCGCATGGTGCAATTGGGCGCCCGCCCGATGACCTCGCTGCAATACCTGCTTGAATTGCAACGTGACTGGGCACGCGGCGAGACCTACGACGAAACCGTCAAAACCTCCATCGCCCACGGCGGCGCATACGGCCTGGGCCTGATCTACGCCAAGACCATGTTCAATGCCTCTGAAGGTCATTAATGGCTAAACGCTGCGGCGTATGAACACTTCCGCCTCGATACTTCGAGGCGGGAGTTTTTTCGTGTGCGCGAAAAGCTCGCGGCTAAAGCCGCTCCTACAGGACACCGAAATCCTGTGGGACGGCTTTAGCCGCGATTGGCCGGGCCTGGAAACGGTGATTTCTGAGCTTAGGAAGCTCGCGGCTAAAGCCGCTCCTACAGGACGCCGAAATCCTGTGGGAGCGGCTTTAGCCGCGATTTCCCGAGCGCACGCCATCGCCCGTCTTCCGTCGTTTCGCCTGAACTTTCTGCCGTGCTCAGTCCTCAACCCCATGAGAGCCATCACGCCAAAGGACAGGACCATGAAGCTTCTATTGAGCATTACCGCCGCCGCCACTCTGCTTGCCGCAGGGTCCACCTGGGCCAGCTGTACGCCTGAAGAAGCCGAGCAAAAGGCGCAGCAACTGGCGGCCAAGGTGCATCAGCTCACCGAGCAAAATCCGCAGAAAGCCAAAGAGATCAACGATGAGGTCGAAAAGATGCGCCTGGATACCGACTCGGCCGACCGCGACAGCCATTGCGATTTGTACGACAAACGCATGAAAGAACTTGAGGCTGCCAAGGGCAAAGCCGAGAACTGATTCTGTTCGTTTTCAACCACGAAACTCGCGTCAGCCCTAGTGGCGCAGGCGCCTTGCATTTCTGCACGGCGGCTATGCAGGCGTGTCTATTCTCACGCCAAGCCAAGCGGACGATCATGGCTCCCACACCACAGGGAGCCCCACTCATGAACCGCATAGACCTTCGCCGCGTAGACCTCAACCTGCTGATCGTTTTCGAAATGATGATGATCGAGCGCAATGTCAGCCGCGCGGCGGAGCGTTTGTTTTTGGGCCAACCGGCAGTGAGCGCCGCCCTCGGCCGCCTGCGCACCTTGTACAACGATCCACTGTTCGTGCGCGTGGGCCGCAGTATGGAGCCCACGCCGCGAGCCATCGAACTGGAAGGCTTGCTGCGTCCGGCGCTGGACACCATCTCCTCCGCCATCGGCCAAAGCGTGGAGTTCGACCCCTGCACCAGCCGGGAAGTGTTCCGCATCGGTTTGAGCGACGACGTCGAGCTGGGCTTGCTGCCGCAACTGATGCGCGTGCTCAGCGTTGAAGCGCCGCATATCACGCTGGTGGTTCGCCGCACGCACTACTTGTCGATTTGCAACCAACTGTCGGCCGGCGAAATCTCCCTTGGCATCTGCTACACCGGCGACCTGCCCGCCAATGCCAAATGCAAAACCCTGCGTCGCAGCCGTTCGGTAATGGTGCGCGGCGATACCGAAAACACGCCCATGACCATGGACGACTACTGCGACCGTCCCCACGCGCTGGTGACCTTCGCCGGTGACCTCAGCGGTTTTATCGACGAGGAACTGGCCAAGCGCGGACGCAGCCGTCAGGTGAAATTGGCGGTGCCGCAGTTCTACGGTTTGAGCCAGTTGTTGCCCGGTACGCGTATGGTCGCCACGGTGCCGGATTATGCCGCCGCCGCGCTGACCTCCAACGGTGGTTTGCGTGTTGACGAACTGCCCTTCGAGGCGCCGGTTTATGATCTGTCCATGGCCTGGGGCGCAACCCAGGATATGGACCCTGCGCAACGTTGGTTGCGCAGCAAAATTACTGAATGCTTGGGTGATTCTGCATGAGCAGCGCTATATCCCTTCGGGGCTTGGAAAAGACCTACGCCAACGGCTTTCAAGCCTTGCGCGGGGTCGATCTGGAAATTCAACACGGTGAAATTTTCGCCTTGCTGGGCCCCAACGGCGCCGGCAAGTCCACGTTGATCGGCGCCATTTGCGGCCTGGTCAAACCCACTGGCGGCAGCATCTTTATCGACGGGCTGGAACTGCCCCGCCAATACCGCGAGGCGCGTGCCAAGGTCGGTTTGGTGCCGCAGGAAATGGTCAACGAAGGCTTTGAAAGCGTGCTGTCGAGCGTGCGCTTCAGCCGCGGTTTATTTGGCAAGCCCCCCGCGCCCGAGCTGCTCGAACAAATTTTGCGCGACCTGTCTCTGTGGAATAAACGCGACGACGCCACCATGACGTTATCGGGCGGCATGCGGCGCCGGGTAATGATCGCCAAGGCGCTGGCCCATGAGCCGCAAGTGTTGTTTCTCGACGAGCCCACCGCCGGCGTCGACGTGGAATTGCGCCGCGACATGTGGACCATGGTGCGCCGCCTGCGCGACCGTGGCGTGACCATTGTGCTGACCACTCACTACCTCGAAGAAGCCGAAGAAATGGCCGACCGCGTGGGCGTGATCAGCGATGGCCGTTTGCTGCTGGTGGAAAATAAAACTGATCTGATGGCGCGCCTGGGCCGTCGCCAGTTGCGCCTGCAATTGCAGCAGCCGCTCACAGAACTGCCGGCAGACTTGGCCGGTTTCCCGGTGGAATTAGCCGACCAAGGCCGCGAATTGGTCCTCGATGTCGCGCGCAACAACCAAGGCATCGCCGACTTCCTGCGGCGTCTGGCCGCCAACGATATCGACTTCAAAGACCTGCACACCTCGGAAAGCTCGCTTGAGGACATCTTTGTCGAACTGCTGAGAAAGCCCGCATGAATTTCTACTCCATCTACGCCATCTTCCGCTTCGAAATGGCCCGCTCTGCCCGCACCCTGATGCAAAGCCTGGCGGCGCCGGTATTGGCCACCGCCTTGTATTTTGTGGTGTTCGGTTCCGCCATCGGATCGCGCATGGCGGAAATCGGCAGCATCCCGTACGGCAGCTTTATCGTGCCCGGCCTGACCTTGCTGGCGGTGCTGACGCAAAGCGTCTCCAACGCCGCTTTTGGCATTTACATGCCGCGCTATTCCGGCGCGATTTACGAGATTTTGTCAGCGCCGCTGTCGCCCACCGAAATCGTCTTCGGCTACGTCGGCGCGGCGGTAGTCAAGTCGATGGTGCTGGCCGTCGCCATTCTGATCACCGCGCGCGTGTTCGTACCGTATGAAGTGGCGCATCCGTTCTGGGCGTTTGGCATTTTGTTGCTCTGCGCGGTGTCGTTCAGCATGCTCGGCTTTATCGTCGGCCTGTGCGTCGACGGCTGGGACAAGCTCGAAGTCGTGCCCTCGCTGGTCATCACGCCGCTGACGTTTTTAGGCGGCAGTTTCTACTCGCTGAACATGCTGCCGCCCACCTGGCAGACCATCAGCCTGTTCAACCCGGTGGTGTATCTGGTGGACGCCTTTCGCTGGGCGTTCTTCGACATCACTGAATTCAACCCCATGGTCGACATCGCCTTTTTGCTGGCGTTTCTGCTGGTGTGCGTCGTCATTGTTGGGCAGATATTCCGCACCGGATACCGGCTACAACATTAATCCTCAACGAGCCGGCCGCACCTTCTCAGCAACCAGTCGCCTCTAACCTATAAGGCACCGTAAGCAAAGTCGCGAGGCAAACCGTGATTTGCCCTTGCGGCTTTGCGAGGCGTCTGGCTTCGCCGCTGTTGCTCGCCAGTTCTACTTCATCGCCAACGAGCCGAGTGGTCCTCGCTTCTCGCTCGTTTTTTGCGCCTGCGTTTATATCGCACGCGCTCATCGCGATGAGGCTTTTCATGCGCCCGTTTTTCGACCACAGCCGCCATATTTTGCGGGTTTGGGATAACGACCTTCACCTCGACGTTCTGGCTTTCCGGGGCGACGAAGGCCTTAGCGAGCTGTTTCGCTACGCCATCGAATTCACGTGCACGGCGCAAGATATCGACGCCGAACAACTGCTTGGCAAGCAGGCCAGTTTCAGTCTTTTTGCCCGGCCTGAACCCCCTCCGCTGCGCGGCTTCGAGATGCCCGAGGCAAAACCGTTGCGTACGCTGTACGGCGTGCTGACGGGGTTTAAACGGGTGTCCGGTTCGCGCGACGAGGCGCGCTACGAAGTGACGCTGGAGCCTCGCTTCGCCTTGCTCGGTCGTGGGCAGCAGTTCTGCGTGTACCAGCAGCAAAGCGTGCCGCAGATCGTCGAGAGCATTTTGCGCGACCGCCATGGATTTCGCGGCCAGGATTTCTTCCTCAACTTAGTTCGCGAATATCCCCAGCGCGAACAAGTGATGCAGTACGCAGAAAGCGACTTGGCGTTTATCTGCCGTCTGCTCGCTGAGGTTGGCATCTGGTTTCGTTTCGTCAGCGATGACCGCTTGCGAATCGATGTGATCGAGTTTCATGACGACCAGTCGCGCTATACGTTCGGGCTTGAATTGCCTTGTCGCACGCCGTCGGGCGTGAGCAGTGACGACGCAGACGCAGTGTGGGACTTACAGTGCAACCATCAGGTCGTTGAGCGCGAAGTGGCGGTTCGCAGTTACGTTTACACCGATGCCGCTGCGCAGATGGACACCGAGATAGATCTCAGCCAGGGCGCAAAAAGCACCCACGGCCACGCCTATCTATTCAACGAACCCTACCGCGAGATAGGGGACCGTTATGCCACTGGCGCACACGTGCCCACCGAAACCGGGGCGTTTTTCGCCCGCTTGCGCCATGAGCAGTACCTCAATAGCCAGGTTCGGCTCAGCGGCGTCAGTGCCCATGCCGGCGTGATGGCGGGGCACGTGCTGAAGGTAATGGGTGGCGCGCCACACGCATTTTCTGCGGGTGCGGTTATCACGCGACTGACGTTGAATGCGGCGCGAGACAGCAGCCTCGACGTGCATTTCCAGGCCATTCCCTATTCGCCGGTTTACTGCTTCCGCCCGCCGTTATTGGCCAAGCCTTCCATTGCCGGCACCGTTCCTGCGCGCATCACTGCCAAAAACGCTAACGATCCTTATGGTCACATCGACCTTCATGGCCGCTACAAAGTCAGGTTCCTGTTCGACCGCGCCAGTTGGGCGGCCGGAAACGAAAGCCTGTGGCTGCGGTTGGCACGGCCCTACGCTGGCCATACCTACGGTCTGCACATGCCGCTGCTTGCGGGCGCCGAGGTGGCTATTGCGTTTGAACACGGTGACCCGGACCGTCCTTATATCGCCCATGCGCTGCATGACAGTCAGCATCCCGACCTCGTCACCCGGCGCAACCACAAGCGCAACGTGCTGCGTACACCCAGCAACAACAAGCTGCGGCTGGACGACACCCGCGGCGAAGAGCACATCAAACTCAGCACCGAACACAGCGGCAAAAGCCAGCTCAACCTCGGGCACCTGGTAGACGGCGAGAAAGCAAAACGTGGCGAAGGGGCCGAATTGCGCACCGACGGCCATGCCGCAATTCGGGCCGGCGCCGGTGTCTTTATCAGCGCCGACAAACAAGCCGGCGCGCAGGGCCCGATGCTCGACATGCGCACCGCGATGGACCATTTGCAGGAAGCCGGCGAGCAGTTGCGACAGCTCTCGGACGATGCGCAAACCGCAACGGCCGAACCGGCGGACGTGCAGGCGCAGTTGAGCCTGATGCGCGACCAACTGGACCAGCTGAAAGCCGCCGTCGCCCTCATCAGTGCGCCACAAGGCATTGCGCTGGTCAGCGGCGAGCACCTACAGCTGGCCGCCCGACGCAACGTCATGGTCAACGCCGGCAATCAAGCCGACATCAGCGTCGCCAGGCGTCTGTTCATCGGTGTGGGGCAGGGCTTGAGCCTGTTCGTGCGCAAGCTCGGCATCAAACTGATCGCCAATCAGGGGCCGGTCACCGTCCAGGCACAAAATGACACGCTTGAACTGCTGGCGCGGCAAGCGCTGAGCATCACCAGCACCGACGATGAAATTCACATCACAGCCAAAAAGAAAATCGTGCTCAACGGAGCAGGAAGTTACATCGCCATTGACGGGCACGGCATTGAGTCAGGGACTAGCGGGGATTTTCTCATCAAGGCCGCGCACCTAAACAAGAGCGGCCCAGCCACGTCGGCCGCCGCTAGAACCACTCTCCCGCCATTGACTGAGCCGCACACCGAGTCTGCCGACGACGTGGGCTTCTCCGGTTGAACGCCGGCTAAAATCAGGAGCATTTCGCAACGATGTTCAGCTTAATCGCCAAACTCCGCCAAGCCGTGGCGATATCCGGGCCAGACGCGGTGTTCCCTAAAACACCCATGCCCGTTTGCCCGACACCGCCCGCTGCGCCGACGTATCCGGAATTGGCGCCCGTGCAAAACTGGAGTCACCCATTTAAGGACACCAGCAACCCACTGCTGCAACTGACCCAGTTAGCCAAAGCCACCTCCGGCTACTTCCCCCTAGGGCGAAATGGCCTTTGGCATAACGGCGTGCATTTCGACGGTGGCACCGCCGGCACGTTGGACCAAACCAGCGTGCACTGCCTGGCCGACGGCGAAGTGGTGGCCTATCGCATCGACGACACGGCGCCCACCGTGCGTTACAGCGACAATCGCCAGACCATTGCCAAGCCGGCCTCACGCAACTTCGTGCTGGTTCGCCATTGCCTTCAGCCGCCACCGATTGCGGGCAATGCCGACACGCAGCCCCGTTTGATCCTGTACAGCCTGTATATGCACCTGCAGGACTGGGCCGATTACAAAGACGCCCCGCTGACCAAGCGTCCCGAATTCTGGACCCTCCCATTCGCGTGCGAGGTAAGCGAAGACGCCAACGATTTGCGCCGCGCCAACCCGTACGACACCACTGCAGCAGGGCGCCCGCTGGACGAAGGCGGTGCGACGGTGTGGGGGAATAAAGGCGATGCAGTGCTCGGTTTTTTGCCGCGCGGCACAGCTGTAAATCTGCGTGCCGAAGGCAAATTCGTTCGGCTGGAAGGCGTGGGCCCGGCGTACTTGCAGGATGCTCAAGGCGAGCTAAAAGGCTACGTCGCCGCCCGGTTTCTAAAGCCAACCCCGCAAGGCGAGTGTTGGGTCGACACCAATCCCGGCGGGCTAAACGTTCGCGCTGAGGCCAGCGTGAACAGCGAAATTATCGGCAAGCTGCCGCACTTTTCCCAAATTACCGTTAGCGGCAAAGGCGATTTCCGCAAACTGGAACGCGTCAACCAGTACGTCGCTAACAAGTCGCTGAAACGCGTGCGTGAACCCCAGGCGCAGAACCACACCGTAGTGCTGGAAAAACCGGTACCCATCAAGGCAGGCGACCTGATCGGCCACATCGGTCTGTATCAGGAGGTTGGCGAGCACCAACCCGAAAAGAAACTGCACTTGGAGGTATTCAGCCCCAGCGGCGTACCCGCCTTTATCGAAGCGAGCCGCGCGTGGGCGCAACGGCTACCCGACGCAGAAAAAACCTGGCTGCACTTCCCCAAAGGCACGATGGTAGTCGCCGACCAACCCCACTTTGGCATCGCCCAGCCACCGAGCAAATACTGGCAAAACAGCTTGAGCGCCGCACCCCTGTTGCTGCCCCGCAACCTCATCGACTCCCTCCCCGCAGAAAACAAAATCCGTGTTCCAGCGAAGCACGGCGAAGCGGCCTGTACCTGGTACCGACTGGACGGCCTGTTCCACGACATCAATCGAATCCTGCTGAGCGGCTGGGTATGCGAACACGCGCAAGGCGTCGAATGGCATAGCCCCTGGGCGTGGAAAGACTGGGATATCGTGTTCAACAGCAACTCCCTGGAACAGCTGTTCGCTTCCCAGCTTTGCGTCAAAAACCGCCTCAACGAAGAAGACTTGGCACGGTTCGGGCGCATGGCCGAGAAAGGCGACAAAGGACCACTGAAAACCGCACTTCATGAAAAAATCGACCTCGACAACGGCCACCCACTGACCGCCAACGACGTACAGCAAGCCATCCAACTTCCCGCCTATGCGCAACAGGTTGCCAGCGTCATTTTATTCAGCGAAAGCGAATGGATGTACCGCCCACAAAAACTAAGTGCGCTGGATAAGCTGACTAACCGAAGCAATATAAGCAAGAACCTAAACTGGGAGGCGGAGAAAGAACGAATTGAACAGTTTGACTGGATGACTGAGGCAGGAGAGAAGTTAGGATTGCCTGGGCATGGGCAGATGTATCACTTTCATCCGGTTTGGTTGCTGGGCATGTTGTCGGAGAAGAATCCACTGCGAATAACCTACAAGCAGCTAAAGCAAATATTCCCCTCCGCGACGGATGAAGATATCCATGCCGTGCTAAGCGAAGTCAACGATCGTTTAGTTGAATTCAAGCTGGACACGCGGTTGAGGCAGCGGCATTTCTTTGCTCAGATTAAAGGCGAAGTAGGCCCGAAGATGAAAGCAGTAACGGAAAGCTGGGAGTATTCGCCCGAAACGCTGAAGAAATTTAGCGTCTACTATAGAAATCACCCCGAAGAAGCGATAGCTGATGGTTACCTGAAAGATGACAGCGGAAAAATTATTCGCGGAGCTAACCAATATTCGATCGGGCGAAAGCACTTCCAAAATCTGAACGGAAACCGCGCATCGTCTCAAGAGGATGGGTACAACTACCGAGGGCGAGGTTTAATTCAGCTGACAGGTTTCAAAAAGTACGCCGACTTTATGTCTTCGCATAAAACTCTTTGGGTCGACGAGGCCCCTGACGTCTTGGGCAATCCGCATTTATTGAATGAGATGCCGACAGCTATAAGGAGCGCTATGTGGTTCTGGTTGCGCGATGTTGTTAAATTTGAAGAAGGAGGAGGTTTGGAAGATGTAAAGCTAGTAACCCGCTACGTGAACGGCGGAAAGATGGGGCTCGCAGAGCGAGAGGCCGCTTTCAAGCTTTGTGAGGAAGTATTTAAATGAAAACTGCTTATTTCTTTTACTTGGCCATACTTGTTAGCTGGACGACCTCAGGGAGTTTAAGGGCTGAAGATGAAAGCCTTTGCGTATCGGGCGAGACAATGATCGCGACCTGTCAAATAGAAAGAAATAAAACGACAATGTCGATATGTGCGGCGGACGGGGACAAGGTCGTCTATCGAAGCGGCACACCTGAAAAACTTGGCCCGGTCATTGAGTTTACGCAAGCGTCCCCCCTTACTCGATGGGTTGATTTAGGTACATATACAACATATTTCGGATATCGGGCCGGAGAGTACGCATACATATTGGGAGTCCCGGAAGAGAAATACGGGGCCATTGCCTTTTTTTCGCTCACAGAAAGAAACAAGCGATTAGATACCATCGATTGCGCAGATAACTCTTTCGGCGAAAAACGCTATCTAAGTCGAGCAATTAAAGATATCGACGATGAGTTTGCTCGAGCCAATAAATCTACGCTTCCCTAAACTGCGAAAGCTTTTCGATGACGTGATAGGTCCGACCGAGCCATTCGATTGTAGTTTTAAAGGCTTGGCCACCATCGACAAGAAACGTTAAACATCTCGGTGCAGCGAAGTATCTCCGACAAACGAAAGCCACCCGAGACACCATCTATGGAATGCGGAGATTTTAAAATGAGAAAGCATCTAAATTTATTCTCACTGATGCTCGCTTCTTTTTTCTTGGTGCCGCATATTGAGGCGAGAACCCGTTATTTGAATCTCACGGAAACTATGTGCGTAAGGGGCGAGACAGTCTATATTAGTTGCATCGCTAGATGCTGGGCCAACGCCAAATGACTATGACGGTCGAGTAGCTTCAGTATGCGCAAAAGGTAATACATCGCCCGATTTGGGTTGCGTTCAGTACCGCTATGGAATTCCAGGTGCGGAAGCGGAATTTACGTTTCCGCGCAAAAGTTGCCGCCGCGAGGAAGATTGACGATATATGCACCTGCGGACGGCCAGAGCGCATCTCTGCGCTTTAGAGATGGCAAAAAAGTATATGCTTTTGAGGATCACGGCCTTTCAGGATACAAGTTAATCGTCACGGACAACGGGCATGAAGTTATTAACAAATGGTGTGACGGCCCCGGGATAAATTATCTGATAGACAGTGCATACATAGCTATCGAGCAGAGCCAATCTGAGACTGGCCCGTAATACATCAATAGTCGAATAGACCGCAAATGTTTGCTCTGCCCGAGTTGGGTTAATTTAAAATAAATCGCGCCAATTTCTATCGGTTCGAACCCATCGGCTGTGCAGATAACTTTTTTGGCGAAAGAAGGTATTTAAATCGAGCAGTTAAAGATCTCGGGTCCACCGTCAACAATTAAAAGTGAATAGGCTTATGAACGGCATTATCCGTATCGGCGACAAAACTACAGGTGGCGGGGTTGTACTTGCAGGCTCCGCCGAGATGATTTTTGACAAGCTGGGCGGGGCGCGCGTTGGTGATCAAGTCAGTTGCCCGCTGCCCGGACATGGCCCCTCCGTTATTGTCCAAGGCGATCCGTCGTTTTGCGACAACAACGTGCCTGTCGCTTTCCATGGGCACAAGTGCGCGTGCGGTTGTGCGCTGATTTCTTCCTTACCAACAGTGGATGCAAGCTGATGGCTGTCAGGATCGACAAGGTAATGGCACCGGCGCCCGGGTTCGCCAGTCCGGGCGTTGTGGCTTGGCTTCTGACGCTGGCTTTTGTGATGGGGTGTGTTCTGTGCGTGCAGTTTCTGATGCTGGAGGACTTCCGCGCTCCTCTGCCTGAGCGTTTCTGGATTGAAGCCATTGCCGCGTCATTGCTTGTATGGCTGGTTTTGTTTGTCGGGCGCATTTTTGTTTTTATGTCCGACTTCGCTACGGTAGAGCGCTGGCGCCGTATACGGCATGGCGAACTTGCGGATGCGATGGTGGTAGGGCGTCGATTTCAACACGTAGTGGCGGTCAGCTTGCATACCGCACTGCGCGACGTGGATGAAAATAACGGCGACGCGCAGTTGGCGGCATTAAGTAACGGGAAGTCGGCTGTACGCGCTCAGCCGACATGGGCAGGGGAGTCTTTGCGGCACAGCCATCTTGCTCGTGAGGAAGGTGACACGCCCGCGCAAGTTGTCGAGACGATATTGGCGAAAATTCTCGATGAGCTGGCGCCCGCGCTGCAGTTGTTTCCCGCGAACAAGCCTCTGGATCTGCTGCTGCAGCTATCCGGCGAGGTTCCGCTGGAACATATGCAAGCCCTTTGGGAGCAAGCGTGGCGCGCGGCGGGCATTCAGCAAAAGCTGAGGCGTTTAGAGGGAAGTGGGCTGGCCGTGGCGGATCGGCGGCTGGATTCGGATGGGAAAGTTGACGCCCTGTTGCTGGTGGTGGCGCTACGGGTGGGGCCTGCTGAGATTGCTGAAAGTGCTGAGGTCGCGGTCGGGTTGTTGCTTGCAAACCCAACGTCGCCACCTGCCAGGCCATTGGCGTATTTGCATCGTCCTGAACAGGAACATGCGCCCACCCAGGCGGGCCTGAGGTACGCGGTTTCCCAGGCGCTGGAATGGGTTCCGGTCGAGGCCTCTGCGGTAGGGACAGTTTGGTCAGCCGGCGTACACGCTGCTCGCGAGACGGAGCTGGCAACCGTGCTTGGCGAGCTGGCGATGCCGTTGACGGACGAGCACGGCATGCATCGGCTGGACGCACTGCTCGGGCAGTCCGGGGATTGCGCACCCTGGTTGGCAATCGCGGCTGCCGTCGAGTCGGCGTCGGCGACGGCGCGGGCTCAATTGGTGGTCAGTGGTGAAGGTGCCGGTGATAAGCCGTTATGGTGCACCGTGGTCGCGCCGGCTTCGAGCCAATAAGCCACGCGGCCTTGCCGTTTGCTCGTCTCCCGCAAATTCCTTCCACAGGTCAGCACCAAAATCCTATCCTTGTCCGCTAACCGGCGGTAACGATACCGGTTTGTTTGTCACCTCGTTCTGAGGACAAGGAGTACCCGTGGGGCCCGACGCTACTAATTTTGACTGGAACGACATTCCGCTCCTGCTGGCTTTGGCGCGCGAAGGCAGCATGAGCGCGGCCGGGCGCACGTTGGGTATCGACCCGTCGACCATGAGCCGGCGTCTTGCGGCCGCCGAGTCGGCACTGCAGCGCCGGCTGTTTATTCGCGACAACTCCGGCTACCACGCCACCGAAGCCGGCACGGTGTTTCTCACCTATGCCGAGCGCGTGCTGGGCGATGTGAAAAGCATGCTGCTCGACACCTGCAGCGAGGCCGACGGCGTGGCCGGGCCGGTGCGCATCACCTCCATCGATTTCCTGTTCAGCCATTGGCTGGTCGAACACATGCCGGCGCTGATGGAATGCCATCCGCAGCTGCAGCTGCAATTGCTGGTGGCGAATCAGGCGCTGTCGTTCACCCGTCGCGAAGCAGACTTCGCCTTGCGCCTGGCGCGTCCGCACGATGACGCGGCCTTGGTGATGCGCAAAATCGGTGAGCTGGGTTTTGCCGTGTATGGCGCCGAGCGGTTCGCCGACATTCCTCGTGATCTCTGGTGCGAACAACCCTGGTTGGCCTACGGCGAAGAATTGTCGGAGATGGCCGAGATGCGCTGGCTGCGCGACATTGCGCCGCTGGCCCACTACCCGTTGCGGGTGAGTAGCGTCAGCACACTGGTCAATGCCTGCGAAACCGGTTTGGGGCTGGCCTTGTTGCCCTGCTTGCTGGGTGACCGCATCCAGCTCAAACGCCTCAGCGATGATGTGGAAGTGCACCGCGAAGTCTGGTTGCTGAGCCACCGTGACGCCGGGCGCATCGGCCGTTTTCAGGCGGTGGCCAACTGGTTGAAAGACGTGTTCGAAAAAGACGCTGTACGCTTGCGCGGTGAATGTCGCGCGCCGGCGCCGCCCCTTTGAATCAGGAAGACCCATGTTCGAGCTGATCAACAGTCATCTGCTGCTAATCGCCGCCGCCTTGCTGCTGGTGGACATCGCCGCCTGGCGACTGCTGCCGGCCGACGCCAAACTCTGGCGCGTGGTGCTGCGTGTGGTGTTTTTCCTTGCTTACAGCCTGGTGATTGTTGAAGCCGGTCTTAGCCCGTTGCTGCCGCCGCCCTGGCAGACGCCGGCGCTGAATGTGCTCGGTTCGGTATTGGGCATCGCCTGGTGGCTGATGCTCGCGCGCGCGGGCACGGTGCTGATGGGCGTGGTGCTGATGCCGCGCAGCGGCCATACCGGACGGCTGTTGCAAGACGTACTCGGGGCGCTGATTTTCCTACTCGCCGCCGTAGCCGCAGCGGCGTATGTGATGCAACTGCCGGTCAAGGGCTTGCTCGCCACCTCGGGCATTGTCGCCATCGTGATCGGCTTGGCCTTGCAGAGCACCTTGAGCGATGTGTTCTCCGGCATCGTGCTGAACACCACCAAGCCGTATCGACTGGATGACTGGATCAGCATTGACGGCGTGGAAGGCCAGGTTATTGAGATCGACTGGCGCGCCACTTACCTGCGCACCGCGCAGGGCAGCACAGTGGTGATCCCCAACTCGGTGGCCGCAAAAACCAAGGTCATCAACCTTAATCGCGCGGCTAATGTGCAGGGCGTTTCTATCAGCATTAGCGTGCCGGCTGCGGTGCGTCCGCGCGTGGTCATCGAGGCGCTGGAAAAAACCTTGCAGGGCGTTCGCGCGCTGCTGCCCAAGCCGCCGGGCCGTGTCTCGGTAAAAGGTTCGGATCTGGAGTCGGTTGAATACGAAGCCAGCGGCTTTATCGCGGCGGGCAGCAGCAGTGCCGAAGCGCGCAACCTGATGTTCGACCTTGCCCATCGGCATCTCGAAGCGGCGGGCGTGCAGCGCGGCAGCGAAGTGCCGGCGAGCCGGATGCGTGCGGTATTGGATGACGTGAAAATCTTCAGATCCCTTAGCGGCGATCAGAAAGACGAACTCAGCCAGCACATGCAGGCGCAACGCTTTGTGGCCGGGCAAGTGGTGCTGGATTTTGAGCAGGTGTCCGAGCATCTGATGGTGATCGGCACCGGTGTGGTGTCGGCGTCGGTGCCGGCCAATGGCGGCGATTTCGTCGAGGCGGGGCGCATGGGCCCCGGCGAAGTATTGGGCGAGGAGGGCGTCACCGACGGCGTGCCGTCCCATGGCCGTTTCGTTGCGCTCACCTCCGCGATTATTTATCTCATCGAAAAAGAGCAGTTTCAGCATTGCCTGCAAGAAAGCACTGAGGTGTCGAGCGCCTTGACGAAGCTGCACGCCTTTCGCATGAGCGCCACCGATTCGTTGCTGTTGCAAAAGCCGGCAGAAGTGAAGAAGGGCAAATTCCTAAGTTGGTTACAGCGTACCTAGCGGCCCGTTTCGCAGGCATGAAAAAGCCGCCGACGTTTTCGCGTCGGCGGCTTTTTGGTTTTCCGCGTTGGGTTATTGCAGGTGTTTTTTCAGTTCGCCACCGGCTTGCAACATCGCCGATTTCGCGCCGCTGATGTGGGCCAGCGGGTTGAGCAAACCGAAGTCATGGATCATGCCGTTGTAGCGGGTAGTGGTGACTTCCACGCCTGCCGCATCGAGCTTACGGCCGTACGCTTCGCCTTCATCACGCAGCACGTCGAACTCGGCGGTCTGGATCAGGGTTGGCGGCAAGCCTTTGAGTTGGTCCAGGCTGGCACGCAGCGGCGACACGTGGATGTTGGCGCGTTCTTTGGCGTCGGTGGTGTAGTTATTCCAGAACCATTTCATCAGCGGTTTGGTGAGGAAGTGGCCCTGGGCAAATTGGTTATACGAACGGGTTTCCAAGTTGGCATCCGTCACTGGCCACAGCAGGGCCTGGAAGCGCAGTTTTGGTGTGCCTTTTTCTTTGGCCATCAGCGCCACCGCAGCGGTCATGTTGCCGCCCACGCTATTACCGGCAACGGCCAAGCGAGTGCCGTCCACATTGATTTCCTGACCGTGCTCAGCCACCCATTTGGTCGCTGCGTACGCTTGGTTGATGGCAGTGGGGTAGTGCGCTTCAGGCGACGGCGTGTAGTCGACATACACCGCGACCGCACCAGAATTCACCACTAGGTCGTGAATCAAACGGGCGTGGGTTGGGTAGTCGCCCAGCACCCAGCCACCACCGTGGAAAAACATAAAGACAGGCAAGGTGCCGGTAACGCCGGCCGGGCGCACGATGGTCAGCTTGATGCTCTGGCCGTCGGCGTTGATGACTTTGTCTTCTACCTGCGTATCGGAAAGATCGAACTTCACCGAAGCCTGTGCGCCGGTCAGCACAGCGCGTGCATCTTTAGGTGTCATCTGCTCAAGCGGTTTGCCGCCACCGGCTTCCAGGGCCTGCAGAAAGGCCTGAGTGTCCTGCTCCACGCCTGGGCTGCCAGCGGCAAACGCGGCGTTGAACGATAACGTCATGGCGGCGGCGATCAGGGTTTTTTGCAGTTTCATGGTGAAGCTCCTTAAAGAATTGAGAAACCGAATTAGGTAGTGCCGTAAGGTGGGTCTGCGCTGTGTGCCAGACCGTGAGCAAATGATGGCGGTACGGCGAAAGGTTCGGAATAGACAGGGCTGCACGGGCACTTTGCAGAACTGCAAGGGCGCTGTTGCACGAACGCAAGTGGGATTTCGGCGTGACAGAAACGCAGAAGAATCTAGGGTTAAGGGGTCAAACGCCTGAAGCCGTCGACCCGTTTCAGTGAGGGGGAAGTATGCGAACCATCGTCAGTCGAGAGCCGTGGTGGGCCAAGCCGCCATTACCGGGGCAGGGAGAAATGCAGTTGGAATGGGGCTATCTCGTGGTGTACAGCGACGGGGTCTTCGAGTTCGAACATGTGCGCCCCAGTGATGAGGAAATTCGTCAGCGCAAAGGTTGCCGCGTGCACCATTCGGAGCGCGAGCCGAATGCCAAGTCGTCTTTCTGACTAAGCGCCCTTCGCGCTCACTACGCGTCGCAGAAAGCGCACATTTTTAATCATTCCTTGAAGGTGCTTCTCAGGCGGCTGGGTGTTTGCCCGCTGTGAGATCGGTGATGGTACGGCCACGTTTACCGTCGTCACTTAATCAAGGAATCGACTCATGAACATGGCTCCCCACCTGTTTGAACCTCTGCAACTGGGCACGCAGCAACTGCCTAACCGAATCGTGATGGCGCCGATGACGCGGTCGCGCACCGACCAGCCCGGCGACGTGCCCAATCAACTGATGGCCGAGTATTACGCCCAGCGCGCCAGTGCCGGCTTGATCGTCACCGAAGCCACGCAAATAAGCCCGCAAGGCAAGGGATACAGCTTTACGCCGGGCATCTACAACGCAGAACAGGTCGCCGGCTGGAAGCGCGTGACCGACGCGGTGCACGCGCAGGGCGGTCGAATTTTCATCCAGCTGTGGCATGTGGGGCGTATGTCGCACCACAGCTTTCACGCCGACCAAACGCCGGTCGCGCCTTCGGCCATCAAAGCCGACGCGCAGGTATGGGTGGTCGGTGACGACGGTGTGGGCCGCATGGTCGATGTGAGCATGCCGCGCGCGCTGTCGCTTGAAGACATCAACAGCGTGATCGGCGATTACCGCCGCGCTGCCCGCAACGCGATGGTTGCTGGTTTCGACGGAGTGGAAATCCATGCCGGTAATGGTTACCTGATCGATGAGTTCCTGCGCACCACCTCTAATTTGCGCGAAGACCAGTACGGCGGCAGCCGCGATAACCGCGTGCGGTTTCTGTACGAAGTGGCGAGTGGCATTGCCGAGGAAATTGGTGCGGCGCGGACCGGCGTTCGCATGGCACCCTTTATCACCGCACGCGGTATGAATTGTCCTGACGTTATCCCGACGATTCTGTTGGCTGCACAGAAACTGCAGGGCTTGGGCGTGAGTTATATCCACCTAGCCGAGGCTGATTGGGATGACGCACCGCAGGTGCCAGAAGACTTTCGTCATCAATTGAGGGCGGTTTATCAGGGGCGGGTAATTGTGGCTGGACGCTACGACTTGCAACGCGCCGAGGCCATTTTGGCTGCCGGCCTTGCAGACCTGGTTGCGTTCGGCAGAGCCTTCGTCGCCAATCCCGATTTGCCCGCCCGGCTGCTCCATGGCTGGCCATTGGCAGGCTTTGACGCCAGTCAGCTATTCGGCGGTAACGAGCGGGGCTACAGCGACTACCCGCGTTATGCTGCCACGGTCGAACCGGCCTGAAATCAGCTCGGCTGGGTTTGGTATCAGGCTGCTCAATCGGGGGTCGTTTAACGGGAGGGGCATGATGAATCTGAAATTTCGAGTGTTTGGCCTGGCGCTTTTTTCGGCGCTGTGGCCGGTAAGTTACGCGAACGCGGCATCGTTCAACTGCGCCAAGGTGGCCGCCGGCAGCGTTGAAGCGTTGGTGTGTAAAACGCCCGCGCTGAGCGCGCTGGACGATGACTTGGCACGGGTCTACAAGCAGGCCCAAGCCAAGGCCAAAAGCGAAAAGCCGTCCACTCTCAAAGCAGAGCAGCGTGGCTGGCTGAAAGCGCGTGATGAATGCTGGAAGACCGGTGACAAAAACCAGTGCCTGACCGACAGCTACCGGCGCCGCATCGCCGAGTTGCAGGCGCATTACGCGCTGGTGGCGGGTAAGGGGCCGATACGTTTTGTCTGCGATAACAAGGCCACCAACGTCGTCACCGCCACGTTTTACCCGACACAGCCTTCCACCCTGATAGCGAGCTACGGCGACAGCACCTCGTTGATGTTCGCACGCTCGATGGGCGCTAGCAGCGAGTACCAGGGCCGCAATGAATCGTTCGAACTGCATGACGACGGCGCAACGGTTGTCTGGGGCTATGAGGCGACCCCGATGCACTGCCAGAAAAACTAGAAGGTCCGTCGCGCGTGCAGGGCTTCTCTGCATAGAATCCTGCACGCGCGGCAGAGTATTCGCGGGGGGAGCAGCAACGGTCTTGGTGCGCCTGTTTTCCCGCTTACGCCACCACAGGGATCAACGGATCGGCTGCCGCCAACGCTTCGGCGCGATCGGCTTTAGGCGGATAAATCCAGAAGCCGTTGATTTCACTTTTGATCCGCTTGCCTTCATCGCGCACAAATTTCACCTCGCGTTGCCAGCCCTCGGTAAACACCGCTCCCCAAGCGCCCAAGTCCAGGCACGTAACGTACTTGACCTGGCTGTAAGCAATAGGCGCGACGCCCAGCAAGTCGGCGGCCGCGTTATTGCCGGCCGAGCGGCCCAGGGCGATGGCATGTTGGCAGGTCATCAGCGCGTAATTGCCGCTGTCGTCGACCTGCGCGTAGGCCACATCGCCCGTGGCATAAACGTCGGCCTGGCCCAGCACTTTCAGGTTCCGGTCCACGTGCAAGCGGCCTTGGTTATCCCGCTCGCCAGGCACTTGTGCCGTGAGGGCGCTGGCCCGCACGCCGACGGTCCAGATAACGGTGTGGGCTTCGATACGTTGACCCTCCGCGAGGGTCACGCCAGTGGCGTCTACCGATGCGACGCTGCTGTTCAGCCGCCATTCGACACCCAGTTCTTCACACGCCTGGGCAACAAGCTGCTGGGGACCATCGCCCATTGCGCCGCCGATTTGGCCGCCGCGATCAACCACAATCACCCGTACATCCGCATCGGCCCCGAGTGCTGCGCGCAGCCGCGCCGGCATTTCGGTCGCCGTTTCGATACCGGTAAATCCGCCACCCGCCACCACCACGGTGTTGCGCGCCGTAGAGACAGGGCGTTGGCTGAGGGCGTTCAGGTGCTGTTCCAACTGCATGGCGTGTTCGATTTGATCGACGTCAAACGCGTGCTCAAGCCCTGGCAGCTCTGGCCGCCATACCTTGCTGCCGCTGGCCAATACCAGGCGGTCGTAAGTGAGCGTAGCGAGAACGCCAGCGCCGTCCCGGTAACCGATCTGCTTGCCGGCGACGTCAATTTCTTCCACGCTGCCCTGCACAAAGCGAACACCGACCGCATCGAACAGCTCGCCCAGCGGCGCAGTCATGCCGTGAACGTTGGGCTCATAGAAACGCGGGCGAATGCGCAGCTCGGCTTGCGGTGCGAGGACCGCTACTTCGGTGTCGGTGTGATGGTGTTGGTCCAGCAGACGTGCTGCGCTTAGAGCGCTCCACATACCCGCGAAGCCCGCGCCGACGATCAGAATGCGTTGTTTCATGTTCTTATCTCTTTTATTGGAAGGAAAAGTCGCTGAAGAACGAGTACATCAATCGCCTTAGGCCCGGGCAGGCTGTTGCTCTCGTAACGCCGACTATAGTTGTCGGAGTTATGCGCTTCAAGTGGATTTTTTAGGCTAAAAGATGACGCTTTGCGTGTTTGGTGTATTTCCCTTTAAATAACAGTTGCTTGCGTGTGAATAATTGCGTTTATGTAAAAAATTAAATGTGTTTTTTGTTGATGAAATATCAGAGATTTCGCATCATTTTGCGACCAAATTAGTCGGAGTTTTAAGTGGCTTTGTATAGCGCAGGTGTGGAGTACGGCATCCACTGCATGTTGTGGTTAGCGGACGAGAAGGGTGATAGCCGCGAGGCCAGCGTGCGTGCCTTGGCGCAATTGCAAGGCGTACCGCCGGAACTGCTCGCGAAGATTTTCACCCGGCTGGCCAAGGCCGAGTTGGTGGTTGCCACCACGGGCGTACGCGGCGGCTTCAAGCTCGCGCGCCCGGCGGACGAGATCACCATGCTCGATATCGTGCGTGCCATTGATGGCGATAAATCCATCTTCGATTGCCGCAACGTGCGCGAGCGCTGCGCTGTGTTTGACGGCTCCCCGCCCGAGTGGGCAATGGCCGGAACCTGCGGCGTTCATGCGGTGATGCTCACGGCGCAAAAACGCATGGAAGAAGCGCTGGCGCAGCAAACCGTGCTTGACGTTGCCCGTCGCTTCGGCCGCAAAGCGCCGCCCGAATTTGGCGAGCAGGTGATGCGCTGGTGGGATGAGCAGCGCGACGGGAAAGCCAGTCCGCCCGTCTCTGACACTGAATAGGCAAGCGCCTGAACGCCGAATAAAAAAAAGCCCGCATTCTCACGAAGCGGGCGTTTTTTTGCAGCTGCAAAGCGCTATTCGCTGCCGGCTTTGACCTGCACCTCGGTAATTTTAAGCACTTCAGCCTGCTCCAGCACCTCAGCTTCGCTGGCTTCGGCATCCGGCATCAGCAGGCTGTTCTCGGCATCGCCATGGTGCAGCTCAATAAGATGACGCACCGCCTGCGCCTGGCTGAGTTGCGCGTTTCCAGTGTCGATGGCGTACGAGCGAGGCTCGGCTTCGAAGCGGTAATGAATGGTGAATTGGGGCATGACGAGTTTCCTTTGCATGTGAACGGATAACTAATTGACCTGGAGGTCAAGAAAATCGTTCACGCCGTGTCGTTGCTCGTACCCCGCGTCGTTTCTGCAGCGATTCGCTTAGGGGGTTCGGCAAGCGGCGACGTGCTTTTAGTCGAATTCGCAACCTCGCGGCCGACGGTCACAGAGGTTGAACAAACTCCGAAGCCTCGCCGTCGACTCTCTGACTTCTGCAGATTTCCTCGCCCGCTTCGCCGGCAGCGTGGGAAGCCGCTGCCACTTTTTAAGACCCTTAGAGGCTGTCCGCTCGACCCGTTCCCAAGCGTATGTGCCCTGATTTTTAGAGGTGATTCATGAACACGACTTTTAAGCTGGCCTCGATAGGGCTGTTTGTTTCGTTCGGTTTGCAAAGCGCATTTGCCGAAGAAACGAAGAAGGTGGATGTGCTACTCGTGGGCGGCGGCATCATGAGCTCGACCTTGGCGATCTGGCTAAACGAGCTGGAGCCTGGTTGGTCGATGGAAATGATCGAGCGCCTCGACGGCGTGGCCGAAGAAAGCTCCAACGGTTGGAACAACGCGGGCACCGGTCACTCGGCATTGGCCGAGTTGAACTACACGCCAATGGACGAGAACGGCAACGTCACGATCAGCAAGGCGGTGGAGATTAACGAATCGTTCCAGATCACCCGGCAATTCCTCGCCTGGCAAGTGAAAAAGGGTGCGCTGAAGAACCCGCATTCCTTCATCAATTCCACCCCGCATATGAGCTTTGTCTGGGGCGACGAAAACATCCAATTCCTCAAAAAACGCTACGAGGCGCTGCAGGCGAGTCCGCTTTTCCGGCCGATGCAGTATTCCGAAGACCCGGAGCAAATCAAGCAATGGGTGCCGCTGATGATGGAAGGCCGTGACCCCAACCAGAAGCTCGCCGCCACCTGGACCCCCATCGGCACCGACGTGAACTTTGGCGAAATCACTCGCCAATTCGTCAGCCATTTGCAGAGCCAGCCGAACTTCGCGCTAAAACTGTCCACCGAAGTGCAGGACATCACCCGCAACGACGACGGCTCCTGGCATGTGGAATACAAGAACCTGAAAGACGGCACAGAGGGCGCCACTGATACCAAGTTTCTCTTCGTCGGCGCTGGCGGCGGTGCGCTGAAACTGTTGCAGAAATCCGACATTCCGGAAGCTCACGAATACGGTGGTTTCCCGGTAGGTGGCTCGTTCCTGGTCACCGAAAACCCGACCATTGCCGAGCAGCACATGGCCAAGGCCTACGGCATCGCGCCGACTGGGGCGCCGCCCATGTCGGTTCCGCACCTGGACACCCGCGTGCTCGACGGCAAACGCGTAATCTTGTTCGGACCGTTCGCCACGTTCTCCACCAAATTCCTCAAAGAGGGCTCGTTCTGGGATCTTTTTAGCAGCACCACCACCGAGAACGTCTGGCCGATGACTCGCGTCGGGTTGCGTGAATTCGACTTGGTGCAGTACCTGATTGGCCAAGTCATGCAATCGGACGATGACCGTTTCGAAGCGCTGCAACAGTACTTCCCACAAGCCAAGAAAGAGGATTGGCACTTGGTACAGGCCGGCCAGCGCGTGCAGATCATCAAGCGAGACGAAGACAAAGGCGGTGTGCTGAAACTGGGCACAGAAGTAGTCACCTCCCAGGACGGCACCATCGCCGGCCTGCTCGGTGCTTCGCCGGGCGCTTCGACCGCTGCGCCGATCATGCTTGAAGTGCTGAAAAAGTCCTTCAAAGACCAAGTAGAAACGCCCGCCTGGCAGGAAAAGCTGCATCAGATTATTCCCAGCTACGGCACTCATCTAAACGACAGTGCCGAACGTGTCGAGCAAGAGTGGGCGTACACCAGCGAAGTGTTGCAACTGGCACCACCGCCCGGCATCAACAAAGAAAAGGTGCCGCAGCCGACCGGGCCGGTTGGAGAGCCGGGTGAAACGCACCAAAACCAAGACCCCGACTTGAACCCTTGATGCAGGCGAAAAGCCTGAGGGATGAGCAGGACGGCGCCCATGAATGAAACCGAACGTGCAAAGGAAATGGCAGCTTGGCGATACCTGCTCGAAGACGACGTGTATCGCCTGGGCTTCCCGAAGGATTTCCATCGAACCCTGATGACGCGCGCCGATGAGCTGCTAGCGCGCGGAGTGATCTGCGAATCGGATTGGAATCTGCTGAAAGATGCCGCGGACCAAGCTTATAAACGCACCTGCCACGGGCTTGAGCGCAACGAAAAGGATTGCGTCAATCTGGCTTCGCTGCGGTTGCCTGGGGACGTGCAGTGACGTTTGCGCTAAATAGACGACTCAGCGTCGTAGCGGTTGGAGCGACAACTTCGCTAGTCCACCGCCCAAAGAAAAACCCCGAAGGTTTTCACCTTCGGGGTTTCTTTATTTGGTGGAGCCGGGGGGATTTGAACCCCCGTCCGCCAGTCCGCTGCTGTCGGTTCTACATGCTTAGCCGTGTCTATTGAGTTAACCCTCAGCCGCCCGACGGGCAGGGTGCTTTGGGCGAGTTGTGTAAGTTTTAGCCGTTTCGTCCACAACGTACTACGCGGCGATTCTGTTCTATATGACAATCATTTTGGGTTTACAGACATCCCCTCATGATTGCTGGAGCCGAAGCTACCAGAAGTGCGACTAGGCTGCTTACGCAGCTAGTTGGGCACCGTAATTGTCATCATTGGCAATTATAGAGTTTTGCAACAGTGGATTTACGAGTTCTGTTACCAACTCGGCATGCCCCTCAAGTTTTGTAACCGGCGTCGAATCCTAATCGGCCCCAAAACCTATCGTGGTTAACGATTGGGACCGGCAGTCTACTGCAAAGGTTCCAGCGCGTCGACCAGCTTGCCGTACGCCATCGGCGCCAACAGGCTATAAGATTAGGCTCATAAGTATTCTGTCGTAACGTGCAGTTATTGCTGAGACCTGCCCTATGCCGTGTAGCCCGCGTTACCCCTTGCGCCAATGGATTTGGCGCGCGTTTTTGCAAAGTGCGTTGATTCCGCTGGTGCTGGTGGAGTCGGTACTCATTGCCGTGTACCTGCTCACCAATACCGCCATTCGCGACACCCAGTTGGACTACCTGCAACAGCGCGCTGCCCAGGATTTAACCGGCACCGTGCAACGCGAGGGCGAGATCATTGGCCGGCGCCTCGAGGGCTTGGAGGCGCAGACAAAAATCTACCAGGCCGCGACCACGCGCGCGCTATCCGACCTGACGTATCAGGCCGATGCACTGGAACGCTCACGCTATTCCACCACGCCCGACGGCGTGCATTACAGCCATCGCGACGAGGGGCGTGCGGCGTCGTTTTATTCCAACGCCACACCGGTGGAAAAACAGGACCACGACAAAGTGCTGCGCCTGTCCCGCGTGGACGTACTGATGCGCTGGATACGCGACGCCAACCCGCTGGTGTCGGCGCTGTATTTCAACAGTTGGGACAGCTACAACCGCATCTACCCGTTCTTCATGACGCCGGATCGCTATGCTCACGACATGGTGATTCCTGATTACAACTTCTATTACTTGGCCGACGCCAAGCACAACCCCGAGCGTAAGGTGGTGTGGACCGACGTGTATCTCGACCCCGCCGGCCAAGGCTGGATGATGTCGGCGGTGGCGCCGGTGTACCGCGATAATTTTCTTGAAGGTGTGGTGGGGCTCGACATCACGGTCGGCCAGATGGTCAGCGAGATCGGCAACCTCCAAGTGCCCTGGCATGGCTATGCCGTGCTGGTCAGCCGCGATCAGAAAGTCATCGCCTTGCCCGCTGCCGGCGAGCAGGATTTCGGCCTTAACGAACTGACCGAATACAGCTACGCCGAAGCGGTGCGGCGCGAGGTGCTCAAGCCCGACGACTTCGACCTGAAAGACCGCCGCGATTTGCAGCCGTTGCTGCAAGCCATGACCGCCAGCCGCAGTGATGTGAAAGAAGTGATGCTGGGCGGCCGTAAGCAACTGGTGGCCTGGAGCGAAATTCCGCAAACCGGCTGGCGGTTGATGGTTGTGGTGGATGAAGCAAACATCTTCCAGGCCACCGAAAATCTGGCCGAGCGCTACCAGCAGATTGGCTACCTGCTGATCGCCGGTCTGGTGTTTTTCTACCTGCTGTTCTTCGCCTGGATGTGGCGGCGCTCACGGCTGCTGACGGCCAAATTGGCCAAGCCCATGGCGGATGTGGTGGACATGATGGGCGAGCTGGGAAAAGGCAATTACAAGCCGCAGTCCACCGACATCGAGATCGACGAACTGGCCTACATGGCCGAGGCGGCTCAGCAGACCGGGCAGCAACTCCAGGCCAGCGAAGACGAGCGCTTCAAAGCGCAAGCACAGCTGGAGTTGGTGCTCGAAAGCACCACCGAAAGCCTGTGGGAAGTTGAAGCGCGGAGCATGACCATTACCGTGCGCGGGCGAGGCGTGAAGCGTTACGGCCTGAATATCCAGTGCCTGACATTTGCCGAGTTCAACCAGCGCGTGCACCCCGACGATCTCGACCGCTTGCGTCAGCTGCGTTTCGGTTTTGCCGACAGCACCGAAGACACCTTCGAGGCGCAATATCGCTTCGCCGACGCCGAGGGCAATTACGTCTGGCTGCTCAGTCGCGGCAAAGTGCTGGAACGCGATGCGCAAGGTCGACCCATGCGCGTGGCCGGCACCCACGTGGATATTTCCGGGCTCAAACAAGTGCAGGAAGACCTGCGCCGCGCCAGCCTGGAGGCGCAAGAGGCCAGCCAGGCCAAGAGCCGTTTCCTGTCGAGCATGAGCCACGAGTTGCGCACACCGCTCAACGCCATTTACGGCTTTGCGCAATTGATCGAGTTGGATGCCCAGGAGCAGCCCGGCGCCGAACAGCAGGCCGACTATGCCCGCGAGATCGTTAACGCCAGTCGCCATTTGACCTCGCTGGTGGAAGACATCCTTGATCTTTCCAGCATCGAAAGCCGGCGCCAGCAATTGCAGTTTTCCTCTGTCGACGTGGCGGAGCTGCTGCGCAGTTGTGCCGAGCTGGTGCAGCCGGAAGCCTCTCAACGTGGCCAGCAGTTGCAAGTGATGGCGTCGGAACAGTCCGGCATGTACGTCTGGGCCGATGTCCGTCGGGTGCGGCAGGTGATGCTCAACCTGCTGTCCAACGCGATTAAATACAACAGCCCGCAAGGCATGGTCAGCCTCGGCTACGAAGTGCGCGCCAGCGGCATTCGTCTATGGGTGCAGGACACCGGGCCGGGCCTGACCGACGATCAACAGAGCCGGCTGTTCCAACCGTTTCAGCGCCTCGGTTGGGAAAATTCGACCATCCCCGGCGCCGGCATCGGTTTGGTGCTGAGCCGCGAACTGGCGGAGTTGATGGACGGCGAGCTGGGCTTGATGAGCACGCCGGGCATTGGCAGTCGTTTCTGGATCGACCTGCCTAGCGCTGCCGCGCCGGAAACCAGCGCGCCGTCGAGCTCCGTTGCCGCGAAGGAAAGCAAGGAATTGGCTGCCGTGCTGTGTGTGGAAGATCACCCGGCGTGCATGCGGGTATTGCAGGAAGGCCTGCGCGGAATGGCGGACGTACGTGGTGCCGCGTCCATACAGCGCGCGTACGCCATGCTCGAAAGTTTCACGCCGGACCTGGTGCTGCTCGACCTCGACCTGCCCGACGGCGATGGCCTGCATATTCTCGACCTGCTGCGCCGCACCCCGCACCTCAGCGATGTGCCGGTTTTGGTGGTGAGCGCCGCTGCCGACGAAGACGTGTTCGCCGACGCTCTGCGCCGTGGCGCGCAAGACTGCCTGGCCAAGCCCGTGGACTTGCAACAGCTGCGGCAAGTGGCGATGAAGCTCTTGGTGGAGGTGGTGGTGATTGATCAGTAGGGCGACGCAAGACGCCTGACGGCGACTAAATTCCATCCACAAAAAAGCCGGCAGAACGCCGGCTTTTCATTTACGCGAAAACCGACAATCAGCTACCGCCGCTGCCGCCACCGCTGTCGCCGCTGCCTTCGGTGTTCGGCGCTTCGAGGCGTTGCACGGCCATGGCCGAGGCTTCCACGCATTTCTTCTCATCGCCAGCGGCTTTCGCTTGCTTGGCGGAGGTTTGCAGTTCCATCACTTGAGTCTTCAGCGACTCGCTCATCGTGGCCTGCTTGGTGGTCAGGGTGTCCTGGATTTTCTGCAGGTTGGCTTCGCACAGGTCGGCGGCGAAAACAGGTGATGCCATCAGAGTCGCGGACAGTAGTGCCGCTGGGTACAGCAAGGCGGTGCGCTTCATGGTGAATCTCCTTCTCGTGGCTGCAGCTCTCGTCCAGAACCCCGGGTTGGGGCTCGCGGAGCCGTGAGGGGGCGAGACTGTCAAAACCCGCTTTATCAGCGGGCGTATACAGATGGACTTTCACCTAAACGAAGCGGTTCAGTGTTTTTTCCAGCCTTTTCTCACCCGATTTTTGTAGGAGCGGCTTCAGCCGCGATCGGCCCGATGCACTAATGCCGTCCTGCTCGCACCGAATCCCAACCGCCCGGCCCTACGCCGACGGCACCCGCGGCTGCGTCACCCGATCCACCAGATACACCAGGCTGTGGTAGTCGATGCCGCTATGTTGGCTCAGGCCAATTTCACAGGTGCGGCTGGTGGAAATGCCTTCGTCGCAGTGCTGCACGGCGTCTTTCAAACTGCGCAAGGCGTGGGCGTTCAACTGCGGCGTGGTGAAGCCTTTGTCGCCAGCGAAACCGCAGCAATGAATGCCTTCGGGCACCACCACATTTTTGCTGCACAGGCGCGCCAGGTCGATCAGCGCCTGGCTTTCGCCGAGGTGTTGGGTGCTGCACGTTACGTGTACGGCGATGGGCGCGTCCTGGGGCACGAATGTCAGCTTGTCGAGCAAGTGGGTGCGGATGAAGCGCACCGGATCGTAAAGGTCCAGGCGCGGTTCGCTCAGGTCTTGCACCAGCCGAAGCGTGCACGGGCTGGTGTCGCAGTAGATCGGGTCGAGCCCGCCACGGCTGGCTTCAAGCAGGGCGTTGATCAGTTCCTGGCGTTTGGCGTCTGCCTGCTCGTTGTAGCCTTTCGAGGCGAAGGGCTGGCCGCAGCAGAGGTTGTCCAGATTGCTCGGAAACACCACTTGATAGCCGGCTTTTTCCAGCAAGCTTTGGGTTTTGCCGAATAGCGACTGTTGTTCACGATCCGCCGCTGCGGGGCCCATGGCGCGGGAAACACAGGCTGCCAGGTACACCACGCGCGGCCTTGCATCTTCTACGGGCGGGGTGAAGCGAACCGCCCGTTCGGGTTGCGGCATGGCCGGTGACCACTGCGGAACGCGCTGTTTCGAGGCCTTGCTAAACCACGCCGAAACCTTTGCCAGGCGTGGCGCGCCGAGCAGCATGCGCGCGCCGTTGGCGACATGAAGGGTGAAGCGCGCACCTTGCAAGGCGGTGTGAAAATTGTTGCTCAGCCAGTCGGCGGCTTTGCCTTGGTCGGCGCTTTGCGCGCGCAGTTTTTTCACCAGCTCGCCGGTGTTGATCCCGACCGGACAGCGCTGCGCACAGAGGCCGGTGGCGGCGCAGGTGTCGATGCCTTGGTAGTGGAAGTCGCGCTCCAGGTCGGTGGTGTCGAGGCCACCCCGTTGCTTGGCTTGAATGTCGCGCCAGATCACGATGCGTTGGCGCGGACTCAGCGTCAGGCCCTTCGAGGGACACACCGGCTCGCAGAAGCCGCACTCAATGCATTTGTCGACGATCTCGTCGGCGGCCGGCAGCGGTTTCAGGTGCTTGAGGTGCACCTGCGGATCCTCGCTGAGCACCACGTCCGGGTTAAGAATGCCGCGCGGATCGAGCAGCCGTTTGAGCTGCCACATCAGTTGATACGCGTCGCTGCCCCATTCCAATTCCACGAACGGCGCCATGTTGCGCCCGGTGCCGTGTTCCGCTTTCAGCGACCCGCCAAATTCCACCGCCACAAGCTGCGCGACGTCGTCCATAAACGCCGAGTAGCGCGCCACTTTTTCCGGCGTGTCGAAGGCCTGGGTGAAGACGAAGTGTAAATTGCCCTCCAGCGCATGGCCGAACAGGATCGCCTCGTCGTAGCGGTGCTTGTCGAACAGGGCAATCAGGCGGTTGACGCCGGTGGCCAGGTGTTCGACCGGAAAGGTCACGTCTTCAATGACCACCGTGGTGCCGGTCTCGCGCACCGCACCGACGGCGGGGAAGGTGTCTTTGCGAATCGCCCAGAGCTGGTTGTACACCGACGGATCGGTGCTGAAGTCGACCTGTTTTTCCACCGGAAAGCCGGCGAGCGAGGCCATGATCAGGCCGATTTGTTCGTGCAGCAGACTGTCGCTGGCCGCGCGGGATTCGATTAGCAACGCGCACGCGCCCGCTGACAATTCGCGAACGAATGCCGGCATGCCGACTTTGTTTTCCACCGAGCGCAGACTGCGTCGGTCGAGCAGTTCCACCGCTGAAACCGGTTGGCTTTTCAGCACGGTCACGGCGTTGCAGCAGCTCTCTACATCGGTGAATACGATCAGCGCCGAGGCTTTATGCGGGTGATCGATAACGGTGTCGTAGGTCACGGCGCTGATAAAGCCGAGCGTGCCTTCGGAGCCCACCAGCAGGTGAGTGAGGATGTCGAGCGGCTGGTCGTAGTCAACCAGAGCGTTGAGCGACAAACCGGTGGTGTTTTTCAGGCGGTACTTGTGCCGAATTTTCGCCGCCAGCTCGGTGTTTGCGCGGGTGCTGCGGCCCAGTTCAGCGAGCTGCTCCAACAGGGCGCCATGGGTGCCGTGAAAGGCGGCGACGCTGACCGGGTCTTCGCTGTCCAGGCGTGTGCCGTCGGCCAATACCAGGCGCATGCCGCCGAGCGTGTGGTAGGTGTTTTGCGCCGTGCCGCAGCACATGCCGCTGGCGTTGTTGGCGACGATGCCGCCAATTTTGCAGGCGTTGATCGAGGCTGGATCCGGGCCGATCTTGCGCCCGAACGGCGCCAGCCAGGCGTTGGCCTGGGCGCCGATGACGCCAGGTTGCAGACGAATCTGCGCACCGTTCTGACGAATCTCACGGCCGTTCCAGTTATCGCCCAGCACGATCAATACCGAGTCGCTGATGGCTTGGCCCGACAAGCTGGTGCCCGCCGCGCGAAAGGTGACCGGCACCTGTTCGGCGTGTGCCAGTTGCAGCAGTTGCACCACTTCGTCTTCGCTTTCGACACGCACGACCAGCTTGGGAATCAGCCGATAGAAACTGGCGTCCGTGCCGAAGGCCAAGGTGGACAGCGCGTCGTCGAAACGCCGCTCGCGCGGAATCAGCTGTTCGACGGCGGCGAGGAAAGCAGTGGGCAAACTCAAAGGGCAACTCCTGAACGATGGCGCGGGTTACTGCTGAAATTGCTCAATCACGGGCTGGCCGAGTTCGCGCACCAGTGAGTCGGCGTTGATGTCGGCGATGGTTTTGGCGCCCGTCAGCACCATGGCCACGCGTATTTCCTTTTCGATCAGCTCCAGCAGGTTAGTCACACCGGCACCGCCCGCTGCGGCCAGGGCGTAAATAAACGCGCGGCCGAGCATGACCGTGTCTGCGCCCAGGGCGATCATGCGCACCACGTCGAGGCCGTTGCGAATGCCGGAGTCAGCCAGAATCGCCAGGTCGCCTTTGACGGCGTCGGCGATGGCCGGCATGGCGCGGGCGCTCGACAATACGCCGTCGAGCTGACGGCCACCGTGGTTGGAGACGACGATGCCATCGGCGCCGAATTTCACCGCGTCTTTGGCGTCTTCTGGGTCGAGGATGCCTTTGATCACCATCGGGCCGTCCCAGAAATCGCGGATCCATTCCAGGTCTTTCCACGAAATCGACGGGTCGAAGTTGGCACCCAGCCAGCCAATGTAGTCGGCCAGCCCGGTGGGGTTGCCTCGGTACGCGGAGATGTTGCCAAGGTCGTGCGGGCGGCCAAGCAGGCCGACATCCCACGCCCAGCTCGGATGGGTAATGGCTTGCAACATGCGGCGCATCGGCGCGTTGGCGCCGCTCATGCCGGAATGGGCGTCGCGGTAGCGGGCGCCAGGCACTGGCATGTCGACGGTGAATACCAGTGTGGTCACACCGGCTGCCTTGGCGCGCTCCAGGGCGTTTTTCATAAAGCCACGGTCTTTAAGCACGTACAGCTGGAACCACATGGGGCGGTCGATGGCGGGCGCTACTTCTTCGATGGGGCACACCGAAACGGTCGACAAGGTGAACGGAATACCTTTGGCGGCGGCGGCTTTGGCGGCCTGCACTTCGCCCCGGCGCGCATACATGCCGGTCAGGCCGACAGGTGACAGCGCCACGGGCATGGCCAAGGTTTCGTTGAATAGCCGGGTTTCCAGGCTCAGCTCAGACATATTGCGCAGGACGCGCTGGCGCAGGGCGATGCTGGCCAAGTCCTCTACGTTGCGCCGCAAGGTGTACTCGGCGTAGGCGCCACCGTCGATGTAATGAAAGAGAAACGGCGGCAGCTTGCGTTGGGCGGCGATCCGGTAGTCGGAAGAAGCGGAAATAATCATAGGGTCGTCCCGTGTGGAAAAAGACCCGAAGCGGCGAGCCGCCTCGTTCAGTTCAGCGCCGACACCCGCAGCGGCGGGGCGGCGCCAGCGGGTTTAATGCACCAACATGCCGGTAAGCCAATAAGCCTGGGCCAGGGTGATCAGGCCGACAAAAGCGGCGAAGATCAGGCTGTGCTTGAGGGTGAAGCGGAACAGATCCGACTCCTTGCCCACCAGGCCGGTCGCGGCGCAGGCCACGGCAATTGACTGCGGCGAGATCATTTTGCCCGTCACGCCGCCGCTGGTATTGGCGGCCACCAACAGGGTGTCGTTCACACCAATTTGATGCGCGGTGGTGGCTTGCAACGAGCTAAAGAGCGCGTTGGAGGAGGTATCCGATCCGGTCAGAAACACGCCCAGCCAGCCAAGAAACGGTGAGAAGAACGGAAAGGCCGCGCCAGTGCCAGCGAGTACCAAGGCCATGGTCGAGGACATGCCCGAGTAGTTGGTGACAAAGGCAAAGGCCAGCACCATGCCGATGGACAGGATCGGCCAGCGCAATTCGTACAGGGTTTCTTTAAAAGTGGTCAGACCAGTTCTGAAGTCGATTTTCAGGATCAGCATGGAGATGAGCGCTGAGAAGAAAATCGCCGTGCCGGTGGCTGAAATCGGATCGAGCTTGAAGATCGCCGGAATGGCCGTTGGCGCTGTAACGATAGGCGCCGTTTTGATCACCAACTGATCCAGGTGCGGAATCGCGAAATTAAACACGGTGCTGTACATCGCACCGCCCGCCGCAAACATGGCCTTGAAGGGCTTGAGCGTCCAGATGGTCACCAGCACGGTGAGAATCAGGAAGGGCGACCAGGCTTTGAATATTTCACCCAGGCTATAGGGCGAAGCGGTGGTCGTATGCGGTTGGCCGAAACCGCCCACGCTCGCCACTGCATTGCCACCCGTAGCGCCGGCAATTTGCGCATTGGCGCTGCGACGCGGCTGCCACACTTTCAGGAACAAGGTGAGCGACACCAGGCTGACGAGTGCGGAGGTGATGTCGGGCAATTCCGGGCCGATGAAGTTCGAGGTGAAGTACTGAGTGATCGCAAACGACAGCCCGGCCACCAATGCTGCCGGCCAGGTTTCTTTAATGCCGCGCCAGCCATCCATCATCGCCACCAGCCAGAACGGCACGATCACCGACAGCAGCGGCAGTTGGCGGCCGGCCATGGCGCCGATCTTGAAGGCGTCGATACCCGTCACCTGGCCTGCGACGATGATCGGAATGCCCAGCGCGCCGAATGCCACCGGTGCGGTGTTGGCGATCAGGCACAGGCCCGCCGCATACAACGGGTTGAAGCCCAGGCCCACCAGCAACGCGGCGGTAATCGCTACCGGCGCGCCGAAGCCCGCCGCGCCTTCGAGGAACGCGCCAAAAGCAAAACCGATCAGCAACACCTGCAAGCGTTGGTCGTCGGTAACGGAAAGCACGGAGCTGCGGATGATTTCGAACTGGCCGCTCTTCACGGTCAGTTTGTAGAGAAATACCGCCGCGACGATGATCCACGCGATTGGCCAGAGGCCGTACATAAATCCGTAGCCGGCGGCGGCAAACGCCATGTCCGCCGGCATCTGGAAGGCGACGATGGCGATGACGATCGACAACGCCAGGGTGATGCTGCCCGCCACGTGGCCTTTGAGGCGAAACACGGCGAGCGCAAGGAAAAAGAAAACGATCGGTACGACGGCCGCCAGGGCGGACAGCCCAAGACTGCCCAGTGGGGTGTACAGCTGTTGCCAGGTTTGCATCGTCGGTTGGCTCCCTGATTATTGTTGGGTGTGCCTGGGTGTTGGGTCACGGTCCAGGCGCTTTGTGGCGGGATGGGTGTGCTCAACTTGCGTGTCGGTTAATTGGTCATACCAATTTACAAATTCGACGGCTCAGGGTAAAAGCCCTACACAGACTCTGTCAATTTGCCTACATACGACTTTGGTCTTGGGGTGGGCGGAGTCGGGTAATTCTTGTGAGATGAATGGCGCGGTCGTTAGGCTGCTGCCGACGCGTCTCAGGCGCAGGCCAGAACGGTCGCGATTTGAAATCGGGCGTAGCGGAGAAAGGCATGGGGTTCGGTCATATTCAACAGCGCCGCTTGTCGGACGATATCGTTTCGCAGCTGGAACGCATGATTTTGGAAGGCACGCTCAAAGCAGGGGAGCGTTTGCCGGCCGAGCGAACGCTGGCGGAACAATTCGGTGTGTCGCGCCCTTCGTTGCGTGAAGCCATTCAGAAGCTGGCGGCCAAGGGGCTTCTAGTCAGCCGTCAGGGCGGCGGTAACTATGTGGCGGAATCGCTGGGCTCGACCTTCAGTGATCCGCTGCTGCATCTGCTGGAGAGCAACCCGGAGGCGCAACGGGACTTGTTGGAGTTTCGCCACACCCTGGAAGGCTCGTGCGCGTTTTATGCGGCGCAACGGGCCACTGAACTGGACCATCAGCGCCTGCGCGAGGCATTCGAAGCGCTGCAACAGTGCTACGCCAGCGAAGGGAAAGTCAGTCGCGCCGAAGAGGGCGCGGCGGATGCGCGCTTTCATCTGGCCATTGCCGAAGCCAGCCACAATGCAGTTTTGCTCCACACCATTCGCGGGCTGTTCGACCTACTTAAGCGCAACGTGGTGACCAACATCGGCGGCATGTACGCCCTGCGCAGCGAGACACGGAAAATGCTTATGCAGCAGCACGGCGAGCTGTATCAAGCGATTATTGACGGACGCGCGGAAGAGGCGCGGGAAGTTTCCAATCGCCATATTCATTACGTACAGGAAGTGCTGGCCGAAGGGCTGCAAGAGGCGCAGCGCGTGGCGCGGGCGGAGCGGCGGCAGGGGTTTTAAACGCGCTGAAGCAAAAAAGCATCGCGGCTGAAACCGCTCCTACAGACTGTGCGAGTCGTGGGGGCGGTTTCAGCCGCGATGCTTTTGGATGCAGCAGGTTGGGCGGTGTTAGTCGTCCTTGCCTTTGGTGCGGACGGCGCGTTGCAGCTCGCGGTCGGAATCGCGCTCACGCTCGGTGTGGCGTTTGTCGTATTCCTTCTTACCTTTGCCCAAGCCGATTTCGCACTTGATCAGGTGCGCTTTCCAATAAATGGACAGCGCCACGCAGGCGTAACCTTTCTGCTGCACCGAGGAGGTGAGCTTCTCGATTTCGCGCTTGTTGAGCAGCAATTTGCGGGTGCGAACCGGGTCGGCAATAACGTGGGTGCTGGCGGCAGTTAGGGGCGCGATGTGCGCGCCGATGAGCCAGGCTTCGTCGTTTTTCAGCAATACGTAGCTGTCGACTAACTGCGCTTTACCGGCGCGCAGGCTTTTGACTTCCCAGCCAGCGAGCACCAGACCTGCTTCGAATTTATGTTCGATGAAGTAGTCGTGACGGGCTTTCTTGTTTTGGGCGATGGTGCCCTGAGGGTGTTTTTTTTGCTTGGCCATAGGCGCGGCATTATAAGCAACAGTCTTGCTGCTGGCGACAGTTTACGCAGCCGCTACGCTAAGGCTGCTCGTGTTGCCATCACGGCGCGTGCCCTTGAGGGGCAGGGGTGAATCTCGGACAATGCGCGCCTCTTCTTTTCGGCCTCCCTTGGGCCGCATCAACCGGCAGGTTTTTTATGGCAGGCGACAAGGTTTCGGTTCACGGCTCGTGGGCTAGCCGCTGGGTATTTATTTTCGCCGCAACCGGCTCGGCGGTAGGGCTGGGCAGTATCTGGAAATTCCCGTACATGACCGGCGTGTATGGCGGCGGCGCGTTCGTGTTGATGTTTTTGCTGTGCATCGCGCTGCTGGGTGTGCCGGTGATGGTGGCGGAGACCTTGATTGGTCGCCGCTCCCGCTTGAGCCCTGCCAACGCCCTGCGAGCGCTCGCCGCTCACACCGCCCATGCGGGTAAATGGTCATGGGCAGCGTTCGCCGGAATGGTCACTGCGCTGTTGATTCTTTCCTTTTATAGCGTGGTAGGCGGCTGGGCTTTGGACTACATCCTCGGCGTTGGCTGGGGGAAATTTCAGAACATCGATGGCGAACAAGCCGCGCGCTATTTCGCCGATATGGTGGCTGACCCCTGGCGGCTGATCCTTTGGCACTCTGCTTTCATGCTGTTGTCAGCTGTGGTGATCGCTCGCGGCGTGGTCGAAGGGCTGGAAAGCAGCCTGCGGGTGATGATGCCGCTGTTGTTTGTGCTGCTGCTGATTTTGCTCGGCTACAGCCTGACCACCGGCCATTTCATGGAGGGCGTGCGGTTTATGTTCCACCTCGACCCTTCGAAACTCATGGATGGTTTGCTGCCAGCTATGGGGCACGCGTTTTTCTCGTTGAGCGTGGGGATCGGCGCCATCCTGGTGTATGGGGCGTACATGCCCAAGCAAACGTCCATCACCGGCACGGTAGTGGGTGTCGCGTTGCTGGACACCTTCGTGTCGCTGGTCGCCGGCTTGGCGTTGTTCCCGATCGTGTTCGCCGCCGGTTTGAACGCGGGCGAAGGGCCGGGGCTGATGTTCGTTACCTTGCCGCTCGCCTTTGGCAATGTGGCGTTCGGTCAGGTGATTGGCGTGGTGTTTTTTGTGCTTGTCACCGTTGCGGCTTGGAGTTCGGCGATTTCGCTGTTGGAGCCGATGGTGGCTTATCTGGTTGAGCGCACCCGTTTCAGTCGCGCCAAGATCACCTCGGCGCTGGCCTTCAGTTGCTGGTTTGTTGGGCTCGGTACGGTGTTCTCGTTCAACATTTGGAAAGAGGCCAAGTTCTTTATCAGTGAAGGCGAAGGGTTTCAGCTTTATCAGTGGGGTGCTGCCGGTGGGCTGGACCTGTTTGGCGTCATCGACTTTTTCACCTCACGCATCATGCTGCCGCTCGGCGCGCTGACCTTCGTGGTGTTCGCCGGCTGGATCATGGGACGCGAGGCGGTCCGTGATGAACTGGCGATGCGCAATCGTCGCTTGTTCGCCATTACCTTCTTCCTTATGCGTTATGTCGCGCCGCTGGGTATCCTCATCGTGTTCGCTACGCAGTTATTTAAGTGAGATTTGCATGACCACCCATATTCAACGCTCCGCTTTACTGCCGTATCCGGCCCAGGCGCTATTCGACCTGGTTAATGACGTGGCGAGTTACCCGGGCTTCCTACCCTGGTGCGCCTCGACCACCGTGATCGAGGAAACCGACACCTTGATGCGCGCGAGTCTGGAAGTGGCAAAAGGTGGATTGAGCCAGCGCTTCGTCACACGCAATACGCTGGTCAATGGCCAAAGCATCGAGATGAATCTGGAAGAAGGCCCATTCACCGAATTGCACGGCGTCTGGCAGTTCAAGGCGCTGACCGACAAGGCCTGCAAAATCAGCTTGGACCTTTCCTTTGAGTATTCCGGGCAACTGGTGCGTGCCACGCTGGGGCCGCTGTTCAACCAGGCTGCTAACACCTTGGTGGATGCGTTCTGCCAGCGGGCTAAAGAGTTGTATGGCTGAAGCGCTGATTACGGTTGAAGTGGTATATGCCCTGGCCGATGAGCAACACCTGTTGCCGTTGCAGGTGCCGGCGGGTACGACGGCGCGGCAAGCCGTAGAGCGGTGCGGCCTGACGGCAACGTTTGCCGAACTGGATCTGCAAACCTGCCCGCTCGGAATCTTCGGCAAGACGCTGGCAGACCCGCAGGTGCGTGTGTTGGCGGAGGGGGATCGGGTGGAAATTTACCGGCCCTTGCTGGCCGATCCTAAAGAGGTGCGTAAGCAGCGAGCGGCAAAGGCGGCGGCTAAGCGGCAGTAGCCTTGTTCTTGGCTCGCTTGCGAAGCGTCGCACTGCCTTCTGCGCTTCGGTTACGAATTTCAGGCAACAAAAAGCCCGGACTGGTCCGGGCTTTTTTGTGTCGCCAGTAAAGGATTACTGAGGCGAGGTTTCCAGCGGAGTTGGCGTTGGAACCGGTACGGTTTCGACGTCAACGTCTTTCTGGATTTTCTCAAGCAGCGAGCCAGGTTTGGCGGGCTCTTCGGGCTTGGCTTTTTCTTCCGCTTTCGGCGCTGCGGCTGGGGCGTCATCCGGGCCGAGAATTTCCTGGTCGCGGCTCACGCCTGGCATGAAGTCACCGGAAAGGCCTGCCAGTTGGTCATTGGCGTCGAAGAGGATGCTCACGCGTTCTTGCAAGCGCTGACGGCCACCGGGCTGGATGCTGTAGAGGTAGTCCCAGCGGTTGGCGTGGAAGGTGTCGGTAATCATCGGGTTGCCCATGATAAACCGCACTTGGCGTCTGGTCATTCCAGGCTTCAACTGGTCTATCATGTCCTGCGTCACGACATTGCCCTGCTGGATGTCGATTTTATAAACCCCGGGGAATGAACAGCCGGCGAGTGCGAGTAAGCCCACAACGGTGAGGCTAGTCAGCAAGAGCTTGGTGTTTTGCATCGGTGGGAGACTTCCACTATCTTGGCTGGGCAATTTGGCCACCGATCATACCTGCATTGAAGGGAGCTGCGAAGCAGCAACCACGAGAAAGCTGACCATGGTAGAAAATAGCGAACTACGTAAAGCTGGCCTGAAAGTGACCCTGCCGCGGGTCAAGATTCTGCAGATGCTCGACTCTGCAGAGCAGCGCCATATGAGTGCGGAAGATGTCTACAAGGCACTGATGGAGGCTGGCGAGGATGTGGGCTTGGCCACGGTCTACCGTGTACTGACTCAGTTCGAAGCTGCTGGTCTCGTGGTGCGTCATAACTTCGATGGCGGTCATGCCGTATTCGAATTGGCCGATGGCGGTCACCACGACCACATGGTCTGCGTCGATTCCGGCGAAGTGATCGAGTTCTTCGATGCGGAAATCGAGAAGCGCCAGAAGGAAATCGTGCGTGAGCATGGTTTCGAACTGGTGGATCACAACCTGGTTCTCTACGTCCGCAAAAAACGTTGATTGGAATCTTCTGGTCGTCGGCCATGCTGCGTTGAGCGCCACCATAAAATGCTCACGTACTTGAGTACGCTGCGCTTTTCTGCCGTCGCTCGCCTTGCCTGGCTCTAGCCCAGAAGCCCCAATCCACGTTTTTAGATACGCAGTAAAATTGGAATCTTCTGGTCGTCGGCCATGCTGCGTTGAGCGCAACCATAAAATGCTCACGTACTTGAGTACGCTGTGCTTTTCTGCCGTCGCTCGCCTTGCCTGGTTCTAGCCCAGAAGCCCCAATCCACGTTTTAGACTCACGAAATAAAAACGCCGCGTCTCGAAAGAGCGCGGCGTTTTTTATGGCGGCGGTTTTTTAAGCGTTGGCAGCAGCGCTGCTAACCATTTTCTTCGCATGGGCCAGAGATTCTTCGGTGAGATCCACGCCGCCCAACATCCGCGCCACCTCTTCAACGCGACCGGCGCTGTCGAGGGTCGCCACGGCCGTGTGGGTTTCGCCATCACCGCGCGCTTTGTGTACGAACAAATGTTGATGCCCTTGCGCGGCCACTTGCGGAAGGTGCGTCACGGTCAGCACCTGGCCCCGTTCACCAAGCCGGCGTAGCAATTGGCCGACCACTTCGGCCGTTGGGCCGCCAATACCGACATCCACTTCGTCAAATACCAACGTGGGTACGCGCGAGGTTTGGGCCGTGATTACCTGAATCGCCAGGCTGATCCGCGACAGCTCGCCGCCAGAGGCAACCTTCGCCAACGCTTTAAGCGGCTGGCCCGGGTTGGCGCTGACCAAAAATTCCACCTGTTCCAGACCTTGTGGGTGCGGGTCGGTGCTGTTGGTGTTGTGCAGTTCGATGGTGAAACGTCCGCCGGGCATGCCCAGGCGCTGCATTTCTACCTCGACGGCGCGGGCCAGGTTGCTGGCGGCGCCGTGGCGAAGGGCGCTGAGTTCTTCAGCTTTTTCCTGGTAATGACGTGCGAACGCCGTCAGCTCTTCGGCGAGTCGCTCGGTGGCTTGGTCGTCTGCATTGAGGCTTTCCAGCTCCTCGAACAACTGCTGCTGCAGGTTCGCCAGTTCGCTGGGCAGAATGCGGTGCTTGCGCGCCAAGGTATAAATAGTATCGAGGCGTTCTTCCAAGAGCTGGAGACGCTCGGGGTCGGCGTCGAAGTGGTCAAGGAAGCGATTCAGTTCGCCAACCGCTTCTTCCACTTGAATCTGCGCGCTGGCGAGCAGGTTTACCGCTTCACCCAGCGAGCCCGGTTGGCTGCGGAAATTGCTCAGGCGGCTCACGCTGCCGGTCAGCGCAGACAGCACGTTGCCACCGTCATTTTCGCTGCATTGCTCAATGACCAGCCGGCAGGCGCTCAGAAGGCCCTCCGCATTTGTCAGGGTTTTGTGTTCCTGCTCAAGCTGTTCCAACTCATTTTCGCCGAGGCCGAGGTTGTCCAGTTCTTCCAGCTGATAGCTGAGCAACTGATGGCGCGCGCGTTGCTCGTCGCTGGCGCTGGACAGTCGCTCCAGCTCGTTTCGAGTTTGTTTCCAGCGCTGCGCAGCTAGTTGCACCTGGCGCGCCAGCTCCTGGCTACCGGCGAATTCATCCAGCAGGCGGCGGTGTGTTTCCGGCTTTAGCAGGGATTGGTGTTCGTGCTGGTTGTGGATATCGATGAGCAATTCACCGATGGCTTTCAGGTCGCCTTGCGGGCACGGCGAGCCGTTGATGTAACCGCGTGACCGGCCTTCGGCAGTGATAACGCGGCGCAGGATGCACGGGCCGTCATTGTCCAGGTCGCGCTCGGCCAGCCAGGCCTTGGCTTCGGGAATGTCGGCGAGATCGAAGCTGGCGAGAATGTCGGCTTTATCGGCGCCGGGGCGCACCACGCCGCTGTCTGCGCGGTCGCCGAGCGTGAGGCCGAGGGCGTCGAGCATGATGGATTTGCCGGCGCCGGTTTCGCCGGTGATCACGCTCATTCCGCCATTCAGCTCGAGGTCGAGGTGCTCGACGATGGCGTAGTTGTGTACGGAAAGATGTACCAGCATGGCGGAGGCTCCAGGCATAAAGTCTGGTTATTTATACAGTGTTTGTTTTATGCCTGACAATCCTCTCGTGCTCTTGAATCGTCAGATTGTGGCCCCATATAAGCGGCAGAACCGTGAGTTGAGGCTCGCGACATGAATACTCACCGCTCGGAACGGTTTAGCCCGAGCAGGCAAGCGATATAAAGAGGAGAACCGCATGGCCGACGAACAGACCCAGAACGCCCAGAATCCAGATATTGAAAATGCTGCCGAGTCGGCGGTGGGCGAAGACCTGGCGGCCCGCGTGCAAACGTTGGAAGAGCAGCTCGCTGCTGCTCAAGACCAAGCGTTGCGCGTTGCGGCTGACATGCAGAACGTGCGCCGCCGCGCCGAGCAGGATATTGAAAAGGCGCACAAGTTTGCGCTGGAAAAGTTTGCCAACGACCTGCTGCCGGTTGTCGACAGCCTTGAACGTGGTCTGGAGCTGTCCAACCCCAACGACGAGGCGATCAAGCCTGTACGTGAGGGCATCGAGCTGACGCTCAAGCTGTTCCAGGACACGCTCAAGCGTTACAACCTCGAAGCCATTGACCCGCACGGCGCGCCGTTCAACGCCGAGCATCATCAGGCGATGGCAATGCAAGAGGCCACCAACGTTGAGCCCAATAGCGTGCTCAAAGTGTTCCAGAAAGGTTATCTGCTCAATGGCCGTTTGCTGCGCCCCGCGATGGTGGTGGTCAGCAAGGCGCCAGCCGAGCCGCAACCTTCGATTGACGAGCAGGCTTGAAATTCGCCGTAAGGCCCCCATTTATCAGTCAAGCGTTTAAGTGCTACCGCAGTTAGCCACCACTGCTGCGGCAACCAAATTCAGTTTCAGGAGAGCAAACATGGGCAGAATTATCGGTATCGACCTGGGGACCACCAACTCCTGCGTCTCGATCCTCGAAAACGGCAGCGTCAAGGTGTTGGAAAACGCCGAGGGCGCGCGTACCACTCCTTCGATCATTGCTTACACCAACGACGGCGAAATCCTTGTTGGTCAGTCGGCCAAGCGTCAGGCAGTCACCAACCCGCACAACACCTTGTATGCGGTGAAGCGTCTGATCGGTCGTCGTTTTGAAGAAAACGTCGTACAGAAAGACATCGAGATGGTGCCGTATAAAATTGTCAAAGCTGACAACGGCGACGCTTGGGTAGAAGTGAAGGGCCAGAAAATGGCACCGCCACAGATTTCCGCCGAAGTGCTGAAGAAAATGAAGAAAACCGCCGAAGACTACCTCGGCGAGCCAGTGACCGAAGCGGTAATCACCGTTCCGGCCTACTTCAACGACAGCCAGCGCCAGGCCACCAAAGACGCCGGCCGCATTGCTGGTCTGGAAGTTAAGCGCATCATCAACGAACCAACCGCAGCCGCTCTGGCTTACGGTATGGACAAGGCTAAGGGCGATCACACTGTGATCGTTTACGACCTGGGTGGCGGTACCTTCGATATCTCGGTAATCGAAATTGCCGAAGTCGACGGCGAGCACCAGTTCGAAGTGTTGGCCACTAACGGCGACACTTTCCTGGGTGGTGAAGACTTCGATATTCGTCTGATCGACTACCTCGTTGACGAATTCAAGAAAGAAAGCGGCATCAACCTTAAAGGTGATCCGTTGGCGATGCAGCGTCTGAAAGAAGCTGCTGAAAAAGCCAAGATTGAGCTGTCGTCCGCTCAGCAGACTGACGTCAACCTGCCGTACATCACTGCAGACGCTAGCGGTCCTAAGCACTTGAACGTGAAGATTTCGCGCGCCAAGCTGGAGTCGCTGGTTGAAGACCTGGTGCAGCGCACCATCGAGCCTTGCCGTATTGCGTTGAAAGACGCCGGTATCGACGTCGGCGCGATCCACGACGTGATTCTCGTCGGTGGTCAAACCCGTATGCCGCTGGTGCAGAAGCTGGTTACCGATTTCTTCGGTAAAGAAGCGCGTAAAGACGTCAACCCGGACGAAGCCGTGGCCATGGGTGCTGCGATTCAAGGCGCCGTGTTGGCTGGCGACGTGAAAGACGTGTTGCTGCTTGACGTTAGCCCGCTGACCCTGGGTATCGAAACTATGGGCGGCGTGATGACCGCGCTGATCGAGAAAAACACCACGATTCCTACCAAGAAATCTCAAGTGTTCTCGACCGCTGACGACAATCAGGGCGCCGTGACCATTCACGTGCTGCAGGGCGAGCGTAAGCAAGCCGCGCAGAACAAGTCGCTGGGCAAGTTCGACCTCGCCGAGATTCCGCCAGCACCGCGTGGCGTGCCGCAAATTGAAGTGACCTTCGACATCGACGCCAACGGCATCCTGCACGTGTCGGCGAAAGACAAGGCCACTGGCAAGCAGCAGTCCATCGTGATCAAGGCCAACTCCGGTCTGTCCGAGGAAGAAATCGAACAAATGGTGCGTGATGCCGAGGCCAATGCCGAGGAAGATCGCAAGTTTGAAGAGCTGGCTGGTGCTCGTAACCAAGGCGACGCATTGGTTCACGCCACCCGTAAGATGATCACCGAAGCGGGCGACAAAGCCACTGCGGATGAGAAAGCTGCGATTGAAAAAGCGCTAGGTGAACTTGAAGTGGCTATCAAAGGCGACAGCAAGGAAACCATCGACGCCAAAGTGGCTGCGCTCTCCGAAGCGACCGCTCCGCTGGCTCAGAAAATGTACGCCGAGCAGCCTCAGGCTGGCGAAGCGGCACCTGGCCAGGAAGAAGCCAAAGGCGGCGCTGACGATGTAGTCGACGCCGAGTTTGAAGAGGTCAAGGAAAACAAGTAAGCGTCCATTTGCTTGCTCTCCAGCCCGGCCAACTAACCAGTTGGCCGGGCGTTATCCGCCACGCGGGAGCTTGCTCCCGCGTTGGCGTGTCTGGAGAAGCCGATTTAAGAGTGTTGAAGAATTATGGCTAAGCGTGACTTTTACGAAGTGTTGGGTGTTGAGCGTGGCGCGAGCGAAGCCGAGCTGAAAAAGGCTTACCGACGCCTGGCGATGAAGCATCATCCGGACCGGAACCCTGGCGACAAAGAAGCTGAAGAGCGCTTCAAAGAGGCCAATGAGGCCTATGAAGTGCTGTCCGACGCCAACAAGCGCGCGGCGTTTGACCAGTATGGTCACGCCGGCGTCGACCCGAGCATGGGCGGCGCAGGTGCTGGCGGTGCCGGCTTTGGCGGGGCGAATTTCTCCGACATTTTCGGCGACGTATTCAGCGACTTCTTTGGCGGCGCCCGCGGTGGTTCGCGCGGCGGTGCGCAGCGCGGCAGCGATTTGCGCTACACCCTGGAACTCGATCTGGAAGAAGCCGTACGCGGCACTACCGTCACCATTCGCGTGCCGACGCTGGTCAACTGCAAAACCTGCGATGGTTCGGGTGCCAAGAAGGGCACCAGTCCGGTTACCTGTACGACCTGTGGCGGTATTGGTCAGGTGCGCATGCAGCAGGGCTTCTTCTCGGTGCAGCAAACCTGCCCGCGTTGCCATGGTAACGGCAAGATGATCGCTGACCCGTGCGGCACCTGCCATGGTCATGGTCGTGTTGAAGAACACAAAACCTTGTCGGTTAAAGTGCCGCCGGGCGTGGACACTGGCGACCGCATTCGCCTGTCTGGCGAAGGTGAGGCGGGCGCTATGGGCGGGCCGGCTGGCGACCTGTATGTCGTGGTGAATGTGCGCGAGCACGCGATTTTCCAGCGTGACGGCAAGCACCTGTACTGCGACGTGCCAATCAGCTTTGCCGACGCGGCGCTGGGTGGCGAACTGGAAGTGCCGACCCTTGATGGTCGCGTGAAGTTGAAGATTCCGGAAGGTACGCAAACCGGCAAGCTGTTCCGTCTGCGCGGCAAGGGCGTTGCACCGGTTCGAGGTGGTGGTGCTGGGGACTTGATGTGCCGGGTTGCGGTGGAAACGCCGGTGAATCTGGACAAACGTCAGCGCGAGTTGCTGGAGGAATTCCGCAAATCGCTTGCCACCGACGACAGCCATTCGCCCAAGGCGAGCGGTTGGTTTGAAGGCGTGAAGCGTTTCTTCGGCGACGTGTAAACGGAGCTGGCGAGGTCTGAGTGCTTCGCCGGTTGCAAGTTATTAGCTGGGAGCTGGATGAATGCAACGTATAGCCGTAGTGGGCGCCGCCGGGCGCATGGGCAAAACCCTGATTGAGGCGATTCAGCAGGCCGATGGCGCCAAGCTGACAGCCGCAATTGATCGCCCGGACAGCAGTCTGATCGGTGCTGATGTCGGCGAGTTGGCTGGCATGGGCAAGTTAGGTGTAATTCTGGTGGGCGACCTCGCCGAGGTGGTTGAGCAGTTCGATGTGCTTATCGACTTCACGCATCCCACCGTAACCCTGAAAAACCTGGAAGTCTGCCGCAAGGCTGGCAAATCCATGGTGATCGGCACTACCGGTTTCAGCGTTGAGGAAAAACAGCGGCTGGCCGACGCGGGCAAGGACATCTCGATCGTCTTCGCCGCCAACTTCAGCGTCGGCGTCAATTTGTGCTTGAAGTTGCTCGATACCGCCGCGCGCGTGTTGGGCGACGACGTGGATATTGAAATCCTCGAAGCGCACCACCGGCATAAAGTCGACGCGCCCTCTGGCACAGCTGTGCGCATGGGCGAAGTGGTCGCGCAGGCGCTTGGGCGTGATCTGCAGAAAGTCGCGGTATACGGTCGTGAAGGTCAGACCGGAGCCCGAGATCGCGAAACTATCGGCTTCGCTACCGTGCGCGCTGGGGACATCGTTGGCGACCACACGGTGCTGTTTGCGGCCGACGGCGAGCGCGTTGAGATCACGCACAAAGCATCAAGTCGCATGACGTTCGCGCGAGGCGCTGTGCGTTCGGCGCTGTGGCTGAACGAAAAGCCAGCGGGGCTTTACGATATGCAGGATGTGCTTGATCTGCACTGAGACGACTAAACGGTTGTCATCGTGGGTAGACCAAAAATGCCTTTTTCTGTAAGCTACAGCTTTAGTGTGTCCACTAAAAGCGCGCAGTTAACTTGAAAAAGTGATTCTCAAAAAAGCGGGGTGACGTGTCTAAGCGTCATCCCGCTTTTTTACAACCTGCGTACGCCCCGTCAGGCTTGATTTACCGGAGGTCTTCTTGACTAAGCCAGCCATACTCGCCCTTGCTGATGGCAGCATTTTTCGCGGCGAAGCCATTGGAATCGACGGTCAAACCGTCGGAGAGGTGGTGTTCAATACTGCTATGACCGGCTATCAGGAAATCCTCACCGATCCTTCCTATGCCCAACAAATCGTTACCCTGACTTATCCCCATATCGGCAACACCGGCACCACGCCGGAAGACGCCGAGTCGAACCGCGTCTGGTCCGCCGGCCTGGTGATACGCGATCTCCCATTGGTGGCAAGCAACTGGCGTAACACCATGTCGCTGTCGGATTACCTGAAAGCCAACAACGTTGTGGCTATCGCCGGTATCGACACGCGCCGCCTGACCCGCATCCTGCGTGAGAAAGGCGCCCAGAACGGCTGCATCTTGGCTGGCGACAACATCTCCGACGAGCAAGCCTTGGCAGCCGCGCGTGGCTTTCCCGGTTTGAAAGGCATGGACTTGGCCAAAGTGGTCAGCTCCACCGAGCGCTACGAATGGCGCTCCAGTGTCTGGAACCTGAAGACCGACAGCCACCCGGATATCGACGCCAGCGAGCTGCCGCACCATGTCGTCGCCTTCGACTACGGCGTGAAGTTGAACATCCTGCGTATGTTGGTTGAGCGTGGCTGCCGCGTCACCGTGGTGCCGGCGCAAACGCCAGCCAGCGAAGTGCTGGCGCTTCAGCCGGACGGCGTCTTCCTGTCTAACGGCCCAGGCGATCCGGAGCCGTGCGACTACGCGATTCAAGCGATTAAAGAAGTGCTGGAAACCGAGATTCCGGTATTCGGCATCTGCCTCGGCCACCAATTGCTGGCGCTGGCCTCGGGCGCCAAGACCGTGAAAATGGGTCATGGTCACCACGGTGCCAACCACCCGGTTCAAGACCTCGACACCGGCGTGGTGATGATCACCAGCCAGAACCACGGTTTCGCAGTGGACGAAGCAACCTTGCCGTCCAACCTGCGCGCTACGCACAAGTCGCTGTTCGACGGCACCCTTCAAGGCATTGAGCGCACCGACAAGGTTGCCTTCAGCTTCCAGGGCCACCCTGAAGCGAGCCCGGGTCCGCTGGACGTTGCTCCTTTGTTTGACCGATTCATCGAAGCCATGGCCGCGCGCCGTTAAGCCTGCCGACTGACCAAAGGATTCGAGAGTAGAAAATGCCAAAACGTACAGACCTTAAAAGCATCCTGATCCTCGGCGCCGGCCCCATCGTTATCGGCCAGGCGTGCGAGTTCGATTACTCCGGCGCCCAGGCCTGCAAGGCCCTGCGCGAAGAGGGTTACCGGGTCATTCTGGTGAACTCCAACCCGGCCACCATCATGACCGACCCGGCCATGGCCGACGCCACGTACATCGAACCGATCAAGTGGCAAACCGTTGCCAAGATCATCGAAAAAGAGCGTCCAGACGCACTGCTGCCAACCATGGGTGGCCAGACCGCACTGAACTGCGCCCTGGACCTGGAGCGCCACGGCGTTCTGGAAAAGTTCGGCGTGGAAATGATCGGCGCCAATGCCGACACCATCGACAAAGCCGAAGACCGCTCGCGTTTTGACAAGGCCATGAAAGACATCGGCCTGGCCTGTCCGCGCTCCGGTATTGCCCACAACATGGAAGAGGCCAACGCGGTGCTCGAGAAGCTCGGCTTCCCGTGCATTATCCGTCCGTCCTTCACCATGGGCGGCACGGGCGGCGGTATCGCCTACAACCGTGAAGAATTCGAAGAAATCTGCGCCCGTGGTCTGGATCTGTCGCCGACCAAAGAGCTGCTGATCGACGAGTCGTTGATCGGCTGGAAAGAGTACGAGATGGAAGTGGTCCGCGACAAAAAGGACAACTGCATCATCGTTTGCTCCATCGAGAACTTCGACCCGATGGGCGTGCACACCGGTGACTCCATCACCGTGGCTCCGGCGCAAACCCTGACCGACAAGGAATACCAGATTCTGCGCAACGCCTCGCTGGCAGTGCTGCGTGAAATCGGCGTTGAAACTGGCGGCTCGAACGTGCAGTTCGGTATTTGCCCGGACACCGGTCGTATGGTCGTGATCGAGATGAACCCACGGGTTTCTCGCTCCTCCGCGCTGGCCTCGAAAGCCACCGGCTTCCCGATTGCCAAGGTCGCCGCCAAGCTGGCAGTTGGTTACACCCTCGACGAGCTGCAGAACGACATCACTGGCGGTAAAACCCCGGCCTCGTTCGAGCCGGCTATCGACTACGTCGTTACCAAGATTCCTCGTTTCGCCTTTGAGAAATTCCCGAAAGCCGACGCCCGCCTGACTACGCAAATGAAATCGGTCGGTGAGGTGATGGCCATCGGTCGCACCTTCCAAGAGTCCGTACAGAAAGCTCTGCGCGGTCTTGAAGTGGGTGTGAACGGCTTTGATCCGAAGCTCGACCTGAGTAATCCGGAAGCCAAGGGCATTCTCAAGCGTGAGCTGACCGTGCCGGGCGCTGAGCGCATCTGGTATGTGGCCGACGCCTTCCGCGCTGGCATGAGCTGCGACGACATTTTTGCGCTGACCAAAATCGATCACTGGTTCCTGGTGCAGATCGAGGACCTGATCAAAGACGAAGAGCGCATCAAGACCATGGGCTTGTCGTCCATTGATCGCGACGTGATGTACAAGCTCAAGCGCAAGGGCTTCTCCGACGCCCGTTTGGCCAAGCTGCTGGGTGTGACCGAGAAAAACCTGCGCAGCCACCGTCACAAGTTGAAGGTGCTGCCGGTCTACAAGCGCGTGGACACCTGTGCGGCCGAGTTCTCCACCGACACCGCTTACATGTATTCGACCTACGAGGAAGAGTGCGAAGCGAATCCGTCGACCCGCGACAAGATCATGATTCTGGGCGGTGGTCCGAACCGTATCGGTCAGGGCATCGAGTTTGACTACTGCTGCGTACACGCCGCTTTGGCGATGCGCGACGATGGTTACGAAACCATCATGGTCAACTGCAACCCGGAAACCGTTTCGACCGACTACGACACCTCGGACCGCCTGTATTTTGAATCGGTAACCTTGGAAGACGTGCTTGAAATCGTCCGCGTTGAGCAGCCTAAAGGCGTGATCGTGCAGTACGGCGGCCAAACCCCGCTGAAACTGGCGCGTGCCCTGGAAGAAGCTGGTGTGCCCATCATCGGCACCTCGCCGGATGCCATCGACCGCGCCGAAGACCGCGAGCGCTTCCAGCAGATGGTTGAGCGCCTGAACTTGCGCCAGCCGCCGAACGCCACCGTGCGCAGCGAAGAGGAAGCCATTCGCGCGGCCAACAAAATTGGTTACCCGCTGGTGGTGCGTCCGTCCTACGTGCTGGGCGGTCGGGCGATGGAAATCGTCTACGAAGAAGAAGAGCTCAAGCGCTATCTGCGTGAGGCCGTGCAGGTCTCGAATGACAGCCCTGTGCTGCTTGATCACTTCCTTAACTGCGCCATCGAAGTCGACATCGACGCGGTGTGCGACGGCGAGACAGTAGTTATCGGCGCCATCATGCAGCACATCGAACAGGCCGGCGTTCACTCCGGTGACTCGGCTTGCTCGCTGCCGCCGTATTCGCTGCCAGCCCACATCCAGAACGAGATCCGCGAACAGGTCAAAAAGATGGCCTTGGAGCTCGGTGTAGTGGGTTTGATGAACGTGCAGATGGCCGTGCAGGGCGAGGACATCTTCGTTATTGAAGTGAACCCGCGTGCTTCGCGTACCGTGCCGTTCGTGTCCAAGTGCATCGGCGTTTCCCTGGCGATGATCGCGGCTCGCGTCATGGCCGGCAAAACCCTGAAAGAAGTAGGTCTGACCGAAGAGATCATTCCGAACTTCTACAGCGTGAAAGAAGCCGTGTTCCCGTTCGCCAAGTTCCCAGGCGTTGACCCGATCCTCGGCCCAGAGATGAAGTCGACCGGTGAAGTGATGGGCGTGGGCGACACGTTCGGCGAGGCGTTCGCTAAAGCTCAGATGGGCGCCAGCGAAATCTTGCCAACGGGCGGCACCGCCTTTATCAGCGTGCGTGACGATGACAAACCGCTGGTTGCAGGCGTCGCTCGCGACCTGATTAGCTTGGGTTTTGAAATCGTCGCTACTGCTGGCACTGCCAAGCTGATCGAAGCGGCTGGCCTGAAAGTGCGTCGTGTGAACAAGGTGACCGAAGGCCGTCCGCACGTGGTCGACATGATCAAAAATGACGAAGTCACGCTGATCATCAACACCACTGAAGGTCGTCAGTCGATCGCCGACTCTTACTCCATTCGCCGCAACGCGCTGCAGCACAAGATTTACTGCACCACCACGATTGCAGCGGGCGAGGCTATCTGTGAAGCGCTGAAGTTTGGTCCCGAGAAGACCGTTCGCCGCTTGCAGGATCTGCATGCAGGATTGAAAGCATGATCAAGTACCCAATGACCGTTCAGGGCGCTCGCGCCCTGGAAGAAGAACACGCCCACTTGACCAAGGTCGTGCGTCCGAAGCTCAGCCAGGACATCGGCACGGCCCGCGAATTGGGTGACCTGAAGGAAAACGCTGAATACCATGCCGCGCGTGAACAGCAGGGTATGGTTGAGGCGCGCATTCGCGATATCGAAGGTCGGCTGCAAAACGCTCAGGTCATCGACGTGACCGCCATCGCGCCAACCGGCAAGGTGATTTTCGGCACCACGGTGGAAATTGCGAACGTTGAAACTGACGAGCGCGTGACCTACCAGATCGTTGGTGAGGACGAAGCGGACATCAAGCTCGGGAAAATTTCCGTAGGCTCACCAATCGCTCGCGCATTGATCGCCAAGGAAGAAGGCGATGTGGTTCCAGTGCGTACGCCGAGCGGGTTGATTGAGTACGAGATTGTCGAGGTTCGTCATATCTAAAGCCCGTCCACTCGATGTTGGGGTAGTCACCTGGCGGCTGGCTCAGACTTTCTGGGTTGGCGGCCTGTGGTTGCTTCACTTCGTGGTATTGCCTGCGCTGGAGCGGATCGGTCTTGCACCGATGCTCGTCGAGGAAATCGCCAACACGCTGAGTCCGCTGCTGGTGTTACTGGCAGCGGGTGGGCTGGTGCTGCAGATGCTTGTATTGCTGCAGGCCGAGCGCATTTCATCGTTGTGGCGCGATGTTCGCGGTCAGCTTCTGGTCGCGAGTTTGCTCGTGGCGCTGGTGTATGGCGCTCTGCATCGCTGGCAGCCGGACGCCCTGCGGTTGCAGTTGTTCTCGTTTTTGGTTTTAGCGTTATGCGGTGCGCTGTTGGTTCTACAGCCAGTGCCGGACGGCGAGGCAGCCAGGGCACGCACGGCGCGCCACTGACGAGTGATGGCAATCAGCTAAAACGGGTGACGTTCGACAGCTGTTTGTTCACTTTCGGATTCTTGCGGTAGATAAGCGCCATCTTGCCGATGACCTGCACCAAATCGCTTTTCGCGGTTTTGCACAGTTCTTCAATAGCAGCCAAGCGACTTTCGCGTTCGGTGATTCTTAGTTGAATCTTGATCAGTTCGTGATCAGTCAGCGCGCGCTCCAGTTCGGCGAGCACACCTTCGGTCAAACCATTGTCAGCAACAATCAATACCGGTTTTAGATGGTGACCGATAGATTTGTACTGTTTCTTCTGCTCCTGAGTGAGCGGCATAATCTGACCCCTGCGTCTGATCTTGTAAAAAGCGGCGGCTAGTTTAACCGAGCGCCCTCGGTACCGCCCAGTTAATCACGCCCCGTTAATGTTGAGGTGCCCAGTGGCACGTTCCAAAACAAGTCAAGGTTGGTTGAAAGAGCATTTCAACGACCCGTACGTAAAAATGGCGCAGAAGGACGGCTACCGTTCCCGTGCCAGCTACAAATTGTTAGAGATCCAGGAAAAAGATCGCATTTTGCGGCCCGGCAACACAGTGATTGACCTTGGCGCTGCTCCTGGTGGTTGGTCGCAGGTGACCAGTCGGGTGCTCGGGGATAAAGGTCGGCTGATAGCCTCCGATATCCTTGAAATGGACAGCATTCCTGACGTCACCTTTATTCAAGGCGATTTCACGGAAGAGTCCGTCCTCGCCCAGATACTCGAGGCGGTCGGCGATCATCCGGTGGACCTTGTGATTTCGGATATGGCCCCCAATATGAGTGGGGTGAAGATGGCGGATCAAGCGCGTGCGATGTATCTATGCGAGTTAGCGCTGGATTTGGCAGGTCAGGTCTTACGTCCAGGTGGCGACTTCCTAATCAAAATCTTCCAGGGTGAAGGCTTCGATACGTATCACAAGCAAGTGCGAACCATGTTCGAGAAGGTGCAGATGCGTAAGCCGCTGTCTTCTCGTGACCGGTCCCGCGAGCAATATCTGCTAGCTCGCGGCTTTCGCGGGGCGCAAGATTGAACCCCTGAAGACAGGGCTCAGTCGAACGTTGTAAGAGTCGAGCGTTGTTTTGCCGTTTCACGGCAATGCCTCATAAAGGGTTACAGACGCTTCCTGCCTAGGTTCGGAAGTTGTGTAGTAAGTTAGGCGGATCAATATCCAGCCGTAATGCGAGGTTCGTCCCGCGTGGGGCCTGCTTCAGAGGGTAGCTAATTGAACGACATGGCAAAGAACCTGATCTTGTGGCTGATCATCGCTGCCGTCCTGGTGACGGTGATGAACAATTTCTCCAGTCCGAGCGAGCCCCAGACCCTGAACTACTCGCAATTTATCGAGCAGGTCAAAGACGGCGGCGTGCAAAAAGTCACCATCGAAGGCTTCACCATTACGGGCATTGGCACTGACGGCAAGCCGTTCACCACAGTGCGGCCGATGATCGAAGACCGCGGGCTGATCGGTGATCTGATCAACAACAACGTCACCGTCGAAGGCAAGAAGCCTGAGCAGCAGAGCATCTGGACTCAGTTGCTGGTTGCCAGCTTCCCGATTTTGGTAATCATCGCCGTGTTCATGTTCTTCATGCGCCAGATGCAAGGCGGCGCGGGCGGCAAGGGCGGCCCGATGAGCTTCGGCAAAAGCAAGGCGCGCTTGCTTTCTGAAGACCAGGTCAAAACCACTCTGGCTGACGTTGCGGGCTGCGACGAGGCTAAAGAAGAAGTGGGCGAGCTCGTCGAGTTCCTGCGTGATCCGGGTAAATTCCAGCGTCTGGGCGGCCGTATTCCCCGTGGCGTATTGATGGTGGGCCCACCGGGTACGGGTAAAACTCTGTTGGCTAAAGCCATTGCTGGTGAGGCGAAGGTTCCGTTCTTCACCATTTCCGGTTCGGACTTCGTGGAAATGTTCGTCGGCGTTGGCGCCAGCCGCGTTCGCGATATGTTCGAACAAGCCAAAAAGCACGCTCCTTGCATCATCTTCATCGACGAAATCGACGCCGTCGGCCGCCATCGTGGCGCCGGCATGGGCGGTGGTCACGATGAGCGCGAGCAGACACTGAACCAGTTGCTGGTTGAGATGGACGGCTTCGAAATGAATGACGGCATCATCGTCATTGCCGCCACTAACCGTCCGGACGTGCTGGACCCTGCCTTGCTGCGTCCCGGTCGTTTCGACCGTCAGGTTGTGGTCGGGCTGCCAGACATTCGCGGTCGCGAACAAATTCTGAAAGTGCACATGCGCAAAGTGCCCATGGGCGACAACGTTAAGCCTGCGGTCATTGCTCGTGGTACGCCGGGTTTCTCCGGTGCCGATCTGGCGAATCTGGTCAACGAGGCTTCGCTGTTTGCGGCTCGTGCTGGCAAGCGCATCGTCGAAATGAAAGAGTTTGAGCTGGCGAAAGACAAAATCATGATGGGCGCTGAGCGCAAATCCATGGTCATGTCGGAGAAAGAGAAACTCAATACTGCGTTCCATGAGGCAGGCCACGCCATCGTTGGTCGCCTGGTTCCTGAGCATGACCCGGTTTACAAAGTGTCGATCATTCCTCGTGGTCGGGCGCTGGGCGTCACCATGTTTCTGCCGGAAGAAGATCGCTACAGCCTGTCGAAGAGAGCGCTGATTAGCCAAATCTGCTCGCTGTACGGCGGCCGTATTGCTGAAGAAATGACGTTGGGTTTTGACGGCGTCACCACCGGCGCTTCGAACGACATCATGCGCGCCAGCCAGATTGCCCGAAATATGGTGACCAAGTGGGGCCTCTCGGAAAAACTAGGCCCGCTCATGTATGCCGAAGAAGACGGTGAGGTGTTCTTGGGTCGCGGTGGTGGCGGTCAGCAGAGCAGCATGTCTGCAGACACGTCTCGATTGATCGACCTGGAAGTACGCAGCATCATCGACGAGTGCTACGGAACCGCCAAACGTCTGCTCGAAGAAAACCGCGACAAGCTAAACGCCATGTGCGACGCGTTGATGAAATACGAAACGATCGATGCTGATCAAATCGACGACATCATGAATGGCCGCACGCCACGCGAGCCCCGCGACTGGCAGGATGATGGCGATTCCGGTTCTACGATCAGCAAACAAGATCCTGCTGAAGTGCCTGAAAAACCTATCGGTGGTCCAGCCGCTGAGCATTAAGGCCTGACATGTCTCTGACGCAACACCCGAACCGGCTACCTTGTGGTAGCCGGTTTCTTGATTTAAGCCGCCCGCACGTGATGGGCATTCTTAACGTGACCCCCGACTCTTTCTCTGACGGCGGGCGCTTCAGTCGCGTCGATCTGGCGTTGCGTCACGCCGCCGACATGGTGGCTGCAGGCGCTACGCTTATCGACGTCGGCGGGGAGTCAACGCGCCCGGGAGCACGGGCCGTATCGCCGGTTGAGGAATTGGAGCGCGTGGCGCCGGTGGTCGAGGCGATTGCGCGCGAGTTGGATGTGATCATCTCTGTCGATACGTCCACACCCGCTGTGATTCGCGAGTCAGCGCGGCTGGGTGCCGGGCTGATCAACGACGTCCGCTCGTTGCAGCGTGACGGCGCGCTAGAAGCTGCAGCGGCCACCCGCTTGCCGGTGTGTCTGATGCACATGCGCGGCGAGCCGGGCACCATGCAAGACAATCCGGTGTATGCAGATATCGTGGCTGAGGTGCGAGACTTCCTGGCTGAGCGCACGGCCGCTTGTGTAGCGGCTGGGATTGGCTCCGAGCGTGTAGTGCTGGATCCTGGTTTCGGCTTTGCCAAAACGTTTGAGCATAATCTGTCGCTGTTTAAGCACTTGGACGCCTTGCACGCGCTCGGCCGGCCGTTGTTGGTCGGCGTCTCGCGTAAAAGCATGATTGGTCGGGCGCTGGGTCGAGAAGTCGGCGACCGACTGCACGGCAGTCTTGCATTGGCCGCTTTGGCAGTAGCGAAGGGCGCACATATTTTGCGTGTGCATGACGTGGCGGAAACCGTCGACGTGGTGCGCATGATTGCTGCTGTGCAAGCAGCAGATTAAGGAGATCGGAGAGCAAATGGGCAAAAAATATTTCGGCACCGACGGCATCCGTGGGCGCGTAGGTCAATTCCCGATCACTCCAGATTTCATGCTTAAGCTCGGCTGGGCGGCGGGCATGGCGTTTCGTAAGCAGGGTGCCTGCCGTGTGCTTATCGGTAAAGACACGCGAATTTCCGGTTATATGTTTGAGTCTGCCTTGGAGGCGGGTTTGTCTGCTGCGGGCGCCGACGTGATGTTGCTCGGCCCGATGCCGACCCCAGCCATCGCCTACCTGACTCGCACCTTCCACGCTGAAGCGGGCATCGTTATCAGCGCCTCGCACAACCCGCACGACGACAACGGCATCAAATTCTTCTCCGGCCAGGGCACCAAATTGCCGGACGAGTTGGAGCTGATGATTGAAGAGCTGCTCGACGCGCCGATGACGGTGGTGGAGTCGGCGAAGCTCGGGAAAGTGTCGCGTATCAATGACGCCGCTGGCCGCTACATCGAATTCTGTAAGAGCAGCGTGCCAACCAGCACCGATTTCGCCGGTTTAAAACTGGTGGTGGACTGTGCTCATGGCGCTGCTTACAAAATTGCGCCTAGCGTATTTCGCGAACTAGGCGCCCACGTCACGGTGCTGTCCGCTTCCCCTAACGGCCTGAATATCAACGATGACTGCGGCTCCACGCACATGGGCGCGCTGCAGGCAGCCGTTGTGGAGCATGGTGCGGATCTTGGCATCGGCTTCGATGGAGATGCCGACCGTGTGCTGATGGTTGATCACACGGGGGCTCTGGTCGATGGCGATGAGCTGCTGTACATCATTGCTCGAGATCTCCAAGAACTCGGCAAGCTGCAGGGCGGCGTCGTTGGGACGCTGATGAGCAATCTGGGGCTTGAGTTGGCGCTGGCCGATCTGAACATCCCCTTCGTGCGCGCCAATGTCGGCGACCGCTACGTAATCAGCGAACTGCTCGAGCGTAACTGGCAGATTGGCGGTGAAAACTCCGGTCATATCGTGTGCTTCCAACACACTACTACCGGGGACGCCATCATTGCCGCGTTGCAGGTGCTGTTGGCGTTGCGTCGTTGGGGTAAGAGTCTGGCTGAGGCCCGGCAGGGGCTGCGTAAATGTCCGCAGGTGTTGGTTAACGTGCGGTTTGCTGGTGGCGTCGACCCGGTTTCTCACCCGTCAGTTACCGATGCCTGCGCCCGCGTGACCGAGCGTATGGGTGGGCGTGGGCGCGTGTTGTTGCGTAAGTCCGGCACAGAACCTTTGGTTCGTGTGATGGTCGAGGGTGACGACGAAGCCCAGGTGCGTAGCTATGCTGATGAATTAGCTAAAATAGTTACCGAAGTCTGTGCCTGATTCGGCTTGCTAATCCTTAATGTCTTGGGTAGCATCTGCGCCCACTTTGATCGACGAGGTAGAGCATGCGTCGCCCTTTGGTAGCTGGTAACTGGAAAATGCACGGTACCCGCGCCAGCGTCGCTGAGTTGATCAATGGCTTGCACGCGGTGGCTTTGACGGGTGGTGTAGAGGTAGCGGTTTTTCCGCCAAGCCTTTATATCAACGACGTGTTGGCTGGCGTGAAAGGCAAGTCCATCGCCGTAGGCGCGCAGAATTGCGCTGCTGTTCCCGAGCAGGGAGCGCTGACAGGCGAAATCGCCTCAAGTCAGCTGGCAGATGCAGGATGTGAGTTTGTACTTGTAGGTCATTCCGAGCGCCGTCAGGTGCTGGGCGAAACAGATGACCTGCTTGTTCGTAAGTTCGCCGCTGTACAAGCCTCTGGTTTGAAGCCCGTGTTGTGCATAGGGGAAACCCTGGAGCAGCGCGAAGCAGGTCAGACCATCGAGGTGGTGAATCGCCAGGTGAGCTGCGTGATAGAAGCGCTCGGTGTTGAAGTGTTTGCTCGTGCGGTCATTGCGTACGAGCCGGTCTGGGCCATTGGCACGGGCCTAACTGCAACGCCAGAGCAGGCGCAGGACGTGCACGCAGCTATTCGTGCGCAACTGAGCGCTAGCGATGCTGAAGTGGCTCGCGGTGTACGAATTCTTTATGGCGGCAGTGTTAAGGCGGCCAATGCGATTGAATTGTTCGGCATGCCGGATATCGATGGGGGGCTCATTGGTGGAGCCTCTCTGAATGCGGATGAGTTTGGTGCGATCTGTCGCGCCGCAGGAAACTAAGAAATGCTGGAAACTATCGTTGTAGTTCTGCATCTGCTGGCGGCTTTGGGCGTAGTTGCGCTCGTATTGCTGCAGCAGGGTAAAGGTGCCGATGCCGGTGCCTCGTTTGGTTCGGGTGCTTCGGCCACTGTTTTTGGTAGCCAAGGTTCCTCTACCTTTCTTAGTCGTTTTACTGCTATACTTGCAGCCGCTTTTTTCATTACTAGCTTGGGCTTAGGCTTCTTTGCTAAGGAAAAAGCTCACATGTTGGGTCAGGCAGGTTTGCCAGATCCAGCGGTGTTGGAAGTGCCGCAGCAAAAACCGGTCGCAGAAGATGTGCCGGTGCTCGAAGAGCAAAAGCCAGCGTCTAACGCTAGCGACGTACCTCAAGCTCCAGAGCAGAAGTAAGTGCGTTAATTGCCGAGGTGGTGGAATTGGTAGACACGCTACCTTGAGGTGGTAGTGGCCATAGGCTGTAGGGGTTCGAGTCCCCTTCTCGGTACCAATTAAACAGCAAAGCCCGCTTCATGCGGGCTTTGCTGTTGCTGGGGATTGGATTGACCATCGCGCTACTTCGGTCGTATACTTCGGCCCCAGCTTTAACGTGGGGTTCGGCCGTTTGATAGCCCGATGGGCTCATGGCTAAGAAGGTTTGGTTTAACCTTTCTTCCCCTGCAATCGATTGTAGCGGAGCCCCTTTTTAGGGGCTTTTTGTTAGCCGGTTGCTTTGTTGGTTTGGCTGTTTTGTCGTTGAGCGTAACGTTCAGCGGCTTCAAGGGATGGGCGTTTCGCCCATTTTTTATTTGTACGACATGCACGAGGGGTTCAAGTGTCGAGCAAGCTAGAAGAGTTGCAGGCCTTGCTGGCCCCGGTAGTCGAGGCCCTTGGCTATCAATGCTGGGGTATCGAGTTCCTGTCCCAGGGGCGGCATTCCCTGCTTCGCGTCTATATCGATCATGCCAACGGCATTCTTGTCGAAGATTGCGAAAAGGTCAGTCGCCAGTTGAGCGGTGTCCTGGATGTCGAAGACCCGGTAGCTAGCGAATACACCTTGGAGGTGTCTTCGCCAGGCATGGACCGGCCGCTGTTCACGATTGAGCAGTTCGCCGCGCACGCCGGTGAGCAAGTAAAGATCAAACTGCGTTCTCCCTTTGATGGGCGGCGTAACTTTCAGGGCCTCCTTCGCGGAGTAGAGGAACAGGATGTTGTGGTGCTGGTTGATGACCATGAATACCTGTTGCCGATCGATTCGATCGACAAGGCCAATATTGTTCCCAGTTTTGACTGAGACGCGGATCCCGCGGATCCAATGGATTGCGAAAGGCGAGGCGTACGATGAGCAAAGAAGTACTGCTGGTTGTTGAGTCGGTATCCAACGAAAAGGGTGTACCGGCCGGCGTGATTTTTGAGGCGTTGGAGTTGGCGTTGGCCACTGCAACGAAAAAACGTTTCGACGTAGAAGTTGAGCTTCGCGTAGAGATCAATCGTGTAACGGGCAGCTATGAAACGTTCCGTTGCTGGACCGTGGTTGATGATCAATCGCTGTTCAACCTGGCATCCGAGCTGACGCTCGACGAGGCACGAGAAATCAAGCCTGATGCCCAGCTTGGCGACACCATCGAAGAAAAAATCGAGTCGATCGAATTCGGTCGTATCGCGGCGCAAACCGCCAAGCAAGTTATCGTGCAGAAAGTTCGTGAAGCTGAGCGCGCCCAAGTGGTCGAAGCTTACCGTGAACGTCTGGGCGAAATTATCTCCGGCACCGTGAAGAAAGTTACCCGCGACAACGTCATCGTTGACCTGGGCAACAACGCTGAAGCGCTGCTGGCTCGCGAGGACATCATCTCCCGCGAAACCTTCCGCGTTGGCGCTCGCCTGCGTGCATTGTTGAAAGAAATTCGCACCGAGAACCGTGGTCCTCAGCTGATCCTGTCGCGCACCGCGCCGGAAATGCTGATCGAACTGTTCCGTATCGAAGTGCCAGAAATCGCTGAAGAGCTTATTGAAGTGATGGCCGCTTCCCGTGATCCGGGTTCGCGGGCCAAAATTGCCGTGCGCTCCAAAGACAAACGTATTGACCCGCAAGGCGCCTGCATCGGTATGCGCGGCTCGCGTGTACAAGCGGTGTCGGGTGAGTTGGGCGGCGAGCGTGTCGATATCGTGCTGTGGGATGACAACCCTGCTCAGTTCGTGATCAACGCCATGTCACCGGCCGAAGTTGCCGCCATCATCGTTGACGAAGATGCCCATGCCATGGACATCGCCGTCGGTGAAGACAATCTGGCACAAGCAATCGGCCGTGGCGGTCAGAACGTTCGTTTGGCTAGTCAGTTGACCGGCTGGACACTGAATGTAATGACCGAAGCGGATATTCAGGCCAAGCAGCAAGCTGAAACTGGCGACATCCTGCAGAACTTCATCGACGAGCTGGAAGTCGACGAAGATATTGCTCAGGTGTTGGTAGAAGAAGGCTTCACCAGCCTGGAAGAAATCGCCTATGTCCCAATGGAAGAGATGCTCAGCATCGATGGCTTCGACGAGGAAATCGTCACCGAGCTTCGCGCTCGCGCCAAAGATCGCCTGCTGACCAAGGCCATTGCGACGGAAGAAAAGCTGGCAGACGCGCAACCAGCCGAAGACCTGCTCTCGCTTGAGGGTATGGACAAAGGGTTGGCGCAAGAACTGGCAGTACGCGGCGTGATTAACCGCGAAGACCTGGCCGAGCAGTCGATTGACGACCTGCTCGACATCGACGGTATCGACGCAGAGCGTGCCGGCAAGTTGATCATGGCCGCCCGAGCCCATTGGTTCGAGTAAGTTGGCGGCCTGAGGAGAGAAGTGCATGACGCAAGTCACGGTCAAAGAACTGGCCCAAGTGGTCGCCACCCCGGTAGAGCGTCTGTTGCTGCAGATGCGCGAAGCGGGTTTGCCGCACACGGGTGCCGATCAAGTTGTGACTGACAGCGAGAAGCAAGCCCTGTTGGCGCATCTCAAAAGCAGTCACGGCGAGAAAGTGGAAGAGCCGCGCAAGATTACCTTGCAGCGTAAAACCACCAGCACCCTGCGTGTAGCAGGAAGCAAAACCATCAGCGTTGAAGTGCGCAAGAAGAAAACCTTCGTTAAGCGCAGTTCCGAAGAGATCGAAGCCGAGCAGAAGCGCGAGCAAGAAGAGCGCGCGGCTGAAGAGGCGCGTCTGAAAGCGGCTGAAGAAGCCAAGCGTCAGGCCGAAGAAGAAGCGCGTAAGAACAGCGCTTCGAACAACGAGCCTGCTGCCGAGGCGGCGCCTGCCGCACCTGCTCCTCAGCCCGTTGTTGCCGATATCGAGCTGCCGCCTGTTGTTGCGCCGGTTGAAGAGCGCAAGAAAGACGAACAGCGCCGTCCGGACAAACCGCGCAACGACGACGACCGTCGTGGCGGCGATCGCAAGAACACCGCGCACCGTCCTTCGGTTAAAGAGAAGGAAAAGGTTCCGGCGCCTCGCGTTGCTCCACGGACCACCGACGAAGAAAGCGACAGCTTCCGTCGCGGCGGTCGTGGCAAAGCCAAGCTGAAAAAGCGCAATGCCCATGGTTTCCAGAGCCCGACCGGTCCGGTTGTGCGCGACGTATCCATCGGCGAGACCATCACTGTGGGCGAGTTGGCTCAGCAGATGTCGGTTAAAGCGGCTGAAGTGATCAAGTTCATGTTCAAGATGGGCACTCCGGTGACCATCAACCAAGTGCTCGATCAGGAAACCGCTCAGTTGATCGCCGAAGAGCTTGGCCACAAGGTCAAGCTGGTGAGCGACAACGCGCTTGAAGAGCAATTGGCCGAGTCCCTGAAGTTTGAAGGCGAAGCGATTTCCCGTGCTCCGGTTGTGACCGTAATGGGCCACGTTGACCACGGTAAAACTTCGCTGCTCGACTACATCCGTCGCGCCAAAGTGGCGGCCGGCGAAGCGGGCGGTATCACCCAGCACATCGGCGCCTACCACGTAGAAACCGAGCGCGGCATGGTGACCTTCCTCGATACCCCTGGTCACGCCGCGTTTACCGCCATGCGTGCTCGTGGTGCCAAGGCGACCGACATCGTGATTCTGGTAGTCGCAGCCGACGACGGCGTGATGCCACAAACCATCGAAGCCGTTCAGCATGCGAAAGCCGCTGGTGTGCCGTTGGTTGTTGCGGTGAACAAAATCGACAAGCCTGGCGCTGACCTGGAACGCATCAAAAGCGAACTGGCTGCTCAGGGCGTGACGCCGGAAGAGTGGGGCGGTGACAACCCGTTCGTGAACGTGTCGGCGAAGATGGGTACCGGCGTAGACGAGCTGCTTGAAGCCGTCTTGCTCCAAGCCGAAGTACTGGAACTCACTGCAACGCCGTCGGCTCCTGGCCGTGGTGTGGTGGTTGAGTCCCGTCTGGACAAAGGCCGTGGCCCGGTTGCCACCGTGCTGGTTCAGGACGGTACTTTGCGTCAAGGCGACATGGTGCTGGTCGGCTCGAACTACGGCCGCGTTCGCGCCATGCTCGACGAGAACGGCAAGTCCATCAAGGAAGCGGGTCCTTCGATTCCAGTCGAAATCCTCGGCCTCGACGGCACGCCGGATGCTGGCGACGAGATGAGCGTTGTGGCTGACGAGAAGAAAGCTCGTGAAGTCGCCCTGTTCCGCCAAGGCAAGTTCCGCGAAGTGAAACTGGCTCGTGCCCACGCTGGCAAGCTGGAAAACATCTTCGAGAACATGGGCCAGGAAGAGAAGAAAACCCTCAACATCGTGCTCAAGTCCGATGTACGTGGTTCGTTGGAAGCTCTGCAAGGTGCGCTCAACGGTCTGGGTAACGACGAAGTGCAAGTGCGCGTAGTCGGTGGCGGTGTCGGTGGTATCACCGAGTCCGACGCCAACCTGGCACTCGCCTCCAACGCTGTTCTGTTTGGCTTCAACGTGCGTGCCGATGCCGGCGCTCGCAAGATCGTCGAGCAGGAAAGCCTGGACATGCGTTACTACAACGTCATCTACGACATCATCGAAGACGTCAAGAAAGCCCTCACCGGCATGCTTGGCAGCGATGTTCGCGAGAACATTCTCGGTATCGCCGAAGTTCGTGACGTGTTCCGTTCGCCGAAGTTTGGTGCGATCGCCGGTTGCATGGTTATCGAAGGAACGGTCTTCCGTAACCGTCCGATCCGTGTACTGCGTGAAGACATCGTTATCTTCGAAGGCGAGCTGGAATCGCTGCGTCGCTTCAAAGACGACGCGTCCGAAGTTCGTGCCGGCATGGAATGCGGTATTGGCGTCAAGAGCTACAACGACGTCAAGGTCGGCGACAAGATCGAAGTGTTTGAGAAGATCCAAGTGGCTCGCAGCCTTTAAGCACGAGTCGTTATACGCAACGCCCGGTCCGGCTCACGCCTGGCCGGGCGTTTGCCGCTTTCAGACCGTCAGGGTTATGCGCCGTGGCGGGAGGTAACAGGTAGTTAGATGGCCAAAGAATATAGCCGTACCCAACGCATTGGCGATCAGATGCAGCGCGAGCTCGCGCAACTGATCCGTCGCGAAGTCAAAGACCCGCGTGTCGGCCTGGTAACAGTCACCGCCGTGGACGTGAGCCGTGACGTCGGCCATGCCAAAATTTTCATCACCGTTATGGGCCAAGACACCGCCGAAGAAATCGCGCAGAACGTCAAGGCCCTGAACGACGCCGCCGGTTTCCTGCGCATGCAATTGGCTCGCGCCATGAAGCTGCGCAGCGTGCCGCAGCTGCATTTCCATTACGACGAAAGCGTTATGCGCGGCGCGCATCTGTCGGCGCTGATTGAGCGTGCCGTGGCCGAAGACGGTCAGCATGTCTATGTCGACGACGCCCCAGCTTCCGAGAAGGAGTAAGGGCTTGGTTCAGGTCAAGCGCATTCGCCGGAACGTCAGCGGCATTATTCTGCTCGACAAGCCTAAGGGCTTCAGTTCAAACGCCGCCCTGCAAAAGGTGCGCTGGTTGCTCAGTGCCGAGAAAGCCGGGCACACCGGCAGCCTCGACCCGTTGGCCACCGGTGTATTGCCGCTGTGCTTCGGTGAGGCGACGAAATTCTCCCAGTACCTGCTCGATGCCGACAAAGGCTACGAGACGGTCATGCAGATGGGCGTCACCACCACCACGGCGGACGCCGAGGGCGAGGTGATTGAGCGTCGCGATGTAACCGTTGGTCGTGACGATATCGAAGCCGTGCTGCCGCGTTTTCGCGGGCAAATCAGCCAGATACCGCCGATGTACTCTGCCCTCAAACGAGACGGCCAGCCGCTTTACAAACTGGCGCGTGCGGGCGAGGTAGTGGAGCGTGAAGCGCGTTCTGTTACTATTGCGCGCCTGGAAATGCTGGGCTGCGAAGGCGAGCAGGCACGTTTGTCAGTGGCTTGCAGCAAAGGCACCTACATCCGGACCCTGGTGGAAGACATCGGCCAGGCGTTGGGATGTGGCGCTCATGTCGCAGAATTGCGCCGTACCCAGGCCGGTCCATTCGTGTTGGCGCAAACCGTCACGCTGGACGAGCTGGAACAGGTGCACGCCGATGGCGGTAACGAAGCGGTTGACCGCTTTTTGCTGCCCTCCGACAGCGGCCTCGAACATTGGGCTCGCGTGCAGTTCTCCGAGCACAGCGCGTTTTACTGGTTACATGGGCAGGCGGTACGTGCCCCGGACTCGCCGCAAAGTGGCATGGTCCGCGTATACGATCACACGGCTCGCTTCATCGGAATTGGCGAAGTGAGTGAAGACGGGCGCATCGCGCCGCGTCGTTTGATTCGGTCAGAATGACCGAACCATTCCGGGCAACCGGGGTGGGCGAGGGTGGCTGTTAATAGGCACGGTCACATCTCATTTTTTAATACGAGGATTTGTCCTCGGCCTATTGGAACTGCCTTCACTGGAATGCAGTTTCTCAATTGAGAGGAAGCCCACATGGCACTCAGCGTTGAAGAAAAAGCTCAAATCGTTACCGACTACCAACAAGCCGTTGGTGATACTGGTTCGCCAGAAGTGCAAGTTGCACTGCTGACCGCCAACATCAACAAGCTGCAAGGTCACTTCAAAGCCAACGGTAAAGATCACCACTCCCGTCGTGGTCTGATCCGCATGGTAAACCAGCGTCGTAAGCTGCTGGACTACCTCAAAGGCAAAGACGTTACCCGCTACAGCACCTTGATCGGTCGTCTGGGCCTGCGTCGCTAATTTAGCGAAGCTGCTAGAGGTTGGTTGTTTGTCGTTATTGATTGGGTATGCTCACGCAGCCCGATGATTAACGGCAGGCTTCCAGCCTCAAGTTTTATCTGCACCCTGCGTTTTGTTTGAGCTGTAGGCGTTACCCCTGGACAGGTAGCGGGTCCGAACCCCGTGGTTGCCCAAGAATTCTGCAAGAAAACGATTTCCCCAAGGCAAAAAGAAGGTAAATACACCGTGAACCCGGTAATCAAGAAATTCCAGTTCGGTCAATCGACCGTCACTCTCGAGACTGGCCGCATTGCCCGTCAGGCCTCCGGCGCAGTACTGGTCACCGTTGACGACGACGTCAGCGTATTGGTGACCGTGGTTGGCGCCAAGCAAGCCGACCCAAGCAAAGGATTCTTCCCGCTGTCCGTTCACTACCAAGAAAAAACCTACGCTGCCGGCAAAATCCCTGGCGGCTTCTTCAAGCGTGAAGCGCGTCCTTCTGAAAAAGAGACTCTGACTTCCCGCCTGATCGACCGTCCGATCCGCCCACTGTTTCCTGAAGGTTTCCTGAACGAAGTTCAGGTGATCTGCACCGTGGTTTCCACCAGCAAGAAAACCGATCCGGACATCGCTGCCATGATCGGCACCTCGGCTGCCCTGGCTATCTCCGGCATCCCGTTCGAAGGCCCGATTGGCGCCGCGCGCGTGGCCTTCCACGAAAGCACTGGCTACCTGCTGAACCCGACTTACGAGCAACTCAAGGCCTCGAGCCTGGACATGGTCGTAGCCGGTACCAAAGACGCCGTGCTGATGGTTGAATCCGAAGCCAAAGAGCTGACCGAAGACCAGATGTTGGGCGCCGTACTGTTCGCCCACGACGAGTTCCAATCGGTAATCAAAGCCGTTGGCGAACTGGCTGCCGAATGCGGCAAGCCGACCTGGGCTTGGGCTCCTGCTGCCAAGAACACCGCCCTGCTGGACGCAATCCGCAGCGAATTCGGTGAGGCCATTTCCCAGGCTTACACCATCACCATCAAGCATGAGCGTTATGGCCGTCTGGGTGAGCTGAAAGACCAGATTGTTGCCAAGTTCGCCGTTGAAGGCGGTCCTACCGCTGGCGAAGTGAAAGACGCGTTCGGCGAAATCGAATACCGCACCGTTCGCGAAAACATCGTTAACGGCAAGCCACGTATCGACGGCCGCGACACCCGCACCGTTCGCCCGCTGGCCATCGAAGTTGGCGTTCTGGATCGCACCCACGGTTCGGCCCTGTTCACCCGTGGCGAAACCCAGGCGCTGGTCGTTGCCACCCTCGGCACCGCGCGTGACGCACAACTGCTCGACACCCTCGAAGGCGAGCGCAAAGACCCCTTCATGCTGCACTACAACTTCCCTCCGTACTCGGTGGGCGAGTGTGGTCGTATGGGCGCCACTGGCCGTCGCGAAATCGGTCACGGCCGTCTGGCGCGTCGTTCGGTTCAGGCCATGCTGCCTGCTGCTGATGCGTTCCCGTACACCATCCGTGTGGTGTCGGAAATCACCGAGTCCAACGGTTCCAGCTCCATGGCTTCCGTGTGCGGTGCTTCCCTGGCCCTGATGGACGCTGGTGTGCCGATGAAAGCGCCGGTTGCCGGTATCGCCATGGGTCTGGTTAAAGAAGGCGAGAAATTCGCCATCCTCACCGACATCCTCGGTGACGAAGACCACCTGGGCGACATGGACTTCAAAGTGGCCGGTACCGCTAAAGGTGTTACCGCGCTGCAGATGGACATCAAGATCAACGGCATCACCGAAGAAATCATGGAGATCGCCCTGGGCCAAGCCCTGGAAGCTCGCCTGAACATCCTCGGTCAGATGAACCAGGTTATTTCCACGTCGCGTAGCGAACTGTCGGCCAACGCGCCGACCATGATCGCGATGAAAATCGACCAGGACAAAATTCGCGACGTTATCGGCAAAGGTGGTGCAACCATCCGCGCGATCTGCGAAGAAACCAAAGCCTCGATCGACATCGAAGACGACGGCTCGATCAAAATCTTCGGCGAAACCAAAGAAGCGGCAGAAGCTGCACGTCAGCGCGTTCTGGGTATCACCGCAGAGGCTGAAATCGGCAAAATCTACGTCGGTAAGGTTGAGCGCATCGTCGACTTCGGCGCATTCGTAAACATCCTGCCGGGCAAAGACGGTCTGGTGCACATCTCGATGCTGAGCGACGCGCGCGTTGAGAAAGTGACCGACATCTTGAAAGAAGGTCAGGAAGTTGAAGTGCTGGTACTGGACGTCGACAACCGTGGCCGTATCAAACTGTCGATCAAAGACGTAGCAGCGGCGAAAGCTTCTGGCGTTTAACCCGAACGGGTTCGCAGTTTGAAGAGAGGGCCCTAACCGGCCCTCTTTTTTTGCCCTGAAAATCGTTTTTCAACACATCATGCGGCCGAGACGCCGAACGCCGAGACGCAACAAGGAACGCTGCCTCCATGGAAAAAAGTCTTTGCCACTATCACCCGACGCAGCCCGCCACCTGGCTGTGCCACACGTGTCCCCGGCATTACGGCGATTGCTGTACGCCGCTTAATGACGACGCACCGGAAGAAACCCCAACCTGTCCGCTGTGCGCGGGCCGCCTGGAATTTCTTGGTGCTGCTAATACGGCGCAACCCTTTTGGGAGCGCATCCCCCAGTTTTTCGCTTACGGGCTGCAAACCGGCCCCTTGGCCTTTAGCGGTCTGATCGCCCTGGCGAGCCTGTTTATGCCGGCTTCGGTGATTTTATGGACGGTGCTGTTCAGCATCGCCACCAAATACTTCTACAGCGTTATCGAAGCCAGCAGCGAAGCGCAAAAAGCCGCGCCCTCGCTCGCCAGCGCCTTTACTGGCTCGGGCTTCAGCCTGTTTTTCAAACAGATGGCGGTGTTCATTTTGTGCTTCGTGGCGCTGTGGATCGCGGCCGACTTCGAGAGCGAGGCGGTCTATTGGGCCGTTAACATTTCACTGCTACTGGTCATGCCCGCCAGCATTATTCGCCTGGCGCTGGATAAAACACTGGGCGCGGCGCTGAGCCCCGAGGAAGTCGGCCAGGTCATCAAAGCCATGGGCTGGCGTTACCTGATTCTCTGCGCGTTTTTATTCATCCTCTGGCAGTCGCCCAGCTGGGTAACAATGATGCTGTCCCACGGCTTGCCGCGGGTCGTGCTGTTCCCCATCGCAGCCTTTCTGTTCAGTTATTTCACCGTGGTGATGTGCGCCATGATGGGCTACGCGGTTTTCCAGTATCAGGGCGCCTTGGGTTACGTAATGGCCGAGGAAGACAGCCATAACGGTTTTCCCGCCGCTGAATACCTGCGCCGCCGCGCCATGGCCGAGGCGGAAATCCGCATAAAAGAAGGTCAAAGTCAGCACGCGTTAGAAACGCTTACGCTGGCGCTGGAGCGCACGCCCGATGACCTCAAGCTCAACGAGCGTTTCCATCAGTTGCTGTTCAACCTCAACGCCCGCGAGCGCTGCCTGCGCCACCTGGCTCACTACCTGCCGCTGGCGACCCGCAGCAGTCCGGCCTTGGCCTCCACCGCGCTGCTTAACGCGCGAAAGATTCAGCCCGACTACATGCCGGACGATCCGCTGGTATGCGAGCGCATTGCCGGCGCTTTGCTCGACCGCCACCGTACGCGCGAAGGCCTGAGCCTGCTGCGCAACCTGCACCAACGCTTCCCCGACTATCCGCACATCCCTCGCGCCTATTTGCTCGCAGCACGCGGCTTTGCCGAAGGTCTTGGCCAAGTAGAACCGGCGCAGAAGCTGTTGGCCTTCGTGCGCGGCCGCTATCCGCAGTCACCCTTGATCACCGAAGTGAACAATTTGCAGGTGGTTCTCGATCGAATGGCTACCAAAGGCTGACAGTTCATGCAGTTTGCAAGTAAGCGAAGCGGCTAACTTGCAATCTGCACGATCCGCTTCGTTTTGAATGTTTACTAAGTGATTGATTTTAAAGGGTTAAATTATCTTTTTAAAACTGGCACAGCGCTTGCGATATGTACTGTGAAACCGCAGCCAGGACAGGCGGCGGAATTTTCAAATGAACAGGAGTGAGACGTTATGAACAAGCCATTCAATAAATTGGTTATTGCAGCTGCCACTGCCGGCGCACTGAGCCTGAGCATGACGCCTCTGGCGTTCGCCGACACCACCCACACCTCGACTGCGCCGCTGATGATGGCCGCCAGCGACACCGTGGACAACGCTGAAGAAGCGGTAACCGATACCTGGATCACCAGCAAAGTTAAATCCACTTTCGTGGCCGACAGCGCACTCAGCGCACTGGACATTAAAGTTGAAACCAACAAAGGCGTGGTTGCCCTGTCCGGCGTCGTTAAGAGCGAAGCCGAGCGTGACCTGGCCGTTGCCAAAGCCAAAGGCATCAAAGGCGTTAAGGCAGTGTCTGCCGACGGCCTGAAATCGGCTGATTAATTCATCAACTGAACGATTCAGTTGATCGCCAGACAGCAATTCCCCAGGCGTCATTCTGGCGCCTGGTTCGCCCCATCAAAGGAGGACTTCTCATGAATTCCGACGTGATCAAAGGCAAGTGGAAACAGCTCAACGGCAAGATTAAGGAACGTTGGGGCGACCTGACGGACGACGACTTGGATGTCGCCGAAGGGCATAGCGAGTACCTGGCAGGGAAACTTCAGGAGCGCTATGGGTGGAGCAAAGAAAAAGCTCAGGACGAGCTACGCGACTTCTCTAGTAAGTTGTGAGCACACATTAAAAACCCCGGACCTGTCCGGGGTTTTTTTATGTGTGCGCACAACCGGACGGCTTCCGGGTCGTCGGCCGGGCGGCGTTGCTCCTCGCTTTTGATGCTCACGTAGTGGACTACGCTGCGCTCAAAAGCTGCGGGGCGCCTTGCCCGACCTTAGCCCCGAAACCCTTGAGCGAGTAACGGCCACCTTCGCAAAGCAAGTATCACCTACCCACTGTAGGAGCGACTTCAGTCGCGATTGGCCGGGCCTGAAAACGCAAAGGCATCTCGGCTAAAGCCGCTCCCACAGTTTCAGGTCTCTGTAGGAGCGAGCTTGCTCGCGAACCCCTGCAAACGATGATCTCGACCGAGGTTTGCAGGGTTCGCCAGCAAGCTGGCTCCTACAAAAATGGGTGCTACCGGGCGATGTGCTGCTGATATACGCCCAACTGCTGCGTCTGCTCGGCATCGGGATAAACCGCGCGCAGAAATTCGTGCAGTTCGGCCACGCTTCTTCGGTCGTCTTGTTGGCCGAGCTGTTTGGCCAGTTGCAGGGTCAGGGCGGGCAACTGCGGCGGGCGGTTGCGGGTTTGGATGAGTTTTCGCCAGGTCGATAGCGCACGCACGCCGTCCCGGGCTTGGAGCAGGCGTTGCAGCAGGTGCAGTTGCACGGCGGGGTGTTGCAGCAGGGCGAACTGTGCGCTGTCGTCGGCCAGGCGTTGCAGTTGCGGTAGGTTGGCGGTGGCGTGGGGCAGGGCGAAGAATTGTTTGAGCACGGCGCTGAGCAGCACTTTGTCTTCGCGGCTTTTGGCGACCGGATATAGGCGCTCAAGCAGTATCAGGCGGTTGGGATAACGCGTGAGCAAATCGGGTCCGCGCGCGGCCGCCTGTTCCAGGTTGAATTGACCGATCAAGCTATCCAACGCGGCCACTTCGCGTTTGAACGGCGCGTCCGGGTCTTCCTTGTTGAGGTACGCCTCGTCGACCTTCAGCTTGCCCACTTGCCGTGGCAACCACACGGCGAGGAACCCGGCGCCCATGCCGCCGAGGTGCGCGTAGTAGTTCACGTGGTCGTCAGCCAGCAGCACGCCGTAGAGTTCTTTGCCCATCCAGATCGGCAGGATCCACAACGCCGGCGCACGGAAGTAGCCGAACATCGGCCCCAGCCAGTAGAAAAAATTGATCCGCCGCAGCCCGTAAATGCCCAAGTACATGCCCATCAATCCGGCGATGGCGCCGGACGCGCCAATACCCGTGGCCCATACCGGGTCCATGACCCACCACAACAGGTGCGAGGCCAAGCCGCTCATCAGGTACAAGCCCACGTAAACGGCTGGGCTTAGGGCGCGCTCCAGGGCGAAGCCGAAGATAAACAGGAACAACATGTTGCCCGCCAGGTGCCCGAAGTCGGCGTGTAGGAACATCGCGCCGAACAAGCCTTGCACGGTGAACTTGGCTGGGATGAAGCCAAAGCGGTAGTTGCTCATGGTGTTGCGCGCGGCTTCGGCCCTGGCGCGGTCGGCTTGCCAGGCGGGATCGTCCTGATAGGCCGGCGTGTAGTGCAGGGTGTTTTCGAATTCGAGGTCGCCGAGGATCACTTGCGCCAGCTGCACGCGAGGCGCCGAGGTCAGCCATTTGCGCTGGTCGTCGTCGAGTTTATTGCGGCGGCTGAATGACTCAACGAACAGCGCCTTCTCGCGGTTGAGCAACCCGGCGTCCAGATATGCCTTCACCGCCACCTCTTGCCGCGCGCTGTCGCCGCTCTGGTAGCCGAAGTAAATCAGCACATTGAGCACGATCAGCAGCAGAGTAATGACGGGCGGTTTTTTCCAGTCCAGCGGGTGTTCGGCGGGGATGATGAGCACGGCGTCTTCCGATGACTTGATAGTTGGTCTCGGGCTTCAACGCCGTATGGGCCGACGCCGGCAAGCCCGAGCGGTGTTAGCCGCGTTTGCTGTCGATCCGCACTAACCGCCCACCCTCGAAGCGCAGGAAATACATCATCCCGCCCTCACGCGGGCCATAAACCCATTCCTGGACTTCTACTTCGGTGCTGGTGATGCCCGTGCGGGTTTTCACGTACCCGATCACGCTGTTGCTCACCGGATCACCGCATTTGGTTTGCACTTCAATCGTACGGTCGCCTTCGCTGGCGATGCCTTTGGCGCAGCGCAACGATGCTTCGCTCTGGGTGGCGATAGCCAGTAACGGCAAACACAGTAAAAACAGTTTTTTCATGGCAGGGCTTCCTGTCCTGTTGGCTTGAGGGCGGCGACTAGCCGCCCCGTTTGGAGTCGATGTTCACCAGCCGATTGCCTTCGAACCGCAGGAAGTAATACATGCCGTTGCGCGGGCCGTACGCCCATTCTTCCACCAGCACTTCGCTGCGTTCGCCGTAGTAGCCGTACACCACTTTGTTGGCCACCACGTTGCGGCTCAGCGGTTCGCCGCATTTGCTTTGCACCTCGCCTGCACGATCATCGACGCTGATCAGGCCGCTTTCGCAACGCAAGGTGGCCGAGGCGAATGCGTAGTTGCTAGCAAGGAGGGCAAGGAGGGCAGCAGCGTTAAACGCGGAGGTTTTCACGGAAGGTGTCCGGTGGCGACGTAGGCAATAGGCTACACCCGTGTATCGGCACTGTCACACTGCCGATCGGCGCTGCACCCCCTGTTGCAAGGCGTGCAGCGCGACGAATTATTCGCTGTCGAGGTTAAGCGGCGAAGCTACCCGGCCGTTGCTTTCCGGTTCCCCCAGGCTGACGTCGACCATGTAGATGCGCTCGTCCGCCAGACCGCCTTTGCTCACCAGATAATGCTTGATGGTCGCCGCGCGGGCCTGGGCCAGCTTACGCAGTAACACCTCATTGTTGCTCCAGTGAGCTATCAGGTCGGCGCGCAATTTGGCCGAGCGTTCGTCGTCACTCAACTGCGCCCATTCAGCCGGCGGCTGCTTCTTCAGGCGAGTGCGATAGATGCCTTCAAGCATCGGCGCTTGCTCATCTTCCGGCACCTCAAGCAGGCCGGCTTTGGCGGGCACTTTGTCGCCACGGCGTTGCAGCATCTTGTAGTAGATGTACTGGTACTCGCGGTGCAAACGCTGTTCGGCCAGCAGCGGGCCGTCGGCTTTGGCGGCGCTCAGGCCTTCCACTTCCAGGCGCAGCAGCGGTCGTTCTTTCAACGCAGCAGACAGCGTGTTCAAGCCGCTTTCGGCGCTGCCATCAAGGCTGGCGCTGCCGGCGGCGAACTGCACGGTGCTGATGTCCACGTCCGAGCCGCCAGTAACCAAGCCGGCGATAAATTTGAACGGTGCCGATGCCGCGCGCAGCACCAGATTACGCAGGGTCTGCCACACAATCGGCATCACGCTGAATTGCGGATTGTTAAGGTCGCCCGATACCGGCAACTCCAACTGAATCTTGCCGCTGGTGTCTTTCAGCAGGGCCACCGCTAAGCGAATCGGCAGGTCCACCGCGTCCGGGCTGTCGACCTTCTCGCCCAGTTGCAGCTTCTCCACCACCAGCTTGTTCTCGGCGTTCAGCTGACCTTTTTCGATGCGGTAATGCAGGTCCAGATTGATCCGCCCTTTGCGGATGCGATAGCCCGCGAACTTGCCGGAGTAGGGCGTCAGCGTGGTCAGTTCGACGTGTTTGAAGCTGGTGGTCAGGTCCAACGCGTCAAGTGGTTCGAACGGGTTCAGGCTACCGACGATACTCACCGGCGCGTAGCGATCGACCTTGCCCTTGATATCCACATTGGCCGGTTGCGAGGTGCGGTTGTCGAGGGTGCCGATCTGCCCGTTGAGCTGCTGAATAGCGGTGCCGAAGTTGGGCGTCAGGCTGAAGTCGGCAAAGTTGGCCGAGCCGTTGTCGATGGCAATGCCGCCGATGTGAATGCCCAGCGGTTTGCCGGCTGGCGCCGGTTGTTTTTTCGCGCTGGTGTTTGGCTCGTCGGGTTGCTTGATTTCCAGATCGCTGACGTTGGTGCTGCGGTCTTCGTTAATCATGAAGCGCGCGTAGGGCTGGGCTAGGCTGACCTTCTCGATGGCAAGCGCGTCGCCGTGTTTGTAGTTCAGGCCGTCCAGAGTGAGTTGTTTCCACTTCACGAAATCGCGGCTTTTCAGGGTGTCGAGCGTGTGCAGCTGGTTCACCTGCGCGCGGCCCGTGATGCTGAACGCCAGCGGTTCGGTGCTTTTCAGGTCGACGGCCAAATCACTGCCGAGCAAGCCGCTGCGCAGCTCGATGCGCACAAACGGATCGAGGTAAGCCTGGGCCACGCGCAGGTCGATGTCCTGGGTGGTGACTTTCAGCTGCGCATTGACCGGGTTCAGATTGACCTGCCCGGCGGCCGTGATCTTGCCTTGCTTGCCCACGCCCGTGTCGAGCTTGAGGGTGAAAGGCGAACCGTTGAGGCTGTCGAATTTTTGCAGGTCGAGGTTCAGCGGGCCGATGTCCAGCGCCACCGCTTCTTTCGGAACGCGGTCGGCCAGGTGGATGCGGTAACCGCGCAGTTGCGTGTCTTGCAACAGCACCTGCCACGGCTTTGGCGGCTCGCTGGAGGGCGGCACTTGCTTGGCGGCCACCACGTTCGGGTCGGTCGCTGGCGTGGGCGCTGGCGCTTCGGTGCCTTCCGGTTGCTCAACGGCGGCGGCCGGCGCGGGCTCGACTTTTTTGCTGACCGGTTTGCTGGCAAACAGCTTCTGCCAATCCAGCTCGCCGTCCTTTTCCCGCGTGGCCCAGGTTTCAAGATTCTGGCTGCGGATCTTGCCGATGGTGACCAGTTGCTTGGCCAGGTCCACCGAGGTTTCGCTGACTTCCAAACGCTCGAGATTGACCCGCGGGCGATTGTCGGTGGCTTTGATGGCGAAAGGTGCCACGGTGAGGGTGGCATTGGTGAGCAGCATCTTGGTGCCTTGGCTCAAATCCAACGTGTAATCGGTGCTCAGGCTCAGGGTGCCTTTCTCCAGCACCAACGGCACCGCGTCACGCACATAGGGCCAGAAGGCCTGCATATTGCCGTCGGTAATCTTCAGCTGACCGCTGGAGGTGATGGGCGACAGGCTGACCTTGCCGGACCAGTCGACTTGCCCGCCGTACGGACCTTTGGCGACCAGGGTCATTTCGGCGTTGTCTTCGGGCAGCGTACTCAGGTGCTTGAGCTCAAGGTTCATCGAGTCGTACACGAACTGCACGGGCTCGCTGGGGCGCAAATCGGCGAATTGCAGCGCGCCTTCAATCAGTTGCAGACGGTCCAGGCGCAGCGGGAATGGCTTGGCGTCCGGGTCTTTGACTGGCTCGGGGCTGGTGGGAAGTTTGAATAACTGGGTCAGATTTAGCGTGCCGTCTTTACTGAACTGCACGGCAGTTTGGGACTTTTCCAACTCAACGTCGGCCAGGTGCAGGGCGCCGGTCCACAGGCTGTCCAGTTGCAGGTTGGCGTACAGGCGTTGAAAGCCAATCTGGTCGGCGGCCGGTTCGCCGATGTGCAGGCCCCAGGCGCTGACTTCCAGGCTGAATGGGTTGAGCTCCAGACGCTCCAGTTTCGCTGGCACCGTGGCCATGGCCGCCAGTTGCTGGTTGGCGATACGCAGGGCAATGCCCGGCAAAATCAGAAAGCCCAGCAGGCTATATAAACCGACGGCAATCAGCAGGGCGCCAACGGCGCGTTTCAATCCTTTGGGCATGGCGACGCTTCAACTTTCCTGGCGAGAAGTGGCTTGGAGTATGGCACGGGCCTGAGGTTCGGCACGTGCGGCATGTTTCGTTTGTAGGATGGAAAGCATCGCGGCTAAAGCCGCTCCCACAGAGTGCGCGAACTGTGGGAGCGGCTTCAGCCGCGATGCTTTTAAAATTGCAAAATCAGTGTCTTCAGCGGCGGCTTACCATCGCTCGAAGGAAAGTCCGCAGCCGGCGGCATCACCTGCCAGTCGCGCACCGGCCGACCGGCTTTCTCGGCGCAACGCAGCACCTGATCTCGCCAATCTTCCAGGGCCACCTTTGCCAGGTTGTTACAGCAGATCAGCACGCCGTCTTCGGCGGTGGCGAGAATCGCGGGCTTGAGCAGGCTTTGGTAATCGCGCAGCAAATCGACCGTACCAAACGCGCTTTTCGCCCAGGCCGGCGGATCGAGTAGCACCAGGTCGTAGTGGCGTTGTTCGAGGCGCGGGTAGCTCGGCAGTTTTTGCCCGCGCCGCTGGCTGATCGGCAGGCCGGCGAGTTGGCGAATGGCGGGGAAATAATCGGACTGAATGAACTGCATCGGCGCCAGCGTCGGGTTGAGCGCGCCGTTTTCCTTGCCGACGGCCAGGTTGCCTTCGGCGAAATCCAGATTGCACACCTCGCTCGCCCCGCCTGCCGCCGCGCTAAGGCCGACGCCGCAGGTGTAGGCGAACAGGTTGAGCACGCTCTTGCCGGCGCTGTGGTCTTTTACCCAGCCGCGGGCGTTGCGCAGGTCGAGAAACAGCAGCGGGTCTTGCCCGGCGTGGCGGCCACGGACGCGGTAGTTCAGGCCCCATTCGTGACCCGCGCACGCTTCCAGCGCAGCGGGTTCTGCTGGGTAAACGGCGTCGCTGCGGTCGATGCGCGAGTTGCTGCCGGAACGGTCGTTGTAGACCAGCAGCAGGTCGAGGTTGAGTTCGCGGTTGATCAGCGCGTGGGCGGCCAGCAGGGTGTCGCGGTCCAGCGGGCTGTGGAAGCTCTGCACCAGCAGTTGCGGGCCGTAACGGTCGATGGTCAGGCCGGACGCGCCTTCCTGGCTGCCGTGGAACAGGCGGTAGCAGTCGGTGCCCTGGGTGTGCAGCTCGGCGAGCAGGGCATGGCGATTGACGAGAGCGGCGCGCAGCGCCTGATCGAGAGAAGACATGCGCCGCAGCTCGGGAAATTAAGGGCGCGCAGTTTACCAAGAAAGTCATGGGCAAATACCTGCGCACCTGGATTCCCGCCTGCGCGGGAATGACGGGAGTTTGTGTCCGTAATCGTCTCCCCCGCGAAGGTGGGGGCCCAGGTGCGCAGATATCCGCCGTTGGCTTACTCGCGTTCCAGCGCCAACGCCACACCTTGCCCACCACCAATGCACAACGTGGCCAGCCCTTTCTTGGCGTCACGCTTGATCATTTCGTGCAGCAAGGTCACCAGTACGCGGCAGCCTGACGCTCCGATGGGGTGGCCGATAGCGATGGCGCCGCCGTTAACGTTGACCTTCGCTGCATCCCAGCCGAGTTCTTTGCCGACCGACAACGCCTGCGCGGCGAACGCTTCGTTGGCTTCGATCAGGTCGAGTTGGTCCAGCGTCCAGCCGGCTTTTTCCAGGCAGCGTTTGGTGGCCGAAACCGGGGCGATGCCCATGATGGCGGGGTCGACGCCGGCATTGGCGTAGGCGGCGATTTTTGCCAGTACGGGCAGGCCCAAAGCCTTGGCTTTGTCGGCGCTCATGAGGATCACGGCAGCGGCGCCGTCGTTGAGGCTGGAGGCGTTGCCGGCGGTGACGGTGCCGTCTTTTTTGAAAGCGGGTTTGAGTTTGCCCAGCGCTTCGGCGGTGGTGCCGGCGCGGGGTTGTTCGTCGGTGGCAAAAGCAACCGGGTCGCCTTTGCGCTGCGGAATCAGGATCGGCGTGATCTCGTCGCTGAAACGGCCACCTTCAATGGCGGCTACGGCTTTTTGTTGCGAGCCGGCGGCGAAGGCGTCTTGGGCTTCACGAGTAATCTCGTATTTCTCCACCAGATTCTCGGCGGTGATGCCCATGTGGTAGTCGTTGAAGGCATCCCACAGGCCGTCGGTGATCATGCTGTCTTTCACCTGCGCGTGACCCATGCGCAAACCGGTGCGGGCGCCCGGCATTACATACGGGGCCAGGCTCATGTTTTCCTGGCCGCCAGCGATGATCACGTCGGCATCGCCACAGCGAATAGCCTGGGCGCCGAGGTGCAGCGCTTTCAGGCCGGAGCCGCAGACTTTGTTGAGCGTCAGTGCCGGAACGGCGACGGGCAAACCCGCCTTGATCGCGGCTTGGCGCGCTGGGTTTTGTCCCGCGCCTGCGGTGAGCACTTGGCCGAGGATTACTTCGTCCACTTCGGCGCCATCCAGGCCAGTCTTTTCCAGCAGCGCGCGGATTACGGCAGCGCCCAAATCAACGGCGGGAATGTTCGCCAGCGAGCCTTGGAAACTGCCGACGGCGGTGCGGGTGGCGGCTACGATTACGACGTCTTGCATGGCGCGAATCCTCATGTGAGCAGGGCGCGGCCAGGCCGCGGCGGGCGGTTATGGTGGCATAGGCGGCAATGGCGCGGCCACCGGCTTGGCTGACTGGTGGGTCAGGGCAGGGGCGGCAAACCCATGCGCCGCCGGGCGCGCATCAAGGCGCTGCCGCGCACGGCCCACCGCAGCAATGGCGCACCGCGTTTGACGCCGCTACGAATCAGCAGGCGTTGGCGTTCGGACAACTCCAGGCCAAGCATATCGGCCGCCCAGCGCGGTAACAGATCGACCCCGGCGCGCATCATCAGCGCCCCGAACGGCTTGGCGATGTGGCTGGGCGCCGGCGCGTTGAATAGCACGCGCAGGATTTCCAGGCTGCGCTCATCGCAGCGTAATTGCGGACGAATCTGTTCCAGGTAATCGGCCACTTCCTGGCAACTGCGCGGCACGTTTGTGGCGCCCAGTCGCTCGGCGATCAAGGCAATTTCGGCGTAGTAACGGTCTTGCTCGCTCACGGATAAATCCGGGTTGAAGTAGCGCAAATGAGCGGCCAGGAAGCTGCTCACTTCCGCTACGTGCACCCAGGTCAACAGCGCCGGATCACTCGCCGCATAGGGGCGGCCATCGGCGGCGGTGCCGGTCACTTGCAGGTGAATGGTGCGCACTTTGTCGATCAGCCAATTGGCGTCTCGGGTCGAGCCATAGGTGGTGCCGGAAATAAATTGCCCGGTGCGGCGCAGGCGGCCAAGCAAGTCTTCGCGAAAGTTGGAGTGATCCCACACGCCGGCCAGCGCCAAGGGATGCAGCGCTTGCAACAGCAAGGCGCTGATGCCGCCGACCATCATGCTGGTGAAGTCACCGTGCACGCGCCAACACACGGCTTCCGGGCCGAATAGGCCGGGGTCGCCGGGCGGTTGTTCAAAGTCGATTTGGCCGAGCGCAAGGCCCGTAAGGCTGAAGATTTGTCGCTCGATGCGCTGGCGAATAAATTCCATGACTCACTTCATAAACGAACCCGGCACCGCGGTCGCGATGCCGGGGACAGCGGGCTAACGGTTGAGGCGGTTGTCGATAAGGCTATCGACCACCGACGGGTCGGCCAGCGTCGACGTGTCGCCCAGGCTGTCGAGTTCGTTGCAGGCGATCTTGCGCAGGATGCGGCGCATGATTTTGCCCGAACGGGTTTTCGGCAAGCCCGGTGCCCATTGCAGCAGTTCCGGTTTGGCGAAGCTGCCGATTTCCTTGCCGACCAGGGTGAGCAGTTCTTTCTGCAGCTCGTCGCTGACCTCAATGCCCTGCATCAGCGTCACAAACGCGTAAATGCCTTGGCCTTTGACGTCGTGGGGATAACCAACCACTGCCGCTTCGGCCACGGCATCGTGCAATACCAGCGCGCTTTCCACTTCGGCGGTGCCGATGCGGTGGCCGGACACGTTGATGACATCGTCGATACGCCCGGTGATCCAGTAATCGCCGTCGGCATCGCGGCGCGCGCCGTCGCCAGCGAAGTAGTAACCGGGGTAGGGCTTGAAGTAGGTGTCGATCATGCGCTGGTGGTCGCCATACACGCTGCGGATCTGGCTGGGCCAACTGGCCTTGATCACCAATACGCCTGAGCCGGGGCCGTCGATTTCCTTGCCGTGTTCATCCAGCAGCGCCGGCTGCACGCCGAAGAACGGCTTGGTCGCCGCGCCCGGTTTCAGCACTGTGGCGCCGGGCAGCGGGGTGAGCATGATGCCGCCGGTTTCGGTCTGCCACCAGGTATCAACAATTGGGCAGCGGCATTCGCCGACCACGTTGAAATACCATTCCCAGGCTTCCGGGTTGATCGGCTCGCCGACGCTGCCGAGCAGGCGCAGGCTGGCGCGCGAGGTTTTTTCCACCGGGCCGGTGCCTTCGCGCATCAAGGCGCGTAGCGCGGTTGGCGCGGTGTAGAAAATGTTCACTTCGTGTTTGTCGATCACTTGCCAGAAACGCGAGCTGTCGGGGTAATTCGGCACGCCTTCGAACACCAGCGTGGTGGCGCCGTTGGCCAACGGGCCGTAGACGATGTAGCTGTGGCCCGTGACCCAGCCGACGTCGGCGGTGCACCAGTACACGTCACCGTCGTGGTAGTCGAACACGTACTTGTGGGTCATGGCCGCCATCAGCAGGTAGCCGCCGGTGGTGTGCAAAACGCCTTTGGGTTTGCCGGTGGAGCCGGAGGTGTACAGGATGAACAGCGGGTCTTCGGCGTCCATCGGTTCTGGCGCGCATTCGCTGTCAGCGCCGCGTACGGCTTCGTGGTACCAGAGGTCGCGCCCCTCATTCCATTCCACATCGCCTTCGGTGCGTTGCACTACCACCACGGTCGAAACGCCGGGGCAGCTTTCCAGGGCTTTATCCACGTTCTTTTTCAGCGGCACGTATTTGCCGCCGCGCACGCCTTCATCGGCGGTGATCACGGTGCGGCAGTCGGCATCCAGAATGCGGTCGCGCAGGGCGTCGGGCGAGAAGCCGCCGAACACCACCGAATGCACCGCGCCGATGCGTGCGCAGGCGAGCATGGCATAGGTGGCTTCCGGCACCATGGGCATGTAGATGCACACGCGGTCGCCTTTCTGCACGCCTCGGCTTTTCAGCACATTGGCCAGGCGGCAAACGTGGTGATGAAGTTTTTTGTAGGTGATGTGCGCCGACTCGCTGGGGTTGTCGCCTTCCCAGATGATCGCCACCTGGTCGCCGCGTTTTTCCAGGTGGCGGTCGATGCAGTTGTAGCTGACGTTGAGTTTGCCTTCCTTGAACCAGCTGGCGTGGCCGGTGGCCATATCGCCGTGGTACACGCTGCGCCATGGTTGGAACCAGTCGAGAAAGGCTTTGGCCTGCTCGCCCCAGAACTGCTCGGGCTGCTCGATGGATTGCTGGTACAGGCGCTGGTAGCCCTCGTTGTCGAGCAGCGCGCGTTCACGCACGGCATCGGCAACCGGGTGGTCGGAGATCTTGAACATGGCGGAGTCCTTGTTTTTGTTGACCGCTAGTTTTGACCGCAGGATGTAGGAAAGCGTGAAGCTAAAGATAGACCGTAAGGGTGCACTGGCGACGATGAAAGGTACAACCCCTCGAAATGCGGGCGTTTGCAGGAATCGCGGCTAAAGCCGCTCCCACAGATCGCTGAACCCCTGTGGGAGCGGCTTCAGCCGCGATGCTCTTATTCTGCACCCACAAAAAAGCCGGCCTGTGTAAGCAGGCCGGCTTTGTGTTCTCGCTAACCCATCACCCGCGGTGACGGCCGCGGAAGTAATCGATCAAACCTTGGGTAGACGCATCTTCCGCCGGCTGTTCATTACCGCCGGTAAGACGCTGGTACACGCCCTTGCCCAATTCCTTGCCCAGCTCCACGCCCCACTGGTCGAAGGCGTTGATGCCCCAGACCACGCTCTGCACGAACACTTTGTGTTCGTACAACGCCACCAGGCCGCCAAGACGGCGAGGGCTGATGCGTTCCATGGCCAAGGTGTTGCTCGGGCGGTTGCCGGGGATGACTTTGTGCGGCGCCAGGCGCTGAACTTCATCTTCCGGCAGGCCTTTGCTGCGCAGTTCGGCTTCGGCTTCTTCGCGGGTTTTACCCAGCATCAACGCCTGGCTTTGCGACAGGCAGTTGGCGTACAGCCATTGGTGGTGGTCGGCCACCGGGTTGTAGCTGACCACCGGCACGATAAAGTCGGCCGGAATCAGCTGGGTGCCTTGGTGCAGTAACTGGTGGTAAGCGTGCTGACCGTTACAGCCGACGCCGCCCCAGATCACCGGCCCGGTATCGCAGGTCACGGCGCTGCCGTCCTGGCGCACGCTCTTCCCGTTGGATTCCATGTCCAACTGCTGCAAGTGCTTGGTGATGTTGCGCAGGTAGTGGTCGTACGGAAGGATCGCGTGGCTCTGCGCGTTCCAGAAGTTGCCGTACCACACGCCGAGCAGGGCCAGCAGCACCGGCATGTTGCTTTCGAACGGCGCGGTCTGGAAATGCTGGTCCATGCTGTAGGCGCCGGAGAGCAGTTCTTTAAAGTTGGACATGCCGATGGCCAGGGCGATTGGCAAGCCGATGGCCGACCACAGCGAGTAACGCCCGCCTACCCAATCCCACATCGGGAAAATGTTCTCTTCGCGAATACCAAAGGCCACGGCGGCCTCACGGTTGCTGGAAACGGCGATGAAGTGTTTGTACAGATCGCCCTCCGAACCGCCCTGCGCCAGGTACCAGCTGCGCGCGGCCTGAGCGTTTTTCAGGGTTTCGAGGGTGTTGAACGATTTCGACGAGACGATGAACAGCGTGGTCTCGGCTTTCAGGCCATCGGACAGCTCGTGGAATTCACTGCCGTCGATGTTTGCCAGGTAATGGCAGCGCACGCCTTGCTGGGCGTAGGGCAGCAGCGCTTCGGACACCAGCTGCGGGCCGAGGAACGAGCCGCCGATGCCGATGTTCACCACGTCGGTGATCGGCTTTTCGGTGTAACCGCGCCACAGGCCGTTATGAATGCGGGTGACCAGCTCGGTCATCTGGTTCAGCACGCGGTGCACGTCGGGCATCACATTGGCGCCGTTGACCATCAGGCGCTCGCCAACCGGGCGACGTAGGGCGGTGTGCAGGGCCGGGCGGCCTTCCGAGGCGTTTACCAGGGTGCCGTCGAACAACTGCTCAATCGCTTCTTTCAGCCCGACTTCTTCAGCCAGGGCGACGAGCAGGTCGCGGGTTTCGGTGGTGATCAGGTTTTTCGAGTAATCAAGAAACAGACCGCAGCTGCTCAGCGAGAATTCGGCGAAGCGCTTGTCATCGGAGTTGAAGGCTTCGCGCATGCTGAAGTTCTGCATGGCTTCGCGATGCTGGCGCAGTGCCTGCCAGGCCGGCAAGGTTGTAACGTCGTGAGGGTGTTGGTAGTACGCCATAGCCTGCAAATTCCTTTCTGACTAATCGTGAGAAACCTATGACCATTAAAAAGCCCGGACGGCTCCGGGCTTTTTCTTAGGGGGCGTTACGGGGTTTAGCGGTTTTCATGCCAATCCCCGATCAGCGTCCGTAAACCGGGCTCCAGCGCGGAAAACAGGACGCATCATAGCCCTGTGCTTACGCAACTTGTACCGGTATGGCATCGCTGGTGTGACTGAGTTCATTGCCCGGCGCCATATACAGCATGCGCGGTTTGAAATTCACCAGTTCGGCTTCGCTGTAGTGGGCGTAGGCGCAGATGATGACGCGGTGGCCGACATGGGCTTTGTGCGCGGCCGCGCCGTTGACCGAGATGATGCGCGAGCCTTCTTCGCCACGGATGGCGTAGGTGGTGAAGCGCTCACCGTTGTCGACGTTGTAAATCTGAATTTGCTCGTACTCCCGAATGCCGGCCAGGTCGAGCCACTCGCCGTCAATGGCGCATGAGCCTTCGTAATCGAGAACGGCGTGGGTCACTTCGGCGCGGTGCAGTTTGGCCTTGAGCATGATGGCGTGCATGGCGTGCTTCCTTTAAAGAGCCTCGGCAGGCTAAACAACGGCGCCTTTTGTTGTTGGAAGGGCGCCGGGGGTTAATAAGCGGTACGGGATGGGTCAGGCGCTTTCGGGCAACTCGAACACGACGTTGTCGATCAGGCGCGTAGTGCCGACGAACACGGCGACCAGAATGGCCAAGTGGCGATCGTCTTTAGTGGCCGGGCGCAGATTGTCGGAGCGGCGCACTTCCAGGTAATCCATACGGAAACCGGCGGCCTCCAGTTGCTTCTGGCCTTGCTCGATCAGCGGCGCGAAATCGCGGGCGCCGGCTTTGATGGCGGTGGCCATTTGTTGCAGACATTGGTAGATGGCCGGAACGGCGGCGCGCTGGGTGTCGTCCAGATAACCGTTGCGTGAAGACAGCGCCAGGCCGTCTTCGGCGCGCACGGTGGGCTCGCCGATAATCTGGATGGGCATGTTCAGGTCGCGCACCAGGGTGCGGATCACGGCCAGTTGCTGGTAGTCCTTCTGGCCGAAAATGGCGATGTCCGGCTGCACCATCTGGAACAGTTTAGTCACCACGGTCGACACGCCATCGAAGTGCCCAGGGCGGCTGCCGCCACACAAGCCTTCGGAAACGCCGGACACATGCACGATGGTCTGCGCTGCCATGCCGTCGGGGTACATCTCTTCAACGCTTGGCGCGAACAGCAGTTGGCAGCCGGCTTGAATCAGGCGTTCTTTGTCGGCGGCCAGGGTGCGCGGGTAGTTTTCCAGGTCTTCCTTCGGCCCGAACTGCAACGGGTTAACGAAGATGCTGGCAACCACGAAGTCGACGCGCTGGGCGGCTTTTTCCACCAGCTTGGCGTGGCCGTCGTGCAGATTGCCCATGGTCGGCACCAGGCCGACGTCTTTGCCCTCGGCACGCGCTTGAGCAACAGCGGCGCGTAATTCGCGGACGGTGGTAACCGTGTTCATGCAGAGAATCCGTGTTCAGCGGCAGGGAATGACGAATCTTTGACCGCCGCGACATAGGCGCGAATGGCGCCGTCGATGCTGGTCTGGTCTTGCATAAAGTTCTTCACGAACTTGGGCGTGCGGCCGGTGAGCGACAGGCCGAGCATGTCGTGCAGCACCAGAACCTGGCCGTCGGTGGCGTTACCGGCACCGATGCCGATGACGGGAATTTTTACCGCTTCGGTGATTTCGGCGGCCAGTTCGCTCGGTACGCATTCGAGCAGCAGCATGGCGGCGCCAGCTTGTTCCAGGGCGATGGCGTCGCTGCGCAGTTGGCGCGCCTGAGCTTCGCTGCGACCTTGCACTTTATAACCACCGAGCACGTTGACCGACTGCGGCGTCAGGCCCATGTGCATGCACACTGGCACGCCATTCTCAGCCAGGCGGCGCACGGTTTCAGCGAGGAAGCCGCCGCCTTCGAGCTTGACCATATGGGCGCCGGCTTGCATCAGCGCGCCGCTGTTGACCAGCGCTTGTTCAAGCGTGGCGTAGGCCATGAAGGGCAGGTCGGTAACGATGAGCGCGCCACTGTTGCCGCGCTTTACGCAGGCGGTGTGGTAAGCCATATCCGCAACGCTGACCGGCAGGGTGCTGTCATGGCCTTGCACAACCATGCCGAGGGAATCGCCCACCAGCAACACCTCGACGCCGGCCTTCGCGGCAACGGAGGCGAAGGTGGCATCGTAGGCAGTGAGCATGACGATTTTTTCGCCTTTTTGATTCAGCTCTTGCAGGGTGCTCAGGGTAACGTCAGGCATCATATTGGTCCTCTTAGCGCCTCGCGCGCACCGGCGCGGGGCAACGGGACGCCTATAGTCGTGATGCGAAAGGGCGAAGTCAATTGCAGGTGTTACCGACTTGTTACTGGCGTTACCGCGAATGCGGGGCTTGTAGTTTTACTACCTGAGCCCAGCAACGGCGGCGGTTACAGCGAGGCAGGCAGTTTTTCCAGGCCTTCAAAGGGACAGGCCAGTAGCAGATCGCGCAGGCGGCGACCATCGGCCAAGGTCAGATCGGGGGCCAGTTCGGCGAGCGGGTAGAGGACGAACGGCCGGGCATGCATGTGGTAATGCGGCACCTGCAAACGGGGTTCATCAAGCACGAGTTTGCCAAAGGCGAGAATGTCCAGATCGAGGGTTCGCGGACCCCAGCGTTCGGCTTTGCGTTCGCGGCCCTGTTCCAGTTCGATGGCTTGCAACGCATCGAGCAGTGACAGGGGCCTGAGGGAAGTGTCCAGCGCTGCGACGGCATTGACGTAACGGGGCTGGTCGGCGGGGCCGAGCGGGTCGCTGCTATAGAAGGAAGAGCAATTCACCAACTGGGTATCGGGCAACTGCGCCAGCGCCGCGAGGGCGCCGCGCAACTGCTCCAGTGGTTCGGCCAAGTTGCTACCGAGGCCGATATACACCCGCTCCATCAGTCTTGCGCCGGGCTCGGGGCGGCGCCGCGTTTGCGACTGCTACCGCTGCGACGACGTTTGCGCGGTGCAGTGCTGGTGTCTTCACCAGTGGCGGCGAGGTCGCGAATCATCTGGCGGCGTTCGCTGTCAGTGCAGTCTTGGTAGTCGGTCCACCAGTCCCCCAGGCCATTGGTTTTCTCGCCGGCGCTCTCGCGCAGCAGCAGGAAATCGTAGCCGGCGCGGAAACGTGGGTTTTCCAGCAACAGGTCGGCACGCTTGCCGCTGCGCCGTGGCAGGCGCTCCTGCATGTCCCAGATTTCGCGGATTGGAATGGTGAAACGCTTCGGCACGGCGATGCGTTGGCATTGCTCGGCGATCAGTTCGTGAGCCGCTTCTTGCATCGCCGGAATCGGCGGCATGCCACGGTCTTGCAGCTTGATCACGCGGGCCGGCAGCGCCGGCCAGAGCAGGGCGGCGAACAGGAAGGCCGGGGTTACCGGCTTGCCGTCTTCAATGCGCTGATCGGTGTTGATCAAGGCCTGGCTGATCAGGTTGTACGTGTATTCCGGGCTCGCCTTGAGGGCGGCGGCGCTGGCTGGGAACAGCGGCTCGAACAGGTCGTACTCCAGCAGCAGCTCGAACACGTGCTCGGCGTAACCGGAGAGGAACAGTTTGAGCACTTCATCAAACAGGCGCGCCGAGGGAATGTCCCGCAGCATTTTTGCCAGGCGCGGAATCGGCTCGGCGCTGTGGCTTTCGATATCGAAGTCGAGCTTGGCGGCAAAGCGCACCGCACGCAGCATGCGCACCGGGTCTTCGAGGTAACGCTTCTCCGGGTCGCCGATCAGGCGCACCTGGCGGTTACGGATGTCGTGCATGCCGCGGGCGTAATCGAGAATGCGCTCGCCGGTTACGTCGAAATACAGGGCGTTGATGGTGAAGTCGCGGCGCTGGGCGTCGTCTTCCAGGCTGCCGTACACGTTGTCGCGCAAGATGCGGCCGCTTTCGTGGCGGGAAGACTGGTTGCTGTCTTCCTCTTCTTCGCTCACCGGGTGGTTGGCGCGGAAGGTGGCCACTTCGATAATTTCGCGGCCGAAGTGCACATGGACCAACTTGAAGCGGCGGCCGATGACCCGGGCGTTGCGGAACTCGGCACGCACTTGCTCGGGTGTGGCGCTGGTGGCGACGTCGAAGTCTTTCGGCTCGATATCCAACAGCAGGTCGCGCACGCAACCGCCAACCAGGTAGGCCTGGTAACCGGCGTTCTGCAGGCGCTCAACGATGCTTACCGCATAGCGACTGATGTGCGCGCGGCGCAACGGATGCTGGTGACTGGTCACCACTTCGGGGGTGCTGCGCGGGTGCTGCTTGGCGCGGCGCAATGGGGAGCGTAAGGACTGGAACAGCTTTTTCAGCATGGGATGCACTGTTTGACGGGATGATCGGCCAGAAAAGGAAATGACCGCATGAAGGCTGCGGATTCTAGCATTGTGTCGGGGAATGGTGTAGGACGCCGCGAGGTTGGGCGTAAAGCGCGATATAGAAGGGGGGAAGCGAGAGGGTGGTAGCGAAAGCTACTGGGGGAGCCGAGGCTCCCCCCCAAGTAGGTGCGTGCTTTGTTTTTATTATTATGTCGGGCTTGTTGTTTTTGTTTGTTGACCCGTTCCGTCGGCCTAGTGGCTTCAGGAAAAACCTCCAATTTGGAGGTTAATAGCAAACGGATTGCTTTGGATGCTGATGTAGCCATGATCATTCGATCCAACCAGTTCGGGCTCTGCCTGAAAGCAGTCTTGTTATTCTCAGCCTGGTCGCGGGGCGAACCCCAAAAGCCATTCCTCTCCAAAAGAATCAGTTAGCTGCGCCTCCCGCGATTTTGTTTTTGTTGTGCTGGAGTCGTTACGTCTTATTTTTATTGTCTTGGGCGTTGCTTGTTATTGTTGTTGTACCAAACATATAGCAGATGCCGTGCCAGTTTTTGTGAATCCTTATAAAACAAGGGCTTAGCTAAATTCACTGTGTCAGAACAGGCACAAAAAAGCCGGGTTTCCGTTACCGTTAAACCCGGCTTTGTTACGCGATGTTGAAGCGGTAACAAAGTGTGGCGACCCGGCGCGTACGTTTCTTGTTACCGCTCACCTGTCAACCTTCCAGTGCCGCGCCGGTTTTGCGCCGTGGAATGCCCAGGCGCTGACGGCGTTCCCACAGACATTTGCGGCTGATGCCCAATTTGCGCGCCAGCTCGGTTTCGGTCATGTGGTCCTGGTGCTCGAGAACGAAGTGCTGGAAGTAGTCTTCCAGCGACAGGTCTTCGGTCGGCTCATGGGCGTTGGTGCTGTTGTGGGCAACGGGGGCGCCGAGGAAGTCGCCGTCTTCCAGATCATCCAGCTCGATATCGATGCCCAGCAGTTCGGCTGAAATATCCGAGCCTTCGCACAGAATCACGGCGCGCTCGATGGCGTTTTCCAATTCGCGCACGTTACCCGGCCAGGTGTAATGACGAATCGCCTGCTCGGCGTCGGGGGCGAAGCGCAGGTCGCTGCGGCCCATTTTGCTCGACTGGCGCGCCAGGAACAGCGCAGCGATTTCGCTGACGTCGGCACCGCGCTCGCGCAAAGCGGGCAGCTTCAGGGCGATAACGTGCAGGCGGTAGAAAAGGTCTTCACGGAATTGGCCGGTTTTGGCCAGGGTTTTCAGGTCGCGGTGGGTGGCGGCGATCAAACGCACATCGACCTTTTGCGACTGTACCGAACCCACACGGCGAATCTCGCCTTCCTGCAACACGCGCAGCAAGCGCGCTTGGGCTTCCAGCGGCAGCTCACCAATTTCGTCGAGGAACAGCGTGCCGCCGTCGGCCGCTTCCACCAAGCCCGCGCGGCCGGCGCTGGCGCCCGTGAACGCGCCTTTCTCGTGGCCGAACAGTTCGGACTCGATCAGGGTTTCAGGAATGGCCGCGCAGTTCACCGAAATCATCGGCGCTTTGGCGCGTTTGGACAGGTTGTGCAGCGCACGCGCCACCAACTCTTTACCGGTGCCGGATTCGCCTTGAACCAGCACGGTGGAATCGGTGGGGGCGACTTTGCGGATTTTGCTGTACAGCTCTTGCATCGACGGGCTGGAGCCGATGATGCCGATTTCGCCGTTGGTGTTACCGGCTACGGCTTTGTCACCGGCGCGGTTGCCATTGCTGGTGCTGACGGCGAGGGCCGGTTTGTTGTCTTGGCGGTCGCGAAGAATGCGTGCCACGGCCTGGAGCATTTCGTCGTGGTCGAAGGGTTTGGCGATGTAATCCACTGCGCCCATTTTCATGGAATCGACCGCTGAACGCAGGCTCGCGTAGCTGGTCATGATCAGCACCGGAATGCCTTGGCCGAGCTTGATCAGCTCGGTGCCGGGCGCGCCGGGTAGACGCAAATCGCTGACGATCAGGTCAAAGCTGGGGATGTTGAACCGTTCCTGGGCTTCCTGCACGGAGCCGGCTTCGCTGACTTCGTACTGGTTGCGCTCCAACAAGCGGCGCAGGGCGGAACGGATAATGGTCTCGTCTTCGACGATCAGAATATGTGGCATGAATTCAGCTCTCTCGACGATCTCTGGTCACTACGGACGTCGCTTCGACATGTCGCGGTAACGTTACCCGAATACGGGTTCCGCGTTGTAGCTCCGGGTCTGCCGGGCTGTCGATTGTAATTTGCCCATAATGCTCTTCAACGATGGAATAGACCAGAGCGAGGCCCAGGCCGGTTCCTTCACCGGGATCTTTGGTGGTAAAGAACGGTTCGAACAGGCGATCCATGATCGCCTTGGGAATGCCGGTACCTTCATCTTCGACGATCAAATCGACCGTCTGTTCGCTGGCTTCACTCTTCACGCGAATGGCGCCGCGCGGTGGCGAAGCGTCGCGGGCGTTGGAGAGCAAATTGATCAGCACCTGCGCCAAACGCTGCGGGTCGCCCACGGCCCAGTGGTCCGGGTCGCATAAATTGAAGAACTGCACTTCGATGCTGCGCCGGTTCAGCGCCAGCAAGCCGATGGCGTCCTGTGCCACTTCGGCCAGGCATACCGGTTCTTCGGGCTGTTGACGGCCGCCCGCGTGAGCAAAGCTCATCAGTGACTGCACGATGCGCGACACCCGTTTGGTCTGCTCGACGATCTGGCTGCTGATTTCCGCCAGCTCCGGGTCGCTCTCCCGTTCTTCGCGCAGGTTTTGCGCCAGGCAAGCGATGCCGGTAATTGGGTTGCCGATTTCATGGGCCACGCCCGCAGCCAGGCGGCCAATGCTCGCCAGGCGTTCGGAGTGCACCAGTTTGTCTTCGAGCATCTGCGTTTCGGTGAGGTCTTCGACCAGTAACACCAGACCGGTGTTACCGGTCGCCAAAGGCTCGGCGATCGCGGCTTTGTGCAGGTTCAGCCAGCGCGTCTGGCCGTCCAGCCCCAGGCGTTGTTTATGCAAATGCTCGTCGGGCAGGTTGATGAAGCCTTCGAGCAGCCCTTTCCACGGCTCGCCAATGGTCGAAAGCCGCGAGCCGACCACGCGGTGGGCGACGATGCCGGTGAGGTCTTCCATGGCCCGGTTCCACATCAGAATTTCCTGGTCCTTGGCCAGCGAGCACACGCCCATGGGCAGCTCTTGCAAGGTCTGGCGGTGGTAACGGCGCAGGGCATCGAGCTCGGCAGCCAGGCCGGTCAGGCGCGAGTGGTAATCCTCAAGGCGGTTTTCGATGAAGTGAATGTCTTCGGTCACGTAGCTTTCGCTGCCGGACTTATAAGGAAGGAAGGTTTCGACAATGTCCTGCGCCACGCTCGGGCCCATCAGGCCGGAGAGGTTGGCTTCAATGCGGTCGCGCAGGCGGCGCAAGGCGTAGGGGCGGTTTTCGTCGAACGGCAGATGCAAATCGCGCAACGCCTGTTCCACTTCCCGCTGCGCCGTTTTCGCGCCGAGCGGTTTGGCCAATTGCGTGGCGAATTCCTGCGGCGAGGTGGCCAGCAGCTCACGCCGCTGAGGGCGACGCACGTTATCCACAGCACAGGCTTCGGCGGCGCTTTCTTCTTCCGGGCTCGACTCGGTGAACAGCGACACCAGCGTGAATACCAGCACGTTGGCCGCCAGCGAGGCGATGGCCGCCAGGTGCCAACTGGTGTCGTCCAGCACGTAGACGAAGTTGAACAGCGGAATATAAATGCCCTGCACGTTACCAATCAGCGGTAACAGCATGCTCGCGGTCCACACCGAAATGCCCACCAGCAAACCGGCGATAAAGCCTTTGCGATTGGCCGTTGGCCAGTACAGCACCGAGAGCACGCCAGGCAGAAATTGCAGGGTGGCCACAAACGCGACGATGCCGAGGTTGGCCAAGTCTTGCTCGGCGCCGAGTAATAGATAGAAGCCATAACCGGCGGCAATGATGGCGATGATCAGCGCGCGGCGGGTCCACTTCAGCCAGCGGTAAATATTGCCTTGCGCCGGCGGCTGATACAGCGGTAACACCAGGTGATTCAGCGCCATGCCCGACAGCGCCAAGGTGGTGACGATGATCAAACCACTGGAGGCCGACAACCCCCCGACATACGCCAGCAGCGCCAGCGTGTCGTTGTTCACCGAAATGCCGATGCCTAGGGTGAAATATTCGGGATTAGTGGTGGCGCCCAGTTTCAGTCCGGCCCAGAGAATCAGCGGCACGGTCAAACTCAGCAGCAGCAGGAACAGCGGCAAGCCCCAGCTGGCGCTGACCATCGCGCGCGGGTTGAGGTTTTCCGTGAAGGTCATGTGATACATGTGCGGCATCACGATGGCCGAGGCGAAAAAGATCAGCAGCAGCGTGCGCCACGGGCCTTCTTGCAGCGGCGTGTGCAGCGCGGCGAGCGTCGCCTGGTTTTGCAGCAGCCATAGTTCCAATTCGTGCGGGCCGCCGAATACGCCGTACAAGGCATACAGCGCGATGCCGCCCAAGGCGACCATTTTCACGATGGACTCAAACGCGATGGCAAACACCAGGCCTTCATTCTTGCCGCGCGTGGCGATGTGGCGGGCGCCGAACAAGATGGTGAACAGGGTGATCAGCGCGCAGTAACTCAACGCCACCCGCTCGTGTACCGGTTCGCGGGTGAGAATGCCGATGGAGTCTGCCACCGCCTGAAATTGCAGGGCCAACAGCGGTAACACGCCGATCAGCATAAACAGCGTGGTCAGCGCACCGGCCCAGGTGCTGCGAAAGCGGAAGGCGAACAGGTCTGCCAGCGACGACAGCTGATACGTGCGGGTGATGCGCAGAATCGGATACAGCAACACCGGTGCCAGCAAGAACGCGCCCGACACGCCTAAGTAGCTGGCGAGAAAACCGAAACCGTATTGATAGGCCAGCCCGACCGTGCCGTAGAACGCCCAGGCGCTGGCATAGACGCCGAGCGACAAGGTGTACGTCAGCGGGTGCGAGACGATCCAGCGCGGGATGATGCCGCGTTCGCTGATCCAGGCAACGCCGAACAGAACAAGGAGATAGGCAGCGCTGATCAGAATCAGCTGACTCAGGCTAAAGCTCGTCAGCATCACGTCCGCTCTGCAAGATAAAGGTCACCACGATAAGGATCAGCCACAGTAAGTACGGGCGATACCAGGCGCCGCTCGGGTCGATCCACCAGTCCATGATGGCGGGGGAGAAGAGGTAAATCCCCACCACCAGAAGTAAGACCAATCGGTAGATGTACATGCCGTTTCTCGTGGTTGGCGAGCGGCGATGGTAACGGATGCAAGGTCAGGGCTGGAAGCGGGGCGCAAAAGCTATCGCGGCTAAAGCCGCTCCCACAGGCGCCGCGATTGTGTAGGAGCGGCTTTAGCCGCGATGCCCTTAAGCAAGGTCAACGCAGTTGCGATTCCGCCAACGTCAGCGTGCGCGGAATGCGCGCCACTTCCCAGTGACGAATGCCCCACGCCAGCAATTCTGCCGGTGTGGCGTCGTCCAGTTCCGGCACTACCGCTTGCCCCAGCGCACGCAAAGCCCGCAGCAGCAAGCGCGCCGCTTCGTGGGTTTCAAGCGGGGGCGAGCGGTACGACTTTCCGAGCTTATGGCCATCGGGCTGAATAATCAGCGGCACATGCAGATAACGCGGCTGCGACAGCCCGAGCAGTTCTTGCAGGTACAGCTGGCGCGGCGTGGAGTCCAGCAGGTCGGCGCCGCGAACGATGTCGGTCACCCCTTGCCAGGCGTCATCCAGCACCACGGCCAGTTGATAGGCGTACAAACCATCGCGGCGGCGAATCACAAAGTCGCCGACGTCGCGGCCCAGGTGCTGGCGGTACTCGCCTTGCACGCGGTCGACAAAGTGGTACTCAAGTTCCGGCACGCGCAGGCGAATGGCGGCGCCTTCCTGCTCATGCCCGGCATTGCGGCAGAAGCCTGGATAAACGCCCTGGTAATTTTCCAGTTGCTTGCGCGAACAGGTGCAGGCGTAGGCCAGACCTTGGCTGAACAGGCGCTGCACCACGCTTTCGTACACCGCGTGGCGTTCGCTCTGGCGCACCAGTTCGCCGTCCCATTCGAAGCCGTAGCTTTCCAGGGTCTGCAAAATGGCCGATTGGGCGCCGGGTACTTCGCGGGGAGGGTCGATGTCTTCCATGCGCAGCAGCCAGGTGCCGCCGCAGGCTTTGGCGTCGAGATAGGAAGCGAGGGCCGCCACCAGCGAGCCGAAGTGCAGGTAGCCGCTGGGCGTGGGGGCGAAGCGCCCGATGTAGGCTGGAGTGGTCATACGCGAGAAAAGGTCATGACAGAAATGAAGCGGGGCGCCTAAGCGCCCCGTTCTCAGATCAGGAACCGATCTGCTTTTCTTTGATTTCCGCCAGGGTTTTGCAATCGATGCAAAGGGTGGCGGTAGGGCGGGCTTCAAGACGGCGGATGCCGATCTCTACGCCGCAGGAATCGCACCAGCCATATTCGTTGTCTTCGATGAGTTGAAGAGTCTGGTCGATTTTCTTGATCAGCTTGCGCTCACGATCACGGGCACGCAGTTCCAGGCTGAATTCTTCTTCCTGGCTGGCACGGTCGGCCGGGTCAGGGAAGTTCGCTGCTTCGTCCTGCATGTGATGCACAGTCCGATCGACTTCCTGCATCAGCTCAAGCTTCCACTTGCCCAGAATATTGGTGAAGTGCGCACGCATTGGCTCACTCATGTACTCCTCACCCTTGGTTTCTTTATACGGTTCGAAACCACGGTTGAGCGGGTCGTTCTTTGCTTTTGCTTTGGTGGGCATGGATGACCGCCTCTTGAAAACTCTCTAATCCACTGCGCAGGATTACTGTCCATTGCCGTCATTTATTGCCGGCCCTGCGGCTGCAAGCGGGCGAACTTACCAGATCGCCTTCGCCTATGCCACTCCCGGTTGTCATCGTGCTGCTGTTTAGCCAACTGGTTGGGTAGAATCGCCGCCTGAACTTATATAAGGAAGGCCGATGACTTCGCCCTACAGTGCTCGCAGCCGCGCGATTGAGCCGTTTCACGTGATGGCGCTGCTGGCGCGGGCCAATCAGTTGCAGGCCGACGGCCATGATGTCATCCACCTGGAAATCGGCGAGCCGGACTTCACCACCGCCGCGCCCATCGTCGCTGCCGGCCAGGCCGCCTTGGCCGATGGCCATACGCGCTACACCGCCGCCCGTGGCTTGCCGGCCCTGCGCGAGGCGATTTCCAATTTCTACGCGCAACGTTACCGATTGAGCATAGACCCCGAACGCATCCTGATTACGCCCGGCGGTTCGGGTGCGTTGCTGCTGGCCAGCGCCTTGCTGGTCGACCCCGGCAAACACTGGCTGCTCGCCGACCCAGGCTACCCGTGCAATCGTCATTTCCTGCGCTTGGTGGAAGGCGCTGCGCAGTTGGTGCCGGTTGGCCCGGACGTGCGCTACCAACTGACGCCTGAACTGGTCGACCGCCACTGGGACCGCGACAGCGTCGGCGCCCTGGTGGCATCGCCGGCCAACCCGACCGGCACCTTGCTGTCGCGTGAAGAGTTGGGCGGTTTGTCCAAAGCCATCAAGGGTCACGGCGGCCATTTGGTGGTGGACGAGATCTACCACGGCCTGACCTACGGCGTGGATGCCGCCAGCGTGTTGGAAGTCGACAACGACGCCTTCGTGCTCAACAGTTTCTCGAAATACTTCGGCATGACCGGCTGGCGCCTGGGTTGGTTGGTGGCGCCGCCGCAAGCGGTGGGCGAACTGGAGAAACTGGCGCAGAACCTCTACATCAGCGCGCCGAGCATGGCCCAGCATGCGGCGCTGGCCTGCTTCGAACCCGCCACGCTGGAAATTCTCGAACAGCGCCGTGGCGAATTTGCGCGCCGGCGCGACTTTCTATTGCCAGCCCTGCGCGAACTCGGCTTCGGCATTGCCGTGGAGCCGGAAGGCGCCTTCTATTTATATGCAGACATCAGCGCGTTTGGCGGCGACGCCTTTGCCTTCTGTCAGCACTTCCTGGAAACCGAGCATGTGGCGTTTACGCCGGGCCTGGATTTCGGTCGCTATCAAGCCGGCCATCACGTGCGTTTTGCGTACACCCAAAGCCTGCCACGCTTGCAGGAAGCGGTTGAGCGTATCGCCCGCGGCCTGAAAACCTGGCGGCCTTGATGCTGTTTTCGCCGCCCCTGGAAGAAGGCCGCCTGATCCGCCGCTACAAACGCTTCCTCGCCGACATCGAAACCGCCAGCGGCGAGCTGCTGACCATTCACTGCCCCAACACCGGCTCCATGTTCAACTGCATGGTCGAGGGCGGCGCCGTGTGGTTCAGCCGTTCCAGCGACCCGAAACGCAAGTTGCCCGGCACTTGGGAACTGGCGGAAACCCCGCAAGGCCGCTGGGCCTGCGTAAACACGGCGCGGGCCAATCCGCTGGTGGAAGAAGCGCTGCGCGAGGGCGTGATCAGCGAGCTGGCCGGCTTCACCACGCTCAAGCGTGAAGTGCCCTACGGCGAGGAAAGCAGCCGCATCGATTTCCGCCTCGAATACCCAAGCGGCATGGCGTACGTGGAAGTGAAAAGCGTGACCCTGGGTTTCGACGGCACCCGCGTCGCCGCATTCCCCGACGCCAAAACCCAGCGCGGCGCCAAGCACCTGCGCGAGCTGTCCAGCCTGGCGCGCCAGGGCATTCGCGCCGTGCAGTTGTACTGCGTGAACCTGTCGGACATCGACGCGGTTCGCCCGGCCGGAGAAATTGACGCGGCCTATGCCGAGGCGCTGAAGGAAGCCAAAGCGGCCGGCGTCGAAGTGCTCGCCTATGGCGCCGTGCTGACGCCGACCGAGATCAGGCTGACGCGCCGCCTCGACGTGCAGCTCTAACCGTTAAGCCGGCACCTCGACCCAAATGCCTGCGGCGTCTTCGCGGCAGGCGAGGGCAGTCAGCGCCTTGCCTTCACACGGGCCGGTAATGCATTCGCCCGACTCGATCAAAAACAAGGCGCCATGGCGCGCGCACTGAATCAGGCTCTGGCTGCTGTCGAGAAACTCATCCGCCTTCCATTCCAGCGACACAGCTTTGTGCGGGCAGCGGTTGATATAGATGTACACCTGGCCTTGCTTGCGCACGGCCACCAGCTTTATCCCGCCCAACAAAAAGCCCCGGCTCTGGCCTTCAGCCAAAGATTCCGGGGCGCAGAGAAACTGCATAGACGCCTCCAGGTGAACGGGGATTATCCCGTGCACCCAGGGTGGGCGGTAGTCAGATTTCCCAGATGAAGTTGACTGCGGCGTGGCGGCCGGGTTGGGAGTAGCGGTCCAGGCCGGTGTTGAGGGAGGTCAGGCCGCGAACATCGCCCCATTGCCAGTACTCTTTGTCGCCAAGGTTATACAGGCCGGCATTGACCGAAAACGCTTCAGTCATCTGCCACCAGCCGTTCAGATCAAGCACGCCGTAACCGGAGGGCTCGTACTGGCTGGGTGTGCCGCCTTCATTGGTTGGACTGTTGTTGACCCGCTCCTTGGCCGCTACCAGTGTCCAGTTCAGGCTGCCGCCGAACTTGCCGGTTGGCGCGGCGTAGCCCAGGCCGAACACGCCTTTGAGCGGGTCGACACTATTAATAGGCTCGCCCGTTCCTTCGTCTTCGCCCCGGGCATAAGCCACCGTACCAATGGCTTTCCAGCCCGCTGGCAGCAGGCCAAGCTGGTCGAGGAAAAGCTCGCCTTTGGCCTCGGCACCACGGATGGTGACTCGGTCCATGTTGACGTACTGGAAGTCGGTAGTGAGCGCCGGCGCCAGCGCAGAGGTGCGGCTCTGCTGTTCGATAAAGTCTTTGTAACGGTTGTAGAACAGCGCGGCGCCAAAGCTGCCGACCTGGTACTGACCGCGCAACCCGATCTCATAGCTGTCGCTGGTTTCCGCTTTCAGGCTGGTGTTGGCGATGGTGCGGTAGCGCGCGGTGCTGTTGACGAACTCGCCGAACATTTCCACTGCCTGCGGAGCGCGGAAGCCCGCTGCGTACTGACCGTACACGCTGTGGGCATCGTCGACCTGGAAGGTCACGCCCAGCTTCGGCGAAATGTGCTCGTCTTTGGTGTCGTCAGGGCTGGCATCGGTGGCGCCGCTGTTGAGGTATTCGTCGGTGACGTGCGGCTTCATTTCGAAACGGTCATACCGCACGCCCGGCAGAAGGGTCCACGCGCCGATGGTCATTTCGTTCTGGGCAAACAGCGCGTATTCCTTGGTGGTTGGGTCCGGGAAGTCGCTGATCGGGAAGGCGTCTCCACCTGGCGCTACCGGCACTGCTGCGCCGGTAGCACGGATGGTTTCGGCGCCGCGACGTAGATCGCTGTTCTCCAAACGCTTCACGTCGAAGCCATAAATCAGCTGATGGTTAACCGGGCCGGTGGCGAACGCTTTATCGAACTTGGCGTTAAGCACCCACAGTTTTTCTTCGTAGCTGGAATCGCGGTAACGGTCGCGCAGTGCGGACGCAACGAAACGCTCCTGCTCGGTACGCTGGCGAATCTGGCTGTCCTGGTAATCCAGATGCCAGTCCACTTTGTCCACCAACAAGCTATTCAACTCGAACTGGTGCTGAAGGCTGTAGCGCTCGCGGTCGGTGCTGTCGATGGCATCGGAGGTGCGGATGGCCGCGGTGTTGCTGTATTCGCTGAGCACCTGGGTGTCGGTGTCGACGGAATAGCGCTCGTAGGTCAGTTGCAGGCGGTCGTTGCCGTAGTAATTCCAGCCGCCTTTGACCAGCAGGTTTTCTGCGCTGTAGTCCTGCGGGTTGGCTTCGCCGCGACTGGCGCCAATGCCGTCGCGCCCGCCAAACGAATCCACTTCCTGGCCATTGCGGTGACCGATATGCACCACGCCATCAACGCTGCCCAGGCGGCCGGCAACGGTGGCGCTGCGCATCCAGCTGTCGTCGGAGGTGTCGAAACCGGTTTTCAGGCGGGCGTAGGCATCGTCGCCGTCTTCCAGATAATCCGCCGCGTCTTTGGTGAGAAAACTCACCGCGCCGCCGATGGCATCGCTGCCGTATAGAGACGATGCGGGGCCACGGATGATTTCGACCTGCTTCATGGTGTCGGGGTCGATGTAGTCGCGGCGCGCTTCCATAAACGGCCCGAACGTAAAAGCGTCCGGCACGGCGACGCCATCCACTTGGGTCAATACGCGATTGCCGCCGATCCCGCGAATGGTAAAGCCCGACAAGCCGAATCGACTGCCGCTGCCGCCCACCGAAACGCCTGGCTCGTAACGCACCAGATCCTTGATGTCTTTGACGTTGTTCTGGTCGATATCGCGCTCGGTCATCACCGACACGGTGCTCGGCACTTCATCAAGCTTTTGCTCGGTGCGGGTGGCGGTGACGGTAACCGTGTCGAACTGTGTCGGCGTTTTGTCGGCGGCGGCCAGCGAGGGCGAAAGCAGCAGCAACACCAGCCAAGGCTTGCGGGCGAAGGGCGGACGAAGGGACATGGATCTACTCCTAGATCGTTAACGTCGGGCGGCTACGTTGGCCACCGGTTTGATATCGGGCCGCACGTTAACGATATTGACATGCAGATGCAAACAATTATCAAATAGATTAACTTTTGGTGATCGTGGCATCCGATGCGACGTTTCTCGGTGTATTTCCTGCTTTCGCTCACGCTGCATGCGGCGGCGAGTTTGCTGCTGCGCGAGCCCGTCGTAGAGCCGGGTCGCGCCCGCAATGTGGCGAATAACCAGCCAGCGGCGATGATCATTCAGCTGCCTCCGGCGCCTACACCCGCAGCGGTTGCGGCGATGCAGCCGCCTGCCAGCGAGCCGGAAAAGGCATTGCCCGAACCCGCCGCCACACCGATTCCGCCCGTAACAAAACCGGTGATGGTTGAACGCAAAGCCGAGCCGCGCGCCGTGGCCAAACAGGTGGTCAAGCCAAGCAAGCCGGTGACGAAACCCGCGCCGCCCAAGCCGGTGCTAAACGAAACGGCCGACGTTGTATTGCCTACTGCCGCCACCGCCACCGCCGCCGGCCCCGTGTCTCCAGCGCCAAAACCGGCGGTAACCGAAGTGCTCAGCAACCGCCCTAGTTATTTACAGGCGCCCAAACAGCCGCGTTACCCGAACCTGGCCAAGCGTCGAAATCAGCAAGGCGTTGTAGTGCTGGAGGTGCGGCTGGACGAGCGCGGCCAGCCGCGCGCGCTGCAAATTGTGCGGTCTTCCGGCGTCGAAAGCCTGGACGAAGCCGCGCTGGAGGCGGTAGCCGACTGGCAGTTCCGCCCTGAAACCGTGGACGGCCGCGCTGTGCCGAGCCGCGTGCAAATACCTATTGAGTTCGCCCTCACGGCGAGCCGTTGATTGATCGAGGAGTTGTCCATGACGAGCGCCATTCAGGCTGCACACCCAACCGCCGCTGCCAACGCGCTGTATCTGGCCTGGCAAACCCTGCGCGGCGAACAGCCGAAACTGCGCGCCCGCGATGCCGCCGCACACTTGGCTGTGAGCGAAGGCGAGCTGGTCGCCAGCCGCTTGGGTGTTGATACCGTGCGCCTGAACCCGGCGTGGGCCACGTTGTTACCGGCGCTCGGCGAGTTGGGTTACGTGATGGCGCTGACCCGCAATGAACACTGCGTGCACGAGCGCAAAGGTTATTACCGCGACGTCACCGTCATGGCGAACGGGCAGATGGGCCTGGTGGTTTCCCCCGACATCGACCTGCGCCTGTTCCTCGGCGGCTGGGCCAGTGTGTTCGCGGTCGCCGAAGAAACCGGCAAAGGCACGCAACGCAGCATCCAGGTGTTCGACCATCAAGGCATGGCCGTGCATAAAGTCTTCCTCACCGAAGACAGTGACGAAGCCGCCTGGGCACCGCTGATCGAGCGTTTCCGCGCCGAGGAGCAAAGCGCCACGCTGGAACTGCAGCCGATGCCGGAACCGGTGGTGGCCAAGCCAGACGCCGAGATCGACGTCGACTCCCTGCGCGCCGGCTGGTCCACCCTGAAAGACACCCACCACTTTTTCGCGCTGCTGAAAAAGCATGAAACCACGCGCACCCAAGCGCTACGTCTGGCCGGGCATCAGTGGGCCGAGCCGTTGGCTCCGTCCGAATTGCCGACACTGATGGAAGCAGCGGGCGCCACCGACGTGCCATTGATGGTGTTTGTCGGCAACCGCCACTGCATTCAGATTCACAGCGGCCCGGTGAAAAACCTGCGCTGGATGGACACCTGGTTCAACGTGCTCGACCCGGCCTTCAACCTGCACCTGAAAACCCCCGCCGTGGCCGAGCTGTGGCGTGTGCGCAAACCCAGCAGCGATGGCGTGATCACCAGCTGGGAAGCCTTCGACGCGGACGGCGAGCTGATCGTGCAACTGTTCGGCGCGCGCAAACCCGGCGTGCCGGAACTCAGCGAATGGCGCGCGCTGGCCGAAGCGCCGCCGGTGCTCGCGGTTTAAACCCGGCGCCGCAGCGCTACACAACCAGCCTGTACCTTCTATATAGGTACAGGCTGGTTTTTTATGCGGTTCGTGGAACCCGTGCCCCGACCTCCTGGAGTTTTTTATGCGTGTGTCTGTTCGTCTCGCCAGCCTGTGCTGCGCCATTGTTCTGAGCCAAACGGTGCTCGCCGCCGACACCCTGCCGCAGCGCTGGGTCAGTGCCGGTGGCTCAATCACCGAGTGGGTGGTCACGCTCGGTGGGCAAAGCAAGCTGGTGGGCGTCGACACCACCAGCCTTAACCCGCCTGAACTGAAGCAGCTGCCGAGTATTGGCTACCAACGTCAGCTGGCCGCCGAAGGTATTTTGAGCCTTAAGCCGGACCTGCTCGTGGGCAGCGAAGAAATGGGCCCGCCGCCCGTATTGGCACAGGTTAAAAGTGCCGGCGTAACGGTGGAGTCGCTGTCGACCAAAGCCGATCTGCCGACCCTGGAACACAGCCTCCAGCGCATCGGCACGCTGCTGGGCGATCAACCGCGCGCCGCCACCGCGTTCGCTGCCTACCAACAGCGTTTGAAAAGCCAGGCCGACTGGGTGAGCGCCGCGCAAGCCAGCACGGCCGCCCCGAGTGTGCTGCTGTTGTTATCCCACGCCGGCAGCAGCCCCATGGCCGCTGGGCAAGACACCCTCGGCGCCTGGTTGATCGAGCGGGCCGGCGGACACAGCGTCACCACCCATTCCAGCTACAAAGCGCTGTCGACCGAAGCGTTGCTGGCGCTGGACCCGGAGGTGATTATTTTCGCCGACCGCAGCATTGCCGGCGCCGAAGCGAAAGCGGCGCTGCTCAAACAGAACCCGGCACTTGCCGCCACCCGCGCCGCGAAAAACGACCGCCTGCTGGCAATCGATCCGACCCTGCTGGTGGGCGGTTTGGGGCCGCGTGTTCCGGCCGCGCTGGCAACCCTGGGCGCAGGCTTCTATCCTGCCGCGCAACCCCTGACTGCCGACGCTAAGCCGCAACCATGAACCCAGTTGTACTGCCGCGCTCACTGTTTATTGCACTGGGCTTTCTGCTCTCGCTCGCCTTGCTGCTGTCGCTGGCGCTCGGGCCGGTGAGCTTGCCACTGCTGGACACGCTCAAAGGCGCGCTGCGCGTATTCGGCGCGCCGGTGGGCGGGGCCGAGCTGGACCAGGCCGAGTTGATCATCGGCCAAATCCGGATGCCGCGAACCTTGCTCGGCCTGGCGGTGGGCGCCGTGCTGGCGCTGGCCGGCGTGGCGATGCAGGGGCTGTTTCGCAACCCGCTGGCCGACCCCGGCCTGGTCGGCGTGTCCAGCGGCGCGGCGCTTGGCGCGGCCATTGCGATTGTCGGCGGCGCCTCGTTGGGCGGTGTGCCGGAAGCGTTCGCGCCGTATGTGTTGTCGGTCAGCGCCTTTGCCGGCGGGCTGGTAGTGACAGCGCTGGTGTATCGCCTCGGCAGCCGCAACGGCCAGACCAGCGTGTCGACCATGCTGCTCGCCGGCATCGCGCTCACCGCCCTGGCCGGCGCGGTTATCGGCCTGTTCACTTACCTGGCGGACGACGCCACGCTGCGCACCCTCACATTCTGGAACCTGGGCAGCCTCAACGGCGCCAGCTATTCGCGGCTCTGGCCGTTGCTGGTGGTTACGCTGGCGGTCGGCCTGTGGCTGCCCAAACGCGCGAAGGCGTTGAATGCGTTGCTGCTCGGTGAATCGGAAGCGCGGCACCTGGGTTTTGATATCGAGCGGGTCAAACGCGAACTGGTGTTTTGCACCGCGCTCGGTGTCGGCGCTGCGGTGGCGGCGGCCGGCATGATCGGCTTTATCGGTTTGGTGGTTCCGCACCTGGTGCGCCTGCTGGTCGGTCCGGACCACCGCGTATTGCTGCCGGCTTCGGCGTTGGCGGGTGCTGCGTTGCTGCTGTTCGCCGACGTGGTCGCGCGGCTGGCGCTGGCGCCGGCTGAATTGCCGATCGGCATCGTCACCGCCCTGATCGGTGCACCGTTCTTTCTTTATTTGCTGCTGCGAGGACGCGCCTGATGTTGTGCGCCGAAAACCTGACCATCCAACGCGGCAGCAAACGCGTGCTGACCGGCATTAATCTGGCCCTGCAGCCCGGCGAAATGCTCGGCGTGCTCGGCCCCAACGGCGCCGGCAAAAGCACGTTGCTCGACGCCCTGAGCGGCGAATTGAAACCCAGCGAAGGGCGCATCACCCTGGATGGCCGCCCGCTCAGCGAGTGGACCGGCCCGGAGCGCGCGCAGCGTCTGGCGATTCTGCCGCAGACCTCGACCCTCAACTTTGCCTTCCGCGTCGAAGACGTCGTCGGCATGGGCCGCTTGCCCCACGCCACCGGGCGCCTGCGTGATGAGCAAATCATTGCCGAGGCGCTGGGCGCCGCCGATGCCGCGCATTTGGCCGGCCGTAATTACCTGGAATTGTCCGGCGGCGAGCGCCAGCGTGTGCACTTGGCGCGGGTGCTGGCGCAGCTCTGGCCCGGCGCCAGCGGGCAAACCCTGCTGCTGGACGAGCCGACCTCCATGCTCGACCCGCTGCACCAACACATCACCCTGCAAGCCGCGCGCAACATCGCCGCCAACGGCGTGGCGGTGCTGGTGATTCTCCACGACCTGAACCTGGCCGCCCGTTATTGCGACCGTCTGCTGCTGTTGCACAACGGCGGCGCCCACGCCCTCGGTACGCCGGACGATGTGCTGCAAGCCGAACCGCTGCGCGCCGTGTTTGATTTGGAAGTGCTGGTGCAGCGTCACCCCGAGCGCGGCCATCCGCTGATCATTGCCCGTTAAGCCCCGCTATCAAGGAGCGACCATGCGTTTCGTTTTACTGCTGTGTGTGTTTCTGACGGGCTGCCAGGCCCTGCCGCCGCTGCCGGACTGGCAAGCGCCAAAAGACCGTGACCACGCCGACGTCGGCGTTATTCGCGATCTGCGTACCGGCGAGCAACTGAGCCCCGAGCAACTGGTGGAGCGCCTGGCACCGGCGCCGCGCGTGCTGGTTGGCGAGCAACACGACAATCCCGATCACCACGCCCTGGAACTCTGGCTGCTGCAAGCGCTGGAGCACAAACGCCCGCAAGGCAGTGTGCTGATGGAAATGCTCAACCCGGACCAACAAGCCAAGGTCGATGCGGCGCATGGCCAGGCGCCGACCGATTTACCCACCGCGCTGGCCTGGCAGAAAAATTGGGAATGGTCGATGTACGGCCCCATCGTCCGGCACGCGCTGGCCCAGCCCTATCCCTTGCTGGCGGCCAACCTGGACCGCAGCGAAATCATGGGCATCTACAAAACCAAGCCGGTATTAAGCGGCACGGCATCCACAGCGCCAGGCGTACAAGGGCCGCTGTCGGAACAGATTCGCGAGTCCCATTGCGGCTTGCTGCCGGAATCGCAATTGCCCGCCATGTTGGCGGTGCAGCAACAACGCGACCGGCGCATGGCACAGCAACTATCAGCCGCCGCGCAACCGGCGCTGTTGTTTGCCGGCGCGTTTCATGTGCGCCGAGACGTCGGCGTGCCGCTGCACCTGACAGACCTGGGCGCCGGGCAGGGCGACGTTACGCTGATACTGGCGGAAGTCGGCAAGACCGTGCCGGCCAGCTCAGCCGATTACGTCTGGTACACCCCGGCAGTTGCCGACATCGACCACTGCGCCGAGCTGCGCAAGTCCATGGGTCAGTAACGTCGCGCCTTCCCGCCACCGGCAATTCCGGCGACAATCGCGTTCCCTCGCGACAGTCACACCGGCCCTTGCGCAGGTGTGTGGAGTTGACATGAATGCTTGCTTGCCCGAGGCGCTGCTGTGATCACTGAGCTGCGCCGCCGCGCCTATTTAAATGCCATGCAGGTCGCCAACTGGCTGCCGCGCGTGGCCCTGCCGTTCGCCGCGCCTTCGCGCCCGGAACTGCTCGAACCGCTGGCTGACGAGCCTGCGGTTGCCGTTGCCGAAGTACCGGTTGAGCGCGCGCCTGAACCGGTCGCCGCGCCCGCTGCGCCGGTGGTCAATGAACGCCCGAAAATTGAAGTGCCACGCCCCAGCGCCCGCGTCGAAGCCAAACCCGCGGCGGTCGCCGCCGAGGACGATGCAGCCCCTGCGCCAGCCAAAGTCGCCCCTGTCGCGCCGCCGCGTTTCAGCCTGCAACTGCTGCGTGCCGGCTCGTGCGTGATTCTTGCCGAGCTGTCGACCGGCGAACCGTTCGCCGCCCGCGACCCTGCTTATCTACTGCTCAAAGACCTGCTGCGCGCCGCCGGCTTGCCCGACAGCCCACAAATTATCGGCGAACCCGTGCGCTGGCCCTTGTTGGCGCGCGGCAACCTCGATCAAGGCCCGCAAGCCGCGCTGGAATATGTGCAAGGTTTCCTGATGGCACGCCTGGAAGAAGAGCCCGACTGCAAATGCCTGTGGCTGGTCGGCTTGCCCGCCATCCGCTTTGCCGGCGAAGCAGACGAGCAGCTGTACAACCGCGAATTGCAGGTTGAAGGCCTTGGCGCGGCCTGGGCGCTGCCGAGCCTGGAACTGCTGATGGACGAGCCGGCGCGCAAGGCGCCGCTGTGGCAAGCCATGCAGCGCGTGATGCGGCGTTGGCACACGCAAGAGGCCGGGTCGCTGCATGAATGACACCGTACTCATCCGCCCCATGACCGAGGCGGATCTCGACGAAGTGGTGCAAATCGAATGCGCCGCCTTCAGCCATCCGTGGTCACGCAAGCTGTTCAGCGACGGTCTGAGCAGCTACGACTGCTGGGTGATGTTCGAAGGCGAGCGCCAGGTCGGCCACGCTGTATTGAGCGTGATCATCGACGAAGCCCATCTGCTCAATATCACCGTGGCTCCGCACTGCCAGGGCCGGGGTTTGGGGTTGCTGCTGCTGGAGCGCCTGATGCAGCGGGCCATCGAATTGAAAGCGGGCGAATGCTTCCTGGAAGTGCGTGCCAGCAACCTGGCGGCGTATCGGCTTTACGAGCGTTATGGCTTCAACGAAATTGGCCGGCGTCGCGACTACTACCCGGCGCCGGGTGGCCGCGAAGATGCGCTGGTGATGGCCTGCACGTTATTCGATTGAGCGCCACGGTCCTGACTTGATCGGCTACAGCGCCCGGCGCGTTCGGTCGCTGTGACGGGCCGCAGGCTCGCCCATACTGCCGGCCACGTTTTCGGGCCGACGGTTGGGCCCATGAATAAGGACTCGTTCATGCTCGTTCGCCTGCTATCACTGGCCTCGCTTCTGGGGCTTCTGCTCACCGCCAGCGGCGCCCACGCTGCGCCGCGCGATTTCACCATTCTGCACACCAACGACTGGCAGTCGCGCCTGCTCGGGTTTGGGCCAAACAACGAATACACCCCGGCCACCGTCAACGACGACGGCACCGTGGGCGGCGTGGCGCGGCTGGCCACGCTGGTAAAGGCCCGTCGCGCGGCGGCCGGCATCGAGCAGCCGTTGCTGCTGCTCGATGCCGGCGACTTCACCATGGGCACGCTGTTCCACACCATCACCCGTGAAGCCGGCAGCGAGCTGCGTTTGATGAGCCAGATTGGCTACGACGCCACCACCCTCGGCAACCACGAATTCGACTTCCGCCCCATTGGCCTGGCCGCCATGCTCAATGCGGCCGCCAAGGCCGAAGGCGATGCGCTGGTGCCGGTGATTGCCAGCAACATTCAGTTCGACGCCAACAACCCCGCCGACGACAGCCTCAAAGCCCAGCAAGACGCCGGCCGCATCGTGCCGTACAAAATCGTTGAGAAAGGCGGCATTCGCTTTGGTCTGTTCGGCTTGCTCGGTTACAACGCCATTGCCGTGTCGCCGATGACCAAACCGGTGACCTTCGCCGACCCCATCGAAACCGCAAAAACCATGGTCAAGAAACTGCGCGAAGACGACAAGGTCGACGTGGTCATCCTGCTTTCACACATGGGCGTGGCCCAGCAAGACGACGGCAGCTGGCGCGGTGAAGAAGTGGAAATGGTCGAGCAGGTGCCGGGCATCGACATCGTGGTGGGCGGCCATTCCCACGTCGCCTTGCCGCAGCCGGTGCTGGTCAACGGCCACACGCCGGTGGTGCAAGCCGGTTCGGAAATCCAGTACCTGGGCGAGCTGCACATGAGCCTTGGCGACGACGGCAAAACCCGTGTGCGCGACTACAGCCTGCACCCGATTAACGACCAGACCGCAGGCGACGGCGTCATCACCACCCTGGTCGACGACTTCAAACAGCACGTCAGCCAGCAGATGCTCGAACCCAAGGGCTACCGCTTCGACCAGCCGCTGGCGAACGTGGATAAAACCCTGACCCGCGAGCACGACGACCCGATTCTCGCCAACCTGGTGACCGACGCCCTGCGCGACGCCACGGGCAGCGACATTGCTTTTACCGGCAACGGCACCATCCGCGACGACATGATCAAAGGCCGCACCGGCATTCAGGCGGTGTCCGACCTGTTCCGTATCGCGCCGCTGGGCATCGGCCAACTGGACGACGCGCCGGGCTATCCGCTGGTCAAGGTGTACGTCACCGGCAAAGAACTGAAAGACATTCTTGAAGTGCTGCTGCTGGCTTACCAGATGCGCGATAGCGACAGCTACTTCCCCCGCGTGGCCGGCCTGCGCTTCAGCTACAACCCCTACCGCGTGCCGTTCGACCGGGTGAGCAAAATTGAGCTGGGCGACGCCGTGCGCGGTTACCGCGACCTCGATCTCGACGACCCGCGGCTCTACAGCATTGGCGCCAGCAGCTACGTCGGCGGCTTTACCTGGCTGATTTCCGACCTCAGCAAAGGCCTGATGACCGTCGTGCCCAAAGACGCCAACGGCCAGCCGCTGGCCGCGCTCAACGACGCCATCATCGACGCCGACCCCAACACCCCCGGCGTGCAGGAATACAAAGAATGGCAAGGCTTGCTCGACCATATCCGCCGCTTGCCCGACCTGAACGGCGACGGCCTGGCCGACATTCCCACCAGCGGCCCGGCGGCCGAGTCGCGCATGGTGCGCGCGCCGAGCTTTGCCCCGGCCGCGATGTTTCGCTATGCCGGCACGCTGCAATGGGGCGTGAGCGTGGTGGTGCTGCTGGGCGTGCTGCTGATTCTGTGGCTGCTGCGCCAGGCCTTTCGCCGCAGGCCGCGTCGCGCTTAACGCTGTGACCCGGCTCACCGCGCGCTTGTCAAAGGCACCAGGCACCCCGTAGGGTGCCCATCGGACTTTCTGGGAGAACTGACATGAGCGATCTGCAGCAGCTGTTTGACAACAACGAGCGGTGGGCCGAATCCATCAAGCAGGAAGACCCTGAGTTCTTCGAAAAGCTGGCCCGCCAGCAAGTGCCGGAATACCTCTGGATCGGCTGCTCCGACGCCCGCGTGCCCGCCAACGAAATCGTCGGCATGTTGCCTGGCGATCTGTTCGTGCACCGCAACGTCGCCAACGTGGTGCTGCACACCGACCTCAACTGCATGTCGGTCATCCAGTACGCCGTCGACGTACTCAAGGTCAAACACATCCTCGTCACCGGCCACTACGGCTGCGGCGGCGTTCGCGCCTCGATGAACGACGCCCAACTGGGCTTGATCGACGGCTGGATCCGCACCATCCGCGACCTCTACTACGAGCAGCGCGATCACCTGGCGCAGCTGCCCACCGAAGAAGAGCGCGTCGACCGCTTGTGTGAACTGAACGTGATCCAGCAAGTGGCCAACGTCAGCCACACCACCATCGTCCAGAACGCCTGGCACCGCGGTCAAAGCCTTTCCGTACACGGCTGCATCTACGGCATCAAGGACGGCCGCTGGAAAAACCTCAACGTCACCGTCAGCGGCATGGAACAACTTCCGCCCCAATACCGCCTGCGGCCGCTGGGCGAGAGCTGAGCCAAAAAGCATCGCGGCTGAAGCCCACAGGAATGGAGTGTGGCCTGCCGCGACGCGCTGGATTGGCGATTCTGGATTCCCGCCTTCGCGGGAATGACGAGTGATTTCCAGACCACACCCGTCATCCTCGCGCACGCGGGGATCCAGAATCGTGAAGCCGCGACGCGCTGGATTGGCGATTCTGGATTTTCGCCTGCGCGGGAATGACGAGTGTTTTCCAGACCACACCCGTCATCCTCGCGCATGCGGGGATCCAGAATCGTGAAAGGGAATGCCGATTGCGGGAAGGTCGAGATCAAAAGCATCGTTCCTACAAACCGCACCCCTGTAGGAGCGGCTTCAGCCGCGAGCTTTTGATCTCAAAATTCCAGCCAAACAAAAAAGCTTCGCGAGCAAGCTCGCTCCTACAAAAAGCCGAAGCATCCGTAGGAGCGAGCTTGCTCGCGAAGCACTTGATCCAAAAAAAATATCAGCCGCGCCGCCAATCCAGATCGAGCGAGCTAGAGCAGTGCAAGGCGGAATGTGTTTTTGAAGCGCAGTTGGCTGTAGCCAATGAGCATTCAAAAACACATTTCAACGCAGCAATGCCGACGCGCAGCCGATCGAAGTCCTACTGAACCCGCTCGTTGTGCTCCATTTGCTCGCAGGTCATAAAGCCCTTGCCGTCCACGCGATCATTGGCATCAAAACTCACGTAATAAACCTGCTTGGCGCCGTCTTTTTCCATCACGTAGTTATTGCAGGTACCCGGACGCACGGTGCGGTTCAGTTCGGTGGAGGGTGGGCCGCCAACGGTGAGCACTTCTGACTTGGTCATGCCTACATCTACCTGCTTGGCCAGGGGCTCGTTGCGGTAGGTAACGTAGTCGACCGGGTTTTCCACTTTGCTGGCGCAACCTGTAACCGCTGCCAGTGCACAGGCAGCCGCGAGGAGTTTGGTCTTGGACATGGTGTCTTTCCTTGTGAGGAGCCGTTGTCGGCTTGCAACTTTTTGAGCCGCCTCGCTGGAACTAAGTTCGAGTTTTTTGCCCCTTAGCTATTCCATAACAAGAACCAAGGACTTCCCATGCGCGCCAACCGCTTACGTTTTCTGTTGCCCCTGCTGGGCGCCCTGTTGCTCAACGCCTGCTCCGAAACGCCGGAGCCTGCCAGCTTCGTCAACCGGGTGTGGAGCGTCAGCGAATCGACCACCGTGAGCAAAGGCATGCTTTACGTGTTCCTGTCCGACGGCACGCTGGTGCTGGCTTCTGCTGGAAACAAGCCAGCGTTCGGCCAGTGGCAGCAAGACAGCACGGATCTGGTGATGATCGAAGAAGGGCAGCGCTACAAAACCGAAGTGCTGATGGCCACCAAAGACATCCTGCAATTGCGCCAATTCAACCCCGGCGAACCGGTGGAAATGACCCTGGTGCCGGCCAACTGAGCAAAGTGCCCGGCAGTGGCTACGCTCAAGCGCAGCGCTTTAACCCAGGAGAACTGCCATGCACCGTCTCGCCACTGCCTTGTTGCTGTTGTCTGCCCTGAATGCGTCGGCCTTCGCCACCACCCCGCAAGAACGGATGAAAAGTTGCAATGCCGACGCCACCACCAAAGCGCTTAAAGGTGATGAACGCAAAGCGTTTATGAGCACCTGCCTCAAAGCCGAGACCAAGCCCACCACGCCACAGGAACGGATGAAAACCTGCAACGCCGACGCCACCAGCAAAACGCTGAAAGGCGACGAGCGCAAAGCCTTTATGAGCGAATGCCTGAAGAAAAAATAAGCGGTAATTACTGCTCGGTCGCCTGCTTCAAACGCTCGTTGTTTACGGCATTAGCGGCGTCGATCTGCTTTTGCATGTCTTGCATCTGCTGCTGAGCCTGCTGCGCTTGTTTGGCCTGCAGTTCGGCCGTGGCGGCGGTTTCGCCGAGGCCGCAGGCGCTGAGCAGGGTGGCGCAAACGACGATGGCCAATGCTTTGAAAAGGGACATGCTGCACTCCAGTGAGGTAGGCCGAGGCCGGTGGGAGGACTCTAGCAAAAGGCGTTTATAAACACTGCGTGGGGCGACACAATGGCGGCCGGCTGATCCCACACAAGTTGTTTTTCCCATGACCAAAACCGACCTGCACCGCCTATTCATCGAGCGGCTTTTGGCCGATCTGCATAACGCGCAACTGGCGTTGCAAACCGCCCACGAAGCGGCCACGCATGAAGAGAACGTCGCCGAAAACAAATACGACACCCTGGGGTTGGAAGCGGGCTACCTGGCGCACGGTCAGGCGCGGCGGGTGGCGGAAATCGAACAGGCGCTGATCGCTTTCCGCGCGCTGAAATTGCGTGAATTCGATGCCGAAACTGGCATTCAACTGAGCGCGCTGGTGCGGCTCGAAAACGACGCTGGCCAGCAGCGCCGCCTGTACCTCGTGCCCGACGGCGCCGGGTTGAAAGTGCAGACGGATGAAGGCGAAGTGATGAGCATCACCCCCCAGTCACCCATGGGCAAAAGCCTGATCGGCAAGCTGGCGGGGGAGGTGGTTGTGGTGAATGGGCAGGAGTCGGAGATTGTGGACGTCAGCTGAATCGCGATTTTGTAGGAGCGGCTTTAGCCGCGATTCTTGGAGACCTCGTTTGCAGCCAGGACAATCGAGGCTGAAGCCTCTCCTACAGAGATCAAAAGCGCTTAGCCGTACCTTTTCTTTGCCTCAATCGCCAGGCCACTGCCGATGCTTCCGAACGTATCCCCTTCGGCATGCCGAGCATTCGGCAACAGCCGCTGAATATTCCCCCGCAGCGCCGGAATGCCACTCGAACCGCCGGTGAAAAACACCGTGTCGATGTCTTCAGTGCTCACGCCCGCATCAGCGAGCAGCTGCAACACGCTGCCATTCACCTTGCCCAGCAGCACGTCGATGGACTCGTCGAACAGCTCGCGATTCAGCTCTGCCACCAGCCCAGGCTCGATGCGTTCCAGGGAAATATTGCGGCTGTCCATTTCGGTCAGTTCGATTTTGCTTTGCTCAACTTGCATCGCCAGCCAGTGCCCGGCGCGCTGTTCGATGAGTTTGAAGAAACGGTCCAGACCATCGGTGTCCAGTGCGTCGTAGCGCATGTTCTTCAGGGCGTTTTGCGCTTGCTGGGAATACACGGCGTTGATGGTGTGCCAGGTCACCATATTCAGGTGGTGACTGGTGGGCATGTAGGCCTGGTTTTTCATGCGGCTGCCGTAGCCGAACAGCGGCATCACGCCGGCCAGGCTCAGCTGTTTGTCGAAGTCGGTACCGCCAATGTGCACGCCGCCGGTGGCGAGGATGTCGCTTTGCCGTTCGGCCACCATGTGCCGTTCCGGCGCCAGACGAATGAGGGAGAAGTCCGACGTACCGCCGCCGATGTCGACGATCAGCACCAGCTCTTCGCGGCTCAGCGTGCTTTCGTAATCGAAGGCAGCGGCAATGGGTTCGAACTGGAACGACACGTCGCTGAAGCCGAGCTTTTTCGCCACGGCGACCAAGGTGTCTTCGGCTTCTTTGTCGGCTTTTTCGTCGTCGTCAACGAAGAACACCGGACGGCCCAGAACTACCTGCTCGAACGGCCGACCCGCGACCGCTTCGGCGCGGGTTTTCAGCTCGCCGATGAAATAGCCGAGGATGTCTTTGAACGGCAGGCTGCTGCCCAGCACAGCCGTTTCGCTTTTCAGCAACTTGGAGCCCAGCAGGCTTTTCAGCGAGCGCATCAGGCGGCCTTCGTAGCCTTCCAGATACTCCTGCAGCGCCTGGCGGCCATACACAGGGCGACGTTCCTCGAAGTTGAAAAACACCACCGACGGCAGGGTGATTTTTCCGTCTTCCAGCACAATCAACGATTCCTCGCCGGGGCGCAGCCAGCCGACGGTGGAATTGGACGTGCCGAAATCGATGCCACAGGCACGAGCAGGTTGCGTGTTGGTCATGGTCGGTTCCGGGTGCAAAAACGGCCGCGCAGTTTACGCGAGAGAGTGAGGAGATGCGCGGTGAGGTTGGCGAAAACGATGAAGGGTTTTTGCTCGTAACCTTCAACTTTCACTCCGTCATCCCCGCGTAAGCGGCGGTCCGGCGATCCGGGATCCAGAATATCCAGCCGAACGGCGTTCTCCTGCAACACTCTGGATTCCCGCCTGCGCGGGAATGACGGGCGTTTTCGAGAAGTTACGGAGGGCGAGATTTACGGAGCGATCAGGTAACCCTTGATCCCCGTAAAAATAATCTGCGCCGCCAGCGCACACACGAACAGGCCCATGAGCCGGCCAATAATCTCCAGCCCCTGATCGCCCAGAATCCGTTCGAATTTGTCGCTGAGGTACAGCACCAACCCTACGGTCACGCTGGCAAGAAAGATGGCCACCAGCGCCACAAGTTTGCTGTCCCAGTGCGGCTGACCGGCGCCCATCACCAGCATGGCGCCGATGGTGCCGGGGCCGACGGTGAGGGGGATGGTCAGCGGCACGATGGTCACGTCTTGCTGCTGGTTGTCGCTCTGCACCACCGGCCGACCTTGTGCCATGCCCAACGCGGAGATAAACAGCACGCTGCCGGCGCCGATGCGGAAGGCGTCGATGGTGATGCCAAACACGGTAAAAATGCTCTGCCCAAACAGGTACAACACGCTACTGGCCACCACCACGCCGGTGGCGACCTTCCAAGCCAGGCGTTTGCGTTCTTTCACCGTGTAACCACGGGTCATGCCGATAAAAACCGACAGCACGAAGAACGGGCTGTAGAGCACTAGCATCTTCAGATACAGGCTGAACAAGGTGGACAACATCGGCAGGCTCGCAGGCGAAAAGGCGGAGAAACGTTAGTGGGGTAGCGCCGGGTCGGATTCATTCTGACGGCGGGCGTCGCGCTCGGCTACCCAGTGCTCCACCAGCTCACGCAGGTTCGACAGCTCCACCGGTTTGGCCATGTGACCATCCATGCCGACTTGCCGCGCGCGTTCTTTGTGTTCGGACAAAATGTGCGCAGTCAATGCCACCACCGGGGTGCGCTGGCGTTGCTCCCGGGCTTCCCAGGCGCGCAGTTGTTCGGTGGCGGAGAAACCATCCATTACCGGCATCTCGCAGTCCATTAGCACCAGGTCGTATTGCTGCGCTTTCATGGCGCTGAGGGCTTCTTCGCCGTTGCTGGCGGTGTCCGGTTGCAGGTTAAGTTTGCCCAGCATGCCGCGGATCACTTTGGTGGAAATGGTGTTGTCTTCGGCCACCAGAATGCGGAAGTCTTCTGGGAACTCCTGCGGCGCCGGCATCGGCGCATAGTGGCGCGGTTCCAGGCCCGGCTTGCGCTGCGCTAGCTCGTCGGCAAGGGTGGTTTTCAGTGTGTAGCCGGCCACCGGTTTGGCCAGAATGCGTTTGATACCAGCGTTGCGGGCGATGATTTTGCTCGGCGCGTTGCTGATACCGGTGAGCATGATCAGCAGCACGTCGTGGTTCAGGCTTGGGTCTTCTTTGATCTTGGCCGCCAGCTGCATGCCGGTCATGCCGGGCATTTCCTGGTCCAGAAGCACCACGTCGAAGTATTCGCGGATGTTGGCTTTGGTACGCAGCAACGCCAGCGCTTCCTTGCCGGACGGCACGGCGCTGACGGTCAGGCCCCAGGCGCTGCACTGTTGCAGCAGTACTTTGCGGCAGGTTTCGTTGTCGTCCACCACCAACAGCCGCGCGCCTTGCAGCGGGCCGTCGAGGTCGGCGGTGGGGTTTTCCAGGCGCTCGGCGTCCAGCGGCAGGGTCAGCCACAAGGTATTACCCTGGTTGCCGCCGCTTTGAATGCCAAAGGTGCCGTTCATCAACCGCACCAATTGGCGGGCGATGATCAGGCCCAGGCGGGCGCCAACGCCGGTGGCGGCGAGGAAGTCTTTGCTGTGCAGCTCGGCGTTGAGCAGGGCGTCGCGCTCGTTGCTGTCCAGCGAGCGGCCGCTGTCTTGCACGGCAATGCGCAGGCGCGGTTCGTCGCCGCTGGTGTCTACGGCCACAACCAACAGAATTTCGCCTTCGTCGGTCTGTTTAAAGGCGTTATCGAGCAGGCTCAGCAGCGTTTGGCGCAGGCGCGTTGGATCGCCGCTGACTACACGCGGCACTTGCGGCTGCATAAAGCTGATGAGTTCGACCTTTTGCTGCTCGGCTTTGGCGCGGAAGATGTCGAGGCAGTCGTCGATCAGTGCGTTGAGGTCGAACTGCACGTCGTCCAGCTCGATCTGCCCGGACTCCAGCTTGGAGATGTCGAGAATCTCGTTGATCAGCGTGAGCAGCTCGTTGCCCGAGCTGTGGATGGTTTGCACGTAGTCGCGCTGTTTTGTCGACAGCTGAGTGCCGAGCAGCAGTTCGGTCATGCCCAGCACGCCATTCATAGGCGTGCGAATTTCGTGGCTGATCTTGGCCAGAAACTCGGCCTTGGCGCGCAACTCGGCCGAACTCGCCGCTTGTTCGCGGCTGTAGTTGAAGTGTTCGTGCTGCAAACGCAACTGCCGTTCGGCCAGCGCCTGGCTTTGCAGAAAGCCGCTGACGGCGGCGAAGCACAGCAGGTTGAAAGCCAGCCAGTCGGAATCGTAAGACCAATAGCCGAACAGCGAGGGCAGGGCGCCGACAAACGCCAGATTGAAGATCAACTGCGCCAGGGTGAACAGGCGCGCCGGTTTGTAGCCGTGCATCCAGTGATAAGCCGCTACGGCCATCACGCTCAGGCTGCTGATGGCGGCGAATAGATACACCACGCGGTTGAACTGTACGTGGCTGGCGGCCAGCAACAGCAGAATGAGCAGACCGATGGCCGCGCACTCGGCCAGCAGCAAGCGTCGCCAAACCGCAACGGGCTGCACGCGCTGGAAGAAGTTGAGGGTGAACGCCAGGCTGCAAAGAATCGCCAGCAGAATCGAGATATTCCCCGCTTGCACCTGCAAGCCTGGCCAGCCCACCAGCCACGAGGCGTTGATGCCGAGCAGCGTACTGGTGGTGCCCAGCAGGCTCAGTTGCGCCAGCGCCAGCCACAAACTGCTGCGAATGCGCGTGTAGGCAAAGCGCACCAGGTTGTAAAGCAGCAGCAAGCCAAACGCGGCGAGCAACATGCCGTAAAACAGCGCGCGGCTGTCATCGGCGGCGAAGGCGCTGGTGTCGTCAATGGTGATGGCCGGCCGCAGCGCGTGGCTGCTGGATAGGCGCAGGTAAATATCGAGGGTGTCGTTGCTCACTGGCAGGGGAAGCAGAAAGTCGCGGCTTGGCAGGGGGCGTTCGGCGAGCGGCGTCTGGCTGCCGGTGCGCGTGCTGGCCAGCAGTTCGTCGCCGCGCAGCACGTAGAGATCAAGGTGGCCGAGGTAAGGAGCAAATACCCGCAGCAGGCGTTCGCGGTCTTTGCCTGGCAAGCGCGTGTGCAGCCATTGCGCTACGTTGCCGCCCGGGGTGACCAGTTGTTGGATGTCGACAGGAGAAAAACGGCTGACGCTGTTATTGGCGCGGATGTCGTTGAGTTGCAGGCTGGCGTCGCTGTCCAGCAGCGCAGACCATTGGCCTTGCTCCGCTGCCAGCGCGGGCAGTGGTGAGAGCGCAGCCAGTAGCAGGCTGGCAACAAGTCCTATGGCAATCCTGAGCCCACGCACAATGAAATCCCTTCAACTTTAAGTGCTCGGATTATAGCCAACCTGGCTTGGCCGGTAATACGCAAAAGGCAGCTCAATGAGCTGCCTTTTGTGTGTAATTGCCTACTAATTGGGTAAATAATTCGTCAATCTTCGCCGCGTTCCCGCGCAATGGCGCGATAACCGATGTCGGTGCGGTAGAAACAGCCGTCCCAGTCGATTTTTTTCGCCAACTCGTAGGCATGTGCCTGCGCGGCGCCAACCGTTTCGCCCAGCGCGGTTGCGCACAGCACGCGACCCCCTGCGGTCACGACCTTGCCATCTTCCAGCGCAGTGCCGGCGTGGAACACTTTGCCCTGCTCGGACACCGCGTCGGCCAAGCCATTGATGGCCACGCCTTTGGCGTAGTCGCCAGGATAACCGCCAGCGGCCAGCACCACGCCCAGGCTCGGACGCGGGTCCCACTGCGCTTCGATTTTATCCAGCGCTTCGGCCAGCGCGCCTTCAATCAGCAGCACCAGGCTCGACTGCAACCGCAGCATGATCGGCTGGGTTTCCGGGTCGCCGAAGCGGCAGTTGAATTCGATGACTTTCGGCTTGCCGGCCTTGTCGATCATCAAACCGGCGTACAGGAAGCCGGTGTACACGTTGCCTTCAGCGGCCATGCCGCGAACGGTCGGCCAGATCACTTCGTCCATGGCGCGCTGGTGCACCTCGGCGGTGACCACCGGCGCCGGCGAATACGCGCCCATGCCGCCCGTGTTCGGGCCGGTATCGGCATCGCCCACACGTTTGTGGTCCTGGCTGGTGGCCATTGGCAGTACGTTCTTGCCGTCGACCATGACGATAAAGCTGGCTTCTTCGCCTTCCAGGAACTCTTCGATTACCACGCGCGAACCGGCGTCGCCAAAGGCGTTGCCGGCGAGCATGTCGCGCACGGCGTCTGCGGCTTCTTCCAGCGTCATGGCCACGATCACGCCTTTGCCAGCGGCCAGGCCGTCGGCCTTGATCACGATCGGTGCGCCTTTTTCACGCAGGTAAGCCAGGGCTGGCTCCACTTCGGTGAAGTTCTGGTACTCGGCGGTCGGAATGTTGTGGCGGGCGAGGAAGTCTTTGGTGAACGCTTTCGAACCTTCCAGCTGCGCCGCGCCTGCGGTTGGGCCGAAGCAGCGCAGGTTACGGCTGCGGAACAGATCGACCACGCCCTTCACCAGCGGTGCTTCCGGGCCAACGATGGTCAGGCTGACATTCCTCTCAGCGAAGTCCGCCAATTGCTCCAGCGCCAATACGTCGATGGCCACGTTTTCGCACTTGGCTTCGGTGGCGGTGCCGGCGTTGCCGGGGGCAACGAATACTTTTTCCACACGCGGATCTTGTGCGACTTTCCACGCCAGGGCGTGTTCACGACCGCCACTGCCAATGATCAATACATTCATGCTGTAAGCCTCTATGGGGCGCCGAAGCGCGGGGGGCTAAAAATCAGGCGACGCCTATCGAGGGTGCGATGACGTAGGTAGATGCAAGGCGGATTGGGCTTTTGCGAGCGGAGTTGCCGCCTGGCAATGAGCATCGCAAAAGTCCAATCCAACGCAGCAGATGCCTGCGTCAGCGCAGCCGTCTTAATGTCTAAAGTGGCGCATACCGGTGAAGACCATGGCGATGCCGGCTTCATCGGCCGCTGCAATCACTTCGTTATCGCGCATCGAACCGCCTGGCTGGATAACGGCGGTGATACCGTTTTTCGCCGCGTTATCAATGCCATCCCGGAACGGGAAAAACGCGTCGGAGGCCATCACCGCACCCTGCACTTGCAGGCCAGCGTGTTCGGCTTTGATGGCAGCAATACGGGCGGAGTTAACGCGGCTCATCTGGCCGGCCCCGACACCGATGGTCTGGCGATTCTTGGCGTAGATGATGGCGTTGGATTTCACGTACTTGGCCACTTTCCAGGCGAAGATCAGGTCGTGAATTTCCTGCTCGGTCGGGGCGCGCTGGGTGACCACTTTCAGGTCGTCGGCGGTGATCATGCCGATGTCGCGGCTCTGTACCAGCAGGCCACCGTTAACGCGTTTGTAGTCCCAGGCAGCGGCGCGCTCGGCGTTCCACTGGCCGCACGCCAGCAGGCGCACGTTGGCTTTGGCGGCGACCACTTCACGGGCCTCGGCGCTGACGCTCGGGGCGATGATAACTTCCACGAACTGACGGTCGACGATGGCTTTGGCGGTCGCTGCGTCCAGCTCACGGTTGAAGGCGATGATGCCGCCGAAGGCCGATTCGGTGTCGGTGGCGTAGGCCAGCTCATAGGCCTGACGGATGCCGCCTTCGCTGTCCAGCGCCACGGCCACGCCGCATGGGTTGGCGTGTTTGACGATTACGCAGGCCGGTTTCACGAAGCTCTTCACGCATTCCAGCGCGGCGTCGGTATCGGCCACGTTGTTGAACGACAGCTCTTTGCCTTGCAGCTGGGTGGCGGTGGCCACGCTGACTTCGGCTGGCTTGGCTTCCACGTAGAACGCCGCGCTTTGGTGCGGGTTCTCGCCGTAGCGCATTTCCTGAGCCTTGATGAACTGGCTGTTGAAAGTGCGCGGGAATTCGCTGCGGTCGGAGGTCGACAGGGTTTCAGCGGCCTGGTTAACAGTGCCCATGTAGTTGGCGATCATGCCGTCGTAGGCGGCGGTGTGCTCGAAGGCTTTGAGCATCAGGTCGAAGCGCTGCGCGTAGGTCAGGCCGCCGGCTTTGAGGTTCTCCAGCACGTCGGCGTAGTCGCTGGCGTTTACCACGATGGCCACGTCTTTATGGTTTTTCGCCGCCGAGCGGACCATGGTCGGGCCGCCAATGTCGATGTTCTCGATGGCGGTCGGCAGGTCGCAGCCGGGTTTGGAAATGGTCGCTTCGAAGGGGTAGAGATTGACCGCCACCAGGTCGATCGGCTTGATGCCGTGCTCGGCCATGATGGCATCGTCGGTGCCGCGACGGCCCAGGATGCCGCCGTGGATTTTCGGGTGCAGGGTCTTGACCCGGCCATCCATCATTTCCGCGAAGCCGGTGTAGTCGGCGACTTCGACAGCAGCTACGCCGTTGTCCTTGAGCAGTTTGAAGGTACCGCCGGTGGACAGAATTTCCACGCCAAGGGCGGACAGCTCACGGGCGAACTCGAGAATGCCGGTCTTGTCGGAAACGCTGATCAAGGCACGGCGAACGGGTAGGCGGGTGGTTTGGTCGGTCATCTCGGTTTCCATCTAAAGCGAAGAAATCAGCAAAAAAGGGCGGCTTGCGGGCCGCCCTTCTTCGTATGAATACATGCTTACAACAGGTCGTATTGCTTGAGCTTTTTGCGCAAGGTTCCGCGGTTCAGGCCGAGCAATTCGGAAGCCTTGGTCTGGTTGCCCTTGACGTAATTCATCACGGTTTCCAGCAGCGGTGCTTCGACTTCGGAAAGCACCAAGTTGTAGACATCACACACATCTTGCCCATCGAGGTGGGCGAAGTAGTTGTGCAGCGCCTTTTCCACATTGCCGCGCAAGGTCTGGCCTTCGTCGCTGGGTGTGTTGAGGTGCTGTTTCAAATTGACGTTATCGGTCACGGGTGCAATTCCACTCACTAAAGTCTCAGTCATCATCGTCATGCGGCCACCTCTTCTCCATCGTTGTGACGTTCGGCGAAGAACTGCCGAACGCTGGCGCATTGCACGTCCGTGTTTTCCAGACGATTGAATTGGGCGCGAAACTCCCTGGCGCCCGGCAGGGTGGCGAGGTACCAGCCAACGTGCTTGCGCGCGATTCGCGGGCCCATCACGTCACCGTAGAAACTGTGCAATTCGGCCAGATGCTCTAGCAGAATGCGTTCCACCTCATACAGCGTTGGCGCCGGCAGGTGAGTGCCGGTGCGCAGGTAATGCTCGATCTCGCGAAAGATCCATGGCCGGCCCTGAGCAGCGCGGCCAATCAACAAACCGTCGGCTCCGGTGCTATCGAGCACCTCACGGGCCTTTTGCGGCGAGGTGATATCGCCATTGGCGAACACCGGAATCGAGACCGCTTGTTTGATTGCGGCGATGGTCTCGTACTCAGCGTCGCCGGTGTACAGATCGGCGCGGGTACGACCGTGAACGGCGAGCGCGGTAATGCCGGATGCTTCGGCAATGCGCGCAACGGTGATGCCGTTTTTGTTGTCGCGGTCCCAACCGGTGCGAATTTTCAGGGTTACCGGTACGTCTACCGCGGCCACCACTGCCTGCAAAATCGCACTCACCAACGCTTCGTCTTTTAGCAGCGCAGAGCCCGCTGCCTTGTTGCAGACCTTCTTGGCCGGGCAACCCATATTGATGTCGATAATTTGCGCGCCCAGCTCCACGTTCGCCCGTGCGGCATCGGCCAGCATCTGCGGGTCGCCACCGGCGATCTGCACCGAGCGCGGCTCGGGATCGTCGGCATGGATCAGGCGCAAACTGGATTTGCGCGTGTTCCACAAACTCATGTCGCTGGTGACCATCTCCGATACCACCATGCCAGCTCCGAGGCGCCGGCACAGCTGGCGAAACGGGCGATCAGTGACGCCCGCCATCGGGGCGAGGATCAACTGATTAGGCAATGTGTATGGGCCGATGCGTACCGCCGACATGGGGCTTCCCTGCTGAGAAAGGCGGATCTGAGACTGCGAAAAAGGGTGGGCATGATACCCGCTCTCGATGACTGGATAAAGGCTGTTTTGGATAAATTATGAACAGTTTTGGCCGGTCAAAAAGTCGCCCAACGAATGCCAAAATGGCAAAAATGTCGTGTGGAAAACTACTCGGGTGAGTGAAAACTCAAGCTGTAATTCACGGCTTTATTGCCTGGATCGAGGATATCCAGAGAGATGTGAATCGGCGTTTGCGGTGGCATTTCGGCCTGGCCCGCCAACTCGCCCGCGAGGTATTCACTGGGTTTGAAGCGACGACTGGCAAGCAGTTGACCGTTGAGGTCGGCGAAGCGAATTTCCAGCAGCGGGAATGGCTGAGCGAAGGTGGCGCGGTTGTAGATAATCGCGTCCACCACCAGCGCGCCATTGAAGTCCGGGTGGCTGCGCACCACCAGGTTGCTGCTTTTGATCAGGCTGATTTCCACCTTGGACGGCAGCTCGCAACCAATGTTGGGGCACATGGCTTCGAACCATGGGCGGTACTGGTCTTGACGGGCCAGTTCGTTGAAGTGGTAGGCCACATACTGCGTTGCCAGGGCGGCGGCGCCGATCAGGTTGAGCAAGCCCCAGCCGATCCAGCGGCCCCAAGGTTTGCGCTGTTCCTGCCAGTCCAGTTGCAGCGGGTCGTCGGCCAGGTGGAACAGGCTGTCGTCGCGCAAAGCGGGCTCGGCGCGGGACGGTTTGTTCAGGTTCTTAACGGCAGAAAAATCCCGCTCAGGCTCGTGCTCGCGGTCTTCGTCTTCATCGACGGCACGGTCCAGCTCACGGTCAGCGCTAAGGCGGAAAGCGGGGTCGAGGTCGTCGTCTTCATCATCGATATGACCATTGCCGAGCGCCGGTTCGTCTTCGATTGGCTCTGGTGCTACAACCGGAGCAGCGGGCGCTACCGGCTTGGCACGGAAAACCGGAGGTGGCGGAGCGAGGCTCGGCGCTGGCGGTTCGATGCCGTCTTGGCTCGGGCGCGGAGCCGTTTCCTTGCGCAGCAAGGCCTCGGCCCAGCCTTCATCGTGCTGGTCGTCGATGCGATCCGGCGCTTTGAGGAAATCGTCTTTCGCTTTATTGGCGGCGGCGGGAGCCAGGGACAAAAACTCTTGGGACAGCTGAAATTCCTGTTGCTCCAGCTTGGCCAGCTCTTCGTCGAGGCTGTCCAGGTCGAGGTCGTCGTGAATCCACAACGTTTCGCTGGTGGCTTTGCCTGCGGTGGGAATCGTTGTCGCCGCTGGAGCGGGCGGAGCGGGTGCCGGAGCGGGTGCAGCTACGGCGGCGGCCACTGGCTTGACCGGCGTGGCGACAGCGGGCGCAGGCGCTTTAGGCTGAAGCGGGTTGTCGTCGAGAATCTGCTGCGCGGCATTGAATACATGCAAACACGCCCCGCAACGCACAGCGCCATGCGCGGCACCCAGCTGCGTGCTGCTAACGCGAAAGCTGGTGCGGCAATGTGGGCATTGGGTGACGAAGCTGGCGGTCATGCAGTATTCCGAGGGTGCGCAAAACAAAACGGGGGCTAGTTTAACTCAAGGTTCGCAGCAGGCGAGCCTCAGCGGCGGCGGCCACTGATGCGCACCCAGCCGTCTTTCTCGGCCGTGGGGTCGAGCTCGAACGCATCGGCGTAGGCGGCGCGAACCTCTTCGGCTTGTTCGGCCAGAATGCCCGACAAGGCCAGACGGCCACCTGGCTGCACGAGGGCGGTAATCTGCCCCGCGAGTTGGACCAGTGGACCGGCCAGAATGTTCGCCACGACCACTTCGGCCGGGATGCGCGGCAAATCTTCCGGCAAGTAGAGCGGGAACAGCGCCGGGTCAATGCCATTGCGCCCGGCGTTATCGCGCGAGGCCTCAAGGGCTTGCGGGTCGATATCGGTGCCTACCGCGTGTTTGGCGCCCAGCAGCAGGGCGGCGATGGCGAGAATGCCCGAGCCGCAGCCGAAATCCAGCACCTCAACGCCTCGCATGTCCTGGCCATCCAGCCATTCCAGGCACAGCGCGGTGGTCGGGTGAGTGCCGGTGCCAAAGGCCAGGCCCGGATCGAGCAGCAAGTTGACGGCGTCCGGTTCCGGCGCCGCGTGCCAGCTCGGCACAATCCACAGGCGCTGACCGAAGCGCATGGGCTGGAAGTTGTCCATCCAGCTGCGTTCCCAGTCCTGGTCTTCAATGCGCTCGACCTGATGGTCCGGCAGCGTGCCGCCGGTGAGTAGGGTCAGGTGCGCGAGCAGGTTGGCTTCATCGACATCCGCCTCGAACAACGCCAGCAAGTGCGTGCGCGACCACAGCGGGGTGGTGCCCAGGTCCGGTTCGTAAATCGGCTGGTCTTCGGCGTCCATAAAGGTCACCGAAACAGCGCCTACCGAGAGCAGCGCGTCTTCGTAGGTTTCTGCCTGTTCCGGGCTTATGGCGAGACGGACTTGTAACCACGGCATAACAACAACCTCGAAGCGATACGTAAGAAGACTGGACTGTAGACGACGGGCGTTTAACAGGGCGGCAAGCTTACTTGAGGTGCCGACGCCGCACCAGCCGGGCTTTGCGTGCGATTTAGCCCACGGTAGCCCAGGTGGCAGGCGCCCCCCGCGAGCAGTGCCGGCAACAACAGATTGAGCACCGGCACCAGCGCGATCAGAAAAATCAGCAAGCCGTACGCCAGAATTGCGCCGCGTCGATCGGCGAGCGCGCCCAACTGTTCGTTCGACGTCGCCAGACTGGAAAATGCCGCCGGAATCAGAAAACGCACGTTCAAGTACGCCAGCAGCCCCACCAGCAACACGCCATTGAGCAGGGGAATCAGCAGACAAACCAGCGTGCCCAGCGTAATGCCAAGCCACGGCCCAAGCACGTATCGCACGCCGTGCAGCAGGTTGCTGTCGCGCTCGGCGCGCTGCTGCAACTGCGGATAATGACGAATACAGCGCTCGCGCACCTTGCCCATCAGCACCCAGCGCAGCGCCAGGCGAATGGTCGCGACGATGGCGACGGTATACAGCAGCACAAACAGGATCAGCGCCAGCGCCGCGACATACATCACCAGCATCGCCAGCGGTCCGGCCATGCCGCCCATGCTGCCACCGCCGCCGCCACTCAAACTCGGCAAAAAGCCCAGCACAACGCCGCCGTAAATGATGAACAACGACAGGGCGCCACAGCCGATGCCGATCTGCTCGTAGTACTCGAAAAACACCCACGTCCACAGCCCGAACGCCAGGGCGCACAGGCCCGCGGAGCGCAACAGAATGCCAGGGCGAAGGCTGTCGCGAATGGCGAGACCCAGGCACTTGAACGCTTCGGCAAAGGCGGCGAGGGTGTTGTCAGCGGCGGCTTTGAGGCCCATGAATCATGTCCTTATGAAACGAGAAAAGGCCGCGGGAAGCGGCCTTTCTCTAGAGATGCATCTGGAAAGCGACTTAATGGATGCCGAGTTTCTTTTCCAGGTAGTGAATGTTGACACCACCTTTACAGAAACCCTTGTCCCTCACCAGATCACGGTGCAACGGGATGTTGGTCTTGATGCCGTCGACCACAATCTCGTCCAGCGCATTGCGCATGCGCGCCATGGCTTCGTCGCGGGTCGCCCCGTAGGTGATCAGCTTGCCGATCAACGAGTCATAGTTCGGCGGAACGCTGTAGCCGCTGTACAGGTGCGAATCCACGCGCACGCCATTGCCGCCAGGGGCATGGAAGTGCTTGACCTTGCCGGGGCTCGGCATAAAGGTCGACGGGTCTTCGGCGTTGATGCGGCATTCCAGGGCGTGCCCACGGATGACCACATCTTCCTGCTTGATCGTCAACTTGTTGCCAGCGGCGATGCTGAGCATCTCCTTGACGATGTCGATGCCGGTGACCATTTCCGATACCGGATGCTCCACCTGAACGCGGGTGTTCATCTCGATAAAGTAGAAGCGGCCATTTTCGTACAGGAACTCGAAGGTGCCGGCGCCACGGTAGCCAATGTCGATACAGGCTTTAACGCAACGGGCGAACACTTCCTGGCGAGCGGTTTCGTCGATGCCCGGAGCCGGCGCTTCTTCCAATACCTTCTGGTGACGGCGCTGCAGCGAGCAGTCGCGGTCACCCAGGTGAATGGCGTTGCCCTGACCGTCGGACAGCACCTGCACTTCCACGTGACGTGGGTTGGTGAGGAACTTCTCCAGATAGACCATCGGGTTGCCGAACGCTGCACCGGCTTCGGTGCGGGTCAGCTTGGCCGATTTGATCAGGTCGTCTTCGTCGTGCACCACGCGCATACCACGACCACCGCCGCCGCCAGCGGCTTTGATGATCACCGGGTAGCCAACTTCACGGCCAATGCGCAGCGCGGTTTCTTCGTCTTCCGGCAGCGGGCCATCGGAACCCGGAACAGTCGGCACACCGGCTTCGATCATGGCGTGCTTGGCCGAAACCTTGTCGCCCATCAGGCGAATGGTGTCGGCTTTCGGGCCGATAAAGGCAAAACCGGATTTCTCGACCTGCTCGGCAAAGTCGGCGTTTTCCGCGAGGAAACCGTAGCCGGGGTGAATGGCGGTAGCGCCGGTCACTTCGGCGGCGGCGATGATCGCCGGAATATGCAGGTAGGATTTGTTAGCGGGGCCAGGACCGATGCACACCGTCTCGTCTGCCAGGCCCAAGTGCATCAGTTCGCGGTCGGCGGTGGAGTACACCGCGACAGTCTTGATGCCCAGTTCCTTGCAAGCGCGCAGGATGCGCAAGGCAATTTCGCCGCGGTTGGCGATCAGCACTTTTTCCAACATCGCAGGCTCTCCGCGGTTCAAACGATGGTGAACAGCGGTTGGTCGTACTCAACCGGCTGGCCGTTTTCCACCAAGATGGATTCGATGACGCCGCTGGTTTCAGCTTCGATGTGGTTCATCATTTTCATGGCTTCGACGATGCACAGAATGTCGCCTTTCTTCACCGTCTGGCCCACTTCAACGAAGGCTGGCGAGGTTGGCGCCGGGGTGCGGTAGAAGGTGCCGACCATTGGCGAGCGAACCACGTTGCCATTGAGCTTGGCGGCAACCGGTGCGGCGTCTGCCACTGCAGCGGCGGGGGCAACGGGTGCGGCAGCAGGAGCGGGGGCGGCGAACATTTGTGGGGCGGGGGCGTATTGCGGCTGTTTGCCATGACGGCTGATGCGTACGGACTCTTCGCCCTCACGAATCTCCAGCTCATCGATGCCGGATTCTTCCAGCAGCTCGATCAATTTCTTAACTTTACGAATATCCATAAAAAGCAACTCCCAAGGAAAAGGTCAGGGGCGTTCAAGTTGTTCCAGGGCAGCCTCCAGGGCCAGCCGGTAACCGCTGGCGCCAAGGCCGCAGATCACACCTACAGCAACATCCGAAAAGTAGGAGTGATGGCGGAAAGGTTCGCGCTTGTGCACGTTTGACAGGTGTACTTCGATGAATGGGATGCTCACCGCTAGCAGCGCGTCACGTAATGCGACACTTGTGTGTGTAAAAGCCGCGGGATTGATAAGAATGAAGTCCACCGCCTCGTTGCGAGCGGCGTGAATACGCTCGATCAGCTCGTACTCGGCATTGCTCTGCAAATACATCAGGTGGTGACCGGCGTCGCGGGCGCGGCGCTCAAGGTCGAGGTTGATCTGTTCCAGCGTGGTGGCGCCATAGACGCCTGGTTCGCGCGTGCCCAACAAATTCAGGTTGGGGCCATGCAGCACCAGCAAGGTGGCCATGTGGAGGTTTCCTTATTGTTTTGCCATTCAACGCTGCGCCGGACTATGCCGCAGGCAGATTGCGCATGTCCAGTTCTACGCAGTACCAAGCACGATAGCAGCAGATTGCTGCAAATATGTGCAGCTCGTCAGCGCGTGGCGGCGCTGCGCAGGCGTTCGGCGAATTGCGCCGCATCAATCTCGCCTACGACACGGATATCCGCCCATTCGTCACCGTTAGGTGCGAAAAACAAAATGGCGGGCGGGCCGAACAGCTTGTAGCGGTCCAGCAGGGTGCGTTGTTCTTCGGTGCTGTCGGTGATGTCGAAACGCACCAGGCGGTAGCGGCCGAGCTGGCTGGTAACTTCCGGCGCGTGCAGCACTTCGCGCTCGATCACTTTGCAGCTGATGCACCAATCGGCATACCAATCGAGCAGCAAGGGTTGATTTGCCGCTTTGGCCGCAGCGAGTGCAGCGTCCAGCTCGGCGGGCGTTTTCACTGTCTGCCAAGTTGTGGCAACGGGTGCAGCGCCGGTAGTGGCGACGGTTTGCGAGGCTCTGCCCAGCGGGCGCAGCGGATCGCTTTCGCCCTGCAGCGCACCGACCCACGCGCTCACGCCATACACCAACAACACTAGGCCGAGCAGTTGCGCCAGCCGAGCGCGCGGCGCTTTGTAGGTGAACTCCAGCGCGCCAAGAAACAGCGCCACGCCCACCGCCAGCAGCCCCCACAACGCCAGCGCCAGGCTTGGAGGCAGCACGCGTTCGAGCATCCACACCGACACCGCGAGCAGCAACACGCCAAAGGCGTTACGCACTGTCACCATCCAATTGCCGCCTTTGGGCAGCAAGGTGCCGCCGCCAACCGCAAACAGCACCAGCGGCGCGCCCATGCCCAGGCCCAAGGCGAACAATCTTGCTGCGCCTCCGACGGCGTCACCACTTGCGCTGATGTAAAGCAACCCGCCGGCCAACGGCGCAGACACGCATGGTGAAACCAGTAAGCTTGAGACCACGCCAAGTAATGCCGCGCCTCGCATCGAACCACCTTGAGCGCTGCTGGCCATGCGATCAAGCGGCTCGCTGATGAAACGAGGTAGGCGGAGTTCGAATGCGCCGAACATGGCCAGGGCAAAGACACCAAAGAACAGCGCGAACGGAACTAAGACCCAGGCAGATTGCAGACGGGCTTGCAAGTTCAGTCCTGCGCCAAACAGACCCATGAGGGCGCCGAGCAAAGCAAAACAAGCTGCCATCGGAAGCACATACGCGAGCGACAGGGTCAGACCGCGAACGCCTCCGATCTGTCCACGCAATACAACGCCAGAAAGAATCGGGAGCATTGGCAGCACGCAGGGCGTGAAGGTCAGAGTCAGTCCTGCAAGGAAGAAACCTAGGATTTCATGCCAGTCCCAAGTGTTCACTGGATTCGGCGACGCGCCGGCGCTAGCGGCAGGTTGAACATGCGCCACGACCGCCTTGCCATCGATTTCAAGCCGTTCGGTTTCCGGCGCGTAGCAAAGGCCTTTATCCGCGCAGCCTTGGTAGGTCACAAACAGCGTATAGGGCAGGTTGTAACTGTTCTTCAGCGGCAGATCGATATCGACGATGGCGTGGTACACCTCCACGTCGCCGAAATACTGATCGTGCTTTTTCTCACCGGGCGGCAATTGTGCCGGACCATTGCCAACGTCCGCCGGCTCGATGCGGAATTTGAATTGGTGGCGATACAGGTAATAGCCGTCGGTGGCGACGAAGCGCAGGGTGACCTTGTCCGCCGTGTTCTGCACCACGCTCAGCTTGAACGCCTCGCGCACCGGCAGGAAATCAGCGCTGTTATTCAGCGGCGCGCCAAGGGTGGCGCTGGGGCGGCTGTCCAGAAGACTGGCGCTGACCGGCAGGGCGAGCAACAGCAAAAACAGGCTGAGCAGGCGGCGCATGGAAATCTCACTGCAAAGAAAGTGCGCGCAATCATAGCGGAAAGCGTTGGCGCGTGGCCTTGGGCGAATCGACACGGGGAAACGACTGGGTTGGTCGACTGCGCCGCCATCCGTGCTAGCCGGCGTTAAGTTCGCAAGCATAGTCAAATCCGAAACTCTGGATCCCCGCCTGCGCGAGGATGACGGTGGTCTGGTCAAAACACTCCGTCATCCCCGCGAAGGCGGGTATCCAGAATGGCGGGGCGATAGGTGAAAAATAAGGCCGCCCTTAATCGCGTAGTGTCGGTTCGACGGTCCAGAATTGCGGGCGCAACGCCAACGCTAAACCCGAAACCGCTGCACCGCCGTATGCAACTGCCCACCCAACGCCTGCAACTGTTCCCCCTGATTACGCCCATGCCCAATGCGCTCAAGGTTACTGCCGCCCAACTGATGAATCCGCTCGCTATGCCCACGAATCTCACTCACCGCGCCGCTCTGTTGCGCGGTGGCGTCGGCGATGCGTTCGGCCATGGTGGCGATGGTGCGGATGGCGGTGACGATTTCATCCAGCGCGCCATCCGCCGCCTCTGCCTGGCTGGCCGTGGCTTCGGCATGGCCAACCTGGGCGCGCATGGCTTCCAGCGAGTGCCCGGCTGCCTGCTGCAAGCGGCCGATCAGTTGCTGAATTTCCCCCGTGGCGCCGGCCGTGCGTTGGGCCAGTGAGCGCACCTCTTCGGCCACCACGGCAAATCCACGGCCACTTTCGCCAGCCCGCGCGGCTTCGATGGCGGCGTTTAAGGCCAGCAAGTTGGTTTGGTCGGCAATCGAGCGAATCACGGTGAGTACGCTGCCAATGGTGGCGGTTTCTTCAGCGAGCCGTTCAATTGCCTGGGCATTGCCTTGCACCTCGCTGACCAGCATGTGCATGCCGGTCAGGCTCTGGCCGATTACGGTTTGCCCTTGCTCCAGCGCTCGGCCCGCTTCGCGACTGGCGTCTGCGGCCTGGCTGGCGTCGCCGGCGACTTGTTGAATGGTCGACTCCAAATCGCCCAGCGCATCGCGAATCTGCTCGGTATCACCGGCCTGGCGTTCGGCACCGCTGTGCAAGCCATTGCTCAGCTCGGCCAGCGCACGGCTGCTGCCGGCCACTTGCTCGGCGTGCTGGCGAATGGTGCCCACCAAATCGACCAAGTAGGCGCGAAGGCGATTGAGCGACTCTTCAATGTCGCGCAGCTCTCGGGTTTTCGAGTCCAGCACAATGGCATCGGCAAAGTTGCCTTGCGCCCAGGCCGACAGCGACGGCGCCAGGCGGCTCAATACCGTGCTGAGGCGCCGCTGGATACGGTCGATGACCAGCGCAATCAGCAGAATCAAGCCGATCATGGCGCCCTGCAACGCGCGCACTTGCAACTGGATGCGGCCGTATTCCGCGCGCACCGCAGGCGCCACGGCGTCCAGCGCTTGCTGGGTGGCGGCCAGCGTGTCGCGAGTTTTGCTCATCAGCGCGCCACGGTTTTTGATCAGTTCACGGGTGCGCGCCAATTCCGCTGGGTAGCGTTTGATCAGGCTAGCCAGGTCGCGCTTGAGGGCAATGCCACGGTCCTCGGCTTGAGTGGCGCTGGTGTCCGAGGCAATGCCCATCATCGCCGCGAAGTCGTCGGCACCGGAATTGCTGGCATCGGCTACGCCCAGCAGCGGCAGTGCTTGCAGGGCATCGGCTTGCTGACTGAGCACCGTCACTTCGCGCTCCACGTCGCCGGCCAATTCGTCGCGGCCGCTGCTTGCCAGCTTGCCGCGCGCATGGCTCAGGCGCGTGAGGTGCACGGCAGCGTTGAACAGCGGCGCGCGGTAGGCAGCGCTAGCGTCCGCCGGTGCGCTGTCGGCATAGGCGCTGAGTTGTTCCAATGCGCCGGAAATTTCCCGCTCGGCTTGCAGCAACAGCCCTTGCGGGTCGCCGGCCAGTTTGCCCGCCGCCAGCAGTTCGGTGCCGGTGAAGCGCTGCAAATCACTGAGGCTGGGGCGCAGATTGGCAGCCAATTCTTCGGGCAGCGCGTCGGTGGCTTGTTGCAGGGCGTCGATGGCCTGGCTGGCACTGCTGTGGCGCAGGGCATCGCCGCTGCCGAGGTAGTCCTGAATATTGGTCGCCACCTCAGACTGGAAGCGCTGCGACAGGCTCAGGTACTGCTCCATTAACTGATAGGGCTTTTCCAGCGCCCGCTGCGACCACCACAGCGTGGCGCCCAACGCCAGGCAAACGGCGACAAGCAGGGCGGTGTTGAGGTTGGTTAGTTGCTTCAGGCGCATAGGGAGGACTCGACCGATAACCCATGGCGTCAAAACGCCATGACTGGCTGTAAAGTCCTGAATTTATTGCTCTTTCATTGCAAGCTGATGACAGCGTGACGGGCGTCACGCTTTTTCCTGAGCCGGTTGTCAGCTTTTGAAAATGTCGACCCGATTGCGGCCGCCGTGCTTGGCCACGTAGAGCGCCTGGTCGGCACGCTTGGACAGCTCGTTGCTGTCCACATCATCGATCAGTTGAGCGATGCCGCAACTGAAGGTGCAGGACAAATCCTGCGGCGAGGCCGGGTAGTGAATTTCGGCGAAGCGCTGACGAATGCCGTCGAGCACTTTCGCAGCGGTAGCGGCGTCGGTATTGGGCAGCACCACGGCGAATTCTTCGCCGCCATAACGGCCGATATGATCGGTTTTGCGCAGACGCTGTTTGAGGAACAGGGCCAGGCTTTTGATCACGCGGTCGCCCATGGGGTGGCCGTATACGTCGTTCACTTTTTTGAAGTGATCGATGTCGAGCATGGCAAACGTCACCGGCTGGTTGTCGCGGCGCGCGCGGATGCGGGTGTCGTCGAGCAACTGCAAAATGTGCGTGTGGTTGTACAGGCCGGTGAGGCTGTCGCGGACCATGCGTGATTTCAGATTCCGCGCCCGCTCGGCGCGATTGCGCACGGTTGCGATCAGGTGGCGCGGTTTGATCGGTTTGGTGAGGAAGTCGTCCCCGCCCTCGCTCATGGCATCGAGCTGCTTGTCCAGATCGTCTTCGGCCGACAGGTAAATAATCGGCACGCTGACGTAACGGTCGTTGTGGCGAATCACCTGGGCCAGCTCGGTGCCGTTGCACTCGGGCATGTACATGTCGAGGATGATCAGGTCCGGCTGGAACTCGGCCAGCACGCTCATGGTTTTGATCGGATCGGTCAACGTGTGGGTGATGATGCCGGCGCTGTTGAGCACGCGTTCGGTGTGCGTGGCCTGGGCGCGGGAGTCGTCGATGACCAGCACGCGGAAGGGCTCGTACTGGCTCACATGGGTGAGCACTTCAATACGCTCCAGCAAGGTGGAGGCATCCAGGCTGCCGGTGAAGAATTCTTGCCCGCCGGCACGCACGGCGGCGAGGCGGGTAGGGGTGTCGGTTTCTTCTTCGCTATAAAAAAGCAGCGGCAGTTTTTGTTCGAGGTCTTGCTGAATTTCGTTCGCCAACTCCAAGCCCTGGCCGGGGCCGGCGAAGTCGACTTCCATAAGAATGGCGGCCGGATGGCGTTCGCGCATGGCCGCGCGAAAGGCGCTGACACTGCCGAACGACTGCGCGCTCAAGCCAAAGAATTCCAACTGCTGGGCCAAGCGCTCGGCGCGCTCGCGATCCTGCAAACCGACATAAACGGGTTTGCGCAGCGGCGGTAGGAAAGTTTGTTCGTATTGATCGCCATGGCGCAGCCCGGTGCGCGACAGGCGCTGCATCAATTGATTGAGTTCGGTGATCAGCGCGCTATTCAGGCGGCCTTTGTTGGCGCCGCTGGCTTCCAGGCACTGGCCGATGCTGCGGGCCAATTGCGCGTGGTCTTCCTGGCCGAAACGCTCGGCATAGCGCAGCAAACGCAGGTTGGCTTCGGCCAGTTCCGTGTCATTCCATTCGCGCTCTTGCAGCCGCTGCCACACTTCGAGCACTTGCCGCGCCTGGTGAATTACGCGCTGGGCAAAGTGATGCTTGAGGCGGTCACTGCTGAGATCTTCTTGCTCGGACATGGCCGGACGTCTTCTGTGATACGGCGGTGCCGCATGGGCGGCTCGAATGGTGGCGCTATGCTACCAGTGGCACTCTTACAGGCTAGTACCGTCGATCATTTGACGCCAGTCGTACATCGATTCTTTGACGGGCGGCAGAAACGTCTGATAGGTGACAAACCTGTTACACAACCGGCGCTAAGTTTGCGTCGGCGCCCTGCGCATCCGCAAGCGCTTCCCTTATAGTGCCCGGCGGGCCGTAGAAGAACAGTGCCCCGCCGCGCACTCCGAGAAAGAGGCGCCAATCAGGCGGCACCCTCCGTAGAGGCTGTGGTCGAACTGCTGACTTCGATTGAAAGGACAAAGCCATGTTGAATTGGAAGAACCGCGCAAGCACCGTGCGCGACGGCGTCGGGAACTCGGTAGACGGCGCCCGCAGTTATTTTGGCGGCCTGTGGGTCAGCCGCGCCCTCGGCACTTTGCTGGCGCTGTATTTGATAGTGGCGGGCCTGATCGGCTGGTGGTGGAGCCAAGAGCCCGGCTTGTTCCAGGTTCAGCAAAACGCCCAACAGGCGGCGCAACAAGCCAATCGCCAACTGGTTAGCGGTTACACCACGGTAGAAACTCTGAAGAAAGTCGTGTCGACTCTGCTCGACAAACCAGGCGGCTACCTCTCCAACGACCTCGCCCCGCCAGGCCTCTGGCTCGACAACATGCCGAGCTTCGAATACGGCGCGCTGGTGCAGGTTCGCGACCTTTCCCGCGCACTGCGTAAAGACTTCGCTCGCTCGCAAACCCAGTCCACCGAAGACCCGGATCTGGCCAAGGCCGAGCCGCGTTTCAACTTCGACAATAAAAGCTGGGCGCTGCCGGCCTCCGAAGCCGAATACCGCGAAGGCGTCAAATCTCTCGACCGTTACCTCGCCCGTCTGGCCGATCCGAACCAGCCGAGCGCGCAGTTCTACACCCGCGCCGACAACCTCAATAACTGGCTGGGCGACACCGCCACGCGCCTGGGCTCGTTGTCGCAACGCTTGTCTGCCAGCGTCGGTCAGGTTCGCCTGAACAGCGGCACCAAGGAGCCGGTGCAAACCGTGACGGCGGGCGACGTGCCGGCTGTGCGTGAAGAAGTCTACGAAACGCCGTGGATGCAGATCGACAACGTGTTCTATGAAGCGCGCGGCCAGGCCTGGGCGCTGTCGCACATCTTGCGGGCCATTGAAGTGGACTTCGCCGACGTGCTGGCGAAAAAGAACGCCACCGTTAGCGTGCGTCAGATCATTCGTGAGCTGGAAGCGTGCCAGGAACCGCTGTGGAGCCCGATGGTGCTCAACGGCAGCGGCTACGGCATTCTCGCCAACCACTCGCTGGTGATGGCCAACTACATCTCCCGCGCCAACGCCGCCATCATCGACCTGCGTCAACTGCTGAGTCAGGGTTGATGGTCCAAGCACCTGCCAACGAGGTGGCCCACCGGGCCGCCTCCGACGCCGAGCACATCGCTTGGGTGGACGAAGCCGACAACGAACTCGGCAGCCTGCCGCGTGCCGAGCTTCGCGAGCGCGGCCTGATCGGTCGCGGCACGTTCATTCTGTTGTTCAACTCGGCCGGCGAGCTGTGCATTCACCGTCGCACCCTGAGCAAAGCGGTGTATCCCGGTTACTGGGACGTGGCCGCTGGCGGCATGGTGCAGCGAGGCGAAAGCTACGCCGAGTCGGCCGCCCGCGAGTTGGAAGAAGAGCTGGGTGTCGGCGGTGTAACGCTGCGTGAGCACGGGCGATTTTTCTTCGAGCAGCCGGGCAATCGTCTCTGGGGCGCGGTGTTTTCTGCCGTGTCGGATGCGCCGTTGCGCCTGCAACCTGAAGAGGTGCTCGAAGCTCGTTTCATCACCATCGAAGCCGTCTTGGTCGCCGCTGAAAACCAGCCGTTTTGTCCCGATTCCCTGGAAGCCTTCAAGCGTTATTTACGCAGCGGTGCAGCAGGTCGCGAATTCAGCGTTTAATGGCGCAAATTGGCTATTAGCAACAGCGAAAATTATCGGTACACTGCGCCGCCTTTCAAGCCTGAGCCTCCCGGCCCAGGTGCGCTGCCCCTGCCAGAGTGGGGCTTCGCGGCTGACACCTCGTCAGCTAGTCGCTTTCAGGTCCACCTACTAACGCTGCGCTGGACCTTCCTGACCGAGGACAACCCGGTGGTCAAGAAAGCTTCGTCGTTTTCCGCCCTCGGCGGTTTGGTGTTTTCCACCGATGCAGGCCGGCATTGCCCCGACTGCAGCAAACCGGTGGACGCCTGCATCTGCAAACAGACCGCCATTCCCGACGGGGATGGCATCGCCCGCGTGCGCCGCGAAACCAAAGGTCGCGGCGGCAAAACGGTAACCACGATCACGGGCGTGCCCCTGGCCGAAGAGCCGCTTAAAGAATTGGCCAGCCAACTTAAACGGCGCTGCGGTTGTGGCGGCTCGGCGAAAGACGGCGTTATCGAAATCCAGGGCGACCACGTGCAACTGCTGCTTGATGAGCTGATCAAGCAAGGCTTCAAAGCGAAGAAATCCGGCGGCTGATCCGTCGCCTCCTAAACTTTCGCTGTGCCTTGTTCGTCATCGACGCGGCTGAACACCTCAGTAATCGTCATGTCCACTGCTTACCTTGCTCGAGTCGGGGCTGCCCGGCGTTTTTGAATTCTTCCAAAAAGGGAACCTGAATGTCCGTACGACGCACACGTAAAGATGACGGCAGCCAATGGACCGTTGCGGACAGCCGCAGCGTTTACGGCATTCGCCATTGGGGCGCCGGCTATTTCGCCATCAACGAAGCGGGCCGCGTCGAAGTGCGCCCCAGCGGCCCCAACAGCGCGCCGATCGACCTGTTCGAGCAAGTTGAAGAATTGCGTCAGAGCGGCTTGTCGCTGCCCCTGCTGGTGCGTTTCCCCGACATTCTGCAAGACCGCGTGCGCCAGCTGACCGGCGCCTTCGACGCCAACATCGCGCGCCTCGAATACAAGAGCCAATACACCGCGCTGTACCCGATCAAGGTCAACCAGCAGGAAGCGGTGGTGGAAAACATCATCGCCACGCAGAACGTGTCCATCGGCCTGGAAGCCGGCTCCAAGCCGGAGCTGCTGGCCGTGCTGGCGCTGGCCCCGAAGGGCGGCACCATCGTGTGCAACGGCTACAAAGACCGTGAATTCATCCGCCTGGCGCTAATGGGCCAGAAGCTCGGCCACAACGTCTTCATCGTCATCGAAAAAGAATCTGAAGTTCAGCTGGTGATCGAAGAAGCGGCCGAGCTTAAAGTCGCGCCGCAGGTAGGTTTGCGCGTTCGGCTGTCGTCGCTGGCCTCAAGCAAATGGGCGGATACCGGCGGCGAGAAATCCAAGTTCGGCCTGTCGGCGGCGCAACTGTTGTCCGTGGTCGAGCGCTTCCGTGCCGCCAACCTGGACCAAGGCATTCGCTTGCTGCACTTCCACATGGGCTCGCAAATCGCCAACCTGGCCGACTACCAGCACGGCTTCAAAGAAGCCATCCGCTACTACGGCGAACTGCGCGGCCTCGGCCTGCCGGTTGACCACATCGACGTCGGTGGCGGCCTGGGCGTGGACTACGACGGCACCCACTCGCGCAACGCCAGCTCCATCAACTACGACATGGACGACTACGCCGGTGTTGTGGTTGGCATGCTCAAGGAATTCTGCGACGCGCAGGAATTGCCGCACCCGCACATCTTCTCGGAAAGCGGCCGCTCGCTCACCGCGCACCACGCCATGCTGGTGGTGCAAGTGACCGACGTGGAAAAGCACAACGACGAAGTGCCGGCCATCGACGACAAGGAAACCTTGCCCGAAACCGTGCAATGGCTGGTTGACCTGCTGGGCCCGACGGACCTGGAAATGGTCACCGAAACCTACTGGCGCGCCACCCACTACATGAGCGACGTGGCCAGCCAGTACGCCGACGGCAAAATCAGCCTCACCCAAAAAGCCCTGGCCGAGCAGTGCTACTTCGCCGTGTGCCGTCGCCTGCACAACTCGCTCAAAGCCCGCCAGCGCTCGCACCGCCAAGTGCTCGACGAGCTCAACGACAAGCTTGCCGACAAATACATCTGCAACTTCTCGGTATTCCAGAGCCTGCCGGACACCTGGGCCATCGGGCAGGTGCTGCCGATTCTGCCGCTGCACCGTCTCGGCGAAGAACCGCTGCGCCGCGCCGTGCTGCAGGACCTGACCTGCGACTCCGACGGCAAGATCAAGCAATACGTCGACGAGCAGAGCATCGAAACCAGCCTGCCGGTGCACGAAGTTCGCGAAGGTGAAGACTACTTGCTCGGCATCTTCCTGGTCGGCGCCTACCAGGAAATTCTCGGCGACATGCACAACCTGTTCGGCGACACCGACTCGGTGAACATCTACCAGAACCCGGACGGCACCGCGTACCACGCCGGTATCGAAACCCACGACACCATCGAAGACATGCTGCGTTACGTGCACCTGTCGCCCGAGGAGCTGATGACTCACTATCGCGACAAAGTCGCCAGCGCGAAGATCAGCCCACGGGAACGCACCCAATTCCTCGACGCATTGCGTTTGGGGCTGACACGGTCTTCGTACTTGTCCTCGTAATCATTGCTTGTTTCCCCTCTCCCGCCTGCGGGAGAGGGGCTAGGGGAGAGGGCAAGGCGTTCACTCCTGCTGCAGTCCAACTCAAGAGCAACTTCCTCTATGCGCCGACTGCTCACCCCGCTTTTCCTCGCCCTCAGCACCTTCCTCAGCGCCTGCTCCCCCGTGGGCCTGCTCAACGCTATCAGCCCCACCGACAGCTACAACAAAACCAGCGCCATTGCCTACGGCAGCGACCCCCGTCAGCGCCTGGACATCTACGTGCCCACCGCCAAAAAAGCCGGCCCAACGCCGGTCGTGCTGTTCTTCTACGGCGGCAGCTGGAACAGCGGCGAGCGCAACGACTACCGCTTCGTCGGAGAAGCCCTGGCCAGCAAAGGCTACGTTGCAGTCATCGCCGACTACCGCCTGTACCCGCAGGTGCGCTACCCCGACTTCCTCAAAGACGGCGCCCACGCCTTCGCCTGGGTACACCAGCACATCGCCGTTTATGGCGGCGATCCCGAACACATGTTCGTCATGGGCCACAGCGCCGGCGGCTACAACGCCGCCATGCTCGCGCTCGACCCGCGCCTGCTGGCCGAAGTGAACCTCAGCGCCAGCGACATGCGCGGCTGGATCGGCCTGGCTGGCCCATACGATTTTCTCCCCATCGAAAACCCCGACGTGCGCCCCGTGTTCTTCCACCCCAACAGCCCGCCGGACTCGCAACCCATCAACCACGTCACCGCCAGCGCGCCGCCAGCCTTATTGATGGCCGCGGAAAAAGACGACCTCGTCAACCCGAAACGCAACACCGGCGGCCTGGCTAAGCGCCTGCGAGAAGCCGGCGTGCCGGTGAGCGAGCACTACTACGACAACGTCAGCCATATCAGCCTCGTCGCCGCCCTGTCGCGCCCCCTGCGCTACAAAGCCCCCGCCTTGGACGAAATCGCCCGCTTCATCGACAGCGACGGCGGCCGCACCCCCTGAAACAAAAAAGCCCGAGCCCAAAGCCCATCCCGCCGGACCAGGTCCTATAGGAGAGGCTTCAGGCTCGAGCTCTTAAATCTTCAATCTGGTGCCAACCCCGTTGTCCTCGCTCAACCCCTGAGCCGCCCATCAACACCTCGACTACGGCGCCCCAAACTTCAACGTACCCAACGCTAGATGCCCAAACACCGTCCAACCCAACACGCTTAAAACCGCAATCACCACCCACCCGACGACAAGCCCCAGCGCGATCTGCTTCCACAGCCCTGCATGAGGATTGCTATGGGTCGAGCTACCGGAACGGACAGGGCGGTCGCGCTCGGCGCGGATGTCGTCGAAATCGTCTCTCATGTTTTCTCCGCTCGCCTCAAGGCGCGCTTTAACGAAATTTAGTCTGGCTCGATGCCGTCTGGACTTTGATGCTCAGTTGCTGGCCTTCGTCCCAATATCAGCCACAACGCGTACTCGGGAAACGCCTGCGAAAGGATGTTCTGCACTAGGGCTGCCCGCTTCCAGCGCGCGCGATTATAGGAGTAATTGCCTGGACCAGTGCGGAGCGAAGGATTGGTCGCGTGACTACTTACGCCGATAACTCTTATTTCCCGACGGCGTCACACAAAACTCCCCACCCCGCGGCCCGACACACAACGTCCCGCCACCACACGGACAATCCCCACCGGCGTTCCCACCCACCGCCTTCAAAGGCGCAGGGCTCCCGCCATGGATCGCCGCACAGTTCTTCTTCGACCCACTGATCGAACCATCACGACAAACAAACAGCTCACCATCGCAACGGGCGATGCCGCCTTTGGCGCCGGAACAGGGTGTGTTGGCAAGGCTGGGTTGGGCGACGCTGAAGAGCAAGAAGAAGAGGGCGGACAGCACGAAACGGGAGAGCACGGCGAAATCCTTTTTGCGCGATGTGGGGAGTTGTGTCGGGCGAAGGATCTGAGTTTCGCATGGAAATGGGCCAATTTCTCAAGCAGCGCAGCAGCGTCGAGGCACGACCCGTAACCTACTTACGGGTCGGTTGGTACCACGAATTGTTGACGTCACGGTCGCCATGCCGAATACTAAATTAACGCTTAACGTTAAGGATTAAAGCGTGATTCTGAATTTTGCTTGTACGGATACTGAAGCGTTATTTGGAACAGGCCGTTCTAAGCGCTGGGGCAACATTCTGAATGTAGCGACCCGTAAGCTCGCGATGCTTAACGCTGCCGCGGGCCTCCGCGATTTAAGGTCGCCACCAGGAAATATGCTTGAGGCATTGCTGGGAAATCGCGCGGGTCAGTACAGCATTCGAATCAACGACCAGTTTCGGATCTGCTTTGTCTGGACCGATACCGGCCCGAAGAACGTTGAAATTGTGGATTACCACTGAGGAGATTTCACATGGTTGCTAACGGGATGCGCCCGATCCACCCAGGAGAGATCTTGCGAGAGGAGTTTCTTGAGCCGTTATGCATTACCCCTACGGCACTTGCCCGCGCCTTGCACGTCTCCACGCCGACGATTAATGAAATCGTTCGCGAAAGGCGAGGCGTGACCGCAGACATAGCAATTCGGTTAGGCCGTTATTTCGATACTTCACCGCAATTTTGGATGAATCTTCAAAGCGAGTACGCATTGATCATCGCGATCGCGGAGGCTGGGCAAGAGATCGAGCAGGAAATTGAGCCGCTGTTAGCTCAGGCATAAGTGCTACACCTAGCCGAAGCCAGCAAAGGTTCTCTCGGCATCTTCGGTCGGAAAATCGAATATTTTCGGAGGCTGTCTGCGAATTATCAGAAGCCAGAAACAACAAAGGCCTACCCGAAGGTAAGCCTTTGTTTTGTTTGGTGGCTACACAGGGACTTGAACCCCGGACCCCAGCATTATGAATCCTCGAGGGGGAACCTGAGCAGGCCAGAAAGGCCCATGAAACTAGGGCTTCAGCGTTGTCGTTTCCAGATTTACCCAGAGTCTTTCAGTAAAACCTGCTGATGTAGTCACCTTGTTACTTTGAGTCTAGGCTAGGGCGACTTCTGAGTTTTCTGTACTTTCACTTACGTCTCTCGGAAAGTGAGAGTTAACAAAAGTTTCTAGGCAGTCTGGTATGTCTGCGAGCAATGCAAAAGTTCTAATATCTGTTTTTGGGTTAAACTGAATTTTTACTCGCTTCGAGAAAATTCTTGGTGTTGGAGATGTTCTGTCTTCTATATGAGACTTTATATATTCTTGAAAGAAATAAAATAGAAATTTCCCCCTCCAGTCTCTTCGCGGGTCTAGACTCTCAAATTCGTCTTGTATTGTGATAATTTCTGATCGATCCAGTTCTTGCGGCCAGCCTAAGAGATCGTAAAAATCATCGCTCTTGAGCGTTATACTGCTTGCCGTAACCGAAAAATATTCTTTTGCTGACCCTATACTTGGTATTTTTATACTTGATTTTCTGCAATAGAAAATGATTTTGTTAGGTAGCTCTATTTTTTCGAAGAAATCTTGTTGGAGTATTGTGAAGTTTTCGATTATTGCCTGTACTGTTTCTTGTTCTTCCGGTTCGCACTTTAATTCGGTTGCAAGGATTTCACTCAGTATCTGGGGGGATACTAGAATATTTTCGATGGAATAATGGCTTGTGCAGTATATGTCGTCTCCTGCTTTGTGATTTTTTAGGTGATCGAAATCTTTATCAACAAAGTAGATGACGTTATTGTTGGATTGCTCCTCATTTTTTTTGAGTATTTCTCTCAGACCGAGAACTTGGTCTTTTCCCTTGGCCGCAAAATTTTTATAGATTGGTTTTCTTCTTAGCTTTCTAAGTAGCGTGTCATAAAATGGTATATCGTCGGGGCCTTCAAAAACACAAATTAATACGTCTGGATTTTTTGATCTTATCAGGTTGTAAGTTTGTAGGGCTACGTGCGGTGATTTCCTTTCGGCTCGCATCTTATCAATGCTTTCCATGCTCACTCCTTTTTGTTGCTGTAGCTTATATTTAAGGTTCCCGCGTATTGGTCTAAATCATTGTCAAATATAAAGGGGGAGTGAGTGATTGCGATAAGCTGCGCGCATGTAGGCGACTCTAATATGTCTGGGAGAAATAGCTTCTGCCATGCAATTGATAGCGATAGTTCTGGTTCGTCAATAAGTACTATATATTTTCGTTGCGGATTTAGATGTAGTTTTGCAAAGATTGATATTATCTGTTTTTCGCCGGACGACAAATTTCCCAGTTTAATTTCTTTGTCTATAAACATGTTGTTTACGAATACATTTAAGGCGAGCTTGTCAAATGTAAATTCTTTTTCTACGTTTGAGTTGCTTTCAGCAGCGGATGCTTTCCAGTAATTGTTGATTACAGTTATAAAGCCTTCGATTGACTGCTCGTCTGTCTGGGTTTGCTTGTAAATAGAAAGTAGTTGGGATAAATGGTTGCGCAGAGAGTTATATTCTTCGTTGTTGATTTCCCCGCTCTGAATCAAATTTTCAATTTTTCTTTCTGCATCACTTTCAGATTTTCCAAGCCTCGCTAGCACAAGCTTAAGCTCTGACTTGAGCTCTTGATCATCATGCCTAATTGAGGCTGGCTCTTTAGTTTCAGGCGACAAAAGAGCTTCAAGAGATTGTGCGCTGATTTCAGAATATGCAGAAAAAGTGTCGTTCTTAATTTTTTCTTTAATTCTATCTAGCTCATCCTCTACGTCTTGCATTCCAAACCAAATAAGGGGACCTGAATTGTCTACTTCTGGATCGGAGGATAGTCTAGTTATTCTGTTTCGGCTTCTAGTGTTTCTCAGGTTTTTATATTCTGAGAATTCTGCCTCGATTCGACGGAACGTTGGGAGATATAGAACGCTTATTCCATTTGTTATGGTTTTTATTTTTAAAAAAAAGTCGGAATAGGATGAAGAAGTTTGATAATCATTAAAGGCTCTTTCGCAGAGCTCCATAGTATCTTCATGGTCATATGGGGAGTTGTTAAAAACTTTTTTGTACGCTTCACTCCGAGAGGCGGAGCCTCGGCTTCCATCTGCAAGGTTAGCGAACAGCTCGTATAGTTCTAGTTCTGTGATGTCATAGGAGCGAAGTTCATCACTAGCGTCACTGTTAATGCTTTTTAAGAGCCCCGCAGGGAATAGTTCTTTTTTGCTTGCGGAGATCTCGTCATGATCACGGAATTTAATTTTTACTTCGGAAAAATCAAGGGTGAAAAGTCCTTTTAGTTTTCCGGTAAGTAATCCGTGTAAAGCATTTAGTAAAGTTGTTTTTCCTGTGCCATTTTCAGCGGCAATTACTTTTACACAGTTTTTTGAGGTTAATTTTAAATTTTTATATCCGTTTAGGTTGGTTATTTCAAATCTTTCTATGATGGGGCTGGTATTTTCTATTTCATCTATTTTTGGCATTTGGTTCTCCCTGGCATATTAAGTTGACTATTTCTTAGTGCGTTTTCAGCTTTATCTTCTTAATACTCTACTTCCCGCCACTTCATCTGCTTTTATGTTCCTTCCTTGGGTCTTCGGGCATACCAGCGCCTAGCTGCTTCTTGAGTGATCGCTATCCCGCGTTTTGACCTTTCAAGTTTCGGTTAGCTTCTTCGTATTCTGGACTCGTCTGTCCACATTCTGGTGCTACCTGCCCGCTCACTAGCCAAAGTGCATAGTGAGGGAACAGCTTTACCACCGCTTCCATCTCTGCATCTGATAGCCGTGCTTTACCGCTGCGGATGTTTCCCCAGCGATACCGGTCGATCCCCGTTTCTCTCTCAAACCAGACGCTAGTCCGCTTGGAGTCGAAAAGGCTTATAAGCCGTTCTCTTATCATGCCAAAAAGTTCTACTTAGTATATTGTACTTAGTAACAGGATAGGCATAATGGCTATCAGGTTAGTAAATATTACTTAGTTAATAAATCGACGCTTATAGGGTACATCCATGGAACAGTCTGGGGTAGTGGGCTTCAACGCAGAGGGAAATGCACAGCGCGTCACTGACTTCCGTGATTCGCCTTTTTGTTCCCAGCTCGTTTTCGCCGAAATGATCGGCTTAGAGGAAATCAGCCAAGACGTGGTGCGCGGTTGGGTAGAGTCCAACGCTATCCCTACAGTCAAAATTGGCCGCCGTCGCGTCATCAACCTGCACCGCATCCGCCGCGATATCGACCGTGGCAAAACTATCTTCTGCGCCGGGGACTATTCCGATGACTAGTGCGGCCAGCCTTGAAAACGCTCAACGCCTATCTGCATCTGCTGCACTCCGTGGGCTGTGGCTGCTCTGTCTGCTGGTCAAAGGCCGCGATGGTGAGCGTCGTTTCCTCCCCATCCACACGATGCGAGCTATGCCGCCCCGCGTCAGCACGCCCGATACGCCCCTTAAAGATGGGCCGGGTAGCTGGCGTCTGGAAAGTCTTGCTGTCGGAGTGGGAAGTAACGCCGGCCTTTATCTGCGAGAAACATTCGCCACCGCTCCGGCCCCCGAAGTACTGGAACGTTGTGTACGACACCGGCAAGCCAACGCCCTACGTGCCTCGGTACGACCTGTTCGAACTGGAGAGTTGAGCTGATGGCAATCAACCAATGGGCTCTTCTCGGAGCGGTTCTGAATTTCCCACTGCTGACCTATCTGCTGATTCGGTGGCGGTTCCTTAAGCGCTTTCGGTATGTACCAATCGAAAGCACCGGACAAACCAAATCGTCGCCCGTGTCCGGGGCTGGTTTACCAGACGCGGTCACGGGTGACGAAACGGGATAACAAGGGCATGGCCCTTGGTTTTAAAGCTTCAAGCGGCCAAGTAGGCCGGTAACCAAAACCCCAGCAATCCGATTCACCCCAGCGGCTTTGAAATTTCAAAGTTCATCCGCTCGGGATCGCTCGGCCTGCTGAAAGGCAAAACCGCGCAATAACGCGCAATTAAGCGAGGAAACAACGATGGCTCGTTCGACTATGGAAGTGGCATTTCTCGGTACTCAGCGCTTCGACGGCGAAGGCGGCACCAAGTACATCAAGGTGTTTTACGGCGATGAGCCGGACGGCAAAACCGAGCACGGCCTGTCGATTATCGGCATGGCTGCCGACGATGACGCCGCCGAAGAAATCTTCGCTGCCGGTGCTCACTTCTCGCCGCTGGAAACTGTGCGCATCACCTTCGACGTTGCCCGTGGCGGCCAGAACAAAGGCAAAAATCTTGCCCTGCACATCGAGTCGGTCAAGCCCCGCACTGCCACTCAATCGCCCCAACAAGCTCCAAGCAAACCCACCACCGAAGCGCCCAAGGCGTAACGGCTAAACGGGAGGGTTTGCCATGCATCGCTATTTGTTCATCGCTGCTTTAGCCGGTATCGGCGGCTACCTGTGGGGCCTCTCTGACGGCCTCGCCATTGCCGATTCGGTGGTAGCGCAGGTGCAAGCGTTCGGCGGCCTTCCTCTGGTGGGTAACTACTGATGGTCGTTGCTGTTCAGGTTTGCATGGAGTGGGTCACTAACGCTGATGCCTCTATCAGCTGCTCCCAACTTGGATGGCAACAGGCCTATCTGATTCCGCCTGAGGCCGCTGGCTATGTAGACATTCTGGTCTCAGGTGGTTTTTCACCAAAAGCCTTCGCCGTTGGTTTTGGCGGTGTGCTGCTGGTGTTCGTAATCGGGCTATCCGGTGGATGGATAGCCTCAATCCTTCGACGTATGAGGTAACAACTAATGAAAAAACTGCAACTGAGCAACACCGTTCGCAACCTGGGCATCGCTACTGGCGTAGCTCTGTTTTCCGCTGGTCAGGCCATGGCTGCCGCCATCCCAATCAGCACTGACGGCATCGAAGAGCAAATCACTGCCGGCGCTACTTCCGCTGGCACTGTGGCCGGTTATGTCGCTCTGGCACTGGCCGTTCTGGCTTGCGCTGGCGTCATCTTCGGCATGCTGCGTAAGTCGTAACAGATGCTCTGGTCAGTGTGGCTCGGCGCATTCGTGGCCGGGGCCTTCATCACCGGTTACCGCTGCGGCGAGTTCTTCTGATCTGGAGGGAAAAGGGGCCGAAAGGCTCCTTTTTTATGGCATGAAAAAACAGCTCGCTTTCTTTTTTTTTGCGGCCTTGCTCGCTTCGTCGCAATCGGCTTTCGCTGCTGATTACTCTTGGGCTTACGCGAATGTTAATTATCCGTCTCCCGCCGCTGCTTGTACCGGCGCTGTCGCCCGTTCCAACGCTTCCACTACCGTTTATGCTTACACCGAAACGGGTCTATATAAATTCAGCGAGACTATTTTTAGGTGCAAGGTTCTGCGGGTAAATATGCCCGGTTCATACAACCCTTCTAACTATGAATGGAACATCACGCGCAGTGGTACTAGCTGTCCGGCTGGCACCACCTACAACCCCGATAAAGGCTCCTGCGACGTTCCCTTCAACCCTTGCACCGAAAAAACGGGCCGGGCTTCAAATATCTCTGCGTCTGTTCCCCTCCCTGGCTCGGCCTGCATCAACGGCTGCTCTGTTGCTTATCACACGAACTCCAACCCGCTAACTACTGGTGGCCGGACCACGTATTACTACGACGGCAACTACACCGGCAATCAATGCACGGCAGCTAACCCAGCGGGCTACACCGAATGCAATCTTGAGTCCGACTGCACCAAGGCTGATACCGCCCCTCAAGTCGAAACCTCGAACAAGTGCGAAGCCGGCCCAGATAGCACAACCGCTGATGGCAAGCCGGTAAAGGTCTACAACTGCACCGAGACCAAAGAGGTTAAGCAAGACGGCGACGAAAACTGCAAGTGGGGGACGGTTCAAGGCAACTGGACCTGCGTCATCACACAGCCAAAATCGACCAAGACAAAGACCGACACCGAAACCAAAACGACCTCCAACCCGGATGGCTCAAAAGACACGCAGACCACGACCACCAAAACCGAAACCAAGTGCACCGGCGTTAACAGCTGCACCACGACGACTACGACCACTACCAACAACAACCACACCAACGCGGACGGATCGCCCGGCGACTCTAGCTCTAGCTGTAAGGGTGCCAAGTGCACGCCCGGTAGTGGTGAGGGTGAAGGCGAAGGTGAGGAAGAAGAAGGCGACGACGAAATCGCCGGCCCCTCCAAGCAACTCGTGGGTAACGCATCCGAAGGCTTCGGCGAAGAGGAAGCGGCATGGCAGGCCAAGATAGACGCAGGCCGCCAGCAACTGGATAGCCTGATTAACCAGTACTCAACTCTGTTTTCGGGTGCCTTCGACCTGAACATCGGCACGGGTGGCGCAAAGCTGCCCTGTTACGACATTCCTATCCGTAGCCCCTACATCAACACCAATCTCGATTTCTGCCCCGCCGACTTCGAAGACCAGCTCATTTACCTGAAATACATCCTGCTCGCCTGCGCAACGATCTTGGCCGGCTTCATCATCTTGAGGGACTAACCGTGGAATGGATCAGCAGCACCATTGACCAGATTTTCCTGTTCTTCCAATACGTATGGGACTTCCTCACGACTGGTATTTACGACCTGCTCAAAACCTTTATGGCGATCGCAACCAAGGCCGCGCTGTACTCGTATATCCAGATGCAAATCTTCGCTTTGCAAGTGGCGTATGAAGCCGCCCAAGACGTGGTGAACAGCATCGGCGTTACCCAGCAAATCCGGCAGATGTATTCCGGTTTACCGGGGGAGGTGTTGAGCGGGCTTTCCTTCTTCGGCATCCCGCAAGCGTTGAATATCCTGTTCTCCGCTTTATCCACACGCTTCATGCTCCGCTTCGTGCCGTTCATGGGTCGCTGACGATGGCCATCAAAATTCACCACGGCCCGAACGGCTCCTACAAAACATCCGGCGCTATCCAAGACGATGCTGTGCGCGCACTCAAAGCCGGCCGGCTGATCATCACCAACATTCGTGGCTTCACGCTGGAGCGCGTTTTACAGGTCATGCCCGAGCTGCCCGAGTCGGTAGACATCATCAACCTCGACCTTGAGGTTCGTGCCGACATGGAAAAGATGCGCTCTTGGTTCCAATGGGCACCGCGGGGCGCATTCATCATCTTTGACGAAACCCAACTGGTTTTCCCCAAGGCATGGCGGGAAAAAGACCTAGCCCAATTCGACTATCCGGGTGGTAGTGAGGCGGCCGCCGCTGCGGATCGCCCCATGGATTGGCTCGACGGCTGGACCCGCCACCGGCATTGGAACTGGGACGTGGTTCTAACGACCCCAAACATCAGCTACATCCGTGACGATATTCGGATGACTAGCGAGATGGCCTACAAGCACTCAAACCTTGCCGTGATCGGCATATCTGGCCGCTATAAGGAGGCCCAGCATGACGCCCAGCTCAACCGCGCCCCAGCCGAAGGCACCATCGTTGAATACAAGCGAATCAAGCCCGACACCTTCCGACTCTACCAATCCACTGCTACAGGCGTCTCCCAAGACACCACGGCCGGTAAGAGCCTTTTCCGTTCACCTAAATTACTTTTTCTCCTGGCATTTATTGCCAGCGTTTTTGTCGCTGTATTTTCTCTCGGCGGAATTGATTTCGGCCCTGCTGGAGCCCACAAAGAAACTGCTGCTCCCGCCGCTGAAAAAGCTGCTCCGGCTGCTGCTGCGCCTGCTCAAAATATTAGTAACGTGGCTGCTGATGTACTGCCTGTTTCTCTGGGTGGCCGGTCTGGTGCTCCACTGGATCCTGTCTTAGCCCATCCCTTCGATGGTCGGCATATCTATGTTGAGGCCGTAGTGGAAGGCACCCGTGATGGGCAGTTCACCCGCAAAGTGATGTTCAAGGTCGAAGATGATGAAGGCCGGGTGTTCAGGCAGACCGGAAACGAGCTGATCGACATTGGCTACAAGCTTGGCTATCGCGGCCCGTGCTATGTGGTCATCAAGTACAAGGAATGGGAAGGCCAAGCCGTATGCAAGGGCGCAATGCCTGCGCAACAGCTCGCGCGCGGCCAATCCATCCAATCCGCAACACCCCAAGCGAACCCCTACCAAACCAACGCTACCGCTCCTGTGAGCGAGATTTCGGGCACCCGTGTGATTGCGATACCGGACAACAGCCGGTTGCCTAGGACGCTCCTGAATTGAGGAGCAAGGCGGCGAGCGCGCGGCTCGGTACAGAGCAAGCGAGCCGCCGAGTGACGTCCCTGTAACACGTCATACAAAACGAACTGAACGACCAGACTAAACCAGAGTAATTAGAAAAAATGGCCAAGATAAAAGACTTCACACGTATTAACTTGCTGACCGGTTTGGTCGATTCGGCAAGTCGTCTTTTTGTCGACCCAGAACAAATGGGTTTCGTTGATCTGGCAGACGTTCGCCTGCTTCGTTGTGGCGTCGATACCGTGCGCCAGCTGTACAAGGGCATGATCCGACCGGAAATCATGGCGCTCTTTGAAAACCCTGGCGTCATTGTCGATTTCGCTGGCCAGCGCTGGCATTCGGGGCGGGTAGGGAAGGACTCTGGTTACCAGTACAAGCTCCAGAACGCCGATTTGGGCATCATCCTGTTGGTGAAGAACTTCAACGCCAAAATCGACAGCATTGGTCCACACCTGAAAATCGAAGTCTCGCCCCACGCCATCGACAACCTGTCGCCTGCGCGCCTGCAAGCTCGGCTCGATTTCTACGCTGAGGCTGTGCTCTCACACTTGGAAATCAACCAATGCGCGGTACACCTGGCGCTAGATCTACAGGGCTGGATACCGCCGCAAGATCTGGTGGCCCGTATGCACTGCCGAGCTCGTACCCATCGTGATATCTCGGGCATCAATGAACTGCATTGGCACATGAAATCCAGCGTCTACGGACGTGGCGAGACCTCTATGTTTGGCTCGGCCAACGGTGTGCAGCTCTGCCTCTACAATAAAACCGAGCAAGCCCGAGCTACCGACAAGCTCGACTATTGGGAAAGCGTCTGGCGTCGCCGAGATTCGTTCGACCAAGACGACCCGAGCAACTACAACCCGGAGCAAGACGTCTGGCGCATCGAGCTGCGGTATCACCACTCCATCATCCAACAGTTCGCGAGTGGGTCCACTGACCTGGCTACTGGTAACACCATCGACACGCGGTCGTTTGAGGCGTTTTCCTGCCATCTGGACGGTCTGTGGCGGTACGGCTTGGCCCAGTTCAAGCTGCTGGCCCGCCCGGGTTATTTCATGCCCATCTGGTCGCTTATTCGCGATGACGTGAAGGTCGAAATTGAGGCCGATTCGCTGCTCGACGAGACCGACTACAAACGCTATTACAAGACCAGCAGAGGCTTTAGCGGTAAGAACGTGGAGCTTTTCCTGGGCAACTTCGTCAGCTTGCTGGCAAGGGAAAAGGTGGGCGCAAAAAAGGCTTTCGCCACGCTCCAGCAATGGGATTGCTGGGTCGTCATTCGCGACCACTACGCCGCTAAGGACATGACCGAGCATGACCTATACAAACACATCAAAGCCCTCTTAGAAGAGCGAAGTGTTCGGTGGGGTAGGGCGGTATGAGTGTTCGCAAGGACGGTAAAACGTGGACTGCTGATTTCTACGTTGATGGCCGTTCAGGCCGCCGTATTCGGAAAAAGGGATTCGCGACGAAATCCGCTGCCCAGCGGTATGAGTCGGATTACTTCAACACCTTTAACCAGACCGGGCGGCCTCTCGATGATCGTCTATTGGATCTGGTGCAGGTTTGGTACGACCTCCACGGCTGCTCGCTCAAAGACGAAAAGGCCAGGCTTTCCCGAACCCAAGCTGTCGTCGAACGCTTGGGGAATCCTAGGGCTTCGGAGTTCGATTCATTGGCTTGGGCCAGGTACAGACAAGCCCGCCTCAAAGACGTTTCTCCGCACACGGTTAACCATGAACAGCGATACCTGTCGGCGGTGTTTTCCGAGCTGATTCGTCTCGGCGCATGGGTTGGCACCAACCCTCTAGCCAACATCAGACAGATCAAGACCGACCAGACGGAGCTGTCGTTTCTCACCCTGGAGCAAGTCGGCCAATTGCTGAATGAGTGCCGCAAATCGACCAATAACCACACGTACCCGGTTGCCCTGATATGCCTGGCTGCTGGCGCTCGCTGGGACGAGGCGGAAAGCCTGACACGCTCGGCTATCTACGGCGGGAAGGTGCATTTTCACCGCACCAAGAATGGCAAGTCTCGATCCGTGCCGATCCCGCAGGAAGTTGAAGCGGAAGCGTTTAAGGTGGGAATGCCTGTGGGAGGGCGGCTGTTCATGTCGTGCCGTGCTGCCTTCCGTGGTGCCTATGAGCGCTGTGGGTTCAACACGCCAGGCCAGCTAACCCACATCCTGCGACACACCTTTGCCAGCCATTACATGATGGGCGGCGGTGATATCCTCAGCCTTCAGCGGATCTTGGGGCATTCGTCGATAGCGATGACCATGCGCTATGCGCATCTGTCACCCGATCATCTGGAGTCGGCGTTACGCTTTTCTCCGCTGGCTCAGCTTAAACTTAATTAGACGTATCGTTAGCAGCTAAGATTTGCACAGTGATATCTGAAAGTCGCTGCTCTAGCTTTCTGATTTCTTTAGGTAGTTTCTCTTTGTAGTAATCGGCCGGCCACTGGGATGCAAGAAGGTAAGCGCCCCTGTTGTCGTAATCGTGCTTCTGTTTCATGAGCATGTTTAATGCTTTATCTATTGCGGAAATTTGTGCAGCGAGAAGATTTGATTTTGCGGTAGCGGCAAGGCTTTTTTCTGACCTCTCCTGGGCTTCCGCCGTCCTTGCCAGCTCCAGTCGGGTCTCTTTCAGTTCGTCACGCTGTAGGGAAAGCTCAATCCTTTGAAGATGCACTGTATAGATGAGTGCTGCGAACGCTAAGCCAGAAAATAGCGTGTTTGTAGCTCCAAACATGTCGCCGAATTGGCCGCGTTCGTCCCATTTGTTTAGGGAGAAATACACGATAACCCCGTAAATAACCAATATGGCTATAACTAGCCCTGCCATCCGGAAAAACAGATTGTATTTTTCGTTCATGTATCCGTCGCTCGCTGTATTGAGATCGCGAGATATTACATGGGTAGGCGGGCGTCATCACAGGAAGGGCCTGTGTGCGTAGGCGCGGTGTAGTCACTTTGTAGTCACTACCCAGAAACAACAAAGGCCTACCCGAAGGTAAGCCTTTGTTTTGTTTGGTGGCTACACAGGGACTTGAACCCCGGACCCCAGCATTATGAATGCTATGCTCTAACCAACTGAGCTATGTAGCCAAGTGGCGCGCATTATTCTTGGCTGGGGCTTAGCTGTCAAGCTGAAATTTCCGTAAATTTGCACGCATGATCAAGCGCTTACAGAGTTAGTGGGTGTCGCTTGCGGCGACGCTTCCTTGTTGCATGAGCGGGTTTTGCGTGAGCTGTTCCAGGGCCAGAGGTTTGGCGAAGAAGTAGCCTTGCGCTTGCCCTGCGCCGATCTCGCGTAATAGTTGCAATGTCGCTTCGTCTTCTACCCCTTCCGCCACCACCGATAACCCCAACGACTCGGCCATGCGCACGATGGCGCGCACAATCGCGCGGCTGCGTGAGCTGGTGGTGAGTTCGAAGATGAAAGATTTGTCGATTTTCAAGCCGCTGAATTGGTACTGATGCACGTAGCTCAGGGACGAAAAACCGGAGCCGAAGTCGTCGAGCACCACGCTCATGCCTTGTTCGGATAACTGCTGCATGGTCAGTCGCGCTTGCGCCGGTTCGGCCACCAGGGCGCCTTCGGTGAGTTCCAGGCAGATGCGCGCCGGGGCGATGTTGTGGCGGGCCAGCAGGCTCAGCACTTCTTCGGCGAATTCGGGGCGGGTGATGCTGTAGCTGGAGCAGTTCACGTGCACGGTCGGCCAGTTGGCGTGCTGCGGCTGGGCGAGAATTTCGGCCACGCAGTTGAGCATGTACAAGTCCAGCCGGCCGATCAGGCGCAGGCCTTCAAGCGCGGGCAGGAAATAACCGGGTGCGATGACGGTGCCGTCGGGCTGATGCCAGCGAATCAATGCTTCCAGCGATACCAACTCACCTGTACGAACGTTGACGATGGGCTGGAAGTACGGCACCAATTCATCGCTGCGTTTTAGTGCATTTCGTAGTGCGCCTTCGCGCTCCATTTGGTCGGACACTTCGCGGCGCAGTTCCTGGTTGAACACGGCGAAGCTGTCGCGCCCGGCATTTTTAACCCGATACATGGCCGTGTCGGCGTCACGCAGCAGGTCTGCCGGTTCCTGGTGGAATTGCTGGTCGGCGCTGACGATGCCGATGCTGCACGAGGAAAACAGCGTGTGGCCGTCGATGGCGAACGGCAGGTCGAATTCCGTGAGGATGCGATCGGCAATACCGATGGCGACGTCGAGCGGGGCGCCCGGAGCGAGTACGGCAAACTCGTCCCCGCCCAATCGCGCCAGCAGGTCGCTGCCACGCAGGCAGGCGCGCAGGCGGGAGGCGGCTTCGGTGAGCAGTAGGTCGCCGAAGTGGTGGCCGAGGCTGTCGTTGATCAGCTTGAAACGGTCGAGGTCGATAAACATCACCACCAGCTGTTTGCCGTGGTCGCGGAAGTCATTCCAGGCGAGGTTCAACCGGTGCTGCAAGTGGCTGCGGTTGGGCAGGCCGGTCAGGGAGTCATGGGTGTTTTCGTGTTGCAGCTTGGCGTTGGCGAAGTCGAGTTCCCGAGTTCGGCTTTGCACGCGTTCTTCCAGTTGCAGGTTGGCAGCCTGCACCGCTTCGGCGGCGTTGCGACGGGAAAACGCGGTATCGATATGCCGCGATACAAAGGTCAGCAATTCCTGATCGCGGAGCGTGTAGCGCACATTGGGTTCGTAACTTTGCACCACCAGAACACCGCGTACTTCGTTGTCGGCAAACAGCGGGATGCCCAGCCACGACTGCGAGCGCACTGGTTCTTTGCTGCGCTCGATTTCGCCGATGTCCATCAATCGTGAGGCTTCGTCGTAGTCGATCAGGCATGGGCGTCGTTGCCGAATCACATACTCCGTTAGGCCGCGCTGGCCGCGACGCGACGGTGGCGGATCGCTGCGTTGTTCATCGACGAAATACGGAAAGCTGACCTCGTTGGTCTGCCTGTCGAACTGCGCAATATAGAAGTTGAGGGCGAACAGCAGCTCGCCAACGATGCTGTGCAGGCCCCTGAACAGATCGACCATTTCCCCAGGCTGACTGGACAATTCGGTGATCTGAAACAGCGCGCTCTGGAGATGTTCGGCCCTTTCTCGGTCGGCCACTTCCTGGCGCAGCGTGTGATTGAGCTCCGATAGCTGCAGCGTTCGCCGCGAAACGGTTTCCTCAAGGTCGGCACGGTGAAGAATGCGGTCCAACGCCATGGCCACATGACGCACCACGACGAGAAACAACGCGCGGTCTTCCGAGTTGTAGACCCGGGACTTTTCGTACACCTGCATGGCGAGCATGCCGAAGACTTCGTCAGAAGCGTTCTTCAGCGGCGCGCCCATCCAGAATTCCGGCTTGTGCCCGACGCAAAAAAAACGCCCTTCGGCTTCGGCAGCGTAGATACCCGCTGCGTCGATTAGCAGGGGTTGGCCGCTGGTGAGCACCGTGCCGGTAAGCGACAGATGCTCCGGCTTCAAGTACTCGTAGGTTTCGGACTCCAGGGCCTCGGTATCGATGATGTCGACGTAGTACGGGTAGGTGATCTTGCGCGTGTCGCTGTCGTACAGCGCCAGGTAAAAATTCTCCGCGTCGATCAGGCTGGCCAGTTGCTTGTGCACGCCCATCAGAAATTCGGAGCGTTCGCGTGTGGAGGTGGCCAGATAGGTAATTTCATACAGCACGCGCTGGGTCAGTTGTGCACGAGCCAAGGTGATGCCCTGGGTTTGCAGCGCGAGCTGCTGGGCCAGCTCCGCGAGAGCGCCGGCATCGTCAGTTCCGCACTGTTGCGGCGCAAGCAGCCAGCCCAGCACGCTTTCGCCGCTGCCGGTGGCCCAGCGTTGCAATTGGCGACGCTCACAGAACTCATCGAGTTGATCCGGCGATAGGCTTGCCGGCCAGTCAGCGCCCGGTTCGCCCTGGCCGCTGAGGTGCAAATGATCGTTAACCCGATACCAGGCCCAGGCATGTGTGTGTGGCCATTTCGCGGCGGAGGCGAGCAGCGCGGTGATGGCGCTGGCAAAGGCCGCCGCGTGTGGCGAGCCGTGGGGCAGGGTGGACGAATTCATTGGCGCTCCAGGCCTGATGCTTATCGGTCTCATCTTCGGGCTTATACCCGGGCGCTGGCAAGGGAGCAGTTTAATTAATGTCAGACGGATCTTTAGGGGTGGGGAACTCTTCTTTGTGTGTGGGAAGTTTAAAGTGAATGGGTGTAGAGAAAATTAGAAAAACTACGGTAGTTATGAGGTTTGTAATTTTTTTAATTTTTGGCCTGTCGTTCATTTTTTGTTTTGTGGTTGGGCGGACGTTTGCTGGCTTTTTTCGCTTCTTTAAGTAGGTTCCGTCTTCCCTGATGTTTTCGTATAGCAATTACTTTTAAAAGTAGGCAAAGTTTTTTGAACGAGTCCATTGAGTGCGGTTGCATTGATGAACTGTTTCATTAAGCGCGTGAACGGCACAGCGAATTCCTATGATGAGTAGTTTTCAGGATGAAGTCCCCAAAGCCAGGGTTAATATCAGGCTAGATCTCCATACTGGCGGTGCAAGTAAAAATGTTGAGCTGCCGTTGAAATTGATGGTGCTCGGCGATTTCAGCAATGGAAGAGAACAGCGCGCGCTTTCGCAGCGAAGCAAAGTCAATGTCGACAAAAACAATTTCGACCAGGTTTTAGGCGAGTATTGCCCCAGGTTGAACATCGCCGTGGCCGATACGCTGTCATCTGGCGGCGAAGAAGCCAGTGTTCAGCTCCTATTCCAGAAAATGAAAGACTTTGAGCCTGAACAGGTGGCGCGGCAGATTCCGCAGTTGCGCGCTTTGCTGGCGATGCGAAATCTGCTACGCGACTTGAAGTCCAACTTGCTGGATAACGCGACATTCCGCTACGAGCTAGAACAAATTCTTAAAAGCGAACAGTTGAGCGGCGAACTGCGGTTAGAGTTATCCGCATTAAGTAGTGATGCTCACTAACTAGTCAGTTTTCAGGAAATAACTAATGCCACGTGAACATACACCCGCCTCTGCGCTGGGGGCTGAAGTACTGTCCTCAGAAAATAGAAGCGTATATGCCGACTTATTCGGCAAGATCAATCTCAGCACCGTTTCGTCCCTGGGTGCATTGGAGCCGTATCAGAATAATGATGTGTTGTCCGAAGTCTCCGTCGACGAACGGGTAACGGCGGCGGTCGATGTCTTTATGCGTTTGCTTGAACAGGCTGCGCAAAAGGTCGAGCGGCTCGATAGAACATTGCTTGATGAACACATCGCCGCCCTTGATCAGAAAATCAGCCGTCAGCTCGATGCGGTCCTGCATCATCCAGAATTCCAGCGCGTGGAATCGGCGTGGCGGGGCGTGAAGTCCTTGGTCGATCAAACCGATTTTCGTCAGAACGTGCGTATCGAGTTGCTGGATATCAGCAAAGAGCATTTGGTTCAGGACTTCGAAGACGCACCGGAAATCGCCCAAAGCGGCCTTTATCTGCATAGCTACATTCAGGAATACGACACGCCCGGCGGTGAGCCGATAGCGGCGGTTGTTTCCGACTACGAGTTCGATCGCAGCCCGCAAGACATCGCCCTGCTGCGCAATATTTCCAAAGTTTCGGCTGCGGCCCATATGCCTTTCGTGGGGGCGGTGGGTCCAGCCTTTTTTGGGAAAAATTCGATGGAAGAAGTCGCCGCCATCAAGGATATCGGCAACTACTTTGACCGCGCTGAATACATCAAATGGAAGTCTTTCCGCGAAAGCGACGATGCCCGTTATATCGGCCTGACCTTGCCACGCGTATTAGGTCGCTTGCCTTACGGGCCCGACACCGTGCCGGTGCGCAATTTCAATTACGTCGAACATGTCAAAGGGCCCGATCACAATAAATACCTGTGGACCAACGCCTCGTTCGCTTTCGCCACCAACATGGTGAAGAGCTTTATCAAAAACGGATGGTGCGTGCAGATTCGTGGCCCGCAGTCTGGTGGCGCGGTGACTGATCTGCCCATACACCTGTATGACCTAGGTGTCGGTAGCCAAGCAAAAATTCCGTCAGAAGTGATGATTCCGGAAACCCGCGAATTCGAATTCGCCAATCTCGGCTTTATCCCGCTGTCGTATTACAAGAATCGCGATTACGCCTGTTTTTTCTCTGCCAATTCCGCGCAAAAACCCACGCTTTACGACACGGCGGATGCGTCGGCCAACAGCCGCATAAACGCACGCTTGCCCTACATCTTCCTGCTCTCGCGCATCGCGCATTATCTGAAACTGATTCAGCGCGAGAACATCGGTGCCACCAAGGACCGGCGCTTGCTGGAGCTGGAGCTGAATAAATGGGTAGGCGGTCTGGTGACCGAAATGACCGACCCCGGCGACGATCTTCAAGCTTCCCATCCGCTGCGCGATGCCAAGGTCACGGTTGAAGACATCGAAGACAACCCCGGCTTTTTCCGCGTCAAGTTGTATGCGGTTCCGCACTTCCAGGTGGAAGGCATGGATATCAACTTGTCGCTGGTGTCGCAAATGCCCAAGGCCAAGGCTTAAACCGTGGCGCTCGGGAATCCGCGGTGAGAATCGATCGTCCTCTCTGGGCCAATGGCGTGTTGCTCTCGGCCCAGCAGTTCCAGCAGCAAGCGCGTCTGGAGGCGTGGAACAACGCGTGCGTGGCTCAGCTGGCGTTGGTTCACCCCTGGGGCGTGACAGCCGTGAGTTTCGATCATGAAGCGCTACGACTTGGAAAAATCAAAGCCGTTGGGCTTTGCCTGCGTATGCCTGATGGCACGCCAATCGACACCCAGCGGGCAGATCCTCTTCCGCCGGCGCTCGCACTTTCTGACTTGGTTGCCAGCGACTGCCAGCGTGTGACCGTGCTGCTGGCGTTGCCTTTGGAGCACGGCAACGGCAACAACTGCGTGTTTGACGGCGCGCGCTGTGAGCGACCTACCCGTTATCGCCAGGTTTGGCGCGAGGTGCACGACCACTTCGGCGATGAGGCCGTGTCGATGGGTGTGCTGGAGCATGACGTCTGCCTGCGGCTGGAAACCGACGAAAACGGCGAATACCTAGTTTGTCCGCTCGTACAGCTGCTGCGTAATGACCTGGGCGTTTGGGCTATCGACCCAGACTATGTGCCGCCTCTGCTCGGGTTTTCCGCCCATGTGGGGCTGATGGAGCAGCTGGACAATCTGTTGACGCAGCTATCAACGAAACGGCAGCGCTTGATGGCCATGCGCCGGGAAAGCAATCAGCGCATGGCCGATTTCGCTGTCGCGGACGTATCGCTGTTCTGGCTTCTAAACGCCTTGAACAGCTACCAACCGATCCTCGCCGATATCAAAGCCCATCCCCAGCGTCCGCCAGAGCTTGTATATCGGGAGCTGGTCAAGCTTGCGGGCGGGCTTCTGACCTTTTCGCTTGAGCACGACATCAACGAAATTCCCGCCTACCGGCATGACAATTTGCAGGCCGTTTTTCCCCCGCTGATTCGCATGCTTTCTTCTTTGCTGGAAGCCAGCTTGCCCTCGCGCGTCGTGGTCCTTGCGCTTGAAGAAAGCGGCGCCAACCGCTGGCAAGTCGACCTGCTGGACGCGCGTCTGCGCGAGCACGGCGGAGCTGATTTCTATCTTTCAGTACGCAGCCGCTTGCCGGCAGCGCAATTGCGCGACCAATTCCCTCGCCTGTGCAAAGCGGGCACCCCGGAAGATGTTGATCGCCTGGTTAATGCTGCCCTCGACGGCGTGCCACTTCGCCCGCTCAGCCATGTGCCGGCGGCCATTCCATTGCGTTTAGAGAACCAGTACTTCGCCTTGGACATGCAGCATGAGAAAGGGCAGGCCGTGCTCGGCGCGGGCGTCTGCGCATTCTATGTGCCCGCGACGTTGCTGGACGCCAAGCTCGAACTCTTCGCGGTGCTGCGCTCATGAACTCCGCGCAGCGCCGAACCGTCGATACCGACGAACTTCTTCAAGACAGCTACTTGCTGACGGTGCAACTGCTCCATGGTGCTCGGGCGAATGAAAACCAGCGCCTCAGAGACGACTGCATTCAGCAGGTCGAACGTGTCCGCAGTGCGCTTGAAGAGGCCAAGGTCGCTCAACGCAGCATTGACCTGATCGCCCATGCGCAATGTGCGCTGCTGGATGAAGCCGCGCTCAATCGCGCCGAAGGCGAGTGCCGCCTCCCTTGGGAACGCGAGCCGCTGCAAGCGAAGTTTTTTAAGGAGCATCAGGCCGGCGAAAAACTCTACGAAAACATTCGTGAGGTACTAAGCGAAGCAGCTCCAGACTTGCTGGTTCTTACCGTCTTCCATCGGGTTTTGCTGCTGGGCTTTAAAGGGCGGTATGGCGACCTGCAAGACCCGGCGCGAGAGCAAATTGTTGCCGCCCTAAGCGCATGGGTGACGCCGTTGGATAACGCACTGGCGCGCACCGACGCCGTTGCGCTCGAGCATTCGCGGCCAGCAAAACGCTGGATGCAATCACCGTGGTTTCACGGTGCGAGTGCGGGGGCCTTGTTGCTGGTGCTGTGGTTGGGCCTGGATCACTTTCTGGCTAGCGCGATCGACGCCCTGATGCTTAGCCAGGTGGGCCAATGATGCTCTCGTTGATACGCGCGCTATGGTTGTGGGTCGGCGCGCTAGCCTGGGCCTTGATCGCCATCTTGCCCATCGACGGTTGGGCCTAGTGCAGGTGGGTATTGCCGTCGCATTCATCATTACGCTGGGCTGCGCGTGGGCGGGACGGCAGGTCGCAGCGCAGAGCGAAACCCTGACTTTGCCCGCAGGCGCGGCCTTGCCCCCATCGTCCTACCGACATCCCATCGCACTGGTTTGTGGTGACGGTGCGAAGTCGTTGTTCAATGTCGACGACGACGCGTTGGCGGTGCACCACAGCGATGTGGGTTGTTATCTCGCGGTGCCTCGAACGAGCCGTTTGCCGGACGTGGTGACTGCCGTGTTGGCGCAGCGACCTGAGTGGGCCAACCAGCTCTGCGTCATGCTCGTGGTCAACCCGAGTGAGCGCACGACAGGGTCTGGGTTGGTCACCGATTTGAAAGCGCTGCGGCAGGATCTTTCCCGCGCGCGCCGGCGCGGCGCGACGTTGCCTCTGTTGATCGCCAGCTACCTACCCGCCGGGCAGAGCGACCTTCCCTGGCTCGGTTGGCAGCCTCGCGGTGGGCAGCCATGGATCATGGAGCAGGGGAGTCGGCTGCGCCTCGCTGCCTGGCAGCGCAACGCGCCCACCTTGCTGGTCGAGGCGAGCCGTGCGCGTGCTGTCGTGCAATGGAACGCTGGCATCGCTTGGATTGCCGAGCATGTAATCGCGCCACTAACCGAGGCCGACTCCTATGACCCGCCCTGCACAGCCCAGGCCTGCGGTTTGCTGCATCTACCGCAACAGCGTTCGGCGTGCCCGATAACTTATGGCAGCAATGGCTTGGTCAGCACACTGGCCTACGCGAGTGCACGCCGGCGGTTGGCGATACCGTAACGCGCCTGGCATTTCCTGATCCGCTATTGGCTCTGTTGTCGGTTCGACCGCACCAGGCCCCTCTGCATCGCACGATTGCCGTTGCGTCATGGCTGTTTGCGGCGACTGGCGCAATCGCATTGACCAGTTCCGCCTGGCAGAACACGCTACTGGCGCGACGGGTCAGCGACGACCTCAGTCGCTTCCAGGTTGCTCGCGTGCATGACTCCATAAGCCCGAGACACGATGACGCGCTGGCAGCGCTGCACGTGCACGCAGCGGTGCTGGATAACTACTACCGCCAAGGTGAACCTCTGGCGCTTGGCCTCGGTTTTTATCGGGGTGAACGGCTGCGAATACCCGTGCGGGATGCCCTCGCTTCTATTCGTTCGGCGTCGCCGGGCGCGACGGTCGAGGACGCGTTGCAACTCGACAGCCTGTCGTTGTTCGCCGTGGGCAGCGCCACCTTGAAGCCTGACTCCACCACTGTGCTGATCAAGGCCATCAGCACCATCAAGGCCCGGCCGGGCTGGCTGATTTTAATTACCGGCCATACCGATGCGGCAGGCCTGGCCGAACGCAACCAACAGCTCTCATTGGCCCGAGCCAGCGCCGTGCGTGACTGGATTCAGCAAATGACCAGCATCCCGGCTAATTGCTTCGCCATCCAGGGCCTGGGCGCCAATCAACCCATTTCCAGTAACGACACCGAATTCGGGCGCGCGGCCAATCGCCGTGTCGACATCCGTTTGGTACCTGAGCCTGCCGCCTGTTTGCCTGCGGTCCAGGCAGAGTCGAAACCGCCGTTATCAGCGGCTTTTATCCCCCCAAAAGGAGTTTTTTCACATGGCTATTCCAGTTTATTTGTGGCTGCAGGATGACGGCGGCGCTGCCATCAAGGGCTCAGTGGATGTACAGAAACGCGAAGGCAGCATCGAGGTGCTTGCCCAGGACCACAGCGTGTTCATTCCCACCGACAACAACACCGGGAAACTGACCGGCGCGCGGGTTCATACCCCGTTTGTTTTCCAGAAAGAAATCGACGCATCGAGCCCTTACCTGCTCAAGGCCGTCACCACTGGACAAACCCTTAAAAGCGCCGAGTTCAAATGGTACCGAATCGACGACGCCGGCCAGGAAGTGGAGTACTTCAACACCAAGCTTGAGAACGTCAAGGTGGTGAAGGTCGCGGCAAAAATGCACGACGTAAAAGAAGCCTCGAAGGAGAAACACAACCACCTGGAAGTGGTCGAACTGCGCTACGAAAAAATCACCTGGACCTACAAGGACGGCAACATCATTCACTCCGACTCCTGGAGCGAGCGTCAGAGCGCATGAACACTCAGCAGCGGCTTGTTCAGCCGCTGGCTTCGCTTGCTTGAGGGATGTGCATGGCCAGTAATTCCACTGTTCCGTTTTTCGATCACAGCCGCCACCGGCTCACGGTTCGCAGTGTCGATATTCCGGTTGACGTATTGGCATTTCGAGGTGAGGAGGCGCTGAGCAAGCCTTTCGTCTATCGCATCGAATTCACTTCTACCGAACAGGACATCGCTGCGCAGAAAATGCTTGGGCAGGAAGGCAGCTTTAGCCTGCACGCACCGCCGAACCGTCAGCTGTTACCGATGGGCGATGCCGAATCCGTCAAGCCGCTACGCAGCGTGTATGGGGTAATCACCGGCTTCAAGCGCTTGGCCGGGTCCGATGACCAGGCCATTTACGAAGTGATTTTGGAACCACGGCTCGCCCTGTTGGCGCGCGGCCAGCAGTACCGCCTATTTCAACAGCAGTCCGTGCCGGAAATCGTCGAGAGCGTCCTGCGTGACCACCATGGCTTTCGCGGCCAGGACCTGTATTTCGCCTTGCACCGTGACTACCCCAAGCGCGATCAGGTGATGCAATACGGAGAAAGCGACCTGGCGTTTATCGCCAGGCTGCTGGCAGAGGTGGGAATTTGGTATCGCTTCGCCAGCGACGACCGCCTGGGTATTGAAGTGGTCGAGTTTCACGATGATCAGCGCGCCTATCGATTTGGCATCGAACTGCCCTACCGGCCGCCATCGGGAACCGCCAGCAGTGGGCAGGATGGAGTTTGGCGGTTGCAGTCCGAGCACGCTGTGGTGGAACGCCAGGTCAGCGTGCGCAGCTATAACGCCCTCAATGCTAACGCTGACTTGAACGGAGCGTTCTCTGGCGATCCGAGCGTTAAAAACACCTACGGCGACGCCTATCGATTTGGCGAACCGTATCGTGCGATGGGTGAAGCGTTAGCCGAACGGGACAACCGCGACAGCGAGAGTGGCCACTTTTTCGCCCGGCTCAGGCATGAGCGCTTTCTGAATCTTCAAACGAAGCTCAGCGGTATCAGCAGCAGCGCCAGCTTGGCGCCAGGGCAAGTGCTTAAAGTCGGTGATGGGGCGCCTCAGGCGTTTTCCTCAGGCGCCGTGCTTACCGAACTCATCACCACAGCCGCGCGTGATTGCAGCCTGACGGCGGAATTCAACGCGATCCCTTTTTCGCAGCAGTACTGCTTCCGCCCGGCGCTTGCACAAAAGCCGCAAATCGCGGGCACGGTGCCGGCCCGCATCACCAGCCGCAAAAGCAATGATGCCTATAGCCATATCAACCTAGATGGCCGCTACAAAGTCAGCTTCCTGTTTGATCGCGGCACGTGGCCGGCCGGCGGTGAAAGTTTGTGGCTGCGCCTTGCGCGTCCCTATGCCGGTGCTGCCCACGGCCTGCATCTGCCGTTGCTGGCCGGCACCGAGGTGGCGGTTGCCTTCGAGCAAGGCGATCCCGACCGTCCCTACATCGCCTATGCACTGCACGACAGCGAGCACGCCGACCACGTCACCCTGCGCAACCACAAGCGCAACGTGCTGCGCACCCCTGCCAACAACAAACTGCGGCTCGACGACAGTCGGGGTGAGGAGCACATAAAGCTCAGCACCGAGCACAGCGGCAAAAGCCAACTCAACCTCGGCCACCTTGTCGATAGCGACCGGCACAAACGCGGCGAAGGGTTTGAATTGCGCACCGACGGCTGGGGCGCGATTCGGGCGGGGAAGGGCTTGTTTATCAGCACGGACGAGCAGCGCGTTGCCGGCGGCCAGGTGCTCGCCATGCAGGCGGCCACAGCGATGCTGGAAGGTGCTGAACAGCAACTGCTGCATTGCCAGAAAGTGGCCGCCGCGCATAACTGCTTGCAACCCTCGCTCAATGACCTGCGGCAACTGCACGCCAATGCTAAAGGCCTTAAAGGCCCAGCCATCGTACTCAGTGCTCCACAAGGAATAAGCGCCGTCACGCCGGCTAGCCTGCTGTTGAAAAGCGGCGGCGCCTTGTATCTGCAAAGCCAGGATGAGATCAATTTGGCCGCAGCGCAGCGCCTGAGCGTGCATGCCGGGCAGGCGATTTCGCTGGTTGCCCAACAGCAAGGAATGCGCCTGGTCTCCGGTGATGGCCCCCTGACCATGGCCTCACACAATGGCGTGCTCGACATCATTGCCAAGCGCGATCTCACCGTGCAGACCACGCAAGGTCACATGCAAATTACCGCCAAAAACGGCATTACCCTTGGCTGCGGCGGCGGCTTTATTCGCATCACGGCACAGGGCGAGGTTGAGCTGTACAGCACCGGCAAGCTGACGTTGAAAGGCCAGCATCATTTCCATACGCCAGACGCCCAGGCGTTCCCGCTGCCCGTATTGCCGACCTTCGTGTGCGAAGACTGTATACGCAAGGCGGCGGCCGCTTCCGTTGGTTTCCTGACACGGGGGCAGCAACCATGACGCCTGAATCGCTGGCGGCATGGCTCGACGATCTACAGCAGTGCTGCGCCGCGCAACCTAACACCGCGTTGTACCTGATCATCGATCAGGCCATTAACGAAGCGCCTCTGGTGCCAGGCGTTTTCAGCATCGTTTCCTGCCATTCATTGTTTGCGGGATTGCCTGAGGAAGACGCGGTTCATTTGGCGCCGCTGCTCATTCAAGTAGACCGCGATGCGCCCCTGATTCGACTGTGGCTCAGCGCGCTGATGGCTGAGCGTGATCCGCGCACCTGCATGGTCGCGCTGGTATCGAGGTGGGGTCTGCAAGCGCTTGGCTCGTACCTCAGTCGCTGCCTGGAAGCGTGCAACGGCGGGCAGACGGGCATCCTCCGGTTCTACGACCCACGCCTCTTCCCGCTGCTCTTCAGCCACGTGCTAACGCCTGCTCAACAGCAACCGCTGCTTAGCCCAGCCGTGAGCTGGTATTGGCTCGACCGGGATGGTGCGCACCAGCAAATGGAAGGGCTCGATGAGCCGCCCATATACAGCGACGAACTCGACATAGCCGAACTAACCGACGCGCAACTGGAAACACTCGCCTGCGCCAGCGACGCCGTTGTGCTTACACAGGATCCGTTGGCTGCGTTTCCCGCTGATTTCAGTCTCGAACACCGGTTTCAGACCTGCTACGTCGCCATGCTGGAAGCAACCCGCGTTGGCCTGATTCTGTCCACGCAGCGGGATGCGTTTGCTCTTGATTTTTTGCACAAAGAAGGTGGCGTATGACCGTGGTGATTCGGCGCTCTTTGCACGTCGGAGTTCGGCGTTTAGCCGTGGTTTTTTACTGTGGACTAACCCTGGCTGTTGTTACCGAAACCAGCTGGGCGGACCTTATTTATGGAATTAACCACACCCATTGGGCCATTAATCGCTTCAGTGTCGACGGCCATCCAGCGATTGACGGTATTAGCCCATACCAAGGGGGCGGCGGTGGTGGAGGGTATTTCGCTCCCCAGCATTGGTCGCCTGGAATGACAGTGCGCGTGGATTGGGAAACCGGAGTTGGCGGATCTGAGGGCTTTCCTGGGTTCGCCGATTGGCCAATATATGAAGCTTGGGTGGAAAAAATGGAGGCCCATAACCGTCAGCTGAGCAAGCTGGTCCCCGTACCCGATTACACCGGTCAAAAGGTGTGCGGCATCACCATCCACTTTCTGCCCTGCGACGAATTACAAGTCAGCACATCCTGCTACCACTACGGCAACCCCGAATACCCCATTAAAACGCCGCTTCATCTGCCGGAGCCGACGTCATGCCCGCAGTGAAACGCTCGTCGGCGACCGTATTTCTAAATGCCTATGCAAGCGGCCAGATCGCCCTGCTTTCGATCTTCCCAAAAGGCCGATCTCGCGTTCGCTATGTGCTCAAGGAACACCGCTCATGACTTCTCTAATAAAGCGCCCGCATCGCTGGCGCTCAACGAATTTGTTCGCCTCTTCTTGCGCTGCGCTAACGCTGGCTCTGCTGGCCGAAAGCGGCTGGGCAGGAAGCATCAATGGCATTAACCACACGCATTGGGCGATTAACCGCTTTAGCGTTGATGGGCGCCCGGCCATGGACGGTATTGACCCATACCAGGGGGGAGGTGGCGGCTGGGGATATATGGTCCCAAATCGATGGAAGCCTGGAATGGCGGTGCGCGTGGATTGGGAAACTGGGTTGGGGGGTTCTAAGGGATTCCCCGGCTTTGCCGATGAAGCGAAATATCTCGCATGGAAAGAAAAGATGCAGGCGCAGGATCGCCGGCTTACTAAGTTTGTGTCGGTGCCTAATTACACCGGTGAAAAAACCTGCGGCATCACCGTCCATTTTCTCCCGTGCGATGAATTGCAAGTCAGCACATCCTGCTACGACTATGGCAATCCCGAATACCCAATCAAGACGCCGCTTCATCTGCCGGAGCCGACGTCATGTCCTCAATGACCCGCGCTCCGGTGTGGTATCCGCCGGAATTCCCAGCGCAAGGTCGATTGCCCAGTCGGCCGGAACAAGTCGTTTGGAACATTCATCGTCAAGGCGATATGGAGCGTGATTACCACGGCGCTCTTTCAGAAGCTGCAGGCCTGCGCGTAGCTCCGCCTTGTTGCAAAACGCTGCACATCAGCTTGTTTTTTGATGGTACCGGAAACAATCTTTTTAACGATTTGTTTGTGGCAGACGTTCCTCATCCCACCAATATTGCGCGGCTATTTCGCGCCACGATTGGACACGGCTATGTAGGCGGTGCCTCTAACGCTGAGGGCTTGCTCGACCCACCTGGTTCAGGGCAGGGGCAATATTACAAATACTATATGCCTGGCGTTGGCACACCCTTTCCAGAGGTCGGGGACCTGGACTATTCAGATCTCGGGCTGGCCTTTGCCCGTCATGGCGAAGAGCGCATCAACTGGGGACTCCTGATGATTATCGATGCGCTGCGTCGAGAGTTAGGGTTGTCCAGGCTCGATGGGGTGACCCTCAAGGCTTCTATTGATGCAATGGGGTCGACGTTGGGCATTGCTGCACGTCGAAGTCGGACTCGGGAGTTTGATCGTCAGCTTCGCTTGTTGGTCCCGCTTTTGGGGCCGGCGGTGCTTCATCCCTTTGCGGGCAAGCCGAAACTTGTGGGCATTAAGTTGTATGTGTACGGCTTTTCACGAGGCGCTGCGGCAGCACGAGCATTCGTTACGTGGCTTAACGAATTGCTCAGCCATACCGAGCGAACGCAGCCTGCGTTACAAGTGGATGACCTGCGCCTTCCCGTCCGGGTGCAGTATCTGGGCCTCCTGGACACCGTTGCCTCGGTAGGCATGGCGGAAATGATGCCCGGGGCCGATGGCCATATGAGTTGGGCCGACAAAAATCAGCAGTTACCTGGGGGGAATAATCTCGTTAAACGTTGTTTGCACTTGGTGGCAGGCCACGAACAGCGGTTGTGTTTTCCGCTGGATTCTATACGCCGACCTAGTGGCGGATATCCTGTAAATAGCCAAGAGGTGGTTTACCCCGGGGTGCATTCAGACGTCGGTGGTGGTTACCCGCCGGGAGATCAAGGCAAGGCGAATAAAACCAGTGACGGCTTGCTGTTATCGCAAGTCGTCTTGCACGATCTTTACGCCGACGCTTTTGAAAATGGCGCGCCCTTAAAGGTCCCCGAAGACGCGTTGACTCAATCGATGCGGAACGAAACCTGGCGAGTTATGCGCCTATCGGCAGTTAGTGAGTTCGCTCTTGACCCTGCCTTGGTCAGTCGCTTTAACGCCTGGCACCACGTGACTGCTGGACTTTCGCTAGTCCAGCAGTCACCGCAGGAAAAACATTCGGACTATCGTCCCATCGTTGCGACGGTATTCCTTGAGCAGGCCCTAAAAGCTCACCTCAGCTGGCTAACCGCCTGGCGCATCGATCGTTACGCCTTCTTCAGCATGGAGCACACAAGCTTCTATAACCAGGCGAGCGACACCCATGCTGATCTCGTTGTGCGGAACGCTGCCAAAGCCGCCCGCAACAAAAAACAGCAAGCAGTAGACGCCGAGCGTGTCGTGCAACAGGAACTGGAACGTCGAGGCCAGGCGCCCAAGCCTTTACCTCCCGGCCCGAAAGACTTCGATCCCGACTTGGGGAAAACTCAGTTGCGCGAAGCGGCTAATGAGTTCGGCGAAGCTTTTCGCGACCTCAATCATCTGGCCTCCCGAATTGACCGAGTCGTGCCGGCCGCAATCGGCTCGCCGGATGTGTTCGAAAATTACCACGTCGACGTCGGTGTGGAGTGCCGCCAACTGAAGGCGGCTGGTCGGGCGCGAGTCAGGGAGCTATTTCCGCCGCCTGACGGCTTCAATAGCCACATTGATGACCACCGCCGTGGCAAGGTCGACGAAAACCGCAACGCGTCGAGCCCGGTAGGGCTGTTGCGTGCTCTGTTCGATGAGCATGTACATGACTCGCGCGCCTGGTTTCTTTACTCCTGGAAACGCGAGCCGTTTGGCAGCTTTTTCCGCGAACGCATGGTGTTTTTCGGGGATGCCAGCAGACGAGAAATCGCGCTCAACGAGCAGGAGATGCGCGAACTGTTTGCCTATCAGACGCCGACCGCGAAAATCAGTGAGCGCTGGGCCGAGATCCAACGAGTGCGCACCGATAAATGGCTAGCCGAACGCGCCTTGACCCACGGGGAGGTGGACCATGACGCGGCTTAGGCACGTTAGCCAAACGCACCATTTGTGCGGCTTCTGGCGAAGTCTCTGCCTCGTCGCATTGGGGCTATGTGGCGGGGAGGTTCGGGCGGACCTCATTTATGGAATTAACCACACCCATTGGGCGATCAATCGCTTCAGCGTCGACGGGCATCCAGCGATTGACGTAATCGGCCCGTACCAAGGTGGCGGTGGCGGCGGGGGGTATTTCGCTCCCGAGCACTGGCCGCCAGGTATGACAGTACGTGTCGATTGGGAAACCGGACAGGGCAGCACGAAGGACTTTCCAGGATTTGGCGATTGGCCGAAATATTTGGAATGGTCAAAAAAAATCAAAGCGCAAAAGCGCCAACTCTCAAAAAACGTTGCAGTCCCTGATTACACCGGCCACAAAACCTGCGGCATTACAGTCCACTTTCTCCCATGCGACGAGTTACAAGTCACCACCTCCTGCTACCACTACGGCAACCCCGAATACCCCATTAAAACGCCGCTTCACCTGCCGGAGCCTGCCTCATGTCCCAGTTAAATACCTGCCCGTCAGGCGGGAAAATCATGGGGTTCTTAGCGCTTTCAAAAATCGGATTGCACGATGCTCGGCCGCCTCGTAGCCGGCAAGTTCGTGCAGCCTCAAGCCCCGGCTCAAGCAGGCAGGCCGGGCTTTGAAAACGATGCCGCATTTTAATCCTTATCCACTGAATGCCCGTCCGGCCTATGGGCGCTGGTTTATGGCCGGCGCCGTATTGCTTTGCCTCGCCAGTGTGGCGGCCGTGCAGGTTGGGCCGTTTGTTGAGCCACGTCAGGCGGCGGGTGGTGTTGTGGTTGTGCTGGCGTCCTGGCTGTTGGCTCTGTTGCTGCGGATGATTTACCACCATGCCAATCGAGCCAATGCCGAGCGCTATGCGCAGTTCGCTGAGCAGGTGCAGCGGCGCTGGTGGCGGGAGCACCGTGAGCAGGTGTCGATGATCGAATCGGTGCTGGTCAGCCCGGCCTGTAGCGCTGTCGAAACGGCGGCGGCGCTTTTTACGTTCACTTATTTACCGCCCCACAACGCGGTGCGCGCGCCGGCACCGATTCGGTCGCCGTTGGTGCGCGGCGTTCAGCGCGCCGAACGCGAGATGCAGCTTGCTCGGTTGCTGGTCATGCGCTGGCAAGAGCAAAACCCGGCGCCGGAGGTCGGTGATTTAATGCGCTGTTACTGGTTAGGGGCGCCCTCAGTCTGGCGGGCGTTTTGCGCGGAGCTCGCGCCGCAGGTGCGACTGCCCGACGAGCCGCAGCAGTGGCGGGGGATCGAGAGTCTGAACGAGGCTATTGATGCCCTGCAAAACGCCCCGCAGCAGTCGCGCATTCTCTGCGTCGCGTGTGTATCGCTGGACGTCATCCCTAACGCTGGCGAAGCGGCATTGCTTTGGCTGCTGGGCCCGAGCGGGGGGCCGCGCCTGCAGCGAGGCGAATGGCTGACCCTCGGCGCCGAACGGTTAGTCGATGTGAGCAGGCGTGCCCTGGAGCAGGCAGAACTGCAACAACCTGCCCAAGCCTGCATCACATTCAGCCAACCGCAATTGCACGACGAGCAGGCCCCCGACTGGGACCTTACCAAGCATTTACAGGATGCCAACTTCGGCGCGCTCGGCGATATGGAAGCGATGGTCGCGTTGACGCTGGCCTGTTGGTATACGCAGTGCAACGACGTGCCGTGTTCATGGCTGGCCAGTGACCCGACGCACAGCGTCGCGCTTGGCGTGGTGAAGCCCCATGAACCAGTCTGAGTCGTCACGTTCTTTCAGGTGGCAACCGGTTGCGTTGCTGGTGCTGGCCGCCGTGCTGGTGGTGGCACTGACGGCGCTGCTCTGGTGGCTTTACTCCGCAGCCCCGGCGGATGAAATCGATTGGCAGCGTGCGATTCCGACCCTCGCACTGGTTGCGGCGGGACTGGCCATTTTCGCCGTCGTGGCATGGCTGATTATCCACGGTCACATCGGGCATTGGAGCGCCGCCATGCAAACGGTGTGGTGGCGCCGGCAGAGCCCGCTTCCGGTCGATGGGCCTGGGGAGGAAATCGCCTCCGCCATGCGCGAACAATTCGGCGTGTTTTGGCGTCGGCGCGTGCGTCTGTTGTGGGTGCTCGGCGAGCCTGAGCAGGTCGAGTCGCTGGTGCCAGGCCTGGCTGAAAAGCTGTGGCTGCATGACCAGAACACGGTGCTGCTGTGGATCGGTTCATCGCAAAGTCCGGTCGAGCCGGAACGCTTGGAACGCTTGGAACGCTTGGAACGCTGGCGCGCATTGCGGGCCTGGCGGCCTGTGGATGGGTTTATTTGGGTACTAAGCGAAGGTCAGCGTGACACGGCCGATTTTGTCGCAACCGGCACGCGCCTTTTACAGCGCGTGATGCGAACGCTGCGATGGCAAGCGCCGCTGCATCTGTGGCAGCTCAGTGCTACCGAGTGGGAGCAGGCGCAACGGCCACAACAAACGGTGGGGCGCGTGCTTCCCGCTCGAGCAGATGCTGTGCAGTTTCAGGCCTGTTTGCGTGAGGTGCTGCCGCCGTTGCGACGGCTTGGTTTGGCGCAGATGCAAAACCTGCCGTCAGACGATTTTCTCTGGCGCCTTGCGCGCGATTTACAAGCCGAAGGCGTCACGCGCTGGGCTCAGGCGTTGGTGCCGTCGTTTGATCGCCGCAATCCGGCAGTGGCGCTGCGTGGAATTTGGTTCAGTCCGCTAGCGCATGGGCGTGCACCGACCAGCCATCAGCGTACCTGGGCTTTTTCGCCAGCCTGGGCGGGCGTGCTGGGTGATCGGGCGCGCGGGCGCCGGCTGGGCTGGAACGCGCCACGGGTGTTGTATGCGTCGCTAATGTCAGTGGCCTGCGTGTGGAGCGTTGGGTTGCTGCTGTCGTTTGTCAGCAACCGGCTGATGGTCGCTCAGGCACAGCACACCTTGACGATGATGCAGCAGGCGCAAGGAGGGGATGAGCAACTGCTTGCGCTGCACGAAATGGTGCGGGAGTTGGCGCGCTTGCGCCAGCGCTCGGCCGATGGCGTGCCGTGGCAGCAGCGCTGGGGCTTGAGCCGAAACGCCGATTTGCTCGCAGCGCTCTGGCCGCGTTATGTCGAAGCCAATAACCGCCTGCTGCGCGATCCGCTGGCCGCCAGCCTGCATCGGCAGATGACGGCGCTGCTGGCTTTGGCGCCGCAGAGTCCGGAGCGATCAGCCCGTGCGGCTCAAGCTTACGACCAGCTCAAAGCGTACTTGATGATGGCGCGTCCGGAGCGCAGCGAAGCTGACTTTCTTGCCGCCACGTTGGCGCTTGCAATACCAGGGCACCACGACGTACAGCCGGACCATTGGCAAGGATTGTCGGCCAGTTTGCTGAGGTTTTATGCGACGCAATTGGCGACGTACCCGCACTGGCGCATCGAGCCTGACCGGCGCCTGATCGCGCAGGTGCGTCAGGTGTTGCTGGGCCAATTGGGGCAGCGCAACGCGGAGTCCAATCTGTATCAGCAGGTGCTGGATGAGGCGGCCAATAACTATCCAGCCCTGGGGGTGGAGCAACTGACCAGCGAGGCGGATGCCCAGCCGTTGTTTGCAAGTGCAGTGACGGTGCCGGGGGAGTTTACCCGCCAGGCCTGGGAGGGCCAGGTGCGTCAGGCGATTGAACAGGCCGCTGAGGCGCGCCGCGAAAAAGTGGATTGGGTGCTGAGCGAATCACCCGCCGAACTGATGCCCGAGTTGACGCCGCAGCAGCTGAAACAGCGTCTCACCGCACGTTACTTTCAGGACTACAGCAGCGCCTGGCTGAGGTTTCTCAATAGCCTGCAGTGGCAACGCGCGAGCAGCCTGGCGGACGTGATTGATCAACTGACGTTGATGAGTGATGTGCGCCAGTCGCCCTTGATTGCGCTGCTCAATGCATTGGCCTTCCAGGGACAGGCGGGTGGGCGGACGTCGGCGTTGACCGATACGCTGATCGACTCGGCGCAAAAGCTTCTCGCGAACACACCGGCGGCGGCCATCAATCAACACTTGCCCGGTGCCGATGGGCCGCTGCATGCGACGTTTGGTCCGCTGCTGAAACTGCTGGGCAACGAGGATGAGCCTGGGGCTGGGCAGTCGTTGAGCATTCACGCATTTCTGAATCGGGTAACGCGGGTGCGGCTGACGTTGCAACAGATCAGCGCCGCCCAAGATCCGCAGCACATGACGCAAGCCTTGGCGCAAACCGTGTTTCAAGGCAAGGGTGTAGACCTCACCGATACGCGTGCCTACGGCAATCTTCTGGCCGCCAGCCTCGGCGCCGAGTGGGCGGGCGTCGGCCAGACGTTGTTTGTGCAGCCCTTGGAACAGGCGTGGCAACAGGTGCTGGAGCCTTCAGCCAGTGCGCTCAATCGGCAGTGGCAGCGGACGATTGTCGACCTGTGGGATAAGTCATTCACCGGCCGTTATCCCTTCGCCGCCACCACCAACACCGCATCGTTGCCAATGCTGGGGCAGATGATTCGTGCCGACTCGGGGCGCATCGAGCAATTTTTGCAGCAGCAGTTGGCCGGCGTCCTGCGCAAGGAGGGCACGCGCTGGGTGGTCGATCCGCGCCATAGCCAGGGCCTGTCTTTCAATCCGGCGTTTCTCGATGCGGTTGAGCAACTCAGCGAATTGGCCGACGTGTTGTTCACCGACGGTGGCATGGGGCTGAGTTTTGAACTGTTGGCCAAACCGGTGCAGGACGTCGCGCAAACCCTGTTCATTCTCGACGGCCAGCGACTGCATTACTTCAACCAGAAGGAAAGCTGGCATCGCTTCACATGGCCGGGCAGCGGCGAATATCCCGGCGCGAGTGTGACGTGGACAAGTACCCATAGCGGCGAGCGCTTGTTTGGTGATTTTCAGGGGCCATGGGGCCTGATCCGTCTGCTTGAACGTGCCCAGGCTACTGCGCTGGATGACAGCGAGAGCCGCTACCGCCTGCAAGTTGCGACCCCTGATGGCTCGATGCTGACCTGGCACCTGCGCACCGAGTTACATGCCGGGCCGTTGGCGTTGTTGCGTCTGCGCGGGTTTCGTCTGCCGACGGATATTTTTCTTCCAACGCGCGCGGTCGCTGATGACGGACAGGAGCGGCTATGACCTTGCAGACCCTTGTGGACAACTGCCTGGAGCAGGTGGATGGGCTGGCGATGGCACGGCAGCAGGCCGCGCAATGGGCGCCCTGGTTGCTGCCGTTGGAACACAACCCGCCGGTCGGCACAGACCCTGGCTACCACGATGACTATCAGCAGATGCGCGAGGAGGTGGACAAGCTGTCGGGCGCCAATGCAGCGCGCGTCGCGAGCCTGGCCCAATCGGTGCTCACCACCTGCTGCAAGGATTTGCGCGTGGCCACTTATTACGTCTGGGCTCGTTTGCATCAAGACGGCGAGGCGGGTTTGGCCGACGGTCTGAACCTGTTGGCCGCTCTGGTGGATCGGTTCGCAAATCAATTGTTGCCGGCAAGGCCCAGCGGGCAAAAGTTGGCAGTGGAGTGGCTGGCCGGAGCGAAGGTGTTGGCGAGTCTGTCGTTGTATCCGGAAGTGGCCAAGCCGGATGCGCAGCGCACGGTCGCAGCCCTGGTCTGGCTGGAGCAAAGCCTTGGCAGTTGGCCGCCCGAGCAGCGTCCGTGTCTGGATGGCTTGTATGCCGCGCTGGCGCAACGCCTGTCGCAGGCGGGTGGCGTTGATGCGCTGGTGCCGCAGCACAGCGCCGCTGATGAGCGCAGCGTGCCGGCGACTGCCATTCAATCCGGCCGCGATCTTCTTGAGCATGGCCGCATGCTGGCGGGTTACCTGCGCGCGCAGCCATCTGGCTGGCTGGCTGCCCACCGGCTGATGAAAAGCCTGCGCTGGGACACGGTGCAGCAGGCGCCGCCCCTGGGGGCTGCCGGGAATACCCGCCTGGCACCGCCGCGTGCCGATTACCGCGCACAGCTGCGTCGGCTGTACGTGCAGCAAAGCTGGGGCGAACTGCTGGAACTGGCCGAGCGGGTGTACGCCGAGGGCGTTAACCATTTCTGGCTCGACCTGCAGTGGTACGTGCACCAGGCGCTCGACAAACAACCGGCGCCGCAGCATGCGTGGGGCGACGTTGTGCGAAGCGATCTGGCGCTTTTTCTTGATCGCGTACCGGGCTTGGAAACGTTGTGCTGGAGCGACGGGTCGCCCTTCGCAGATGCCACAACCAGCGCATGGATCACTCAGCATGTACGCCAGGCGCCAGGGCAATGGCTGTCGCCAGCAACACCCGTAGCGGCGGTTACAGATGACATTCTGGAGTGGGAAAACGAGGCACTGGCGCAAGCCGACAGCGACGGGGTGGACGCCGCACTCGCGTGGCTGGCGGCGCGCCCCGGCATACAGAGCGGTCGCCAGCGCTGGCTTCTGCGTTTGCTGATGGCACGAATCACCGAGCAATGCGGCAAGAGTGAATTAGCCATTCATTTGCTCGATGAACTGGATCGCCGAGCCCAGGCACTTGCCTTGGTGGAGTGGGAGCCCGAGTTGGCATTCGAGGTCAAGGTGCGGCTGCTCAAACTGCTCCGCGGACGGGGCGCTCAAGCCACAGCCGACAAGGCGGCGCAACGCTCGCGGATGGACGCGCTGCTGGCCTCGCTGGTAGCCATCGATCCACTGCGCGCGGCGGTGTTGTGTGGCTGATTTTTCTGGGGGACCCGCGAGCGAAATGGATAACCTGACCCTGCACTATTTCGACGCTGAAATGCGTTACCTGCGTGAGGCCGGCAAGGAGTTCGCCGACGCGTTCCCTGATCGTGCCGCGCATCTCAATCTGGATAAACCGGGCGCGCGCGATCCTTACGTGGAGCGGCTGTTTGAAGGGTTCGCCTTTCTAATGGGGCGCCTGCGCGAAAAGATCGACGACGACTTGCCGGAAATGACCGAGGGGCTGGTCAGTCTGTTATGGCCGCATTACTTGCGCACCATTCCGTCCCTGTCGGTGGTGGAACTGGCGCCGGACGTGGCGCAGATGGCGAGCAGCGAAACCATCGCGCGCGGCTTTGAAGTGTTGTCGCGGCCGGTGGGGCCGCAACGCACGCGCTGCCGCTATACCACGACCGAGCCCGTTGCCTTGCAGCCGATTGCGCTGGAGTCGCTGCGCCTGGGGCATGAGGCCGATGGCCGTTCTGTTCTGCGGCTGCGATTCAGCTGCGGGGCGTTGGCGGACTGGACGCAAGTCGATCTGAGCCGCTTGCCGGTGTATCTGAATGCCGACTCGCCGCTTGCCTGCGCGCTGCATCAGGCGCTGACCTTGCACGCGCAAACGGTGTATGTGCGGCTAGCGGGGCAAACGGATCGCACGGCGCTGGATGTGCATTTCAAGCCCAAAGGGTTTGGCGCTTCCGACCGCCTATGGCCTAAAGGCGATGCTTCGTTCAGTGGCTACCAGCTGCTGCTTGAGTACTTCAGTTTCCGCGAAAAATTCATGTTCGTGACCCTCTGCGGTCTGGAGCAACTGACGCTCGCCGCCAGCGTGCGCGGGTTTGAATTGGATGTCGTGCTGGCTGAGCAGTGGCCGCAACAATTCGCGCTCAATGCCGAGCACCTGCGTCTGCATTGCGTGCCGGTCATCAACCTGTTTGCCCTGGAGGCCGATCCGCTGTCGCTGGCGCCGCTGCAAAGCGACTACCTGCTGCGGCCGATGCGGCTGCAGGACGGCCATACCGAGATTTATTCGGTGGACGAGGTGAGTTCCTCCCGCGATGCAGAACACCGCGCGTACGTGCCGTTTACCAGTTTCAGGCACAAGGGCGGCATGCTGCGGGACGAAGCGCCGGAGCGCTTTTTCCACACCCGTCTCAAGCGCGGCGCGAACGGGCTGCACGATACCTGGCTGATTCTGGGCGGCGAGGGGTTTGCCACTGATTGCCGGGATGAGCAGGGCAGTCTGTCGATGCGCTTGACCGGCACCAATGGGCAACTGCCGCGCAAAGCCTTGCAAAGCGCCTTGCTCGATACGGTCGTACAAACCACCCAGACGCCCATTCGCGCGCGCAATTTATGTGCGCCCACGCAGCCGTGTTATCCGCCGAACCGTGACCGCTTTCATTGGCGCGTGCTGAGCCATCTGGGCTCTAACTTTTTGTCGATGCTCGACAGCGCCGAAGTGCTGCGCGGCACGCTGGCGCTGTATGACTGGAGCCAAAGCGAACTGAACCGAAGGCGACTGGGGGCGATAGTCGAGGTGCGTCATCACCTGATCCAGCGCTTTGAACGCGGTTTTCTGCTGCGTGGCGTGGACATCGAAGTAACGCTGGATGCCGGGGGTTTTTGCGGCGACGGCGACATCCATCTATTCGGCGAATTGCTCAGCCGGTTCTTCGCGCTGTATGCCGACGTTCATCTGTTCAACCAGCTCACGCTGATCCTTCAACCCACCGGTAAGTGCCTGCGATGGAACGAGAACCACAGTCTGCGTATTCCCGGCTGAAACGCAGCGGTTTGCTGCCGGCCCTGCAAGGTCGCGTCGCCGAAGCCAGCTTGTATCGCCTGTGCCAGATGCTGGAGCTGGCGATGCCTGGCCATCCGCCGCTGGGCAGCACAGCAAACCCGGCCGATGACGCGGTGCGTTTTCGGCCCGATCCGGGGATGGGTTTTCCGGCCGGGGAGCTCAAGGGTATCGAGTTTGACCAGCGCCGTCCGCTGGCGCCGGCAACCGTTCGTACGCGGTTGATGGGGCTGTATGGCGTCGACTCGCCCATGCCGGCGGCTTATCTGGATGACATAACGCAACGACGGGAGGGGCACGAGGCCCTTGAAGGGTTTCTCGATGTGTTCAACCACCGGATTTTTACCCAGTTTTACCGAATCTGGCGCAAGTACTCCTACCCGGCGACCTTTGAGCCGGGCGGCGTCGATGCCACCTCGCAATGTTTGCTAGGCCTGGTTGGACTGGGCATTCCCGGCACCGCCGAGCGCATCGGCACGCCGGTGTCGCGCTTCCTAGCGTTGCTTGGCGTCATGAGCTTGCCGACGCGCAACGCCGAAGGCATGCAGGCGCTGGTTACCCTGCTGGCGCCCGGCACTGGCGTGGGGGTAACGCCTCATTGGCCGCGACGTGTGCCGCTCGCAGCGGCCGCGGTGCTTTGCGCTCAACAGCGGCCGAGCCTGAGCCAGAGCGTGGTGTTGGGAGGTGTGGGTACCGACGTGAACAGCGAAGTGTTGCTGACGCTGGTCACCCAAGACCTTTCCCAGACCTGTGCCTGGCTGCCGGGTGGACAGCAGCTGCGGGACTTGATGGTGTTGCTGCGCGTTTATCTGGGCTGGCGCTGCTGCGCCACGCTGCAGTTGTCGGCGCCGCTTAATTGCCTGCCTGAGCCAGTGCTGGGCAAAACACCGCTGCGCCTTGGGATGACAGCGCGGCTGGATAGCGGCGCTGATAGCGAGGCGCGGATTACCGTGAGTCTGGGCCGGTATCAAGGCCTGCACGGCAACCCCTTGAAGCGGGAGAGCACGCATGTTGCCTACCGATTTTAGCCGCGCTGTTTTACTGGTCATCAGTCTGGCGCTGGGGGGCTGCGGGCTTGTGCAAACAGTAGGCGACGGCACGACCTCGACGGCCAAAGCCGTGTTTTACAAACAGGTGAAAACCCTGCGTTTGGACTTCACCGGCCGGGCCTCGTTAAACACCGATTCCGCCGAGATGAATGCGTTGTCGGTGGCGACGCTGGTGCGCATTTACCAGTTGCGCGATAGCCGCGCGTTCGAACAGGCGAGCTACGACCGGCTGGTAACCGCCGCCGCTTCGGCGTTGAGCGCGGACCTGGTGGACGAGCAGGCAGTGGTGATCAAGCCGGGAGGCGGCGCGCAACTGAGCGTGCCTCTGCACAACGAGGCGCGTTACGTCGCGGTTGTGGCGTTGTATCGGCAACCCGATCTGGCGCAGAACTCGTGGCGTTTGCTCGTGCCGCGCGATGAGCTGGATCCCGACCGCGCCCGCATCGTTGAGTTGGCGGACAACACTCTTTTTTTGGCCGAAGCGGCCCGCAACAAAAAGCAGCACGCATCGGTGGAGGACTGACGGTGGACGAACTGGGGCCTTCGTTGTACGAGCTGCTGCTGCAAAACTTTTCCGGTGAGTTGGCGCTGGACCGGGTGCGCGAGCAGGACCAAGTGATTCTTTCCGTACTCGATAACGTGCAGCGCCTGCTCAACAGCCGCGCCGGAACGCTCAGCCACCTGCCGGACTATGGCGTTCCGGATCTGGACCGGGTTCTACACGGCGTGACCGGCACGGCGCATGCCATGGTGGGGCGATTGCAGGCGATGTTGATCAAGTACGAGCCGCGCCTGGACACTGTGGTCATGCGTTTGCTGCCGGCCAGTCGCCCCGGGCATCTCGATTACGCGTTGGATGTGCGGTTGAAATCGGGCCAGCACGCCACCTTTGGTACGGAGCTGGCGCCAGAGGGGAAAGTGGTGCTGCGGCACTTGAAGCAGCACTTTGCGGCGCTGCAATGAGAGAAGTGGACGCGACGCTCTCGGACATCGCGCTGCGCCTGGGCGGCGACCCTCATGCCTGCGCCGAATTCGGCAGGCTGCGCGAGGAGCTGAACAAGCTCAACCATCCGGCGCGCCCTGATGTGAACTGGGCGGAGGTTGAGCGGTTATGCACGGCGTTGTTGCAACGCAACGGTGTCGACCTTCAGACGATGGCGTGCATGGCATTGGCGCGCAGTCAGCGCTTCGGTGTCGCGGGGACGCTTGAAGGTGTGGCGCTGATGGATGGCGTGGTGCGCCTGCACAGTGCGCGCGCCTGGCCCCCTGGCAGTCAGGCGAAACTGGAGATTTTTACCTGGGTGTTCACTCAGTTGCAGGGGCCGCTGCGCGGTGGGAATTTTCACGCCCACGACTTGCCGCTGCTGGCCGAGCTGGAAACTGCACTGGGCAATTTTCATGAGCGCCTGGACAGCCAGCTACGGCTTCCCGTGGTGGCGCTGCACAGCCTGCGCCAATTGGTGCGCAGCGCCATACACCGTGGGCAGCGACAGATGCTCGCGGCGCCTTCGCCGCCGGTTCGTGACGGTGTGTCGCCGATGCGCTTTCAACCGGAGGCTTCGCGCCTGCCGCGGTTTTTTGCAGTGGCTGGCGCGCTCTGCATCCTCGGGTTAGGGGCGTGGGGCAGTGTCTGGGTTGGGCAGCGCAGCGGGTATGAATTGAGCAGCGTTTTTCCGCTGGCCGCAGATGCGCCGGCGGTTTCTGCTCATGTGGCGACGCTGACGATATTCGCGGCCGGCAGCGCTGAGCTGGGGCCCGACTCGACCAAAGCGCTTATTGGCGCGCTGGCGCGCCTTGCGGCCCAGCCGGGCAGGCTGATCATGATCTCTGGCCACACCGACGCATCGGGCGATGCGCACGTCAATCAGCGCCTGTCTTTGGCCCGGGCCGCCGCTGTGCGCGACTGGTTGCAGCGCATGGCGGGAATCGCTGACGAGTGCGTGGCCATTCAGGGACTCGCCGCCAGCCAGCCCGTAAACGCTGATGAAACAACGAGCGGGCGGACGGCCAATCGCCGGGTTGAAATCCGCTGGGGGTCTGGGCCTGGAACCTGCACTTCTGTTCGGCCAGACGAGGCAGCGAGCGCGTCGGGTGTTTGATGCTGGGCATCGCGCTTATCGCCAACGCGATGTTCAAGCTGGGTTAGCTGCCGCGCAGGCGGCGGCGTTTGTCTAATTGGCTAAGTTGGGACGCAATTTATGAAGTTTACGTTGATGACATCCGCCACCATTTTCAGCGCTCTTTTTTGGGCGTTTAACGTATCAGCCAGCGAACAGGCTGGATTCCTCAGCGCGGAAACGGCGCCCGATAGCTTGGCCGTCTTGCCCGCACCGCCTGGGGAGAACACGGTCGCTTTCCAGGCTGACAAAGCCGCTTATGAAACGGGACGTGTATTGCGCGACGCTGCACGCGTGGAGCTCGCCAGCCGCGATGCGAGTTATGAAAATTTCCGGCCTGGATTTAGCGAGGCATTTGGCGTGGAAATCTCCCAGGCGCATACACCAAAGCTGTATGCGCTTTTGCAGGGAGTGCTGCAGGACAGTCAAGATTACGCGGTAAGAACTGCCAAAGACGGCTACCAAAGAGTTCGTCCCTTTGTGGTTTACAAAGAGGCTTCGTGTACGCCGGAGCGTGATGAAAAGATGGCGACTACCGGCTCGTATCCATCCGGGCATGCCTCGTTCGGATGGGCAATTGCCTTGGTGCTGGCCGAGATCAATCCTGCCCGTCAGGTTGCGCTGCTGCGGCGCGGGCATGAGTTTGGCGTCAGTCGGGTCGTGTGCGGCGCGCATTGGCAGAGCGACGTACAAGCCGGGCAGCTCATGGGCGCAGCCATAGTCGCGGCCTTACATGCCAACGGTGAGTTCATTCGCGCATTGAGTGCGGCAAAAAATGAATTTGCCACGCTTAAGGTGAAGTAGGGGAAGTGGGGCGTTTGGTGCCGGCAAGGAACAACCCGGCGCGCGTAGTGAACACAAAACCTCTGAGGCGAGCCCCCAGAGGTTTTGTTCAGCGGATCAGACGTTGAAGCGGAAGTGCATGACGTCACCGTCTTTAACGATGTACTCCTTGCCTTCCAGGCGCCATTTACCGGCTTCTTTCGCGCCAGCTTCGCCTTTGAACTGGATGAAGTCGTCGTAGGCGATGACTTCGGCGCGGATAAAGCCTTTTTCGAAGTCGGTGTGAATCACGCCAGCGGCTTGCGGTGCGGTGGCACCGACGCGCACGGTCCAGGCGCGCACTTCTTCAACGCCGGCGGTGAAGTAGGTTTGAAGGTGCAGCATTTCGTAGCCGGCACGAATCACGCGGTTCAGACCAGGCTCTTCGAGGCCGAGGGCTTCGAGGAACATGTCTTTTTCTTCGCCGTCATCAAGCTCGGCAATTTCCGCTTCGATCTTGTTGCAGACCGGTACCACGATCGCGCCTTCTTCGTCGGCGATGGTCTTGACCACGTCGAGCAGCGGGTTGTTCTCGAAGCCGTCTTCGGCGACGTTGGCGATGTACATCACCGGCTTGGTGGTCAGCAGGTGGAAGCCACGGATGATCAGCTTTTCTTCGCTGCTCATGTTCTTCATCAGGCTGCGTGCCGGCTTGCCTTCGGTGAAGTGGTTGATCAGTTGTTCCAGCAAGGCTTTCTGAGCCACGGCGTCTTTGTCGCCGCCCTTGGCGTTGCGGGTGACTTTCTGCAGTTGTTTTTCACAGCTGTCGAGGTCGGCGAAGATCAGTTCCAGGTCGATGATTTCGATGTCGCGCTTGGGGTCGACGCTGTTGGAAACGTGGATAACGTTGTCGTCTTCGAAGCAACGCACCACGTGGGCAATGGCGTCAGTCTCGCGAATGTTGGCGAGGAATTTGTTGCCCAGGCCTTCACCTTTGGACGCGCCGGCTACCAGGCCTGCGATGTCGACGAATTCCATTGTGGTCGGCAGGATGCGCTTGGGATTGACGATGGCCGCCAGGGCGTCGAGACGCGGGTCCGGCATGGGCACGATGCCGCTGTTCGGCTCGATGGTGCAGAAAGGGAAGTTCTCCGCCGCGATACCGGATTTGGTCAGGGCGTTGAACAGGGTGGACTTGCCGACGTTGGGCAGGCCGACGATGCCGCAGTTAAATCCCATGGTGTAATCCTCGCGGAAGTGAATTCGCTAAAAAGAAGGGTCAAGCCTTTTGGCTGTGCAGAAGTTTCATCGCCCGGTTCCATTCCCCGGCGTAAACCTCTGGCATCACGCCGAGGGCAAAATCGATGCTGGCGTCCAGTTTGTCCTGCTCGGCGCGAGGCGCACGACCCAGTACAAAGCCGGATACCTTGCTGGCTTCACCGGGGTGGCCAATGCCAAGCCGCAAACGGTGAAAGGTATTTTGATTGCCGAGTTGCGCAATGATGTCGCGCAAGCCGTTGTGCCCGCCGTGTCCGCCGCCTTGCTTGAATTTGGCGACGCCGGGAGGCATGTCGAGTTCGTCGTGGGCTACCAGAATGGCGTCTACCGGAACGCGGTAGAAACCGGCCATGGCGGCAACAGCCTGGCCGCTGCGGTTCATATAGGTAGTGGGAATCAACAGACGAATATCGTGACCTTGATGGCTGAAACGCGCCGTCAGGCCGAAAAATTTGCGCTCTGCTACCAGATTGACCCGTTGGGCCGCAGCGAGACGCTCAACAAAAAGGGCCCCTGCGTTATGCCGGGTCTGTTCGTATTCAGCGCCTGGATTACCCAGGCCGACGATCAGTTGTACGGCAGTCACGACAGGAGCCCTTCCTTAGACGAGGCGAGAATTACTCGGCTGCGCCTTCTGCTTCATCTTCTTTCGGTACGCGCGAAGCGTGGATGTTGGCAACTGGCAAGTCTTTGCCGTGTGCCAGAGCAACCAGCTCAACGCCAGCTGGCAGAGTCAGGTCCGACAGGTGAACGATCTGACCGATTTCTACTTTAGCCATGTCGACGTTGATGAATTCCGGCAGGTCTTTAGCCTCGCAGGACACTTCAACTTCAGCGGCGGTGTGGGAAACTTCGCCACCTTGCTGCTTCACGCCAACTGCAGTTTCCTGGTTGATGAAGTGCAATGGAACGAGGACGGTCAGTTTCTGGCCAGCAATAACGCGGACGAAGTCAGCGTGCATCACGTGACCTTTGGCCGGGTGACGTTGCAGGGCTTTGATCACTACAGTTTCAGCAGCGCCGCCAACGGTCAGGGTGATGACGTGGCTGTAGGCAGCTTCGTTTTCCAGCAGCTTGGCGATTTCTTTAGCCAGCAAAGTGATGGAAACAGGCGCTTTGTCGCCACCGTAAACTACGGCAGGAACTTGGGCGGCGAGACGACGCAGGCGGCGGCTCGCACCTTTCCCCAGGTCGGAACGCACTTCAGCATTCAGGGCGAAATCAGTCATGGTGAATCTCCAAAATAAACATCGCCGCCTTCATTGCTTGCGACCGGCAATGGAAAGCGGTGAGGCAAAAAGCCCCGCACGAGGCGGGGCACTTTCGTTCTGCGTCATGTGGCCAGGGGTTTAGCCCTTAGCGGAACATCGCGCTGATCGATTCTTCATTGCTGATGCGGCGTACCGCCTCAGCGACTACCGGCGCGATATCCAATTGGCGGATACGTTTGCAGGCTTGAGCAGCTGCCGACAACGGGATGGTGTTTGTTACCACCAGTTCGTCGAGCATGGAATTTTCGATGTTCTCGATGGCGCGACCGGAGAGAACGGCGTGCGTTGCGTAGGCAAACACCTTGGCAGCGCCGTGTTCTTTCAGAGCCTTGGCCGCGTGGCAGAGTGTGCCAGCGGTGTCGACCATGTCATCCACGAGGATGCAGGTACGGCCTTCAACATCACCAATGATGTGCATCACTTCGGAGTGGTTGGCCTTCTCACGACGTTTGTCGATGATGGCCAGATCCACGCCCAAGGATTTGGCGACAGCGCGAGCACGCACTACACCGCCAATGTCCGGAGACACGATCATCAGATTTTCGAAACGTTGGTCTTCGATGTCGTCCACCAGTACTGGCGAACCGTAGATGTTATCTACCGGAATATCGAAGAAACCCTGAATCTGGTCGGCGTGCAAATCAACAGTCAGAACGCGGTCGATACCGACGACGGTCAGCATGTCAGCCACCACTTTGGCGCTGATTGCCACGCGAGCGGAGCGCGGACGGCGATCCTGGCGGGCGTAACCGAAGTAGGGGATCACGGCTGTGATTCGAGTAGCCGAGGAGCGGCGGAAGGCGTCGGCCATTACCACCAGTTCCATCAGGTTATCGTTGGTTGGCGCGCATGTCGGCTGGATCAGGAAGACGTCTTTACCGCGAACGTTTTCGTTGATTTCAATGCTGATTTCGCCATCGGAAAATTTTCCAACGGAGGCATCGCCGAGTGGGATATGCAGCTGACGTACGATACGTCGCGCCAGATCGGGGTTAGCATTCCCCGTAAAGACCATCATCTTGGACACGCGCAGTACCTGCCGGCTGAGGGTATACCTGGATGAGTATAGAAAATGGCAGGGGCGGCTGGATTCGAACCAACGCATGGCAGGATCAAAACCTGCTGCCTTACCGCTTGGCGACGCCCCTGTAGTGTGCAACTGGATGCTTAGCATCCGCTTCTCAGGACAGTGCTTGTAACCGCTGGTGCAACATCGAAACGTTACAACCTTTAGCAACAAACCCTGGCAGGGAGGCTGGAAGTTGGGCCGCGACTTTATCAGCTTCGGCTTTGTTAGGGAAGCTCCCAAAAACACAACAACCAGTGCCGGTTAATCTAACTGAAACAAATTTGTTTAGCAAGATCAAAGCGTTACGAACATCTGGGTAACGCCTCTCGACCACCGACTGACAGTCATTACGACCGCCCCGCTCGAGAACGGCCGACAATGTAATCGCGGGAGTATCGCGTGTCAACTCCGGGTCTGAGAAAATTTCTGCTGTGCTGACAGATACTTGCGGTATCGCCACCAGAAACCACGGTTCGTCCAATTCCACTGGGGTCAGCACCTCGCCAACGCCTTCTGCAAATGCCGCATGACCCTTCACAAATACGGGCACATCGGCGCCCAGATTCACGCCCAATTCGGCGAGTTGGTCGAGGCTCCAGCCGAGCTGCCAAATATGATTGAGCCCCAGCAATGTAGTAGCCGCGTCGGAGCTGCCGCCACCTATGCCGCCTCCCATGGGCAGACGTTTTTCCAGCCAGATATCGGCACCCAGCGAGCACGTGCTTTTGCTTTGCAGTTGGCGTGCGGCTTTGACGATCAGGTTGCTGTCGTGGGGGACGCCTTCGATGTCGGTGTGCAGGCGAATCTCGCTGTCTTCGCGCAGCGCGAACGTCAGCTCATCGCTGTAATCGAGAAACTGAAACAGGGTTTGCAGCTGGTGATAACCATCGGCGCGGCGGCCGAGGATGTGCAGCATAAGGTTGAGTTTTGCCGGTGCCGGCAGCGTAAGGCGAGCAGCAGACATCACTGGCCAAGCTGGCGCGGCTGCCAGTCCTTGATCACCAGGGTGACGTCGAGGTCGCGGCCGTGCAGCTTCATGCGCTCGGGCAGCCAATAACCGTTTTGCTCGGCATAGCTGAGGTACTCAACCTGCCAACCGTCCTGACTCAGACGTTGCAAGTGGCTCTCGCTGTCGAGCGTGAGACTGCTTTTGCTGTCTGGCGCGGGAAGGCCGCGCACCCACCAGGTCAGGTGTGAAATCGGCAGCTTCCAACCGAGTTGCTCTTCCAGCAGCGCCTCGGGCGTTTCTGCTTGGTAGCGTCCCTGATTGGCTACCTCCAGCGTGACGTCGCCGGCGTGGCCAGTCAGTCGTGCGGCGCCGCGACCCAGTGGGCCGGAGAGGCGAATGTCGAAATAATCTTGGCGCTGCAGCCAGAACAGCGTGCCGCTACCTGAATCTTTTGGCGCGCGTATCCCGACCTTGCCGCTGATCTGCCAGCCGTTCAGGGCAGCCGTGCGCGTTTTATGCGCCTGCCATTTGGCCGGGTCGCCCTGGCCGTCCAACGATTCATGGGAGGTGAGGCCGGCACAGCCGCTGAGGGCGGCAAGCAGGCCGATAACAATGAGGTGGCGCAAACGCATTTAAAGCTTCTCGGAACCGGTCAGGCGCAACAGGGTTTCGCGCAGGATGGAGTTGTCAGGCTGTTCTTTTTGAGCCGCTGCCCACACTTTTTTAGCTTCGGACTGCTTGCCGTTGGCCCAAAGCACTTCGCCCAAATGCGCTGCCACTTCGGCGTCGGGGAAACGCTCCAACGCCTGACGCAATAGGCGCTCAGCTTCGTCGAGATTGCCGGTGCGGTAGTTGGCCCAACCCAGGCTGTCGAGAATCGCCGGATCGTCGGGGCTCAGTTTGTGGGCTTTTTGAATCAGGTCTCGGCCTTCGGTATAGCGCGTGGTGCGGTCGACCAGCGTGTAGCCCAGCGCGTTAAGCGCCATGGAGTTGTCCGGCTCGCGGCTGAGGATGGTGCGCAGGTCCGCTTCGAGCTGCTTCAGGTCGTTGCGCTTTTCGGCCAGCATCGAGCGGGTGTAGAGCAGGTTCAGATCGTCCGGGTACTGCTTCAGTGCGCGCTGAATCACCGCCCAGGCTTGGTCGTAATGCTGCCGGCTGGACTGCGCTTCGGCTTCGATCAGGTACAGCTGAATGGCGTAATCCGGCTGGGTTTCGCGGGCTTCGGCGAGCACCTTCGAGGCTTCGCTGCTGCGGCCGGTGTCGAACAGAATGTTGGCCTGACGCAGCTGCGCCGGCAGATAATCGTTACCTGGGCCGACTTGGCTGAACTCCTGAACGGCATTGTTCGGGTCTTTCAGTTCTTCATAGGCGCGGCCGAGGTTGAAGTGCGCGGCGTCAACATGACTCTCGCGTTCAACCAAGTCCTGCAGATAGCCGATCGCTTCCTGCCAAGCCCCGGCTTCCAGGCACACCAACGCCAGCGAGAAACGCAGGTCATCGTCATCGGGAAACTGTTGAACCAGGGACGCGAACTCGACCTTGGCGTCATCGAGGCGGTTCTGTTCGACTAGAAGGCGCGCATAAGCCAAGCGCAGGCGCTTGTCGTCCGGGTGTTGCTTGATGCCTTTTTCCAACAGCGGAATGGCTTCGTCGCTGCGCTTCATGCTTTGCAGCAGGCGAGCGCGTAGCAGCAGCGGGGCGACGTCATGGGTCGCGGCTTTCTGATCTTCCAGCAACTGAAGGGCGGTGTCGGGGTGTCCGTCTTGCTGCAGTAACAGCGCTTTGCCGAACAGCAGCTGACCGTTGTCCGGGTATTTCACCAGCAAACGGTCGAAGCTTTGTTGCAAACCGGCGCGGGTATCGGGATCGGTTTCGGCAGCGGAGAGGGCAAGGAAATCGAAGTGGGTGTCGCCTTGACCTTGCAGCACTTTTTCCATGTACACCATGGATTCGTCGTAGCGACCGGCGCGGGCCAACTGAATGGCGGCGGCACGTTGCGCTTCAAGGTTCTCTGGCGCGTTCTTGGCCCAGATCAGCGACATTTCCAGCGCGGGTTCGTCGGCGCCCAGGTACTCAGCGATGCGAAACCCTCGCTCGGCGACTGCGGCGTCTTGGGTTTCGTTGGCCTGCTGAATGTAATTTTCCAGGGCAATGTCGAAGCGGTTACGTTGCCCGGCAAGCTCGGCGGTGAGCAAGGAAAGCAGCGTTTCTTCGCTAAACGAACCGTACACCTGAGGCTTGGCAACGGCGACCGGCGCGGTGTCTTCCACCGGCGGTACGCCATCCTGCTTGGATGGGCTCAGGCTGGCGCAGCCCCCGAGAAACAAGACGGCGGCGAACAATGGCAACGATTTATTCATATATAGGAAAGGGCGACTTACCTGCGGTCTGGGCATCATGACACAAGCCGTGGGGCAAAACCCATGGGGCAAGCGCCTATCTATGGTTGGCTGTGCGAGACAGGCTACCGGCTATTAGGACAATAGTGAGCGGTGGTTGTTCTCACTCTGGTGAAGTAGGACAATTGGCGGCTTCCCGTTTCTGTCAGCGACCCTGCATGACCTTTCTTGCCCTCGGTATCAACCACAAGACCGCCTCGGTGGACGTCCGCGAACGTGTGGCGTTCACCCCGGAGCAGTTGGTTGAGGCATTGCAGCAATTGTGTGCGCGCACCGCGAGCCGCGAGGCGGCCATTCTGTCGACCTGCAACCGCAGCGAGTTGTACATCGAGCAGGACAGCCTGACCGCCGATAGCGTGCTGGCCTGGCTGGCCGATTATCACAACCTCAGTCTCGACGAACTGCGAGCCTGCGCCTATGTGCACCAGGATGACTCTGCCGTGCGCCACATGATGCGCGTGGCCTCGGGCCTTGATTCCATGGTGCTCGGCGAGCCACAGATCCTCGGTCAGATGAAATCTGCCTACGCCGTTGCCCGTGAAGCCGGCACCGTCGGCCCGCTGCTTGGGCGCCTGTTCCAAGCCACGTTCAGCACCGCCAAACAAGTGCGCACCGACACGGCCATTGGCGAGAACCCGGTGTCCGTGGCCTTCGCCGCCGTCAGCCTGGCCAAGCAAATTTTCAGCAACCTCAATAACAGTCAGGCCCTGCTGATTGGTGCCGGCGAAACCATCACCCTGGTGGCCCGGCATTTATATGAGCAGGGCGTAAAACGCATTGTGGTGGCCAACCGAACCCTTGAGCGCGCCAGTCAACTGGCCGAGCAGTTCGGCGCCCACGCGGTGTTGCTGTCGGAGATTCCTCAAGAGCTGATCAGCAGCGATATCGTCATCAGCTCTACCGCCAGCCAGTTGCCGATTCTCGGCAAAGGTGCGGTGGAAAGTGCGCTGAAGCAGCGCAAGCACAAACCGATCTTTATGGTCGACATCGCCGTGCCGCGCGACATCGAGCCCGAAGTGGGCGAGCTGGACGACGTGTACCTCTATACCGTCGACGACCTCCACGATGTAATCGCCGAAAACCTCAAAAGCCGCCAAGGCGCTGCCCAGGCCGCTGAAGAATTGGTCGCCGTCGGCACCAGCGACTTCATGTCGCGTCTGCGTGAATTGGCTGCCGTCGATGTGCTCAAGGCGTACCGCCAGCAAGCCGAACGGCTGCGCGATGACGAGCTGGCCAAGGCGCAGCGTCTGCTCGCCAATGGCATCTCGGCCGAAGAAGCGCTGGCGCAACTGGCCCGTGGCCTGACCAATAAGTTGCTGCACGCGCCGAGCGTGCAATTGAAAAAACTCTCGGCTGACGGGCGCATCGATGCGTTGACCGTGGCCCAGGAACTCTTTGCGCTCGACGAGAGCACCACGGATAAAACCCCGCAATGAAAGCGTCACTGCTGAATAAACTGGACATGATCCACGACCGCTACGAAGAACTGACGGCGCTGCTGGGCGACGCCGAGGTGATCAGCGATCAGAGCAAGTTCCGCGCGTATTCCAAGGAGTACGCCGAGGTCGAGCCGGTGGTGCAGCTGTTGCAGGAATTCCGCAAAGTCACTGCCGACATGCAGGGCGCCCAGGCGCTGCTCAAAGACAGCGACCCGGACATGCGCGAAATGGCCGAGCAAGAAGTAGCCGACAGCAAAGAGTTGCTGGCCGATCTGGAAGCCCGCCTGCAACGCATGCTGTTGCCCAAAGACCCTAACGACGGCCGCAACGTGTTCCTCGAAGTGCGCGCCGGCACTGGCGGCGACGAGGCGGCGATTTTTTCTGGCGACCTGTTTCGCATGTACTCGCGCTACGCCGAAAAACGCGGCTGGCGCGTGGAAATTCTTTCGGAAAACATCGGCGAGCACGGCGGCTATAAAGAAGTGATCGCCCGCGTAGAAGGCGACAACGTGTACGCCAAACTCAAATTCGAATCCGGCGCGCATCGCGTGCAGCGCGTGCCGGAAACCGAGTCGCAGGGGCGCATTCATACGTCCGCTTGCACCGTCGCGGTGTTGCCGGAGCCGGATGAGCAGCAAGCGATCGAAATCAATCCGGCAGACTTGCGCGTCGACACGTACCGTTCTTCCGGCGCGGGCGGTCAGCACGTAAACAAAACCGACTCGGCGATCCGCATCACCCACCTTCCGTCCGGCATCGTTGTCGAGTGCCAGGAAGAGCGGTCGCAGCACAAGAACCGCGCCAAGGCCATGGCCTGGTTGTCGGCCAAGCTCAACGATCAACAGGAAGCCGCGGCGCATAAAGAAATCTCGGACACGCGCCGCTTGCTCGTTGGCTCGGGTGATCGCTCCGAGCGCATCCGTACGTACAACTTTCCTCAGGGCCGGGTGACCGACCACCGTATCAACCTCACGCTCTATAACCTGGACGACGTGCTGGCCGGTGGCGTTGACGCCGTTATCGAACCGCTGCTCAGCGAATACCAGGCCGACCAACTGGCCGCGCTGGGGGACTGACGATTGAGTGGCCAAGGCGGCGCCTCGAGCATTGAGCACCTGCTGGCCAGCGTGACGTTGCCAGGCTCAGACACCGCGCAATTGGACGTCGAGCTTTTGCTTGCCGCAGCGCTGGGCAAGCCGCGCAGTTACTTGCGCACGTGGCCGGAGCGCGAGCTCGATGCTGAACAGTTGCAACGCTTTCAAGTCGCCATTGCCCGCCGCCAACGAGGCGAACCTGTCGCCTACATTCTCGGCCAGCAAGGCTTCTGGAGCCTGGACCTGGAAGTGGCGCCGCACACCCTGATTCCTCGCCCCGACACCGAACTACTGGTCGAAACCGCGCTTGAGCTGTTGCCGCATCACCCTATCGCGGCGCTCGATCTAGGCACGGGTACCGGCGCTATCGCCTTGGCCCTCGCGACCGAACGACCGGGCTGGACGGTAACGGGCGTTGATCGCGTGCCCGAAGCGGTGGCGTTGGCCGAGCGCAATCGGCTGCGCCTCAAACTCACCAATGCGGGCTTTCGCCACAGTCACTGGTTCAGCGCCGTCGCTGCTCAGCGCTTCGCCCTGATCGTCAGCAACCCTCCTTATATACGCGCCGACGACCACCATCTGGACGAGGGCGACGTGCGCTTCGAGCCGGCCAGTGCGTTAGTGTCGGGCCAGGATGGGCTGGACGATATTCTCTTGATTATTCAGCACGCTCCCGCGCACCTGGTTGCCGGCGGCTGGCTGTTGTTGGAACACGGTTTTGACCAGGCTGCCGCCGTCCGTGAGCTGCTGGCAGCACAAGGCTTTAATGCCATTGAAAGCCGTCGCGATTTGGGCGGCCATGAACGAATCAGCCTGGGGCGTTACGACAATGCATGACTCGCTTACGGATGAAGAACTGCTGCGCTACAGCCGGCAGATTCTGCTCAGCCAGATCGATATCGACGGCCAGCTACGGCTAAAAAACAGCCGCGCGCTGATCGTCGGGCTCGGCGGCCTTGGTTCGCCAGTGGCCCTTTACCTGGCGGCGGCGGGCGTCGGGGAATTGCACCTCGCGGACTTCGATACCGTCGACGTCACCAACCTGCAACGCCAAATCGCCCACGACACAGCCAGCGTCGGCCAGAGCAAAGTCGACTCCATGCAATCCCGATTGCGGGCGATCAATCCCCACGTGAGCCTGCACGCACACCGCCGAGCGCTGGATGCCGACAGCATGAGCGCGGCCGTTGCAGCGGTGGATCTGGTACTGGACTGCTCCGACAATTTCGGCACGCGCGAAGCGGTGAACGCCGCCTGCGTCGCGGCCGGGAAGCCGCTGGTGAGTGGCGCGGCAATTCGCCTTGAAGGCCAGCTGTCGGTGTTCGATCCGCGCCAAACCAGCAGCCCTTGCTATCACTGTCTGTACGGGCATGGCAGCGAAGCTGAGCTGACTTGTAGCGAAGCCGGCGTGGTGGGGCCGTTGGTAGGACTGGTCGGCTCGTTGCAGGCGCTTGAAGCCTTGAAGCTGCTCGCCGGTTTTGGTGAGCCGCTGGTGGGCCGACTGTTGCTGATCGACGCACTGGGCTCGCGCTTTCGCGAGTTGCGAGTTAAACGCGACCCCGCCTGCGCGGTGTGCGGGTCTCGCCCATGAGCAAGTCGGCGCCGGTCGGCGTGTTCGATTCGGGCGTTGGCGGGCTCTCCGTGCTGGGCGAGATTCAGCGCCTGTTGCCCAACGAAACCTTGCTGTATGTCGCTGACAGCGGCCACGTTCCCTACGGCGAGAAAACGCCTGAGTTCATCCGTCAGCGCAGCGCCGTCATCACCGACTTTTTAATGGAGCAGGGCGCCAAGGCGCTTGTGGTGGCGTGCAATACCGCCACCGCGGCGGGCATCAACGAGCTGCGCGAGCAATATCCGCAATTGCCCATCATCGGCATGGAGCCCGCGGTGAAGCCGGCTGCGGCGGCAACACGAAGCGGCGTGGTCGGTGTGCTGGCCACGACCGGCACCTTGCAGAGCGCCAAGTTCGCTGCCTTGCTCGACCGTTTCGCCAGCGACGTACGGGTTATCACGCGGCCCTGCCCGGGGTTGGTTGAATTGATTGAAGCGGGCGAGCTGCACAGCGAAGTCACTCGTGAGCTGCTGCGCAGTTACGTCGAGCCGCTGCTGGCGCAAGGGTGTGACACGTTGATTCTGGGATGTACCCATTACCCGTTTATCAAACCCTTATTGCTGGAATTGGTACCGCCCTCGGTGACCCTCATCGACACCGGCATGGCGGTCGCTCGGCAGCTGCAACGGCTGCTCAGCGAACAGAATTTGCTCGCCGATCAGCCCGGTTCCGCCACCCGTTTATGGTCGAGTGGAAATTTATCGAACCTAATTCAGGTACTGCCGCTCCTAGTTGGCAGAGAGGCCAGCGTTGCGCCGCTAGGGCGGTAGAGTCACCGGCACTTGGAACCGTTTCCCACGAACATGGGTGAGTTTTCAATGCTGTTTAATGCGGGTTGAGTCTTTCGTTTATAGCCAAAATTTCTATAATTCAGCCGTTACGCAGATATCTGTGATCAACCTGATACAAAGGACGTTGCGATGAAGTTGATTTCCTTGGTTGCGTCTGCAGCCCTTTCCCTTGGTTTGTCCCTTTCCGCGCATGCCGCCGATGTCACCGTGGCCATTGGTCAAACAGGTGATTCGACGATGGTTTACCGCTTGGGTACTCAGTTCGATTTCGGCACCAGTTGGTGGCAGAGCGACGTCGGTCGTCTGACCGGTTACTGGGATGCGGGTTACACGTACTGGGATGGTGATAAAACCTCCAGCAACCACAGTGTGTCGTTCGCCCCGGTGTTCGTTTACGAGTTCGCCGGCGAAAACGTTCGCCCTTATGTAGAAGCCGGTATTGGCGTGGCCCTGTTCGCCAACACCGAGCTGGAAACCAACGATCTGGGTTCCTCCTTCCAATTCGAAGACCGCCTGGGCCTGGGCCTGCGCTTCGCCGGCCAGGAAGTGGGCCTGCGCGCTATTCACTACTCCAACGCCGGTATCAGCCAGCCGAACGATGGTGTTGAGGCGTACACCGTGCACTACCGCGTCGCCTTCTAAGGCCATGCTGCAGGCATAAAAAAGCCCGGCTCTTGGCCGGGCTTTTTCGTTTCTGCGCCTTCGTGAATAAAGGCAGCGCTTGAGCTTATTTGCCGTAAACCGGCAGCTTGGCGCAGATGGCTTTGACCTTCTCACGCACGGCGTCGATTACCGCTTCGTTGTTCAGGTCCGCCAGGATGTCGCAGATCCAGCCGGCCAACTCGCGGCATTCTGCTTCCTTGAAGCCACGGGTGGTGACGGCCGGGGTCCCGAAGCGCAGACCGGAGGTCACGAACGGCGAGCGTGGATCGTTAGGCACCGAGTTCTTGTTCACGGTAATAAAGGCTTTGCCCAAAGCGGCATCGGCGTCTTTACCGGAAATGTCCTGCTTGATCAGCGACAGCAAGAACAGGTGGTTTTCTGTGCCGCCCGACACCACGTCAAAACCGCGTTCGATGAACACGCCGGCCATGGCCTTAGCGTTTTTCACCACTTGCTGCTGGTAGGTTTTGAATTCTGGTTGCAGCGCTTCTTTGAAGCAGATCGCTTTGGCGGCGATCACGTGCTCCAGCGGGCCGCCTTGGCCGCCCGGGAATACGGCGGAGTTCAGCTTCTTCTCGATTTCGGCGTTGGCCTTGGCCAGGATCAAGCCGCCACGTGGGCCGCGCAGGGTTTTGTGCGTCGTGGTGGTGACCACGTCAGCGAACGGCACCGGGTTGGGGTAAACGCCAGCGGCAACCAGGCCGGCGACGTGGGCCATGTCCACGAACAGGTAGGCGCCCACTTTGTCTGCGATGGCGCGGAAGCGAGCGAAGTCGAGAATTTGCGAGTAAGCCGAGAAGCCGGCCACGATCATTTTTGGCTTGTGCTCAACGGCCAGGCGCTCGACTTCGTCGTAGTCGATCAAGCCGTTGCCGTCGATGCCGTACTGCACGGCGTTGTAGAGCTTGCCCGACGAGCTTACCGAAGCACCGTGGGTCAGGTGGCCGCCGTGGGCCAGGCTCATGCCCAGAATGGTGTCGCCTGCGTTGAGCAGCGCCAGGTACACGGCGCTGTTGGCTTGCGAGCCGGCGTGCGGTTGCACGTTGGCGTAGTCGGCGCCGAACAGCTGCTTGGCGCGGTCGATGGCCAGTTGCTCAACAATATCCACGTACTCGCAGCCACCGTAGTAACGCTTGCCCGGATAGCCTTCGGCGTACTTGTTGGTCAGCAACGAACCTTGCGCTTCCATCACCGCCGGGCTGGTGTAGTTCTCCGAGGCGATCAGCTCGATGTGCTCTTCCTGGCGCTGAGCTTCTTGCTCCATGGCGGCAAAAAGTTCGGCGTCGTAGGTGGCGATAGTCGTGGAACGGCTAAACATGGCGGACTCCTGTAAAGGTCATTAACGATCTTCCGGTCGTCGGCCAAACTGCCTGACCTTAGCCCAGCAGCGGTTGTGCTGGCCCGAAGATTGGAAGCGGGCGATTCTACCGGAAACGTCGGAAACAGGCACATGACGGTCGGTCATGTGCCCGACAAGTGCCGCTCATTGTGTTGGCATTTTTTCCGGAAAGCCCGCAGCAGACCTTTAGCTCAGCATAAACAGCGCGTTGCCGCTGAACTGAGCCGCCAGTTGGTGGGCGGTCATGGGCTTGCCGAGCAGGTAGCCCTGCACTTCGTCGCAGCCATGCTCGCGCAGGAAGTCGAGCTGTTCCTGGGTTTCGACGCCTTCGGCGATCACCGCGAGGTTGAGGCTGTGGGCCATGGCGATAATGGCGCGGGCAATTTGCGCGTCCTGCTCGCCGCTGGGCAGGCCATCGACAAAACTGCGGTCGATTTTCAGCACGTCGATGGGGAACTGCTTGAGGTAATTGAGCGAGGAATAACCGGTGCCGAAGTCGTCCACGGCAATGCTCAGCCCCAGCTGCTTGAAGCCCACCAGCACCTGCATGGTTTCTTCCACGTCGCGCATCAGAATGCTTTCGGTCAGCTCCAACTCCAGGCAGCTCGGGCTCAAGCCACTGGTTTTCAGAATGTGCGCGATGCGTTGGCCGAGCTGGCCTTCGGCGAATTGCCGGGCCGACAGGTTGACCGACACTTTCGGCACCTTCACACCCTGCGCATGCCAGGCGTTCATTTGTCGGCAGGCTTCCACCAACACCCAGTCGCCCACGTCGACCACCAGGCCCAGCTCTTCGAGCACCGGAATAAATTCATTCGGCGCCACCAGGCCGCGGTGTGGGTGCTGCCAGCGCAACAACGCTTCCGCGCCAATAAGCCGTTGGCCGTTGGCGCTGAATTGCGGCTGGTAATAGAGCACGAATTGCTTCTGATCAAGGGCGTGGCGCAGGTCGCTTTCCAGCTCCAGGCGTTCCAGCGCCGTGGCGTTCATGGCGGCCTGATAAAACTGGAAGTTGTTTTTGCCGCGCTCTTTGGCGTGGTACATGGCGGTGTCGGCGTTCTTCATCAATTGGCTCAGCTCGTCGCCGTCTTGCGGGCTGAGGGCGATGCCAATACTGGCGGTGACGAAGAACTCACGGCCTTCAAGAATGAACGGCTGCGACAGGCTGGCCAGAATCTGTTCGGCCACGTGAATGGCGCGGGTGAGGGCGCCGTCGCGGGTGTCGCGCGCGCGCAGCAGTAAGGTGAATTCATCGCCGCCCATGCGCGCGACGGTGTCTTCCACCTCAACGCAGGCGGCCAGACGCTGCGCCACGTCTTTGAGCATGCGGTCGCCGGCGGCGTGGCCGAGCGAGTCGTTGATCGGTTTGAAGCGGTCGAGGTCGAGGAACATCAGCACCACCCATTCCAGATGCCGCTCGGCATGCTGCAAGGCAGTGTGCAGACGGTCCTGGAACAGCGTGCGGTTGGGCAGGTTGGTCAGGGCGTCGTAATACGCCAGGCGGTGAATGCGTTGCTCGCTGGCTTTGCGTTCACTGATATCGCTGAAAAAGCTGACGTAGCTGACCAGGTCGCCTTCATCGTCGTGCACCGCCGTAATGCCCACCCAGGCCGGGAAGTTTTCCTGATTGCGACGTTTGAGCCACACCTCGCCTTCCCAACTGCCGTTCTGCCCGAGCTGACTGAGGATGTACGCCTGGTGGCTGGTCTGTTGCCCATCGGCCATCAACATGCCCGGCTGTTGGTCGAGCACCTGAGCGCTGGTGTAGCCGCTGACCCGACAAAACGCTTCGTTGACCTGCACGATATAGCCGGCCGGGTCGGTGACCAGAATGGCTGCCGTGGAGTGTTCGAACACCGTGGCAGCCATGCGCAAATCTTTCTCGGCGCGGCGCTGCTGGCTGATATTGCGACCCACGCCGAGCATGCCTTCGAAGCGGCCGTCCTGGTCCCACATCAAGGTCAGGCGCATTTCGGTCGGCAGTTTGTGGCCGTCGGCGCGCACGCAATCGACCATAAACAACCGCGTCGCCAATTGCTGACGCAGGTCGCGCAGGCGCTGCGGGTCGCTTAATGCCGCGCGCACCCGCAGCAGCAACTGGTCGACATCGGCCAGCTGGCGCGGGTTGGCCGCCAGCGGGTGGAAGCCGTTGCTGATAATCCATTCCGGCGTATAGCCGAACATGGCCAGCGCCGATGGGCTGACGTAGTCGAGCTGCAGGTTGTTGTCGGTGGTGAAGATAACGTCGCTGATGTTCTCGGCCAGTAAGCGATAACGTCGCTCGTTGTTGCGCATCAGCTCGCTGGCTTCGATCTGATCGGTGACATCTTTGGCCACTCCGATCAGGCGATGCACACGGCCTTCGGGCGTGCGGCTCAAGGCTTGTTCGCGAATATCGAACCAATGCCAGCTGCCGTCGCGGTGGCGCCAGCGCAGGTGGCATTGCAGCAAGTGACCGTCGCCCACTACCTGTTGCAGGCTGCGCATGCGCGCGTATTGCTCAGCGTCGTCGGGGTGCAACACCACTTCCCAGAAATGCCCGGGCATGTCACGCAGCTCTTTGCCGCTGTAGCCCAACTGCTGGCCGAGGCGGTTATTGCTAAACAGCACGCGGCGGTCGGTCATGTCGTGCACATACAGCGTGTCGGGTACCGCGCGCGCCACATCCGACCAGAAACGCTCGCGCTCGATCAGCGACAGTTCGATGCGCTTGCGTGCGGTGATGTCGCTCATGCTCACCGTCACCGCATGGAAATCATCGTTCTGCTCGGGCAAGCGCAGCACCAACCACAGATGACGCTCGTGGCCCTGCGGTGTGAGGATCTGGCTTTCCATCTCGATTTGCCGTTGCTTGCTCAGCACTGCGCCAATCAGTTGATAACGCACGTTCTCGGGCACGATGGGGCCCACATCCACCAAGTGATCCCACAGCTCGCGCGTGGACTCAACGCCCAGGAGTTGCTGCGCCACTTGGTTGAGTTCGGTGATATGCAGGTGCTGAATCAGCTCTTCGTGCAGGTGAGGGTAGGTTTGCAGCCAGTGATCGAACTCGCTCAGGCTGTTGATGTTGTGAATGTGCAGATAGGTGCGCAGATCGGCCAGGTCGAGTACGCAGTGGGCCACGCCGCTGCCTTCGAAAATGTCCTGATAACGGCGGCGCGTGTCTTCAAGAATGTGCAGCGCCATCTGCTGCTCGGTGGCATCGCGCAGCACCCACACGTGCCCTGGCTGGCTGTGTTCCTCGCCGTCTTTGAACAGGCTGCGGGTGATGCTGAACACGCGCACCTGGTCGTGCTGCTCCAGCTCAATCCACTCGGGGTTGCCGTCTTCGAACTGCTCAGCGTCGGTCAATAACGCCGGATCAAGCCCCGGCAGCAGATCGAGCAAATGCCGGCCGCGCGCTTCATAGGTCTGCATGCCAAACAGCACGGCCGCTTGTGGGTTCAGGTAGCGCACATGGCCGGTCACGTCCGTCACCACTACGCGCTCTTCAATGGCGCCAAGCGCGGTCGCGGCGTCGCGCAGCTCACGCCGCGAGGCCGTGGTCATTTCCCGCAGGCGTCGCTGTTCGCGCAGCAACCGCACCAGCGCCAGCAAGGCCAGGAAGGCGCACGCCATAAACAGCAGGAACTTGCCGGTGATGGCCGACAACTGCTCCGACCACCCGAGCTGGCGGTCGAACAGGCTGCGCACCATCAAGTCGGTGCCGGGCAAGGGAACCAGATGCACGGAATCGGCTATTTGCAGCGGGCCAGTCAGCTGCGTACCGCCGCCGCTGGGGATAGGGTGTTCCGCCACAACGCGGTGGCTTTGATGGTCGATCAGTTGCCAGCGGTGCTCGCCGGTGTACAGCTCGCCCAACGTACGGCGTACTTGCTCCAAGCCAATACGAACCACCCAGTCGCCGGAGTCGTCAGCCTTGTGCAAATAGGCGTAGATCATGCCCTCGCCAACCGGGCTGAACACGTATTGATAGGACTGGCTCTGATTGCGCTGGTGCAGAGCGGCAATGAACGCCGCGTCGGTGGCATTGGGCTGAGTATCAGCCAGCGAACGGCCGTCGGCGTCCAACCAGACGATGCTCTGTAACGACGGAAAGATGGCCCGCAGGTTGTCCAACAACTCACCGGTTTGCTCGGGGGCAGGCGGCTGTGCGGCGGTCTGGCTCAGCAACGCGAGGGCAGCGTCGGCGCGCAGTTTAATGTTCAGCCCAATGTGCTCAGCCAACTGCTGGCTGTACTCATGCTCACGCTTTTCACGGTTGTCGGTGCTCTGTTGCACCTCGTGATACAGCTGCCAGAACAGCAGACCCAGCATCAACACAACGAGCGCCACCAATGCGCCCTTTACCGAATTCGGCAAGGAAGCGGCGAGTGGATCGCCGGGGACGCGCTTATGGGTGAGAGATCGAGGCACTGGCGAAAATCCTGCGCTGACGGCTACTACAGATGTAGCAGGTTAACGGCTGCCAACGGCGGCAGGTCGTCCAAAACGGCTAAGAATGCCTACATGTGTGGCAAAGTGCCAGCTATGCCGACGAGTGCCGGTTTGCCCTGTTCGGCACATTACGGTAGCTTTGCGGCACACGCGTGAGCCCGCTCGACCGGTTGCCTTGCAGGCACTTGGCTCGCGCCCAAGCGATGACTAGGCTGACCTACTTATCGCTGCGCATAAGCCCTTCGGCTTGTGCCTCCCCTTATCAAGACACCTCTCATAGAAGCTGGGTTCCTCATGGCTCAATACGTCTACACCATGCATCGGCTGGGCAAAGTAGTGCCGCCGAAGCGGGAAATTCTTAAAAATATTTCTCTCTCTTTCTTCCCCGGCGCCAAAATCGGCGTGCTCGGCCTCAACGGTTCGGGTAAGTCCACGCTGCTGAAAATCATGGCGGGCGTCGACACCGAATTTAACGGCGAAGCCCGCGCGATGCCGGACCTGAACATCGGATACCTGCCGCAAGAGCCGCAGCTGGACCCAGAAAAAACCGTCCGCGAAGTCGTCGAAGAAGCCGTGAGCGTGATCAAAAACGCCCAAGCGCGCCTCGACGAGGTATACGCCGCCTACGCCGAGCCAGACGCCGACTTCGACGCCCTTGCCGCGGAACAAGGCAAGCTGGAAGCCATTCTGCAAGCCTCCGACGGCCACAACCTCGAGCGTCAGCTGGAAGTGGCTGCCGACGCCTTGCGTCTGCCGGCCTGGGACGCAAAAGTCGTTCATCTCTCCGGTGGTGAGAAACGTCGCGTCGCCCTGTGCCGCTTGCTGCTGTCCGCGCCGGACATGCTGCTGCTCGACGAACCGACCAACCACCTGGACGCCGACTCGGTGGCCTGGCTGGAGCACTTCCTCCACGACTTCCCCGGCACCGTGGTAGCGATCACGCACGACCGTTACTTCCTCGACAACGTCGCCGGCTGGATTCTGGAACTCGACCGCGGCGCCGGCATTCCGTACGAAGGCAACTATTCCGGCTGGCTGGAGGCTAAGTCCGACCGCTTGGCGCAAGAGTCCAAGCAGCAGTCGGCTCATGAAAAGGCCATGAAAGAAGAACTGGAGTGGGTGCGCAAAGGCGCCAAAGCCCGCCAGTCGAAATCCAAGGCCCGTCTGCAACGCTTCGAAGAAATGCAATCGCAGGAATTCCAGAAGCGCAGCGAAACCAACGAAATCTACATTCCCGCTGGCCCGCGCCTGGGCGACAAGGTCATCGACTTCGTCAACGTCAGCAAAGGCTACGGCGACCGCGCGCTGATCGACAACCTGTCGTTCAGCATGCCCAAAGGCGCCATCGTCGGCGTGATCGGTGGTAACGGTGCCGGTAAGTCGACCCTGTTCCGCATGCTCATGGGCAAGGAAACGCCGGATTCGGGCAGCATCGAAGTGGGCGAAACCGTGAAACTGGCCTGCGTCGACCAGAGCCGCGACGACCTCGACGGCAACAAAACCGTGTGGGAAATGGTTTCCGACGGTTCCGACATGATCAAGATCGGCAACTACGAAGTACCGTCGCGTACCTATGTGGGTCGCTTCAACTTCAAAGGCGGCGACCAGCAGAAGTTCGTCAAAGACCTTTCCGGTGGTGAGCGTGGCCGCTTGCACCTGGCGTTGACCTTGAAAGAAGGCGCCAACGTGTTGCTGCTCGACGAACCGTCCAACGACCTCGACGTCGAAACCCTGCGCTCGCTGGAAGAAGCGCTGCTCGACTTCCCTGGCGCTGCCATTGTGATCTCCCACGATCGGTGGTTCCTGGACCGCGTAGCGACTCACATCCTCGCGTACGAAGACGACTCGCAAGCGGTGTTCTTCGAAGGCAACTACACCGAATACGAAGCCGACCGCAAAAAACGCCTCGGCGACGCAGCCGCCCAGCCGCATCGGGTACGGCACAAGAAACTGGCGCAGTAAGCGTTGGGTTGAACAAAAAACGGAGCCGCAAGGGCTCCGTTTTTTTTGGGGTGGTTCGTCGGCGCTAAGTCGTCAATCACCTGCGAGCAGAATCGATTTTGGCAGGTATCCCTTTGCTACCAGGCTTATCACTTGGGACCAAAGCAGTGTCCGCTCAGTCTTGGGTGTTGTGTAGTCCAGGCGCCCGCTGTGCTGTTCACCCCATGTATCGATCAACCGAAGCCATCGTTCAGACTGATCATTCGTCGTTTCATGCCAGCGCAGTAGGTAATCGAGTTGTCGCCAGCCGGGTAGCAATCCAAGCAGGGAGCTTAGGCGTTGCTGATCGGGTATCTGGCTGGGATCACTTAGGATCGGCTCTAACAGCGGTTGCAGTTCTTCGCAGGTGTAGCGTTTTTCCAGAATCTCTACCGCGCAGTTAAACACCCGCGAAGAAGTGTCGTTAAGCCTGTTCATGGCATAGGTCATATCGCCGTCCGGCAGTGTCAGTTGCAATCCTTTCAGTGCTAGCACCCGTAAATCGGCGTTCGGCAGTTTCAGCGCCTCCTCAAAAAGATTGCTTGCCTGCGGCGCCTTCACTTCGCACGCGAGGCCCAACAGGCCTGTCCACGCGCGCTTGGATTCTGGTAGAGGTCGTTGCAAGCGTTGCAGCAGAAAGTCGACTAAGTCGATTTTCAGGTTCTGTGCTTGCCAGCGGCCAAAGCTGCGGATGGAGCTCGATGGATCGAGCAGTGCGGTGCTGAGCAATGCATGTGGTTGCTGGCTAACCTTGTCCAGCTCGTATAACCCCCGCAACGCCAACAGGCGCGCAGCACTGCCGCGTTTGTCCAGCGCAATTAGATAAAACGCTCGCGCTTGGTCTGCTGGCAGTCGGCTAGCGGCTTGCAGTGCCATCCGTTGCACCGAAACATCCCTATGGCGCAGTCCAGCCTGAAGCGTGGGCAGAAGCGGGACATCCGATGAGCGCGCCAGCGCGACAAACAGAAAACGTGCTGTCCGTCCGTGTAACTTCTCCAAATGTTCGACACTTTTGGCGTGGGAAGGGGCGGCTATTAATACACCTTCAACAGCCGTTACCAAGGCGCGATGGTCGTCTCTGTCTTCGTGAAGGAGCGCTACAAAGGATGGCAGTGCTTCCAGCAGTTCGCATTGATACTTCGGCTGCAGGTAGTCCTTGAGCGCGGCTTGGGCGAGCTCGCGCACCTGGACCACCCAATCGTTTGCCCGTTCGATGAGAGCTAGTAGCGACTGTGTGCACGGTGTTTGCGCGAGCGTTCGCACGGCGACTTCTCGAACGAAACCGTTGTAGTTGTGGCTGAGCAAACACCAGTCGTCCAAGGTTTTGGCGTTTTCCAGCATCGCCAAGGCCCGCTGTCGGTAGCAGTCCTCAACAGGATTATTGGTAGGTTTTTTTAACCGCTGCAGCCAGGTCGTTAGCATTTTCATAGCGTCCTCATCCTTTAACGCACACCACCTGCCGCAAGGTGTGCAGTACTTCCACCAGCTCACGTTGGGCGTCCATCACCTGATCGATGTTTTTGTAAGCCATCGGAATTTCGTCGATCACGGCTTCGTCTTTACGGCATTCCACATGCGCGGTGGCGCGGATCTGGTCTTCGACGTTGAATTGCTTCTTCGCCTGGGTGCGGCTCATCACGCGGCCGGCGCCATGGCTGCAAGAGCAGAACGCTTCCTCGTTGCCGAGACCGCGCACGATAAAGCTCTTGGCGCCCATGGAACCGGGAATAATCCCCAACTCGCCTTTCTTCGCCGATACCGCGCCCTTGCGGGTGATCAATACGTCTTCACCGAAGTGCCGTTCTTTTTGCACATAGTTGTGGTGGCAGTTCACTGCCTGTACATCCACGTCGAAGGGTTTGCTGATCACGGCGCGAGTGGCTTTGATCACGCCTTGCATCATCAGCAAGCGGTTCTGCTTGGCGAAGTCCTGCGCCCAGCCGACTGCCTCCACGTAGTCGTCGAAGTGCTCGCTGCCTTCCTGAAAGTACGCCAGGTCGCGGTGCGGCAAGTCGGCGATATGCTGGCGCATGTCGGCCTGGGCCAGTTCTATAAACAGGTTACCAATGGCGTTTCCCACGCCTCGTGATCCGCTGTGCAACATAAACCAGACACGGTCGGCCTCATCCAAGCACACCTCGATAAAGTGGTTACCGGTTCCCAACGTTCCCAGGTGCGCGCGGTTGTTGGTTTTTGCCAGGCGCGGGTATTTATCGGTAATCACCTTGAAGCGGCCGTCCAGCGAACCCCACGCCTGATCGGCGGCGTCGGGTACGTTCTCCCACGCGCCTTTGTCGCGCCCGGAGCGGGTGCTGGTGCGGCCATGAGGCACCGCACGTTCGATGGCGCTGCGTAGGCCGGCGAGGTTGTCCGGCAGGTCGGAAGCTTTCAGCGAGGTGCGGGTGGCGATCATTCCGCAGCCGATATCAACGCCCACAGCGGCCGGAACAATGGCGCCGAGGGTGGGAATCACGCTGCCAATGGTCGAGCCTTTGCCCAAGTGCACATCCGGCATCACAGCCAGGTGTTTGAAGATAAATGGCATCTTCGCAGTGTTGATTAATTGCTGACGCGCTTCGTCTTCAACCGGCACGCCTTGGGTCCAGAGCTTGATGGGTTTTCCGTTCGCCACTTCCAGCAGTTGATAGGTCTTGGTGCTCATGGTGCTGTTCCTTTATTCCGATGCCGGCGCGTCTGTTGCGCCGGGGTGTTGCTGTTCGTTCGTCGTCTAGCGTGGGGCGATGGTCACCAAGCCGTTAAGCACTTGGTCGAGACCGCCAAATACCGAGATTCGGTCAATTCGCTCGGCCACGCGCTCCAGGGTTTCCAGTTCCTTCAGGCGCAATGCCGTCGGGTTTTCTTCCATGACCTTCGCCGTGTTAAGCAAAGACCGGGTCGCCGAGGTTTCTTCGCGACGGCGAATCACGTTCGCCTGCGCGGCTTTCTCCGCCTCTACCACTTTGGCCAGCAAGGTTTTCATCTCGCCCGGCAAAATGATGTCGCGCACGCCAAGGCCAGTGATCTGCAAACCGGTGCCCTGCAATTTGGTATGCAGAAGAGTGGTGGCCGTATCGTCGATAAGCTGTTTATTCTCCAGCAGTTCATCCAGCGTACGGGTGCCTACGGCTGCACGCAGGGCGAATTGCAGTTCGCGGTACAAGTGGTCCAGCGGCTTGGCGATTTGCGAGAACGCTTTCAGCACATCGTCATAGCGCCAGTTGGCCGCCAGGTTCAGGCGCAGGCTGACTTTGTCGCGGGTCAGAATTTCCTGGCCGCTGACTTCCATAACCTGCATGCGGGTTTCGACCAGTTCTACAGCGATCTGCCGGTTGAAGCGCCAGAAGCCGTAGCTGCCGGTTTCAAGCAGTTGCGCCGGGTTGCCGTCCACTTTCAATACGCCGACCTGAAACGCCGGCACTTGCACAATCAGCACGCCGGCCATGCCGTCGATGCCTTTGCCGCGCAGGCCGATCTGGCCCAGTTGGGCGGTAAGCGCAGCGTCGAGTCGGTAGGTATGGCCCAATTCGATGCGTTGCAGGCGTTGCTCGCTCTGGCCTTTCCAGTACAGGCGGCGGCTGCCTGGTGAAAGTATTTCCACCAGGTTGTCGTCTTCGTAGCGCAGGCCGACTTGGGTTTCGCCAAGGTCCATGCATTCGAAATGTTCGCTCACCAAGGCGGGCTCATGCTTGCGCAGATAGTTGGCCATCGGATGTTCGAACAACGCCTTGTTGAGATCGAAAAGCTCCAGGCTCAGGCGGTCGCTGAAGTCACGCAGCTTGTGCACGCCAGGTTGCAGCACGCGATGGAAGTCGCCGTCGCGAAGCAGCAGGCCGCGCTGGTTTTTCTTAACAACAAAACGCTTGGTAAACAGGTTCATTTGCTCAATTCCTTTTAAGTGGTGCCGACGTTGCCGGTGGGTCGAGCGTGGCAGGGGGGGCGGCGGGGTGAAGGTGTGTCGCTGCCCATGCCGGGCGTTTGGCTTCATCCTTGAAGCGCGACGTTCTTCTGCTCGCTGTCCGGCCTGCTGGCCGGGCCGACCGGCTGGGTGCTCACTGCATGCGGGCACCCCGTCGACGGGTATTGCTCATGTTTTAAAGCGCCGTGAAGGGCGGTTTTGGAGCGGGATTCGAACCCGCGGCCGGCCCCCGAAAGGGCTGCTCTACCATGCTGAGCTATCCAATGTCCGGGCAGGATTCGAACCTGCGACCTCCACGCCAGGCGTGGTGCTCTACCTGACTGAGCTACCGGACCGTTGCCATATCGTTGTAGCGGCGGCATATGCAGCACCAACACGCTGGGTGGGTCTGCACACCGGAGAGGTCTGACCCTCTACCCGTAGGCCTGCTTGGCGATGTGGCATAACGGTAATAGCGAATGTCGTGCCACTATTTTTAAATTTTTTTAAGTGGTTGTTTTTAAAGTTAAAAATCAGGATTTTAGAAAAACAAAAGGCTTAGGTGTAACGACTTGGCTATATTTTAAGATAGGCATTTATCCAAAAAGATAAGTTTCGATAGTGAGTTCGGGTCGGGAGCCAGGAAATGGCACGCAAAACAGTGGCAATGGGTTTTCTCGGCGCGACCCTCGACCGGGTCGGAAAAGGCGCCAACCGCTGGAGTAACTGGCGGCCAAGCGTGGGTTTGTGCCAGCAGCAGGGGCTGCTTATTGATCGGCTGGAGCTGATCCACGGCACCGACGCGCGTGATCTCGGCCTGGCCGAGCGCATCGCTGACGATATCCGCCAGGTATCGCCGGAAACCCAGGTGCGCCTGCACCCCATGGCGTTGCGCAATGCCTGGGATTTCGAAGAGGTCTACGGCGCACTGCATGACTTCGTCAGCGCCTATGTCTTTGATACCGAGCACGAGGATTACCTTGTGCACATCACCACCGGCACCCACGTCGCGCAGATTTGCTGGTTTTTGTTGACCGAAGCGCGCTACCTGCCGGCGCGGCTGGTGCAAACCTCGCCGTCCAGGCGAGGCAGCGACGATGATCGGGTAACCGGTACGCACGCGCTGATCGATCTCGACCTGTCGCGCTACGACCGGATCGCCTCGCGCTTTCGCCATGAGCGTCTGGAAGGCCTGGCCTTTCTCAAGGCTGGTATCGCGACGCGAAACGCGGCGTTTAACCAGTCCATTGAACAGATCGAGCGCGTCGCCGTGCGCTCCCGGGCTCCGATGTTGCTCATGGGCCCCACAGGCGCGGGCAAGTCGTTTCTGGCGCGACGCATTTATGAGCTCAAGCGCAGCCGCCATCAGATTCAGGGGCGCTTTGTTGAAGTGAACTGCGCCACCCTGCGTGGCGATGGCGCCATGTCCGCGTTGTTCGGCCACGCCAAGGGCGCGTTTACCGGCGCTCAAAATGCCCGCGAAGGCCTGTTGCGTTCGGCCGATGGCGGCATGCTGTTTCTCGATGAAATCGGTGAGCTCGGGCTCGATGAGCAGGCCATGCTGCTGAAAGCCGTAGAGGAGAAACGTTTCTTTGCATTGGGCTCGGACAAAGAGGCGCAAAGTGATTTTCTATTGATTGCCGGTACTCACCGCGACTTGCGTGAGCGGGTAGCGCAGGGCTTGTTTCGCGAAGACCTGTTCGCGCGAATCAATCTCTGGACCTTCGCCTTGCCCGGCCTGGCAGGGCGGCGTGAAGACATTGAGCCCAACATTGATTTCGAGCTGGAACGGCACGCCCGCGAGCAAAACCGGCTGGTGCGCTTCAATCTGGAAGCTCGGCGCCGCTACCTGGCGTTTGCCGGCTCGGCTGAAGCGCTGTGGCAGGGTAACTTTCGCGAACTTTCCGCTTCCATCACACGGATGGCGACCCTCGCCGACAGCGGGCGCATAGATGAGGCGCAGGTGCAGGAAGAGATCGCCCGCCTGCAAAGCGCTTGGGGCGTAAAACCAGCGCGCGACGACGTCGATGGGCTGTTGGGCGAGGAGGGCGCACAGCTGGATTTGTTTGACCGCTTGCAGCTCAACGCGGTGATAAAAGTCTGTCGCGACGCCGAAAGCCTGTCTGCGGCGGGCCGCCAGCTGTTCGGCGTTTCGCGCCAAGCCAAGGCGCAACCCAACGATGCTGACCGCCTGCGTAAATATCTGGCGCGTTTCGGTCTGGATTGGCAGGCCGTGCGTGGTCAGGTTTTGCCGACGAAAAAAGCATGACGCACGTCCAACTCTGACAATCTGTTCGTCGCGCCACAGCGAGCCCGGCGAGCGCTTGGGTATACTTCGGGTCCGTCCAGGCTGCGTGCCTGGCCAGGATCGGCCGACTTGCCGGGTGCTGGATCGTTTCGGTCAGCCTGTGGTCGAAGCCGGTTACGTGCCGCCTGGCGCGATACAGAGGGATCTACACATGAGTCGCATCGCAGCCTCTATGGCAATGCTTCTATTGGGACTATTGGTACAGGGACACGCAATGGCATTTTCCAAGACGCTGTATTTGTTTTCCGAGGTCAACGGCATCGTTCTGCTTGATGGCAAACCCGTGCAAGGGGTTGAAGTGACGCAGGAGTACGACTGGCACTGGAAGGACGAAAAAGGCAGCAAGGTCGCGGTCACCGACGCCGAAGGGCGTTTCCGCTTTCCGGTTATTACCGGCAAATCGCTAACCGCCGGCTTGCCGCATCAGCCGGTCATCGAGCAGAAGCTGCGCCTGTCTTATCAGGGCAAGGACTACAAAGGCTGGTTGCACGGTAAGGACAACTACGACGAAAACGGCGAACTCAAAGGGCAGCCACTGAATCTGGTGTGCGACCTCAATGATGAGCCAGTCGGCCATCCGGAAATTCGCAGTTTCGGTATTTGCGTGCCGCAAAAATAATCACGGCATTAGTAGCTCGGCTATTAGTGACTTCATTGTTTCAGAGCCAGAAGGGAATCAGGTTTGAGTTCTTTATCTCCTAAACAAGCAGCCAGCGTCGCCTTCCATGTGTATTACGCCAAAGGCATGGGCTCGACGGAAACCCTGCAGGATTACGCCTCGGCCGAGGGCTTGGGCGGCCTGTTCGATTTCAAGAATGCGCAGCAGTCTGCCGGCACCAGTGGCGCGATCATTCGCAAGACCACCGGTTTCACCTATGGCGTTGAAGGCTTGGGCACACGACAAGGCGAAGTGCTGCTGGGCTTTCGCGGTACCGACATCACTCAGGATTGGCTCACCGATGCCAACTGCGGCCTGCAACAGGGGCCAAGCGCCTGGCCGGTGCACGCCGGTTTCAACGAAACCTTCAAATCGTTTCGCGATGATCTCGACCGCTTTATGCGCGGGCGCAAGCCAAGCACCATTCACTGCGTAGGGCACAGCCTGGGCGGCGCGCTCGCCTCATTGGCGGCGGATCACCTCAGTCAGGCCGGCATTGGCAACGTCAAGCTGTACACCTTCGGCGCGCCACGCGTGGGCGTAGCTGGTTTTGCCCGTAACCTGACGAGCAAGTTGGGTTCGGAAAATATCCATCGCGTGTACCACTTGGCCGATCCGGTCAGCATGATTCCCATCTTCCCCTTCGCCCACGCGCCCGATGACGGTCCGGTGTGTCAGCTTCCGTGGGGCAGCTCGTTTTCGTTCGACGCGCACAAGATGGGCAACTACCGAACCACCATTGGCGATGCGACCTGGAGCGGGCTGCGCCGCGTGCAGCAAACGACCCTCGAACGCGATGTGCAGGCTTGGTTGAAAAACGCCAACGGCAGCGTGCTGATGCTGTCGGCGACGTCGCTGATGATGATTTCCCAGGCCATGCAGTACGTGATCGGCAAGGCGCTCGGTGTGGTCGCCGGCACGGCAATTACCGGGACCATGACGGTGCTCGACCAGATTGCTGGGCTATTGGTCACGGGCGCCAATGCGTGCGCGGCCATTGGCGATTCGCTGAACAGCCTGATCGTGCAGATATTCCGCTTCCTCGGCCGGCCCTTGCCGTCTGCGGCCAACCTGACCGTGGCGTTTTTGCGTTGGGTGCTGGAGCTGCTGAGCACGACCGTGCTTAACCTGGCCCGCCGCGCCATCGACGTGGGTATGCGCCTGTAACAACAGGCGTTAGTGGGAGCGCATCGCCTTGGCCATGGCTTGGTCGGTGTCGTGCTCCCACTTCTCGTCGCGGTCGCTGTTGCGATGCTCCTCATACGCACGCAACTGCGCGCTCTCGGCTTCGGTCTGGCACTGGCGGAAACCATCGGTCCAGCCTTCCGCGTACTGCGCGCTTTTCAGGTAGCGCGGCACGTCTTTTTTAAAGCCACCACTGATAGCGCCCGCCGCTTGACGACCACTGCCGCAGCCGTCGGAATATCCGGCGGCGAACGGCTCGGGGTAGCCCTGGCCGACTAAATAGTCGTAGCTGCTTTGGCAGGCACCGAGCAGCGCCAGAATGGGGATTACCAACAGGAACGGGCGCACGGGAACTCTCCTCAACGGGTAGGGCGAGTGTGCGCGGGGTTCTGTGAGAAAAACGTCAAAACGGCGTAAAGCTTGTGTGGAAGCGGGGGCGCCGTTGGGCTTCGCTGGGCTCACCGAGCGCGGACCGACCCAACCTACGGATCAGTCGTAGGTTGGGTCGGTCCGCGCTCGGTGAGCGAAGCGAAGCCCAACAAGCGTCAGCCGCCACGCTCAATAGTGGTACAACTTCACTTCCAGGCTCACTTCGTTCTCAGGCGAGGCGAGCTGGCTGAATTCGCGTTTGGCCGATAAGCGCAGGCCCAAATTCGTCGATATTTCCCATTGCTGGTTAAGGCTAAGGCTGCGCCGCACCTCGCCATTGGCGAAGTAGTCCCCGCGTGCTTCCACGCTCAGGTTGCCCACCGGGTTGTTCCACAGCAGCCCGGTATTAAAGCCGGCGGCCGGTGACACGAACGCAGCAAAATCGCTGTTGTGCTCGATGCGCACCGTGCCGAGGGCAAAGCCCAGCGTGTCGTCGGTCAACGCCCAGGTGCCGCCCACGCCACCGTTGAGGTGGGGCACCAGGCGCTCGTCGCCGTCTTCTCCCAGCACCCGCTCCAGCCCGCTCGCCACTTGCCAGGACCACGGCTGCAACAGCTCGTTGCGCGGCGTCAGCGAGCGGATGTTAGCCAGGTCGAGCCGTTGCAGCTGCCAATGGTTGCCTTCGTATTGGCGCAGTTTGAGTTGCAAGATTTCGATCTGCGCGCCGAGCGGGAAGCCGTAGAGGTTGTCGTTGAGGTCGTGGTAGGCCATGCGCAGGCCGTACTCGGCGAACGCGCGGTCGTCGCGGCTGCCGGCGCCGAGTTGCCAGGTGCGCGACTCGTGGCCCTGTTCCGGCAAGCCTGGGCGTTCGACCGTCAGCGGCGGCGGCGGGTTGCGGTTGATGCTTTTCAACAAGGCATAGCTGCGTTGAGCACTGCCGCTGTCTCGCTCGCCGCTGGCGCTGCGGTAGCGTTGCAGGCGAAAGGCGGCGTCCTGAATCAAGGCCTGGCGATCAATGGCCAGCTGCATGAATGCCGGGCTTTGCAGCTGCGCCGGGTCATCGGCCACTTTCAGGGCCCAGTGTTGTTCGTCACTACTCAGCGGCTTGGCGCGCTCCAGCAATTCACGCTCACGCGAAGGGCGATAGTCGATGCTGTTAACCAGGCCGGCATTTTTCACCGCTCGCACGGTGTCGGTCGGAATGGCGGTGATCGGGAATTGCTCGGTCAGCTCCAGGCCTGGCCTGGCGATTTCCAGCAGTTCGAGCAAGCGGAAGGAGCAGTTTTCGTCGAAGAAAAAATAGTCGAAGCGGATCTGTTTGAGCTCCCACACATGTTCGACCATGCGCGCGGTTTCGGTGGGCGTCAGGTTCAGCCGGTATTCCCATAAATCACGGTTTTCCAGGCTGCGGTATTCGGCGAGTTTCTCCCTGTAGGGCACCAGCGCGAACAGGCCGGGGTAGCCGCCCATCAGGCCCTTCCAGGCATACAGAATGCTGTTGTCCATGCCCTCGATAAACGCGCCGAAGTTCAGGGCGTAACTGAGCAGGGCAGTGTTGTCGCTGTCGATGTCGGCCTGGTCGATACGCAGCAAGGTGTGGCCGAACATGGACGACGGGCTGTTGAGGTACGCCGCCGGAAAAATCAACACGGCGCTGTGCGGGGCGATGTCTTTGAACCAGGCGTTAAATTCGCTGCAATTGGGCGTCGGCAGGTCGTTGAGCTGCAACTGCTCGCGCAGCCACCGGGTGCGTGCCGGGTACACGCACTGCGCATGTTTATCGCCGTTGTCGGGCGCGGCGTAAATAGCCGCCAGGGTGGCGGCCAGCTCGGCGTCCGGGTGGCTCTCGCCGTTGGGTGCGAGGAAGAAATGCGGGTCATCCACATAGCTGCGCCAGCCGCCGAGCTTGCCGGTTTCATAGTGGTTGAGCGCAATCCAGTACGGATCGTTCGCCAGCGCTTGCAGGCGCTGGTGCGTCAGCGTCGGGGCTGCGTGGGCCAGGCCTGCGAGGCTTAACGCCAGAGCGAATAAAGTCCGTTTCAAGGTGGTTGTTCTTCTTCTAACGCGGTGCACGGAGCTTTGTAGGGCGGGGCGTTGGTGTCAAGGAAGAACGCCTTGCCAGACAGAATCGGGCGGCGCCAGAATGGCCGCGAACGATGACTGCCCATCTGAACTAAGGATTTTCGATGCCTGATCCCGTTGCCAATGGCTTGCGCTTGGCGCCCGACGCGCTAACCCGTCCCTTCGATGCTAGTCAGTTCAAATTCACCATCACCGACGATCTGGAACCGTTCCGCGGCGTACTCGGCCAGGAGCGCGCGGTAGAGGCGCTGCAGTTTGGTGTGGCCATGCCGCGCCCCGGTTACAACGTATTTGTTATGGGCGAGCCGGGCACCGGCCGCTTCTCCTTTGTTAAGCGTTACCTCAAGGCTGAAGGCAAGCGTTTGGAAACGCCGTCGGACTGGGTGTACGTCAACCACTTCGATGAAACCCGCGAGCCCCGCGCGCTTGAATTGCCGCCAGGCACCGCCACGGCGTTCATCGCCGATATCGAAGGCCTGATCGACAACCTGATGGCCACCTTTCCGGCCGTGTTTGAGCACCCGGCCTACCAGCAAAAAAAGAGCGCCATCGACCGCGCCTTCAATCAGCGCTACGACCGTGCGTTGGATGTGATTGAGCGGCTGTCGCTGGAAAAAGAAATCGCCCTGTACCGCGACAGCACCAATATCGCCTTCACTCCAATGAAGGAAGGCAAGGCGCTGGACGAGGCCGAGTTTGCGCAACTGCCTGAAGCCGAACGCGAGCGTTATCACGCCGACATTTCGGCGTTGGAAGAGCGCCTGAACGAAGAGCTGGCCAGTCTGCCGCAGTGGAAGCGTGAGTCGAGCAACCAACTGCGCCAGCTCAATGAAGAAACCATCACCTTGGGCCTGCAGCCGTTGCTGGGGCCGCTGTCGGAGAAGTACGCGGAAAACGCCGGTGTCTGCGCCTATTTGCAAGCAGTGCAAGTCAACCTGCTGAAGACCGTGGTCGAGCAGTTGGTGGATGTGGATAAAGTCGACGCCGAGGCGCGCAAATTCCTGCAAGAGCAGTACTGCCCGAGCCTGGTGGTCGGCCATCACGCCAGCGGCGGCGCGCCGGTGGTATTCGAGTCGCACCCCACCTACGACAACCTGTTTGGCCGCATCGAATACAGCACCGACCAAGGTGCGCTCTACACCAGCTATCGCCAGTTGCGCCCAGGCGCTTTGCACCGGGCCAACGGCGGTTTTCTGGTACTGGAAGCCGAAAAGATGCTCGGTGAGCCGTTTGTGTGGGACGCGCTCAAGCGCGCCCTGCATGCGCGCAAATTGAAAATGGAATCGCCGCTCGGTGAACTGGGCCGCCTGGCCACCGTGACGCTGACGCCGCAAGTGATTCCGCTCCATATCAAAGTGGTGATCATCGGCTCCCGCCAGCTGTACTACGCCCTGCAAGACCACGACCCGGACTTCCAAGAGATGTTTCGCGTACTGGTGGATTTCGACGAAGACATTCCCCTGCACGACGACAGCCTCGAGCAGTTTGCCCAGCTGTTGAAAACCCGCACCTCGGAGGAGGGTATGGCGCCGCTGACCGCCGATGCGGTGGCGCGCTTGGCGACCTACAGCGCGCGCCTGGCCGAGCATCAGGGGCGGCTATCGGCGCGCATTGGCGACTTGTTCCAGTTGGTTAGCGAGGCAGACTTTATTCGCCAGCTCGCCAACGACACGGTCACCGACGCCGGCCATATCGAGCGCGCGCTGAAAGCCAAAGCCACGCGCACCGGGCGCGTCTCGGCGCGGATTCTCGATGACATGTTGGCGGGCATCATTCTGATCGACACCGCCGGCGCGGCCGTCGGCAAGTGCAACGGCCTCACCGTGCTGGAAGTGGGCGACTCGGCCTTTGGTGTGCCGGCGCGTATTTCGGCCACGGTGTATCCGGGCAACAGCGGGATTGTCGACATCGAGCGCGAGGTCAATCTCGGTCAGCCGATTCACTCCAAGGGCGTGATGATTCTCACCGGCTACCTCGGCAGCCGCTACGCCCAGGAATTCCCCCTGGCCATTTCCGCGAGCATCGCGCTGGAGCAGTCGTACGGTTACGTGGACGGCGACAGCGCCTCGCTGGGCGAGGTGTGCACCTTGATTTCCGCGTTGTCGCGCACGCCGCTCAAGCAGTGCTACGCCATTACCGGCTCCATCAACCAGTTCGGCGAAGTGCAGGCGGTCGGCGGCGTTAACGAGAAAATCGAAGGCTTCTTTCGACTGTGTGAAGCGCGTGGCCTGACGGGCGAACAGGGCGCGATCATTCCGTACGCCAACGTGGCGACCCTGATGCTCGACGAGCGCGTGCTGCAAGCCGTGCGCGCGGGGCTGTTCAACGTGTATGCCGTTCGGCAGGTGGACGAGGCGCTGGGGCTGCTGGTTGGCGAGGCGGTCGGCACGGCGGACGAGAACGGCGAGTTCCCCGAAGGCAGCGTGAATGCGCGGGTAGTGGAGCGCTTGCGTGAAATTGCGGAAATGGGGCTCGAAGAAGAGGAAGAGAAGAGCGTCGAAGCGGAAGCAGCCGCTGTGTTGACCGGCAAAGCGGGGTCAAAAGCCGACGTCAAATGATCGAATGATCGCCCGATGGCTGGTCAGTCATTGAGCAGTTCGAGCCCGGCCACAGCGGATGGTGGCTGGGCCGGCTTTCCCACGGTCCATCCACAGAGTTATCCACAAGCGGCGGGGATAACCTGCAGGCTTCCCTGAACCGCCGGGCCAGGTGTAGTCTGACCCCACACCACAAGAGGGCCGCCGTGATGCCGCGCCGCCTCTGCCTCACCCGTCATTGTCTTGGTCTGATCACCCGTATCGAATGCGTGATCCGCCCGCTGGCAGGCGAAAACGGGCTGTGGGTTCTCATTTGTGGTGCTGGAATGGCCGCCTCCCAACCTTCTGCGATTAAAACGCAAGGCCCATTCCACGGGCCCTACGTGGCTGAAGAGGTGCTCGCAGCAATCGCCGCTAACCTCGCCGAGCTTGGTTACAGCGAGAGCGATGAACCGGCTATTTGGTGCCTGCATTTACAAGCCGAATTGCGCCGTGTGAATGCTGACCGTGGCCGCCACTTGGGCGATTACCAAGTCGGGCCGGAAACTTAGAAGTCATCTTTGCTCAGCTTTTGAGCGTTCCCGTAGAAGCCCGACGTGGCGCTTGCTGGAGCCGTCTATCCGAAGGCCGTCCACAACGTTATCCACAGAACGTGTAGATAAGATCTGGCCGTTCAATTCCGTTACTTTTTGCGCTCGGTTCGCACCTTGTCTCGTCAAGTGCGCTGGGTATACTCGCGCTCACTTTTGACCTGCTGTGAGCGACCATGGAACGCATTATTGAAAACGCGATGTACGCCTCCCGTTGGCTGCTGGCGCCGATCTACTTCGGCTTGTCGCTGGGGTTGCTGGCATTGGCGCTGAAGTTCTTCCAGGAGATTTTCCATGTTCTGCCGAATGTGTTTGCCCTGGCAGAATCCGAGCTAATTCTCGTGCTGCTGTCGTTGATCGATATGGCGCTGGTAGGCGGCTTGCTGGTGATGGTGATGATTTCGGGCTACGAGAACTTCGTTTCCCAACTCGACATTGACGAGGGCAAGGAGAAGCTCAACTGGCTGGGCAAGATGGATTCCAGCTCGCTGAAGATGAAAGTGGCAGCCTCCATCGTGGCCATTTCCTCCATTCACCTGCTACGGGTGTTTATGGATGCCAAGAACATCGAGCCGGAATATTTGATGTGGTACGTGATCATTCACATGACCTTCGTGGTGTCGGCCTTTGCCATGGGTTACCTGGACAAGCTGACCAAGCACTGACCGGTTCGCTGCACATCGGCCAGCCAGCGCTTCTGTGCTAGGCTGGCCGACCTTTTTTTGGCCTCAGCGGAGTTAGCGCCATGTCCGAACAGAATATCGATACCTTCACCACCGATGAGAGCCGCGTCAGCTACGGCATCGGCCGCCAACTGGGCGACCAACTGCGCGACAACCCGCCACCGGGCGTGAGCCTCGACGCCATTCTGGTTGGTCTGACCGACGCGTTCCGTGGCCACGCCAGCCGCGTTAGCCAGGAAGACATGTCGGCCAGCTTCAAAGTGATCCGCGAAATCATGCAGGCCGAGCAAGCTGCCAAAGCTGAAGCCGCTGCTGGCGAAGGCCGTGCGTTCCTGGCTGAGAACGCCAAGCGCGCCGGCATCGTGACCCTGGAATCGGGTCTGCAATACGAAGTGCTGACCGCTGGCGACGGCGCCAAGCCAACCCGCGACAGCACCGTGCGTACCCACTACCACGGCACGCTGACTGACGGTTCGGTGTTCGACAGCTCGTACGATCGTGGCCAACCGGCTGAATTTCCGGTGGGTGGCGTGATCGCTGGTTGGACCGAAGCGCTGCAACTGATGGGCACTGGCAGCAAATGGCGCCTGTACGTACCGAGCGAGCTGGCCTATGGCGGCCAGGCTGTTGGCAGCATCCCGCCGCACAGTGTTTTGGTGTTTGACGTAGAGCTGCTGGAAATTCTGTAAAAACCTACTGCGCTCGGTTTAGCGGCGTTAAAAACAGACTCTCAATGCTCATTGGCTACAGCCAACTCCGCTTGCTCCCCTGTTTTTGCCTTGCTACACCGTCGCTCGTTACGGTTTTGGAGTAGGCGGCTTGCGGTAAGCGAGCAGGTTGCCCAGAACGCAAAAGGCCGAGAGTGAATGCTCTCGGCCTTTTGTTTTTTCGGGGCAGGTGCGTCAACGGTCTGGGCTCCTGGTCAGTGCAGGTCGGAAGAAGGGCGCAGCGCGCGGGAGTAGCAGAACAGGAACAGGTTGCGTACCAACTCCTTGAGTACCGTCGGCTCGCTGGAGCTCAGGCCGGACAGATCCAGGTCGCCCTGCTCGCGCAATTCGTCCAGCGCTTCTTCTTCCAGTACGGCACAAACCTTCCCGGTATCGCGGTGCAGAATCCGCAGGTACGGGTGCGGACGGTCTAGCCAAGCATCAATCAAATAGGTCATGGCTCATCTCCTTCTTTTGGTTTGATGAGAATAATTCCTATTGAGATAATAGCAAGGTCTAATTTGTGCCGGTTCGTATTGCACGATTGTCGGCAATAAAAAGCCCGGCGCTGGGCCGGGCTTTCGGGGTTGCGTGAAACTTAGTGGGTGCGGGCGACAGCGAATTCGCTGAGCTCAATCAGCGCGTCTTTGTATTCGCTGGCTGGCAGTACATCCAGACACGCAATCGCTCGAGCGGCGTAGTCACGGGCCTGGTTGGCGGTGTAATCCAGCGAGCCGGATGCTTCGACAGCCGCGCGGATACTTTCCAGGTCTTCCAGGCCACCTTTCTGAATGGCGGTGCGGACCAAGCTGGCTTGCTCAGCGGTGCCTTCGCGCATGGTGTGGATCAATGGCAGCGTCGGTTTACCCTCAGCCAGATCATCGCCCACGTTTTTGCCGAGGGTTTCGGCGTCGCCGCGGTAGTCGAGCAGGTCGTCCACCAACTGGAATGCCACGCCAAGGTTGTCGCCAAAGGCTTGCAGCGCTGTGGACTGTTCAGCGCTCGCGCCAATCAAGGCAGCGGCGCTGTGGGTCGAAGCCTCGAAAAGCATCGCGGTTTTGCCGCGGATGACTTCCATATAGGTTTCTTCGGTGGTGCTGGCGTCGCGCACTTTGGAAAGCTGCAGCACTTCGCCTTCGGCAATCACGCGAGTGGCGCGTGAGAGAATCTGCATCACCGGTAGCGAACCGAGCTCGACCATCATTTCGAACGAGCGTGAATAAAGGAAGTCGCCGACCAGCACGCTGGGCGCATTGCCCCACAACGCATTGGCGGTCGAGCGGCCACGGCGCATGCCCGACATGTCGACAACGTCGTCATGCAGCAGGGTCGCGGTGTGAAGGAATTCGATGGTGGCAGCCAACAGACGCAGATCATCACCTTGGCCGCCCAGCGCTTTGCCGCAGAGCAGAACCAGCAGCGGGCGCAAACGCTTGCCGCCGGCGGAAATGATGTAGTCGCCTATTTTCTCTACCAGAGGAACGCGGGAGACCAGTTGTCGTCTGATAATGCCATCGACGGCGGTAAAATCGTCCGCCACCACGTTATAGAAGGCCTGTGGTTGCATCAGTGACACGTGCTCCTCGAAGGTTGCGCGGCATGCTAGGGGGCAGGTGTAAGGCTGTCAAGGCAAGTGCTGCGGGTGCTTGCGCGGGGCCAAAGCCTTGCGTACAATCGCGGCCCCTGAACTTCCCTGGGCAGCACCTGCCTTACGCAATTGCAAGGGCGTCCTTCCGGCCCCAAGCAGCCATGCCAGCCGACGACTATTCCTATAAAGCGCTGGGTGAGCAGGATTAACGGAGCAAAATTATGTACGCAGTAATTGTTACCGGTGGCAAGCAATACAAAGTCGCCGAAGGTGAATACCTCAAGATCGAAAAGCTCGAAATCGCCACTGGCGAAGCCGTTACTTTCGATCGCGTTCTGCTGATCGGCAATGGTGACGACGTGACTATCGGCGCACCGGTTGTTGAAGGCGCTAAAGTTGTAGCCGAAGTGATTGCACAAGGCCGCCACGATAAAGTGACCATCATCAAGTTCCGCCGTCGCAAGCACCACATGAAGCGTCAGGGCCACCGTCAGTGGTTCACTGAGATCAAAATCACTGGTATTTCGGCCTAATTCTTTCGGCCCAAATCCTTATTAGGAGTATTGACTCATGGCACACAAAAAAGCTGGCGGTAGTACCCGCAACGGTCGCGACTCAGAATCTAAACGCCTTGGCGTGAAGATGTATGGCGGCCAGGCTATCAAAGCAGGCAACATCATCGTGCGTCAGCGCGGTACCCAATTCCACGCTGGCTACGGCGTTGGCATGGGTAAAGATCACACTCTGTTCGCTAAAGTCGAAGGCGTGATCAAGTTCGAAGTTAAAGGCGCCTTCGGTCGTCGCTACGTGAGCGTCATCGCGGCTTAATCGCGGTGTTGCTGGAAAAGCCCTGTCTCGCGACGGGGCTTTTTTGTTTCTGAAAGCTTGAGGCTTTTGCAAAATCAACCGGGAGCTGTTTCGCTGGGTTTTGCAAAAGTCTTATGTTCCTTGTGTTATCTAGCCCGCTATTGCGGCGGGAGGCGTGCCGATGAAATTCGTCGATGAAGTATCGATTTTTGTAAAAGCAGGTGATGGTGGTAACGGTTGCATGAGCTTCCGTCGTGAGAAGTTCATCGAGAACGGTGGACCGAACGGCGGCGATGGCGGCGACGGTGGTTCCGTGTACATGGTCGCGGATGAAAACCTCAACACCCTGGTTGATTACCGCTACACGCGTCGCTTCGACGCCGAGCGCGGCTCCAATGGCGGCAGCGCCGACTGCACCGGGCGCAAGGGTGAAGATACCGTGCTGCGCGTGCCGGTCGGCACCACCATCATTGATGCCGCTACCCAGGAAATCATCGGTGACCTGACCAAAGACGGTCAGCGCATCATGGTCGCCCACGGCGGCTGGCATGGTCTGGGCAACACCCGTTTCAAATCCAGCACCAACCGTGCGCCGCGTCAGACCACCCTGGGTAAGCCGGGCGAGTCCCGCGACCTCAAGCTGGAATTGAAAGTGCTGGCAGACGTGGGTCTGCTTGGCTTGCCGAACGCCGGCAAAAGTACCTTTATTCGCTCGGTTTCGGCCGCCAAGCCGAAGGTGGCCGACTACCCGTTCACCACGCTGGTGCCAAACCTGGGCGTGGTCAGTGTCGATCGCTACAAGAGCTTCGTGGTTGCCGACATTCCCGGCTTGATCGAAGGCGCTTCCGATGGCGCCGGCCTGGGCATTCGCTTCCTCAAGCACTTGGCGCGCACTCGTTTGCTGCTGCACCTCGTCGACATGGCGCCGTTGGACCTTTCCGATCCGGCCGAAGCAGCCGAAACGATTGTGTCTGAGTTGGGCAAATTCAGCCCGTCGCTGGCTGAGCGTGATCGTTGGTTGGTGCTGAACAAGTCCGACCAGATTCTTGAAGAAGAGCAAGACGCTCGCATCAAGGAGATCACTGATCGTCTGCAGTGGACCGGTCCGGTTTATGTGATTTCGGCGATTGGTAAAGAAGGCACAGAAAAGCTCTGCTTCGATATCATGCGCTACCTCGAAGAGCGTTCCGTGCGTATCGCCGAAGAGCCGCAATACGCAGCTGAGCTGGCACGACTCGATCAGAGCATCGAAGATGAAGCGCGTGCACAGTTGCAGGCACTGGACGACAAGCGCGCCTTGCGTCGCGCTGGCGTCAAGGTGGCCGGTACGGACGATAACGACGACGGCTTCTGGGATGAGGAAGATGACGATGATGGTCCAGAGATCATCTACGTCCGAGACTGAGTAAAACCACAACGCCGCTAATTAGCGGCGTTGTGCTGACTAATTCGCACGAGTGGCGCGGCGCCGCTCTACTGGCCAGGGTTGGATGACCATGCGGGACAAGGTGACTGGCGCTCAGCGCTGGGTGGTGAAGATCGGTAGTGCGCTGTTGACCGCTGACGGGCGCGGCCTGGATCGCGGCGCAATGGCGGTGTGGGTCGAGCAGATGGTGGCCTTGCGCGAGGCTGGCGTTGAGCTGGTACTGGTGTCGTCGGGTGCGGTAGCGGCGGGTATGAGCCGGTTGGGCTGGGCGTCGCGACCGAGCGCTATCCATGAGCTGCAAGCGGCGGCAGCAGTGGGGCAGATGGGCCTGGTGCAGGCTTGGGAATCCAGCTTTGCGCAGCACGGCCGGCATACCGCGCAAATCTTGCTGACCCATGACGACCTGTCTGACCGCAAGCGTTACCTGAACGCCCGTAGCACGCTGCGTACCCTGGTTGATCTGGGCGCGATCCCGGTGATCAACGAAAACGACACCGTGGTCACCGACGAAATCCGCTTCGGCGATAACGACACCCTGGCGGCGCTGGTCGCCAACCTGGTGGAGGCCGATCTGCTGGTAATTCTCACGGACCGCGACGGCATGTTCGACGCCGACCCGCGCCATAATCCTGATGCTCAGCTGATTTTCGAAGCGCGTGCCGATGATCCTGCATTGGATGCAGTGGCGGGCGGCGTCGGCGGTGCGCTGGGGCGTGGCGGTATGCAGACCAAGCTGCGCGCGGCACGACTGGCGGCGCGTTCCGGTGCGCATACGATTATTGTCGGCGGCGCCATTGAGCAGGTCTTGGCGCGGCTCAAAGCAGGGGAGCGGCTCGGTACGTTGTTGGCGCCTGAGCGCGGTTTGCTCGCTGCGCGCAAGCAGTGGCTGGCCGGGCATCTGCAAACCCGCGGTACGCTGCAGCTTGATGCTGGCGCCGTGAAAGCGCTGCTGGAAAGCCACAAGAGCTTGTTGCCGGTTGGCGTGAAAAGCGTGCAGGGCAACTTCCGTCGCGGCGAAATGGTCGTGTGTGTCGATCCGCAAGGGCGCGAAATTGCTCGCGGTCTGGCGAACTACAGTGCGGCCGAGGCGCAGAAGATTGTCGGTCAGCCCTCGGATGCCATTGAGCGTCTGTTGGGTTATGTCGACGAGCCTGAGCTGGTCCATCGTGACAATCTGATTCTGGTGTAAGCGCGCCTTGGGGCGGCTTCACCGTTGGCTGGGAAGGGAGAGTGCAGTGCGAGTGATCAATGGATGGTTGGGTGCTTTACTGCTGCCCTTGGCGTTTGCGGCATCGGCGGAAGAAATCGGCCAGGTGTCGACTGTTTTCAAATGGGTTGGGCCGAACGACAAGATTGTCGTCGAGGCGTTTGATGATCCGAAGGTTGAAGGCGTGACCTGCTACCTGTCACGGGCCAAAACCGGCGGCGTCAAAGGTGGGTTGGGGTTGGCGGAAGACCGTGCCGAGGCGTCGATTGCCTGCCGTCAGGTCGGACCGATTCACGTGCCGGACAATTTGAAAGATGGCGAAGAGGTGTTTAAAGAGCGCACTTCGCTGGTGTTCAAGACCATGCAGGTGGTGCGGTTCTTCGACAAAAAGCGCAACACGCTGGTCTACCTCGTTTATAGCGACCGCGTAATCGAAGGCAGCCCGCAAAACGCGGTAACCGCCATTCCGATTCTGCCCTGGGTGCAGCAGCCCTGAACTGAAAAGGCGAACCGCAAGGCTCGCCTTTTTTGTCTGCCACTATTTTCAGGCAATAAAAAACCGGCCCTGAGACCGGTCTTTTCAACGCATCACACTTAGGCAGCAGCAGCTTGGCTGAGATCCTTGATGTGACCGTTCAGGCGGCTCTTATGACGAGCTGCTTTGTTCTTGTGGATGATGCCTTTGTCGGCCATACGGTCGATTACGGGCACAGCCAGGGTGTAAGCCTTTTGAGCAAGTTCGAGGTCTTTGGCGTCGATAGCCTTGACCACGTTCTTGATGTAGGTACGAACCATGGAGCGCAGGCTGGCGTTATGGCTACGACGCTTCTCAGCCTGTTTAGCGCGTTTTTTGGCAGAAGGTGTATTGGCCACCGTCGAGCTCCTTGAAACTTTGGGGAAATGACTAAACAAATAAGGCCGCGAATCATGCCGATGTGTCGAAGGCTTGTCAAGCGCGGTTCAGTGTTGCGGGTTAAGGATCTATCCGCTGTCCGACGGGCGAGCACACCCTGCATGGGTGATTTATTTGCCGGCCGGTTCTACACTCGCCGCCTTTGCCTTGCGGCCCATAGGGTGGCGCCGACATTTGCGGTGGCGCAGCTTACTTGATGCGGTAGAACGAGCGTTATGAATTTACTCAAGTCGCTGGCTGCGGTCAGCTCGATGACCATGTTGTCCCGGGTACTGGGCTTTGTTCGCGACACCATTGTCGCGCGTATTTTCGGCGCCGGCATGGCCACCGACGCCTTCTTTGTTGCGTTCAAACTGCCCAACCTGCTGCGCCGCATTTTTGCCGAGGGCGCGTTCTCCCAAGCCTTCGTGCCGATTCTGGCGGAATACAAAACCCAGCAAGGCGAGGAGGCGACGCGCACCTTTATTGCCTATGTGTCCGGGTTGCTGACGCTGGTATTGGCCGTTGTCACTGCTCTGGGCATGATCGCTGCCCCTTGGGTTATCTGGGTAACGGCGCCAGGCTTTGTCGACTCGCCGGAAAAATTCGAGCTGACCTCATCACTTCTGCGCGTGACCTTTCCTTATATATTGCTCATCTCGCTAGCTTCCCTGGCCGGCGCGATTCTCAACACCTGGAATCGCTTCTCCGTACCCGCTTTCGTGCCGACCCTGCTCAATATCAGCATGATCGTGTTCGCGCTGTTCCTGACCCCGTATTTCAACCCGCCGGTCATGGCGCTCGGTTGGGCGGTGCTGGTCGGCGGTCTGCTGCAGTTTCTTTATCAACTGCCGCACTTGAAAAAGATCGGCATGCTGGTTCTGCCGCGCCTAAACCTGCGTGATGCAGGTGTGTGGCGCGTGATGAAGCAAATGGGGCCGGCCATTCTCGGCGTATCGGTCAGCCAGATTTCGCTGATCATCAACACCATTTTCGCCTCCTTTCTGGTCGCCGGCTCCGTGTCGTGGATGTACTACGCCGACCGCTTGATGGAACTGCCGTCCGGCGTACTGGGCGTGGCGCTAGGGACGATCCTGCTACCGGCGCTGTCGCGCAGCTTCTCCAGCAAAAATATCGAGGAATACTCGCGCTTGCTGGATTGGGGGCTGCGGCTCTGTTTTCTGCTGGCGCTGCCGTGCGCTCTGGCGTTGGCCATTATTTCCGAGCCATTGACCGTTTCGCTGTTTCAGTACGGAAAGTTCAGCGCGCACGACGCGCAAATGACTCAGTTCGCCCTTATCGCCTATTCGATGGGCCTGCTCGGCATCATTCTGGTGAAAGTGCTGGCGCCCGGTTTCTATGCGCGGCAGAACATCGCCACGCCAGTGCGTATCGCGCTGGTCACCTTGGCAGCCACTCAGGCGATGAACCTGGTGTTCTTCTTCACCTTGCCTTACCCGCACGCCGGGCTGGCGCTGTCGATTGGCTTGGCGGCCTGTCTGAATGCAGGCCTGTTGTTCTGGCAGTTGCGCAAGCAGCAGTTGTTCACGCCGCAGCCGGGCTGGTCGCTGTTTCTCATCCGGCTGGTCGTCGCCGTGGTGGTGATGGCCGCTGTGCTGCTTGCCGTGATGCACTGGATGCCCGCGTGGGATCAGGGCGACATGCTGATTCGCCTGCTTCGTCTGGGTGCTTTGGTGGCCAGTGGCATTGCCGCGTATTTCGGCGTGCTGCTGTTGTTGGGCTTCCGTTTGCGTGATTTCGCCCGCCGTACGCTGGCGTAATCCCTACGTAAAACGCAGATTTATTCGCCTGTACATCCGCATCCGCTGTCGCCTGTTGTCCGGCGTCGGGTGTGCGTATAATCGCCCACTTTGTGAGCAAGAAGCGTCCTATGCAGCTGGTTCGAGGGCTTCAAAACTTGCAGCCTCAACACCGAGGCTGTGTTGCCACTATCGGCAATTTTGACGGCGTGCACCGTGGCCACCAGGCCATCCTGGCGCGGCTGCGCGAGCGCGCGGACGAATTGGGCGTGCCCAGTTGCGTGGTGATTTTCGAACCACAGCCCCGTGAATTTTTCGGCCCCGACACCGCGCCACCGCGCCTGACGCGTTTGCGGGACAAGCTCGTCTTGTTCGCCGAAGCCGGGGTTGATCGGGTGTTGTGCCTGTCTTTCAATCGCCGTTTGCGTGAACTCAGCGCCGCCGAGTTTGTGCAGACGGTGCTGCTTGAAGGATTGGGCGTGCAGCATCTCGAAGTGGGCGATGACTTCCGCTTCGGCTGTGACCGCGCCGGCGATTTCGCTTTTCTGCAAACCGCCGCGCAGGTTGAAGGGTTCACCCTGGAAGCGGCCAGCACCGTTGAAATCGACGGGCTGCGTGTGAGCAGTACGCGGGTTCGCGAGTCGCTTGCAGCCGCCGATTTCGCCTTGGCTGAACGTCTGTTGGGCCGTCCGTTTCAAATCTCCGGGCGCGTGCTGCACGGCCAGAAGCTGGCGCGCCAATTCGGTACGCCAACGGCGAACGTACAACTCAAGCGGCGTCGTGTGCCGTTGACAGGCGTGTACTTGGTAACCGTCGAGCTCGACGGCAAACCCTGGCCCGGCGTCGCCAATATTGGCGTGCGGCCCACGGTGCAAGGTGATGGCAGTGCGCACCTGGAAGTGCACCTTTTGGATTTTGTCGGCGATCTCTATGGCCGACGTTTGACGGTGGCGTTCCACCACAAGCTGCGCGATGAGCAGCGTTTCGCCTCCCTGGAGGCGCTGAAGACGGCGATACACGCGGATGTCGCCGCCGCCCGTGCCCTTTGGCAGGGTCAACCGCTTAAGTGAAGAGCCTGAAATGACCGACTACAAAGCCACGCTAAACCTTCCGGATACCGCCTTCCCAATGAAGGCCGGCCTGCCACAGCGCGAACCGCAGATTCTGCAGCGCTGGGACAGCATTGGCCTGTACCAGAAGCTGCGTGAGATTGGTAAGGACCGGCCCAAGTTCGTGCTGCACGACGGCCCGCCCTATGCCAACGGCACCATTCACATCGGTCACGCGGTTAACAAAATTCTCAAAGACATGATCGTGCGCTCGAAAACCCTGTCCGGGTTCGACGCGCCGTACGTGCCTGGCTGGGACTGCCACGGCCTGCCCATCGAGCACAAAGTGGAAGTCACCCACGGCAAAAACCTGCCCGCCGACAAAACCCGCGAACTGTGCCGCGCCTATGCCGCCGAGCAGGTAGAAGGGCAGAAAGCCGAATTTATTCGCCTGGGCGTTTTGGGCGATTGGGCCAACCCGTACAAAACCATGGATTTCGCCAACGAAGCCGGCGAAATCCGCGCCCTGGCCGAAATGGTCAAAGGCGGTTTCGTATTCAAAGGTCTGAAGCCGGTTAACTGGTGCTTCGATTGCGGCTCGGCCCTGGCTGAAGCCGAAGTTGAATACCAGGACAAAAAATCCTCGACCATCGACGTCGCGTTCCCGATTGCCGACGACGCCAAACTGGCCGCTGCATTCGGTCTGCCCGCGCTGAGCAAGCCCGCAGCCATTGTCATCTGGACCACCACCCCGTGGACTATCCCGGCCAACCAGGCGCTCAACGTCCATCCCGAATTCATCTACGCCCTGGTCGATGTCGGCGACAAGCTGCTGATCCTGGCTGAAGAACTGGTGCAAGCCTGCCTGACCCGTTACGGCCTAGAGGGCACGGTGATTGCCACGGCGCCCGGCGCTGCGCTTGAGCTGATCAATTTCCGTCACCCGTTCTACGACCGCCTCTCGCCGGTATACCTGGCCGAGTACGTCGAGTTGGGCGCTGGCACCGGCGTGGTTCACTCCGCCCCGGCCTACGGCGAAGACGACTTCGTGACCTGCAAACGCTATGGCATGGTCAACGACGACATCCTCACGCCCGTGCAGAGCAACGGCGTGTACGTTGAGTCGCTGCCGTTCTTCGGCGGTCAGTTCATCTGGAAAGCCAACCCCGCCATCGTTGAAAAACTCAGCGAAGCGGGCGCGCTGATGCACACCGAAACCATCAGCCACAGCTACATGCACTGCTGGCGCCACAAGTCCCCGCTGATCTACCGCGCCACCGCGCAGTGGTTCGTTGGCATGGACAAACAGCCCAACACCGGCAACACCCTGCGCCAACGCGCGGTAAAAGCCATCGAAGACACCCAGTTCGTGCCGGCCTGGGGCCAGGCGCGCCTGCATTCGATGATCGCCAACCGCCCGGACTGGTGCATCTCGCGTCAGCGCAACTGGGGCGTGCCGATCCCGTTCTTCCTCGACAAAGCCACGGGTGAACTGCACCCGCGCACTGTCGAACTGATGGAAGAAGTGGCCAAGCGCGTCGAGCACGAAGGCATCGAAGCCTGGTTCAAACTCGACCCGACTGAACTGCTGGGCGACGAAGCCGGCAATTACGACAAAATCAGCGACACCCTCGACGTCTGGTTCGACTCTGGTACTACGCACTGGCACGTGCTGCGGGGTTCGCACCCGATGGGCCACGCGTCCGGCCCGCGCGCCGACCTGTACTTGGAAGGTTCCGACCAACACCGCGGCTGGTTCCATTCCTCGTTGCTGACCGGCTGCATGCTGGACGACCACGCCCCGTACCGCGAACTGCTGACCCACGGTTTCACCGTGGACGAAAACGGTCGCAAAATGTCCAAGTCGCTGGGCAACGTCGTCGCGCCGCAAAAGGTCAACGACACCCTGGGCGCCGACATCATGCGTCTGTGGGTTTCGGCCACCGATTACTCCGGTGAAATGGCCGTTTCCGACCAGATTCTCCAGCGCAGCGCCGATGCTTATCGCCGCATCCGCAACACCGCGCGCTTCCTGCTCTCCAACCTCAGTGGCTTCAACCCGGCCACCGATCTGCTGCCGGCCGAAGACATGCTGGCGCTGGACCGTTGGGCTGTAGACCGTGCCCTGCTGCTGCAAAACGAGTTGCAGGAACACTACGGCGAGTACCGTTTCTGGAACGTCTACTCCAAGGTGCACAACTTCTGCGTGCAGGAGCTGGGCGGCTTCTACCTGGACATCATCAAAGACCGCCAGTACACCACCGCCAGCGACAGCCAGGCGCGTCGCTCGTGCCAAACCGCGTTGTTCCACATCGCTGAAGCGCTGGTGCGCTGGATCGCGCCGATCCTGGCGTTCACCGCTGACGAGCTGTGGGAATACCTGCCGGGCGAGCGCAACGAATCGGTCATGCTCAACACCTGGTACGAAGGGCTCACCGCGCTGCCGGAAGGCTTCGAGCTGGACCGCGCTTACTGGGAGCGCGTCATGGCCGTGAAAGTGGCCGTGAACAAGGAAATGGAAAACCAGCGCGCCGCCAAAGCTATCGGCGGCAACCTGCAAGCCGAAGTGACCCTGTACGCCGAAGACGCGCTGGTCAGCGACCTGGGCAAACTCAGCAACGAATTGCGCTTCGTGTTGATCACCTCGACCGCTGCCGTAGCGCCATTAACCAGCGCGCCAGCTGACGCCGTGGTGACCGAGGTCGCCGGCCTGAAACTCAAAGTGGTAAAATCAGCTCACGCCAAGTGCGCGCGCTGCTGGCACTGCCGTGAAGACGTCGGCGTGAATCCGGAGCACCCCGAAATCTGCGGTCGTTGCGTCGACAACATCAGCGGCGCTGGCGAGGTTCGTCACTATGCCTAACGCCCGTCTTGGCCGGTTGTCCTGGCTGTGGCTGAGCCTGGTGGTGCTGATCCTCGATCAGGCCACCAAGCTCTACTTTGAAAACAGCCTGAGCCTGTATCAGCAGATCGTGGTCATTCCCGACCTCTTCAGCTGGACGCTGGCCTACAACACCGGCGCTGCCTTCAGTTTCCTGGCCGACAGCTCTGGCTGGCAGCGCTGGTTGTTTGCCCTGATCGCCGTGGCCGTCAGCGCCACGCTGGTGGTCTGGCTCAAGCGCCTCAAACCTGAAGAAACCCTGCTCGCCGTGGCCCTGTCGCTGGTGCTCGGCGGCGCGCTGGGCAACCTGTACGACCGGATCGTGCTCGGCCACGTCATCGACTTTATCCTCGTGCACTGGCAGAACCGCTGGTACTTCCCGGCCTTCAACATCGCCGACAGCGCCATCTCGGTCGGCGCCGTGTTGCTGGCCCTGGACATGTTCAAAAGCAAAAAAGCCGGAGAGCCCGCCCATGACTGACGACGCCCTGCGTATCGGCCCGGACAAACAAGTCACCCTGCACTTCGCCCTGAACCTGGAAAACGGCGACGTGGTAGACAGCACCTTCGACAAGAAACCGGCCACCTTCAAAGTGGGCGACGGCAACCTGTTGCCCGGCTTCGAAGCCGCCTTGTTCGGCCTCAAGGCTGGCGACAAGCGCACCCTGCAAGTGGAACCGGAGCACGGCTTCGGCCAGCCCAACCCGCAAAACGTGCAAGTGATGCCGCGTTCGCAGTTCGAAGGCATGGAGTTGTCGGATGGCCTGCTGGTGATCTTCAACGACGCCGCCAACACCGAACTGCCTGGGGTGGTCAAAGCCTTTGATGACAGCCAGGTCACCATCGACTTCAACCACCCGCTGGCCGGCAAGACCCTGAGCTTTCAGGTCGAAATCATCGAGGTCAAACCGGCCTGACCCGCCGGTGACCTGGCACCTGCCCTCGGGGCGGAAGAGAGAAGCCCCATGCAAGAAGTAGCCATGCAAATCAAACTCGCCAACCCGCGCGGCTTCTGCGCTGGCGTTGACCGCGCGATTGAAATCGTCAACCGCGCCCTCGAAGTTTTCGGCCCGCCGATCTACGTTCGCCACGAAGTGGTCCACAACAAATTCGTCGTCGAAGACCTGCGCGCCCGCGGCGCCATTTTCGTTGAAGAACTGGACCAGGTACCCGACAACGTCATCGTCATCTTCAGTGCCCACGGTGTTTCCCAAGCCGTACGCAAAGAAGCCGAATCGCGCGGCCTGAAAGTATTCGACGCCACGTGCCCGCTGGTGACCAAGGTGCACATCGAGGTTGCCCGCTACAGCCGCGACGGCCGCGAATGCATCCTCATCGGCCACGCCGGCCACCCGGAAGTGGAAGGCACCATGGGCCAATACGACGCCAGCAATGGCGGCGCCATCTACCTGGTTGAAGACGAAACAGATGTCGCCAACCTACAAGTGCGCAACCCCGAAACCCTGGCCTTCGTCACCCAGACCACGCTGTCGATGGACGACACCAGCCGCGTCATCGACGCCCTGCGCAGCCGCTTCCCCAGCATTGGCGGCCCACGCAAAGACGACATCTGCTACGCCACGCAAAACCGCCAGGACGCCGTCAAACAGCTCGCCAGCGAGTGCGACGTGGTGCTCGTCGTCGGCAGCCCCAACAGCTCCAACTCCAACCGCCTGCGCGAACTTTCCGAGCGCCTGGGCACCCCGGCCTACCTGATTGATGGGGCTGAGGATTTGCAGCAAGGCTGGTTTGAAGGCAAAGCGCGCATTGGCATTACCGCCGGTGCGTCGGCGCCGGAGGTGCTTGTGCTTGGCGTGGTGCAGAAACTGCGAGAGTGGGGCGCTACGGGCGCGGAAGAGCTGGAAGGGCGGCCGGAGAATGTGACGTTTTCGATGCCGAAGGAGTTGAGGGTTAAGGCGATATAATTCCAGAATCAATCCGCAGAAACGAAAAAGGCCACTCCGAAGAGTGGCCTTTTTCGTTTAGTGCCTAGCGTTTATTTCCAGCATTCTGCTGCGGTGGAAGTCGCCCCGGCTTCCACGCTTTTAGTGCCGGCTTGATCAAGGATAAAGGATTTACATTTTTTATCGCCGCTCTGCGGCGCCCGTACGTTTGTGGCAGTCAAGGTATAGGTGTTTGCGGTCACATTACCGAAGGCCAACCCGTAATAGCTCAGACTGTCGACGTAGTCGGCCATGTTCAGCTTTTCTGCGCTATCGGCGTATACGTTGTTCTGCGCGTGGTAACGAGCTTGACGTGCCGCAGCCTCGTTTAACAAGGCCATGGCCTCGGTGCGATTGCCGCGTATTACATATTCCTGATAACTCGGGAACGAGATCGCCGCGAGTACGCCGATGATCGCGATCACGATCATCAGCTCCATCAGCGTGAACCCGGCTTGTTGTACCCGTTTCATACTTGCTCCTAGATTCATGGAGTAACGTTGGCCGGAATCATCCGCCAGGTTTGGCGACCGTTCGAATTGGGGCCAGGGTTGAGAACTGTGCCGCCGCCGGTCGGGTCGTATTTTTTGTCTTTCTTGACAGTGCCGCCGCCAGCTGAGTTGTCACCCAGTCCAGAGGGAGCGTTGCCGTCCGTATCGGTGTCGCTGTTGTCGACGACCCCGTCATTGTTGATATCGAAAATCGGGTACGCCGCGCGGCCGCCAGTGGTGGGATTTACGCCGTATGTGAATCCGTCGAGCCCTGCAGCGCACGTGGTCTGGTTCGGCGTAATGGTCGAGAACAGCAGGCCGTCACCATACGGAATCATGTTGTACACCATGCGTTCGCCATCGGACGTTGTGCCGGTTTTCAAGTCCAAATACCAACCGTATTTATCGACGCTGGCATCGCTCGTATCAGCGGCGTTATTCACATACCAGTTCACCGGATTTTGACTGATATAGCGAACTTTTCTTCCACTCAGGGTTTGCGTGGTGGACATTACCTGGGCTTGAAGTTTTGTACGCGACAGTTGAACTGTCGTGCTTGTCGCTTGACCATTGGTTTTTCTATCCCACACGCCATACACCGATTGAGTCTGGAAAGGGGATGCCTTGTCGGTGCTGCTCAAGTACTTGCCAGTACCAAAGGTCGCGAGATAGCCGGTACCTGATGGATGTGCGATCAAGCTCGGTGCAGCCGTAATGGGTTGACGAGCACCACTGCTATCTCTGGCTACATACAGCGGCTTGCCGCCAAACGATACGGCAAACGTATTAGCGCTCACGTTGGTTTTCGACAGCGGGGCTGCAGATGCTGTGTTAATCAGGTCGAAGCGCCAGAGGTTGCCCTGCAGGTCGCCGGCGTAGGCATAGTCAGTAACGCCGTCGCCGTTGAAATCTGCAGTCCTAACGTTTGATAGTCCGTTGCTAACAGAGGCCAGCCCCTCCGTGGTATCGGTCACGGCACTGAACTTTTTGATCAGTGCGCCGGTTTGAATATTCAGCGCGAACAGTACGGCTTTGCCCGCGCCGTTACTGGCGCTGTTGTAACCGTTAGGAATCAACGCAGCCCATTCGCCGGTATGCAGGCGGGCGATGCTTGGTTTCGCGACGGTGAAGCCGAGGTCCCCATCGTTAACGCTTGTGAATTCCCAGAGCAATTTAGGTGCGCTTGGGTCCGTGATATCCAGGGCGAAGACCTCTCGGCCGCCCGCGCCCAGACCACTTACCAATACCGTATGCCACGCATTACCGAAGTAAACGTCAGCCACTACCGGAGTGCTATCAACGTAGTACTGGTGCGGTGCGCTGCCATCAGCAGCGCCGTAACTTGCTGCAGTCAGTTTGTTCAGGTTTGTAATCACGGCTGAAGGCACAAAGGCAAATACCTCTTTGCCGGTGGTCGCATTGAACGCGTGCAGCATGCCGTCGTTCGCACCGACATAAACGATCGGAGTACGACTGTTCATGTTGGTGATGAACTGGTTGTACGTGGCAATGTTGGTGGTTACGTTGCTGCTACTTCCATCCAATGTGCCAGCCCGGTACGCCAAGTACTGCGCGCCCTTAACCAGAATTGGCGACGAGTTAATGATGTCGCCGAGCTTGGATGAGCGATTGCGGAACGTGGCACACCCTGCAAGCGAGGTGCAGCTGTCGCCACGAATAAACGCGGTGCGCGCTTGTCCGTAATTGTCGACCACGCCGGAGGTATTGGTGTTGAGGGCTGTTTGCAAGTTAATACCGTTGTAAGACTGACCCGCCATGGCGGTCCAGCTGAACGTGGTCAACTTGCTGGCAGTCGTCGTGCTGGCCATTTTTATGTCGCGCGTCGAAGTCGAGAGCTCCGTAGCGGCCTTCCACACCGGCTCCACGGTGGTAACCGCGGTTCCGCCTGTCACCGTCGTGGTGTTCACTTGTTTGATCAGATCGCCGCCCCAGCCGAGCGCGTCGAAGTTAGTGCGGTAAACATAGGCGGTGTCTTCTTCTTCCGCGCTGTTTTCCAGCGGAATATCTACAGCCACCGACGTGACTGCGTTGTTCAGCTGGAGAATGTCGTTGAACGCTTTGTCCAGTTGGCTTTTGAGCATTGCTGCGTTGCTAACCAGGAAATAGTTGTCTGGCACCCCGTTGGCGTCAGCGTCCCATGCCGTCGCTGTAGTAGCGCCGTACTTGGCGGCGTACCACAGCGGGTTTTCCAAGTTGGCAACTGCCGTCGCCTTGAACGGGGTAAAGATACGTTCGTGGAAGTCTGGTCGGGACCCAATCAGCGCACTGCCGTCTCTGCGGCCGGGCAGGCTCGCACAGCTTGCTGGAGTGGTTGCGCAACCACCGGAGTTTTTGCCATCCGGGGTGTCCAGTGCGAGGTGTGCGTCTACCGAGTTGCCGCCGCCAGTCACTTCCAGATAAATGCCGTCGTACTGGGTGCCGGCAATGGTGTAGCCGAGGTGGGATGTAGCGCCGGACACCGAGTATTCGGTTTGTGTGCGCACGCTGATGTTGCCGTCAGCCAGAGCTTTGACGGTATATAAAATGATTGAGTCCATGTCGTAGTCGCTCCTTTGAGCGGCATCGTCATAAACCACACGGAAAATAATCTGTTGCCTGCCGCCATTAATGCTCGGGTCGACGGTTTGGCCCGGCATGTTGGACATGGAGTCAACATAGAAGCCAGTGATCTGATCGGTCACGCTGTTGGTGACAACCACGCCGTAAGGGACCAGCGTAATGGTGCCTTTACTGCTGGTTACCTGCAGTCGCGGGATGGTTGAAGCCAAGGCCACCGAGAATGTCTGTACTTTGTGGTTGCCACGAGTGGTTATCGAATTGCGGCTACCGTAGTAGGAGACGGCGGCGCTGCTGTAGCTGCCTTCCTTGTTAGGCTCTTCCGGAAGGCCACGGATTTTCGCGAAGCTGCTGGTCGATTTGGCGGTCGGCGCATTGTTGTTGGTTGTTCCTATAGCTTCGCCGATATTGACAGACTTGGTACCGCCTACTTCCGCGTTCCATATAGCGTCGCTAATAGTTGTTACGTTAAAACCGGTTAGCGTGCTCGGAATCACACCGTCGGCGTTGGCTGTGAACGAAGTTCCCGGCAAGTTCGAGTCGTAACTCGGGTTAACGTCGCTGACCATGGTCACAAACGGTTTGGAGCACGTGGTCGACTTATCAGTATACGGGTCGGTCCAGGGAGAAACGGAGGTTAAACCCATGCCCGTATCCGTAGTACTTGCCGCATACCCACTGGTGGGAGCCGTCAAGCCCTTGAAGTAGCGAAGGGTTTCGTACGCCATCTCACCGATAGGGTTGCCCCAATCCTTACACGAGGAGTTGGGCAGTGGGGTAGTAAACGCATCGCAGTTGGTGTTGGTAGAAAAGCGAATTTTGTCCAAGTTGGACACGATGCCGTTAGGTTTCACATAGGCGTTGACATTGTTCGTTGTAACGCGAAATTGACCTGTAGAGGCTTTAATTTCGTCAGCGAAAGTGCCCATGGCTTTTCGCAGCACTCCCCCTTTGATGTTGTTGTCATACGTGCCAGTCATCAGGCCGAAATACATTTTCCCCGCTTCGCCGTAATCGTGTAGCAAGCCTGTCGGCTTATTGCCCGTTACATATTGCTTGCAATCGGTCTCCAGCAGTCCAGTAACGCAAGCCTGGACGCGCACGGTCAGGTCATACGTTGGAACAATCGTTTTGTTGGCATAAGCGGCGTTGGTAATGGCGTTCGTGCCTTGGGTAACTTCACGAGATACCCAGCCCCAGATACGGAAATTGCCGTTCGACGCGTTGCTTAACGGACTGTCGATAATACGGAGCTTGGGCACACTGCTGATGCTGGTGTTAGCGAAAAGAATGTACTTACCGTTTGTGGGTTCCGCGAGCGGCGTGTAGTCGGAAATCTTGTAACCGTCCCGGGCTACGCTTAAGTACTCCTTACCCCAAGTGTGGGCGTCGGATGTCAACGGAATGCGTTCTAGAATGGTGCTCGCTTCATCATCAGTGGAGCGATAGCCGCCGTATAGAACCTTGCGCAATGCATCAAGTCGGGAAGTGGTTTGATAGTTGAGGAAGTCGCCACTCCATCTACCAACATGGGTTGAGCATCGTTTATCAGTAGTGACCGACTCCGGAACAAATTTAGTGCCATCGTGGGTGTAGCACTTGTAAGAGTCGAAGTAACCTAAGTATTTAATCGACGGCTTGTAATAAATATCAAGGATGCCGTCGCCGTCCAAGTCGGAGGAGTCGTTGTAGGCGGGAAAGAACACCTTGTGGTCTTTACCGATTACCAACATATTCATCGGCGGCGTCGATTCGCTGACGAACAAAGGCACTTGCGAGAGATCAATGTCAGCGTGTGCTAGTTGACTGGCGGCTAGCAGGCCAAAGAGGTAGATGGGTTTACGGAACATGGTGTTCTCCAACTTTGGCTGCTAGTTAAAAATGGCGGCTTCGACAGAACGCATGCACAGGGCGTCAGGCCCGCACGTCTTGCCTGCTGGATCGGCGCTCTGGAACGCCTGGCCATTTACTTCGTAATAGTTTGTGCAGTTCTTCCCGGTCAGGAAGCACTCGGGGTCCGATGAACTGATTACACCGGTGTCTCTGATATACCAGCGTGCATTTCTTTCCAACTCAGCAGAGTCGTAAAGGTTCGAGACAGAGAAATCGCTGGTGTACTTCGCTGCGGTTTCTTTAATGCAAGGCGCAGCGCGGTTGCTCGTACAGTCTACGAGTGGCTGATTGCTGACCTTGATTTTCCGCTCTCCTTCGCGAAGAGCGGACTCGGCGGCGGCGGTTAAGCGTTTTTGTTCAATCAAGTTGCCAGTCATGCGCGTTTCGAGCGTCACGCCACGCATACTGCTTACAGCCAACACAGTAATGATCAGCAGCATGATGAGTGCGACGAAAAGAACAGCGCCTTGCTGGCGCCCAGGAAATGAAAATGACTGTTTCATGGCATCAGGTTCCTTAACGTTACGCCGCTGCTAACAATTTGATAGATCTTGTCGCTGACACATGGGCTTGCATCGGCTGCCGTCAATTTCTGCCATTCCGCACAGGCTTTGCTTTCAATGCCCTGCGCCACGCTGTTTTGCGTACTGCTCAGCAGAACCGAATATCGCAGGCTTCTGATAGGCGCGACGCCGGGGTCAGCGGTGTAGCTGGTGACATTCTTGGCGCCTGAAGCACCCACCCCGAAATCGAGTTTAATTCCGGCGACGCCGCCCTCGATCAACGTGGTCCCGTTACAGACCAAGTTCCCATCAACGACCGAAATTTTTTCAATAAAAGAAACATTCGGAATTTTGTAGGGCGCGTCGACGTTAGTCGGGTCGCTTATCGCCGCACCCGTGCAATCGAGCTCAGCCAAGTCGCGCGGTTGGAAGCGCAGGCAAATGGTGCTGTCATCCACTTTGTAAATCGCCTGCCCCGTCGTGAATGCGCACCCGCCGGAGTTAATGGCTGGGAACGCTTGTTCCGGCGCTTGATCTGGACGCCGGCGGAAGCCTGTTTTCATCAGTTCTTTTTCGAACATCATTAGCGCAAAGCGACCGTTTTCCTGATTCTCAGTTTGGCTTTGTTGATAGCGGTAGTTGTTCTTGTTGTTGATGAATATTTGCGTGACGCCAAGTATTAAAAAGCTGCTGATTAGCATGGCTACCATCAGCTCAATCAGCGAAAGGCCCGCTTGTTTGTTATGCATCGTCAAGCTTCCTTAAAGTTCGGCTGTGAGGCGGTAGTGGCAGATGGTCTTGTCGTCGCCATCCACCGCATTGGCGTCCATGCATTCGCCATCATTGACGCGCCATGCCAACTGAATACGTACGGCATCACCGGTCTTTGCAATCACGAAGTCGCTACTCAGTAAACTTCCCGCGTCTGGAAGTGCTTCTGCGGCCCGCTGAGCCCAGCACCCCAAGCGCTCCTTGGAGTTGGTCGGCAGCGGTGTGCAGGAATCGGGTACGTCTGGAAAATCAGCACCAGCGGCTTTGTAGTATTCGGAAACCGAACCGTTGTCTGCTCTCATCATTTCCATCAGGTCGTCGGCAAGCGCCGCCGCAGCGTTACGCTGCACAGAATCCTGGGTGTAAGTGATGGACTTGGCTTGCATGGCTACCATGCCCAAGACGCCAATACTGATAAGAATGACGGTGATCAGAACTTCGATCAGGCTGAACCCCTGGTTGCGAAAGCGCATGTTCATTTCTGATCTTCCGGGCTGGTGGTCGTCGACTTGGTATTTTTAATCAGCCCTGGCAGGGTGACGGAAACGGTATATGACGTGCCGTCTTCGTTATTGGTGATGGCTATCGAAGCTGCTGTTGCTGTGCCGTCAGGCTGGAAGGTAATAGTCTTTACGGTCGGAACCACCTCGACGCTAGTCGGGATCGTGACGGAGTTGATGGTCACGCCCCCCTGAGCGGCGGTCCAGGAGTTGTCGTCGTTCTGCTTCACCGTCACCGGGTTGCGCTTAGACACAGCATCGGTGCGCGCGGACAGTAGCAGCGTGTGCAACTCGTTGGCCGAGCTCTGCAACCTGCTGTTTCTGACGGTGGCGGTAAACGAAGGTATCGCTATGGATGCGAAGATCGCCAGTAACACGACGACGATCAGCAGCTCCACCAGGGTGAATCCTTCGGATAATTTTTTGACGCGCATAAACCGACTCCTATGACTGGTAGGAAGATTCCCACGAGCAAGGACGATTTGTCGTACAGGAGGAGATGAGTGGTTTTTTCGCGGAGACGATTGGCGCGCTTGCCTGCTAACCAGTGGCTCTGGGGGCTTTAGGGTCCCGCTGGCGCTGATCAGACATCCCGTCTAGCGCCTTTTTATTCATCGTATGGATACGTGGCTGCTGAACGGGTTGCAACGTCTTCTTACCCGCCGTCGTCAGCGCCGGCGACAGCACTATTTTTCATATTCGAGTGAGGTGGTTGTGTCTTACGTAGTGGTAGGTGGTGGTGTGCTCGGTTTGTTGTCGGGCCTCATGTTGGCGCGCAAAGGGCTACAGGTGACCTTGTTTGATCGCCAGTCAATGGGCAGCGAATCTTCCTGGGCCGGCGGCGGCATCGTTTCTCCACTCTACCCGTGGCGCTACAGCGAGGCGGTTACTGCGCTCGCTCATTGGTCGCAAGATTTTTACCCGGGCCTGGGTGAACAGTTAAAGGCAGAAACTCTGGTAGACCCCGAAGTCTTCGTCACCGGACTGTATTGGCTGGATCTGGACGACGAGGCTCAAGCGCTGGCCTGGGCGCGAGCGCTCGGTCGGCCATTGGCGTCGGTGCCGATGAGCGAGGTGTACGGCGCCGTTCCGGTTCTCGGTTCGGGCTATCAACACGCGGTTCACATGAACGGCGTTGCCAACGTCCGTAATCCTCGCCTGGTCAAAGCGCTGCGTGCCGCGCTGATGCAGATGCCAAACGTCACGCTGCGTGAGCAAACGCCGGTTACGGGGTTTATTCGCGAGGGCGACACCATTGTTGGTGTGCACACCGCCGAAGGCGAAATCCGCGCGGAACGCGTGGTACTTACTGCCGGCGCCTGGAGTGGCGAATTGCTTGCCACGCTGGGGCTCGACTTGCCCGTGGTGCCGGTAAAAGGTCAGATGATCCTGTTCAAGTGCGCTGCCGACTTTTTGCCGAGCATGGTGTTGGCTAAGGGGCGTTACGCCATTCCGCGCAAGGACGGCCACATTCTGGTCGGCAGCACGCTGGAGCATTGCGGGTTCGATAAGACGCCTACCGATGAGGCACTCGCCAGTTTGAAGGCGTCGGCCATCGAATTGCTGCCGGCCTTGGCAGATGCCGAGGTGGTGGGGCACTGGGCGGGGTTGCGGCCGGGGTCGCCGGAGGGCGTTCCGTTTATTGGGCCGGTGCCGGGGTTCGAGGGGTTGTGGTTGAATTGCGGCCATTACCGCAATGGGCTGGTGCTGGCGCCGGCGTCCTGTCAGTTGCTGACGGATTTGATGCTGGGCAACCCGCCCATCATCGACCCCGCGCCTTACGCGCCGCAGGGTCGACTCGAAGCGCTGTGATCAGTCGATGCCGAGCTTTTTCAGGCGGTAGCGCAGGGAACGGAAGGTCAGCCCTAGGCGCTGGGCCGCCGCGGTGCGGTTCCAGCGGGTTTCTTCGAGCGCTTGCATGATCAGGTTGCGTTCGATGTTTTCGAGGTAGTCCTCGATATTGTCGATTTGCGCCAGGCTCGCCTCGCCGTTTTCGCCGGAGCCACTGGCGTCGGCCAAGCGCAGGTCGCTGGCTTGAATGCGGTCGTCTTCGCACAGGGTGTACGCGCGTTCCAGCATGTTTTCCAGTTCGCGCACGTTGCCGGGGAAGCGGTAGTTTTTCAGCTTTTCCAGGGCGTCGGGGTCGAGGCTGGCGGCGGCTAGGCCTGTGCCCTCAGCGAGGCGCTTGAGCATCACGTCGCACAGTTGCGCGATGTCTTCGCGACGTTCGCGCAGGGCCGGCACCCGCAGCTCGATCACGTTCAGGCGGTAGTACAAGTCCTGGCGGAAGCGACCGGCGGCCACTTCGGCGGCGAGGTCTTTGTGAGTGGCGCTGAGAATGCGCACGTCCACCACCACTTCTTGCTGGCCGCCGACGGTGCGGACGGCTTTTTCCTGAATGGCGCGCAGCAGTTTCACTTGCATGGCCAGCGGCAGGTCGGCAACTTCGTCGAGGAACAGGGTGCCGCCGTTGGCCGCTTGGAACAGGCCTTGTTTGTCTTCGATGGCGCCGGTGAAGCTGCCTTTTTTATGGCCGAAGAATTCGCTTTCCATCAGCTCGGACGGGATCGCGCCGCAGTTCACGGGCACGAAGGGCAGTTCGGTGCGCGGGCCTTGTTCGTGGATCAGGCGTGCTACCAATTCCTTACCGCTGCCCGATTCGCCGCTGATGTAAACCGGCGCCTGGCTGCGCGCCAGTTTGAAGATTTGTTTGCGCAGCGCGCGCATGGGCGGCGAGTCGCCGAGCAGGCGGTTGTCTACGGTGACTTCCTCGCCGTCGTTGCTGCGAATACGCAGGGCGGTGGCGACCAGTTCCCGCAGGCGGCCGAGGTCCACCGGTTTGGTCAGGAAGTCGAAGGCGCCGGCTTTGAGGGCGTTGATCGCCGTGTCGAGACTGCCGTAAGCCGTGATCATCGCCACCGGCACCTGCGGGTGGCGCTGCTGAATGTGCTGCACCAGGTCCAGCCCAGTGCCGTCGGGCAGGCGCATGTCGGTCAGGCACAAGTCGAATGGCTCGCGGGCCAACAGTTCGCGCGCTTCTTTGACGTTGCGCGCGCTGCGGGTGTCCAGTTTCATGCGGCCGAGGGTAATTTCCAGCAGCTCGCGGATATCGGGCTCGTCGTCGACGATCAGGGCTTTTTGCCGGGCGGTCATGGTCAGCTCAATTTGCGCGGGTGGGCGAAGGTTATTCGGAAGCAGCCACCGCCGACATCGCGGGTTTTGTAATCCAGACGGGCCTGGTTGCTTTCACAGAGTTCGCGGGAAATGTACAGGCCGAGGCCCGTGCCTTTGTTTTCGGTAGTGTAGAAGGGCTCGAAAATATTCTGCCTGTGTTCGGCCGGTACGCCGGCACCGTCGTCCAGTACTTCGAGAATCGGCAGGTCGCTGTCAGGATCGCGGAACAGCTTCAGCCAGACCTGGCCTTGCTTGTTCTTGATCGCACTGTGGCGCAAACCGTTTTCCACCAGATTCGTCAGCACCTGGGTCAGCTGATTGGGGTCCATACGGGTCTGGATGGTGCTGCCGGCGGTTTCCAGGTGCAGCAGTTGGCTTTCGCTGGTGGTCGTGCGGAACTCGCTGGCGAAGCGGTGCAGCCAGTATTTGAGATCAAGCAGTTGCGGCTCGGCCTGGCGCCGGCGTGACAGCTGCAGCACGTTTTCGATGACCAGATTCATGCGCCGCGAATGGTCCTGAATGATCTGCGCCAGGCGCAGGTCGGGGCCATCGAGGTCTTCGGATTCTTGCAGCAGCTGCGCGGCGTGGCTGATGGCGCCCAGCGGGTTACGAATTTCATGGGCGATGCCGGCGGTCAGGCGGCCGAGGGAGGCGAGTTTGAGTTGCTGCGCTTGCTGCGCGATTTGAGAGATATCGTCAAGAAAGACCAGCGTGTCTTGTTTCTCGCCGCGCTGCAGGGTGACAAAACTGGGCTGCAGCACCGGGCCGTCGTTCACGGCTTGCATGCTGGAGGGGCGCAACGTGGGGTTGCGCTGCCAATGCTGAAGGCGTTTGACCAGCTCGGGGCTGTGCGGGTCGAGGATTTTGCCGGCCAGTTCGTCGCGGCCCAACAGGCTGAGCGCGCCCTGGTTTGCCAAGAGCACGCGGTGCTGACCGTCGAGCACCAGAATGCCGGTGCGCATGCGCTGCAGAATCAGGGCGTTGAGGGCTTCGAGGTTAGCAACGTCGGCCGCCCGCTTTTCTGCCAGGGTTTCGCTGACTTGCAAACGCCGGGTTACGCCTTGGACGAATAACGCGGCGGCAAAGCAAAGCGTGCCGAATGCCCCGGCTTGCACGTACTGGCTCGATGCGGCTGGATTGCTCAGGCTCAGGTAGAAGGTCAGGTAGATCATGCCGATTGCAGCAACCGCTGCGATCAGCAGGCCGATGCGGCCACGCAGCAGAATATTGGCAATGGCTACCGCGACGATGAGCAGCGTGCCAATGCCGCTTGGCGTGCCGCCAGCGGCGTAGAACAGGCCGGACAGCAAGATCACATCGACCATGCTCAGGCTGAACACCTGCGCCAGGTGTTGCGGTCGGCGTACGCCCAAAGCAATGAGCGCGTTGAGGATCAGGTACAACCAGCTGCCGTATTTGAACAGGCTGTCGTTGGCCATTTGCAGCAGCTGGTTATCCAGCTCGCTGTAGATCAGTACCACCAGCAGCACGCCGATCGCGACGCGGTACAGGTGGTAGATCTTGAGAATTCGCTGCCCTTGCAGGCTGCTCAGGGTCAGAGTTTCACCGGTCACTGCGGGTAGCGCCCTGCTCGAGGTGGACCTGACTGCAGAACCATTGCGAGCCTTGGTTGACGGCGCTCACGCGAGGCGTGTGCACGCCGCAATGGGCGCAGCGCACCATCGGCGCGGCTTCTTCAAGGCCCGGTTTAGCCGGGGCGGGGCGCGTTGCGCGGCGCCATAGCCAGTACACGGCACAGATCAAACCGATCCAGATTAACAAGCGTCCCATAATTGACTCTTCGTTTCGTGAGGCTGGCAGTTTAGCCAAGCTGGTGGCGCCCGCACAGCCGGGAAATGGCACGGTGTGCGTTGTGTCCGTGAGTTCCGGCTGTGAAGCTACGCCGGCAAAAACGCGGGCAACAAAAAAGGAGGCCGAAGCCTCCTCTTTAATTACCCGTTGCGTGTTCAGTCGAACACGCCAAAGGTCATGTAGCTGAACCAGGAACGGTCGGTGTTATTGCCTTCCGCTTCGTGTTCTTCCTCGGCTTCGCTGTTTTCGTCTTCAGGCGGCAGCAAGTCTTCCGGAATTTCCTGTTCGGCATCCTGGTACTGCTTGATCACGTCTTGGCTGGCGCGGGTTTCGCCCGGTGGCAGCGGCGCGTCGCTTTCGATCAGGCCCAGGGTGGCTTTGCTCAGCCAGCTGCGGTTGTCGGCTTCGTCTTCCTGGGGCACGAACTTGCCGTCCACCAGGCTCGGGTGGTCGGGGTAGTTGAGCTTCAGCGTTTGCAGGCTGGTATCAGCCAGGTCGTTCAGGGCCAGGCGCTGGTAGGCCTCGGTCATGATCGCCAGGCCATCGCCGACGGCTGGGGTTTCCTGGAAGTTCTCAACTACATAACGACCGCGGTTGGCGGCGGCTACGTAAGCCTGGCGCGTCAGGTAGTAGTGGCCCACGTGTACTTCATAGGCCGCCAGCAGGTTGCGCAGGTAAATCATGCGCTGCTTGGCGTCGGGGGCGTAACGGCTGTTGGGGAAGCGGCTGGTGAGCTGGGCAAACTCGTTGAAAGAGTCGCGGGCGGCACCGGGGTCGCGCTTGGTCATGTCCAGCGGCAGGAAGCGCGCCAGCAGGCCGACGTCCTGGTCGAACGAGGCCAGGCCTTTCAAGTAATAGGCGTAATCAACGTTCGGGTGTTGAGGATGCAGGCGGATGAAACGCTCGGCGGCGGACTTTGCAGCTTCCGGCTCAACGTTTTTGTAGTTGGCGTAAATCAGTTCCAACTGCGCCTGTTCGGCATAGCGGCCAAACGGATAGCGGGACTCCAATGCCTTCAGCTTTGTGACGGCGCTGGTGTAGCTCTTGTTGTCCAGATCGGTCTGTGCCTGCTGGTACAGCTCGGACTCACTCAGGTTTTCGTCTACAACTTCATTAGAAGAACAAGCAACGTTGAGAGCGAGGATGGCGATCAGCAGCAGGTGTTTCACTTGCATGGCGGCTTGCGTCCCTGTGACGGCTGGCTGTCTTGAGCAGAGCCGTCCTGTTATGATGAGCGCCCCGGTTACCCCGGGACAAAGACGCCGTATTTAACCACAAGCGCGTAGCCGAAACCAAAGCCTACGCCGCGCCGTTACCGAGCATTCCTCCAATTAATAAGTTAGCCATCCAGATGCGCGCCGAGGTTCCGTCCGAATTGGGCGGCCAGCGCCTCGACCAAGTCGCCGCCCAACTCTTCAGTGAACACTCGCGTTCGCGCCTTACCGCCTGGATCAAAGAAGGTCTTTTGACGGTGGACGGCGAGGTGGTGCGCCCCCGTGACATCGTGCACGGCGGCAGCGTCCTGGAGCTCAATGCCGAGCAGGAAGCACAAGGCGAATGGGTGGCCGAAGACATCGAGCTGGACATCGTCTACGAAGATGACGACATCCTGGTCATCAACAAGCCGGCGGGTTTGGTTGTTCACCCAGCCGTGGGCCACCAGAGCGGCACCTTGCTCAATGCGCTGCTGCACCATGTGCCCGACATTATTAATGTGCCCCGCGCCGGCATCGTCCATCGCCTGGACAAAGACACCACCGGCTTGATGGTGGTGGCGAAAAATATTCAGGCGCAAACGCAACTGGTCGACCAGCTGCAAAAACGTTCGGTCAGCCGCATTTATGAATGCATCGTCATTGGCGTGATTACCGCCGGTGGCAAGATTGACGCGCCGATCGGCCGCCACGGTCAGCAACGTCAGCGCATGGCTGTAATGGAAGGCGGCAAACAAGCCATCAGCCATTACCGCGTGCTGGAGCGCTTCCGCTCGCACACCCACGCCCGGGTCAAACTCGAAACCGGCCGCACCCACCAAATTCGCGTGCACATGGCGCACATCAACTTCCCGCTGGTGGGCGATCCGGCGTACGGCGGCCGCTTCCGCATTCCGCCAGCCGCCAACCCGACCATGTTGCTCGCGTTGAAAGAATTCCCGCGCCAAGCGCTGCACGCGCGCTTTCTTGAGCTGACTCACCCGGTGACGGGCCAGCGCATGAAGTGGGAGTCTCCGCTGCCGGAAGACTTCGTCTGGCTGCTGTCGTTGCTGCGCCAGGACCGCGAAGCTTTTGTCGGCTGAATCGGTGTCGGCTGAGCAAACTTCCCTCTGGCTAACGCCGGATTGGCCTGCGCCCGCGCAGGTCAAAGCCTGTGTCACCACCCGCGCCGGTGGTGTCAGCCAAGCCCCGTTCGATAGCTTTAACCTCGGTGACCATGTCGGTGATGACGCTAGCGCGGTCGCTGCCAACCGCCATTCCCTCATCGCCCAACTGCACTGTCAGCCTGCCTGGCTGAAACAAGTGCATGGCGTTGCCGTGGCCGCTGCCGATCCCGCTCAGGTAGCCGAAGCCGATGCCAGCTGGACCGCCACGCCCGGCATCGCCTGCACGGTGATGACCGCCGATTGCCTGCCCGCGCTGTTCTGCGACCGCGCTGGCACCCGTGTGGCGGCGGCACACGCCGGCTGGCGCGGGCTGGTTAACGGCGTGCTGGAAGCCACGCTTGACTCGCTCGCCGTACCGCCAAGCGACGTACTCGTCTGGCTCGGCCCCGCCATCGGCCCGCAAGCCTTTGAAGTGGGCGCCGAGGTGCGCGAGGCCTTTATGGCCGTGCAGCCCGAAGCCGAACAAGCCTTTGTGCCGAGCGCCAATGCCGGGAAATACCTTGCCGACATTTATCAGCTCGCCCGCCTGCGCCTGGCCGCTCGTGGCGTAACGGAGGTGTACGGTGGCGGCTTATGCACCGTCAGCGATTCACGCTTTTTCTCCTACCGCCGCGCCGCCCGCACCGGCCGTTTCGCCTCATTGGTATGGCTCGCACCCTGAGCTGAGCCCGGCGCCACGCCGTCCTTGCAACTACAGTCAATTCAAATGCCGGTCGGCCGCCTTGTCGGCCCGTTCGTTCGCGTTCGCCGTCAGCGCACCTTGAATCCCGAACAATCGGCCTCACTTACTTGAGCATCCCGGCAGACATTTTTTATCAGGTGCGTTCATTGCGCCGGCTGCCCTCTAAAGGAAGGTAAACCTATGCGTATCGATCGTTTAACCAGCAAATTGCAGTTGGCGTTATCCGACGCCCAGTCTCTGGCCGTGGGCATGGACCACGCCGCCATCGAGCCATTGCACCTGATGCAGGCCTTACTGGAACAGCAAGGCGGCTCGATCAAATCGCTGCTGATGCAGACCGGTTTTGACGTAAATGTCCTGCGTCAGGCGCTGACCAAAGAGCTCGATCAACTGGCCAAAATCCAGAACCCCACGGGCGACGTTAACCTCTCCCAAGACCTGGCGCGCCTGCTCAATCAGGCCGATCGCCTGTCGCAGCAGAAGGGCGACCAGTTCATTTCCAGCGAACTGGTGCTCCTCGCCGCGTTGGACGAAAACACCAAGCTCGGCAAGCTGCTGCTGGGTCAGGGCGTCAGCAAAAAGGCTCTTGAGAACGCGGTAAACAACCTGCGCGGTGGCGACGCGGTCAACGACCCGAACGTGGAAGAGTCGCGTCAGGCACTGGACAAATACACTGTCGACCTCACCAAGCGCGCTGAAGAAGGCAAGCTTGATCCGGTGATCGGCCGTGACGACGAAATTCGCCGCACCATACAAGTGTTGCAGCGCCGCACCAAAAACAACCCCGTGCTGATCGGCGAACCCGGCGTAGGTAAAACCGCCATCGCCGAAGGCTTGGCGCAGCGCATCGTCAACGGCGAAGTGCCCGACGGCCTTAAAGACAAACGCCTGCTGTCGCTGGACATGGGCGCGCTGATTGCCGGCGCCAAGTTCCGTGGCGAGTTTGAAGAGCGCCTGAAAGCGGTGCTCAACGAACTGTCCAAACAGGAAGGCCGCGTCATTCTGTTTATTGACGAGCTGCACACCATGGTCGGCGCCGGCAAGGCCGAAGGCGCTATGGACGCCGGCAACATGCTCAAACCGTCGCTGGCCCGTGGCGAGCTGCACTGCGTGGGCGCCACCACCTTGAACGAGTACCGCCAGTTCATTGAAAAAGACGCGGCGCTGGAGCGTCGCTTCCAGAAAGTGCTGGTCGATGAGCCGAGCGAGGAAGACACCATCGCCATTTTGCGTGGCCTGAAAGAGCGCTACGAGGTTCACCACAAAGTGGCGATCACCGACGGCGCCATCATCGCCGCAGTAAAACTCAGCCACCGGTACATCACCGATCGCCAGTTGCCCGACAAAGCCATCGACCTGATGGACGAGGCCGCCAGCCGCATCCGCATGGAAATTGACTCCAAGCCGGAGGTGCTTGATCGCCTGGAACGTCGCTTGATTCAACTGAAAGTTGAACGTGAAGCGCTGAAAAAGGAAAGCGACGACGCGGCGCTCAAACGCCTCGACAAATTGCAGGAAGACATCGCCAAGTTCGAGCGCGAATACGCCGATCTGGAAGAAATCTGGAAGTCGGAGAAAGCTGAAGTACAAGGCTCCGCGCAAATTCAGCAAAAGATCGAGCAAGCCCGGCAAGAGCTGGAAACCGCGCGCCGTCGCAGCGATCTCGAGCAAATGGCCAAGCTGCAATACAGCATCATTCCTGATCTTGAACGCAGCCTGCAGATGGTCGACCAGCACGGCAAAACCGAAAACCAATTGCTGCGCAGCCGCGTGACCGAAGAGGAAATTGCCGAAGTCGTCTCGAAGTGGACCGGTATTCCCGTGGCGAAAATGCTCGAAGGCGAGCGCGACAAACTGCTGAAAATGGAAAGCCTGCTGCACCAGCGCGTGATCGGCCAGAACGAAGCCGTGACCGCCGTGGCCAGCGCGGTGCGCCGTTCTCGTGCCGGTTTGTCCGACCCGGATCGGCCGAGCGGCTCGTTCCTGTTCCTCGGCCCGACCGGGGTGGGTAAAACCGAGCTGTGCAAAGCCTTGGCCGAGTTCCTGTTCGACACCGAAGAAGCACTGGTGCGCATCGACATGTCGGAGTTTATGGAGAAGCACTCGGTTGCCCGCCTGATCGGCGCACCGCCAGGTTACGTCGGCTACGAAGAGGGCGGTTACCTCACCGAAGCCGTGCGGCGTAAACCTTACTCGGTGGTGCTGCTCGACGAAGTGGAGAAGGCGCACCCGGATGTCTTCAACGTGCTGCTGCAAGTGCTGGAAGACGGCCGCCTGACCGACAGCCACGGCCGTACCGTGGATTTTCGCAACACCGTGATCGTGATGACCTCGAACCTCGGTTCCGCGCAGATTCAGGAATTGGTCGGCGACCAGGAAGCGCAGCGTGCGGCGGTGATGGACGCAGTGAGCAACCACTTCCGTCCGGAGTTCATCAACCGTATCGACGAAGTGGTGATTTTCGAGCCGTTGGCCCGTGACCAGATTGCCGGCATCGCCCAGATTCAATTGGGCCGCCTGCGCAAACGCCTGGCTGAGCGCGAGCTGAACCTGGACTTGAGCGATGAGGCGTTGGACAAGCTGATCGCCGTGGGTTACGACCCGGTCTACGGCGCGCGGCCGCTGAAACGAGCCGTGCAACGCTGGATCGAAAACCCGCTGGCGCAACTGATCCTGAGCGGCAAGTTTGCGCCGGGGTCGACCGTGACCGGCGTAGTCGATGGCGACGAGATTACGTTTGCGTGATCGTCACTGCTGGGCTTCATCCCTGCGATAAGTTGGGGTGTTTCACAGTCTACGTCCCATCCACCGTCATTCCCGCGCAGGCGGGAATCCAGGCTTGCATGACGAGCGCGTTTACCTGCTCCAGCCTGGATTCCCCGTCGTCAGATCGTCGCTTTCGCGGGAATGACGCGGTTTTGAAACCGTTACAGTTACCTTGATCTCCTACTCATCCCCGCTGCCGAACCACTTCCTGCGGATCGGCATGCACCAACACCTCAGCCCGTGGATAAGCGGCAATAATCGCCTTTTCCACTTGCTCGCACAGTTCATGAGCCACCGTCAGGCTCAGCTCTCCCGGCAACTCCAAATGCAACTGCACAAACCAATGCGTGCCCGAGATGCGTGTGCGTAAGTCATGGGCACCCAGCACCCCGGGCACTTGGCAGGCCAGTTCAAGCATGTTGGCGCTTACGTCGGCCGGCAGCTCTTCATCCATCAACACCGCCACCGACTCCCGCGCAATCTGCACTGCGCTCCAGAGTATGTAAGCGGCAATGCCCAGCCCAAACAACGCGTCCAACTGTTGCCAGCCAAACCAGGCCAACACCAATGCCAGCAGAATGCTGCTGTTAAGCAGCAAATCGGAGCGGTAATGCAGGGAGTCAGCGCGAATGGCCGTGGAGCCGGTGATGCGGATGACACGGTATTGGAAAGCCAGTAGCGCCACGGTCAGCGCCAGCGACAGCACCATCACGGCAATGCCGAGTTCGGGCGAACCGAGCGGTTCTGGGTGACGCAAATGCTCGACGGCTTGCACCGCCACCAACACCGCACTCACGGCAATAAACAGCGCTTGGGCAATCGCCGACAACGCCTCGGCTTTGCCGTGGCCGTAGCGGTGGTCATCGTCGGCCGGACGCAGCGAGTAGTGCACCGCCAGCAAATTAAGCAGCGAGGCGGCGCCATCCAGCAGAGAGTCGGTGAGGCCCGCCAGCAAACTGACCGAACCGCTTAACCACCACGCCACACCTTTGGCCACGATCAGGGTGATCGCTACCGCCAGCGAAGCGAAGGTGGCTTGGCGCAGCAGGCGCTCATGCGCTGCGGTTAATTTCATGCGGCGGGACGCAGACCGAAAGCGGCCAGCTGTTGCAGGCTGCCGGTGTGCTGAATCAGGCGCGGGTCATCCAGCGGCAGGGTGCGACCGGTTTCCTGTTGAATGAGGGCTTTGAGGCGAACCGGGTCGGCCTTGCCGTCGGCGCCGAGGGTGTCTTGCAGTTTTTGCGGATCGATTTGCGCGCTCTGGCCTTCGGGGAAGTAGATGGCGCCCGTGGCGAAGTCGATACCGAACGCGATCAGGCCGGGAATCACATAGAACAGCAGGCCGATGGCGTCGAGGCCGGCGACCACCGGGTCGATTTTGCCTTCAATCTGGCCCCGGCGATCCGGGAAGAAAATGCTGCCGCACGCGCTCAGTTGAGTGAGCAGGGCAACGATCAATGCACCACCAATTACACGAGACTTTACGGGCATCGCAAACACTCCTTTGAGATAAAAATTATGCGCGGCGTCGGGGCGGTTTCGCGGCCGACCTTCGCTCGCTGAATCTGGAAAGTGGGCAACTATACAAGCCAGGCACGCCCGGCGCAGCAAGCGCTGCCCAGCTAAGACCACAGGTAGCGACTGGCCGTTCGCCGGTATACTCGCCGCCCCACTGTGAACGCCGCCAATGACCTTTCCATGTCCATGACTCCGCTGCCCATCGACGCTGTTTTGCCTGCCCTGCGCGCGGCCCTGGCCGAGCGCCACGAAGCCGTGCTTGAAGCGCCGCCCGGTGCCGGTAAAACCACGCGCGTGCCCTTGGCGTTGCTCAACGAAAGCTGGTTGGCCGGGCAGTCGATCATCATGCTCGAACCGCGCCGTCTCGCGGCACGCGCCGCCGCCGAACGGCTGGCCAGTGAACTGGGCGAAGCGGTGGGCGGCACCGTCGGCTATCGCATTCGCCTGGAAAGCAAAGTGAGCGCGGCCACCCGTATTGAAGTGGTGACCGAGGGCATTCTCGCCCGCCGTTTGCAAGACGACCCGGCGCTCGAAGGCGTAGGGCTGGTGATTTTTGACGAATACCACGAGCGCAGCCTGGACGCCGATTTGGCCCTGGCCCTCACCCTCAACGGCCGCGCCTTATTACGCGACGACCCGCCGCTGAAAGTGCTGCTGATGTCGGCCACGCTGGAAGGCGAGCGCTTGTCGGCGCTGTTGGACAACGCGCCGGTGGTGCGCAGTGAAGGGCGCATGTTCCCGGTGGAAACCCACTGGGGCCGTCCGTTCCAGCCGGCCGGCCCGTATGCCAAAGAAGGCATCGAACCGCGCACCGTGCAAACGGTGTTGCAAGCGCTGACCGACGAACCCGGCAGCGTCTTGGTGTTTTTGCCGGGGCAGGGCGAGATCCGTCGGGTTAACGATCAACTGGCCGAAGCGCTGCAAGGGCGCAGCGACATTCTGTTGTGCCCATTGCATGGCGATCTGGACCTGCGCGCCCAACGCGCCGCTATCGAGCCTGCGCCCGAGGGCAAACGCAAAGTGGTGCTCGCCACTAACATCGCCGAAACCAGCCTGACCATCGATGGCGTGCGCGTGGTGGTGGACGCCGGTTTCGCCCGCGTGCCGCGTTTCGATCCGGGTAGCGGCATGACCCGCCTCGATACCCAACGCATCTCCCGCGCCAGCGCCACCCAACGCGCCGGCCGCGCCGGTCGTCTGCAACCGGGCGTGTGTTATCGCCTGTGGTCCCAGGCCCAGCACGAACAAATGTCCGCCTACGGCAGCGCCGAAATTCTGCAGGCCGACCTCGCCGGCCTCGCCCTACAACTGGCGCGCTGGGGCGTGACGCCGCAAGAACTGGCCTGGCTCGACGCCCCGCCCAGCGCTTCGTATGCCCAGGCGCAGGACCTGCTCATGCGCCTCGGTGCCTTGCAGGAAAACGGTCAGCTCACGTCCCACGGTCAGGCCATGGCCGAGCTGCCGGCCCATCCGCGCATCGCCCATTTGCTGCTGCGGGGCCAGGCGTTGGGATTGGGCGACTTGGCCTGCGACATCGCCGCGTTGCTCGGCGAGCGCGACATCCAACGCGGCGGCGGGGCGGACTTGCACAGCCGCCTGGCCCTGCTCAGCGGCGAAGAGCGCGGCCAGCGAGGCGGGCAGGGTGGCGTGCAGCGTGCCCGGCAACTGGCCAAACAATTCCGTTCCTACCTGCGCGGCAAACCCACCGAACCGGTCAGCGACCCCGAGCACTCACGCTGGCTGGGCGCACTGCTGGCCTTCGCCTATCCCGACCGTGTTGCCCAACAGCGCCGGGCTGGCGGCGGCGAATACCGCTTGGCCAATGGCCGCGCCGCGCAGTTCGGTGAGCCGGATGCATTGATGAAACAGCCGTGGCTGGTGATTGCCGAATTGGGCAGTCGCCAGGGCCAGCGCGAAGAGCGCATCTACCTGGCCGCCGAACTCGAGCCGGCGCTGTTCGACAGCGTATTGCGCGAGCAAGTGGCGGTGCGCGAGGAACTGGAATGGGACGAACGCCAGGGCGCGCTGAAAGCCGAACGGCAATGGCGCGTCGGCGAGCTGGTGCTCAACCGCGAGCCGCTGACCGACCTCGACGAAGCCACCCGCAGCCGCGCCTTGCTCGGCCTGGTCCGCCGCAAAGGCCTGGAGCTGTTGCCCTGGACGCCAGAGCTGCGCCAGTGGCAAGCGCGCATCGCCTTGTTGCGTCGCCTCGACCTGGCCCACAACGCCAGCAGCGAATGGCCCGACGTCAGCGATGCGGCCTTGCTGGCGAGCCTGGAAACCTGGCTGCAACCTTATCTCGGTAAGGTCACGCGCTTGAGCCACTTCGCCGCGCTGGACCTGCACAACATGCTGCAAACGCTGCTGCCCTGGCCGCTGCCGCAGCGTCTGGAACAGCTCGCACCGAAAGCCATTGAAGTGCCGTCCGGCTCGCGGATCGGCATCGATTACAACGAGGAGCCGCCCGTGCTGGCGGTGCGCATGCAAGAACTGTTCGGCCTGGCCGACACGCCGCGCATTGCCGATGGCCGCCAGGTGGTGAAACTCCATCTACTCTCACCAGGGCGCAAACCGGTGCAGGTGACGCAAGACCTGGCCAACTTCTGGCGCAGTACCTACGCCGAAGTGAAAAAGGAATTGAAGGGGCGTTACCCCAAGCATTACTGGCCTGACGACCCGCTGATCGCCGAGCCCACCGCCCGCGCGAAACCTCGCCGCTAAGTGGCGCTCATGCAATGCCCAGGGCAGCCGATAGCTGCCCTTCAACCGTTTCGCCGAACACCCTGGAGAATGATGGTATGGCGCTCAATCTGAAGTTTCGCCACAAGATTTTGTTGGCGGCAGGTTTAACCGTGGTGTTTGCCTTCACCGTGTTTGTGCTGTTCAACGACTACCGACAACGGCAAACCCTGCGCGTCGATGCCGAGCGCTCCATGGGCGAATTGGGCGCACTGACCACCTCCAATATTCAGACCTGGCTGCGCGGCAACATGGCGTTGGTCGACTCCATGGCGCAGCAAATCAGCGCGCAAGGCGCAGCGCCCGACACGCTCAAGCAAATCGTCGGCCTGCCGGTGTATGGCACGGCGTTTCAGCTCAGCTACTTCGGCGGCGCCGACGGCCTGATGTTCTCGGTGCCGGCCGGCTCACGCGCCGCAGACTACGACCCCCGGGCGCGTGGCTGGTACAAAGCCGCCATGGCCGCCGGGCAGACCGTGGTCACCGAACCCTACATTGCCGCTTCGTCGGGCAAGCTGGTGATTACTGTCGCCACGCCGGTCAAACAAGGCGGGCAAGTGATCGGCGTGGCCGGGGCCGACATTGATCTGGGCAGCGTCAGCGCCACCATCAACTCGCTGGACTTCGACGGCCACGGCCACGCGTTTATCGTCAGCAGCGACGGCAAAATCCTCATTCACCCGAACAAAGACCTGATCCTCAAAACCCTCGGCGAAGCCTTTCCGGGCAGCGGTCTGGTGGCCAAAAGCGGGCTCAGCGATGTGACAGTCAATGGCGAAGACATGCTGGTGCAGTTCACCCCGATGCAAGGCATCGCCTCGGCGAACTGGCAGCTGGGCTTGGCACTGGAGCAGTCCTTCGCCTTCTCGATGCTCAAGGAATTTCGCATAACCGCCACCTTGGCCACCGTGATTGCCGTAATCGCCATCATCACCTTGCTCAGCCTCCTGATCCGCGTGCTGATGCAGCCGTTGTTTGTCATGGGCAAGGCCATGCAGGACATTGCCGAAGGCGAGGGCGACCTGACCCGGCGGCTGGTGGTGTTGCGCCAGGACGAGTTCGGCCAGATGGGCACCTCGTTCAACCGCTTCGTTGAGCGTATTCACCAGTCGATCAAAGAGGTTTCTTCTGCCACGCATCACGTAAACGAAGTGGTGTCCCGCGTGCTGGTCGCCTCCAATGCCTCGTTGCAGAACTCCGACCAGCAGGCCTCGCGCACCACCAGCGTGGCGGCGGCCATCAACGAGTTGGGCGCTGCCGCCCATGAAATTGCCCGCAATGCGGCCGTCGCTTCGGAAAGCTCGGCCGACGCCAGCGCCTTGTCCGCCGAAGGGCAGCAAGTGCTGGGCCGGTCGATTAGCTCCATGCGCGAGCTGTCGCAAAAAATCAGCGAGTCGTGCGGCACCATCGAAACGTTGAACGCCAAGACGGCCAACATCGGCCAGATTCTCGAAGTGATCACCGGCATTTCCCAGCAGACCAACCTCTTGGCCTTGAACGCCGCCATCGAGGCCGCGCGTGCCGGTGAAGCGGGGCGCGGTTTTGCCGTGGTGGCTGATGAAGTGCGTAACCTGGCGCACCGCACACAAGAGTCGGCGCAGCAGGTCCAGCAGATGATTGACGAACTGCAAACCGGCGCCCGCAGCGCCGTCAGCACCATGGAAGAAAGTCAGAAACAGAGCGACAAAACCGTGCAGGTCGCCAATCTGGCCGGCGAGCGGTTGGGCAGCGTGACCAGTCGCATCGACGAAATCGACGGCATGAACCAGTCGGTCGCCACCGCCACCGAAGAACAAACCGCCGTGGTTGAAACCATCAACATGGACATCACCGAAATCAACACCCTCAACCAGGACGGCGTCGAAAACCTGCGCACCACCTTGCAGGCGTGCAAAGAGCTGGAACAGCAGGCGGCGCAGCTAAGCCAGTTGGTACGTAGTTTCAGGATTTAAACAAAGCGAGCGCGGCTACTGTGGAAGCGGCTTGGATTGCAGCGTTTGCAGGAAATCGCGGCTGAAGCCGCTCCCACAGGATCACCCCGAAACCTGTGGGAGCGGCTGGGCGGCATTCCGATCAGCCGCGATGCTTTTGCATTACGGCTGCGCCTTTTCCGGCAACAAAAACCGCGCCACCAGCGGCAGGTGATCGGAGATACGCAAGGTATCCACCTGCCGCACATTCGCCGCTACCCGCGCCAGCATCGGGCTGTGGAAGAGGTAGTCGAGGGTGCGGTCGGGGCCGGTGGCCTGCGGGTCGTTGGGGAAATGGGTGTACCACGCGGCCTGATTCGCGCCACCGGTTTCTTCAAGGCTCGGAATCATCGGGTACTTGCCTGCCAACACCTGCAGCTCGCTTTGCGGCGCATACCAACTGCGCTGACGCTCGGACAACCGTTCGTACTGGCCTGGCGGCAACAGGTTGAAATCCCCACCGATCAACCACGGCGTATTGGCGACATTCAAGGCGTGCAGCTGCTCGTCGATCATCGCCACTTGCCGTTGCATGGTGTCGTCGCCCTGGGCGAAGGCATCCAGGTGGGTGTTGATTACCGCCATTTGGCCACCGTCGCGGATCGGCAAGTAGCTGACCAGCATGGCGCGCTTGAGATTGAACTGGCGCGTGAGCAAATCAGCCGGCGGCGTTGGCAGCTGCAAACGCTCGGCCTGCCTGATGCGGTAACGGCTCAGGGTGCCGAGTTTCATGCCGACGCTGCCGCGAATTTTCGGGTGCGGCACAAACGAGGCTTTCCAGTAGAACGCTTGGCTGCTGCACGGATAAAGGTCGGCCAGCCGCTCATGCAGCAGGGCCATCTGGTCTTGGTAATCGGTGGCCTTGGTGTTCTCGTGCAGCTCTTGCAGCAGCACGACATCGGCCTGTTCATCACGCAGGATGCGCACCACTTCGTCCAGGCTGTAGGCCAGGTCCGCGGCGGTGGGGCGGGTGTCGGGGCCGCTGCCGTCGGCCAGGTCGTACCAGAACACGTAGCGCTTGCCGGCCAGGTATTGCACGTTCCAAGTCACCACCTTGAGCGCCTGACCGGGTTGCAACGTGGCGGTATTCGCCTCGCAACTCAGCGCAGCGGGTTCGCGGTCGGCCGGGTGCCAGGTGATGCTGTACACCAGCACGCAAAGGGCAACGGCAAACAATACGGTGATCAGCAGTAGTTTTCGGAACGGAAACGGGCGTAACACAGGCATGAGCAGTGGCCAATTGGCGAGAAAGATGCGAACCGGAGCATAACCGAGCACAGCGTTTAGCCCAAATGGCCCGGGTGGCTGGCGAATGTCATAGACAGCACTGTAGATTACGCCGCGGTTGTACGATCTCTCGACAATCCCGCCCGAGCCAAGGGTACGGGCCTCTTATTAAGGATGATAAATGCGCTGGGCATTGTTGCTGCTCACCGTGCTCTGCCAGCTCGTGGTTGCTGCCGAGCGCGCGCCGTTGCGGGTGATGACCGACCTCTGGCCGCCGTTTCGCATGCTCAATGCGCAGGGCGAACTGGTGGGGCTGGATATCGACGTGCTGAATGAAATCGGGCGCCGTAGCGGGCTGCACTTCGACATCCAGCGCGCACCGTGGGCGCGGGGGCTGGCGGACCTGCAACAAGGCCGCGCGGACCTGATGATCGGCCTGGCGAAAACCGCCGACCGCGAACAGTACGTGCAGTATCTGCCCACCCCGTATTACGCCTGCGCACCGCGGTTCTATACCGCCAGTGCGGCGGCCGGCCAGGTGCAGCGCTACGCGGACTTGCAAGGCAAAGTGATCGGCTTCGTCCATGAGTCGGTTTATTTCGAGCCGTTCGACTCCGACACCGCCTTGGTCAAACACGGCGTCAACAACGAGCAGCAGTTGCTGGAAATGTTGCTGCGTGGAAGGTTGGCCGCCTTTATCGGCACCGACTGCCAGGTCGACTATGAACTGCTGCAGCCGCAATACGCCGCCACCATCGCCAAGACCCGCTATCAGCCCCTGGCAAAAACAGAACTGTTTATTGGTTTTTCCCGCGTGCTGGAGCAGTCCAGCGAGCAGGCGCTGATGAGCGCGGCATTGAAGAAAATGCTGGCGGAGGGCTGGATCACGCGCCAGGCCAAGCGCTACCAGGCGCAGCGCTAGGGCGCTTCAGCCCGCCGGAGGCTCTACATAGATTTCATACAGCGAGGTCGCTTCCCAATAGGTGGCCTCGATTTTGTGGCCGTCCAGGTCGCGCACGAAGCAGCCGTAATATTGCTCGCCATAGTGCGGACGCGGGCCGGGTGGGCCATCAGCGCTGGCACCGGCGTTGAGGGCGGCGGCGTAAAAGGCGTCTACCGAGGCTTTATCTTGGGCGACAAAGCCAATGTGCGTGCCGTTGCCGACCGTGGCGGGTTGCTCGTCGAAGGGGGTTTGCAGCCAGAACTCGGGGTACATGCGGCCGTACGCCACGGCGCCGGGATGCTCCAACAGCCGCTGGCAACCCAGGGTCGCCAGCACCCGGTCGTAAAACGCCACCGCGCGCTCGAAGTGATTGGTACCGACAGACACGTGGGAAAGAACGCTGGGATTGCTCTCGGGCATGGCTTGGGCTCCGGAAACGGCACTCTCCAAGCCTAGCTGGAAATCAGCCGCGCGCCGTTTCGCTGCTGATCAGCATAAACAGCCGGAACGTCACCACACTGGCGAACAACTGCAGGAAGCCGTTGGCGCAATCCAGCACGAACAGCATCAGCTCGTTGTCTTTGCCAGCGAGGTTGAAGCTCAGCAGATCCAGCGCCCAGAGCGGCACCATCACGCTCAGCACACAGAGCAGAATCCGCGCGAAATGGCCGTTGGTTTGGCTGAAGCTGTCGCGCATCGCCGCCAGCGGGCTGAGGCCACGCAGCACCAGCAGGTATTCGGAAAAGGCCAGCTTGACGATCACATACAAGCCGGGAATCACCATCAGGCTGATGCCCACCATGATCAACAACGTGCTGAGCGCCGCCAGCACCGCAAAGCGCGGCCACAGGCTGAGGGCCAGTGCCCACACATTGCTGAGCGCCGGCTGTTCACCGCTGCTGCGCGCCGCCAGGAAAATAATCAGCGAGCCGGTGTACAACGGGTAGAAAAACAAGCCGATCACCACGCTGTAAGCCGGCGAGGTATCCGGCCCGCTGGCGCTGGCCAAGGCGTATTGCGCCAGGCTTTCCAACATGATCAGCGGCAGACAGAGCAGGGCGATGCTCAGCAGGTTACGGCTGAAAAAGAACCAGGCATCGCGGATAACGGGAAAAGGATTCATCGCAAACGGTCACGGCAGCAGGAGCAAGGCCGCCACTGTAGCCGAAGGGCGGCGGTGCACCAACGGGCCAATTGTGGCGACCGGTTGGCAGATTGCTTCGGCCATTTCCTACGCGGTGATGGCATACTGCCCACACTTTGGCCGCCCAGGAGTTAGGCTGGTGAAAAGAATTGCCGTGTTCGCCGATGTGCAGAACCTTTACTACACCGTACGTCAGGCCCATGGCTGCCACTTCAATTACTCGGCGCTATGGGCAGACATCGCCCAGCACGGCGAAATTGTCGAGGCGTACGCCTACGCCATCGATCGTGGCGATCCCAAGCAGCAGCAATTCCAGCAAATTCTGCGCAACCTCGGCTTTACCGTGCGGCTTAAACCCTACATCCAACGCAGCGACGGCTCGGCCAAAGGCGACTGGGACGTGGGCATCACCATCGACATCATGGACGCCGCCCAGCGCGTCGACTGCGTGGTGCTGGCCTCGGGCGATGGTGACTTCGACATGCTGCTCGACAAGGTTCGCAGCTACGGCACTGAAGCCGTGGCCTACGGCGTGCCGGGGCTGACGGCGCAGTCGCTCGTTCGTGCGGCGACGCGGTATGTACCCATCGAAGGCGCGCTACTGCTGCGGTAACTACCGGCCGGCTGCGCGTCGGCTGCGCGGCGTTAGAAGGCGAAAACGCTGTTAACCTACGCGGCCGTTGAAAACCGCCGAGACCGACCGTGGAACCCATCGCTGTAATCGACTTCGAAACCACCGGCATTTCCCCTGGCCAGAGTTGCCGAGCCACTGAAATTGCGGCGGTGATCGTCGAAGACGGGCGCATCGTCGGGCGCTTTCAAAGCCTGATGAAAACGGGCGTGTGGGTGCCGCCGTTCATTGAGAACCTGACCGGCATCAGCAACGCCATGTTGCGCGCCGCGCCGCCGGCCGATGAGGTGATGGAGGCGGTGGCCGAGTTCGTTGGCGACATTCCGCTGGTGGCGCACAACGCTTCGTTCGACCAAAAATTCTGGGACGCCGAGCTCGCGCTGATCCGCCGTCAGCGCCGGCAAACCTTCGCCTGCTCCATGCTGCTGGCGCGTCGGTTGTTGCCGCAGGCACCGAACCATAAGCTCGGCACGCTCAACAGCTGGGCGCGCTTGCCCGTCACCGGCAAGGCTCACCGGGCCATGGCCGACGCCGAAATGGCCGCCAACCTCACCCTGTTTATGACCGGTCAACTGCGCGACGAGCACGGCATTCAAGCCATCTCCCACAACCTGTTGTGCCGCCTGCAAAAAGTGCCGGCCGCGAAAATTGGCGAAGCGCTGAAACTGGCGCGTAACGCCTGAAGAAGCGGACAGGGTAAACTGCGCGCTTTCCTGGCAACGCCCCCTGGTTACCCTTATGACTTTCGCCGCCCTTGGTCTGATCGAACCCCTGCTGCGCGCGCTCGAAGCGCTCGACTACAAAACCCCGTCGCCGATTCAGGCCCAGGCCATTCCGGCCGTGCTGGCCGGCCGCGACCTGATGGCCGCCGCCCAGACCGGCACCGGTAAAACCGCCGGTTTCGCCTTGCCGCTGCTGCAGCGCTTGACCCTCGAAGGGCCGACCGTTTCCAGCAACTCGGTGCGCGCGCTGGTGCTGTGTCCGACCCGCGAGCTGGCCGAGCAGGTGCACGAAAGCATTCGTGTGTATGGGCAGAATCTGCCGTTGACCACCTACGCGGTGTACGGCGGCGTGAGCATCAACCCGCAGATGATGAAGCTGCGCAAAGGCGTCGATATTCTGGTCGCCACGCCGGGGCGGCTGCTTGACCTGTTCCGCCAGAACGCCGTCAAGTTCGGCCAGCTGCAAACCCTGATCCTCGATGAAGCCGACCGCATGCTCGACTTGGGCTTCTCTGAAGAACTGCGCGATATCTACGCGGCGCTGCCGAAAAAGCGTCAAACCTTGCTGTTCTCCGCCACCTTCTCGGACGCCATTCGCGCGCTTGCCGGCAACACCCTCAACGACCCGCTGAGCATTGAAGTGAGCCCGCGCAACGTGGCGGCCAGCAGTGTGAAGCAGTGGATTATCCCGGTGGATAAAAAGCGCAAGCCGGAGCTGTTTTTCCACCTGCTGAAAAAGCACCGCTGGGGCCAGGTGCTGGTGTTCGCCAAAACCCGTAACGGTGTCGATCAGCTCTGCGAAATGCTGCAGCAGCAAGGCGTCAACGCTGATGGCATCCACGGCGACAAACCGCAAGCCACCCGCCAGCGCGCCCTGGACCGGTTCAAAAACCGTGAAGTGCAAATATTGGTCGCCACCGACGTGGCGGCGCGCGGCCTGGACATCGACGACCTGCCGCTGGTGGTCAACTTCGATTTGCCCATCGTGGCCGAAGACTATGTGCACCGCATCGGCCGCACCGGCCGCGCGGGCAACAGCGGTCAGGCGATTTCCCTGGTATGTGCCGATGAAGTGCAGCTGCTGTCGGCCATTGAAGTGCTCACCCGCCAGACCCTGCAACGCAGCGAAGAACAAGACTTCGAACCCGAGCACCGCGTACCGATGACCGACCCCACCGGCCAGGTGCTGAAAAAACCGAAGAAACCGAAAAAGCCAAAAACCGGCGGCGGAGGCGGCAAGAAAACCCTGGGCAAATGGACCGAAAGCGCCGAGCCGCTGGACGCACCGGTGAAAGCCATTCGCAAAGTGCCCAGCTTTAACACCGGGCCGCGCAAGAAGAAATAACCGACCGCCCCGCTTTTTGTAGGAGCGGCTTTAGCCGCGATTGTCCGGGCCTGGAACCGCAGGGGTCGAGGTCAAGAGCATCGCGGCTAAAGCCGCTCCCACAGGTGCAGGGCGATAAGTGTGGGAGCGGCTTCAGCCGCGATTGGCCGGGCCTGAAACCGCAGGGATCGAGGTCAAAAGCATCGCGGTTAAAGCTGCTCCCACAGGTACAGGGCGATAAGTGTGGCAGCGGCTTCAGCCGCGATTGGCCGGGCCTGGAACCGCAGGGGTTAAGGTCAAGAGCATCGCGGCTAAAGCCGCTCCCACAGGTGCAGGGCGATAAGTGTGGGAGCGGCTTCAGCCGCGATTGGCCTGGACAAAACGAGCGCGAAGCGCGCGGCGGGGGCTCACGACACGCGCTTATGCACCGCCGCCTCAGTCGCGTCGTAGATCACCACGCAAATGTGCTCCACCTGCCCGCCGCTAGAGGCCAGCGGCAGCAGGGTGACGTTCTGGTACATAAAGTCGGCGCGGCCGGTGATGGGTTGGTAGTTTTTGAAATGCACCAGGTACGGCCGCTGTTCCCACAGGCTGAACGCCCGGGTGCCGAGCGTGACCACGGTGTCGACCTTGCGCCGAAACCAGTCTTCGTCAATCTCTTTAAACAAGTCGAATAACGACTTGCCGTGTACCTCATCCGGGCCCAGGCCGGAGTGGTTTTCCATAAAGCTGTTAAACACTTCCACGCGGTATTGACGGTCGAGTACGATCACGCCCACATCGATGCATTGCACGATATCCAGCAGCCAGTGAACTTCTTTGATGTCGATCTGCGCAGGCATGGGCCGGGTCTCAGTTCATCAGGTAATTGATTTTGTAGGTCAGGCGCTGAATCGAATCTTCGGTAAACAGCAGCAGCAAATCGAAGTGCACGTTATGGCCCTCCAGGCTGTAGCTGATCTCCACCGCCAGGGTTTTGCGCCAGCGCTGTTTGTTCACCGTGATCAAACTTTCAATCGAGCTGTGCAGGCCGAGCAATTGCGGGTGGCCTTGGGAAAAGCGTACGTCGATCTGTTCGGAAATGCCGCTTAGGCACGCGCCGATCAGAATGCTCGCCAGGTCCAGGAGCATTTCCGATACATCGTGTTCGTCCTTGGGCTGCCACTTGAACAGGCGGCCGATATCGGCAATCTCGGAGTCGTGGAACAGCAGCAGCGCCTCGCCAGCGATGCCGTCGCCGATGAAGCCCTGGCACAACGCGCTGTAGCGCTCGCCGCGTTGCGCATCGGCCAGGGTCATGTGCAATTCGCTGACTTCGAAGATGTTGACGGTCGGCACCGGCAGCTCGACAAACACGCCCAGCACCTTGGCCAGCAACGCGGCGGCGCGGCCCATGGCCACGTTGGTGATTTCACGCAGGGCATCGCGGAAGTTCACTTTCAGCTCAAAGGCCGGGCGCAGCGGCACTTCAGCGGGCGGGGCAGGCTGGCCGAGTAAGTTCAAGCGTTGCAGGGTTTCGCGCAGCTTTTCCGGTTCGGCTGGTTTTTTGATGAAGGCCAGCGCGCCCAACTCCATCACGCGGCGCATCGCTTCTTCCTGCACATCACCCGAAACCACCACCACACTGGCCGCCAGGCCTTCGGCGCGCAGGGCGGCTAGTACTTCGTAGCCGTCCATCACCGGCATGGTCAGGTCGAGCAACACCACCTGGCCGAGGCCTTGGCGAATGGCCTGCATGGCTTCCTGACCATGGGCGGCCTGGGTGATGGACACCGGCCAATCCGCTGGGAGTGAGCGGATCAACTGTTTGCGGGCCATCATGGAGTCGTCGCAGACCAACAAAGGAATCACTATCGCGTTACCACCATGAGCAAGAAGAAATGCGGCCAGCCGCTGACCGAATGAAAGCAAGCATAGTCGTCAGTGCTGGTTGCCGCTCAGCGGAACAGACGTTACCTGCAGTGACGTTTACTGGTGCTTATCGGCCCATGCTGGTGCATCACCGAGCCGGTTAAAAGTGCCATCGGGCGCCAGGCTGGGGGTTTCAGGATAATGGCGCAAAACCTGCATTCTTGTTCGCTATTCTGAACATTTGGCTGAAGCAGCACCGCTATGCGCCACAAGGACCTGAAACACTGGACCACCGGATTCGCCCATTTGCTCACCCTGCCGAGCGGCCGGCCGCGCTTGCAGGGCTTGAGCCAATGGTTGAAGCAAATTTGCCCGGTCGACCATTTCGTTCTCTTCATTTACGAAGGCAACCACCGCCCGCTGGCGCTGTTCGATACTTTTGCTGTGGATAAACGCAAAATTTACGTCGACGATTACCAGGTTGGCCCCTATTTGCTCGACCCGTTCTACCTCGCCTGCACCCGAGACCAACCGCCCGGCTTGTGGCGCTTGCGCCAATTCGCGCCGGACCACTTCTATCTGGGCGAGTACTACCTCAACTATTACCAGCTCACCGGGCTGGCCGAAGAAGTGGCGTTTTTCGTCGACCTTGCCGACGGCGCCAAAGGCGTGTTGTCGCTGATGCGCAGCACCACCAGCCCGGCGTTCAGTCGCGATGAAGTGCAGATGCTGGAATGCGCCGAGGCAGTGGTCACCGAGGTGGTGCGGGAAGCGTGGCAGGAGTGTCGGGTGCAACGTCCGGCGCAAGACCTTGACCATAAAATTCGCGCCGCCTTCGACCAGTTCGGCGCCCACAGCCTGACCGCGCGCGAGCAGGAAATTGTCCAGCTGCTGTTGCGCGGCCACTCCAGCGCCTCGGTGGCCGAGCAGCTGGAAATCAGCCCCGGCACGGTGAAAATTCACCGTAAGAACATTTACGCCAAGCTGGGTATTGGCAGCCAGGCCGAGTTGTTGGGCTTGTTCATTCGCGAGCTGGCAGGGTCCGAAGGCGGCGAAGAGTTCGCCTTGCGCCACGCTTCGTGAGCCATCAATCGAGGCTAAAGCCTCTCCCACACTGAATCGCGACTCTGTAGGAGAGGCTTCAGCCTCGAGCTTTTGCTTTCATGGGCTCTCTATCCCTCAAGGGATATATACGCCCGCAAACCCCCGTTGCTAGTTTCTCCCCAACGCAGATAAGAACCAGAAAGGGGCGAGCGGTGAGCGATTCCAGCCAAGCATTCGATATCGAATTCCGTCAGGTGGTTAAGCGCTACGGCGCCACGCCGGCGGTGAACGGCGTGAGTTTCCAGGTGCGGCGCGGCGCCTTTCATTCGTTTCTCGGCAGCTCAGGCTGCGGCAAAACCACCACCTTGCGCATGATTGCTGGCTTCGAGCAGCCGTGCGAAGGCGAGGTATTGCTCGCCGGTCGTTCGGTGGCGGGCGTGCCGGCGTTCCAGCGGCCGGTGAACATGGTGTTCCAGAGCTACGCGTTGTTCCCGCACCTGAGCGTGGCCGACAACATCGCCTATGGCCTGCGCTACCAGACCCCGCGTCCAGACAAAAAACAACAGCGCCGCCTGGCCGACGAAGCCTTGGAAATGGTTCGCCTCAGCGGCTACGGGCAACGCAAACCGAGCGAGCTGTCGGGCGGGCAACAACAACGCGTGGCCCTGGCCCGCGCGCTGGTGAACAAGCCAACCGTATTGCTGCTCGACGAACCCCTGGCCGCGCTGGACCGCAAGCTGCGCAAGGAAATGCAGTCCGAATTGCTGCGTTTGCAGCGCGAGGTGGGCATCACCTTTGTCCTGGTTACCCACGACCAGGAAGAGGCGTTGTCCATGAGCGACAGCATCAGCGTCATGCAGGACGGCCTTATCGTGCAGACCGCCAGCCCCGAGCAACTCTACGAAACCCCAGCCAGCCGTTACGTCGCCGACTTTATCGGTGAATCCAACCTGTTCAGCGGCACCGTGCGCCGTATCGACGGCGACAGCGTGGTACTGGAAACCGCCCAGGGCCTACAACTGAGCAGCCCGCGCAGCCCAAGCGGTGTGGCCTTGAGCCCGCAAGTGGAAGGCTGCATTGCCGTACGCCCGGAGTTGATCAGCATCGGCGCCGCCAACACGCCGCTGGGCCGCGAGGTGACCCTTAACGGTCGCGTGGAAGACCGCATTTATCTGGGCAACCTCACTGAATACCGCGTGCGCACCGATCCCTTCGGCATCGTCTGCGTGCGCGTGCCGCGAGTGCGCGAACACAACCAGGCAAGTTTCGAACACGGCGTCGCCGTGCAGATTGGATGGGACCAGGCCAATGGCTTGGCGATGGGGCTTTGATAGGCAGCGCAGTTCAGCAGGTACACCAATAACTAACCGACACGTTTAAGGGGATGACCGATGGATGGCAAAGACTTCATAAAAACGATGCGTAGCTGGCAGAACGGCTCAATCACCCGTCGCGACTTCCTCGGCCGCACCGGGCTGGGCGTGGCCGCCGCAGTGGTCGCCACCAACATGCCCGGCATGCTCACCAGCAACGCCTTCGCTGCCGAAAAAGGCGCCATCGGCGACCGCGTGGCCATCGCCACTTGGCCCAACTACCACAACGCGAAAAACCTCGAAGCCTTCGCCAGCCAGACGGGCGCCAAGGTGCAAATGAGCGTGTTCGGTTCCAACGAAGAAATGCTCGCCAAACTGCAAGCCGGTGGCAGCGGCTGGGACGTGTTCGTGCCCACCAACTACACCATCAGCACCTACGTCGAATTGGGGCTGATCGAGCCGCTGGACCTCACGCGCCTGAGCAACTTCGACCCCAACGCCTACGAAAAGCGCTTTATGGAACAGGGCATCGTCAACGGCAAGGTGTACGCCGTGCCGAAGAACTGGGGCACCACGGGCTTTGTGTACGACGACCAGAAAATCAAAGGCAAACCCGCCTCCTGGAAAGAATTCTGGGACCTGGCCAAAGGCCCGGCCACCGGCCGCGTGATGGTCCACGACTACCAGCTGACAGCGATCGGCAACGCGCTGAAATCGTTCGGCTACAGCTTCAACTCGCTGGATGAGAAAGAACTGGCTGACGCGGAAAAGCTGCTCATCGAAGTGAAACCGCACCTGTTCGCCATCAACTCCGACTACCAGCCGAGCATGCGCAGCGGCGACGCGTGGATGTCCATGTGCTGGACCGGCGACGGCTCGCAACTGCACCGCGACCTGCCGAACCTGCAATTCACTCTGGGCAAGGAAGGCGGTGAATTGTGGAGCGACTTCTTCGCCATTCCCAAAGACGCCGAACACCGCGACGCGGCGTACGCCTTTATCAACTTCCTGCTCAACCCGCAGGTGAACAAACTGGAAGTCGAAGCCCACGGCTACCCGAGCGGCGACAAACGCGTGGACGCCTTGCTGCCCAAAGAAATGCTCAGCGACCCAATCATGTACCCGGCCGCTGAACTGCTCAGCGCCCTGGAATTTGGCGCCGCGGCCACGCTTACCAGCCCGGTGCGGGCGGAATTGATGGCGCGATTTAAAGCGGCGTAGACCGCCGGCCCCCTGTGGGAGCGGCTTTAGCCGCGATGCTTTGGCTGCAAACGCATCGCGGCTAAAGCCGCTCCCACAGGAATCAATAGGCCTGACCCTATGACAATGCCCAAGGACAATCCCATGAACATTGCCGTTAGCGCACCGCTCTCCACGGCGGCCGCGCCTGCCCCGGCGCGACCGGCCAGCCTCGGTCGGCGTATCACCTGGCTGCTGCTGTTGCCCTCGACGCTGTGGTTCGTGCTGCTGCTGTTGATGCCGCTGGTGGTCATTCTGCTGTTCAGCGTCGGCGAGCGCAGCGCCGTCGGCGGCTACAGCCCGGCGTTTACCTTTGCCAATTACCTAAATCTGGCCTCGCGCGCGGCGGCGTTCAGCAACACGCTGATTCTGGCGCCGTTGGGCACGCTGGTGTGCCTGCTGGCGGCGTATCCGCTGGCGTATTTCCTCGCGGTAAAGGTGCGGCGCAACCGCTCGCTGCTGCTGACGTTGGTGATCGTGCCGTTCTGGACCAGCTTTTTGATCCGCACCTACGCATGGATTTTCATCCTCAGCGGCAAGGGCATTCCCGCGCTGCTGGCCAGCCTGGGGCTGGACGACGTGCGCCTGATCAACACGCCGACGGCGGTGCTGATCGGCATCGTTTACGGCTACCTGCCGCTGATGGTGTTTCCCATCTACGTGAGCCTGGAAAAACTCGATAAGCGCTTGCTTGAGGCGTCCCACGACCTAGGCGCCGGCGCGCTGGAAACCTTCCGCCGCGTGACCTTGCCGTTGTCTGCGCCGGGCGTGATTACCGGCGTGATGCTGGTGTTCATCCTGCTGATGGGCGAGTTCCTGATTCCGGCGATTTTGGGCGGCGGCAAGGTGTTCTTTGTCGGCAACGCGCTGGTCGACTTGTTTCTGCAATCGCGCAACTGGCCGTTTGGCAGCGCGGTGGCCATGACCCTGGTGGCGATGATGCTGGCGATTATCGCGGTGTATCTGAAATTGGTGGCGCGCTACGGCGGCCGCCAGCAAGACGGGATGCTCTGACATGAACGACAAAGCGTTATGGCTGCGTGGTTATTCCACGTCGGTGTACCTGTTCCTGTATGCGCCCATTGCCCTGATCATGCTGTTCAGCTTCAACGCCGGGCGCAGCGGCCTGTCGTTCGAATGCTGCTCGACGCAGTGGTTTGGCCGGGCGTTTGAAAACCCGTTCATCATGGAAGCGCTGGGCAACAGCGCGCTGATCGCCCTGTGCTCGGCCACGCTGGCAACCCTGTTCGGCACCTTGGCGGTATTCGGCTTGCAGCGCGTCAGCGGCCGCGTGCGCATGCTGTTCGATGCGCTGACGTACTGCGCAATCATCGTGCCCGGCATTGTGATTGGCATCGCCACGCTGATCGCCTTTATCACTTTGTTTGACCTGTTCAATCCGCTACTGGCGGCGCTGGACATGGGCATTCCGAAACTGCGCATGGGCTTTTTCACCGTGGTGGCGGCGCACTCGCTGTTCACTATGGCGCTGGTGATGGTGATTGTGCGCACGCGAGTCGATGCGCTGGATAAATCGCTGCTCGAAGCCTCGGCCGACCTCTACGCGCCGCCGCTGGAAACCTTCTGGCGAGTGATTCTGCCGCAGATTGCGCCGGCGATCATGGCCGGTTTTCTGCTGGCGTTCACCTTCAGCTTTGACGATTTCATCATCGCGTTTTTCGTCGCGGGGTCGGAAACCACCTTGCCGATTTACATTTTTTCCTCGATCCGCCGGGGCGTTACCCCGGAGATCAATGCCGTATCCACGGTGATCATCCTCGCCTCTCTGGCGCTGTTGTTCACCTCCCGTTATTTGCAAAACCGCCGTGCCGGCGTGTCGGCGTAAGGAGAGCGTCATGCGCGATCAGCTGTATATCAACGGGCAATGGGTGAGCCCCGATTTGGGCGGCCATTTCGAAACGCTGGACCCGGCCACCGAAACGGTCATTCAGCGCGTGCCAGCAGGCACCGAAGAAGACATCGACCACGCGGTGCGCGCGGCGCGGCGTGCGTTCGACAATGGCTGGGGGCAAACCACTGGCGCCGAGCGCGCCCAATGGCTGGACGCGCTCGCCAGCGAACTGGAAAGCAGCCAGGACGACCTGGCGAAATTGGAGGTGCGCGACAACGGCAAACCCCTGCCCGAAGCGCAGTGGGACATTGGCGATGCCATCGGTTGCTTTCGCTACTACGCCGACATGGCGCGCGAGCTGGATGGTCAGCAGAACGAACCGTTGGCATTGCCAGATGAGCGCTTTCGCTGCCATATCCGCCGCGAGCCGATTGGCGTAGCCGGGCAGATAATCCCGTGGAATTACCCGTTGCTCATGGCCTCGTGGAAAGTTGCCCCGGCGTTGGCAGCGGGCGCCACCGTGGTGCTCAAGCCTTCCGAACTGACGCCGCTCACCGCCCTGGAACTGGCCGCCGCCGCTGACCGTATCGGTTTGCCGGCGGGCGTGCTGAACATCGTCACCGGGCTTGGCGCGGAGGCGGGCAGTCCGCTCAGTCAGCACCCACAAGTGGACAAACTGGCCTTCACCGGCAGCGTGCCGACCGGGGCGAAAATCATGTCGGCCGCAGCTGCCGACATCAAAAACATCAGCCTCGAATTAGGCGGCAAGTCGGCGTTTATCGTATTTGACGATGCCGATATCGAGGCGGCGGTGGAGTGGATTCTGTTCGGTATTTTCTGGAACCAGGGCCAAGTGTGCAGCGCCACGTCGCGGCTGCTGGTGCAGCAGGGCATCGCCGATAAATTGCTCGAACGTCTGGTGGAAGCCGCGCGCGCCATCACCATCGGCAATGGCATGGAACCGGGCGTATTGCTCGGGCCGCTGGTGAGCCAGGGGCAGTTGGAAAAGGTGATCGGCTTTGTGGAACAAGCCAAGCTCAGCGGCGCGAAATTGCTCACCGGCGGCAAACGCCCAGCGCATCTTGATCGCGGTTATTTCATTGAGCCGGCGATTTTCGATGAGCCGGCCGAGAACAGCATCATCTGGCGCGAGGAAGTGTTCGGGCCGCTGCTGTGCGTGAAGCGCTTTGCCACCGAAGCCGACGCCATTCGCATGGCCAACGCCAGCCGCTTTGGCCTGGCCGGCGCCGTGATGAGCGCCGACCCGCAGCGCGCCACGCGCGTGGCTAATGGTCTGCGCGCAGGCATCGTGTGGGTGAATTGCTCGCAACCCACCTTCAACCAGGCGCCATGGGGCGGCATGAAACAAAGTGGCATCGGCCGCGAGCTGGGCCGCTGGGGCCTGGACAATTATCTGGAGGTGAAACAGGTCACCGAATACATCGGCACCGAGCCGTGGGGGTGGTACCTGAAGTGACTCGGTGACGCGCCCGCCGCGCTGCGGGCGAGCGCAGCGTGTGAAGCCGCGGACCGGCTACTGCCGATCCGCGTGTGTGGCGCACTGAAGTCATTGCGAAGATCAGTCGTCCCACTTTGCACTTAGGTCTTCAAGCGCTTTCTGAAGCTCAGATGGGTTAGCGGCGTAGAACCTCAGATTGGCGACAGGCGCGCTATTTTGCTTGGCAATCTTGTCCGCCAGTAGTCGTTTTTCCGGTTCCGTCATGGCCGTGTTAGCAGCCAGTTGCTCGTTTATTTGCCGAAGCGAAATAAGTACTCTTTTTTCAGTTTGCAGCTTTGTTATCTGTTGTAACGCTGTTCGCGTGTAGGTGCCGTCTTCTTTCATCAAATTGGCTTGTTTGGCGAATGTGATGAACGCTTCATTTTTTTCCAGCGCGCCGGATAAAAGCGGGCGCATGCCGAATACTTTTTTCTTTGCCGGCAGTGCCTGGGTTGCAGGTGGCGTTGTGCTTGAATCACTTGACCCAGATTGAGCGGGTGTTGGTGCGCTGGGGGGCGTTGGCAGCATAGTCTCGCCGCTCGTGGAGACGACGGCGGGCGGCGGTGTGGCAGACCGTTCAGTTGCTGAAGGCGGCATCAAATGTTCAAACCCGACGAGTAAATCTCGCTCGGTCAAGTTGTCCGTCTCAGTAGAATGGATCGGATTCTGGGACACCAGTTGGATGTCTGCCCCTGCCGGCAAAGTGATCGGCGAGGTGGCCGCTACGTTATCCGCTGTATCGGTGACGGGCCCGTCCTGGATGACCCCGTGCAGTGACGCCCAGTTGCGCCAGCCACCCACACTTTCTTGTTGTGCTGGGGTCAGGTTGTTCCAAGCGAGTATCTGCTCAGGGTTAATGACACTTGTCGGGGCGGGTTTCACTCGGGAGGGGCGTTCAGTTTCTGCGCGCTTCGCAGTTGGGGCTGCTATGTATTTAGCGTACATTTTTCCGGTTGTGGATAAGCCGAACCGGGTGAAGAGGACGCTATCTAGCTGAGTTAAATTGTTTTGTTTCAGCCAATTGTCGAGTCCAATTGCTTTTCTGTGCTGGTAACTCATCCCTTCCCATTGACGCATGGCGTCTTGAATGGTTGCGCTTGATACATGTGCGGCCCAGTCGGATGGGTGTTCGTAAGCTTTCGCGAAAGTGCGCCGAATGGTGCCATGTTTCATGTTGTCGTAGTAACGATATCCACTGTCTGTAAATCCGCCCACTGTTATGTATTTTTGATAGTTCTTATTGATGTTGCGCGCCCTCAGCCAATGGCTGGCCTTCACGTCAAATTGTTTTGTCGCCGACATGGCGTCCCATGCTTCCATGTCCTCCACCGTAAGGCGGCGGGGCTTATTGCTTGGATCGTTACTATCAAACGCATTGCTCTGGGTAGCGACTTTTTTCTTTCTTTTAATCGGTTGAGCGGCGACTAGCGTAGTCGGTAGAAAGGATTCTGATGCGTCGTCCAGGCTTGGCGGATTAGAAGCGCTTGCAACGTTCGTCAGATGCTCAAAACCGATCAATAAATCCGGCAGCGTTAATTGATCGACGTCATATACAGGTGTGAGGGGCGCTGGTGTAAGAAGCTCAGGCCCTGTTAGCGCCAGGCCAAGAGTCTTATCCAACGCCGGAAGGTTCCGTGGTTCATCAAGGCCGAGCCCTTGCTGTTGGCGATCTCGATCACGGGCACGCCATTGGCAGCACTCGTCATGCTGGTTCCGGCAACATTTCGATCCAGCAAAATCTCGGCGGCGACCCAGCCGGGTGCACCGGCGAGGAGCAAGGACAGCATCAAGGTTGGACGTCGGAGTTTGGCTGGTTGCCGCCCGGCTTTGCGCTGGGCGGTGGCGATTTCGGCGACAGGAATTAAAAAGCCCAGCGTCTTGCTGAAGATAAGGCGAAAGCAGTGCTTGTTCATGACCGGCGTCCATCGCAGGGGAGATCGGTCAACGTTAAAAACTGGCGCGAAACAGAACTGTAGGACGGCTCAGAAGCCGCCGCGGATCAACCGCTCTATTGAGACTGAACGAGCCAGTCAACGACCCCTTTGCCCGCTTTAAGGCCGCTGGCAAAGCAGGCGGTCAATAAATAGCCACCGGTGGGCGCTTCCCAGTCGAGCATTTCGCCGGCGCAAAACACGCCGGGAAGGATGGTGAGCATCAGGCGGGCGTCAAGCGCTTCGAACGGCACGCCGCCTGCGCTGCTAATGGCTTCGTCGAGGGGCCGGGTGCGCACCACGGTCAGCGGCAGCGCTTTGATGGCGGCGGCCAGCTTTGCCGAATCGGCGAAGGTCGCGGCGTCGGTCAGTTCGCGCAACAGGCCGGCGCGCACGCCATCCAGGCCGAGGGCACTGCGCAAATGGTTGCTGATGGATTTGCTGCCCCGAGGTTTGTGCAGCAGGGCCAATACCTGCTCGGGGCTTTTATGCGGCAGCAGGTCGAGGTAGACGGTGGCGCTGCCGTGTTCGGTGAGGGTGTCGCGGATCGGCGCCGACAGGGCGTAGACCAAACTGCCTTCCACGCCGTGCGCGGTCACCACGAATTCGCCCAGGCGCGGCGCCTGGCCGGGCAGCGCGAGGGCGCACGATTTAACCGGCGCACCGGCAAATTTCTCAGCGAATACGGCGCTCCAGCCTGCCACCTCGAAACCGCAGTTGCTCGGTTGCAGAGGCTGCAACGGCACGCCGCGCTTGGCCAGCAGCGCCTGCCAGGCGCCATCGGAACCCAAACGCGCCCAACTGCCGCCGCCCAGCGCCAGCACCACGGCACGGGCTTCGATTAGCTGCTCGCCGTCGACGCCCGCCAGGCGCAGACGGCCATCGGCGCTCCAGCCTAACCAGCGCTGGCGCGTATGAATCGCCACGCCATGTTCGCGCAGGCGTTTGAGCCAGGCGCGCAGCAGCGGGGCAGCTTTCATGTCGGTGGGGAAAACGCGGCCGGAGGTGCCGACGAAGGTGTCGATGCCCAGCCCGTGAATCCAGGCGCGCAACTGCTCGGCGTCGAAGTCATGGAGTAGCTCGCCGATCTCGCCGGCCCGTTTGCCGTAGCGGCCGATAAATGCCGGTTTGGCTTCAGCATGGGTGATGTTCATGCCGCCCACGCCGGCCAGCAGAAACTTGCGGCCGACCGAGGGCATGGCGTCGAACAACTCGACCTGGATGCCGGCCAGCGCCAGCACTTCGGCGGCCATCAGACCAGCAGGGCCGCCACCGATGACGACGACGGGCAGGGAGGCGGTGGCTTGAGATGCGGGCATGGCGGCGGGCTACGACTGGGAGGTGCGGCATTCTAACCGAGGCCGGCAAAAACGGCCGCTACACTCAGCTGCGGGCACGCAACGCAAAGGATTGAGCGATGGCAAACGATGACAGCAGCGCAGCACCGGCCAAGCTTGGGCTGTTTCTGCTCAGCGGTGTGGTGATCGGCTCCATGATTGGCGGCGGCGGTTTCAACCTGCCGCAAAACATGTCGGCCCACGCCAGCCTCGGCGCGATCGCCATTGCCTGGCTGCTGACGTTGGTCGGCATGTTCTTTCTTGCCAATTGCTTTCGCCTGCTTTCGACGCAACGCCCCGACCTTACGGCCGGCGTTTACGCCTACGCCCGCGAAGGCTTCGGCAACCTGGCCGGCTTTCAGGTGGCGTGGGGTTATTGGCTGAGCGCGGCGTTTGGCAACGTCGCGTTTGCGGTGCTGATCATGAAATCGCTGGGTTATCTATTTCCAGCGTTTGGCGACGGCAAGAACTGGCTGTCCATCGGCGGCGCGTCGCTGTTGATCTGGGTGATGCACTTCACCGTGTTGTTCGGCGTGCGCCGCGCGGCGGTGCTGGGCTCGGTGGCCAGTGTGCTGAACGTCGGCAGCTTGTTGGCGACCATCGCGATCATGGCAGTGATGGTCAAAGCCGACATGTTTCGCCTCGACGTCTGGGGCGTTGGCCAGCAATTGGGCAGCGTCACCAGTCAGGTGCAAAGCACCATGCTCGTGACCTTGTGGGTATTTATCGGCATCGAAGGCGCGGTGGTGATGTCGGCCCGCGCGCGTAAGCCGCAACAGGTCAGCCAGGCCACTTACATCGGCTTGGTGGTGTGCACGCTGCTGTATTTCCTGCTTTCGGCGTTACCCTTCGGTTTTATGACCCAGCCGGAGCTGGCCGCGCTGGATGAGCCGGCGGCGGCTTACATTCTTGAGCGGTTGGTGGGGCGCTGGGGCGCTTTATTCGTGATCGTGTCCCTGCTGATTTCCCTACTCAGTTGCTGGCTGGCGTGGACCATTCTGGTGGCCGAGCTGCCGTTTGCCGGCGCCAGAGATGGCGTGTTTCCGCGCTTTCTGGCCCGTGAAAATCGCTTCCACTCGCCGGCGCCGTCGCTGTGGTTATCCAGTGCGGTGATGCAGGTAATTGTGTTTGTCGTGCTGTTTGCCGAGAACGCCTGGATCTGGCTGATCAGCGTGACGGGCGTAATGATCTTGCCGGCCTACTTGGCGAGCACCGCTTATTTGTGGCGCTTTGCGTTGCAGCACGGGCAGATGGCGGAGCGGGGCAGGGCGTTGCGCAGTGGGGTGTTGGGCAGCGTGTACGCGGTGTGGTTGCTGTATGCGGCGGGGCCGCAGTTTGTGTTGATGTCGAGTTTATTGTTTGTGCTGGGCTTGCCGGTGTTTTGTTTTGCACATCGGGAAAGTCGGCCACAGGTACCGTTCTTTTCTCGCGCTGAAGGGGTGGCGGCCGGGGCGTTGGTGGTGGTGGCGGGGCTGGCTATTTGGGCGTTCTGGACGGGGTTGGTGGAGTTGGGGTGATTGGAGTTTCGCCGTCATATCCGCGTAGGTGGGAATCCAATATGGCTCGCCGCACGCGTTGGCTGAGCCACCATCGCGGCTAAAGCCGCTCCTACAGAAAGGCGCCTCTACCCTGTAGGAGCGGCTTTAGCCGCGATTGCTGCCAACGGCAATTCGCCGCTCAGAGCACATAAAACAGAATCGCCACGAAGTTTCGCCGTCATTTCCGCGTAGGTGGGAATCCAGCATGGCTCGCCGCACGCGTTGGCTGAGCCACCATCGCGGCTAAAGCCGCTCCTACAGAAAGGCACCGCTACTTTGTGGGAGCGGCTTTAGCCGCGATTGCTGCCAACGGCAATTCGCCGCTCAGAGCACATAAAACAGAATCGCCACAAAGTGCAGCAAGCTCCCGGCAATCACGAACAAATGCCAGATGCCATGCCAGTGGCGGAAGCGGCTGTCGAAGGCGAAGAAGATGATGCCCACCGTGTAGAGCACGCCGCCGGCAGCCAGCCATTTGAAGCCGGTGAGGCCCAGGGCGGCGATGAGTGGGTTGACGGCGATGAGCACAATCCAGCCCATCACGGCGTAGATGATCAACGACAACACGCGCGCTTCGGAGCGCGGTTTGATTTCCTGCAACATGCCGATGACGGCCAGCCCCCAGACGATGCCGAACAACGTCCACCCCCACGGCCCGCGCAAGGTAATGAGGCAGAACGGCGTGTAGCTGCCGGCAATCAGCAGGTAGATGGACAGGTGATCGAGCTTTTGCAGCAGCCGTTTCGCCGGGCCGCGCACGCTGTGGTAGAGGGTCGAAATGCTGTAGAGCAGCACCAGGGTGACGCCGTAAATGGCGACGCCGACGATTTTCCACACATCGCCCGTGAAGCTCGCCAATACCAGCAGCCACACCGCGCCGATAGCGGCCAGCACAGCGCCAACCAGGTGGGTCCAGGCGTTGAATTTTTCTCCGTAGTACATGGTGTTAAAGGTGCCTCGAGGCGCGATCAGGTTTGGCTTTGCCAGACCCGTTGCGCGCTGTGGTGAAGAATTCCATGACGCTGTGCCAGCGCCACGCGGTCTTTGTCGTAGCCGCCGCCGATCACGCCCATCACCGGAATGCTCCGGCTCAGGCAGTGCCGAATCACGCGCTCGTCACGCGCGGCCACGCCCGCGTCGGTGAGCTGCAAATAACCGAGGGCGTCGTCTTTGTGCACGTCGACCCCGGCGTCGTACAGCACCAGATCGGGCTGATACAGCGGCAGCAGATAATTGAGCGTGTCGTCGACTACTTGTAGGTACTCGTCGTCGCCCATGCCCATAGGCAATGGGATGTCCCAATCGCTTTGAGCTTTTCGGGCGGGAAAGTTCTTTTCGCAGTGCAGCGACACCGTCACGGCTTCAGGCGTGTCGGCCAGAATGCGCGCGGTGCCGTCGCCCTGATGAACATCGCAGTCGAAGATCAGCACGCAGTTCACTCGCCCGGCTTCGAGCAGGTAGCGGCTGATGATGGCCAGGTCGTTGAAGATGCAGAAACCGGCGGCGTGGTCGTAATGGGCGTGGTGCGTGCCGCCGGCCAAGTGACAGGCCAGGCCGTGTTGCAGGGCCAGTTCGGCGGTCAGCAGTGAGCCGCCGACCGCCCGCACGGTGCGCCGCGCAATCGCCTCGCTCCAGGGCAGGCCGAGGCGGCGTTGTTCGTCGTGGCTAAGGTTGCCGCTGAGAAAACGTTCGATGTAACTCGGTTCGTGGGCCAGGGCGAGGACGTCGGCGGGGCAGATGTCGGGGCGAAAAAGTTGCGCGTCTGTGGTCAAGCCGCTGTCTATTAAGTGGTCACGCAACAGACGAAATTTCTCCATCGGAAAACGATGGTTGGCCGGGAAGGGCGGACTGTAGTCGTCGTGATAGACCAGGGGCACACGCATACATTGAACCGATAAGAAGAGGTCGCCAGTATCCCCGGCCCACCGGGTGACCTCAAGCCGAGCACTGTGAAGGAACCTTGCATGAGCGCACCGATTGAATTGCACACCGAGCGTTTGCTGCTGCGCACCTGGCGCGACGACGACTTGCGGCCTTTCGCCGAAATGGTTGCCGACGCCGAGGTGATGCGGTTTTTCCCCGCCACGCAAAGCACCGCCGAAGCCGCCGCGTTGATGGCGCGAGTGCGGGCGCACTTTGCCGAGCATGGTTTTGGCTTGTGGGCGCTGGAGCGCAAGGACAACGGAGCGTTTATCGGCTTTACCGGTTTGGGACGGGTGGGTTTCGAGGCGCCGTTTTGCCGGGCGGATGGCCCGACCATTGAAATAGGCTGGCGCCTTTCCCGTGACAGCTGGCGCCAAGGCTTTGCCAGCGAGGCGGCGCGGGCCTCGCTGGCCTGCGCGTTTGAGCGCTTGGAGTTGCCGGAAGTGGTGGCCTTTACCGTGCCGGCAAACGCCGCCTCGCGCGGGGTGATGGAGCGCATCGGCATGCGGCGTGATCCGGCGGACGACTTTCAGCACCCCAACCTGCCGGCGGGACATCCGCTGCGTGCGCATGTGCTGTATCGCATTGGCCGCCAAACCTGGTTGGCGTAATAGCCGCTGAGGTTGGACCAATGGCCACCGGGCTTTTTTCCTCCAGTAGCCGACATCCGCCGGCAAAGCCTTTACCATTCCCTCCGCCTGAATAAATGCGTGATGAGGAAGACCGATGAGCCAATTACTCGATGATCTGGTGGCCCTGCTGAGCCTGGAGCAGATCGAGGAAAATATGTTCCGTGGCGTCAGCCAGGACCTTGGTTTTCGGCAACTCTATGGCGGCCAGGTGCTGGGCCAATGTGTGTCGGCCGCCAGCCAGACCGTGGACGCCGAGCGCCATGTGCATTCCTTGCACGGTTATTTCTTGCGCCCGGGCGATGCCAGCTTGCCGGTGGTGTACTTGGTGGACCGCGTGCGTGACGGCGGCAGTTTCAGCACCCGTCGCGTCACCGCCATTCAGAAAGGCGCGCCAATCTTCACCTGCAGCGCCTCGTTCCAGACCGACGAAGAAGGCTTCAGCCACCAGCTGCAAATGCCCGACGTGCCCGGCCCGGAAGAACTCAAGTCGGAAACCGAGCTGGCCGCCCTAGCCGCCGAGTTCATTCCGCCGCGCATGCTCGAACGCGCCACCAGCCCAAAGCCCATTGAAATTCGCCCGGTGACCATCGCCAATCCGTTCGAGCCAGTGGTGCGCGAGCCGATCAAGTACGTGTGGTTCCGCGCCGACGGCACCCTTCCGGATGAACGCCAGCTGCATAAATACCTGCTCGGGTACGCCTCGGACTTCAACTTGCTCACCACCTCGATGCTGCCTCACGGGGTCTCGGTGTTTCAGAAGTTCATGCAGGTGGCGAGCCTCGACCATTCGCTGTGGTTTCACGCCGACCTGCGCATGGATGACTGGCTGCTCTATGCGATGGACAGTCCATGGTCGGGCAATGGCCGCGGTTTTGCGCGCGGCAGTATCTTTAACCGTGCGGGTCAATTAGTGGCTTCTGTTGCGCAGGAAGGGCTGACAAGAGTGCGCGAAGACTGGCGCTAATTCGCTCGGTTTAAAACCAAGTTGAAATAAAAGTTAGTGCCAATCGCTATATGGCGGCCTATAGGAATGTTGCCGCCTCGTCTACGGCGCTGTTGTAAAACAGTTGAGACAACAAACGCTTATCTGACATATCAATTTGCCGTTAGCCCCTCTCTAAGCCTCGGAATACAACGCGTGCCGGGGTTTGTTCGGGGCTTAATCGCGGTTTGTTTTGTAAGTGATTGGCTACAGCAACCGACTACTTTCACTTACAAAACTAACGACCTGTTCCAAAGAACAATTACTTACTGCTCCTACAGATTTTACCGACACGGTTTTGCTTGTTAGTTGACGCCATAAAGTTGTTTTGAATGCGGCCGAATTTCTACTACGTTGCAATTAAGCGTGAAAACGCGACTATTTCGTAGGAGTTCTTAGAGATGAAACGCCGCTTTCTGCTGTTCCCTGCCTTGCTGTTGGTGCCGTACTCGTTGACGGTGGACGCAGCAGGATCCGTGCAGGGTCAACTGGGCATCCAGATCATTATTGGCGCCGGCTGCACCGTGAATAACGGCACCAGCAACGCCACCACCAACAACTTCGGCAGCATCACCTTCGGCTCCTACCCAAGTTTGGCCAACAACATCGACGCTCAGTCGGTGGGTGCCAGTGCCGGCAGCTCGTTCGGCATCGAATGCGCCAACGCCACCAACTACAGCGTTGCCCTGAACTCCGGCCTGAATAGCACCGGCACCCAGCGGCGCATGGCCAGTGGCGGCAATTACGTGCTTTACAATCTGTATCAGGACGCCGCGCGCGCCACGCCGTGGGGCAATGGCACCAATGGCGGCACCGCCTTGGCAGGCGTTGGTAACGGCGCGAATCAGGACATGGTGGTTTACGGCCGTGTGCCGAACCAGACCACGCCGGCCACCGGTACTTACACCGACACCGTACAAGTGACCATCACCTGGTAACGCCGGACGTTCGCGTGCAGTGGGCTGAAGTCGCCGCCTTCCCGAGGGCTCCGCTCACCGGCGCAACACGGATGTTCGCCACTGCCACGCTTTCCAACGCCAGGATCTGCCATGCGTTGCCTACGTGATCCGTCTTGCCGGTGGCTATTGCTGTTCAGCGTAATGCTGGGCAGCACTGACGCTTTCGCTGTCACCAAGTCCGCCACCATCGGTCTTAGCGCCGAGGTTCTTCCCGCGTGCAGCGCCGGCAGCACGGCGCCCACCACGCTGGGCCAATTCGGAACGCTGAATTTCGGTACCTACTTTTCCCTCAACACACTGGTGTCAGCCAGCAGCAGCGTCGGCAACGGGTCGCTGCGGGTTAATTGTTTGCTCAATACGCCGTACCGCGTGCTGCTCAGTGCCGGCGGCAGCGGCAACGTGGCGGCGCGCCGCATGACCGGGCCGGCCGCCGCGCAGATCAGCTACAACCTCTACACCTCGGCGGCGTACAGCGTCATTTGGGATAACACCACCGGCGTCACCGGCACGGGCAATGGCGCCGACCAATACCTGCAAGTGTTCGGCCGCGTGCCCAAACAAGCCGCGCCCACCCCCGGCACTTACACCGATACCGTCACCGTGACTGTGAGTTGGTAATGAGCGTGGACCGCCTCCGTGCGCCAACGCTTGCCCGTTTGCTCGGTGCTTTGCTGCTGGTGCTCAGCGCCTTCAGCTGCGCCGATACCAATGTCAACGACACCCCCATTCAAAAGAACTTTCTGGTCAAGGCGGCCATCGTCAACGGCTGCATCCTGGGCAGTGGCGGGGCGGACGTGACCACCTTTGGCAGCATCAATTTCGGCCAGGTCAGCCTGCTGCCAAGCAATGTCGATGTGACCAGCACCACGGGCGCCGGCTCGATTTTGCTCCAGTGCACGCCCGGTACCAGCCTGACCATCGGCATCAGCGCCGGCCTTAACACCAGCAACATCGCCAGCGGTCGCTTCCTCAACAAAGGCGCCGAAACCTTGCGCTACCAGCTGTACCAGGACACGGGTACTACCCTTTGGGGAAACGGTAGCAACGGCGGCACGGTAAAAAGTCTGACCTTCCCAGCCGGCAGTGCAACCGTGGCGTACCCGGTATTCGCGCGGTTGTTCGCCGTTACGCCAATGCCATCTGCCGGGGTTTACAGCGATACGGTGACGGTGACCATCACCTATTGAACTGAAAGAAATGAGCAAAACCTACAAGGAGCTTCCAATGTTCGCATGGAGCCGATATCGCCTTCTGCCCGCTGCCGCACTGCTGCTCGCCGTTGCCAGCAGCTTCGTCCAGGCGGCCAGCTCGGTGCTGATCTGGCCGATCAATCCGCAAATCGAGAGCACGCAAAAAGCGGCCGCGTTGTGGCTGGAAAACCGCGGGCAAGCGCCCATCAGTCTGCAGATACGGGTATTGGCCTGGGGCCAGGCCGACTACGGCGACCAGCTCAGCGCCCAGCGCACCGTGGTCGCCAGCCCACCGGTAGCGACCATCGAGCCGGGCAAGCGGCAGATGATCCGCCTGATGAAAATGCAGCCGGTGCCCGCTGCCACTGAACAAACCTTCCGCGTGCTGGTGGATGAATTGTTGCCGCCCGACGCCAAAACCGATGCCGCCCTCGGCGTGAAATTCCAGATGCGCTATTCCGTGCCGCTGTTCGTGTTCGGCGATGGCGTAAGCCTGGCCAGCGCTGCCAGCAAGCCGGAACCGGGCATTCAACTGCTCAAACCCGACCTGCGTTTCCAGGTGCAGAACGAGGGCGGCAAGCGCTTCCTGCTACTCAACAATCAGGGACCAGCCCACGCGCGATTGGCGAGCGTGTCGGTAAAACAGGGCGAAAAACGCACGGTAATCGCCGAAGGCTTGCTCGGTTACGTATTGCCCGGTGCGCGAATGCGTTGGGAGTTGCCGGCCGCCGTGGCGGGCGACTCGTTTGCGTTGGAAGCCCGAATAAACGAACTGGCTGATCTCCAGCCGATTTCGCCGCAACGATAGCCAGCACAGCGGATGCGGAGCGTCAGGGAAGCGCCGACGCCGTCGCCCTTTATGGGCGGCGCCGGTGGCGCGTATGTGCTGTTCACCTGCCTGGCGGTGTGGTTGCCCAGCGCGCAAGCGGCCAGCTCCATGCCGTGGCCCTTGCGCGACGCCTTGGCCGCCGCGCCTGCCGTGCCGGTGGCCGCCGCGCCTGAGCAAACGACGGCGGGGCCGACAGTGGTGATCGCGGCAAACGAGCCCATGCCCTTGCGTGACGCCGTGGCCGCCACGCCGCCTTCAGCAACCGCCGGGGCGCCGCAGTTGCCGGCACCTGCGCCGGAGCTGGACGGCTTGCCGGCCGCACGAATGCGCCCCAGCGCAGTGCCCGAGGCAACGCCCGACGTACCGGCGGCAGCGGACGCCGCAGCCGGCGAATACACCTTGTTTCTGGAATTGGTGGTGAATGAATTGCCCAGTGACCGCGTGGCGCAAGTGACCGTACGTGGCGAACGCTACTTCGTGGACAGCGAAGACCTGCGCGCCGTCGGCGTGCGGGTGCCGGAGGGCGCTACCGGCGAGCTGGCGCTCGATAGCATCAGCGGATTGCAGTTCACCTACGACCAGGAACTGCAGCGCCTGAAGCTGGTGCTGCCCAGCGACTGGCTGCCGGAACAGCAGGTCGGCGCGCGATCGGTCTACGCCTCGGTGCCGGCGCAAAGCTCGTTTGGGCTGCTGTTCAACTACGACGCCTATTACAACGACACCGATGACGGCGCCCATTACCTCAGCACCTTCCTCGAACAGCGCGTGTTTGGTAGCGCTGGCGTGTTCGGCAACACCGGCGTGTACCGCCACAGCTTCAACGAACTGGGCGCCGACCAGGACGGCTACATGCGCTACGACACTTACTGGCGCTACAACAATCAGGAAACCATGACGCGCTACATCGCCGGCGACCTGATCACCGGCGCGCTGACCTGGAACAGTGCCGTGCGCATCGGCGGCGTGCAGATCTCGCGCAACTTCGCCCTGCGCCCGGACCTGATCACGTATCCACTGCCGCGCTTCACCGGCGAGGCCAGCGTGCCGACCTCGGTGGACCTGTTTATCAACAACGCCAAGGTCAGCAGCGACCAGCTCAACCCCGGCCCGTACACCGTCAGCAACGTGCCGTATATCAGCGGTGCCGGTAACGCCACCGTCGTCACCACCGACGCCCTCGGCCGGCAGGTGGCGACCGACGTGCCGTTCTACGTCACCAACTCCCTGTTGCAGGAAGACCTCTACGACTACTCGGTGTCGGCCGGCAAATTGCGCGATGACTACGGGCTAAAGAACTTCTCCTACGGGGCGTCGGTCACCAGCGGCACGTTCCGCTACGGCGTGACCGATTTCTTCACCGCTGAAACCCACGCCGAGTTCGGCGAAGCGCTGCGCCTGGGCGGCCTCGGCGCCACTGTTGGCCTGGGCAATTTCGGCACCCTCAGCAGCTCGTTCGCGCAAAGCCAGTACGAGGGCAGCAAAGGCCAGCAAGCCAACGTCGGTTACAGCTATTACTCCAACCGTTTTGGCTTCGGCGCCCAGCATGTGGAGCGCAGCAAAGGTTTTGTCGACGTGAGCATGCTCAGCGCGCTGGAGCTGGGGCGCGATGAGCTGACGCTGGCCAAATCCAGTGACCAGATCACCTTCTCTTTCAGCCCCGGCAACGTCGGCAATGTCGGCGTCGGCTACTTCGCCAGCGAAACCATGGACGGCCAGCGCACGCGCCTGGTTAACCTTTCGTGGTCGCGCAGCCTGTGGGGCAACAGCAGCATGTACGTGGCGATGAACCGCGACCTCGACGGCGAGGGTTACTCGGCGGTGATGCAACTGATCATTCCGTTCGACGTGCGCTCCACCTTCAGCGCCAGCGTCGAGCGCGACACCCAGGGCCAGTTGCGCGAACGGGTGAACTTCGGCCGCACGCCGCCGCCCAGTGGTGGCGTTGGCTACAACCTCGGCTACGCCACCGGCGGCGGCACCTACGAACAGGCCGACCTGACCTGGCGCACGCCCTACGCCCAGCTGCAAGGCGGCGTGTACCGCGACGACGGCCGCCTGACCCAGTGGGGCGATATCACCGGCTCGTTTATCGCCATGGACGGCGAGGTATTCCCCGGCAACCGCGTTGACGATGCGTTTGTGCTGATCAGCACCAACGGGGTAAGCGATGTGCCGGTGAGTTTCGAGCATCAGCTAATGGGCAACACCAACAAAAACGGCCATTTGCTGGTGCCTTCGGTGCCGTCTTATTACGGCGGTCAGTACGAAATCGACCCCTTGGGCCTGCCGGCGAATTTCCGCGTGCCGCAGGTGGAAAGCAAAATCGCCGTGCACCAAGGCAGCGGGGCGCTCCTGAACTTCGATCTGCACCGCGTGGTGGCCGCCAGCATTGTGCTCATCGACAGCCGTGGCGAAGTGATTCCCCGTGGCAGCGAAGTGAAAGTGGAAGGCACCAGCCTGCGCGCCTTCGTTGGCTGGGACGGCCTGGTGTATTTCGAGGGGCTGAGCGCGCAGAACCAATTGCTGGTCACGCGTCCCGATGGCCAGGCCTGCAAAGCCGCGTTCGCCCTGGCCGATACCCATGAAGAAGTCAGTCTGGTGGGTCCGTTGACCTGCCGCTGAGCCTATAAAAACAGGAGCTGACATGCGCCCCACATCACCGCGTTCAAGCCTGCCAGGCTTGCTTCGACACCTGCACCGCTGGTTGCTTGGTGCGCTGCTGCTGAGCGCCAGCGGACTGGCCAGCGCCGTGTGCACCACCGGCGCCACCAACGTCAGCCTCGGCACCGTCAGCTCGCTGGCATTGAAAACCACCACCGTGGGCAACTACGGCGCAGCGGGCATCAGTTGCACGGGTGGGCTGTCGCTATTGTCCGGCTCGTATATTCGCCTGATGCTCGACACCGCCAGCCTCAACCTCACCAACGGCGGCTACAGCATTCCCTACACCGTGAGCACGACCCAGGGCGGCGCGCCGCTGCAAAACGGCGTCACCGGCACCGCCACCGGGCTTACCGTGTTGTCGCTGGGCGGTGGCAGCAACGGCATTGCCCTGTACTTCACCGTGCCGTTGGGGCCAAACGTACAAGCCGGCACCTACACCGGCACCGTGAGTTTTCGCTGGTACTACGCCATCTGCGACAGCGGCCTGCTCGGCGCCTGCGCCTGGGATCGTTCGCCTGGCTTGGTACAAGCCTGCGCGCCGGTGCTGGGCATTGTGTTTTGCACCGACCCTACCAACTGGGGCACGGGAGTTCTGACCAGTGCGACCTTGACGCTGGTGGTAACCAAATCGTGCCTCATCAACACCGCCACCCTGGACGTCGACTTCGGCAGCAAAGCCCTGGTCAACCAGTTCGCCAAAGTGACCCAGACCGTCAACGTTACCTGCACCAACAACGAAGGCTACAGCGTCAGCTTCGACAACGGCGCCAACTACCTCGCCCCTTGGCGGCGCATGGCCAGCGGCGCGAATCGGATGAACTACAACCTGTATCAGCCGGACACCACGGTGATCTGGAACGCTGCCCAACCGATGGCATTTCTGGGCACCGGCTTGGCGCAGAACTTCACCTTTGATGCGCTCATCGACGCGACGCAGCAAAACGTGCCAGCCGGGAATTACCAGGACAGCATCATCATGACGTTGAATTACTGAGTTGCCGGTTGGAAAAAGCTCGAGGCTGAAGCCTCTCCTACAGGTTTGTGATTGCCTGTGGGAGAGGCTTTAGCCTTGATGCTCCGTATACTTCAGCGCTATCTCGCACTGGAGTGAACTGATGAGCCTGGCCGCTATTCGCCATTGGGTGTTCGATATGGACGGCACGTTGACCATTGCCGTGCATGACTTTGCCGCCATCCGCCGGCATCTGGACATTCCCCCCGAAGACGACATTCTTCATCACCTTGCTGCTTTGCCGGCCGATGTGGCGGCGGCCAAACATGCGTGGCTGCTGGAGCACGAACGCGAGCTGGCGCTGAATTCGCAGCCGGCGCCCGGGGCGGTCGAGTTGGTGCGCGAGCTGCACGGGCGTGGCCATCAGCTCGGCATCCTGACCCGCAACGCGCACTCGCTGGCGCTGTTGACGCTTGATGCCATCGGCTTGGGCGACTGCTTCGCGGTTGAGGATGTGCTGGGGCGTGATGAAGCGCCGCCAAAACCGCATCCCGGTGGGTTGTTGCACTTGGCCGAGCAGTGGCAGGTGTCGCCGAGTGAGATGGTGATGGTTGGGGATTACCGCTTTGACTTGGACAGCGGGCGGGCGGCTGGCACCCACACTGTGTTGGTGAATGTGCCGGAGAACTTGTGGCCGGAGTTGGCGGATTGGTATGTGGGGGATTGTTGGGGGTTGTTGGGGTTGAGTCGGTGATTTTGGCGAGTTGAATGAGTCGGGGTTTTCAGACTCGCGTGCCGTCCGAAATTCTGGATTCCGAATCGTCGGACCGGCGCCTGCGCGAGGATGACCTGTGACTGTGCAAACACCTCCGTCATTCCCGCGCACGCGGGAATCCAGAGTCCTGGATTAGTCGGGGTTTTCAGACGCGCGTACCGTCCGAAATTCTGGATCCCCGCGTGCGCGGGGATGACGGAGGTTTTTGCGTAGTCATCCGTCATTCCCGCGAAGGCGGCGGTCCGACGATTCGGAATCCAGAGTCTCGAATAAGTCGGGGTTTCAGACTCGCGTACCGTCCGAAGTTCTGGATCCCCGCCTGCGCGGGGATGACGGAGATTTTTGCATAGTCATCCGTCATTCCCGCGAAGGCGGCGGTCCGACGATTCGGAAGCCAGAGTTTTGGATAGTCGGGGTTTTCAGACGCGCGTACCGTCCGAAATTCTGGATCCCCGCGTGCGCGAGGATGACGGGTGTGGGGGGGTGAGGGGGCGATTGCCAGGGATGACGGAGGTTTTTGCAAAGTCCTCCGTCATCCTCGCGAACGCGGCGGTCCGACGATTCGGGATCCAGAGTCGTGAAAGGGACGCCGTAAAAGCCACCACACCTTTCCCCACGGGGGAAAACAAAACCATCCCCCTAAAACAGAAAATACCGCTGCGCCATCGGCAGCACATCCGCCGGCTCGCACCACAACAACTGCCCATCCGCCTTTACCTGATACGTCTGCGGGTCCACATCAATCTGTGGCGTGTAGTCGTTATGGATCAGGTCGCTTTTTTGCACGCTGCGACAGCCTTTCACCACGCCAATCTGCTTCTTCAACCCCAACTGCTCCGGCACGCCGAGGTCCATGGCGGCTTGGCTGATGAAGGTCAGGCTGGTGGCGTGCAACATGCCGCCGTAGCTGCCGAACATGGGGCGGTAGTGCACCGGTTGCGGCGTGGGAATCGAGGCGTTGGCGTCGCCCATCAGGCTGGCGGCAATGGCGCCGCCTTTGAGAATGAGCGTGGGTTTCACGCCGAAAAACGCCGGGCGCCAGAGCACCAGGTCGGCGAATTTGCCCACTTCGATCGAGCCCACTTCATGGCTGATGCCATGGGTGATGGCCGGGTTGATGGTGTATTTGGCGATGTAGCGTTTCACCCGGAAGTTGTCGTTGCCGGCACCGTCCTGGGGCAGGGCGCCGCGCTGTTTTTTCATTTTGTCGGCGGTCTGCCAGCAGCGCGTGATCACCTCGCCGACACGGCCCATGGCCTGGCTGTCGGAGCTGATCATGGAGAAGGCGCCGAGGTCGTGAAGAATGTCTTCGGCGGCGATCGTTTCGCGGCGGATGCGGCTTTCGGCGAAGGCCACGTCTTCGGCAATGCTCGGGTCCAGGTGGTGGCAGACCATAAGCATGTCGAGGTGTTCGTCGATGGTGTTGCGGGTGAACGGGCGCGTCGGGTTGGTCGAGCTGGGCAACACGTTGGGCAGGCTGCACGCTTTGATGATGTCCGGCGCATGTCCGCCACCGGCACCTTCGGTGTGGTAGGTGTGAATGGTGCGGCCCTTGAACGCGCCGAGGGTGGTTTCAACAAAGCCTGATTCGTTCAGGGTGTCGGTGTGAATCGCCACCTGCACGTCGTATTGGTCGGCCACGCTCAGGCAGTTGTCGATGGCCGCGGGCGTGGTACCCCAGTCTTCGTGCAGCTTCAGGCCGATGGCGCCGGCTTTCACCTGTTCAATCAACGGCTCCGGCAGGCTGACGTTGCCCTTGCCGGTAAAGCCGATGTTCATCGGGAACGCGTCGGCAGCCTGGAGCATGCGCGCCATGTGCCACGGGCCGGGCGTGACGGTGGTGGCGTAGGTGCCGGTGGCCGGGCCGGTGCCGCCGCCGATCATGGTGGTGGTGCCGCTCATCAAGGCTTCTTCGATCTGCTGCGGGCAGATGAAGTGGATGTGCGTGTCGATGCCGCCAGCGGTGAGGATCATGCCTTCGCCGGCAATCACTTCGGTGGCGCCGCCAATGGCGATGGTGACCTCAGGTTGAATGTCCGGGTTGCCGGCTTTGCCGATGGCGGCGATGCGCCCGCCCTTGAGGCCGACGTCAGCTTTGACGATGCCCCAGTGATCGATGATCAGCGCGTTGGTGATCACCGTGTCCACCACGTCGGCGGCGCACAGTTGGCTTTGGCCCATGCCATCGCGAATCACCTTGCCGCCGCCGAACTTCACCTCGTCGCCGTAGCTGGTGAAGTCTTTCTCCACCTCGATCCACAACTCGGTGTCCGCCAGGCGCACTTTGTCGCCGACGGTGGGGCCGAACATGTCGGCGTAGGCTTGTCTGCTGATTTTCATAGTCGGTTTCCAGAAGTGCTTCTGTGTGTTCCCTTGCCCTCACCCCCAGCCCCTCTCCCATAAATGGGCGAGGGGAGCCAAGCCAACGCCCCCTCTCTCGCTTGCGGGAGAGGGCCGGGGTGAGGGGCTCTTTAAAGCTCGCCCATCACCCGCCCAGCAAAGCCGAACACCCGGCGCAAGCCGGCCAGCTCCACCAGTTCCACATCCCGCGACTGCCCCGGCTCAAAGCGCACGGCGGTGCCGGCGGGAATGTTCAGGCGCATGCCGCGAGCGGTCGCGCGGTCGAAGGTGAGGGCGTCGTTGGTTTCGAAAAAATGGAAATGCGAGCCCACCTGAATCGGCCGGTCGCCGCTGTTGGCGACGTTCACCGTGGCGGTGCGGCGGCCGACGTTGAGTTCGATTTCGCCGTCTTGAATCTGGTATTGCCCAGGAATCATGGCGCGCTCCTTTCAGGGGTGACGATCAGTTGCATAAAGGTCAGGTCGAGCCAGCGGCCGAATTTGCGACCCACTTGTGGCATCTGCCCGGTGATGCTGAAACCAAGGCGCTCGTGCAGACGAATCGAGGCGGCGTTGCCGCTTTCAATCGCCGCCACCAACACGTGTTTGCCGCAGCCTTTGGCCCGCCCGATCAGCGCTTGCATCAGCAACGGGCCAAGGCCTTTGCCGCGTTGGTCGGCGCGCACGTACACCGAGTGCTCGACGGTGTTGCAGAAGCCGTCGAAGGGGCGCCAATCGCCAAACGAGGCGTAGCCGACCACCTCGCTGCTGTCGTCGAGCACCACCAGAATCGGGTAGCCCTGCTGCGCACGGGCGGCGAACCAGGCTTCGCGGTTGGCGAGATCGACCGTGCTGTCCATCCAGATGGCCGTGGTGTTGAGCACGGCGTCGTTGAAGATGTCGCGGATGGCGGGCAGGTCGGCGGCAAGGGCGTCACGAATAATCATCTGGTTGATCTCACGCGATGGGCTGGTGAACGGTGACCAGCTTTGTACCATCGGGAAAGGTGGCTTCAACCTGAATTTCCGCGATCATTTCGGGGATGCCTTCCATCACCTGCTCGCGGCTGAGCAAGGTGGTGCCGAAATGCATCAGCTCGGCCACGGTGCGACCGTCGCGCGCGCCTTCGAGCAGGGCGGCGGAAATGTACGCCATGGCTTCGGGGTAGTTGAGCTTCACGCCCCGCGCCAGGCGGCGTTCGGCCACCAGGCCGGCGGTGAATATCAGCAGCTTGTCTTTTTCGCGTGGGCTCAGGTCCATCGGTCAGGTACTCCAGATTCGCGGCGCGACGGCAGCGCGACCCAGCAGGGCCGGGCGCAGCACACGCCAAAGATCGATCAGCCAGGCTCGCGCGTGCAGCGCCTCGACAGCGAGGCAGCGTGCAACCAGCAAACCGGGCAATTGGCTAAGGTCACCGCGCACGCGGGCATGGGGGCCGGCGCAGAGTTCGCGGCACTGTTCAAGTAAGTCAGCGTCCAGCTCGCCGGTGATCAGCAGCGTGGCAAATACGGGGTGGCCGTCGAGGCCGATGGATGAGTCGAGCAGGCCATCGCCGCCGATTACCCGTTGGCGTTCGTGCCACAGCAAGGTGCCGTCGCGGCGGATGTCCAGGTGCGCTTGAAAGTGGCCCTTGTCGAAGCGCTCGCCAGCCGCCGGGCGGCCCAGGGCGACCATGTCCCAATACATCAGGCGGGCGTCGCCGTGCAGTTCGATTGAGGTGGTGAGTTCGGCCTGGGCGGCGGAGTAGACGATGGTCTCTTGCGGCAGCCATTCCAGGGTGCCACCGGCGGCGACGTCGATGATCAGTTGCTGAAACGCCGGCCCTGCGGCCCGATACCACTTGGCCGCGCCGGGGCTGGTGAGCTGCGCCCAGGCGTGGTCCTGAACCTGCACGCTGATGTTCAGGCGGTCGCCACCGGCAATGCCGCCCGGCGGGTGCACGATGATGTGCTGACACACCTCAGGTCCTTCGGCATACAAATGCTTTTGCACCCGCAGCGGGCCTTGATGTCGGCGCATGACCGGGCGCGTGCTCTCGCCCTGGCGGGCATAGGCCAGCTCCAACTCGGCGTGCCAGTTGGGGGTGAACAGGGCTGGGGGAAGGGGTGCGTTCATCAAAGGCTTAGGTCAATTCGGACCTAGGGGCTAGAGCAATAGCCGTGCCTCTTGCGCTGAAGCGGTGCGCGCGGCTGGCGAACGCTGCGAAGGGTGGCGGGTTTGTTGGCCTGCTGATCAGCTTTTGTCAGCGAGCGGATGGGCAAACGAATCGGTTGTGCGCACGATTTTGGTGCGCTCCGGAGGCGGGGGGCAAAAACGGTGCAATACGCGCCAGCTGGCTCGGTAACTTGGCCGATCTGGCCCTCGCAGCGAGGCGAGCCCCCTCCTTACACTCGCGCCACCACTACCAGGGGCGCCTGACATGCTGTTGATACTCGCCTTCGTCGCCGGTCTTTTGCGCGGCTACAGCGGCTTCGGTTTTGCCATGGTGCTGGCGTTGGGCTTGCTCGCCGTCTGCCCGCCAGCCTTGGCAATTCCTGTGGTGCTGCTGCTCGATCTGCTGTGCAGCGCGAGCCTGTGGTCGGGCGCGGCCAAACAGGTTCACCGGGGCGTGGGCATTCGCTTGGTGCTGGGCATGGTGCTGGCGGTGCCGGTGGGTTCACTGGCGTTGGCTCGCGTGCCGGAGCAGTGGATGGCGCCCGTGGTGGCGCTGCTTTGCCTGGTTGGCGGCGTGCTGGTGCTGTGGCGTAAACCGGTCGCGGTCAGTGAGGTTAAGACGGGTTGGGCAATGTCGGCCGGGTTTGTGTCCGGGCTGGTCACGGCCATGGCCTCGGCGGGTGGGCCGCCGGTGGTGGTGTACTTGCTGCGCAGCGGGCTTTCGCCAGCAAGCGTGCGGGCCACCGCCATCGTATTTTTTGCCGCGAGCGATGTACTGGCGCTGGGAAGTTTGTACTGGCTGAACGTACTCGGCCACGAACACGTGAGTCTGGCGGCCAGCTTGCTGGTGCCGGCGCTGCTGGGGAATGTAGCGGGGCAGGTGTTGTTTCGGCGTAAACCGATGGCGCTGCATGGCGTGATCGGCGGTGTGCTGGTGCTGATGTCAGCGGCCACCCTGGCCAAAAGCCTGTTCTAGAAGCGGCTCAAGCCGCTCCCCGAACGGCGAGAGTCAGAGCGGTTGTTGCTTGTCTACGGTAGGCGGCACCGGCGCTTGCTCGGTTTTCAGCAGGTCGCGAATTTCGGTCAGCAACACCACTTCAGCCGTCGGCGCAGCAGGCGCTTTGGCGTGTTCTTTGTGCAGTTTGTTGATGACTTTCACGCCCATGAAAATGGCGAAGGCCACGATCACGAAGTCCAGGCAGGTTTGCAGGAACTTGCCGTAGGCCAGCAGCACGGCCGGGGCGTCGCCCTGGGCGGCTTTGAGGGTGATGGCGAGGTCGGAAAAATCGACGCCGCCAATCAACAGACCCAGAGGCGGCATGATCACATCGCCCACAAACGACGACACAATCTTGCCGAACGCGGCGCCGATGATGATACCGACCGCCATGTCGACGACATTGCCTTTGACTGCAAACGCTTTGAACTCGCTGAGTATGCTCATAGATCGACTCCCTGTTGCTAATGATGGTTGGGGGGCAGTGTAGAGCACCCGTTTCGCCGCTCCCAGCTTCAAGTGACCGGCCCTGGCGCTGTGCGTTCCCCGTTTTTGCCGCTGGTCTAGGCTGTCAGAGAGTCAACCCACCCATTGCGACAGGAGACGGCCTATGACCCTCGAACACCATCCGCTGCATGTGGAATACCCTGAGTATCAGGACGAGCTGCAACGGCTGCTGGGCCAGGACGCGCACTTCAGCAAACTCGCCGCCAACTACGCGGCGCTGGATAAGCAGATTTTCCAGGTGGAGGACGGGCGTCACGCCATGGATGACATGGCGCTCAAGGCGCTGAAAAACGAGCGGGTGACCTTGAGTCTGGAAATCGCCCAGCGGTTGGAAGCGGCGGCCAAAGACCGCTAGCGAAGCCTCGCGAACCAAGCCTGATAGTTGTCCAGCGTTTGGTTCGCGTTTGTCGCTTATATATTGGAAGAAAGAACCGGTTTGCGTATCGGATATTTCTAATTTAACGTGTCCGCCCTCAGGCTTTTATTTCATATTGATTCGCGTCAGTAACTTTCATTTTCATTAAGCTATTCGCGCGAATACGCCTGACGTTATTAACTAACGAGGAAGTTTTATTTATCGGGATGGTTAAAGTTTTCTATTTAGAAACGTGGCTGTATCGCTCTAGTCTCCTAAAGCGCAACTGATGCGCTAAAAATAATAGGGAGACGATCATGACTAGAAAATCGCTTGTTCCTGCCACTTCACTGTTTTGTGTCGGGTTTCTTTCCTTCTCCGTTCAGGCCGCCACGCTCACGCGCGACAACGGCGCGGCGGTGGGCGACAACCAGAACTCGCAAACGGCCGGCGCCACGGGCCCGGTGCTGCTGCAAGACGTACAACTGCTGCAAAAGCTCCAACGCTTTGACCGCGAGCGCATTCCTGAGCGCGTCGTACACGCCCGTGGCACCGGGGCCCATGGCACGTTCACGGTTACCGACGACCTCAGCGACCTGAGCAAAGCCAAGGTGTTTGCCGCCGGCGAAGTCACGCCGGTGTTCGTGCGTTTCTCCGCCGTGGTACACGGCAACCACTCCCCCGAAACCCTGCGCGACCCCCGTGGTTTTGCCACCAAGTTCTACACCGCCGACGGTAACTGGGACTTAGTGGGTAATAACTTCCCAACTTTCTTTATTCGCGATGCCATCAAGTTTCCCGATATGGTGCACGCCTTTAAGCCGGACCCGCGTACCAACTTGGATGATGATTCGCGCCGGTTTGATTTTTTCTCCCATGTGCCTGAATCCACCCGTACGTTAACCGAGCTGTATTCCAACTACGGCACCCCGGCCAGCTATCGGCAAATGGACGGTAATGGTGTGCACGCGTACAAGTTGGTCAATGCCAACGGTGAAATCCATTATGTGAAGTTTCACTGGAAAACCTTGCAAGGCATTAACAACCTCGACCCCAAACAAGTCGAGCAAGTGCAGGGCAAGGACTACAGCCACCTGGGCAATGATCTGATCGCGCACAGTAAAAAAGGCGACTTCCCCAAATGGGATCTGTACGTGCAAGTGCTCAAGCCTGAACAACTGAGCTCGTTCGCTTTCGACCCGCTGGACGCCACGAAAATCTGGCCGGATGTGCCCGAGCGCAAAGTCGGGCAGATGGTGCTTAACCGCAATACCGACAACGTGTTCCAAGAGACTGAACAGGTGGCCATGGCGCCTGCCAATCTGGTGCCTGGCATCGAACCGTCCGAAGACCGTTTGCTGCAGGGTCGCGTGTTTTCCTACGCCGATACCCAGCTCTATCGCCTGGGCGCGAATGCCTTGCAGTTGCCCATCAACCAACCACGGGTGAAGGTTAATAACGGCAACCAGGACGGCGCCATGAACAGCGGCAAAACCACCTCGGGGGTCAACTATCAGCCCAGCCGCCTGGAGCCGCGTGAAGAAGTTGCCAGCGCGCGCTACAGCAGCTTGCCGCTGTCGGGCAGCACCGAGCAGAAGAAGATTCAGCGCGAGCAAAACTTCAAACAGGCCGGTGATCTGTACCGCTCTTACAGCAAGAAAGAGCGCGATGATCTGATCGCAAGCTTCGGCGGCTCGTTGGCCACCACCGATGAAGAGAGCAAGCACATCATCCTGTCGTTCTTGTACAAGGCCGACCCTGAATACGGCACGGGTGTGGCGAAGGTCGCCAAGGGCGACTTGGAGCGAGTGAAAGCCTTGGCCGCCAAGCTGTCGGACTGAGGGTAATAGCGGCGGCCTTCTGCTGAGGGCCGCCGTTTTTTCAGGAGCGCTGTGATGATTATTCGAACCGTTGTACTGCTCGGCGCGCTGGCATTCAGCGTGCTGGTTTCGGCGGCTACTCCGAGCGAGCCCGCCGATGTACAGGCGCAACTGCGCAGCTACTTTTTCGAGGCCGCACGGGCAGGCGATGTGCCGGTGCTGCAAACGTTTATCGACGCCCATTACCCGCTCGATAGCCAGGATGAGAAGGGCTACACCGCACTGATTCTGGCGGCCTACCACGGCCAGCAACCGGCGGTGGAACTGCTGTTGCAGGCCGGTGCCGACGCCTGTCAGCAAGACCAACGCGGCAACACCGCCTTGATGGGCGCCATTTTCAAGGGCGAGGTGAGCATCGCGCGGCGCCTGTTGGCAACCGATTGCAACCCGGACCAACGCAACGGCGCCGGCCAAACCGCCGCCATGTACGCCGGCCTGTTCAACCGCGCGGAACTGCTCGATGCCCTGGCCGCCAAAGGTGCGGATTTGAACGCCGAAGACGGTCTGGGCAACAGCGCCGCTCGGCTGGCCACCGGCGAAATTCGCACCCCCGCCCCGCGTTGAAACGGGGTAGCTGCGTTATCATCGGCGCTTTTCGGCGAGGGGGTTGAGATGGCCAAGGCCAAGCGTATGTATGGCTGCACCGAATGCGGTGCGACCTTCCCCAAATGGGCCGGCCAGTGCGGCGAATGCGGCGCCTGGAACACCTTGGTCGAAAGCATGATCGAGGTCGGCAGCGAAACGGCGGCCAGCGGTCGTGCCGGTTGGGCTGGGCAACAGGCGCAGCTCAAAACCCTGGCCGAAGTCAGTGTTGAAGAAATGCCGCGCTTTTCCACCGCCTCGGTGGAGCTGGACCGCGTGCTCGGCGGCGGTCTGGTCGACGGCTCGGTGGTGCTGATCGGCGGCGACCCCGGCATCGGCAAATCCACCATCCTGCTGCAAACCCTCTGCAACATCGCCACGCGCCTGCCGGCGCTGTACGTCACCGGCGAGGAATCGCAGCAACAAGTGGCCATGCGCGCCCGCCGCCTCGGTTTGCCGGAAGACAAGCTCAAGGTGATGACCGAAACCTGCATCGAATCGATCATCGCCACCGCGCGGGTGGAAAAGCCCAAGGTCATGGTGATCGACTCCATCCAGACGATTTTTACCGAACAACTGCAATCGGCGCCCGGCGGCGTGGCACAGGTGCGCGAAAGCGCGGCGCTGTTGGTGCGCTATGCCAAACAGAGCGGCACGGCGATTTTTCTGGTCGGCCACGTGACCAAAGAAGGCGCGCTGGCGGGGCCGCGTGTGCTCGAACATATGGTCGATACCGTACTGTATTTCGAAGGCGAGTCCGACGGTCGCCTGCGCTTACTGCGGGCGGTGAAAAATCGCTTTGGCGCGGTGAACGAGCTGGGCGTGTTCGCGATGACAGACCGTGGCTTGAAGGAAGTGTCGAACCCCTCGGCCATTTTCCTCACCCGCGCTCAGGAAGAAGTGCCGGGCAGCGTGGTGATGGCCACCTGGGAAGGCACGCGGCCGATGTTGATTGAGGTGCAGGCGTTGGTCGACACCAGCCACCTGGCCAACCCGAGGCGCGTGACCCTGGGCCTGGACCAGAACCGGCTGGCCATGCTGCTCGCCGTCCTGCACCGCCATGGCGGTATTCCGACCCACGACCAGGACGTGTTTTTAAACGTGGTCGGCGGCGTGAAAGTGATGGAAACCGCGTCCGACTTGGCGCTGATGGCGGCCGTGATGTCGAGCCTGCGCAACCGGCCGCTGCCCCACGACTTGCTGGTGTTTGGCGAGGTGGGGTTGTCGGGTGAAGTGCGACCGGTGCCCAGTGGGCAGGAACGGCTGAAAGAGGCGGCTAAACATGGCTTCAAACGCGCCATCGTGCCCAAAGGCAACGCGCCGAAGGAGTCGCCGCCTGGGCTGCAGATTATTGCGGTGACGCGGTTGGAGCAGGCGTTGGATGCGTTGTTTGAGTAGGGCCGGCGAAGCCAGCGCTGTTCATGACGCGCAGTCTTGGTTGGGGCTGAATAGGCGTTCGTCGCAATATTCTGGATCCCCGCCTGCGCGAGGATGACGGTGGGGGGACTTAGAACGTCGATTAAATCTGGCATCCCCGCGCAGGCGGCGGTCCGACGATTCGGGATCCAGGCTCTGTCGGGAGAACCCTGTCAGTAGGGCGATTACGATCCAACCAGCCGAAGCGACCGCGTTTCCCTCAGGCCTCGCCGAGCGAGGTCAATTCACGCTCGAGCAAATCTTCGTCGCCCAGATTCAGCTCCACTAGCCGGCGCAAATGGCTCACCGAGTCGAGGTCGATGTGCCGGCATTCGAACCCCAGCAAACCGCCTTCGTCGCGGGCTAGGGTGGCTTCCATACGCACATGAACGTCGGGGCTCAGGTGCACGTGGGCGTCGAACGGCTGGCTGACATCGCCGTTCCAGTTTTCCGGACGCTGGACCAGCAGGCCTTTTAGCGAAAGGTCGTGCAGTTCAACCGTCCAGCGCTGATCGCCTTGGGCGATTTCGGTGCTGGCGTCGAAGGCAATGCGCTGGAAGCGCCGACGCTCGTTGGTTGACTCACTCATGGGGTTTGCTCCAGTAGGCAGTGTCTATCCGATTTCATCGGGGCATTTCGGTTCCATCACTATAGCCAAGGCTACGGCACCGGCTATGGCTGCGGTGGCTGAAGTGTGACGGCGCGCTTTTTTCGCCGGTAGCCGACCACTGCCAGGCCGGCGACCAGCGCCAGGCCGAACAGCCAAAATTTATACGGGCGCAGGGCTTTCCAGGTGGTGTCGAGGCGGTACTGCCACAGGCGCTGGGTGACGTGCTCGAAGTCCGGCTCTTCGCAGTTCTGGCCGAAATTTCCGGACCAGGGCACCACTGGTCCGTTGTCCACGTAACGCTGGTAATAGCGCTGCGCCAGCGGCAGGTCGCTGTAGATAATCCAGCCGGTGGCGCGGCACAGCGTGGCGGCGTAGGCCTGGCTGGTGGTCGGCAGCAAGTCGGCGGCTTGGTTAGCCAGTTCGGCCGCGACCCAGCGGTAGTGGTAGCGGTTGTTGGGCTGCGCCAGGTTGGCGTTTTGCCGCTCGGTTTCGGCTTGGCTCAACAGTCCACCTGGCGTCTGAACCTGCACCCGGTCGAGGGAATACATACCGTCGAACCAGGCAAAGTCGGGCGACATTTCGTAGCCGAGCAACTCCATGCCTTGCCTGCGCGCCAGCTTACCGGCCTGATACAGCGCTTCGGCTTTGCCTGTGTCGGTCCAGCGCGACTGCGCCGCTTGCCGGGCTTGGCCGTACTCGCGGGCAGCTGTTTGCAGGCTCACTTCATAGAAATAGTCCGGCGCCTCGTCATAGCGCCCATCGCGCAACAGGCGGCGTGCCAACAGTTGCCGCAATTGGGCGGCAACCGGGCGCGGTTGGTAAACGTAAGGCTCGGGCGGCGTGGCAATCGAGGGCGGAGCCGGCACGTTGGCATCGACGAAGGCTTTCAGCTCGTCGGTGGTCAGCACCCGTTCGGCGACTTCGGCCGTGTCGCCCCAGTAGATATAGCCGCTGCGGTACAAGGCTTCGAAGGCTTCGAGGTAGTCGCCGCGTTGCAGCGCCAGAATGGCGCCTTCGCCCTCGACGCGGCAGTGCGGCTGCAGGGTTTCGCTGTTCCAGTTAGCGTCGCGGCGCCAGCCCCAGGACTCGTCTTCAGGAAAGGCCTGGGCGGCTTTGGCATAGGCGGCCTTGGCGCTGTTCTGATCGCCGTTGCGCAAGGCGATTTTTGCCCGCAGCCACCACGTCAGGCCATTGTCGGGCGCATGTTCGAGCAGGGCGGCGGTGGCGGCGTAGTCGCCCACTTGATAACTCAACGCGGCGAGGCGGTCGGCGTTGGCCATATTGGCAATGTCGCCCCGTTGCAGCAGTTTCACCAAGGTTTGCTCGCCCACTGGCTGCTCGCCGTACGACCAGCCGGCATGGCTGATGAGGTACGCCGTCAGCAGGCGCTGCACCGGCAGTTGCTGAAGCAGCGGCGCCAGTTGCTCTTCCGGCATCTGGCTGAGATCGACGGCAAGCGCCTTCATGGAGCTGTAGCCGGTGGTGGAGCCGAGTTTTAGCTGACTGGCGTACAGCCCGATAGCAGCCGACCAGTCGCCTTCATCCAGCTCCAGGCGCGCTTCTTCGCCGAGGCTGGCGATGCCCAGTTCCATGGCATCGCTGGCGCCGTCGAGCACCAGTTGGCGGGTTTGCTGGAAGGCTTGTTTAGCGCCGTCGACATCTGCCTGGCGCGCTTGGGTCAGTTGTTCATCGGTGAGGTCTGCGGCGCGCGCGGCGTCGGCGGAACGGGCCAGGCTGCGTCCCAGGGAATAGGCCGCCCAGGCGCCGCGCAGCTGACGTTCGCCGGCCGGCAGCGCCAGCACCTGACGGAAATAGGCCTGCGCCGTGGCATCGTCCGCCTGCACGAACGCCACCGCGCCGGCGGTGTAAAGGCGCAGCTCGGCGGGCAAGCTTGCGCCCGCTGCTTCGGCCTGAGCGGCGTCGGTGAGCTGGCGCAGTTCGACGATTTTCGCCACTTGCTCAGGGCTTAAACCTTTGGGCTCGGCCACTTCCCGCTCGTCGAGGTAGCGGTTTTGCGCCTCGTCCCAGCGGCTCTCGGTGTCTGCTGGCGCTGCGGGCTTCAGGGCTGGCACCGAGACGGCGAGACGTCCGGCCTCGAAGGTGAAGTTGCTTTCAGGCAACTCGGCCAGGCTGTTGGCGCGGTCGCCCAGCAATCGCAACGGGTAATCCGGGCCGCAGGCCTCGGCGGCGGCACTCGCCAGAACCGCACTGACGGCGACGGCAAGCACGTGACGACGCAACTTAAGGTGTGACACGAAATCCTCCTTGATCGAGATGGTGGCAGCGTACCCAGCCGACTACGCGGGTCTGGCCGGCGGCGAGTTGGGCGGGCTGTTGGCGCACGAAGCGCGGGTTGTCGAGCGGACGTTGCAGGCGGTAATCGCGCGCGCCGTCGCCGGCTTCGCAGCCTTGGGCTGACGTCGTCAGTTCAGCGGGCAGCGGAGCGGACGCGTTGCCCCGGTTGATCACGCGCACTTCATACAGCGAACCTTGCTCAAGCACGACGACCTGCACATCGCCGCGCAACGGCTGCTGGTGCAGCACCGCTTGCAGGGTTGCCAGCGGCCAGGCACGGCGGTCATCGGCCAGCGGCAGGCGAAACCATATCAGCCCGGTCAAGTGATTGATGGGCGTGCTTTGCAATTGCTTGAGCAATGCGGCCACTTGGTGTGGATCGGCTTGCAGCTCGCGGCGCGTGCCACCTTGCATCAGCGGCGCTTCGCTTTCCACCTCGCCGTTGTCGGTCAGCGCCACGCCATAGGCGGGAAGGGCAAGCAAAAACGGTTTCGGGCTAAGCGCGCCGTAGGCAACGGCCCAACGCAGCGCCTGCTCTGGCTCGAACAAGCCAAGCGAAGGGCGGCGAACGGCGTGCACTTGCAGCACCGAACTGTCGACCTGGGCAAGCACGGCGGTCAGCGCCGGACTGCTCAGCCAGGCGGGCAGGGCAGTGATGCTCAGCGTGACGTCGTGTGGGATTTGGTTACGCAGGGTATGAAGCAAGGCGGCGTACTCGCTTAGCCGATTACTTGCACAGTCGTGGTCAATTTCCACGCCACGCAGGTTCAAGCCCATAGCCTGCCAGGTGCTGATCAAGGTCTGCATCTGTGCGGCGATGGCGGCGCTGTCGAGACGGGGCAGTTGACCATCGAGGCGGATGACCGCCACCAGCGGCCGGCCATCTTGCTTGAGCAACTGCGGGTCGATGCGTGCCTGAATCCATCCTTCGCGCGGATGCAGTTGCGCGGCCAATATGCGCAGCGTGGAAAAGTCGGCATGGCTTTGCGCAAGTGCTTGGGCATGGCTCGCACGCCATTGCCGCTGCCAGATATAAACCTGCTGATCCAGCGAAATCGCGGGCGGCCGCTCGCAGCCGGCCAGGGTGATGACGGCCAAAAAAACGACGCAAAGGGTTCGCCACAAAGGCAGTGGAACGGGCACGTGCGGCAGGGCTCAAGGGAGGCGGCGCGCCATGGTGCATGAGCGCTGAGGGCGTGCCAAGCCTACCGGTCGTCCGGCGTCGATTTGACAGGGGGGTATGTGTCACCAAAGCTGCAAGAGCGTTTAAAAAACAATCACTGCGGAGCGCAGACATGGATAAGCGATTGCTTGGCAAAGGTTTGATAGTGGCAGTACTCAGCGCGGCCAGCTTTGCGGCCCAGGCCGATCAGGCCGGCGGCGGTGGCTGTGGGTGGGGCAACATGCTGTTTGAAGGGCAGCGCGGTTTGGCGCCGCACCTGCTTGCGACCACCACCAATGGCACTTCCGGGAACGCCACGTTTGGCCTCACCTCTGGCACCAACGGCTGCGACTCCCACGTAAAACTCGGGTACGGCGGCCGCTCCATGCTGGCCATGAACGGCATGCTCGACTCAATTGCTGAAGACATGGCCCAAGGTCAGGGGGAAGCGTTAGACGCCTACGCCACGTTGCTCGGCGTTGAAAAAGGCGACCGCGCGCACTTTGCCCAGGTGACCCACGCCAACTTCGACAGCATCTTCTCGAAGGCTGACGTGACCAGCGAACAGGTGCTGGCCAATACGCTGGATGTGATGAGCAAAGACGCCCAGTTGGCACGGTATGCCAAGCAACCGGCTTAGCGTCCAACGCTAAATTGCAGGCGTAAAAAAGGGCTGGTTAGAAACCAGCCCTTTTTTGTTGAAGTTGGTGGGTTAGCGAGAACCCACCGTTGTTGCGTTAACGAGCCTTACTTTTTCAAGGGCGCCGGTTCCCTGCTTATGAAGTTGTAGATGAATTTCCCTGGCGATACTTTCGTAATATTGATGAACGTCTCTGAGCTTTTACCGTGCTGACTCCCCTCCGGCTTGATGCCGACCGCCTGTTCACCCGTCACGACGCGCATCCCATGCAGCTGTTGCAGGGACGAGGCATCGCTGACTTTTATGTCAACGGTTTTGCCAGAGGCGTCCATAACCTTAACGGTCACCGGCGCGGTTTTCAGCGAGTTCACCGTGGCGTTGTCAGACGCGTTGAGTTTTGCCAAGGCATTTTTCAGCTGCGTACCGACCTGTTGCGACGTCACGTGGCGAGCCAAATCGTTACCACCTTGGCCGGCCGGCTTTTTCGATGGCACGTTAACCGCAACGTCTGCGCTCGCTGTACTGACGGGCTGCTTGGATGATGCGTCGGGAGCATCCACGTCTGTGCTCGCGGGCCGGGTTGCGGTCGGCACGCTCACGTCTGCGCTCGCCACATTGGTTGGCCGCGACGGCACGTTCGGCAAGTCAACGTCGGCGCTCGCCGTGCTGGTTGGTCGAGACGGAGCGTTAGGCACATCCACGTCTGCGCTCGCCGCGCTGGTTGGTCGCGATGGAGCGTCTGCCGAGCCGGTGTCAGCAAGCGTTCGCTGCGGCTCAACTTTATTTTTCTTCTTCTGCTTGTTATAGGTCGGCAAGCTAAGCTCGATTTTAATGTCGGTACCCGCGATCTTCCGATCCTGCGTTACGTTAGTCAGATTATTGCCGTCGCGGTTGAGTTGCCCTACCACGCCGCCGCCCACACTCATCTCCATACCACCCAAGTCGACGGTACTGTTTTGCGTGGCGTTGTATTTAACCTGATCAACGCGACCGGCCTGAATGGTCACCGACGGCACGCCCGTCTTGCTCACGCCAGCGCCTCCGCCACCGTAGCCACCATCTTTGTTACGGAAGTCATCCAGAGCAGCAGCCGTAGTGGTGCCCTCTACTCGATATGAGCCTTGACCCGAAGAGTTAAGAATGTGAGCGCCGGTAAGCGTTTGGTTGCCCCCTACGTAGAAGTCCATGGAACCGGAGCTGATACCCGATTGCTCAGCGGTCAGGCGGCTATCGTCATAGTCCTTGCCGCCAGAAGCCGAGAAGCTACCGGTTGGCTGGATAATTCCATTGGTAGTGAGTGCGACCCCTACAGAAGCGCTCCAACTGCCACGCTCATGCTCCATGTTATGAACATCCTCGGCGATTTCCATCACCGGTACGCCGTTGGAGGATTGGCTCATACCTTGTTGTTGGTTCGGCGCTATCGCAATTTGTGCGAATGCCTGGGGCAAGATTCCAAGCAGCGCGAGCGGCAGCGCTTTCAAAGCCCAGCGATGTGTACTGGTAGCGGATGCGCCCCGTGTTTGCCCGGGTTTGCGTTGCGCTGTACAGATTTCTGCGACGGGGATCAAGCAGCCGATGGTTTTGCTAAATATCAGTCGAAAACAATTTTTGTTCATGAAAGTGCATCCTCTAAAATCTAAATAGTTTAAAAGTTGACGTAGGTGCTCATATAAAGGACGGCACTGTCGTTGCCGTCCTTTAATTCATCCTGCATATACAACGGAAGGCCTAGCGTTATTGAGGTGCCGCCATAGCGCCAATTTCCGCTGGCTCCTATGGCTAAGCCGGCAATCGCGCCACCGTTTGTCTCTTTGGTTACGTCTCGCGCATAGCCGGAGTCGAGGCCGATTAATGGAGAAATAGATCCTCCTAGTATTTGCAGTGAGCGCGTCAAGGTGTTTGATATATAAATTCCTTGGTCGCCCCATAGAGGCGGGCCCCTGAATCCTCTAACGGTGAATTCATCGCCAAGGCCCATTTTTTCAGCGACTAACAAGTTATCTTTTGAGTACTGGCCGCCAACCCGGGACGAAAAGCTAAAGTCCCTGTCTTGCCATTTGAATGGACGCGACCACGCTGTATTGAATCCAAGCTTTTGAAAGTGTTTAGGTTGGTGGTGTTCGTCGTAAGCCGCTTGTTTCGAACCCCAGGCAGATACGCCTTGGCTAAACGTGGCGTCGGAATATAAGGAGCCGCCAGCGAGCTGCGTGATATGTTCCAGGCCGAACTTGACGTTGGAATAAGGCATACTATTAGTACCCAGAAAGGCATCTTCTAGATAGTTGGCGCTTTCTTTGTGTTCTATTTCAGCTGATGCAGTTAATTTGTCCGTTTTCCCGCGGTTGAGTACATGGCTGAACTTGGCAGCGTAGGTTTGCGAGTCACCGCTGGTGTTATAGGTGCCGTAGTTACCGCCAGGCGTTAGGCGCTCGTACTGCGAATGGTTGAAGCGAAGATCAATTTTAGAAAATCCGAACGGAACCGAGTATGTGACACCGGCGTTGTACTCTGAATTGCTTTCACTGAGTTCATAGCGCCGGGTACTCAGGTTAAGGCCGACGGTATCGTTGCCCAGTAACAGATCACTAATGCTGGTCGAAGCGCTGAAGCGGTAACGGCCCTTGCTCGGGCTGTCCATTCCAGAATTATCAACCTTGACCGTGACGCTCGGGAGCCCTTTGTCTTCAATAACCAAATTCAAATATGAATAACCGAAACGCTCAGAAGGTTGAATATCAACGCGGGCGGTTTTCGCTGCGTTATTAAGGTTTTCTACCATTTGGTCAACTTGTCGAATATTTAATGGCTTGCCTGAAAGTGCGGGCATGGCCGATTCGGTTAACAGTTTCTGGTACGGGCCGCTGGGCGGTTTTCCATTAATTAACCAACCCTCGACGTAGCCCCAATTTATCTTCAGTTCTACTTCGCCTTGCTTCATGTTTTTTGGCACAAGGCTGACGGTTGTTGTAGAAAAACCTTCATCGGTATATCGATTGCTGACGTCTCGAATCAAGCCGAACAGATCGCTGCTGCCGAGCTCGCGGTTTTTATACTTAGCGAGTACCTCATCAACATTGACAGTGCTACTGCTGTGATCACCGCTATTGATTGTGATTGTAGTGATCAGGAACTTAGGCCCATTGTCAGTTGGCTCGGGTGACTCGGGCAGTTGCAGTTGAGGGGCCTGCGAATCCCGTTGGTTTTTGTCGAGTTGGCGGTTTATTTCCTCCTGTTGCCGCTGTTTGTTTTGCAAGTCTTGTTCGCGGTCAATAGGGCTAATCCGTGGAATTGGATCTGCCGCTTGTAGCAACGGTGAAACTGCGCTCGCGAAAACGCCGATTAACACCGCTTTACCTATCGCGTCGGAGAGCGAGCAGAAGTGGCGTCGTGAAAATATCGGTTTGGTGTCGCTGGCTTGTGAAACGGTAGATGGGCGCATGGTCGGTAATCTATGCATCTATGGGGAGGTGCATTCTTAATGTGCCTGGTGCTACCGAGTAGAATGTGGTTCGCCTGCGGATGTAAGTTGCTGCCTACATGGCTGTAGGTGGAAATATATAACGTGGGAAATTAGTCTTATCGGCGTAGGACATGTGGAAGTTGCCAGGTTTTTCACGTCGCCGAATAATGTTATTGGTTTGAGTTGATGTGCCGTTTTCGATGTCAACACCACGCTTTGGCTCGACCAATCAACCTGCGGTTTTGGCATTACGTAGAGAGATTTCTCTGGCCGCTACGGTCTTGTTCTTTGCGCCTAGACCAACGTCGGATACCTTGCGGCACGGAAACGTCTAAACTCGAAAGGCCGCTTGTACGTCCATCCATTCGGAGTTTTCCATGAACAATAACAATAGCGTCCTACGCCATCTGCCTTGGGCAGTGTTGGCCGTAGTGGGCGCCGGTGCCTTGGGTGTCGTGGCCTTGCGCCGCGGTGAAGCCATCAACGCGTTATGGATAGTGGTGGCCGCTGTGGCCCTCTATCTGGTTGCCTACCGTTACTACAGTTTGTTCATCGCCAATAAGGTGATGCAGCTGGACCCCAACCGCGCCACTCCCGCTGTGTTGAATAACGATGGTCTGGACTACGTGCCGACCAACAAACACATTCTGTTCGGTCACCACTTCGCTGCTATCGCTGGCGCAGGTCCCTTGGTGGGCCCGGTGCTTGCTGCGCAGATGGGGTATCTGCCCGGTACGCTCTGGCTGATAGCGGGGGTGATTCTCGCCGGTGCGGTACAAGACTTCATGGTGCTGTTCATTTCCACGCGCCGTAACGGCCGCTCGCTCGGTGAGCTGGTGCGCGAAGAAATGGGCCAGGTGCCCGGCACCATTGCGCTGTTCGGCGCGTTCCTGATCATGATCATCATCCTTGCGGTGCTGGCGCTGATCGTGGTGAAGGCCCTGGCGTCGAGCCCGTGGGGTATGTTCACGGTGATGGCGACCATCCCGATCGCGATGCTCATGGGCGTGTACATGCGCTATATCCGCCCGGGCCGAATTGGCGAGATCTCCGTGGTGGGCCTGCTGCTGTTGCTCGGTTCCATCTGGCTCGGCGGCCAGGTTGCCGCCAGCCCGGAATGGGCGCCGATGTTTACTTTCACCGGCATTGAAATCACTTGGATGCTGATCGGCTACGGCGCCGTGGCGTCGGTGCTGCCGGTGTGGTTGCTGTTGGCCCCGCGTGACTACCTGTCTACCTTCCTCAAGATCGGCACCATCATCGCCTTGGCGCTGGGCATCCTGATCACCATGCCCGATCTGAAAATGCCAGCGCTGACGCAATTCGTCGACGGCACCGGCCCGGTGTGGAAAGGCGGCTTGTTCCCGTTCCTGTTCATCACCATTGCCTGCGGTGCGGTGTCTGGTTTCCACGCACTGATCTCCTCGGGCACCACGCCGAAGCTGCTGGCGAGCGAGTCCCATGCGCGCTACATCGGTTACGGCGGCATGTTGATGGAATCGTTCGTGGCAATCATGGCCATGGTCGCTGCCTCGGTGATTGAACCGGGCGTGTACTTCGCCATGAACAGCCCACCCGCTGTAGTGGGTGCGGATGTTGCCTCGGTGGCGGCAACGGTCAGCAGTTGGGGGTTCCTGATCACGCCCGAGGTGCTGGAAGCCACGGCGCGTGACATTGGTGAAACCACCATTCTGGCGCGTGCCGGTGGTGCGCCGACGTTGGCGGTGGGTATCGCGCAGATTCTTCACCAGGTGCTGCCGGGTGAAAACACCATGGCCTTCTGGTACCACTTCGCGATTCTGTTCGAGGCGCTGTTTATCCTCACGGCGGTCGATGCGGGTACCCGAGCCGGTCGGTTCATGCTGCAAGATCTGCTCGGCAACTTCGTGCCGGCGCTGCGCAAAACCGATTCCTGGATCGCCAACATCATTGCCACGGGCGGTTGCGTAGCGATGTGGGGCTGGTTGCTGTACCAGGGCGTAGTCGATCCGTTGGGCGGCATCAATACGTTGTGGCCGCTGTTCGGTATTTCCAACCAGATGCTGGCTGGCATCGCGCTGATGCTCGGCACCGTGGTGCTGATCAAAATGAAGCGTCAGCAGTACGCTTGGGTCACGGCGTTGCCCGCCACCTGGCTGCTAATCTGCACCACCACCGCAGGCCTGATCAAACTGTTCGACAGCAACCCGGCAGTGGGCTTCGTGGCACTGGGTCGCAAATACAGCGATGCATTGGCCGCAGGCCAAGTGATCGCCCCGGCCAAAGATGCCGAGCAAATGCAGCACGTGATCTTCAACGCCTACACCAACGCCACCCTCACGGTGCTGTTCCTGTTCGTGGTGTTCAGCGTGCTGTTCTACGCCATCAAGGTTGGCCGCGCGGCCTGGGTTCGCCCAGAGCGCAGCGACAAGGAAACCCCGTTCGAACCCATTCCGCACATCTGAGCCAATCACGTGCGTGGACACGGGCCGGCGTCGCGCCGGCCCGCTTTATTGAGGACAGACCATGTTCAATGACCTGAGTCGCATGGGCAAATACCTGGGGCAGGCCGCGCGCATGCTGGTGGGCATGCCCGATTACGACAATTACGTCGAACACATGGCCAACAAGCACCCGGACAAACCGGTAATGACGTACGAAGAGTTCTTTCGTGAACGTCAGGAAGCCCGTTATGGCGGCGGAAAGGGGCGGCCCATTCGCTGCTGCTGAATCGACCGCACTTTTCTTCTGTTGAAATTTCTGGCGCCACGCTTGTCGTGGCGTTTTCTATTCAGGCGCCCCACGGCGTCACTGTTCAGGACGTAACCATGAGTCACGCTCCCATTCCGGTCACCGTTCTCAGCGGGTTTCTCGGTGCCGGCAAAACCACCTTGCTGCGGCATATTCTCAAGGCAGAGCACGGGCTGAAGATTGCAGTCATCGAGAACGAATTCAGCGAAACGCCCATCGACAGCGAACTGCTCGGCACCGAGCCGGTGCAGGTGATGACCCTCGCCAACGGCTGCGTGTGCTGCTCCATACACGTCGAGCTGGAGAAAGCCCTCTACCTGCTTCTGGATCGCCTGGACAGCGGCGAGCTGGCGTTCGATCGCCTGGTGATCGAGTGCACCGGCCTGGCCGACCCGGCGCCAGTCGCGCAAACCTTTTTCGCCGAGGAAGAACTGTGCGAGCGCTATGTGCTCGACGGCATCATCACCGTGGTCGACGCCGCCAATGCCGAGCGCCACCTGGCCGAGCCCATCGCCCAGGCGCAGGTTGGGTTCGCCGATCGCATTCTGGTGAGCAAGCGCGACTTGGTGACCGACGAGCACTACGACGCGCTGGTGCAGCGCCTCGGGCGCATCAACCGCCGGGCGCCGATTCGTGTGGTTGAACATGGTCAAATCGATTTGGCCGAACTGCTGGATGTACGCGGCTTCAACCTCAACGCTGACCTTCCCACCACCATCAGCCTGCGCCCGCTAACCCCGGCCGCCAGCCCGGACCGCATCGGCACCCTGGTGCTGAAAAGCGAGCAGCCGCTGGATATCGACAAGCTCAGCGCCTTCATGGAAAACCTGCTGGAAACCCACGGCAATTCGCTGCTGCGCTACAAGGGCGTGCTGAACATTGCCGGCGAAGACCGGCGCATGGTGTTCCAGGGCGTGCTGCGCCTGTACGGCTTTGACTGGGACCGCGGATGGCTCGCCGACGATGTTCGCGAAAGCGTGATCGTGTTTATCGGTGACCAGTTGCCCGAAGAAGAGATTCGCGCTGGGTTCGCCGCCGTAGCAGCTGACTGAACTCAGGGCGCGATCACTGCGCCTTGAACTGGCACGTCAGGTAGCGATTGCTAAAGCCATAGCGAAGCATCGAACCCAGGCGCGCCAGCAGATAGAACGGGTGGCGCCGGTAATACTGCAACACCGCATTGCCCACGCCTTCAGAGCGATGCTGTTTCTGGTGATCGGCTTTCTTGCTGAACAGCCCCTTGAATTGCCACCACTGAACTTGCTCGAGCTCCTTCACCGAGCGCAGGCCTTGGCTGCGGAACAGCCGCGCGAACGAGCCTTTGCTGAAGTCGTGCAGGTGATGGGGATTGCCGTCCAGGGTCGGCGTAATCGGCACCGAGGCAATCACCTGACCGCCGCTTGCCAACAGGCGACTGTAGTTGGCGACGAGGCGGGCAGGGCTGGGCAAATGTTCGATGGTTTCCAGGCTGACGATGGTGTCGAACGCCTGTTCGCCCGCGAAGGTTTCGGCATTGGCGCACACGTAGCTGAGGTTGCTCAGCCGATAGTGCTGCTGGGCGTAGGCGATGGCGTCGGGGTCGATGTCCACGCCGATCACAGTCTTGTCCGGGTTCTGCTCGGCCAATAACGCTGTGCCGTAACCGCAGCCGCAGGCCATGTCGAGAACGCGCGCGCCACTGAGCAAACCCGAGGCGAATTCATAGCGCTGCATATGAATGGCCAGCGTGGCGTGGTCGTCGGGGTTTTGCGGGTTGAGGTCTTTGGGGTAAATGCGTTCAATGCTGCGCACGTGGGGCGTCCCTGTCCGTTACGTCTAAGGTGCGACTATACCGATGCTGCTGTGGGAATTAGCGGTAAATGGTCGACAACTGTTGGCGTTCTTCCAGGCACTCCGCTGAGCCGGTCTCAAAAATCCGGCACACCCAGGGCCGGTTTTCGTAGATGGTGCAGCGCATCGTGTCGCGGTCCAGCGCAATGCACCAGCCGTCGTCGAGACGCGCCATCACCTCGCCGCCCCACTCATCGGTGTCGATGTAGCGCTCGGGTACGCCGGTGTCGGTGAGCAGCATCACTTCCAACTGGCAGCAGCACGCCGCGCAGTTGGAGCAGGCCACGGCAGGCGTGGGCTCGAGGGTGACGAGGGGAATGGCAGGAAGGTCGCTCATGGGGGCGACAGTGTACAGATTGCCGCCCGACGCAGGCTGCTATTCGTCCGGGTGCAGGCGCCGCGCCAGGGCGTGCAGCAACGGAAACAGCACGGCCCACAGCATCGCCAGGGTCAGCAGACTTGCCGCCAGCCCGAAGGGCAATTGCACCCCGGTGAGCCGAGCGCCGGCGTAGTACGACAGCGGCGCACTCACCGCGCCCAATACGCACGCCAGCCCCAGCGGCCGTGCCGTCCAGGCCAGACAATGGCGCAAGGTGGTGGCCAGCAGTGTCCACATCAGCACCAACCAGGCGGGAATCAGCCAGCCGCCCAGCAACGCTTGCCCCTCGGCAAACACGAACAGGCCGCCGTGCATCAGGGCGCTGTCGATGGCGGTGCCCAGCAGCGTTACTGCCAGCAGCAAGCGCCACTCGCCGCGCCCGAGCCACGCCAGGTGAATAACCACCACCAGTGCGATGATCCCCAGCAATGCCGGGTATTGCGGGCTATATACCCCCGCGAACCAACCGAGCTGAAATAGCACGGCGTTCGCCACGGTTTTAAGCGTCAAAGCGGCCCAACAAAGGCGCAGGTTGCGCCGCTGGTTTGGCCAATAGCAGCTGCGCGGTGCCGATGGTGCGCTCGATAAAACCGCCCTCGCAGTAACACAGGTAAAACTCCCACAAGCGGAAGAAGTAATCGTCGTAACCCTTGTCGTGCAAGGCATGGCGGGCGTTGCGCAGGTTGTCGTGCCACAGGCGCAAGGTGCGGGCGTAATGCAGGCCGAAGTCTTCCATGTGCAGAAGGTTCATGTCGGTTTCTTCAGTCACCACCGTGAGCATGGTGGTCAGCGAGGGCAGGGCGCCGCCGGGGAAAATGTAGCGTTGAATGAAGTCGACACTGCGTTTGGCCTGCTCATAGCGCTGGTCGCGGATGGTGATGGCCTGCAGCAGCATCAACCCATCGTCTTTGAGCAGGTGCGCGCATTGCTTGAAGTAGGTAGGCAGAAAGCTGTGGCCCACCGCTTCGATCATTTCGATGGACACCAATTTGTCGTACTGGCCAACCAGGTCGCGGTAGTCCTGCAACAGCAGCGTCACCCGATCTTGCAGCCCCTGCGCTTCAATGCGCTGACGGGTGTAGGCATATTGCTCGCGCGACAACGTGGTGGTGGTCACCTGGCAGCCGTAATTCACCGCCGCGTAAATCGCCATGCTGCCCCAGCCGGTGCCGATCTCCAGCAAGTGGTCGGTCGGCTTTAGCGCGAGCTTCTGGCAGATGCGTTCCAGCTTATTCAGCTGCGCCTGCTCCAGGGTGTCGTCCGCGCGTTGGAACATGGCAGCGGAATACATCATGGTCGGGTCGAGGAACTGCTCGAACAGCTCGTTACCCAAGTCGTAATGCGCCGCGATGTTTTTCTGCGAGCCCTTGCGTGTGTTGCGGTTCAGCCAATGCAGGCCGGCCACCAACGGTCGCCCCAGTTGTGCCAGGCCGCGCTCCATGGAATCGAGCAGATCGAGGTTGCACACAAACACGCGCACCACGGCGGTCAGGTCCGGCGAACTCCAATAGCCATGGATATACGCTTCACCGGAACCAATCGAGCCATTGCTGGCGACCAGCGACCACAGGGCCGGGTCGAGCACGTGAATTTCCGCCTGCAGCTCAGCGCCAGGCTGGCCGAACACCAGGCGCTCGCCGTTCTCGACGATGCTCAGTTGGCCGTGGCGCAGTTGCCCGAGCAGGCGCAACACGGCGCGGCGCAATAGGCCGGCGCCGATGCCATTGCCAGTGCGGGAAAAGGTTTTACTGCTGAGGCTAGGGCTTTTCATGGTGGCTTTCCGGCGAAGCCACGCGCACAGAACCCTGCGCCGGCTGGTGGGAGAAAAGGGGCGTGCGTTTAAGCAGCAGGCGCAGGGCCTGCCAGTAGATGGCCAACACGGTTTTGGCGGTCATCCAGGGAAAGCTCAGCAAATGCCGGTGCAGGCTCGCGCGCGTCAGCGGGCTGCGCGTCAGACTCAGGCTGGCGTCGAACAGTTTGTGCTCGCCTTGCCAGTCGGCCATGAACACGCCCAGGCGTGCAGTGGGCTGGCTGAAGGTCATGCGGTACTGCAAATCGCGCGGCAAAAACGGCGATACATGGAACGACTTGTCCACCCGCACATGGTGCGGGCCGGAGTGGCCGTCTTCGCATGGCAACACATAGTGATAACGCTCGCGCCACGGCGTGTTGCTGACTTCGCACAACACCGCCTGCAACTGCCCGACGCTGTCATAGCAGTAGAAAAAACTCGCCGGATTAAACGCCACGCCCCAACTGCGCGGCTGTGCCAGTAAGCAGATTCTGCCCAGCAGCGGCGTGCCCAAGGCCTCGCTGACCACGCCGCGCACGGCATCGCTCAGGCGAATGCCGGCGCCGGTGAAGGTCGGCAGAAAGTCGGTCTCGCGAAACGCAAACGGCGCCCAGCGACTGCGCCCCGCCAATGGCGATAACGCCAGCACCTGCTCCTGTTCATCCAGATCAAGAAACAGAAAGCCCATGCGATAACGGAAATCATGGGCGCGCGGGCTGAAGCGCCGGTGCTGCACCCAGCCGCTGTATAAGGCGCTGTTCATTGCAGCGCCTCGCCAAACGCCTGCCCAACGCGCAGGGCGCTGACGACGCCATCTTCATGAAAACCGTTGGCCCAGTAGGCGCCGCAGTAGTACGTATGGTTTACCCCGAGCAGCTCGTGCCAGCGCCCTTGTGCTTCGACGCCGGCCAGGCTGTATTGCGGATGCGCATAGGTGTGGCGCGACAGCACCTTTGCCGGGTCGATCACCTCGTTCTGATTCAGGCTCACGCAGAACGTGGTGTCGCTCTGAATGCCTTGCAGAATGTTCATGTCGTACGTCACCGCCGCCGCGCGCTCGCGGTTGCCGTCGAGGCGGTAGTTCCAGCTGGCCCAGGCCAGGCGGCGCTTGGGTAGCAGGCGCGTATCGGTGTGCAGCACCACGTCGTTTTCGGCATACGGCAACGCGCCGAGAACGCTTTGCTCCGCCGCCGTCGGCTGGTCGAGCAGGCGCAGCGCCTGGTCGCTGTGGCAGGCGAAAATCACCTTGTCGAAATGCTCGATGCCCTGGGCGCTGTGCACGGTCACGCCAAGCTCATCGCGTTCCACTTTCAGCACCGGGCAATTGAGCCGGATGTGCTGGCGGAACGACGCAACCAGCGGCTCCACATAACCACGCGAACCGCCGCTGATCACGTGCCATTGCGGCCGGTTGTTCACCGACAGCAGGCCGTGATTCTTGAAAAACTGCACAAAGAAACGCAGCGGAAAATTGAGCATTTCGCCCAGCGACATCGACCAGATCGCCGCACCCATCGGCACGATGTAATGGTCGATAAAGCGCTGGCGATAGCCGCGCGTTTTCAAATAAGTCCCCAGCGTCATGCCGGAGTTGATTTGCTGGTTTTCCAGCTCGGCCAGCGCTTCGCGGTTGAAGCGAAGAATGTCGCGCAACATGCCCCAAAACGTCGGCGAAAGCAGATTGCGGCGCTGGGCGAACAGGCTGTTTAGCGTGTTGCCGTTGTACTCCACGCCGCTCTGCAGGTCGTGCACCGAGAAGCTCATTTCGGTGGGTTGGTAGGCCACTTTCAGTTTGTCGAGCAAGCGAATGAAGTTCGGGTAGGTCCAGTCGTTGAACACGATAAAACCGGTATCCACCGCGTAGTCGCGGCCATCGACCTGCACGTCCACGGTATGGGTGTGGCCTCCGATCCAATCGCTGGCTTCAAATACCTGAATATCGTGCTGGCGATTGAGCAGATAGGCGCTGGTCAGCCCTGAAATACCGCTGCCGATAATGGCAATTTTCATACGTCGTCCTTGGCGGAATGCTGAGCAGGCTCAGAGGTGCGGGCCATGCGTTTACCCATGGCCAATTGCACGGTGGAAGGCAGGCTGGCGAGCAGCTTGAGCACGGCAATAAAAGGGCCGGGGAACGCGATTTCGTGGGGGCGTTTTGGCAGGCGCTTGGCGATGTGTGTGGCGGCTTTTTCAGCGGTCCAGGTCATCGGCATGGCGAAGTCATTGCGCGCGGTGAGCGGCGTGTCGACAAAGCCCGGGCTCACCAACGTGACGTCGATGCCCTCGGCGGCGAGGTCAATGCGCAGCGCCTGCATCAGATAACGCAGCGCCGCTTTCGAGGCACCGTAGGCTTCGGCGCGAGGCAACGGCAAATAGGTGACCGAGCTGGCAACGGCGACCAAATGCGGCTGGTGGCCTGCACGCAACAACGGCAATGCCGCCTCAATGCAGTAACTGGCCGACAGCAGGTTGGCGCGCATGACGCGCTCGATCATGGCCGCTTCGAAGTGCTGAGCGTCGATGTATTCGCAGGTGCCGGCATTCAGAATCGCGCCATCCAGCGCACCCCATTGCTGGGCGATCTGCTCACCGATCTCGCGCACTTGTTCGGCTTCGCCCAAGTCACCGGGCACTACCAGAACGCGTCCCGGAAACCGCTCAGCCAGGGCTTGCAACGGTTCCACACGGCGCGCACTGAGGGCGAGGCGGTTGCCTTGCGCCAACAACTGTTCGGCCAGGGCCGCGCCAATGCCGCTGCTGGCGCCGGTCAGCCAGATACGTCTGCTGCTGCTCATGCCAGGCGCCCCTTCAGCCAGTGAATAACCCGGCCCATCACGGGCAGGTGTTCGTACAGCAGGGCGCCGGCATCGAAGTAGTCGTGGTGTGCGTACACCTTGTCGTGCCACAGCAGGTGCGAACAGCCTTGTACCGCGATGGCTTTGCCGCCATTCAAACGGGGATGGCGGTAGGTCATGGTCCAGCGCAGGTAGCCGGCGCCCGGCATGAGTTCATCGAACCCGTGGAATTGAAAGTGCAGGTCTTGAACGTTGGCGTACAGCTGCTCGAAGTACGCACGCATGGCCGGCAGGCCGTGAATCTCATGCAGTGGATCCTGGAAGCGCACGTTGTCGCTGTAGAGCTGGCCGAGTGCGTCCAGATTGTCCGCGTTCAAGGCGGCAAAGCCGTTAGCGAAGCGCCGGAGGAAGTCGCGCTGTTCACTGTCACGCTGCGGCTCGTCGCCGGGCGCTGATGCTCGTTCAAGGGGCATGGCTCAGTTTCTCCAGGGCACATCGCTGTCGTCGCCAAACAACGGCGGAAGTTGGGCATCGCCCAGGCTCTTGAACGCGCTGATGGCGCGGGCACGGCTACTGCTTAAATCGACAATCGGCGCGGGGTAGTCCACGCCGCCAAACAGGTCGGCGCCTTTGCGCAGGTGCGGGTTGTGCACGTCTTTGTCGCTGAGGTCGTTCAACTGCGGCAGCCAGTGGCGAATAAAACGGCCTTGGGTATCGAAGCGCTGCGACTGGCTGACCGGGTTGAAAATGCGGAAGTAGGGCACCGAGTCGGTGCCGGTGGACGCGCTCCACTGCCAGCCGCCGTTGTTCGCCGCCAGGTCGCCATCAATCAAATGGCGCATAAAAAACCGCTCGCCTTCGCGCCAGTCGATCAGCAGGTTTTTGGTCAGAAACATCGCCACCACCATGCGCAGGCGGTTGTGCATCCAGCCGGTCGCCAGCAGCTGCGCCATGGCCGCATCAATCAGCGGAATGCCGGTACGACCTTCCTGCCAGGCAGCGAGGTCTTTGGGCGCGTTGCGCCAGGCCAGCGCCTCGGTTTCCTGGCGAAACGCGCGGTGCCGCGACACACGGGGGTAGCCGGCGAGAATGTGCTTGTAGAACTCGCGCCAGAGCAGCTCGTTAATCCAGGTGATGATGCCGGTGTTGCCGCTTTCGAACTCACCGTGGTTGCTCATCAGGGCGCGGTGCAGGCATTGGCGCGGCGACACCACACCCGCCGCCAAGTACGTCGACAGTTGGCTGGTGCCCGGTTTGGCCGGCAGGTCGCGGCTGTCGTGGTACTCGCCGATGCGCTCGTCAGCAAAGGTGTCCAGGCGCTCATGGGCCTCAGCCTCGCCCGCCGGCCACAGGGCTTGCAGGCTGGCAGGTGGCGTGGCGAAACCGGGCACGGAGGAGGGCAGAGCATCGCCGGCAATGCCCAGCGCAGCCTGCTTTTTCGGCAACGGCACGAGCGGCGGCAACGCCGTGTGCAGGCGGCTGTAGCAGACCTTGCGGAACTGGCTGAACACCTGAAAATAATTGCCCGCTTTGGTCAGAATGCTGCCCGGCTGGAACAGCAACTGATCGAGGTGGCTGTGCCAAAGCACGCCTTGCTCGCCCAGGCGGTCGGCCACGGCATGGTCGCGCTTGGTTTCGTTGATTCCGTACTCTTCATTAACCTGCACGCAGCCAATTTCATGCTCGTTGCACAGCTCGGCAATCACCTGTGGCGCGTCGGCCCAGGTGTCGGCCTTGCGGATCAGCAGCGGCACGCCCAGCTTTCCCAGCGCGTCGCGCAAGGGCGCGAGGTTGCGCAGCCAGAAGTCGACTTTGCACGGGGCGTCGTCGTGTTGTTGCCATTGCGAGGGGCTGAGTAGAAACACCGCGAGCGTCGGCCCCGCCTGCATGGCGGCGGTTAGGGCGCTGTTGTCCTGCACGCGCAGGTCGGTGCGAAACCACATCAGCTGGCGCATCACGCGTTGGCCTTTTTGGCGCCGAGCAAGTCGAGCTGCTGCAACGTTTCCAGGGCCAGCAAGGGATCATCGGCCAGGTGCAGGCCGTTGAGCTGGGTTTGCAGCGCGAGCAAATCGGCGTGGTGAATGCGCACGGTCGGGCCCACCAGCAAGCGCGGGCAGCTGCTGTCGGCGAGCAGCTTGGGCAACTGCGCGCTGGCCAGCGCCTGGCCGGAATACAACAGCGTGGCGCGCGGCTTGATGTGCTCGATAGCCAGCGCCAACTCCAGCGGCGGCAACGGCCAGTCGAACACCTCGACGGCACAATCGGCGCTGCTCAGCAGCCAGGCCGACAGCCACAGCGCCGGCTCCATCGGCAGGTCCGACAGATTCACCAGCAGCAACGGCGCGCCGCTCTGCTGACGGTTGTTTTGATAAATGCGCGAACCCAATTTGCTGCGCAGCCAGGAGAAGAAAAACACCTTTTCCAACTGCGCGCCGAACTGGCCTTGCCAACGCTGTTCCAGCTCGGCAAGCAGCGGCAGCAGCAGTTGTTCGCAGAGCAGTTTCGGTGGGTACAGCAGCTCGACGCGCTTGAAGGCATCGTCCAACCGGCGCTCAGCTTGTTCGCTAATGGCATTGAGCAGCGCCACGCGGGCTTCTTCCCAGCCATTGCTGTCGACATGGGCATTGGGCAGCGCGGCGGTTTTCAGCAGCGCCTTGACCTGGCTGACCGCTACGCCGCGATTGAGCCAGGTGAGAATCGCCTGAATACGGGCGATGTGATCTTGCGTGTACAGGCGATGCCCTTTGGCCGTGCGCTGCGGCACGATCAACCCGTAGCGACGCTCCCAGGCGCGCAGGGTGACCGGGTTGACGCCCGTAATGCGCGACACGTCGCGGATCGGCAGCAAGTTATTGGCCAGTGCCGCTTGCAGCTCGGCATCGGTGCTGTCTTCGGGTTCATCGTGCTGGGGGGCGTGTTTATTCATGTGTCTGTTCCAATTCAGAGCGCGTTGCGCAGGCTCAGCGTGGCCGGGTGCGGCTGCAGATAAACCTGTTGCGCAACGTAGTGATCAGGGTGCAAGAGGAAATGGTGTTTAAGCAGCGTGAGCGGCACCACCAACGGTACGTAACCGCGGCGATATTGCTCGATCAGCTGCTGCATTTCGGCTTTTTCTTTGGTGCTCAGCGTTTGCTTCAAGTGGCCGCTGAGGTGCTGCAACACGTTGCTATGGGTGCCGCGCGTGGCGCATTTGCGCAGCGCCTCCATCAATGCACTGAAATAGCGTGGGGCGAGGTCTTTCAAATCGTGCAGCACCATGTCGCCAAGCAATTGGCCCAGGGCGCGGTACTGCTCAGGGTTGGTCGCCAGCAACAGGTATTTGTAGCGGGCATGAAAGTGCGTGAGGCGCTGGCGGGTCAGGCCGGTTTGCAGCAGCTCCTGCCAGTCGGCATAGGCGTAAACGCGGGTGAGGAAATTTTCCCGCAGCACCGGGTCGTTCAGCCGGCCTTCTTCTTCCACCGGCAAATCCGGCAAAGCCGCACAGAACGCAGCGGCGTACAGACCACGACCCCCGCCCGGCGCCGGCAAGCCATTGGCCTGATACACCTTGACCCGGTACAGCCCGCACGAGGGCGACTTCTGCATAAAGATGTAGCCGCTGATGCCGGTGAGCTGCGTGGCCATCTTCTCGCCGTAGGCGGTGAGTGCGTCAGTCACTTCCAGCTCAGGGCTCACGGTGCCCACCGCACGCGGTGCAGCGATATCGCCCACCAGGCGGATCGGCTCGCGCGGCGTGCCCATGCCGATTGCCACTTCCGGGCAAACGCCCACCAGATCCACGTGCTCAGTCAGTTGCTCGGTGCACAGCGTTGAACGCTTGTGCCCGCCGTTGTAGCGCACCTCATCGCCCATTAAGCAGGCGCTGACGGCTATTTTCGGTTTGCTCTGACCCATGTCTGCCCCTACGGCTTACTTGTACAAGAGAAAGATCTTGTACAGCTTTAGGCGAGAGACTAGTGATGTACTTGTACAAGTGCAAGCGCCTTGTACAAGTATTTCCGCAGGGGAGCAGGCGCGGCGATTAACGGCGCGTCAGCAGAACGCCCGATTCCATGTGATGGGTGTACGGGAACTGGTCAAACAGCGCGCAGCGCTCGATGCGATGCGTGTCGTTTAGTTGGGCGATGTTCGCCGCGAGGGTTTCCGGGTTGCAGGAGATGTACAGGATGTTGTCGAAACGTCGTGTCAGCTCGCAGGTGTCGGGGTCCATGCCGGCGCGAGGCGGGTCGACGAATACGCTGCCGAATTCGTAAGCCTTGAGGTCGATGCCTTGCAGGCGACGGAACGGCCGCACGTCGTTGAGCGCTTCGGTCAGTTCTTCGGCCGACAAACGCACCAACGTCACGTTGCTCACGCCGTTGTCATGCAGATTGGCCAGCGCCGCGTTCACCGAGGTTTTGCTGATTTCCGTGGCCAGCACGTTGCGCACACGGGTGGCCAGCGGCAGGGTGAAATTGCCGTTGCCGCAATACAGCTCGAGCAAATCGTCGCTGCGTTGACCGAGCGCTTCGTACGCCCAATTGAGCATGTGCTGGTTCACGGTGCCGTTGGGTTGGGTGAAGGCGCCTTCCGGTTGCCGGTAGCTGAAGGTGCGGCCGGCGACATCGAGTTTTTCCACGACGTAATCGCGGCCCACTACCAGCCGTTGCCCACGGGAGCGGCCGACGATGCTCACGCCCAGGTCCGCTGCCAACTGCTCGGCGGCAGCTTGCCATTCCTCATTTAACGGGCGGTGGTAGCACAGGGTAATCAGCCCGTCGCCGGCCAGTGTGGTCAGAAATTCCACCTGAAACAGTTTGAAGCCCAGCGCCTTGCTGCCCTGCCAGGCGGCTTTGAGCAACGGCATCAGCGCGTTAATGCGCTGGCTGGCGATGGGGAAGTCTTCGAGCAGGATTGGCGTGTGTTTATCGCCGGCGGCGAACATGGCGTAGAAGCGTTCTTCGCCTTCGCGCCACAAGCGGAACTCGGCACGCAGGCGATAAAACTCGCGCGGCGACTCGAATACTTGCGGTGCGGGCGCATCAAACGGCGCGAGCAAATCTTGCAGGCGCTGCTTCTTTTCCGCCAGTTGGGCGTCGTAGGTGCTGGGGTCGAATTGGGGCGCGCTCATGCGTTGAACCACCCCAGTTTCACCACGAACAGCACGGCCAGAATCACGATGGCCGGGTTCAGTTCGCGCCAGCGGCCGGCGAGCAGCTTGATCACCGCCCAGGCGATAAAGCCAAAGGCGATGCCGTTGGCAATCGAGAAGGTCAGTGGCATGGCCAGGGCGGTAATCACCACCGGGGCGGCGACGGTGATGTCGCTCCAGTCAATTTCTGCCAGGCCAGCGGTCATCAGCACGGCCACGAACAGCAACGCCGGCGCGGTGGCGAAAGCCGGCACGCTGCCGGCCAGTGGCGCGAGGAATAGCGACAGCAGAAACAGAATGGCCACCACCACGGCGGTCAGCCCGGTGCGGCCACCGGCGCTCACGCCCGCTGCCGATTCGATGTAGCTGGTGGTGGTCGAGGTGCCGAGCACCGAACCGACCATGGCCGCGCTACTGTCGGCGATCAGGGCGCGGCCCATCTTCGGCATATGGCCATCGGCGCGCATCAGACCGGCCTTTTTAGCCACGGCGATCAGGGTGCCGGAGTTGTCGAAAATATCCACAAACAGGAAGGCAAACACCACGGTCACCAGGCCGATGTTCAACGCGCCTTTAATGTCCAACTGCATAAAGGTTGGGGCCAAGGACGGCGGCATTGAGAACACGCCGCCGAACTGCGAAACGCCCAGGGCGATGCCCGCTGCGGTGGTCACCAGAATGCCGATCAACACGGCGCCGGTGATTTTGCGAGCTTCCAGCGCAACGATGATAAAGAAGCCGAGAATCGCCAGCAGCGGCGCCGGTTGGCTGAGGTCGCCCATGCCCACCAGCGTGGCCGGGTTGGCGACGACGATGCCCGCTTCTTTCAGCGCGATCAGGGCCAGGAACAAACCGATGCCGGCGGCAATGGCCGAGCGCAGCTCCAGAGGAATGCTGTTGATGATCCATTCACGGATGCGAAAGATCGACAGCACAAAAAACATACACGCCGACAGGAACACCGCACCCAGCGCCACTTGCCAGGTGTGGCCCATGTGCAACACGACGGTGTAGGTGAAGAACGCGTTCAAGCCCATGCCCGGCGCGAGGGCGATGGGGTAGTTGGCGATAAAGCCCATGATCGCCGAACCGATGGCGGCGGCCAGGCAGGTCGCCACGAACACGGCACCTTTATCCATGCCGGTCTCGCCGAGGATGCTCGGGTTAACGAACAGGATGTAAGCCATGGTCAGGAAAGTCGTGATCCCGGCAAGGACCTCGGTGCGCACCGTGGTGTTGTGTGCAGTGAGTTGGAACAGTCTTTCCAGCATGGGCGGGCTCCGCGGATGTGATCAGTGGCCGTCTTGTTGCTCATCGAAGCAAAGCACAGACGCCTGGCTGGCGCTCTGTGGCTCGGTTCCGAGGAGTCGGGTGCGGCGAAAAAAGCGGCGCATCATACCAGTTCGCAAGGGCGCACTTGTGCCTTGCATCGGGCGCAGGCCGGTACGGCAGCAAACGGTGATGGAAAAAAGAGAACAGGAGGAGGGCGGGGCGAACGATCCTGCATACGCACAATGTATGTAGGAAAAGGCTGTTAAGCGCTGGTAGGACTTCCGACTTTAACGAGGTGCTGCAGGGACGCCAAGGGCTTTTCGTCGCACCGAAAAATAAACCTGGCAAACGCAAAAATTACTTTTTCCTGTCACGTTTTTTGGAGTATCTAAAAGGCAGACCGTCGTAACTGGCACGCAGCAGCCTCTTCTCTGCTGGTGCAATTCCCCCGCTGCGGCCAGGGAATGAAACGGCGGTCTGGTGCGGCGGAGCGCTGACCTGGCATTCCGTCGCTTGGCTCCTATAAGAAGGTGACCGAGTATGGATGACCACGGACGCTCCAGCCCTACTGCTCCAATCCTCTACGCCCTCGATACCAACGTTCTGATCCACGACCCCAACGCCCTCCTGAATTTCCAGGAACACCACGTCGCCATCCCCATGACCGTGCTCGAGGAGCTGGACAAACTCAAAACTGGCAAGCAAGGCGTCGCAGCAGAATGCAGGCAAGCCATCCGCCTGATCGACAAGATCCTCGGCGGTGCCTCTCCCGAAGAAGTCGAACACGGTGTACCGATTCAACGCGATAAAAGCGGTCCCTGCGGTTATCTCTCCATCCTCATGAGTCGTCGCGCCGAGCCCATCACCTGGCTGCCCGAAGACCTCAACGACAACAAAATCATCAACCAACTGGTCGACTTGCAAGCCCGCAAGCCGGGCCTCTCTGTGGTGCTGGTTACCAAAGACATCAACATGCGCCTCAAGGCGCGCGCCTGTGGCATTGAATCTGAGGACTACCACACCGACCAACTGGTCGACGACATCTCGCTGTTGCCGCGCGGGTATCACACCCTCAGCGGCTCGTTCTGGGATCGCGTCAACAAGGTCGACACCCGCCAGGACCATGGCCGTACCTGGCACCGCGTGCAGATGACCGACAACTTGCCGGCCGTGCACATCAACGAATTCATCATCGACGAGCAGGGTTTTGTCGGCTGGGTCAAAGGCATCAAAGCCGATGAGCTGCTGCTGCTCGACCTGCACCAGGAACCCTTGCTGCATCAAGAAGCGTGGGGCCTGCGCCCGCGCGACATCTACCAGAGCCTGGCGCTGTTCGCCTTGCTCGATCCGGATATTCACCTGGTCAACCTGTCCGGCGCGGCCGGCTCGGGCAAAACCATCCTGGCCTTGGCGGCCGCCATCGAACAGACCATGGTCACCAAGCGTTACCGGCGCATCATCGCTACCCGTAGCGTGCAGGGGCTGGACCAGGAAATCGGTTTCCTGCCCGGCACCGAAGCGGAAAAAATGGAGCCGTGGCTGGGCGCCATCACCGACAACCTCGAAGCCCTGCACATGGACGACGAGAACACCCACGGCAGCGTCGACTACATCCTTGGCAAAGTGCCGCTGCAATTCAAATCGCTGAACTACATTCGCGGTCGTAGCTTCCAGCAAAGCCTGATTTTGATCGACGAATGCCAGAACCTGACGCCGCACCAGATGAAAACCATCATCACGCGTGCCGGTACCGGTTCCAAAGTGGTGTGCCTGGGTAACCTGGCGCAGATCGATACGCCGTATCTGTCAGCACCCAGCTCGGGGCTGACCTACCTGACGGAGCGCTTTAAAGATTTTCCACATGGGGTGCATATCACCCTGCAAGGCGTGCCACGGTCGGTGCTGGCCGAGTATGCGGAAGCGAATATGTGAGGGTTGGATAGGAGGGAAAAAACCGGGCCTTGGGGTCCGGTTTTTTTTTGGCTTTTAAATCAACAGCCCCTCACCCCCGGCCCCTCTCCCGCGAGCGGGCGAGGGGTGACGTTCTGCGGGAGAACGGTGATCGGCTCCCTCTCCCGCCTGCGGGCGAGGGGTGACGTTTTGCGGGCGAGCGGTGATCGGCTCCCTCTCCCGCCGGCGGGAGAGGGCTGGGGTGAGGGGCCTTTGCTCTTCAAAAAACTACCGCACCACCGTCTTCACCTGCACCCCACTGCCCTCATCGCGCCCATAAATATCCTCATAGCGCTCAATGTCGTCCTCACCCAGATAACTGCCCGACTGCACCTCAATAATCTCCAGCGGAATTTTCCCCGGGTTGGCCAGCCGGTGAACCGAGGCAATCGGAATATAGGTCGACTGGTTCTCCGTCAGCAGGAACACGTTTTCATCGCACGTCACCTCGGCGGTGCCCGACACCACAATCCAGTGCTCGGCCCGGTGGTGGTGCATTTGCAGGGACAACTGCGCGCCTGGCTTCACGGTGATGTGCTTGACCTGAAAGCGCCCGCCCATGTCCACCGAGTCGTACGAGCCCCACGGCCGATACACCTCGCAGTGGTTTTCGGTTTCGCTGCGGCCGGCTTCTTTCAGCGTGTTGACCAGCTGCTTGACCTCCTGCACGCGGTCTTTGCTGGCGATCATCATGGCGTCCTTGGTTTCCACCACCACGATGTTTTCCAGGCCGATCACCGACACCAGCTTGCCGTTGCCGTGCACCAGGCAGTTGTGGCTGTCGCGCACGACCACGTCGCCTTTGGTGACGTTGCCGGCGTCGTCTTTTTCATGCACATCCCACAACGAACTCCAGCAACCCACGTCGCTCCAGCCTGCGGTCAGCGGCACCACGCAGGCGCGGTCGGTTTTTTCCATTACGGCGTAGTCGATGGAGTTGTCGGGGCAGCACTCGAAGGTGGCGGCGTCGATGTCGATGTTTTCGCCATCGAAGGTGCTGCGTTCCAGGGCCAGCAGGCAGGTGTCGTAGATGTCCGGGTCGTGGCGTTTCAGTTCGTCGAGGAAGCGGCTGGCGCGGAACAGAAACATGCCGCTGTTCCAGAAATAGCTGCCGGATTTAACAAACTCGGCAGCGCGCTGGGCATTGGGTTTCTCCACGAACTGCTCGACGCGGCTGACGCCTTCGGGCAGCGCGCCGTCCTGGCCGGCTTTGATATAGCCATAGCCAGTTTCCGGTTTGGTTGCCGGTACGCCGAACAGCACCAACTCGCCCGCCTCGGCGGCGATGGTGGCGATGGCCAGGGCACGCTGGAAGGCTTTCTGGTCATCGATGACGTGGTCCGCCGGCATTACCAGCAGCAACTCGTCGCGGCCTTCATTGAGCAGCTTCATGGCGGCAATCGCCACGGCCGGGGCGGTGTTGCGGCCGAAGGGTTCCATCAGCACCGCCTGGCTCGCCAGGTTCAGCGCTGACAGCTGCTCCTGCACGATAAAACGGTGGTCTTTGTTGCACACGATTACCGGCGGCTGCATGCCTTCGAACACCAGGCGTTCGAGGGTTTGCTGGAACATGGTGTGCTCGCCGGTGAGTGCGAGGAATTGCTTGGGAAACTGTTTGCGCGATAGCGGCCACAGCCGCGATCCGCTGCCGCCCGACAGGATGATTGGAATCATGGGAATCTCCTTTACATGTGAGTCCGTGCGATCTGCTGCGCGTCGGCCTGCCTGCGTTAAAACCAGCCCAGGACTGCTCATTGGCTACAGCCAACTGCGCTTCCTGGTCTGGTTTTGCCTTGGCACGCTCTAGCTCGCGCGATCGATATTCACGAAGCGAAAAGCCAAAAGCTGGTTTATTCAGTAGCAGTCGGGCGCTTGACCCACACTGGCGAAAGCTTGCTGCCGGAGCCGGTGACGTACAGCGCAACCGCTTCACCCCGGGCGAGCGAGACCGGCTTCAGGTCGCTGATCTTCTGCGAGCCGTTGAACAGCGCGAGCTTGACGTTCACCGGGTTGATTTCGCGGTCGCCTCGGGCGGCGGGGGCGACGTCTTCGACGACGGCGGTTTTACCGTCGGCGGTTTTCAGGGTGACTTTGGTGTCGCTGAGGTTTTGCACGCGCACCAGGGCTTTCTGTTTGTTCTTGAACGGCGGTTCTTCCACCAGTTTCGGTTGGCCGCCGGGCAGGGCGACGATGGTGTAGTACTTATCGGCGGCCAGCTTGACCGGCACGGTTTGCGAGCCGACCTGGGCGCTGTAGTCGCCGCCCGGCAGAAAGCCAAAGTCGCTGCTGCCCAGTGGGCCCACGTCGTCGAGCTTGGCGCTGCCGACCGTGGCGTTGATTTCCTGGCTGCCGGCGTTGTACACCCGCACGAATGCCGAACCCTTCGGCGCGGTGGGGCCGTAGAGCGCGGCTTCGTCGGCGTGTACCTGGGCGGCGAGCAGGCCAACTACCACGAACGCGCAGGCTTTACCGAGGCGGTTGTTAACGATTGCATGGGTGATGGATGGCTTCATTGTGTCGTTCTCCATGATGAGGTGATGCCCGCCCGGAAAGGCGCGAGCAGGGCACCGGTCTAGCGGTTTGCCTGGATTGGCAAGGAGGATTGGCGGCCGGATGCGGCCACGTCAGTAGCCGCACCGGCGGCCTTGAGTTGAGCGACCCACTTGGGATCGAAGTCGCTCAGGTTGGTTTTCATCGGCAAATAGCGCTCGGGGAATTCCCAGATCACCAGCTGGGGCGGCGCGTTTTTCAATTCATCGCTTTGCAAATACTTGAGCATCGGTTCGATCGGCCCGTGGCCCTGTTCGGCGTAGCTGACCACGTCGCTTTTCAGCGCTTGTTGCAGCGCGCCGACGAAATTCCAGTTCGGGTTGGCGCTGTAGCTGGTGCCCACCAGTGCCACGGGCACTTGCGCATCAGCGAACAGGGCGTCATCGCCTTCTGCGCCCGGCTCGTCAGCGGCGCGAGTGGTGCGCTGTTGCAACTGGTCCGGCTTGGGCAGCAGGTCGCTGAACAGCGGGTCCAGCGGCAGGAACGAGGTGAGGTCTCCCTTATACGGCTCGGGCTGTTTCGATTCGGTGATGAACTGCTGCGGCGCGGCATTGATCGGCGCCTGTTTCGCCACGGTGGCGCTGAGGTTCTGTGCGACCACGTCGGCGCCCATGGGCGTCCAGTGGGTGTCGGTACGCAGGAACACCTGGCCTTGTAGCTTGGCGTGTTGCAGCGGCATGAGCAGATCCGGGGCGAGAATGCCGGCCCGTTCGGCGCTGGCGTGGAAGCGTTGGTACAAGTCGCTGTGCAACGAGGCCGGGGTTTCATCGCCCAGGTGCTCGGGATACAGCCGCGCCTTGGCCGGCAGAATGGCCAGCACCACCTTCACGCCCCGTTTCTCCAACTGCTCCCGCGCGCCTTGAATCAGCGCCAGGTTTTCTTCCTGGTACTGCTCGCCCTTGGCGATGGGTTTGAATTCTTCATCGCTGAACAGCCATTGATCACGCCCCAGCACCACACCGGGACGGCCTTCGTTGAACAGCTTGTAGTCCAGTGCCGCCCACAGGTTGGTGCCCAGACGTTTTAGGGGAAATTGCTTGTCGTACTGGGTTTCGGTGGCCTTGGCCCATTTGCCGTTGAGCACGGTGTCGGCCGGCGTGGTGCTAAAGCCCATGAAGGCGCGCAGCGACCAGAGGCCCAGGCCCAGCAGCAGGCCGAGGAACACGGCGATATACAGAATGCGTAATGATCGGGTCATGGCTGGGCTCGCTCAGAACTGGAAGTAAAGGAAGGGCGAGTAGCTCTGCGCCGAGAGCTTGAGAATCGAGGCCACGAACAGCAGCAACACCAGCGCTCGCATGGCGTAGCGCGGCCAGTCGGCGGTCCAGTACGCGGCTTGCACCTGTGCATCGGTGCCCACGGTGAAGCCGGGCACATGAATGTTCGGCTGCTCGCCCGGCACTGCTTTAACGGTGCCTGGTTGCGCGGTGGCAGGGCCGTCGGCTTCGGTGGTTTTGCCTTTGTCGCTGGGCGGGTTGGCGTAGAAATCCCGCAGCCCGAAGAAGGCGAGGGTGGCGTAGGCCACTACCAGCGTCGCCACCTGCAAGCCGGTGAGGTTGGCGCGGTTGAGTTCCGACAGGTTCCAGTCGCCAAAGCCAAACATGGCGCCGTACATGCGGCCGGCCACGTGCAGGTTTTCCGCGCGGAAAATCACCCAGCCCATGATCACCAGCGAGAAGGTGAAGGCCCAGCGCAGCACGTTGAAACTGCGCGGTGCGGTGTTGATGCCGATGGCTTTTTCAATCGCCAGCCACACGCCATGCCAGGCGCCCCACACGATGTAGGTGATGTTGGCGCCGTGCCACAGCCCGCCCAGCAGCATGGTCAGGAACAGATTGCGGTACGTCGCCACCTTGCCGCCGCGATTGCCGCCCAGGGTGATGTACAGGTAATCGCGCAGCCAGGTGGACAGGCTGATATGCCAGCGCCGCCAGAACTCGGTGATCGACTGGCTGATGTACGGCTGCTTGAAGTTCTCCATAAAGCGAAAGCCCATCATCAAGCCCAGGCCGATGGCCATGTCGCTGTAGCCGGAGAAGTCGAAATACAGCTGCGCCGTGTAGGCCAGCGCACCGAGCCAGGCATCGCCAGTGGTGGGATTTTCCAGAGCGAAGCAGTGGTCCGCGACAATCGCCAGGGTGTCGGCGATAAACACCTTTTTGATGAAACCCTGCATAAAGCGCGTGGCGCCTTCGGAGAATTTATCCAGGGTGTGGGTGCGGTTGTTGAACTGGTCGGCCAAGTCGCGAAAGCGCAACACAGGGCCGGCAATCAGGTGCGGGAAGATCGCCACAAAGGCGGCGAAGTCGATGAGATTGCGCGTGGCCGGCGTGTCGCCCCGGTACACGTCGATGATGTAGCTGATCGACTCGAAGATGTAGAACGAGATGCCGATGGGCAGCAACACGTGGGTCAGAATGAACGGCTCCAGGCCGAACGAGCTGATGATGGCGTTAAGGCTGTCGACGCCGAAATTGGCGTATTTGAAATAGCCGAGAATGCACAGGTCTACACCCACGCCGAGCAGCAACCAGCGCTGCGCCGGCTTGGTCCGCACCCCGGCGGCGCCGACCTTGAGGCCGATCCAGTAATTCCACAGCGTAACGCCGGCAAACAGCGCCAGAAAATCCACCCGCCACCAGGCGTAGAACACGTAGCTGGCAATCAGCAGCAGCAGATTGCGATAGCGTTGCCCGCTCAAGTAATACAAGCCGAGGAAAATCGGCAGGAACAAGAACAGGAACACATTGGATGAAAAAACCATCCGACTCTCTCCATCTTCACCTTCGGTTCAGAGGACGTGGCTAGCGCCACATCCCCCCCAAACCCCCCCGGGATTTCCGGGTGGATTGTGTTATTTCGAGCTACTCGGTCAGTCCCCTCTCCCGCTTGCGGGAGAGGGGTAGGGTGAGGGCAAACTTGCTGCCCTTACTCAATTGTTGGGGCTGAAATCCAACCCCCTCTCCTAGCCGGCCGCCCCCAGCCCTCTCCCCGCTGGGGCGAGGGGGCCGAATCGCGATACTGCGTCTAGCTCGGTCAGTCCCCTCTCCCGCTTGCGGGAGAGGGTTAGGGTGAGGGCAAACTTGCCGCCTTTACTCAATTGCTCGGGCTGAAATCCAACCCCCCTCACCCCAGCCCTCTCCCCGCTGGGGCGAGGGGGCCGAATCGCGATACTGCGTCTAGCTCGGTCAGTCCCCTCTCCCGCTTGCGGGAGAGGGTTAGGGTGAGGGCAAACTTGCCGCCTTTACTCAATTGCTCGGGCTGAAATCCAACCCCCTCTCCTAGCCGGCCGCCCCCAGCCCTCTCCCCGCTGGGGCGAGGGGGCTGAATGGTGTTGCCTGGGCAAACACCATCCGCTTAAAACTCAGGAATCCTTCTTGCCCTTCTCCGCCTGCGGATCAAACACGCGGGTCAAATCGCCACCCAGGCGAAAGGTCTTGAACGGCTGCATCGACTGCTTCCACTTCAACGTATCGCCGGCGCATTGGTAGAGCTGGCAGTAAGGTTCCAGCCAGGCGAATTTGCTGTCGATTTTCAGGTCTTCCATGTCCTGTTTTTCGCCGGCTTTGCTGGCGAATTCGTCAGGGTTGTTCACGCCTTCCATCACGCGTTTGGCCAGGCGGCTGAGGGCGTCGCGGTTTTCCGTGCGCAGGTCAACGTTGTTGGCTTCGGCGAAGCTGGCGATCATGGCCAGCGGCGGCAGGGCGTAGTTGTGGTAGGCGAGGGCGCGCTGTTTACGTTTCAGTTCGTTGGGCAAAAAGCCTTCGTCGTCGACTTGATTGGCGCCGACGCGGTATTGCTCAATGGCCCAGTCGAACAAGTCTTGCCGGTCGGTCGCCACCGCCGTGGCCATCACCGACCACGCCGCCCAGTACGAGTGGTTATTCACTTTTTTCAGCGGCAGGTAGCTCCAGTCTTTCACCACCTGATCGCCCAACTTGCTAAACCAGCGCTCGATCAATTGCGCCTGTTGCGGGTAGGCCGCCAGCGGTTTCGATTCGGAAAACTTCAAGCGCAGATACGCCGACGCCACACTGCCCAGCGCCCATTTGCGCATCGACTTGCCGGTGTGGTTGAAGTCGGTGCTCAGCAACGCGTCGGCCTGTGCCCAGGTGGTCAGCCAGCTCAGGGTGCAGTCGAGCTGTTCCTGGCGACCGTCACGCATATAGCCCATCACCTGCTTGCTCACGCCGCGTTCCAGCGTGGTGATGCTGGCGGTGGAGTCGCGGAAGGCTTTTTCCGATTCCTTGTTCAGCGTGGCGCGGGCTTTATCCGAGCCTTCGTATTTGCTGCGAAACACCAGCTTGTCGGTGTAAGGCTTGGGCGGCGCGCCGCATTGTTCTTCCGGCGGTTTGGTTTTCTTGCTTTCAATCGGCGCGTAATAGCCCTGGGGCGGAACCAGGGCCGCACTGGCGCTGCCGGCCACCAACAAGGTGCTCAACGCTGCACTACGCAGCAAGGTGTGAGGGATGTTCATAGGTTCGTGCCTCCTGCGGCTTTTGCCGTTAGGGTGCCGGCCCCGCCTGCCGGACGTTTGCACAGCGTGGCTTTTACGCTGAGGCCGTCGGGCATTTGCTCGGGGCTGTGAATTTCCATGGCGAGCATGTTCAACTCTGCCCAGCCAGGGTCGTTACGCAGTTGGAACACATAACGGCCACCAGTATCGGCGGCGGCGCTTTGTTCCAGTTTGAGGTTTTCGCGGCGGCCGTTGAGGTACCAGATGGTCGCTTGCAGGGTTTTCACCGAAGGGTCGCTGAAGGTCAGGTCGATCTGGTGTTGCCCGCCTTGCAGGTCGAGCAATTGGTTCTTGCCGTTGACCAGAATCTCGGTGCTGCCGTTGCGCAGTTTCACGTCGTTCTTCAGCAGCGCTTTTTGACCGTCACAGCCGTTGTCCACCAGCGGCATGGCTTGGCGGTAGAAGCTTTTCTGCGCCATGTCGTAGTGCGTGGCGAATTCCCAGACGATGATTTTCGGCGGGTGTTCGTGGAACTCCTGGCTGCTCAGGTATTGCAGCAGCGAGCTGTCGAAGCCGCCGCCAGAGATGGCGTTGTTGAGGATTTCGGCACCGCTGTATTGCTCCAGAAAACCGGCGAAGTTGTACGCCGGCCCACTGTTACTGGTGCCCACCAGCGCCACTTGCGGCTGCGATTCATCGCCAAACAAGTCATCACCGCCGCCGCCTTCACCGCCGCCGCTGTCGGCCACGGCGGTTTCGAAACGGTCGACGTACTGAGTGGCGTAGCTGTTGCCGCACAACTGCGCGGCGGCTTTGTGAAAGGTGCCGAGTTTCGACAACAGGCCCACGCGCTTGCTTTCGTACTGCTGCTTGGGAATGTCGTCGAAGCCTGGGATTTCTTTCAGCGTGGCGGCGGTGATTTTCGCGGTGCGCTCGGCACCGTAAGGCGTCCAGTGGTGGTCGCCTTTGAAGTAGTAGGCGTGCTGCTCGTTTTCATCGAACAAGGGGCTGAAGTCCGGCACCCACATGCCGGTTTGGCGCAGCTTTTCCACGGTGGCGAGGTAGTTCTTTTTCGCCAGGTCGTAGTTGAACGCCTTGCGCTCGTCATCGGTGAGTTTTTCCCGGTTGATAAGGCCGCGTGTCGGTTGATACACCACCACCAATTCAATGCCTTTTTTCTTCAGGGCATCGCGCAACGCTTTGAGTTTGGCGTAGCCCTCTGGCGTGGTGCCGAAGTCGGTGCGCAGGTCGTAGGTGGTACGGAACAGCCAGTCGTCCTGGGCCTGCACCAAGTGGGTAAAGAAGCCAAGGTACTTGGTGTTGTACAAATTGTTGTTCGCTGCCGCCGGGCACAGCGGCGGATTACCGCGCACGCTGTATTGCGGTACGCCGGTTTCGGCGCCCTCGGCGCCCTCCGTCATAGGGGCGGCAGCGGCGGCGAGCAGGGCGAGCGCCAGTGCAGACGGGGCGAGCCTTTTGGCTGAGCGCTTGGCGGTGTGCAGGGGCTTGTCTACGTACATGAAATGCATGCTCCTCAGTCCTGAAGTTCGGCCTGGCTTTCAACGGGGTCGATCAGCACTGCCTTATCCTGGCGAACCATCAGGTCCAGAATTTCGTTTTGCTTGTCGCCGAGAATTCCGGAGAAGCTGATGCCCGACGATTTGGTCGGCGCCAGCATGGCCACTCGGTACAGCTCCACACTCAATGGCGAGTCGATGGACAGCGGCCCCGAGCCGTTGCTGATCAGCTCGCCGCCGACCACGATCATCGACACCTTGGTGTCGAACGGGTCCAGATCGATGTCGCGGTCGGTGTCGCTCAGGTCTTTGATGTGGCCGTACACGCCGACCAGGTGGTTGTCGGCCGCCAGGTTCTCGTACAGGCGAATGTTTACGCTGTTGCGCAGGCGAATGCCGTGGCGCGCATTGCTCATCACCTGGTTGCCCCAGATCAGATTGTTGGAGCTTTCGTACAGGGTGATGCCGTCGGATTTATTGCGGTAAACCTCGTTGTAGGCGACGAGGTTGTTCACGCTGTTACGGTCGATGACGATGCCGGACAAGGCGTTGTCGTACACCTTGTTATTGATGATCCAGCTGTCATCCACCTCGCGGGAAATGATGATGCCGTGCTTCTTGTGCGTGCCGTACACGGTGTTGCCGGAAATCACCAGGCGGCGCGAGCGGTCGTGGGGGTCGATGCCGTAGATGATGTTGTCGCGGTAGACGTTGTCTTTGATGACGAAGTCCTGGGTTTCGTAGCAATAGAAGCCGTACCACATGTCCGAGAACTCGGAACCGATGATCCAGCCGGTGGGCATTGGCCGGCCCATCTGCTTGCTCATGTTTGGCGTGTACTGGGAAATACTCACGCCGTACGACTTGCTGGTGCTGTACCCGAAACTGGCGATTTTGCTGTTGACGATGTACGTCTCGGTGCCACCCCAAGAGAGCAGGAACGGGCGAAATTCTTCGGGCTTCTTGAAGGTAGCCGGCGCCTTCTTCGCCTCGTTCCAGCCGGTGAGTTGGGTGTCGGTGATAAACAGCTTGCCGTCGTTGACGATAAACGCGCCGCGGTCTTGCGAAAGGCGCAGTTGCTTCACGTCTTTGTCGATCTGCAACGTCGCGTCTTTGGCCACCACCAGCGGCAAGCGCAGGGTGAACACGCCATTGGCATCGGCGGTGAAGTACTGCTTGGGCAGCTTTTTCACCACCTCGCCAAGGCTGACGTAACCGCCTTCGATAAAGATCGCCTGTGGCATGCCGCGTTGACGCGTCACCCATTCGGCCATGCGGTTGTTACCGCCGATAAATTCCTTCAGGGCATCTTGCTGCACCATGCGCCGCACGGTGACGCTGCCTTTTTTACGGCGGTCGATCTTGGCGTTTACCGCCTCGGCGGTGTAGCCGCTGAGGTCGGGCAATTTCGGTGCGGCCAATTCCAGCGCCTCGGTGGGCGCGGTGGTCACGGTGTAGCTTTTGGCCTGGCGCAATTCCTTGGTGGCCTGCGGCTTGCCGTCGGTGCCAGGCAGCGGCGCATCACTGGCGCGCGCCGCGTCTTGTTGGTTATCGGCGGCGGGCGGCGCCTCCACTGCCAGGGCCGAACCGCTAAGCGCACCCATCAGCAGCAGCGTGCCAGCCAGCAGCAGCGGGTTAAGCGGCAAGGTGTGTGCAGTCATCGCAAAGGTTCTCCTGGGCGCGGTCATCAGTAGCGCCAGATCACGTCGACGAACGCGCGGTGCATGTACGAGTCGGCGTCTGGGCCATAGGCGTCGCCGGGCTTGAACACGCCGCCGCGAAAGCGCACCAACGCCGATGGCTCGTCGATGCTTTCGCTGACGGCAGCGGGCAGCAGGCCCTGTTTGAAGTACTTGGTGAGCACCACATCCACTTCCTGGCCGATGTCTTTTTCACCGTCTTGCATGGCCGCGTTGATGCCGCTGGTGCCGATCGGTTGCTCGTCATCGACGCGCCAGAACTTGTGGTACACCAGGCTCGCGTCGTAGTCCTCGCGCAGTTGCCAGGAACCGAACAGGGTGGCCGCTTGCAGGTTACTCAACTCGCCACGAAACGCCTCGCCGAAGCGGTGCACCCGCGAGCGCGTGCCGGTGTAGGTGGAGCGGTTGCTTTGCAGGCCGGTCTGCTCGAAGTTGTCTTCACCGCTGTCGCCACCGCCGCCGCTGCCACGGGCATAGGCGGCGCCGACTTTCCAGTTTTCATCCAGATTAAAACGCAGGCCCAAGTCGGTGCCCCAGGCGTTGACGTCGCCGCTTTGTTTGCCGGTAGCGACTTGCTCGCCGCCCACCGTGGTGGTGTTCAAGCGGTCGCGGTCGCCGGTCAGCCAGGTGGCGCTGGCCCAGTAGTTGAGGCGGTTTTCGTTGCGATGGTTGTAGGCGTCGCTGTTGGCCTGGATGCCGAGCCAGGTGAGGTCGCCGGTGCTGGTTTTGTCCAGCTCATCGACGGTTTCGCCAGGGCGATTGAGGTCGCCGTCATCGCGGGCGTGTTGCACGTTGAGGCCGACCCACTGGCCGGGCGTCCACTGCGTTTCCACGTCGCCGTAAAGATGCAGCCGGTCTTTGTCTTTGGGCGCCAGTTCGTCGAGGTCGGTGCGGTATTCGCTGAAGCGTTCGGCGGCACCGAGGTGGGCGCGCAGCAAGGTGGTGTCGAAAGTCCAGTTCAGCGCTTCGATATTGGTGTCGCGCCACATGCCGTCGTCGTTGCGCAGGCGCTGGCGGCCCAGGCGCAGTTCTTCGCCGGGGTAGGGCGTGAGGCCGGAGTAGCCGACCCAGAACTCGCGTAGCGCCAGGTAACTTTTGTCGGGCTGGCGGCTGTCGTCGCTGCTGTTGCTGCTCTCGGCGTTTTCGCCGTCTTCAGGTTGCTGCAGGGTGTCGGTTTCGATGATGTCGGTGGCGCTCACCGCCTGGCCCATGGCGTAGCCGCTCCAGTTGCCGCGCTTGCCGTACACCCAAGGGCGCAGGTCGATACCCGCACCGCTGACGTCGCCGCCGCTGCGGGTGCCGAGGTCGCGGTCGTCTTCGGACTGGGCGGTAATCTTCACGTCCAGGCCCCAGCTGCTGCTGTCGGTCATTTGCACCGCCCAGGCGGAGTGGGCGGTGATCAACGTAGCGCTCAGGCCGAAACCGGCGCTCATCCATGCCTTGGTGGTTTTGCGTTTTGCGTGGCTCATAGCGGCTCCTGCCCGTCCTGAGGTTGCATGGCTTGCATCTGTGTCGTCTGTTGTAGAACGGCGCCGCGCAAGGCTTGTTCCTGTTGCAGCAGGCGCTCGGCTTGCGCACGGGAACCGGAGGGCAGTTGCTGTTCGATTTGCGCGGCGAGTTCGGGCGCTTGCGGGGTGCCTTTCTGCACGGCGATCTGGCTGAACACGAAGGCGTTCACCGGGTCGGGCTGAATGCCACGGCCCTGGGAAAACATTTGCGCCAGGGCGAAGTCGGCGCTGTTCTGCCCGGCGCGGGCGGCGGCCAGCAGGTGGTCCAGCGCCTGTTGCGGCTGCACCTTGCCCAGATAGCCACGGCGGTACATCTGGCCCAGGTAGTAATTGGCGCTGGTTTCGGTCGGCGCCGCTTTGAGCAGGTGCTGCTCAGCTTTTTGCGGGTCGGCCGGCAGCAGCTTGCCTTCGTAATAGAGTTTGCCGAGCAGCAGTTCGGCGCGCGGTTGTGCGGCGTCGCGGCCGTTTTTCAGATAGCCGAGCATCTTGTCGATGTCGCCTTGTTCCGGGTAGTCGTACAGCAGTTGCGCGAGGCTGACCCACGCGGCGGGGTAGGTGGGGGCAATCTGCTCGAGCAATTCCTGCGCCGTGGCCGGGTCGGTTTTGCCGCCGTTTTCGCTGTCGGCCGAGGCGGCGACCAGCTCCTGATCGGCCAACACCAAGGCCACACCTTCCATACGCGCGGCCGGCACCACGCCACGGCCATAGGCACTGCGCAGTTGCTCGACCAAGGCTTTTTGCTTCTCTGCTTCGCCGCGCTTTTGGTACACGGTGGCGAGTTCGACGTAGCAGACGTCGGCAGTGGCCAGGGCCTGTTGGCAGATTTTTTCCACGTCGGCCAGATGCGCGTCATACGTGCCTTGCGTGCGGTACAGCAGCACCTGCGCGAGTTCCGCTTGCGGGTGGCCCTGCTCACGCCACTGGCTGATTTTTTCCTGGGCATTCACGTCGGGAAAAGTCTGCGGATATTGCAGATACAGCATCGCCAGTGGCAGCACAGCGCCTTCTTCGCCGTTGGCAAACGCCTGCTTGAGGCGCTGCTCGGCTTCTTTGTGCTCGGCCTCGGTGGCGTTGGGTTTGGTTGCCAGCAGCCGGCCCAGGCGCGACGCCGCACGCGGCGAGTTGTCCGCCGCTTGCCGGAACGTGTCCTCGGCGGCAGCCAGTTGCGCCGGGTCGCCGCTTTGCAGCTGGATATCGGCGAGCCCCACCGAGGCGTCGGCGTAGCCCATGTCGGCCAAGGCTTTGTAGTTCGCCTGAGCGGTGGCGGTGTCGCCGTTTTTCAGCGCCTCGTTGGCCAGGCGTTGATCGGGCAAGCCCGCGCAGCCGGCCATGGCCAGGGCGAGCAGCCATGGCGTGACGGCCAGCCACGGCGTGCGTGCAAACGAGTGGAGAGTAGGAGCGGCCATGGGTTAAAGCCCTGCCGCCAGCGCCTTGTCGGCGAACCAGCCGAAGGACGGACCGTTGTCGCTGCTCACTTCCACCGGGCGACCGGCCAGGGCGTTGTCCAGCGGCTCGTCGGGCTGGATCACCACGCGAATGTCCGACGACAAATTACCGGTGTCATTCAGGCTGCTGCTGAGCACCTTGCCGCTGCGCACGTCGTCCACGCCCGCGACTTGGAAATTCACCCGAGCGCCGGGTTTGATTTCGTTGAATTTGCTGTAGGGAAAACGCGCTTCGATTTGCGCTTTGGCCTCACGAGAAACCAAGTCGAAAATCACATCGCCCTTGCTCGCGTATTGGCCGTCGGCCACGTATTGCTTGGCCAGCACGCAGTCGCATGGGCTGGTCAGGGTGCCTTTCATTTGCTTGCTGAACAGCGTGGCGACGTTGGACGGGCTCAGTTGTTTGTCGTCCAGATGGCCCTTGAGCATTTCCAGCATCGAGGCGCTGAAGGTCGCAATAGGCGCGCCTTTCTTCACCAGGCCATCGGCGCCGATCAGGCTTTGCACCGTGCCTTCGCGCGGCATCGTCACCTGCATACCCGGCACGTTGACCAGCGCCGATTGCGCGTGGGTGACGAAGTACAGGCTGTAGATGGATTTGAACAGAAAACCGAACGCCAGCAGGCCGACCAGGAACACGCCAACACTAAAGGTGACCGCGCGCATGCGGGCAAACGCGCTCATGTCGGCGCCGGTTTTTTGCTTACGCGCTTTGGTGAAGTTTTCGCGCTGCAAGGTGGTGAGTAATTCACCGACGCTGACCAATTCGCCGCTCAAGTGGGCGGTAATCAAATGGCGCAGCGTGGCGATTTCCCGGGGGCGCATGTTGCTGAATTGGCAACCGACGCGCTGGGTGTCGGCGTCTACCGAGCGCACCTGAAATTCGGTGTCGATGGCCAGGGTGATGTTGTCGATCACGAAGAGCATTTTGCCTTTGTGAAAGTCGCCCACCTGCACGTTGCTAGTGGCCGCCGCGTAGCTGAAGCCGCCGGCGGACATGTCGGTAACGGTCTGTTCGACCACCTCGCGGTTCTTGCCGCTGAAGCGGATTTTAGCCGGCAGGCGCACCCGGGCGAACTGACGCTGGGCTTCGGATTCGTGCACCACATTGACGTTGACGGCTGTATTCATGGGCTTGTTCCTACTCGAGAGTCGTTGATCCATTGGAGTCGCGCTCACACCACCAGCAGCAGCGTGGCGACAAACACACTGGTGGCAGAGAAGGTCATGGTTCGCGACGACCAGGTGTTGAACCATTGCTGAAAGCTGGCGAGGTCGCGGTTGAGCTTGGTCGGCTGGCGGGTCCAGGATTGCTGGTCAAGGCGGAAGAACACGTAGATCTTCACCATCGCGCCGACGATCTGGTTGTAATAAAGAATCACCGGGTAAGCGGGGCCGATGTGGTGGCCGCTGACTGCGAGCAGCAGGGTCAGCACCAGGCGGGTAAAGCCGATCCACAGCAGGTACACGAGAAAGAACGCGATGCTGTATTTGAGGCTGGCGATGATCGCCACGGTGAGGCCCAGCAGGCAGGTCCACATCGACACGCGCTGGTCGAACAGCACCACGCTGGTGAACAAGCCAAGGCGCTTGACGCCCAATTTCATGGCCCGCGAGTTCTGCCGCAGGTTGTTGCCGTACCAGCGAAACATCAGCTTGCGGCTGGCCTTGATAAAACTCTTTTCCGGCGGGTGCTCGACGGTGTTGATCGCAGCGTCGGGCACATAGAACGTGTCGTAGCCCAGGCGCATCAGGCTGTACCAGCTGGACTTGTCGTCGCCGGTCAGAAACCTGAAGCGGCCCAGGCGCCAGTGGTCGAGCGAGTCGCTTTCCACGTCGGCGATAAATTCAGGATTGCTGATCACCGGGGCGCGGAACATCGACATCCGCCCGGTTAGCGTTAGCACGCGTTTGGACAGGCCCATCGAGCACATGTTGATGTGCCGCTGAGCGAAGCGCAGCTTGTGCCACTCGCTCATGATGTAGCTGCCGCGTACCTCGCAGAATTCGTTGGTGGTGAGGCCGCCGACATTGGGGAACAGCTTGAAATACGGCACGGTGCGGCGCACCACGCCAGGCTCGAGCACGCTGTCGCCATCGATCACCGCCACCACGGCATCGCGGTCGGGCAGGTGCCGGGAAATGGCGCGGAAGCCGTGGGCCAAGCCATCGCGTTTGCCGGTGCCGGCGATACGCACGAAGTCGAGGGTGACGCGCTCCGGCGGGTTGTATTTTTCCCACAGGCTTTTCACCAGGAATTCGTCGGAGAGTTCGACGATGGAGCACACCACGGTGGTGGGGTAGCCGCATTCAATCGCCTCGCGAATTACCGACTGGTACACCTGCGCCGTGGTCAGTGCATCGATACGAAAACTGGTGACCATCAGAAACACGTGGGACGGGTCTGCCGCCTCGCCAAGCTTCTGCGCCTTGCGCCGGTAATGGGGAAACACCACGTACAAAAACAGCACGCCGCGTAAAAAATGCAGAGCGCCCATGGAGTAGCGCCAGATGCCCACCACACCGATGAGCAGAATGAAGTGTTTGGACTCGGGGTCGAACACTGATCGGGGTAGCGCGAGGGCGAGTGCGCACAAAAGGCTGAGGTAGAGCAGCCACCCCGCGCCTTCTGTTAAACCCTGCTTGAGCCTATCCATTTGTGTGTCCTGTCCGTTTATAAACTAGCCGTCACCCCCGCGAAGGCGGGGGCCCAGGGACAAATGCAATTGCATCAGGAGAACTGGAGTCCGAATCGTCGAACCGCCGCTTGCGTGGGGCCGACAGTAATTTCGGACTTACGGCTACCAGCAGATGCCTTCGGTAGTGCCGTTGCTGGTGTGCTTCATAAAGCCCACCAGGTCGACCACTTGCTTGCCCTCGGGGGCATGCTGCGCCAGTGGCCGGAAACGCTCGTCGCGGTTGCCCAGAACGATGATGTCGGAGTTATCCACCACCTCGTTGAAGTCGCTGTTGAGCAAGGATGAAACGTGGGGAATCTTCGACTCGATGTAGTCCTTGTTCGCCCCGTGCACCCGCGCATATTCGACGTTGCTGTCGTAGATGCTCAGGTCGAAGCCTTTACCGATCAGCATCTCGGCGAGCTCCACCAGCGGGCTTTCGCGCAGGTCATCGGTGCCGGCTTTAAAGCTCAGGCCAAGCAGGGCGACTTTGCGTTTGTCGTGGCTGGCAATGATGTCGAAGGCGTTCTGCACCTGGGCCACGTTGCTGCGCATGATGGCGCCCAGCATCGGGTGTTCGACGTCCAGCTGGCTGGCGCGGTAGGTGAGGGCGCGTACGTCTTTGGGCAGGCACGAACCGCCAAAGGCAAAGCCGGGGCGCATGTAGTACTGCGACAGGTTGAGGGTTTTGTCCTGGCAGACCACGTCCATCACCTCGCGGCCATCGACGCCCACGGCTTTGGCGATGTTGCCGATTTCGTTGGCGAAGGTGACCTTGGCGGCGTGCCAGACATTGCAGGTGTACTTGATCATCTCGGCGACTTCGATGTCTTTGCGGATGATCGGCGCGTCCAGCTCGCTGTACAGCGATTCCAGGGCGTCGCCCGATTGTTTGTCTAACTCGCCGATGACGGTCATCGGCGGCTGGTCGTAGTCTTTGATCGCCGTGCTTTCACGCAGGAATTCCGGGTTCACCGCTACGCCAAAATCCACACCGGCCTTTTTGCCCGAGCAATCTTCGAGCAGGGGAATCACCACATTTTTCACCGTGCCGGGCAGCACGGTACTGCGCACTACCACGGTGTGGCGGGTGGTTTTATCACGCAGTACAAAACCGATTTCGCGGCACACCGACTCGATGTAATCGAGTTCCAGGTCGCCGTTTTTCTTGCTTGGGGTGCCGACGCACAGCATCGAAAGTTCGGTGTCGCGTATTGCAGCGGCAACATCGGTGGTGCCTCGCAGGCGCCCGGTCTCAATACCCTGCTGTAACAAGGCTTCGAGGCCGGGTTCGACAATTGGCGATTTACCGCTGTTGATCAAGTTGATCTTGTCTTCGGATATATCCACACCTACAACTTCGTGACCACGTGCAGACAGGCAGCCGGCACATACTGCGCCGACATAACCTAAACCAAAAATGCTAATACGCATTGTATTCACCTTATTACCTTGAGTTACGCCGTTAAACCGTGGGTGATTAACTAACCACCGCCCATGTAAAGCGCTTCGCTTATATAAGTCGCAAAAGCGCAGGCATAAAAAGTTCGTCACATCCAACTGCGTGAATGCGTGTTTGGGTATGTTGTAAGAGGGATGCGCCCGGCTAGCAGGCCTACGCGCCAACACTGGTCGTAGAGCCTTTGGTGAGGCTGTGCAGTAGGTCTTTTAGGTACTGCTTCTCCATCGTTTGCTGCTTCGTTTACATCGGATCTGTAGCGCTTTGCTTGTAGCGACTTATAGCGAATAAACAACCACGGCTTATTGCGCAAGTTGGGTCGGCTAGTGCGGGCAGCACTAAGAAAGTCGACCTGTAAAGTCGTTACGGGGTTTATGAGCCCGCTGGGGAAATGATAGTTCCTACCGTTCGTCAGGGTTTCGCAATACTTTGCAATAAGCCGTCTGTTTAAGGTGATTTCAATATAGTGGCAGTGGCGCTGTATGCCTCCGGATATAGGGCGCGGCGCGGTTCAATAACTTTTGGCCACTACTTTAGGATAGTTAAAGTGCCACCAGTTAGAGTTAGGACGATAGTGTTGTAAATGCCCGCTTAAAGTTGGGGTAAAGGTGGGGAACTTTGAATGGCAGCAGCTGTTTGCGGCGCCGTTGCGCAGATATAAGCATCGCGGCTAAAGCCGCCCCCACAGGGATCGCATCAATCTGTGGGAGCGGCTTCAGCCGCGATTGGGTTTGGCAGGATGACGAAGTTCGTTTGGCCCAAAGGCATCGCGGCTAAAGCCGCTCCCACAGGGGCGCGAAGTTCTGTGGCAACGGCTGAACAGTTCTGTAGGAGCGGCCGGGCGGCGATCCGCTTTAGCCGCGATGCCGTTATTCCTCTGCAGCGTCGCGCAGAAAAACCAGGTGGTCCGGCTTGGACTGCGCCGCGTCGAACCGGTAACCCTGGTAGTTGAAGTCCTTCAAGCCGGCGGGGTCGGTGAGGCGTTCTTTGATGACGTACCGCGCCATCATTCCCCGCGCTTTTTTGGCGTAGAAGCTGATGATTTTGTACTGGCCGTTTTTCAGGTCTTTGAAGTCGGTGTTGATGATTCGCGCTTTCAAGGCCTGACGTTTTACCGCGCCAAAGTATTCGTTGGAGGCCAGGTTCAGCAGCACGTCATCGCCTTGCGCTTTGAGCGCCTGGTTCAGCCAGCCGCTGATGCTGTCGCCCCAGAATGCGTACAAATCCTTGCCGCGCGCGTTGGCGAGTTTGGTGCCCATCTCCAGGCGGTACGGCTGCATCAAGTCCAGCGGGCGCAGCACGCCGTATAGGCCGGAAAGCATGCGCAAATGCTTTTGCGCGAAGTCGAAATCGTCTTCGCTGAAGTCGTCGGCATGCATGCCGGTGTACACGTCACCTTTAAACGCCAGCAGTGCTTGCTTGGCGTTCTTTTTGGTGAATTTTGGCGACCAGCTACCGAAGCGCGCCACGTTCAGGGCAGCGAGCTTGTCCGACAAATGCATCAGCTCCGCCACTTGCGCCGGGGTGAAGTCGCGCAGTTGGGCGATCAGTTCCTGGGCGTGGTCGATGTGTTGCGGTTGGGTATGGCGGCTGGTAACAGGCGGGGTGTCGTAATCGAGGGTCTTGGCGGGTGAAATCACCATCAGCATGGCAGGCGTCTCCTAAAGGCTGCGGCGATTCTATGCGGTGACGGCCGTTTTGTCTGGCGGCTGTTAACCGCGCAAGCGTTGGCGAAAGGCACCCGGCGTTTCGCCGGATAAATGCTTGAACAGTTTGGCAAAAGCCGCACGGTCACCGAAGCCGACGTCGGCGGCCACCTGTTCCAACGAGCGCGCCGGCTGACGCAGCGCCGCCTGGGCCGCGCTAATGCGTAGCCGCTGCAAATACTCGTTGGGCGTGATGCCGGTGCTGGCGCGAAAACGCCGAAGCAAGGTGCGCGGTGAGCAATTGGCCTGCTGGGCCAGGCGCGGTAAGTCCAGCGGCTCGGCGTGGTGTTTGCGCATCCAGGCCAGCAGCGGATGCAGCGGGTCAGTGCGCGGGGTGTCTGGCACCAGTGGTGCAAAGCGGGTTTGCTCGCCACGGCCCTGGTCGAATACCAGCGCGGCGGCCACTTTTTGCGCGAGGTCGGCACCGGCATGCCAGCCGATCAGGTACAGGCATAGGTCGAGCCCGGCATGAGCGCCGCCCGAGCAAAACAAGCGGTCATCGTGGGTGAGCAGGTGTTCGGCTTGCAGGTTCACGAGCGGAAAACGCTGACGAAACTGCGGTGCGAGGCTCCAGTGCGTTGTGGCAGTTCGGCCATCAAGAACCCCGGCGGCGCCCAGCAGAAAGGCGCTGCTGCACAAACTGGCGAGCAAACGGTGCGGCGCCTGTTTCGCGAGCCAGGGCAACAAGGCTGCGTTCACGCTCAAGGTGGTATCGATGGCACTGCCGGTCGCTGGCAGCAGGATCAAGTCGGCGTTCTCGGCGAGGCTCATGTCTGCGTCTACGCTGATGCTCGCGAACTGCAATTGCACGGCGCGGCCGTCCAGGCTGAAGCGCTGCAAGTTGAACACGCGCTCCCCGGCCAGTTGGTTGGCCAACTGAAATGCGTCCATCGCCATGCTTAGGCTCGAGCACACCGTTTGCGGGCAAATATAAAGGGCGATGCGCAGCATGAAGCGCCAACCAAAAAACGAGAGGGTGGCTATTTTGAACACAGATTTGTCTATTTAGCCAATCGTGGATTTTTGTCAGTGGCTCGATAATGCCGCCACTTCCACCGCCAGCCGGAGCCGCCATGAGCCACCCCAACGCCGAACTGATCACTCGTTTCTACCAAGCCTTCCAGCGCAAAGACGCTGAAGCCATGGCCGCGTGCTATGCCGATGACGTGGCCTTCAGTGATCCGGTGTTTCCCGCGCTCAAGGGCAGCGAAGCCGCTGATATGTGGCGCATGCTCACCAGCCGTGCGCAGAACTTTTCCCTCGATTATTCAAACGTGCAAGCCGATGAGCAAAGTGGCAGTGCGCACTGGGTCGCTACTTATTTATTCAGCGGCACCGGGCGCACGGTGGTTAATCGCATTCAGGCAAGCTTCGTTTTTCGCGACGGCAAGATCGTTGAGCACCACGATCGTTTTGACTTGTGGAAATGGTCCGCACAGGCACTCGGAACCAAAGGCACGTTGCTGGGCTGGACGCCGTTGGTGCAGGGCGCAATTCGTAAACAAGCGAGCAAGGGCTTGGCGGCGTTTCGTGCTGGGCGGTGAGACGGCCCGTTACCCGCTTTCCGGCCGCTCGGCGCGCTGGTGCAACAGCCGCAGCACCTGAATCTCGTTTTTGACAAATCGATAGGGCGCGATAAAGGGCAACTCGTTTAACACCAGCTCCCGGATGCCGGGAGCCTGTGAGGGCCGGCCCAGCCCGTTGAACCGCTGCAAACAATGCAGCGAATCAAGCAGGCGTACCACGAGGGCGTCCGCATGGGCCGCCCCCACTAAGGCTTCATAGTGGTCGTGGATCGCCTCCAGATCGCTTTCGGCTTTATTGGTCAGTACGAGTTTTCGCACGGTTCACCCACTTCGCTTTCACTGCGTCGATATCCGTGAGGTTGCCGGCGTCGGCATCCTCAATTCCTTGGATGGTGGCTTGAAGCTGCCAAGACTCGGCTTCCACATAGCGCGCCAGTGCGCGCTTGAGGTGGTATTGGCGATCACGATCTGTCGCTTGGGCGAGCTCGTCCAAGCGTTCAACCAGATCGTCTTCAACGCGAAATGACAAGACAGGCGATGCCATCACAGGGACCTCATTTGTATACAGCCTTAACATAGTGTCGCTCCAGTATACGGGAGGTCCTACTGTATTCAACTTGCCCAGTGGCGACAGCTCGAAAGATCCTTGAGCGAGGCCTGGGGCGTCTGGCGATGCGCTAGGAAAAATGCTGTGAATAGCCCATCTGTGTGCAGCCGTGCCTCGGTTACCATGCCCAACCCCGCGCCGCCCGGCGCAGCGGTGATTTCTACAAGGTACTCAGGTTGCAGTTGTCCGCTTCCCCCAGTGATGGCGAATCCCCATCCGTTTGCGAGCCGCCCCCCGTGTGCAAGCCAAGCGGCAAGCCCTGGTTCGTCTACTTGGTCCGCGCGGCCAATGGCGCCTTGTACTGCGGCATCAGCGATGACGCGCATCGACGCTTCGCGGTGCATCAGAGCGGAAAAGGCGCGCGTTTCTTTTATTCCAGTCCGGCGGTGGCGCTGGTGTATGTGGAGCAGTGCGAAAACAAGGGCGATGCGCTGCGACGTGAACGCGCGATCAAACGGCTGAGCAAGAAAGCCAAAGAAGTGCTTGCGGCAAGCGGCACGGTGATTCAATCGGGTGATAACGCGCCATCAGCTTGATTGGGTGGGCCGGGGCCACTTTGCCGCGTAAGCTTCAGCGTTCATCTAGCGCCCCGGAGCCGTTATGTCTGAGTTGATTCTGCACCATTACCCCACATCGCCCTTTGCTGAAAAAACGCGGTTGATGCTGGGATTCAAGCAGTTGTCTTGGCGCTCGGTCATGATCTCGCCGGTAATGCCCAAACCCGATCTGGTCGCCTTGACCGGCGGCTACCGTAAGACCCCGGTGCTGCAAGTAGGCGCCGATATTTACTGCGATACCGCCTTGATTGCCCGCCGCCTGGAAGCAGAAAAAGCCACGCCCGCGCTGTTCCCGGCTGAGCAACTGTTCGCCATCACCGGCTTTACCAACTGGATCGATTCCGTACTGTTCCAACACGCGGTGGCTCTGGTGTTTCAACCGGATTCGGTTGCCGTGCGTTTTGGCAAATTGCCGCCTGAGGCGGTGAAAGCGTTTATCGCTGACCGCGCCGGCCTGTTCAGCGGCGGCAGCGCCAGTCGTGTGCCGTTGGCGCAAGCGCAACACCATTGGCCGCAATTCATGGCCCGTCTAGAGCAACAGCTCGCGGCCAGCAGCAGCGACTTCCTGTTCGGCGATGCCAGCCATGCCGACTTCGCCCTGGCTCACCAGTTGTGGTTCCTCAAGGCCACGCCGGTAACCGCGCCGTTGGTGGATGACTATCCGTTGGTGTCTGCCTGGCTTGGGCGCGTGCTGGGTTTTGGCCACGGCTCCTCCACGCCGATGACGGCAGAAGAGGCGCTGGAAGTCGCTCGTTCCGCCACGCCTGCGCCGTTGCCCGAAGAGGCATTGGAAGACCCGAACGGTTTCAAGGCGGGACAACAGGTGACCATCGCCGCGACGGACTACGGCGTCGATCCGGTGGCGGGTGAGCTGCTGTTCGCTGGGCGCGAAGAGTTGATTCTGCGTCGCGAAGACCCACGCGGCGGGGTGGTGCATGTGCACTTCCCGCGGTTTGGTTTCAAGATTGAAGCGCAGTGATTACTGCCGAATCGCCTGTTGCAACAATCGAGGCTGAAGCCTCTCCTACATCAGAAATGCGATCCCTGTGGGAGAGGCTTTAGCCTCGAAGCTCTGCAAGATTAAAGAAAAACGCCCGGCAGACACCGGGCGCTTTTTTTGACGCGCTCCGGGTCAAATACCCGACTTGATCGTGCTCCAACTCCGCGTAATCACCCGCAGTGCAGCTTGCGACGGTGGCAGGCTGACAAACATTTTCGCGATCAGTTTTTCGTCTGGGTAAATGGCCGTGTTCTCACGCACCGCTTGGTCCTGCAGCGGCTGCGAGGCGGTGTTGGGGTTGGCGTAACGCAGGTAGTTGCTGATGCCGGCGATAACCTCCGGGCGCATCAGGTAGTTGATAAACGCGTGGGCGCCGGCAGCGTTCTTGGCTGTTTTGGGAATCGCCAGGTTGTCGAACCAGATGTTGCTTCCCTGATCCGGCACGCTATAGGCCACGTCATTTTTCTTGCCCGCGTCGATGGCGCTTTGCCGCGCTTGCAGCACGTCGCCGGAAAAGCCCACGGCCACGCAAATGTCGCCGTTGGCGAGGTCGGCGATGTATTTGGTGGAGCTGAAATAGGTGATGGATGGCTTGAGCGTTTGCAGCAATTTGGTGGCGGCGGCGATCTCCTCGGGTTTCTCGCTGTTCGGGTCTTTGCCCAGGTAGAACAGCGCCAGCGGAATAATCTTGGTCGGCGCATCGAGCATGGCCACGCCGCAGCCTTTCAATTTGGCCAGATTCTCGGGCTTGAACACCAAATCCCAGCTGTTCACTGGCGCGTTATCGCCCAGGGCGGCTTTTATTTTGGCGGTGTTGTAACCAATGCCGATGGTGCCCCACAGGTACGGCACGGAGAAGGTATTGCCGGGATCCGACACCTCGAGGCTTTTCATCAGCTCGGGGTTAAGGTTTTTGGCGTTGGGCAACTGGGTGCGGTCGAGCGGGCTGTAAATGCCTGCCTTGATCTGGCGGGCGAGAAACTCAGCGGAGGTCACGACCACGTCGTAGCCGGAGTTACCGGTGAGCAGTTTGGTCTCGAGAATTTCGTTGGAGTCGTAAGGCTCCAGCACCACCTTGATGCCCGTTTCCTTTTCAAAATCGGCGAAGGTGGTGGGGCCGACATAATCGCCCCAGTTGGCGAAGTGAATTTCCTGCTGGGCGGCACTGGCGTGCAGTGAGAATCCCATGACCAACCCCATGGCGCAGCCCAGGGTGGTTTTGCCGAACGAGCCTTTCATCATGCTTACTCCGAAGAACCGAGCAGGTAATTAGAGTTATGCCTTGCATCGATTCGTTGTGGGTTTGCCGAACCACGGCGTGGCCGGGGCGCAATTACGTAAAGCGGGCAGGGGCTCGAATCTAGGGGCTGGTGCGGCGGGAAGTCTTTCTCGCGTGCACGCGCGGAAAAGTGCGGGAGTCAGGCGGGGAGAACGGGGCGGCTGCCCCGTCCGGTAGTGCGCGGGTTGACGAGGGTTTACTCGCCGATGTCTTCATTCCACAGCTGCGGCTGCTCGGCAATGAACTGTTCCATCAGCGACACGCAGGTGTGGTTGTTCAGCACATCGACTTGCACGCCACGGCTTCGCAGCAACGCCTCGTCGCCCATAAATGTCTGGTTTTCACCGACGATTACCCGGCGAATGCCGTAGAGCAAAATTGCGCCACTGCACATGGGGCAGGGCGACAACGTGGTGTAGAGCACCGCGTCGCGGTACAGGCTGGCGGGTTGGCGACCGGCGTTTTCCAGCGCATCCATTTCGCCATGTTTGATCACGCTGCCCTCTTGCACGCGACGGTTGTGGCCGCGCCCGATGATGCGACCGTCATGCACTAACACCGAGCCAATCGGAATGCCGCCTTCGGCCAGTCCCAACTGTGCTTCTTCGATTGCCGCTTGCATAAAGGCGTCCATGGTTTCTCCTGACATGGGATAGCGATAACCACACCCTAGGCGATTGGGCGCGTGGTGGCGATGGCTTTGTCGCTGCCAATTCACGCTTGCAGGAATGTGCAAACACGCCGCAGTAATCGAATAACCCTCACTTGCCCGGCGTTCTTATTCTTGATCCCAGACCTGCTCAGGCAGGACCTCTAAAAAAACGGATCAGGAGATACGCCATGCAAACAGTTCAGAAAGTCATCGCCATCACCGGCGCCAGCAGCGGTATCGGCGAAGCCACCGCACGCCTTCTGGCCAGCCAGGGCGCCAAGGTCGTGCTCGGCGCCCGTCGCACTGACCGCCTGGAAACCTTGGCCGCCGAAATTCGCGAAGCCGGTGGCATCGCCGATGTGCGGGCGCTGGACGTTACCAATATGGAAGACGTGCAGGCGTTTATCGACTTTGCCGTCGAGCTGCATGGTCGCGTTGATGTGCTGGTCAACAATGCCGGTGTCATGCCGCTGTCCAAACTCGAAGCGCTTAAAATCAATGAGTGGAATCAGATGATCGACGTGAACATTCGCGGCGTGCTGCACGGAATCGCCGCCACGTTGCCGCTGATGCAGAAACAACGTGCCGGGCAGATCATCAACATCGCCTCGATCGGCGCCTACGCCGTCAGCCCGACTGCCGCTGTGTATTGCGCCACCAAGTACGCGGTGCGGGCGATTTCCGAAGGATTGCGTCAGGAAGTAGGCGGCGACATTCGCGTCACCGTCATCGCGCCGGGCGTTACCGAATCCGAGCTGGCCGAAAGCATCTCCGACGAAGGCGGGCGCGCTGAGATGCGTGAGTTCCGCAAGATTGCCATTCCGGCATCGGCCATCGCTCGCGCCATCGCCTACGCCGTTGAGCAACCAGCAGATGTCGACGTCAGCGAGCTGATCGTGCGACCGACCGCAAGCCCGTACTAACCCTCCCACACTCAGTTGCGACCGGCGCTATCCGCCTGTGCATAGGCTTATATATCTAATAAGTGGATATGTTTAGGCGGATATTTGCGCTTTTCACAGTAAATAAATCGATCAATACTAGCTTCACACCCAAGCAAACAAAACTTCTGGAGCGAACATCATGAAAACCAACAAATTGATCCTCAGCTTGACTCTGTCCGTACTGGCCGCCAGCGCTGTGACTGTTCACGCCACCGACCTGTACCAACAATTGAATTCCCAAGCAGTCGCTGAAAGTGGTGCCGACCGTACCGGCGCCAACCGCGTAGCCGAAGGTGGTGCCGACCGCACTGGCGCTAACCGCGTAGCCGAAGGTGGTGCTGACCGCACTGGCGCTAACCGTGTAGCCGAAGGCGGTGCCGACCGTACCGGCGCCAACCGCGTAGCTGAAGGTGGTGCTGACCGTACTGGCGCTAACCGTGTAGCTGAAGGCGGCGCTGACCGTATTGGCGCTAACCGTGTAGCTGAAGGCGGCGCTGACCGTACTGGCGCTAACCGTGTAGCTGAAGGTGGTGCTGATCGTACTGGCGCAAACCGTGTAGCTGAAGGCGGTGCTGACCGTACCGGCGCTAACCGTGTAGCTGAAGGCGGTGCAGACCGTACCGGCGCTAACCGCGTAGCTGAAGGTGGCGCTGATCGTGTAGGTGCTGGTCGTATCAGCTAACAACTGACGCAGTAAAAAAACAAAGCCCGGCGGATGCCGGGCTTTTTGTTTTTAAAATCAAGAGCATCGAGGCTAAAGCCTCTCCTACAAAATCCGTTGGAGTGTAGGAGAGGCTTCAGCCTCGATTCCTGCAAACGGCGACCGCGAAACTTACACCCGAAACTGATTAATCAGCCGCCGCTGCTGCTCGGCCAATTTGGTCAATTCCGCGCTCGCCTTGCTGGCCTCATCCGCGCCACCGGCCACCTCGGCCGCCACCTGGCCGATGTTGGTGACGTTGCGGTTGATGTCCTCGGCCACCGCGCTTTGCTCTTCGGCGGCGCTGGCGATCTGGGTGTTCATGTCGTTGATCACCGACACCGCTTCGGTGATCGCATCCAGCGCGCCGGCGGCTTGGGCGGCGTGCTTAACGCTCTCGTCGGTTTTGCCCTGGCTGTCTTCCATGACCTTCACCACCTCACGGGTGCCGTGCTGCAGTTGCTGGATCATGGCCTGAATTTCTTCGGTGGCCTGCTGGGTTTTCTGCGCCAGGTTGCGCACTTCGTCCGCTACCACGGCAAAACCGCGGCCCTGTTCGCCGGCCCGCGCTGCTTCGATGGCCGCGTTCAAGGCGAGCAGGTTGGTCTGCTCGGCAATGCCGCGAATGGCGGTGAGGATGGCGTTGATGTTTTCGCTGTCTTTGGCCAGGTTCTGCACCACCGCCACGGCGCGACCGATTTCAGTGGCGAGCGAGGCGATGGCTTGCGAGGTGTTGTTGACGATGCGTTTGCCTTCGTTGGCCGAGCGGTCGGCGGCGTTGGCAGACTCGGCTGCCAGGGTGGCGTTACGCGCTACGTCCTGGGCAGTGGCGGTCATCTCGTGCACGGCGGTGGCCACTTGGTCGATCTCGGTCATCTGCCGCTGCACGCCCTGGTTGGTGCGGATGGCGATGTCAGCGGTGTTTTCCGAAGAGTCGCTGACTTTCTGCACCGAGCCCACCACATCGCGAATCATGTTTTGCAGCTTGTTGAGGAACGTGTTGAAGCCGTTGGCGATTTGCCCCAGCTCGTCGGCGCGGTCCACGTGCAGGCGCTTGGTCAGGTCGCCGTCGCCTTTGGCGATGTCGTCCAGCATCACCACCATCTGTTTCAGCGGACGGGCAATGCCGTAGCCGACGAACCAGATCACCAACAGGCCGATGCCGGCAATCACCAAGCCCACTAGGGTCATGCCGAGGGTGTCGGTTTGGCGTTGGTCGTTGAGTTTCTGGTGCAGGGCGTTGAGTTCGGCATACACGGCTTTTTCCGGTACTTGCAGCACGAGGGTCCAGCGGCTGCCGGTTTCGGCGATGTTGAATGGCATCAGCAATTGCAGCTCGCCGGTGTCTTTGTTGGTGCTGAAGGTCGCCTGGCCCAGCGGCAGCGATTTCACATCGCCAATGCCCGGCAGCACTTCGGTGCTTGGCGCGCCGAGTTTGCTGGGGTCTTTGGTGTAGGCAACGATGCGGCCGTTGTTGGAAATCAGGCCCAGCTCACCGGCGCCGTCGTAAAGCTTGGCGTCTTCGGTTTTAAGCAGTTCCTGAATGAAGTCGACGGTGAGGTCGGCACCGACGATGCCTTTGAATTCGCCCTTGGCCAGAATCGGCACGTTGAACGAGGCGAGCATGACCATCTTGCCGCCCATTTCGTAGGGAGCCGGATCGATCAGGCAGGTGCGCTTGGTTTCGCGCGGGCACAGGTAATATTCGCCGGCACGCACGCCGGTGGGCAGCAGCTTGCTGCTTTCGATATCCGGGCCGAGGGTGTCGAGGGTCAGGCTGCCGTCCTCTTTGCGGTACCACCACGGAATAAAACGCCCGATGTCGCTGGCGCCCTTGGCGGTCTGCCCGGCGTAGGCGGCGTCATTGCCGTCAAACGCGCCAGGCTCCCAGCCGATATAGGCATCGACCAGTTTCGGATTCTTTTGCAGGGCGTCGTGCAGCAGGTTGAGTAATTCTTCCCGCGACAGGCTCACCGCCGGCGCGCCGCTGCTGTCGGTTTCGCCAACCAGAGCATTGGTTTGCGCGACGCCGGCGGCGATGACCAAGGGATATTCCAGCTCACGCAAAATTTGACTGACCTGCGCCTGGGCCAGTGTGGTCAGACGCTGGTGAATCATTTCTTCAAGCAGCGACTGGGTGCTGGTTTTCACCATGTCCTGGGTGCGCGCACCGGCGAATAGCGAATACAGCACCAGCGCGGCCACAACAGCCAACACGCTGGCACCGGCCAACAAGGCTACGGAGAACTGGATGGATTTCAAACGCATGAACACCCCCACATCGGACTTTGTTGGCAACCTGTCCCTGGCGTATCGGCCGCCTGCTGCGAAAGCATGAGCGGCGGACATGTGTAGCAAAGATGGCCGATTGCCAGAGCGCAAGTGTGGTTGTTCTGCAAAGGTGGGCGCACTAGCATACGAACCCGTTTATGGAGGACCGGTATGAAGCACTCTTTTCGTTTGACGGTAGTGGCCGCAGGCCTGCTACTGAGCGCCTGTCAGGCGGTCAACACCACCAGCGGCGACTCTGTTGGAGTGGGACGCAAGCAATACATGTTCAGCATGCTGTCGACCCAAGAGGTCAACCAGATGTATGCGCAGTCGTACCAACAAACCCTTAGCGAGGCCAAAGGCAAAGGCCAGCTGGACAAGACCAGCGCCAACGCCAAACGCGTTGACGCAGTGGCCAAACGGCTGATTGCCCAAGCGCCAAAGCTGCGTCCGGATTCGGCGCAGTGGGCGTGGGAAGTGAACCTGGTCGACAGCGAAGAGCTCAATGCCAACTGCGGCCCTGGCGGCAAGATCATTGTGTACAGCGGCCTGATCGACCAACTGAAACTCACCGATGACGAGCTGGCCGCGGTCATGGGCCACGAAATTGCCCACGCCCTGCGCGAGCACGGCCGCGAGGCCATGTCCAAGGCCTACGGCATGGAAATCGCCAAGCAAGGGGCCGGCGCATTGCTGGGGCTGGGCGAAGATTCGATGGCCTTGGCCGACACGGTTGTGGAGTACAGCCTGACGCTGCCCAACAGCCGCGAGAACGAAAACGAAGCTGACCTTATCGGCCTCGAACTGTCCGCCCGCGCCGGTTACAACCCCAATGCAGCGGTAACCCTGTGGCAGAAAATGAGCCAGGCCAGCGAAGGTTCACCACCTGAATTCATGAGCACGCACCCGGCCAGCAGCAGCCGCATCGCCTCGTTGCAGGCGGCGATTCCGAAAGTTGAGCCGTTGTATCAGCAGGCCAAACCGAAGTAATAAAATCCTTGGGAGCGGCTGGCGGTATTGGTTAGCCGCGCTTGGTCAGGCTTAGAAACGGCGACTGACCTATCGCGGCTAAAGCCGCTCCCACAGGTTTTTTGTATTGGTTCAGGGCAACGCTACTTCGGCGAACGGCCGGGTTACCAGGCCGAGCTGGGAGCGGAAGCTTTCCATGTCGAAGATGGTGCACAACTCTTCGATTTCACCGCCGCAGGTCAGCGTCCAGCAGGCCATGGCCGAAATGCTCAGCACTTTGTCACTGGCGGGATAACCGAGGGTGGGTTTTTCCAGCGTGCCGATCAGGGTGCTCCAGGTGAACACCTTGTTGCCTTCTGCCAGCATTTCTTCGACCACTACAACCAAGTCGGGCATGGCGCTGCGGATGTCGACAACCATCTGCCCAAAGGCTTCGCTGTCGAGCGGGCGGCCAACGAACGAACTTTTGTAGATAAAGCTTTTGCTGTGCAGTTGTTCAGCGAGGGCGATTCGACCTTTATTCCATGACAGGTCGATGTGGTGGCGGACCAGCCTTTTCATATCATCCAATGACATAGCGGCGCTCGGCAGAGTTGGGCTAGAAGGGCTTCCTTTAACCAGAAGCAAGCCTAGCGGACTCTGCCTGGCGCCGCTGTGAATCGGCATTGGCCGAAACGCCAGTAACCTGGCGTCAGATAGTGGTGCGGGTTAAGCCATGCCGCTCGCTTGCAGTGCTCGGTAAATCGCGATGCCTGCGAGGATGAAAAACGCGCCAGCGGCCAGGCGTCGAATCAAGGTGAGTGGAAGTTTGTCGGCAGCGAAATTGCCGGCCAATACCACCGGCACGTTCGCCAGCAACATGCCCACGGTTGTGCCAATGATCACCAACCACAGCTCGGGATATTGCGCGGCGAGCATGACGGTGGCGATCTGCGTTTTATCGCCGATTTCAGCGAGAAAGAACGCAATCAGAGTCGTGAGGAATGGGCCAAAGCTACGGGCCGTAGTCGTTTCGTCGTCATCGATTTTGTCCGGCACCAAGGTCCACAACGCGGTCGCGGCAAAGCTCACCGCCAGAATCCAGTGCAACACCACATCGGAGAAAAATCCGCTGACCCAAGCGCCCACCGCGCCGGCGGCCGCATGGTTGGCGAGGGTAGCCACAACAATGCCGGCAATGATCGGCCAGGGTTTACGGAACCGCGCCGCCAAAATCAAGGCGAGCAGCTGGGTTTTGTCGCCAATTTCAGCCAAGGCGACAATACCGGTTGGAACGAGAAGGGAATCAAGCATCAGGCTTCCTCAGGGGCGGGTAGACACGGCTATGACACGTACTTCTTCCCGCCCCGGGTAAGGAGTTACGTGTCATAGGTCTTGTCAAACCCCTGGGTCCGTCTAGGCGGACCTTGGGTCGCACGCGCCATGCTCTGAGGAGCAAGTATGTTGACGCGTGCCGGGCGAAGCGCTGGCAATTGCAGTGCTTGCGGGAGACTACTCCCCTAGGACGGAGCGGATTCTGCCCGAGGAAGCTGTAAGCGGCAAGCCAAAGTTAATGCCGTTTGGCTCGGTAAACGCGAAAACCCTGACCTTCCCCCAGCGTGGCGCACGGGCCCAGATGCTGTTCGATGAGCGGCGGATATTTCAGAAAACTGTTGGCCACCAGGCGCAGTTCACCTTTGTGCTCCAGGTGTTTTACCGCCTTGCGCAACAGCTCTTCCGTGGCGCGGTAATGGGTATGCACGCCTTCGTGGAAAGGGGGGTTGGTCAGAATGGCCATCAGGTTTTTCGGCGCGGCATCAATGCCATCGCCGGTGATCACATCCGCTTCAAGGCCGTTGGCAGCCAGCGTTAACCGGCTGCTTGCTGCCGCGAATGCATCGACATCCAGCAGCGTGACCGAACTCTCTGGATAACGCCGTTTCAGCACCGCGCCCACCACGCCAGCGCCGCAACCGAAGTCGAGCATGTGCCCGCTCGGCAGCTTGTCTACGTGCTGCAGAAACAGTGCGGTGCCGCGATCCAAACGGCCGTGACTGAATACGCCCGGCAAGCTGAGGATGGTCAGCGGGCCGTCATCCAGCTCCAGCTCGTAGCGCTGCGCCAGGGCATTCAAATCCGGTGCGGCCGGTGCGTTTTCCACCGTCACTTGCCACAGCTGACAGTGCCGCGCGCTGTCGAGTTTGCGTGGGCTGCCGAAGGGTTGCAGTTGCTTGGCCGCACGCTCGATCCCAGCGCGTTTTTCACCCACCAAAAACAACTGGCGACCGGCCAGGCGCGACGCCAACACCGTCAGCAGGTAATCGGTCAGTTCGCGAGACTTGGGCAGAAACACCACGGCGGCATCAAAGGGCTGATCGCTCGGCGCCACGCCGAAATGGCAGCGCTGGGCGAAGCGCTCGCTCAGGTTGTTGTGGTCGCCGGCATGCCAGCTCCAGCCATGTGCAGCAGGCAGTTCGCCGAGCAAACCGTCAGCCGGCAAACCCGCCAACAGCACGTTACCGGTGAACAGTTCGGGCTGACGCAGCAGCACTTCGCTTCGCGGGTCCATGGGCGTCTCCTTGGATGGGGGCGGCAAAAAGCGGGGCAGCTTAGCCGACCTGTCGTTTCGGCGCACCGAGGAAAAATGCCTCGGCGTTTTCGCTCAGTTGGCCAACGATGCGCTGGCGCGCTTCGCGGCTTCCCCACGCGCTGTGGGGCGTGACGATCAGCCGTGGAATGTCGTTCGCCAGCAACGGATTGCCAGCGCTCGGCGGTTCCTGGCTCAGCACATCCGTGGCCGCGCCGCCGAGATGACCCCGGCGCAATGCATCAGCCAATGCTTGTTCATTGACCAGGCCACCACGGGCGGTGTTCAGCAAAAATGCGCTGGGTTTCATCAGCGCCAGCTGCGGTGCGTCTATCAGGTTGCGGGTGTGTTCGTTGAGCGGGCAGTGCAGGGTCAATGCGTCGACTTGCGGCAGCAATTGCTCCAGCGGCAGGCGATTTTCACGGGGCGGCCGTCCCGGCAATTGCCCCAGCAACACGCGCATGCCAAACGCCTCGGCCAGCTTCGCCACCGCGCTGCCCAATTCGCCATGACCAAGCAGGCCGAGGGTTTTACCTTCCAGTTCGACGATGGGGAAATCCAGCAAACAAAACTGCTTGGCCTGCTGCCATTTGCCTTCTCGAATCGCCTGTTGGTAATCGGGCAAACGGGTCGCCAAGGCCAGCAGCAACATCAAGGTGTGTTGCGCCACTGAAGGCGTGCCGTAACCCTGGCAGTTGCACACCACCACGCCATGTTCACGGGCGGCAGCGAGGTCGACATTGTTGGTGCCGGTGGCGGCCACCAACACCAGTTTCAGCGCCGGGCAAGCGGCGAACGTTTCAGCGGTGAGAGGGGCTTTGTTGGTGATCACCACCTCGGCGTTTTGCACGCGTTCGGCCACTTGCTCAGGCGTGCTGCTGGCATGCAGCGTCAGCTCGCCGAAGGCGGCGCGCAGGGGAGCGAAGTCGAGGTCGCCGAGGTCGAGGGAGTCGTGATCGAGAAACACGGCGCGGCTGCGGCTGGTCATCAGCTGTACCTTTTTTGCGGTCGGGGGAGGGCGTATCGTGGCCAGCCTAACAGACTGCGGAGCGCCACTTATGTACTGGACGGAGTTTCTAACCGTTGCCCTGATTCACCTGTTGGCAGTGGCCAGCCCCGGCCCGGATTTCGCCGTGGTGGTGCGCGAAAGCGTGGCCAATGGGCGACGCGCCGGCACCTGGACCGCACTCGGTGTGGGCTGCGCCATTTTCCTGCACGTTACGTATTCGCTGCTGGGCATCGGGCTGATCGTGTCGCAATCGATTGTGCTGTTCAGTGCGCTGAAATGGCTGGCTGCGGCGTACCTGATTTACATCGGCATCAAGGCCCTTCGCGCGCAACCGGCGACTGCCGGCGATGAGCAACAGTTGAAGGTGGAGCCGGTACAGCGCAGCGCCCGCAGTGCGTTTGTCAGCGGCTTTGTCACTAACGGCTTGAACCCCAAAGCCACGCTGTTTTTCCTCTCGCTGTTCACCGTCGTCATCAATCCGCATACGCCGTTGCCGGTGCAGGCGGGCTACGGTGTGTACCTGGCCGCCGCGACGGCTACGTGGTTTTGCATGGTGGCGTGGTTGTTTAGCCAGGAGCGTGTGCGCGCTGGTTTTTCGCGCATGGGACATTGGTTTGATCGGGCGATGGGTGTGGTGTTGGTGGGGTTGGGGGTGAAGGTGGCGCTGGCGCGGATGCCGTAAGCACGCGTTGCACATGTAGGAGCGAGCTTGCTCGCGAATGCCGTTTGCAGGGTTCGCGAGCAAGCTCGCTCCTACAGTGAAAAAAAAGCCCGGCATCAGAGCCGGGCTTTTGCGTTTCTGGCAATTGCTTAAACCAACTCAACCGCCACTGCCGTCGCTTCTCCACCGCCGATGCACAACGACGCCATACCACGTTTGCCGCCGGTGTTTTTCAGGGCGTTGATCAAGGTGAGGATGATGCGCGAGCCCGTCGAGCCGACAGGGTGGCCCTGGGCGCAGGCGCCGCCGTAGACGTTGACCTTGGCGTGGTCCAGACCGTGTTCACGCATGGCGAGCATGGTGACCATGGCGAAGGCCTCGTTGATTTCAAACAGGTCGACGTCGTCTTTGTTCCAGCCGGTTTTGGCGAACAGATTGCTCATGGCGCCGATGGGCGCGATGGTGAATTCGCTGGGGTCTTGGCTCTGGGTGGCGTGACCGACGATTTTTGCCAGCGGCTTCAAACCACGACGCGCAGCTTCTTCGGCAGTCATCAGCACCAGCGCGCTGGCGCCGTCGGAAATCGAGCTGGCGTTGGCGGCGGTGATGGTGCCGTCTTTGCGGAACGCCGGTTTCAGGCCGGGAATTTTTTCCAGGTTGGCATTCAGCGGCTGCTCGTCGTCTTTCACCACGACCTCGCCTTTGCGGCTGGTGACAGTGACCGGCACGATTTCGGCGGCCAGCGAGCCGTCGGCAATCGCCTTCTGCGCGCGCTTGAGCGACTCGATGGCGTAGGCGTCCATCTCTTCGCGACCGATGCCGTATTTGTCTGCGGTTTCCTGAGCGAACGAGCCCATCAAGCGACCAGTGCGGGCGTCTTCCAGGCCGTCGAGAAACATGTGGTCTTTCACCTCACCATGGCCCATGCGCAGGCCGGAGCGGGCTTTTTCCAAGATGTAGGGCGCGTTCGACATGCTTTCCATGCCGCCCGCCACCATCACGGTGTTGGTGCCGGCTTTGAGCAGGTCATGAGCGAGCATCACGGCTTTCATGCCGGAGCCACAGAGCTTATTGATGGTGGTGCAACCGGTGGCGGCGGGCAGGCCGGCATTCAGCGAGGCTTGGCGCGCCGGGCCTTGCTTGAGGCCGGCGGGCAATACGCAGCCCATGATCACTTCCTGTACATCGGCGGCTTCGATGCCAGCGCGTTGCACCGCTTCACGAATGGCCACGGCGCCGAGGTCGACGGCCGGAACGCCGGACAGGCTGCCCTGGAAACCACCCATTGGCGTGCGGGCGCCACTAACGATAACGATGTCTGACATGTGAACTGCTCTCTCTTGTTCTGGTGAAACGTCTGGTGTGGCCGTCGGAGACTGGCCGATGGTGCCGATTCTACCTCGTGACTAAAAGTGGCCAAAGAGTCACGTGGAAATCATTCTTTTGACTGATTTATGCCTAGCGCAGCGGCTCTAGAGTGCGCCATACAAGAAAACGTGAAACGTCGCGACCGTGCCCGCTGGCCCCAAGACCAGGGGCGATATCGCCAGGTCCGGCGCAGGTGTTTCACTCCATTAGGCCGTGTGCATAGGTGTTTTCCATGCTGCAAACCCGCGTAATCCAACCCGCCGACAATGCGTACCAAGCGCCGCTGCTGATTAAACGCTTGCTGCTGTCGGGCAGTCGCTACGAGAAAACCCGGGAAATCGTTTACCGCGACCTGGTGCGTTACAGCTACCTCACCTTTAACGAGCGCGTCGCCCGTCTGGCCAACGTGCTCACCAATGCCGGCGTGAAAGCCGGTGACACCGTGGCCGTGATGGACTGGGACAGCCACCGTTACCTGGAATGCATGTTCGCTGTGCCGATGATCGGCGCCGTGCTGCACACCATCAATATCCGCCTGTCTCCCGAGCAGATTCTCTACACCATGAACCACGCCGACGACCGCTTTGTGCTGGTCAACAGCGAGTTCCTGCCGATCTACCAAGGCATCGCCGGCGCCCTCACCACGGTTGAAAAAACCATCCTGCTCACCGACGGCGCTGACAAAACGGCCGACCTGCCCGGTCTGGTCGGCGAGTACGAAACGCTGCTGCAAGCCGCCAGCGCGCAGTACGACTTCCCCGACTTCGATGAAAACTCGGTCGCCACCACCTTTTATACGACCGGCACCACCGGCAACCCCAAGGGCGTGTACTTCACCCATCGCCAGCTGGTGCTGCACACCATGGGCATGGCCAGCATGATGGGCGCCGTGCACACGCCGCGGCTGATGGCCAACGATGACGTGTACATGCCAATCACCCCGATGTTCCACGTTCACGCCTGGGGCGTGCCGTATGTGGCGACCATGCTCGGCATCAAACAGGTGTATCCGGGCCGTTACGATCCCGAACTGTTGGTGGGCTTGTGGAAAAAAGAGAAGGTCACCTTTTCTCACTGCGTACCGACCATTCTGCAAATGGTGATGAACGCCAAAGCCGCGCAAGACGTGGACTTCAAAGGCTGGAAAATCATCATCGGCGGCAGCTCGCTGAACCGCTCGCTGTATGAAGCGGCGAAGGCTCGAGGCATTCATCTGACTGCTGCTTACGGTATGTCGGAAACCTGCCCGATGATTTCCTGCGCCCACATGAACGACGAGCTGCTGGCCGGCAGCGAAGACGAACGCACCACCTACAAAATCAAAGCCGGCGTGCCGGTGCCATTGGTGGAAGCGGCCGTCATCGACGCCGACGGCAACTTCCTGCCCGCCGACGGCGAGTCGCAAGGCGAGCTGGTGCTGCGCGCGCCATGGCTAACCCAGGGTTATTACCTGGAACCGCAGAAGAGTGAAGAACTGTGGGAAGGCGGCTGGCTGCACACCGGCGACGTGGCCACGCTCGACAACATGGGCTTTATCGACATTCGCGACCGTATCAAAGATGTAATCAAAACCGGCGGCGAATGGATTTCTTCGCTGGAGCTGGAAGATCTTGTCAGCCGTCACCCCGGCGTGCGCGAAGTAGCGGTGGTGGGAATTCCCGACCCGCAGTGGGGCGAGCGCCCTTTTGCGCTGCTAGTTGCGCGCGACGGTCATACGCTGGACGCGAAAAGCCTGAAGGAACACCTCAAGCCTTTCGTGGAGCAAGGGCTTTTGAGCAAGTGGGCGATTCCCTCGCAAATTGCCCTTGTTACCGAAATTCCCAAAACCAGCGTCGGCAAGCTGGACAAGAAACGTATCCGCCTGGATATCGCCCAATGGCAGGAAGCCGGCAGCGCATTTTTGTCCACCGTTTGACTGTATCGGGCCGCACACACAGCGTGCGGCCCGCCTCCCAAGCAAGCGCTTGGCCCCTCCGGCGCTGGCTTTGCGCCACATCCCGCCCTCAGTCACACCCCTCAGACCGCCGAAACCTGCATTCCAGAGTGCTTGGCGCCTTCAAATCACACTTTAGATGGATCATTGCGTACGACCTTGTGGCTATAGTCGCTGCCATCCATAACAAAAAAACAAACATGGAGTAGCGTCGATGACAACAACAAGAACGTTCTGGCGCCGGGCAAAACTGCCACTGGCCGTCAGCCTCGCCACCACCCTCGCCACACCTGCTTTTGCTGTGACCTTTAACATTGGCGAAATCGAGGGTTCGTTCGACTCGTCGCTGTCTGTAGGCGCGAGCTGGTCGACTACCTCTCCGGACAAAGACTTCATTGGTTCGAACAACGGTGGCAACGGTCTTTCCCAAACCTCTGACGATTCGCATCTCAACTTCAAGAGCGGAGAAACCTTCTCCAAGATTTTCAAAGGCATCCATGACCTTGAGCTCAAATACGGCGATACCGGCGTATTCGTTCGTGGCAAGTATTGGTATGACTTCGAACTGAAAGACGAAGATCGCGAGTTCAAACAGATCTCCGACCACAACCGCAAAGAAGGCGCACAGGCCTCCGGCGCGCAAATTCTGGACGCCTTCGTTTATCACAACTACGCCATCGCTAATCAACCGGGCAGCGTACGTCTCGGTAAACAAGTAGTGAGCTGGGGTGAAAGTACTTTCATCCAGGGCGGTATCAACGCGATCAACCCTGTCGACGTTTCGGCGTTCCGCCGTCCTGGCGCAGAAATTAAAGAAGGCTTGATTCCGGTGAACATGTTCACCGTTCAGCAAAGCCTGACCGAAAACCTGTCTGCCGAGTTCTTCTACCAGTTGGAATGGGACCAGACCGTTACCGATAACTGCGGTACGTTCTTCGCTCAGCCAGACATCGTGGCAGACGGTTGCGACAACAATTTGAATGCGCTGTCCGGCAACCCGGCCGCTGCGGCCGCGGTAAACGCTGCAATGCGTGCGCTTGGCTCGCCGCAATATCAGGTTGACCAAACCTCCGAAGGCATCATCGTGCCGCGTGGTGGTGATCGTGATGCACGCGACAGTGGTCAATGGGGTACCGCATTCCGCTACTTCGCGGATCCGCTTAACACTGAGTTCGGCGCGTACTTCATGAACTATCACAGTCGCACGCCGATCTTCAGTGGTCATGGTGCCGACCCGCTGGCCTTCACTCGCGCGGCTCAGGCTGTTGGTACTGGCCGGATTCCGTCCTACCTGATTTCTGTGCCGGTTGCAGGCAACTCCAACTACTTCATGGAATATCCGGAAGACATCCGTCTGTATGGTCTGAGCTTTTCGACCACCCTGCCGGAAGGTACAGCGTGGAGCGGTGAGTTGAGCTACCGCCCGAACGCGCCAGTGCAATTGAACTCCACCGATATTCTGTACGCAGGTCTGAAGCCTCTGGGTAACCCGGCGCTCACCGGCGGATTGGCAACCGCGTTTAACGGCGCTGGCATCCAGAATATTTCGGTGCTTGATGGCGCAGCAGGGCAAGATCTGCACGGCTATCGTCGTAAAGAAATCACCCAGTTCCAAACCACGTTTACTCACTTCTTCGATCAGGTTATGGGCGCTGAGCGCTTTACCGTCGTCGGCGAAGTAGGTGTGGTTCACACCGGTGGTTTGGAAAGCCGCGACGAGGCTCGCTACGGCCGCGACCCGATTTACGGCCCAGGCCAATTGCCAGGCAACTACACCGTAACCACGCCTGGAATTGGCGGCACCTATTCCGCTTGCCAAGGCTTGAACACAAGCACTCTGGGCAGCAGAACCGGCAAGAACATCTCCAAATATTGCAGCAACGATGGCTTCACGACTTCGACTGCATGGGGTTATCGCGCTCGTGCCATCTGGGACTACAACAGCGTATTCGCCGGCATCAACCTGAAGCCAAACGTGGCCTGGTCTCATGACGTCAGCGGCTACGGCCCGAACAGCTCCTTCAACGAAGGCGCCAAAGCCGTCAGCTTGGGTATGGATGCTGACTATCAAAACACCTACACCGCCAGCCTGTCGTACACCAACTTCTTTGGTGGCGATTTCAACACTCTGGAAGACCGCGACTTCGCCGCGCTCAGCTTCGGCGTGAACTTCTAAGCAGACAAAGAACTTTGAGGAAGACGATGACTATGAAAATAACAAAGAGTCTGCTCAACACCGGCGCTGCACTGGCGCTGTCGATGTTGGCTACTAGCGTAATGGCCGCTGTTTCGGCCGAAGAAGCTGCCAAGCTCGGTACTACCCTCACGCCGCTGGGCGCGGAAATGGCTGGCAACGCTGACGGCACTATTCCGGCCTGGACTGGCGGTTTGCCAAAGAATGCCGGCACCGTAGATGCCAAAGGCTTTATCAGCGACCCGTTCGCCAGTGAAAAGCCGCTGTTCACCATCACCGCGCAAAACGTTGAGCAGTACAAAGCCAAGCTCACCCCTGGCCAGTACGCGATGTTCAAACGCTACCCGGAAACCTACAAGATTCCGGTGTACACCACGCACCGTACCGCTACCGTTCCTGCTGACGTGCAAGAAGCGGCGAAGAAAAACGCCGTTAACACCAAGCTGGTTCAGGGTGGCAACGGCCTGGAGAACTTCACCACTGCGTACCCGTTCCCGATTCCAAAAGACGGTGCCGAAGCGATCTGGAACCAGATCACCCGTTATCGCGGCGGTAGCCTGCGTCGTCTGGTAACCCAGGCCACGCCTCAGGCCAACGGATCCTACTCGCTGGTGTACTTCCAGGATCAGTTCACCTTCCGCGCCAACCTGACCGACTACGACGCCAGCAAGCCAAGCAACATCCTGTTCTACTTCAAGCAACAGGTAACCGCGCCGTCGCGTCTGGCCGGTAACGTATTGCTGGTGCACGAAACCCTCGACCAGGTTAAAGAGCCGCGCCTGGCGTGGATCTACAACGCCGGTCAGCGTCGTGTTCGCCGCGCTCCGCAAGTGTCGTATGACGGTCCAGGTACCGCCGCTGACGGCCTGCGTACCTCGGACAACTTCGACATGTACAACGGCGCGCCAGATCGTTACGACTGGAAGCTGGAAGGCAAGAAAGAGATCTACATTCCGTACAACAACTACCGCCTCGATTCGCCGAACCTGAAGTACGCCGACATCATCAAGGCCGGTCACATCAACCAGGACCTGACCCGTTACGAGCTGCACCGCGTATGGCACGTAGTCGGCACGCTGAAAGCCGGCGAGCGCCACATCTACGCCAAGCGTGACTTCTACCTCGACGAAGATACCTGGCAGGTATCCGAAGGCGACCACTACGACGGTCGTGGAACCCTGTGGCGTGTAGCGGAAGCGCATGCCGAGTACTACTACGACAAGCAAGTGCCGTGGTACACCCTGGAAACCCTGTACGACCTGTTGTCTGGCCGTTACATCGCTCTGGGTATGAAGAACGAAGAAAAACAAGCGTACGACTTCGACTTCAAAGCCTCTGAGTCGGATTACACGCCAGCAGCCCTGCGCCAGTCCGGCGTTCGGTAAGCGTAGCGCCATAAAAGAACCGGCCTCCTGGCCGGTTTTTTTATGCCTGTCGATCGGCTGCGCTAAGGCGATGCTGCGTTGCGTCCTCGCTTTAGATGCTCACGTACTGCAGTACGCTCCGCTCTAAAGCTGCGGGGCGCCTTGCCTCACCTTAGCTCGCTCGATCTCGATTTTCGTCGCGGTCGAAAAGCAAAAGCATCGAGGCTAAAGTCTCTCCCACAGGGGCCGAGTTTTTTGTAGGAGAGCATCGAGGCTAAAGCCTCTCCTACAGGGATCGAGTTTTTGTAGGAGAGGCTTTAGCCTCGATGCGTTTGATCTACAGCTTTTTTAGCATTTTCGTGCAAGTTCACCGGCAATACTTCAAAAGCCCGCCTCAAGGGGCTAGGCTGCAAAGCGCCGATGCATTGCCCGCCATGACGTCTACAGGCCCATAACAAGAAACCGCCGATGACCGATCTTTCCAGTTCTCAAGGTTTGGCTTTTCCTACCATCGCCAGTGGAGAAGGGCGGTTCTTTCGTCCGCCGCTGCCGGCTGGCTATATCACCCGTCCCCGTTTGTGTGAGCGCCTGATCAGCGGTTTGTCGGGCCGTTTGCTGTTGCTTACGGCCCCAGCAGGGTTTGGCAAAAGCTCGTTGGCCATTGAGTTCTGTGAGCGTCTGCCCAGCCGATGGCAAACCTTGTGGCTGGGCCTCAGCCAGATGGACAGCGACCCCGGCCGCTTTCTGGAGCGCTTGGTACTTGGGCTGCAGCGCTGCTTTCCCGGTTTGGGCGAGGAGGCGCTGGGGCTGCTCAAGTTGCGCCAGCGCCATCAGCCGTTCGCTTTTGAAGAGTGGCTCGACGGCCTGCTCGACGACCTGACCAAGCGCCTCGACCCGGCCAATCCGCTTTTATTGGTACTCGACGATTACCACCTGGCCCAAGGCCCGGTGCTGGACCGTTGCCTGCAATTTTTCCTCAACCATTTGCCTGCCGGAATGCTGCTGTTGGTCACCAGCCGCCAGCGTCCGAATTGGCATCTGGCCCGCTTGCGCTTGTCGCGCCAATTGCTGGAACTGCAAGAGCTGGACCTGCGCCTGACGCTCGGCGAGTCCAGCCAACTGCTGGAAAGCCAGGGCGTGAATCTGCAAGGCGAGGCTTTGGACAACCTGTTGCAGCGCAGCGAAGGCTGGGTGGCGGGGCTGCGTTTGTGGATGTTGGCCGCCAGCGAAGGCGGCGATACGCAGAATTGGGGCCACTCGCTGGACGGTGCCGATGGCCTGATTCGTGATTACTTGCTCGAAGAAGTGATCGAAAGCCAGGGCGCCGACGTGCAGGAATTTCTCTACGAAACCGCGTTCCTTGAGCGCTTTTGCGTTGAGCTATGCGACGCCGTGCGCGACAGCCATGACAGCGCGACGATTCTTCAACACCTGCAAGCGCATCAGGTGTTCCTGGTGCCGCTGGACGAGCACGGGCGCTGGTTTCGCTATCACCATTTATTTTCCGATTTATTGCGCGCGCGCTTGCCGGTTTCCATGAGCCAGCCAGCAGCGAAGCTGCACTTGCGCGCGTGTCGCTGGTTCAGCGGGCAAGGCTTGCTGGACGAAGCCATCGAGCAGGCGCTGCGGGCCGGGCAGCCGGATGTGGCCGCCAGTCTTGTGCAAAATCTGTCCGAGGAGCAGTTGCTCGGTGAACAGAACGTGGCGATGTTGCTGCGCTGGAAAATGGACTTGCCCGAAAGCCTGCTCGGCAGTTCGCCGCGGCTGATTGTGCTGTACGCCTGGGCGTTGGCGCTGGCCTGTCAGCTCGATGCGGCTGAAGACTTGGCCAGCCAGTTGTCGCGTTTCTTGCCGGCGGCCAACGCCCGCGCGCAACGGTCCATGATCGGCCAGTGGCTGGCGCTTAGCGGCGTGATTGCTCGCGGTCGTGGCGACAGCGCACTGGCCGAAGCGTATTGCAGCGAAGCGCTCTCGGCGCTGCCGCAGGAACGCTGTGGCCAGCGCCTGATGTGCCTGTCGACCCTGGCCAACTTGGCCATCACCCGCAACGACTTGTGGCGCGCCCGTGGCTTGAACCGCGATGCATTAGAGCTGGCGCAGCGCTACGGCAATCCGCTGTTCGAAGCACTGGCTTACTACGACCGCGCCCGTGTGCTGCAAGCCCGTGGCGAAGTGTTGCGCGCCCAGGAAGAGGTGCGCCACGGCCTGGATTGTTTGCGCGGGCTTTCGTCGCAGCGTCTGTATGCGGTACGCGCGCGCCTGACCTTGTATGAGGGTTACCTGCTCACCTTGCGCCTCGACCCTGAAGCCGGGCGCGCGCGGTTGTTGGCCGGCCTCAGCGAGGCCCGCGCGTGCCGCGACACGAGCGTGCTGATCGGTCATTGCGTGCTCGCCACCATCGAGGGCCGCAGCGGCCGCTTGAACGAAGCGTTCGCCCAGCTCGCCGAAGCCGAGCGCTTGATGCATATCTGGGACGTGCCAGCGATCTACTACCTCGCCATGATTACCGTGGTGAAGTGCGAGTTGTGGCTGATGCGCGGCCAGACTGAATTGGCCGGCGACTGGTTGTATCGCCTGGCGACGACCTACAGCGGCGAACAGGCCGCCGCTGCGCCGGAATACAACCCGCAACTGCCGCTGCACATCGAAATGCAGCAGGCGGTGTTGGAACGCTTGCAAGGACGCACGGCCGATGCCGAGCGGCGGCTGCGCTCGTTGATTGCACGAGCGCAAGGCGTGGGCGGTCAGCTCATGGGCGGCTTTGCCCAGGTTCAACTGACGCTGCTGTTGCTTGACCAAGGGCGCGAGCGCGAAGCCCAGCAGCAACTGTTCAGCAGCATGGAGTCGGCGATTGGCGGCGGGCTGCTGCCGTTTAACGAACTGCTCAGCAAACACCCCCAGTGGCTGCGTGAACAACTGCTACCCCGTCCCAGTTGCCCGTTGCGCGAGCGGCTGCTTGGTTTGTTGCCGGTTCTGGAAGAGGGCGAGGTGTTTGAAGCCATCGACAACAGCGTGCAGACCGAAGCGCTGAGCAGTCGTGAGCTGTCGGTGCTAAAGCTGATCGCCAAAGGTTGCTCCAATCAGGAGATCAGCGAGCAGCTGTTTATCTCACTGCACACCGTAAAAACCCACGCGCGGCATATCAACAGCAAGCTTGGCGTCGAGCGGCGCACGCAAGCGGTGGCGCGGGCCAAGGCGATTGGCGTGTTGCGCTAAGTGCTTCGACCTGATCAACAGCTCGCGGCTGAAGCCGCTCCCACAACCTGCGCGGACCTGTAGGAGAGGCTTTAGCCTCGAGTTTTTTAGACCCAGATGATCACGGCGCCGTCAGATCGAGCTTCTTCGCCGCCGGCTTCTGCGGCGCCGGCATCGCCAGCTGATTTTCCACATCCAATTGAATCGCCACTAGCACCGGCAGCAGGTCGTTCATGCTGTTGCGCACTTCGCTGTAGGGATGCTTTTGCGCCAACTCGTCAATGCGCGCCAGCAGTTGCGGTCGCACCTGGGCGTTGAGGTGCACGAACAGCTCGGGCAGTTGTTTGCTGATCTCGGCGGCATACAGGGCCAAATCTTCGCGGCCGAATTGCTTGGTCAGACCCAAATAGTCGAGGGCGCTGGAGGTGAGCATGGCAGCGGCCTCTTTGGTGTCTTGCAGCCCTTGCAGGCGCACCGGGTTGCTTTGCTCAGGCTGCGAGAGGGTCATCCAGAACTCGGTCGTCAAGGTAAACAGCACCGCTTGCTGGCGCAGCGAATACGTCATCAAACCCAGCGCCTCGGCGCCGTAGGGCTGCTGCACGGCGTGGAAATCAAAGTACAGCCGCATCAATTCTTTTAGCTGGAACAGCAGCTCGCGCGCCTCGTTCTGACGCAGCTCCAGCGGCGCGTAAATGTTCAGCTGTGAGCGGAAATTTTCTTCGCTGACCATGCGCTGATAGATCGGCCCGGTGAACTCGCCGCTGCGCCGGGGCAGGGCGTTCGCTTGGCTGCTGTCGAGTTTTTGCAGCGCTTCGACCAGTTGGTGATAGTCGCGGCTGCTCCACGGTTTCTGGATGTCGGGAATTTTTTCGCCGAGATAAAACAGCTCCGCAGCCGGCAGCGTGCGCGTGATTACCAGCAAAAGGATGGCCAGCGGCCAGAACAGGCGGCGTGATAGCTTCATGGCAAGGGCGTTCCGGCAGCGGTTCTTATAAGAATGGGTGCAAGAGTACCCAGCCCGCTTGGCGCCGTCACCGGGCTGAGGGTTGGTTTTAGGAGAACGTGCGATGGAAGCGGAAAAGGCCGTGCAAGGCGCCGTGTTGGCGGTGTTCGAAGACCTCGGCGGCTACGGCGCTGTGGCACGCCAACAAGGTGAAGTGGCAGACGGGCCGCTGGTTGGGCACTTGCAGCGCATCAACATCCAGCTCACGGCCATTCCGGTGTTCGCGCGTAAAGGCTTGAGCGAGACCACCGTGAACGACCTGCTCGCAGCGGCGAACGTGTCGCGCCGGACCTTCTACAAATACTTCGACAACAAAATGGATGTGCTCGAGGGCATTTATCAAACCGCCGTGGTGCTGCTGTTGGCGCGCTTTCGCGACATGCAACAAGGCGCCGGCAGCCCGCAAGATTGGCTGCGCAATATGGTCGGTTGTTTCTTCGACTACCACTCGGCCGTGGGGCCGATCATTCGCCTGATGCAGGAAGAGGCGCTGCGAGCAGACTCGCCTCTGGCCCGTCATCGGCAGCGCGCCCACGTGGAAATGACCGCGTTGTTGGTAGAGCGCCTGGAGCACGACGGCAATCGTCGCGACCCGCTGACCTACCGCGCCCTGATCTGGGCGCTTGAAACCAGCTCTTTGGAATTGCTCGGCCGCTCGGCCACGCGGGTAGAAATCGAACACGCGAAGACGGTGCTGGGCGACTTGTTGATCGCCGCGCTGTGCCCCGTCACAACCTAGGTTGGGCGCCAGGCGTAAACGGCCATGCTTTGATGCGACGACCTATAACAAGATTGTCGAGGTTTTCGCATGTCTGCTTCCAGCCTGACTCTTTCGCCGCCGTTGGCGGTGGGTTTTGCCCGATTGGGGTTTGGGGCGTTGCCCCTGGATCGTCTCAAAGCGCGTTACGCCCATCCGGACAGCGGCTCGCGGTTTGTTGAGCTGGACGGTTTCAACGTGCATTACCGCGACGAAGGCACGCGCGATAAACCGGCGCTGGTGCTGATTCACGGCGTGGTTGCGTCGCTGCATACCTGGGACGGTTGGATCAGCGCTTTCGCCGATCAGTACCGCATCATTCGGTTTGACGTGCCCGGCTTCGGTCTAACCGGCCCTGCGCGTGACGGCCAGTACAACGCTGAGCGCATGGTGAAGGTGTTCGGTTTGCTGCTCGACCACTTGGGCGTGAACAAAGCGGTGATCGCTGGCAACTCACTGGGCGGCTACATCGCCTGGAACTTCGCCCTGGCGCAGCCGCAACGGGTAGAGAAATTGATACTGATCGACCCGGCCGGCTACCACATGCGCAAAGTGCCGCTGATGATCGCCGCCGCCGCTTTGCCCGGTGCTACCTGGGCCATGCCGATGTGGATGCCGCGCGCGCTGATTGCCCAGGGCATCAAGGAAGTGTACGGGGAACCTGGGCGCATCAAGCCCGGCGTGGTCGATCGTTACTACGACCTCAGCCGCCGCCCAGGCAACCGTCGGGCAATGATGGATATCTTCCGCGTGCTGCTGAACGTGAACCGCGAAGAACTGCACGGCACTCCGGCGCGCGTGGCACAGATCACCACGCCAACGCTGCTGATGTGGGGCGACCGTGACCGCTGGATTTCGCCGAAACACGTGCCGCTGTGGCAGCGCGATTTGCCGGGTATTCAGGTGAAAACCTATCCCGGCGTAGGGCATATTCCGATGGAAGAAATTCCGGAGCAGAGCGCGGCGGATGCGTTGCGGTTTTTGCAGGGGTGAGCGGGGCTATCGTCGTTTGCAGGTTGCCCTCACCCCCAGCCCCTCTCCCGTAAACGGGCGAGGGGAGCCAAACTTCGTTGCGGTGACAAACACCGATCAAGCTCCCTCTCCCGTTTACGGGAGAGGGTTGGGGTGAGGGCAGCAGGCGACGCCAAGCTCATGAAGCCGCCAAAAATAAAGGGGCCCAGCAAGGGCCCCTTCGGGTATCAACTTCAAACTACTCAAGCCGTCTGCGCCACCGGCACATCAAACTCATCGCGCGTGCTGTGCAGCAGATCAATGTTGTTGTGCTGCCACGGATGGAAGCCATCTTTAAAGAAATCGAGGTAGGTTTTGATCAACGGCCGGAACACGCCGTTTTTGCCCCACATCCACTGGATGCCGTCGCGCCACACACGCCAGTTCCACAGCAAGCCGTCTTGCTTGAGCATGTGGGTCATGCCTCGGAACGTGTCGAACACGAAAAAGAACGTGCCCATCATCATCGCCCGCCGCAGCAATTTGCGGCTGCCGCACACTTGGTTGTAGACATCGAAGGCGACTGCTTTGTGCTCGGTTTCTTCCAGCGCGTGCCAGCGCCAAAGACGAATCAGCTCCGGGTGCGCGCCTTGCAAATGGCGCGGCTCTCGCAGCAAACCGTCGGCCATGATCGCGGTGATGTGCTCCAGCGCGGCGGTCGCAGCCAGCTGGCGCTGCGGTGAGAATTTCTTTTGCGTATAGCGGATTCGGGCCTGGGCGCGTTTCTCGATTCGCGTGATGTTGTAGCCGAGGTCGCGAAGGCGGTTGCTGTATTCCAAGTGCTCGCGGCTGTGGTGACCTTCCTGGCCGATAAAGCCTCGAATCTGTTCCTTCAATACCGGGTCGGTGATTTGGTCGCGGAACTGGCGCACCGAGTCAATAAAGAAGCGCTCGCCGTCGGGGAACAACACCGACATGGCGTCGAACAAGTGGGTCTTGAATGCATCGCCGCTGTGCCAGTGCCGAGGCAGTGGATTCGGCAGGTCGAAATCCAGGTGGCGGGGGCGAATTTGCAAGCCTTCGGGCGTGGTGCTGACCATTGCTGACTCCCTGAGTCGTTGCTTAACCATGGTTGGCACTATGGCCGCGGCTTACAACCTCGCAAAGGTTGATAGCTGCCAATGTGGCGGTCATATATGGCCGGTTGGTGTGTCACCCTGGCGTACCTGGGGTAACAGCAAACGCGCTTAGGCATTTGCTCGCTGGCGCCGATTTCCAATCCTTTAGGAGTGGTGTGACACCTAGGTACGCCTGAGTATTCCTGCGTTGCGCGTCATTTCTGGCCACCGGCCCGACGCTAAAAAAGAACAATAAGGAAGAAGTTTAGCCACGATGAAGCAGTCCATGAATTTTGCTGCCGAGCTGGTGCCCATCGCCTACGCCAGCGCTTTGATTGACCTGTGTGCCGAGCTGGGCGTGCCGGGTCATGACCTGCTGCGCGCCGCCCGAATAAAGCCGCAATTGCTCGAATCGCCTAACGGGCGCCTATCGTTTATCGACTTCAACCTGCTCGCCAGCGCTGCGCTCACGCTATGCAAAGAACCGGCGTTGGGCTTACTGCTGGGGCAGCGCCTGAACGTGTCGACCCACGGGATTCTCGGCTACGCCGTGCTGTCTAGCGCCACGTTGGATAAAGCCATTCAATTCGCGCTCAAGTACTACCGCGTACTGGGCCTGGCCTATGAGCTGGAACGGGTAGAAGCGTTTGAACGTGTGGAACTGCGCGCCAGCGAGGCAATGCCGCTTGGCGCACTCAGTCGCTTCGCCGCCGAAGGTTTGCTATGCAGCTTGCACAGCATTGCGCAGTTTTTGCTTGGGGAAAAAATGCACGGTATCGAGGTGGGTTTCGCCTACCCGGCGCCGCAGCATGCCGCGCGTTACTCAGAAGTGTTTGGCGTGCGCGTGCAGTTCGACCAGGCCTATCACCGCATCAGCATCCCGCAACATTACCTGCAACGTCCCATGGCCCTGGCCAACCCGGCGACTGTGCACATGTGTGAGCAACAGTGCGAAGCGCTGCTCGCCACACTCGATGTTCAAGACGCCTTGCTCACCCGCGTTCGCCGCCTCCTGCTGGCACGTCCGGGCGACTTTCCCGACCTCGGCAGCGCCGCCAAAGCCCTGCACACCAGTGGCCGCAGCTTGCGCCGGCATTTGTCGGCGATGGGCACGAGTTATCAGCAAGTGCTCGACGACGTACGCAAACGCCTGGCCCTGCAATACCTCAGCACCACGCAGTTGCCGCTGTATGAAATTGCGTACCTGCTGGGGTTTAGCGATGCGTCGAATTTTCGTCGCGCGTTTAAGAAGTGGACGGGGAAATTGCCGAGTGATTATCGGGGGGAAGGCTAAGCCGTTCGAATTTCGTTGAGCAGTTCGGGGTGCGAGTCCAGCAGCCGGAACAATTTCACCAGCGCCAGCGGCGGTTTGGTTTTGCCGGTTTCGTAGCGGGAGAATGCATTTACACCGCCGCCGAAAATCTCTGCGGCTTCGCGTTGGTCCAGGGCGAGTTTTTTCCGGACTTGGGCGATGAACGTTGGGTCGACGATCGTCGCGTTGATCTGTCTGGAGAACGTACGCATCGCGCTCATCACGCGATCCGACTCGTTGAGGTCGAGCACCGACTCGTTGCACGCCGGACAAAAGTCGCCAGTGACGCCGGTAATAACAGTGGTTTCGCCTTTGTAGGTATACGGCAGGTCACGGGTGTCGTGAACCAACTGCGCAGCACCGCAAACGGGACATTTCATGTTCATAACTCCTTGAACGAGACGATCAGCAGATCGTCGGAAATCGTCAGCTTCAAATACACAGCACCCATGCAGGTGCTCGGGCAGTAAACGTCTTGCCAAATGCGGTGGTCCGCGTGCGTCGTCATGCTTTTTCGAAATTCATTGGCCTTTAGTGCCATCACCACCGCCAACACATCACTCAATTCCAAACCTAATTCGCTGGCGCCAATTCGAGCCGCCTGAGTCGTGCGAACCTTGCCTTGCGAAACCAACAACTTCACCTGAGCGAGCGAAGAATGGGGAGTCCGTTTCTCCATTTCAAATTAACCTTCTTGGTGTTATTTGGCAAGTAGGTTAATAATCCGTCGCCTACTCGTTTCTGTGTCGCCGAGGCCTTTAAAGCCGCGGGCCAGTAACGCGTGAAGCCACGAAAAGGGGAATCGAGAAGGAGCCGCATTGTTTGAAGGAAATTTCGCGAGCGCTCTAAACCGGGAGCTAACGGCAGGTATTGGTGCATTCATCCTTCATTGGGCGCTTCGTGGCCCTGCGCGAGCGATGGGTGTCGGTTGTTCAACTAGCTCTTGAAGCGCGCGGAACCGAAACCGAGAATGGCACCCCATATTCGAAGGAGCCTTCATGAACCCCACCCTGATCCGCGAAACCTTCCCCGTCGGCCCGTTGCAGTGCAACTGCACGATCATCGGCGACCCGGTGACCAAGAAAGCCATCGTCGTCGACCCGGGTGGCAATCCGGATCTGATCATGGCGCGGCTGGAGGCCCATGGGCTGAAGGTGGTGAGCATCATCCATACCCACGCCCATCTCGATCATTTTCTGGCTTCGGGCCAGATGAAGGAGAAAACCGGCGCCACGCTGCATTTGCACGAGGAAGACGCTTTCCTGTGGGGCAACCTGGAGATGCAGTGCCGCATGTTTGGCGTGCCGTATACGCCGGTGCCGGCGCCGGATCAGTGGCTGCGTGACGATGAGGAGCTGGCGTGCGGTTGCGGGGTGGCGCTGCATACGCCAGGCCATACGCCGGGCTCGATGAGTTTCTGGTTCCCGCAGGCCAAATTGCTGATTGCCGGCGACACGCTGTTTCGCCGGGGCATTGGCCGCACCGATTTGTGGGGCGGTGACTACCCGACGATTGAGCGCTCGATCAAGCAGCGGCTGTATACGCTGGATGAAGACGCCACGGTGGTGACCGGTCACGGGCCTGATACGCGCCTGGGCGATGAGATGCGCGAGAACCCGTACATTCGCGCCTGACGCCGCTTCGCTTAGGCCCTCGGCACCACGGAATTTTCAGCTAACTTTATGCTCCAACGGTGGTCCGCCCAGCAGGGTGGACCGCGTTTTAGGAGTACGCCCCCCATGTTTACCTTCAGTCGCCTGATCATTGCCGCTACTGCCGTCGCGCTGTTGGCTGGCTGTGCCTCGCAAAATCCGTATGACAATCAACCCCCAAGCTCCAACAACACCGCGAAATATGGCGGTATCGGAGCGCTGGCGGGTGCCGCTGCTGGTGCGTTGATCAATCACGACAACCGTGGCAAAGGCGCGCTGATCGGCGCCGCCGTGGCCGGCGCAGCGGGCGCGGGTTATGGCTATTACGCCGACAAGCAGGAAGCCGAGCTACGCCGCAGCATGCAAGGCACCGGCGTGCAGGTGCAGCGTGAGGGCGACCAGATCAAGCTGATCATGCCTGGCAACATCACCTTCGCCACCGACTCGTCAGACATCGCCAGCAACTTCTATACGCCGCTGAACAACCTCGCCAGTTCCTTCAAGCAATACAACCAGAACACCATTGAAATCGTGGGCTACACCGACAGCACCGGCAGCCGGCAGCACAACATGGATTTGTCCCAGCGTCGGGCGGCCAGCGTGGCCAATTACCTGACCTCGCAAGGTGTTGACGGCTCGCGGTTGTCCACTCGCGGTAACGGCCCAGACCAGCCGATTGCCACCAACGACACGGCCGATGGCCGCGCCCAGAACCGCCGCGTGGAGGTCAACCTGAAGCCGCTGCCGCAAGCGGTGCAGCAGCCTCAGCAATACCAACAGCAACCTCAGCAGTACCAGCAGCAGCCGTATCAACAACCTCAGCAGTACCAGCAATATCCGCAATAAGCGCTAGGCGCTGAGCCGAGGCCTCCCACGTGGAGGCCTTTTTTTGTGCGCGCTTGAGCTGTCCACGCGAAGGCAAAAAGCGCCGAGCTTCATGGCCGATACAGATGTAGTCGAACCTACCTTTGCGATTGCCTCGTATCCGCTCGCTGATCTTTTAGTGGCAAAGCGCCGCGCTCGAAATTCCTGACTAGACTTCAGCCCAATGGCCCGATTGGGCCATTGGTAGCCGGGTCGCTTTACCAAGGGGTAGGGACGCTGGCGAAGGATCAGGAGCTTACATGGACGAAAACCCCGGGTTACATTCGCGCCACCCCTGGCTGCCTTTTTTGGTAGCGCTTGGACTCATGGCGGGGCTGGGCGCGCTGGTTGTGTGGCAGTGGCAAGAGCTGCAGACCAACAACCGACGCGAGCAGGAACAGCGCTTCAGCATTGCTGTGGACGATGTGCAGCAAAGCATTCTTGAACGCATGCATGCATACGAAATGGTGCTGCGCGGCATGGCCGGGTTACTGGCTGGCAGCGATGCGGTTAGCGCCGAAGAATGGATGCGCGCCACCGACCAGTTGCAACTCCAAGACCGTTATCCCGGTATTCAAGCCGTTGCCTGGGCCCGCTACGTGCCCGCTGCCGAACTGTCGGCGTTTATCGAAGGGGAGCGGGACGATGGACGAAAAGACTTCCGTATTTTTCCTCCCGGCGAGCGTGATGAATACCTGATTGCTGACTACATCAGCCCGCTCGACTGGCGGAACCGCCGCGGCCTGGGGTTCGACGTATTGTCCGAGGAAGTGCGTCGCAAGGCGGTTTTTCAGGCGCGTCGCACGGGCGAAGCGGTGCTGTCGGCGCCGCTCCGGCTCAAATCCGAAACCGATCAAGATCCACAAATCGGTGCTGTGTTGTACATGCCCGTGTACGCCAACACCGCGCCGGTCACTAGCCCGGAAGAACGCCAGAAAGCCTTCCTGGGGGCAGTCACGGGCTCGTTTCGGATGCATGACTTGCTTGAGGGTATTTTGGGCAGTCGTGCTGAGCTTTTTCAGATTGAGCTGGCCGACAACGCCGATGACGGCGGCGCGCTGCTTCAGGGCGGTTACCTAGGCAGTGCGGCCTTTCAGTTGACCCGACGCCTCTCGGTGTTTGGGCGGGAATGGCAGGTTACGGTCAGTAGCACCGCTGAGTACGAGCGACGGATGGAAAACCCACGGTTGCAATTCAACCTGTGGGTTGGGCTGTTGTCGTCGGTGCTGCTGGGGCTGATGGTGGGCGGCTACCTGTTGCTGCGCGAGCGAGCGCTGGCCAACAGCGAAGTCATGAGCGCCGGGTTGCGCGAGCGCGAAGAGCGGTTTCGCCTGGTGGTTGAGGCGTCGCCCAACGCCATTGTGTTGGTCGACAGCAACGGCCGCATTGCCATGGTCAACCAGCAGGCCGAGCTGATGTTTGGCTATCCGCGCGATGAACTGGTTGGCGCAGCGGTAGAAAAGCTGCTGCCCGAATCATTACGCCACGCCCACGTTGGAAAGCGCCGTGAATTTCAGAAAGCCCCGGAACCCCGGCAAATGGGTGGCAACCGCGATCTGTTTGGCCAGCACAAAGATGGACACTCGATTCCAGTAGAGGTCGGCCTTTCGCCGCTGCGCAGCGGGGCTGATGTGCTGGTGCAGGCGGTGATCATCGACATCAGCGCGCGCAAGGCCGCCGAGGAGCGCTTCCGTTTGGTGGTCGAGGCGTCGCCCAACGCCATTGTGCTGGTCGACAGCCAAGGGCGTATCGCCATGGCCAATCGGCAGACCGAGCAGCTGTTCGGCTACCCACGCACAGACCTGCTGGGCCAGCCGGTGGAAAAGCTGCTGCCCGAGTCGTTGCAGGAATTGCACGTTAACTTGCGTCAGAGCTACCTGCGTTCACCCGAGCCTCGGCAAATGGGCAACAACCGCGAGCTGTTCGGCCGGCATCGGGATGGCGAGTTGATTCCGCTGGAAGTTGGCCTGTCGCCGTTGCGCAGCGGCGAAGACGTGCTGGTGCAGGCAGTAATCATCGACATCAGCGAACGCAAAGCCGCCGAGGCGCGCTTGCGTGAGCAGGCCGAACAATTGGCCTTGGCCAACCGCTATAAGTCCGAGTTCCTGGCCAACATGTCCCATGAGCTGCGTACGCCGCTCAACAGCATCCTGATCCTCAGCGAACAGCTCAAGCAGAACGGCGGAGGTAACCTCAACGACAAGCAGGTCAAACACTCGGACATCATTCACCGCGCCGGCCGCGACTTGTTGCAGTTGATTAACGACGTGCTCGACCTGGCTCGCATCGAAGCCGGGCGCGTGCAGTTGAAGATGGAGAACATGAATGTTCACGACCTGATGCAGGAGCTAGACGCCAGCTTGCGCCCCATGGCGGAACTCAAGGGCTTGCGCCTGATCACGCGCGTCGACCCCCAGGTTCCACGGGTGGTGTACAGCGACCGTGGTCGCCTGCAACAAATTTTGCGCAACCTGCTTTCCAACGCGTTGAAATTTACCGAGCGCGGCGAGGTGCAAGTGAGCGTCGGTTGCGCCCCTGCGGATGACGGCCGCGAAATGCTCAAGATCGTGGTGCGCGACACCGGTATCGGCATTGCGGCCGACCAGCATCAGCGCGTGTTCCAAGCCTTCCAGCAAATAGACGGCTCCACCAGCCGGGCGTTTGGCGGCACCGGTTTGGGCCTGGCGATTACCCGGCAACTGGTTGAGGTGCTGGAAGGCACCGTGCAGTTGGACAGCGCGCCGGGCCAAGGCTCCGTGTTCACTGTGCAGCTGCCCGTCACTGTGGTGCAAGGCACGGTCGGGCTAACGCAAGTTAGCGCCGTGGCGCCCACACGGGTGGGGCAAGGTCCGACGTTGCTGGTGGTCGAGGATGACCAGGATTTCGCCAATCTGATCGCCGACGAGGCGCAGGCCCATGGATTTGCCTGCGTGCATTGCCGCAGCGGTGCTCAAGCGCTCGGCCTGTTGGAGCGCGAGCAATTTGCCGCTGTGATTCTCGACATCCTGTTGCCCGACATCAGCGGCTGGCAGATTTACCGCAGCTTGCGTGCGAGCCCACAGCATCGTGGTTTGCCGGTGCACATTATTTCCTGCGTGCCGCAGCCGGACGACTGGCACGACACCGGCACGCGCTACCTGGTCAAGCCGATCGCCCGCGCCGATCTCGAGAAAGTCTTCACAGATTTGGCTCGCCACGAGCACGACGAACATAACCGCCTATTGTTGGTAGAGGACGTCGCGCCGGAACGCGAGTACTACCGCGAGCACCTCAGCCACCTTGGCTTTTCGGTAACGGCGGTGGAGACCGCGGCGCAGGCGCGTGATGCCTATCAGGAAGACGAGTTTGCGGCGGTGGTGGTTGACCTGGATCTACCCGACCAGGACGGTTTTGATTTGATTGAACTCATGTCGCGCCAGCGTCCTCTCAGCAATACACGGGTGGTCGTGAACACCGGCGTGGATGTGACCCAGCAAAGCCTGCAACGCCTGCGTCGTTATTCGGCGGTGGTGGTGCAAAAAAACGGTCAGGACCTGCAAGCGCTGAGCCTGGCGGTGCAAGGATTTTTGTCCAGTGTGCGTGAGCCACAGCCTGAGGTTGTGGTGCCGGAAATCAACCCGCTGCAAGGCCAGCGGGTGCTGTTGGTAGACGATGATGTGCGCAACATTTATGCGATGAGCGCCTTGCTGGATGAGCTGGGGTTGGAAGTCAGTACGGCCCGAGATGGCTTCGAGGCGCTGGCCGCATTTGCGGAACAAGCGTTTGACCTGATTCTGATGGACATGGCGATGCCCAACATGGATGGCTATACCGCCACTCGTCTGCTGAAGCAGGAGAAAGGCTGCACGGTGCCGATCATTGCTCTGACGGCCCATGCGATGAAGGGCGACCGCGAAAAATGTTTAGCCGCGGGCACGGATGACTACCTAGCCAAACCAGTGGCGCGCCAGGACCTGATGGCCCTGCTGCAACGCTGGTTGGCGAATTCGGAGGGACGTAATGGCTCAGGCGCAGCTTAAACCGCAGTCCAGCGAGCAGATCTTGCTGGTGGTCGATGACCGCGAGGAAAACCTGGTGGCCATGGAAGCCTTGCTGGGCGACAGCCCGTGGGAAGTCCGCACGGTCAATTCGGGCGAGGCAGCGTTGCAATGCCTGCTCGACAACGATGTGGGGCTGGTGCTGCTGGACGTGCAGATGCCGCACATGGACGGCTTTGAAGTGGCGCGCTTGATGCGCGGCAACCCCAGCACCCGCTACACCCCCATCATTTTTCTATCGGCCATTGCCCACACTGAAGACTCGGTGCTGCGTGGCTATGCCACCGGCGCGGTGGACTTCATTCTCAAACCCTTCGACCCGCAAGTACTGCGGCACAAAATTAATGTGCTGCTGGAGCACGAGCGCAACCGCCACGAATTGCAGGTGCTGTCCAAGCAGCTCGACAGCGCCCGCGCCTTTAATGCCTCGGTGCTGGAGAATGCTGCCGAAGGCATTGTTGTGGTTAACGAAGAGGGCAATATCAACTTCGTTAACCCGGCCATGGCGCGCATGCTCAACGGCACGGTCGCGGGCATCGAGGGCACGCCGCTGCTCGATTACCTAGTGACGTCCGGCCTGCCCACCGCCTGGAAAGATTCGGAGTTCTACAAACATTGGTTGCGCGGCGAGGCCTATCGCCTGCACGACGCCAGCCTGCGCGCCGTCAGCGGGCAGTTGCTGCCGGTGGCGCTGTCCAGTTCACCGCTGCCGCGCTTGCAGCGCTCGATGGTGATTCTGGCGTTGGATATGTCCGTGGTGCGCAATCTGTACGCGCAGTTGGAGTCGCAAGCAGCGACCGATGCGCTGACCGGTTTGCTCAACCGTCGCGGTTTTCACCAGGCGCTGGAATCGAGCCTGGCGCGCCTGGATCGCAGCGGCAAACGCATGGCGATTTTGTATCTGGACCTCGACGGCTTCAAACGCATTAACGACTCGCTCGGCCACGCGGCCGGCGACCAAGTGCTGCGCCAGGTCGGCGATTTGCTGCGCTCCAGCCTGCGGCCATATGACGTGCTGGCACGCATGGGCGGCGACGAATTCACCGCCTTGCTCGACGGTTTGGAACACCCGGAAGATGCCGCGCGTATTGCCGAAAAACTGATCGAGCTGGTGTCGGTGCGCCACCGTGTCGACGGCATGGACGTAACACTCGGCGCCAGCATCGGCATCGCCAGTTTCCCTGAATGCGGGCGCAGCGTGGATGGTCTGATGCGCGCCGCCGACATGGCGATGTACGAAGCCAAGCGCGCCGGCCGTCAGCAATACCGCTTCTTCTCCCCGGAAATGAACGGCCGCGCACGTTCACGCTTGATGCTCGAAGAGAGCCTGCGCAACGCCATTGAACAGAACGATTTTGTGTTGGTGTATCAGCCACAAATCTATCTGGAGACGGGCAAGCTACGCGGCTTCGAAGCGCTGCTGCGCTGGGAGCACCCTGTGTCGGGCACGATTGCGCCGAATGTGTTTATTCCGCTGCTCGAAGAAACCCGCTTAATCAACCGCCTCGGCGACTGGATCTTCCGACGCGGCGTGCAGCAGTGTTGCGAGTGGCGGCCAATGTTTGGCGAGCAGGTAGTGGTCAGCCTCAACGTCAGCCCGGTGCAGTTCGGTATGCCGCAACTGGTGGACGATTTGCGGCGAGTGCTGGCGGAGTTGGGCTTGTGCCCGGCGCAGCTGGAAGTGGAAGTGACCGAAAGCGCGCTGATGCAAGACCTCGACACCACTCGCGAACAGCTCAGCCAACTGCGGGCGCTGGGCGTGAAAATCGCCATCGACGACTTTGGCACCGGTTACTCATCGCTCGCCTATTTGCGCCACTTCGAGCTGGATACGCTGAAGATCGATCGGCTGTTTATTTCCAACATGCTCAGCTCGCCCAAAGACGCGGCGGTGGTCAGCACCATCATCGACTTGGGGCATCACCTGGGCTTGGAAGTGATCGCCGAAGGGGTGGAAACCATCGAACAGCGCGACTGGCTGCTGGAACACCGCTGCCACATCATGCAGGGCTTTCTGGTTGCCAAGGGGTTGCCGGTCTCGGAGACCGAGCACTTCCCGGCGCAGATTGATTGGGATGTTTATCGCAAGAAGTGACGCTTTGCTCCCCTCTCCCGCATGCGGGAGAGGGGTTGGGGGTGAGGGCGTGGTTTTACTCGGTTTTTAAAAGGCCCCTCACCCTAACCCTCTCCCGCGAGCGGGAGAGGGGACTGACTGTTGGGAGTGCGAAGGGGAGACACGCTCACTAACCCTTCGGCGGAAACTCTTCATGCAGCCGCCCCAACTCCGCATCCTTCTCTTCCCACAACTTATTCACCCACTGCTGAAACCCGAGGCGGTAGGTTTCGTCGCTGTTGTAATCCTTGCCGAGGAACTCTTTAGGGATTTCCAGCGTGTGATAACGCACCACCACCTTTGGCACTTCGCCGCACAGGAATGACCAGAAGCTCGGGTTGCCTTCGGGGTAGTGGATGGTGATGTTGACCATCGATTTCAGCTGCTTGCCCATGGCATCAAGCACAAACGCGATGCCGCCGGCTTTGGGTTTGAGCAGGTAGCGGAACGGTGAGGCTTGCTGGTCGTGCTTGGCTTGGGTAAAGCGCGTGCCTTCCAGGAAGTTGAAAACAGCGACCGGCACATGCTGGAATTTTTCGCAGGCGCGGCGGGTGGCGGCAGTGTCCTGGCCTTTCTTTTCCGGGTGCTTTTCCAGGTAGGCCTTGGTGTAGCGCTTCATAAACGGGAAATCCAACGCCCACCAGCACAAGCCAATCACCGGCACCCAGATCAGCTCCTGCTTGAGGAAGAATTTGAAAAACGGCAGGCGACGGTTGAGGGTGTGTTGCAGCACCAGAATGTCCACCCAGCTCTGGTGGTTACTCGTCACCAGGTACCAGCCGTCGTACTTGAACTGCTCGCGGCCTCCAAGGTTCCACTCGGTTTTTTGCACCAGCCACATCCAGCCGCTGTTGCAGGCAATCCAGGCTTCGGCCGCCCAGTTCAGCACCCAGTTGCACACGGTGCGCACCGGCTTGAACGGCAGCAGCAACTTCACCAACGCGGCAATAAACAGAAACCAGCACCAGATCAGGGTGTTGGCGAACAGCAGAATTGTGGCGAGCACACCGCGAAGCGGCGCAGGCAGGAAAGACAGCATGGGGCAGATGCCTCGTGAAGAAATTGTGGTTCCCGCTCTTTTGCAGAAGATGGCGGTTGTTAGGCGCAGAGATTAACCATTGCCGGGGGAACTGCAAGCGTCTCTGCTTCTTCGCGAGCAGCCTCAAGCGAAGCCGCTCCCACAAAGAAGCGGCGGGGCGTTACGGAAGATTCGCTGCCTGAATGGCGGTGAGGGCGATGGTGTAGATGATGTCGTCCACCAGCGCGCCGCGCGACAGGTCGTTCACCGGTTTGCGCAAGCCCTGAAGCATCGGGCCCACGCTCACGCAATTGGCGCTGCGTTGCACCGCTTTGTAGGTGGTGTTGCCGGTGTTGAGGTCGGGGAATACAAACACGGTGGCATGCCCGGCCACGGCGCTGTTCGGCGCTTTTTGCAGGGCTACGCTTTCGATGGCGGCGGCGTCGTATTGCAGCGGGCCGTCGAGCAGCAGGTCAGGCCGCGCCTGTTTGGCCAGGCGCGTAGCTTCGCGCACTTTGTCGACATCCACGCCGGTGCCGGACTCGCCGGTGGAGTAACTGATCATCGCCACCCGTGGCTCGATACCAAACGCGACGGCCGACTCGGCGCTCTGCACGGCAATTTCTGCCAGCTCCGTGGCCGAGGGGTCGGGATTTACTGCGCAGTCGCCGTACACCACCACCTGATCGGGCAGCAGCATGAAAAACACCGACGACACCAGCTTGTAGCCCGGCGCCGTTTTGATCAGCTGCAAGGCTGGGCGAATGGTGTTGGCGGTGGTGTGAATCGCGCCGGAAACCAGGCCGTCCACTTCGTCCAGCGCCAACATCATGGTGCCAAGCATCACCGGATCTTCGAGCTGCTGGGTGGCCATCGGCGCGTTCAGGCCTTTGCCTTTGCGCAGCTCGACCATGGGCGCCACGTAACGGCTGCGAATCAAATCCGGGTCGAGTATTTCCAGGCCGGGCGGCAGTTCGATGCCATGGGCCTGGGCCACCAATTGCACTTCTTCAGGCTTGGCCAGCAGCACGCAATGGGCAATGCCGCGCGCCTGGCAAATGGCGGCCGCTTGTACGGTGCGCGGCTCGCTGCCTTCGGGCAGCACAATACGTTTGTTCGCCGCCTGCGCGCGTTGCACCAGCTGGAAGCGAAAGGCCGGCGGCGACATGCGGTGTTCGTGCGGCTCGCCGCAGCGCTGGCTGAGAAAGTGGTGGTCGATATGGCTGGCGACGAATTCGGTGACCCGCTCGGCGCGCTCGCGGTCGTCGATGGGGATTTCTTTGTTGAGCTGATTGAGGTTGTTGGCGGTGTCGTAGGAACTGGTGGTCACCGACAGCACCGGCAAGCCGCTTTGCAGCGCGCCTCGGCACAGTTCCATGATGCGTGGGTCCGGCGGGAAATCGCTGCACAGCAGCAAGCCCGCCAGCGGCATGCCATTGGTGGCGGCCAGGCAGGTGGCGAGAATGATGTCGTCGCGATCGCCTGGGGTCACAACCAGCACGCCTGGCTTGAGCAACTGCACGGTGTTGGCCACGGCGCGGGCGCACAAAACGATGCGCTGCATGCGCCGCTGCTCGTATTCACCGGCGTTGATCACGCGGGCGCCGAGCATGTCGGCGATGTCGCGGGTGCGCGGGGCGTTCAATTGGTCGAGCCAGGGAATGCAGCCGAGCAAGCGGAAATCGTGACGGCGCAGCAGCGGCGAATGATCTTGCAAGCGGGCAGCAAAGGCGGTGGCGTTTTCTTCGTCGCGCACTTTATTAAGGATGACGCCGAGCACCGAGCTGTCTTGTGGCCCACCAAACATTTGCGTCTGGATTTCCAGGCGGTCGGACAGCTCGCTGACGCTGTCGCCATCCGGAGCGGTGACCAGAATGACCTCGGCGTCCAGGCTCTTGGCCAGGTGCAGGTTAATGCGCGCGGCATAGCTGGTATGGGCGGTGGGCACCATGCCTTCGACGATCACCACGTCTTTATCGCGGGCGGCGTCCTGGTACAGGCGAATGAATTCTTCCAGCAGGTCGTTGAGTTGGCCTTCGCCGAGCATGCGCTCCACATGGGCGAGGCTAACCGGCGGCGGCGACTGCAAACCGTGGGTGCGGGCCACCAATTCGCTGGAGCGTTCCGGGCCCTGGTCGCCAGGCTGCGGCTGCGCCACCGGCTTGAAAAAACCCACGCGCAAACCGACGCGCTCGAGAGCGCCGACCATGCCAAGGCTGATGGAGGTCAGGCCGACGCCGAAACCGCTGGGGGCAAGAAAATAAGTCTGCATGCAAGTTCCTGAACCGCGCGTGGTTCGCGCTTTTTTATAAAGCCTCGCCTCGGCAAGGCCCATTGTCCGACAGCGCTGTTAGTGCAGTAGCTGCAAGGTATCGAGGGCGATCTGCCGTTCTTCGTTGGTTGCAATCACCAGGACGCGTGGGTGGCCGTAGGCGTGGATCGTACCGGAAAGGCCACGGATATAACGCTCGTTCGCTTCGTCGTCGAGCTGCACGTTCAGCAAGCGCAAATGGCTCACGGTTTTGCTGCGAATGAGCGGGGAATTCTCGCCGATGCCGCCGGTGAAAATCAGCCCGTCCAGACGCGGCAAGGCGCAGCTCATGGCCGCCAGCGATTTCGCCAGGCGATAGCAAAACACCTCGATGGCCAGCGTCGCGCCTTCATGGCCGTCTCGGTGCGCTTGCTCCAGGGTGCGCATGTCGTTGGACAAACCGGACAAGCCGAGCAGGCCGGCGTCGTGGTTGAGCATGTAGTCGATTTTCTCGATGTCCCAGCCCAGGCTCAGCGCGAGATGGCTGTGGAGGTTGGGGTCGACGTCGCCGCTGCGGGTGCCCATCACCACGCCTTCGAGCGGCGTCAGGCCCATGCTGGTGTCGCGGCTTTGGCCATTAACCACCGCGCAGGTTGAGCAGCCGTTACCCAGGTGGGCCGAGAGCCAGCAACTGTCTTCTACCGGCAGGTGGGTCATTTCGGCGGCGCGGCCGGTGACGTAGCGGTGGCTGCTGCCATGGAAGCCGTAACGGCGAATGCCGTGGTCGCGGTAGAGGTTTTCCGGCAGCGCGTAGCGGTACGCGTAGTCCGGCAGGCTGTGGTGGAACGCGGTGTCGAACACCGCCACTTGCGGCAGGTTGGGAAACAGTTTGAGGGTGGCTTCGATGCCCAGCAGGTTGGCCGGGTTGTGTAGCGGCGCGAGGTGGGCCGTGGCGTTGATTTCGGCCAGCACGCGGGCGTCGATACGGCGCGCTTCGCTGAAGCGTTCGCCACCATGCACCACGCGGTGACCGATGCCATGCAGTTTGCCGCCACACGCGCTTTGCACCACCGGCAGCAGCTGCGAGAGCGCGGCGCGGTGGTCGGCGTTGGGAATCATCAGGCTGTCGAACTCGGCGCCCCGGCGCCAATGTAATTCGGCATCGTAGGTGCCGAGGTTTTGCGCTTCACCGCTCAAAAATGTTTGTGAGTGAGCCTCGTGAATCAAGGCGAATTTGATGGATGAACTGCCGCAATTGATTACCAGAATATGCCGTGCTTGCATCACTGCTCCTCGCCTTGCTGTCCAACTCCATTCGGTTCCACCCCTTGCGCGCACCAACCGCAGGGGAAGGGCTGACCGATTTTTTCTGCGCGTTGCGTGGGGTCTTGCACCCAGTCGCGGTTTTGCCAGGGCGGCTGGTGGCGCAGGTGTTGCGTATGGCCGCAGGAAAGTATCGCCACCCAGTGCCCTTCTTCGTCCTGGCGAAAGCCTGTAATACGCGCTGCGCTGCGCGCCGGGGCGTGGGGCCGTCCGTCTGCGCTCGGTTCGCTTTCGGCCGAACCCTTGGTTAAACTTGCCCGTTCTCCACTCTTTCGCAAAGGTTCTGCCCCATGCTGATCGCTGCCAATACGGCTGTCTCCATCGACTATACCCTGACCAACGATGCTGGTGAGGTGATCGACAGCTCTGCCGGCGGCGCTCCGCTGGTGTACCTGCAAGGCGCAGGCAACATTATCGTCGGTCTGGAAAAAGCCCTGGTTGGCAAGCAGGCTGGCGATGAACTGAACGTGGCCGTTGAGCCTGAAGAAGCCTACGGCGAATACAGCGCTGAACTGGTTAGCACCTTGAGCCGCAGCATGTTCGAAGGCGTTGATGAGCTCGAAGTGGGCATGCAGTTCCACGCTTCGGCGCCGGATGGCAGCATGCAGATCGTCACCATCCGCGATCTGGACGGCGACGACGTTACCGTCGACGGCAACCACCCGCTGGCCGGCCAACGGTTGAACTTCCAGATCAAAGTGGTTGCCGTACGTGCAGCCAGCGAAGAAGAAATTGCCCATGGTCATATCCATGGCGAAGGTGGTCACCACCATTGATTCAGCTAAGCTGCTTGAGCGGCTAACTGGATGACCAAAAAGGCGCTCGTAGGGCGCCTTTTTTTGTCCGTAAGGACATTGTTTGATGACAATTTGGAGTTCGTCATGAGTGCTTTTCACGACATCAATTTACGCGCCTTGGATGGCCAGGAATTGCCGCTCGCGCCCTTGAAGGGCAAGGTTGTGCTGGTGGTCAATGTCGCCTCGAAATGCGGGCTAACCCCTCAGTACGCAGGGCTGGAGAGCTTGTATCAGCAATACAAAGACCAAGGCTTCAGCGTGCTCGGTCTGCCTTGCAATCAGTTCGCCGGCCAGGAGCCTGGCAGCGAAGACGAAATCAAAGAATTCTGCAGCCTCAACTACGGCGTCAGCTTCCCGCTGAGCGGCAAGCTCGAGGTGAACGGCCCTGGCCGTCATCCGCTGTATCGCTTGTTGGCGGGCGAGGGCGCAGAGTTTCCTGGCGACATCACCTGGAATTTCGAGAAGTTTCTGGTAGGTCAGGATGGCCGCGTGCTGGCGCGTTTCTCGCCGCGTACGCCGCCGGATGATCCGGCGATCGTTCAAGCCATCGAAAAAGCCCTGGCTTAACATTTCACGCCGTCTGTGGGAGAGGCTTTAGCCTCGATGCTTTTTGAGCTTTAAAAGCATCGAGGCTAAAGCCTCTCCTACAGGGACTGGTGAAGGCCTCTCACCCCTGATGCGCTTCGCGGTTGCCATTGCCACGGGCGGCGTTCAGTTCCTCCATTCCATCAAAGTCGAAATCACGTACTGGCTGGCCCTGCAATTGGGCGCGTTTGAGCTGGTATTCGTCGAACGACAAACCCTGACGACTCAAGTCTTCCAGCGCTTTCTGGTGCAGTTCCAGTGCGGTGTAAGGTTTCAGCTCCAGCATGGAGTGACCTTGGCCAGCACAGCCGGTGAGTACGATGGCGGTTAACAGCAGGGCGATAGTCATTAAGCGGTTCATTGGAGCCTCCTATCGGCCCGGTGAGTGAGAGTGGGCTCAGACTATTACTCACTCCGCTTTTGTTGAAATCGACCCGTTCAATAGCTGGTATCGACGAAACCGCCCCGTTACGAGCAACGATATATATCGGGATTTTCCGAAGCATTTGTAGGGCTTTATCACCCACATCAATGATGCTGGGCGGGACGAGACGACCGGTCATATGATCGCCGCCATGAACAACGCCACCTCGACTATCCGTCTCGACAAGCGCGATCTGATCCTCACCAAGGGCTCGGAAGTGATGCTGCGTCGCGGCTACCACGGCACCGGCGTACAAGAAATTGTGCAGGCCGCCGGTATTCCCAAGGGCTCGTTCTATCACTACTTCGCCAGCAAAGAAGACTTCGCCGTGCACGCGCTGGAGCATTTGTATGCGCCGCGCTTGCAGCGCTACGCCACGGCGCTGAGCAACGCGGCGCTGAGCCCGCGCGCACGAATTCTGAGCTTTTACGGCGAGCTGCTGAACCACTTTCGCCGCCAGGAAAAACCGCAGTACCACTGTTTTATCGGCAGCCTCAGTTTTGAAATGGCCGAGCCGTCGCAGCCCATTGGCTTGCAGGTCGAGAGCATTCTGCAGCGCTCGGTGGACATCCTCGCCGGGTGCTTACTGGAAGCGCGCGAGGCCGGTGAACTGAGCGCCAGTACGGATTGCGTGGAGCTGGCTGAATTTATCGCCAATGCCTGGGAAGGCACGCTGATGCGCATGAAAGCCGGGGCCAATGCCGCGCCGCTGTCCGTTTTTCTGCACCAACTGGAGCGTCTGCTGACGCCCGTTTGATTCTTCAAAAAACCACTGCGCTGCCACGCTGCGCAACCCAGATGCCCGTTAGGAGAACCGCATGACCGCTCTTGTGAAAGCCCTGTTCGAACCGTTCCGCCTCGGCGAACTGGAGTTGCCGACTCGTGTGGTCATGGCGCCAATGACCCGTTCGTTTTCGCCGGGCGGCGTGCCTAACGAGGGCGTCATTGAGTACTACCGTCGCCGCGCTGCCGGCGGTGTGGGGCTGATCGTGACCGAGGGCACCACCGTCGGCCACCAAGCCTCGAACGGTTACCCGCACGTGCCGCGTTTTTTCGGTGAAGACGCCCTGGCTGGCTGGAAAAAAGTGGTCGATGCCGTACACGCTGAAGGCGGCAAAATTGTTCCGCAGCTCTGGCACGTAGGTAGCGTTCGCCGCATCGGCACCGAGCCGGACGCCAGCGTTCCGGGCTATGGCCCAACCGGCAAAATCAAAGATGGCGTTGAGGTTGTGCACGACATGACCAAGCAGGACATCGCCGACGTCATCGCCGCCTTCGCCCAGGCCGCCAAAGACGCTCAGGCCATCGGCATGGACGGCGTGGAAATCCACGGCGCCCACGGCTACCTGATCGATCAGTTCTTCTGGGAAGGTTCCAACCAGCGCGACGACGAATACGGCGGCAGCCTGGCCAACCGTTCGCGTTTCGCCATCGAGCTGATCAAGGCCGTACGCGCCGCCACCAGCCCGACGTTCCCGATCATCTTCCGTTTCTCGCAATGGAAGCAGCAGGACTACACCGCACGCCTGGTCACTACGCCCGAAGCGCTCGGCGAATTTCTGCAGCCGCTGTCGGATGCCGGCGTGGATATTTTCCACTGCTCCACCCGCCGCTTCTGGGAGCCGGAGTTCGAAGGTTCCGACCTCAACCTGGCCGGCTGGACCCGCAAACTCACGGGCAAGCCAACCATCACCGTCGGCAGCGTGGGCCTGGATGGCGAGTTTATGCAGTTCATGGTCAAGACCGACAAGGTCGCCCAACCTGAGAAACTCGACGCGTTGCTGGAGCGTTTGAACAAGCAGGAGTTCGACCTGGTAGCGGTCGGCCGTGCGCTGTTGGTTGACCCGGATTGGGCGGTAAAAGTACGCGACGGCCGTGAAGACGAAATTCTTCCGTTCAGCCGTGATGCGTTGACCAGCCTGGTGTGATGTTTCCCTTTGCGGTGCCCTTGCGGCGCCGCACTTCAGGCCCCGCTTTGGCGGGGCTTTTTTTATGGAAAAGATCAACAGCATCGAGGCTGAAGCCTCTCCCACATTGGATTGCGTTCACCTGTGGGAGAGGCTTTAGCCTCGATTGGCCTGGCCTGCAAAGATGAAGTTTTGGACGCAGGCAATTATCTGCGGGGATAAAAAAACGGCGCCACATCAGGCGCCGTTTTTTCGTTCGGGACAGTGATCAAACTGTCGCCGCAGACTCCACCTTACGCGGCGTCAACCCCAGCAGCTCGTTGCTGCGGGCGTTCACTTCGCGATACAGCGTGGCGTCGGTTTCCAGCGCCTTTTCCCGAGCCGGGAAAATCGCTTTCAGCTTCTCAGCCCAGGCCGCGTTCACTTGCTCAGGGAAGCAGCGCTCGATCAGTTCCAGCATGATCGACACCGTGACCGAAGCACCAGGCGAGGCGCCCAGCAGTGCGGCGATGGTGCCGTCTTTGGCCGCGACAAGTTCGGTACCGAACTGCAGGATGCCGCCTTTTTTCGGGTCTTTCTTGATGATCTGCACGCGCTGACCGGCAATCTCCAAACGCCAATCCGAGGCCTTGGCCAGCGGGAAGAAACGCTTGAGCGATTCCATGCGTTGCTCGCTCGATTGCAGCACTTCGCTGATCAGGTACTTGGTCAGGTCGAAGTTGTCGCGTGCCACGGCCAGCATCGGGCCGAGGTTGCTCGGGCGAACCGACAGCGGCAGGTCGAGGAACGAGCCGTGCTTGAGGAACTTGGTGCTGAAACCGGCATATGGCCCGAACAGCAGAGATTTCTTGCCGTCGACGACGCGGGTGTCCAGGTGCGGAACCGACATGGGCGGCGAACCGACCGCTGCCTGGCTGTACACCTTGGCTTCGTGCTGTTTAACGATTTCCGGGTCATCGCAACGCAGCCACTGGCCGCTGACCGGGAAGCCGCCGAAACCTTTGCCTTCCGGAATGCCGGACATCTGCAGCAAGGGCAGGGCAGCGCCGCCGGCGCCGAGGAATACGAAGCGGGTGTCCACTTCACGCGTGGCGCCAGACTGGGTGTTCTTGATGCTGACGCGCCAGCCTTTATCGGTGCGCTTGAGGCCGACAACCTTCTGGTTGTAGCTCACGCGGCAATCGCTTTGCTCGCCGAGAAACTTCAGTAGTTGTGTGGTCAGAGCGCCGAAGTTGACGTCGGTGCCAGACTCCACGCGGGTCGCGGCGACGGCTTCGTCGGCAGCACGGCCGGGCATCATCAGCGGCATCCACTCGGCCATTACGCCTTTGTCTTCGGTGTACTGCATGTCATCGAAGGCATGGTGTTTAACCATGGCAGCGTGGCGGGTTTTGAGGAATTGGATGCCCTTGTCGCCCTGTACGAAACTCAGGTGCGGAATCGGGTTGATGAAGGCTTTTGGCGAACCGAAGTTGCCTTGCTGCATCAGGTGAGCCCAGAACTGTTTCGACACCTCGAATTGGGTATTGATGTTCACGGCTTTTTTGATGTCCACCGAACCGTCGGCGGCTTCGGGGGTGTAGTTCAGTTCACACAGACCGGCGTGACCGGTACCGGCGTTGTTCCAGGGGTTAGAGCTTTCGATGGCCCCCGACGCCTGCATTTCAGCGACTTCCAGCTTGATGCCGGGGTCGAGCTCTTTCAACAGCACGGCCAATGTCGCGCTCATGATGCCGGCACCTACCAGCAGCACATCGACAGCCTCGTAATCGTTTTGCGCCATTTGCTCGCCACACTCTTGTGAAGTTGTGAAACCGTTTTTTCACGTTCTTTTGGAAACGTGAACCTCAAAAGTTCAGGTGCCTTATGGCTACGATCTGCGCGCTTTTACACCCATGAAGACAAGGTGCTGGAGCAAGGCAGAGATAGTGCAAAGGTCACGCGAAGTGGGCGACTCTCTGGGGCGGTGCTTGCTGATGCTGAGTACATCAGGGTAGCTGCGAGGCCCGAGCAGGAGACGTCCTTATAATCGGGGCGCGATTATAACGGTGAAATGACAAAAGTTGGTTTTTTAGCGTGACTTTTATTCACCCATCGGTCAGCCCACCAACACTTGCGTGCCGTTTGCACGCGGGCCGACCGGTAGCAATTGGCCGCTGAGCTGCCTGAAACCCTGCATTTCCGGAACCTCGCAAAGCCGCTTTTGTCTCAACCTTCAGCGCTGTCAGGCCGCCGCTGCGCTGGGTATACTGCGGCCACTTCAAGCGGCCCAACCGGGCGTTCCAACCCTTGTGGAGAGATGAGCATGCTGCACCGTCTGCTGTTAGGTCTGATCGCTGTAGCCAGCCTGGCGCTGGTTGGCTGTGCCCACAGCCCGCAACAACTGAGCCCCACCCCCAAACTCAACGGCAACCTGACGCCGGTTGGCCAAGGCCAGCCGGTTATTGTGCGTGTGGTTGACGGTCGTCCTTCGCCCATTCTCGGCACCCGTGGCGGTCTGTACCCGGAGACCAGCGCCATCAGCGTTGCCGGCGCCGATATCGTGCCCAAGCTGCAACAGCAAGCCGAAGCCGCCGTTCGCCTGCTCGGTTTCACCCCGTCGCCGGGTGCAATGAACGCGCCGCAAATTACCCTCACCTTGGCCGAGCTGAAATACCAATCGCCAAAAGAAGGCATGTATGTCACCGAGGCCAACATTGGCGCCACGTTCCGTGTCGATGTACAGAATGCCACTCGCCGTTACAGCGGTCGCTACGGCGCCACCCTGGACCAGAAATTCGGTATGGCGCCGAACCAGGACACCAACACCAAGCTGGTCAGCGACGTGTTGAGCGACGCCCTGACTCGCTCGTTCAAAGATCCGACCATCGGCCAGGTACTGTCTCAGTAAGCGTGGCGTTGAAATGAAAAAGCCCGGCTGATTAGCCGGGCTTTTTTGTGCGCGCAGCGCGCTCTTCTGTGGGAGCGGCTTTAGCCGCGATGCTCTTGAAGCGTTATCGCGACCTCACCTCACCCACACAAACAATTTCGCCCCTGTTGCTTGGCCTGATACAGCGCGCTATCCGCTCGCGCGATCAGACTTTGCAAGGTGTCATTGGCGCGCATCTCCGCTAAGCCAATCGACATCGTCACCCCCGGCAGCACACCCACAGGCGAGTAAAACGAAGTCACTTGTTCCAGCGCCGCGCGCAGCCGTTCGCCAATGGCACGGGCTTCGTTGGCATCCATTTCGGGCAGCAGAATCACGAACTCTTCGCCGCCGTAGCGCGTCAGGCTGTCTTTGGGGCGCAACTGATTACGCAGGGTATGCGCCACCAGACACAACGCGTAGTCACCGGCCAGGTGGCCGTGGTTGTCGTTGTAGGACTTGAAGTGATCGACATCGAGCATCAACAGGCACATCGGCTGACCGTTAAAGGCGCAGCGGGTGTTCTCCCGTTCGAAGATATGTTCCAGCCAACGCCGATTAAAGGCGCCGGTCAGGGTGTCGACGTTGGCGTTCTGCTCGCTGTCGATAATGATCTGGTTACCCTGACGCACACGCTCGCAGAGCAGTTGCAGAAGGTTTTGCATCAGCTCCGGCGATTGCGCGAACAGGCTGAACAACGACTCGCGGTGCAGACGCAGCACCAGGCAACGGCCGGCCGCGACCACATAGGCAGACGGGTGATCGTTGTCGATAAAACTGATTTCCCCCACGCACTCGCCGGGCTGAAGGGTGGTCACGGCAGGGTTGTCCAACGAGCCGAGGAACACCTTGAGTTCGCCTTCCAGCAACACGTAAAGGTGCTGGTTGCGGTCGAACGGAGAGAGGAGCACTTCCTCAGCGTCCAGTTCGAAGGCATGAAACTTTTCCAGCAGGCGCCCCAAGTTATGGGCCGCGACGTTCTGGAACAGACGCATGTCATGGATGGAGTGCAGGTCGGCCTGCCACTGCGCGTTTTTCATCGCAATTGAAGCGTTCCGTGTGTGTGAACAATAGGGAATGGCATCGCGACGCGTCCTTTCGTAAGTGCGAAAACCCGATTTGCTGAACTGCCCGACGAGGCCCCGGTTGGCGCAGGCGATCATCATGTTCGCTGCGCCAGCGGCTGGCGTTTCGCCGTTTCAACGGGTTGGTGAAGACCCAGGTGAACCATAGCTGGCATGGCGGCGCTGTGCTGCTCAGCGGTTCACAGCCCGACAATAATTCTGAGTCTGCTACCGATTTTTCCGTTCACTGTTTATTTGGGTAGCCTCAGGCGCCGGCCACTACCTCGTAGCGCACCGAGTAGCCGGCCAGGCAGTCGTCCACCGCTGCACGGCGCGTCGCGTCTAGCTCTTGTAGGTACACACGTGCCAACTGGCCGTAGCTGTCGTGAGCCGTCACCTCTACCTTCACCTGCGGATCGATATGCCGTAGGTCGGCTTCAAATACCCGACGGATGGCGTCGTAACGCAGCGTTGGTTTAAAGGTTTTGCCCACGGCAGTGAGCGGAATGGCGTCGATGATCCACACATCTTTGGGCACGGCGGCTCGTTCCGGGATGTGCGCGGCGGCGTGGGTCATCAGTTCTTCAGCGCTGACCGTCGCGCCTGGAACTAACTGCACGTACACAACCGGCAGTTCACCCGCTTTCGCGCACGGCTTGCCGACGGCCGCGGCCAGCGCCACGGCAGGGTGTTTGTGCAAGGCTTCTTCGATCATTTGCGGGTCGATGTTGTGGCCGCCGCGGATGATCAAATCCTTGCTGCGCCCGGTGAGCCAGATGTACCCGTCCGCATCGATGCGACCCAGGTCGCCTGTGTTGAACCAGTCGCCATCCACCCAAATGCCCGAATTCTTGTCGGCCTGCAGGTAGCCCTTGAAGACGGTGATGCCGCGCAGCACCAGATTGCCGATTTCATTCTCGGCGGCGTCGCGCAGGTAGTTGCCTTGCTCGTCGAGCACAGCAATTTTCACCTCGCAATACGGCATGCGAATGCCGATGGAGCCGGGGCGGCTTTCGCCCGCTGGCGGGTTGCCGCAGGTGCCGCAGGTGCCTTCGGTGAGGCCGTAACCCTCGATCAGCTTCAAGCCGGTTTTGCTTTCGAACTGGCGAATCAATTCCACCGGCATCGGCGCGGCCCCGCACAAGGCATAGCGCAGGCTAGACAAGTCGTGCCCGGCGCTCGGCACTTGCAACAGGCCGGCGTAAATAGTCGGCACGCCGCTGAAGAAACTGACGCGGTAGCGCTCGATAATTTTCCAGAAGTTCTGAATCAGGCTCGGGTTGCGATAGCCCTGCGGCGTGGCCAGCAGCACTTCGGCGCCGACATAGAACGGCGCCAGTCCGGTGACCATCACGCCGTTCACATGGAACAGCGGCAAACCGCACAGGGTGACGTCACTGGCATGCAGGTCGATGGCGAAGGCAAGAATCATCGCCATGGCCACTTCGTTGCGGTGCGTGTGCGGCGCCAGCTTCGGCGTGCCGGTGGTGCCGCCGGTGTGGAAGTACGAGGCGATGTCGTCCGGGCTAATGATGCGGCCGCTTTCCAGGTGATCGTCGGGGCAGTCGGCGATCAGTTCGTCGAAGTCGAGCACGCCCGCCGGCAAGCCGCCGCGCTGGGCCTTGATGCCGCTGCGCTGTGGTTCGGGAAGGTAGTTGGCCATGTCCACGGTGACAATGTGCTTGAGCTCCGGCAACTGCTCACGCAGGCCGGCGACTTTGTCCCACAGGTCGGTGCCGGGGAAGGGCGCCAGGGTCACCAGCACTTCGGAGTCCGACGCGCGGATCAGCTCAGCGATGTGCTCGCTGTCGAGCAGCGGGTTGATCGCGTTGACCACGCCCGCTGCTTCACCGCCCCACAAGGTGAAATGCGTATGCGGCAGATTCGGCAGCAAGAACGACACCGCCTTGCCGGCGCGCACGCCCAAGCGGTGCAAGGCGTTGGCGGTTTGCGTGACCTTGGCGAACAGCTCGCCGTAGCTGAGCCGATACGGCTGTTCTTCACTGTTGCCCTGCAACAAAAAGGTCAGTGCCGTGGCGTTCGGGTTGCGCGCTGCACTGCGTTGCAACACGGCGTAGGTGCTGGGCGCCATGTCGCGGTCTTGCAGGGCTATTTGCTCGATCGCCAGGGTGTCGCGCAACGAAGCGATAGCGGGAACTTGCGCGGGTTGATGAACAACGGCTTGGTTCATGTGCGGACCTTTTCTGCTGTGCGGGTTTCAGCCCAACTGCGCTGCCAGCCAAGTGCCGATATCGCGCACTTCCTGCGGCAACACTTCATGGCTCATGGGGTATTCCTGCCAGGTCACGGGCACGCCCTGCGCCTCGAGGCAGTCATGCGCAGCGCGGCCCATGGCCCGCTGCACGATGTCGTCAAACGTGCCATGCAAACAGTAAACCGGCAGTTGTTTTTTTGTATCCGCCAGCACCACGTCGGGGCTCAAGGTTGGCGAGTAGGTGGACAACGCCAGCACGCCACCGAGCGGACCTTGCCAGCGCAGGAATGCTGCGTGATAGACCACCGCGCCGCCTTGGGAAAAGCCGGCGAGAAAAATGCGCGAAGGGTCGATACCACCGTCGCGCTGCGCTTCGATCAGCTCGACCACCCGTTGTGCCGAGGCTTCGAGCTGTTCGTTGTTGATTGCCCGCGCCGGGCTCATGGCCAGAATGTCGTACCAGCTCGGCATGGCGTAGCCACCATTAATAGTCACCGCCTGGGTAGGCGCTTGCGGCAACACAAAGCGCGTGCTGGTCAGTTGTTGCTGCAAGGCTTCGGCCACCGGCAGGAAGTCGAAGCGATCAGCGCCCAGGCCGTGCAGCCAAATAACGCACGCGTCTGCAGAAAGTGTGGGTTCGAGTATCAGATTTTCGTGCATGCTAGGCTCCAGTTCGGTGCGCATGCCCCGCTTCGGGGCGTCGCTTGAATGAGGGGTTGGTGTATCCGTTACGAACATGTCGCAAGGCTACAAGTTTTGCTCTTGACCTGCCTAATTCGGTCTTTTCAAGGGCGTGTGGTACGGGCTTTGCTATAGACGGATTAACCGGTTGCATGCCCCAATTTGGGTAACACTCCACCGTTTGCGTGGGCCAGCTCATGCAAAGTAGAGCGGCACGGTAAACGGGCAATCGCGTTACGCAGGAACACACTAAAAAAAAGCCACGGGAAATTCTCAATAGATTCGCCGCGGGTCACTTCGGAAAGGTGACTAAGCGAACGGGAAAATCCCCAACCCGTTTATTTCAGCAAACCCATGCGAAGAATAAGCGGGGGGTGAGTTTTGGCCGATGGGGGCATCGCCAACTAGACTCGCTCCCAGGTCTGCACCCCGTTTCAACCGTCATCCGATGGACGAGCGTGCCTCAAAAGGGTACGGCGGTGGGGCCAAGACTCCAAACACAACAACAGCAACTGGAGGTTTTAATGAAGATGGTGAAATCCACCCTGGCTATCCTGACCGCAGCGACCATTCTTGGCGCCAGCGGCTTCGCTCAAGCGGGCGCGACTCTGGATAAGGTCAAGAAACAAGGCTTCGTTCAGTGCGGTGTAAGTGACGGTCTGCCGGGCTTCTCGGTTCCAGATGCCAAGGGTAACTATCAGGGTATCGACGTTGATATCTGCCGCGGTGTTGCTGCTGCCGTGTTGGGCGATGCATCGAAAGTTAAATACAGCCCGCTGACCGCCAAGGAACGCTTCACCGCAATCCAGTCCGGCGAAGTCGACATGCTGTCGCGTAACACCACCTGGACCAGCTCCCGCGACGCGGGCATGGGCCTGGTATTCACCGGCGTAACTTACTACGACGGTATCGGCTTCCTGGTTAACAAGAAGCTCGGCGTTTCCAGCGCCAAGGAACTCGACGGCGCGACCATCTGCATCCAGGCCGGTACCACTACCGAACTGAACGTGTCCGACTACTTCCGCTCGAACGGCCTGAAATACACCCCCATCACCTTCGACACCTCTGACGAAAGCGCCAAGTCGCTGGAAGCCAGCCGTTGCGACGTGCTGACCTCCGACCAATCGCAGCTCTACGCTCAGCGCATCAAACTGGCTCAGCCGAACGACTACGTGGTTCTGCCGGAAGTAATTTCCAAAGAGCCTTTGGGCCCAGTCGTGCGTAAAGGCGACGAAGAGTGGTTCAGCATCGTTAAGTGGACCCTGTTCGCCATGCTCAATGCTGAAGAAGCGGGCGTGACGTCGAAAAACGTTGAAGCTGAAGCCAAGTCCTCGAAGAACCCGGACGTTCTGCGTCTTCTGGGTGCTGACGGCGAATACGGCAAAGACCTGAAACTGCCGAAAGACTGGGCAGTGCAGATCATCAAGCAAGTGGGTAACTACGGCGAAGTGTTCGACCGCAACGTCGGTGCGGGCAGTGAGCTGAAAATCGAACGCGGCCTGAACGCGTTGTGGAACAAAGGCGGCCTGCATTACGCACCTCCGGTTCGTTAACAGGCTGTCAGCCGTCTGACCGGGTGCGCTCGGTCAGGTGGACGGCCCAGTGATTGCTTTGCGGTCACTGGGCTTTTCCGTTTCAACGTTCCTGGGGCACTCACTCCATGCAAAAACAAATCGGCACCTCGCGGGGCTTTTCGCTAAGCGATCCGCGTATTCGTGCCTGGCTATTTCAGATCATCACCATTGTGGCGGTGGTCTCAATGGGCTGGTTTCTGTTCGATAACACGCAAACCAACCTGCAACACCGGGGCATTACCTCGGGTTTTGGCTTCCTGGAAAACAGTGCCGGTTTCGGTATCGCCCAGCACCTGATCAGCTACACCGAGTCGGACACCTACGCACGGGTGTTTGTCATCGGTCTGCTCAACACCTTGCTGGTGTCGGCTATCGGTATCGTGTTTGCCACGATTCTGGGCTTTATCCTCGGTGTGGCGCGGCTGTCGTCGAACTGGATGGTCAGCAAGCTGGCCACTGTTTATATCGAGACCTTCCGTAATATTCCGCCGCTGCTGCAGATTCTGTTCTGGTACTTCGCGGTGTTGCTGCCTCTGCCGGGGCCGCGCAACAGCCTGAATATCGCCGACAGTTTCTTCCTCAGTAACCGTGGCTTGTACATGCCCGAGGGCACCATGGCCGATGGCTTCTGGGCCTTTGCCGTGGCGCTGTTACTGGCCATCGTCGGCACCGCGCTGATGGTGCGTTGGGCCAACAAACGCTTCGAAGCCACAGGCGTGCCGTTTCACAAGTTCTGGGCTGGCCTGGCGATCATGCTGGTGATTCCGGCCTTGAGCGTGGTGATTTTCGGCGCTCCTGTGCACTGGGTGGCACCGGCGCTGAAAGGCTTCAACTTCGTGGGTGGCTGGGTAATGATCCCCGAGCTGCTGGCGCTGACCATCGCCCTGACCGCCTATACCGCCGCGTTTATCGCGGAAATTGTGCGTTCGGGCATCAAGTCGGTAAGCCACGGTCAGACCGAGGCGGCTCATTCCCTGGGCCTGCGCAACGGTCCGACGCTGCGCAAGGTGATCATCCCGCAAGCCATGCGCGTGATCATTCCGCCGCTGACCAGCCAATACCTGAACCTGGCGAAGAACTCCTCGTTGGCCGCCGGTATCGGCTACCCCGACATGGTTTCGCTGTTTGCCGGCACCGTGCTCAACCAGACCGGGCAGGCCATCGAAGTAATTGCCATCACCATGAGCGTGTACTTGGCCATCAGCATCAGCATTTCCCTGCTGATGAACTGGTACAACAAGCGCATTGCGTTGATCGAGCGGTGAGGAAAGGCGCATGACGACTCATACTTTCAAACCCGACATGCCACCGCCGCGCAAAAGCGTCGGCGTAGTGGCGTGGATGCGGAGCAATCTGTTCTCCAACTGGCTCAACACACTGCTGACGTTGTTCGCCGTGTACCTGGTCTGGTTGATCGTGCCGCCGCTGCTGAGCTGGACGATTTTCGACGCCAACTGGATTGGCACCACCCGCGCTGACTGCACCAAGGAAGGCGCGTGCTGGGTGTTTATCCAACAGCGTTTCGGTCAGTTCATGTACGGCTTCTACCCCACCGAATTGCGCTGGCGTGTAGACGCCACCGTATGGCTGGCAATCATTGGCGTCGCGCCGTTGTTCATCAACAAGTTTCCGCGCAAAGCTGCCTACGGCATTGGCTTTCTGATCGTGTATCCGCTGGTGGCCTTCTGGCTGCTGCACGGCGGTTACTTCGGTCTGGAAAACGTGCCCACCAGCCGCTGGGGCGGCCTGATGCTGACCCTGGTTATCGCCACCGTCGGTATTGCCGGTGCGTTGCCGCTGGGTATTGTGCTGGCGCTGGGACGGCGCTCGAACATGCCGGCAATTCGAGTGGTCTGCGTGACCTTCATCGAATTCTGGCGCGGCGTGCCGCTGATCACGGTGCTGTTCATGTCTTCGGTGATGCTGCCGTTGTTCCTGCCCGAAGGCATGAGCTTCGACAAACTGCTGCGGGCGCTGATCGGCGTGATCCTGTTTCAGTCTGCTTATGTGGCCGAAGTGGTACGCGGTGGTTTGCAGGCCATTCCCAAAGGTCAGTACGAGGCGGCTGCCGCCATGGGCCTTGGCTACTGGCGCAGCATGGGCCTGGTGATTCTGCCGCAAGCCCTGAAGATGGTGATTCCCGGCATCGTGAACACCTTCATCGCGCTGTTCAAAGACACCAGCCTGGTGATCATCATCGGCCTGTTCGACCTGCTCAACAGCGTCAAACAAGCGGCCGCCGACCCCACGTGGTTGGGCATGGCCACCGAGGGCTACGTGTTCGCAGCCCTGGTCTTCTGGATTTTCTGTTTCGGTATGTCCCGCTACTCCATGCACCTGGAGCGCAAGCTGGACACAGGCCACAAGCGTTAGGAGTCGATTAAATGAGCGAAGCGATCAAACAGCCTGTGAGCCCTGAAGGCATTATCCAAATGCAGGGCGTGAACAAATGGTACGGCCAGTTTCACGTACTCAAAGACATCAACCTGAACGTGCAACAGGGCGAGCGCATCGTGCTGTGCGGGCCTTCCGGCTCGGGCAAATCGACCACCATTCGTTGCCTCAACCGTCTGGAAGAACACCAACAGGGCCGCATCGTCGTTGACGGCGTGGAACTGACCAATGACCTCAAGCAGATCGAAGCGATCCGTCGTGAAGTAGGCATGGTGTTCCAACACTTCAACCTGTTCCCGCACCTCACCATTCTGCAGAACTGCACGTTGGCGCCGATGTGGGTGCGCAAAATGCCCAAGCGTCAGGCTGAAGAAATTGCCATGCATTACCTGGAGCGCGTACGCATTCCAGAGCAGGCGCACAAGTATCCGGGCCAGCTCTCGGGTGGTCAGCAACAGCGCGTCGCCATCGCCCGTGCCCTGTGCATGAAGCCGAAAATCATGTTGTTCGACGAACCCACTTCCGCCCTCGACCCCGAGATGGTGAAAGAGGTGCTCGACACCATGATCGGCTTGGCTGAAGACGGCATGACCATGCTCTGCGTAACCCACGAAATGGGCTTCGCCCGCACCGTGGCCAACCGCGTGATCTTCATGGACAAAGGCGAGATCGTTGAACAAGCCGCGCCAAACGACTTCTTCGACAACCCGCAAAGCGACCGTACCAAGCTGTTCCTGAGCCAGATCCTGCACTAGTAGGGGATGGGTCAGAAAAAGGAGCCGAAAGGCTCCTTTTTTGTGGGCGTTGAATCGTCCTGGGCGGCGTCGGCTGCGCCTTACTGCAAATGATCCAATAACCGCAGCGCCGCCTGTTGGCCACTCAGCCAGGCGCCTTCTACGCGGCCGGACAAGCACCAGTCGCCGCACACGTACAAGCCCAGGTCCGCATCCATCAGCGAGCCCCATTCATGGCTGCTGGCCGGCCGTGCGTACAGCCAGCGGTGGGCGAGGGTGAATGCCGGTGCTGGTACGGCGCAGCCGATCAACTCGGCAAATGCGCCGTGCAGGTGTTCGATGGCTTCTTCCTTGGTGAGATCCAGGTGCTGTCGGCTCCAGGTGCTGCTGGCGTGCAGCACCCAGGTATCCATCACGGTCTCGCGGCCGGGTTTGCTGCGGTTGCGGGCCAGCCAGTCGAGCGGGCCTTCGCGCACGAAGCAGCCTTCGACCGGGGTATCCAGCGGTTCGGAGAAGGCGAGGGAGACCGCCCAGGTGGGGTCCATGGCCACGCTGGCAGCAGCGCCGGCCAGTTTCGGCGCGGCGGCGAGCAGACCGCTGGCTTGGGAGGCGGGGGTGGCGATGATCACCTGGCTGAACGGGCCGTGTACCTGGCCTTCGGCATCTTGCAGGCTCCAGTGCTCGGGGCCGCGGAATACTTCGGTAATGCGGCAGGAAAACTTCACCGGCAGGGCGCCAAGCATTGCTCGGGTAATGGCGCTCATGCGCGGTGTGCCGACCCAGCGAACTTGCTCGTCGGGCGAGGCGCCCAGCACGCCGTTGCTGAAGGTGTACAAGCTGGGCGTCCACTCGGCGACCCAGCCTCGGGCCTGCCATTGGTGTACGGCGTCGATGAAGCGGCGGTCGCGGGCGGTGAAGTACTGCGCGCCCATATCCAGTGCGCCGGCGTCGCTGCGCTTGCTGGCCATGCGGCCACCGCTGCCACGGCTTTTGTCGAACAGTTGAACGCTAAGACCTGCCTCGTGCAGGGTTTGTGCGGCAGAAAGACCGGCGATGCCGGTGCCAATAATGGCGATGGGGAAACTCATGTCTGACCTCTAAATTCGCAAACTGGGCTGACGCTCTCCTGGTTTGGCCATGGGCGTGGAAAAGCAGCTGCCGACGACCCCGCTTGGAATCATCGTGCCTGCTTTTGCGAGTTCCTTCCCTCGCTCTGATTCGCGGATTGGCCACAGGTTCGAACGGCCTGTGTGCTTGTGTTAGGTATAGAACGCTTGAACAGCGGACGCCTGCTTTGTTCGTCGCCTGGCAAACGACAGATTCGCCATTAATCAGCGCAATAGCCATGACCGATTTTGCAATTTCATGTGTTTGCGCGATGCTGTGCGCCGTTTCTTCACAACCGCTCCGCTTTGCTAAGGAATATGCATGACCGATCACGCCTTGCTTCTGGTCAACCTTGGCTCACCGGCCTCGCCGCAGGTGGCCGATGTACGCAGCTACCTCAATCAATTTCTGATGGACCCGTACGTAATCGACCTGCCATGGCCGATTCGTCGACTGCTGGTGTCGCTCATTCTGATCAAGCGTCCTGAAGCTTCCGCTGAAGCCTACGGCTCGATCTGGTGGGAAGGCGGCTCGCCGCTCATTGTGCTGAGCCAACGTCTGCAAGCAGCAATGAAAAATACCTGGAAACACGGCCCGGTCGAACTGGCCATGCGCTACGGCGAGCCCTCACTGGAAAACGTGCTGACGCGCCTGGCCAAGCAGGGCATCAAGAAAGTTACCTTGTCGCCGCTGTACCCGCAGTTCGCCGACAGCACCGTGACCACCGTGATCGAAGAAGCCAAGCGCGTAGTCAGTGAGCACAAGCTGGCATTGGAATTCGCCACGTTGCGACCTTTCTACGCCGAACCGATTTACATCGACGCCCTGGTGGCCAGCGCCAAGCCCTATCTGGAGCAAGGGTTCGACCACCTGCTGCTGAGCTTCCACGGCTTGCCGGAAAGCCATATCCGCAAACTGGTGCGCAACCCAAAACACGACTTGCGTGCGCCTGACAGCAAAGGCGTGAGCGACGAGATCATGGCGTTCTGTTATCGCAGCCAATGCCAGCGCAGCGCCGAAGCGTTTGCCGAGCGTATGGGCTTGAAACCGGGGCAGTGGTCGGTGTCGTTTCAGTCGCGCCTGGGCGCCAACAAATGGATCGAACCGTACACCGAAGCGCGCCTCGACGAACTGGGCAAGCAGGGCGTGAAAAAACTGCTGGTGATGTGCCCGGCCTTTGTTTCCGACTGCATCGAAACCCTCGAAGAAATCGGCATTCGTGGCGAAGAGCAATTCAAAGAAGCCGGCGGCGAAGAATTGGTGCTGGTGCCGTGCGTCAACGATCACCCGCAATGGGTTGAAGCGCTGAACACCTTGTGTGAAAACGCGCCGGCAGGCCTGGGAAACCCGCTGAAATCGTAACAGCGCTTTGCCGTTTTGCTCAAAGCCCCGCTTGTGCGGGGCTTTTTTATGCCGATGCGAAAAACTCGGCGCTCGGGCGGTGGGTCGTTCGGAATCACTGCGACGAGGGCGTCGGCGGCGAGGTCAAATATCTGCCACGGAAGCCGTTTCCAAAGCACCCAAAAGTATGAGTTTCAGCGGCCGTTTTGCCCGGTCAATCACCCCAAAGTACCAATGCCAAAGGCCCTGACTGGCAGGTCATTCGCCAACGCCTTTACGCTCCATTCGCTAGGCTGATAACGACCAAAACCACCCTCTGTTGCGGCTACTCTGCGAGCACTTTCAACGGCCGCGCGTTGCACTGGCAGCGCCGAAGGAGACCATGGTGCATAACAACAATAATGCCGGCTATCCCTCCAGCCTCCGCGCTTGGGGCACCGTCACGATTCTGATGGTGGCGTACGTTCTGTCGTTTATCGACCGGCAGATTCTCAACCTGCTGGTGGGCCCGATCCGTCGCGATCTGGAAATCAATGACACGCAAATGAGCCTGCTGATGGGCTTGTCGTTTGCGCTGTTCTACACCATCTGCGGCATTCCGCTGGGACGCTTGGCCGACACCAAAAGTCGTCGCGGCCTGATCGCCATTGGCGTGTTGTTCTGGAGCGCAATGACCGCCGCCTGCGGCATGGCGCGTATGTATTGGCAGTTTCTGCTGTGCCGCATCGGCGTGGGCGTGGGCGAGGCAGCGTTGTCGCCGGCGGCGTATTCGCTGATTGCCGACAGCTTCCCCAGCGACCGTCGCGCCACCGCCATCAGCGTGTACTCGATGGGCGTTTACCTGGGCTCTGGCCTGGCGTTTCTGCTCGGCGGCCTGGTTATCAAGTTCGCTTCGGCGCAAGGCGATGTGGTGTTGCCGGTGATCGGCGAAGTACGGCCGTGGCAGCTGATCTTCCTGCTGTTGGGCGCAGCCGGTGTGGTGTTCACCTTGTTGATGCTCGCCGTGCGTGAGCCGGCTCGTCGTGGCGTCGGCGCCGGGGTGGCCGTGCCGCTGGCCGAAGTGGGGCGCTACATCCGTGCCAACCGCACCACCGTGATTTGCCACAACTTCGGTTTCGCCGGTCTGGCGTTTGCCGGTTACGGCAGCGCCGCGTGGATTCCAACGTTCTACATTCGCACCTACGGCTGGGACGCCGGCCATGTGGGCGTGGTGTACGGCAGCATCGTGGCGGTGTTCGGCTGCCTGGGCATCGTCTTCGGCGGGCGCCTGGCGGACTGGATGAGCAAGCGCGGGCGTACCGACAGCAACATGCGCGTGGGCCTTATTGCCGCACTCGGCGCATTGCCCTGCGTGCTGGCGTTCCCGCTGGCCAGCACCGGCAACATCGCCTCGATCATGATGGCGCCCGCGGTGTTCTTCCTCAGCATGCCCTTCGGCGTCGCCCCGGCTGCGATTCAAGACATCATGCCCAACTCCATGCGCGGCCAGGCTTCAGCCATTTACCTGTTCGTGATCACCTTGATTGGCCTGGGCGTGGGGCCAACGGCGGTGGCGCTGGTGACGGACTACGTATTTGCCAACGACAACGACCTCAAGTACTCGCTGCTGATCGTCACCACCGTGGCGGTGCTGTTCTCAGTGGCGTTGTTGGCCAAAGGCTTGAAGCCGTATCGGGCGAGTGTTGAGCGGCTGAAAGGCTGGTCGGCAGAGTCGTCGGTCGACGTGGTTGGGGTTGCGGCCAAGGCTTGATTGCTTGCTGGACCCATCGCGGCTAAAGCGGATCGCCGCGCGGCCGCTCCTACAGATCGCACAAATCCTGTAGGAGCGGCTTTAGCCGCGATGCTTTTTGCGCGTCAAACCCAGGTATTCAATTCCAGCGCCAGCTTCGACGTCAGCCGCAGGTATTGCTCGCTGGCTTTGTTAAGAAACACCTGGCCGTCCATGGTCAATTCACGGCTCTGTTTGCCGGCTGTTTCGTAGCGGTAGAGCGTTTGCTCGTCCTGTTGGCGCAAGCACTGATAGCGCTGCAGGCGCGGTTGGACGGTGAAGGTGAGCATGTCGACAAAGGCCACTAGCACCTCTTCGCTTTGCCCCACCGCCAACGCGCAGCGCTGCAAGATCGGTGTGTGGGTGAACGGCGTGGTGGAGAGCATCACGTGCTGGCAGTCGCTGAGGTCGTCGCGGGGTTCGCCGCTGAGCGTCCAGCCGCCGTGAACGTCGCGCTCAAGGGTCAGGCTGCGCTGTCCGAGGTTGTCGACCTTCAGCCATAGCCGGCGAAAGCGCCAATCTGGGTCGAAGGCCAGCACATACGTGGCAGCGATGCTGTTGCCGCGCACGCTCTGGATCAAGTGGCTGCTGGCATGAATGCCGTTCTCGTCCTGACGCAGGCGCAGGTTTTCCACGCCGGGGTTGAGCCAGGGTTTCCACACGAGGGTTTGTTGCATCGAGGTAGGCTGCATCCGTGCATATCCAGAAATGAACGGTGGGGCGCTGGCGTGCTGCCGCAGGGCACCGTCCATGGTGAACCGGCGAGCAGAATAGACGGATGTTTCTGTGATGTATGTAAGAGTTTTGCTACATCAATTGAATTTTTTGCGACGCGCTAGGCCTTGCGCTTGAGCGGTTGCTGCTCGAAATTCACGCCGCCGAGGCCCGTGTCCATCAACGCGCGAATGTTGCCGTGGTCACTGCCGGTAGGCGTGGCCAACACGCTGCGGTAATGCTCACCGAAAGCGCGCAGGGTTTCTTCCAGATTCAACCCCTCCAGCAAGGCCAGGCCGAGGGTTTTGCACGAGCCTTCGTTCTGGCCGCTGGCGTTGTTCTGGTTGCCGTTCACAAAGGCGCTGGGCTGGTAGTCGTAATGCTCGGCGATGAACGCCAGGGTGCTGGCGAACAGGTGCTGGTCGCTGCGCAAGGCGGCACGAAAATCAGACAGTGACATTACTTGTGACCCTTGTTGAACGCCGCTTGCTGATCGCCGCTGGCTTCTTTCTGGTATTTGCTTTTCCACTCGCTGTACGGCATGCCGTACACCTCTTCGCGCGCCTGATCGATGGTCACCGGCAACCCCACGTCGTCGGCGGCGGCCTTGTACCACTTCGACAGGCAGTTGCGGCAGAAACCGGCCAGGTTCATCAACTCGATGTTTTGCACATCGGTGCGGTCGCGCAGGTGCTGAACCAATTGGCGAAAGGCGGCGGCTTCGAGTTCGATCTGTTCTTGCTCGGTCATGGCAACGTACTCCGAGAACGTGCGAAAGAGTGAAGGGTGGAACGGCGCGATGATAGAAGCGCCACGCCCGCACTTCAATGCGGGCGCGAGGCCATCCGGATAAACAGCGCGCGGGTTAACGGTGGCCGGCGAGGGTGATCGACACCGACTCGGCAAAGCGCAGGGCATGCAGCTTGTCGACTTCCACTTCGGCGTAGCGCACGGCCGGGTGGGCCATCACCAGGTCGAGCAGTTCCTGCGTCAGGCGCTCGAGCAGGGCGAAGCGGTTGTTTTCGACGTGGGCGATGATCGCTTTGGTGATGGTGCGGTAGTTCAGCGCGTGCTCGATGTCGTTCACCTGCACCGCGTCCACTGCGGGGTAAAGAATGGTCAGGTTGATCAACACGTCCTGCTTGTTATCGATTTCTTCCTGCTTGATTCCAATGTAGGTGCGCAGGCGCAGGTCTTTGACCTTGATGCGCGCCATTCCAGGCTCCAGTCGCGGCATAGCGGTGTACTCCATCGAATCGGTTGCTTACTTCAAATGCCGGCCGCCGTTGACGCTCAGGGTGGTGCCGGTGACGTAGGGGTTGTCGAGCAGATAACGCAGGCTTTGATAGATGACCTGAGCGCCGGGTTCGATACCCAGCGCCGATTTGGCCAGGGTTTTGGCGCGGTACTCGGCGTCGTCGCCCTCGTTGAACAGAATCAATGCCGGGGCGATGCCGTTGACCTTGATCGCCGGCGCGTACTTAGCGGCGAACGACAACGTCAGGCTTTCCAGTCCCGCCTTGCTGGCGCAGTAGGCCAGGTGTTTGGCGCTGCCTTTGTGCGTCACGTCATCGCTGACGTGCACGATGTCGGCCGGGGTCGACTGGCGCAGCAAGTCGGCACAATGCAGGTTGATCAGATACGGCGCGAGCATATGCACGCTGAACATCTGCTGAAAAATGGCCGCCTCATCGCCCGGCGTTTCCGCCAGCCATTGCGAAGCGTTATGCACGATAGCGCGCAGGCTTGTGGTGTGTTTTTTCAGCGCGGCAACAAACGCCAGAATGCCAGCTTCGCTAGAGAAATCCGCCTGGATGGCCACCGCGCCACGCTCGCGCAAGCGCTGCACGCTGGGGCGTTCCTGGCGGTAAGTGATGATCAGTGGGTGGCCGTCATCCAGAAGGCGTTCGGCGCAATGCAGGCCGACGCGTTGGCCGGCACCGGTCAGCAGAATGGGGGCAGAAACAGACATGGGCAACTCGTTGACAGACAGGCCCGGCAACGTTAACCCAGTCTGCCTCCCGGCACAAAACGCGGCGCGGTGCTCACTTCGCGCCGCTGGCCAAACCCTGCGAGGTCACCGCCGGCAGCGCCTTGCGCTTGTGCAACCACGGCGCCAGCAGGCGAGTGGAAAGGGGAATGAACCAGTAGGTCATCAGCGGCGTGAGTGCCAGCGTGCTGAGCAGAATGCGCACGGCCAACGGCAGCTCGCTCAGAAGCCCGCCAAAAATCAGATTGAACGCCAGCGACACCGGAAAAAACGCCAGCCAGATCGCCACGCTTTGCTTCCACCGTGGGACGTTTCGACTGGCGCTGCCGAACCAGGCGTCGATGCCCTGTACTCGGTGTTCCAGCGGCTGTGCGAACAGTCCCTGACCGCGTTGCAGCCAGGCGCGGCGCGAAACGGAGTGTTCCCAGCTGGCGAGCAGCTCGGCGTCGGCGAAGCGAAATACGATTTGGAATTCGTCATCGTCGGGCGGCGGCGCAAGCACGCCAGAGCCCAGATAACCGGGGAAGTCGGTGGCCAGTTGTTCGCCTTCACGCAGCCACAGCATGAAGTCTTGGTAGCGCTCGCGCGGCACGCGGCGGGCCACCATCAATGTGACGGGGGAAGCAGACATTATGTATCTCCTCAAAACCGTGCCGCCGCTTGGGTAAAGCCTTGGCAAAAAAGCGCCCCAGGGTGGCGGGGCGTTATGGCGCGAAGAATAGTGGGTTTGCCGGGTGATTTGCCAGCAAAGATGCGGACTAGAGCGGGCAGCTCGTCAGGTGGCAGACGCCTTGGCGACCGGGTTGAGCAGGCGATGCTGTTGATAGATGTACTGACGCAGCCGCTCGCTGTGCTCGGTTTTGCGCCCGCTCAGGCGGTACGCCACCAGGCGCTGATTGCTGCGCCGCGCCAGAATGCCCTGCAAACGAAGCGGTTCAGCGCCGGCTTGCGGCAGCCACAACGTAAAGCTGTTCGGCACCGTTTGATGACGAACTTCCATCAGCAAACCGGTGGTGGAAAGGCTGTGCAGCCACATGCCGCTTGGGTTGCCCTGTTCATCGACCAGCTCGACAGCAGGTTCGATATTCAGGCGCCACGGCCGCTCGGATGGACCCTGCTCGATCACCTGCGGTGCGCCAATTTCCAGGCTCATGCTGTGGAATTCGTCCTCCACCAGTTGCAGCGGAAAGGTCACGCGCTCGCCGTTGAAATGGGCTTCGATGGTCAACTGGTCGCTGGCCGCCAGGCGGGTGAGCAGGTCTTTGGTCTGCGTGCCGCCATCTACGCGCAAACTTGGGGTTTGCATCGGGCCGTTCGGGCGAGCAGCGCCTTGCAGGTCCTGTAGAAACTCCAGTTCCTCGCGCGTAAGAATTCGGGGGTCTTGCATGGCAGATGCTCCAGTACTACACGAAGGGCAATCAGATGGGCCAGATGCGTCGGTGGTGGGACAACGCCGTATAGGCTTTATTAGTGAAAGCGTCAGGCTTTCCGACAAGCGGCGCGCAGGCGTCTGTTACGCAGTCTTTTACCGACGTTCGAGACCGATCGCGACACGGCTCAGGCATAATGTCCGGCGTTTTTTTTAGCCTGCTAACGGAGCGAATAAATGAAAGTTGCGATCTTGTCCGGCTCGGTGTTTGGCACCGCTGAAGAAGTGGCCCGCCACGCTGAAACGTTGCTCAAGGCCGCTGGCTTCGAAACCTGGCACAACCCGCGCGCCTCGCTGGATGACCTCAAAGCCTTTGCCCCCGACGCCTTTCTGGGCGTGACGTCCACCACCGGCATGGGCGAGCTGCCCGACAACCTGCAACCGCTGTACTACGCCATCCGCGACGAACTGCCGAACTGGCGCGGCCTGCCGGGCGCCGTGATTGCCTTGGGCGACGCCAGCTATGGCGACACCTTCTGTGGCGGCGGTGAGCAAGTGCGTGAGCTGTTCGCCGAGTTGGGCCTTCGCGAAGTGCAAGACATGCTGCGCCTGGATGCCAGCGAGAGCGTGACGCCGGAGACGGATGCCGAGCCGTGGTTGGCCGGGTTTGTGAAAGCGCTAAAGGCCTGAGCCCGCAAGACTCCCTCACCCCCAGCCCCTCTCCCGCAGGCGGGAGAGGGGAGCCAATCGCAGCTTGCCGCGCGATACACGGTCGGCTCCCTCTGCCCGCTTGCGGGAGAGGGTTGGGGTGAGGGTTTTAATCCCATGCTCCGCGCGCTGACCCACAAGGCCACTAAGCTGGCTGCCAGAGCGACTACCGCCCCCGCCATCCCTCGCTAGACTCACCGGCACTGAAAACAAAAACAACCGAGGTGACCGCCGTGACCGCTGCGCAAATCAAATCCGTACCGAACGTCAAAGACCAGGTGTCCGCCGCCGAGTGGCAGGCCCGTGTCGACCTCGCGGCCTGCTACCGCCTAATCGCCCTGCACGGTTGGGATGACCTGATCTTCACCCACATCTCGGCCAAGGTGCCGGGCACCGAAGAATTCCTCATCAACCCGTTCGGCCTCATGTTCCATGAAATCACCGCCTCCAGCCTGGTAAAGGTTGATCTCGACGGCGTGAAGAAAATGGACAGCCCGTACGAAATCAACCCGGCCGGCTACACCATCCACAGCGCCGTGCACGAAGTACGTCACGACGTCGGCTGCGTGATCCACACCCATACCGCCGCCGGCATTGCCGTGTCGGCGCAGAAACAAGGGTTGCTGCCGCTGTCACAGCAGTCGCTGTTCGTGCTGTCGAGCCTGTCGTATCACGGCTACGAAGGCGTAGCGCTGAACCATGAAGAAAAGGCGCGTCTGCAAGCCGATCTGGGCGACAGCAATTTCATGATTCTGCCAAACCACGGCCTGATGACCTGCTCATCCAGTATTGCCGACTCGTTCCTGATGATGTTCACCCTGCAGCGCGCTTGCGAAGTGCAGGTGATGGCGCAAAGCGGCGGCGCCGAGCTGATCCACATTCCGCAGCAAATTCTCGACGGCGCCAAAGCCATGGTGCAGGGCGTGATGAAAACCTCCCAAGGCATGGGCGGTTCGCTGGCGTGGCCGGCGCTGTTGCGCAAACTGGATCAACAAAATCCGGGCTACAGCGCGTGATGACGCCGGCCCTCGCCGGCATTCCCCTGCGCGACTGGCGCGCGCAGGCGAAGAGCCTGACCTTTGAGGGACACAGAATTGCCTATTGGACGGCAGGGCGCGGCGAGCCGTTGCTGTTGATCCACGGTTTCCCCACTGCCAGCTGGGACTGGCATTACCTGTGGAACACCTTGGCGCAGCGCTATCAGGTGATCGCCTGCGACATGCTCGGCTTCGGCGATTCGGCCAAACCTCGTGGTCACGATTACCGATTGGTGCAACAGGCCGATATCCAACAGGCGCTGCTGCGCCAGTTGAACATCGACGCGCCAGTGCACGTGCTGGCTCACGATTACGGCGACAGCGTGGCGCAGGAGCTGGTGGCGCGGCACCACGAAGGGCGAATTCGCCTGGCCTCGTGCGTGTTCCTAAACGGCGGCTTGTTCCCGGAAACCCATCGCCCGGTGCTGGTGCAAAAGCTGCTGTTGAGCCCGCTCGGGCCGCTGATCGGCCGGATGTTCGGTCGGCAAAAGTTGGCGGAAAGTTTCGCCAAGGTTTTCGGGCCAAACACCCAGCCCAGCGAGCAGGAACTGGACGACTTCTACAGCCTGATCGCCCATAACAACGGGCCGGCGGTGATGCATCGTTTGATTCATTACATTCCCGAGCGCCGGCAACAGCGCGACCGTTGGGTGGCGGCGATGCAAAAAGGCGGTTTGCCGCTGCGGGTAATCGATGGCGCCGTGGACCCGATCTCAGGCGCCCACATGGTGGCGCGCTACCGGGAGCTGATCCCGCAACCGGACACCGTGCTGCTGGAAGGCATCGGCCATTACCCGCAAACCGAGGCGCCTGCGGAAGTGTTGCAGCATTACCAAGCATTTCGCGCCGCCCTCGCTGGAGCTGCGGTAGCCTAGCCGCTGACTTTTAGCGGGAGGCGATATGCGCACGGCAGCGATGTTCACGGCGACACTTCTATTGGGCGGCTGCGCAGGCAGCGCGCCCACTGAGCAGGCGCCGCTGTTTGAAGGCTGGTATGCCCAGCAGCCGCTGGGTAATCCACAGTTCGCGCCGGGGCTTTGGCCGCTGTTGGCCAGTCGCGCTAATTTTCCGGTAAACGATGCGCCGGCCACCGCCGGCCTCGTTCAATTGCACATCGACGCCGACCAACAGCTCACCGTGCGCCTGCATCGGGAAGGGCGCTGCGTTGGGCAGCTCAGCATTGCCGGGCACCTTGACGGCACTCAGTACCAATTTTCAGACAGCGACTTCAACGGCATTCCGGTTATCGCCTGGGGCCATAACGCCCGTGACGTAACGCTCGCACTGAGCGCCCCCGAGCAACTGGCCGCTACGGTGCACACCAGCAGTTTCGGCATGTTCCTGATCATTGCCGGCGGCGCGCCAGACCGCGATGTCACCTATCGCTACACCCGCGTGGAGACGCCCGCCGTCGTCTCGCCGACGTGTCCGGCACCGGCGCCGGGGCGGCAGTGAGCGGCGCGAATCATGCCCTACCGTTATTGCGCGCCATTCAGCCCCGGCCGCTTTTCTTGTGGCCGCCGCCGCGCTCCGCGACACTCGGCGCCATCGCATGTTCTGCTATCTGCCACAGGAGTTTGATATGAGCGAGTCCGTTCGTTTTGAAGACAAGGTTGTGATCGTCACCGGCGCTGGCGGTGGTATTGGCCGCGCGCACGCCCTGGCATTCGCCAAAGCCGGCGCCAAAGTGGTGGTCAACGACCTGGGCGGCAGCACCCACGGTGAAGGCGCCAACGCTTCGGCGGCAGACCGCGTAGTGGCTGAAATTGTTGAAGCCGGCGGCACCGCCGTGGCCAACCACGACTCGGTAACCGACGGCGAGAAGATTGTGCAGAACGCCCTCGACGCCTTCGGCCGCATCGACGTTGTGGTCAACAACGCCGGCATCCTGCGTGACAAAACCTTCCACAAAATGGAAGACGCCGACTGGGACCTGGTTTACCAAGTGCACGTGGCCGGCGCCTATAAGGTCACCCGCGCGGCGTGGCCGCACATGCGTGAACAGAACTATGGCCGGGTGATTTTCACCTCGTCCACCTCGGGCATTTACGGCAACTTCGGCCAGTCCAATTACGGCATGGCCAAGCTCGGCCTGTACGGCCTGACCCGCACGCTGGCCATTGAAGGCCGCAAGAACAACATTTTCGTCAACGCCATTGCCCCAACTGGCGGCACGCGCATGACCGAAGGGCTGATTCCCCAGCAAGTGTTCGAACAACTGAAGCCTGAACTGGTGAGCCCATTGGTGGTGTACCTGGGCAGCGAAAACTGCCAAGACACTGCCGGCCTCTACGAAGTAGGTGGCGGCTGGATCGGTAAAGTGCGTTGGGAGCGCAGCAACGGCGCGGGCTTTGATCCGAAAGTCGGCTTTACCGCTGACGACGTTGCCGCCCACTGGCAAGAAATCGGCGACTTCGAAGGCGCCAGCCATCCCGAAGACAGCCTGCAAGCCTTGCAAGCGATGATGGCGAATCTGCAGAAACACGCCGGCAAGTAATCACTGCTCGCTAAAAAAACCGGCCCCTTTAAGAGGGGCCGGTTTTTTTTTGCCCAAATTTCACACCTGTAGGAGCGGCTTCAGCCGCGATGCGCTTGAGCCAAAAGCATCGCGGCTAAAGCCGCTCCTACGGGGGCTGTGGCGAAGGCAAGTTTTGCGCCGGTTTTCTTACAAACTGCAAAAGTTCCCGCCTCGCCGAATGCCCCTCCATTCATTCCAGTGTTGGTGCCCTGTGATGACCGCATGGTGCGGGCATTCATCCTTTTGGGCGACACGAAGAATCAAACCTTCGTGCGCTTATCCGCGTGTCATCCGCTGAGTACGGTGCACCACAGTTTCACCAACTAGGAGAGCCGCATGACAACAACAAAAAGGCCCGGACTGTTCCAGCCAAAGACTCTGGCAATCGCGATCGCATTGGGCACCTGCGCCCAGGCTCACGCGGTGAATTTCAATATTGGGGAGATCGAGGGGCAGTTCGACTCTTCGCTGTCGCTTGGTGCTAGCTGGTCTACTGCCAAAGCAAACCAGGACTACATCGGTAGCGCTAACGGCGGCAACGCTTTCACTCAAACCAACGACGATGGCCGACTAAATTTCAGAAGAGACAAAACGTTCTCGAAAATTTTCAAAGGCATCCATGACCTTGAGCTGAAGTACGGCGACACCGGTGTCTTCCTGCGCGGCAAATACTGGTACGACTTCGAGCTTAAAGATGAAAGCCGTGAGCTGATGGACATCGACGACGACCACGCCAAGATGGGCGCGCGCTCGTCGGGCTATCAGCTGCTGGATGCGTTCGTCTACCACAACTACGCCATTGCCGATCAGCCAGGCAGCGTGCGTCTGGGTAAGCAAGTGGTCAGCTGGGGTGAAAGCACGTTCATCCAGAACGGCATCAACTCGATCAACCCGGTCGACGTATCTGCCTTCCGCCGTCCAGGTGCGGAGGTCAAGGAAGGTCTGATTCCGGTCAACATGTTCTACGTCTCGCAGAGCATTACAGAGAATTTGTCTGCCGACGCGTTCTACCAGCTTGAGTGGGACCAGACGGTCGTTGATAACTGCGGCACCTTCTTCTCCAGCACCGATGTGTTGCAAGAAGGCTGCGACAACAACTACCGCGTTTTGGATGGCGCGACGGTTGCCAACCTGAATAACAACCCGGTGCTTCGAAACGCACTGGCCGGCGCGGGTGTAGACCTGAATTCGCAGGGCGTGGCGGTTCGACGTGCCGGTGACCGTGACCCAAGCGATTCGGGTCAGTGGGGCGCAGCATTGCGCTGGCAGGGCGAGGACACCGAGTACGGTGCGTACTTCATGAACTACCACGCGCGCACACCGTTCCTGGGCATCCAGAACGCCAGCGCGGACGAGATTCAAAGCGCATTTACTACCTTAGGTGGTGCTTTGGCTCAGCCCATTCTGTTAGGCACAGGCAAGTACTACTTTGAATATCCGGAAGATATTCAGCTCTACGGCCTGAGCTTCTCCACCACGCTGCCCACCGGCACCGCATGGTCCGGTGAAATCAGCTATCGGCCGAATATGCCGCTGCAAATCAATACCAACGACATGACTCCGCTGGCTGCGACTGAGCCAGCCGGTGCTTTCGCAGCGGCAGGTCGTGGCTTGCCGGGCGTTCTCGCCGCGCGTGGTACGGCAAACCAGGATCACCGTGGCTATAACCGCAAAGAAGTCACCCAAATCCAAACCACGTTCACCCACTTCTTCGACCAAGTCATGGGCGCAGATCGGGTAACGGTAGTGGGTGAAATCGGCGCCAACTCCATCGGTGGTCTGGAACACAGCAGTGAGCTGCGTTATGGCCGCGACTCAACCTTCGGTAACGTCGCCCAAGGCGGTCCTCACGGCTACTACACCAACACATCCTGGGGCTATCGCGCTCGCGCCATCTGGGACTACAGCGACGTGTTCGCCGGTGTGAACCTCAAACCGAACCTGTCGTGGTCGCACGATGTCGATGGTTATGGCCCGAACTTCAACGAAGGCGCCAAGGCCGCGAGCATTGGTCTGGATGCCGAGTACCGCAACACCTACACCGCGGGTATTTCGTACACCAACTTCTTCGGCGGCGATTACAACGTACTCACCGACCGTGACTTCCTGGCCCTCAGCGTTGGCGTGAACTTCTAAGAATTGCTTGCGGAAATAACAGAGGACTACAAGAACAATGAAAACAACGAAAAATCTGTTGGGTGCCCTGGCTCTTTCGCTGCTTGCCAGCAGCGTGTTGGCTGCCGTACCGGCCGCCGAAGTGGCCAAGCTCGGCGCCACGCTCACGCCACTGGGCGGTGAGAAAGCGGGTAACGCCGATGGCAGCATTCCGGAGTGGAACGGCGGTCTGGCGAAGAACGCTGCTGCCGTAAACAGCGGTGGTTTTGTCAGCGATCCGTTCGCCAGCGAAAAGCCCCTGTTCGTGATTACCGCTGCCAACCTCGACCAGTACAAAGCCAAACTCTCGGCTGGCCAACTGGCGATGTTCAAGCGCTATCCCGACACTTACAAAATGCCGGTTTACCCGACTCACCGCACCACCGCCGTGCCGGAAGAAATCAACAAAGCAGCCAAGATCAGCGCCGAAAAAACGGTGCTGCTCGAAGGCGGTAACGGCCTGAAAAACTTCACCGACAGCCGCTACTACGCCTTCCCGATTCCGCAGAACGGCCTGGAAGTGATCTGGAACCACATCACCCGTTATCGCGGTGGCAACTTGCGCCGCAACATCGTGCAGGCCACGCCGCAAACCAACGGCAGCTACACCCTGGTGCACTTCACCGACGAGGTGTCGTTCCCGGCGGGTATGCCTGGCCTGGATCCGGCCAAAGCGGAAAACGCCCTGTTGTTCTTCAAACAGCAAGTGACCGAGCCGGCGCGCCTGGCCGGTAACGTGCTGCTGGTACACGACTCCCTCGACCAGGTTGCCGAGCCGCGCATGGCGTGGATCTACAACGCCGGTCAGCGTCGCGTGCGTCGTGCACCGCAGGTTTCGTATGACGGCCCAGGCACCGCCTCGGACGGTCTGCGTACCTCGGACAACTTCGACATGTTCAACGGTGCTCCTGACCGTTATGACTGGAAGTTGATCGGCAAGAAAGAAATGTACATCCCGTACAACAACTTCAAGCTGCAATCGCCGGACGTGAAATACGCCGACATCCTCAAAGCTGGCCACACCAATTCCGACCTGGCCCGCTACGAGTTGCACCGCGTATGGGAAGTGGAAGCGACCCTGAAAAGCGGCGAGCGCAACATCTATGGCAAACGTAAGTTCTACGTCGACGAAGACTCCTGGCAGATCGCCGCTTCGGAAATGTATGACGGCCGTGGCCAACTGTGGCGCGTAGGCGAAGCGTTCCTGTACCAGCAATTCGTGGCGCAGGCCCCGGGTTATGCCTTCGAAGCGCTCTACGACATCATCGCTGGCCGTTACCTGGCCATCGGCATGATGAACGAAGAGAAACACTCGGTTGAATACGGCATCAAAACCTCGGCCACCGACTACACCCCGGCAGCCCTGCGTAACGCTGGCGTTCGTTAAGCTTCGAAACAATTTGGACGTAGGTTAGGCCTAGCGCCGCGAAGCCCAACGAGCGTCCATCACACAGCTTAATGAGCACTGCTCAGGTGTATGAATAAGGCGGCCCGCGGGTCGCCTTTTTCTTATTTGGCCGCCCGTTACGAGCTAAGCGTGGTTAAGATCGGGCCTTGTTTCACCTTGAATAAAAACAAAAAAAGCAGAGGCATCGACCATGCATAACGTCCACCCGATTGGACCGCGCCCCCTGCGTTTATCCGACAGTCCGCTGCCGCGTTTGCCGGCGGCCCATTTTCCCCGTCCGCGTCTGGTGCAGGCGCTGCTGGCCGGCGACAGCCGCCTGGCGCTGATTTGCGCACCGGCCGGTTTTGGTAAAAGCGTGTTGCTCAACGAATGCGTGCGCCAGGCGCCGGTCGGCACCCAAGTGGTGTGGCTTGACCTGCTCGGCCGCGCCCTCACGCCCATCGAACTGCTTGCCCGCCTGGCCAAAGCGCTGGGTCGCGCCGTGGAGGAGGGCGACACCTACGACGAGTTGTGCAGCCTGCTCAGCCGCATCGAGCAACCGCTGTGGATCGTGCTCGACGACTACCCGCGCGAAGCCTGCGCCGAGCTGGATGACTGCCTCGACCGTCTGCTTGAACAGGCGCCGCACACCTTGCGTTGGTGGATCGGCGGGCGCCGGCGCCCAGCCTGGAACCTGCCGCGCCTGATGCTGCAGGGTGACTTGCTGGAACTGGACGCCTCGGCGCTGGCCTTGGAAGAACCCGAACTAAACGGTTTGCTGGAGCAACACCACCTCGATCTGCCCGCCGAACTGCGCGCGCAATTGCTACACAACAGCGAAGGCTGGGTGGCCGGCGCTTGCCTGCTGCTGATCAAAGGCACCGCCGAGAATCTGCCCGAACGCTTGGCGTCCGGTACGCCGTTGCTGCACGAATACATCGTGCGCGAAGTGCTTTCCGGCTTGTCGCCAACCTTGCTGCGGGCGCTGTCGGTGCTTGCCCATATGCCGCGGTTTTCCGCCGCGCTGTGCGAGCACGTACTGGATGAAAACGGCGCGCAGCTGTTTGAAGAACTGCATGCTAGGCAGATGTTTTTTCTGGGCATGGACAGCTGCGGCGAATGGTTCCGCCTGTCGCGCCCGCTGGCGGCAGTGCTCAAGCGTCAAAGCTCGGCACCCGCTCCCACGCAGGCCCACGTGCGCGCCTGCCAATGGTTTGCCAGCCACGGCGACGTGCGCGCGGCCGTCGAGCACGCGCTGTTTGCCAATCAGCCCGACGTGGCGGCCAACTACTTGCAGCGCTTCGGCCAGGAACAGTTGCTGGTCGGTCAAAGCGTCGCGCAATTTCTGCAATGGCGGCACGAGTTGCCCGCCAGCTTGTATTCCAGCACCCCCCGGCTGATTACCCTGCAAGCCTGGGCGCTGCTGATTTGCGCGCGTCTGGATGAAGTGGACGATTGCCTTAAAGACCTGGGCCGTTTCTTTCCGCAACCCACGGCCCGGCAACAGCAACAGCTGTTCGCCCATTACCAAGCCATTCAAGGCGTGCTGCAACGCCAGCGCGGCCAGCGCAGCGCCCGCGAGCATTCGTTGCAAGCGCTGGAGGTGTTGGCGGACGAAGCGTGGTCGCAACGCGCGCTGTGCTATCAGGCGCTCGCCCAGCAGGCGTTCGCCGAGCACCTGCTCGATGAGGCCTACGAGTACATTCAGGAAGGATTAAAGCTGGCGCGCTTGAACGGCAGCGTGTTGTTCGAAGCGCTGCTAAGCGTCGACCGCGTGCACCAACTGACCATCATGGGCGACACCCAAGCGGCGCTGGAGCTGGCCGACCTGTGCCTGCAACACCTGCAAGCGGCGGGGCGCCAGGGTCCGGTGATGGGGCGCCTGTTGCTCCTGCGCGCTAGCCTGTTCGCCAGCCAAGGTCAAACCGAGGCCGCTCACGCGGCGTATAACGCCGGCTTGCAGGCCGCTGAAGCCTGCGAAGACGCCTACGTTATTTTTGGCTACCACGGCCTCGCCGAATTGGCGGCCCAAGCCAACGACTTCACCCTGGCGTTCCAACTGCTGCGCAAGGCCGAGCGGCTGATGCAATGGCAGCACGTGCCGGAAGTGCGCTATCGCGGCGTGCTGCAACTGGCCCAAGGCGCGCTGTGGTTGCGCCAGGGCGAAGCGCAACGGGCGCGCGCCGTGCTGCAAACCACGCTCGACGGCTACCTCGAACGCGACCTGCTGGCGCCGTCTGGCTTCTACGACCTGCTTCCACGTTTGCGCTATCAATTGGCCTTGGCCGATCTGCAATTGGGTGATGTGCGTTCAGCATTGGACGCGCTGCAAGCCCTGAGTGACGACTGCGAGCGCGGCGGTTACCGCAGCTTGCTCAACCGCTGCCGATTCAGCCTGGTGCAGGCGCTGTTGGCGAACGGCCTGGAAAAACCCGCCGAGGCCATGTTGCGGCTGGCCCTGGAAACGGCGCAGCAGCAGGGCGTGAGTCCCGACCTGCAGGCGCTGCACGCGCAATTTGGCGCCTGGCTGGAAAGCGTGCTGCCGCAGTTGGCGGAGCCATTGGAACTGCGGCTGTTGCTGAGTCAGGCGGGGGCGGGCGCCGAGGCGGCGGCGGAAACATCGCCGCTGAGCGCGCGCGAAAAAATGGTCTTGGAACAGATTGCCCAAGGCTATTCCAACCTGCAGATCGCCGATCGGCTGCACATTTCGCTGCACACCGTGAAGACCCACGCGCGGCGCATCAACGTCAAATTGGGCGTCGAGCGCCGCACGCAAGCCGTCGCCAGGGCCAAGGCGTTGGGCTGGCTGGTTTAAACAGCTCCGCTGGCGGTACCTGGCCAGGTCAAAAGCATCGCGGCTAAAGCCGCTCCTACAGAACGCGAAATTTGTAGGAGCGGCTTCAGCCGCGATTTCTTGCAAACCCCGCCCGGCGTCTCGCCTGCCCATCCGCCACGTCTGACATTTTTTTCACACCCCCTGCCGTACGGTGTTCGCCCTACGTTCCGCTACGCATTGTTTCTTTCCAGCGGATGTCCGGGTTTTTGGCGGAGCAGCGGCATATGCAAGTTCGAAGCAGCAAAGGGTGGGGTATCGACTGGGCCGGAATAGGCTGGTTATTTCTATTTTTTTGGTATTTCTCCTGCGTTCCGCAGTTGCTTATTCAAATTACCGGTACCTCCGGTTTCACCGGGTTCCGCCAGGCGTTCTTGATGAGCGCGTTGTGGCTGGTGCCGGTGTTGCTGTTCCCGGCAAAAACGCGGGTTATCGCCGGTGTGATCGGGCTGCTGCTGTGGGCCGCGTCGTTGGTGAGCCTGGGTTACTTTTTCATCTACGGGCAGGAGTTTTCGCAGAGCGTGATTTTCATCATGTTCGAGTCGAACCTGGCCGAGAGCAGCGAATACCTGACGCAATATTTCGCCTGGTGGATGGTGCCGGCCTTTGTCGTGCACACCGTGGTGGCCTACGTGTTGTGGCGCCGGGTGCGGCCGATTGAAATGACCGGCCAGCCAGCGTTTGCTGCGGCTGCGTTTATGTTGTTGTGTTCGCTTGGTTATCCGCTGATCAGCCAAAGCCTGCGGGAGAAAACCCTGGGCGATGCCTTGCTCAAAGTCGAAGCCAAGTTGGAACCGGCGGTGCCGTGGCAACTGGTGTTGGGCTATCGGCAATACCGTGAGCAGTTGGGCAACATGCAGGGCATGCTCAATGACGTGGCAAAGATTCCGCCGCTCAAACACCTCAAGAGCAGCCTTGGCAACGAGCCGGCGACCCTGGTGCTGGTGATCGGCGAATCGACCAACCGCCAGCGTATGAGCCTGTACGGCTACCCGCGCAACACCACGCCCAATCTCGACAAACTGCGCAATGACATGCTGGTGTTCGACGACGTCGTCACCCCGCGCCCGTACACCATCGAAGCGTTACAACAGGTGCTGACCTTTGCCGATGAAGAGAGCCCGGACCTTTACCTGAAAACGCCGTCCATCGTCAGCGTCATGAAGCAGGCCGGCTTCAAGACCTATTGGATTACCAACCAGCAGACCATGACCAAGCGCAACACCATGCTCACCACGTTTTCCGAGCAGGCCGACGAGCAGGTGTACCTGAACAACAACCGCAACCAGAACGCGCGCCAGTACGACGGTGATGTGTTGGCACCGTTCGCCAAGGTGTTGCAGGAAGACGCGCCGAAGAAATTCATCGTCGTGCACTTGTTGGGCACGCACATGAGTTACCAGTACCGCTATCCGCCAGAGTTCGAGAAATTCACCGACCGCTCGGGCGCGCCAGCCAGCCTGCGTGACGACCAACTGCCGACCTACAACAGTTACGACAATGCCGTGCTGTACAACGATTTCGTGGTGTCGAGCCTGATCGGTGAATACGCCAAGAAAAACGACAACGGTTTTCTGCTGTACCTCTCCGACCATGGTGAAGACGTCTTCGACTCGCCCACCGGCAACGTGCTGGGGCGCAACGAGGCGAAACCGACCGCGCCGATGTACACCATTCCCTTTATGGTCTGGGCCTCGCCGAAATGGCGCGAAGGGCATGAGTGGAGCTTTATCGCCGACACCAAGCGGCCGTACAGCAGCTCGCAGTTGATTCACACCTGGGCGGATCTGGCCGGCCTCAGTTTTGATGAGTTCGACGCCAGCAAAAGCCTGGTCAGCGCGCAGTTCAAAGAACGCCCGCGCATGATTGGCGACCCCTATGGCAGTAAGAAGTCGCTGATCGACTTCAGCCTGATCAAGCCCAAACAGCCGCCTAAAGAGCTTGAAACCGCCCAGCAGTAACGGCGCAACGTGCCATTCAACGCCCCGATTCCGGGGCGTTTTCGTGTGTATTCGCGACGTTTTCGGACAGCCATTAGCGGCGCGCCATACGCGTTGCCCTGGGCTGACCTATTCTTTTGGTCGGGCAGGCGTATAAGTAGGAAAAACCTTACGCATGGTGTCGTCTGTTTTTTGGGGTTATGGGTGTGATGCGGCCGTTTCTTATTAGTGTGCTGAGTGCACTCATTCTCGGGGCTCCAACGCTGGCGCAGGCTGCGCCAGGGATTGCCTGCACCCGCACCATGACGCTGGCGTTGCATGACCATGGCTTGCTGTATTCAGCCGACACCGACGCTGGCATCGATAAAGACTTCGCCGACGAGTTGATAAAACGCAGCGGCTGCACCGTCACCGTGTCGCTGTTGCCGCGCGCGCGCATCTGGCAGTTGATCGAGCAAGGCGCGCTGGATTTCAGCCTGTCGGGCATCGCCAACGAGGAGCGAAACCGTTTCGCCAGTTTCGCCTGGTATTTCTCTGACCAGTTTTACTTGCTGGTTCGCCAGGACGCCGGCGTGCAAACCCTGGCGGATTTCGCTGCCGACCCGGCGCTGCAGCTTGGCATCATTCGCAGTTTTCGCTACAGCCCCAAGGCCAATAATTTGGTGGACCAGCTCACCACGCAGCGCCGCGTGCGCCACGCCAGCCGCCTGGAACCGTTGTATGAAGTGCTGATGGCCAATCAAATCCAAGGCATGATCATCGAGCCGTTCGATTACCCACAGGTGCAAAACGATGACATCCGCCAACAGACGCGCGTGGTGGAAACCGGCGATGCACCCACGCCCCACGGGTTAATCATGTCGAAGAAGTCGCTGTCACCCGAGGAACAGGCGCAGTGGCGCGCGCTGGTCGATGGCATGCGCGCCGACGGCACGGTGGAGCGCATCTTTGCCAAATACTTGCCGGCCGAATTGGCCCACACGCTGGTTAATTTTTGAGCATGTCGCGCCTTGGCCTTCGCTATAAATTACTGGCGCCGCTGATTCTGCTGGTGTCGTTGGGCGTTACCTATTGGCTCTGGCACCACGAGCAACGCAACGCCCAGCTCGACCGTCTGGAAACCGCCGACTACAACCTGCGTGAAGCCACCAGCGCCATCGACCAACGCATCGCCGCCTACGAACAAGTGTTGCGCGGCGTGCAGGGCCTGTTCGCCGCTTCGGATCTGGTGCGTCGCGAAGAATTCAAAACCTACCTCGACTCGCTGCAGCTGGGCGTTGACTACGCCGGCCTGGAAGGCATCGGTTTCGTGCAATGGAGCAGCCGCGAGGCCTTGCCGGCGCTGATTGCCCAACAGCGGGCCAGCGGCGTGCCGGACTTTCAGGTGCGCCCAGAAGGAGAACGTGAGTTCTACGCGCCGGTGGTGCAGATGGAAATGCTGTCGGGCAACAGCCATCTGGTGCTGGGGATCGACCCCTTCGCCGACCCCGAACGCCGCATGGCCATGGAGCAGGCGCGCGATTCCGGCGACGCGAAAATCACCGGCAAGGTCGAGCTGGTGATTCCCAGCGAAGCCGATGCGCAAAGCAAAGCCGGCTTTCTGATGTTTCTGCCGGTGTACGCCAAAGGCCAACCCCACGTTAATCAGGCACAACGCCGCGCGACACTGATCGGTTGGGTGGTCGCGCCGCTGCGCATCAACAAATTGATGGCCAGCTTGTACGGGCCGCAGTCCAGCGCCATCGCCATCAAAATTCACGAAGGCGTGAAGCGCACGCCGACGTCGTTGTTGTTCGACTCCAGCGAAGGCAGTGTGCGCAGCCCCAGCGGCCCCAGCGATGCGGTCGAGTACCTGGAAGTGGCAGGGCGAACCTGGACCCTGGAAATGCTCAGCGAGCAACAACGCGACCGGCCCATCAGCAAAGACAATTCTGGGCTGATCGCCGGCGCCGGTCTGGCCCTGAGCCTGCTGCTAACCGTGCTGACGTGGATGTTGACCACCGGCCATTCCCGCGCGCAGACCCTGGCGCGGGAAATGACCCGCGAACTGCGCGCCAGCGAAACCCGTTTACGCCACCTGGCCGAGCACGATGCGTTAACCGGCCTGCCCAACCGCGCGCTGTTTAGCGACCACCTGACCCACGCCTTGGCCCAGGCTCGGCGCAACAGCACGCGGCTGGCGCTGATGTTTATCGACCTGGACCGCTTCAAACCCATCAACGACACCCTTGGCCACCATGTCGGCGATACCCTGCTGCAAGTGGTGGCGCAGCGGCTGCAACACTGCGTGCGCGAGTCGGACATTGTCGGACGCATGGGTGGCGACGAGTTTGTGGTGCTGCTGCCGGTGATCGACGGTGACAACGATGCGTTAGTGGTCGCCGAAAAAATTCGCGAAGCCCTCAATCAACCGTTCGACCTGGGCTGTGGGCAACCGTTGAGCCTGTCATCCAGCACCGGCATTGCCCTGTTTCCCGAGCATGGCGAGGACGAGGTGCAGCTCACCAAGAACGCCGACGCGGCGATGTACGAAGCCAAAGACAGCGGGCGCAATCAGGTGAAGTTGTACCAAGGCGCAACCGCCCCAGTCGCTTTGTAGGTTGGTGTTGAGCGAAGCGAAGCCCAACACCCGGCCACCGGTGGACTACAGCTTGCCCGCCAAGCCAAACTTGCGCTTCAACACCCACTCCATCAGTCCTTGCGGCAATAGCAGTGCGAGCAAGGGCAGCGCTCGGCTGCCGTTGCCCAAGCGCAACAAACGCGGCGGTTCCGCGCGCTGTACGGCGCTCAATACGTCGCGGGCAAAGTGGCTGGCCGGCGTCGGGTTGTCTTGTGACGCGCGCGCCCGGGCGCGAATGCCCTCGCGAATCGGCCACCACGGCGATCCTTCGGCAATCAACTGCTCAGCTTCGCGGCTGGCATTGGCGCCAAAGCTCGACGCAATGGCCCCCGGCTGCACTTCCAACACCCGCACACCAAAGGGCGCCAACTCCATGCGCAAGCCTTTGCTCAACGCATGCACCGCCGCCTTCGAGGCGCAGTACGCTGCCGCGAACGGCGTCACCAAAACGCCTGACACGCTGCTGATGTTCACCACCACGCCACGGCTGCGGCGCAACAGCGGAAACAGCGCACGGGTCACGTCGATGAGGGCAAAGACATTGGTATCGAACTGGCGCTGCAACGCCTCGCGGCCGCCATCCAGCAGCGGCCCCATGGCGCCATAGCCGGCATTATTGATCAGCACATCCAGGCCGCCCACTTCATCGCTAAGCCGCGCCGCCAATTGCGCAACGGCGGCGCTGTCGTTGACGTCCAGTTCCACCGCATCGAAACCGGCAGCGTTCAACGCCGCCAGATCGCTGGCCTTGCGCGCCGTGGCCCAGACGCGAAAGCCGGCCGCCTTGAAAGCATCTGCCAGGGCGCGGCCAATGCCGCTGGAGCAGCCGGTGATCAAAACGGTTTTGGACATGGGGGCTTCCTTTGTTGTTCTTGGTCTGTAGGAGCGAGCGCGCTCGCGAAGGCGATAGTGGCCCAACCGCAGAACGCAGGGAAGAATGACGAGCACCGTAGCCCGAAAAACGCTGGATTCCGAGTCGTCGGACCGTCGCCTTCGTGGGAGTGACGGTGGGCTAAACCAAATCCGCCGTCATCCTCGCGAACGCGGGGATCCAGGCTCGCATGTCGGACACCGTAACCTGAAAACTCTGGATTCCGAGTCGTCGGACCGTCGCCTTCGCGGGAATGACGGTGGGCCAAACCAAATCCGCCGTCATCCTCGCGAACGCGGGGATCCAGGCTCGCATGTCGAACACCGTAACTTGAAAAACCCTGGATTCTGGAGTCGTCGGACGCCGCCTTCGTGGGAATGACGGTGGGCTAAATCGACGCGTGTGCGGCAGTAAACACGGCCGAAAAAAAGCCCCGCGGGTGCGGGGCTTCGGGTGTTAAGAAATAACCGGATGGGTTGCTCGATTGTCTTCGACTTCCACCGACTCGGCATCCGGCTTGGCCAGCAAGCTGTACACGCACGGCAACACGAACAGGGTGAACAGCGTGCCCACCGACATGCCAGTTGCAATCACCAAGCCGATGTCGAAGCGGCTGACGGCCCCGGCGCCGGTGGCGAGAATCAGCGGCACCATGCCGAACACCATCGCTGCCGTGGTCATCAGCACCGGACGCAGGCGAATCGCTGCCGCTTCCTCAATGGCGGCTCGGCGGGACAAGCCCTGTTCACGACGCAATTGGTTGGCGAATTCGACGATCAGGATGCCGTGTTTGGTGATCAGGCCAATCAACGTCACCAAGCCCACTTGGGTGTAGATGTTCATGCTCGAATAGCCGAGGAACAGCGGGATCAACGCGCCGCAAATCGACAGCGGCACCGTCACCATTATCACCAGCGGGTCGCGGAAGCTTTCAAACTGCGCGGCGAGCACCAGGAAAATCAGCGCCAACGCCAGGGCGAAGGTCACGTACAACGCGCTGCCTTCTTGCACGTATTGCCGCGAGGCGCCGGCGAAGTCGAAGGCAAACCCGCGTGGCGCTTCTTCCTGGGCAATTTGGCGCACGGTGTCGATGGCTTCGCCCATGCTGACGATCGGGAAGCCCTGGATGATCGCTGAGTTCAACTGCTGGAACTGGTTGAGCTGGGTAGGGCGGGCGCGGTCGTGCACGGTGATCAGGGTCGACAAAGGCACCATTTGGCCGCTGCCGTTCTTCACGTAGTAGTTGTTCAGCCAGCCCGGATTGTCGCGGTAGGCGCGTTCCACTTGGGCGATCACTTTGTAGCTGCGACCGTCGATGGTGAAGCGGTTGATTTCCCCTTCGCCCAGCAGCGTGGACAGCGTGCCGCCCAGGTCTTCCATGTCGACCCCCATCAGCGCCGCCTTGGAACGGTCGATATCCACCACGATTTCCGGCTTGTCGAAAGCCAGGTCGACGTCGAGGAAAGCAAACTTGCCGGATGCCTGCACGCGCGTTTTGATCTTCTCCGTCACCTGCAACAGCGACTCGTAGTCGTTGGGCGTGTTCACCACAAACTGGAACGGCAAGCCTTCACCGGTGCCCGGCAACGAGGGCAGGTTGAAGCCGAAGATCTGCAACCCAGGAATTTCCCCGAGCTTGCCTTGCACGTCTTGCAGCAACTCCATCTGCGTGCGCGAGCGCTCGCTCCAGGGTTTGAGCAGGAAGCCGCCGATGCCGCTCTGCACGCCGTTGATTCCGTTGATCTGGAACGAGGAGTAGTACTCGGGGAACTCCTTGAAGATTTTCGGGAACTGCTGGGTGTAGGCGTTGAGGTAGTTGAGGTTGGTCGGCTGCGGCGCCGTGGCCATCATGAACACGATGCCCTGGTCCTCGTCCGGCGCCAGTTCGCTTTTGATCATTTTCAGCATGATCGGAATCAGGCACAGCACCACGATGGCGACAAAAATCACCACCGGGCGGGTGTTCAACGTGCCGTGCAACACGCGCTGATAACGCACTTTCAGGCCGTCGAAAATGCTGTCGAGTTTGTGCGCCAGGCCGCTTGGATTTTCTTCGTGGCGCAGCAGCTTGGAGCACATCATCGGCGAAAGGGTGAGAGCAACGATGCCGGAGATAATCACCGCACCGGCCAGCGTCAGGGCGAACTCTTTAAACAGCGCGCCCGTCAGGCCATCGAGGAAACCGATGGGGGCGTAAACGGCGGCCAAGGTGATGGTCATGGAAATCACCGGCACGGCGATTTCACGGGCGCCGTCGATGGCCGCGTTGAACGGTGTTTTGCCGTCCTCGATGTGCCGGTGAATGTTCTCCACCACCACGATGGCGTCGTCCACCACCAGGCCGATGGCGAGCACCATTGCCAGCAGGGTCAGCAAGTTGATCGAGTAACCCATCAGTTGCATAAAGAACATCACGCCGATCATCGACAACGGAATCGTGATCACCGGGATCAGCACCGAGCGGAATGCACCGAGGAACAGGAACACCACCACGATCACAATCAGCACCGCTTCGAACAAGGTCTTCACCACCTCGTCGATGGATGCCTGAATAAACAGCGTGGCGTCGTAGGCGATGGACACTTTCAGGTTGGGCGGCAGCTGCGCTTCCAGCTCCGGCATGGCGGCGCGCACGTGCTTGATCACTTCCAGCGGGTTGGCGCTGGGCGTGGCCTTGATGCCGATATACACCGATGGCGTGCCATCGAACGAGCTGATGGAGTCGTAGTTCTCCGCGCCCATTTCGACGCGGGCGATGTCTTTCAACAGCACCCGGCTATCGCCGACGATTTTCACTGGAATGGCCGCGAAGGCTTCGGTGGATTTCAGGTCGGTGGTGGCGTTGACGCTGGTGACCACGTACTCGCCTTTGGTTTCACCGGCGGCGGAGAGGAAGTTATTTTTGCGGACCGCGTCGTTCACTTCCTGGGTGGTGATGCCGTAGGCGGCGAGCTTGACCGGGTCCAGCCAGATACGCATGGCGAATACCTGGTTGCCGAGAATTTCCGCTTCGGCCATACCCGGCAAGGTGGCGAGCTTGGGCTGAATCACCCGCGACAAATAGTCGGTGATCTGCGGGTTGCTCAGCTCATCGCTGTAGAAACTCACGTACATCAGCGCCGAGGCGTCAGCCGCTTCCTTGCTCAACACCGGGTCTTCGGCGTTTTGCGGCAGCTGGTTTTTCACCTCGTTGGCTTTGGCCAGCAGCTCGGTAAACAGGCGGTCGCTGTCGGAGCCGATGCGCGCGTAAATCGAGATCACCGAATAGTTCTGGCGGCTCACCGAGGTCATGTAATCGATGCCCTCGGCGCTGGCCAGGGCTTGCTGCAACGGCTGGGTGATATAGCCCTGAATCGTCTCGGCGTTGGCGCCGGGGTAGGCGGTGGTCACCTGGATCAGGGCGTTTTCCATCTTCGGGTATTGGCGGATGGTCAGTTTGCTGAATGCCTGGAAGCCAAGCAGGATGATCAGCAGACTCACCACGGTGGCCAGCACCGGGCGACGGATAAAGGGATCGGTAAAAGCCATGAAGTGCTTCCTTTAACCAGCGGCGCTTTAGCGGCTGGCTGAGCTGTTCAGGAGTGCCTGGTCGTCGACGATGGTCACGTGGGCGCCGTTATCCAGCTTGAGCTGGCCGGCGGTCACCACTTGTTCGTCCTTTTGCAGGCCCTTGAGAATCACCACCTGGCCATCGCGGCGCTCGCCGGTTTCCACGAAGCGGCGCTCGACTTGCAGGAACGGCTGGCCTTTGTCGTCTTTCACGTCCTGGCCTTGCTCATCCTTCTTCACATTCACCACGTACACCGAGTTGCCGTACAGCGTGTAGGTGATGGCCGTCTCCGGCACCACCACGCGCAGGGCCTGGTCGGGCAGCAGCACTTCAAGGTTGGCGAACATGCCGGGCAGCAGCTTGCTGTCCGGGTTGCTCAGTACCGCGCGGATTTGCACGTTACGGGTGCGGTTATCCACCTTGGGGTTGATGGCGTTGATCTCGCCTTCGAAGCTTTCTTTCGGATAGGCCGCCACCACGAAACGCACGCGCTGGCCGAGCTTGAGTTGCGGTATCGACTGTTCCGGCAGGAAGAAGTCGACGTACAGGCTGCTGACGTCTTGCAGGGTGGCGATGATAGTGCCGCTGGACACAAAGTCGCCCACGTCGACCTGGCGGATACCGATGGTGCCGGCGAACGGCGCGACGATGCGTTTCTTCGCCAGAATGGCTTTGAGCTGCGCGACGCGGGTGTTGGATTTTTGCAGTTCGGCCGCCAGGCGGTCGTACTCGCTTTTGGACAGCGCCTGCCGGCTGACGAGGCTGCGGGCCCGTTCGAATTCAACCTGAGCCAGACCGCGTTCGGCTTCGGATGTGGCCAGGGTGGCGGTTTCCACCTCACTGTCGAGTTGCACGATGGGCTGGTGCAGCTCGACCTTCTGCCCGGACTTGAACAGCACGTCGCGCACGGTGCCGCTGGACTCGACTGTCAGGTCGACGCCTTGCAGGGCAGTGAGGGTGCCGATGGCCGGCAGACGGCTTTGCCATTGCAGCTCACCGCTGCGAGCGGCGGAGATGCTGATGGCGGGTTTGGGCGCGGTGAATTGGGCGATTTGGGTTTGCAGGTGAGTCCACCAGCCATAGCCGAGCGCGGCAATAACCAGTGCCATCACCACGAGGGTGATGAGAAAGCGGCGGAGCAACATATTCCGGTTCCTTGGCAGGGAAAATGGGCCTGTGGAATAGGCAAGGCGCGTACCTTAGACCCACTGTTGCTGGCAAGTCAAAACCCGGCATTTGCAAATGATTGCGGTGGATAGGGCGACATAGATTCTGTAGGAGCGGCTTTAGCCGCGATGCTCTTTACGGTTAAAAAGCATCGCGGCTAAAGCCGCTCCCACAACCATCAAGAGCGAGCGGCGTTAGCCTCGAACGATCAGGCGCTCAACCGCTGCGTCACATCGCTCAACTGCCCCGACAACCCTCTCAAGTTCACGCTCGCCGCTTCCGTGCGCACGACGTTTTCCTGGTTGGTGGTGGCAATCGCGGTGATTTCGGTGAGGTTGCGTGAAATGTCTTCGGCCACCGACGTCTGTTCTTCCGCCGCTGTGGCGATCTGGCGGTTCATGTCGCGAATGGCTTCGACGGCCTGGGTGATGCGGTCGAGCATTTGCCCGGCCTCGGTCACTTGCTGCACGCCGGCTTCACTGCGGCTCTGGCCGTTTTCGATGGCCTTCACCGCGTTCAGCGCGCCGGTTTGCACGGTGTCGATGATCTGGTGAATTTCGGCGGTGGACTGCGCGGTGCGTTGCGCCAGGGTGCGCACTTCGTCTGCTACCACGGCGAAACCACGGCCCGCCTCACCGGCGCGTGCCGCTTCGATAGCGGCGTTAAGCGCGAGCAGGTTGGTTTGATCAGCGATGCCGCGAATCACTTCCAGCACTTTGCCGATGCGGCCGCTGTCGGTTTCCAGGCGGCGAATAACCTCGGCGGTGTTGGCGATTTCGCCGCTCATGGCGGTGATGGTCTGAATGGTCGATTGCATCACCGTGCTGCCTTGCTGCGCCGAGTGGTCGGCATCATCGGCCGCACCTGCGGCTTCGGCGGCGTGACGCGCCACTTCCTGAGCGGTGGCCGACATCTCGTGCATGGCCGTGGCCACCTGGTCGGTACGCGAGAACTGTTCGGCGGTGCCTTGAGCCATCAGCGTGGCGATGGCGTTCAACTCGCCGCTGGCGCTGTCCAGTTCGCTGGTGCTGCGTTGCAGGCGAGTGAAGGTGTCGGCGAGAAAGTCGCGCAGGGTGTTGGCGGCTACGGCCAGGTTGCCCAGTTCATCGCGGCGGCTGGTGTCTACACGCTGGCCGAAGTTGCCTTGGCTGAGACGGCCGATGTGTTCGATCAGGCTTTTGATCGGCGTGATCAGGTTGCGGTTGATCAGCCACAGGCTGAGCAGGGCGATCAGCACGCTGGCGCCCAGCAATACGGCGGTACCGAGCCACACGGTGCGTTCGGCGCTGGCGCTGATGGCGGCGGCCTGTTCTTCGCTGCGCTGGTGCAGTTGGGTAACCAGCGCGCCCATTTGATCGCTGGTGGCGCGGTCGATGCCTTGCACGGCTTTGTCGCCTGCGGTGGGCTCGGCGTCAGCGGCAAGCAACGCCGCTTTGCCTTTGCGGTACGAGGCGCCGAGAGCCTGGTGTTCGCTGCGCAGTTTTTCGACTTGGCTTTTCAGTGCAACGTCGTCGCCGGATTCAGCAATCAGGTCGCCGAGAATCTTCTGAACCTTGCGTTCCTGTTCTTCGAACTGGCCCCAGTATTTGTCTTGAGCGGCTGGGTCTTTGCCGCGCAGCAACACGTTCTTCCACTCTTGAACCTGGGATTTAAATTCGAGGTTGGCCTGATCGACCAGCTGCGACTCTTGCAACGGGCCGTTCAACAGGCCGCGATAGTTCTGGATGCCGCCGGACAGAAAGCTGAAACAGGCCAGGGCGATGATCACGGTGAGCAGCAGGCTCCCGCCCAATAAGGCGAGAATCTGCGCGCGCAGGGAGTTTTGTAAAAACATAGGGAAACGCCTCTCGGGAAAGTGGTGGCTAAACACCGGTTCGCTCAAGGTGCGAGGCGTCTTACTTCCCTGTAGCTCATGACGACAGACACGCCAAAACTGTCCGCCGAGCTAAGTGGCCCAGAGCGCACAGGTGTTGTTTGAATATAGTCGGCTGTAGAGTTTGGACTTAAGTCTGTAGGAAGATTCTGGCAGATGGCCATGACGGGCGGTCGCGGCTGCCAGTTAAAAGCTCGAGGCTAAAGCCTCTCCTACGGAGACCGCGTTTTAACTGTAGGAGAGGCTTTAGCCTCGATTCTTGGAAACGAAAGAGGATCAGGCCGTCTTCAGATGTAGATGGTTGTCCCAAAGCCCTGCCGGTAGATCCAGTGCTTGCGGGCTGATGCTGGCGCTGCGGCAGTCGTAGAAGCGGCAGCGGCCCTGGCCAGAGGTGACGACGAAGCCGTCTTGCACCGCGCCCACGCCGGCGCAGTCTGGCAGCGGTGCATCCAGGCGCACGGCGCCGCTGTCCAGGTCCCATATAAAGAAGCGATTGCCGCGCGGTGCGGTGAGCGCCACCAGGCGCAGGTCGCTGTGCACGGCCACGCTGGCGGTGTACTGGGCCATGGCGTCGCGTTGTTCGGCTTCGATAGGAAAGGCCTGGAACGGTTGGCCCGGGCGCTTGATGGCCAGAAGCTCGGCCGGCTCATGGGAATCGCCCATAAATTGCTGGCCGGCCAAGATGGTGCCGTCGCTGGCAATCGCCAGGTGACGCACGCTGTTCATTTGCTGGCTCAGGGTTTCCTTGGAGATCAGCGTGCCGTCGCGCTGGAGCAGCACCAGGCTGGGTTCCATGGCGTGCAGGTTCATTTCCTTGCGGCTTTCGGCTTCGGTGCGGATGCCACCGTTGGCAATCACGAAGGTTTCGCCGTCGGGCATCCACGACACTTGATGCGGACCCAGGCCGTGGGTGCTCAGCTCGCCGCTGTGGTGGAGCTGGCCGTTGTCGTAGCGGTAAACGGTGAGCAGGCCGCGACCCGGATCGGTGGTGTCGTTGTCGGTGGTGTACAGCCACTCGCCACTTTTATGGAACACGCCGTGGCCGTAGAAGTGGCGGTTCGGTTGCGAGCGCACGGTTTGCAGCAGACGGCCATCGCGCAGGTCGATCAGGTAGCTTTCGGTGCCCGGCCGACGCGCCACGAACAGGGCGACCGGCTGGCTTGGGTGCTCGACTACATCGTGGCAGCGCTGCGCCACTTCGGTGGCGAACACCTGAGTGCCGTCGAGGCGATAGCCGACGGCGTAGTGTTTGCCATGGCTGTCGTCGCGCGCCGACAGCACCAGCGGGTTTTGGCCTTTGCGGCTGATGGTCCAGCCGCCCAGTGTCAGTGCACCGAGCAGCAGGCTGCCGAGGCCCAGGACATGGCGGCGGAGCATGTTAGTCACCATCGTTGGCGTTGAAGCCAAGCTGAACATTGAGGGCTTTGGCCAGCTCGCTTTCGTGCAGGCGATGAACCACGTTGAGGCTGTCGTAGAAGTCATTCAGGGCTTTGCGCCCGGCTTCGTCGGCGAGCAGTTCGGTAAGCGGGCGGTCCATGGCGTCGAGCTGGCGACGGGATTCCACATAGGCGGCGTCGATTTTTTCCGCCAAGGCTTTTTGCTCGTCCGGCAGCAGGCCACGAATGCCGTGGTTGTCGACGCCTTTCCAGAGGTTCTCGGCGCTGGCCAGGCTGGCAGCGATGCTTTTCAGCGAGGTATTGCTGCGCCAGCCTTCAGCCTGGAATGGCTGTGGCAGGTTTTTGGTTTGCCGGCCCAGCGGCGCGCCGAGTTTTTTCTTCAGCATGTCGAGGCCGGTGACCTGCACGCGCAGCAATTCGGCGATGGCTTCGTGGGAGTCGGCGTAGCGCTGGTTGGGGAATTTGCTCAGCTGGTCGACCATGCCGTCCTTGCTGTCCCAGCGGCCGAGGATTTCTTCGGCGAGGGTTTGCTGACGTTGACCGATGGCTTCGAGCAGCGGGCAATAACGGGCTTTGGTTTGGGCGTCGGCGAGGTCGAGCTTGCTGTCGTAAAGAATGTATTCGTAGGCCGACAGGCCTTGCACCACGACGCTGGACTTGGCCAGGGCGGCGGCGTCGATATTCGGCGTCGCTTTGATCAACTGCTCGACCTGACGGCCGACCAGGTCTTTCTTGTCGGGCCAGAACTGCACCTGCCAGGCGCGGTTGCCTTCGGCCAGCGGGCCGATCATCAGCGGCTGCAATTCAGCCCAGGCTTTTTGCGCCGCGAGGAAGTCGGCACGGGCTTTTTCCACGTCGGCCTTACCGGAGCAGAACGCCAGGGCGCTGGCGGCCAGGGCACGGTCGGCTTCAACCCAGCGGCTGTAGGTGGGCAGAATCACTTGCTTGGCCAGCGCGGTGGAAATCTGCGCTTGCTGGTCGGTAGGCGAGCAGGCGCCCAGGGCGAGGGCGGCAATGCTGCTGAAGAGCAATTTGGTGCGGAACGTCTTCTTCCCAAACATGAGGCTAAAAGCTCCTTACAGAGAATTCAGGAACGCCAGCAGCGCAGCGCGCTGTTCGGCATCGTAAGCGAGAACTTGCTGTTGCGCGGCCTGCGCTTCGCCGCCGTGCCAGACAATGGCTTCCAGCAGGTTGCGCGCGCGACCGTCGTGCAGAAATTGGGTGTGGCCGTTGACCGTTTGCGTGAGGCCGATGCCCCACAGCGGCGGCGTGCGCCATTGGCTGCCGCTGGCGTTGAATTCCGGGCGATTGTCGGCGAGGCCGGGGCCCATGTCATGCAGCAACAGGTCGGTATAGGGGCGAATCAGCTGATTGGCCAGCTCCGGTTCGGCCGCGTCGCTGCGGGTGGTGAACTGTGGCGTGTGGCACTGCTGGCAGCCGGCCTGGTGGAACAGGCCTTTGCCGGCCAGCACTTGCGGGTCGTTGACCTGGCGCCGCGCCGGCACGCCGAGGTTGCGCGTGTAGAACAGCACCTGACTGAGCAAATGATCGCTGACTTCCGGCATTCCGCCATCAGGCGCGGCTTTGCAGGCGGTTTGCGCCGGCGTGCATTCGTCGAAGGGGCGCAGCGTGGTGGTCAGGCCCATGTCGGCGGAGAACGCATGCACGTTCTGTTGGTTGAGCGAGGGCTGCCCGGCTTTCCAGCCGAAACGGCCGAGCACGGTTTTCTGCTGCACGTCGTCCCATACTTGGTTGGGCTGGCCGGCGATGCCGTTGTCGGCGGCTTTTTGCGCGGCGGCGACGGCGAGAATGGCGTCATCGGGGATCGCTTCAAGCAAGCCCAGACCAATCATCGGCGGGGCGATGCGCGCGGAAAACTGCGCGTTGGCGCTGATCGGGCCGTAGCCCCAGTTGCTGATTTGCAGCTGCGGTTGGCGCAGCTCGATTTGCGTGCCGTCTTTGAATGCGACCGGATGGGTCTGGTAGTCGACGCGAATGCGCGCTTCCGGCTCCACGCCGGGAATCGACATGTCTTGCAGCTGCGTGCCGTAGACCGGCTCCGGCACCACGCCGACCTTCTGGATCAGCGCGGCCTGCTCGGCGCTTGCTGGCAGCGACACGCGCACCAGCATCGACACGGCGTTGACGTCGTCGCCCACCGGCGGATGGCCACGCCCGTCTTTGATGTGGCAATTCTGGCAGGCGTTAGTGTTCATCAGCGGGCCGAGGCCGTCGCGGGCGATGGTGGTGGACGGCGCGATGACCCACGGGTTGCGGAAGAAGCTGTTGCCTACGGCGAAGTCCAGACGCCGGGTAGGCGTGAGGTTGCCGGAGGGTTGGGAGAAGGCGTCGCGGTTGTGCTTGCCCACCGTGGCCTGCCCGCCAGACAGCGCTTCGCCAGGCTCGGCCTCGGTAAAGCGCGGCGACTTATCGCAGGCGCTCAGGCCAGCCACACAAAAGGTGACCACGCTCAGGGCAAGCAGCAGGGAAGGGCGCGCGCGAGGCATCAAGGGGTGTTCCAGACCACGAAAACAAGCGCGCAAGCTTAGCAGCTAGGGCCGGTTCAAATAAGAGGGATTTGCGTTTGCCGAGGAGGTTAATTGTCACAGCGTCAAAAAGATGTGAAGGGCGGGTGGTTTTGGTGGCAGGCGTTCAACCATGATTTCGCGGGGTCGGTTAAAAGCATCGCGGCTGAAGCCGCTCCTACAGGGGCAAGCGTGAGGCATAAAAAAACGGATGCGCTTTGTGGGCGCATCCGTTTGCAGTTCAGGTGCCGGGTAAGTGGCTTAGAACTGGTGGTCAGCGGTTTCAGGCTTGAGGTCGTTGATGCCCAGCTTGGCAGCAGCTTGCTCGATGGCGCCGGTCTGTTTCACCAGAGCAGCAATCGCGTCACGCACGATCTGGTTGCCCGCAGCGTTGTCGGCGGCGATCAGTTGGTCGAAGTGCACGCCTTTGTTGGCGCTGTCGACCATCACTTGCAGCTTGGCTTCGGTGGCGGCCAGGTCGTCTTTGGCGGTGGTGTCGGTGGCCGGGTCAATTTTCGCCACGAGCGAGGACAGGCTTGGGCCGGTCAGCGTGGTGCCGTCGACTTTCTTGTACTCGCCCAGGTAGACGTTGCGAATGCCTTTGCCGTTGTAGAAGTGCGAGTTGTGGGTGTTGTCGCTGAAGCAGTCGTGTTCGTCTTCGGTGGAGTTGGCTTCCAACGCCACTTTCATACGCTCGCCAGCCAGTTCGCCGAGGGACAGGCTGCCCATGCCGAAGAGCATTTTGCGCAGGCCATTTTCCGGGGCTTCAGCCACCAGGGTGGCGCGGTAGTTGTCGGCAACGCCGGCTTTCCACTGCTCAACCATGCTGTCGAGGTCTTGAACCAGCAGCGCGGTAGCGGCTTTCAGGTATTCGGCGCGACGGTCGCAGTTGCCGTGGGTGCAGTCTTTGCCGGTGGCGTAGTCGGTAGCCGGACGCTCGCCAGCACCTGGGCCGGTGCCGTGCAGGTCTTGACCCCACAGCAGGAATTCGATGGCGTGGTAGCCGGTAGCCACGTTGGCTTCGGAACCGCCCAGCTCGTTCAGGCTGGCCAGTTTTTCGCCGGTGATTTCAGTCACGTCGATTTTGTCGTCGCCAACCTGAATGCTCTTGTTGGCGATGATGTTGGCGGTGGCGGCCGGGTTGCCTTGGGCGGCCGGAGTGTCGGCGGCGACGTAGTCGATCAGACCTTCGTCCAGCGGCCAGGCGTTCAGTTGACCTTCCCAGTCATCCACCACGGCGTTGCCGAAACGGAACACTTCGCTCTGCATGTACGGAACGCGAGCGGCCAGCCACGCGTCTTGCGCAGCTTTCTGGGTTGCGGCGGACGGTGCGGCGATAAAGGAGTCTACGGCTTTCTGCAGGGCGTGGCCGGTGGTAGCAGCGTCGCTGAATACAGCGAATGCCAAGTCAGCGTAATGGTTGACGACGGCTTTGGCCGCAGCCTCATCGACTTTGCCAGTAGCGGCGGCAGCAGGAGCGGTGGCGGTGCTGGCAGCAGGAGCGGCTGCTTGAGTGGCTTGCTCTTTCTTGTCATCGCCGCAGCCGGCGAGAGAAATAGCGATGGCCAGCAGACTGGCGGTAGCCAGAGGCATACGAATCATGGCGAGGTCCTTTGCATCGTGAGGTGGGTGACTGCGCAGCGCGTCTGGGCTGCAAAACGCGCACATAATGCGAAAGATTTTCATTTTGTGCAAAGCCTTGTGCCGCGATTTATTGTTTTTACGCGTGCGCCAGTTCTGCTTTGTTGGTGGCTTCGTGGCTAGAATGCCAGCATCGTGAATGCTGCTTGGATGGGAGATCCTGCTATGAGCGTGACGGCCGTTGTGACCTTGGTGGTGCTGTTTTTTATCGCGGTGTACGCGGTGTCGATTTACAACGCGCTGGTGCGGGTCAAGCACGGGGTGACCAAGGCGTGGTCCAACATCGACGTGTTGCTGAAACAGCGCCACGACGAGTTGCCCAAGCTGGTGGAAACCTGCAAGCAATACATGCAACACGAACGCACCACGCTTGAGCAGGTGATTGCCGCGCGCAACGCCGTGGGCACCGCCCGTGAACGGGGCGATGTGAGCGCCGTTGGCCAGGCCGAAAGTGGCTTGCGCGCCGGCCTCGGCCAGTTGTTCGCGCTGGCGGAAAACTACCCGCAGCTCAAAGCCAACGAGAGCTTCCAGTTCTTGCAGCAGCGCATCAGCGGCCTGGAAAACGGCATTGCCGATCGCCGTGAGCTGTACAACGAGGCGGCGAATATCAACAACGTGCGCATCGAGCAATTTCCCGATGTGATCGTCGCCCGCGCCTGCAACTTCAAGCCCGCCGACTTGCTGGTGTTCAGCGATGCGGAAAAGGCCGACGTCAACGTCAAAGCACTGTTCGGTTAAGCGCTGAATCGTGGACATTCAGCAGTTCAGCTTTCTGATGTGCTTCGCCGTGGCCATGTGCGGCGGTGGCGCCTGGTGGTGCATGAGCCGCTTCAGCGCCGCGCGGCACATGCTCGACACACCGACCTCGAAAATCCGCTCCGCCGCGCAAGGCTATGTCGAATTTTATGGCCTGTTGCAGGAGGTGCCGGGCATGGCGCAAACCATAGCGCCGCTTTCCGGCACGCCGTGTTTGTGGTGGCGCATCAAGGTGGAAGAGTCGCGCAGCAATGGCAAAACCCGCTCGTGGAGCGTGGTCGACAGCCGCACCAGTGAAGGCTGGCTGCAACTCTCCGACAGCACCGGCGAATGCCTGATCGACCCCAACGGCGCGCAGGTTCGGCCTTCAACCCGCAAGGTCTGGTACGGCAGCACCCGTCACCCGATGGGGCCGGCGAAGGCCGGTTTTCTCGCCTTTTTCAGCCACAGCGACCAATACCGCTACACCGAAGAACGCCTGCATGTGGGCCAGCCGCTGTACGCCATCGGCGACTTCAAAACCACCGGCGGCGGACGCCAGGGCCTGGACCTTAACGCTGCGCAGGGCGAGGTGATTCGCGAGTGGAAGGGGGATTTCAGCGGCTTGTTGCAGCGCTTTGACAGCAACGCCGACGGGCAGCTCGACGACCAGGAATGGAACCGCGTGCGCCTGGCTGCGCAGCTGGAAGCCGAAGACCGGCACCGGCAAACCAGCTCACGGCCCGCGACCAACTTTATGGGCCAGCCCGAGACGTCGCAGCCGTTCATTCTTTCCAATGCCGGGGAAGATGAACTGGCCCGCACGTTTTATTGGCAGGCCGGATTGGGCGTGGTGGTGTGTTTGGCGGGGGCGTTGGCGATTAACTGGTTGTTGCAGAATTTTCAGGGCTGAGGCTACGTCCCCGTCATCCCGTCATCCCGTCATCCCCGCGAAGGCGGGGATCCAGAATTTGGCAGGTAACTGCGTCCGCCGGACATTCTGGATTCCGAATTGTCGGACCACCGCCTTCGCGGGAATGACGGAGTGAAGACTGCGAGATTCATTCATCCGCCGATGAGCCCAACAAAAAACGCCACGCATCAAAGCGTAATGCTGGCGTCACTAATTCTGCGTGATTGCTTGAGGAACAGCGTCAGCTCACGCGCTGGCAGCGGTTTGCTGTAGAGGTAGCCCTGACCTTCGTGGCAGCCCTGGGCAATGATGTAGGCCTCTTGTTCCAGCGTCTCCACGCCCTCGGCGATCACCTGCATGCCGAGACTTTTCCCCAGCTGAATAATGGCGCGCACGATGGTGGCGTCGTCTTCGTCGTCGAGCAGGTCTTGCACGAAGCTCTTGTCGATTTTGATCTTGTCCAGCGGCAGACTTTTTAGGTAGCTCAGCGAGGAATAGCCGGTGCCGAAGTCGTCAATGGCGATCAGCGCGCCGGAGCGGCGCAGGCTGAGCAGGTGCTGGGCGGCGGTGGTGATGTCTTCCATCAGACCGGTTTCCGTCACTTCCAATTCCAGGCTGCGCGGTGGCAGGCGGTACATCTGCATCAGGTTGTTGACCACGCGTGGCAACTCGGCGTGGTGCAACTGTACGGTCGACAGGTTGATGGCCATGCGCAAGTCGGTGAAGCCTTGGTCGTGCCATTCGCGCAGTTGGCGGCAGGTCTGGTCGAGAATCCATTCGCCAATTGGAATGATGCTGCCGTTCTGTTCGGCCAGCGGAATAAAGGTGTCTGGCGGCACCAAGCCATGCTGCGGGTGCTGCCAGCGCAGCAGCGCCTCGACGCCGACGATGCGGTGGTCGCGGTAGTCCACTTGCGGCTGATAAACCAAGTGCAGTTGGCCTTGGGTCAGCGCTTCGCGCAGGTCTTTTTCCAGCTCGCGGCGGCGGCGCATTTCGCTGTCGACGCTGGCGATATAGAACTGGTAGCGGTTGCGCGAGCGGCTCTTGGCCAGGGTCATGGTCTGTTCGGCTTTTTGCAGCAGCTTCTCGGTGCTGTCGCCGTCTTCCGGGAACAGGGTGATGCCGATGGTGGCCCGCAGCATCACTTCCTGTTGGTCGAGCAGGAACGGCGCTTCCAGATCATCCAGCACGCTTTGCGCCAGTTCGGCGGCTTCGTAGGGTTGTTCGATGTCTGCCTGAACCAGGGCGAACTGGTCGCCGCCTAAGCGGGCAAGGGCGCCGAGGCGGCCGCTGTGGCTGCGCAGGCGATCGGACAAGGCGAGCAGCAGTTGGTCGCCGGTCTGGTAGCTGAATTGTTCGTTGATGCCTTTGAAATCATCCAGGCCCACGCACAACACCGCGACCCGACGCTGAAGGCGCCCGGCATCGCCAAGAATCTGGTCAAGCTGGGTTTGCAATTGCTGGCGGTTGGGCAGGCCGGTAAGGAAGTCGTACTGCGCCATGCGCAGCAAACTGTCTTCGGCTTCGCGGCGTAAATGGGTGTTGCGTTCGATGGAGGAGAGCAACTGATTGGCCGTGTTGATCCACAGCCCCAACTCGTTTTTCTCATTGCCCTTGAGCATGGGCAACTTGTGCTCGCTGGGGCGGTCCGGGTTGATGTTGGTGAGGTGCTCGATAATTTTCGACAGCGGCTTGGTCAGCAGCCAGTGGTAGACCAGGTACAACACCAACCCCATGGCCAGCGCGCGCAGCACGCCGGAGACAAAAATGATCACCGAGCTGGTGATGAAGTCCTGGCCGTAGCGGGCCGTGTCGAGGGTGATGGCGAGGTCGCCGTAGTATTCGCTGTAAGGGCCGCGGCCAACCAGCTGGGTGGTGAAGGTGGCTTCGTCGCCAAGAATAGGGTCGGTCAGCCAGCGGGTGGAGCGCACCATTGGCTCGCGCGATTTTTCCGCGAGCATCGGCTCGTTGGGATGGCCGATGGAGGCCACGCGTACGGATTCGTTTTGAAACAGGCCCTCGATGACCTGCATGCCCATCTCGCGGTCCAGGCTGTAGACAGCTTGCGTGGAAGGGTCGCGAAACATATCCAGGATGCGGTGCGCGTCATCGGCAATCGCCTGCCGCGTCTTGTAGACGTCGAACATGATTTGCGCGCAGCTCAACAGCACCCCGACCACTAGCGCCGATAACAGCACCACGCGGAGCAGTTTCAGCGACAGGCTGTGTTTGAGTTCCAGCTTCAAATGACCATTCCTTGTTCGAGACCACAGGCGTCATACCGATGGAGTATTAGCAATCGTGAGGAAGCAGTCAAAGGGCCATCACAGTGAAAAAATTATCAAGAAGGCGCGTCGCGCCGCCAGCGCTTTTTCAAACCAGGCGCTGAGCTGCCACGGTTGCGCTCGAACTGTGTCGGTCGGGGCTCTTCACAACTTTAGACCGCTGAGCATTTTTCTCGCCGTCAGGGGTGGAGATTGCGATAAATGGCCCGCGCTCGTAAACCGCTACCAAAGCAGGCTGTGAAGCACGAATAAAAAAACCCGGCGAATGCCGGGTTTTTTCAGAACGGGTGCTGGGCTTAAGAGGCGAAGTTTTTCGCAACGAAATCCCAGTTAACCAGGTTCCAGAACGCTTCTACGTATTTTGGACGCAGGTTGCGGTAGTCGATGTAGTAAGCGTGTTCCCACACATCGCAGGTCAGCAGCGGGGTGTCGCCGCTGGTGATCGGGCAGCCGGCGCCGATGGTGCTGGCCAGAGCCAGGGAACCGTCAGGCTTCTTCACCAGCCAGCCCCAGCCGGAGCCGAAGGTGCCGATCGAGGTTTTGCTGAATTCTTCTTTGAATTTGTCGAACGAGCCGAAGGCTGCGTTGATGGCGTCGGCCAGAGCGCCAGTCGGTTGGCCGCCAGCGTTAGGCGCCAGGCAGTTCCAGTAGAAGGTGTGGTTCCAGACCTGGGCTGCGTTGTTGAAGATGCCGCCCGACGAGGTCTTGACGATTTCTTCCAGGTTTTTGCCTTCGAACTCGGTGCCTGGCACCAGGTTGTTCAGGTTCACGACGTAGGTGTTGTGGTGTTTGTCGTGGTGGTATTCCAAGGTTTCCTTGGAGATGTGCGGCTGCAATGCGTCGTGGGCATACGGCAGCGGAGGCAATTCGAAAGCCATGGGTGATTCTCCTAATCAGGGTCAGTTGCGGTATAGGCGCAAGGCCGATCACGGGCGGCCAAACATGCGACGGGGAGTTTGTACTCTTTGCGCCGCAGGGGTCGGATCATAGCACCGGGCCTGCGGCATAACCACGCAGCAACTGTGTGGTTAAGCCCGGCCCAGAGCTGTGTTGCAGACGGCTGCGTCAGTCGCGCAAGCGGGTGTCGCTGTAGGTGGACTCACGCACCGGCTATTAGTTGCCCTGCAACGACGAACATCATGATTGCCACCAGCACATCCAGCACCCGCCAGGTCGTCGGCCGCGCTAACCACGGCGCCATCCATGCTGCTCCCAACGCCAAGGTAAAGAACCACAACAACGACGCACTCGCCGCCCCGGCTGCGTAAGCGCCAGGCGCTGCCTGCTGGGCGCCGAGCGAGCCGATCAGCAAGACGGTGTCCAGGTACACATGCGGATTGAGCAGCGTCACCGCCAGCGCCGTCATCAACACCGCCTTGCGCGAGCGCGGGCCGGCATTGGCCGCCTCATTCAACGCTTGCGGTTGGCACGCGCGGCGCAGCGCTTTCACCCCGTACCACAACAGAAACGCCGCACCGCCCCAGCGCGCTACGGCCAACAGCACCGGGCTTTGGGCGAGCAGGGTGGCCAAGCCGAACACGCCGGCCACCACCAGCACCGCATCACACAACACGCACAGCGCGGCGACCGGCAAGTGGTGTTCGCGGCGCAGGCTTTGGGCCAGAACGAAGGCGTTCTGCGCACCCAGCGCCACGATCAAACCGGCGGCCACAAGAAGGCCGTTGAGATAGCTCTGCCACATAGAGAGAAGTCCTGATGCTGATTCGTGTGGCGAGTCTGCGCGGCAGCGTTGTATAAGGAAAACGAATCCTGCTGATCGTCTATTAGGAAATTCGATAATGTTCGATTACAAGCTTCTTGCCGCGTTGGCCGCCGTGGTTGAACAGGCCGGCTTTGAACGCGCCGCGCAAGTGCTGGGGCTGTCGCAGTCGGCGGTGTCGCAGCGCATCAAACTGCTGGAAGCGCGGGTCGGGCAGCCGGTGCTGGTGCGCGGCACGCCGCCAGCGCCGACCGACATCGGCCGCCGTTTGCTCAACCATGTGCAGCAGGTGCGCTTGCTGGAGCGCGACCTGTCCGGCCAGGTGCCGGCGCTGGACGAAGGCGCGGCGCCTGAACGGCTGCGCATCGCCCTGAATGCCGACAGCCTGGCGACGTGGTGGGCGCAGGCGGTGACTGCGTTTTGCGCCGAGCATCGGGTGTTGCTGGAACTGGTGGTGGAAGATCAGGAAGTTGGCCTGAAACGCATGCGCGGTGGCGACGTGGCGGCCTGCGTGTGCGCCACCGACAAACCGGTGGCCGGCGCCCGCAGTCTGGCGCTCGGGGCCATGCGTTATCGCGCCTTGGCCAGCCCTGCTTTTATCGCCCGGCACTTCGGCGGCGGTATTACCGCGCCCGGCTTGGCCAAGGCGCCGGCTATTGTCTTCGGCCCGGACGATTTTCTTCAGCATCGCTACCTCGCCAGCCAGGGCGTGGACGGCGCGTTTGCTTACCACCTGTGCCCCTCGTCCGAAGGGTTTATACGCATGGCCGAAGCGGGGTTGGGCTGGGGCCTGGTGCCGGAACTGCAAGTGACTGAACTGCTGGAGCGCGGCGCCTTGCAGGTGCTGCAACCTGATCGGTTGATCGACGTGCCGCTGTACTGGCACCACTGGCGCAATGGCGGGGAATTGCTGGGCGAGATGACCCGCCACTTGCAGAAGGCCACCTCCCAGATACTGGTCCAGATTTAGGGCGCGCCGTGCGTACGCCCGCGTGTGTGGACGTACGTAGCGGCGCGCCCATTTCCGCCTAATAGGCGTGTTTGGCGATGGTTCTGATCAGCGACCGGAAACTACGGCAATCTTTTTGGCGTACGCGATGTCGGTGTCGGTCATCACGTGGTCGTGGTCACTAGGGTTGAACCAGGTGGTGTTAAAGCCCTGTTCTGGTTCCTTCATGTATCCGTAGTTGTCCCGGTCAATATTGATGGCCATATATTCGTGCTCGGCCTGGCTGTTGTCGTACGGTTTGCCATCGAACGTAAGCACCGACGGGGCGCTGATGAATTGCATGAGTTCACCAAAAATGTGCTTTCCCAGGACCCCCCGGGTCAACACGGGTTGGTCGTCGTCAGCTGCAGTGGTTTTCTGATGCATGGTTACGTCCTTTCTCGATTGTGGGGTTTTGAAGCAGTGGAAACAGTGGGCGAGGAAGGCGTTGGTCTAAAGCGCCTGCTTCGGCTTTGAGCGTCTGAGCTTTCCGTCCGAGGACTCGGAGCACTGCAGCTTGAGCGCGGAAATCCGGAGCGGACGCGCAGCGCGATGCCTCAGTTGATCAGGTGCGCCAGGGCAGGTGGTAAGCCAGAATCTTGGCTCTACAGGTCACAGCGCCGGTACGCTGTGCTTGCTACAGTCACCGCCATTACAAAAACCATGGCGGTGGGCGATGAAGATTCTGGTGACCGGGGCGAGTGGCTTTATCGGCGGACGCTTCGCCCGCTTTGCGTTGGAGCAAGGGTTGGCGGTGCGTATCAACGGCCGCCGCCCGGAAGCGGTAGAGCACCTAATCAAGCGCGGCGCCGAATATGTGCAGGGCGACCTCAGCGACCCGAGCCTGGTGCGCAGCCTTTGCCACGACGTGGACATGGTCGTGCACTGTGCCGGCGCCGTCGGCACCTGGGGCCGGCGGGAGCATTTCTACAACGGCAACGTAGTGCTGACGCAAAACGTGATCGAAGCCTGCCTCGGGCAGAAGGTGCGGCGACTGGTGCACCTGTCTTCGCCCTCGGTGTATTTCGACGGCAAATCCCACATCGGCCTCACCGAAGAACAGGTGCCGAAGAAGTTCGTCGACTACTACGGCGAAACCAAATTCATCGCCGAACAGGAGGTGATGGCGGCGCAGGAATTCGGTTTGGAAGTGATCGCCCTGCGTCCACGCTTCGTCACCGGCGCAGGCGACACCAGCATCTTTCCGCGCTTGATCGAGATGCAGCGCAAGGGCCGCCTGGCGATCATCGGCAACGGCCTCAACCGCGTCGACTTCACCAGCATGCACAACCTCAACGAGGCGCTGTTCAGCAGCCTGCTGGCGGGCGGGCCGGCGTTGGGCAAGGTGTACAACATCAGCAACGGCGAACCGGTGCCGCTGTGGGATGTGGTCAATTACGTGTTACGCCAGCTCGACCTGCCGCCCGTGACCAAACACGTGCCCGTGGGCCTGGCCTATGCGGCCGCCACGGTGAACGAAACCGTATGCAAGTTACTGCCGGGGCGGCCGCAGCCGAACCTGTTTCGCCTGGGCGTGGCGGTCATGTCGAAAGACTTTTCCCTCGACATCAGTCGCGCCCGACGCGAACTCGACTACGCGCCCCAGACCCCGATCTGGACCGCGCTCGATGAGTTTTGCACTTGGTGGAAAGTGGTCGGCGAAGGCGCTCGCTAAGCGCGTTCCGTCAGCCTCTTAGCGGGCCGGCGTAGCGCGTGTACTTGGCGATCAGTTCGGCTTCGCTGAGTGCCGGCGGGGCGAGCCGGATGTCGGTCAGCTCACTGAGCGTGTGGCCCATCTCGCGGGTTTGTTCGTTATCGGACGCCGCGCAGGCCACCAGCATGCACATGATGGCGTCGGGCTGGCTGAGGCGCACGTCCACCTGTTGTTCCTGACGCAGTCGGCGCCGCAGTGTTTGCATGCAATCGAGTACAGATTTAGTCAGTTCCATTCGATTTTCCCCCGTTAACCCAAGGCCGAAGCGGAGCCTGGGTGTGAAAACGTGTGCTGGTCGGGCAGTGTTTTCCGGACTGAATAACCCGCGCGTTTGCCGGCTTGGGCCGATCTGGCGCGTGGTTATTCGCCGCTCGTTGGCGAGCATCAGGGTCATAGCAAATGCTGTACCAGTTCACAAAACCAGGAACTGCGCGCTCTGCAGGCGGTCGATGGGTGTCTCGGCGGCTTTACATGCGCGGCGGCGGTGCGTTATGCCCCATTGGGCACCACCGCTGCGCTCGGTATACTGCGCGCCCTGTCGCTCCAATCATTCACTGCGTGCCCAAAAGGTTGACCCATGCGTAACGACGCTCTCGATGAACTGGACAACGTTCCCAGCCTGACCACTGACGCACGCGACCATGACTTTGCCGCCGAAAACCACGATCACCCCCGCCACGCGCCGCTGGACCGTGGTTATGTAAGCCCGTCCGCCAAAACCAAAGGCCCTAGCACGGCGCCGCTGTGGACATTGGTCGCCGCCCTGATGATCGCGTTTGGCGGCTTGGGCTGGTGGAGTCATCAGCAAATCGAGCTGATGAGCCAGCAACTGGTTGCCACGCAAGAAAGCTTCGCCCGCATCAGCGAAGACGCCGCCGGGCGTATTCAGGATATTTCCGGCAAGGTGGTGGCCACGGAGTCCAACGTCACCAGCGGCAGCGAAGCCTTGCGCTTGCAGGTCAAAGGGCTGGAAAGCAAAGTCGCCGACTTGACCAAGCAACTGCAAACCTTGAACAGCAAGCAGGGCGACCAGAGCAAGCGCGTAGAGCAAGTCGCCGCCGACCTGAAAACCCAGCAAGACGCCACCGCGCAGTTCGACAGCAAACTGAAAACCGTGGCCAGCGACCAGGCCGCGCTGAAAGCGGCGCAGGGTGACACCAGCAAGATCGACGCCCAGCTCAAAAGCCTTGGCGCTGACATCGACGCGTTGAAAAAACAGGGCAACCCGAATGTCGCGATTGGCCGGCTTGAGCAGGATTTGCTGGTGCTAAAAAGCGAACAGGAAAACCGGCCGGCTGCGGCGAGTGCCAACACCAGCGAGTTCGACGCCTTCCGTGCGCAGATGACCCGCAACATCAGCACGCTGCAGGCGCAGGTGCAGAATCTTCAGCAGCAGTTGAATGCGCGGCAGTAAGGGCGTTTTGCTGGATTAGAAGAGCCCCGCTGAATGCGGGGCTTTTTGTTGGGTGGCGGTAGACCTGGCCCAAACCACCGTCATCCTCGCGAAGGCGGCGGTCCGACGATTCGTGATCCAGGTTTTCGGATCGATCACCGTTCGCCTGAACGATACTGGACCCCCGCGTGCGCGAGGGTGACGGTGGTGGGGGCGAGGACCTCGTCAGTCTAGGGACGTACCTTTCAGCTCAATTCCCCGTCATCCTCGCGAAGGCGGGGATCCAGGCTTTCGGATAGATCGCCGCTCTCCTGACCGATACTGGACCCCCGCCTTCGCGGGGGTGACGGTGGTGTGGGCGAGGGCCTCGTCAGTCTAGGGACGTACCTCTCAGCCAATCCCCCGTCATCCTCGCGTGCGCGAGGGTGACGGCGGTGGGGGCGAGGACGTCGTTAAGTCCAGAGACGCATCTCCCGGCTGCACCGCCGTCCTTCGTTCCGCAGTTTCCAAAGGCCATAAAAAAGGGCGCCCACCAGGCGCCCCGTTCCCAACTACCGCAACCCACTCACGCCGCCTGCGAGCTTTCCTCGGCCTGTTTCAACGCTCGGTTCAGCGCGCTGAACAAGGCGCGGAAGCTGGCGGTGGTGATGTTTTCGTCAATGCCTACCCCAAATACCGGACGCCCGCCGTTCAGGCGCACTTCGATATACGCCGCCGCTTTGGCATTGGCGCCCGCGCCGATGGCGTGTTCGTGGTAGTCGATGATTTCCAGGTTCTGCGGCAAGGCGGCAACCAGTGCTTCCAGCGGCCCCTTGCCGGTGCCGTGTTTGCGGCGCAATTCACCGCTGACACTGACGTCGACATCGACGTTGCAGATGCCGTTCTCTTCCTGCAAACGATGGCTTTTCAGGGCGTACGGGCTGGCGGCTTGCAGGTATTCGTTCTGCAACAGGCTGTAAATCTGCTCGGCCGTCATTTCCAGGCCCAGGCGGTCGGTTTCTTTCTGCACAACCTGGCTGAATTCGATCTGCATACGGCGCGGCAAGCTGATGCCGTATTCCTGTTCGAGCAGGAAGGTAATGCCGCCTTTGCCCGACTGGCTGTTGACGCGAATCACCGCCTCGTAGCTGCGGCCGATGTCGGCCGGGTCGATTGGCAAGTACGGCACTTCCCACACGCCGTCTTCTTTCTGCTGGGCGAAACCCTTGCGGATGGCGTCCTGGTGCGAGCCGGAGAACGCGGTGTGCACCAGGTCGCCCACGTACGGGTGACGCGGGTGCACGGGCAGTTGGTTGCAGTCTTCAACCACCTTGCGCACGGTGTCGATGTCGGAGAAGTCCAGCTGCGGGTCGATGCCCTGGGTGTACAGGTTCAGGGCGACAGTCACCAGGCACACGTTGCCAGTGCGCTCGCCGTTGCCGAACAGGCAGCCTTCCACGCGGTCGGCGCCGGCCATCAAGCCCAGCTCGGTGGCGGCCACGCCGGTGCCACGGTCGTTGTGGGTGTGCAGGCTGATCAACACGCTGTCACGGCGATCCACATGACGGCAGAACCATTCGATTTGGTCGGCGTAGTTGTTCGGCGTCGCGTTTTCGATGGTTGCCGGCAGGTTGAGGATCAGCGGCTTGGCCGGGGTTGGCTGGAACACGGCGATCACCGCGTTGCACACCTCGACCGAGAAATCGATTTCGGTGGAGCTGAACACTTCCGGCGAATACTCAAAACCCCACTGGGTTTCTGGCGCGGCGTCGGCCAGGCGCTTGATGATCTGGCCGGCGCTCACGGCAATTTCTTTTACGCCGTTTTTGTCTTGGTTGAAGACGATGCGGCGAAAGCTCGGCGCGCAGGCGTTGTAGTAGTGAACGATGGCTTTCTTGGCGCCTTTGAGCGATTCAAAGGTGCGCTCGATCAGGTCTTCGCGGGCCTGGGTGAGCACCTGAATGGTCACGTCGTCCGGAATATGGCCGCCTTCGATCAGTTCACGCACGAAGTCGAAGTCGGTTTGCGAGGCGGACGGAAAGCCCACTTCAATTTCCTTCAAACCCACGGCCAGCAGGGTTTTGAAGAAACGCATTTTTTTGTCGGCATCCATCGGCTCGATAAGCGACTGGTTGCCATCACGCAGGTCGGTGCTCAGCCAGATCGGCGCCTTGTCGATCACTTTGCTCGGCCAGGTGCGGTCGGGAATGTTGATCGGTGTGAAGGCACGGTATTTATGCGACGGGTCTTTGAGCATACTCATGGCGAGTTCCTTTATGAAGCGTGGCCAGATGAGGGTGGCCGACCGGGATATTTGATTTCTATAACAGCGTAGCGCGGCGAGGTGAGCAGTCAGCTTTGCAGTCGCGGACTGACCAGGCACAGGCAGGCGTGTTGGCGCAGCAGAATGAGGGTATGGGGCGTTTTCATGCGGTTAACCCTATTCACTTGGGTTGAATATGGCAACCGGTGCGAAAAATTTGGTGATTTGTAGCGCAGCGGGCCAATTGGCGAAATAAAGTTGTGCGACACGAACCCTTGTTTGGCAAATATTGCGCGCGCACATCGTCGCGTTCGCCTGGGGGTTAATGGTCGCGGGCCTAGGCCGCTAAAACGACGCCGGCCGCTCGCTGATGGCGGCCTGGTACGCGCGCATATCCGCGCCGCTCGGGTGCTGGAACACGCGTAAGCCAAACTCCGGAAGGATCGCCAGCATGTGGTCGAAGATGTCTGACTGAATCGCCTCGTACGCCACCCAGGCGGTGGTGTTGGTGAAGCAATACAGCTCCAGGGGCAGTCCGTCGGCGAGTGGCGCCATCTGACGCACCAGCAGGGTCATGTCCTGGCGGATGCCTTGGTGCTGGCGCAGGTAATTTTCGACGTAGGCGCGAAAGGTGCCGATGTTGGTCACGCGCCGGGTGTTCACCGCCACGCGCAGCGGTTCCTCCAGTTGACTGTTCCAGCTCATCAGCTCGCTTTCTTTACTTTTCAGGTACGGCGCCAGCAGTTTGAACTGACGCAGATGCTCGATTTCCTCGGGGTTGAGGAAGTGCACGCTGTTCTGGTCCAGATGCAGGCTGCGCTTGATCCGCCGCCCGCCGGCTTCCTGCATGCCGCGCCAGTTTTTGAACGAGTCAGTGATAAAGCGTTTGGTGGGAATCGTGGTGATGGTTTTATCCCAGTTCTGCACCTTGATGGTGTGCAGGGCGATGTCGATCACATCGCCGTCGGCGTTCAGTTGCGGCATTTCAATCCAGTCGCCCACGCGCACGATGTCGTTCGAGGAAATCTGCACGCTGGCCACCAGCGAGAGCAGGGTGTCCTGGAATATCAGAATCAGCACGGCGGCCATGGCGCCCAGGCCGGAGAGCAGAATCAGCGGCGAGCGGTCGACCAGTGTGGCGATCATCAGCACCGTGGCGATCACGTAGATGGCGATTTTGACGATCTGGAAGTAACCCTTGATCGGCCGCAAATGCGCGTCCGGGCGGCGCTCGTAAAACGAGTTGGCCAGGGTTAGTGCGCCGCTCACGGCCAGCGCGAGGGTCAGCACAATAAACGCGCCGCACACGTTGCGTGTGACGGTGATGACGCCTTTGGGTAAGTCGGGAATCAGCTCGATGCCGCTGGCCAGAATCAGCGCCGGCACCACATTGGCCAGGCGCGAAATGATGTGCGAGCGCGCCAGGGCTTTGTCCTGCCCCAAATGGGTGGCGCGCAACATTCGATAAAAGCCGCGCACCAGCACGCGCTTGATCAACCAGTTCGCCAGCCACGCGGCAAACAGCAGCAGCACCAGGGCCAGCAGGTTGTACAGATAAGGAAAGCGTTCCAGCCACTGCACGGCGTTTTCGTAGTGCTGTTGCATGTGCATCGTCCTGTGCAGGCGTTGGGTTGGGCTTACGGCTCGAACTTGCCGATGAAAATGGCGGGGTCGACGCGTACATCATTCAAGCTGACATTCCAGTGCATGTGCGGCCCGGTTGCCCGGCCAGTGGCGCCGACCTTGCCTACCACGCCGCCGCGCGCCAGCACCTGGCCGAGCTTCGCGTCGATTTTCGACATATGGCAGAACATGCTGATAAAGCCCTGGCCGTGGTCGACAAATACCGTATTGCCGTTAAAGAAATAGTTGCCGATGAGAATGACCTTGCCCGCCGCCGGGGTTTTGATCGGCGTGCCGGCGCCTACCGCGAAGTCTAGGCCGGAGTGCGGGTTGCGTTCTTCGCCGTTGAAAAAGCGGCGCACGCCGAAGCGGCTGGAGAGTGGGCCGTTCACCGGTTTGTCGAGCAGCAGGTTGCTGGGCGTGCCGGGACTGAAAGTTTGGTAGGCGCGGGTTTGCTCGGCCAGTTCGCGCTCGATGCGCTTGAGGTCAGCCGGGTTCGGGTTGACCTGGCGCTGGTTTTTCAAGGTGATGCGTTGCTCGGCGTAACGCTTGGCTCCGACGGTAAAGCTCAGCGTGCGGCTTCCGCTGGCATCCTTGGCGAGCACATTCTGCGCGCCGGCTTTGCTGGTCAGCGGCACGCCGACAATCGCCAGCCAGCGCTGCCCTTGTTCATTGACCACCAGCACCGGCTTGCCTTGGTAAGTAGCGGATGGCGTGCCGTTGCCAGCGCCCAGGTCGACAACCGCCACGCCGCCGGGCACCGGCTTGTTCAGCAGGCGTGTGATGTAACTGTCGGCGTGGGCGGGGAGGGCGAGGCAAAACAAGCAGAACAGCACAGCACGCATGGGCAAGCCTGAATAAAGAGTGGGAAGTCAGTCCAGCAGTGACAGGGTCACCGGGGTCAGGTGGTTATCTTCTACGCGCACGTCCAACTCGCCTTCGCCCAGGCGCGCTTTGAGGCGCTGGCCGGGCTTGGTTTGCGCGGCGTTACGAATAGCGTGGCCTTTGTCGTCGAGCAAAATGCTGTAGCCACGGCCGAGCGTTGCCAGCGGGCTAATGGCGTTGAGTGTTTGCGCTTGGCTGTGCAGCTGCTGGCGCCGGTCTTTCAGCGCTTCACGCATGGCGCGTGGCAAGCGCTCGTTGAGGCCGTCGAGGCGTTGGCGCAATAAAGCCAGTGCGCGGCCGGGGTGTTGCGCAGCCAGGCGCATGTCGAGGCGGATCAGGCGGTCCTGGCAATTTTGCCGATGGGTGACGAAGGCACGGCGCAGGCGCATGTCCAGGTCGTCCAGCCGTTGTGCTTGCTGGCGCAGGCGCTCGCCGGGGTGGCGCAGGCGGCGGCTGATACCGTCCAGGCGCAGGCGTTCGCGCTCGATGCGGTTGTGCATGCGCATCACCAGGCGGCGGTGCAGGCTGGTTAGGCGTTGCACCAACTCGTTGGCGTCGGGCGCCAGCAATTCCGCAGCGGCCGATGGCGTGGGCGCGCGAACGTCGGCGACGAAGTCGCTGATCGATACATCGGTTTCATGGCCAACGGCGCTGATGATCGGGGTTTCGCAGGCGGCAATGGCGCGGGCTACCACTTCTTCATTGAAGCACCAGAGGTCTTCGAGCGAGCCGCCGCCTCGGGCCAGGATCAAGGCGTCAAAGCCGTGCCGGTCGGCGAGCTGCAAGGCACGAACAATTTGCCCGGTGGCTTCGCGGCCCTGCACGGCGGTGGGGATCAGCGTCAGTTGAATGTGCGGCGCGCGGCGGCTGAACACGCTGATGATGTCGCGGATAACCGCGCCGGTCGGCGAGCTGACGATGCCGATGCGTTGCGGGTGAGCGGGCAGGGGCACTTTGTTCTCGGCGGAGAACAGGCCTTCGCTGCTGAGCTTTTCTTTCAACGCCTCGAAGGCCAGACGCAGCGCGCCGTCGCCGGCCGGCTCTACGCTGTCGAGAATCAGCTGGTAATCACCGCGGCCTTCGAACAGCGAAACCTTGCCGCGCACCTTAACGGCCAAGCCATCGCGCAAGGCCTGACGAACGCGGGCGGCGTTCTGCCGGAACAGCGCACAACGCACCTGGGCATTGCTGTCTTTAAGGGTGAAATACACATGGCCGGAGGCAGGCTTGGCCAGGTTGGAAATCTCGCCCTCGACCCAGATATTGCTGAACACATCTTCCAGCAGCACGCGTGCGCGGCCGTTGAGTTGGCTGACGGTGAGCACTTCGCGGTCAAGGCCGAGGCGTTGGAACGGGTCTTTGATCATGGCGGGCATGATAGAGGCTTACGCGCCGTGAGCCAAAGGCGCGGGCTGTTAAACTGCGCGCTGTTTTGATTTCGGGGGCGAGCATGGCTGAGCAACAACGCATTCTGGTGCCACAGATTTCCACCTTTCCCAACCACGAGGCGCGGGCGCGGCTGATGCTGCGTTGGCTGGTGCAGCGCAACATTGTCGAGCCCGAGCTGAGCACCTGCGGGCGCACCGGCAACCGCATGGCCTACGCCATTGCTCCTGGCGCCAGACGCATTGTTTTGCATCCCGAGCGATTGCCGTTTGGCCAGCCGGTGAATGGCTTGGAGGTAGTGACCAAACGCTGCATCTATACGCCGACGAAGAACTTCCATGAAGAAGCCGGCTGCCCGCAGTGCCGCAAGGAAGTGGGCGAGGCGCTGTTCGACAGCCTGGACGAGTGGATGCCCAAGGTCAGCGACAACTTCACTTGCCCGCTGTGCGGATTTGAAGATGACATCAATGGGTTTCTGTTTTTGCAGCCGTGCGGGTTTTCCAACCTGGGGTTTATTTTCAATAACTGGGGCGAGGCGGCGTTCAAGCCTTCCTTTATAGAAGAGTTTGGCGAGCGGTTGCGGTTTGGGGTGCGGGAAGTGGTGGTTGATTGGGAGTAAGCGAGGCTTACTCGGTCAGTCCCCTCTCCCTTAGGGAGAGGGCGAGGGTGAGGGGCTTTTGTTTTTGATCTGCGTGACGGCTGGCCCTCACCCCCGGCCCCTCTCCCGCACGCGCGAGAGGGGAGCAAAGCAGTTGAGTTTGTTTTGGAAAACCCCACTTCATCTAATTCACCTTTTGCATTGAGCCAAGCTACCCGCGTGGGTATAATGGCGCGCTTCCATTTTCCCGTCCGGGAGCCCCCGCCATGCTGCGTATCAGTCAAGAAGCTCTAACCTTCGACGACGTCCTTCTTATTCCAGGTTATTCCGAAGTTCTGCCTAAAGACGTCAGCCTCAAAACTCGACTGACCCGTGGTATTGAACTGAACATTCCGCTGATTTCCGCAGCGATGGATACCGTTACCGAATCCCGTCTGGCCATTGCCATGGCGCAGGAAGGCGGCATCGGCATCATCCACAAGAACATGACCATCGAGCAGCAAGCTGCCGAAGTGCGCAAAGTGAAGCGCTTCGAAAGCGGCGTGGTGAAAGATCCAATCACCATCGAAGCCGACGCCACCGTGCGTGATCTGTTCGACCTCACCCGCCAGAACAACATTTCCGGTGTGCCCGTGCTGCACAACGGCGATCTGGTCGGCATCGTCACTTCCCGTGACGTGCGTTTCGAAAGCCGTCTGGATGCCAAGGTCCGCGACGTGATGACGCCTAAAGAGCGTTTGGTCACCGTGCGTGAAGGCGCCGACAAACAGGAAGCCCGCGAGCTGCTGCACAAGCACCGCATCGAGCGCGTTCTGATCGTCGACGAAGCCTTCAACCTTAAAGGCATGATGACCGTTAACGACATCGAGAAAGCCAAGGCTTACCCCTTCGCCAGCAAAGATGACCAAGGTCGTCTGCGCGTTGGCGCGGCGGTCGGCACTGGCGCCGACACCGCTGACCGCGTGACCGCCCTGGTCGCTGCCGGTGTAGACGTAGTCGTGGTCGACACCGCCCACGGTCACTCCAAAGGTGTGATCGACCGCGTGCGCTGGGTTAAACAGAACTTCCCGGACGTGCAGGTTATCGGCGGCAACATCGCCACCGGCGCAGCCGCCAAGGCGCTGGCCGAAGCGGGCGCTGATGCAGTGAAAGTCGGTATCGGCCCAGGCTCGATCTGCACTACCCGCATCGTTGCTGGTGTTGGCGTTCCGCAAATTTCCGCCGTCTCCAACGTTGCCGCTGCCCTTGAAGGCACCGGCGTGCCGTTGATTGCCGACGGTGGCATCCGCTTCTCCGGTGACTTGTCCAAAGCCATCGTTGCCGGTGCGTCCTGCGTGATGATGGGCTCGATGTTCGCCGGTACTGAAGAAGCGCCAGGTGAAGTCGAACTGTTCCAGGGTCGTTCCTACAAGGCCTACCGTGGCATGGGCTCGTTGGGCGCCATGGCGCAGACCCAGGGCTCGTCCGACCGCTACTTCCAAGACTCCGCTGCCGGTGCTGAAAAGCTGGTTCCCGAAGGCATCGAAGGCCGCGTGCCTTACAAAGGCCCGCTGGCCGCCATCATCCATCAACTGATGGGTGGCCTGCGTGCCTCCATGGGCTACACCGGCTGCGCCACCATCGAGCAGATGCGGACTGAGCCTGAGTTCGTGCGCATCACCGGCGCGGGCATGGCCGAGTCGCATGTGCACGATGTGCAGATCACGAAAGAGGCGCCGAACTACCGCGTAGGTTGAGCCTTCAAGCAAATCGTTAAGCAACCGGGGCTGTTCTATTCAGCCCCGAGTTGTTTCTGAACCACGACTGTTACCGATTGATTAGACGAGACTGAATCATGGCCCTCGATATTCACGCCCACCGCATCCTGATCCTCGATTTCGGCTCTCAGTACACCCAACTGATTGCTCGCCGCGTGCGCGAGATCGGCGTGTACTGCGAATTGCATCCGTTCGACATGGACGAAGATGCAATCCGCGAATTTGCGCCCAAGGGTGTGATTCTCGCTGGCGGCCCGGAGTCGGTGCACGTCGCCAACAGCCCGCGTTGCCCGCAAGCGGTGTTCGATCTTGGCGTGCCGGTTTTCGGTATTTGCTACGGCATGCAAACCATCGCCGAGCAGCTGGGCGGCAAGGTTGAAGGTTCCGAGCTGCGTGAATTCGGTTACGCCCGTGTCGACGTGGTCGGCAAAAGCCGCCTGCTCGACGGCATTGAAGACCACGTCGACGCCGACGGCGTGCTCGGCCTCGATGTGTGGATGAGCCACGGTGACAAAGTCACCAAGATGCCCGAAGACTTCCACATTCTGGCCAGCACCCCGAGCTGCCCGATTGCCGGCATGTTCAGCGACGAGCGTCGTTACTACGGCGTGCAGTTCCACCCGGAAGTGACCCACACCAAGCAAGGTGGCCGCATTCTGTCGCGCTTTATCCTCGACATCTGCGAGTGCGAAGCGCTGTGGACGCCGTCGAAAATCGCCGAAGACGCCATCGCCCAGGTTCGTGCTCAGGTCGGCACCGACAACGTGCTGCTCGGCTTGTCTGGCGGTGTGGATTCGTCGGTAGTGGCTGCCCTGCTGCACAAAGCCATTGGCGATCAGCTGACCTGCGTGTTTGTCGACAACGGTCTGCTGCGTCTGCATGAAGGCGAGCAAGTGATGGCCATGTTTGCTGAAAACATGGGCGTCAAAGTGATTCGCGCCAACGCGGAAGAGCAGTTCCTCAACAACCTGGCGGGCGAAGCGGATCCAGAGAAGAAACGTAAAATCATCGGCCGCACCTTTATCGACGTATTCGATGCCGAGTCCAACAAGCTCGATAACATCAAGTACCTCGCTCAGGGCACCATTTACCCGGACGTGATCGAGTCGGCTGGCGCCAAGAGTGGCAAGGCGCACGTGATCAAGTCGCACCACAACGTGGGCGGTCTGCCGGAAGAAATGAACCTGAAACTGGTCGAGCCGCTGCGCGAACTGTTCAAAGACGAAGTGCGCCGTCTGGGCCTGGAACTCGGCCTGCCGTACGACATGGTGTACCGCCACCCGTTCCCCGGTCCGGGCCTGGGCGTGCGCATTCTCGGCGAAGTGAAAAAGGAATATGCCGACCTGCTGCGCCGTGCCGACCACATCTTTATCGAAGAACTGCGCAAAGCCGACTGGTACCACAAAGTCAGCCAGGCCTTCGTCGTATTCCAGCCGGTGAAATCGGTGGGCGTGGTCGGTGATGGTCGCCGTTACGCCTGGGTTGTGGCGTTGCGCGCCGTGGAAACCATCGACTTCATGACCGCACGTTGGGCGCATCTGCCTTACGAACTGCTCGAAACAGTGAGTGGCCGGATCATCAACGAGATCGAAGGCATTTCGCGCGTTACCTACGACGTGTCGAGCAAGCCGCCTGCGACGATTGAGTGGGAATAACGGTTCCCTCGGTTGCCTGCCGACCAAGGACGGTCGGCGAAAAGCCCGCGTAATAGCGGGCTTTTTTGTGGGCGCGAAACGCGCGTTTCGTTCAAAAAATATTTTCTCGTTTGTGTTTGCGTATCTTTGTCATTTGCGAGTTATTTTCTAATACAATCTCTTCCGAAAATTTTGGGATGGCGCCGCTTTGCTCGCGGTGCACTGAGTTCCTTCGGCTGACGTTGTTGAAGATCAAGGATCGCAAGCATGCGCAAAAACAAAACGGGGTTTGTGAACGGCCGCTCGGCCAAGCAGCGCACGGCGGCTGCCGTGATGCTTTGTGTGCCATTGGCCGGAGCGCCGATCGGTGTGAAAGCCGAAGAGACGGCGGCGACTGAAGACGGCGCGTACCGTCTTGCGCCGATTATTGTCGATGCCAGTGCCGAAAGCGGCGACGACTCGCAAACCGTGGTGGCGCAAGAGCTGTGGGTAGGTGGCAAAGTTGCGACCAGTATCCTCAACACGCCGGCTTCTGTTTCTGTGGTGACTCAGAAGGAAATGGAACAGCGCAGCGTTAGTACCACCGAAGAGGCGTTGCAGTACACGCCGGGTGTGATTACTGATTTTTACGGCTCCGATGACCGTAACGATTACTTCCAGATTCGCGGCTTCCAAGCCACCACCTACCGGGATGGTTTGACGCTTAGCTCCATGCGCGGCGTTCGTGAAGAACCGTTCGCCTACGAGCGTATCGAAATCCTGCGTGGTGCCAACTCCACGCTGTTTGGCCCGGCCGATCCAGGTGGTTCGGTCAACTTCGTCACCAAACAGCCGCGCTTCAATAGCTTCGGCCAAGGCTACGTGACCTACGGTTCCTATAACCACAAGGAAACCGGGATCGACGTGGGCGACGCGCTGAACGAGGAAAAGACCGTCGCCGGTCGCTTCACCGCCAAGATGCAAAACAGTGATCGCGAATACGACCACTCGCAGGACGACAACCGCTTTGCCATGGGCGGTTTGACCTGGGCACCCACGGATTTCACCAAAGCCACCGTGGTTCTCGATTATCTGAAAACCGACAGCACGCCGAATAGCGGCGGCTATCCGTTGGACAAGGAATACGACCGCGACGACTTTTACGGTGAGCCCAGCTACAACTTCCACCACGTTGAGCGCACCAGTCTCAGCGGCAACGTGTCCCATGACTTCGATAACGGTTTCACGCTGCGCAGCAATCTGCGTTACAGCGAAGTGAACGATGACTTCGGCTACGTGTACGTCAACGACTCGTCCACGCGTACCGGCTCCGTCGTGGCGCGCGATCAATTCGGCACGGACACCGAGGCTCATCAGTTCAACGGCAACGTGATGCTGCAATACGATCACCGCTTCGAGAATATCGACAGCAGCTCGGTGGCCGGCGTTGAGTACCTGGATTCTTCGAAAACGGAGAAGTCGGTGTACACCGGTGCGTCGCCGATTGATCTTTCCCGTCCGGTCTACACCGGCGTGGCTCGGGGCGTTGCCCCGTATGCCGACAACAAGACCGACGCAAAAAACAAGGCGCTGTTCGCTCAGCAGAACCTGTCTTTTTATGAGCGCGTCATCCTCACTGCCGGCGCCCGTCGCGACTTTATGGATTTGTCGGTGACCGATATCAGCGATGCCAAAGAGTCGGATAACTTCGCTGAGACGTCGTATCGCGGGGCCCTGACTTTTATCGTTACGGACGAAATTTCAACCTACATCAGCTATGTGGAATCGGTAGCGCCGCCTGAAGTGGGCGTTACACCGAAGACCGGTAACCAGTACGAAGTGGGCGCCAAGTACGCGCCGATGGGCATGAACGCAATCTTCTCGGCAGCCGTTTATGACCTGACCCAGGAAAACGTCACCATTTCCGTGGTGGTGCCGGGCGCGGGTATTCAGCAACGAGTTATTGGGGAGTCACGCGCTCGCGGCGTTGATCTGGAAGCAAAAGCCGAAATCACTGAAAACGTCAGCGTGCTTGGCGGCTATTCCTACACAGATTCGGAAGTGGTTCGCGGCACCTCCTACGACGGCAGCTCGATCAAGGGCAACCAGTTCGTCGCCACGCCCAAGCACTCGGCGTCGCTATGGACTTACTACGACATCCCGGCGACGGACGTAAGCGTCGGCTTGGGTGCGCGTTACGTCGGTTCGTACTACTACGATGCCGCCAACACCGGCAAAAGCGACGGCGAAACCCTCTTCGACGCCGCCCTCAACTACAAACTCTACAAAGGCACCGACCTGGCGCTTAACGTCAGCAACCTGCTGGACGAGCAGCACGTGGTCGGCTCCGGCACCGCCAACTACTACAACCCAGGCCGCGAAATCACGGCCAAGCTCAGCTACAACTGGTAAGCCCTCGTCGGCAGCGTCGCTGCCGGCACGCCTCACATACGGCGCGCCTTCGCTGGCCCGCCGTATCTTTGAACGGCCGATCGTGGCCGCTGCGGGTTGACCGCAGGCATGCAAGATCGCTAGGTGTTCGTCATAATGCGCGGCGGCCTTGCGTGCCAATCCGCTTCTCGAAGCCGGTCCACCAGAGACCGGCCACTACCTGAATTCCTGATGGGCCAGCGAAGTCCCTTATCGTCAAAAGGTGTCTGTACCCATGTCTTTTACACGTCGACAAATTCTCGGTGGCCTGCTCGGTTTGACCGCCGTTGGCCTTGGTGCCGGAGGAGTACGTTATTGGCTTGGACGGCCGCTGGGCAGCACGACCCATGATTACGAATTGATCGCCGCGCCCATGGATTTGGAACTGGTGGCCGGTCACAAAACCCCGGCCTGGGCCTATAACGGTTCGGCGCCTGGCGTGGAGCTGCGCAGCCGTCAGGGCGATTGGTTGCGGGTGCGCTTTATCAACAAACTCAGCGAACCCACCACCATTCACTGGCATGGCATCCGCCTGCCGTTGGAAATGGACGGCGTGCCCTACGTGTCGCAACTGCCGGTATTGCCGGGCGAGTACTTCGACTACCAATTCCGCACCCAGGACGCCGGCAATTTCTGGTACCACCCCCACGTGCTAAGCAGCCAACAATTGGGCCACGGCCTGGTCGGGCCGCTGGTGGTGGAAGAGCGCGAGCCGACCGGCTTCAAGCATGAACGCTCGCTCAGCCTGAAAACCTGGCACATCGATGCCGAAGGCGCGTTCACGCCCTTCAGCATTCCCCGTGAAGCCGCGCGCGGCGGTACGGCGGGCAGCTACTCGACGATCAATGCCGAGCACTTGCCGACTATCGATTTGCCGGCTGGGCAGATCGTGCGGTTGCGCATCTTCAACCTCGACAACACCGTGACCTACCGCCTCAACTTGCCAGGCGCTGATGCACGTTTGTATGCGTTGGACGGCAACCCGATTGAGCCGCGCCCGTTCGGCAAGGAATACTGGATAGGCCCCGGCATGCGCGTGTGCCTGGCCTTGAAAGTGCCCGAGGCGGGCGTTGAGCTGCCGCTGCGCAACGGCCCGGTACGCCTGGCCACGTTCCGCTCGGTGCCCAGCGACGAAGTGGCGGGCGACTGGCCGCCGCAACTGCCGGCCAACCCGATTCCGGAGCCGGATTTGCAGAATGCCGAAGTGCTCGACTTCAAGTTCGAGTGGGTGGGCGCCGTGTCGGTGACCACCAATGGCCGCGCGCCTGCCTTCTGGCAAATCAACGGCAAGGCCTGGGATATCAACGACAAAACCTGCGCCGACCGGCCTATCGCCAAAATGAAGCTGGGGCAGACGTACATCCTCGAATTTCGCAACATGGCCCAGTACCAGCACCCGATTCACCTGCACGGCATGAGCTTCAAAGTGTTGAGTTCGGACCGCAAGAAAATCATCCCGTACTTCACCGACACCTATCTGTTGGGCAAGAACGAAAATGCGCGGGTGGCGTTGGTCGCCGATAATCCAGGCGTGTGGATGTTCCACTGTCACGTGATCGACCATATGGAAACCGGGTTGATGGCTTCCATCCTCGTCGAGTAACCGGATCAAGTACGGCATGAGAAAAGTGCAAATCATCGACCGCAGCCAGGACGCGCACTTTATGCGCGAGGCCCTGGCGCTCGCCGCGCAGGGCGCCGGCCTTGGCGAGGTGCCGGTGGGCGCGGTGCTGGTGCAGGACGGTGAAGTGATCGGGCGCGGCTTCAACTGCCCGATCACCACCTTTGATCCCAGCGCCCATGCCGAGATGGTCGCCATCCGCGCGGCGTCTGCTGCCGTGGAAAACTACCGGCTGCCGGGCAGCACGCTGTACGTCACGCTGGAACCGTGCAGCATGTGCGCCGGGTTGCTGGTGCATGCGCGCATCCACCGCGTGGTGTTCGGCGCCACCGAGCCGAAAGCTGGCGCCGTGCAAAGCCGGGGCAAGTTCTTCGACCAGATCTTTCTCAACCATCGGGTGATGGTGGAAGGCGGGGTGTTGGCGGAGGAGTGCAGCGCGGTGTTGAGTGAGTTTTTCAAACAGCGGCGGGCGAAGGCCGAATAACTCTTTAAAACAATCATCCGTCATCCTCGCGAACGCGGGGATCCAGAATGTGAGTCATAACGAAAAGTCTGGATCCCCGCGTTCGCGAGGATGACGGCATTCCCAAAGCACAATGTTTAGAGCGCCGCCGGCCCGTTACCGTCCTGCTTGGGCTTTTCAATACTGGGAATATGCAGATTGCCTTCGGCCATCTGCCCGCCTTCCAGTTGCGGTTGCGTCACCCAGGTGAGGATGTCGTAGTAGCGGCGAATGTTCTGCACGAAGTGCACCGTTTCGCCGCCTCGGGCATAGCCGTATTTGGTTTTGCTGTACCACTGCTTTTGCGACAAACGCGGCAGCATGGATTTCACGTTCAGCCACTTATTCGGGTCCAGCCCTTCGGCTTCGGCCAGCTTGCGCGCGTCGCCAAGGTGAGCGATGCCGATGTTGTAGGCAGCCAGGGCAAACCAGGTGCGGTCCGGCTCGGTCAGTTCGGGAGCGAGGTTTTCCAGAATCGAGGCGAAATATTTGCTGCCGCCGTTGATGCTCTGTTTTGGGTCCAGGCGGTTGGACACACCCATGGCCTCGGCGGTGTTTTGCGTCAGCATCATCAAGCCGCGCACGCCGGTTTTCGACGTGGCGTTGGGTTGCCACAACGATTCCTGATAGCCGATGGCCGCGAGCAAGCGCCAGTCCAACTCATAGGTTTTACCGTTCTGGCGAAAGTGCTGCTCGTAACGCGGCAAGCGTTGTTGCAGGTGCTTGGCGAAGGTATAAGCGCCGACGTAGCCCAGCACATCCACATGGCCGTAATAACGGTCTTTCAAACGCTGCAGCACGCCGTTGATTTTCACCCGCTCAAGAAAGGCATTCACTTCCTTGAGCAGGCTGTCGTCGGTGCCCGGCGGCAGCGCCCAGCCCAGGGTGTTGGCATCGCCGAAGTCGAAGGCCACGCGCACATTGGGGAAATACACCTGGTTCATTGCCAGCTCGTTGGAATCCACCAGCGTCAGGTCAATTTGGCCTTCGTCGACCATGCGCAGCAGGTCGACGATTTCTACGGCGTCCGACTCTTCGTAGTTCAGTTCGGGGTATTGGCCTTTAAGGGTGGCAAGCTGTTCAGCGTGGCTGCTGCCTTTGAGCACCATGATGCGTTTGTTGAGCAAATCTTCCGGCCGAGTCGGGCGGTTCTCGCCGTTGCGGTAGATGATCTGCGGGGTGACTTCGAGGTACGACTGAGAAAAGCGCGCCTGATTCATCCGCCCCTTGCTGCTGACCAAACCGGCCGCAGCCAACGCCGGACCGTTTTCCTGGTTGAGGCGGGTGAAGATTTCATCGAGGTTGTCGGCGGTCTCGATCTTCAGTTCAACGCCCAGATCGTCGGCGAAACGCTTGACCAGCTCGTACTCGAAACCGGTCTCACCGTTGCGGTCCTGAAAGTAAGTCGCGGGGCTGTTACGGGTGAGCACACGCAGCACGCCATCCTTTTGGATGCGCTCAAGGGCTGTCGGCTGAGGCTCACTGCAGCCGCAGAGCAACAGCAGGAGTGTGGCTGCCGCCAACCATTTCTGGGGGCGTTTGTGCAGCGAGGTGTGTGCAGGCATCGGCGGAGTATACGCAAAGCGCTGAAGTCGCCATATCTCGACAGCCGGGCCGCTCTTCTGCTAGCGCAAAACTGTCGACTGGGTCCCCGTCGCGAGTGCCTTGGCGGGAGGTTTGCGTTAGAATGCACGGCCTCAAAGCATCCCCCTTCCCGAGGCTTTCCCCGAGATGTTGATCCTGCGCGGCGCTCCAGCCCTTTCTGCCTTCCGCCACGGCAAGTTACTCGACCAGCTGACTGCCAAAGTCCCCGCCGTTACTGCGGTGTACGCCGAGTTTGCCCACTTTGCCGAGGTGACCGGTCTGCTGACCGGCGACGAAGAGAAAGTGCTCGCCCGCTTGCTCAAGTACGGCCCCAGTGTGCCGGTGCAAGAGCCAAGCGGTCGTCTGTTCCTGGTGCTGCCGCGTTTCGGCACCATTTCCCCGTGGTCCAGTAAAGCCAGCGACATTGCACGCAACTGCGGCCTGGCGAAAATCCAGCGCCTGGAACGCGGCATCGCCTACTACGTAGCCGGCGAATTCAGCGACGCCGAGGCCGAGCTGATCGCCGCTTCCTTGCACGACCGCATGACCCAACTGGTACTCGGCGATCTGGAACAGGCCGCCGGTCTGTTCAACCACGCCGAGCCCAAGCCGCTCACCGCCGTCGACATCTTGAACGGCGGCCGCGCCGCGCTGGAAAAAGCCAACAGTGACCTCGGTTTGGCCCTGGCCGACGACGAAATCGACTATCTAGTCGACGCGTTTGTAAAGCTGGGTCGCAACCCGCACGACATCGAACTGATGATGTTTGCCCAGGCCAACTCCGAACATTGCCGTCACAAAATCTTCAACGCCAGTTGGGATATCGACGGCGAGAGCCAAGAGAAAAGCCTGTTCGGCATGATCAAGAACACCTTCCAGATGCACGGCGAGGGCGTTCTTTCTGCTTATAAAGACAACGCCGCCGTTATCGAAGGCTCGGTCGCCGGGCGTTTCTTCCCGAATCCTGAAACCCGCCAGTACGGCGCGGTGCAGGAGCCGGTGCACATTCTGATGAAGGTGGAAACCCACAACCACCCGACCGCCATCGCGCCGTTCCCGGGTGCCTCTACCGGTTCGGGCGGTGAAATCCGCGACGAAGGTGCGACCGGTCGCGGCGCCAAGCCAAAGGCGGGCCTCACTGGTTTCACCGTGTCCAACCTGCAGATTCCAGGTTTCGAGCAGCCGTGGGAAACCCCATACGGCAAGCCTGAGCGCATCGTTACCGCGCTGGACATCATGATCGAAGGCCCGCTGGGCGGCGCCGCATTCAACAACGAATTCGGTCGCCCGGCACTCACCGGTTACTTCCGTACCTTCGAGCAAAGCATCACCACGCCACGCGGCGAAGAAGTGCGCGGCTATCACAAGCCGATCATGCTTGCCGGCGGCATGGGCAACATCCGTGCTGAACACGTACAGAAAGCTGAAATTACCGTTGGCTCGAAACTGATCGTGCTCGGCGGCCCCGCCATGCTGATCGGTCTGGGCGGCGGCGCGGCTTCGTCGATGGCCACTGGCGCCAGTTCGGCGGACTTGGACTTCGCCTCCGTGCAACGGGAAAACCCGGAAATGGAGCGCCGTTGCCAGGAAGTGATCGACCGCTGCTGGCAGTTGGGCGACAAGAACCCCATCAGCTTTATCCACGACGTGGGCGCGGGCGGTTTGTCCAACGCCTTCCCTGAGCTGGTCAACGATGGCGGCCGTGGTGGTCGTTTCGAATTGCGCGCCGTACCGAACGACGAGCCGGGCATGGCCCCGCACGAGATCTGGTGCAACGAATCGCAGGAACGCTACGTACTGGCCGTCGACGCCGCCGACTTTGAAACTTTCAAAGCCATCTGCGAGCGCGAGCGCTGCCCGTTTGCCGTAGTCGGCGAGGCCCTGGCCGAACCGCAGCTGACCGTTGCCGACAGCCACTTCGGCAACAACGCCGTCGACATGCCACTCGAAGTGCTGCTGGGCAAAGCCCCGCGTATGCACCGTTCGGCCACCCGTGAAGCCGAGCTGGGCGACGATTTCAACGCCGCCAGCCTTGACCTCAGCGAAGCCGTCGAGCGCGTGCTGCATCACCCGGCCGTTGCCAGCAAAAGCTTCCTGATCACCATCGGCGACCGCACCATTACCGGTCTGGTTGCCCGCGACCAGATGGTCGGCCCGTGGCAAGTGCCGGTGGCCGACTGCGCCGTTACCGCCACCAGTTTCGACGTGTACAGCGGTGAAGCCATGGCCATGGGCGAGCGCACGCCGCTGGCCCTGCTCAACGCGCCGGCCTCGGGCCGTATGGCCATTGGCGAAACCCTGACCAATCTGGCGGCCGCGCGCATCGGCAAGCTTTCCGACATCAAACTGTCGGCCAACTGGATGTCCGCTGCCGGTCACCCGGGCGAGGACGCCCGTCTGTACGACACCGTGAAAGCGGTCGGCATGGAGTTGTGCCCGGAGTTGGGCATCACCATTCCGGTGGGCAAAGACTCGATGTCGATGAAAACCCGTTGGAGCGAAGAGGGCGCCGACAAGAGCGTGACCTCGCCGCTGTCGCTGATCGTGTCGGGCTTCGCGCCGGTGCTGGATATTCGCAAAACCCTGACCCCGCAGCTGCGCATGGACAAGGGCGAAACCGACCTGATTCTGATCGACCTCGGTCGCGGCCAGAACCGCATGGGCGCCTCGATTCTTGCCCAGGTCTACGGCCAGTTGGCGCGCCAGGCGCCGGATGTGGACGACGCTGAAGACCTGAAAGCGTTCTTCGCCGTGATCCAGGGCCTGAACGCCGACGGCAGCTTGCTTGCCTACCACGACCGTTCCGACGGTGGTCTGTTGGTGAGCGTGCTGGAAATGGCCTTTGCCGGCCACTGTGGCTTGAACATCGTGCTCGACACCGTGGCGCACAACCGCGAAGAACTCGCCGCCGTACTGTTCAACGAAGAACTGGGTGCCGTGATTCAGGTTCGCCAGGACGCCACCCCGGAAGTGCTGGCGCAATTCAGCGCTGCCGGTTTGGGCGACTGCGTGGCCGTGGTCGGTCAGCCGTTGAACAATGCCGAAGTGAACATCAGCTTTAACGGTGAGTCGGTGTTCACCGGCGAGCGCCGCATGTTGCAGCGTGAGTGGGCAGCGACCAGCTATCAGGTGCAGCGTCTGCGCGACAACGTCGAATGCGCCGAGCAGGAATACGACGTGCTGCTGGACGAAGCCAACCCCGGCCTGAGCGTGAAGCTGGGCTTCGACGTGAACCAGGACATCGCCGCGCCGTACATCAAGAAGAATGTGCGTCCGCAAGTGGCGGTGCTGCGCGAGCAGGGCGTCAACGGTCAGGTTGAAATGGCCGCTGCCTTCGACCGCGCCGGCTTCAACGCGATTGACGTGCACATGAGCGACATTCTTGCCGGTCGCGTTAGCCTGGAAGAGTTCAAAGGCCTGGTGGCCTGCGGCGGTTTCTCTTACGGCGACGTGCTGGGTGCTGGCGAAGGCTGGGCCAAATCGGTGCTGTTCAACAACCGCGCCCGTGATGCCTTCAGCGCCTTCTTCGAGCGCAAAGACAGCTTCACCCTCGGCGTGTGCAACGGTTGCCAGATGATGTCCAACCTGCGCGAGCTGGTGCCGGGCAGCGAATTCTGGCCGCACTTCGTGCGCAACCGCTCGGAGCAATTCGAAGCGCGTGTGGCGATGGTGCAGGTGCAGGATTCGGCCTCCATCTTCCTGCGTGACATGGCCGGCTCTCGTATGCCAATCGCCATCGCCCACGGTGAAGGCCATGCCGAATTCGAAAGCGAAGAGGCGTTGCTGGAAGCGGATCTGTCGGGCTGCGTGTCGCTGCGCTTTATCGACAACCACGGCAAGGTCACCGAAAACTACCCGGCCAACCCCAACGGTTCGCCGCGTGGCATCACCGGCCTCACCAGCCGCGACGGCCGCGTGACCATCATGATGCCGCACCCAGAACGCGTGTTCCGTGCGGTGCAGAACTCGTGGAAGCCGGAAGAGTGGGACGAAGACGGCGCCTGGATGCGCATGTTCCGCAACGCCCGCGTCTGGGTGAACTGATAGGTTCACCGCCGTGAGCGAACAACGGGAGCAGGGCAATCCTGCTCCTGGCATTAACGAAAATTCCCCGTCACTTCCCGAGGTGCGCCTGCTTCAGGCCGGCGCCACCTTGCGGTTGTGCACCTGTGGCCAATCAGCCCAGCTCCCTGACTGCTCCTCGACGTGCGAGCACGCGCTGGTCTTCGCTGCCAAGCGTGAGCAACGCTTGCTGCTTTGCCGCTGCGGGCGTTCCCGGCAATTGCCCTTTTGCGATGGCAGCCATGCGCCACCGGCACCGTCGTGGCGAGCGAAATGGCGGCGCTTCTGGTCGGGTTCATAAACGAGTTGGCTCACGCCGCCTGAACACTCGGCGCTTCTGGGCACTCCAACAAGCATTGTGAAATTGCACCCTTACGCAGGAATAAGGCAATATGCCATCACTGCGCGTTGAGAAATTGGCGCCAGGTTCCTGCATTGGTAAAGCATGTAAATGCTCCGTGGAGACCTCGATGTACAAGCTGTGTTTTTACGTTCCGGAAACCCATCTGGACGTCGTCAAGAATGCTGTGTTTGGAGCGGGTGCAGGACGCATAGGGAATTACGACAGTTGCTGCTGGCAGGGCTTGGGCCAAGGACAGTTCCGCCCGCTGCCCGGCAGTAACGCATTCATCGGACAGACCGGCGTGCTGGAGCACGTGGCCGAATGGAAGGTGGAATTGGTAGTGGCGGATGAGTTGATACATGACGCGGTGAAGGCACTGCGCCAGGCGCATCCGTACGAGACGCCGGCGTTTGAGGTCTGGCGCCTGTCGGACCTGGTTTTCTGAATACAAAAAGGCGCCCTCGGGCGCCTTTGTTGTTCTCGGTCTCTGTCACAACCCTGTGGGAGCGGCTTGAGCCGCGATGTTTCGATGTTTAAAAGCATCGAGGCTGAAGCCTCTCCTACAAAGAGCGGTACAGCGAATTAGGGCCGAATCTCGATCAACGTCCCGTCCTTCACCAAATTCCATACCTCACGCATGTCATCGTTCTTCATGGCGATGCAGCCCTCGGTCCAGTCGAGGGTATGGAAGTACCACTCCGGAAATTCCTCATCGATGGGCGTGCCGTGAATCATGATCATGCCGCCTGGCGGTACGCCTGCCTGGCGCGCATTGGCCTGGTCTTTGATGTTGGGGTAGGAAATGTGCATGGAGAGGTTGTACTTGTCGCTGGGCTTGCGCCAGTCGATCCAGTAATAGCCTTCGGGGGTTTTGTGGTCGCCTTCGCGTTGCTTCGCACCTTTGGGCGCTTTGCCCAGCGAGATGCGGTAGCTCTTCAGCGTTTCGCCGCGGTTCATCAGTACAAGTTTGTGTTCGGCTTTCATCACCAGCACCTTGTCCACGGTTTTGCCGTCCAGGGTTACGGTGGTGGAAGCGTGCGAAAGCATCGCAAACGACAGGCAGACGGCAGCTAACAACCAGCGCATTGGTGCAATTTCCAGGTGTTGAACCGCGCGAAGCGGCTCGAGTGTTGTGTGGTCAGACGCTGCTCTGTTTACCAGAGACGAAGTGTGGGCGCAGAGCTTCTAGCGGCTCATTGCGCACCGGGAAGTGTTGGGCGACCCGGTCGGCGAAAAAGCATTCTAAGGTACGGCCTACCGTCGGGAAAGCCAGCTCGGACCAAGGGATGTCGGCCTCATCGAACAGTTTCACTTCCAGGCTTTCCTCGCCCACGGCGAAATCCAGATCGGCCAGCTCGGCACGGAAAAACACGTACACCTGGCTGATGTGCGGCAGGTCGTACAGCGCATACAACTGCAGGTCGCGCACGCGGGCACAGGCTTCTTCTTCGGTTTCGCGCATGGCGGCTTCGGCCATGGTTTCGCTGTTTTCCATAAAGCCGGCCGGTAGCGTCCAGAAGCCTCGGCGTGGCTCGATGGCGCGACGGCACATCAACACCTGATCGCCCCACACCGGCACGCAGCCGGCGACGATGCGCGGGTTTTGGTAGTGAATGGTGTTACAGGTGTCGCACACGTAACGCATGCGGCCGTCACCCTCTGGAATTCGTTGCGACACGCTGTTGCCGCACTGGCTGCAAAATTTCATCCCGGCTCCTGGGCGTGGTTGCGGCTGTGTGGCGCATCTTCGCGTGCCCCGCAGTCAGGAGCAAGGCATGGCGGCCAAAGCCAAGCAGTCGGCGGTGCGGGGCTTGGGCAGCTTTGCGCTTTCATGCCATCATGCCCCGCAGAACAAAAGACCGAGAATTCCCCATGCTCGATGAGTTGCTCCAGCGCGTTCGCGACTACCAGCCAGTCGTTCTGGGCACCGACCGAAGCTTTCCTGAAGCCGCCGTTCTGGTGCCGATCACCCGCAGCGATGCCCCCGAATTGGTGCTCACCCTGCGCGCCAGTGGGTTGTCGACCCACGGCGGCGAAGTGGCCTTCCCGGGCGGCCGTCGTGATCCTGAAGACGCCGACCTGGTCGCCACCGCCCTGCGCGAAGCGCAAGAGGAAATCGGCCTGCCGCCGGGTCTGGTCGAAATTATCGGCCCCCTGAGTAGCCTGGTTTCGCGCCACGGCATTCAGGTCACGCCGTATGTGGGCGTGGTGCCAGACTTCGTCGAGTACCAGGCCAATGATGGCGAAATCGCCTCTGTGTTCAGCGTGCCGCTGGAGTTTTTCCGCAGCGATCCCCGTGAAGTCACCCACCGTATCGACTACCGCGGCCGCGATTGGTACGTGCCCAGCTATCGCTACGGCGAATACAAAATCTGGGGGCTGACGGCGATCATGGTGGTCGAGCTGGTCAACCTGCTGTACGACGCCAACATTTCCCTGCACCAACCGCCAGAGCATTACATCAGCCTGAGCTGAGCCGCTCGTTATACAAGCCGCCGTGAGGAACCGTTTATGGAATACCGCTTGGGACAGTCGAGTGTCGAAACCCATCCCGAAAGCTGGGTTGCCCCCAACGCAACGCTGGTCGGCAAGGTCAAGCTGGAGCCCGGCGCCAGCGTGTGGTTCAACGCCGTGCTGCGCGGCGACAACGAGTTGATTCACATCGGCCACAACAGCAACGTGCAAGACGGCACCGTGATGCACACCGATATGGGTTTTCCGCTGAACATCGGCACCGGCGTCACCATCGGCCACAACGCCATGTTGCACGGCTGCACCGTGGGCGATTACAGCCTGATCGGCATTAACGCGGTGATTCTCAACGGCGCCAAAATCGGCAAGTACTGCATCATCGGCGCCAACTCGCTGATCGGCGAAGGCAAGGAAATTCCCGATGGCTCGCTGGTCATGGGCTCGCCGGGCAAAGTGGTGCGCGAACTCAACGACGCACAGAAGAAAATGCTCGAAGCCAGCGCCGCCCACTACGTTCATAATTCGCAGCGCTACGCCCGCGACCTGACGGAGCAGGACGACTGATGGACGCCGAACGCCCGGTGCGCTCCCCCTGTGTGAGCGTGTGCGCGCTGGATGACGATGACATCTGCACCGGCTGCCAACGCACCGCCGACGAAATTACCCGCTGGGGCCGAATGGACAATGCCGAGCGCCGCCTGGTGCTCGGTTATTGCCTGCAACGTGCGCGCGCCAGCGGCCTGCTGACTGAAACCAGCAAGCCTGTTTAATCACCCTCTATTTTCAAACTGCAACGTGAAGGAAAGCCTCATGCCTCGTATCGGAACCCCCTTGTCGCCCAGCGCGACGCGCGTCTTGCTGTGCGGCTCGGGTGAGTTGGGCAAAGAAGTGGTCATTGAGCTGCAGCGCCTGGGCGTTGAAGTGATTGCCGTGGACCGCTACCCGAACGCCCCGGCGATGCAAGTGGCGCACCGCAGCCACGTGGTCGACATGCTCGACGGCGCCGCCCTGCGCGCCGTCATCGAACTGGAAAAGCCGCACTACATCGTGCCGGAAATTGAAGCCATCGCCACCGCCACCCTGGCCGAGCTGGAAAACGAAGGCTTCACCGTGATTCCGACTGCGCGTGCGGCGCAGCTGACCATGAACCGCGAAGGCATCCGCCGTCTGGCCGCCGAAGAGCTGGGCTTGCCGACTTCGCCGTACCGCTTCGCCGACACCTTTGAAGAAGCCAAGGCGGCTACTGAAGCCGTGGGCTTTCCGTGCCTGATCAAACCGATCATGAGTTCGTCGGGCAAAGGCCAGTCCGTGCTGAAAAGCGCCGCCGACCTGCAAGCCGCTTGGGACTACGCCCAAGCGGGCGGCCGTGCCGGCAAAGGCCGGGTGATCGTTGAAGGCTTTATCGACTTCGACTACGAAATCGCCCTGCTGACCGTGCGCCACGTCGGCGGCACCACCTTCTGCCAGCCGGTTGGCCATCGCCAGGTCAAAGGCGATTACCAGGAATCGTGGCAGCCCCAGGTCATGAGCGACAAAGCCCGCGCCGAAGCCGAGCGCATCGCCTTGGCCGTCACCGGTTCGCTGGGTGGCCGTGGTCTGTTTGGCGTGGAATTGTTCGTGAAGGGCGATCAGGTGTGGTTTTGCGAAATTTCGCCGCGCCCGCACGACACCGGTCTGGTGACCCTGATTTCTCAAGACCTGTCGGAATTCGCCCTGCACGCCCGCGCCATTCTCGGCCTGCCGATTCCGGCCATTCGCCAACTGGGCCCATCGGCCTCGGCGGTGGTGCTGGTAGAAGGCAGCTCCACGCAAACCGCATTCAGCAACCTGGGCGCCGCGCTGAGCGAGCCAGACACCGCGCTGCGTCTGTTCGGCAAGCCGGAAGTGAACGGCCAGCGCCGCATGGGCGTTGCCCTGGCGCGTGACGAATCCACCGATGCCGCTCGCGCCAAAGCGACTCGTGCCGCTCAGGCGGTTGTGGTCGAGCTGTAGGTTGGGTTGAGCAAAGCGAAGCCCAACGATACGCAGGTTTCTGCCCGCACAACGTCATAAAACAGGACGTGCACCGATTCGCACGGTCCTGTTCAAGGGCGCCGTTAGAGCGACGTGATGTTTATCGTTGGGCTTCGCCTATGGCTCAACCCAACCTACGCAATTTTCTGCAAATCCGTCTTACTGGTTTCCTTCAGGCACAGCACCGCAATCACGCTAAGCAACGCTGCCGCCGACACATACCCGCCGACCCAACTCAATCCGCCCATCGCCACCAACTTCTGCGCAAAGAACGGAGCCGCCGAGGCGCCGACGATGCCGCCCAGGTTGTAGGCCGCCGACGCGCCGGTGTAGCGCACCCGTGTTGGAAACAGTTCGGGAAGCAGGGCGCCCATGGGGGCGAAGGTCACGCCCATCAAGAACAGCTCGATGCTCAAGAACAGCGCCACCGCCCAGGTCGAACCGTGGGTGAGCAGCGGTTCCATCAAAAATCCCGACACAATGGCCAGCACGCCACCCACGATCAGCACCGGTTTGCGCCCAAAACGGTCGCTCGCCCAGGCCGACAGCGGCGTGGCCAATGCCATAAACACCACGGCAAAACACAGCAAACCGAGGAAGGTTTCCCGCGTGTAACCCAGGCTGGCCACGCCGTAGCTCAGGGAAAACACCGTGGAGATGTAGAACAGCGCGTAGCACACCACCATGGCGCCCGCGCCCAGCAGCATGGGCGCCCAGTATTGGCCGAAGAGCTCGAACAGCGGCACTTTCACCCGTTCATGCCGGGCGACGGCGTTGGCGAATACCGGGGTTTCTTCCAACTTCAGGCGAACGTACAAACCGACCAGCACCAATGCGGCGCTGAGCAGGAACGGAATGCGCCAGCCCCAGTCGCGGAATTGCTCGTCGGTCAGGGTCATCGCCAGCGTCAGGAACAATCCGTTGGCGGCCAGGAAGCCGATCGATGGGCCAAGCTGCGGGAACATGCCAAACCAGCCGCGCTTGCCGGCCGGTGCGTTTTCGGTGGCAAGCAAGGCGGCACCGCCCCATTCGCCGCCAAGGCCCAAGCCCTGACCAAAGCGCAGCAGGCACAACAGAATGGGCGCCCAGGCGCCGATGCTGCTGTAGCCGGGCAGCACGCCGATCAGCGTGGTGCACACGCCCATCAGCAACAAGGAGGCAACCAGCGTCGACTTGCGGCCGACGCGGTCGCCGAAATGGCCGAACAGCGCCGAGCCCAGCGGGCGGGCGAGGAAGGCGATGCCAAAACTCAGAAACGCCGCCAGGGTTTGCGCCGTGGTCGATTCGGCGGGAAAAAACACCGGACCGATCACCAGTGCAGCGGCGGTCGCGTAAACGTAGAAATCGTAGAACTCGATAGCGGTGCCAATAAAACTGGCGGTGGCGACGCGCTTGGTGGAGTTCACCGGCTTGCTGTCGTCGCGGGCGGGAGTTGCGATAGCGCTGGTCATGCTGAGCCTTCACGGGGCAGGGCTCGGTTCCATGGGCGAGGCCATGGCCGAAGCGAATTATTGTGGTAGCGCATGGGGGTAAAACGCTGGCGGTGTGCTGCTTGGGAAGGGGACTTTGTGGGGCCTTCGGTGCGGCACTGGCCGGTCTGCGGATGGCAGGCGGGCGAGAGGTACGACGACTATAAAAGCCCGGCGCAGGCGCTGACAATTACACTTTTCGCCAGTGGTGCGCCTATTGGCCGTTTTCGCTCGGCGCCACGCGCGGGGCAGGGCGCCAGACGCGCACGCTTTTCACCCGGTTATCGGTGGATTGCAGAATTTCCAAGCGATACGGACCGATCTTCAGGCACACGGCACTGTCGGGAATATTCTCCAGCGCTTCTGTGATGAGTCCGTTGAGGGTTTTCGGTCCGTCGCACGGCAGGCTCCAGCCCAGCGCCTTGTTCACTTCGCGAATGTACGCGGCGCCGTCGATCACTTGGGTGCCGTCTTCCTGCGGGTGAATGTCCGGGCTGCGCAGGGCGTCCTGATTGCTGAAGTCGCCGACGATTTCCTCAAGGATGTCTTCCAGCGTGACGATGCCCTGCACATCGCCGTACTCATCGACCACGATGCCGATGCGGCGTTTCTGCTTCTGGAAATTCAGCAGCTGGGTCGACAGCGGCGTGCTTTCCGGCACGAAATAAGGCTCGTGGGCTGCCGCGCTGAGCGCCTCGATGGTCAGTTGGTCGTGCGTGAGTAGCCGCGCGATTTGGCGCATATGCACCACGCCTTCAACCTGATTGAGGTCGCTGCGAAACACCGGCAGGCGCGTGTGCGAGGTGGTACGCAGCTGGGTAATGATGTCTTCCAGCGGGTCGTCGAGGTTGATGCCCGTGACCTCGTTGCGCGGAATCATGATGTCGTTAACGGTCACGGTTTCCAGGTCGAGAATGCTCAGCAGCATGCTCTGGCGATTCTCTGGCAGCTCGTGCGTCGCTTCGCGCACCACGCTGCGCAGTTCTTCCGGGCTCAGGCCGTCTTTGCGTTTACGCGTGGGGTCGATGCCGCACAGGCGCAGCAGGCCATTGCTCACCGCGTTTAGCAGCCATACCAACGGTTCCAGCAGTTCCACCAACACACGCAGCGGCGCGCTGAAGGGAAATGCGAAGGCTTCGGGGCGCAGCACGGCGAGGCTTCTTGGCGTGATGTCGGCGAACAATAGCAGCGCGAGGGTGAGGCCGAGGGTGGAAAGAATCAGGCCCAGATCGCCCCATAGCGACGTGGCCAGCAGGGCGGCGACGGTGGCGGCGAGCACCGTCACCAGCATGTTGCAAAAATGCAGCACGCCGAGCAGCAATTGCGGGCGGTTGAGCAGGGTGCTGGCGCGCTTGGCGCCACGACGGCCTTGTTTGGCCAGGTAGCGCAGGCGGTAGCGATTGAGGCTTAGCAGGCTGGTTTCGGCGCTGGCGAAGAATGCTGATAAAACGATCAGCAACGCCAGCAGGCCCAGCAGGTACTGCGGATTCAACTCAGACACGGCGCGGCCTAGATATGCAGGATGAATTCACGTACCAGCTTGCTACCGAAATACGCCAGCATCAGCAGGCAGAAGCCGGCCAGGGTCCAGCGAATGGCCTTGTGTCCGCGCCAGCCGCGCTGATGGCGACCCCACAACAGCACGGCAAAAATCAGCCAGGCCACGCAAGCAAGGAAGGTTTTGTGCACCAGATGCTGGGCGAACAGGTTGTCGAGAAACAGCCAGCCGGAAATCAACGACAGGCTCAACAGCGCCCAGCCAGCCCAGAGAAAACCGAACAACAGGCTTTCCATGGTTTGAAGCGGCGGGAAATTCTTGATCAGACCGGACGGGTGCTTGTGCTTGAGCTGGTGGTCTTGCACCAACAGCAGCAGCGCCTGGAACGCGGCGATGGTGAGCATGCCGTAGGCCAGAATCGACAGCAGAATGTGCGCAAGAATGCCCGGTTTTTCGTTGATCACCGGCACCGTACCGGCCGGTACGAACTGCGCCAGCAGCACCGTCAGGCAGCCCAGCGGCAAGAACAGCAGCAGCAGATTGAGCACCGGAATGCGCGCGCTGGCGACGATGGTCAGCAGAATCGCTGCGTAGGAAATCAGGCTGGCGGCATTGAAAAAGTCCAGCGCCAGGCCGGCTTCGGCATTCAGCTGCGCGAACAGCGTGCCGCCGTGGAAGAACAACGCCAGCAACACCAGGGGGGCGAGCACGCGTTTGGAAGGCAGTGCGCGCTGGGAAAGGCGCAGGCCTTGGTAAGCAGTAGCGCCTATATAAAGAAAGGCAGCGGCGAGGCTTGGCAGCAGAGGGTGCATAAGTCCGTGTTAGGCGAGCCCGAAAGGGCGAGAGTGTGGCATAAAACGCGCGTTTCACGAAAGACCGGCAGCGGTGTCGGCATCCAGGCGTCTTGGTTATAATCGCGCCCTTGCCGCAAGCTCAACCCGGCGCCAGACCGCCTGAAAGGAACGCGCATGTTCGAAAATCTAACCGACCGCCTCTCGCAGACCCTGCGCCACGTCACCGGCAAGGCCAAGCTGACCGAGGACAACATCAAGGACACCCTGCGCGAAGTGCGCATGGCCTTGCTGGAAGCCGACGTCGCGCTGCCGGTGGTGAAAGACTTCGTTAATAAAGTCAAAGAACGCGCCGTCGGCACCGAGGTTTCCAGAAGCCTGACGCCAGGCCAGGCGTTCGTGAAAATCGTCCGTCTTGAACTCGAAGAGTTGATGGGCGCTGCGAACGAAGATCTGGCATTGAATGCCACGCCGCCCGCTGTGGTGTTGATGGCAGGTTTGCAGGGTGCGGGTAAAACCACCACCGCCGGCAAGCTGGCGCGCTTTCTAAAAGAGCGCAAAAAGAAAACCGTGATGGTGGTGTCGGCTGACGTTTATCGTCCGGCGGCCATCAAGCAGTTGGAAACGCTGGCCAACGACATCGGCGTGACGTTCTTCCCGTCGGATATCAGCCAAAAGCCGGTGGATATCGCCACCGCGGCCATCCGCGAAGCCAAGATCAAATTCATCGATGTAGTCATCGTCGACACCGCCGGTCGTTTGCACATCGACGAAGAGATGATGGCCGAGATCAAGGCCGTTCACGCTGCGATCAACCCGGTTGAAACGCTGTTCGTGGTCGACGCCATGACCGGTCAGGATGCCGCCAACACCGCCAAAGCCTTTGGCGATGCACTGCCGCTGACTGGCGTTGTGCTGACCAAAGTTGACGGTGATGCCCGTGGCGGTGCGGCGCTGTCGGTGCGCGCCATTACTGGCAAGCCGATCAAATTCATCGGTATGGGCGAGAAGAGCGAAGCGCTCGAACCGTTCCACCCGGACCGTATCGCCTCACGCATCCTCGGCATGGGCGACGTGCTCAGCCTGATCGAACAGGCCGAGCAAACCCTCGACCGCGACAAGGCCGACAAGCTCGCGAAAAAGCTGAAAAAGGGCAAAGGCTTCGACCTCGAAGACTTCCGCGATCAGCTGCAACAGATGAAGAACATGGGCGGCCTTGGCGGCCTGATGGACAAGCTGCCCAACATTGGCGGCATGAACCTGTCGCAGATGGGCAACGCCCAGGGCGCGGCCGAGAAGCAGTTCAAGCAGATGGAGGCGATCATCAACTCCATGACGCCTCAAGAGCGTCGCGACCCGGACGTAATCAGCGGCTCGCGCAAACGCCGCATCGCCATGGGCTCCGGCACACAGGTGCAAGACATCGGCCGGCTGATCAAACAGCACAAGCAAATGCAGAAGATGATGAAAAAAGTCACTGCAAAAGGCGGCATGGCGAAGATGATGCGCGGCATGGGTGGGATGTTCCCCGGCGGCGGTGGTATGCCGAAGATGTGATCCGATCTCGCCTGGGCGTTGCTCTTAAAAGGCGTTGCCTGGGCGTTCTACACGCAAATGGATCGCCGGTTCGGGGCCTGTGAGCGTCTGTGATCGGGGCAGGGCAAAAAGAGATTTGCAAAAATCCCGATAATCCTTAGAATATGCGGCCTTTCGGGCCTAGTGCCTGGCATGTAATTTTAGTTTTGCAGCACCGACTACAGGAACGATGTTCACATGGTAACCATCCGTCTTGCCCGTGGCGGCTCCAAGAAGCGCCCGTTTTACCACCTCACCGTGACCGACAGCCGCAATGCGCGCGACGGTCGTTTTGTTGAGCGTATTGGTTTCTTCAACCCAATCGCTTCCGGTGCAGAGATCCGTCTGTCCGTAGACCAAGAGCGTGCTACTTACTGGCTCGGCCAGGGTGCACAGCCGTCTGAGCGCGTTGCTCAGCTGCTCAAGGATGCCGCTAAGGCAGCAGCCTAAGCCGCATGAACGCGACGCCCGCTCCTGCTGATGACTTGATCGTCATTGGTAAGATTGTTTCGGTGCATGGTGTTCGCGGCGAGGTGAAGGTCTTCTCCTTTACCGATCCGATTGACAACCTGCTGGACTACAAACACTGGACGCTCAAACGCGACGGTGATGTACGACAGGTTGAGTTAGCCCAGGGCCGCCTGCAAAACAAGGTCCTCGTAGCAAAGCTGAAGGGTTTCGACGACCGTGAAGAAGCTCGCCTTCTCGCGGGTTTCGACATTTGTGTTGCCCGCAGCCTGCTGCCAGATCTGACCGATGGCGAGTACTACTGGTACCAGCTCAAAGGTTTGAAAGTGATCGACCAACTCGGGCAGCTGCTCGGCGTTATCGACCACCTGCTGGAAACCGGCGCTAACGATGTGATGGTGGTCACGCCCTGCGCGGGCAGCCTGGATGATCGCGAACGCTTGCTGCCTTACACGGCGCATTGTGTTCTCTCGGTCGACTTGGCAGCCGGTGAAATGCGGGTTGACTGGGATGCGGACTTTTAAGCAACGGTTAGTAGAGATATGGCTAGCCTGCGTGTTGAAGTCATCAGTTTGTTCCCTGAAATGTTTGCTGCCATCAGCGAATACGGCATTACCAGCCGCGCGGTGAAGCAGGGGCTTTTACAGCTCACCTGTTGGAACCCACGAAGCTACACCGAAGATCGCCACCAAACCGTGGATGATCGGCCTTTCGGCGGTGGCCCCGGCATGGTGATGAAGATCAAGCCTCTGGAAGGCGCCTTGGCAGATGCCAAGCAGGCCGCTGGAGCGCAGGCGAAGGTTATTTACCTCTCGCCGCAAGGCCGCCAGTTGACTCAGTCAGCTGTGCGAGAACTGGCAAAAGAGGAGACCTTGATCCTCATTGCCGGACGATATGAAGGCATCGATGAGCGGTTTATAGAAACGCATGTTGATGAAGAGTGGTCGATCGGGGATTACGTCCTTTCCGGCGGTGAGCTGCCGGCAATGGTTCTGATCGATGCGGTAACGCGTCTGCTGCCCGGTGCATTGGGTCATGCAGATTCGGCCGAGGAAGACTCCTTTACGGATGGCTTGCTCGACTGCCCGCACTACACCCGACCGGAGGTGTATGCGGATAAGCGTGTTCCCGACGTGTTGCTTAGCGGCAATCACGCACATATCCGGCGCTGGCGTTTGCAGCAGTCCCTTGGTCGGACCAGCGAACGACGCGCTGATCTTCTGGAAAGCCGCTCGCTTTCTGGAGAAGAGAAAAAGCTGTTGGCGGAATACATCCGGCAACGGGACGATAGTTAACGTATCGATGGCAAACCGGTGGTTTGTCTTAGGAGCACAACATGACTAACAAAATTATCTTGGCCCTCGAAGCCGAGCAGATGAGCAAAGAAATCCCGACTTTCGCTCCAGGCGACACCGTTGTCGTTCAGGTTAAAGTGAAAGAAGGCGACCGTTCGCGTCTGCAAGCCTTCGAAGGCGTTGTAATCGCCAAGCGCAACCGCGGCGTGAACAGTGCCTTCACCGTACGTAAAATCTCCAACGGTGTTGGCGTTGAGCGTACCTTCCAGACCTACAGCCCGCTGGTTGACAGCCTGGCCGTCAAGCGTCGTGGTGACGTGCGTAAAGCCAAGCTTTACTACCTCCGTGACCTGTCTGGTAAAGCAGCTCGCATCAAGGAAAAACTGGTTTAATCCCAGTCTTCCTTGTCAAAAGAAGCAGCCTACGGGCTGCTTTTTTATGCCCGTGATTTGACTAACCGTTTGCGCAGGACCTGTTCGCATGACCCCCAGAGAGCAAGAAATCCAGCTACGCACCGAGCGCTCGGAAACCCGCGTGACCAAAGCCGTGTTCCCGCCGACCACTAACCACCACAACACCTTGTTCGGCGGCACCGCGTTGGCGTGGATGGATGAGGTGTCATTCATCGCCGCTACTCGTTTTTGCCGGCTGCCGCTGGTGACCGTGTCGTCCGACCGCATCGATTTCAACCACCCGATTCCGGCTGGCTCGATCGTCGAGTTGGTAGGGCGCGTAGTGAAGGTCGGCAACACCAGCCTCAAGGTCGAGGTCGAGGTGTTTGTCGAAAGCATGTACAGCGACGGCCGCGAGCGAGCGATTACCGGAGTGTTCAGCTTTGTTGCGATTGATGACAACAAGCAGCCGGTGCCGGTTTTGCCGGGGTTCTGAATGTGCTGACCAGCTGTAGGAGCGGTTTCAGTCGTGATGCTTTGTTGGCAGCATCGCGGCTGAAGCCGCTCCTACAGATATTTATGGTCTAAGGCTGATGCGCAGGGATGCTTGCGACAGATCGATATCCTGAAGCGTCACGCTGCCCATGCTCTGGCTCGTATTGGCCCCCGCCACCCGCACATTGTCGAAACGCAGCTCGCCAATCGAGCTCGGCAAACGCACGTTCACGCTGCCGTCGGCATTGCGCACAGACGTCAGTTTGCTGGTGTCATAACGCACGTCTTTCATCGACGTTTCCGCATCCAGGCTGTTGAGCACCGGCATCACCAGCTTCGCCAGTTTGGCGGCGGTGCCCACGCCGTCGCCGCTCTCGGCCTGCAGAAATAACCCCTGAAGCACATCGTCCAGGCCCTGAGCGCTGACGTTGCTCATCTCGGCATCATCGAGCGGTTGCAGCGTGCGGCTGAGACTACTCGGCGCCGGGCGGTGCAGGTCGGCGCTGGCCATCTGGAACGGACTAAGCAACGCCGCGACCAACGTGGCCGCAACGCGAAGGTTGCTTTGCTTTTTCAGTGCCTTGCTCAGTTGACGGTCGCTGACCAGGCCCTGCTCGATGAGGATTTCCCCCAAGCGCTTGCGGCTGCTGGTTTGTAGTTGAATGGCTTGAGCAAGTTGGTCGGCGCTGATCAGTCCTTTGTTCAGCAATATCTGACCGAGGCGGGAGTTCTGTTGAGTGGCCATGGGACGTCCGGTGCAGTAGTGGCGTGATGAAATCATCGCCGCGCAAACCCTGACTGTCACCCACCCAAAGATAGGGTGACTCAGGCATTTACGCGCCAGCCGTCGGACGCCTATTCCGGCTGCGGGTCGATCATGGCCACGAGCACCCAACCCGGCTGCGGTTGCAGGCTTTGCGCCGGGGTGGCGACGTGCACGTGACCCTGGTTATCACGCGCGAACAGCAGCAACGCGCGATCGCCGTGCAGGGCTTGGTAGTCCGCCCAGGTGAAGCCGCTGGTGAGCGTGGTCTGGTACATCTGGGCGCCCTGGTTCAGGCGGCTGGCGAGCTTGCCGTAAGTCAGATCAACGCTGGCAAATACATTGCCGCGGTGCTCATCACTGGCGCGGTGCTTGTCGCTGCGTTTGTTCTCCAGGCCGCTCGCCAGCGCATACAAATTGCGCCGGTGAAACTCATGGCGAAAGCGCATGCACGCCAGCGTGTTCAATTCGCCAGCCGGGGAAAGCGCCAACAAAAAGCCCAGCCCCACTTGGTCCAAGTGCGCTTCAGCGTGCTGTGAAGCCGGGTTGCCGAAGTAGGTCGGCAGGTTGTCCATGCGCGCGGCGCTGACGTTTTCCCAACTGGAGTCCGCCAGCAGCACGCGGCTGCCGAGCTGTTGCAGCGCCTTGCCGATGGCGCGTGCGGGCGGATGGGCGCCCACGATCAGAAAGCCATTGGGCGCGGGCTCGGCCACTTTCAATAGGCGAGCCAACGGCCGCGCGGTGGCGCTCTGCAAAACCACCGTGCCGATGATCACCGCGAACGTCAGCGGCACCAGCAGTTCAGCGCCCTGATGCCCAGCCTCGCCCAGGCGAATGGCAAAAATCGCCGACACCGCCGCCGCCACAATTCCGCGTGGTGCGATCCAGGCCAGCAGCGCGCGTTCGCGCCAGTCAAGGTTCGAGCGGAACGTGGAAATCGCCACGTTCAGCGGGCGGGCGATGAATTGAATCACCAGCAGCAACACAATCACCGCAGGGCCGAAGGCGATCAGCGCCTGCAAGTCCAGGCGCGCAGCCAGCAAAATAAACAGACCGGAAATCAGCAGCACGCTGAGGTTTTCTTTGAAGTGCAGGATCTCTTTAACGTCCACGCCCTTCATGTTTGCCAACAGCACGCCCATCACCGTGACCGCCAACAGCCCGGATTCATGCATCACCTGATTGGCCGCAATAAACACACCGAGCACCGCCGCCAACGAGGCGAAGTTCTGCAGGTATTCCGGCAGCCAGTGCCGACGCAGTACCTGCCCGAACAGCCAGCCGCCGGCCAGCCCGAACATCAGGCCGCTGGCAATCACGCCGGCGAACGTGCCCGAGCCGCTGAGAATGCCGTTGCCGTCGCTGCTGATGATGTAGCTGAACACCACCACCGCGAGTAGCGCGCCAATCGGGTCGATGACGATGCCTTCCCAGCGCAGGATGTTGGCAATAGAGGCTTTGGGTCGCACCACACGCAGCATCGGCACGATCACCGTGGGGCCGGTTACCAGCGTCAACGTGCCGAACAGCACCGCCAGGTTCCATTCCAGACCCAGCAGGTAATGGCTGGTGACGGCGATCACGGCCCAGGTCGACAGCGCGCCGACAGTCACCAGGCGGCGCACCACCGTGCCGATTTCTCTCCACTCGCTGAAACGCAGGGTCAGGCTGCCCTCGAACAGAATCAGCGACACCGACAGCGATACCAGCGGCATCAGCACCGGGCCGAACAACAGCTGTGGGTCAAGCCAACCCAACACCGGCCCGGCGCTGATGCCGGCCAGCAGCAAAAACAGAATGGCCGGCAACCGCAAGCGCCACGCCAGCCACTGGCAGAGCAGGGCGGCGGCGCCGATGCCACCGAGGGCCAGCAGAATATGTTGTTCAGTCATGGAGTTTCCTTGGCGTTGAGCCTGTGACGCGAGGCGCGGCTGTGAAAGACTAGCGCGCTCTCTCTGGGCACATACAGACTATTTATGCCGGCGTTCGATCACCCTCTTATCGACCAATTTCTCGATGCGCTGTGGATGGAAAAAGGCCTGTCCGAACATTCCCGTTCGGCCTATCGCAGCGACCTCGCCCATTTCAACGGCTGGTTGCAGGAACGCGGTTTGGACCTGCCGGACATCGGCCGCGACGTGCTGCTCGACCACTTGGCCTGGCGCCTGGAGCAGAAATATGTGGCACGTTCGACCGCGCGGTTTCTCTCCGCTGTGCGTGGTTTCTACCGCTACTTGCTGCGCGAAAATCTGATTGCCGTCGACCCCACCTTGCAAGTCGACATGCCGCAGCTGGGCCGCCCGCTGCCTAAAAGTTTGTCTGAGGCCGACGTCGACGCACTGCTGGCCGCCCCGGAAACCACCGACCCCATTGGCCTGCGCGACCGCGCCATGCTCGAAGTGCTTTACGCCTGCGGCCTGCGGGTGACCGAGTTGATCAGCCTGACGCTGGAACAAGTGAACCTGCGCCAAGGCGTTTTGCGCGTGTTCGGCAAAGGCAGCAAAGAGCGCCTGGTGCCGCTGGGTGAAGAGGCGATTGTGTGGATCGAGCGCTACGTGCGCGAAGCCCGGCCGCAACTGCTCGAAGGGCGGCCCAGCGATGTGCTGTTCCCCAGTAATCGCGGCGAGCAGATGACTCGCCAAACCTTCTGGTACCGCATCAAGCACCACGCCAAGGTCGCCGGTATCGGCAAGGCGCTGTCGCCGCACACCTTGCGTCACGCCTTCGCCACCCACTTGCTCAACCATGGCGCCGATCTTCGTGTGGTGCAGATGTTGCTGGGCCATAGCGACCTGTCGACCACGCAGATCTACACCCACATCGCCCGTGCCCGCTTGCAGGAACTGCACGCTCGCCACCACCCGCGCGGCTGAGCAGTCATTCACAGGCGGTTGCACCTTCCGACCCGCTGCGGTCGGCCTTTGCCGGGCTTGTATGGTAGGCTTCGCCCTCGCTGTTTCGCCGCGTTTTCCAGGAGTATCCAATGCGCGTCACCCGAATTATTGCTGCTGCCCTTATCGCCGTGAGCAGCTGCGTTGCGTGGGCCGATGATGCCAACCAGGCCATCCGCAAAACCCTCGAAAACCTGCAAATGGATGTTCCCATCGAAAGCATCGCCGCCAGCCCGCTCAATGGGCTGTATGAAGTGCGCATGCAAGGCGGCCGCGTGTTGTACGCCAGCGCCGACGGCAAGTACGTGATGCAGGGCTACCTGTTCGAAGTCAACGACGGAAAGCCCGTCAACCTGACCGAGAAAGCCGAAAGCGAAGGCATCGCCAAAACCATCAATGCCATCCCCAAAGCCGAAATGGTCATCTACCCGGCCGTTGGCGAAGCCAAAACCCACATCACGGTTTTCACCGACACCACCTGCCCGTACTGCCACAAACTGCACGGCGAAATCGCCGAGCTGAACCGTCGCGGTGTGGAAGTGCGTTACCTGGCTTTCCCACGTCAGGGCCCGGGTTCGGAAGGTGATCAACAGCTGCAGGCCGTGTGGTGTTCGACTGATCGCAAAAAGGCCATGGACCAGATGGTCGACGGCAAGGACATCAAAGCGACCAAGTGCGAAAACCCGGTGCACAAACAGTTCGCCCTCGGCCAGTCCATCGGCGTGAACGGCACGCCGGCCATCGTGCTGGCAGACGGCAAGTTGATTCCCGGTTACCAGCCGGCGCCGCAGGTTGCCGCTCTGGCTTTGAAGGCCAAGTGAAAACCGCTGCGCTCGTTGCCACGCGGCACTCGTAGCTCGATTGACTAAACCCGGGCCGCTTCGTAAGGTGCGGCTCTTTTATCTTTACGGCCCGCTAATACCGGGCCGTTTCACGCAGTAAGTTCTGGGGAGTTCAGGGTGAAACCGGTCAAAGTAGGCATCTGTGGGCTGGGTACCGTCGGTGGCGGTACGTTCAATGTGCTCAAGCGCAACGCCGAGGAAATTGCCCGGCGCGCAGGGCGCGACATCGAAGTGGCGCAAATTGCGCTGCGCTCGCAGAACCCTCAATGCGACATTACCGGTATTGCCACCACCAACGACGTGTTCGCGGTGGCCACCAACCCTGAAATCGACATCGTCATCGAGCTCATCGGCGGCTACACCGTCGCCCATGAACTGGTGCTCAAAGCCATCGAAAACGGCAAGCACGTGGTCACCGCCAACAAAGCGCTGATCGCCGTGCACGGCAACGAGATTTTCGCCAAAGCGCGCGAAAAGGGCGTGATTGTCGCGTTCGAAGCGGCCGTGGCCGGTGGCATTCCAGTGATCAAGGCCATCCGCGAAGGCCTGTCTGCCAACCGTATCAACTGGCTGGCCGGCATCATCAACGGCACCGGCAACTTCATCCTCAGCGAAATGCGTGAAAAGGGCCGCACCTTCCCCGACGTGCTGGCCGAAGCCCAGGCGCTGGGTTATGCCGAAGCCGATCCGACCTTTGACGTTGAAGGCATCGACGCTGCCCACAAGCTGACCATTCTGGCCTCCATCGCCTTTGGTATTCCGCTGCAGTTCGACAAGGCCTACACCGAAGGCATCACCAAACTGACCACCGCTGACGTCAACTACGCCGAAGCGCTGGGCTATCGCATCAAGCACCTGGGCGTGGCCCGCAGCACGTCCGCTGGCATCGAGCTGCGCGTGCACCCGACGCTGATTCCTGCCGACCGCCTGATCGCCAACGTCAATGGCGTGATGAACGCCGTCATGGTCAATGGCGACGCCGCTGGCAGCACGTTGTTCTACGGCGCCGGCGCCGGCATGGAGCCCACCGCATCGTCGGTGATCGCCGATCTGGTCGACGTGGTTCGCGCCCTGACCACCGACCCGGAAAACCGCGTGCCGCACCTGGCCTTCCAGCCGGACGCGCTGTCCACCCACCCGATTCTGCCGATCGAGGCCTGCGAGAGCGCTTACTACCTGCGCATTCAGGCCAAAGATCACCCCGGCGTGCTTGCCCAGGTGGCGACCATCCTGTCGGAGCGCGGCATCAATATCGAATCGATCATGCAGCAGGAAGTCGAAGAACAAGACGGCCTGGTGCCCATGATTCTGGTCACTCACCGCGTAGTAGAACAACGCATGAACGACGCCATCGCCGCCCTCGAGGCCCTGAGCGATGTGGTTGGCAGCGTTGTGCGTATTCGCGTTGAGCAACTGAGCTGAGGATTTCTCCATGCGTTACATCAGTACCCGCGGCCAAGCGCCTGCGCTGAATTTCGAAGACGTGCTGCTCACTGGCCTGGCCAGCGACGGCGGCCTGTACGTGCCGGAAAACCTGCCGCGTTTCACCCAGGAAGAAATCGCCTCGTGGGCCGGCCTGCCGTACCACGAACTGGCCTTCCGCGTGATGCGCCCGTTTGTAACCGGCAGCATTCCGGATGCCGATTTCAAAAAGATTCTCGAAGAAACCTATGGTGTGTTCGCCCATAACGCCATCGCCCCGCTGCGTCAGCTGAACGGCAACGAGTGGGTGCTGGAACTGTTCCACGGCCCGACCCTGGCGTTCAAAGACTTCGCCCTGCAACTGCTTGGCCGTCTGCTCGACTACGTGTTGGCCAAGCGCAACGAGCGCGTGGTGATCATCGGCGCCACCTCCGGCGATACCGGTTCGGCCGCCATCGAAGGCTGCAAGGCGTGCGAGAACGTCGACATCTTCATCCTGCACCCGCACAACCGCGTCTCGGAAGTGCAGCGCCGGCAGATGACCACCATCCTTGGCGACAACATTCACAACATCGCCGTGGAAGGTAACTTCGACGACTGCCAGGAAATGGTCAAAGACAGCTTCGCCGACCAGAGCTTCCTCAAAGGCACGCGTCTGGTGGCGGTGAACTCGATCAACTGGGCGCGGATCATGGCCCAGATCGTTTACTACTTTCACGCCGCCTTGCAGTTGGGTGGCCCGGCGCGTTCGGTGGCCTTCTCGGTGCCGACCGGCAACTTTGGCGACATTTTCGCCGGCTACCTGGCGCGCAACATGGGCTTGCCGATCAGCCAGCTGATCGTCGCCACCAACCGCAACGACATCCTGCACCGCTTCATGAGCGGCAATCAGTATGTGAAAGACACGCTGCACCCCACGCTGTCGCCGTCGATGGACATCATGGTTTCGTCGAACTTCGAACGCCTGCTGTTCGACCTGCACGGCCGCAACGGCGCCGCGATCTTCGACCTGATGGCCACCTTCAAGAAAGGCGGCGGTTTCAGCGTTGACCAGGATCGCTGGACCGAAGCGCGCAAGCTGTTCGACTCGCTGGCCGTCAGCGACGAAGAAACCTGCGAAACCATCGCCCAGGTGTACGCCGAAAGCGGTGAGCTGCTCGACCCGCACACCGCCATTGGCGTGAAAGCCGCGCGCGAGTGCCGCCGTAGCCTGAGCACGCCGATGGTGGTGCTGGGCACCGCCCACCCGGTGAAATTCCCCGAAGCGGTGGAAAAAGCCGGCGTCGGCAAAGGCCCGATCTTGCCGCCGCATCTGCAAGATCTGTTTGATCGTGACGAGCGCTGCACCGTGCTGCCGAACGACATCAAAGCCATGCAGAGCTTTGTGAGCGAACACGGCAATCGCGGTAAGCCGTTGTAAGCGCGAGCGGTAACGAAAAAGGCCGGCCCACTTCTGTGGTGCCGGCCTTTTTTCTGGCTGGGGTTTTGTGTTGTGCCTTGCCCTCACCCCAACCCTCTCCCGCAAGCGGGCGAGGGGGCTAACGCGTTCTTCTCCCCTCTGCCCGCTTGCGGGAGAGGGACCGGGGGAGAGGGCTTTCAAGCTCCCCGATTCACTCCTTAAAGAACCCCTTCGCCGCCTTCAAATACGCCTCCCGCGTCGCCCCATTCAGCCACTGCGCGTACAGCTCAATCACCTCGCCCTCACGCAAACGGCGCACGGACGCATTGATGGCTTTAATCGCCTCCAGGCCTTCCGGCGTTTTCGAACAGGTGACATACGCCAGCTGATACACCGGCACACCCTTGACCGGGTAGAAGCTCAGCGCATCCAACGGCACGCCGGCGTTCTCGCCCTGATAGCGCATTTCCGGCCAGTAGCCGAGCACCGCCGTCAGGCGCCGGTGTTGCTGCATACGCAGCAAGCTCAAGGTGGCATCAATGCCGTGGTGAACCACGATTCGCTCCGGCTTGGCCTGCTGCAGTTCGGCGTCGATAACCTTGCCGTAACTGCGCTCCACCAGCGTGCCGACGTTGTAGCGGCCGTCGGCCAGAAACGCTTCGAGGTCGAACGCACCGCCTTGGATAAAAGCGGCCAGTTCCGGCTCATCGCTTTTGCGCACCACAATGCCGTTGGTGAGGATGCCCAAGGTGGGAATCGAGAAATGCATCACCTGCTCGCGCTCTTTGCTCCAGAGCAAACCGGAATCGCAGGTCAGCACGCCGCTGTTGAGTATCTGCATCGCGCGGGCGCGGTTGGCCAGGCTGAATACGTGCTCGTACTGGGGCAAGTCGGCGATAAGCCGTTTCATCATGCGGTCGGCGATGCCCTGGCCTTTGAGCGGGCCTTCGAGAATGGTGAACGGCGGCATGTCGCGCATCGTCCAGATCAGACGCGGCTTGTCCTGCGCCCACGCGGGGAGCGCAGCGACGGCGCATAGCGCGAGCACCAGCAAGCGTTGGAAAAAGGGCAGTGAAGGCATCAAAACAACACTCCGGGGGTACCAGGAGTACAGCGTGGAAAGTATCGGCGTCTAACGCGCCCTTACTCAGTCGGCGAACGATAAAGGCCGCGCCTGGCGGAGTCCAGAGCGCTTATCCAGATGGCACAGACGTACGAGATTTTGTAGCAGCGAGCTTGCTCGCGAACCACGCGCCGGGTGGCACTGACGCGGTCAGATCGCGCCCGCGCTTTTCAACGCGGCAATCTGCTCGGCGCTGTACCCCAAGCCCGCCAGCACGCTGTGGTTATGCTCGCCCAATTGCGGCCCCACCCACTCGGCGCTGCCGGGTGTGTCAGACAGCTTGGGCACGATGCCCGGCATCCTGAAGGCTTTGCCGTCCGGCAGCTTGGCGCTGAGGAACATTTCCCGGGCCAGGTATTGCGGGTCGGCGAACATGTCTTCTGCGGAGAAAATGCGGCTGGCCGGCACCTCGGCGGCGTTAAGCGCGGCCAACACCGCTTCCAGCGGCAACGAGCCAACCCAACGGTCGATCACGCCGTACAACTCATCCCGGCGCAGGTCACGGCCATCGTTGCTGGCCAGCGAGGCATCGTCCGCCAGGTCGGCGCGGCCGATGGCGAGCATAAAACGTTTGAAAATCGCATCACCGTTGGCGCCGATCTGAATGTGTTTGCCGTCGGCGCTGGTGTGGATGGAGGAGGGCGTGATGCCCGGCATGATGTTGCCGGTGCGCTCGCGAATAAAGCCGAACACATCGAACTCCGGCACCATGCTTTCCATCATGGCGAAAATTGCCTCGTACAACGCCACGTCCACCACTTGGCCTTTGCCGCCGTTGACCTCGCGGTGCCGCAGCGCCATCAACGCGCCGATCACGCCCCACAGCGCAGCAATTGAGTCGCCGATGGAAATGCCGGTGCGTACCGGCGGGCGGTCTTCGAAGCCGGTGATATAACGCAGCCCGCCCATGGACTCGCCCACCGCGCCAAACCCCGGTTGGTCTTTCATCGGGCCGGTCTGGCCGAAGCCGGACAGCCGCACCATCACCAGGTTTGGATTCAGCGCGTGCAAAACGTCCCAACCGAAACCGAGTTTTTCCAGCACGCCGGGTCGGAAGTTTTCGATCAGGATGTCCGCTTCACTCAGCAATTTGCGAAGCACCTCACGGCCATCCGGGTGTTTGAGGTTAAGCGTCAGCGACTTTTTATTGCGCGCCTGCACAAACCACCACAGCGAGGTGCCTTCATATAACTTGCGCCACTTGCGCAGCGGGTCGCCGCCATCGGGCGACTCCACCTTCACCACCTCTGCACCAAATTCGCCGCAGATGCGCGAGGCAAACGGCCCGGCGATCAGCGTGCCGAGTTCGACGACTTTCACCCCAGCGAGGGGTTTGTTGGCAAGGTTCATGGCGCAATCCGGCGGCAGACAATGGCCGCGACTCTAACCCGCAGCGGTCGCTTGCGGTAGACTTGCCGACCTTTCCCCTGCCCAGACACCCGACCATGGCCCAGCCTTCCACGACCTACAAAGTCGACCTCAACCTCACCGACCTCGACCGAGGCGTGTACGCCACATCGCGCCTGACCATCGCCCGCCATCCTTCGGAAACCGAAGAACGCATGACCGTGCGCCTGCTCGCTTACGCCCTGTGGTACAGCGAAGAATTGAGCTTTGGCCGTGGCTTGTCGGATGTCGATGAACCGGCGCTGTGGGAGAAGAGCCTGGACGGCCGTGTGCTGCACTGGATCGAAGTTGGCTTGCCGGATGCCGATCGCCTGACCTGGTGTTCGCGCCGCACCGAACGCACCAGCCTGTTGGCCTACGGCAGCTTGCGCGTGTGGCAGAGCAAGGTGGTGGACGCGGCAAAAATGCTGAAAAACGTCAACATCGCCGCCGTGCCGCAAGAGGCGCTGGAGAACCTGGCCAAAGACATGCCGCGCGCCATCAACTGGGCCGTGATGATCAGCGAAGGCACCATTTACGTCACCGACGAGCGTGGCCAGCACGAAGTGCAACTGGAATGGCTGATGGGCGATCGCGGCGAATAAACGCCGCCGAGGGTTAACCGAGGTCACGGCACCATGGGTTCTAAGACTTCACCGACCGCAGCGCAACGACGCGGCCGGCTGGCGCGGCTGATACAGGCGATTACCTCGCCCTACGTTCGCTACAAACACGCCAACATGATCCACGCCGTGCGCGTGGGCCTGGCCATGGCGGCCACCGTTGTTCTAACCACTGGTATCAACCTGCCCCACGGCGTGTGGGCATCGGTGTCGCTGCTGGTGGTGGTCGGCGGGTTGCAGCACTACGGCAATGTGCGCAAGAAAGCCATGGAGCGCGCGCTGGGCACCATGCTCGGCGCCGTTATTGGGCTGGGGTTGATTGTGCTGATGAACCTGTCCGGCTCGCTGCTGCTGTTCTTCACGCTCATGTCGATCAGCGCGGGTGCCTGCGCCTACTACGCCATCGGCCGGCCCGGTTATGTCGCGGTGCTGACGGCCATCACCATGGTGATCGTCGCCGGTCACGGCGATCTGGATTTCAGTACCGGTTTATGGCGCACCGCCAACGTGCTGATCGGCATTTCCATTGCCGTGGCGTTCTCCTTTGTGCTGCCGCAATACGCGGTATACGCGTGGCGTTATCGCCTGGCCGACAACCTGCGCGACTGCGCCCGGCTTTACGGCGCACTACTGGACGGCAAACCGCAGTCCGTCGAACAAACGGGCCAGCGCTTTGTGGTCATGAGCCAACGGCTGGTGCAGGCGCGGGCGCTAATGGAGTCGGTGGCCAAGGAAACCCGCGTGCCGCTCGCGCGCCTGGAAGAGCTGCAGCGTCTGCACCGCTCGATTCTTGAAACGCTGGAAATGTTGATCAACTCGCAGCCCGCGTCCGGCTTCGAGCTGGCCTGCACGCCGCGTGAAATCGCGGTGCGTCGCCAGTTATTGCGCACCGCCCGTGCCCTGCGTTTTGGCCGGGTGGGCCTGCTGCTTCAGCGTAACGAGGCCTCCAACAGCCTGGTTGGCGAAGAGCCCACGCCCCTTGGTCAGGACAGCACCCTGCAGGGCCTGCATTGGCTGGCCATGCGTTTCTCCGAACAGGTGGAACGGTTTAGACTGCGCCTCAGCGAAATCGAGCCGCACTGGAACATCGAAGGTGCCCGCCGACCGAATGCCTGATGCGCGCCCGCGCCGACTCCTCAGCGTCATGGGGTCGCCCCGTTGAATGCCTTTTTACTTGTGTAGAACCTGCCAAAACCCATGCGCATCGAAGCCCGCCCGTTACCTGCCACCTTGCCCAACCTCGGCGACCTGCCGCCCCTGCTGACCCGTTTGTATGCCGCCCGTGGCGTGCAGTCGGCGCTGGAGTTGGATAAAGGCCTGGCCAAGCTGATTCCCTACCAGCAACTGATGGGCATCGATGCCGCCGTGGCATTGCTGGTGCAGGCGCTGGAGCAGCGTCAGCGCATTTTGATCGTCGGCGACTTCGACGCCGACGGCGCTACCGCCAGCACCGTCGGCGTGCTCGGCTTGCGGGCGCTGGGCGCGGCCCACGTCGATTACCTAGTGCCCAATCGCTTTGAATACGGCTACGGCCTGACCCCGGAAATTGTCGCCGTCGCGTTGGAGCGCGAGCCGCAGTTGTTGCTGACGGTGGACAACGGCATTTCCAGCGTTGAAGGCGTGGCGGCGGCCAAGGCTGCCGGGTTGAACGTGCTGGTCACCGACCACCACTTGCCCGGCCCTGAACTGCCCGCCGCCGACGCCATCGTCAACCCGAACCAGCACGGCTGCACCTTCCCGAGCAAAGCGCTGGCCGGCGTTGGCGTGATTTTTTATGTATTGCTGGCCCTGCGTGCCCGGTTGCGTGAGCTGGACTGGTTCACCCGTGCCGGCATCAAAGAACCGAACCTGGCTGAATTGCTCGACCTGGTCGCCTTGGGCAGCGTCGCCGACGTGGTGCCGCTGGACGCCAACAACCGCATTCTGGTGCACCAAGGCCTCGCCCGGATTCGCGCAGGCCGTGCGCGCCCTGGCTTGCGTGCGGTGCTGGAGGTGGCGGGGCGGCCGGCCGAGCGCATCACCTCCACCGACTTGGGCTTTATTCTCGGCCCGCGCTTGAACGCGGCTGGCCGGCTGGACGACATGAGCCTGGGCATCGAGTGCCTGTTGTGCGAAGACGAAGCCCTTGCGCGCGACATGGCCGTACAACTCGACCAGCTTAACCAAGACCGCAAAGCCATCGAACAGGGCATGCAGCGCGAAGCGTTGGCCCAGCTTAAAGACCTGCCGCTGGACACCCTGCCGTTTGGCCTGTGCCTGTTCGAAGCAGACTGGCACCAGGGCGTGATCGGCATCCTCGCCTCGCGCCTGAAAGAGCGTTACCACCGGCCGACCATTGCCTTTGCCGATGCCGGCGATGGCGTGCTCAAAGGCTCGGCCCGTTCGGTGCCGGGCTTCCACATTCGCGATGCACTGGATGCCGTGGCCGCCAAAAACCCTGGCTTGATCAGCAAATTCGGCGGCCACGCGATGGCCGCCGGGCTGTCGTTACCGCAGGAACATTTCACCGCATTTGCCGCTGCTTTCGACACCGAAGTGCGCCGCCACCTGCAAGAAGATGACCTTACCGGCCGGCTGCTATCAGACGGCGCACTGGCCGTAGAAGAGTTCCACCTGGAACTGGCCCGCGCCCTGCGCAACGCCGGACCGTGGGGGCAACACTTCCCCGAGCCGCTGTTTCACGGCGTGTTTCAAGTGGTGCAGCAACGGGTGGTTGGCGAGCGGCATTTGAAAGTGGTGCTCAAAAGCGAGTGCGGCTCGGTGCAGCTAGACGGCATCGCGTTTGGCGTTGACCGTGAGGTGTGGCCGAACCCCACCGTGCGCTGGGTGGAGTTGGCTTACAAGCTGGACGTTAACGAGTATCGCGGGCAGGAGACGGTGCAGTTGATGATTGCGCATATTGCTGCGCGGTAGGGGTGCACTTGAGGCTTTGTCGGCAATCACCGTTAGCCTGATCGATTCTGGATCTCGAGTCGTCGAACCGCCGCCTTCGCGAGGATGACGGTGTTTATCATCCAAATCTCCGTCATCCTCGCGCACGCGGGGATCCAGAATAGCGCGACGGACACAGCCGCTTAGCCCAACGCCTAATCAGAAGGCTTATCTACTCCGGCTTCCCATCCAACGGCTTCACATGCGCCAACTCTTCCTCATCCAGCCCATACCCCTCGCCGATATCCGCCTCATCGACAATGCTCAAATCCCAATCTGCCGCCACGGTGCCGCCTGGCTCGTTGGGTGAGCGGGCGCCGGTTTCGTCGATCAGGGTTTCCGGGCTCAGGTCGTCCATGCTCACGCCGTCTTCGTTTTCACCGATGCCCAACGTTTCGCCGCCGCTCTGGCCTGCTTCACGCACGCGCTTGGCCGGCTGCTCACGGGCGATTTCTTCCGGGGATTTAAGGTCGCCTACCTGGCCGCTGCGCTCATCGTTGCGGTCGTCGAAGTCCAACTGCTCGATGGAACCCATGCGGTCTTCGATGTCGTCGATTTCCTGCGGGACGTAGCGTTTTTGCGTGTTCATAGCCGTTCCTTCAATCAGAGGTAACTGAAAGGGTGGACCGGCTTGGGCCGCAGATGGTTCAGGCTAGTTGACTGGCAGCGGCCCTAGCGCAGGGCCAGCATCGCGGCTTTTTTATAGAACATCGCCGAGTCGGCTTTGGACATCAGCTCGTCCAGCTGCTCGCCCGCTTGCGGATAAATCGCCACGCCCAGGCTGCACGTCACGCTCAGTTCTCGACCCTGCCAAAGCATGGGCTGGGCGATGGCGTGGGAAATCTGCTCGGTGAGGCGGTAGATGTCATCGGCGTCGTGTACGCCGTCAAGCAGCACCACAAACTCGTCGCCGCCCATGCGCGCGGCCATGTCGGCCTCGCGAATGTTGGCGCTGATGGCTTGCGCCGCGTGCACCAGAATCGCATCGCCGGCCTGGTGGCCGTAGGAGTCGTTAATTTCTTTGAATTTGTTCAGGTCCAGGTAACACAGGGCCAAACGCTCGTCGTTGCGCTTGGCGGTCAGCAGCTTCTGTGTGGCATACGGAATAAAGCTGTTGCGGTTCGGCAGCCCCGTGAGCGAGTCATGAAACGCCAGGGCGCGCACTTCTTCCTCGGCCACGATGCGCCGGGCAATCTCGCGCTGCAGTCGACGCTGGCTGCTGAGCAGAATCAGCACCACCACCAGAATCGCGGCGCAGCCAATGCTGATGAGCATGATGATGGTGCGCAGCCGTTCCACCAGTTGCGGCGGGTTGGGGTCGTAAAGAAAGCCGTCCAGGCGGCTCATGCTCGGCACCATTTTCTGTTCTTTGAACGCTTCGGCCATGCGCAGCCAGCGGCCGGGGTTCATGTGGCCGATGTCCACCAGGTCGGGAAGAATCAGGCCGCGCATCGCCTGCGCTTCGAACTCAAGGTGTTCGCGGGTTTTGTTCACCTGATACTTGGTCAGCAGCAGGTCGATGATTTCGTCCGGGTGATCCATCGCATACCGCCAGCCGCGCAAGGTGGCGCGGCGAAACGCGGCCACGCGGATAGGGTTGTCGGTGGCTTCGGCCTCGGTGGTGAACAGAATATCGCTGTAGAAATCGATGCCGTAGGTGGCCGGCGACAGCACGGTGTAAGCCACGTTGTGCTGTTGCAGGTAAAACGGCTCGTTGGTGAGGTACGAATTGAACGCCTGCACCTTGCCGCTCACCAGGTCGTTGACGTCGTAACTGCTTGGCTGCAAATCGAGGCTGGCGGGGTCGATGCCTTCGCGGCTGAACATGGTGAGAAAGTCGGCATCGGTTTGCGCGTTCATCAGCATCACGCGCTTGCCGACCAGGTCGTGCACCGTGTGAATGCCGGCATCGGAGCGGGCCAGCAGCACCGAAGGCGAATGCTGAAAAATGGCCGCCAGCGCCACCAGCGGTTTGCCGTTCAAACGCTCGAACAGCAATTCGCTGTTGGACTCGCCATACAGCGCCCGCCCGGCCAGCACTTCTTCGACCGGCGTTTTGCCCGGCGCGCCCTCGTGCAGGCGCACGTCGAAGCCTTCCTCACGGTAATAACCCTGGGCGATGGCGGCGTAATAACCGGCGAATTGGAATTGGTGTTTCCAGCGCAGCTGAAAATCGATGGTCTGCAAATGTGCCGGCGGCGGCACGGCAGCCTGGCTGCTTTGACTGGCAAACCACGGCAAAAACAACACCAGCAGCCAGAACGGCCGTCGTGTTGAACGCTGAGAGGGGATTGGCCGACCTTGGCGCGAAATCGAGTGTGGCATGGCATCTTCCATGAGCAGCGGTCACTGCCGGCTGCTCCGAGCTGACGGTGGGTGCCTTCGCCGCATCATGCCTCTTGTATTACGAGGCGCGCAATCGCGCGCACCTCGTAAGCACAAACATCCTGCCACGCTGGGCCCGGCGTGAACCGGGCATTAGCGGTTTTACTTGTTGAGTTTCCAGGCATCGCCGGCCGGCGCAGTGCCATGTTCGTACGGCTTGCGCAGCACCATGTAAATCACACCCAGGCCAATCACGATGGCGGTGGACAACGGCATGCCGTAGTTCACGTACCAGGCGGCATCCGGCGAGCGCGGCCAGGCCATGTTGATGATCGCCAGCACGCCGTAGATCAACGCGCCGATATTCACCAGCATGCCCCAGCCGCCGAGGGTGAACGCACCGCTGGGTTTCCAGCCACGCAGGCGGGCAAACAAGGCGCCGCTGACAATCATCTGGAACGCCAGGTAAATGCCGATGGCAGCAAAGCTGACGATGGTGGCGATGGCGTCTTGCAGCACAAAACCCAGGCAGATGACGATGGCCGGCAACACGCCGCACACCAGCAAGGCCGTGGTCGGTACGTGGGTGGTGGGCGAGAGTTTTTTCAGCAAGCTGCTGCCGATGATCATTTCGTCACGGGCATACGAATACAGCAGGCGACTGGCCGCCGCTTGCAGACTCAGCACGCAGGAGATGAACGACACCATGACCACTGCCATCACCACTTTCGAGCCCGTGGCGCCGAAGGCGTTGTTGAGAATGGTGGTGACCGGGTCGGCGTCGGTGCCGTTGATCACGGCGGCCATGTCTGGCACCGCCAGAATCAGCGCCAGGCAGGCAAACATTGCCGCGATACCGCCGACGTAAATGGTCATGCGCATGGCCTTGGGAATGCTCTTGCTCGGGTTCGGCGTTTCTTCGGCCACATCGCCGCACGCCTCGAAGCCGTAATACAAAAACATGCCCGCCAACGAAGCGGTGAGGAAGGCCGGCAGGTACGAGCCATCGATACTGATATCGAACGTGTTGAACAACACGCTGAACGGCTGATGACGTTCGAAAATCAGCAAGTAGATGCCCACCACCAACGCGCCCAGCAGTTCACAGATAAAGCCGAACATGGCGATGCGCGCCAGCACCTTGGTGCCGCTGAGGTTGACCACCGTGGCGATGACCGTCAGCACCAGGGCGATGCCGATGTTGGTGTTATTGCTCGGCTCGAAGCCGAGCATGGCCGCCATGTACGGCCCGGCGCCCACCGCCACGGCGGCGATGGTCACCACCAATGCCCAGGCATACACCCAGCCGACCATCCACGCCCAGCGCTTGCCCACCAACCGGCGGGCCCACGGATAGACGCCGCCGGAAATCGGGAACTGCGACACCACTTCGCCAAACACCAGGCACACCAGCATTTGCCCCAGGCCCACCAGCAAATAGGCCCAGAACATCGGCGGGCCGCCGGCTGCCAGGCACAGGCCAAACAGGGTGTACACGCCCACCACGGGCGACAGGTAGGTAAAGCCCAGCGCGAAGTTTTCCGTCACGCTCATGCTGCGTTTGAAGTTGGACGTATAGCCCAGCGCGCGTAATTGCTCCGCGTCGCTGTCGGCGAATTGATCGCTCATTTTTAGTGCTCCTCGAAAGTGATGGCAGCTATTTATTTATGTGCCCGGTTGGGCTGTCGTTATTGGCATTGCGCACCCGCAAACGGCCACGGCTCACCACCGCTGCTGCGCACGCCAGCAACGGCCGGGACGGTGAAAAGTGGAGGTAAAACCTTGCAAAGACCTTTGTAGGAGAGGCTTTAGCCTCGATGCGCTTGGCCGCGTTATGTCGGGCCAATCGAGACTGAAGCCTCTCCTACAGGCTTTCCTTAATGTTTGAACATCACATGCCGCACGGTGGTGTAGTCCTCCAGGCCGTACATGGACATGTCTTTGCCGTAGCCCGACAGCTTTTGGCCGCCGTGGGGCATTTCGCTGACCAGCATGAAGTGCGTGTTCACCCAGGTGCAGCCGTATTGCAGGCGGGCGGCAAAGCGGTGGGCGCGGCCGACGTCCTGGGTCCACACGGAGGAGGCCAGGCCGTAGTCCGAATCGTTGGCCCACGCCAGGGCTTGGGCTTCGTCGCTGAACTCGGTGACCGACACCACCGGCCCGAAAATTTCGCGGCGCACCACTTCGTCGTCTTGCAGCGCGCCGGCCAGCACGGTCGGCTCGAAGAAGAAGCCAGGCCCGTCGACCTTCTTGCCGCCGGTAAGCACTTTGATATGGGGAATGGCGCGGGCACGCTCAACGAAACCGGCCACGCGGTCCAGGTGCTGCTGCGTGATCAGCGGGCCAAGCTCGGTGCTGTCGTCATCCTGCACACCGTATTTGATGGTGCTCACGGCCTCGGCCAGCTTGGTCACGAATTTTTCGTAGATGCCTTTTTGCGCGTAGATGCGGCAGGCGGCGGTGCAATCTTGTCCGGCGTTGTAGAAGCCGAAGGTGCGGATGCCTTCCACGGCGGCGTCGATATCGGCGTCATCGAAAATCACCACCGGCGCCTTGCCGCCCAATTCCATGTGCATGCGCTTCACGGTGTCGGCGGTGCTGGCGATGATGTTGCTGCCCGTCGCCACCGAACCAGTCAGCGACACCATGCGCACTTTCGGGTGACCGGTCAGCGGCGCGCCCACGCTTGGGCCACGGCCGAACACCACGTTGAGCACGCCAGCGGGGAAAATGTCGGCAGCCAGTTCGGCCAGGCGCAAGGCGGTCAGCGGCGTTTGCTCGGACGGCTTGAGCACCACCGTGTTGCCTGCGGCCAGGGCCGGGCCGAGCTTCCAGGCGGCCATCATCAGCGGGTAGTTCCACGGCGCGATGGAGGCGACCACGCCGACCGGATCGCGGCGAATCATCGAGGTATGGCCGGGCAGGTATTCACCGGCGGCCGAGCCACCCATCACGCGGCTGGCGCCCGCGAAGAAGCGGAACACATCGGCAATCGCCGGTAGCTCGTCATTCAGCGCGGCGTTGTACGGCTTGCCGCAGTTCTGTGATTCGAGCCGCGCCAGTTCTTCGGCGTTGGCGTCGATCACATCGGCGAGTTTGAGCAGCAACAGCGAACGGTCTTTCGGCGCGGTTTGCGACCAGCTGTCGAACGCGGCGTCGGCGGCGCGCACAGCAGCGTCCACCTGGGCTTCGCTGGCCTCGTTGATGCTCACCAGCTCGGTGCCCAGCGAGGGATTTAAAACCGCTTGCGCGGCGCCTTCACCGGCGACCAGTTGGCCGTTGATCAGCAGTTTGGTTTGCATCGGTTCTACCCTCTTTATCAGGTGTGGTTCGGGCTCCCTTGTAGGAGAGGTTGGGCGGCATTCCGATTAGCCGCGATGCTTTTGATTTTTTAAGAGCATCGCGGCTGAAGCCGCTCCTACAGGGGGAAGTGCATCGCTTTTATTTCCCGCCGCTACCGGCCACGCTTTCCCCACTTTTGGTGAGGTAATACGCGCCCAGAATCGGCAGCATGGTCACCAGCATCACGAGCATGGCGACCACGTTGGTCACCGGCACGTCGCGCGGGCGGCTGAGTTGGTTGAGCAGCCACAGCGGCAAGGTGCGTTCGTGGCCAGCGGTAAAGGTGGTGACGATGATTTCGTCGAACGACAGCGCAAACGCCAACATGCCGCCGGCCAGTAACGCCGAGCTGAGGTTCGGCAAAATGATGTAGCGGAACGTCTGCCAGCCGTCGGCGCCCAGGTCCATCGAGGCTTCGATCAGGCTGTGGGAAGTACGGCGAAAACGGGCGATCACGTTGTTGTAAACAATCACCACGCAGAACGTGGCGTGGCCCACCACGATGGTGAAAATGCCCGGCTCGATGCCGAAGGCTTTGAACGCCGTCAGCAGCGCCAAGCCGGTCACGATGCCGGGCAGGGCGATGGGCAGAATCAGCATCAGCGACACGCCTTCCTTGCCGAAGAAATCGCGGCGATACAGCGCCGCCGCAGCGAGGGTGCCGAGCACCATGGCGATCAGCGTGGCCAGGCAGGCGATCTGCGCGCTCAGCTTGATCGCCTCCAGCACATCCGGCCGCGCGAAGGCGACGCTGAACCAGTGCAGCGTGAAGCCCTGCGGCGGAAAGCTGAACGCCGACTGCTCGGTGTTGAAGGCGTACATAAAGATGATCAGGATCGGGAAGTGCAAAAACACCAACCCGCCCCAGGCCGCCATTTTCAGCGGCAGCGAAGCCGAAGCATCAGAGTGCATCGAAAGCCCCCAGTCGTTTGACGATGGACAGGTACACGGCGATCAACACGATCGGCACCAAAGTGAACGCGGCGGCCATCGGCATGTTGCCGATCGAACCTTGCTGGGTATAAACCATGTTGCCGATAAACAACCCGGGCGGGCCCACCAGCTGCGGCACGATGAAATCGCCCAGGGTGAGGCTGAAGGTGAAGATCGAACCGGCAGCAATGCCCGGCACCGACAGCGGCAGAATCACCTGCATAAAGGTTTGCGAAGGGCGCGCGCCAAGGTCGGCCGAGGCCTGCAACAGTGACGGCGGCAGCCGCTCCAGCGAGGCCTGAATCGGCAGAATCATGAACGGCAGCCAGATGTACACAAACACCAGAAAGCGGCCCAGCTGCGAGGTCGACAAGGTGCTGCCGCCAATGCCCGGAATGCCCAGAATGAATTGCAACACCGGCCCCAGATGCAGCTGCTCCACGAACCATTGCGCCACGCCGCCCTTGGCCAACAGCAGCGTCCAGGCGTAGGCCTTGACGATGTAACTGGCCCACATCGGCAGCATCACCGCGATGTAAAAGAACGCCTTGGTTTTGCCCGTGGTGTAGCGCGCCATGTAATAGGCGATGGGAAAGGCCAGCGCAGCGCTGGCCAGCGACACGGCAATGGCCATAGTCACGGTGCGCAGAATGATGTCGTAGTTGGCCGGCTCGAACAGCGCGGCCAGGTTGGCCCAGGTCAGGTCGGGCGTGGCGGCCATGGCCATTTCGTCGTAGGTGTACACGCCCTGCCAAAGAAAGGTCAGCAGCGGGGCGAAATAGATCACGCCGAACCACAGCAGCGGCGGTATCAGCAGCATCGCCAGATACAGATTGGGCTTGCGGTACAGCAGGTTCGACAACCCGTGCAGCAACCCGCCAGGGCGGCGTTCAGCCAAGGGCGTAGCGAGGGCGCTCATGTCAGCGAGCCTCCACGTCAACAAGCGCCACCATGGCCTCGCGGGCCCAGCGCACGCTCACTTGCTGCCCGGCCTGGAACGCCGGTGCGCTTTGCTGCCACTGATTGTTGGCTTGGGTCACGCTGAGGTTCTGGCCGTTCTCCAGCCGTACTTCAAAGCGCGTGGCGGCGCCTTGGTACTGCACGTCGTGAAGCAAACCGGTGACGAGCACCTCGGTGGCGTTAGCATCAGAGCCAGCGGCCTCTTGCAGACGGATGTGTTCCGGGCGAATCGAGAAGGGCGCGGCGCTGCCCGTCAGCAGTTGCGCCAACTCGCCGCGCAGCACATTCGAGGTGCCGACGAACTCGGCCACAAATGGCGTGGCCGGTTTCATATAGAGATTGCGCGGGGTGTCGACCTGCTCGATGCGGCCCTTGTTGAACACCGCCACGCGGTCGGACATCGACAGCGCTTCAGTCTGGTCGTGGGTGACAAAAATAAAGGTGATGCCGAGCTGGCGCTGCAGTTTCTTCAGCTCGCTTTGCATTTGCTCGCGTAGCTTCAAATCCAGCGCGCCGAGGGGTTCGTCGAGCAGCAACACGCGTGGCCGATTGACCAACGCGCGGGCCAAGGCCACGCGCTGACGCTGGCCGCCCGACAATTGCACCGGCTTGCGCTCGCCATAACCGGCCAGCGCCACCATGCCCAAGGCTTCCTCGGCACGGTTCAGGCGCTCGCTCTTGCCCACGCCTTTTACTTTCAAGCCGTAGGCCACGTTGTCGCGCACGTTCATATGGGGAAACAGGGCGTAATCCTGAAACACCGTATTTACATCGCGCTGGTACGGCGCCAGGCCCACGGCCTCGACGCCATGAATGCGAATGGAGCCTGCACTCGGCTGCTCGAAACCGGCAATCAGCCGCAAGCACGTGGTTTTGCCCGAGCCGGAAGGGCCAAGCATGGAAAAAAACTCACCGTCCTGAATGTCGATGGACACACGGTCCACAGCCTTGACGTCGCCGAACACGCGGGACACATCGGTGAATTGCACAGCAGGGGTCATAGCGGGGAACTCCGGGGTAAAAGCCACCCTCGATTGCCCGAGCCGTTAGATGCTCACGGCACGCGGCGAACGAGGTGGTGGGTGCAAACACAGCAAAGGACAATTGCACCGTCATTCCTGCGTAGGCGGGAATCCAGAGTTTCGGACAGAGCGATGTTCGCCATGCAAATCTGGATCCCCGCCTGCGCGGGGATGACGGTGGTGCGGCTGAAAACTACCTACCGCCCATGATCGAAATGAAATCCTGCGTCCATTTGGAATACGGAACACACGAATCCTGCGTCTTGCACTTGGCCTGCGGGGTCTTCCAGAAGGCGATCTTGTCGAACTGGTCGTAGCCGTTCACCGCACAGCCTTCAGCACCCAGCAACTCGCTGGATTTGCACGCCACCGGCACCGCTGGCACCGAGCCGAACCAGGCGGCCAGGTCGCCTTGTACTTTCGGTTCCAGCGACCAGTTCATCCACTTGTAAGCGCAGTTCGGGTGCTTGGCTTCGGCGTGCAACATGGTGGTGTCGGCCCAGCCGGTCACGCCTTCTTTCGGGAACACGGTGGCAATCGGCTGACCTTCGCCTTTCAGCGCGTTGGCTTGATACGGCCAGGCGCTGGAGGCCACAACGCCTTCGTTTTTGAAGTCGCTCATTTGCACGGTGGTGTCGTGCCAGTAGCGGTGGATCAGCTCGTGCTGTTTGCGCAGCACGTCGAGCACGGCCTTGTACTGGGTTTCGTTGAGTTCGTAAGGGTCGTTGATCTTCAGTTCAGGCTTGGCGTTTTTCAGGTACAGCGCAGCGTCAGCGATGTAGATCGGGCCGTCGTAGGCTTGCACGCGGCCTTTGTTCGGCTTGCCGTCGGGCAGGTCTTGGGCCTCGAACAACACGCTCCAGCTGTCCGGCGCTTTCTTGAACACGTTGGTGTTGTACATCAGCACGTTCGGGCCCCATTGGTAGGGCGCGCCGTAGGTTTTGCCGTCGACCACGTACCACGGCGCGTCTTTGAGGCGGCCGTCGATGGTTTTCCAATTGGGGATCAATTCCGGGTTGATCGGCTGTACGCGCTTGCCGTAGATCAGGCGCAGCGAAGCATCGCCCGAGGCGGTGACCAGGTCGTAGCCGCCCTTGGTCATGAGGCTGACCATTTCGTCCGAGGTGGCAGCGGTTTTCACGTTCACTTTGCAGCCGCTGTCTTTCTCGAACTGGGTCACCCAGTCGTAGTTCTTGTCGGTCTCGCCGCGTTCGATGTAACCAGGCCAGGCGATGATATCCAGCGCGCCTTCGCCAGCACCGACAGCCTTCAGCGTTTCAGCCGCTTGCAGGCTGGCGCTGGCCAGCAGGGCGGTGGTCAGCGCACTTAATAAAGCGGTTTTTTTCACGAACATTTAGGTATCCCTCTTCTCTGTTTTATTGGGGCAGTTGAACGTCGTGTAACGGGACTTCTTGTTATGTAACCGCACGGTCTAGGCCGGGCTGGAAGGGCTTGCGTAAATCGTCAAACGGTCAGTTGGCCGTGGCGCGCCATGATGTGACGCACCACGGTGTAATCCTCCAGCGAGTCGCTGGACAAATCCTTGCCGTAACCCGAGCGTTTCAGCCCGCCGTGGGGCATTTCGCTGACCAGCAAGAAGTGGCTGTTGATCCAGGTGCAGCCGTACTGCAAACGGGCGGCGACCTGCATGGCTTTGTCGAGGTTTTGCGTCCACACCGAAGAGGCCAGGCCGTATTCGGAGTCATTGGCCCAGTCCACCGCCTGGCTCAATTCGTCGAAGCGGGTCACGGTGACCACCGGGCCAAACACTTCGCGCTGAACAATTTCGTCGCTCTGTTTGCAGCCGGCCAGCAGCGTCGGCTGGTAGTAAAAGCCGGGGCCGGAATGCACGGCGGCGCCGGTCACGCGTTCGATGTGCGGCTGGCCCAGCGCACGCTCGACAAAACTGGCCACGCGGTCGCGCTGGCGCGCGCTGATCAGCGGGCCGATTTCGTTGTCGGAATCACGCTTGCGGGCAAAGCGCAGGCTGCTGACCGCGTCGCCCAGTTCGGCTACCAGACGGTCGTGAATGCCGGCTTGCGCATAGATGCGGCAAGCGGCGGTGCAGTCCTGGCCAGCGTTGTAATAGCCATAGGTGCGAACGCCGTCGACCACGGCTTTCAGGTCGGCGTCGTTGCACACAATCACCGGCGCTTTGCCGCCCAACTCCAGATGCGTGCGCTTCACGCTTTTGGCGGCGGCCTGAAGAATTTTCTGGCCGGTGACGATATCGCCCGTGAGCGACACCATGCGCACCTTTGGGTGGCTGACCAAATGGCTGCCGACGCTTTCGCCGCCGCCACAAATAATGTTGATCACGCCCGACGGCAGCAGCTCGGCGAGCACCGGTGCCAGGCTCAAAATCGACAACGGCGTGTGTTCGGACGGCTTGAACACCAGCGTGTTGCCAGCCGCCAGCGCCGGGGCGATTTTCCAGGCGGCCATCATCAGCGGGTAATTCCAGGGCGCTATTGAGGCAACCACGCCAATGGGATCGCGACGCACCATGCTGGTGTAGCCCGGCAGGTATTCGCCGGCCAGTTGCCCGGTCTGGCAACGCACGGCACCGGCGAAAAAGCGAAATACATCGACGGCAGCGGTCAGGTCGTCCTGGCGCGCCAGATGCTGCGGCTTGCCGCAGTTCAACGCCTCCAACTGCGCCAATTGGTCAGCACGCTGCTCGATGGCATCGGCAATCTTCAGCAAGATGACGGAGCGCTGTTGCGGGGTGGTGCGGGCCCAGCCAGTGGAGGCGCGGTGGGCGCCATGAATGGCGGCTTCGACCTGGTCGGTTGAAGCTTCGGCAATACGAATGAGGGTTTCGCCGGAGGCGGGATTCAGAATCGGCTCGACAAAGCCTTCGCCAGTCACGAGCTGGCCGTCGATCAGCAGGGCGCTGCAAAAAGTCGCGGAGGGGGCGGCACCGGCCATCAAGTTCGCTCACTGTTGTTGTTTTTTAAAGCGCCAGCCGCTTTCGCGAGAGCTGAAACGCTTTGATACGAATGGCAACAGAGACTAGTGGGCCGTTAGGTAGGCGACAAATTCTAAATACCGAACGCCGCGTTCGATTAAATAGATGGCCTGCGGTTGTTGAGCTGCTCGCGGGCGACCGTAAGGAACGGGTCGACCAGCGCAGGCCGCGCCGTGCCTCGCCGCCAGGCCAGGCCGACGTCCAGCGTTTGGGTCAGATCCACTACCGCCCGCGCCTCGATAATATCGCCCTCCAGCGACCACGGCCGATAAGTCATGTCCGGCTGAATAGAAAGCCCCAAGCCCGCCGCCACCAGACTTCGCACCGCTTCGGTAGAGCCGGTCCGAAGGGTCACGTTCGGCTGCAAGCCAGCGCGCGACCAGATGCGCTGTGCGTTCAGCCCCATTTCATCGACGTTCAGCTGAATCATCGGCTCCTTCGCCACGTCCGCCAGGCTGATGCTGTCGTGCTCCAGCAACGGGTGTTGCGGCGGCAACCAAAGGCGCAACGGCGAATGGGTGAGCACCTCGGTTTGCAAGGCGTGGCGGTCTTCGAGGTTGGACAGAATCAGCACGCCCACATCAATTTCGCCGCTGACTAGCAAATGCTCGATATACGGGCGCTCGTCCTCCATCACGCGGATTTCCACGTTCGGGTAGGCGCGTTGGAAGCGGGTGATCAAATCGGCCAGGTAGTAACCGGCCACCAAGCCGGTAACGCCGATGGTGAGCTGGCCGGCGACCTGGTCAGTGCTCTGCTGCAGGCTGCGTTTGGCGTTGTCCACCGTCGCCAGAATCAAATGCGCTTGGCGCAGAAACTGATGGCCTTGGTGCGTGAGGGTCATGCCTTTGGCGTGGCGATTGAACAGGCTGACGCCGATTTCCTGCTCCAGTTGCTGAATGGCCAGCGTTAGCGTGGATTGGGAAATGAATACCGCTTGGGCGGCAGCGGAGATGGAGCCGGTCTCAGCCACTGCAATGAAATGGCGGATCTGACGCAGGGTCATCATGGAAGGCGGCTCGCGGCAAGGTCGATGAGGCGACCTTGCCATGAGTTTCTTCGGTTGGAAAGAAGAGCTATCTATTTTTAAGATCGCTATTCAGAACGAATAGCGGTACTGCACGCCCAGGCCAAACAGGGGACGTTCCCCCGCGTAGCGCGACTGCGACAGCTGTACGCCGCCGCCCAGCGTTGAATGGGCGTCGAGCGCATGGCTGTAGCCGAGATTCGCCACCGGTATGACGCGGCGCTTGTCCAGGTTGCTGTCTAGCTTGAAGCCGCGCAGGCCCGGCACGGTCGAGTGACCGGTGATAGGCGGCGTGTTGTCTTTGACCAACGTGTCGGCCGCCACGCTCAGGTGCAGGGTGCCGTTGGCGCTTAGCTCGGTGGCGCTGCGCACAGCAAGGGTGACGTAAGTTTCGCGGCGTTGCGCGCTATCAATAGTCAGCGGGAAGGCCACGTGGCGCTCGGTGAAGCCGTTTTGCGTGGTCTTGCCATGGCTGAGCGCCACTTCGGGCGAAATCATCGAGTTGCCAACGGGTACGCCGTACTGAGCGGCAAGGCGCAGAACGCTGCTGTTGATGTCCACCTTGGCGCGAGCACGCTGCACATCGTCCAGCCCGGTGCCACGCTCGAACTGGTTGTCGCTTTCCCCGGCCGCCGCGCTGGCGCTGGCGTTCCAGCCCGTGGCATCGGCGTTTTGCTGGTAGGCGCCCCACACGCTCAAACCAAACGCCTTGCGCTGTTCCGCGCTTTGTTCGCGCAGGTCCGCGCGGCCAACGATCGCCGTCGCGCCCACCGCGACGTATTCGTTCACACGCAGACCGGCGGCCACGTTCAGGTGATTTTGGTTGCCGTTGGTATCGCCTTCGCCACGGTAGCGGTTGCCCCCCAGGCTCAGGCAAAACGTCTGCAGCGCGCCGGGCACGCATTGCTGCTGAGCGAGGTCGCGCAGGCGGCGGGTCTGGGCGGAAACGAGGTGATCGACGGTGATGGCGCTGCGCAAGAGCGAGGCTTGCAGGTAGGACAGGTCTTGTATTGCCGGGCTGGCGGTACTCCAAATAAAGGCGCGGTCGCCGCTATCCCCGACCACAATGTTGCCGTCATCGCTTACGCCCGAGGCCATGCTTTCGCGTTGCCCCGTCAGCACGCCCAGGTCGACCATGCCGGCGCCGAGGGTCCAGCGATACGCGCGGTCGCTACCGTCTGCCACCTCGCTGGTGCCCACTACGACTGAACCGTCGGCGTTCACATCAATTGCCGAGCTCCAGCCCCCGCCCAGCGTTCCGAGGTCCTGCATGCCAGCGGCGGTGTGTCGAAAAGCGTGCTGCGCCGGGCCGCCTAAATCGCTGATGCCAACGATGACCGAGCCGTCCCGGTTCGTGGCGTTCGCAGTGGAAAACACGCCGTTGGGTAAGGCGCCCAACGAGACAATTCCAGAAGCCTCATCCCAACGAAAGGCTAAGTCGGCCGACCTGCCTACCACAACGTTGCCATCGCCGCTTACGGCCTGTGCGCGAGCATTACTTACATACTTAACCGTACCGGCCTCCCAGCGGAAAAACTGATCGTAGCCAGCCGAGTCCAGGTCGGTAGCCACTACGACACGGCCGTCGTCGCTGATTCCAGAGATTTGGCTCCACGGACCATTTAACGCGCCGAGGTCAACGAAGCCGTTAACCGCGTCCCAGCGGAATGCATGGTTGAGGGGGTCGCCGGGGATGATGGCGGCGCTGCCGGCGATGTAGGTGCCGTCGCGATTGACCACGCTGTTAAAGGTCAGGTCGGTAAGCGAGCCTAGCGAAACGACGCCCGTGCCGGCGCGCCAGTAAAACAATTCGGCGGTACCGATAATTCCCACCACTGTGGTTCCGTCTCCGCTGATGGCTTCGGCACTCAACGTGCCCAGATCAAGCATTACGGCTGACGCCGATTGGCTGCTGAACACCGTCAGCGCAACCAAGGCGGTCGCTGAAATGTAGTGCCAGGGCGTGAGCGTTTTGCTTAGCGAAGACGGTAGGAACGAACTGAGTTTCATAGTGATAGGCCCGCGCGGAAGGTGAGCCGCAAGCTTGGTGAAACGAGGTGGCTTAGGCTGTCATCTGCCTCTTAGCGGTAGGTAGGGGCGCGGTGCCAAGCGAGGTAGGACGATTCTGATGGGCCAGAAGGCTGACGCGAAAGAAACTGCTGCGGTCAAAGTGAGCCCGGGCCGCCTCAACGTTCTGGGCAAGGCCTTTCCCGAAGGCTGGTGCAGCGAAGCGCTTCGCCCCTTCGGCTCGGCGTAAACCAAAAAGCAGGTGTGCCCAGCGTTTCCTGCACACGCTAAACCCGACCGTAACTACCTTCCATAAGTCGTTGATCTGCCTACGCGCTGCTACGCTTTCAGCTTGCGCCGGTGTAGGACGCGTCTTACAGTCGCTGGCATTGGCGCGCCACCTGCCGCCGTCAGCTTGAGCCGTGCGCGGGCACCGTTCATTAGGGGAGTTACGAGTGAAGAACTGGACCCTGCGTCAGCGCATTCTGGCGAGTTTCGCGGTGATCATCGCGATCATTATTCTGATGGTCGTGGTGGCCTATTCGCGGCTGGTTACCATCGAAACCAGCGCCAAAAGCGTGGCCGAAGATTCCATGCCCGGCGTGTATTTCAGCTCCTACATTCGCAGCTCCTGGGTCGACAGTTTCCTGTTGGCGCAACAAGTGGTGGGTTTGTCCGATGAGCAGGTAATCAGCCCGGCCGTGCTGGCCGAGTTCACCAGCAACGACGAAAAACTCATGGCCCGCGTAGCCGAATACCGCCGGTCCATTGTTGAGGTTGAAGACAAAGCACACCTCGATTCCTTCCTGAAGAACCGCGACGAATTCAATAAGGCGCTCGCCGAGGTGCTCGGCACTTTCCAGCAAGGCCAGCCGCTGCAAGCACGCAAAATTCTCAATGAGCGCCTGCACCCGGTCTGGGCTGAAGGCCGCGAGCAATTGCTGCAAATGGTGCAGTTCAATAAAGACCGCGCCGACGTGGCCACCACCTCCATTACCGCCCAGGCGGCCGGCGCGAAGATCAGCCTGGTGTTGTCGCTGTTGCTGGTGATTGCCGTGGCGTTGATCAGCGGTTTCGTTTTGATGCGCGCCATCATGGGCCCGCTGAATAACTTGGCGCAGATTCTCACGGTGATGCGCACCGGCAACCTCACTACGCGTTTCAACAATGTGCGCGCCGACGAATTCGGCGCGGTGCAGGGCGGCTTCAACGCCATGGTCGATGACATCACCACGCTGGTGTCCCAGGCGCAGCGTTCGGCGGTGCAGGTCACCACGTCGGTCACGGAAATTGCCGCCACCTCCAAACAGCAACAGGCCACGGCTACCGAAACCGCCGCCACCACTACGCAAATTGGCGCCACCTCGCGGGAGATTGCCGCTACCTCGCGCGATCTGGTGCGCACCATGGGCGAGGTTTCCTATTCCGCCGAGCAAGCATCGGCGCTGGCCGGGGCCGGGCAAGTGGGTCTGCAGCGTATGGAAGACACCATGCGCCAGGTAATGGGCGCCGCCGAGCTGGTAAACGCCAAGCTGGGCATTCTCAATGAGAAGGCCAGCAACATTAATCAGGTGGTGACCACCATCGTCAAAGTGGCCGATCAGACCAATCTGCTTTCGCTCAACGCCGCCATCGAGGCGGAAAAGGCTGGCGAGTACGGGCGTGGGTTCTCGGTGGTGGCGACCGAAGTCCGGCGCTTGGCCGACCAAACGGCCGTGGCCACGTACGACATCGAGCAGATGGTGCGCGAGATTCAATCGGCGGTCTCGGCCGGCGTAATGGGCATGGATAAATTCTCCGAGCAGGTGCGCCGTGGCATGAGCGAGGTGCAGGAGGTGGGCGAGCAGTTGTCGCAAACCATCGACCAGGTTCAGGCGCTGGCGCCGCGCGTGGTGGTGCTCAACGAGGGCATGCAAGCCCAGGCCACCGGCGCCGAGCAGATTACCCAGGCGCTCACGCAACTGGGCGAGGCCACGGGGCAAACCGTGGAGTCGCTGCGCCAGGCCAGCTTCGCCATCGAAGAGCTGAATCAGGTGGCCGGCAGCCTGCGTAGCGGCGTGTCGAGCTTCAAGGTTTAAGGCCGCCATGAGCAGCCACTCGCAGCCGGCGCCGCTTCAAAAGGCGCCGCTGTATTTATTGTTTTCGCTAGGCGGCGAACGCTATGCGCTGGCTGCCCGCGAGGTGGTGGCGGTGCTGCCCCGCGTGCCGGTTAAAAGCATTCCGGGCGCTCCGGCTTGGGTGGCCGGCGTGTTCGCCTTTCGCGGCGCGCTGGTGCCGGTGCTCGACCTTTGCCACCTGAGCCTCGGCACGCCTGCGCCAGCACGCACCAGCACGCGCACGGTGCTGGTCGACTACCGCACCAGCGACGGCCGCCAAACCCCGCTCGGTCTGGTGCTGGAACAAGCCAGCGACACCTTGCGCTGCGACGCCGAGGCATTCCGCGATTACGGTTTGCTCAGCCCCGACTCCCCATATTTAGGCCCGGTACTGGAAACCCGCGACGGCCTAGTGCAGCGCATTCAGATCGAGCAGTTGCTGCCTGAAAGTGCGCAGGCGCTGTTGTTTCCGCCCGCCGGCTTGAGCCTGGAAACCGGCACGCCATGAGCATTGACCCGCGTTTCGAGCAACTGCTGAAAGAACGCATCGGCCTGGACGCCATCACGGTGGGCGAGTCGGTGGTCGAGCGCGCGGTGCAGCGCTGCATGGCCGCTGTGCCAGGGCGCGATGTTGAAAACTACTGGCGCGCGTTGAATCAGTCGGATGCCGAATTGCAGGCGCTGATTGAAGCGGTGATCGTGCCCGAGACGTGGTTTTTTCGTTATCCCGAGTCGTTCGCCACCCTGGCCCGTCTGGCCACCCGGCGCATCGGCGAATTGGCCGGCGCGCGGCCGTTGCGGCTGCTGAGCCTGCCGTGCTCAACCGGCGAGGAGCCGTATTCCATCGCCATGTGCCTGCTCGACGCCAACCTGCCCGCCGCCTCGTTCACGGTCGACGCGCTGGACATCAGCCCCTTGTCCATCGAGCGCGCAGTGGCCGGCCGGTACGGGCGCAATTCGTTTCGCGGCGACACCCTGGGCTTTCGCAATCGCTACTTCAGCGCCGAGGGCAATGGTTATGTGATCAGTCCGCAGGTGCGCAAACAGGTGCGTTTTCAGGCCGGCAATCTGCTTGAGCCCGGTCTGCTGGCCGCAGAGCTGCCGTATGACATGGTGTTCTGCCGCAATCTGCTGATTTATTTCGATGTGCCGACCCAGGAGCAGGTGCTGGAGGTGCTCAAGCGCCTGACCCGCGACGACGGCGTGCTGTTTATCGGCCCGGCCGAAGCCGGCCTGTTTACCCGCGTGGGCATGCAGTCGCTGGGCATTGCGCTGTCGTTCGCGTTTCGCCGCCAGCCGCTGGCGGCCGATGTGCCGCGCATGCCTGCGCCGCCACCCCGTCGCGCGTTGCCGCCGGTGCCTGCGCCGCGTCCGGTGGCGCGCTTGCCTGCCAAACCGGTGGTGGCCAACGCGCCGGCGGTGGATTCGTCTGCGGAGCAACTGGGGCAAATCGCTGCGCTGGCCAATCAGGGGCGCAGCCAGGAGGCGCGGCGCCTGGCCGATGGGTTTCTGGCCAGCCACGGCCCCTCGGCCGAAGTGTTTTATTGGCTGGGGCTGCTTTGCGAAGTGGAGCGCGACATGCCCGGCGCCCAGGGTTTCTACCGCAAGGCCTTGTACCTGCAACCGCACCACCCGGCCGCCCTGGCGCAACTGGCGGCGCTGCTCGCGGCGCAGGGCGACAAGGCCGGTGCCGAGCGCTTGCAGGGGCGGGCGCAACGGGGAGCCGGCCGACATGAGTAATTGCCATGACTGACGTGAGCCTGCACCGCAGCGAATACGCGGTGGACGACTGCTGGAACCGCATCGGCGTGCGCGGCGACAAGAGCTGCCCGAAACTGATCGAACATGTGCACTGCCGCAACTGTGAAGTCTACGGCGCGGCTGCCACGCGCCTGCTTGATCGCTACAGCCTGAGCCAGGAACACGTGGCGCTGTACGAACACACCGACGACCTCAGCGAGCAAATAACGCGCTCCATGATTGTGTTTCGTCTCGGCGAAGAATGGCTGGCCCTGGCCACCCGCACGTTGGTGGAAGTGTCGCCGCTGGCGCCGATTCATTCGTTGCCCCATCAGCGCTCGCGTGCGCTGTTAGGCGTGGCCAATGTGCGCGGCGCGCTGGTGCCGTGTGTGTCGCTCAGCGAGTTGCTGGGCCTGGATGCGGCCCCGGCCAAAGCCGCCGGCCGCGTGGTGCCGCGCTTGCTGATTCTGGCGGCGCAGGGCGGCAACGTGGTGGCGCCGGTGGATGAAGTGCTGGGCATTCACGCCTTCCCGGAGCAGCAGTTGGATCAGGCAAGCGCCGGCCAGGCGGGCGCTGGTGTGGCGGCGGCGAAGTTCACCCGTGGCGTGTTGCAGTGGCAGCAACGCAGCGTGCGCCTGCTCGATGAAGACCTTCTACTGAACGCCGTGATGCGGAGCCTGACATGACCCCGGATCAGATGCGCGACGCCTCGATGCTGGAGCTGTTTCAGCTGGAAGCCGAGGCCCAGGCCCAAGTGCTCAACGCCGGCCTGCTGGCGCTGGAGCGCAACCCTACGCACGCCGAGCAGCTGGAAGCCTGCATGCGCGCTGCGCATTCGCTCAAAGGCGCGGCGCGTATTGTCGGCGTCGATGCCGGCGTGGGCATTGCCCATGTGATGGAAGACTGCCTGGTAAGCGCGCAGAACGGCCAGTTGCGCCTGACGCCCGATCATATCGATGCGTTGCTCAAAGGCACCGATCTGTTGCTGCGCGTGGCCAAGCCCGACTCCGGCGTAACCCCGGCGGAGGTCGCGCAGTTCGTCGAGCAGATGGACATCATGAGCCGTGGCGGTTTTATCGCCATGCAGGAAAGCCGTGTGGCGGCGCCGGAGCCGGCGTTTGTCGAAACCGCCGTGCCCCCGGCCGAACCGCTTGCCGCGCCAGCGTCGCCGGAGCCCGTTGTCGATGAAGCGCCAGTGGCCGATGCCGGTGGCGAGCGCGTATTGCGTGTAACGGCCGAGCGCCTGAACCGGCTGTTGGATTTGTCCAGCAAGTCGCTGGTGGAGTCGCAGCGGCTCAAGCCGTTTCTCACCTCGATGCAACGCATGAAGCGCCTACAAACCAACGCCAGTCGCACGCTCAATGGCGTGCACGACGCATTGAACGAGGCCGATACCGACCCGCAAACCTTGGCGCTGCTGGCCGACGCCCGGCGCCTGGTGGACGAATGCCAGCAACTGCTGACCCAGCAGGCCAGCGACCTCGACGAATTCAGCTGGCAGTCGGAGCAGCGTGCGCAGTTGCTCTACGACACGGCGCTGGCCTGCCGCCTGCGGCCATTCAACGACTTGCTGCGTGGCCAGGAACGGATGATCCGCGACCTCGGCCGCTCGCTCGGCAAGCAGGTGCGGCTGGAGGTGGTCGGCAAGAAAACCCAGGTCGACCGCGAGGTGCTGGAAAAGCTCGAAGCGCCGCTGGTGCACTTGCTGCGAAACGCTGTCGACCACGGCATCGAGAGCGCCGAGGCGCGGGCGCAAGCCGGCAAGCCGGCAGAAGGCGTGATCCGCATTCGGGCCAGTCACCAGGCCGGTTTGCTGGTGCTGGAGTTGAGCGACGACGGCGGCGGTATCGACCTGGATCGCCTGCGCCGCGCCATTGCCCAGCGGCAGCTATCGACCGCCGACACCATCGCGCAGATGAGCGAAGACGAGCTGCTGAGCTTTCTGTTCCTGCCCGGTTTCAGCATGCGCGACACGGTGACCGAGGTGTCTGGCCGTGGCGTGGGGCTGGATGTGGTGCAACACATGGTGCGCCAGCTGCGCGGGGCCATTGAGCTGCGCCAGGTGCCGGGGCAGGGCGCCACGTTCCACTTGGAGGTGCCGCTGACGCTGTCGGTGGTGCGCAGTCTGGTGGTGATGATTGGCGGTGAGGCCTATGCATTTCCGCTGGCGCAGATCGACCGCATGCTGGAGCTGGCGCCGGCCGACATCGTGCAGCTCGAAGGCCGTCAGCATTTTTGGCACGAAGGCCGGCATGTCGGCCTCGTAGCCGCACATCAACTGTTGCAACGCCCGGAAGGTGAGGCCTCGGCCGGCGACATCCGCGTGGTGGTGATTCGTGAGCGCGATGCGGTGTACGGCGTGGCGGTGGAGCGTTTTGTCGGCGAGCGCACGCTGGTGGTGCTGCCCATTGATGCGCGGTTGGGTAAGGTGCAAGACATCTCAGCCGGCGCCTTGCTCGACGACGGCACGCCGGTGCTGATTCTCGACGTTGAAGACATGCTGCGCTCGGTGGAAAAACTGCTCAGCACCGGGCGTTTGGAGCGTATCGACCGGGGCGCGCGGCAAGCCGGCGCGGTTGCGCGCAAACGCATTCTGGTGGTCGATGACTCGCTCACGGTGCGCGAACTGGAGCGCAAATTGCTGCTGCAACGCGGCTATGACGTGGCCGTGGCGGTAGACGGCATGGACGGTTGGAACGCCCTGCGCTCCGAGCATTTCGATTTATTGGTAAGCGACATCGACATGCCGCGCATGGACGGCATCGAGCTGGTCACCCTGATTCGCCGCGACAACCGTTTGCAGTCGTTGCCGGTGATGGTGGTGTCGTACAAAGACCGAGAGGAAGACCGTCGCCGTGGCCTGGATGCCGGCGCCGATTACTACCTGGCCAAAGCCAGTTTCCATGACGAAGCGCTGCTGGAAGCCGTCGTCGATTTGATTGGGGAGCCGTAGGTGAAGATAGGGATTGTCAACGACATGCCACTGGCCGTGGAGGCGCTGCGCCGGGCGCTGGCGCTGGAGCCGGCGCATCAGGTGATTTGGGTGGCGGGCGACGGCGCCGAAGCCGTGGCCAAATGCGCCGAGCAACGGCCCGACGTGGTGCTGATGGATTTGATCATGCCGGTGATGGACGGCGTCGAGGCCACCCGGCTGATCATGGCCAACACGCCGTGCGCCGTGGTGGTGGTGACGGTGAATTCGCAGCAGAGCATGAACCGCGTGTTCGAGGCCATGGGCCACGGCGCGGTGGATGTGGTGGACACGCCGGCGCTGGGCGTTGGCGATTTACGTGAAGCCGCCGCGCCGCTGCTGCGCAAGATTCAGAACATCGGCTGGCTGTTGGGCGAGCGCGAAAAGAAGCCTGCGGACAAAGCCCCGGCCGTGGCGCCGAACCGACAGCGCAAAGCGCTGCTGGCCATCGGCGCCTCGGCAGGTGGGCCGGCTGCGCTGGAAATTCTGCTGAAAGCGCTGCCGGCGAATTTTCCCGCCGCCGTGGTGCTGGTTCAGCACGTGGATGAAGTGTTTGCCGCGGGCATGGCGGATTGGCTGTGCAGCGCCGCCACTATGCCGGTGCGCCTGGCCGTGGCGGGCGAACAACCGCAGGTGGGCACGGTGTTGCTGGCGGGCACCAATAATCACCTGCGGCTGCTCAAGGACGGCACATTGAGCTACACGGTGGAGCCGAGCGAGCACATTTACCGGCCGTCCATAGATGTGTTTTTCGAAAGCGTCGCGCAGTATTGGCAAGGCGAGGCAATTGGTGTGCTGCTCACCGGCATGGGGCGCGACGGCGCCAACGGCCTGAAACTCCTGCGGGAGCGCGGGTTCCATACCATTGCGCAAGACCAACAAAGCTCGGCGGTGTACGGCATGCCCAAGGCGGCGGCCGCCATTGATGCAGCGGTGGAAATTTGTTCACTGGACGCCATCGCGCCCACGCTGTGCCGGCTGTGGGCCTAGGCGTCACGGGTTTCTCGTTCCACAACAACAATGATTGATCGAGGGTAGTACCGAAGTGATTAACGACGAAAACGCCGTAATGGTGTTGCTGGTAGATGACCAAGCCATGATCGGCGAGGCCATCCGCCGTGCCCTGGCAAACGAGCCGAACATCGGCTTTCACTTCTGCTCGGACCCTCATCAGGCCGTGGCGCAGGCCATTCAGATAAAACCCACCGTCATCATCCAGGACCTGGTTATGCCAGGCGTGGATGGCCTGTCGCTGGTGCGCGCCTACCGCGCCAACCCGGTGACGGCCGATATCCCGATTATCGTGCTGTCGACCAAAGACGACGGGCTGGTGAAAAGCTCGGCCTTCGGCGCGGGCGCCAACGATTACCTGGTGAAGCTGCCCGACTCCATCGAACTGATTGCCCGCATCCGCTATCACTCACGTTCCTACCAGATGCAAGTGCAACGCGACGACGCCCACCGCGCCCTGCGCGAAAGCCAGCAGCAGTTGATGGAAACCAACCTGGTGCTGCAACGGCTGATGAACTCCGACGGCCTGACCGGCCTGTCGAACCGTCGCCACTTCGACGAATACCTGGAAATGGAATGGCGCCGCGCCATGCGCGAGCAAAGCCAGCTGTCGCTGCTGATGATCGACGTCGACTACTTCAAAGCCTTTAACGACGGCTTCGGTCACCTCAAAGGCGACGAAGCTTTGCACCAGGTCGCCGACGCCATTCGCGGCGGCTGCAGTCGGCCCTCGGACCTGCCCGCCCGTTACGGCGGAGAAGAGTTCGCCATGGTGCTGCCGAGCACCTCGTCAGGCGGCGCGCGGCTGGTGGCCGAGAAAATTCGACGCGCCGTGGAAGGGCTGAACATCGCCCATACCTCGCCCAAAGACGGCTCGGTGCTGACCGTCAGCATCGGCCTGGCGACCATGCTGCCGCAGCAGGGCGAAGAGCACCGGCTGCTGATACAAAGCGCGGATAGGGCGCTGTATCAGGCCAAGAATGCGGGGCGTAATCAGGTGGGGATGTTGTAGGAGGGCTTGGTCCGGTGGCCTCTGTGCGGGTCAGCGTTCGTCTTTGACCGCCACTCAAACCCAAGTCCCCGTCATTCCCGCGAAGGCGGCGATCCGACGATTCGGAATCCAGGCTCGTTCAGGGAACTACGTTCGGCGCGGCATACTAGATTCCCGCCTGCGCGGGAATGACGGAGGTTTTTGTTGCGACCACCGTCATTCCCGCGAAGGCGGCGGTCCGACGATTCGGAATCCAGAGTCTTGAGTCGAACGAACATCCCCGAACCCTGCAGTTCCGGACCGTCGGACGCCTGCTCGCGGCTTTTGAAACGGATTGTCGCCAATGGCCACACTCCCCAAAAGCAACATCCGCAAACACTCTCGCGTAAGGCTTTTCCCACATTTGGTTCTAGTCTGCCGGTCGGTTTATTCAATGACTGGAGGCGTTATGAACACCCGTGGCTTACTCGATCAACTGCTCAAGTCCGGCCAGGATCTGCTGCAAAGCAAAACCGGCGGCGCCAAGCCCGGCAACAGTGGCGGTAAGGCTGGCGGGCTGCTGGACAGCGCCAATCTCGGCAGTTTGCTCGGCGGTGCCGGTGGCGGCGCGTTGGCAGCCGGGGCCATGGGCCTGCTGCTGGGCAACAAGAGCGCGCGCAAGCTGGGCGGTAAAGCCCTGACCTACGGCGGCCTCGCCGCGCTGGGCGTGATCGCCTACAAAGCCTACGGCAACTGGCAGGCCAATCAGGCCAACGGCGCCGTCACCGAACCGCAAACCCTTGACCGTCTGCCGGAGTCGCAGGCCGAGCTGCACAGCCAGGGCATTCTCAAAGCGCTGGTGGCAGCGGCCAAAGCCGATGGCCACGTCGATGCCCGTGAGCGGCAGTTGATTGAAGGCGAATTCGTCAAGCTGACCAACGATCCCGAGCTGAAAACCTGGCTCGACCTCGAACTGAACAAACCCCTCGACCCAGCCGATGTCGCCCGTGTGGCCACTACGCCGGAAATGGCGGCGGAAATGTATGTGGCGAGCGTGTTGATGGTGGATGAAGAGCACTTTATGGAGCGTGCATATCTGGACGAACTGGCCAAGCAGTTGAAGCTTGAGCCGTCGTTGAAGCTGGAGTTGGAGAATCAGGTGCGTCAGGCGGTTTAACGGCAAGAGCCCCTCACCCCTAGCCCCTCTCCCGCAAGCGGGCGAGGGGAATCCAATCGCCGGCATCCTTTCAGGAACGCTCGGTCGGCTCCCTCTCCCGCTTGCGGGAGAGGGTTGGGGTGAGGGCCGAAGCAAACGCCAATCCCCCCGATTTCCCGCTGCAACCCGCATATCTACTCGGGTATACTCGCCGGCTTTTCGAAAGTAACGCCTGCGAGTGCTGCCCACCATGGAAATCAACCCGATCCTTAACAGCATCAAGGACCTCTCCGAACGTTCCGAAACGATTCGGGGGTATCTTTGACTACGATCACAAGAGTGATCGTCTGACGGAAGTCAACCGCGAGCTGGAAGACCCGGCCGTGTGGAACAACCCCGAATATGCGCAGAATCTGGGCCGCGAACGTGCTCAGTTGGCGCAGATCGTCGAAACCCTCGACGAAATGAGCAGCGGCCTCAGCGATGCCCGCGATCTGCTGCAAATGGCAGCTGAGGAAGAAGACCAAGGCGCCGTCGACGACGTGGCCGCCGAGGTCGAGCGCCTGCGCGAAGCGCTGGAGAAGCTCGAATTCCGCCGCATGTTCAGCGGTGAAATGGACGCCAATAACGCTTACCTCGATATCCAGGCCGGTTCCGGCGGCACTGAAGCCCAGGACTGGGCCAACATTTTGCTGCGCATGTACCTGCGCTGGGCCGACAAGCGCGGCTTCGACGCCACCATCATGGAATTGTCGGCCGGCGAAGTGGCGGGTATCAAAGGTGCCACCGTGCATATCAAAGGCGAATACGCGTTTGGTTGGCTGCGCACCGAGATCGGCGTTCACCGTCTTGTACGAAAAAGCCCATTCGACTCGGGTAACCGTCGCCATACCTCGTTCTCGGCGGTGTTTGTGTCGCCGGAAATCGACGACAACATCGAAATCGAGATCAACCCGGCAGACCTGCGAATTGACACCTATCGTTCATCCGGTGCCGGTGGTCAGCACGTAAACACCACCGACTCGGCCGTGCGTATTACCCACGTGCCGACCAACACCGTGGTCAGCTGCCAGAACGAGCGCTCCCAACACGCCAACAAAGACACCGCGATGAAGATGCTCCGTGCTCGTTTGTATGAGCAGGAAGTGCAGAAACGCAACGCGGCGTCCCAGGCGCTGGAAGACACCAAGTCGGATATCGGCTGGGGTCACCAGATTCGCTCGTATGTACTCGACGCCTCGCGCATCAAAGACCTGCGCACCAGCATCGAACGCAGCGACTGTGACAAAGTGCTGGACGGCGATTTGGACGAATACCTGATCGCGAGCCTTAAGCAAGGGCTTTAAAACCGCCGAGTAACTGAATCGGACGCAGTGTGGGAGCGGCTTCAGCCGCGATGGCCGTGATGCAATAAGCCGCCGAATTCCCACACCTGCGCGTACCGCACCCTGTAATGGATACCGAAAAAACATGAGCGACCACAAAGCCGAACCGCAACCCGACCTGCAAGCGCTGCAACAGGAAGAAAATTCCCTGATTGCCCTGCGCAAAGAAAAGCTCGCCGCTGCGCGCAGCAAAGGTCAGGCCTTCCCCAATGACTTCCGTCGCGACAATTACTGCAACGACCTGCAAAAGCAGTACGCCGACAAGACCAAGGAAGAACTGGAAGCAGCGGCTATCCCGGTGAAAGTTGCCGGTCGCATCATGCTCAACCGTGGCGCGTTCATGGTTATCCAGGACATGTCCGGCCGCATTCAGGTGTACGTGAATCGCAAAACCCTGTCGGAAGAAACACTGGCAGAGGTAAAAACCTGGGACCTGGGCGACATCATCGCCGCCGAAGGCACCCTGGCCCGTTCCGGCAAAGGCGACTTGTACGTTGAGATGACCAGCGTGCGCCTGCTGACCAAGTCGCTGCGTCCGCTGCCGGACAAGCACCACGGCCTGACCGACACCGAAACCCGTTATCGCCAGCGCTACGTTGACCTGATCGTTAACGAAGAAACCCGCCAGACCTTCCGCGTTCGTTCGCAAGTCATCGCCCACATCCGCAGCTTTTTGATGAAGCGCGACTTCCTCGAAGTGGAAACGCCGATGCTGCAAACCATTCCGGGCGGCGCCGCGGCCAAGCCGTTTGAAACCCACCACAACGCATTGGACATGGGCATGTACCTGCGCATCGCGCCGGAGCTGTACCTCAAGCGCCTGGTAGTGGGCGGTTTCGAGCGTGTCTTCGAGATCAACCGCAACTTCCGTAACGAAGGCGTTTCGACCCGGCACAACCCCGAGTTCACCATGCTCGAGTTCTACCAGGCCTACGCCGACTACGAAGACAACATGGACCTCACCGAGGAACTGTTCCGCGAGTTGGCGCAGCTGGTGCTGGGCAGCACCGACGTGCCGTACCAGGGCAAGGTGTTCCACTTCGGCGAGCCGTTTGTGCGCCTGTCGGTGTTCGACTCGATCCTCAAGTACAACCCGGAACTGACCGCTGCCGATCTCACCGATATCGACAAAGCGCGTGAAATCGCCAAGAAGGCCGGCGCCAAGGTGCTGGGCTTCGAAGGTCTGGGCAAATTGCAGGTGATGATTTTTGAAGAGCTGGTCGAGCACAAACTCGAACAACCGCACTTCATTACCCAGTACCCGTTCGAAGTCTCGCCGCTGGCCCGTCGCAATGATCAGGACCCTAGCGTGACCGACCGTTTCGAGCTGTTTATTGGTGGCCGCGAAATCGCCAACGCCTATTCGGAGTTGAACGACGCCGAAGACCAGGCCGAACGCTTCCAGGCGCAGGTGGCCGACAAGGACGCCGGCGACGACGAAGCCATGCACTACGACGCCGATTTCGTCCGCGCGTTGGAGTACGGCATGCCGCCGACGGCGGGCGAGGGCATTGGTATCGACCGTTTGGTGATGTTGTTGACGGATGCGCCGTCTATTCGCGACGTGATCCTGTTCCCCCACATGCGCCCTCAGGCGTAAGCAATGCGGCCGAGCGCATGCCCATGCGTTCGGCCTGCTGCGGTAGCGGCTAGAAAGGTTTAGTGGGGAAGGGATTTATTCTGCCTAGGCGTGCTCCAAGGCGAGAGTTTCACCATTGCGAGCATTTCACCAATGCGAGAGGTAAGCCCAGTCGTGACCCAACCTTCCCGAGACAGAGCCGCAGACGTCGCCAGCGCCGTTGCCGAAAGCGTGCAGTACCAAGGCCGCAAGGCCAGCCGCCAGGGCAGTGAACAACGCCGTCAAGCCATTCTCGATGCCGCCATGCGCATCATCATTCGCGAAGGCGTACGGGCAGTCCGGCACCGCGCCGTGGCCGCCGAGGCCGACGTACCGTTGTCTGCCACCACCTACTACTTCAAAGACATCAACGACCTCATCACCGATACCTTCGCGTTGTTCGTAGAACGCAGCGCTGCCGACATGGCCGCGTTTTGGGAAGGGGCTGAAGGGCTGTTGCGCACGCGTGTGGAAAAACTGCATGGCAGCGCCGAGTCGCGCCGTGAGCTGGCCGACTATATCGCCGCCATGGCGGTCGATTACGTGTACCGCCAAGTGATGGAGCGCCCGGCGCATCTGCTCGCCGAGCGCGCGTTTCAGCAGGAAGCCTTGCTCAACCCGCGCTTGCATGAACTGGTGCGCTCGCACCGGCAAATTCTGCAGCAGGGCGTGACGCATTTCTTTGAAGTATTGGGTTCGCAGCACCCAACCGAAGACGCCAAGGTGCTTACCGGTATCGTTGAACGCATGGAATATCAGGGCTTGATCGACGGCGCATCGAACATGAACAGCGCCGAGCAACTGGCGCTGCTCAAACGCTACATTTATCTGGTGCTTGGCCTGTAGAGCTGCTCGAATCCCGGTTCGCATCACTTGTCACATTTCAGGAGTAGGGTGCGCCGTTTTGTAGTCAGGGGAGTGGCAGTGGTAATGGCAAACGTAAGAAGGAGTGGGCTGCGGATGGAAAAATCGATAAACGTCTGGCGCGTGCTGATGGCCTTGTCGTTCCTGTTGCTCAGCGGCTGCCTGGTGACGTTTAAAGACCCCATCCCCGCCAACGAGCCGGCGCCCATGCCGCTGCTCGGCGAGTGGACGCGCAAGAATGAATTCGGCGACACCCTCTACCTGGACATCAGCCGCTCCGGCTCCAACGTCTACAAAGCCCGCACCTATATCAACAGCCCCGACAACGCCAAGAGCGTCGAGGAATACAGCTTCACCGTGTCGCACCACGGCAGTCGCTGGTACTTGTCGGCGGGCCTGCCGAAAACCCTGGGCGCGAACTTCGCCATTGGCGGCTTTGAACTGACCAAAGACAACGAGCTGCTGCTCTATAACCTCGACATCGACCGGGTCAGTCAAGAGCTGCAAGTCGGTGGATTGCAGGGCGATGTGATAGAAACCCCGGAAGGCGACGGCGTGCTCATCACCAGCCCGCTGGAAAAGGTGTTTGCCTACCTCGACGACCAAGCCAACTCGGACGTGTTCGTCGAAGTGGCGCGCTACCAACGCACCGGCGAATAGCAAACCGCATTCTGTAGGAGCGGCTTCAGCCGCGATGCTCTTGATGTTGAAAAGCGAGGGACCGATGAACAGCCAAACCCCACTCGACAACTACCAATTAGTCATTCGCGCGCTGTCCGACCGGCTGGTGGAAGCGCAAACGCCGATTCGCGTGCTGGACGCCGTCAAGTGGGACGACAACGTGCGCCAGGCGTTCCTCAAGGGCAAAGGCAAGGAAATGCCGCAGGTAGGTCGCGACTACTACGCCGGCCGCCCGCTGGGTTTTGATTCCGGTGCCAAGAAACTGGAATTTCAGAACATCGAGCGCGACATCACCCGCCAGCTCGGCCAGTTCAACCCGGTGGGCCAGATCATGCGGCGCATGTGCAAGGAATACCGCATGGTGATCCGCATGCTCGAAGCGCGCGGCACCCCGGATTTCGGCCTGATCTCGCAAGAACTTTACGGTTCCGCCTCCGACGCCTTCCACGCCGGCGACCCGACCCTGGCCGACCTGGGCCTGATGTTTTCCGATTACCTGAACAAGATCGACGACCGCGGCGACCTCAAAGACGAGCCGAAAACCCTCACCGCCAAAGACGCCGTGCAGTTGCTGCAAGGCCGGTTGAATACCGTGTTTGGTGAAGAACAGAGCACCATTCGTGTGTTCGAGTCGGACGGCATTCTGGCCGACGCCGCTGCTGGCGCCGATTACATCAAGATTCGCGCTGACGCCATGTTCAACGAACGCGATGTGCGCGCCCTGGAAGTACACGAAGGGCTGGTGCATGTCGGCACAACATTGAACGGCCTGAACCAGCCGATCTGCACCTTTCTCGCCAAAGGCCCGCCTTCTTCAACGGTGACCCAGGAAGGCTTGGCCATTCTGATGGAAGTGATCGCCTTCGCCTCTTACCCGAGCCGTTTGCGCAAACTCACCAACCGCACCCGCGCCATCCACATGGCCGAGGAGGGCGCAGACTTCCTTCAGGTGTTCGACTTCTTCCGCGCCCAGGGCTTCGACATGGAGCAGAGCTACGCCAACGCCAGCCGCAGCTTCCGGGGCTCAACGCCAGACGGGTTGCCGTTCACCAAGGATTTGTCGTACCTCAAGGGTTTTATCCTGATCTACAACTACATCCAGCTGGCCGTGCGCAAAGGCAAGCTCGAAGCCATTCCGCTGCTGTTCTGCGGCAAGGCCACGCTGGAAGACATGCGCACCTTGCGCCAGTTGGTCGACGAAGGCCTGGTGGTGCCGCCCAAATACCTGCCTCCGCAATTTCGCGACCTCAACGCGTTGTCGGCCTGGATGTGTTTCTCCAACTTCCTCAACCACCTGAGCCTGGACCGCATCGAAGCCGACTACGCCAACATTCTGTAAAGACAGGCTTGGATAAAACGCGTAGGGGAGGCGATTGATGCGACGACTGCTGATGCTTGGTCTGCTGCTGGTCAGCTTATGCGGTTGCAGCAATCTGCTGTTCTTCCCGCAAAAAGGTCTGCCGTTTACCCCTACGGTGGCCAAACTCGACTACCGCGACCTCACCCTCACCGCCGCAGACGGCACGCGCCTGCATGCCTGGTGGCTGCCGGTGAAGCCAGGCGTGGCGCTCAAAGGCACGGTGCTGCACCTGCACGGTAACGGCGGGAATGTGGCCACTCATTTGGGCGGCAGCTACTGGTTGCCGGAGCAGGGCTACAACGTGCTGCTGCTCGATTACCGGGGCTACGGCAATTCCGAGGGCAAACCGAATCTGCCAGGCGTTTACCAAGACATCGATGCCGCCTTCGCCTGGCTGCACGCCGCGCCTGAAACCAACGGTCAGCCGCTGTACGTGCTCGGGCAAAGCATCGGTGGCGCGCTGGCGGTGCGTTACCTTAGCGAAAACCCCGAACAAGCCAAACGCCTGAGCGCCCTGGTGCTGGATGGCGTGCCAGCCAGCTACCGCGACATTGCTCAGCTGACCCTGAGCAACTCGTGGCTGACCTGGCCGCTGCAGGTGCCGCTGTCGTGGCTGGTGCCCGACGGCGACAGCGCGCTCGCCGCCATTGGCAATTTGCCGCAGCTGCCGTTGTTGATCTACCAGAGCATCGACGATACGGTCGTGCCCCTTTCCAACGGCGTGAGCTTGTATCAAGCTGCGCGCCCGCCGCGAGTGTTCCAGCCCACGCGTGGCGGCCATGTGCAAACCTTCGCAGACCCCGTATGGCGGCAAGTAATGCTCATGTTCCTCAGCGACCCCACCGGCTTTACCGGCCTGCGGCGCCTGGCTGAAGTGCCCAACACCCCGACTTCCGATTCAAAAGCAGAGACAGCGCAATGAGCGAACAACGCGATGCAATTCCCCTGATCATCACCGGCGTGTGCAGCATCATCGGCACCGTGGCCGCGCTCTGGTACTACGGCTACCTGCACATCGCCAAACCCGAAGACGCCTTGCTGCTCTCCGAATTCACCATGCTCAAGACTGTGCCGGGCGAGGACTACAAAGTCTCCCTGGAACCGGCGGCGCAAGTGGCGCAGTGCGTGGATGGCGTGGTGGTGTTGTTTGATACCGAGCAGAAGGGTTTGACCGGTGTGTTGGTGGATAACCGTAAGAAGGCCGTGCGGTGTATTGGGCAGGAGACGCCGCAGAAGACGGAGTAATTGGGTGGCTGGGTTATGAAAAGCCGCTCTTCGGAGGGGTTTTTTTATGGTTGCGAGACCGATGTCTTTTTGTTTGGGGCGACACTTTCAAACTAATCACCGTCATTCCCGCGCAGGCGGCGGTCCGACGATTCGGAATCCAGAGTTTCGGATTGACCGCTGTTTTCGGACCCAGCAGAAACCGCTTTTTTGCTTCCGATCTTCGTCCCGTCCAACATTCTGGATTCCCGCGTGCGCGGGAATGACGGGGGTTTTTGCTAAATCATCTGTCATTCCGCGGGAGCGGCGGTCCGACGACTCGGAATCCAGAGTTTCGGATGAACCGCAGTTCTTGGCCTCATGAGAAACCGGTTTTTACTCCGCAGGTTGTCACCTTCCTCCATTCTGAATCCCCGCCTGCCCCCGTCTAGCACCGTCATTCCCGCGAAAGCGGGAATCCAGAGTTTCGGATGGGCCGCAGTTTTCGGACCCGGCAGAAACCGCTTTTTGCTTCCGATCTTCGTCCCGTCCAACATGCTGGATTCCGAGTCGTCGGACCGCCGCCTGCGCGGGAATGACGGTGTTGGTACGTTACCCGGCGTCGAATCAAACTCTGCCCGCCCGCAACAACCGCAACCCGTTAAACACCACCAGCAAACTCGCCCCCATATCCGCAAACACCGCCATCCACAGACTGCCCATTCCCGCCAACGTCAGGCCGAGAAACACCACCTTTATCCCCAGGGCCAGCGCAATGTTCTGCATCAGCACCGCATGGGTGCGGCGTGACAGGCGGATAAACACGGGCAGCTTGCGCAAGTCGTCGTCCATCAACGCCACGCCCGCTGTTTCAATGGCGGTGTCAGTGCCCGCTGCGCCCATGGCGAAACCAATGTCGGCGCGGGCCAGGGCCGGGGCGTCGTTGATGCCGTCGCCGACCATGCCGACCCGCTGGCCGCCTTCCTGCCGTTGGCGGATAAACGCCAGCTTCTCTTCCGGCAGCAGATCGCCTTGCGCCTCATCGATACCCACTTGCGCGGCAATGGCAGCAGCCGTATGCGGGTTATCGCCGGTGAGCATCAGGGTTTTAACGCCCAGCTTGTGCAACTCGCTGACGGCTTCGCGACTGGTTTCGCGCACCGCATCGGCCACCGCAAACAATGCCAGCGGACCGTTGCCGTCGAGCAGCACAATGGCGGTTTTGCCTTGGCGCTCCAGGGTGTCCAGTTGGGCTTCCAGGTCGGTTGAACACAGCCCCAGCTCTTCCACCAGGCGGTGATTGCCCAAGTGATACAGCGCGCCGTCGACCGTTGCTTTCACGCCCCGGCCGGGCAGGGCGACCACGTCCTGAACCGCCACCCGCTCAATCTGCTCAGCCTCCGCCGCACGGGCCAGCGCCTGCGACACCGGGTGGTCCGAACGCGCGGCCAGGCTGGCGGCAATCGCCCGGGCGTGAGGTTGATCGCCCAAGAGCACCACATCGGTTTGCTGCGGACGACCGTGGGTCAGCGTGCCGGTTTTATCCAGCGCCACCCAGGCCAATTGCCGGCCCATTTCCAGGAATACGCCGCCCTTGACCAAAATGCCCGAGCGCGCCGCCGCTGCCAGGCCGCTTACCAGCGTCACCGGCGTGGAAATCACCAGCGCACACGGGCAAGCGATCACCAGCAGCACCAGGGCTTTGTAAATCCAGTCCAGCCAGGCGCCGTCCAGCACCAGCGGCGGCACCACGGCGGTGAGCAGGGCAATGGCGAACACGGTGGGCGTATAGATGCGCGAGAAACGATCGACGAAGCGCTGGGTCGGCGCCTTCGAGCTTTGCGCTTCCTCAACGGCGTGAATGATGCGCGCCAGGGTGCTGTCGTCGGCGGCGCGGGTGGTGCGGTATTCCAGCTCGCCTTCGCCGTTAATGCTGCCGGCGAACAGTACGTCGTCCGGTGCTTTCTCCACGGGCATGCTTTCGCCGGTGATCGGCGCCTGGTTGACGCTGGAACGTCCGGCCAGCACCTCACCGTCCAGCGCAATGCGTTCGCCTGGGCGCACGCGCACCTGGCTGCCCAGCTCGACCTCAGCGACTGGCACCTCTCGCCATTGGCCGTCGACCTGCACGGTGGCCTGCGCAGGGGTTAAGTCGAGCAGCCCACGGATCGCCCGACGCGCACGGTCGAGCGATTTCGCTTCGATCAGCTCGGCAATCGCAAACAGCACGCTGACCATCGCCGCTTCCGGCCACTGGCCAATCAGCAGCGCGCCGGTCACGGCGATGCTCATCAGCGCGTTGATATTGAGGTTGCGGTTTTTTAGGGCGATCAGGCCCTTGCGGTAGGTGGGCAGACCGGCGCCGGCAATGGCGGCCAACGCGAAAGCGGCGATCAGCCAGGTCGGGCCGGCGCCGGTCCACTCCAGCACTTCCGACACCAATGCCGCCACACCGGCTGCCGCCAGGGGCCACCAGGGTTTCTGTGCGGCAGCGGGTGCAGGCGTGGCGCTGTCTACCGGTTCGCCGGTCATGCCGAGGCTGGCGATAATTTGCTGCAGCGGTTGCAACTCGGCAAAGCGGTGATGCACGCGCAGCACGCGTTGGATGAGGTTGAATTCCAGCGCTTCCACTTCCTTCACTTTGCCGAGCGCATCGCGCAGCAGGCGTTCTTCGGTGGGGCAATCCATCGCGTCGATGCGCAGGCTGCTCCAGCGCAATTCACCGGTCGCGCCGCTGACCGCCACGGCCGGCGCCGGCGCCGTCTCGTGATGATGGTCGCAACAGTGGTGGTGATCGTGGCTCATGGTCCGCTCCGTTGGCGCGTCTCGAGTTGACGCTATGGAAGCGATTGCACACCCTGTAGCTACTACAGAGTCAACAGGCGAGAAGCTCAAGATGAAAATTGGCGAACTGGCACGACTGACCGACTGCCCCGTGGAAACCATCCGCTACTACGAACGCGAGGGCCTGCTGCCTGAACCGGCGCGCTCGGAAGGCAACTACCGGCAGTACACGCAAGTGCACGTCGAGCGCCTGGCGTTTATCCGTCACTGCCGCTCGCTGGACATGACCCAGCAGGAAATCCGTGAGCTGCTGGCGTTGCGCGACGCGCCCGAGGCGGATTGCGCCGCCGCCAATCGCTTGATCGACGAACACATTCACCACGTTGAAGTGCGAATTAACGAACTGCGCGCTTTGCAGGATCAGTTACGGGATTTGCGCGCGCATTGCCAGGTGGTGGGCAATAGCGAGGCGTGCGGCATCCTGCGTGAGTTGGAACAGCCGGCGCCGCCTGCGGTGGCGAGCGAGGCGTGTATCGAGGCGGGGCATTTACACGTGCCGGGGGTGCATAAGCGGCACTGAGCGGTTTGCCCAAGAGCATCGCGGCTTATCGAAATGCCGCCCAGCCGCTCCCACAGGACGGTGAAATCTGTGGGAGCGGCTTCAGCCGCGATGCTCTTTGATCTGCAAAAAAAAACGCCCGCATCTGCGGGCGTCTTCATATCGCGACCTACCTTACAAAACCCGCGGTGCCACCGGTGCATTGCCATCGGCAATGGTCACTTCAACGCGACGGTTCAGCGTGCGCGAATCCGCTGTGGCGTTGGTAGCCACTGGATAATCCTTGCCGAAGCCGTGGGTGGTAATGCGAGTCGGCGACACGCCCATGGCCACCAGTGCGCTACGCACCGAGTCGGCACGTGCTTGCGACAGGCGCAGGTTGTGGTCGGTGGTGCCGGTGTTGTCAGTGAAGCCTTCCACTACAACCTGGCTGTTCGGGTTCTGCTGCAAATAAGTACCCAACTGCTGCACGTTGCGCAGACCGTTCGGTGTCAGCTCGGCGCGGTCGATCTGGAACAGTACGTCGCCCAGAGTGACCACGGTGCCGCGAGGGGTCTGCTTGGATTGCAGCTGTTGCAGCAGGGTGTCGACTTGTTTGTTACGCGCATCCAGTTGCGCCTGGGTGCGCAAGGCCGGGGCGTTGGCCAGTTGTTGCTCAGCTTGTTTTTGCAGCAGGGTTTGGCGCGCGACTTCTACGCGCTGGTTGCTGATGTAGGCGAGCTGGTCGACCTGGGCTTGCGGCTTGCCATCGGCATAGGCGATGTCGGCGCGGGCCAGCATGTCGGCGGCTTCCTTGGTTTCCAGCGCGGCCAGGGTTTGCGATTGCGGCTGGGCGGTCAGGGCCGAGTAGTTGCTGTGTGCTTGGTCCAGGTTCGGGTTGGGCTTGGAGGCGCAGGCCACCAATGCCAGGCTCAGAACCGACAGGGCAGAAACAGAAATCAACTTGTTCATAGGGGATTGTCCTTATCTAAGCGAGGGCGCGATCGATGCGAGGGGCGGGGCCCGTTACTGCACGATGATCGGCGTACGAGCGCCTTCTTCACGGATTTGCTGAACGCCTTGTTGCGAGTCCTGCAGCATTTTCTGCGCCTTGGTTGCCAGGGCAGTGCGTTCGGCTACGCGGGCGTCCCACTCGGCTTGTTCAGCCAACAGGCGCGCTTGCTCGTATTCGTCTTCGCGCAGCAGTTGCTCAGCTTGGGTGAGCTTGTCTTGCGCGGCTTTCATTTGTACCGGTGCGTACTCGGCGCCGCCGGCTGCGGCCGCACTTTTCACCACGGTATTGGTGACGGCGAACTGCTCGGTCGGTGGGTTGCCGGCACAGCCGGTCAACAGCAGGCTGCCGCCCAGAGCGAGGGCCGCCAGCAGAGTAGATTTCGAGGTGACAGCAGGATTTGTCTTCATGATATTCCGCTCCATTGGTATTTCTCCACAGATGTCTTCACTCAAGACAACTTGCCTTCCAGATGCATGCTTAGTAGCGCTAGTTAGCCGACGATGGCGACTAGTTTGCGGCTAGTGGCTGATGCGCTGGCTTACTCGTTACGACTGGAGGGCTGCGAAAAATGTTCAACATAATTGACGATAAGCGGTGCTTATTTGTGGGAGCGAAACGCGCAAACGCCCGCCGCAGCGGGCTTGCAGCGATGCAATTAATTTAATGGCATGGCGCTGAAAATCGCTGCGGCGGGCCTTGGTAAAGGCGAATGTAGCTAGTGGTTGGTGCTGTCGAGTTGCTCGCTCAGCAGGTGCAGGTGTTTTTTCGACAGTTCTAAGAAGCGCGGCGTGGGGCCGACGTCTTCGTAGAGCGGGTCGCCCTGCTCGTCGGTGGCGACTACATGGGTACCTTTTACATACGGCAGGCCGGCTTCGAGTTCTTCAAGCGCGGCGCCAATCAGTTCGCCGAGCAGTTCGTGCGGCTGGCGTTTGGGATACATCTCGGCCAGCGCGGCCAGACGCGCGGCGGCTTCCAGGTCGAGGTGTACTTCGTAAGGGCTGCGGGTCAGGCGGCCGGTGGCATCGTTTTCCCATTGGCGAACCAGTTCGCGAATCTTCATAGCGTCCTCAGGTGTCTGACGAGAATGAGCACCCAGCAGCCGAGCAGCGGGCGCCGGGCTTACAGGGTTGAGACTAGACCGCTGCGCATTCGAGCGGCGCCGTTCGTCGCACCCTTGCACGACCATGGCGCATTCACGACGCTGCTCGCGAAGTGGCCAGCGCGGGTTAAGCTCAAGCCCATGCGTGCATCAACAACAATGAATTGGCAGCGGAGAAGTGCGAATGGCTGAAATCGACGCGCGGTTGCGTGAGGACGTCCACCTGCTCGGTGAACTGCTCGGCGAAACCATTGGCGCCCAGCGGGGCGAGGGATTTGTCGACAAGATCGAGCGCATTCGTAAAGGCGCGAAAGCGGCCCGCCAGGGCTCGGCGAAAGGCGCGGCGCAACTGACCAGCACCCTCGACAGTTTGAAAGAAGACGAGCTGCTGCCCGTGGCGCGGGCGTTTAACCAGTTCCTCAACCTGGCCAACATTGCCGAGCAATATCACCAAGTCCGCCGCTTGGGGCCGGAAGAACCGCCGCGATTCGAAGCCGAGGTGCTGCCGCAATTGCTGGAGCGTTTGAAGCAGGACGGCAACAGCGCCGAGGTATTGGCCCGCCACCTGAGCCGTCTGGAAATCGAGCTGGTGCTGACGGCGCACCCGACCGAAGTGTCGCGCCGCACCCTGATCCAGAAGTACGACGCCATCGCCGCGCAACTGGCCGCGCAGGATCACAGCGACCTCTCGCCCGCCGAGCGCAACCAGATCAAACAGCGGTTGCACCGCCTGATCGCCGAAGCGTGGCACACCGAGGAAATTCGTCGAACCCGACCCAGCCCCGTGGACGAAGCCAAGTGGGGTTTCGCCGTGATCGAGCATTCGCTATGGAAGGCCGTGCCCAAATACCTGCGTGGCGCTGATGACGCGCTGTATGCCGCCACCGGCCTGCGCTTGCCGCTGACGGCTGCGCCGATTCGCTTCGCTTCCTGGATGGGTGGCGACCGTGACGGCAACCCCAATGTCACCGCGCCCATCACCCGCGAAGTGTTGCTGCTGGCGCGCTGGATGGCGGCGGATTTGTACCTGCGCGACGTCGATAACCTGGCCGGCGAACTGTCGATGCAGCAGGCAAACGCCGCCGTGCGCGAGCTGGTGGGCGACAGCTCGGAACCGTATCGCGCGCTGCTCAAACAACTGCGCGAGCGCCTGAAAGCCACGCGGGCCTGGGCCGAAGCGGCGCTCCATGGCGACCTCGCGCCGTCGGCAGCGGTGCTGCACAGCAACAACGAATTGCTGGAACCGCTGGAGCGCTGCTACCACTCGCTGCATGAGTGCGGCATGGGCGTGATCGCCAACGGCCCGCTCCTCGATTGCCTGCGCAACGCTGCCACGTTTGGCTTGTTTCTGGTGCGTTTGGACGTGCGCCAGGACTCGACTCGGCACGCCTCGGCGATGAGCGAAATCACCGACTTCCTCGGCCTGGGCCGCTATCAAGACTGGGACGAAGAAACCCGCGTGGCGTTTTTGCTGCGCGAACTCAACAACCGTCGGCCTTTGTTGCCGGCTCATTACCAGGCGTCGGCCGACACCGCTGAAGTGCTCGCCACCTGCAAGGTGGTCGCCCAGGCGCCGCAGGCTTCGCTCGGTTCGTATGTCATTTCCATGGCCGGTGCGCCTTCGGATGTGCTGGCGGTGCAACTCCTATTAAAAGAAGCCGGGTTGCAACGCCCGATCCGGGTGGTGCCACTGTTTGAAACCCTGGCGGATCTAGAAAACGCCGGCCCGGCCATTGACCGCTTGCTTGGCCTGCCGGGCTATCGCTCACGCTTGCATGGCCCGCAGGAAGTGATGATCGGCTATTCCGACTCGGCCAAAGACGCCGGCACCACCGCCGCCGCCTGGGCGCAGTACCGCGCGCAGGAAGCGTTGGTGAACGTGTGCCGTGAGCATCAAGTGGAACTGCTGCTGTTTCACGGCCGTGGTGGCACGGTTGGGCGCGGTGGCGGTCCCGCCCACGCGGCGATTCTGTCGCAGCCCCCGGGTTCGGTGGCGGGTCGGTTCCGCACCACGGAGCAGGGCGAGATGATTCGCTTCAAGTTCGGTCTGCCCGACATCGCCGAGCAAAACCTCAACCTGTACCTGGCCGCCGTGCTGGAAGCCACGGTGCAACCGCCACCCGTGCCGGAACCTGCATGGCGCGACTTGATGAGCAAGTTGGCCGAGGACGGCGTCGCCGGTTACCGCGCCGTGGTGCGCGAGCATCCCCAGTTCGTTGAGTATTTCCGTCAAGCCACGCCGGAGCAGGAGTTGGGCCGGTTGCCGCTGGGCAGTCGGCCGGCGAAACGGCGCGAAGGCGGGGTGGAAAGCCTGCGCGCCATTCCGTGGATATTCGCCTGGACGCAAACGCGCCTGATGCTGCCGGCCTGGCTGGGCTGGGAAGCGGCGCTGGGCAACGCGCTGGAGCGGGGCGAGGGCGAGCTGCTGGCCGAGATGCGCGAGCGTTGGCCGTTCTTCCGCACGCGCATCGACATGCTGGAGATGGTGCTGGCCAAAGCAGACGCCGCCATTGCCGGTTTGTACGACGAACGTCTGGTGTCAGACGAGCTGCGACCGCTGGGTGCGCATTTACGCGACCTATTGTCGCAGGCGGGGTCCTGTGTACTGACCCTGACTGGTCAGTCGCAGCTGTTGGCGCACAGTCCTCAGACGTTGTCGGCCTTCACTGTAAGGAACACTTACCTCGACCCGTTGCATCTTCTGCAGGCCGAGCTGCTGGCCCGTTCTAGACAGTCCGAGCGCCAGGCAGACAGCCCGTTGGAGCAAGCACTGCTGGTCAGCGTGGCAGGTATTGCAGCGGGGTTGCGCAACACCGGTTAAGGCATTGGCGACGGGCCTGGAAAGGGCATTCCAGATGCCTTGAAAGGCCCGGTTTGCTCATACTTTCGGTGGCTTGTGCGGTGCCGGTGCGCTGTGTATCTTGATCAACCTTTTGGCCGCTCCGTGCTGCCGGGACCTATACCGAGATTGGCCCAACGAGGCGAATCCGACGAGTTCTATTCAATCTTGAGGAGCACAGAGATGCGCGTGATTCTGTTGGGAGCGCCCGGTGCCGGCAAAGGTACCCAGGCTCGCTTCATCACCGAGAAATTCAACATTCCACAGATCTCGACCGGCGACATGCTGCGCGCAGCCGTCAAAGCGGGTACCGAGCTGGGTCTGCAGGTGAAGGGCGTGATGGACAGCGGCGGTCTGGTTTCCGATGACCTGATTATCGGCCTGATCAAAGAGCGCATCGCTCAAGCAGATTGCGCCAATGGCTTCTTGTTCGACGGCTTCCCGCGCACCATTCCTCAGGCCGAAGCCTTGAAAGACGCCGGCGTGAAGTTGGACCACGTGGTGGAAATCTCGGTAGACGACGAAGAAATCGTTCAGCGCATCTCCGGTCGCCGCGTTCACGCTGACTCCGGCCGTGTTTACCACCTGATCTACAGCCCGCCCAAAGTGGAAGGCAAAGACGACGTCACCGGCGAAGACCTGGTGCAGCGCGTGGATGACACCGAAGCCACCGTGCGCAACCGCCTGCGGGTTTACCACGATCAAACCAAGCCGCTGGTGAACTTCTACCAGCAGCTGTCCGCCGCTGAAGGCACGCCCAAGTACAGCTACATCGAAGGCGTTGGCTCGGTGGAAGACATCACTGCCAAGGTTCTCGCGGCCCTGAGCTAAGCGAACCGACCCGCTTCAAACCAACGGCCCGCTTGCGGGCCGTTGGCGTTTATACTTCGCAGCGTTTTTTTCGACCAAAGCCCTGGATACCCCGAATGAGCACTCTGCTGGCCCTGGATACCGCAACCGAAGCTTGCTCCGTTGCCTTGCTGCATGACGGCAAAGTGCTGAGCCACTACGAAGTGATTCCGCGCCTGCACGCTCAGCGCCTGCTGCCGATGATCAAAGACCTGCTCGCCGAAGGCGGTATCAGCTTGTCAGCCGTGGACGCCATCGCCTTTGGCCGGGGTCCTGGCGCGTTTACCGGGGTGCGCATTGCCATCGGCGTGGTGCAAGGGCTGGCGTTTGCGCTGGATCGGCCGGTGCTGCCGGTGTCGAACCTGGCCGTTCTGGCCCAGCGCGCATTGCGCGAGCACGGCGCGCAGCAAGTGGCGAGCGCCATCGACGCGCGCATGGACGAAGTGTATTGGGGTTGTTACCGCGCCGAGCAGGGCGAAATGCGTTTAGCCGGCGTGGAAGCGGTGTTGCCGCCCGAGCAGGCGAACCTGCCGCGCGACGCCAGCGGCGACTGGTTCGGCGCCGGCACCGGCTGGGGCACCTTCGCGGCGCGCATTCCGGTAGCTATCGTTGGCCAGGAACCGGCCATGCTGCCCCACGCCCTGGACTTGCTCACCCTGGCCCAAGGCGCCTGGGCCCGTGGCGAAGCGCTGCCGGCGGATCAGGCGCAACCGTTATACCTGCGCGACAACGTGGCCACGCCCAAAGCGGCGCCTTGACCGTCCGGCGCTAAAACGTCCCGCTTGTAAGTAATTTCCGACTAGCTGTGTAAGCCCGGATTGCGCTTATAAATCGACTCTGGTTACATACCCGACACATAGATTGGCCGTAGTTGCGATTGGCCAATGTCTGTCAGCCATTTCCGATACTTTTGCTAGAGAAGTACGAGCAGTAATGCGCATCGACGGTTTTACCTCCTCTTACACGCTGGATCGCACCCCTCGTCCGGGAAGCGCGGTCACGCCTTTTCGCGAGATTCAGCGCGAGCAAGAGGCGCGTCGTGAGGTACCCGCTACCCCGTCGACCACGCAAGGTATCGAAAGCACCCCTCAGCAACGCCGTGTGCAAGCCAGCAACGCCAGCAGCGATAGCCTGCCGGCCCGCTCGCAAGACGTGTACACCCAGCGCAGCGGCGTAAGCGCCCGCGCTCAGCAGGCACTGGCCAGCTACGCCAGCACCGCCAGCTACTCGAACGAAACCGACGCCACGGAAATTCTCGGCCTCGATACGTACGCCTGAAGCCTGGATGCTTCCCTATTTCCTCGGTTGTCCTTCCTGGAGCGAACCTGCCTGGCGCGGTGATCTGTATCCCGATTCCGCCCGCAGCGCCGACTTTCTCGGCCTCTACGCCCACGTCTTCAACACCGTTGAGGGCAACACCACTTTCTACGCCCAGCCCTCGGAAGCCACCGTGCAACGCTGGGCCGAGCAGATGCCGGAACACTTTCGCTTCTGCGCCAAATTGCCCCGCGACATCAGTCACAGCAGCGACCTTTATGCCCAGCTCGACGCCGCGCACGCCTTCGTCCGCCTGTTAAAACCGTTGGGTCCGCGCGTGGCGCCGTATTGGTTGCAGTTGCCCGCCAAGTTCGGCCCGCAGCGCCTGGCCGAGCTGCAAGCGTTTATCGCTGAGCTGGCTGTGCCGTTGGCGGTGGAGGTTCGCCATCCCGCGTTCTTTGCCAAAGGTGAAGATGAGCGAGCGCTGAATCGGATGCTGCTCGGTCAGGGCGTCGAGCGCGTGTGCCTGGATTCCCGGGCATTGTTCAGTTGCGTGTCCAACGACCCCGCGGTGCTCCACGCGCAGGCGAAAAAGCCGCGGTTGCCGACTCGGCCGGCGGCATTCACGCAGTTCCCACAGCTTCGTTTTATTGGCCGTCCCGAGTTGGAGGCCAATGACGCGTTTATGCAGCCTTGGCTGAGCAAGGTGGCCGGCTGGATTGAAGAGGGGCGTACGCCCTATGTCTTTCTGCACACGCCCGACAACGTATTGGCTGCGCAACTGGCGCGACGGTTTCACCAGCAGTTGCGCGAGTTGCTGCCCGGTTTGCCGACGTTGCCGGAATTAGAGGTCGAACCGGCGGCGGAGCAGTTGGGTCTGCTTTAAGGTTGATGCCGACGCCAGCCCCACCCATCAAACCAAACAGAACGCAGGACGCCCCCATGCCCTCGCAACTCGAACGCGCCCACGCCTTTCAGCAACTCCATGTCGCCGATGGTGCGTTTGTAATCCCCAATCCGTGGGACGCCGGCTCGGCGAAAATGCTCGCCAGCCTCGGCTACAACGCCTTGGCCACCACCAGCGCCGGCCTGGCGTTTTCCCTCGGGCGACCAGACGCCGAAGGCGCGCTGTCGTTGGACGAGAACCTCGCCAACGCCCAAGCCATCGTGGCTGCCACCGATTTGCCCGTGGCGGGGGATCTGGAAAACGGTTTTGCCGATGACCCCGAAGGCTGCGCCGTCTGCATTCAACGTGCGGCTGCCGTCGGCTTGGTCGGCGGTTCCATCGAAGACGCCAGCGGCCGCAGCCAGGCGCCGATCTACGATTTCCAACTGGCGGTAGAGCGCGTCCAGGCGGCCGTCGCCGCTGCGCGCAGCCTGGCGTTTCCGTTCACCCTCACGGCGCGGGCCGAGAATCTGTTGAATGGCCGCGACGACCTGGCCGACACGATCCGCCGTCTGCAAGCGTTCGCCGAAGCGGGTGCCGACGTGTTGTTCGCGCCGGGCCTGCGTTCGGTGCAGGAGATTGAAACGGTGGTGCGCGCCCTGGCGCCCAAGCCGGTGAACGTATTGATGGGCTTGTCTGGCGTGACGCTCACCGTGGCGCAGTTGCAGGATTTGGGCGTGAAGCGCATCAGCGTCGGCTCGTCCTTGGCCCGCGCGGCCTACGGTGAATTCTTTCGCGCCGCCCAGGCCATTCAGCAAGAAGGCCGCTTCACGTTCGCCGAGCAGGCGATGCCGTTCCAACAGCTGAACAACCTGTTCAAGGGCTGACGGTGCGCGGGCTGCTCAAATTGTTAATCGTCCTCGTGGTTCTGGGCGCAGCGCCGTTCGCGGTGTGGCGCGGCTGGTGGCAGGTGCCGCCGCAGTGGAACCCTTGGGCGCCGCTGGACGTGCGCCTGGCGCCGAACTGGCTGACACCGTGGAAGATGATGCGTCTGGGCCAGGACCGTGAGCTCTGCGCCCAAGCCTTGGCCACCTCGCCGGTGCGTTTTTTGCCGCTGGCCGACAACGCTGCCACGGCTAACTGTCCGCTGAGTAACGTGGTGCGGGTGCAAGGCTCACAGGTGGCCTTCAGCAGCAGCTTTATCGCCACGTGCCCGCTGGCGGTGGCCTTTGCCCTGTACGAGCGCCACGGCCTGCAACCGGCTGCGCAAGCGGTGTACGGCCAGGCGGTGACGCGCATCGACCATCTCGGCAGCTTCGCCTGCCGCAACATCGGCAACAGCTCGCGGCGCAGCCAGCACGCCAGCGCCAATGCCTTGGATATCGCCGGTTTCCGCTTGGCCGACGGCCGCCGCATTACCGTTGCGCGCGACTGGAACGGCGACGATGACGAGGCGCGCTTTCTGCGCCTGGCCCGCGATGCCGGCTGCAAAGCGTTCAACGTCACCCTGAGCCCAGAATACAACGCCGCGCACCACGACCATTTCCACCTCGACATGGGCATGTTTCGCCTCTGTCGCTAGGCTCTGGCAGAATGCCGCGCCCCTTTATCACGAGCCGCCAGCCCATGAGCGATCACATTCCCAGCGTTGTAGTGCGTGCCGAAGCTTTGGCGCCGGCCTTTACCGAGGCCGCTGCGCAGTGGGCCGCGCGCCTGGGATTGCCGCTGGAAGGCGAAGCCGACTTTGCCCTGCAACTGGGCGAGAGTGGTTTGCAGTTGGCCGACCTGGGCCCGCAGGCGCCGGGGCCGGTGCGGGTCGATTTCGTCGAGGGCGCGGTGGCGCATCGGCGCTTGTTTGGCGGCGGCACGGGGCAAATGATCGCCAAGGCGGTCGGCGTGCAACCGGGCGTGCGGCCTTCGGTACTGGATGCCACGGCGGGCCTGGGGCGTGATGCGTTTGTGCTGGCGAGCCTGGGATGCCAGACGGCGATGATCGAGCGTCAGCCACTGATTGCCGCGTTGCTTGAAGACGGCCTGGCGCGCGCCAAAGGTGATGAAGAGGTGGGCGCGATTGTGGCGCAGATGCGCTTGCTGGTCGGCAACGCCATCGAATTGATGCGCGGCTGGGAAGGGGAGGCGCCGCAGGTGATTTACCTCGACCCGATGTTTCCCCATCGCGACAAAAGCGCGCTGGTGAAAAAGGAAATGCGCCTGTTCCGCCCGCTGGTGGGCGACGACCTCGATGCCCCGGCGCTACTCGAAGCGGCCCTGGCATTGGCCACTCACCGCGTGGTGGTCAAGCGCCCGCGCAAGGCGCCGATTATCGCTGGCACCAAGCCCAGCTATGCGCTGGACGGCAAGTCGAGCCGCTACGACATCTACCCGAAAAAAGCGCTGAAACCTTAAAGCGCCTCCAACACCGCAATCCTGTAGGAACGGCTTCAGCCGCGAGCTTTTAAGTCTTCAATTCAACGCGGCAAATAAGCCCGCACAAACATCGCCACCGCGTCGGCAATCTGCTCCTCGGTGGAGCACAGCTCGTCTTCGGCATTGCAGCCAATCAGCAGCCGGAAGTTGATGCCGCCTTTGAGCAGGCACAGGAAATGCTCGGCGGCCAGCTCCGGATTTTCGATGTCCAATTTTCCTATCTGGTCGGCTCTGCGCAGCAAACCGGCCATTTCGTCGTGCACGACCTTCGGGCCGGACTCGTAAAACATCTTTGCCAGCTTCGGGTCCTGGCTGCCTAGGGAAATCATCACGCGGTGCAGTTCGATGGACTCGCGGCTGCTGACCAGGCAGTGAAACGCCTGGGCAATATTGAGCAGCACGGTTTCGATGGGCGCGGTTTCCAGCAGCTCGAAAATCACCAACGGCATCTGTTCTTCGCACTTGGCGCGCACCGCCATGGAGAACAGTGTCTCCTTGTCGGTGAAGTGGCTGTACACCGTGAGCTTGGAAACGCCGGCTTCGGCGGCAATCGCATCCATGCTGCAACCGTCGTAACCCAGGCGCAGAAACAGGTTCTTGGCGGCATCAAGAATGGCGGCGCGCTTTGTAAGGTCTTTCGGACGACCGGGTCCGCTTGGCGGTAATAGATTGTCTGACATTTCGCGTTTTATTACTGGACTGGCGAGTTTGCTATTTTTACTATACCGCCCAGTACAATTATTCAAAGCCTTAATTCGCGAAAGGTCTTACATCATGTTCCGCCATGTCCTGCCACTCGCCTTGCCCGTCTCGCTTGTTGTTTTGCTCGCTGCTTGTGGCTCCGCCGAGGAAGTGAAAACGCCCCCGCGTCCGGCCTTGGTGGTTCAGCCCCAGCCTGCCGGCGAAACCGCCGACACCTTCCCTGGCGAAGTGCGGGCCCGACTGGAGCAGGATTTGGCCTTCCGCATCGGCGGCAAAGTGACCAAGCGCCTGGTAGATGTAGGCGCGCGGGTGAAGAAGGACCAGCCGCTGGCCGAGCTGGATCCGCAAGATGTGCAACTGCAACTGGAAGCTCAGCGCGCACAGGTGGCCGCCGCGACCGCCAACCTGCAGTTGGTGCGCAGCGAACGTGATCGGTACAAAACCTTGTTTGATCGGCAGATGGCCAGCCGCTCGCAGTACGACAACGCCGAAAACCTGTACCGCGCCGGCGAAGCGCGGGTGAAACAGGCCAAGGCTGAATTCGATGTCTCCAACAACCAGGCCGGCTACTCGGTGCTGCGCGCGACGCAATCGGGCGTGGTGGCGCGGCGGCTGGTAGAGGTCGGCAACGTGGTTGCCGCCGGGCAAACGGTTTACACCCTGGCCGCCGACGGCGAGCGCGAGGTGCTGATCAGCCTGCCAGAGCACAGCATCGAGCGCTTCAGCATCGGTCAGGAAGTGTTCGTCGAGCTCTGGTCGCGTCCCGATATTCGTTATTCCGCACGCATCCGTGAACTGTCGCCAGCGGCCGATCCGCAGTCGCGCACCTACGCCGCCCGCGTTTCTTTCACTGCCGATAAAGTGCCAGCCGACCTCGGCCAGAGCGCGCGCGTGTTCGTGCCGGTGGCCGGTGAAGTGCCGCTGGCCATTCCGCTGTCGGCGCTGAGTGCCGAAGGCGGCAAACCCTTTGTGTGGGTGGTGGAACCGAAAACCGCCAAGCTGATGCGCCGCAGCGTCAAGGTCGGCCCGTATGGCGAAGACCAGGTGCCGGTGCTCGAAGGGTTGCAAGCCACCGACTGGGTCGTCGCCGCCGGTGTTCAAGTACTGCGTGAAGGCCAGGAAGTCCGGCCGGTGGACCACGCCAATCGCTCGGTCAAACTGGCAGCGCAGGAGTAAGCACGGATGAGCTTCAACCTATCCGAATGGGCGCTGCGCAATCGGCAGATCGTGCTGTTCTTGATGTTGCTGTTGGCCCTTGTCGGCGGCCTGTCGTACACCAAACTGGGGCAGAGCGAAGACCCACCCTTCACCTTCAAGGCCATGGTGGTGCGCACCCTGTGGCCGGGCGCCAGCGCCGAGGAAGTGTCGCGGCAGGTGACCGAGCGCATCGAGAAAAAACTGATGGAGACGGGCGAGTTCGAGAAGATCGTTTCGTTCTCGCGTCCGGGTGAGTCGCAGGTCACGTTTATGGCCCGTGATTCCATGAATTCCCGCGACATTCCCGAGCTCTGGTACCAGATTCGCAAGAAGGTCAGCGACATCCGCTACACCTTGCCGCAAGGCATTCAAGGCCCGTTCTTCAACGACGAATTCGGCACCACCTACGGCAACATCTATGCACTGACCGGCGAGGGTTTCGACTACGCCGTGCTCAAGGACTACGCCGACCGCATTCAGCTGCAACTGCAGCGCGTTAAGGACGTCGGCAAGGTCGACCTGCTCGGGCTGCAGGACGAGAAAATCTGGATCGAGCTTTCCAACGTCAAAGCCGCGACCCTCGGTTTGCCCATGGCGGCCGTGCAAAAGGCGCTGGAAGAACAAAACACCGTGGCCTCGTCGGGCTTTTTCGAAACGCCGTCAGACCGTATTCAGTTGCGGGTGACGGGGCGCTTCGAGTCGGTGGATGAAATCAAAGCCTTCCCGATCCGGATCGGCGACCGCACCTTCCGTATTTCCGATGTCGCCGAAGTGCACCGTGGCTTCAGCGATCCGCCCGCGCCGCGCATGCGTTTCATGGCCCAGGACGCCATTGGCTTGACCGTGTCGATGAAGCCCGGTGGCGACATTCTGGTGCTTGGCAGCGCACTGGAAAAAGAATTCGCCCGTATGCAGCAAACGCTGCCGGCCGGTATGCAGCTGAGCAAGGTGTCGGACCAACCCGCGGCGGTGAAAACCGGCGTCGGCGAGTTCGTTCAGGTGCTGGTCGAAGCCCTGGCCATTGTGATGTTGGTGTGCTTCTTCTCCCTGGGTTTGCGCATCGGTCTGGTGGTGGCGCTGGTGATTCCACTGGTGTTGGCCATGACGTTCACGGCCATGTACTACCTGGGCATCGGCCTGCACAAAATTTCCCTTGGCGCGCTGGTGCTGGCGCTGGGGTTGTTGGTGGACGATGCGATCATCGCCGTTGAGATGATGGCGATCAAAATGGAGCAGGGGTACTCGCGCTTTAAAGCCGCGAGTTTCGCCTGGACCAGCACCGCCTTCCCGATGCTGACCGGCACGTTGATTACGGCGGCCGGCTTCCTGCCAATCGCCACCGCGCAATCGGGCACTGGCGAATACACCCGCTCGATCTTCCAGGTGGTGGCCATCGCGCTGCTGGTGTCGTGGATCGCCGCCGTGATTTTCGTGCCCTATATCGGCGAAAAACTGCTGCCCGATCTGGCCAAGCTGCACGCCGCCAAACACGGCGGCAGCGACGCCGGCCACGACCCGTACTCGACGCCGTTCTACCGCCGTGTGCGCGGGGTTGTCGAATGGTGCGTGGGCCATCGCAAAACCGTAATCGTGCTGACCCTGGCGTTATTTGCCGGCTCGATCTTTATGTTCAAGTTCGTGCCCCAGCAGTTCTTCCCGTCTTCGGGGCGACTGGAGCTGATGGTCGATTTGAAACTCAGCGAGGGCGCGTCGTTGAAGGCCACCGAAGAGCAGGTTCGCCATCTGGAAACCCTGCTTAAAGATCACCCCGGCATCGACAACTATGTGGCCTACGTCGGCACCGGTTCGCCGCGTTTCTACCTGCCGCTGGACCAGCAACTGCCGGCCGCCAGCTTCGCGCAATTTGTGGTGCTGAATAAGACCATCGAAGACCGTGAAGCCGTGCGCAAGTGGCTGATCGAAACCCTGGCCAATGAATTCCCGACCCTGCGCACCCGCATCACGCGCCTGGAAAACGGCCCGCCTGTGGGCTATCCGGTGCAGTTCCGGGTCTCGGGTGAGCACATTGATGAAGTGCGCACCCTGGCGCGTGAAGTGGCGGACCGTGTGCGCGAAAACTCACACGTCACCAACGTGCATCTGGACTGGGAAGAACCGAGCAAAGTGGTGTACCTGAGCATTGACCAGGAGCGCGCCCGAGCCTTGGGCGTGAGCAGTGCCAGCCTGTCGACCTTCCTGCAAAGCGCCTTGTCGGGCAACAGCGTCAGCCAGTACCGCGAAGACAATGAGTTGATCGAAATTCTGCTGCGCGGCACCGTGCGTGAGCGCCAACAGTTGGCGTTGCTGCCAAGCCTGTCGGTGCCGACCGACACGGGCCAGAGCGTGGCGCTGTCGCAAATTGCCACGCTCAAATACGGCTTTGAAGAAGGCATTATCTGGCACCGCGATCGTCTGCCGACGGTGACGGTGCGCGCCGATGCGTACGGCAAGGAACAGCCGGCCAGCATCGTCAAACAGATCCTGCCGACCCTCAGCGACGTGCGCGCCAAGCTGCCCGATGGTTACCTGCTCGACGTGGGCGGCACGGTGGAAGATTCCGCCCGAGGCCAGAACTCGGTGAACGCCGGTATCCCGCTGTTTATCGTGGTGGTGTTGGGGTTGCTGATGTTGCAGCTGAAAAGCTTCTCGCGCTCGGCCATGGTGTTTCTCACCGCGCCGTTGGGCCTGATCGGCGTGACCTTGTTCCTGCTGGTGTTCAACCAGCCGTTCGGGTTTGTGGCCATGCTCGGCACCATCGCTTTGTCCGGCATGATCATGCGTAACTCGGTGATTCTGGTGGACCAGATCGAGCAAGACATTAACGCCGGCCATGACCGTTGGCACGCCGTCATCGACGCCACGGTGCGGCGCTTCCGTCCCATCGTGCTCACCGCACTGGCGGCGGTGCTGGCCATGATTCCGCTGTCGCGCAGTACCTTCTTCGGGCCGATGGCGGTGGCGATCATGGGGGGGCTGATTGTGGCGACGGCCCTGACCTTGTTGTTCCTTCCGGCCTTGTATGCCGCGTGGTTCAAGGTGCGACCGGAAGAGAAGGTCGCCGAGTAGAAACAAAAAAGCCCGGCCAATTGGCCGGGCTTTTTTGTGGCTGTCGTGGGCGTGGCTTACAGCGCGCCGAACACTTTCTTGGCCAGGCTGGTTGCCGCTGCCGCCGGGTTTTCGCGGATGGTGGCTTCCTGTTTAGCGATCATTTCAAACAAGCCATCGAGCGCTTTCTCTGTCACGTAGTTTTCGATATTGGCGCTTTTTGCATCCACAGCACCGAGGGTCGCAGCCTGGCTGGCGAAGGCGTTGTACTGCTTAGCCAGGCCAACCTGGTCAGTGGCTTGCTTGACGATGGGCAAGAACTTGGCGCGAATCTGCTCGCGGCTGCTTTTGTTCAAGTATTGGGTGGCGGCGTCATCCTTGCCGGCGAGAATGCCTTTGGCGTCGGCCACAGTCATTTTCTTCACGGCATCTACCAGCAGCGCCTGAGCTTGCGGCACCGCGGCTTCGGCGGCTTTGTTCATGCTGGTTTCGAGTTGGTCGACCTGCGCGCCCATGCCCATCATTTTCATGGCCTTGGCGGCTTTGCCCAGTTTGCCGGGCAACTCGATGCGCACCTCGTCGTTGTTGCTGAAGCCGCCCGGTTTGCCGAGCTCTTTCACGGCAATTTGTGCACCTTGGGTCAGGGCATCTTTAAGGCCGCTGCTGGCGTCGGTTTGCGAGAGGTCGCTAATGGACAACGCGAACGCCTGCGCAGAAAGCGCAATGCCGGCGAGCAAGGTGGCGAAGGTGGCAGTGGAGCGAAGCATGGGCGCATTCCTGTTGTGATGAATGGCCGGAGCTTAGCTGAGCGCACCGCCCAAGCAAACCCGGGCGGTGTGTTGACGATGGTTACTGGCCCATCGGGCCGCGCAGGTATTCCGGCGGCAGGTAGAAGTACCAATACAGAATCGCCGACACCAGCACCGTGGTCAGCGTCAGCACGGAAACGCCCCACACGCTGGAGGCGAACAGGAAGCCTTGCTTCTGGTTATTACGCATAAAAGTGGGCAGGCCAACGTACAGCAGGAACGTTGAATAAGCGCAGGCGGCCAGTAGCACAAACACAGCCAACCAGCGGCTCGGGTAGAGCCCGGCCAAGCCGGCGACAAACAGCGGCGAGGCGGTGTACGCCGCGAAGCCGATGCATTGGTTCAAGGTGGGGCGGGCGTCGAATGTGCGGGACATCCAGCGGATGAAAAAGCCCATTAATGCCGTACCGATCAGCGTGGCGGCATAAATCATGGCGCTCAGGGCTATTGCACTGTCGGCAGTGAGGCGAACGGTCTCGTTCTCCGCCAGGCTCCAGCCGACACGGGTAGTGCCTATAAACAGGGCGAAGGGCGGAATCAGCCCAAGAAAAATCAGATGCGGCCAGTAATTACGGGGTTTCTCTTCCTCTTCCTTGCGGATTTCAGTCCAGACGCGGTCCGGCTGGGTGAAGAGTTTGATCAGGTGCGTACTCATCATTCGGGTCCTCGCGCAGATCGGAGCGACGTATCGATGGATGTCGCCCGGTTACAGGTTTAGACGCGACCTGCGCTGAGGGTTTCAAGAGTTTTTGCCGCTTCGGGCTCAACGGTTGGCAGACGATGGGCTGAGCATGACCACGGGGCGAATGTCGAAATCGCGGGTGAGGTAGTCCATGCGCGTCTCAGCGAAACGCTGCATATGCGGCAGCGCCGAGTGCACGTCGAGGTGCGCTTTGCTTTGCCAGATCTCATAAAAGATGAACAGCGTCGGGTCCTGGGCGTCGCGCAGCATGTGGTACTCGATGCAGCCCGGCTCCGCGCGGCTGGGCTCGACATAAGCGCTGAACAGCGCCTCGAAGGCGTTGGACATTTCGGGTTTGGTGTAGGCGTGCAGAATAAAACCGTAGGGTTGGTCGCTCATGTGAGTCGCTCCGAGGTGGTGTGGATTGCTGCAGTTTAAATGGGGAGTCGATCACTGATTCATGCTTCTTAAGCAAATATCATTTGCGCCCCCTGCGGTTTTTCTCCTCGCGTGAGGCCGGTAGTCTGCCGGCCATCGACTCACTCACCGAGGTTTTCCCCGTGAAAAATATCCTTCTGCTTAATGGCGGCAAACAGTTCGCCCACTCTGATGGCCGCTACAACCAGACCCTGCACGACGCCGCGCTGAGCTTTCTCGATCGCTCCGGTTTTGACGTTCGCGAAACCTTCATCGACGGCGGCTACGACGTGGCCGAGGAAGTGCAAAAGTTTCTCTGGGCCGACGTGATCATTTATCAGATGCCGGGCTGGTGGATGGGCGCGCCTTGGACCGTGAAAAAGTACATCGACGAAGTGTTCACCGAAGGTCACGGCAGCCTGTACGCCAACGACGGCCGCACCCGCTCCGATGCTTCGCAGAAATACGGCAGCGGCGGCTTGCTGCACGGTAAGCAGTACATGATTTCTGCAACCTGGAACGCGCCCCAGCAAGCCTTCGATGACCCCACCGATTTCTTCGAAGGCAAAGGCGTGGACGCGGTGTACTTCCCGTTTCACAAAGCCAATCAATTCCTCGGTATGACCGGCTTGCCGACCTTTCTCAGCGTGGATGTGATGAAGCGTCCGAACGTAGAAGGTGATATCGCTCGTTACGAGCAGCACTTGGCGAGCGTGTTCAAGGCCTGACCGCGCAGCACGTAAGTGCCAGGAGACGGGAGGGCTGGCATTACAAGTGGCAGGTTGGCACTATGCGCGCCCGCCAACGTTCCAGGCGGCGACTATAAGGACATTCCGCGCAATGAAGTTCTCCCGTATTGCCGGCGCGTTGGCGCTGGCCGCTCTGGTGAGTGGCTGCTCCACCGCCGCCTATTTCAAGCTGCCTGAGCACAGCAAAGTCGAAATCTACAAACGCGACACCCAGTACAGCCAAGGGTTGATCAAAACCCGTCCGTTCGCCTGGAGTGCAGCGGGTGGCATTCCCTACAAAATCACCGACGACAACGGCGCCGTGTTGCAAGAAGGCAAACTGCGTGCGCGTTTCCGCGTGGGTTCGATTTTCTGGCCACCGTTCGCGATCATTTATTGGCCAATGAAATTCGGCCAGACCTGCTACGACCTGACCGGCGCATCGCCGCTGACCTGTACACATCAGGACATGATCGACCTGCGCCGCAATCAGCGTTTGCCGCGTTGATCGCCAAGCGTGGTGTTGGCAGGAATCGCGGCTAAAGCCGCTCCCCCAAACACCGCGATTTCTGTAGGAGCGGCTTCAGCCGCGATCCCTGTAAAAGGTGATCTACAGGCAAAAAAAGGGAGCGCTCAGCGCTCCCTTTTTCACATCTGCCAAACCCTTACAACCCGTCCACCAAATCTTCGCTGCGATCCATCGCCACCTGGCGAATGGACAGCCGAATCTCTGCCGGCAACACGCGTTTGGCGGCGCCTTCAGCCAGCTCGTTAAGCAGCGGATGGTGGCTGAGCTTGCCGGCCTGGTCCTGACGCAGCACGCCTTGGTCGAGCAGCGTCTGGATGAAGTGGCGGAACAGGCTCTTATCGAAAAACTCCGGCGCATTCAGGCCGTGGAGAATCGACAAGCGCTGCGCCATCACCGTACACAGGTCTTCCAGCTCTTCCGCGCTGATGGTGTTCTGCCCGGCATTTAGCAGCAGGGCCGTGGCCATGTAGAAGCGCTGCAAGGTTTGCGCGATGGCGCGCGACAGCAGCGTCAGCAACACGAAATTGCGCGAGCTCGGCGCCGGGCGCACGTAGGCATCGTTCTCGAACTTCAGCAGCCCTTGCTCCACAAACGCTGCCAGCCATTGATCCACCACCGGCTCCAGTTCATCCACGCTCCAGCGGATAAACAGCTCCGACTGCAAGTACGGATACAGCGCGCGGGTGTAGCGCAGAATCTGCTCGCGGCTCATGCGCGCACTGCTTTGGAAGAAGCTGGCGAGCAACGCCGGCAGGGCGAAAATGTGCAGCACGTTGTTGCGGTAGTAGGTCATCAGGATGGCGTTCTGCTCATCCAGATACAGAATCTTGCCCAGCGAATCTTTCTGCTCGGCGAGCAGCTTCATGCCTTGCACGTACTGAATCAGCGCCTGGCCGTCGCCCTCGGGAAGCGTGGTGTGCGGCGAATACGGCACGGCGCGCAGCAGCGTCAGGTACAGGTCGAGCACGCGGGTGAGGGCGCGGTCGTCGAGGGCCAACTTGCTGGTGGACAACAGCGCCAGCGCCACCAGGTTCACCGGGTTCACCGCCGCCGCCTCGTTGAGGTGCTGCGCCACGCGCTCGGACAACCGATGGGTGCTGTCGCTCAGCCACTCGGGGCGGTACTGTGGCCCCAGTTCCTGCTCGCGCCAGCCCGGTTGATCGGCATCGAGGAATTCGGCCAGCTTGATTGGCTCGCCGAAGTTCACCCACACACTGCCAAAACGCTGCTTAAGCGCGCCGATGACTTTGAAAATATCGAAGATCGACTCTTTCTTCTTACTTGCCCCGCGCAGCTCGCCCAAATACGTGCGGCCTTCGAGCACGCGCTCATAACCGATGTACACCGGCACGAATACCACCGGCAGGCGGTTGGAGCGCAAGAAGCTGCGCAAGGTGATCGCCAGCATGCCGGTTTTCGGTTGCAGCATGCGCCCGGTGCGGGAGCGGCCGCCTTCAACGAAGTACTCAACCGGGAAACCCTTGCTGAATAAGGTGTGCAGGTATTCGTTGAACACCGCCGTGTACAGCGGATTGCCTTTGAAGGTGCGGCGCATAAAGAAGGCGCCGCCACGGCGGAGCAGGCCGCCAATGACCGGCATGTTCAGGTTGATGCCGGCGGCGATGTGCGGCGGTGTCAGGCCGTTGCGGAACAGCAGGTAAGAGAGCAGCAAGTAGTCGATATGGCTGCGGTGGCACGGCACGTAAATCACCTCGTGCCCCTGCGCTACGTCTTGCACGCCCTCGATGTGGTTGACCTTGATGCCGTCGTAAATCTTGTTCCAGAACCAGCTCAGCACCAGCTCCAGGAAACGGATGGCGGTGTAGGTGTAGTCCGAGGCGATTTCGTTGCCGTAGCGCAGTGCCAGGGCTTCAGCTTTAGCCGGCGAGATTTTTTCGCGCTCGACTTCCTCGGCAATGGCTTGGCGCACCAACGGGCCGTGCACCAGACCTTTCACCAAATTGCGTCGGTGCGACACGTCCGGCCCAATGACGGCCGCGCGCTGGTTGCGAAAGTGCACCCGCAACAGGCGCTGCACCATGCGCAGGGTGCGCTCGTGGCCTTTGTCTTGCGCCACGATTTCGCGCAGGTGAATAGGCGCCGAAAACTGCACGCGGGTTTTGCGCCCCAGAATCAAAATGCTCACCAGGCGGCGAAGGCGCCCGGTCACGGCCCAGCTGTCGGCAAACAGCAGCTTCCACGGGCTGGTTTCGCGGTCGGGCGACTGGCCCCAAAACACGCTCACCGGCACGATTTGCGCGTCTTCCACGGCATGCTGATTCAGCGCGCCGACCAGGCGTACCAAGGTCGGCGAGGTGCCAGGCTTGCTCGGCGTGCCCAACCAACCCGGCTCGGGGTTGAGATAGAAGAATGCAGCCGGCTCAATCAGATCGCCAACGGCCACCGGCACCACGGGGCGCGGCAGGCCGGCCTTGGTGCACTCTCTGTCGAGCACCGCCAAGTCACTCAGCGACGGCTGTTGCAGCACATAGAGCACCGGCTTGCTGCGGTCGAGCTTGAGGGTAAAGGCGGACTGGTTGATGGTTTCCGAGCGCACCCAGAGATACAGGAGGCGGCGCAAGGTACCGAAGACAAGACGGCGAAACGGGGAGCGGGTCATACGGAGTCTGCGAAATCGAGCCTCGGCTCGGGGACGCTAGTTTGCCGTATGAAGGGGCCGGCGGCAAAAGGCATCTGGCAGGCGAGCCACCGTCGTTTGAGGGCGCCACAGAGGCGGGGTTACGCCGCTTGCCGCAAGCGGGGGCTAAGCCCTTCGAACGCGCACCGAAATGTTACCGATGCCCACAGACGAGGCCGAGCTGAACCTCTTTTTCGTACGCGCGTACCTGACCCAAAAAGCTTCTGGAGCGCTCTATCACGGGGTGTGTGGCGCTTTGGCGGAAATTGCTTGGCAGGCTTTGTGCTTACGCAATCAGCCGGCGCCGCTTCGCTTGAGGCGTGCCGCCGCTGATCCGTCGACTCCTCCTTGAGAGGACATAAAAAAATGCGAGTTGGAGAAAGTAGTAATGGCTGAACGCGAGACAGGAACCGTTAAGTGGTTCAATGATTCCAAAGGCTATGGCTTCATTCAGCGTGAAAGTGGCGCCGATGTGTTTGTTCACTACCGCGCGATTCGCGGCGAAGGCCACCGGTCCCTGAATGAAGGCGATCGCGTTGAGTTTGCAGTGATAGACGGTCAAAAAGGCCCACAAGCTGAGGATGTTGTTCGCGGGTAAGCGATCGGCTGCGCGTCGGCGCTCCGGCGTTAAAAACGGCTTTTGAATGCTCATGGGCTACAGCCCACTGCGCTTCAAAAGCCGTTTTTGCCTTGGATCGCTCTAGCTCGCTCGATCTAGCGGGGCTGCGAAGGGCTGAAGGTAAGAGCATTGCGGCTAAACGGAATGCCTGCCAGCCGCTGCCACAAGTTCTGCACCATCTGTAGGAGCGGCTTTAGCCGCGATCCCTGCAAACGACAGTCGTGGGAATCTGCTTCAACTCGTATGCCAGGTAATCTCTTCTTCCCCATCCGCGCTGATGCGAATCCAGCGATCAGCCTGTTCTTCGGCCTCTTCCTCACTCCAGCCACCCGGTGCGCAGCGCACTTCTACATTCAACGCGGCAAAGGCGGCGCGGGCGCAGGCGAGGTCGTCGTCCCACGGGGTGATATCGCTTTCCAGAAACAGGCTGTTCCACTTGCCCACGGCTTTGGGCAGCCAGGTCACGGGGATCAGCCCTTCGCTGGTGGTGATGCTGCATTTGTAGGTCTGCCCTTGCTGACGCCACGCTGAACACGGGCCCAGCGCCTTGCTCAGCCAGTCGGTGATGGCGTTGTGGTCGGCGTCTTTTACGTAGATTTCGATGTCGGGTTGGCGCATGGAGATTCTCTCTAATTCAGGATTCGCCGCTCAGGCTTGGCGATCTAACTCAAACCAATCGTAGCGCATGGAAACGGTCACCTTCAGCGCGGCGGCGATTACCGCTTCGCGCCGCTCGGCACTGGCGCGCCAGCCGTGCGGCGTCATGGCCAGCAGGTCGGCGCGGGCTTGTTCGCTGTCCACGCTCAAGGTGAATTGCAGCGTTTCGCTGTGGGCGTGGCGCATGCCCTCGGGTACCAAGGCCAGGTGTTTGTCGTCGCTGTAGTCGCGCACCTGGTCGTAGAGCTTTTCGCGCAACTCCATCAGGTGCTCGTTGGTTGGGCCGATGCGCAGCAAGCCGCCGCCGGGGCTGAGCACGCGTTTGGCTTCTTGCCAGTCCAGCGGGCTGAATACGCTGATCAGCGCCTCACAACTGGCATCGCTCAAGGGAATACGCGCCATGCTCGCCACCAGCCACGTCAACTGCGGGCTGCGTTTGCACGCGCGCTTCACCGCCTCGCGGGAAATATCCAGCGCATAACCATCGGCAGCCGGCACGGCATCTGCCACCTGCGCGGTGTAATAGCCTTCGCCGCAGCCGATATCCAGCCAGTGCTCCGGCGCGCGTTCGGCCACAAGCTCAGCCAGACGCTTGACCACCGGCGCGTAATGCCCACCTTCGAGAAAGCGCCGACGTGCTTCGACCATGGCCTGGTTGTCGCCAGGTTCGCGGCTGTTTTTGTGCTGCACCGGCAGCAAGTTTAGATAACCCTGGCGTGCGCGGTCGAAGCGGTGGTTGGCCGGGCAGGCGACACCGTTATCGACCGCGTGCAGCGGCGCGCTGCAAATGGGGCAGGCGAGCATCAGGCGAGCAGGTTGACGAGGGTTTGGTAGTAGATCTCGGTGAGGGTGTCGAGATCGCTGGCCAGAACCCGTTCGTTGATCTGGTGAATGGTGGCGTTGACCGGGCCGAGCTCCACGACTTGTGTGCCAAGGGTGGCGATAAAGCGCCCATCGGACGTGCCACCGCTGGTGGACGGCTTGGTGTCGCGGCCGGTAACCGACTTGATCGCCGCCGCCACGCCATCGAGCAAGTCGCCCGGTTCGGTAAGGAATGGCAAGCCCGACAGCGACCACTCCACATGCCAGTCCAGGCCGTGTTTGTCGAGAATCACCGCCACGCGCTGCTGCAATCCCTCAACCGTGGATTCGGTGGAGAAACGGAAATTGAACACCGCCTCCAACTCGCCGGGAATGACGTTGGTGGCGCCGGTGCCGGCGTTGAGGTTGGAAATCTGGAAGCTGGTCGGCGGGAAGAATGTATTGCCGTCGTCCCAATGCTCGGCGGCCAATTCGCTTAGGGCCGGCGCGGCCAGGTGAATCGGGTTTTTCGCCAAGTGCGGATAGGCCACATGGCCTTGCACGCCGCGCACGGTGAGCTTGGCGCCGAGCGAGCCGCGGCGGCCGTTCTTGACCACATCGCCTACCAGGGTGGTGCTCGACGGTTCGCCAACAATGCACCAGTCCAGCCGCTCGTTTCGTGCCGCCAAACGCTCGACAACGGCTTTGGTGCCGTGGTGCGCCGGGCCTTCTTCGTCGCTGGTAATCAGAAAGGCGATGCGCCCTTTGTGGTTAGGGTGGTCCGCCACAAAGCGCTCCACGGCGATGATCATCGACGCCAGACTGCCTTTCATATCCGCCGCGCCACGGCCGCAGAGCATGCCGTCTCCATCAACCTTGGCATCGAACGGCGCGTGCTGCCACGCCTGCAGTGGGCCAGTCGGCACTACGTCGGTGTGGCCAGCGAAACACAGCACCGGACCTTCGCCGCCGTGGGTCGCCCAGAAGTTATCTACGTCTTCGATGCGCATCGGTTCGATGGCGAAACCCAGCGCCCGCAGCCGCTCGATCATCACCGCCTGGCAATCGGCATCCACCGGGGTAACCGAAGGACGGCGGATCAGATCGCAAGCCAATTGCAACGTGGGCGAAAGGGGGGACGAAACGACGGTCATGAAGCAGCTCCAACGGCGGCGTACGAATTGGGGGGGGGCATTCTAGCAATATCGAAGCGGGGTGCCTCGGGCAAAAGCGTCGTCACCAGGCAGCCCAAGGTTAAGACCAAAGGCTGCACTTGTGTGGGAGGCGACGTTAGTTTCCCTCTTATGCCGTTCGCCGCCGCTGGTCGGGAGTGGGGTTGGCTCGCTCGTTTATAAGTGGGTGTCTGCTCCACTGTCGAGCGAACCTTCCTTTACCTTGAAGCTGTTTTCATCCCTGCCCAACATCTTTCCCAGTTGGCTTAAAACAACGTCGGTCGAAAGAGTCGGTTTGGCCGGGTCAAGCAGAAGATAAACCTTGGTTGGAATATCGGAACGGAAGTTTGGCGCGATACCAGATTCGTAATGTAGGCCCTTCGAGTCGCCTGCAAAAGTAATGCTACTTGAGGGATGCGCGGCCTGTATTTGGGTTACTTCAGCTGCCGCCTTATCCCCTACAAGATTCACGATTACATGGCTTCTATTTTTCCGCTCCTGATAAAACCCCTGTGCGTTGTTCAGCTGGTCATGTTCAGGTACGAACTTGAAAGGATGAGCGATTGACGCGCCTGCATGGCTGGCTTTGGGTTGAGTGAGCGATGGGAAGTATTCCTTGCCGGATTGAAGGTCTGTGAACATTGGCATGATCTGATGGACTCGATCTTCGGGTACGTTTAGAAGCTCTTGTAAAGCAGGATTCAGGGTGCCTTGATTGGAAACGGAGGTTTTTAGATGATCCAGTCCGAACAGCCCAAGTGTGCCGGCGGCAATCTCATTTCCGTCGGGCTTTATCCGGTTGGCCATGTCCAAGTTTCGCAGGTGAAAAGAATCGCCATCGTACAAGGCTGTACTTTTATCATTGATGTGTTCAACGAGCGTCCTGCCTCCGTCGACGAAGGCTATTTGAGTTCCTGAGCTAAGCGCATGAGTAGCTAGGGTGTTGTACTCGTCAGAGCCTACTGCGGCGGTTGCTTCGCTGAATAAATACTGCGCCTGATGGAAAGTTTCCGATGCAGTATCGCTAGGCTGAAAATTGGCAAGGTAGTTTTCCAGGGAGGCCCATCCAGAACTGTTTAGCTTGTCGGCGAAGGGCTTTATTTTTTCTTGCCAATGTAGAACGGCCTCGATGTGTTCTGAAGACTCTCCCAGCGCTGGAAGGAGGGGGGCGAGCGCCTCAAAGGAAGGTATATTTTTCTCCATCATATAGTTGCTGATGTTGGCGGCCTTTTCATCATGCAGTAATTCGCTCAGCGGCGGAGCCTCAAGTAGCAGTCGCTTAACTTTTTTTTCTGAAATAAGCTCCTTGGTCAAGAGTGGCGCTTCGGGCATCATATGGTATTCGCCCAACAGCACGGGCCCGGAAGTTAGTTGCTCGGTAATTACCAGTTTTACTTGATCAAGGTACTCTTTAGAGTTTTGGCTGATCATTCGCTCCGCTCTGGCCTGCGCTATAAAGTCGGGCGCCTGCGAGGGCGAGGAAAGGATGGCAAGTGGTGGACCGAGGGCCGCCGCAGCGTCTTCGTCAGCGGCCATGGAGTTAGTGAGTTCGGTATCAGCCGTGACGTTTTGCTCAGGACTTTTTTCTCCCGCGTGTACTGGCGTTTGCGGGCTATCGAGGTAGATTTTTCTGATTGAAAAATCAGCCAGATCTGCATCTAGCATGAAGGACGTATACATAAGTAGACGGTCTAATATCGCACTGTCGCGGCTCTCTTTACCAAATAAATACACTTTGGTAGGAAGGTCCATGTTGATCCTTTGTCCTGAGACGTATTGGACGCCTTGCGTGTCGGAGGGCTTGAAGATGATGCTGGACGACGGACGTTGCTCTGCGATCCGCTTGATGTGTTCGTCCGCTATACCGCCGGATCCGTCGATGATGATATGGCTTTTGTTTGTTCGTGCCTCGAATTGCTGGTCCGCTGTCTGTTTGTAAGGGAAAAATTTCGACATTTCGGCTGTTTGATTTTTTAGTGTGCCTAAATCCTGCCATGGGAAGAACCGTTGTCCCGATGTGAAGTCATGAAACATTGCGGCGCTTTCATACACTCGATTTTGCTCAAGATTCAATGTTTGCTGTATGGCCGGTTTTAATGTGCCATCGCTGCCTACATAAGTTCGCAAATGGTCGTAGCCAAATAAGCCTAGAACTCGAGGTTCTTTATATTTCGCCTCCTCGCTAAGTTTGTCTGTCATGTAAATGTTTCGGTCAGTTAGTTCTTTGATCTCGTCCAAGCCGAAGGTGTCGTCGTTTCGGGCACCGTCGATGAAGTCAAGATGAAGTCCGGCTTTCATTGCGTCCGATACGATGAAATACATTTCACTGTCCGTTGCTTCGTGCAGGTCCTTCAGGACTTTTCGCTGTGCCTCCTTGTGAAATTCGGTGTTCCTCAGGGCGTCGTCGAAGTTGCTAAAATAGTCATCAAGGGAGTTATAGCCAACTTCATTTAAAGCGCGTTTGGTTTTATCTGATTGAGCGAAAGAAGACAGCATTTCCAGTGGGGGCATTTCAATTACTATGCGATCTACTTTATTTTCTGAAATTAACTGGTGTATCAGGAGCCTAGAGTTTGGCTCGTCGTGGTTTTCGCCAATTAAAACCGGACCGTCCTTAAGCTTTTCTGATACTTTGCTGTGCAGCGCATCGAGATAACTGGCTGTTTCATGCGTAATTATTCCGTCTCGCTCGGAGTTCCAGATGACGCTCTCTGCCGGTCTGACAGCAAGTTCAGTTTTGGCGGTCTTTTGTTCCGCAGTCTGTTTAAGTTGACTTGCGGGTTGCAGATCGTCTTGGCGATCTCGATCACGGGCACGCCATTGACGGCGCTGGATACCGTGGCGCCGCTGCTGCGATCCAGCAGAATTTCTGCGGTGGCCCAGCTCGGAACAGCGGCCACCCACATAGAAAGTGCAAGATGCTTAATCGAAAAAGCCGGCGGTTTAGGTGCAACTGCACTAGCAGCAGGCCCCTGCCGCTGCCCAGGTTTGCGTTGGGCAGTAGCGATTTCGGCGACGGGAATAAAAAAGCCCAGAGGCTTGCTGAAAATAAGACGAAAGCAGTGTTTGTTCATGGCCGGGTCCGTAAAACTTGAGTTTCCAAAACACTAAAGGAGGCTCAAAGGTGCAGTTGCAGGACGGTTCCGGCTGAGGCCGCAGAGCGCAACGGCAACGTTATGATCTTTCTGTGCGCACACTAGGACGAATCGGCGAATGTAAAAAAGGCGACCCGAAGGTCGCCTTTTTTACAGGTCACTAAGCGCGGACATTACAGACGCGGATAGTCGATGTAACCCACCGGGCCGCTGCCGTAGAAGGTTTCCGGGTGCGGTTCGTTCAGCGGTGCATCTTTTTCCAAACGCGCTGGCAGATCCGGGTTGGCGATGAAGGGAATACCAAACGCCACCGCGTCGGCGCCGCCGCTGGCGAGCAGGGCGTTGGCGCTTTCTTTGGTGAAGCGTTCGTTGGCGATAAACACGCCGCCGAAAGCTGCTTTCAGTTCGGCGCTAATGCTGTCTTCGCCTTGTTTTTCACGGGTGCAGATAAACGCGATGCCGCGTTTGCCCAGCTCGCTCGCCACGTAGGTAAAGGTAGCGGAGCGGTTGGAGTCGCCCATGTCGTGGCTGTCGGCGCGGGGTGCCAGGTGCATGCCGACGCGGCCCGGTTCCCATACCGACAATACGGCGTCGGTCACTTCGAGCATCAGACGGGCACGGTTTTCCAGGGAGCCGCCGTATTGGTCGGTGCGCTGGTTGGTGCTGTCTTGCAGGAATTGGTCGAGCAGGTAGCCGTTGGCGCCGTGGATTTCCACGCCGTCAAAACCGGCGGCTTTGGCGTTCTCGGCGCCGTTGCGGTAGGCCTCGACGATGTCGGCGATTTCTTCGGTGGCCAGGGCGCGCGGGGTGACGAAGTCTTTCAGCGGACGCACCAAGCTGACGTGGCCTTTAGGGGCGATGGCGCTCGGTGCTACCGGCAGTTCGCCGTCCAGGTAGCTGGGGTCGGATACACGGCCCACGTGCCACAGTTGCAGGAAAATCTTGCCGCCGTTGGCGTGCACGGCTTTGGTGATGTTGCTCCAGCCACGCACTTGCGCGTCGGACCAAATGCCGGGGGTGTTGGGGTAGCCCACGCCCATCGGCGTAACCGAAGTGGCTTCGCTGAGAATCAGGCCAGCGGAGGAGCGCTGGGCGTAGTACTCGGCCATCATCGCGTTGGGCACGCGGCCTTCATCGGCGCGGCAGCGGGTCAGCGGGGCCATGACGATGCGGTTTTTCAGTTGCAGGTCGCCAATGGTAATCGGGTCAAAAAGAGTCGCCATGAATACAGTCTCCAGTGGGTCGTAAGTAATGAGTCAGTAAGGGGTAGGGCTTGGTTCGAACAACCGGGCTCAGTCGAGCACCGGCTGCAATTCATTACGGGCATTGTTGGTAAGTTGTGTGGCGATCAGGGCGACGACCGCCAGCGCCGCGGCGGCCAGGGGCACGTCGGTCAGCCCCATGCCGCGGCTGATGACCACGCCGCCCACCCAGGCGCCCAGTGCGTTGCCCAGGTTGAAGGCGCCGATGTTCAGGGTGCTGATCAGGTTCGGCGCGTCTTTGCCAAAGGCCATGACGTTGATTTGCAGCGCGGGCACAGCGGCGAACGCCGCCATGGCCCAGAGGAACAAGGTGATCTCGGCGGGAATCAGCGCTCCAGCGGTAAAGCTGAACAGGCTGGCCAACACCGCCAGGCTGATGAATACGCCAGTCAGCGTTGTGCCCAGACGCCAGTCGGCCAGCTTGCCGCCGACGATGTTGCCGATGGTCAGGCCGAGGCCGATGAGCAGCAGGGTCCAGGTCACGCCGGTGGGCGAAACGCCGGTCACTTCGCCCAGCATCGGCGCGATATAGGTGAACAGGGCGAATACCGAGGCGGAGAAAAATACGGTGGTGCTCAACGCCAGCCACACCCCGGCGCCGCGCATGGCACGCAGTTCGCTGCGCAGGTCGGCTTTTTCCTGATCGTGCTGGTGGGGCAGGGCGCGCCACAGGCCGATAAGAGCAACTATGCCAATGACGGTGACGGCCCAGAAGGTCGAACGCCAGCCAGCGGCTTGGCCAAGGGCAGTGCCCAGCGGCACGCCGAGCACGTTGGCGAGGGTCAGACCGGTGAACATCAAAGCCACCGCCGAGGCGCGGCGGTTAGCCGGCACCAGGCTGGCGGCTACCACCGAACCGATACCAAAGAAGGCGCCGTGGCAGAGGGCGGTGATGATGCGGGCGATCATCAGCATCTGGTAGTCGGCGGCGAGGGCACAGAACAGGTTGCCGGCGATAAAGATGCCCATCAGCGCCAGCAAGGCAGCTTTGCGTGGCCAACTGGCGGTGACCATGGCCATGAACGGCGCGCCGATGGCCACGCCCAGGGCGTAACCGGTGACGAGCCAGCCAGCGCCGGGAATCGACACACCGAGGTCGGCGGCCACGTCGGGCAACAGCCCCATGATCACGAACTCGGTGGTGCCGATGGCGAAGGCGGATAACGCCAGAACAATAAGTGCGAGGGGCATGTCGGGTGCTCCGGAAAAGGCGAGGGCGGCTGTGCTTACAGCGCGTCGTGCAAATGGCTGATGAAGGCCTGGATCACTTCTTCATTACGTTTGAAGAAGTTCCACTGGCCGACTTTCTGCCGAGTGACCAAGCGGGCGCGTTCCAGACCGGCGAGATGGCCAGACACGGTGGATTGCGAAAGGCCGGTTTTGACATCGAACTTGCCGGCGCACACACCGATCTCGAACGGGTGGTGTTCTTGCTCAACGAAGTGCGTGTGCGGGTCTTTGAGCCACACCAGCATCTGGCGACGCACCGGATGGGCGAGGGCTTTGAAGATTTCGTCGAGGTCGATTGGCATGGTCGTAACCGTCCGTTCGCTAAAAGGTGCCGGGTGTGTATCGGCGTGGGGCGAACTTTATATCGGTGTTTGCCGATATACAGATTGATCGTGGCGATAGTAGTCATCAGCCCGAGTGATCGGCGCGACTGGGATTGACCCCCGTTCTGCCTCTACACTCGCCTTATGAATTACCTCGCACACTTGCACTTAGGCGGCGACAAGCCGGAACAACTGCTCGGCAGCCTGTACGGCGACTTCGTAAAAGGCCCGCTAGCCGGCCGCTTTCCCGCGCCCATAGAGCGGGCGATTGCCGTGCACCGGCGAATCGACGCCTTCACCGACAGCCACCCATTGGTGCTGCAAGCCAAAGCCCGCTTCCCGCAAGCGCGGCGGCGAACGGCGGGTATTTTGATTGACGTTTTTTTTGATCATTGCCTGGCGCGCCATTGGCAGCGTTACGCCGATGAGCCGCTGGCTCAGTTCACCGCCCGTGTTTACCAAGTGCTCAGCAACGAGCCGGCTTTGCCCGAGCGCTTGGCCTATGTGGCGCCACGCATGGCGGCGCAGGATTGGCTGGGCAGTTATGAAGCGTTCGAGGTGTTGCAGCAGGTGGTGCTCGGCATGAGCCGACGTTTGTCACGGCCGCAGATGTTGGACGGGGCGATGGAAGAATTGCGCGGCTTGTATGAGCCGCTGACCGAGGATTTTCACGCGTTTTATCCCGAATTGCAGGCGTTTGCGCGGGGGCAGATCGCGTAGGGGGCCAGGCTTCACGTTTGCAGGAATCGCGGCTGAAGCCGCTCCTACAGGGTCACCGGGTTCTGTAGGAGCGGCTTTAGCCGCGATGCTTTTTGGCTAGGCCGCCAGCTCGGTATCTTGCTCTTCAACATCCACAACCTCAGCCTCCCCAAACAGCGCCACGCCAATTGCCCGATGCGCCTGCTTGGCCAGCACATTGCGTGAAGCCCCCGCCGTTTCAATCGGTTCCAACAGATGAATGCGCACGCTGGCCACGTCGCTTGAGAGCAAACGCAGCAGATGCGACACCAAATCGTCATCGCCAATAAACGGCGCAATTTCAACGTCTACCTGGTTCTCGCGCACATACCGAATGGCCACCGGTTGCAACGGCGTGCCGGTTTCGATGGCGCTGCTCAGCAGGCGTCCGTGAAAGGTGCGCAGTTGGCGGCCGTCGGTGGTGGTGCCCTCGGGGAAAATCAGCAGCGAGCGTTGCCCGTCGAGGTGTTCGCGCAGTTGCTGACCCAGCAGGGCGCTGTCGCCTGAGCCGCGACGAATAAACAGCGTGCCGGCTTTTTTCGCCAGCCAGCCGGCGACCGGCCAGGTGCGCACCTCGGCTTTGGACAAAAACGACAGCGGCGCCAACATGCCCAGCAGCGGAATGTCGGTCCAGGAAATGTGGTTGCTGATCCACAGCATCGGCCGTTGCGGCAGGCTGCCGAGCACTTCTATCTGAAACGGCAATGCGCCGCTCAAACGCGCCAGAAACCAGCGGGTCAAGCGTTGGCGAATGGCACTTTCATTGCGCAGGTGCAGGCGCTCCACCACGGTCATGGTGGTCGCCACCAGCAGGCCCAGGCCCACCGTGGCCAGCAACCTGGCGAGGCGCCCGTACAGGCGCAGTTTGCTCATCAGACTGCCGCCTTGAAGTGGCGGGCGTAGCGCGGGCAGAGCTCGTCGCGTTTGAGCAGAATGAAAACGTCAGCCACTTGGAAATCCTGATCCCAGCACGGCTCGCCGCAAATTTTCGCGCCCAGACGCATATAGGCCTTGAGCAGCGGCGGCATCTCGGCGATGACGTTGCTCGGCACTTCCAGGCTCGGCAGCGGGGTTTTCGGTTCCGCGCGCAGGTGTTCGTTGCACAGGTAGCGTTCGCGCAGGCGCTGCATGATGGCCTGAGCCTGAATGCCGCCGTCCTGCATGGGAATGCTGGCGCAGCCCATCAGGTAGCTGTAGCCGCCTTCGTTGAGCACTTCGGCCAACTCGCTCCACAGCACGGCGATGGTGCCGCCGTTGCGGTAAGCCGGATCTACGCAGGTGCGACCGATTTCCAGCACCGGGCCTTGCAGATGCGCCAGGCCGTGCAGGCTGAATTCTTCTTCACTGTAAAAGCGCCCCAGGCTGCGGGCGGCGTTGTGGTCGAGCAACCGGGTGGTGGCCACCAGCTTTCCGGTGTTCAGGTCACGCACGCCAATGTGGGCGCAGTGGCCATCGTAATCGTCCATGTCCAGACCCAATTCGGCACCTTTGAGCTTGGCGTCGAACTCTTTGCTGAATACGCTGAAGCGCAAAGCCTGAGCTTCACGCAGGGCACGAGGGCCGACCAGGCGCTCGGCTTGCAGGCGGCGTTCGGCAGTGGTGTCACGAGTGCGGGCGATTGTAGACATCGAGTAGCCTCCATAAGCCGGCTTGATTGGGTTGCAGCCGGTCGACCTTGTTGGGCAAGCTCAGGCTAGGAACACCCGGTGTCATCACCATGAATCTTTAGTGATGCTTGCATGACAATGAACGAGGACGCGCTTATGTACTGGCAACGACTGCTCGGCTGTACCGAGCGCCTGCCGGCAACCGCTGGTTTGGAAGAGTGGTACGCCGCCTTGTTGGCGCAGGTGGGCGAGGGCGTGTCGCCGTTCGAGTTGGCGCTGCTGGGCGGGCGCCTGGCTGCCACGCCAGGCCTGGCGTTTCTGGCCGGTTATCAAGGTGCGTTGCGCGCGTTGTGGCCCTCGGCGCCGTGGACGCTGGGCGCGTTATGCGTGACCGAAAACCGCAGCGTGCGCCCCGCCGATATGCAGGTGCGCCTGGACGGCCTGAGCCTCACGGGTCGCAAAGATTTCGTGACCGCCGCCGATGCAGCCGACTGGCTGCTGGTCGCCGCCCGCAGCGAACTGCCCGGCAACACGCCGCAAGTGGCCGTGTGCGTGGCCTACAACGGCGCGCCGGGAGTGCGCGTAGAAGTGCTACCGCCGTTGTCGCTGATGCCGGACGTCAGCCATGGTCGCCTGCACCTTGAAGGCGCGCAGTGCGAGCGCTTGCCGGGCGATGGCTGGGACGCTTACGCCAAACCGTTCCGCTCGCTGGAAGATTTACACGTGCTCACCGCTCTGGCCGCCTGGCTGTATGGCCTTGGCGGCGACAATGCCTGGCCGCAAGCGCTCAAGCTGCGCTTGTTGGCGCTGCTGAGTAGTAGCGCTGAAGTGTCGCGCCAAGGCATGAACGAGCCCGCTACGCATCTGCTGCTGGCCGGATTATTCGAGCAGTTCAACAGCCTGCGTGGCGACATCGACGCCGCCATGGCCGGTGGCGATCCGCATTGGCAGCACCTGTGGAAGCGCGACGCCGGCTTATTGGAAATCGCCCGCACTGCCCGCGAAAAGCGTCTGAGCAATGCGCTAGCGGCGCTTCAGTAGCGCGGAACGCTCCGTCCCTGTTTCCGTCGCTGCGGCTGTAACGAATTTCGCTGTTCCATTTACGGCGTTACGTTTTATTTAAGCGACGCCAGCCACAGGGATAAATCTTGCGTCCGACTTAAATAGCGGCAATCGAACTTTACCGTGGCAATAGCGCGATAAGGGGCGATTGTCGTTAATCGCATCTACCTCTGCTCGCAATGTATTTACATAGCTTGAGGGTAAGTAATGGCCATTCCTTCCTATTTATGGTTAACCGACGACGGTGGTGCGGCGATCAAAGGTTCGGTCGATGTCTTCTCCCGAGAGGGAAGTATCGAAATATTAGAGTTCGTGCATTCGGTCAATATTCCAACCGATAGCACCACGGGCAAGTTAACAGGTACGCGAATTCACGCTCCGGTTATATTCGTTAAAGAGTTCGACGCTGCCTCGCCCTTTCTGTATAAGGCCGTCACGTCTGGCCAAACGCTGAAATCGGCAGAAATAAAGTGGTACAGGGTCAATGATGCAGGCCAGGAAGTTGAATACTTCAATACCAAACTTGAAAACGTGAAAGTGGTGTCCGTCGCACCGGTGATGCATAACGTTAAAATTCCTGCGACCGAGCGTTTCAATCACATGGAAAGTGTGCAGTTGCGATACGAGAGAATTACGTGGACTTACAAGGATGGCAATATTATTCATTCCGACTCGTGGAGCGAGCGGCCGTCGTATTAACAGGCGTAGGCCATTGCGTTATTGCGCGCTACTTTGAGTAAAAGGAGGTCTGATGAATGGGTCGCAAAGCCCTGGGTTGGCTAGGCGTGATGCACTGGCCGATATTGTGAATAACAACTGCACACCAGGGTCGGTTTACATTCCCGCAGTAGGCGCGGTTAATTCGATGTTGAAGACCGCCGGTATTGGGCTCAGTGCGCGGGCGTTGGAGAGTATTTCCGACAACATCCAGCAGGTCAGCAATGGCAACCGAACGGAAGCAGCCGCCTCGCTCCGGGAAAGCTGCGTGTTCACCCGCGATACCGTTGACTTGCTGCGCGCTGGGCATTTCGGTGAGGCGAGCTTTACCGCGACAGGTGTGTTGGTCAACATCACCGGCAGTGCGTTGGTTTTCGCCAACGCCGACCGGGAACGCATGTCTGTGCAGCAGCGCGCGCTGTTCGATGAGATGAGCCCCGTTTAGCGGCGCATCATCATGCCCGTCATGGGTCACTTCAATGTGTGGCCCCATCGCGCCGAAGCGCCGTCTTGCACGCATGTTCGGCGCTATTTGCGTTCATGGGCTGCGTGCTAGGGTTGGCGCCTTTGCCAACAAGAGGCCGTCCAATGCCCGCTCCCGCCTTACGCCGTTTAAGCCTTGCGCTCGGCTTGCTGTGCTCGATTCCTCACGCCTTCGCTGAAACCTGGCCGACTGCCGACTGGGCGGTGACGCCCGCCGCCGCCAGCCCAGCCATCGAAGCGCTCGAAACCTACGCCTTTCCCACCCGCGACGATGACACCCGCAAGGGCATTCGCACCGACGCGCTGCTGGTGATTCGCGATGGTCAGGTTATTTACGAACGCTACGCCGGGCCGACCAAGGCCAGCACCCCGCACCTGGCGTGGTCGGTGAGCAAAAGCATCCTGGCCACGACCCTCGGCGTGGCGTATGGCAAGGGTTTGTTCAAACTGGATGACCCGGCGGCCAAGTTCTATCCGCCCATGAACGCCCACCCGCAAGTAAAGATCGGGCACCTGTTGAATTGGGCTTCGGGCCTGGGTTGGCAGGAAGGCTACGAGTACGCCCCGGTGCGCTCCAGCGTGGTCGCAATGCTCTACACCCATGGCCGTAGCGACATGGCCGCGTTTGCCGCCAGCTTCGATCAGGCCGCGACGCCCGGCACGCGCTTCCTCTATTCCAGCGGCGACGCCAATTTGCTCGCCGCCGCGTTGCGCGGCATGGTCGGGGATGAGGCGTACAAGCATTATCCGTGGACCGCCTTGTTTGAGCCGCTGGGCATCACCAGCGCCGTGTGGGAAACCGACGCCAGCGGCACGTTAGTGGGTTCGTCTTATGCCTACCTGACCGCCCGCGACCTGGCGCGTATCGGCCTGCTGATGCAGCGCGACGGTCGTTGGGCCGATCAGCAAGTGCTGCCCAAAGCCTGGGTGGGTTTCAACCGCACGCCATTTGCCAACTACCAGCCTTCCAAGGAAACCGAGGGCGATGCGGTGCCCGGCGGGCAGTGGTGGCTGAACGTCGCCGTGCCTGGCGCTGCCAAGCCCTGGCCGGATGCGCCGGACGACACCTTCGCCGCGCTCGGCCATTGGGGCCAGGCGCTTTACGTACTGCCGGCGCAAGGGCTGGTGGTGGTGCGTTACGCCGATGACCGCGACAAAACCTATTCCCATAACGAACTGTTGAAACGGGTTGAGGCGGCCTTCGCGCCGACCGCTCAAACCGCTGCGGAGGCCAACTGATGAGCACTTTTATCAAGCGTCGTCCGTTCACCAGCGTGCTGTTGCTGATCGTGCTGGCACTGGCCGCGTTGGCCTGGCAGAACCGCGTTCACCTGGCAGCGTTTCCCGGCATCATCGGCGCGCTGTCGGCCAAGGAATATTGCTCGTGCCGCTATGTGATGGATAACCCGGCGCAGTACTGCCAGGGCTATGTGAAGCAGTACATTCCCATCAGCGGTTTCTTCGACGACGAAGCCAATAAACGGGTAACCGCGCGCGGCCTGGGCAGCACGCAAACAGCCGCCTGGCAAGGGCCGCGCCAGGGATGCCAGCTGTTGCCAAAGGCTGATTCGCTGCCGCAATCCTGAACCGAACCGGGGTTTGCAGGTCAGTGTGAGGCGGTTAAGGTGCCGCCTCATATTCTTACTTGGAGCTCTAATGCGTTCGCTGTTCACCGGTGCACTTGCCGCCTTTGTCCTCACCGCGCTGACGCCGGCCCAGGCCGATTGGTACTTGGATAATGAGTCTTCGCGACTGTCGTTTATTTCCACCAAGAACGGCAAGCTGTCGGAGGTGCATCGCTTTCTGACGCTGCACGGGCAAATCGATGAAGCCGGCAAGGCCAACTTGCGCGTGGAACTGGATTCGGCCAGCACGGGCATTCCGCTACGCGACGAGCGCTTGCGCACCTTGTTGTTCGATACTCAGCGCTTCCCCGAAGCCTTGGTGAACGCGCAACTCGACCTCGCGCCCATCGCCAACCTGGCCCCTGGTGCGCAGTTGGAATTGCGCTTGCCGTTGACGGTCGAACTGCATGGCCAGACCCAGGCCTATAGCGCCGAGCTGCTGGCGACGCGCCTGGATGAACAGCGTTTCCAAGTCGTTACCCTGGCGCCGCTGGTGCTGCAAGTTGAAGACTTCGGCCTCGCCGACGGGCTCGAAGCCCTGCGCAAAGCGGCTGGCGTTTCCACCATCAGTTGGTCGGTGCCGGTGGGCGCTGTGCTGATCTTCACCGCGCGTTAAGGCGTTTTCCTTTTTGAATCAGGAGTTGAGCGTGGCGCGATCGCAAAGGATGCAGAGCTGATGCCGGGGCGTATCTATCCTTGGCGCACCGACAACGGCTTCGAGTTGTTGGTGGACGGACCACAATTTTTCCCGCGCATGTTCGCGTGCATCGACCGCGCCCAGCGCCAGGTGGAGCTTGAGCTTTACCTGGTCGAATCGGGCGCCTGCGTAAACCAGATGGTGCAAACGCTATGTGCCGCTGCGGCGCGTGGCGTCCAGGTGCGCTGCTTGTTCGACGGCTTCGGCAGCTCGGCGCTTTCGGCGGTCGATCGCGAGCGCCTGGTGCAGGCCGGCATCGAGCTGCGCTTTTATAACCCGATCAAAATCTGGCGCTGGCAGCGCAACCTATACCGCGACCATCGCAAGCTGTTGCTGGTCGACGGTGCCGTTGCGTTTGTGGGCGGCACGGGCCTGACCGACGCTTTCTGGACGCCCGGCGAGCCGACCAGCGCGTGGCATGAGGTGATGGTAGAAATCACCGGGCCATTGGTGCAGGACTGGCAAACGCTGTTCGAACAGCAATGGGCAGCCAATCCGCAAAACCGCGCCTGGCTGCCATTTTCCCCGGGGCCGCGTCCGCGCTTGCCGGTGTTGCCGGCCGGCGGCGCCGGGCTGGGCCGCGTGGCGTATGCCAACGCCATGCAGCACAGCGACATCGTGCAGTCCTTGGTGCGCGCGTTGAACAGCGCACAACGGCGCATTTGGCTGGCCACGCCGTATTTTTTGCCGAGCTGGAAGGTTCGCCGCTCGCTGCGCAAGGCGGCGCAGCGCGGCGTCGACGTGCAGCTGCTGCTCACCGGCCGGCAAACGGATAACCCGCCGGTGCGCTTCGCCGGCCAGCGCTATTACCCCAAGCTGCTGCGCGCAGGGGTAAAAATCTTCGAATACCAGCCGTGCTTCCTGCACCTGAAAATGGTGCTGGTGGATGACTGGACCAGCATTGGCTCGTGCAACTTCGATCACTGGAACCTGCGCTTCAATCTGGAAGCGAACCTGGAGGCCGTTGAGCCGCCGCTGACCGAGGCGGTGGTGCAGAGTTTTCTCAACGACTTTGGCCAGAGTCGCGAAATAACCATGGACCTGTGGAAGTCGCGGCCGCTGTGGAAGCGCATGCAGCAGCGGTTGTGGGGGTGGTTGGATAGGTTGGTGGTGAATGTGTTGGATCGGCGCAAGTAGCGGAGGGCCAATCGAGGCTGAAGCCTCTCCTACAGATGGCGTGTTTATTTTTAGCCTCGAGGCTGCAAACAGTGGAACCCAGCCTTTTGTCGGGTGCCTTCAGCGGGGCACCTCGCTAGTCTCATCGCCATAACCATAAGAGGAATGCGCGCTTGAGCCGACATCACCCGCTGCTTGTTTTGCTGCTGCTGTGCCTCGCCGGTTGCTCCTCGCCCGGCGCCTTTCTGAATACCAATGACGGCCCGTTGTTCACGCCCCATTCCCCCGAGGAAGACCTTGCGCTGGTGTATCTCTATCGCCCGCAAAGCGATTGGGCGGACCAGGAGCTGGAAGCCCCCGGCCTGTTTCTGAACAAACGCCTGATCGCCAGTCTGCCGAGCAATAGCTACCTGGTGCTGGAACTGGACGTGGCTAGTTATCCGCTGGAAATGCGCCGGCCGCTGTTCGGTTCGTTCTGGACGGCGCTGGCCGACGGCATGCTCGATTTCAATCGCATTGCCGGCTTCAATCTGGATGTAGGCGCGGGCGGCACCTACTACCTGCGCTATGACGAGCTCAATCCCCCGCCACTCGGCGAAGGCGTGGCCACGCTGGGGGACGGGCCGTTGCAACTGGTGCCGGCGAGTCTGGCGGAAAAGGAGATCGTGGCTACCCATGAGTTCCAGCCGCCGCAGCGCTTTGCCATGGAGCCATCGCCGGGTTTCTGGGGCGCGTTGGGTTTCGGCGAGCAGTGATTCGGTAGTAGTCGCCTATTACCTGTTCGCCACACGGCGCGGGGATACTGGCTGGGTTGGCATGCATCTGCCCTTTCCCCTGCTGGAGATACCCCGATGGCCGCGAAGAAAATTCTCATGCTGGTTGGCGATTACGTCGAAGACTACGAAGTGATGGTGCCGTTTCAGGCGCTGCAGATGGTGGGACACACCGTGCACGCCGTATGCCCAGATAAAACCGCCGGGCAAAGCGTGCGCACCGCCATTCACGACTTCGAAGGGGATCAGACCTACAGCGAAAAGCCGGGCCACAACTTTGGCCTGAATTTCGACTTCGCCAAGGTCAAGGCTAAAGACTACGACGCGCTGGTGGTGCCGGGCGGGCGTTCGCCGGAATACCTGCGGCTAAACAAGAAAGTGCTGGATCTGGTGAAAGCCTTCGACAAGGCCGGCAAGCCGATTGCCGCCGTGTGCCATGGTGCGCAGTTGCTGGCGGCCGCCGGCATTCTCAAGGGCCGAGAATGCAGCGCCTACCCGGCCTGCGCGCCGGAAGTGAAGCTGGCCGGCGGCACCTATGTGGAGATTGCCGTTGACCATGCGCACATCGAAGGCAACCTGGTGACAGCGCCTGCATGGCCGGCGCATCCGAACTGGCTGGCGGGCTTTCTGCTGCTATTGGGCACCTCCATCACGCTGTAAGCTCAGGTCTTTCAGGCTCGGCGGTTGCCGTCGAGCCTCGCCAATTCAGGAGCAGGGCGCATGTGCGAGCTCTATGTTAAAGCCGATCCCATCCTTTACGAATCCCGCTCACGCTCGCTGCGTATTTGCGGCGTGGTGACCACGTTGAGGCTGGAGAACCAGTTCTGGGACATCCTTTCGGAAATCGCGGCGGTCGATGGCATGACCACCAATCAGCTGATCAGCAAGCTGTATGAAGAGGTGATGGACTACCGCGGCGAGGTGGTGAACTTCGCGTCGTTTCTGCGGGTGAGTTGCTGCCGCTATCTGGCGCAGCCGCAGGAAAAGCGGGCGCCGTTGGCGTTGGTGGCGAGTCGGTCTTGAGCTGCCGGTGAATGCAAAAAGCATCGCGGCTGAAGCCGCTCCTACGGGTTCTGTAGGAGCGGCTTCAGCCGCGATATTTTTCAATACTTATGTGAGCCTGAAACCTGGCCGATGTAAGCCATCACTTACAATAACCCGCTGATGACTTACTTTTGTAGGACAATCACCAGTACAAGGTGACCACGGTCGGAGCCGCTTGGGTGCCTTTCACTTCGCTGACAGCGTTGCTGGAAAGGGGGGCTTCAGAACGCACGCCGTTGCTTTCACGGTCTACACGGAAGCTGTTGATGCCGTCGCAGTTCTGGTTTTCAACACGCAGGGACTGGCCGTTGGCATTGCTGCTGAGTGCGCAGCTGGAGGTGATGGTGATGCCGACCGCCAGATTGCCCGAGGCTTGGCCTGCCTGGGCTTGAGCGCCCATGAACAGCAGTGCGGAGGCGGTAACGAGGGAAGCAAAACGACGGGTGCGGTTCATACTGTTCGCTCAGTGTGATGGTTCGGGTTGACTGCACTCAGGCAGCAAAGCGTTTACAACCATCCGTAGCGAACCGGTTCCTAAACCCGGCGATGCGCGCATATTCCGTCATTTCCTTGGGAGGCGATCCTACCTACAGGGATGTCAGCCTGCCACTACCGTCTGTAGGACATTCGCCATAGTGTCGCGTACGACATCACCTATGTCGCTTTTCCCACACTTTTCTGACGCCAAAAAAATACCCGGCGCTTGGCCGGGTATTTTTCCTTCCTTTAACGACTCAGCGGCGGCTTAAATTTCGACCGCCAAGCTGTCACTTATCTTCTTCTGCCAGATAGCCGGTCCTGTGATGTGCACCGACTCGCCGTTGGTGTCGACCGCCACTGTCACCGGCATGTCTTTCACCTCGAACTCGTAAATCGCTTCCATGCCCAGTTCGGCGAACGCCAGCACTTTGGACTTCTTGATCGCTTGCGCCACCAGGTAAGCGGCGCCGCCGACGGCCATCAGGTACACGGCTTTGTTGTCCTTGATTGCTTCGATGGCAATCGGGCCGCGCTCGGATTTACCGATCATGCCCAGCAGGCCGGTTTGTTCGAGAATCTGACGGGTGAATTTGTCCATCCGGGTTGCCGTGGTTGGACCGGCTGGGCCCACGACTTCGTCGCCAACCGGATCAACCGGGCCGACGTAATAGATGAAGCGACCTTTAAGGTCCACCGGCAGGCTTTCGCCTTTGTTGAGCATTTCCACCATGCGCTTGTGCGCGGCGTCACGGCCGGTGAGCATTTTGCCGTTGAGCAACACGGTTTCGCCCGGTTTCCAGCTCTGCACGTCTTCGGGTGTCAGGGTGTCGAGGTCGACGCGACGGGCCGATGGGCCAGCTTCCCAGACAATTTCCGGGTAGGCGTCCAGCGGTGGCGCTTCCAGCGACGCCGGGCCGGAGCCGTCGAGCACGAAGTGCGCGTGACGGGTGGCGGCGCAGTTGGGGATCATGCACACCGGCAGGGAGGCGGCGTGGGTGGGGTAGTCCATGATCTTTACGTCGAGCACGGTGGTCAGGCCGCCGAGGCCTTGAGCGCCAATGCCGAGCTGGTTGACCTTCTCGAACAGCTCAAGGCGCATTTCTTCCAGCTTGTTCTGCGGGCCACGGGCTTTCAGCTCGTGAATGTCGATGGACTCCATCAACACTTCTTTGGCCATCACGGCCGCTTTCTCGGCGGTGCCGCCGATACCGATGCCGAGCATGCCGGGTGGGCACCAGCCCGCGCCCATGGTCGGCACGGTTTTCAGTACCCAGTCGACGATGGAGTCGGACGGGTTGAGCATGGCCATCTTCGATTTGTTTTCAGAGCCGCCGCCTTTGGCCGCCACGTCCACTTCCACGGTATTGCCGGGAACGATGGAGTAGTGGATGACTGCCGGGGTGTTGTCCTTGGTGTTTTTACGCGCGCCTGCCGGGTCGGCGAGGATGGATGCACGCAGCACGTTTTCCGGCAGGTTGTAGGCGCGACGCACGCCCTCGTTGATCATGTCGTCCAGGCCCATGGTGGCGCCGTCCCAGCGCACGTCCATGCCCACGCGTACGAATACGGTGACGATGCCGGTGTCCTGGCAGATTGGCCGATGGCCGGTGGCGCACATGCGCGAGTTGATCAGAATTTGCGCCATGGAATCACGGGCCGCTGGCGATTCTTCGCGCAGGTAGGCTTCGTGCATCGCTTGGATGAAGTCCACGGGGTGGTAATAAGAAATGAACTGTAAAGCGTCGGCGACGCTCTGAATCAGGTCGTCTTGCTTGATCACGGTCATGCAGCGCGCTCCTCTCTAAACACGGGAACATCTAAGCGCGCAGGGCTAGGCCCGGCAGGCTCGGTAAGGCAAAAAAGGCGCGGCAGTATAACGCGCAGGGCGTTGTTGGCGCACCCGCTGACGATAGACCTTGGTCGATTAACGCACGTGTTGGTGTACTAGGTTTTTTGCCTTCAGCTAGGTACAGTGACGGCACGATGCCAGTACGGGACGGAGCCCATGAGCAGCGCCACTAAAAAGGGGACACAGAAAGCCCTGCAGAGCCTGCTACTGAAGCGGTTTGGCATGGCGGCGGCTACTTATGGATTGGCACTGCTGTTGTTCGGCCTGCTGGTAGCGGGCGGCCAATACTCTGCCGAACCCGGCGCTGCGCTTATTTGTGCGGGCATGGTGATTGTCAGCCAACTGATTTTCTTCGCCATCTTCATCAGCGGCATCAACCTTCGCTTTAACGACCCCAGCCTCACCGCGCCTCAGGTACTCGTCGCCCTGAGCATGCACACCTTCCTCATGTACAACCTGCACACCGCGCGCGGCACGATGCTGGTGTTCTATCTATTGATTCTGATGTTCGGTGTGTTCCAACTGGCGCCCCGGGTGTTTGCACGCTGCGCCGCGTTCGCGTTTTTTGGTTTCGCCAGCGTGAATTTGTGGGACGCCTACCAGATGCGTCTGCCGGACCCGAAACTGGCGTTGCTGCAAGTGGGCGTGCTGCTGGTGACGCTGGTCTGGTTCAGCCTGTTCGCCGGCTATGTGCAGGCGCTGCGCCAACGCATGCGCCAGCGCCGCTTCGCCTTGCAGGCCCACCAAGACACCTTGCGCGGCATGATGCGTCAGCTTGAAGACCTGGTGGCCACCGACGAACTCACCGGCCTGTTCAATCGCCGCCATTTCCTGCGCCTGGCGGCCCGCGAACTGGCCAGCCTCAGCCCTGGCATGCAACACGGCCTGGCACTGATCGACCTCGATCACTTCAAACGCATCAACGACCAACACGGCCACGCCAGCGGCGACCGCGTGCTGCAAACCTTCGCCACGGTGGCACAAGCCTGCCTGCGCGACGGCGATGTGTTGGCGCGCTACGGCGGCGAAGAGTTTGTGTTGTTGTTGCCGTGCACCGACGCCGACCAACTCACCGCGTGCTGCGAGCGCCTGCGTGAGGCATTTGCCAACGCGGAACCGGTGGGCTTGAAAGTGAAGAGCATCAGCTTGTCCGCCGGCATGACCTTGCTTGAAGCCGGCGACGACCTCGACGAAGCCCTGCACCGCGCCGATCAGGCGCTCTACCGCGCCAAGCACAGCGGCCGCAATTGCTGCCACGCGGCGTGGGAGAACAGCGGTGCCTGAACTGAAGGTGGCCGGGCAGGCGTACCCGTTAACCGCTGGCAGTAATTTATTGGATGCCTTGCTCGGAGCCGGCATTGCCGTGCCTTACAGCTGCCGCGCCGGCAGTTGTCATGCGTGCATGGTGCGCTGCGTTGGCGGCGAACCGCTGGACGCCAAACCCGAAGCATTGACCGCCGCCCAGCGTGAGCAAGGCTGGCGGTTGGCTTGCCAGTGCCGGGTAGTGGACGACCTCAGCGTTGAGGTATACGACCCGCTGCGCGACGGTCTGCCCGCCACCGTGGCGCAGCTCGATTGGCCCAGCGCCACGGTGCTGCGTCTGCGGCTGGTGCCGGAGCGCCCGCTGCGCTATTGGGCGGGGCAGCACGTGCTGCTGTGGACGGCCTCTGGCATTGCCCGGCCGTATTCGCTGGCGAGCGTAGCGGGTGAAGATCCCTGGCTGGAGTTTCACATCGACTGTCGTCAGCACGGCGCGTTTAGCGACGCGGCGCGGCAGTTGCAGGCGGGCGACATGTTGCGTCTGGGCGAACTACGCGGCGGCGCCTTGCACTACGACCCGGACTGGCAGCAGCGCCCGCTGTTGCTGATGGCGGCGGGCACCGGTCTGGCTCCGCTGTATGGCGTTCTGCGTGAGGCGTTACGCCAAAACCATGAGGGCGCGATCCGGCTGATGCATGTGGCCCCGAACGCCGAGGCGCACTACCTGGCCGGTGAATTAAACACCCTCGCTAATGCCCATCCGCAGCTTGAAATTCAGCTGGTGAATGCGGCCGAGTTGCCAGCCGCTTTGGCCGAACTACGCCTTGTTTCACGGCAAACCCTCGCCTTACTCTGCGGCCAGCCGGCTGTTGTCGAAACCTTCTCGCGCCGGCTCTACCTGGCAGGTTTACCGCGCAGCCAACTGTTCGCGGACCTGTTCTTGCCCCACGCGTGAGGATGGTTATGAGCGAACATGTACTGGTCGAGCGCGAAGCGGGTCTGCTGACCCTGCGCCTGCACCGTCTGGATAAAAAGAACGCGCTCACCCGCGCCATGTACAGCCGCATGGCCGAAGTTCTGGAAGAAGCCGACGCCGATTCGAGCATTCGTGCCGTGCTGATCTGCGGTGGTGAAGACTGCTTCACCAGCGGCAATGACATCGCCGATTTCCTGCAAGAGCCACCCAGCGGCATGGACAGCCCGGTGTTCTTCTTTATGCGCGCTTTGCTTGAAATGAAAAAGCCCGTGGTCGCCGCCGTGGCCGGTCCGGCCGTTGGCATCGGCACCACCTTGCTGCTGCACTGCGACCTGGTGTACGTCAGCCAGGATGCCGTATTGAAGATGCCATTCGTGGCGTTGGGCTTGTGCCCTGAATACGGCTCCAGCCTGATCCTGCCGCAAATGCTCGGCCACGCCAAAGCTGCCGAATTGTTGCTCCTGGGCCAGTCTTTCAGTGGCGAACAGGCTGCCGCGTGGGGCATTGCCAACGAAGCGTTGAAAGATGGCGCGGCGACGCTGGCCCGCGCTAAAGAAATGGCCGAGCGCTTCCTACAACTGCCGCCCAAAGCGGTGGAAGACAGCAAAGGCCTAATGCGCAAACCGGGAAGGGAACAGCTGAGAAAAGTGATCGAGGAGGAGGGCGCTTTATTCAACCAGCGCCTGCGGTCACCGGAAGCGATTGAAGCGTTGTCGGCGTTTATGCAGCGGCGCAAAGCGGATTTTTCGAAGATCGCGTAGAGGCACCGCACCTTCCAAGCCCGTAGGAGCCAGCTTGCTGGCGAACCCTGCAAACGACGCTAATCGGCGTCGCCTGATCGATTCGCCAGCAAGTTATGATCGAGGCCTAGTGTAGGAGCGGCTTTAGCCGCGATGCTTTAAAGATCAAAAACATCGCGGCTAAAGCCGCTCCCACAGGGTTGCATCGTGCCTTTAGCAACCGAGATTTACGGGGCTAAGGCCAGGCAAGGCGCCCCGCAGCTTTTAAGCGCAGCGTACTGCAGTACGTGAGCATTAAAAGCGAGGACGCAACGCCGCCTGGCCGACGACCCGGAAATCGGCGCCGGGAGAGTCTCAGACCTGGGGTTCGCCCACGTGCAAAATCTTCATCGAGTTCGTGCCACCGGTGGTGTGGTAGCTGTCGCCCTTGGTGAGAATCACCCAATCCCCTGGCTGTACCACGCCGCGTTTCACCAACTCTTCAATCGCCGCTTCACTGATTTTGTTCGACGGCAGCGATGCCGGGTCGAACGGTACGGTGTACACGCCGCGGAACATGGCCACTCGGGCCTGGGTTTCACGGTGTGGGGTAAAGGCGAAGATCGGAACTTGCGAGCGCAGGCGCGACATGATCAGCGGGCTGTAGCCGCTTTCGGTCAGCGCGATGATCGCTTTAACGCCCGGGAAATGGTTGGCGGTGTACATGGCGGCCAGCGCTACGCTTTCATCGCAACGCTCGAAGGTGTGGCCCAGGCGGTGGCTGGAGCGCTTGTTGGTCGGGTGCTTTTCAGCGCCCAGACACACGCGGGCCATGGCCTTGACCGCTTCGATCGGGTACATGCCGGCAGCGCTTTCGGCCGACAGCATCACGGCGTCGGTGAAGTCCAGCGCGGCGTTGGCCACGTCCGATACTTCGGCGCGCGTCGGCATCGGGCTGCTGATCATCGACTCCATCATCTGCGTGGCGGTGATCACCGCTTTGTTCAGGCGACGCGCGTGGAGAATGATTTTCTTCTGAATGCCCACCAGCTCGGCATCACCGATTTCTACGCCTAGGTCGCCACGGGCGACCATTACGGCGTCACTGGCGCGAATCAGGCCATCCAGGGTTTCGTCGTCGGCAACCGCTTCGGCGCGTTCGATTTTCGCCACCAGCCAGGCGGTGCCACCGGCTTCGTCACGCAGACGGCGGGCCAGTTCCATGTCGGCCGCATCGCGCGGGAAGGAGACGGCGAGGTAATCCAGCTCCATCTCGGCAGCCAGCTTGATGTCGGCTTTGTCTTTGGCGGTCAGGGCTGGCGCGGTGAGGCCACCGCCGCGACGGTTGATGCCTTTGTGGTCCGACAGCGGACCGCCGATTAGTACGCGGCAGTGCAATTCGTCAGCGGTGGTCGATTCCACCAGCATCACCACACGACCGTCGTCGAGCAGCAGCTCGTCGCCGGTTTTGCAGTCTTTGATCAGGTCCGGGTAGTCGATACCGACCACTTCTTGCGTGCCGGCATCGCGCGGGTGGGTGACGGAGAAGCGGAAGCTGTCGCCTTCTTTGAGTTCGATGCGCTTGTCAGCGAATTTGGCGATACGGATTTTCGGGCCTTGCAGGTCGCCGAGCAGTGCCACGAAACGGCCGTGCTTGGCGGCGATTTCACGAACCAGGAGGGCGCGCGCTTTGTGTTCGTCGGGGGTGCCGTGGGAGAAGTTCAGGCGACAGACGTCGACGCCCGCGAGAATCAATTGTTCCAACACTTCCGGGGAATTGCTGGCGGGACCGAGGGTGGCGACGATTTTGGTGCGGCGAAAGGTCATGCGAAAGACTCCGAAGGGCGAGCAGAAGCCGAGGCTACTATGCTGCGCCGCTGTAGTCATTGTTCGCTTGCACTACCTTACTGCGGGTTATATGGCGCGCTGCTCAAGGTGTGATGGTGTTCAGCGCGGTGTCCAGATGGCGCTCGGCTTTGTCACGCAATTCACTGTTGGGGTACTGCGCCAGCAACTGGCGCAGGTACTCGATGGCCTTGTCGCGGCTGGGGTGCGGGTTGTCTGGCGCCAGGTACATGAGCGCTACTTGGTACAGCGCTTCTTCTTTGATCGAGGGTTCGACCGCCGGGTCTTTGAGCGCCACGCGGTACAGCTCTTCTGCCTCGGCGACGCGATCTTTGAGCACTGCGCGGCGTGAGAGCAGGGTCATATCCGGGTCGAGGCTAGGCTGGTCGAGGTTGAGACTCTGGCTGGGTTTCCAGTTGGCCAGCAGTTCGCGGGCGTTCTGTTGCAGCGGCTCGTTGGCGCGCTGATTGATCAGCGCAATGCGCTGTTCACTGCGCGCTGCGGCGCGGGTTTGGCCGAACTCATTGCGCACTTTATAAAAGGTGTTGAGGGCTTTGGTGTCGTCGCGTTGGTCGTTGAAGCGGCTCATATATATGAGGCCGATCTGGTACAGCGAAATGGCCCGCACCTCGTCGCTCAGCTTGTCGTCCTGATAGCCCTGCAAGTACGTGGTTTCAGCCTTGGCGCTGGTGCCGTCGCGAATGGCCATGGCGCTGTAGGTGAGCAAGTCGCCTTCGTCTTCGATGGCGCCGAGCATGCGGTTGTTTTTGCTTTCCTTGGATTCGGCCACTTCCTGCGTGGTGACCTGGGCGATAAACAGCGGCGTGGTAGGTGCGCAGCCGGGCACAAGTAGGCAATACAACAGCGGCACAAAGCGGCGGGCGGGCATGGGCGTTCCTTGGCTTTTATAGAAGTGCCGGGCGGTGCGCTGCGGCCCGGTTCGGCCAGTCTAGTCAGGCGGCGCAGATGGACCAAGGGCGCTGACGCATCTCCAATCGGAGGATATGCTCAGCCTGCTCTGCAGTTTTTCTCAAGGCTGTCGATACACTCCACATCGGAGGATTTGCCCATGCGATTTTTACTTATTGGTGCGGTGGTGCTCGGCGCCGCAGGCTGCAACAGCATGACCATGGATTACCACCTGGATCAGGCTTACCAGGAATACAACGCCGGCAATTGCGACAAGGCCATGCTGGAGCTGTCGCAGGCTGAGCGCAAAAGCCGTTCGCGCAGTTATGTACAACCGGAAATCTCGCTGTTGCGCGGCCAGTGCCTGGAGCGTGAAAACCTCTTCGTGGACGCGGCGCAAACCTACCAGTTCATCATCGCGCGCTACCCGTCGAGCGAGTACGCCTACCGCGCCCGCGCGCGTTTGGACACTTTGCAGCAGCTTGGCCACCGGCCGAGCGAAGCGGCCAAAACGTCCGCTGCACCGCTGTAAATTTCTCAGCGCCGGCGTTGCGCTATTGGCAAGCCCACGGCGCTTAGCGAAGATAGCCAGGCGCTGACGTGGCGTTGATTCAAGGAGGAAGGTGATGCGCGTGTGGTTGTTATGCGTCGCGCTGCTGCCTAGTGTGGCGGCGGCAGAAATCTACAAATGGACGGATGCCAATGGCACGGTGCACTTCGACCAGCGCCAGGTATCAGGCTCGGCGCCTGTGGCGGTGAAGCCGCAAGTGATCGAGCGCGATGAAGCCACCCGCCAGCGCCAGGAACGCACCGACAATTTCTACAACGCTCGCCGTGAAGAGCAAGCGCAAGCCCAGCAGCGCGCGAGCAAACAGCAGGCCGAAGTCCACAATTACTGCGCAAGCCTACGCAACAAACTGGCGCAGATTCCCCCTGGTAGCACGTACTACTCCGTCAATGACAAGGGCGACCGCGAGTATTACAGCGACCAGCAACTGGACACCGCTCGTCGCCAAATCAGCCAACAAATTGCTCGCGACTGCGACTGAGGCTGGCCCTCCCTATAAGCAGCGGCCATACTCAGGGGCCGTCCATAGCGATTTGCCATCATGCGAAGTGAACGCCGAATCGATCGACATCAGTTGCCGTCTTACCTGAATGTCTTCAACCGCATCACCGACAAACCCATGGGCCATATCGGCAACGTGTCGCTGGATGGCTTGATGCTGATCAGCGAGCTGCCCATGCTCGTTGGCGCGCGGTTTGAAATGTGTTTGAAAATTCCGGGGCCGACTGGCCAGCGCATCATCAACTTCTCCGCCACCTGCCAATGGTGCCGCGAGGATGTCACCCCGGGTGGTTGGGACTCAGGCTTCTCGCTGGTGGCACCGCCGCCGGATTACGTTGAAATGGTTGACGCGTTGCGTCAGTACTTCACGTTTCAAACCTTGGCTACGCCGGTTTAGCTGCTTTTCGCTCTGCAATCAAAACCCTCTCCCCAGCCCTCTCCCGTAAACGGGCAGAGGGGGCGAAGTCGTGCGCGAATTGATTCCCCTCGCCCGCTTGCGGGAGAGGGGTTAGGGGAGAGGGAGGGGCGCAGCGCAGATCCGAGTCCGCCGCTGGGCTCTCTGTAGGAGCGGCTTTAGCCGCGAGTTGTTGATCGAAAAGCTCGCGGCTAATCGGAATGCCGCCCAGCCGCTCCTACGGAGGCGTAGTTTGGCGAAGCTGCCGAGCCGACCGTTAAGTGCGCCGCCATTCGAGATCGTCGGGGCTAAGGTTTGGCAAGGCGCCCCGCAGCTTTAAAGCGCAGCGTACTTTTGTACGTGAGCATTTAAAGCGAGGGCGCAACGCCGCCAGGCCGACGCCCCGGCGATCGTCCAGGAATATTCCAACCAAATCGAGATCGTCGGGGCTAAGGCTTGGCAAGGCGCCCCGCAGCTTTAAAGCGCAGCGTACTTTTGTACGTGAGCATTTAAAGCGAGGACGCAACGCCGCCAGGCCGACGACCCGGCGATCGAAAGCCGAACCTAGAACACGCCGGCTTTTTTCCAGGCCAGATACCGCTCGACGAGCTCCGGCCCCAACTGGCTCGGCCTTGCATCCAGCACCGGCACGCCATGGGCGATCAACCGTTCATGCAGCCCGGCACGCGCATTTAAATAATCCACCGTGCCGCAGTAGGCCAGCGCCTCTTCGTAGTTGTGCACGGGATTGTGGCGCAGGCTGTCGAGTACTTCTTCGCGCAAGCTGGTGATCAATACGCGGTGTTGGCGGCCGAGGCGTTTGGCGGCGGCCAGCAGTTCTTCGTCGTCTTCGTCGCGCAGGTTGCTGACGATCACCACCAGCGCGCGGCGGCGTTGGCGGGCGAGCAGGGCGTCGATGGCCGCTGCGTAATCGGCAGGACGTTGCGTGCTTTGCAGGTCGTACACTGCGTTAAGCAGCACGTTCAAATGCGCCTGGCCTTTGACCGGTGCCAGAAAGCGCGGCTGGTCGCCGGCAAACGTCGCCATGCCCACAGCGTCGCCTTGGCGCAAGGCTACGTAGCTGAGCAGCAGGCAGGCGTTGAGGGCGTGGTCGAAATGGGAAAGGTCGCCGTCCTGGCTGCGCATACGCCGGCCGCAGTCGAGCAGGAAAATAATCTGCTGGTCGCGCTCGTCTTGATACTCGCGGGCAATCGGCGTGCGTTTGCGTGCGGTGGCTTTCCAGTCGATTTGGCGCAAGGTGTCGCCATCACGGAATTCGCGCAGCTGCTGAAATTCCTGACCCAAGCCACGGCGCTGTTGCTGGCGCACGCCCAGTTGTCCGAGCCAGTCGTCCACGCCTTTGAGGCTGGCGTCGTAGAGCCTTGCGAAGTCCGGGTACACGCGCGTGGCGCCTGGCAGCTCCACGTAGCGCCGGCCTTGCCAGAGTTTCAGTGGGCTGGGGATGCCCAACTCACAGCGTTCGAACGCGAAGTGCCCACGCACCAATGGCCGCACGCGGTAGCTGAATTGCGTTTGTTCGCCGGGGCGCAGCTCGATGCGTTGCGGCAGGTAGTCGACGTCCATGCCGGCGGGCACGTGGTCGAACACCTCAAGTTGCTGGCGATGTCGCAAGCCGTGTTGCGCAACCAGCTGCACCTCGCCCCAACGGCCGAGCGACAAGTTGCCCGGCAAGGTGCGTGTCAGCTGTGGCGAGGGCAGTTGCCGCAGCCACAACACGTCCAGGCCGCTGACCAGCAACAGTGCCAGCAGCGCCGCCCACCAGAGCGTGTGCAAGGTCGGCGGCACATGCACGTCCACGGCCTGCAAAATGCCCAACACAATGGCCAGGCTCAGCAAGCCGCCGAGTAGCAGCAACAGCAGGCGCGACGGTTTCATTGCGGCCCTTTATTAGCCGACATGGCGAAGTGGGTCATAGACGCGGCGCTGCCACCTGGTCGAGTAACTGTTGCAGCACCTGATCCACCGACAACCCTTCGATATCCAGTTCCGGCGACAAGCGCACGCGGTGGCGCAGCACCGCCAGGGCGCAGCCTTTCACGTCGTCGGGGGTCACGAAGTCGCCGCCACGCAGCAGCGCACGGGCACGGCCGCCACGCACCAAGGCAATGGAGGCACGCGGGCCGGCGCCAATGGCCAGACCCGGCCAGCTGCGCGTGGCACGCGCCAGGCGCACGGCGTAGTCGAGCACTTGTTCATCAAGGGCCAGGTCGCTGGCGATTTTCTGCAGCGCCAGTACGTCTTTGGCTTGCAGCAGCGGGCGCAGTGGCACCACGTCGAGCATGTCGGCGCGCGATGAACGACTGACCTGGCGGACCATGGTCAGCTCTTCGTCGAGCTGCGGGTAATCCATGCGCAGCTTGAGCATAAAGCGGTCGAGCTCGGCTTCGGGCAGCGGGTACGTGCCTTCTTGCTCGATCGGGTTCTGCGTGGCCAGCACCATAAACGGCTGAGCTACCGCGAGCGCACGACCTTCCAGCGTGACCTGACGTTCTTGCATCACTTCCAGCAGCGCCGCCTGGGTTTTCGCCGGGGCGCGGTTGATTTCGTCCGCCAGCAGCAAGTTGGTGAACACCGGGCCTTTGCGCAGCTTGAACTGCTCGGACTGCAGGTCGTACACCGCGTGGCCGGTGACGTCGCTTGGCATCAGGTCGGGCGTGAATTGAATGCGCGCGAATTCGCCGCCAAAGCAGCGGGCCAGCGCGCGTACCAATAGGGTTTTACCTAAGCCCGGCACGCCTTCGAGCAACACGTGTCCGCCGGCCAACAGCGCAGTCAGCACATCGTCGATAACGGCGGTCTGGCCGATCAGCGCTTTTTGCAATTCCTGGCGCAACGCTTGGGCCAATTGAATGGCGCGTTGGCGCTGGGCGTTCGCCGGCGGCGCGGCAGGGGCCGGGGCGGGCGGTGGCGTCAGCGCGCCAACAATGGCAGCGGATGCTGGAGCCGGGGTGGGCTCCAGGGCTTGCGGGTCCAGCTCCAGTTCGGTGGCGGGGGCATCGACTGGGCGGCCGGGCTGATCGGGCGTCTGTTCGCTCATAGGGCATTCCTGAGGGTTTGCAGGTGGGCGACCTGGCGGGTGAATTCGGTGGCGGAGATCCGCTGTTTCGGCAGCGGACGCATGGCTTGGCTAATGGCACTGCTGGGTAAGCGACTGAGACGGCCAAGCACTTGCCATTGGGGGGCAATGTCCAGCCGTTCGAAACCTGGGTGACGACGACGGGCCTGGCGCTGGATATCGCGCTGCAGCCCTTGCAGCAGGCTTTGCGCGCCACTGTTGCGGCGCAGGAAATCAGCGCTACCGCGCAGGTGTTCTTGAAGCTGGCGGCGGGCCAGGCTGGCCGGCGCGAGCAGCGGACCCTGACGACGGCCGTTGGCCCACAGTACCAGGGCGATCAGCAGCGCCAAGGCCACCAGCGCTTCGGGGAAGTTGCGCCACAGCAGCGTGAGCAAGTCGTCGCGGTCGGCGCGATACAACAGCGTGACTTTGCTGTCTTGCGTGAGGTACCAGAGCAGCCAGGCGTTGTCGTAGTCGGCGATGCTTTCGTTCTGCCAGATCCAGCTGTCGGTCAGCACCGTTACCAGGCCGTCGCCGTGGTTGAGCTGCAGCATGTGCGTGGAGTCGGCACTGTTGGCCCAGGCTTGGGCCTGGTTCTTGGCGTCGAACAAGTGGTAGTCGGTATCGAAGTTGATATAGGCCGGCGCCTCTTCGTTTTCCAGGTACAGCTTGGTCAGCTCGGGATAAAGGTCCGCGTCTGCGTCCGCCTCGTCGCCAGGCCCGGGTTCTTGCGGCTCGTCTGAATCGTCGCGCTGTGCTTCTTGTTCGCTGCTGTCTTCGGCAGTGGCTTGTTCTGAGTCTTCGCTGTCTTGGACTTCGGTGTCTTGGTCGAGGTCGTCGGTGAGCAGTTGGTGGATGCCCAGTTTGTCGAGCAGCAGGTCGTCACTTTTGCCTTCGTCTTCATCCCACAGCGACTCTGCCACCACCAGCAGATGCCCGCCTTTGGCTGCCCATGCCAACACGCGCTCGGTTTGCCGTGGGGTCATCTTTTCTCGCGTGCCCAACAGCAGCAAGGTATTGCCTTGGCTCGGCAAGGTGCTGAGCACCTCCAGGCCGTCGGCACGGGTGACGCTGATCTGCCGGTCTTTCAAAAAGGTTTCGGCCGCCAGGTAGGGGTTGGCGCCCACTTCCGGCGAGGGGCCGTGTTTGATTTCTTTTTGATAGGGCGTAGCCAGGCTCATCACATAGATAGCGGCCAAGCCGAGGAGGAAAAAGATCACCGCCGCGACGGCAAACGTGACGCGCCGGTTCATGCCTGCGCCCCCGTTTGGAACAAGCGACGCCAGCCTTCGCAAAGGCCGCGCTTGAGGTTGTCGGGCGGATTTTGGTGACCGTACGCGAGGTTCTGCCAATGGCGCGTGAGCACTTGGGTGAAGCGGGTGAGGTCACCAAGCTCAAGGTTCTGTACCAATTGCTGCACTTCGCCCTCGGTGTGCGAGCCTTTGAGGGGCAGGTGGTAGTCATGCAGCAAACGGCTGAGCAAGGCGCGGTAGAGCAAACCCAAGGCTTCGCGCGGCTGTTCGTTCCACAAGCGTTCGACGGTGCTGGCGACATCGTCTGGCAAGCTCTCCGGCGCCACGTCGAGGCCGAACAGCATGCTCGGCACCTCGCGCTTCTGCCGTTTGGGCAGAGATAGGCGTCCGGTGAACGTGCTCAGCCATTCGCGGTAGCGCCAGATAATCAGCACCACCAGCGCAATGACTGCGCCCCACAGGAACACTTCGACCGCCTTGGCCACCCACTTCATGCCTTGCCACGCTTCGAGCAGGTGCTTGATGCCCTCGAGCAGCGAGGACGCCTCGTCTTCTTTGCTGTCTTTGGCTTTTTTCGGTTCTTTCTTGGCATCGTCGCCGAAGCGCCAACGGGTGACGGTTTCGCGGTTCTCGAACGGCGGCGCGTCGAGAATTTTGCTGATGCTGGCTTGCGCGGCTTTGCTGGTCAGCGATTGGTTGGCGAGCCGGTCTTTGTCCGGGCCGAGCGGGTCGTCGAACGGAATCGGGCAACTGCCAACCACAGCCGGCTCATCGTCGGCCCAGGCGCTGCCCGGTGTGCTCAGCAGCAATGCGCTGAAGCCGAGCACCAACACATAGGCGATGCCGGTCAGGCGTTGGCGCAGGCGGCGGAACGTCAGCTCAATGTCCCAACCTTCCAGCGTGGTGCGCCGGTTCAGGTACAGGGTGAAACCGCACGCCACGTATACCGGCTCCCACACACACAGCACCAACACGTACAGGGAGTTGTACAAATGCTCCAGCCACAGCCATTCGCCGGCTTCCGGATTGATCAGGTTTTGCCAGTCCCAATCGGTTTTCATCTGCTGCGGCAGCAGCAGGTAGAACAGTGCGGTAAGGCCGAACAGCAGCGCGGTTTCAACGTGCACGCCAATCACGGTGAGCCAGGTGGCGGCGCCGGTGCTGCGTTGGCCGAGCACCACCAGGCGCTTGCTGCGTGCTTCGCCGCCCAAGCCTTCCAGTTGCATGACCGGCAAATCGAAGCTGCGGGTGAAGCTCAGGCGTCGCCAGGTCAGGCTCGCCAGCAGTTGCGGCTTAAGCAGGCGCGGCCAGGCTTTGACGGCCTGCTTGATGGTCGGGGTATTGCCGAACAGTGCTTGCGACAAGATATGCAGCGGCAAGCGGTCGAACGCCGGCTTGAGCAACCAGAACAGGAACATAGTGACGCTAGGGTAGTTCCACAGCACCGCAGTGATCAGGGCGAACACCGGAAAGCTGATGAGGAAAAAACTGCTGAACAGAACACGCAGGTGTTGCCGCGCCAGCAGCACGCCGAGGTCGATGGCTTCCCAGTTGCTGCGCGGGCGAATGGCCACGCTGGCGTCAGTCAGGCGCATGCACACCCCGACCGGCAAACACGAAATAGCTCAGCACCAGCGTCCACAACCCCGCGCCGACGATGTATTTCACCATCGGCGTGGTGAAGGTCATCGACGACCAATAGGCCTCGATAAACGCGGCGATCAGCAAAAACAGAATGACCCCGGCCACCAGTTGCACGGCGCGCCCGGCCGCCAGGCGCAACGCCTCCGCGCGGGTAAACCGCCCCGGCGCGAGCAGCGCCCAGCCCATCTTCAAGCCCGCTGCGCCGGAGAATACGATGCCAGTCAGCTCAAACGCGCCATGGCCGATCACGAACGACCAGAAGGTTTCGGTGTAGCCCACCTGGGTTAAATGACCGGCCACGGCGCCGATGGTCAGGCCGTTGAATAGCAGGAAAAACAGACTGCCCAGGCCAAACAGCAAGCCGCTGGCGAAGGTCTGAAAGGAGATGCCGATGTTGTTCATGATGTAGTAGCCGAACATCATCCAGTCATCACCGGCGTCGCGTTCGTTGCGGCCGATGCGGCGGGCGTCGGGGTCGTACATGTGTTCCATGTCTGCGACCTGATCGGGCGCCATCACGCTGTAGATCAGGTCGGGGAAGGCATAGACCAGCACGCCCATCAGAATCAGCGTGCCGAAGAACACCAGCGTGGCGATCAGCACGCTGCGCCATTCCTCACGCACCAAACGGGCAAAACCGCCCAGCACAAACTGAATGATCTGCGCGCCCAATTGGCTGCGGTGACGGTAGAACTGCTGGTGCCCACGCATGGCCAGCAGTTGCAACTGATCGATCAGGTAGCTGCTGTAACCACGTTCCTGCGCCAAGGCCAGTTGATGACACAGGCGCCGGTAGTCAGCGGCGAAGGCTTGGCTGGCCTCAGCTGAGGCTTTGCCACGCTCAAGGCTTTCGAGCAACGCGGTGAAGCGTTGCCACTCAGCCTGATGACGGCTCTCGAATACGGTCTGTTTCATGTCGGCCCCAGCAAGCCGCTGGCGATGCGGTTGAGCTGCTGTTCGGCCTGCTCGGCAGGCACTTGCAAGGGCTCGGCAAGAATGGCGGCCAATTCCTGACGGCGCGCGGCGGAGAGTTCGCCCTGACGTTCACTGAAGGCCATCACCGCGCGCTGCTCGTTGAGGCTCAGCGGGAACGGCGCCCGCAGCGGTTCGGCATTGGCGAGCGGCGGGCGCTTCAGCGCAATGTCGCGGTACACCACCACGCTGCCGGCGGCCAGGTCGCCAAGGCGCTTGAAGGTTCGGCTGTTCAGGCAGCTGACGATGCCGAAGGCATAGGAGAAGGGCAGCACATCCACAAAGCGCAGCAGGTTGCGTGTCAGCGAGGCGGCCCAGCCAATCGGCGTGCCGTCGTCGTGCACCACGCGCAGGCCCATGAACTGCTTGCCTGGAGACTGCCCTTGGTTGAGCACCTCGAACAGCACCATGTACCACCAGTTCACCAGGAAATACAAAATCGCGCCCAGGCCCATGCCCAGTTGGCCCAGCAGGGCTAACACAATGGCGGCGAAGCCCAGAATAAGGCCGCGAAGGCCCAGGTCGATGGCGAAGGCGAGGGCGCGTACCAGCAGGCCAGCAGGGCGCAAGGCCAGGTCGATGCCTTCCGGCGTTTCCACGTGAAAGCGCGTATCCAGCAAGGTGCCAGGCGCGGAGGGAAGAGCGGGGGAAGGGGAGTGAGGCATCGGGGCACGGCGTCGAGGAAAGCCCGATGCTAGCGAGCAGCAGGCGGGGAAGCAACCGGGCTATGCAGCAAGCCCGGTCGCATCGGGTCGACTTAGTTAGTCGGCACCGGACGCACACCGAAGATGGTGCGGTACAGCACGCCAATGGCCACAACCATCAACGGAATCAGCCACAGCAGGCCGATGAACAGGGTCAGACCGCTGAGGGCCATCAACACGCCAAAGATCATCAGCAGGCCGAACACTTTGAACCAGTGTTGGCCGATGGCTTTGCGGGAGGTTTCCAGTGCTTGCCACGGCGACAGGCCGCGCTCTACTACGAGCGGGATGGCGAGCATGTAGGCAACGCTCAGGTAGATGCCAGGAATCACAAACAGGAAATAGCCGACCATGATCAGCACGCTCATCAGCAGCGCGGTGATGACAACCGGCACCGAGCGACCGAAGTGGCTGAACATTTCACCGAAGCGCACCGGCTGGCCGGCGGCGGCACGGATACCGACCATGTTGATGCCCGCCAGGAACGGGTAAACCATGGCGGTGGCCAGGAAGCCAAGGAGCATGGAGCCGATCATGAAAGCGAACATCGCGCCCACGGCCATGGAGCCGTCGTCGCCGCTCATCAGACCCAGGCCCGCTACGCCGGCCACACCGAAGATGGTGAGCACGATGGTGAGGATGTTCATGACCGCGAACAGCGCGGCGTAGAACACCACGAAGCCGCCGATGATGATGCCTTTGGTGCCCTTGGTCAGGCGCCAGGCTTCGCCCAGCAGGTCGCTGACGCCGAAGTCGTAACGGCGGCTCAACGCTTCTTCAATAGTGGGAACGCTGCCGGTGTCTGCAATGGCTTGCAGGTTGCTGGCGGGTGCGGCGAAGGGATTTGGAGCAATGGATTCGGTCATGCTTACTTCCTTGTGGGTAGGTTCTCCGAGTGGCCGCATGCTAGCCGTCGGCCATCTCGGCGACAAGCCCCGCGCACGCGGTGTGTGCGGCGCTTCATACTTAGCGAGGCCGCGTAAGCAGTAGCCTTCGGGTGACTGAGCGTCTGCGTCGTGGTTTTGCGCGGTGCTAGACTGCCGCCGCTTTCCCTTCCCCATTTTCGCCCCGCAGGCCCGCATAAGGATTCGCCGTGAGCGCAAGCATCTTCTGGTACGACTACGAAACGACTGGCATCGACCCGCGCAGTGACCGACCGCTGCAAGTTGCCGGCATTCGCACCGATGAAGCGCTCAACGAGATTGGCGAGCCGGTGAATCTGTATTGCCGGCCCAGCGACGACATCCTGCCGCACCCGATGGCCTGTCTGATTACCGGTATTACCCCGCACACACTAGCCAGCAAGGGCCTGGATGAAGCCGATTTCATGACCCGCGTGCACGCTGAAATGGCCGCGCCCGCCACGTGCAGTGCCGGCTATAACAGCTTGCGCTTCGACGATGAGGTCACCCGCTACAGCCTGTACCGCAACTTCTTCGACCCTTACGCTCGTGAATGGCAAGGCGGTAATAGCCGCTGGGATTTGATCGATGTCGTGCGCACCGCCTATGCGTTGCGGCCCGAGGGCATTAATTGGCCGCAGGAAGAACAGCGCGTCAGCCTCAAGTTGGAGCGATTAACCGCTGCCAACGGTATCGACCATGGCCAAGCGCACGATGCGTTGTCGGATGTGCGCGCCACCATCGGCCTGGCCAAGTTGGTGCGCAGCGCACAACCAAAACTGTACGACTACCTCTATCAACTGCGCAGTAAACAGAAGGTGCTCGACCAAGTTCGTCTTTTGCAACCGATGGTGCATATATCTGGCCGATTCTCTGCGGCGCGTAATTACTTGGCGGTGGTAATGCCGCTGGCCTGGCACCCGCGCAATCGCAACGCCCTGATTGTTTGCGATTTGCAGAGTGACCTCTCACCATTGTTGGAGCTTGACGGCGAAAACTTGCGCCGGTTGCTGTACACCCGCCGCGAGCAATTGGCTGAGGGGCAATTGCCGGTGCCGCTGAAACTTGTGCATATCAATCGTTGCCCCGTGGTAGCGCCCATGGGCGTGCTGCGTGAAGAAGATAAACAGCGCTTGCAACTGGATATGGCAACAATCGAACAGCGTGCCGAGCAACTACGCGCCAGCCAGGCAACTTGGCAGGAAAAATTGCAAACGGTTTATGCCGCCGAAGAATTCACCCCCAGCGAAGATCCGGAACAGCAGTTATATGACGGTTTTATAGGCGACCGTGATCGACGCTTGTGTGAACAAGTGCGCACCGCTGAACCGCAACGATTGGGCCAGGAACAATGGCCGTTCGATGATGCGCGATTGCCCGAACTATTGTTTCGCTACCGCGCGCGGAACTTTCCTCACACCCTCACGCCGGGCGAACAAGAGCAATGGCGCTTATTCTGCCAGCAGCGTTTAAGCGCGCCACAATGGGGCGCGCCCAATACCTTGGCGGCGTTCGACAGCGCTTTGCAGCAGGCCTGGGGCACGGCAGATGCCGCGCAGCAGGCTATGCTGCAGCAATGGCAGAACTACGCGCTGGATTTGCGCCAGCGTTATGAGCTGCCCTAGGCATCAGAAAAACCAGGCAATAAAAAACGCCGGCATAAGCCGGCGTTTTTTCATGTCTCGCTGAGCAATCTGAAACGCACTCGCGTGGTTTGCAGATTGGCCAAGCTGCATTAGTCGAGCAGAGTTGCCCAGCCTTCAACGGCTGCAGCGCCCCACTTGGCTTTCCACTCTTTCAAGGTTTTGTGGTTGCCACCTTTGGTTTCGATGACTTCACCGGTGTTCGGGTTTTTATATTGCTTAACTTTACGAGCACGCTTGCTGCCAGTGGCTTTAGCGGCACGTGGGGCTTTGCTGGATTTAGCATCTGGATCGAGCATGGCAACGATGTCACGCAGCGATTTCTGGTATTCGCCCATCAGCGTGCGCAGTTTGCCTTCGAATTCCAGTTCTTTTTTCAGCTTGTCATCCTGCGAGAGGTTTTTCAGGCGCTCTTGCAGTTCTTTGATGGCTTCTTCTGTTGCGCGGTATTCATTGATCAGAGACATGGGCGATACCTTGAATCGGAGGTCGGGGGTTAGTGTTGGTGATAATAGTCACGCACTTAATACAAGTAAACATGTTTGAAAAGTTTTGCCTGAATTAGTTTCGAGACTATTGCGCTCGTTGTGTAAGACCAACCCAGCGCTAAATAGTTAAAGTGACTTTGCGTTACTCGGGTTTAAATCCCTGCACAGTGCAGGGCCATATGCACGCGGCGCCAAGGTGCGTGCGCCACTGCTGAAGTTTTCCCGCGCTGTCGCTAGAATGGCGGCCTTTGTGAGTTTCTGGAGTTCCCGCATGCGCACTTTTCGCTTGGTAATCGCCTGCCCCGACGGCGTCGGTATCGTTGCCAAGGTCAGTAACTTTCTGGCGACCTATAACGGTTGGATCACCGAAGCGAGTCATCATTCGGATAACCAAAGTGGCTGGTTCTTTATGCGCCACGAAATTCGCGCCGACTCGCTGCCCTTCGATCTCGACGGTTTCCGCCAGGCCTTCGCGCCCATCGCCAAACAGTTCTCGATGGAATGGCGCATTACTGATTCAGAGCAAAAGAAGCGCGTGGTGCTGATGGCCAGCCGCGAATCGCACTGCCTGGCCGATTTGCTGCACCGCTGGCACAGCGATGAGCTGGACTGCGAAATTCCGTGCGTAATCTCCAACCACAACGACCTGCGCAGCATGGTCGAGTGGCATGGCATTCCCTTCCATCACGTGCCGGTCAATCCGCTGGATAAAGAGCCGGCGTTCGCCGAAGTCACCCGCCTGGTCCGCGAAGTGGGCGCCGATGTGGTGGTGCTTGCCCGTTACATGCAGATTCTGCCGCCAGAGCTGTGCCAAGAGTTTGCCCAGCGCGTCATCAACATTCACCACAGCTTCCTGCCCTCGTTTATCGGCGCCAAGCCTTATCACCAGGCCTCGCTGCGCGGCGTCAAGCTGATTGGCGCGACCTCGCACTACGTCACCGAAGAGCTGGATGCCGGCCCGATCATCGAGCAAGACGTGGTCCGCATTAGCCACCGCGACAGCATTGAAGAGCTGGTGCGCCTGGGTAAAGACGTGGAAAAAATGGTGCTCGCCCGTGGCTTGCGCTATCACTTGGAAGACCGCGTGCTGGTGCACAACAACAAAACCGTGGTGTTCGATTAACCCTTGCGAGGCAGCCCATGAGTGATCCCCTCGACCGCGCCACCTCCACCGCGCCCGCGACGTTGGGCGAAGGTTGCCTGAGCCGCTATGACCCGGAGGCGATGGACGAACAAACGGGTACCGAGTTTGAAGAGGCGGCCAGGCTTTGGGAGGAGTTGCATCCAGAGTCGGATAAAAAGCCTGACGCGTGAGGGGGGTTGAGTTGGGCGTCGCTGCGCAGCGACGCCCAACGGCGAGAACGCGTTAAATCCTGAAACTGTCCACCAACTGCTTGAGCCGCGTGGCCTGCTGTTCAAGGTCGCCACACGCACGCAAGGTGGCGTGCAGGTTCTCGACACCTTCCTGGTTGAGCATGTTGATCTCGCTGATGTCCATGTTCAGCGATTCCACCACCGAGGTTTGCTCCTCGGTAGCGGTGGCAACCGATTGGTTCATGCCGTCGATTTCGCCAATGCGCTGGGTCACGCTGCCCAGGCGCTCGCCGGCGCGGTTGGCGATTTCCACGCTTTCTTCGCTGTAGCGCTGGCTCTCGGTCATGGTGGTCACCGACTCACGCGAGCCCACTTGCAGCTCTTCGATCATCTTTTGAATTTCCTGCGCCGATTCCTGGGTGCGGTGCGCCAGGTTGCGCACTTCATCGGCCACCACGGCAAACCCACGCCCGGCTTCACCGGCCCGCGCGGCCTCGATGGCGGCGTTGAGCGCCAGAAGGTTGGTTTGCTGGGAGATGCTCTTGATCACTTCCAGAATCTGCCCGATGTCGACGGTTTTGCCGTTGAGCGTTTCGATGTTGCCGCACGAGGTGCGGATTTTGTCGGACAGCTCGTTCATCGCCACGATGGTTTTCTCCACCACCTGACGCCCGTCTTCAGCCAGCACCTTGGCGTCCGACGCTTGCGTGGAGGCGTCGGCGGCGTTGCGGGCGATTTCCTGCGCCGCTGCACCGAGCTGGTTAATCGCCGCCGCCACGCTATTGGTGCGGTTGGCCTGCTCGTCGGAGTTCACCATTGAGGAGTTGGAGGCATTGACCACCAGCTTCGCCACTTCATTGACCTGTGCCGTGGCCGAGGACACTTCCCGGATCGAGCTATGAATACGTTCGACGAACTGGTTGAACGAGGAGGCCAGGTCGCCGAACTCGTCGTTGGACTGCACAGCCAGGCGCTTGGTCAGGTCGCCTTCGCCTTGGGCGATGTCGCGCATGGCGCCAGCCATCACGTGCAGCGGTTGCATCAGCACGCGAATCAGCATGCCCAGCAGGAACAGGATTCCGACCACGGCGACGATGGTCATGATGATGGCCGAGGCGCGAAATTCGGTGAGCATTGAATACGCTTTGTCTTTATCGACCGACAAGCCCAGGTACCACTTCACCGACGGCAGGCCGTTCACCGGGGCAAAGGTGAGAATGCGCGCTTCGCCATTGGCCTCGGCTTCGCTGATGGCGCTGCTGATGCTCGGCGTGTTGGTGGGGTAGAGGTCTTTGAGGTTTTTCATCACCAGATTTTTGTCTGGGTGCACCAGGATCTTGCCGTCGGCGCTTACCAGAAAGGCGTAGCCCATGCCGCCGAAGTCCAGGGAGTTGATGATTTTCACCAAGGCATTAAGGCTCAGGTCGCCGCCGACCACACCGGCCGTTTGCGCGGGCGTGGCGATCGTGATGATCAGCGCGCCGGTGGCGGCATCCACATAGGGTTCGGTCAGCGTGGTGGTGCCGGCGGCCATGGCGTCTTTGTACCAAGGGCGTGTACGCGGATCGTAACCGGCGGGCATTTCGCTGGTGGGGCGCATGATGAATGAACCGTCGGCGCTGCCCAGGTAGGTGAAGTCGAACGTGGATTTCTGCGCCTTCTGCTCCAACAGTTTGGCCACGGCATCGGGTTCGCTGTTGGCGGCAATGCTTTGCGCGGTGCTCTCCACCAGCACGATGCGCCCCGCCAGCCAGTTCTGGATGTTGCTAGCCGTCACCTCACCCATTTCTTGCAAATAGTTGTTCAAGTCGTCCCGGATGGCATTGCGTTGCAGGTAATCGTTGTACAGCGTGAATAGCGCGAATGCGGCGATCACCACTAACGAGGCCGCAAGCAGAATCTTGTGGCTGAACTTCAGGTTTTTGGTCATGGCTTGTTGCGTCCGGTTGGCGCTGGCGCCAGTCTTGGCTGGCTAGCAGGCGTGTGTCGATCGACTCGGCTCCGTGTCTTTTTTTATGTCGGCCACACTGCATTAAAGCTTTAAATCAGGAGAGCGAAATGCCAGGGCATAACGAATTCTTTCTCGGCGCCGATCCGGCCGGGCAACCGGTGGCGCAGGCGATGCGCTTGGCCAACCGTCACGGCCTGATCGCCGGCGCCACCGGCACCGGCAAAACCGTGACCTTGCAGCACTTGATGGAAGCCTTCAGCGACGCTGGTGTGGCGGTTTTTGCTGCTGACATCAAGGGCGACTTATGCGGCATCGGTGCAGCCGGCACGCCGCAGGGCAAGGTGGCCGAGCGCATCGCCAGCATGCCCTGGCTCAACCACACGCCGCAGGCCTACCCCGTTACCTTGTGGGATGTGCAGGGCAGCAGCGGCCATCCGCTGCGCACCACGTTGAGCGAGATGGGGCCGCTGCTGCTGAGTAATCTGCTTGAGCTGAGCGACAGCCAGCAAGCTGCGCTCTACGCCACCTTTCAAGTGGCCGACCGTGAAGGCTTGCTGCTGCTGGATTTGAAAGACCTCAAAGCCATGCTCAATCACCTCAAAGAGCACCCACAACTGCTCGGCGATGACAGCGCGTTATTCACCAGCGGCTCCAGTCAGGCACTGTTGCGCCGGCTGGCGGTATTGGAACAGCAGGGCGCCGACGCCTTGTTTGGCGAGCCGGCGTTGCAGCTGGAAGACATTCTGCACCCCGACGCCGATGGCCGTGGCCGCATTCACCTGCTCGACGCCAGCCGGCTGGTGCACGAAGCGCCAAAGGTGTACGCCACCTTTTTGCTGTGGCTGCTGGCCGAGTTGTTCGAACAACTGCCCGAGCGCGGCGACGCCGACAAACCATTGCTGGCGCTGTTTTTCGACGAAGCTCACCTGTTATTCGCCAACACGCCCAAGGCCCTGCAAGAACGATTGGAGCAGGTGGTGCGGCTGATTCGTTCCAAAGGCGTCGGCGTGTATTTCGTCACCCAGTCGCCGAGCGACCTGCCAGACGACGTGCTGGCGCAATTGGGGCTGCGCATCCAGCACGGCTTACGCGCGTTCACCGCCAAAGAGCAGAAATCCCTGCGCGCCGTCGCCGATGGGTTCCGCAGCAACCCGGCGTTCGACACCTTGAGCGTGCTGACCGAGTTGGGCATTGGCGAAGCGCTGGTCAGCACGCTAGAGGAAAAGGGCACGCCGGCCATGGTCCAGCGCGTGGCCATTGCACCGCCGCAATCGCGTATCGGGCCGCTTACCGAAGCTGAGCGCGCCGGGTTGATTCGTCAGTCGCCGCAAGCCGGGCGCTACGACAAACCCATCGACCGCGAGTCTGCCTACGAGCGTCTCACCACGCGTGCCGCCGCCAGTAGCGAAGCGCAAAACGCGCCGCCTGTTGACGCAGAGAAGAGCGGCGGCAGCTTCGCCGACATGGCGGGCGAGTTGCTCGGCGGTGTCGCCGGTCAGGCGTTGAAGAGCGCAGCACGGCAAGCGGCCAATCAAATTGGTCGCGAGTTGGTGCGTGGCTTGTTGGGTTCGTTACTTGGAAAGAAACGCCGCTGAAGCACTTGTTTATCGGCGCACTTTATAAAGGTGCGCCGTCAAACGTCGGTGTCTTTAACCGACTCCAGACGGGCTTGATGTTCTTTTTCGATCTTTTCCATTTCTCGCTCAACCGCTTGATCGAGGACATTGGAGCGTTTGCGCCATGGCTTGCGTTCAGGTTCCGGCTGGGCGGCGTAGGTCACAACTTCTCCGCCATAAACTTCCGTATAACGCTGCGCCTGGCGCTCAAGTTCGGCGCGCAGTTCGTCTTTGGTCACGTCGTGTCTCTGCTCATGGTTAAGGCCTGGCCGTCTGCGTTCTGGCATGCGCTGCATCAGCGGCCAGCATCGGGGAGCGCAAGGCTCCGCCTGGTTTTATGAGTGTGATTTATTAAAAGTCTATCTAAATCAACTGCTTGGATTGACTGGCTGGGATCTCAAGCAGGCCGACGGTATTCCGTCGTGGGGAAGATTATAGTCAGGCGCAATTAAAAATCTATGCGCTGAAAATGATTAAGCGACATTCACCAGAACGTTAGCCAAGTTCCCCACCTAAGTTGGGAAACGGCACGCACAACTTAATGGTGTTGTTGGGTGGGGCGCTAAACGCGTCAATCCAATAACGCTCCGTCTGGTTTAAACGAAACGGATTAACGCTGCGTTATTAGCGCCGTCAGGTGTCACGGATTCAGTTCTTTAATTGGCTGGCGAATTGGCCAATGGCATCCACCACTTTTTGCGCGCCGTCTTGAATCTCCACAATAACCGCGCCGGCTTCATTAGCCAGGCCCAGGCCTTGTTCGGCTTGTTGCCGGCTGCTGGCCATACTGCCCACTGCCGTCTGTGCCAACTGCTGGTTTTTCTGCACAACCTCGACAATTTCTTCCGCTGCCTGGCTCGTGCGGCCGGCCAGTAAGCGAACTTCATCGGCCACCACGGCAAAGCCACGGCCTTGCTCGCCGGCGCGCGCGGCTTCAATGGCTGCGTTCAGCGCCAACAGGTTGGTCTGGCCCGCGATACCGCTGATGGTTTTGATGATTGAGCTGATCAGCTGCGACTGTTTATCCAGGGCCTCGATGCCTTCGGCTGCTTCCTGAACCTGCTGCGTAATCTGGCGCATCACGTCCACCGTCTGCTGCACCACGGAGGCGCCTTTCTGCGCGCTCAGGTCGGTTTGCTGCGAGGTGCTGTAAGCAATGTTGGCGGCCTCGGCGACGGCGATTTCCTGGTTCACCTGATCGGAAATAACCGTGGCGAATTTCACCACTTTGTACAAATGGTCATGGGCGTCATGCACCGGGTTGTACGACGCTTCCAGCCACACCGGGCGGCCCATGGCATCCACGCGCTTGAATCGGCTGGCCACGTATTCGCCGCGATTGAGCTTGGCCCAAAAGTCTTTGTAGCCCGGACTATTCACTTCCTGCGGATCACAGAACATGGCGTGGTGTTTGCCCTTGATCTGCTCAAGGCTGTAGCCCATGGCGTTTAGAAAGTTGGGGTTGGCGGTGATGACTTCGCCCTTGAGGTTGAACTCGATCACGGCAGTAGAACGCAGCAAGGCGTTGATAATGCCTTCGTGCTCCTTGGAGGTTTCGATGGTTCGAGTCAGGTCGTTGGCAATGACCGTGAAACTCTTCAATTTGGCCTGGCTGCTGCGGCTGGGCTGCAAAATCAGCCGCAACCAGGCCTCATTGCCGTTTCCGCGCAGCAGGCGGTAAGCGCCGGCCAGATGATCGCCTGTTTGCAGGGCGTGTTTGATGCGGCGGTAGTTTTCTTCGCTGCGAAAACTCTGCGGAAAGAACTCATCCAATGGACGGCCAATCAACTGCTCGGGGCGGTAAAGCATTTCCTTGAGGAAGTTCTCGTTGGCATAGGTGATGACGCCGCTCGTATCAACTTCCAGAACGAGCATCTCCTCATTAAGCGACTGTTTGATTTGCTGCGTGCGGGCCACTTCTTCTTCAAGTTCGGCCAGTCGTTCTTTGAGCTGCTTATTGAACATGCTGTGTTACCCGCGTGTTAGATGTGCATTCCATTTGCTGTTAGGTCGGCACGGCAGAATGTTCCTGAAGCGTAGAAGATAAAAAAAACTCCGGCATGAGGCCGAGCCAAATTGTTCGGGTCGCGCGGTACCGCTGTCCGGGGCAGGGCTCGCCGGAAAACGCCTCATCCCCTGCGACACCTGTCGCACCACCTGTTGCGCCGCTGCGACACCTGCCCGCACCAGTCTCGCCACGTCAGTTTGCTGCAAGCCGCGGCATGCTTGGGTTGCAAGCCGGTATGGCAGCGCTGGCACAGCCGTTGCTCCAGTCCCTTTCGTCAGCAGCGCGACGCTGCGGCTTCTAATAAGAACTGGAGATTCCACGATGAATCAGATTGGCCTGCAGCGGTGCCTATTCGCTTCCCTGCTTCTGAGTGCGGCCATTAGCGGCCACGCCCTGGCGACAGACAAACCGGCCGCCGTCAATGGCGCGCGCATCAGCGCGGCCGACAGCGAGCCCGGCAACTGGATGACCACCGGCCGCACCTACGACGAACAACGCTACAGCCCGTTGAAAAAGATCAACGACGGCAACGCCGACACGCTCGGCCTCGCCTGGAGCTACAAGCTGGATATTGACCGTGGCGTGGAAGCCACGCCGATCATCGTTGACGGCGTGATGTACACCACCGGACCGTTTTCCATTGTGTATGCACTGGACGCCCGCAACGGCAAATTGCTGTGGAAGTATGACCCGCAATCGGACCGTTCCCGCGCTGGCGAGGCGTGCTGCGACGCGGTGAACCGTGGCGTGGCGGTATGGAATGGCAAGGTCTATGTCGGCGTTCTGGACGGCCGTCTGGAAGCTATCGATGCCAAGACCGGGCAGAAAGTCTGGAGCGTTGACACCCGCAACGACCCGACCCGCAGCATCACCATCACCGGTGCTCCGCGCATCGTCAAAGGCAAGGTCATCATCGGCAACGGCGGCGCCGAGTTTGGCGTGCGCGGCTATATCACCGCCTACGACGCCGAGACCGGCAAGCAAGACTGGCGCTTCTTCACCGTGCCCGGCGACCCCAAAGAAATGCCCAAGGGCAAAGGCATGGAAATCGCCGCGAAAACCTGGTTTGGCGACAACTACGTCAAGCAGGGCGGTGGCGGCACGGTGTGGGATTCGATGTCCTACGACCCCGAGCTGAACCTGCTGTACATCGGCGTCGGCAACGGCTCGTCGTGGAACCCGCGCATTCGCAGCGAAGGCAAGGGCGACAACCTGTTCCTGTCCTCCATCGTCGCCATCAACCCGGACAACGGCGAATACGTCTGGCACTACCAGACCACCCCTGGCGATGCCTGGGACTACACCGCCACGCAGCACATCATGCTGGTGGACCTGGAGCTCAACGGCAAAAAACGCAAGGTGCTGATGCAGGCGCCGAAGAACGGTTTCTTCTACGTGATCGACCGCGAAACCGGCGAGCTGCTGTCGGCGAAAAATTTTATTCCGATCAACTGGGCGACCGGCATCGACATGAAAACCGGCCGACCGATTCGTAACGAGAAAGTCGCCGAATACTGGAAAGACCCCGAGAAAAAAGCGCGCCTGATTCAGCCGGCGTTCTGGGGCGCCCACGACTGGCAGCCTATGTCGTACAACCCCAACACCGGGCTTGTGTACATTCCGGCGCACATCATGTCGGCCATGTACCAAGACGTTGACGGCGCACCGCCGCGCACCAAGTTCAAGAGCATTTATCAGCTCGACGTGAACACCGGCATGATGCCCGAAGACCCCGAAGGCCTGCGCAAAATTGCCGACACCTGGACAGGCAAACTCATCGCCTGGGACCCGGTCAAGCAAGAGGCCGCGTGGGAAGTGCCGTACACCACCATCTTCAACGGCGGCACGCTGAGCACGGCCGGCAACCTTGTATTCGAAGGCACCGCCAATGGCCGCGTGGTGGCTTACACCGCCGACAAAGGCAAGAAGGTGTGGGAGCAACCGGCCAACACTGGCGTGATGGCCGCACCGGTGACCTATGAAGTAGACGGCGAGCAGTACGTCACCTTTATGGCCGGCTGGGGCGGGGCGTTTTCGACCTTCGCGGGCGCGTTGTCGCTGCGTGCCGGGGTGAAACCGAACGCGCAAGTGCTCACCTACAAACTCGGCGGCACCGCCAAGTTGCCCGAGTTGAACGACCGCTTTGCCGACCGCAAACCCGAGCCACCAGAACTCACAGGCACCACCGCGCAAATCGACCAGGGCCGCGAACTGTTCAACGCCAGTTGCTCGCAGTGCCACGGCATCAATGCCATCAGCGGCGGCGTAGTGCCGGACCTGCGCACCCTGAGCAAGGAAAACCACGAGCGCTTCCTCGGCATCGTCTACGGCGGGCGCATTCCGGACGGCATGCCCTCGTTCCAGGGCCACCTCGATATTCAGCAAGCCGAAGCGGTGCACCAATACCTGATCAAGCGCGCCTACGACCTGCAAGAACAGCAGGCCGCCGCGAAGAAAACCGCCAGCAACTAATCCGTAAACCCGTCACCACGCAGACGCTCGCCCCGGCGGGCCGATGCGTGGACAGGAGAGAACGCATGAGCAGCATCGTGACCTACGAGAACTACATCGATAACGCCTTCATCGGCAGCGAAGAGCTGATCGAGGTGTTCAACCCGGCCAACGCCCAGTTGCTGGCACGCGTACCGCAAGCCACCAACGTGCAAGTGGAACGGGCCATCGCCGCCGCGCGCAAAGCGCAAAAAGGCTGGGCAGCAAAACCCGCTATCGAGCGCGCCGGCTACCTGCGCCGCATCGCCCAGAAAGTGCGCGACAACGCCGAGCGCCTGGCGCGCATCATTACCCAAGAGCAAGGCAAGGTGCCCGGGCTGGCGATGGTGGAAGTGAACTTCACCGCCGACTACCTCGACTACATGGCCGAGTGGGCGCGCCGCCTGGAAGGCGAAGTGCTAACCAGCGACCGCGCCGGTGAACACATCTTCCTGCAACGCAAACCCTTGGGCGTGGTGGCCGGCATTCTGCCGTGGAACTTCCCGTTCTTTCTGATCGCTCGCAAGATGGCGCCGGCACTGATTACCGGCAACACCATCGTCATCAAGCCCAGCGAAGAAACGCCGATCAACTGCTTCGAATTCGCCCGCCTGGTGGCGGAAACCGATCTGCCCACGGGCGTGTTCAACGTCGTCAGCGGCACCGGCGCTGGCGTCGGCCATGCGCTGACCAGCCACGCCGGCATTGACCTCATCAGCTTTACCGGCAGCGTCGCCACCGGCTCGCGCATCATGGCCGCCGCTGCGCCGAACATCACCAAACTCAATCTGGAACTGGGCGGCAAAGCGCCGGCCATCGTGCTGGCCGACGCCGACCTGGAACTGGCGGTTAACGCCATTACCGCCTCGCGGGTCATCAACACCGGGCAGGTGTGCAACTGCGCCGAGCGGGTGTACGTGGAGCGCAAAGTGGCCGATCAATTTATCGACAAACTCGCCAGCGCCATGGCCGCCACCAAGTACGGCGATCCGTCAGCCGAGGCAGATTTGGACATGGGCCCGCTGGTTAATCAGATGGGCCTCGACAAAGTCGCGCAAATGGTCAAAACCGCAAGCGGGCAGGGCGCACAGATCATCACGGGCGGCGCGGTGGCTGACCTTGGCAAAGGCTTCCACTACCAGCCAACCGTGCTCGCCGGCTGCACCGCCGACATGGAAATCATGCGCAAGGAAATTTTCGGCCCGGTGTTGCCGGTGCAAATTGTCGACGACCTGGACGAAGCCATCGCCCTGGCCAACGACAGCGAATACGGCCTGACGTCCTCGCTCTACACCTGCAACCTCAGCGCCGCCATGAAAGCCAGCCGTGAGATCGATTTTGGCGAAACCTACATCAACCGCGAGAACTTCGAAGCCATGCAGGGCTTCCATGCCGGCACGCGTAAATCCGGTATCGGCGGCGCGGATGGCAAGCACGGCCTGTATGAATTCACCCACACCCATGTGGTGTACATCCAGGAATAACCGCGCCGCAACAGACTAGGTAAGCAGTGCTTTGGCGGGTTCACGTTTCGGCGTGCGCCCGCTTTTTTTGCTTACGCCTGGCGGTTTTTTTTGTGGGAGCGGCTTTAGCCGCGATTGGATTTGTGCTCGGATCAAAAGCATCGCGGCTGAAGCCGCTCCCACAGGTTAAAGGGGTGCCTCTGCGGGAGGTGGTGTATGTGGGAGTGGTCGGGCGGCATTTTTGCCAATACCCCGGTCATCCCCGCGCACGCGGGGATCCAGAATTTTGAGCCGGGCGCTCCCCCGAAACATGTGCAGCATCGTGTGGGCACTGGAGGCACGATGCCCTTTGCGGAAGATCGGAAGCATCGCGGCTAATCGGAATGCCGCCCAACCGCTCCTGCAAGATCAATACACAGCAATATGCGAATCCGCCCGCGGCTCCGTGCCACCGCACAGCACGCCGGTTTCCGGGTCGCGCAGAATGATCTGGCCGCGACCAAAGTCGGTGAGGTCGTGGGCAATTTCCACCTGATGCCCGCGCCGCGCCAAGGCAAACGCCAGGTCGCGAGACGTGCCTTGTTCGATGCCGACTTTCATCTCGCCGAGCCATTGCCAGCGCGGCGCATCCAGCGCCGCCTGCGGGTTAAGGCCGAAGTCGACGAGGTTCATCACCATTTGCACATGGCCTTGCGGCTGCATATAGCCGCCCATTACGCCGAATGGGCCGAGGGCTTGGCCGTCTTTGCTGAGGAAGCCGGGAATAATGGTGTGAAAGGTTTTCTTGCCGGGCGCCAGGCTGTTGGCGTGGCCGGGGTCGAGGCTGAATTCCGAGCCGCGATTTTGCAGGGCGATGCCACTGTCGGGCAGCACCACACCAGAACCGAAGCCGTGGTAGCAGCTTTGGATAAACGACACCATGTTGCCCTCGGCATCGGCCGTGGCCAGGTACACCGTGCCGCTGGCGTGCGGGTCGCCGTGCAGCGGCGGTTGGGCGCGGTCGCCAATTTGAGCGCGACGGCGTTCGATGTAACCGGGGCTTAGCAGTTGCTCGACCGCCACGCGCATGTGCTCGGCGTCGGTGATGTGGTGCAAGCCGTCGCTGTAGGCCAATTTCATGGCCTCCAATTGGCGGTGCCAGGTGAGTTGGCTGTCGCGCTGGTCGAACTGAAAGCCTTCGAGGATTTTCAGCGTCATCAAGGCAATCAGGCCTTGGCCGCTCGGGGGAATTTCCCAGACATCCACGCCTCGGTAATTCACGCTGATCGGTTCAACCCACTTGGCTTGGTAACCGCTCAGATCGCTGGCGCGCAAGTAGCCGCCGGTGGCCTCTGAATGCGCGGCCAGGCGCTCTGCAATGCTGCCGCGATAGAAGCTTTCGCACCCTGTGGCGGCCAGCTCGGCCAAGGTTTCGGCTTGCGCCGGGTTACAGAACAGCTCGCCCGCCTGAGGCGCGCGGCCGTCGATCAAGAAGGTCGAGAACCAGCTTTCCAACACGGGCTGGCGCTCGGGGGTGTATTCGTCCAGCGCGGTTTGCCATTGATGCGCGACCACCGGCGATACCGGAAAACCGTCGCGCGCCAACTCGATGGCCGGTTGCAGCAGGTCTGCAAACGGCAGGCGGCCGAAGCGTCGGGAAAGTTCTGCCCATGCCGCCGGACAGCCCGGCACCGTCACCGGCGCCCAGCCATACACCGGCATTTTTTCATGCCCCGCCGCCTGCATAGCCTCGATGCTCAACGCTTGCGGCGCATGGCCGCTGGCATCCAGGCCGTGCAGTTGGTTGTTCACCCACACCAAGGCAAAGGCGTCGCCGCCGATGCCGCAGCCAGTGGGCTCGACCACCGTGAGCGCCGCCGCCGTGGCGATGGCGGCGTCGATGGCGTTGCCGCCGCGACGCAGCATTTCAATCCCCGCTTCGGCGGCCAGTGGCTGCGAAGCGGCGACCATGCCGCGCTTGGCGAACACGCTCTGGCGTTGGGAGGCGTATGGGTATTCATGGGCAGAAAATTTCAACATGGGCAGAACTCATAAAAGGTAAAAACGGCGTCCGCTTATTTGCCGGACTTGATTCGTGTCCACTCGCGAGTGATGACGCGCTGAATCGCAGGCGGCAAATCGGCCGACACGAATAGCTTGGCAATCACTTCATCGCTTGGGTAAATGCCAGGGTTGTCGCGCACGGCAGGGCTGAGCAGGGCGGTCGCGTCCTTGTTCGGGTTGGCGTAGCCGACGTAGTCGCTAACCGGCGCAATCACTTCCGGGCGCAGCAAGTAGTTGATCAGCGCATGGGCGTTCTTGGCGTTGGTCGAGTCTTTGGGAATGGCGATCATGTCGAACCACAGGTTGGCGCCTTCCTTGGGAATCACATAGCGGATGTCGACGTTTTTGCCGGCGTCCTTGGCGCGGGTTTGCGCCTGCATCACGTCGCCGGAATAGCCGATGGCCACGCAGATGTCGCCGTTGGCCAGGTCGGTGGTGTATTTCGACGAGCTGAAGTAGGTCACCGACGGCCGCAGTTTTTGCAGCAGCGCCGACGCTTTTTTGTAGTCGTCCGCGTTGGTGCTGTTGGGGTTCATGCCCATGAAGTGCATGGCTTGCGGAATGATTTTTACCGGCGCATCGAGCATGGCCACACCGCAGCTTTTCAGCTTGGCCAGGTTGGCCGGGTCGAACACCAGCGCCCAGGAATCCACTGGCGCATCGGCGCCCAGCGCGGCGCGCACTTTTTCCACGTTGTAGCCAATGCCCAAGGTGCCCCACATGTACGGCACGGCGTATTTGTTGCCGGGGTCGGCTTCTTCAAGGCGCTGCATCAGGCGTGGGTCGAGGTGCTTCCAGTTGGTCAGCAATTCACGCTGCAACGGCTGGTAGGCACCGGCGCGAATTTGCTTGGGCAGAAACTGGCTCGAGGGCACAACCAAGTCGTAGCCGGAGTGCCCGGACAGCAGCTTGGCTTCGAGCATTTCGTTGGTGTCGAAGACGTCGTATTGCACTGGCACGCCGGTTTCTTTTTCGAAACTCTTCAGCGTGTCGGGGCCCATGTAATCGGACCAGTTGTAGAAGCGAATCGTCTGCTCCGCCGCCTGGGTGGCCGGCAAAATCGCCAGGGCGCAGAACGCGCCCAGCAGTGTGCGTGAAACGGAAAGGCGCAGGCTCATGCGGGTAATTCCTTCTGTTACGACGAGGAGAAAAGCGGGCCGTAGGAGCGAGCTTGCTCGCGAAAGAGCGTGTGCGATTCAGCGACAAACCGCAGCGCCTGATCCGCGAGCAAGCTCGCTCCTACAGTGGGTTCATCTGTTCCAGAAACCGCGCCAGTTCCGGCACGGTGCCTTCGATGTGTTCACGCAATACCCGCTCGGCCAGCGCGGCGTCGCCGCTGCGGATGGCGTCGAGTATTTCGCTGTGTTCTTCGCGGGCGCTGGGCGCTTGTGCATGTTGCAGCCACAGGCGCATGGGCGGTTCGATGACCGAATACAGCGCGCTGATTTGGCGCATCAGCCGCGGCCGCTCGCTGAGGCTGCACAGGTATTCGTGGAACACGCGATGGCGGCCGACCCACTCGGCGCTGTCGTCGCGGCACTCGTCCATTTCATCGAGCAGGCGCTCAAGCCGGTTCAAATGGCGCTCGGTAATTTTCGGCACCGCCACGCGCAGCGCTAAGCCTTCGAGGGCGCTGCGCATGTCGAACACTTCGTGTATCTCGTCCAGGTTCAAGCCGCTGACCACGGCGCCGCGGTTAGGCCGCATGGTCACCAAACCCTCGGCCGCCAGGCGGCGAAACGCTTCGCGCACAGGCATGCGGCTCATGCCGATTTCACTGGCGATTTCTTCCGACACCAGACGGTCGCCGGTGCGGTAGTGGCCGGTGCAAATCGCATTCAGAAGAAAGCTGTAAGCCTCTTCTTCGGCGGTCATGGGTTTGCGTTCGGCGTAGGAGGGGACGATGTGCATCGCAGTGCTCGCATGGTTTTTTGGATCCAATTATCCATAAAGCCAGGAAATGCAGGATGCGGGCCAGTGCGGCCTATTATCTGTATCTGACTGATTATTAAGGGTTAACGCGAGGATGGAGTCGGGCGGTAGGGGAAGAGAGGTGTCACGTTTTGGAGCGGAGCGTTACGGGAGTGCGCAGTTTAGAAGCCAAACCCTCGCCCGCGAGCGGGCAGAGGGGGCGGATTGATGGTGGGTAGAGAATCGAGTTATTAACCCGGATCGCGGAAGTTGGGGTGGCGGCCGCTGACGGGCACGGAGGTTTTCGTTGCGGTGGCAATATCGATGCCTTCGCTGGCAACTTCGGCGAGAAAGTCGATCTGCTCCGGGGTAATCACATACGGCGGCAAGAAATACACCACGCTGCCCAAAGGCCGCAGCAAGGCGCCGCGTTCCAGCGCGTGCTGGAACACTTTTAAACCCCGGCGCTCTTGCCACGGGTAAGGCGTTTTGCTGGCTTTGTCTTGCACCATTTCAATGGCCAGCACCATGCCGGTCTGGCGCACTTCGGCCACGTGCGGATGGTCCATCAGGTGTGCCGTGGCGCTGGCCATGCGGGCGCTGAGGGCGCGGTTGGCTTCGATCACGTTGTCTTGCTCGAAAATATCCAACGTGGCCAAAGCCGCCGCGCACGCGAGTGGGTTGCCCGTATAGGTGTGGGAGTGCAGGAAGGCGCGCAGGGTTTCGTAGTCGTCGTAGAAGCCTTGATAAATCGCCTCGCTGGTGAGCACGGCGGCCATCGGCAAGTAGCCGCCGGTGAGCGCTTTGGACAAACACAGAAAGTCCGGCGCGATGCCCGCCTGCTCACAGGCGAACATGGTGCCGGTGCGGCCGAAGCCCACGGCAATTTCATCGTGAATCAGGTGCACGCCGTAGCGGTCGCAAGCTTCGCGCAGCAGCTTGAGGTAAACCGGGTGGTACATGCGCATGCCGCCGGCGCCCTGGATCAGCGGCTCGATAATCACGGCGGCCACGTCCTGATGGTTTTCGGCCAGCGCCTGTTCCATCTGGCCAAACATCACCCGCGAATGTTCTTCCCAACTCACGCCTTCCGGGCGCAGGTAGCAGTCGGGGCTGGGAACCTTGATGGTGTCCATCAGCAGGGATTTATAGGTTTCGGTGAACAGCGCCACGTCGCCCACCGACATCGCCGCAATGGTTTCGCCGTGGTAGCTGTTGGTCAGCGTGACGAAGCGTTTCTTGCGCTCCTGGCCACTGTTGCGCCAGAAGTGGAAGCTCATTTTTAACGCCACTTCGATGCCGGATGAACCGTTGTCGGCGTAGAACACACGGTCCAGGCCCGCCGGCGTGAGCTTGACCAGGCGCTCGGATAATTCAATCACCGGCTGATGGCTGAAGCCCGCGAGAATCACGTGCTCCAGTTGGTCGACTTGGTCTTTGATGCGCTGGTTGATGCGCGGATTGGCATGGCCGAACACGTTTACCCACCAGGAGCTGACGGCGTCCAGGTAGCGCTTGCCATCGAAGTCCTCGAGCCACACGCCCTCGCCACGCTTGATCGGCACCAGCGGCAATTGCTCGTGGTCCTTCATCTGCGTGCAGGGGTGCCAGAGCACCGCCAGGTCGCGTTGCATCCACTGATTATTCAGGCTCATTCGAAACTCCAGGCAGTCAAGACAGCTGTACAGACGCGGCCAGCATGGTGCTGGGCACGCAAAGCAGGACAGCAGCCTATGCAATGGCGCGCCGGTGAACAACTGCAAACCGCCCACACGTTTTCAAGGCGACGGACTTGGCTGGTTCCTGGGCGGGGGGCGGCGTATTCTGCGCGCCATCTAAGAGCGTTCCGCTGCCTGCGGAACGGATGTAAGGAGTCGTTTATGTTGCGAACCGGTTTGCGCGCCTTGGCGCTGCTGGCAATGGGTGTGTTCAGCGTGGCGGCCACTGCCGCCGACAAGCCAGCGGCCACCAAGCAGCCCACGGCCATTGTGGTGGGCGCCGGGTTGGCCGGTTTGACCGCCGCGTACGAGCTGCAACAAAAGGGCTGGCAGGTCACGCTGCTGGAAGCCAAACCGAGCATCGGCGGGCGTTCGGGGCTGGCCACCAGCGAGTGGATCGCGGGCAAGAAAGTGCAGCCCACGCTCAACGGTTACATCGACACCTTTAAGCTGCAGACCCTGCCGGCGCCGGAGTTCGTGCGTAACCCCAGCTACCTGATTAATGGCGACTACTTCACCGCCGCCGACCTGGCCACCAAACAGCCGGAAACCGCCGAAGGCCTCAAGCGTTTCGACAAAAGTCTGGACGACCTGGCAGCGTCCATTGCCGACCCGATGAACCCGGCCGCCAACAACACCCTGTTCGCGCTCGACCAGATCACCGTTGCCAAGTGGCTCGACAAACTCGCGCTGCCGCCCACCGCGCGCTTGCTGGTGAACCAACGCATTCGCTCGCGTTACGACGAACCGTCGCGCCTGTCGTTGCTTTACCTCGCCCAGCAAACCCGTGTTTACCGTGGCGTGGACGACCGTGACCTGCGCGCCGCGCGCCTGCCCGGTGGCAGCCAGGTGCTGGCGGCGGCGTTTCTCAAGCAAATCAAAACCATCAAAACCAACGCCAAGGTCTCGGCCATCAGCCAGGACAAAGACGGTGCCACGGTAAAAGTGGGCAGCGTCGGTTACAGCGCCGACTACGTGGTGCTGGCCGTGCCGCTCAAAGCCCTGGCGCAGATTCAGCTAACCCCGGCGCTGGACGCCGCGCACCTGGGCGCCATCAAAAGCACCAACTACGGCTGGCGCGACCAGATTATGCTCAAGTTCAAAACCCCGGTGTGGGAGAGCAAGGCGCGGCTGTCCGGTGAAATCTTCACCGACCAGGGGCTGGGCATGTTGTGGATCGAGCCCGCAGTAAAGGGCGGCGCCAATGTGGTGATCAACCTGTCGGGCGACAACGCCCGCGTGCTGCAGGCATTTGGCGACAAACAGATGGTCGATCAGGTGCTGATTCGCCTGCACGCGTTCTACCCGAAAGCGCGTGGCGCCTTCACCGGCTATGAAATCAAGCGCTACAGCACCGACCCTTCCACTGGCGGTTCGTACCTGGCCTATGGCCCCGGCCAACTGACGCGCAACTGGCGTTTGTGGGAACAACCGCTGCAACGCGTGGTGTTTGCCGGTGAGCACACCGACGCCTTGTATCCCGGAACACTGGAAGGCGCACTGCGCAGTGGCCAGCGCGCGGCTAGCCAGGCGCAGAGTCTGTTGGCCGGCACCTTTGTCGACCCCACCAAGCCGGTGGTGGCCCAGGCCGCGCCTGAGAAGAAGCCTGCCAAAGAGGGCGACGACAAGCCCGGCTTCTTCTCCAAACTGTTCAACTGATGCACATCGCCCGCGCAAGGCGGGCGACGGTGGCTTTGTCGGTCGGCATTTAATGCGCCTGACAGAGCCACGCTATCAACACAGCACATACGCTCTATTAGACCTCCTCCCATAGACGGCTAGTCTTGCACTGCGCCGTTTCGTTGCGGCGCCGTTTCACTGATGAGGGGACTCAGAGCCCTCACCCGCGCAGAGCGGTAACGACCCCAGGCCCGCCCCGATCACACTGACCTGTGTATCAGCGTTCGTAGCCACGTTGGCTGAAGCCGGATTACTCGACCTTATTAAGGAAGAACACCATGTCGACTGAATCAAAATGCCCGTTCAACCACGCCGCTGGCGGCGGCACCACTAACCGTGATTGGTGGCCCAACCAGTTGAACCTGAAAGTGCTGCATCAACACTCGGCAAAATCCGATCCGCTGGGGGAAGACTTCAACTACGCCAGCGCCTACAAAAATCTCGACTTCGCCGCGGTTAAACGCGACCTCGAGGCCGTGATGACCAACTCGCAAGAGTGGTGGCCGGCCGACTTCGGCCATTACGGCCCGCTGTTCGTGCGCATGGCCTGGCACAGCGCCGGCACTTACCGTACCGGCGATGGCCGTGGCGGCGCCGGTTCCGGGCAACAGCGCTTCGCCCCGCTCAATAGCTGGCCAGACAACGTCAGCCTCGACAAAGCGCGCCGTCTCATCTGGCCCGTGAAGCAAAAGTACGGCAACGCCATTTCCTGGGCCGACCTGATCGTGCTCACCGGCAACGTCGCGCTGGAATCGATGGGCTTTAAAACCTTCGGCTTTTCCGGTGGCCGTGCCGATGTCTGGGAACCGGACGAAGACGTGTACTGGGGTACCGAAACCGTGTGGCTGGGCGGCGACAAGCGCTACGGCAAAGCCAGCAAAGAAGTGGAAGAGCCTGGCCAGGGAGACTTGGTGGCGGAACCTGCAAAACGTCCGGAGCAGGAAGGCCGTGAGCTGGAACGCAATCTGGAAAACCCGCTGGCCGCTGTGCAGATGGGCTTGATTTATGTGAACCCGGAAGGGCCGGAAGGCAATCCAGACCCGGTCGCCTCGGCCCGCGACATTCGCGAAACCTTTGCCCGCATGGCCATGGACGACGAAGAAACTGTGGCGCTTATCGCTGGCGGTCACGCCTTCGGCAAAACCCACGGCGCCGGCCCTGCTGACAACGTGGGCCCGGAACCGGAAGCCGCTGGCCTGGAAGAACAAGGCCTGGGCTGGCGCAACGCTTTTGGCAGCGGTAAAGGCGGCGACACCATCACCAGCGGCCTGGAAGTGACCTGGACCTCCACGCCAACGCGCTGGAGCAACGAGTACCTGGAAAACCTCTTCGGCTTCGAATGGGAGCTGACCAAAAGCCCAGCCGGCGCTCATCAATGGCAGCCCAAAGGCGGCGCAGGCGCGGGCAAAATTCCGGACGCCCACGACGCGAGCAAACGCCGCGCACCGTCGATGCTCACCTCTGACCTGGCGCTGCGCTTCGACCCGGCGTACGAAAAAATCTCGCGCCGTTTCCTGGAAAACCCACAGCAATTGGCCGACGCGTTCGCCCGCGCCTGGTTCAAGTTGACCCACCGCGACATGGGCCCATTGGCCCGTTACCTCGGCCCGGAAACACCGCAGGAAGAACTGCTGTGGCAAGACCCGATTCCTGCGGTGAACCATCCCCTGGTCGATGCCAGCGACGTGGCTGCGCTGAAGGACAAAGTGTTGGCTTCGGGCCTGAGCGTGGCGCAACTGGTTTCTACCGCCTGGGCCGCTGCTTCTACTTTCCGCGGCTCGGACAAACGCGGCGGCGCCAACGGCGGACGCCTGCGTCTGGAACCGCAGAAATCCTGGGCCGTGAACCAGCCGGCGCAGTTGGCGCAGGTGCTGGGCACGCTGGAGCGCATTCAGGGGGAATTCAACGGAGGCCAGGTCGGCGGCAAACGCATTTCCTTGGCGGACCTGATCGTACTGGCCGGTAACGCAGGCGTTGAGCAAGCAGCGAAGGCCGCCGGGCAAACCGTCAGCGTGCCGTTCGCACCCGGGCGCATGGACGCCTCGCAAGCGCAGACCGACGTGGAATCGTTCGGCTTCCTGGAGCCCATCGCCGATGGCTTCCGCAATTACCTCAAAGGCAAATACACCGTGTCGGCTGAAACGCTGCTGGTGGATAAAGCCCAGTTGCTGACGCTCACCGCGCCGGAAATGACCGTGTTGGTTGGCGGTTTGCGGGTGCTCGGGGCCAACGTCGAGGGCGCCCAGCATGGCGTGCTCACCACGCGTCCGGGCGTACTGACCAACGACTTCTTCAGCAACCTGCTGGACATGGGCGTGGAATGGAAACCGGCTTCGGCCACCACCTTCGAAGCGCGCGAGCGCAAGACAGGGCAGGTGAAATGGACCGGTACGCGCGTTGATCTGGTGTTCGGTTCCCACGCGCAGTTGCGCGCCATCGCCGAGGTGTACGCCAGTGCCGACGGCCAGGCCAAGCTCGTTAAGGACTTCGTCGCGGCCTGGACGAAAGTGATGAACCTGGATCGCTTCGACCTGCATAGCTGATCAAGCCCTCGCCCCAGCCGGCGCCCCCTTTGCTCTCGCGGCAAAGGGGGCGTTTTTTTTGCGCGTAAATGGCTGAATTCTGGCGCTGCGTCAGACGATGGCGCGGCGGTCTTCCCACCTGACTGCGCGCTACAGGCGCTCGTTTTTGTTGCTGCGGTTGTCCAGGCTCAATCGCACGGTTTTACCAGGTTTTACTCAATAGCAAATATTCCATTGACGGAATATAAATAAAGGTGGAAAGTCGCCATGGCTTGGGATGTTGAATACACGGATGAGTTCGGCGCGTGGTGGCAGGGGTTGTCGCAAAAGCAGCAGGAGTCGTTGGACGCTTCGATCGGTTTACTGGTTGAGTGCGGGCCGTTTCTGGGCTTCCCCCATAGCAGCGGTGTGTCGGGCTCGCGCCACAAACACATGCGCGAACTGCGTACACAACAAGGTGGCAGGCCACTGCGCAGCTTGTATGCATTTGATCCCAGGCGGTGCGTCATCCTCTTGGTTGGCGGTGACAAAACAGGTGATAACCGCTGGTACGCCACGAACATTCCGCTGGCGGATCGGCTTTACGACAAGCACCTGCTTACGGTGAAAAAGGAGACCGCAACACATGGCTAACAAATACTCAGAACTGCGTAAAAACATGTCGCCCGAGGCGCGCGCTCGCGCCGAGGCGAAAACGCGCGAAATGCTCGCGCAAATGCCGCTACACGAATTGCGCCAGGCGCGTGGGTTGTCCCAACAGTCGCTCGCCGAGCTGTTGAATGTTCAGCAACCCTCCATCGCGAAAATGGAGCGGCGCACAGACATGTACATTTCCACCCTGCGCAACCACATCGAGGCCATGGGCGGACAGTTGGAAGTGATTGCGCGATTTCCCGAAGGCGCCGTGCGCATCAGCAACTTCGCTGATCTCGATGACGGCTCGCTTAACCAGGCGTAACCCAGAGACGTCTCGTACGAATGAGGCCAGTTCATACACGACGGGGGCAGTGTTCCCACCTCACTACCATCCGCGTGCACTCATGTTGACCTAGGGCGATGGGCTAGGCTCGCCGATCAATTCATTTCGCCTCGAGCCCGCTTCATGACCAGCAAGTATTCCACCCGCAGAACCAAGCTGCTGCCGCCCTCCCAGGCACGCGCCGAGGCCACGGCCAAAGTGATGCTCGCCATTGGCCAGTCGCAGCAGTCACTTACGAAAAACCTCGGGCTGCCCCCGGCGGCCGTGAACAAAATGGAGCGTTACACCGACATTTACCTGGCTACGTTGCGCCAGCATATCGAGGCCATGGGTGGCCAGTTGCAAGTGATCGTGCGCTTCCCCGAAGGCGCGGTGCGGCTAAGCAATTTCATCGACTTGGAAAACGAGGCCTATCAACCCGATGAGTCGAACCTGTCATTTGGCTGACTATCAGCGCGCTCCCAGGAATTGCCCGTAACCCGGCGCAGTTCCCAATTGCGCTACCACCGCTTCGTCATCCACCGCCAGCCGGCCATTTATGAGCACATGGGACACGCAACCCGGATTGCGGCAGACCATGCGCTGAATCCCGAAGCCTTGCATGTCATCCCAGGTTTCATTTTCCAGATCCTGCTGCAACCCGTGGGGGTCGAGCACCACGATATCGGCTCGGTCGCCTTCGCGGATACGCCCGGCATCGATACCTAACCAGTCCGCCTGTTCGCCAGTCAGCCGGTGAATGGCCTGCTCGACGGCCATGATCTGCCGACCTTCGTTGTGACTCTCCTGCACCAGTTTCAACAAACGCAGCGGCAAGTTGTAGAACGCCATGTTGCGCAGGTGGGCGCCCGCGTCAGAAAAGGTGATGAGCGTGTTCGGGTTGCAGACCATCTTGCGCAGTACGTCTTTGCGGTGATTGCCGATCACGGTGAACCAACGCAGTTGCGTGCCGTAGGCCACCACCATGTCGAGGAACAAGTCGACCACATGCAGGCCGCGCTCTACGGCCACGTCGGCGAAGTTACGGCCGATCAGTTTTTCGTCCGGGCAGCCGAGAATCACGGCGTCGCCGAAGTCGCGTTGCCACACACGGGGCGAGAGTTTCTCGGCGTAGAACTTGCGAAAGGTGCGGCGATAACTTTCATCTTCAAGCAGTGCGTTGCGCGCCACGGCGTCTTTAAGATTCAACGCCATTTCGCCGGCACCGAATTCCTCGAACAGCACCACGTCTATGCCGTCTGCGTAGATTTTGAAAGGCGTTGGCAACAGCTGCCAACGAAAATCACCGCCCATTAAATTGGTGAACCAGGCCGACAGCCGTGCCATGGGCGCGATGGTTTTGTTGCCCTTGAGATCGAGCATGGAAATCAGCGTGGTCTTCAGCGGTTTGCGCAGCACTCCCATGGCTTGCCCGAGGTACTGCAATACTTGCAACGGGTTGGCCGCGTTCGGCGCGCCCTGATGCACGCGGCCGCGCTGGCGCAGCAGAGTATTCAGGCGGCGGATCTCGCTCCAGTGCGCATAAGTGCTGGGCAGGCTTTTCGACCATTCGCGGTCGCCGTCAATTTTGTCCCACTTCAGGCTCATGGTGGACAGGCCGAGAAAGCCGACATCCAGCGCCTCTTCCATTACCCGCTCCATCTCCTTCATTTCCGCTTCACTGGGCCGCACCTGACGATCGGTGGCACGGTGCAGACCCATCACTGCCACGCGCAGGTCGCTATGACCGAGAAAACTCACCACGTTTGGCCCCAATGGCAGCGTGCCCATGAACTCGACCCATTGGCGCGGCGTGTTCCAGGTTTTGTGCGCGCGCAGAATCGGCAGCACCTTGTCGCGCGGCACAGTTTCTACACGGGTGAAAATGTCTGAAGCATCTTCCGGCGCTGAGCAGACCATGCTTAGCGAGCAACTGCCCACCAACACGGTGGTCACGCCGTGGCGCACCGACTCGCTGAGGCTCGGCGCCACAATCAGTTCGGCATCGTAGTGGGTGTGGCTGTCGATAAAGCCCGGCGTCACCCATTTGCCGTGGGCGGCAATCACGCGTTCAGCGAGGCTTTGGTCAAACGGCGTTGCACTGACGGCCACCACTTTGCCGTCCTTCACCGCCACGCTGCGAATGGCTGACGGTGCGCCGGTGCCGTCGAAATAGCGGCCGCCTTGAATCACGATGTCGTACATAGCCATGGATCACCTCGTTGCTTGTTTTTGTAGTTTTTGGGGGAAGTGGTGATGCGAGAGTAGGGCGCTGAATGCACGTTTCCTTGTCATAACACGACAATTTCGGCATCGTCTTTTCACCGTTGCGGGAGCCGCCGATGACCATCCGTTATGAATTGCGCAGCGCCAGCCTGCTTGGCTTCGAAGAGGAAGTGGCCGCGTTGGGCGGTGATTTAGCGTCGCTGCTGGCCGACGTTGGGCTCAGCGTGACGCAGTTGCGCGAAGCCGATCGGCTGATCGGCAGCGAGCAGGTTATTCACCTGCTGGCCACCGCTGCCGAGCGCTTGGGTTGCCCGGATCTGGGCCTGCGCGTCGCCAGTCATCAAGGCATCAGCATGTTGGGCTTGCTCGGCACGTTGCTATGCGCCGAGCCCAATGTGCAGGCGGCTTTTGCGGCCGCGCAGCGTTATATCGCCTTGCACAACAAGGCCGAGCATTGGCGGTTGCAGCAGCACGGCGGGCGCGTATATGTGCAGCGCATCGAGCATTTCTATGGCGCCGAACACGCCCAGCAATACCGGGAAATGGCGGTCGCCGCGTGCGCGCGCCTGGCGCGGGAAATCTGTGCCGGCGGCGATGTGCGGCCGTTGCGTGTGGAGTTCAGCCATAGCCCGGTGGCGGCGGTGAAAACCTACCGCCAGCACTTTGGCTGCGAGGTGCTGTTCAACCAGGAGCGCGATTGCCTGGTATTTGCTGAGAGCATCATGGTCTTGCCGGTGAAACCTTTATCCACCCAGGCACAGGCGCGAATCGACACCTACTTGCGCGAGCTGGTGAACTATCTGGACAGCAATCTGGAAATGCAGGTCCGCACCCTCATTACCCAAACTGTCGGTCTGCACCTGCACAGCCTGGAACACATCGCCGCCTTGCTCGGCTTGCATCCGCGCACTTTGCAGCGCCGCTTGCGCAGCGAGCAGCTGAGCTTCAAGCAGTTGGTGCTGGCGGTGAAAATGCAGCTGGCCAGTTGGCATTTGCACGCCTCGACCATGGACCTCACGCGGCTCGCTGATGCCCTGGGCTACAACGATTTAGCCGCCTTCTCCCGCGCTTTTAAATCCCATCACGGCATGGCGCCCTCGCAGTGGCGTGAGCAGCATCGTGCGGTGCGGGTGGCTTATGTCGGCGCGCGTTGAATAGCGTCGAAGAACGACGAAATCAACCGGCTGCTGCGCCGTTCCGCCAGGCAATACACGTAGGTTTCGGTAAACACCGGGTCGCCCTCGATACGCAGCGCGTGCAGGCGCGGGTCGGGAATAAATTCGGCTTCAGACACCGTGCCAATACCGATGCCCCGCACCACTGCTTCGCGCAGCGCTTCACGGCTGCCGATTTCCATGGCCTTGCGCGGCGTGACGCCGGCCTCGGCCAGTGCGCGCTCTAGGGCCGAACGGGTGGTCGAGCCGGTTTCGCGCTGCAGCAGCGGCTGGTCTTCGAGTAGCTGCAACGGCACGCTTTCGCGCTGGGCGAACGGGTGGTTGTGGTGCACGAACAGAATGATGGCGTGGCGGGCGTAGTGCACCGCGCTGAGACTGGGATCGTCGTGGCGGCCGGCGAGCACGGCGATGTCGGTGGCGTATTGCTCCAGATCGGCCAGCACCTGCGCCGAGTTGCCGACCCGAATCGACACGTCGATGCGCGGGTAACGCTGGCGATAGTGGTCGACCATCTCGATTACATGGAATGGCCCCACCGCGCCCAGCTTCAGCTGGCCGCTGTCGAGACGGCCAGAGTCATGCAGCAGGTTGTTCGCTTCCAGTTCCAACAACGCCATGCGTTGAGCGATGGGCAGCAATTGCTGGCCGACAGCGGACAATTCAATGCGCCGCCCTTTGCGGTGAAACAGCTCGACGTCGTACTGGCGCTCCAGTTGTTGCACCTGGGTGGTCAGCGTCGGCTGGCTCAGCCCCAGCGCGCGGGCGCCCGCGCTGAAACTGCCGTGCCGCGCCACAGCCAGAAACGCGCGAATTCGAGCGGTAGACATCCATAGCCTCCATCAATAGTTACCGGGAAAAACCCATATTGAATTGATCGTATGACTGTCACGTGACGCTTCTAGCCTGTGCTCACTTCCCAACCACACGTGCTGGAAATGCCATGACTTCTATCGCTTCGCTGTTGCGTATTGCCGGGTTTGCGTTGCTGCCGTTGCTCGGTGCAAATGCCCAGGCGGCTGAAAAGCTGACCATCGGTTTGATTCCGTCCGAAGACTCCCAAGCCATGATCGAGAGCAGCAAACAGGTGCTCGAAGGGCTGGAGAAACAACTGGGCATGCCAGTCGAGCCGTTCGTGGCCACCGACTACAACGGCATTATCGAAGCCCTGCGCGCCGGCAAGCTGGACGTCGCTTACCTCGGCCCGTTCTCCTACGTGCTGGCGGCCTCGGTGGCCGACGTGGAAGCCTTCGCCGTAGCGGTCACCAAAAAGACCGGGCAGAGCGCCTACAAGAGTTTGATTCTGGCGCGCAAAGGCAGCGGCATTAACGACCTGGCTGACCTCAAAGGCCACACGTTTGCCTTCGTCGACCCAAGCTCGGCCTCGGGCCATTTGTTTCCCAAGGCCGGTTTGGAGAAAGCCGGTTATGACCCGGAAAAACTGTTCTCCCGCTTGATTTTCTCCGGCTCCCACGATGCCAGCATTCTCGCCGTGGCCAACAACAAGGTCGACGCCGCTGCCGTTGCTGACCGCATTCTTGCTGGCGCGGTAGCCAAGGGCATCGTCAAGAACGAAGACTTCCAGGTGGTCTGGACCTCGCAGCCCATTCCTGAATCGCCAATGGTCTGGCGCAAGGCGTTGGACCCACAGCTCAAGCAGAAAGTAGCGGCGGCACTGGCATCGATGAAAGACGTGCCATGGGGCGACCAGGGGCAACTGGACGGTTTCCAGAAAACCGACGACGCCGCCTACAACGTGGTGCGTGAGACCGCCAAGGTGCTGAACCTCGACCTCAAGGGCATGAAATGATCCGCGCCCGCCAATTGACCAAGCAGTACGGCAGCAATGCCGTGCTGCGTGGCATAGACCTGGAGATTCAGGCCGGCGAGTTCGTGGTGATTCTTGGCCAGTCGGGCGCCGGCAAATCGACCTTGCTGCGCTGCATGAATCGCCTGGTTCAGGCCGATGCCGGCGAGCTGAGCGTGGCCGGCATGGACGCCGTCACCTGTCGCGACACCCGCGCCTTGCGCCAGCAAGTAGCGATGATTTTCCAGCACCACAACGTGGTGCCGAGGTTGTCGGTGCTGAAAAACGTACTGACCGGACGCTTGGGCGCGGTATCGACCCTGGCCTCGGTGCTGCAGTTGTTTCGCCGCGAAGACATCGACCTGGCCATGCAGTGTTTGCAACGGGTCGAGTTGGCGCACAAAGCGCAGCAGCGCTGTGATGCGTTGTCGGGCGGGCAAATGCAGCGCGTCGGCATTGCCCGTGCCCTGGCTCAGCGACCGCAAGTGATTTTGGCCGACGAACCGGTGGCGAGCCTCGACCCGAAAACCGCGCGCTTGGTGCTGCAATACCTGCGCGACGCGACCCGTGAACTGGGCATTACCGTGGTGTGCAATCTGCACCAAGTGGATTACGCCCGCGAATTTGGCGACCGCATCGTCGGCCTGGCCCATGGCCGCATGGTGTACGACGGGTGTCCGCACGGCATGACCGACGCCGATCTGCACCGCATCTACCCAGGCCAAGAGCCCGAGCAACCGGCCGACGAGGCTGGTCAGGCGTTGCGTGTGCGCTATGCCAACTAACCGTATACCAACTGACCGGAGCGACGTCATGCAGGCGCGTAAATACCAGTGGACCGTCGATACGCCACAGAACGCGCGCGGCTGGTTAGTCACCGCCGCGATGGTGTTGGTCGCCGTGCTGGTGCTGAATTGGAGCGCCGAAGGCGCGCAATTGAGCGTGGCCGAACTGGCCGCCGGTTTGCCGCAAATCGGCGACTTTCTTGGCCGTACTTTTCCGCCGGACTTGAGCATTTTGCCGCGTCTTTGGGCACCCGCCCTGGAAACCCTGCAAATCGCCTTGTGGGGCACGCTGCTGGGCGTGGTGTTGGCGGTGCCGATCTCGTTTCTGGCCGCGCGCAACCTCAGCCGCAACCCGGTGCTGTATCACCTCACTCGCCAGTTTTTGAACATTACGCGCAGCATCAACGAGCTGATTCTGGCGTTGATTTTTGTCTCCGCAGTGGGCCTTGGGCCATTCCCCGGGGTGCTGGCGTTGGCGGTGCATGGCGTCGGTATGCTCGGCAAGTTTTTCGCCGAAAGCATCGAGGAAATCGACCAAGGCCCAATCGAGGCGTTGCAGGCCACGGGTGCGCGGCCGTTGCAGATCATCGTGTTCGGCGTACTTCCGCAAGTCGTCACCGCCTGGATCGCCGTGGTGCTGTATCGCTTCGAGGTGAATCTGCGTTCGGCCACGGTGCTGGGCATGGTCGGCGCCGGCGGTCTGGGCTTTGAGCTGGTCAGCAGCCTCAAGCTGTTCAAGTACCCGGAAACCGCCACCTGCATCATCGTCATCACCGTCATGGTGGTCGCCGCCGACACCCTGTCCAGCCGCTTGCGCAACGCCATCCAGCGCGGCGCCAGTCACTGATCGTTAGCCCTTTTTTCCGCCCGGCGCAGGTCGGGCAGGGCGGTGCTTTGCCGCCAACTTCATCACTTTCAGGAGTTTGTATGGTTTCGCGCTTCCATAACCCGGTCGACACCCGCTTTGGCTGGGGCAGTATCGAGCTGCTCGCCGGCCTTACCGAAGGGCAGACCGTGGCCTTGGTGATTTTTCCCGAGGCTCGCCAGCTGGGCGTATTGGCCCGTATTCAGGCGCTGCTGGGCGAGCGCCTGGTGTATGTGGTGGAAGACGTGCAGCCCAATCCGGACGTGGCGCAACTGCGTCAGGTGTACGAGCGCTTCTGGCAACAAGCGGGTCACTGCGAAACGGTGATTGCCGTGGGCGGTGGCAGCGCCATCGACACCGCCAAGGCGCTGATCGTCGGCACCGAGCAAGGGCGCTTTGATGAATTGCTGGCGCTGTTGGCCAGTGGTCAACCGTTCGAGCCGGCGCGTAGCAAGCGCCTAATTGCTGTGCCGACCACCGCAGGCACCGGCAGCGAAGTCACGCCATGGGCGACGATCTGGGACGCCGCCGAACAGAAGAAATATTCGCTGCACCTGCCGTGCACCTGGCCCAGCGTGGCGCTGATCGACCCGCAGTTGATGGTCAGCGTGCCGGCCAGCGTGACGGTTTCCACGGGCCTGGATGCCTTGTCCCATGCGCTGGAAGCCATCTGGAATCGCAACGCCAATCCGCTTTCCGACACCTTCGCCATCGCCGCCATTGAAGACATTCTCGAGTGCTTGCCGGCGCTGCAAAACGACCTAGGCAATCGCGAGTTGCGCTCGCGCATGGCGCTGGCGGCATTGAAAGCCGGCATGGCGTTTTCCAACACCAAGACCGCGCTGGCCCATTCCATTTCCTACGAAATGACCCTGCAACACGGGTTGCCACACGGCATCGCCTGCTCGTTCACCTTGCCGCTGGTGCTGGGCCTGGCCTGGGGCCAGGACGCCGAGCGCGACCGCACCTTGCAACGCATTTTTGGCCCTGACCTGCCCAGCGCCCAGGCGCGCTTGCGGGGCTTTTTACACAGCCTGTCGGTGAAAACCGATTTTGCCGATTACGGCGTCAGCGACGAACAAGCCAAAACCCTGCTGGAGGCCGCCAGCAAAGGCGCCCGTGGGCAGAACTTCATCGGCTCGGCTGCGCTGAGCTGAGCCTTATTTCACCCGACACCGGAGATCTACCCATGCACTACCAATCGCCTCGCCAACTCGCCGCCGTGGTTCTCGACTGGGCCGGCACCGTGGTCGACTTCGGCTCGTTCGCGCCGACGCAAATCTTTGTTGAGGCCTTCGCTGAATTCGGCGTGCAGGTATCGCTGGAGGAAGCGCGCGGCCCAATGGGCATGGGCAAGTGGGACCACATCCGCACCCTGTGCGACCAACCGGCCATTGCTGAGCGCTTCGTCCGCGCGGTGGGTAAACGCCCCACGGACGACGACGTTACCGCTATCTACGAGCGTTTCATGCCGCTGCAAATCGAGAAAATCGGCCTGCACTCAGCCTTGATTCCTGGCGCTCTGGAAACCGTCGCCCAGCTGCGCGAAGCGGGCCTGGCCATTGGCTCGTGCTCGGGCTACCCGGCCGTGGTGATGGAAAAAGTGGTGGAGCTGGCGCGCCAGAATGGCTTTGTGCCCGACCACGTGGTGGCCACCGATGAAGTGCCTAACGGCCGCCCGCACCCGGCGCAGGCGCTGGCCAACGTCATCGCTCTGGGCATCAATGATGTCGCCGCGTGCGTGAAAGTGGACGACACCTGGCCGGGCATTCTCGAAGGCCGCAGCGCCGGTATGTGGACCGTGGCGCTTAGTTGTTCCGGCAATGCCCTGGGCCTGACGTATGCGCAGTACCAAGCCTTGCCTGCCGCCGAGTTGGACGCCCAGCGCCAGCGCATCGGTGAGCTGTTCGCGCCGAGCCGTCCGCATTACATCATCGACACCATCGCTGAGCTGCCGGAGGTGGTGGCGGATATCAACCGTCGCTTGGCCAACGGTGAAATGCCGCAGAGCAGCTAAGCCGTCCGCCGCTCACGGCAAACGGCTGGCGACCGCGGCTTACTGAGCCAAGGTTTTGTCAGGCGTTTGCTGAGGGCTGGCCTGGGGTTTGCGCACCACCGGCCAGAACAGTTCTTCCTGCCAGGACACCGGATTGAGGTCTTCGATGCCGTAGGCCTGTGGACGGCGGCGGGTGATCTTGGCGGTGCCGAACAGCACGTCCCACAGGAACAGCAAGTTGCCAAAGTTGCCCTTGTAGTGGGTCACGCCGTCAGTGGCGTTCAGGCCGTGGTGGGCCGAGTGGGTGGAGGGCGTGGAAATGGTGCGCTCTACCAGCCACATCAGCGGGCGCAGCGCTTTTATCTCGTAGAGCTTGGCATCCCAGAGCACGCTGCTGTGGGCGCCGAAAATCACCAGCATCTTGAGCACCAGGTACGGGTAATACACCGGCGCCAGGCCCATGTAGATGAGCATTCCCGACAACCACAAACCCGGCATCAGCAGGTAATAGAAACTGTTGTTGCGGTACACGATGCGAATGCTCATGTACGGCGCCGAATGGTGGGCGCGGTGCAACGCATACAGAAATGGCACCCGGTGAGTGAGGCGATGCCACCAGTATTGGGTCATGTCATCGAACAGCAGAAACAAGCCGAAGCCGGCCCACCAGGGCAGGTTGGCCAGGCTGTCTTTTAACTGCGGCGCGGTGTGGGTCAGCAGAGTGGCGCTTAAGAACATCACCAGCGGAAAGGTGACGCCCAGCAGCAAGCTCGAACCGATCCACTCGATCAGCACATCACGGCGGCTGCCGGCGGGTTGGCGAAAACAGGCGAAGGCCAGCTCCAGGGCGATAAACATAAAGAAGATGGCGGCGACGACGGCGATAGGGTTATTGGCGGTCATTGTTATATCCATGGCAATCTTTCGTCTGGCCCGGAACGGGCAGTGCCACCCTATGAGAAACCATGACCTCACCTGACAACAGGCGCGAAATGGACAGAAAACTGACCGAACTGGCCAATGCGCCGCACGCCCCAGGCCAACGCTTTCACCGTGGCCCGTTAGGCGGCGTGCTCGAGCGGTTTCTCAACAGCAAGCGCCCCGCCAAAGCCGACTACAGCGCCCTGGCACTGGAACAGTTGTGGGACGAAGCCGCGCACCATGACCCGGCTGTTGGCTTGCACTTGTTTGGCCTGTTCAGTTCGCAAGACCGCCATGTGATTGCCTTGATGGCGCAGTACGCCGACACCGTTTCGCAGGCCACCCACAACTGGGTGCGCTATGCCGGCTTGGCTTCGGACATGGATCGCCTGACGCGCGTGGAAGACGCCAATGGCATTGGTGTGCAGGTGACCATCGACGCGCCGGCGAACCTGGCGCGTTATCTGGTGGAACACTATTTCGTCATGGCCCTGACAGTGTGCAGCGAAGGCGCGGGGCAACGCGTGCTGCCGACGCGGGTGCAATTGGCGCACCCGCGCCCGGCCTATCACGCTGAATATGCGGCCTGGTTTGGCGAGCACGTCAGCTTCGGTTGCGGCCATAACCGCCTTTACTTCAGCGCGGCCAGCCTGGCGCTACCGATGCGCCACCGCCATCCCGGCATGCTCGCCGTGTTGTGTGCGGAGCTGGATCGCTGCCTGGCGCGCCAGCAACAGCTCAGCGGTTGGGCGGGGAAGGTGGCGCAGAGCATTCGTCACAGTTTTGCCCGTGGCCAAACGCCCAGTCTTGATAGCCAGGCCGAGCTGCTGCATCAAAGCCCGCGCACGTTACGCAGACGCCTGGACGACGAAGGCATGACCTTCCGCCAGTTGCTGGACCTGGTGCGCGCCGACCTTGAGCAAACCCTCGAGTTGCAAGGCGAAAGCCGCGCCGACATTGCCGCGCAACTCGGCTACAGCGACCTCAGCGCCTACCTACACGCGCGCAAGCGCTGGCGCAGCGAATAGCCGATCAGGCGTTGAGGCGCGCCACCACATCGATCAGCGCCTCGATATCGCCATCGCCGGTACGCCACGACGACACACTGATGCGCAACGCCGGGCGGCCTTGCCACACGGTACCGCCGAACCACGCTTGCCCTGACGCTTGCACCGCCTCACGTGTGGCGATGGTTTGCGCATCGCTGTCGGCACGAAACAGCACCTGATTGAGCACCACGCGGTTAAGCACCTCGAAGCCTGCCGCGCGCAAGCCCTCGGCGACCCGCTGGGCCTGACGGCAATGGCGTTCCACTTGCTGCGCCACGCCCTGTTTGCCCAGGCTGCGCAATGCGGCCCACACCGGAATGCCACGCGCTCGCCGGGAAAATTCCAGGGTGAGGTTTTTCTGCGCGTCGGCGCTGGCGCTGGAGTAGGCAGCGTCGCTGTTCATGGCGCTGGCGAGCGCGTCGGCATCTCGGCAGATGGCCATGGCGCAGTCGTAGGGCGTGTTCAGCCATTTGTGCGCATCGGTGGTCCAGCTGTCCGCCTGTTCGATGCCAGCCGTGAGCGGCGCCAAGGCCGATGCGCGCGCCCACAGGCCGAAGGCGCCGTCGACATGCACCCAGGCGCCGGCTGCATGTGCCTTGGGAATCAGTTGGGCGAAGGGGTCGAACTCGCCGGTGTTCACCTCGCCGGCTTGCAGGCAAACAATGGTGTGCGCATCCAGAGCCGGTAGGCGCTCCGGGTCGACCTGGCCGAGGGCGTTAACCGGCGCATAGATGATCTTCGCGCTGCCAAAGCCCAGCACGCGCAGGGCTTTTTTCACGGTGATATGCGCAAGCTCAGACGCCACCACTTTGATTTCCGGCGCGCCGATCAACCCGTCGCGGTCGAAGTCCCAGCCGTGGCGCGCCAACAGCGAACGACGTGCAGCGGCCAGGCAACTGAGCGTGCAGGCGGTGGCGCTGGTGCCGAAACCCACGGCGCTGTCACGCGGCAGATCCAGCGCCTCCAGCACCCAGCGCGCGGCCGTGGCTTCCACCGTGGCGGCCACGGGGGCGTTGTCGAAGGTCGAGGCGCATTGGTCCCAGGCCAGCATCAGGCGCTCGGCGGCCGCCGCCACCGACAACGACGCACCGATCACGAAACCGAAATAGCGCGGCCCGTTGGACACCACGGTCGCTGCCGAACCGCGTTCATCCAGTAACTGCAGTGTTTGTTCGGCGGGCAGCCCGAGCGCGGGCAGTGGCTCGTCAAAGGCAGCCAGCCCGGCCAGCGCTTCGGCATCCGGGTACACCCGGCGCGTGGCCAGGCTGGCGGTGTAATTCAGGCCGCGCGCATCGGCGTCGGCGAGTAGTTCGACTTCGTTCATACGTCTTCCAGGCGTTGGTGCGCGGCAGTGGCGCGGTGCAGAAAGTATTCACTGACGCCGCTGCGAAGCAGCCGTACAGCCGCCTATTTCCTAAGCGCAGCAGTGGCCGCGCGATTTTCACTGTGTGCAGCACAGTTGGCTGAAAATATAGTTATGAGTGATAACTGGTTGCACCGTTGCGGTGCGGTGCGGTTTTCGCAAAGTGGATAGATAAATCGTGGTTCTTGGCTCAAAAATGACATCGACGGTTACCTGGATTGTTAGTAACCAGATAACAGTAATAACCAATGAATCTCCTGCACTTCTGCCATTCAACAATCATAAAAATGGAGCGGAACCGCATGACCCGAACACCACTGTGCCTCGCCGCCGGCCTGCTTTGTTGCCTCGCGCTGCCGGCACACGCCGTTGAACTCAATGACGATTTCTCTCTGAGCCTGACGCTGACCGCGCTTAGCGACTACCGCACCGGCGGCATCTCGCAAACCGCCGGCGACCCGGCGTTGTGGACGGATGTCACCCTGACCCACAGCAGCGGCGCGTACGCCGGCGTGTTCAGTTCCAACGTCGACTTCGGCACCGACACCCGACGCGAGTACGACTATTACGTCGGCTTCGCCCACGACTTCAGCGAGCAGTTGAACGTCAACCTGATGTATGTCGAGTACGACTACCCCAAGGACAGCGAATTTAACTACGGCGAGTGGATCGGCACGTTCGGCGCCTATGGCGCGACCTTCGGCATCAAGTACACCAACGAGGTGAAACCGTTCGACGATGACCGCAGCGTGATGTGGCTCGGTTACACGGTCGACCTGCCGTACGAAGCCGCGCTGGATCTGCGCTACGGCTACAGCGATGCCAAAGACGAGGTGTGGATTTCCAGCGACGGTTCCACACGCCATAGCTACTACGACTGGGAAGTGGGGCTGAGCAAAACGTTGTTCGGTTTTGACTGGCGTGTGGCGTACATCGACACCGATTTGTCGCAGGCCGAATGCGCCTCGGTAAACGGCTTCGACGATGTGTGCTCGGCCACGGTGGTCGCCCAGGTGGCGAAACGTTTCTGACCTTCTCAGGTATTAATCGATGAACCCAAAACACTTCATGCTCGCCGCCTGTGCGTTGCTATTTTCCCTCGGCGCCCACGCAGCCCAAGATGTGCCAGGCCAGGATGTCAGCAGCGCCCCGACGCGCACCTGGCAACCGTTCTGGGGCAAACGCCTCACCGGTTACCTGGCCGCACCAGACGGCACCGAGTTGCGCTATTCGGTGTTGCTGCCCAAGGGCGAGGGCACGTTTCCGGTGCTGGTGCGCTACAGCGGATACGACAGCGGCAGCATCGGCGGCTCGGCCTATCTGGCTGACGACGAAACCTTCTCCGTCGACCTCGACAAACAACTGCTTGAACAGGGCTACGCCATCATGGGCGTGCAAGCGCGGGGCACCGGCTGCTCGCAAGGCACCTTCGATTTTCTCGGCCCGGATTACGGCAAAGACGGTCGCGCAGCGGTCGAGTTTGCTGCCAGCCAAGGCTGGTCCAATGGCAATGTCGGCATGTTTGGTTGGTCGTGGGCGGGCATGTCGCAATTGATGACCGCCTCCGAGCGTCCGGCCGGCCTCAAAGCCATCGCCCCCGGCATGGCCATGGGCGATGCGCGCAGCGACAGTTGGGCGCCCGGCGGCGTGCCGGCCCCGGAATTCGTGACCGGCTGGCATTGGTATTTGAGCCAGCGCTGGGCGGCCGTCAAAGCCAGCGCGCTAAGCGAGCAAGACCAACGCTGCCTCAAGCAAGTGGCGCAAAACGAAGTGGAGGTGAAAAAGCACGCGCTGACTTACCAGATCATCCGCCATCCGCAGCGTGACGCCTGGACTGCGCAACGCAGCATTCGTGATCGCACCCAGCGCATTCAGGTGCCGGTGCTGTCCATGCAGGCCTGGCAAGACGAAGCCGTGATGGCGCGTGAAGGCTATTACCAGGAAACGCTTGATCCCGAGCAACTGTGGCTGGTGCAAACCAACGGCCCGCACGACTTGTATGAGTCCACCCATTTCCGCAAAAAGCTGCAGGCGTTTTTCGATCACTTTGTGAAGGGGCTGGATAACGGCTTCGACAAACTGCCGCACGTGGAGATATGGCAAGAAACCACGAGTACCGGCTCCGTCAATGACCTGCATGGCCTCAACGAGCCGGCCAAGCCTGGCTGGACCATCACCCGCGAGCGTTTCCCGGTGGCCGTCAAACCGCTGAGCTTCGCCCTGGGCGCCAACCGCACGCTCGTCGAAGGCGGCAAAGCCAGCGGCGAGCCCGATGAATACAACTACCCAGTCGCCGGCCCGGACGTGAACACCTACGAGGTCGATAACGCCTGGGGCGAACTCAAGCACGGCTGGAAAGAAGGCAGCCTGGCCTACACCAGCGCACCGCTGAGCCGCGACCTGGTGACCTACGGCCCAGGCAGTGCCGACCTGTGGCTGGCCACGCCATTGGGCCCTGACATGGACGTGCAAGTGACGCTCACGCAACTGTTGCCCGACGGCCAGGAAGTGTATGTGCAGCGCGGCTGGCTGCGCTTGTCGGCTCGCGCGCTGGACCCACAAAAATCCACCGCCGTGCGCCCATGGTTGCTCGACACGCCGGACAGCCTGATGCCGCTGGAGCCCGATGAGCCGGTGCTGGGCCGGGTGGAGTTGCGCCCGTTTTCCCACACCTTCCGCGCCGGTTCGCGGTTGCGCATCTGGATCGACGCACCCGGCCGTACCGGCGGCTATGGCTTCGACACCTACGCCCTGGCCGCGCGCAGCAAATTGCTGCACGACGCCGAGCACCCGTCGCAGCTGGTGCTGGGCGAGTTGCAAGGCGTGAAGGTGCCGGTGCCGCAACCGGCCTGCAACAGCCTGCTCAAACAGCCATGCCGTCCCGACCCGCTCCAGTCACCCATCGCTGAGGATTAACCACCATGAACAGTTTTCGCACCGTATTGCTCGCCGCGTCACTGCTGGGCTTAGCCAGCGTTCAGGCCGATGAGCTGAAAGAGCCGGAAGCCAACCGCGTGACCAACGAGTTGGTGATGCAAATTCACGTCAAGCTCGGCCCCGAGGAAGACATGGGCAAAGACGCAGACGGCCATCGCATCAACTACCCCATTGTCGGCGGCACGTTTGTCGGCAAAGGCATGAAGGGCATCGTGGTGCCGGGCGGCGCCGACCTGTCGGTAGAGCGCGCCGATGGCGTGACGCTGATCGAAGCGCTGTACCGCCTGAAAACCGATGACGGGCAGATCATCATCATTCACAACCCGGGCATCTGGCGGCCCAACGCCGACGGTTTGGCCAAGCAGGCCAAGGGCCAGGAATTGCTCGAAAACGATTACTACTGCCGCACCACCCCGAGCTTCAAAACCCAGCCCGGCGCCTATTCGTGGCTGAGCGATTATGTGTTTGTCGGCACCATCGATGACGTCAGCGAGGATGAGGTATTGATCGGCGTGTACCGCGTCGACGGCGCCTAATGGTTAATAACATCCTGTATAGATTGGAGTCCTGTAAGGGCTGTGCCAGAGCGGTCGGCGGCGGCTAGGCTTTGAGCTTTTGGAGGATTATTCATGTTCAAACGCTCATGCCTGGCGCTGCTGTTCGCCGCGCCACTGCTGGCCAGCGCCGCCCCCGAATATGGCCAGCAACTGGAGGGTTTCGACTACCCGTATCCGGTTCAGCGCTTCACCTTCGAGTCGCAACACCAGGCGTTGGATATGGGCTACATGGACGTCGCGCCCACCGGCAAAGCCAACGGCCGTACCGCCGTGTTAATGCACGGCAAGAACTTTTGCGGCGCCACCTGGCAAGACAGCATCAAGGCGCTGAGCGCGGCGGGATACCGCGTGGTGGTGCCGGATCAGGTCGGCTTCTGCACCTCGACCAAACCTGAAAATTACCAGTACAGCTTTCATCAGTTGGCGGCTAATACCCATGCCTTGCTGAGCAAGCTTGGCGTGAGCAAGGCCAGCATCATCGGCCACTCCACCGGCGGCATGTTGGCCACGCGCTATGCGCTGTTGTATCCGCAGCAGACCGACAAATTGGTCATGGTTAACCCCATCGGCCTGGAAGATTGGAAAGCCCTGGGCGTGCCATGGCGCAGTGTTGATCAATGGTACGAACGCGAGCTGAAGGTCACGGCCGAAGGCATTCGCAAGTACGAGCAGAACACCTATTACGCCGGACGCTGGAAACCCGAGTACGACCGTTGGGTCGACATGCTCGCCGGCCTTAGCAACGGCCCGGGCAAACAGCGCGTGGCGTGGAACTCGGCGCTAATCTACGACATGATTTTTACCCAACCGGTGTTCTACGAGTTCCCCAACCTCAAGGTGCCGACCGTGCTGATGATTGGCGATGCCGACACCACCGCCATCGGCAGCGACATCGCCAGCCCCGAGCTGAAAGCCAAGCTGGGCCGCTACAGCGTGCTGGGCAAGCAGGTCACCGCCATGATTCCGGGCGCGAAGCTGGTGGAATTTCCGGGCCAGGGCCACGCGCCGCAGATGGAGGATCCGGTGGGGTTCAATCAGAAACTGGTCGAGCAGCTGAAGCTGTAAAAACCGCTACGCCGTTGGCCACGCCCCTTCGCCCAGCACAGCGGCGAGGGTGCGTTCGCCCAGGCCAAGGCCTACGCTCATGCCCACGCCGGTGTGCATCAACACCGCCGTGACGCCGTCGGCAGCGCGGGTAATGCTGAACGGGCCTGGCCCGCGCGCGCCATAAACGCCTTGCCAGCGTTCCAGCACTTCAACGCCCATGCCCAAGGTGTGTTCAGCCAGCTCAAGCATGATGCGGTCGGTGCTTTCGGCGTTGAACGGCGAGGCGTCGCTGCCGTAGTCGTGGGAGTCGCCAATAATCAGCTCGCCATAGGGCGTTGGGCTGATGAGCAGGTGGATGCCCAGGGTTTCCAGTTCGGGTTGGTCGCGGCGGATTTGCGCGCGAATGGCATCGGCTTCGGGCAAGTCTGAGAACGCGCCGTAATGAGCGCAACTGAGCCCGGTGAGTACCGCGTGCTTGAGCGCCAAGGGTTTCGCGGGGCGAGCCCGGAGCATTTGCAGACGGCACACCTTCGGTTGCAAGCGAGCCAAGTGGTCGGCCAGCAGGGTTTGGTAGTCGTGGCCGGCGCACACCAGAATGTGCCGCGCCCGAAAACGCCCGGCCGTGGTGTCGGCGTGGCCGGATTGCACATCGCGCACCAGCGTTGAGAAATGGAAGGCCACGCCCAGTTCACGGCGCAGGTAGTCGACGATTTGCGGCAGCGCTTCGCGCGAATAGAGCTGTTGATCGTCGAGGCCATGCAAGGCCGCACGGTGATGACTGAAACTGCCGTCATACAGCGCATTCAACGCCTCGCCGCGCAGCAGTTCGGTGCGATAACCCAGCTCGTCACCGCGCCCGTGTACGAAGGCTTCCAGCAATGCTTCTTCGGTCTCGGTGCGGGCAAACCACAACGAACCCTGCTGGTGCAGCGTCAGCCCGGCAGCCTGGCCCAACTCTGCCCACAGCCCGCGCGACTGTCGCGCCAAATTGAGCATGATGCCGGGCGGCTGACCGCTCACCAGCGCCTGGCCGAAGTTGCGGATTGAGGCACCCAACGGCGTATGGCTGCGTTCGAATACCTTGACCTTGAGGCCACGTTTAGCGCCTGCCCAGGCGTGGGCGAGACCTAGAATGCCGGCGCCGACGATCAGCAGATCGCAGTCGTGTTCAGACATGTGTTGACTCCTGTATTCCACCGACCCGTAGGAGCGAGCTTGTTCGCGAAAAAGGCCACGCGGTTTCGCAAATAACGGCGTGGGCAATTCGCGAGCACGCTCGCTCCTACAAGGGCGGGGCGGTGATAGCGGCGGGTTATTGGGGCAGCGGTTCGGATTTGCCGTCGTAGCGTTTGCGCCACTCGGCGAGAATTTTGTCGCGGTTTTCCGAGGCCCAGTTGAAGTCGTTCTTGATCAGGCGCTGTTCGTAATCGGCCGGCAGTTCCTGGAAGCGTTCGGCAATGCCCGGCTGGGCGAGTACGGCAAAGTTGGCCTTGTACAAATCCATCGCTTCGCGGCTGGCGGAGAAGTCGGCGAGCTTTTTAGCGGCGGCCAGGTGGGCGGTGCCTTTGATGATGCCGGTGGCTTCAATTTCCCAACCCAGACCTTCCTTGGGCAGCACGATGTCCAGCGGCGCGCCTTTGCGCTTGAGCTGTACGGCTGGGTATTCAAAGGAAATACCAATCGGGAATTCGCCGGCGGCGGCGAGCTTGCAAGGTTTGGAACCGGAATGGGTGTACTGCCCGATGTTGGCGTGCAGTTTGTCCATATAGGCCCAGCCCTGGGCTTCGCCGAAGGTTTGCAGCCAGGCGCTGACGTCCAGGTAGCCGGTGCCGGAGGAGGCCGGGTTAGGCATGACAATTTTGTCTTTGTAGACGGGGTTCGTCAGGTCTTCCCATTTGGTCGGTTTGGGCAGGCCCTGCTTTTCCGCTTCCACGGTGTTGAAGCAAATGGTGGCGGCCCACACGTCCATGCCCACCCACGACGGCGGGTTGGCGGTGTCGCGGTAGTTGCCGCCGATTTTGTCCAGGTTGGCCGGTGCGTAGGCTTCAAGCATGCCTTGCTGTTTCAGAATCGCCAGGCTGGAACCGGCCAGGCCCCATACGGCGTCGGCTTGCGGACGTTCTTTCTCGGCCAGCAGCTTGGCGGTGACGATGCCCGTGGAGTCGCGCACCCATTTGATCTCAATGTCCGGGTTCTGTTTTTCAAAGGCTTCTTTGTAGGCCTTGAGTTGTTCCACTTCGAGCGCGGTGTACACGGTCAGCTCAGTGTTGGCTTGAGCGTGAAATGCACAAGCAGCGAGCAGGCCGGCGGCCAGGGCGGTGCGTTTGAACATGTGAAGCTCCTAGGGTTGGCGTTGGTATAAGGGACGTGATCAAAGGCCCGGCGTTGGCTGACGCCAGGCTTGGGAGCGGCGCAACAGGCCACGGGAAACTCCAGCCAGCAGCAGCGACACGCCGGCCGAGGTGAGCAGAATCAAGGTGGACATGGCCGCCGCACCGCCGACGTTGCCGGCGTCGTCCATGTTCAACACGGCCACGGCAGCGAGCACGCTGTCGGGGCTGTAGAGGAAAATGGCGGCCGACACCGTGGTCATCGCCGACACGAACAGGTAGCGGATGATGTCGAGCAAGGCGGGTAAGCAGATGGGCAAGGTGACGCGGAAAAAATGGCGCACCAGTGGCACTTTCAGCGACAACGCGGCGGCTTCGTATTCGCCGTCGAGTTGGCGCAGCGCAGCAGCGGCGGTCATCTGCGCGGTGGTGAAAAAGTGGGCGATGGTGCACAGCACCAGCAACGTCAGCGTGCCGTACAAACCACTCAGTGGGTTGTTCGGCTGGTTGAAGAAAAACACGTAACCCAGGCCGAACACCAACCCCGGCACCGCCATCGGCACGAAGCTGAGCAAGCGCAACAATTGCGTCAGCGCGGTTTGCCGGGTTTTTTCGATCAGGTACGCACCGGTGAAAATCACCAGGCTGCCAAACAGCGCGCTGCACCCTGCCAGCATCAGACTATTGCGATACGCCAACCAGCCGCCGGGCAGTTCCGAGAACGCGTAGTGGTCCAGCGACAGCGATAAGTTGTACGGCCAGAACTTCACCAGCGAGGAATAAATGGCCATGCCGAATACACCGAGCAAGGCCAGGCAAATCAGCGCCGTGGTGCAGAGAAACGCCAGGTCGCGACCGCGCGATGGTCGCGGGTGATACACCTGCGCCCGGCCTCCCATGGCGTCGCGCTGGCGGCGGCGTAGCCAAAGGTCAACGGCAAAGCTCAACAGCGCCGGCAGCAGCAAAACCATGCCGATTAGCGCGCCGCGGCCGAATTGCTGTTGGCCCACCACCGCCTTGTAAGCTTCCAGCGCCAACACTTGGTAATCGCCACCGACCACCACGGGCACGCCGAAATCGGTAATGCACAGGGTGAACACCAGACACAGCGCGGCAAATACGCCTTGTCGACTGCCCGACCAGGTGATGCTGCGAAACGCCCGCCACGGCGAGGCGCCCATGCTCGACGCTGCGTCGAACAGGCGTGCATCGGCGAGCGCCAACGCCGATAGCAACACCATCAGCGCGTGGGGAAAGGTGTAAATGGCCTGGCCAATGACGATGCCCCAGAAGCCATAAATGTTGTCGCTCAACAGCCCACGCAACACGCCTTGGTTGCCGAACAGGTAGATCAGCGCAATGCCGGGCAGCATCGACGGCGCCAGCAACGGCAGCAGCGAAATACCGCGCCACAGCGGCTTGGCGCGAATGCAGGTGCGCTGCAAGGCGTAGGCGAATGCGTAGGCCAGCGGCACCACAATCAGCGCCACGGTGAGCGAGACTTTCAAGCTGTTGCCCAGCAACCAGCGGAAGTTGGCGCTGCTCAATAACGTCATCGCCGCCTGCATACCGCCGCCCTGGCTGGCATCACCGGCAATGCCGCGCCACAGCATGGCCGCCAGCGGAAACACCACGGTGAGCAGCAACAGCGCCAACAGCAACCATTGGCCGCCTTTGATAAACAGGCGGTCGGCGATCACGCCGTTGCTGGCCAGCGTGTCCTTTAGCTGCGGATTCAGCCGCGCTTGGCTCCCAGCCGAAACGGATGTTTCGGCCTCCATCACACAAACACCTGCAGGCTGCGCGGCGGCAGCGCCACCCACATGTCTGCACCGGTAAGCCTCGGCATGGCGTCGGGCTCAACTTCGGCGAGCAACGAATGGCCGGGCAGGGCATCGAGTTCAAAGCGCAGGCGGCAGCGATTGCCTAGAAAAGTCAGCTCGTGCAGGTGCGCGCTGAACAGGTTGTCTTCGTGCACCGGCGGGTTGACCACCACCGATTCGGGGCGACAGAACAGCCTCCCGCGCGACTCACCGGGCAAGCGAACGGGTAGGCGCACATGAAGGCCGCCGACCTGGGCATGGCCGTCCAGGCTGCGCTCGAAGGGCAGCCAGTTGCCTTGGCCGACAAACTCGGCCACGAACGGTGTAGCGGGGCTGCGGTAAATGTCCTGGGCGCTGGCGTATTGCTCAACGCGACCTTGGTTGATCACCGCGATACGGTCGGCCATGAGCATGGCTTCGTCCTGATTGTGAGTGACCATCAGCGTGGTGATGCCGAGGCGTTTTTGCAGCTCGCGCAACTCGCCGCACAGGTGTTCACGCACCCGCGCATCCAAGGCCGACATGGGCTCGTCGAGCAGCAACAACGACGGCGCCGGTGCCAGCGCGCGCGCCAGGGCGACGCGTTGCTGTTGGCCGCCGGAGAGCTGGCCGGGGTACTTCTTTTCGCTGCCGGCAAGGCCGACCAATTCCAACATTTGCATAACCCGCGCCTTGATGGTGGCGCGGCTGTTGCCGTTCAGGCCATAGCCGATGTTTTGTTCAACGCTGAGGTTGGGGAACAGCGCGTAGGACTGAAACACAATGCCGTAGTCGCGGGCTTGCGGCGGCAGATCGGAGACGTCGCGCGAGCCGATGACGATGGTGCCGCTGTCCTGCTTCTCCAGGCCGGCAATGCAGCGCAGCAAGGTGGTTTTGCCGCAGCCCGATGGGCCGAGCAGGCACACCAGTTCGCCTGCTGCGATGTCCAGCGAAATGCCATCCAGGGCCTTGAATGCGCCGAAGCCTTTATGGATGTTGCGGACTTTCATGCTCACGGCGTGGGGCGTGGCCATCGGAAACCTCGAAGCGCGATTGGGCTAGACCAGGCTCATGCTAGAGAGGCCATGCGAAGGCTTTGTGGCAGGGAGGCAAAAGTTACCGATAGTGGTATCGGCATTCTTGGGTAGGGCGGGCTATTCGATGGCGCCGTTGCGCGCCAGGCTAAGAAACGCAGCGGGCAAACGCGCCTGGCGGCGCTCTTTCAGGCAGTACAAATATTCAGCCATCAACGGCGCGCCTTCGAGCTCAACGACTTTGAGCTGCGGGTTATCAGGCACTTCGTGGCGCGCGATGAGGCTAATGCCAATGTTGCGCAGCACCGCTTCACGGATGGACTCACGGCTGCCGATTTCAAGCAGCGGCCCCAGCGCCACGCCAGCCTCGTTCAACAGTTTTTCGCTGAGCTGGCGCGTGGTCGAGCCGACTTCGCGCATCAGCAGGCAATGGCCGGCCAATGCGCTCAATGGCACGCGGTTGTGCACTGCGAGGGGATGGCTGCGGTGCACGGCGAGCACCAGGGGATCGTGGCCGAGCACCAGGCGCGTCAGACGCGCGTCTTCCACCAGTTGCGAGGAGGCAGCGAGATCGACGCGGTAGTCTTCCAGCGCTTCGAGCACTTCCTGCGAGTTGCCAATGGTGAGCGTGACCGTGCACTGGCTGAACTGCTCACGGAAACCGCGCACCAGGTCCAGCACGTAGTAGGGCGCCGTGGCGCCGATGCGCAACGCGCCCTGAACCGACCCGCTATTGCGCAGGAAAAACTCGATGTCGGCCTCTTGCTGCAACAGCGTTTGCACCATGGGCAGCAGGCGTGCGCCTTCGTCGCTCAAGGTTAAACGCCGGCCGCCACGGTAAAACAACTCGACGCCGTATTGGCCTTCCAGTTGGCGGATTTGCGTGGTCACCGTTGGCTGGCTCAGCCCCAGTTTTTTCGCCGCCTGAGTGATGCTGCCGAGGCGGGCCACCATGTGAAAGGATTTGAGTTCGCTGCAAAGCATTGGACGGGCCGTCTGAAGTCGGAACTGCATCACGAGACGGCAACGGTATGAAAAAAATATGACGGTTGAATGACCGTTCAGGCGGCGGTGATGGCTATGTTATTCACCAGGCCGAACCCAGCGAAATGCGCTCTCGCAATGGTTCTTGCACGCCCTCGCTGAACCCGCACATTTCGGTATGCACTTCGCTGTGCACCAAATGAAACGGCACGGTGATCGGCAAACCCTGGAGCAGCTCGCGGGCATGGGTCACCGAGCGTAAACGCAGCATGGCGCCGTCGGGCATTTTGACGGGATGCACACGCCCTTCGACATGGGCTTGCAGCAAGTAAATACCGCCCTCGATGGAGATCAATTCAAGCGCTTGCAGATCGCCAGTGGCAGCATTTTCGTAGACATCGTTTACGTTCATCTTCGCTTCCCTTCGTTTGAACCAAGTGGCGCTGTGTTCTGCCTGGACGAGGCGAACACAACAGGGCCAACCGCGAACCCGAAAGCGGGTACGGGGAAATCCGGGATGGCTAAGTTAACCCTAAGCCAGATTCGCCATTTGTATAGGAAACAGCTCGCACATTTCGCCCGCAAAAGCCCGTTCTAGGGCGGTTGAGGCAAAAAATGTGATGGGATTGGCGTCAAAAGTGATGGCGTCTGCGCCACCGCAATTATTCAGGGCAAGCGAGGCGGGGCTTTGCCTGCGTTTCATAAATGAGACTGGCCGGCTGGCCGGGCACATCATCGAGCACGCCGGTTCGCTGCATGCCGATCTTCTCAAGCACTCGGATAGAAGCCGCATGGGCCGGCCGCACGATGGCAAACACACGGGGTTGTTGCAGGTCTTCCAGGGCATAGCGAAGCGCCTCAACGGCCAGTTCGGTGGCGTACCCGTTGCCCCACGCCGACGCCGCAAAGCGGTATCCCAAATTGAGGCGCTCCACCTCACCGTAAAGGCGCTGGGCGATACCGCCGAAACCGATAATTTCCTCCGGTTCAGTGCGGCTGGCGACGGCCCACTGGCCGTAGCCATGCAGTTGCCAATGGGCGAGCCAGGCGTTGAACAGCGTCTCGGCTTTGCTGCAATCGGTGAGCGGCCCCGCCGGGTTGAACTGGTTGGTCGCGGGGTCAGAGTGAATGGCAAAGAAGCGTGGGAAGTCTGCCAACACCGGAGGGCGTAGCAGCAGGCGAGCGGTGGTGATCGACATTAAGCGCTGCTCCTGGCAATGCGCGCCAAGCATCAAGGCAATGCCGCAAAACGCTCGATGGCAGGCTGGGGTCGATTTCGCGCTTGCCACAGGTCGTAATCGATCTGCACGCTCATCCACGTCTGCGCCGTACCGATTCCGGCAGCCTCCAGACGCACCGCCAGGTCCGGACTGATGGGGGCATGGCCATGCAGGATGCGCGACAGGGTTTCGCGAGCAAAGCCCAAACGGCGCGCCAGTTCCGCGACACTGATGTTCAGCTCGGGCAGCACGTCTTCTCGCAGTGTTTCGCCAGGGTGTGGCGGATTGAAAATGCCCATGGTGCGGTTTTCCTTATCAGTGGTAATCCACGTAGTTGACCAATTCGATATCGGAATCGATGAAGCGAAACACCATTCGCCAGTTGGCGTTCACCGTGAGCGACCAGTACTGATCAAGCTCGCCCTTGAGCGCGTGCAGCCGCCAGCCAGGGATGTTGAGGTCGGGCAGGTGCGACAGCGTGGTCCATAAACTGCAGCTGTCGCGCGAGGCGTTTGGCATGATCGGCTTGAATGCCGCGGGTACAGCCGTTTTCGTGAAACTGGCGTAAACCCTTGTGCTGGAAGCTGCGGATCATGGGAAAGAAGTGTGATGTATTGCATCACGGCTTGCAAGTGATAAAAGCGCAGTGCGTGTACTCATTTGGAAATCCCTCTCCGTTAGTGCCGCCAAGGCCGCTGCCATGGCTGCAACGACACTAGGCCGCCGCGCCAGTTGCGTCTGGAGGAAGTAACGCACAGCAGCGTGGGAGAAAGCAGGGAGCGCGCGGCGCTATTGCCGCGTTCAGCCGCTCAGTCGTCCAGACGCCACATCGGGTCGTCGGCCATGGTTGCTGCCGCCCACGTGGTAAAGGCGCGAACCCGTGCCGAAAGGCGCCTGGCATAGGGATACACCACGCTGATAGGCATGCTCGGCAGGCTCCAGTCCGGCAGCAGTTGCACCAGCTCGCCGCTGACTAGCAGCGGTTGCGCTTCGCACAGCGGTACCGACACAAACCCCAACCCAGCCTGCGCTGCCGCGATATACGCACCGCCTGTGTTGAAGCGCATGGCCGGCGTCTGCTCAATGACCACGCTGTGTTCAGCGCGACTCAAACGCACCGGGTTCTGCCGCCCGGTCACCGGAAACACAAACGCCAAAAAGCGGTGCTGCGGTAGGTCGGCGGGCGTGCAGATGGTCGCTTTGCCGTGCAAGTAGCCGGGCGATGCGCACAGGACGAAGCGCATCTGGCCGATGGCACGGCACACCAAATCCGCGTCGGTGACGGTGCCGCCGCGAATGGCGCAGTCCACGCCTTCTTGCACCAGGTCCACCACGCGTTCGCTACAGCCGACGTCGAGTTGAATGTCCGGGTACTCAGCGACGAAATCCGGCAGGGCTGGAATCAGCAAAAAACGTCCCACCGGCGAAGGCATTTCTACTCGCACCTTGCCCCGTGCAACGGTGCGGGTTTGCGAGACGCTGGCTTCCAGTTCGTCGACATCTTCAAGCACGGTTCTGGCGCGCTCGTAATAGGCGGCGCCGTCTGTGGTGGGGGTTACCCGGCGCGTGGTGCGGTGCAGCAATTTCACCCCGAGTTGGCTTTCAAGCGCCTGAATCTGCCCAGACAGCGTGGTTTTCGCCACGCCCATGGCTTCGGCGGCGCGGGTGAAACTGCTCAGTTCCACGATGCGGCAGAACGCGCGCATTGCATCGATGCGGTCAAAGGCCATGGTTGTCCGAGAATCCGTCTAATGTTTCCGGTTTCAGTGTATTTATCCGCGCATAGCTGAGCAATAGAGTGGTTTCACCCCGGCAAGCCGCCGGCCACCACTGAGGAAACGGACATGAACAATTCGCGCGTTAACTACGCTCAGGTCGCTCCCCACGCCTTCAAGGCATTGCTGGGGCTGGAAAAAGCGATGGGCGAATCGTCGCTGGAAAAATCGCTGCACGAGCTGGTGAAAATTCGCGCCTCACAGCTCAACGGCTGCGCCTACTGCATCGATATGCACAGCGCCGACGCGATCAAACTGGGCGAAACCCCGCGGCGCATCTTTGCCCTGTCGGCTTGGCACGAAACGCCGTTTTTCAGTGAGCGCGAGCGGGCCGCGTTGCTGTGGACTGAAACCCTGACCTTGCTGGCAGAGCGCGGTGCCCCAGACGCGGTTTACAGCGAAGTGGCGAAGCAATTCAACGAACGCGAACTCGCCGACCTGACCTTCGCCATTGCCACCATCAACGCCTGGAACCGTTTCGGTGTGGGCTTCGCCATGCAGCCGGGGTTGTGACCATGGGCACGCTCTTGCGCACCTCGGCATTGCTGTTAACGCTGTTCACTTCACTGGCACATGCCCACGGCGGCGGTGCTGGCGACGAAACGGTAGCGCCCGTCGCCCACGCCAATTTGCCTGCGGTTGCCAGCTCCGATGCCACCGCACTGCGTGTGGAATTCGCCCCGGGCGCCACGTCCAAGCCGCACCGGCACCCCGGACCGGTGTTTGTGGTGGTGGTCAGCGGCGCGGTTGAATCGTCGTTGGACGACGGCCCGCTGCACACCTACAAAGCCGGCGATGCGTGGTACGAGGCGCCAGGGCAGGAGCATCGCGTGACACGCAACGCCAGCCAGAGCGAGCCGGCTGTGCTGGTGGCGTGGTTGCTGTCCGACGGCAAGACGCCGTTGGTAAAACCGCTGGGTGGCGCCGAGTAATCAGCGCGTTGCTGCTTTGGGCTCAAAGCGCCAGGCCACGAAAAACACCATCAGACCGGCGAGCGCTGTGGCCGCGCCGATGTAGCCGGTGGACGTCCAGCCGAAACCGGCGCTGATCGCCATGCCGCCGAGCCAAGGGCCGAGCGCGTTGGCCACGTTGAAGGCAGCGTGGTTGGAGGCGGCGGCGAGGGTTTGCGCGTCTTGGGCCACATCCATCAAATGCGTTTGTAATGGCGCGCCGAGCGACACCATGGAGCCGACGGCGAACACCGCTGGCAACACGCTCCAGGGCGACAGCGCCGCCAGTGGGAATATCGCCAGTACCAGCGCACTCCACACCAACAGCCACGCCACGGCTTTGAATTGCAGTTTGTCGAACAGCCAGCCGCCGACCATATTGCCGACAATGCTGCCCAGCCCGAATGCGGCAAGGGCGAAGGGAATCCAGGCTGCTGACAGGTGGGTCACTTGCAATAACGTGGGCGCCATGTAGCTGAACACGCAAAACATACCGGCAAAACCGACCGAGCTGATGGCCAGCGCCAACCACACTTGCGCACGGTTAAACGCGCGTAGCTCGCGCATCGGGTAGCTGCGTGGTTCGTTTTTATCCAGCGGTAAAAACCACGCAACCATCGCCACCGTGCTGAGGGCGATAACGCCGACCAGAGCAAAGGCATAACGCCAACTGGCCAACTGACCGAGCCAGGTGGCCAGCGGGTTGCCCACTAGAATCGCCACCGTAAGGCCCAGCATTACCCGGCTCACGGCCTTGGCCCGTTTGTGCGGCGGCGCCATGGACGCCGCCACCAGCATTGCCACGCCAAAATAGGCACCATGGGGTAGGCCGGCGAAGAAGCGGAACGCCATCATCGAGTGGTAATCCGGTGCCAGCGCGGTGGCGAAGTTGCCGACGGCGAAAATCGCCATCAGCAGCAAGAGCAAATTACGGCGCGGCAGACGCGAACCCAATATCGCCAACAGCGGTGCGCCGACCACAACGCCAAGCGCGTAGGTGCTGATCACATGGCCCACCTGCGGCTCGGTAATGCCCAAGTCGGCGGCCACGTCTGGCATCAAGCCCATGATCGAAAACTCACCGGTGCCAATGGCGAAACCGCCCAGCGACAGCGCCAGTTCAATCAACAAAATCGCGCGGGCCGACAACTGCTTGGCAATCGGTGCAGTGGGCGCCGCAGCGGGCAACACATCAGACATGGATACAGCCTCGAATCGGATAACTTGAACGGGTGAACGGATTCACCGGTGGGGCAGGTGAGAACAAATTCTTGCGGGAAGGTTTAGCGGTAACTGGCCAATATCTTTTCGAATTCGCCGTCGTTGCTCATTTGCACCAGCGCGCGCAGCAAGGCCATGGTGGGCACGTCCGGCTCGTCGCGAACGATGCACGAGGCCAGGTCTGACGAGAGCTCTTGCAGCGCCTGCAACTTGTGCTGCGGCGCCTGGGTGCGGTTGAACCAGTTCAGCGTCAGTTCGCTGCTCACCGCGTAGTCGTTACGGCCGGCATCAAGCTTGAGCAGGGCCAATTCCTGGGTGCGGGCGTCGTCGCGCTGCAAGTCGCGGCTGTCGAATTTGCCCTGCAGTTGCGGGTACACATAGCCCAGCACGGTGCCGACCATCTGGCCGTGCAACTGTTCGAGCGTCATGTCCTGCGTGTTGCGGGCCACCAGCATGTCGCGCTGTTTCATAAACGGCACGCTCCAAATGTACTGATGGTGGGACTCGGTCATCCAAGTCGGGTTCACATAGCAGCGCACATCAATTTCGCCGCGAACCAGCATGGCCTGCACGCGCTTGCGTGGCAGCACGAGCATTTCAGCGCGCCGGCCCACCTTTTCGGCCAGGCGCGTCTGCAAGTCATAAATGATGCCGCCGGTGGCTTCGCCGTTTTCTACGTTGATCAGCGGCATGGCCCAGCTTTCGATCACCGAAAAACGCAGCGGGCGCTCTTCTGCTGCGCTGCAGGCGCAAAGCAACAAAAGGGCAAAAGGCAGAAAACGCATGGCGATACCGGGTTGAGTCAGTCGCCCGGACGTGGTCAAAAGCAGGCCGGAAGCGGGCGAGGGCGGTCAAATCTAACCACAAAGCCCGCGCCCGTGTCGCCGCGATCAGGGCAGCAGAATGAATTTATCGCCGCTGCCGCCATTCACCGCGTGATAACTCGCCACGCCTTCGCTCAATGGCACTTCGCGCAGTTGCTCGGGCAGCGGCAACAAGCCCTGATCGAACAAACTGCCAAAGCCGTCGAGCATCGCTGCGCATTCTTGCGGGCTGTACAGCAACGAATTGACGCCCACCAGTACGCCGCCGCGCCGATACAGCGCCAGCGCCGGGAATTGCACGTTGCCGTCTACCGGCGCCGCGATAATGGCGATGCGCCCGAAGGTGGCCAAGGCTGGCACGGCGGCGGGAAGCCAGAAGCCGGTGGTGTCGAAGATCACCTCGGCACCGCCCGGAAAGTGGGCTTCAACCTGAGCCGGCAACGCTGCCGGATCGCCCAAAAGCAAGGCAGCAATGCCGCGCTGATTGAGGTTTTCCACCGCTTCCGGCCGGCGCACCGCTGCGAGTACCTGGGCGCCTCTGGCCTTGGCCAGGTTCACCGCCGCATCGCCGACGGCACCGTTGGCGCCTATCACCAACAACGTGGTGCCGGCTTTTACCCCGCTGCGCTCCAGCGCATCCCAAGCGGTCGTGAACGGCACGCCGCAACTGGCCGCCTGGGCAAAACTCAACGCCTGAGGTTTCAGCGCAACGGCAGCAGCCGGCAGGGCGATATGGCTGGCATGGCTGCCATCACGGGTAAAACCCAGGCCCTTGCCCGTGCCCCACACCGCCTGACCGAGCAAGTGACTTGGCCCTTCAACGACCACGCCGGCAAAATCGCGCCCCGGAATTCGCGGCACGGTGGTGTACGGAAAACGGCCGAGCACATTCTTGATGTCGCTGGGGTTCAAACCCGCTGCGCGAATTTCCACCAGTACCTCGCCCTCTGCGACGGCAGGCGTTGGCACTTCAACGTGCTGGAGAGAGTTCAGATCGCCCGTGAGGGTAAATTGCAACGCGTGCATATGCGCTCCTTTTGCGAGGCAGATTGAAAGAAGAATCAGGACAACCAGTGGGCAATCAATTGGCGGCCGACCGGAATCAGTTGCTCGCCGGCCAACATGCCCAGCAAACCGACCAGGGCGATGGCCGGCGGCGCGGGAGAGCGCACGTCCAATACGTTGTAGATGACGCCGACCAGCAGCCCGGCGGCGAGAGAAATAAGGTAGTTCATGGGAGCCTCCTTTCCCGGAAGTGAGGTGGGAATGGGGCTCAGTCTACTGACGGGAAAACGGTGCTCAGGTCAAACGCTTCTGTATATCGGCCAACCTGTGCGGCTATTGCTTCGCCACGTACTCGGAAGGCGCCATGCCGAGTTCGCGCCGGAACATGTCGCTGAAGCTGCTGGGCCGATAGCCGAGGTCGGCGGCAATACGACTAACCGGCGCACCTTCAATCAACGCGGCGACTGCCGTTGCCAACTGCACTTGCCGGCGCCAGTGGGCGAAGCCCATGCCCACGCTGTCTTGGAACAGCCGCGCCAGTGTGCGCACGCTGGCACCGGCGGCTGCCGCGTGCTGCTCGAACGAAAACGCCAGCGAGGGCGAGGCGATTACCGCTTGGCACAGGGTCAGCAAGCGCCGGTCGCTGGCATCCGGCAGCGGTACGCGCAAATACGAATGGTGGGCGCGCTGCAACTCCAGCACGGCCAGGGCGCTCAGGTGTTGGTAGTACTCGCTGTCTTCGGCGCCTTGCTGCTCCACCAAACCGAGAATCAGCTCGCGCAGCAGCGGCTTCACATCGACCACTCGCGTGGTGGTGGGCAAGGTATGCGGCTGGTCCGGGCGCAGGTAGATGTTGCGCATCTCCAGCTCCGAAACCACCCGAACCGCATGGGGCACATGGGCCGGCAACCACACCGCGCGCAACGGCGGAACCAATACCGCCTCGCCGGGCGTTTCCACCCACATGATGCCGCTCATGGCATACAGCAACTGACCCCAATCATGGGCGTGGGGCTCGATAAACAAACCGCGTGGATAGCTGCGCGCCACCGTTCGTAAAGCGGCGCCAGGGCGATGAAGGTCGGGGGGAGCAGCGCGAGCCATGGTTTAACGCAATGTCGGCAACGCCGCCCCCATCAGGGCGAACATACCGCCGCAGGCCCGGTTGAAGCCTTTGCCGGTGCGTTCCAGCCACGGCCGAATGCGATGCGCCATGCGCGCCAGCAGAAACTCCACCACCGCTTCGAACAACACGAAGGTCAGCACCAGAATCACAAATTGCAGCCACAGCGCGCGGCTTGGATCGAGGAACTGCGGCAAGAAGGCGCCGAAGAACAGAATCACCTTCGGATTCGAAACGGCGGACAACAGCCCCTGACGAAACAAGGTGTGGCCGGCTCGGTCCGGCCCGGTTTCCTCGGTCAGCGTAATCGGCGGCGCGCGCCATAGTTGAAAACCCAACCACACCAGGTACGCCCCACCTATCCACTTCAACACCGTCAGCGCATGCGCCGACGCCTGTAACAACGCGCCGATGCCAAACATCGACAGCGCCATCAGCAGCGTGAAACCAAGCATGCCACCTGCGATGGTAAACAGCGTTTTGCGCTGCCCATACAACGCCCCATGGCTGAGCGCCAACAACGCATTCGGTCCCGGCGTCAGCGACAGGCCGACGACGGCGAGCAAATAAACGAGCCAGGTATTCAAAGCCATGGAGGTGATCCGAAACGCGCGAGTGAGCGGCGAGAATAGCAGGGCGGCCCCGTGCATTTACATAGCGAAGCTTGGCTCGGTTTGGGGGGCAGGCTTCGCATCGAGGAAGTCCGCCAGCTCCACAGAAGGCGACCATCACTCAACAGAAAGTCACGGTTTGTGTAACTTTCCGTTGAGTGGACGGGGCGATCTAAACGCTTTCCACCGCATCCGATTTTACCGGTGCAACCGGTTGATGGTCCGGCTCAGGCGGCGCTGGGTCGAAGCTGTCAGCGCGGGCCATTTTCCACATGCGCTCGTAGAACTCGCCGCTCACCTGGCCGCTCAACAGCGCGCCGGGTTTGAGAAAAACGTGTTCCTGGGAAAACAGCTTGATCTCGGTATTGGAAATGCGCCGCACCAAGTGGCGTGCATCGAGTTGCGAAGGATGGCTCAGGCCGGCGGCCGCCAACATTTCGGCCAAGGCTTTGAGGGTGTTGCGATGGAAGCTGAACACCCGCTCGGCTTTGTCTTCTACCACCAGCGCGCGTTGGCGTAGCGGGTCTTGGGTGGCGACGCCGGTGGGGCATTTGTTGGTGTGGCAGCTCTGACTTTGAATGCAGCCGATCGCGAACATAAAGCCGCGCGCGGAGTTGGCCCAGTCGGCACCGATGGCCAACACGCTGGCGATATCAAAGGCACTGACGATTTTGCCGCTGGCGCCGAGCTTGATGTGCTCGCGCAAATTCAACCCCACCAGCGTGTTATGCACAAACAGCAGCCCATCACGCAGCGGTACTCCGATGTGATCAGTGAACTCAACCGGCGCCGCGCCCGTGCCGCCTTCCTTGCCGTCGACGACGATAAAGTCCGGCAAAATTCCGGTTTCCAGCATGGCCTTGGCAATGCCCATGAACTCCCATGGATGGCCGAGGCAAAACTTGAACCCCACCGGCTTACCGCCCGACAGCTCCCGAAGTTGGGCGACGAATTGCATCAGTTCGGTGGGGGTGGAAAACGCGCTGTGGCGCGAGGGCGATACGCAGTCTTCGCCCATCGGAACGCCACGGGTTTCGGAGATTTCCTTGGTGACCTTGTGCTTGGGCAGAATGCCGCCGTGGCCGGGTTTGGCGCCTTGGCTCAGCTTGATCTCAATCATCCGCACTTGCGGGCTTTGCGCCTGTTTGGCGAAGCGCTCGGGGTCGAATAACCCCGTGCTGGTGCGGCAACCAAAATAGCCGCTGCCCAGTTCCCAGGTCAGGTCGCCGCCGTGCTCGCGGTGATACGGGCTGATGCTGCCCTCGCCAGTGTCGTGAATAAAATTGCCGAGCTTGGCGCCTTTGTTCAGTGCGCGAATGGCGTTGGCGCTCAGAGAGCCAAAGCTCATGGCCGAGATGTTGAACAACGAGGCCGAGTACGGCTGCTTGCAGGCCGGACCGCCGACCATCACGCGGAAACTGTCAGGGTCGGCGAGCGCCGCCGGGCGCATGGAGTGGCCGATGAACTCGAAGCCGTTCTGGTACACGTCGATCAACGTGCCGAAGGGTTTATCGGCCCCCTCGTTCTTGGCCCGCGCATACACCAACGAACGCTGCGCGCGGGAAAACGGCAGCTTGTCGCCGTCGGCCTCGAGCAAGTATTGGCGGATCTCCGGGCGGATGCCCTCAACCAGGTAGCGGATGTTGCCCAGAATCGGGTAATTGCGCCGCACCGCGTGGCGCGTCTGCAGCAAATCGCCAATGCCGACCAACGTCAGCACGCCGGTTAACAGCGTGAACGGCCACAGCCATTCGTGGTGGTAGAAGGGCAAGCTGGCGAGGGTGAACACGAGACAGGCGACAAAAAACGCGTAACGGCTGAGTAACGACAGGCTCATGCGAAGTCCCTTGGGGCGGTGGCGGCAAGGGCTGAGAGTAGACGGGCCGGGCAGGGGAGTCGAGCGTCGATTCCGCGCATGCAGCCCGTTTCATTGTTGGGCGCAGGCGCCTACTTTTCCTTCGCCGCGCTGACGCCTTCCAACGTCGAGAACGATGTGTCTTTCGCAGTCAGCAGGAAATCGCGCATAAACGGCGCATCGAGCATGTCGGTGCGAATGCCGGCATACAACGTGGCGAACAAGCCTTTATCGCCCAGGCGCTTGGCCGTCACGTAACCGCGCGAGCTGTATTCGTGCAGCGCCCAGTTGGGCAGGCCGCACACGCCACGGCCGCTGGCCACCAGCTGCATCATCATCACCGTCAGTTCCGAGGTACGCACTTGCGCCGGTTCAATATCAGCCGGCTCCAGGAAGCGGGTGAAGATGTCCAGGCGATCGCGCTCCACCGGGTAGGTGATCAATGTTTCCTTGGCCAGGTCGCCAGGCACGATGTAGGGCTTGTTCGCCAGACCATGTTGGTTAGCCACGGCGAGCATGGCTTCGTAGGTGAACAGCGGCACGTAGGTGATGCCCGACAGCTCGATAGGGTCGGAGGTGACGACCAAATCCAAGTCACCGCGCGCCAGTGCCGGCAGCGGGGCGAAGGAGAAGCCGGAGGCCAGGTCCAGCTCGACCTCGGGCCAGGCGTCGCGGAATTGGTCGATGGTCGGCATTAGCCATTGAAAGCAGCTGTGGCATTCGATGGCCATGTGCAGCCGGCCTGCCGTGCCGCCGACCAAGCGCGCCATGTCGCGTTCGGCAGCGCGCAGTTGCGGCAGCAGCGAATCGGCCAATTGCAGCAGGCGCAAGCCGGCGCTGGTAAAGCGCACGGGCTTGGTTTTGCGCACGAACAGCGGCATGCCGAGGCGTTCTTCCAGTTCCTTGAACTGGTGGGAGAGGGCGGACTGGGTGAGGTGCAGGCGCTCGGCGGCGTCTACCAAACTGTCGGTTTCACGCAGCGCGTGCAGGGTTTTCAGGTGGCGCAATTCCAACATGGGCGTGGCTCTCGAAGCGGCTGACGGGCTGAACATGAGCGAAACTAACGTGAATGGATTTACGGTTCAACTGGAAAATGTTGAGTTTGTTTCATGTGTTGCCCCTCCCGACAATGTGCGCCATCGATTACCTGGAGCACATCGCAATGGCAGTGGCACACAACCTGGGCTTTCCCCGCATCGGTCGCGACCGTGAACTGAAAAAAGCGCTTGAGGCGTATTGGCAAGGGGATCTCGATGAAACCGGCCTGCGCGCAGTAGGCCGTGACCTGCGCGCCCGCCATTGGCGTTTGCAAAAAGAGGCGGGCATCGAGTTGCTGCCTGTCGGCGACTTTGCCTGGTACGACCAGGTGCTCAGTCACTCGCTGCTGTGCGGTGTGGTGCCCGAACGCTTCCGTCATAGCAGCCGCCTGCCGACGCTCGACACCTTGTTCGCCATGGCCCGTGGCAGCAGCGGCCACGGTGAAGGTTGCTGCGCTGGCGCCCATGCCGAAGAAATGACCAAGTGGTTTGATAGCAACTACCACTACCTGGTGCCTGAATTCAGTCACGACCAACACTTCACCCTCAGCTGGGAACAGCTCTTTGAAGAAGTGGCTGAAGCGCACGCGCTGGGCCATCAGGTGAAGCCGGTGATTCTCGGCCCGATCACGTTCCTTTGGCTGGGCAAAGCCCGTGATGGCGACTTCGACAAACTCGACCTGCTCGACCGCCTGCTGCCGCTGTATGGCGAAATTCTTGGACGCCTGGCGGCGCAGGGCGTGCAGTGGGTGCAAATCGACGAACCGATCCTGGCGCTGGACCTGCCGCAGGCCTGGAAGAACGCCTTTGAGCGCGCCTACAACCTGTTGCAGTACTCGCCCACGCAAAAACTCGTCGCTACGTATTTTGGCGACTTGCAAGACAACCTCGGCCTGGCCGCCAGCCTGCCGGTGCAAGGCTTGCACGTGGACCTTGTGCGCGCTCCGGAGCAACTGGCGGCGGTGCTCGACCGCGTGCCCACGTACAAAGTGTTGTCGCTGGGCGTGGTCAACGGCCGCAACGTTTGGCGCTGCGATTTGCAGCAGGCGTTGGTGCAATTGCAGGAAGCGCAGGCGCGTTTCGGCGACAACCTGTGGGTCGCCGGTTCGTGTTCGTTACTGCACAGCCCGGTCGACCTGAACCGCGAAGACCAACTGGACGAAGAGCTGCGCAGTTGGCTGGCGTTTGCCGTGCAGAAGTGCACTGAGATTGCCGTGCTGGCCAAGGCGTTGAACACGCCGCAAGACGCTGACGTGGTCGCCGCACTGGCCGCCAGCGCGGCGGTACAAACCAGTCGGGCTCATTCCACACGGATCCATAAACCTGAGGTGCAGGCGCGCATCGCCGCCATCCAGCCGGCCGACAGCAAACGCCAATCGCCCTTCGAGCAGCGCATCGACGTGCAGCGGGCGCGCCTGAATTTGCCGCTGTTGCCGACCACTACCATTGGCTCGTTCCCGCAAACCTCGGCCATTCGCCTGGCGCGTCAGGCCTACAAGCGCGGCAAGCTGTCGGTGGGCGAATACACCGACGCCATGCACTGCGAAATTCGCCACGCCGTGCAAGTGCAAGAACGCCTTGGCCTGGACGTGCTGGTGCACGGCGAGGCGGAGCGCAACGACATGGTCGAATACTTTGCCGAGCAGTTGGACGGCTATGCCTTCACCCGCTTCGGCTGGGTGCAGAGCTACGGCTCGCGTTGCGTAAAACCGGCGGTGATAGTCGGCGACCTCAGCCGCCCGCAGGCCATGACCGTGGACTGGATCACCTACGCCCAGAGCCTCACCGACAAGGTGATGAAAGGCATGCTCACCGGTCCTGTGACCATGCTGATGTGGTCCTTCGCCCGCGACGACATCCCTCGCGAGCAACAGGCGCGACAACTGGCATTGGCCATCCGCGATGAAGTGGTGGACCTGGAGCGCGCCGGAATCAAGATTGTGCAAATCGACGAAGCCGCCTTCCGCGAAGGGCTGCCGCTGCGCCAAGCCCAGTGGTCGGCGTATCTCGACTGGGCGGTGGAAGCGTTTCGCCTGTGCGCCAGCGGCGTTGGCGATGCCACGCAGATTCACACGCACATGTGCTACAGCGAATTCAACGATGTGATCGAAGCCATCGCGGCTATGGATGCCGACGTCATCACCATCGAAACCTCGCGCTCGGCCATGGAGTTGTTGGATGCGTTCGAAGCGTTTGCTTATCCCAATGACATTGGTCCGGGCGTGTACGACATTCACTCCCCGCAGGTGCCGGACACGGCGGCAATCGTTGGGCTGCTGAGCAAAGCGGCTAGGCGTATCCCGCTGGAGCGGCTGTGGGTGAATCCGGACTGTGGGCTGAAGACGCGAGGGTGGGTTGAGACGGAGGCGGCGTTGGTGAATATGGTGGCGGCGGCGCGGCAGATGCGGGCGGGCGGATGATCGAGGTTTTGGGTTCTAACTGCGTTCCCCACCCCAACACCGTCATCCTCGCGCACGCGGGGATCCAGAACTTCGGATGGGTCCGCGATGTATGTTTGCCACACAACTCTGGATCCCCGCCTTCGCGAGGATGACGGAGGTTTGGGTTTGTACCTGCGTTCCCCAATGCAACACCGTCATCCTCGCGCAGGCGGCGGTCCGACGATTCGGGATCCAGAATTTCGGATGGGTTCGCGATGCATGCCCGCCACACAACTCTGGATCCCCGCATTCGCGAGGATGACGGAGGTTTCGGTTTGTACCTGCGTTCCCCAATGCAACACCGTCATCCTCGCGCAGGCGGCGGTCCGACGATTCGGAATCCAGAATTTCGGATGGGTCCGCGATGCATGCCCGCCACACAACTCTGGATCCCCGCGTTCGCGAGGATGACGGAGATTTTTGGTTTGCACCTGCGTTCCCCACCCCAACCCACTACCGTTCAGCGCCCTTCATCAAACTGTCACGGTTATGTGGCAGCGCGCTCGCACAGATGTCAGCAGAATCCGCCCTTACTGGGGTTTTGCGTGTTGGTATTTTTCTTATGCGAGCGTTTCTTTTCTGGGCCGCCTTGTGGTGTGCCTTGCCGTCTTTTGCGGCTTCACGGTGTGATGTCACGGTTCCAACTCAACGGGCTGATCTGGGCGAGGTAAACCTTGCGTACCAGAGCATCGGCCGTGAGTCCGATCCGGCGTTATTGCTGGTCATGGGCCTGGGCGGACAACTCATTCACTGGCCGGACGAAGTGGTGGTCGCCCTCTGCCAGCAAGGCTTTCGGGTGATTCGTTATGACAACCGCGACGTCGGGTTGTCGACCTGGGCCCACGCGCCGGAAACGGCCAATCTCACGTATGAAGTGCTGCGCTACAAACTCGGTTTTTCCGTTACCGCGCCGTATCACCTCACCGACATGGCGCAAGACGCACTCGGCTTGATGAACAGCCTGCACGTGACCCGTTTCCATGTGTTGGGCGCGAGCATGGGCGGCATGATTGCCCAGCACATGGCCGACATGGCGCCTGATCGGGTCGCCAGTCTTACACTGATCATGACCAGCTCGGGCGCCCAGGGATTGCCGGAGCCCAAGCCGGCGTTGCTGGCCTTGTTGGCCCGCCGTGAAGCGCCGAACCGAGAGGTCGCCATCGAGCAACAGGCCGACTTGCTCGCCGCGCTGGGCAGCCCGACGGTGCACGACGACCGCGCCTTGCTCAAAGAACAGGCCGCCGTGGCCTACGACCGCGCATTCAACCCGGCCGGCGTGCAGCGGCAGATTCTCGCCATCCTCGCCGAACCGAGCCGCGTGGCGTTGCTGGATCGCCTGCGGGTGCCGACCCTGGTGGTGCACGGCACCGCTGATCCGCTGTTGCCGGTGATGCATGGCGTGCATGTGGCGGCGCATATCAAGGGCGCGCAGTTGAAGCTGATTCCGGGGCTGGCCCACCGCTTCCAGGAAGCCTTCAAAGCGCCGTTGCTGGCCGCCGTGTTGCCATATCTGGCTGAGCATCGCCAGCCGGTCGGCTTGGCGCAGCTTTAAAGCGGGGCGGTCGGTTGTCGCTGTCGCCCACGCACAACTGGACCGCGCTTCTGTCTCGCTGACGGCGAGTTTTCTCTTCTACCCTCACGACACAATCCGGCAACCGCGCTATGGTCGCCGGCTATTTATTTGGGTGGGAAAAGGCATGAGGTTGTCCGGTCGCGGGGTGGCGTTGTCGGTGCTGGCATCGGTGTTGTTCGCTTTTATGCCCGGCTACGTGAACCAGCTGGCGCCGCTCGATGGCATTCAGATTTTCGCCCAGCGCGTGCTGTGGTCCATTCCGATGGTGCTGTTGTTGGTGGCCCTGTCACGGCAATGGGGGCTTTTGCTCGGCGCGCTGCAACGTCTGCGCCGCGAGCCGCTGCTGGTGCTGGCCTTGCCCGTGGCGGCGGCGCTGATCGGCATCCAATGGGGGCTTTTTCTCTGGGCGCCCCTGCAGGGCATGATGCTGGAAGTGACGCTCGGCTACTTTCTGTTGCCGCTGGCGATGGTGCTGGTGGGGCGCGTGTTTTACCGCGAACGATTGAGCCCCTTGCAGGGCATCGCCGTCGGCCTGGCACTGTTGGGCGTATTGCATGAGTTGTGGCTGACCCGCGCGTTTTCCTGGGCGACGCTGGTGACCGCGTTGGGCTACCCGCCGTATTTCATGCTGCGCCGCTGGATGCGTCTGGATTCGCTGTCCGGTTTTATTCTGGAAATGCTCATGCTGGCGCCGGTGGCGATTTGGTTGATCGTTGCCTACGGCCCGGACAACCTGTTCACCCAAGCCCCGCAAATGTGGTGGCTGCTGCCTGGCATCGGCTTGCTGGGCACGCTGGCCTTTGCCGCGATGATGGCCTCCAGCCGGCTATTGCCGCTGGGCGTGTTCGGCATTCTCAGTTACCTGGAGCCGGCGTTGCTGTTTGCGGTGACCTTGTTGTTCCTTGGTGAGACCTTCAACCCGGCGCAGTTGTGGACGTATCTGCCCATTTGGTTGGCCATTGTGCTAACCGCCTGGGACAGCATTCACGTGCTGCGCAAGCAGGGCCGACAGCCGCTTTAACTGGGGCGAAACGGCGCGCCTGCGGTCGACCGCCTGCACAGACTGCGGGCGTTCCGGGGCAACAACCGGTAACCTATGCGGCTGTTTAGTGATCTTCGCCGAGGTAGCCCCTGTGTTTTCCCAATTCGCCCTGCATGAACGCCTGCTTAAAGCCGTGGCCGAGCTGAAGTTTGTCGAGCCCACCCCGGTACAAGTCGCGGCCATTCCGCCGGCGCTGGAAGGGAAAGACCTGCGGGTTACCGCGCAAACCGGCAGCGGCAAAACCGCTGCGTTCGTGCTGCCAATGCTCAACCGCCTAATGGGCGACGCCAAACCCCGCGTGGTCATTCGCGCACTCATCCTGCTGCCAACCCGCGAGTTGGCGCAGCAGACGCTGAAAGAAGTGGAGCGCTTCTCGCAATTCACCTTTATCAAATCCGGCCTGATCACCGGCGGTGAAGACTTCAAAGTGCAAGCCGCCATGCTGCGCAAAGTGCCAGACATCCTCATCGGCACGCCGGGCCGTCTGCTCGAACAACTGAACGCCGGCAACCTCGACCTCAAGGCCGTGGAAGTGCTGGTGCTGGACGAAGCCGACCGCATGCTCGACATGGGCTTTGCCGAAGATGTGCAGCGCCTTGCAGGCGAGTGCAAAGGCGCGCACCAAACCATGCTGTTCTCCGCTACCAGCGGCGGCAACGGCTTGCGCGAGATGGTCGCCTCGGTACTCAAAGACCCGCAGCACCTGCAACTCAACGCCGTCAGCCAGCTGAGCGACGGCGTGCGTCAGCAGATCATCACCGCCGACCACAACCAGCACAAAGAGCAACTGGTGTTCTGGTTGCTGGCCAACGAGACGTACCAAAAAGCGATCATCTTCACCAACACCCGCGTCGCGGCAGACCGCCTCTACGGCCGCCTGGTTGCAGCGGAGCACAAGGTGTTCGTGCTGCATGGCGAGAAAGATCAGAAAGACCGCAAGCTGGCCATCGACCGCTTGAAGCAGGGCGGCGTGAAAATTCTGGTCGCCACCGATGTAGCCGCCCGTGGCCTGGACGTGGATGGCCTCGACCTGGTCATCAACTACGACATGCCGCGCAGTGGCGACGAATATGTTCACCGCATCGGCCGCACCGGCCGTGCGGGCAACGAAGGCCTTGCGATTTCGCTGATCTGCCACGGCGACTGGAACCTGATGTCCAGCATCGAGCGCTACCTGAAACAGAGCTTCGAGCGCCGCGTGGTCAAGGAATTAAAAGGCACCTACGGCGGCCCGAAAAAGGTCAAAGCCTCGGGCAAAGCGGTCGGCGTGAAGAAGAAAAAGACCGACAAGAAGACCGACAAGAAGGCAGTCGCCAAAGCGCCAAGCAAACGCAAAACGGCCAACAAGCCGAAGAGCTCCTTGGTGAGTGGCGATGGCATGGCGCCGTTGAAGCGCAAAAAGCCGGAAGCGCCGGCTGCCGAGTAATCGCTGCACACCGCAATTTCCGTAGGAGCGGCTTTAGCCGCGATGCTTTTCCACCTTGAGATTCTGGATCCCGAATCGTCGGCCCGCCGCCTACGGGGGAATGACGGTGATGTTTAGAAGTCCGGTGTATCCCGTCTATACACCGTCATCCCCGCGAAGGCGGGGATCCAGAGTTTCAAGATGGAACAAGCATTCGAAAACAACTCCAAAGCAACTACTTCGGCACCACCAAAATCTTCCCCTCACGCTCGCCACTCGCCGCCGCCTTCACCGCGTCCTTGATCTGACTCACGTCGTATGTCGCCGCAATGCGGGTTTTCAATTTGCCGCTGGCGATCAACTGCACCAACTCTCCGAACACCTTGCCCTGATCAGCCTGACTGGCGCTGCGGAACCATTTCGCCAGCCAGAAACCGCGCAGGCTGACGTCGCGGAAAACGATGGCCGACGGCGACACCTGGCACGGTTCGCCGCTCATCATTCCGTAGTTCACCACTACGCCACCTTCGCCCAGGCACGCGGCGAGGTGGTCGGTGGCGGCGCCGCCCACGGCGTCGATGGCCAGACGCAGGGTGGCGCTGCCGGTGGCTTCGCGAACGCGCTTGGCCAGGTCCGGGCCGTCGACCAGTACCACGTCGCCGCCGTCTTGCTGGGTGGCGGCGACGGCTGAGTCACGGCGCACCACGTTCACGGTTTTAAAACCGCGCAATTTGGCCAACTGCATGATGTAGCTGCCAACGCCGGAGTTGGCGGCGTTCTGAATCAACCATTCGCCCGGCTGCAAATCTACAAACTGGCTCAGCAGCAACGAGGCAGTGGGCGGGTTGACGGTGAGCATCGCCAGCTGCTGCGGGTCGGCGTCTGGCAGCGGAATCAGCTTGCTGGCCTCGGCGTTCAAATGTGTCACCCAGGTGCCGCTGCCAACCGGCAGCAGTACGGTTTGGCCGACGCTGAGGTTGCTCACATTGGCGCCCAATTCCTCAACCTTGCCCACGCCTTCGTTGCCGCCAATGGCCGGCAAGGGCGGCAACATGCCGTATTCGCCGGTGAGAGTGAGCACGTCGGAGGGGTTGATCGGCGCGGCCAGCACCTTGATGCGCACCTGCCCGGCAGCGGGCGCCGGCAGTTGCAGTTCAACGGCTTCGATCACCTCATGCGGCACGTTGCTGCGGGTTTGGTATTGAGCTTTGAGCATGTCGATCTCCTGGCAGTTAAACGAACGAGGCAGTCTAGCTGCCCTGAAGCCTCGACGCCTCAGCGCACGCGATCACGGCTTTTTACCGCAAGGTCGAGGGCCTTTTGCATATCCAGCCGCGCGGAGCGGCCGACGTCTTTGTTGTTGAGGTCGTAGTTGCGCTCGGAAGGCAGAATCGGGGCGGTCAGGTCTTCAGCGTCGGCGGGCTCGAAGTCGAACTCCTCGCCGATGGTCATGGCGCTACGACGCAGCAGCATGCGCACCTGTTCCGGGTGCAGCTGCGGGTTGATCGACAGCACGGCGGCAACGATGCCGGTGACCATCGGCGTGGCATACGAGGTGCCGCAATGGGCGTCGCCCGCCGCGTCGGCGGCTACCGTGGAGGCATGGGCGCAGGCGGCGGCCGTGATGTCGACGCGCATGTCGCTGTTGGACGAGCTGCGTTTAACCACGTAGGCCGGATCGTCCACGGCTACGTCCTGGCGCTCGCTGCGCTGGTGGCCGCCGACGACGAGCAACTGATCGGTAATAAACGAAGAAGGCAGGCGGTACTCGTCAGCGCCAGAAAAGGACGAGCCGTTGCCGGCCGAGTTCACCACGATCACATCCGGGTGTTTGGCGCGCAGCCAGAGGAAGAATTCTTCCAGCAACTCTTCGTAGCCGTTCATGGCCAGGCCAGAGCGCACCAGCGAATCCACCTCGTCGCCTTGGATGTTTTTTGCGCCGACGCGGTGAATGCCCCAGCTCCAATTCAGCACGCGCACGCCGTCTTCCACCAGGTTCACCGAGGCGGCGATGTTGGCGGTAATGCCTGCGTCGGAGTTGCGCTCCACAATCACTTCAAACCCCGGCCCGGCGCCGTCAAGCCCGCGCAAAAAGCCGGTGTTGCCGCCCTTGTCCCAGCGCGCAGCGAGAATGCCGGTCACGGTGGTGCCGTGGCCATCGGGCTTGCTGGCGTCGCGGGCGTACACGCGGGTGTGCGGCTTGCCGTCGTCACGAGTCGCCGCGCCGAGGTAATCCGCAAAGTCGGCAGTATCGAAGTCGACATTGCGTTCGATGATGCCGATGCGGACGGGTGCCACCGGCACCGGTTTGTTCTTGGATGGAATGCGCCGCTGGTAGTAATTCACCGCGTCTAGAAAACGGTTGGCGGCCCACTCATCACCGCTCGGTTTTTCTTCAGGCGCTTGTTTGCCGGCGGCGAGGTCGTCGTCGAGGTTTTCGTTTTCGCCTTCTTCGGCCGCGGACTCCTCGATCACCACCGCGTCGACGCTGACTTCCGTGCCGAGACGCAAAATCAAGGCATCGCGCTCCATCAGGTTTTTCGCCGGCAAACGAAGCTGGTAGGTATTGAGCGGTGGGATGGCGCCGACCACTTCTGCACCGTATTTTTTGGCCAGTTGCCGGGCCATGCTCAGGCCGTCGGTGTCTTCCTCGATGATCAGGCTGACTAGGTTGATGTACGTGGTCAGGCCATCCATGTTCTTCGTCACTTCGTCTTTCTTGGCGGCGACCACGTGGCTTCGGTTCAGCGACAGCCACACCGGATTACTCGCTTGGCCCTGCTGCTCCAGCCACACCGGCGCGCTTTTGTAGCGTTCGCCGCTCAGTTGCACTTGCACGTGCTGCCCGTCGCGTTGCACCACGCTTTCGGGCAGCGCCTCGCCGCCGAACATGACGTGCACAGCGCCGTTTTGCAGCCCCTGGGCGTTCAGGCAGAACTGCTGAGCATCGCTCAACACATCGCCACAACGTTGCAGGTGCACCAGGCGCAGCGGGTCGGCGGCGTTAGCGGGCAGGGCGGTGACGAGCAGCGACAGGGTCAAACCAGCGAGGGGAAGGGCGCGCATCGATAGGGTTCCATGGCAGATCGAAGTAGGGCTGTGAGTCGCCCTGGCGGCATTGGTTCAGGCCACGTTATGCCAGGCAGCGCGGGCTGGGCGCGCTATGCTTGAGCAACACGCCGACAAACCCGGGAGGTCGCATGTTTTGCCGACTGTGGGCCTTGGTGTCGCTCGTGATTATGGCGGTGGCCGCGCACGCGGAGCCGCTGCGTGTTGGCTTTGGGTTGAACAAGCCGCCGTATGTGTTCGAGGTCGAACGCCGCGGCTTGGAGTACGAAGTGGTGGAAGCGGCGTTGCGCCGCGCCGGCTATGAAATGCAGCCTTACTTTGCGCCCATGGAACGCCTGCATTTGATGCTGGCCCACGGCGAGCTGGACTGCATAACCACCACCAATGAACTGAGCGGCGTGGCGGCGTACTACTCCGATACCTACATTTATTACCACAACACGGCGGTGGCGCTGAGTTCGCGCAAGGTGCAGTTGCACAGCATTAATGACCTGCGCGGTTATTCGGTCAGTGCCTTTCAGCGGGCGCGCTTTCTGCTCGGCCCCGAGTACGCCGCCGCCATGAAAGACCATCCCAATTACCGTGAGGAATCGCAGCAGGTCACGCGTAATCGGTTGCTCTATAGCGGCCGTATCGACGTAATTATTGGCGACCTCAAGGTGATTCGTTACTTCAACCGCGACGTGCTCGGCCAGGTGGACATCACCCAGCCGCTGACGTGGTACGAGCTATTCCCGCCCACCGCTTACAAGGCAGGTTTCCGTTTGCAGCGCCAACGCGATGCCTTCAATCACGGGTTGGCCACCATACGCCGCACGGGTGAATACGAGGAGATTGAGCGCAAATATGCGGACTATTGAGGTCTGCGGAGGCCCTCGGCTGTAGTTTCCCGTTGCAATTGCAAACAGCTGCGCCGGCGTTTTTTTGCCAGTCTTTTGCCCACTCGATTTCAAGCCTGGAGAACGGACGATGCTGTTCAAAGCGTTAGCAGTGGTGGGGTTGTCGGTGTTGGGCGGTGCAGCGCAAGCCGAAGAAGATTTTCAGCAGAGCAGCGAACGCGGCACCGTGCAGGTGCAATACCTACTCAACGATTTGCGCCATCCCTGGGGCATGGCGTTTTTGCCCGATGGCCAGTTGCTAATCACCGAGCGGTCTGGACAGTTGCGCTTGGTGGCAGCCGATTTCACCGGTTCATCGCAGGTTAGCGGTGTGCCCCAGGTTTATAGCCGTGGGCAGGGGGGATTGCTGGATGTTGCCCTGTCACCCAGCTTCGCGGATGACCGTTGGGTTTACCTGGCCTACGCCGAAGAGGGCGACGACAACCTGGGCGGCACCGCCGTGGGGCGGGGTAAATTGGCTGCCGACGGTAAAAGCCTGGAAGGCTTTGAGGTGATTTTTCGCCAAGCGCCGAAGCTGTCTACCGGTAACCACTACGGCGCGCGCTTGGTGTTCGATGGCGAAGGTCATTTGTTCGTAACCCTTGGCGAAAATTACCAGCGCACGGCGGCTCAGGACCTCGACAAGCTGCAAGGCAAAGTGGTGCGCCTGAACCTGGACGGCAGCATTCCGGCCGACAACCCGTTTGTAGGTAAGCCAGGCGCGCGTGGGGAAATTTGGTCCTACGGCCACCGCAACGCTCAGGGCGCGGCGCTCAATCCCTGGACTGACGCACTGTGGCTGCACGAGCACGGCCCGCGCGGCGGCGATGAAATCAATATTCCCCAGCCCGGCAAAAACTATGGCTGGCCCCTGGCAACCCATGGCATCGATTACACCCTGCTGCCGATTCGCGAGGCCAAGGGCAAAACCGCGCCGGGCACCGAGCCGCCCCAGCATGTCTGGGAAAAATCGCCGGCCGTGAGCGGCATGGCGTTTTACAACGCCGAGCGTTTTGCCGGCTGGCAGCACAATCTGTTTATTGGCGCGCTAGCCGACCAGTCACTGATTCGCCTGGAGCTGAAAGGCAATGACGTGGTGCACGAAGAGCGTTTGCTGAAAGACAAACTCGGCCGCATTCGCGACGTGCGCCAGGGGCCGGACGGCTTCTTGTATGTGCTGACCGATGCCGACACGGGCAGTCTGGTGCGCATCGGCTTGGTGGAGTAACCCGCGTTACAGGTCGACGGGCTCGTCGAGCGCCTCTTCAGGCGCGCTGCTGTCGGCCTGGGCGCTTTCCTCGGTTTTCTCCAAATCGAGCATGTCGGCGGCGAGCAACGGTTCGGTCACCACACTGAAGTCGGTAATTTCGATGGCGCCTTGGCCTTCGCCCAGCAGGTGAAAGGAGAAGGCCTTGCGGGTTTCGAGGTTGTCGAAGCCGAAGCTCAGGTTTAGCGTTTGCCCAGCCTTGAGCGCCGGCAGCTCGGGAATCAGCCCGGCCACATCGCGATCGAATTCCTTGGTTTTGAGCAGCAGCTTGGCGCCTTGCTTGGCCATGCGCACCGCGCGAATGGTGACGTTTACCCGCGTGCGGGTGCCTTGCGGCAGTTCCAGATATTGGGCGCCGATCAGGTTGTCGGCCCAGTCGTCCTTGGCCTCGGCCTTCAGGCGAATTCGTTCGTTATTGGCGAACTGGTATTGCTGGCCGATCTGGCCGTTGCTCAGCGATTGATCCAGCAAGGCCGCCCGTTCACTGACCAGCCGCGCCTGTTTGCCGCCCACACGGCCCAGGTAGCGGGCCTGGTCAGCGATAAACCCTTCGCTGGCGTAGCGTCGGCAAATTTGCTGAAAGTCGCACTCGGTAAACGTGCCTTTGCCGTCGTGCTGGCGCAGCAAGCCGTTGGTGTACGACAGAATCTCGCGCCCGGTGCTGTAGTCGCGAAACAGCGAACGGCCGGTGAGGTTTGGCGGCACCTGAAAGTCGAAGTAATCGAGCACCGAGGCGGTGAGGTCGACGTGCCCGTACACGCCCTGTTTCAGCCGTGGCAACTGGCTTTGTTCGGGGGCGAGAATAAGATTGAAGCCCCACGCCGAGGCAAGCCGGACGTCCTCGATGCCGTGAGACTCGTCTGAGGTAACGATCACCAGGGTGTCCTTGAGCACGCCCTGTTTTTCCAGCGCGGCGAGGAAGTCGGCGACGGCATCGTCCAGGTAACCGATGGCGGCTTGTTTGGCGCTGGGGTGGCGGTCCAGGTAATCCTGCGGCGCTGAGTAGGGCTGGTGAGTTCCAACGGTGAGCAGCGTGAGCATCCAAGGTTTTTTCGACTGGCGAAGCTCGGCCACCTGTTTCAGCGCGCCTTCGAAATACGCCTTGTCGTCCATGCCCCAGGGGAATTCCAGGTACGGCTTGTTCTTAAACCAACTGCGGCCACGCGTTTGCTCGAAGCCCATGTGCGGCATGATTTTGTCTTTGGCCATAAAGCGCAGGCCGGCGCCTTGCAGAAAGGTGGTGCGCATGCCTTGGTCGCGCAGCTGCGCAGGCAGGCATTGCAGGTTACGGGTGCTGCTATTGAGCAGTTCCACGCCTTTGGGCGTGCCGCTGTCGAGCTTGCTGTAGTCGCCGCACAACATCGCGTACAGGCCGCGAATGGTCTGGTGGCTGTGTAGAACATAGTCGGGCGTGTTCATTGCGCGGTCGGCCCACTGGCTCAGACGCGGCATCAAATCCTCTTGATAACTGCTGTGCAACGCCTGGCGATTGGTGGCGAGGTACGCGCCGGGGATGCCTTCGAGCGTCACGATCAGCACGTTTTTCGCCTGGCCTTTGCCGGCGAACAGCTTGGTGCCGTTGAGATCGAGCTGGCTGAGGCCGGCGATGTCGGGCTTGGTTTCGGGGTCGTCGTTATCCAGCCAGGCTTCCAGGCGCATCTGGCCACCGTTGAACCCTTCGGCCAGCAGTTTGTGCGGCAGGTTGAATTGCTTCCACTGCACCGCCTCACTGGGCGTCACGTATTGACCGCCGGCGTGCAGCGCCGCGAAAGCGAGGGGCAGGGCGTAGCTATAAAAGGGCAGACGGCGGGCGTTCTTTTGCCGACGGATAAGCAGATTCGCAAAAATGCCTAGCGCCAGACCAATGCCGAGCAAGGGATAGGTAAGGCCGCCGCCTTGGGTGGAGTGGCCGACGAACTGTGGGTCGGTGAGGTATTGCAGATCGCTGACCTCCGGCATGCGGCCGACGGCGCCCACCAGTTCAGCGGTGCTCAGGGTAAAGACGCTCCACACCAGCAATACCGGCAGCGCCAGCCACAATGGCCGGTTGTGCAGCAACACGATCAGCAGTGAGCCGATGGCCAGATCCGAAAAATAGCCGAAACCGTTCGACCAGCCAAGGCAATAGCGCGCTAGCAGGGGCACAACAAGCAGAAGGAAACCGCGAGCAAGCAATGCATAAGCGGGGTGCTGCAGCCAGGGGCTGGAAATGCGCACAGGAGCTCCTGAGATAAGGCAGAGAGAATCCAAGCCAGTCGGCAAAGCAGCTAAGAAACTAGAGCGAGAGCGGCGACCGCGTTGTCACGATTTTGAAACAACTCTGTGCGTGAGGCCAGAAGCTTGTTCTGCGCGGCGGGGCGAATGTGTGAGCAGTGGTGTAGCGGGGCGAAAAACGAGAAGGGGTCAGACGGACAGCGAGGGGAGCGGGGCGGGTACTACAGCTGTTCGAGCGCTTTCATTCAAGAATGACAAACAAAGCGCCAGGAACAGCAGCAATAGCGAAAGACTTACTTTTTACCGAGGGTGATGTGGCGCGACGGGGCGAACACCTGACCGCTAACACCTTTTGGAATTTCCTGAATCTGGCCACCAGCTTTCAGGAATGCCGTCACTGCATCGTCGATCGAGCTGTGAGTTTCAACGGCAGGAGGGGCTTTTTTCTTCATTTCGGATGCTTTAACGCGCATGGCGGCCATTTAACCTGTCAACAGTAATTTGGCCAGGCATTGTACACAAAATGAGCGGCCCTGGCCCGGCTAAATAACGCTGAATTCTCGTTCGGGTGATTTTCCGGCGCGCCGTTGAATTAACTTAAGCCCTTGTAAATCCTTAAAAACGGCCGGTATCGAGGGCGGCTCCGGCCAAGCACCGTCGGTCAGTGCAGCCGCGTGCGCACGTACAGCGCTTCCACTTTTTCGCGCGCCCATGGGGTTTTACGAAGAAATTTCAGACTCGACTTCACGCTGGGTTCGCTCTGAAAACAGCGAATGGCGATCAGCTCGCCGAGCTTTTCCCATCCGTAATGCGCCGCCAACGCCGTCACGATGGCTTCCAGGGTGACGCCGTGAAGCGCGTTGTGCTGTTTTTCGCTGGTCATGGGCCGCTCGTTATCAAAAGGGAAAATGCCGCCGGCCAGGGGCGAGCATCGGCGGCGGATTATCCGGCAATGGCGCCTGGCCGTCACTGTTGGCGGCGTGCTTCGGGTAGAATGCCGGCCACGCAACGAGGGCAGTGCACATGGCTTTGATCGGACGTTTCAACAGTTTGCAGGTGGTTAAACACACCAACTTCGGCCTCTACCTGGACGGCGGCGCCGACGGCGAGATTCTGCTGCCCAACCGCTACATTCCCAAAGACACGCCGACCGAAGTGGAAGACTGGCTGAACGTCTTCATCTATCTGGACAGCGACGACAAACTCATCGCCACCAACGAAAAGCCGAAGGTGCAAGTGGGCGAGTTCGCCAGTTTGAAGGTCAAGGAAGTCAACAGCATTGGCATCTTCCTCGACTGGGGCTTATCCAAAGACCTGCTGCTGCCGTACTCCGAAGAAAAACGCACACTGCAAGCCGGCGACTATTGCGTGGTGCACGTCTACCTCGACAAACACACCCGCCGCATTACCGCCACCGCCCGCCTGGACCGTTACCTCGACAACACGCCCGCCGCCTACAAGGTTGGCCAGGCCGTTGATTTGTTGGTGGCTGAATCCACCGACATGGGCTTCAAAGCCATCATCAACAACCAGCACTGGGGCCTGATTCACAAGAACGAAGTGTTCAAGTTTTTGCGCGCTGGCAAGCAGGAACAGGGCTTTATCAAAGAAATTCGCCCCGACGGCAAAATCAGCCTGAGCCTGCAACCGGTCGGCAAAGAAGCCGCGGTTGGGCTGCATGAGCAAATCCTCAACAAACTGCGCGAAAGTGGCGGCGTGCTGGCAGTAAGCGACAAGAGCCCACCAGAAACCATCGCCGGGCTGTTTGGCGTCAGCAAAGGCAACTTCAAAAAAGCCATCGGCGCGTTGTACAAACAGGGCGAGTTGGTTATTCACGCCGACCGCATCGAACTGCCCAAATAACGCCTCGCCCCGATTCTCGGGGCTGTTCTAGAATTCCTCACGTGTACGCCGTTGTAGCTCAGTCGGTAGAGCATCTGATTCGTAATCAGGAGGTCGGGGGTTCGATTCCTCTCAACGGCACCATCTTGCAGAAACGCGTCGTGTAGCCGCACGACGCTTTTCTCGGCTCCGGCAATTCGCAGACTCGCACACCGTCTTTCCGATGCCAGCCTGGACTCAGGCAAAAGCGCGCGCATCAATTGCGAACGTGTCGGCTATCTCTTTGAGTTAAAGGCTAATTTCTAAGAACCTTCCACGGGGCGAGCACAGCGCACGCGTGTGATAACTGCCGCCAGCTTCATGATAATGGTCGCGTTCGCGCTCGCAATTAGGCTGGCGCGTTTGTCGATGAGATGCCTTGCAATGCGTACAACCGTGCGGTTTAAGTTTTTTATTTTCGGCCTCCTACCTTTCTTTTCAGCCTGCTCGTCGTTCTCCGGTCTTCAGCTGCCGGGGCAGAATTCTCCCGAGCCCATCGTCGATCATTGTGCGGTTGGCTGCCCCGCGGGTGGCAGCGCCCTGACCCTCAACAGAGCGGCCTACAGCTTGAACAATAATGGCGAAACCAGGTTCGCCAATTGGGTGGCCTACCGAATTACCAAAGACACGCCCGCCAGCAACCGCCCGCGTAATTGGCGGATCGATCCCGATATCCCGGCGGGCCAGACGCTGGCACCGGAGGACTACACCGGAGCGAGCGCCGCACTGAAAGTGGATCGTGGCCATCAGGCGAACCTGGCTTCGACGGGAGGCGTGGCGGATTGGGAAACGCTGAATTACTTGTCCAACATCACGCCGCAAAAGTCGGACCTCAACCAAGGCGCGTGGGCAGCACTGGAGGATCGCGAGCGTAGCCTGAGTAAACGTGCCGACATCGATGAGGTGCACGTGCTGACCGGCCCGCTCTATGAGCGCTATATCGGCACGCTGCCAGCTACGGCGACGCCGCACACCATTCCCAGCGGCTATTGGAAAATCATCTTCGTGGGCAGAACGCCTGAATCGGGTCTGTACGCCGCCTTCATCATGGAGCAAGAGACGCCGCGCGGCGCCAGCTACTGCACCTATCAAACGAGCGTGGTTGAAGTGGAGAAACGCGCGGGTTTAATGGTCTGGAGCAATCTGCCCACCTCGGTGCAGGCGAGGCTCAAATCCAGGCCAGGACAATTAGCGGCCACGATTGGTTGCTGAGCTGCCACTTCAATCGTCCTGCTGAACCACCCAAAACAAATGCACACCACCATCGTCGCGGTAGGCGATGGTGACGTTGTCGGTTTCGCCAATTTCAGCCAGCACCTGTGCCCAGTCGTCATCGGATTCGTCCGGCGCTTTGTAGAGCAGGGCGGTTTTCGATTTCTGCGCGGCGGGGGAGTTGATGATGCGTTGCAGGCGAGTCGCGAGTAGTTCGTACTGGCTCGGCTGGCGAGGAACGGCAGCTTTCGACATCTTGCAAAACCTCTTTACTGTTCGGATATACAGTATTCTAATTCGCGTGTTTTTAAGATGTCGAGCGCTGATTGGTGCTTTGTTGGGTGGAATTCAAAAGCCGCGAAGCTGAGCGAATTCCTCAACCGGCGCGCGCTCGGAGCGCAGCTGGTTTATGGTCGCCTCGCGGTCCGGGTAGCCCAACGCCATGCCGCAATACACCACTTCGTTGTCGGGGAGTTCGAAATGCCGGTGCAGGCTGTCGCGCGCCATAGCCCAGGCTTCCTGCATGCAGGTGCCCAGTCCGCGTTCTTCGGCGAGCAGGGCCAGCGACTGCATAAACATGCCGACATGCGCCCACTGCCCGTTGCCCATGGCTTTGTCGATAACGAAGAAGAGGCCCACCGGGGCGCCGAAAAATTGGTAGTTGCGCGACATCCACTTCAACCGCGCGCCTTTGTCTTCGCGGGGAATGCCCAGCAGCGCGTACATGTCTTCACCGATTTTGTAGCGCCGCGCCCGGTAAGGGTCTTGAAGCCCTTCGGGATAAATCGGGTGTTCGCCCACCTCGCCCTTGGGGTTTTTCATAATGGCTTCGACGGCCAAACGCTCCAGCGCGTCTTTTTCCGCGCCCGCTACGGCGATGACTTTCCACGGTTGCAGGTTGCCGCCAGAAGGTGACCAGCGTGCGTCTTCCAGTAAGGCGTGGACGGTGGCGGCATCCACGGGCGTGTCGAGAAAGGCGCGCACCGAGATGCGTTGTTTCAGGGTGTCGGCTACAGACATGAATGGCGTCCTTGAGTGCGGTGCGTAAGCGTTGGACCAGGTTCACTGTTCTAAGGAGTTAACGCGCCGAACGCAATCCACCCGGCTGCCGTTAAACCGCCAGTGACTAAGCGGTTTTAACCGATGCAGGGTCCCCCAAGCCTGCTCCGCCGCCGCTATCTGTGGGAGCGGCTTTAGCCGCGATGGCCGTTGCCTCAAATCGCAGACAACAAAAAGCCCGCGTAAGGCGGGCTATTTGCAGATAGGGGCTGGTCCTTCAGCTGCCTCGAGTATTGCGCAGCAATTGTGAAGATTTCGTGAAGGATTCCAACAAGCCCGTCTAGGCGTTACGCCGGCTGTTCTTCGTCGCGAATCAGCACGCACAAACGGCCGCTTTCATCTTCTACGGCGTCATACACGTAATACATCACCACTTCGCCCAAGCCGGGCAGCGCCGCGACGTAGTCGCCGATCTCGGCGCTGAAGTGCGCTTTGCTGCCAGGTTTGGCTTCGCTTTCGATGTAGGCGTTGAAAAACAGGCCAGGGTCGGCATCGCCGAAGAAGTCTTCATGGGCTTCTGCATCCCACTCGGCCGGCGCGGTGAACTGGCCGGCGAACAGCACTTTGCCGTCACCCAGGTCTTCTTCTTCGGCCTCAGGGTCGCTCTCGTCGAGACGGTACACCGTGCAGCTCAGCGCGTCGGCGTGGCCCAGGATGAAGGCGCGGGCGGCCATACGTTTGTCGGTATCCATTACAGGCATGGGTGTCTCCAGTAGGGGCGGCGATGTGCCTGCGAGCGGGCAGTGTGCCGTTCAACCGGTGGCCTCGCAAGCGCAAGCGTTGCACCGCAAGGCCATGCGCCAGCCAGGGCAGCCGGCGCGTGGCAGGGCGTGCGCTTAGAGCGCGTCGACCATCGGGTCGCTGTCGGGCTGCACCTGCACGAACGGCAGTTGCAGACGTTCGCTGCTCCAGGCGCGCGTGGCGTTGGTCAGCTCAAGGTCGTTGTTCAGCTTCTTGCCGTACGAGGGAATGATCTCCTTCAGCTTGGCCTGCCACTCGGGCGTTTTGACCTTGTCTTTGAAGGTTTTTTCCAGCACCGACAGCATGATCGGCGCGGCAGTGGAGGCGCCAGGAGAGGCGCCGAGCAGGGCGGCGATGCTGCCGTCTGCCGAGCTGACCACTTCGGTGCCGAACTGCAATACGCCACCCAACTGCGGGTCTTTTTTGATGATTTGCACGCGCTGGCCGGCGTGCACCAGCTCCCAGTCGGCGTCTTTGGCTTCGGGGAAATACTCGCGCAAGGCGGCCATGCGGTCGTCCTGGCTGAGCATCAGTTGGCCGACCAGGTAGGTGGTCAGCGAGGTGTTATCCAACCCGGCGTTGGCCATGGGCATCAAATTGTTCCAAGTCATGGCGCTGAACATGTCCCACAGCGAGCCGTTGATGAGGAACTTGGTCGAGAACGTGGCGAACGGGCCGAACAGCAGCGCTTTCTGACCATCGATCACACGGGTGTCCAAGTGCGGAACAGACATCGGCGGCGAGCCCACCGAGGCTTTGCCGTACACCTTGGCTTGGTGCTGAGCGACGATTTCCGGGTTCTTGGTGACCAGGAATTCGCCGCCGACCGGGAAGCCCGCGTAACCGTCTGCCTCGGCGATACCGGATTTTTGCAGCAGCTTCAGCGCGCCGCCTCCGGCACCGATAAACACGAATTTGGCTTTGACGCTTTTCAGTTGTTCAGCGTTGCCGAGGTCGGCGACCACCACGGTCCAGGTGCCGTCGTCGTTGCGCACAATGTCGCGCACTTCATGTTGCAGGTGCAGCGCCACGCCAGGCCGATTGGTCAGCGAGCCGAACAGCTGGCGGGTGATTTCGCCGAAGTTGACGTCGGTGCCAATCGGCATACGCGTGGCCGCTAACTTCTGGCCTTCAGCGCGGCCGTCCATGACCAGCGGAATCCACTGTTTGATCTGCGCCGGGTCTTCGGAATATTCCATGCCGCGAAACAGCGAGCTGTGCTGCAAGGCCGCGTGACGTTTGTGCAGGTAGGCGACATTTTCGTCACCCCATACGAAGCTCATGTGCGGCACGTTACTGATAAATGTCTTGGGATTGTTGAGCACTTTTTGCTCAACCTGATACGCCCAGAACTGCTTGGAGATTTCGAACGACTCGTTGATCGCCACCGCTTTGCTGATGTCGATGCTGCCGTCGGCGACTTCAGGCGTGTAGTTCAGCTCGCAGAAGGCCGAGTGGCCGGTGCCTGCGTTGTTCCAGGGGTTCGAGCTTTCCTCGGCGACTTGGCCCATGCGCTCGTAAATGTCGATGCTCCAGCTCGGCTCCAGTTCGTTCAGGTAAGTGCCCAGGCTGGCGCTCATGATGCCGCCACCAATCAGCAGCACATCGACAGTTTTTTCGGGTTCGGGGGTTTTTGCGCAGCCAACAACGAGCAGGCAGACGAGGGTTAACAACAGCTTTTTCATCAGTTTGACCATTTCCAGTTTGCTATCCAGACGGCATACAGCAAGACCGGGGCCAGGTGCGGCAGAGCGCCGCAGCACGGGGCTTTCGGGGCGAAAGTGGGGAAAAGGCTGAATGGAATGTGGCCGGATTCCGCCAGCAGCGGGCGGATTGTCGCCGTCAGGTATCGGCTTCTACCTTGTGCCGCAGGGGCTTGTCGGCCATGCACAGGGCAATCAACAACGGGATGGCGGCGATGGCGGCGTCCAGCAGCAACAAGTCGCGGAACGCAGTGCGCAGGAGCGAGCTATCCACCTGACCGAGGCTGGCGCTGATGTGCTCAGGGTCGACGCTGGGCAGCAGATGCCAGAGCAGGCTCGACAGCAGCGTGACACCCAGCGCGCCGCCAAGGCCACGAAACATCCCGCACGCAGCCGTTACCACGCCAAGATGGCTGAGCGGCGCCGCGCTTTGTACGGCCACCATCGAGGTGGGAAATTGCAGGCCCAGCGCCACGCCGCAGCACATCAATAGCGGAAGGCTGAGCACATCCAGTTCGGGCGGCAGGAAAGCCAAGGCCACCAGCGCGGCGGGCAACAGCAGGTTGCCGGTGAGAATCAGTGGCTTGTAGCGACCGAGCAACGAACTCATGCGCCCACCAATAAACGCCCCCAGCGGCGCGCCGATGGCGATGGCCATCAGTTGCGTGGCGCCGGTGCTGGTCCCGCCCTGCGCGTGAGCATGGAGGGGAAACAACACGGCCAACGCCACCGCCTGGAAGTTGGCAAAAAACAGCAAGCACCAGCCCGCGCGCACCGGGCCGATACGGAACAATTCCATGGGAATAACCGGCTCGCTGGCGCGCCGCTCTTGCAGCACGAACAACTGCAAGCCAACCAGTGCGATCCCCAGGCCGGCCGCGTTTTCCAGGGTCAGCCACTGGCGCTCCTGGCCGAGGCGAGTGATCAACAGCAACAGGCTACCCAGGCCGATCAACAAGAGCAGGCCACCGAGATAGTCGAGCCGGGCTTTGCGGCGTTTCTCCGCTAAGCCGGCTAGGCGCTTTTGGCTCAGCCAGATGGCCAGCAGGCCAACTGGCAGGTTGACCCAAAACACCCAGCGCCACGACAGTTGCTGGCTCAGCAGGCCGCCTAGCGGTGGGCCGATCAGGCTGGCCAGGGCGAACATGCCGCTGAACCACGCTTGGTAGCGGCCGCGTTCGGCCGGGGCGATGAGGTCGCCAATCAGCGCCTGAATGGTGGCGATCATGCCGCCGGCGCCAATGCCCTGCAGCGCCCGAGCGCCGACCAGTTGCCACATGTCTTGCGACAGCGCGCAGAGCACCGAGGCGAATACGAACAGGCTGATGGAAATCAGCAGCAAACGGCGGCGGCCGAACAGGTCGCCGAGCTTGCCGAAGAACGGTGTCGAAATGGTCATGGCCAGCATGTAGGCCGACACCACCCACGCCAGCACTTCGCTGCCCGGCAACTGTGACCCGATTTCCGGCAAGGCCACGGCAACGATGGTTTGGTCCAGCGCGGAGAGAAAAATGCCAAGCAGCAGGCCTAAGAGGATTTTGCGCAGTTGCGCCGGGCTTAGCGGAACGGAAGTAGAAGCGGCAGTCACAACAGGCCCTTAACGGCTGGAAGCTGAGGCGGGGTTTGGAGCGGAACAGGATCGGCAGCAGGAACCTCGCCAGGTTCTGTAGGTGTTCGCCTGCAAGACCGGGGGAAACAGCATTTTTGTGGAGTTTCCCTACAGGTTGCAAGGGCGCTTCTGATTTTTTAGCGAGGGTCGCTCGGTGCCTAATTACCGCCGGCGACACGCTTCGCCAAACCTGTGTTCACAGTGAGTTGCAAAGCAGTACGTAAAGTCACGATAGCGGTAGTCAGTAAGTAGTCTCAGTTTCTTTTTTAAGTCATTACGTAGCTTCAGCCTACGCAACGAGTAACAAAGGAATGTCAGCATGGATGCCATGGAACGTTCAGCGTTCACTCAAGCCGCCGCGCAATGGGCGGCTTTTTTTTGCCTGTGAATTGGCTCTGCTTTACAAGGCGTAGTGAGCTAACTCACGGGCAATCAGCAGCCGCTGGATTTCGCTCGACCCCTCGTAAATCTGCGTAATGCGCGCATCGCGGTAGTAGCGCTCGACGGGATAATCCTCCAAATAGCCATAGCCGCCATGAATCTGAATGGCATCAGAGCACACCCGCTCGGCCATCTCCGAGGCAAACAATTTCGCTTGCGAGGCTTCGGACAAGCACGGATGCCCGGCCGTCTTCAGCCGTGCCGCGTGGAGAATCAGCAAGCGGCTGGCGTTGAGTTGGGTGTGCATGTCGGCCAGTTTGTTGGCGATGCTCTGGTGCTCAATGATCGGCTGACCAAACTGCACGCGTTCACGGGCGTAAACCAGCGCTGCCTCGAAGGCAGCACGCGCGATGCCCAGCGCTTGAGCGGCGATGCCGATGCGGCCGCCCTCCAGATTGGACAGCGCGATGGCCAGGCCTTTGCCGCGCTGGCCGAGCAGGTTGGCCTGCGGGATGACGCAGTTACTGAGGGTGACGGCGCAGGTGTCCGAGGCCTTGATGCCCATTTTCTTTTCGCTGCGATCCACCACAAAGCCCGGGTTGTCGGTGGGAACCAGGAAGGCTGAAAGGCCCTTCTTGCCCAACTCAGGATCAGTCACCGCGAACACAATGGCGAGTTTGGCGCGCTTGCCGTTGCTGACGAATTGCTTGGCACCGTTAAGCACCCACTGGTCGTCTTTCAGCTCGGCACGGGTGCGCAGGTTGTTGGCCTCGGAGCCGGCGTGGGGCTCGGTCAGGCAGAAGCAGCCAATCGCCTCGCCGCTCGCCAGGGCCGGCAGCCAGGCTTGTTTTTGCGCCTCGCTGCCGTAGTTGAGCACCGGGCCACAGCCCACGGAGTTGTGCACGCTCATCAGCGTGCCGGTGGCGCCGTCGGCGGCGGAAATTTCCTCGACGGCCAGGGCGTACGCCACGTAGTCGGTAAACGAGCCGCCCCAGGCGTCGGGCACCACCATGCCCAACAAGCCCAGCTCGCCCATTTTTTCGACCACGGCGTCGTCAATCCACCCGGCTTCGGCCCAGGCTTGGGAATGTGGGGCGATTTCGCTGCGGGCGAAGTTGCGCGCCATGTCGCGGATCATGCGTTGTTCGTCGCTCAGTTCCAGGTCGTGCATGCAATGTTCTCTGTCAATAAAGGTGAGGGCTCAGGCTTTGCCGCTGTAGAGCTTGATGATTGCGGAGAAATCCAGATCGCCATGGCCTTGGGCACTGAAGCTTTGATACAGCTGCTGCGCCAGGGCGCCTAGCAACACCGGTTGTTGCGCCTGCTTGGCCGCTTCGGTGGCCAGGCCCAGGTCTTTGAGCATCAGGTCGGTGCCGAAACCGCCGCTGTAACCGCGCGCGGCCGGGGCGGTTTCCAGCACGCCGGGGAAGGGGTTGTAGGTGTCCGAACTCCAGCAGCGGCCGCTGGATGTGTTGATCACGCCGGCGAGCACCTTGGCGTCCATGCCCAGTGCTACGCCGAGGTTCATTGCCTCAGCGACGCCAATCATGGAAATGCCCAGCAGCATGTTGTTCGCCACTTTGGCCACCTGGCCATTCCCCGCGTCGCCGCAGTGCACGATGTTTTTGCCCATGGCCGCGAGCACCGGTTGCGCCTGGTCAAAATCGCTGGCGCTGCCGCCGACCATAAAGGTCAACGTGCCCGCCGCCGCGCCACCCGTGCCGCCAGAAACCGGTGCATCGAGCATCGGATTGCCTTGCTTGCTGGCGGCAGCAGCCACCTCGCGCGCCGTCATCGGGTCGATGGTTGAACTGTCGATCAGGCGCACGCCCTTGCCGACATGGGCGAGCAAACCGTCGTCGCCCAGGTACACGGCTTTCACATGGCGGGCGGCGGGGAGCATGGTGATGATCAGCTCGACGTCGCTGCGGGCAATCTCAGTGGGCGAGCCCAGCGCTTGCGCACCGGCCTCGGTGAGGCGCTGGACGGAAGCCGGCACCAGATCGAACACCTGCAGCGAATGGCCAGCCTTTAGCAGGTTCAAGGCCATGGGCCCGCCCATATTGCCTAGGCCGATAAAACCGATATTCATAAACGTCCCTCTTATTGGATTTGTAGGACTGGCTCTACGCCACGGTTATTTCAAGGTGATGGTGGTGTTGACCGCACCGACGTCCTCTTCATCGAACCAGCGTTGGGTCACGGTTTTGGTTTGCGTATAGAACTGCACGACTTGTTTGCCATAAGGGCCGAGGTCGCCGAGCTTGGAGGCGCGTGAGCCGGAGAACGAGAAGATGGGCACCGGCACCGGGATCGGTACGTTGATGCCCACCTGGCCAACGTCGATCTCCTCCTGAAAATGCCGGGCCGCGGCGCCAGAGCGGGTGAAGATGGCCGTGCCGTTGCCATTGGGGTTGGCATTGATCAGGGCGATGGCCTCATCGAGCGTCGCGGCATTCATCACGCAAAGCACCGGGCCGAAAATTTCCTCACGGTAAATACGCATGGTCGGCGTTACGTCGCTGAACAGCGTCGGCGCGATGAAGTTGCCGCGCTCATAGCCGGCGACCGTGGGGTTGCGACCATCCAAGGCCAGCGTCGCGCTTTCCTCAACGCCCGCAGCAATCAGGCCATGAATGCGTTCCAGCGCCGTACAGGACACCACCGGGCCGAGGTCCGCGCCGGCTTCGGTACCGGCGTTGAGCTTCAGGGTTTTGCTGCGCTCCACCAGCTCGGGCAGCCAGGTTTGCGCTTCGCCGACCAGAATGACCGTCGAGAGCGCCATGCAGCGTTGCCCGGCAGCGCCAAATGCCGCGCCTACCAAGTTGTTGAGGGTTTGCTGGCGGTTGGCATCGGGCATGACGATGGCGTGGTTTTTGGCGCCCATCATGCATTGCGCGCGTTTACCGTTTTGCGTGGCGCGGTTGTACACGTGGGTGCCGACTTGGGTGGAACCGACGAACGACACCGCCTTGATGTCCGGGTGATCGCACAGCCGATTCACTACGTCGGCACCGCCATGCACCACATTCAGCACGCCCGGCGGCACACCGGCCTGCATCGCCAATTCGGCCAGGCGCATGGTCACCATCGGGTCTTGCTCGGACGGTTTGAGCACGAAGGTGTTGCCGGTGGCGATGGCCATGGGAAACATCCACAGCGGAATCATCGCCGGGAAGTTGAACGGGGTGATGCCGGCGCATACGCCCAAGGGTTGCAGCAGCGTGTAGGTGTCAACGCCGCCAGCCACGTTATTGGCCAGCTCGCCGAGCTGCAGGTTGCCGATGCCGGCCGCGTGCTCGACCACTTCCAAACCACGGAACACATCACCTTCAGCGTCCGCCAGGGTTTTGCCCTGCTCGGCGGTGAGCATGGCCGCCAGCTCGGCCATGTGTTCGCGAATCAGGTGCTGGTACTTCAGAAAAACCCGAGCGCGGGCACCGATTGGGGTTTTGCGCCAGGTTTTGAAGGCTTCGGCGGCGGCGCTGATAGCGGCGTCGACCTCGGCCTGAGTGGCGAAGGGCACGCGCGCCAGCACCTGTTGCGTGGCCGGGTTGATGATGTCGCGCCACTGGGCGCTGGTGGAGTCGATCAGCTCGCCGCCAATCAACAGTTTTACGGTGGGGACGGCAGTCGTTTCGGTCGTTTGCATTGTTGTTATCAACCTTGTTTTGGCAAAGCGAGCCCTGAGCTTAGCAGTGAGCTTTTCTGCGATACAGGCCGCTCGACTCCGAAGCCCTAGGAATGCTCCTACAGTGATTGAACGCCGCTTCTACAGAGTGTTTTCTGTTCCTCTGTGATCCTCGCCCGACATTTTTCCTGGCGAGTTTTTCATCATGCATCCATCCGACGTAAACCCTTCCTCTCCTTTCCAGCGGGCCGCCCGAAGCATTGGCTTCGCTGTTATCACCCTTGTGGCGCTGGCCGCCACCCAACCTGAATTTCCAGTTCGCGTGTACGACTGGATTTTGTCCCTCGAACGCTTCCTCCTGACCGTGTCCTAATGCTCCGCAGCTTTCGGCTTGGCCGCCAATAACGTGTCGTATAACGCCTGAGCGGCCACCGATAATTCGTGATCTTCCTTCCGTAAAATCCCAATAGCTCGCTCGATAATTGGCTCACGCAATGTGAGACAACGCGCACCCAGCTCTCGCATCTGCTCCACGCACAGCGCCGGCACGGCACTTACCCCCAAGCCATTGGCAACCATGCGGCCGACCGTCGCCAACTGATGACTCTCGAATGCCACCGGCAGCTTCAGGCCACGCGGGCGCAAGTGATCTTCCAGCATAAATCGCACGGTAGACGGGCGTTGCAGCGTGACGAAGGGATATTCCAGCAGCGTCGTCCACTCCACTTCCTGGCGCTCGGCCAACGGCGAATCGGCGGCCACCACGGCGACGAAACGGTCCAGATACAACGGCGTGAAGTGCAAGCTGACATCGGCCTGCGGCTCGAAGGCGATGCCCAATTCCACCTGCCGGTCGCGAACCATTTCGATCACTTGCTCATTGATGACGTCGTTCACCGTGACATTCACCTTCGGATGCCGCGCGCCAAATTCCACCAGTAACGGCGGCAGTAAATTCCCAGCAAACGAGGGCATGGCCGCCAAGGTGACGCGACCTTGTTGCAGGGTAAATCGTTGGCGCAATTGGTCTTCGGCGTTCTCCCAATCAGCCAGCAGACGCCGCGCCAGCGGCAGCAGCGCTTCGCCTTCGGGCGTCAGGCTGACGTTGCGAGTGGTGCGACTAAACAACCTGCCGCCCAACCCTTCTTCCAATCCTTTAATGGTCAGGCTCAGGGCCGATTGCGACAGATGAAGGCGCTCGCCGGCCTGGGCGAAACTCAGGCTCTGCGCCACAGCGAGAAAGGCGCGCAATTGTTTGACGGTCATGGCGGGCTCGATAAAAGGGCGACAGTTATTGTGCTGTTTTATCAATCAATCCATTTTAAAAATCAACTTAACAAATATATCTGTCCGCTCAACACTCATGCCTCCGGCCCGGCAGAGGCCTTCACGAACAACAAGAGAGGCGTTGCCCATGGCTGGTTTCGATAAACGTGTGGGTTCTTACGAAGAGGCCCTGGCTGGGCTGAAAGACGGAATGACGGTACTCGCAGGCGGCTTTGGCCTGTGCGGTATTCCCGAGAACCTGATTGCCGAGATCAAGCGCAAAGGCGTGCGCGACCTCACCGTGGTATCCAACAACTGCGGCGTTGATGGCTTCGGCTTGGGCGTGCTGCTGGAAGACCGGCAGATCCGCAAGATGATCGCCTCGTACGTAGGCGAAAACGCCTTGTTCGAGCAGCAACTGCTCAGCGGCGAGCTGGAAGTAGAACTCACCCCACAAGGCACCCTGGCGGAAAAGATGCGCGCTGGCGGCGCTGGCATTCCAGCGTTTTTCACGGCCACGGGCGTCGGCACGCCGATTGCTGAAGGCAAGGAAACCCGCGATTTCAACGGCCGCGCTTATCTGATGGAAACCGCCATCACCGGCGATTTCGCCATCGTCAAAGGCTGGAAGGCGGACTGGTTCGGCAACGTCGTGTATCGCCACACCGCGCAGAACTTCAACCCGCTGGCAGCCACTGCCGGGAAGATTACCGTGGTGGAAGTGGAGGAAATCGTCGCCCCCGGCGAGCTCGACCCCACGCAGATTCACACCCCCGGCATCTACGTGGATCGCCTGATCTGCGGGCGCTTCGAGAAGCGCATTGAACAACGCACCGTGCGTGCCTGAACCGTCCCCATCCTTTTTGCAGAGAACAATAACTATGGCGCTTACCCGCGAACAAATGGCCCAGCGTGTCGCCCGCGAATTGCAGGACGGCTTCTACGTCAACCTCGGCATCGGCATCCCCACGCTCGTTGCCAACTACGTGCCGCACGGCATGGAAGTGATGCTGCAATCGGAAAACGGTCTGCTCGGCATGGGCGCGTTCCCGACTGCTGACGAAATTGACGCCGACATGATCAACGCCGGCAAACAAACCGTGACCGCCCGCACCGGCGCGTCGATTTTTTCCTCGGCCGAATCGTTCGCGATGATTCGCGGTGGCCATATCGACCTGACCGTGCTCGGCGCATTTGAAGTGGACGTGCAAGGCAACATCGCCTCGTGGATGGTGCCCGGCAAGCTTGTAAAAGGCATGGGCGGGGCGATGGATCTGGTCGCCGGCGCGGAGAACATCATCGTCACCATGACCCACGCCTCCAAAGACGGCGAGTCTAAATTGCTAGCCCGCTGCACCTTGCCGCTGACCGGCGCAGGTTGCATCAAGCGCGTACTTACCGACCTGGCCTACCTGGAAATCGACAACGGCGCGTTCATTCTCAAAGAGCGCGCGCCGGGCGTAAGCGTTGAAGAAATCAAAGCAAAAACGGCAGGTGAGTTGGTGATTCCCGACCACGTGCCGGAAATGCAATTTTGAGGAGTGATGCCATGCAAGACGTCGTAATCGTAGCCGCCACCCGCACCGCCGTCGGCAGTTTCCAAGGCTCGCTGGCGAACATTCCCGCCGTTGATTTGGGCGCTGCCGTAATCCGCGCATTGCTGGAAAAAACCGGGCTCAATGGCGCCGAAGTGGACGAAGTAATCCTCGGCCAGGTGCTCACCGCAGGCGCCGGACAAAACCCAGCGCGCCAAGCCGCGATCAAGGCGGGTTTGCACGTCGCCGTGCCGGCACTGACGCTCAACAAAGTCTGCGGCTCGGGCCTGAAAGCGCTGCACCTCGGCGCCCAGGCCATCCGCTGTGGCGATGCCGACGTGATCATCGCCGGCGGCCAGGAAAACATGAGCCTGGCGCCGTACGTAATGCCGGGCGCCCGCACCGGTTTGCGCATGGGCCACGCGCAGATTAAGGACACCATGATCACCGACGGCTTGTGGGACGCCTTCAACGACTACCACATGGGCATCACTGCTGAAAACTTGGTAGATAAATACGAAATCACTCGCGAAGCGCAGGACGCCTTCGCTGCCGGCTCGCAACAGAAAGCCGTGGCCGCGATTGAAGGCGGGCGCTTCAACGACGAAATTACGCCGATCCTGATCCCGCAGCGCAAAGGCGATCCGGTGGCGTTCGCCACCGACGAACAACCCCGCGCCGGCACCACCGCCGAAGCGCTGGGCAAACTCAAACCCGCTTTCAAAAAAGACGGCACCGTGACCGCAGGCAATGCCTCAAGCCTTAACGACGGCGCGGCCGCCGTAATCCTGATGAGCGCCGACAAAGCCAAAGCACTCGGCCTGCCGGTGCTGGCGAAAATCGCCGCCTACGCCAACGCCGGTGTCGACCCGGCGATCATGGGCATCGCCCCGGTTTCGGCCACCAAACGCTGCCTGGAAAAAGCCGGCTGGACACTGGACCAACTCGACTTGATCGAAGCCAACGAAGCCTTCGCCGCGCAGGCGTTGTCGGTCGGCAAAGAGCTAGGCTGGGATGCGAGCAAGGTCAACGTTAACGGCGGCGCCATCGCTATCGGCCACCCCATCGGCGCCTCAGGCTGCCGCGTGCTGGTGACCTTGCTGCACGAAATGATCAAACGTGACGCCAAGAAAGGCTTGGCCACGTTGTGCATTGGTGGTGGGCAGGGCGTAGCGCTGGCACTGGAACGGCCTTGAACGGGTGGGGCGGCTAATCGGAATACCGCCTAGCCGCCCCCACACACTCACGACAACCGCTTCACCAACCGCTCCAACTCAACAAAATCCCGCACCCCATAAAAATTCGCCGCCCCGGCGAATTCACTGAAATCCGTGTCCCCATACCCTGCCACCTGCGCCCCGGCGCTAATCCCGGCCTGCACGCCTGGCACGCTGTCGTCCACCAACAAACACTTCTCCACCGGCACGCCAATCAGGTTCGCCGCGTGTTCGATCAGGCGTGGCGAAGGCTTCCACGCATTCACTTCATAGGCGCTGACAATCCGCGCGCCAAAAACGTCGAGTAAACCCACCGCCGCCAGGTTGGTTTCTATCTTTTCGCGCGGCCCGTTCGAGGCCACGCAAATGGGCAGCGTCGCGCCACGCACAAACGCCACGGCGCCGGGCATTTCTTCGACGTGGTCGCGCAGCAGCGGCAAGCTGCGGCGACGAAATTCCTGGTCCAGGTGGTGGCCGTTGAGTGCGGGGTGCAAGGCGACCAGTTCGCTGATGAACTGGGCGAAGGGAATGCCGCGAAAGCGCGTGAGCACCTGCTCGGCGGGCATGTGAATGTGTTGCTCTGCGAGCAGTTGATGCAGCAGCTGGGCGGCGAGTCGCTCGCTGTCTACCAAGGTGCCATCGCAATCGAAAATAAGGCCGGCAATCGTCACGTGTGAGGGTCGCTCGCAAAAGAGGCTAGGGCTGTTGTGACCACAGCAGGCCGGCAGGGTTTTAACCGCAGCCGTCATTCGTCAGCGCGAGGCTCTGGCGCGGGATTTTGCGTTTCGCCGCGCTCCGTCGAGGTGATAGCATTTGGCCCTGTTTGCGGTGCCGTCGCGGTCCACGAGCGCTTTTCGACTCACTCATTTTTTTGCAAGGACGCCCGGCATGGCCGCTCCCTCTAAACGTCTGGAACGTCTGCTTATCAGCGGCGCTTTGTTGCTGCTTTTGTGGTTGCCCTTGCCGATTGGCAGCAACCGCGACTGGTCCATGGGCCTGTTGGTTTTTTTCTGCTGCACGCTGGGTGCCGGCTGGGCGCTGAACGCCTGGCGCCGCAACCGCGACATGGGCCCCACGCAGCGCCCGGCGCTGCCGATGCTCGGCTTGTTGCTGCTCAGCCAGGTATGGGTGTTGGTGCAGTGGCTCACCGGCATGACCGTCGACGGCGCTGCCACCTTCCAATACCTCATGCTTGGCATCGCCTACAGCTTGCTGTTTCTGCTGGTGGTGGATTTATTTCGCACGCGCAAACGCCTAAGCCTGCTGCTCGCCGTGTTGGTGATAAGCGGCACGTTCCAGGCGTTCTTTGGTGTGGTGATGACGTTGTCCGGTGTCGAAGATTTGCTCGTCGGCGCGAAAACCCATTATCTGGGCGACGCCACCGGCACCTTCGTTAACCGCAACCATTTTGCCGGGTATCTGGAGTTAACCCTGGCGGCGGGCATTGGCCTGTTGCTGGCGCTGCGCGATGAGCGCCCGTTTCGCTGGGTCAATGTGCTGGAGATGCTGCTGGGCCCCAAGGGGCGCCTGCGCTTGGCGCTGGTGCTGATGACCATTGCGCTGGTGATGAGCCATTCGCGCATGGGCAACGGAGCGTTTTTCACCAGTCTGCTGCTGGTGGGCGGGACATTCCTGCTAACGGACAAAACCCATCGGCTGCGCAATGGGCTGATTCTTGCGAGTTTGCTGGTGATCGACGTGCTGATCGTCAGCCAGTACTTCGGCCTCGACAAACTCGTGGACCGCATCGCCTCCACGCAACTGCAAGCCGTGGTGGTCGATGGGCAAACCATTCAGGCTGCCAACGAACTGCGCGGCACCGTCTACGAACAAGCGCTGCCGCTGGCCAAAGAACACTGGCTGACCGGCCACGGCGCCGGCACGTTTGAGGTGCTGTTCGGTAAATATGCGGGGCCGGAAATTACCCTGCACTTCGACCACGCGCACAACGACTACCTGCAATTCATCATTGAATACGGCCTGCTCGGCAGCCTGCCGTTGCTGATCTTTGTGCTGCTGGGCCTGTACCACGCGCAACGGGCCATGTGGCGCGGCGAATCCACCTACCGGGCGGGCGTGGGCTTTGGCGCGAGCCTGGGAATCGTGGCGTTGCTGATCCACTCGCTGGTGGATTTCAACCTGCAAATTCCCGCCAATGCCGCCACCTATGTGGTGATCTGCGCCATCGGTGTCATCGCCAACAACCACTACCGCGAGCGCCGCGCGCGCGATCGCGGTTAATCAACCCTAAAGCGGGGCCGGCTGAGCGATCAGAGCCGGCTCGCGCTTGAACCACTTTTTGCCGGCAGTGATGCCGGGCAATTCGATGTACCGATAGGTCAAGGTTGAAACCACCAGCACGCCGACAAGCTGCCCGATCACCAACGCGTTGTTGAGCAGTACGTTGCCGGTGTCGACGTAGCGTTTGAGGGTGCCCGAATCGGTTTCCGGCAGATCAATCAGCAGCGGGTGCCCCAGCATGCCGCCCAGGGCTTTTAGCACGATGTACGAAAGCACCAGCAGCGTGGCGTGAGTCATGTAGATCGAATACGACAGCGTGCCCAACCAGGCGAAAAACCGTTTGCACAGCAGCGTCGAAAGGGCACCAGAGCCAAGCGCAAACACCAGCACGGCGATGCAAAACAGCACGCTCATAAAGACTTTGTGCGGGGTGTTGATGGTGGCCAGAATCAGCACGATCGCGCCGAGTACGGTCGCCTCCAGCATGCTGCCAAGCCGGGGTTTCAAGGTGTGCGTGGGCAGGGCGCGGTAGAGCCGATAGGTGACCGCGCCGCCAAAGAAACAACCCAGGCCTTGCAGCGCCTGTTCGGTCAGCCAGGTACTGGCGAACACGACGGCCGCCCAGGCCGCCACAGCCACCAGCGCGAACGCACTTTGCACGTGCTGGCGCAGCAGCACCGTCATCACTGCAAACAGCATGTAGAGGTAGTACTCGACGCTGATGCTCCAGGCCGGGTAGTTGAACGACAGCGGCTCGAACCCTGACCACCAGGACTGCACAAGCAGAAGGTTGGGGACAATTTCGTTAACTGAACGAGGGCCGCTAAAGCTGTGACTGCCAAACGACAAACCACGGTGTTCGCCCCACACCTTGACGCATTCGATGGTCAGCGCAAACGCCAGCAATGCCAGGTGCAGAGGGTACAACCGAAAGGTGCGGGTCAGGGCAAAGGTGCCAACCTGCTTCCAGTTGCCCAGCCGCCGGCCGTAGATGTGGCACAGCACGAAGCCGCTGAGGACAAAGAAGAAGCTGACGAAGTAGTCGGCGTTTCGAAAAAAACGCAGCTCGGTAAAGGTGTGCAACGCATGCGCGTGATAAATGGCAACGGCCAAAGCGAACAGCCCGCGAAAGCTGTCCAGAGCCTGAAAACGCTTCATTGCAACGTCCCTGTTGATCGCAGCGCGCGAGTTTGTCAGGGACGATAGTGCTCAATCAATAGCTGATCGCTATAAACCAATCATTCGTTAGTGCGAATTTGCCGCTGTACGCGCTGGCGCTTTAGCTGCAAGGCAACGCCCAAGCCGATTAAAACGCCCGCTATGTTGGAGGCCATGTCGGCAAGCGACGGATCGCGCAGCGGCAGCAAGCCTTGGGTCAGCTCGATCATCAGGGCGAACAGCAGGCAATACAGCACGGTCCAGAACGCGTGCGTGGCGGGGAAGGCCAGGCGGGCGCTGCATACCAGCACGGCGAAAGCGCTGAGGTGGTGGAGCAAGTCCTGATACTCGAAGGCTTGCGGCACCGGATCGCTGCGCAGTCCGGTGTAGAGAATCACCGCCAGGGTGGCGAAGAAAACAATCATGCTGATGACACGGCCCATAACGAATTCCTAGCTCGGTTGTTCGCTGTTCGCGCTGGAAGCGACGGCGAGGTTGTTGTTTTTTTGGTTGTCTTTTTTCGCCTCGGTCTTCGCCGCAGAGCGCAGCAGGGCGTTGCGCAGGAAGCGTTGGGCGGGGGTTTCAAAGTAGCGGAAGCTGAGCAGGCACAGCGGAATCAGCACGGCGAAAAACACCAGCATCGACATTTCGCCGTAGAAGAACGTCGGGCTTACGCCGTTCTGGGTCAGCACGGTGAAGAACACCAACTGCAACGGGAAATGCAGCAGGTACGAGGAGTAGGTGAGGTTGCCGACCATGGCCAGGCGTTTGCCAAGGTAGCCGCGTTTGGTTTCCATCAGCGCCAAGGTAAAGATGCTCAGCGGAAACAGCACGGCCACGACAATGGCGCGGGTGGCGCCGTGTACGGCTTTGTCGAGCAGGCCGGCGAATTTTTCTGGCAGCACGCTTTGCGCAATGTTCTGCACCAGCGGCCAGAACCACGGGTGATACACCTCCACCACGGTCACCAGCCACAGCACGGCACTGGCGCCCACGGCCCACGGCAGCACGCGCGGCAGCCAACCGCCTTCGCACACGTAGCGGTACAGCCGGAAAATCAGCCCGCCCAGGAAGAACGAGAAAATACCGCGCCCGACAATGGGCTCCGCCACCATCACCACGGCGCCCAAAGCCAGCATCGCCACGTGAGCCCACAGGCGTTGGCGGAACATCAGGCAGACAACGAAGAACACCAGGTACATCAGCACTTCAACCGACACCGACCAGATCGGGCCGTTGAAGGACGGGCCTTTTTCCAGGCCCCAGCTGGAGGCCATGAACAGGTTCAGTACGGCGTGGTACAGGTCGTTGAAGGGCACCACAAAGTAGTCGCCGGTGCGCGCCATCACCCACTGCTGGGCCAGCAGCACAAACAGGAAGGTGGCGATGTGCAGGGGATAAAGCCGCGAAAACCGCAGCACGAAAAACTCCCAACCGCCGACCGTTCGCTCGGCAATTTCCCGCGCGTACAGCCAGAAGAAAATGAAGCCCGACAGCGAGAAGAAGAAGTCCACCGCCAGCCAGCCGGTTTGGTAGAACAGGAAGAACACGTTGTAGAACGGTTGCTGTTCCATCTCGTACGGCACAAAGGTGCTGCCCTGGAAGAAGAAATGCTGCCAGTGCCAGAACACCACGGCCAGTGCTGCCACGCCGCGAATGAAGTCCAGGGAATAGAAGCGCCGGGGGCTGGAGTAAATCATGGTGTGGTCTCTACGGGAGGCGTGCTGTGGGCCGTGGCGTCAGTGGTGAGAAACATGTGTTGGAACAATGGGCGCAAGCGGTCGCTGCCGTACTCGCTGAGGTGGTCGTCGTCGAAATACAGCGGGTGCCCATCGGCATCGCCATAGCACTTACCGTCGCGGCACAGGTAGGGCAGGGGATCGAGAATGTTCACGCCGCAACGCGCCGCCGCCAGGTCCTGGGTTTCCCAGGTGAAGGCGTTGCGCTGGCGGTATTCGTCCATGGAAATCCACACCCGCTCTTGCTTGCCGCGCATGGCCGCGCGGCCCATGGTTTTCGGCACGTCGCGCTTGAGCTCGGGAATCGGTCGCAGCATGTACACCGGCCGCTGCTTGGCGAACGCGCAGGCGGTGTCGATGATGCCCTCGCGCATGGCCTGCAGGTATTCAGGGCTGCGCGAGGGGAACGGTTTGTCGAAATACAGCTCCGGCACCGGCACTTCGCGGGTGCGGTCAGGCTCATTCGGGCCGAGCAAGTAGTACGAGGTGCGGTTGATGATCAGCATCGGCACCTGGGCTTGCGCTGCATTTACTTCCTGACTTTTGCGCGCGTTGAAGCTGCCGCATCGGTAGGTGATCTGGCCGACCGCTTTGATGTTGGCGATGGTCGGGCAGTTGCTCATGGTCCAGTCGAGAACATGTTCGTCAGGGCTGGGAAGCGCGCGCTCGACGCCGCGGATCATGGCGCCGGCGTGGCTGTCACCCACCACAATCGCGCCGAGCTTGGGGCCGCCGTAAGTGCATTCCGGCACCGCGCTGAATTCGTTCTGCATGCACTCACCCAGGCGCGGGTTTTTGTTGTCCGACTCGGCGAACAGCGCATCGACCTGCGCCGGCAGCCGGCCAGGAATGCCGTGCTGCAGCAAAATTACCCCGCCCGGCACCATCACCAGTAGCGTGACGGCAATGATCACCAGCGCACCGATGCGCTGGCGCATCACGTTCAGGCTGAACTGCGCCGGGCGCTCGATAAACCGGTACGACAACCCGCCAAACACCAGCGTCAGCAGCAAGCCAACGACAATCGCTAGCGGCGAATCCTGCAGTTCCAGATAAACCAGACCCACCACCAGCGGCCAGTGCCACAGGTACAGGGAATAGGAGCTGTCGCCCAGCCACTGCGCGACGCGAGTGCCGGTCCATATAGAGTCCTGGCGCGCGGCAAACAAAATGAGCATGGTCGCGAACACCGGAATGGTTGCGCGCCAGCCCGGCCATTGGCTGTTGCTGTCGAACACCACAATGGCGGCAATCAGCACGGCAAAACCGGCCAGCTCTACACCGCGTTGCCGGCCCGCCGACAGTGTGAAGCGTTGGGCGAGCAGGTACACCAATCCACCGGCAAGCATTTCCCAGGCGCGGGTCGGCAGCAGATAGAAAGCGGCAGTGGTCTTGATTGGCGTGGCGGCAATGCACAGCAGCAGCGACAGCAGCAGCACGGCCGACAACGCGATGGCCTGAGCGCGACGGCTGGGGCGCAGCTTCCAGACGATGGCCATGAAAACCGGCAGGATCAGGTAGAACTGCCACTCCACCGACAGCGACCAGGTGTGCAGCAACAGCTTGTCGTGGGAGGCCGCGTCGAAATAACCGTCTTCGCGCCAAAACATGACGTTGGACAAAAAGCCCAGCGCACTGATGGCGTGTTTGCCCAGCTGCTTGTATTCCACCGCCGGCAGCACGAACCAGCCCACCACCATCAGCACCAGACACAGCACCAACAGCGCGGGAAGAATGCGCCGCGCCCGCGACAGGTAGAACGCGATGATGGAGAAGCGTCGGGAGTCAACGACGCCGCTCGCTGCGGCCGCCGAATTGGCCTCGAGACCACGAAGAATGATGCCCGTCATCAGGAAGCCGGAGATCACGAAAAACACGTCCACGCCCACGAAACCGCCGGAAAAACCGGTCACGCCGAAGTGGAATAAAACTACCGCTACAACGGCCCACGCGCGCAGGCCGTTTATGTCCTTACGGAACTTATTATTGGAATTTCTCATGCGCTTGCCTGCGTTGGGACGGTTAACTGCAAGGGAGCGAGTCCCTAAAACCTGACACCCGAAAGGCTGTGGGCCACGCCTATGGCGCGGCCCTGTTCGTGCTACTTGCCTTTGAGATACAGCTCTTCAAAACAGAAATTGGTCGCTTCCACGTAGCCTTCAGCACTGCCGCAGTCGAAGCGTTGGCCCTTGAACTTGTACGCCAGCACGCAACCGGATTTGGCTTGTTTCAGCAGGGCGTCGGTGATCTGGATTTCGCCGTTCTTGCCCGGCTCGGTGTCGGCGATCAGGCCGAAAATGTCCGGCGTCAGAATGTAGCGGCCGATGATTGCCAGGTTTGACGGCGCATCTTCGGGCTTGGGTTTTTCCACCATGCTGTGCACGCGGTAGAGGTCGTCGCGGATCAGCTCGCCGGCAATGACGCCGTACTTGTGGGTCTGGTCGGCCGGTACTTCCTGAATCGCCACGATGGAGCAGCGGAACTGGTTGTACAGCTTGATCATCTGCGTGAGCACGCCATCGCCGTCGAGGTTGATGCACAGGTCATCGGCCAGCACCACGGCAAACGCCTCGTCGCCAATCAGCGGCTGACCACAGAGAATCGCGTGGCCCAGGCCATTCATGGCCACTTGGCGGGTATAGGAAAAGGTGCAGCCATCGATCAGCTCGCGGGTGCCGGCCAGGAAGTGTTCCTTGTCGGTGCCGCGAATCTGATGCTCCAGCTCGTAGCTGATGTCGAAATGGTCTTCCAGCGAGCGCTTGCCGCGACCGGTGACGATGGCCATGTGTTGCAGGCCCGCATCGCGGGCTTCCTCAACGCCGTATTGAATCAGCGGCTTGTTGACGATGGGCAGCATTTCTTTGGGCATGGCCTTGGTGGCCGGAAGAAAACGGGTGCCGTAACCGGCGGCGGGAAATAGACATTTACGGATCATAAGAAGCTCCTGAAGGATCACAAAACCCTTGTGGGAGCGGCTTCAGTCGCGATGCTTTTCGATCAGGCGCATCGCGGCTGAAGCCGCTCCTACATTTCCGGTGTGGCGTATTACTTGGCGTAGCCCTGTGGGTTGGCAGACTGCCAACGCCAGGTGTCGCTCATCATCTGGTCGAGGCCGCGCTCGGCTTTCCAGCCCAGCTCGCTGGCCGCTTTGGCGGGGTCGGCCCAGCATTCGGCGATGTCGCCAGGGCGACGCGGCACGATTTGGTAAGGCACCGCCTGGCCGCTAGCCGCTTCAAATGCCTTGAGCATTTCAAGCACGCTGTAGCCTTGGCCCGTGCCCAGATTCCAGACCTTCACGCCGCTGTCGCCAGCGATGGTTTGCAAGGCCTTCAGGTGCCCGTCGGCGAGGTCTTCGACGTGGATGTAATCACGCACGCCGGTGCCGTCGACGGTGGGGTAGTCATTGCCAAACACCGACAACTGCTTGAGTTTGCCGATGGCAACCTGGCTGATGTACGGCAGCAAATTGTTGGGAATGCCGTTGGGGTCTTCGCCGATCAGGCCGCTGCTGTGAGCGCCCACCGGGTTGAAGTAACGCAGCAAGGCGATGCTCCAGCGCGGCTCGGAGCGGGCCAGGTCTTGCAGCAGCTCTTCGACCATCAGCTTCGAGCGCCCGTAAGGGTTGGTCGGTACGCCGGTGGGGAAGTCTTCGCGAATCGGCATTTGCGTCGGTTCGCCGTACACCGTGGCGGACGAGCTGAACACCAGCCGGTAAACGCCGGCCGCCGCCATGGCCTGACACAGCGTGACGCTGCCGGCGACGTTGTTCTCGTAGTAGTCCAACGGCTTGGCCACGCTTTCGCCGACCGCTTTCAGGCCGGCGAAGTGCAGCACGGCGCTGATGGAGCGCGAGGCGAACACTTCATCCAGCAACACCCGATCACGGATGTCGCCTTGAATGAATTCGGCCTGCTTGCCGCAGATTTTTTCCACCCGGTGCAACGACTCCGGGGAGCTGTTGCACAGGTTGTCCAACACCACCACCTGATACCCCGCTTCCAGCAGGGCCAAGGTGGTGTGCGAGCCGATATAACCGGCGCCGCCGGTGACCAGAATGGTTTCGCTCATGGGGCATCCCGCCTGTTGTTAGCGCCACTCATCCGGGCAGCTGGTTTTCCAGTCAGCGAAGGCGGTGGCCAGGCTGTACTGGTAGGGGTAGCCGTTTTCTACAAGGAAATGCGGCAGTACGTTGTTGGAGCGCACCAGCTTGCGGATGCGTACCGGGCTGAACGGGTGCTTGATGCCCAGCGGCCGCGCGATGGCGTCGATGCTGTACGCCACGCCCAGCAGCAGCGGGTAGGGCACGGCAGGCACTTTGCGTTCGATGGCGGCGACGCTGCACACGGTTTCCACGTATTCGGAAATCGACGGGCCGGGGTTCATGGTCATGTTGAACAGCGAGAAATGCCCGCCTTGTTCTTTCTGACGTTCCAGTACCCAGAGCATCGCGGCGCACAGCTCTTTCACATAGGTGCCGGCTTTACGCGTGGTGCGGTTGCCCATGTAAAAGAAGTAACGCTTGATCACGGCCTTGACCAGACGCGAGACGTTGCCGCCTTCGCCCGGCCCAAACACCACGCCCGGACGCACGATCACCAGGTGGCGGTTGGCCTTGTCGGCCGCCAGCCAGGTCTGGTGAATCTTCTCGGCGGCCAGTTTCGAGCCGCCGTAAGCAGTGGCCGGAACGGGCAGGGTGCGTTCGTCTTTCTGGTCTTCGCTTGGGCCGTACGGCGAAATCGAGCTGGTGAAAATCAGGTCGTTGCAGCCGACCTGTTCGGCCCAGGCGGTGACGTTTTCGGCGCCCAGCAGGTTGGTTTCGTAGTACTCGTAATCTTCGTGGCCGGGCTCGCGGTGCACGGCGGCGAAGTTGGCGATCAGGGCAACGGTTTCTTCCGGCTTCCAACTGACGGGCTGGCGTACGTCGCCATTGATCTCAACGATCTCCGGGCTTTCATGCACCAGGCGAGCGCGGTAGGGGAATGGCTTCTGGGTGACCTGCTCTTTGTCGAACAGGTAGACCTTGTCGTAACCACCTTTGGCAAGCAGTTGTTTGGCGAAGAACACGCCAATAAAACCCGAGCCACCAAAAATCACGGCGCAGTTCATCTGTTCCATCCTTCAATTCATGTATGCGGGAAGCAACGTGCGGGAGGCGCATCGCCGGTGCAGGGCACCGGCGTGGCTACGGGCAACCTGAAGGGATCAGGCGCGACCGTATTTGTCTTCGAACCGCACGATGTCGTCTTCGCCCAGATACGGACCGGACTGCACTTCGATCAGTTCAAGGGGAATTACACCGGGGTTCTCCAGGGCGTGAACCTGGCCAATCGGAATGTAGGTCGACTGGTTTTCAGTGACCAGGAAGGTGGTGTCGCCATTGGTAACTTTGGCGGTGCCGCTCACCACAATCCAGTGCTCGGCGCGGTGGTGGTGCATCTGCACCGAGAGCTTGGCGCCTGGCTTAACCGTGATGCGTTTGACCTGGTAGCGATGGCCGTCGTCGATGGAGTCGTACACACCCCACGGGCGATAAACCTCGCGGTGGTTGACGTGTTCGTTGCGGCCGCTCTCTTTGAGCTGCTCAACGATTTTCTTCACGTCTTGCACGTTGTTTTTGTGCGCCACCATGATCGCGTCTTTGGTTTCGACGATCACCAGGTCTTCCACGCCCACCAGCGTCACCAGACGGCTGCTGGCGTGCACATAGGTGTTGGTGCTGTTGTGGTGCAGCACGTCGCCTTTGAGCACGTTGCCGTGTGTGTCTTTCTCGCTCACATCCCACAGCGCCGACCACGAACCGATGTCGCTCCAGCCTGCATCCAGTGGCACGACCACGGCGTCGGCGGTTTTTTCCATGACCGCGTAGTCGATGGAGTCATCGGGGCACAGGGCGAATTCGGCTGCGTCCACGCGGGTGAAGTGCAGGTCCAGCTGGCCGCCGGCCAGGGATTTTTTGCAGGCTTCGAGAATGTCCGGTTGGAAGCGCTCGAGCTCTTGCAGGTAGCGGCTGGCGCGGAACAGGAACATGCCGCTGTTCCACAGGAAGTCGCCGCTCTTGAGGTAATCGGTGGCGGTAGCCAGGTCAGGTTTTTCCACGAACTGGCTGACGGCAAAACCGCCGTCGCCGGTGGCGGCGCCTTTCTCGATATAGCCGTAACCGGTTTCCGGGTGATCCGGCACGATGCCGAAGGTCACCAACTTGCCGGCTTCAGCCAGCGGCATGGCAGTGCGCACGGCGGCGTGGAAGGCGTCGACGTTTTTGATCAGGTGATCAGCTGCCAATACCAGCAGCAGCGGGTCTTGACCGTCGCTCACCGCTTGCAGGGCGGCCAGGGCAATGGCCGGCGCCGTGTTGCGGCCGACCGGTTCGAGCAGAATGTTGGATTTTTCCATGTCCAGCTGACGCAGTTGCTCAGCGGCGAGGAAGCGATGCTGCTCGTTGCAGATCAAGCGGGGCAGGGCAATATCCAGACCCTTGAGCCGCGAGATGGTGGCTTGCAGCATCGACAGCTGGGCGTCGGCCAGTTGCAGGAATTGTTTGGGGTTCAGTTGGCGCGACAGTGGCCACAGACGTGAGCCGGAACCGCCAGCCATGATGATAGGTAGAAGCATGGTAGACCTCCTTGTTGCGTTTATTCAGTAAGGGCTGGACGCGCAGTGGTGGTAAGGGTGCGTTGTACGGCGGGGCCGGAGCCCAGCAACGCGTCATCGACGAACGCTTGGATGCGCTGCTTGAAAATGCTCTTGTCGAAGGTGGCCGCGTGTTCATGCAGGGTCGCCGGGTCGAAGGTGACCGCGCCGCTTTCTACCTGCTGAATCGCTTGAATCAGAGACTCGACGGTTTGCTCCGGGAACAGAATGCCGGTCTTGCCGTGGATAACCGTTTCCAGGGCGCCACCTTTACCGTAGGCGATAACCGGGGCACCGGCGGCCATGGCTTCCACCGGCACGATGCCGAAGTCTTCCATGCCCGGGAACACCAGACCGCGGCAGCGTTGCAGCAGGTCTTTGATTTCCGCGAAGGGCTGGCGGCCCATGAGTTTCACGTTGGGTTTGGCGATGGTTTTCAGGCGCTCGAACAGCTCACCTTCGCCCACCACTACCAACGGCAAACCGAGCTGGTTGAAGGCTTCCACGGCCAGGTCGGCACGCTTGTAGGCAACCAGTTGGCCGAGGCAAAGATAGAAGTCGCCACGGGTTTCGTTCGGGCTGAATTCAGTAGTGTTTACCGGGGGGTAAATGACCTCGGCATCGCGGCGGTAAAACTTGCGAATGCGCTGGGCCACAAAGTTGGAGTTGGCGATGAACTGGTCGACGCGGTCCGCCGACAAGCGATCCCACACCCGCAACCAGTGCGACACGAACGGGAACAGCGTACGAATCAAACGACCGGCGCCCGACAGGTACTCGTGGTACATGTCCCACACATAGCGCATCGGCGAATGGCAGTAGCAGATGTGCACGGCGTCAGGGCGCGTGACCACGCCTTTGGCCGGGCCGGATTCACTGCTCAGAATCAGGTCGTATGCCGACAGGTCGAGCTGCTCCAGGGCCATCGGCATAAACGGCAGGTATTTCTGGTAGTGCTTCTTCGCACCGGGCAGGCGCGAAATAAACGTGGTGTTGATGGTGCCGGTGAAGGTGCTGGGCAAGGCTTTGCGCACCACGTCTTCGTTGCACACATGGATAAACAGGTCGGCGTGCGGGAACAACTCCACGAGTGCCGAACACACGGCTTCGCCGCCACGATTGCTGAGCCACCAGTAATGGATGATTGCGACTTTCATTGGAACTCCCGTATCACCTGTAGAAGGCGTGAGGCCGAGGCTGCCCAGCTGTAGCGCTGGATATTGGCGCGGCCCTTCTCGCGAAGGGACTGGGCCAGCTGCGGACTGGAAATAAGCACGTCCATTTGTTTGGCAATGTCGTTGACGTCATAAGGCGAGCAGTACAGCGCCGAGTCGCCGCACACTTCCGGCAGGCTCGCGGCGTTGGCCGCAATCACTGGGCAGTCGCAGGCTTGCGCTTCCAGCGGTGGCAGGCCGAAGCCCTCATAGAACGAGGGGTACACAAAGGCAGTTGCACCGCTGTACAAGCGCACCAGCTCCTCATCCGTAACGCGGCCGAGCAGCTTGATGCGGCTGTCGGTTTCGATCTTTTTCACCAACCCAGGGTCGGCGAAATTCTTGTTCAGTGAACCGACGATGTAGAGCTTATGGCTGCTCTGTTTCAGCAAGCTGAACGCATCGACCAGACCGTGGAAATTCTTCTGCGTATTGAGCGATGACACCGCCAGCAAATACGGCTCGGCCACGTCGTGCGGCTGCGGGCTGAATTCGCCGGAAACGGCGTTGGGCACCACCACCACACGCTCGGGCGCGATGTGGTAGACCGCGCAGATTTCCTGCTTGGAAAATTCGCTGACCGTCAGCACCTTTTTCGAGGTTCTGATGGTGCGTGGCGTGGCCAGCTGATACGCCGTACGGAACTTCCACGAGAAATTTTCCGGGAAGCGCTCGAAGGCGATGTCATGCAACGTCGAGAGTTTGTTGCTGTACAGCAAGGGCGCGGTGTTGGCCAAATTGACCAACAGCGGCGAGCCCTGGCTGCGCAAAAACTTCGGCAGGTCGAGCTGCTCCCAGGCGTGCCCGGTGCGGTTGCCGACCAACTCGACGCCCAGTGCTTGAGCGGCTTCGTGTTGAACGATATTGCGGGGTGCAACGAAGCGGATTTCCGGCATCTGCTCGCGCAATTGCAAGCTGACTTCCAGGGAATACCGTTGCACGCCGGTCATGGCTTGCGTGAGGAATCGCGCATTTACGTAGATCAAACTGGAACGCCCCATTTAATGCGCGAAAGGTCGAGGTTGTGTGAGAGCGAAAAGGCCATAACTGGTTCAGTCTTTTATAGCGTTGCGACTGAATTTTCGGCGCGGTTCGACAGGTTGCTGGTGATTTGCGCCAGACCGTCGCGTGAAGTCGCCGTGAGGTTTTCCTTGCGCGCCGAGGTGTAGCCAAAAAACTCGGCGAAATACTGCAGCTTCTTGCTCGAGGCTTCGGTGTAGTAAACCGTGGCGCCATTGAGCGAGGCGAGGATCAAACCGTGCAGCCGCGCGGTAATGACCCACGAGGCTTCGCGGTAGGCGGGCAGCAATCCGTCGCTCAGGTCGCTGATCGGCAGAATGTCGATGGGCACATCAATTTTACCGTCCAGGTACGCCTTGATTTCACGGCAGGCCTGCTGGTCAAAGTCGTCACGAATGTCGTGGGGCACCAATGTCACGCGCTTCAGACCCTGGTGCTTCAAGGTATTGAGCACCTGCAGAATTTCGTCGTGATCGACGCTCCGGTTTTCGCTTTTATCCACGGCCGGCGCGACCAGGCAGACGCCGGTGGAGGGCAGGCTTTCAATCGGACCGCCGATAAAGGCCATGTCGCCGCCCAGGTGAATTTTGCCCGTGCTGGCTGGCGCCAGATCGCGCAGCACCTGTTCGGATACCGGGTCACGCACATAGGCCACCGTAGCCAGGCGCAGCATGGCGCGGTACAGCTTGGCCCGCAGCGTGTGCTGCACCTTGCTGACGCCGACGCCCGCGATTACCGCGCGGTGACCAAACAGGCGACTGAAGAAGAACGCCAGCGTGATGAAGCCCAGCCAGAACGTCGACACCTGCTCGCGCACCATGTGCCCGCCGCCGAAGATCAAGTGCGCCCGCATGCACAGCAGCAGCGCTTTGATCGGTTGGTTGCGGATGGGCACGATGTCGATGCCCAGCTTGGCAAAGTCGTCGCGCAGCTCAACGTGCGCTTCTTCCCATGGGCAAACCACAACCTTGTGGCCCTTGCTTTGAAAGTGTTTGGCTTCGCGCAGGGCAATCAGCGCATCGCCGAGGTTGATCAAATGACCGGAAAAAATAATCACCATATACGTGTATCGCTCTGCAAAGGGAGGTGACCTGAGGCTCGATAAAAAAGGAAAAACGCGATCAGTTTTTCTTCTCCGTGAGGAAGTCACTCATCCGTTGCGCCGAGTTGGCCCAGGTGAAAATTTCACCGTTGGCGCTCTGTCGTTCTTCGACCGACACGTGGGGCATTTCCAGCAGTGCTTTTTCGATTTCGCCGAGCACCGGATTGACCACTTCGCCTTGACCGTCGGCCGCCTCTTTGAGTTCGGGAATATCGGAGACGATGACCGGCGTACCCACGGCGCGCGCTTCGAGCACCGGCATACCGAACCCTTCATACAGCGAAGGCATGACCAACACGTCGGCCAGGGCAAACACAGCGGGCATCAACTCGTCCGGCACGTAGCCGGGAAGTACGATGCCAAGCGAGGTGTGATCCTCGATTTTTTGCGCAAGTTCTTTGTTCTGCCAGCCCTTGGCACCGACCAGTACCAACTTGTGTTCTGCCAGTGCGCCGCTCTGTTTCAGCTTGACGAAGGCTTCGACCAACATGCCGATGTTCTTACGCGGCTCCAGCGTGGAGACGGCCAGCACGTAAGGCGGAACAATGCCCAAGGCTTGCAGCGCGGGGAGGGCGTGTTCGCGGTCGGCGGCGTTGATGGGGTGGAAGTCGGCCCGCACGCCTGGGTGAATCACCAGGTCAGCGGCGCGACCTACCCATTTCAACAAACGATCCGAAGTGCCCTGCGAGTTGGTGAAAATCGCATCGGCGCTGCGCACATCGCGGTCGAACCAGAGCATGTGCGACAGGCGCGTGGCCCATTCCATGGTCTTGGGCACCAGGCGGTGGTTGAGGTCGTGCACGGTCACCACCGTACGGCGTGCCACGTGGGTGCCGGGGTGAATGGTGCGCCCGGCCCAGAACACGTCGAGGTTGTCGCGGCGGGCCATTTGCGCACCGCGCGTTTTCAACCACAGAAACGAAGGAAGCTTGCGCGCCAGCGGGTGGCTTTCCTGTCGAATCACCCAGCGCTCGGAAGGCACTGCCACCTTGTCCGCAGGAAGCCGGGTGTACACAAAAAACAGCGCGTTGGGCAGCAGGCGATCGAGCTCTTTGCAGAGATTGAACACATATTGACCGACACCGGACAGCGGTTTGCGCAACGCATCCCCGTCTATCCCTATTTTGCTCGCAGGTTGTGGCAGGTACGTCACTGCTGCGGTCGCCATGTAAATCTCCTTGTATTCCCACACACCGACCGACATCACATGCCGGCCAGTACTGCTTACCGATACCGAAAATAAGACCCGTGCTTGTGACGCAGGCCTTGCGTAGACCGCCAGCTAAAAACGCAGCGCAAAGGGGCCCCGATGCATGTCGATACGCAACGGGCTAACGCGTTGGTTTTTGTTGTTATACGCGCGCGCTGGTTACTGCTTTAAGTCCAGGACGTGCAGAGGATTGAGCTTGCCGGTGATCAGATCGCTGAAGGCGCGAAAGTTCCCACGTAGACGGCCCGGGAAGTCTTTTATGCGAACCATGAACAGGGTTTTCGCAATGTTTGCGAGCAGGTTCTTGGACATGAGTTTGGCGGCGGTGCGCCAGGTCATGGTGCCCTTGCGAGCGAGGAAAATCGGGTTGGCGATTTGCGAGTAACCGAAGCGCACGCCGCTGGTACGGCCCGAGCTCACGCCCAGGTGAACGCCGCGGCAACTTGGCTCCAACACCACGCGGCCGTATTGGCGCGTGCGGCTGGAGTAGTCAAAGTCTTCCTGCCAGCCGTACATAGGCAGGTTTTCGTCGAAGCGCAGCGTGGTGGCCACGGTGCCGAGGTAGGCCATGTTGCAGCCGTAGAGGCCGCTGAGGTCTTTCTGTTTCGAGGAGCTCGACCAGTGATTTTCAGCCGGCTTCTGGCCGCTGATGTAGGCGGCGGCATCGGCTTCGGACACACCGAATTCGCTGTTCACGCCGTCGGCCAACACGTTGCCGGTGACGCCCATGATCTGGCGATCCAGCAACATGGCCTTGCCAGCGCTTTCCAGCCAGTTGGGCGCTGGGCGGAAGTCGTCGTCGTAGAAGGTGACGAACCATTCACTGCCGGGTAGATCGGCTACCAGGGGCGCGAGTGCATCGAGCCCGGCGTTGCGTTGAATCGTAAGGCCAGCGCGCGACAGCAAAATGCTGCCTTGGCCGCTGGTGACCAGGGGATGAGCTTCCAATCCTTCAACGTCTTTAGCTTCACTGCCCACTAACACCACATGCGCTGGTTTCTCGGTCTGACGCTCGAGGTAGTCGAGCAGAACGTAAGTCTCTTTGGCGCGCCCTTTCGTGGCGATTACGACGAATGCCTTCATTGGAAAATCCATCATTTTTTAACGTTGAAGATACGAGCCAGAATGCCCATTTTCCAGCAGTAGTAAGTCAGGCTGATCAGCACAATCGACTCACCTACGAGACGGGCCACAGCCATGCCCATCCCCCCAAAATGCATACCGAGCGGCACCGCGATCAACAGGCTGATCGCCGCACCGGCCAGCACCACTTTTGCCAACACGCTTTCCTTGTGCTGCGGGATCAGCACATAGCTGGCGAGTACCAGATTGCAGCCACTGATGGGGAAGAGCACAGCCATCAGTTGCAGCACCGGCACGCTGTTTTCAAAACCAGGACCGAAGATGATTGGCACCACCCACGGACCCAATACCAGGCTGCATCCCAGACCGGCGAGGCCGATGCCGAGAATCAGCAGAAACGCTTTACGGATCAGGGCGTGGGCGCCGTCGATGTCCTTGACGAACAGGGCGGTGATCTTCGGTACGAAGATCTGCCCGGCTGGGCCCATCACGCTCAAACCCACGGCAATCAATCGTTCCGCCGCGCCGAACGAGCCGACCTCGGCGGAGGTGGACAAAATACTCAGCAGGTAGGTGGACGAGGCCACCAACAACGCCGAGGTGCCGGTGTACAAGAACACCGTGCTCGACTGGCGAATCAACTGCACGCCTTGCTTGATACCCAAAGTGGCGCCGGTCATTTCCTTGCGCACTTGCCAGTAGGCAAAGCCCGAGGCCACAACCCCGGAGCAGAGCAGCGAGAGCAGCACCAGGCCGCTGTCGTCTTCGTCGCGAACCAAGGCGAAAATCAATACCAGGCTGACCGCGAAGCCGAGCACTTCCAGTTTCACAGCAGCCCGTGGACGATGGCTGCCGACGAAATACCAGCCCAGGTTGAACGCCGAAACGATGCCCAGAGTGACGGCCGCTGCACCCGCAATCGGATGCGCTGCCAGTACCGGCGAGAGCATGATCGCGGCGGCGCCGCCGAGTATCGCGGCCACCGTGAGCAGCAGACGGGCGCTGAGGTGATGGCCCATCAACACGCCGAAGCGGTCGGGCGTGGCCGTGGCCATTTCGCGCATGCCGATGGTGGCAAAGCCCCACTCGACAAAACGCCAGGCAATGGTCATCAACGACATCGCCGCCAGCACCACGCCATAGCCTTCCACGCCCAGCACGCGACCGTAGAACGGGATCAGCAACAGCAAGTAGAGGTAACGCAGGGTGTAAGCCAAATACACAAAGAAAAAATCAGCGCGGGACTTGTTAGCGCTCGCGTCCTTGGACTTCACCATCGTGGTAACTCACCCGCCTGAGGATTGCCGGTCAAAGGCCGCCACGGGCCTTGCCCAAATGCCGGGGTCGGCACGGGTTGTTTGCGCGAACCGAGCGCCACGGCCAAGGCCGTGGCATACAGGAATGCGTTGTAGTTGTTGAAGTCTGGCGTGGTGCCGATCAACAGACTGACGATGAATGTTGGGATGTAGGCATAACGCACACCGTTGAGAATCGACTGGCTGTTAACCGCCTCGGGGCCGGCCGGAATCTTGCGGCGCATGGATTGCCACACGAACGCGAAGTACAGGAAACCGCCAATCAAGCCGCTGTTGCTGAACACCGCTGCGGCGAAGTTCGAGGTGCGGGTGGCGCCGATACCAACGCCGACGCCCCAGGTGTCCCACAGCGCTTGCCAGCCGACGGCGGTCCACATGCTGCGTTCTTCATAGGAGCTGGTCTTGGATTTGTTCAAGACCATTTCGTTGACCTTTTCCACGATCGGGTCGAGCAGGGCAGGGGCGAACAGCACCACCAAGCCCACCAGAATGATCGCGCTCCACACCGTCCAGAACTCCACGCCCAAGCCTTTGCCCGGATTGCGTGAGCTTTTACGCACCGTCCATTCCAGAGCGGCAGCGAGGAAGAACACCACCAGGCCGACATACGCCGCCGAGGAGGTCGACAACCAGATCATGCCGATCAGGCCGATGATCAAAATCGGCGCCCCGGTTTCACGCAGCCAGCGGTCGCGAATACCGTGGCGGAAGAAATAAATCAGACCCAGGAAGGTGATGCACAGAAAGCCATACGCCGACGCTTCAGGCATCAGCCCCACCACGCGTTTGCCGCCCAGAATTTCCACTTCGGTCATCAGTGCATAGGTAGCGGTACGAAACGGCGCCAGCACGGCGTCGAGCGGCACGAACTGGCTGGCGAAGTCGAGCAACCCGGTGAACAGCGCCAGGGCACCACCCAGGCAGATCGCCTTGAGCGCTTGCTGGCGAATGTTCGCGTCGCGCATCAAGCGGGTGAAGGCGAATACCGCAAATACCGAGATGGTCAGGTAGGCCATCTGCGAGAAGTTTTGCGTGGAAGGACGCAGCGGTTCGCCGAAGGTCGACAGCTCCAGGCGCACGGGAATGATGGTGACTTCGTTCATGAACAAGCGCGGCATGAACACGGTGACGAACAGCGCCACCACCCAATACAGAAACAGCAGCAATAGGCGTTTAGGCGTCAGCGCAGCGCTGACGAAAAATTCCACGCCCGGACGGCTGCACAGGGTGCGCGCCACAATCAGCAACACCACGATCGGCGTTGGCGTCAGGGTCAGGCCGCCGGTGAGGGCAGAGGGAATGACGGCAAAGGCGCCAAAAGAGAACGAGCCGAAAAAAAGGTACAGCAGAGCATGGGGCTTGCCGAACAGGCTGAGGAGTACGAAACCCCAGAATAAGGCGATTGGAATGGCTTCCATGGTTCGGATCGGTGCTCTGACAGTTAAGTGAAAGGGTGACGAATAAAAAGTGCAGCGGCCCAAAAAAGCCCCGTGGCGAGCACGGGGCTGATCGGCTTAGTAAATGTTTTTCGACAACAGGGTGAACGGCGTTTTGATCAGGATTTTCACGTCCAACCACAGCGACCATTGGTTGATGTAGTTGAGGTCCTGGTTAACCCGCTGCTGCATCTTGTCGATGGTTTCGGTTTCGCCACGGTGACCGGTGATCTGCGCCAGACCGGTGATGCCCGGTTTGATGCGGTGACGGGCCATGTACGCGCGGATCTTGTCGGTGTAGTAGATGTTGTGAGTGACAGCGTGCGGACGTGGGCCCACCAGCGCCATTTCACCAAACACCACGTTGAACAATTGCGGCAATTCGTCCAGCGAGGTACGGCGAATGAAACGGCCAACCGGGGTGATGCGGTCGTCGTTGCGCGTGGCTTGTTTCACCACGGTCTCGGGTGCGTGAACCCGCATCGAGCGGAATTTCCACACCTTGATCACTTCACCGTTCCAGCCATGGCGTTCCTGCTTGAACAGGATCGGACCAGGGGAGGAGCGACGCACCGCAATGGCGATACCAATCAACACCGGGCTCAGCAACAGCAGGGCGATGGCCGCCAGGGTGCGCTCCATGGCTTCCTTGGCAAACAGGGCCGCCGGGTGCGAACTGATCGGGCTTTCGTTGAGGTAGATGGCCGGCATGTGTTCGATTTCGGAGATCGACTGGTTAAGCAACAGCATCGAGCCGAAGTCGGGAATCCACACCACGTCCACGCTCATGTCGAGCAGGTCGATGTAGATGTTCTCGATGTGCTGCACTTCGCCCAGCGGCACGGCGATGTAAACGCGGCGGATGTTCTCGCGCTCGATCACATCACGCAGTTCGTTGAGGTTGCCCAGAATCGGCAGGTCGCAGTTGTCGTCGGCCTTGCTCTTTTCCGTAGCGATCATGCCAATCAACGGCACGCGGCTTGGGTGGCTGAGTTTTTCGGCGAGGTCTTTGGCCAGCGTACCGGTGCCGACGATGACCGAACGACGATCCTTGCGCAGTTTGCGCGAGTGCAGACGGGTGATCATGCGCAGTGGGATATAGCTGAGCACCTGGACAGTGAAGCCAAGAATCGCCCAGCTGAATACCACTTCACGCGAGTACACGCCGGTGGTCTGAGTAGCAAACGCGATGGTCATCAACGCGCCCAGCAACAAGCACCAGCCGGCCAGCAAACGGCCCATGCCCGAAAGCAGGCGATGGCGTTTGTGGTAGACCTGCAAAGCGGCATAGCAGGGCACCGAGCCGAGAATGGTGAGAATGCCGAGAACCCGGTATTCACTCGGAATCGAGCCGAATTTCATCACCACCAGAGCGGTGAGTACCAGGTTGGCAAGGAACATGGCAGTGACCCATTGACCCCAAAAGGTCAGGCCACGACGATTCGCCATGAGGTTGCTGTGTTGGGAAGTCATTTATTGGTTACCTCCACGCGTGCAGTAGTTTCGGGCCCCGTTGCTATCGCCAACGCTCGTGCAGAGCGTTTGTTCCAGGCCGTTGGCCTGGGCGATGGCGAACAGGGAGTTCGCAGCTTGTTTCGTGCTATCCATGGCTTGGCGTGCAGAAGTGACAGCATCGACGCGTTGTTGGTGATTCAGCAGTGGCCACGCGCGTAGGCCAATGCTTGCAAGTTCCAACTGAACATCGGGCCGAGACGGGCCCCACTCGTTTGCTTGCTTGAGTGCCTGGGCGAATTCGTTGTCGACTTCCCCCAGGGCGTATTTGCTTTGGGCCAGGTGCGCCCAGGTGGTCGGCCAGGTCGGCCGTGCCCGCGCCGAGTGGCGATAGGCAGCAGCCGCCAGCAGGCGCGATTCGCGAGCGCTGTCGGCGCCAACGGGTTGATCGAAGGCGCGCCAGCTGTACACCTGGCCCAGTTGTTCGAGGTACGTGCCGCTTGCGACCGGGTACCAGGTGTTTGCCAATTGAGCGGCGCGCAGGGCGTGCTGCCATTTGATTTCAGCGGGTACCTGGCCGTTGGCTTGCCAACGTAGCAATGTGGTTTCAGTGCGGTAGCTGGCCAACCCGGCCACGGCCATTTGTGCCGCCGGCACCAAGGCCACCAACGAACCCACCAGGCACACACCGGTCAGCGCGCGATACAGCGGCGACTGCGGCTTGGGCGGCTGGCGGTTGCCACGGCGCTCGGTGCGCGGCGGCTGTTGCGGCGATGGCTGTTGTAGCGGTGTATCGGTCATGCGGCACTCGCGGCGGCAAAATGGCTTCGGGCAATACGCCACGGGTTGTCGTCTACCAACAGGCGCGCGGCTGATTCGCCGATTAATTCAGCGGCGTGTTCAAGGCCGGGGCGCAGGTCTGGTGGACGGTGTTTCATGTTGTGCGCATCGCTGGCGAGTACGGTGACCTGGCCTTCCAGAAGGAAGCGTTCGGCCAGTTCCTGGGCCGGATTACCGAAGTAACCGGCGACTGCCCCAGCGGTGACCTGCAACAGACAGCCTTGGGCCAGAAAGGGTTCGATTCGTTTGTGATTACCAGCGCCCATTAATTCCTTGTTGCGTTCGGGGTGAGCAATCAGCGGTTGAATATTGTTCTTCAGCATCCAGCCAGTGAGCTTTTCAGCCTGGCGCGGAATCTCGCTGTGGGGGAATTCAAGCAACAACACCTGGCGCCCATTCCATTCGCCGAGGAAGGGCAGTTGGCCCTTCATGGCCAGGGTCAGCAGGTCTGAATCAAAACGTGCTTCGGCCGCTGCACTCACTTGCAAAGGAATACCGGCACGGGCCAACGCCTGGGCGAATTGCGACACCGCACCGCGAATGCTGGCTTTGGTGTTGTGGTAACGGCCCGGATGCAGGTGCGGCGTGCAAACCATGTGGGTGGTTCCGCAGGCGACCGCATGCGCAGCCATTTCCAATGCCTGGTCCATGGTTTCGGCACCGTCATCGATGCCAGGTAACAAATGTGAGTGCAGGTCGATCATGTTGCCTCCGGGCGTAGCTCACGCAGGTCGTGACCCCATTTACAACGGTCACCACCAGGCAGAGAACGGCGGATTTAAAGGGGTGGAACGGTAATCCATGACCGGCGTCTGGCGCCGGTTCGGATTAATGACGAGTGGCCAACAGGGCGCCACTCAAACAGCCGCAGGAGCGCTGCAGGGCAGCGCTAGGCTTTCGGCGTTTCGCCGTAGTTTTCGTAATAGCTGGCATAGCTGTAGCCGTATTTCGAGGTCTTGCTCAGGTCCACTTGGTTCAGCACCACACCGGTCACCGGCGCGTTGTTTTGCAGCAACTGGCCCATGCCTTTTTGCACCATCGGAATCGAGGTGTGCTCGGCGCGAACCACATAGATCAGCGCGTCGCAGGTGGTGGCCAACAGCTTCGAGTCACTCACCGCCATGGTCGGTGGCGAGTCGATGATGATGCGCTGGTAGCGGGTTTTCAGCAGTTCCAGAATGTTGGTCAGACGTGCCGACGACAACAGTTCCTGCGGGTTCGGCGGCACCATGCCGGCTGGCATCATGTCGACGTTGCCCACGGTGCGAATGCATTCATCGAGCTTGGCGGTACCGGCAATCAGGTTGGCCAGGCCAGGCGTGCCGACCGGGAAGTCGAAGTTGCGAGCCATGGTTGGGCGGCGCAAGTCGGCGTCGATCAGCAGCACTTTTTCGATGTGGGCAACCGAGAAGGCCAGGTTGCTGGCAATCGAGCTCTTGCCCTCGCCCGGTACGGAGGAGGTGACCAGTACGATTTTGCGCGGGCTGTCGAGGTCGGTAAGTACCAGGCTGGTCCGCAGCGTTCGTATCGACTCGCTGAAGGCCTTGTTCTCGTTCTGCTCGAACAGATGCGCGACCTGATGACGGTTCTTCTTCGGCACCAATGGCACCACACCCAGAACCGGCACGTTGAGTTTGCTTTCGACGTCTTCGGTGCTCTTGAAGCTGTTGTTCATGGCTTCGAACAGCAAGGTCAGACCGATGCCCAGCACCGCCGCCAACACCGCTGCAATCGAAACGATCAACGGCTTACGTGGCTTGCTGGCCTTGGTCGGCACGATGGCGCGGTCAACGATACGGGCGTTGGCCGAGTTCATGTCCGAGGTCGCCGCGGTTTCTTTCAAGCGGGTGAGGAAGGTCTCGTACAGCGAACGGTTGGTGTCCACTTCACGTTGCAGTTCACGCAGCTTGAACTCCTTGCGGGAGATGTCCTGAATCTGTGCCTTGTTGTTGTTGAACGAGGAGCGCAGCGAGTTCTCGTTGGCCTGGGCCAGTTGGTAGTTGCGCTCGATACCAGCGACCACCAATTGCACCTGCGCTTGCAGACTGGCGGTAGCGGCCGACAACTCGGAACGGGCACCGACCATCGCCGGGTGCTTGTCGCCATAACGGCGCGACATTTCCTCAACCTTGGCTTGGGCGCGGGCCACGTCGGCTTTGAATTGCTGAATTAGCGGGTGGCCGAGAACGGCAGGCACGCTGGCCAGACGTTCCAGGTCGCCGGTGGTGCTCATTTTCTGCACCTGACGGTACTGACTTTCGGCTTCGGCGCGAGCGCGGCGGGCATCGATCATGCGGTTGCCGGTCATCGACAGCTCATTGGCGCTGATGGTGGCCACACCGTCTACGTCAACCAGGCCTTCTTGTTCGCGGTACGCCTGCAGTTTGTCCTCAGCGGTTTTCAACTTGCTGCGCAGTTCTTCCAGGCGCGAGTTCATCCAGTTGGTGGTGGCCAGCGAGGTTTCTAGGCTGGCGTCCAATTGGCTGTCGATAAAGCCTTCGGCCACGGCGTTGGCAATTTTCGCTGCCAGTTCAGGGTTCGGCAGTTCAACGCCGATAGCCATCAACTTGCTCTTGCCGAGTAGGGCAGGTTCGATTTCGTCGCGCAGGCGCTGGGTGACGATGTCGAACACTTGCTCTTCAGTCGGGCCGGCATTCGGATCTTCTTCGGGCAGCAAGCCAGGAATCAGTTCGCCGACGCCCAGCTTGGCCAGAATGGCGCGTGGGGCAAAGGCCGATTCGGCGTGCTGACGCGGGTCGAACATCGGCTCGTCAGTCAGATTCAGCTTGCGCACCACACGCTCGGCCAAGCCGCGCGATTGCAGCAGCGCCAACTGGGTTTGCAGGTATTCGCTGCCGCTGTCGGACGGGTCGAGAATTTGCTGGAACGACAACACCGGCGCGTGCTTGTCCTCGATCAGCAGAATCGAGTTGGCGCGGTATTGAGGCGTCAGGTTGAGCACCGCGACCACAGCCAACATGGTGACGATGACAATCAAGGCCAGGATGTTCCACTTGCCCTGCCAGAGGGTTTCGCCGAGTTTTTTCAGGTCGATGACATCTTCGTCTTCGTGGTGATTACGAAACGGCAAGACGCGCTCTGGGGTGATGCGCTGCAGATCATTCATCAGAAAAAACCTTGCTCGATGGTGATGGTGTCGCCAGGAAGAATGGCGGTTTCGAGGGTGGCTTTTTCGCCCTGACGTGTTTCACCGGTGCCGCGCACGATGGTCACGCGCTTGGTCGAAGCACGCTCCGTCAGGCCGCCGGCAAGGGCAATGGCACGTTGCAGGGTGAGGCCCGGCTGATACGGATAACCGCCAGGCTTTTGCACTTCGCCGCTGATGTAGAACTCACGGTACGTCACGACTGCGACGGTCACGCGTGGGTCTTTCAGATAGCCTTCTTTGAGTTTGTTGGCGATCAGGTCTTCGATCTGGTTAGGCGTCTTGCCGCGTGCGTCGATCTGGCCTACGAACGGGTAGGTGAACGTGCCCGCATCGTTCAGACGGATTTCTTCAAAACTCAGGTCCGGCTCGCCGTAAACCTGAATGCGCACAACGTCACCCGAGGCGAGCTGGTATTGCCCGCCACTTGTTTCGGCTACGGCCAGTTGGCAGAAGACCAGGGTAATCAGCGAGAGAAAAAGTCTGCGAATCATAGATAGGCTCAAGGTGGTATGGCTCAAAGGCTGCCGGTCAGGCTGACCATGTACACGTTGCGTTTGAAGCTTTGTTCAGCCGCGTCGGAATCGTTGTCGCGGTGGCTATAGCCAACGCCGATATCCAGCCAGCGGCGCATCTTGTAGTTGAGGTTGAAACCGATCACTTGCAGGTCATCGGAGCGGTCCTGACCTTCGTAGTCTTTGGTGCCGAACTCGTACTGCACAGTGGAGGTGATGCGCTCGGTCCAACCATGCGCCCAGGCCAGCGAGGTGCTGGTGTTCTTGATTGCGTCGGAACCGTCGTCACCTTCGTCGAAGGCGCGGCGAGTGGTCAGGCTGAAGGTGGAGTAGGTGCGTGGGCTCCAGTCGACGCCGATTTCCCACATAGGGCTGGTCAGGTCGTCGCGGCTGCTGTCATCGAAGTTTTTCTTCTCATAACCCACACGCATTTTGCCGGTGGTTTTCGCCGTGGCTTCCCAGACCCCACCGACCAGTACGGCGTCGTTGGTGCTGTTGCGCGGGCTGTTCTTTTGTACGTAGTCGTAGTCGTAGTGGCGATATTCAACCAACGAGTTGGTCGAGCCGCCGAGGCGGTGGTACCACACGGTGTTGAACGCCGTGGTGTCGCGCTCTTCATCGGCGTTGATGTCGCCGCTGTTGTCGTAACGCAGCTCTTCGTAGTTGGCACCGAAGTCGAGGCGGTTATCGGCGGTTTTGGCGCCGAAGGTGTACAGGCCTCCAACATGCGTGGAGTGGTACTTGTCGTTTTCATCGGCGACGGCGGTGTCACCGGTTTCCTCGATTTTGTCGTACCCGGCTTCCAGCTTCAGGCGATGGCTGGAAGTGAACTCCATGATGCTTTCGAGCAGCACCTTGTGGTCGGTGTTACTGGCATCGGAGGCGTCGTGGTAAATGTCGCTGTCGGCTTCGTAGGTCAGGCGGTACGCGCTGTTGCGGTCTTCAGCCAGCAACTCGAAAGCCGGTTTGATAGTGGTGATCCACGACGATTCTTCGTGATGTTCGAGCTCGCGGAAGTTGTCGTCGTAGCTTTCTTTCATCGTCAGGGTCGGGGTGAACTGCAGGCCGAATACGTCGACACTCTGCGGTTCCAATGCCCAAGCCGAGGCGGGAATTACGGTTGGGGCTGCAAGCGTAATGGCGAGCCGACGGATCGATTTCATGCGAAGTCCTTGCTTGTTCATGCCTGCGGCAGGGCGCGCGTCAGGGGTAAGCGGGTGAGCTGTGCCGCTTCGCTTAGTGCGCGGCGATAGCAAATGGTTTCATCAACATTTGCTCAGCTCGGACTTGCGGTTTTCGCTGTGCTGCCGGTGCCTGCGTTGCCACCGCTTGGCGCGCCTGTTGCGCCGTCATTAGCGCTGGAATTGGTGTCCTCGGCGGCAATCAAAACTGCGGACGAGCGCACAGTTTCGGCGGCGTTCGCAACGCCAGCAGTCAGGGCGAGCAACATAAGGGCACAGGCAGAAATGGCACGCATGAAGTAGTCCTTTGTAACGGGCTGGCAAAGGTCGCCAGCGGGATGAAAGTGATCGTTTTTCCACGCTACCGCCCCAAGGTTGCACGTATGGTCCTTGATAACGCGGCTAGCTGATGTGATTAAAACTGCTCGAGCACTACGGGTGGCCGGCCACATCGATGGCCGGTTCAGCTGGAGCATTTAGTACGACGGTTATTGCCGGCCTCTCTACGCGCTCTTGATATGACTCAAGGGCACGCGAACGGGCTGTTCACGACTCAACAACTGCAACAGGATCATCACGCGTTCCGTGCCATCCATCGCCAGGAAGACTCCTTCCAGCGTGCTCAATGGCCCTTGGATGATTTGCAACTTGTCGCCCGGCTGGAACAGCTGGCTGGGCATTTCCCCCGAACAGCGCGCACGCAAATGCTCAATGACCTGATCGGTCACCGAGGCGGGGCCGTGGTTGAAATTAACGATGCGACTGACTCCGCGCGTGGAGCGCAGCGCAGACCAGTTGTCCTCATGGCTCAACTGGATGAATAGGTAGCCGGGGAACAGTGACTCAAGCACATCCTGGCGCTTGCCACGCAGCACGCGTTGGGTCACCCACTGCGGCCGGAAGGTCACGTAATTCTGCCGAAGCAAATTCTCCTCAGCGCGACTGTCTTGGCGCGCCTTGCATTGCAAGAGGTACCAGGCCGGCTGGGTGGTGCTAAGTCTTTCCATAGACCGTTCACTCCACTTCGCGAGATCAAGCTGGCTGATAAAACTGGAGTCGTGTGTGGAATCACCACGCACTCGAACCAGGCCCTAATTCACACGAAGCACGAAATATGCCATCACACTACGTTCATGGTATCGACACTATGTGTCGCTTTCATGGCGCTCCGGGTTAGCGGAGATTTCTAGCTGATTTTCTTAGGTTTATTTTCTCTCAAAAGTTCAGAAAATATTTACCCTCGGCTAGCGGGGCGCGGAGCATAAGCCGTCTGCATCGACAGTAGCAACCTGCCATCTCGCTGTCTTAAGTCCCTTACACCTAGCGGAATTCGCCATTTTCCGCGTCGGAAATGTCCCTCTGAGCCCGTGCCGCGTCAGCGTTAGACTCGACTTTCGTTGGATTGATTTTTTCGTCTTTGTTCCCGGCATATGACAGCCGGTCGTCCGATCAACGGTCGATTTATGACGGCGAAGTCACCGCTCCAGGCCGCACGGGCTCAGCCCCTGCTTGAATTCCTGCACCCTTGCTGTGCAGTAAAAGGGTCGGCTGCTACTAAACGATGACAAGACGGACGGTTTGCGACGGCTGGCACGTTTTTAGGTGGCATATCGGCCGGGCGAGGCGTTGATTACGCCGAATTAAGTGCTGGGCGCGGCGCAGGTTGCTGTAGTGCTGTTTGCTCAGCAACAGGCAAGGGCCGTTCTTAAGGCGTTGCGGAGCATTCGCCGGGCGCAACCACACGCCCACTTTTAGCCCGAGCGAGCGCTCGGTTTATTCCAGCCCGGGCGCCGAGTAAGCCATTCGCCAGCGCGCTATAGCGAAAGGCTTACAAGAAGCGGCTCCGATATCGCCTTTTATATATGTAGGAGATTTCTTAATCTAACCCCGTCACTGAAGCGCAGGGAGTGCTTCAGGATCAGGGACGATCGACCATTGCCAAGGTGGCTGCCGACAGGATGTTGGGATGGTCTGAGAAAAACCCGCTTCGGCGGGTTTTTTGTTGTCTGCGATTTAGTAGGGCGAACAGCATCGAGGCTAAAGCCTCTCCTACAGGTGGTGAGTTTTTTGTAGGAGAGGCTTTAGCCTCGAGCTTTTGATCTTGGCGTCATCGGCGCAGCCAATCCATTCGCCAGCAAGCTGGCTCCTACAGGTGAGCGCTGCGGCTGTCAGCTCCAGCGCCGCTGCAACGTGCACCGGGGCATCTCGTTAAACAAGCCCCGATACGCTTCCGAAAACCGTCCCAAGTGCCAGAACGACCAGCGCATGGCCACCTCTGCCACCGTCGTTTCCTCTGGCGCGGCGCGGGCCAGGTCGCGGTGGGCGGCGTTCAGCCGGCGCAGGCGCAGCCAGGCGCTGGGGGTAATGCCGGTGAACTGGGTGAACGAATGCTGTAACTGGCGCACGGTCACGCCGGCCGCGGTCGCCAGTTCCAGCACGTTGAAATTGTCTTCCGGGTAGGCGCTGGCCAGCTCGAATACCTTGCCGACGATGCGCCGGTCTTCGGCCAGGCGCCGTTGCCGCGATTGGTCGAGCGAGCGCGACGAGCAGTCGAGGACGAATAAACAGTCGTCTACCAGTTGCCGCGACAAGTTGGCGTCCAGACTGGCGCCCGGCGTGGCAGAAAGTTTGTTCAGCACGTAACTCAACCATGAACTGAACACCTGGCTCTGCTGCGACTTCAGCGGCGTCAGCAGCAGGCCGTCGAGGCTGTTGGGGCAGGGCGGTTGGCCCATCAAGTCGAGGTCGATCACCACCGCCACTTCGCGGTAGTTCTCGGGGGTGATCCAGGTGTTCTGGGTTTCGCTGTTGAGCAGGTACAGGGCGCCGTCGGCCATGTCGAAGCTGAACACCAGGGCGTTGTCGGGCGCGTGGAAATGTTGCTCGACGCGGGTGTTCATCCGTTCTTCGTAGGCTTCCACGCCGTTGCATTGGGCATGCACGATGCTGCCGTGGAAACGCCCCGCCGACATCTGCGCGTAGTGCTGGTGCCAGCCGTCGATGGCCGTCCTTTGCTGGTCGACGTCCAGAGTTTGCAAGACCTTGATCGCCATCGCGAATCACGTTTTCAGATTGTTATGCGCCCGATTATGGCCGGGCTTGGCGAGGCGTTGGTTTAGCCGTTCGCGGAGCTTAGGTGTGCCGTTTCGCGACTAAACGCCACATGCGCCAAAAAGTGGCAGCCACCGTTGCGCAAACTGGATAGATGCCCCGCGAACGCCCCGCGCAGAATCGTCGCCTTCAAGCACAACTCCCCTGAGGGTTTATGAAAGGCGATCTGCAGCAGCTGAAAACTTGGCTGAATAACAATAAAGTCACCGAAGTCGAGTGCCTGGTCTCCGACCTTTCCGGCATCGCCCGCGGCAAGATTTCCCCCACCAACAAGTTTCTCGCTGAGCAGGGCATGCGCCTGCCAGAGAGTGTGCTGTTGCAGACAGTAACCGGCGACTTCGTCGACGACGACGTCTACTACGACCTGCTCGACCCCGCCGACATCGACATGCATTGCCGCCCCGATGAAAACGCCGTGTTCCTGGTGCCATGGGCGCTGGAGCCGACCGCTCAGGTGATTCACGACACCTACGACAAGATGGGCAACCCCATCGACCTGTCGCCGCGCAACATCCTTAAGAAAGTGTTGGCGCTGTACACCGCGAAAAACTGGAAGCCCATCGTCGCCCCGGAAATGGAGTTCTACCTCACCGAGCGCAGCCCCGACCCGGACTATCCGTTGAAGCCGCCGGTGGGCCGTTCCGGTCGCCAGGAAACCGGCCGCCAGAGCTATTCCATCGAAGCCACCAACGAATTCGATCCGTTGTTCGAAGATATGTACGACTGGTGCGAAGCGCAGGGGCTGGACCTCGATACGTTGATTCACGAGGAAGGCACCGCGCAGATGGAAATCAACTTCCGTCACGGTGACGCGCTGCATCTGGCGGACCAGATTTTCGTGTTCAAACGCACCATGCGCGAAGCGGCGCTGCGCCATAACGTGGCCGCCACCTTCATGGCCAAACCCATGACTGGCGAGCCGGGCAGCGCCATGCATTTGCACCAGAGCGTGGTCGACCTGACCACCGGCAAAAGCGTGTTCGCCAACGAAGACGGCAGCATGAGTGAGCTGTTCCTCGGCCACATCGGCGGCTTGCAAAAGTACATCCCCGACACCCTGCCGCTGTTCGCGCCAAACGTGAACTCGTTCCGCCGCTTCCTGCCCGACACCTCGGCGCCAGTGAACGTGGAGTGGGGCGCAGACAACCGCACCGTGGGCCTGCGTGTACCGGAATCTGATCCGCAAAACATGCGCGTGGAAAACCGTTTGCCAGGCGCTGACGCCAACCCGTACCTGGCCCTGGCCGCCAGCTTGCTGTGCGGTTATGTCGGCATGGTCGAAGGTCTGAACCCGAGCGAGCCGGTGGTTGGTCGCGGTTATGAGCGCCGCAACCTGCGCTTGCCGCTGACGCTGGAACAAGCCCTGGAATGCATGGAGCAATCGACCATGGTTAAGGAGTATCTGGGCCAGCGTTTCCCGGCTGCGTACGTGGCAGTGAAGCGTGCTGAACACGAAAACTACAAACGCGTCATCAGCTCGTGGGAGCGCGAGTTCTTGTTGCTGAGCGTGTAAAAACAAAAACCTGAAAGGGACACACCCTAGAGGAAGGCGAATGAGCAAGTCACTGATCAAAACAGTGTTGGCGAGCAGCGTATTGCTGCTCAGCGGCGGCGTATCTGCCGGCGGCGTGGTGAACGTTTACAACTGGACCGACTACATCGGCGAAACCACCTTGAAAGACTTCAAGGCCGAGACCGGCATCAATCCGGTGTACGACGTGTTCGACTCCAACGAAACCCTGGAGGGCAAGCTGCTGGCCGGGCGCACCGGTTACGACATCGTCGTGCCGAGCAACCACTTCCTCAGCCGTCAGATCCGCGCTGGCGTGTTCCAGCCGTTGGACAAAAGTCTGCTGCCGAACTGGAAAAACCTCAGCCCCGCCTTGCTCGAACGCCTGCAAGAAAACGATCCCGGCAACAAATACGCGGTGCCCTACCTGTGGGGCACCAACGGCATCGCCTTTAACGTCAAGAAAGTAAAAGAGGCGCTGGGCGTCGACACTATCGATTCCTGGGCCGTGCTGTTCGAGCCGGAGAACATCAAAAAGCTGCAAGCCTGTGGCGTGTCGTTGATGGACTCGCCAGACGAGGTTTACCCCTCGGTGCTCAACTACATGGGCAAAGACCCACGCAGCAAAAACCTTGAAGACTATAAGGAAGCGCAGAAAAAGCTCGACGCCATTCGCCCGTACATCACCTATTTCCATTCCTCGAAATACGTGGCGGACCTGGCCAACGGCAATATCTGCGTGGCCTTCGCCTATTCGGGCGACGCCTTCCAGGCCATGAGCCGTGCCAAGGAAGCCGGCAACGGCATCGACATCGCCTACGTGGTGCCCAAAGAGGGCGCTAACCTGTGGTTCGACATGTTGGCCATTCCCGCCGACGCGAAAAACATCGCCGAGGCCCACGCCTACATTAACTACCTGCTCAAGCCGGACGTGATCAGCAAAGTCAGCGACTTTGTCGGCTACGCCAACGCCAACCAGGCGGCCGACGCGGTTATGGACCCGGAAATTCGCAACAACCCGTCCATCTACCCGTCGGACGAGGTCTTGAAAAAGCTTTACGTATCGTCCGAATGGACCACCGCCGTCATGCGCTGGACCACCCGTGCGTGGAACAAATACAAGTCCGCCCGCTAATAGCGCTCGGCGCTCGAACCGCACGCCTGCCCCTGTGGGAGCGGCTTTAGCCGCGATGCTCTTGAACATCACAAGCATCGCGGCTGAAGCCGCTCCTACAGGAGTCGGTTTCGCCGGTCCGTCCCATCGTTTTCCAGAGGTGCAAACCTCCAAGCTTTAGGTCTTTGTATGACGCTGAACTCCCCTAATCCTGGCGCCGCGCCCACGGCCCACACCGCCTCCTACTACCATGCCACGCGCAACAAACAGATCGACTTTCCGGTGCTCACTGGCGCGCTGGATTGCGATGTGTGCATCGTCGGCGGTGGTTTCAGCGGGTTGAACACGGCCATCGAATTGGCCGAACGCGGCCTGTCCGTGGTGCTACTGGAAGCCAAGCAAATCGCCTGGGCCGCCAGCGGTCGCAACGGCGGGCAATTGATTCGTGGCGTCGGCCACGACTTGTCGAAATTCGCCAGCCAGATCGGCACCGACGGCGTGGCCACCCTGGAGCGTCTGGGGCTGGAAGCGGTGGAAATCGTTCGCCAGCGCGTCGCCAAATACAGCATCGAATGCGACTTGCGCTGGGGCTACTGCGACCTTGCCAACACGCCGCAGCACTACCAAGGGTTTATCGAGGACAAGCAGGCGCTCGAGCGCATGGGTTACGGCCACGAACTGACGCTGATCGAGCCCGACCAGATGGAACGTGTGGTCGACTCGAAGGTGTTTGTCGGCGGCATGATCGACAGCGGCTCGGGCCATTTGCACCCGCTAAACCTGGCCCTGGGTGAGGCCGCCGTAGCGCACAAGCTGGGCGTGCGCATTTTCGAAAACAGCGCCGCGCAGCGCATCGAATACGGCGCCAAAGTGAAAGTGCACACCGCCTCCGGGCTGGTGCGCGCGGGCTCGCTGGTGTTGGCCGGCAACGCTCACCTGGCCGGGCTGGTGCCGGAACTGAGCGGCAAAGTATTGCCCGCCGGCAGTTACATCATTGGTACCGAGCAGCTCAGCGAGGCCCAGGCCGAGCAGTTGATTCCGGGCAACCGCGCCCTGTGCGACCAGCGCGTGGGGCTCGACTACTTCCGCTTGTCTGCCGACCGTCGCCTGTTGTTTGGCGGCGCCTGCCATTACTCGGGGCGCGACCCCCACGACATCGCCGCGTATATGCGCCCGAAAATGCTGCGCGTGTTCCCGCAACTGGCCGACACCCGCATCGACTTCGCCTGGGGCGGCACCATCGGCATTGGTGCCAACCGCTTGCCGCAGATCGGCCGTTTGCACGGCGAAACCAACGTGTACTTCGCCCAGGCCTATTCCGGGCATGGCGTGAACACCACTCACCTGGCCGGTCGGCTGCTGGCTGAAGCCATCTGTCGCCAGGACAGCACGGGTTTCGACCTGTTCGCGCAGGTGCCGCATATGAAATTCCCGGGCGGCAAATTGTTGCGCACGCCGCTGTTGGCGCTGGGCATGTCGTGGTATCGGCTGCGGGAAATAGCCGGCATCTGAGGGCGCTGGCTTTCGTAGCGCAAGGCCCCGGTGCGCGGGCCTTGCGCAACTTCTGCGGTTTACTTCTATGCTGCAAAAGCTGGCCGGCCGGCGAGCGGCAATAGGGAAACGCACGGATAGATCCGGGCATTGATTCCGAGGCCTTTCGCGTCATAAGGATTGAGCGGGGCACTTCGAATGCGGGACAAACGTCGCCTGTTCGTGTTGGTGTGGCCTTTTATTGCCATTGTTGTACTGCAAGCCGCGCTGGCGGGGATCAGCCTGGACTTGTTGTCGTCGGTACGCGCTTATGTGACCGGCGAAAGCCTGTGGTCCAAGGGGCAGAAAGACGCATTTTCCTACCTGCACTTGTACGCCGACACCCGCGACGAAGCCGACTACCGCGCCTTCCAGGCGGCCATTGCCATTCCCTTGGGCGACCATGCCGCGCGCCTGGCCATGGACCTGCCAACCCCGGACTACTCCGCCGCCCACGAAGGGTTTCTGCGCGGCGGCACGCACCCGCAAGACATTCCCGGCCTGATCTGGCTGTACCGCGACTTTCGCCACTTCAGTTACCTGAGCACCGCCATCGGCCACTGGCAGGTCGGCGACCGTTTCATTCTGGCCCTGCAAGACGTCGGCGAGCGCATGCACCAAAGCATCAGCACCGGCAGCGCAACGCCTGAACAGGTGGAGTTCTGGAACGAGCAGATCTACGCCATCAACCAGCAAGTCACGCCGGTGGCCAAGGCGTTTTCCGACACCCTGGGCCAGGGGTCGCGCTTTATTCAGCGCTTGCTGCTGGGCGCCAATGTGCTGGCCGCTGCCGTGTTGATCGCGCTGGCGACCCTGCGCACGTTGAAGCTGGTGCAACAGCGCGAAACCTTCGAGCTGGCCCTGCAAACCGAGAAGGAGCGGGCGCAAACCACCCTGGCCTCGATTGGCGATGCGGTGATCCGCACGGACGAACGCGGCTGCCTGGAATACATGAACCCGGCCGCCGAAGACCTGATTCTGTGCCGCAACGAACACGCCCGCGGGCGCTCGCTGGGCACGCTGTTTCAGCTGCAAGACAGCGACTGCCAGCAAGCCGACACGCCGCTGGTGGAACGCATTCTGACCGGCGAAATCGGTGGCAGCGCCCACGCTCAGCAAGTGGTGCGCCTGGACGGCAGCAAGGTGGCGGTGGCGTTGGTCAGCGCGCCTATTCGTATTGCCGGACGCATTGCCGGCGCCGTGCTGGTGCTGCACGACATGACCCGCGAACGCCAGTACATCGACACCCTGTCTTGGCAGGCATCCCACGACGCCTTAACCGGCCTGGCCAACCGCCGCGAATTCGAGCAACGCCTGGAAAGCGCCTTGCTGCGCCTGGAAACCCAGGCGGGGCAGCACGCGCTGATGTTTCTCGACCTCGACCAATTCAAAGTGGTCAACGACACCTGCGGCCATGCGGCGGGCGACCAGTTGCTGCGCCAAGTGTGCGTGTTGCTGCAAGAGCACCTGCGCGAAGGCGACACCCTGGCGCGGCTGGGGGGCGATGAGTTCGGCATTCTTCTGCAAAACTGCCCGGCCGCGCCGGCGGCACGTATTGCCGAACTGCTGCGCATGACCGTGCACGACCTGCAATTTGTCTGGGACGGGCGCAACTTCAACATTGGCGTGAGCATCGGCCTGGTGATGCTGGCGCAGTCGCGCATCACCCTTGCCGAGGCGCTGCGCTCGGCCGACATGGCCTGCTACATGGCCAAGGAAAAAGGCCGTAACCGCGTGCAGGTGTACGAAAGCGACGACTCGGAAATGTCCAACCGCTTCGGCGAAATGGCCTGGGTGCAGCGCATTCATGCGGCGTTGGAAGAGCAGCGCTTCTGTCTGTACTACCAACTGATCGCGCCGGTGGCGGCGGAGCAGGGCAGCGGCGCGCACCTGGAACTACTCGTGCGCCTGCGCGACGAAGACGGCCATTTAGTGCCACCGATTCGCTTTATTCCGGCCGCCGAACGCTACGGCCTGATGCCGCTGATTGACCGCTGGGTGGTCAGCCAGGCGTTTGGCGTGTTGGCGCAACGACAGGCCAACCCGGACAGCGACCCGATCGCCACCTGCGCCATCAACCTGTCGGGGCCGACCTTTGGAGATCAGGCTTTTCTCGGCTTTGTGCGCGAGCAGCTCAGCCACTTCAACATCGCGCCGCAGCAAATCTGTTTTGAAATTACCGAAACCAGCGCCATCGCCAACCTGGCCAGCGCCATCCATTTCATCCGCGAACTGAAAAGCCTCGGCTGCCGTTTTTCTCTGGACGATTTCGGCGCGGGCATGTCCTCGTTTGGCTACCTGAAACACTTGCCGGTGGACTACCTGAAAATCGACGGCAGCTTTGTCAAAGACATGCTCGAAGACCCCATCGACCGGGCGATGGTCGAGTCGATCAACCAGATCGGGCACGTCATGGGCAAACTGACCATCGCCGAATTCGTCGAGACGGCGGAAATCATGCAGGCGCTGGCGGAGGTGGGTGTGGATTACGCGCAGGGGTATGCGATTGCCAAGCCGATGCCGTTTGATGCGCAGGTGAGATGGAGTACCGGCGTCGGGACGGGTTGAGCGGGGCGAAGGCGGGCACTTGGGTGGTGGACGTAACGAAAGTAGGCCGGGCTGGCAGGTTTTGTTTACGCTTTGGCTGGGTTAAAAGCGGTCAAGTATTCCGCGGTTGAGGGCTCAGGCGGGGCGGATATATAGGTTCGCCATGCAAGCCTGGATCCCGAATCGTCGGACCGCCGCCTGCGCGGGGATGGCGGAGGTTTGATTGCCGAGTTTTGTTCGGCTTACACCGTCATTCCCGCGAAGGCGGGAATCCAGAGTAGTGAAGGGAGCAAACTTCATCGCCCCGACGAAACTCCCTGAATCGGAGCAAAGCACCGCCTCACCAAAACCCACCCAACCCACCCCCGTATCAAATCCTTGCCACCTCACCCCACAACCCCCTCAAAACCTCCACCCACCCCATCTTGTTCCCGCCTCCCGCAAGCGCTGTTATGAACCCCACCGGCCACCCCCGGCCACCGCCATAACAACAATTCAGGAGGCGCAATGAACGCCGTGCACGCTCTCAAACCCGATCCAATCCAGGCCCACAACCCCATCGGCACCGACGGCTTCGAGTTCGTGGAATACACCGCGCCAACGCCCGAAGGCATCCAGCAGCTGCGTGAGCTCTTCAACGCCATGGGCTTTACCGAAACCGCCAAGCACCGTTCCAAGGAAGTGTTTCTGTTCCAGCAGAACGACATCAACTTCGTACTCAACGGCAGCCCCACCGGTCACGTGCGCGAGTTCGGCCTCAAGCATGGCCCCAGCGCCTGCGCCATGGCCTTCCGCGTTCAGAACGCCGCGCAAGCCGCCGCGTATGTGCAGTCGCAAGGCGCCAAGCTGGTGGGCAGTCATGCCAACTTTGGCGAGCTGAATATTCCTTGTGTTGAAGGCATCGGCGGCTCGCTGTTGTATTTGGTTGACCGTTACGGCGACAAAAGCATTTACGACGTCGACTTCGAATACATCGAAGGCCGCACCCCGAACGACAACGCCGTGGGCCTGCGGGAAATCGATCACCTGACCCACAACGTCAACCGTGGGCAAATGGATGTGTGGTCCGGCTTCTATGAGCGCATCGCCAACTTCCGTGAAATTCGCTACTTCGACATCGAAGGCAAACTCACCGGCCTGCTGTCACGCGCCATGACCGCGCCGTGCGGCAAGATCCGCATCCCAATCAACGAGTCGGCTGACGATAAATCGCAAATCGAAGAATTCATTCGCGAGTACCACGGCGAAGGCATTCAGCATATCGCCCTGGCCAGCGACGACATCTACGCCACCGTGCGCCAGTTGCGCGCCAACGGCGTGGACTTTATGAGCACGCCGGACACCTATTACGCCAAGGTCGACACCCGCGTCGCCGGGCACAGCGAACCGACTGCCGTGCTGCAGGAACTCAACCTGCTGATCGACGGCGCGCCGGGGGATGACGGCATTCTGTTGCAGATTTTCACCAATACGGTGATCGGCCCGATCTTCTTTGAAATCATCCAGCGCAAAGGCAACCAAGGCTTTGGCGAGGGCAATTTCAAGGCGCTGTTCGAGTCGATTGAGGAAGACCAGGTTCGCCGTGGCGTGATCGCAGCGGACTAAGCACAGGAGCTGCACCATGAGCCGCAACTGGATTCAGTTTCCCCTGCGCGAAGGCGAGTGTTCACGGCAAGCGCACTGCGACTTTCCCGAAGGCACCTATGAACGCGAGATGGGCCGCGAAGGCTTTTTCGGCCCCGCCGCGCACCTGCACCACAAGCATCCGCCAACCGGCTGGGTGGATTGGCAAGGCCCGCTGCGCCCCCACGCGTTCGACCTGAACCGGGTGCCGAGCGAAAGCGATTGCCCGCTCGCCGCGCCGCTGGCGCTGCACAACAGCGACGTGCGCATTCGCGTGTGGAAATGCAACGGTGCGATGCGTCATTTGGTGCGCAACAGCGACGGCGATGAGCTGCTGTTCGTGCACGAAGGCAGCGGCCATTTCTACTGTGACTTCGGTCATTTGCAATACCGCGACGGCGATTACCTGGTGGTGCCACGCGGCACCGCCTGGCGCATCGAAGCCAGCGAGCCGACGTTTATGCTGCTGATCGAAAACACCGATGGCGCCTACCAGCTACCCGACAAAGGCCTGCTAGGCCCGCACGCGATTTTCGACCCCGCCGTGCTCGATCACCCGCATCTGGACGACGCGTTCAAAGCCCAGCAAGACGAAAACACCTGGCAAATTCGCATCAAGCGGCGCAACCAGATCAGCACCGTGACCTACCCGTACAACCCGCTCGACGTGGTCGGCTGGCACGGTGACAACACCGTGGTGCGCCTCAACTGGCGCGACATCCGCCCGGTCATGAGCCACCGCTACCACCTGCCGCCATCGGCACACACTACGTTTGTGGCCAATGGTTTTGTGGTCTGCACCTTTACCCCGCGCCCGGTCGAAAGCGACCCCGGCGCGTTGAAAGTGCCGTTCTATCACAACAACGACGACTACGACGAAGTGCTGTTTTACCACCGCGGCAACTTCTTCAGCCGCGACAACATCGAGGCCGGCATGGTCACGCTGCACCCCTGCGGCTTCCCCCACGGCCCACACCCCAAAGCCCTGAAAAAGAGCCAGGAAAGCCCGGCGACCTTTGTCGAGGAAGTGGCGGTGATGATCGACACACGGCGTGGCCTGGAGATCGGCGAAGCCGCAGCGGCGGTGGATGTGGCGGCGTATGTGGATTCGTGGCGGGCGCCGGGAAAAGGTTAGACCGGTGACTGCCGCGGCCCTCTCCCCCGGCCCCTCTCCCGGCCCCTCTCCCGCAGGCGGGCGAGGGGAGGCCAGCCGACCGCGTTCAGTTCCCCTCGCCCGCGCGCGGGAGAGGGGCTAGGGGAGAGGGCAGCGGTGCCACGCCCTACACAACCTCAACACACTCGAAGATCAGAATTCTATGAAACTCGCATCCCTGAACACCGGCCGTGACGGCCAACTCATCGTCGTTTCCCGCGACCTGATCCGCGCCGTCAAAGTCCCAAGCATTGCCGCCACCCTGCAAGCGGCGCTCGACAACTGGGCCACCGCCCGCCCGAAACTCGAAGCGGTGTACCAGCGCCTGAACGATGGCCTGGAAGGCGAGGCCTTTGCCTTCGACCAGAGCGCCTGCGCCAGCCCATTGCCCCGTGCGTATCACTGGGCCGACGGCAGCGCCTACGTCAATCACGTGGAGCTGGTGCGCAAAGCCCGTGGCGCTGAAATGCCGGAAAGCTTCTGGCACGACCCGCTGATGTACCAAGGCGGCGCCGATACCTTTATCGCGCCCCATAGCCCGATTCTGATGGCGGACGAAGCCTGGGGCATCGACCTCGAAGCGGAAATCGCCGTGGTCACCGACGACGTGCCCATGGGCGTGTCGGCGGCCGAGGCGGGCGCGCATATCCAATTGCTGATGCTGGTTAACGATGTGTCGCTGCGTAACCTGATTCCCGGCGAACTGGCCAAGGGTTTCGGTTTTTACCAAAGCAAACCGTCGTCGAGTTTCTCGCCGGTGGCCATTACCCCGGACGAGCTTGGCGAAAGCTGGCGCGACGGCAAGGTGCACCGGCCGCTGACCTCGCACATCAACGGCGAGCTGTTCGGCCAGCCCGACGCCGGCACCGACATGACCTTCAACTTCCCGACGCTGCTGGCTCACGCGGCGAAAACCCGCGCGCTGGGCGCGGGCAGCATCGTCGGCTCGGGCACCGTGTCGAACTATGACCGCAGCGCCGGCTCCAGTTGCCTGGCTGAGAAACGCATGTTGGAAATCGTCGAGCACGGCGAGGCAAAAACCCCGTTCCTGCGCTTTGGCGACCGGGTGCGCATCGAGATGTTCGACGCGGCAGGGCAGAGCATTTTCGGCGCCATCGACCAAGTGGTCACTGCGTACCGAGGCTGAGCCATGCTGACGCTCTATGACTACTGGCGCTCCAGCGCGGCGTACCGCGTTCGCATTGCGCTGAACCTTAAAGGCCTGGCGTACCAGTCGGTGCCGGTGCATTTGGTCAAAGACGGCGGCCAGCAGCACAGCGCCGACTACAAGGCGCTGAACCCACAAGGGTTGTTGCCGCTGCTGGTGGACGGGCAGACCCGCATTGCTCAGTCCATGGCCATTCTCGAATACCTCGAAGAGTGCTATCCGCAACCGGCGCTGCTACCCCGCGACCCAAGCCTGCGTGCGCAAATTCGCAGCGTGGCGCTGCACATCGCCTGTGATATTCACCCGTTGAACAATCTGCGCGTGTTGCAGTACCTAAGCGGAACGTTGGGCATAGAGGCGGCGGCCAAAGACGCGTGGTACCGGCACTGGGTTGAGAGCGGCTTGGCGGCGGTTGAACTGAACCTGCAGCGCATGCCGAGCGAACTGTCGTTGGGCGAGCGCCCCGGTTTGCTGGAGGTTTGCCTGGTGCCGCAGGTGTACAATGCCCGCCGTTTTAACTGTGACCTCCATGCGTACCCACGCATTCTCGCTGTAGTCGAGCGCTGTAATTCCCTTGAAGCATTTGCCAATGCGACACCGGAGGTGCAGCCCGACGCTCCCCCGCTGTTGTAGGCGTAAAGGGGCGCGCCGACCACACCAAGGCCGCGCGCCCGCCTTGCTGAATTCCGCCGTGCCACAAGCGCGGCGGGTCCGATCCCGTCACAGATAAAAACAAGTAGGTGACGTTACATGCACGACAGTCAGACCTCCGGCCAGCTCAAACGCGGCCTGAAAAATCGCCACATCCAATTGATCGCCTTAGGCGGCGCCATCGGCACCGGGCTTTTCCTGGGCTCGGCCGGGGTGCTGAAAAGCGCCGGGCCGTCGATGATTCTCGGCTACGCCATTTGCGGCTTTATCGCCTTTTTGATCATGCGCCAGCTCGGCGAAATGATCGTCGAAGAGCCGGTAGCCGGGTCGTTCAGTCACTTCGCACACAAATACTGGGGCGGTTTCGCCGGCTTTTTGTCCGGCTGGAATTGCTGGGTTCTGTACATTCTGGTGGGCATGTCCGAGCTCACCGCCGTGGGTAAATACATTCACTATTGGTGGCCGGAAATTCCGACTTGGGTGTCGGCGGCCGTGTTCTTTGTGCTGGTCAATGCCATCAACCTGGCCAACGTAAAACTGTTCGGCGAGGCGGAATTCTGGTTCGCCATGATCAAGGTGGTGGCCATCGTCGGCATGATCGCCCTGGGCTGCTACTTGCTGGTCAGCGGCGCTGGCGGTGAGCAGGCGATGGTCAGCAACCTGTGGGCCCACGGCGGATTTTTCCCCAACGGCATCAGCGGCTTGGTCATGGCCATGGCCTTTATCATGTTTTCCTTTGGCGGCCTGGAAATGCTCGGCTTCACCGCTGCCGAAGCGGATCAGCCGAAAAGCGTGATTCCCAAAGCAATCAACCAGGTCATCTACCGCATCCTGATTTTCTACGTCGGCGCCTTGGTCGTGCTGCTGTCGCTGACGCCTTGGAATCTGTTGCTCGAACACATCAATAGCGCCGGCGACCCGTACAGCGGCAGCCCGTTCGTGCAGGTGTTCTCGCTGCTGGGCAGCAACACCGCCGCGCATTTGCTCAACTTTGTGGTGCTGACGGCGGCGGTGTCCGTTTACAACAGCGGCACCTACTGCAACGGCCGCATGTTGCTGGGCCTGGCGGAGCAGGGCGACGCGCCCAAAGTATTCGCCAAAGTGGATAAACGCGGCGTACCGGTAAACGCCTTGCTGCTCTCGGCGCTGGTGACGGTGCTGGCCGTGGTGGTGAACTACGTGGTGCCGCAAAACGCGTTGGAACTGTTGATGTCGCTGGTGGTGGCGGCCCTGGTGATCAACTGGGCGATGATCAGTTACTCGCACCTGAAATTCCGCCAGCGCATGGAACAAGACGGCGTACGCACCGCCTTCCGCGCCTTGCTGTTCCCCTACGGCAACTACCTGTGCCTGGCCTTCGTGCTGTTCATTCTCGGCGTGATGCTGCTGATTCCGGGCATTCAGGTGTCGGTGTACGCGATTCCGGTGTGGCTGGTCATCATGTGGGCGTGCTACCGATTGAAGCTGTCGCGGGCACGTACTGCCGCGCTGCAAGTCGCCACAGACTGACCCCTGCAAAAAGCAAAAGAGCGAACGTCCCATGCTGGAGATTTCCAACAACGTGCACCTACCCGATGCCGAGATTGAGCTGAGCGCCATTCGCGCTCAGGGCGCCGGTGGACAGAACGTGAATAAAGTCTCCAGCGCCATGCACCTGCGCTTCGATATCAACGCCTCGTCGCTGCCGCCGTTCTACAAAGAGCGGCTGCTGCAATGGCGCGACAGCCGCATCACCAGCGATGGCGTGGTGGTAATCAAGGCGCAGCAATACCGAACCCAGGAACAGAACCGCGCCGATGCGCTTGAACGCCTGAAAGAGCTGATTCTGGCCGCCAGCAAAGTCGAGAAAAAACGCCGGCCGACCAAGCCGACGTTGGGCTCGAAGAAGCGGCGGTTGGAGGGGAAGAGTCAGCGTGGGGCGATCAAGGCGGGGAGGGGGAAGGTGGAGTTCTGAGGTTCCGCTTTAAAAGCTCGAGGCTAAAGCCTCTCCTACAGATTGCGCAGTACCTGTAGGAGAGGCTTTAGCCTCGATTCCTGCAAACAAAGAATGTCGCGATCAACCACTCACCTTGGCAATCGCCGCCGCCAGATAATCCTGCCTCTTAGGTAAGTCCGCTTTAAAAGCTCGAGGCTAAAGCCTCTCCTACAGATTGCGCAGTACCTGTGGGAGAGGCTTTAGCCTCGATTCCTGCAAACAAAGAACGTCGCGATCACCCACTCACCTTGGCAATCGCCGCCGCCAGATAATCCAGCCGCTGCTCATCAATTCCCGCCACGTTCGCGCGCCCCGAGCTAACCATGTACACGCTGTGCTCATCGCGCAGACGCTGCACCTGCTCGGCACTCAACCCGGTATACGAAAACATCCCGCGCTGGCTGCCGATATGGGCGAAACGTTCGGCCAGCCCATACGGCTGCAACGCCGCCAGCAAACCCTGACGCAACTCGGCAATGCGCACACGCATGGCCTCGACTTCCGCCTGCCAGGTCAGGCGCAAACCCTCATCCGCCAGAATCTGCGCCACCACCGCCGCGCCATGGGCGGGCGGGGTGGACCACAAGTTGCGCGCCATGGCTGCCAGTTGGCTGCGCACGTCGGTGAGTGAATCCGGGGTGGCGCTCACCACCACCAGCGCACCGGTGCGTTCGCGGTACAGGCCGAAGTTTTTCGAGCACGAACTGGTGATCAGCACCTCCGGCAATTCAGCCGCGAACAGGCGCACGGCCCAGGCGTCCGCTTCCAGGCCTTCGGCGAAACCCTGGTAGGCGAAGTCGATCAACGGCAGCAGCTCGCGCGCGCGCACCACGTCCAGCACCTGACGCCAATGCGTCTGATCGAGATCAAAGCCGCTGGGGTTGTGGCAGCAGGCGTGCAGCAACACCACATCGCCGCGCGGAATTTGGTGCAGCGCGGCGAGCATGGCGTCGAAGGCCAGGCGATTGTCGGCGTCGACATACGGATAGTGATGCACCGCCAGCCCAGCCGCCGCGAACAGCGTTTCGTGAATCGGCCACGTCGGATCGCTCAGCCAAATGCTGCGCCCCGGCAGGCAATGGCGAATAAAGTCGCCGGCCAGGCGCAACGCGCCGGTGCCGCCTGGAGTTTGCGTGGCGCCGGCGCGGTTGCCGGTCAGCAACGGCGAGTCGGCGCCCAGCACCAGGCGGGCCATGTGCTGGGTGAACAGCGGGTCGCCATGGCCGCCGATGTAGCTCTTGGTGGTTTCGCTGTCGACCAGGTGACGCTCGGCAATTTTCACCGACGGCAGAATCGGCGTGTTGCCGTGCGGGTCTTTGTACACGCCCACGCCAAGGTCGATTTTCTGCGGGTTGCTGTCGCTGCGGTACGCGTCGATCAAGCCGAGAATCGGGTCGCCGGGCACGCGTTTCACCGTGTCGAAATGGCTCACTTCAAGCCTTCCGCTGTTTTGGCCACCTGGTCGGTGCGTGCCGCCATGATGAAGTCGTTGCGGTGCAGGCCTTTGATCGAATGGCTCCACCAGGTGACAGTGACCTTGCCCCATTCAGTGAGCAAACCTGGGTGATGGCCCTCGGCTTCGGCAATTTCACCGACCGCATTGGTAAAGGCCAGGGCGTGTTTGAAGTTCTTGAAGTCGTAGCGTTTTTCCAGTTGCAGCACGCCGTCGCGCACTTCGATGTTCCAATCCGGTATTTCCTTGATCAACACCGCCAGTTCGTCATCCGACACTTTTGGTGCATCGGCTTTGCAGGCTTCGCAGTGGGCTTGGTTCAGGGCAGTCATCGGGGGCTCCAGTCAGAAAAGTCAGGCCGCTTTCGGCGGAAATTTTGCGGGGTGCAAGCCCAGTTGGGCGGCTTGGGCAACCATCGCCATGAGGTCTTCCTGGGCGAGGTCGAACAAGCGCTTGAGGTCGGGCAGCACGAAATACAGCGGTTGCAGGATGTCGATCCGGTACGGCGTGCGCATGGCGTCCAGCGGGTCGAAGGCCTGATGCTCCGGTGCATCGGACAAGCTAAAGAGGGTTTCCTTCGGCGAAGAAAGAATGCCGCCGCCATAAATCCTGCGGCCGTGGGGTGTGTCGACCAAGCCGAACTCGATGGTCATCCAGTACAGGCGGGCAAGAAACACGCGCTGCTCTTTGCTGGCCTTGAGGCCCAGCTTGCCGTAGGTGTGGGTGAATTCCGCGAACCACGGGTTGGTCAGCAGCGGGCAGTGGCCAAACACCTCGTGGAAAATGTCCGGCTCTTGCAAGTAGTCGAGTTCTTCCGGGGTGCGGATAAACGTGGCGACAGGGAATTGCTTGGTGGCGAGCAATTCAAAGAACGTCTGGAAGGGAATCAGCGCCGGCACCCGCGCCACTTGCCAGCCCGTGGTCGCGCCCAGCACGCGGTTGATCTCACCCAGCTGCGGAATGCGCTCATGGGGCAGGGCCAATTGCTCAATGCCGTCGAGGTATTCCTGGCAGGCACGGCCTTCGACCAGTTTCAGCTGCCGCGTAATCAAGGTGTTCCAGACTTCGTGCTCGGCATCGGGGTAATCGATAAACCCATTGCTGTCCGGCTCGCGTGCCACGTAGTGCGACTGCTTCATCGCTGCCTCTCTTCATTGTTGTTATTGACGACCGCTTGTGGGGCTAGAGATAACCTGTGGCGCGCCTGATTTCAGCTGGGCCTGGGCAGTACGGGGTGATAACGGCGTTCAAAAACCGTAAAGAAATGATGACAACTAAGCGAAAGCGGCGAGGCGTCGTATTGCTGGCGCGCTAATTCGTAAACTATCCTTTACGAAAATTCCGCCGCGTCGTCAGATTTTCCTGATGGCGACGGTGATAGCAGCGTCTATCAGAACAACAACAACGAGCCCGCCATGCGTATCAAAGTCCATTGCCAGAACCGGATTGGCATCCTTCGCGACATCCTCAATCTGCTCGTCGAATACGGCATCAACGTCGCGCGTGGCGAGGTGGGCGGCGAGCAGGGCAACGCGATTTATCTGCATTGCCCGAACCTGATCAACCTGCAATTCCAATCCTTGCGACCCAAGTTCGAGGCCATTGGCGGCGTGTTCGGCGTCAAGCGCGTGGGGCTGATGCCCAGCGAGCGGCGGCATCTGGAATTGAACGCTTTGCTCGGCGCGCTGGAATTTCCGGTGCTGTCCATCGACATGGCTGGCTCCATCGTCGCGGCAAACCGGGCGGCGGCGCAGTTGCTGGGCGTTCGCGTCGATGAAGTGCCGGGCATGCCGCTGTCGCGTTACGCCGAAGACTTCGACTTGCCCGAGTTGGTGCGCGCCAACAAATCGCGCATTAACGGCCTGCGGGTGAAGATCAAAGGCGACGTGTTCCTCGCCGACATCGCGCCGCTGCAAACCGAGCATGAAGAAAGCGACGCCATGGCGGGCGCCGTGCTCACCCTGCACCGCGCCGACCGCGTAGGCGAGCGCATTTACCACGTGCGCAAACAGGAACTGCGCGGCTTCGACAGCATTTTCCAAAGCTCGCGCGTACTCGCCGCCGTGGTGCGTGAGGCCCGGCGCATGGCGCCGCTGGATGCGCCATTGCTGATCGAAGGCGAAACCGGCACCGGCAAGGAACTGCTGGCCCGCGCCTGCCACCTGGCCAGCCCGCGCGGCCAGTCGCCGTTTATGGCGCTCAACTGCGCGGGGTTGCCGGAGTCGATGGCCGAAACCGAGCTGTTCGGCTATGGGCCTGGCGCGTTCGAAGGGGCGCGCCCGGAGGGCAAGCTCGGCCTGCTGGAATTGACGGCAGGCGGCACGCTGTTTCTCGACGGCGTCGGCGAAATGAGCCCGCGCCTGCAAGCCAAATTGCTGCGCTTTCTGCAAGACGGCTGCTTCCGCCGCGTCGGCAGCGACGAAGAGGTGTACCTCGACGTGCGGGTGATTTGCGCCACGCAGGTCGACTTGTCGGAGCTGTGCGCCAAAGGCGAATTCCGCCAAGACCTGTACCACCGTCTGAACGTGCTGAGCCTGCACATTCCACCCCTGCGCGAATGCCTGGATGGGCTGATGCCGCTGGTTGAACACTTCCTCGACCAGGCCAGCCGGCAAATCGGCTGCCCGCTGCCCACCCTCGCGGCGTCGGCGTTCGAGCGGCTGAACCACTACCACTGGCCGGGCAACGTGCGGCAGTTGGAAAACGTGCTGTTTCAGGCGGTGTCGTTGTGCGACGGGGCGGTGGTGAAGGCTGAACATATCCGCCTGCCGGACTACGGCGCGCCGCAGCCGCTGGGCGACTTTTCTCTGGAAGGCGGGCTGGACGCGATCCTCGGGCGCTTTGAACAGGCGGTGCTGGAGCGGCTGTATCACGAGCACCCGAGTAGTCGGCAATTGGGCAAGCGGTTGGGGGTTTCGCATACCACCATTGCCAATAAGCTTCGGCAGTATGGGTTGGGTAAGGAGTAACGCGTACGGCGTCCCAATAATCGCGGCTAAAGCCGCTCCCACAGGTCAGCGCACGACTGTGGGAGCGGCTTTAGCCGCGATGTTTTTGCGCCAAACGGCGATGTTCGTGGCCTCCGGTAAGACCATGGTCGAATGGCCCAGCGGGGAGGGGAGGGCTACAAAAGGCGCCATACAAAAACAACGATTGCCCGAGGTATCCCCGATGAGTGCTGTGTATCCCGTACGTCCTGAGGTCGCGGCTAACACGCTGACCGACGAGGCCAGCTACAAGTCCATGTACCAACAGTCGGTCGTCAACCCCGATGGCTTCTGGCGTGAACAGGCCCAGCGCCTGGACTGGATCAAGCCGTTCTCGGTGGTGAAACAAACCTCGTTTGACGATCACCACGTGGACATCAAATGGTTCGCCGACGGCACCCTGAACGTCTCGGCCAACTGCCTGGACCGCCACCTGGCCGAGCGTGGCGATCAACTGGCGATCATCTGGGAGGGCGACGATCCTTCCGAGCACCGCAACATCACCTACCGCGAGCTGCACGAAGAAGTCTGCAAATTCGCCAACGCCCTGCGCGGCCAGGACGTGCACCGCGGCGACGTGGTGACCATCTACATGCCGATGATTCCCGAAGCCGTGGTTGCCATGCTGGCGTGCGCGCGCATCGGTGCCATTCACTCGGTGGTGTTCGGCGGCTTCTCGCCGGAAGCCCTGGCCGGGCGCATCATCGACTGCCGTTCCAAGGTGGTGATCACCGCTGACGAAGGCCTGCGCGGCGGCAAGAAAACCCCGCTCAAAGCCAATGTCGACGACGCCCTGACCAACCCGGAAACCAGCTCGATTCAGAAAGTGATCGTGTGCAAACGCACCGGCTCGCCGATCAAGTGGAACCAGCACCGCGACATCTGGTACGAAGACCTGATGAAGGTGGCCGGCAGTGTCTGCGCACCGAAGGAAATGGGCGCTGAAGAAGCCCTGTTCATCCTTTACACCTCCGGCTCCACCGGCAAACCGAAAGGCGTCCAACACACCACCGCCGGTTATTTGCTTTACGCCGCGCTGACCCACGAGCGCGTGTTCGACTACAAGCCGGGCGAGGTGTACTGGTGCACCGCTGACGTCGGCTGGGTTACCGGCCACAGCTATATCGTGTACGGCCCGCTGGCCAACGGCGCGACTACGCTGCTGTTCGAAGGCATTCCGAACTACCCGGACATCACCCGCGTGTCGAAGATCATCGACAAGCACAAGGTCAACATCCTCTACACCGCGCCGACCGCCATTCGCGCCATGATGGCCCAGGGCAAGGCGGCCATCGAAGGCGCCGACGGCTCCAGCCTGCGTCTGCTCGGTTCGGTGGGCGAGCCGATTAACCCGGAAGCCTGGAACTGGTACTACGAAACCGTCGGCCAGTCGCGCTGCCCGATTGTCGATACCTGGTGGCAGACCGAAACCGGCGGCGTGCTGATCAGTCCATTGCCAGGCGCCACGGCGCTGAAGCCAGGCTCGGCGACACGGCCCTTCTTCGGCGTGGTGCCGGCGCTGGTGGATAACCTGGGCAACCTGATCGAAGGCGCGGCCGAGGGCAACCTGGTGATCCTCGACTCGTGGCCAGGTCAGGCGCGCACGCTGTACCGCGACCACGACCGCTTCGTCGACACCTACTTCAAAACCTTCCGTGGGATGTACTTCACCGGCGACGGCGCGCGCCGTGACGAAGACGGTTACTACTGGATCACCGGGCGTGTCGACGATGTGCTTAACGTCTCCGGCCACCGCATGGGCACCGCCGAAATCGAAAGCGCCATGGTCGCCCACCCGAAAGTGGCCGAAGCCGCCGTGGTCGGCATGCCGCACGACATCAAAGGGCAGGGTATCTACGTCTACGTGACGCTCAACAACGGTGAAGAACCGAGCGAAACGCTGCGCCAGGAACTTAAACAGTGGGTGCGTAAAGAGATCGGCCCGATTGCTGTGCCGGACGTCATTCAATGGGCGCCGGGCCTGCCGAAAACCCGCTCGGGAAAAATCATGCGTCGCATCCTGCGCAAGATCGCCACGGCGGAATACGACAGCCTGGGCGACATTTCCACCCTGGCCGATCCGGGTGTGGTGCAGCATTTGATTGATACGCACAAGGCGATGCAGCAAGCGGTGGCTTGAGGGTTTCGCTGTGACAAAACGCCCGCTTAGTTGCGGGCGTTTTGTTTTGCGTATTCCTTGCACCCAACACCGTCATTCCCGCGTTGGCGGCGGTGCGACGATTCGGAGTCCAGAGCTTCGAAGAATTGCATTTCCCTGTCAGATACTGGATCCCCGCGTTCGCGAGGATGACGGAGGTTTTTGTTGATGGCTGTGTGTCGACTGATGCGAAGCAGGAGTACGAAAACCCCAAACAAAACACCCGTCATTCCCGCGCGGGCGGAGGTGCGACGATTCGGAGTCCAGGGTTTCGGAAGAGTTGCATTTCCCTGTCAGATACTGGATCCCCGCGTTCGCGAGGATGACGGAGGTTTTTACTGATGGCTGTGTGTCGACTGACGCGAAGCAGGAGTACGAAGACCCCAAACAAAACACCCGTCATTCCCGCGCAGGCGGAGGTGCGACGATTCGGAGTCCAGAATCTCGGACCGTTTCGCCATCTTTGGCACGTCAAAACTCTGGATCCCCGCGTGCGCGAGGATGACGGAGGTTTTAAATACCCGTCATTCCCGCGAAAGCGGGAATCCAGAGTTTCGGACGTGTCGAAGATCACGAACCAATCCAAAACCCTGGATCCCGAATCGTCGCACCGCCGCCTGCGCGAGGATGACGGGTGGTTTACAAAGATTTTTATCCGTCTTCCACGACCCGGTATCACTCCCGACCGATAACGGGGCAATCGGAAACAGCCTGCCCCCTTCACGGGCGTTTTCCTCGTTTCGAAAAAAACATTTCTTTGGCAAAACCCAATGCCCGTAAGGGCTCATAAAAACCTGGCCCAAATCCTGCTGTAGTTTCCCGTTTACCCGCGTTCTCGCGGCTGCCGCTTTTCGCAGCTGCTGTCAATAGGCCGAGCGCCTCTCAAAGCCGTTTTGTAATTACTTGTCGCATTGAAGAAATATCGGCTTTAGGGCTGTCGTTAGAATGCCGCCACCCAGACGCCGCTACTCGCGCGTCGGCCGATGAGCTTCGTCCCTTCGGGTTATCACCCGGCAAAGATGGCGACTCTTCCTATAATTTCACGGTCGGCCTGTTACCCAGCGCACGACCTAATAAGGAGTCCACGATGAAGAAGCTCGCCCTTCTCGGCGCCCTGGCGGTGTCGCTGCTGTCGCCCCTGGCCATGGCCGATGATGCCAAGCCCCTGCGTATCGGTATTGAAGCGGCTTACCCGCCCTTCGCCTTCAAGACTCCTGACGACAAAATCACCGGCTTCGACTACGACATCGGCATGGCCCTGTGCGAAGAGATGAAGGTCGAGTGCAAGTGGATCGAGCAAGAGTTCGACGGTCTGATCCCTGCGCTGAAGGTCCGCAAGTTCGACGCGATTCTGTCGTCCATGTCGATCACCGACGACCGCAAGAAGTCGGTCGATTTCACCGGCAAGTACTACTCCACTCCAGCCAAGCTGGCGATGAAGGCCGGCACCACCCTCAACGACCCGCTGGCCGACCTGAAAGGCAAGAAAATCGGCGTGCAGCGTTCCTCGGTTTATGACCGTTACGCCACCGAAGTCTTCGCCCCGGCCGGCGCCGAGATCGTGCGTTACAGCTCGCAGAACGAAGTGTTCCTCGACCTGGCGTCGGGCCGCCTCGACGCCACCCTGGCGGACTCGGTGAATATCGATGACGGCTTCCTGAAAACTGACGCTGGTAAAGGCTTCGCCTTCGCCGGCCCAGATTTCACCGAAGAGAAATACTTCGGCGAAGGCCAAGGCATTGCGGTGCGCAAGGGCGACAAAGCCCTGGCCGACAAGATCAGCGCGGCCATCCTGGCCATTCGCGCCAACGGCAAATACAAGCAAGTGCAAGACAAGTACTTCGCCTTCGACGTTTACGGCAAGTAACTCCAGCACGCTGACAGTGGCACAGGCTCGATTGACGGGATGTGCCACTTTTTGTTTGCGCCACAGATCTCTGTGGGAGCGGCTTTAGCTGCGATGCTGTTAGCGCTTAAAGAGAGTGCGGCCAACCGCACTGCCGGACCGGCTTATCTCTCAGCGATCTTTCTTCTCACGGGCTCTTCATCATGCTCAACGGCTACGGCTCGACCATTCTCGATGGCGCATGGCTGACCATTTCCCTGGCGCTGACTTCGATGGCGCTGGCGATTGTGCTCGGCCTGATCGGCGCTGCGTTTCGTTTATCGCCGATCAAATGGCTGGCATTGCTGGGCGAAACCTACGCCACGGTCATTCGCGGTATTCCCGACCTGGTGCTGATCCTGCTGATTTTCTATGGCGGCCAAGATGTGGTGAACCGCGTGGCGCCGCTGCTGGGCTTTGAGGATTACATCGACCTCGACCCGTTCGCGACCGGCGTGTTCACCATGGGGTTTATCTTTGGTGCGTACCTGTCGGAAACCTTCCGGGGCGCCTTTATGGCCATTCCCAAAGGCCAGAGCGAGGCGGGTGCTGCCTACGGCATGAGCGGCATGCAGGTGTTCTTCCGGGTGCTGGTGCCGCAGATGATTCGCTTCGCCATTCCCGGCTTCACCAACAACTGGTTGGTGCTGGTAAAGGCCACTGCGCTGGTGTCGACAGTGAGCCTGCAGGACATGATGTTCAAAGCCAAGAACGCCGCCGACGCGACGCATCAGCCGTTCACCTTTTACCTGGTGGTGGCAGCGTTGTATTTGGCGATCACCAGCGTGTCGCTGCTGCTGTTGCGGGCGTTGGAAAAACGCTATTCGGTCGGCATGAAGGTGGCTGAATTATGATTTTCGACTTCGCGCCCATCTGGGAAAGCATCCACCTGTACCTGGGTGGCATCCTGATCACCCTTAAGCTGCTGCTGATATCCCTGACGGTTGGCCTGGCGGCCGCCGTGCCCCTGGGGTTGATGCGGGTGTCCCGGCAGCCTTTGGTAAACGCCACGGCCTGGCTGTACACCTATGTGATTCGCGGCACGCCGATGCTGGTGCAGTTGTTCCTGATCTACTACGGCCTGGCGCAGTTCGCCGGGGTACGTGAAAGCGTGTTTTGGCCGTATCTGTCCAATGCCACGTTCTGCGCGTGCCTGGCCTTTGCCATCAACACCAGCGCCTACAGCGCGGAAATTCTGGCCGGTAGTTTGAAGTCGATTCCCCACGGCGAGATCGAGGCGGCCAAGGCCATGGGCATGTCGCGCGCCAAGCTGTATCGCCGCATTCTGCTGCCTTCGGCCCTGCGCCGGGCGCTGCCGCAATACAGCAACGAAGTGATCATGATGCTGCACACCACCAGCCTGGCATCCATCGTCACGTTGGTGGACATCACCGGTGCGGCAAAAACCATCAACTCGCAGTTCTATCTGGCCTTCGAGGCCTATATCACTGCCGGTGCCATTTACCTGTGCCTGACCTTTGTGCTGGTGCGCCTGTTCAAGCTGGCCGAGCGCCGCTGGCTGGCCTACCTGGCGCCACGTAAGGCCTGAGAAATTTCCGAATTAGCAACGCCAGCCACGGCTGAACCCTTGCCTGCCGAGAACCTGAACCATGTACAAACTTGAAGTCCAAGACCTGCATAAACGCTACGGCAGCCATGAAGTGCTCAAGGGCGTGTCGCTGGCCGCCAAGGCGGGCGATGTGATCAGCATCATCGGCTCCAGTGGTTCGGGCAAAAGTACCTTTCTGCGTTGCATCAACCTGCTGGAGCAGCCACACGGCGGCAAGATTCTGCTCAATGGCGAAGAGTTGAAGCTGGTGGCCAACAAGGAAGGCGCGCTGAAAGCCGCCGACCCCAAGCAGCTGCAACGCATGCGCTCGCGCCTGTCGATGGTGTTTCAGCACTTCAACCTGTGGGCGCACATGACGGCGCTGGAAAACATCATCGAAGCGCCGGTGCATGTGCTCGGCGTGCCGAAAAAAGAAGCCATCGAAAAGGCCGAGCATTACCTGGCGAAAGTCGGCGTGGCCCATCGTAAAGATGCCTACCCGGCGCATATGTCGGGCGGCGAGCAGCAGCGCGTGGCCATCGCCCGTGCCCTGGCAATGGAGCCGGAAGTGATGCTGTTTGACGAGCCCACCTCGGCGCTGGATCCCGAGTTGGTCGGCGAAGTGCTGAAAGTGATGCAGGACCTGGCCCAAGAGGGGCGCACCATGGTTGTGGTCACCCACGAAATGGGTTTTGCTCGCGAAGTTTCCAACCAGTTGGTGTTTCTGCACAAAGGCGTGGTGGAAGAGCGCGGTTGCCCGAAGGAAGTGTTGGTCAATCCGCAGTCCGACCGTCTCAAGCAATTTCTTTCCGGCAGCTTGAAGTAAGCTTCAGCGCGGCTATTAACCTAAGACTGCTTCGTAGCAGCACAACCGGCCATGTGAATGCATGGCAACAGAGCCTAGACTGCCAGCCATGACTGCCCACCGAATCGGTTTTCTCCTCTGGCCCAACACCAAGGCCATGACCCTGGCTCTGGCCGAAGAAGCCTTGCGTGTCGCCCAGCGGGTGCACCCCGAAGTGGCCTATGAACTGGTATTTCTCCAGGCCGAGCCGGCCACCGAAGGCGCCTGGCGTCTGCCCGGCGAGCCGTGGGCCGGCAAGCTCGAAGGCTGCCAAAAACTCTTTCTGTTAGCGGACGAGCCGCCGGGGCATCTGGCCCCGGCGCTGTCCAGCGCACTGAAACAACTGGTGCGCGCCGGTTGCGTGATTGGCGGGTTGTCGGCAGGCGTGTACCCGCTGGCGCAACTTGGTTTGCTCGACGGCTATCGCGCCGCCGTGCACTGGCGCTGGCAAGACGACTTCACCGAACGTTTCCCCAAAGTGATCGCCACCAGCCATTTGTTCGACTGGGACCGCGACCGCCTCACCGCCTGTGGCGGCCTGGCCGTGCTGGACCTGCTGCTGGCCGTGCTGGCTCGCGACCACGGCGCCGAGCTGGCGGGCGCGGTGTCGGAAGAGCTGGTGGTCGAGCGTATTCGCGAAGGCGGCGAGCGCCAGCGCATTCCCCTGCAAAACCGCCTGGGCTCCAGTCACCCCAAGCTGACCCAGGCCGTGCTGTTGATGGAAGCCAACATCGAAGAACCGCTGACCACCGATGAAATTGCCCAGCACGTTTGCGTGTCGCGCCGTCAGCTGGAACGCATCTTCAAGCAATACCTCAACCGCGTGCCGAGCCAGTACTACCTGGAACTACGCCTGAACAAAGCGCGCCAATTGCTGATGCAAACCAGCAAATCGATCATCCAGATCGGCCTCTCGTGCGGCTTCTCCTCCGGCCCGCACTTCTCCAGCGCCTACCGCAACTTCTTCGGCGCCACGCCCCGCGAAGACCGCAACCAACGGCGCAGCAGCAGCCCGTTTGAACTGAGCTCTATTCCTTCCGAACGCGGTTGATTTGCCCCGCCTTAAAAAGCATCGCGGCTAAAGCCGCTCCCACAGACCGCCCTCGCTCCATGTGGGAGCGGCTTTAGCCGCGATGCGCTTGACCTCGGATACCAGAAGGCGCCGTCGCTCGAGATCCCACAACCCCCGCTTCGATCATATTTCCGTCCCGCCGCCAACCCTGTTTAAACTGCGCCTCTGCGAACCTTTCTGTCGCAATTCGGAAAGCCGCGGGAAATCAGGGGTTGGCGCTATAAGAAGTTGTCGCATGCCGACAATGCCCTCCCCAAATCAGTCCCTACAATTCATTCCAACGCCGGCCTATGGGGTCGGCGGTCCTTGTCAGGAGAGCTTCGATGTCCGTTGAGCAAGTGCAGGTCCAGCGCGCCGATTTTGATCAGGTGATGGTGCCCAACTACGCCCCAGCCGCGTTTATTCCGGTGCGTGGCGAGGGCTCCCGAGTCTGGGATCAAAGCGGTCGAGAGCTGATCGACTTTGCTGGCGGCATTGCCGTGAACTCCTTGGGCCATGCGCACCCGGCGCTGGTCAAGGCACTCACCGAACAAGCCAACAAAATCTGGCACGTGTCCAACGTCTTCACCAACGAGCCGGCTTTGCGCCTGGCGCACAAGTTGGTCGAGGCCACCTTTGCCGAACGCGTGTTCCTCGCCAACTCCGGCGCCGAGGCCAACGAGGCCGCCTTCAAGCTGGCTCGCCGTTATGCCAGCGATGTGTATGGCCCGGAAAAATTCGAAATTATCGCCGCCACCAACAGCTTTCACGGCCGCACGCTGTTCACCGTAACCGTGGGCGGGCAGCCCAAGTATTCCGATGGCTTCGGTCCGAAAATAGAAGGCATCACCCACGTTCCATTCAACGACCTGGCCGCCCTCAAAGCGGCCATCTCGGACAAAACCTGCGCCGTGGTGCTTGAGCCGGTACAAGGCGAGGGCGGTATTTTGCCGGCCGACAAAGCCTATCTGCAGGCCGTGCGCGAACTGTGCGACGCCCATAACGCGCTGCTGGTGTTCGATGAAGTGCAGAGCGGCATGGGCCGCAGCGGTGAGCTGTTCGCTTATATGAATTACGGCGTCACGCCCGACATTCTCTCCACCGCCAAGAGCCTGGGCGGCGGTTTCCCCATTGGCGCCATGCTCACCACCAGCAAAATCGCCTCGCACCTGGCGGTTGGCGTACACGGCACCACGTACGGCGGCAACCCCCTGGCCTGCGCAGTCGCTGGCGCAGTGCTCGACGTGATCAACACGCCGGAAGTGCTCAACGGCGTGAAAGCCAAACACGAGCGTTTCAGAGCACGCTTGGAAGCGATGGCGGCCAAGTACGGCATCTTCACCGAAGTGCGTGGCCTGGGCCTGTTGATTGGCGCCGCGCTGAGCGATGCCTGGAAAGGCAAAGCCAAAGACGTGCTCAACGCCGCTGAAAAAGAATGCGTAATGGTGCTGCAAGCCGGCCCGGACGTGGTGCGTTTCGCGCCAAGCCTGGTGATTCCGGACGCCGACATCGACGAAGGTCTCGACCGCTTCGAACGCGCCGTGGCCAAGCTGACCCAAGCCTGACGGCTGTACGCGGACGCTAAAGCTCTGCCAATCCCTGTAGGAGCGGCTTCAGCCGCGATGCTCTTAAAAGAGCATCGCGGCCAACCGCAGCGCCGAACCGGCCGCTCCTACAAAATTCGAGCCTTCAGCGTTTCCGCTTTTCAAATACCAAAGAGAATTTAAGGAGTAACACCATGCTGGTGATGCGCCCTGCGCAAATGGCTGACTTGGCGGACGTGCAACGTCTGGCTGCGGACAGCCCGGTTGGTGTTACTTCGCTGCCGGACGATGCCGGCCGGCTGGGCGATAAAATCGCCGCGTCGGAAGCGTCGTTCGCGGCCGAGGTGAGTTTCAACGGTGAAGAAAGCTATTTCTTCGTGCTGGAAGACACGGAAACCGGCCGCCTTGTCGGCTGTTCCGGCGTTGTCGCTTCGGCCGGTTATTCCGAGCCGTTCTACAGCTTCCGCAACGAAACCTTCGTACACGCCTCACGCTCGCTGTCGATCCACAACAAGATTCACGTCTTGTCGCTGTGCCACGACCTGACCGGCAACAGCCTGCTCACCAGCTTCTACGTTGAGCAGCCGCTAGTGGATTCGCCATGGGCCGAGTTGAACTCCCGCGGGCGCCTGCTGTTCGTGGCCAGCCACCCGGAGCGCTTTGCCGATGCGGTGGTGGTGGAAATTGTTGGCCATAGCGACGAGCAGGGCGACTCGCCGTTCTGGGACGCCGTGGGCCGCAACTTCTTCGACCTCAACTATGCCGAAGCCGAGCGACTGTGCGGGCTGAAGAGTCGGACCTTTCTGGCCGAGCTGATGCCGCATTACCCGATTTACGTGCCACTGCTCCCCGACGAAGCCCAGGAAGCCATGGGCCAAGTGCATCCGCGTGCGCAGATCACCTTCGACATTCTGATGCGCGAAGGCTTTGAAACCGATCACTACATCGACATCTTCGACGGCGGCCCAACGCTGCATGCGCGCACCTCGGGCATTCGCTCGATTGCGCAAAGTCGCGTGGTGCCGGCGCGTGTCGGTGAGCCTGGCAAAGGCCGCTTGTATCTGGTTGCCAACGGCCAGCTGCAGGATTTCCGTGCAGTGGTGGTGGAGTTGGATTGGGTGCCGGGCAAGCCGGTGAACCTGAGTGCTGATGTTGCTGAGGCCTTGGGCGTCGGTGAGGGCGCGAGCGTGCGCCTGGTTGCGGTTTAAGAGGAATAGCCATGATCGTTCGTCCCGTGCGCAGTGCTGACTTGCCTGCCTTGATAGACCTGGCCCGCAGCACCGGCGCTGGCTTGACCACCTTGCCTGCCAACGAAGAGCGTCTGGCGCACCGCGTTGGCTGGGCGGAAAAGGCATTCCGTGGCGAGGCCACCCGCGCCGACGCCGACTACCTGTTTGTGCTGGAAGACGACGACGGCAAAGTCGTCGGCATTTCTGCCGTGGCCGGTGCCGTGGGCTTGCGTGAGCCTTGGTACAACTACCGCGTCGGCCTGACGGTGAGTGCTTCGCAAGAACTGAATATCTATCGCGAAATTCCGACGCTGTTCCTGGCCAACGACCTGACGGGCAATTCGGAACTGTGCTCGCTGTTTTTGCAGGCGGACCACCGCACCGGGCTCAATGGCCGGTTGCTGTCCAAAGCACGCTTCCTGTTTATCGCCGAATTCCCGCAGCTGTTCGGCAACAAGCTGATCGCAGAAATGCGCGGCATGTCCGACGAACACGGGCGCTCGCCGTTCTGGGAAAGCCTTGGCCGGCACTTCTTCAAAATGGAGTTCTCCCGCGCCGACTACCTCACCGGTGTAGGCAACAAGGCGTTTATCGCCGAGCTGATGCCCAAGTTTCCGCTGTATACCTGCTTTCTCTCGGAAGAAGCGCGGGACATTATCGGTCGCGTGCACCCCGATACCGAGCCGGCGCTAAACATGCTCAAGGCCGAAGGCTTCAGCTATCAAGGCTACGTCGACATCTTCGACGCCGGCCCAGCTATCGAGGCGGAAACCAACAAGATTCGTGCGGTGCGCGACAGCCAGGCGCTGGTGCTGGCCATCGGCACGCCGGGCGACGACGCCACCACCTTTCTGATGCACAACCGCAAGCGCGAAGAGTGCCGCATCACTGCCGCCCCGGCGCGTTTGGCGGCAGGCACGTTGGTGGTTGATCAGGCCACGGCCAAACGCCTGCAACTCAAGGCCGGCGATCAGGTGCGCGCCGTGCCGCTGGCGGTGGAAAACAAGGAGCTGAGCCGATGAGCAGCCATTACATTGCAGGCGCCTGGCAGGCCGGCGCGGGTGAGGCACTGGAATCCTTGAATCCGGTGACGCAAGCCGTGGTGTGGACCGGCAAGGCGGCCACGGCACCGCAGGTGGATGCTGCGGTGCAAGCGGCTCGCGCGGCGTTTCCGGCGTGGGCGAAGCTGACCCTGGACGAACGCATTGCCGTGCTTGAACGCTTTGCCGCCACCCTCAAAGCGTGTGGCGATGAACTGGCGCGCACCATTGGTGAAGAAACCGGCAAGCCGTTGTGGGAGTCGGCCACCGAGGTTACCAGCATGGTCAACAAAGTCGCCATTTCCATTCAGAGCTACCGCGAGCGCACCGGCGAGAAAAGCGGCCCACTGGCCGACGCCACCGCCGTGCTGCGCCACAAGCCTCATGGCGTGGTCGCCGTGTTTGGCCCCTATAACTTTCCCGGCCACTTGCCCAACGGCCATATCGTGCCGGCGCTGTTGGCAGGCAATGCCGTGGTGTTCAAGCCCAGTGAGCTGACTCCCAAAGTGGCTGAGCTGACAGTGCAGTGCTGGATTGAAGCCGGCCTGCCTGCGGGCGTGCTGAATCTGCTGCAAGGCGCTCGCGATACTGGTGTTGCCCTGGCGGCTCATGCCGGCATCGATGGCTTGTTTTTCACCGGCTCCAGCCGCACGGGCAATGTGCTGCATCAACAGTTTGCCGGCCGGCCGGACAAGATCCTGGCGCTGGAAATGGGCGGCAATAACCCGCTGGTGGTCGACGAAGTCAGCGACGTAGATGCCGCCGTGTACACCATTATTCAGTCGGCGTTTATTTCCGCTGGCCAGCGCTGCACCTGCGCGCGCCGCCTGCTGGTGCCGCAAGGTGCGTGGGGCGATGCGCTGCTGGCGCGCCTGGTTGCGGTGGCCGCGACAGTTCAGGTTGGCGCCTTTGACGCACAGCCGGCGCCGTTTATGGGCTCGGTCATTTCCCTGGAAGCGGCTCGGCAGTTGCTCAAAGCCCAGGCGCATTTGCTCAGCAGCGGCGCCACCGCGTTGCTGGCGATGAGTCAGCCGCTGGAAAACGCCGCCTTGCTGACGCCCGGCATCATTGACGTTACGGCTGTAAGCGAGCGCCCGGACGAAGAGTTCTTCGGCCCGCTGCTGCAGGTTATCCGTTACGCCGACTTTGCCGGCGCCATCGCCGAAGCCAACAACACCCAATACGGTCTGGCCGCCGGTTTGCTGTCCGATTCTGCCGAGCGCTATCAGCAGTTCTGGCTGGAAAGCCGCGCCGGTATCGTTAATTGGAACAAACAACTGACCGGGGCGGCGAGTTCGGCGCCGTTTGGCGGCGTGGGCGCCTCGGGCAACCACCGCGCCAGCGCCTATTACGCAGCGGATTACTGCGCGTATCCGGTCGCCTCGCTGGAAAGCGAACGCTTGAGTCTGCCTGCAACCCTGACCCCGGGAGTCAGCCTGTGACTGTCGCCAATAATAAAAACACTGCGTATGAAGTGAACTTCGATGGCCTGGTTGGCCCGACCCACAACTACGGCGGCTTGTCGTACGGCAATGTGGCGTCGCAGGGCAACAGCCAGCAGGTGTCCAACCCTAAGGTCGCGGCCAAGCAAGGCCTGGCGAAAATGAAAGCGCTGATGGAAATGGGCTTCAAGCAGGGCGTATTGGCCCCGCAGGAACGCCCGGATGTCGCCGCGCTGCGCCGTATCGGTTTTACCGGCAGCGATGCCGAGGTGATTCAGCGCGCCGCCAAGGAAGCGATGCCGCTGCTGGTCGCCAGTTGCTCGGCCTCAAGCATGTGGACCGCCAACGCCGCTACCGTTAGCCCCAGCGCTGACACGCGCGACGGCAAGGTGCATTTCACCGCCGCCAACCTCAACTGCAAATTCCACCGCAGCCTGGAACACCCGACTACCAGCCGCATTCTCGGCGCGATGTTCGCCGACGAAGGCCATTTCGCCCATCACGCCGCCTTGCCCGCGGTTGCTCAGTTCGGTGACGAAGGCGCGGCCAACCACACCCGTTTCTGCAAAGACTACGGCGATGCTGGCGTGGAATTTTTTGTATTCGGCCGCAGCGCGTTCGATGCGCGCTATCCCGCGCCACAACGCTACCCGGCGCGGCAAACGCTAGAAGCCAGCCAGGCGGTGGTGCGCTTGCATGGCCTGGACGAGGCCGGCGTGGTCTACGCCCAGCAGAATCCAGCCGTGATTGATAAGGGCGTGTTCCATAACGACGTGATCGCGGTGGGTAACGGCGAAGTCTTGTTCTATCACCAGGACGCATTCCTGGAGACCGATAAAGTGCTGGCCGAGCTGCACGACAAACTCTCCCGCCGTGGCGGCCGGTTGCAGGCCGTGTGTGTGCCGCGCGACGCCGTCAGCGTTGAAGATGCCGTGCATTCGTACTTGTTCAATAGTCAGCTGTTGTCCCGAGCCGATGGCGGCATGTTGTTGATCGTGCCCGAGGAATGCCGCAACAACGAACGCGTGTGGCGTTACTTGTCGCGCCTGACCGCCGAAGACGGACCGATCCGAGACGTGCAGGTGTTCGATCTCAAGCAAAGCATGCAAAACGGCGGCGGCCCGGCGTGTTTGCGCCTGCGCGTGGCGCTTAAAGACCAGGAACTGGACGCGGTAAACAGCGGCGTGATCATGACGCCCTCGCTGTACGACACGCTTAACGTGTGGGTCGACAAGCACTACCGCGACCGCATGGCCGAGAGCGACCTGGCCGATCCTCAACTGCTCGTCGAATGCCGTTCGGCATTGGATGAGCTCACGCAGATCCTTAAACTAGGCTCTGTGTACCCCTTCCAGCTTAATTAAGAGTGTTTTGACCATGTCCGATAGCCTGCAACTGATCCTCGAAGATACCGACGGCACCCAGCTGGAAACGTCCTGCACCCGCTTTGCCGTGATCTGGCAGGGCAAGGAAGTGTGGATTCAGCAAGACGGCCGCGGCCAACTGATCATCGGCGTCGACGTGGAGGAGGGCGACGAGGAATACGCCAACCTGTTGCTGCGCCCCCTGGCTACCAACCTGGTGAGCCTGGAGCTAGAAATGGAGCCGGCCGGCCAGATCGACGACGAAGACGGCCACGTGCACGGCCCGGACTGCAACCACTAAAACCGCTACACCAAGACGGAACTTACCCATGCTAGCCCTCGGCAAACTGCTGGAACTGACCCTGGTGGGCCGCGAGCCGGCCGCGAAGATTCAGCTGACGCCTGAGGGCGCACGGTTGCGCTGGTTGGCCGAGGGCGCATTGGAGATTACGCCGCCTGCCGGCCAAGACAGCGGCCTCGACTTGCTGCTGTCCGCCGGCATTCACGGCAATGAAACCGCGCCTATCGAACTGCTTGATCGCTTGCTGCACGGCATTGCCCGAGGCGAGTTAAAACCCCGCGCGCGCATTCTGTTTCTGCTCGGCAACCCCGAAGCCATGCGCAAGGGCGAGCGTTATATCGAGCAAGACATCAACCGTCTGTTCAACGGGCGTCACGAGCAGAGCAGTGGTTCCGAAGCCCTGCGTGCCTGCGAGCTTGAGCGCCTGAGCGCCACGTTTTTTAACCAGGCGCCCAGCGACTCGCCTCGCCAGCGCCTGCATTACGACCTGCATACAGCCATTCGCGGTTCAAAAATTGAGCAGTTCGCGCTGTATCCATGGCGCGAGGGCTGCAAGCATTCAGTGACGGAACTGGCGCGCTTGAAGGCGGCGGGCGTGGCGGCCGTGCTGTTGCAGAGCAAAGCGTCTATCACCTTCAGCGCGTTCACCTACGCGCAACTGAACGCCGAAGCCTTCACGCTGGAGCTGGGCAAGGCGCGCGCATTTGGGCAGAACGAGGCGGTGAATCTCGATGCGCTTGAGGAGCGCTTGCAGCGGCTGATCGAAAACAACGAACCGGCGTTGGATGACACGGGTTTGGATGGGTTGCAGCTATTTGCTGTATCGCGGGAAATCATCAAACACAGCGACGACTTTCGTCTGAACCTGCCTGCCGACATCGAGAATTTCAGCGAGCTGCCTGTGGGCTATGTATTGGCCGAAGACATCGCTGGCATGCGCTGGGTAGTGGAAGAGCAGGGCGCGCGAATTATTTTTCCGAACCCGAAAGTTAAAAACGGTTTGCGTGCTGGCATTCTGGTGGTGCCCACCAACGCTGACGCGTTGTAGTCGCCATTTAGTCGTAGAGCCCCTTGTCGCTATGGGACGCCTGCATTAGGGTCGACAGTCCGCCGTAAAGGAGAGCTGTTAATGCCTGTTATCGACTTGCGTAGCGACACCGTCACCCAGCCCACCGCCGGCATGCGCGAGGCCATGTTGCAGGCCCCGGTCGGCGACGATGTTTACGGCGAAGACCCCACCGTTATCCGACTGCAAAACTACCTGGCCGACAATCTCGGCTTCGCCCAAGGTTTGTTCGTGCCCAGCGGCACCATGAGCAATCTGCTCGGCCTGATGGCGCACTGCGAGCGCGGCGACGAGTACATCGTCGGTCAGGAAGCGCACACCTATAAATATGAAGGCGGCGGCGCGGCGGTATTGGGCTCAATTCAGCCACAGCCATTGCAGGTTGAAGCTGACGGCTCCCTCGACCTTGAGCGTGTAGCGGCAGCGATCAAACCCGACGATTTCCACTTTGCCCGCACCCGGTTATTGGCGCTGGAAAACACCATGCAGAGCAAAGTGCTGCCACTCAGTTACCTGGCGGCGGCACGCAGGCTCACCCACGAGCGGGGGCTGCAGCTACATTTGGACGGCGCAAGGCTGTACAACGCGGCGGTGAAACAAGCGGTTGAAGCGCAGGAAATTACCCAATATTTCGATTCCGTTTCCGTGTGTTTGTCCAAAGGTCTCGGCGCGCCCATAGGCTCGGTGCTGCTGGGCAACGATCAACTCATCGACAAGGCGCGGCGCCTGCGCAAGATGGTCGGCGGCGGTATGCGCCAAGCCGGTATGCTTGCGGCGGCGGGGCTGTATGCCTTGGAGCATCAGGTGGCGCGTCTGGCTGATGACCACGCCAATGCCGCGGCCCTGGCGGCCGGATTGGTGGAGCTGGGGTATAGCGTCGAGCCGGTGCAAACGAATATGGTCTACGTGAAGATGACCGGGCGGGCCGCCGCATTGAAAGCATTTATGGCCGAACGCGGCATCACCATTTCCGCTGCCGACCGTTTGCGTCTAGTCACCCACCTCGACGTGAGCCGCGATGATATTGGCCAGGTGATCGACGCGTTTGCCGCTTTTGCGCAAAAACAATCCGGTTGAAACCTGTACCTGCTGTGGAGATTTCGACTGTGCGTGTGGGTGTGGCCAACGGCGCACCAATCGTTTTCATAGAGCCCATAGCGACAAAGGCACTGTACCCCGGGGCCGAGGCCGATATAATGCGGCCCTTTGCCGGCCTAAAAGCGGTAGTTGTTAGCCCTATCGCGCGCTGTACCTAATTAGATCGCCGCCTTTCCCGTGGAAAAAAATTGATGAAAAGCGCAGAAATCCGCGAAGCCTTCCTCCGCTTCTTCGAAGAACAGGGTCACACCCGTGTTGCTTCCAGCTCGCTCATTCCGGGCAACGACCCAACGCTGCTGTTCACCAACGCCGGCATGAACCAGTTCAAAGACTGCTTCCTCGGCCAGGAAAAACGCGCCTACACCCGCGCCGTGAGCAGTCAGAAATGCGTGCGCGCCGGTGGCAAGCACAACGACCTGGAAAACGTCGGTTACACCGCACGCCACCACACCTTCTTCGAAATGCTCGGCAACTTCAGCTTTGGCGACTATTTCAAGCGCGACGCGATCAACTACGCCTGGCAATTCCTGACCTCGGAAAGGTGGCTGAACCTGCCCAAGGAAAAACTCTGGGTGACGGTGTACGCCAGTGACGACGAGGCCTACGACATCTGGACCAAAGAAGTCGGTGTGCCAGCTGAGCGCATGGTGCGTATCGGCGACAACAAGGGCGCGCCCTATGCGTCGGATAACTTCTGGACCATGGGCGACACCGGCCCGTGCGGACCCTGCACCGAGATTTTCTTCGACCACGGCGCTGACATCTGGGGCGGCCCACCCGGCTCGCCGGAAGAAGACGGCGACCGTTACATCGAAATCTGGAACAACGTCTTCATGCAGTTCAACCGCACTGCCGACGGCGTGCTGCATCCGTTGCCAGCACCGTCGGTAGACACCGGCATGGGCCTGGAACGCATCAGCGCCGTGCTGCAGCACGTGCACTCGAACTATGAAATCGACCTGTTCCAAAGCCTGCTGGCCGCCTGCGCCAAGGCCATTGGTTGCACGAACGACGATCAGCCGTCGCTGAAAGTAGTGGCTGACCACATCCGCTCGTGCGGTTTCCTGATTGCCGATGGCGTGACGCCGTCGAACGAAGGCCGTGGCTATGTGCTGCGTCGCATCATTCGTCGCGCCTGCCGTCACGGCAACAAGCTGGGCGCCAAAGGCAGCTTCTTCTATCAGATCGTTGCCGCGCTGGTCGCGGAAATGGGCGACGCCTTCCCGGAACTCAAGCAGCAGCAAGCGCACATTGAGCGCGTGCTGAAAACCGAAGAAGAGCAATTCGCCAAAACCCTCGAGCAGGGCCTGAAAATTCTTGAGCAAGATTTGGCGGAGCTGAAAGGCACCGTCATCCCAGGCGAAGTGATTTTCAAACTGTATGACACCTTCGGTTTCCCGATGGACCTGACAGGCGACATCGCTCGTGAGCGCGAGCTGACCCTGGACGAAGCCGGTTTCGAGCGGGAAATGGAAGCGCAGCGCGTGCGTGCGCGCTCGGCCAGCTCGTTTGGTATGGACTACAACAGCCTGGTAAAGGTCGACAGCGAAACCGTGTTCCTCGGTTACAAAGCGACCTCGGGCGACGGCAAAGTGCTAGCACTGTTCAAAGCCGGGCTGGCCGTTGATGCGCTGGGCGCAGGCGAGGAGGGCGTTGTGGTTTTGGACCAGACGCCGTTCTACGCCGAGTCTGGCGGCCAAATTGGCGATTGCGGGTATCTGCAAGCGTCCGGCGTGCGCTTCGATGTGCGTGACACCACTAAAGCCGGCGGCGCGTTCTTGCACCACGGTGTGGTGACAGAAGGCAGTCTGAAGGTTGGCGCGTCCATTGAATCGCATGTGGAAGCCGACGTGCGCCAAGCCACCGCGTTGAATCACTCGGCCACGCACTTGCTGCACGCCGCATTGCGCCAGGTACTGGGCGAACACGTTCAGCAGAAGGGCTCGTTGGTTGACAGTCAGCGTCTACGCTTCGACTTCAGTCACTTTGAAGCCATCAAGCCTGAGCAAATCAAGGCGCTGGAAGACATCGTCAACGCTGAAATCCGTAAGAACACCGCTGTCGAGACCGAAGAAACCGACATTGAAACCGCCAAGAACAAGGGCGCCATGGCCCTGTTCGGCGAGAAGTACGGTGACAACGTTCGCGTGCTGAGCATGGGCGGCAGCTTCTCGGTAGAGCTGTGCGGCGGCATCCATGCCTCGCGCACCGGCGACATCGCGCTGTTCAAGATCACCAGCGAAGGCGGTGTGGCCGCTGGCGTGCGCCGTATTGAAGCGGTCACGGGTGCCGCAGCGCTGGCCTACCTGAACAGTGCTGAAGAGCAACTTAAAGAAGCGGCCGTGCTGGTTAAAGGCAACCGCGACAACCTGCTGGACAAGCTCGGCGGTCTGGTGGAACGCAATCGTCAGCTGGAAAAAGAACTTGAGCAGCTCAAAGCCAAGGCCGCCAGCGCGGCCGGCGACGATTTGTCGGGTTCGGCAGTGGAAGTGAAAGGCGTGAAGGTACTCGCCCATCGTCTGGATGGCATGGACGGCAAAGCGCTGTTGGCGCTGGTCGACCAGCTGAAGAACAAACTCGGCCGCGCAGTGATCCTGCTCGGCGGGGTGAGCGATGACAAAGTTGTGTTGGTCGCAGGCGTTACCCAGGACCTGACCGCGCAGCTCAAGGCTGGTGATTTGATGAAGCAGGCCGCTCAAGCGGTCGGCGGCAAGGGCGGCGGTCGCCCGGACATGGCCCAGGGCGGCGGCGTCGATGCCGGTGCGCTGGACGCCGCGCTGGCGTTGACCGTGCCTTTCGTCGAACAGGGTCTATAACGCTCGCCCGACAGTGCCGCCTGCTGCCCGGCAGGCACGCATTGGGGTGAGGCGACTGATTAATGAGGGGCTGAGGCAGCTGCAAATGGCTTTGATCGTACAGAAGTTTGGGGGCACCTCCGTCGGCACCGTCGAGCGTATCGAGCAGGTAGCCGAGAAGGTCAAGAAATTCCACGAAGCCGGGACAGACCTGGTGATCGTGCTGTCGGCCATGAGCGGTGAAACCAACCGCCTGATCGACTTGGCCAAGCAGATTAGCGACCAACCGGTTCCCCGTGAGCTGGACGTTATGGTGTCTACCGGTGAGCAGGTCACCATCGCCCTGTTGGCCATGGCCCTGATTAAACGCGGTGTGCCGGCGGTGTCGTACACCGGTAACCAAGTGCGCATTCTGACCGACAGCGCTCATAACAAAGCGCGCATTTTGCAAATTGACGATCAGAAGATTCGCGCCGATCTCAAGGCCGGGCGCGTGGTGGTAGTGGCTGGTTTTCAGGGCGTAGACGAGCAGGGCAATATCACCACGCTCGGTCGCGGCGGCTCGGATACCACGGGTGTCGCATTGGCTGCAGCCTTGAAAGCCGATGAGTGTCAGATTTACACCGATGTCGATGGCGTCTACACCACCGACCCGCGTGTCGTGCCGCAAGCGCGTCGTCTGGACAAGATCACCTTTGAAGAAATGCTGGAAATGGCCAGCTTGGGTTCCAAGGTGTTGCAGATCCGCTCGGTGGAGTTTGCCGGCAAGTACAACGTCCCGCTGCGCGTGCTGCACAGCTTCCAAGAGGGGCCGGGCACCCTTATTACTATTGATGAAGAGGAATCCATGGAACAGCCGATCATCTCCGGCATCGCCTTCAACCGCGACGAAGCCAAGCTGACCATCCGTGGCGTGCCGGATATCCCAGGTGTTGCCTTCAAAATTCTTGGCCCGATCAGCGCCGCGAACATTGAGGTGGACATGATCGTGCAGAACGTCGCGCACGATAACACCACCGATTTCACCTTCACCGTGCACCGCAACGACTACCAGAATGCCCAACAAGTGCTGGAGCAGACGGCGCGTGAGATCAATGCGCGTGAAGTCAGCGGTGACTTGAAGATTGCCAAGGTTTCGATCGTTGGCGTTGGTATGCGCTCTCATGCGGGTGTCGCCAGCCGTATGTTCGAGGCACTGGCCAAAGAGAGCATCAACATCCAGATGATCTCGACGTCTGAAATCAAGGTGTCGGTGGTCATCGAAGAGAAATACCTGGAACTGGCGGTACGTGCATTGCACACCGCGTTCGAGCTCGACGCGCCGGCGCGACAAGGCGAATAAGCGTTTATTCGAAAGGCGCGGTTGATTCCGCGCCTTTTGTCTTTTTGGCGGGGTAGGTGGAACTTTCTTTCTGCCTACACTAGTCAATACTTGGGTGACGGCAGCGGGGTGGTTGATATGCACCGCTGCCGTCGCCATTTTAATTTTGCAGACTGTCTAGTTGTCCTGAACTGTAATCCGTAAGGAGAAAGGGAATGCTGATTCTGACTCGCCGGGTCGGAGAGACCCTGATGGTAGGTGATGATGTCACTGTCACCGTGTTGGGCGTTAAAGGTAACCAGGTGCGAATCGGCGTCAATGCGCCAAAGGAAGTTGCCGTGCACCGGGAAGAAATTTACCAGCGCATCCAGAAAGAGAAGGACCAAGAACCAAGCCACTAATTTTTATCAATTTTTGGCTTTGCAAACGGGGAAAACATGGATATCATGCGCCCCGTGTTGCGGAGAGGTGGCCGAGTGGCCGAAGGCGCTCCCCTGCTAAGGGAGTACACCTCAAAAGGGTGTCGGGGGTTCGAATCCCCCCTTCTCCGCCATTAATTTCAACGAAATTGATGTTCTGGTGTTTAGCGTTAAGTCGTTGAAATTACTGGAAAAATTGATTGAAAATCAATTTCGAAGCTTTATAATTTGTTCCGCAAAATGCACTCATAGCTCAGCTGGATAGAGTACTCGGCTACGAACCGAGCGGTCGGAGGTTCGAATCCTCCTGAGTGCACCATTTAAGCAGCCTGATTTGTTGTTAAAGCAAGTCGGTTATTTAAAGTCAGAGATGTAACTCGAGAGTCTCTGAATGTTGTTGAAAGTTGTACTTTGCACTCATAGCTCAGCTGGATAGAGTACTCGGCTACGAACCGAGCGGTCGGAGGTTCGAATCCTCCTGAGTGCACCATATTTGAAGGGCCTGCAGGCATGCAGGCCCTTTTTTATTGTCTAGGATTTTACGCAACCATCGACATCAAAACTGATGTTGCGCTTGCGGCCACTGTGTTTGTCGACGTAGTTGAAGCGCGCCTTGCCGTTTTGACTGCTGATGCTGTCGGGCTTGCCCAGCATGCTCTCTACATCCGCCTGGGTCATGCCTGGACGTGCTTCCTTGTTGATCATCGCCTTACGCCGCGCCGCTGGCGTAAGCAGATTGCCGCAACCGTCTTGCCGCGCACCGGTGCCCGCGACAGCAGAGCTCTGCCGGTTCGCGCGTGGCGGCTTTTCACTCGCAGCCTTGCTCACCTTTTTTGTGGGTTGGGCAGCCCCTGCGTTTTCAGACTCAGTGCTCGGCATGTTGAGTATTTCACTCGCCAGCCCATGCTCGGCCGAGCAACCAAGTTGGGTGAAGGTGACGTGGCCTTTTTCGTCTTGGCAGCGGTGAACCGTAGCGCCATAGGAAGTAGTGGCGGGGCAAAGAAGAAGTGCAAGCGTAATGAGTGCAAGCATGAGATGCATGGGGTGTCCTCCGTGACAGAAGTTGCCACCCTAACGCGTAAATATTCGTCGGTCTGTAGTGCCCCATGGCGCTTGCAATGCGTCGTACACAGGATTCAGAAGAAACCTAGCTTTGTGGCGCAAGCACTTGTTCTTGCCTAGATTTTGTCGCGTGCAAAGACAAGGCGCAGTGGTATCATTTGCCGGTCAGCCTCGCCGAGGCTTATGGATTGCCATCATGGACTTACCCAGTAGTAGCTCAATACCTCGCTTTACCAATCAAGAATTGACTGATTGATCCCTTTGGCGCGCTCTGCCGCTGGGGGTGGAGTGTGCTATGACAGAAGTAGAAGCAAAAAAGCCGCAAGAAAGCCTGCAGGACCGACTTGCCCAAGTCGTTGAACTGCTGCATCGGCACCGGCTTGTTGAAGACCTGACCCACCGTCAGGAAGGCCAGAATCAGGAGCGCGTAGAGAGCCTGGTTCACCGGCAAAACCTCGCCGAGTTGCAACGCAAGCTCGACGACCTGCACTCCGCCGACGTTGCCCATATTCTCGAAGCGCTGCCGCTCGATGACCGTCTGACCGTCTGGCAGTTGGTCAAAGCCGAGCGCGACGGCGACATTCTTCTCGAAGTATCCGACTCCGTTCGTGAAACGCTGATCGCCGACATGGACGATCACGAGATTCTCGCGGCCGCCAAAGACATGGACGCCGACGAGCTGGCCGACCTCGCGCCGGAGCTTCCGCGCGACGTTGTGCACGAGCTGATGGAAACCCTTGACGCCCAGCAACGCGAACGCGTGCGATCGGCGTTGTCGTACGAGGAAGACCAGGTCGGCGCGTTAATGGACTTCGAGATGGTCACCATCCGCGAAGATGTCAGCCTGGAAGTGGTGCTGCGTTATCTGCGCCGCCTGAAAGAATTGCCTGGCCATACCGACAAGCTGTTCGTGGTTGACTACGACGGTGTGCTCAAGGGTGTGCTGCCGATCAAGCGATTGCTGGTGAATGATCCGGACAAGCAGGTTGCCGAAGTCATGGCCGATGATCCGGTGAGCTTCCACCCGGACGAAGATGCCTACGACGCCGCGCAAGCGTTTGAGCGTTACGACCTTATCTCTGCGCCCGTTGTGGATAAGAACGGCAAGCTCATCGGCCGTCTGACCATCGACGAAATGGTCGACTTGATTCGCGAAGAAAGCGAAACCGAAGTCTTGAACATGGCGGGTCTGCGTGAGGAAGAAGACATCTTCGCCTCGGTGTGGAAATCGCTGCGCAACCGTTGGGCTTGGCTGGCGATCAATCTAATCACAGCGTTTATCGCATCCCGCGTGATCGGGTTGTTCGAAGGTTCCATCGAGAAACTGGTGGCGTTGGCGGCGCTGATGCCGATTGTGGCCGGCATAGGCGGCAACTCGGGCAACCAGACCATCACCATGATTGTTCGCGCGATGGCGCTGGACCAAGTGAGCACTGGCAACACGTCGCGCTTGATGCGCAAGGAGCTGGCGGTTTCGCTGTTTAACGGCGTGGTGTGGGGGGGCGTGATCGGGGTGGTTGCCTACATGTTGTACGGCAGTTGGTCGCTAGGCATTGTGATGACGGCGGCCATGACGCTCAACCTGCTGCTAGCCGCGCTAATGGGTGTGCTCATTCCCATGACACTGACGCGCATGGGGCGCGATCCGGCGCTAGGCTCCAGCGTCATGATTACTGCCGTTACCGACAGCGGTGGCTTCTTTATCTTCCTGGGGCTCGCTACGTTGTTTCTCTTGTAAGCCCTCAAATCGCAGACATAAAAAAACCGCCATTGGCGGTTTTTTTATGGAGGCTTGTTACCTGAAGATATCCGGCCGACTTAGGCTTCTTCTGCTTCAGCGTTCATCTCGGCATCGTGAGCGATCAAAGCGACCAAGGCATTTTGCTGACGGCGGGACAGTTGGCGAAACCGTTGCAGCAGCTCACGCTCATGCAGAGAAAGTTCCGGTCTATCCAAGCGCATGCTCAGGTCTTCGTCCAGCGAGCCTTCCTGGAGCATGCTCTGTTCCAGGCGAGCAATGATCTCGGAATTCATGCTGCGGTGATGATTACGCGCTACATCCGCGATGCGCTCGCGCATGCCATCGGGTAAGCGAACGACGAACTTGTCAGCCGTACGGCTGGAATAAATAGCCTGTTTCATAGGGCGCATACATTTAAACCGGTTAGTTCAGGGAAGCGATGCTGGCACTTGGCTGCATGATTGTCACCGGTTTGACCATCATTAGCACTAGCCGTTCAACGGGAGGGCAATTATCCCCTGTTGACCCATGAGTCGCTGCATCAGTTATTTGACGCCAAATCTGTGTCGCAGTTTGAACGCGCTAGCGGCTTTGTGCCAGCACCAACTGTCGAAAATGCGCGCCATTTGTCAAAGTGGGCATTTCTGGCACGGAAGTACTGTGCATTTAAGCCCATGTTTGCCTTGTCGTCATACAACTTGTCGGCATTGGTGAGGAGTTTCACGATTTGCTTGCCCAGTCTGAGACGTGATCGGGCAAGATTGCGGCTCCGTCGACTCAGTGCGGCATTAGCGCTAGGCATTTGTAGTGAGGTGATGTAGATGGGCGCGTTGGTTTACCTGATGGGGCCGTCAGGTTCTGGCAAAGACAGCCTGTTGCAGGCCGCTGCTGGCGAGCTTGAGGCGCATGGTTGCCGCCTGGTGCGACGGGTTATCACCCGTTCAGCCGAAGCGGTAGGCGAAGACGCCGAAGCCGTTACGCCAGAACGATTCGAACAATTGGAAACCGAAGGTGCCTTTGCCATGAGTTGGCGCGCAAACGGGCTCGCCTATGGCATTCCAGCCCACATCGACACTTGGTTGGCGAACGGCGACAACGTGGTCGTCAACGGCTCGCGCGCTTACTTGCCTGAAGCTCGCCGCCGCTATCCCAACCTTCTCGCTGTGCTACTGACAGTCGAGCCGGCGATTCTGCGCCAACGCCTCCTGGCTCGCGGTCGTGAAACACTCGCTGAAATAGATGCCCGCCTGGCCCGCAGCGCCCACATTCAGCCCGCCGCAGAAGCTGATGGGCTGGAAATGCTCGACAACTCCGGCGCCCTAGCGACCACCGTGTCCGCGTTGTTGCGCCTAATCGCCACCCCGCGCAGTTAAACCAGGTCCAGCGGCAGCTCGGTGGTGCGCTTCACTTCGCTCATGGCGATGTTCGAGTGGGCTTCCAATACATGCGGGCGCTGCAACAACTGGTCGCGTAGAAAACGCTCGTAGCTGGCGATGTCTTTGGCCACCACCTTAAGCAAGTAATCGGAGCCGCCAGCCATGGTGAAACACTCCAGCACTTGCGGATAACCCACGATCGCCTGCTCAAACTCCGTGAGGTTGTTGCGCCCGTGGGCAGACAGTTTGATGTTGACGAAGACGGTGATGGAGAAGCCCAGCAGCGTCGGATTCAGCAGAGCCACCTTGCGCTCGATCAAACCCTCTTCCTGCATGCGGTGAATCCGCCGCCAACAGGGCGACTGGGATAGCTCAACCTTTTCAGCGATCTCGGCTGCAGACAAATCGGCGTTGTGCTGCAGCAAGCGCAGAATCTTCCTATCGATAGGGCTTAGCGCGTTTTGCATAAGTCAGTCTCTTTTGTTGTTTTTCTTGGATAACTCATGCGCAAGAGTGGCGCGGCGGCCCGAAAATAGAAAGAAAAAATCGGAACCGTCCGGTCATATTCTTGGGTACGTGCCCCGGCAGAAATCCTGCCGTGAGCCCAGTAGGGTGGCTTTACCGTAGCCGCTCAGGTCGCCATAAAAATAACAGGAGCGCCCGCTATGTCTCTGGCCGAGATCCGCCTGGATGACAAGTACCGACTCGCAACCGGTCATCTTTACCTCACCGGCACTCAGGCGCTCACCCGCCTGCCGATGCTGCAAAAACAGCGCGACAGCGCTCATGGTCTCAACACCGCCTGCTTTATTTCCGGTTACCGCGGCTCGCCGTTAGGCAACCTCGATAAAAGCCTGTGGGAAGCCAAAACCTTTCTGCAAGACAACCACATTCACTTCCAGCCCGGCGTTAACGAAGAGCTGGCGGCTACGGCCGTATGGGGCAGTCAGCAAACGTCCTTGTTTCCCGGCGCGCGTTACGACGGTGTGTTCGCCATGTGGTACGGCAAAGGGCCGGGCGTCGATCGTTGCGGCGATGTGTTCAAACACGGCAACTCCGCCGGCGTCTCGGCTCATGGCGGGGTGCTATTGCTGGCCGGCGACGACCATGGCTGCAAATCATCGAGTATCGCCAACCAGAGCGAGCACGCCTTTATCGCAGCGTCGATTCCGGTGCTCAACCCCGCCAATGTTCAGGAAATTCTCGATTACGGCATCCTCGGCTGGGAACTCTCGCGCTACAGCGGCTGTTGGGTGGCGCTGAAAACCATCGCCGAGAATGTCGATTCCTCGGCCGTTGTTGATGTCGACCCGCTGCGTGTTCAAGTCCAGTTACCCACCGACTTCCAGTTGCCCGAAGACGGTGTGCACATCCGCTGGCCGGACCCGCCCCTGGTTCAGGAAAAGCGCCTCAACACCTACAAAATTTACGCCGCCCGCGCATTTGCGCTGGCCAACAACCTCAACCAGGTGAAGCTCGACTCCCCCAATCCGCGCCTGGGCATCATCACCACCGGCAAGTCTTACCTCGACGTACGCCAGGCGCTGGTAGACCTCGGTCTGGACGACGAGCTCTGCGCGCAAGTCGGCCTGCGGGTGCTCAAAGTCGGTATGAGCTGGCCGCTTGAGCCCGTGTCGGTGCATGAGTTCGCGCAAGGCTTGGACGAGATTCTGGTGGTCGAAGAGAAGCGCAGCATCATTGAGGACCAGCTCACCGGGCAGCTTTACAACTGGCCGGTCGACAAACGCCCCCGCGTGGTGGGGGAGTTTGACGAGCAGGGCGTTTCCCTGTTGCCGAACCTCAGCGAGCTGACGCCCGCTATGATCGCCCGCGCGATTGCCAAACGCCTGGCGCCGATTTACTCCAGCGAGCAAATCGAATCACGCCTGGCTTTTCTGGCCGCCAAGGAAAAGGCCCTGGCCGCGCCAAAGCACAAAACCGTTCGCACCCCGCATTTCTGTTCCGGCTGCCCGCACAACACCTCGACGAAAGTGCCGGACGGCAGTCGCGCCCAAGGCGGCATCGGCTGTCATTACATGACGCAGTGGATGGACCGCAACACCGATACTTTCACGCAGATGGGCGGCGAAGGCGCGACATGGATCGGCCAGGCGCCGTTCACCGACACGCCGCATATTTTCCAGAATCTGGGCGACGGCACTTACTTCCACTCCGGCCAACTGGCGGTGCGGGCAGCGGTCGCCGCCGGCGTGAATATCACCTACAAAATTCTCTACAACGACGCGGTCGCCATGACCGGCGGCCAGCCTATTGACGGTGAGTTGCGCGTCGATCAGCTCAGCCAGCAACTGTTCTCCGAAGGCGTTAAACGCATTGCGCTGGTGTCCGACGAGCCAGACAAATACCCAACCCGCACCACCTTTGCGCCCATCGTTACGTTCCACCATCGTCGCGAACTGGATGCGGTGCAGCGTGAGCTCCGCGAGTTCAAAGGCACTTCGGTGATCATCTATGACCAAACCTGCGCGACCGAAAAACGCCGGCGGCGCAAACGCGGCAAGTTGGTTGACCCGGCCAAGCGCGCCTTCATCAACCCGGCCGTGTGTGAGGGCTGTGGTGATTGCAGCGTGAAGTCGAACTGCCTGTCGGTGCTCCCGCTGGAAACCGCGCAAGGGCGTAAACGCGAGATCGACCAGAATTCCTGCAACAAGGACTTCACGTGCGTGGATGGCTTCTGCCCGAGCTTTGTCACCGTGCATGGCGGCCGCTTGCGTAAGCCGGAAGCGCTCGGCCACGGCGCAGAGTTCGCCGCAGTGCCCGAGCCGGTTCAGCCGACCTTGGAGCGCCCTTACAACATCCTATTGCCGGGCGTTGGCGGCAGCGGCGTCACGACGGTCGGCGCCTTGCTGGGCATGGCCGCGCACTTGGAAGGCAAGGGCTGCAGCGTGCTGGATCAAGCGGGGTTGGCGCAGAAGTTTGGGCCAGTGATTACCCACATCCGCATTGCCGCCAAGCAAGACGACATCTATGCCGTGCGCATCGCCGCTGGCGAAACCGACCTGCTGCTGGGATGCGACTTGGTGGTAGCCGCCAGTGAAGAAGCGTTGGCCAAGCTGAACGAGCAAATTGCCCACGCCGTGGTGAATAGCCATGAAGCAGCGACCGCCGAATTCACCCGCAACCCCAACGCTGAATTCCCGGGCGCGGCGATGCAGCAGGCAATTGTCGAGGCGGTGGGCGGCAGCAAAACCCATTTTGTCGAAGCCACTGAATTGGCCACCGGCCTGCTCGGCGACAGCATTGCCACCAACCTCTTTATGTTGGGGTACGCCTATCAACTGGGGCTGGTGCCGGTGAGCGCAGAAGCGATCAATCAGGCTATCGAACTCAATGCGGTCGCCGTGGCGCTGAATCAACAGGCATTTTTGTGGGGGCGTCGCGCGGCGCACTCGCCGGACGCCGTCAAGGCGCTCGCCAAGCCCGATGCCGCGGCGCAGTTGGCCGAAAAAGAACTGACCTTGGAGCAACGTATCGAGCGAAACGCGGCGAATTTGCGCGCGTATCAGGACGACGCCTATGCCGACCGTTACCTGGCATTGCTGAGTCACGTGCGCGCTACTGAATCTCGCCTGTTCCCCGGCCAGCCGCTGGCGCTGACTGAGGCGGTTGCCTTCAACTATTTCAAACTGCTGGCTTACAAGGACGAATACGAAGTGGCGCGCCTGTACAGCAATGGCGACTTCACTCGTCAGTTGGCAGCGCAGTTCGAAGGCGATTACCGCTTGCAGTTCCACCTGGCGCCGTCGTGGCTGAGCAAGCGCGATGCGCGTACGGGCGAGCTGCGCAAGCGTAGTTTCGGGCCGTGGATGTTGCAGGCGTTTGCCGTATTGGCGCGATTCAAATTCCTGCGCGGCACGCGGTTCGATCCGTTTGCCTACAGCCACGAACGGCGCACGGAGCGCGAGCTGATCGGCCACTACGAAGCGGATGTTGCGCTGATTCTTGAGCGAATCAACGAAGCAAAACGCCATAGCGCCTTGGCGCTGGCGCGGGTGCCGGAACGTATCCGTGGTTATGGTCACGTGAAGGATCAAGCGCTGCTGGCTGTGGCGCGGCAGGCTGAAGAGCTACGCCGATCACTGCGCGACGAGAGCAGCGAGTCGTCGCCGCTTTACGTGGCAGCGGCCTGATAGGCCTTCGCGCCGCTGCGTGTAAGACGTCACGCAGCGGCGCTTTTGCGCCCGGCAAATACATGACAAAACCCCTGCCCGCCGTTAACATGCCGGCCGGTCGGCTACTCTGCCGGCTGGCTCGGTTTGTCTCCTTAGTTCAATGGATAGAATAAGCCCCTCCTAAGGGCTAGATGCTGGTTCGACTCCAGCAGGGGACACCATCTCTGCTTTCTGTTTTCCCTTCTGTTCGTTCTCGCCGGCCACTGCGGCGGTTTATCTGTGCTCGCTGCTTGAAATCCTGAACAGCCGATGCGTATTTTGTACGCGCCCGCGCTCCCATGCGTGATGGCTCTAATAAGGACAAGACGTTATGAGTACTGATGGCCCCAGTTCACTGGCCGCGCACTTGGCCGGCATCGACGAAATTGAATGCGTAACCCCTGACCTCAACGGCGTGCCGCGCGGAAAAGTGATGACCGCCGCTGGCTTCCTGGAGGGGCGCCGGCTGCAACTGGCGCGAGGGGTGTTGCTGCAATGCATCATGGGCGGCTATCCGCCCGCGCCGTTTTACGGTGGCGACGACGGCGACCTGGCGCTAAACGCCGACCCTACGCAAATTCACCGTCTGCCCTGGAGCGACGTGCCCCGCGCGCTGGCCATTTGTGACGCTGATGAACTGGACGGCAGCAGCTCCGGCCTTTCCACGCGCGGGCTGCTCAAGCGGGTGCTGCGCAATTACGCCGCGCGCGGTCTCTCGCCGGTGGTCGCCACCGAACTGGAGTTTTTCGTATTCGCGGCCAATGCCGATCCGCAGCAACCGTTCCAGCCGCCGCTTGGGCTGGATGGTCGTCGTGAAGATGGCTGCTCAGCCTTTGGCGTGTCGTCGAACAACGGCTTGCGGCCGTTTTTCAACGAGGTGTATCGCTGCATGGCGGCCCTGGGTTTGCCGCGCGACACCTTTATGCACGAGATGGGCGTCAGCCAATTCGAGATCAATCTGCTGCACGGCGATCCGCTGCTGCTGGCCGACCAAACCTTCCTGTTCAAACATCTGCTGAAGGAAGTGGGGCTTAAGCACGGCGTGATCGTGGTGTGCATGGCCAAGCCGCTGGCCCATACGCCGGGCAGTTCGATGCATATCCATCAGAGCGTGGTAGAGCAGGGCAGTGGGCAGAATATTTTCAGCGACGAACATGGCGAAGCGACGCCGGCGTTCTTGCACTTCATCGCAGGCCAACAAGCGGCCATGGCCGATTTCACCTTGCTGTTTGCGCCGAACGTGAATTCCTACCAGCGCCTTTTCCATCCCTACGCATCGCCGAACAACGCCTGCTGGTCGCACGACAACCGCGCTGCCGGCTTGCGTATTCCGGCCAGTTCGCCGGTGGCACGTCGGGTCGAAAACCGTCTGCCGGGCGCCGATGCCAATCCGTATCTGGCGCTGGCGGCAAGCTTGGCGGCGGGCTTATATGGCATGGAGCGGGAGCTGCAACCGAGCGAGGCTATTCAAGGCGAGTTTGAGGTGCCCGATGCCTTGCGGCTGCCGTCTACGATGCACGCTGCGATAGACCGTCTGCAACGCAGCACGCTGGCGCGCGAGCTATTCGGCAATGAGTTCATTGACGGCTACATTGCTACCAAGACGTTGGAACTCTCGAGCTTCTACGACGAAATCACCCCGTGGGAACGCCGCGTGTTGGCAGCCCAAGCGTAAGTGTCACCGTGCCGGACCGCTGGGGTCCGGCCTCTATTCAAGGAGCCGTTCGGAAAGCCGATGCGTCGAATCTGGAAGTCTTTTCGAGCGCTTTACTTCGCCAGCCTGCTGATGCTGATCGGCTCGGGTTTGTTAAGCACTTATTTGGGCCTGCGCCTGGCGGCCGACAAAGTCGATTCGCTGTGGGTCGGCGCCTTGATGGCGGCGTACTACTTTGGCCTGGTGCTTGGCGGCAAAATCGGCCATCGCCTGATCGCACGCGTGGGGCATATTCGCGCGTATGTGTCGTGTGCCGGCATCGTCACCGCTGCGGTGTTGGGCCATGGTCTGCTCGATTGGCTGCCGGCCTGGACGGTACTGCGGGCCATCGTCGGCGTTGGCATGATGTGTCAGTACATGGTCATCGAAAGCTGGCTCAACGAGCAGGCCGAAGCCAGTCAGCGCGGGTTGGTGTTTTCGGGCTACATGATTGCGTCGTACCTGGGGTTGGTGCTCGGCCAGTTGGTGCTGATTGTTCACCCGGCGCTGGGGCTTGAGCTGTTGATTCTGGTGGCGCTGTGTTTCTCGCTGTGCCTGGTGCCGGTGGCTATCACACGGAAAATTCACCCTGCGCCAATGCGCCCGGCACCGCTGGAGCCGCGCTTTTTTATCGAGCGCGTGCCGCAATCGTTGCAGACCACGTTGGTGTCGGGGCTGATCATCGGCTCGTTTTACGGCTTGGCGCCGTTGTATGCCGCGCGGCAAGGCCTGAGCAACGAGCAGGTCGGTTTGTTCATGGGTTGCTGTGTGTTCGCCGCGCTGGTGGTGCAGTGGCCGTTGGGGTGGTTGTCTGATCGCCACAACCGCGCGGTGCTGATTCGCGGCTGCGCCTTGCTGCTGGTACTGGCGGCGTTGCCGTTGGCGGTAATGCCCAGTGTCTCACTGGACGTGTTGCTGCCGATTGGCTTCGCCTTGAGCGTGTTGCAGTTCAGCCTGTATCCACTGGCGGTGGCGTTTTCCAACGACCACGTCGAGGCGGAACGGCGGGTGTCGCTGACGGCGATCTTGTTGGTGACCTTTGGCATTGGCGCTTGCGTTGGGCCGTTGGTGGCGGGCGGGCTGATGCGTCAGTTCGGGCCGAACATGCTGTTCGCCTTCGTGTGCTTTTGTGCTGCTGTGCTGGTGCTGCGCATTCGTCCGGATGCCGTTACCAACCTGCATCAAGTAGACGATGCGCCGCTGCATCACATGTCCATGCCGGACAACATGACCAGCTCGCCCCTGGTCGCGGCCCTGGACCCGCGCGTTGACGAACACATCGTTCAGGACCAGATGCAAACGCAAACCCCGGCAGACATCGACGACCCTGCGGACACCAAGTCGACCTGACATTCGCCCGCCAACAAAAACGCCACCTCATCGGGTGGCGTTTTTGCTTGTGCGGGTATCAGTCGTCGATGTCGTCGCGACGGGCTTCGCGTTGCAGTTGGTACACGAAGCGGTCAATTTGACGTTGCTCCAGCCCGTTCATGCGGTGGAAGCGCATGCCGGCGAAGGTCATGTCGAGCTTTTCGTCGTACACCAGATGGCGCAGCTCCACCGCCGTGGTCATCGCGCCGAAGGGCAGCTGCGCAACCAGGCGTTCGTACACCTGGCCAGACTGCAGGCCTTTGCTGGCGTCGCCGGAAAAGCGCAGCTTGCAGCCGGTGGCAGAGATGTCGAGCAGATGACCTTTGATGGGGCTTTTCAGGCGGTCGCCGCTCAGTTCGATCTTCACCGCTTGAGCTTGCTTGAGCGGGGCGCGGTAGGCGTTGCGACGTTGGTGATAGAGCACTTCGGTCGGCATCGGGCACCAATAGCAGTTGGAGCCTTCGAGCTGCCCGACTTGAATCTGTTGGGTGTATTCCCAAGCGATGCGCACGCCGTCGTGGAAACCTTCGATGCGAAAGCTTTCTCCGGCTTTCAGAAAACGTTCGCCATCGTTGGGCACCATTTCATCCAGCGCCACCACGCCGCGCTCGCGGTTGATTTGAATGATGAACGTCTGGAAACGCTGCGAGCGCTCGTGAAAGGTGATGATCAGCGGGTCGCGGTGTTCTTCCAATGGGCGCAGTGCCGCGAAAACTTCCAGCGGAGCTTTCAGGACTTTCGGTGGTTGCGGGCCATCACCCGCGGCGAAGGGGTTGGACACGGTCCAGAATTCTCCGAGCAAAATACGGTGGCACGACCCAGGTTGGGTTCTAGCATACTGGCATTCTGCCGGTACGTCCCTTGCCCCTTGTTATTAGTTCGTCAGGCCTGACTGAGCGGGCGCTGCTGGCCGATTCTAGCGGCACCACCGCGACTGTCATAGAGCCCTGGCGTGTCGGCGTTACCGCGCAGAATGCCGAGCATGCCGCCGACCGAGGCCTGGTTCACGCGAATCAAGCGGCCGTTGCGCGTGTTGGCGGCCTGGCAGCGTTCCAGCAGCGCACTGAGCTCGGCCCCACGTGCCAGCAATTCGGCGCCCACAGGCGACTGTTCGGCCACGGCGTTAAGGCCGCTTTGGTCGGCTTGGAGTGAGAGGGAGGTGAGGAGCTTGTTGCGTTCGGCGCCGTGTTGGCCGAGCACCGCGAGCAGGGGTTGCTTGTCGGCCAGAATGCTTTCCAGACGAGGCAGGTCGCGGTCGGTGAGGGCTTGGAATTCGGCGTCGATCAGTTCAAGTAACTGCGAGGCGGTGCCGATGTCTTCGTTGAACAGGTGCAGCAGGGTCGTATCGTGCATGGCGAACTCTCGGAGTTAGGCGTCCAACAACACCCCCAGAGTCGCCCGCTGACGGGTTAACGCTGGGATTCGAAATCGAGCAGTTTACTGGCTACGCGTTTGCTGTCGACTTGGTAGCTGCCGTCGGCCACAGCCTGTTTCAGGCGAGCCACACGTTCTTTGTCGACAATCGGTTGATCACTAAGTTTGTCGGTAACTTTTTGCAGCTGCTGAGCTTGTTGGCTGAGCTGAACCGACTCACCGGTTTTAGCGGTGCTTTGTTCGGCAGCGTTAGCTGGCGCGACGGGTTGCGTGGCGCTCGCGGTATCAGTGCTCCGGCCAGTTTGGGACGCGTTGGTACGCCCAGTGCTGGTGGACGCGGCGGCATTATTTAGCCGGTTGATATCGATAACCATGATGCAAAACCTCTACGGTGTTTGGACGCTTGCCTAGCTTGTCGGCGCTGGTTGAAGAAACTTTAGGATTTTTTTTCACCGACTTTTGGCTGCGTCCAGCTGGGCGCCAGTGTATGAAAACGGACAGCAAATTGCCCGGAAAAATCCAGCTACATGCCAACTTCCACTTGGCCTGGCCCCACCACTCGCGCTTTCACCACCCGTTTGGAACTGAGGTTACGCACACGAATTTGCTCGCCCAGCACGCCGTCCGATAGCGCTTCACCTTGCATGCGCACATTGATGCCGCCCTTTTTCGCGCTGATCACTACTTGGTCGCTTTTGCTCACTGCCTTGGCTTGCTCGATGGTCACCGGCGCCAGCACTTGATCGGTCATCACCCCGCGCGTCAGGGTGGTGCCCAGCACCTGGCCCATATCGGTCATGTAACCCTGCGTCAGCAGGCCCACATCCCGCTCCACCAGCGCCACATCTGCCTCGCTGAGTTGCACGCCGCGCTTTAATGGCCGAATCGCGATGACCACCTTGCGGTACAGCTTGACCTGGGCGGGCACGAAAACTGTCCAAGGCGTGGAGCCCTCGCAGCGGATCCGCACCGTCACCCGACCAACGGGCTGCGCCGGGCTTTCGAGTGACGCGCTCAAATCTTGGTCGCATAGAGGCAGCTGCAACCGCGGGTCGAGTCGATTAATTTGAATCTCTTGCCGCGCCTGGATTTCGCTACGCTCTAAATAGTCCTGAACCGTGACCTCAAGAAAGCCTTGGCTTGCGCCGATAAGTTGTTCAGGTAATGTCAGGTCAGCGGCTGCACTGTTAATGTGGCCAAGCGCCAGCAAAGCCAGCCATGATCCGGCTGCCCGCAGTGGCCGGAAAGAGAAGCGTCGAGAAAGTGGCGTTTTCAGTTTCATGCTCAGGTACAAAGCAAAGCCCGTGCCGGCTGCTAGGCTAAGCGGGGGCACGGTGGTCAACATATTAATGAGGGGCAGGGTATGGCCGGAGTGATGGACTCGGTTAACCAGCGTACGCAGTTGGTGGGGCAAAACCGACTGGAGCTGTTGTTATTCCGCCTGGACAGCAAACAGTTGTATGGCATCAACGTGTTCAAGGTGAAAGAGGTGCTGCAGTGCCCCAAGCTCACCATCATGCCCAAATCCAGCCCGGTGGTTCGCGGGGTGGCCAACATTCGCGGCGGCACCATTCCGATTCTTGACTTGTCCATGGCCACCGGCCGTGCGGGCCTGGCGGATCTGGACAGCAGCTTCGTGATCATCACCGAATACAACACCAAGGTTCAGGGCTTTCTGGTGCGCTCGGTTGAACGCATCGTCAACATGAACTGGGAAGAAATCCATCCGCCACCCAAGGGCACCGGGCGCGATCACTACCTCACGGCAGTGACCCACCTGGACCAGCAACTGGTGGAAATCATCGACGTGGAGAAAATCCTCGCCGAGGTGGCGCCTATTTCCGAAGCCATCACCGCTGGGGTGATCGACGTCGAGACGCAAGGCAAGGCGGTGACCAAACACGTACTGATCGTTGACGACTCGTCAGTGGCACGAAAGCAGGTCACCCGTTGTCTGCAGTCTGTGGGCGTTGAAGTGACAGCGCTTAACGATGGCCGTCAGGCCCTGGAGTTTCTGCGCAAGTTGGCAGACGAGGGCAAGCGTCCGGAAGACGAATTCATCATGCTGATTTCCGATATCGAAATGCCGGAAATGGATGGCTACACGCTGACCGCGGAGATTCGTGCGGACTCGCGCATGCAGAAGCTGCACATCCTCCTGCATACTTCCCTGTCGGGCGTATTCAACCAAGCTATGGTGAAGAAGGTGGGGGCCGACGATTTCCTCGCCAAATTCCGGCCAGACGATTTGGCCAACCGCGTGATTGAGCGCATTAACGTTTCAGATTGAAGCTGAGGGCCGCACGGCCCTTTAGCAAACCTACAGGTATGGTGAGGCAGCGCTAGTGTCTTCAGGTAACGTGGATTTTGAGCAGTTCCGGATCTTCCTGGAAAAGGCCTGTGGCATCGTGTTGGGGGCCAACAAGCAATACCTGGTCTCCAGCCGGCTCAACAAGCTGATGGAACAGAACAGCATCAAATCCCTCGGTGAACTGGTGCAACGCATGCAAAGCACGCCGCGCGGCGGGTTGCGCGAGCAGGTGGTTGATGCCATGACCACTAACGAAACCCTGTGGTTTCGTGACACCTATCCCTTCGAAGTATTAAAGAATCGCGTCTATCCCGAGTTGCTCAAAGCCAACCCCAGCGCGCGCTTGCGCATCTGGTCGGCGGCGTCTTCCTCGGGGCAGGAGCCGTATTCGTTGTCGATGGCCACCGACGAGTTCGAGCGCAGCAACCTGGGCCAGCTCAAAGGCGGCGTGCAGATTGTCGCCACCGATCTATCCAGCGCCATGCTGCAAGCCTGTAAATCGGGCGAGTACGACAGCCTGGCGATTGGTCGGGGTTTGTCTCAAGAACGTTTGCAGCGCTACTTCGACCCCAAAGGCAACGGCCGCTTTGCGATCAAGCCTGCCATTCGTACCCGTGTCGAATTCCGCGCGCTGAACCTGCTCGACAGCTACGCCAGCCTCGGCAAGTTCGACATCGTGTTCTGCCGCAACGTGTTGATCTACTTCTCCGCCGAAGTGAAGAAAGACATCCTGCTGCGCATCCACGCCACCTTGAAGCCGGGCGGCTATTTGTTCCTCGGCGCATCCGAAGCGCTTAACGGCCTGCCGGATCACTATCAGATGGTGCAGTGCAGTCCCGGCATCATCTACAAGGTTAAATAACGTCGTAGCGATGCCGAAACGGGGAGGCCACGTGCCTCCTTTTTTATTGCCGCGCGTTTGCCCCCAAGCGGCAAATTTCCATCCTCTTGCCGTCGTTGCCATTGCCGGGCAGCGGAAAAGCCTTGCCGGTTGCGCTGGAAAATTGGCTGCTATTCTAAGTAAGTCCTTGAAATTAAAGAACTAAATTAGTTGGCACAGCCTTTGCTAAATGTCTTGCACAGAAAACCCGTTGGCCCATTGGCAAAGGTTCGCAGACATGAGCATCAGCTTCGACTCAGCACTCGGCATTCACGAAAAGGCATTGGGCTTTCGCGCTCAACGCGCCGAAGTGTTGGCCAACAACCTGGCCAACGCAGACACCCCCAACTTTAAAGCCCGCGACCTGGACTTCGCCTCGGTGCTCGCCGCCCAGGCTGAAAAGAGCCAACGCTCGCCGGTTTCCCTGGCCACCACCAACACCGGCCACATTGCCGCTGAAGGCATGGCCATTGCCGACCCGGGCCTCAACTACCGCGTGCCGACGCAGCCCTCGATTGACCAGAACACGGTCGACGAGCAAATCGAGCAATCCAATTACGCAGAAAACGCTGTGCAGTTCCAAGCCAGCTTCACCCTGCTGAACGCCAAATTCAAAGGCCTTGTTGCTGCGATTCGCGGCGAATAACGGAGACCACTGCCATGTCCCTTTCCAGTGTGTTCAATATCGCCGGTACCGGCATGAGTGCTCAGACCACCCGCCTGAACACCATCTCCAGCAACATTGCCAACGCCGAGACCGTGTCCTCCAGCGTCGATAAAACCTACCGCGCTCGTCATCCGGTGTTTGCCACCGTGTTTACCGACCAGCAAGCGCAGCAGAACGGCGACCGTGGTTCGCTGTTCGCCGACCAGGACAACTCCGGTCGTGGCGTGCAGGTCATGGGTGTGGTGGAAGACCAGAGCAGCCTGACACCGCGCTACGAACCCAATCACCCGGCGGCGGATAAGGACGGCTACGTCTATTACCCCAACGTCAACGTGGTCGAAGAGATGGCCGACATGATCTCCGCCAGCCGCGCGTTCCAGACCAATACCGAAATGATGAATACCGCCAAACAAATGATGACCAAGGTGCTGACCCTGGGTCAGTAAGCCGGACTTAGGGGTAAGAAATGGCCGTCGATAGCGTAAGCAACCAGTCATCGATCCTTGATCAGTACGCCATCAAGGACACTGGTACCCAGGACAAGACCCTCGGCAAGGATCAGTTCCTGCAATTGCTGGTAGCCCAAATGAACAACCAGAACCCGCTGGACCCACAAACCAACAGTGAATTCGTGGCGCAGTTGGCCCAGTTCACTCAGGTGGAGAGTCTGGACAACCTCAACACCAGCGTGGAAAGCATCCTCTCCAGCACCCAGTCGTCGCAGGCGTTGCAAGCCTCGTCGCTGGTGGGCCGCAAAGTGATCCTGTCCACCGACACCGCCATGGTCGACACCAAGGAAACGTTCAAAGGCTCGATTGCCCTCACCAGCGGCACCGACAACCTGTTCGTCAACGTGCTCGACAGCAAGGGTTCGCAAGTGGCACGGGTCAACCTCGGGCAGCAGAAAACCGGCCAGGTCACGTTTATGTGGGATGGCAAAGATTCAAGCGGCAACCTGTTGCCGCCTGGCAAATACAGTTTCGAAGCGAAGGCGTCGGTCGGCGGCAAAGAGGTCGCCATGGGCACCAGCCTGCCGGCCAACGTCGACAGCGTGACCCTGGGGATCAACGGCGGCGAAATGCTGCTCAACCTCGCAGGGCTCGGCAGCATCGGCATTTCCAAAGTTCAAGTGATAGGTCAATAACTGCCGGCAACCCGGCGTTCAGGAGCATCCCATGTCGTTCAATATCGGACTTAGCGGTATCAAAGCCGCCTCCAGTGACCTGAATATCACTGGTAACAACATCGCCAACGCCGGCACCGTGGGCTTTAAACAGTCCCGTGCCGAGTTCCAGGACCTGTATTCCTCGTCGATGCTGGCCTCCAGCAGCAACGCCATCGGCAGCGGCGTGTTGCTGGGCAACGTGGCGCAGCTGTTCAACCAAGGCACCATCGACTACACCGAAAACGCCCTGGACATGGGCATCAACGGCAACGGCTTTTTCGTGACCAGCAACAATGGTTCGATCAGCTACACCCGTGCCGGTTATTTCGGTACCGATAAAGAAGGCTTTATCGTCGACAACAACGGCTACAACCTGCAGGGCTACTCGGTAGACGCCAACGGCCAGCTGCAGAACGGCATCGTCGGCAACCTGAGCATTCAAACCGCCAACCAGGCGCCGCGTGCGACCACCGCCATCACTCAGAGCTTCAACCTGAACTCCTCGAGCAAGGCGCCGACCACCACGCCGTTCGACCCCTCGGACCCCACCAGCTACACCTCGTCCACTTCGGTGAACATTTACGACGCCCAGGGCAACGCCCACGTCATGACCCAGTACTTCATCAACAACGCTGACCCAGGCGCGGCGCCACCGGTGGCCAACAACTGGACCATGAACGTACTGATCGACGGTCGCAATCCGCAGACCCCGGCCACCACCACGCCGGCGACGCCTGCCAGCACCGCGCCGCTGAGCGCCACGCTGACCTTCGACGGCGCGGGCCAACTGGCAACCGTGACGCCCACCACGGCAGGCCTGACTTTCGCCGACAACAAACTCAGCATTAACGGCTGGGTACCGGCCCAGTCTGACGGCGGCACGCCGCCGGTGTGGTCGGCCAACGGTGCGGCAGCTTCGCCAACCGTGACCCTGGATATCCGTGGTTCTTCGCAAGTGTCCAGCACCTTTGCGGTGAACAAGGTCACCCAGGACGGTTACACCACCGGCCAGCTGTCGGGGCTGGAAATTGACGACACCGGCCAGGTGTTCGCCCGTTACACCAACGGCCAGTCGAAGATTCAAGGCCAAGTGATTCTGGCCAACTTCGCCAACGTGCAAGGCCTGACCCCAGTCGGCAAAACCCAGTGGGTTCAGTCGGCGGATTCGGGCGAGCCGGTGGTCGGTACGCCGCGTGCCGGCACGTTGGGTTCGTTGACTGCCGGTGCGTTGGAGTCGTCCAACGTCGACATTTCCACCGAACTGGTCGACCTGATCGTGGCGCAGCGTAACTACCAGGCCAACGCCAAGACCATCGAGACCGAAAACGCCGTGACGCAAACCATCATCAACCTGCGTTAACACGGTTGCCGCTGGCGGCAAACCGTCGCCGCACACCTGCAAAGGGCTTCTCTGGAAGCCCTTTGTTATTTTAGAAATTCCTTTTTTATCAACGGTGTAAAGAATTTTTTAGAGATTGGCACGATGCCTGCTTTGTAGCTTGCATAGAGCCGCAGGCCGTCAACGTTTGGCTGGCCCAATCTCGGAGAAATCACCATGGATAAAATGCTGTACGTCGCCATGACAGGGGCAAGCCAGAACACCCTGGCCCAGCGCGCCCATGCCAACAACCTGGCGAACATCTCCACCAACGGTTTCCGCCGCGACTTCGAACAAGCCCGCTCCATGCAGGTGTTCGGCGACAGCTTTCCGTCGCGCGTGTACGCCATGAGCGAACGCCCCGGCACCGACTTCACCCCCGGCACTTTGCAAGACACCGGCAACCCGATGGATGTGGCCGTCAGCGGCCAGGGGTGGGTGGCCGTGCAAGCGCCCGATGGCAGCGAAGCCTACGTGCGCACCGCCAGCCTGAAAATCGACGCCCTTGGCCAACTGCGCACCGGCAGCGGCTTGCCGGTATTGGGCAACGGCGGACCGATTGCCGTGCCACCGGAACAGAAAGTAGAGATCGGCGAAGACGGCACCATCTCCATTCGCGCCCTTGGCGAAGCGCCGAATGTGCTGGCCGAGGTGGACCGCATCAAGCTGGTCAACCCCGACCTCAAGCAAATGGAAAAGGGCGTGGACGGCATGATCCATTTCAAAGGCACCACGCCGCCGCTGGCCGACAACACCGTGAAGCTGACGTCCGGTTTTGTCGAGACCAGCAACGTCAACGCGGTGGAAGAGATGACCTCGATCCTCTCGCTGTCCCGCCAGTTCGAACTGCAAGTGAAGATGATGCGAACGGCCGAAGACGACGCCACGTCCCTGGCGCGTGTTTTGCAACTTAGCTAACCATCAGTACACGGCGCCGTGAAACCGGCGTCCGAGGAGAATCAACATGCTTCCGGCTCTGTGGGTCAGTAAAACCGGTTTGTCCGCCCAGGACATGAACCTGACGACCATTTCCAACAACCTGGCGAACGTGTCCACCACGGGCTTCAAGCGCGACCGCGCGGAATTCCAGGACTTGCTCTACCAGATCCGCCGTCAACCCGGCGCCCAAAGCACCCAGGACAGCCAACTGCCGTCCGGCCTGCAACTGGGTACCGGTGTGCGCATTGTCGGCACGCAGAAAATGTTCACCGCCGGCAGCCTGCAAACCACCGAGCAGCCGCTGGACATGGCGGTCAACGGCCGTGGTTTCTTCCAGATTCTTCAGCCCGACGGCACCATCGCTTACACCCGCGACGGTAGCTTTCACCTGAACTCGGACGGCCAGGTCGTGACCTCCAACGGCTTCCCGCTGGAGCCGGCCATCGTACTGCCCAACGAAGTGCGCACCTTTACCGTCGGCGAAGACGGCACCGCCTCGGTGACCACCGCCGGCAACGCCCAGCCGCAGATCGTCGGCAACATCCAGACCGCCGACTTCATCAACCCGGGCGGCCTGGAAGCCATCGGCAACAACCTGTTCCTGGAAACTGCCTCCAGCGGCGCGCCGCAAGTGGGTACGCCTGGCCTCACCGGTCTGGGCACCATCGAACAGAACACCTTGGAAAACTCCAACGTCAGCGTGGTGGAAGAGATGGTGAACATGATCACCACCCAGCGCGCCTACGAAATGAACTCCAAAGTGATTTCGACGGCCGACCAGATGCTGTCGTTTATTACCCAGAATCTTTAATCGCTAACCGGATTTAACCGCAGCCCGTTAGGCCCGCCATAAGGAGCTGGTAGGCACACGGTGGTTCGGTCTGGTGTTGGCACTGCGCAAAGAATGTGTGAGGTACGTGTTATGAATCGGCTTGTTCTTCTTCCCCTGCTTGGCCTGGCTGCTTTGAGCGGTTGCGTCGCGCCTCCACCCAAGCCGAACGACCCGTACTACGCGCCTGTGCTACCGCGTACGCCGCTGCCGGCTGCGCAAAACAACGGCTCCATTTACCAGACCGGGTTTGAAAACAACCTGTACGGCGACCGTAAGGCGTATCGCGTGGGCGACATCATCACCATCACCTTGAACGAGCGCATGTCGGCCAGCAAGAACGCCAACTCGGACATCGCCAAAGACAGCGCCACCTCGCTGGGCCTGACCTCGTTGTTCGGCGGCGCGGTATCGACCGACAACCCGAGCACCAGCCTCAACCCGCTCAAAGCCGGCAACCTGAGCCTGGACGCCAGCTACGGCGGCTCGCGTGACGCCTCCGGCAAAAGCACCGCCGCGCAGAGCAACAGCCTCACCGGTTCGGTCACCGTGACCATTGCCGAAGTGCTGCCCAACGGCATTTTGTCGGTGCGCGGCGAGAAGTGGATGACGCTCAACACCGGCGACGAGCTGGTGCGCATTGCCGGCCTGGTGCGAGCAGACGATATCGCCACCGACAACACCGTGTCTTCGGCACGCGTGGCCGACGCCCGCATCACTTACTCGGGTACTGGCGCGTTTGCTGACGCCAACCAGCCGGGTTGGTTTGACCGCTTCTTCATCAGCCCGCTGTTTCCTTTCTGAGTACCGGTCATGATGAAACGACTGCTAACCGCCTGCTGTTTCCTGCTCGTCGCCTCGGCGGCGCAGGCTGAGCGGATCAAAGACCTGGTCACCATCCAGGGCGTGCGTGCCAACCAACTGATTGGCTACGGCCTGGTCGTGGGCCTTAACGGCAGCGGCGACCAGACCACGCAAACGCCGTTCACTGTGCAGACCTTCAACAACATGCTGGCGCAGTTCGGCATCAAGGTGCCGGCTGGCGGCAACGTGCAGTTGAAGAACGTCGCAGCGGTGTCGATTCATGCCGACCTGCCGGCGTTCGCCAAGCCCGGGCAAACCATCGACGTCACCATCTCCTCCATCGGTAACGCCAAAAGCCTGCGCGGCGGGAGTTTGCTGATGACGCCGCTCAAAGGCATCGACGGCAACGTGTACGCCATCGCCCAGGGCAACTTGGTCGTCGGCGGCTTCGATGCCGAAGGCGGCGACGGTTCGAAAATTACCGTTAACGTGCCCTCGGCCGGCCGTATTCCTAGCGGCGCCACGGTTGAGCGTCCGGTGCCGAGCGGTTTCGACCAGGGCAACACGCTGACCCTGAACCTCAATCGCCCCGACTTCACCACCGCCAAGCACATGGTTGACCAGATCAACGAGCTGCTCGGCCCAGGCGTGGCGCAGGCCATCGACGGCGGTTCGATCCGCGTCAGCGCGCCGTTGGACCCCAATCAGCGCGTCGACTACCTGTCGATCCTGGAAAACCTCGAAGTGGACGCCGGTCAGGCGGTGGCGAAAGTCATCATCAACTCGCGCACCGGCACCATTGTTATCGGCCAGAACGTCAAAGTTCAGCCGGCCGCCGTCACCCACGGCAGCCTGACCGTGAGCATCACCGAAGACCCGATCGTCAGCCAGCCCGGCGCCTTCTCCAACGGCCAGACCGCCGTGGTGCCGCGCTCGAAAGTGGACGCCGCGCAGGAAACCAAGCCGATGTTCAAATTCGGCCCGGGCACCACGCTGGATGAAATCGTACGGGCGGTTAACCAGGTGGGCGCTTCGCCGTCCGACCTGATGGCCATTCTTGAAGCGCTCAAGCAAGCCGGCGCTTTGCAAGCTGATCTGATCGTTATCTAAGGAGGCAGCCATGGACGCGAAATTCACATCCGGGGTTGGCTCCACGCTCGACAGCGGCGCGTACAGCGACATCAATCGCTTGGCCAACCTGAAGGTCGGCAAAGACCGCGACAGCGAATCGAACATCAAGAAGGTGGCGCAGGAATTCGAGTCGCTGTTCCTGAACCAGATGCTCAAAGCCCAGCGTTCGGCGAACGAAGCGTTCTCCGAAGGCAACTTCATGAACAGCAACGAAGCCAAAACCTACCAGCAAATGTACGACCAGGAGCTGGCGGTAAAGATGTCCAAAGAGGGCGGCATCGGCCTGGCCGATGTGCTGGCGCGGCAAATGTCGAAAATGAACAAGGGCACACACCGGCCCAACCCGTTCGCGCAAACCGCCGACGCCAACGCCATCGCCGCGAGCGGCGCCAGCGCTACCACCGGCACCGACGGCGCGAACAAAACCCTGACCAACCGCGCCGTTAAAGAACTGCCGGCCGTGGACGGCACCCGCGACGATTCGAAAATGCTCAACAAGCGCCGCCTGTCACTGCCGGGCAGTCTTACTGATCGTTTATTAGCCGGTATTGTCCCAACTACAACAGCCGGGGCGACCGCCGATGGCAAGCCGCTGGCGCAGAACGACTGGCTGGCCGCGAACACCACCAGCAACACCGCCACCATCGGCAAAGGCGCCACTAGCAAGAACGCCGAGCTGAACGCCATCGACGCCAGCAGCGGCCGCCGTCTGGCCCAGCCACCGTTGGCACCTGGCAAAGCAGCGTTCAAGTCGGCCGATGAGTTCATCGCCACCATGCTGCCGATGGCCAAGGAAGCCGCCGCGAAGATTGGCGTCGACCCTTCCTACCTGGTGGCCCAGGCGGCGCTGGAAACCGGTTGGGGCAAGTCGATCATTCGTGATTCCGACGGCTCCAGCAGCCACAACCTGTTCGGCATCAAGGCCGCAGGCAACTGGCAAGGCGACTCGGCTCGCGCGCTGACCACCGAATACAAAGGCGGCCAGGCGGTAAAAGAAGCGGCGAAGTTCCGCTCTTATGACAGCTTCCAGGACAGCTTCAACGACTACGTAAGCTTCTTGCAGAACAACGACCGTTATGACGATGCGCTGGATGCCACCGCCAACCCCAAGCAGTTTGTGCGTGAGTTGCAACAGGCCGGCTACGCCACCGACCCGCAGTACGCCAATAAAGTGGCGCAGATCGCCAAACAGATGCAGACGTACCAAACCATCGCCGCGGGCGAATCCACCGCCACGCGTTTGTAAGGATGCAGGGATGAGTTTTTTAGTGAGGAATCGACATGGCTGACTTGTTATCGGTAGGGCTGTCAGGGCTGCGCGCTGCGCAGACCGCGCTGACGGTGACCGGGCATAACATCACCAACGTCAACACGCCCGGTTACTCGCGCCAGGAATCGGTGCAGCAGACCAACATCGCCCAGTTCACCGGCGCCGGTTACATCGGCTCCGGTGCCCAAGTGGTGGATGTGCGCCGTTTGGCCAGCGATTTCCTCACCAACCAGGTGCGTACCGCCACCAGTTCCAACAGTGAGCTGCAGTCGTTCAAAAGCCAGATCGAGCAGCTCGACTCGCTGCTGTCCAACAGCACCACCGGTATCAGCCCGGCCTTGCAGAAGTTCTTCGCTTCCTTGCAAACCGCTTCGCAGAATCCGTCGTCCGTGGCCGCCCGTGAGGCGGTGTTGTCGCAGGCCGGTGGGTTGTCCGACTCGTTCAACACGCTGTATGACCAGCTGGATAAGCAGAACAGCCTCATCAACCAACAGATGAGCGCGCTGACCACGCAGGTCAACTCCATGGCTGCCAGCGTCGCCAGCTACAACGACGCCATCGCCCGGGCCCGTGGCGCCGGTGCCGAGCCGAACGACCTGCTTGATGCCCGCGAAGAAACCATTCGGCAGATTTCCGAAATCATCGGTGTACAAAGCGTTGAGCAAACTGACGGCAGCGTCAGTCTCTTTGTCGGCACTGGCCAGCCGTTGGTGGTGGGCAACACCGCCTCGACGCTGACGGCCAAGCCTGGCATCGACGACCCGATGAAGTATCAGATCGACCTGAGCATCAACGGTGTGTCGCAGACCATTTCTTCGCAGATATCCGGCGGTGAAATGGGCGGGCTGCTGGCCTACCGCGACACCACGCTGGACAAGAGCTACAACAGCCTCGGGCAGATGGCGATTGTGCTCACCGACACCATTAACGATCAGTTGGGCCAGGGCTTTGACCTCAACGGTCGCCCCGGCAGCCAGCTGTTCACTGACATCAACGAACCGACCGCCGCCTCGCTGCGGGTGCTGGCGCAGGCAACCAACACCGGCACCGCAACGGGTTCGCTGAACATCACCAATGCCAACCTGCTGACCACCAGCGATTACCGCCTGGACTACGACGGCACCAACTTCACCGCCCGCCGCCTGAGCGACGGCGCGACCATGAACGTCACCGTGACCGGCACCGGGCCCTTTACCATTTCCATGGCCGACCCCGGCACCACGCCGCCGACCAGTCAGGGTTTCGACGTCACCATCAATGGCACGCCCAACGCCGGTGACCGCTTCACCTTGCAACCGACCCGGCGCGGCGCGTTCGACTTTGGCACCGAGCTGCAATCGCCCGACCAGTTGGCCTTTGCCGGTTCCGCCCGTGCCCAGGCGACCACCAACAACCGGGGCACCGGCGTGATCAGCCAGCCGAACCTGACTGCTGGCCCTACACCGATCAACCCCACCGACCTGCAAACGCTGTTCGGTACCGGCCTGCCGCTGACGTTCGACTCGGCCACCAACACCCTTAACGGCACCTTGCCGCCTGGCGCCACGCTGAGCTATGTGTCGCCCTCGACCACGGCACTCACGCCCGGCCAGAACAACACCTTGCGCCTGGCTTATACCGACCCGGTGAGCAACAACAGCTACACCTACGAATTTACCGTTACAGGTACGCCGCAAACGGGCGATACCTTTACGCTGTCGCAAAATACCGCCGGATCTTCCGACAACCGCAACGCGCTGAAACTGATCGACCTGCAAACCCAGAAAACGGTCGGCACCAGCGGCGCGGGGGCAGGGGCGACCTACAACGACGCCTACAGCGGTCTGGTGGAGCGGGTGGGTTCGTTGACCGCGCAGGTGCGGGTCAATTCGGATGCGGCCGAAACCGTGCTGACGCAAGCGCAAAACAACCGCGACTCGCTGTCCGGCGTCAGCCTGGACGAAGAGGCCGCCAACCTGGTGCAGTTCCAGCAGTACTACAATGCATCGGCACAGGTGATTAAAGTTGCGCAATCGCTGTTCGATACGCTTATAGGCGCCTTCAACTGAGGCTAGTTAGTTATGCGAATTTCCACTATCCAAGCCTTCAACAGTTCCGTCAGCGGGATGCAGAAAAACTACGCCAACGTTTCCCGCACCCAGGAACAGATCAGCACCGGCAAGCGCATTCTGACCCCGGCCGATGACCCGGTAGCGTCCGTTCGCCTGCTGCAGTTGAGCCAGGAACAAGCGCTGAACGAGCAATACACCTCCAACAACACCGCCGCGCAGAACAGCCTCAACTCCGAAGAAGCCATTCTCAGCTCCGTGGGCACCGTGCTGCAGCGCATCCGCGAAATTGGCGTGCAGGCGGGCAACGGCACGCTGGATGCCACCGACCGTGAGTCGCTGGGCACCGAGTTGCAACAGCGTGAAGACGAGCTGCTCAGCCTGATGAACAGCAAAGACGCCAGCGGCAATTACCTGTTTGGCGGCTCGCAGTCGGATCAACAGCCCTTCGTGCGCAACCCCGACGGCACCTACAGCTACCAGGGCAACGAAACCGAACGCAACGTGCAAATCGCCAGTAGCACCTTCGTGGCGCTGGGCGACGACGGCAAAGACCTGTTCGAAAACGTGTTCAACGCCAACCGTGTCACCACCAACAAAACCGTAACCGGCACGGGCACCGACGGCACCGTCAGCACCGGGCGTATCTCGCTGGGCCTGGTGACCGACAAGGCTGCCTACGACAACACCTTCCCGTCGAGCAACCCACCGGTTGCCACTGACGGCATCGGCATTCACTTCCTCAGCCCGACCAACTATGTCGTCTACGACCAGGCGACGTTGCCGGCGGGTTACGACTGGACCACCTACGACCCGACTACGCCGCCCACGGGCCAGCTGGCCACTGGCGCCATCGACACCAACCCGGCGACGTCCGACTTCGTCAGCTACGGCGGCGTGCGCGTGCAAATCGACGGCGTGCCGCAAAACGGCGACGACTACGCCATCAACCGTAAGCCGGACGAAGAAAAACGCAGCCTGCTCAACACCGTGTCGGACCTGCGCAAAGCCTTGCAAGGCTCCGGCAATACCGAGGAAGACAACCGCGTTATCCGCGACAGCGCGGCCATCGCGCTTTCCAACCTCGATGCGGTGTACGCCAAGGTCGACGGCGTTCGCGGTTCCGTGGGCGCGCGCCTGAACACGCTGGACTCCACTGGCGACTTCATTGCCGACGTCACCCTGGTCAACAAGTCCGTGCAATCGGACCTCGAAGACCTCGACTACGCCGACGCCATCTCCAGGCTTTCGCTGCAATCGACCATCCTCTCGGCGGCGCAGCAGAGCTACGTGAAAATCGCCAACCTGAGTTTGTTCAACTACATCAGTTAAGCGCGCCGCTTTTTCAGCATCGCCCGCCGAAAAAGCGGGCGCGCTGTTCAATGCGTTAGTCTTCAGCACGTCAAAACAAAAAGCTTTCCTCGGAGTGGGTATGCAGGCAGCGCCAGCGGACGTCGATCAGTTACCGGCCACAGAGCCGCTGCGCTTTGCCAGCAAGGCAGACAATCTCCAGCTTCTACTCGGGCGCCTGAACAGCGCCGTGGTGTTGCCCCAATGCCAGTTTCGCGTGAGCCAATGGCGCGCCGATGCCAGCGCTGTGCTCAGCCAGATTCAGCAGGCCGCCTGGCCGCTGATGGTGGTGCGCAGCAGCAGTTGTCAGGAAGACGGCGAACAGACGTCGGCAGCCGGCGAATATGACTCCTGCCTGAACGTGGCCCCAGCCGATTTAACCCAAGCCATCGACCAGGTCATCGCCTCCATGGGCGGCGCCGCGGCACACGCCGACGACCAGGTGTTCGTCCAGCCCATGCTCAGCCATGTGGCCATGGCCGGCGTTGGCTTTGGCCTAGACCCCACCAACAGCGCGCCGTATTTCGTCATCAACTACGACGACAACAGCGGCAGCACCGACAGCGTGACGTCCGGCCGCTCCAACGAGCTGAAAACCTTCTACGCCCACCACAGCAGCGCCAACGTGCCGGCCCCGCTGCACGGTGTGATCGAGCTACTGCGCGAATTGGCGGGCCTGTTCGAGCGCACGGCGCTGGACATTGAATTTGCCACCGACACCCTCGGCACGCTCTATCTGTTGCAAGTGCGGCCGCTGATCGTCACCGCCCCGGCGGTTGAGCTCAGCGCCCACACGCGCATGGTTCGACTGATCCACGACCGCATCGCGCAGGGCATTCGCCCGCAGCCGTTCCTGCATGGCGAGCGCACCGTATTCGGCGTAATGCCCGACTGGAACCCGGCGGAAATCATCGGTGTGCGGCCACGGCCGTTGTCGTTGTCGCTGTACCGCGAGCTGGTCACCGACATGATCTGGGCTTATCAGCGCAACAATTACGGTTACCGCAACCTGCGCAGTTTTCCGCTGATGCTGCATTTCCACGGCCTGCCGTATATCGACGTGCGCGTCAGCTTCAACTCGTTTATTCCGCGCGACATCGACGGCGCGCTGGCCGACAAGCTGGTGAATTACTACATCGAACGCCTGCTGGCCGCGCCCAATCTGCACGACAAAGTCGAGTTCGAAATCGTCTTCTCCTGCTACACGCTCGACCTGCCGCAGCGCTTGCAGGCGTTGCGCGAAGTGGGCTTCACCGATGCTGAATGCGACCGCCTGGCCGACAGCCTGCGTCAGCTCACCAACCGCATCGTGCACAACGAAACGGGCTTGTGGCGCACCGACCGGCAAAAGCTCGATGTGCTGCTGGCCCGGCGCGACGAAATTCTCGGCGCCGACACCGACCCGGTCACGCGCATTTACTGGCTGCTCGAAGACTGCCGCCGTTACGGCACCTTGCCTTTCGCCGGCCTGGCGCGCGCCGGGTTTATTGCGGTGCAACTGCTGCGTTCGCTGGTGACGGTCGGCGTGCTGAATGCCGAGGAATACGATGCCTTCCTCAATGGCCTGAGCACCGTCAGTGGCCAGATGACCCAAGACCTGGCGCAGCTGAACCGCACCACCTTTTTGGCCCGCTATGGCCACCTGCGCCCGGGTACTTACGACATTCTGTCGCCGCGCTACGACGAAGCGCCGGACATGTATTTCGACTGGGACAACAGCGCCGCCGAGCCGGCCCATGGCCAACTGCGCTTTGCCTTGTCGCTGGGGCAGATGCGCGAAATCAGCCGGCTGCTGGCCGAGCACGGTTTGTCCCACGACGTGGTCGGCCTGTTCGATTTTCTTCAGGCCGGTATCGAACTGCGCGAGTACGCCAAGTTTGTCTTCACCCGCAACTTGTCCGATGCACTGTCGCTGTTCCGCCAGTTCGGTCAAGACCTGGGCTTTAGCGCCGACGACATGTCGTACGCCAATATCCAAGTGATCAAAGAACTGCACGCCGCCAGCGCCGACCCTGCCGAGCTGATTGCCTCAAGCATCGAAGAAGGCCGCCGCCGTTACGCCGAAACCTGCCAGCTGGTGCTGCCGCCGCTGATCACCGACGCCCAGGACGCGCTGCACTTCCACATGCCCCAGGCCGAGCCGAATTTCATTACCCAGCGGCAAGTGATGGCGCCGGTGGTGAGCTTCCAGCAACGCGATCAACTGCACGGCGCCATTGTCGTTATTCCCAGCGCTGATCCCGGCTTCGACTGGATTTTCTCCCACCGTATCGCCGGGTTCATCACCGCTTACGGCGGCACCAATTCGCACATGGCCATCCGCGCCAACGAGCTGGGTTTGCCGGCCGTGATCGGCGCCGGCGAAATGCTCTATCGGCAATGGGCGGCGGCAAAAATGCTGCGCATCGACTGCGCCAATCGCCGGGTCGAGGTGGTGCGGTGAAGCCGGTGCTGCTCAGCCAGCGCGTGGACGTGCTGAGCGATCGCGGCGAGCGGCGCGATGCGGTGGACCAACGCTTGGTGGCCTGGTTGGCCGACTGCGGTTACCTGGCCATTCCCGTGCCCAACAACCCCGAGCTTGTTGAGGGTTACTGGCAACTGGCACACCCGGTCGGCGTGGTGTTTTCCGGCGGCAATGACCTGGCCCGTTACGGCGGCAACGCCCCCGAACGCGATGCCACCGAACAGGCGTTGCTCGGCCTGGCGATGACCCACGGCGTGCCGCTGTTTGCCCTGTGCCGAGGCGCGCAATTGCTGCTGGACGCATTCGGCAATGCCCTGGAAAAAGTCGACGGCCACGTCGGCACCCGACACGTGCTGCACCTCAACGGCCGCAGCCATGAAGTGAACAGCTATCACCAGTGGGGCGCCCGCGCCGTGAAAGCGCCTTTGCAAGTGCTGGCCCGTAGCGCCGACGGTGTGGTCGAGGCATTCGAGCACCTTGAACTGCCGATACTCGGCGTGCTCTGGCACCCCGAGCGCGAAGCCGCGTTCAACCCGGTCGACCGCGCGTTGCTGCAACACTGCCTCGCCGGGCGACGCGTAGGCGACGCCTCTCATAACCCCGATGGAGCGACTGCTTAAACCATGACACGGGCACTGATTCTCGCCGCCGGACGCGGCAGCCGCATGGGCGCACTCACCGCCGAACAACCCAAATGCTTTGCCGTGCTGCACGGCCAGCGCCTGCTCGACTGGCAGCTTGCGGCCTTGCGCGGCGCCGGCATCAGCGAGCTGGCCATCGTGCGCGGCTACCTGCGCGAGCGCTTCGACGAGCCGCTGACCTACTTCGAAAACCCGCGCTGGCAGCAGAGCAATATGGTGCGCACCTTGTTGGCCGCCGATGCCTGGCTGAGCAGCGCGCCGTGCATCGTCAGTTACAGCGACATCGTCTATACCTCCGCCACGGTCACGGCACTTGCCGACACCGCAGGCGACCTGGCGATTGCCTACGACCCCGATTGGCTGGCGCTGTGGTCCAAGCGCTTTGCCGAACCGCTGGCCGACGCCGAAAGCTTTGTGCTCGACGCCCAGGGCAACCTGACGAGCATCGGCGAGCGTTGCTCCAGCACTGAGGAAATTCAGGGCCAATACATGGGCCTGCTGAAATTCACCCCGGCCGGTTGGGCGCAGGTGAAACAGCAACTGGCGCCACTGGACGAAGCCGCCATCGACAAGCTCGACATGACCAGCCTGCTGCGCCGCGTGCTCGGCGCGGGCGTGGCGATTGCGTTGTCGCCGGTTCAAGGGCCGTGGGGCGAGGTGGACGAGCCGGGCGACCTGGCCCTGTACCACCAACTGATTCCTGCGGCGGCGCTGGCCGGCTAGTTCCCTCCACTGTTTCGTCTGGCGAGGCTGTTCATGGCACTGCACTTTCCGCTGCACACCGTTTCGCAGATTCTGGACCGCATCCCGCGCCCGCTTGACCCGCTGGAGCAGCACGCGCGCCAACGCCTGGCCAGCCTCAGTCAGGAAGACGCCGACGCCGTGTGGGAAGGGCTGTGCCTGCGCGTGCTGCTCAACCCGGTGTACCTGGGCTTTCTGTGGCCGCAAACCTGCGCCGAGCACCCACAACTGCAAGCCCTGACGCGCAACCTTCTGACTCAGCTGTGGGTGCCGGGCCTGGCAGCCGAGGTGGAAACCACCAGCGCGCAATGGGTGATGGAGCAGGGCGATGTGCAGGTGCCGGGCACGCTGATGCACGATCTGTTGCAGACCCTGAGCACGTTCCCTGTCGAGGCCGACCAGAACTTCGCCTTTCTGGCGCGTTATTACACCTGGCGCGACGTGGTGGTCACGCAGTTGGTGGCGCCTGAGCGTATCGGTCTGCTCGACCGCTTGTTTGGCTTGCTGCATATGCAAGTGCAGCAGTGGGGCAAACCCTATTGCAGTGGTTATGCCTATCAGGGCTACGAGCGCATCGGCCTGGCCGGGGTGAAACCCACGCAGGAGCGTCTGGCCGGCTACGGTTTTATGCCGTGGCTGCGCGCCGGTATGAGCGTGCTGGAGATCGGCTGCAACAACGGCTTCATGGCCATCGAACTGGCGCGTCATGCCGGCCGTGTGGATGCGGTGGAGTACAACCCATTCCTGGTGGAAATCGGCCGCACCACGGCGGCTGCCGTGGCCCAGCACAACGTGCACTACGAGGTGGCCGACTTCACCACCTGGCAGCCGCGTCAGCGTTACGACGTGGTGCTGTCACTCGCCAACCATTGCACCATCGATGGCAATTTGTCGGTGGAGTTCGAGAGTTTCGTGGCCAAGCTCTGGCAGCTCACTGCCGATGACGGTTGGCTGTTATTCGAAAGCCACAACGTGTTTGGTCCGGGCGCTGGCGCACCCGGCGATGACGGCGACCTGGACGCCAAGTTCGAGGTGATGGAGCGCTACTTCGAGCTGGTCGACAGCAAAATGACCCGCGCGTTTGTGCCCACGCAAGACATCGACAAACTGTTCGTGGTGCTGCGTCGGCGCCCGGCTGTGCTTGCCACAGTGACGCGGCAAATGAGCCTCGCCCAGGCGCGCCTGCGCTACGAATTCAGCGGCACGCCGTTCGCCTAAGGCTGCTCGGCAGCCGGTAAACTCAGCAGGGCCAAGTGTTTGAGCACCGGGTGGATCACGTAGTAGGTGTTGCCGTGCTCCACCTCTTGCTGCATCTCTACGGCTAATTCGCCGGTCGCTTGGTAGGCGCGGAGCACCTGCAATAACAGGTCGGCGCGAATGGCCGTGTCGTAGCGGCGGTCGATGTCGGTGCCCATCGGCGGCGCCGGGTAATGCTTGCGCGCCAGCACCGGGCCGGTGTCGATCTGCTTGTCGAGAATCAACGCACTGGCGGCGCAGCGACGTTCTTCCAGCAGGCTGTAATACGCCGTGGTGCTGCCGCGATAGTCCGGCAGCCAACCGCTGTGCACATGCAGCAGCGGGATGCCCAAGTCGATCAGCTCGGCACCGACCAGTTGCCCGCCGTAGCCCGAGAAAATAATCACCTTGGGCTGCAGCGCCTGCACCTGGTCACGCACGGTGGCGGCGTTGATGTCGCGCGTGTCCAGCTGAGTGAAGGCAATGCCGGCGGCGGCCAGGCTGGTTTCCAAGGAGATGTTCAAATCCGGCAGCAGCACGCCATGCAGATGCTCGGCCGGTGGCGCCGGCTCAGCGGCGGGCGCGTTGGCCTCGCCGAGCAGCAGCACATGTGCCGGCGCCAGGTCGTTGGCCAACAGGGTTTGCAGGTACGCCTGCGAACGGGCGCTGTGGGCCGCGATCATGACGACATCGTTCAGAACAGTGTTCGCACAGCTCACGGCTGATCTCCTGCGTGCAATGGCACCTTTACTTGGACGGCCAGCGCCTCGACCCAGCGCGCTTCGCCGGCAATCAGCCACGCCACGTGCGCGCCCAGCTCGGCCGGGCAGCTCGTTTGCATGGCAATCAGCGTGTCGAGGCTTTTCAGCAGGCCATTGAGAAACGGCAGCGCGTTCGGTTGCGCCTGCATGGCCAGGCACAGCGCGGCGAATTGCACGTACAGCGACAGGTCGTCATAGCCGCTGTCGAGCACCGCCTTGAACGCGGGCGTGTAGTGACGGTACAGGCGTTTGCTGACCTCGAAGCGTTGCAGCAACTGTTCGGCGAAACGGCGATGGGCCGGCGCGTCGAGGTCGCTGGTGAGCAGCAGGTTCAGCAGCGCTTGGGTGTCGTAGCCGTGCTCGGTATTGAGCGTCACGCCGCTGGCCTTCGGCGCCCACGGCTTGGCCGGCGGCAAGTTGGCCAACGCCTGTTCGCGGCTGGCGCGCCACGCGGCAAAGAAGGGCTGGCCATGGTAGGCGCTGTAGAAATAGGTGTTGCGCTCTTCCAGGCGCTCGCCCTGGCTGTAAGGGTAGGGCGGGGTGCTCATGGGATGCTTTGCGCCTGCTTGAGAATGTCGCGGGCCAGGGCGCTGATGTCGGCCGTGGCGCTGGTGTCGATTTCCAGGTCCGCGTGGGTGGGCGCCGGGAAGGGAATGTCGACGCCGACCATGTCGCTCATTTCGCCTGCCAATGCCTTGGCGTACAGGCCTTTGGTGTCGCGCTGCACCAAGGTGTCGAACGGCGGGTTGAGGTACAGCTCGAAATAGCGCTGGAAGTGCTCGCGGTTTTTCGCCCGCAGGTCGGGAAAAATCGAGAGGATGCTGCACACCACGTTGATCTGTTGGGCGTCGAGCCAGGCGCACAGTTCGAAGATGCGCTCGGCGTTGGTCCGCCGCCCGGCCATGCTGTAGTCGGCGGCGGCAAGATCCTGGCGGAAGATGCGCCGCACTTCATCGCCATCCACCAGCACGGTGTTGGGCTGTTGTTGCTTCCACTGTTGGGCGATCTCGCGGCCCAGGGTGGTTTTGCCCGAGCCAGACAAACCGATTAACCAGATGACCATTCTATTAGCGCCCTTTGTTGAGCATTTTCGGGCTGTTGGCGATGGCCAGAGCGGCCACCTGCGAAGCAAAACCGTGGAAGGGCGCGAAGAAGTATTGGCTCAGCTGCTGGCGTACGCCGCGTTGCTGCTCCCACAGGTGCTCGTCGGCCAGCAGGTCGGGTAATTGCGCGACCTGTTCGGCGCTGATGTGCGGCATCACTTTGCGCAGCCAGATATCTGAGGAGTCTTTGCCCACCAGCGGGTCGCTTTCGGCGTGGGGCATGTCCAGCAGCAACACGTTGCGGTCGGTGTAGATGCCGCCGAAGGCGGAGCCGCCGTAGTCGCACAGCAAAAAGTCGGCGAGCTGAAACAGCTCGACGTTGTCGATGTGTTCGCGGATGCAGGTGTTGATCACGTCGAGCTGACGCATGCGCGCGGGCTCGTCGGTAATGGTGATGGGGTGCGGTTTAACGATCACGTTATAGCGGTCTTGCAGCGCGGCGATGGCGCTGACGAACAGATCAATTGAGCACAAGGTTTTCCACGTCGGCAGCCACACCACGGTTTTGCGGGTGGGGTCGCAGCCCAGCTCGGTGAGCCGCGCGGCGCGGTCCAGCGGCTGGTTGAAAAAGCGGTCGAAACGCGGGTAGCCCATCTGCACTTTCAGCGTGTTGCTGCAGAACGCGAGTTGCTCGGCCTGGTACGGTCCGAAGCACAGCACGGCGTCGTACACCTCGTTCCACTGCTGGAAATTCCAGCCCGCTTTGCCGGTGGCGTACATGAAACGCAGGTTGTGCCGGCCGATGGACTGGGTGAGGTAGGGCGAGTCGCTGCCGCGTTCGTAATGCTGGGGAAAGCTGGACACCAGAATGTCGTAGCGCTGTTTCTGCGCGAGCAGCTCGCTGGCTGCACGCCAGGGCAATTGCTCGCGCTCGCAGGTGTCGATGATGGTTTGATGGTCTTTGAGCTGTCCGGTCACCGCCACTTCCACACTGCCGGCCGGAAGGTGCTGCCACACCGCGCGGTAGTGGTTGAACATTTCGATGTTGTGAATCAGAAAACCGATGCGGTCGAGGTCGTTAGCCATGCCATCCAGTCCGGGCGGGTGCGGAGGCTCATCTTACTGAAAAAAAGCGCCGTGGCGAGGCGCCGTCCGTGACGAGCCTGCGACGGCTTGCTAACCTCAAGCCCACCTCCAGCAAGGCACCGCGCGCATGGCTTCGATTCATCCTTTGGCAGACGTTCACAGCCAGCAAATTGGCGATGGCACCACGGTGTGGCAGTACGTAGTGATTCTGCCGCGCGCCCAGATCGGCCGCGATTGCAACATCAACGCCCACTGCCTGATCGAAAACGACGTGGTGGTTGGCGACCGGGTAACGGTGAAATGCGGGGTGTATTTGTGGGACGGTCTACGCATCGCTGACGACGTGTTCATCGGCCCCAACGCCACCTTTACCAACGACCTGCTGCCACGCTCGAAACAATACCCCGACAGCTTCCCGCAGACCCATGTGCACCAGGGCGCGTCCATTGGTGCCGGGGCCATTATTCTTCCCGGTATCTCCATCGGTGCCGGCGCCATGGTGGGCGCCGGTGCGGTGGTCACCCACGACGTGCCAGCCCTTGCGCTGGTAGTCGGCAACCCCGCACGCGTGGTGCGTTACCTAGGCGATTGATATGTTTCCTTTCCTTGATGTGGCTGCGCTCAATCTGCGCGATGAACAGGCGCTGACCGACGCGTTTCAACGCGTGCTGCGCTCGGGCTGGTATGTGTTGGGTGCCGAGGTGGCAGCGTTTGAAACCGAATACGCCCAAGCGTGCGGCGTGCCTCATGCCATTGGCGTGGGTAACGGTCTGGATGCGCTGACGCTGATATTGCGCGGCTATAAAAACCTCGGCCGTTTCGATGACCGCGACGAGGTCATTCTGCCCAACAACAGTTTTATCGCCACGGCCCTGGCGGTGAGCGAAGCGGGCCTGACGCCGGTGCTGGTGGAACCTGATGCGGCGACGTTCAACATTGATCCGCAGGCGGTAAAAGCCGCCATCGGCCCGCGCACCGCCGCCGTCATTGCTGTGCATTTATACGGTCAGTTGGCCGACATGGAGGCGTTGCAAACCCTGGCTAGCGAGCACGATCTGCTGCTGATTGAAGATTCCGCCCAAGCCCATGGCGCGGTGGACGCCCTGGGCCGGCAAGCCGGTGCGTTTGGCCATGCGGCGGGCTTCAGTTTCTTTCCCGTGAAAAACCTCGGTGCCCTCGGGGACGCCGGCGCCGTGACGACCGGCGACGACCGTTTGGCCGAGCAGGTGCGCAAGCTGCGCAGCTATGGCTCTACGCGCAAATACGTTCACGACGTGCAAGGCGTGAACTCGCGCCTGGATGAACTGCAAGCGGCCCTGCTGCGGGTGAAATTGCCCAGCGTACAGAGCGACGCGCAAGCGCGTCAGGCCATCGCCGCGCATTACCTCCGCCACATTCGCAACCCGCTGCTGGTGCTGCCCCAAGCGCCAGCGGTGGTCGGCAGCCATGTCTGGCATCAGTTCGTGATTCGCACCCAGGCGCGCGAGCAGTTGCAAGCGCACCTGGAGCGCAGCGGCGTGCCGAGCCTGATTCACTACCCCGTGCCGATTCACCGCCAGGCCGCCTACAGCGAATTTGCCCAACTGGGCTTGCCCATCTCGGACGAGTTGGCGGCGCAGGTGTTGAGCCTGCCGCTATACCCCGGCCTGTCGGCAGCCCATCAGCACGCGGTTATCGAGGCGTGTAACAGCTTCAGCGGCTAAGCGCCTGCGGGCGACGGCAAAGTGGTGCAAGTTTTGCTTTGCAGCTGACAACGGCTATCACTGCTAATTTTTTGACGGTACGCGTGGTCGAAATTGGTGTGATGGTTTCCATACGGATTCGGAGCGCTCATGTCTCTACAGCACTGCAAAATTGTCGATTTGCCGATCATTGAAGACCGGCGCGGCAACTTGACCTTTATCGAGGGGAATCAACACATCCCGTTCGATATCAAGCGTGTTTACTACCTGTATGACGTTCCCGGCGGTTCGCACCGTGGCGGCCATGCCCATAAAGAGCTTCATCAGTTGCTGATCGCCATGTCTGGCAGCTTTGACATCTTGCTCGACGACGGCCGCACCAAATTCAAATACCACCTCAACCGCTCCTATTACGGCCTGTACATCCCGCCGATGATCTGGCGCGAGATCGACAACTTCTCCAGCGGCTCGGTGTGCATGGTTCTGGCTTCGGAGCGTTACAGCGAAGACGACTATTTCCGCGACTACGATCAGTTCTCCCAGGCGGTAAACGCCAAGCCCAAAGGCTGATGCGTGGGCCGCCTGCGCAAGCGTAGGCGGCGTGTTCAAAATTCGGAGTTTCATCCATGTCTGCTACTGCACCTTCCCGGTGGAGTCACCTGCAAGGTGCATTTGCCAGCGCCGCGCTGGTTCCTGCGCGCGCCGCCAAGGGCCGCAACCATTTGCTGGAACTGGCGCCTTCGACGGCCTGGGCGCCCGCGCCGTTGGAGATGGTCGATTTCGCCATCCCCGCCAATGTTCGCCGCGCACCGCAAACCACCTACGCCCAGTACAGCGCCGAGTTTCATCAGGTACGGCTGGTGGCCGGCATGGCAGGCATCGCCGATATCGATAACGGCGAATACGTCTGTGACGTGGCGTTTGATAACCGCGAGCGGCTCAACGTCGGCTGGTACGAAAAGCATGGATTGAAGCTGACTGACGACGGTCGTTGCGCCTTTTATGCAGGCGCTGGCGAGCCGTTGCAGGTGGCCCATGCCATCTCATTTTTCGGCTGGGAAAATGGCAACTACGCGCACTGGCTGAGCGAAAAATTGGCGCGTTTTTTCTGGATTAACCAAGCCGCGTTCGACGCGCAAACCGTGGTGCTGGTAGAGGCGGGCTTGCCTGCCTCGATCATGGATTCACTGGCGCTGTTCTGGCCGCGCGAGCAAACCGTCTGCGTGCCCGCCGGCCAGGCCTGCGATGTGGGCGTGCTGTATCACTTCTCTGACAGCGCCGATATCTGGGAACCGCGCGCCGGGTACGTGTATGCCGGTGACGAGTATCAGGTGTTCCCCAGCGCCATCGCCTGGATGGCCAATTACATCAAAGCGCGTGTGCCGCGCGCCCACCGCGACAATGGCAAGACGTACCTGATTCGCCCGCCAGGCGGAAACGGTCGCACCATCGTCAACCAGCAAGCGCTTACCGAGGCGCTGCGCGCGGACGGCTTTGCGTTGATTCAGCCGGAAACCCATACGTTCGCCGAGCAGGTCGCACTGTTGTCATCAATGGAACTGGCGGTGCTCGGCTCCGGCGCGGCGGCTGCCAACCTGCTGTGGATGCCCAGCGGCAGCACGCTGGTGATGCTTATCCAAGACAACGCGCAGATGTGGTACTGGTTTTTCCACGCCTTGGCGGCCGCTGTTGGCGTGCGTTTGGTTTATTTGCCGGTAGTTGGCCAGCCCGGCACCCACTCCGTGGTATTCCACTGGAACGTGGAAATCCCCATTGAAAAATTGCAGAACTGGTTAGCCGCCGATGCGCCGGTACGCCAGGCGCGCATGGCTGATGTGCCGGTCGACCGGGACGCCGAAGCCGCTGCATTTTTCGCCGAATTGAATCACCAGCGTCAGGCCCAGCATGGGGCGCAGGCGTTGTTTGCCGAGGAACACAATGCCGTGGATGTAACCGTTGCCGTCATGTCGTACAACAACAGTGCATTTATCGGTCAGACCATCGACTCGATCCTCGCCCAGCAGGGCGTGACGTTCGAGGTACTGGTATTCGATGACTGCTCCAAAGACAACAGCGTCGAGATCTTGCAGCGCTACGCCGAAGACCCGCGCTTTTATTACGAGGTCAACGCCAAGAACCTCGGCATGACCGGCAACTACAACAAATGCGTCACCGCTGGCAGCGGCCGTTATGTGGTGGTGCTGGGCTCGGACGACGTCTTGTATCCCGGCCACCTGGCCTCCTTGGTGGCCGCTCTGGACCGCACGCCGCACGCTGGCCTCGGTTACACACAGTGCAACTGGATCGACGAGCGCGGCACCATCACCCACTACGCACAACATCCCGGTCATCGCTCGCAGTCCTATTCGGGTGGGCGCGATGAAGTGGTGGACCTGCTCAGCTACGACAACTACATCACGCCCTCGGCAGTCATGCTGCGCCGCAGCGTATTGGCGCAAATCACCCAGGCCGACGGCACCATTCACCGCAGCGACATGCTCGCCGGCGATTGGGAGTTGTGGATTCGCCTGGCGCGGCTGGCACCGGATTTTGTGTTTCTGCGTCAGCCCAGCGTGGGTTACCGCGTGCATGGCGGGCAGATTTCCAACAGCTTCTACGGCAGCGACAAGCCGCTGGCCGAACACACCGAAATTCTCGAACTGAACCTGGCCGACCCCGCCGTGCGCCCGCGCATGATCGCGGCGGCCGGGCCGATTCTGGCGCTGTATCGCCAGCGTATGCAGAGCGCGCCAGCCGAGGTGCAAGCGCGCTTCAAGGCGCGCAGTCAGGCGATTGAAACGGCGTTGGCCGGCCCTGGCGCGGTCAAGGCGGGGGAACAGGGGCCGACCTTCTCCATCATTCTCACCACCTATAACCGCGCCGATCTGCTGGTCGATGCGCTGGCCAGTCTTAGCGCGCAAACCTTCAAAGACTTCGAAGTCATTCTGATCAACGATGCCGGCGCGCCGGTTGAGCATGTGCTGCAGGGCTACGACTTCCCCATCACCTATCTGGCATTGGGGCGTAACGGCGGGCTGTCGAACGCGCGTAACTGCGGCATTCGCCAGGCTCGAGGCGCCTACTTGTGCTACCTCGACGACGACGACATGTGGCTGCCAGAGCATTTGCAGCGCCACGCCGAGGCTCACGCGCAAGGCCCACGCTTGGTGTACACCGACACGCTGTACGTGCTGGAAACGCTGGAAGGCGGCAAGCGCCAGGAGATCTCGCGGCAATCTTCGTCGCAGCACGGCCCGTTCTCGCGCGACAACTTGCTGGTGCAGAACTTCATTCCGGTGAACGCCTGGTCGCACCCGCGCCAGTGGCTGGATGAAGTGGGCGGTTTCGACGTTGAGCTGCCAGCGCTGGAAGACTGGGACATGCTGCTGAAACTGTCGGCGCGTTATCCGGTTGAACATGTGCAAGCGCAAACCGTGCAAGTGCATATCCGCCAGGAAAGCCCCGAGCAGCGCATGAGCGTGCGCGAGCGCAAGAATTTCCCCGAGCTGTTCCGGCGCTTGTACGGCCGTCATGGCCAGGGCGTCGAGGCGCCGGTTGAGCAAGCGCGCGGCGAGTTTCTGCAAAGTCTGGTCGATGAAATGAGCAACAAGGCCGTGGGCCAGCCTACGTTCGGTTACTTGCACACGCTGACGCCGCAGGTGCTCGCCGCCTTCGAGCGTCGCTTGCAAGATGCGTATGTGCCAAGCATCGAGGTGCTGGTGCTGGCATTGCCGGGCACCGAACCGGCGGCACTGCAAGCGACGGTCGACAGCCTGACCGCGCAACAGCACGGCGCGCCGCACCGCGTGGTGACTGGCGACTGGCAGCAGATGAACGATGCCGCCGTCAGTAGCACGGCCGATTGGCTGTATCTGCTGCCGGCCGGCGATACGCTGGAACCCCACGCGCTGGCATTGTTGTTGGACCGTGCCGTGGCCGCGCCGACTGGCTGCTATTACAGCGACGAGGACACCAGTGGCGAGCAGGGCGCGCACTCACCGATTTTCAAACCCGACTTCAACCTCGATTTGCTGCGCAGCTACCCGTACACCGGGCGCTCGCTGTTTATTGCCCGCGAGGCACTGGAGCAATTGGGCGGGCTGCGGTTCCAGTTCGACGGCCTGGCCTTGCAGGACTTTCAGCTGCGTTGCGCCGAGTCTTTCGGCTTGGACAGCGTCGGCCATATCGCTGAGGTGCTGTGCCACAGCGCGGTGCCGTTCGCGCGCTGGCTGGCCAGCGACGAGGTGCGCCTGCATTCGGCAGCGGTGGTCAGCGAACACCTCGACCGTCTCGGCGTGCCGCACACGATGCAAGAAGGCGTATTGCCGGGCTTCAACCGCATTCGCTACGACTACCCGGAGCAGCCGCTGGTTTCCATTTTGGTGCCCACCAAAGACCAGTTGGCGTTGCTGCAACGCTGCGTCGAAACCTTGTTGGAGAAAACCGCTTACTCGAATTACGAGCTGCTGATTATCGACAACGCCAGCGAAACCGAAGAAGCCAAAGCCTGGCTGGCCGGCATCGAGCAGTTGAACAGCGAGCAGATTCGGGTGGTGCGTTATCCAGGGCCGTTCAACTTCTCGGCTATTAATAACGCGGCCGCCGCTGTCGCGCGCGGCGAGTATCTGGTGCTGCTGAACAACGACACGGCGATTCTGCGTGAAGACTGGCTGGACGAATTGCTCAACCACGCGCGGCGCCCGGAAGTGGGCATCGTCGGCGCCAAGCTGTTGTTCCCCAGCGGCCATATTCAGCACGCCGGTGTGGTGCTGGGGCTTAGCGGGCCGGCGGACCATCCGTTCCTTGGCGACGCCGGCGACAGCGCCGGTTACATGCAGCGCCTGTTGGTGGCGCAGAACTATTCGGCGGTAACGGCCGCTTGCCTGATCATCCGCAAAGAGGTGTACGACGCGGTTGGCGGGCTGGATGAGGTGGTGTTCAAGGTTTCCTACAACGACGTCGACCTGTGCCTGAAGGTGCGCGAAGCCGGCTACCTGAGCGTGTGGACGCCTTACTCGGTGCTGTTGCACGAGGGCAGCGTCAGCCAGAAGTCGGGCGTTGAAACCCTGGCGCAGGAACAAAAGCTCAAGCGCTTCCGCAGCGAACAGGCGGCGATGTACCAGAAGTGGCTGCCGCTGCTGGCTCGCGACCCGGCCTACAACCCGAACCTGACCCTGGCCAATAAAGGCTTCGAGCTGGATCCGATTCGTGGCGCCACCTGGCAACCCTTTGTGCGGGCGCCGCTGCCGCGCATTTTGGTGCACCCGGCCGATCGTGGCGGTTGCGGGCATTACCGGGTGCGTCAGCCGTTCACCGCCATGCAGCGCGAGGGCGTGGCGGACGGGGTCATCAGCGAAACCCTGCTGCATCCGGTGGAGTTGGAGCGGTTCCAGAGCGATGTGATCATCTTCCAGCGCCAGGTCACCGATGCGCAGCTGGAGTCGATGGCCGAGATCAAGCAGCTGTCTAACGCCTTCCGTGTGTACGAGCTGGACGACTACCTGCCCAACCTGCCGCTGAAAAGCGTGCACCGCGCCGACATGCCCAAAGACGTACTGCGCTCGTTGCGCAAGGCGCTGACGCTGGTCGACCGCTTCGTGGTGTCGACCCAACCGCTGGCGGAAGCACTTACCGGCATGCATGACGATATTCGCGTGGTGCTGAACCGGCTGCCGACCAACTGGTGGAACGGTTTGAACAGCGAGCGCCGCGTTGGGCGCAAGCCGCGAGTCGGCTGGGCCGGCGGCGTAGGGCACACGGGCGATCTGGAACTGATTGCCGATGTGGTGCGGGATCTGGCGGATGAAGTGGAATGGGTGTTCTTTGGCCTGTGCCCGGACAAGTTGCGGCCCTACGTGACCGAGTACTACCCAGGCGTGACCATCGACAAGTACCCGACGATTCTTGCCTCGTTGAACCTTGACCTGGCGCTGGCGCCGTTGGAGCAGAACCAGTTCAACGACTGCAAGAGTAATCTGCGACTCCTTGAGTACGGCTTCCTCGGTTTCCCGGTGATCTGCACGGATGCCGTGTGCTATCGCGGCGACTTGCCCGTGACGCGGGTGAAAAACCGCTACAAAGACTGGATGGACGCCATTCGCATGCACCTGGCTGACCTGGATGCAACGGCGAAAATGGGCGATGACTTGCAGACCATTATTCGTCGCGACTGGATGCTCGAAGGCGAGAATGTGCGCAATTGGGCGAAAGCCTGGATGCCCGACTAGACTCATCGCGGTACTTGGAAGGGGCTTCACAGCGGTGATAGCCCCTTTTTTATTCGCGTCAGAAAACAGTAAGCCCGATCGCCAGGATGGCTAAGTGCCGGTTTTGTTTGAAAATTGGCGTCACTTAAACGGCTGGGTGGGTAAGCGAGGCGCTGGAGATGGCTTGGCCACGTGCAAAAATTTTCATCGAGCCCTTTAGTTCTGCGGCCTGTGCCGATACAGAAAGTGTGGAAGCGGTTTGCACCGGTTCAGCAAGCAGCCAGCAAAATTTTTGAAAATTTTGCTAAAGCTCCAAGAACTAGCGCCGATAAACACTTCGAATGCGAATTCTAGGGGCGCCTGAGCTGCAGGCCCTGAACGTCGCAAGCTCAGGCAAATACTAGGTACTCGGGAGACGCCCAAATGGCACTTACAGTTAACACGAACATTGCATCGCTCAACACTCAGCGCAACTTGAACGCTTCGTCCAACTCGCTGAATACCTCGCTGCAACGTCTGTCCACCGGTAACCGCATCAACAGCGCCAAAGACGACGCTGCCGGTCTGCAGATCTCTAACCGTCTGACCAACCAGATCAGCGGCCTGAACGTAGCGACCCGTAACGCCAACGATGGTATCTCTCTGTCGCAAACCGCTGAAGGCGCGCTGCAACAGTCGACCAACATTCTGCAGCGTATCCGCGACCTGTCCATCCAGGCAGCCAACGGCTCGAACAGCGACACCGACCGTGCCGCTCTGCAAAAAGAAGTATCGGCCCAACAAGCTGAATTGAGCCGTATTGCTGACACCACCACGTTCGGTGGTCGCAAACTGCTCGACGGTTCGTTCGGTACCACTAGCTTCCAAGTGGGTTCCAACGCTTACGAAACCATCGACGTTTCGCTGAAAAATGCTTCTGCTACCTCGCTGGGTTCGTACCAGATCGGTGGCGGCGCAAGCACTGACAGCGCCGGCGCTTCGGCTGCTGGTGGCACTGTGTCTGCAAGCATCGCAGCAAGCGGCGCTGGCTTCTCGGCTAACACCATCACCGTTGTTGGTGGCGGTCAAACCAAAGACGTAGCCGTAACCTCCGGCGACAGCGCTAAATCGATTGCTGGCAAGTTCGACGGCGCCATCTCGGGCCTCAGCGCTTCGGCTCGTAACGTTGTACAGGCTGACGTGAACATCACTTCCGGCGCTGCCAGCTTCTCGCTGAGCGTGGGTAGCCAATCGGTTGCCATCGTAGGTGTGACTGACTCCAAAGGTCTGGCTGATCAGATCAACTCGAACGCCGGTAAGCTGAACGTAACTGCGAACTACGATTCGAAAACTGACAAAGTGACCATTACTTCGGCCACTGGTGAAAACATTGTCTTCGGTGCTGACTCTGCTTCGTCGACCGGTACCATCAACCTGGCTGCACAAGGTTCTGACGGTACTTTCAGCGCCGAAACCGATGTGCGTGCCGCTGGCGGTAAAGCGATCGGGTACGTCGAGTTGAACTCGCCGAACTCCTACGCCCTCACCGGTACTTCGACTGAAGTGTTTGGCGACCAGGCTGCCGACCTGAACACCGTTTCGGATGTGGATATCTCCACCGCTGACGGCGCTCAACGTGCAATCGCTGTAATCGACAACGCACTGCAAAACATCGATGCTCAGCGTGCGGACCTCGGTGCTGTACAGAACCGCTTCGACAACACCATCAGCAACCTGCAGAACATCTCTGAGAACGCTGACGCTGCTCGTAGCCGGATCAAAGACACCGACTTCGCTGCTGAAACTGCAAAGCTGTCGAAAAACCAAGTACTGCAACAAGCTGGTACCGCGATTCTGGCTCAAGCTAACCAACTGCCACAGTCGGTTCTCAGTCTGCTGCAATAACGCAGAAAGAGACGCCAAAATCGGTGGGAGGAAGGGGATGACCCTTCCTCCCATTTGGCCATTGTGAGGTGTCTAAAATGGATGTTTCCAATATCACGTCGGTTGCCGCTCTGCCCAGACAAGCTCGTGACGGGCAAGTGCCGGTAGGGTCTGCTCAGCAGGCTGCAAAACAGACGGCGTCCGCTGCAAGTGCGGATACAAGCTCCGACGCTCAGGCCGACAGTGGAAGTATTGATGCAGCAGTTGCTGACATTCAGTCCTTCGTGCAAACGGTTAAGCGTGGTTTGAATTTCAATGTCGATGACTCAAGCGGCGAAGTTGTTGTCAAAGTTATCGATACGGACTCAGGCAAGTTGGTGCGGCAGATTCCTTCCGAGGAATTGCTCAAGCTGGCTGAACGCCTAGAGGACATTCGCAGCCTCATGTTCGAGGCTAAAGCGTGAGTTGGTACGGTTCTTGAGTACAACTCGCCATACCCGTTCCCATAGGGAATTCGGGACGTTTTTTTGACGGAGGTGCGAGATGGCTGGTGTAACTGGCATTGGTTCGGGCGTAAATATTGACGATATCGTGAAGGCGTCTGTGGCGGCGGAGAAAGCGCCCAAGCAGAATCAGATCGATAAGCTCGAATCCAAAACAACGACCAAGTTGACCTCGCTCGGTTCGTTGAAGAGCGCAGTGAGCGAGTTCCAAACCGCCCTGTCGCTGCTCAACAGCCCGACCAGCTTCCTGTCCAAATCGGCGACTTCCACGAACACCACCGCGCTTAGCGCCACTGGCAGCGCCAGTGCCATCGCGGGTAGCTATAAAATCGAAGTGTCGAAACTGGCCAGCAGCAGCAAAATTGCTTCTGCGGCGATCAGTGGCGGCAGCACTGCCAAATTCAACACCGGTTCGCTGGAAATCAAAGTCGGCAGCAACACAGCGCTGACCGTCAATGTCGACAGCACCAACAACACCCTTGCCGGTGTGCGTGACGCCATCAATGCCCAAGGCAAAACCGCCGGGGTGAGCGCCACCATCGTCACCGACAGCCAGGGTTCGCGCCTGGTTCTGAGCAGCACCAAGATGGGTGATGGCAACGACATCACCATGACCGGCACCAGCACCGGTACAGGTAATGCCTCGCTCGAAGACCTGACCTTCCCCGGCGCTACGCTGGATCCTACGACGTTCGCCACGCCCGCCGAGTACGACGCCGCCGTAGCCAAGGGCGGTAAAACCCTGGCCGCTGCGTCGAGCGCCAAGCTGACGATCGACGGGCTGGAAGTGGTGAGCGATTCGAACACCGTCGACAAAGCCATCGATGGCGTGACCATCAAGCTGACCGGCGTTACCAAAGCCGACGAGCCACTGACGCTCAACGTCGCCGATAACACGTCGGCGGTGAAAGCCAACGTGCAGAACTTCGTCACCGCGTACAACAAAATGATGAGCACCGTGAATTCGCTGACTAAAGTGACCACGGTTGCTAACAGCAACCCGGTTGTAGCCGGGCTGGCTGGCGACTCCACGGCGCGCTCGCTGGTCAGTTCGATCCGCAGTGAGTTGGTATCGAACCAGGATAACGGCGGCGCCATTTCGGCCTTGGCTAATCTGGGTATCACCACCAAGACGGACGGTACGCTGGAGGTCAACAGCGCCAAGCTCGATACCGCGATCAGCGAAAACTACGAAGGCGTCGCCGCTTATTTCACCGGCGACGACGGGCTAGCGAGCCGGCTTACGTCTAAGCTCAAACCGTACACCGATGGTGGCGGAATTCTGCAGCAGCGCACCGAGCAACTTTCCAATACCATCACCAGTCTCGATAAGCAGCAGGAAGACTTGGATCTGCGCATGACCGCGTTGCAGACGCGTTTGTACAAACAGTACAACGCCATGGACGCCCTGGTTTCGCAGCTCACCAACACCAGCACCGGCCTCATGTCGCAGCTGGACAACCTGCCTGGCCTGGTCAAGAAGAATTAAGTCCCGCTAATTCTCGCCCGGCCGATAGCTTTTTTTGATGAAGAAAAAGTACGGACGGGCTTAAAGCTCCCACGAAACCCGCCGATAGCTTGAATATCGAAACAACGGTTCACGAGGGTTTGCAAAATGAGAGCGATGGCGGCGATGAATCAGTACAAGCAAGTGAGCGTGTCGTCTCAAGTGTTTGAAGCAACTCCCCATCGTTTGATCCAGATGTTGATGGAGGGCGGTCTTGAGCGTCTGGCTCAAGCCCAAGGCGCCATGGCGCGCGGCCAGGCCTCGATGAAAGGCGAGCTGATCAGCAAAGCCATCGGTATCGTGGGCGGCCTGCGTGAAGGTCTGGACATGGGCAAGGGCGGCGAGGTCGCACAAAACCTCGACCGCGTTTACGAATACATGATCACCCGCATGCTGGAAGCGAACAAAAGCAACGACCCAGCGCCACTGGTTGAAGTGTCGGGTTTGCTGCGTGAAGTGAAGTCCGGCTGGGATGCAATTGCACCGTAAGGTGGGTGAGGACGACGAAATGGCGAATTCCATGCTGCAACAAATCGAAAGTACCCGCCTGGCCCTGATCGACGCCTTTCAACAGGAAGATTGGGAACGTATCGGCGCGCTGGACACCTCGTGCCGCGAGCAGGTGAGTGCCGCAATGGCCGACAGCACCGGTATCGAAGAAGCCCTGCGTGAGCAGATGGAAGCGTTGGTCGAGGTGTATCGCCACCTGACGGCAGCCTGTGTACGCAAGCGTGAAGCGGTTGGCGAAGAGCTGACTGTGCTGGTCAAATCCAATCAAAGCGCCAAAATCTATCAGATGTTTGGCTAGTCAAAATTTTGTAGCTAACCTTTCGTTCAGAGGAGTTAGCTACAAACCTCTGCGTTAATTCTCAAGACAATGTGCTACCTGGTTGAACTGGGTAGAAAAAAACACGTCATAAAATTGACTGCGTACAAAAAATTGACTCTACTAGTGGCCAATTGCTGGCGTCATTTTATCGTGGTTGCGATGGACGCTTTCTTCACACCCCGGATCAGAACCAGACACTATGTGGCGTGAAACCAAAATTTTACTGGTCGATGACAACAGCGAACGCCGCCGCGATTTGGCGGTAATTCTAAATTTCCTCGGGGAAGAACATCTGGCTTGCACAAGCCAGAACTGGCGGGAGACGGTCGACAAGCTCGACAGCCCGCGCGACGTGCTGAGCGTGCTGCTCGGCGAAGTCACCAGCAAAGGTGGCTCCCTCGAATTACTCAAACAACTTGCTGCCTGGGATGAGCAACTGCCCATCTTGCTGGTGGGCGATGCCGCGCCAGCAGATTGGCCCGAAGACGTGCGCCGTCGTGTGTTGAGCACGTTGGAAATGCCGCCCAGCTACAACAAATTGCTCGACTCCCTGCACCGTGCCCAGGTTTACCGCGAAATGTACGACCAGGCGCGCGGCGCCCGGGCCCGCGAGCCGAACCTGTTCCGCAGCCTGGTCGGCACCAGCCGCGCCATTCAGCAAGTACGGCAGATGATGTCGCAAGTGGCCGACACCGAAGCCAGCGTGTTGATTCTTGGCGAATCCGGCACCGGCAAAGAAGTGGTCGCGCGCAACCTGCATTACCACTCCAAGCGCCGCGACGCGCCGTTCGTTCCCGTTAACTGCGGCGCCATTCCGGCTGAGCTGTTGGAAAGTGAACTGTTCGGCCATGAGAAGGGCGCGTTTACCGGCGCCATCACCAGCCGGGCAGGGCGTTTCGAACTGGCCAACGGCGGCACGCTGTTCCTCGATGAAATCGGCGACATGCCGCTGCCGATGCAGGTCAAGCTGTTGCGCGTGCTGCAAGAACGTACCTTCGAGCGCGTGGGCAGCAACAAAACCCAGAGCGCCGACGTGCGCATCATCGCCGCCACGCACAAGAATCTGGAGTCGATGATCGAAGCGGGCACCTTCCGCGAAGACCTCTACTACCGCCTCAACGTGTTCCCCATCGAAATGGCGCCGCTGCGTGAGCGCGTGGAAGATATTCCGCTGCTGATGAACGAGCTGATCTCGCGTATGGAAGTGGAGAAGCGCGGTTCCATCCGCTTTAACTCCGCCGCCATCATGTCGCTGTGCCGCCACGACTGGGCTGGCAACGTGCGCGAGCTGGCGAACCTGGTGGAGCGCATGGCGATCATGCATCCCTACGGCGTGATCGGGGTGCTCGAGCTGCCGAAGAAATTCCGTCAGGTTGAAGACGAGCACGACCAACAGGCCACCAGCGTCCGCGACGACCTGGAAGAGCGTTTCTCCTTCAACAGCAACATGTCCGGCCCGGAAACCACCGCCATGCTGCCGCCTGAAGGGCTCGACCTGAAGGACTACCTCGGCAATCTCGAACAGGGCCTGATCCAACAGGCGCTGGACGATGCCGGTGGCGTGGTGGCCCGTGCTGCTGAGCGCTTGCGCATTCGTCGTACCACCCTGGTCGAGAAGATGCGTAAGTACGGCATGAGTCGTCGGGATGATGACGAACAGTCGGATGATTGACGCGAAATTTCCTCCCCTCAAACTAGTGCCTTGAAAAATAAGGATATTTTTTTAGGCACGGCTATTGCTAGTTCTCTCTCGACTGACCGTCTTATGACGGCTCACCGGGTGAGAGAGAACCATGAAGCAAACCGCACTCCCAACGTCCAGCACTGCTGCTAACGACATCGAGGCCTCCAGCCGCCAAGGGCTTGAGAAGGCGTTCGCCATGTTCAGCCAAATGTCGACGCAGCTCAGTGACTCCTACAACCTGTTGGAAGCGCGGGTTACCGAACTCAAGGGCGAGTTGGCGCTGGTCAGCGCGCAGCGCATGCAGGAATTGGCCGAGAAGGAGCGCCTGGCGCACCGCCTGCAAAGCCTGCTTGATGTGCTGCCCGGCGGCGTCATCGTCATCGACGGCCAAGGCGTGGTGCGCGAGGCCAACCCGGTGGCCTGTGCACTGCTCGGTAAGCCCTTGGTCGGCATGCTCTGGCGCGAAGTGATTGCCCGCAACTTCGCCCCGCGCAAAGACGACGGCCACGAAGTGTCGCTGAAAAACGGTCGCCGCCTCTCTATCGCCACCCGCTCGCTTTCGGCCGAGCCCGGCCAACTGGTGCTGTTGAACGACCTGACAGAAACCCGTCAGCTGCAAGACCAACTGGCTCGCCACGAACGCTTGTCGGCGCTGGGCCGTATGGTCGCCTCACTCGCTCACCAAATTCGCACCCCGCTTTCCGCCGCCTTGCTCTACGCCAGTCATCTGACCGAGCAAGTTCTGCCGGTCGATCAGCAGCAGCGTTTCGCCAGCCGCTTGAAGGAGCGTCTGCACGAACTGGAACACCAAGTGCGCGACATGCTGGTGTTCGCCCGTGGCGAACTGCCGATGCCCGATCGCCTGGCGCCGAAAAAACTCTACGAAGCGCTGCGTGCCGCCGCCGAGCCCCATGTGCAAGGCATGAACGTGCGCTGGCAGTGCGACGCCCATACCGGCGAGCTGCTGTGCAACCGCGACACCTTGGTCGGCACCGTGCTGAACCTGGTGGAAAACGCCATTCAAGCCGCTGGCCGCGAGGCGAGTCTCAAGGTTCATTTCTATGTACGTGGCCAGAGCCTGCGCCTGTGCATCAGCGACAACGGCCCCGGCATCGACGCCACCACCCTGGCGCGCCTGGGCGAACCCTTTTTCACCACCAAAACCACCGGCACCGGTCTCGGCCTTGCGGTCGTCAAGGCGGTGGCCCGCGCTCACCAGGGCGAATTGCTGCTGCGCTCGCGCCCCGGCCGCGGCACCTGCGCCATTTTGGTATTGCCGCTGATCGCAGTGGCCCCACGGACTTCTCAGGAGTAACCACCATGGCGAGCAAAGTTCTGTTGGTCGAAGACGACCGCGCCCTGCGTGAAGCACTGGCCGACACCCTGGTGATCGGCGGCCACGATTTCTGCGCCGTAGACTGCGCCGAAGCGGCACTGACGGCGTTGGGCCGCGAGTCGTTCTGCATGGTCATCAGCGACGTCAACATGCCCGGCATGGACGGTCACCAGTTGCTGGGCCTGATCCGCAGCCGTTACCCGCAATTGCCCGTGCTGCTGATGACCGCCTTTGGCGCCGTAGAGCGCGCGGTCGATGCCATGCGCCGCGGCGCGGCGGATTATTTGGTTAAACCGTTCGAGCCCAAAGCGCTGCTCGAACTGGTCGAGCGCCATGCGCTTGGCCGCGTCGGTAAAGATGAAGGTGACGGTCCGGTGGCGCTGGAACCTGCCAGCCGACAACTGTTGGAACTGGCCAAGCGCGTCGCGCAGAGCGATTCCACGGTGCTGATTTCCGGCGAATCCGGCACCGGCAAAGAAGTGCTGGCGCGCTACATTCACCAGCAGTCACCGCGCGCGAGCAAACCGTTTATTGCCATCAACTGCGCGGCCATTCCCGACAACATGCTCGAAGCCACGCTGTTCGGTCATGAGAAGGGCGCTTTTACTGGCGCCGTCGCCTCGCAGCCGGGCAAGTTCGAAATGGCCGAAGGCGGCACCATTCTGCTCGACGAAATCTCCGAGATGCCGCTGGGCCTGCAAGCCAAGCTGCTGCGCGTACTGCAAGAACGGGAAGTGGAACGCGTGGGCGCGCGCAAGCCAATTGATCTGGACATCCGCGTGCTGGCTACCAGCAACCGCGACCTGGCCGGCGAAGTGGCGGCGGGGCGGTTCCGTGAAGACCTGTTCTATCGCCTGTCGGTATTCCCACTGGGCTGGCGTCCCCTGCGCGAGCGTACCGCCGACATCCTGCCGCTCGCCGAACGCCTGCTGGCCAAGCACGCGAAGAAAATGAACCACGCCCCGGCACGCTTATCGGCCGAGGCGGAACGCGCGCTGACCGGTTACCCATGGCCGGGCAACGTACGGGAGTTGGACAACGCCATTCAGCGCGCGCTGATCTTGCAGCAGGGCGGCGTCATTCAGCCGCAAGACCTGTGCCTGAGCGGTCCCATCGGCCTGGCGCCTTTGCCAACGCCGACACTCACACCGGCTAGCAGCGGCAACGCCGTGTTGCCGATCAACGACGAAGGCAGCGACAGCGGCGCCTTGGGCGATGACCTGCGCCGGCACGAATTCCAGATGATCATCGACACCCTGCGCGCCGAACGTGGTCGTCGCAAGGAAGCCGCCGAACGTCTGGGCATCAGCCCGCGCACCCTGCGCTACAAGCTGGCGCAGATGCGCGATGCGGGGATGGATGTTGAGGCGTATTTGTTTGCGAGCTAAAACCGTCGCCCATTAAAAAGCCCGGCACAAATGCCGGGCTTTTTCGTTTTACCTGTAGGAGCGGCTTTAGCCGCGATGCTTTTAAAGATCCAGAGCATCGCGGCTAAAGCCGCTCCTACGCGGGAATTGTGTTCGCGGATTAGAGCGGGCTGATACGAATCAACATGCCCAGATTCGAATGATCCAGATACGTCAATTCGCCCGCTTTCAACCGCGCGGTGCGCTTCAGGCGCTCGCTGCCGGTGAGCATGCCGGTGGCGTCGAACTGGTTGATCCAGAAGTCGGCGTCCAGATCGACAAAACGAACCTGCTTGAGGCTCAGGGTGCCTTCCACCGGGTAGTGACCGAACTGCTGGTTGCCGGTGTTCACGGCGATCTTGGTCGGCGCCTCGCCCATGCTTTGTTGCCAGGCCTGGTGCAGTAGCACGGTGTAGCCGTTGTTCTGATTCAGCTTGGCAGCTTCGCCGTTCAGCGCCGTGCCACGGGCATTGTCAGCGGCGCTGCCTTGCACGCCGGCAGCCCAGTCATCGGGGGCGGTTTGGCTGGCGGGAATGGGCTCGCCGGCCTGACGAAAAATGATCAGCTCAACCTGATACAGGCCGTCGGCAAACGCCATCGGCGTAACGAGGCTGAGCAACAGGGCGACATAACGGAGGGCACGCATTCGGTAGTCCTTTAATAATCAAGCTTGTTTAGGCGTGAGGCGCTCGAACAGCGCTTCCAGCGTGTTAAAGCGCTCTTCCGGACGCTCCATCGGCACCTGGATTTTGAACTGCGTAGCGCCTTCGAATTTGTAGCGGTTGGGCTGGCTTTGAATCAGCTTGATCAGCACCAGTGGATCGACCTGGGTATCGGCGGCAAATTCAATTTTGCCGCCTTGCGGGCCGGCGTCGACTTTCTTGATGCCCAGTTGCTCGGCTTGCAGTTTGAGCAAGGTCAGGCGCATCAGGTTTTTGGTCGGCTCGGGCAGCAGGCCGAAGCGGTCGATCATTTCCACCTGCAGCTCTTTGAGCGCGTCTTCGTCGGCGGCCGAGGCGATGCGTTTGTACAGAATCAAGCGCGTGTGAACATCCGGCAGGTAAGCGTCAGGAATCAGCGCCGGTACGCGCAGGTTGATTTCCGGCCCGCCGCCCAGCGGCTGCTCAAGGTTGGGTTGCTCGCCTTTGCGGATGGCTTTCACCGCACGTTCGAGCATTTCCATATACAAGGTGAAACCCACCGCTTGAATCTGCCCGCTCTGACCGTCGCCGAGCAGCTCGCCCGCGCCGCGAATTTCCAGGTCGTTGGTGGCCAGCACAAAGCCGGCGCCGAGGTCTTGGGTGTTGGCGATGGCTTCCAGGCGCTTCTCGGCGTCGGGGGTCATTTGCTTGCGCGGCGGCGTGAGCAAATAGGCGTACGCCTGGTGGTGACTGCGGCCCACGCGGCCGCGCAGTTGGTGCAATTGCGCCAGGCCGAATTTGTCGGCGCGCTCGATGATGATGGTGTTGGCGCTCGGCACGTCGATGCCGGTTTCGATAATGGTCGAGGCGATCAGCACGTTGAAACGCTTGTGATAGAAGTCGCTCATCACCTGTTCCAGCTCGCGCTCGTGCATCTGCCCGTGGCCGATGCCGATGCGGGCTTCGGGCACCAGTTCGGCAAGGTCGGCGGCGCATTTCTCGATGGTTTTCACATCGTTGTGCAGGTAGTACACCTGGCCGCCGCGCAGCAGTTCGCGCAGCAAGGCTTCTTTAATGACCGGCTTTTGCTGCTCCATCACAAAGGTGCGTACGGACAACCGCCGCGCCGGCGGCGTGGCGATGATCGAAAGATCACGCATGCCCGACACGGCCATATTCAGCGTGCGCGGAATTGGCGTGGCGGTGAGGGTGAGAATGTCCACTTCGCTGCGCAGCGCTTTGAGCTGCTCTTTTTGGCGCACGCCGAAACGGTGTTCCTCGTCGATGATCACCAGGCCGAGGTTTTTGATTTTCACATCGTCCTGCAGCAGCTTGTGGGTGCCGATGACGATGTCGATCTTGCCTTCGGCCAACTGCGCAACCGCGGCTTTCACTTCTTTGTCGGACTTGAAGCGGCTCATCACTTCCACGGTCACCGGCCAATCGGCGAAGCGGTCGCGGAAGCTGTTGTAGTGCTGTTGGGCGAGCAGGGTGGTCGGCACCAGAATCGCCACCTGCTTGCCGCTGTGTACGGCAATAAACGCTGCGCGCATGGCCACTTCGGTTTTGCCGAAGCCCACGTCGCCGCAAACCAGGCGGTCCATCGGCTTGGGCGCCAGCATGTCGGCCATAACGGCTTCGATGGTGGTTTGCTGGTCCGGCGTTTCTTCAAAGGGGAAGCCGGCGCTGAAGGTTTCGTAATCCAGTTTCGGATCGGCGAAGGCATAGCCTTCACGGGCCGCTCGGCGCGCATAGATGTCGAGCAACTCGGCCGCCACGTCACGCACTTGCTCAGCGGCTTTGCGCTTGGCTTTCTGCCAGGTTTCCGAGCCCAGACGGTGCAGCGGCGCAAGAGCGTCATCGCTGCCGGTGTAGCGGGCGATCAAGTGCAGGTTGGCCACCGGCACATACAGCTTGGCCTCGTCGGCGTAAGCGAGCATGAGGAATTCGGCGGTCTGGTTGTCCACTTCCAGCGTGGCCAAACCCAAGTAACGGCCGACGCCGTGGTCGATGTGCACCACCGGCGCGCCTTCGCGCAGCTCGGTTAGGTTTTTGATCACCGCGTCGCCGTGGTCACCGCGGGTTTTCTCACGGCGGCGGCGCTGCATGACGCGCTGGCCGAACAGCGGGCTTTCGGCGATCAGCGCCAGGGCTGGGTCGTCGAGCTGCAAACCGTCGTCCAGCGGCGCGATGGTGATCGCCAGGCGCTCTTTGCCTTTTACAAAGTCGCTCCAACTGTCCACTTCCACCGGCTTGAGGCGCAAACGCGCGAGCAGCTCCAGCAGCACTTCGCGGCGCCCGGCCGATTCGGCGGTAAACAACACGCGGCCGGGGAAGTCGGCCAGGTAGGTTTCCAGCGCGGCCATTGGCTGGCTGGCCTTGGCTTGAATGGCCAGGTCCGGCAATGCCTGGGCGGCGAAGCGCTCGCGGCCGACGCCGGTGTCGACGTCTTGCTGGCTGACCACCACGCGCGGCCAGTTTTTCAGGCGCGCGAAGCAGTCTTCCACCGGCAGGAACAACTCGGCCGGCGGCACCAACGGCCGCTCGGGGTCCACGCGCCGTTCTTCATAGCGGTTGCGTACGTCGTTCCAGAAGTTCTCGCTGGCTTGCTCGATGCCCGGCAGCGAGAACACTTGCGTGTCGCTTGGCAGGTAATCGAACAGGGTGTCGGTTTCGTCGAAAAACAGCGGCAGGTAATACTCGATGCCCGCTGGGGTAATGCCGCTGTTGAGGTCTTGGTAAATGGTGCAGCGGCGGAAATCGACGTCGAAGCGGTCGCGAAAACGCGCGCGGAAACCGGTGACGGCTTCTTTATTCAGCGGAAACTCGCGGGCCGGCAGCAGGCGAATGGAGTCCACCTTGTCGATGGAGCGCTGGGTTTCCGGGTCGAAGGTGCGCAGCGTTTCGATCTCGTCATCGAACAGGTCGATGCGGTACGGCTGCGCGGTGCCCATGGGGAACAAGTCGATGATGGCGCCGCGCACGGTGAACTCTCCGTGCTCGTACACCGTTTCCACGTAGCGGTAGCCGGTGGCTTCCAGGCGCGTGCGCATCTGTTCCACATCGAGCTTCTGGCCCACGTCGAGCACCAGGCTGCTGCCCAGCAGGAAACGCTTGGGCGCCAGGCGGTGCAGGGCGGTGGTGATCGGCACCACGAGAATGCCGTGGCTCAGCTCGGGCAGCCGGTACAGGCTGGCGATGCGCTGGGAAATGATGTCCTGGTGCGGCGAAAACAGGTCGTAGGGCAGGGTTTCCCAGTCGGGAAAGTGCAGCACCGGAAGCTCGGGCGCGAAGAACCGCAACTCCTGCTCCAGGCGCTCGGCGCTCTGGCTGTCGGCGGTCAGTAGCAGGGTGAAACGCTTGGCGGCGTTGGCGGCTTCGGCAATGGCCAGGCTCAGGGCGGCGCCGGGCAGGTTGCCCCACGTTTGTTTGCCGGAGGCGGCAGGAAGGCTGGGTAAGCGCAATACGGACACGAGAGGTCGTGGCTCCGGTTGAGGATTAACCGGAAGGATTGTAACTATCCCGCCGCGCTGCTGTCAGTGTTTCGTCCGCTGCAGATTGCCGGCGGTTGCACAGCCCGTCATAATGTAGCCCGTTTTTTCAGCCCCTACATACTTGTTAAAGGTATTGCCCGTGACTCAGAAGCCTGATCAGTGTCTTGGTGAATGGATTGATCGTGAAGCACTCGCGGAGGCGATGATTCCGCTGATTGGTCAGCTCTACCGCAACAACAACGTGGTGACCTCAATTTACGGTCGCAGCCTGATTAACCGTTCGGTTATCCAGATTCTCAAAGCCCACCGCTTTGCCCGTCACCGCCAGGCTGACGAAAGCGAACTCTCGGTTCACGAGACCTTCGCCGTCCTGAAAGAAATGAGCAGCTTGAAGCTGGGCGCCGCCTCGGTCGACCTCGGCAAGCTCGTGGTCAAATTCAAAGCTGACGGCAACGGCCGCGCCATCGAGCAGTTCGTGCGTGACGAACTGGCCGCCGTGGTTGGCAAGCAAAACGGCACCCCGCGTAAAGGCACCGACGTTGTGCTGTACGGCTTCGGTCGTATCGGTCGTCTGCTGGCACGCATCCTGATCGAGAAAACTGGTGGCGGCGACGGTCTGCGTCTGCGCGCTATCGTTGTGCGCAAAGGCGCCAGCAACGACCTGGTCAAACGCGCCAGCCTGCTGCGTCGCGACTCGGTACACGGTCCGTTCAACGGCACCATCACCGTTGACGAGGAAAACAACACCCTCACCGCCAACGGCAACCTGATCCAGATTATCTACGCCAAAGAGCCGAAAGAAGTCGACTACACCCAGTACGGCATCAGCAATGCGCTGCTGGTCGACAACACCGGTGTATGGCGTGACGCCGAGGGCCTCGGCCAGCACCTGGCCTGCCCTGGCGTTGACCGCGTGGTACTGACCGCGCCGGGCAAAGGCAAACTGAAAAACATCGTGCACGGCATCAACCACGGTGAAATCACCCCGGACGACAAAATCATCTCCGCCGCTTCCTGCACCACCAACGCCATCGTGCCGGTGCTTAAAGCGGTGAATGACAAGTTCGGCATCGTTAACGGCCACGTCGAAACTGTTCACTCGTACACCAACGACCAGAACCTGATCGACAACTTCCACAAGGGCGACCGTCGTGGTCGCAGCGCGCCGTTGAACATGGTGATCACCGAAACCGGTGCTGCCACAGCCGCTGCCAAAGCCCTGCCGGAACTGGCTGGCAAGTTGACCGGCAACGCCATTCGCGTTCCGACCCCGAACGTGTCGATGGCCATCCTCAACCTGAACCTGGAAAAGGCCTCCACCCGCGAAGAAATGAACGAGTACCTGCGCTACGTCGCGCTGCACTCGGATCTGCATCGCCAGATCGACTTCGTTAACTCGCTGGAAGTGGTCTCCACCGACTTCGTTGGCTCGCGTTTCGCCGGTGTGGTCGATGCTGAAGCCACCATCTGCAACGACAACCGCGTTGTGCTGTACGTTTGGTACGACAACGAATTCGGTTACAGCTGCCAGGTAGTGCGCGTAATGGAAGACATGGCCGACGTAAATCCGCCTTCTTTCCCAGCGTGATAATGCGCAGCAGCGCGCGGTAGTTGTTTTACCGCTGCGCTACAGCGAAAAGAAAAGCCCCGACTTGATCGGGGCTTTTTTATGCCCGCCATGCTTTTGTAGGAGCGGCTTTAGCCGCGATGGCGATTTACCGGCCAGCACCGTTTCCAGGAATCGCGACTAAAGTCGCTCCTACAAAAAACGGCGTATTACGGCCCCCCGAAACTCCTGTAGGAGCGGCTTTAGCCGCGATGGCGATTTACCGGCAAGCACCGTTTTCAGGAATCGCGACTAAAGTCGCTCCTACAAAAAAATGCGGGCAATAAAAAAGCCCGTCACGAGGACGGGCCAAAGCGTGTTTTCACACGAGGAGTAAGTCGATGCCAGGCGAAGCCCGACGGGTTACAGCAGCGAAAGCGGGTAGCTGATGAACAGGCGGTTTTCGTCAAATTCGTTGGTGCTGTAGTCGCGGCGGATGCTCGCGTTGCGCCATTTGAAGTTGAGGTTTTTGAACGTGCCGCTCTGCACGGTGTACGCCAGCTCGGATTCACGGCCCCACTCTTTGCCGTCCGTCACAGCGCCGACGTGCACGTTGTCACCGCTGATGTAGCGGTTCATCAGGGTCAGGCCCGGTACGCCAACGGCGGTGAAGTTGAAGTCGTGACGCAGCTGCCAGGATTTTTCCTTAGCGTTGTCGTAGCTGGAGTTGTAGCTGTCGTTCGCCAGGGTGCCGCCGCTGGTGCCGTTGACGCGCATCCAGCCATCGTCGCCGCTGACTTTCTGCAAGCCGACGTAGAAGGTGCTGCCGCCGTATTTGGCCGAGAGCATGGCGAAGCCGGTTTTGTTGTCGAGGTCGCCGGCCAGTTGGCTGCCGTCTTCCTTGCCAATGAAGTAACCCAGGTTCGCGCCCAGGGTGACGTCGCCGACTGGCTGGCTGTGCAGCACGTTGAAGTATTGCTGCTGGTAGATGTCTTCCAGCTCGGCGTACCACACGCCAAACGTGGTGCGTTTTTCGTTGAAGGTGTACTCGCCGCCGCCGAAGTTGAAGCGGTCGGACAGGAAGGCGCCGCGCCCGTTCATGGACATGTCTTCCATGCTTGCATCGTTACGCGGGCTGTTCTGACGGAACTGGCCGCCGTACAAGGTCAGGCCGTCGATTTCCTGGGAAGTCACCTGACCGCCGCGGAAGGTTTGCGGCAGGGAGCGGCCGTCGTCGGAGCGCAGAATCGGCAGCACCGGCATCCACTCGCCGACCTTCAATTCGGTTTTCGAGAGTTTGGCTTTCGCCGCCACGCCCAGGCGACCGAAGTCGTCAGCCGGGCGGCCGTCCTGGTGAATCGGCAGCAGTTGCGAGCCACCGGTGCCTTTGCCGCCGTCGAGTTTCAGCGAGTACAGGCCCAGCACGTCCACGCCAAAGCCAACCGGGCCTGGGGTGTAGCCGGATTTCACATCGAGAATGAAGTTCTGCGTCCACTCTTCGGCCTTGTTCTGCGGATTAGCCGCGTTCGGGTAGGCCGGGTTGGTGAAGTTGCGGTTGAAGTAGGCGTTGCGGAAAGTCAGCGTCGCCTTGGTGTCGTCGATAAAACCTTCAGCCTGTGAAATCAGCGGCAGAGCCATGGCCATGCTGCCGGCGCCCAAGAGGACGAGCGATCGAGTGGTGCGGGTCTTCATTGTTGTTGTGCTCCCATTTTTGAAAAAGCCGTTCCCCTGCGAGCCAAATCTGGCTTGCATCAAAAGGCGGAACCGGTGATGCCCCTGTGTCGAGGCGTTGGGCCTGGCTTGAACGCAGCCGGGCCTATTGCTGCGGACTAACCGTCAGCGAATTCGAAAGGATGGGGGGGCCCGTGAAGGCGAATGAACGACCGGGCCGAAGGCTGGCGCGGTAGGGGACTGGCGAGAGGGCGAGTCGTCATGGCGTGGTCCTGCGATTATTGTTTTTGTTGTTATATGTTGTCGTACAACTGTGTCGGGATTATCGACAGAGGCTGTCGGATTTGTCAACGCACTGTTAGACGAAAGTGCTAGAGCTTTTTATTCGTTAGCTCAGCAACCACGCAGCTCTTGAGGGCGAGGCGCCATCCATCGAAGAGGTCTCGCCGCGCACTTTGTGGCCTCCACGCCTGATCTGCTGTTGTGTGATGTCTGTTCTCGCGGCGCATGCGACGTAATGGGGCAGGGTTTCTAGCCGCCGGGGCGACGCGCGAAGCGGCCTCTGACGTTGACGCCAGTTTTTTGATCTGAAAACGACGTCGACATAGCTATTTGCCATATCTGAGGGTAAAGCCGCTTGTGCTGGGCCTTCGCGCGTCGCAACTTCGCACGAATCTTGAATACACAGACCTGTCGTTGAGCATTCGATATAGGACCGGCGCGATGATTTCGATCTTGCAACGCAGTTTTGCCAACCTGGGCATGGCAAAGAAGCTGGGCAGCGGATTTGGTCTGGTGCTGCTCCTTACCGCCGTGGTGGCGGCCATTGGCGTGACCGCGTTGCAGGCCATCAGCCAGCGCTTCGAAGCGCAAAAGCAGATGTCGGCGATTAACAGCGCGGTGCTGCGCGTGCGCCTGAACGAGCAAGCGTTTTCCATCAGCGGCGATGCCAAGGCCGCCGATGCGCTGCGTAAAGGCGTGGACGACATTCTCGCCGCCACCGCCACGCTCAAAGAACAATCGCCCTCCAGCGCGGCCGCCATGGACGCCGTGGCGCAAGCGTTGGGCACCTACCGCACCTCGTTCGATCAATTCGTCGAATTGGCCCTGGCCAAAGACCTGGCGCTGGAAATGGCCAGTTGGTCAGTCACCAGCGTGGCCAACAATCTGGATTTGCTGCAAGCCGGATTGGCCGACGACGGCGCCTACGAACTCAAAGATTCCCAAGGCCAGAACGGTGCGGAATTTATCGTCCAGGCCGGGCAAGTCAGCCAGGTGTCGCGCCTGATGCTGCAAGCCATGAACGAAGCCCACCTGCGGCTCGCGCAAAGCCGCAAAGCGGCAGAGGGCGAAACCCTCGAAGCAACAAAAATCGCCCAGGCCGATGAAGCCCTGCAATTGGCTGAAACCCTGAAAAGCACCGTGAAAGACTCCGGCTACCTGACGGTGCTTAACGACGTCAGCACCAACATCACCACCTTCAGCGGCAAGCTTGCCGAATACACCGACCTGCTCGGCAAAGAGCGCCAGGTGTACACGCAAATGCGCGAGCGCGCCGAACAGGTGATGGCCGAAGTGGACCAGGCCTACACCGCCCAAGACGCCGCCATGCGCGCCGAGCTCAAGGCCAATTCCATGCTGATTCTGGGCTCCTCGGCGTTGGCGATTCTGGTCGGGCTGTGCGCTTCGTTGCTGATTACCCGTGCCATCGTCAAACCGCTGCAAAGCGTGATTCATGTGGCCACGCGTATTGCCGACGGCGACCTCAGCACCAGAATTGAAGTACGCGGCACCGATGAGGTCGGCCAGTTGATGAGCGCCATGCAGCAGATGTCTGCCAGCCTCAGCAGCATGGTCGGCAGCTTGCAGGCCGGCATCAACCAGATCGCCACCTCGGCGCGCTCGCTGTCGGCCGTCACCGAACAGACCAACGCCGAAGTCGCCAGCCAGAAAGAAGAAACCGAACAAGTGGCCACGGCCATGAACCAGATGACCGCCACCGTGCACGACGTCGCCCGCAATGCCGAAGAGGCCGCTGGCGCCGCCGAAACCGCCGACTCGAAGGTGCTTAACGGGCAGAACGTGGTGCGCCAGACCATGGCGCGCATCGAACAGTTGTCCGCGTCGTCCAGCTCGGCGAGTGACAGTATTCAAAGCCTGAGCAGCGAAATTCAAAACATCGTCTCGGTGCTCAGCGTGATTAAAAGCGTGGCCGAACAAACCAACTTGCTCGCACTCAACGCCGCCATCGAAGCGGCGCGCGCGGGTGAGCAGGGCAGAGGGTTTGCGGTGGTCGCCGATGAAGTGCGCGCCTTGGCCAAACGCACGCAACAGTCCACCGAAGAAATCGAACGGCTGGTCAGCGCCTTGCAGAAAGGCGCGCAGAGTTCGGTCAGCCAGATTCAAAGCAGCACGGCGTTGGTTCAGCTCACCGTCAGCGACGCCCTGGAAACCGAAAGCGCCTTGGGCAGCATCGCGGCGGCGGTGTCAGTGATTCACCAAATGAACCAGCAAATTGCCGCGGCAGCGGAAGAGCAAAGCTCCGTGGCTGAAGAGATCAACCGCAGCGTCACCAACATCCGCAGCAGCGCCGATCAATCGTCCATGGCCATGGAAGGCACGGCTGCGTCGAGTATTGAATTGGCGAGTTTGAGCAATGAATTGCAGGGGATGGTGGAGCATTTCAGGTTGGCGTGAGTTTGCGTAGACATTGAAGAGCATCGCGGCTAATCGGAATGCCGCCCAGCCGCTCCCACAGGAACGCAAAAACCTGTGGGAGCGGCTTCAGCCGCGATGCTTTTAAAGCCTCAGCCCTTACGCCAATTCAAAATCAGCAAGGTCAAAACCCCCGCCACAATCCCCCAGAACGCCGACCCAATCGAAAACAAACTCAAGCCCGAGGCGGTGACCATAAAGGTGATCAGTGCGGCCTCACGTTCTTTCGGCTCGGCCATGGCGTTGGTCAAACCGTTGATGATCGAGCCGAACAAGGCCAGCGCGGCAATCGACAGCACCAACTCTTTCGGCAGTGCAGCAAACAGCGCCGCCAGCGTGGCGCCGAAGACCCCGGCGAATCCGTAAAACACGCCGCACCACATGGCCGCCGTGTAGCGCTTGCTCGGATCTTCGTGGGCATGTGGCCCGGTGCAAATGGCGGCGCTGATGGCGGCCAGGTTGATGCCGTGGGAGCCAAACGGCGCCAGCAGCAGCGAGGCGATTCCGGTGACGCTGATCAGCGGCGAGGCCGGCACGGTGTAACCGTCGGCACGCAGCACGGCGATGCCCGGCATGTTCTGCGAGGTCATGGCCACCACGAACAGCGGAATGCCGATGCTGATGGTGGCGGCCAGGGAAAAGCTCGGCGTGGTCCACACCGGCACCGCCACCTGCAAATGAAAGCCGCTGAAATCCAGCAAGCCCATGCCGCCGGCCAACGCCGTTCCGACCACCAACGCAGCGAGCACGGCGTAGCGCGGCTGGGCGCGTTTAACCAGCAAATAGGTGAACAGCATCGCCAGCACCAAGCCTGTGCGGTGCTGCGCGGCAACGAATATTTCGCTGCCAATCTTGAACAGAATCCCCGCCAATAACGCCGCCGCCAACGAGCCGGGCAAGCGCTTGACCAGTCGTTCGAAACTGCCCGTAAGCCCGCAAATAATCACCAGCACCGCGCAGGTGATATAGGCGCCGATGGCCTCGCCGTAACTCACGTGGCCCAGGCTGGTGATGAGGAGCGCGGCGCCCGGCGTCGACCAGGCCACGGTGATCGGCGTGCGATAACGCAGCGACAAACCGATGCTGCAAACCGCCATGCCGATGGACAGCGCCCAGATCCACGACGAGATTTGTGCCGTGGTCAGCCCGGCCGCCTGACCGGCCTGAAACATCAACACCAACGAGCTGGTGTAGCCGGTCATCATCGCGATGAAACCGGCGACCACGGCCGATGGCGAACTGTCGGCCAGCGGGCGGAGCGGTTGGGTAGAAGCGGTGTCCATTCACACGTCCTTGAAGATGGGATAGAGCGAGGCGACCAGCAACAGCGCCATGGTGATATTGAAAAAGCGTAGCGCGCCGGGGTTGCGCAACCAGTTGCGCAGCAGGCTGCCAGCAGCGGTCCACACGCTCATGGTCGGGCAGTTGACCAAGGCGAACACGCCTGCGATCAGCAGCACGTTAACGACGAAATTTTGTTGCGGCACGAAGGTGGTAATGGCGCCGACGGCCATGATCCAGGCCTTGGGATTGATCCACTGAAACGCCACCGCCTGGGCAAAACTGAACGGCTTGCCGCGCTCATCGCCATTCGCTTCCGGCGCGCCGGAGCGGGCGATTTTCCAGGCCAGGTAAAGCAGATACAAGGCGCCGACGTAGCGCAGAATCACGTACAGCATGGGCACTTGTTCGAACACCTGACCCAGGCCAAAACCCACCGCCAACACCAATGACATGAGCCCGACGCTGATACCCAGCATGTGCGGCACCGTACGACGAATACCGAAATTGACCCCCGAGGCGAGCAGCATGGTGTTGTTCGGCCCGGGCGTCACGGACGTGACAAAGGCGAAGGCGATAAAGGCAATTAGCAGCTCGAGGCTCATGGCATTCCACTCCAAAACGAGCGTCCAGCCTACGGGCGGCGGGGGTTGCCGTCCCGATACAGCAATTGGCGCAAATGGCCGTACAGATCGGCCGCCTATTGCTCGACCGCTGCGCCCTGAGCCAAGGCCTGGTTCACGGCAAACCAACCCTTGACCGCGTCCTCGCCGGTTTCATCAAACGCACGGCGCAACAGCTTCACTTGTTCACGACGCAGGGCGCCTTCCAGCTTGCTGCCTTCGGGCGTGAGAAAGAGCAGGCGTTTGCGTTTGTCGTCGGTGGCGGCGTCGCTGTGCACCAGGTCCATTTCGAGCAACTGGCGCAGGGGAATATTCAGCGCTTGCTTGCTCACACCCAACACCGCCAGCAGCTCTTTCATGCTCATGCCGGGGCTGCGCGCAATGAAAAACAGAATGCGCTGGTGCACGCGGCTCAAGCCCCGGCGCGCGAGCATTTCATCGGCCTTGGCGGTGAATGCCTGGTAGCCGAAAAAAAACGCTTCCATGGCATTTTGCTGAGTGGTTGAGTTTTTAAGGTCAAGCATATTGACGTTGTTATCCGTATCGTCGTAGTTTCGGTTTAGCCGATTTCGGTCAATCAGTTTGACTTATTTTTCCCTGCCTTTGCTACCGGTGACTTGTATGGCCTTCTCCGAACGTATCAGCCGTCTTAAAAGCTCTTTAATCCGCGAAATTCTGGCGGCTGCGCAACGTCCGGAAGTGATGTCCTTCGCCGGTGGTTTGCCCGCCGAACCCATGCTGCCGAAAGTGGAATGGGCCGACATGCCGTTGAGCATGGGCCAATACGGCATGAGCGAAGGTGAGCCGGCGCTGCGTGAAGCCATCGCCGCCGATGCCCGGGCGCTGGGCATCGCCTGCGACGCGAGCCAGGTGCTGATCGTCAGCGGCTCGCAACAAACCCTCGACCTGGCCTCGAAACTGTTTATCGACCCGGGCACCGAAATTCTGCTCGAAGCGCCGACGTACCTCGCCGCGCTGCAATCCTTTCAACTGTTCGGCGCCGACTGCCTGAGCGTTCCCCAGGAAGCCGACGGCCCGCAGCTCGACGCCTTGCGCAAGCGCCTGGAACAGCACACGCCAGCGTTCGCCTATTTGATTCCGACCTTCCAGAACCCATCGGCCGTGCGCTACAGCGAAGCCAAGCGCGACGCCGTGGCCGCGTTGCTTGATGAGTTCGGCGTGACCCTGATTGAAGACGAACCCTACCGCGAGCTGGTGTTCGACGCCGGCAGCGCCACGCCGATTGTCAGCCGCCTGAAAAAGGCCAGTTGGATCTACACCGGCACCGTGTCGAAAACCCTGTTGCCGGGCCTGCGCGTCGGCTTCTTGATCGCCACGCCGGACCTGTTCCCGCACCTGTTGCGCCTGAAACAATCCGCCGACTTGCACACCAACCGCGTCGGCCAATGGCAAGCGCTGCAATGGCTGGGCACGGAGAAATACAAGTCGCACCTGGCCGAGCTGCGTGACTTCTACCGCGTGCGCCGCGACGCCATGCAAGTGGCGCTGGAAGAACATTTTGCCGACCTCGCCGAATGGAACGTGCCGCAAGGCGGCCTGTTCTTCTGGCTGACCCTCAAACAACCGCTGGACACCCGCACGCTGCTCGACGCGGCGCTGAAAGAAAACGTGGCGTTTATGCCGGGCGAACCTTTCTTCGCCCAGCCGGAAGACAACCCCGGTTACTTGCGCTTGAATTTCAGCCACATTTCGCCGGATCGGTTGGGCGAAGGGCTGTCGCGCCTGGCTAACGTCATCCGCCAGGCGCAGTTGGAACAAGCGGCTTAACACCTCACCGAACAGGCACTACAGGAGGTTGCTATGTACAAGGTTTACGGCGATTACCTCTCCGGCAACTGCTACAAGGTCAAATTGATGCTGCACCTGCTCGGCAAAGAGTCGAAGTGGGTGCCGGTGGACATTCTCAAGGGCGAAACCCAGACCCCGGAATTTCTCGCCATGAACCCCAACGGCAAGATTCCCGTGCTGCAATTTGAAGACGGCACGTGCTTGTGGGAGTCCAACGCGATTCTGAATTTCCTCGCCGACGGCAGCGAATTCCTGCCCACCGAACCGCGCCTGCGCACACAAGTGCTGCAGTGGCAGTTTTTCGAGCAGTACAGCCATGAGCCGTACATCGCCGTGGCGCGGTTTATCAAGCTGTACCAAGGATTGCCCGAAGAGCGCCGCGCCGAATATGAATCGACCCGCAAGGGCGGATACAAGGCGCTGAAGGTGATGGAGCAGCAACTGAAGCTGACTCATTATCTGGTGGGCGATCATTACTCCATCGCCGATATCGCGCTGTACGCCTACACCCACGTGGCCCATGAAGGCGGCTTCGACCTGGAACCGTACCCGGCGGTGCGCGCCTGGTTGGAGCGGGTGGCGAGCCATCCGAAGCATGTTGGGATGTTGGATTGATTGAGGTTTGCTAGATAAAAAAACCGGCCTAGTGCCGGTTTTTTTATGTGCGGGATAAGTCAGCATCAACGGCCCCTCAACCCAACCCTCTCCCGCAAGCGGGCGAGGGAGCCGACCGAGTGAGTCGCCGCGACCCAATCCCGTTCGCTGTCCCGCATGCTGGCGGGAGGCTGACCGAATTATTCGCCGCGACCCAGTTCTGTTCCCCTCTCCCGCTTGCGGGAGAGGGGCTAGGGGTGAGGGCCGGCCTCTACTCGGGCCATCAAGAAACGCGCAATCACCCGTTAGCCTGCTCCAACGCCGCCAACCGCGCCTCCAACTGCGCCACACGCTCTTCCAACTCATCAATGCGCGACTGCGAGGGCGCCGCCCCTTCGCTGCGTTCACTGCGCCCACTGCTGGCAATCGCCGCCGCCAATTCCTCAGGGCTGGCGAGCAAATGCATATACCGGTCTTCCCGCTGCCCCGCCTGACGCGGAACGTGTACCGCCAAGCCACGGCTGGCGAGGCGTTCCAGCTGGTGCTGCAACGCTTCCACATCGTCAAAGTTGTGCATGCGCGAGCTGCGGGTGAGCAGTTCATTCAGCGTTTGCGGCCCGCGCAGTAGCAGCAGACTCAACAAAATCACCTGGGCCGGCACCAGCTCCAGTGCTTTGTCGGCTCGGTGTTCCCAACGATCCGCGCGACTGCCCATCACCAGCCGCGCCATGCCGCGCCCTTCAAGCGCACGCAACGCTTGGGCGACCTGGCCCTGGGTCAGGTTCATCACCGGCTCGCGGCTGGTTTTTTGGTTACACGCCAGCACCACTGCGTTGAGCGTGAGCGGGTAGGTTTCGGGCGTGGTGGCTTGCTTCTCGACCAGGCAACCGAGCACGCGGGCTTCGGTGGCAGTGAGTGGTTCTACGGCGGGGGCGGGGTTGACCGTTTCCTGGCTTGCTTCGATGTCTTGGCTCATGGCGGCAGCTCCGGCGCAAATGGAGCCGTAGCCTAGCGTGAGATGGGCGCGGCTGCACTCTTGAGCGCAACGAGGAAAGTCTTTTGCACGAATCGAGGCTGAAGCCTCTCCTACAGAAAGCGGGCGAGGGGACAAAAAAAAGCAGCCCGAAGGCTGCTTCTTTTACTGCGCGAGGCTGGGAATCAGGCCACATCCACCAGGATGATTTCGGCATCTTCCACGGCATTGAAGACCAACACCTCTTCACCGCTGACCGCCACGCCGTCGCGGGCGTTGGCTTGCACGCCGTTGACGCTGATCACACCGCTGGCCGCTACCAGATACGCCTTGCGATGGGTGCCAAGGCGGTATTCGGTTTGCTGACCGGCCTTCAGTGTCGCCGCACTCAAGCGGGCGTCGGCACGGATGTGCAGCGCTTCGCCGTCGTCTTTGTCACCGCTGGCCAGGGTCACGAATGCACCGGCGCGTTCGCCTTTAGGAAACGGCTTGGCGCCCCACGACGGTGGCGAGTTGAACTCGGTGGGCTGAATCCAGATCTGGAAGATCTTGGTGGTTTCATCCTCAAGGTTGTACTCGCTGTGGGCGATGCCCGTGCCCGCACTCATTACCTGCACATCACCGGCTTCGGTGCGGCCTTTGTTGCCCAGGTTGTCCTGGTGAGTAATGGCACCTTCACGTACGTAGGTGATGATTTCCATGTCCCGGTGCGCGTGACGGGGGAAGCCGCTTTGCGGAGCGATTTCATCGTCGTTCCACACGCGCAATTGGCCCCAGTTCATCCGGCTCGGATCGTAATACTCGGCAAACGAGAAGTGATGGCGAGCGTTCAGCCAGCCATGGTTGGCACCACCCATCTGCTCAAAAGGTCGACGTTCGATCATGACTTGTGTCCTCCGTTGGTTAGCCAGGTGGCGCTCGTTGGGTCTGGTCTGTGCTGCAAAGCGCAAGTCAGACGGTGGGATGCCGCTGGTGTTGGGTGCCATGATCTATCGGTTTGATATGACTGAATAGCGCAATTTTCGCCCTTGAATTATCGAATAGATCGATATGTTAATGGCTGCTGTTTTGACAGTTTTTAGTGCGCCTGGGATGCCATTTGCCCTCGTAGATGATGCTCGACCACGCAGACAGGCGGTTGTCACATTCCCGCTTTGTGACAGCCATGTTTTAGCCGAAATGGAAAACTCCGGTGCTGGCACCGTGCCAGAAAAACGGCTGAAACCATCGTGCTAGAGCGTCTGGATGGTTATTCCTATTAGAAGTAAAAAAGTTCCTTTGTCATAAAACATTTATATAAAAGCAACTGAGCTGAAATAACCCCCCGCCAGTATTCCCCCAGCACAAACGAGCCAGCCGCTCGGGTGTATTTCAAAGACCAATAGGGGAATTCTTCGATGATCCGTAAGCACTTCGCCGGTATTGCCGCCAGCGCCCTGGCCCTGGCCATTTCCGCCCAGGCTTTCGCCGGTACCGTTACTACTGACGGCGCTGACATCGTTGTAAAAACTAAAGGTGGCCTTGAAGTGGCTACTACTGACAAGTCGTTCGGTTTCAAAATCGGCGGCCGTCTGCAAGCTGACTACAGCCGCTTCGACGGTATTTACACCAAGAACGGTGACACCGCTGACGCCGCCTACTTCCGTCGCGCATTCCTTGAGTTCTCCGGCATCGCGTTCAGCGACTGGCTGTACAACATCAACTACGATTTCTCGCACAACTCCGGTAGTGCTGATGACGGTTACTTCGACGAAGCTTCCATCACTTACATCGGCTTCAACCCAACTGCCATCAAAGTGGGCCGCTTCGACCCAGAGTTCGGTCTGGAAAAAGCCACCAGCTCCAAGTGGGTGACTGCGCCTGAGCGTAACGCCTTCTACGACATCATCGACTGGGCCAACAGCCACCAGAACGGCATGGGCTTGCAAGCGTCCAGCGTTATTGGCGACTCGATCTACGTTTCTGCTGGTGCGTTCTCGAAAGACAACAACGACACCGACGGCGATGCTAACAAGCAGGTTAACCTTCGCGGCGTATTCGCCCCGTTGCACGACGCTGGCAACGTGTTGCACTTCGGCTTCAGCGCCGCCCGCCGCGACGTTTCCGACTCGATCATTGACACCCGTTTCCGTAGCCGTTTGGGCATGCGTGGCGTAGAAACCACTGGCGGTAACGATGCCGGCGCAGTTAACGGCAACCGCGTTATCTTCGCTGGCAGCAACAACACTGTTGCTGGCTCGTACGACGATGACACCGCGCTGGGTCTGGAAGCGGCCTGGGCTGTTGGTCCGTTCTCCCTTCAAGGCGAGTACATGACTCGTAAACTGAAGGCAGATGCATCGAACTTTGAAGACATCAAAGCCAAGGGCTACTACGTGCAAGCTGCGTATACCCTGACCGGCGAAGCGCGTGGCTACAAGTTGGGCAAATTTGACGCGCTGAAGCCAGCGAACAACCAGATTGGCGCATGGGAACTGTTCTATCGCTACGACGGCATCAAGGTTGAAGATGACACCGCGCTCAACGCTACCACCCGTTTGACTCTGGACGCAGGTGATAGACAAGCGAACGTTCACAACCTTGGCGTTAACTGGTATGCGAACGAAGCAGTGAAAATCAGCGCAACCTACGTGAAAGCTGAAACTGACAAGGTTTACAACGCCACCGCAGCCGCTGGCCCAGTTCCAGCTCGCCGCACTGGCGACGACGACGGCGACGGTTTCGTAATTCGCGCTCAATACGCGTTCTAAGCTGTAGCTCCACGCAACAAAGGTTCTGCTCCTTTCTTTAGCCCCGCCTCGTGCGGGGCTTTTTTATGGGCGCGTATTAATATAAGCGCATCGCGGCGCACACCCTGTAGGAGAGGCTTCAGCCTCGATGCTTTTGACCACACCCGCCAAGCTGCCGTTATGATGACCGGGCCGTCTAACCCGCCGTGGAACCGCCCATGCCCGTGCACATTGTCGACTCGCTTTCCGCCATTCCCGCCTCGGCCTGGGACGCGTTGCTGCCCGAGTCACAGCCGTTTTTGCGCCATGGGTTTCTATCGGCGCTGGAAGACAGCGGCAGCATTGGCGGGCGCAGTGGTTGGCGGGCGTCGCACCGCGTGTGGGTGAACGACCAAGGCGAATTGCAGGCGGCGTTGCCGGCATATTTGAAAAGCCATTCCTACGGCGAATACGTGTTCGACCACGGCTGGGCCGACGCCAGCCAGCGCGCGGGCATTCCTTATTACCCCAAGCTACTCGGCGCCGTGCCGTTCTCCCCCGTGACCGGGCCGCGCCTGCTCGGCTTGCCGGACAGCGCCTCGCTCCTGCTGAACGCGCTAACGGCTGATCTACCGGCACAAGGGCTTTCCAGCCTGCATATTAACTTCACCGATGAGCTGGCCAGCGCCTTGCTCGACGGCCGCGAAAACTGGTTGCAGCGTCTGGGCTGCCAGTTTCATTGGCAAAACCGTGGCTATCGCGACTTCGCCGATTTCCTCGACGTGCTCGCCTCGCGCAAGCGCAAGCAAATGCGCAAAGAGCGTGAGCAGGTGGCGGGGCAGGGCATTGAGTTTGAGTGGTACGAAGGCAAGGCGCTGAGCGAAGCGCAGTGGGATTTCGTCTACGCCTGCTACGCCAACACCTACGCCGTGCGCGGGCAGATGCCGTACCTGACGCGCACCTTCTTCAGCCTGTTAGCCGAGCGCATGCCCGAGGCGATTCGTGTGGTGTTCGCCATTCAATGCGCGCGGCCGGTGGCCATGGCGTTCAGCCTGGTGGCTGGCGACAGTTTGTATGGACGCTATTGGGGATGCCTGGCGGAGTTTGATCGCTTGCACTTCGAGACCTGTTTTTATCAGGGCATGGACTATGCGATCAGTCAGGGCTTGCAGCGTTTCGACGCCGGTGCTCAGGGCGAGCACAAGTTGATTCGGGGCTTTGAGCCGGTCATTACGCAGTCGTGGCACTACTTGTGTCACCCAGGACTGCGCGATGCGGTGGCGGATTTTCTTGAGGATGAACGGGCCGGCATTCGCGCCTACGCCGAAGAGGCGAAGACGCTGTTGCCGTTTCGCCAGGCTTAGCGCGGTGGTCTAAGCCCGGCGGGCGGCGGGTTAGCCGTTCTGCGCGCGGCCGCCCCATTCTTGATACTTCAGCTTGTGCACTTCGCCGAGGCTGTCTTCGTAGACCACGATCACAGGCACGACACCGGTTTTGCCGGAGTTGTCGGTACGGTGCAGCACTTTGGCTACATCAACCTTCATGCCGTAGTGGTAATCCACTGCCGGCAGGCCAGCGCCCGGGGCGGGGTTGAGATCATCGGCAAACACGCCAGGAGCGAAGCCGGAGAGAACGGCGGTAACCAGTGAAGCTATTTTCATGATGGCCTTTCCTCAACAGTGGGGGTCGATTAAAAGCAGCAACGAAAATCTTCGGTAAGCGGCAGAGAAGGTTTGCATTGCGGCTTTCTGTCGCAGGTAGCGACGGGCTTATATAAACAGCCGCAGGGCAGGTTTGAATAATCAATGATCTTGCTAGTCGGCATCGGTGACGTTGATATTAGAAAGCTAGCTAACGGTTTTGCTGGCTTTGAGAACATCCAGGCTAGCGCCTCTCCTACAGGATTCGCGGTTCGGACGTGAGACCGTCGCGATCAATCAAGCCCCACAAACCCGCCCGTTTGGTGATGCCACAACCGCGCATACAGGCCTTTGTGCGCCAGCAATTCGGCGTGGGTGCCGCTTTCTGCGATGCGGCCTTTGTCGAGCACAACCAGGCGGTCCATGCGCGCGATGGTGGAAAGGCGGTGGGCGATGGCGATGACGGTTTTGCCTCGCATCAGGCTGTCGAGGCTTTCCTGGATGGCCGCTTCCACTTCAGAGTCCAGCGCCGAGGTGGCTTCGTCGAGGATCAAAATCGGCGCGTCTTTGAGCAATACGCGGGCGATGGCGATGCGTTGGCGCTGGCCGCCCGACAGCTTCACACCGCGCTCACCAACATGGGCGTCAAAGCCGAAGCGACCCTGGGCGTCGGAGAGTTCGGGAATAAACTCGCTGGCCCGCGCTTTTCGCACCGCCTCCCACAGCTCGGCGTCGGTGGCGTCGGGTTTGCCGTACAGCAAATTGTCGCGGATGGAGCGGTGCAGCAGCGAGGTGTCCTGGGTGACCATGCCGATGCGTTCGCGCAAGGTTTCCTGGGCAACGTGGGCAATGTTTTGACCGTCGATAAGAATCTCGCCGCCTTCCAGGTCGTACAGGCGCAACAGCAAATTCACCAAGGTGGATTTACCCGCGCCGGATGGCCCGATTAGGCCGATTTTCTCGCCCGCGCCAATCTCCAAATCGAGCCCGCCAATCACACCCGCGCCTTTGCCGTAGTGAAAGCTGACGTTGCGCATGCTTACGGCGCCTTGGGGCACTTGCAGGCGCGGCGCGTCGGCACGGTCGAGCACCTTGCGCGGCTGGGCGATGGTTTGCATGCCGTCTTGCACGGTGCCGATGTTTTCGAAAATGCCGGTGACCACCCACATGATCCAGCCGGACATATTGATCAGGCGAATCACCAGGCCAGTGGCCAGAGCGATAGCGCCCACGGTGATCAGCCCCTGGCTCCACAGCCACAACGCCAGCCCCGTGGTGCCGACGATCAGTGCGCCGTTCATGGCGGTAATCACCGCGTCCATCACCGTCACCACGCGGCCAGCCAGTTGCGTGGTCACGTTCTGTTCGTGCAGCGCTTCGCGGGCGTAGTTCTGCTCGGAGTTGGTGTGGGCGAAAAGCTTGAGCGTGGCGATGTTGGTGTAGCCGTCGACAATGCGGCCCATGAGTTTGGAGCGCGATTCGGACGCGATCACCGAGCGGGCTTTCACCCGTGGCACGAAGTACACCAGCGAGCCGATATAGCAGACGATCCACGCCAGCAGCGGCAGCATCAGCCGCCAGTCCGCTTCGGCAAATAGCACCAGGCTGCTGATGGCGTAAATCAGCACATGCCACAACGCGTCGACGGCTTGCACGGCGGAGTCGCGCAGGGAGTTGCCGGTTTGCATGATGCGTTGGGCGATGCGCCCGGCGAAGTCGTTCTGGAAAAAACCGAGGCTCTGCTTGAGCACGTAGCTATGGTTTTGCCAGCGAATCAGGTTGGTCAGGCTCGGGCTGATGGTCTGGTGCACCAGCAGGCCGTGCAAACCGTTGAACAGTGGGCGCAGCAACAAGGTGACGGCGGCCATCCACAGGAGCGCGGTGCCGTGTTGCTCGAAGAATTGGGCGGGTGGGGTGCTTTGCGCCCAGTCGACGATGTCGCCGAGAAAGCTGAACAGCGCCACTTCGATCAGCGCGACGATCAGGCCGACAATCATCAACGCCACAAAACTGGGCCAGGCCTGGCGCAGAAAGTACAGGTAGAAACGCCACACGTCCGTGGGCGGTGCCTCGCTGGGCGCGGGGCGGAAGATGTCGATCAATTGCTCGAAACGGCGAAACATCACAAACCTCTTGAAAAGCTGTTGCGCTCGGTTAGGCGGCGCTGAAAAACCAAACGGAAAACGCCAACTGCTCGTTTTCCGTCTGCTTTCGGATTGCCTGCTGTCGCTCGCTACGCTTTCGTTCCGCGGCGTCGCGGGCAGAAGTTACAGGCGTTTGGCGGCCAGAATCAGCACGGGCGTGTTCGGCACATCGCTCATGCCGGCGTAGCGGCCGGTCGGTACTTGGGCGATTTTGTCGACGATGTCCATGCCTTTAACCACTTTGCCGAACACGGCATAGCCGAAGTCGCGGCCGCCGTGGTCGAGGAAGGCATTGTCTTTCTGGTTGATGAAGAATTGGCTGGTGGCCGAGTCAACAACCCCGGTGCGGGCCATGGCCAGCGTGCCGCGCACGTTGTGCAGGCCGTTGTCGGCTTCGTTCTTGATCGGCGAGTCGGTGTTCTTCTGGCGCATGTCGGTGTCGAAGCCGCCGCCCTGAACCATAAAGCCCGGAATTACGCGGTGGAAAATGGTTTTGCTGTAGAAGCCCTTGTCCACATAAGCGAGGAAGTTTTTGGTGCTGATCGGCGCTTTCTGGTCTTCCAGTTCGATTTCGATGTCGCCCAGGCTCGTGGTGAGCAGCACGTGCGTGCCGGCTTGCGCGTCGGCGGCGAACAGGTGGCTGGCGAACAGCACGGAGCAGGCGAGGAGGGTGGCTTTTTTCAACATGGCGAAGACCTTGTCTGGACTATTTATTGGTGTGGAGAAACCGGTTATTGGCATGGGAGGAACAGCTGTAGCCGGGCAGTTTAACGGTCCACCTCGGCGAGGAATGCCAACAGCTGGGCATTGAAGAACTCGGGTTGATCCATGGGCGTGGCGTGGCGCGAATCTTCTACCACTAACAGGCGAGCGTTGGGCAGCTCGTCGACATAAGCCTGTTTGCTGGCCACCGAGGTGTAGTCATGGTCGGCCGTAACCACCAGCGTAGGACAGGTTATGCGCGCCAGTCGTTCCCGCACGCCCCAGCCGATAATGGCGTCGAGGCTGGCGAGGTAGGCGCGCTTGTCGTTCATGGGCCAGCGCCGCTCAATCTTCAGGCGCAGCTCCACTTGCTCGGGTTTGGGAAACAGCAAACCGCCGAGCTTTTTGCCGATCACTTCCAGGCTGAGCAGGCGCGATAAGGTCCAGCGCTGCGCCACCATCAGCGCGTCTTTCGGCGTTTTCACCTTCACTTCCGGACTGCTGTTGACGATGGTCAGACTTTTCAAAAGGTGCGGGTAATCGACGCCCACCTGAAAGCCGATCATGCCGCCCATGGAAATGCCCACCAGGTGCACCGGCGGCAAATTCAGGTGTTCGATCAGGGCCGCCACGTCTTCGGCAAAACCGCTGATGCTGTAGGCCTCGCTAGGTTTGTCGGAGCGGCCGTGACCGCGCACATCCAGGCTGATCACGCGGTAGTGCTGGCTCAGCACGGGCGTTTGGTATTCCCAATCCAGGGTGCTGGAGCCCAGGCCGTGGACCAGCACCAAGGGCGCGCCGGTGCCGTATTCCTCGTAGTGCAGCTGGCAATCGTCGTGATCGAAATACGGCATGTGTGCCTCCTGGCTAGCGCGGCTGCGGGGTCAGTTGTGCATGGCGGGTGCGGCGAATGGGGCGTCCAGTGGCGCGGCGTCGAAGTTACGCAGCAGCTCGATAAGAATCTGCGTGGCCGGGCCCAGGGGTTTGTCTTTGTTGGTATAGAGGAAGAACGTCGGGTGGCGGCTGCCGCCACGGTCCAGCGGCAGTTCCTTGAGCACGCCTTCACGCAATTCGCGCTCGATCAGGTGGCGCGGCAGCCAGGCAAAGCCCAGCCCGCTGGCCACGAAGGTGGCGGCGGTGGCCAGGCTTCCGAGGGTCCAGCGCTGCTCGGCGCCAAGCCAGCCGACGTCTTTTGGCTGTTGGCGGCCCGAGTCGCGGATCACCACCTGCATATGGGATTCGAGGTCTTGAAAGGTGATTTCCCGTTGCAAGCGGTGCAGGGCGTGTTCGGGATGGGCGACGGCGACGAATTCCACCGGGTTCATTTCCGAGCCGAGAAAGCCGGGTACGTTGAAGCCGCAGATCGCCAGGTCGGCGATACCGTCTTTCAGCACTTCTTCCACGCCCGACAACACTTCCTCACGCAGCCGCACGCGGCAGCCACGGCTCTGCGGCATAAACGCGGTAAGGGCACGAACCAGGCGGGCGGTGGGGTAGGCGGCATCGACCACCAAACGCACTTCGGCTTCCCAGCCTTGTTCCATGTGGTGGGCGAGGTCTTCGAGTTGGCTGGCGTTCTTAACCAGTTGCCGCGAGCGGCGCAGCAGCACATCGCCGGCCTCGGTGAGCACGGCTTTGCGCCCATCGATACGCAGCAACGGCACGCCGAGTTGCTCCTGCATACGCGCCACGGTGTAACTCACCGATGACTGCGAGCGGTGCAACGCTTCGGCTGCCTGGGCGAAACCGCCGTGGTCGACGACCGCTTGCAACGTTCGCCACTGATCCAGGGTTACCCGGGGCGCTTTCATCCTCGCATCCTCTTGTCCTAAGCTGTGATCCCTGCCGGAGACCACTATGAATAAGTTGTTGTGTTTAGCCTTTGCTGCGCTGCCCTTGAGTGCCGTGCCATTGACCGCCTTTGCGTTTCCCATCGAGCTTGAGAAAAAGCTCAATGGCGCCGAGGTGTCGGCATCGACCCAGGAAGTCGACTTCAACATGGGGGCCGTGCAGCTTTACAACTATGGCCGGGCCGCCGCCGAATGCTCGGCGGTTTTCCGCAATGGGCCGGAAGCACCTCGCACCCGCAAGGTCACGCTGCAACCCGGCAAAGACGCGTTGCTGACCGGGCGCTTTACCTCGCAAGTCATCAAAATGCGCATCCGCGTTACCTGCAAGCCTGTCTAGCGCTGAGACTAGGGTTAACGACGCGATAAATCAAATAAATAGATAGGTTGTAGCGGGTTTTTACGCTTTTTTATCGATTTATACGGCATTAGTCTAGCTCCATCGCACGCACAACGCAGATGGAGCAGGTCCGATGTCTCAGGTTTTAGTGATTGAAAGCAGCGCCCGCACCCAGGGTTCGATCTCCCGCGAACTCACCGCGCAGTTCATTGCGCAATGGCAGGCCGCCCACCCTGGCGACACCATCACCGTTCGTGACCTCGCTGTTGACCAAGTGCCGCACCTGGACATGAATCTGCTCGGCGGCTGGATGACGCCCGCCGACCAGCAGAGCGACGCCGAAAAAGCCGCCCTGGTTCGCTCCAACACCCTGACCAATGAATTGCTCGCCGCCGACGTGCTGGTGCTGGCCGCGCCGATGTACAACTTCACCATTCCCAGCACGCTGAAATCGTGGCTCGACCATGTGCTGCGTGCCGGCGTGACCTTCAAGTACACCGAAACCGGCCCGCAAGGCCTGCTCACCGGCAAACGCGCCTTTGTGCTGACCTCCCGTGGCGGCATTTACGCCGGCAGCAGTCTGGATCACCAGGAACCCTACCTGCGCCAGGCGTTGGGCTTTGTCGGCATTCACGACGTGAGCTTCATTCACGCTGAGGGGTTGAACCTGGGTGGCGAGTTTATGGAAAAAGGTTTGAATCAAGCCAAGGCGCAGCTGGCGCAAGTGGCTTGATGGTTTGACGAGGCGCCCGCTCGGCTGGAGCGGCGCCCCGGTTGGTTAATGCTCCTACTTCACACGCCCGCTCCTGCGTGTATCGGCCCGACAGACACTCCCCTTGTTCTGTTGGGCATTTTTTTTGTCTTGTGGAAATGCTACCTGTGGGAGCGGCTTTAGCCGCGATGCGATGGAGGGAGGGAATGCGTTTTCAGGCCCGGCCAATCGCGGCTAATCGGGATGCCGCCCAGCCGCTCCTACAGGTCGGTGGTTGGCGTTAAAACTCGTTGTGTCTGGTGGAAATGCTACCTGTGGGAGCGGCTTTAGCCGCGATGCGATGGTGGGAGAGAATGCGCTTGCAGGTCAGGCCAATCGCGGCTTAAGCGGCTCCTACAGGTCGGGGGCTGGCGATAAAACTCATTGAGTCTGGTGGAAATGGCTCTGTGGATTGGCCAACAAAAAGCCCGGCAAGTGCCGGGCTTTTTATTGCGCTACGCGCCAATCAAATCTCTGGCCGATGCACGTTGCCAAACAAACTCTGAGAAAACTTCACGCGGTCCTCGGCGGTTTCCACTACGCCTTGGGCGGTCAGTTCTTCAATGCGTGCTTCCACGGCATGAGCGCGGTGGGTGAGGCCGCAGTCGTTGGCGATCTGGATGTTCAAGCCGGGGCGGGCGTTGAGTTCCAGAATCAGCGGGCCTTTTTCCTGGTCGAGCACCATGTCCACGCCGATGTAGCCCAGCCCGCACAGTTCGTAGCAACCGGCGGCCAGTTTCATAAAGCCATCCCAGTTGGGCAGCTGTACGCCATCCACGGCGTTGGTGGTGTCGGGGTGTTTGCTGATTTTGTTGTTCAGCCAGGTGCCGCGCAGGGTGACGCCGGTGGCCAGGTCGACGCCAACGCCAATGGCGCCCTGGTGCAGGTTGGCCTTGCCGCCAGATTGGCGAGTCGGCAAACGCAGCATGGCCATCACCGGGTAACCCATCAGCACAATAATGCGGATGTCCGGCACGCCTTCGTAGCTGATGCTTTTAAAAATCTGGTCCGGCGTAACCCGGTATTCGATCAGCGCGCGGTCGCGGTGGCCGCCCAGCGAGTAGAGGCCGGTGAGAATGCTGGAGATCTGATGCTCAAGCTCTTCATGGCTGACGATCTTGCCGGACACCGTGCGGTAGCGGTCTTCGAAACGGTCGGCGATCACCAGAATGCCGTCGCCGCCCGCGCCCTGGGCGGGCTTGATCACGAAGTCGGGACGGTCGCCGATGATTTCCGGCAGCTTGTCGATCTGCTTTTCGGTTTCGATGATGCCGTACATTTCCGGCACATGAATGCCAGCCAGAATCGCCCGCTCTTTGGTGATGATCTTGTCATCCACAATCGGGTAGAGGTGCCGCTTGTTGTACTTGAGCACGTAGTCCGCGTTGCGCCGGTTGATGCCCATGATGCCTTTGGCTTCCAGGGCCTTCCACGTTTTGATCATGCCGAACATGGCTCAGTCCTTCAGAAAGGCTTTGAAGCGGAACAGCTCGGTCAGGCGATAGCCGCGATAACGACCCATGGCCAACATGAAGCCCACCAGAATCAGCAGCACTGCCGGGAAGGTGAAGACGAAGTAGTTGAGCTCCGGCACGGTCATCAGCAGGTGCGCCAGGGAGGCGGCGAACAGCGTGCCGATGGCCACTTTCATGGCATGGCCGCCGCCACGTTCTTCCCAGGTGATCGACAGGCGTTCGATGGTCATGGTCAGAATCACCATCGGGAACAGCGCGACAGACAGCCCGCGTTCCAGGCCCAATTTATGGCTCAGCAGGCTGATGGTCGCGATCAGCACCACCACAAAGGTCAGCACCACCGACAGCCTTGGCAGCATTTGCAGTTTCAGGTGCTCCAGGTACGAGCGTAATGACAGGCCCAGCGCGGTAATGATGGTGAACAGCGCAATGCCGTAGCCCAGCTGCATTTCGCGGAAGGCGAGGGCGATCAGCACCGGGGTGAACGTACCCAGGGTTTGCAGGCCGATCAGGTTACGCAGCACCAGAATCACCAGCACGCCGATGGGGATCATCACCATGATCATGAAGGTTTGCTGGGTTTGCAGCGGCAAGCCGTACAGCGAGTATTCGAGGAAGTCGGCGTCGGTGTTTTCGTCGGTCAGCTTGGCCAGGCGAATGGCGTTCATCTGGCTGTTGTTGAGGCTGAAGCGCACCTGAAGTTTTTTCCCGCCTTCGATGCTCACCAGGTTTTCATCACCGGTCCACCACACCAGGCGATCGGCCGGCAGGCCTTGTTCGCCGGTTTCCGGGCTGAAGTACAGCCAGTCCTGGCCGTTGAAGCTGCGCAGCCACAGTTCCGGGGTTTGCGGTTGGTCCGCTACCAGGCGAATGGTGTGCACGCGCTCCATCGGCACATGGGCGATGGAAAGCAGCAGTTCGATGGTTTTGGCTTTGTTCGGGGTCGACAGGTCGCCTGCCAGCAGCAGTTTGACGTTGTCATCGTTGACGTTGTTGACCCGTTTGATGGTTTCGCTGATGAAGGTTTCGATGTCGGCCGAGTGCTGGCGAATCGGCGCCATCAGCGCTTCGGCGGCAATTTTTTCGGCGCCTTCCACAGCAATGCTGTCGCGGAAAATCGGGCCTTTGGCTTTGGGTTTTTCACCGCTGTAGCGCTTGGTCAGCACTAGGCGGTAGTAGAGTGTTTGGTTGCCACTGACACGACGGGCCGACCAGGTGACCTTACGGTTGCCGTCGACGCGGTTGATGCTCACCCCGTAGTTATTGGAAATGAAGCTCTCGTTGAGGCTTACATAATCCTGGCTCAGCGGCGGCACGAACATCTGCACCTTCACCGGGTTTTTCGGTGTGGCCTGGAATTCGACCTTGGCATCGATGTTCCACAGATCGTCGGTTTCATCCTCGGTAATCGGAATGCCAACGACGAAAATCTGGTAGGCCGTAATCAGAACGCCCAAGGTCACCAAAATGGCGATCAGGACTTTCAGATGCAGGGTAAGAGAGCGCATGTGGGGAACCTGTCCATTAATCAATCTTGTCAGTGTCGCTGTACCACATGACCCCAGGCAGGGCGCGGTGCAGGTAATGGCATTGCGGTGGAGCTCACGTTCTTGAAGCTGTTTCGGTGTAACGGGCGCGGCCGGGTAGGCCGTTTAGCTCACCGGTTGTTTCTCACTGCTGTCTTCTGCCACCGCGCAGCCGGGTTTGCCGGCGGCGTATTTGAGGCTGGGGTCGACCAAGGCATCGAAGCGTTTTAGCGCTTCGGAACCAATTAATAAGGGGTACTGGAACGCGCTGCGGTCGGTGAGGTTGACCTCGATGGTGCGCAGGGCTTTGCCCATGCATACCTGAAGTTCGATGACCGGACGTGCTGTGTAGGTTTTCTCTTCGTCGGGATCGTAGTCACCGGCGCGGCGTTTGATTTTGCTGATGCGCGCCAGCGGCCGCTCAATGGGGTGCGCGTGGGCGTCGTCGATGGCCAGGTAAAAGCGCACCCAGGTTTCGCCATCGCGCTTGAAGCGTTTGATGTCGCGGGCACTGAGCGAAGCGGTTTTGGCGCCGGTGTCGAGCTTGGCCGCCACTTGCAGATCAATGTCGGTGAGCTGCGCGTATTCGTTCAGGCCATACACACCCTTTTCCGCCGCCTGGCTGAGGGCCGGCAACAGAACGAGCGATAACAAGAGGGCTAAGGGCTTGAGTGTCATAAGTCCTAAAACGGATCGTGGAAATTTCAGCGGGGTCCGTGTGGAGCAGTCCCGGATCAAGTCACTTAGTGTTAACAGCAAGGGCTTAGGTTCACCTGGCGCTTGGCGAGTGAGTCTAGCAGCCCGCACGGCGCAGTCTGGCAGGCTTCAAGCGCGGCGCATTCTAACATGCAGATTTTTTGCGGCGACAGGCGGTTGCGAGGCAAAAAAAGCATCGCGGCTAAAGCCGCTCCCACACCAAACGCCAACCTGTAGGAGCGGCTTCAGCCGCGATTCCTGCAAACCTCGATCTTAAATACTGTCAACAATCCACTCTGAACGTTTGACGAAAGCGTGTTCGGCGGGTAGTTTTCACCGAAATATTCATCGGTGTGTCGACAATATGCAAGACGCCCTCGAATCCGTAGTCGACTCTCCCGTCGACTCCGAAACCCTCTCCGAGCACGTATTCCGCCGCATTCAGGCGGCCATCGTGCAGGGCGACATCGCCCCCGGCAGCAAGATTTCCGAACCCGAACTGGCGCGCACCTATGGCATTAGCCGTGGCCCGCTGCGTGAGGCGATTCACCGGCTGGAAGGCCAGAAGCTGCTGGTGCGCGTGCCCCACGTCGGCGCTCGCGTTGTTTCGCTCAGCCACGCCGAGCTGATCGAACTCTACGAAATTCGCGAATCCCTCGAAGGCATGGCCTGTCGCCTGGCCGCCGAGCGCATGAGCCAGACTGAAATCGATGAGCTGCGCAGCGTGCTGGATTTGCACGAGCGCGACGCCGCGTTCCAGGCCGGTGTCGGTTACTACCAGCAAGAAGGCGACTTCGACTTCCACTACCGAATCATTCAAGGCAGCGGCAACAAAACCCTGGCGCAGATGCTCTGCGGCGAGCTGTACCAACTGGTGCGCATGTATCGCCTGCAATTTTCCGCCACGCCCAATCGCCCGCGTCACGCGTTTGCCGAGCACCACCGCATTCTCGACGCCATTTCCGAGCGCGACGGCGAGCTGGCGGAGCTGCTGATGCGCCGCCATATCGCGGCCTCCAAACGCAATATCGAACGCCACTACACCGGTCAGGCCGGGCAGGCGGTTTCCAAATCCCCCACGAGAGGTGAAGCATGAGCTCCAACACCCCAGGTCAACGTTTCCGCGCTGCCATTGCTGCTGAATCGCCGTTGCAGGTCATTGGCGCGATCAACGCCAACCACGCGCTGCTGGCCAAACGCGCCGGTTATAAAGCCATTTACCTGTCCGGTGGCGGGGTAGCGGCCGGCTCCCTGGGCTTGCCGGATCTGGGCATCAACACCCTGGACGACGTGCTCACCGACGTGCGCCGCATCACCGACGTGTGCGACCTGCCGCTGCTGGTCGACATCGACACCGGCTTCGGCCCGAGTGCCTTCAATATCGAGCGCACAGTTAAAAGCCTGATCAAGGCCGGCGCTGCGGCGGCTCACATTGAAGACCAAGTGGGCGCCAAACGTTGTGGTCACCGTCCGGGCAAGGAAATCGTCTCCACCGAAGAAATGGCCGACCGCGTAAAAGCGGCTGCCGACGCCAAGACCGACGCCGATTTCTTCCTGATCGCCCGCACCGACGCCATTCAGGCCGAAGGCGTGGACGCTGCCATTGAACGCTGCCTGCGCTATGTGGAAGCCGGCGCCGACGGCATCTTTGCCGAAGCCGCCTACGACCTGCCGACCTACAAGCGCTTTGTCGACGCCTTGGGTGTGCCGGTGCTGGCCAACATCACCGAGTTCGGCGCCACGCCGCTGTTTACCCGCGATGAACTGGCCTCGGTCGGCGTCGCCATTCAGCTTTATCCGCTGTCGGCGTTCCGCGCATCGAACAAGGCGGCGGAAAGTGTTTACACCTCGATTCGCCAGAACGGCCACCAGAAAGACGTCATCGAAATGATGCAGACCCGTGCTGAACTGTATGACCGCATCAACTACCACGCCTTCGAGCAAAAGCTCGACGCGTTGTTTGCCGCCAATAAGTGATTGCCACCCGGTCGCTCGACTGAAGCGGCGGCCGGCCAGCGCTGTGCTGAGTCAGAACAACAATTACAACCGGATCAGATGAGGAGATACCCGCGATGAGCGCAACCCCAGAGACGACCACGCCGGGCTTCAAACCCAAAAAATCAGTTGCCCTGAGCGGCACCTCCGCCGGCAATACCGCGCTGTGCACCGTCGGCCGTACCGGTAACGACCTGCACTACCGTGGCTACGACGTGCTGGATTTTGCCAACCGCTGCGACTTCGAAGAAATCGCCCACCTGCTGGTGCACGGCAAGCTGCCGAATGTGTCGGAGCTGGCCGCCTACAAAGCCAAGCTGAAAGCGCTGCGTGGTATTCCGGCCGCGCTGAAAACCTCGCTGGAACAACTGCCGCCCTCGGCGCACCCGATGGATGTGATGCGCACCGCCGTGTCGGTGCTGGGCTGCGTATCGCCAGAGAAAGACGACCACAACCACCCCGGCGCCCGCGACATTGCCGACAAACTGATGGCCTCGCTGGGCTCGGCCTTGTTGTATTGGTACCACTTCAGCCACAACGGCAAGCGCATCGATGTGGAAACCGACGACGACTCCATCGGCGGTCATTTCCTACACTTGCTGCACGGCGAAAAGCCGCGCGAGTCGTGGGTGCGCGCCATGCACACCTCGCTGAACCTGTACGCCGAGCATGAATTCAACGCCTCGACTTTCACCTCGCGGGTGATCGCCGGCACCGGCTCGGACATGCACTCGTGCATCGCCGGCGCCATTGGCGCATTGCGTGGCCCCAAGCATGGCGGCGCCAACGAAGTGGCCTTTGAAATTCAAAAACGCTACGACAACCCGGATGAAGCCGAGGCCGATATCCGCGCCCGCGTTGAGAGAAAAGAAGTGGTGATCGGCTTCGGCCACCCGGTGTACACCGTGGCCGACCCGCGCAACAAAGTGATTAAAGAAGTGGCCCGCGAGCTGTCGGCGGAGCAGAACAACACCAAGATGTTCGACATTGCCGAGCGCCTGGAAACCATCATGTGGGACATCAAGAAAATGTTCCCCAACCTCGATTGGTTCAGCGCCGTTAGCTACCACATGATGGGCGTGCCCACCGCCATGTTCACGCCACTGTTCGTGATCGCCCGCACCTCGGGCTGGTCGTCGCATGTGATCGAGCAGCGTATCGACGGCAAAATCATTCGCCCGAGCGCCAACTACACCGGTCCCGAAGACCTGAAGTTCGTGCCGCTCAAGGACCGCCCATAACCATGAGCATTGCGATGAACACCCAATACCGCAAGAACCTGCCGGGCACCGTGCTGGATTACTTCGACACGCGCGAAGCGGTCGATGCCATCGAGCCCGGCGCGTACGCCAAGCTGCCGTACACCTCGCGTGTGCTGGCCGAGCAATTGGTGCGCCGCTGCGACCCGGCCATGCTCACCGATTCCCTCAAGCAACTGATCGAACGCAAACGCGACCTCGACTTCCCTTGGTACCCGGCGCGCGTGGTGTGCCACGACATTCTCGGTCAAACCGCTTTGGTGGACCTGGCCGGCCTGCGTGACGCCATTGCCGACATGGGCGGCGACCCGGCGAAGGTCAACCCGGTGGTGCCGACGCAACTGATCGTCGACCACTCGCTGGCCGTGGAATACGCCGGCTTCGACCCGGATGCGTTCGAGAAAAACCGCGCCGTGGAAGAGCGTCGCAACGAGGACCGTTTCCACTTTATTGAGTGGACCAAAACCGCGTTCAAGAACGTCGACGTGATCCCGGCCGGCAACGGCATCATGCATCAGATCAACCTGGAGAAAATGAGCCCGGTGATCATGGCGCGTGACGGCGTGGCCTACCCCGACACCTGCGTCGGCACCGACAGCCACACCCCGCACGTGGATGCCTTGGGCGTGATCGCCATTGGCGTTGGCGGTCTGGAAGCGGAAACCGTGATGCTCGGCCGCGCCTCGATGATGCGCCTGCCCGATATCGTCGGCGTCGAGCTGACCGGCAAGCGTCAGCCCGGCATCACCGCCACCGACATCGTGCTGGCGATTACCGAATTCCTGCGTAAGGAGCGCGTGGTTGGCGCCTATGTAGAGTTCTTCGGCGAGGGCGCCAACAGCCTGTCCATCGGCGACCGCGCGACCATCTCGAACATGTGCCCCGAATACGGCGCCACCGCCTCGATGTTCTACATCGACCAGCAAACCATCGATTACTTGGTGCTGACCGGCCGCGAGCCGCAGCAAGTGGCGTTGGTTGAGCAGTACGCCAAGCTCACCGGCCTGTGGGCCGACGCGCTGGAAACGGCCGAGTACGAGCGGGTGCTGAGCTTCGATTTGTCCAGCGTAGTGCGCAACATGGCCGGCCCCAGCAACCCGCACAAACGCCTGCCCACCAGCGCTTTGCAGGAACGCGGTATTGCCGGCGACGCCATGCTGGCGGCGGCCAAGGGCGAAGAAGCCGAGGGCAAGTTGCCGGACGGCGCGGTGATCATCGCCGCCATCACCAGTTGCACCAACACTTCGAACCCGCGCAACGTCGTTGCCGCCGGCCTGGTCGCGAAGAAAGCCAACGCCTTGGGCCTGCAACGCAAACCGTGGGTGAAAACCTCGTTTGCGCCGGGCTCGAAAGTGGCCAAGTTGTACCTGGAAGAAGCCGGTTTGCTCAGCGAACTGGAGCAGTTGGGTTTTGGCATCGTGGCGTATGCGTGCACCACCTGTAACGGCATGTCCGGCGCGCTGGACCCGGTGATTCAGCAAGAAATCATCGACCGCGACCTGTACGCCACCGCCGTGTTGTCGGGCAACCGCAACTTCGACGGGCGTATTCACCCGTACGCCAAACAAGCGTTCCTGGCCTCGCCGCCGTTGGTGGTGGCGTACGCCATCGCCGGTACCGTGCGCTTCGACATCGAGCAAGACGTGCTCGGCCATGACGCTGCGGGCAACCCGATCACGCTTAAAGACTTGTGGCCAAGCGACGAGGAAATCGACGCCTTGGTGGCCTCGTCGGTGAAGCCGGAGCAGTTCAAGCAGATCTACATTCCGATGTTCGACCTGGGCACGGTGGAGGAGGCGGCCAGCCCGCTGTACGACTGGCGCCCGCAGTCCACCTATATTCGTCGCCCGCCGTATTGGGAAGGCGCCCTGGCCGGCGAGCGAAGCCTGACCGGCATGCGCCCGTTGGCGGTGCTGCCGGACAACATCACCACCGATCACCTGTCGCCGTCCAACGCCATTCTGTTGGACAGCGCCGCCGGCGAATACCTGGCGAAAATGGGCTTGCCGGAAGAGGATTTCAACTCTTACGCCACGCACCGCGGCGACCACCTGACCGCCCAGCGCGCCACCTTTGCCAACCCGCAATTGGTCAACGAAATGGCCGTGGTGGATGGGCAGGTGAAGAAGGGCTCGCTGACGCGCATTGAGCCGGACGGCAAGGTCACGCGCATGTGGGAAGCCATCGAAACCTACATGGAGCGCAAGCAGCCGCTGATTATCGTGGCCGGCGCCGACTACGGTCAGGGCTCGTCCCGCGACTGGGCCGCCAAAGGCGTGCGCCTGGCTGGCGTGGAAGCGATTGCCGCTGAAGGCTTCGAGCGTATTCACCGCACCAACCTGGTGGGCATGGGCGTGTTGCCGCTGGAGTTCAAACCCGGCACCAACCGCTTGACCCTGGGCCTGGACGGTACCGAGGTGTACGACGTGATCGGCGAGCGCACCCCGCGCGCCACGCTGACCTTGGTTATCACTCGGAAGAACGGCGAACGCCTGGAAGTGCCGATGACCTGCCGCCTGGATACGGCCGAAGAAGTGTCGGTGTACGAAGCGGGCGGCGTGTTGCAGCGCTTTGCCAAGGACTTCCTGGAAGCGACGGTGGCGTGAAAACAGGCTAGCTCCCTCTCCCTCTGGGAGAGGGTTGGGGTGAGGGTTTGGTTTACGACATCCCTCATCCGCCCTTCGGGCACCTTCTCCCTGAGGGAGAAGGAATGCTCCAACTATCGAGGACTCGATGTATGCCTCACCCAGCACAAATCAAAATCCCCGCCACCTACCTGCGTGGCGGCACCAGTAAAGGCGTGTTCTTCCGCCTGCAAGATTTACCGGAAAGCTGCCAGGTGCCGGGCACGGCCCGCGACCGTTTGTTTATGCGCGTGATCGGCAGCCCCGATCCGTACGCCGCGCAAATCGACGGCATGGGCGGCGCCACGTCGAGTACCAGCAAGTGCGTGATTTTGTCGAAAAGCACGCAGCCGGATCACGACGTGGATTACCTCTACGGCCAGGTTTCCATCGACAAAGCGTTCGTCGACTGGAGCGGCAACTGCGGCAACCTTTCCACCGGCGCCGGCGCGTTTGCGCTGCATGCCGGGTTGGTCGACCCCGCGCGCATTCCCGAAAACGGCGTGTGCGTGGTGCGCATCTGGCAGGCCAATATCCAGAAAACCATCATCGCCCATGTGCCGGTAAGCAACGGTCAGGTTCAGGAAACCGGCGACTTCGAATTGGATGGCGTGACCTTCCCCGCAGCGGAAATCGTGCTGGAGTTTCTCGACCCGTCGGACGACGGCGAGGCGGGCGGCTCGATGTTTCCCACGGGCAACCTGGTCGACGATCTGGAAGTGCCGGGTATCGGCACCTTCAAGGCGACGATGATCACGGCCGGTATTCCCACGGTGTTCGTGAATGCCAAGGACATCGGCTACACCGGCACCGAACTTCGCGAAGACATCAACACCAATCCCGCCGCGCTTGAGCGTTTCGAAGCCATTCGCGTGGCCGGCGCGCTGCGCATGGGCCTGATCAAAAGCCCGGAAGAAGCACTGACCCGCCAGCACACCCCCAAGGTGGCGTTTGTTGCCAACGCGCAGGACTACCGCGCTTCGAGCGGCAAAACCGTGGCCAAGGGCGACGTTGATTTGCTGGTGCGCGCGCTGTCCATGGGCAAGCTGCACCACGCCATGATGGGCACGGCGGCGGTGGCCATTGGCACTGCGGCATCGATTCCCGGCACGTTGGTGAACCTGGCGGCGGGCGGCGGTGAGCGCACGGCGGTGCGCTTTGGGCATCCGTCCGGCACCTTGCGCGTCGGCGCCGAGGCGCAGCAGGTGAACGGGGAGTGGGTGGTGAAGAAAGCCATCATGAGCCGCAGTGCGCGGGTGTTGATGGAAGGGTGGGTGCGGGTGCCGGCGGGGAGCTTCTGATTTGCGTGGAGGCCGCCCCTTCCCCCAGCCCCTCTCGCCTGCCCGGCCGGCTTAGCGGGCGAGGGGAGCTTGAGCGCGGTGGCGGGCTTATTTCCGATCGGCTTTCAGTCCCCTCGCCCCAGCGGGGAGAGGGTTAGGGAGAGGGGGAGGCTGCGAGCACGATCAATGGTGCGTAGTGCTCAACAACACCCCACTGGCGCCCATGAAAAACGCCCCGGTGGTTTTGTTCAGGCGCCGCGCGCCTGTAGGAGTCTTGATCAGCCGGCGAATCTGCCGCCCGAACAGGCCGTACACCATGGAGGCCACGAACTCGGCCAACAGGTACGTGCCGCCCAGGTACACAAATTGTTCGGTGGTGGGCAAATCGGGTTTGATGAACTGCGGGAAGATGGCGGCGAACAGCAGAATGGCTTTGGGGTTACTGATGCCGACGAGGAACTCTTGAAGCATCAGGCACGTCACACTTCGGCCGCCAGCCGCGCCCTCTGCTACGCTGCTTTCAGCCAGGTCGAGGCCACTGAATTCCCGGCTGCGCCAGGCGCGAATGCCGAGGTAAAGCAGGTAAGCCGCGCCCAGCCATTTCAAGACGGTGAACGCGGTTTCCGACGCCAGCAACATGGCGCCCAGGCCAACGGCGGAAATGGCCAGGAAGATGGCGTAGGCCACATTGCGGCCAACCGTGGCGGCAACGGCAGTGCCGACGCCGTGACGAATACCGTTATTGAGCGCGCAGAAATTGTTGGGCCCAGGCGTGAGGGCAATCGCTACGGCGATCGGTGCAAACAACAAGCAGTCCATTAGCGTCATCGAATGTGCACCTTTTTCGCTGTAGCGGGTCTGTTTCAGCGGCGTCTATTTCAAGCGCCGTTCAACGCCTTTCTCCACCAGGATTTTGGCGGAGATTTCTTCCACGGAAAAATGCGTGGAATTGATGTACGGAATGTTTTCCCGGCGCAGCAGTTGTTCGACTTCACGCACTTCGAACTCGCACTGGGCAAAACTGGCGTAACGGCTGTTGGGCTTGCGTTCGTTGCGAATGGCGGTCAAGCGGTCGGGGTCGATGGTCAGGCCGAACAGCTTGTCTTTGTACTGCTTGAGCGCGTTGGGTAGTTGCAGGCGCTCCATGTCGTCTTCGGTCAGCGGGTAGTTGGCTGCACGAATGCCATATTGCAGTGCCATATATAGGCAGGTTGGGGTTTTACCGCAGCGCGAGACACCGACCAAAATCAGGTCGGCCTTGTCGTAGTAATGCGTGCGGGCGCCATCGTCGTTGTCGAGGGCGAAGTTAACGGCCTCGATACGCTCCATGTAGTTGGAGTTGTGGCTGATGGAGTGGGACTTGCCCACCGAATAGGACGAGTGCGACGTCAGTTCCTGTTCGAGGGGAGCGAGAAAGGTCGAGAAGATGTCGATCATGAAGCCATCGGACTTGGCGAGAATATCGCGGATGTCCTGGTTGACGATGGTGTCGAAAATGATCGGGCGAACGCCGTCTTTCTCAGCCGCATTATTGATTTGCTGTACCATCGCCCGCGCTTTTTCTACGGTGTCGATGTAGGGGCGCGTGAGCTTGTGGAACGTGATGTTCTCGAACTGCGCCAGCAGGCTTTGGCCAAGCGTTTCGGCCGTGATGCCGGTGCCGTCGGAGATGAAGAAAGCGGTTCGTTTCATTTGCACCGAGGGCCTTAAGCTAAGGATGATTCTTGGCTATCATAGGGCCCCTTTGATCGAAGCCATGCCGGTTGGCATTGTTACTTATTTTCCAGGGCCAGGCCACCGTCACAGGGAGCGGCACCAAGGTGCAGCAAAGCGTGAGAGTAAATAGGGTCTGAGCTAGTCCAACACCGTTAGTGGAGAGATCCCTTGGCTGAATACGTAGTTTCCCTCGATAAGCTCGGCGTCCATGATGTGGAGCACGTGGGGGGCAAGAACGCATCCCTCGGCGAAATGATCAGTAACCTCGCAGGCGCTGGCGTCTCGGTCCCCGGTGGTTTCGCAACCACTGCCCAAGCCTACCGTGATTTCCTCGAACTGAGCGGCCTCAACGCCCAGATCCATGCCGCGCTCGACGCGCTGGATGTCGACGACGTCAACGCCCTGGCCAAAACCGGTGCGCAGATCCGTCAATGGATCATGGAAGCCGAATTCCCTGAACGTTTGAACGCCGAAATCCGCGAAGCCTTTGCGGTCATGGCCAACGGTAACGAAAACATGGCAGTCGCCGTGCGCTCGTCGGCCACCGCCGAAGACTTGCCAGACGCCTCGTTCGCCGGCCAGCAAGAAACCTTCCTGAACATTCGTGGCGTGGAAAACGTAATCCGTGCTGCCAAGGAAGTGTTTGCCTCGCTGTTCAACGACCGCGCCATTTCCTACCGCGTGCACCAGGGCTTCGATCACAAGCTGGTGGCGTTGTCGGCTGGCGTTCAGCGCATGGTGCGTTCGGAAACCGGCACCGCTGGCGTGTTGTTCACCCTGGATACCGAATCGGGCTTCCGTGACGTGGTGTTCATCACCGGCGCCTACGGCCTCGGCGAAACCGTGGTGCAAGGCGCGGTGAACCCCGACGAATTCTACGTTCACAAGAAAACCCTGGAAGAAGGCCGCCCGGCGATCCTGCGTCGCAACCTGGGCAGCAAAGCCATCAAGATGATCTATGGCGACGAAGCCAAGGCCGGCAAGTCGGTGAAAACCGTTGATGTCGACCGCGCTGACCGCGCCCGTTTCTGCCTGAGCGATGCCGAAGTCACCGAGCTGGCCAAGCAGGCGATCATCATCGAAAAACACTACGGCCGCCCGATGGACATCGAGTGGGCCAAAGACGGCGACGACGGCAAGCTGTACATCGTCCAAGCCCGTCCGGAAACCGTAAAAAGCCGCACCACGGCCAACGTGATGGAGCGCTACCTGCTTAAAGAGACCGGCAAAGTGCTGGTGGAAGGTCGCGCCATTGGCCAGAAGATCGGCGCCGGTAAAGTGCGCGTGATCAACGATATCGCCGAGATGGACAAGGTTCAGCCGGGCGATGTACTGGTTTCCGACATGACCGACCCGGACTGGGAACCGGTCATGAAGCGCGCCAGCGCCATCGTCACCAACCGTGGCGGCCGTACCTGCCACGCCGCGATCATCGCCCGTGAGTTGGGTATTCCGGCAGTGGTCGGCTGCGGTAACGCGACGCAAGTCCTGGTCGATGGCCAGGGCGTGACTGTGTCGTGCGCTGAAGGCGATACCGGCTTTATTTTCGAAGGCGAGCTGGGCTTCGACATTCGCACCAACTCCGTCGATGCCATGCCAGATCTGCCTTTCAAAATCATGATGAACGTCGGCAACCCGGACCGCGCGTTCGACTTTGCCCAGTTGCCTAACGCCGGTGTCGGCCTGGCCCGTCTGGAATTCATCATCAACCGTATGATCGGCGTGCACCCCAAGGCGCTGCTGAACTACGAAGGTCTGCCGGCAGACATCAAAGACAGCGTCGACAAACGCATCGCCGGTTACGACGATCCGGTTGGCTTCTATGTCGAGAAGCTGGTTGAGGGCATCAGCACCTTGGCCGCCGCGTTCTGGCCGAAGAAAGTTATCGTGCGGCTGTCGGACTTCAAGTCCAACGAATACGCCAACCTCATCGGCGGCAAGCTCTACGAGCCGGAAGAAGAAAACCCGATGCTGGGCTTCCGTGGTGCCTCGCGTTACATCAGTGAATCGTTCCGCGACTGCTTCGAACTGGAATGCCGTGCGCTGAAGAAAGTGCGCAACGAGATGGGCCTGACCAACGTCGAGATCATGGTGCCGTTCGTACGCACCCTGGGCGAAGCGAGCCAGGTAATCGACTTGCTGGCGGCCAACGGGTTGTCCCGTGGCAAAGACGGCCTGCGCATCATCATGATGTGCGAACTGCCGTCCAACGCCATTCTGGCCGACGAGTTCCTGGAATTCTTCGACGGCTTCTCCATCGGCTCCAACGACCTGACTCAGCTGACCCTGGGCCTGGATCGTGACTCCGGCATCATCGCTCACCTGTTTGACGAGCGTAATCCGGCGGTTAAAAAGCTGCTGTCCAACGCCATTCAGGCCTGCAACAAAGCCGGCAAGTACATCGGCATTTGCGGTCAGGGCCCATCGGACCACCCGGACCTGGCCAAGTGGCTGATGGAGCAAGGCATTGAAAGCGTGTCGTTGAACCCGGACTCCGTGTTGGAAACCTGGTTCTTCTTGGCTGAAGGTCAACAGGCCTAAGGTCCCGTTGGGTTTCGCGATGCTCACAGCTGAGCACCGCAAAGCCCAACAAGAAACACAAAAAACAAAAGAAGGGCGGGGCTATTTCCCGCCCTTTTTTCTGCAAGTTTTCCTGTCAGTCGATCCGCATGCAAAGTAGCAGTGAACTGTTTCCCGTAGCCTTGATGAGCGCCGAGTTTCGTGGCGATCTCAGCGAGGATGTTTATCGCCTCAAACCCTCAAACAGCCCGGATTTCAGCGTCGAGCTGGCGCTGACCCGCTTGGGCATGGCTGACCACGGTGAAGACCGGGGCGTGCCGGTCATTCTGATTCCGGGCAGCTTTTCCAACCGCCGCTTCTGGTATTCGCCCAAGTGCATTGGCTTGGGGCCGTATCTGGCGCGCGCGGGATTCGACGTGTGGATTGCCGAAATGCGTGGCCACGGCTTGTCGCCACGCAACCTCGACTACAACAACAACACCGTGGCCGACTACGCCCGCTACGACTTGCCGGCCATTGCCGCTTTCGTGCGCGAGCAGAGCGGGCAGGCGCCGCACTGGATTGGCCATTCGCTGGGTGGCATTACCTTGGCCGCCGCACTGGGTGGGCATTACCTGAGCGAAGACGACGTGGCGTCGGTGGCGCTATTCGGCAGCCAGGTCAGCCGCGTTTACTGGCCGCTGAAAATTCCGCCAGTGGAGTGGGGCGCACGCTTGCTGCTCAAGGGCGTTTCGGTGATTTCTGGTTCGCGCCTCAAGCGCGGCCCGGAGGACGAGCCGGTTGGCTTGATTCGCGAGAGCCTGCGCTGGCACCGCCTGTTTGGCCGTTTTGGTGAAGGGAAGAAAAACGACTGGTGGAAAGGGCTGGCCGAGGTCAACGTGCCCGTAATGGCAGTAACTGCCGACGGCGATGAGCAAGACCCGGCGTGGGGCTGCCGCAAGTTGCTGGAACAATTCGGCTCCGAGCAGCGCCGCTTTGTCTGCCTGGGCAAACGGCAAGGTTTCAGCGATGACTTCGGGCACGTCGAGATGCTAGTCAGCAAACAGGCGCAGGCCGAGGTCTGGCCGTTAGCCGAGCACTGGTTGCGCAATTTGCGCCTGCCCGCTGCGTTAGAACCTGTAGAAGCGCCTGCGCCGAGCGTTTCTTCGTTGCAGTGACACGGCTAAGATGTCGCCGTATCCAGTTTTGAGTCAGCGGTTTCCAGAACCTCACCAGGAGTTTTCCCATGCAATACGTCACTCCCGATTTGTGCGATGCGTACCCCGAGTTGGTGCAAGTGGTCGAGCCGATGTTCAGCAACTTCGGTGGCCGCGACTCGTTTGGCGGTGAAATCGTCACCATCAAGTGCTTCGAAGACAACTCGCTGGTTAAAGATCAGGTCGACCTGAACGGCAAGGGCAAAGTGCTGGTGGTGGACGGTGGCGGTTCGCTGCGCCGTGCATTGCTGGGCGACATGCTCGCGGAAAAGGCGGCTAAAAATGGCTGGGAAGGCTTGGTGATTTACGGCTGCATCCGTGACGTCGACGTCATCGCCCAAACCGAACTGGGCGTGCAGGCGCTGGCCACTCACCCAATGAAAACCGACAAGCGCGGCATTGGTGACCTCAACGTGGTGGTGACCTTCGGCGGCGTCACCTTCCGCCCGGGCGAGTACGTGTACGCCGACAACAACGGCATCATCGTTTCTCCGCAACCGCTCAGCATGCCGTCCTGATACGGCCATAAGACCCGGCGCAAGTCGGGTTTTTCTTTTAGGCTCGCGCCGCAGTAATAAAGAAGGAATGCCGAGGGAATGCACGAGGAAGACAACGCCCAATGGGGCCTGGTGCACGCGTTTGTGCTGGACGGCGAGGGTGGTGCGCGCGCCATTACGCGTCAGCAGCTCGACGTTATTCAGCTTGAGCCGGCGGAAAGTCTTTGGCTGCATTGGGATCGCGGTCACCCGCAAACCCACGCCTGGCTTCGCACCGACAGTGGTCTTAACGAATTCAGCTGCGATTTGCTGCTGGAGGAGAACACCCGCCCGCGTCTGCTTCCCTTGCCCAACGATGAGCTGCTGCTGTTTTTGCGTGGCGTGAACCTCAACCCGGGCGCCGAGCCGGAAGACATGGTGTCGGTGCGAATTTTCGCTGCCGCCCCAGCGCGTTATCTCGTTGCGACTGCGGCCGTTGCATGCGACCGAAGATCTGATTGCCGAACTTGATGCCGGCAAGGGGCCGAAAAGCGCCTCGGAACTGATGCTGTATATCGCGCAGCACATGACCGGCAAGGTGGACGCGCTGGTGATGGATTTGTCCGAGCTGGTCGATGCGCAGGAAGAGCGCGCCGATGCGGATGAGCGTTTTACGCCGGAGCATGGGCAGATGCTGCATATCCGCCGTCGCGCCGCCGGCTTGCGTCGGTTCCTAGCGCCGCAGCGTGACATTTATGCGCAACTCACCCGCAATAAGCTGCCCTGGTTCTGCAGCGACGATGCGGATTACTGGAACGAGCTGAACAACCTTCTGACTCGCTACCTCGAAGAGCTCGAGTTGATTCGCGAGCGGGTAGGGCTGGTGCTGGAAACCGAGAGCCGGCGCATGAGCGAGCGGATGAACCGCACCATGTACCGCTTCGGCATCATCACCGGTATTTTCCTGCCGATGAGTTTTCTGACCGGGCTGCTGGGCATCAACGTCGGCGGCATTCCGGGTTCCGAAAGCCCGTACGGTTTTCTTCTGGCGTGTGTGCTGATGGCATCGGTCGCGCTGGGACAATGGTGGCTTTTTCGCCGATTACGTTGGGTTTGATGTGACCCGGCAAAAATAGCCCGCGTCTAGCCCTGAGAAATCCTGAGGTGCGCATGCACGATCCATTCGAACAATCCCTGCGAGATCTGCTCAAGTCCTCGGCCACCAGCCACGACGATGACGCAACGTTGGGCCGCGTGTTGAAAACCGCCAATAGACAAGTGGGTGCCGGCGACCTGTTCGGCCTCATGGGCCGTTGCCTCGAAGCGCTGATGATCGCCGTGAACAAAGGCTCTGATCATGTCGCGCCGGTATCGCGCCGCGCCTCTTCCGCTCGTATGACCAAGAAGGCTGACTGAACATGGAACTCGATCTCTGGACCCAAAGCCTGAAAGAGGCAATGGCTGCGCTGTGGACCAAGGTTGCAGTGTTCATTCCCAACCTGTTCGTGGCGCTGATTTTGGTGTTGCTGGGGTTTGTGGTCGCCAAGCTGCTCGACACCTTGCTGTCGAAACTGCTCGGCAAAGTGGGCCTGGATCGCTTGATGGCAGGCACTGGCCTGACCAAGCTGATTGGCCGTGCGGGCATTCAAGTGCCGGTGTCGGCGCTGATTGGCAAGATCGTTTATTGGTTTGTGCTGCTGGTGTTTTTGGTGTCGGCGGCTGAGTCGCTTGGTCTGCAGCGCGTTTCCGCCACGCTGGATGTGCTGGCGCTGTACCTGCCAAAAGTCTTTGGCGCGGCACTGGTGCTGGTGATTGGTATTTTGCTGGCGCAACTGGTCAGTGGTCTGGTGCGCAGTGCAGCGGATGGCGTGGGTCTGGATTACGCCAATGGTCTGGCCCGCATCGCTCAGGGCCTGGTCATTATCCTCAGCATCTCGGTCGCTATCGGCCAGCTCGAAGTCAAAACTGATCTGCTCAACAACGTGATCGCCATCGTGCTGATTTCGGTTGGCCTGGCTGTGGCACTGGCGCTGGGCCTGGGCAGTCGGGACATCGCTGCGCAGATACTCGCCGGTATCTATGTGCGAGAGCTGTATGAGGTGGGGCAGCAGTTGAAAGTGGGTGAGGTGGAAGGGCAGATCGAGGAAATCGGTACGGTGAAAACTACCCTGCTGACGGATGACGGCGAGCTGGTTTCGCTGTCCAATCGCGAAATCCTTGAGCAACGGGTGAGCAGTCGCTAACGCGCCAATCCCTGCTAATGTATGCCGCCATCCTGAACTGCCTGAGGTTCAGGGCCTTGGCGGCTATCCACCAGACTGCCGGCCCGACTCGTTTTGAATAAAGCTCAATCGCTATCGTCCCGTTATGACCCCCGCGAGCTCTCGGACGAAGAGCTGGTGGCGCGTGCGCATGTGGAGTTGTTCCACATTACGCGGGCATATGAAGAGCTGATGCGTCGTTACCAGCGAACCCTATTTAACGTGTGTGCCCGTTATCTCGGAAACGACCGGGATGCCGACGACGTCTGTCAAGAAGTAATGTTGAAAGTTTTATATGGGTTGAAGAATTTCGAAGGCAAGTCAAAGTTCAAGACTTGGCTTTACAGCATTACCTACAACGAGTGCATTACCCAGTACCGTAAAGAACGTCGAAAAAGGCGTTTGTTGGACGCTTTAAGTTTGGATCCTTTGGAAGAAGCTTCCGAAGAAAAAGCGCCCATTGCCCAAGAGCCCGGCGGGCTGGACCGCTGGCTAGTCCATGTAAACCCCATAGACAGGGAGATTCTGGTGCTCCGATTTGTTGCCGAACTGGAGTTTCAGGAAATCGCCGACATCATGCATATGGGCTTGAGCGCAACCAAGATGCGTTATAAAAGAGCGCTCGACCGGTTGCGGGAAAAATTTTCCGGCGTTACCGAAACTTAGTTAGGTGAAATACCTCTAACCGACCAGGCGATTGCTGTTAGAATCGCCGCCTGAGTTGTCTTGCGTTTGTCAGACAACTTACTGACCACCAAGATAGGGATTTACGGATGAAATTTAAAAACACCTTAGGCGTTGTTATCGGCTCGCTGATCGCTGCTTCCTCTCTTCAGGCGTTGGCCCAAGGCCAAGGTGCAGTAGAAATCGAAGGCTTCGCGAAAAAAGAAATGTTCGACAGCGCTCGTGACTTCAAAAACAACGGCAACCTCTTCGGCGGTTCCGTTGGTTACTTCCTGACCGACGACGTTGAACTGCGTCTGGGCTACGACGAAGTTCACAACGCTCGCAGCGATGACGGCCGCAACATCAAAGGCTCGAACACCGCTCTGGACGCGCTGTACCACTTCAACGCTCCTGGCGACATGCTGCGCCCTTACGTTTCGGCCGGCTTCTCCGACCAGAGCATTGGCCAGAATGGCAATGGCGGTCGTAACGGCTCCACCTTCGCCAACCTGGGCGGCGGTGCCAAGGTGTATTTCACCGAGAACTTCTACGCCCGTGCTGGCGTTGAAGCTCAATACAACATCGACCAAGGCGACACCGAGTGGGCGCCAAGCGTTGGTATCGGCGTGAACTTCGGCGGCGGCAAGAAAGCAGCTGAGCCTGTAGCCGCTGCTGCTGCTCCAGAAGTTTGCTCGGACAGCGACAACGACGGCGTTTGCGATAATGTCGACAAGTGCCCAGGCACCGCTGCCAACGTAACTGTTGACGCTGATGGCTGCCCAGCCGTTGCTGAAGTTGTTCGCGTTGAACTGGACGTGAAATTCGACTTCGACAAATCGAAAGTCAAAGAAGAAAGCTATGGCGACATCAAGAACCTGGCTGACTTCATGAACCAGTACCCAGCGACTTCCACAACTGTTGAAGGTCACACTGACTCCGTTGGTACTGACGCTTACAACCAAAAACTGTCCGAGCGTCGTGCTAACGCCGTTCGTGAAGTTCTGGTTAACCAGTACGGTGTAGGTGGCGAGCGCGTTAACGCTGTTGGCTACGGTGAGTCTAAGCCGGTTGCTGACAACGCTACCGAAGCTGGCCGCGCTGTTAACCGTCGCGTAGAAGCTGAAGTTGAAGCCCAGGCTAAGTAATTAGCACGGTGTTTCAGAAAAGCCCGGCTTAGGCCGGGCTTTTCTTTGCCTGCGATTAAGTGCGCTGGTAGCCGGCGCGGTATGATTTAGGCCTTTCTTTAATTAATTAGGAGCTGTGCAAGTGGCGAGAGTGCGGTTCTTACTATTAACAAGTTGCGTGTTACTGCTGGTAGCCAGCTGTTCCTCGCGGGTGACTGTAGCGCCGCAAGTGCGTGCTTTGCCGGAGCGGGTCGAGCTGAACGCTGTACCGTTTTTCGCCGAAACCGCGTTTGAAGGTGCGCCAGGCGCGGTGGCAGAAATGCTGTCTCAGCAGAATGTGGTAACCACGCCGGGATTGGTCGCGAAGAAAATGCATTTGCCCGGCCAGGAATCAACGATCGAGAAAAATCTCACGCGCGTGGTTAATGAACATGGGTTGCTGGTGTATCCATTGTCTCCGCAACTGGCCGATGTGCTTGAGCAGGTCTCTGCAGGCTTTCCTGTGTTGGTTCGGATAGACGATGGCAGCTTTGTTTCGTCGCCACGGTATGCCGTGGTGGTGGGATATGACCGGGTCAAGCAGCGTTTACTGCTGCGCTCCGGCATGAGCCGCCGTCTGGTGATGAGCTTTAAGAGTTTCGAGTCGGCCTGGAAAGAGGTTGGCAATTGGGCGGTGCTGGTCCAAGCGCCGGCGCAATTGCCGGCTAATGTTGATCACCAGCGCTGGATGGCGGCCGCGTCGCAACTTGAACAGGTCGGTCAGAAACTGGCGGCCAGCAATGCCTATGAAGCGTTGAAAAGCGCGCCGCACTGAAAAAACGAAGCGATAAAAAACGGCGCCTCGATGGGCGCCGTTGTTGTTTGTGGCTCAAGTTAGAAGCCCAGCTTGTCGCGCAGGCTGTAGTACCAAGCACCCATCGCCGTAAATGGCACGCGCATCAGTTCGCCACCTGGGAATGGGTAGTGTGGAAGCCCGGCGAACGCATCGAAGCGTTCGGCCTGACCACGCAGCGACTCGGCCAAAATCTTGCCGGCCAGGTGGGTGTAGGTAACACCGTGGCCGCTGCAACCCTGGGAGTAATAGATGTTGTCGCCCAGGCGGCCTACTTGCGGAAGGCGCGACAAGGTCAGAAGGAAGTTGCCGGTCCAGGCGTAGTCGATCTTTACGTTCTTCAGCTGCGGGAAGGTTTTGATCAGCTTCGGCCGAATGATGGCTTCGATGTTGGCTGGGTCGCGGGCGCCGTAGACCACACCGCCGCCGAAGATAAGGCGTTTATCGCCACTGAGGCGGTAGTAGTCGAGCAGGTAGTTGCAGTCTTCAACGCAGTAATCCTGGGGTAGCAGGCTGCGGGCGACTTCGTCACTGAGCGGTTCTGTGGTGAGAACCTGCGTGCCGCACGGCATCGACTTGGCCGACAGTTCGGGAATCAAATTGCCTAGGTAAGCGTTGCCCGCAACAACAATGAACTTAGCCTTCACTCGGCCTTGCGGTGTGTGCACCACTGGGTTGGCGCCGCGTTCGATGCGTGTGGCAGGCGTTTGCTCATAAATGATGCCGCCCAGGGATTCGACCGCAGCCGCTTCGCCGAGCGCCAGGTTTAGCGGGTGGATGTGCCCGCCGCTCATGTCGAGCATGCCGCCGATGTAGTTCTCGGTATTTACCACTTCGCGGATGCGCGCGCCGTCCATCAGCTCAAGCTGGGTATGGCCGTAACGTTCCCAAAGTTTTTTCTGCGACTCTAGATGGCCCATCTGCTTTTTCGTGATGGCTGCGAAAACCCCGCCATCTTTTAAGTCGCACTGGATGTTGTAAGTCGCGATGCGCTCACGAATGATGCGGCCGCCTTCAAAGGCCATTTGTCCGAGGAGCTGGGCCTGCTTGGCGCCAACAGTGCGCTCGATGACATCGATATCGCGGCTGTAACTGTTAACAATCTGGCCGCCATTACGGCCCGATGCGCCAAAGCCGACTTTGGCTGCTTCTACGACTGTGACCTTGAAGCCATGTTCCAAGAGGAAGAGGGCGGTTGAAAGGCCGGTGTATCCGGCACCCACTACACAGACATCGGTTTCTACGTCGCCTACCAATTCGGGTCTGGCGGGAGCGGCATTTGCCGATGCGGCGTAGTAAGACTGCGGATAAGGAGTGTGTGCCATCTTGCAACCTCTGTTTTATATTTTTTACGAACCGGGCGATCCTACCTGAGTTAAAAATGCCCGGCTAGCCTCCGTGGGAAATATAAAACGCCGGCTTGAACAGTAAAAAATACGCTTTTTCAGGTAGTTAGGGAGAAAACAGTTGACTCTTCCACCTGCCTCCGTAGAATGCGCCTCCATTGCAGGCACGTAGCTCAGTTGGTTAGAGCACCACCTTGACATGGTGGGGGTCGTTGGTTCGAGTCCAATCGTGCCTACCAAATATAAAGGGTCACTTAGGTGACCCTTTTTTATTGGGCGCTTGTCAGGGCTGCGGCTTTCTGAAAGCATCCGAGGTCCACAAAATCTCCAGTGACTGCGGTTCGGTCAGGTCGGCCTTTGGGCTCCTGCCACTGTGAGGCGGGTACACCGCCGGATCGCGTACTGGCTCATCCCAACCCATGTGACCTTTGGTAGGGGTCACCACTAGGAGAGGAAGCGCCATGCCTGTTATTACTCTTCCCGACGGCAGTCAGCGTTCGTTCGATCACCCGGTTTCCGTAGCCGAGGTTGCTCAATCCATTGGCGCCGGCTTGGCTAAAGCCACCGTAGCCGGCAAGGTCAACGGCACGCTGGTCGACGCCTGCGACCTCATTAGCAGCGACGCCACCCTGCAGATCATCACGCCGAAAGACGAAGAGGGGCTCGAAATCATTCGCCACTCTTGCGCGCATTTGGTCGGTCATGCGGTTAAGCAGTTGTACCCCACTGCCCGCATGGTGATCGGTCCGGTGATCGACGAAGGCTTCTATTACGACATCGCCTATGAGCGTCCCTTTACGCTCGATGACCTTTCGGCAATTGAAGCGCGTATGCATCAACTGATCGATACCGAATACGACGTGGTCAAGAAGATGACCCCTCGTGCAGAGGTAATCGCTGAATTCACCGCGCGCGGCGAAGAGTACAAATTGCGTCTGGTTGATGACATGCCTGATACCCAGGAAATGGGTCTCTACTATCACCAGGAATACGTCGACATGTGCCGCGGTCCGCACGTGCCGAACACGCGTTTCCTTAAAGCGTTCAAGCTGACCAAGTTGTCCGGCGCTTACTGGCGCGGCGACGCAAAGAACGAGCAATTGCAGCGTGTATATGGCACCGCGTGGGCCGATAAGAAGCAGTTGGCCGCCTATGTTCAGCGTATTGAAGAAGCAGAAAAGCGCGATCACCGCAAAATCGGTAAACGCCTGAATCTGTTCCACACCCAGGAAGAAGCGCCGGGCATGGTGTTTTGGCACCCTAACGGCTGGACGCTTTACCAAGTGCTTGAGCAGTACATGCGCCAGATTCAGCGCGAGAATGGCTACCTCGAAATCAAGACGCCGCAGGTTGTGGATCGCAGTCTGTGGGAAAAGTCGGGGCATTGGGCGAACTACGCGGAAAACATGTTCACGACCGAATCGGAAAGTCGTGACTATGCCATCAAGCCAATGAACTGCCCGTGCCATGTGCAGGTGTTTAACCAAGGGCTTAAAAGCTACCGCGAGCTGCCGATGCGTCTTGCTGAGTTCGGCGCTTGCCACCGTAACGAACCGTCGGGTGCGCTGCACGGCATCATGCGAGTCCGGGCGTTCACTCAGGATGACGCGCACATCTTCTGTACTGAAGAGCAAATGCAGGCAGAATCCGCTGCGTTCATCAAGTTGACTCTCGACGTTTATGCAGACTTCGGTTTTACCGATATCCAGCTCAAGCTGTCGACGCGTCCTGAGAAGCGCGTTGGTTCGGATGAGTTGTGGGATCGCGCTGAGTCGGCGTTAGCGTCGGCACTTGAGAGCGCCGGTTTGCCCTATGATTTGCAGCCAGGCGAAGGCGCCTTCTACGGGCCGAAAATTGAATTTTCCCTGAAAGACTGCCTCGGCCGCGTTTGGCAGTGCGGCACGTTGCAGCTCGATTTCAACTTGCCTGTTCGTCTGGGTGCGGAGTTCGTGAGCGAAGACAACAGCCGCAAGCACCCGGTTATGCTTCACCGCGCGATTCTCGGTTCGTTTGAGCGCTTTATCGGGATGTTAATCGAGCACTACGAAGGTGCATTCCCGGCTTGGCTGGCGCCCATCCAGGCTGTAATTTTGAATATCACCGACAAGCAGGCTGATTTTGCGCTTGAAGTTGAAAAAACACTCAATCAAAGCGGGTTCCGTGCCAAGTCTGACTTGAGAAACGAAAAAATCGGCTTTAAAATCCGCGAGCATACTTTGCTCAAGGTTCCTTATCTCCTAGTTATCGGAGATCGGGAAGTTGAAACGCAAACTGTCGCTGTGCGTACGCGAGAAGGCGCAGATCTGGGCTCCATGCCCGTCGCCCAATTCGCAGCATTTCTTACGCAAGCGGTTTCCCGGCGTGGTCGCCAAGATTCGGAGTAATTATTATTAAGCGTGAAATGAGACAAGATAAACGAGCTGCACCGAAAGCCCCGATCAACGAGAATATCTCGGCACGCGAGGTTCGGTTAATTGGCGCTGACGGCGAGCAAATTGGCATCGTCTCGATTGATGAAGCGCTTAGAATCGCTGAAGAATCCAAGCTGGACCTGGTAGAGATTTCCGCTGATGCGGTTCCACCGGTCTGCCGCGTAATGGATTACGGCAAATCGATCTTCGAAAAGAAGAAACAGATTGCCGCAGCGAAGAAAAACCAGAAGCAGATTCAGGTAAAAGAAATTAAGTTTCGTCCAGGGACGGAAGAAGGGGATTACCAGGTAAAACTACGCAACCTGGTACGTTTCCTTAGTGATGGGGACAGGGCCAAGGTTTCATTGCGATTCCGCGGTCGTGAGATGGCGCATCAGGAGCTGGGCATGGAGTTGTTGAAGCGGGTTGAAGGTGACCTCGCTGAATACGGCACCGTTGAACAGCACCCGAAGATGGAAGGACGCCAACTTATCATGGTCATCGCCCCCAAAAAGAAGAAATAACCACCAGGGCACGGCAGGCCTTGCGGTTATGTTTATCAACTGAATGCGGAGTATCCGAACATGCCAAAAATGAAAACCAAAAGCGGTGCAGCTAAACGTTTCTTGAAAACCGCTACCGGTTTCAAGCACAAGCACGCTTTCAAGAGCCACATCCTGACCAAAATGTCGACCAAGCGTAAGCGTCATCTGCGCGGCAGCACCATGGTGCATCCGTCTGACGTGGCAAAGGTCGCGCGCATGCTGCGCGTTCGTTAATTTCGGTCAAGAATTAGAGGAAGTTACTCATGGCTCGTGTTAAGCGTGGCGTTGTTGCTCGCCGTCGTCACAAAAAAATTCTGAAACTCGCTAAAGGCTACTATGGCGCACGCTCACGCGTGTTCCGCGTTGCCAAGCAAGCGGTAATCAAGGCAGGCCAGTACGCCTACCGCGACCGTCGTCAGAAAAAGCGTCAATTCCGTGCTCTGTGGATCGCCCGTATCAACGCTGGCGCCCGCATCAACGGTTTGTCCTACAGCCGTTTCATCGCTGGCTTGAAAAAGGCAGCGATCGAGATCGACCGTAAGGTTTTGGCTGATCTGGCAGTGAACGAAAAAGCGGCGTTTGCTGCGATTGTCGAGAAAGCGAAAGCCGTTCTGGCTTAAGTCCCCGACAATCACCGGGCTCGCCCGGTGTTAAACGTCACCAATAGGGGAAGAGCCTTCAAGCTCTTCCCCTATTTCGTATCTGGAGTCTGTAAATGGAAAACCTGGATGCGCTGGTCTCTCAAGCACTAGAGGCCGTTCAGCGCGCAGAAGACGTCAATGCCCTGGAGCAGATCCGGGTTTTGTATCTCGGCAAGAAAGGCGAATTGACTCAGGTGATGAAAAGCCTGGGGAATATGTCTGCAGAGGATCGTCCCAAGGTCGGTGCGTTGATCAACGCCGCCAAGGATCGCGTTCAAGACTCGCTCAACAGTCGAAAGGATTTGCTCGAGCAAGCCGCGCTGAGCGCGAAGCTTGCTGCTGAGTTTATCGACGTAACTTTGCCAGGTCGCGGTCAGTCCTCTGGAGGGCTGCACCCTGTCACGCGCACGCTTGAGCGCATCGAGCAATTCTTCACTCGTATTGGCTACGGCATTGCCGAAGGTCCTGAGGTCGAAGACGACTACCATAATTTCGAGGCGCTCAACATTCCCGGCCATCACCCGGCGCGGGCAATGCATGACACCTTCTACTTCAACGCCAACATGTTGCTGCGCACTCACACCTCGCCTGTCCAGGTGCGCACCATGGAATCCCAGCAGCCACCGATCCGCATCGTCTGCCCGGGCCGGGTTTATCGTTGCGACTCCGATATCACGCACTCGCCGATGTTTCACCAAGTTGAAGGGCTGCTGGTCGATCAGGACATCAGCTTCGCAGACCTGAAAGGTACGATCGAAGAGTTCCTGCGAGTGTTTTTCGAAAAAGACCTCGGCGTGCGTTTCCGTCCCTCTTTCTTCCCGTTCACCGAGCCATCCGCTGAAGTCGACATGCAGTGCGTGATGTGCAGCGGTAAAGGTTGCCGTGTGTGTAAACAAACCGGCTGGCTCGAGGTTATGGGCTGCGGCATGGTTCACCCGAATGTGTTGCGCATGTCCGGCATCGACCCCGAGAAATACCAGGGCTTCGCGTTTGGTATGGGTGTTGAACGTCTGGCCATGCTGCGTTATGGCGTTAACGACTTGCGTCTGTTCTTCGACAACGACCTGCGATTCCTCGCGCAATTTCGCTAGGTCGCTTGCCCGTTAACGTTTTTTAGGAGAAGAGCAGAATGAAATTCAGCGAACAGTGGCTGCGTAGTTGGGTAAACCCGTCGGTTTCCCGTGATGAGTTAATAGCGCGTCTATCCATGGCCGGGCTTGAGGTCGACAGCGTTTCGTTGGTCGCCGGCGTATTCAGTGGTGTTGTGGTTGGCAAGGTCCTTGGCGCCGAGCAGCATCCCGACGCAGACAAGCTTCGCGTCTGCCAGGTCAGCAATGGCGTAGAGACGTTTCAAGTCGTGTGCGGCGCGCCAAATGTGCGAGCAGGACTTAAAGTGCCTTTCGCCATGATCGGCGCTGAGCTGCCGGACGATTTCAAAATCAAAAAAGCTAAGCTGCGAGGCGTCGAGTCTTACGGCATGCTCTGCTCGGCATCTGAGTTGCAAATCAGCGATGACAGCAGCGGTCTGATGGAGCTGGCAGCTGATGCGCCAGTTGGCCAAGACGTGCGCGCCTACCTCGGTCTGGACGACGCCAGTATAGAAGTCGATCTCACGCCCAACCGCGGCGACTGCTTGTCGCTTGCCGGATTGGCGAGGGAAGTCGGCGCGTTGTACGACACACCCGTCAGTCGTCTTGCAGTCGCGCTTGTTCCAGCTGTTCACGAACAGACGATTCCCGTCGAGGTTTCTGCTGTAAAAGCCTGTCCGCGGTACCTCGGTCGCGTTATCCGGAATGTTGACCTGAGCAAGCCGACGCCGCTCTGGATGGTTGAGCGCCTGCGTCGCTCCGATGTTCGCAGCATTGATGCTGCCGTAGACATCACGAACTACGTGATGTTGGAACTCGGACAGCCGATGCACGCGTTCGATTTGAACGAGCTCCAAGGCGGAATTCGGGTACGTATGGCCGAGGAGGGCGAAAAGCTGGTTCTTCTGGACGGTCAGGAAGTGGCGCTGCGAGCTGACACTCTAGTCATTGCCGATCACCAGCGCGCGTTGGCGATTGCTGGTGTTATGGGTGGCGAGCACAGTGGCGTCGCAACCAGTACGCGCGATCTGTTCCTGGAGAGTGCGTTCTTCGACACGATCGCCGTTGCCGGTAAGGCGCGGTCCTACGGTTTGCACACCGATGCCTCGCATCGCTTCGAGCGCGGCGTCGATTGGAACCTTGCCCGTGAGGCGATGGAGCGCGCTACAGGTCTGCTGCTTGAGATAGTCGGCGGTGAGCCCGGCCCGATAGTCGAGGTTGTCAGCCGCGAAGAATTGCCAACTACGGCAAACGTCACACTTCGCGCTGAGCGCGTGAATCAGATGCTTGGCATGGAAATGGATGGCGGAGAGATCGAGCGCCTGCTGACGGCGTTGGGCTTGCAGGTTAGCAATTCAGCAGCGGGGCAGTGGTCCGTAGTCGTTCCGAGTCATCGTTTCGACATTAGTCTCGAAGTTGACCTGATCGAAGAGTTGGGGCGTCTGTATGGTTACAACCGTCTTCCGGTTCGCTACCCGCAAGCGCGCCTGGCGCCACAACCTAAAGCCGAGGCAAGAGCCGAACTGCCCGCGCTGCGTCGGTTGTTAGTGGCTCGTGGTTATCAGGAAGCGATCACCTACAGCTTCATCGATCCTCACCAGTTCGCTTTGTTCACTCCCGGCGTCGAGCCTTTGATGTTGGCCAATCCCATTTCTTCGGATATGGCAGCAATGCGTTCCTCGCTGTGGCCAGGTTTGGTCAAAGCCGTTCAGCACAACCTGAATCGTCAGCAAACACGCGTGCGTTTGTTCGAAAGTGGCTTGCGTTTCGTGGGGCAGCTTGACGGCTTGAGGCAAGAGGCCATGTTGTCCGGCGTAATTTGCGGCTCGCGTCTGGCCGAAGGGTGGGCCCACGGTCGTGATACGGTCGATTTCTATGATGTGAAAGCTGACGTTGAAGCACTACTGGGCTTCTCGGGCGCCCAAGGTGCGTTCAATTTTGTTGCGGGCGAGCATCCGGCACTGCATCCAGGCCAGACCGCGCGGGTTGAGCGAGATGGCCAATTGGTTGGTTATATCGGTGCGCTTCATCCTGAGTTGGCGAAAACCCTCGGCATTGATCAACCGCTTTTCCTGTTCGAGCTGGTGTTGGCTGAAGTTGCGCAGGGTCTTTTACCCAAATTCCACGAGCTTTCGCGCTTCCCTGAAGTGCGCCGCGATCTGGCACTTTTGGTCGACCAAAGCATCGCTGCCGATGCGGTACTCGGCGCAATTCGCGAGGCGGCGGGCGAGTATCTAACTGACCTCAAGCTATTTGATGTGTATCACGGTAAAGGTATTGATCCGCATAGAAAAAGCTTGGCCGTCGGCTTGACCTGGCAACATCCATCGCGCACTCTTAATGATGAAGAGGTGAGCACTACAACTCAGAATATCCTTGCCTCGCTTGAAGAAAGGTTCAACGCCACGTTAAGGAAGTAGCGTATGGGGGCTCTGACGAAAGCTGAAATGGCCGAACGTCTGTACGAAGAGCTAGGCCTGAATAAACGGGAAGCCAAGGAATTGGTGGAGCTGTTTTTTGAGGAAATCCGTCAGGCGCTAGAGCTTAATGAGCAAGTGAAGTTGTCCGGTTTCGGCAATTTCGACTTGCGCGATAAGCGTCAGCGACCTGGCAGGAACCCGAAAACAGGGGAAGAAATTCCGATCACGGCAAGACGCGTGGTCACATTCCGCCCCGGGCAAAAATTAAAGGCCAGAGTTGAGGCTTATGCTGGAACCAAGTCATAACGACGAGTTACCGCCCATTCCCGGCAAGCGCTACTTCACTATTGGTGAAGTGAGCGAGCTGTGTGCGGTGAAGCCGCATGTGTTGCGTTACTGGGAGCAGGAATTTACCCAGCTCAACCCTATAAAGCGACGCGGCAATCGGCGGTACTACCAGCGACAGGATGTGCTGATGATTAGGCAGATTCGGGCTCTCTTGTACGAGCAAGGCTTCACAATCGGAGGAGCGCGGCAGCGGTTATCCGGAGATGAAGCTAAGGACGACACCACTCAGTACAAGCAGCTGATCCGCCAGATGATTGTAGAGTTAGAAGAAGTTTTGCTGGTGTTGCGTAAGTAATCGATTTCGCTAGAAAACTTCCACATTTCAAAAGCTTAGTGTATAGTCCACCCCGCTTTCGAGCAGTTTGGAAGAAATAAAGCTGTACCGTCGGGGCGTAGCGCAGTCCGGTAGCGCACTAGCATGGGGTGCTAGGGGTCGAGTGTTCGAATCACTCCGTCCCGACCATATTTATCTGAGAGATCCAGTCATTTTGCGGTGACTGGATTTTTTTATGGGTAAGTGTTTTTGCCCTGCCCGGCGGTCGTGGCGGGTGAGTATCGCGGCTGTTGCTAGTCGGGCGAGCGCATGGCGCCCGTGGTTAATGTCAAGTCCCGACAGTAAGCATGTTGGCGCCGCGTCATCAGGCTGGGAAGCGCGCTGGCCAATAATTAGCGATCCGCTTTCGGGGTGCCAAGTAAAGAAGGCCAGCTTAGCTGGCCTTTTTAGCGTTTTGAGACTGGCGTTATTCGCTTCGCTTCGTTGCATCAATGAAGGGAAGGGCGCTATTGGGAAGCATCGTTGTGGGCAGGGTGCCGTCCCAGCGTTCGGCCTTGGTGAGTTCCACCAAGTTTTGGTTGCTGGCAAGTGCTTGCGCTCTTGCTTTAATTGCATCTGCTTCCGCCTCGCCGCGCAACCGAGTTGCCTCGGCGTCGGCTTTGGCCTCGGCAAGCTTGGAGTCGGCTTCTGCTTGCGCCTGGGTCACGCGAATTTGAGCCTGGACCTGTTCGGTAGCTAGCATCTGCTCGCGGGTTTTTACTTCGACTTCAGCCTTCATTCGCAGAGCGATTGAGCGCTCGTAGTCGTCGCTAAAGTCAATGTTCTCCACCTGAACGCCGTCAATCACCACGGGGCCGTTGATCGACTCTTTAATAGCACGAGCCACATCAGCGACAAACTTGCCTCGTTGCTGGACGGCAGTAACAGCATTGTACTGGCCGAACACGTTCTCGACTTGCGTGGGAACTTGGCGACTGATCAGGCGGCTGACGAGCCCTTCAAGATCCTGGTACTGCGTGTAGACCTTGGAGACTTCGCCGGGCACCACGTGCCAGGAAACAGAAACCTGGAGGGTCGCGGTTTGTTGGTCCTTGCTGTAGGCCTGCAACTCTCTATAGGAAGTCGCCTGGCTTTGCACCGAAATGAACTTTACGGTTTCAATGAAGGGTGTCTTGAATGACAGGCCTGGCTCGACGACGCCAACCAGAGCGCCGTTTCGTAGAAGTACACCTCGCTCAGTCTCATCGACTGTGTACCAAGAACTGAAGAACACTCCAAGCATAACCAGCACTACTGCGACTATTCCGATCGCCTTGCTGTTGAGCCCCTGCATATCTCTTCCTTATATAGGTTTCGTGTAATCAGTCAGCATACGCTCCGCCGAACTCCGTAGCGTATAGGGAGTGCGCGGGTAGGTCTGCTAAATAAGTCGCTTCTGCTGAAGTGCGTTACCAGTGGGGTCTTTGAAGAATTTTCCAGGAATGCCTTGACGGCTTTTCCCAGGTGCTTATAATGCGCACCTCTTCCGGTGCGGAAGGCTCCTAAAAGTTCTTTCTAATCAATAGGTTAGATTGAAATTGAGGGTTGCAAAGCAGAGCGATCTGCGTAGAATGCGCCGGGCTGATGAGGTTGAAGGTTGGTCTTGTTGGTCGGTCGAGTAAGTTGATCGAAAAGCGGTAAATGAGGTGGTTGACAGCGGTTTGAAACGCTGTAGAATTCGCCTCCCGCTGACGAGAGACTGAAGTTGATCTGAAGCGCAAGCGGTTGAGTTTGAAAAGAAATTTTCGAAATCGCTTGACGGAATAAGAGGCTGCTGTAGAATGCGCGCCTCGGTTGAGACGAAAGGCTTAACCAACTGTTCTTTAACAACTGAATCAAGCAATTCGTGTGGGTGCTTGTGAGGTAAGACTGATAGTCACCAGATTATCAGCATCACAAGTAACACTCGTTAATTTGAGAGTTTTTTGCGATTGCTGAGCCAAGTTTAGGGTTTTCACAAAACCCAGATATGTTTGAACTGAAGAGTTTGATCATGGCTCAGATTGAACGCTGGCGGCAGGCCTAACACATGCAAGTCGAGCGGATGAGAGGAGCTTGCTCCTTGATTCAGCGGCGGACGGGTGAGTAATGCCTAGGAATCTGCCTATTAGTGGGGGACAACGTTTCGAAAGGAACGCTAATACCGCATACGTCCTACGGGAGAAAGCAGGGGACCTTCGGGCCTTGCGCTAATAGATGAGCCTAGGTCGGATTAGCTAGTTGGTGAGGTAATGGCTCACCAAGGCGACGATCCGTAACTGGTCTGAGAGGATGATCAGTCACACTGGAACTGAGACACGGTCCAGACTCCTACGGGAGGCAGCAGTGGGGAATATTGGACAATGGGCGAAAGCCTGATCCAGCCATGCCGCGTGTGTGAAGAAGGTCTTCGGATTGTAAAGCACTTTAAGTTGGGAGGAAGGGTTGTAGATTAATACTCTGCAATTTTGACGTTACCGACAGAATAAGCACCGGCTAACTCTGTGCCAGCAGCCGCGGTAATACAGAGGGTGCAAGCGTTAATCGGAATTACTGGGCGTAAAGCGCGCGTAGGTGGTTCGTTAAGTTGGATGTGAAATCCCCGGGCTCAACCTGGGAACTGCATTCAAAACTGTCGAGCTAGAGTATGGTAGAGGGTGGTGGAATTTCCTGTGTAGCGGTGAAATGCGTAGATATAGGAAGGAACACCAGTGGCGAAGGCGACCACCTGGACTGATACTGACACTGAGGTGCGAAAGCGTGGGGAGCAAACAGGATTAGATACCCTGGTAGTCCACGCCGTAAACGATGTCGACTAGCCGTTGGGGTCCTTGAGACTTTAGTGGCGCAGCTAACGCATTAAGTCGACCGCCTGGGGAGTACGGCCGCAAGGTTAAAACTCAAATGAATTGACGGGGGCCCGCACAAGCGGTGGAGCATGTGGTTTAATTCGAAGCAACGCGAAGAACCTTACCTGGCCTTGACATGCTGAGAACTTTCCAGAGATGGATTGGTGCCTTCGGGAACTCAGACACAGGTGCTGCATGGCTGTCGTCAGCTCGTGTCGTGAGATGTTGGGTTAAGTCCCGTAACGAGCGCAACCCTTGTCCTTAGTTACCAGCACGTTATGGTGGGCACTCTAAGGAGACTGCCGGTGACAAACCGGAGGAAGGTGGGGATGACGTCAAGTCATCATGGCCCTTACGGCCAGGGCTACACACGTGCTACAATGGTCGGTACAAAGGGTTGCCAAGCCGCGAGGTGGAGCTAATCCCATAAAACCGATCGTAGTCCGGATCGCAGTCTGCAACTCGACTGCGTGAAGTCGGAATCGCTAGTAATCGTGAATCAGAACGTCACGGTGAATACGTTCCCGGGCCTTGTACACACCGCCCGTCACACCATGGGAGTGGGTTGCACCAGAAGTAGCTAGTCTAACCTTCGGGAGGACGGTTACCACGGTGTGATTCATGACTGGGGTGAAGTCGTAACAAGGTAGCCGTAGGGGAACCTGCGGCTGGATCACCTCCTTAATCGACGACATCAGCTTCCTTATAAGCTCCCACACGAATTGCTTGATTCATTGCGAAAGACGATAGGGTCGTCCTAGAGGTTTTAGGAGGATCAGTGACGAGTTGTCAGCCTAGTAGCCCGAACAATTGGGTCTGTAGCTCAGTTGGTTAGAGCGCACCCCTGATAAGGGTGAGGTCGGCAGTTCGAATCTGCCCAGACCCACCAATTGTTGTGGAAGAAGCCTCAGATACGGGGCCATAGCTCAGCTGGGAGAGCGCCTGCCTTGCACGCAGGAGGTCAACGGTTCGATCCCGTTTGGCTCCACCACGACGACATGTAGAGTTCAGAATTGAGTATTCGCCTGTTGGTTGAATATTGAATTCTGGTCTTTGACTAGAAAGTATTATCGTTCTTTAAAAATTTGGGTATGTGATAGAAAGATAGACTGGATAGCACTTTCACTGGTGTTTATTCAGGCTAAGGTAAAATTTGTGAGTTCTCTTGAGAGATCAAGAGTATTTCGAATTTTCGGCGAATGTCGTCTTCATAGTATAACCAGATTGCTTGGGGTTATATGGTCAAGTGAAGAAGCGCATACGGTGGATGCCTTGGCAGTCAGAGGCGATGAAAGACGTGGTAGCCTGCGAAAAGCTTCGGGGAGTCGGCAAACAGACTTTGATCCGGAGATGTCTGAATGGGGGAACCCACTTAACATAAGTTAAGTATCTTGCACTGAATACATAGGTGTAAGAAGCGAACCAGGGGAACTGAAACATCTAAGTACCCTGAGGAAAAGAAATCAACCGAGATTCCCTTAGTAGTGGCGAGCGAACGGGGACTAGCCCTTAAGTTGATTTGAGATTAGCGGAACGCTCTGGAAAGTGCGGCCATAGTGGGTGATAGCCCTGTACGCGAAAATCTCTTATCAATGAAATCGAGTAGGACGGAGCACGAGAAACTTTGTCTGAATATGGGGGGACCATCCTCCAAGGCTAAATACTACTGACTGACCGATAGTGAACTAGTACCGTGAGGGAAAGGCGAAAAGAACCCCGGAGAGGGGAGTGAAATAGATCCTGAAACCGTATGCGTACAAGCAGTGGGAGCCCACTTTGTTGGGTGACTGCGTACCTTTTGTATAATGGGTCAGCGACTTATATTCAGTGGCGAGCTTAACCGAATAGGGGAGGCGTAGCGAAAGCGAGTCTTAATAGGGCGTTTAGTCGCTGGGTATAGACCCGAAACCGGGCGATCTATCCATGGGCAGGTTGAAGGTTGGGTAACACTAACTGGAGGACCGAACCGACTACCGTTGAAAAGTTAGCGGATGACCTGTGGATCGGAGTGAAAGGCTAATCAAGCTCGGAGATAGCTGGTTCTCCTCGAAAGCTATTTAGGTAGCGCCTCGTGTATCACTGCTGGGGGTAGAGCACTGTTTCGGCTAGGGGGTCATCCCGACTTACCAAACCGATGCAAACTCCGAATACCAGCAAGTGCGAGCACGGGAGACACACGGCGGGTGCTAACGTCCGTCGTGAAAAGGGAAACAACCCAGACCGTCAGCTAAGGTCCCAAAGTCATGGTTAAGTGGGAAACGATGTGGGAAGGCTTAGACAGCTAGGAGGTTGGCTTAGAAGCAGCCACCCTTTAAAGAAAGCGTAATAGCTCACTAGTCGAGTCGGCCTGCGCGGAAGATGTAACGGGGCTCAAACCATGCACCGAAGCTACGGGTATCACTTAGGTGATGCGGTAGAGGAGCGTTCTGTAAGCCTGTGAAGGTGAGTTGAGAAGCTTGCTGGAGGTATCAGAAGTGCGAATGCTGACATGAGTAACGACAATGGGTGTGAAAAACACCCACGCCGAAAGACCAAGGTTTCCTGCGCAACGTTAATCGACGCAGGGTTAGTCGGTCCCTAAGGCGAGGCTGAAAAGCGTAGTCGATGGAAAACAGGTTAATATTCCTGTACTTCTAGTTATTGCGATGGGGGGACGGAGAAGGCTAGGCCAGCTTGGCGTTGGTTGTCCAAGTTTAAGGTTGTAGGCTGACTGCTTAGGTAAATCCGGGCGGTTAAGGCTGAGAACTGATGACGAGTGCTCATTAGAGCGCGAAGTGGTTGATGCCATGCTTCCAAGAAAAGCCTCTAAGCTTCAGATAACTAGGAACCGTACCCCAAACCGACACAGGTGGTTGGGTAGAGAATACCAAGGCGCTTGAGAGAACTCGGGTGAAGGAACTAGGCAAAATGGCACCGTAACTTCGGGAGAAGGTGCGCCGGTGAGGGTGAAGCATTTACTGCGTAAGCTCATGCCGGTCGAAGATACCAGGCCGCTGCGACTGTTTATTAAAAACACAGCACTCTGCAAACACGAAAGTGGACGTATAGGGTGTGACGCCTGCCCGGTGCCGGAAGGTTAATTGATGGGGTTAGCTAACGCGAAGCTCTTGATCGAAGCCCCGGTAAACGGCGGCCGTAACTATAACGGTCCTAAGGTAGCGAAATTCCTTGTCGGGTAAGTTCCGACCTGCACGAATGGCGTAACGATGGCGGCGCTGTCTCCACCCGAGACTCAGTGAAATTGAAATCGCTGTGAAGATGCAGTGTATCCGCGGCTAGACGGAAAGACCCCGTGAACCTTTACTATAGCTTTGCACTGGACTTTGAATTTGCTTGTGTAGGATAGGTGGGAGGCTTTGAAGCGTGGACGCCAGTTCGCGTGGAGCCAATCTTGAAATACCACCCTGGCAACTTTGAGGTTCTAACTCTGGTCCGTTATCCGGATCGAGGACAGTGTATGGTGGGTAGTTTGACTGGGGCGGTCTCCTCCTAAAGAGTAACGGAGGAGTACGAAGGTGCGCTCAGACCGGTCGGAAATCGGTCGTAGAGTATAAAGGCAAAAGCGCGCTTGACTGCGAGACAGACACGTCGAGCAGGTACGAAAGTAGGTCTTAGTGATCCGGTGGTTCTGTATGGAAGGGCCATCGCTCAACGGATAAAAGGTACTCCGGGGATAACAGGCTGATACCGCCCAAGAGTTCATATCGACGGCGGTGTTTGGCACCTCGATGTCGGCTCATCACATCCTGGGGCTGAAGCCGGTCCCAAGGGTATGGCTGTTCGCCATTTAAAGTGGTACGCGAGCTGGGTTTAGAACGTCGTGAGACAGTTCGGTCCCTATCTGCCGTGGACGTTTGAGATTTGAGAGGGGCTGCTCCTAGTACGAGAGGACCGGAGTGGACGAACCTCTGGTGTTCCGGTTGTCACGCCAGTGGCATCGCCGGGTAGCTATGTTCGGAATAGATAACCGCTGAAAGCATCTAAGCGGGAAACTAGCCTCAAGATGAGATCTCACTGGGATCTTGAATCCCCTAAAGGGCCGTCGAAGACTACGACGTTGATAGGTGGGGTGTGTAAGCGTTGTGAGGCGTTGAGCTAACCCATACTAATTGCCCGTGAGGCTTGACCATATAACACCCAAGCAATTTGCTTAGCGCAAATTGACGGTGTGAAGACGATACAAACCGAAAATTCGGCAAACACACAAATTACCCGCAACACCATCACATACCCAATTTGGAGCTGCGCTAACGCGACGCTCCACCCGAATTGCTTGACGACCATAGAGCGTTGGAACCACCTGATCCCATCCCGAACTCAGTAGTGAAACGACGCATCGCCGATGGTAGTGTGGGGTCTCCCCATGTGAGAGTAGGTCATCGTCAAGCTTAAATTCCAAACCCCCTACTCGTGAAAACGGGTAGGGGGTTTGTTTTTGGGCCAAGAAAAGTGAGGCGAGGGCAGCGGTCTAGATTAAATCTTCGTCTGAACAGCTCATCTATCTGTATTGAAAAGCTGTCCAAGCGAAATGCAGGGTTTAGCTAAGCCAGTTAACTTTGCTGAACTTGCCAAAGAAGTCTTCAGGCATCGAGACTACTTTCGAAACGCTGTAATCGAAGAACACAAACCCTGATTTTGCCATCGCTATCAAGCTGCCATTTGCTGGCCGAGTGATACGGAACGTGATATCGCCGCCGTATTTGTTGAAGTCCATTACCCCCACTTCAAACAGCAATTGATCGCGGGCGTGCGCTTCAGCTTTATAGGTTGTGGCGAGGTCGGTGACGATGATCCCGAGTCCCGTGCCATTGGTTTCTTGAATGCCGAAGTCAAACAAGAACCGCGCCCGCGCCTCCGAAATCATGGAAATCATCGAGTCGTTGCCCAAATGGTTTCCCGCATTGATATCGGTGACACGAACGGTCAAATGTGTGCTGTAGCAAAACTGGTCTTCAGGAAATGCAAGTTGCAGGCGGGCCATTTCAGTCTCTATGAGCGTTTGCGAAAGTAGAACCATTTTACGGCTCCATCGCGGTCAATAGCAGCCTGCCCGCAAATACAGCGATTATTGATGAACGCTGTTAAGCCAGTAAAACGTAACCCGGCCGCCTTCATCCGCAGGTCCATAGTTGTCCTGAATGTACGCGCCTGCCTTGAAGTAAAAGCGCTGGTTGCCCCAGTAGCCGCTGAGTTGACGATAGTAGGAGCCGGTATCGTTATCTTTGCTTTGAACTCGTATACCGAGCTTTCCCGAAGGCGTGAGGCGCAGGTCATAGCTGAACCGCTCGTTCAGTTGCACATTCTCAGCGAGCAGGATGTTTTCCACCGCGCTGTCGCCGGGACGCTTACGCAGCAAAGCTTCCAGCCGGCCAACACCTCTCAGATAGTGATACTGCAGTTTGAGCAGCGGATCGTTCTGACTGCCAGGTTGGTCGTCGCTATGGATTTGCCCAATCACTATTTTGCCTTTGCTGGGCACTTGGTTAACCGTGAGCACGGCACTGAGGTAGTTATCCGCAGTTTGGTACGGCCAATAACTCAGCGTCCCGTCTGTCTGAGTTTCCCTTAGTTCAGCGCGTGGATAATGGGCGTCTTCGGTGGTCGATCCGGAAACCGGAACCCAGAAGGTGACGCTGCCATCGGAATGACGGCGAAAATACTGGCTTTGGTAACCGTTGTTGAGGCGGGCGGTGTCGATGGCTGTTGCAGATTCGGTGGCGGGTACGGCGAGATTCCAGGTGGTCAGATCAATCATTAACTGTCCTTAACGCAAGTGAGGAAAGCCCCCCTTGGGTTACCCGGTTCAGGACAAGTTCAGCGCGGCAGGATGAGCGGCTACGGTTATTCAACGGTAGCCGCTATGGGTTCTACGACTCGACTTTCGCCTTAGCGAGCAGCCCATCAGCGCGAAACATGGCCTTGATCCCCCGCACAGCTTGGCGGATGCGGTCCTGGTTCTCGATCAGGGCGAAGCGCACGTGATCGTCACCGTAATCGCCAAAACCCAGCCCAGGCGACACACACACCTTCGCCTCAGCCAGCAGCTTCTTCGCAAACTCAAGCGAGCCGAGTTTGGCGTAGGGCTCCGGAATTTTTGCCCACACGTACATGGAAGCCTTAGGGTTATCCACCATCCAGCCCGCCTCATGAAGGCCACGCACCAATACATCGCGACGCTGCTGATAATTGGCGGTGATTTCGTGCACGCATGTCTGATCGCCTTCCAGCGCAGCGATCGCCGCCACCTGCAACGGCGTGAAGGTGCCGTAGTCGTGGTAACTCTTGATGCGGGCGAGGGCGTTCACCAGTTCAGGGTTGCCGACCATAAAGCCAATGCGCCACCCGGCCATGTTGTAGCTTTTGGACAGCGTGAAGAACTCCACCGCTATATCCTTGGCGCCGGGCACTTGCATGATCGATGGTGCTTTCCAACCGTCGTAGACGATATCGGCGTAGGCCAGGTCGTGCACCACCAGCACGTTGTACTGCTTGGCGAGCGTGATGATGCGTTCGAAAAAGTCCAGCTCCACGCACTGCGCGGTAGGGTTGGAGGGGAAGCCAATGATCAGCATTTTTGGTTTCGGAATACTTTCCCGAATGGCGCGCTCCACTTCGGCGAAGAAATCAACGCCAGGCACCAGCGGTACCGAGCGCACCTGAGCGCCAGCGATGACCGCACCGTAAATATGAATCGGATAACTTGGGTTAGGCACCAGCACCGTATCGCCCTGATCCAGCGTGGCCAGCATCAGATGCGCCAAACCCTCTTTGGAACCAATGGTGACGATGGCTTCGTTTTCCGGGTCGATGTCGACCTGGTAGCGATCCTTGTACCAGCGCGAAATTGCCCGGCGCAGGCGCGGAATGCCGCGTGAAGTCGAGTAGCCGTGCGTGTCTTCACGCTGAGCAACCTGTACGAGCTTTTCCACGATATGGGGCGGGGTAGCGCCATCCGGGTTGCCCATACTTAGGTCGATGATGTCCTCGCCGCGGCGACGGGCCGCCATCTTCAGCTCAGCTGTGATGTTGAAAACATAAGGGGGGAGACGATCGATGCGCGCGAAACGGCGCGAAGCTTGTTCAGCCATGTGTTCCTCGAAGACGTAAGCGCCCGGAACCGTCCGAGCGACGTTGGCCAGTGCGCTGGCCAGTCGCGAAGATAAGTGGCGCCGTTACGCTTGTCGAGAGGGCATCGAAAATTTCAACTGTCTGTACCGCATGAGTAGCTCTCGCTCACCCCAACGCACGATCAGCGTTCCAGCATCTGCTTCACGGATGACTGCGGAATCTGTTGCTTGCGTCCTTCGCTGTCTTCGAACTCCAGCATTCCGGTATCTTCGTCCAAGTCCGGTTTGCCATCGCTGGTGAGCATCTGGCCGTCAGTGGTGGTGATGATGTATTCGCTTGAGCAACCCGACAGGCTAAGCAGGCAAAATGCGGCAAAAATCCAATGTTTCATGGTGAGCTCCCCAATCGGTAAATGAGAGCGCGCTTCAAGGCCGCGCCACGGTTGTTACCCTAGCAGCACTCGAGCGCTGCGCCAGCGCAGGCATAAAAAAGCCCCGCACTAGGCGGGGCTCTTTCTAAAGCGGCGTTTCGTTACGCTTGAACAACCGGAATCTGAGCGTTTGCCGCAGCGTCGCGGAATTCCGCGATCTGGTCGAAGCTCAGGTAGCGGTAAACGTCGGCAGCCATACTGTCGATGCTCGCGGCGTATTCCATGTACTCGGCAACGGTTGGCAGCTTGCCGAGGATGGACGCCACAGCGGCCAGTTCAGCGGATGCCAGGTACACGTTGGCGCCATCGCCCAGACGGTTCGGGAAGTTACGGGTCGAGGTCGACACAACGGTCGAGTTCGCCGCAACGCGTGCCTGGTTACCCATGCACAGCGAGCAACCCGGCATTTCCATACGCGCGCCAGCCTTGCCGTAGATGCCGTAGTAGCCTTCTTCGGTGAGCTGATGAGCGTCCATCTTGGTCGGCGGCGATAGCCACAGACGAGTAGGAATCGAACCTTTGACCTTGTCGAGCAACTTGCCGGCAGCGCGGAAGTGGCCGATGTTGGTCATGCACGAACCGATGAACACTTCGTCAATCTTCTCGCCCTGAACGGTCGAGAGCAGACGGGCGTCGTCCGGGTCGTTTGGCGCGCAGAGCACAGGCTCTTTGATGTCGGCCAGGTCGATTTCGATGACTTCGGCGTACTCGGCATCGGCGTCGGCAGACAGCAATTCCGGGTTGGCCAGCCAGGCTTCCATCGCTTGAGCGCGACGTTCCATGGTGCGGGCATCGCCGTAGCCTTCGCTGATCATCCAGCGCAGCAGGGTGATGTTCGACTTCAGGTACTCAGCAATAGCTTTTTCCGGCAGCTTGATGGTGCAACCAGCAGCGGAGCGCTCGGCAGAGGCGTCGGACAGCTCGAAAGCCTGTTCAACGGTCAGCTCGTCCAGACCTTCGATTTCCAGGATGCGGCCGGAGAAGGCGTTGATCTTGCCCTTCTTCTCGACGGTCAGCAGACCTTTCTGGATGCCGTAGTAAGGAATCGCGTGTACCAGGTCACGCAGGGTGATGCCTGGCTGCAGCTTGCCTTTGAAACGAACCAGTACCGACTCCGGCATGTCCAGCGGCATTACGCCAGTGGCTGCGGCGAAGGCGACCAGACCGGAACCTGCCGGGAAGGAAATACCGATCGGGAAACGGGTGTGCGAGTCACCACCGGTGCCGACGGTGTCTGGCAGCAGCATACGGTTCAGCCAGCTGTGGATGATGCCGTCGCCAGGACGCAGCGACACGCCGCCACGGGTGCGGATGAAATCCGGCAGGGTGTGGTGGGTGGTGACGTCGATGGGTTTCGGGTAAGCAGCGGTGTGGCAGAAAGACTGCATTACTAGGTCAGCCGAGAAGCCCAGGCACGCCAGGTCTTTCAGTTCGTCACGGGTCATTGGACCGGTGGTGTCCTGAGAGCCGACGGTGGTCATTTTCGGTTCGCAGTAGGTGCCAGGACGGATGCCCTTGCCAACTGGCAGACCGCACGCCTTGCCGACCATTTTCTGCGCCAGGGTGTAACCCTTGCCGGTGTCGACCGGGGCTTCTGGCAGCTTGAACAGATCGGTTGGGCCCAGGCCCAGTTCGGCACGCGCTTTCTCGGTCAGGCCACGGCCCACGATCAGCGGAATACGGCCGCCGGCACGAACTTCATCCAGCAGAACCGGGGTTTTCAGTTCGAAGGTGGTGAGGACTTCATCGGTACCGTGCTTGCAGACTTTGCCGGCATGCGGGTACAGGTCGATGACGTCGCCCATATGCATGTTCGATACGTCGAACTCGATAGGCAGTGCGCCGGCGTCTTCCATGGTGTTGTAGAAGATCGGGGCGATTTTCGAGCCGAAGCAGAAGCCACCGGCACGTTTGTTCGGTACGTACGGAATGTCGTCGCCGAAGAACCACAGCACCGAGTTGGTGGCGGATTTACGCGAAGAACCGGTACCTACCACGTCACCGACGTAGGCAATCGGGAAGCCTTCGCCGCGCATGGTTTCGATCTGCTTCATCGGGCCGATGGAGCCTTGAACGTCCGGCACGATGCCGTCGCGAGCCATTTTCAGCATGGCCAGGGCGTGCAACGGGATGTCTGGACGAGACCAGGCATCAGGAGCAGGCGACAGGTCGTCGGTGTTGGTTTCGCCGGTTACTTTGAACACGCGCAGGCTGATTTTGTCAGCCAGGGTTGGGCGCTTCTGGAACCATTCGCCGTCAGCCCACGATTGCAGCACGCCTTTAGCGTGAGCGTTGCCGTTCTTGGCTTTTTCGGCCACGTCGTGGAACGCATCGAACATCAGCAGGGTGTGCTTGAGTTGTTCGGCAGCGGTAGGGGCGAGCTCGGCGTTATCCAGCAGCTCAACCATGGTGGCGATGTTGTAGCCGCCTTGCATGGTGCCGAGCAGCTCAACGGCGCGTTGTTTGCTGATCAGCGGAGAAGTGGCTTCGCCCTTGGCGACAGCGGAGAGGAAACCGGCCTTCACGTAGGCAGCTTCGTCTACGCCTGGTGGTACGCGGTTGGTGATCAGGTCAACGAGGAATTCTTCCTCGCCTGCAGGCGGGTTTTTCAGCAGATCAACCAGGCCGGCAGTTTGTTCGGCGTTTAGCGGCTGGGGCACGATACCCTGAGCTGCACGCTCTGCAACGTGTTTGCGATAGGCTTCAAGCACAGTTATTACCCTCATCAGTGGTCCCATAGGGTTGTCCGGGACGCATCCAGAAGCTGCTTTCAAAGTTTTACGCCTGCAGGACGTTTAGATGAGGGCTGGCTGGACTACCGGCGAATCGTGGTAACCCAGCCAACTGCGTTCCTGCGGGATTAACTGTGCTCGTGACGCTTTGAAAACAGCTTCTAACGGACATCACGCCTAAGAATGGCCCGGCGATTCTACTGGAAAAGCGCAGTAAAGGTAAGACAAACCCCTACAACCTCCGGGGTGACCCCCTCTAGACAAAGGGCTAAGATGCCGGCCTGTTCCTGCCTTTCTGTCACCGTCTGCCTATGTCCAATCACCGCATAAAAACGCCCTGCGTCGGCCTGTGTTCCACCGTGTATGGGGATCTGGTCTGTCGCGGCTGTAAGCGTTTTCACCATGAAGTGGTGAATTGGAACCTGTATACCGATGAAGAAAAACGCGCCGTGTGGTTACGCCTGGAAATTCTTTTGGTTCAGGTGATGGCCGCCAAGGTCGACGTGTTTGACGCTGCGCGGTTGCGTCAGCAGCTTGAACAACGGCAGATCCGGTTTGTGCCTGAACAATCGGAATACTGTTGGGCCTACCAGCTCATCGCCCGGGGCGCGCGGGTGATTAACCAGTTGGAGGCTTACGGCATGGTGCTGCTGCCAGAGTTTCGCGACTGGTCGCTGCCGGAACTGCGCGACGCCATCGACCGCGAATTCTTCCTGCTGTCCGAAGCCCACTACGACCGCTACATCGCCCCCCGCTTCTTGCGCGAAGGCGTCGAAAGCCGCGTGTAAAGGCGTAAAAAAACCGCCTACAGCAGGCGGTTTCTAAGGGCGCGATAACGCGACGATTAACGTTGTGCCACCAACTCCTCCAAGTGCGCGATCACCGTGTCCGGTTTAAGTACCAGCACATCGCTCTCCAACTGATCCAGCACCACCTCGGCCGTGTTGCCAATCAACGCGCCGGAAAGCCCGGTGCGGGCCACTGTGCCCATTACCGTAACGACGGCGCCGAGCTTTTTCGCCGTGAATGGAATCATCACATCGGCCGGCCCTTCCATGATGTGCAATTGCTCGTCGCCGAAGCCGAATTCCTCTTGGAAAGTTTTGCACCGCTCGCGGTAGCGGGCTTCGATGGTTTCGCTCAGTTGAAACACCGGATCGGCCGAAGCCAGCATCGGCGAGGGGTGAGCATTGATGACGTGCAGGGTGGCTTTGGCCAGCCCGGCAATTTCAAAGGCGTGGTTGATGATGCTGGCATGCAACGCTCTGTGCTCACCGTCGCTATTCCCAACATCGACAGCGGCCAGGATGACCCCCTGTGTCCACGGCCGTTCGGTTTTCACCATCAGTACCGGGCAGGGCGCATACCGCAGCAGCTTCCAGTCTTCCGGCGTGAGAATGGCTTTTTTCAGCGGGCTGTCTGGGCGATGGTCTTTGATGATCAAGCCGCAGCCTTCGGCTTGCTGAACCTGGATAACGGTTTGGTGCAGGTTGTCATGCCAGGTTTGCTGGCTGGAGACGCTGTAACCCTCTTCACGCAAACCGTTGCCTAGAACGTCCAGCAAGCCGGAATGGTCGTGCTTCTTGTCGCATACCAACAGGTGCAGATGCGACTGGGTAACGCCGGCAATCAGCTTCGCGCGTTTCAGCGCGTGGCCTTCGGGATGGTCGGGTTCGATAATCACCAGAATGCTGCGAACGGCTTGCATGGTCGTGTCCTCACTGTCTATCGGCATGGTCGTGCGGCGGCACTATAGGTTTAGCTCAGCGCTGCGCTGAATGATGTGGATCAACCGTTTTCCACGCGCGTTACAGCGAACACCGCCGTATAATCCGCCGCCTGCCCAATAGCCCAGCCGTGATTTATGCCTGTTCTTCCTGAAATCGACGCCTTCCTGCTTTGCCCCACGCCCGCCAGTTGGGTGGAAGCGGCACTGAACAACCTCGATATCCTGTTGATCGACCACGCCAACAATGAAAAGAAGGCCGCCGGCTCGGCGTTTCAGTTCATGTTCCAGTACAGCAACAAGCTGGACCTGCAGAACAAGATGTCCCGCCTGGCCCGTGAGGAGCTGCGTCATTTCGAGCAGGTGCTGGGCTTGATGAAAAAGCGCGGTATGCCGTGGTTCAACGTCGGCTCGGCGCGCTACGCCGGGGCACTGCGCAAGCTGATTCGAAACCACGAACCCTATCGCCTGACCGACTCGCTGCTGGTGGGCGCCATTGTAGAGGCCCGCTCCTGCGAGCGTTTCGCCGCCCTGGCGCCGCACTTGGACGAGGAGTTAGGCAAGTTCTACAGCAGCTTGCTCAAGTCCGAAGCGCGACATTTTCAGGACTACCTCAAGCTCGCCTACCAGTACGGCGACGAAGCGGACATTCAAGGCAAAATCGTTGAGATCGCAGAGAAAGAACGCGAGCTTATCGAAACTCCCGATCCTGACTTCCGCTTCCACAGCGGCGTTCCTGCTGCCGCTTAAGCGCGCCTTTTCCTCTCCGCTAATCAGAAGCCGCCCGAAAACCATCGGGCGCTTCGATCTTTCCTATCAGGAAATTCCGATAGTGGCCTAAGTATTTTCGTTGACTTTAACTGCCTAGGCAGTAAATTGGACGCCACTACCTGCCTAGGCAGCTATCGGTGATTCCAATGACCCATTACACCCCCGAAACTTTCGAATACGTGCGCATCGGCATGCTGGTGGGGCGCGCTGCGTTGCTCAAAGACCGCATTCTCGACAGCTACCTCGTGCCTCACGGCGTGACGGCCGCGCAATTCAAAGTGCTGATGATCATTTTGCAGGGCTACGATACCCCGGCCGAGTTGTGCCGCCACTTGTCTCTGGACAGCGGCTCGATGACGCGCATGCTCGACCGCCTTGAGCAGAAAAACCTGATCAGCCGCACCCGCAGCGAAAGCGACCGCCGCCAGGTGCGCCTGTCGCTGACCGATGAAGGCCGTGCCCTCAATGCGCTGCTGCCGACCATTGGCGCCGCTGCCATGAACGACTTCACTGCCGCGCTGACGCCCGCCGAACTTCAGACGCTGGAGGGGCTGCTGAAAAAAATGCTGCTGGCCGCGGGCGACTCCATCGTAGTGGAACGCTTCGGGGGTGAGGCATGAGCCAATCCCTGAAAAGCGCTTTCAGCCTGACGCTCGCCGCCCTGTTGCTGGCCGGCTGCGCCAACTATCGCGGCCTTAGCACGCAAGGCGAGAGCCTGGACGCGCGGAACCTGAAAGCGGGGCAGAGTTTGGAAGGCATCACCCTGTCACCGGCTGCCTGGCCGCAGCGCGATTGGTGGACGAGTCTTGGCGACAGCGAACTCGATGCGTTGATCAACGAGGCGCTTCGTGACAGCCCCGATATGCAGATCGCCAGCGCCCGGGCGCATCAGGCCAGCGCCGCCGCGTTGGGCGCTGATGCCGCACGCATGCCCAACGTGAACGCCCAAGCCAGCGTCAGCCGTTCACGCCTGGCTCGCGACCAAGATCCGCTCGGGCAGGGCGGCGCTTACAGCACCTTGCGCAGCGCCCAGCTCGGCTTCGACTACAGCTTTGACTTGTGGGGCGGTGAGCGCGCCGCGTGGGAGTCGGCATTGGGCCAGGCCCGCGCCGCTGAAGTGGATCGCCAGGCCGCGTCGCTGACCCTCGCCGCCAACGTCGCCCGCGCCTACAGCGACTTGGGGCAGGCCTATATCGTTCGCGACCTCGCCCAGGAAGACGTGAAGCGCACGCAAGAAATGCTCGACCTCGGCCAGCGCCGCTTGCAGTCGGGTATCGACAGCGAATACCAATACCAGCAAACCGAAAGCCTGGCTGCCAGCTCCCAAGAGCAGCTGATCGACGCTGAAAAACGCCTGCAAAGCGCTCGCGTGGCGATGGCCGTGTTGTTGGGCAAAGGGCCGGATCGGGGCAACGAGATCGCCCGTCCGGCGGTGCTGCAGCCCAGCGCAGTGGCGTTGCCGTCGTCGCTGCCGGCCGAGCTGTTGGGGCGGCGCCCCGACCTGGTCGCCGCGCGCTGGCGGGTTGAAGCGGCGAGCAAAAACATTGAGGCCGGCAAGGCGCAGTTCTACCCCAACCTGAACCTCACTGCGGCCGCTGGAACCCAATCGTTGCTGGGCGATTCCCTGTTTGGCGCACCGAGTCGGTTTTTCAATATTGCCCCTGCCGTGTCCCTGCCGATTTTTGACGGCGGCCGTCTGCGCGCGGACCTGGACGGACGCGACGCCGACTACGATCTGGCCGTGGCGCAATACAACAAAAGCCTGATCGCCGCACTCAACGACGTCAGCGACACCATCAATCAGCTTCAGGCGATTGCCCGCCAGATCGTTGCGCAGCAGCGCGCCACCGATGTGTCGCAGCAGTCGTATGACACGGCGGTGCAACGCTTCGGCTCGGGCATCGGCAATTACCTCGATGTATTGACCATCGAGCAGCAATTGCTCCAGTCGCAACGCCAGCTCGCCAGTCTGAATGCCGAGCAAATCGATTTGTCGATCCAACTGATGCAGGCCCTCGGCGGCGGTTACCAAGGCGAGCACCTCGCTGCGAGTAACGCCCCTCTGTCTGAACAAACAAGGTAATTGCCATGGCTACTCCTACCGCAACTTCCGAACAAACCAACGCCAATCCAGGCAAACGCAAAGCCCTGCTGTTGGGTTTGCTGGTCGTGGTTCTTGTGGCCTGCGCCGGCACGTGGGCCTGGTATCACTTGTATGGCCGTTTCAGCGTCGACACCGACGATGCCTACGTAAACGGCAACGTGGTCTCCGTTACGCCACTGGCCACTGGCACCGTGATTAGCATCGGTGCTGACGATGGCGACCTGGTGCAACAAGGCCAGGTGCTGGTCAAGTTCGACCCCAACGACGCCGAAGTCGCCCTGCAAAGTGCCGAAGCCAACCTGGCCCGCACCGTGCGCCAAGTGCGCGGTTTGTACAGCAATGTCGATGGCTTGAAAGCCCAGGTAGTGGCGCAAAAGGCAGCGGTGCAAAAGGCGCAGGAAAACTACAACCGCCGCAAAACCCTTGCGGCGAGCGGGGCGATTTCCCAAGAAGAACTGTCCCACGCCCGCGATGACCTGACCGCCGCACAAGGCTCTCTGAGCGATGCCCAGCAGCGCCTGAACACCAGCAGCGCGTTGGTTGATGACACCAGCGTGGCCTCGCACCCCGATGTTCAGGCCGCCGCCGCGCAGTTGCGCCAGGCGTTCCTGGAAAACGGGCGCACCACGCTGATCGCGCCGGTCACCGGTTATGTGGCCAAACGCACCGTGCAGCTGGGCCAGCGCGTGCAGCCGGGCACAGCGTTGATGGCTGTGATTCCCCTCGACCAGCTGTGGATCGACGCCAACTTCAAGGAAACCCAGTTGGCTGAGATGCGCATCGGCCAGGCCGTGCACATCACCTCCGACCTTTACGGCGACGACGTCACCTTCAGCGGCACCATCGACAGCCTGGGCGCCGGTACGGGCAGCGCGTTCGCCTTGCTGCCGGCGCAAAACGCCACTGGCAACTGGATCAAAATCGTGCAGCGCGTGCCGGTTCGTGTGGTGCTCAACCCCGAGCAGCTGCGTGAGCATCCGTTGCGTATTGGCTTGTCGACGCAAGTGGATGTTGACCTGCACGACCAAAGCGGCCCGGTGTTGGCGCAAAAAGCGCGGCAGCAGCCGGCCTTTGAAACGGACGTGTACCAGCAGCAACTGTCGCAGGCTGACGCGTTGATTCAGCAACTGATTCAACAGAACAGCGCCGTGGCTAAAACCGCTCAGCGTTAATCGCCAGGCGTTGCGCCCGTCAGGAAAAGCCATGGACACCAAAGCGTCATTCACACCGCCCAGCTTGCTGCTCGCCACTATTGGCCTGTCGCTCGCCACCTTTATGCAGGTGCTCGACACCACCATCGCCAACGTGGCGTTGCCCACCATCTCGGGCAACCTGGGCGTCAGTGCGGAGCAGGGCACCTGGGTGATCACCTCGTTTGCGGTGAGCAATGCAATCGCGCTGCCGCTCACCGGCTGGCTGAGCCGACGTTTTGGCGAGGTGAAGTTGTTTTTGTGGGCCACGCTGCTGTTCGTGCTGGCCTCGTTTCTATGCGGTATCTCCCGCTCGATGCCTGAGCTGGTGGGTTTTCGCGTGCTGCAAGGCATCGTCGCGGGGCCGCTTTACCCGATGGCGCAGACGCTGCTGATCGCCATCTACCCGCCGTCTAAACGCGGCATGGCCATCGCCTTGCTAGCCATGGTCACGGTGGTGGCGCCGATTGCCGGGCCGATTCTGGGCGGCACCATTACCGACAGCTACAGCTGGCCGTGGATTTTCTTTATCAACGTGCCGATTGGTCTGTTCGCCGCGTTCGTGGTGCGTCAGCAACTGGCTGCGCGGCCGGTGGTCACCAGCCGCCAGCCCATGGATTACGTGGGCTTGATGGCGTTGATCGTGGGGGTTGGTGCGTTGCAGATCGTGCTCGACAAAGGCAACGACGCCGACTGGTTTGAGTCCACCTTCATCATTGTCGGCACGGCGATTTCGGTGGTGGCCCTGGCCTTTTTCGTCATCTGGGAAATGACCGACGCTCACCCGGTGGTCAACCTGCGCTTGTTCGCCTACCGCAACTTTCGCTACGGCACGCTGGTGTTGGTGCTGGGCTATGCGGCGTTCTTCGGCATCAACCTGATCTTGCCGCAGTGGCTGCAAACCCGGCTCGGCTACACCGCCACGTGGGCCGGCTTTGCCGCCGCGCCGTTGGGGATATTGCCGGTGTTGCTGTCACCCTTCATCGGCAAGTACGGACCACGGTTCGACATGCGCTTGCTGGCCGGTCTGGCATTTCTGGCCATGGGCTTGAGCTGCTTTATGCGCGCCGGCTTTAACACCGAGGTGGACTTCCAGCACATCGCCCTGGTGCAGCTGTTTATGGGCATCGGTGTGGCGCTGTTCTTTATGCCGACGTTGACGATTTTGCTGTCGGACCTGCCGCCGAATCAGATCGCCGACGGCTCGGGCTTGGCCACCTTTCTGCGCACGCTGGGCGGCAGCTTCGCGGCGTCGCTCACCACCTGGATCTGGATCCGTCGCGCCGATCAGCACCATGCCTACATGACCGAAAGCATCAGCGTGTACGACCCCGCCACGCGTGAGGCCTTGCACAACCTCGGCGGCGCCGGTGCCCAGAGTTATGCGCAACTGGATCAGATGGTGACAAGCCAGGCGTACATGCTCTCGACCATCGACTACTTCACCTTGCTGGGCTGGATGTTTATGGGCCTGATCGTGATTGTCTGGCTGGCCAAGCCGCCGTTCACCGCTAAAGCCGGGCCAGAAGCCAGCGCCGGGCATTAACGGTATATAGAGTGGAGGAGCGAGCTTGCTCGCGAAGCTGTTGATCCCAAGAGCTTCGCGAGCAAGCTCGCTCCTACGAGCGGTGGAAACGCTTCCGCTTGCCGCTGTCATCATTCATACATCAAAAATTAATTCCTCCGTCACGGAACTCGGGCAGTTTGCAAGCCTGCGTTTACCTCAGAGGAGTTGCCATGTTGTTTATCCAGTCGCGTTACATCAAACCCGTCGCCATTGCCTTGCTGGCCGCTGCCGTCAGCGCCTGCGCGAGCACGGCGCAGACGCCTGCCAAGCCTGCCGGCAAAGCGCCGGACGTAGCGCTGAACAACACCGATTGGTATCAGGTGCGTACCCAGAGCGAAGTCTATGTATTCGACGACTACGCGGTGTTCAGCCAGTTCTTGCAAACCGGCCAGGCTCCGGTGCTCAAGCCGTTGGAGAAGAAAGACAACTTCGGCCGCTCGGTCATTCTTGGCCTGAAAGCTGAAGACCAGAACCTGGCGCTGAAAGACGTGGCCGCTGCTCGTTTTCTCGACGTAAGCCTGGTGCCTGGCAACCCGTTCTACGGTGAAATTCGCAAGGACGGCATCATTTACGTGTTCGCCCGTTACGGCGACATGATGGACATGTACAAAACCGGCGAGCCAACCTTCAGCTACACCGAAATCGGTGGCGGCCCTAAAGGTGAGCGCGTGGTGTACGGGCTGATGAAAGAAGAAAGGAAGCCTGAGAAACAAATCGCTTTGTTCCACCAGAAATACCCGAAGTAAGCGACGCGTTTAGCCAGTAAGCGGCGTAAACAAAAACGGCAGCCCGAGGGCTGCCGTTTTTTATGGGCGCAGTAATTAGCCGGCGACCAGCACGCGAATGGCTTCCAGGCGCAGGGCCGCTTTGTCGAGCATGGCCAAGCCTTGTTCGCACTGGCTGCGCAAGGTTTCCAGCTCGCTGTCACGCACGTTGGGGTTCACCGCTTTCAAGGCGGTGAGGCGCGCCAGTTCTTCGTGGGTGTCGGCGGCCAGACGGCGCTTGGCTTCTTCAACGCGCTCAACGTGGCGTGGGCTGATTTTGCCTTCGGCCGAGTTGAGTTGCTGATTGAGGCTGTCGCGTTGCGCCTGCACAAACTTGTTCGCGCTGGCTCGCGGCACGGCTTCGAGTTGGTCGTTGAGTTTTTCGAACGACACCTTCGCGGCCAGGTCGTTGCCACTGGCGTCGAGCAGGCAGCGCAGGGCGGCCGGCGGCAGGTAACGCCCAAGTTGCAGCACGCGCGGCGCCACGACTTCGCTCACGTAGAGCAATTCGAGCAACACGGTGCCGGGCTTGAGCGCTTTGTTTTTGATCAGCGCGACGGCGGTGTTGCCCATCGAGCCGCCGCGCACCAGGTCCATGCCGCCTTGCACCATCGGGTGTTCCCAGGTCAGGAACTGCATGTCTTCACGCGACAACGCCTGGTTGCGGTCGTAGGTGATGGTCACGCCTTCGTCGTCGCCCAGGGGGAAGCTGGCGTCGAGCATTTTCTCGCTCGGGCGCAGCACCAATGCGTTCTCGGAGTGGTCTTCGCTCTCGATGCCAAAGGCGTCGAACAGCTCTTCCATATAAATGGGCAGGGCGAATTCGTCGTCTTGTTCGTGAATCGCTTCAACCAATGCCTGGCCTTCGCCCGAGCCGCTGGAGTTGAGTTCCAGCAGGCGGTCACGGCCGCTGTGCAGCTCGCTTTCAAGGCGAATGCGCTCGGCTTTGGCCTCGTCGACCAACACCTGCCAGTCGCCGTCGTCAGCGTTTTCCAGCATCGGCAGCAGGCGCGGCCCGAATTGATGTTGCAGGGCGTTGCCGGTGGGGCAGGTGGCCTGAAAGGCGTTCAGCGCCTGGTGATACCACTGGAACAGACGCTCTTGAGGCGTGTTTTCCAGATACGGCACGTGCAGTTGAATGGTGTGCTTCTGGCCGATACGGTCGAGGCGGCCGATGCGCTGCTCGAGCAGGTCCGGGTGCGCCGGCAGGTCGAACAGCACCAAGTGATGAGAGAACTGGAAGTTGCGGCCTTCACTGCCGATTTCCGAACAGATCAACACCTGAGCGCCGAATTCTTCATCGGCGAAATAAGCCGCTGCCCGGTCGCGTTCCAGAATATTCATACCTTCATGGAACACCGTGGCCGGAATGCCCGAGCGCACGCGCAGGGCGTCTTCGAGGTCCATGGCGGTTTCGGCGTGGGCGCAAATCACCAGCACCTTCACGCGCTTGAGCATTTTCAAGGTGTCGATCAGCCAATCGACGCGCGGGTCGAATTTCCACCAGCGCTCTTCCTCGCTCGCCTCAGGCTGGGCCTGGAAGCTGACTTCCGGATACAGGTCGGCGTGTTCGCCCACCGGCAGCTCGAGATACAGATCTGGGCACGGCAGCGGGTACGGATGCAGTTCGCGCTCCGGGAAGCCCTGCACGGCGGCGCGGGTGTTGCGAAACAGCAAGCGGCCGGTGCCATGGCGGTCGAGCAGTTCGCGCACCAGGCGGGCGGAGGCTTCGATATCGCCATCGGTGACGGCCGCGAGCAACGCTTCGCCTTCGGCGCCGAGGAAATCGTGGATGGTTTTGTGCGCAGCGGCGGACAGGCGCCCTTGGTCGAGCAGCTCCTGCACCGCTTCGGCAATCGGCTTGTAATTGGCGCTTTCGGCGCGGAAAGCTTCCAGGTCGTGGAAGCGCGCCGGGTCGAGCAGGCGCAGGCGCGCGAAGTGGCTGTCCTGACCGAGCTGTTCGGGCGTGGCGGTGAGCAGCAGTACGCCGGGAATCACTTCGGCCAATTGCTCAACGAGTTGGTACTGCGGGCTCGCTTGTTCCGGGTGCCAAACCAGGTGGTGCGCCTCGTCGACCACGAGCAAATCCCAGCCGGCGGCGAACAGGGCGTCTTGCGCTTTGTCGTCGTCGCACAGCCATTCCAGGGCGACCAAAGCTAACTGGCAATCTTCGAACGGGTTGCTGGCGTCGCTTTCAATAAAGCGCTCGGCGTCGAACAGCGCGACGTCGAGGTTGAAACGGCGGCGCATTTCCACCAGCCACTGATGCTGAAGGTTTTCCGGCACCAGAATCAGTACGCGGTTAGCGCGGCCTGACAGCAACTGACGGTGAATAACCAAGCCCGCTTCGATGGTTTTGCCCAGGCCCACTTCGTCGGCCAGCAATACGCGCGGGGCAATGCGGTCGGCCACTTCACGGGCGATATGCAACTGATGCGCGATGGGTTGTGCGCGCACGCCGCCCAGGCCCCAGAGCGATGATTGCAGCTGGCGGCTGGTGTGTTCCAGGGTGTGGTAGCGCAGGGCGAACCAGGCGAGCGGGTCGATCTGGCCGGCGAACAGGCGGTCGCTGGCCAAACGGAACTGGATGAAGTTCGAGAGCTGCGTTTCCGGCAGCGTGACCGACTGATTCTGCGCATTGAGGCCGTGATAGACGAGCAGACCGTCGACGTCGTCGACCTCCTGAACCGTCAGCTTCCAGCCTTCGAAGTGGGTGATTTCATCGCCGGGCGAAAAGCGTACGCGGGTCAGCGGCGCGTTACGGGTGGCGTATTGGCGGGTCTCACCAGTGGCCGGGTAGAGCATGGTGAGCATGCGGCCGTCCTGCATCAGGACCGTGCCCAAGCCCAACTCCGCTTCGCTGTCACTAATCCAGCGTTGCCCCGGTTCATACTGCTGCGCCATGCCTGTCTCCCGCGGTGAAAAAGCCGGCTATGGTAACGGAACCCGGCGGCTCTGGCCAAAGACGATCAACATCAACTGCTTACTGGCGCTTTGAACATCGCGCGCGGTACAGCGTCAAAAAGAGCATAAAGGCATATCCATATGCTTAAAGTGTAGCGATACTCCGCTAAAGTCGTCGATTTGATGGCCGAAAGCCCTGGTAAAGGCCCCAATCTTTTTGCGCCTAAACCGTCGGTCATTCAGAGGATAGCTAAACAATGCTTCCCCCGATTCCCCATAGCCTCGCTCCGGTTACCACCCAGCAGGATCCGGTCAAGCCGGTTCCGGTGGTGCCAGCGGTGGCGCCCACCGAAAGCAGCGCCGAAGAAAGTCCGGTCGCGCTCGATAAGCGTCATCCGCAAGACGCCGAGGAGCTGCTGTGGGAAGAGCAGCGCCGGCGTCGTCAGCGTCGCGGCTACAGCGCCGCCGAGCTGGCCGAAGGCGAGGTGGCCGAGGAAGACCAGGACCTGATTGAGCAATTGCCGCGTCAGGGTCTGTGGGTGGATGTCGAAGTGTAGGGCGCGCCGGCTGCGCTCGTTCACCAACTGTTGCAGGACTGGTTTTGGATCTTTTCGATACTGCGCCGATTGCCCTTGCCAACGCCGATTTGCGTTACACGCCCCAGTGGATCGATACAGCCACGGCCGACCGCTGGCTTGCTGAACTAGTGGCGACAACGCCGTGGGAGCAGCCGAGCGTGTTTATTCACGGTCAGCATTTTCCCGTGCCGCGCTTGCTCGCTTGGTATGGCGACAGCGATGCCCGTTACCGTTATTCCGGCATGACCCACGAGCCATTGCCGTGGACGCCGCTACTCGCCGACATTCGCCAGCGTGTGCAAACGGAAGTGGGCGAGCGCTTTAACGGGCTGCTGATCAACCACTACCGCGACGGACAGGATTCGATGGGCTGGCACAGCGACAGCGAAGCGGTGCTGGGGCTTAACCCGACCGTGGTGTCGCTCAACCTGGGCGGCGCGCGACGCTTTGACCTGCGCCGCGTCGGCAGCAGTCGTATCGAGCATTCATTAATGCTTGAGCACGGTTCGCTACTGGTCATGGCCGGGCAGACGCAGCATTATTGGCAGCATCAGGTCGCCAAAACGCGCAAACCCTGCGCGCCGCGGCTTAACCTCACTTTTCGCCTTATTCGGTCCCAGCCATGAGCACTGACAGCAAGCTGATCGACTTCACCGCCGAGCGCGACAAACGCATTCACGACCTCAACGACAAGCGCTTGAACGAAGTGCGCCAGGCGTTTGAACAGGCGCTGCCGCTGACCCAGGCGAAAAAGAAAAAACCCAAGAACAAACCGAAAAAGCCCTGATTGTCGCCCCTGCGTTGCTGTCGTCCGACGGCAACCACCGAGTTTTCCCAATACGCCACCTTGGTTGCCGTTGACCCAGATCAAGTTCGCTTCCGAATCGACTCCCTATCCTGTGTCCATTCTTTGCAGAACCTATGTTCAAACGAACATACCTGGAGGCTTCCATGTTTTTCGACGTAGCAGTATTCGCAGGTCTGGCCACAGTGGCGCTGATGTTCGCGTTTTTCGGTGGGATTGGTTGGTTCATCCGCAGTGACATCCGCAAGCACAAAGCACAGCAGTAAGCGGTCACTACGGTTTCACGGGCACGCAAGGCAATTTGGGCAACTTAGGTTGCCCTTTTTTTTGCCTGCGATTTGGCCACCTTGAAATCCCGCTCGCACCATTCCCGTTTTTCACCAGTCCCAGCTATGTTGAACCGTATCTCTTAAAAGGTTTCGCCTAGTGCGCGCTCAATTGCAGGCGTTTCTTGCGCCTGAAATCCCTGCGGTTAAATTTGCGATCAAAACGCTTCTGGGCGCCGGCCTGGCGTTGTGGTGCGCGATGCGTTTTGGTTTGGAGCAACCGCAGTGGGCCTTGATGACGGCGGTGATCGTCGCGCAGCCGCTGTCGGGCATGGTGGTGCAGAAGGGTTTGGCGCGGTTGTGCGGCACCCTGGTGGGCACGGTGATGTCGGTGGTGGTGATGGCGCTTTTTGCGCAGACGCCGTGGCTGTTTCTGCTGGTGCTGGCAACGTGGCTGGGCATCTGCACGGCGGCGTCGACCTTGCTGCGCAGCGCCTGGGCGTATGCGTTTGTGCTGGCTGGCTACACGGTGGTGATCATCGCGTTGCCGGCGATTGGTAACCCGCTGAATGTGTTTGACCAAGCCGTGGCGCGCTGTACGGAAATCTCGCTGGGCATTGTCTGCGCCACGGTGATGAGCGCGTTGCTGTGGCCGCAGCGAGTCGAGCAGTTGTTAGCCAAGCAGGCGCGCGATGCCTGGCTCGCGGGCTTGCAGGCTTCAGGCGCGGCGCTGAGCGGCGAGCGTCAGGAGCGGCAGGGTTTACTCGGCGCGTTGGGGCGCATCGTTGCGGTAGACGCTCAGCGCGAGCACGCCTGGTTCGAGGGCAGTCGCGGGCGCCAGCGGGCGGTGGCCTTGCGTGTGCTCAGCCGTGACTTGCTCACCCAACTGCGCCTTGCACGCGGCGTGGCGCGGCAATGGCGGCAGCTGTCGCCAGCAGAAACCGAGCAGCTACGGCCGCTGTTGGATGAAGTGCAAGCGGCGCTGGCCGATCCGCAAATACCGCAACTGCTTGAATTGCGCGAACGCCTGATTGCCGCCGCCGATGACGCCTCGCTGTCCACCGTTCAGCAATATTCCGTCGGCCGCCTGGCCTTGCTGGTGCGCCAAGTGCTGGCGGCGCATCAGGCGCTGGAAGCGGTTGAGCAGGGCGTAGCGCCGGATGATGCGCCGCGCGCGCTGTCCTGGCACCGCGACATTCAAATGGCGTCGTTGTATGGCTTTCGCAGCGGCGTAGCGTTTCTGCTTATCGCGGCGTTCTGGCTGGCCACTGGCTGGACCTCTGCCGCCGGTGGTCTGACCATGACCGCCGTGCTTTGCAGCCTGTTCGCTAACCGCGAAAACGCCACCCAAATCGGCCTCGGCTTTCTGCGCGGCGTGATCTATTCGTTGCCCGTCGCCTTCGGTGTTGGCCAACTGCTGCTGCCCGAATTAAGCGGTTTCCCGCTGCTGTGCCTGGCCATGGGCGTGCCGCTGTTTTTCGCCTTGCTGGGCATGACCAAACCGGCCATCGCCGGCACCTGCACCTCGTTTGCGCTGCAATTCATCGTGCTGTGCGGGCCACAGAATCTGATGCGTTTTGACGTGTCGTCATTCCTCAATCAGGGCGTGGCCATCGTGCTGGGCGTGGGCTTTGCCGTGCAGATTTTCCGCGTGATCGACCTGCGCCATCCGGCCTGGCATGCGCAGCGGCTGTTGCGCGCCATGTTGGTGGACCTCAGCCGTTTGCCGCAGCGCCCGTTGGCCGGGGCCGAGAACTGGTTTGGTGGGCGCATGGCTGATCGTCTACTGCAATTGGCGCGGCATTACCCGGTGCTGCCGGCGCAGTCGCGCAGCCGTTGGGATGACGGAATCAGCGGCTTGGATTTAGGCGATGAGCTGCTACACCTGCGTCGCTGCCTGGAAGTGGCCGCCGCGCCGGAGCTTCGCAAGGCCGAGCGGCGGTTTATGCGCGCCTTGGAGCCGGTGCTGCTCGAGGGGCCCGAAGCCCATTCGGTAACGGCGCTGGACGAACCGGCCGCCGAGCTGCAAGCGGCGCTGCGTGCGTCGGGCGCCAGCATCGACCGGCGCCTGGCGCAGGCGGCGTTATTGCAACTGCAATACAGCTGGCGCGTGTGGTGTGAACAGTCGGAACTCAACCCGTATACGCCGCCACAGGAGGGTGAACATGGGCTTGCGTGAATGGGCGTTGGGCGGCGTATTGCTCAGCCCTTTTTTGTTGTATGCGCTGCTGGCGCTGCTGTGCACCGGGCTGTTGCGCTTTGGCTTGCAGCGCATTGGCGCGGCGCGTTGGATTTGGCATGAGGCGTTGTTCGACACCGCCTTGTTTGTATGCGTACTGGCGGCCGTGGTTGCCGTAACTGGGCGCTGGTGAAGAGGAGGCGGTATGCGTTCAACCCTGCGGGTGGTGATTACCCTGTGTCTGGTGGTGGTGGCGGTGTTCGCCGGCTACGACCTGTGGCGTTATTACATGCTCTCGCCCTGGACCCGCGATGCCCGCGTGCGGGCAGACGTCGTGGTAATTGCCCCGGATGTTTCCGGTTGGGTGGTCGACCTCAAGGTGCATGACAACCAGTCGGTTAAAGCCGGCGACGTGTTGCTCAGCCTCGACCGTCAGCGCTACCAGGCAGCGCTGGATAAAGCGCAAGCCGTGGCCAACACCCGGCAACAACAATTGCGATTGCGCGAACATGAGGCCTCGCGCCGTGCTCAGCTTGGCCCACAAGCGATCAGCGCCGAACTCAAAGAAAACGCCCTGATCACCGCCGACATAGCCCGGGGCTCGTACCGCGAAGCGCTGGCGGATGTGGCCGTCGCTGAGCTCAACCTGGCGCGCAGCGAATTGCGCGCACCGCGCACTGGGCAAATCACCAATTTGCGTCTGGCCCAAGGTAACTACGTTACCGCCGGGCAGCCGATGATGGCGCTGGTCGATGAGCAGTCGTTTTATGTTCAGGCCTATTTCGAAGAAACCAAGCTGCCGCGCATTCGCGTCGGTGCGCCGGTAAAGGTGTGGTTGATGAGCGAGGGCCAGGCACTGACCGGCCAGATTGAAAGCATCAGCCGCGGCATTACCGACCGCAACGCCATTCCCGATCAGCAATTGCTGGCCAATGTGGAGCCGACCTTCAACTGGGTGCGGCTGGCGCAGCGGATTCCCGTGCGCATCAAACTCGACCCGCTGCCCGCTGATGTTCAGCTGAGCGCGGGGATGACGGCGAGTGTGCGGGTGAGTGAGGAAGGGGAGGCGAGCGAGAAGCCTTAAAACGTGTGCCGGATTCCAGACTCTGGATCCCCGCCTGCGCGGGGATGACGGTGGAATGTGGGAAAACTCCGTCGTCCCCGCGCAGGCGGGGACTCAGAATCTCGCAGGAAAGGGTTAACCGATCTGAATCGGCGGCAGCTCGGTCAACGTCACGGTCTGCTGCGAACGCGGCGCGAGAATTTCGGCTTCACCATCCACCACCAATTCATCCCGCTGGTTGAACACACGAGTCGCCACACGCACGCGGAATTTCGGCAGCTTTTCCAGAATTTCCAGGCGCACGGTCAGGGTGTCGCCCAGCTTCACCGGCAAGGTGAAGCGCATGGTCTGGCCCAGGTAGATGGTGCCCGGCCCAGGCAGCTCGCAGGCCACCGCTGCACTGATCAACGCACCGCTGAACATGCCGTGGGCGATGCGCTCTTTGAACATGGTGCCGGCCGCGTATTCGGCGTCCAGGTGCACCGGATTGTGGTCTCCAGACACCGCGGCGAACAACTGAATGTCGCGCTCTTCAACCGTCTTGCTGTAGCTGGCGGTCTGGCCGACTTCGAGGGCTTCGTAGGGGGTATTGCTCATCTGGCTCATGCAGGCTCCTGGCTTTCGGGTTGGCTGCGGCGGCTATGGGTCAGGGTTTGATCCAGCCAGCCGAGCAGGTCGGTCGTCACCTCGTCGCGGTTGGTCTCGTTGAGCAACTCGTGGCGGGCGTCCGGGTAAATTTTCAGCAGGGTGTTCTTGTGGCCGGCTTCGCGTAGCGCGGCGGTCAGGTGTTCCAGGCGCTTGCCTTCACTCACCGGGTCGCGGCTGCCGCCAATCACCAGCAACGGCAGGTCGGCGTCTATTTGTTTGAGCTGCGTGACCGGGGTGATCTGCTGCAGGCCTTCGAGCAGGTCAATCCACAGTTGGTTGGTGCAACGAAAGCCGCACAGTGGATCGTTGACGTACTTGTCCACTTCAAGCGGGTCGCGGCTCAGCCAATCGAATGAAGTGCGCGTCGGTTTGAAGGCCTTGTTGAACGAGCCGAACGAGAGGAAATCCATCAGCGCGCTGCGCCCCGTCGCGCCTTGGCGCCAGCGCTCGAAACGGGCGATGGCCGCCGCCGCTTTGTACAGCCCAGCCGGTTGATAGTTGGAGCCCGACAACACCGCGCCTTGCAAGCTGCAGCTGTGGTGCATCAGGTACGCCTGGCCGATGTAGCTGCCCATGCTGTGGCCGAGCAGGAAAATCGGCACGTTGGGGTGTTGTTGGCGGATGTGGTGGTTGAGGTTGGCCAGGTCGTTGACCACCCGTTGCCAGCCGTTGCTTTCCGCGTACATGCCCAGCACGCCGCGCTGGGCCGTGCGGCCGTGGCCGCGTTGGTCGTGGGCATACAACTCGTAGCCGGCGGCTACCAATACTTCACCCAACCTTGCATAGCGCCCGCCATGCTCGGCCATGCCGTGCGACACCATCACCACCGCTTTGGGCGTGTGCTCGGCGTACCAACGGTTGACGAATAGCGGGGCGGCATCACTGGCGGTGAGCCAGAAGTCGTCGTGAAGCATGGCAGTCCTCGTTCCTTGTCTGCGTCCCTGGTCTGACCCTGACGGGCGTCCGGCCGGCGGTGACAAAAGCGCTACATACGGTTGCCGGGCGGTGGGGCATTGTAGAGCCAGCGTCAGGGCTTGTCCCAGCCCGGCGTCGTTTAGTCCGTCAGCACGAGTTGAGCAAGATTCACGTAATAAATGACGCTACCTCTGGTATTTGCGCTGTATGCCAGAACTGCTAAGTTCCCGTCAGCCCCGAATGCGCGGGCCAGACACTCTCAGGTAACGAGGATAAAAATAATGCAACCTGATTTCTGGAGCGACAAACGCCCGGCCGGCGTACCGAACGAGATTGACCTCGGCGCCTACAAGTCGGTCATCGAGGTGTTTGAGCGCTCCTGTAAGAAATACGCCGACCGTCCGGCGTTCTCCAACATGGGTGTAACGCTGACCTACGCCGAGCTGGATCGCTTGTCCGCCGCGTTCGCCGGCTACCTGCAAAAGCACACCGACCTCAAGCCTGGCGACCGCATCGCCGTGCAGTTGCCCAACGTCCTGCATTACCCGATTGCTGTGTTCGGTGCCATGCGCGCCGGCCTCGTGGTGGTCAACACCAACCCGCTGTATACCGCGCGGGAAATGCGCCACCAGTTCAAAGATGCCGGCGTTCGCGCCCTGGTGTTCCTGAACATGTTCGGCAAGCTGGTGCAGGAAGTGCTGCCCGACACCGAAATCGAGTACCTGATCGAAGCCAAGATGGGCGACCTGCAACCGGCCCTCAAAGGCTGGCTGGTCAACACCGTGGTAAAGAACGTCAAGAAGCTGGTGCCTGACTACAACCTGCCGCAAGCCGTCGGTTTCAAAGAGGTGCTCAAGCAAGGCCGTGGCCAGCCGCTGAAACCGGTGAAGGTCGGTCTCGAAGACATCGCCGTGTTGCAATACACCGGCGGCACCACGGGCGTGGCCAAGGGCGCGATGCTCACCCATGGCAACCTGGTCGCCAACATGCAGCAGGTCGACGCTTGCCTCGCCCAGCATGGGCCGGACGGTCGTCCGCTGATGCAGCCTGGCCAGGAAGTGATGATCGCGCCGCTGCCGCTGTACCACATCTATGCCTTCACCGCGAACTGCATGTCGATGATGGTTAACGGCAACCACAACGTGCTGATCAGCAACCCGCGCGACATCGGTGCCTTTATTAAGGAACTGCAAAAGTGGCGCTTCTCGGCGTTGCTGGGGCTGAACACGCTGTTCGTGGCGCTGATGGATCATCCCGAGTTCAAGAACGTCGATTTCTCCAACCTCAAGGTCACCAATTCCGGTGGTACCGCGTTGGTCAAAGCCACTGCCGAGCGCTGGCATGCCGTCACCGGTTGCACCGTGGTCGAAGGCTATGGCCTGACCGAAACTTCCCCGGTCGCCAGCACCAACCCCTACGGCGAAAAAGCGCGCCTGGGCACGGTCGGCATTCCGGTGCCGGGCACGGCGTTCAAAGTGGTGGATGACAACGGCGAGGAAGTGCCGTTGGGCGAACGCGGCGAGCTGTGCATCAAGGGCCCGCAAGTAATGAAAGGCTACTGGCAGCGCCCGGAAGCCACCGCTGAAGTGCTCGACGCCGAAGGCTGGCTGAAGACCGGCGACATCGCGGTCATCGACCCGGACGGTTTCACCCGCATCGTCGACCGCAAGAAAGACCTGATCATCGTCTCGGGCTTTAACGTGTACCCCAACGAGATCGAAGACGTGGTCATGGCCCATCCGAAAGTGCAGAGCTGCGCGGCCATTGGCGTACCGGACGAGAAGTCGGGCGAGGCGGTGAAGTTGTTTGTGGTGGCGCGTGAGGGCGGCTTGACCGCCGAAGAACTCAAGGCCTACTGCAAAGAGAACTTCACCGGCTACAAGATTCCCAAGCACATCGTGTTCAGAGAATCACTGCCGATGACGCCGGTCGGCAAAATTCTGCGCCGCGAACTGCGCGATATCGCCTGAAAACCTGAGCGTAAAGCCGCTAGTCGGCTTTAACCGGTTTTGTTTTAAACGTGACCGAAAGCCTGGCTTTCGGTCATTTTTTTGACCGGTAAGGCCATGTTTGGTGCTGTTCCCCTTCCTTTAAAGCTGCTAATCTCGGCGCGCTTTTTGGCCTGCCAGCACGGCTAAAACGTACGAAAATCACAAAAACATCCGTCATCGCGCGGTGAAGATTAGCTGTTGCTTAGGAGTGGGCTTCCATGATCGAAAATTTCTGGAAGGATAAGTACCCTGTTGGGGTTGCTGCCGAAATCAACCCCGATCAGTACCCGAATATTCAAACGGTACTGAAACAGTCTTGCGAACGCTTCGCCAACAAGCTGGCCTTCAGCAACATGGGCAAGTCACTCACCTACGGTGAGATGTATGAGTTGTCAGGTGCTTTCGCCGCTTACCTGCAACAACACACCGACCTGCAACCAGGCGACCGCATCGCCGTGCAGTTGCCCAACGTCTTGCAATACCCGGTGGTGGTTTTCGGCGCCATTCGTGCCGGCCTTGTGGTGGTCAACACCAACCCGCTGTACACCGCGCGGGAAATGGAACACCAATTCAACGACTCCGGCGCCAAAGCGCTGATCTGCCTGGCCAACATGGCGCACCTGGCGGAAACCGTGCTGCCGAAAACCGGGGTCAAGCACGTTATCGTCACTGAAGTCGGCGACATGCTTTCGCCGCTCAAACGCCTGCTGGTCAACAGCGTGGTCAAGTACGTGAAGAAGATGGTGCCGGCCTACAACCTGCCGAACGCCGTCAAACTCAACGACGCCCTGGCCAAAGGCCGTGGCCAGAAGGTCAACGAAGCCAACCCGCAAAGCAGCGACATCGCCGTGCTGCAGTACACCGGCGGCACTACCGGCGTGGCCAAAGGCGCGATGCTTACGCACCGCAACCTCATCGCCAACATGCTGCAAGTGAAGCAACTGATGGGCGCCAACCTCAATGAAGGTTGCGAGATCGTCATTGCACCGCTGCCGCTTTACCACATCTATGCGTTCACCTTTCACTGCATGGCCATGATGCTGCTGGGCGGCCATAACGTGCTGATCACCAATCCGCGTGACTTGCCGACCATGGTCAACGACCTGTCGAAATTCAAGTTCACCGGTTTCGTAGGCCTCAACACCTTGTTCGTTGCCCTGTGCCACAACGAAGGGTTCCGTCGCCTGAACTTCTCCTCGCTGAAGCTCACCGTTTCCGGCGGCATGGCGCTGCAGCAAGCGGCGGCCGAGCGTTGGAAGGAAGTCACCGGTTGCGCCATCTGCGAAGGCTTCGGCATGACCGAAACCAGCCCGGTTGCTACCGTGAACCCGTTCAACGCCATTCAGTTGGGCACCATCGGTATTCCCTTGCCCTCCACCTTGTGCAAGGTCATCGACGATGAAGGCAAGGAGCTGGAAATCGGCGCGGTCGGCGAGCTGTGCGTCAAAGGCCCGCAAGTGATGAAAGGCTACTGGCAGCGCCAGGAAGCCACCGACGAAATTCTCGACAGCGAAGGCTGGCTGAAAACCGGTGACATCGGCCTGATTCAGGAAGACGGCTACCTGCGCATTGTCGACCGCAAGAAAGACATGATTCTGGTCTCGGGCTTCAACGTGTACCCCAACGAACTGGAAGACGTACTCGCCACTTTGCCAGGCGTTATGCAGTGCGCCGCCATTGGCATTCCGGACGAGAAGTCGGGCGAAGCGATCAAGATTTTCGTGGTCGTGAAACCGGGCGCCAGCGTCACCAAAGAGCAAGTCATGGAGCACATGCGCGCTAACGTCACCGGCTACAAGGTTCCCAAAGCCGTTGAATTCCGCGACGTGCTGCCGACCACCAACGTCGGCAAAATCCTGCGTCGTGAACTGCGCGATGAAGAGTTGAAAAAGCTCGGTAAAAAGTGAGTCCACCGTGAATCAACAAACGCCACCGTCTAGGTGGCGTTTTTGTTTGTGAAGGGTCTTCCCGGCTAAGGCGGGCTGGTGAAAGTGCATGGGGGTAGAAGGTAAATTCAGCAAGCCCCTGCTTACGATAGTGTCTTCGCGTAGGAATTGTACTTATTGCCATGTTCGCTTGTCGTGGATCACTGGCGGACGTAGCGGGCATCCATCAATCGCTTTCGAGTTCAGGCTTGCGGCTTTGAATCTTTCGCGAGTTTGTCGATGAAAACGTTTCGTTCGCTCAAGGATGTGGCAGGGGGGCTTTCCCGGCGGCTGGGCCTTTTTAATCAAAGGCACCGCATTGCAATTACAGTGAAACCAGGGAGAACAGACGTAGCCGGCCTTACACAAAAGCCCCGCTCCCGTCCGGACGGACGGCGTCCAGTCATGCCGGCGCTGCTGTTTTCCCTGATTGGCCTCGCAGCTTGTTCCAATGCGAATGCTGGCTGTCTCTACGGCGGTGATGAGCCGGGAGTTGGCCAGCTCAATCTGATGCGGGCTAGCATGGATCTCTTGCACACTAAAATGTGGTTTGAAGACGCAAAAAATCCGTACCCGAACGGAACCTTGATGCTGCTGAAAGAAGTGAAGGTGGACTTGAAAACATGTAACGCCGGTACCTTCCCTGCTGAGTTTAAAAATGAAACTCTTAGGCTGGTGTATTTTCCGCCCAGTCTCGCAACCAGGAACGGGAACCGGTTTCGCATACCGACCACAAGCGAGGGGGTCGCATTCGAAGTCGAATTTCCCGGAAAAGGGACTTTTGGAACTGACGGCATCGACCTCGGTACGAGCGGCGGTCCGGTGATAGCGAACCTCGGCGTCGCGAGGGGTTTCGACATCTTCACTCTGAGGCTGTCGATGGTGAAAACAGGCCCGTTATCATCCACTGCGCCATCCGCCCCGCAGGGTCTAATAGGCGCGATCGGGTCGATTACGCTCGGGACTGAGCAACTGGGCACTTTCAAGTTTTACTCGCAAGACGGTACGAGGCTCGCCCTTGCCGGAGAAAAAATTGTCTTCCCTGAGCAGAAGCTCGTGGCGAACACCCCAAACTGGGTAGCTTATGCGGGAGCGCCAGTGTGTAGATTTACAGCGTTTCCGCTCAATCCTTCAAATATAAAACTGCCAGATGTTAGCCAGCAAAAGTTCAAAGCGGTTGGGGCGATAGAAGATGGCGGGAAGACGCAGAACATCGATTTTCAGTGCTGGGGGCTGCTGTCGACCAAACCTGAGGTCACGTTTGAAGCCACCTATCCACTAACCGGCGCCGTTGGCGTGGGCATGCAGTCGGCTTCGAGCGATGTGGGTGTGCAGATTTTTCTGGATGACCAGCCTGTGGAGCTAGGCAAAGCGTTCGGCATTGATATCCCAATGAATTCCTTTCCAACATTTCCGGGCGGACCGTCCAACACCAGCGGCTCCTTCTGTCAGGCTAATTGTGGCAGCGATATGAGCGGCGCGGGCTGGGTAGATGGCGAGTCCGGTATCGGCAAGGTGAGCTCACCCTTTAGATTCAAGTACTACCAGACGACGAGTAAAACACCTGCGGTGCAGCAACTGGTCGTGCCATTTTCGATCACAATTGATGTGCAATAGGTGACGGGGCTGCCGGCAACAGTGGCGTTGGCGGAGTGGGCGCTCTAACAACGCGCCTGATCTGTTTTCACCCGCTGTCGGCAATAGACAGGGCAGATGTCGCGAACGCCGGTCACCGGCAAAATCTGCGACAATCTGCCCCCGCCTTTTTGACCGTTGCCCACCCGCCAATGACCGACGCCACGCCCACCTTTGACGCCCTGCTGAAAAACCTCGATCAAGCCCTGGTCGCTGACCGCCATCGTCTTCGCCGGCAACTGCACGAGTTGCGCAAAGCCGGGCACGCCGACGAAGGCAAGTTGGCGCAATGGCTGGAGCGCTTCCAGCAGAGCTGCGCCAAGGTCGAGGCGCGGCGCCTGAGTGTGCCGGTGATGCGCTACGACGACAGCCTGCCCATCGCTGCCAAACGCGATGAAATCAAGGCGGCGTTGGCCAAGCATCAGGTGCTGATCATTGCCGGCGAAACCGGCTCGGGGAAAACCACGCAGCTGCCGAAAATTTGCCTGGAAATCGGCCGTGGCTTGCATGGCCTGATTGGCCACACCCAGCCACGGCGCTTGGCGGCGCGCAGTGTGGCAACGCGGGTGGCCGAAGAAATCGGCACACCGTTGGGCGAGTTGGTCGGCTACCAGGTGCGGTTCGAAGACCAGAGCAAAGACAGCTCGCTGATCAAGCTGATGACTGACGGTATTTTGCTGGCCGAAACCCAGCACGACCGCTACCTGGAAAAGTACGACACGCTGATCGTCGACGAAGCGCACGAACGCAGCCTGAACATCGACTTCCTGCTCGGCTACCTGAAAACGCTGCTGCCGCGTCGCCCGGATTTAAAAGTCATCATCACCTCGGCCACCATCGACCTCGATCGCTTCTCTAAGCACTTCGACAATGCGCCGATTGTTGAGGTCTCGGGCCGCACCTTCCCGGTTGAAACCTGGTACCGGCCATTGGTGGCAGAGGTCGACGAGGAGGGCGAAAGCCTGGTGGATGACCTGAGCGTCGACCAAGGCATTCTCGCCGCGCTGGACGAAATCGACGCGTTCGAGCGCAGCGAAGGTAAACGCCCTGGCGATGTGCTGGTATTCCTGCCCGGCGAGCGCGAAATCCGCGACTGCGCCGACATGCTGCGCAAAGCCAATTTACGCTTCACCGAAGTGCTGCCGCTGTATGCGCGATTGACGCCGGCCGAGCAGCAAAAGATTTTCGCGCCCATGGCTGGACGCAAAATTGTGCTGGCCACCAACGTGGCGGAAACCTCGCTCACCGTGCCCGGCATTCGTTATGTGATCGACAGCGGCACCGCGCGCATCAGCCGTTACAGCTACCGCGCCAAGGTGCAGCGCCTGCCCATCGAAGCGGTATCGCAAGCCAGCGCCAACCAGCGCAAAGGCCGATGCGGGCGGGTGGAGCCGGGCATTTGCGTGCGTTTGTACAGCGAGGAAGATTTCCTCGCGCGCCCAGCCTTTACCGACCCGGAGATTCTGCGCACTAACTTGGCAGCGGTGATCTTGCAGATGCTGCACCTGCGCCTGGGCGAGATCGACGCGTTCCCCTTTATCGAGCCACCCGATGGCAAAGCCATCAGTGACGGTTTCAACCTGCTGCAAGAATTGTCGGCGGTAAACCGTGAAAGTCAGCTGACGCCAATTGGCCGGCAATTGGCGCGCTTGCCCATCGATCCGCGCCTGGGCCGCATGGTGCTGGAAGCCGCCAAGCTGGGCAGCCTCGATGAATTGCTGATCGTCGCCAGCGCGCTGTCGGTGCAAGACCCGCGCGAGCGGCCGATGGACCGCCAGCAAGCCGCTGACCAGGCCCATGCGCAGTGGAAAGACGTCGACTCCGACTTCGCCGCCCTGATCAACCTGTGGCGCGGCTTCGAGGAAAAGCGCCAGGAGCTGGGCTCCAACCCGCTGCGTAACTGGTGCCGGAAAAACTTCCTCAACTACTTGCGCCTGCGCGAATGGCGTGACGCCCACCGCCAACTGGTGCTGATTACCCGCGAACTCAAACTGGCCCCAGAGCGCGCCGCCGATTCGTCCCGCAGGAGCGAGCTCGCGCGCGAAAGCGATCCCAAGACCAACGCCAACGCCAGCGCCAACAGCACCAAAGCCAATCCGCCCGCCGCCAAAACCGCCGACGCTGTGGAAACGGCGCAGCGCGCCAAAGATTACGCCGCCGTGCACAAAGCCATTCTGTGCGGCCTGCTTAGCCAGATTGGGCAGAAAACCGAAGACGGCGACTACCTCGGTGCCCGTCAGCGGCGTTTCTGGATTCACCCCTCCAGCGTCATCGGCCGCAAAAAACCGCAATGGATCATGGCCGCTGAACTGATGGAGACCACCAAGCTGTTCGCCCGCCAGGTGGCCAAAATCGAGCCGGACTGGATCGAGCCATTGGCCGGCCACCTGATCAAGAAAAACCACTTCGAACCGCACTGGGAAAAACGACGCGGGCAAGTGGTGGCGTTCGAACAGATCACCTTGTACGGCATGATCGTGGTCGGCCGCCGGCCGGTGCACTTTGGCCCGATTGAGCCGGCAGTGGCGCGTGAATTGTTTATCCGCGAAGGGCTGGTGCGCGGCGAAATTCAGTCGCGCGCCAAGTGCCTGAAAGCCAACCAGGAACTGCTGGAGCTGTTCGACGAACTGGAAGCCAAGGCTCGCCGTCGCGATATTCTTGCCGACGAAGAAACCCTGTTCGCCTTCTACGACGCGCGCCTGCCGGCCGACATTTACCAGACCGCCACCTTCGACAGTTGGTACAAAACCGAAAGCGCGAAAAATCCGCAGCTGCTGATCATGCGCGAGGAAGACATCCTCGCCCGCGACGCCAGCGAAGTGACAGACGCGCAGTACCCCGACCACCTGCAACTGGGCGACTTGCGCCTGCCGCTGACCTATCACTTCGAGCCCAACCACCCGCGCGACGGCGTCACGCTGCGCGTGCCGGCGCCGTTGCTGCCGCAAATTCCCGCCGAGCGCCTGCAATGGCTGGTGCCGGGTTTGCTCGAAGCCAAGTGCATCGCCCTAGTGCGTGAGCTGCCCAAAGCCCTGCGCAAAAACTTTGTGCCGGTGCCGGATTTCGTCAAAGCCGCGTTGTCGCGCATCGCCTTCGGGCAAGGCTCGTTGGTGCAAGCCTTGAGCGCTGAATTGCAGCGCATGACCGGTGTGCGCGTAACGGAAGAGGCGTGGGCCGAGGCGGAACGGCAGGTAGAAAACCACCTGAAAATGAACCTTGAAGTGGTCGACGGTCAGGGCAAGTTGCTCGGAGAAGGCCGTGACCTGGCTGAACTGACAGCGCGTTTCGCCGAAGCCAGCCAGGCCGCCTTGGCCATGGTTAAAACCGACAAACAGCAAAAACCGGTCGAAGCCAAAGTGTTCGCCCCGGTGGCGCAGACCACGCAGCAAAACATCGCCGGCTTGTCGATGACCGTGTACCCGGCGCTGGTGGAGGAGGGCGGCACGGTCAAAGAAGGCCGCTTTGCCACTGCTGCCGAAGCCGAATTCCAACACCGTCGCGCCTTGCAGCGCTTGCTCCTGCAACAGCTCAGTGAGCCGGCGAAGTTTCTGCGCAGCAAATTGCCGGGCCTGACGGACTTGGGCTTGTTGTACCGAGACCTGGGCCGGGTCGATGCGTTGGTGGAAGACATTCTGCTGGCCAGCCTCGACACCTGCATCCTCGACGGCGAAAACCCCTTGCCCCGCGACGGTGTCGGCCTGCTGGCACTGGCCGAGAAAAAGCGTGGCGCCTGGGCCGAGCACGCCGAACGCGTGGCGCGCCTGACCCTGGAAATTCTCAAGCTATGGCACGGTTTGCAAAAGCGCTTCAAAGGCAAAATCGACCTGGCTCAAGCCGTCGCCCTCAACGACATCAAGGCGCAGCTAAGCCATTTGGTCTACCCAGGCTTCGTGCGCGAAACCCCGGCCGAATGGCTAAAAGAACTGCCGCGCTACCTGAGAGCCATCGAACAGCGCTTCGACAAACTCGGCTCGCAATTGCAGAAAGACCGGGTGTGGAGCGGCGAGCTGGCTGGGTTGTGGGCGCAATACCAGGCCCGAGCCGATAAGCACGCGCAGGAAGGCAAGCGTGATCCACAGCTGGTGCTGTATCGCTGGATGCTCGAGGAATATCGGGTGTCGTTGTTTGCCCAGCAGTTGGGCACGAAGGTGGCGGTGTCGGATAAGCGCTTGGGTAAGCAGTGGGCGGCGGTGGAGGGTTAACGCGGCGTCGCTGCTTCCCCCCTCTCCCTAACCCTCTCCCCGAGGGGCGAGGGGATCAGCAGCGAAAGCGGCGATATTGCCCCAGTCACCGATTAGCTCCCCTCGCCCCTAGGGGAGAGGGGCTGGGGGAGAGGGTACGCTTTTTATTTGCGATTCACAGCCCGCGCCGCATGCAACACATCGGCGCCAATCTCACCTTCAAACTGCTTCCACACCGGCAGCATCGCCTCGCGCCAGGCTGCCTGTTCGGCCGGCGTCAGGGTGATGATTTTGGCCTTGCCGCCCGCTACCAGCTGCTCGTAATCGCGCTGGTTATTGGCTTCGGCGGTCTGGTTAACCGAGAGGGTCACTTCGTCCAGAATCGACTCCAACTCGCTGCGGATCTGGAAGGGAATGCTGGTCCAGAACTTACTGTTGGTCACCACCATGTAGCTCAGCACGCCATGGTTGGTGATGGTCACGTACGGCTGCACTTTCTCGAACTTCTGCGAAACAAAGTTCGACCACGGGTTTTCCGTGCCCTGTACGGTGCCGCTTTCCAACGCCTTGTAGGTCTCGGCGAACGGCAGCTTCACGGTGGTGGCGCCCAGGGCTGCGAATTGGGCTTCCAGCACGCTCGACGCTTGAATGCGGAAGGCCAGGCCTTTGGCATCGGCCGGGGTGTGAAGGGCTTTGTTAGCCGACAGCTGCTTCATGCCGTTGGTCCAGAAGCCCAGGCCGTAGATGTTGCTGCTGTTCATCGAGCGCAGCAGTTCGCGGCTTTTTTCACGCTTGAGGAAACGGTCGACCGCTGCCTGATCGGTAAACAAGAACGGCAGGTCAAACACTTGCAGGCGCTTGGTGTACTTGTCGAATTTCGACAGCGACGGCGCCAGCATTTGCACACGGCCATCGGCCAGCGCGGCCAGTTCTTCGCCGTCGCCAAACAGCGCGGAGTTGGCGTACACCTCAACCTTTACTTTGCCGGCCAGGCGTTCTTCCACCAATTTTTTGAACAGCAAGGCGCCTTGGCCCTTGGGCGTACTTTCCGCCGACACGTGGGAAAACTTGATAACGATCGGGGCTGCATCTTCAGCCGTCGCCATTGAGGGGCTGATCGTCAGCAGCAAGGCGGCGAGCGCCAAAGACAGATACTTGAACATCGGTTTTCCTTAAATTCTGCCAAGCCAAAGAACCCGCCTCAGGCTTGTGGCCTGAACGGGGCATGCGTGTGTCGGATGTAGTCAGCGATGGGCGATAAGTGCCGTAGCCTGCTCGGGGCAAGCGCGGATCGCGGTGCTGTTTATTATTGGTAGGGCCGCCATGACTGGTGGGCCAGGGTAGGACCGCCAGGTTTGCGAAGGGCGGGGATTTTTCCGTAAAGCGCCGCGCGCCGCAACCTGTGGTATGCCGAGGCGCTCGCAATTCTGAAAAATAGTGGGGTTTTCAGACGAGGGGCTGAGCCGGTATGGTTTGCCCTCAGCCCAACGGACGGAGAACCTAGATGAGCCTGCACGGCGATTACGACAACCAGAACATTTTTGCCCAGATCATTCGCGGCGACGCGCCCTGCTACAAACTGTACGAAGATGACGACGTGCTGGCGTTTCTCGACGTGTTCCCGCAGTCGTTCGGCCACACCTTGGTGATCCCCAAACGCTCGGCGGCGCGCAACATCCTGGAAGTCGATACCGGTGCGTTGGGCAAGGTTATGGCCGTGGTGCAAACACTCACCCGCGCGATCGTTGAGGAACTGGAACCGGCCGGCGTGCAAATCGCCCAGTTCAATGGCGCGCCAGCCGGGCAAACGGTGTTCCACATCCATATGCACATCGTGCCGCGCTACGCCGGCGAAGGCCTTGGTGTTCACGCCAGCCAGAAGGCCGACGCGGGTGAGTTGCAGGCGTTGCAAGCGCGTTTGGTGAAGCGTCTGAACGGGTGATGTCCACAGCACCCTTGTCACTGAGTTACGCCCCACACTAAACTTGCCACCGGGCGCGACAGGGCGCCCGCTCTCGCAAAAGCCAGCCGCACCTGTCGTTCGGTTTTTTCTTCGGATCTACCGCAACCTGAATCTTCACGCCGCAGCGAGAACGGCCACATTAGAAGAGGAAAGGTTTATGTGGTCTACATCCAACCCGTTGTCCCCCACCCATCGACACAGCGATTTTCTACGCAGCCACGCGCGGCGTCTGTTGCGGCACGCTCGTTCGGACAGCTTGAGCGTGGCGCTGCCGGTGTTGCGCCGGCTGCACGCGGCGAAGCTTAGCGGTGGTTTGAGCGTGTCCGCGTTGCAGGCCAACCGCGCCGCGCTGCAGTTGAAAACGCTGCTGCGTCTGTTAGCGATAGAACTGGGCTACGCCGACTGGGCGAGCTGCAAGGCTGAAATCGACACCCGCGAAGCCGCCTGCCTGGATCGCTACCGCCTAGACGCCGGCGCTTTTGGCGACTACGAAAAACACTGGTTCCCGGACCCGACTTCAGCGCGCGACTGGCAACGCGCGCATGGCGGGTACGTCGTGCAATACGGCGAGCAGGCAGTGGCTATCTTGCGACCGGCATAAGCGCCGAGTTTGGCGTTCCCGTTCGCGATTCTGGATCCCCGCCTGCGCGGGGATGACGGAGGTGGGTTGAAATTCTCTGCCAAAGCTTCAGCGCCAACACCCACCTTCTGTGGGAGCGGCTTCAGCCGCGATGCTTTTTTGTCGTTACTGAAAACGGTGATTTCAGATCACGCCAAATCGCGGCGAGCGCCGCTTCTACGGAGCCTTAGCGCTCAGGCGAATTTCGCCAGGTTGGCACCCAACTCGCGCTCCATTTCCCCGTCCGTTTGCCCGCCGTTTTCCATCATCCATTGCACCCGCTCCAGTGTCGCTGGTGCATTCATGTCGGCGCCGAAGCGTTGCGATTCTTCTACCAGCGCCGCCTCCGGTGCAGCGCTCACCTGTTCGACCACCGCTTTGATATGGGCAATGCCCGCCGCTGGAAAACTGGCGATGCGTTGCGCCAGCGCTTCGCAATGGGCGCTGAGGTTCGCGTCGGGAACGGCGCGGTTGATCCAGCCGTAGCGCTCGGCCATGTCAGCGTCGAAGTCGGCGCCGCCCAGGCAAATTTCCAAAGCGCGGCCACGTCCGACCAGTTGCGTTAACCGCACCGTGCCGCCTGCGCCTGGCAGCAAGCCGACGGCCACTTCTGGCTGGCCCAACAGGGCGTGCTCGCGTGAGGCAAAGCGCATGTCCAGCGCCAACAAAAATTCACTGCCGGCGCCGCGCGCACGGCCGCGCAGTTCGCCGATGGTCACTTGCGGCAGGCGGCTAAAGCGCGTGAACAGGGCGCTGAGCAAACTGGCCTGGCCTTCGGGCAGCGGCGGCGCTGGCTGATTAAGTTGGCTGCCGAGGTCAAAGTGGGCGATGAAGAATTCCGGGTTGGCGCTGCGAAACAGCACGACGCGGGTGGCTTTATCGGCTTCCAGGCTTTTCGCCAGTTTCAGCAGGTCGATGATCACCTCGCGGTCCATCAGGTTGATGGGCGGGTGATCAAATTCGATGGTGGCCACGCCGTTGGCATCGTGGCGGGTGAGGGTGCGGTAGTCGCTCATGCTGGTCTCCTTGTGGATCTCAGCAGAGTGGCGCGGCGTCGGGGCGCGGCTCAAGGACTATCCAGTTGGGTGATGCAGGGCATAACGGCAGCGGGTCCCTGTGGGAGCGGCAGGGCGGCACTCCGATTGGCCGCGATGCTTTTCGAGAGCATCGCGGCTAAAGCCGCTCCCACAGGGTTATGCGGTTACTGCAGGTTCTCTCGCAAATTGGCCACTTCGCCCGCCGTTACAGCCGGCGCGGCGTTGCCCCAAGTGTTGCGCACGTAAGTCAGCACGTCAGCGACGTTTTCGTCCGTGAGGTTCCAGGCGAACGCCGGCATGGCGGGCCCGGTCGGTGCGGCTTCGGTGCTACCGGCACGGCTGCCGGCCAGTACCACGCGAATCAGCGAGGTCGGGTCGGTGCTGTTAACCAATGGCGCGGCGGCCAGTTTCGGGAACAGGGTTTTGATGCCCTCTCCGTTCGGCACGTGGCAGGCGGAGCAGCGGTCGGCGTACAACGCTTTACCCGCTACCATCGCCGGGTCATCGGCCGCTACCGGCTGCGGCGCCGGTGACGGTTTCTGCCCATCTTTGAGGTACACCGCTACCGCCATCAGGTCTTCATCGGTCCAGTGCTGAGTCGAGTTTTCCACGGCCTCGGCCATCGGCCCGGAGGCGATGTCGAAGCGGTTGGCGCCGGTTTTCAGGTACTCGACGATGTCCTCGTTGCTCCACTTACCCATACCGCTGTGCGGGTTGGAGGTGATGTCCGGCGCGATCCAGCCCTGCAAATCGCCACCGGCGAGGAACTGGTCATTGTCGTCACCGCCGATGATGTTTTTCGGCGTGTGGCAGGTGCCACAGTGACCAAGACCTTCCACCAGATACGCGCCTCGGTTCCACTGCGGCGTTTTTTCTGCGTTGGGCACGAACTCACCGGCGGTGAAGTTCAGCCAGTTCCAGCCAATGAGGCTGGTGCGCACGTTGAAGGGGAAGGGCAGTTGGTTGGTTTCAACCGGGTTGTTCACCGGCTCCAACGTCTGCAGGTACGCCCATAGGGCGCGGTTGTCTTCGCGCGTGACCTTGGTGTACGCGGTAAAGGGCATGGCGCCGTACAGGCGTTTGCCGCCGCGGCTGTGGCCTTCGGACATCACGGCCTGGAAGTCGTCGAAATTCCAATGGCCCAGGCCGGTTTCCCGGTCGGGCGTGATATTGGCGCCGACCAGTTTGCCAAACGGCGTTTCAATGGCCACGCCACCGGAAAACGCCGGTTTGCCGGGCACGGTGTGGCAGGCAGTGCAGTCGCCCAGCACGGCCAGGTAGCGGCCTTTTTCCACCATGTTGTACGAGTCGGCGCCAGAAGCTGCGTGAACGCTGAGGCTCAGGCCGAACAGGGCAAAGGCGCCCAGGGAAATGAAAGTTTTCATACGCTGATCATCTCCCCGGGGCGTTTTAGGTACAGGCGGCGAATGGCGTCCGCCGCTTTGAAGGCCAGCGCGCCCACGGTGCCGGTGGGGTTGTAGCCGGGGTTCTGCGGGAAGGCAGACGAGCCGACCACAAACAGGTTGGGCACGCCCCACACTTGCAGGTGTTTGTTGACCGAGCTGTTCTTCGGGTCGGCGCCCATGATGAAACCACCGACGATGTGCGACGACTGGTACGAGGTGTTCGACCACGGCCCTTTCCTCGGTGCCGGTACGAATTCTCGCGGGTTCATGGCCTTGGCAATTTCCACGACTTTGTTGGTGCAGTACTGCGCCATCTTCAGGTCGTTTTCAGGGAAGTCGAAGGTGATGCGCAGCAGCGGCCGGCCGTGCGGGTCGGTGTAGTTCGGGTCCAGCGACAAGTAGTTATTGCGCGTGGTGTAGCTGCTGGCCTCGCAGCCGATGGACATGCTGCTCAGGTAGTTTTCCACCGTGGCTTTTTTCCACTTCCCGCCCCAGTTCGGAGTGCCCGGCGGCACGGGTCGGGAGTCGATGGGCGGGGCGCCAATCGGGGTGACGCGCGTACTGCCGCCCCCGACGAAGCCAAGCCCGGAGTGGTCGAAGTTGTCGTTGTTGAATTCGTCGATGCCCATGCCGATAGCGCCGCCGCCGATAAACGGGTTGAAGTTCTTGTCGTTGAAGAACATGCGCACGCTGTTGGCGGTCTGGTAGGCGAAATTGCGGCCGGTGGTGCCGGTGTTGGCGATGGGGTTGTAGGGTTCGCCGATGCCTGAAAGCAGCATGAGCCGCACGTTTTCGAAGATGAACGCGGCGATCACCACAATCTCGGCCGGCTGTTCCCACTCTTCGCCGCTGGAGTCGACATAAATGATGCCGGTGGCGCGGGTGCCGGTGCTGTCCATCACCACCTTGAGCACTTCGGAATTGGTTTTGGCGGTGAAGTTGGGCTTGCGAATCAGCGCTGGCAGCACGTTGACGATGGCGCTGGCCTTGGAATAGTTGGCGCAGCCGTAGTTGGTGCAGAAGCCGCAGAACGTGCACGGCCCCATGGTGACGCCCAACTGGTTGGTGTAAGCCTGCGAGGCCAGCGCCGAGGGCACCGGGAAGGGCTTGTAACCGAGGTTTTTCGCGGTTTCAGCGAATAGCGTCGGCGCGTAGGTTTGCGCGGTGGGCGGGTTCGGGTATTCCTTGGAGCGGGCCCCTTCGAATGGGTTGCCGCCGTCAACGATGGTGCCATTGAGGTTGCCGGCCTTGCCAGACACACCAGCCAACCGCTCGAAGGCGTCGTAGTGCGGCTCCATTTCTTCCCACGTGGTGCCCCAGTCTTGCAGGGTCAGCTCTGCGGGAACTTCCTTGCCGTAGCGTTCTTTCAAATGGCTGGCCAGGCGGAACTCTTCAGGCTGGAAGCGAAAGGTGATGCCGGCCCAGTGGTTGCCGGCGCCGCCGGTGCCGTTGCCGGGGTGGAACGAGCCCCACACACGCATGGGCAGCGCGGTTTCCGATTCTTTATTGCGCATCGTGCAAGTGTTTTGCTTGGTGCGCAGCATCAGCTCCTGGCGGCGGCTGTAGCGCAATTCGTCGGTGGCGTGGGCCAGGTTGAAATCGCTGGCGGTGTCGCGCCACGGGCCGCGTTCAAAACCGATGACGTTGAGGCCGGTGTCCGCCAGTTCGTTCGCGATAATTGAGCCAGCCCAGCCGAGGCCGACAACCACCACATCGGTGGAAGGAAGTTTTTTAGCCATGATGAGTTAACCCTTTTTATTCCAGGCGGAGCTGCCGATGATCGAGAGCGGCGTGAGGTTCAGCTTCTGGTTATGCATGCCCACGTAGTCGCGGTAGTCGTAGCGCGCGCCGGGGAAGCCGATCATTTTCCAAGCCACCATGTCGCGGTTGCCGCCGTAGATTGGGTCGGCAAAAAAGCCTTCCATGGTGTTATCCAGCACTTGCTGGAAGAACGCTTTGGCTTCGATGCCTTCGAGCGTGATGGTGCCTTTTTCCAGGTCGACCAGCACCTTGTCGCGCTGCTCCGGTGGCAGCTCGCTGAATTTTTTCTGGAAGGTGGCCTGGCAATATTTGTTCAGCCCGGCCAGGCCGAGGCGATAACGCTCGCGTGGCACCAAGGGCGACTGGTCGGCCTGTGCGGGCGTGCCGGGGGTAAACGGGCCTTGCATATATAAGCGGCCGAAGTCGCCGTAGTCGCTCATCATCTGGCGGTCCATGAACACCACACAGCCGGCTTCTTTACCGCTGACGCTCAGTTCGTCAGCAGGAATCAGCTGCTCAACGATGGCCTCAAGCTCAACCACTTCCTCTGCCGTAAAAAATTGCCAACCCGGACTGTCATAGTGCAGCGGGCCGTTGTGGTCGAAGGGCAGCCATTTGGGCGTGCCGATCACGGTGGCCGCCTGGGCGGTTGCGGCGGCGCCAATGGCCAGGGAGGTGGCGGAAGTTTTCAACAACTGCCGGCGGGTGAAGCCTTTGGATTGCTCAGTCATGCAGGGCTCCTGACGCAGCGCGCGCCTCGGGTGCTGGGTTACAGCTTGGTAGAGGCGGGCCTGCCGTTATCAGTTCACGGGTTTTTTGCGAGCCTGGCCGTAGGGTCAGACGAGCGAAGCGAGGGTGCGAAAGGTGGCCGTTTACGGCCCCGGATGCGGATTAACGGCAGGGCGTTATCCGCGGTCGTCTTGTCCGCGCGGATTTTTAGACTACGGTTCATTACAAATTGTTGCAGGTTTTATCCGCGTAAATATCTGTTGCGGCTGGGGTAACAATCCGCGTGCTAGACGCATTCCGACATTGTGTCCGCAGCTTCAAGGCGAGCCGCTTGAGCGGCCAGCAGCCCGGCGTAGAACAGCTGCACGGTTGCGCCGTACAAAGCGCTGGGCAGCAGATCGCCGGCGAAGTGATTGCAGTCACCGTTGGGCAAGGCCAGCACGGGACTGTGTTTTTTGTTGGTTAATAAAAGGAAGCTCGATTGGTGGGCGAAATCGAGCACCACGCACTTTCCGGTCCACCCGGTGTGCGCCACGGCGTTGCCAGCGGCCGGCAGCAGCACGCCATAAGTTAGCTGCGTGCTGGCTGTTGGCACCTGGAAACCCAGTGCGTATGTGGCGTCGGCATTTAGCGTTTGGGTGAACGACTGCACCGTTTGCGCCGAGCACAGGCGGTAATCGCCCAGGCTGCCGCCGTTGAGCAGCAGTTGGCTCAATACGCTGAGGTCGGCTGCGGTGGAAAACAGTCCTGCATGACCAGAGACTTGGCCCATGGCGTAATAGGCCATTTCGTCATGCACCTCGCCCTGCAGCGTGTAGGTGCGAATGTTGGGAAACCAGACGTGCCCATCACGGGTATTACCGCAGCGCTCCGTGGCTTCGAAGCGGTTTCGGTCGATGCCGCGTTCGCGCATTTTGTAGCCGGTGTCATCTAAGCCCAGCGGCGCATAGATGTGTTCGTGAACGTACGCGTCTTGCCGAACGCCCGTGACGGTTTCGATGATCAAACCCAGCATGGCAAAGCCGACGTCGCTGTAGAGCGTCACGCTATCGGGCTCATGCCGCAGCGGCACCAGGGGCAGCAGCCAGCATGTTTGCGTTCGGCTCTGAGAGTAAAACGCGACGGGCACTTGCTTGGGGTCGTAAAAATGAAAGGACGAGGGCAGGCCCGATCGATGCTGCAGCAAATGCCGCACCGTAACCTTTGCTTTGCTGCCGCCAGCGAAGGTCGGCAGGTAATGCGAAACAGGGGCGTCGATGCTCACCGCGCCTACGTCCACCAAGTGCATCAGCGCCAGCGTGGTGGAAAAGATTTTGGTCAGGGAGGCGAGGTCGAACAGGGTATCGGCGCGCATGGGCTCGGGTGTCGGCATTAGTGCCGTTTCGTTGTAGCGCCGCTGTTGACCGTGCGCCTCGAACAGCACTGGTCGGCCCTTGCAATGGGCGGCGATCACCGCGCCGGGTAAACCGTTGGCGACGGAAAAGCGCAGCTCATTTTGAATTTTTTCCCGCCAGCTAGCGGGGTAATCGGCGTTGACAGTCATGGGCGAGGCGCTCCGTCGGCAGTGGGAAACCAGTCAACCATAGGGGCCGAGCGCTATTTAAGCTGACGCATCCGGCCGTTCCTGGTGCCTTTTCCGAAGACTGCCCTTGCTGTATCGGACGCCGTTGTGTGCCTTCTCGGTGGTGACGAACGTCTGCCGGTATCGCTGGGGATTTGTAGTCCTTTTCGGGCACAATAGCCGCCATTCCGATCAATAACGTTGCAAGAGGATCGACCGTGTATAACGTCGTCATCAGCGGTACCGGCCTATTTACCCCGGAAAACAGCATTTCGAACGATGAGCTGGTGGAGTCCTTTAATACGTACGTGCGGCAATTCAACGCCGACAACGCTGCCGCCATTGAACGCGGTGAAGTCGAGGCGCTGAGCGAGTCCAGCAGCGCTTTCATCGAAAAAGCCTCCGGCATCAAAAGCCGCTTTGTAATGAACAAAGAAGGCATTCTCGACCCGCAACGCATGACCCCACGTCTGCCGGAACGCTCCAACGAAGAGTGGGGCATTCTTTGCCAAATGGGCGTGGCGGCGGCTGAGCAAGCCTTGCAACGCGCCGGCAAAACGGCGGCGGACGTCGACGGTGTAATCGTCGCCTGCTCGAACCTGGAACGCGCCTACCCGGCCGTGGCCATTGAAGTGCAAGCCGCGCTGGGCATCACCGGTTTCGCCTACGACATGAACGTGGCGTGTTCCTCTGCCACCTTCGGCATTCAGGCAGCCACGCAGAACATTCAACTGGGCCAAGCCCGCGCGATTCTCGTGGTAAGCCCGGAAATCTGCACCGGTCACCTGAACTTCCGCGACCGCGACAGCCACTTCATCTTTGGCGATGCCGCCACCGCCGTGCTGGTGGAACGTGCCGATCTGGCTACTTCGGCCTACCAGTTCGACGTCGTCAGCACCAAGCTGCTGACTCAGTTCTCCAACAACATCCGCAACAACTTCGGCTTCCTCAACCGCGCGGCGGAAGAGGGCATCGGCCAGCGCGACAAACTCTTCGTGCAGGAAGGCCGCAAGGTATTCCGTGACGTGTGCCCGATGGTGGCCGAGCTGGTGGGCGAGCACTTGGCCGCCAACGACATTCAGGTGTCTGACGTGAAACGCTTCTGGCTGCACCAAGCCAACCTGAGCATGAACCTGCTGATCACCAAAAAGCTGCTGGGCCGCGACGCCTTGCCGGACGAAGCGCCGGTGATTCTCGACACCTACGCCAACACCAGTTCGGCCGGCTCGGTTATCGCCTTTCACAAAAATCAGGACGACCTGCCAAGCGGCACCCTGGGTGTGCTCAGCTCGTTCGGCGCCGGTTACTCCATTGGCAGCGTGATTCTGCGTAAGCATTGATGAGCGCGCCGCCCGACGCGCAGTTACTGCCACGCCTGCTGGCCGGCGACCAACTGGCCTTTCGCGAGTTGGTCGCCAGCTATCAGAGCGCGATGCGCGCGGTGGCCTATGCCATTGTCGGCAGCCGCAATGCCGATGAAGTGGTGCAAGACGCCTGGCTGGCGGTGGTGCGCAATCTGGCTGGTTTTCAGGGCCGCTCCAGCCTGAAAACCTGGCTGCTGACCATCACCGCCAACACCGCCAAAACCCGCCTGAAACACAACCGCCGCGAAGTGCTGCTGGACGATATTCCATCGCCCCACGGCAGCATCGACGACAGCCGTTTCGCCGAAGACGGCCACTGGCTACTGGCGCCGCACAACTGGCATCAGGATTCGCCGGAGGCGTTGCTCACCGAAGACGAGCTGCGCGAATGCCTGGAGAAAACCTTGGCGAGTCTGTCGGATTTGCAAGGCAGCGTGCTCAACCTGCGCGAACGGCAGGGCTTGGAGTTGGAGGAGATTTGTAATCTTCTCGACATCTCGCTCTCCAATGCAAGGGTGCTGTTGCATCGCGCACGGCTCAAGGTGTTTGCCACCCTGGAGCATTTCGAGGAGACGGGGCATTGCTGACGTGTAAAGAACTGGTCGCCCATTCGAGTGATTTTCTCGACGGGCAATTGCGCCTGCGCTCACGCATTGCCGTGCGCCTGCACTTGGCCAGCTGCACCAATTGCCGTCGGTTTATCCGGCAGATGCGCCTTACCCGAGTGGTATTGCGCGACCTGCCAGAGGCGCCGATTCCTGACCTCGACGGCCTGGCACAACGCTTGGCCGAGCTGCAAAGAAACGGTCAGTAGACCTTCTATTTATACGGTGGCGAAGCGATCTTCCAGGTACTGCATGATCGCCTTGGATTCATACATCCACGTGGTGCCGCCGTTTTCTTCGATACGCAAGCACGGCACTTTGATCGCGCCGCCACCGGCCAATAGCGCTTGGCGGTGTTGCTCATTGTTCTTGGCGTCGCGCAGCTCAACCGGCAGATTCAGGCGGTGCATGGTGCGGCGGGTGCGTACGCAAAACGGGCACGCCTGGAACTGATACAGCGCCATGCCTGAGGTGGCCTGGGCGACTTGGGCTTGCGCCTCGGGCGTGCGCTTTTGTTTGCGCGGGCGGGTTATGAAGTCGATGAACACAATGAGCTGGCCCAAGCCAACCCGTAACGCTTTGATAAGCACCAGAACACCCTCAACGGCTGAAAATTCGAGGGCGGAGCTTACCTGAATGCGTGCGCCCTGGCCTTAGCCGGAGCGCATTTAGCCGCGCCGCCGATCAGGCGTGGGCTTCGCCGAAAAAGCGTTTGAACGAGCGCGATAGCCAGCCGCCGCTGTGTTTGTTGTTCACCAGGGCGTTGATGTTGTTCTTCACCGTCTGGGCGTAGGCCTTGTCGTCGTTGCGGATGTGGTTGAACAGCCAGCGTGACAACAGGTTGATCAGCTCCTGCGTCACGTCTTCGCCAGCGCGAAAACGCAAATTGAACTCGCTCACCCGGTCGGTAAAGATTTCATGCACGCGTTTATGGGGGCGGGTGAAGGCGTAACCGGCTTCTTCCAGCAGCGCTTCCTCAAAGGCGAAATGCGAAAGGGTGTAGTCCACCAATTCGCTGAGCACCTCGCCGACTTCTTCGCGGCTGTGGTTGTTTTCGTCGGCGTGAATCAGCTGGTTGATCATGGCGACGATTCGTTTGTGCTGATCGTCGATGATCTGAATGCCGGTGTTGAGGTCTTCCTGCCAGACTAAATAAGCCATGCGATTGCGTCCTTAGCGTGCTGCTCGACGGCGTGCGAGCGGATGCGCCAAGGCTAGTGAGCGGCTTTAGGACGGGGCCTGACTTACATCAAGGTCGATTATGTTTGTAGGAGTTTTCCTAGAGATTTGCGAAGAGCCGCGCGCGTACACACCGTCGCACGGCGAATTCGAGGCACAAAAAAACCGGCACAGTGGCCGGTTTTTTTCGTATGGCGTGGCTTAGCGAATCAAGCCCATGAACTCGCTCCGGGTGGCGGCGTTCTGGCGGAATTCGCCGAGCATTACCGACGTCACCATCGACGAATTCTGCTTCTCGACACCGCGCATCATCATGCACATGTGCTGCGCTTCGATCACCACTGCGACGCCCAAGGCGCCGGTGACGGTCTGCACCGCTTCAGCGATCTGGCGGCTGAGGTTTTCCTGAATTTGCAGGCGGCGGGCGTACATGTCGACGATGCGCGCCACTTTCGACAAGCCCAACACTTTGCCGCTAGGAATGTAGGCGACGTGGGCTTTGCCAATGAACGGCAGCAGGTGGTGTTCGCACAGCGAGTACAGCTCGATGTTTTTCACCAACACCATTTCGCTGTTGTCGGAGCTGAACAGGGCACCGTTGGTGACTTCTTCCAAGGTCTGTTCATAACCGCGGCAAAGATACTGCATGGCTTTGGCGGCACGCTTGGGCGTGTCGAGCAGGCCTTCGCGGGAAACGTCCTCACCCAATTGGCTGAGGATCGCGGTGTAATTCTGTTCCAGAGACATGATCTACCTGTAAGGCATGGGGGCAGTAAGCAGAAGACGCAGGGTAGGGCGCGGCACTGCCGCTTGCAAGCACTCCATGAGAAGCGTCCTACTCGTCGCGGCCATCCATCATGGTGCGTTTGAGCAGCACGTAAATAGCGCCGGTGCCGCCGTGTTTTGCCAGGCACGAGGTAAAGCCGAGCACGCCCGGGTGTTGGCGCAGCCAGGTGTTGACGTGGCTTTTGATCATCGGCCGCTTGCCATCCATGCGCACCGCTTTGCCGTGGGTGACCCGTACGCAGCGGATTTCCAGCTTGTTGGCTTCGGCAAGGAATTCCCACAGCGTGTCGCGGGCCTTCTCGACGTTCATGCCGTGCAGGTCGAGGCTGCCTTCGAAGCTGATCTGGCCCAGCTTGAGTTTGCGCATCTGGCCGTCTTGCACGCCGTCGCGCGCCCAGTACAGCGGGTCTTCGGCGCCGACGTCGATAACGAACTGGTCAGACAAACCATCAACACGAGTAACGCCTTCGGAAATGGTCGCGGCCTGGCGCAGGGCCTGCACACGGGCGCGGTCCGCTTTGGGTTTACCGGTTTCGGCACGGTCGTGCTGGAGAGGTTTGATGCCGCGAGTTTCGTTTTTGAAGAGGGAAAAGTCGTCGTCTTGCATGGGAGGTCTCCGCGAATGGGCCGAGTTTACCCATCCGTTCGCCACTTGGGGCGAACAACCCCCCGGCGAATCAGTCGTGTTTTTTCATCAAATGCGGAGCCAGTGCCAGATCGCTTGGACGACGAAGACGGCGGCGGCAGCGGCGCCAGGCGGCAATGCCGAGCCAGAGCAACACCAAGCCAAAGACCAGAATCACGGTGGCGCTGCCGGGCGTGTCGTTCAAGCCGCCCAAGGCCGGTGGCCGACCCAGCAGCGTGGCGGCGCCGGCCATAGCCAGCAAAATTCCGAGCACGGCGAACAGCGCCGAAAGGGCGGCCGCGAAGCGCCAGCGCCAGCTTCCGGGGCCGCGTGGGCGAAGGCGTCGGGCATCGAAACCATCAGACAATTTCATTCCGCTTTCCTTTCAGGGTGTCGGCGGTATGACCGGTGCACGGGGTCGAGGTTCACTCACCGGGCCGTCGGAAGTCGGCGGGCGCCCGGTTTGGCGTGGGAAACAGGCTTAGATTAAAGCCTTGGCGTGGCTGACCAGCGCGGCGAAGTTGTCCGCCAGAATGGCCATTTCAGTGCGGTGCACCTCGGCGGCACTGATCACGCCCTCGCCGTACGGCAGGTCGCGCGTGGCACAGGCGCTGTCGACCAGGGTGCAGCGGTAACCGTAATCTTTGCAGGCGCGCACAGTGGTGCTGATGCTGGAATGGGTCATGAAGCCGCAAATAATCAGATCCAGACGGCCAATGGCTTCCAGGCGACCGTGCAGGTCAGTGCCCGAAAAGGCATTTGGCAGGCGTTTTTCCACCACGGTTTCATTCGGAAGCGGCGCCAATTCGGGCATGAATCTTCCGCGTGGGCCTTGCGGATCGAGAAAGCCGCCGGGAACCCCCAGGTGCTTTACATGAACGATCGGCGTGCCATTGGCGCGGGCGGTTTCGAGCAGGCTGGCGATCTCCGCAATGGCGGCGTCCAGGCCGGGCAAGGGCATGGCGCCGCTGCGGTATTCCTCTTGCGCATCGATAATCAGCAGGCAGGCATTACTCAAACTGGCCGGCGGATAACTGCGGCCGGTGAGCTGGAGTAAGGTTTGCGGTTGGGACATGTCGTGGCTCCTGACAGACGCGAATGGGCGTCATTGTCACCCCACAGGCGGTGCGTGTGAACCATTTACTTGTACGTCTGTGCTATGGGCCGATTTTGCGCCGCGTGCGCCGATGGCAAGAAAGCGACCGAGCCGCCAGCGCCTTCGGCTAAACTGCCGGCCTCGACTTTGGAGATGCCGCTGTGACCGTTTCGACCTCCCGTTTGCGTACCCTGCGTGACCACATTCGCTGGGCTGTCAGCCGCTTTCATGCCGAAGAACTGTTCTTCGGCCATGGCACCGACAACGCCTGGGACGACGCGCGGCAATTGGTGCTCGGCGCCGTGCACCTGCCGTGGGAAGTGGCCGACGCCTACCTCGACTGCCGCCTCGAAGACGACGAGCGCGACTACCTGCATACCCTGCTCAAACAACGCATCGAAGAGCGCGTTCCCACTGCTTACCTGCTGGGCGAAGCCTGGTTCTGTGGCCTGCCATTTGTAGTGGATGAGCGCGTGCTGATTCCGCGCTCGCCGATTGCCGAGCTGATTCAACAGCGCTTCAACCCCTGGCTGGCCGCCACGCCGGCACGCATTCTCGACCTGTGCACCGGCTCGGGCTGCATCGGCATTGCCTGCGCGTATGAATTCACCGGAGCTGAAGTGGTGTTGGCGGATCTGTCGTTCGAGGCGCTGGAAGTGGCGAACCAGAACATTGAGCGTCATGGCCTAGAAGAGCGTGTTTTCACCGTGCAAGGCGACGGCTTTGCCGGTTTGCCGGCGCAGCGTTTTGACCTGATCGTTTCCAACCCGCCCTATGTCGATGCCGAAGACTTCGCCGACATGCCCGCCGAATACCACCACGAACCGGAGCTTGGCCTGGCCTGCGGCGACGACGGCCTGGACCTGGTGCGCCGCATGCTCGCCGAAGCGGCTGACCATTTGACCGAGCAGGGTTTACTGGTCGTGGAAGTCGGCAACAGCCAGGTGCACGTGGAAGCGCTGTACCCGGAAGTGGACTTCACCTGGGCCGAGTTCACCAACGGTGGGCATGGCGTGTTTTTGCTGACGGCTGAGCAGTGCCGGCGGCATCAGGGGTTGTTTGCAGAGCGGGTTTGAAGTCCGCCTCTAACGCCTTGCGCAGTTTCGGACTTTTCCCCTCGCCCGCTTGCGGGAGCGGGTGCCCGAAGGGCGGGAGAGGGGCTTTTGTCTGAGACCGAGCGCGCCGCGGCCCTCACCCCCAGCGCCTCTCCCGCAAGCGGGCGAGGGGAGCTCTATCGCAACATCGTTTAAGCCCCACGCGGTTCTGAACATTTCCCCTCTCCCGCTTGCGGGAGAGGGTGCCCGAAGGGCGGGAGAGGGGCTTTTAGCTGAGACCGGGTCCGCCGCTGCCCTCACCCCCAGCCCCTCTCCCGCATGCGGGAGAGGGGAGCAGAGCCGTTGAGTTTGTTTTGGCCGTTGAGTTTGTTACCGAGACGCCATCCAAATAAACAACCCCGCCTGAAACACACAAAACGCCACCAGACACGCAATGGTGAACCGCTGCGTGCCTTCTTCGCGGCGCAGGCTGTCGATGCGCTGCTGTTGTTTCAGCAGTTTGACGTCCTGCTCGCGCAGGCTGTGGTCGGCGTGTTCGAGCATCGCGGCGGCGTCCATCAGTTCGATGCTTTGCACCTTTTCCTTGTTCCAGTCGCCACGCAGCGAGCTCACGCGCGACGCGGAGTAGGTGGCTTTGGCTTGCTGGGCATCGGCGTAGTCGATGTCGAAGCCCTGGGCTTTGAGGAAATGGTCGCGGCGTAAACGGGCATCTTCGCTGAGCACGTCTTTTATCCCCAACGCACCGCCTTCCACGGTGTAGTGCGCGCACCGCTGTTGGGCCCAGGCGATGCCTTGGGCTAGCAGGAAACGGCCAAGGCCTCGGTTGATCGGCTCCAGGCGCATGCCTTTGTCCGGGCCGAAGCGCACTTCTTTAAGCCGGTGGTCAATCCACACTTCCAGCACGTTGTCGCCCTTGCGGGTCATGATGCCGGGCAGGTTGATGGTCAGGCGCAGAAAACTCAGGTCGGGACTGTGGCGGGCCAGGCGCCCCAGTTGCACAAAGCGCAACGGGCGGCTGCCGGTGTAGCGGTCGGCGGGCAGGGGCGCCAAGCGCAGCAGGCGCAGCTGGTCGTCGGGCAGGGCGTTCCACGGGTGCGGAAGCGCCGCATTGACTTCGCTGACGGCGGTTTCTTCGGAGGGCGTTTCCTCGGAAAGCGGCGCGGGTTGTTCGATGTCGGTGTCTGCCATGCGCGTGGTCCAAAGCCGTGGTTGCGGTACGCAGAAGCGTACTCGTCTGGGTTTCTATCGGCTATGGCGTGCGCCGCTTGAGGCTGGCGCAGTGCTACTAGTGAACGGCGAGCACGAAGTCGACCAAGCGGCTTGTCAGCTCGCGGGCCAGCGGCAGCTTTGGGTTGTTGTAGGACGCCAATTGCGCCTTCGGCTCGTTGGCGACGATGCGCAGCACATGGTTCATGCCCGCGATCACCACCAGCTGCGCGTCCGGCTTGGCGGCTTTCAATGCGTTGGCATCCTTCACTTCAACCTGCATGTCATGGCTGCCCTGCACGATCAGCGCCGGCATGGTCAGCCGCGCGAAGGCGCCGGCCGGGTCTTGCTGGAACAGTGAAATCAGGTACGGCTGCACGCTGGGACGAAACAGCACCTGCAATGCCTCCGGCACGTGGGGCACCGGTTGGCCGGCTTTGAGTTGGTCGATGGTCCACAGGCTTTGCGGCAGCAAGGCGGCGGGCTGGCGTTCGCGCAGTTGCTCTTTGATCACTTGGTCAATGGGCCGCCCGGTGCCGGCAATCGACACCAGCGCATCGGCGCCGGCCTTAGGCGCGGCCAGGGTGGCGATCAACGCACCTTCGCTGTGTCCGATCAGCGTCAGGGTGGAAAAACGCTGATCTTGGCGAAGCGTGCTGCTCCAGCCCACCGCGTCTTGCACATATTTGTCGACGCTCAGGTCGCGCTCATCCGGCGTGGCGGGGCGGCTGGCGGCAATGCCGCGTTTGTCGTAGCGCACGCTGGCGATGCCGTTCTGCGCCAGGTTCTGCGCCAGCAGTTTAAGGCTGTCGTTATTGCCGCCTTCGGGGTTATTGCCGTTACGGTCGGTGGGCCCGGAGCCGGCAATCAGCAGCACAACGGGCACCGGCAGGTCGGTTTTGGGCAGCAGCAAGGTGCCGTGCAATTGGCCTTCGGCGGTGTCCAGCGTCAGCGGCCGTTGCAATACGGTGAACGATTGCGCCTGGCTTACAGCAGGCATCAGCAGGAACAGCAGCAGGGCAAGCGCGCGCGGCATAGGAGGGCTACATAGCGGGAGGTAGGCGTTTGGACGCAGCAGATGGAATAAGGTTCGAGGATGAACTGGTCCCGTGGCGCGGGTATACTCCTCGGCGCTTATTTTGGCTGATTTCGCGGAGCGCCCCTGCATGTCCGGCAACACCTACGGCAAGCTGTTCACTGTCACCACCGCTGGCGAAAGCCATGGCCCGGCCCTGGTGGCCATCGTTGACGGCTGCCCGCCCGGCCTGGTGCTTAGTGAAGCAGACCTGCAGATCGACCTGGACCGCCGCAAGCCCGGCACCAGCCGCCACACCACGCAGCGCCAGGAAGCCGACGAAGTTGAAATCGTCTCCGGCGTCTTCGAGGGCAAAACCACCGGCACGCCGATTGGCCTGTTGATCCGCAATACCGACCAGAAGTCCAAAGACTACTCGGCGATCAAAGACCTGTTCCGTCCAGCTCACGCCGACTACACCTACCACCACAAATACGGCGTACGCGACTACCGTGGCGGCGGCCGCAGCTCGGCGCGCGAAACCGCGATGCGCGTGGCGGCCGGTGCCATCGCCAAAAAAGTGCTGGCCGGTTTTGGCATTCAGGTGCGCGGTTACATGAGCCAACTCGGCCCTATCGAAATTCCGTTCCAAACGTGGGACAGCGTCGAAGAAAACGCCTTCTTCTGCCCCAACCCCAGCAAAGTGCCGGAGCTGGAAGCCTATATGGACCAGCTGCGCCGCGATCAGAATTCGGTCGGCGCGAAAATCACCGTGGTGGCCGATGGCGTGATGCCTGGCCTGGGCGAGCCGATTTTCGACCGTCTGGACGCCGACCTGGCCCACGCGCTGATGAGCATCAATGCGGTGAAAGGCGTGGAAATCGGCGCTGGTTTCGCCTGTGTTGCCCAGCGCGGCACCGAGCACCGCGACGAGCTGACGCCAGAAGGTTTCCTCAGCAATAACGCCGGCGGCATTCTCGGCGGCATCTCGTCGGGCCAGCCCATCGTGGCGCACCTGGCGTTGAAACCCACCTCAAGCATCACCACGCCGGGCCGCTCGGTGGACGTCGCCGGCCAGCCGCAAGATGTCATCACCAAAGGCCGTCACGACCCGTGCGTGGGCATTCGCGCCACGCCGATTGCCGAAGCAATGATGGCCATCGTGTTGCTCGACCACCTGCTGCGTAACCGCGGGCAGAACGCCGACGTACACGTCAGCACCCCGGTGCTGGGCCAGCTGTGATTTCGCCTATTGCCCTGGCGCCCGCAATGGGCGCACTGGGCGTGGCGGGGTAGGCGTGATGGCCAGCCCACTGCCGTACTGGCGGTTATCCAGTTTCTACTTCTTTTACTTCGCCCTGCTTGGGGCCACCGCGCCGTTTCTGGCGCTGTACTTTCATCACCTTGGGTTCTCCCCGGCGCGCATTGGCGAGCTGGTGGCCATTCCCATGCTGATGCGCTGCGTGGCTCCGAATCTGTGGGGCTGGATCGGCGACCGAACCGGCAAACGCCTGGCCATCGTGCGCTTTGGCGCCGCCGCGACCCTGCTGTGTTTCAGCCTGATCTTCATCAGCAAAAGCTACGCCTGGCTGGCGCTGATCATGGCGCTGCACGCCTTCTTCTGGCACGCCGTGCTGCCGCAATTCGAAGTCATCACCCTGGCCCATTTGCGCGAGCAAGCGGCGCGTTATAGCCAGGTTCGGCTGTGGGGCAGCATCGGTTTTATCGTTTGCGTGGCGGCGCTGGGCAAGCTGTTCGAATGGCTGAGCCTGGACATTTATCCCTGGGCGCTGATCGCCATCATGACCGGCATCGTCATCAGCAGTTACTGGGTGCCGAACGCGCAACCCTACGCGCGCGACAATCAGCTCAACGTCGGCGGTTTCCTCGCCCAGCTGCGCCAGCCAGGCGTGTTGGCGTTTTACCTGTGCATCGGTCTGATGCAACTCAGCCACGGGCCGTATTACACCTTTCTCACCTTGCACCTGGAGGCGCTGGGTTACGCCCGTGGGTTTATCGGCCAGCTGTGGGCCTTGGGCGTGGTCGCCGAGGTGCTGGTGTTTCTAGTGATGGTGCGCATTCTTCAGCGCTTCAGCTTGCGCCAGGTTTTAACGGCCAGCTTCCTGTTGGCCGCCGTGCGCTGGCTGCTGTTGGGCAATTTTGCGCAGCACTTGCCCGTGCTGGTGCTGGCTCAGGTGCTGCACGCCGCCACGTTTGGCAGCTTTCATGCGGCGGCCATTCATTTTGTGCAGCGCAGCTTTGTCGCCAACCAACAAGGCCAGGGCCAGGCGCTTTATGCCGCACTGGCGGGAATCGGCGGCGCGTGCGGTGCGCTGTATTCGGGGTATAGCTGGAACACGCTGGGCCCGGCCTGGACGTTTGCCCTCGCCAGTGTTGCGGCCACGGCGGCCGCCGTTATCATTGCGCTGCGTCTGCCAAGCGACAACGCCCGCGACGGCGCAAAGCCACCCACCGCATTCGAAGAGGAGCGGGCATGAGCCGGCAACAATTGGCCGACGAGATTATCGCGGCAGGACGTTTTCTTTATGGTCGCGGCTGGTCGCCGGCCACCAGCAGCAATTACTCGGCGCGACTCTCGGCCACTGAGGCGCTGCTCACCGTTTCCGGCAAGCACAAAGGCCAGCTAGGCCCAGAGGATGTGCTTGCCACCGACCTGCACGGTAACTCCCTGGAACCCGGCAAAAAGCCCTCCGCCGAAACCTTGTTGCACACGCAGCTGTACCAATGGCGCGCCGATATTGGCGCGGTGCTGCACACCCATTCAGTCAACGCCACGGTGCTGTCACGCGCCACCGAGGCCAGCGAGCTGGTGTTCGAAGACTACGAACTGCAAAAAGCCTTCAGCGGTATCGCCACCCACGAGTCACGAGTGCGCGTGCCGATTTTCGACAATGATCAGGACATCGCGCGCCTGGCCGCCAAGGTTCAGCCTTGGCTCGAGCAGCACCCCGATTGCGTGGGCTACCTGATTCGCGGCCACGGCCTGTACACCTGGGGCGCGCGCATGAGCGACGCGTTGCGCCAGGTCGAAGCGTTTGAATTCCTGTTCGAGTGCGAGCTGAAAATGCGCGCGCTTGGCCTCACGTCTACAGAGAGAACCGCGCCATGAGCAGCCTCAGTGTGTTTTCCGTCGCCACGCCGGACATCCCCAACAAAGTGCTCAACCACCTCGAAGACATCGCCAGCACCCTGGCGGCGGTCGGTGTGCGTTTCGAGCGCTGGCAAGCCGTCGCGCCGATCAAACCGGGCGCCAGCCAGGATGAAGTGATCGCCGCTTACAAACCGCAAATCGAGGCGCTGATGAACGAGCGCGGCTATGTCACCGTCGACGTCATCAGCCTAAACGCCGACCACCCGCAAAAAGCCGAGCTGCGCGCCAAGTTCCTCGACGAACACCAGCACGCTGAAGATGAAGTGCGTTTTTTCGTCGCCGGACGCGGGTTGTTCACCTTGCATATCGACGACTACGTGTACGCCGTGCTCTGCGAAAAGAACGACCTTATTTCAGTGCCGGCCGGCACGCGGCACTGGTTTGACATGGGCGAGCATCCGCATTTCATCGCCATTCGCCTGTTCAACAACCCTGAGGGGTGGGTGGCGAATTTCACCGGCGAAGATATCGCCAGCCGGTTTCCGCGATTGGAAGACTGACTGTCTTTCACCTGATCCCAAACCCCTTACACCGTCATCCTCGCGAATGCGGGGATCCAGAATTTTCGCCATGACATACATTCTGGATCCCCGCATTCGCGAGGATGACGGATGTTTTGTTGTAGATGTTTGATTCGAATTCGAAAGGACCACCACCCATGCCCATCAAAGCCATCCTCACCGACATCGAAGGCACCACCAGCGCGGTGAGTTTTGTCTTTGATGTGCTGTTCCCCTTCGCCGCCGAGCACCTGCCCGACTTCGTCTTGCTCAATGCCCAGCAACCGCAGGTGGCCGAGCAGCTCAACGCCGTGCGCGAGCAAAGCGGCGAGCCGCAGGCTGATGTGGCCCGCGTGATCGACATTCTCTTGCAGTGGATCGCCGAAGACCGCAAGGCCACGCCGCTCAAGGCGCTGCAAGGCATGGTCTGGGCTGAAGGCTATAAGGCCGGGTTGCTCAAGGGCCACGTTTACCCCGATGCAGTTGAAGCCTTGAAGCGCTGGAAGGAGGAGGGCTACGCGCTGTACGTGTACTCGTCCGGCTCGATCCAGGCGCAGCAATTGATTTTCGGTTGCTCGGTGGCCGGTGATTTATCGCCGCTGTTTTCCGGCTACTTCGACACCACCTCAGGCCCCAAGCGCGAGGCGCAGTCCTACCGCACCATCGTCGCCGGCATTGGGGTGCCAGCGCATGAAGTGCTGTTTCTGTCAGATATCGTTGAAGAGCTGGACGCGGCCCAGGCGGCCGGTTTGCAAACCTGCGGCCTGGCGCGTGAAGGCGGCGAATTGCGCGGGCATCAGACGCTGGCCAGCTTCGCGCTGATCGACCTCAACGCCTATTAAGCGGCGCCGCCGCGACAAATGCGGAACCTCGTCGCGCCACACAGGCTCTTTAGAGAACACCTGTCGCGACGGGAAACGCCATGTTTCTGGACTTCGATTACTACGCCTACCGCTACTGGTTCTTCGCCGCCCTGGCGGTGCTGGTCGCGTTGCACGTCTGGGCCGGCTACAACGTGGTGAAAAGCCCGTTGGCCCGGCAATTGAAAGTGCTGTGGATCAGCCTGCTGGTGCTGTTTCCGCTGCTCGGGTTTTTCAACTGGTACGTGATGGGCCCTCGCGCCGGGGTGGCGCGCCGACCCTAAGCGCAATCACAGTGATGGCACAAATCCTGAACCTAACCTGCGGCCGACTATCCTAGAAGAGCAATCCCACTAAGGAGTATCACCATGGGTTCTGGTTTTAACGGCCTGATCGGCCTGATCATTCTCGCGCTGGATATCTGGGCAATCATCAACGTGCTGAAAAGCGGCGCTGAAACCGGCATGAAAGTGCTGTGGGTGCTGTTGATTGTGCTGCTGCCGGTGCTGGGCCTGATTATTTGGGCGATCGCCGGGCCGCGCGGCAACGTGCGCATCTGACGCTGCACCCGCTACAACAGCCAGGCACCCTCCAGTTGCAGCAGCAACTGTTTGCGCTCCAAGCCGCCGGCGTAGCCGGTGAGGGTGCCGTTGCTGCCGATCACACGGTGGCAGGGAATGACCACGGCAATCGGGTTGGCGCCATTGGCGGCACCCACCGCACGCACTGCTGACGGGCGCTCGATGCGCTGCGCCAGGTCGGCATAACTGCAGGTGCGACCAAACGGAATCGCCTGCAACGCCTTCCATACTTCCTGCTGAAACGGCGTACCGAGCGGTGCCACGCGCAGCGCGAACTGCTGGCGCCGACCGGCGAAATAGTCGTCCAACTGGCGACACACCTCATCCAACTCTGCATCCGCCGCCTGCCAGTTTTCGTTCAGTTCCCACGGCTGCGCGCCGTCCATGTGCAGCAGACGCAAGCCTTGCTCATCGCCGGCAATTAGCAGCGGACCGATGGGGCTGTCGTGGTAGCGGTAGTGCATCGGTCATTCCTCCGGTTCGGCGTAGCTTTGCCACAGGTACATGGCGGCGTAGGCGCGCCACGGTCGCCAGGCTTCGGCCTGGGCGGTGAGGGCCGGCGCGGTGATGCCGGCGCTGCCCCAGAGTTTGGCTTTCAGCAGGCCGAGGTCGCTGGCGGGAAAGGCATCCGCTACGCCAAAGGCCCGCAAGGCAATGTACTGCGCGGTCCACGGGCCGATGCCGGGCAGGGCGCGCAAGCGTTCGATCAAATCGTCGACGCCATCTTCGGCATGCAGCGCCAGGCGCCCGTCGCACACCGCGCGGGCGAAACCTTGCAAGGTGGCGACCCGCTTGCCGGGCATGCCGATCCCCGCCAGGTCCGCCTCGGCGATGGCCTGTGGCGTGGGGAACAGGCGGTTCGGGCCGTCTGCTGGCGCGTCGGCCAACTCGTCGCCCAGGCGTTTCACCAGACGGCCGACGATGGTCACCGCTGCTTTTACCGTCACTTGCTGGCCAACAATGGCGCGCACCGCTTGCTCGAACGGATCGAACGCAGTGGGAATGCGCAGCCCCGGGTAGCGGGCGACCAGCGCTGTCAGTTGGGCATCCTGGCTCAGGTGGCGGGCGATTAGCGTGGTGTCGGTATCGAGGTCGAACATGCGCTGCACCCGCGCGCTCAGCAGCGGCGTCAGGGGCGCGGCGGATGGGCTGACGGTCAGCTCAAGCGCGCCGTGTTCGGGCATATGGCGCAGGGCGAACCAGCCCGTGGTTTCGCCAATTCGAACGGTGCGCATGTAACCATCGGCGCTCACCCGCTCCATATCCGGCAGGCAGCGCAGGGCAAAGTAGGCGTGGAACTGCTGCCAATTCCACGGTGGCACATAAGGCAGGAGCAGGGGGGCGGTTGCTGTGTTCATGGCGATAACGATAGCGACTTGGCCGCGCGCCTGTCTCTCCCGTTCTTGCTGTTGAATTCGCTGCCGGGGCGGCTGCGAGAGAGGTTCGACCTGTCATGGCCGGCCACGTAGAATGCGCCGCTTGCCTGGAGCCGACGCGCTCCAGCCCCGATTTTTTCCGCGCCCGTTCACGGCGCGGCGCAGAGGAGCAACGCCATGAGCGACTATCAGGAAACCCTCTACGAAGGCTACGGCCAACGTTTTCGCATGGACAAACTGCTGCACGAAGTGCGCACCGAACACCAACACCTGGTGATTTTCGAAAATCCGCGCATGGGTCGCGTCATGGCCCTGGACGGCGTGATTCAAACCACCGAAGCCGACGAATTCATCTACCACGAGATGCTCACCCACGTGCCGATCCTGGCCCACGGCGCCGCGCGCCGGGTGCTGATCATCGGTGGTGGCGACGGCGGCATGCTGCGTGAAGTGAGCAAACACCGTAGCGTCGAACACATCACCATGGTCGAAATCGACGGCACGGTGGTGGACATGTGCAAAGAGTTTCTGCCGCGCCATTCCAACGGCGCCTACGACGACCCGCGCCTGAACCTGGTGATCGACGACGGCATGCGCTTCGTTGCCACCACCACGGAAAAATTCGACGTCATCATTTCCGACTCCACCGACCCGATCGGCCCGGGCGAAGTGCTGTTCTCGGAAAACTTCTACCAAGCCTGCCGCCGCTGCCTGAACGAGGGCGGCATTCTGGTGACCCAGAACGGCACACCCTTTATGCAACTGGACGGCGTGCAAAACACCGCCGGGCGCATGAACGGTTTGTTCGCCGACTGGCATTTCTACACAGCGGCGGTGCCCACTTACATTGGCGGCGCCATGACCTTCGCCTGGGGCGCAACGCAACCGGGCCTGCGCGACTTGCCGCTGGACACCCTGCGCCAGCGCTTCGCCGCCAGTGCAATTGTGACCCGCTATTACAACCCCGACGTGCACCTGGGCGCCTTCGCCCTGCCGCAGTACGTGCTGGAAGCCATCGGCAAAGCCGATAACGCCTGATCTTCCGCTGAACCCTGTAGGAGCGGCTTTAGCCGCGATGCGGTTGATGGCCAAAAAGCATCGCGGCTAAAGCCGCTCCCAAAGGACCTCATCAGGCCGTTTCTAAACGAAATTTTCACATTCACTCGCTGAATATTCGCGGCTTCGCTTCTGGTGGGGCGGCGGAGTATTCTTCGTCACCCTTTTTTTCATGCACGTCTAACCAGTGAGTTTCGGACACATGGCACGATCGGACGCTCTGAGCAGTTCTTCCGTTTCTACGCGCGGCCCCTTTACGCTGAAAAGCCATTTGCTTTTCACCTTTTCCAGCGCCTTTGCGCTGTTGGTGATGTACACGCTGCTGCGCGTGGCGCTGCTGGTGTACAACCGCGAGCTGATCGGTCAGGACACCGTGGCGACCTTCGCCGAAGCCTTTTTCAACGGTATGCGCTTTGACCTGCGGGTGATTGTTTACGCCTGTGCGCCGTTGCTGATCGCGATCCTGATTCCGGCCGCCATGGCCCGCCGAGGCTGGATGCGCGTGTGGCTGACGTTCTTCGCCAGCGTCACGCTGTTCCTCGGCCTGACGGAGCTGGACTTCTACCGCGAGTTTCACCAGCGCCTGAACAGCCTGGTATTCCAATACTTCCAGGAAGACCCGAAAACCGTACTGAGCATGCTCTGGAACGGTTTCCCGGTTGGCCGCTATCTGCTGGCGTGGGCCGTGGCGACCTGGCTGTTGTGGAAGCTGTTCAAGGGTCTGGACTTGCTTAGCCGTCCCCGTGGCACCTCCACCTTGGTGGTTGGCACTGCACAAAGCCGCACCTCGTGGCCGCTGCGCGGTGTGGCGTTCGTGTTGTGCCTGGTGCTCGCCGTACTGGCTGCCCGTGGCACCTTGAAGCAAGGCCCGCCGCTGCGCTGGGGCGACGCCTATACCACCGAGTCGATGTTCGCCAACCAACTGGGTCTTAACGGCACCTTGACGCTGGTGTCTGCGGCCTCGGCCAGTTTCTCGTCCCATCGCCAGAACGCCTGGAAATCCACCATGGCGGATGCCGATGCGCAGGAAATCGTGCGCAAAATGATCCTCACGCCCCACGACGTATTGGTCGATGCCGACAAGGCCGCGATCCGTCGTGACTTCACGCCGCCGGCTGATGGCACCTTGCCGGGTGTGAAAAACGTGGTGGTGATTCTGATGGAAAGCTTCGCCGGCCACTTTGTCGGTGCTTTGGGCAGCCCGCTGAACATCACGCCGGAATTCGACAAGCTGGCCAAAGAGGGCGTGTTGTTCGACCGCTTCTTCTCCAACGGTACCCACACGCACCAGGGCATGTTCGCCACCATGGCGTGCTTCCCCAACCTGCCGAGCTTCGAGTATTTGATGCGCATGCCCGAGGGCAACCACAAATTCTCCGGCTTGCCGCAACTGCTCGATGCCCGCGACTTCGACAACCTGTACGTCTACAACGGCAACTTCCAGTGGGACAACCAGTCCGGGTTCTTCAGTAATCAGGGCATGACCAACTTCATCGGCCGCGAAGACTTCGTCGACCCGGTGTTTATGGACCCGACCTGGGGCGTGTCTGACCAAGACATGTTCGACCGTGGCGCCAAAGAGCTGGCCGCCAACTTCGGCCAGAAGCCGTTCTATGCGCTGCTGCAAACCCTGTCCAACCACACGCCGTACGCCTTGCCGGCCAACTTGCCGGTTGAACGGGTGAACACCGGCAGCAGCTCGGACGAGCACCTGACCGCCATGCGTTATTCGGATTGGGCGTTGGGCCAGTTCTTCGAAAAAGCGCGTAAAGCGCCGTACTTCAAAGACACCCTGTTTGTGATTGTTGGCGACCACGGTTTCGGCAGCGACGAACAACTGACCGAGATGGACCTGTTCCGCTTCAACGTGCCGTTGCTGCTGATCGGCCCTGGCATCCAGGAAAAATTCGGCCCGCTGCGCCACACCGTTGGCACCCAGATCGACATCGTGCCGACCATCATGGGTCGCCTCGGTGGCCAGGTGCGTCACCAATGCTGGGGCCGCGACCTGCTGACCCTGCCCGAAGGCGACCACGGCATCGGCGTGATCAAACCCTCGGGCGGCGAGCAGACCGTGGCCATCGTCACGCCTGAGCGCATCCTGATCCAACCCAAAGGTTTCGAACCGCGCCTGTACGACTACCAGCTCGGCGCCAAAGCCAGCGCCACCCGCGTACCGGGTGACATTGATCCTGAGCTGAAAAAGCAGCTGGAAGCCTTCCTGCAAACCGCCACCAAGAGTCTGCTGGACAACACCGCCGGGGTCGTGGACGGGATGCCGGATAAAGACCCGGATTGATCGTAGTTAATTAGTTTTCAGGCCAGGCCAATCGCGGCTAAAGCCGCTCCCACAGGAATTCATACAACCTGTAGGAGCGGCTTTAGCCGCGATGCTTTTTGGGCGATGAAAAACCGGTCGCGCCAGGCAAACCGGCTGTATTTGTTAGTTTTCAGGCCAGGCCCAATCGCGGCTGAAGCCGCTCCCACAGGATCCCACCGTCCTGTGGGAGCGGCTTTAGCCGCGATGCTTTTTGGGCGATGAAAAAGCAGGTACGCGAGGCAAACCACCAAATCGCAGGCAAAAAAATAGGCGCCTTAGGTGGCGCCCGGAGAATCAAACGATGCATAAGGTCTGAACAACGCCACCCGGCAAAGTTCAACCGTGCGTGGGCTCCAAACCTGTTTTCACGTTCTACCAACCAAAAGAAAGGGCACCCGAAGGTGCCCTAAAAAGATCTATGGAGTAAGTCCACTTTCTCTGAGTCAGCGGCTGTACGAATAGTTCCGCCAGCCCCGACGAAAGTTCTTCACTTACCCGGCGTAAGCATTAGCCGTTTGGTGCCGTACACCTTGTCCAGATTCTGCGACTGGAACGGGAAGGTCATGTACTGGCCTTTCAACCAGGCATCAATGCCATCGGCATAGTGCGGGCTCGCCGGATTGCCGGATTGACCCGTGCTGTTCAGGCCCATCATCGGTTCCGGTTGCGCGAAGTCGACAACGATGCGCATGGCCGGAATCAGCCAGGTATCGAAATCTTTGCCCCAGTGGTACGCCGCCGCGTTCAAGGTGGTGTGGTCGCCGCCAGCGGCGTACGGACCACGGTCCAGATAACCCTTGATGGCGTTCACCCCGGTGGCGTCGCTGCCGTTCATGTACTTGGCCATTTGCGTGGAGTCGGTGGCGAAGGTGTAGCTGTGCAGCTTGCCCCATTGCCAGGCCGCGCGGTCGGCGCCCAGTTTGCTTTCACACAGGGCGACGGCCGCCGCCAAGCTGCGCGCCAGAATCGCGGGCTTGTCTTCTTTTTGCGGCGTCTTTACGTCGTCCCAGAACGGGCTGTCGTCGCGGCCGAGCAAATGGTCAGCCGGGGCCGAGTAGGAGAGGTCGGTGGTGTCCACCAGCGCCTTCCAGGCAGCGTTGGTGTCCGGGCCCAGTTCGTCGAGAAAAGTCTGGCGCATGCTTTCTTGGAGGAACGCTTCGTACAGCGCTGCGTCCGCCGAGGTTGCGCGCAAGTTGCCGTCGAACGCCATCAGGCGGCTATAGGCTTCACGGGCTTTGGCGCGGTCGGCAGCGGGCAGGGCGTCGATGGCTTTTTTCAGCGGCTGGGCCATGCCCGGTGCTTCGAACATGCCTTGCAGCTTGGCCACGAACGGCGAGGTTTGGTCGTACTGCATGGCGATCATGCTTTTCGCGTCGTGCTTGCCGCTGCCGGCCAACTGGGCGATGCGCTCGCCACGTTCCGGGTAGTACCAGGAATTGGACAACTGCATGCCGTAGCCACGGGGAATGGTGCGTTGGTTGGCGGTGCCCAGCCAGCCTTGCGCGGGGTCCTGATCGTAGGGGTGCAGCATCGGGTCGGCATACCCGTCCCAGTCGTACTGACCATTCCAGCCAGGCGAGGGCAGCAGGCCCACACCGGCACGGCGGTTGGGGTAACGGCCGGTGACTTGCCAGCCAATGTGCTGCGCGTCGGCAAACACCAGGTTCAGCGGGATGGCGCGAATCTCACGCGTCGCGTCGAAGGCTTGGTCCACCGATTGGGCGCGCGACAGGTTGAAGAACGCATCCAGGGTTTTGTCGCCATCAAGCGATGCGCTTTGCAGCGCTAGGCCGTAACCGCTGCTGATTTGCAGCGGCTGCAACATATGTTTGCGCTCGCCTAGCACGCTATTGAGCAGCGGGCCGTGGCGGGTTTCATAAATGGCTTCGCGCACCGGGCGCTGGCCTTTGATAAAGAAGGTTTCCTGGCGCACCTTGGCGGCCACCCACTTGCCGTCGGCCTCGTACAGCACCTGGCTGCCCTGGCGTTTGATCTTCTCCAGGAACAGGTCCTGGTTGTCGCCCATGACCATGGTCATGCCCCACGCCAGCTTGCCGTTGAAGCCTGCGACCACGGCGGGCACACCGGCAATCGAGACGCCAGCGGCCTGGAATTTCGGCGAGCGGATTTGCACATAGTTCCACGCCGAGGGCATGGAAATCGGCAGGTGCGTGTCGTTGGCCAGCAAGCTTTTACCGCCACGGCTGCGCTGCGGTGCGATGGCCCAGTTGTTGGACGCGGCAACGCCGAGCATGTCCAGCCCGGCAATTTGTTCGGTGACCTTGCCGAGCGCGCCCAAGCCCTGAATCTGCCCGCTGAGCACCAAGCCCTTTAGCTTGTCGGCTTCTTCGAACGGCAAAGGTTCGTCGGGGTAGGTGGGCGTCAGCCAGGCGAGCTTGTCGCTGCCGACTTTTTGCGCCAGCGCCAGGGAGGCGATTTCTTCCTGCAGGTTTACCGACAAGCCGAAGTTCATCAGGCAGAAAATCAGCGCCGAATCTTCCGGTTTCCAATACGCCGGTTTCACCCCGGACTCGGCCAGGTCCATCGGCAGTTTGTCTTGGTAGCGGTACAGGTAAGCGTTGACCCCACGGGCATACACCTCGAAGAACTTCTTCATGCGCGGCGAGGCGTTTTTGTACAGCACGTCGGCGCTTTGCTTGAGGTTCACCGCGCGCATAAAGCGGTCGATTTCCAGGGCACCCGGCCCGACCATTTCCGACAAACGTCCCTCGGCCATCAGGCGCATGCCCACCATCTGGCTCAGGCGGTCGCCGGCATGCACATAGCCGAGGGCGAAGAGGGCGTCGTGGAAGGTGGTGGTTTCAATCAGCGGCATGCCCATGGCGTTGCGCCGGATCGACACGCTTTGCGCCAACCCTTTAACCGGCTGAATGCCGGTGGTGGGCGGCAGGCTGTCGGCGTAGTGGCTGTCGAGCCAACTCTGACACCCGCTGAGACTCACGGCGCCCACCAGGGCGGCGGCAGCTGTGAGACGCGTGAAGAATGGCGACGCCATGGTGTGAAGCTCCTGCAAGAATCAATAAAAAACGGCAGGCGCTACGTTAGTGAGGCGCCCGCCGCCGCGCAAGCGACCAAGGGCGTTGGGCGGGCGTTATTTTTTCGGCTGCGGATTGATCCGTTCGGCCAATGCATAGGCACGCACCGTCGCCGGCCGCGCCTTGATGGCGTTGAACCAGCGTTGCAGATTGGGGAAGTCGTCGAGGTTCTGCTGCTGGCGCTCGTGGGGCACGATCCATGGGTAGCTGATCATGTCGGCAATGGTGTACTCATCGCCGCAGATGAACGTACGGCCTTCCAGCTGCTTATTCAGCACGCCATACAGCCGCGCGGTTTCATCCACATAACGCTTCATCGCGTAGGGAATTTTTTCCGGCGCAAACATATTGAAGTGATGATTCTGCCCAGCCATCGGCCCCAAGCCGCCCATTTGCCAGAACACCCATTGCAGGCACTCCTGACGGCCGCGCAAATCGGCGGGAATAAACGCGCCGGTTTTCTCGGCCAGGTACAACAAAATGGCCCCCGACTCAAAAACCGACAGCGGCTCACCGCCGTCAGCGGGTTCGTCATCGACGATGGCGGGAATGCGGTTGTTGGGGGAAATCTTCAAAAAGTCCGGCGCAAACTGCTCGTTCTTTCCGATGTTGATCGGATGCACCTTATAAGGCAGCCCGGCCTCTTCCAGAAACAGCGAAATCTTGTGGCCGTTGGGCGTGGTCCAGTAATACAGATCGATCATCGGAAAGCTCCGTTAAGAGGTGTAGTTAACTGACTGAAGGGGAGAGGGGAAGGTTCAGCACACAGCGCAGCGGCTGTGTTTTGCGTTTGCAGGGATTCGCGGCTGAAGCCGCTCCTACAACATCAAAATCACCTCACCTGTAGGAGAGGCTTCAGCCTCGATGCCCTTGATCTTCAACAGGCACCAAAACTCAAGATCGAGCGAGCTAGGTCTGGCAAGGCAAAAAAACGTTTTGAAGCGCAGTGGGCTGCAGCCCATGAGCATTCAAAACGTTTTATTAACGCAGCCAGGCCGACGCGCAGCCGATCGTCTACTTACGCCGCATGGCACTTCTTGAATTTTTTCCCGCTGCCACAGGGGCACGGATCATTGCGACCCACATCCTTCAACGCATTGCGCACCGGCTCCTGGTGCCCATGGTTGCAGTCCGGGCCATGCACGTGGCCGTGGTCGTGGTGGTGATGGTCGTGATCATGGTCGTGGTTGCAGTCAGGACCGTGGACGTGAGGTTCTTGGCTCATTGCAGGCTTACTCCGGAATAAAATCGCCGGGAATTATCTCGCCATTTCGTTCCAGGTGCACGCTCGCGCCGAACAACACGCCGGTTTCGGCCACGCCGTAGAAGCGGTAGCGGATCGGCTGGTCGTGTTTTTCCAGCATTTTTGCGATGGGCTTGAGGTTGCGCCAGAGGTTGGTGCGCAGCGGAATCTTGATGCGCCGGTGGCCGTTGGCCGGCACGGTGGCCCACACGTCAGACTCGCCGTCGGCCAGTTTGATGTCGTTGAGGTACAGGCTGAACGTCATGCCTCGAATGGGCAGATCGCGGTCGTTGGGATTGTCGAGGCGCAGGTGCAGCAGAAACTCCTGCTCAACCAGTTTGGCTTTGATCACGTCGACTTTTTGCAGCTGCACGGTGGGGTCTTGCAGGTCGCCGGCGAACCACGAGCAGCCGCCCAAGCCCGAAGCCAGGCTAAGCAAGAAAATGATGGCGATGTGTGTGCTGCGGATGGCGCGCTGCCGCATGGCGAACTCCCTAGTTGCCCGAGTGTGTCGCAAGCCGCAGGTTCCGGGCAACGTGTTGTTTATATAAAAAAATCTACGCCATACTTGATCGAGTGTGAAACGCGGACCCGCCTCGGACAGGCCGCCTCGGAAAGGAGTGTGACGATGAGCCGCTACGAGATCGCTTTCTCTGGACAACTGGTGCCAGGCGCCCAGTCGGACCTGGTGAAAGCCAATATGGCCAAGCTGTTCCAAGCCGATGCCCAGCGCATTGCCTTGCTGTTTTCCGGGCGCCGCCTGGTTATCAAGAACAACCTCGACGAAGCCGCCGCAGAAAAATACCGGGCGACCATCGAGCGTGCTGGTGCGGTGGTCGAGGTCTGCAACATGGACGTCGAAATCGAAGAAGTGGAAATGGCGCCGCCGCCCCCTTACGAGCCGCCAGCGCCCGCTCCGGTAGCGTCCGCCGCTTCTGCTGGTACGCCGAAACCCCTGGTCGTCGCCCCGCGTGACGAATACATGGCCGCGTTCAGCGACGTGGAGGCACCCGACTTCGGCATCGCGCCCGTCGGTGTCGATTTACAAGATCAGAAGCCAGAACCGGTGGCGCCGAAAGTAGACCTCAGCCAATTCAGCCTGGCGCCAGCGGGCAGCGATATGGGCCAGGCGAAAACCGCACCGGCCGGGCCGCCGCCGGATATATCGCATTTGAAGTTGCAGGAATAAAAGCATCGAGGCTAAAGCCTCTCCCGCATGAAATCGTCGCCCCTGTGGGAGAGGCTTCAGCCTCGATGCGTTGATCGTTACCTGCATCTGTTCAAACAAAACCCGCGCAACACTTCTTGAACTTCAAGCCACCGCCACACGGACACGGATCATTGCGTGTTGCCTTCAATGGCACCGTGCTGTCGATGAAATACCAACGCCCGTCGTTCTGCACAAACCCCGACCGCTCCCGGTGCGCGTGTTCGCCGGCGCCGTCGTGCCAGCGCGCGGTGAAGGTGACAAAGGCGTGCTCGGGTTTGCCGCCGTGCACTTCGGCACTTTCCACTTCCAAGCCCAACCAGGTGCTTTGCGCGCTCCACACGTGCATGGCTTCGGTGTCGAGCGCGGGCTGTTGGGCGGGCAGGGTGGTGCTTTTGAGGTAGTCGATGCGGCCCAGCACGTAGGCGCTGTAGCGCGAGCGCATCAGGGTTTCGGCGCTCGGCGCGGGTGTGCCGTCGTGGTAATGGCCGCAGCAGGCACTGAGCAAATTGCCGCTGCCGCAGGGGCAGGCGGTGTCGGGGGCTTGTGTTGTTGGCGAAGCAGGCATGAACGCTACCACCAGTACTTTCCGAAATTTTCCGGATTGGCCCAAAACTTCGCGTTGAGCCAGTCCGGCACCTGTTTGTACTCACGCAAGTCGTAGGTGAACAGGGTGAGAATCTGAGCGTCGCGCTGGAAGCGTTCGCTGGCTTGCAGGGCCAGGGCGAACAGGTCGGTGTCGAGCAATCCGCAGGCGGGCAGGTCGACCAAAACGGCCAGGCGACTGGCATTGAGATTGCGAATGCCGCCCAGCAGTTCCAGGCCGGTGCGTTTGGGCAGGTGTTCCAGGCAGTCGGCAATCAACGCCAGGTCGAAGCGCTGGGCGGCCAATTCGGCAGGCAGCGGGCCCGCCGGGGCGAACGCGCACACGCTGTCAGGGTGGGCCTGTTGGAACGCTTGCACGGCGGGAAAATCGTTGGCACCGACTACCAGCAAACGGGCTGGCGCGTAGCGGTCCAGCAGGGCGGCGACAGCCTGTTGAGGGGTGCGCGCAGAAAAGCTTTCAGTCATCGAAAATCCTCGAACATGAGCGACAAGCCTAGCTTGATGCAGCGATATGGCCTAGTGCTGGCGAATTCTAAAAGTGCCGTCTTTACTCCCTGAGTGTCGGTTTACGCCGATCCCATGAGGAGACTGTGCATATGAGCATCAAACGGACTGCAGTACCCCTGATTCTATTGAGTACGTTGCTGACCGGCTGTGCCGGTTTACAGAAAACCGATTGGCCCACCTGTGCAGCGGTTGGTGGTGTAGGTGGTGCCGCGTTGGGCGCCATTGAAAGTTCGTCCTGGGCAGGCTGGGGCGCGTTAGGTGGCGCGGCGTTGGCAGCCGGTTATTGCTGGAGCCATGGCGACGGCGATGAAGACGGCGACGGCGTCCCAGACAGCCGCGACAAGTGCCCAGGCACGCCGCCCAACACGCAAGTGGATGCCAATGGCTGCCCACCGCCAGCGGTCGTCGAGGAAGTGGTTGAGAAAGTGGTCGTGGTTGAAGACGAAGTGATCGTAGTGCGCGATGTGCTGTTCGAGTTCGACTCGGCCAAGCTCACCGCCACCGACAAAACCAAACTCGACACCATCGCCACGCGCCTGAAAAGCGAAGCCCCGAACGCCAAGCTGACCGTCAGCGGGCACACTGACAGTGTCGGTTCGGATGCCTACAACCAGAAACTGTCCGAGCGCCGCGCGCAATCGGTGGCGGATTATCTGGTGGCCAATGGCGTGTCGCCTAACAACGTCGTAGACGTAGTAGGCGCCGGTGAAAGCATGCCCGTAGCGGACAACAAAACCGACGCGGGCCGTCAGTTGAACCGTCGCGTGGAAATCAAGATTCACCGCTAAACCCGTCGCTACCGTGTCCTGCCCTGCAGGGCACGGTAGGCGGACGTGCACCGCATCCGGTGCATTCTTCAGGTCAGAACAGGCCAAACGGCACAGCGCAATAAATAATGCCAACCCTATTGCGCGGGGCTGGTCTTTACTTCTGGAGCCGGCACCCGCCGGCGACTCAGGAGACTAAAAAAAATGCCAACCCTATCCTTTCGGGTCACGGTACCCCTTCTTCTCTTGGTCAGCAGTGTTCTGTCTGGTTGCTCGTCGACTTCAAGTAACGGAGACGCCCCGCTTAACCAGGGAAATTGGCCCATTTGCACCGTGTTTGGTTTGATTTGCTATGCCTTGGATGGAGACGACGATTCAGACGGCGTACACGACCGTCGCGACGTCTGCGCCGACACCCCCGCCAACACCCCGGTAAACAACAGTGGCTGCCCACTGCCGCAATACCCTGCGGCAACCCCGGCACCGCCACCAGAACCCGCCCCCGCGCCTAAGAACGAAACCATCGTGCTCAGCGACGCCGGCGACGTGTTGTTTGCCTTCGACTCGGCCGAGTTGAGCGAAAACGCCAAACACTCCCTGACGGAAATCAGCAAACGCCTGACCGGCGCGAGCCTGGTGAGCGTGCAGGTGGCCGGTCACACCGACAGCAAAGGCAGCGACGCGTATAACCAGAGCTTGTCGGAACGACGTGCACAAAGCGTGTCCAACTTCCTGACGGCCCAAGGCATACCGGCGCAAAAACTGTCGGTTGTTGGCTACGGCGAAAGCCAGCCGGTGGCCGATAACGGCAGCGACGAAGGCCGCGCGCAGAATCGCCGTGTCGAGTTGCATGTCAGCCACTAAGGCCAGTTGAGCAGTAAAGGAACGGGGGCCAGGTGCCTCCGTTTTTTTTGCGTCGGTTTTTCACCGGTACGCTAGTGTCAGTCGCCCGCATGCGGTTAAGGTGCGCGACGAGAAAAAATAACAAGGGGACGGTGCAATGAAGGTGTTTTTGCAGGTGGGCAAGACCGCAGTGGCGGTGTTTTGGTTGCTGGTGCTGGCCAACCTTGTGAGCCCGCTGAACAAACCCATGGACGTCTTGCTCAATGTGCTCGGCGGCGTGGTGCTGCTGGCGCACGTAGTAGAGCTGGCCATCTTCGGCAATCGCTTGCGTGGCCTCGACAACCTCACCTCGCACCGTATCCAGGTACTGCTGTTTGGCATCTTTCACCTCTACGGCATCGCTCATCCGGAACCGGCCGCCGTGCTCGAACAACCGCAGCCGATGGCTGTGCCGGCTGTTGAAGAACCGGTCAAAGCGGAGGTGGAACATGCATAAGCGTCTTCTCGCCGTCAGCGTACTGCCCCTGGTTTTATTCGGTGCGTTGGTGCAGGCCGACGTGGAAGTAAACGTTGCGCCCAACTCCTTGCTGCGTTTGCCGACCGCCACCAGCATTTTGTCGCTGGACCGACTCGACATCGCCGAGTCGGCCACCTTGTTCGTGCCGCCCACCGTTAGCGAAATTCGTGTTGGCCACCTGCACATGGGCCGCGATGCGCACATCTCGGTTGCCCCAAGCGCTGAACCGTTCCGACTGGAAGCGCGACATGCCGAGCTGGAAACCGGCAGCCACATCAACGGCCGAGGCGCCAGCGGCAGTTTTGAAAAACCCGCCACGCCGGGCCGTAACCTGACCATTCGCCTTGAACAAGCCACCATTGGCGCGCTGACCATCGACGTACGCGGCGGCATCGGCAGGCCGGGTTATCAAGGCCTGGAAGGCGCCGACGGCAAGCAGGGCGGTTGCCTGTGGGGCCAGGCCGGACGCGGTTACGACGGCCAGAACGGCGGCGATGGCCTGGCCGGCGCACCTGGCGGCCAAGTGCGCCTCGAAGTGCCGGCCAATTTTGCGGAAACTGCGGTGACCGTGAAAGTTGACGGCGGCCTGGGTGGCGCGGCTGGGGAAGCCGGCAAAGGCGGCAAGGGCGGGGCCTCGAAAGGCTGCCTGGTGTATCGCGCCGACGGTGCGGAGCCGGGTCGCCCAGGCCAGCCGGGTAAGCCGGGCAGCGATGGGCCAGCGGGTAGTTTTAATCTGATTCGTATCCAGTAAAACCCATCGCGGCTAAAGCCGCTCCCACAGGAACCAGTGACCTGTTGGAGCGGCTGGGCGGCATTCCGATTAGCCGCGATGCTTTTTGAGTGGCTCCTGAGCAACCGCAACCGTCAGCAGCACAAATCCACAGGAACCAGTGTGGGAGCGGCTTTAGCCGCGATGCTTTTAAAAGCTCGCCCGCGTCGCCGCTACCGTCACCACCACAATCCCGATCAACAAGTTCAACCCCACCAACCGCCGAATCTTGCCGAGCACCTCGCCACCGGCCGGCCAGTCTTCAGCGGCCACCGCGCGCTTGAGCGCCGGAAGCTGCAGCGCCTGCACGCGGATAAACAACGCCAGCATCGCCAGGTACAAGCCCATCATCACCTGCACGTATTTAGGCGCCGTCTCAAAACCGCCAAAATGCAGCTGTAACATGCCCACGCCGCTGATCGGCAAGAGCAACACGCACAGCCAGACGAATAGAAAGAAACGGGGAAACACCGCGCTCCACAAGCGCAGCCGCGCCGGGGCTTCCAGTGCGCTGACGGCGGCCGGGCGCAGCACCATCCAGGCGAAGAACATGCCGCCTACCCAAACAACGGCAGCCAGAACATGCAGGGCGTAGAGCAGGGCATAAACAGTCATTCACAATCTCCGGTCGGCGGTTGGCAAAACGCGCGCTATCATAGCCGGCCAGTTTGACCACTGAAAATTTATCCAGCTCGCTTATCTCGCAGAACCCGCCATTGCTCAGTACTGAAATCAAGTCCCAGATCCAGGGCGCCTACTCCCGCTTTCTCGAAGCCAAAGGGCTCAAGCCTCGCTACGGCCAGCGTTTGATGATCGCCGAGATCGCCAAGGTATTAGGCACCATCAAGGTTGACGACGAAGGCCGGCGCAGCAGCGACGCCGCCGTGGTGGCGGTCGAGGCGGGCACCGGTACGGGTAAAACTGTGGCCTACAGCCTGGCCACCATTCCCCTGGCCAAAGCGGCCGGCAAACGCCTGGTTATCGCCACCGCGACCGTCGCCTTGCAAGAGCAGATCGTGTTCAAAGATCTGCCCGAGGTGATGCGCAACAGCGGCCTGAGTTTCACCTTTGCCTTGGCCAAAGGCCGGGGCCGTTACCTGTGTCTGTCCAAGCTCGACATCCTGATGCAGGAAGGCGAGTCGCAAAACGCTACCGCCGCGTTGTTCGCCGAAGAAGGCTTCAAAATCGAAGTCGACCAGGGCAACCAGAAGCTCTACACGCAAATGGTCGAAAAGCTCGCCGGCAACAAATGGGACGGCGACCGCGACAGTTGGTCCGAGGCTTTGGAAGACGCCGACTGGGCGCGGCTGACCACCGATCACAGCCAATGCACGAATCGCCATTGTCCGAACTTTCAGACCTGCGCCTTCTATAAAGCTCGCGAGGGTATGGGCAAAGTCGACGTTATCGTCACCAACCACGACATGGTCCTGGCCGACCTGGCCCTCGGCGGCGGCGCCGTGCTGCCTGATCCTCGCGACACGCTGTACGTCTTCGACGAAGGCCACCACCTGCCCGACAAAGCCATCGGCCACTTCGCCCATTACACCCGTCTGCGTTCCACGGCAGATTGGCTGGAGCTGACGGCGAAGAATCTGACCAAGCTGCTGGCGCAAAACCCGCTGCCGGGTGACCTCGGCCGCTTGATCGAGCAGGTGCCGATTCTGGCCCGCGAAATCCGTACCCAGCAGCAATTCATGTTCAACGCCTGCGAGCAGTTGGCCGATTTCAAGGCCGGCGAAGACATGGAAGGCCGCGAGCGCCCGCGTCACCGTTTTGAAGGCGGCGTGGTGCCCGAGCATTTGACCGAGATGGGCGTGGAGCTGAAGAAAGGCTTCTCGCGCCTGACCGACCTGTTTACCGGCCTTACCGAGTTGCTGAAAAAGTCCATGGACGGCGAAGCCTCCATCGGCATCGCCAGCCACCAGGCCGAAGAGTGGTACCCGCTGTTTGGCAGTCTGCTGGCCCGCGCCCAGGGCAACTGGGAATTGTGGCTGGCCTTTACCGCCGAAGACCCGGAGAACAGCCCGCCCATGGCGCGTTGGCTGACCCTGGCCGAAGGCGGCGCCATGTTCGACATCGAAGTAAACGCCAGCCCGATCCTGGCCGCTGAAACCCTGCGGCGCAATTTGTGGAACGTCGCTTACGGCGCGTTGGTGACTTCCGCGACGCTGACGGCGCTGGGCACCTTCGACCGTTTTCGTATGCGTGCGGGCCTGCCGAAAGCGGCGGTGACGGCGGTGGTGCCGAGCCCGTTCCAGCACGCCGATGCCGGTGTGTTGCGCGTGCCCGATTTGAAGGCCGATCCGCGCGATGCCGCTGCCCACACGGCGGCGATCATCCGCGAGCTGCCGGGTTTGGTCGAAGGGTCGCGCGGCACGCTGGTGCTGTTCTCTTCACGCAAACAAATGCAGGACGTGTTCGACGGCCTGGATCGCGACTGGCGCAAGCGCGTGTTCATCCAGGGCAACCTGTCCAAGCAGGAAACCTTGAACAAGCACAAAGCGCGTGTCGACGACGGCGAAGCCAGCGTGTTGTTCGGGCTGGCCAGTTTTGCTGAAGGGGTGGATTTGCCCGGCGCCTATTGCGAGCACGTGGTGATCGCCAAAATCCCCTTCGCTGTGCCCGATGACCCGGTAGAAGCCGCACTCGCCGAGTGGATTGAAGCGCGCGGCGGTAACCCGTTTATGGAAATTGCCGTGCCCGATGCTTCACTGCGTTTGGTGCAAGCGTGCGGTCGTCTACTGCGCACCGAGGCGGATCGCGGCACTATTACGCTTTTGGATCGACGCGTTGTAACCCAACGCTATGGCAAGGCGATTCTTAACGCCTTGCCGCCGTTTCGCCGAGAAATTTCATAAGACAGCATCAATTCTAAAGTCCGCTGTCTATTGGCTGGTTGTTCAGGAGAGCCCGTCACATGATCCGCCGTTCACTGCCCGGTATTTTCGCCTTGATGGTTACCGCGCCCCCGCTGGCGCTGGCCGCCGAGCAACAGACGCTATTCAACTTCGTCAGCCCCGCCGATGTGGTGCAGGTGCAGACCCAGAACGCCAACTTGCCTTCGCTGACCGCTGAACTGGCGGCCGAAAGCGAGCCGATGCGGCGGGTGACGTTCAGCCCCGCCGACAACCCCAACCTGCGCCTGATCCCGCAAAGCGGCGTGTGGGATTGGTCCAAAGCCAATGTCATGACCCTGCGTATTCAGAACGCCATGGACTGGGCCTTGACCCTCGACATCCGCATGGAAAGCAGCGACGGCAAGGTGCTCACCAGCCGTGTTGCCCTGCCGGCCGGCCCGGCGCAGAACCTGTTGATTCCGTTGCACGCCACCTCGCCGCGCAGCCAAGGCATGCGTGCCGCGCCAGCAATGCCGTGGACCGTGGACGGCCAGCGGGTGATTCTGGCCGACACCGTTGAAGGCGATCTGGACCTGAGCAAGGTCACCGCCGTTGGCATTTATATGAGCCGGCCGGACGTGCCGCAAAGCATTCTGCTCGGCCGCTTCGGCGTGCGAGAAGGCGACGAAACCGCCAAGCAGCTGTACACCGGCATCGTTGACGCCTATGGCCAATACACCCGTGGTCAGTGGCCGGAAAAAGTGGGCAGTGACGAGCAGCTCAAAGCGGCTGCAGCCAAAGAAACCGCGCAGCTGAAAAGCTGGCTGGAAAAACGCGGCGAAACCGACCAGTACGGCGGCTTGCTCGGCGGGCCGACCTTCGAAGCGTCGGGCTTTTTCCGCACGGAAAAACGCGATGGCCGCTGGTTTATGGTCACGCCCGAAGGTCATCCGTTCTTTTCGCTCGGCGTAAATACGGTCAGCGCCGGCAACAGCGCGACGTATGTCGAAGGTCGCGAAAGCATGTTCACCGACCTGCCCAAAGAGGGCGATCCGCTGGCCGCTTATTACGGTGGCAGCAGCAGCCGTGCCGACACCGGCGCCGCCAAAGGTCGCAATTTCGACCAAGGCCGTTGGTTCGATTTCTACCGCGCCAACCTGCAACGTACCTGGCCGCAGCAGAAATGCGCCGAGGTCGCTGACAAGAGCACCGCGCAAGTGGTGAACGACGAAGAAAGCGAAGTGCCCGCCGACGTTGAAGCGAACGCCGCCAACACCACCAACACCGCTGAAACCACCGCCGTCGCGCCAGTTGCGCCACCTGTTGTGGCCGCGCCGCCAGCCGCGCCGGCAGTGGCCGAAGAAATGTGCGTGACCAAGAGTTTCGACACCGCGCGCTGGACCCAGAACACCCTGGACCGCCTGCAAGCGTGGGGCTTCAACACCGTCGGCAACTGGAGCGATCCATCGCTGGCGGCTGCCAAGCGCATGCCGTACACCTTGCCGTTGTCGATCAGTGGCGATTACAAAACCATCAGCACCGGCGTGGATTGGTGGGGCGGCATGCCTGACCCGTTCGACCCGCGCTTCGCCATGGCAGCCGAGCGTGCCGTGGCCATCGCCACCCGCGACCATCGCGATGACCCGTGGTTGATCGGCTTCTTCGCCGACAACGAACTGGCCTGGGCCGGCCCGGCCAACGACCCGAACGCCCGCTACGCGCTGGCCTACGGCACCCTGAACCTGACCACCGACGTGCCGGCCAAGCGCGCGTTCCTGAAAATGCTGCGTGACAAGTACCGCAACCAGGACGGCCTGTCGAAAGCCTGGGGTATCGAGCTGCCGGCGTGGGAATTGATGGAAGACCCCGGTTTCCAGGCGCCACGTCCGAACCCGGAACACCCGGCGATCGAGCAGGACATGCAGCAGTTCCAGCGCCTGTTCGCCGACACCTACTTCAAGACCATCGACGATGCCTTGAACTGGCACGCGCCGAACCATCTGCTGCTGGGCGGTCGTTTCGCCGCCAGCAACCCGGAAGCCGTCGCCGCGTGTGCGCAGTATTGCGACGTGCTGAGCTTCAACTTCTATACCAAAGAGCCGCAGCACGGTTACGACTTCGCCGCGCTCAAAGCCCTGGATAAACCGATTCTGGTCACCGAATTCCACTTCGGTTCGCGCGACCGTGGCCCGTTCTGGGGCGGCGTCAGCGAGGTGTATAACGAAGAACAGCGCGGCCCGGCCTATGCACACTTCGTTGAGGAAGCCGTGAAGGAACCGATGATCGTCGGCACCCATCTGTTCCAATACCTCGACCAACCGGTTACCGGCCGCCTGCTGGACGGCGAAAACGGCCACTTCGGTCTGGTGGCAATCACCGACCGGCCGTTTGACGGCTTCGTTAAAGCTGTTCGCAAAGCCAACATGGAAGCGCTCAAGGGCGTGCTGAAACCGGTAGCCGTTGCCGCGCCAGCCGAACCCGCCGCGCCGGTTCCCGCCAAACCTGAGGGCGGCGCCAAAGCCGGCGACGGTAAAGGCGAGGGCAACGGCAAGGCGGATGACGGCAAAGCCAGCCCGGCTGGCGCTGCTGGTCAAGGCTGAGGCATAGCCCGATTTTCGGATGGTTCCCTGCGCGGGCAAGCGTTTGCACACTGAGCGGTGCGAACGCCTTTCCCGTTGCGTCTGCCTGAGGAGTTGAACGTGCAGCAAGTTCAAGGCTATTTCGATATCAAGTTTGAGCAGGTAAAAGACGCCTTCGCGGCGCTGTTTACCGATCCTCAGGAGCGCGGTGGCGCCCTGTGTATTCAGATCGACGGCGAAACCGTGATCGACATCTGGTGCGGTACCGCCGACAAAGCCGGCGAGCAAGCCTGGAACACCGACACCATCGCCAACCTGTTTTCCTGCACCAAAACTTTTACCGCCGTTGCCGCGCTGCAGCTAGTGGGCGAGGGCAAGCTTTCGCTCGACGCCCCCGTGGCCACGGTGTGGCCTGAGTTTGCCGCTGCAGGCAAAGAACACATCACCTTGCGCCAATTGCTCAGCCACCGCGCCGGCCTGCCGGCGGTGCGCGAGATGCTGCCTCCGCAAGCGCTGTATGAATGGGACACCATGACCGCCGCCCTGGCCGCCGAGACGCCCTGGTGGACGCCGGGCGAAGGCCACGGTTACGCCGCCATTACTTACGGCTGGCTGGTAGGCGAACTGCTGCGTCGTGTGGAAGGTAAAGGCCCGGGTGACTCGATTGTTGACCGCATCGCCAAGCCGCTTGGGCTGGACTTCCATGTTGGCCTGGCCGATGAGGAGTTCTACCGCGTTGCGGAAATTTCCCGCAGCAAAGGCAACTTCGGCGACGCCTCGGCCCAGCGCTTGCTGAAAACCATGATGAGCGAGCCGGCGTCCATGTCCACGCGCGCCTTCGCCAATCCGCCGTCGATCATGACCAGCACCAACAAGCCGGAATGGCGGCGCATGCAGCAACCGGCGGCCAACGGCCACGGCAACGCGCGCAGCCTGGCGGGTTTTTATACCGGCTTGCTCAACGGCCAGTTGCTCGACAGCCAATTGCTCGCCGAATTGACCCGCGAACACAGCGTGGGTGAAGACAAAACCCTGCTCACGCAAACACGCTTCGGCCTGGGTTGCATGCTCGACCAGCCCGATGTGCCGAACGCCACCTACGGCCTGGGCCCACGTGCCTTTGGTCATCCCGGCGCGGGAGGTTCTATCGGCTTTGCCGATCCTGCGTGTAAGGTTGCTTTCGGCTTCGTCACCAATTCCCTCGGGCCCTACGTATTGATGGACCCACGGGCGCAAAAATTGGCGCGCACGCTGGGTGAATGTTTGTAGTTTTACCCCGTTGCACAGGCTGTTAAACGAAGCTGCTTACAGTGGGGGCGTGCCCTGTCAGGGAGGAGTGGGCCCGTCAATTGTGATCACCTTTGCCGCTGCACCGTTGCCATGGCTGTCCGCTAGAAACAGCCAGCTACGCGAGCCAGTCCGGCCATAGCGCTCTCCAAAGCAGAAAGCGTGGGCTGTGCGGTTCTTGAGTTTATTTTTTTGTGTTTTTTGAGGTTCCAATGTTTCCTACCAAGTCTGCTGCTGCTCTGGCGCTGTGCGCCGCTCTCACTGGTTGTGCTTCCTTTTCTGAAACGTCCGATAAATCGCCTCCCGCTGCCACCGCCGCCGTAGCCACTGCTGAAAAGCCTGCTTCGGGCGGCCATTGGTGGTGGCCGTTTGGCGATGATGAAAAAGCCAAAAAAGCCGATGCCGTGGTCATGCCCGACCCGAAAATCACCCAGGCCTGGATGGACCAATACGAGCCGCGCCTGCGCACTGCGCTTGAGGGCAGCAAGTTTGAACTGGAGCGTCGTGAGAACCTGCTGGTGGTCTCCGCCCCGGTGGATTCCTCGTTCAACCCCGACCGCCCGAGCATGTTGATGCCCGTTACGCTGGGGCCCATCAGCCGCGTTGCCAAGCTGGTGGAAAACGACAAGCAAGTGGCCGTGCTGATTCTTGGCCACGCCGATCCGTCGGGCGAAGAAGCGCGTAACCGCGAGCTGAGCCTGGACCGCGCTCGCGCCATCACCGCCATCTTCCGCCTCAGCGGTTTGAAAAATGATCGCCTCATGGTGCGCGGTTTTGGCTCTGTTCTGCCGCGTGCTGCCAACGACAGCCCGGAAGGCCGCGCCCTGAACCGTCGCGTGGAAATCATGCTGACGCCGCAAGACACCATGACTGCGCTGCTTGCCAAGTACAACCAGCCAGACCCAGTTCCGGCGGTACAAACCCTGGTGAAAAACGACCCGATTCCGGCCGTGGCGCCAGCCAAAGCCAAGGGTAAAACCGCCGCTAAGCCCGCCGCGAAAGCTGCTGCCAAACCGGCTGCGAAGAAACCCGCTGCCAAGCCCGCCGTTGCCGCCAAGAAACCGGCCGCCAAACCGGCTGCCAAGGCTGCTGACAAGCCAAGTGCGGCGAAGTCGACCTCGGTCAAAGTGGCGCAAAATAATCCAGGGCAGGCTGCCAGTCCGGACAAGGCCGCTGAGGCGAAGAACTGAGCTGGTTGGTCTGTGTCCGCCGCTTGTTAACACTCAAGGAGCCGCGTGATGACCGCTAATTTGGCCGATATGCGCCGTGACTACACCCGCGACGGGCTCACCGAGGCGCAAGCCCCGGCCGAGCCTGTGGCGTTGTTCCAGCAATGGTTCGCCGATGCGCGCAGCACCGAGCAACTGCCGGTGGAAGCCAACGCCATGACCCTGGCCACCGTCGACGCCGACGGCCGCCCGCATTGCCGGGTGCTGTTGCTTAAAAGCGTCGATGAGCAGGGTTTTACTTTTTTCACCAACTACGAAAGCGCCAAGGGCGAGCAACTGGCGGCGCGTCCGTTTGCGGCCATGACGTTTTTCTGGCCGACCCTCGAACGTCAGGTTCGCATCGAGGGGCGGGTGGAAAAAGTCAGTGCCGAAGAATCCGATGCCTACTTCCAAGTCCGTCCGCTGGGCAGTCGCCTGGGCGCATGGGCCTCGCCGCAAAGCCGGGTGATTGAAGACCGTGGCGAATTGGAAGCGCTGCTGGCCGAAACCGAACGGCGTTTTCTTGATTCCGCGCCTACCTGCCCGCCGCACTGGGGCGGTTATCGCCTGGTGCCAGAGCGCATCGAGTTTTGGCAGGGCCGCGCCAGCCGTCTGCATGACCGTTTGAACTATCGTCTAGACAACGGCACCTGGTTGCGTGAGCGCCTGGCGCCCTGATTTGGGCCGTTCAGCCCAATCAGGAACTAATCTTGTGCAGCGCCCGTGACATCGCCCTGAGCGGCGCTGTCTAATGGCCTGTCATCTCCCGGAGGTACCGTTATGCGTAAGTCTCTATTGTTAGTCGCGTCGTTCACGGTTGCGGCCCTGGCACTCACCGGTTGCCAGTCCAGTCTGACGGGCGACTCCTACTCGCGTGATGAAGCGCGCACCGTGCAAACCGTACGCATGGGCACCGTTGAATCGCTGCGTCCGGTCAAAATCGAAGGCACTAAAACGCCAATTGGCGCCGGTGCCGGTGCGGTGGTGGGTGGCGTCGCGGGTAGCACCGTCGGCGGCGGTCGCGGCAGCATCGTCGCGGCGGTGATCGGCGCTGTGGCCGGTGGGCTGTTGGGTTCGGTAACTGAAGAAGGCCTGACCCGCGCGCAAGGTGTGGAAATCACCGTTCGCGAAGACGACGGCAGCATGCGCGCCTATGTGCAGGAAGTGCAGGAAAACGAGATTTTCCGCGTCGGCGAGCGTGTTCGCATCATGAGCGTCAACGGCACCAGCCGCGTCGCGCACTGATTGCAGCGGTAATGAAGAGCCGGCCTCAGGGCCGGCTTTTTTGTGGGCGCCAGATTAACCGCCCCTCACCCCAGCCCTCTCCCGTAAACGGGAGAGGGGGCTTGAACGCGAACATCAGGAGCATCGGTGATCAAATTCCCCTCTCCCGTTTACGGGAGAGGGGCTAGGGGTGAGGGCCGCCGCTATAGAAGCCTTTTGGGCCGCGAATCTTCCGCCCCACGCTGCAACGTCCGATGCGTCGCTTGCACCAGCCAACAGGCCAAAATAAACGGCGCCGTCAGCTCCGGCAGCGCGAACGCCGCGAAGCCCGGTTGTAACGGCAACGCCAGCAAAATACCCAGCACGATCACCGCCAGGTTGCGATACACCTGACTCAGCGCCACCCCGACCAACGCGCCGTTATAGCCATACAGCCCATTCAGCGCGTGTTCGCTATTCCAGCCCAGTTGCAGCGCCACGCCGAGCCCCACGGCCGAGCCCGCCAGCGCCCAAAGTGCCGCCCGCCGGCTGGCGAGAAACAGGCCGATCAGCACAATGGCGCCCGCCAGCGGCTCGCCTAAAAAGATCACCTGACCGATGCCTCTTAACAGCGCCGCGCCAATGCCAGGCACATCCAGCGTGACCACACTCGGCACAGTCGCTTGCAGCGGAGGCGCCAAGGTGACGGGCAGCAAACTCAGCACCAGCCAGCTCAGCCCCACAAAGGGCGCGGTAAAGGCCGGCAACCACTGACGCTGACGGCTGCCGCGCATCAGCCGGTTCAACACCAGGCTCGACGCGCCGGCGCTGGCGATGATCAGCAACGGCAACAGCGCCGACCAGGCAAAGCGGTCGCACAGCATCAGGCCCAGCAGCACGCCGTTATAGGTGTAGAGGCCGGCGTCGATATCGGCGAGGTCATAACCGCGACGGCGGGCAGCCAGCGTGGCAGCGAAACCGCCGAGCAGCGCACCGCCCAGCAAGTGCGGCGCGCCGATCGCAATCGCGAGCAAACACAGCGCGCCGAAGAGGGCGTGCTGTTGCAGGAAGATTTGGCTGCAGCCGTGGAGCAGGGCTTTGCCGTAGGTGAAATGGGGCATGGTCGTTACGTCAGCCCCTGTAGGAGCGGCTTTAGCCGCGATGCTTTTAAATCAAAAGCATCGCGGCTAAAGCCGCTCCTACAGGGTTCCGTGGAGCTAAAAAAAGGCGTTCTACGAGGGCACGAAGAACGCCGAACTGGCATGAACCAGATGGGATTTTGATTTTCCTGCCCGGCTTCCGGGTCGCAGGGATCGCTTAAAGCAATGTCTCGATACGAAGGCTATTCGTCGTCCCCGACTGCCCAAACGGCATCCCCGCGGTAATCACCACCGTATCCCCACGCTTGGCCATGTTGGTTGCCTGGGCGATTTCCAATGCGGTGGTGGTGATTTCCTCGACCTTGCTCAACCGTGCGTTCACCACTGAGTAAATGCCCCAGGCCACGGAGAGGCGGCGGGCGGTCTGGATGTTGGGGGTCAGGCTGAGGATGGGCGCTTTCGGTCGCTCGCGGGAGGCGCGCAGGCTGGAGCTGCCGGATTCGGTGTAGTTGACCAGTGCCGCCACAGGCAGAATGCCGCTGATGCGGCGAATGGCGCAGCTGATGGCGTCCGAGGCGGTGGCCTCAGCTTGTGGGCGGCTGACATCGAGCTGGGCCTGGAAGTCCGGGCCGTTTTCAACCTGGCGGATGATTTTGCTCATCATGCTTACGGCTTCGAGCGGGTAGTCGCCCGAGGCGGTTTCGGCCGACAGCATCACTGCGTCTGCACCTTCAGCCACGGCGTTGGCGACGTCGGTGACTTCGGCGCGGGTCGGGGCAGGGGAGAAGCGCATCGACTCGAGCATCTGCGTGGCCACCACCACCGGTTTACCCAGCTGGCGGCAGGTGCGGATGATGTCTTTCTGAATGCGCGGCACGTTCTCGGCCGGCACTTCCACGCCCAAATCGCCACGGGCCACCATGATCGCGTCGCACAGTTGGGCGATGGCTTCGAGGTGCTGCACGGCCGACGGCTTTTCAATTTTCGCCATGAGGAAGGCTTTGCCCTGAATCAGCTCGCGGGCTTCGACGATGTCTTCCGGGCGCTGCACAAACGACAAGGCCACCCAGTCCACGCCCAGTTGCAGGCCGAAGTCGAGGTCGATGCGGTCTTTTTTGGTCAGCGGGCTCAGTTGCAGCACAGCTTCCGGCACGTTCACGCCTTTGCGGTCCGACAGTTCGCCACCGGCGCTCACCAGGGTGTCGACCCCGGTGTTCTGCTTGCGCGTCACTTCCAAGCGCAGGCGGCCGTCGTCTAGCAGCAGGCTCATGCCCGGCTCCAGCGCTTCGATGATTTCCGGGTGGGGCAGGTTGACCCGGCGTTCATCGCCGGGCGTGGTATCCAGATCGAGGCGGAACGCCTGGCCACGGTTTAGGTTGACCTTGCCGGCGGCGAACCGGCCCACGCGCAGCTTCGGTCCTTGCAGGTCCATCAGAATGCCGATGGGCGTGTTCAGCTGGCGCTCCACTTCGCGCACCCATTGATAGCGCTCGGCGTGGTCGGCGTGCTCGCCATGGCTGAAGTTGAGGCGGAACAGGTTGACCCCGGCTTCGACCAGATGGCGCACGTCATCAACGCCGCGCACAGCCGGGCCGAGGGTGGCGAGAATTTTCACTTTCTTGTCGGCGTTGGGTTTCTTTTCGTTGGGGCTAGGCAGGCTCATTGGGCAGGCTTCTCAAGAATCAGAATGGCGCGAAAATCGTTGACGTTGGTCCGCGTCGGGCCGGTGACGATCAGCTCGTCCAGGGCCGCGAAGTAGCCATAGCCATTGTTGTTATCCAGCTCGTCGCTGGCCGAAAGGTTCAGCGCGGCGGCGCGGGCGTAGCTGCTGGGCGTCATCAGGGCGCCGGCATTGTCTTCGGAGCCGTCGATGCCGTCGGTATCGACGGCCAGGGCATACACGCCGGGCAGGCCTTTGAGGCTTTCGGTGAGGCTCAGCAGAAACTCGGCGTTGCGTCCGCCACGGCCGTCACCGCGCACGGTCACGGTGGTTTCGCCGCCGGAAAGAATCACGCACGGCGGTTTGATCGGCTGGCCGTGCAGTTGAATCTGCCGGGCGATGCCGGCGTGCACCTTGGCCACTTCCCGCGACTCACCTTCCAGGTCGCCGAGAATCAATACCGGCAAACCGGCGGCTTCAACCTTCGCGGCAGCGGCGTCGAGCGACTGCTGCGGCGTGGCGATCAATTGGAAGTGGCTGCGCGCCAGGCACGGGTCGCCGGGTTTCACGGTTTCCGATTCCGGGCTGTTCAGCCAGTCGCGCACGTTGGCGGGAATATCGATGTTGTAGCGCGCCAGAATCGCCAGCGCCTGCTGCGAGGTGGTGGGGTCGGCCACGGTTGGGCCGGAGGCAATCACCGTGGCTTCGTCGCCCGGCACATCGGAAATCGCGTAGGTGTACACGCTGGCCGGCCACGAGGCTTCGGCCAGACGCCCGCCTTTGATGGCCGAGAGGTGCTTGCGCACGCAGTTCATCTCGCCAATGGTGGCGCCGGATTTGAGCAGTGCTTTGTTCAGCGCCTGTTTGTCTTGCAGGCTGATGCCGGCGGCGGGCAAGGCCAGCAGCGACGAGCCGCCGCCGGAGAGCAGGAAGATCACGCGGTCGCTTTCTTGCAGGTTGCTCACCAGCTCCAACACGCGGCGGGCCACGCGCTCGCCGGCGTCGTCCGGCACCGGGTGCGCGGCTTCCACCACTTCAATTTTCTGGCAGTTGGCGCCGTGCTCGTAGCGCGTCACCACCAGGCCGGACACCTCGCCCTGCCACTCGCGCTCCACCACTTCGGCCATGGCCGCTGCCGCCTTGCCGGCGCCGATGACAATCACCCGGCCGCTGCGGTCGGCGGGCAGGTGGTCGGCCAATACCTGGCGCGGGTGGGCGGCGTCGATGGCGGTGGCGAACAGGTCGCGCAGCAGACTCTTGGGGTCGAGGTTCATCAGGACTACTCCAACTCGTTTCTTGTTATGCGTGCAGGTCGATTGCAGTCCACAAACCTCGCTGTCCCTTTACGGGCACAAGGGCTGTGGACTGAAATCGACCCACCCGGCTTGCAGGCCGTGACACCGCTTACCGGGCAGGTCGAAAAGGGGCGTGGGTTGGAACGGTCCGTTGGCGAACCAACGAGCGGGGGCCACGATGAGGATCACCAAGCGGACCGGCCCAACCCACGTATTGCTCAGTCTTTGCGAATCGAGAAATTGGCCATGTGTTCCAGGCCTTTGATCAGCGCCGAGTGGTCCCAGTTGCTGCCGCCGATGGCTGCGCAGGTGCTGAACACTTGCTGGGCATTGGCGGTGTTGGGCAGGTTCAGGCCCAGCTCTTTGGCGCCGGCCAGCGCCAGGTTGAGGTCTTTCTGGTGCAGGCTGATGCGGAAGCCTGGGTCGAAGGTGCCTTTGATCATGCGCTCGCCGTGCACTTCAAGAATTTTCGACCCGGCGAAACCGCCCATCAGCGCTTCACGCACTTTGGCTGGATCGGCGCCGTTCTTGGCGGCGAACAGCAGGGCTTCGGCAACGGCCTGAATGTTCAGGGCAACGATGATCTGGTTGGCCACTTTGGCGGTCTGACCGTCGCCATTGCCGCCCACGCGGGTGATGTTTTTGCCCATGGCCTGGAACAGCGGCAGCACGCGTTCAAAGGCATTCGGGCAACCGCCGACCATGATCGACAGGGTGGCCGCTTTGGCGCCCACTTCACCGCCAGACACCGGAGCGTCGAGATACGCAGCACCGGTGGCTTTGATTTTTTCGGCGAAGGCTTTGGTGGCGGTAGGGGAGATCGAGCTCATGTCGATCACCACTTTGCCGGCGCCAACGCCTTCAACCACACCGTCCTTGCGGAACAGCACGTCTTCAACTTGCGGTGTATCCGGCACCATGATGATGATGAATTCGGATTCCTGCGCCACTTCCTTCGGGTTGGCCAGGCCAACGCCGTTGTCGCCCAGCAGGTCGGCCGGGGCTTTGTCGAAGTGCTCGGAGAAGAACAGGGTGTGACCTGCTTTTTGCAGGTTTTGGGCCATGGGTTTGCCCATGATGCCGGTGCCGATAAAACCGATTTTAGCCATGGGAATGCTCCTTAGATGGCGTTATGAGTCTTGAGCCAGCCGAGACCGGCGGCGGTGGTGGTGGCAGGCTTGTATTCACAGCCAACCCAGCCCTGATACCCGATGCGGTCCAGGTGCTCGAACAGGAAGCGGTAGTTGATCTCGCCCGTGCCAGGCTCGTTGCGGCCAGGGTTGTCGGCCAACTGCACGTGATTGATCACGGCCAGGTTGCCTTCCAGGCTGCGGGCCAGGTCACCTTCCATGATTTGCATGTGGTAGATGTCGTACTGCAGGAACAGGTTGCTGCTGGCGACCTTGTCGCGAATGGCCAGCGCCTGCTTGGTGGTGTTCAGGTAGAAGCCGGGGATGTCGCGGGTGTTGATCATTTCCATGACCAGCTTGATACCGGCGGCTTGCAGCTTTTCAGCCGCGTATTTCAGGTTGTCTACGAACGTTTGCTCAACCGTGGCGCAATCCGGACCTTGCGGACGGATGCCGGCCAGGCAGTTGATTTGCGTGTTGCCGAGCACCTTGGCGTAGGCGATGGCTTTGTCTACGCCGGCGCGGAATTCTTCAACGCGGTCCGGGTGGCAGGCGATGCCGCGTTCACCCTTGGCCCAGTCGCCGGCGGGCAGGTTGAACAGCACCTGCTCCAGCTTGTGGGTGTTCAGGCGGGCTTTGATTTCTTCGGCGGGGAAGTCGTACGGAAACAGGTATTCAACGCCGCTGAAGCCGGCGTGGGCGGCAGCGTCGAAACGGTCCAGGAAGTCCACTTCGGTGAACAGCATGGACAGGTTGGCGGCAAAGCGTGGCATGTCTTTTCTCCTCAGCTTGCATGGGAGGGGCAACGCAAAAGCCCCTCACCCTAGCCCTCTCCCGCGAGCGGGAGAGGGGACTGAAATGCGCTAGTCGGCTCCCCTCTACCGCTTGCGGGAGAGGGGCAGGGGGTGAGGGCTGCGGTTAGTCCAGCAACGAAATCGCAGTCGGCGCATCCGAGCCGGTCAGTGCCAGGTCTTCGAACTCGTTGACGGCATTGATCTCGGTGCCCATGGAAATGTTGGTCACGCGCTCCAGAATGATTTCCACCACCACCGGTACGCGGTGCTGTGCCATCAACTCTTGCGCCTGACGCAGGGCCGGCTGGATCTCGTTCGGCTCGAACACGCGAATGGCCTTGCAACCCAGACCTTCAGCGACCGCCACGTGGTCCACGCCATAGCCGTTCAGCTCCGGCGCGTTGATGTTTTCGAAGGCCAACTGCACGCAGTAGTCCATCTCGAAACCGCGCTGTGCCTGACGGATCAAGCCCAGGTAGGAGTTGTTCACCACCACGTGGATGTACGGCAAGTTGAATTGCGCGCCCACGGCCAGTTCTTCGATCATGAACTGGAAGTCGTAGTCGCCAGACAGCGCGACAACTTTGCGGCTTGGGTCGGCTTTCACCACGCCCAGCGCGGCAGGAATGGTCCAGCCCAGCGGGCCGGCCTGGCCGCAGTTGATCCAGTGACGCGGCTTGTAGACGTGCAGGAACTGCGCGCCGGCAATCTGCGACAGCCCGATGGTGCTGACGTAGCAGGTGTCTTTGCCGAAGGCTTCGTTCATTTCTTCGTACACGCGCTGCGGTTTAACCGGCACGTTGTCGAAGTGGGTTTTGCGCTGCAGGGTGCGTTTGCGCTGGTGGCAGGAATCCAGCCAGGCGGCACGGTTTTTCAGCTTGCCAGCGGCTTTCCATTCCTTGGCCACGGTGATGAACATATCCAACGCGGCGCCGGCGTCGGAAACGATGCCCAGGTCCGGGTTGAACACGCGACCGATTTGCGTCGGCTCAATATCCACGTGAATAAAGCGGCGACCTTCGGTGTATACATCCACCGAACCGGTGTGGCGGTTGGCCCAACGGTTACCGATGCCGAACACCAGGTCCGACTCCAGCAGCGTGGCGTTGCCGTAGCGGTGCGAGGTTTGCAGACCGACCATGCCGACCATCAGCGGGTGATCGTCTGGAATGGTGCCCCAGCCCATCAGGGTTGGAACAACCGGCACGCCGACCAATTCGGCGAACTCGACCAGCTTATCGCTGGCATCGGCGTTGATCACGCCGCCGCCGGCTACCAGCAAGGGGCGCTCGGCGTCGTTCAGCAGCGCCAGGGCTTTCTCGGCCTGGGCGCGGTTGGCGGCCGGGCGGCTCAGCGGCAGCGGCTGGTAGGCGTCGATATCGAATTCGATTTCAGCCATCTGCACGTCGAACGGCAGGTCGATCAGCACGGGGCCCGGGCGGCCGCTGCGCATTTCATAAAAGGCTTTCTGGAACGCGTACGGCACTTGGCCCGGTTCCATGACGGTGGTTGCCCACTTGGTCACTGGCTTGACGATGCTGGTGATATCGACGGCCTGGAAATCTTCCTTGTGCATACGGGCACGCGGCGCCTGGCCGGTGATGCACAGAATCGGGATGGAGTCGGCGCTGGCGCTATACAGACCAGTGACCATGTCGGTGCCGGCAGGACCGGAGGTGCCGATGCACACACCGATGTTGCCCGCTTTAGTGCGGGTGTAACCCTCGGCCATGTGCGAAGCGCCTTCCACGTGGCGAGCCAGAACGTGGTCGATGCCGCCGACTTTTTTCAGCGAGGCGTACAGGGGGTTGATGGCGGCGCCGGGAATACCAAACGCGGTGTCGACGCCTTCGCGGCGCATAACGAGGACGGCTGCCTCGATTGCTCTCATTTTGGCCATTTGTTGTGCCTCTTTTGTTCTTAAATTGTATACAACTTGCTGTGGCGGATTCTATTCAGGCCATGACTTTAAGGTCAACATTTTTTCGCGGGCAAAGCGCGGCAAGGCGAAACAGATTTAAAACGCCTGTTTTAGCGCGGGTTTCAGCGGCGGCGTGGGGTTGGGTGAAATTGTATGTATACAAAAGCTCGCTGGATTGTATCGATAGCTTGCGTTTTTTGTTTTGGCTGCGATAGTTAAGCCGTCTTTTGATTGCACCGCCGGGTGCGTTTGCCTGCTCCGGTGGTGTGTTCCGTACGCTTTCAATTACAAGAAGGGATTTACCCCATGAGCGCTTTAACCCTGCAACTCGCCACCCAGATCACCGAGCAAGCCCAGTCGGCAGGCCGCGCGGCCTCGGCAGCGCCCCTGACCATTGCGGTGCTGGACGCTGGCGGTCATTTGATTTCGCTGCTGCGCGAAGACGGCTCAAGCATGCTTCGCCCGCAAATTGCCATCGGCAAAGCCTGGGGCGCGGTGGCACTCGGCAAGGCGTCGCGCCAAATCGCCAATGACGCGCAGCAACGGCCGAGTTTCATTGCGGCAGTGAACACGCTGGCCCAAGGCAACGTAATTCCCGCGCCGGGCGGCGTGCTGATTCGCGATGCGAATAATCAGGTGATTGGGGCGGTGGGGATTAGTGGGGATACGTCGGACATTGATGAACAATGTGCCGTGAAGGGGGTGTTGGCGGCGGGGTTGCAGGCGGATATTGGGTAAGGAGGGTATTGGTTGATTAGGGAGCGGTGATTGGTCCGAAATTCTGGATCCCCGCCTGCGCGAGGATGACGGTGGTTCTACTTACAACTCCGTCATTCCCGCGAAAGCGGGAATCCAGAATCTCCGGCCGGGTACAGCACTGGACGTAACCGCAATTAGCGTCTGTACAAAAAACCGCCTTACCCAACCACCTTAACCTTAGCCCCAGCCCCCTCACTCACCTCACACCCCTTAATCACCATCCGAATAATCGTCTCGGCCGCCGCCTCATAGTCGGCGTCGTCGAGCTTGGATTTGCCCGTGACGATGGAAATCTGCCAGTCGAAATCGGCGTAGGTCTGCGTCGCAGCCCAGATGCTGAAGAGCAAATGGTGCGGGTCTACCTTGGCCATCAGGCCCTGGTCGATCCAGGCTTGAATGCAGCTGATGTTGTGCTTGGCCTGGGCGTTCAGTTGCGCGGTTTGCTCGGCGGACAGGTGTGGGGCGCCGTGCATGATTTCACTGGCGAACACTTTCGAGGCGTAGGCCAGGTCGCGGGAAATGCGGATTTTCGAGCGGATGTAAGCGCGCAATACATCGGCGGGCAGACCGCCTTCGTTGAACGGCTGCGAAGCCTGCAGCAAGGGTTCGACAATGCTTTCCAGCACCTCGCGGTAGAGGTTTTCTTTGGACTTGAAGTAGTAATACACGTTGGGCTTGGGCAAGCCCGCTTTGGCGGCGATGTCGCTGGTCTTGGTGGCGGCGAAGCCTTTGTCGGCGAACTCTTCGCTGGCTGCGCGCAGAATCAACTCTTTGTTGCGCTCACGGATACTGGTCATCTAAAGACTCTTTTGCTGTGGCACCGCATCGATGGGCTTGCTGAGTGGTCGGGCATGGTAGCACCGCGTTTGCGCGAGGCTCAATGTCAGGCAGGAACCGCGCTTTTTGTAGGAGCGAGCTTGCTCGCGAATCCTGAAAACGCTGATGTGTGAGAGGGCCCATTCGCTACCAAGGTAGCTCCTACAGAACATCGGCTGAGCAAAATTCTTGTATACGCGATCAGCATTTTTTGAGTACATTTCTGACTTCGTGGTCAGCTAATTCTTACGTCCCCTTTTTCGGCTCCCTGAGCAGTTGGAGATCCGTCGTGTCCTTGCCGCTTGCACCTGACGCCAGCCTGGTCGATCCCTTCGGGCGGCGCATCACCTACCTGCGTTTGTCGGTTACCGACCGCTGCGATTTTCGCTGCACGTACTGCATGAGCGAAGACATGCAGTTCGCCCCGCGCGCGCAGATTCTCACCCTCGAAGAGCTGTACGCCGTGGCCGACGCGTTTATCGGCCTGGGCGTCAAACGCATCCGCATCACGGGCGGCGAACCGCTGGTGCGCAAGGGCGTGGTGGGCTTGCTGCAACGCCTGGGCGCGCGCAGCGAGTTGGAAGATTTGGCCATCACCAGCAACGGCTCGCAGCTCGGACACCTCGCCGCGCCGCTGCGCGAGGCGGGCGTCAAGCGCTTGAACATCAGCCTCGACTCGTTGCAGCGCGAGCGTTTTGCCGCCTTCACCCGCCGCGACGCGCTGGACCACGTGCTCGCCGGCATCGAGGCCGCGCGGGCGGCGGGCTTCGCGCGCATCAAGCTCAACTGCGTGGTGCAACGCGGGCGCAACGATGACGAAGTACATGACCTCGTGCAGTTCGCCGTCGAGCGCGGGCTGGACATCAGTTTTATCGAAGAAATGCCGTTGGGCTCGGTCACCAGCCATCAACGCGAACAGACCTTTTGCTCCAGCGACCAAGTGCGCGCGCTAATCGAACAGCGCTTCGCCCTGGTGCGCAGCAGCCGCGTCACCGGCGGACCGTCGCGCTATTGGCAGGTGGTCGGCAGCGACACCCAGGTCGGTTTTATCTCACCGCACAGCCACAACTTTTGCGGCGACTGCAACCGCGTGCGCGTGACTGCCGAGGGCAAGCTGGTGCTGTGCCTCGGCCACGAAGGTGCCCTCGATTTGAAAGGCCTGATGCGTGCCCATCCCGGCGACAGCGAGCGCTTGCGTCAGGCGCTGGTTAACGCCCTGCACCTGAAGCCCGAACGCCATCACTTCGACCAAGCCGAGCAAGTGCAGGTGCTGCGGTTTATGAGCATGACTGGCGGCTGAACTGCCAATACGGGGAATGAAAAGCTCGAGGCTGAAGCCTCTCCTACAGGCCCGAGCTGCCCTTGTGGGAGAGGCTTTAGCCTCGATTCCTGGAAACACCATTGATCCTGCTGGCGCGCAGGGTGCCGTCCCTTCACAAAAACAAAAACAGGAAAACTGCCGTGAAACCGAAGCTCGTTTGCACCGCCATCGCCGCGCTATTAATCACCACCACCGCCAACGCCCAAACCTATGTCGTCGGCGTGGAAAACACGCCGTTCTTGCCGCACTACGCCACCGACAAACAGGGCAACTATTCCGGCTTTGCCCGGGAAGTGCTTGACCTGTTTGCCGTCAAAGCCGGCGTGCAGTTGGAGTACCGGCCGTTGCCCGTCGAGCGGCTGCTGCCGGCGTTGCTGCAGGGCGAAGTGGATTTCAAATACCCGGACAACAGCACTTGGGCGCAAGAGCAGAAAGCCGGCAAAAACCTGCGCTATAGCCAGGCCGTGGTGAATTACGTCGACGGCGTGCTGGTGCCGCCCAAGCAGCAAGGGCAGGGCGTTGATACCTTGCAACGGCTGGCCATCGTCAACGGCTGGACGCCCTGGGCGTATCAGGCTCGCATCGAGTCCAAGCAGACGCGCCTGATTGAAGGCGAGGATTTGCCCGCGATGATCAAGCTGGCGCTGAAAAAACAATCCGATGGCGCCTACTTCAACGTGGTGGTCGCCACCTATTACCTAGACAACATTCGCGCCCGCCCCGGTGCGTTGGTGTTCGACTCCAAACTCCCGTACACGCGCGGCACCTTTCACCTGTCGAGCAGCAAGCATCCCGAGCTGATTCAGCGCTTTGACCAGTTTCTCGCCGAGCAACACGAGGCCATCGCTGCGCTCAAAGACAAGTACCAGGTCGAGGCCAATCTCGACTCGGAATTTATGGGGCTGGAGCAGTGGAAAGTCGATTTTCTCAAGCGCCAGAAAGCCAAGCCGGCGCCGTGAATCTGCGGCCCTGACAAGCGGTTAGACGCCGCGCCGCGCCTGCGTTTTAGCGCGGTTGTCGGTTGCCGCTTGCGCGTACCGGTCGGCGAATGTGCTGAACCTTTACGCAACGGGTCACGTCCATTTTTGCGAGCGGTCGATAAAGCCCAAACGGGCACATCGGCCAACAACCTGCAGCGTGACGCTGCTCGCCAAAAGAGGATTTTGACCATGGAAAGCAAAGACACTATCTCGGTACTCAACAACCTGATCGAGACCAGCAAAGACGGTGAGAAAGGCTTCCGTGAGTGCGCGAACGACGTTGAAAATGCCGAACTCAAAGGCTTGTTCAGCCAGCGCGCCGCGGAATGTGCGGCTGCGGCCAGCGAGCTACAGCAACTGGTGCGCAGCCTGGGCGGCGACCCGGAAACCAGCACCAGCACCACGGGCGACCTGCACCGCGGCTGGGTGAACCTGAAAAGCGCACTCACCGGCCATAGCGAAACCGCCATTCTCAACGAATGCGAGCGCGGCGAAGACGTGGCCCTGAAGCACTACAACGAAGCGCTGGAAAAAGAGCTGCCGTCGAACGTGCGCAGCATCGTTGAAAAACAACGCCAAGGCGTACAGCGCAACCACGATCAGGTGAAAGCCCTGCGCAACATGGCGCGTGCCAGCTAACACGGGCACCGCCGGTGGTCGTTAACCGGCGCTCATCCGTCGTCGGTTAACGTGAAAAGGGCGGGTCGCTGCATGCGACTCGCCCTTTTTTTTGATCAAAAACTCGAGGCTAAAGCCTCTCCCACAGGAGCAACACGTTCTTGTAGGAGAGGCTTTAGCCTCGAGTTTTTTGCGTTGCGATGACGAACAACCCTGCCTTTTTCCTAGATCAAAAGCTCGAGGCTAAGGCCTCTCCCACAGGAGCAAACACGTCCTTGTAGGAGAGGCTTTAGCCTCGAGTTTTTAGCTTTCGGGATGACGAACAACTCTGCCTACCCAGCAGCCGTTCGCCACCCCGAAACCGGTTTAGAAGTGCACCTTCACCAGCAGACTCGCGGTGTTCTGGTCGGTGCCTTGCAGAATCTCGTCGCCGAGGAAACTGTCGTCGTCGATGCCATATTTGTCTTTCCAGTAGTCGTACTCGATACCGACGTACAGCTGCTTTTCGCCCCAATGCAGCGCTTTGCCCAGGTCGTATTTGATCTGTGGGTTGAAGTGCAGGTTGGCGTGGTACGTGCCGCGCGCGTTCTCGTCGTTGTCGACCACCCAGTCCATGAAACCATCGATCAGGATGTCCGAGCCGCCGACTGGAATGGTGTAGCTCCACGCCGGGGTGATCTGCCAAACGTCATCGCCAGGGCGGTTGCCATCGGTTTGGCGGTTGTAGAAGTTGAGCTGGAAGAAGTCGAAGCCGGGGATGTTCAGGTCGAACGCCGGGCCTACCAGGTACGACTCCACATCGCCTTCGCCGAATTCGTAGGTGAAGGCCAGCAACACATCGTTGACCGGACCGAAGCCAATCTTCTCGCCGGTGATTTTGCTCAGCGAGAAACGCGGGCTGAATTCGCCGTAATAGGTGTTGTTGCCAACGCCCGAGTCGGCTTTGCCGTTGTAGAAAATCTTGTCGATAAACAGGAAGTTGTCACCGTACTTCCAGCCGTCGGCGTGCTCGAAGGTGACGGTTTGCTGGATTTCAGGGTTGACCTTGAAATCCTGGCCATAGAGGTAGGTCAGGCTGTTGTTCTGCCATTGCAGCAGGTCATCCGCCAACGCAGCCTGGCTACCAGTGAACAGACCGGCAGACAGCGCGAGGCAGTGCGGCAAACGCTTCAGGTTCATGGGGTTTTCCTTGTTGTTTTTAGTGAGGGTAGTGCAGCTCTTGCAGCCCAGACGCCGCACAACGCCCGACCCTGGCGAGGTGCGGACGCTGTGCAGCGTTTGAGTTGAACGGGGCGAGGCGGGCGCGTCAGCTTTGCAGGCTGGCTTTGGCCGCACGCGCCTGGTCGAGGGCGATGTCGTCGTCGCTAGGGTTTTGCATCACTTCGACAATCGACGCCTCGGGGTCGAACTCATGCTCGTCCACTTCGTCCAGGTACTCTTCCGGCAGGAAGATATTCAGCAGGATGGCGGCAAAGGCACCGACGGTAATCGGCGATTCGAAGATGTTATGCAGCGCGCTCGGCAACTCGCGCAGCACCTCCGGCACTGCCGCAACACCCAGGCCCAGGCCGAGCGAGATCGACACGATGAGCATGTTGCGACGGTGTAGACCCGCCTCGGAAAGAATCTTGATACCGGCCACCGCCACGGTGCCGAACATAATCAAGGTGGCGCCACCGAGCACCGGTTTTGGCATCAGCTGCAACACCGCGCCTACCACCGGGAACAGGCCCAACAGCACCAGCAGGGCGGCAATGAAATACGCCACGTAGCGGCTGGCCACGCCGGTCAGCTGGATCACGCCGTTGTTCTGCGCGAACGTCACCATTGGCATGCTGTTGAACACAGCGGCCATGGCCGAGTTGAGGCCGTCGGCAAGCAAGCCCGACTTGATGCGGCGGATGTAGACAGGGCCGCGCACCGGCTGCTGGGAAATCATCGAGTTGGCGGTAAGGTCGCCAGCGGCTTCCAGCGGGGTAATCAGGAAGATCACCGCGACCGGAATAAAGGCATACAGGTCAAACGAGAACCCGTACTTGAACGGCACCGGAATGCTGACCGCAGCGACGTCCGGCATGGCTGCGAAGTCCACCTTGCCCATCGCCCACGCCACGACAAAGCCGATGCCCAGGCCGATGATAATGGCGGACAGCCGCAGAATCGGGATGTCGAAACGGTTCAACACCACGATGATCGCCAGCACCAAAAAGGCCAGGCCCAGGTTGGTAAGGGCGCCGAGGTCGGCCGCGCCGAAACCGCCGGCCATGTCAGTAACCGCCACCTTGATCAGCGACAGACCCATCAAGGTGATGATGGTGCCGGTCACCACCGGGGTGATCAGCTTGCGCAACTTGCCAATGAACTGGCTGAGCGTGACTTCGATAAACGCGGCGAAAAAGCACACGCCGAAAATCGTCGAGAGAATTTCATCGGTGCCGCCCCCGCGTGACTTCACCATAAAACCGGCGCTGAGAATCACGCTGATAAAGGCAAAGCTGGTGCCTTGCAGGCACAACAAACCGGAGCCTACCGGGCCGAAGCGCCGCGCCTGAATGAACGTACCCAGCCCAGAGACGAATAACGCCATGCTGATCAGGTACGGCACTTCACTCTGCAGGCCCAGGGCGCCGCCGATGATCAAGGTGGGGGTGATGATGCCAACGAAGCTGGCAAGAACGTGTTGCAGGGCGGCGAACAACGCTGCACTGAAATGCGGGCGGTCGTTAAGACCGTAGATGAGGTCCGAGCGGGTGGAGCTATCGGGTGTAGTCATAGTTGCGCCTGCCAATTGTTTTTATTCGGTCATGGGCTCACGAGGGTCAGTGACCCTCTGTCCGCCAGGATGAAAAATCTGTCTACCTGGTCAGAATGTGCCGATCATAATCACTTGTGGACAGGATGTGGAACAATTTTATTTAGGATTGTGCACAAAATTGATGGGCGGGCCGAAAGCGCGCGGCTGGCGAAAAGCCATGGTCGAGACGGAAGGAATCGAGGCTAAAGCGTCTCCCACAGCGACCGCTCGGATCTGTAGGAGAGGCTTTAGCCTCGATAAGCAGCGCAGGACTTAGCGGGCCGGGCGGCCCGCCAGTACGCGCAAGATGGCATTGAGCAACACGCCATACAGCGGCACGAACAGCAGCAGGCTGATGGTCAGCTTCACGCCGTAATCGACCGTGGCGATTTCCACCCAGTGCTCGGCCATAAACGGGTTGCTGCTGTGCCAGAAGGCGACGGCGAAGAACACAAAGGTGTCGAGCAGGTTGCCGAAGATGGTCGACACCGTGGGCGCCACCCACCATTGGCGCAGTTGGCGCAAACGGTCGAATACCTGAATGTCGAGAATCTGCCCGAGCGCATAGGCCAGAAAGCTGGCCAGGGAAATTCGCAGCACGAACTCGTTGAATTTCAGCAGGGCGCCAACGCCACGGAAGCTGGCTTCCTGAAACAGCACCGAGACGATGTACGAGACCACCAGAGCCGGCACCATCACCTGGGCAATTACCAGGCGCGCCGGGCCTTTGCCGAGCAGGCGCACGGTGAGGTCGGTGGCCAGGAAAATAAACGGGAAACTGAACGCGCCCCACGTCGTGTGCCAGCCGAACAGCGTGATTGGCAGCTGCACCAGGTAGTTGCTGGCAATGATGATGACGATGTGGAACAGCACCAGAAACGTCAGCGCGCCACGCCGACGGTCGGCAGAAATCAGGGACATAAGCAGGACCTTTTTGATCGATGGGGTTAGGGAACCCATGGAAACGGCGCGCATTCTACCTGCTGCGCGCACCGCGTGCTTACTGGCGTCGGACTCGGCTGATGGGTGGAGTTATGGCGCTGGGATGTCGGTGTGATCGACCTCTACCGTATGGCCAGGACCCAGTTCCATCAGCACGTAAAACTCGCCATCGGGGCGGGGGAAGGTGAAGCTCGAATCCTCGCCCAGCTTGCCGGTGATCAGTGGCTTTTCATCGTAGCCAATCACATCCAGCGCGGCGCCGGGCAGGGCGGTGCCGTCTGACAAACCGCCGTTGCAACGCACTTGCCCGTCGGCCACAGGCTGGCACTGGCAATACAGACCATGGGCTTGCGTGTGGGGGCTCAGGCCGAGTGCAAGGCTGGCGAGTAGCAAAGGCAGGGCGCGGTTCATGGGCGGGCTCCGGGTTGGCGTTCTAGCCAACTCACCAGTGAGGGCGAGGCGGTGGCGAGTGGAATGGCTGTCTGGTGCACGCTGCCGTCCCAGCCTTCGACGGTCAGCCACAACTCGCTGCCGGCCGTGGTGTTGCGTGGCACCACCACTTCGGCCATCAGCCGGTACGGGCTGCCCGACAGCAACGCGCCGGCGGTGCGCAAGCTGCGCGGTTTGCCGATGCGCAAGTAAGCCGCTTTCACCTGCGGCAAACAGCGCTCACACAGCGCAACAGTGAATTCCTTCATGTTGCCGGCCTGCCCTTCGGCTTCCGGGTCGCCCGCGTGCCACTCGGCCACACGGGCAGACCACGGGCCGACGGTGAACTCGCCGATGTCGCGCTCACCCAGCCCTAATGTGCCGCGAAACATCGCTGCGTTCTGCAAGTAAGCGGGCATGAAACCCAGCGGAATCAACACCAGCAAAATATTCAGATGAAAGCGGTATTTGTGCCACAGGCGGTGCAGGGCTGGTTGGCGGCGTGGCGCAGTGATGGCTTTGTTCATGGCTGCACCTCCGACGCCGGGGTAAGCGTGGCGGCAGCATCCGGACGAACCCGCTGCGTTCGTTTGGCCAGGTTGGCAGTGGCTTGCACGGTGCGCTTACTCCAGATCAGCAAGCCGCTAAGCACCATCATGCTCAGCACCAAACCGAAGAAAAACCAGATCAGCTTGATCCATATCCCGCCGAAATCGCCGGTGTGCAGTGGGCGCATCGACTCGGTGACGAACTCCAGCGCGCTGCGGTCTTGCAGCAGGTTGGCGCCGGCTACCGCGCCGGTGTACGGGTTGATCTCGGCGGTTTGATACATCAACGGATACCAGCCGCGCCCGCCGACGCTGTAATGGCTGAAGGCATCTTCGGGCATGGAAATAAAGCTGATGTCGAGGCCGGGAATCTGCGCTGCGGCGATGGCGGTGATTTGATCCAGGCCCAGTTGCGGCGGTGCCAGACCGTCTGCAGTCAGCGCTATTTCCTGGCGGGAAACAAAAGCCGGTGGGCCTTCGGTGGAAATTGAAATGTGCAGATCGGACAGCAGCGCCTCGATCAGGAACCAGGTGCCGGTGATGGAAATGACCGCGATAAACCAGATCGACCAGATGCCGCTCAGGCGATGGAAGTCGCCCCAGAAAATTCGCGCGCCTTGGTTAAAGCGCAGGCGCGGGGTGAAGAAGCCTTTCCAGAAGCGCTTGTACACCACCAGTCCGGTGATCAACGACACCAGCATGGGCAAGCCAAGCAGTGACACCAAATACCAGCCCCAGCTATAGCCATTGGTGAACGGCACCAGCCACCAGCCGTGCAGCGCGCGGGTGAAGGCGCTGAAGTCGAACGTCGGGCTGACGCCCTGAATCGCTCCGCTATAAGGGTTGATATACAAGCGGTAGGTGCCGCCGCCCGGTTCGCTGACCTGAGCGGTGAGGGCGAAATGCGATTCGTCGGGGGTGGCCAACCATTCCACCGCCAGCTTTGGCCGCTCTTTGTGGATGGCGGCCAATACCTGGCCATAGCTCAACGGCTGGGCGTCGTCGTTCGGTTGGCTGGCGCGGATGTCCGGGTTGGCCAGCCAGACAATTTCCTGGCTGACCACCGCCAGCGTGCCGGTGACGCAAACGATTAGCAGGAAAAACCAGATGGGCAGCGCCAGCCAGCTGTGCACGAGAAACCAGGTTTTTGCGCGGGTTTTTTTCGACATAAACAAAAAGGGCTTAACTGGAGGAAAGGACCAGCGCTACACAGCGCTACGAAAACGCGGGGGCGGAAAGTCGTGGTTTCAGACGTCCCTATGTACAAGACGGATAGCGTGGGCAAAACCCGCACCGGCAGATGCAAGAAAATGTGTCCAGCGTGGCGAGGCAGAAGCGGGACGGAAAATTTTTCGACCTATCGTCAGAATCTTTTGCGGTTTTTTGCCGGCTCATCCGTCTTGTTAATAAGGCGCCACATTTTTCCACGAGCGCCAGGGTCAAGGAGTGGCACATGAAACGAGTGAACAGACCGAACGAGGGCAGGGTGGCTCTGGCAATGGCGAGTGGATACGACGTGGCGATGTCTTTCAGCAAACGCGAGGTTCAACCATGAACCAGCCTCAAATGGCGCGCCTGAGCAGCTTGCCCGCTCAGCACAGTAACCAGCGCTTCAAACGCATCCTCGGCGCCGCTGGCCTGAAATGCAGCCAGCCGCGCTTGAAGATTCTCGACGTGCTGTGCGAATGCAGCGAACAAGGCCAGGCCCTGACGTTGCAGGAAATGCATGCGCGATTGATTGACGCCCAAGTGCCGATATCCCAACTCTGCCTCAGCCAGGCGCTGCGCCGCATGTGGCAAGGCGGGTTGGTGTGGCGTAACGATGCGCAGGGCTATGCGCTGGTGTCGGATGCCTTGGATATGGCGGGGCAGCGTAGGGCGGGGTGAGGGCGTTTCTCGCCTGGATTTGCTTCGCCTCTGTTCGAGCTGTCGGCAATCAGATTTTCTGCGGGGAAACCGAAACCCGCTCAGCCACCACCGTCATCCCCGCGAACGCGGGGATCCAGGCTCGATCAGGCGTACCGCAGCGGTGAATTTTTGAGCCGTTTTTACTGACGCCAGGGTTTAGCGAAACGGGTTGCAAGTACCGTCCGGCTCGCGATTCTGGATTCCCGCGTGCGCGGGAATGACGGCGATACGCAGACAAGCTGAGTACTTTCGAGACCTGGTTGCTCTCAGCGAACAATAAAAAAGGGATGCCAACTGGCATCCCTTTTTTTACCGCGCTAAATCAGCGCGAAGGCTTAAACGAGCGGTTTGTTCTCGTTCTTGTCTTCTTCTTTCTTGGCGTCGTCTTTCTCGGAAAACTCGGCAACTTCTTCCTGCGCTGCCGGTAGCTCGGCGCTGGTTTCGTCAGCCTTAGTTTCCTCGACGTTGCTGTCAGCAATCACAGCCGGCTCAGCCACGTGCACCGGAGCAGGCTCGGCCGCGTCGTCCTGTTTGGCTTTTTCTTCTTCCACGGTGTGCTCAACATCGGCAATCGCGTGAGCGGTAATGCCAACGGGCTCGGCGGCAGCAACGGCGTCGACCACCGATGCCGATGCTTCTTGAGCTTCCTTGGCCAAACGCTCGGCTTCACGCTGACGGCGACGCACTTCGCGTGGGTCGTTCGGCGCGCGGCCATTGCTGGTTACGACGGGAGCGGGCTCGGCTACCACTTCGGCAACTACGGCCACTTCCACTGCTTCAACTACAGGAGCCGGAGCGGTTTCAGCTGGAGCGGGAGCAGTCTCGGCAGCCGGAGCAGCTTCAGTTACAACCGGTGCTTCGTAAGCTGGCGCTGGAGCAGCAGGCGCTTCGTTGACGCTCGCCTCTACAGGCGTGGTGCCTTCAACGGCGCTGGCTTCAACCACGGCGGGTTCAGCTACAAGCGGTTCAAATGCAGGCGCTTCAAATGCAGGCGCTTCAACGACCGCCTCAACCGCAGGCGCTTCAACCACAGCAACAGGTTCGCTGTGCTCGGTCGCGGCGGCTTGGGGCTCGTTTGCAGGCTCAACCGGTGCAGCTTCTGCGGTGTGCTGGTCTGCAACGATTTCGCTGACAGCCACGGCGGCGGCCGCAGCTACGGCAGTGGCAACTTCAGCGGTAGGCGCTTCGGTGCGCTGAGCTTCAGCGTTGCCGCTGGCCTCTTCGTTACCTTCTTCGCTGCCTTCGATGATGTTGCCGTTGGCATCACGCTGACGCTCACGACGGTTGCTGCGACGGCGCTGACCGCGCGAACGGCGACGTGGACGGTCACCGCCCTCGGCATGTTCCTGGTCGTCGTCGTGCTGCTCGTCGGTGTTCAGCAACTCTTCTTCGCTACCGGCGGCATCAGCAACAGGGCGCAGTTGGCGTTCTTCACGCGGCGCTCGTGGCTGACGCTCTTCGCGCGGTTTGCGCTCAACTCGCTCTTCGCTCGGCGTTTCCTGACCTTGTGCGTCCAACGGCTCACGCAGTTCGCGTTGTGGGCGATCTTCACGTGGGGCGCGGTCTTCACGCGGTGCACGTGGCTCACGCGGTTTGCGCTCTTCACGCGGGGCGCGAGGTGCGCGCTCTTCACGGGGAGCCTGGTCTTCACGCGGCTCACGGGGCTCGCGGGCTTCGCGCGGTGCGCGTTCTTCGCGGGGCTCGCGTGGCGCGCGCTCTTCACGAGGACCACGGTCTTCGCGCGGCTTGCGCTCTTCGTCACGACGGCCGCCACGGTTGCGGTTCTGCTGACGACCGTTGCGACGCTCATCGCTGCGCTGAGGGCGGTCGCCAGTGGTTTTCTTCTCGACAACGACCGGCTTTTCTTCTTCCTTGCCGGCGAACAGGCTGACCAGCGACTTCACCAGGCCACGGAACAGGCTTGGTTCAGCGGCGGCAACAGGTTGCTCGGTAGCGACAGGCGTCGGTGCGGCGCGTTGCGGGGTGGCCTTGATGGCGGCTTCCTGGCGAACCAGGGTGCGAGTCGCAGCTGTTTGCGCGACTTCTTCCACTTCGGCGGCAGCCATTTCGTAGCTCGACTGGGAGGTCTGAGCTTCAGGGCTATCGTCACGGATTCGCTGCACTTCGAAGTGCGGCGTTTCCAGATGGTCGTTCGGCAGAATCACGATGCGGGCGCGAGTACGCAGTTCGATTTTGGTAATCGAGTTGCGCTTCTCGTTAAGCAGGAACGCAGCAACCGGAATCGGCACTTGAGCGCGAACTTCGGCGGTGCGGTCTTTCAGAGCTTCTTCTTCGATCAGGCGCAGAATTGCCAGCGACAGCGACTCAACGTCACGGATGATGCCTTGACCGTTGCAACGCGGGCAGACGATACCGCTGCCTTCGGCAAGGGAAGGGCGCAGACGCTGACGGGACATTTCCAGCAGACCGAAGCGCGAGATGCGACCCACTTGAACACGGGCGCGATCTGCTTCGAGGCTTTCGCGGACTTTCTCTTCCACAGCGCGCTGATTTTTCGCAGGCGTCATGTCGATGAAGTCGATAACGATCAGGCCGCCGATATCACGCAGGCGCAGTTGGCGCGCGATTTCTTCAGCGGCTTCAAGGTTGGTTTGCAGCGCGGTTTCTTCGATGTCGCTGCCTTTGGTGGCGCGCGCCGAGTTGATGTCGATGGACACCAGGGCTTCGGTTGGATCGATGACGATGGAGCCGCCGGACGGCAACTTCACTTCACGCTGGAAGGCGGTTTCGATCTGGCTTTCGATCTGGAAACGGTTGAACAGCGGTACGCTGTCTTCGTACAGCTTGATCTTGCTGGCGTACTGCGGCATCACCTGGCGGATGAAGCTGAGGGCTTCTTCCTGGGCTTCGACGCTGTCGACCAATACTTCGCCGATGTCCTGGCGCAGGTAGTCGCGGATGGCGCGAATGATGACGTTGCTTTCTTGGTAGATCAGGAATGGAGCGGAGCGGTCCAGCGATGCTTCTTTGATCGCGCTCCACAGTTGCAGCAGGTAATCGAGGTCCCATTGCATTTCTTCGCTGCTGCGGCCAAGGCCGGCAGTGCGCACGATCAGGCCCATGTCGCTTGGCGCGACCAGACCATTCAAGGCTTCACGCAGCTCGTTGCGCTCTTCGCCTTCGATGCGACGCGAGATGCCACCGGCACGCGGGTTGTTAGGCATCAGAACCAGATAACGACCGGCCAGGCTGATAAACGTAGTGAGGGCGGCGCCCTTGTTGCCACGTTCTTCTTTTTCAACTTGAACGATAACTTCCTGGCCTTCGCTCAACACTTCTTTAATGTTGACGCGGCCTTCAGGCGCTTTCTTGAAGTATTCGCGGGAAATTTCTTTGAGGGGCAAGAAACCGTGGCGCTCGGAGCCGAAATCAACAAAAGCGGCTTCAAGGCTAGGTTCGATGCGGGTGATTTTGCCTTTGTAGATGTTGGCCTTTTTCTGCTCACGAGCGCCCGATTCAATATCGAGGTCGTAGAGTTTCTGACCATCTACCAGTGCGACACGCAACTCTTCAGGTTGAGTCGCGTTAATCAGCATTCTTTTCATGTAGTACCGTCGGTTTCCGGGCTGCCGGAAACGGCGTTCGGCACACACGACTCTCAGGGTCGGTGTCAGGGCTCGTCAGAAACGGTTGTAAGTCGTTCCATGTCTAACAACGCCGGCCAACGGGGCCGGGGTGGCGACAGACGTCTCCTGCTTGCTGTTGTGAAACAAGCACTTGGTCAGGAGGAGGAATCAACCATCGGTAGCGGACGAAATAACACGTCTTCTAAAGCTACGCAGTCCGAGGTTGTGCATCTCCACCCTACACGTATCGCTGAAAATCGGGTGCCGCTCGCAGAATCTGCAGCGGGTTGGCATTTACCGCTAACTTCCCCGAGGGTAGTTAGCGCGTCATGGCTCAAGGCGTTATTTCCGGAATATTCGTGGCCTTTTCAGCCATCTATCTTTGAATATTCCGTGGGACGGCCTTACGTCCAGAATTACGTTGCACACGGGAGGGGCTTGCAAAGGTGGGCAAACATCCGCAACCGGGCCGCTTTTGGCGGCGTTCGGGACTATAGCAGCAATGATTAAGTGCTTCAAATCAATAAAAAATTGTTATGATCGCGGCCATGACAGAACCCACCCCTCCGACCTCCGGCGTCCAGCTGCTCGAGGTTGAACCGGAACTTGCCGGTCAGCGAATCGATAACTTTCTGCGCACTCGCCTCAAAGGAGTGCCGAAAACCTTGATTTACCGAATTTTGCGTAAAGGCGAAGTTCGCGTGAATAAAGGAAGGATCAAACCCGAATACAAATTGCAGGCAGGCGACATCGTTCGCGTGCCGCCTTTGCGCTTGTCCGAGCCTGATGAAGAAGTGCCGCTGGCCCAGGGGCTGCTGCAGCGCCTGGAAGCGTCGATTGTGTTCGAAGACAAAGCCTTGATCGTGATTAACAAGCCGGCCGGCATCGCCGTTCACGGCGGCAGCGGCTTGAATTACGGGGTGATCGAGGCCTTCCGCCAGTTGCGCCCCGACTGTAAGGATCTTGAGTTGGTGCACCGGCTGGACCGTGACACCTCTGGCCTGCTGATGATTGCCAAAAAACGCAGCATGCTGCGCCATCTGCATGAGGCGCTGCGCAAAGACGGCGTCGACAAGCGTTACATGGCGTTGGTGCGCGGGCATTGGGCGACCGCGAAGAAGCAAGTGAATGCGCCGCTGCTCAAGAGCAACCTGCGTTCCGGTGAGCGCATGGTGGAAATCAACGAAGAAGGGAAAGAGGCGCTGACGCTGTTCCGCGTGCTGCGCCGCTTCGGCGAATTCGCCACGTTGGTGGAAGCCAAGCCTGTAACTGGCCGTACCCACCAGATTCGCGTGCATGCCAAACATGCCGGGCATTGCATCGCAGGCGACTCCAAATATGGCGACGACGATTTCACCCGCGAGATCCGTGATTTGGGTGGGAAGCGTCTGTTCTTACACGCCTATGAATTGCACGTGCCGCTGCCTGAAGGTGGCGTATTGAAGTTGGAAGCGCCGGTCGACGATATGTGGCGCAAAACCGTGGAGCGTTTGAGTGTCTGATTACCAGCTGCTGATCTTCGACTGGGACGGCACTCTGGTGAATTCCATCGGTCGTATCGTGGCAGCGCTGCACCAGGCGGCTCGCGAATGTGATTTGCCACCGCGCAGCGACACCGAGTTGAAAGCCATCATTGGCTTGGGTTTGCCCGAAGTAGTGGTGGCGCTGTATCCCGATCTAAAGGATGCAGATTTAGCCCATCGCTATCGCCAGTCCTACAGCGAGAACTACCTAAAGCTTGAATCAACCCCGTCTGCGCTGTTTCCCGGCGTGGCGGAGGCGATGACGGCGTTTCGTGAGGCCGGGTATCAACTGGCGGTAGCGACAGGGAAAGGGCGGCACGGCCTTGACCGTGTGCTGGCCGATCAAGGTTGGAGCGAGTTTTTCGACATCACCCGCTGCGCCGACGAAACCGCGAGCAAGCCGGAGCCGCTGATGCTGGAACAGATTCTTGCGTTTTGCGGTGTGCCGCCGGAGCGCGCCTTGATGGTCGGCGATTCGGTTTTTGACCTGGAAATGGCGCGCCGGGCTGGTATGGATTCGGTGGCTGTTGGGTACGGTGCGCAAACGCTGGAAACGCTGAGTCAGTGTGGTCCGCGACTGAAGATCGAACATTTTTCCGAGCTGCGCGCCTGGTTGGAATCGCGCGACGCTCGACCAACGCTAGGGGCGAGTGAATATGTCGAACGAGTTGAATGACGACAAAAGCTGGAAGTTGCTGGAGAAAACCCTGCTGGCCAGCGTGCAGGAACAGCGTCGGGCTCGGCGCTGGGGCATTTTCTTCAAGGCGCTGACCTTTATTTATCTGTTTGGGGCCCTGGCGCTGTTTTCGCCGGCGCTGAATTTTTCCAAAAGCGGCGGCTCGCGCAGCGCGGCTCATACCGCAGTTATCGAAATTCGCGGGATGATTGCGGACCAAGAAGCGGCCAGTGCCGACAATATTGTCGGAAGCTTGCGCTCTGCCTTTGAAGATGCGAATACCAAGGGCATCGTCCTGCGTATCAACAGCCCAGGCGGCAGTCCGGTGCAGTCCGGTTATGTTTATGACGAAATCCGCCGTCTGCGCGGTGAGCACCCGGACATCAAGGTGTACGCCGTAATCGCTGACTTGGGTGCGTCAGGTGCGTATTACATCGCCAGCGCCGCTGATGCGATTTATGCCGATAAGTCCAGCTTGGTTGGCTCGATTGGGGTGACGGCGGCGACGTTCGGCTTTGTCGGCACCATGGAAAAGCTCGGCGTTGATCGCCGTGTTTACACCTCAGGCGAGCACAAGGCATTTCTCGATCCGTTCCAGCCGCAGAAGCCACAGGAAACTGAGTTCTGGCAGGGCGTGCTGACCACCACGCACAAGCAATTCATCGCTGCTGTGAAGCAAGGTCGTGGTGACCGTTTGAAAGACGCTGAGCACCCGGAGCTGTTTTCCGGCTTGATTTGGAGTGGCGAGCAAGCGCTGCAGTTGGGCTTGATCGACGGCCTGGGCAACACCAGTTCCGTAGCGCGTGACGTGATCGGCGAGAAGGAATTGGTGGATTACACCGTGCAAGAAACGCCGTTCGACCGCTTCGCCAAGAAGTTGGGCGCCAGCGTGGCGGAGCATGCCGCCATGTGGATGGGCTTTTCCGGGCCGACCTTGCGCTGATTGATATTGCGTTTAGCTTAAATCGCGGCTGAAGCCGGTCCTGCAGAGGTTTGCTCTTCGTGGGAGCGGCTTCAGCCGTGATGCTTTTCAGGTCCTATATAAAGGAAGGCGTTAGGGAATGCTCACGCCTTCCTTCAGCAGCATGTCCACCAGGCGAATCAGCGGTAAGCCGATCAGGCTCGTCGCGTCACTGCCTTCGGTGGCGCGGAAAAGGCTAACGCCCAGTCCTTCGGCCTTGAAGCTGCCTGCGCAGTCATACGGCTGCTCTGCTTCCAGGTAACGCGTGATGCGCTCAGCGTCGAGCTCGCGAAAGTGCACTGTGAACGGCACGTGGTCGACCTGGCAGATTCCGCTTTCGCTATTGAGCAGGGCCAGTCCGGTAAGAAATGTCACGCTCTTACCGCTGGCGTTGCTGAGTTGGCGATGGGCGCGAGCGAAGTCGTGGGGTTTGCCGAGCACCTCATTACCTAGTACGGCCACTTGGTCCGAACCGATGATCAGGTGGTGCGGATAGCGCTCGGCAAGCGCTCTGGCTTTTTGTTCCGCCAGGCGCAGCACCAGAGCTTGGGGTGTTTCGTCGGCAAGGCGCGTTTCGTCGATATCCGGGCTCGCACATGTAAAGGGCAAGCGAAGTCGGGACAACAGCTCGCGACGATAGGCAGAGCTTGAGGCGAGGAGGAGCGAAGGCATGGCTATTCCTTTGTTATCGCTGCGATTCTACTCAGCCAACCCCTCGGCGCCCAGGCTGAATTTCCCTTTGACAGAGCAGGGGTGCATCCCTAGAATGCTGCGCCTATGTTGAATGGCCCGATTCCTCCTCACGTTGATCCGCGCAAACTGGCAGATCGTGGTGCCACCCTTGAAGGTGAGCTGCCGCTAGCCAGTTTGCAGCGTCTCTGCGATCCGCTTTCCGACGATGTCGGTGTCGTCCGTGCGAAGTTTGTTTTCGAACGCGATGAGCGCAGATCGCCAGTGATGCATAGCTCGATCGACGTTGAGGTCAAGATGGTTTGTCAGCGTTGTCTGGAGCTGGTCGCCCTGCCTATACACAGCGAGTGCAGTTACGCTGTGGTGAAAGAAGGTGGGAATACCCAGTCTGTGCCGCAAGGCTACGACGTGCTGGAATTGGGTGAGGATCCATTGGATCTGCCGGCGTTGATCGAGGAGGAGCTGTTGCTCGCCTTGCCCATCGTCCCTATGCATGATCCAGAAGATTGCCAGCAACCGGCAGGCCTTGAAGAGCCTGAACCGAGCGAGGACGAGGTATCGCGGTCCAACCCGTTCAGTGTATTGGCACAGTTAAAGCGTGACCCAAACGTTTAGGAGTTATTAATTATGGCTGTTCAGCAGAACAAAAAATCCCGCTCCGCACGCGATATGCGTCGTTCGCACGACGCTCTCGACGCTGCAACTCTCTCCGTAGAGAAGAGCACCGGTGAAGTTCACCTGCGTCACCACGTATCGCCAGAAGGCGTATACCGTGGCCGTAAAGTGATCGACAAGGGCGCTGACGAGTAATCCTTGTCCGCTCCGATCATCGCGATTGACGCAATGGGTGGGGACTTCGGTCCCCACAGCATTGTTCCAGCCTGCATTGCTTGCTTGGCTGAATTCCCCTCGTTACACCTGGTCCTCGTCGGCCAAACCTCCTTACTGAATGAACTCATCGCACGCCATCCGGGTGTCGATCGCGCTCGTCTGCATCTTGAGCAGGCCAGCGAGGTCATCGCGATGGATGATCGTCCTGCCCAGGCGTTGCGCAGCAAGCCCGACTCTTCAATGCGCGTGGCGCTGGAGTTGGTGCGAGACGGTCGCGCGCAAGCGTGCGTCAGCGCCGGCAATACTGGCGCGCTGATGGCGTTGTCGCGTTATTTATTAAAGACGCTGCCCGGTATCGACCGTCCGGCAATGATGACGGCCATCCCAACCCAGCGCGGCCATTGCCAGTTGCTGGACCTGGGCGCAAACGTCGATTGCAGCGCTGAACATCTTTACCAGTTTGCCGTGATGGGCGCCGTAGCGGCCGAAGCGCTTGGTGTCGTACGTCCGCGCATTGCGCTATTAAACGTGGGCACCGAAGACGTTAAAGGCAACCAGCAGGTGAAACTGGCAGCGAGTCTTTTGCAGCCCGTCGCTGAATTGAATTACATCGGTTTTATCGAAGGCGACGGCCTGTATCGTGGCGAGGCCGACGTGGTGGTGTGCGACGGTTTTGTCGGCAATATTTTGCTGAAGTCCAGCGAGGGGCTGGCGTCGATGATCTCGGCGCGGATGGAGGCGCTGTTCAAGCAGAACCTCGGCTCTCGATTGATTGGATCGCTGGCGTTACCGGTCCTCAAACGGTTGAAAGGCGAACTTGCGCCCGCGCGACATAACGGCGCCAGTTTTCTCGGTTTGCAGGCCATCGTGGTAAAAAGCCATGGCGCTGCAGGGCCAGAAGGCTTCGAAAGCGCCATTCGCCGAGCGGTCATGGAAGTACGCGAAGATTTACCCCAGCGCCTGCATGGGCGTCTCGAACATCTGTTGTTGTAATGCGTAACCGCCGATGTGACTGCACTCGGTGGCCCGTCATCCAACTGTCAGTTTGTTAGGCACGACTGGCTCGTGCGTAATTCTCCCGACGATAAGACCATTAGGGACCGTTCAACATGTCTGCATCCCTCGCATTCGTCTTCCCAGGCCAAGGCTCACAGTCTCTGGGAATGCTAGCCGAGCACGGCGCACAGCAACCGCTGGTGCTTGATACCTTTGCCGAAGCTTCTGAAGCTTTGGGATATGACCTCTGGGCGCTGACCCAGACCGGTCCGGAAGAAAACCTCAATCAAACCGACAAAACCCAGCCCGCCATTCTGGCCGCTTCGGTTGCGCTGTGGCGTGTCTGGTTGGCCGAATCCGGCGCGCGCCCGGCATTTGTCGCCGGGCACAGTCTGGGCGAGTACTCGGCGTTGGTCGCCGCAGGTAGTCTGGAATTTGCTGATGCGGTGAAACTGGTCGAGCGTCGTGGTCAGTTGATGCAGAAAGCGGTTCCGGCCGGGCAGGGCGGCATGGCAGCCATTCTCGGGCTGGAAGATGCGGATGTGTTGGCGGCTTGCGCTGAAGCGGCGCAGGGTGATGTGGTTAGCGCGGTGAACTTCAATGCCCCAGGCCAAGTGGTAATTGCCGGTTCGGCTGCGGCGGTGGAACGCGCCATCGAGGCGTGCAAAGCCCGTGGTGCCAAGCGTGCAATGCCGTTGCCGGTCAGTGTGCCGTCGCATTGCGCGTTAATGCGTCCGGCGGCCGAGCAGTTCGCCGAGTCGGTTACTGCCATCGCCTGGAAAGCGCCGCAAATTGCGCTGGTACAAAACGTCAGCGCGGCCGTGGTCGACGATCTGGAAGTGCTCAAGCGCGACTTGCTTGCCCAGCTTTACAACCCGGTTCGTTGGGTTGAATCCATCGTGCGGCTGTCCGAGGCGGGCGTTACCCACTTGGTCGAATGCGGTCCTGGCAAAGTCTTGTCGGGCCTGAACAAGCGCTGTGTCAAAGGCATCAACACCTACAATCTCGACACCCCAGACGCCTACGCCGCGACCCGCGCGGCGCTCGCCTGATTAGGAGAAGCTTCCATGAGTCTGCAAGGAAAGATCGCGCTGGTCACCGGCGCCAGTCGTGGTATTGGGCAGGCCATCGCCCTTGAATTGGGCCGTCAGGGCGCAACCGTTGTGGGTACCGCTACGTCTGAATCGGGTGCTGCGAAAATTACCGAGTACTTCAAAGCCAACAGCATCGAGGGCGCTGGCCTGGTCCTTGATGTTGGCAGTGACGAGTCTGTAACCAGCGTGTTGGACGCTATTTCGAAGCAGTTCGGTGCACCGCTCATCGTCGTTAACAACGCGGGGATCACTCGCGACAACCTGATGCTGCGCATGAAAGATGAAGAATGGCACGACGTTATCAACACCAATCTCAGCAGTCTGTATCGCGTCACCAAAGCGGTGCTGCGCGGTATGACCAAGGCGCGCTGGGGCAGAATTATTAATATCGGTTCGGTGGTGGGCGCCATGGGCAACGCCGGGCAGGTAAACTACGCGGCAGCCAAGGCCGGGCTGGAAGGTTTCAGTCGTGCCCTGGCGCGTGAAGTAGGTTCGCGGGCGATTACCGTTAACTCGGTTGCGCCAGGTTTTATTGACACCGATATGACCCGCGAGCTGCCCGAAGCACAGCGTGAAGCGCTTCAGGCACAGATTCCGCTGGGCCGTTTGGGCCAGGCCGAAGAGATCGCTAACGTGGTGTCTTTCCTGGCTTCCGATGGCGCAGCTTACGTGACCGGGGCTACTATTCCCGTGAATGGCGGAATGTATATGAGTTGAATGTGACGCCGCCCTGCGGAAAACTGTCATACGAGCTGTCTAAAATCCGTTATAAAGCTGCAACTGGTTTATAGACATATCGTTGGAGTGATCCAGAAGGGCTACGGCATTCAGCTTGAAATGCGCAAAACCCTTTCTATACACTTACACACAGACCAGCTGCCTGGATTTGTTCATTAGGAGTGAAAACAAGGTATGAGCACCATCGAAGAACGCGTCAAGAAAATCGTTGCCGAGCAACTTGGCGTCAAGGAAGAGGAAGTGACCAACAGCGCTTCCTTCGTCGAGGACCTGGGTGCCGACTCTCTTGACACCGTTGAACTGGTGATGGCTCTGGAAGAGGAATTCGAAACCGAAATCCCGGACGAGCAAGCCGAAAAAATCACCACCGTTCAGGAAGCTATCGATTACGTTACCGCTCACGCGTAATAACCCGTAATCGTCGACTCCCGACCTGGAAAAGCCGCACTGCCCACAAGGCGTGCGGTTTTTCTTTAAGCGTCCGTCGGACGCTGTGTAAACGCATAAGAGGAGATTGCTGTGTCGCGTAGACGCGTCGTGGTCACCGGTATGGGCATGTTGTCGCCCCTGGGTACCGATGTTCCAAGCAGCTGGCAGGGCATTTTGGCCGGCCAAAGCGGTATTGGCCTGATCGAGCATACGGACCTTTCTGCCTTTTCCACCCGTATCGGTGGTTCGGTGAAAGGCTTCAACGTCGAGGAATACCTCTCGGCCAAAGACGCTCGCAAAATTGACCTGTTCATTCAGTACGGGCTCGCAGCCAGCTTTCAAGCGGTGCGTGATGCCGGGCTGGAAGTCACCGACGCCAACCGTGAACGCATTGGCGTAGCCATGGGTTCGGGCATTGGCGGCCTGACCAACATTGAAAACAACTGCAAAGCCCTGTTCGACCAAGGCCCGCGGCGTATTTCGCCGTTTTTTGTGCCGGGTTCGATCATCAACATGATTTCCGGCTTCCTGTCGATCCACCTGGGTTTGCAGGGGCCGAACTACGCCATCGCCACGGCCTGTACCACCGGTACGCATTGCATCGGCATGGCGGCGCGCAACATTGCCTACGGCGAAGCCGACGTGATGATCGCCGGAGGCGCTGAAATGGCCGCCTGCGGTCTGGGCATTGGCGGTTTTGCCGCTGCGCGGGCAATGTCTACGCGCAACGACGACCCAACTCGCGCCAGCCGTCCGTGGGACAAAGGCCGTGACGGTTTCGTACTCGCCGACGGCGCCGGCGCTCTGGTACTTGAAGAGCTTGAGCACGCCAAGGCACGCGGTGCGCATATCTACGCCGAGCTCATCGGTTTCGGCATGAGCGGTGACGCTTACCATATGACTTCGCCGCCCGAAGACGGCGCCGGCGCCATGCGCTGCATCCGCAATGCCCTGCGCGATGCCAACGTCAATACTGACCAGGTCCAATACATCAACGCCCACGGCACCTCGACGCCTACGGGCGACTTGGCTGAAGCCCAAGCGGTTAAAACCGTTTTCGGCGATCACGCGTACAAGTTGGCGGTCAGCTCGACCAAATCGATGACCGGCCATCTGCTCGGTGCTGCCGGTGCTGTGGAGGCAATCTTCAGCGTGCTGGCCATTCGTGATCAGGTCGCACCACCGACCATCAACCTGGAAGAACCGGACGAAGGCTGTGACCTCGACTTCGTTGCCAACGAAGCACGCCAGATGCCCATCGATATCGTGGTGTCCAACTCGTTCGGCTTTGGCGGCACTAACGGCTCTCTGGTGTTCCGCCGGTTCACCGAGTGATGTTGAGCTGGGTCGATGGACGCCCAGCAGAGGCCGCTTCCGTTACGGATCGCGGCCTTGCCTACGGCGACGGCCTGTTCGAAACCATCGGCATCAAACGCGGCAGCCCGCAGTTGCTTGAGCGCCATCTGGCGCGACTCGCCGAGGGCTGCACGCGCCTATCCATTCCCGCTGACCTTGCGCACATTCGTAGCGAGTTGCTGGCCTTTTCGGCCGAAGTGGGCGAGGGCGTGGCCAAGCTCATCGTCACTCGCGGCGATGGGTTGCGTGGCTACGCGGCGCCAACGAATGCCACGGCGCGACGCATTCTGGTGGCGTCTTCTTTTCCTGCGTATCCGGCCGTCAACGCCGAGCAAGGCATTCGCTTGTTCCCGTGCGTCACCCGCTTGGCCGAGCAGCCGCTATTGGCCGGCCTCAAACACCTCAATCGGCTTGAGCAGGTGCTGGCGCGCTCCGAATGGCACGACAGCGAGCACGCTGAAGGGCTGATGCTGGACGTGTCCGGCCGCGTGATCGAAGGCGTTTACAGCAATCTGTTTATCGTTCGCGACGGCGGGTTGATCACGCCCGAGCTAAGCCGCTGCGGTGTCGCCGGCGTGATGCGTGCCGAGCTGTTGGCGCGCGCTGAAGGTCTCGGCCTTCAGGTGTCGATCGAGGCGGTCAGTCAGGCGCAATTGCTGGCGGCCCACGAGGTGTTCGTCTGCAATAGTCTGTACGGCGTTTGGCCGGTGTGTGCGCTGCAAGCGCATCGCTGGCCGGTTGGACCGCTCACCCGTAAACTTCAACGCCTTGCCCGCGACCTACTGGACTGCTAATTCGTGATTCGAAAATTACTGCTGCTATTGGAAGGCGGAGTGCTGCTGGCTGGCCTGCTGCTGGCGTTCTTCGTGTGGCAGCAAAACAGCGCGCTGAAACAGACGCTGAATGTACCAGCGGGTTACGTCATGGAAGTACCCGCCGGCGCGACGCCGGGCGGCGTGCTCAATCGATTGGAAAGCGAAGGGGTGCTTAACGGCGCGTTCTGGCTGCGAATATACTGGCGCTTCAACCTTTCCGGGCAAGCGCTGCATAGCGGTGAATACCAGCTCAATCCAGGCGCGACGGCTAAAGACATGCTGACCCTCTGGCAGCGTGGCGATGTCGTGCAATACAGCCTCACGCTGGTGGAAGGCTGGAATTTCCGTCAGGTGCGCGCGGCCTTGGCCAAGCAAATCAAACTGGAACAGACCATCACCGAGCTTACGGATGCGCAAGTCATGGAGCGCATCGGTCAACGTGGCGTTTTCCCTGAAGGGCGATTCTTTCCCGATACCTACCGCTATGTCCGTGGCATGAGCGATACCGATCTGCTCAAGCAAGCCTTCGCGCGGCTGGCCGCTGTGCTGGATGAAGAATGGAAACAGCGCGACACCAACGCCGACCTGCCCTACAAAGACGCCTACGACGCGCTGATCATGGCCTCGATGATCGAGAAGGAAACCGGCGTGCCGCAAGAGCGTGGGCAGATTGCTGGCGTGTTCGTTCGTCGGCTGCAACAGGGCATGCAGTTGCAGACCGATCCCACCGTCATTTACGGCTTGGGCGAGCGTTACACCGGCAAATTAACCCGCGCCCATCTGCGCGAGGCTACGCCTTACAACACCTACATGATCGCCGGTATGCCGCCCACACCCATTGCCATGGTGGGTCGAGAGGCCATCCATGCGGCGCTTCATCCGGTCGACGGCAAGAGCTTGTATTTTGTCGCCCGTGGCGATGGCAGCCATGTATTCTCCGACGACCTCGACAACCACAACCGAGCAGTGCGCGAGTTTCAGCTCAAGCGACGCGCCGACTACCGCTCCAGCCCCGCGCCCGCGCCGGCTGTGCAATAGCTATTGAAAGGACCACCCGTGACTGGCCTGTTTATTACCCTCGAAGGCCCGGAAGGCGCCGGCAAAAGCACCAACCGCGAGTACCTGGCCGAGCATCTGCGGGCTGCAGGGCTGGACGTGGTGCTCAGCCGCGAGCCTGGCGGCACGCCGCTTGCCGAACGTGTTCGTGAATTGCTGCTGGCCCCCAGCGATGAGCGGATGGCGGCCGACACCGAGCTGCTCCTGGTTTTCGCCGCCCGTGCACAACATCTGGCGCAGGTGATTCGCCCGGCGCTCGCCCGTGGTGCCGTGGTGCTTTGTGACCGTTTCACCGACGCGACCTACGCCTATCAGGGCGGCGGTCGTGGCCTGCCGCAGGATCGTATCGCCGAGCTTGAGCGCTTTGTTCAGGGCGACTTGCGGCCTGATCTGACCCTGATATTCGACTTGCCCGTTGAGGTCGGCCTGGCCCGCGCCAGCGCGCGTGGCCGGCTGGACCGGTTCGAACAGGAGGGCAGGGCGTTCTTCGATGCGGTTCGTCACGCGTATCTGCAACGCGCCGAAGCGCACCCGCAGCGCTATCGCGTGGTGGATGCCGCGCAGTCACTCAGCGACGTGCAAGTAGCGCTGGATGGCCTTCTACCCGAGTTACTGGAGCGCGCCCGTGGCTGAGGTTTTTCCCTGGCAGACCAGTCTTTGGCAAACCCTGGCTGGCCGCGCGCAGCACGCGCACGCTTACTTGTTGCACGGCCCTGCGGGGATTGGTAAACGGGCGCTGGCAGAAAACCTGATGGCCGCGCTGCTTTGCCGCGCACCAGAGAATCTGCGAGCGTGTGGCAAGTGCAAATCCTGCGTGTTGCTGGCCGCAGGCACCCATCCGGACAACTTTATTCTTGAGCCCGAAGAGGCCGACAAAGCCATAAAGGTCGACCAAGTGCGCGAGCTGGTGGGGTTTGTGGTGCAAACGGCGCAGCTGGCGGGCCGCAAGGTTGTGCTGGTTGAGCCTGCTGAATCGATGAACCTGAATGCGGCGAATGCCTTGCTGAAAAGCCTGGAAGAGCCGTCTGGCGACACCGTGCTGTTGCTGGTGTGCCATCAACCGAGCCGTTTGCTGCCTACGGTGAAAAGCCGCTGCGTGCAGCAAGCCTGTCCGTTGCCGAGCGAAGCGCAGAGCATGGCGTGGTTGGCGGAGGCATTACCCGATTGCAGCGCCGAGGAGCGCGTTGAGCTGCTGACCCTGGCCGCCGGCTCGCCGTTGAATGCCGTCAAGTTGAATGCTCAAGGCGTTCGCGAGCAGCGTGCACAGGTCGTCGACGGCGTGAAGAAACTTCTCAAGCAGCAGGTGGCAGCGAGCCAGTTGGCCGAAGGCTGGAACAGCATTCCGCTGCTGCAACTGTTCGACTGGTTTTGCGAGTGGGCGCAGCTGACGCTGCGTTACCAGCTCACCAAAGACGAAGACGGTTTGGGTTTGGCCGATATGCGCAAGGTGGTGCAGTACCTGGCGGACAAGTCGGGGCAGGCCAAGGTGTTGGCGATTCAGGAATGGCTGCTGGCGCAGCGTCAAAAAGTATTGGGCAAAGCCAACTTGAATCGCGTTTTGCTACTCGAAGCACTGCTTGTGCAGTGGGCAAGCCTGCCCGGACAAGGCTAGAATCAGCCCTTGAATCAGTAAGCTAGGAATGCAGCATGAGCATGCCACCGAATCTTGGCCCGCGTAACGGAATCCTGTCCCTGACCATCAAGGACAAGTCCGTGCTCTATGCCGCGTACATGCCCTTCATTAAAAACGGCGGTTTGTTCATTCCTACGAACAAAAGCTACAAGCTGGGCGACGAAGTGTTTATGTTGCTCAACCTGATGGACGAACCGGAAAAAATTCCGGTCGCCGGTAAAGTCGTATGGATTACCCCCAAAGGCGCCCAAGGCAATCGTGCCGCTGGCGTCGGCGTGCAGTTCAACGACGGCGATAACACCGCCCGCAACAAAATCGAAACCTACCTCGCGGGCGCGCTGACTTCCGACCGCCCGACCCACACGATGTAAGCCCCGCTGCGCATGTTGGTAGATTCCCACTGTCACCTTGACCGCCTCGACCTCGCCATTCACGGCGGCTCCCTGGATGCTGCGCTGGACGCCGCGCGGGCGCGGGGCGTCGGCCATTTCCTTTGCATCGGCGTCAGTGCCGATAACGCCGCCGCCGTAAAAGGTTTGGCCGAGCGCTACGCCGACGTGGACTGCTCCGTTGGCGTGCACCCGCTGGACCTCGAGCCCGGCGCCGCCCCGGCGCTGGACTGGCTGCTGAACGAGCTGAACCACCCGCGCGTGGTCGCCATTGGTGAAACCGGCCTGGACTACCACTACGAACCGGAAGCCGCCGAGTTGCAGCGCGAAGCGTTTCGTCTGCATCTGGAAGCGGCGAAAATCACTGGCAAACCCGTCATCGTCCACACCCGCGAAGCTCGCGCCGATACGCTTGAACTGCTGCGCGAAGCTGCCTTGTCCACCGCCGGCGTGCTGCACTGCTTCACCGAAGACTGGCCCATGGCCAAGGCCGCGCTCGACCTGGGCTTCTACATCTCCTTGTCCGGCATCGTCACCTTCCGCAACGCCGACGCCTTACGCGAAGTCGCCCGCCAAGTGCCCGCCGACCGCCTGCTGGTCGAAACCGACTCCCCCTACCTCGCCCCGATCCCGTATCGCGGCAAACCCAACCTGCCCCAATACGTGCGCGAAGTCGCCGAATTCCTCGCCAACCACCGCGGCGTCGACTACGAAACGTTCGCCCAGCAAACCACCGAAAACTTCAAACGCCTGTTCCCTCTTGCTCACGTAGCAGAGTGATCGGCAGTCACCTCTGAAGTAATCGAGTCACCCGCAAAAGCATCGAGGCTAAAGCCTCTCCCACAAAAAACCCGCCAGCATTTGCCTCTGCCTTTGCCCTTAGCGAGCAAAGCAAAGCCGCCCTTGATCTCGCCTTTGCCCCTAGCGAGCAAAGCAAAGTCGCCCTTGATCTCGCCTTTGCCCTTGGCGAGCAAAGCAAAGCCGCCCTTGATCTCGCCTTTGCCCTTGGCGAGCAAAGCAAAGCCGCCCTTGACCTCGCCCTTGCCCTTGGCAAGCAAAGCAAAGCCGCCCTCGACCTCGCCCTTGCCCCTGGCCAGCAAAGCGAAGCCGCCCTTGATCTCGATCTTGATCTCGCTCTTCATGGCCAAACGCACATTTCGCTTTTAGAGCGTCGCGAGCGAAGGTATGGCAAGGCGGACTGGGTGGGAGAGAGCGGAGTTGGCATCAAGCCAATGAGCATCTCGCACACCCAGTCCAACGCAGCCAGACCGAGCGCAGCAGCTATAAAACCGAAATGAAAAAAAACCCGGACTCTGGGGGATGAATCCGGGTTAAGACCATTAGGAGTAAATCAAGGTACACAGTCCACGGTACCTTGGCTGGCGCGGCACTTGGGGGAGATGCCCACGCCAGTAACCATCAGTATTGGCGAACTTCGCTGATCCGCCAGTGCCGCCAACCGCCTGCTTAAACATATTTGGAATACCGGCGCCGCTGTTGAGTGCTCAGCCAGCAATTGCCTGCTGGAGCACCGCCAGGGTTTCCTCGATCACCCGCGCTTCGGTGTAAAAGTGCGGCGACAAACGGATGCCTTTGCCGCGCGGAATGCACACCACGTCCTGCGCTTTCAATTTCTGATATAGCGCCTGCGTGTCATGCCCATCAACGCTAAAGGTGATGATGCCCGCCCGCCGCAGCGGATTCAGTGGCGAATGCAGCGTGAGGCCGGGCAGGGCGGTGAGCCCGTCTTGCAGCCATTGCACGCGCTCTTCAATCAACTCGCCCACGCGCACCATGCTCACTTCCTCCAACAGCGACAGGCTCGCTTCAAGCGCCATGGCGCCGAGCATGTTCGGGCTGCCGCATTCGAAACGCCTGGCGCTGCGGGCAGGCTCCCAGTCGGTGCGTGTGTAGTCGCCCATTCGCTCGAGCATGTGCCAGCCGTATTCGTGCAGTTTTAGTTGCTCACGCATTTCCGCACGGCAGTAGAAAACCCCCAGCCCTTCAGGGCCGAGCAGCCATTTGTGCCCATCGGCCATGGCGAAGTCGCATTGATTGGCTTGAACGTCGAACGGCTGCGCGCCCAACTGCTGGATGGCGTCCACGCAAAACAGCACGCCGCGCTGGCGGCAGCCATGGCCGAGCTTGGTTAAGTCCAGGCGCAGGCCGCTGGCAAATTGCACGGCGCTGATGGCCATCAAACGTGTTTTCGGGCCGCAGGCGTTGAGCAGGTTCTGCTCGGGGTCGAGACCGCTAAGGCTTACTTGCACCACCTCGACGCCCAATGGCGCCAGGGCCTCCCATACCACGCGGTTGGACGGGAACTCTTCATCGCTGATGATGATTTGCTCGCCTGGCTGCCAGTCCAGACCGAACGCCACAAACGACAGAGCCTCGGAAGTGTTTTTCACCAGCGCCACGTCGTCGGTGGACGGCGCATTAAGCAGACGCATAAAGCGTTCGCGCAGGCGCTGCTCAATATTCATCCAATCGGCATAGTCACGCGCGCCCAGCAGCACGTTCTGTTCAGCGAACTGCGCAACTGCCTGCGCGGCGCGTCGTGGCCATGGGGCAACGGCGGCGTGATTGAGATAGCGCAAGCCAGGATCTTGCATAAACTCGTCATGAAAGGCGTACATGGTCTGATGATCCGTGCAATTTGGCACTAAATAGGCATAATACGCGGCTTCGATTTTTGACCTCCGCAGTCTCTTCCTATGCAGAAAGAACCCCGAAAGATCCGTGAATTTCGCCGCCGCGAGCAAGAGATTCTCGATGTCGCGCTGAAACTCTTCCTAGAACAGGGTGAGGATAGCGTCACGGTCGAGATGATCGCCGACGCCGTAGGGATTGGCAAAGGCACTATCTATAAGCACTTCAAATCCAAGGCTGAGGTGTATCTGCGTCTGATGCTCGACTACGAGCGGGATTTGAACGAGCTGCTGCACTCGGCCGACGTGGACCGCGACAAGGAAGCGTTGTCCCGCGCCTATTTCGAATTCCGCATGCGCGACCCGCAGCGCTATCGCCTGTTTGACCGCTTGGAAGAGAAAGTGGTCAAGGGCAATCAAGTGCCGGAAATGGTCGAACAGCTGCACAAAATTCGCGCTTCCAACTTCGAACGCCTTACCTTGCTGATCAAAGGCCGTATCGCCGAAGGCAAGCTGGAAGACGTTCCTCCGTACTTCCACTATTGCGCCGCCTGGGCGCTGGTACATGGCGCCGTGGCGCTTTACCACTCGCCGTTCTGGAGCAATGTGCTGGAAGACCAGGAAGGCTTTTTCCAATTCCTGATGGACATCGGCGTGCGCATGGGCAACAAGCGCAAGCGCGATGGCGAGCCTCCAGTCATCTGAACCCATTCAGTCAGTCTATTTCGGCATGTACGGCATGCAGATAGGCTGACGGCGGGCTTATACTCCGGCCTATTCTTCGCCGGAGTCATCCATGATCGTTGACCGTCAGGGCAGGCGCTTCCGCAATTTACGGATCAGTCTGACCGCCGCCTGTAACTACGCCTGTACGTATTGCGTGCCAGACGGTAAACGCCTGGTCGCAGCGCAAGACGAACTGTCGGCCGATGCCCTGGTTCGTGGTGTGGCTTACCTGATCGAGGCGGCCGGCATCGAGCAATTGCGCATTACCGGTGGCGAGCCGCTGGTCAGTCCCAAGCTGGAGGCGCTGTTGCAAGGCGTCAGCACGCTGGGCCTGCGCGATATCAGCCTGACTACCAACGGTCAATTGCTGGCGAAAAAACTGCCGATTCTGCGCGAAGCCGGTATCCGCCGACTGAATGTTTCCCTCGACACCCTCGACCCGACCGCGTTCCGCCGAATCGCTCGCGGTGGCGACCTGGCCACCGTGCTCGACGGTCTGGAACAGGCGCGGGCGGCGGGCATGAAAATCAAACTGAACATGGTGCCGCTGCGGGGCCAAAACCTTGATCAAGTGCTGCCGCTGCTCGATTACTGCCTGGAGCGTGGCTTCGAACTGCGGTTTATCGAGCTGATGCGCATGGGCCACCTGGCCCGTGATGGCAACAGCTTTCAGCAGCAATTCATCAGCATGCCGGCGCTGCTGGAAATGATTGGCGAGCGTTACGACTACCAACAAGCCGACGCGCCGCTGGATGCTACGGCGCTGCGTTATCAAATTCCCGGCCACGGCTATTTTGGCGTTATTGCCAACGAAAGCGTGCCGTTCTGCCGTACCTGTTCTCGCCTGCGCCTGTCGTCCACCGGCTGGTTGCATGGTTGCCTGTCGTCGAGCAATCGCCACTACGTTGGCGACCTGCTGGAAAAACCCCGCCACCAAGCTTTGCCTGCGCTGCAAGGACTATTGATGAAAGCGCTGGGGGACAAGCAGGAGGTCGCCTTTTCTGGCGGCGTTACCGTGATGAAAATCATCGGCGGCTAACTCGTTATCCGTGCCTCTCGCCCACGGGGGCGCGGTTCTTCGCAACACTCACTCCCTTCGATCACGCTTCGCGCCGAACTTACTCGTCGCGTGAATGATTGCATATGCAACTGTTGCATATACACTCATGTCCATGAATAAGCCAATCACCCCTCAGGGCTGTACCAACCTCAAGCTTCGTCAGCTGACCCGTATCGTCACGCGTCACTACGACAGCTTTGTCGCGCAGTCCGGTCTTAAAAATACGCAGTACGCGCTGCTTTCTTTCATCGTCAAACTCGGGCCGATTCGCCCCGGCGACCTGGCAAAACGCATGCAAATGGATGCCTCGACCTTGAGCAGAAATATGCAGCCGTTGGTGACGCAGGGCTGGGTTGCCGTGGGCGCTGGGGGGGATGCAAGAAGCCGTCTGGTTGAGGCGACCGACGCTGGCAAGGCCAAGCGGGAGGAGGGCCTGGTGGCCTGGAAGCAAGCGCAGACGGTGCTGAACGAACAGCTCGGTGTCGAGCGGGTCGCCTTGCTGCACGAGCTGCTCGACGGCTGTATCGCCTCGCTCGGCGAAGAAGCCGATGTCACGCGCTGAACCCACGTTGATTATTAACGCAGAGCTCGACTACCACTCGGCTCTTTCCTCACCTACGGGCTTGTTGCACTGCAGCCATACGGATGTCCGCGATGGAAACCACTGAACACAATCGCCTGCCCGCGCAGGAAAACGTAGCGACGATGAAGACGCCAATCCGCCTGACTGGAGAGTTGTTGTTTCTGTTGGCAGGTTTCGCCGCCCTCGGTGCGCTGGCGACCAATATCATTCTTCCGGCCTTCCCTGCGATGGCGGGCGATCTAGGCGCTTCGGTGACTGAACTCAGCGCCACGCTTAGCAGCTTTTTCCTGGCGTTTGCCTTGGGCCAGTTGTTTGTCGGGCCGCTGTCGGACCGCTTCGGTCGTCGCCGGTTGGTGATGGCGGGCGTGGTGTTGTTCGTTGTGGGCAGTGCCGTCTGCGCGATGTCGCACACGCTATCCGTTCTAATCGCCGGGCGAATCGTTCAAGCGCTGGGGGTTTGCGCGACGTCGGTGCTGTCACGCGCTATCGCCCGCGACTTGTTTGACGGCGATGAGCTTGCCCGCACGCTGGCGATGATCATGGTGGCTATGGCCGCTGCGCCGGGTTTTTCGCCGCTACTCGGCGGATTGTTCAGCAGCTTTTTCGGCTGGCGTGCGACGTTCGGTTTCGTGGCGATCCTCGCGGTGGTGCTGGCCGTTCACTACGCGGCGCGGCTGGGCGAAACCCATGGCGCGGACAACCGGGTGAAGCTCTCGATCGGCGCGATTCTTTCGAGCTACAAGCAGTTGCTGCTGGATCGCCGTTTCATTGCGCCGGCATTGTCGGTGAGTTTGGTGATCGGCACGCTCTACGCGTTTTTCTCCATGGCTCCGGCGATCTTGATGGGCGGCTTCGGCTTGTCGTCGCTGCAACTGGGCGTGTTTTTCGCCGCCACCGTTTTCGTGGTCTTCGGCGCGGGATTTACGGCGCCGCGTCTGGCGCGCGTCAAAGGCCCCGCATTCGTCGGCCGTTGTGGCATCGTGGCGGCGTTGGCGGGAAGCGCTGGGTTGTTTGTTGCGCCGGATAATTTCGTGGCGTTCTGCGTGTCTCAGACGGTTTTTCTGTTGGGTATGGGGCTTGTTAATCCGCTGGGTACGGCCATTGCGCTGCATCCATTTGGCAAGCAAGCCGGTACTGCCTCGGCACTGCTCGGGTTTTTGCAAATGAGCTGCGCGGCCGCCGCGATCACGGTGGGTGCGAGTCTCGGACTGCCGGCGTATACCTCGTTTGCGCTGGTGGCAACTGGCGCGCTGACTGCCTCGTTCCTGGTTTTCTTGGCCGTGAAGTGAGCGCTCTCTGGGCGTTGAGTTGAAGCCTGGCGCGGAAGCTGCAAGCCTGCGCGTTATGCGTCGGCTTTCTGTCACCGACGTGCGGAGACTCACTATGCGTAATCTGATTATGCTGCTGACGCTGCTGGCCCTCGGGGGCTGCATGAAAGTCAGCGACTTGAGCGATGGCGCTCTCAATCAACTCAGCGATGCCGGGTTGCTCGACCACAGCGATATCCGCCGGTCCAGCCCGTGGCGTTTGCAGGCCGATTCCTTCATCTATATAGCCCAGGGGCATTTCGTGCCGCCGGGCGGCCATGCGCCGCGCCCCAACATAGTGGCGGAACAGGCGTTCAACGGCTTTGTCGAATATTTTCCAATGGTGCGTCGTGCCAAGCAGCCGGCGGGGTTGGACGAAGCGCTGAGCCAGGCGCGGGCGGCGGGCGCGAATTACCTGTTGTATACACGGTTCGCCGGCGCTGATGATCGCATCGGCACCGAAGACGAATGGACCGAGCAGGAAGCGCTGGATCGCCTGGGTGTCGACCACAGCGTGATTCAAGTGATGCTGATCGAGACCAACACGCGCTACCTGGTGGATACCGCGCGCATTCGAAGCCGTGGTGGTTTTCTGACGCTATACGACAACAAGCCCGACGACTTGGTTGGGCCGCCCATGCAGGAATACGCGCGTCGTCTGCTGGGTTTGAATGAATAGAGAGGAGAGGGCATGAGTGATCCAGGCAAGGCGGGCGACCTGCTCGGGCAAATTCCGAAAAGCAAAGGCCTGCCGCCGGTGCATCTGTGGAATCCGGATTTCTGCGGCGACATCGACATGCGCATCGCCCGGGACGGCACTTGGTATTACCTGGGCACGCCGATTGGCCGTAAACCCATGGTGCGCCTGTTCTCCACCATCATCCGCCGCGACGGCGATGACTATTTTCTGATTACTCCGGTTGAGAAGGTCGGCATCACCGTCGATGACGCGCCGTTCGTAGCCGTCAGCGTTGATGTGGAAGGCGAGGGCGAGGCGCAGGTGCTGCGCTTTACCACCAACGTGGAAGACGTGACCGAGGCGGGGCCGGAGCACCCGATGCGCTTTGTGATCGACCCGACGACCGAGGAGCCCGCGCCGTATGTGCATGTGCGCACCAACCTGGAGGCGCTGATTCACCGCAACGTGTTTTACCAGTTGGTCGAGTTGGCGGTGCCCCGCGACATCGATGGCCGAAGCTGGCTGGGCGTATGGAGCAGCGGCGAGTTTTTCCCCATTGCGCCACAGCCGGATTGATGCCGCGAATAGGTGACGATTGCGCCATGCGGCTCATCGAGGTTTGCAGGAATCGAGGCTGAAGCCTCTCCTACAAAAACACGATTCCCGTAGGAGAGGCTTCAGCCTCGATGCTTTGGCGTAATGGCCTCTTTGGCTTTGGGTTGGAATTCACGAGAAGCAGATCGAGCGAGCTAGAGCCGCGCAAGGCAGAAACGGTTTTTGAAGCGCAGTTGGCTGTAGCCAATGAGCATTCAGAAAGCGTTTTTAACGCAGCCCGGCCGACGCGCAGCCGATCGGGGCAGGAAAAAATAAGGGCTCCCGAGGGAGCCCTTATTTTTACCCAACGCTATTACATGTTGGGGTAGTTCGGACCGCCAGCCCCTTCCGGCGCCACCCAGTTGATGTTCTGGGCGGGGTCTTTAATGTCGCAGGTTTTGCAGTGCACGCAGTTCTGGGCGTTGATCTGGAATTTCTTCTCGCCGTTTTCCTGCGTCACGATTTCATACACGCCCGCTGGGCAATAACGCTGCGCAGGCTCGTCGTAGAGCGGCAGGTTTTTCAGCAGCGGAATGCTTGGGTCGATCAGCTTCAGGTGGCAAGGTTGTTCCTCTTCATGGTTGGTGTTGGAGAGGAATACCGAGCTCAGCTTGTCGAAGCTGAGTTTGCCGTCCGGTTTCGGGTAGGCAATTTTCTTCGACTCTGCAGCGGTCTTCAGGCAGGCGTAATCCGGCTTGTTGTCGTGCAGGGTGAACGGGATTTTGCCGCCGAACAGGTTCTGGTCAACGAAGTTGAATGCGCCGCCCAGCAGCGGACCGTACTTGTGCAGCGCCGCGCCGAAGTTGCGGCTGCGGAACAGCTCGTCGTACAGCCAGCTGGCTTTGAACGACTCGACGTAACCATTGAGCAGGTCGCCGCCTTCGCTACCGGCGAACAGGGCGTCGGCCACGGCGTCAGCGGCGAGCATGCCGGACTTCATGGCGGTGTGGCTGCCTTTGATTTTGGCGAAGTTCAGGGTGCCGAGGTCGCACCCGATCAGCGCGCCGCCGTTGAACACCATCTTCGGCAGCGAGTTCAGGCCGCCTTTGCAGATGGCGCGGGCGCCGTAGGAAACGCGCTTGCCGCCTTCCAGGTACTGCTTGATCACCGGGTGGTGCTTGTAGCGCTGGAACTCGTCGAACGGCGACAGGTGGGGGTTTGCGTACGACAGATCAACGATCAGGCCAACAACCACTTGGTTGTTTTCCAAGTGGTACAGGAACGAGCCGCCAGTGTTCTCGGTACCGACAACGTCCAACGGCCAGCCGGCGGTGTGCAGCACCAGGCCTTGCTCGTGTTTGGCTGGGTCAATGTCCCAGATTTCCTTGATGCCGATGCCGTAGTGCTGGGCGTCGGCGTCGCTGTCGAGGTTGTACTTCTTGATCAGCTGCTTGCCGATGTGGCCACGGCAGCCTTCGGCGAACAGGGTGTACTTACCGCGCAACTCCATGCCCGGGGTGTACACGCCTTCTTTAGGGTGGCCTTCGCGGTCTACGCCCAGGTCGCCAGTCAGAATGCCTTTGATCACGCCGTTTTCGTCGATCAGCGCTTCTTGCGCGGCAAAGCCTGGATAGACTTCCACGCCCAGGTTTTCAGCCTGTTGCGCCAGCCAGCGGCAGAGGTTGCCGAGGGAGATGATGTAGTTGCCTTCGTTGTGCATGGTTTTAGGCACAAACAGGTTCGGCACTTTGATGGCGGCTTCGGCATCTTTCAACATATAGATGTCGTCGCGCTTGACCGGCGTGTTGAGCGGGGCGCCAAGCTCTTTCCAGTCGGGGAAAAGCTCGTTCAGTGCGCGGGGCTCGAACACGGCGCCGGAGAGGATGTGGGCGCCGACTTCGGAGCCTTTCTCGACTACGCAGACGCTGATCTCTTTACCCGCTTCGGCGGCTTTCTGCTTCAGTCGGCAGGCGGCGGACAGGCCCGCTGGGCCGGCGCCAACGATGACGACGTCGAACTCCATAAATTCGCGTTCCACAGGCAATCTCCTACTCAGGCTCTATCTATGTTTTATTTGAGGATCGGGCTCGTTCCGTGAGCTGTGTCGGCGCATTATATCCACGGACCCCGACGGGTCCAATACAAACGTTTGTTTGAATTTCTCAATAGCCTGCTAGAATCAGGTTTACGCGGCTTAAAGTGGCCATTTTGTCGTATTGACCCGTTTGGGCGATACGGTCAAGATACGGGCGGTTTTGCGCTAGCCGTGCTGTAGGCTGACCGTCGGTTCCGGCCGACGAGCATCACCCGCCATTGTCTTTTGGCGACTTCTTATTCACCGGAGAGTAACGAGGAATCCATGAAGGTTCTTGTAGCTGTCAAACGAGTGGTTGACTACAACGTCAAGGTTCGCGTCAAAGCGGACAACTCCGGCGTTGATCTCGCCAACGTCAAAATGTCGATGAATCCCTTCTGCGAAATCGCTGTGGAAGAAGCCGTCCGCCTGAAAGAGAAAGGCGTGGCTACCGAGATCGTCGTGGTTTCCATCGGCCCGAACACCGCTCAAGAGCAGCTGCGCACCGCGCTGGCTCTGGGTGCTGACCGCGCCATTCTGGTTGATACCGCGGAAGAGCTGAACTCGCTCGCCGTGGCCAAGCTGCTCAAGGCTGTTGTGGATAAAGAGCAGCCTCAGCTGGTCATCCTCGGCAAACAAGCCATCGACAGCGACAACAACCAGACCGGCCAGATGCTCGCTGCCCTCAGCGGCTACGCGCAAGGCACCTTCGCCTCCAAGGTTGAAGTAGCTGGCGACAAGGTTAACGTCACCCGCGAAATCGACGGCGGTCTGCAGACCGTTGCGTTGAACCTGCCGGCTATCGTGACCACCGACCTGCGCCTGAACGAACCGCGCTACGCGTCGCTGCCGAACATCATGAAAGCCAAGAAGAAGCCGCTGGAGACTCTGACTCCAGACGCTTTGGGCGTCTCCACCTCGTCTACCGTCAAAACCTTGAAAGTTGAAGCGCCGGCTGCTCGCAGCGCAGGCATCAAGGTCAAGTCGGTTGCTGAACTGGTCGAGAAACTGAAGAACGAGGCGAAGGTAATCTAAATGACTATCCTGGTTATCGCTGAACACACCAATTCCGCCCTGGCGCCAGCCACCCTGAACACTGTGGCCGCTGCTGCAAAAATCGGTGGTGACATTCACGTGCTGGTTGCAGGCAGCAATGCCGGCGCCGCTGCGGAAGCTGCTGCCAAGATCGCTGGCGTTTCGAAAGTGCTGGTAGCTGACAACGCTGCCTACGCTAACCAACTGCCAGAAAACGTTGCGCCGCTGATCGCTGACCTTGGCAAGAGCTACAGCCACATCCTGGCTAGCGCTACTTCCAACGGCAAAAACATCCTGCCGCGCGTTGCCGCTGCACTGGATGTTGATCAAATCTCCGAGATCATCTCGGTAGAAAGCGCTGACACCTTCAAGCGTCCGATCTACGCCGGTAACGCCATCGCTACCGTGCAGTCTTCGGCTGCCGTGAAAGTGATCACTGTGCGTTCCACCGGTTTCGATCCGGTTGCGGCTGTTGGCGGTTCCGCTGCTGTTGAAGCAGTGAGCGGCCCGGCTGATGCTGGCAAGTCGTCCTTTGTTGGCGAAGAGCTGGCCAAGTCCGACCGTCCTGAGCTGACCGCTGCCAAAATCGTCGTTTCCGGCGGTCGTGGCATGCAGAACGGTGACAACTTCAAACACCTGTACGCACTGGCCGACAAACTCGGCGCAGCTGTGGGTGCATCCCGTGCTGCTGTCGACGCCGGTTTCGTACCGAACGACATGCAGGTTGGCCAAACCGGTAAAATCGTCGCACCGCAGTTGTACATCGCGGTCGGCATTTCCGGCGCCATCCAGCACTTGGCCGGTATGAAAGACTCCAAAGTCATCGTCGCCATCAACAAAGACGAAGAAGCGCCGATCTTCCAGGTTGCCGATTACGGTCTGGTTGCGGACTTGTTCGAAGCTGTACCGGAGCTGGAAAAGCTGGTTTAACCCGCGCTTTCTGCCCAATAAAAAACCCGCTCACTGAGCGGGTTTTTTTATGCCTGACACCTTAGCTTTTCGCGCTGTCCAGAAACGCCTGGTAATGCCCGGCCGTTTCTTCCGGCCGCTCGATCATCGGCACATGGCCGCAGTCTTTCATGATCACCACGGTTGGCTTTTTCAGCAGCGGCTTCATCACCTCGATGCTCGACACATCCAGCACGCGATCCTTGTCGCCCCACAGTATCAACGTCGGCGCCTGAATTTTTGGCAGCTCCGGTTCCAGCGGAATGTAGCGCTCGCGCAGATGGCTGAACACTTTGTCATTTTGCTCGCTTCTGGCGCTCGCCTGCTCAGCCATGTAGCGCTGCAGGTTCTTCGGCATCGCCGGTGGCTCAACGAACACGAAGGCCACCAGCTTGGCGAAGCTCTCGGCGTCACGCGCGACCAGCGGGTTCGGCTCGCCGCGTTCGAGCATTTCGTACAGCTCGCTTTTCTTCGGTGAGGTAATGCCGGCATTGTCCAGCAGGCCCACCGAGAGCACTTCTTCCGGGTGGCGCGCGGCATACAGCGCGGCGATTTGGCCGCCCATGGAGTTGCCAATCACGTGCAGTTTTTTCAGGCCCAGGGTGTTTACGAAAGCGGCGACGCGTTCGGCTTGGGTGCCCACGTCGTAGCTGGCATTCGGTTTGCTGCTATCGCCGAAGCCGGGCAGGTCGATGGCGATCACCTGATAGCGCTTGGTAAAGAATTTGGCGAAGCGCAGCCAGTTGTCTTTGTTGGCGCCGAAACCGTGAATCATCAGAATGGTTTCGCCGTCGGCCGGGCCGCCCTGGTAATAGTGGATGCTCAGGTCGCCGACCATGGTCTGCTCGCTGCTCAGCCCGGCCATTTGCCGTTCGGCGAACTGAGCCGTGGCCATCAGGGTGGCGGGGGAGAAGTACAGCAGCGCGGCAATTGCTGCCACGCAGATCGCAAACCCAACGAGTAGTTTTTTCATGGACCGTCCTTATCGCCAATAATTATTTCAATTCGTCTAAGCTAGCATGACGCTGTGTGTGGTCGGCACACCAGGCCGTCACCCCCAACCAACGTTCAGTTCGGGAAACCCGCTGATGCAGATACGCCACCTTATCGCGCTGTTGTTGCTGCTCGCCGGTTTGCCAGGCTTGAGCGCTGCTGCTGGAAAGTGTGAACGCCTGGTGGCGACTGGTAACCCTGAATACCCTCCTTATTTATGGCGCGACCCGGCCAACCCTAAGCAGCTGATAGGCGCCAACGCCGACTTGCTCAAACAGTTGGGCAAAGAACTCAACCTCACCATTGACGTGATCTACACCGGCCCCTGGTCGCGCGCGCAGGAAGAAGTGCGCACCGGGCGGGTCGACATGATTGCCGGCGCATTCCTCACATTGTCCCGTCTGGAAACCATGGATTACGTGCATCCCGCGTTTCTGGAAACCAGCAGCGTGGTCTGGGTAAAACGCGGCAAAGGCTTCCCGTATGCCCAGTGGGACGACCTGCGCCTGCACACCGGTGGCACCTTGGTGAACAACAGTTTCGGCCAGGCCTTCGACCACTACGCCAAAGACAACCTCAGCCTGGAAACCGTACCGAGCCTTACCCAGGCGTATCAAAAGCTGCTGTTGGAACGCACCGACTACGTGTTGTATGAACGTTATCCGGGCCTGGCGCTCGCCGAAACCCTGGGCATGACCGCCGACCTTGAAGCCCTTGAGCCGCCGATTTCCAGCGAAGGCCTGTACCTGACGTTGTCGTTCAACTCGGCTTGCAACGAGCCGTGGCTACGCGGACAACTGGCGAAAAAAATGACAGAATTGGCCGCCTCTGGTGCCCCGCAAGCCTTGCTGGAACGCAATCTTGAGCGTTGGAAAGAACAGCAATTGCAGGCGGCGACTCCCTCGAAACAGTAGGAACTTTTTGTGATTCATAGACGCACACTGGCAATCGCCGTGGCCCTTGTGGCGCTGGCCGGTTGTACCAAAGACCCCGCGCCGATCGAACAAATGCGCCTGACTGAACAGGCCGTCGCCCAAGCCAAAGCGGTGGGCGCCGACGAGCAGATTCCCGAGATGGTGCTGGCCGAACAGAAGCTGGCCCGCGCGCAGAAAAACATGAACGAGCAAGACTACAAACGCGCGCGCATGTTTGCCGAACAAGCCGAACTGGATGCGCGCCTGGCCGAGGGCCGCGTGCTCACCAGCAAGAGTGAAAAACAGTTGGCTGATCTGAACGCCCGCATCAAACGCCTTCACAAACAACTGGGGGCGATGCAGTGAACCCGATTGCCTACCGCCTGTTTGCCGCCGCCGTGGCCACCGTGCTGCTCACCGGCTGCGCCACTGAACCGGATGCCGAGCAAAGCCTGGAAGCCGCCCGCGACAGTTTTCAGAAAGTCAAAGAAGACACCGACGCCCTGCGCTACGCCCCCCGCGATGTGATTCGCGCCGGCGACTCGCTGTCGCGCGCCGATCGTTTGTCCACCTACTGGGGCAGCGATGCTGACGTTCAGCATTACGCCTACCTGAGCCAGCGCTACAGCGCGATCGCCGCCGAGCACACCAAGCTCAGCGTCAATCAAGAGCGCCAGGCCAAGCTGCAAATGGACGTCGAACGGCTGCAACTCAACCTGCGTGAAGCCAAGCTGTTGAGCGTCCAGCAGCAGGGCAAATGGCTGGAAGAGCAGATCAATCTGGCCGCCACCGAAACCAACCGTGGTCTGGTACTCACGCTGGGCGATGTGCTGTTTGACGCCAGCGATGCCGAGTTGAAGCCGGCCGCCAATCGCACCTTGCTCAAACTGGTGCAGTTCCTCCAGCTCAACCCCCGCCGCGTGGTGCGCGTTGAGGGTTACACCGACAACCGGGGCAGCCGGGAGGAAAACCTCGAACTATCCAAGGCGCGCGCGCAAGCGGTGGCCGACACCCTGATCGACCTTGGCATCGACCAAAGCCGTATCCAGGCCGTCGGTTACGGCGCCGATTTCCCGGTCACCGAAAACGCCTCGTCCCGTGGCCGTGCGCAAAACCGTCGGGTGGAAATCGTGTTCTCTGACGACCAGGGCAAGTTGGGCTCGGATCGGTAGTCCGAGCGCCTCATACCCAGCCCCGGTCGCTCGCAGCGTCCGGGGCTTTTTTATGCCCAGTGTTATCCGGCCTCCCAAACCCACCACCGTCATCCTCGCGCACGCGAGGATCCAGGCTCGTTCAGTAAACCGCAGCCCACGTCCAGCCCGCGATGAGCGCTGCCCCACGCCCGGTCTTCCCTGTTCTGTATGCAAAACAAAATCTGCAACTGTGCCGGTTCAGTTCTAAACTGTTTCGCTACTGTATCGGTGTTCACGCTCAATCAGGGAAAGCCGCCATGACCAGTCTGTTGCTCTATCAACGTATCGCCCAGCAATTGGCCGAAGATATCCGCCGCGGCGTGTATCAACCGGGCGAGCGCGTGCCGTCGGTACGCAAGATGAGCTCACAGCTGAACGTCAGCCACGCCACGGTGTTGCAGGCGTACGCCAACCTTGAAGACCAAGGCCTGATCCGCGCTCGGCCGCAGTCGGGCTTTTACGTTCACCAAACGCCGGCGCTAACCGCCGCCACCCCGGACATCGCCCGGGTAGAGCGCCCTGGCTTGGTCACTCGCAGCAGCATCATCAACCAAGTGCTGACCGAAGCCCGTCGCGAAGGGGTTTTCCCCTTTGGCGCCGCGGTGCCCCATGTGGATTATTTGCCGGTGCGCGCGCTGCATCAGCAATTGGCCAAGGTCACCCGGTTTCACAGTCCACGCGCCTTCAGCTATATGTTCAGCCCAGGCTTCGAGCCGCTGCGCCGTCAGGTGGCGATCCGTATGCGCGATGCCGGCGTGGTCGTTGACCCCGCTGAAGTGGTTATCACCCATGGCTGCGTCGACGCCTTGCAAATGTCGTTGCGCGTGCTGACCAAGCCCGGCGACCTGATCGCCACCGAGTCGCCCACGTATTACGGCCTGCTGCAATTGGCCGATTTGCTCGGCCTGAAAGTGATCGAAATCCCCAGCGACCCCACCACCGGCATCAGCCTCGAAGCCCTGCAGTTGGCGGCGAGCCAATGGCCGATCAAAGCGCTGGTGCTCACCGCGCGGTTGAGCAACCCGTTGGGCGGCACCATTCCGGAAGACCGGCAAAAACAACTGCTGCGCCAAGCCCGCGAGTTCGATTTCCATATTGTTGAAGACGACATTTACGGCGAACTGCTGTTCGAGCAAGGCCCGACCAAAGCGCTGAAATCTCACGACCGCGAAGGGCGCGTGCTGTACTGCTCGAGCTTCTCCAAAACCTTGTCGCCGGGCGTGCGCGTGGGCTGGATTGTCGCCAGCAAATACCAGGACGACATTCAGCGCCTGCAAACCTTCACCACTCACTCAGCGTGCAGCGTCACGCAAATGGGCGTGGCGGCCTACCTGGAAAACGGCGGCTACGACCGCCACCTGCGCTACATCCGCCACGAGTACCGGAAAAACCTCAGCGCGTTCCAACTGGCTGTGCAGCAGTACTTCCCCGAAGGCACGCAGATTACCCGGCCCAAAGGTGGCTTTATTCTGTGGGTCAGCCTGCCGCGCCGGGTCAACACCAAAGACCTGCACGTACGGGCGCTGCAACAGGGCATCAGCATTGCGCCGGGGCTGATCTTCAGCAACACCGAACAGTTCAACCACTGCGTGCGGTTGAACTGTGGCATTCCGTGGAACCGTGAGTCGGAGCGGGCCTTGATGACGCTCGGCATGCTGGCCAATCAGCTGTGCCAAGAGACGCCTAACCTCATCTGACGCGGCTCTTTGTAGGAGAGGCTTTAGCCTCGATGCTTTTAAAACCAAAGCATCGAGGCTAAAGCCTCTCCTACAGTTGTTTTACCCGGCCTCACATTTATTTTTACGCCGTTAACCCCGCCCGCCAAACCCCTCCGTCTACCTGAGCGAATGGACCCCCAGGAGACGCCCGCATGGCTCACTATCTCGCTCTATCCCGTTTGCCCCTGATTTGCGGTTTTGCCGGTGGCCTGGCCATCACGCTCAGTGCGTGCTCGGTCAAGGAAGCCGATTCAGTTGCCGCCCAGGCGCCCGTTGCGCCCGCGCCGATTACCTATTCCCGTGATGCGCTGGCCGAGCAGGTCGCGCCGGCCGAGGCGAAGAAAGCCGAGCCCAGCGCCAGCTACGCGGCGGTCGCCGGCATGGTCAAACCGAGCCAGCGGCTGGCCGCGCCGCCGGCTGCCGATGCGTCGTCGCCGTATTATCAGGACGCCAACCGCGAGCAATACCAGAAACTCGCCGACAACCCGATCCACGCCGTCGCCCAAGACCCGGTTTCCACCTTCAGCATCGACGTCGACACCGGCAGCTACGCCAACGTGCGACGTTTCCTCAATCGCGGCCAACTGCCGCCGGAAGAAGCGGTGCGTCTGGAAGAGCTGGTGAATTACTTTCCCTACAGCTATCCACCGGCCAGCGGCGACACGCCCTTTGGTGTGAGCACCGAGCTGGCGGTTACGCCGTGGAATGCCTACAGCCGGCTGTTGAAAGTGGCAATCAAAGCCTCGGATTTGCAAAGCCAAGCCATGCCGCCAGCGAACCTGGTGTTTTTGGTCGATGTGTCCGGCTCTATGGACCGCCCCGATGGCCTGCCGCTGGTGCAAAGCACGCTGAAACTGTTGGTCGACCAACTGCGCGCCGAAGACAAAGTGTCGTTGGTGGTTTATGCCGGTGATTCAAGCGTGGTCCTGGCGCCGACGTCCGGCAGCGAAAAGGCCAAGATCCGCGCCGCCATCGACCAACTGCAGGCGGGCGGTTCGACGGCAGGGGAGTCGGGCATTCAGTTGGCGTATCAACAAGCGCAGCAAGGCTTCGTGACGAACGGCATCAACCGCATCCTGCTGGCTACCGATGGCGACTTCAACGTCGGCATCAGCGACTTCGACAGCCTGAAAAAGCTCGCCGAAGACAAGCGCAAAACCGGCGTGTCGCTGACCACACTCGGCTTTGGCACCGACAACTACAACGAGCAACTGATGGAACAGTTGGCCGATGCCGGCAACGGCAACTATGCGTACATCGACAACTTGCGCGAGGCGCGCAAGGTGCTGGTGCAGCAGCTCAGTTCCACGCTCATGACCGTGGCCAAGGACGTGAAAATTCAGGTGGAATTCAATCCCGCGCAGGTCAGCGAATACCGCCTGCTGGGTTACGAGAACCGCGCCCTCAAGCGTGAAGACTTCAGCAACGACAAGGTCGATGCTGGCGAAATCGGCGCGGGCCACACCGTAACGGCTTTGTACGAAATCGTGCCCGCTGGCAACAAAGGCTGGCTGGAACCGCTGCGTTATGAGCAGCCGGCAAGCAAACGCGCCGCTTCCAGCGAAATGGCTCTGGTACGCATCCGCTACAAAGCGCCCGAGCAAAGCACGAGCCGCTTGCTGGAAGTGCCGATTGCCGCTGACGCCAGCGCACCGGCCATCGCCCAGGCCAGTGCCGACCTGCGCTTCGCTGCGGCCGTCGCCGCCTTCGCCCAGCAATTGAAAGGCGGCCAATACACCCAGGGCTTCGACCTGGCCGCCAGCGCCGAGCTGGCCCGTGGCGCCAAGGGCGACGACCGCTTTGGCCTGCGCGCTGAATTCGTACAACTGGTGGAACTGGCGCAGAGCCTGCAAACTGCGACCACTCCTTCTCCTAAAACCCTGGCCAAGGTCGACTAGCGTGACAGCCGCTCCTTCACCTGACTCTTCTGTTTCTGCCACGGCCGTTGGCGACGCCGAGTTGTTGCGTCGCTATCGGCGGGGCGATAGCCAGGCGTTTGCCGAGCTGTACGCGCGGCATCGCCTGGGGCTGTTCCGATTTCTGTGTGGCTTATGCGGCGATTCTGCAATTGCCGAGGAAGTGTTCCAGGAAACCTGGATGAGCCTGATCCGCAGCGAGTCGCAGCAGCGCGAGGCGGTGCAGTTCAGCACGTGGCTGTACCAGATCGCCCGCAACCGGTTGATCGACTACTGGCGCAAGCATGGCAAGCGCCAGTATCTGCACGACGAATACGACGAGCAGGTGCACGCCGAGGCCGATCACCAGCCCAACCCGGAGCAGCAGCTCAGCCTGACCCGTGATCAACAGCGCCTGCAGGCGGCGCTGGATGATCTGCCGGCTGAGCAGCGTGAAGTGTTCCTGCTCCGCGCCCATGGCGACATGGACGTCAGCGAAATTGCGACCCTGACCCAAACCCCGGCGGAGACCGTGAAAAGTCGCCTGCGCTATGCCCTGAGCAAGCTACGACGGTTGCTGACGGACCCGGCCACCGCCGACGAGGTATCCCTATGACACACGAACCGCGTGACAGCGCCGAGCTGGAGCAGGCGATGCTCGAGCATTACCGCCGCCACAGCGAGCAAGCGCCGCCGCCTGATATGGACGCGCGCATTCTCGCCGCGGCTCAGGCTCAAGCCGCCCACTACCAGCGTGTGCCGGCCAAGCAGCCTGTGCTGAGTCGCTTGCAAGGCTGGTTATTCGGCGGCAGCCAGCGTGCCCGCTGGTCGATGGCGTTTGCCAGCATTGCCACCCTGGGCATTGGCGTGGGCTTGGCGACGCGCACCATGGAGCGGGCGCCAGAGCAGCAATACGACGCCGCACCGATCACCTTGTCGGTGCCGGCACCTGCGCCGGCGATGGCGCCGAAAGCCGAAGCCGTCGACCCTGATGCCTTCTATGCCGCCGAGCCGCAAGCCGAGAAGAAGGCCACGGTGCAGGAGCGTGCCGCTGCTCGCCCGGAAATGCGCAAGCAAGCGCCGGCAGTCATAAGCGGCCAGTTGAACGAGCGGCTCAGCGACACGCAGGAGGCGCCAGTGTTGCCCGCCGCGCCGTTTGTCGACGCGGCGCCAAAGGCATCAGCCCCGGTATTGGCGCGCAAAACCGCAGGCGATGACGCGCAGCTGCAACGTAGCCTGGAGCAGATTCTGCAGTTGCAACGCGACGGCCATAGCGAGGCGGCCGAGCAGCAATTACAGGCGCTGCAACAGCGTTACCCGCAGCGGGATGTGCGCACGCAGTTGCAACAATTGCAGCAGTCGCGTGGTCAGCAGTAGGAGGGCAGTGGTTACATCCTGCCCAGAGTGCACGCTTGCCAGGGAGGGCTGAGCGCGCGAGCATGTTGGCCTCTGCCGAGTTCGACCCGTAACCATGATGGCTATCCGATTCCTTGGGCTGTCGTTTGCCGTGCTGCTGTTAGCCGCTTGCGACAAAGACCCGACCCCGCCAAAAGCGCCACCTGCGCCGCAAGTGCCGGCCGTGGAACAGCGTGAGCCCGCCGCTGAAGCGCCCAAGTCCGCGCCCAAGGTGGCCGATACACCGCGCATCAAACCGCTGGAACCGCTGATCGAAAGCAAGCTGGAACCGCTGCCGGAGAAAACAGCCAGCGCGCCAGCAACCGACAAGCAGCTCGCCGAGCCGAGCACGCCGAAAACCGTGACGGTGCGGGCACCGCAACCGCCAGACAAAATTCAGCGCCTGCAGGTGTCTAAGCCGCAAACCGCCGCCCAGCAAAAGGCCAGCGCCGCCGTGAAAAAAGCGCCGGTGCCCAAAGCCAAGCTCGACCTGCGTTTGCCCAAAGAGCTGGTCAAAGACCTTGAGCCGAAAGTTGCCGTGACGCCGGGCGCCAGTGCGGCGCCGAGCAAACCCGCTGACCCGGCGCTGCTGCCGCAGATGTTTGCTGACAAGCCGAGCGATGTGAGTCCGTTTGAGGTGGGCGGCAGGGTGATCACCAACGAGCGCAGCCGCGATCAGGACGAAGGGTATTTCGACGGCGCCGAGTTGCAGTTCAAGTTCCGCCATTAACAGATTCCGCGAAGAAAAAAAGCGCCCAAGGGGCGCCTTTTTTTGCAGAGCTGATTACGACTAGGTCGCCGCTTTTTCCCGCCGTTTGAGCTGACGCTTCTTCCAGCTGCTACGCACCCACCAGCGCCAGTAGAGCATCGTCAGCGAATACCCCAACACACCGGCAATCAGCCCGGTGAGCAGCGAGCCCAGCAGAAAGGGCGCCAAAACTGGATGCCAGAGCATCTGAATCAACTCCCACGACGGATCGTCGAAAAAGTGACTGATGCGCGGCCAGACGGTGCCGGTAATTTCCCCAGCCGGTATCTGCATCACCCACGCGCCCAGCTTGTAGGTGCAATAAAACAGCGGAGGCATGGTGATCGGGTTGGTAAGCCATACCAGGCCCACCGAGATCGGCAGGTTGCCGCGCAGGGGAATGGCCAGGGAAGCTGCCAACAGCATTTGCAGAGGAAGGGGGATGAATGCAGCGAACAAGCCGACGGCCATGGCGCGTGCCACTGAGTGACGATTGAGGTGCCAAAGGTTGGGGTCATGCATCAGCGAGCCGAGAAAGCGCAGCGACTTGTGCTCCCGAATCATCTCGGGATTAGGCATGTAGCGCTTAAACAGGCGGCGCGGCATAGGGCATCTCGGCAGGCGGAAAAAGGCGGATTATGCCCAGATTGTGCGGGCTATATGCGTTGACTTTGTGACAACAAATAAGCGCGCTGCGTTTGCTTTAAACGACGCAAGGGCGGCGCACACGGAGCACTAAAAAATGCGTACAGGGATGTTCGCGCTGGCGCTGGGTTTGTTGGCCCTGCGCTGGCTGCCGGCGTTGCCGCCGGTTTGGTTGATCACAGTATTGCCGGTATTCGGCGGCGTGCTTTTATTCACTCGCGCGCGCCCGCTTGGGCTGGCGCTGTTGGGCTTCAGTTGGGCCTGCCTGTCGGCGCAATGGGCCGTTGATGACCGGCTGGCGCCTGAGCTCGACGGCCAGACCCGCTGGCTGCAAGGCCGCGTGGTCGGCCTGCCGGCGCAAGGCAACGGCGCGGTGCGCTTTCAGCTTGAAGCAGTCAGCGCCCGGCGCGCGCAATTGCCCCCGCGCATGCGCTTGACCTGGCACGGCGGGCCGCCCATTCAGGCCGGCGAAACCTGGCGGTTAGCGGTCACGCTCAAGCGGCCGCGCGGGTTGATCAATCCACAAGGCTTCGACTACGAGGCCTGGCTGCTGGCCCAACGCATCGGGGCGCAAGGCTCGGTTAAACACGGCGAACGCCTGGCGGCGGCTAGCGGCCCTTTGGGTTGGCGCGATGCGGTGCGCCAGCGGCTGATGAAGGTCGATGCCTTTGGCCGCCAAGGCGGGCTGGCCGCGCTGGTGCTGGGCGACGATTCGGGCCTGTCGAGCGCCGACTGGCGCGCTTTGCAAGACACCGGCACCGTGCACCTCCTGGTTATCTCCGGCCAACACATCGGGCTCTTTGCCGCGCTGCTCTACGGGCTGGTCGCGGGCTTGGCGCGTTTGGGCCTGTGGCCGCAGCACCTGCCCTGGTTGCCCTGTGCGTGTGCTGCTGCGGGGTTTGGCGCGTTGGGCTACGGGCTGATGGCGGGGTTTCAGGTGCCGGTGCAACGCGCGTGCGTGATGGTGGCGCTGGTGCTGATCTGGCGCCTGCGCTTTCGTCATCTTGGGGCGTGGCTGCCGCTGCTGATGGCGTTGAATCTGGTGTTGCTGGCCGAGCCGCTGGTCAGTTTGCAGGCTGGATTCTGGTTGTCGTTCGCGGCGGTGGCGGTGCTCATCTGGGTATTCGGCGGGCGACTCGGCGCCTGGCCGTGGTGGCGCACGTGGACACGCGCGCAATGGACGATGAGCATCGGGTTGCTGCCGCCAATGCTGGCGCTGGGGCTGCCCATTAGCGTCACTGGGCCTTTGGCCAATTTGCTCGCGGTGCCGTGGGTGAGCTTGGCGGTCGTTCCGCTGGCCTTGGTCGGCACGCTGTTGTTGCCAGTGCCATGGCTGGGCGAGGCGGTGCTGCAATTGGCCGGCGGTTTGTTGGAACTGCTGTTTCGGTTTCTGAGCGCGGTGGCCGCCTGGCATCCGGCCTGGCTGGCGCCGCAGGTCACGCCCGGCGTGTGGTCGCTGGGCGCGCTTGGCGCGTTGTTGGCCTTGGCGCCCGCCGGCGTGCCGGTGCGGGCGCTGGGACTGGTGATGCTGGCGCCGCTTTTCTGGCCGCCGACGACCTCCATTCCCAGCGGCCAGGCCGAGGTGCTGCAATTGGATATTGGTCAGGGCCTGGCGGTGGTCGTGCGCACGCGCAACCACGCCATGCTCTATGACGCCGGCCCGCGTCACGGCGATTTTGATAGCGGCGAACGGCTGGTGGTGCCCTCGTTGCGCAGCCTCGGGGTCGGGCGGTTGGACACGCTGCTGATCAGCCATGCCGACAACGATCACGCCGGTGGCGCGCTGGCAGTGCAACGCGGTTTATCCGTTGCCCATGTGCTCAGCGGCGAACCGGACGAATTGCCCGCTTCGCTCGCCGCCCAGCCCTGCATCAACGGCGCGCACTGGGAATGGGACGGTGTGTACTTCCAAACCTGGCGTTGGCCCCAGGCGAAAACCGGCAATCAGGCCTCGTGCGTTTTGTGGGTGATGGCCAACGGCGAGCGCTTGCTGCTCACCGGCGATATCGACGTCGCCGCCGAAGCCGCGTGGCTGGCGGCGCATCCCGGCCTTGGCGCCGATTGGTTGCAGTCGCCCCATCACGGCAGTCGCAGCTCGTCTTCGTTGGCTTTTTTGCGCGCCGTGGCGCCGCATTCGGTGCTGGTGTCGCGCGGCGCGCACAACGCATTCGGTCATCCGCACCCGCAGGTAATGGGCCGTTATCAAGCGTTGGGTTTGCAGGTGTTCGACAGCGTGGAGCAGGGCGCGCTGCGTATTCAACTGGGCGCTTTCGAACCGGCCAGCGGCCTGCGCAAAGAAGCGCGATTCTGGCGGGAAAAATGAGAACCGCGACGGTCGGCGCGCCCCCGGCCCTATGCTAGAGTGGCGCCACTTTTGTAGGGGCTATCCGATAAGGCCCGTAAAACCCGGCTATACCAGGCCGTTTTAAACCCAGGAGAGTTGACACCGTGTGGGAGCTAGTCAAAGCAGGTGGCTGGATGATGCTACCGATCATTCTGTGTTCCATCGCTACCGTGGCCATCGTTGCCGAACGCCTGTGGACCCTGCGCGTTAACCGCGTGGCGCCGCCTCATCTGCTGGGGCAGGTGTGGCGCATGATCAAAGACAAACAGCTGAACAAAGACAAGCTCAAGGAACTGCGCAACAGCTCGCCGCTGGGACAAATCCTCGCCGCCGGCCTGACCAATTCCAAACATGGTCGCGAGATCATGAAAGAGTGCATCGAAGAATCCGCCAGCCGTGTCATCCATGAGATGGAACGCTACCTCAATGCCCTGGGCACCATTGCCGCCATGGCGCCGCTGCTCGGCTTGCTCGGCACGGTGTTCGGCATGATCGAAATTTTCAGCGGCTTTATGGACAACGGCCAAGCCAACGCCGGGCAACTGGCTGGCGGTATCGGCAAAGCTTTGGTGACCACGGCGGCGGGCCTGATCGTGGCCATTCCAGCGGTGTTCTTCCACCGTTACCTGCTGCGCCGCGTCGACGAAATCGTCGTCACCATGGAACAGGAAGCCATCAAGTTGGTGGAAGTGACCCAGGGTGATCGCGAAGTCGATTTCGTTGAGGACAGCAAGCCGTGAAATTCCGCCGCAGAGCCAACAGTGTCGCCCGTGACGAGGTGTTCCTGAACCTGACGTCGCTGATCGATGTGATCTTCGTGCTGCTGCTGTTCTTTGTCGTCACCACCACCTTCAGCCGCCCGACCCAGCTGAAAATCGAGCTGCCGGAAGCGGCCAGCGGCACGCCGCCGGAAGCCACCGAACTGAAGCAACTGGAAGTGGCGATTGCTGCCGACGGCACCTACTCGTTGAACGATCAGGTGCTGAGCAAAAGCGATCTGGCCACGCTGATGGCCGCGCTGCAGCGGGAGTCGGCCGGCGACAACAGCCTGCCACTGACCATCAATGCCGACGGCAAAGCCACCCACCAAGCGGTCGTTACCGCCATGGATGCGGCCGGCAAGCTGGGCTTCAGTCAACTGCGCATTACCACCATTGAGGCGCCAAAGGCGCCTTGATGGTCCGCCGCTGATGGCTGCCTCAGACAAACTCTTAAACGCCTGGTACCAGGGCCATTCCGCGCTGCGTCTGTTGTGGCCGCTGGAGTGGTTGTACCGGGCGGTGGTCACGCGTAAACGTCAGCGTTTCCTGGCCGGCGAGGGCGATAGTTACCACGCGCCCGTGCCGGTGGTGGTGGTCGGCAATATCACTGTTGGCGGCACCGGCAAAACGCCGATGATCCTCAGCCTGATCGCTCACTGCCAGCAGCGTGGCCTCAAGGTTGGCGTGGTCAGTCGTGGCTACGGCGCCAAACCCCCGCAGTTCCCCTGGCGCGTTCGCGCCGAGCAGTCGGCCGACCAGGCCGGCGACGAGCCGCTGTTGATTGTGCAACGCACCGGCGTGCCGCTGATGATCGACCCCAACCGCGCCAACGCCGTGCGCGCCTTGCTTGCCGACGAACCGATGGATCTGATTCTCAGCGATGACGGCATGCAGCATTACCGCCTGGCGCGGGATATCGAATTGGTCTTGATCGACGCGGCGCGCGGCCTCGGCAATCGTCGCTGCCTGCCCGCCGGGCCGCTGCGCGAGCCGGTGGAGCGTTTGCAGAGTGTCGACGCGGTGCTGTTCAACGGTGCCACTGCCGACACTGAAGACGGCTTTGGCTTCACCTTGCAGCCCACGGCGTTGGTCAATCTGCGCAGCGGCGAGCGGGTGGGCCTTGAGCATTTTCCGCCCGGTCAGGCGCTGCACGCGGTGGCGGGCATCGGCAACCCGCAGCGTTTCTTCAACACGTTGCAGGCGTTACACTGGCGCCCGATTTCCCATGCTTTCGCCGACCATGCCGAGTACACCGCCGAGCAGCTGACCTTCAGCCCCGCGCTGCCACTGGTAATGACCGAGAAGGACGCCGTGAAATGCCGCGCCTTCGCCGCTGACAGTTGGTGGTACCTGGCGGTCGACGCCGTGCCGTCGCCGGCATTTCTGGCCTGGTTCGACCATCGTCTTGCGGGTCTGCTGCCGGCGCGCTAAGCCTGCGCAGACCGCCCCTCCATTCACCCGTTAAAGGAATTCGCAATGGACCCCAAACTACTCGACATCCTCGCGTGCCCCCTGTGCAAAGGCCCACTGAAGCTGGCTGACGATAAATCCGAGCTGGTCTGCAAGGCCGACGCATTGGCCTTCCCCGTGCGCGAAGGCATTCCGGTGATGCTGGAAACCGAAGCCCGCAGCCTGAACGTCGACGAGCGCCTGGATAAGTAAATGAGCACAGCCTTCACCGTTGTCATTCCCGCCCGTTACGCCTCCACCCGCCTGCCTGGCAAACCGCTGCAAGACATCTGCGGCAAGCCGATGATCCAGCACGTGTGGGAACAAGCCTGCAAAAGCAGCGCCCAGCGCGTGGTCGTAGCCACCGACGATGCGCGCATTGTCGAGGCCTGCAAGGGCTTTGGCGCTGAAGTGGTGCTGACCCGCGTGGACCACAACTCCGGCACCGACCGCCTCGCCGAAGTGGCCAGCGCGCTGGGGCTGGCTGGTGATGCGATTGTGGTCAACGTGCAAGGCGACGAACCGCTGATTCCGCCTGCCGTTATCGATCAGGTGGCCGCCAACCTGGCAGCCCATCCGGAAGCGGCGATGTCGACCCTGGCCGAGCCGATTGAAGAAGTTGCCGCGTTGTTCAACCCCAACGTGGTCAAGGTCGTCACCGACCAAAACGGCCTGGCCCTGACCTTCAGCCGCGCGCCGTTGCCGTGGGCCCGTGATGCTTTTGCCGCCAGCCGCGAGCAGTTGCCGGCAGGCGTGCCGTACCGTCGCCATATAGGCATCTACGCCTACCGCGCGCAGTTTCTGCACAACTTCGTGAGCTGGGGGCCGTGCTGGCTGGAAGACACCGAATGCCTGGAGCAACTGCGCGCGCTGTTTCACGGTGAGCGCATTCATGTCGCCGATGCCCTGGAAGCGCCGCAAGCGGGCGTCGACACTCAGGAAGACCTGGAGCGCGTTCGGCGCCTGCTGGGGGCCTGATGCGCGTGTTGTTCGTGTGCCTGGGCAACATTTGCCGGTCGCCTTCGGCCGAAGGCGTATTCCGCCAGCAACTGCTTAACGCCGGGCTTGATGGCCAGGTGCATGTCGACTCTGCCGGCACCGGCCCCTGGCACGTCGGCAAACCCGCCGACAGTCGCGCCAGCGCCGCCGCCTTGCAGCGCGGCTACGACCTTTCCGCCCTGCGTGGGCGGCAAGTGAGCCGGGCGGACTTCGAGCAGTTCGACTTGATCCTGGCCATGGATCACAGCAACTTCGCCGACCTCAAAGCCCTGCAGCCGGCCAACAGCCGCGCTGAACTCGACCTTTATCTGCGCCGTTATCAACTGGATGCCGACGAAGTGCCCGACCCGTACTACGGCGGCGCTGACGGCTTCGAACACGTACTCGACCTGCTCGAACAAGCCGGCGCGCAATTGCTCAACGAAGTGCGAGGCCGGCTATGAACGTGGTCGAGCAGGTGTCGCTCAAACCCTTCAACACCTTTGGCGTGGACGTGAAAGCGGCGCAGTTTGCCGAGGCCCATAACGATGACGACGTTCGCGCTGCGCTGAAACTGGCTGAAGAGCGTCAACTGCCGCTGCTGGTGATCGGCGGCGGCAGCAATTTGCTGCTCACCGGCGATGTGCAGGCCTTGGTACTGCGCATGGCCAGTCGCGGCATTCGCATTGTAGAAAACGCCGAGCAGGTGGTGATAGAAGCCGAGGCGGGCGAGCCGTGGCACCCGTTTGTGCAAACCACCTTGAGCCAGGGCCTGAGCGGCCTGGAAAACCTCAGCCTGATTCCTGGCACCGTCGGCGCCGCGCCGATGCAGAACATTGGCGCCTATGGCGTCGAGATCAAAGACGTGTTCCACAGCCTGACCGCGCTCGACCGCCAGACCGGCGCGCTGCGCGACTTCAGCCTGGCCGACTGCAACTTCGCCTACCGCGACAGCGTGTTCAAACAGCAGCCCGGTCGTTGGCTAATCCTACGCGTGCGCTTTGCTTTGAACCGTCAGCAGCACCTGCATCTGGAATACGGACCGGTGCGCCAGCGCCTGGCGGAGCAGGGCATCGACACGCCCACCGCCACCGACGTCAGCCGCGCCATCTGCGCCATCCGCGCCGAAAAACTGCCCGACCCGGCCGTGCTCGGCAACGCGGGCAGCTTCTTCAAAAATCCGTTGGTGAGTGCTGAGTTGGCCGCCAAGGTCCGTGAAGAACATACCGATGTGGTGGCTTATCCGCAGGCCGATGGCCAGGTGAAATTAGCGGCCGGCTGGCTGATCGAGCGGGCAGGGTGGAAAGGCTTTCGCGACCGCGATGCTGGCGTGCACAAGCTTCAGGCGCTGGTGCTGGTGAACTACGGCACCGCGACCGGCGAGCAACTGCTGGCATTGGCCAAGCGCATTCAGGCGGATGTGCTGGAGCGGTTTGGGGTGGAGTTGGAGATCGAGCCGAACGTGCTGTAGGCCGTTACACAGACCTGTAGGAGCTAGCTTGCTAGCGAACCCTGCAGCCCCGGGTCACTGATGTTTGCAGGGTTCGCGACCAAGGTCGCTCCTACAATTAATCGGCGATAGGCCATAAAAAACCGCGCACAAGGCGCGGTTTTTTGCTTACAGCGGCAGGCTTAATTCACCTGCGCACCCTTGGCAATCCACGCCCCAATCAACTCCCGCTCTTGCGGTGTCATCTGGGTCAGGTTGCCCAGCGGCATAGCTTGGGTCGCCACAGCCTGCGCCTGGATACGCGGTGCCATTTGCTGAATCTGCTGAGGCGTGTCGAACATCACCCCGGCTGGCGCCGCGCTGAACATGCTGTTGGTGGGCTTCTGCGAGTGGCACACCGTGCAGCGCACTTGAATCACTTCATGCACCTTGTCGAACCCAGGAGCGCCGGCTGGCGCGCTGGCCTGGGCTACCGGTTGCTCGGCTGGAGCTGGCTGCTTGGCCGCTTCTTCGGCTGCTTCCTTGGCCGTCTTGCCGCCAATGGCGCTGGCGGGCAGCGGTTGGTATTCGACGGCTTTAGCAGCTTGCTCGTTGCCCGCACCATTCATGGTCGACAGGCTCGGACCGGTAACGAACGCCAGACAGATCATGCCCAACGCGCCGGCCGGCAAGGCCCAGCTGAAGCTGTTGCTGTGGTGACGGGTGTTGAAGTAGTGACGCACGATGACGGCCAATACCGCGATGCCCGACAGGATCAGCCAGTTGTATTGGCTGCCGTAAGTGCTCGGGAAGTGGTTGCTGATCATGATGAACAGCACCGGCAAGGTGAAGTAGTTGTTGTGGCGCGAACGCAGCAGACCTTTGGCCGGCAGGGCCGGGTCGGGCGTGCGGTTTTCTTCGATGGCTTTCACCAGCGCGCGCTGGGCCGGCATGATGGTGTTGAACACGTTACCGACCATGATGGTGCCGATGATGGCGCCGACATGGATGTACGCACCGCGCCCGCTGAACACCTGGCTCAGGCCATAGGCGGCGGCAACCAACAGAACAAACAACACCAGGCCGAGCAGGGCCGGTTGTTTACCCAGCGCCGAGTCGCACAGGAAGTTGTAGATAAACCAGCCGCTGACCAGCGAACCCACGCCGATGGCGATGGCGGCCGCTGGGCTGAGGTCGCTGCCGGGCATGATCAGGTACAGCGAAGGGTTGAGGTAGTAGACGATCATCAGCAGGGCAACGCCCGACATCCAGGTCCAGTAGGCTTCCCATTTGAACCAGTGCAGGTTGTCCGGCATTTTCGGCGGGGCGAGTTTGTATTTTTCCAGATGGTAGATACCGCCACCGTGAATCGCCCACAAATCACCGGCCAGCCCATCACGCGGATTGGCGCGGTTGAGGTTGTTTTCCAGCCAGACGAAATAGAACGACGCACCGATCCAGGCGATGCCGACAATCATGTGAACCCAGCGCACCGCCAGGTTCGCCCATTCAATCAAATGTGCTTCCACAGTGTTTACCTCTTCCCGGAACCGGCTGGCCGGTTGCCGAGCTTCTCTTATTGGTGGGGGTTGAGGAGAACCTGTTCATCCTCGGTAAAAAAATGCTCATCGCAGTTGTTGCCAGAACCGCTGCGATCAACCACCAGGAAGTCATCCCGCTTTTCGATCGTCAGCACCGGGTGGTGCCAAACGCCGCGATGGTAATTAATGCCCTGCTTGCCATTGCTGACAAAAGCACGGACCAAACCTGATACAGGTGCATCGCCAAGTGGCGCGACCACGATCAGAAAAGGATTGCCGAGCAGCGGAATAAACGCCTGACTGCCCTGCGGATGGCGCTCCAACATGCGGATGGTGAGCGGGTATTCCAGCTTTTCAGCGCTGAAAATACTGATGATCGCCTTGTCATCCGGCTGCGCCGTCTCAACCGTCGCCAGCTTGTGATAGCGGCGGGTAGAGCCGTTGTTGATCATGAAATAGTCGCTGCCCTCGGTTTCGATAACGTCCCCGAACGGGGCGAAGGCTTCTTTGGTTAGCGGTTCGATGATCAGTGTGCGCATGTTGGTTTCTACATTATTCGTGAGTGAGGCTTTAAAGCTCCCCTCTCCCGCTGGCGGGAGAGGGGCTGGGGGTGAGGGCTGAGTCAAACGCGAATCTTGACCCGCAAAAGCCCCTCACCCTAACCCTCTCCCTGAGGGAGAGGGGACTGACCGTGTGTTATTTCGCAACCTTGCCAAACAACCGCAGACGGCTAACACCACCGTCCGGGAACACGTTCAGGCGTACGTGGGTGATCGGGCCCAGGGCTTTGATCTGCTCGGCGAATTCGTGCTCGGCGTGCATCTGCAGTTTCTGGCTTGGCAGCAGTTCGCGCCAGAACAGACTTTGGGTTTCGATCTGGCTGTCGGTGCCGCCTTTAACGAAGGCGCCTTGAATCGAGCAGCTGTCCGGGTAGTTGCCTTTGAAGTGCAGGGTGTCGACCACGATGCGTTCGATTTCGCCCGGGTGGCCCAGCGCGACGATAACCCAGTCATTGCCTGGCGTGCGGCGGCGTGCGGTTTCCCAGCCGTCGCCCATGTTGATGCCACGGCCTGGGTTGAGGATGTTGCTCATACGGCCGAAGTGTTCGTCGGAGCAGGCCAGGGCACGGCCGCCGTTCAAGGCGCTGGCGAGGTCGACTTGTTCGTTGTCGCCCACGTTCGACCAGTCACGGAACGGCACGCCGTACACGCGCAGACGCGCCACGCCGCCGTCCGGATAAATGTTGAAGCGCAGGTGCGTGAACGCCTGGCTGTTGGCAATTTCGTGGTAGTGGTGGCTGTCGCCTTTCAACTCCACGGCGCCCAGTACTTCAGTCCACTCGGTGCTGTCGCTCGGGTCGCCTTCGGCTACAAAGCAGCCTTCCAGGGACGCCGACGGCGGGAAGTTACCGGTGAAGAAGCTGGTGTCGATGTCCACACCCTTGATCGAGCCCGGCACGCCGAGTTTGATCACCGCGCTGTCGTAGCCTTCGAAGCGCTTGCGGCGCGATTCCCAGCCGTCCATCCACTTGCCGTTGTCATCGAACACGCCCTCCTTCCACACGGCCGGAGTCGGCTGGAACAGGCGGTTGACGTCGGCGAACCAGTCATCGGTAACCGAGATGGCCTTGGTGCCCAGGCGGGCGTCGGCGAGGTTGACGTATTTCTCGAAGGGTACGGCGTAAGCTTTCATTGTTTGTCTGCCTTAGATGGGGCGGGGAGAGGTGGCGGCGTCAGGAACTGCAGGCCTTATAGGGTCTGCAAACGGAACAGCGCGATCTTGTTGATTTCGGCCAGCGCTCGCTCGAACTCAGCTTCCTTGGAGTTGTGAATACGCTCCTCGAACGCTGCGAGAATCTGGTGCCGATTGCTGCCCTTGACCGCCATGATGAAGGGAAACGCGAACTTCGCTTTGTAGGCGTCGTTCAGCTCGGTGAAGCGTTGAAACTCTTCAGCCGTGCATTCGTGGATGCCCGCACCGGATTGCTCCGAGGTGCTGGCTTCTGTCAGTTCGCCGCGCACGGCGGCTTTGCCGGCGAGGTCCGGGTGAGCGTTGATCAGCGCCAATTGTGCGGCGTGATCGGCGCTGAGCAGGATGTCGGCCATGCGGCTGTGCAGGCCCTCGATGTCGTCGAGGCTGCTGTCGCTGCCCAGGTCGTAGGCCTTCTCGGCCACCCATGGCGAGTGCTCGTAGATGTCGGCAAAGGCGCGCACGAAATCTTCGCGGCTCAGTGTGGAAGGCGTCAGGGTCTGGAAGCGGCTCATTTCGCGCTCTCTTGGCTGAAGGGGTGGGTGGCGTGCCAGTGGCGGGCGATGTCGACGCGGCGGGCGAACCACACCTGCTCGAAGCCCTGCACGTATTCGATAAAACGCTGCAACGACGCCAGGCGGGCAGGGCGGCCAATCAGCCGGCAATGCAGGCCGATGGAGAGCATTTTCGGCGCCTCGGCACCTTCGGCGTAAAGCACGTCGAAGGCGTCTTTGAGGTAATTGAAGAAGTCGTCGCCGCTGTTGAAACCCTGCACCTGGGTGAAGCGCATGTCATTGGTGTCGAGGGTGTACGGGATCACCAGGTGGGCTTTGCCAGTCGGGTTGTTCTGTTCCCAGTAGGGCAGGTCGTCGTCGTAGGTGTCGGAGTCGTAGAGGAAACCGCCTTCCTCCATCACCAGGCGCCGGGTGTTCGGGCCGGTGCGGCCGGTGTACCAGCCCAGCGGGCGTTCACCGGTAATTTCAGTAAGGATGCGAATGGCCTCCAGCATGTGCTCGCGTTCTTGCGCTTCGTCCATGTACTGGTAGTCGATCCAGCGGTAGCCGTGGCTGCAAATCTCATGACCGGCGGCGGCCATGGCGCGAATCAAATCCGGGTGGCGTTGCGCGGCCATGGCCACGGCAAACACAGTGAGCGGAATACCGGTTTTCTCGAACAACTTGAGAATGCGCCACACCCCGGCGCGGCTGCCGTATTCGTACAACGACTCCATGCTCATGTTGCGCTCGCCTTGCAGCGGCTGAGCGGCGACCATTTCCGACAGAAACGCCTCGGACTCTTTGTCGCCGTGCAACACGTTGCGCTCGCCGCCTTCCTCGTAATTGAGCACAAAGGAAATGGCGATGCGGGCGTTGCCCGGCCAGTGCGGATGGGGGATGTCGTTGCCGTAACCGATCAGGTCGCGAGGGTAGTCAGCGCTCACTGCAGGTGTTCCTTCTTATGAATGGTGCGGTCGCAGCGAAGGCCGGGTAAGCGTAGGCGACCGTGATGGGTTGATTGTATACAAAGTGATGGATGTTTTGTAAATGGAAAATTTCACCAATTTATCCACTTTCTGATTGCCATGAAGCTTAGCTCAAGGCCCGTGCTTGGCCCTGCGGTGTGCCAATGCGGTGCACGGACGCCATTGGCGCGCTGCGAACGGGCAGGTCTTGCGCGGAAAAATTGTTGTGGTTGATTGTGTACAATTTTCGTATGGAATGTCTCGAAATCTTAAATGCGCATGGTATGCTCCCGCTGCGCCCTGGCTTGATGCCGGTGTGGCGCTCCGAATTCACCTGCATAGAGGAGGCGCGGCGGCTGCGTTTGGCGCAGTTGCCCGGAACCGATGGGACGTTTAACCACGCATGTTTTGGACGCCGCTCACGGCTGCCCAGGTAGCAACATCAAAGTTGAGCTGTATCGTGTAGAAGGGTCGTCCGTGGTGTTGATTAATACCCTGCACACCAATGACGACGGTCGTTGCGACTCGCCGGTGCTACAGGGTGAGGACTACGCTTCGGGCGTTTATCAGCTGCATTTCCACGCCGGCGATTATTACCGCGCCCGTGGTGTGCAACTGCCAGAACCCGCGTTCCTGGATGTGGTGGTACTGCGCTTCGGCATCGATGCCGGCCAGGACCATTACCACGTGCCGCTGCTGATTTCGCCGTATAGCTATTCGACGTATCGCGGTAGCTAGAACGTTAGATCAACAGCATCGCGACTAAAGTCGCTCCCACAGGGTGAGTGGCCGGTCCCGCGCTTCTGCGGATGCATACATTCTGTGGGAGCGGCTTTAGCCGCGATGCTTTTTGAACTGCCAGCACCGCGACTTCCCAGCCGCTCCCTCCGCGTCTCAGCGACTCAACAACGAAGCCGTCCCCGCCCCCGCAAACAACCCCGCGCTCACCCGGTTAAACCACACCTGCCCCTTGCCCGAACGCAAAAACGTCGCAGCGCCGCGTGCGCTCAGGCCGTAGAACAATTTGCAGCCCAAATCCAGCGCCGCCCAGGTGGCGATCATCACCAGTAGCTGATTGCCCATGGGCTGGTCGGCGCTGATGAATTGCGGCAGAAAAGCGGCGAAGAACAGGATGTCTTTCGGGTTGCTCGCGCCCAAACCAAACGCTTTCAGAAACATGCTGCGCCGGCTCGGTGCGGTCAGCGGTTGGTCGTCGGCCTTGGCCGGTTTCGCCGCTTCGCGCGATTCCTGCCAGCTCTGGTAGGCGAGGTAAAACAAGTACAACGCGCCCAACACTTTCAGCATGCTGAACAGTTTTTCCGACGCCAGCAGCAGGGCGCCCAGGCCGAGCGCGGAAGCGCTAAGCAGGCAGATGGAGGCGCTGACGCCACCGAGAAATGCCGGCGCCGAGCGGCGCAGGCCGTAGTTCAGGCTGTTGCTGACCATTAACAGCGACAACGGGCCGGGAATCAGAATGACGATCAGCGCGGCGCTGCTAAATAACAGCCAGGTGTCCAGGTTCATTGCGGGCCTCTTCAGATGTAGAAAAGCCCCGACGCTTTAACGTCGGGGCTCGTGGAGCAGTTTTGAGCGTTGGCGAAGATTACAAGAAGGCGAATTTCAACGCGCAGATAATCGCCAACACGTACAGGCTCGGGGTGATTTCCTTGTGTTTGCCGGTGGCCAGTTTCAGCACCACGAAGGTGATAAAGCCCATGGCCAGGCCGTCGGTAACCGAGAAGGTCAGCGGCATCATCACCACGGTGATAATCGCCGGGATGGTGTTGGTGTGGTCTTCCCAGTCGATGTGCGCCATGCCGCTCATCATCAACATGGCCACGTAAATCAGCGCACCGGCCGTAGCGTAGGCGGGAATCATGCCGGCCAGCGGGGCGAAGAACATCGCGGCAATAAACAGCACGCCAACGGTTACCGCCGTCAGCCCGGTGCGACCGCCCGAGGCCACGCCCGCGGCGCTTTCTACGTAACTGGTCACCGGCGGGCAGCCCACCAGGGCACCGAAGGCGCTGGAAGTACTGTCGGCTTTCATCGCCCGGCTGAGGTTTTCGATGTGGCCGTTTTCGTCCACCAGGTTTGCCCGTTGCGCCACGCCCATCAGGGTGCCGGCGGTGTCGAACATGTGCACGAATAAGAAGGCCAATACCACGCTGATCATGCCGACGTTAAGGGCGCCGGAAATGTCCATCGCCAGCCAGGTCGGCGCCAGGCTTGGTGGCATGGAGAAGATGCCGCCGAACTCGACGATACCCAAACCCCAGCCCGCCAGCGTGACGGTAAGAATGCTGATCAGAATGCCGCCGAACACGCGGTGGTATTCCAGCACCGCAATCATCAGAAAGCAGATGGCAGCCAGCAGCGGGCCAGCGGCGGTGAGGTCGCCCATCTTCAACAAGGTTTCAGGGCTGGCCACCACAATGCCTGCGGTCTTCAACCCGATCAGGCCGAGAAACAGACCAACCCCGGCGCCCATGGCAAACCGCAGGCTCGCCGGAATGCTGTTGAGCAGCCATTCGCGGATGCGCGAGAAGGTCAGAATCATAAACAGAATGCCCGAGAGGAATACTGCCCCCAGCGCGATCTGCCAGCTGTAGCCCATGGTGCCGACCACGGTGTAGGTGAAGAACGCGTTCAGCCCCATGCCCGGCGCCAGGCCGACTGGCCAGTTGGCGTAGAGCCCCATCAGGAAACAACCGAAAGCAGCGGCGATACAGGTGGCCACGAAGGCCGCGCCGTGATCGATGCCGGCGTCGGCCATGATGTTGGGGTTAACGAAAATGATGTAAGCCATGGTGATAAACGTAGTCAGGCCGGCGGCGAGCTCGGTTTTGACGGTGGTGCCGTGAAAGGACAGCTTGAACAGCCGTTCCAACAGGCCAGTGCGCGCGGGCTTCGCAGCATAGAGTTGTTCTTGTTTGGTGCTTTCCACAGCGGGGTACTCCTCATTTCTCTTATTTTGGTCACCGAGTACTGCGCGCCTGTAAGAAGGGTGGCGGTGCTCTGAGGTAGGTGGCTTACGTGGTGCGCTTGCAGGTGCTTTGTTGACTCTTTGGTCAGGAAGTCACTCGAGCGCGATTATGCGTTTGTATACAAAAAAAGCAATTAATGTTTTTATTGTTGCGCAAAACGAACGGATTGATTGTTCTTAAAGGGATAAGCGAATTGTATGCGACAGTTTGCGCAATGTATTTGGCTTAATTCTTTAATAATCAATGGTTTATAGATTTATGGACTGTGCAATGGTCGAGGGAGGAGGGGCCATCTGAGCCTCGGTTTTAGCTGAATAGCGACGCTTTAAGCGTAAAAACGCCGGAGTTTTTGTCCGGTTACGCCCGAAAAAACTAAGAAGGCTGTAGGTGGGGTCTGTATTTGCCTAGTGATCTGTCTGACGTCTAGCTCGTGCAGTTAGGAGCTGCTGGCTAGATTGTGTACAATGCGCCGGTATTTTTACCCTCTCTATTTACCCGCCGAGGCTTGCCAGCCCTGGGGGGAGAAGCAGTAGAGTCGCGCATGACCGCAGAACTTCTGACGCGAGCCCGAATGAACGAACAATTGCAGCCCCTCAAGAAGCAACCGCGTACTGGCAAAGCCAGCCACAGCGGCACTCAGGATGACGTCGTTTACGCGCATATTTTTGATGCGATTCTGGAACAGCGCCTGGCGCCCGGCACCAAGCTGAGCGAAGAAGCGTTGGGCGAAATTTTCGGCGTAAGCCGCACCATTATTCGTCGCGCGCTGTCGCGTCTGGCTCACGAAAGTGTGGTGCTGTTGCGCCCCAACCGTGGCGCCGTGGTGGCCAGCCCAAGCGTTGAAGATGCGCGACAGATCTTCTACTCGCGCCGCCTGGTTGAACGCGCCATTACCGAATTGGCCGTTGAACACGCCAGCGCCGAGCAACTGGCTGAACTGCGCCAGATGGTGGCGGATGAGCAAGCGAGCTTTTCCCGTGGGGATCGTGGTGCTGGCATTCGTCTTTCCGGCGAATTCCATTTGAAACTGGCCGAAGCTGCGAAGAACGCCCCGCTGATCAGCTTCCAGCGCAGCCTGGTCTCGCAGACCTCGTTGATCATCGCCCAGTACGAAAGCGGCAGCCGCTCGCACTGTTCCTACGATGAACACAATCAGCTTATCGATGCCATTGAGGCGCGCGACGTGGCGAAGGCTGTGAGTTTGATGATGCATCACATGGATCACATCGACAGCAAGCTCAACCTCGACGAAGACAGCGCCTCGGATGATTTGCATGCGGTGTTCTCGCACTTGCTGCAAACCAAGAAGAAGGCACCGCGTTCGGCGGCGCCTCGGTAGTTGTTTCTGGTGCAAAAAAAACCGCCTTCGGGCGGTTTTTTCTTTTTTCGGGCTGGTTGATTCGTCGGTGCTGCGGACAGTGTGTGGCTTGAGACTTTGGATTCCGAATCGTCGGACCGCCGCCTGCGCGCGGTGGCCGCAAAAACACCCGTCATTCCCGCGCAGGCGGGAATCCAGAATTTCGGATGAGTCGAACATCGCTGCCCTCACCCTAACCCTCTCCCGCAAGCGGGAGAGGGGACTGATTGTGGGTGCGATCGGTCCGCGCATGACGGGCCATCGGCGACAAGATCAAAAGCATCGCGGCTAATCGGAATGCCGCCCAGCCGCTCCGACAGGAATACGTGCGCGCAGTTTAAACACGCGTCATCCTCGCGCACGCGGCGGTCCGACGATTCGGGATCCAGAGTTTCGGATTAGACGCAAATCGCTCCGCTCACCCTAGTCCTCTCCCGCAAGCGGGAGAGGGGACTGACCGTAGTTGTCGGTCAACCACGAAACCTGCCAGCAATTGCCCTCAGCGCTTATGCACACACCGCCCAGCCGCAAAGGTTTCCTTCACGGCGCGATCATCACCGATGGTCATCAGCACAAACAGTTTCTCTTCCAAATCCTTGGCCTGCTGCAAGCGGTACGACAGCAGTGGCGTGGCGTGGTAGTCGAGCACGATAAAGTCGGCGTCGTTGCCGCTGGCGAAGCTTCCGATTTTGTCGTCTAGACGCAGTGCCTGCGCGCCGCCCAGGGTGGCGAGGTACAGCGATTTGAACGGGCTCAATTTGTTGCGCTGCAGTTGCTGCACTTTGTAGGCCTCGTTCAAGGTTTGCAGCATGGAGAAACTGGTCCCGGCGCCCACATCCGTGCCCAGGCCGACGTTCACGCCGAACTGCTCGGCCTGCTTGAGGTTGAACAAGCCGCTGCCGAGAAACAGGTTTGAGGTCGGGCAATGGGAAACAGCCGAACCGGTCTCTGCCAGGCGCTGGCATTCCTCGTCGCACAGGTGCACGCCATGGGCGAACATCGAGCGTTCGCTCAGCAGTTGGAAGTGGTCGTACACATCCAAATAGCCTTTCTGCTGCGGGAACAGCGATTTCACCCACGCAATTTCGTCGACGTTCTCGGACAAGTGCGTGTGCATGTACAGCCCGTCGTATTCCTGCAGCAACTTGCCCGCAGCGGTGAGCTGTTCGGGCGTGCTGGTCGGGGCGAAGCGCGGGGTCACGGCGTAGTGCAAACGCGCCTTGCCGTGCCAGCGCTCGATCAGCGCTTTGCTGTCGTCGTAGCTCGATTGCGCGGTGTCGGTCAGGTAGTCCGGGGCGTTGCGGTCCATCATCACTTTGCCGGCGATCATGCGCAGGTTCAGCGCCTCGCTGGCGGTGAAGAAAGCGTCCACCGATTGCTTGTGCACGCTGGCAAATACCAGGGCGGTGGTGGTGCCGTTGCGCAGCAGTTCCTTGAGGAAAATATTCGCCACATCGGCGGCGTGGGCCGGGTCGGCGAATTGTTTTTCGGTGGGGAAGGTGTAGGTGTTCAGCCAGTCCAGCAACTGCTCGCCATAGGCGGCGATCATGCCGGTTTGCGGGTAGTGGATATGGGTGTCGATAAAGCCCGGGGTGATCAGCGCGTCGCGGTATTCGATCACGTCCACGCCGTTGAGCGTGGGCAGCAGATCCTTGGCGTGGCCGACTTTGGCGACGTGGCCATTGTCGACCACCAGCACGCCATCTTCGAAATACTCATAGGACTGCGCGTCGCCCACCAGGGCGGGGTCGGCAATGCTGTGCAGGATGGCGGCGCGGTAGGCTTTCACGTGGCTTGTCATGGGCAGTCTCGTTGTACGTATTTATTGGTATGCGGTGTCGTTGGGCGTCGCGTGCGGCTCAGCCCAATAAAGCGATCTACGCCTTGGCGCGACGCGAGGCGGGCATCAATTTGGCGACGCTTTCGCCGCTCTTTTCGCCCTGGCCAAAGTTGGCGTTGTAGGTGGCGATCACCTCGCCGGCGATGGACACGGCAATCTCGATGGGCAGCTTGCCTTTCACTTCAGCGATGCCCATTGGGCAGCGCATTTTCTGCATCACTTCGGCACTGAAGCCGCGATCGCGCAGGCGGTGTTCAAACTTCACCCGCTTGGTTTGCGAACCGATCAGGCCGTAGTAGGCGAAGTCGTTGCGCTTGAGAATGGCGGCGGTCAGTTCCAGGTCGAGCTGGTGGTTGTGGGTCATGACGATGAAGTAGCTGCCGGCTGGCATGTTCTCCACTTCATCGACCACCTCGTCGTTCAGCACTTTCGTGGCGCCTTGCGGAATGTGTTCGGGAAACTCGTTTTCCCGCGAATCGATCCAGCGCACCTTGCAAGGCAGGCTTGCCAGCAGCGGCACCAACGCGCGGCCGACGTGGCCGGCGCCGAACACGGCGATTTGCGCTTGCGGCTGGCCCATGGGCTCGAACAGCAGCACCGTGGCGCCGCCGCAGCATTGACCCAGACTGGCGCCGAGGCTGAAGCGTTCCAGGCGCGTGTCCTGGGTGCGGTTGGCGAGCATCTCGCGGGCCAGCTCCATCGCTTTGAATTCCAGGTGCCCGCCGCCCACGGTTTCGTAGATGCGGTCGGCAGTGACGACCATCTTCGAACCGGCATTGCGCGGCGTAGAACCCAGTTCTTCGATGATGGTCACCAGCACGCAAGGTTGCCCCTGTTGCTGCAAGTCGGCGAGGGCGCTGATCCAGCTCATTTGCTCAGCCTCCAAGTGCGAAGCGGTTTTGCGGAACGGGACAGGCGCCAGTCGTCATCGGCTTTCGCGGGCGCGGCGGGCTGTTCCAGTAACACCAGACGCGGCAGGGCTTCGGGGCTCTGCGGCGCGGCTGGGGTGGTTGTGTGTGCGGTGTGTGTTGTCATTGTTGTTCACCGGGTATTGGGTCAATCGTTGTTCCTGTAGGAGCGGCTTTAGCCGCGATGCTTGTGATCTTCAAGAGCATCGCGGCTAAAGCCGCTCCCACAGTAGGTTTGCGTCAGGCGGTCTCGACTGCTGCGGCTGCCTTGGCCTTCTGTTCCTTCATCACCTTCCTCATCTGCTCCACACCCCACAGCACGCGCTCCGGTGTAGCGGGGGCGTCGATTTGCGGTTGCACGCGGTAGTCAGCCAGGCTGGCGACGGCGTCTTTGATGGCGCACCAGGCGGCGATGCCGAGCATGAACGGCGGCTCGCCCACGGCTTTGGAGTGGAACACGGTGTCTTCCGGGTTCTTGCGGTTTTCCACCAGTTTCACGCGCAGATCCAGCGGCATGTCGGCGATGGCGGGAATCTTGTAGCTCGCCGGGCCGTTGGTCATCAGCTTGCCTTTGGCGTTCCACACCAGCTCTTCCATGGTCAGCCAACCCAGGCCTTGCACGAACGCGCCTTCCACCTGGCCGATGTCGATGGCCGGGTTCAGCGAATCGCCCACGTCGTGGAGGATGTCGCCGCGCAGGAATTTGTATTCGCCGGTCAGGGTGTCGACGATCACTTCAATGCACGCCGCGCCATAGGCGAAGTAGTAGAACGGCCGACCCGCTGCCTTGCTGCGGTCGTAGAAGATTTTCGGCGTACGGTAGAAGCCGGTGGCCGACAGAGAAATCTGGCCGAAATAGGCCTTCTGAATCATCTCTTCAAACGACAGATATTGGTCGCGCACGCGCACCTGGCCGTTACGGAATTCAATGTCTTCCGGCGTCACGCGGTACTCGCGGGTGAGGAAGTCCACCAGGCGCGCCTTGATGGTTTCCGCCGCGTTCTTGGCGGCCATGCCGTTGAGGTCGGCACCGCTGGAAGCGGCGGTCGGCGAGGTGTTGGGCACCTTGTCTGTATTGGTCGCGGTGATCTGGATGCGGGCGATGTCCACCTGCAGCACTTCGGCAACGATCTGCGCCACTTTGGTGTTCAGACCCTGGCCCATTTCGGTGCCGCCGTGGTTCAGGTGGATGCTGCCGTCGGTATAGATGTGGATCAGCGCACCGGCCTGGTTGAGGAAGCTGGCGGTAAAGCTGATGCCGAACTTCACCGGCGTCAGGGCCAGGCCTTTTTTCAGGATCGGGCTGGTTTTATTGAACTCGGCAATTTCGACACGGCGCTTGGCGTAGTCGCTGCTGGCTTCCAGTTCGGCCGTCATCTCGTGGATAACGTTGTGCTCGACCGTCTGGTGGTAGTGGGTGACGTTGCGCTCGGTTTTGCCGTAGTAGTTGAGCTTGCGCACTTCCAACGGGTCTTTGCCGAGGTCGCGGGCGATGTGGTCCATGATCTGCTCGATGGCGACCATGCCTTGCGGGCCGCCGAAGCCGCGATACGCGGTGTTCGAGGCGGTGTTGGTCTTGCAGCGATGGCCGTTCACCGTGGCATTGCCGAGGAAATAGGCGTTATCGGAGTGGAACATGGCGCGGTCGACGATGGAGTTCGACAGGTCCGGCGAGTAGCCGCAGTTGCCGGCCAGCTCGATTTCAATGCCATGCAGCAGACCGTTTTCGTCAAAGCCGACGTCGTATTCCACGTAGAACGGATGGCGCTTGCCGGTCATCTGCATGTCTTCAACGCGCGGCAGGCGCATTTTGGTCGGGCGCTTGGTCAGGTGCGCGATCACGGCGCACAAACACGCCGGGCTGGCCGCCTGGGTTTCCTTGCCGCCAAAACCGCCGCCCATGCGGCGCATGTCGATGACCACTTTGTGCATCGGCACGTCCAGCACTTCGGCCACCAGCTTCTGCACTTCGGTGGCGTTTTGCGTGGAGGTGTAGACGATCATGCCGCCGTCTTCGGTGGGCATGACCGAAGAAATCTGGGTTTCCAGGTAGAAGTGTTCCTGGCCGCCAATGTGCAGCGAACCCTGCAAACGACGCGGGGCGGTGGCCAGTCTGCTGGCCGAGTCGCCGATGCGGTGCTGGTGGCTGTCGAGCACGAAGTGCTTGTTGCGCAGCGCTTCGACCACGTCGAGCACCGGTTCCAGGTCTTCGTATTCGATGACCGCGGCCATGGCGCCTTTGCGGGCGTTCTCATGGGTGTCGGCGGCCACGGCAATCACCACTTGGCCAACGTATTGCACAAGACCGTCGGCCAACAGCGGATCGCCGGGGGCGACGGCGCCGATGTCGAGCAGGCCGGGCACATCTTTATGGGTGATGGCGATGGCCACGCCTGGCACTTGGTAGCAGGGCGACACATCAATTTTCGTCACGCGAGCATGGGCGCGGTCGCTCAGGCGGGCATAAACGTGCAGCTGATTGGGGAATTCCAGGCGGTCGTCAACGTAAACGGCTTCGCCCGACACATGCTTGTCGGCGCTTTCGTGTTTAACGCTGCGGCCTACGCCGGTGGTGATGCCGGCACGGAACAGTTCGGCCAGTTCTTCCTGGCTTTTCGGGGCGTGGTGGTTAGACATAAGCGGTCACCCGTGTTTCGACGTCTGGAGTTTGCAGCTCGAGGAAAAATTTACGCAGCAGGTTTTGTGCGGTGAGCAGGCGGTATTCCTTGCTGGCGCGGAAGTCGCTCAGAGGGCTGAAATCGTTGGCCAGCGCGTCGCAGGCGTGTTCGATCACATCGGCATCCCACTGGGCACCTTGCAGCGCGGCTTCGCAGGCGGCGGCACGTTTCGGGATGGCGGCCATGCCACCAAAGGCCACGCGGGCGCTTTGCACCACGCCATCGGCCACCACCACGTTGAAGGCGGCGCACACGGCGGAAATGTCGTCGTCCAGTCGTTTCGACACTTTATAAGCGCGGAACGCCTGATTGCTCTGGTGACGCGGCACCACCACCTTTTCGATGAACTCGGCTTCCTGGCGAGCAGTGACTTTGTAATCGAGGAAGTAATCTTCGATCGGCAGGCTGCGGCTCTGGTTGCCTTTGCGCAGCACCACACGAGCGCCCAAGGCGATCAACAGCGGCGGGGCGTCGCCGATGGGCGAGGCGTTGCCAATGTTGCCGCCCAAGGTGCCCTGGTTACGGATTTGCAGCGAGGCGAAGCGGTGCAGCAGTTCGCCGAAGTCGGGGTATTCCTTGGCCAGCGCGCCGTAGCAGTCGGACAGCGGCGTAGCGGCGCCGATCTCGATGGCATCGTCGGTGAACTCGACGCGTTTCATTGCTTCCACGTGGCCAACGTAAATCATCACCGGCAGCTCGCGGTGGAACTGGGTGACTTCCAGCGCCAGGTCGGTGCCACCGGCGAGCAGGCGTGCTTGCGGGTTGGCGGCGTAGAGGTCGGCGAGATCGGAAATGGTCAGCGGCAGCAGGCAACGCTTGTCGCCGCTGTTCAGCTCGGCGGTTTCTTGCGGGGCGATGGCTTGCAGTTTGGCGATGGTTTCAGCTTCAGCAGCGTCGAATTGGTCCGGCTGTTTCTGGCAGCAGGCTTGCTCGGCGGCGTCGATGATCGGGCGGTAGCCCGTGCAGCGGCACAGGTTGCCGGCCAGGGCTTCCATGGTTTGCGCCTTGTCAAAGCCGTCACTGTTTTTTTGCAGCGCGAACAACGACATCACAAACCCCGGGGTGCAGAAGCCGCACTGCGAGCCGTGGCAGTCGACCATGGCTTGCTGAACGCTGTGCAGTTGGCCTTGATGCTTGAGGTCTTCAACGCTGATCAGTTGTTTGCCGTGCAGCGACGAAACGAACGTGAGGCAGGAGTTGAGGGTGCGGTAGCGAATGCGCGGGGTGCCGGACGACTCGTCCAACTCGCCCACCACCACGGTGCACGCGCCGCAGTCGCCGGAAGCGCAGCCTTCCTTGGTGCCGGGTTTGGCCAGGTGCTCACGCAGGTAATTCAGCACGGTGACATTCGGGTCGAGACGCTGCTCGGTGCGCAGCTCACGGTTGAGTAAAAACTGGATCAAGGACGACCTCCAGGCACTTTCTTGTTTTTTATGGCACGCAACTTTTTGAGGGAGCGAGGTTGCGTAACGGCTGGCCCTCACCCCCGGCCCCTCTCCCGCAGGCGGGAGAGGGGTGAAGAGCCGATGGGTTTGTTTTGCGAATTTAGAGAATTCTGACTTTTGGGTCAATAAAATATTTGACTCTTTGGTCAAGCAATCCGCGTGCCCGACAAGCAGTCGTTTCCTGTAGTCCTGTAAGGCCCGATCTTTCTTGGCTGTAAGTATTTTCCGGCCAACCAAACGTTGAGGTTTTTTTAACGAATTTTTGATCGTTGCGTTTCTAGCATCTGCCCCACTTCAACCTGGGCGGAATCGCACCGTGAACTCACTGCTTAAAGTAAAGGCCATACGCCCTGAATTGCTGACCCTGGTCGGCAGCGCCTTTCTGTTATTAGCCTGCAACCCCGTGCTGTGGGCGCACGTGTTCAGCATTACGCCGAGCACGGGCGCGGGTTTGATCACGCGTGTGGCCTTTGGTCTGATCGTGTTGGCGCTGTTCAACCTGGTGCTCACGCTGCTGGCGTTTCGCTGGGTGCTCAAACCGGTGCTCACCTTGTTGCTACTGGTGAGCGCGGGCGCTGCCTATTTCATGAACGAATACGGCGTGGTGGTCGATCTTGAAATGCTGCGCAACGCCGCGCAGACCAACGCCACCGAAGTGCGTGACCTGTTGTCGTTCAAGCTGGCGGCCTATGTGCTGTTTTTGGGCATTTTGCCGGTGGCGGTGCTCTGGCTTATTCCCGTGAGTTACCGCACCTGGCCTCGCGAGCTGCTGAGCAAACTGCTGGTGACGGTGGGCTGCGTAGCGGTTTTGGGCGTGGTGGCGATGGCCAACTACCAAGGGTTGGCCTCGTTTTTCCGCAACCACCATGAACTGCGCTTGATGGTGGTGCCGAGCAACTACGTGGGCGCTTCCTTCAACTTGCTGCGCGAAGAAATCGCCACCGGCAAACAGCCGTTTCGCACCCTCGGCGAAGACGCCGTAAAAGCGCCGGCCTGGCAGAGCCATCGGCACAAGTCGTTAACCGTGCTGGTGGTCGGGGAGAGCGCCCGCGCCGACAACTTCGGCATTTTGGGCTACGACCGTGACACCACGCCGAAACTCAAAGCCCAGCCCGGCGTTATCGCTTACCCCAACGCCCATTCCTGCGGCACGGAAACCGCCGTGTCGGTGCCGTGCATGTTCTCCAACCTGGGCCGCAGCAACTACAGCGCGGGCAAAGCCTATTCCCAAGAAGGACTGCTGGACGTGTTGAAGCGTGCCGGGCTCAACGTGCAATGGCGTGACAACCAGTCCGGCTGCAAAGGCACCTGCGACCGAGTGAATTTCGTCGACGTCAGCGACCTCAAAGACCCGGCCCTGTGCGCCAACAGCGAATGCCACGATGAAATTCTGCTGCAAGGTTTGCAGAACACCCTCGACAACCTGAAAGACGACACCGTGCTGGTGCTGCATCAGATGGGCAGCCATGGCCCGGAATACTTCAAGCGCTATCCGAAAGCGTTCGAACAATTCACCCCGGTGTGCACCAGCAATGCGCTGAACGAGTGCTCGCGTGAAAGCATCGTCAACGGTTACGACAACACCATTCTTTACACCGACCACGTGCTCTCGAGCCTGATCGACGTGCTGCGCGCCAACCAGGACAACGTCGACAGCGCCATGCTGTATATGTCCGATCACGGCGAGTCGCTGGGCGAATACAACCTGTACCTGCACGGCACGCCGTACATGATGGCGCCCGACCAGCAGAAACACATCGGCATGCTGGCCTGGTTTTCCGACAGCTATCAGCAGGAATTTCAGCTCAACGCCGATTGCTTGAGAGGCCAGCGCGAGCAGCCGGTGAGCCAGGACAACCTGTTCAGCTCGATGCTTGGGCTGTTGCAGGTGAATACCAAGGTGTACGACAAGGGGCTGGATATGTTTGCGGGGTGCCGGACGTAACGACCGTTGTCCCCGTCAGTCCCGCAGGCGGGCGAGGGGAGCTGAATCGCGTACGGCCAAGTCCCCTCTCCCGTTTACGGGAGAGGGTTAGGGTGAGGGGCTTTTGATTTCAGATTTGCGTCGGGCCCGGCCCTCACCCCCAGCCCCTCTCCCGCAGGCGGGCGAGGGTTAGGGAGAGGGGCCTTTGATTTTAGGTTTGCGTTGGGCCCGGCCCTCACCCCCGGCCCCTCTCCCGCAGGCGGGCGAGGGGAGCAGAGCCGCGCACCGTCCAGTCCCCTCTCCCGTTTACGGGAGAGGGTTAGGGAGAGGGGCCTTTGATTTTTGGGTTTGCGTTGGGCCCGGCCCTCACCCCCGGCCCCTCTCCCGCAAGCGGGCGAGGGGAGCAGAGCCGTTGAGTTTGTTAGGCCAGCTGCGATTCACTCAACTGATGCTCTTCCCCCGCGTAATACGCCCGCACACGCGGGTCCATCACGCGGCGCCACAGCGGCGGAAACAGTGCCAGCACAATCATTCCGGCATACCCATTGGGCAACTGCGGGCTGTCGTCGAAGTGCCGCAGCACCTGGTAGCGGCGTTTGGCGTAGGCGTGGTGGTCGGAGTGGCGTTGCAGGTGGAACAGGAACAGGTTGGTCAGCAAAAAATTACTGTTCCATGAGTGATGCGGATTGGTGCGTTCGTAGCGGCCGTTGGCCTGTTTACGGCGATGCAAACCGTAGTGTTCGACGTAGTTGACGATCTCCAGCAGCGTCAGCGCGACGAACGATTGGCCGAGGAAAAACAGCGCGCCCATCCAGCCAAATGCCAGGCAGAAGCCGAGCAGAAACGAACTGCTGATGGCGTACCACCAGATCAGCTCATTGCGCCAATGCAGCACCGGCAAACCACGGCGTTGCAGGCGCTCTTTCTCCAGCGCCCAGGCATTCAAAAAGTTGTGTTTGTAGGCGTGCGGCAAAAAGGCATACAGGCTTTGGCCGAAGCGCGAGGACGAGGCGTCTTCCGGTGTGGACACGTGCACATGATGGCCGCGCACATGCTCCACCTTGAAACCGGCGTAACACACCGCCGCCAGCAGCAATCCGCCAGCGTTCTGTTCCAGTTGCGGGTCCTTGTGAATGAACTCGTGCGCCACGGTAATGCCGATGGCGCCTGTCACCGTGCCCACCGACAGAACCCAACCCAGCCGGCCAACCCAGCTCCAGGCCTCGTAATGCACAAACGCCCAGCCGGCCCAGGCCAACATGCCCAGCAGAAACGGCACCGTGGCCAGGCTGAGCAGGCGGTAGTAGCCCTGCTTATCCATTTTCGGCACGTCGGCCACTTCATCGGGGTTGGCCGGATCGCGGCCGACAATGGCGTCCAGAATTGGAATAACACCGAACACCACGGTCACCACCAGATAGGCCCAGACGTCGGCGTGGGCGCTACCCACCGACCAGTAATAACTCATGGGCACGCCCAGCACGGGGATCAGCCAAATCCAATAACCGGCTTTTTTCAGGGCGATCATCCAAGAGGAGGGCAGGAAAGCAAACATGGTGAGCTCCATTGTTTTTAGAGGGGAGTCGACACCTGAAATTGTAGGACAATCACCCTCGGCAAACGCCGTTCCCAGCCCCACCTTTTGGACGGCAAGCCGCTTGGCTGTAACGCTTGCCGCCGCTTGGAGCGGTAACACGCTGTGTTACACTCGCGCCCGTTTTGGCAAGCTACTGCGCTCGGTTATGCGGCGTTAAAAAGCAGGTGAAAAATGCTCATTGGCTATAGCCAACTCCGCTTTTTCCCCAGCTTTTTGCCTTGCCTACCCGTCGCTCGCTACGCTTGCAACTACCTTTCCCCTAAGGACGCTTATGTTCAAAGCACCTGACAGCCTTGCCGAGCAGATTGCTCATCACCTGGCCGAGCGCATTATTCGTGGGGAATTGAAAGAGCGTGAGCGCATTCAGGAGCAGAAGGTCACCCTGGCGCTGAATGTCAGCCGTGGCTCGGTACGCGAAGCGCTGCTGATTCTCGAGCGTCGCCACCTGATCACCATTCTTCCGCGTCGTGGCGCGCACGTTAGCGAGCTGACGCCACATAACGTCAAAAGCCTCTATGCCCTGGTAATCGAGCTTTATATCCTGCTCGGTTACGCGGTGGCCGAGCGCTGGAAAACCGAGGCCGATCTGCAGCCTTTCGTGGCCATCCAGCAGCAATTGATGGCCCATGCCGAAGCCCGCGATATCGACAGTTTTGTGCAGAGCAGCTTCGACGTCATGCGCGCTGCGTTCCTGTTCGCCAACAACCCGTATTTGCAAGAAACCCTGGAAAATCTGCTGCCGGCCATGAGCCGCACGTATCACCTGGCGCTGGAAAAACGCAAAAGCGAGATGAGCCAGTTCCTCAACGCCTTTGCCGGCTTGCTGCAAGCCGTGATCGCACGCGACCCGGCCCAGGTGCGCGAAACCCTTACGGCCTATAGCCAACACAACTGCCAGATGGTGCTTGCCGCCATGGCAGAACGCTAACCGTACCCGGCTAAGGACAGCGCGCTATGCGGCTCAAGTGCATCAAGCTGGCGGGGTTCAAATCCTTCGTCGACCCCACCACCGTGAACTTCCCCAGCAATATGGCGGCGGTGGTCGGGCCCAATGGCTGCGGCAAGTCGAACATCATCGACGCCGTGCGTTGGGTAATGGGCGAAAGCTCGGCGAAGAATTTGCGCGGCGAGTCGATGACCGACGTCATCTTCAACGGCTCCAACACCCGCAAGCCGGTCACCCAAGCCAGCATCGAGCTGATCTTCGACAACAGCGACGGCACCCTGGTGGGCGAATACGCCGGCTACGCCGAAATTTCCATTCGCCGCCGCGTCACCCGCGACAGCCAGAACACCTATTTCCTCAACGGCACCAAATGCCGGCGCCGCGACATCACTGATATTTTCCTCGGCACCGGCCTGGGCCCGCGCAGCTACTCGATCATCGAGCAGGGCATGATCTCCAAGCTGATCGAAGCCAAGCCCGAAGACCTGCGCAATTTCATCGAAGAAGCGGCCGGCATCTCGAAGTACAAGGAACGCCGCCGTGAAACCGAAAACCGCATTCGCCGCACCCATGAAAACCTGGCACGCCTGACCGACCTGCGTGAAGAGTTGGAACGTCAGCTCGACCGTCTGCATCGCCAGGCGCAATCGGCGGAGAAGTACCAGGAATACAAAGCCGAAGAACGTCAGCTCAAAGCGCAATTGTCGGCGCTCAAGTGGCAGGCGCTGAACGAGCAAGTGGGGCAGCGCGAAGCAATCATCGGCAACCAGGAAATCGGTTTCGAAGCCTTGGTGGCCGAGCAGCGCAACGCTGATGCGAGCATCGAGCGCTTGCGCGATGGCCACCATGAATTGTCTGAACGCTTCAACCTTGTGCAGGGCCGTTTTTATTCGGTGGGCGGCGATATCGCCCGTGTCGAGCAAAGCATCCAGCACGGCCAGCAACGCCTGCGCCAGTTGCAAGACGACCTCAACGAAGCCGAACGCGCGCGCCTGGAAACTGAATCTCACCTGGGCCACGACCGCACCTTGCTCGCCACCCTCGGCGAGGAGTTGGCGCTGCTGGAGCCGGAGCAGGAAATCACCCACGCCGCCGCTGAAGAAGCTGCCGCCGCGTTGGAAGAATCCGAAAGCGCCATGCAGGGCTGGCAAGGCCAGTGGGACGATTTCAACCTGCGCTCCGCCGAGCCACGGCGGCAGGCCGAGGTGCAGCAGTCGCGCATTCAGCAATTGGAACAAAGCCTGGAACGCCTGGCCGAGCGCCAGCGTCGGCTGAACGACGAACTGGTGTTGCTTTCGGCAGACCCCGAAGACGCCGCCATTCTCGAACTCAGCGAGCAAGTGGCCAGCAGCGAACTGACCCTTGAAGAGCTGCAACACGCCGAGCAGGCCATGGTGGAACGCCTGGAACAACTGCGCGGAGAACTGCTGCAAGCCGGTCAGGCGCAGCAGCAAGCCCAAGGCGAGCTGCAACGCTTGAACGGCCGCCTGGCCTCGCTGGAAGCGCTGCAACAAGCCGCCCTCGACCCCGGCAAAGGCACCGCCGACTGGCTGCGCGAACAACAACTCAACGGACGTCCACGGCTCGCCGAAGGCTTGCGGGTCGAAGCCGGTTGGGAGCTGGCGGTGGAAACCGTGCTAGGCGCCGATCTGCAAGCCGTGTTGCTGGACGATTCGCAGCAGCTAGGTGCGCTCGATTTCGCCAGCTTCGACCAAGGTGATCTGCGCCTGCTCAGCCCCGCCAAGGGCGGCGCGCGGGTGGCTGGCAGCCTGCTCGATAAAGTCGAAGCCAGCGTCGATCTGGCGCCCTGGCTGGGTAAGGTCAAACCGGTCAACACGCTGGATGACGCGTTGACGCTGCGCGCTCAGTTGGGCGAGGGCGAGAGCCTGATCAGCCGCGATGGCTACTGGGTCGGCCGGCACTTTCTACGGGTGCGTCGCGCCAGCGAAGCCGAAAGTGGCGTGCTGGCCCGCGGTCAGGAAATCGAGCGGTTGGGGCTTGAGCGTGACGAGCGCGAAGCCAGCCTGGCGAGCCTCGACGAACACTTGCAAACATTGCGCGAAACCCAGCAGCAGCAAGAACAAACCCGCGAAGACCAACGCCGCCGTCTGCAAGACGAAGCGCGCCGTCAGGGCGAGCTGAAGGCGCAATTGTCGGCAGGCCAAGCCAAGGTCGAACAACTGACCCTGCGCCGTCGTCGGCTCGACGAAGAACTGGTTGAATTGGGCGAGCAGCGCGCCATCGAGGCCGAACAGCTCGGCGAAGGGCGTCTTCAGCTGCAAGATGCGCTCGACGCCATGGCCCTCGACACCGAACAACGCGAAGTATTGATGGCCCAGCGCGACGCCCTGCGCGAACGCCTCGACCGTGTGCGCCAGGAAGCCCGCCAGCATAAAGACCATGCGCACCAGTTGGCCGTGCGCCTCGGCTCGCTCAAGGCTCAACACGACTCCACGCGCCAGGCGCTTGAGCGTCTGGAATTGCAGGCCGAACGCCTGCACGAAAAACGTGAACAGCTGAACCTCAACCTCGACGAAGGGGCTGCGCCGCTGGAAGAGCTGCGCATGAAGCTCGAAGAGTTGCTCGACAAACGCATGGGCGTGGAAGACGAACTGAAATTCGCCCGCCTGGCCCTGGAAGACGCCGACCGCCAACTGCGCGACGCCGAAAAGCGCCGCACCTCGGCCGAGCAGCAATCGCAATTGCTGCGCACCCAGCTGGAACAGCAGCGCATGGAATGGCAATCGCTGACCGTGCGCCGCAAAGCCATTCAGGATCAACTGCTGGAAGACAACTACGACCTGCACGGCGTGCTGGGCACGTTGCCGAGCGAGGCCAACGAGAAATCGTGGGAAGAAGAGCTTGAGCGCCTGGCTGCGCGCATTCAGCGGCTCGGGCCGATCAACCTGGCGGCTATCGACGAATATCAACAGCAGGGCGAGCGCAAGCGCTACCTCGACGCGCAGGACGCCGACCTGGTTGAAGCGCTGGACACCTTGGAAAACGTGATCCGCAAAATCGACAAGGAAACCCGCAACCGCTTCAAAGAAACCTTCGACCAAATCAACGGCGGCTTGCAGGCACTGTTCCCGAAAGTGTTTGGCGGCGGCAATGCCTACCTGGAACTGACCGGCGAAGACTTGCTCGATACGGGCGTTACCATCATGGCGCGCCCGCCAGGCAAGAAGAACAGCACCATCCACCTGTTATCCGGTGGCGAAAAGGCACTCACCGCGTTGGCCCTGGTGTTTGCCATTTTCAAACTCAATCCGGCACCGTTTTGCATGCTCGACGAAGTGGATGCGCCGCTGGACGACGCCAACGTCGGGCGCTATGCGCGTCTAGTAAAAGAGATGTCCGAGACGGTGCAATTCATCTATATCACCCACAATAAAATCGCCATGGAAATGGCCGATCAGTTGATGGGCGTAACAATGCATGAACCTGGCTGCTCGCGGCTTGTCGCAGTAGATGTCGAAGAAGCCTTGGCTTTGGTGGAGGCATAACGCGTACAGCGGTGTAAAGTTGCCTTTCGTCGTGCTAGCTTATTGCCCACTATTTTTTATATGCAGGAAATGTCTGTCAGAACATGGAGTTGATACACGCAGGCTGAAGTTCTGACGGCAGTTTTTATCGGATCATCGGGTTGAGTCACAGGGCGGATGCCCTTCTTTATTATTATTTTTTCAGGGGCTACAGAATTACATGGAAATCGGTCTGCGGGAGTGGCTGATCGTCATCGGCATCATTGTTATCGCTGGCATTCTGTTTGATGGCTGGCGGCGCATGCGCGGTGGTAAAGGCAAGTTGAAATTCAAGTTGGACCGCAGTTTCTCCAACCTTCCGGACGACGACGGCGCCCCTGAATTGCTGGGCCCGCCGCGTGTTCTCGACCGCCACACTGAACCCAAAGTCGAAGAAGAAGATTTGCCGGCCATGAGCCCGCGCGAATTGAATCGTCGTCGCGGCAAAGTGGTTGAGCCAAGCCAGGGCGATTTGAATCTGGGCATCGAAGAGCCGGTGCCAACCCTGCTTAATCCGGTTGACGATGCTGAACCGAAAAAACGTAATCCCAGCGTGCCGCAAGACAGCAAAGACCTGCCGCCCGTAGAAGAAGTGTTGGTCATCAACGTAGTTGCCCGCGAAGGCGAAGGCTTTAATGGCCCGGCGCTGTTGCAGAACATTTTGGAAAGTGGCCTGCGTTTTGGCGAGATGGATATTTTCCACCGTCACGAAAGCATGGCCGGCAATGGCGAAGTATTGTTCTCCATGGCCAACGGGGTTAAACCCGGCACATTTGATTTGGACGACATCGACCACTTCAGCACCCGCGCCGTGAGTTTCTTCCTTGGCTTGCCGGGTCCGCGTCATCCTAAACAGGCATTTGATGTGATGGTTGCGGCGGCCCGTAAGTTGGCCCATGAATTGAGCGGCGAGTTGAAAGATGACCAACGCAGTGTGATGACCGCGCAAACCATCGAACACTACCGCCAGCGCATCGTTGAATTCGAGCGCAAAGCGCTGACCAATAAGCGCTGATAGCCAGCCGCTGTTTTTTGTAGGAGCGAGCTTGCTCGCGAAGCTGTTAGAGCAATCGCCAGCAAGCTACCTCCTACGCAGATCTAGAATGACTGAGCAGCTTCGGCTGCTCTTTTTCGTTTCGAGACTTCCGTTATGACCGACGCCCAGACCGCCGCCACCCGTATCGCCCAACTGCGTAGCGAGTTGGACATGCACAACTACCGCTACCACGTGCTGGACGAACCTAGCATTCCGGACGCCGAGTACGACCGCCTGTTCCACGAACTGAAGGCGCTGGAAGCCGAACACCCGGAACTGGTCAGCCCCGACTCGCCCACGCAACGCGTCGGCAGCCTGGTGCAATCGGCCTTTGGCGAGGTGAAACACGAGGTGCCAATGCTCAGCCTCGGCAACGCCTTCGCTGAAGAAGACCTGCTGGATTTCGACCGCCGCGTGCGCGAGGGCCTGGCCGACGAACTTCCGGCCGGCGACCTGTTCGGTGCCGGTGCTACGGTGGAGTACAGCTGCGAACCCAAACTCGATGGCCTGGCCGTAAGCCTGCTGTACCGCGACGGTAAGCTGGTGCGCGGCGCCACACGCGGCGACGGCAGCACCGGCGAAGACATCAGCGCCAACGTGCGCACGGTGCGCAACATCCCGCTCAAGCTCCACGGCAGCGGCTGGCCCAGCGTGCTGGAAGTGCGCGGCGAAGTGTTTATGTCCCGCGCCGGTTTCGAACGCCTTAATGCCAGCCAGTTGGAGCAGGGCGGTAAAACGTTCGCCAACCCGCGCAACGCCGCCGCTGGCAGTTTGCGCCAGCTGGACTCCAGCATCACCGCCAAGCGCCCGTTGGAATTCTGCTGCTACGGCATCGGCCAGGTCCAAGGCGAATTACCCGACACGCACATCGGCATTCTTAATGCGCTCAAAGACTGGGGCATGCCCATCAGCCGCGAGCTGAAACTGGCCAAGGGCGCGCAGGAATGTTTGGACTACTACCGCGCCATCGGCGAGAAGCGCGACGCGCTGGCCTACGAAATCGACGGCGTGGTGTTCAAGGTCAACAACCTGGCCTGGCAGCGCGAGCTGGGCTTTCGCGCCCGTGAGCCGCGTTGGGCCATCGCTCACAAATTCCCCGCCAGCGAAGAGCTCACCGAGTTGCTCGCCGTGGAATTCCAGGTCGGCCGCACCGGCGCGGTTACGCCGGTGGCGCGCCTGCGGCCAGTAAAAGTGGCCGGCGTGATGGTCGCCAACGCCACGCTGCACAACATGGACGAAGTGGCGCGCCTGGGCGTAATGGTCGGCGACACCGTCATCATTCGCCGTGCCGGCGATGTGATTCCGCAGGTGGTGCAAGTGGTGCTCGACCGCCGCCCGGCCGATGCCAAACCCGTGCATGTGCCGGAGCAGTGCCCGGTGTGTGGCTCTCATGTTGAACGCACGCAGCTGATCAAACGCAGCAAGGGCCGCGAAACCGTTAGCGAAGGGGCCGTGTACCGCTGCGTTGGCCGTCTGGCGTGCGGCGCCCAGCTCAAGCAGGCGATTATTCACTTTGTCTCGCGCCGTGCCATGGACATCGACGGGCTTGGCGACAGAACCATCGAGCAGTTGGTGGACGAAGGCCTGATTCATTCGCCAGCCGACCTGTACAAGTTGACCTTCGAACAGATCGTAGAACTCGAAGGCTTCGCCGAGCTGTCGAGCAAAAACCTGCTGGCCGCCATCGAAAACAGCCGCAAGCCGGACCTGGCGCGCTTTATCTTTTCCCTCGGCATTCCCGACGTCGGCGAAGAAACCGCCAAGGTCCTGGCCCGCTCGTTGGCGTCGGTGGCGCGCATCAAACAAGCGTTACCCGAAGTGCTCACCTACCTGCCAGACGTGGGCCTGGAGGTGGCCTATGAAATTCACGAATTCTTCAGCGACAGCCACAACCAGAGCGTGATCGAGCAGCTTGAACAGGTGCTCGATATTCAGGGCCAGGGCGAACTGGGCGCCGAGTATGCCGCCAGCACCACCCTGGCCGGGTTGCTCGACAAATTGCATATTTCTTCCGTTGGCCCCACCGGCGCAAAAACCTTGGCAGCCAAATTTGGTGAGTCGCTGCAAAAGGTGCTCGACGCCGACTGGCTCGACCTGCGTCAAGCCCTGAGCGAGAAGCCGGCCAATGCCGTGCGCGAGTTCTTCGCCGTCGCCGAAAACCGCGAACGCGCGCTGAAAATCGAAGCGCAGCTGCGCGAATTTGGCATGCACTGGGACAGTGAAAAGCGCGTGGTCGAAGGGCTGCCGCTGGCTGGGCAAACCTGGGTACTGACCGGCAGCCTGGAAATCATGAGCCGCGACATCGCCAAGGAAAAACTGGAAAGCCTGGGCGCCAAGGTGGCGGGTTCGGTGTCGGCGAAAACCACCTGCGTAGTGGCCGGGCCGGGAGCGGGTTCGAAGCTGGCTAAAGCCAATGAGCTGGGTGTGAAGGTGCTCGACGAAGCCGAGTTTTTGCGGGCGTTGGCGGGGTATGGCATCGAGGCTTGACCCTGCTAACCAATCGCGGCTGAAGCCGCTCCTACAGATGGTGCAATGTAGGAGCGGCTTTAGCCGCGATGCTGTTCAGCCAATCCTCAATTAATCGCGTCATTCAATGCCTTGGCCGGCACGTATTTGATGACTTTCTTCGCGGCAATTTCGATCGCCTTGCCGGTCTGCGGGTTGCGGCCGGTGCGGGCAGGGCGGTCGGCGACTTTCAGTTTGCCAATGCCCGGCAGGGTGATTTCGTCGTAGTTCTCTAGCGCGTCGCTGACGATCTCGCTCAGTTGCTCCAACACGGCGCGCACGGTCGCCTTGGAGGCGTCGGTGGCTTCGGCGATATCGGTGATCAACTGGTCTTTGCTCATGGCCATGCTGGCTGTTCCTTTAAACGATTACGGAAAGGGTGCTGCGCGAAAGCCGGCACGCTAGCACAAAAGCCTTGGCCGATCAGGCACCTCGGGCATTTTTCCCTGCGACCTTCAGGCGCCGCCACGGCTGGCCGATAGCCTCACAAGCGTGGTGTGCGGCGGTGATCTCAGAATGCCTCCAACACGCCCCGATAAAAACGCGGCGAGCGTCTACGCTTGCAAAGAGTTGTTCTGTCGCTTGGAGAATCATCATGCTGCGCGTGTTTGCCGACTTGGGTTTCCGCTGGAAAATTGCCCTGCCCATTCTGGTGCTGGCGGTGCTGCTGGTACTGATGGGCGTGCTGGGGGTGCGAGGCATTACTCAGGTCGCCGATTCCAGCGGCAAACTGACCAACCGTTATCTGCCCGCCATCAGCTTGTTGCTCAATGCCGACCGCGATCTGTATCAAGCGTTCGTGGCCGAACGCAGCTTGCTTGATGAAGCCGCCGGCGAGCACATCGCCGGGCTGAAAACCTCCCATGGCGAGAACATGCAGCAGGCTTACGACCGCGTGCATAAATACGCCGCCATGGACCCCAGCCCCGAGGCCCAAGCCTTGGTCGCCCAGTTCGACCAGGGTTATGCGACCTGGAAGGCCACCTCGCTCAATGTCGTGCAGTTGGCAGGCAGCGACCCCGACGCCGCCAGCGCGCTGAGTTTCGGCACCAGTGAAACGCAGTTCGAAGCCATGCGTGACGCCATCGACAAGCTCGGCGAGCTGGAAGATGCCGCCGCCAATGCTGAAGGCACCGCCGCCATCACCCAAGGTAAAGAGCTCAGTTGGCAGCAAGGCGGCATCGTCGCGTTCGGCCTGCTGGTGTGCCTGATTCTGGTGGTGGGCTTCCCGATTCTGGTGACCCGTCCTCTGGAAAACCTGCTGCACCGCATCGAACAGATCGCCGATGGCGACGGCGATTTGCGCGTGCGCCTGGACGTGTTGTCCCGTGACGAGTTGGGCCAGCTAAGCGCGGCGTTCAACCGCTTCCTCGACAAGCTGCAGCCGCTGATCAAAGAGGTTGGCCGCGTCACCGGCGAAGTGGCTGCCTCGGCGCAAAACCTGGCCGGCATGGCCGCCGCCAACGATCGCTTGATCAGCAGCGAACACGCCGCCGTCGACCAGGTCAGCACCGCCGCCACCGAAATGAGCGCAGCGGTCAACGAAGTGGCGCGCAACGCCCAGAATGCCGCTGACGCCGCGCGTACTGCCGAAGTGCAATCGCGCGAGGGCGCTCAGGTGGTGGGCGCGACCATTAGCGCCATGCGCCAGTTGGCCCAGGAAGTGGAAAGCGCTTCCGGCACTATTCAGACCCTGGAACAGGAAACCGCCAACATTGGCGCGGTGCTGGCCGTAATCAAGGGCATCGCCGAACAGACCAACTTGCTCGCGCTGAACGCCGCTATCGAAGCCGCGCGGGCAGGGGAGCAGGGGCGCGGTTTTGCCGTGGTCGCTGATGAAGTGCGCGCCCTGGCTGCCCGCACGCAAGACTCGACCAAAGACATTCAGAACATGATCGAACGCTTGCAGGTGGGCGTGCAGAACGCCGTGAAGGCGATGGACTCGGGCAGCATCAAAGCGCGCGACAGCGTCGACCGCGCGGCGGGTGTCGACCAGATTTTGTCCGAATCCAGCGACTCGGTCGGACGCATCAATGACATGGCCGCGCAAATCGCCACCGCTTGCGAAGAGCAGAGCAGCGTCACCGAAGAAATCGCCCGCAACATCAGCGACATTCGCGAACTGTCCAACGAAGCGGCCAGCACCTCGGAGCGAAGCACCGAGGCGAGTCAGCGGTTGTCGGAGTTGTCTTCGGGGTTGGCGAAATTGGTCGGCAGCTTCCGCGTCTAGCGCGATCCTTTGGTAGGAGCCACCTTGGTGGCGAACCCTGAAAACTTCGGTATCGGCGTTTCCAGGGTTCGCCACCAAGGTGGCTCCTACAGCACAGTTGGCATAGCTGCGCTCAATACTTAACCGCCAATTTACGTATGGATTTGATAGCGTCCCGGTCATCTGGCTTTTCTACCGTGCGAGCTCCCTTCATCGCCACGGAACCGCCATGAAACCTGTCTTTCTGCGCCTGACCTTAACCCTCGCCGCCGCCTGGCTGGCACCCGCTGTCCACGCCAGCGGGCTGGCTGATTTCACCCTGACACCCAACGCAGCCATTTCCGGCTACAACCGCGAGAACCTGACAGGCGTCACCCCGCAGCAATGCGCCGATGCGTGCGAAAGCACGGATCGCGCCGGCTGGTGCGTGTCGTTCGACTTCAACCGAACCACCAGCGCCTGCGACCTCAGCGACAAACGCGCCAGCGATGTGGGCGGGCTGAAAACCGACTACAGCGGCAACCCCTACGACCACTACTCGCTCAAGCCAGACCCGCTGGTAAATTTCTCGCGCGTCATCAACGCAGCCATTTCCGGCTACAACGTCGAGAATCTGAAAGACGTCACACCGAAAGACTGCGCAACCGCCTGCACCGATGCCAGCCGCAGCAGTTGGTGCAAATCCTTCGACTTCAACAAAACCACCAGCGCCTGCGACCTCAGCGACAAACGCGCCAGCGACGTCGGTGGGTTGAAAACTAACTACGCCGGCAACCCGTACGACCACTATTTTCTGGTAGCTGGCGAGGGCGTTGCCAACCCGGTGCCCGGCAACAAACACGTGCTGTTTATTGGCATGGATGGCCTGCGTGGCGATGCCTTGTTCTGCCCGGGCTGCGCGGCCACGCCGGCCCTCAGTGCGTTGGCTGATGGTGGCGCGTTTCACCGCAACGTATTGGCTGGCGGCGTGCAAGACACCTTCAGCGGCCCTGGTTGGGCCACCGCGTTCACCGGGTTCTGGGCCAGCGCCCATGGCGTAACCAGCAACGCCACCGACCTGCCCATGCTCAAGCCGCACGTGTTCGACCTGCTGAAGCAGCAGTACCCGACCGCAACCGTTGGCGTGGTGGGCGACTGGTTCAACATCACCCATAACTTGAAGCCCGTAGGCGCTGACTTTGTGGTCGCCAACAGCGCGAAGAATTCCCAGCAGGCCACCGACACCGTGAAGGGCTGGCTCGGCTGGACGAACCCGCCGACCGCGATTTTCTACTACCTGCACAACGTCGACATTCACGCCGCCAGCTACGAGCCGTTGAACGCGTTCTACCAGAGCAAAATCCGTGGCGAAGATGCGCAAATTCAACAAGTGCTCGACACCCTTGCTGCGCGTCCGAACTACGCCAACGAAGAATGGCTGATTGTGGTTGCCTCCGATCATGGCGGCACTGGTAGCGGTCACGGTGGCCAGAGCGCGGGCGAGCGCAGCACCATCCTGATCCTCAACAACAGCTACCAGAACCCCGGCAAAACCGCGTACTGCGTCGGCGACCTGAGCGCCACCCCGCTGTTGCAAGTGGATGGCGTGACGCCGCACGTCCTCGACTTCCTCGGCCTGCCGAACGCCACCGCCGGGAAAAAATACCCCGGCTGCGGACTCTAAGCCGTGCATCGCAAGTGCTTGTAGTGGATGCGTTTTTAAACCGCACGAGGCGGTTGTAAGTTCCAAACAAGCCGGTACAATGGCGCGGCCTTCAGCCTTGAAGGCACGCGTTATGGTGACCCCCATCGGTCCCCCCGCAACGATTACCCGTTAACCTGGTCAGGTCCGGAAGGAAGCAGCCACAGCGGGAACATTGTGTGCCGGGGTGTGGCTGGTGGGGGTTGCCTCCTTCTGAAGTCCTGGTTTTTCTCTTTTGTTTCCCTCTCCTGTTAAAACGCCCTGTCCGGCGCGCGCTTGTCGTCCCGCGTGTGGGTGTCTCGCATCCAGCGCCGGGAAACTAATCTGCCACCATTGAACGGTCCTACAACTTTGTAGGAAGATTACGAAATAGCTGTATGCGCATACAGTCTTTCGCTTTCTCCCTCGCTGCCAAGGACACGCCCCGATGTCGCGTAGTTTGTTCCTGTTGTGCCTGCTGTTTTCCCTCGCCCTGAATGTTTCCCACGCCGCACCCCGTACGTTCGCCGAAGCCAAGAAAGCCGGCTGGAAGCTGTATGCGTCCGACCCGGTTGAGTTCTATTGCGGGTGTCGGTTTTCCGGGAACAAGGTGGATTTGAAAAGCTGCGGCTACGTGCCGCGCAAGAATGCCCAGCGGGCTTCGCGGGTGGAGTGGGAGCACATTGTGCCGGCGTGGGTGATAGGGCATCAGCGCCAATGCTGGCAGAAGGGTGGACGTTCCAACTGCGCGCGCTCGGACCAGACCTATCGCCTGGCCGAGGCCGATTTGCACAATTTGGTGCCCAGCGTTGGCGAGGTGAACGGCGACCGCAGCAATTTCGGCTACGGCTGGCTGCCGCAAAAACCAACGCAGTACGGCGCCTGTCCGATGGTGGTGGATTTCAAGGCGCGCAAGGCCATGCCCCGGCCGCAGGTGCGCGGCATGGTGGCGCGCACGTATTTTTATATGAGCCAGCGTTACGGCCTGCGTTTGTCCAAGCAGGACAAGCAGCTTTATGCGGCGTGGAATAAGCAGTACCCGGTGAAGCCGTGGGAATTGGCGCGCAACCAAAAGGTGGCGTGCGTGATGGGGCGCGGCAATCCGTATGTGGGCAAGGTCGACCTCAAGGCGTGTCGCTGAACACGCCTTGAGTGCTGTCAGCCGCCCAGGCGCACGGCCAGGGCGGCGAGGGTGATCAGCAGCACCGGCAAGGTCAGCACGATGCCGACCTTGAAGTAATAACCCCAGGTAATGCGAATGCCTTTGCGCGCCAGCACGTGCAGCCATAGCAAGGTGGCCAGGCTGCCGATGGGGGTGATTTTCGGGCCCAGGTCGCAGCCGATGACGTTGGCGTAAATCATCGCTTCGCGTACCACGCCAACGGCGGCGGAGTCTTGAATCGACAAGGCGCCGATCAGCACGCTGGGCAGGTTGTTCATCACCGATGACAGCAGTGCCGTGGTCACGCCGGTGCCCATGGCCGCAGCCCACACGCCGTGTTCGGCAAAATAATTCAGCAGTTGCGTCAGGTAGGCGGTAAGGCCGGCGTTTTTCAGGCCGTACACGACCAAATACATACCCAGCGAAAACACCACGATTTGCCACGGTGCGTCGCGCAGCACGCGGCGCGTGGGAATCACGTGGCCATGGGCGGCAACGGCGTACAGCGCGGCGGCGCAAACGCCGGCGATCACGCACACCGGAATGCCCAGCGGTTCCAGCGCAAACAAGCCGATCAGCAACACCACCAGCACGCCGACGCCGACGGCAAAGGTCGGCCGGTCGCGAATGGCATCGGCCGGCAGCTTGAGGTCTTCGGTGGCATAGGCGAGCGGAATGTCGCGGCGAAAAAACAGGTACAGCACGCCCAGCGTGGCGGCCACGCTGACCACGTTCACCGGCACCATGACGGCGGCGTAGTCGTTGAAGCTGAGCTTGAAATAGTCGGCCGAGACGATGTTCACCAGGTTCGACACCACCAGCGGCAGGCTGGCGGTATCGGCGATAAAGCCGGCTGCCATCACAAATGCCAGGGTCGCAGCGGGGGAAAAGCGCAGGGCCAGCAGCAGGGAAATAACGATGGGCGTGAGAATCAGCGCCGCGCCGTCGTTGGCAAACAAGCCCGACACCGCCGCCCCCAGCAGCACGGTAAAGGCAAACAGTCGCCGGCCATTGCCCCGCGCCCAACGCGCCACATGCAGCGCCGCCCACTCGAAAAAGCCCGCTTCATCGAGAATCAGGCTGATCACGATCAGGGCAATAAAGGTGGCGGTGGCGTTCCAGACGATTGCCCACACCGTGGGAATGTCATGCAGCCCGACCACGCCAAACGCCAACGCCAGCAGCGCGCCGACCGACGCCGACCAACCGACGCCGAGGCCTTTGGGCTGCCAGATAACCAAGAGCATGGTGAAGGCGAAGATGAGGAAAGCGGTCAGCATGGTTCGGCTCGGGCGGGGACGGGTGGGCGATATCAGCGTATTTCGTGCGGGTTCGCAAGCGCCGTTCTCTGGGGCGCGTGGCTGCGGGCGTGTGGTCGAAGTGGCTTGGGAACGGGGGGCGCTAAAAGCATCGCGGCTGAAGCCGCTCCTACAGGGTGACGCGGGATTTTTGGAGGCGTGGTCCGGTTCGGAATTCTGGATCCCCGCGTTCGCGAGGATGACGGTGGTTGTGGCGGGAACTTTCGTTATTTCTGCATGGGCGGTGGTTTGCCCATTCAGAATTCAGGCTTGCTGTCTTTGCGCAGCGGCTACGGTTGCACCGTAATGACCGGCGGCTTCCACTGGCCGTTGGCCACTTCGGGTTGGGGTTGGTACAACCGCAGCACGCCGTAAAACGGGCCGGGCGGCACGGGCAGCCAGTTGCTTTCAAGCGCAATGCCCGGCGTTAGGCGTTGCAGGTATAAGGTCAGCCCGCCATCAGGGTCGCGTTGCAGGCGGTTGAGCATTCGCGAGTTCACCAGGTAGCGGTTGAGGCGGTTGTCGATCAGCAGTTTGGTGTTGGCGTCGTACAGCGTCAGCGACCAGAACGCATCCACGGGCGGCAAGTCGTCCTTGGCGAAGTGCAGGGCGTATCGCTTGCGCAGGCCATTAAGCGGTTGCTGGTATTCGTCGTTGAAGTAGCCGATGAAGTTCGCTTCATCGGCCGAGGCGGCAAACAGCGCAACGGCGGCGCCGGCGTATCGGCCCAGGTAATTGTTGGCCAAATGCTCGCGGTCGCCGAACAGCTCGGTGGTGGGAATCAGCCCGGTGTCGACCTCCGAACTCTTAAACGCGGCGAATTCGGCCCGCGCCGCATCGATACCGGCTTGCAGGGCTTTGTATTGCGTGGCCGTCAGCCGGTCTTCGATAAATGGCTGGTCGCTGTCGATGCCGATATTGGCAAAGCGCCGACGCAGGCCGACTTCAGAAGGGTGCGGCGGTGCAAAGCGCAGCAGAAAATCCATCAGCCGAAAGGCCGTCGGCGTGGCAGTGGTGTCGGGGCTTGGCACCGGCCAGTCGAGCCTTGGCGCCGTGGGCCGGGCCTCCAGCTTGAGGTAGCTGCTCAGCGGTTTCAGGGTGTAACCCTGCTGCACGCGGCGCATCTTGGCCATATCGCTGGGGTCGAACAGTTGGGTGCGATAGAGCGCATACACAAGGCTGCTTTCGCTGCGGATTACCTGGTCAACGTCTGCCGGCGTTGCACCTTGCCAGTCGGGTCCCGCGATCAAGTAGCGGCCGCCTTTGCGCCCGGTGGTGCGGCTGCCGAGGTAGGCAAAATTGTGGGTGAAAATATCGGTCAGTTGCACCGAGAAGTAGCGGTTGCTGTCCACTGCCGGCAAGGTCATGACGATGGGTTCGGCGCGCAGATCAAGCCAGGCGAACGAGTAACGGGTGTCGGCAATGGGTGACTGCACCGCCGTGGTTTTGCCGTTGTAGACATCGCTGTTGTGCGACACCCGATTGAATGGTGCCTGGTACGCCGTGCTTTCGGTGTCGACGGCTTGGATATACAGCGTTTTGTACAGCTCAAGCATGGGATAGCCGTAAATGTAGGCGTCTTTGGCAATGGCCTCGGCTTCCAACGGCTCAACTTTTACTTCGGCTTGCGCGCTACTGCCCAGCGACAGGCTTAGGTACAGCGCAAACAACGCAAGTGATTTCATGCAGGGCGCCTGTAGCAGATGGGGGCGGTTTCACGTATTCGCTGCACTACCATTGTCGAACCGTCCTGGCTTCAGGGATAAAGAGCAGCGTTCCGTTAAGGGGGTTCCGTGTATATGTCTAGCATTCCCGCCGCACTCTTGCGCTCGGCGCTGATATTTGTGCTTTTTATCAGCGGCGCGCAGGCAGCCGAGTGGCCGCTGCAGTGCTTTTATTCGCCGGGCGATAGCGACGAAGGCCTGACCCCATTCGAACACTGCGCCCGACGCACCAGTACCTCTGTGGAACTGGCGCCTGAACATTTCAAACGCATGGACTTCGACAAAAACGGCCTTGCCAGCGTGGGCATCGACGGCGAGATGTACTACATCAACCGCCAGGCCAAGCTTCTGCATGTGCTGACCTTCGACAACGGCGCCGACTATTTCGAAGAGGGGCTGGTACGCGCATGGGTGAACGGCAAGGTCGGCTATTACGACGTAAACCTGAACCCCGTTATTGCAGCCACCTTCGACTGGGGCACGCCCTTCGAACAAGGCCGCGCCCAAGTGTGCCAAGGCTGCAGTCGTGGCCCGTCCGACGGCGATGGGCATTGGGCAATGGGCGGCGGGAAGTGGGGCGTTATCGACCGCACGGGGAAACTGGTGGAGCCGTTGCGTTAGGCCCCTCCCTGTAGGATCGAGCTTGTTCGCGAAGCTTTTTTGATTGGGCCGCCCCCTCGCTGCCACCGAGAATGGACATATCAACGCGTTAAGCCACGACCTGCCGGGCTGTGTGCCAAGTCGGATGCAATTTGCCCCGTGCTCCGCTAGGATTAGCCCCACTTTTCTTGCCCCCCAGTTGCGACGGTTTTCGATGAGTTATCAGGTTCTTGCACGTAAATGGCGTCCGCGCTCGTTCCGCGAAATGGTCGGCCAGACCCATGTGCTCAAGGCTCTGATCAACGCGCTGGACAGCCAGCGCCTGCACCACGCCTATCTGTTCACCGGCACCCGCGGGGTGGGCAAAACCACCATCGCGCGCATCATTGCCAAGTGCCTGAACTGCGAAACCGGAATCAGCTCTACGCCGTGTGGCACCTGTTCGGTGTGCAAAGAGATTGATGAAGGCCGCTTTGTCGACCTGATCGAAGTCGACGCCGCCAGCCGCACCAAGGTGGAAGACACCCGCGAGCTGCTCGACAACGTGCAATACGCGCCCAGCCGTGGCCGCTTCAAGGTCTACCTGATCGACGAAGTGCACATGCTGTCGTCGCACTCGTTCAATGCCTTGCTGAAAACCCTCGAAGAGCCGCCACCCCACGTTAAATTCCTGCTGGCCACCACCGACCCGCAGAAGCTGCCCGTCACCATTCTTTCCCGCTGCCTGCAGTTCTCGCTGAAGAACATGCCGCCTGAGCGTGTGGTCGAGCATTTGACCCACGTTCTGGGCGTGGAACAGGTGCCGTTTGAAGACGACGCCCTGTGGTTGCTGGGCCGCGCCGCCGATGGTTCGATGCGCGACGCCATGAGCCTCACCGACCAGGCGATCGCCTTTGGTGAGGGCAAAGTGTTGGCCGCCGACGTGCGGGCCATGCTCGGCACGCTGGATCACGGCCAGGTGTACGGCGTGTTGCATGCGCTGCTGGAAGGTGACGCGCGGGCGCTAATCGAAGCGATTCGGCACCTGGCCGAGCAGGGGCCGGACTGGGCTGGCGTGCTGGCAGAAATTCTTAACGTGTTGCACCGCGTCGCCATCGCCCAGGCGTTGCCGGAAGCGGTGGACAACGGCCAGGGCGACCGCGACCGCGTGTTGGCACTGGCTCAGGCATTGCCTGCCGAAGACGTGCAGTTCTATTACCAGATGGGCCTGATCGGCCGCCGCGATTTGCCGCTGGCGCCGGACCCGCGTGGTGGCTTTGAAATGGTGCTGCTGCGCATGTTGGCCTTCCGCCCGGCGGATACGGGCGATGTGCCGAGGGTGGCGCTAAAGCCACTCGGGATTAGCCAGGCCACTGCTGATCCCCGACCTAACCCAGTGGCCGGCGCAGCTATGGCCGCGCCGGTTGCTCCTATTGCAGCGCCTGAACCGGTCGCGCCAGCGCCGGTCCTTGAGCCACAGGTTGTTGCGCCTGAGCCGGAACCTACGCCTGTTGCTGCCCCGGTTGAGTCTCAACCCGAGCCCAAGCCGGAACCCGAAGCCGTTGCCGCCGCCCCCATCGATTTGCCCTGGGAAGAGCAGAAGCCTGCGGCCGTTGCCCCTGTTCCGGTTCCCGAACTGATCGCAGTGCCTGCCGAGGTCGCCCCGGCGCCGCTGATGCCGGCGCCTGCGCCGGTCGCCGTGCAAACTGAAGCCGCCGTGGTCATCAATACACCAGCCGATGTCAGCGACGACGATGACGACGAGCCGCCACCCGGCGATGACGATTACTACATTGCCGAAGGCGAAACCGACGCCTATCTCGATGCGCTGGATTCCTTGGGCATTGACGCCCCAGCCCCGGCAGACCTGGCGCCATTGCCTGCCGCCAAACCGGCCACGGGTCTGGCTGCCGAGTGGCTGGAGCTGTTTCCGCGTCTGGGCATTACCGGCCTGACCGGCAGCATCGCTGCCAACTGCAGCCTGGTGGCAGTAGACGGCGACACCTGGACGCTGCACCTGGACCCCGGCCAAAGCGCGCTCTTTAATGCAACCCAGCAGCGGCGTTTGAACGAGGCGCTGGATGCCTACCACAAGCGTCCGATCAAACTGGAAATCGAGCTGCGCACGCCCGAGCAGGAAACCCCGGCCCAGGCCGCAGCCCGCAAACGCGCCAATCGCCAGCGCTCGGCGGAGGCGTCGATTCATGACGATCCGCTGATCAAAGAAATGATTCAGCAATTCGCCGCGACCATTCGCGACGGCACCATTGAGCCTGTGGACGCCCCCGTGGCGTCGTGAAGCATTACTTAACCTGAGGTGATTCCCATGATGAAAGGTGGCATGGCCGGCCTGATGAAACAGGCGCAGCAGATGCAAGAAAAGATGGCCAAGATGCAGGAAGAACTGGCCAACGCCGAAGTGACCGGCCAAGCCGGCGCTGGGCTGGTGAGCGTGGTGATGACCGGGCGTCATGACGTCAAACGCATCACCCTCGACGACAGCCTGATGCAGGAAGACAAGGAAGTGCTCGAAGACCTGATCGCCGCAGCCGTTAACGATGCCGTGCGTAAGGTTGAGCAAAGCAGCCAGGAGAAAATGGGCGGCATGACCGCCGGCATGCAACTCCCCCCCGGCTTCAAAATGCCTTTTTGATTGATCGACGCGCCCATGCGATGCACAGGGCGGCGTTGCCGGTGAACTCGGCGTCCTCATGGGCTTGAGCCCACTGCGGGGCCTCGCTCACCGGCGCCTTGCCCTGTACAAGCACTGGATTTTGTAGGAGCGGCTTTAGCCGCGATGCTCTTGATGCAAAAAGCATCGCGGCTAAAGCCGCTCCTACGAGAGTTACCCGCTTTTTCTTACGGTATTGGATTTCCTTCAATGAGCTTTAGCCCGCTGATTCGCCAACTCATCGATTCGCTGCGCATTCTTCCCGGCGTCGGGCAGAAGACTGCCCAGCGCATGGCGTTGCAGATGCTCGAGCGTGATCGCAGCGGCGCATTGCGCCTGGCGCAGGCGTTGACCCAGGCGATGGAGGGCGTAGGCCATTGCCAGCAATGCCGCACGCTCAGCGAAGATGCGATTTGCCAGACCTGCCAGGATCCGCGCCGCGACGACAGCATTCTGTGCGTAGTGGAAGGGCCAATGGATGTGAACGCGGTCGAGCAGACGGGCTTTCGTGGCCGCTACTTCGTGCTCAAGGGCCATCTCTCGCCGCTCGACGGCCTGGGTCCGGAAGCCATTGGCGTGCCGGAACTGCTGGCGCGCATCGAGGCGGGCAGTTTCGCCGAGGTCATTCTCGCCACCAACCCGACGGTGGAAGGCGAAGCCACGGCCCATTACATCGCGCAGTTGCTCAGCAACAAAGGCCTGATCGCCTCGCGCATTGCCCACGGCATGCCACTGGGCGGCGAGCTGGAGCTGGTCGATGGCGGCACCCTGGCGCACGCGCTGGCGGGGCGGCGGCCGATCAATCTGTAGTTTTCCAGGGCAGCACATCTAGAGCTAGCAATTCGCGCTTGAGAAGAATTACCATTTGCGCATTAATCTTGAGCAATGGATCTTCAGGTGCAGTCACACACCGCTGAGCAATCCCTGCAGCAGCTTTACCGCGAGCATCATGGCTGGCTGAGCGGCTGGCTGCGCAAGCGTCTGGGCTGCGCCGAGAATGCGGCGGACCTGGCTCAAGACACCTTCCTGCGCGTGCTCAGCAAAGACAGCGACCTGCCGACGCTGCGCGAGCCGCGCGCTTACTTGTCGACCATCGCCCATTCGCTGCTGGTGAACTTCTGGCGCCGCCAAGCCCTTGAGCGCGCCTATCTCGACGCCCTGGCCGCCCAGCCCGAGCACTACGCGCCCTCGCCGGAGGAGCGCGAATTGATTATGCAAACCTTGCTGGCCATCGACGCCATGCTGCTGCGCTTGCCGAGCAAGGTGCGCCAGGCGTTCCTGTGGTCGCAGCTGGATGGCCTGACCTACGCCGCCATTGCCACGCGCTTGCAGGTGTCCGAGCGCATGGTGAAAAAGTACATGGCGCAGGCCATGCTGCATTGCCTGATGCTGGAGCAGGGCGCATGACTTCGCCGACGCTCGACTATGCAGTGCTGCAACAGGCCGCCGACTGGTTTGCCACCTTGAGTGACGGTGGCGTCAGCGAGCATCAACGCCAAGCGTGGCGCTTGTGGCTGGCGGCCAGCCCGGACCACGCCGCCGCGTGGCAGCGGGTACAAGCCATTAGCGGCCAGTTTGAACGCTTGCCCAGCGAGCGCCGCCGCGCAGCCGCCCAGGCGCTAAGCGTCGCGGGCCAGAGCAGGCGCCGGGCGATTGGCATGCTGGCGTTGCTCTGCGGTGGCGGCGTGTTAGGCCTGGCCACCGTTCGCCGCAGTACCTTGCAAGCGTGGGTGGCAAGCGAACGTACGGCGGTCGGCGAAGTGCGCGAAACGCGCCTGGCCGACGGCACGCAGCTGTGGCTCAACAGCAACAGCGCCGCCGACATCGACTACAGCCCCAGCCTGCGTCGCGTGCAGTTGTTCCGTGGCGAGCTGTTGCTCGAAAGCGCCCACGACAGCTTGCGCCCGCTGGTGGTCGATACGCGGCAAGGGCGTCTGCGGGCGCTCGGTACGCGCTTTAGCGTGCGTCAGGGCGAGGGCATCACCCAGCTCAGCGTTTTCAACGGCGCGGTAGAAATTACGCCGGCAGCGGGCGGCGCAATCCGGGTAATCGAGGCCGGCCAACAGCTGCGTTTCGGCGCTTCAGGCGATGGCGCGGTGCAGCTCGCCGAGGCCGGGCGCCAAGCCTGGAGCAAGGGCGTGCTGCTGGCCGACAACATGCGCCTGGGCGATTTCATTTCCGAACTGGCCGAGTACACGCCGGGGTATCTGGGCTGCGATCCGGGTATTGCCGATTTACGCCTGGTGGGTGCTTATCCGCTGGCCGACCGCGAGAAAATTTTCGCCGCCTTGCAAACCAGTCTGCCGGTGCGCATTCGCCAGCGCACGCCCTGGTGGATCACCGTTGAGCCGGCCTAGCACCGCGCCGGAAAAATATATTCAATCGGCGGTTCCCCTTTTTGCCGTTCGCTTGGCTTCAGGTGCATAGGGCATGCGCAACGCGTGCAGCCACCCACCAAACGGAACAGTTCATGGCTTCGAATACCTTCCCGTTAGCTGTCACCAGCCGCCGTCTGCGCCCGGCTGTGCGCCTGGCGCTGCTTGCACTTCCCATGACGGTCATGGCGCCGCTTGTGGTCCAGGCCGCCGACGTGCCGGCCAGCCAGCAAACCGTACGCAGTTACCAGATTCCGGCCGGGCCGCTGTCGTCCGCATTAAGCCGTTTTGCTGCCGAGGCGGGCGTGCTGCTGTCGGTGGACGGCCGCTTGACCGAAGGTAAAACCACGCCGGGCCTGCAAGGCAGCGTCAGCGTCAGCGAAGGCTTCGATCGCCTGCTGGCGGGCAGCGGTTTGCGCGTAATTGGCGACGGCCTGGGCGGCTACAGCCTGAGTGGCGGCGATAGCGGGGCGGCGGTGGAGTTGCCGGCAGCTTCGGTGAAGGCGTTCGCCCTGGGCAACGCCCTCGGCAGCATGGAAGGCTACAACGCCACCCACAGCAGCGTGGCGACCAAAACCAGCAAGGCGCTGGTGAATACCTCGCAGTCGGTGTCGGTGGTTACCCGCGAGCAAATGGACGATCAGGGCTCGCAAACCGTGTCCGAAGCTATTCGTTATGTGCCCGGCGTGCTGACCAATCCGTACGGCGCTACCCATCGCTACGACTACGTGGCCATGCGCGGCTTCAACGACGGCTCGGTCGACAACATCATCGTCGACGGCCTCAAGTCGATGAGCGACGCCGGCACCTACAGCAGCCTGCAAGTCGACCCGTACTTCATCGAGCGCATCGACGTGCTCAAAGGTCCGTCTTCCGTGCTGTACGGCCGCAGCAACCCCGGCGGCCTGGTGGCGCTGACCACCAAGCGGCCGAAGTTCGAGGCCAGCAACGAGGTGCAGCTATCCGCCGGCAGCCACGACTACAAAGCGCTGGGCTTCGACTCCACCGGGCCGCTGACCGACAACATCGCGTACCGCTTGGTGGGCTTTGCCAAAGACACCGACACCCAGTTCGACTACACCGAGGAAACCCGCTACACCCTGATGCCCAGCCTGCTGGTCAACTTCAGTGAAGACACCTCGTTGAATGTTTACGCCTATTTGCAGAGCGACCCGCAAGCTGGCTACCACGGCGGTTTGCCAGCCTCGGGCACGCTGTACACACGCAACGGCAAGCGCATTTCCACCTCGTTTTTCGAAGGCGAACCGGACAACGACACTGCCAAGCGCGAGCAGCAAATGTTCGGCTACGAGTTGCAGCACCGCTTCAATGACGTATGGAGCGTGCGGCAAAACTTCCGTTACCTGGATTCGGACCTGGAGCAGAAACAGGTCTACGCCTACGGCTATGCGGCGGGCGATGAGCTGTACCGGCCGTATTCGGCAGCGGATGAGAAGCTGCATTCCTGGATCGTCGACAACATGCTGCAAGCCGAATTCTTCACCGGCGCCGCCGAGCACACGGTGGTCACCGGCCTGGACTACCAGCGGATCAAAAACGTCGTCGACTGGCCCTACGGCACGGCCAGTACGCTGAACGCCTTCGACCCGCAATACGGCGACGACAGCATCACCTTCACGCCCAACTTCCAGCTCAACAGTTATCTGCGCCGCAAAGAGCAGACCGGCGCTTACGTGCAGGACCTGATCGAACTCGACCGTTGGAATATCTCGCTGGGGCTGCGCAAAGACTGGTTTGACGTGTCGGAAGAAAACCGCGTCGATGAATTCAGCGCTACCACCGGGCTGGTGAACCGTCCGGCCGGTACCGAGAATTCGCTGACCGACAGCAAAGTCACCGGCCGCGCGGGCGTGCTGTATCAGTTCGATAACGGCATTGCGCCGTATATCAGCTATTCCGAGTCGTTCAATCCGTCTACCTACAGCGATGCGGCCGGCAGTCTGATCGAGCCGTCGGAAGGCAAGCAGTGGGAAGTGGGTTTGAAATACCAGCCGACCGACACCGACGATTTGTACACGCTGTCGCTGTTCGACATCCGTCAGGAAAACGTGGCGACCAAGCTGGCCAACGAGAACTTCTACCGCAACGCTGGCGAAGTGGAATCCAAAGGCGTCGAGCTGGAAGGGCGTCTGCACGTCACCGACCACCTGCGCCTGCTGGGCAGTTACACCTACACCAAGGTCGAGTACGCCAAGAGCTACTTCAGCTTTGACAGCTTCGGCGTGGAGAGCGACGTGAAGGGCAACACGCCGTCGCAAACCCCGAAACATATGGCGAGCCTGTGGGCCGATTACCGCTTTGACGGCACCGGGCTTGCCGGACTCGGTGTAGGCGCTGGCGTGCGCTACGTGGGCAAAAGCTGGGCGGATGCGGAGAACACCGTTTATGTGCCGTCGTACACGCTGTATGACGCGTCGGTGAGTTACGACTTTTCCGAACTGAAGGGCACCTCGGTTCGGGTCAACGCCAACAACCTCACCGACGAGAAGTACGTGGCCTCGTGCGGCAACCTCAACTTTTGCTATTACGGCGAAGAACGCAACGTGATGGCGACCGTTATTCAGAAGTTTTGATTGGGCCAGCTTTGTTGGCGAAGCCCAACGAAGACCCACGATCTCGACTTTTGGCCGAACTGCCGCCTGATCCCTGTTGAAAACCAAGCAAGCGCTCGGTAAGGTCGGCCAAACCTTTCCGAGAGCTCGCCATGTCTGCCTTTCAAGAATACTTCGACGACTCGCACCAGCTGGTTCGCGACTCGGTACGCCGGTTCGTTGAGCGCGAAATCCTTCCTTATGTGGCGGAGTGGGAAGAGGCGGAAAGCTTTCCTCGCGAGCTGTACCTGAAAGCTGGGGCCGCGGGCATCTTGGGGATTGGTTACCCGGAACAGTTTGGCGGCAGCCATGAAGGCGACCTGTTCGCCAAGGTCGCGGCCAGCGAGGAATTGATGCGTTGCGGCTCCGGTGGCCTGGTCGCCGGCCTGGGCTCGCTGGATATCGGCCTGCCGCCAATTCTCAAATGGGCCCGCCCCGACGTGCGCGACCGCGTGGTGCCGCAAGTGCTCAGCGGCGAAAAAATCTGTGCGCTGGCCGTTACCGAGCCCAGCGGCGGTTCCGACGTGGCCAGCCTTAAAACCCGCGCCGTGCGCGACGGTGATTTTTACCGCGTGACGGGCAGCAAAACCTTTATCACCAGCGGCGTACGCGCGGATTACTACACCGTGGCCGTGCGCACCGGCGGCGAAGGCTTCGGCGGCGTCAGTTTGCTGATGGTGGAGAAGGGCACGCCCGGTTTCACCGTGGGCCGGCAACTGAAGAAAATGGGCTGGTGGGCGTCGGACACCGCCGAGCTGTTTTTCGACGACTGCAAAGTGCCGGTGGGCAACCTGATCGGCGCCGAGAACATGGGCTTTGCCGGCATCATGGCCAACTTCCAATCGGAGCGGCTGGCGCTGGCGATCATGGCCAACATGACTGCCGAGCTGGCGCTGCAAGAATCCCTGAACTGGGCCAGGCAGCGCGAGGCGTTTGGCAAACCCATCGGCAAATTCCAAGTGCTGAAACACCGCTTGGCGGAGATGGCCACGCAGCTGGAAGTGTCCCGCGAATTCACCTACCGCCAGGCGGCGAAGATGGCGGCGGGCAAGTCGGTGATTAAAGAAATTTCCATGGCCAAGAATTTTGCCACCGACATTGCCGATCGCATCGTTTATGACGCGGTGCAAATAGCGGGGGGCATGGGCTTTATGCGCGAGAGCTTGGTGGAGCGGCTGTATCGCGATAACCGCATTCTTTCTATTGGGGGAGGGACGCGTGAGGTGATGAACGAGATTATTAGTAAGCAGATGGGGATTTAGGGTTGGGGCTAGAGCGCCGGCTTCGGCTTTTGCGCTCGGCCCGAGACTCTGGATCCCCGCGTTCGCGGGGATGACGGTGGGCTTAAGAAAAACTCCGTCCTTCCCGCGAAGGCGGCGGTGCGACGATTCCAGAGTTTCGGATGGGTCTTTGGTCGCTAATCAAAGCTAGTGCTGGGCTTCGCCATTGGCTTACGAGCTAACCCGACTTCAGTTTTGCGCTTGGCTTGAGACTCTGGATCCCCGCCTGCGCGGGGATGACGGTGTCGTCGTAGAGACCATCGTCATTCCCGCGAAGGCGGGGATCCACAAGGATGACGGTGGGCTTAAGAAAAACTCCGTCATTCCCGCGAAGGCGGCCCTCCACAAGGATGACGGTGAACTTAAGAAAAACTCCGTCATCCTCGCGAACGCGGGGATCCAGAGTTTCGGACTGGTCTTCGGTCGTTAATCAAACCTACCCAGCCATGGGGGCTTCGCCGCCTGCGGAATGACCCATCCTACGAGCTAAAACCCGACTCCCGTTTTCGCGCTCGGCTTGAAACTCTGGATCCCCGCCTGCGCGGGGATGACGGTGTCGTCGTAGAGACCATCGTCATTCCCGCGAAGGCGGCCCTCCACAAGGATGACGGTGAACTTAAGAAAAACTCCGTCATCCTCGCGAACGCGGCGGTCCGACGATTCGGGATCCAGAGTTTCGGACCAATCTCCGGTCTTTAATCACACCCACCCCCCAGTGTTGGGCTTCGCTTTTGGCTTACGGCCAGAAACCAAGAGCATCGCGGCTAAAGCCGCTCCCACAGGGGAGGGTGGTTTTACCAACAAAAGCATCCCGATCCTCAAACTGTGTAGTCCCTTTCCTCTTTTGGCACCCTTGTTGCAATCACCCGGTTACCTACCGCATTGCGTCAAAAAACCTGCGGTCACCGGAGAAGCGTCATGAGTCAGGGTGTCGAGTTCAATCGCCTAATGTTGGAAATGCGCTCCATGCAAATGGAGGCCATGGCCCGTCCTAAAGTCGCGGCAGCACCGGCAGAAGTCGGGGCGCCGAGCTTTTCGGACATGCTCGGGCAAGCGGTCAACAAGGTGAACGAAACCCAGCAAGCTTCTAGCCAACTGGCCGAAGCCTTCGAAATCGGCAAAAGCGGCGTGGATATCACTGACGTGATGATCGCCTCGCAGAAGGCCGGCGTGTCCTTCCAGGCCATTACGCAGGTGCGCAACAAGCTGGTTCAGGCGTACCAGGACATCATGCAAATGCCCGTCTGAGTGGTTGGCGTTACAGCAAACTCAGGGCCCGCAGCGGGTTAAGCAGCAAGACGCAACAGTGAGTTAAGACATGGCAGAAGCAGCGATCAGCAACGTACCCGTCAAGGCAGATTCCAACGAGCCCAAGAAGCCGCTGTTCGGCTTGGCGTTCCTGGATAACCTGTCGCAGATGACCATGCTGCGGCAGGTTGGCCTCTTGGTCGGTCTGGCGGCCAGCGTGGCCATCGGCTTTGCCGTGGTGCTGTGGTCGCAACAGCCGGATTACCGTCCGCTGTACGGCAGCCTGGAAGGTATGGACGCCAAACAAGTGACGGAAACCCTCACCGCCGCCAATATTCCGTACACCATGGAACCGAATTCTGGCGCGCTGCTGGTTAAAGCCAGCGACGTGTCCCGTGCCCGCCTGCAACTGGCGCAGGCCGGTGTGTCGCCGCGTGATGCGAACATCGGTTTTGAAATTCTCGACGGCGAGCAAGGGCTGGGCACCAGCCAATTCATGGAAGCCACCCGTTATCGCCGGGGTTTGGAAGGCGAGTTGGCGCGCACCGTGTCGAGCCTGAACAACGTTAAAGCGGCCCGCGTGCATTTGGCCATTCCGAAAAGCTCAGTGTTCGTGCGTGATGAGCGCAAGCCTAGCGCCTCGGTGCTGGTGGAGCTGTATCCGGGTCGCGCGCTGGAGCCGAGTCAGGTAATGGCCATCGTTAACCTGATCGCCACCAGCGTGCCGGAACTGAGCAAATCGCAAATTACGGTGGTCGACCAGAAAGGCAACCTGCTCTCCGACCAGCAAGAACTGTCCGAGTTGAGCATGGCCGGCAAGCAGTTCGATTACAGCCGCCGCATGGAAGGCATGTTCAGCCAGCGCGTCGACAGCATTCTGCAACCGGTGTTGGGCGCCGGCCGTTACAAGGCTGAAGTGTCGGCCGACGTTGATTTCAGCGCCGTCGAGTCGACGTCGGAAATGTTCAACCCCGACCAGCCAGCGCTGCGCAGCGAGCAGAAAGTAAACGAAGAACGCTCCAGCGCCGCCGGCTCGCAGGGTATTCCCGGCGCCGTCAGCAACCAGCCGCCAGGCCCGGCCTCTGCGCCGCAACAAGCGGCCGCCGCTGCGCCTGCGCCCGCCGGCCCGATCGCCGCTGGTCAGCCGCTGCTCGATGCCAACGGCACGCAGATCGTCGACCCGGCCACTGGCCAGCCTAAACTCGCGCCTTATCCGGCCGACAAACGCGAACAAGCCACCCGTAACTATGAGCTGGACCGCTCCATCAGCCACACCAAGCAACAGCAGGGCCGTTTGCGTCGGCTTTCTGTCGCGGTGGTGGTGGACGATCAGGTGAACGTGAACGCACAGACCGGCGAGACCACACGCACGCCGTGGAGCGCCGCCGATCTGGCGCGTTTTACCCGCTTGGTGCAGGACTCGGTGGGCTTCGATGCCGCCCGTGGCGACAGCGTCAGCGTGATCAACTCGGCATTCGCGGCCAGTCAGGGCGAAGAAATCGAGTCGATTCCGTTCTACACCCAGCCCTGGTTCTGGGATGTGGTGAAGCAAGTACTGGGCGTGCTGTTTATTCTGGTACTGGTATTTGGTGTGCTGCGTCCGGTGTTGAACAACATTACCGGTGGCGGCAAGAACAATGCACTGGGCAATGACGGTCACGGCGGCGATGTCGACCTGGGCGCCATGGGCGGGTTGGACGGCGAATTGTCCGCTGATCGTGTAAGCCTTGGTGGACCCGCGAGCATCATGCTGCCGAGTCCGTCCGAAGGTTATGATGCGCAACTGAATGCGATTAAAGGTCTGGTAGCCGAAGACCCGGGTCGCGTGGCACAAGTGGTTAAAGAGTGGATCAACGCCGATGAATGACAACCGCGCCCCCGCCAAGCTGACCAAGGTCGACAAGGCGGCGATTCTATTGCTCTCCCTCGGCGAGACCGACGCCGCGCAAGTGCTGCGTCACCTCGGTCCCAAGGAAGTGCAAAAAGTCGGCGTGGCCATGGCGCACATGCGCAACGTGCAGAAAGAGCAGGTTGAGCAGGTGATGGGCGAGTTCGTCGAAACCGTCGGCGACCAGACCAGCGTGGGCGTCGGCGCCGACAGCTACATCCGCAAAATGCTCACCCAGGCGCTGGGCGAAGACAAAGCCGGCAGCCTCATCGACCGCATTCTGCTCGGCGGCAGCACCAGCGGCCTCGACAGCTTGAAGTGGATGGAGCCGCGCGCGGTGGCCGACGTCATTCGCTACGAACACCCGCAAATTCAAGCCATCGTGGTCGCCTACCTCGACCCCGACCAGGCCGGCGAAGTGCTCGGCCACTTCGACCATAAAGTGCGTCTGGACATCGTGCTGCGCGTGTCGTCGCTCAACACCGTGCAACCGGCGGCGCTCAAAGAACTCAACCAGATTCTCGAGAAGCAATTCTCCGGCAGCGCCAACACTTCGCGCGCCACCATGGGCGGCGTCAAGCGCGCGGCCGACATCATGAACTTCCTCGACAGCTCGGTTGAAGGCCAACTGATGGACTCGATCCGCGAAGTCGACGAAGACTTGTCCTCGCAGATCGAAGACCTGATGTTCGTGTTCGACAACCTGGCCGATGTCGACGACCGTGGCATCCAGGCGCTGCTGCGCGAAGTATCGTCCGACGTGCTGGTGCTGGCGCTCAAGGGCGCCGACGAAGCGATCAAGGAAAAAGTCTTCAAGAACATGTCCAAACGTGCCGCCGAGCTGCTGCGCGACGACCTCGAAGCACGCGGTCCGGTGCGGGTCAGCGACGTCGAAGCGGCGCAAAAAGAAATTCTCACCATCGCCCGCCGCATGGCCGAAGCCGGGGAAATCGTCCTCGGTGGTAAAGGCGGCGAAGAAATGGTTTAAGGCACAGCATGAGCAACAAGGAAGGCCCCAGCGAGCTGATTCGCGCCAAAGACGTCAGCGGTTTGGCCCGCTGGGCGCTGCCCAGTTTCGACCCCGAAGGTGAACAGCCTGCCGAACCGTTGACGCCGCCGCCCAGCGAACACAGCGCCGCCTCCGCCGCACCTGAGCCGGAGGTGAACGCCCAGGGCGAAGAGGTGCAGATCGAGGATGTCAAACCCTTGACGCTCGATGAGTTGGAGGTCATCCGCCAGGAGGCTTACAACGAGGGCTTCTCAACCGGCGAGAAAGACGGCTTCCGTTCCGGGCAGGTGAAAGCCAAACAAGAGGCCGACGCCGCTCTGGCGGCTAAAGTGGCCAGCCTTGAACAGGTCATGGCGCAGTTGTTCGATCCCATCGCCGAGCAAGACCAGAAGCTCGAAGTGGCGCTGGTGCAGTTGGTCAGTCAAATGACGCGCCAAGTCGTGCAGCGCGAGCTGACCATCGATTCCACGCAAATCCGCCAAGTGCTGCGCGAGGCGCTGAAGCTGTTGCCCATGGGCGCGGCCAATGTGCGCATTCATATTCACCCGCAGGACTTTGAGTTGATCAAAGCCCTGCGTGATCGCCATGAAGAAACCTGGCGCATTCTCGAAGACGAAACCTTGCAGCCCGGCGGCTGCCGTGTGGAGTCCGAGCAATCGCAAATCGACGCCACCATCGAAACCCGCTTGGCGCAGATGCTCAAGCAACTGTTCGAGCAGCAGCGCGAACAGGCGACCTCGCCAGCCGAACCGGATATCCAGATTGATCTGGACGGCGACGCGCCAGAGGTTATTCATGCGACTTGAGCGCCTGAGCTTCGCCAAACGCATGGCGGGCTACAGCGAGGCGATCCAGTTGCCGGCCCAGCCGATCGTTGAAGGGCGTCTGTTGCGCATGGTCGGCCTCACCCTTGAAGCCGAAGGCTTGCGCGCCGCGCTGGGCAGCCGCTGCCTGGTGATCAACAACGGCAGCTATCACCCCGTGCAGGTTGAAGCCGAAGTGATGGGCTTTGGCGACGGCAAAATTTACCTGATGCCGGTCGGCAGCCTGGCCGGCATTGCACCGGGCGCGCGGGTGGTGCCGTTGCCTGACTCCGGCCGCTTGCCGATGGGCATGACCATGCTCGGCCGGGTGCTCGACGGCACCGGGCGGGCCTTGGACGGCAAGGGCGGCATGAAAGCCGAAGACTGGGTGCCGCTCGACGGCCCGACCATCAACCCGCTCAATCGCCACCCCATCGACACCCCGCTGGACGTCGGCATTCGCAGCATCAACGGCTTGCTCACCGTCGGTCGCGGCCAGCGCCTGGGCCTGTTCGCCGGTACCGGCGTGGGCAAGAGCGTGCTGCTGGGCATGATGACCCGCTTCACCAACGCCGACATCATTGTGGTGGGGCTGATCGGCGAACGGGGTCGTGAGGTGAAGGAGTTTATCGAACACATTCTGGGCGAGGAGGGCATCAAGCGCTCCGTGGTCGTTGCCTCGCCAGCGGATGACGCGCCCTTGATGCGCCTGCGCGCTGCCATGTATTGCACACGCATCGCCGAGTACTTCCGCGACAAAGGCAAGAACGTATTGCTGCTGATGGACTCGCTCACCCGTTTCGCCCAGGCGCAGCGGGAAATCGCCCTGGCCATCGGTGAGCCACCGGCCACCAAGGGTTATCCGCCGTCGGTGTTCGCCAAGCTGCCCAAGCTGGTGGAACGCGCCGGGAATGCCGAAGCCGGTGGTGGCTCGATCACCGCCTTCTACACTGTGTTGTCAGAGGGTGATGACCAACAAGACCCCATCGCCGACTCGGCGCGTGGTGTGCTCGATGGCCACTTCGTGCTGTCGCGGCGCTTGGCCGAAGAAGGGCATTACCCGGCCATTGATATTGAAGCGTCCATCAGCCGGGTAATGCCGGCGGTGGTCGACGCTGACCATATGCGCAACGCCCAACGCTTTAAGCAGTTGTGGTCGCGCTACCAACAAAGTCGCGACCTGATCAGCGTTGGCGCCTACGTGCCCGGCGGCGATCCGGAAACCGACCTGGCCATTTCCCGGCACGCCGCGATGGTCAATTACCTGCGCCAGGGGCTTAACGACAATGAAAGCCTGCAGCAAAGCAAAGACGCACTCGCAGCGGTATTCGCACCCGCGCCGCCGCGCTGATGGGTTGCTAAGGACGTTGTACTAAATGGCGTTGCCAAGCAGAGCGTCACGTCTGGCCCCGGTGGTCGACATGGCCGAACGCGAAGAGCGTGAAGCCGCACGGGCCCTGGGCCAATGCCAAACCCTGATGAACCAGGCCGAAGGCAAACTCAGCGACCTGCACCGCTACCTGGGCGATTACCAGCAGCAGTGGATTACCGAAGGCCGCAACGGCGTGTCGGGGCAGTGGATGATGAACTACCAGCGCTTTCTGGCGCAGCTGGAAACCGCCATCAAACAGCAGAACCAGAGCGTCGACTGGCACCGCACCAACCTCGATAAGGCCCGCGAGTTGTGGCAGCAGAAATACGCGCGGCTCGAAGGGCTGCGCAAGCTGGTGCAGAAGTACATGGACGAAGCGCGGGTGGCCGCCGACAAGCGCGAGCAGAAATTACTCGACGAGTTATCACAGCGTTTACTGCAACGTGAGCGTGATTGAATTCAGCTGCTAGAGTGAGGAAAAGCCACAACCGTTTGTTTTTTCTTATTTATAAATAACCAGATTCATTTGGGGTAGGGGAGCTTCTCATGGCCATCACTTCATTACCGTCTGACGACGGGCAAGAGCTGACCATCCGCATTCAAGGACGTTTCGATTTTGGCACCCATCAGGCGTTTCGCGACTCTTACGAGCGCGTGAACGTAACGCCCAAACGCTATGTGGTCGACCTGGACCACACCACCTATTTGGATAGCTCGGCGCTCGGCATGTTGCTGCTGTTGCGTGACCATGCCGGTGGCGACAACGCGCAGATCAGCCTGGTGAATTGCAACGCCGACGTGCGCAAAATTCTCGCGATCTCCAACTTCGAACAGCTGTTCAAGATCATCTGACACCATGCCGCTGGATCCGCGCCTGTCCGTACTGATTGCCGAAGACAACGCGGCCGACCGCATGTTGTTGTCGAGCATCATCAGCCGTCAGGGCCATCGCGTCATCACCGCCGCCAATGGTTTGGAAGCGGTGGCGATGTTCGAGCAGGAGCGGCCTGACCTGGTGCTGATGGACGCCTTGATGCCAGTGATGGACGGCTTCGAGGCGGCGCGACGGATCAAACTCAAGGCCGGCGAAGCGCTGGTGCCGATCATCTTTCTCACCTCGCTGACCGAGGGCGAAGCGCTGGTGCGCTGCCTCGACGCCGGCGGCGACGACTTTCTGGCCAAGCCTTACAACCGCGTCATTCTCGAAGCCAAGATCAAAGCCATGGACCGTCTGCGCCGGTTGCAGGCCACCGTGCTGGAACAGCGCGACCTGATTGCCCGGCACAACGAGCACCTGCTCACCGAGCAGCGCGTGGCCAAAGCGGTATTCGACAAAGTGGCCCACTCGGGCTGCCTGAACGCGCCCAACATTCGTTACCTGCAATCGCCGTTTGCGGTGTTCAACGGCGACCTGCTGCTGGCCGCGTTCAAGCCCTCGGGCGGTATGCATGTGCTGCTCGGCGACTTCACCGGCCACGGCTTGCCGGCCGCAATCGGCGCCATGCCGCTGGCCGAAGTGTTCTACGGCATGACTGCCAAGGGATATTCGCTGACGGAAATTCTTCGCGAGGTAAACGCCAAGCTCAAACGCATTCTGCCGGTGGGCGTGTTCTGCTGCGCCACGCTGCTTAACATCAGTTTTCAGCGCCGCGTGTGCGAAGTGTGGAACGGCGGTCTGCCGGACGGTTACCTGCATCGCATCGCTACCGGCGAGCGTTTGCCGTTGGTGTCGCGGCATTTGCCGCTTGGCGTGCTGGACCCGGCGGACTTCAAAGACGCCTGCGAAATCTATCCGATGGAGCTGGGCGACCGCGTGTTCCTGCTCTCCGATGGCGTGCTGGAAACGGCCAATCCGGGCGAGCAGATGTTTGGCGAGTCGCGGCTGCTGAATGTATTCGCTGCCAATCGCCAACCCGACCTGCTGTTTGAGGAAATCCAGCAAGCGCTCACCGCCTTTCGCGGTGAGGCGCATGACGACGTCAGCATGGTTGAAGTGTGCATGGTCGAACCCGACTCCTTGCCGCGCCCGGCACTGGCATTTGTCGACAACGGCCACAGCAGCCCGCTGGACTGGGCCGCCAGCTTCGAATTCCGCGCGCAAACCCTCAAACGCTTCAATCCTTTGCCGTTCCTCTTGCAACTGCTGCTGGAAGTGCACGGCCTGCGTTTCCAGGGTGGCGCGTTATACAGCGTGCTCGCCGAGCTGTACTCCAATGCCCTTGAACACGGCGTGTTGGGTTTGGATTCACGGCTCAAATGCGATGCCGCCGGCTTTGCCGAGTACTACCGCCAACGCAGCCTGCGCCTGGCCGAGCTGGACCACGGCTACGTGCGCTTTCACTTGCAACTGCTGCCCGAAGCCAACGGTGGGCGCCTGGTGGTCAAGGTCGAAGACAGCGGCCCCGGCTTCGATGTGTCGACCATTCTGGAACGCCAGCGCACCGCGCAAAGCTTGTCAGGGCGCGGGCTGAGCCTGATCCGTCGGCTAAGCGACCGCTCGACCTGGGCAGACGACGGACGCGGGGTGAGCGTGGAGTTCTCGTGGATCGATCAGGCATAATCTTGAGCGTTTTGCTCAGGGAGCGTTCCGGTGGCTGACATTCATCTCGACAGTGCGGTATTGGCCGGCCTACAGGACATCATGGAGGCTGAGTATCCCTTGCTGCTGGATACCTTTATCGCCGACTCCGAAGAACGCCTACGCCTGCTCCACCAAGCCCTCGCCAACAACGATGCCCACGAACTGCGCCTGGCGGCCCACAGCTTTAAAGGCAGCTGCAGCAACATGGGCGCGCCGCTGTTGGCGAACCTGTGCAAGCAATTGGAAGACGATTCGCGCAGCGCCACCGTACTGGCGGATGCGCCTGCGGTGCTGGAGCAGATCGAACGGGAATTCGCCATTGTGCGCATTTTGCTGAAGTCCGAGCGTCAGCGGTTTTCGTCGTTGTAAGAGCCAGCTTGCTGGCGAACCCTGCAAACCTCGTTCAGCGCCTTTTCCACGGTTCGCCAGCAAGCTGGCTCCTACGCAAAACACGGGCGACGCAAAGTTGGCCCATCCCTTGCTATCTCTCCATCACGACCCACCCGCACGGAGAGAGTGCTAAATGTCCGTTGCCTCAGATCCACTTCTGAATTCCGCCCCTGTGGCCAAGCCGCAAGCAGCGCCTGCAAAGTCTCAGCCTAAACAGGCCGAGCCCAGCAAGGACGATGCTTCCAGCTTCGCCAAGGTGTATGCCAAGGAGCGTCAGGACAAGGCTGTCGACCGTAATGAAGCGGCCGCCAAGTCCAAAAATGCCAAGTCCAACGACAAGGCTGACGACAGCAAACCCGCCGAGCAAACTGCTACAGCGGCAACCACGGACGAGCCGGCCGTTGCCGATAGCGGCAATCCCTTGCCGACCGAGCCGGCAGTCGGCGAGCCGGTAATCGATCCGATGATTCTGCTGGCCATGGCCGGGCAGCAGATGCAGCAGCCGACCACCGAAGACACGGCGCTGCCGACCACGGGGGAGGGCGAAGAAACGCTCGACATTCCGTTGTCGCTCACCGGCATGGTGACGCCACAAATCACGCAAACCGAAGACACCGGCCACGACCCGCAAGTGGATGCCATGAGCGAGTTGCCGGGCGTCGACCTGGTGCTCGACCTGGCGGCCAAGGCGCAAGCGGCGAATCAGAAGGGCGGCAGCAATCCATCCGCCGCCCAGGCTGGGCAAACCGGTGGCCAGGATTTCGCCGCTGCCATGGCGCAGCTGACGGGCAAAACCGAAGGCGGCGAAAGCCAGATTACCGACGAGCTGGGTTTGCTGGATAACGGCAAAGACAGCATCGAGGCGTTGAAAGACAGCAGCGTCGATGTGCCCAGCGATTCGTTTGCCAACAAGCTCAGCGCGTTGAATCAGGCGGTCAATCAGCAGGTCACCCAGGCGCAGCGCACGCCGCTGGTGCCAGGCGCGCCGGTGTCGATGCAGCAGGGCGTGTGGACCGAAGACGTGGTCGACAAAGTGATGTGGATGTCCAGCCAGAACCTGAAATCGGCCGACATTCAGCTCGATCCGCCAGACCTTGGCCGCCTGGAAGTGCGCATCAACATGGCTCAGGACGCCGCCACCCAAGTGACCTTTGCCAGCCCGCACATGGCGGTACGCGATGCGGTGACAGAGTCCATGCACCGCCTGCGTGAGATGTTCACGCAGCAAGGCATGACCATGGACGTCAACGTGTCTGATCAGTCGCTCAATCGCGGCTGGGCCGGGCAGAACGGCGGCGACGGCCAGCAGAGCCGTGGCGGTTCCAGCAATAGCGGTTTCGGTGGGGGCGATGAGGAAATCAGCGTCGGCACCAGCGAAATTCGCAGCAACGGCGCCGTGACCGGTGGCCGTGGTCTGGTGGACTACTACGCCTAAGCTGACACTGGCGGCGGCCGGGTCGCCAGGCGCATGTGATCTAGACTGACAACGCCCGCTTACTGATTCGGTAAGCGGGCGTTGTCGTTTCTGCCGCATTTTTTCAGTGACAGCGCCAGACGCGGCTGATATATCGCTGCGCCCGTTGCGTTAGAACCAACGCTGAAGTTGGGCTTCAGACCTGTACTAGGTGGGCAATTGCATTAAACGGTCTGTGTTGTAGGTAGTTTCCCAGAGCGTCCTCCGCTATGTTTGCTGTACTGCTGGCAGCAATTGTCGTGCAAACAGCTTGTTAGCACTCGTGCCTGGCAAGCTGGCATAACACTTGCTCCTAACCCTTTGAACACGGATAGATTTCCGATCAGTGACGGATTATTGGCATGGCTAAGAAAGAAAAAGCAGCAGCACCAGCGGCCGATGGCTCCGCACCGCCTCCCGGCAAGGGCAAGCTGAAGCTGATCATCCTGATTGTGGTCGGCCTGCTGATCGCCATCGGTGGCTCGGTCGGCGCCACCTGGTTTTTGATGCACAAGAGCGCGCCGGCTGCCGAAGCGGCAAAGGAAGGCGAGCACGGCGGCGCCGAAGAGGGCAAAGGCCCGGACGGCAAACCGCTGAAGAAAGAAGCCATTTACGAAGTGTTGGCGCCAGCCTTTGTGGTGAACTTCAACGTCAACGGGCGCCAGCGGTATATGCAGGTCAGCGTCGCCTTGATGGCGCGCGATAAAGATAAAGTCGACGCGCTCAAGGCCCATATGCCGGTGCTGCGCAATAACCTGGTGTTGCTGTTTTCGGGGCAGAATTTTGACAACCTGACGACGCCGGTCGGCAAGGAAATGCTCCGTCAGTTGGCCACTGCCAGCGTGCAGGAACTGGCGAAGAAAGAAGTGGGCGATACCACGGTCGAGCAAGTGTTGTTCACCAATATCGTTCTGCAATAAACCCGTTATTCAGTCACCGTCTTTCAGTAGGTAACGCAGATGGCCGTCCAAGACCTGTTATCCCAGGATGAAATCGATGCCCTGTTGCATGGTGTCGACGACGGCGCGGTGGAAACCGAAGACGCCGCCATCCCCGGCAGCGTCAAAAGTTACGACCTCTCCAGCCAGGACCGCATCGTGCGCGGGCGCATGCCCACGCTGGAAATGATCAACGAGCGGTTCGCGCGCTACACCCGTATCAGCATGTTCAACCTGTTGCGCCGCTCGGCCGACGTCGCCGTGGGCGGCGTGCAGGTGATGAAGTTCGGCGAGTACGTGCATTCGCTGTACGTGCCGACCAGCCTCAACCTGGTGAAGATGAAACCGCTGCGCGGCACCGGCCTGTTCATTCTCGACGCCAAGCTGGTGTTCAAGCTGGTGGACAACTTCTTCGGCGGCGACGGCCGTCACGCCAAGATCGAAGGCCGGGAATTCACCCCCACCGAATTGCGCGTGGTACGCATGGTTATCGACCAGGCGTTTATCGACCTCAAGGAAGCCTGGCACGCGGTGCTGGATGTGAACTTCGAGTACATGAACTCGGAAGTAAACCCGGCGCTGGCCAACATCGTCAGCCCCAGCGAAGTGGTGGTGGTGTCGACCTTCCACATCGAGTTGGACGGCGGTGGCGGCGACCTGCACGTGACCATGCCGTATTCGATGATCGAACCGATTCGCGACATGCTCGACGCCGGCTTCCAGTCCGATGTCGACGACCAGGACGAGCGTTGGGTCAAGGCCCTGCGCGAAGACATCCTCGACGTCAGCGTGCCCTTGGCCGCGACCATCGCGCGCCGTCAATTGAGGCTGCGCGACATCCTGCATATGCAGCCCGGCGATGTGATTCCCGTGGACATGCCCGAAGAAATGATCATGCGGGCCAGCGGCGTGCCGGCCTTCAAGGTCAAGCTCGGCGCCCACAAAGGCAACCTGGCCTTCCAGGTGCTGGAACCGATTGAACGCTGAGCGATTGCGCCAGCTTTAAACCCATTAGCACCACCGAATAATGCAAGGCGAGGAACACATGGCAGACGAAGAAGAAACCTCCCCGGAAGAGCAGGCACTGGCAGACGAATGGGCGGCTGCGCTCTCTGAGGCCGGTGACGCTAACCAGGACGACATCGACGCGATGCTCAACCAGAGCGCCGGCGAGAGCAGCGCGCCGCGCGCCTCGATGGAAGAGTTCGCCAGCTCGCCAAAAAACAACCTGCCGGTGAGCCTGGAAGGCCCGAACCTGGATGTGATTCTCGACATTCCGGTGTCCATTTCCATGGAAGTGGGCAACACCGAAATCACCATCCGCAACCTGTTGCAGCTCAACCAGGGCTCGGTGATCGAACTTGATCGCCTGGCCGGTGAACCGCTGGACGTGTTGGTCAACGGCACCCTGATCGCCCATGGCGAGGTGGTGGTGGTCAACGAGAAGTTCGGCATCCGCCTGACAGACGTGATCAGCCCAAGCGAACGCATCAAGAAGCTGCGCTAAACCATGAACAGATTGTTTCCCCACCGCTTGGCGGCGCTGCTGGCTGCGGCGTTGCCGCTGCTGGCCAGCGCGGCCGAGCCGGGCAAAACCCTGGCCACGCCCATGGCCGAAGGCAGCATGGGTGGTCAGCTGGTTCAGGTGCTGCTGGGTTTGCTGCTGGTGATCGGCATGATTTTCGTGCTGGCCTGGCTGCTGCGCCGCGTGCAGCAGATCGGCCCGCGCGGCGGCCAGGTGATCAAACTGGTTGCCAGCCAACCGCTTGGCCCGCGTGAGCGGCTGGTGCTGGTGCAGGTGGGCAATGAGCAAATTCTGCTGGGCCTTACGGCCGGGCGCATTACCCCGCTGCACACATTGAAAGAGCCGGTTTACGTGGCCGACCCCCAAGCCGCCACGCCGGAGTTCGCCCAGCGCCTGATGGAGCTGTTGGGCAAGGATCAGAAGGACAAACCGTGATGAGTCTGTTGCGCCTGCTGCTGGCGATTGGGTTGAGCCTGGCGGCACCTCTGGTTCTGGCGGCCGATCCGCTGACCATGCCTGCCATCACCATGACCACCAACCCGGCGGGACAGCAGGAGTATTCGGTCAGCCTGCAGATTCTGCTGCTGATGACCGCGCTGACGTTTATTCCCGCGTTCGTCATGCTGATGACCAGCTTCACCCGCATCATCATCGTGTTCTCGATTCTGCGTCAGGCCTTGGGCTTGCAGCAGACGCCCTCGAACCAGATTCTCACCGGCATGGCGCTGTTTCTGACCATGTTCATCATGGCGCCGGTGTTCGATCAGGTGAACCGCGATGCCTTGCAGCCGTATTTGAACGAGCAGATGACCGCCCGCGACGCGATTGCCAAGGCCGAAGTGCCGGTTAAGAACTTTATGCTGGCGCAAACCCGCTCCTCGGATCTTGAGCTGTTTATTCGGCTGTCCAAGCGCACCGACATTCCCTCTGCCGACCAGGCGCCGCTGACCATTCTGGTGCCGGCGTTCGTAACCTCGGAGCTGAAAACGGCGTTCCAGATCGGCTTTATGATCTTTATTCCGTTCCTGATCATCGACCTGGTGGTCGCCAGTATCCTCATGGCCATGGGCATGATGATGCTGTCGCCGCTGATCATTTCGCTGCCGTTCAAAATCATGCTGTTCGTGTTGATCGACGGTTGGGCCCTCATCATTGGCACCTTGGCCAGCAGCTTCGGCGGCACTTAGCCGAGCCGGGCCGGGAGAACGCACATGACCCCAGAAGTAGCGGTAGACCTGTTTCGCGAAGCGCTGTGGCTGACTGCCGTGATGGTGGCCATTCTGGTGGTGCCGAGCCTGGTGGTCGGCCTGATCGTCGCCATGTTCCAGGCGGCCACGCAGATCAACGAACAAACCCTGAGCTTTCTGCCACGCCTGCTGGTGATGCTGGTGACCTTGATCTGGGCGGGCCCCTGGCTGATTCGCTCGTTCATGGAATACATCACCAACCTCTACACCAACATTCCGTTCCTGATCGGCTAAGCCATGTTTGAGCTGAGCGGTGAGCAGATCGGCGGCTGGGTGGGCGGTTTTCTGCTGCCGTTTTTCCGCATCGCCGGCTTGCTGATGACGATGCCGATCATCGGCACGCAGCTGGTGCCGATGCGCGTGCGCATCTATCTGGCGCTGGCCTTCACCCTTGTGATCTACCCCAGCCTGCCGCCTGCGCCCGCCGTCGATGCGTTGAACCTGGCCACGGTGTTTCTGGTAGCCAAGGAAGTGCTCGTCGGGGCGATGTTCGGCTTTGTGCTGCAATTGTTCTTTCATGCATTTGTGGTGGGCGGGCAAATTCTTGCCACGCAGATGGGCTTTGGTTTTGCCTCCATGGTCGACCCCACCAACGGCGTGTCGGTGGCGGTCATCGGGCAGTTTTTCACCATGCTGGTGACGCTGTTGTTCCTGGCCATGAACGGGCATCTGGTGGCGTTTGAAATCCTGGCCGAAAGCTTTGTGACCATGCCTATCGGCACCGGCCTGACCAGCAACCACTACTGGAACATCGCCACCAGTCTAGGCTGGGTGTTGGGCGCCGGTTTGTTGCTGGTGTTGCCGGCCATTACTGCGCTGTTGATCGTTAACATCGCGTTTGGTGTGATGACGCGGGCGGCGCCGCAGCTGAACATTTTCTCGATTGGTTTTCCGCTCACCCTGGTGATGGGCTTTGTGATCATTTGGATCAGCCTGTCGGACTTTCTCTCTCACTATCAACTGATGGTCAGCGATGCCCTGCAGTTGCTACGCGAATTGGTACAGGCGAAATAGGCCATGGCCGAGAACGAGAATGGCGCGGAGAAGAGTGAAGAGCCCACGGACAAGCGACGCCGCGAGTCGCGAGAGAAGGGCCAGATCGCGCGCTCGCGCGAGCTCAATACCTTTGTCGTGCTGGTGGCGGGCGTTGGCGCGCTGATGAGCTACGGCGGCGCCATGGGCGATGCCATGGCCACCATCATGAAAGAGAATTTCTCCCTCAGCCGCGAGCTGTTGATGGATAACGGCAGCATGGCGCTGCAATTTGAAAATGCCATTTACATCGCCTTAATGGCGCTGTTCCCGTTCTTCGTCGTGCTGCTGGTGGCCTCGATTCTTGGGCCGATTGGCCTGGGTGGCTGGCTGTTTTCGCCGCAGTCGATGGCGCCCAACTTCGGGCGGCTCAACCCGCTGCCTGGGATCAAGCGCATGTTCTCGGCCAAGGCTGGTCTGGAGCTGCTCAAAGCCCTGGCCAAGTTCGCCTTGGTGCTGATGGTGGCGCTGGCGGTGCTCAACGCCGACAAGCGCGACCTGTTGGCCCTGGCCCATGAACCGCTAGAAGCGGCGATCATGCACAGCATCACGGTGGTCGGGCGCAGCGCCATGTGGATGGCCTGGGGGCTGATCTTCATTGCGGCGGTGGACGTGCCATTCCAGCTCTGGGACAACCGGCAAAAAATGCTGATGACCAAGCAGGAAGTGCGCGACGAATACAAAGACAGCGAGGGCAAGCCCGAGGTCAAACAGCGCATTCGCCAGATGCAGCGGGAAATGGCCGAGCGCCGCATGATGGCCGCCGTGCCCCAGGCCGACGTGGTCATTACCAACCCGACGCACTTTGCCGTCGCGCTCAAGTACGACCCGCAGCAAGGCGGGGCGCCGGTGCTGCTGGCCAAAGGTGGCGACTTTGTGGCGCTGAAGATTCGCGAGATCGCCAACGAACACAAAGTGATGGTGCTGGAATCGCCTGGCCTGGCGCGGGCGATTTTCCACTCCACTGATCTGGACCGCGAGATTCCGGCGGGGCTTTATCTGGCGGTGGCGCAGGTGTTGGCCTACGTCTACCAATTGCGCCAATTCCGTTCAGGCAAAGGCAAGCGGCCTGATCCCCTGAAAGATCTGCCCATTCCGCCAGACCTGCGTCGCGACGAATAGCCAATCGAGGCTGAAGCCTCTCCCACAGGTTCGCGAGTTCCATTGTGGGAGAGGCTTCAGCCTCGATTGGCCGGACCTGAAAACAAAGAACCTTGCCTCCCTTAAAGAAGTTGGACGACTTCTTGCAAATCCCACAGGCTCGCGAATTCCATTGTGGGAGAGGCTTCAGCCTCGATTGGTCGGACCTGAAAACAAAGAACCTTGCCTCCCTTCAAGAAGTTGGACGACTTCTTGCAAATCCCACAGGCTCGCGAATTCCATTGTGGGAGAGGCTTCAGCCTCGATTGGCCGGACCTGAAAACAAAGAACCTTGCCTCCCTTCAAGAAGTTGGACGACTTCTTGCAAAAGCCCCGCTAGCGACGCGTTTGCGTCAAAAGTTTGAATGGCGAGGAATGGGCTTGTGGCAATAGATCGCGCACAACTGATCGGGGATTTTCGGGGCAACCTGGCGGGGTTGCGTCAGGGCAATATCGGCATTCCGCTGTTGCTGGTGGTCATGCTCGGTATGGTCATGCTGCCGGTGCCGCCGTTCATTCTGGACGTGCTGTTTACCTTCAGCCTGGCGCTCGCCATCGTCGTGCTGCTGGTGGCGATCTACGCCTTGCGACCGCTGGATTTCGCCGTATTCCCGACCATTTTGCTGGCCGCTACGCTGCTGCGGCTGGGGCTCAACGTGGCCTCGACCCGCGTTGTATTGCTGCACGGTCAGGAAGGCCACGACGCGGCCGGTAAGGTGATTCAGGCCTTCGGTGAGGTGGTGATCGGCGGTAACTATGTGGTCGGTATCGTGGTGTTCGCGATTTTGATGATCATCAACTTCGTCGTAGTGACCAAGGGTGCCGGCCGTATCTCCGAGGTGAGCGCGCGCTTCACCCTCGACGCCATGCCCGGCAAGCAAATGGCGATTGACGCCGACCTCAACGCTGGCCTGATCGATCAGGCGCAAGCCAAGCTGCGCCGCAGCGAAGTATCGCAAGAGGCCGACTTCTACGGCTCCATGGACGGTGCGAGCAAGTTCGTACGCGGTGACGCCGTTGCCGGTCTGCTGATTCTGTTTATCAACCTGATCGGTGGCATGGCCATCGGTATCGTCCAGCACGACCTGAGTTTTGGCGACGCCGGCCGCATCTACACCTTGCTGACTATCGGTGACGGTTTGGTGGCGCAGATTCCATCGCTGCTGCTGTCCACCGCTGCCGCGATCATGGTGACCCGTGTTTCCAGCTCGGAAGACATGGGCCAGCAAGTTACCCGGCAAATGTTCGCCTCACCGAAAGCCTTGGGCGTGGCGGCCGGGCTGATCATCGCCATGGGCCTGGTGCCCGGCATGCCGCATTTCTCGTTCCTCAGCTTCGGCCTGGTTGCCGCTGCCGGCGCTTACTGGATCGCCAACAAGCAACGCAAAGCCAAAGTCGCCGAAGTGGCGGAAGTGCAGCGCCAACAGGAACTGCTGCCAGCCCAGCGCGCCCAGGAAGTGAAAGAACTCGGTTGGGACGACGTAACGCCGGTGGACATGGTGGGCCTGGAAGTGGGTTATCGCCTGATTCCGCTGGTGGACCGTAACCAGGGTGGGCAGTTGCTGGCGCGGATCAAAGGCGTGCGCAAAAAGCTCTCACAAGAGATGGGCTTCCTCATGCCCTCGGTGCACATCCGCGACAACCTCGATTTGCAGCCCAACGCCTACCGTTTGACGCTCATGGGCGTAAGCCTGGCCGAAGCCGAGATCTACCCGGATCGCGAATTGGCGATCAACCCTGGCCAGGTGTTCGGCACGCTCAACGGCGTGGCCGCCAAAGATCCGGCGTTCGGTCTGGAAGCGGTGTGGATCGACCAGTTCCAGCGCGATCAGGCGCAGTCGTTGGGCTACACCGTGGTGGACGCCAGCACCGTGGTCGCCACGCACCTGAATCAGGTGCTGCACAAACATGCCCATGAATTGCTCGGCCACGAGGAAGTGCAGCAACTGCTGCAGTTGCTGGCCAAAGGCTCGCCGAAACTGGCGGAAGAACTGGTGCCGGGCGTGGTGTCGCTGTCGACCCTGCTCAAGGTCCTGCAATCGTTGCTGCAAGAGCAGGTACCGGTGCGGGATATCCGTTCCATTGCCGAAGCCATCAGCAACGTGAAGAGTCAAGATCCCGCCGCCATGGTGGCCGCAGTTCGCGTCGCGCTGTCGCGCTCAATCGTCCAAGGCATTGTGGGACTAGAGCCGGAGCTGCCTGTGATCACCTTGGAACCCAGGTTGGAACAGATATTGCTCAATAGCCTACAGAAGGCCGGTCAAGGCTCCGAGGATGGCATTCTTTTGGAGCCGAGCATGGCCGAGAAGCTGCAGCGTTCCCTGGTGGACGCCGCGCAACGCCAGGAAATGCTCGGTAAGCCAGCGATTCTGCTGGTAGCCGGTCCGGTTCGGGCGATGCTCTCGCGGTTCGCACGGTTGGCAGTACCGACCATGCACGTGTTGGCGTACCAGGAAATCCCAGACAACAAGCAGGTCACCATCGTTGCCACGGTGGGTCAGAACTGAACTGAGGCTTAGGTCATGCAAGTTAAACGCTTTTTCGCCGCCGATATGCGTCAAGTCATGAAGTTGGTTCGCGATGAGCTGGGCGCCGATGCGTCCATCATCGGCACGCGCCGTGTCGCCGGAGGCGTGGAACTGACCGCGGCCCTGGACTACCAGGCGCCGGTGATGCCTGCCCGCCAGCCGAACCCTGAGCTTGAGAACGAGCTGCGTCGCACGCAGTCGATGCTGGTGTCGGCGCAAGCCGATCTGGCGACCCGTGTGGCCGGCGAAAAAATGAAAGACGGCCAGTTGTTCGCCAATGAATCGATCGTTGCGCCAGAATTGCCGGCCTCGTTCGTGCGCCCAGAGCGGCCAAAACCGGCTGCCGCGCCTGCGCCAGAACCTGCGAAGGCGGTGGCAACCGACCAGCGCAGCCTTGATGCCATGCGTTTCGAATTGAACGGCCTGCGCGAGCTGATTGAAGTGCAACTGGGCTCGATGGCCTGGGGTCAGATGCAAAGTCGCCGTCCGCAACAGGCTGCGCTGTGGCGTCGTCTGCAACGCATGGGCTTGCCGGCAGAATTGTCGCGCGTGTTGTTGGAACGGGTGTCTGCCGTGTCCGAGCAGCGTCAGGCCTGGCGCATGATTCTTGCGCACCTGGCACACGCGATCAAAACGCCGAAAGTCGAGCCGCTGGAAGAGGGCGGGGTGATCGCGCTGGTTGGCCCGGCTGGTATGGGTAAAACCACTACACTGGCAAAAATGGCGGCGCGTTATGTTTTGAAATACGGCGCGCAACACGTGGCGCTGGTGAGCATGGACAGCTACCGCATCGGTGCTCAGGAACAGCTGAAAACCTTGGGCCGCATTCTTAATGTGTCAGTGACCCAGGTGGACCCCGGTACCTCGTTGACCCAAGCGCTGGAGCCGTTGGCGCGCAAGCGTGTGGTGCTGATCGATACCGCTGGCTTGCCGGGCAATGATCCGGCGCTGCACATGCAGTTGGAAACCTTGGCGGGTCGTGGGGTCAAATCGAAAAATTATCTGGTGCTGGCCGCTACCAGCCAGAGCCAAGTGCTCAAGGCGGCCTACCATAGCTATAAGCGTTGCGGTCTGACTGGCTGTATTCTTACCAAGGCCGATGAAGCGACCAGTTTGGGCGAGGTTTTAAGTCTGGCTATAAGCCAGCATCTACCGGTAGCCTATCTGGCAGACGGTCCGCGCATTCCAGATGACTTGCACGTTCCACGCAGTCATCAGTTGGTGAGCCGCGCCGTGAGTTTGCAGGCGCCTCAGGAGCCCAGCGAAGACGCCATGGCCGACATGTTCGCCGGGCTGTACCAGAACCCGGCGCGTCGCGCAGGCTGATTCGCTGTAGAGCAAGGCAGTAACGAAATTTAGTCGTTCAGGTGGGCCCGGTGCCGGGCCTGAACGTAATCAGCCAAGTGGCCTCAGTCGAGCTAGACAAGGTGTGTAGATAACATGGGTATGCATCCCGTACAGGTGATCGCGGTGACTGGCGGCAAGGGTGGCGTCGGCAAGACCAATGTATCGGTCAATCTTTCCCTGGCCCTGGCTGACCTCGGTCGGCGTGTGATGCTGATGGACGCCGACCTGGGCCTGGCTAACGTCGACGTGCTGTTGGGCCTGTCGGCCAAGCGCACCCTGGCCGACGTCATCAGTGGCGAATGCGAACTGCGCGACGTGCTGCTGCAAGGGCCGGGCGGCATCCGCATCGTGCCGGCAGCCTCTGGCACGCAAAGCATGGTGCAGCTCACGCCCATGCAACACGCTGGCCTGATTCAGGCGTTCAGCGACATCAGTGACAACCTCGACGTATTGGTGATCGACACCGCCGCCGGTATCGGCGATGCGGTGGTGAGCTTTGTGCGCGCGGCCCAGGAAGTGATTGTGGTGGTGTGCGATGAGCCCACTTCCATCACCGACGCCTACGCCCTGATCAAACTGCTGAACCGCGACCACGGCATGAGCCGTTTCCGCGTACTCGCCAATATGGCGCACAGCCCACAGGAAGGTCGCAACCTCTTTGCTAAGCTGACCAAAGTGACTGATCGTTTCCTCGACGTCGCCTTGCAATACGTCGGCGCTGTGCCTTACGACGAGTCGGTACGCAAGGCGGTACAGAAGCAACGCGCAGTTTATGAGGCCTTCCCTCGCTCCAAGTGCGCGCTGGCATTCAAGGCCATCGCGCAGAAGGTCGACACCTGGCCGTTACCAGCCAATCCGCGTGGGCACTTGGAGTTCTTCGTGGAGCGTCTGGTCCAGCAACCGCTTGCTGATACGGCCGTATGACATCAGGCAATGGGCTCCGTATGTATAGCAAGGCACAGGCGCAGGACTCCCAGCACCAGTTGATCGAGCGTTACGCGCCTCTGGTCAAACGCATCGCCTACCACTTGCTGGCACGTTTGCCGGCAAGCGTGCAGGTGGAAGATCTGATCCAGGCCGGCATGATCGGTCTGCTTGAAGCGTCAAAGAAATACGACTCCAGCAAAGGCGCCAGTTTTGAAACTTTCGCCGGCATTCGCATACGTGGATCTATGCTGGATGAGGTACGCAAGGGCGATTGGGCACCGCGTTCGGTGCACCGCAACAGTCGCATGGTCAGTGACGCAATCCGAAAAATTGAAGCCCGAACGGGTAGAGACGCTAAAGATCAAGAAGTTGCGGCCGAACTCCAATTGAGTCTCGAGGATTACTACGGCATTCTTGGCGACACTTTGGGCAGCCGCTTGTTCAGTTTCGACGACCTTCTTCAGGACGGCGAGCACACAGGTCTGCGTGAAGACGCTGGCATTACCCACTTCGAGCCTTCGCGCGATCTGGAAGATGAACGCTTCCAATCGGCATTGGCGGCGGCCATCTCTGGACTGCCTGAACGTGAACAGTTGGTGTTGTCGCTGTATTACGACGAAGAACTGAATCTCAAGGAAATTGGCGAAGTGCTGGGGGTCAGCGAATCGCGGGTCAGCCAGTTGCATAGCCAGTGTGCCGCTCGTTTGCGTGCACGCTTGAGCGAGTGGCGCGCTAGCTGAGCGGCACTGCCAGTTTCTCGATTCAACGCGCATCCAGGTGCTGGGTGCGTTTAGGACTGTACGGAGGTCGACTTGGACAAAAACATGAAAATCCTCATCGTTGACGACTTCTCAACGATGCGACGGATCATCAAGAACCTCTTGCGTGACTTGGGATTCACCAACACCGCTGAGGCTGATGACGGAACCACCGCTTTACCCATGCTGCAAAGCGGCAGCTTCGACTTTCTCGTCACTGACTGGAACATGCCGGGTATGACCGGTATCGACCTGTTGCGTGCGGTTCGCGCCGATGACCGTCTCAAGCACCTGCCGGTGCTGATGGTGACCGCCGAGGCCAAGCGCGATCAGATTATCGAAGCGGCGCAGGCCGGGGTGAATGGCTACGTAGTGAAGCCGTTCACAGCTCAAGTGCTGAAAGAGAAGATCGAAAAAATCTTCGAGCGTGTTAACGGCTGATCCCGGCCGTGGGGGCAATATGGCGCACGACGATCTACCCATGGGCGACCTTGAGTCGTCCCTAAAATCCAATGCCCGCGAGCTCGTTGATAGCCTTGAAAAAGGTAATTTTGGCGAAGCGGTGCAGCTCATTCATGAGCTCAACAAAGTGCGTGATCGTGGTCTTTACCACGAAGTGGGAAAACTGACGCGTGAGCTGCACAACGCCATCGTCAACTTCCAACTTGACCCACGCGTTCCACATGCCAAGGAAGTGTCGCAAATCACCGATGCCACCGAACGCCTGAACTATGTCGTGACGATGACCGAGAAAGCGGCCAATCGCACCATGGATCTGGTGGAGCAGAGTGCGCCGCTGGTTAACGATCTCAACGATGAAGCCACTGCGCTGGGCGCCGACTGGGGTCGCTTTATGCGCCGCGAGTTGGGTGCCGAAGCGTTCCGCGAATTGGCCAAACGCATCGAACTGTTTCTCGCCCGAAGCGAACGTGACAGCAGCAAATTGTCGGGGCACCTCAACGACATTTTGCTCGCCCAGGATTACCAGGACCTCACCGGTCAGGTGATCAAGCGCGTTACGCAACTGGTTACCGAAGTGGAAAGCAACCTGCTGAAACTGGTGCTTATGGCCAGCCAAGTGGACCGTTTCGCAGGTATCGAGCACGACCATGCCGTGCTGCGCGCCGAGCAAGAACAACAAAAAGAGCCTTCTCATGGTGAAGGTCCGCAGATTCATGCCGATAAGCGTGAAGACGTCGCTTCCAATCAGGACGACGTGGACGATCTGCTATCAAGCTTGGGATTCTAGGGAGCACACAGATGAGCTTCGGCGCCGATGAAGAAATCCTCCAGGACTTCCTGGTAGAGGCCGGCGAAATTCTTGAGCAGTTATCGGAACAATTGGTCGAGCTGGAAAGCCGCCCGGATGATTCCAATCTGCTCAATGCGATTTTCCGCGGATTCCACACCGTCAAAGGTGGCGCCGGCTTCCTCCAGCTCAATGAGCTGGTGGAGTGCTGCCACATTGCCGAAAACGTGTTCGACATCCTGCGCAAGGGTGAGCGGCGCGTTGACTCGGAATTGATGGACGTCGTTCTCGAAGCTCTTGATGCCGTCAACGGCATGTTTTCTGAAGTGCGCGAACGCACCACGCCGACACCGGCTACGCCAGAGCTGTTGGCGGCGCTGGCGCGTTTGGCCGAGCCGCAGAGCGCCGCAGAATTGGCCGGTGCGACTGCCGAACCAGAGGCTGAACCCGAACCCGACGTTGCCGAGGCGCCCGTTGCGGCAGAGGCCTCTGGCGATATCACCGACAGCGAATTCGAGCAGTTGCTCGATGCCCTGCACGACGAGCCCAAAGCGCCCGTGGCAGCTGCCAGCGGTGATGAAATTACCGACGACGAATTCGAATCGCTGCTCGACCAGTTGCACGGCAAGGGCCAGTTCGCTGTTGCCCCGGCCGCGCCCGCTGCGCCGGTTAGCGCACCGCCTGCCAGTGCAGCCCCGGCTGCTGCCGGTGGTGGCGATGAAATTACCGACGACGAATTTGAAGCGCTGCTGGACCAGTTGCATGGCAAAGGCAAATTTGTTGAGCCCGTCGCTGAACCGCAAGCACCCGCCGCGCCAGTAGCAGCGGCAACGCCGGCGGCGAGTGGCGCTGGCGACAACATTACCGACGACGAATTCGAAGCCTTGCTGGATCAACTGCACGGCCAAGGCAAATTCGTAGAACCCGCTGCCCAGGCGCCAGTGCCGGCCGCCGCCGCGCCGGCGAAAGCCGCTGCACCTGCGCCCAAGCCTGCCGCGAAAGCCGAGCCGGCCAAACCTGCCGCCCCGGCTAAACCTGCCGCTGCGCCGGCCCCTGCGCCCGCTGCTGCTGCCGCTGATAAAGCCGGCCCAGCTGCCGAAGCGGAAACCACCGTGCGCGTCGACACCGCGCGGTTGGACGAAATCATGAACATGGTCGGCGAGTTGGTGCTGGTGCGTAACCGTCTGGTGCGCCTGGGGCTTAACAGCGGCGACGAGAACATGTCCAAGGCCGTATCCAACCTCGACGTGGTCACGGCGGATCTGCAAACCGCGGTGATGAAAACCCGCATGCAGCCCATCAAGAAAGTGTTCGGGCGCTTCCCACGTCTGGTTCGCGATCTGGCCCGTAGCCTTAAGAAAGAAATCAACCTGGAGCTGGTCGGTGAAGAAACCGACCTCGACAAAAACCTGGTTGAGGCACTGGCCGACCCGTTGGTTCACTTGGTGCGCAACTCGGTCGACCACGGCATCGAGTCGCCGGAAAAACGCGAAGCCGCCGGCAAAAGCCGTGGCGGCAAAATCGTGCTGTCGGCGCAGCAAGAGGGCGACCACATCCTGCTGTCGATTTCGGACGACGGCAACGGCATGGACCCCGACGTCTTGCGCGCCAAAGCGGTGGAGAAGGGCGTGCTCGATAAAGACGCCGCCGACCGCCTCAGCGAAGCCGAATGCTACAACCTGATTTTCGCGCCGGGCTTCTCGACCAAAACCGAGATTTCCGACGTGTCGGGCCGTGGCGTGGGCATGGACGTGGTGAAAACCAAGATTTCCCAGCTCAACGGCATCATCAACATTTACTCGGCCAAAGGCCAAGGCACCAAAATCGTCATCAAGGTGCCGCTGACCTTGGCGATCATGCCGACCTTGATGGTCATGCTCGGCAACCAGGCGTTTGCGTTCCCGCTGGTTAACGTCAACGAAATCTTCCACCTCGACCTGTCGCGCACCAACGTGGTCGACGGTCAGGAAGTGGTGATTGTGCGGGACAAAGCTTTGCCGCTGTTCTACCTCAAGCGCTGGCTCATCAGCAGCGCCCAGCACGAAGAGCAGCATGAAGGCCATGTAGTGATTCTGTCGGTGGGCACGCAGCGTATCGGCTTTGTCGTCGATCAGTTGGTGGGCCAGGAAGAAGTCGTGATCAAGCCGCTGGGCAAGATGCTCCAAGGCACTCCGGGAATGTCCGGGGCCACCATTACAGGTGATGGGCGCATTGCCCTGATTCTGGATGTGCCGAGCATGCTCAAGCGTTACGCACGCCGCATCTGATGCGGTGTGTCACTCAGCGTAGATAAGGCATGGAGCGTGGCATTTACGGGACGTAAATAAGCGCTCCGCCTGCTTGCGCAGCACCAAGCGCGACGGCCCAACCGGGCCTCGGGCGGGTTCAAAGGAGCGGTTATGGCAGTTAAGGTTCTGGTGGTGGACGATTCCGGCTTTTTCCGCCGGCGTGTCTCGGAGATTCTCTCCGCCGACTCGAATATCCAGGTCGTTGGCACTGCCACCAATGGTCGCGAAGCGATCGATCAGGCCCTGGCCCTCAAGCCTGACGTGATCACCATGGACTACGAAATGCCGATGATGGATGGCATTACGGCCGTGCGTCACATCATGCAGCGCTGTCCCACTCCGGTACTGATGTTCTCCTCGCTCACCCACGAAGGCGCGCGTGTCACGCTCGATGCGCTGGATGCCGGTGCGGTTGATTTCCTGCCGAAGAACTTCGAAGACATCTCGCGCAATCCCGAGAAAGTCAAACAACTGCTGTGCGAGAAGGTGCATACCATCGCCCGCAGCAACCGCCGCTACAGCGGTATGCCTGCTGCCGCGCCGGCACCTGCGCCCAGTCATGCGCCTGCCGCCAGCTCTTCCAGCACCGCCACCAGCACCGCCACCAGCAGCACGCCTGCGCGCCCCGCGCCAGTTGCGCCACGGCCGGCTGCTGCAGCGCCTGCTGCCAGCTCTAGCGCAGCGCCCAAGCGCAAGGCTTACAAGCTGTTGGCCATCGGCACCTCGACCGGCGGCCCGGTTGCGCTGCAACGGGTACTGACCCAGCTGCCGGCCAACTTTCCCGCGCCCATCGTGCTTATTCAGCACATGCCGGCCGCCTTCACCAAGGCGTTTGCCGAGCGCTTGGACAAACTGTGCAAAATCAGCGTGAAAGAAGCGGAAGACGGCGATCAATTGCGCCCCGGCCTGGCCTTGCTGGCACCCGGCGGCAAACAGATGATGGTCGACGGCCGTGGCACGGTGAAAATCCTGCCGGGCGACGAGCGCCTTAACTATCGCCCCTGCGTAGACATCACCTTCGGCTCCGCCTCTAAAGCCTATGGCGACAAAGTGCTCGCCGTGGTGCTCACCGGCATGGGCGCCGACGGTCGCGAAGGCGCGCGCCTGCTCAAGCAGGGCGGAAGCCAGGTGTGGGCACAAGACGAAGCCAGTTGCGTGATTTACGGCATGCCCATGGCCATCGTGAAAGCCAACCTCGCAGACGCGGTTTACAGCCTTGATGACATCGGTCGACACCTGGTGGAGGCCTGTGTCTGATGGATGTACTTAGCCTTATCGGGGTGATTTTGGCGTTCGTTGCCATTCTGGGGGGCAACTACCTGGAAGGCGGCCACGTCGGCGCACTGGTCAATGGCCCGGCTTTTCTGATTGTGGTGGGCGGCACCTTGGGCGCGGCGTTTCTGCAAACGCCGATGTCGGTGTTCAAGCGTTCGCTGGCCGTGGTGCGCTGGATTTTCTTCCCGCCGCGCATCGACCTGGCTGGCGGCATCAGCCGCGTGGTGGGTTGGAGCATGACGGCGCGAAAGGAAGGCCTGCTCGGTCTGGAAGCGGTCGCTGACGTCGAGGCTGACCCTTACGCCCGCAAAGGTTTGCAATTGCTGGTGGACGGCGCCGAGCCCGAAGCCATTCGCAGCATTCTCGAAGTCGATCTCTACACCCAGGAAGGCCGCGATATTCAAGCCGCCAAGGTGTTCGACAGCATGGGCGGCTACTCGCCCACCATCGGCATCATCGGCGCGGTCATGGGCCTGATTCATGTGATGGGCAACCTGGCCGACCCGAGCATGCTGGGCAGCGGCATCGCCGTGGCGTTTGTCGCCACCATCTACGGCGTGGCGTTGGCCAACCTGTTTTTTCTACCCGTGGGCAACAAGCTCAAAGCCATCGCCTTACGTCAGTCGCGTTACCGGGAAATGCTCCTGGAAGGCATTCTCTCGATTGCCGAGGGTGAGAATCCGCGCTCCATCGAGCTCAAGCTGCAAGGCTTCATGGACTAAAGGTCGGGCTCACTATGGCGCGTCGGCGGCATCAGGAAGAACACGAAAATCATGAACGTTGGCTGGTGTCCTACGCCGACTTCATTACGCTGCTGTTCGCCTTTTTTGTGGTGATGTATTCGATTTCGTCGATCAACGAAGGCAAGTACAAAATTCTTTCCGACACGCTGGTGGGCGTCTTCAATCAGCCGGACCGCGCCGTCAAACCGATTCCGGTCGGCGAAGAGCGGCCGCTGACCACCGAGCCGGAAAAGATGCAGGACCAAGACGAAGCCCACGGCGAAGACCCGAGCAAGGCCCTGCAAGAAATCAGCGACGCGGTAAAAACGGCATTTGGCGACCTGATCAAAAGCGATGAATTGAAGGTGCGTGGCAACGAGTTGTGGATTGAAATCGAGCTGAACTCAAGCCTGCTGTTTCCCAGCGGCGACGCGATACCCAACGACACCGCCTTCACCATCATTGAAAAAGTTGCCAAAATTCTGGCGCCTTACGAGAATCCGATTCATGTGGAAGGGTTCACAGATAACCTTCCGATCAAGACCGCGCAATTTCCTACGAACTGGGAGTTGTCTACGGCGCGGGCAGCTAGCATTGTAAGAATGATGGCCATGGATGGCGTTAACGCCGGGCGCCTGGCAGCGGTCGGTTATGGAGAGTTTCAGCCAATCGCGGATAACGCGACGGCAGAGGGAAGAGCGCGCAACCGCCGGGTGGTTCTGGTGGTGTCACGCAACTTGGATGTGCGGCGCAGTGTGAGTGGTGTAGGCAGTGGCCATGCACAGCCCGACGCCGCGTTAGAGCGGGCTGGCACACAACCTGCACAACCGCCTGCGGTGCAGCCGCCTTCGGGCGGTGCTGTCAATTCCCCGTCGCCGGCCCCTTAGGTTGGCGCTTGTTCTCGGTAAGCCCTTGGTGCGCCGGGAGGATAACGAACATGAGAGTCTGGGCAGTAGCCAATCAAAAAGGTGGGGTCGGCAAGACCACCACAAGCATCGCACTCGCAGGGCTGTTGGCCGATGCGGGCAAGCGTGTGGTTGTGGTCGATCTCGATCCACATGGCTCCATGACGAGCTATTTCGGGCATGACCCCGATTCGCTGGAGCACAGCGCATTCGATTTGTTCCAGCACCAAGGCAGTGTGCCGCAAGGGTTGCCGGGGCAATTGTTGCTGCCCACCAGCCATCCGCTTATTTCGCTGATGCCCTCCAGCACGGCGCTCGCCACCCTTGAGCGTCAGTCGCCGGGGCAGAGTGGCCTGGGCCTGGTAATCGCCAAAAGCCTGGCGCAGCTGTGGGATGACTTCGACCACGCCATCATCGACAGCCCGCCCTTGCTTGGCGTGCTGATGGTGAATGCCTTGGCCGCCAGTCAGCAGTTGGCCATTCCGGTACAGACCGAGTTTCTCGCCGTGAAAGGTTTGGAGCGTATGGTCAGCACGCTGGCGATGATCAACCGTTCGCGCAAACAAGCGCTGCCGTACACCATCGTGCCGACCCTGTTCGACCGCCGCACCCAGGCCTCGTTAAGCACCTTGCGCACCCTGCGCAATGCCTACCCGGACCACCTGTGGCCGGCTTACATTCCGGTCGACACCCGTTTGCGCGACGCCAGTCGGGCCGGGCAGACGCCTTCACAATTCGATGACAAGAGCCGGGGTGTACTGGCGTATCGCGCGCTGCTCAAGCATTTGCTCAGCCATGAACTCTCTGCGCAGGTCGCATAGCATGGCGATTTTTGCTATCAGGGCTGGCTCAAGTCTGCAGCGCATGCTGCCGATATATGAGTCAGTCCATTTCACCAGGTTTGTTCTATGAGTCGTCCTACCGCCACCGCTAATCGCCCGCAGCTGGCCTTGCAGTCCTATCTGGACGGCTTGCTGCAGGAAGCGGCTGCCGAACTGGCCGACGCGTTTCCCGCTGAGCCGCTGAGCCTTGCCGTCGTTGCGCCAGCACCGGCACCGGCACCAGTTGCCGCACCCGTGCGTGCGGTGCAGCCAGCGCCCGTCAGCAAACCGGCGCCGGTTGTGGTTGAGTCCGACGCCGTTTCCCTCGATGAATTCGAAGCCGCCGTGCTGGAAGAACAGGTGCGCGACGCGCGTCTGCAAGCGCCGCCTGTGGCTGCTCGACCTGCTGCGGTAAAGCTGGAACGGCCAACGCTGGTCCTGCCCACCCTGGAAATGCCCAAGCCACTGCTGATGCCAACCTTGCTGGTCGAGCAGGCTGAACCAGTCGCGGAAAAACCGATTGAAGCAAAACCCGTCGTCGAAAAACCTGTGGTGCTCGCGCCGCCGGTGGTCGAGTCGGTGGTCGAGCAGCAAATTCAGACCGACATGACGCCAACGCCGCCGCCGTTGAAATTAGACGGTCAGCCGAGCTGGGGCGAAGAGCCGTTCGAATGCCTGCTGTTCGACGTTGCCGGCCTGACGCTGGCCGTGCCGTTGGTGTGTTTGGGCTCGATCTACCCGCTGGTCGGCCAGGAGCTGACGCCACTATTTGGCCAGCCCGACTGGTTCCTCGGTATCCTCCCGTGCCAGGCTGGCAACCTTCGCGTGCTCGACACCGCGCGCTGGGTGATGCCCGACCGCTACCGCGATGATTTCCGCCAGGGCTTGCAGTATGTGATTTCCGTGCAAGGCTACGAATGGGGCCTGGCGGTGCATCAGGTCAGTCGCTCGATTCGCCTGGACCCCAAAGAGGTCAAGTGGCGCAGTCAGCGCAGCCAGCGGCCTTGGCTGGCAGGTACCGTTATCGAACATATGTGTGCGTTGGTGGATGTGGCCGTTTTGGCCGAGTTGATCGCCAGCGGCGCCGCCAAGCGCTTAGGCAGCGATGGTCGCGTGCAGTAACCGATTGAACGGCCCCGCAAATCGGGGCGCTAAAGTAAACGGCGGGTTACACCCGTACGCCATGACAGTGGCATTGATGAGGCTAGGGATATGAAGAAAACGTCCGCGCAAGGTTCCGAAGATCCCATTCTGCAATGGGTGACGTTCCGTCTGGATAACGAAACCTACGGCATCAACGTGATGCAGGTGCAGGAAGTGCTGCGCTACACCGAAATCGCCCCGGTGCCGGGTGCCCCTAGCTACGTGCTGGGCATCATCAACCTGCGCGGCAACGTGGTGACCGTGATCGACACCCGCCAGCGCTTCGGCCTGGACTCCGGTTCGGTTACCGACAACACCCGTATCGTCATCATCGAAGCCGACAAGCAAGTGGTTGGCATCATGGTCGACAGCGTTGCTGAAGTGGTTTACCTGCGCCAATCGGAAGTGGAAACCGCGCCTAACGTCGGCAACGACGAGTCGGCCAAGTTCATCCAGGGCGTCTGCAACAAGAACGGCGAACTGCTGATTCTGGTTGAGCTGGACAAAATGATGTCCGAAGAAGAGTGGTCCGAACTGGAGAGCATCTAACCCATGCTCGACATCGCGCTGTTGGTGCTTGCCCTGGCTTGCGTCTCGCTGGGCGGCACCTGCATCTGGCTGGCGGGACGACAGCGAGAATTCGCTCGTCAGTTCGAACACCAGGCACAGCGCGACGCACTGCGCGACCAAGCCATCAAAGAACTGAAAAAGCGTTTGGACACCTACCTCACCGGTAGCATCCGCATGGGTGAAGAGCTCTACGAATTGCGCCGCACCCTGGCGCCGATTCCAGACAAACTCAGCCAGATTGAACAGCGCGACCCCAGCAATCTCTCCTTCACCCAGGCAGCGCGTTTAGTCGGCCTGGGCGCCAGTGTCGACGACCTCACCCAATCCTGCGGCCTCAGCCGCGCCGAGGCGGAGCTGGTGAGCAAGTTGCATCAAGCCAAGCGCTAAAGCCGCCTGTGCTGTAGGAGCCAGCTTGCTGGCGAACCCTGCAAACCTCGGCAATTACCGTTTCCAGGATTCGCCAGCAAGCTGGCTCCTACGACGGACGCGTTAATCCAGCAACCGCTGCGGCGTGACATCTTTCTCGCCGCCATCATCCGGGGTAAACCCTTCCGGGCATTTGCCTTTCAAGTACCACGCAAACGCGATGATCTCGGCCACGCTGCGGTACAGCTCTTCGGGAATCGAATCCCCTAATTCCATGCGCGCGAGCAGGCGCACCAGTTCGGCGTTTTCGTAAATCGGCACTTCATATTCCCGAGCCACGGCCAGAATGGCTTCCGCCAATTCATCGTCGCCCTTGGCGGTGAGGCTCGGTGCGCTCTTGCCGTCGTAGTTGAGCGCAATGGCCTGGCGGGGAGCTTCACGTTTCATGCTTTTTCGTCAATCCAGCGTTGTTCGAGGGTGGTGCGCGGGCCTTGCGGCGGCACGCCTTGCTGGCAGGCCAGTTCGCCGACATTCAAGCCGGCAGCGGTCAGGCGATCACGCAGCGTGCCCAGTTCGTTATCGATCAGGTTCACGGTGCTGGCCCGTTCTGCCCACAGCTGGCTGGTCAGGCTGCCGCGCGCCAGCTGCGCCTGAACTTGCAGCGGGCCCAGCGGCGGAATGTCGAAGGCCAATTCGATGCGCCACACCGGCTCCTGCTGCTGACCTTTCTTGCCGCCCTTGCCCGATTTCTCTTCCTCTTGCGCATCTTCACGCTGCATTTTCAGTTGCAGCGGCACTAGGTCTTGCCCGTTGCGCATGGGAATTTCCATCTGCCAAGTGGTTAGCAGATTGCCTTCCGGCGTTAGCTGGCTCTGCGCCAGGCTCGATAGTTGATGCGTCTGCAAGCGGGCCACGGCGGCGGCGGCGAGTTTGAGCAGGCCTTCCAGGTCGCCCTCGTTTTCCATTTCCTGTTGCAGCTTGCTTGGCAGCGGGAAAGTCAGTCCTTGCTGCTTAACGCCGGTTTGCCCCAGCGCGCCGAGGGCGTTGCGCAGAAACACCGGCAACGCCTGGCCGAGATTGGCGCCGATGTTGTTCGGGTTGATGGCCGCGCCGCTGGGCAGTGCCGGCAGAATTTGCGCGATCAGGCGCAGCAGGTTGGCTTTCATGTCTTGCGAAAGCCCGGCGGTGTTGCCACTGAGCAGTTTGGCTTCGAGGAACATGCCGCTCTTTTCCAGCGCTTGCGACAGGCCTTTGGAATCGCTCAACTGCGCGCCGTCGGGCAGCGAGCCAAGCAACTTATCGATGGCGCCGCGCATGCCTTCGGGCAGGCCTTCCTTGCCGCTCAGGCCTTGCAGCGATTTCAGCAGATTCTCCAGCGAGCCTTGACGCGCTTGCTGACTGCCCAACTGTTGGCCCAGCTCAAGTTGATCGAGACGGCCGCTGAGTGGCAGAAAGGTCAGCGATTGGTTGCTCTGCACCTGCGCGGTCAACAGGCTGCCGACGGGCAAGTTCAGCGGCGTTTCAATCGACAATTTACTGCCGGCCAACGGCGTGTTGAGCAGGGCGACCAGCACTTTATTCAGCACCTGCAACGTTTGCGGCTGCACAAACGGTTGGCTGGACTCGACCTTGCCTTGAATCACCGTGCCCGGCGGCATGGCCTCGCCATCTAGGCTGGTGAGCGGATTGCCGCCAGCGGCCACCTGCATCAGCACGGACAAACGCGTATCGGAAAGCGCCGTCACCGCCACGGTGCTGCCTTGGATCAGCGGTTGGCTGGTGGTTGCCTGCACGGTGGCTTGCTGGCCGCCGTTCACAGTCAGCCTGAGCAGCACTTGTTGGAAGTTCTGCGCCAGGTCTTTCACGCTGACCACTTCGGCGGTGGTGCTATCGCCTACCGCCAGCAGGTTGCCCAGCGGCTGCAAGAGTTTCACCGCCGCATCGGTCACCGAGGTGTTCGGGCGTGGGGTCGGCGCAACGGGGGAGAGTGGGCGAGTGCTACTGATTTCGCTCATCGGCGGTTTACAACCTGTCGAAAAAGCCAGCTTCGAGGGGCGGGCGTGACATGTATAATGCCGCCCCGTCCGGGTCGGCCGTGCAAGTGGCTTGCCTGAGTATAGCGGCCAAGCTTGCCTGGACTTGATAGCAAAAGCAGCGCCAGAACCAGCCCGTCCGGAATTTTCCTCCGGCCCCTTAGCCCGCAGGTCAGCCTAACCTTGAAGAGCCCCTTCCTCGAAGCTGTAGCACTCGCCTGTGAGCGGGACTGGCGCATGCTTTTCGAACAGTTGGAGCTGCGGTTGGCGGCTGGCGACATGCTGCAAGTTAGCGGTCCCAATGGCAGCGGCAAAACCAGCCTGCTGCGCTTGCTCGCCGGGCTGATGCAACCGACCGCTGGCGAAGTGTTGCTCAATGGTCAGCCGCTGACCACGCAACGCAACGAGCTGGCCCGCAACCTGTTATGGCTTGGCCACGCGGCAGGCATCAAGGGTTTGCTTACCGCTGAAGAAAACCTCACCTGGCTCTGCGCCCTGCATCAACCGGCCACGCGCGATGTCATTTGGCAGGCGCTGGAACAGGTGGGTTTGCGCGGTTTTGAAGACGTTCCCTGCCACACCCTGTCTGCCGGCCAGCAGCGTCGCGTTGCCCTGGCGCGCTTGTACCTGAACCCACCACCGTTGTGGATCCTCGACGAACCGTTTACCGCGCTGGATAAAACCGGCGTCACCCAACTCGAAGCCCATTTGGCCGAGCACTGCGAACACGGCGGTATGGTGCTGTTGACCACGCACCACACCTTGGCGCACCGGCCAAGCGGTTACCGCGAATTGGACCTGGGGCAGCGCCGCCCATGAGCAACGTCTTCACCTTGTTGGTTGCCCGCGAGGCGCGCTTGCTGTTCCGCCGTCCGGCTGAGCTGGCCAACCCGTTAGTGTTCTTCGCCATTGTCATCGCCTTGTTCCCGCTGGCCGTTGGCCCTGAAAGCCAACTGCTGCAAACCCTGTCGCCCGGGTTGATCTGGGTGGCGGCGCTACTGGCGGTTTTGCTCTCGCTGGACGGGCTTTTTCGCAGCGATTTTGAAGACGGTTCGCTTGAGCAGTGGGTCCTTTCGCCGCACCCGTTGGCTCTTCTGGTATTGGCCAAGGTGCTGGCACACTGGCTGTTTTCCGGTCTGGCGCTGGTGCTGCTGGCGCCCTTGTTGGCGCTGATGCTGGGCTTGCCGGGGCACTGCATTCCCGTGCTGCTCGCCACTTTATTATTGGGAACGCCGGTGCTCAGCCTGTTGGGCGCGGTGGGTGCGGCGCTCACCGTCGGCCTCAAACGCGGTGGCCTGTTACTGGCGCTGCTGATTCTTCCGCTTTATATCCCCGTGCTGATTCTCGGCAGCGGGGCGCTGCAAGCCGCGTTGCAGGGCTTACCAGTGATCGGTTACTTGCTGTGGATGGCCAGCCTTGCTGCCTTGGCCGTTACCCTGACACCTTTTGCGACCGCCGCAGGCCTGGCCATTAGCGTCGGCGAATAAAAATGACGTGGTTACCCTGATGAATTGGACTTGGTTTCACAAATGGGGCTCGCCCAAATGGTTCTACCAGATCAGCGGCCGCTGGCTGCCCTGGTTGAGCGTGGCGGCCGTTCTGCTTATTGCCACCGGTCTGGTCTGGGGCCTGGCCTTCGCGCCGCCGGATTACCAGCAGGGCAACAGCTTTCGCATCATCTATATCCATGTGCCGGCCGCCATGTTGGCGCAGTCGTGCTACGTGCTGCTGGCGATTGCCGGTCTGGTCGGGCTGGTATGGAAGATGAAAATCGCCGACGTCGCCCTGCAATCCGCCGCGCCCATTGGCGCCTGGATGACCGCCATCGCGCTGCTCACCGGCGCCATCTGGGGCAAGCCGACCTGGGGCTCGTGGTGGGTATGGGACGCGCGCCTGACCTCCATGTTGATTCTGCTGTTCCTTTATTTCGGCATCATCGCTTTGGGCAACGCCATCAGTAACCGCGACAGCGCCGCCAAGGCTTGCGCCGTGCTGGCGCTGGTGGGCGTGGTGAATATTCCGATCATCAAATACTCGGTGGAGTGGTGGAACACCCTGCACCAGGGCGCCACGTTCAAAATCACCGAACGTCCGGCCATGCCGTCGGAAATGTGGATTCCGCTGTTGCTGATGGTGCTCGGTTTCTACTGCTTCTTCGGCGCCGTGATGCTGATGCGCATGCGCCTGGAAGTGCTCAAGCGCGAAGCCCGCAGCAGTTGGGTGAAAGCCGAAGTGGCGCAACAGATTGAAAAAGGAGGCGTGCGATGAGCTTTGCCTCGTTCAGCGAGTTTCTCGCCATGGGCCACCATGGTGTTTATGTCTGGACCGCCTATGGCATCAGCCTGGCGGTGTTGGCGCTCAACGTCGCGCTGCCGGTTCTGGCGCGCCGTCGTTATCTGCAAGAAGAGGCGCGCCGTTTGCGCCGGGAGAGTCAGAAGTGAATCCGCTGCGTAAAAAGCGCCTGTTGATCATCCTCGCCATCGTCGCGGGCGTCGGCATTGCCGTTGGCCTGGCGTTGAGCGCCCTGCAGCAGAACATCAACCTGTTCTACACACCCACGCAAATCGCCAACGGCGAGGTGCCGCATGACACCCGCATTCGTGCCGGCGGCATGGTGGAAAAAGGCTCGCTGGTGCGCAGCGGCGATTCGCTGGACGTGCAGTTCGTGGTCACCGACTTCGCCAAAAGCGTGACCATTCGTTATCGCGGCATTCTTCCCGACCTGTTCCGCGAAGGGCAGGGCATCGTCGCCCTCGGCAAGCTGAATGCCGACGGCGTGCTGATCGCCGACGAAGTGCTGGCCAAGCACGACGAAAAATACATGCCGCCCGAAGTCACCAAAGCGCTGAAAGACAGCGGCCAATCGGCGCCCCAAGATGGCGCCGCCTATGCCCCGGCAAGTGGAGATAAACAACCATGATGGCCGCCCTGATCGTTCCCGAAATTGGTCACCTGGCGATGATCCTCGCCCTGTGCATGGCGCTGGTGCAGGCCACCTTGCCCATGATCGGCGCCTGGCGCGGGGATCGGCAGTGGATGGGCCTGGCCCAGCCGGCCGCCTGGGGCCAGTTCAGTTTTCTGGTGCTGGCCTTTGCCTGCCTGACCTGGGCGTTTATGACCGACGACTTCTCCGTCGCCTACGTCGCCAACAACTCCAACAGCGCGCTGCCCTGGTACTACAAGTTCAGCGCCGTGTGGGGCGCGCATGAAGGCTCGCTGCTGCTCTGGGCGTTGATTCTCGGCGGCTGGACCTTCGCCGTGTCGGTGTTCTCCCGCCAGCTGCCGCAAGTGATGCTGGCCCGCGTGCTGGGCGTGATGGGCATGATCAGCATCGGTTTCCTGCTGTTTCTCATCGTTACTTCCAACCCCTTCGAGCGCCTGCTGCCACAGAGTCCGGTAGACGGCCGCGACCTCAATCCGCTGCTGCAAGACATCGGCCTGATCGTGCACCCGCCGATGCTGTACATGGGCTATGTCGGCTTCTCCGTTGCCTTCTCCTTTGCCATCGCCGCCTTGCTCGGCGGGCGCCTGGACGCCGCCTGGGCACGCTGGTCGCGGCCGTGGACCATCGTTGCGTGGGCCTTTCTCGGCATCGGCATCACCCTCGGTTCGTGGTGGGCGTATTACGAATTGGGCTGGGGCGGCTGGTGGTTCTGGGACCCGGTAGAAAACGCCTCGTTTATGCCCTGGCTGGTGGGCACGGCGCTCATCCACTCCCTGGCGGTCACGGAAAAACGCGGCGTATTCAAAAGCTGGACCGTGCTGCTGGCCATTGCCGCGTTTTCCCTGAGCTTGCTTGGCACCTTCCTGGTTCGTTCCGGCGTCCTGACCTCGGTTCACGCCTTCGCCTCGGACCCCGAGCGCGGCGTGTTTATCCTGGCGTTCCTGCTGGTCGTGGTCGGCGGCTCGCTAACGCTGTTTGCCCTGCGCGCACCCGTGGTGAAAAGCCAGGTCGGCTTTGCGCCCTGGTCGCGGGAAATGCTCCTGCTGGGCAATAACCTGGTGCTGGTGGTGGCCGCCTCGATGATTCTGCTCGGCACCTTGTACCCGCTGGTGCTCGACGCGCTGACTGGCGCCAAGCTGTCTGTCGGCCCGCCGTACTTCAACGCGCTGTTCGTGCCGTTGATGAGCTTGCTGATGATTGTGATGGCCGTGGGCGTAGTGGTGCGCTGGAAAGACACGCCGGTGAAATGGTTGCTCGGCATGCTCAGTCCGGTGCTGATCGCCAGCGTTGTGCTTGGCGGCGTGGCCTCCATGGTGCTCGGCGACTTCAACTGGGCCGTGCTCGCCGTATGCCTGCTGGCCGCCTGGGTGCTGCTGGCCGGCGCGCGCGACTTGCTGGATAAAACCCGCCACACCGGCCTGCTCAAAGGACTGGGCAAAATGACCCGCAGCTACTGGGGCATGCAGCTCGCTCACCTTGGCATCGCCGTATGCGCCCTGGGCGTGGTGCTCTCGAGCCAGAACAGCGCGCAACGCGACATGCGCATGGAGCGCGGCGAGTCGACTGACTTGGGCGGCTATCACTTCGTGTTCGACGGTGCCGAGCACTTCGAGGGCCCGAACTTCACTTCCGACCGTGGCACCGTGCGCGTCATCGAAGACGGCAAGGAAGTCGCCGTACTGCACCCGGAAAAACGCCTGTACACCGTGCAGCAGTCGGTGATGACCGAAGCCGGCATTGACGCCGGCTTTACCCGCGACATCTATATCGCCCTCGGCGAGCCGCTGGACAACGGCGCCTGGGCCGTGCGCATTCACGTCAAACCCTTTGTGCGCTGGATTTGGTTCGGCGGCTTGCTCACCGGCTTCGGTGGCCTGCTGGCGGCGATGGACCGGCGCTACCGCGTCAAAGTCAAAACCCGAGTGCGTGAAGCCTTGGGCCTGGAAGGAGCGCAGGCATGAAGCGCGCGTTGTTGCTGTTGCCGTTGGCGGTGTTTCTGGTGGGCGCGGTGTTTCTGTACCGCGGCCTGTTTCTCGATCCGTCGGAACTGCCGTCGGCCCTGATCGGCAAGCCGGTGCCGGAGTTTTCCCTGCCGGCCGTGGATGGGCAGAAAACCCTGACCCGCGCCGACCTGCTGGGCAAACCTGCACTGTTGAACGTGTGGGCGACGTGGTGCATTTCCTGCCGCGTGGAACATCCGGTGCTGAACAAACTGGCCCAGCAGGGCGTGCGTGTGTACGGCGTCAACTACAAAGACGAAAACGCCGCCGCGCTGAAATGGCTCAAGGAATTCCACAACCCGTACCAACTGAACATCAACGACGCCGAAGGCAGCCTAGGGTTGAACTTGGGCGTGTACGGCGCGCCGGAAACCTTTTTGATCGACAGCAAAGGCATCATCCGGCACAAGTATGTCGGCGTGATTGATGAAGTGGTTTGGCGCGAACAACTGGCCAGCAAATACCAGGAACTGGTCGACGAGGCCGCGCAATGAAGCGTTGGCTTGCCGCAATGGCGCTGGGCTTGAGCCTGGTCGGGGTGGCTCAGGCTGCCATCGACACCTACGAATTCGCCAACGAGGCCGAGCGCGAACGCTTCCGCCAGCTGACTTTGGAACTGCGCTGCCCCAAGTGCCAGAACCAGGACATTGCCGACTCCAACGCACCGATTGCCGCCGACCTGCGCAAAGAGATTTTCCGCATGCTCGGCGAGGGCAAAAGCAACGAGCAAATCGTCGACTTTATGGTCGATCGCTACGGTGAATTCGTGCGCTACAAGCCGGCCGTCACTGCGCGCACCTGGCTGCTGTGGTTCGGCCCGGCTGCCTTGTTGGGCACCGGTTTGCTGGTGATGGTGGTGATGGGCGTGCGCCGTCGCAAGCCGGTCGCGGCGAGCGATGTGACCCTGTCGGGCGATGAACAAGCGCGCCTTGATGCGCTGCTCAGCGCCGACAACTCTTCTTCTGTGGCTGCGGACAAAACTTCCCAATGATTGAATTCTGGCTCTCTGCCGGCCTGCTGTTGCTGGTGGCCTTGGCGTTTTTGTTAATCCCCGTTTTGCGTGGTCGCCGCGCCCAGCGCGAAGAAGACCGCACCGCCCTAAACGTGGCGCTGTATCAGGAGCGCGTCGCTGAACTGCAAGCCCAGCAACAAGCGGGCACGCTCGCCGACGAGCAACTGCAAGCCGCCAAAGCCGAAGCCGCGCGCGAACTACTGGCCGACACCGAAGGCGCCGATCAGGCGCGGGCCTCGAAGCTCGGCAAATGGGTGCCGTTGCTGGCCGCCGTGCTGGTGCCGGTATTGGCAGTGGGCATGTATTGGCATTGGGGCTCGCTGGACAAAGTTCAGCTCGCACAAGACGCCACCCAGGCGCCACGCACCATCGAAGAAATGACGGCGCGCCTTGAGCAAGCGGTGAAAGCGCAGCCCGACTCTGCCGAAGCCTGGTACTACCTCGGCCGTGCCTACATGAGCCAGGAGCGTCCGGGTGATGCGGTGGGCGCGTTCGAGAAGGCCATCAGCCTGGCCGGTCGCCAGCCTGAATTGCTCGGGCAACTGGCCCAAGCCAAGTACTTCGCCAACGACAAACAGTGGTCGGCCGAGTTGCAAGGCCTGACCGACGAGGCGTTGAAAACCAATCCCCAGGAAGTCACCAGCCTTGGCTTGCTCGGCATCGCCGCGTTTGAAGACAAACGCTTCCAGGACGCCGTGACGTTTTGGGGCCGGCTGGTTGCCTTGCTGCCGCCCGAAGATCCGTCGCGCGCTGCCATTGAAGGCGGCATCGCCCGCGCCCGCGAACAATTGCCCGCCGATCAGCAGCAAGCGCAACAGCCGCCAGCCGCCACCGAGACTGGCACGGTGTTGAAGGTGCGGGTTGAACTGGCCCCAGCACTCAAAGACAAGGTGCAACCGGGCGACAGCGTGTTCGTGTTTGCCCGCGCCGCTTCGGGTCCGCCGATGCCGTTGGCGGTCAAACGCCTAACCGTGGCCGACCTGCCTGCCGAGGTCAGCCTCGCCGACAGCGATGCGATGATGCCGCAGCTGAAACTCTCCAACTTCCCTCAGGTCATACTGCAAGCTCGCATTTCGCGGGCAGGCAATGCCAAGGCAGGCGAGTGGATCGGCCGCAGCCAGCCCTTGGCCAGTAGCAGCAAGGATCAGCAGCAGCTGACCATCGACTCCGCGGACGGACAAGCACAATGAGCAAATGGGCACGGGGCGCAGCAGCGCTGATGATTTTGGCTTTGGCCGGTTGCACCACGCCGGCCGTGCAACAACCCAGCAGCGAACCGATTCCTGTGCCGCCCGGCAACCTGCCGCAAACCCCGCCGGGCAAAACTACGCAGCAACCCAAAAGCGCACCGTTGCCGACCCAGGCACCGGCCAGCACACGTCTTAAAGCCCACCCGCACTTCGCTCCGCCACCCGGCGTGAGCAGCTACTGGGATACGCAACTGGGCGTTTACGTGCTGGATAAAGTACCGGGCCTTTATTATCGCCAACGCACCTACTACCGCTGGAACGACGGTTGGACCTGGGCCACCTACGCCAACGGCCCGTGGTTGCCGGTTGACGCCACCGGCCTGCCGCCGGGCTTGAATCGACTGCATCCATAAGGGCAAAAGCTCGCGGCTGAAGCCGCTCCTACAAAGGTCAGATGCTGTTGTGGGAGAGGCAAAAGCTCGCGGCTGAAGCCGCTCCTACAGAGGTCAGGTGCTGTTATAGGAGAGGCAAAAGCTCGCGGCTGAAGCCGCTCCTACAGAGGTTAGATGCTGTTGTGGGAGAGGCAAAAGCTCGCGGTTGAGCCGCTCCTACAGAGGTCAGGTGCTGTTGTGGGAGAGGCTTTAGCCTCGATAGCCGCGACGCCATTTCAACGCTTGCTCGCTTTCATCATCACGCCATAACCAATCACTGCCGCAAAAAACGACCCGGTCAAAATTCCGATACGGTCCATGCCCGCCAGCGCACTTTCGCCCGGCTCGAACGCCAACGAGCCGACAAACAGGCTCATGGTGAAACCGATGCCGCATAGCACCGCTACGCCGAGCACCTGACCCCAATTCGCGCCTTCAGGCAGCTTGGCGATGCCCACGGCAATCGCCAGCCAGGCCATGCCAAACACGCCCACGGTTTTGCCTAGCAATAAGCCGCTGGCGATGCCCAACGGCACCGAATGCAGAAAACTGTCGAGCCCCACACCCGCCAGCGGCACGCCGGCATTGGCGAAGGCAAACAGCGGCAACACGCCAAACACCACCCACGGATGCAACCCATGCTCCAGCGCCCGAGCCGGGGAGGGCACGCCATCGCGGGTGCGCAGGGGAATGGTGAAGGCCAGGGCGACGCCAGCCAGCGTCGCATGCACGCCGCTCTTGAGCACGCACACCCACAAAATCAGGCCCACCAGCACATACGGACTGAGGGTTTGCACCCCCGCGCGGTTCATGCCAATCAGCACCGCCAGGCACGCGCCCGCCAGCAGCAGCGAAAGGGTCGACAGGTCGCCGGAATAGAACAGCGCAATAACGATGATCGCGCCGAGGTCATCGATGATCGCCAGCGTCATTAAAAACAACTTGAGCGTCAGCGGCACGCGCTTACCCAGCAAGGCGAGCACGCCCAGGGCGAAGGCAATGTCGGTGGCCATGGGAATCGCCCAGCCGTCCATGGCCTCGGGGTGCTGACGGTTGATGGCCCAGTAGACCAAGGCCGGCACCACCATGCCGCCAATCGCCGCCATGCCCGGCAGCACAATCTGCGAGGGATGGGACAGATGCCCCTCCAATACCTCGCGTTTCACTTCCAACCCGATGGTGAGGAAGAACAGCGCCATCAGCCCGTCGTTAATCCACAGCAGCAACGGTTTGGCGATTTTCAGCGCGCCGACTTGCACCACCACCGGCGTTTCCAGCAAGCCGTTGTAGAGAAAATCCAGCGGCGAATTGTTGATGATCAGCGCCAACACCGCAGCGGCTATCAACAGCAGGCCGCTAGCCGCTTCCAAGCGAAAAAAACGGGTCAGTGCGTGGCGAACAGACAATGGCGTGCTCCTGATAGGGCGGTTGAAACCGGTAAAACAGTTGCGCTGAGGATAGCTGCTCCACTGTAGCTGGGCGGGCGGGTGCACGGTTCCTATACTGGCCGTCAGAAAATGCGGAGGTGTGTGTGCAACAGCGTGAAGGCCAGGCGCTTGCCTGGGGTTGTCTGGTAGTCGCCATGGCCTTGTGGGGCAGTTCGTTTATTGCGTTGAAGTTCGCGTTCAGCGAGATGCCACCGATGTGGGTGATCTTCGGCCGTATGGCCTTGGGCAGCGTGGTGTTCCTATTGGCCTGGCGCTGGCGAGGCCGCATCCACTACCGCGCCGGCGACTGGAAATACCTGCTCGGTCTGGCCGCCTGCGAGCCCTGCTTGTACTTCATCTTCGAAGCCCTGGCGCTGCAACGCACCAGCGCCTCCCAAGCCGGCATGATCACCGCGCTGTTGCCGCTGCTGGTGGCAGTGGGCGCCTACCTGACATTGCGCGAACGCATCAGCCGCACCACGCTCGCCGGGTTTCTACTCGCGGTAGTGGGCGCCACCTGGCTAAGCCTGGCGGGCGAGGCCGACGCCCATGCGCCGGCGCCGCTGCTGGGTAACTTCTTCGAATTCGTGGCGATGCTCTGCGCCACCGGCTACACCTTGCTGCTTAAGCATTTATCCAGCCGCTACTCGGCGTTTGCGCTGACCGCGCTGCAGGCGTTTGTGGGCTCGGTATTTTTTCTGCCCTTGGCGTTGCTGGGTGCCGACGTGCCATCCGAGGTCACGGTCAAAGGCTGGGGCGCGGTGGTGTACCTGGGCATTGTCGTCACGGTCGGCGCGTACGGGCTTTACAACTTTGGCGTCGGCCGCCTGCCTGCCAGTCAGGCCTCTGGCTTCACCAATTTGATACCGGTGTTCACCTTGCTGATGGCCGCGCTGTTTCTCGGCGAGCGCTTGAATGCATGGCAACTGTTAGCGGTCGGGCTGGTCTTTATTGGCGTAGCACTCAGCCAATGGCGGCGTGACCCCAAGGTGCCGGCCCCTGCTGGAATTCTCGACTGAAGGTAAGCCATGAGCGGTTCACGTAACGACGACCCCAACAAACAAATCGCCGCCCGCGCCTGGGCGCGAGAAGCCATTCGCATCATCGAGGCCGACTTCCAGCGCAGCGCCGACACCCACCTTATTCCTCTGACGGTGCCGGGCCTGCCGGGCATCGAGCTGTATTTCAAAGACGAATCCAGCCATCCCACCGGCAGCCTCAAACACCGCCTGGCGCGCTCGCTGTTTTTGTACGCGCTGTGCAACGGCTGGCTGAAACCCGGTGCGCCGGTGATTGAAGCCTCCAGCGGTTCCACGGCCATTTCCGAGGCCTATTTCGCCCGGCTGCTGGGCTTGCCGTTTATTGCCGTGATGCCGGCCACCACCTCGAAAGAGAAGATCGCGCAAATCGCCTTTTACGGCGGCCAGAGTCATCTGGTTAAAGACCCAACGCAGATCTACGCCGAATCCGAACGCCTGGCGCAGGAAAGCGGCGGCCATTTTATGGACCAATTCACCTACGCCGAACGCGCCACCGACTGGCGCGCGAACAACAACATCGCTGAATCGATTTTTCAGCAGATGCGCTTTGAACATTGCCCCGAACCCAGCTGGCTGGTCTCCAGCCCCGGCACCGGCGGCACACTCGCCACCCTCGGCCGCTACGTGCGCTACCGTCGTCACGCCACCCGCGTGCTGTGCGCCGATGCCGAGCGCTCGGTGTTTTTCGACTACTACCGCACCGGCGACGCCAGCTTGCGCCTGGACCACGGCTCGGGCATCGAAGGCATCGGCCGCCCGCGCGTGGAAGCCTCGTTCGTGCCTGCCGTAATCGACGCCATGTGCAAAGTGCCCGACGCCCTGTCGCTCGCCGCCATGCACTACCTGGCGCAGCGCCTGGACCGGCACGTCGGCGGCTCCAGCGGCACCAACCTTGTCGGCGCGTTGCTGGTCGGCCAGCGCATGGTTGCGGCCGGCGAGCAGGGCTCGATAGTTGCCGTGCTCTGCGACGGCGGCGAACGCTACGCCACCTCTTATTACAACCCTGACTGGCTCGCCGCTCAGGGCTACCACTTACAACCCTTGATCGACCAGATCGCCGCTTGCGCCGAACGGGGCGAAGCGTTGCCCGATCTGCCCACCGCAGGAATCTGAGCCATGAGCGACGCTGCACCGACCATTCGATTCGCAGAACCTGACGACGTACCGGCGCTGACCGAACTGCTCCTCGAACACGGCCCCAACCCCTGGAACTACCTGCCCGAAGACGGCGTGCGCGAGCACCTGCAAGGCATCGCCCACGGCTCAGTGGAAGCGGTGGTGGCCGAGCAGGGCGGGCGCATCGTCGGCTTTGTCAGCTTTATCCAAACCTACCAATTCGCCGACCAACAACCCGCCGCGCGCCGCGACGAAGCGCAGGGTTATATCTGCGAAGCCGTGGTGCACAAAGACCTGGCCGGCCAGGGCCTGGGTTCGGTGCTACTGGAAAAAGCAGTGGCCCGGTTGGGCGAGAAGGGCTTGGTCGACATCTTCATCGACCGCCACGAAGAAAACGTCGCCTCCGCCGGCATGATGCGCAAAGCCGGTTTCAGCGAACTGCACACCTATTCGGATCCCGAACGCCGGCCCAACGGCTCGCGGCGAACGACGGTGTGCTACCAGCGGTTCAGTGCGTAATAGCAATCGAGGCTAAAGCCTCTCCTACAGAAACGAATTCCTGTAGGAGAGGCTTTAGCCTCGAGCTTTTAAGGGTGGCCGCGTTTTCGCTTACGCCGCAAACCCACCATCAATCGTCAGGTTGGCCCCGGTGATATAGCCGGCTTCCGGGCCTGCCAGGTAGCTGACGAAGCTGGCGATTTCTTCCACCTTGCCGTAACGGGCCAGCGCCATGCCTTGTTTCAAGGTGTCCGCGAAGTCGCCGCTGTCCGGGTTCATGTCGGTGTCGACCGGACCAGGCTGCACGTTGTTGACGGTGATACCACGGCCGCCCAGGTCGCGGGCCAAACCTTTGGTAAAGCCGACGATGGCCGATTTGCTCATGGCGTAAATCGAACCGCCAGCAAACGGAATGCGCTCAGCGTTGGTGCTGCCGATGGTGATGATGCGGCCGTTGTCGCGCAGGTGGCGGGCGGCTTCCTGACTGGCGATGACCACGCTGCGCACATTGATCGACAGCGTGCGGTCGATGTCTTCCATGCTCAGTTGTTCGATGGGCGCTACGGCCAACACGCCGGCGTTGTTGACCAGAATGTCGAGGCCGCCAAAGGCTTCTACTGCTTGGCCGATGGCGCCGCGAATGGCTTGCTCGCTGGCACTGTCTGCCTTGATCGCCAAGGCCTTGCCGCCGGCCGCGACGATTTCTGCCACCAAGCCTTCTGACTGCAGTGCGCTCTGGCTGTAGGTGAAGGCAACGGCGGCGCCTTCACGGGCCAGACGTTTAACGATGGCTGCGCCGATACCGCGCGAACCGCCTTGTACAAATGCCACTTTGCCGGTGAGTGCTGTTTGAGTCGTCATGGTGATTCTCCAAAAGTTAGTAAAGGGTGTGTCGTTTGGTGTGGCGCCAGTATCAGCGGCGGATTAGTCGGCGAATAGTCGGTAATACGGATATGCTTTCGATACAAACGGTATGGAATGCGCCATGGACACCCTCAACTGCATCGAATGTTTTGTGCGCAGCGCCGAAGCCGGAAGTTTCGCCCAGGCCGCGCGGCGCCTGGGCCTGACGCCTGCGGCGGTGGGCAAGAATGTCGCCCGCCTGGAACAGACCTTGGACGTGCGGCTGTTCCAGCGTAGTACGCGCAAACTGAGCCTGACCGAAGCGGGCGAGTATTTTCTGACCGAGGCGGCGGGCGGCCTGACCACCCTGCAGCTGGCAATGGGCAACCTCACCACCCTGAAAAGCCAGCCGGCGGGCACCTTGAAAGTGAGCATGGGCTTGTCGTTCGGGCGCGAATACATGGTGCCGTTGCTAGGGGAATTCCTTCAGCGTTACCCACGCGTGGTGCCGGACTGGCACTTCGACAATCGCCCCGTCGACCTGATAGCCGAGGGCTTCGACGCCGCGGTGGGCGGCGGCTTCGACCTGCCGCTGGGCGTGGTGGCCCGCGAACTGGCGCCAGCGCACCGGATATTGCTGGCCTCGTCCTCCTATCTGGAAAACGCGCCGGCCCTTCGCTCGCCGGCCGACTTGCCACTGCACGCCGGCATTCTTATTCGCTCACCGCAAACCGGCCGCGTAAGACCCTGGACCCTGCGCAACCGCGAAGGCGTGCTGGCGCCCATCGACATTCAACCGCGCATGACCCTGAGCGACCCCGAGGCCGCGTGCGCGGCGGCGCAAATTGGCTTGGGCCTGGCGTTAGTCAGCGTGGCGCATGCCTTGCCGTATCTGGAACGTGGAACGGTGCAGCGCGTGCTGCCCGACTGGTACGTGGACACCGGGGCGACCACGCTGTACTTCGCCGGGCAGAAGCTGCTGCCACAGAAGACGCGAGTGTTTGTGGACTTTGTTGTGGAGCGCTTTAAAGCGCTGGGACTGGACAAGCGATTGTCGGCCCTGGAAGGGCCGGCGGCGGGGTAAGCGGACCAACAGCATTGCGGCTAATCGGAATGCCGCCCAGCCATTCCCAGAACGAGGTGTGGCTTTTAGAGGTGCGCCGGGTTTGCCATTTTGGATTCCGAGTCGTCGGACCGCCGCCTTCGCGGGAATGACCTGAGACCTCCAACCCAACTCCGTCATCCCCGCGCAGGCGGGGATCCAGAGTGGTGAATGGGAACGCCAAACTCGGCGCTAACACAGCACCTGAAGAAGCGACTGGGCGGCATCCCGTTCAGCCGCGATGTTGTTTCAACCCTCGCGAATCCCCAACAAATCCCGCGCCACCGCTTCGGCGATACGAATGCCATCGACGCCAGCCGACAGAATGCCCCCGGCATAACCGGCGCCTTCACCGGCCGGAAACAACCCGCGCACGTTCAGGCTCTGCAAGTCATCACCGCGGGTAATGCGCAGCGGCGACGAGGTGCGGGTCTCGATGCCGGTGAGCACGGCGTCATGCATGGCGAAACCTTTGATCTGCTTGTCAAACGCCGGCAACGCCTCGCGAATGGCCTCAATGGCAAAGGCGGGCAGGGCGTCAGCCAGGTCCATCAGGTTCACGCCCGGTTTGTACGACGGCTCGACACTGCCCAACGCCGTGGTCGCCTTGCCGGCAATAAAGTCACCGACCAATTGCCCCGGCGCGTTGTAATTGCGCCCGCCCATCACATAAGCGTGAGACTCCAACCGCTCCTGCAACTCCACGCCGGCCAGCGGGCCGCCGGGATAATCCACTTCCGGCGTGATGCCAACCACGATGCCCGAGTTGGCGTTGCGCTCGTTACGCGAGTATTGGCTCATGCCATTGGTCACCACGCGCTCCGCCTCGGACGTGGCCGCCACCACCGTACCGCCCGGGCACATGCAGAAGCTGTACACCGAACGCCCGTTGGACGCGTGGTGCACCAGCTTGTAATCCGCTGCGCCAATTTTCGGGTGGCCAGCAAAGCGGCCCAGGCGGGCCTGGTCGATCAGCGATTGCGGGTGCTCGATACGGAAGCCCACCGAAAACGGCTTGGCCTCCATAAACACGTCGCGGCTATGCAACATGCGGAAGGTGTCACGGGCGCTGTGGCCGAGCGCCAGAATCACGTGGCGGCTGTTGATCTGCTCACCGCTGGCGAGGGTCACGCCCGTCAATTGGCCGTTATCGATTTGCACGTCAGTCACGCGCTGCTCGAAACGCACTTCACCGCCCAAGGCAATGATCTGCTCACGCATATTCGCCACCACGCCCGTCAGGCGGAAGGTGCCGATGTGCGGTTTGGCAACGTAGAGAATCTCTTCCGGCGCGCCGGCCTTGACGAACTCATGCAGCACTTTGCGGCCGATAAATTTCGGATCTTTGATCTGGCTGTACAGCTTGCCGTCCGAGAACGTGCCGGCGCCGCCTTCACCAAACTGCACGTTGGACTCGGGGTTGAGCACGCTCTTGCGCCACAGGCCCCAGGTGTCTTTGGTGCGCTGACGCACCTCCTTACCGCGCTCCAGCACGATGGGTTTGAAACCCATCTGTGCCAGCAACAAGGCCGCGAAAATACCGCACGGCCCAAAGCCGACCACCAGCGGACGCTCACCCAACTGCTCAGGGGCGTGGCCGACGAATTTATAGGAAGTGTCCGGGGCGACAGTGATGTGGCGGTCATCGCTGAAACGCTTCAGCAGCGCGGCTTCGTCGCTCACGGAAAAATCGATGGTGTAGATAAAGCACAGCTCGGCGGATTTTTTCCGCGCGTCGTAGCTGCGTTTGAACAGGGTGAAATCCAGCAGCTCGTTATCGGCAATACCCAGGCGCGCGACCAGGGCAGGGCGCAGGGCCTCATCGGCGTGGTCGATAGGCAGCTTGAATTCGGTGATTCGTAACATGTGGCGGTCCGTATCAGGGCCGGAGGTAACCCGGCAGCTTGGAGAGGCGCGGATTATAGCCGCGAAAGCCCCTACATGACCGCCACTGCGTCGGCCAATCTACGGGCGAACCGGCTTCTCATTTTGCTGGCGTTCGAAGTCTTGATACATATCGCGCTTGTGCTGCTCAGCGTCTTCGCGCATTTCCGTGCGCTTGGTTTCGCGGTGCGGGTCTTCGCTGTCGGGGATAACAGTCAGGCCGCTGACGGGCGAGGCGGTTTTGTTGGCGGGCTCGGTGGCTTGTTGCTCGGCCGGCAATTCCACCGCCGGCACGTTCAGCACGCCGCTGGGCGGTACGGGTTCGATAATGCGCGTGGTTTGCCCGGCGCCTTCGGGGCAGGGCACGGTGGCGTAGGTGGTGCTGCCGTCTGCGGCTACGCATTTATAGACTTGCGCGTGGGCCAGGGTTGGCAGAACTATCAGCGCGATTGCAGCGAGTTTCAAAGTGCTTCCCTCACTTTGTGGGCGGTTGGTGCAAGGCTAGCAGGGGACGAAGGCGCGGAAAATGCGCCGGTCGAGGTTTGCAGGAGTCGAGGCTGAAGCCTCTCCTACAGGTCGGCATTTGGCTTGTGATCTGGACCTGGCTTGTGATCCACCGCTTGTGATCTGGCTTGTGATTTACCCCGCACCGTTTATCGCAGGCCGAGTGGAGTCGTTGCGTAGGGGGTTGAGCGGCCGGGAGCCGCGAAAGGCGTGTCGGGCCAAGGATGGCCCGTCTCGCCGTGCCCCCGGAGTAACGACGGAAGGAGGGAACCCGCAGCGCAGCGGAGGGCCAAGGTAGGAGCTTGTACGAGACAACCACATGGGTAACAAAAGTGTTCAATCACATGGGTGACACTTTCAAGGATAGATACCCATCCTTCTGCTCCCTTTCGTCCAGCCTACCTATCACAACCGGGCCGAAATGAACGGCCCAAAGATCATCGCCAATTTGCTCCAGCCCAATTAGTTCGTGCCTTAAAAGATACCCCACATAAATGCGCATACCGTGGCGATTGATGATCCCGCTGCAGTCGGCCCGGTGCGGTTCGACATAGCCAGGATATGTCGGCTCCGGCAAGCGTTCCGGGTATGGCCGTGGCGAATTCTGGTAATGGGTTTTGGGCGTGCTCTGGTTTAGCGCTTCGTGCGGCCGCTGCTCATTGTAATTATGACGAAACAGGTCGAACTGCCTTTGCTGCTCCGCCATATGCGCAGAACAGGGGTGAGTGACGGCCCGTTTCAGCGTCCGATGCATACGTTCGTGGCGCCCATTCTGTTCGGGGCGGCCAGGTGCTATTCGTTCAGGAATGATGCCCAGCCGTAGCCACCAAATGGAGAGTTGGCTTAGACCTGTTTTGCCAGCGCTAGCGAAGGGGGTGCCGTTGTCTGTTCGCAGGCGCGAAGGTAATCCGTAGCAGCGAAACAAATCTTCGAAAGCCGACTTGGTCTCCTTTAGCCGTGTGCCGGACATGCCTTCGCAAGCCAGCAGAAAACGACTGGCGTGATCCATCACCGTCAACGGATAACACCACTTCCCGTCCTGAGTCAGGAACTGACCTTTGTAGTCGGCGCTCCAGAGTTCATTAGGTTCGTTGGTCGATTTAAGCGGCTTTGGATAGCTAGGTACCCGCTTACGAAGCCGGCGGGGCGTGACCAATCCCGCCTGTTTGAGGATGCTGTAGATCGTGGTCCGGGAAGGACTTTGCCCAGGATATCGCTGCTCCACGAGTGCCTGGATCTTCTTCGGCCCCAGTTCAACCGCAGATCGGCGCCTTAGATCAAGGATGTACTCGCGGATAACAAATGGCGTGCACACCTGTTCGCGACGCCGCCGACTTTGCTCAGCCAACCCCTCCATGCCGGCTAAGTTGTAGCGTTCCACCCACTTGTAGCCGGTCTTTCGACTGATGCCGAAGTGCTCGCACAACGCAGTGAAGCTGCTGACCTGCCTGAGGTAATCAGCAATGAACAACACTTTCTCGTCCATAGGTTTCAGTTCTCGCCACGGCATGAGGGCACCCTCCTGAGGGAGACCCCATTAGGTTAAAAACTGTTACCCATGTGGTTGAACTGATTTGTTACCTATGTGGGTGAGTCGTACCAGCTAGACCTTTTGGTTACTTTTGTGGCAATGACAAAAGTGACTCGCGCGTAAGGCGCGAAACCAAAACGTTCAGCGCACGCGGTAATGAATACCATCGAAAGCCCGACCTGCACGTTTGATCCGAAACTCTGGATCCCCGCCTGCGCGGGGATGACGGAGAATTTTCCAACACCACCGTCATTCCCGCGAAGGCGGCGGTCGGACGATTCGGGATCCAGTATGCGGTCGTTCAACTGCGCTGCGGGCTTTGGGGCTGCGCCCCAAATTTTTGACCGCTGAGTCATAGTCGCGTAATCCCTTTCATGCTTAACTCAGCCCCCCTTAGCAATCCAAAACACTCACCATAAAAAGGAACACGTTCATGGCCCAAGTAACCTTGCGCGGCAACCCTGTTCAAGTCACCGGCGAGCTGCCGCACGTTGGCCAGCAAGCCCCGGCGTTCAGCCTGGTGGGCGCTGACCTCAGCGACGTGACCCTGGCCAGCCTGGCCGGCAAACGAAAAGTGCTGAACATTTTCCCAAGCGTCGACACCCCCACCTGCGCCACCTCGGTACGCAAGTTCAACGCCGAAACCAGCAAACTGGCCAACACCGTGGTGCTGTGCATTTCCGCCGACCTGCCGTTCGCCCAAGCGCGTTTCTGCGGTGCCGAAGGCCTGCAAAACGTGGTGAACCTGTCGACCATGCGCGGCGCTGATTTCCTCGCTGACTACGGCGTCGCCATTGCCAACGGCCCACTCGCCGGCGTGGCTGCACGTGCCGTTGTGGTGCTGGATGAAAACGACAAAGTCCTGCACAGCGAGCTGGTGTCGGAAATCGGCAGCGAGCCGAATTACGAAGCAGCGGTTGCTGTGTTGAAATAAACATACCCTGCAACACATGAACGGCCCGCCTCGCGGGCCGTTTTCGTTGGTGGCTCAAGCGCTTAGTCAAGGTCAGTCTTAGGTAAAAAGCCGGTAAAGAGGCTTTCCGTCAGCGGTTGCAGTGCTTATCGTGCGGGCTCGAATTTCGTTATCGATGATGCCCATGACTTTGCGTACCCTTCGCCCCTGGTTGATCACTGCCGCTGCCTTCGCTGGCGTGGTGTTGTTGGTTATGTGGCTGTCCGCCGCGAAAAGCACGGGTGCCCCCGATGGCAAAGTGCGCGGGCGTCCCGGTATGGGGCCGCCCGGCGCTGCAGCTGGCATGACGGTCAGCGTGGCGAAGGTCAAGCGCGCCAACCTCGATGTGCATTTCCACGCCCTGGGCACCGTCACGGCATTCAGCACGGTGAACGTGAAACCGCGCGTCAATGGCGAGCTGGTCAAGGTGTTGTTCACCGAAGGCCAGGAAGTGAAGGCTGGCGACTTGCTCGCCGTGGTCGATCCCCGTCCTTACAAAGCCGCTCTGGCTCAGGCCGAAGGCACGCTGCAGCAAAATCAGGCGCAGCTGAAAAATGCCCAGATTGATCTGGATCGCTACAAGGGCCTGTACGCCGAAGACTCCATCGCCAAACAAACCCTCGACACCCAGGCCGCGCTGCTTAATCAGTACCAAGGCACGCTGAAGACCAACCAGGGCCAAGTGGACGACGCCAAGCTCAATCTGGCGTTTACCGAAGTGCGTGCGCCTATTAGCGGTCGTCTGGGGTTGCGCCAGGTCGATGTCGGCAATCTGGTGACGTCCAGCGACACCACGCCGCTGGTGGTGATCACTCAGGTGAAACCCATTGCTGTGGTGTTCAGCTTGCCGCAACAGCAACTTGGCACCGTGGCCGCCCAGCTCAATGGCGCCAGCGCGACGACCAAGCCGCTGCCGGTCGAGGCGCTGGACCGCAATAAGGACGTGACCCTGGCCACCGGCGAGCTGGTGACGCTGGATAACCAGATCGACACGACCACCGGCACCGTCAAGCTCAAGGCCAAGTTCGAGAACGCCGACCGATCGCTGTTTCCCAATCAGTTCGTCAACGTCCGTCTGCTCGCCGAAACCCTGCACGACGTGCTGCTGATTCCGGCCAACGCTGTGCAGCGCGGTAACGAAGGTACGTATGTGTATGTGCTGGGCGAGGGCGACAAAGTGGTTCAGCGCCCGGTCACGCTCGGCACCAGCGAAGCCGAACAAGTGGTGGTGGAGAAGGGCTTGAATGTCGATGAGCAGGTGGTGGTGGAAGGCACCGACCGCCTGCGTGACGGCATGGCGGTGCGCATTGCCGCGCCCGAGCAGGTGAAGAAAGACGTCAGCGAAGAAACCGGGCAGAAGCCTTTCGGTCAGGATGACGCCGCGCCGCAAGGCAAGGGCGGAGCCGCGCAATGAACCCGTCGCGCCCGTTTATTCTGCGGCCGGTGGCGACCACGCTGTTGATGATCGCCATTTTGCTCTCGGGCATTATTGCCTACCGGTTCCTACCGATTTCGGCGCTGCCGGAAGTGGATTATCCGACCATTCAGGTGGTCACCTCGTACCCCGGCGCCAGCCCGGAAATCATGACCTCGTCGGTGACTGCGCCGCTGGAGAACCAGCTCGGGCAAATCGCCGGCCTGAATGAAATGTCGTCCAGCAGTTCAGGCGGCGCCTCGGTCATCACCCTGCAATTCACCCTCGACAGCAACCTCGATGTGGTCGAGCAGGAAGTGCAGGCGGCGATCAACACCGCCAGCAGCCTGTTGCCGAAAGACCTGCCGTACCAGCCTTCGTACAGCAAGGTGAACCCGGCTGATGCGCCGATCCTGACGCTGGCCATTACCTCCAGCAACCTGCCGCTGCCGCAGGTGCAGGATCTGGTCGACACGCGCCTGGCGCAGAAGATTTCGCAGATTTCCGGCGTTGGCCTGGTCAGCATCAGCGGTGGCCAGCGTCCGGCTGTGCGCATTCGTGCCAACCCTTCGGCGTTGGCGGCGGCGGGGCTGAACCTGGAAAACCTGCGCACCACGGTTGCCAACAACAACCTCAATGGCCCCAAAGGCAGCTTCGACGGCCCGACCCGCGCCTCGACGCTGGATGCCAATGACCAGCTGAAATCGGCCTCTGCCTACCGTGAGTTGGTGGTGGCCTACGCCAACGGCGCGCCGCTGCGCCTGAAAGATGTCGCCACGGTAGAAGACGCGGCCGAGAACACGCGCCTGGCCGCCTGGGCTAATGAAACCCCGGCCGTGGTGCTGAACATTCAGCGTCAGCCTGGCGCCAATGTGATCAAGGTGGTCGACAGCATCAAGGCCATGCTGCCGCAACTGCAAGCCAGCTTGCCCGGCAGCCTCGACGTAAAAGTGCTCACCGACCGCACCACCACCATCCGCGCCTCGGTGGCCGATGTGCAGTTCGAACTGGTGCTCGCCATTGCCTTGGTGGTCATGGTCACGTTCCTGTTTCTGCGCAGTTTTTCCGCCACGCTCATTCCGAGTCTGGCCGTGCCGCTGTCGTTGGTGGGCACCTTTGGCGTGATGTACCTGGCCGGGTTTTCGGTCAATAACCTGAGCCTGATGGCGCTGACCATTGCCACCGGTTTCGTGGTCGATGACGCCATCGTCATGGTGGAAAACATCAGCCGCTACCTGGAGAAAGGCGACACGCCGCTGGAGGCCGCGCTCAAGGGTTCGAAGCAAATCGGCTTCACCATTATTTCCCTGACGTTCTCGCTGATCGCCGTGCTGATTCCGCTGCTGTTTATGGGCGACGTAGCGGGGCGGTTGTTCCGCGAATTTGCCATCACCCTGGCGGTGGCCATTCTGATTTCCGGCGTGGTGTCGCTGACCCTGACGCCGATGCTCTGCGCCAAACTGCTCAAGCACACGCCGGAGGAAAAACAGGGCCGCTTCGCCCGCGCCGCCGGTAACGTCATCGACCGCATGATTGCCGGCTATGGCCGCGCGCTGCGTGTGGTGCTGCGTCATCAACCTCTGACCTTGCTGGTGGCGCTGGCCACCCTGGCGCTGACGGCGGTGCTCTACACCTTTATGCCCAAGGGCTTTTTCCCGGTGCAGGACACTGGCGTGATTCAGGCGATCGCCGAAGCGCCGCAGTCCATCTCGTTTCAGTCCATGGCCGAGCGCCAACAGGCGTTGGCCAAGGCGCTGCTTAGCGATCCGGCGGTGGAAAGCCTCACGGCGTTTATCGGCGTGGACGGCAGCAACGCCACGCTTAACACCGGGCGCATGCTGATCAACCTCAAACCCCACGGTGAACGCGACGCCAGCGCCACCGAAGTGATCCGCCGTTTGCAGCCGACGCTGGACCAGATTCCCGGCGTGCGGCTGTACCTGCAGCCGGTGCAAGACCTGACCATCGAAGACCGCGTTGCGCGCACGCAATACCAATTCACCCTGCAAGACTCCGACCCCGACGTGCTGGCCAAATGGGTGCCGCTGTTGGTGGAGCGCCTGCAACAACTGCCGCAACTGGCCGACGTGGCCAGCGACTGGCAAGACAAAGGCCTGCAAGCCTTCGTTAACATCGACCGCGACGCCGCCTCGCGCTTGGGCGTGTCGTTGTCCGACGTCGACAGCGCGCTGTACAACGCCTTCGGCCAGCGCCTGATTTCCACCATTTTCACCCAGGCCACGCAGTACCGCGTGGTACTGGAAGTGGCGCCGCAATTCCAACTGGGCCCGCAGTCGCTGGAGAACCTCTACGTCAGCAGCAGCGATGGCACGCAGGTGCGGTTGTCGTCGCTGGCGACGATTGAAGAGCGCAACACCTTGCTGGCCATCAACCACATTTCGCAATTTCCGGCGGCCACGCTGTCGTTCAACCTGGCGCCCGGCGTGTCGTTGAGTGAAGCGGTGGAGTCGATTCGCCAGGTTGAGCAAGACATGCAATTGCCGGTCGGCGTGCAAACCAGTTTCCGCGGTGCTGCGCTGGCGTTTGAAAGCTCGCTGTCGAGCACCTTGCTGCTGATTCTGGCGGCGGTGGTGACCATGTACATCGTGCTGGGCATTCTCTACGAGAGCTTTATTCACCCGGTGACCATTCTGTCCACGCTGCCCTCGGCGGGCGTTGGCGCCTTGCTGGCTTTGATGGTGGCGGGGGAGGAGATTGGCATCGTGGCGATCATCGGCATCATCCTGCTGATCGGCATCGTCAAGAAGAACGCGATCATGATGATCGACTTCGCCCTGGACGCTGAACGCAACCAAGGCATGAGCGCGCCGGACGCCATTTACCAAGCGTGCCTGCTGCGTTTCCGGCCGATTCTGATGACCACCCTGGCCGCATTGCTCGGCGCCTTGCCACTTATGCTTGCCGCTGGCGCGGGTGCCGAACTGCGCCGGCCGCTGGGTATCGCCATGGTCGGCGGCTTGCTGCTCAGCCAGGTGCTCACGTTGTTTACCACGCCCGTTATCTACCTCGCGTTTGACCGCCTGGCGACGCGCTGGAATGGCTGGCGCAAGAAGCGTGGGTTGGATATGTCGGTGCAGTCATGAGCGAGTGTGTGATGGCCGGCCCTCTCCCCCGGCTCCTCTCCCGCAAGCGGGCGAGGGGAGACAAGCGCGATGCGGTCTGCTCCCTCTCCCGCGCGCGGGAGAGGGTTGGGGTGAGGGCAAGGCAAACGGTGCTCCCCCAATGAGCATCTCCACCCCCTTCATCCGCCGCCCCGTGGCTACCACGCTGCTCACTCTGGCGCTGCTGTTGGCCGGCTGGCTGTCGTTCAATCTGCTGCCGGTGGCGCCGCTGCCGTCGGTGGATTTTCCGACCATCATGATCAGCGCCTCGTTACCCGGCGCCAGTCCGGAAACCATGGCCACCTCGGTCGCCACGCCTCTGGAACGGGCGCTCGGGCGCATTGCCGGCATCACCGAAATGACCTCCAGCAGCTCGCTGGGCTCGACCACGGTGATCGTGCAGTTCTCCCTGGAGAAAGACATCGACGGTGCCGCCCGAGAAGTGCAGGCCGCCATCAACGCGGCCAGCAGCCTGCTGCCCAGCGGCATGCCGAGCTTGCCGTCGTACCGCAAGGCCAACCCGTCCGACATGCCGGTGATGGTGCTCACGCTTACGTCCGAGAGCTACACCCGTGGCGAAATGTATGACATGGCCTCAACCCTGGTGTCGCCGCGCTTGGCGCAGGTCAAGGGCATTGGCCAGGTCAGCATCGGCGGTAGTTCGTTGCCGGCGGTGCGGGTCGACGTCAATCCGGATGCGCTGAACAAATACGGCATCTCTCTGGACAGCGTGCGCACGGCCATTGCCAACACCAATTCCAACGGCCCGAAAGGCTCCATCGACGGCGCCACGAAGCAATGGCAAGTGGACGCCAATGACCAGCTGCGCAAGGCCAGCGAATACCTGCCGGTGATCGTTCACTACAACGCCGAAACCGGCGCGGCAGTGCGCCTGGGCGATATTGCCGAGGTCAGCAATGCGGTGGAAGACGTGCGCAACGCGGGCTTCTCCGGGCCCAATCCGGCGGTGCTGCTGATCGTCACCCGCCAGCCGGGCGCCAACATTATCGAAGCCACCGACGCCATTCACGCGCTGCTGCCCGAGCTGCAGGAATTGATCGGCCCCAAGGTGCAGTTGTCGGTAATGGACGACCGCAGCCCGAGTATTCGCGCCTCGCTGGATGAAGCGGAAATCACCCTCATCATTTCGGTGCTGCTGGTGATCCTGGTCGTCTATATGTTCCTGCGCAGCCCGCGCGCCACGCTGATTCCCGCCTTGGCGGTGCCGGTGTCGCTGGTGGGCACCTTCGCGGTGATGTACCTGTGCGGCTTCTCGCTGAATAACCTGTCGCTGATGGCGCTGATTGTCGCCACGGGCTTTGTGGTGGACGACGCCATTGTGGTGGTGGAAAACATTGCCCGGCGCATTGAAGAGGGCGAGTCGCCGCTGGAGGCGTCCATTCATGGCGCGCGCGAAGTGGGCTTTACCGTGCTGTCGATGACCTTGTCGTTGGTGGCGGTGTTTATCCCCATTCTGCTGATGGGCGGGATTATTGGTCGGCTGTTCCGCGAGTTTTCCGTGACCTTGTCGGCGGCGATTCTGGTGTCGTTGCTGGTGTCTCTCACCCTCACGCCGATGCTTTGCGCACGTCTGCTCAAAGCCCGCGATAAAAACGCGCCAGTCGCCGAGCCGAAGCTCGAAAGCCAACGCTTCCAGAAACTGATGGCGCGCTATAAGGCCAGCCTGGAATGGGCGCTGGCGCACTCGCGGCTGATGATGGTGATTATGTTCGCCTGCATCGTGCTCAACGTTTACCTGTTCGTGGTGGTGCCCAAGGGCTTTCTGCCGGCGCAGGACTCGGGGCGGTTGCGCGGCTATGCCATCGCCGACCAGAGCATTTCGTTCCAAGGATTGCAGGCGAAAATGGCCAAGTTCCGCGCCATTCTCAGCGCTGATCCGGACATCGAAAACGTGGTGGGCTTTCTCGGCGGTGGGCGCTGGCAGTCGAGCAACACCGGCTCGTTTTTCGTCACCCTGAAACCGATTGGCGAGCGCGACGATGTCGACACCATCCTTGCCCGCTTGCGCCCCAAACTGGCGGAGATTCCCGGCGCCGCGCTGTACCTGAACGCCGGCCAGGACGTGCGCCTGGGCGGGCGTGATAGCAACGCCAGCAACCAATTCACCTTGCGCAGCGACGACCTCACGCTGCTGCGCCAGTGGGCGCCGAAAGTGGAAGCGGCCATGCGCAAGCTGCCGCAAGTGGTGGACCTTAACAGCGACTCGCAAGACAAAGGCGTGCAAAGCCGGCTGGTGGTAGATCGCGACCGCGCCGCCACGCTGGGCGTGAACATGGCGCTGGTCGACGAGGTGCTGAACAACTCGTTTGGCCAACGGCAGATCGCCAATATCTACAACCCGCTGAACCAGTATCACGTGGTCATGGAAGTGGGCTCGAAGTACCAGCAGAGCCCGGAAATTCTGCGCCAGGTGTACGTGCTGGGCAGCGGCGGGCAGAGTGTGCCGCTGGCCGAGTTCAGCTACTTCGAGCCGAGTTCGGCGCCGTTGTCGGTCAACCACCAGGGCCAGTTCGCGGCGATCACGCTGTCGTTCAACCTGGCGCCCGGCGCGCAGATCGGCCCGACCCGCGAAGCGATCATGGCCGCCATCGAACCGCTGCAATTGCCGCTCGACGTGCAAGCCAGCTTCGAAGGCAATGCCGGCGCCGTGCAAGACACGCAAAACAGCATGCCCTGGCTGATCCTGCTGGCGCTGGTGGCGGTGTACATCGTGCTGGGCATTTTGTACGAGAGCTATGTGCACCCGCTGACCATTTTGTCGACGTTGCCGTCGGCTGGCGTTGGCGCGTTGCTGGCGCTGATTTTGTGCCGCAGCGAGCTGAGTTTGATCGCCTTGATCGGCATTATTTTGCTGATCGGCATCGTCAAGAAAAACGCCATTCTGATGATCGATTTTGCCCTGGAAGCCGAGCGGCGCCTGGGCATGAGTCCGCGCGAAGCGATTCTGGAAGCCTGCGTCAAACGCTTCCGGCCGATCATGATGACCACGCTGGCGGCCCTGCTGGGCGCGCTGCCGCTGATTTTCGGCATCGGCGGCGACGCCGGTTTGCGCCGGCCGCTGGGCATCACCATCGTCGGCGGCCTGATCGCCAGCCAATTGCTCACCCTGTACACCACGCCCGTGGTGTACCTGTACCTGGATCGTTTGCGCCACTGGGTTAACCGCCGCAGAGGCGTGCGCACTGATGCTTCGTTGGAGACTTCGTTATGAGCCTGTATTCGCGCAGCCTGTTGCTCGCGGTGGCTGTGGCTGTGGCCGGTTGTGCCGTAGGCCCGGACTATGAGCAGCCAGAAGTGGCCGTGCCTGCTGGCTTCAAATACCAGGCCGGGTGGACCCAGGCCGCGCCCAGCGATGCCTTGAACCGTGGCGCCTGGTGGGAGCTGTACGGCGACCCTACGCTGAACCAGCTGCAACAGCGCCTGGAAACCTCCAACCAGACCCTGGCGCAGGCCGAAGCCCAGTATCGCCAGGCTCAAGCCCTGGCACGCGGCGCGCGCGCTTCGTTCTTTCCAAGCCTGAGCGCCGCCTTCAGCAAAACTCGCTCGGGCCAGGCCACGGGCGGGGGCGGCACGGTGTCGTTGTCTGACGGCTCGACGGTGAGCAGCGGCAGCTCCGGCGGCATCAGCGACAGCTACCAGGCCAGCCTGGGCGTGAGTTGGGAACTCGACCTGTGGGGCAAACTGCGCCGCCAACTGGAATCGGACAGCGCCAGTGCCGCTGCCAGCCAAGCCACCCTGGCTGCAACCAAACTCAGCCAGCAGTCGGAACTGGCGCAGAACTACCTGCAACTGCGGGTGATCGACGCGCAGAAACGCCTGCTCGACGACACCGTCTCGGCCTACGAAAAAGCCTTCAAGCTTGCCGAAAACCAATACCGCGCCGGCATCGTCACCAAGGCCGACGTGGCCCAGGCTCGCACTCAGGTGAAAACCACCCAGGCCCAAGCCATCGACCTGAAATACCAACGCGCGCAACTGGAAAACGCCATCGCCGTGCTGGTGGGTGAACCGCCGTCGAGCTTCCAACTGGCCGAGACAAACGACATTCCAGGCTTGCCGGCTATTCCTGCCAGCGTGCCCTCACAACTGCTACAACGCCGTCCCGACATTGCCTCGGCCGAGCGTGACGTGGTCGCCGCCAACGCGCTTATCGGCGTGAACAAAGCCGCGTACTACCCGGACATCACCCTTAGCGCCAGCGGCGGCTATCGCAACGACAGCCTCTCGCAACTACTGACCACGCCGAACCGCTACTGGTCCATCGGCCCCGACTTTGCGATGACCTTATTCGACGGTGGCCTTATCAGCTCGCGCGTGGAACAGGCCGAAGCCAGCTACGACGCCACCGTGGCGGCGTACCGCCTGAGCGTGCTGACTGGTTTTCGCGAAGTGGAGGACTACCTGGTTCAGCTCGACGTGCTCAAAGAAGAGAACGTGGTGCAGCAGGAAGCGCTCGACTCCGCGCGTGAATCGCTGCGGTTGATGCTCAACCAATACAAAGCGGGAACCGTGGACTTCTCGGATGTGGTTACCGTGCAAACCACCGCGCTGTCGAACGAGCGCACGGTGCTGACGTTGCAGGGCAGTCGTCTGATCGCGAGTGTGCAGCTGATTGCTGCGATGGGCGGGGGGTGGAATGTGCAGCAGTTGGGGGAGAAGGAGTAACAGCTCCCTCGTTGTGTGCACCTGTGGGAGCGGCTTTAGCCGCGATTGGCCGAGCCTGCGTACCCAGATCACAAACCAGCACACCGCCCCGTAGGAGCTAGCTTGCTAGCGAACCCTGGAAACGAAATTCTCGACCTTCGTTTCCAGGGTTCGCCACCAAGGTGGCTCCTACAAAAGCGGACGATCTCAGGGTGCGATTTATGCCTGCGGTTGACCCACATAATCCATCTTGCCCACCTCAACGCCGTTATGACGCAGCAGCGCGTACGCGGTGGTCACGTGGAAGAAGAAGTGTTGCAGCCCGTACGTCAGCAAATACGACTGGCCAGTGAACTTGCGCTCTTTCGGCGTGCCCGGGCGCGTCACGATTTCGCGCTCTTCATTGCCATCGACCTGAGCCGAGGTGAACGTGCCCAGGTACTCGAGGGTTTCTTTCAACAAGGCTTGCAGCTGCTCGAACGTGGTTTCCACGTCGTCATGCTTGGGCACATCCACACCTGCCAAACGCGACGGCACGCCACGGGCGAAGTCGCAGGCGATTTGCACTTGGCGGGTCAGGGGAAACATGTCGGGGAACAGGCGGGCCTGGAGGAGGGCAGCCGGGTCGATATTTTTGGCGCTAGCGTGGGCTTCAGCCTTGCTCAGCACGGCGCTGAGGCTGGTGAGCATTTGCTTGAAAACGGGAACGGATGCGGCGTACAGAGAAATGGTCATGGCAGTCTCCGGTTGAAGGTGGCGCGAGTATACGCGCGCCGGCTTTGTTGCGTGGGCTGATGCAGGCCGTGCGTGCACTTCACCTAAATTTCCTGCGCGTTTCGACGTCACACAGTCACCACCCCTCTGCGCGAGCCTCCCATGATGCACACCCTGCCACTCCCCAACGGCCAATGCCTGCACGGCGACGAAAGCACCGGCTCGTTGCATCTGCAGCTGGATTTACATGAGCCGATTCGCGTGCGCGTTCGCCCTGGTGAGCGGTTGCAGGTAAGCGCCTGTGAAGCCTTGTCAGCGCCGGCGTTGTGGTGGGTCAGCTATTGGCTGTTTGCCCGCGACGAGGCGTGCCAGTCAGTGAGCTGGGTACTCCCCGCAGCGCCGATGGACGCGCTGCACAGCGGCCTGCTGATTCGCGCGGCCGATGGCGCGCTTACCACCGCGCGCACCACGTTTTGGCAACTGGCTGAACCGTGGCTACTGAGCGGGCAAGGCGCCGCGTATCCGCAGCAGATGATCATCAGCGACGGCAAACGCCACCCACGTCGACCGCCAAAGCCGACAGGCGATTTGTACCGGCGTTTCGACGCGCGCTTGGGCAGTTGGATTTCCCTGCGCGCGCTGGATATTGAAACCGACCTTGCGCGCTTCAGCCGCTGGCAGAACAGCCCGCGCGTAGCTGAATTCTGGCAGGAAAGCGGCACGCTGGAGCAGCATCGCCAGTACCTGGAAAAGCTCGACCGCGACCCGCACACGCTGACGCTGATCGGCAGTTTTGACGACCAACCGTTCGCCTATTTCGAAGCCTATTGGGCCAAGGAAGATCGCATCGCGCCCTTCTATTCGGCCGGCGATTACGACCGTGGCATCCACATGCTGGTGGGCGAGGAAAACCATCGCGGGCCGCACAAAGTGGCGAGCTGGTTAACCGCGCTCACGCACTTTCTATTCCTCGACGACCCACGCACCCAGCGCATCGTCGCCGAACCGCGCGCCGACAACGCCCGCATGATCGGCCACATGCACAGCGCCGGATTTCACTGCGAAAAGGAATTCGATTTCCCACACAAACGCGCCGCCCTGATGAGTATCGAGCGCGAGCGGTTTTTTGATCGGTGTGTGTTGCGCTGAAGCGGTGGTGCGTTGATCGCGAAGGGCTTCGCTTAGCGCAGCGAAGCCCAACGAAGCCGGATCAGGCCGCCGCGTCTTTGCTGACTTTGCGGCAATGCACCAACGCATCGCGAATCATGAAATTCACTAACGTCGGCGACACGCCCAATTCCTTGGCGATGTCTTTCTGCGGCACGCCGTGCAGGCGGTACATTTCGAAGGCGTAACGGGTGCGGCTGGGCAACTGGCCGAGGGCGTCGGCGATGTGTTCCAGGGTTGCGTAGTTGATGTGCAGAGCTTCGGGCGAGGCGTTGTGGTTGACCACATTCATGCCTTCTTCTTCGCTGCCGGCGTAGCGCTGTTCGAGCGCGTTTTTGCGGTAATGGTCGATGGCCAGATTGCGCACGATCTGGAAAAGATAGCTCAACTGAGCTTTGAATGACGAGGTGATCTGTGGTGCCGAATGCAGCCTGAAATAGGCGTCTTGCACCACATCTTCTGCGCGTGAACGACAGCCCGTAATGCGCGTGGCCACCTTGACCAAAATCGAGCGGTTATCAACGAATGCTTGGAATAGGGGTGTATCGCACCTGCTTGTGGACAGTTGTTCCGTCATGGAATTCACCTTGCTACCGGGGGCAGTTAAGCGCTTGCAGGAGGCTGCCTGCGAGCGGGGTAACAAACTATGTCCAATGATAATGATTGTCAATTGCGAGAGATAATGATTTCGTCTGGTTGCGAAGCCGTGACCCAAACGTGATGTTTGCATGGCAAAAACACCCGTCGAAATCCGCTAATTATTTTCCGCCGCCGTCCGTTCTCCACTGTGAAGGCCCGCGCAACCGGCACGGGCGCAATGGAGAGCGACCATGGTGTTCGATCGTGATGACGTGATTTTCCAAGTGGTGATCAACGACGAAGAGCAGTACTCGTTGTGGCCCGATTACAAAGCCATTCCTGCCGGCTGGCGCACCGTGGGCATGAGCGGTTTGAAGAAAGAGTGCCTGGCGTACATCGAGCAGCACTGGACCGACATGCGCCCCCTGAGCCTGCGCCAGAAGATGGACCAGGACGCCGTGAGCGCCTGACATGAGCGCGCCCGCCACCTTTCGTTTGCTGTGCCTGCCGTACTCCGGCGCCAGCGCCATGTTCTACCACCGCTGGCGCAAACGGCTGCCCGAATGGCTGCACGTGCAGCCGCTGGAATTGCCCGGCCGCGGCCTGCGCATGGACGAGCCCTTGCAGCGCAATCTCGACGCGCTGATCAACCAACTCGCCGACGAAATTGCGCTCGACCTCGCCGCGCCGTACGCCTTGTTCGGCCACAGCCTCGGCGGCTTGCTGGCCTTTGAACTGGTGCATGCGTTGAAAGCCCGTGGCCTGCCCGAGCCGCTGTGCGTGCTGGTGTCAGCCACCGCCGGCCCGGCGCGCCGTGATGTCAGCGAATACCGCGAGCCCAAGTCCGATGCCGAGCTGGTGGCTAAATTGCGCAGCCTGCAAGGCACGCCCGAAGACGCCCTGGCCAACCAGGAATTGCTCGATCTGATGCTGCCGATTCTGCGCGCCGACTTTCTCGTCGCCGGCAGTTACCAGTACGCCGAGCGCGCGCCGCTGCAAGCGCCGATTCATGTGTTCGGCGGCAAAGACGACAGCATCAGCGTCGATGAATTGCTCGATTGGCAATGCGAAACCGCCAGCGGCTTTTCCCTCGATATGTTCAGTGGCGGCCACTTCTTTTTGCAGAGCCAGGAAGCGCCGTTGCTGCGCTGCATCCGCCGTTACGCCGAGCAACACCTGCTGCGCCATCGCGCGCAACAGACCCGGCCCGTTCCCCGCGTAGCCAGTTAACCGAAACCCCAACGCTCCGTCCGCCGCCCGCCCGATTTCAGCAGGATTCCGTCATGCCTTCGTTCGAACGTCCCCGCACTCTGGTTCACGCTTTGCAACGCCGCGCCGCCGAGCAGCCGCACGCCCTGGCCCTGCGTTTTCTGGACGGCGACGATGGCGAAGGCGTGGTGCTCACCTACGCCGAACTCGACGGGCGCGCGCGTACCATCGCCGCCGCACTGCAAGCGCAAACCAGCCGGGGCGACCGCGCCGTGCTGCTGTTTCCCAGCGGCCCTGATTACGTCGCTGCATTTTTTGGCTGCCTGTACGCGGACGTGATTGCCGTGCCGGCGTATCCGCCCGAGTCGTCGCGCCACCAGCATCAGCTGCGGTTGCTGTCGATTCTGTCCGACGCCGAACCCAGCGTGCTGCTCACCAGCAGCGACGGGCGTGCCACCTTGCAGCACCTCGATAACGCGCCCGCGTTGTTGCTCGTCGACGCCCTCAACCCCGCGCTGGCCGCCCAGTGGCAAGCGCCCGAGCTGGCCGCCGACGACATCGCCTTTTTGCAATACACCTCCGGCTCCACGGCGCTGCCCAAAGGCGTGCAAGTCACCCACGGCAATCTGGTCGCCAACGAGCTGCTGATTCGCCAGGGCTTCGGCATTCAGGCCGACGACGTGATCGTCAGCTGGCTGCCGCTGTACCACGACATGGGCCTGATCGGCGGCCTGCTGCAACCGATCTTCAGCGGCGTGCCGTGCGTGTTGATGTCGCCCAAATCATTCCTCGAACGGCCGCTGCGTTGGCTCGAAGCCATCAGCCGTTACGGCGGCACCGTAAGCGGCGGTCCGGATTTCGCCTACCGCCTATGCAGCGAGCGGGTCAGCGCATCGGCAACTGCTGGCCTCGACCTCAGCCGCTGGCGCGTGGCGTTTTCCGGCTCCGAACCGATCCGTCAGGACAGCCTCGAGCGCTTCGCCGAGAAATTCGCCGCCAGAGGTTTTTCCGCCAGCAGCTACCTCGCCTGCTACGGCCTGGCCGAGGCCACGTTGTATGTCACCAGCGGCACGCGCGGGCAGGGCATCGCCGCCCTGGGCGTGAGCGCTCAGGGGTTGGCGCAACACCGCATAGAACCCGGCGGCGACAGCGTTCTGCTCAGTTGCGGCAGCGTGCGGCCGTTGCACGAGGTGCGCATTGTCGAGCCCGTTAGCGGCACCGGACTGCGCGACAACCAGGTCGGCGAAATCTGGGCCAGCGGCCCGAGCATCGCCCACGGCTACTGGCGCAATCCGCACGCCAGCGCCGAGACATTTATCCAGCAAGACGGCCAAACCTGGCTGCGCACCGGCGACCTCGGCGCCTTGCGCAACGGCGAGCTGTTTGTCAGCGGTCGGCTGAAAGACATGCTTATCGTGCGCGGCCAAAACCTGTACCCGCAGGACATCGAACGCACCGTCGAAACCGAAGTGGCCCACGTGCGCAAAGGGCGGGTGGCGGCGTTTGCCGTGCGCCATAACGGCGAAGAGGGCATCGGCGTCGCCGCCGAAATCGGCCGCAGCGTGCAGAAAAATGTGCCGGCTGACGAGGTAATAAATGACATTCGCCAGGCCGTCGCCGGGGCGTATCAGCAAGCGCCGCAGGCGGTGGTGTTGCTCAACCCCGGCGCCTTGCCGAAAACCTCCAGCGGCAAGTTGCAGCGTTCGGCGTGCGCGCTCGGCCTGGCCGATGGCAGCCTCGACAGCTACGCGCATTTTCCCTCGGCTGAAGCCAAGAAAACGGGCGAAACGCCAGGTGCCGCAGGGCTTGAACAACAGATCGCTGCCGTCTGGGCCGAGCATCTGCACGTACCTAGCGTCAGCGGCGCCGACAACTTTTTCCTGCTCGGCGGCAACTCAATTTCTGCCGCGCAGGTTATGGCTCAGTTGCGTGAACAGCTGGGCATCAACCTGCAATTGCGCGACTTGTTTGAAAGCCCGAACCTTGCTGGCTTTACCCACAACGTGGCCGAACACATCGCCCTCGGCGGCGGCAAAGTCGATGGGATAACCCGGCTATCGCGCAACCAGGATCTGCCGCAATCGCCCGCACAAAATCGCCTGTGGTTCCTCTGGCAACTGAACCCCACCAGCGCCGCCTACAACATTCCAGGCGGCCTGCACCTGCGCGGTGACCTGGATGACCACGCCCTGCACGCCAGCTTTGCGCGCTTGATTCAGCGTCACGAAGCGCTGCGCACGGTGTTCCTCGAACGCGACGGCCAGGCCCTACAACGGGTGCAGCCCGACGCCGCGCTGCACATACGCGAAATCGACCTGCGCCACCTAAGCGGAGCTGCGCAAACCGAGCAGGCAGAACGCGAACGTGAGCAGGAAGCCAGCGCGCCGTTCGACCTCACCACCGGCCCGCTGCTGCGCGTAACGCTGCTGCGCCTGGCTGACGATGAGCAGCAGTTGCTGGTAACCCTGCACCACATCGTGGCCGACGGTTGGTCGCTGAATATTCTGCTCGACGAATTTGCCCGCCTGTACGCCGAAGCCTGCGGCGGCCAGCCGGCCGACTTGCCGGTGCTGCCGCTGGGCTACGCCGACTTCGCCAGTTGGCAGCGCCAGTGGCTGGCGGACGGAGAAGGGCAGCGCCAGCTCGACTATTGGACTGCGCACCTGGCCGATGAGGCGCCGGCCCTGCAATTGCCCCTCGACCAACCCCGCAGCCACCAGCGCCGCCACAGTGCCGCGCGTTATCGCTTCAAGCTGGACGACGCCCTGAGCCAGCGCCTGCGCCAGGTCGCCAACGGCCAGAACGCCACGCTGTTTATGCTGCTGCTCGCCAGTTTCCAAACCCTGCTGCTGCGTCATACCGGGCAAACCGACGTGCGCATCGGCGTGCCCGGCGCCAACCGTCAGCGCCTGGAAACCCAGGGTTTGCTCGGCTTCTTTATCAACACGCTGGTGCTGCGCGCCCAGCTCGACCCCCGCCAGCGCTTCACCGACGTGCTGGAAAACACCCGCGCCGCCACCTTGCACGCACAAGCCAATCAAGACGTGCCGTTCGATCAGGTGGTGCACGCCCTCGGTGGCGAAACGCCGTTTCAGGTGATGTTCAACCACCAGCAGCGCGACCTCGGCAGCCTGCGTCGGCTGCCCGGTTTGCTCGCCCAGGAACTGCCGTGGCATAGCCGCGAAGCCAAGTTCGACTTGCAACTGCACAGCGAAGAAGACGCCCGTGGAAGGCTGACGTTGTCATTCGACTACGCCGATGAGTTGTTCAACGCTGCCAGCATCGAGCGCCTCGCCGAGCGTTTCGTCAGCCTGTTGCAGCAGGTGGCGGAGCAGCCGGACATCAACCTCGGCGCGTTGGAAATAATCAGCGCCGCCGAACAGCAGCAACTGGCCGAGTGGAGTCGTGCGCCGATGCCGACAGCTCAGCATTTGCTGCCCGAATGGCTGGCGCACTACAACGCCGAGCACACGGCGCTGCTCTGGCAAAACGGCAGCCTGAGTTACGCCGACTTGCACGCCCAGGCCAACCGCCTGGCCCACAGGTTGCGCGGCCTTGGCGTCGGCCCGGATGTGTGCGTCGCCATTGCCGCCGAACGCTCGCCGCAGTTGCTGATCGGCTTGCTGGCGATCATCAAAGCCGGCGGCGCCTATGTGCCGCTGGATGCCGATTATCCGGCCGAGCGCCTGGCGTTCATGCTCCACGACAGCGGCGCGAAGCTGCTGCTCACGCAACGTCACCTCGCGCAAACCCTGGCCGTGCCGAGCGGCATTCAAGTGCTGGAGCTGGACGCCCTGGAGGAGGACAGCGAACCCTGCGCCGCGCCGGTGTCGGGCGTGCGCGGTGACAACCTGGCCTATGTGATTTACACCTCCGGTTCCACCGGCCAGCCCAAGGGCGTCGGCGTTACCCACGCAGCGCTGGCCGAGCGCCTGAACTGGATGCAACGCACCTACGCGCTGGATGCCTGCGATGTGCTGATGCAAAAGGCGCCGGTGAGTTTCGATGTATCGGTGTGGGAATGCTTCTGGCCGCTGATTACTGGCGCCCGCTTGCTGCTGGCCGCGCCCGGCGAGCACCGCGATCCTCAGCGCCTGGTGCAGCTGGTGCGCGAGTTTGGCGTGACCACCGTGCACTTCGTGCCGCCGCTGCTGCAGCTGTTTGTGCAGGAGCCGGATGTGACGCAGTGCACCAGCCTGCGCCGACTGTTCAGCGGTGGCGAAGCCTTGCCCGCTGCCTTGCGTGACCGCGTCTTGGCGGCGTTGCCACAGGTGGCGTTGCACAACCGCTACGGCCCGACCGAAACCGCTATCAACGTCACCCATTGGCACTGCCAGATCGGCGACGGCGAGCGCTCGCCCATCGGCCGGCCGTTGGGCAATGTGCGTTGCCATGTGCTGGATGCCGAGCTGCAACCGGTGCCCGTCGGCGTTGCCGGCGAGCTGTGCATTGGTGGCGCCGGCCTGGCCCGTGGTTACCTCGGGCGCCCGGGGCTGACGGCCGAGCGCTTTGTCGCCGATTCGCTGGGCGAGCCCGGCGCGCGTTTGTACCGCACCGGCGACCAGGCGCGCTGGGTTGCCGATGGCGCGCTGGAGTATTTGGGCCGTCTTGACCAGCAAGTGAAGCTGCGCGGTTTTCGCATCGAACCGGAAGAAATTCAGGCACGGCTGCTGGCCGAGGCTGGCGTTGGGCAGGCCGTGGTGCTGATTCGCGACGGCCATGCCGGCGCGCAACTGGTCGGCTATTACACCGGCACCACGGCTGAAAACGAGGCCGAACAATCCGCCCGGTTGCTCGCCGCGCTGGTCGCGCAATTGCCGGACTATATGGTGCCGGCGCACCTGCTGCGTCTGGAAAAAATGCCCCTGAACCCGGCAGGCAAACTCGATCGCCAAGCGCTGCCCGAACCCGTCGTACAGCAGCGTCAACACATCGAGCCGAGCACACCGTTGCAGGTGCAGGTCGCCGCCATCTGGCGCGAGGTGCTGGGGCTTGAGCAGGTTGGCCTTGCCGATGATTTCTTCGAGCTGGGCGGCCATTCTCTGGTGGCCACGCAAATCGTTTCCCGCGTGCGCCAGGCCTGCGACGTCGAGCTGCCGCTGCGTGCCTTGTTTGAAGCCAGCACGCTGGCAGGTTTCAGTGCGCAGGTTGCGGCGGTACAGGCGAGCGGGCAGCGCAACAGCCAGCAGGCCATCGCCATCGTCGACCGCACGCAGCCGCAGCCGCTGTCCTATTCGCAGCAGCGCATGTGGTTTCTCTGGCAACTGGAACCGGACAGCCCGGCGTACAACGTCGGCGGCCTGGCAAGGTTTAGTGGGGCGCTAGACGTCGAGTGTTTCGAGGCGGCCTTGCAGGCGCTGATCGAACGTCACGAAACCCTGCGCACCACCTTCCCGAGCACCGACGGCATCGCTCGTCAGCAGGTTTCGCCGCAGTCCAACCTGCGCCTGGGTTGGCAGGATTTCTCCGCGCTCGACGCCGCCGAGCGCACCCAGCGCTTGCAGCACTTCGCCGACACCGATGCCCACCAGCCCTTCAATCTGGAAACCGGACCGCTGCTACGCGCCACGCTGATCAAGTGCGCTGCGCACGAGCATTACCTGGCGCTGACGCTGCACCACATCGCCACGGAAGGCTGGGCGATGGATATTTTTGCCCGCGAACTGGCAGCGTTGTACGAGGCTTTTGTGCAGGGAAACGAGTCGCCACTGGCGCCGCTGCCGGTGCAATACCTCGACTACAGCCAGTGGCAGCGCCAGTGGATGGAAGGGGGCGAGCGGGACCGTCAGCTCAGCTATTGGAAAGCCCAACTCGGCCACGAACACCCCGTGCTCGAATTGCCCAGCGACCGTCCGCGACCGGCGCGGCAAAGTCATCGCGGCGAGTTGTACCGCTTCGATCTCGCGCCGGAGCTGGCCCAGCGCCTGCGCGCGTTCAATGCCGCCCATGGCCTGACGCTGTTTATGACCATGACCGCCGCTCTGGCCACGTTGCTGCACCGCTACAGCGGGCAAACCGACCTGCGCATTGGCGCGCCGGTGGCCAACCGTATTCGCCCGGAAAGTGAAGGGCTGATTGGCGCCTTTCTCAATACCCAAGTGCTGCGCTGCCAAGTGGATGGGCAACTGAGCGTGGCGCAATTGCTGGAACAGGTGCGCCACACGGTGATTGATGGCCAGTCGCACCAAGACCTGCCATTCGATCACCTGGTCGACGCTCTGCAACCGCCTCGCAGCGCCGCCTATAACCCGCTGTTCCAAGTGATGTGCAACGTGCAGCGCTGGGAATTCCAGCAAACCCGCACGCTGGCCGGCATGACGGTGGAATACCTCGCCAACGATGCGCGGGCGACCAAGTTCGACCTCAACCTGGAAGTCACCGACCTCGACCATCGCCTGGGTTGCTGCTTCACCTACAGCTGCGATTTGTTCGACGCGCCGCGCATCGCGCGCATGGCCGAGCATCTGGTCAATCTGTTGCAGGCCATGCTCGTTCAACCCCAGCAACGGCTCGCCGAATTGCCGCTGCTGTCGGCGGCCGAGCAGCACGCACTGCTAGACAATCTCGGGGAAGAACCCGGTGAGCACACGCTGGACGCCACCGTGCATCAACGGTTCGCCGCGCAAGCCGCCGCCACGCCAGACGCGCGGGCGCTGACCGTGGGCGAACACACGCTGACTTACGCCGAACTCGACGCCCAGGCCAACCGCCTGGCCCACTGGCTGCGCGCCAGTGGCGTCGGCCCGGAAGTGCGGGTTGGCCTGGCCTTGCCGCGTTCTACCGACTTGGTCGTCGGCCTGCTGGCCATTCTCAAAGCCGGCGGCGCCTATGTGCCGCTCGATCCGGAATACCCGCCGGAGCGCCTGCAGTTCATGGTCGAAGACAGCGGCGTTGCGCTGCTGCTCGGTCACGCCGAATGGCTGGCAAGCCTTGGCGATTTGCCAGGCAACGTGGTGCTCGGTTGTGTGGATGAACTCAACCTCGCTGATTATCCCAGCCATGCGCCGGCCGACCTCAGCTCGCCGCTGCATCAGGCGTATCTGATTTACACCTCCGGCTCCACCGGCAAGCCCAAAGGCGTCGCCGTCAGTCACGGTGAAATCGCCCTGCACTGCCGCGCCGTGATTGCCCACTTCGGGATGCGCAGCGACGACTGCGAGCTGCACGTGTATTCCATCAACTTCGACGCCGCCAGCGAGCGCCTGCTGACGCCGCTGCTGTGTGGCGCCGAAGTGGTGCTGCGGGCGCAGGGCCAGTGGGGCGCGGAGGAAATCTGCACGCTGATCCGCCAGCACCGCGTCACCATCCTCGGCTTCACCCCCAGCTACGGCAGCCAGTTGGCGCAATGGCTGGCCAGCCGTGGCGAACAGCTGCCGGTGCGCCTGTGCATTACCGGCGGCGAGGCGCTGACCGGCGAGCACCTGCACCGCATCCGCGCAGGTTTCGCGCCCGCGCAGTTCTTCAACGCCTATGGGCCGACGGAAACGGTGGTGATGCCGCTCGCCAGCCTGGCGCCGGAGCACCTGCCCGAAGGCGCCAGCAGCGTAGCGATTGGCCGCGTTGTGGGCGCGCGTACTGCTTATGTGCTGGACGCTGATCTGGCGCTGGTGCCGCCCGGTTCCACCGGCGAGCTGTATATCGGTGGCGCCGGCCTGGCCCGTGGTTATCACGCGCGGCCGGCGCTGACTGCCGAGCGTTTCGTGCCCAACCCGTTTGCCAACAGTTGCGCAGGCGGGCGCTTGTACCGCACCGGCGACTTGGTGCGCCAACGCGCCGATGGGCAACTGGAATACGTCGGCCGTATCGACCAACAAGTGAAGGTGCGCGGCTTTCGTATCGAACTGGGCGAGATCGAAGCGCGCCTGCTCGAACACCGCGAGGTCACCGAGTGTGTGGTGCTGGCGCTGGATGGCCCCAGCGGCAAACAGCTGGTCGCCTATATCGGCACCGGCTTGGCAGATGCCGACAGCGAACACCAGCAAACCCTGCGCGACAGCCTCAAAGCTCACCTGCTGGCGCAACTGCCGGACCACATGCTGCCGACCTTCACCGTGCTGCTGCCGAGCCTGCCGCTGACCGCCAACGGCAAGGTCGAACGCCGCGCCTTGCCCGCGCCCGACCTGGAACAAAACCGTCAGCAGTTCGTAGCCCCACGCAGCGCCATGGAACAGCGCCTGGCAGCGATCTGGCGCGACGTGCTCAACGTGCAGCAAGTGGGCCTGGCGGATAACTTTTTCGAATTGGGCGGCGACTCGATCTTGTCCATTCAAGTGGTCAGCCGCGCACGTCAACAAGGCATCCACTTCAGCCCGCGCGACCTGTTCCAGCACCAGACCGTGCAAGCGCTCGCTAGCGTCGCCACGCATCAGCAACAGGTGCTGAGCGAGCAGGGCGCCTTGACCGGTGAGGCTGCACTCACGCCCATTCAGCACTGGTTCTTCGGTCGCGACATGGCCGAGCGCAACCACTGGAACCAGGCGCTGGTGCTGCACGCGCAGCAGCCTCTGGATGCCGACCTGATGCAGCGCAGCCTGCAGCGTGTGGTGCAGCAGCACGACGCCTTGCGCCTGCGCTTTGTTTTCGGCGACGGTCAATGGCGCGCCAGTTACAGCGAGCAGGTCGAGGCCCCGTCGTTGCTCTGGCAGACCAGCGCGGAGCAGGCTCAAGCGTTGTTTGAAAGCGCTCAGCGCAGCCTCGATCTCGAACACGGCCCGCTGCTGCGTGCCGTTCTGGTGGACGGGCAAAAACTGCTGCTGGCGATTCATCACACGGTGGTCGATGGCGTGTCGTGGCGCGTGCTGCTCGATGATTTGCAATCGGCTTATGAGCAGTTGCTAAGCGGCAAAACAGAACCGCAACTGCCGGCCAAAACCAGCGCCATGGGCGAATGGGCCGCGCGCCTCGGCGCTTATGCCAGCAGCGAGTCGCTGCGCGAAGAACTGCGCTGGTGGCAGCGGCAAGTGGGCGGGCAGGGCGGTGATTTGCCCGGCGTTCGCCGCGCGGGCAGCAACCTTGAACGCGATGCCGAAACCGTCACCGTGCGCCTGAGTGCCGAACGCACCGGCCAGTTGCTGACGCAGGCGCCCGCGGCCTATCGCACCCAGGTCAACGACCTGCTGCTGACCGCGCTCAGCCGCGTGCTGTGCCACTGGACCGGGCAGGCCTCGGCGCTGATTCAACTCGAAGGCCACGGCCGCGAAGCGCTGTTCGACGACCACGACCTAACCCGCAGCGTCGGCTGGTTTACCAGCGCTTATCCGCTGCGCATCGACCATCACGTCGACCTCGCCACCGCCATCAAAGCCACCAAGGAACACCTGCGCAGCGTGCCGCACAAAGGCCTGGGCTATGGCGTATTGCGTTACCTCGCCGATTCCGTCAGCCGCGCCGCCATTAGCGAGTTGCCCGAAGCCAGGGTCACCTTCAACTACCTTGGCCAGCTTGATGCCGGCGCCGATGGCCTGTTCACCTTGCTGCAAGACAGCCCCGGCGCTATCCACAGCGCGCTGGCGCCACTGGCCAACGAGCTGAGCATCGACGGCCAGGTGCACAACGGTGAGCTGCACGTGCGCTGGACCTTCAGTCGCGAACGCTACGACGCCAGCGCGGTTCAGGAGTTGGCCGAGGCGCTGATCGTCGAGCTGCACGGCGTCATCGACCATTGCCTGCACGCCGGCAAGGGCGGCTTTACGCCGTCCGACTTCCCGCTCGCGCACCTGAGCCAACACCAACTCGACAATCTGCCCGTGCCGGTCACAGACATCGACGACCTGTACCCGCTCACGCCCATGCAGGAAGGGCTGCTGCTGCACACGCTGCTGGAACCGGGCACCGGCATCTATTACATGCAAGACCGCTACCGCATCAACAGCACGCTGGACCCCGAGCGTTTCGCCTGTGCCTGGCAGGCCGTGGTCGCGCGCCATGAAGCGCTACGCGCCTCGTTCGCCTGGAACGCCGGCGAGGCCATGCTGCAGATCATCCACAAACCCGGCGCCGCCGACCTGGAGCTGCTCGACTGGAGCGCCGTGCCCGAACACGAGCATGAAGCGCGCCTGCAAGCCCTGCACAAACGCGAGCGCGAAGCGGGCTTCGACTTGCTCAACCGTCCGCCCTTCCACCTGCGCCTGATCAAGCTGGCCGAGCAGCGCTACTGGTTCATGATGAGCAACCACCACATTCTCATCGACGCCTGGTGCCGGGGCTTGCTGATGAGTGACTTCTTTGAAATCTACAGCGCCCTGGGCGAACAGCGCGCGCCGCAATTGCCCGACGCGCCGCGTTATCGCGACTACATCAGCTGGCTGCAACGCCAGGACCTCAACCAGGCGCGCCAGTGGTGGCAACGCAACCTGGCCGGCTTCGAGCGCCGCACCTACATCCCCAGCGACCGGCCCATCGTTCAGGACCACAGCGGCGACAGTGGCGGCATGGTCGTTGGCGACTGCTACACCCGATTGCAACCGAGCGAAGGCGCGCACGTGCGCGAGTTGGCGCAGCGTCATCAGCTCACCGTCAACACCTTCGCCCAAGCCGCCTGGGCGCTGGTGTTGCGCCGTTACAGCGGCGAGCGCGACGTGCTGTTTGGCGTGACGGTGGCCGGTCGCCCGGTCGGCATGCCCGCCATGCAGCGCACCGTCGGGCTGTTCATCAACAGCGTGGCCCTGCGGGTGAAACTGCCGGCCGCCGGGGAAAAGCGCAGCGTGCGCGACTGGCTGCACGGCTTGTTCGCCAGCAACATGGACCTGCGCGAGCACGAATACCTGCCGCTGGTGGCAATTCAGGAATGCAGCGAATTGCCCAAAGGCCAGCCGCTGTTCGACAGCCTGTTCGTGTTCGAAAACGCCCCGGTGGAAACCACCGTGCTCGACCAGGCGCAAAGCCTGAACGCCACCTCCGACTCGGGCCGCACGCACACCAACTTCCCGCTGACGGTGGTGTGCTATCCGGGCGACGACCTGGGCCTGCACCTGTCCTACGACCAGCGCTACTTCGACGTGGCAACCATCGAACGCCTGCTCGCCGAATTCAAACGGCTGCTGCTGGCCCTGGCTGAGCATTTCCACGGCGACATGGCCGAGCTGCCCTTACTGGGCGAAAGCGAGCGGCGCTTGCTGACTGTCGACTGCAACAACAGCGAGCGCGCCTATCCGCTGGAGCAAGGCTACGCACGGCTGTTCGAAACGCAGGTGGCCGCCGCGCCGCAGCGCGTCGTCGCCAGTTGCCTGGATCAGCAATGGACCTATGAACAATTGAATGGGCGAGCCAACCGTCTCGGCCACGCCTTGATTGCTGCCGGCGTGCGCCTCGACCAGCCGGTAGCGCTGCTGGCCGAGCGGAGCCTGGAACTGCTGGGCATGATCGTCGGCAGCTTCAAAGCCGGCGCCGGCTACCTGCCGCTGGACCCCAGCCACCCCGTGCAACGGCTGACGCGGATCATCGAACTGAGCCGCACGCCGGTACTGGTGTGCACCCGCGCGTGCCGCGAGCAGGCGATGACCCTGCTGGAAGAACTCGGCTGCGGCAGCCGTCCGCGTCTGCTGGTGTGGGAAGACGTACAAGAAAGCCAGTGGCCGCTCGACAACCCTGGCGTCTACAGCGCGCCAAACAACCTGGCCTACGTGATCTACACCTCGGGCTCCACCGGTTTGCCCAAAGGCGTGATGGTCGAGCAGGCCGGCATGCTCAACAACCAACTGAGCAAAGTGCCGTACCTGAACCTCGGCAGCGACGACGTGATCGCGCAAACCGCCTCGCAAAGCTTCGACATTTCCGTCTGGCAATTCCTCGCCGCGCCGCTGTTTGGCGCGCGCGTGGCCATCGTGCCCAACACCATCGCCCACGACCCACAGGCGCTGCTCGCGCATGTCGCCGAGCAGCACATCAGCGTGCTGGAAAGCGTGCCGTCGCTGATCCAGGGCATGCTTGCCGAAGACATCGCCCAGCCGCTCGAAAACCTGCGCTGGATGCTGCCCACCGGCGAAGCGATGCCACCGGAACTGGCGCGCCAATGGCTGCAACGCTACCCCAACGTCGGCCTGGTAAACGCCTACGGGCCGGCCGAGTGTTCGGATGACGTCGCGTTTTTCCGCGTGGACCAGGCGTCTACCCAAAGCACCTACCTGCCCATCGGCAGCCCCACCGACAACAACCGCCTGTACCTGCTGGACGACGCCCTCGAACTGGTGCCGCTCGGTGCGGTAGGCGAACTGTGCATCGCCGGCACGGGCGTCGGGCGCGGCTACGTCGGCGACCCCCAGCGCACCGCCCAGGCCTTCGTGCCCAACCCCTTTGCCACGGGCGAGCGCCTATACCGCAGCGGCGACCTGGCCCGTCGTCGGGCCGACGGCGTGCTGGAATATGTCGGGCGTATCGACCATCAAGTGAAAATTCGCGGCTTCCGTATCGAACTCGGCGAAATCGAAGCGCGGCTGCATGAACAGGCCGACGTACGAGATGCTGCCGTCGCCGTGCAGGAAGGTCCGACTGGCAAATACCTGGTCGGCTATCTCGTGGCGACTGCGCCCGTGCATGACCCCGCTGCGTGGTTCGACCCGATCAAACAACGCCTACGCGCCGACCTGCCGGACTACATGGTGCCGCTGCACTGGCAACTGCTCGACCGCCTGCCACTCAACGCCAACGGCAAACTCGACCGCAACGCCTTGCCGGCTCTGGAGCTTGGGCTTGCACCGAACCAACACTACGTCGCACCGCGTACCGACCTTGAAAGGCAACTGGCCGACATCTGGGCACAGGTGCTGAAGCTTGAGCGAGTCGGCGTGCACGACAACTTCTTCGAACTGGGCGGGCACTCCCTGCTCGCCACACAAATCGCCTCACGGATGCAAACCGTGCTGCAACGCAACGTGCCGCTGCGGGCCATGTTCGAATGCAGCTCGGTGGCCGAGTTGGCCGAATACGTGGAAGGGCTGGACAGCCAGGCCGTGGTGGAACAGAAGGCCGAGCGGGTGAGTGATTTGATGGCGCGGTTTGAAGCGATGTAGATCAAGAGCATCGCGGCTAAAGCCGCTCCTACAGTAGCCACGTAAAACTGTGGGAGCGGCTTCAGCCGCGAGTTTTTGATGTTGCTCTACAGCTTTTGACCTGGCTTTTGATCTGGCTTGTGATCTACCCGCCCCATTCATCGCAGGCCGAGTGGAGTCGACGCGTAGGGGGTTGAGCGGCCGGGAGCCGCGAAAGGAACATCGGGCCATGGATGGCCCGTTGTGACGGCCCCCGGAGCGGCGACGGAGGGAGGGAAGTCGGAGCGCAGCGGAGACCCAAGGTAGGGGCATGTACGAGACAACCACATGGGTAACAAAAGTGTTCAATCACATGGGTGACACTTTCAAGGATAGATACCCATCCTTCTGCTCCCTTTCGTCCAGCCTACCTATCACAACCGGGCCGAAATGAACGGCCCAAAGATCATCGCCAATTTGCTCCAGCCCAATTAGTTCGTGCCTTAAAAGATACCCCACATAAATGCGCATACCGTGGCGATTGATGATCCCGCTGCAGTCGGCCCGGTGCGGTTCGACATAGCCAGGATATGTCGGCTCCGGCAAGCGTTCCGGGTATGGCCGTGGCGAATTCTGGTAATGGGTTTTGGGCGTGCTCTGGTTTAGCGCTTCGTGCGGCCGCTGCTCATTGTAATTATGACGAAACAGGTCGAACTGCCTTTGCTGCTCCGCCATATGCGCAGAACAGGGGTGAGTGACGGCCCGTTTCAGCGTCCGATGCATACGTTCGTGGCGCCCATTCTGTTCGGGGCGGCCAGGTGCTATTCGTTCAGGAATGATGCCCAGCCGTAGCCACCAAATGGAGAGTTGGCTTAGACCTGTTTTGCCAGCGCTAGCGAAGGGGGTGCCGTTGTCTGTTCGCAGGCGCGAAGGTAATCCGTAGCAGCGAAACAAATCTTCGAAAGCCGACTTGGTCTCCTTTAGCCGTGTGCCGGACATGCCTTCGCAAGCCAGCAGAAAACGACTGGCGTGATCCATCACCGTCAACGGATAACACCACTTCCCGTCCTGAGTCAGGAACTGACCTTTGTAGTCGGCGCTCCAGAGTTCATTAGGTTCGTTGGTCGATTTAAGCGGCTTTGGATAGCTAGGTACCCGCTTACGAAGCCGGCGGGGCGTGACCAATCCCGCCTGTTTGAGGATGCTGTAGATCGTGGTCCGGGAAGGACTTTGCCCAGGATATCGCTGCTCCACGAGTGCCTGGATCTTCTTCGGCCCCAGTTCAACCGCAGATCGGCGCCTTAGATCAAGGATGTACTCGCGGATAACAAATGGCGTGCACACCTGTTCGCGACGCCGCCGACTTTGCTCAGCCAACCCCTCCATGCCGGCTAAGTTGTAGCGTTCCACCCACTTGTAGCCGGTCTTTCGACTGATGCCGAAGTGCTCGCACAACGCAGTGAAGCTGCTGACCTGCCTGAGGTAATCAGCAATGAACAACACTTTCTCGTCCATAGGTTTCAGTTCTCGCCACGGCATGAGGGCACCCTCCTGAGGGAGACCCCATTAGGTTAAAAACTGTTACCCATGTGGTTGAACTGATTTGTTACCTATGTGGGTGAGTCGTACCCATCTTGCGTACCGAGCAAGTCTTTTGGCTTCTGATCCAGGCGTACTTCACGACAGCTCTCGCGCAAAGTACGCCGCCGCCTTTTTTAGAATCTCGTTCTCTTCCTTGAGCCGCGCGTTCTCACGTTTCAAGGTGCTTAGCTCATCGCTGCTGGCTTTCGGTCGCCCACTGCCTTGGAACGCTTGATCGCCCTTGTCTTGCATGTCTTGGGCCCATTTGTAGAGCCGGTTGCGTGGGATGCCTAACTCGCGAGCGACGACGGCGGCTGGCTTGCCGGATGTCTTCAAAAGACGGACAGCTTCGCGCTTGAACTCTGCTGTGAACCGATTACGTTGTTCCACCAAACACCTCCTCGGGGATTGCCCCCTTTCATGGGTGTCCGAAATATCGGGGGTGGTTCAATCTGTCCCCTTTGTTGCTCTTACTTTCCGGAACGCATATGCAACCTAGAATCTCAGTCATCACCCTCGGTGTCGACGATTTGGACAGTGCCGTGGCTTTCTACCGAGACGGCCTAGGACTGCCGACCAACGGAATAGTCGGCACAGAATTTATCAACGGCGCCGTCGCGTTCTTCGACTTGCAAGGCGGGCTCAAACTGGCACTGTGGCCTCGCTCCAGCCTGGCTGCTGACACGGGACTTCCGCATAGGGCCGGCGGTCTTTCTCAATTCGCCCTTGGTCACAACGTATCTTCAAAAGCGGACGTCGACGCGGTGATGCAACGGGCCACCGAGGCTGGCGCCACGCTGGTAAAAGCAGCGCAAGACACCTTCTACGGGGGTTACGCTGGCTATTTTATGGACCCAGACGAACATCTGTGGGAGGTGGTTTTTAACCCTCAGATGATGCCGAAAGATTAAGCGGCGAGCCCGCTTACGAATTTCCGCTTCTGGCCGGAAGCTGCCGGTCGCAGACGGCCGCAGACGGCCGCAGACGGCCGCAATCGGCCAAAAGCGGAGGCTTAGCGCAGAAAATCTGTCCCCTTTTTACTAATCGACAGGCAGCCTTCGACCAAAATCCGACGTTTCGAATGAGCAAATTGAATCTGCGCTCTGCCCAATCAAAAACGCGTTTTTGAAGACGACGTCCCTCATCTCAGTTGGCGCTCGATGGGTACGGTCCGGGCGCTGACTTCCTCTCCCGTATGACGCGTGGTGACGGTTTCGATCAACACAATGCCGCATTCTTCGGACGCTACCGGGTTGTGACGAACACCCTTTGGAATCACGAAAAATTCGCCGGGCTGCAGAGTGATGTCGCGGTCTTCCAGCTGAATAGTCAGCGTCCCGTAGACCACCATGAACATCTCATCTTCATCCGCGTGGGCGTGCCACATCAGCTCGCCTTTGAGCTTGGCCACTTTGATGTACTGGTCGTTGACCTGGCCAATAACCTGCGGACACCAATGCTCGGTGACGTTGGCCAAAGCTGCTTCGATGTTGGTGCTGCTGCCGCTGAGCATCATGAATAAGACTCCAAAAAAGGAGCCCCACCATACGTGCGCAGCGCGACGCCCCGTATCGAATGTTTATAATAAGGCCATTAGCAACCCTAATGGATGCCGGCATGCCCGCACCTCTCCGTACCGTCGATTTAGTGCTCGTTCGCAGCTTTGTCACCATCGCTGAAACAGGCAGCATCAGCGCCGCCGCTCGCCAGTTGCATCTGACGCAAGGCGGTATCAGTCAGCAGATCAAACGGCTCGAAAGCTTCTTTGGATGTCAGCTTTTCGAACGAGACTCCAGCGGCGCGAGGCTGACAAATCGCGGCCTGCACTTCTTACCCAACGCGCGGCGTCTGCTCGACCTCAACGACAGCCTGTGCCGCGAAATGATCGGCGCAAGCGTGCCGGAGACGGTCAAGGTGGGCGTGCCACATGACATGGCCGGATCGCATTTTGCGGACGTTCTAAAAGCCTTTGCCGCCAGGCATCCCGACGTCGAAGTCATTGTTGTGCCTGGCTCATCGTTCGAGCTGATGAATGCTTTCTCTAAGGGGCAGATCGATTTGACGGTCAGCCAGTGCCTGGCGAACGAAGCGGTCGGCGAGCGCCTGTCTGTGGAGTCGCTGGTCTGGATAGGCGGCTTACAAGAGCCGGTTAGCCAACGACCCTTGCCGCTATGTTTCATCACGCCGACCTGCGCGTTTCGCCGTCCCGTGTTTTCACTGCTAGGCGAATCCAGCATCAGCTGGCGCGTGATATTCGAAAACTCCTCGGTTGAAACCACTCTCGCCACGGTAAAAAGCGGCCTGGCACTGACGCCGTGGCTTCGCTCGCTTGTACCGGATGATTTTCAGGTGCTGGGCGATGATTCAGGACTGCCGAAGTTGCCAGATTTCGCGGTCGAGCTTCATGTTTCGCAGGGCGCTGCCCAGGGAGCATTGGATATGGCGGAGATCATTCGTACGCAGTTGTCTTGCTCGACGCGTGAGGGGGGTGTTTTTGCGAACGCTGGGGAGTGCTTCAGTCGCGATGACTTTTGATTTTTTGGGGGACGTGGAGGCAGCCCTCCTTAGGCTGATGGCTGCCCCCTTTGTTCGCTTTTAATAAATCCGCCCCCTTTGTTCCAAACCTTCCTCATTCGTTACCTTCAAGCTGGTGCGTTTTCGACCCGCAATGACACTGCACCGTGCTCCTTCAGCAGCTTGATAAGCTCCTCCATTCCATGGCTAGCTCCTTGACGCTCAAGGTGATGAAGTAGGCTTGCTATACCAGCGGCTGAAAACGTTTCAACCGCTTCGGGCGAGAGGTTCGCACGGAGCGTTGCATGTTGTACTAGGCCGCTTCCCCGTCCGCCGGCGGCGTTAAGGTTGACTCCATGCTCGATAAACAGCGAGGCGAGCGCCAGACGCAGCGCAGCCCATTTGTTGTTATCTGCGCAAGACGTGGTCATAAGCATCAGAAACAGAGGCCCCTCGTACTTAAAGCAGCTACCGCTCTGGTAGTAGAGGGAGGTTTTGCAGTGCATGTTGGGATCGAGCCCATGGGTCAGCAGTAGCTTGAGGATTCCCAGAGTCGCAGCGGTATCTTGCTCGCTAGTCGGCCTGCCAGCCTCGTAGAACGAGAGGGGATAAAGGACCTCGTTCTGAAAGAACATAGGCTCCACCCAATCACTGAAGTTCGCACCTGCCAGCATTAGGCTAAGTGCGACATGGGGCTTGTGGCTAACGGCGACAAGGGCGGCCGGGTGCCCCCCAACGAGTTCGTTTGGGGAGACGCCGTCCGCTAGCAACTGTTCGATGGTTTCAGCTCCTCGACCACCATGGATAAGATGCTCTAGCCGGTGGGAATCGCTCTGAGATTCCGGTGGCAGCGCCTTGCCCCCATGCCGTTCTAACAGCTCGACAAGTTCTGGCCGGTCGTCGAGTAGCGTGTAAAGGAGCGAGCCTTCCTGGTAGGGAAGCTGCTGGTTGATGTCCACACCCGCCGCAATTAGCAAAGCGGTCATGGCTGGCTCTTTGTAAAAGCCCCGGGCAGCCGTCCAGACTTTGTTAAGGTCGGCACCACTGGCAATAACGCCTTTGAGCAAGGCGTGGCGGTCGCTCAGACTTTCCAGTTGGGAAATGCTGTACGCAAGCTCAAGGGGATAGGCTTTGGTCACATTCAGGTCTACACCAGCGCTCAGAAGCGCGGTGACAGTTTTATCCAGAAAGTGCTCGCAGGCGAGAACGATGAGGGGGCGCCCATTGAAGCACGTGTTAGGGTCGAGGCCGCCCTTTACCAGCGTGGCGAGAGGCGCGTCCCGTTGCTCTTGTAGGAAGAAATAGGCCTGGCCTGCCTGATCGAGGTTAGGCTTTGGAAAGGCCTTGGGCGCAATCTTTTTACCGCGGTGATAACACAGCGCTTGGGAGCTGCCAGTCTGGGTGTATTCCGCGTATATCCGAATGAATTCAGGCCCCAATTCGTGCAGCGCCTGAATCTGCTCCTCGCTCGTGGTGTCTAGCCCGGATGCGACAACGACGAACACCAGCAAGTTGCCATAAAGTGCCGGGCTACGCACACAAGGCTGATCCCAGCCTCCTAGAAACGGCTGCAATGCACTGTCCTCAACACCGATGCTGTTCTGCACCTTTTGCAATTCGGCAAGCAGCGGCAGAAGTTCCTCTGGCGTCGGGCTGAGACACTCGAATTTGAAGTGGTTTTCGGACATAGTTTCTTCCTTGAAGTGGGCTGTCGACCTAGCAAACGCCCCGCCATCCTAGCCATCTGGAAGGTTCTGTTGCAACGGGTGGCGGTGCTGAGATTTCGTTGATTCTCCGCGTTCGCTCGTGGCCGTTACTTGCCAGTCGTGACCGGCCGCCAACGGCTAATGGCGGTCCTTCGAAAGCGATAAGGGGACAGATTCATTTTTCTACTCGAAACGTCCCCTTCTGGCTTTTCGCAGACGGTCACGACAGGCAGCTATCGGCCAGAAGCTTTCGCCGTCGGACTGTCGTCATCGACTATTCCATTCTTGAAATAGCGGCGCGCTTTTTGGGGCCGTCATTATCAAAAACCTCATCCCCCGCTGCCATGAACGCCCGCAAAAACTCATCGGCCGCTCGATCAGTTTCCTCACTCTCGTCCAACGCTTAAACGCAAATGCAGAAATGGATTAACGATCACGCGTTTAGTCAGTAAGCGTGGCCAACACCTTTCCGTCCCTGCGCTGCACGATGGTCTTAGGCGCTACCGCCTGTGAGCCGTCGGCGCCCGGAGGCGGGGTTATCAACCAGGCATCCGCATAGTCTTCCCGAACATGCCGCGGATTGAAGCGGATAGCGCTTGCCGCCAGATACCGGCGCTCTGCGAGTGCCGCATCGTTCGAAAGCACCGCACTTTTGACTTCATAGAGCTTTCGCTCTGCGTCGAGCGCAATGCTGGCATCCGCAAGCTCGAAACTATCGATACGCACCGGCACGCCTTCTGGCGTATCGAGAACCCAGCGGTCGGAATCTACAAACCCATCGGTATAGACATTGCCGGTGGAAGCACGGAGCGACGTGCCTTCGGGGAAGGTGATGCCATCGACTACATTGCCCTTGGCAAGCGTACAGCTGCTGAAAGCCGAAACGCCGCCATCAGGCTTGAGCTCAAACTCCACCGGTTGCATCGCATTACACCGCCAGCCGTTTTGCATCGTCGTGCCGTGGCCGGTTATCCGCATGTTCTGTGGCGTGAAGCCCACAGTTTCGTATTTTTCGTTGGTTTGAATCGCGATGTAGCGGGCTACTTCGATGGCATCGATGTCGAGCATACGCACAGGGCTTGGAAATACGGCTCGCTTGAAGGATTCCGGTTGTTCCGCAACGGCTAACTCGAGTTTTGTGCCTTTGGGCATGTCGATGTGGCCAAGGCGCATCGGCTCTACTAGTTCCGGGCGATAACTTGCCTCTCTCTGCCGTTCAGAGCTACGCATCTGAAGATAAAAAGCCGCGCACTGCCACAGGGTAAAAAGCGCACACGCGGTGATAAGCGCGTAGGGCAGGAGGACGGGGCGGCGCCAGCGACCTGTGGAATATCGAACCACCAGCCTTATCGTCCACCCGAACCAGAAAACCGTCGCGGCGAAGAAAAAGGCGAGGTAAAGCAGTAGTTCGACTGAGGGCAGTGCAACGGGGATCATGCGAGCCAAAACTTCCTGAATGGGAACAAAGGGGAGTGGGAACAACGGGGACAGCTGGTCGGACGAGGCAGGGCGGGCTGACAGCTCTTAACGTTCAGCGATTAAAAGAATCACCAGGCAATGGGTTTGTCGTTCCAGTCCCAGAAGGTTCCGCTGTCGGACGGCCCATGCTTTCCTACCACATCAATTATGCAAGCCGCTGAGAAAGCCGGTTCGAACAGTTGGCCATCAGGCACGTTCGCCTGGAAGGGTTGAGACAGCTGCGTGTCAGTCGTGCCTGGGTGTATTGCCAGGACAGTAGAGGCAGGGTTCAGACGTTTCAATTCGATACTGGCCGTATGCAGCAACTGATTCAGCGCGGCCTTGCTGGCCCTGTAGCTGTACCAGCCACCCAGTCGATTGTCGCCAATAGAGCCAACTCTCGCCGAGAGCGCCGCGAAGGTAGAAGGTTGTTTGCGCAATAACGGGAGTAGGTGCTTAAGCAGCAGGATTGGAGCAAACGTGTTGGTCGCAAAGCTTGCTTGCATGCTCGCAAGGGTAAGTTGAGACAGGCCCTTTTCTGCTTTTGCGCCGTCCTGATGAAGAATGCCCAGGGTACTGATGACAAGGTGCAGATGAGCGCATCGCTCAAGCGTCTCGCTCACGAGTGCTTCGAGGGATTGCTCATCGCGCGCGTCGCAGTCGACTCGCTTCAAGCGTTCGCCATACTGATCTGCAAGCTCTGCCAGTTCAGCGCAGGTGCTAGCTTTTCGCGCTACTGCCCATACCTGAGCCACATCATGGCGCGCGAGCAAAGCCCCGCACAGCGCCAAGCCGATGCCTCGGCTGGCGCCGCATATCAGCACATGGGCTTCGCTGTTCAGTTCGGGTATCAAACTCATAAGGCACCTTGAGCAACATGGCGGAAATGTTGATGACGTCGGACCGCTTGTTATGACTGCTTCTGGCAGATGAATGCCGGTCACGACAGGCAGTTATCGGCCAATAGCGGACGTTTACTTCGCGTAAAAGCTCAAGCAGCGTACAAATACGCTCTCGCTCGCAGAAAAATTAGAGCAATCCCTATGGTGAGAAAATCGTCCTTAAGGGTGATCGACAGTCTGAACGCTGTTGTCTAGTTTCAAAGTCGCTTAAAAGCCTGGGTGCTGTTGGCTTGACCATAGGCAATGAAGCCCTCGGCAGCCCCCCTAGTTGCTCAACTCATTCTCATGGAAGAGTAATGTCCCCTGTCCCCACTCTGCCCTGTTTCGCCGCACTTGTGATGTTGGCCCTCGCCGGCTGTATGCAGACTTATAGCCCACCTGTAACAGGCTCCGTCGCGACGCTTCGGTTAGTGACCGAGATGAACGACGGCGGCAACATTCCAGCTGTGCAGTACGAACAAGCAGATTGTTCCGATCACCCTGAAAAACGGTTCGCCTTTCTCAACTCCTACGCGCTGGGTAATACCTTTAGCCACGAAGCCGTCACTAGGATTGCTGCCGGCAAACCGTTTATTTTTTCGGTGTTTGCGATTCCTGTACAGGACGTAGCAGCTGAGGGGGCCGATTTGGTTGTCACTCAAGGCTACTGCGCGCCAGTGATGAAGTTTCTGCCCGAAGAAGGCGGGTCTTACTTGGCCGTGCACCGGGCTAGTCGCCAGGCGTGCTCCATTGACGTGTATCGAATCGATGGCGTCACCGGGCGGCAAACACCGGAGCGATCTGCCGTAAAGAACACCCAGTGTTCTCAGACACTTAAACAGCAGTAATAGCGAACGACGGCTTGGAGGGGCTGCCTGAGGTATTCAGCCGTCTTTCACATTGGAATTTACCGCAAGGGATGATGATGGAACGTGTCTTAGCTATCGCGCTCGCCGCAGCTGCTCTTGTTGGATGCACTACCTCTTCGCCACACACGCCTGCCATCTCGACCACGTCACAAGTTACCAATTTCGAGACTCCCGGCAACTTGCAGGCTAACGCACCGATAGGTTGTGTGCCTATTTCTGAGGTGACCAACGAGCACACGCCTGCCGACATCTATCCAGGCATGGCTGCGTGCATCAAGGCAGCGGATTACGAGAAAGCGGCACAACTGTATGCAGTCGCGGGAGCCTTTGGCCGCTTTGACCAATTGCGCGTATCCGACAGCACGGCTCGGCAGGCCATAACCGTTTTACAGCTCAAATATGCGGATGACTTGACGAAGGAACAACGCGACACCTTCGTCCGCACGGTGCAATTGATGTTAAGCCCAGGCTCCAGCCAACTGGCCACGTTGTGCTCGGCCGTAGAGCGCAAAGGCCCACCGGACTATCTTCCGGCTTACATGATCCAACACGGAATTGGCGCTTTCTCCGCGCAGACATCCAACGGGCTAAAGTACGGATTCGACTCAGATAAAGGCTGGAAGGATTCGTTAACCGGCTATCTGCATTGCAGCTAAGCGAATTGGAGCGAAAAAGGGGACATATTTCTTTGCTCTAGTCGTCCGCTTCTGGCCGATTGCAGCCGTCAGCGAATGGCAGCTGTTGGCCGATAGCACCCAGTCCCGGACGCGAGTTTGGGGAAAAAGGGACAGATTTATTAATCGACTCTAGATTAAAGCATTCAGATAAATGCCCCGCTCCTTGCCAATCTCTAGCGGCAGTCCTGCCTATCAATATCAAATCTATTAAGCTGCCGACCGTTTTCTGTCGAATAAACATACCTAAGCGTTAACCCCATGCTCAACGGTGAGTTTCTACCATTCTGGGCAGCGCATAGTTGTTCCACCACGGAAGCACGCTGTGCGCTGAGATCAAACTCCTTCTCGTACGTCTCGAAATCAATGAGTGTCATATTTAGGGCAATAACGTAGTCGTCAGTGAATGTAGCCTTGGTCAGCACAGTGATTTCATCGACCTGTATTGGCGTCTTCGCGTTGATTTTTTCGACCTCTGCGCTCGCCTGCTCGGCTAGCGACGCCGCGTGAAACGATGCCGGCCCGATACCGACAATCCACTTTCCTGTTGCGCCAACCGCGATGGCTAACAAGATGACGTACCGCCATTTGAAAGTTTTTTTTGTACTCACGTTGGGGGTTTCGTGCGCTTGCTCGGCGATCAGGTCTTCGCTGAAGTCGGTCGCCAGAATGACGCGGGCTTGCTCGACGTAGGTGTTTGGCACCTGCAGTCGGACGCCGCCCATGGCGTTGGAGTAGAGCCAGTCGGCGGTGATGGTGTGTTCATCGGCGACGAACGCTGGAATGCCTTCGGATTCCAGTTTGGCGCGGGCGACGTGCGCTTCGATGGCTAATGAATAACGAGCGATGGTTATCATGACGTCCCTGTCTTATCGAGGCTGAAAAGGCGGTGCTTTAAGTGGGACGCCGAACGTCCCTGGTGCGCGCGGCATACTCTATATGAAGCGCTTATGCATCCTTGCGGCTAACGATGCGGGTTTTTTACCCCAGGAGGCAAGCCGTACGGTATTTGGCCACGGAGTCGATCACGCGCTGCGCCCAGTTTTCGTCATCGGGGCGCACAACAACCACGTGCGAAAAAAGCGAGAGATTTGTTTCTCTGCTCTAAATGTCCGCTTCTGGCCGAAAGAAGCCTGCCGCGACAGGTAGCTATCATCGGTAAGAGGCAGGGCTTAGACGTCTGCACAAAAGCTTTCCTTACCCCACATTACTCAAGGGCTTAGCGGACAGCCTGTTCCAAAAAGAAGCGCAGACCGCTGCAAGGAATATAAACGGCAGAAAAGAGAGGACGGCTTGAATATAGAAATGCAGGAACCATGGACTGGAAATGAAGGAAAAAAGCTCTGCTACTTCGCTTTCAGGTTCCTTGCGCGGAGCGTCGGCCAAAGTCTGCTGAAATTCCTCTTCGCTCAAAATATCAAACTGCTCATCCGAAAGCGCGGAGACATCGACAATCCGTTCGCCAAATCGCTCTGTTTCCTTAGGCCCTGACATTTCCATGGTTAGCGCCGGGGCGACGAAGGAGAACAGCAAGCTGACGATGGCACAGCGTAAAAAATCCAGAGCTTTCACGGGGTCTTCCTTGAAGTGTGAGGTTTGCTTGAACGTGTGATTTCGGGTTCGGCCTTCTGGCGCCCCGAGTATTTATCCTGCCTAGACGTACTCAATGTTAGCGTGATGCAGAGCGTTCTTAAACGACCGCTTTTGGCCGTTAGCAGCCTGCCGCGATGGGCTGCAAACGGCTAGAAGCACACTTCATCGTACTGCCCGATAAATTCACTGTGGGCACACTGTAAGCGCGCCTATTCACGCCGTCCGCAAACCTCCAGGATCAAGTTTCGGAGCCATTGATGAGCGGGATCAGCGCTGAATCTCGGATGCCAAAGCAATGAAACGCTGAACTGCGCAACAGGCAAAGGCAGCGGAAAACTATGCATGCCCTCGCGCAAGCTCGCGGTATGGCGTTCGGGAACACTGGCGATCAGATCTGACCCGCGGGCCAGCCCCAGCGCGATCGAAAAGCCACCGACGATCGTAACGATCTTTCGCTCCAGTCCGAGGGGCCGCAGCTCGTCATCTATGGGGCCTTTATCTATCCCTTCCCGCGACACGGAGATGTGCATACCTCCTGCGTACTTTTCCGGCGTAATTTTGCCGCGACTTAGCGGATGCCCGGCTCGTACAACACCCACGTATTTATCCCTGAACAAAGACTGGCCCCTCAGTTCGGGAGCAGAGGCCAGATTTATAACGCCGGTTTCGAGATCAACGACTCCGTCCCGTAATGGCTTACTGTCTTTGTCTGGCTTGTGCATAAAGAACAGCCGCACTCCCGGAGCCATTTCTCCAATACGCGCGATAAGCGCGGGGCCAAAGTTTTCAGCAAAACCTTCACTGGTTCTGATTGCGAATGTCCGGTCGAGTTTTTTCAGATCGAGAAGCTCGGTTGGGCGCAAAACTTCTTGCGCATCGCGAACAAGCTGAGCAACACGTTCACGCAGTTCGATCGCCCTGGGAGTAGGAACGAGCCCACGTCCGGCCCTTACCAATAGTGGATCACCTGTGGTTTCTCTAAGTCGCGCAAGTGCCCGGCTCATCGCCGACGGGCTGAGCCGTAGGCGTTTGGCTGCGCGCGTGACGCTACCTTCAGCGAGCACCGCATCGAGGGTAATGAGTAGATTGAGGTCCGGATTTGACATGGTTGTATGGTAGCCCAGCTCGTTCGATGTATGGCGTCAGGCGCAACAATAAAGTGCAAGCCGTGCGCCTTCCGCCATGCCTGGAAGCTTCATACAGTTCGCTGCATCGGCAAATGTGTACCGATGCGGATGAAGAGGTGGTGTATGAATTCGTTAAGCAGGTTTGTTGAGCGTGTCCAGTCAGTCTGGGGCCCGCTCAGCTCTGAAGTGGTCGCAGGCTGCCAGCAGCAATTAGGTGAGCTCGTAGAAACGCCTGTCACCGAACCGTGGTTGAGCGACCTCCACCAGCAGGCATTGGCTCAGCAAGAGCTGTATCGAGATCCGGTAAACGGTTTTTTGCTGTTGGCGCACACCGAACCTGAAGGGCTCTACCGGCCGCCACATGATCACGGTCGTGGCTGGGTTATTTACGCGGTGCAGCGCGGTGAAATCGAGATGGGTAGCTATGCCAGCGTGCAGGCCCCGGATGGCCGGGTGAAACTGGTAAAGCGCGGTTCCACCCGTGTGAGCGCCGGCCAAACGCAGGTCTATCTGCCGGGCGATATTCACGATACGCAGTGCATCTGCGGACCGGCTTTGCTCTTTCGCTTCACCGAGCGGGATTTGAGGATTGAGGATAAACAGGCCCGCAAGCTGACACGGTACATCGAGCAGGGTGGTGATTGGGTTCCGCAAACCGGCGCACTGCGCAATGGTTGACATCGTGCCGCGCCGCCCAGCCTCAAGAGCCGGTCGCCTCGGCACGCAGATTGAACGCACCGCCTCATTGGAGCATGCCGTCGAGGCGATATCAGTCGGCGCAAAACCGAGGCAGCTGGCTGCCGTTAGCTCAGTGCTGGCCGCCATGGTGCTAGTGGTGCTCAACGCGGCGATAGTCAACATGGCGTTGCCGGCCATCGCCCAATCGCTGGAAGTGACACCTGCGCTGTCCATGTGGATCATCACGGCCAACCAGGCGGCGCTGTTGGTGGCTTTACTGCCCTGTGCAGCGCTAGGTGAAGGCCTTGGTTACCGCAAAGTGTTCAGGTGGGGGTTGGTGCTTTTTCTGGGCGCCACGCTGATGTGTGCACTGGCCCCTACGCTGTATTGGCTTATCGCAGCGCGATTGCTTCAGGGACTTGGCGGCGCTGCGATCATGGCGCTCGCAGTGGCACTGCTTCGCCACGTGATACCGAGCCAGCAACTGGGCGCCGCCATTGGATGGAATGCGCTTGCGGTCGCCCTGTCATCAGCAGCAGGCCCCGCAATGGGCGCAGCAATTCTCAGCGTGGCAGCCTGGCCTTGGCTGTTTGTTGCGCTGCTTCCCTTAGGGCTCTGGGTGATGCTGGCGAGTCGGGCTTTACCCGCGGTGGACGGCACCGCGCGCGTACCCGATCTGTTGAACATTGCACTGAATGTCGGCGCCTTTGCTTCGCTGGTCATAGGCGCAAGCGTCATCTCTAGCCACCCTCTATCGGCTGCAGCATTGCTGGCCATCTCAGTTATCCAGATGAGGCTTTTGGTTAGGCGGGAAGCGCACAAGGCGGCGCCACTGGTTCCGCTTGATTTGCTTAGATCCGGCGCGTTCCGCATTTCAGTTATTGCCTCTGTGCTCTGCTTTGCCGGGCAGACTGCAGGGTTGGTGGCGCTGCCTTTCTACCTTCAGCACTGCCTTGGCCAAGAGGTGATGACAGCAGGCTTTTACATGATCCCCTGGCCGTTAACCGTCGCGCTGATAGCGCCATTGGCTGGTCGCTTTTCAAACCGATGGTCGCCCGCCTGGTCTTGTTTAATAGGCGGCATGTGTCTTTCGACAGGGCTCGCTGGAGCTGCGCTTTGGCCTCTGCAGGAAAGCCTCATGGCGCTTGTGCCATTGACCATGCTTTGCGGTCTTGGCTTCGGGCTATTTAACGTGGCCAATAACCGCAACATGTTCCTCTCGGCTCCGATAAGCCGAAGTGGGGCGGCTGGGGGAGTGCAGGGCACCGCTCGCTTGCTCGGGCAAACTGCTGGCGCAGTCATCATGGCGCTGATATTCGATCGGTTCCCTGTCGATTCTGCGCCTCAGCTTGCCCTCGGCGCGGGCGCTACGTTGACCTTGTTGGCGGCCCTGATTAGCACACTGCAAAGCAGACAGACATACGGCTACCCATCTTGAGTGTGCATCGCCCAGCAGCCGTCAAAAGAAACCGGCGCTATTTGCCGGGCGCTGTGTGCAGCTGGCTGACGGTTCCCAGGATCACCTTTACGTTGGATTCCACCACCAGCTCGATGGGCAATTCGTAGCGGCTGTGTACCCAGAGCATGCCGGTCTGTATGACTGCGCCGGCCAGTGCGGTGCCAACCAGCTGCATCTCCCGTGGGTCATGGGTCGTCACCGGCACGCCGGCGCGGCCCAGAAAATCCATCATCAGCGCCGCAAAATCAGCGACAGACTGCATGTACAAGGCATCCACCCGCGGGCTCACGCCCAGCACCTCGCTATGGGTGATTCGCGCGAAGCGTGGGTTGGCCATGGCTTCGAAGAAACAGGTCAGGCCGGCCCGCGTGCGCGCTTCCACGTCGGCGTCGGCGTCGCTCAACACTTCGCTCAAATGCGCTCGATAGTCGCCAATCAGGTGCTCGTAGCAGGCCACCAGCAAGTCTTCCATGGTCTCGAAAGACTCATAAAAGTAGCGATTGGTCAGGCCCGTCGTGGCCGTCAGGGTGCGCATGGTGGTGCCGTGGAAACCCACGGTGCCAAACAGTTCGATGCCCACTTCGATAAAGCGTTGGCGCCTGGCGGCTGCGCGCTCGGTCACGGCGATGCCGGAGTAGGTGCGCTCGGTCGAACTTTCGATTGGGAAATTGGCGGTGTCTGTCATTCGCGAATCGTACAGCGTTGACAACGCTCGTTGCCACAATCAGAGTAGTGAGAACGAACGTTGTCACAATAAGAGTGAGCCCCATGACCGAAGCACACCGTGGCCTTGCGCCTGTCGACGTATTAATTATTGGTGCCGGACTATCTGGCATCGGCGCGGCGTATCACCTGGGCAAGCAGTGCCCGACGCTGTCTTACACAATCATCGAGGCTCGCGCTGATTTGGGCGGCACCTGGGATCTGTTCAAGTATCCCGGCATTCGCTCCGACTCCGATCTGTTCACGTTCGGGTACGACTTCAAGCCCTGGGTAGGCGAAAAAGCCATCGCCGACGGCCCGTCGATCAAGGCCTACATCGCTGAAACCGCGCGCGAGAACGGAATCGCGCAGCACATTCGCTTCCGTCAGCGGGTTGTCGATCTCAATTGGCACAGCGCCAAACGCTGCTGGGAGGTCACCTTGCGCGAGGAAGACACGGGCGAGGAGGCAACTCTCGAAGCGCGCTGGATTTTCAACGCTGCCGGCTATTACCGCTATGAGGAGGGGTTTACCCCGGCCTTTGCTGATCAGGCGCTGTTCCAAGGTCAGATCGTGCACCCGCAGCACTGGCCCGAAAACCTGGACTATGCCGGCAAACGTGTTGTGGTCATCGGCAGCGGCGCGACCGCCGTGACCCTGGTGCCTGCGCTGGCGGAGCAGGCGGCGCACGTGACCATGCTGCAGCGCACGCCGACCTATGTGCTGCCCGTACCGTCCCGAGACCCGATTGCGCGGCGCATCCGCCCACTGTTGGGGACCACCATCGCTCACTCGCTGGCGCGTCGTTTCAATATTGCCAAGCAGCGTTGGGTGTACGCGTTCTGCCAGCGCTACCCGGTGGCCGCCCGCAAGCTGATCCGCAGCATGAACACCAAGATGCTGCCGGCCGGCTACCCCGTGGACGTGCACTTCAATCCGCCCTACAACCCTTGGGAGCAGCGCATGTGCGCGGTGCCCGGTGGTGATCTGTTCAAGGTGATCTCCAGCGGCGAGGCGTCTATCGTCACCGACCAGATCGAGCGCTTCACGCCCGCCGGTATCCAACTGCGCTCGGGCGAGCATATCGAGGCTGATGTGATTGTCACCGCGACCGGGCTGAACCTGCAGCCGTTGGGCGGCATTGTGCCGAAGATTGACGGGGTTCAGCTGCGCTTGGCCGAGCATGTCGCCTACAAAGGCATGCTGCTCAGCGGCATTCCGAATTTCGCCATTGCGGTGGGTTACACCGCGTCCTCGTGGACCCTGAAGATTGGCCTGCTCTGCGAGCACTTCACCCGCCTGCTCGGGTATATGGAGGAGCGCGGTTACGCCGTATGTACGCCCAAGGCTGACCCGACTATGGAAACCGAGCCGCTGCTGAATTTTGGTGCCGGTTACGTGCAGCGTTCGTTGGCGCAACTGCCGCGGCAGGGCAAGGCGTACCCCTGGACCATGTCGTGGAACTACGCGGCGGACGTAAAAATTCTGCGCAACGGTGAGGTCGATCACCCGGCGTTGCAATTTCTGCCCAAGGCGGTGACGCCATGAGCCTGGCCGCCCATAACGAACAGTTCGCCACGCTGCCCAACGGGCTGAAGCTCTGCTACGCCAGCCATGGCGATGAAGCGGCTCCCACCATTTTGCTTATCGTCGGGCTGGGGCTGCAGCTGGTCTACTGGCCGGCAACATTGATCGACCAACTCGTCGCCGGGGGCTTTCGTGTCATCTGCTTCGATAACCGCGATGCCGGCCGGTCATCCCGCATGGCGACGCCTCACCCAAGCAAATGGCAGCAGCTCACCGGCAAAGCGCCGGCGGGCGCCTATGGCCTGGAGGACATGGCTGACGACAGCGCGCTTCTGCTCGAACATCTGGGTATCGAGAGCGCGCACCTGGTGGGCATGTCGATGGGCGGGATGATTGCCCAGGCCTTGTCGTATCGCCATCCGCGCAGGGCCAGATCGCTGGTTTCCATTTTCTCCACGACGGGCAATCGCAAGGTGGGCCAGCCCGCAGCGTCGACCTTGTGGCGTATGGCGCGGGCCAAGGGGCCGCGTACAGAAGCCGACGCGATAACAAGCTTTCGTCAAACGATGATGCACATCGGCGATGCCACGGCCACCGGCGCTCACGCGTTGTGGGACAGCTACGCACGGCTTGCCTGGACGCGTAACGGCGAGCGGGCCGATGCCCGTGCGTTGTTCCGCCAGATCGGCGCTATTTTGAAGTCCGGCGACCGCACCCCGCATCTCACAACCATTCAGGCGCCGACCCTGATCGTGCACGGCGGCCAGGACCGCATGGTGAACCCCACCGGTGGCCTCGCCAGTGCACGGGCGATACCCGGCGCAAACCATGAAGTCATCGCAGACATGCGTCATCAAATCGATGCCCCTCAAGGTGAACGCCTTGCAGCGCTGATCCTCAACCACATTCACAGCCATGCAGGACAACAACAATGAAACTCGACAATCAGGTGGCAGTGCTGACCGGTGCAGCCAGTGGGATTGGTCGCGCATTGGCGACCGTGTTGGCTGAGCGTGGATGTCACCTGGCGCTGGTTGACCGTGATGAAGCCGGCTTGCGTGCAACCCTGGCCTTACTTCCACGGCGCGGCAAAACGTACAGCACGCACGTGGTCGACCTGGTTGATCGTCAGGCCATCCGCAACTTGCCAGGCGAAGTACTCAACATCCACCCGACCGTGCACCTGGTCATCAACAACGCCGGCGTGGCGCTTGGCGGCACGTTCGAGCAGGTGAGCGAAGAAGACTTCGACTGGGTCATGGACATCAACTTCCGCGCAGTTGTCGACAGCACGCGCGCCTTCCTGCCCATTCTGCGCGGCAACGGCGCACCGGGCCGTATCGTCAACCTGTCGAGCCTGTTCGGGCTGGTCTCGCCACCGGGCCAGGCCGCCTACAGCGCCAGCAAATTTGCCGTGCGGGGCTTTTCAAACAGCCTGCGCCACGAGCTAGCACGCACCCCGATCGGCGTCACCGTGGTGCACCCCGGCGGCATCGCCACCTCTATCGCCAACAACGCGAAAGCGCCGCAAGGCATTGATGCCCTGGAAATCGAACGGCATAAAAAAGAAATGAACAAAGTGCTGAAAATGCCTGCAGGAAAGGCCGCCCGCATCATCGTGCGGGCCATTGAAAGCGATAAGGGCCGGGTAATCGTGGGAGCGGACGCGTTGCTGCTGTCGATATTCGAACGCCTGATGCCGGTGAGCTATTGGCGCTTGGTGGAGCGGTTGATGAAGCAGCCGCAGCGTTAAGGATTAGCCGCGCTGTGACGGGAATAAATCCGTCCCCTTTGTCCTGCTACTCAGCGAGTACAGGGCGTGCGCCCAGCCCTCGCTAGGTGCACCGTGTGGGTAAAAAACACATTTGTATCCAGGCACTGTCTACCGCCGCACCGTCCTATATCATGGCGCGCCAATTGGAGGGGGGCTACTGCGAGCGCATGGTTTGCCCTGCGCCCTTGGGGCTGACACTGATCGCAGTTTATGGAGCTGGAATGAACAGACGACAAGTTTTGACGTTGGGCGCCATCGGCGGTGCGGCGGCGCTCGGCGCAGGTTTCTGGGCGTTGCCGACCGGCGACCGCGCGGGGGCGCTGAACATTGAGGGCGCGCAAGACCTATTGCGTACGCTGGAGGGCAAGGCGCTGGTCAGCGTTCAGGGCTGGACCCCGGCTGAAGTGTTTAACCACTGCGCGCAGAGCATCGAGTACTCCATCAGTGGCTATCCCGAGCTCAAACCAAGTTGGTTCCGCAGCAGCGTGGGCCCGCTGGCGTTCAGCGTATTTGCCGCGCGTGGGGCCATGCGGCATCCGTTGCACGAGGCCATTCCAGGTGCAGCGCCGCTCAGTGAACCGACTAGCCAAGCCTTGGCCCTCAGTCGTTTGCAGCAGGCCTTTAGCGATTTCAGCGAGTATCAGGGCGAATTGCAGCCGCACTTCGCCTATGGCGCGTTGAGTCATGCTGATTACGTTGAGGCGCATGTGATGCACCTTTATAACCACATGAGCCTCATTCGACCGGCTTGATCTGGCGTGCGAGTAAAGGCGAAACCCCCTGCGAATTGGACAGGTGGATAATGGCAGATGTGTTCTCTGCTCAATGTACTGTTTACTGACGTTGACGACAGGCAGCAATCGGCCAGAAGCAGTCACTGAGGAAAGTTAGATCGGCCGTCTTACGCTGGACGTACTATTTGGCAGCCAACCGCGTCCCCGCGCCAATTGCTCGGATTTGTGCCTTCAGCTTTCAGAAAAGAGCGGGAAAAGTGCGCCTGATCGCAAAAGCCGCATTCGGCCCCGATCTCCGTTAGCGTCTTTTCTGTTCGTACGATCATTTCCTTCGCCTGACGGATTCGATGCAGCTGTCGCCATTCCTGCGGCGACATTCCAGTGGTCCGTTTGAATGCTCTGGAGAAATGACTTCTGGACATCAGACATGCCTTCGCAAGCTCCGATACCGTCAGCTTGTTGCCGATATTATCCGCAATCATCCTTTTGGCCATGCGCTCCCGCCAGGAAGCCAACCCTCCGCCCGCTGGCACCCGTTTAGGCTCACTTAAAGGTTTGGATTTGGAACAACTGTCCGAGCGCGATGAGTTCGCCACAACAGAGTCTCCTGAAATGGTTGGCGGTGAGAACGCTTAAGTTAGCGGATGATCACAGCAGACATGTTTGCGTTTTTGCACTCTTCGTGGCGCTTTTTTGCGCCATTGTTGCTGCGTCAGCGGTGCTAGCCTTTTCGTCCCGACAACGCCGCTTTTCGCAGAACGAGGCGGCCTTTTTCAGATGGAGAAATGCGATGGCAGCAAGGCACTTGGACATTAAAGACACCGCGTACTGGGGCGTCCCATGGGAAGAAGCGTATGGGTATCCTCAGGTCCGAAAGGTAGGAAACGATATCTACGTGTCCGGGCAGTTCAATCACGATGAAGAGGGAAATCTGGTCGCGCCGGCACCGCTGAATGGCGAGGGTCGACCTAGTGATTTTTCGGCGATGGGAGAGCAAATGCGTACCGCCTACGACAATATTTCCAAGTTGCTGGCGTTATACGGAGCAACTCTGCATGACGTCGTTGAAGAGACACTTTTTGTGCTGGATATGGATGCTGCGTTCGCCGTCGTTGGCAGAGTTCGTAAAACTGCTTTCGGCACTGACCGACCTCAGTGCGCGAGCAACATTATCGGCGTATCGAGATTGGCGCAGCGTGCACAGCTGATTGAGATCGCCTGTAGGGCTGTAATTGGCGTCAAAGCCCAGTAGCTACTCGCCCCCTTCAAACTCGCCAACCCGGGTAGGTAACTGCCCTTCAATCAAGGCCTTTTGCTCGGCTACTGCAGCGGAGCAGAAGGCCATGAATGCCTTGACACGCCACGACTTGCGAATGTCTTGGTGGGTGAGCAACCAAAGCTCATCGTTCAGTTCGGCGACTGCTGCACCCACGCGCGCCAATCCAGGCGTTATGTCGCCTAGCATGCAAGGCAGAAAACCAAAACCCAACCCCGCCTCAATTGCGGCGCACGCTGCAGCAACTGAATCGGTTCGATAAGAAATATCATCTGCCCTAACTCTGCATTCGACATAACGTGCGGCTTTTAAATTGCAGAGGCTTGCGGAGTAAGAGACCCAGGCTTGGCCGTCAACGAACAGCTCTGGAAAAGATGTGAATGGAGTCAAAGCCCGGCCGTAAGGCGCCCACGCAATCGTTGCGAGCTTACGTCCGACAAGACTGTCTGCTGGTTTCTTCGTCGCCCTGACCGCGATATCAGATTCGTCGCGCGCCAGACTCAGTGTTTCGTTCCCCACGAGAACCTCTATTGCTATTCCCTCATTCGCGGCTTTGAAGTCAGCAATGATGGGAGTGAGAAAATGGAGCAGCAGAGAGTCGCTCGTGGTGATACGAATTTTGCCTTTGGTCCCTTTTCCTGAGCGGGAAATGCGTCGGGTGACGCTTACGATGTCGAGCTCCACACGCTCACTGAGTGCCTTCAGCTCTGCTCCCTCAGCGGTGAGCATGTAGCCGGAACACCGATGGTCAAATAACGAAATCCCGAGTGTGTTTTCGACCTGAGCCACACGACGAGTAACTGTAGATACGTTGACGCCCAACTTCTTTGCAGCTGCGGATCGGCTACCGCATTCGCTGAGCGTTTTGATGATGCGCAGATCGTCCCAAGCAAACTGGCTCAATGCATCAGGCGAGTCTAGTTTAGAGCTGCTAATTACAGACTTTGCGGATGGAGCGCCTTTTGCCGATTTCACGTCGAAGCCTTTCAAATATCCCGTTCGGTCATCATACGGAAACGGCTTGTTTGCGGGAACGCGCGGTGGGCCTTAACGATGTGCTCGTTACTACTTTGATCGAGCTGTTCGGTGATGACTCCGGATCGTACGTGCGCGGCGATAATCGCCAGCACTCAGTCGAAGGAAAAAGGGGACTGTTGGCGTAGTCGCGTGTTTCGACCGGACAGGTCTGGCTCTGCAAACTGGAGAAGGCCGCCTCCGGCCGATAGCTCCCAGTTCACGCACGCAGCTATCTGCCAAAAATCGACGCTCAACGCAGCGCATGGCGTCCCCTCACACCGCCGCAGTTGGATTGGCGCTTTGTTCCTGAAACACGGCGCTCACCCAGTCCACGAACACGCGGACATTAGGCGACAGGTTTCGTCGATCCGGAAACAGGACGGAAACCGTTTTTGGCTCCGTCGGTACGTTCGGTAGAACCTCTACGAGGCGCCCGCTATCGATGTGTCGCTGCAACGCGGGGCGTAGCGCCTGAACAATCCCGATTCCCGCCAGCGCGCAGTACAACAGGGCTTCGGCATTATCGACAACGATGCCGCTGCGCATTTTCACATCCGTAATCTTGCCGTCGACGATGAACCGCCAGGGCATGATCTGGCGGCGCTGTTTAACCATGAAGTTAACGGCCCTATGTTCCTTTAGATCGTCCAGCTGGTTTGGTAAGCCGTGTTTCTTCACATAAGCGGGAGCTGCGCAGGTAACCAGTGCGACCTCGCCTACACGCTTGGCAATCAGGCTCGAATCAACCAGATCACCAAGGCGCACGGCGCAGTCAATCCCTTGCTCAATCAGGTCATTGAGGCTGTCGGAGGTGCCTAAAGAAATCTCCAGGCCAGGGTAGCGTTCCAGGAACTCGGGCAGGCGGGGAATGATCACCGCGTGACCCAGTACGGTCTGCAGGTCGATATTGAGCTTTCCTCGCGGGGGGCGGGTCGGGGAGAACCAGTCCAGCGTTTCCGCCAGGTCGGCAAGCGTCCTCAGGCTGCGTTCGTAGAACTCATCGCCGGCCGGCGTGGTGTTCACTCTGCGCGTGGTGCGGTGCAGTAACTGCACGCCCAGTTCCTGTTCCAGATTCTGGATGACCTTGGACAGCGCAGGGCGATGGACATGGAGCGCTTCGGCGGCTTTTGTGTAGCTCCCACGCTCAACCACCGCCACAAACATTTCCATGGCTTCAATTAAATTCATCGCCATCCTCTACAGGGTTGTGCACCGGGCTGGGGGGCTTGGGCACAGAGGATGATAGCCGAGCAGGTTTACCTGACCCACCCGCATAACCACAAAAAAGCCACCGCTGTCAGAAGCAAACAGCGATGGCTTTATGGCAAACAACTGGTTGTCAGAAAACAATCAATCCACGACAACAACGATCTTGCCGATCTGTGCATTCGACTCCATTCGACGATGAGCATCGGCGATGTCAGCCAGTGAAAACACCTTGTCGATGAAGGGCTTGAGCGTGCCTTCTGCCAACCCTTTGGTTACGAAAGCCTTGGCAGCGGCGAGTTTGTCCATGTCCATGGTGATTTCGAAAAGCTCGTAGCCGCGCACGGTCAGGTGCTTGCCAAGAATGTCGAATACCGGAACAGGTATATCGCGGTGATCAAGAGCACCGTACTGAAAGAAGATGCCGGCGTTGGCCATGGACTGAATCAGTTTGGTCGCTTGCGGGCCACCCACCGGGTCAAAGACGATGCGCGCGCCTTTGCCGCCAGTGATCTTGGCCACTTCGGCAACCAGATCGTCTTCCTCGGTGGCGATGACGTGTTTGGCGCCAGCATCCAGCAAAGCCTGACGCTTGGCGCTGGTGCGCGTGAGTGCGACGGGGATGGCACCCTGCATGTTGGCGATTTGAATAGCCGCCAGGCCAACGCTGCTTGATGCGGCTGAAACTAAAACCGTTTCGCCAGCTTGCAGGTTGCCGTACTCAATCAAGGCACCGTAGGCCGTGACGAACATCATCCAACTGGCTGCCGCCTCCGCGAAACTCAGGTTGGAAGGATGCTTTACCACGGCATGGGCGGGCGCATTGACCACTTCGCCGTACATGCCGTAATCGGCAAAAGAAAACGCCGGAACGACGCTTACCGCGTCGCCCACAGCAAAGCCGCTGACGTCACTGCCAACGGCCCGCACGATGCCAGCGGCTTCATAGCCAAGCGTTGCCGGAAACTGCGGCTCGATTACGTATTGCCCAGTGCGATACATAATTTCAGCACGGTTCAAGCCGATGGCTTTCACCTCGATCTGAACCTCGTTGCTGTTCGGCGCTTGTACGGCAACGTCGTCGAGTGACAGAACGTCAGCGCCACCGGTACGGTGAAATCGGACGACTTTAGGCATGGCTCACCTCGTGAGTGATGATGTCGAAAGGAAGTGCGACATCTGGAAAAGTTGTCGCCATGCTACGGCCTCTTACTCACCGGATAGAGCGCTGCACGCTTCACAATCTGTTATCCACAGAGAACTAATCAGTGAGCAAGCGAGGCGGGCGGACTTATAGGTCGGCTTGCCATTGCCGAACGCAGACCTTGCGCAGCCTCACAATAACGTCCACGCGCCACTGCACGTTGCCCGTGCCAAGCGCTAGCATTCCCATCCCCTCCAACGCTTTCGGATTCTCCCCATGAACCTGCGTGTGCTTGCCGCCAGCCTATTGTTCGTTTGTACCGTTGCCCATGGCGCCGAGCCTGCGCCGCTTCCTAAAGCGTTGGAGCAGCAGGTCGAGCGATTGGTGGCGCTGGTTAAAGACAGCTATGCCACTGGCTACCCGGAAGCAGCCATGACGCAAACGCTCAATACCGGCGAGGAAAGCCAGGTCACGCTGGTGGTTTTCACGGTCGAGGGCTTCGGCATGGGCAACAATTACAGCCAATACCTGGCGGCATTTACCCCGGACGAAGACGAACAAGGCGTGCCGTATTACAGCCTGCTCGATGTGGTGCGAATCGGTGGCGACAGTTGGCGAGCGATTGAAACGCTGGAGGCGAAACTGGTCAGCGACCCGGCGGGTGAACAAACGCTGATCGACATTCCGGCAATGGAAAACACCCCCGACGACCCGGCGAATTCACCGAGTAAAGCGGCGGTTATTCATCTGTCGCTGGAAGGCTCGCAGACGCAGCGGCTGGTTGAGGTGAAGTAACGACGCAGCGCCGTGTACGAGGCGCAACGTGGGCAAGCGCATTCGGGTTTGCGCTCCGATCGTCGCGCCGCTCGCTACTCGTGATGCTGCGCGGCTTCCACGTAACGTCGGTTAACGATGCCGATCATCGGCGGCGCTGGTTTGGACAGTCACCAAGCGAGTATCGGAAAGTCGTAAAACGCTGACGGGTCAGTTATGCCATTGAGCAGTTCGTGGCCTTTTCAATCTGAAATTTGCAGCGGCTAAGCCCGCCCATCAAGGTTCAGCTTTCATCCGTCCCTGAACCGCCATACGCAGGCAGCCCCAGGCGATGAATCCAAGAAGCAACACCTCGCCAATGCCGACCAGCACGTTGAACGAAAAGGTCCACGGTTGCTCGGCGAAGAAGAAGCGTGACGTGCCCGAGCGCACGCCGCTGAAGCGCAGCTCTCCGGTAAACAGCGCACGCACCAAGGCGATCACCTGTGTCAGCTCCAGCACGGCTACGAACGCGCCGATCAGGGCGAGCAGAAGGCGGCCGGGAACGCCTATTTTTTCCGTGCGCCCTTGCTCCGCCGGCGGCTTTTTGCCCTTGTGTTGGGTGCGCTTGGCTGAGGCCATTTGGGCCGGTGCGGGAGCCGGCTGGTAGGCGGCTGCCAAGCCTGCCGGGGCCACCTCGACGACTTCGGTAGGCACCGGCACTTCCAGGTAGTCGGCAAGTTCGCGCAGCCAGGTATCCGTGCGTTTACTGCCCGGCACCACGGGCACCGTGGAGGTTGTCAGGCGGTGCTCGGGACCGTCGCGCATCACCAGCCACAGCTGGGTGTAAATCGGCTTGGCGTCGCGATTACGGCGAAGTTCAAGGCGCTTGGGGCCTCGGATTTTAAAGGTGGTTATGCGTTCGCGGCGGCCGAAAAAGTTTTGCATACGCTGCTTGCCCACACCCTCTTCGCGGGAGAACTGGAACGTCTCGCGCGAACCGATGTAGATCGCCATCATCAGCGAGATCGCGGGAATCAGCAGCAGCGCCAGAATGAGTGTGAGCAAGTGCAGCGGGTGCATCTGTCCCGGAATGTCGCTGACGATGGCAAACACCACAAACGCCACGGGCGCGGCGACGGAGACCGCGCCTGCCAGAACGATGGCGATCGTTTGTGCCCGGTTGTACGAGTGGATATGCAGGTCACCCTGCGGGGTGCGTTCAAACCGATAGCCAACCAACATGCAACGAACTCCCTGTCCTCGTTTCAGCGCTTAACCGTGGCGCCGCAAGCTGACCCCAAAGGCCCCGTTTTCTTAAGTTTGCGTCGGTGAGTTGGCGGCGGGCGCGTCGAAGACCAGCTCGCGAATTTCCATCTCATATTCAATCGCTTCCACGATCGTTACCAGGTCCTCTTGCGTGGCGCTGGCGCTGGCGGCCCACGGCAACCCGGCCAGGACGGCGAAATCTTCGCCGGTCTTGCTATCGAAAACGCGTACGCTCATCGAGGTTGGCGACTCAAGCTCAGCCTCGAAGCCCAACGGTGAGAAGTAGTCTCTCAGCCGGGCACACGCAAAGGGGAACGTCATCTTCGCCATGGGTCATCCTCGGGTGGGGGCAAGAGGTGCAAGGATACGCGACGGCATATCCACTTGCTTGTCAGCCTTGCCGGTGACGCTAGTCGCCGCGTTCCAGCTGGCTAGTGCCGGCCATAAAATCAATCAACGCCCGAGCCGCCGATGACAGCTGGCGGTGCGGCGCATAGATGATGGAGAAGGGCCGGCTGCGCCCGCTCAGCGGCAGCAGAATTTCCACCAGTTCGCCGCGCTGCACACGCTCGCGGCTGATGAAGTCGTACGTTTGGCAAATGCCCAAGCCGCTTTGCGCCAGGGAAACCACGCCCAGCACGTCGTCCGAGACCACCACGTTGGCGTGCGGTATCCAGTCCACGTCCTGACCCTCAACCCGAAACAACCACGGCGCGACTTTGCCGCTACTGGGCATGATAAAGGGCAGGCACACGTGCTCGCTTAATGCCTCCAGCGTGGCAGGCTGACCCGCTCGCGCCAGGTAGTCGGGCGAGGCGACCAGCGCCAAGCGCGCCGCTTCCAGGGTGCGACCCACCAGGCCGCTGTCAGGCAGCTGGCCCAGGCGAATGGCCAGGTCGTAGCCCTCGGCCACGAGGTCGACGTTGCGATTGGTGATGCTCAGTTCCACCTGCACGGCAGGGTAGTGGCGGGCAAACGCGCTGAGCAGCGGCGGCAGGCGGTAGTGCCCGTAGGTGGTCGGCACGCTCATGCGCACGCGGCCGCTCAACTCGCCGTCCTGGCCACGAATGGCGTGCTCCACCTGCTCGATCTGGCTGAACGCTTGGCGCGTTTGTTCCAGGTACAGGCTGCCGGCGTCGGTCAGGCTTAGCCGGCGGGTGGTGCGTCGCAGCAACTGCACACCCAGGCGCGCTTCAAGCCTGGCCAAGGCCCGGCTGAGCACCGAGGGCGTAGTGCCCAAGGCAACGGCGGCAGCGCTGACGGTGCCTTGCTCCACCACGCGGATAAAGGCTTCCACATCACCCAAGTGATCGAATTGACGCGGCATTATTGCTTCCTGGGGCCAAATGATTTGCGCCTAAGGGCGTTTATCGCCATTTAACGCATCAATACAGTGTCTAGCCAAGAGGTGATGCCCGATCACCTGCGAATTTTTGGACTCGACATGAAACGACTGACCCGCATCGCCCTGGCCACCGCCCTGGTCGGCAGCAGCCTGACCGCCAATGCCGCGAACGTCCTTGTGGTGCTCTCCGACTCCGCCAGCCTGGACCTGAAAGACGGCAAGGTATTCGCCACCGGCTTCTACCTGAACGAGGCTTTGCAGCCGGTGAAGATGCTGCTCGACGCCGGCCACCACGTCACCTTCGCCACCCCGAACGGCAAGGCGCCGACCGTAGACAAAAGCTCCGTCGATAAAATGTATTTCAACAACGACGCGGCCACGCTTGAAACCTACCAAGGCCTGCTTGAGCAATTGCAACTGACAGACCCTGAGCAATCGCCGGTCATCAGCCTCGCGCGGGTCGAACAGATCGGCTACCAGCAGTTCGACGCCGTTTACATTCCGGGCGGCCATGCGCCCATGCAAGACCTGCTGCATAACCGTGCCCTGGGTCGCTTGCTAACCGACTTCCATACCCGCCAAAAAACCACGGCGCTGGTGTGCCATGGCCCGATTGCGTTGCTGTCGACACTGCCGGACGCCGAGCGCTTTACCGCGCAATTGCAGACGGCGAAACCGGCGAGCGCCAGCGCCGACTGGATTTACGCGGGCTACAAAATGACCGTCATCAGCAACAACGAAGAGCAAGCCGCCAAGGCGCTGCTCAACGGCGGCGAAATGAAGTTCTACCCGCAAACTGCGCTGGAAAAAGCCGGCGGCTCGTACAGCAGCAACACCAGCAACTGGACGGCGCATGTGGTCACCGACCGCGAGTTGATCACCGGGCAGAACCCGGCCTCGGCGGTGGATGTTGGCAAGGCGCTGCTTGAGCGCTTGAAGTAACGCAGGTGCGCCGCAGGGCGCGAATGCACGCCCTTTTTAAATCGTCGAACAGGCAGGTTTTGCATGAGCAACCGAACGTTTTTGATTACCGGTGCCAGCAAGGGCATCGGCCGCGCGCTGGCGCACACCTTGGCAGACGCTGGGCACACTGTTGTCGGTATTGCTCGCCAGGCTGGCGATGCCGATTTTCCCGGCGTTCTGCTGCCGCTCGACCTGGGCGACCGCGAACAGACCCAGCACACACTCGATGCATTAGCCCGGCAATACCGCTTCGACGGCGTGGTCAATAACGTCGGCCTCGTGCGGCCGCAGGCATTGGGCAAGGTCGAGTTGGACGATTTTGATGCGGTGATGAGGCTAAATCTGCACGCCGCGCTGCAAGCCACACAAGCCCTGCTACCGGGAATGCGCGAGCGCGGCTGGGGCCGCGTGATCAACATTTCCAGCCTCACGGTATTGGGCGTTGCCGAACGCACCGCCTATGCCGCCGCCAAAGCGGCCATGGTGAGTTTTACCCGCACCTGGGCGCTGGAGTTGGCAACCACTGGCATCACCGTCAACGCCGTTGCGCCAGGGCCAACGGAAACTGAGCTGTTCCGAGCCGGCAACCCGGTGGGCAGCGACGGTGAAGCGCGCTACCTGGCCGGCGTGCCAATGGCGCGCCTCGGCAAGCCCGAAGAAATTGCCGCAGCCATTGCCTTTCTGCTGTCCGAACACAGCGGCTTTATTACCGGCCAGACGCTGTTCGTGGATGGTGGTGCGTCCATTGGCAAGGCGGGGTTTTAATCGCTGTCGGGGGTGCCGTTGCGCGTGCGCTCACCTAAATTTCCCGCTGATTCACCCTCGCTGACAGCGCGTGTGCCGACTCATTGCGCTCTGAATAGCGGTCGACCAAGTCAGGGCGGTCGCGCAGTAGCAGGGTGAATTTCATCAGTTCTTCCATCACGTCGACGACGCGGTCGTAATACGCCGACGGCTTCATGCGGTCGTGTTCATCGAATTCCAGGAACGCCTTCGGTACCGACGATTGGTTAGGGACAGTGAACATGCGCATCCAACGGCCGAGGACGCGCAACTGGTTGACCACGTTGAACGATTGCGAACCGCCGCACACCTGCATCACAGCCAGGGTTTTGCCTTGAGTGGGTCGCACTGCGCCCAGGGCTAATGGCACCCAGTCAATTTGTGCTTTGAACACGGCGGACAGCGCGCCGTGGCGCTCGGGCGAGCACCACACCTGGCCCTGCGACCAGACCATGAGGTCGAGCAGCTCGCGCACTTTGGGGTGCTCCGTTGGGACGTCATCCGGCAGGGGCAAGCCGCTGGGGTTGAAGATGCGTGTTTCGGCGCCCAGGTGTTCGAGCAGTCGTGCCGCTTCTTCCACCAAAAGACGGCTGAAGGAGCGCGGCCGGGTCGAACCGTACAGCAGCAGAATGCGTGGGCGCGAGGCGGAGGTCTCGATGGGCGTAAGGAGCGTGTCGTTCAGATTGGGAAGGTCGTGGCTCACGGTTGTCTCCGGACTAGAGGATGCCGATGCGATCAAGCTCGCGCTGCAATTCATCGCGGCTCAAACGTTCGAATGGCAACGCTTGAAACGCCCGGCAGCGCTTTTCAATGGTTGCCAGGGTGGCGCTAAACGCAGCGCTGACAGCCGCTTCGTCGCCTTTCACATCGGACGGATCATCCAGCCCCCAATGCGCTTTCAGTGCGGGACCGAAGTACACCGGGCAGGCTTCGCCGGCGGCTTTGTCACATACAGTGATCACCACGTCGGGCACGCTGGTTTCGAAGGCGTCGTTGCCTTTGCTTGAAAGTCCGACGGTCGAAATGCCGGCTTCTTCAAGCGTCACCAAGGTGCGCGGCAGCACCTGGCCTTTGGGGAAACTCCCGGCGCTGACGGCTTCGAACCCGGCCGGGGCCAGGTGGTTGAACATGGCTTCGGACAGAATGCTTCGGCAGCTATTGGCCGTGCACATAAACAGCACTTTCACGATGGCGTCTCCGGATTGGAAGGGGTGTTAGCAGCAGGCCGCGCGGACGGGGCGATCGCCCATGTGCTGAAGTCGCGAGGTGTTTTCGTACAGCCAATCGGTGTTGGCCAGCAACGCTTCGCGCAGCACGGTATGAACCCAAGCGGGCACCTCAGGGTTAACGCGGTAGTAAATCCACAAGCCTTGGCGGCGGTCGAGCAGCAGGCCGCTGGCGCGCAATTGCGCCAGGTGGCGCGACACTTTGGGCTGGCTTTCTTCCAGCGCATGCATCAGCTCGCACACGCAAAGCTCACCTTCGCTCACAACCAATAGCGTGGCGCGAAGGCGGGTTTCGTCTGCCAGGCATTTGAATAAGAGGGTGGGATTCATGGCGTCGCCAGACCGGGTAAATGCGGGATGGCGAATATATGGGTAAACGAATATAGGGGTAAAGTTCTTTGCGTGTCGTGGAGCTCTTTTTGCGCCTAGTTTTACTATTAGCCGCTTCGCTTAAGCGAAGCGGGACGCTCTATCTCGCACTTCTTCGCCTATCAAATGTTCTGAACTTCCAGCAAAAAAACCACGTCCTTCCCTATGCCTGTAGTGAAACCAATGCGCTCGGCAAGCCGTGCAGTCTGCCCAGCGTTTCAAACGATGGGGAACGAAAAATGAGCATATCGGGACAACCACAGCAGGGGTCGGGTGCAGGTGCACCGAACGACTCGACGCAACATCATCTTCAGGGCCTTGCCGATGCCGCCGGCGCGACGCTGAACGATGCAGCCGGTCAAGGCGAGGCGCAGTTCGAACAGCTGCGTGAGCGCGCGACCGAGCAGATCGACTCGCTGGCCGAAGGCGCGCATTCAGCAGCGTCCGCCCTTGAAGGAAAAGACGCCTTAGGCATTTCCAGCTACCTGGGGCAACTCGCTGACGGCCTGGGCGCATTCGCCGACCGTGTGCGCGACAAGAGCGCCGAAGACCTGCTTCACGAAGGCGCGCGCTTGGCTCGCGATAACCCGGCGCTGTTTGTCGCCGGCAGCGTGGCCATCGGCTTTGGCCTGTCACGTTTCCTGCGCGCCAGTGCCGAACATGGCAGCCAAGCGCAGACAGACCATTCGTCCTCGGCCTCGGCTGCCTCGTTCAGCAGCTCGCCGACCGCCACGCCTGCCGGGACGACCACTCCGTCCTCCTCGTTTACCAACGGTGAGGCGGGGCTGACCGCCGGCACGGCTTCCGATCCACTGCTCGATAGCGATGTGCGAGGTATTTGAAATGAACACTGATCCGTTTGATACCGCGTCATCCAACGCGCGACCTGCCGCCAACGACAACGCCTCCATCGGCGCCTTGTTGCGTCAACTTAGCCGCGAAGTGCCGGAGCTGTTCACCAAGGAGATTGCCCTGGCCAAGGCGGAGTTACAGCACAGCCTGACCACGCTCAAAGCCGGCGTCGCGGCGGTTGCGGGTGGCGCCATGGTGCTGCTTGCCGGGTTAATCATTCTGCTGATGGCGGCGGTGTACGGCCTGGGCACCCTGATGCAGCTGTGGCTCGCTGCGCTGATTGTTGGGGTGGTCACGTTGGTGGTTGGTTTTGTCATGGTGCAGGCCGGCAAAAAACAATTCGAGCCGTCGCACTTCACGCCTGAGCGAACGCTGCATGCCGTGCAGCAAGACAAGGACGCTTTGAAGAGGAAAGTCTCATGAGCACTTCATTTCAAAACGAATCGCACAAAAGCCCGGAAGTCCTGGAACAGGAAATCGACGCCAAACGCCGCAGCATCAATAACATTGTCGATTCACTGGAGAGTCGATTCACGCCCGGTCAACTGATCGACCAGGCGCTGGCGTACACCAAAGGCAATGGCGGCGAGTTCTTTCAGAACCTGGGCACCACGCTAAAAAACAACCCCGTGCCCACCACCTTGACCGGCCTCGGCCTGGCCTGGCTGGCGATGAATCAGAACAAGCCGTTCAACCCGGGCCCGGCGCATTCCGGTCCCGGTTTGGGCGAGAAGATTGGCGACGCGTTTCATAGCGTGACCGGTGCGTTGTCGTCTGCCGGGGATGGCCTGCGCAACGCCGCAGATTCGGCCAAGGCGAAAGGGCAGCACATGCGCGACCGCGCCAGCGACTCGCTGCACCGTACCGGCGACTCGCTGAACGAGTCTTCCACTGCCTTCAACGACAACGTCCACCACATGGGTAACCAGCTCAACGCGCAAGCCAGTCAGCTCAAGGGTCAGCTTAATCAGGTGATGAAAGAGCAGCCCTTGGTGCTCGCCGCCATCGGCATCGCCCTGGGCGCTGCCATTGGCGCCGCGCTGCCTCCCAGCAAGCGCGAAGACCAGCTGTTCGGCAAAGCCAGCGACAAAACCCTGGCCTCGGTGAAGGCCAAGGGTGAGCAGGTGTACGAGGCGGCGAAAGAGCAGGCCAAGCCGGTCGCCCAGGCGATGAAGGGAAAGGCTGACGACGCCAAGGGCACGGCGCCCGCGAAGGATGACGCGGGTACGGACTTGTCCGCCGGGCTGGGCATTCGCTCCTGAGGCGATCACCACAGGGACGGATTTATTCAGCGGCGCTGCGTCTGGCGCCGTGGACTAAATCCGTCCTTTTTTATGCGCGCGCTGGCAATGCCAAACGTGGCTTTCCCAGCACCCGCGTGGCCACCCACGAGGCTGCCGGGCGGGACAACAAGCGCACGCCAAAGCACGTCAACTTATTGAACACGCCCGGCACCACGGTGCGCTTACCGTCGAGCATCGCCTCGATGGCGGCGTGGGCCACGAAGTCAGCGCTTTTCGTGGAAGCGTTGGCAATCCAGGAATAATCGCCACCGCCCGACGCGGCATGAAACGCGGTTTCGGTGCCGCCGGGGCAAATGCACGTCACCGACAGCGACGTACTCCGGTGCTCGTCATGCAGGGCTTCGCTGAAGTTGCGCACAAACGCTTTGGACGCGGCGTACAGCGCCATATTCGGCACCGATTGATAGGCGCCCGTGGAGGCGATATTGACCATGTGCGCCGGCGCCTTGTTGCCGCTGTGGGCATCAACGAAGCAGCGCGCCAGTGCCACCAGCGAGGTCATGTTCAGTTGCATCAGCTCCGCATCGCGCGCCCAGTCCACCTCGTCGAAACGGCGGAAATAACCAAACCCGGCGTTGTTGATGAGGATGTCTACCGGGCCGTTCACCGTAGCGGCGCGCCACAACGCGAGAGCCGCATCGGGCTGGCCGAGGTCGGCGGTAATGATCTCGACGTTGACGCCAGTACACGTGGCGGCCACTGCCTCCAGTGCGTCGCGGCGTCGGGCCGTGAGTACCAAGTTGATGCCACGTTTAGCGAGCGCTTGCGCGATGGCCGCGCCAATGCCGCTGGACGCGCCAGTGACCAGTGCGCGCGTGCCGAGGATAGGTGTGGTGGTCATGTGCTTCTCCAGTAGTAAGGGCTGCGCCGCTAAAAAACCTGCACCACAACCTTGCCTTTCACGCGCCCGCTCTCTGAATAAGCGAGGGCTTTTTGCGTGTCGGCAAAGGCAAAAACGGTGTCAATGATTGGCCGAATAGCGCCGCCATCGATCAGCGCCGCCAGCTCACGCAACTGCGCGCCATCGGCCCGCATAAACACAAAGCTGTACGCGACGCCGCGCTGTTTCGCCTTGCGCCGGATGCCGGAACTGATCAAACGCAGCACTTGCTTGAGCGGCCAGGCCAACCCGCGCGCAGTGGCGAAGGCGGGCGTGGGAGGGCCGGAGATGGAGATCAGGTGACCGCCGGGTTTGAGTAGCTTCAGCGACTTATTCAGCTCGTCATTGCCGAGGCTGTTGAGCACTACGTCGTAGTCGTGCAGCACGGTGGCGAAGTCTTGGGTTTTGTAGTCAATCACCAGGTCCGCGCCCAGGGCTTTTGCCCAGGCGACGTTGGCCGTGCTGGTGCTGGTGGCAACAAACGCGCCCAGGTGCTTGGCGAGCTGTATGGCGACCGAGCCGACGCCACCGGAGCCGGCTTGAATAAATACCTTCTGGCCCTTCTTCAACTTCGCGGTCTCGACCAGCACTTGCCAGGCGGTTAGGCCCACCAGCGGCATGGCAGCGGCCTCAATCATGCTCAGGCTTTTAGGCTTGTGCGCCACAGACGAAGCCTTGATGGCAATGCGCTCGGCGAAGGTGCCAATGCGGTCATCGTCGGGGCGTGCGTACACCTCATCGCCCGGCTTGAAATCCGTCACCTTGGCGCCGACGCGCAGCACCTTGCCGGCCACGTCATTGCCCAGAATCAGCGGCAGACGGTAGGGGAGAATCAGCTTGAATTCGCCACTTTTGATCTTGCCGTCCAGCGGGTTGACGCTGGCGGCGTGCACCTCAATCAGCACGTCATCGTCGCGTACTTCAGGCTCGGGCATGTCGGCGAGGCGGCCGGGCTCTTTCTTGCCGTAACGATCAATGGTGAACGCCTTCATGGTGGGTACTGCTCTCTGGACGGAAAAGTTAATGCGGGCCGGCACGCGGGGGGCGTTACCAGTTTTCTTTGAGATCGAGCGCTTACGTCCAGGCCGATTTCTGCTGGCTGTGCAGCATCGTTGGCTGACTCATTTCGCCGTTCCCGTTGTGATGAGAAAAAGCCGCTGAACCTTACGGTCAGCGGCACATGCGGCTTATGATGTTGCTCGTAATCTAAGCTGTCAATGGTTTTGATTGCGGCCGACATCAAAACAGTGTCCGTTCACGCCTCATTGCTTGCGCGGGCTTCCTCCAACAATTGCTGAATGACTTGCTCCTGCTGCTCGTAGCGGCCTTCGCCGAAGTGGCTGAAGCGCACCTGGCCTTTGGCGTCGATGAAGTAATGAGCGGGCCAGTACTGGTTGTCGAAGGCGCGCCAAATCGCATAGTTGTTATCGATCGCCACCGGGTAGGCGATGTCGCGCTTTTGCACTTCGCGCTGCACATTGCTGATGATTTTTTCAAAGGCGTATTCCGGTGTGTGCACGCCAATCACTACCAGGCCCTGGTCTTTGTATTTCTTCGCCCATTGGTTCACGTAGGGCAGGCTGCGTTTGCAGTTGATGCAGTCGAAGGTCCAGAAGTCGACCAGCACCACCTTGCCGCGCAGTGACTCGGTGGTAAGCGGCTCGGCGTTCAGCCACTGCACGGCGCCGTTTAGCGACGGCATTGGCTGGCTGGCGTCGGCCGGCATCAGCGAGACGGCGTTGGCTTTGCTGATGACGTAGTCGATGAGTTTCGGTGCGTTCTCCAGCACGCTCTGTTCGATTGCTGTGCTGCGTCGCGACGACGCCTGTTCATAGAGGTAACGGTCGGCGCCGGTAGCAATCGCGACCGTGGCCAGCAACGCCGCCACACCGGTGGCGCGTCGCAACCACGAGGTAATCGGCAGCAGCGGTTTTAGCCGCGTGACCAAGCCGCGTCCGGCTACCAGCAGCACACCGAGCGAACAGGCACTGCCGGCGCCGTAGGCCAACAGCAGCAAACTGGTGTGCGTATTGGCGCCTTGCAGCATGGCGCTGGACAGAATCGCGCCCAGAATCGGCCCCGCGCACGGCGCCCACAGCAGGCCGGTGGTCACGCCGACCGTCAGCGCTGCAAACGGTCCGCCATTGCCGCCGGAACCGAGCCGGTTGGCCAGCGCGACAAAGGGCGTGGCCAGCCAGGTGCCTAGCCGAGCAGAAATCAGCGACAGGGCAAACATCCCGAGAATCACCAACGCCACCTGGCGCCCGGCGACGTTGGCTTGCGCCACCCATTCACTGCTGACCACCGCCAGGCTTGAGACCAGGGCGAAGGTCAGCGCCATGCCCGTTAACACCAAGGCGATGGAGCGGCGTGAATGGCTGATGCCGGCAAACAACAACGGCACCACCGGAAGAATGCAGGGGCTGAGGACGGTGAGCATCCCGCCCAGGAATGCGATAAGCAGCATGGCGCTACCTCTGAGTTAAAAGACCAAGCCTGAAGGGGCGCGAGCGGCGATTAGTTGCCGCTGTTGCAAGCGTCGGCGAGCTTGCTGTACGTCAGCGCGCGCTTGTCGCCCATGGAATCGAGGTAAACCATTTGCGCACTGACTACCCCGCAGGAATGGCTGCTGTCTTCGCTGACGGACAACACGCGGTCGATGTCCAGCTGGGTGCCGTAGGTGTAGGTTTCGCTGGCAACATGGCTGGCGGCACTTACGCCCTGGGCCAAGGCGGGGAGGGCGCCGGCGCTCAGAACGGTCAGCAGGCAAGCGGCGGAAAGGGCTTTGAAGTTCATGGTGGTGTCCTTTGCAGTCAATGAGTTCGATGTGGTTTGTCGAGGCCGGTTGTCTGCGCTCGATGGGGCTCATTGAATGCCGCTGAGGTATCTCGCCTGTGTCGAGAAACCCGCCCGTTAAATTCATTACGTGTCTGCGGTCGCCTGAGATACACAGCGATACAATCGCGACCGTTTTTGCTGGCGCGCAGGTGCGCGGTTCGGTAGATAGACTGAGCACGCCCGCAGCAGCCGGCATTTCACCCCACGCGCACACTTCGGAGAACAAGGAATGGCACACACCGATCACGTATTGATCGTTGATGATGATCGTGAAATCAGGGAGCTGGTCGGCAACTACCTGCAAAAGAACGGTTTGCGCACCACCGTGGTGGCCGACGGCCGCCAGATGCGCGCGTTTCTGGATGCCAACCAGGTCGACCTGATCGTGCTCGACATCATGCTGCCGGGCGATGACGGCTTGCAGCTGTGCCGCGAATTGCGGGTGGGCAAACACAAGGCCACGCCGGTGCTGATGCTCACCGCGCGCACCGATGAAACCGACCGCATCATCGGCCTGGAAATGGGCGCCGATGACTACCTGACCAAACCCTTCGCTGCCCGTGAGCTGCTGGCGCGCATCAACGCCGTGCTGCGGCGCACGCGCATGTTGCCGCCCAATCTGGTGGTGACCGAAAGCGGTCGGCTGCTGCGCTTTGGGCGCTGGCGCCTGGACACCACGGCCCGCCATCTGCTCGATGACAACGACACGTTGGTCGCCCTCAGCGGCGCTGAATATCGCCTCTTGCGCGTATTTCTCGATCACCCGCAGCGCGTGCTCAGCCGCGACCAACTGCTCAACCTGACCCAGGGCCGCGAAGCCGATCTGTTCGACCGCTCCATCGACCTGTTGGTCAGCCGCCTGCGCCAACGCCTGCTGGATGACGCCCGCGAGCCGGCTTATATAAAGACGGTGCGCAGCGAAGGCTATGTGTTTACCTTCCCGGTTGAACTGCTTGAGGAACAGGTATGAGGCGAGTGCTGCACTGGCCGCACACACTGGCCTCGCGCTTGTGGCTGATTTTCCTGATCGGCTTGGTATTGGCCCAGGCGCTGACCTTCGGGGCGCAATATTACGAGCGCTACCAAAGCACCAAAGACGCCATGCTCGGCAACTTTGAACACGACACCGCCACCTCCATCGCCATTCTCAACCGCGTGCCCGCCGCCGAGCGTCCGGCCTGGACCAAACGCCTGCAGCGGCGCAACTACGACTACCTGCTGCGCGAACACGACCCTGGAATGCCGCTGACCTCAGACGACCTGGCGGCCACCGTCGCGCAATCACTCGAAGCCTCGCTGGGGCGCGACTATGACCTGACCATCGTGCAGATTCCCGGGCCGCGCGAACACTTCCAAGCCCAACTGCAATTGGCCGATGGCAGCCCCGTCACCATTGATGTGCGGCCCACCGTTCGACCGCTGGCGCCGTGGCTGCCGGTTGTATTGCTTGGCCAGCTGGTGCTGATGATCATCTGCACCGGGTTGGCGGTGGGCATTGCCACCCGCCCGCTCAGTCGTCTGGCCGAGGCGGTGGAGAACCTCGACCCCAACGCCCACCCCGTGCCGCTGGATGAAAACGGCCCCCGCGAAGTGGCGCACGCTGCCCGTGCCTTCAACACCATGCAGGCGCGCATCGCTGACTACTTAAAGGAACGCATGCAACTGCTGGCGGCGATTTCCCACGACCTGCAAACGCCCATCACGCGCATGAAACTGCGCGCCGAGTTCATGGCCGACTCGGCGGAGAAAGACAAACTCGACAGCGACCTCAGCGAAATTGAACACCTGGTGCGCGAGGGCGTCGCCTATGCGCGCAGCGTGCATGGCGCCTCGGAAAACAGTTGCCGCATCAACCTCGATTCGTTCCTCGACAGCCTAGTGTTCGACTACCAAGACACCGGCCACGATGTCAGCCTGAGCGGCAAGAACGGCGCCGTTGTTGAAACCCGCCCCCATGCCCTGCGGCGCATTCTGGCGAACCTGGTGGACAACGCCCTCAAGTACGCCGGCACTGCTGAACTGGAAATTGCTGGCACCGAGCAGGCCGGCCTATCCATCAGCGTGCTCGACCGCGGCCCCGGCATTCCTGACGAGGTATTGGCCGACGTCACCAAGCCGTTCTACCGCGTCGAAAGCTCACGCAACCGCAGCACTGGCGGCACCGGCCTGGGCTTGGCGATTGCTCAGCAACTGGCGGTCGCCATTGGCGGCTCGCTGCGCGTCAGCAACCGCGACGGCGGCGGCCTGTGCGTCACCCTCACGCTGGCCGCCACGGCCTGAGCGTTTCCTGCCTGCGCCGCCCTTAAGAAAGGGCGCGCGGGTAGGGTTTTGTAAGCCACTGTATCCAACGCCCCTCCATACGCATGCGCTTGCATAACGGCGCCTTGCCGACATAGCCGGTATACACGCGCCAGCAAGAATTCTCCCCGTCGACTCGCTACTCGAACAGCGAGCCAAAACAAGGAGAACTTGCTATGAACAACCCACCCCACAGCCTTCGAGGCTGGACGCTTTTCGGTTTTATCGCCGCCTTGGTTGTGGTGATGAGCGCCCTGGCCGTCGCCGCCCAACCTGAACTGGTTGAAGGCCTGCGCAGCGCCATCCGCGCCACCGCCCGTTCCTCGTTCGTGCTGTTCGTTGTTGCCTTCACCGCCTCGGCCTTCGCCGTGCTGGTGCCTTCGCCACTGACCAAATCGCTGGTGCGTGAGCGCCGCTTTATCGGCCTGGCGTTTGCCTTTTCCCATCTCGTCCATGCAGTGCTCATTTACTTCTACGGACAAGTGAACACCGAGTTCTGGCCCGGCCGCACCGTGGCCAACAACATTCCGGGCAGCACCGCGTACGTGTTCATTCTGCTGATGGCCCTGACCTCATTCAAAGGCCCGGCGCGGCTGATCGGGCCCAAGGCCTGGAAGGCGCTGCACGTGAACGGCATGTGGATCATCGTCGCGGTCTTCACCTACTCCAACTTCAAACGCATCCCCATGAGCGACTGGTACGTGCTGCCGTTCGGCATCGCTTGCGCCGCCATTGCGATTCGCCTGGTCGGCAAGCTGGCCCGAGCCAACAGCCGCCGCCAAACCGTCATTCGCCGCGCCGCCGTCGCCTCCTGACGAGTCCGTTGTTCACACCCCTATGTAATCGCTTGAACCGATCTTTTCGATCATCAACCTGAGGAAACTGTAATGAGCAAAATCACCCACGCACTTCTGGCCGTCAGCGCAGCGTTCGCCACCTTGGCCGCCGACTTCACCTTGGCAGACAGCACGCCAACCCGTGGCAACAGCTACATCACCACCCGCGACGGCGTGCAGCTGTACTACAAAGATTGGGGCCCCAAAGACGGCCAGATCGTCACCTTCAGCCACGGCTGGCCGCTGAATTCCGACAGTTGGGAATCGCAAATGCTGTTCTTGGCCGACAAAGGCTACCGCGTGATTGCCCACGACCGTCGCGGCCATGGTCGCTCCAGCCAGCCGTGGGAAGGCAACGACATGGACCACTACGCCGACGACCTCGCGACTGTGATTGAAACGCTCGATCTCAAAGACGTGACCCTGGTTGGGTTTTCTACCGGTGGTGGCGAGGTGGCGCGCTACATCGGTCGGCACGGCACCAAACGGGTGAAGAAAGCGGCCCTGATCAGCGCTGTTCCGCCGCTGATGCTGAAAACCGCAGACAACCCAGGCGGCTTGCCAATGGAGGTGTTCGACGGTCTGCGCAAAGCGTCGCTGGAAAACCGTTCGCAGCTGTACCGCGACATCGCCAGCGGCCCGTTCTTTGGCTTCAACCGCGAAGGCGCAAAACCGTCGCAAGGGCTGATCGACTCGTTCTGGGCGCAGGGTATGCAAGCCGGTCACAAGAACACCTACGACTCCATCGCGGCGTTCTCGGCCACCGACTTCCGGGCGGACCTGGCCAAGTTCGATGTGCCGACCCTGATCGTTCACGGTGATGCCGACCAGATCGTACCGATCGATGCTTCCGCCCACGCCGCTGCCAAGCTGATCAAGAACGCCACACTGATCGTGTACCCCGGCGCCCCTCATGGTCTGGCCGACACGCACAAAGACCGTCTGAACCAGGATTTGCTGGCCTTCCTGCAACGAAAGTAACAACAGCGCCTCGCGAAAGCGGGGCTTTTACCAGGCTAGCCGCTCTGCAACGCGGCTTTCGGAGCCCCGCCTCACTCACGTGACGCGGGGTTTTTGCGTATGAAAAGTCTTCTTGCTGGCGTTAATCGTCGTAAATAGTCGAGTAATAGCGCTTAAGTTTTTACTGAACTGTTGACCTTTGACCTGTCTATGCCATGAGATACGCACGCTGGCCAGGCGAACCCAGACGATTCGCTTAAATGAAGGTGGCTTTGACAGCCCGGAGTAGTGCAACACATGCAACTGACTGAAAACGAAATGCGCCGCGCCCTTGGATTGGAGCCGGTGGTTACTCCAGTCAAGGAAGACGTGAAGAAGAAGAGAGTGGAGCTTCCCCACACGCTGATCACCTACAGCGTGCGAAAAGCCAGCGGCGGGCCGGCTTTTAAATACCAACACAAATCGCGTTCCATCAGCACCGACATCGCCAAGCTTGAAGCCGAGCAAGAAATCAAACGGCAAGGGCTGGTGGTATGGGCGTTGCTGGACGTGGAACAGTTTTCGTAGTGCCGGAACGATCAGCACCATTGCCGTTTTCAGGCCCGGCCAATCGCGGCTAAAGCCGCTCCCACAAAAGTAACTACGACTTCATCTTTCTGTGGGAGCGGCTTTAGCCGCGATTCCCGCAAACGCTATCAATCCCCCTGACTTACACCCGACAAATTCCCTGAATAATCTGCGGCCACAGCGGCTCGGGCAGGTCGTGGGCCATGTCGGGGATCAACTGCAACCGCGCCCCAGGTATCGCCCGTGCAATCGCGCGGCCGCAGGCAGGGCGCACCAGTTTGTCGGCCAGGCCATGAATCACCAGCGTCGGCGCCTGCACGCGTTTGCAATACGGTCGCAAATCGCCGCTACCCAGCACCGCCGCGAATTGCCGGGCAGTGGCTTTGAAGTCAGCGCCACGGGCGATTTGCAGGCGAATCAACGCATCCAGCTCCGCCTCCGGCATCGGATACGCCGCGCTCCCCATCGTGCGAATCAGGTCGCGCTGGCGCTGCACAATCACGTCCTCGCTGGCGCCCACAGGCGGTGTCGACATCAGTTTGAAAAACACGCTTGGCGCCGGTGGCGGCAGCAGCGGTTGGTTCGTCGAGGAAAACAGAATGGTCAGCGCGCGCACTTTGTCGGGATATTTGCCGGCGAAGACCTGCGCAATCATGCCGCCCATCGAAGCGCCGACAATGTGCGCGGTGGGCACCTCCAACGCGGCCATCAGCTGCGCCACGTCGTCAGCCATGTCTTCGAGCGAATAGGGCGTCGGCGACCGTAAGCCCAACTGCGCGCGGGCGAACAGTTTCCACTGCGCGGTGGTGTAGGGCTTGTTCACGCGGCTCGACAAGCCGACATCGCGGTTATCAAAGCGAATCACCCGGAAGCCGCAATCCACCAAGCGCTGGCAAAAGCCATCGGGCCACAACACCAACTGCGCCCCCAAGCCCATGATCAACACCAGCGGCGGCGCGGCGCTGTCGCCCCAATCTTCATATGCCAGGTCAACGTCGTTGCAGTGGGCAATGCCGGTACGCATGGGGGGCCTTAAATGCACGGTTCGAAGGGCCACACCATGCATGAAGTGGCGGGGCAATTTCCAGCGGGGGCGCTGGCAAGCAAAAACCTATGCAAAAAATGAAATTTGTATAAATATTCGAGCTGTTCCCGTTGCCGCCAAACCGGCCTTACCCAGAAAAAAATCATGAGGAAGTCGACCATGCGTGTCGCACTACTAATGCTGTGCTGCCTGTTGTTCAGTGGTTGTGGTGGCGTGGGCGTTGAGCACTACGCCCAAGAACGCCCTCAGCTCGACTTGCCCGGCTACTTCTCCCAGCCCGTCCAGGCGTGGGGCATTTTCCAGAATCGCTCGGGAGAAGTGGTGAAGCGCTTCACCGTGAATATCAGCAGCCGCCGCGACGGTGAAAAGCTGATTCTTGACGAACGCTTCCTCTACAGCGACGGCACTCGCCAACAACGCGTTTGGACCCTGGTGCCAACCGGCGACGGCCACTGGCGCGGCACAGCCGGCGACGTGGTTGGCGAGGCCGAGGGCGAGATTGCCGGCAATGCCCTGCGCTGGCGCTACAAGCTGAACCTGGACGTTGACGGCTCCACCTGGGTGGTCGACTTCGACGACTGGATGTACCTCATGGACCAAGACACCCTCATCAACCGCTCCAGCATGAGCAAACTCGGCGTCGAGCTGGGCCAGGTGACCCTGTTCTTCCGCCGGGGTGCGCCGCTCGCGCAGGACTAACCGATACTGCCAATAAAATTCGCCAACTCCGGGGTTCCTGGTGCCTGGAACAGCTCCTTGGGCGCGCCCACTTCGTGCACGCGCCCTTGGTGCATAAACACCAGCTTGTCGCCGACCTCGCGGGCAAAACGCATTTCGTGGGTGACCATAATCAGCGTCATGCCTTCCTTGGCCAGCTCGCGCACCACGCTCAGCACCTCGTTGACCAATTCCGGATCGAGCGCCGAGGTGATCTCGTCGCACAGCAGCACGCGCGGCGACATGGCCAAGGCGCGAGCGATGGCCACGCGCTGTTGCTGACCGCCAGACAGCTGCTCGGGAAAGGCATTGAATTTGTCCGCCAGGCCCACGCGCTCGAGCATTTTTTCCGCGAGCCGGCGCGATTCAGCGCGGTCGGTTTTCTTCACCACCTGCGGCGCGAGCATCACATTTTCGCCGACGCTCAGGTGCGGGAACAGATTGAATTGTTGAAACACCATGCCGACTTTTTGCCGCAGTGCGCGCAGGTCCGAGCGCTGGGCGTCGAGGTATTGGCCGTCCACTTCAATCACGCCATCGTTAATCGACTCCAAACCATTGAGCGTGCGCAGCAGCGTGCTTTTGCCCGAGCCGCTGCGTCCGATAATGGCCACCACTTCACCTTCCTCTACCTTGAGGTCGACGCCCTTGAGCACGTGGTTTGAACCGTAATACTTGCGCAGGCCCGTAATACTAAGCAGCGACATGCAACCTCCTTTCTAGGTAGCGGGCGCCCATGGAGAGCGGGAAACACAGCAGGAAATAGCCGAGGGCGATCAGCGAATAAACCAGGAAAGGCTCGAAGGTGGCATTGGCGATCATGCTGCCGGTCTTGGTCAGCTCGGTAAAACCGATGATCGAGGTCACCGCGGTGCCTTTAACCACCTGAACCGAAAAACCCACCGTTGGCGCCACGGCAATGCGCAGCGCTTGCGGCAGAATCACATAGCGCAGTTGTTCCAATCGATTCAGCGCCAGGCTCGCCGACGCCTCCCATTGGCCCTTGGTGACCGACTCGACGCAGCCTCGCCATATCTCGGCCAGATACGCGCTGGTGAACAGCGTCAGCGCCACGGCAGCGGCCAGCCAGGCCGACACATCCACGCCCAGCAAGGCGATGCCGAAGAACACCAAAAACAGTTGCATCAGCAACGGCGTGCCCTGGAACAACTCGATGTAACCGCGCGCCAAAACACGCAACGCGGGCAGTTGCGAAATGCGCGCAAGCATCACCAGCAGCCCCGCCACGCCGCCACACACAAAGGCCACCAGCGACAGCAGCACCGTCCACTGCAGCCCGGTTAGCAGGTTGCGGATGATGTCCCACAGGGTGAAATCCATCAGCGTCTCCCCACAATCACGTGGCGGCCCACCAGGTTCAGCAACTGGCGCAGGGCGATGGCCATGCACAGGTAGAGCAGGGTGGTCAGAAGGTAGGTTTCGAACGCGCGGAAGTTGCGCGACTGAATAAAGTTGGCGGCGAACGACAACTCCTCGGTGGCGATTTGCGAACACACCGCCGAGCCGAGCATCACGATAATGATTTGGCTCGACAGCGCCGGCCACACCTTGGCCAACGCCGGGCGCAACACCACATGGCGGAAGATTTCATAGCGCGTCATCGCCAGGGCCGACGCCGCTTCGATTTGCCCGGCCGGAATAGCCTGGATACCCGCGCGGATAATTTCCGTGGAGTAGGCGCCCAGGTTGATCACCATCGCCAGCGACGCTGCTTGCCACTCCGTCATGCGCACGCCGAGCGAGGGCAGTCCGAAAAAGATAAAGAACAGCTGAACAATGAACGGCGTGTTGCGGATCAGCTCCACATAGGCGCTGAACAACCAATTGAACGGGCGCACCTGCCAGGCGCGCATTACCGCGCCCAGTACGCCGATGCCCACTCCGGCGAACATGCCGATGGCCGTCAGCTCCAGGGTGAACAACGCGCCCTTGAGCAACTGATCGCTGTGGGCCAACACCGCCGCGAAATCAAATGAATAAGCCATCGGCTGCGGCCGCTCAGAGGTCAGCAGGCAGGGGTTGTTTCAGCCACTTTTCAGCAATGCCATTGAGGCTGCCGTCGGCCTTGGCGGCGGTCAAAATGCCATTCACTTTTTCCAGCAGTGCTGGTTGCTCTTTGGCCAGGCCGACGTACACGGGCGAGTCTTTCAACTTCAGTTTCAGCACCGGCACTTTCTTCGGATTCTTTTCAGCAATGGCGCTCATCACCACGCTGCCGCTGGCAATCAAATCGACCTGGCCGGACAGGTAGGCGGCGATGGTCGAGTTGTTGTCTTCGAAGCGTTTGATCGTCGTTCCTTCCGGCGCCACGGCGCTCAGCTCCATGTCTTCAATGGCACCGCGGGTCACGCTAATGGTTTTGCCTTTGAGTGCGTCGGTGCTGGCGATGTCGGCTTCAGCCGGGCCGAACACTGCCAGGTAAAACGGCGCATAAGCCTTGGAGAAGTCGATGACCTTTTCGCGCTCAGGGTTTTTGCCCAGGCTGGAAATCACCAGGTCCACTTTACCGGTGGTGAGAAAAGGAATGCGGTTAGTGCTGTTCACTGGCGTGAGCGCCAGTTTCACCCCGAGTTTGTCGGCAATCAGTTTCGCCGTGTCGATGTCCAGCCCGCGCGGCTGCATGTCTGGCCCCACCGAACCGAATGGCGGGAAGTCTTGCGGCACTGCCACCTTCAATGTGCCGCTGGCCTGGATGTCGGCGAGCGCATCGGCATTCGCCGCCGAGTGCATTAACGCGCCGCTGGCGAGAAGGGCGGAGAGCAGCAAATGACGAACTGTACGCATGGGAAAAACCTCGTGGCGTCGCAATAAAGTGTGCAAAGGCGATAGCACGGGACATGCCACTTTTGCCGAAACGAAGGGCAAATTGCCTTCGCTCGTTGCGAATCAAGGTCTTACTGGTCTGAACAGTTGGCGCTTTTTGATTAAGTCGACAAGATTTAATCGCACCCATGTAGGGCGAGGGTTTCAGCCAGGGTTCCAGGCTGGTGCGTGACTTGCCTCATGGATAAAAACCAGCGTAAAAAGCAGCAACTTCTTCTGACTGGTCTGAACAGATGGCCGATACAGCAGTGCGTGGCGCGGTGCCCGAACAGGCCCTTCAGGCCATTCAAAAACTGATTCGCGAGGGCGGCTATCAAGCTGGCGATGCCTTGCCCTCGCAACGCGATTTAGCCGAGCGCCTGGGCGTTAGTCGCGCATCGCTGCGGGAAGCGTTGTCGTCGTTGAGTGCGTTGGGCGTGGTCAGCGTGCAAGCGGGGAAGGGCGTGTATGTGCAAGCGACCCGAGCCGCCAATAGCCCGGCCGCCCGCGCGTTCTCCTGGCCCTACGCCGAGCAGGTTTCGGCCGCCGACACCTTCCAGCTGCGCTACGTACTCGAAGGCTTCGCCGCCGGCCGCGCCGCCAGCACCCTGACCGCGCTCGACATCGACGAGCTGCACGACAACGTCGAAGCCATGCGCCTGGAACTGCGTGCCGCCAACTTCGAAGCGGCCGCACGGTTAGACTTCGAATTCCACCGACGCCTGCTCCAAGCCAGCGGCAACCTGGCCATCGAACACATCATCAGCGCCAACGAAACCGTGTTCCTCGAAAGCCAAAAGCTGCCCTTCATTCGCCCTGAACGGGCCATGGAAACCTGGCAAGAACACCGAAAAATCCTTCGCCAACTCGCCCGCCACGCCAACGAACCTGCGCGCAAAGCCATGCAGGAACACATCCGCAATGCGGCGTCGCGCACGGGGATTATTTTTCCGATATGACGGGCAGAAAAAAGCGGCCGACAGCCCCCTTCGTTGCTACAGCGCGAGTTTGAGCCTTTAACAACTCTGTACCGTTTTACTCTCGCTCTGTCGCCGCACTCTCAATCCACAATAAACAACCTGGCGCCCGAGGCGGTCGACGACCGATGCGCCTCTGCATGGTCTGCCACCTGGTAGCTCATGCCGGCACTCAACGTAAACGTGCGGCCATCCTCAAGCTCAGTCTCAAGCTGCCCGTCCAGGCACAGCAAAATATGGCCCTTGTGGCACCAATGATCGGCCAGGTAGCCGGCGCTGTATTCAACCATTCGAACGCGAACGCTACCGAACTGGCAGGTGCGCCAGTAGGCCGTGCCGGTTTCGCCGGGATGAACGCTGGGTTCGATTTGGGACCAGTCGGTGGTGCCAAACGGGATGTCGGTGAGTTGCATAGGTGCTTCGCCTGTGGGAGGAAGGCGAAATCCTATCGGGGCGGCGAAGCGGGCAATAGATACAGATCCGGCTGATTACGCCAATACTCCGCAGCAGCGGCGCTTCGTGTTCCTGGCGCTTGGCGGGCGGCGACATATCGCTATTCGAACTGCGGCAAATCATCCTCAATCGCCCACCAGTTGGCTTTCGACCCGGTATGAAAATGCGCTTCGGGCTTAACCGAAACCGGCTCATTGATCAGCCCGACTCGAATGCGCAGCACGCCGGGCAGGCTGTCTCTTTTGCTGTAAATCGGCGAACCGCAGCGGCTACAAAAGGCGCGTTGTTTGCCGGGCGAGGACTCGAAAACGGTAATCAGCTCGGCGCCGCTCAGGAGATGAAAAGCAGTTGTGCTAACCGGCGTATTCGTCGCGAATGGTGTGCCCTGCGCTTTGCGGCACTGGGAGCAATGGCATACCTGAATAGGCTCCAGTTCGGAGTCAATGCTGAACTGGATGCCGTTGCATAAACAAGTGCCTGTGTACATCGGTGCCTCCGGATTAAGAGGGGTAGCGAGCAGCTGAGGGCAGTGCGTTTAAATGCGCCAAATCGAAGGAATCAGCACAGTTAGCGCATTTTAATGCGCTGAATTCTGCGGAAACCGTTTAGCTGGCGCATTAAATTGCGCTATTTCGGTCTCGAGTCTATGCTTCGACGCATTATAATGCGCTGAAGTGGGTCTAATCATGGCCAAGCAACTCATTGTTCAACTCTTCGCTAAGGGTGCCTGGCAGGACGCCTATAGCCTGCGATTTGAGGATCCGCTGAATCCCCGTGAGGGAACCTGCATTGCGGGATACCTCAGTGCGTTCTATGTCGACAACCTGGAGCAGGAAAACTCGTTCTTCGAGCATTCCGTAAGCGTGTTGCATAGGCTGGATTTGAACATCATTTCCTCGCAAGGCTATCCGCCTTTTCTGCTGGATATCATTCCAGCCGGCGCCGCGTTTCGTTCGCTGAAGAAGCGTTTTGCAACCCGAAAGCCGGATGACATTGCCATGGAACTGTTCCTCTTGGAACGGTGTACGCCCTCGCCGATTGGCCACATGCGAATCAAGCAGTCGCTTCCCTTCTTAGAGGAGGGGAAACCCATGGGTTTTGACCGCCAGGACGTTGCCGAGCGCAGCACCGACTTTCTCGAGTTCGCCTACGAACAAGGTGCAGCTATCGGCGGCGCGACGGGTGCGGGCGGTGAGGCACCGAAGCTATTGCTCGCAGAAAATCACCACGGCCAGATGTTCCCCGAGGCCACGCTACCGGCTGAGCAAACAAAGCGGCACTGGTTTGTGAAGTTCCCTAGAAACCGAGCGGCTGCTATCGACAAGGACATCCTGCGCGCCGAATACCAGTATTACCGCGCAGTCAGCGAAATCGGGATGAACACCATCTCGCTGGATGGGCTTGAGCTGATAGATGACGGCAAGCACAAGCCCAGCCTATGGATGCCGCGCTTTGATCGAGAGGTCACTGAGCAGGGCGTCGTGCGCCACCCCGTGGAGTCGATTTACTCGGTGTGCGGCGTTACTGAAAACGGTGCATTTCTCGGCCATGAATTTGTGTTGGGTCGGCTTGGCGAAATCTGGACGATGGCCGGGCAAACGGATGAGCTATTTGACTTGGCTGTTGAGTACATCGCGAGAGATTTGCTGAATCGCATACTTGGCAACTCGGACAATCATGGAAGAAACATGTCGATCATTCGGGCCGGCGGCAGGCTCAAGCTGGCGCCTATCTACGACCTGGCGCCAATGGTTCTCGACCCGGACGGGATTTCCAGAGTTCTAAAGTGGAAGCACGAAAAAGCAGGAGCGCCGGACTGGAGGCAGGCCTGCTATGGCTTGGCGGGCGAGGCCTACGGCGATCTGTGTTTCGACGCGCTACGTAGCAAAGCGCAGGCGTTTCGTGCGCTACCCGATCTGCTCGTGAACCTGCCCGACAGCGTTCGCAACGCGCAAAGCATCCCGCTCAATAATCTGGATATACGCCTTAAAGAATGGGGGTTGCTATGAAAGATATGCCTCTGGAAGAACGTAAGGCCTACATTCAGGCAGTGGCCGATGAGGTTGCTCAAGGCAAGTTGACGCTCGGCGGCGCGGTGAAGCGCCTGCGTGAGAATCTGCTCGGCCTGAACCAGGAACGCTTCGCCATGGCGTGCAAAATTTCCAAGCGCGCGCTGTCGCAGTTGGAGGTCGACAGCGGCAATCCAACGCTCGCGACGCTGGAAGCGGTATTCAGAAAATTTGGCTTAAAGATCAGCCTGGCCCACCTGGGGCCGCTGGAACTCACGGCGGCCGATGCCCTTAAAAACAAGAACGTTTTTGCCGAGGCAGCCGCCGCGCGGCCGCCGTTCAATTTCCCTAGCAAGCCGATGTAACGCCTGACGCGTTAGCGCCGGTGTTAGGGGGCACTGGCGCCAGCCTCGGTCTCTTCCACTGCCTGCCAACTGCTATCGGGGTCGAAGCGGGTCATGGCTTGCGCGTGCTTGCCGCTGTCGGGGCCCAGGTCTTTTTCGAACACGGTGCCTTCGTGGCTGATCATAAAACTCATCACGCCGCTGTCGCCGTAAGTGACCGGCCAGGCGATGAGGGCGAAGCCGCGGCTCATGTTGGGGCCCAGCCGGTAGTCGTAGGCGGCGCCGGGTGCCGATGGACCTTGTGCGATGAGGATGCGGTAGTGGTAGCCGTGCCAGCCGCCGTTGGGAAGTTCATCGCCGAAGAGTTGGCCTAGGGGGCTGTCGGGTTCGCCGTTTTGTTCAGGCCAGTACAGGCCGTCTTGCTGACCCGCGCTGCTGACGAATTTCTGCGCGTATTCGAGCACGCCGTCGCCGTCGTGGTCCGCTTCGGCGTAGTCCACCTGAGCGTCGTGGTAAGCGCGTACGGCCTGTAAAACGGCTTCTTCATTGCGCCCGATCCGACGTTGGCGAATAAGCGGCACGCCGGCTTTGGTGTCGAAGCGCCAACCTTGTTTATCGTGAACCAGCGGCAGTGGCAATTCCCAGCCCTGTTCGCCAACCGCCAGCAGCGAGTAGCCCTGCGCCTGGCTGCGTATTTCATGCTTGGCGCGGTACAGGCTGAGAAACGCTTCGACGTCTTCTCGCTCCACGCCCACCAGTGGAATGTAGTGGCGCCAGTCATCGCCCAGCAGCGCGGCCAGGCGTTGCTCGTCGGCTCGCTCAGTGCCGAGCGCGGCAACAAACGCGTCGACAGCGGCTTGCGGGTTTTTGAACGGTTGTTGCGCGTGCGCCCACGAGGTCGTCAGTGCCAACACCGTGATCAGCGCAAAACGTAGGGCTGTATTCATGCCGGACTCCTTGTCAGCGCCGCCGGGCGCCACCGCGTGAAGAGGATGCCGCCGGGCGGCTGACAGGCTGGCCACTGGCACGCGCTGACGGGGGGCGCCGGGCGGCGGCCTGGCTGGTTTGCCCGCGTTGTTGGTAGGCACGGTCGCGCTCGGGCGAACGCGCGCCGGCGAACGCGTTGTCGCGGGTGCTTCGGGTATCCGAGCGCTGTGTTTCACGGCGTGGCGTGGGGTCTGAAGTGCGCAGCGTGCGATCTGCGGTCTGGGCGCGGTCACGCGCCTGACGATTGCTGGTCGCCGGGGTTTCGAAACCGCGCTTCTCCAGGCTCTGCCGGGCACGGTCGCGCTCGGCAGCACGCGCTGTATCGCGGCCGCGCAAGGCTTCGCGCTGGTCACTGTTGGCCAGCCGCTTGCTGTATTGCTCGCGGCTGGCGCGGTCACGGTAGGGCACGCCGTCACGGTGCACCGGGTCGTGCTTCCAGGTTTTGTCCTGAATGTTCAGCTGGCGGTTGTCGTTGATTGTGTTGTAGCGGTTTACGTCGATATCGATGTCATTGTTGCCCCAGTCGCAATCGCCCCAGAGCGAATCGATGACGGCCACGCCCACGGCAAAACCGATGCCGGCTGCCACCGCGCCGCCCAGGTAATAACCAGGCGGCGGTGGGTAATACACCGGCGGGTAAGCGGGGTAGAGCCAGGTGCCGTACACCACAGTCGGATTGTAAGTGGGCACATAGACCACCTGCGGGTCGGCGGACTCGATCACGATAGTCTGGCTGCTCGATGCGTTGGCAGTGGTTGCCGGCTGCTCGCTGACCTTCTGTTTATCGTTGGAATTGAGGTTGCCGGCATCTTTGGCCTGCCGACGCAGGCGCTGTACCGACTCCATCACCGCCTCGGGCTGGGCCAAAAAGGCATCGCCAACTCGCTGGACCCACGCGGGGTCCTGTTCGAGCGTGGCCAGCAGCGCCGGGAATGCCACCAATGACTGCACGCTGGGGTCCCACGGTTGGCTGGCGACTTGGCGCACCGCATCGTCGCCTTTGGCCGCCGGGTTGGCCTTGGACCAGGCGGCCGCATCGGCGACATCGCCGGGGTAGGTGGCGGCCATCAACACCTGCGCGAGCAAAGCGTCGGGGTACAGGGCCAGCGGTGCGAGCATCTGATCCAACTCCTGCTCGGCGAACGCAGGCTCTGAGCTCGCGGCTGCACCGGGCTCGGCAGCCCAGAGGGAGAACGGTCCCGCAGACAACACGAGCAGTAACGACCACATCGAGATGCCGCGAAGGACATACATGACGATTCTCCTTGTGCCAGGCAGCACGGTCGGTGGCGCTTCGCTGGTGCCCTTCAAGGCTGCTGGTAGCGGCAATAGCGCAGCGTGTTCAGCAGTGGGCTAAATCGGTCTAGCACAGCTACGCGCACCGTGCCGCAAATAAGGCGTGCGGCGAACACTGTTGAAAGCGGGCAGGTGCTGTATCCCTGGGGCACCGTGGCTATCACCGGTAGCGTTTGGCGATGAAAAAATTTTTCCAGCGAATGGCCAAAACTGTACCTAAGCTCCTTCGGACACGCGTCGGCGGCCGAGGGTAACTCGCCCTCAACCCACTCGCTGCCGGCACGTAAACAATCCTGATTCTGGAGCGGCCAACCTCTGGCGCCGGGCAATTTCAGGGCAAGCGAAAACGGGGTGGTTCCCCCGCACGAAGGGTTCAGTTCAGTAGTCGGGCCTCGATTAAAAAAGGAGAGCAAATCGATGAAAGCCGCTTACAGATGGACCCAGATCGCAACCGTTTCCGCCTTGCTAATCGCCGGTATCACAACCGGCCACGCCGAGAATATTCCGCTGTCCGCCACCTTTGAACAGGGCCAGGTTGTGACCACCGTGGTGTCGGTGGATGCGGCCAACCATGTTGTCGTGCTGAAGGGCCCGGATGATCGCCCCGTAACCCTGCAGCTCGGTGACGACGCCAAAAACCTCGCCCAACTGAAACCCGGCGACACGGTGAAAACGGTGGTCACCCGCTCGGTGGCCACGATGCTCGACACCGAAGTGGACAAAGCCCCCGGCAAGGCCTCAGAGCAAAACGCCGAGGTGCGTGCCGCCCAAGGTGATGCTCACCCGGGTGGCTACGCCTATCGCCAGGTTCAGGTGCAGCTGAAGATCAAACACATTGATGTCGACAAGAACCAAGTCACCTTCGAAGGGCCCGCAGGCGCGCAGAAAGTGGTCGACGTGCTTGATCCAAACAATCAGGCGCGGCTCAAAGACCTTAAAGTCGATCAGAGTGTCTGGGTCACCTACACCGATACCCTGGAAGTCACCACCCAGCGCTAACCGCCGTTACAGTTGCGTCGCCTTCGAGACGCTGGATCCCCGCCTGCGCGGGGATGACGGTGGGGTGTTGGAGTTACTCGTCATTCCCGCGAAGGCGGGAATCCAGAATCGCGACTCCAGCGCGCCGCTCAAGTCCACACGCCGTCCTGTGGGAGCGGCTTTAGCCGCGATGTTTTTGACTTCATGCTTGCAGGAATCGCGGTTAAATTTTCGAAATTCTGGATCCCCGCGTGCGCGGGGATGGCGGTGTGGTGTTGGAGTTACTCGTCATTCCCGCGAAGGCGGGAATCCAGAGTTGCGACTCCAGCGCGCCGCTCAAGTCCACACGCCGTCCTGTGGGAGCGGCTTTAGCCGCGATGTTTTTGACTTCATGCTTTGCAGGAATCGCGGTTAAATTTTCGAAATTCTGGATCCCCGCGTGCGCGAGGATGACGGTGGGGTATGGGAAACACTCGTCATTCCCGCGAAGGCGGGAATCCAGAGTTGCGACTCCAGCGCGCCGCTCAAGTCCACACGCCGTCCTGTGGGAGCAGCTCTAGCCGCGATGCTTTTGATCCGTGCTTTGCAGGCATCGCGGCTAAATCTTCGAAATCCTGGATCCCCGCGTGCGCGAGGATGACGGTGGGGTGTGGGAAACACTCGTCATTCCCGCGAAGGCGGGAATCCAGAATCGCGAGTCCAGCGCGCCGCTCAAGTCCACACGCCGTCCTGTGGGAGCGGCTTTAGCCGCGATGCTTTTGATTCCGTGCTTTGCAGGCATCGCGGCATCGTCTTCGATTCTGGATCCCCGCGTGCGCCAGGATGACGGTGGGGTATGGGAAACACTCGTCATCTACCGGCTTACCCATTCTGCTAACCTCGCCCAACCGTCCACCCCACCTACGACTGCCTCCCATGACCATCGCAGACAACCTTCTGGCCTTCACCTTTGCCGCCACGCTGTTGACCATCACGCCGGGCCTCGACACGGCGCTTATTCTTCGCACGGCCACCGTTGAAGGGAAGCAGCAGGGCTTTCGGGTGGCGCTGGGGATTAACCTCGGTTGCTTGCTGTGGGGCGCGGCGGTGGCGTTTGGGTTGGGGGCGTTGATTGCGTTGTCGGAGCTGGCCTTCAACGTGTTGAAGTATTGCGGCGCGGCGTATTTGGCGTGGCTGGGGCTGACCATGCTGTTGCGTCCAAGGCGCTCATTTGCGACAGCGGATACAAGCACCGATGCCCGAACCAATTGGTTGCTCAAGGGCATGATGGGCAACGTGTTGAACCCCAAGGTCGGGGTGTTTTATGTGTCGTTCCTGCCGCAGTTCATTCCGCAAGGCCAGCCGATGATCGCGTGGACCTTCGGCCTGGTCAGCATCCATGTGGTGCTGGGTTTGCTGTGGTCGACGGCGTTGATTACGGCGACGCAGTCGTTGGCGGTGTGGCTGCGCCGGGAGCACGTGGTGGCCTGGATGGACCGAGTGACCGGCGTGGTGTTCGTGCTGTTTGCCGTGCGCCTGGCGCTTAGTCGGCGGTAAGGGTTGCCCGCGCTTCAAGCGCCCGGTAGTGGGCGATTTTCTCTTGCAGCGCGGTCATCGCCTGTTGCATGGCCGCGATTTGCGTCTGTACCTCGATTAAATGGTTTTCCAGCATTTCACGGCGTTCGGGCACGGTGTTGTCCCCAGCGCTGCGCAGGGCGGCAAAGGTTTGCATCTTGCCGATGGGCATATGCGTAGTGCGCAGGCGTAGCAGGAATTCCAGCCACGCCATGTCGCTCGGCGCATACAGCCGTTGCCCGCCCGCCGCGCGGGCAACGGGCGCCAGCAGACCAATTTTCTCGTAATAGCGCAGGGTGTAGGCGGTCAGGCCCGTGCGCTTGGCGACTTGCTCGATGGTGTGGTGTACATCCATAAGCGCGATCCTCGTTTTCGGTTTGGCAATGCGGCGGCGCCGCTTATTCAGGGCTTGCCGCCGCGATGGTAATACCCCGTTTGGCAAACACTTCACGGGCGGCGCTGATGCCATTCAATGCGCTGGGAAAGCCTGCGTAAACCGCCATCTGAATAATGACTTCGACGATCTCTTGTGGCGTGCAGCCGACATTCAGCGCGCCTTCTATATGCACCTTCAGTTGCGGTTGCGCGTTGCCCATGGCGGTGAGAGCCGAGATGGTCGCCAGCTCGCGCGTGCACAGCGCAAGGCCGGGCCGCGAGAACACATCGCCATAGGCGAAATCGACAATCCAGGCGCCGAGTTCGGGCGAGATATCGCTTAGCGAATTCACCACCGTGTTGCCGGCAGCGCCGGTGATTTTTTCCAGGGTTTGGATGCCTTTCTCGCGCCGAGCGTCCAGTTCGCTGGCCTGCGCCGACATGCCCAGTGCAGACAACATAAGGCCGGTGGCGACGTTGAGTGTGGTTGATGCCATGACAGTGCTCCAGTGGTTAAACCGCGCAACGGCGAAGGCCGTTTTTGGCGGTGCAACACGGAGGCTATTGGTTAGAGCGCACTCTAAGTCAAGGGTGAAAAAAAACACGCCGTACACCGTGGCCGCGTCAGGCAAGTTGGGCGCCAACAATGGCATGAATGGAGCGCCATAAGCGTCGCGGGCAGTCCCTTGTCAGTGAAAAAAGTCGAGCTACAGTCGCCATGGATCCATCCAAATAACAAGAAAAAGGACCTTCAATGAAGCGTGTTTTAAACCCGCTCGCCGCAGCGTGTCTGCTGGCTGGCGCCGTCTCGTTTTCCCCCGCGCATGCCTCTCCCTATTCCGCCCTCATCGTCTTCGGCGACAGCCTGAGCGATGCCGGCCAATTCGCCGATCCCGGCGGTCCGGCCAATGCCACGTTGCGCTTTACCAACCGCACAGGTCCGACCTACCTGGCGGGAAGCGGCGAAGAGATCGGGGCGTCTGCGCCCATGCTCCTCGGTGGGCGTCTCGGCATCGGTGGCCTCGGCCCGTCAACCTCGCCGGTGTATCAGGCCAATGGCTGGGTCGACGGTGATAACTGGGCAGTCGGCGGCTATACCACCAGCCAGATTTACAACTCAATCACTTCGGTCTCCGAAACCGTCATTCCACCGGGCGGCCCCGGCGCTGGGGTAGTGCTCAGAAACCGTCCGGGCTACCTGGTGGACACGGGCTTTCGCGCCGACCGCAATGCCCTGTACTACATCACTGGCGGCGGCAACGATTTCCTCCAGGGGCAGGTAGTCAGCGCGGCGACTGCCCGTGCCTCGGCGGGTCGTCTGGTTGATAGCGTTGAGGCGCTGCAGCAGGCGGGCGCTCGCTACATCATGGTTTGGCTGCTGCCGGACGTGGGCAGAACCCCGGCCATTTCGGGTACGCCGTTGGCAGGTACCATTTCCCTGCTCGGCGGCACTTTCAACACGGAGCTGGTGAGCCAACTGGCCGGCATCAATGCCGAAATCATTCCGCTGAACGTGCCGTTGAACCTTGCCGAAACGCTGGCCGATCCAGGGCGCTACGGGCTGGCTGTCGGGCAGAACCTGACCGGCACCTGCTTCGACAGCTGCGCGGTGCAAAACCCGATTTATGGCATTAACGGAACCAACCCCGATCCCACCAAGCTGCTCTACAACGACGGCGTTCACCCGACCGTCACCGGGCAACGGTTGATCGCCGACTACGCCTATTCGCTGCTGGCAGCCCCGTGGGAACTCAGCCTGTTGCCGGAGATGGCCCACGACACCTTGCGTTCGCACCAAGACCAATTGCGCGCGCAGTGGCAGGCCGATTGGCAGGCGTGGCAAGCGGTCGGCCAGTGGCGCTCCTTTGCCACGGCAGGCGGGCAACGGCAGAGCTATGACGTCTATGAAAGCGATGCCGACGGCGATGGCTACAACCTGAACGTCGGTGGCAGCTACCGACTTAATGACGCCTGGCGCGTTGGCCTGGCAGGCGGCTTTTATCAGCAAGACATGGAGGCCGGCGACGCCGATTCCGACTACGACCTGCGCAGCTACCTGGCCACCGGCTTTGCCCAGTATCAGCAAAATCGTTGGTGGGGCGAGTTGGCTGCCAGCGTTGGCTACCTCGACTTCAACGACATCAAGCGCCAGTTCAATCTTGGTCCGGCCACGCGCAGCGAGAAGGGCGATACCGATGGCGAGCTATGGGGCCTTAGCGGCCGAGTGGGCTACGACATTGCGCCAAGCGCAGACAGCCAGTGGCACCTGAGCCCCTTCGTCAGCGCCGACTACGCGCGGGTCGAGGTGGACGGTTACGCCGAGAACAGCGTCAGCTCCACTGCGCTCAACATCGGCGACCAGAAGCGCGACTCCAAACGCCTGGGCGCCGGCGTGCAGGGTTTGTTTAACCTGAACGCGCAAACCCGCCTGTTCGGTGAAGTGGCGATGGAGCGCGAGTACGAGGACGATGCCACCGAAGTGGACATGGCCCTGCGCAGCCTGCCGACGCTCGGCTACACCCTGGAAGGCTACACGCCGGATGACAAAACCTGGCGTGCCAGCGTCGGCGTCAGCCATTCGCTCGTGCCCGGTTTGTCGCTGCGCGGGGCTTACAGCTACCGTGGCGCCGACGACAGCGATCAGCAGGGCATCAACCTGTCGCTGGCTTGGGATATCTAAGTCTGCTGCGGGTTGCGGGTCAGCCGACGCGGATCAACCGCGCGCGGCTGACCTCGCTGCCAAGCCCGTGTCAGAGGTTGTCTGGCGAGTGGCTGGCCAGCATGTCGCTGGCCAAATCGGCCAGTGCACGCAAGCGATCCATTTGCCGCATATCGTGGTGATAACCCATCCAGATTTCCCGCGACGGCGGCGTCTCGCTCAGTTCGATGCGCCGCAACGTGGGCAGCTGGTCGCCTAGCGAACGCGGCAGCACGGCCAGGCCCAAGCCGAGGGCGCACATCTGCGCTTGCACCGTGCGGCTGCTGCTGGTGAAGACGGTTTGCGCAGCGGGGAACATGCGCTGCAGCCATTGCACGTCCGGGTAATGCGCTTGGGCGGTGTTCATCAGAATCAACTTGCAACCGCTGCCATCTGCCGGCGGCATCGACGTTGCCGAAGCGCTGGTGTACAGGCCATACGGCATGGTCATCAGCCGACGCTGCACGATGTCCGGCTGGTCGAACGGCACGATGCGAAAGGCGATATCGGCTTCGCGGCGAGTCAGGTCGGACAGCCTGTGCCCGGCAAGCACCTCCGGCACCACAGCCGGATACCGCCGTACCAACTCCACCAACACCGGCGCCAGCACATAACCGGCAAACCAGTCGGCCGATGAGATGCGCAATAGGCCTTCCGGGTGTTCAGCGCTGCCGTCCACTCGGCGGGCAATGGCCAGTGCGCTGCGTTCCATTTCTTCGGCCAGGCACAGAATCCGGTCACCCATGTCAGTCGGCACCAGGCCTTCGGGTGTGCGTCGGAAAAATGGCTGCCCGCTGGCCTGTTCCAGGGCTTGCAGGCGTCTGCCCACGGTCGGGTGACTGACCCTCAATTGCTTGGCCGCCGCGCCCAGCGAACCCGCTCTGGCAATGGCCAGGAAAAACCGCACGTCATCCCATTCCACGCTGTACCCCTTACAAAAATGCACACGCAATGTGCAGCGTTGGCAGTGCCGCCAGCCCTGTGCTGCGGCTGACAATGCGCTCCAGTTTCAGCCGGCACTGCCGCAGTTCGGGCGCTCAAAAAGCGCCGGTGCAGTGTACGTAGCTGTACGCCGGGTTCGCCAGATAGCAGTGGGCGGCGAGCCAGCCGTTGAGCCTTTTTTGTGGAGCCTGCCATGTCCTTTGCAACCCCAACAACCCGCGCAGCAGAACCCCATCGGTGGCTGGCTTTTGCGGTGCTGTTGGCCGGCGCGTTCTTGCCGCCGTTGGATTTTTTCATCGTCAATGTGGCTTTGCCCTCGATTCGCAGCGGGCTCGGCGCCAGCCCGGCGCAGGTGCAGTTGGTGATCTCGGCATACGCCGCTACCTATGCGGTTTTCCTGATTACCGGCGGGCGGCTGGGCGACCTGTTTGGCCGACGCCGGGTGTTTCTGGCGGGCATGGCAGGCTTCGGCATGGCCTCGCTGATCTGCGGCCTGGCCACCACGCCAACACTGCTGATAGCGGGCCGGGCCCTCCAAGGGCTCAGCGCTGCCGCCATGGCGCCGCAAGGCCTGGCCTCCATCCATGCGCTGTTTCCCGAACAGGAACGTGCCCGGGCCTTGGCGGTATATGGCGCGGCGCTGGGCTTGGCCGCTGTGCTCGCCCAGGCGCTCGGCGGGGTGCTGATTGCCGCGAATCTGTTTGGTCTGCACTGGCGGATCATTTTCCTGATCAATCTGCCCATCGTGGCGGCGGTGTTCATCGCCGGCATTCCGTTTTTGCCTGATACCCGCAGCCCGACGCCGCTGCCACTGGACCGCCTGGGCGTGCTGCTGTGCGCCCTCACGTTGGGGCTGTTGGTGGTGCCGTTGGTGGAGGGGCGAGAGTGGGGCTGGCCGTGGTGGCTGTGCGTGATGTTGCTCAGCGCGCCGGTGTTGGCGATGGCCTTCTGGCGCTATGAAATTGCCTTGGAGCGGCGCGGCGGCACGCCACTGGTAAGCCCACAGCTGAGTCAGTCGCCGGGGTTGCTGGCGGGCCTGACCGGGGTGCTGCTGTTCTACGTGGTGTCGGCCTTTTTCCTGACGTTTTCGGTGTACCTGCAAGACGCCCTCGGCGCTACGCCGCTGGCCACCGGCCTGATGTTTGTGCCGTTCGGCATTGGTTATGTGATCGGCCCGTTGACCACACCGGCGGCCATCCGCCGATTCGGCCGTTATGTGCCGGCCTTGGGCATGGCTTTGGAAGTGCTCGGCTGTTTGCTCTTGAGCGCGGCGGTGGCCGCTGCGCCGCCCGGTAAAAGCCCGGCCTATGCGGTGGTCGTGCTGGCTGTCGGGCTGCTGGGTTTTGGCCAGGGCTGGGCGCTGCCCACATTGATTCGAACAGTCATCGACCGCGCGCCGGCCGGTGGCGCCGGCATGGCGGCGGGCTTGGTCAACTCTGCATTGCAGATCAGCGCGGCATTGGGTGTCGCGGTGTTGGGCGGGCTGTTTTACGCCGTGGCCGCGCCGGCCAACAGCGCCGCGTCATTGGCCGACGGCTTCGTTGCCGCGCTGCTGGGCATCGCCGTGTGCCTGAGCATTGCCGCCGGCCTTTCGGTGTATGCCGCCAGACCGTGTTCGCAGCCCAATCAACTTTCGTAAAACCATCAACGCGTCAAAAGGAGCTCTGTTATGTCGGGTAAATTTTCCGGTCAGGTCGCCGTGGTCACGGGCGGCTCCACAGGTATCGGCTTTGCCATCGCCGCTGCGCTTATCGCCGAAGGTGCCGCGCGCGTTTATCTCACCGGCCGCTCGGCGGCGACCCTCGAAACGGCCGCGCGCGCTCTGGGCGAAAAGGCCGTCGCGGTGGTTTCCGATGTCACCCAACAGGCCGACCTCGATGCCCTCAAAGCCTTGGTTGAAACGCAGGACGGCCGCCTCGACGTGGTGTTCGCCAACGCGGGCATCTGCGAGAAAAACCCGTTGGGCAGTACCAGCGAAGCCAGTTACTACAGCCTGTTCGACATCAATGTGAAGGGCGTTTTTTTCACCGTGCAAACCTTGCTGCCCCTGCTCAAAGACGGCGCCGCTATCGTGCTCACCGCGTCCATCTGTTCCAGCAACGGCATGGAAGGCCTCAGCCTGTACAACGCCTCGAAAGCGGCGGTGCGCTCGTTTGCCCGAACCTGGGCCAATGAATTAAAGGACCGAAAGATCCGTGCCAACGTGCTCAGCCCTGGCTTCACGCGAACGCCATTGATGGACAACGGTTTGAAGATGGACGAGCGCCAGATCCAGGCGCTAAGCGAGCATGTCGCGCACATCGTGCCCTTGGGCTACATGGCGCAGCCCCATGAAATCGCCACCGCCGCCTTGTTTCTTGCCAGCGCCGATGCCGGCTACGTGAATGGCGTGGAGCTGATGGTCGACGGCGGTCTTTCACAAATCTGACGGGGCGAGGCGGCTGTCACCTGTCTCGGTTAACGGGCGGTCGCGTGGTGCGCCAACCGTTTCACAGCGACAGCCCGCCGCTATACAGCCCATAGGCAGCGAACGCCGCGGCGCCAATAACGGCGGCAAAAATAAGCTTCTCGATGGTGGTAAACACCGGTTCGCCTTGCTCACGTTTGGCCTTGGCAAACAGCAACACGCCGGGTGCGTATAGCAGCGCTGACAACAGCAGGTATTTCACTCCGCCGGCGTACAGCAACCACACGGCATAAATCAGGGCGATGGCGCTGACGATCAGGTCTTTACGGCGCGCGCCGGGGTCTTGCTCGTAGGTTTCGCCGCGCTGGCTAAGCAGCAGCGCGTAAGCCGCCGACCACAGGTACGGCACCATAATCATCGACGAGGCGAGGTAGATCAGGTTGGTGTAAGTGCCCGCCGACACCAGGGTGATCAGCAAAAACACCTGGATCATCGCGTTGGTCAGCCATAACGCATTGACCGGCACGTGGTTGGCATTTTCCTTTTTCAGGAAGGCCGGCATGGTGTTGTCTTTGGCGGTGGAGAACAAAATTTCAGCGCACAGCAGGGCCCACGACAGCAACGCACCCAGCAGCGAAATGGCCAGGCCGACGCTAATGAATAACGCGCCCCATGGCCCGACAACGTGTTCCAGCACAACGGCCAATGACGGGTTCTGCAACGCAGCCAGTTCGGGCCGGGTCATGATGCCCAGCGACAACAGGTTGACCAGCACCAACAACGCCAGCACGCCCAGAAAACCCAGCACCGTGGCGCGGCCGATGTCCGAGCGTTTCTCCGCGCGGGCCGAATACACGCTGGCGCCTTCGATGCCGATAAAGACGAACACCGTCACCATCATCATGTTGCGGACCTGGTCCATCACACTGGTGAAGTTGGGGCTGCTGCGGCCCCAGATATCGCGGGTAAAAATGTTGGCGTCGAAGGCCATCATGGTGATGCCGATAAAGGTCACCAGCGGCACCACCTTGGCCACGGTGGTCAGTTGGTTGATGAACGCTGCCTCTTTAATGCCCCGCAGCACCAGAAAATGTACCGACCACAGCAGCACTGACGCGCAGCCGATGGCCACTGGCGTATTGCCTTGGCCGAACACCGGAAAGAAATAACCGAGCGTGCTGAACAGCAACACGAAGTAACCGACATTGCCCAGCCAGGCGCTGATCCAATAGCCCCACGCCGAGGAAAAACCCATGTAGTCGCCAAAGCCCGCCTTGGCGTAGGCGTAGACGCCGGAGTTCAGCTCCGGCTTGCGGTTGGCCAGGGTTTGAAACACCAGCGCCAAGGCCAACATGCCCACCGCCGTGATCGACCAGCCGATCATCACCGCCCCGGCGTCGGCGCGCTCGGCCATATTCTGCGGCAGCGAAAAGATCCCGCCGCCAATCATCGAGCCCACCACCAGCGCCACCAAGGCGCTCAATCGAAGCTTCTGCGTCGGTTCTGACATCGCCTGTCTCTCTGCTCGCGCGCGCTCCCATAAGCGCGGCGTGACCCTAGTGTAACCAAGCACAGAAAGTACGAACGTGCCGAATAAATTGGCTCGACTGTCGAGCCCGACGCCCAGATAGCCTAGCAACACCGCACCTGTAGGAGAGGCTTCAGCCTCGATACGTGCAAACGGTATTCTCCAAGCTCAGCTCCGACTCGCCCGCTCCCGGCACGCCCGCCCAAACGCTTCGAAAATCACCGCATAGTCGGGGTTATCAGTCACCTGCCACTCCGGATGCCATTGCACGCCGAGTGCAAACGCGCGGCTGCCTTCCACCGACAGCGCTTCCACCAAGCCGTCTTCGGCTACCGCCTCGATACGCAGGCCGCTGCCGACCTCGGCGATGCCTTGGCCATGCACCGAATTGACCTTCAGCACGCCCTTGAGCCCCAACTGTTCCAGCACGCCACCCGGCTGCACGGTGACGGTATGAATACGCGCGTATTGCGCTTCGATGGGTTCGTCATCAGGCGGTTCGTGCTGCAAGGGCGAGCTTTCAAGGGACTGGCGCAACGTGCCGCCAAAGGCCACGTTCAGCTCTTGCAAACCCCGGCATGCACCGAGCACGGGCAGGCCGGCATCCACCGCCGCGCGCCATAAGGCCAGCGCTTGTTCGTCGCGTGCAGGGTCGTGCTCGGTGCCCGGCGCGCTCGGTGGGCCGCCGTAACGGCGGGGTTCGATATTGGATGGGGCGCCCGTGAAAAACAGCCCGTCGAGGCTGTCGATGATATCGGTCAGCGCCAGCAAATCCGGGAACTGCGGCAGTATCAGCGGCATCCCTTTTGCCGTGGTGGCAATGGCTTGTGAATTTTTATCGTCGTTGATTTGCACCGCGTGCGGGCCGATCTGATACGAGCAGGCCGTAACGCCAATTACCGGAAGACGCGACATAACTCCTCCTGTTTTTCTCCGTTGCGCGTTACCCGTTTGGATTACGCAAACGGTAAAAACGCACAAGCTTTATGCGCGGTGCCAACGTGTACGAGCCAGACACCGCGTGCCCCGGCAGAACGGCCCATGCGCGACTACGCTGGTGAGCGACTTAATCACCCGCCGGGCCGGCGCCTGGCATTTGCGGAGAACACCCCATGCATATCGACTTGAGCGGCAAGACAGCCCTGGTTACCGCCTCCACTGGCGGCATCGGTTTCGCCATCGCCGAAGGCCTGGCGGCGAGTGGCGCCAACGTGATCATTAACGGCCGCAGCGACGGCTCGGTGCACAAAGCCTTGGCGCGCCTGCGCGAAACATCACCGCACGGGACACTCACCGGCGTGGCGGCCGACCTGGGCGATGCCAGCGGCGCCGACGCCTTGCTCGCCGCGCTGCCCGACGTCGACATTCTGGTCAACAACGCCGGCATTTATGGGCTGGTGGATTTCTTCGAAACCGACGACGCCTGCTGGGAAAATTACTGGCAAACCAACGTCATGTCCGGCGTGCGCCTAAGCCGCGCGCTGGTGCCGGCGATGGTCGAACGCAAGTGGGGCAGGGTGGTGTTTATCTCGTCCGAGTCGGGCCGCAACATTCCGGCCGACATGGTGCATTACGGCGTCACCAAAACCGCGCAATTGGCGCTCTCGCGCGGCTTGGCCAAACGGGTGGCCGGCAGCGGCGTCACCGTCAACAGCGTGCTGCCGGGGCCGACCTTATCGGACGGCCTGGCCACCATGCTCGAAGAGCAGCGCGCCAAGTCCGGCAAAACCCTCGAAGCCGTTGCCGCCGAATTTGTGATGGCGCACCGGCCAACGTCGTTGATCCAACGGGCCGCGACGGTGGAGGAGGTGGCCAATATGGTGGTCTACCTGTGCTCGCTGCAGGCCTCTGCCACCAGCGGCGCGGCGCTGCGGGTGGATGGTGGGGTGGTGGACGATATTTTATAAGCGGGCAGACCCGTTTCAGTGCGACGCCAGGCCCACAAAGAACCTCTGAACTCCCGCTCGCTGCGCTGGCTCTTAAACCTTAGGACCCCAACCTAACAATAAGACCTGAAGGATGCGGCGATGAATTCAGTGGAACGTGCCTACCAGCCTGGCGAAGTATTTGAAACGGACCTTCCTTCCCGGCTCGACCGGTTGCCCTGGGGGCGCTTCCACACGTTGTTAGTGTTCGCTTTGGGCATCACCTGGTTACTGGATGGCTTGGAAGTGACCCTGGCCGGCTCGGTATCCGGGGCGCTGAAAGACAGCCCGCAACTGCACATGGACAACGCCGATATCGGCCTGGCCGGTGGCGTCTACATTGCCGGCGCGGTGCTGGGTGCACTGTTGTTCGGCTGGCTCACCGACCGCCTCGGGCGGCGCAAGTTGTTCTTTATCACCTTGTGGTTGTACGTCGGCGCCACGGCAGCGACGGCGTTTTCCTTCAACTTGGAAACCTTTCTGCTGTTTCGCTTCCTCACCGGCATGGGCATTGGCGGTGAATACACGGCGATCAATTCGACCATTCAGGAATTCACCCCGGCGCGCTATCGCGGTTGGGTCGACCTGACGATCAATGGCACCTTCTGGTTGGGCGCGGCATTGGGCGCGGGCGGGGCGATTGTGTTGCTCGACCCGCAAGTGGTGGGCGGCGATATGGGCTGGCGCCTGTGCTTCGGCATTGGCGCGCTGCTCGGCCTGGTGATTCTGGTGATGCGTTTGTGGCTGCCGGAAAGCCCGCGCTGGCTGTTGATTCATGGCCAGCCCGACGAGGCGCGGCGCATTGTCGAAGGCATCGAGCAACGCATGATTGAGCACGGCCATGAGTTGCCGGCCGTCACCAGCGCACCGCTGCGCTTGCACGCCCGCGACCACACGCCGTTGAGCGAAATCTTCCACACCTTGTTTCACACCTTCCGCCAGCGCTCCCTGGTCGGCTTGACGCTGTTGACCGCGCAAGCGTTTTTCTACAACGCGATTTTCTTCACCTACGCGCTGGTGCTCACCGACTTCTACGACGTGCCTTCCGAGCATGTGGGCTGGTACGTGTTGCCGCTGGCCTTGGGTAACTTCTGCGGCCCGCTGTTGCTCGGCCGGTTGTTCGACGTAGTCGGGCGCCGCGTGATGATCAGCGCTACCTATGCGATTTCTGGCGTGTTGCTGGTCATCAGCGGGTATTGCTTCCAGCAAGGCTGGTTCGACGTCACCCAGCAGGCCATCGCCTGGATGGTGATTTTCTTCTTCGCCTCGGCCGCCGCCAGCTCGGCGTACCTGACCGTGGCGGAAACCTTCCCCCTGGAAATTCGCGCCCTGGCCATCGCCGTGTTTTACGCCTTCGGCACCGGCCTTGGCGGCATCATCGGGCCGACGCTGTTTGGCCGACTGATTGAAAGTGGCGAACGCGGCAACCTGTTTATCGGCTACCTGATTGGCGCTGGGCTGATGGTGATGGCGGCGGTGGTGCAGGCGTTCTGGGGCGTGGCGGCGGAGCGTCAGTCGCTGGAAACGGTGGCGCGGCCGTTGTCGCAAGCCAAAGACTGAGCGCAGCGTTCGCGGGTGCTCAAGGCCGCGCGCGAAAGCGTGTGGCCCACTGCTGAACCCGGGCGTGCTCGACCAGAAAGTCGACAAACGCCCGGGTTTTTGCGGGCAGCAATTTTTGGCTAGAGAAATACAGCGAGATCTGCCCGGCATCCACATACCAGTCCGGCAGCAAGCGCTGCAGCCGGCCGTCTTGCAGATACGGCAGCACATCCGACATCGCCAACAGCGCCACGCCCAAACCCAGCAGGGCGCTTTGGCACAGCGCCTGCGGGTCGTTGACCAACAGGCGCGGCGACAATTCAAGCGGCACCTGTTGGCCTTTCGGGCCTTGCAGCAGCCAGTTTCGCACCTTGCCCGTTTGCACCGAGCGCATGGCCAAGTGGTCCAGTTTGCTCAGGTCTTCCAAGCGCTTGATACGCCCGCGTGCTGCCAGATGTTCCGGCGCCGCCACCAGAATCAAATGAGCCGGCGCCAGTTCACGCGCCACCAGCCCGGGCGCCAATTCCAGGCCGCCCCCAATCGCCGCATCGAACCCTTCGGCTACCAGATCGACCTGGCGATTTTCCAGGTACCACTCCGGAACGATGCCCGGATAGCGCTGCAGAAACGCCGGCATCAACGGCAGCAAAATGTCCCGCCCAAATCCTGGCGCCGCCGACAGACGCAGCACGCCTGCTGGCTCGCCGGCATTTTGCGTGACGTCGGCAATGGCCGCTTGAACGCTCTCCAGGCCGCCGCCCACGGTCAGTAAAAAACGCTCGCCGGCTTCGGTAAGCGTGATGCGCCGGGTGCTGCGTTGGAACAGGCGCACGCCAAGGTTGGCCTCCAACTGCGCGACGTTACGGCTGACCGCCGCTGGCGTCAGCCCCAGGCGCCGCGCCGCCGCTGAAAAGCTTCCGCTTTCAGCGCTGCGTACGAATGACAACAGGTTGGCAAAGGTTTCCACGGCTGATTACCTTCAAGTTCTACTTGAAAGCAATACTAGTGATTCCCCACTACTGACGAAAGAATAAAAAGCGCCTTATAGCCTCACTAACCCATCACGAGGCTTCAACCATGACCACTGACACTCGCTCACTCACAGGCAAAATCGCCGTCGTTACCGGCGGATCGCGCAGCATCGGCGCCGCCATTGCCAAGCGCCTGGCCGCCGACGGCGCCACCGTCGCCATCACCTACAACGCCTCGGCAAGCAGTGCCGAAGCCGTGGTTGCCGCTATTACCGCAGCCGGCGGCCAGGCGGTGGCGCTGCGCGCCGACGCGGGCGATGCCAACTCGGTTCGCGCTGCCATCGAGGACGTGGCTGAGCGTTTTGGTCGCATCGATATTCTGGTTAACAACGCCGGCATCAGCGTGCTCGGCGCACCGCAAGACATCGCCTTCGACGACTTCCAACGGATTCTGGCCGTCAACGTAACCGGCGTATTCGTCGCCACGCAGCAAGCGCTCAAACACATGGGTGAGGGTGGCCGCATCATTCACATCGGCAGCTCGATGGTGCAGTACGCCGCGTTCCCCACGGCCTCGGTGTACACCCTGACCAAGGGCGCAGTGGCCGGCTTCAGCCGTGGCTTGGTACGCGACCTGGGGCCGCGCGGCATTACCGTGAACACCGTGCACCCCGGCCCAACCGACAGCGACATGAACCCGGCCGACGGCGCCGTTGCCGACGTTGTTCGCCCCAACATTGCCGTGGGCCGCTACGGTGAAGGCAAAGACATCGCCAGCGCCGTGGCTTATCTGGCCAGCGCTGAGGCCGGCTTTGTCAGCGGCGCTGAACTGCTTGTGGACGGCGGCTTCACCGCCTGACAGCAACCCTTTCAACGTCGACACCCCGGCGACGTTTCAACCTTCTGAACAGGTGACTTATGACCGACTCCACAGCACCCCACGAACCCGACTTCGACGCGCTGCTGCGCGCCAACCTTGAGCGCGTGTTCAACGAACGTAACGCGGCTATGCGCGCCACCGCCGTGAGCGAGTTGTTCGCCAGCGCGCCGAGACTGTATGAACCGGCCGGCGTCGTCCACGGCCAAGCCGCGATCAGCGAGGTGGCGGGCGCGTTGCTTGAACAGTTTGGCGACGACTTCGCTTTCACCCCGACCGGCCCCGCGATCGGGCACCACGGTTTGGGTTATTTGCGCTGGCAGGCCGGGCCGAAAAACGGGCCGGTGGTGGTCAGTGGCGTCGATGTGGCGCACGTTACGGACGGCAAGATTACCGAGCTGTGGGTGCTGTTGGATGCGCCGGTGTAACCACAAAAAAGCCCGGCGTCGGCCGGGCTTTTATGTGGGGCTTTAGCCGAGGTTTACACCCTGAAGCGGCTCACCAGCCCATTCAGGCTGGTCGCCAGGTGGGACAGTTCCTGACTGGCAGCGGTGGTCTGGTTGGCGCCGGCTGAGGTTTGCACGCTGAGGTCGCGGATATTGACCAGATTACGGTCAACCTCGCGAGCCACCTGGGCTTGCTCTTCCGAGGCGCTGGCAATCACCAGGTTTCGTTCACTGATCTGGCTGATCGCATCGGTGATGCGCTGCAAGGCACCGCCGGCGTCCTGGGCAATTTCAAGGGTCTGACGAGCACGCTGGGTGCTGGTTTCCATCGCACTCATGGCGCCTGCTGAGCCTTGCTGAATGGTGCCGATCATTTGCTCGATTTCCTGCGTCGAGGTTTGCGTGCGGTGTGCCAAGGCGCGCACTTCATCGGCCACCACGGCAAACCCGCGTCCGGCTTCGCCTGCCCGCGCCGCTTCAATGGCGGCGTTGAGCGCCAGCAGGTTGGTTTGCTCGGCGATGGCGCGAATCACATCGAGCACCTTGCTGATGCTGCTCACGCCGTCGCCCAGGTTTCTCACTTGTTCGGCGGTACGGGTGACGTCGTCCGATAGCAGCCCAATGGAGTCGACGGTTTTGGTCACCTGTTGCTGACCATGTTTTGCTGTCTGGGTCGATTCTTTGGACGCCTCGAAGGTGGCGACGGCGTTGCGTGCTACTTCATCGACCGCAGCGGTCATTTCATTCACTGCCGTGGCGGCCTGGTCGATTTCGTTGCTCTGCTGGTGCAGCCCGCGAGTGGAATCTTCCGTGACGGCGTTGAGTTCTTCAGCAGCGGAAGCAAGCTGGTTAGAGGAGTCGGCGATGGCGGAAATGGTCTGCTTCAGGTTTTGTTGCATCACCTTCAGCGCGGCCAGTAATTGCGCGGGCTCGTCGGTGCCGGTCGCCTCGAACGACTCGGTGAGATCGCCCTTGGCAATCACCTGCGCCACGGCCACGGCTTCGGTTAATGGCCGAGTGATACTGCGGGTGAACAGCAGCGCCATGAAACCGGTGAGCACTGCGGCGACGGCGATAAACACCATCACGCCAGTCATCGCAGCGGCATATCCGTCGTCCGCTTTTTTATCGGAATCGGCGGCGCCGTCCTGGTTGATTTTGATCAGCTGCGCCATCTGCACGCCCAGTTCATCCGAAGCTTTTTTGTAGTTGCCACCCAACAGCGCGCGCATCGCGTCGGGCTGGTTGGCATTGGAAAGCTGCACCAGCTCCCGGTTGGCTGCTTTGTAATCGCCGACCACGCGCTGGAAGGTTTGGTACTGGGCGCGCTCCTGGTCATCGTCGATAAGTTTTTCATAGCGCGCCAACGCCTGATCGACCTGGCCGCTCAGCTCATCAATACGCGCCACCGTTGCCACGAGTTTGTCTGCGTCGCGGTCAACCAGCAGGCGGTAGGCCGTGATGCGCAGGCGCAGCATGCTTTCGTTCACGCTGCTGAGCGCTGAAAGGCTGGGAATGCCTTTATCGGAGAGGTCTTCCCCTTGTTGACGTACGGATTGGAGCTGATACATGGCAAACAAACCCAACAGAATCACCAGCACTCCGATGAGGGAAAAACTGAGGATGGCGCGAGGGGCGATTTTGAGCTGGCGCATGCAGGGGGCTTCCGATTTGTTATTGGCGTACGCAAATTATCGTCCGGCCGGAAATAAGCATTAGTGCCGTCTGGCGGGACATGACGGTGCGTGTGCAACAACCATAGATCAGCGCGAAGGCGCCTGGCCTAGCGTGGCGTGCCCGCAGATGGGTGCACTGAATGAATTAATTGGTCTATCACCGATCTACGTTTGCGAGCCCAATCGACAGGAAGCGCTGCGTTGAACGAACCCGAGATCCGTACATTCATTGCCCGATGGGACACGCTTGGCTTGGCTCCCGCTGCCGCTTGGCGAGTGACACAGGCGTGCGAGGAAAACGTACAAGCGCTGCTGGCGAGGCTTCCGGAGGGCTATCGGCGCTACGCAGATTGCGCCATTCACGAAAGCGCCACCGTCGAGGAAGGCGCGGTGCTCAAGGGCGCCATCATTGTGGGTAAAGGTGCATTCGTTGCGGCGGGCGCGTACTTGCGTGGGGGCGTTTTCCTCGGCAGTCATTGCATTGTTGGGCCGAGCTGCGAAGTTAAAAGCAGCTTTATGCTGGCGGGCAGCAAGTTGGCGCATTTCAACTTCGTAGGCGATTCATTGATTGGCGAGGGCGTGAACATCGAAGCCGGCGCAATCATCGCCAATTACCGCAATGAGCTGGATGGTGCAGCCATTAAGATTCGCCACGGCGATCAGGTGATCGAAACGGCCGTAAACAAATTCGGCGCGCTGGTGGGCGATGGCAGCAAAATCGGCGCAAATGCCGTTATCGCTCCGGGCGCTTTGCTCTTGCCCAACAGCCGGGTGCCCAGGCTGGGGTTGGTTGACCAGTTTGCTTACGACTAGCGCGACGGGTGATTGAAACGCTTCGCGAGCAAGCTCGCTTCTATGTTGGTTAAAAGCTTCGCGAGCAAGCTCGCTCCTACAGAGACCGCGTTTGACCGGCTCTTCATATCTCCATGCAAGGATTGCCCATGAGCTTATTCGACAAACTGCGTAACGCACTTCGCCCCTCCACCGCATCCACCGCCGAGCCGGCAGCCTGCCTGGCTGAGCCTTCCCTGGTAGACAGCGCTGACGAAGCGCGCAGGGCCACCCATGCCGCGCTGGACCGTCACTGGCAGAGCGTGGGATCGGTAGAAAAGGATGTGCTGGGGTATTTTCTCAGTCCTTCCTTCACAGGCGGGCCGGCGTGGCCGTCGACACGCCAGGCGTACCGCGTGGTGCGCCGTGGTGAGCGCATTATTCTGGCCAGCGATGGCCTGAGCGATCCGTTCGATGATGCCGAAGGGTTCGGCAACGGCTTTGAAATGGAGCTGTTTGTTGAAACGGCAGACATTGCTGAGGCGCATCGCGGCACGCCCGGCGATGTATCGACGTTAAGTGCATCGTGGGCCTTTGAACTGCTCGAACACGTCGCGCAGATTGTGGCGGACGCCGGTGGCATTACCGCGCAGTTAGAGCAATACGGGGCGTTGTCGATGGAGCTGCCGGGCGTCAGCCAATCGCGCGCCATCGGTGCGGCACTGCCGGCGCTTTTCGTCACCGCAGACGACGCTCTGGGCGTGCTGCTTGGCGGTCCTAAACCGGACTTCAATGACGTGCTGGCGGACATGCCGCTGTCACCCGTGAGGTTGGTGCCCATCGTGGTGCTGACCGCCGCGGAACTGGAATTTGTGCGCGCAGGCGGCGGTCAGGCGCGCGCTGAGTTGCTGGAGCGTTTGGTTGCGGCCGACGTTGGGCATGTCAGTGATTTGCAGCGAAACAGCGTGGTGTGAGGGTTGCGCACGGGGTTCGGGTTCCAGCGGGCTGGTGCGCTACGAGGCCGGGGCATGGTTTGGCGCAACTTACCGAGCGCTGGTGCGCTATCAACAAACTATCCCGCGTTTCCTACGCGTGCGTGAGCGTTTCCCTACTAGCTGATCGGACGGCATCCCTAAAACTAAGCACATCAGCACGAGCAGCTGCTCAGTGCGTGTTCAGTCTTAGGAGAATCCCATGGCAACTTCCACGTGGTTAATGTTTCGGTCATTGCAGCAGAACGCGGTGGAGAGCCGTCGGGCCTACACGTTGCTCATGGAGCTGTCGCGCTACGCCCAAGACAACCAGACCGCGACACGTATCTGGGATGCTGCGCAAGGCTTGATGGAAAACGCCGACACGCTCAGCCGAATTTCTCTGGAGCTGCAATCAGGTGTGCTGTGTCGCAGAAATTGCCTGGGCCGTGTTCCTTCGCTGGAATCGTTAGGCATGTTCAGCGCGGCGGCCGGGCAGCAGGCGCATGGGGTAGTGGCGGACAAGCATTCCCAGGAACAGTAAGCAGCAGGCAGGGCCAGTACGGGCGCTCAACGCTTCAATGACATGGGCCGTTCGCCACCCTCAGGCAATCCAAATCCACGTCGAACCACGTTGAGAAAGGCGCCGTACGGGCGCCCCAGTACCAGCATGATGACGCTTACGCCCAGAGTGCCGCGCAACACGGCCTCGCCGTCGGCGCCGGCCAACGCCAGCAACGCGGCGTAGATGGGCACCTGAAAACTCAACAGGGCAAAGGAATCCCAGGCCAGCTGCGACAGGCGGCCAGCGCCGGCGAAGCGCATCACCCAATCTCGCCACAGGCCATATGGCCGTCCGCAAAACACCATCAATGCAGCGCCAATAAGTCGGGCCTCCAACACCTGTTGCCAGCTCATGCCCGCGACGAAGCGCTCGTTGATGATGCCGGTGGTGGTGAAGAACAGCAGCAGGGCAAGCGTGTCGGCCACAAAAGACCGCCACCGAGTGCCGTTGGCGTTGGGTGAGTCAGACAACGTAGGCGTTCCCCGTTTGCAAAATTGGTCGCTCGTAGTGGAGTCGACGCAAACGGCGAACGTTCCCGGTAAAACGGCAGGGCCTGTTAGACGGCTTGTCGGTTACCGCTACCCCTCAATATTTCTCAGCCACCATCCTGAACGGATAAGGCGCCGCCTTGTACGTGCCAATCTTCCCGCGCTTGGGCAGTTTCACCGGCTGTTTGTCGACCACGGCTTTATAGGGAATCTGCTTGAGCAGGTGACTGATGATATTCAGGCGCACGCGCCGTTTGTCTTCGGAACGGGCCATGTACCAGGGCGCCCAAGAGGAGTCGGACGCGGCGAACATGTCGTCGCGGGCGCGGGTGTAGTCGTCCCAACGTCCATAGGATTTCACGTCCATGGCCGTGAGTTTCCACAGCTTACGGCCATCGGTAATGCGTTCTTGCAGGCGCCGGGTTTGCTCTTCGGCGCTCACTTCCAGCCAATATTTGAGCAGGATGATGCCCGACTGCACGAGCATCTTTTCAAACAGCGGCACTACTTTCAAAAAGGTGTGCGACTGCTCGTCGGTGCAAAAGCCCATGACCCGTTCCACGCCAGCGCGGTTGTACCAACTGCGGTCGAAGATCACCACTTCGCCAGCGGCGGGCAAATGGGTGATGTAGCGCTGCGCATACATTTGGCTTTTTTCCCGCTCGGTCGGGGCCGGCAGCGCCACCACGCGGAACACGCGCGGGCTCACCCGTTCGGTCAACGCCTTGATGGTGCCGCCCTTGCCGGCGCCGTCGCGACCTTCAAATACCACGCACACCTTCAAGCCTTCCTGCTGCACCCACTGCTGCAATTTCACCAGCTCTACGTGCAGCTTTTTCAGCTCGGCGTCGTACACCTTGCGTTTGAGCCTTTCGGCGCCTGCGGTCGATTCGGCGCTGGGTTTTTTCTTCGCGTTGGCCATGGTGATTCCTCCGCCGGGGCTGTTAATGGAAGGGGAAGATGTAGTTCATCCAGGCGGCCATGCGCAGCAGAATCTTGCGCATGATGGCCACGTGGTGGAAATGCTGGCTGTAGAGCGCCGCCTGACCGTAAGCGCCGCCCGGCATGCGCGCGGCGTACTCGGCGTAGGCGGGGTCGGTGATCTCGATGATCACCGGCACGCGCCCCGGTGGCGGCGAGCCGCTGTAGCTGATCAAGGTGCCCGAGGGTTGCACCTGGCCTTCGCCAATTACGCCTAGCACCTGCTTGACCTTGCCGGTGAACACCTTTCCGGGAATGCCATCGAAAGCCACTTCGGCTTCATCGCCAGCGGTCAGTCGCAGCTGGCTGTTCTGGCGCATCCACGCGGTGAAGTACGGGCCTTCATCCGGCACGAACACCATCGAGGGGCGCAGCGGCAATTGGCTGGCCATCATGCCGGGGCGCAACGACACATGGGTGACGAAGCCGCGCGCGGGTGCACGCACCACGGTGTTGTCCAGTTCGAACTGAGCCAGGCCCAACTGCGCTTCAAGGTTGTCGACTTGCGCGGTGGCCAGGTCGACGTTGCGGCGGTTGCCGACTTCGCGTTTGACCAATTCGCTGGCGCGGTTCTGGTCCGCGCGGGCGGACACCAACTGCGCCTTGATGGCTTTGACGCGCCATTCGAATGGCTTGGGATCGATGCGAAATAGCACGTCACCTTTTTCGATCATGCGGTTGCCTTCCACCGGCACCTCGATGACCTTGCCCGTGACCACCGGAATCACCGGCGTGGTGACGAAATACGAGCGCGCCACCTCGGAGTAGGGGTGGTTGTAATTCATCACAAAAATGAGCGCACCGATCAGCAGAATGCCGCCGAGCACGGCGGCGGGCACGGTCCATTTGTTCAGGGGAATTCGGAAAATTTTGAAGATGGCCACGCAGATGGCGGTGTACGTCAGGATTAGTAGCAGGTCCATGGCTAAACGTCCTTGTCGATGGCAGCTTGGGTCGGTGTAGGAGTAGGAATCTCCACCTGCGGCGGCTCAGGTTCAGCCGCGTCGCGCTCGAGCCGCTCGATGCGTTCGCGCAGTTCGCTCAGTTGCAGTTCCAAGTCGGACGAGGGCAGGGCGGCCCCGGTTGCCGGGTTGAAGCCCCAGCCGCGGTCGCTGCGGTACAACATGGCCCAGATCCATAAGAACGGCCACAGCGCATGCAGCGTAAACAGGCTGACCCAACCTGCCGCATGAATGGCGTCCTGGTGAGGATGGTTACGGTGTACGGCGATTTCGTACGGGATGTCGTGCATCACGATAATTCCGTAGAACAACACCAAGCCCGCAAAAAACAGAATTCCCAACGCGATGTAATCAAGCATACGCAGCCTCCCGTCTCCGTCGCTTCCAAGAGCGAAGCTGGCTGAGTATGGACGAGCGTTCAGGTTTTGCTTTCGGGGCTAGAGGATTTCTGCGGCTGATTTAACGCATCGCGGCTGAAGCCGCTCCCGCCGTGCGGTGGGGGCGCAGCACGTTGGCCCGCACCGGCTTAGAACTTATCGATCTGCGCGTACACCTGCAGCCACTCGCCTTTGGCAGCGGCGCCGGCCTCTGGCTGAGCGGCGGCATCGTCTTTGGGCATCGCGTTTAGCAGCGAGAGTTTGGTGGTGTCGGCGCTAAGCAGCTTGACCGCGTACTGCTTCCAGATGGCCTTGCCTTCTTTGTCGGTGGTGGCGGCCAGCACCCTGGCTTCGGGCTCTTCCAGCTGGGGATAGTCGACGGCGTCGGGCGTCTTGAAGCCTGCCTTTTCCCAATCGGCCAGCTCGATGGTCAGTGACGAAGTGGTGTAGTCGAGCGTGGACTTTTCCGCCTCGCTCATGCCCGTCAGCAATTTGAGCTGGGCTTTGAGCATCATCGGTTTGGTGTCGTTGTCGTTATCGTTCTTGATTTCGGCTTCGTTGATGCGCTTGTAGGTTTCGTCCCAGAAACGCGAGTCGCCGGCGTTCATTTCACGCATGGCGGCGGCAATTTCGCTGGTGGTGTAGGTGCCGGTGTCGTCGTAGCTGATGGTCGACAAGGTTTCCCGACTCAGCCCAGAGAAGGGGTTGTCGGCTTTGTCCAGAAGGAACTGGTTGGCCTGCTCGACGAGCGCCAGACGCGTTGGGTCTTCACTGGCGGGCTTCTCTTTGAACACCTCGGCGTCTTTGCCTTCGGCCAGACTCTGCTGGTTAACCGAGGCCAGCAATTCGGCCGGCAGCGGCTTGGAGCGCCAGCCATCAAGCCGTTTGGGTTCGTCGGAGTAGGGGTCCACCTTTGGCATGGTGCCAATGGACAAGGTGATGCCCACGGTGGGCATTTTGTTCTCGGGCACCGGCGCGATTTTGCTCGCGTTGGGGTCCGGCGCTTTGCTTAGCAAGCGTGCGTAAAAACGGTTTTCCAGCTGCTGGAATCCCGCGCTACGAATGCCTCGGTCCATCACGTTGAGCCTCCTTTCTACGTGGTTCTGAACACCGTATCGGCCGCTGGATCATCGGCTTGAAGGGCAAAAAAAATCCAGTCACCACGTGGGGGACTGGATTTTTTCTAAAAAGAACATCGAGGCTGAAGCCGCTCCTACAGAAACGGCGCTGCATTCAGAAGCTGCGGGTTCGGCGTTAGAACCCGCAGTGCTCGCTGCCTTCGCCCGTTGCGGAACAGCCTTGCGCTGAGCCTTTGCCCTCTACCGCTTTGCCCGACGCATCCGACTTGAGCGCCGTGCGCACCATGTTCACCCCGTCTCCATTCATAAACAGATTGCCTGTAATGCGCTGGGCGCCGCCTGCCGTTGCCACGAACGAGCTGTTGCCAACTGAGTTGAAGGAATCTTCTGCCACGCGGTTGAGGTTCTGCACGCTGAAGTCGGTGCGGTCCAGGTAGCGGTCGTAGTTGGTCACCGGCCGTTGTACGAAGGTTGCCACGCGGCCGTTGGGCACGCTCCAGGTGCTCATGTTGTTGTCGTGGTAGTAGGTGACTCCGGTGGTGTCGAAGACCATTTTCACGTCGCGCAGGTTGATATTGCTGTCGCCTGCGACGTGAATGTCCCCAACCTGCTGCACCTGGTTCGCCCACGCTGCCATGCCTGGAACCCAAGCGGTTTGCGGGGTGCCTTGGGTCCAGCGGCTGCGATCGTACACGCCGCCGAAGTTCACTTCGGCCTGCTGATTGAGCAGCTTTTTCAGCGTGGTGAGCGTGTAGTTGGTTTGCACCGAGGCGTCGAAGTCGCGGGCGGAGTTCACGCCGATGATGTTGTTGGTGTTGAACGACGCCAACTGCACGTGACCGTTGCCGGTGGACAGGGTGATGGTGGGTGCGCTGTCGGTGAGACGGTCGGAAACCAGTTTCAGATCCGCGCGCTTGCTCGCATCCGCAGCGCTGACACTGAGCGGGCCGCTCAGCACCAGCGAGGTCGGCGCGCCAAGGTTGACCATGGCGTTGCCGGTGCCTTTGGCAGCGGCACTGACGGTGCTCACCGCCACGGTATTGCCGCGTACGCCCACGGTGGCATCGCCCGCGCCCGTTTCGACACTGGCTTTCACGGTGCCGCCCAATTGCACGGCAGCGCTGCAGCAGTCGCTGGCCTGGATGTCGACCGTGGCGTTGCCGCCATTGCCGGCGGTGGTGGCGCTGATGGTGGTGCCGCCGGCCTGCGTGATGCTGCCGCCAGCGCTGGTGTTGCCCACGGTCAGCAGGGCGATCAAAGCCTTGCCTGCACTGGCGCCCAGGCCCAGGTTGCTGGCGCTGAGGTTGCCGGTGGTGGTCAGGCTGGCGGCCGCTTTGGCCAGTAACGAAGCTTCACCGCCGCCTTGAGCGGTGACGGTGGTCTGGCCCAGGGTGGCACTGCCGCCGTTGGCCGCCAGGTTTACCTTCGCGCCGGCGTTGCTGCCGCTGTTCAGGTTAGTGGCGTTCAGGGTGGCGGCGCCCGTGTGCAGCGAGCCGGCGCTGGTAACGTTCAGCAGCGCAGCGCTGCCGCTGTTGGCGTTGGCGGTCACGCTGCCGGCGCCGTTCAGGGTCAGCACCGTATTGGCGCCCAGGCTGGTGATAGCGACGGTGGCTGCGTTGCCGGCCGATTGCGCGCTGACGTCGTGCACGCTGCCAGACGCTGCTTTAACCCGTACATCGGCGGTGCCGGTAGTGGCCTGCGCTTTCAGATTACCAGCCAGCGCTACGTCTGCCGCGTTCGCCGATGTGGGTGTGGCATTGCCGGCGTTGAGGCTGACCGCCGCGCGGTTACCGTCTGCCAGTACGGTGCTGTTGGCGCCCTGGCGGACGGTGGCGCTGGTGCCGCCGGTGGTGAGCAGATCGACCGTGGCGTCGTTTGAAGTGGACTGCGCGGTGACATTGCCGTTAACGGTCAGACCGGTGGCGCCCGTGAGGTTGACGTCCGCTTTGCCTTGCGCGCTGCTGGCCGACAGGTGCGAACCGGCGTCCACCAGCAGTAAGCCGTTGGTGCTGGTGACATTGAGCAGGGCGGTGCTGCCCGGGCTGCTCAGCAATGCGCTGAGGGCGCCACGGGTGCTCAGGTTGCCGGTGGAGGTGGCGTTCAGGGTGCCCACCGAAACCCCGGTCATCGAACCGGTACCGGTAAGGTCCAGGGCGCCGTCCAGCGCGTTGATGTCGGCGGTGGCCGCACCGCCTTCCACGCTGAAGTCATGCACGCTGCCCGATTTGCCGGTGATGGCGATGCCAGCGGTGCCGCCTGCGCTGCGCGCTTGCACATCGCCCAGCAGACTCAGGGTGGCGGCGTTGCCGGAGGTGGGTGCAGCGTCACCGGCATTGATGGCGACCAGGCTGGTGGCGCCGCGTGCCAGCAGGGTGCTGTTGACGCCCTGGGTGATCGCCGCGCCGCTGCCGCCCGTGGTCGTGACGGCCAGGTTGGCGGTGCCGTTGTTGGCGGTGGCGCTGGCGTTGCCGTTGAGGGTGGCGCCGGTTACGCCGCTCAGATTCACATCGGCGGTGGCGAGGGCGTTGAGTGCGGTGACGTCGAGCGAGCCGCCGTCAGCGATGCCCACACCCGCGTTGCTCGATGTCAGGTTCGCTTCGGCGCGGGTGCTGCTGCTGACCGTGGACGCGCCAGCGGCCATGACGGCGCCAGTGCCGGTGGCATTGAGCACGGCGGCCTTGAAACCACTTACGCCAATCGAACCGACGGTATTGGAGCCGTTGCCGGCGATCAGATCGGCGCGGGCGCCAGCCACGTTGCCGCTGTTGTAGTTGACCAGACCGAGTGTCGCCGCGCTGGAATCCAGCGAGCCGGCGGCGTTCACGGTCAGCAGGGCGCCAGTGGCGCTGTTGAGATTGGTGGAGATGCTGCCGTTGCCGCCCAGTACCAGCAAGCCGCTGCTGTCCAGTGCGTTGACGGTGACCGAGGCGGTGTTGCTGGCGGAGCTGGCGCCCAGGCCGCTGACGGTGCCCGAGGCTGCGTTAACGGTCACGCTGCCGGCGCCGGTAGAGCCTTGGCCGACGATGGCACCGAGCATGTCGACGGTGGCGGCATTGCTGACCGTTGGCGCCGCCGAGCCGGCGTTCACATTGACCGTACCGGTGCTGCCGCTGGCCTTGATCAGGCTGCCGCTGCCCTGAGAAATGGCGGCGCTTGGCCCGCCGTTAGTGGTCAGGCTAACCAGACCGGCGCCGTTGCCGTTGCTGACTAACGCGCCAACGCTGCTGCCCAGGCTCATGCCGCCGTCGGCGATGAGCGTGGTGGTGGCCGAGTAGGTGGGCGCTCGCAGGTAGCGAGCGTAAGACGAGGTGGTAAAGGTTTGGCCGACTGCGGCGGTGCTGAGCGTTTTGCCGCTTGCGGTGGTCAGGGTTTTGCCTGGCGCATTAGCCGTGGCATTCACGGTGGCGGTCTCGTAACCCTGGGCTTTTACATCGCCATTAAGAGCGACGTTGCCGGTGCCGCTGGCCACGTTGATAGCCGCAGTACCGCCATAGACGCGGTGGTCATAACCCAGGCCCTGACCCGCGTCGTAGTAGCCGGACACCGTGCTGTCGACGAAGTGATCGGACGTCGCCAGTACGTCACCAAGGGCCACATTGCCGGTGCCGAACAGGTTGACGTTGGCTTGCGCGATGCCGTCGCTGCTGGCAGTCATCGAGGCGGCGCTGGTGGCGCCGTCGATGCTCAGGTTGCCGGCCGAGGTCACGTCAACAAATGCCGAGCGCTGACCCGCTACCGCCACACCGCCCAGGTGGATGTTGCCGGCATCGGTGCTGATGGTCGCGCGGGCATCGGCGTTGTAGTAGCCGTTGGAAACGCTGGCGGCCATGTCCGAGCCAATGATGTCGCCGTTGTCAGCGTGAATGGTCAGCGTGATGTCGTTGGCGCTGGAGCCACTGACCGTGACGTCGCTGCCGATAAAGATCGGCCCGTTGTGCGCCAGCACGTTCATGCTGGCCGCGCCCGGCACGCTGCTTTGCGGGAAGCCGGCGATGACGTCGTAATTGGAACCGCCGCCCATGTTCACGGCGCCGCCAGCGGTGATGTTGGCGGTGGAGGTGGACGCCGCAGCGGTATAGGCAGTGTTGAAGGTGTCGGAGTAATCGACTTCGCGGCTCGCCGAGGTGAAGCTCGAACCGGTGCCATTCAACCCGTATGCGGTGTCTTGCTGGCCCCAGTTTGCATCGGTGTACGAGGCGTTGCCGGAGGCCGAGTGGTTGACCGAACGCACGTCCATGCCATCCATGCTCACCGAGCCGGCGGCGTTTATGTCCAGTGTGGAACTCAAGCCGCTCAAGCCCGAGTAACGGGTGGTGGTCTGGTTGCTGGTGCTGCTGTCAGTGCGCACGTTGATGTTCGGGCTGTTGTTCACGCTCGCGCCGTTGATCACCGTGTACGAGCCGAATTGCCAGATATAGCGGTCGCCACCGGCGCCTTTTACCGAGCCTTTGAGGTTGTTGTAGTTGTTCACCGTCTGCTGATTGACCGGCTGGCCGTTGCCGTCGGTTGTGGTGGTGTTAACCGTCTGGCTGCCGCTGGTGTAGTTGAAGTTGTCGACCATGGTTCGCCAGCTCTCGGTTTCCGAGTAGCTGTTCATGGCGTAGCCGTCGGCGATGACGCTGGTTTTGCCGCCGATGCTGACATTGCCGCCCGACAGAATCGTTGCGCTTGCCGACGCTGCGGTCGGACGCCAGAAGTTGTGCTGAGTGGCGGTCTGGGTTTGCCAGTAACCACCGCGGTCGGTATCGAACGCGGTATTGGTGTCGATGGCGCTGACGTCGATGGCGCCGGTGCTGACGTTGCCGGTTGCTTCGATATTCAGTTGGGCCTTGATGGCATGGTCGCCCTGGCTGTCGAGCGTCCACGGTTGCTGACCCAGGTAGCTGGGTGCGGCGTTGCCGGCGGTGCTCCAGTCGTAGTTGTAGTAGCCCAGACCTTTGGCTTTGGCCGACACGTCGCCGGTCGTGATGACGCCGTCGGCACGCAAGGCGACCGCCGCTCTGACGCCGGCTGCTGCCGTGTTGGTGACATCGACCTTGACGTTGCCCAGGTTGAGGTTGCCGGCGTAGGCGCGGGCATTGATGTTGTAGCTGCTGTTGGTGCTGCTGTTGATGGTTTTCGCGATGCTGAGGTTGCCGGCACTGATGCTGCCGGCTTTCAGGTCGATGGACGTGCCAGCGTCGAGATTGCCCAGGGCCAGCGAGCCCACGGCATGGCTGCCGGCGCCGTTGTCGACGGCCAGGTTCAACGCGCTATCGACCTTGATGGTGTTGGTTACGTTGTCGAAGCGGATGGTCGGCATGCCGCTGCCCGAGGCGGTCAGGGTCAACGAGCCACCGGCGCCGTTGTTGCTGCCATCGAGCATGCCGTCGGTGAGGTCGGCGAGGGTGATGCTGGCGTTCGGGCCGGTGGCGGCGAGCACCATGTTGCCGGTCTTCAACTGCGCTTCGAGATTTTCTTCATAAATCGTGCTCTGGTCGCCGGCATCGATGCCCGCGCCGTTGGCGATGGTGATGGCCGTCGGGTCGAGGGTCAGGGTGCCGAGCTTGCCTTTCGGCGCGCGCAAATCGACGGTGCTGCGGTTCAGCACGGTGTTGCCCGACAGCTCGACCTGGCCGCCATCGCCGCCTTCAGCGCCGCCACGGGCGACGATGCTGGCGTCTTTCTTGTAGTGGTTGGTGCCGTCGGCCCAGGTGTACACGGTGCCGGCGTTCGATGTGCCGGTGGCCGCGCTGCTGGCGTTGATCAGGCTGCCGGCTTCGTGGCTGATATCGCCGGTGGCGCGGATGTCCACCTTGCCGCCGTTGGCGCCTGCGTGCGCCGATACGTCGACGGTGCCGCTGTTCACCACGCTGCCGCCAGTGCCCGCGAAATACACCGCGCCGTCTTTTTCAACGAGGCTTTGCGCCTGCACCAGACCCGAGTTATTGACCACGGTGGCGGCGAGATCATTGGCGACGTCGGCGGTCATGATCACGCGGCCGCCGTTGGCGAGAATCTGTCCGCTGTTTTCCACGCCGGCCAGTTGCGCGACGGTGGCTTTGTCGACTTTGTAACTGACCAGGCCGCTGCCGGAGGTCTGCAGAGTCAGGGCATCACCCGAAGCGAGCATGGCGGTGCCGAGCTGCGCCTGCACAATGCCTTTGTTCGCCGCGTAGTCGCCGGCTAGCACCACGTAGCCGCCGTTGCGCGCGGTGATGCTGCCTTCGTTGATGACCGTGGCACGATCCGCCGCCTGGTTCGCGCGCTGGAAACGGTAGTCACCGCGCATGAAATCGTCGTTGTTGATGTCCAGCGTGGTGGCCACGATACCGCCCACGTCGACCACCGCGCTCTGGCTGAAGAACACGCCATTGGGGTTGACCAGAAAAATCTGCCCGTTGGCCGTCAGGTGGCCAAGAATTTGCGACGGGTCTACGCCCACCACGCGGTTCAACGTCACCGCGCCGCTGCCTGGCTGTACGAATTGCACATAGCCGTTCTGGCCGATGGAGAACGACTGCCAGTTGATAACGGCTTTATCCGAGCCTTGGGTGATGACGGTGTGCGCGGCGTCCGGCGTGGCAATGTTGGCCGAGCCGGCGATCACCTGGCCGCCGGTGGGCATTTGCGCCAAGGCGACCATGGGCATGGCACCGAACGCCAGGCCCAACGTTACAGGGCTGTGAATCCAGGCAAGGATGGAGCGAACCAACGGCTTCAGCGCCGGAGCAACAGGGAGGGTGGCGTGAGCGGAAACTTTGCTGTGTTTAGTCATGATGTACTCGGCGAACGTCAGGTGCCTTGAAAAGGCCGGCTCAGAAACGGGTAGTCAGGTTGGCCCAGAGGCGCCCGCTGTCATGGAAGTCGCTGGTTTCGTGACTGCCGGTCGGTACGGCGGCCAGCAGCTCAAGCTGCAGCGCGCTGATCGGGAAGAACGTGGCACCTACGCCCGCACTGCCGATGGAGTTCGATTTGTCGCTGCCCACTGCCGGGTCGAGGCGCGACACATGGCCGCCATCGACAAAGGCACTGAAGTAGCCCGGCGCGGTGAGAATGCGGGTGCGATAGCGTAGCTCCAGGCTGGCAAACAGACCGCGATCACCGAGCACGTCCGCCGACGGGTAGCCGCGCACTGAAGACGGCCCGCCAAGGCTGAATTTTTCCGCGTCGGCCAAGGTGTCGGCCGACCACTGCGCCGCACCGGCGAGGCGCACGGCCCACAGCGCAGTGAGGTTGTAGAGGTAGCTGGCATCGCCATCAATCTTCAGGCGTTGGCCGACATTGCGGTCGGTTTCGCTGTAGCTGGCGAAGTTGCTGCTGGCGCGGGCGCTGGCCGTGGCGACGTTGAGGCCATCGTCCACGTGGTTCCACGCAGTGCCCAATTCGGCGACCGAAACGCGGTTGTCGGAGGTTTCAAAACCCAACACGGTTTGCTCACCGTGGAAAGTGCGCGCACCAAACGTGCCGTACACGTTCTGCTGCTGGCTGCGCTGGAACGGGTGCACCACGGTGGCGCTGGCCAACTGGCTTTTGCCCTTGATATCGAGAACGCTGAGGTCGCCGCCGATGCGGTAGCGAATGTCGGTGTAACTCAAGGCCAGGCGGGTGCCGGCGGTGTTCAGCGGCAGGCTGTAATTCACGCCGCCCAGCTTGAGCAACCCGGCTTCGGAGTAGCTGCTGCGCACGCCAACCTGATCGCCAATGCCCAATGGGTTATTGAAATTCAGCGCGGCATCCACACGCGCCCGGCCAATTTCGCGACGGCCGTAATTGTTCACGCTGACTTCGCCTTCATAGGCTTTTTCAGTGGTCACGAATTCGGTGGTGGTGGTGCCGTACTCGGCGCCCGGCGTCAGCACGGCGCGGGTCGACAGGCCGGGCAGGTCATTGAGCGTCAGCACACGCTCTTCGAGGGTGTCAGTTCTGGCCGTGTGGCCTTCAAGCGACTGCGTCCACCGCTGCAAAAAAGCGTCGCTGTAACGGTCGTTGCCAGTGAAGGTCGAACGGTCGATCCGGCCTTCGATGACCTCGATGGTCACGTTGCCGAACTCGACTTTCTGCGCCGGAATTACCGCGCGCGCCACCGGATAACCATTGCTGCGGTAGTGATCGGTAATCAGGCGGGCAACCTGGTTCAGTTCATACAGGTTGAGCGGCTTGCCGGCTTGGCCATCAATCAGCCCGTGCAGCGTGGCGCTGTCGATTTCGTCGTTGCCAACAATACGAAACGCCGCGATGTGCACCCGGCTCCCGTTGGGGTCCAGCGTTTGGCTATCCGTTGCCTGGGGCAACTCGATGGAGTCAGTCTGCGGGGCCGGAATGATCGACTCTTCCGGGCGTACCGAATTCAGCACCGAACCTGGCGTAGGAATGGTTGCTGCCGCCACATCCAATGCCGTTAAGCCACCCAACATCACAATAAATACGTCGGCGAGAACAGTTCGTTTTACAGCGAGGGTGCACGAGCGGGGGAACGTGGGGCGCATAAAATCCTGCATGCCAAACGGCAAATCGAGTGGGCGACTTCTCGAAGCCGGCAGATATCCGGCGACGAACTTCCTTTTTCTGAGGCGGTAAAAGCGCTAAGGCGAATCGGATGATGGCACGATGCTACTACATGGTTTTTTATTGGCGCCAGATTCACTTATGCATTTCTCGACATTGAATTGAACTTCTTTAAATCGAAACAGTCGTCCCCGATAAACGGCCGCTTCGCTTGATTTCATTGGGTTTTTTGCAAACGCCCTGCGGTGGCCTGTCTAGAAAATCGAGCAAAAAGGGGGTTGGCGCGTACAGGGTGAGCTGATGCGTAAAAGTTGGTATCAAGCGGTAGTCGACGCCAAACGTGTAGGGATTTGCCGATCATGAGATTGCGAGCGCAACGAATGAATCGAGGTCGCAAATAGGAAAAACGAGAGGGGAATCTGAACGGCAGGACGCTATCGATCGTTAGAAAGGGAGGCTGAGACTGAGCGCAGAAGGAGGAAAAGCAGCGATTTAGCGATCAAAAAGTAACCGCTTCGCCGCTGGTAAGCGACGAGCGGTGAATCGAACGCAACGCCCAGCTCGGCAAACGGGCCGTTACGCCTTGGCAATCTGCGGCGTTAGCAGCCACTCGGCGCTGTCGTTCCAAACGTCCATGTGGGTGATTTTGCCGTCGCGCACTTCGAAGCGGTCCAGATAACGGTTGCCGGAAAAGCTGCTGCCGTCGGGCCATTGGCCGAACAGCGTGCCGTTGGAATACACCACGGTGTGGTCGCCCCGGTCCATCCAGTCAAAGTTGCCCAAGGCTTTTTTGACCCAGGCATAGCGGCTGCCATTAAAGGCGGTGATGGCTTGTGGCGAGGCTATGGCGCGCCCGCCGGTGAAGGTGATTTGCGAATGCCTGGGCCAGTTCGCCTTGATAGAAATCCTGCACACCGTGGCGTGCCAGATGGCGAAGGGTGTCGGCCAGTTGCGGCTGGCGCAAAGAATCGCCCTCACGCAGCCAACGGCCCTCAGTCATGCACAGCGGTTGCAGGTCTGGCAATTGCGCAATCAACGGCTGGCGAAGCGTCTGCCAAAACAGTTGTGACTGCGACACCGGCGAGCCGGCGTCGGCCCTAAACGCCGCATCTTCCAGCACGTCCGCCCAGCCCAGTTTCGAGCCCCACTGTTGCCGACTGATCTGTGCCGCGAGCTGCCAGCTGGCCAATGCGCCGGCAGTGGTGGCAACCGATCCTGGGCCACGCAAGGTGATGGCGCCGCCGTCCGGCAAGCGCTGTCCGGCCTGACCAATCCCCACGATGGTGCGCACTTTGTCGTCGTGGATCATCCACAGGGCATCGCCGCCCAGGCCGGTCATATGGGGGAACACCGCGCCCAGCATGGCGCTGGCTGCCAGCATCGCGTCGATGGCTGTGCCACCCGCATCGAGAACCCGCATGCCCGCGGCGCTGGCCTCGGCATGGGGCGTGCAAATTACTGCTCGGTTGGAACTGGCAATCATCGGGAAGGGAGTCTTGCTGCTAGCTATGCATATTTTAATTGCTAGCAAAGCAATAACTGTGTCCCTGGTTTTTCCGGGCCGTAGTTCGGCCCACGGTTAAACCTACGGCTCTACAAAAAACTCGAAATCGCGCGCAATGGTGCCGTCGTCGCGGTAGCTGATGTACACCACTTGGCCGTCGCTGCCGGCGACAAACGCATAGGGCCATTTGCCGTTGGCTTTATGCATTTGCTCATACACCGGCATGAAGAAATCCAGCGTCTGGCCTTGCGGGTCGTACGGCAAATCGACAAAGAAGATTGGATAGTGGCCGCCGTTGCACAGCTGCAAACGGTGCAGCTTGATGCCGTTTTTCTCCAACACCAACCGCGTCGGGTGCTGCCAGGTAGTGAGGTCTACATCGTGGCAGTCGCTCGCCAGCTTTGTATAAAGCTCGGTTTTTTCAAGGGTAGTGCCTGCTATCGCCATGCTCGGCAGCAGTAGAAGCAAAGAGAGAAGACGCGGCACGGCTTGGCTCCAGAGAAGGGCGCTTAAAAGCCGGGATTCTAGGTTTTTGCCAGATAAATTTCTCATAAAAATTCCCGCGTTTTCGCTTGCTAGCCGGGCAGTTTTACTGCAGCGCAACCCGAGGCGGTTGGGCGTGAACTTGGGAGCCGTCCGATTTATTTCCGCTAACTACCGCCGCAGGCTGCTGCCCGGGATTAGCGGAGAGAAATCAATGAGCGAAGGTCATTTCATCGGCCTGGGTGATAAAACCACCTGCGGCGGAAAAGTGCTGGACGGTGACAGCAGAATCAATCTGTTCGGTGTCCTTCATTCCTGCGAAGGGGATCGGGTGTCTTGCGGCAAGGACGGAAAAATTTACCGGATCGTGGGTGGCATTTCCCATATGGTCAGTCATGGCAGGCTGATGGCCGGTACGTTGGACAGCTTCAGCAGTTGCCCATGCAAAGCCCGCCTGATCCCTTCTGTCTATCCAGCCACCTATCACCATGAAGCGCGTCCGGCAGCACAAACCGCTGCGGCCGGCGCTCAGTTATTAGCCCCTACCGTTGCGCCCTTTGCAGCTACTTCGGAGCAAGCCTGCATCCCCCTCGCCATCAACCCTGCGCTGTCAGAAGAAACGCCGCCGCCAGCCATATGCACACACCCCGACATGATGGAGCCAGTGGCCCGCTATATCGCCGAGGAAATGAACCGCAACATCACCCATCCCTCCGTCCTGAAAATGAAAGAACTCACAAGCTTTGACGCGGCAGCGGAACGGGAAAAGTTTGAAAAGCTTCCTTGGTATTTACGTCGTTCAACTCCGGATTTCCAAGCCATGGAGCTTGGTAACACCGTTGCTGCGATGGCGCTTTGGGCGGAGCGGGTTGGGCAAACGCGGCCGTGGGATCACAAGCTGACGATTGAGAAGCTGTTCGGCGCGAACTGGCATAAGCAAGGTCCAGTCGACTACTTCTACGACATCTGGTCGAACATCCATTACGGCTATGTGGGGCGCATTGGTGGGCTTTCTGAGGGCGTGCTGTTAGATGGCGCCGGGCTTGAGCAAATTGCATCAGATTCAATTCGGAAATTTAACGATTGGGAGGAACGAAGCTGGCCACACCGCTCAGCAGACATCGAAGGATTGCGAGCGTGGGACGACGTCGGCGACCGAGTGGCTATCAGCATTGGAGTCAAACTGTGCGAGCAGCATCCAAGCGGCGGGATTACAGCAAAGATGCTTATGGACGAGGTTTTGGCATTACCACGTTTAAGCTGGGGAGGTGCCACACGTGACCACATCTGCGAATAAACCGAAGCGGCACTTCTGGCGTTGGGTGTTGGTGCTTTTACTGGCTCCAATCGTCTTTTGGTATTTCGCCACACCTCAAGTGAACTTCCATTTCTCTGAAAAGGGCCAGGGGCCTCTGCACTACATTTTGATTGTTCAGGACGACAACTATAAAGGTGCGATCTACCCCGGTGAAGCCTCTGGCGGTCCCGGGCACATCTTCCCGAACAAGCGATTCTTTATGGAGTTGGATTGGAACAACGGTGGGAAATCGCACTGCATCATGGCCAAACCGAAGTGGCCCAAGATCAATATTTACATCGGCCCAGATGGCGCTATTGATCGCAGCCGCACTGACGGTAGCGTTATTGAAAAGTGTGGGCCCCTACCGTAATGGAGAACCCAAAATTCTGGCCTTGTAAGGCCTGAAGCGCCGAGCGATTCGACTTGCATCCGCTGATGCCCAGTTAAACCGACGGCTTGGCAAATCAAGTCGTTGGACTAAAACTGCGCCACTGCTTTTTAAACTTCGACGTCAGCAGACGTTAGGGCTGCCACGTTGAAGTTTGGGAAACGCCACATGACCAAATCTGCGAATAAAGCGAAGCGGCATTTCTGGCGTTGGGTTCTAGCGCTATTACTGTCCCCTCTGGTCTTTTGGTATTTCGCCACCCCCCAAGTGAGCTTCCATTTCTCTGACGAGGGAGAGGGGCGTCTCGGTTATATCTTGAATGTTCAGGACGTTATCTACAAAGGCGAGATCTACCCCGGTGAAGCCACCGGTGGGCCCGGGCACATCTTCCCGAACGACGGATTTTTTATGATGTTCGAATGGAACAACGGTGGTAAGTGGCACTGCATCTTGGCTAAACCGAAGTGGCCAAAAATCAATATCTACATCGGCCCAGATGGTGCCGTCGATCGCAGCCGCACTGACGCCAAGGTTATTGAAGAATGCGGGCCACTACCCTGACGGAACAACTCCACGCTCTGCCTTTTTGGGACGTGTGAAGCTCCGAGTTATTCGAAATCCGCTGATGTCTAGTTAAGCCAACGGCTTGGCAGATCAAGCCGTTGGATCGAAACCTCGTCTTACTTCTTCATAAACCCCGAAATCTGCAGCCTTTAGCTGCCACGTTCAAGGCTGGGAATTACAAACATGACCACATCTGCAACTAAACCGAAGCGGCACTTCTGGCGCTGGGTGCTGGCGGTGTTGCTCGCGCCTCTTTTCGTTTGGTATTTCGCCCTGCCCCGAGTCATCTTCCATTTCTCTGACAAGGGGCAGGGGCGTCTCGGTTACATTTTGAATGTTCAGCACTCTATTTCGAAAGGTGAGATTTACCCGGGTGAAACTACAGGGGACGTTGGCCACATCTTCCCGGACGAAAATTTCTTTTTTGAGTTTTACTGGGTCAATGGTGGAAAGTCGCACTGCACCAGGGTCAAACCCAAGTGGCCCGAAATCACTGTCTACATCGGCCCAGACGGCGCTATTGATCGCAGCCGCACTGACGTCGACGTCCTTGAAAAATGTTAACCACCACCATGATGGGCCACCTCCACAGCTTGGCCTTTCTTGAGGCCTGAAAGCTGCGCTATTCGACTTGCATCCGCTAATACCCAATCAAGCCTGACTAATCCTTTCTAGCCGTTCGATGCGCGCTGCAACGAAAAGGGCGCCATCAACGCCGCCATTCCTGCGCAAAGTCGATGAATGCCCTAAGTGCCGGTGGCACATGTCGGCGGCTGGGGTAGTAGATGAAAAATCGGCTGGGTAGTGCTTTGCAGTCCGCGAGCAGTTCTGTCAGTTGCCCGTTGGCGAGGTGTTCCCGGGCCATTTCCTCATAGACGTAAGCGATGCCGGCGCCGTCTTTCGCGGCCTGAATCATCAGGCTGTCGTCTTCCAATACGAGTGCGCCGGTTACGGCCAGGCGCAGGGGCTGGCGACCGTCGAGGTACTCCCATTTGTAGAGTTTTCCGCTCGGAAAGCGCCGGCCGATGCAGGCGTGTAGCAGCAGGTCATGGGGCGTTTTCGGTACACCGTTTTGCTTGAGATAGCCCGGCGTCGCGACGGTGACAAATGTCTGAGGTGCGCCAATGGCCATGGCAATCATGTCGGCGGCCAGGCTTTCACCGAAGCGTACGCCCGCGTCGAAACCGCTGGCGACGATGTCGGTCAAGCTGTCGTCGGTTTGCAGCTCCACGGTGATACGCGGGTACGCCGCCGAGAAGGGCGCTAACAAAGGGCCAATCACCAAGCGCGCAGCGGGCCGCGACACGTTAAGGCGCAACGTGCCGGCGGGCACGGGTTGTTGCGAGGTCAATTCGTGCAAGGCGCCGGTCACTTGCGCCAGGGCTGGCACCAGCGTGGCCAGTAATTGATGGCCCGCTTCGGTAGGCGTCACGCTGCGTGTGGTCCGGTTCAGCAGGCGCACGCCCAGGCGCTCTTCAAGGGTCCGCAGGGCATGGCTTAAGGCAGAGGGCGAGATGCCGCGTTCATCAGCAGCTTTGCGAAAACTGGCATGGCGAGCGACGGCGGCAAAGGCGTCGAGGTCGGACAGGTCGGGAAGTGCTTTCATGAATTCTATTCAGTAGCTCAAGCGAGATTGCCCATCTTATCGAGGGTAGCGTTCGCTCCGATACTGCGCCCTCAACTGAGCTGAGGTTTATATGCAGAAGCACCGTTTGGGCACATCCGACTTATTTATTTCGCCGATTGGCATGGGCACGTGGGCCATTGCCGGTCAAGGTTGGGAATTCAGCTGGGGCGCGCAGGACGACGGTGACAGCCTGGCAGCGTTGGAATACGCCGTTGAGCAGGGGGTGAACTGGATTGATACGGCGGCGGTTTACGGGCTTGGGCATGCCGAAGTGCTAACGGGTAAATTGCTGCGCCAGGTGCCAGCGTCGCGTCGACCCCTGGTGTTCACCAAGGGCAGCCTCGTATGGAGCGCTACGACCGGCGCTATCTCTCACTCGCTGGCCCCACACTCACTGCGCAAGGAAATCGAAGACAGCCTGCGCCGCTTGCAGGTAGACGCCATCGACCTCTACCAAATTCACTGGCCAGCGTTCCCGGCCACAGCCAGTAGCGAGGGCATTGAGGAGGCGTTGGTCACCCTGGCCGAGGCCAAGGCAGCGGGAAAAATCAGAGCCATTGGCGTTTCGAATTTCGACGTCACGCAGCTCAAGCGCGCCCAAGGCGTCACCGACATCGCCTCGTTGCAACCGCCGTACTCGGCACTGATGCGCGACATCGAGGCCGAGGTGTTGCCTTACTGCGCTGCGTCGCAGCTCGGCGTTATCGCCTACTCCACGCTGCAATCGGGCCTGCTCAGCGGCAGCATGAACCGCGCGCGCATCGCCCAGCTTCCCGACGACGACTGGCGCAAAGCGCGCAGCGCGGATTTCCAGGAACCGCGCCTGAGCCAAAACCTGGCGCTGGTGCAGGTGATGGCCGATATCGGCGCACGGCACAACGTGAGCGCGGCGGCAGTTGCCATTGCTTGGGTGCTGCGAACGCCGGTGGTGACCGGCGCGATTGTGGGCGCACGTCGCCGCCAACAGGTGGACGGCTTGCTCGACGCCACGCGCATTCGGCTTAACGATGAGGAACTGGAAGCGATACGACCGTATTTGCCAGAAGGCACCGGAGTGAACGTACCGGGAAGGGTGGCGTGATCATTTTGCCGGTTGGCGGTGCTCCGCTTTGCCGGTAGGCGTAAACGGGGCCAGATTTGTAAACGACCCTGACTCAGGATGATTAAAAAATCTGGCCCGTTTAATTCACGTGAACAATCCGCCACCCGCAGCAAACGCCGCGCCCTCGATGTGGTAGACGCTGGGTTCGTCAGAGAAATAATCCTCCAACCCCTGCATAAACAACCGATGGTCTTCACTCGCTTCGAAGCCTGGCGTGTGGTCTTCGAGCGACGCCCATTGCACGATCAGGTTGAACACCGCCGGCTGTTCAATGCCTTGGGCCAGCAGATGGCCGCCGTAGCCCTTGGCGCGTGTGAGTAGCGGGGCGACGCTGGCAAATGCACGGCGGAAACTGTCGATGCGGTCTGGGTGGACCGGCAGCAGAGCGATCTCGTAAATCATGGTGTATCTCCAATAGACGCAAGCGCGCTTAGGCAATGAGTGATGGCTCGACGGCAATCACGATTTTTCCTCGAAGACCGTTGTTCGGACCTTCCAGCCGGACATGGGCGGCACCGAGGTCGGCCAGCGAATACACGGCGCCCACGTGAGGTCGCAGCTGACCGCGTTCAACCAACGCGCTCAATTCGTCGAGCTTGCCGCGATTTTGTCGGGTGAACACGAAGTGGTAGCTCGCGTTTTTGCCCCAGGCTTGAATCACGTTTTGCGGCTTGGCGATGTCGACAATCGACACCACGCGGCCCAGCTGTGCGAGCACGTCCGGGCTGCGCGTGAGCGTGTCGCCGCCGATGGTGTCGAACACGACGTCGACGCCGTGGCCCGCCGTTTCGCGGTTGATGGCGGCTACGTAATCTTCTTTCTCGTAATCGATAACCACATCGGCGCCCATGCTGCGCACGAACTCGGCGTTTTCCTCACGTGCGGTGGTGTACACCTTCGCGCCAATGGCTTTTGCCAGTTGAATGGCCACGTGGCCGACACCGCCCGCGCCGCCGTGGATAAGCACGCTTTCGCCCACTCTCAGCGCTGCGCGCACCACTAAGGCTTCCCACGCCGTGCCACCCACCAGGGTGAGGCTCGCGGCTTCCAGATGGCTCAACGATGCTGGCTTCTTGCCGATGATGGCTTCGGCCGCCACGTGGTATTCGGCGTAACTGCCGGGGCCGTCAAAAATTTGCGGCGTGTACCAAACCTCATCGCCCGGCGCGAAGCTCGTCACGCCTGGGCCTACGGCTTCGACAACGCCTGATACGTCGTGACCGGTTATGGCGGGGAGGGGCACCAGGTCGGCGTAGTCGCCACGGCGAACTTGGTAGTCCAAGGGGTTGATGGAGGTGGCATGCACCCGCACCAGCACCTGTCCGGCGCCGGGTACGGGTTTTGGCACTTCGCTTAACTGGAACGATTGCGGGCCGCCGAAGGCGTTGAGCAACATTGCTTTCATGGTACATCCTCGTATCTAGATAAAGGGATATCGAGGAATCTCGATATCCGTGAGCAAAAAAATTAGAGACCTGTGCCTATGGTCTCGGCCAGAGCACTGATGTTTGCTTCATTGCGCTTGTAGTAAGTCCACTGACCGATGCGTGTGGCGTCGACCAGACCGACTCGTTGCAACGTCGCCAAATAAGCCGACACCGTTGACTGCGAAAGGCCGATGCCTTCCTGAATGCTACTGACGCAAACGCCAACCGTGTGAACGTCGCCCTCGTCTTGCGGAGGGAAATGTTTCTCCGGGTCCTTTAGGCCTTTCAAAATTTGAAGGCGTATGGGGTTGGAGAGGGCTTTGAAGATTTCGACGAGTTCCATGGGGAGAGAAGGATATCGAGATTATTAGATATGTCAATACGGTTGGGGTAATCGTTTTGGCGTGAGCTTTGTGGTCTTGGGGAAGGGGCGGGAATTTTGTTTCCAGGGTTCGCCGCCAAGGTGGCTCCTACACAGCCGTTACCCGTCTGTACGAAGGAGGCGAAACCGCCGTAGGCGTTAGCTTGCTAGCGAACCCCGCACACTAAAAATCACCCCCCACGGACCCGCTCATCCCATGGCGTAGGCGTGGGAAACAGCTCCTCCAAAAAACCTACAAACGCCTTCACATTCGGACTGCCGCGTCGGCTCTCCGGCCATAAAGCGGTGATGAACGAACGGTCTACGGCGTGCTCGGGAAACAGCGGCGTCAGTTCACCGCGCGCTACATACGGCGCGGCGACATAGGTAGGCGAAATGCCAATGCCGCCGCCGGCCGCCACCACGGCGGCGACTGCATCGCTGGCATCGATGGTGATGCCCGATTCCGGCGCCCATTCGCTGACGTTGCCCTCCACATTGAACGGCCAGCGCAAGGCCAGGCCGGAACTTTGGTAGCGGAAGTTCACGCAGTCATGTTGTTCCAGCTCGCTCAGGTGCAGCGGTGTGCCGCGCCGGGCCAGATACTCGGGCGAGGCGAATGCGGCGATGCGATGGGGCGCCAATGTTTTCGAGATCAATCGAGAGTCCGCCAGGTTGCCCACGCGTACGGCCACGTCGATGCCTTGCTCGATGATGTCGGCGAGCGAGTCGCCCAGGCGCAAATCTATGGCGAGCTTGGGGTAGCGCTGGCGAAATCGCGGTAGGGCCGGAGCCAGAATGTTCAAACCAATCGGTGGCGGCGCGGTGATTTTCAACGTGCCCGACGGTTCGGCACGCGAGGCCACGGCGGCCTGATCAATGGCTTCCACTTCTCGCAGAATGCGCAGGGCGCGCTCGTACAAATCGCGGCCTTCAGGTGTGAGCGTCAGCGAGCGGGTCGTGCGGCTGAACAGCTTGAGCGCGAAGTGCTGTTCAAGGCGCTGCACGCTTTTGCTGATTGCCGAGGGCGACACCGACAAATCCCGCGCGGCGGCGGTGTAACTGCCCAGCGACGCAGCGCGGGCAAAGGCAATAAGACCGGTCAGGCGGTCTAACCCTATTTGTTCCTTCATGGCATCAGTAAAGCGACTTATGGCCTAATTATCAATCTTCGCGCTTAGCTTTAGGCTTTCTCCCATCGACGCCATCCGGGCGTTCAAGGAGATAGACATGACCCCAACACCTGCTCTCAACAACGCGCTTCCCAGTAACCTGCACGGCCGCACCGTGGTGATTTTCGGCGGTACCTCTGGCATTGGTTTGGCCGCCGCCATTCAAGCCAAAGCCAGCGGCGCTCATGTCACCGTGATCGGCTCCAATGCCGCCCGCGCCGAAAACGCCGCCCGCGACAACGGCCTGGACGCCTGGCGCGCCGCCGACGTGACCGACAGCGCCGCCATTTACACCGCACTGGCAGATATCCCCCACGTCGATCACCTGGTTCTGCTGGCCGGCACCTACGTGGTGGGCAACGTGCTGGACGCGGAAATTGGTCTGCTGCACCGCGCCTTTGACGAGCGCATGTGGGCGTCCGTGCATGCCATTCGCGCCCTGAGCGAGCGCCTGGCCAAAGACGGCTCCATCACCTTCATTTCCGGCATGTTGTCGGAACGCCCAACGGCCCATGGCAGTGCGGTGCTGGCGGCTGCGTCGGCGGCGATGGAAGCCTTGGCCCGAGGCCTGGCGTTGGAATTGGCACCGATTCGGGTGAACACCTTGTCGCCCGGTCCGATCGACACGCCCATCTTCAGCAAAGCGCTGGGCGAAGGCCGCGATGCGTTCGTGAGTGCACTGGAAAAAACCTTGCCTTTGCGTCGTCTCGGCACCGCCGAAGAGGCGGGTGCGGCCACGGTTTTCCTGATGACCAACGGCTTTATGAACGGCGCCACGCTGAACATCGATGGCGGCGCACGGTTGGTCTGAGGAAGCCAGTCAGGCGGTGGACGAGGCATCAGCGCGTCATGAGCAGCTCGTTTTGCCAAGCTGCTCACGACGGGGCTGGAGTCAAGGGACAGATGTGGAGCGCGGGCAAGCGCTGCCTGTTGAAAAACACATTCTTGTCTTCCGGTTTACCGCGGCCCCTTGTTCTCCGCCAAACAATTCCCGCCATCGACCACCAGCACCTCGCCCGTTATATAGCTCGACTCAGACGAAGCCAGAAACGCCACTGCTGCAGCAACTTCCTCCGGCCTGCCGGCACGCCCAACTGGCACGTACTGCGCGGCAACCAATTCCTCAGCGGTGCTCGACTGGGTAGCAATCCATCCAGGCGCCACGGAGTTCACGGTGATGCCATACGGCGCCACTTCCAGCGCCAAGCTCATGTTCATACCCACCATGCCGGCTTTCGCTGCTGCATAGGCCGCCTCGCCAGGGTTGCTGACGCGGGTGCCGGTGGTGGAGCTGATTTGGACGATACGTCCGTACCCACGGTGCTTCATGCCCGGCAACACCGCGCGCGTTAGCAGAAACGCCGTGGTGAGGTTTCGCGCAATCGAGGTGTTCCAGGCCTCGAGGCTCATGTCGGCCAGGTCAGCGAACTCCTCGGCTTCGCCCTGAACGGCCATGCCCGCGTTGTTCACCAGCACATCGATGCGTCCCCAAAGCGATTCAGCCCACGCCACCAGGTCGGCGACCTGATCGGCTTGCGTGAGGTCGGCCGGTCGACCTTCTACCTCGTAGCCTTCACTGCGCAATTGCGCGACGCGGTCATGAATGCGCGCGCTGCTGCCGGTGACGATCAACTTCGCCCCCGCGTCGCCAAGGCGCTTGGCGATGGCAAAGCCAATGCCGTGCTCGCTGCCGGCGCCGCTGACCAGCGCGACTTGACCGCTGTGGTTGTCGTTCATGGTTTGCTCCCCATCATTTCCCCGGCTGCTTATGCCGCGCGTACAGCACATGGCCGCCAGTGCTCGTGCCACCGCGCATTTGCAATTCGAAGGCGTGCGGATGGCCCTTAATCAAGTCGCTCAGCTTCTTGAAACCATGGGCGCGCGGATCGAAGCCGGGTCTTAGTTTGGTGATGTTTGTGCCCAGTGCGCCGAGGTGCGCCCAGCCATCCTCGTCGGCGATGTCGTCCAGAATTTTGGCGATGAATTCTACGGGGGCTTTGGGCGGTTTCTTCGGTTGCGCCGGTGGGCTGGGTTTAGCGGGCGACACCGCGGCATTTTCAACGGCGGAGGTTTCGCTGACGACCACCAGGTCCTCACGCAGCAGTTCGGTGTAGATGAACTTATCGCAGGCGGACACAAAGGGCTGCGGCGTTTTGTCTTCGCCAAAGCCGTACACCGTTAGCCCTTCTTCGCGCAATCGCGAGGCCAGGCGGGTGAAGTCGCTATCGCTTGAGACCAGGCAAAAGCCATCGAAGCGCCGGGTGTACAGCAAGTCCATGGCATCGATGATCAGCGAACTGTCTGTCGCGTTTTTGCCTTTGGTATAGGCGAACTGTTGGATGGGTTGAATGGAGTGGTCGAGCAGCACTTTTTTCCAGCCGCCTAACTGCGGGCCGGTCCAGTCGCCATAGATCCGTTTGACGTTGGCAACCCCGTATTTTGCAATTTCCTCGAACAGGCCTTCGACGATGGATGCAGGCGCGTTGTCCGCATCGATCAGGACGGCGAGGTGTTTTTGGTTGCTGTTCGGCGAGTGGCTGGGCATGGTTCGTCCTTGAAGTGAGCGGCCAACATACCGAGAAATGCGCCGAGGTGGGACAGGTTTTTCTAAGCAGGCAGCGCGCGTAATGCGTCGTTACGCAGCAATGGCTGTTAAGCTCGCCGGCTTTTTTCGGGGAACGGATTCCAGATGGTTATGTTCTTGGTGTTGTCTGGGCTCGGACTCATCATCGCGATGCAGATCGCGATTGTCATCGTCGCGTCGAAACACTCGGTTCTGCACGCCTTGCTCTGCTTTGTTATTCCTTTTTATGTCTACGTGTATGGCAGGAAACAACCTGAGGCCAAGCCATTCCTGTGGCTGTGGTATCTGGGCGTGGCGCTGCTGGGCGGCAGCGCAATCGCAAACGCGTAGTCGCGGGCCCTACAGACTCAGGTAGCGGACAATCAATGCCAGTCCGCTGGCCAGCACCAACCACGTCACTAGCCGGATAAACGCCTCGCGCGACAGTCGCCGCGTGAGCTGCCGCCCCGCCCAAAGCCCTGCTGCCATCACCGGCAGCAACACCAATGCAAGCAGCAACAACGCACTATCGGCGTACACGCCCGCCAGCAGAAACAACCCCAACCGCACCACGGTGCTGCAACTGATTAGCGCACTCTGCGTGGCCCGGGCCTGTTCGCTGGAGTCGAGCCGCGCGTTTAAATACAGCGCATACAAAAAGCCACCGCTGCCAAATAACGCGCCAAATAATCCACCTACCGAGCCGGCCGGTAGCGCCCACCAGGGGCTGAGCTGAGCCGGTCGGCTTTTCACGGCCAAGCTGTACAGCGCATAGACGCTGACAAATAGACCCATCAGCAACAGCAGCACATCCGCCTTGAGCCGCAGCAAAAACACCACGCCCACCGTGCAGCCCACTGCCATGCACGGCAGCAATCGGAACAGTTCATTGCGCGCCACCGCCTTGCGCGCGGGCAGCCAGTTGCCGAAGGCGGCGACGAAGTCCAGCAGCACCAACAAGGGGATGATCCGCGACAGCGGCATAAAGTGAATCAGCACCGGCCCAGCCACTAACGCCGTGCCGAAACCGGCAACGCCAAACACCACGTAGGCCGCGGCAATGCCCGAGGCGATTAAAAGCCAATCGAGGGCAGAGAAGGGCAGTTGAGCGAGGACAGAGGCGAGCATGGAAAATCCGCTGTGAAGGAATGGAGCACAGGTTAGCCAATGGCGAGCCATGCCGACTAATATGCAAAACCCTTACAAGTCATCTCGAAAAGAGATAGCCGCCATGACCTCGCTTCGTCAGTTGCGTTACTTCGCCGAGATCGCCGAATGCGGCAGCTTCACGCTCGCGGCGCAGCGCTTGTTTGTCGCCCAGTCGGCGCTGAGCCGGCACATCAAGGAGCTTGAACAGCACCTCGGCACCTCGCTGTTTGAGCGCACGGCGAGGCAGCCGCGTCTGACGCCTGCGGGCCAGGCCTTCTATGAACGTACGCGTCATGTGCTGGCCGAGCTGGAGAAAGCCGAGCGCCTGGCCCAGCAAATTGGCGAGGGTTTACGCGGCAGTGTGCGGCTTAGTCACTCCAGCACGGTGCCGATTACCGGCCTGCTGCTCGAACGCATCAGCGCCTACCTGAGCGACAACGCCGACGTCTCGCTGGACATCGCCCAGCAATCTTCCGAAGCCCAACTGCAGGACATCGCCGACGGTACGCTCGACGTGGGCCTGCTGCGTTTGCCGGTGCTTCGCCAGCACGACGGTGTAGAGATTTACCCACTGTTCGACGAGCCGCTGTACCTCGCCGTTGCCGCTGCCCATCCGCTCGCGGGCGCCAAGAGCGTGCACCTGCGTCAGCTCAGCGAAGAGCGTTTTATCTCTATTCCCCACGGCCAGCGCGGGGGCTTGAGTTACCTGTCGGCGGCGTTGTGCATGCAAGCCGGTTTCTTCCCGCGCGCCGCGCAAGTGGTGTCGCGCAAGACCACGCAGTTGCAGTTGATTCAGGCCGGTTTTGGCGTGGCGTTGCTGCCGCACAGCATGCGCGCGTTGGCACATGAGTCGGTGGCGTTTGTGCTGCTGAGTGATGAGGGAACGGCGAGTACCGTGGCGTTGGCGTGCACCAAGGAAAAAGGGGAGATGGTGGGGCGATTTGTGTCGGTGATGCGAGGCATGGCGGCAGGGTAATACTGGGTGTTTTTTCGAGTGTAGATGGGCAAGATGGTCGCCGCCGCAGACGCAAACGGCACGATCCATTTCTTTCGAAGACGCAAGTCGTGATCTGGATGGGGATGCGTTCTTGAATCGTGCCAATTTTTCCAATATGCCTGGGTCTATGGATAAGCGAGCAGTGGCGATGGGCGTCGTAGCTGCGGCAGTTGCTTATGTCCTTGCTCGGCTGATTCTGTCGACTAAGACCACCGTAATTTCACACATCGATTCGCAACTGACATGGACCCTCATGGGTGGGTTGTACGAGTTGGCGCGAGCGCTTCCCTGGCTAGTAGGTGGCGCTGTGACGGGATATGTGTGCAACCAGAAGCCTATCCAAAACGGTGCCATCACCGGCGCGGCTTTTACATCGCTGTTCTGTTTGCTGGGACTGGTTCTGGTGAAACTTGACCCCGATGCAGAGCGCGTCCGGCTGGCTCAAATAGGCTATCCCTTGGTCAGGATTGCCGAATCGGTTGTGCTTTTTACCTTGTCGTCTTGTTTCGGGTTTTTGTTGCAGACGCAACAGCACCGGACGCGAGGAGAATAGCGCTGACGGTGGTCGGCGCGCCTGTTCTGCCATCCGTCGCCGGCCAATGCAATCTCCCTAAACCTCTGCGCCTCACCGCCTTTCTACAGCTGATCTCTCGAACCAGAAGGTGAACGGTATGAAAGCGATCAGAATCTCCCAATTCGGTGGCTCGGATGTCATGTCTTTTGAAGACGTAGACATGCCGCAGGCCAATTCCGGCGAGGTGTTGGTACGCGTCGTGGTGGCGGGTACCAATCCCGTTGATTACAAGATTCGCCAAGGGGAATTTCCGGACATTACCGAGAAAGACTTGCCGCTCACCCTCGGTCGCGAGGTTACGGGTGTGGTGGAGCAACTGGGCGATGGAGTCACCGATTTCAACATCGGCGACCGGGTGTTTGGCATGCTCGGCGCTGACGGCAGCTTCGCCGAGTTCGCTGCGGTGGCGGCAAAAAATCTGGCGAAGATTCCCGCGTCGCTCAGTTGGGAAAAGGCCGCCGGCTTACCGCTGGCCGGTCACACCGCCTGGCAGGCATTGGTCACCCACGGCAGCCTGGAGGCGGGGCAAAAAGTGTTGATCCATGGCGGCACGGGCGGGGTCGGGCATCTGGCGGTTCAGTTCGCCAAGATCAAGGGCGCGCAGGTGTACGCGACGGCTTCCACCGACAGTCTCACGTTTCTCAAGTCGCTCGGCGTAGACCGTGCGATTGATTACAAGCAGGAGCGTTTCGAAGACATTTGCCAAGACTTCGACTTGGTCATCGACCTCATCGGCGGCGAAACCCAGGCGCGCTCGTGGCAAGTGCTGGGCGAGGGCGGGCGGCTGGTGTCGACCCTGCAAATGCCCGACGCCCACCATCCCGACGCCGCCGGCAAAACCGGCACGCGGTTTATGGCCGAGCCCAACGGGCTGGAACTGACGCAGATTGCCGGGCTGGTGGAGGCTGATGATGTGTCGGTAGTTATTGCCAAGGTATTTGAGTTGCCGCAGGCGGCCGCTGCGTTGGATTACCTGGCTACTGAGCATGTGCATGGCAAGGTGGTGTTGCGGGTGAGTGGAGACGATTTATAAGGTGCCCGCTCCTTGCGTTTAGGCATCTCGTTGCACCAGGCAAATAAACGGGGGGTTCGGCAACAGCAGTTGCGTGCACATCGCCACACTTAAGGCACGCAACTGCCGCGGCATTCACCCATGCCTATGCTGCGGTGCCGATTTGTCCGCTCATCTAAACGCCTGCTCAAGCCGTTGCGCTGCGTTGAACACTCCGTTTTCTTACTTGAATCATTCAACCTCAGCACATTGGTCTTTCACCTTCGTCCGGTAAAGCCGACATCTTCACGCGCCCTGACCGCTTACCGTGTCTCACCTCCGCGAAGAAGACAAAACCATGCTGCGTTCGATGCACGCCATCGCCATTTTTTGTTTCGCTTCAGCACTGCCCGGCTGTCAAAGCGAAGCACCCGCCATGTACATGTACTCAGTCAGCCCCACCAATCCTATGAAGCCCTTGACACAAGATTTCGGATTGTTTGAGGACGCAAACCAATGCAGCAAATTCGCAGATTGCGAACTCAGCACGGTCTTCCCCGAAACTGCCCTGACACCCAGTCCTGAAACGGGCTGCGAGTCTCTTTCTGTTGTCTCAATGGGACCGGCCTTGCGCCCGGCCGGCGTCAGTGCGTATGCAGAAGCAAAAGTATGGGTGGCGTTGATTTCCCCGGCGCAGGTGGGGCGGGCGAAGGCTGCGCGCGTCGTTGGATCGACCGATTCCAGGTTTGACGAAGCCGCTTACAAAGTGGCGCGCTCGTATGTATTCACGCCGACGCGATGCGCTGGGGTTGGGTACGAGGAGTACGTGATCGCCCCTGTGTTCTTCGGGCCTGCTTGACGATGGACGAGGCCAAGGAATTGAACAGCACTATCTCCACGACGTTGGCGCAGGCGCCTGCCAAAGCGCCCGCCAAGACACAGCACGAACGAGACATCGCAGGTAGCGGGGAAGCCCAAATCTGTAGGAGCGACTTTAGTCGCGATGCTCTTGATTTAAAAACATCGCGACTAAAGTCGCTCCCACAGGCGGCGGCCGAAAATCGCACCGCTATTGATGCCTACAACGCATTCGTGCAAGCGCAAGGCGTGTTCAGCGATAGCGTGCGCAGCTTCTGAGGCCTCGGTTCGACACGCAAAAATAAAGGCGAGCCCCATTCCTTGTGCGAACCCCGACGGTCCGATTGCCGCCGGGGCGGCGGGGGCGACCCGCGCTGAAAAGGCTCTCTCAGCGCGCCGATTTCACACGCCAGGTCCATTGACCGAGCGGGCTGTTCTCTGCGGCTAACACGAACACACCGTAGTCCTCGAGATAGTCGAAGCGTTGAGTCCATTCCATGCGTTTTGTTTTTAGCTTGGTGCAGGTCAGCGGTTTAGCCGTGCCTTGCAGAGCCGCGTTTATCTGGCTGGCCGCGCGCGCCGAGCCGACTTGGCAGGTCACAGTGCTGGTGTGGGGCTTCGGGCCAGTGGCTTGCGTTAACGAGTAAGCGACCTCGCTGCCTTGCGGCAGGTTTTTCCAGTCACCTTTGAAGTCCAAGCCGATAACCGGAGACTTGTCGCTGACTTGCTCACCGGTGCTGCGGTCGAACGAGCGACTGGCGAGGTCTATCAGTCCGCGAAAGGTCAGGCGCAGCTCTGTACCCAGCGCCGCATCGTTGGGCTGCACCAGGATCTCGCCGCTTTGGGGATCTTGAGTGAACACGTCTTCACGATGGACGTCGGTAATCGTGTGCTTCGCCATCACGGTTGCATCGTATCGGTAGTCAACAGCCTGCAACGTCAAGCGCGGGTTCGGAAGCTGAAGGGCACTGATGGCGGCTAACACGGCAGGCGCTGCTACCGGGGTATCCAATTGGGGCATAAGTGGCGTACGTGCCGGCGGCTTGGGCAGCATTGCCCACTCGGCTGCCGGCTTACAGATCGACTCGATCAGGCGCTGGTCATCTTGCCCCTGCGGTGCGATCAGCGGCGTGGCTTGGCCATAGAGCGTGCCGGTGAGCACTGCGCCATTGGCATCGGTTGAAAACTGGCTTAAGCGTTTGAATGTGCGTTGTGTGCAATCGACGGCCAAACGCTCATGCCGTTGGGCTACCAACGCTCGTTCAGCTCCCATCTGATAGCGTGCCGGGTAGCGTGCGGTCCACAGCATCAGGCGTCCGTTTTCCGTCTTCGCGCTGTTGCGGTCGAGCAAGAGCCAGTCCTGGTTCTCGGCTGTATCCAAGGCTCGCCAGTCTGGTGTCGCACGATAATCACAGGCTGCACGACGTTGTTCACTGCGTTGCAGTAACTGAAGTTGAGCGTCAGGCAGACGGGCCGAATCATCATCAGAAAAAGCGTGCATGTAACCACCGGATGTCAGGTAGTACATGCTGGCGGTTGGCTCGCTACAGGAGGCATCGAAGCGCGCCAATGCAGCGTGTTCGCCGGAAGAGATTACGAGGTAGGTAACGCGATCGCCGCTTCGCATGATCGTGTCGGGGTTGGCCGCCGAGTTGATCACACTCTCGAAGACCGTGAGACCTGGTTGCTTCGCGGGTTTTGACGGTGCTGAGCTACAGGCCGCCAGAGCGAGCGATAGTGCAGCCAGAAGTGAAGAACGTGCGTCCATGCTGAAAACTCAAGGGTGAAAAAAGGCGCGATTGTATCGGCAAGACGGCGTCCGAGACAGGTAGTGTTTGTTACCCACCGATCACCGGCCCAACCCAACTTAAAAAATCGGTGACTCTATCAACACGCCCCGAGGCTTCTCCCTTGAACGCCCTTGTCACTCGCCTCAAACACTGGGCCCATCGCCTGAAAACCAACCTGGTTTTGCTCTGGCTCTGCTGCCGCGATGCGGCCATGCCGTGGCTGCCGAAGGTGGTTGCCTTGGCCACGCTGGCGTACGCGGCCAGCCCCATCGATTTGATTCCGGATTTCGTGCCGGTGGTAGGTTATTTGGACGATCTGCTGCTGTTGCCGTTGGGCATTGCCCTGGCGTTGCGCCTGACGCCGACCGCCGTGCAAGAGCGTTGTCTGCCCGCCGCCGAGGCGATGGCGGGGCAACGCTTGGCGCTGAAGGGGCGCTGGTTAATGGCGGGTGTGATTGTGTTGAGTTGGCTCGCGCTGGGCGGGTGGCTCTGGTGGTATGGCGGGCAGTGGTTCGTCAACTGAGCGGCCGATGGCTGAGCGCAAATTCCTGGGTGAAATGCCGAAGCGCGCGCGAAAACTCACGGCAAATCGGGACGCCGAGGCGTAGCCGTTGCACGCGGCGATGTCGCTCACTTGTCGGCTGGTGGTTTGTAGCAAATGCAGCGCCGTGCCGAGTCGGATTTCTTTAAGAATTTCGCGAAAGCTGCGCTGTTCGCTGTTCAATTGCCGTCGCAATGTCGAGGCGCCGAGGTGCAGTTTCCGCGCGGCGCTTTCTACGGTCCAGTCACTGCCCGGGGCGCTCATGATCAGTTGCTGCAAGCGCTCGCTCAGCGGGTCGTGACGGTCTTCGAAAAGCGGGCCGGCAAGGCCCGCTAGCCCCAAGCCAAGCAATACCGCCTCGCCATATAAGGTGCGCAGGGCATCGGGGGCGCCGGCGTTCACGGCCTGTAAAAGGTGATCCCAGGCTTGGCTGGTGTGGGCGTCGAGCGGCACGCTGAGGTCCTGGGCCGAGCCGCGATGGGCGTCCAGTTGCTGCCGGTAGCGCGCGTGAAAATCGCGCAATAGCTCGGTGGGGAAACTGATGGCATCGGCAATGTAGTGGCCGTGCTTGCCGGGAATATTGGTGACCGCCAGTTCATAACCTGCCGGCAACAGCACCAGATGCTGAGGCCCGCCGCGCATTTCTTTGCCGTCCCAGTGCAGCACTTTTTCGCCCTGTCGAACGCGGCACAAGGTGGTGACGAACACGGTTACTCGCTGCAACGCATGGTGCTGGCGAGCCTTGATCACGCTGGCAGAAATTCGGCTTTCCTGGTGTTGAATGCCGGCAGAAGAGGGCATGGCAGTTAGCGTCCGTACACGGGGGTGAGCGTGGCCTTTTCCAGAACATTGGCGTTGAGCATGTAGCCCACGAGCGCGCCGCTGGCCTGGTTGTCGAGCGGCAGTTTATCCACTTTCAATGCCCACACGGTGAATTGGTAGCGATGGGGTTTGTCGCCCACCGGCGGGCACGCGCCACCGAACTGCGCGGTGCCGTAATCGCTGCGCCCTTGCACAGTGCCGGTCGGCAAGGTGCTGGCGTTGGCGGCGGCTGGTAACGCGTTGACAGAGGCGGGCAGGTTGAAGACGCTCCAGTGCCACCAGCCGCTGCCGGTGGGCGCGTCGGGGTCGTAAACGGTGACGGCGAAACTTTTCGTGCCCGCCGGGGCATGGCTCCACGACAGTGCGGGCGAAACGTTGCCGCCTTCACAACCAAACCCCTGATACACCTGGCGCGTATCCAGGCGGCTGTTGTCGGCGATGTCCGGGCTGCTCAGGGTGAAGCCCTGGGCCTGGGCCAGGCTGGCGGCGGCAAACGCGATTGCGCCGATCAATACACGACTGTTCATAGGCTCACTCAGGGTCGTTGGATGAGCCTCGATGTTAATAATGGCGCCGCACCTGCACTGTGCCGAAACGCTCGGCGCCTGTGCGCAAACGCTCGCTGTGAGCGCGCGCGGTGCCGACGCTACAATAGCGACCCATCGGTTTTTTCCCCTGCCGCCCCCGGAGCCCAGCCGCCCATGTTCACTCTTGTACACCTGGACACCCCGCCGCCCGAGTCGCTGAAAGGCCAAGTGCTGCAAATGGTGGTCGACTACTTCACCGATATCAGCCCGGTGCCGCTAACGCCTGCAAATCCGCTGTTTCAGCTGTACCAGTACGTGATCGGCTTTGAGGTGCACTTGTATCTGCAAGACATGGGCGAGGCGCAACCGAGTGCGCCTCGGTTGGTGTTGGCCTTGGATGACGAAGACCCGTCACAGGTGTTGGGCTTTGCCTTGTATTTGCCCAGCCATGACGATGCCCAAGCCTGCACCCTGGCTTATATGGCGGTGCAAGCCAGCCATCGTCGGCGTGGGATTGCGCGGGCCATGGTGGCGAAAATCATCGAGCAGCGCCCGCATATGGAATTGGCGTGCGTGGCCAATCAGGTGCCGGCCTTCGAGGCCATGGGCTTCCGAGTGCTGGCCGCACAGGGCCCGCAGGTGCTGATGAACACGCACGCACAACGTTCGAGCGGCATGGTGGCAGTGCAAGATCAGGCGCCCATCTATCAGTCCAAAGAGGTGCGGCAGATTCATACATATCTGCTTAAACAGCACGGCGACACCGCCATGCGCGAGGCGGAGTATGAGCGCGACCGCTTGCTCGATCAGCTCGCCGATGACGCGCAGGCACTCGTAAAAGAACGGTTTCCCACGTTTCACTGAGCAGGGTTGCGGTAAGTTCACTCGCCAACCGGCTGTTGGTCGGAAGTGTCGAACCGGCGCTCCAGGCAACCGCTCGTACGTACACAACGTCGTCATCCGCTGCTAAGCGCGACTATGCCGACGACGTCTTTACGAACGACTGCCGGAGTTTCGCCATGTGTAAATGTATTGTTCAACACGCTTCATCCACGGATTTTTCTGAGTTATTTGCACATACCGAAACTCGCCTGGTCAGCGGCGAATCCAGAGCCATGGGCAGCCGGCATTCGGCGGCTACGTTCGCGACATCTGGGCAGAAAAAAAGCGTGATCAAACCCAATATGCCGGTCAGCGTTTTGCGCCAGCGTGACGGTGAGATCGAAAGCGTGAAAGTGCGCTGGGGATGGTCGCCGGTATGGGCCATGGGCACCATGCCGCCGCGTACGCAGATGCCGTTGCACCTGGTGATGCGCTCGAAAGTGTTCGATCGCGTGCGCAGCAATGGCCGCGTATTGGTGCCGGTGGACGGCTGGTACGACCTGCCCACCGACGCGCCGCTCGATCAACCGCTGCGCCTGAGCTACACCACCTCGCGCCGTTCCACGCCATTGTTCCTCGCCGGCCTGGCGCAAATCAGCGAGAAGCCCAGCGGCTGTGACGGCATGGCGTTTATGACCTGCAGCCACAACGACTACTCGCAGCGGCTGCTGGCCTTTACCGCCGAACACGCTATGCAGTGGCTGGACCCTGATCTGCAATGGGAGCAGGCGCAGCATATGGCCTTGCACCTGGCCGTGGACGAGCCGCAGCTGGAGCACGTTCTCACCTCACCCCGGCAGCTTCAGGCACGGCGCTAAATGCGCCTGCTTGCGGGTTAATCGGGCACGGCTTTTTTGTCCCGTGCCCGGTCCCACAAACGCACTTCAAGGCTGTTATGCACGGCGGTTGCACAGACCGCCGCCTGGCCCGTCGCAACACTGATTTGCTTCAGCGAATCCACCACATCACCTACCGCGTAAAGCCCTTCGACAGAGGTGCGCTGGTGCGCATCCACCTGCAGCGAACCACCGTCAGTGGCCTGCGCGCCGAGGTGGGTGGCAAGCTCCGAACACACCTGTGAACCCAACGAGGGGTAGACGATATCGAAGTGAAATTGCTCGCCGTTGCAGGTGACCACACGCACCTGTTCGCCAGCGATTTCGATGTGCTCCACGCGGTCGCTGATCAGTCGTATGCCCGTGTGCCGCGCCACCGCCACGGCTTCCTCGCAGGCCTGGCTGTCGCCGTGCACCAGCACCGTAACGCGGTCGGTAAAGTTGCGCAGAAACAGCCCATGACTGATCGCGCAATGGGCCTCGCCATACACCGCCACGTCGTCGCCATCGATCTCATAACCATCGCAAATAGGGCAAAGCCTGATCGACGCTTGCGCCACGCCGTCGTAGGGCCGGTCCATGTCCGGCAAGGTATCGACAATGCCCGTCGCTAACGCCACGCGCCGCGCGGTAATCGCGCGGCCGTTGAGTTGGGCAGTGAACCCGGTGCTGGTTTTTTCCAGGCTGTGCACGCGGCCGGCTTCGAGGGCGGCGCCATAGCGCGTGGCCTGTTCCCGCAGGCGGGCGAGCAGTTCATTACCGGAAATGCCGGGCGGGAAACCTGGGTAGTTATGCGACAGCGGAATCAGGCTGGCACGGCTGCGGCCACCGTCGGCCACCAGTACGCGGCGGTGATAGCGGCTCAGATAAACCGCCGTGGTCAGCCCGGCCGGGCCTGCGCCGATGATTAAACAATCCAGCTCGGCATGCCCGGTACCGACCGGAGCGGATTCGGGTTGATCAAACAAGGCGGTGTAGTCGTGTGCATCTGCGCTCATCAGCCGGTCCTCGCCATTGCGTCTTAGCAAGGGACCTTCAGCTAGCGGCGGGCGATTGGCCGAGACGACAAGTGGCTGTTCAGCGTTGGGTGTGCGAACCCATCGCGACTAAAGTCGCTCCTACAGTGATCACTGTTACCGCCGCCCTTGTAGGAGCGCCTTCAGCCGCGATGCTGTTGCGTACCACCCGTCAACCGAGTGTCTGCCAAAACGCTTCCGCCGACGGGCTGATGGGCGCCACGGGGCGGGTGATGTGGATCTGCAACGGAATATCCCAGCGCTCATCCAGTGCACGCTTCAAACGCGCGTCGACGATTTCCTGCTCCGTCAGGCTTTTGGGCAACCAGGCGATGCCTTTGTTTTCCAGCGCCATGGACATCAGCACGGCGGCCAACGGGCTGCTGAACAGCGGCTCCAACGGCGGCGCTTGTTCGCCCAGCAAGCGGTGGCTGACGATTCGCCCCAGGCCCGACTCTTCTGTGTAGGCGAGGTAGGGCAGGGCGTTGGCGCCGTCGCCAAACTCGGCCGAAGCGCCCATCAGCGGCATCAGCACGTCGTGACCAATCACCTTGCTAACGAATTGCTCAGGCGGCAGCAGCGGCGGCACATCGGGGTGGCGATGGCAGAGCAGAAACTGCACTTGGCCGTGCACCAGCATGTGCTCGCACACCGCCATGCTGCCGGAGTCCAGGCGCACCGCTTCAATGGGCGCGCCTTTGTCGGCGCTGCGAATCCAACGCGGGAAAAACGTAAACGACAGCGAATGCGTGGCGGCAAACAGCAGCGTTTTCGCGGCTTTGCCCGCCACTTCCTGAGCCTCGGCGCGGATGCGGTACAGCCGGCTGGCGGCGTCCTGGGCGCTGGCCAGAATGTGCTTGCCTGCCTCGGTGAGCGTGGCGCCTTGGGGCGTGCGAATGAACAGCTCGACACCCAGCCAGGTTTCCAGTGAACGTACCCGGCGGCTAAATGCCGGTTGCGTAATGTGCCGCGCTTCGGCGGCGCGAACGAAGCTGCCATAAGTGGCCAGCGCTGCAAAATCTTCGAGCCAGACGAGTTCCATTGGGGCAATGCCGTTTGTGCATGGGGTGCCGCATTAATAGCATTGGGCGCGCTCCGGAGCCACGTTTACGGTGACCTCCTCAACAACAAGAGGAGCGCGCCATGCGTATCGTCGACATCCGCGAAAAAACCGTTTCCATTGCCTCGCCCATTGCCAACGCCTACATCGACTTTTCCAAAATGACCTGTTCGGTCGTGGCGGTGGTCACCGATGTGATCCGCGACGGCAAGCCGGTAATCGGTTACGGCTTCAACTCCAACGGCCGCTACGGTCAGGGCGCGCTGATGCGTGACCGCTTCCTGGCGCGCGTCACCGAAGCCGACCCGGAGTCGCTGATCGACAAGGAACACAACAACCTCGACCCGTTCGCCATCTGGAAGACCCTGATGACCAACGAGAAGCCCGGCGGCCACGGCGAGCGCTCGGTGGCGGTCGGCACTATCGACATGGCGGTGTGGGACGCCGTGGCTAAAATCGAAGGCAAGCCGCTGTACCGCCTGCTCGCTGACCGTTACCGCAATGGCCAGGCCGACGACAAGGTCTGGGTGTACGCGGCCGGCGGTTACTACTACCCCGGCAAAGACGACACCAAGCTGCAAGACGAAATGCGCAGCTACTTGGACCGCGGCTACAACGTGGTGAAGATGAAAATCGGCGCGGTGCCGTTGGCCGAAGACATTCGCCGTATCGAGTCGGTCATCAAAGTCGTGGGCGACGGCAGCCGCTTGGCCGTGGATGCCAATGGCCGCTTCGACCAACGCACGGCAATTGCCTACGCCGAGGCGCTCAAGCCGTACAACCTGTTCTGGTACGAAGAAGCCGGCGACCCGCTGGACTACGCCCTGCAAGCCGAGCTGGCCAATCACTACGAACTGCCGATGGCCACCGGCGAAAACCTGTTCTCTCACCAGGACGCGCGCAACCTGCTGCGCCACGGCGGCATGCGCGCCGACCGCGATTACGTGCAGTTCGACTGCGCGCTGTCGTACGGGCTGGTGGAGTACATGCGCACGCTCAAGGTCATGGAAGAACTGGGCTGGTCGTCGCGCCGCGTGGTGCCCCATGGCGGCCATCAGATGTCGCTGAACATCGCTGCCGGCTTGCACCTGGGCGGCAACGAATCCTACCCGGATGTGTTCCAGCCCTTCGGCGGTTTTGCCGACGGCATTCAGGTGCAAGACGGTTACGTCGGCCTGCCGGATATTCCAGGCGTGGGCTTTGAGGCCAAGTCGGCGCTGTACGCGGTAATGCGCGAACTGGGCGAGGGCTGATTGAGCATTTCCACTGCCTCGCCACATGCGGGGCAGTGGCGTTTTTAGCGCGCCGCACAGGCGCCCGGTCACACCCACCGAACACAACAATAAAACGAGGTGCATATGCAAACGTCCAGAACTCGCTGGTACGGCCAGCTGTATGTTCAGGTCCTGATCGGTATCGCCATCGGCGCGGTACTGGGTTACGTCGAACCGCAATTCGCAGCCCGCCTGCAACCCTTGGCAGACGGCTTTATCAAACTGATCAAAATGCTCCTGGCGCCGATCATTTTCGGCACCGTGGTGGTCGGCATCGCCAAAATGGGCAGCATCAAGGAAGTGGGGCGCATCGGCGTCAAGGCGCTTATCTATTTTGAAATTCTTTCCACAATCGCCCTGGTCATTGGCCTGGTGGTGGTCAATGTGCTCAAGCCCGGCGTGGGCATGAACATCAACACCGAATCGCTTGATGGCAGCGCCATCGGCAAGTACACCCAGGTCGCAAGCGAGCAGGGCGGCGCGGTGGATTTCTTCCTCAACATCATTCCGCACACCTTTATCGACGCCTTCGCCAAAGGCTCCATGCTGCAGGTGATTTTGATCTCGGTGCTGATGGGCGTGGCGCTGGTGCAGATGGGCGAGGTGAGCAAGCCGCTGATCAACACCATCGACCTGTTCCTGCAAGGGCTGTTCAAAATCGTCGCCATGGTCATGCGCCTGGCGCCGCTCGGCGCCGGTGCCGGCATGGCGTTCACCATCGGCAAATACGGCATTGGCACTTTGCTGTCGCTGGGCCAATTGCTTGTCGCGCTGTACCTGACCACGCTGGTGTTTATCGTCGTGGTGCTGGGCACGGTGGCGAGGTGGTCCGGGCTGCCGTTGCTGCAGTTTTTGCGTTACTTCAAAGATGAAATCCTGGTCACGCTCGGCACCTGTTCAACCGAAGCCGTGCTGCCGCGCATGATGGTCAAACTGGAAAAGCTGGGCTGCAGGAAATCGGTGGTGGGCATGGTGCTGCCGACCGGCTACACCTTCAACGCCGACGGCACCTGCATCTACCTGACCATGGCGGCGATCTTCGTCGCCCAGGCCACCAATACGCCGCTGACCATGTGGGACCAAATGGTATTGCTGGGCGTGTTGCTGCTGACCTCCAAAGGTTCGGCCGGGGTAGCCGGCGCCGGCTTTGTGACCTTGGCCGCGACGCTGACCACCATCCACTCCATTCCACTGGTAGGGCTGGTGCTGCTGCTGGGCATCGACCGCTTCCTCAACGAAGCGCGGGCGGTGACCAACCTGATCGGCAATGGCATTGGCACCATCGCCATCGCCAAATGGGACAACGCGTTTGACCTGGCCACCGCCCAGCGTGAAGTGGCGGCGCAGAAACAGGAGTCGGCGCGGGCCAAGGAAATGACTGCCAAGTCTCTGTAGCAGCCAGCAAGCACGCTCCCACGCAACCTGTGGGAGCGGCTTCAGCCGCGATCTTTTGATCCGCCTACAGCGCCTTAGCGATTGCGCCCCAGCGCCTCATGGCTGCTCACCCAATCGCCAGCCAAAATCGCCGAGGTCAATGACACATCGCCAGCCAGCACCACGGCGGCGATGATTTCCGCCAGCTTGTCGGCCTTGCCGGCGCCGTAACAGTCGAGCATTTGCAGGCACTCGCGCTGGGTTGGCAGGCTGGTGCCGCCGCCATGGGTGGCGCAAATGACGGCGGGCAGGGTGACCGACCAGTAGTAATCGCCGTTATCCAACAGTTGGCCGTAGGTAATGCCGCCATGGGATTCGGCCACGTTGGCGGCGTCTTGCCCGGTGGCGATAAACAGTGCCGCCAAGCCATTGGCCGAGTGCGCACCGCTGTACGCCGCGCCGGCTTGAATGGCGCCGACCGCAGCAATTTGCCGGTAGCGATACAGGTTGGCGGGGTCCACGCGCAGCAGCTCGTGGGCCACTTCGCGCTTAAGAGTGAATTCGGCGATCACCCGTTTGCCACGGGTTTGGATCATATTCATGGCCGAGTGTTTTTTGTCGGTGTCGATGGCGCCGGAAAGAATGTAGCGCGGCTTCAGCGGGTGGTTGGCCTTGATCCACTCGCAGGCGGCGTAAGTCGCTTTGCTGGTCATGTTCTGCCCGGCCGCATCGCCGGTGGTGTAGCAAAAGCGGGTGTAGAGCATGTTCGCCACCGGGTACTGCTCGATCTCGAACAGCTTGCCGCTGCGGGTGGTGGTTTCGGTGACGGCCTTGATGGTTTCGAACTCGCTCACCAGCCAGGCGCCGAACTCGCGCGCCTGCAAGGCGTCGTTGAACATAAACACCGGCGCGCGCTGCATGGAGTGTTTGACCACGGTGGTTTTCACCCCGCCCGAGGCGCTGATGGCGCGCATGCCACGGCTGTAGCTGGCCAGCAGCGTGCCTTCGGTGGTGGCCATGGGAATGTAGAAATCGCCGCGCGCATGTTCGCCTTCAATACGCAGCGGGCCGGCCAGGCCGAGGGGCATTTGCACCACGCCGATAAAGTTTTCGATGTTGCCGCGCGTTACTTCTGGGTCGATGGCGTATTGGCCGACGGTATCCAGCGAGGCACCGGTTTGCGCCTTGATGAACTCGCGGCGCACGGTGGCCTGTTCGGTGGAGTAATCGTTGTCGGGGTGACGGGGAATCGGAACGCCTCTGGACATCATGCTCTCCTGCATAGTCGTGCTCACGGCACGGTCGGTCGAATCAGCCTAGGTGAAAATCCGTGCTCCGCAGTGTGCCGAACGGCCAGCGCACCGGCTTGCCCGACCGCGCCAATCAGGTGATCCAGCGCGTCAATCTGCACAGCGTCCGGCGCTCGGTTTTCCGAACGCGGTCTGATGGAGGTATTCGGAAATCCGTACATTTCGCGTAAGGTATTTCCCGTGTATTTCTAAAAAATCCTTAATAATCAGTAATGTAAGCGATGGCGATGACCTTGGCACAAGACATGCTCTATCCCCAATGACTGCTCGTTACGCCAGCCGCTACAGGTGGCGAGCCGGCAACGCACAAAAGGGCCAGCGAACTGGCTCCATAAAAAAAACAACATTGAGGAAATTTGATGCGCATCGTCCCCCATCTCCTGGGCGCAGCCATGGCCGCCGCTCTGCTTGCTCCCCACGCTGTTGCCGCTGAACTGACCGGCACCCTGAAAAAAATCAAAGAGTCCGGCGTGATCACCCTCGGTCACCGTGACGCCTCGATTCCGTTCTCCTACATCGCCGACGCCAGCGGCAAGCCGATGGGCTACTCCCACGACCTGCAACTGAAAATTGTCGAAGCGCTGAAAAAAGACCTCGACATGCCCGACCTCAAGGTCAAGTACAACCTGGTCACTTCGCAAACCCGTATTCCGCTGGTGCAAAACGGCACCGTCGACGTGGAATGCGGTTCCACCACCAACAACGTGGAACGTCAGCAGCAAGTCGATTTCTCCGTGGGCATTTTCGAAATCGGCACCCGTCTGCTGTCGAAGAAAGACTCGGTGTACAAAGACTTCGCCGACCTCAAAGGCAAGAACGTGGTGACCACCGCCGGCACCACGTCCGAGCGCATTCTCAAGTCCATGAACGCCGACAAGCAGATGGGCATGAACGTGATCTCGGCCAAAGACCACGGCGAATCGTTCCAGATGCTGGAGTCGGGTCGCGCCGTGGCGTTCATGATGGATGACGCCTTGCTGGCCGGCGAAGCAGCCAAAGCCAAGCGTGCCGATGACTGGGCTGTTACTGGTACGCCGCAGTCTTATGAAATTTACGGCTGCATGGTGCGCAAGGGCGATGAACCCTTCAAAAAGGCCGTCGATGACGCCATCGTCGGTGTGTACAAGTCGGGCGAAATCAATGCCATTTTCGAAAAATGGTTTATGAAGCCCATCCCGCCAAAAGGCCTGAACCTGAACTTCCCGATGAGCGAAGAACTCAAGGCCCTGATCGCCAACCCGACCGACAAAGCGGCTGACGACAAAAAGTCCTGATCCCTCACTGACCGTGCCTGCCGAGCGCCCTGTGCGCTCGGCAGAACGCTGCGTGCTGCGCGCCGTTTGCGCTGAGCGTGACGAGCGTTGTCGCGGGCGGGCCTGTGTCTATTGAACGATCTGAGGGGAGACCCGAATGAATTACAAATGGGACTGGAATGTGTTCTTCAGGTCCACCGGCGTGGGCAGCGAGACCTATCTCGACTGGTTCATTTCCGGCCTGGGCTGGACCATCGCCATTGCCGTCGTGGCCTGGATTGTCGCGCTGCTGTTGGGTTCGGTGCTGGGCATTATGCGCACCGTGCCAAACCGGCTGGTGGCCGGCATCGCCACCTGTTACGTCGAGCTGTTTCGCAACGTGCCGCTGCTGGTGCAGCTGTTTATCTGGTACTTCCTGGTGCCCGATCTGCTGCCGCAAAACCTGCAGGATTGGTACAAGCAAGACTTGAATCCCACCACCTCGGCTTACCTGAGCGTGGTCGTTTGCCTGGGCCTGTTCACCGCCGCGCGGGTGTGCGAGCAAGTGCGCACCGGCATTCAGGCGCTGCCCCGTGGCCAGGAATCCGCCGCGCGAGCCATGGGCTTCAGCCTGGCGCAAATCTATTGGAACGTGCTGCTGCCGCAGGCTTACCGCATCATCATTCCGCCGCTTACTTCCGAGTTCTTGAACGTGTTCAAAAACTCCTCGGTCGCGTCCTTGATCGGCCTAATGGAATTGCTCGCGCAGACCAAACAGACCGCCGAGTTTTCCGCCAACCTGTTCGAGGCGTTTACCCTCGCCACGCTGATCTATTTCACCCTGAACATGAGCTTGATGTTGCTGATGCGCGTGGTGGAGAAAAAAGTCGCGGTACCGGGCCTGATTTCCGTAGGGGGTAAGTGATGGAACTCGACTTCTCGGGCATCGTTCCGGCCTTGCCGGGCTTGTGGAACGGCATGATTCTGACCCTGCAACTGATGGCGCTGGGCGTGGTCGGCGGCATTATTCTCGGCACCGTATTGGCGCTGATGCGCCTGTCGCACAACAAGCTGCTGGCCAACTTGGCTGGCGCCTACGTCAACTACTTCCGCTCCATTCCGCTGCTGCTGGTCATCACCTGGTTCTACTTGGCGGTACCGTTCGTGCTGCGCTGGATCACGGGCGAAGACACGCCCATCGGTGCCTTCGCTTCGTGCATCGTCGCCTTCATGATGTTTGAAGCGGCGTATTTCTGCGAAATCGTCCGCGCCGGCGTGCAATCGATTCCCAAGGGCCAGATGGGCGCCGCGCAAGCACTCGGCATGACCTACGGCCAGGTGATGCGCCTGATTATTCTGCCCCAGGCCTTTCGCAAGATGACCCCGCTGCTGTTGCAGCAAAGCATCATCCTGTTCCAGGACACCTCGCTGGTGTACGCCGTTGGCCTGGTCGACTTCCTTAACGCCTCGCGCGCCAGTGGCGACATCATCGGGCGCTCCAACGAGTTCCTGATTTTCGCCGGGGTTACCTATTTCACCATCAGCTTTGCCGCCTCGCTGCTGGTCAAGCGTCTGCAAAAGAGGTTCGCCGTATGATCTCCATCAAGAACGTCAACAAGTGGTATGGCGACTTCCAGGTGCTGACTGATTGCAGCACCGAAGTCCAGAAAGGCGAAGTGATCGTGGTGTGCGGGCCGTCGGGCTCGGGTAAATCTACCCTGATCAAATGCGTCAACGCGCTGGAGCCGTTTCAAAAGGGCGACATCGTCGTCGACGGCACCTCCATTGCCGACCCGAAAACCAACTTGCCGAAACTGCGCTCGCGCGTGGGCATGGTGTTCCAGCATTTCGAGTTGTTCCCGCACCTGACCATCACCGAAAACCTGACCATCGCGCAGATCAAAGTGCTGGGCCGCAGCAAGGAAGAAGCCACCGCCAAAGGCCTGCAATTGCTTGAGCGGGTTGGCCTGTCGGCGCACGCCCACAAGCATCCGGGCCAGCTCTCCGGAGGCCAGCAACAGCGCGTGGCGATTGCCCGAGCGTTGGCCATGGACCCCATCGTCATGTTGTTCGACGAACCAACCTCGGCGCTCGACCCGGAAATGGTCAACGAAGTGCTCGACGTCATGGTGCAACTGGCCCAGGAAGGCATGACCATGATGTGCGTAACCCACGAAATGGGCTTCGCCCGCAAAGTGGCCGACCGCGTGATTTTCATGGACGCCGGCAAAATCATCGAAGACTGCAAAAAAGAAGAATTCTTCGGCGACATCAGCCAGCGTGCGGAACGGACGCAGCACTTTTTGAACAAGATTTTGCAGCACTGAGGCTATCTGCGGGCTGGCCGATAATCGCGACATCCGCTTGCTACGCGTTGATGCAAGCAGAGCAGCGGAGAAGCCCCTGCACCGCTCTGCTTTTCCCACAGTAAGAGGCGTAGCGAGCGGACGTCAGCCGTAGCCGGCCAGCGCGCAGGAACCGCAGCGTACTCAAGTACGTGAGGATTCCGAGCACTGCCCGGGTGCGGATGGCGTTCGCGCAGTAGCCGTAGCTAGGTGCAAGAAAAGGTTATGTGATGAAATGCGACTCTTCTCTCCATCGCGCCGTGTCGCCATCACTCGCCGTGAAACCCCGTCTGATCCGCCACCTCTTTCTGCCGCCACTGGTCATCGCCCTGATGATCAGCCTGGGCTTTGTCGGCTTCTGGGCCAGTGAGCACGTGGGTATTCGCAGCCTCAGCGAAAACGGCCAGCGGCAGCTGGAACTGCATGCCCGCGCGGTTGAAAGCGAGATCAGCAAGTACACCTATTTGCCCAGCCTGTTGGAGCTTGAGTCCAGCGTCTCCGAGCTGCTGGCCGATCCAACGCCAGAGCATCGGCAAACCGTCAACGATTACCTCGAAGGCCTGAACCGCCGCAGCCGCAGCCGCGCCATTTACGTGATGGACACCACCGGCCGCGTCATGGCCACCAGCAACTGGCGCGATGTGGATAGCTATCTGGGCGAAGACTTGTCGTTTCGTGCCTATTTCCAGAGCGCCATCCGCAGCCAGCCGGGGCGTTTCTACGGCATCGGCAGCACCAACGGCGAACCCGGTTATTACCTGGCCCATGGCCTTGAAGAACACGGCAAAGTCATTGGTGTTGCCGTGGTGAAAGTGCGCTTGGAACCGCTGGAAGAACGCTGGCAGCGGGCGCGGCTGGAAGCGTTTGTCAGCGATGAAAACGGCATCATCATCTTGTCTAGCGATCCGGCGCGGCGCTTGAAGTCGGTGCTGCCGCTCACTGACGAGATCAAAGAAAAACTCGCCCGCAGCCTGCAGTACTACTGGTTTCCGCTCAACGAGCTGCAGCCGCTGGACCGCGAAAAGTTGGCCGAAGGCGAAGAGAAACTCACCTTTCCTGCCAACACCGAAGTAGAGGGCGACGACGGCAACATCAGCTACCTGGCGCAAACCCGGCCGCTCAGTGACACGCCGTGGAACTTCACCTTGCTCACGCCCCTGCAGGACCTGCGCCGCCAAGCCATTAACCAGGGCATTCTGCTGGCGGTGGGGTTTGCCTTCGTGGCGTTTCTGCTGATCGCCTGGAACGAGCGGCGCAAGGTCATCGCCACCCGGCTCGCCGCCCGCGAAGCCTTGCAGGAAGCCAACAATCAACTGGAGCGTCGGATTACCGAACGCACCGCCGACCTGCGCGCCAGCAACGAGCGGCTAAAAGGCCAAATACGCGAGCGGCGCCAGGCCGAAGAAACGCTGCGCCGCTATCAGGACGAGCTGGTGCAGGCTGGCAAGCTCGCCGCCATCGGGCAGATGTCCACCAGCATCGCCCATGAACTGAACCAGCCGCTGGCGGCGCTGCGCACGTTGTCGGGCAACACCGTGCGCTTTCTGCAGCGCGGGCAGTTGGACGTGGCCAGCACCAACCTCACCACCATCAACGAACTGATCGACCGCATGGGCCGCATCACCGCCAGCCTGCGCTCCTTCGCCCGGCGCGGCGACGACAAGGGCCAGGCCTCGCTCGGCAAAGCCGTGGACGCCGCGCTGCAATTGCTCGGTGGCCGGCTGGACGACATGCGCCTGACCGTGCACCGCGACTTCGCCGATGTGCAGTTGCTCATCAACCAAACGCGCCTGGAACAGATTCTGGTCAACCTGATCGGCAACGCCCTCGACGCCATGCAGGCGCAACCGAAGCCAGAGCTGTGGCTTGAAGGCGAGGTGCAAGAGAGCAAATACCTGCTGCGCGTGCGCGACAATGGCCACGGCATCGATGCCGAAGCGCGTAAACATCTGTTCGAGCCGTTCTTCACCACCAAGCCCGGCGAGCAAGGCCTGGGCCTTGGCTTGACGCTGTCGGCCAGCCTGGCCGCCGCAACGGGCGGGCACCTGGGCGTTGAACACCCGGCCGACGGTGGCACCACATTCGTTCTCAGCTTGGCGTTAGCGAGCCCCCACCTTGGCGAGCCTCTATGAACCCTGAACTCAGCGTGCTGATTGTTGAAGACGACCCCCACGTCCTGCTCGGCTGCCAGCAGGCCCTGGCCCTGGAAGACATCCCCTGCACCGGCGTCGGCAGCGCCGAGGAAGCGCTGGCGCAGGTGGGCGACAACTTTGCCGGCATTGTCATCAGCGATATCCGTCTGCCGGGCATCGACGGCCTGCAACTGCTCACCCAGCTCAAAGCCCGCGACCGCAGCCTGCCAGTGGTGTTGATCACCGGTCATGGCGACATTTCCATGGCCGTGGACGCGATGCAGAAGGGCGCCTACGACTTTATGGAGAAACCGTTTTCGCCAGAGCGCCTGGTGGACGTGGTTCGCCGGGCGCTGGAGCAACGCAGCCTGGCGCGGGAGGTGTCGTCATTGCGTCGGCAACTGGCCGAACGCAATTCACTGGAAGGGCGCATTATCGGCCGCTCGCCGGCCATGCAGCAGCTGCGCGAACTGATCGCCAACGTCGCCGACACCTCGGCCAACGTGCTGATCGAAGGCGAGACCGGCACTGGCAAAGAACTGGTCGCACGCTGCCTGCACGATTTCAGCCGTCGGCACAGCAAACAGTTCGTTGCGCTGAACTGTGGCGGGCTGCCGGAAAACTTGTTTGAAAGCGAGATATTCGGCCACGAAGCCAACGCCTTCACCGGCGCCGGCAAACGCCGTATCGGCAAAATCGAACACGCCGACGGCGGCACCCTGTTCCTCGACGAAGTGGAAAGCATGCCGCTGCCGTTGCAGATAAAACTGCTGCGGGTGTTGCAGGAACGCACCCTTGAACGCCTGGGCTCAAACCAGAGCGTGGCGGTGGACTGCCGGGTGATTGCCGCGACCAAAGCGGACCTCGACGAATCGAGCAAAGCCGGCGAATTTCGCAGCGACTTGTACTACCGCCTCAACGTCGTGACGCTGGAACTGCCGCCACTGCGCGAGCGCCGCGAAGACATCCTGCAATTGTTCGAGCATTTTTTGCAGCAGTCATCCCTGCGCTTTGATCGCGCGGTGCCAGAGCTGGATAACCAGACGCTGTCCCACCTCATGAGCCACGACTGGCCGGGCAACGTGCGCGAATTGCGCAACGTCGCCGAGCGCTTTGCGCTGGGTTTGCCCGCGTTCAAAAAAACCGGAGCGGGGAGCGCGCAGCCGTTGGCGTTTTCTGAAGCGGTGGAAGCGTTTGAGCGCAATTTGTTGAGCGATGCGTTGCAGCGCAGCGGGGGGAATTTGAGTCAGGCGAGTTTGGAGTTGGGGATGGCTAAGACGACGTTGTTTGACAAGGTTAGGAAGTATGGATTGGGGCAGTGAGGGCTTGCGGGGGTTGGGTTTAGAGGCGCGTAAGGCTTGAAATTCTGGATCCCCGCGTTCGCGAGGATGACGGAGGTTTTTGGCGCGACTGGTGTAGGAAAACACGCGTCTGCAACCAATCCACCGTCATCCTCGCGCACGCGGGGATCCAGAGTCGTGCAGGGGAACGCGCAAGCCGCACAAAACCAAACCCCTCACTTCCCAAACCGCTCCACCAACTCCCCAGCAAACGCCTTCAACCCCGCAAACTCCTTAAAGTCCGGCGAATAATCCATCTGCTTCGGCCACTGCTCAGCCGCCACCTTGTGCCAATACAAAATCGCGTCATGCCCGGCCACCGAGTCGGGCATTTGCCGGCGGGTGTATTCCCACGGTTCGCCGTTGGCCCAGCGCCATTCGCGCTTGACGTCGTCCGGTTCGTCGTCGGTGGAGACCATCACCAGTTGGCCGTTATCAAAGGTGTAGAAATAGCGCAGGTAGGTTTCATCGTCCGTGCCGCTCAGCCAAATGGTGCACACCTCGCCGTTTGGCTTGCTGGTCACCCGTATTTCCACTTCGTGCCGGTAAGGCCAGCCGAGCGAGACGGGTAGGGTGGCGACCAGGTCGCGGCTGAGGTAGTGCTGGTTATCGGGCAGTCGGCAAAGGGTGGTGTGGTCACCGCGTGCGGGGTTCCATTGCCAGCCGTGGTCGCGGGTGGGAATGGCGGTGAAAATGTTGAGCATGTGGTCGCTGAACATTTGTTGGTCATCACCGAAATGGCCGCGCACCCGTTGCATCACAGTGGCCTGGTTGGCCCACGTCGTTTCGTCGCCCACATGCAGCCCGCACTGCGCGGTAGCCGGGTTGGCTTTGGCGCCGCGTGAATAGCTGAACACCATGCCTTCGGCCAGCACTTCGCCAGCTTCCACTTGTTCATTCCAGCACGACAGCCGCACGTCCAGTCGCTCCATCGCGCAGCCTTTGGCACAGGTGGTGTATTCCAGCACCACGTCCTCGATACCAAAGACGCCGCCTTTGTCCTCAACCACTGGGGGGAAATCCAGGTTCAACGTGCGCGCATCGGCCGCGCGCATCTGTGCGGCCGGCAGTGTTCTGGACACGCTTCGGTCGTACGTACGGGTGCAGCGCCGCAATGTCCACCCCGAGTTGAAGGCGCCTGAACCTTTGCAGTTATCGCTCGACGTGGTGGTTTCAGTGGTATTAGGCGCGCCTCGTTCCAAGGGCGCGTAACTCGCCCACACCTTGAGCCGCCATTGGCCGACAGGCACGGCGTTGGGGTCCAGGGTACGCAGGGTGATGCGGTGGTTTTCGGGGGCTACCGGCGTGGCTGCGTGCAATGCCGGGGCGCTGAGGGCAATAACCGTGAGCAGCGCCAGGCGCAGCAGAGGAAATGACTTCAAGGGCGAGCGCTGCGGGCGTCGCGTTTTTGCAGAATCTGCGAGGCTTCCGTGAACGCCGCCTGAAAGGTTTCACCGCCCACCCATTCCACCGCCGCGTCTTCGTCGTCGTTGTGGAACAAGCCGCGATAAACAATAAGCAAGCCCATCATAAAATCGGTTGCCGGCTCTTCAGCTTCCTCAGCCACCACCAGTTCCAGCACCGGGTACTGCAAGAACACCAGACACATCGCCAACAAGCTGATGCCTTCTGCAGCCTTCATGGTCTGGAACAGATCATCGAACAGCGCCGGGTCGAACCCGTTTTCTTCGATGTCGGCGAAATCGAAGGTGCTCAGGTCGATTTCCACATCATCGAACGGCTCGTTGATCGCCGGATTAGCCAGCAGCGGGTGCACCACTGAGGGTTTGCCCTTGCCCGAGCGGTTCTGCTTGGCCTTGGCTTTGGCGCGCTGGGCACGTTTTTGTTGTTTGTCGGCTGAGGCCATGGGCGCGAGTTCCTGTCTGGGGCGGCCACTGGAGTGGCGGAAGAAGGCGCTCAGTGTAATTAATCCTGGCGCCTTCTGTTGCCCCGAAGCTGCAAACGCATCCGCAATTGTCAGGCTTGCACCCGGCAATCGCGGCCAGCGATTACTGGTTCTCTACGCTTTTCACCGCCTTGAGAATCACCTCGGCCACCTCGGCAGGCTGCGATTGCTGCGGCACGTGGCTGGTGTTCAGTTGGCTCATCTGGGCGCCGATGCGCTTGGCTGAAGAGCGCTGAACGTCGGGGTGAATCATCCGGTCGCTGGTAGCCAGTACGTACCAGGACGGTTTGGTTTTCCACGCGGCAACGGTGGTGCGCTCTTCAAAGGCCGAGGCTTTGATCGGCCCCTGGGTGGCGGTCATGATCGCGGTTTGCGCGGCCGGCAGGTCTTGGGCGAAGTCTTTGGCCATGCCTTCGGGCGTCAGGTACAGGTAGCCGTTGCTGTCTGGCTTGATCTGGCTGATGCCCGGTGGCGTTGGCGCACCTTTGCCTTGTTCGCCGGTGGCCTGGCCGGCGTCCGGCGCGAAGGCGGCGACGTAGACCAGCGCACTGACGTTGTTCTGATTGCCGGCCTCACTGATAACGGTGCCGCCCCAGGAGTGGCCCACCAGCACCACCTTGCCGGGCTGGTTGCGCAACACGCGCTGGGTGGCGGCCACGTCATCGGTCAATGAGGTGAGCGGGTTCTGCACCACGGTCACCGCAACGCCTTTGGCTTGCAGCAACGGAACCACTTTGGCCCAGTCCGAACCGTCGGCAAATGCGCCGTGTACGATGACCACCGAAGGCGCGGTATTCTCGGCGTGGCTTGCGGTGGCGAAGGCGCCGGCGATAGCGAAGGCGGCAATGGCAGATTTCAGCTTGAACGTTTTCATGGGGTGATCTCCTGTTTGGGTAGCTCCAGTTTGCTGACCGACCCGGTTGTCAGGTATCGGTCATTTATCCGACCCAGGGAGTTTTTTTCATGGAAAGCGCAGGGCAGTACGGCATCTCGTTGGGCGCAGCGCTCGATGCCATTTCGCAGGTCGGCGACCTCAGCATGGGCCAGCCCCTGGGCCATTCGCAGCGCGTGGGGCGCCTGGCGCGGCAGCTGGCGCAGGCCGCGGGTGAGTCGGGCGAGCAACTGGCCGCGGTGGAACAGGTGGCACTGCTGCGCTGGTCGGGCTGCACCGCCAACGCCGAAGATTTCACCCATTTGCTGGGCGATGACGTGGCCGGTCGCCGCGCCATGCTCGACAACACGCTCAGCGCCGACGACATGCAGGCTGTGCATCAGGCCGCGCCGCTCGCCGTGGTGCATTGCGAAGTGGCCGGCGAAATCGGCAAAACCCTCGAACTTGGCAGTGAGGTGGAAACCGCCTTGCGCCGGGTTTTCGAAACCTACGACGGCAGCGGTCGGCCGCTGGGTTTGAGCCGTGAGCAGATTCCGCAGGCGGCGTATCAGGTGGTGCTGGCCGGCGACCTCGAGATTCTCAGTCGGGCGCGTGGCGTGGACCATGCGCTGCGCTGGATCGGTCAGCAAGCCGACAAACGTTATCCGGCTGCGCTGGCGAACGTGGTGGTGGAAAACGGTGCCCGGTGGTTGAGCCAATTGCACACGCCGCCGGACGCTACCCGCCATGCCGGGGCTCAGCGCCCGGTGTGCATGACGCTGGTGGGCGACATGATTGATCTCAAGTTGCCGTTTCTCGCCGGCCATTCACGGCAAGTGGCCCATGTGGCCGTGGAAGCGGGGCGTCTGTGGGGTTTGTCCGAGCCAAGCCTCACGGACCTGGGCAGGGCCGCGCTGATTCACGGGCTGGGGCGGGCGGCGGTGGCCAACCATGTGTGGAACACGGTGGGGCCGCTGCCTTATGGCGCGACGGAGCGTGTTCATCTGGTGCCGTACTGGACGCAGAAAGCCACGCGAGAGATCGACGAACTGCGCGTACCGGGCAACATCGCCGCGCATGCCTATGAGCGCCTCGACGGCAGCGGTTATTTTCGCGGCGCGCCGGCTGAGTCGCTGTGCCCGGAGAACCGTTTGTTTGCCGCCGCCGTGGCGTGGGTGGCATTGCGCGGCCCCCGGCCGTGGCGCGCCGCCAATAGTGAAAGCGAGGCCGCCGCGCTGCTCAAGGACGAAGCTCGACGGGGTTTGTTCGACGGCGAAATCTGCGACGCGGTCATCGCCGCCGCCCGTGGCGAACGCAAATTTGCACAGGCAAAAAGCGCGCTGCTCAGCCCGCGCGAATGCGACATCCTCCTGGCCATCAGCAAAGGCGGCAGCAACAAGGAAGTGGCGCGCCTGCTGGACATCAGCCCGAGCACGGTGCGCACGCACATGGAAAGCATCTTCCGTAAATTGGGCTGCTCCACGCGGGCAGCGGCGACCTTGAAAGGGCTGACGCTGGGTCTGATCGCCTGATCAGGGCGGCGCCATGGCGTTAAAAGCCTTGAGCGCGGCGCAGGGATCAAAACCGGCACGGACGTTGATGGCGGTACGGTTCCAACGGCATAAACCTCTGGATGAAGCACCTGCACGGCCCGCAGGTGCTTCGCTTCCACCTCAATCCAGCTCGATGCCCAGCAAGCGCTTGCACTGGTTCCCCGCGTGCATGTCGCGCTCCAGTTCTCCGCCCTGCGGCCAGTTGCGCGGGTAGGAGATTTTCAGGATGTTCAGGTCGGGCACCAGATGGTGCTGCACCTGCTCGGGGTTGGCGCCGTAGAGTTCGGCGAACGCTTGGGGCGCCAGTTTTTCGCTGGTGGCGTATTTGCTGAAGCTTTCTTTGCTGTCGAAGAAGATGTCGACGGTGACCCAGAATGGCCCGGCATTTTTCGAGCGTACGTGGCGGCTTACGTCGTTGAGGGTGGCCATTAGTTGGTCTCCGCTGAGTGGGCGAGGTCGATCCATTTGCTGCGTACCAACTCGTGCCCGTCGTCGGTGTGAACGACGTGGTTGAGTTTGAATTCGTACACAGCGCCGCGTTCGAGTTCGGCGGGGGAGAAGGGGAAGCCGTGGCTTGGCAGCTCACGGTTACGCTCCAGCGGCCAGTGGAAGAACCACGGGTTGCAGGTTTTGGCGATGCGCGTGGCCAGGGCCTGGGTGGCTGCCGTGGCAACGAACAGAATGCCCACTTCCAGCGGCGCTGGCGTACCGGCCGGGCGCTTCATGCCGGACACCGCGTTCCAGCCATACACGCGCAAGGAGATGTTGAAGTCACCTGCTTCGTCACCCATTACGGCGTGCACACGGCCGGTCAGCGCGGCGTGCATGCGGTCGTGGAATTCGTCGAGGCGGCCCAGAATTTCCGGGTCTTCGATGCCGATCAGCATCAGGGTCTGAAAGCGGCCGGCCGCCGCACCTTCGAGCTTCATGGTGTAGGGCTTTTCAATCCAGCGCGAGCCGGTGACACGCACCACACGCTCATTCTTCTGCACGTACTTGGCGTCGGTCACGTCGAGCACGCCGCCCGGTTCGGTGAGCAGGAAGGGGTTGGAGTTTTCATAGAGCATGTGGGCGCACACGGTTTCCGGCGCGCAGGTGTTGTTGGCTTGCAGCGGTTCCACCTCGAAGCCGTCGGCGTCGATGGTGATCAGAATACCGTTGCCATTGGTGGGGTCGACGGTGCACTGCGCGCCGCATTCGGCAATTTTTGCAGCGTGCCAGGCCGGGCCGGCCGGTGCCCCTTTGAGCAGGGCGTAGCAGGCGATCACGGCGGTGTCGGTGGTACGCCCGCCGAGCACGATGTCGGCGCCTTCGCGCAGCGCGGCGATGTAGGGTTCCACGCCCATGGAGGCGACGATGCGTTCGCACGAGTCGATCAACTCATCGGTAATCGGCCCCAGCGGCGGCAGTTCGGTGATTTTGCCGGCGGCGTGTTTGGCTTTCAGGGTGGCTTTGTCTTGCTCGCAATAGAGCACGGCGATCTTCGGGGTCAGGCCTTTTTCGCGGGCAATTTCCACAACGATTTCACGCATCCAGTCCAGTGCCGCGTCGGTGCCTGACTGGCCACACGAGCCGATGATCAGCGGGATGTTCGCCTCGGCCTGAGCCTTCATCAGTATTTCCAGTTCCTGCTTGATGGTGGCGCGCGGGTATTTGCCGACACCCTGAATCATGTAGGCCGCGCCGCTGTCAGTGGAGCCTGCATCGCTGGCGATGGCCTGGGCGCCGAGGGCGATGCCCAGGCGCACTTCTTCTTCGCGGATACCGGAGCCGAGCGAGCCGCACGGGATCAGAATCTTGACTGGGTTTTCCATCACTGCTTCCTAAGGTCTCTGCGCGTCGGTGCGCGCGTTGAAAAAAAGCCGCCCGGGGCGGGGCGGCAAAGTCTCTGGCGTCAGGTCGATGAAGGCGCCAGAGATACGGAGCGCATTGCCAACCTCAGCGGATGCCCATGGCCCTGAGGGCGGCGGGGGTGAAGTCGGAGGTCTTGGCCTTGAGGCCGAACTGGTAGGCGTTTTTCACTTTGTTGAACATGTAGTTGCCCAGGTAACGCCCGGAGATGAGGTCGTAGGTCAGCTCACCGGCGGAGATCTGCGTCTGCACGTCGTAGAACGGCAGGATGTGGTTCTCCGATACGCGCCACAGGTTGCCGCGTGCGTCGTAGTGATCGGCCTCGACGATGGTCCAGCTGTCTTCGTCAATGAACAGATGGCGTTTGGAGTACACGTGACGCTGGCCTTCTTTCAGCGTGCCGATGATTTCCCACACCCGGTGCAGCTCGTAGCGGGTTTTGTCCTGGTTGAGATGGCCGGGGGTGATCAGCTCGTCGTAGCTGTTGTTCGGGTCGGCCAGGCGGAAGCTGTTGTAGGGCACGTACAGCTCGCGCTTGCCCACCAGCTTCCAGTCGTAACGATCGGGCGAGCCGTTGAACATGTCGGTCTGGTCGGTGGTGCGCAGGTTGCCCGGGCCGGGGCTGTCGTACGCCACTTGCGGGGCGCGCCGCACTCGGCGCTGACCGGAGTTGTACTGCCAGGCCATGCGCGGTTCCTTTACCTGGTTGAGGGTTTCGTGAACCAGCAGTACGCCGCCTACGTCCCGCGCCGGGGCGATGTTTTCGGAGGTGAAGTAGTAGAGGATGTTTTTCGATTTGCTCGGGTCGTAGTCCAGCAGTTCCTCGCTGTAGGCCAGGCGGTCACGCTCGGTTTTCCAAGTGTATTCGCCGTTGGGCGTGGTCATGAACGCCGTGGTTTCGCGGGTAAAGCTGCCGCCGCGATAGCGCGTGATGTGGTTCCACAGCACTTCCAGCCCGTTCTTTGGAATCGGGAACGCCAGCGGACTGGTGTAGTTCTCCAGACCATTGCCGCCTTCCACCACGGTGGTGGTTACCGCGTTTTTGCCCGCGGCGTCATAGGCTTTTTGCGGCCACGCCACGCTGCGATGGGTCGGGTAAACCGGCAGCTTGTAAGTGCTCGGGTAGCGGGCGAACAACGCTTGCTGGCCGGGCGTTAGTTGCGCGCGGTACTGGTCGAGGTTCTGCGCGGTAATGGTGAACAGCGGCTTCTCGCTGGCGAACGGATCGGAGCGAAAACCGTCGGTGCTGGTGCCGGCATTTTTCGGCAGGCCGCCCGTCCATTCCGGAATGGTGCCGGCGGCATTGCCGGCGCGTTCGGCGCCTACCGGAGTGAGCGTGCTGCCGAGCTGACCGGCTTGCGCGGCGTCGACGGCGGCAAACGCCGGGTTGATCAGCAGGGGCAGGCAGAGCGAGAGCGCGTAGCGCGATAGATAGTTTTTTGTCATGGGTAAGTCCTCAGAACGTCACGCCAAAGCTGGCGCTGACGAAATCCCGATCACCGTTGGTGGTGTAATCGCCGCCGAAGTAGTCGGTGTAACTGATGCTGGCTTCGTAGTTGTTCAGGTACTTGGCACTGAGGCCGAGGCTCACGGCTTTGCTGCCTTCGGTGAAGGTCGGGCTGTTGCCGTCCACATCGTGGGACCAGGCCAGGCTGGGGCTCAGATCAAGCCCGCCGATCACACCGGGGTAAGTGAGCCCGGCGCGCAGGCGGTAACCCCAGGCATTGCGGGTGAAAAAGCCTTTGTTGTTGCAGTACTCCGGGCGGCTGCTGAGCAGGGTTCGGCACAAGTCGTTGCCGTCTTCATCGAAGTACTCACCGGGGCCGAAATGGCTGGCGCGGCCGAAGCGGTACTCGCCGTAGTCGCCTTCGTTGATGCCGTTGAGGTGGGTGAAACCCACTTCGCCCAGCAAGCTCAGGCGGCTGGCGCCCAGAACCTGGTCGAAGGTCTGGGTGATGCTGGTCTGGCCCTGAGTCATGGGCACGCGGGTGTAGCCATGAATCTCATCGCCCGGAACGCCGGAGTTGGGAATCACGCTTGGCACCACCGGGGCCAGGCGCAGGGTGGCGTAGGTGAGGTCGTCGATGGCCAGCGGCATGTTTGGCCGGTAGCTGAGTTCGCCTTCCACCGAAGCCGTGCCAAAGGTGGTGTTGAAGCTCAGGCCGTACAGGCGGATGTCTTCCGGGTATTCGAGAAAGTACTTGGCGTTGGCTGCACCGAAACCTGGCGCCGCGAAGGGGTTTGGCGCGGTGCTGATTTCCGAGCTGCCTACTGGCGTGCGGCTGTGGTAGTTCAGGTAGTAGGCGCTGATTTCGGTGTCGTTAAGCTCCGGCACAAACCAGCGCAGGGCCACACCGAACTGGCCGCTGTCGCGGGCGTCGCGATCACCGCCGCGTGGCAGGTAAATGGTGTTGCCGTTAAGGCCGCTGTTGTCCGACTGACCGGGCTCGATGTCCATGCCGCGCACCACGTAACGGTCATCGCAGCCGTCGGCAACGATGTCGGAACTGGCGAAAAAGGTGCCGCAGTTGTCGGCGACGGTCTGGTCCCACTCCAACTGATAAAACGCCTCGACGCTGACTGCTTCAGCCAGGGTTTGCTGCAGGTAAATCATGTTCACCGGCAGCAAGCCTTCCTTCAGCTCGGAACCGGGGCGGCGCAGGGCGTTGGCATCCAGCGGGTTGATGCTGTTGATGCCGCCGCTGATAAAGGTGCTGCCACCCCAGCTGACCACCTGCTTGCCGACGCGCGCGGAGCCGGGCAGATCGCCGAGTTCGTAGTTGTGGTAAACGAACGCATCGAGCAATTCCACGCCGGAAGATTGCGCACCGCGTTTGCGGTTGTCGTCGCGAATGTCATACAGGCCGCGGCTTTCGTCTTTGAGCTCGAAGTCGTACCAGTACTTGCCGCGCAGAAACACGCCGGAGTCGCCGTACTTGAGTTCGAGGTCGTGAATGCCCTTGAAGATCTTCGAGAAGGTTTCACCCTTCTTGAAGTTCAGGCGGGCATCGTCGGAGGTGCGCGAGTCGCCCTGGCCGCCGTTGCCCTGGGCAATGAAATCCGGGTCTGGCGCGCGTACCGCCCAGCTGGCGCCGACGGAAAGGGCAGAATCGAGCTGGCCTTCCACTTCACCGATATTGAAATTGACCGCGTGGGCGCCGGCCATATAACTCGCCGTTGCCATTGCCAGAACGGCTGCGCCAGGCAAGCCAGGCCGCTTGATGGTTGCTTTCACGTCTCTTCACCTTTGTTTTTGTTTTCGATGCGGAGCGCGGCAGAGCCGTGTTCCGAGACATCCTTAGGCTTGGTGATCGTCATATATGTACGAAAATAATCTACATATACAAACTGATCTCCATGAAGACGCTATACGTACGCCAATACGTTGTAAATCTGTACGGATTTTGTGCATGCGTCGGCCGGTGGGCGCTCGCAAGCAAACGTCACCCCTCTCCCACGAGTGGGAGAGGGGCTGGGGGAGAGGGGCTTTTCAGGCGAGGCGAGTGAAGGGACTTACCCCGGCAATGCGCCGGTATAGCGGGCGCGGTGGCGCACCAGCGGTTGTTGGTTGTATTGCTCGCTGGCGTGGGCAAACCAGCCGATCAGCCGGGCGACGGCGGCAAGTGCCAGTTCCTGGCCGCCGAGGTTAAGTTTGCGACCGACAAAACTCACCAGCAGGATGAATTCCACCGGCCGCTGCACCAGTTCTTCGGCTACGGCCATGGCCTTGAGCAGGCTGCGGTATTCGGCGTCGTCGGCGAACATCGAGTCGAGGGTTTTCTTCAGGCTGATGGCGCGTGGGTCAGCGGTGGTATGCACCAAGTGGGCGGTGTGGGCATTGGCGCAAAAGCCCGGTATATCGCCGCCCTGGCTGTAGTAATGAAGAATCGGCTCGGCCGGGTCCTTGGCATTGCAGATATCGTCGAGCAAATGGCTTACCGCCTCATTGCGCCCATAGGCGACCCGTCTCCCGCGCGCCGTGGCAAGGCCGGTGATGGCGGCGTAGTAGGGCGTGACACCAGTGTTGGCAGCGGCGCGCACGCTGTAGGTTGAGTGGTCCAGTTCATGGTCAATGCACAAGATCAACATGCGCCGGATCAGGTCGGCCAAGCGTGGGTCGCCACCGCACGAGGCGGCGATGAATTCATGCAGCGGGCGCGTGTCCGGCACGTTGCTGCCCACCACCAGGGCGGCGAACCAGCGAACCACGTCGGCACCGGTGCGCGCGTAGCCTTCGGGCGAAAGATCAAAGGCTTTCGGGTTGGCGCGCTCCACCAGCGGAAACAGGGCAATGGCTTTTTCGATCACCGTGGTATGGGCATACAACGCCAGCAACTGGTCAATGCCGGCCGGCATGTGCGGCAGCGTGGTGCCGAACGCGCCGGGCACCTGCCAGAACATTTCCGCCACTTCCTCGACCGTGGCGGTTTCCACCAACTCGTGGATGTCGCGGCCGCGGTAGTAAAGGCCGTCTTCGGTGAGCAGGGTCAGCGAGCTGTAGGAATCGACACTGCGCTTGGCCCCCGGCTCGCCATTTTTCGGGCCTTTGACCAGGCGCTGGATGTCCGCCGCCCAGTAGCGGCGCTTGCGCGAGCCTTCAACCTTGAGCGAGCGAATATTCTTGCGGCCAACGTAGGCGTACAGCGTGGGCAGGTTCACGCCGAGCAGGGCGGCGGCCTCTTCGGCGGAAAGATAAAGCTCGTCGGGTTGAGTCATGGCGGCCTTGTTTGACGGTGCGGTGAAGGGGGTGAGGCGTCTAGGTCGGCGTTCTCGGCTTGCGGGGAATTGCCGCAGCTTTGCGAGTGACCCACCTGCACGAGGGTGTACAAAACAAATACAGATTTACTCGAAAAAAATCAATGTGTAGGTTTTGCCCAACGTTGCATCTGGCGCTGCCTGCACAGGGTGCACGTTCCCTTCCTGAAGGCTCTACATAACAAGGATAAGAGAATGGCTTGGGTTGGTTTTGCGATGGTTTCTGTGTTCATGGCGCTGATCATGACGCGGCGCTTGTCGGCGATTGTCGCCCTGATTCTGGTGCCGGTGGCGTTTGCCCTGGCGCTGGGGCTCGGTTCGCAGATGGGCACCATGGTGCTGGACGGCGTGCTCAAGGTGACGCCCACCGCCATGATGTTGATGTTCGCCTTGCTGTACTTCGCGGTGATGTTTGACGCCGGGCTGTTCGAGCCGGCGGTGAAGCGCATCATCCGCTGGGTTGGCAACGACCCGCTGCGCATCACCCTCGGCACGGCGGCGTTATCGACTGTCATTTCCCTGGACGGCGATGGCGCGACCACCGTGCTGGTGGTGGTGACGGCGTTTCTGCCGGTGTACCTGCGCCTGGGCATGAACCCGCTGATTCTGGCGGTGATGCTGCTGCTGACCAACACCGTGATCAACATTGTGCCGTGGGGCGGCCCGACTGCCCGTGCGGCCAGCGCGCTGCACGTGGATGCCATGGACGTGTTCGTCGGCCTGATTCCGGCCATGCTTATCGCGCTGGTGTACGCCTTTGCTGCCGCCTGGTGGCTGGGCAAGCGCGAACGGCGGCGTCTTGGCTGGCAGCCGGGGCAAACCGACGACACGGCGCCCGTCCTGGAGCGCAAGGTCAAGGACAGCCATCGCCCGCGTCTGTTTTGGGTGAACCTGGCGCTGACCGTAGGCTTGGTGGTCAGTATGGGCATGGGCCTCGGGCCGCTGCCGGTGCTGATGATGATCGCCCTGGCCCTGGCGCTGGTGATCAACTACCCGCGTCTGGCCGACCAGAAAGAACGCATCGCCGCCCATGCCGACAACGTGCTCAACGTGGTGGCGCTGATCTTCGCGGCCGGCGCCTTCACCGGCATTCTCGCCGGCTCGGGCATGGTCGATGCCATGTCCAAGGCGTTCCTCGATGTGGTGCCGGCAAACGCCGGGCCGTACATGAGCGTGATCACCTCGCTGGCGGCGATTCCGTTTACGTTCTTTATGTCTAACGACGCCTTTTTCTACGGCATCTTGCCGATCCTCAATGGCGCGGCGCAGCAGCATGGCGTTGACCCGCTGCTGATCGCCCGCGCTTCGGTACTCGGCCAGCCGGTGCACGCATTGAGTCCGTTGATAGCCGCGCCGTATCTGCTGGTCGGCCTGCTCAAGCGCGACATGGGCGAGCTGCAGCGTTACTGCCTGCTGTGGGCGCTGGGCTGTTCGGCGGTGCTGATTCTCTCGGCGCTGGTTACCGGCGCAATTCTCTAGTTCTTCTCCCTTGCTTAGCCATTCCCCGTCCGGTCCGGGCGGGGAGTCGGGGGCGGCTTGCTCCGCGAAAGGCCGCTGTCGAGGCGGCGAATGTCCTGTAATGAGGCGATAACCATGCCAGAACACCTCTCTCGTAACGTCGTCATCACCCAGCGCTTTTTCGACCCGCAAAGTTTGGCCTGGCTGCGCAGCCAGGGCTGTACGGTGCAGATTGCCGAGCTCTGCGAAGGGCAGGGCGACGGTGACCTGAGCCAGGCGCAACTGGTTGCGCTGCTCGCTGAGGCCGATGGCTGGATTGTCGGTCACGCCCATATCACCGCCGGGTTGCTGGCGCAGTTGCCACGCTTGCAGGTGATCTCCCGGCGCGGCGTGGGCTACGAACGCGTCGATGTCGATGCCGTGCGCGCCAGCGGCAAGGTGGCGACCATCGCCGTTGGCGGCAATGACGCCAGCGTCGCGGACCATGCACTGGCGATGATGCTGGCGCTGGGCCGGCGTCTGGGCGAGTCGAAGGCGCGCATGGTCAATGGCGAGTGGACCATCGTGCTGGGCAGCGATCTGTACGGCAAAACCGTCGGCATCATCGGCCTTGGGCGTATTGGCCGTGGCGTGGCGAAACGCCTGGCCGGTTTCGATGCCCGCGTGCTGGCGTATTCGCCAACGCTGGACTGGCGTTACGCAAACGAAACCGGCGTGACCTTTGTCGACCTCGACACATTGCTGGCCGAGAGCGACTACGTAACGCTGCACGCGCCGCTGGTGGAAGAGACCCGTCTGCTGATCGACGCCCAGGCGCTCAACCGCATGAAGCCCACGGCGTTTCTGATCAACACCGCACGAGGTGGCCTGGTGGATGACCGCGCCTTGCTGGAGGCCTTGCTCGACGGGGCCATTGCCGGCGCCGGGCTGGATGTATTTCTCAGCGAAAACGACCCGACTTATCGACCCATCACCGAAGCGCTGCTGGCGTTGCCCAATGTGGTGGCCACGCCCCACAGCGGTGCCTCTACCCACGAAGGCTTGCAGCGCACCAACCGGGTGGCGGCGCAATGCGTGGTGGCGGTGCTTGATGGCGACACGCCGCCGCCGGTCTGCGTGATCGCCGATGGTCGTTGCAGCGATGCGCGAGGGCAATGACATGACCACACGCCCGCGCACCCTCTACGAAAAACACATCGACAGCCACACCGTGTGCCGCCTCGACGACCACGGCCACGTACTGCTGTATATCGACCGCCAGGTGGCCAACGAGTACACCAGCCCGCAAGCCTTCAGCGGCTTGCGCGAGGCGGGGCGAGCCGTGTGGCGGCCCACGGCGACGCTCGGTGTGGTCGATCACGTGAACCCGACAGCGCCTGAACGCATCGCCACCATGCCGGATGCCGGCGGCGCGCGGCAGGTGTCGTACTTCGAAGAAAACTGCCGCGACTTCGGCCTGGAATTGTTCGACGTGCTCGACAAGCGTCAGGGCATTGAGCACGTAGTGGCGCCGGAGCAGGGCTTTATTCTGCCGGGCATGGTGGTGGCCGCAGGCGATAGCCACACCACCACGTACGGCGCGCTGGGCGCCTTTGGTTTCGGCATTGGCACCTCGGAAATCGAACACCTGCTCGCCACCCAGACGCTGGTCTATAAAAAGCAGCGCAGCATGCGCGTGACGGTGCAAGGCAAGCTGGGCGCCGGCGTTACCTCGAAAGACATCATCATGGCGCTGATCCAGCGTATCGGCGCTGCCGGCGCCACCGGTTTCGCCATCGAATTCTGCGGGCCGACCATTGCCGCGCTCAGCGTCGAGGCACGCATGACCATCTGCAACATGGCCGTCGAAGCCGGCGCCCGCGGCGCCTTTATGGCGCCGGATGACAAGGTGTTTGCCTACCTGCAAGACAAACCACGGGCGCCGCGCGGCGAGCTGTGGGAGCGCGCCCTGCTCACGTGGCGTGAGCTGTTCAGTGATGCCGGTGCGCAGTACGACGCAGAGGTGCTGCTTGACGCCAGTGCCTTGCAGCCCATGGTGACGTGGGGCACCAGCCCCGATCAGGCCGCCACCATTGGCGAGCACGTACCGGACCCGGCCCATGAACCGGACCTTATCCGCCGCCAGGATTTACAGCGTGCCCTGCGCTACATGGGCCTGGAAGCCGGGCAGCCATTGGCGCAAATAGCCATCAGTCACGCCTTTATCGGCTCGTGCACCAACGCCCGCATCGAAGACCTGCGCGATGCGGCGCGCGTGGTGCGTGGGCGCCGTGTCGCCAGCCATGTGCGGGCGATGATCGTGCCGGGCTCGACGCTGGTGCGCGATCAGGCCGAAGCCGAAGGGCTGGCCCAGGTGTTTCGCGACGCTGGCTTCGAGTGGCGCCAGTCCGGCTGCTCCATGTGCCTGGCGATGAACGATGACGTACTCGCCCCTGGCGACCGCTGCGCGTCGAGTACCAACCGTAATTTCGAGGGCCGTCAGGGTGCCGGCGCGCGTACCCATTTGATGAGCCCGGCGATGGTGGCTGCGGCTGCCATTTGCGGGCACCTCATCGACGTTCGTTCGCTTATTGCCGAGGCCTGATATGCAACCGTTCACCATCGTCAGCGGCATTGCCGCGCCGCTGCTTGCGGCCAATATCGACACGGACGTGATCATGCCCAAGCAGTTTCTCAAAGGCATCGACCGCAACGGCCTGGATCGCGGTTTGTTCTTCGACCTGCGCTTTCTTCCAAACGGCCAGTCGAACCCGGAATTCGTGCTTAACCGGGCACCGTGGAATCGGGCCAGCTTTCTTGTGGTCGGGCCTAATTTTGGCTGCGGCTCCAGCCGCGAGCATGCGGTGTGGGGCCTCAAACAGCTGGGGTTTCGCGCGCTGATCGGCAGCCGTTTTGCCGGCATTTTTTTCGATAACTGCCAGCGCAATGGCGTGCTGCTGATTGAACTCAATGAGGGTGAAGTGCAGCGCATCGGCGCAGCCGTCAGCAAGCCCGAGGGTGCACACCTCAGCGTGGATCTGGCCCATCAGCAGATTCAGCTGAGCGACGGCTCCTGTGTCGCATTCGACATCGATCCCCTGCGCAAAGAGGCGCTGCTGCTGGGCCTGGATGCCATCGGCAGCACCCTGCAACGCACTGCGCAAATACGTGAGTTCGAAGCCGCGCACCTGAGCGCCAATCCGTGGCTGGCCTGAACGCCTTCGCCGATGAAAAGGAGACGTGTATGAACACCCCGACCCTGGCCCGGCGCCTGGCGCGTTATGCCTGTGAACTGCAAGCAGATGAGCTGCCCGAGCCGGTACTGGCCTGCGTGCGCCAACGGGTTCTGGACAGTCTGGCCTGCGCCCTTGGGGCCTATGACGCCGGCCCGGTCAAGGCTGCGATAGCCCTCGCAGCGCAAACGCCGCAAGCATCTTCCAGCGTGTTCGGTACGGCACTGAAAACCACGCCGGAGCTGGCGGCTTTTGCCAACGGCACCATGGTGCGTTTTCTCGATTACAACGACGGCTACATGGGCCGCGAACCGGGCCACCCCAGCGACAACATTCCCGCCTGCCTGGCCCTGGCAGAAGCGCAGGGCGCCAGCGGTCGCGAGCTGATGGCGGCCATTGTGGTGGCCTACGAAATACAGATGCGCCTGCAGGATGCCGCCAGCCTCAACAAACGCGGCTGGGACCATGTGAATTACATCAACGTGGCCATGGCTGCTGCGGCGTCACGGCTGCTGAAACTCGACGAGACGCGTACCGAGCAGGCGATCAATATTGCCCTTAGCGGCCACCTGGCCATGCGTCAGGTACGCTCGGGTTCGCTATCTGACTGGAAGGGTTGTTCGGCCGCCAATGCCGCGCGCAATGCCATATTCGCCGCGAGCCTGGCGCGCCATGGCATGACCGGCCCGTCGCCGGTTTTTGAAGGCGACATGGGCGTGTTCAAACAGGTGACCGGCGAGTTCGAGCTGAATGTCGAGCACTTCGGCAATGCCGCCAACGGCCAGTTCGCGATACTCAAATCGCTGACTAAAACCTTTCCCACCAATGGCGAACTGCACACTGCCGTGTGGGCCGGCATTGACCTGCGCGCGCAGATTGCCGATGTAAATTCGATTGCCGCCATTCATATCGAAACCTCGGAATTCAACCGCCGCGTGCTGGCCGACTCGCCAGACAAGTGGCGACCGCAAACCCGCGAAACCGCCGACCACAGCTTGCCGTACAACGTGGCGCGGGCGTTGCTCGATGGGGACATCACACTGAATTCGTACTCACCGGAGCAGATCGCCGACCCGCGCGCCATCGCCCTGATGAGGTGCACCACGGTCAGCGAAGATGCGGCCCTGACGGCGCTGTTTCCGCAGTACCTGGCCAACCGGGTAACGGTGACGCTGGCTTGCGGCGAACAGCGCGTCAGCGAAATACTCAGCGGCCCCGGCTCGCTGGAAACGCCCATGAGCGATGCCGACTTCGAGCGCAAATTCCGCCGCATGGCAGACCTGCATATCGACGCCGCCGCCCAGGAGCGTGTGCTGGGGTTTGTCGCCAATCTGCATGAGCAGACCGACTACGCCCCGCTATTCAGCGCGATGGCGGCCGCCTGACCGGCAGCACCTGGGCAATACCAAACACCACCTCCATCACGGTAAAACCCAGCACCAGAAAGCTCGCGCCATGCACTACGGCAACCACCTGCCACACGGTAAACAGCAGCCGCGCCAATGCGTCGTACAGGCCGACGCTGCGGCTGGGGTTTCGCAGGCGCCACAGCGACCACACCACCACCACGCTGCCCAGCAGGTTGGCGAGCAGCATGGCGTCGCCAGCGAGCGTCGGGGTAGGGCGCGTGAGTGCGAGTGCCTGTGATAACGCCGCGAACACGTCAAACAGCCAGGTGGCTGTCCAGGGCGTTACAAACGCCAGCATCACGATCAGGTCGTAGCCGGCACTGGCGCGCACGACGTTCAGATTGTTCTTTACGCTAATCATGGCCTTCCCTCACAGTTCGAGCCCGCAGGCTAAAGCCTGGTCCTAGGTCCAGAGTCAATACGGGCACGTGCGATGAGAATTGGAGAAGTGGCAACCCGCACCGGGGTGTCGGTGGATGCGTTGCGATTTTATGAAGACAAAGGCCTGATCAAGCCGCAGCGCGCCGCCAACGGCTACCGCTTCTATCCCGAGCAAACGCTGGAGCTGGTGGGCTATATCAAGCTGGCGCAGCAGCTCGGTTTTTCCCTGAAAGAAATCGGCGAGAACCTGCCGCTGTTATGGAACAGCGAGTCGGCATCGGCGCAGCTGTTGGCCGACTTGTTCCGCGAGAAAATCGCCTTGCTTGATGAGCGCATCGCCCAAATGCACGCCTTGCGCAGTCTGCTGGCCGACCGCGCTGCCCAGGTTTGCCCGCTGCTCACGAAGGCGTGAACGCTTTAAGCGGTTGACTTCATTCGCGTTTCGACATGTGATCACAAAATTCCGTAACCTTTTCCAACGGCGACGGTCGGAGCCTCAACGCCTCCCGATTTATTCCTTTTTCCTGTGCCAGTAGTGGCAGCTTCAGGTGTGCAGTCGTCCATGAACATCTCTTCGTCTCATCCGCCAGCAACCATCGACGAGCCGGCATCGGCACTTGATCCGCTAGAGCGTTTGCAATTGGCCCTGGATGCGGGCGCGATTGTTGGAACGTGGGTGTGGGACATTCCCAACGACCAGATCAATGCCGATGAGCGCTTTGCCCGAACCTTTGGTATTCCTTTAGAACAGTGCGCCAGTGGCTTGTCGTTGGATCAGGCGTTTGCCTCGATCCACCCCCACGACAGTGCCCGCGTTGGAAGCACCATCACCGACGCCATGGCGCGTGGCGGGCCCTACCGGTGCGAATACCGCGTGATGCACAGCGACGGCTCGTACCGCTGGGTTGAAGCCAGCGGCCACGCCCAGTTGGATGCCCTTGGCAACGCCGTGCGCTTCCCCGGTGTGCTGATCGACATCGAACCGCGCCGCCGCGCTGAGGCAGAGCGCGATCGGGTGTCGAGCCTGCTGGAAGTGTTTGCCGCCGCCGTTCCCGGCGTGGTGTACGCCAAAGACCTCGACGGCCGCATGCTGGTGGCCAACCAGGGCACGACCGAACTGATCGGCAAGCCGCCGGCTTATTACCTGGGGAAAACCGACCTCGAGTTTCTCGAAGACAAAGAACAGGCCCGCCAGGTGATGGAGAACGACCGGCGGATTATGCGCAGCGGCAAAGCTGAGCAAATTGAAGAATATGTCGACATGCCGGACGGCTCTAAAACCGTGTGGCTGTCGGTCAAGGCGCCGTTGCTAAACGAGGCCGGTGAGGTGATCGGTTTGATCGGCTCGTCCATCGATGTCACCGCGCGCAAGAACGCCGAAGCCGCGCTTCAAGAACTTAACCGCACCCTGGAGCAGCGCGTCGCCGAAGCGGTGAGCGAACGGGAAATCGCCGAAGCCGCGTTGCGCCAGTCGCAAAAGATGGAAGCGGTGGGCCAGCTCACCGGCGGTATCGCCCATGACTTCAACAACCTGCTGGCCGGCATCAGCGGCAGTCTGGAACTGATGAAAATGCGCGTGGCCCAGGGCCGCGTCGCCGACATGGAGCGTTATATCGCCATCGCCCAGGGCGCCACCCAACGGGCCGCCGCCTTGACCCATCGCTTGCTGGCGTTCTCGCGCCGGCAAAACCTGGCGCCGGTTTCAACCGATGTGAACGGCTTGATTGGTGGCATGGAAGAACTGATCCGCCGCTCCGTGGGCCCCGAAATTGAGGTGAAGGTGCGCTTGGCTCCGGACTTGTGGGCGGCGCTGGTGGACCCGGCTCAGGTGGAAAACTCGCTGCTCAACCTGTGCCTCAACGCCCGCGACGCCATGCCGGATGGCGGCAGCATTGCCATCGAAACCCACAACTGCCTGCTCAAGTCGGGGCCGGAGCTGGACCCCGGTTTAGCCGAAGGCGAGTACCTGGCCATTTGCGTCAAAGACACCGGCGTGGGCATGCACGAAGACGTGCTGGCGCGCGCCTTCGAACCGTTTTTCACCACCAAGACCACCGGCGAAGGCTCCGGGCTTGGCTTGTCGATGATCTACGGTTTCGCCCAGCAATCGGGCGGGCAGATCCGGGTGGATTCAACGGTTGGGCAGGGCACCACCGTGCGCTTGTACCTGCCCCATCATGTCGGCGCGGCCGCTGTGCCTGAAGGGCCGTCGACGTTGCTCCAGGCCGGCCAGGTGGCGCCGGGCAAATCGATTCTGGTGGTTGAGGACGAATCCTCCATTCGCCTGCTGGTCACCGAATTGCTTACCGGTTTGGGCTACGACGTGATCGAAGCCACCGACAGCAACGCCGGCTTGAACCTGCTCAATTCCGATGCGCGCATCGACCTGTTGGTGACCGACGTCGGCCTGCCCGGCGCCGTTAATGGCCGGCAGATGGCAGACATGGCAAGACGCAACCGGCCGGGTTTGCCGGTGGTGTTTATGACCGGTTACGCCGAAAGTCACGTGCTGGAGCAGTGCCATTTGCAGGCCAACACCGAAGTGCTGACCAAGCCGTTTGCGCTGGAAACGCTGCTGTCGTGTGTTAAGGCGCTGGTGCGCGAAACGGTTGAGCGGGGCGCGTGAGTGCTGTTGTGGCCTGGCGAAACAACCCAGGCCAGGCCTGTTGCCAACAGCAGTGATGGTCGAACCCTGGCTCAACCTGCACGGACCCTGGGGCGATAGCAGCAGCGAATTGCTCGGTCAGTGCAGGCGGCACGATGGCGTCTTGCGCGCCCGTGAAGTGCACTTGCGCCAGGCTGCGCAAAGCGGCTGGGTTGTCCATCGGGTTTAACGATCCACGCAGCGGGCTGATGCGGTGAAAAGTCGTCCACGCGTTGTGGTCGATGTTGCCGGCTACGGTGATCCAACCGACAACATCCGTTCGCCGCTCGGCGAGGAGCGCGGTGACGGCTGCGCCTCCGGAATACCCCACCAACACCACGCCCTGCGTGCCGGCTTGCTTAATCAGCACGTCCAGCGCGTGGTTCATGCTGTCGATAATCGGCAGGGCGAAGCGCTGGTGGGTCCAGTAGCCCGAGGCGCAGCGAGTGTCTTGAACGTATTGGCAGGGACGACCCAGGTAGGCGGCATTGCCTTGCGGTTGCGCCAGGGCCAATTGCAACCCAATAGGTGTGACCGGCGTGGGGTCGCTGGAGGGCAGGGTGGCGGTCAACCACGCCAGGCCATCCCCTTCGATATACACCGTGAGGGGCTGGCCCTTTTGCAGGTTCGGCTTTACCCAGGCCATGACGTCGAGCTCGCCGGGAATGTGCGCGGCTTGCCAGTGCTGCGCAGCGGCCAGCGCTTGCGCGTTAGCCACGCGCGAATCGTGACTCGGCACGCTGGCGCAGGCACCGAGGGCTGACAGGCACAGCAGGGTGACAAGCCGAGCGAACCCACGCGCTATGAGCACCGTGGTGCGCTCGGCTCTGCCGACTAGAACAACCAACTCACCTTCACCGACGCGGTCTGGTTGTCGAAGTCTTCACGCACTTCGGCGTCGTAGCGCACGCTCAATTCAAGGGTGTCGGTCACCTGGCCGATTACGCCGAGCCCGCCACGGGTAATCCATGGGTTGGGATCAATACCGCGGGTGGAAAAGCTGGCCGACGGCGCGCCGGCATAGGCCGACGTAATGCTGGCCTGGTCGTTGATGAAGTCGTAGCCCACACCCAGATTGCCCACCACTTTGGTGCGGGTGGCCACTGCATACGCCAGCTTGCCGTCCACGCCGAGCACGAAGGCTTCGCTGCTGTTGCTGTCGACGTCGAGGTTAAGCGCGCCGGCGCCGTGTTCTTTGTAGGAGTCGGTGTTCAGGTAGGTGTAATCGGCGCGTACCGACGGGGTGAACACGGTGGCTTCGGACAACGGCAAGTCGTGGGCCAGTTCGGCGCCGAGGTGGCCGCTCCAGCTGTCGAAATCCGACTTGGCTTTACGGTCCAGGCCGCCGAAGTTGATGGTGCGTTCGCCGTCGGTTTTGTAGAAGCCGGCGTCGGCTTGCAGGTTGATGCTGGTGCGTTCGTCAAGGTCGTAGCCGCCGTAGAACACGGCGTTGTAGCCATCGACATCGGCGCTCTGGTGTGCGGCATTGCTGGTGACGTCGATGGTGGAGTAGGCGAATGCAGCGCCGAGGCGGGTTTTGTCTTTCTGGCCGTCCACACCCACGATCAAACCGTGGGAGCGGGCGTCGAAGCCGAACACACCGTCGTGGTCATCCTGGTTGGCCCATGAGCCGAACGGTTTCAGCCACACCACTTCATTGCCAAGAAAGCCGTCACCGGACGACAAGCCCGTGTCGCCTTCCTGACGCGAGCCGATCACGTTGTTGACGCCGTTGAGGCTGCTCAGAATCGCCTGCGAACCGGCTGCTGCGCTAAGCGGCACGGTTTGCGTGATGGCGTCGGACACTTCTTCGGCGCTGCCCAGGGAGCCCAGCGCGGTGATCACGGTTTGCATGTCGCCCGTGGCGCCATTGGCGATCAACTGGCTGAACACCGCCGCTGCGCCTTCGGCCGATTTGTTGTCGGTGCTGATGACCGCGTCATCGGCGGTATTGGCGGTGGCGCCAAGAATGCGCAGGTCGATGGCATTGCCACGTTGTTCGGCGCCGAGGTTAAACAAAAAGCTGTTGTCGATGACGGTCAGGGTGCTCGCCGTCAGGGTGCCGCCTGCGGTGATCACATCGGAGAACACCGTGCCGGCGGCAAGCACTGGCGAATTAACAACGTTCACATCGATGACGCCGCTGGCGCTGAGGTTGACGTTGCCGCTTGCCGCCAGCTTGCCGTAGCTGTTAGCGCTGGCCAGACCGATACGCAACACGCCGCCTGTGGCCTGCACGTAGTTGCCGGTGAGGCTGAGGGTATCGCCGGCGCCGATGGACAGCGTGCCGGCGTTGGTCAACGTGTTGCTGCTGATTTGCATGCCGCTGCGGGCATTCAGCTGGCTGCCAGCGCGGATATTGAGTTGATCCAGGCTGAGGAAGTCGCCTTGCGCGGTAAAGGTGTTGAGGTTAACGCCAGTGCCGATGTTGAGAATGCTGCCGGCCCCGCCCACCACGTTGCCCGTGACCGTGCCGCCACTCAGCAGGTCGAGCTGGTTGATGCCCAGCAACACGTCACCATTGAGCGCGCCGCTGTTGCTGACGACAAAGGCGCCGGCGCTGTTGGCCAGATCGAGCGCTTTGCTGGCGGTAATGGTGCCGCTGTTGCTGAGGGCGGTGAGGGTCGAACCGCTCGTCACGCTCACACCCACCAGGTTTGCGGTGATGTTGGCGTTGCTGTTGTTAACGATGTTGCGGATGCTCGAGGCGCCTTCAAGGCTGATCGCCACACCGGCATCGCTGCCGCCAATCGAGCCGCTGTTGATCACATCCTGAGTGATCGTTGCGTTATCGAGTCGTAGCGCCATAAGGCCGGCGTTGGCAAAGATGTTGCCGGTGTTGCGGACGTTGCCGTTTATGGTCGAGCCGATGACATGCAAACCGCTGCCGTTTTCGCCGCTGATAGCGCCGATATAGCCTTCGTTGAACACGTCGCCGTTGAGGGTCGCAGTGTTCTGAATCATCAGTGCATTTTGGCCTTGGCCGCTGAGCAATTCACCGCTGGCGCCGTTGTGAATGTCGCCGGTTACGGTTGAAACATTTACGTGCAATGCGTGGGTGAAATGCGAGGTGACCGTGCCGGTGTTTTCGATATTGCCGGCGTTCGCCGTGGCAAAAAGGAAGATGCTCTCCTGGAGCGTTTCGATGGTGCCAGAGTTCTTGATCGTGGCGACCGAAGCGTCGTTATCCAGGCGGATGGCCGAGACGTTCGAGAGAATCAGCCCGCGGTTTTCCAGGCTGCCGGTGATCGTCCCGCCCGATGCCCATAATCCGTAATCACCCATTAGGCTGCCAGTATTGGCGTTCAGGATGCCGCCAGCGCCGATCGAGGCGTTGTTTACATGAATACCTTCGGACGCATTGATGTGGCCCAGGTTTCGAATGCCGTCTTGCACCGTGGAGCCTTGAACACTAATGCCAATACCTTCGGCCGCAATGCCGCCGCCACCGCTGATCCAAGCGCCAGTGGAGTTCTGGATGGCCCCAGTGACCAAGCTTGTGGACACATCAATGGCATTGCCCTTGACTGCGGAAATGTCTTTGTTGTTGATAAGGCTACCCAACAACGTGCCGTTATCCAGGCTGATGGCTTGGGAACTGGCGGAATTACCGGTGGCGGCAATGGTTTTATTGTTGGTGATATCGCCGTTTACCGTGCCTTCTACCAGCAGCGCAGTACCGCTGGACTCGATGCGGCCATTGTTGAGCACTTGACCGCTGTTGCCGCCATTAACAATGACGAGCGCCGGGGTTGAAGCCGTGACGATCTCGCCGCTGCCGGTCACCTCGACGCTCTCGCCACTGCCCACCGTGCACGTGCTATCAACCGAAAGATTATCCACCAACAGTTGCCCGCCGCTGGGCGACGGACAAGCAACGGCCCATGCGCCGCTCGATGCGCTTAACGCGGCGGCAGTCATCAACAGAGCAAGGGATTTCTTGGGGAAAGCGAACGGAGTGGCCATAAACGTCCTTGAGAGGCGCAACTCCATTTAAGGATGCGCTAGAGGGAAAAGCTGGTCCTGTTCTGGCGTGGTCATGGCAAACCACACCGACCGCTTCCCTCCCTACAGGCTCGCGCTGACCGCAGAGTAGCGTAAATGTTCCGCTGTCTAATACGTTTTTTTCCGTGGCTTACCGCAGCGGCGTTCGGCCCGGCTTAAAACCTGTAAACAAGCTTCAGTTTGCCCATCAATTCCAGCGCATTCGCCAGCCCCAGGCCGTTCATGGGCAGGCAGGCGAAAGCCTGGTATTCGTCGAAATGGGTGCCGAGGGCCAGCAGTTTCAGGTCGTGAGCGTCGAGTTGCGCGTTGAAGTACTGGAGCAGAGCGCGTTCCCAGTCGTCGGCGCGGTTGATAGCGGCGATCTGTTTGCTATCCGGTGGGGTTATTTCGATGCCCAACTCGCGCAGCGGGGCGAGGGCGTTGACGGCGGCGATGCCGTAAGTCGCCCATTCTTTCCATTCGAATTCGGCCAACTGGTTGCTCTGGGCAAGCGCGGCGGCGAGCTGGCTCCAGGCCCAGTCCCAGGCGCCGGTTGCGGGCGGTAACTGTTGCACCAGCGCCTCGGCGCGGTCTTCGTCGAACAGGGTGAAGAACAGGTCGGCGAGGGTGTCGGCTGGGTCGAACGGTTCTGTTGGCGTCTCGGGGTCGAGGTCCTGGCTCAGGCGCTGCCACAGGGCGTCTAACTCCTCCCAGTCGTCCTCGTCCATGTCGTCGTCAATCACTTGCGCTTTGTGGCCGCGGTGGTAGTTGTCCAGCCGGGTCATCTGTACGCGCAGCGCGCCGTCGGCGATGTCGACGGCGTAGCTGCGGTTGTCCATGAAATTGGTCTGGAACACGATGCGGTCGGGGTAGATGTCGTGAACGATGCTTTCTTCGGCGTCGAAATACGCAGCGCCCTCGGTGTTGCCGTGGGCGGTGACGATGCGTTGAAAGGCGGACAGATCGACTGGATTCATGGCGTTAACGGGTCCGGAAGAGGGCGGCAATGGCTAAGACGTTCAAGGTAGCGCAACAGTTCGCGTGGCCCCATCAAGTAATTTGCGCCCATGCCGATAGCCGTAAACCCACCCAGCACTCGCGGAATTCGGCACATGCTAAAAACTATCCAGGCGCGTTACACGGCCACGCTCGTCCTCTTTGTTTTGTTGATCGGCGCACTCACAGCCGTGGGTATCAACCTATGGATCAAGCCGGACCTCACCACCATCGACCAGCGCCAGTTGGTCGATCAGGCCGCGCAGATTGGCGATGTGATCAAAACCGAACTGGCCCGTGTGCAGGCGCAGCAACGGGTGATCACCGAAACCGTGCCGCAGCTGGATAACGAAAGCATCGACCGCCTGCTGCCCAATCTGGTCAACCAGTACGGCGAAGCCAAAGTGTTCGGCGGCGGCATCTGGCCGCTGCCCAACAAGCGTGAAGAAGGGCGGGCCAAATACAGCACGTTCTACCACCGCGACAGCAGCGGCAAACTCATCGTCAACACCCACTGGAACTCGCCCGAGTCGCTCAATTACTTCGAGCAGCCGTGGTTCCTTGGCGGCTTGAAGGCACCGGCCGGCCAGTGCAACTGGGCCAACGCCTACCGCGACGACGCCAGCCCCGAGCCGCGCACCAACTGCGCCATGGCCATCAGCAAAAACGGCGCGGCGTTTGGTGTATCGACCATCGACGTGACGCTGGGCTTTTTCAACGACCTGGTGGCGCAGAAAGAGCGCGAGATTCAGGCGCTGATCATGATCGTCGAGAAAGACGGCAAGGTGCTTAGCAACCAGCCAGAGATCTCCGGCAACAACGTGCTGAAAAACGTCTCCGATCTGGCCCAGCAATACCCGTTTGCGGCGGCCGTGCAACGCGCGCTTCAAGGCACTTCCTCGAACGGCGTGAGCCAGAGCAACTACGAGGACACCAGCGGCGACGACTTCAGCCTGTTCCTGCAACCCATCGAAGGCACGCCGTGGTCGCTGGCCGTGGCGCAGAAAACCAGCCTGTTGACCGAGCAGAGCAGCAAAGTGCTGACCACCCTCGCGGCGCTGCAAATTCCGATGGTGATCGTGCTGCTGCTGGTCACCGTATTCGCCCTCAGCCAATTGATGAACCGCCTGAATGTGCTGCGCGCCAACATCGACAAACTCTCGGCCGGCGATGCCGACCTGACCCAGCGCATCGTCATTCGTGCCGAAGACGAAGTGGGCGCGGTGGGCCATTCGGTGAACCGCTTTATCGTCTATCTGCAGAAGATGGTGGGCGAGGTGTCGGAGTCGTCCTCGGTCATCGCCCAAGGCATTGAGCAGTTGCGCGGTCAATCGCGTGGCACCAACCAGATTCTGATTCGTCACGCTAGCGAGACCGATCAGGCTGTAACCGCCATCACCGAAATGAGCTCCACGGCGGATGAAGTGGCCCGCAGCGCGGCGCAGACTGCCGCCATGACGCAAACCGCCAACGAAAACGCCCGTCACTCGAAAGTGGTGGTGGACGATGCTTCGAACAGCGTGCGCGAGCTGATCAGCGAAGTGGAACTGGCGACTGCCAAGGTTCGCTCCATGGAGCAGGATGCCGAGCGCATCAACTCGGTACTGGGCGTAATCGGTGAAATTGCCGGGCAAACCAACCTGCTGGCGCTGAACGCCGCCATCGAAGCCGCCCGTGCCGGCGAGCAAGGGCGAGGCTTTGCCGTGGTAGCCGACGAAGTACGCGCCCTGGCTGGCCGTACGCAAACCAGCACCTCGGAAATCAACGAAATGCTCGCCCGCCTGCAACAAGGCGTGGGCGCTGCCGTGGTGGCGATGGAGAAAACCAAACAGAGCTGCCAGGCCACCGTCGACAAGACCTCGAAGGTGAACGAAGGCCTGGACGTAATGGCCGAGTCGGTGGTGCGCATCAACGACCTGAGCACCCAGATCGCCACGGCCGCCGAGGAGCAGAGCGCGGTGAGCGAGGAGATCAACCGCAACATGGTGGCTGTGCGGCATATCGTTGAAGAACTGGTGGCCGGTGGCACCGAAAGCGAGCGCAGCACGGCGGCGCTGGCGGCATCGAACGACAAGCTGATTGCCGTGGTAAGGCGCTTCAAGGTGTAACGCCCGACCCTCTCCCCCAGCCCCTCTCCCGCGAGCGGGCGAGGGGAGACCAGCGGGATCGCCTGACTCTCAAACGTCGCTATCCGTCCCCTCTCCGCGTGCGGGAGAGGGCTAGGGAGAGGGCAAGCAGCGCGCACGGCCTTTCCCTCACCCCCAGCCCCTCTCCCGCGAGCGGGCGAGGGGAGACCAGCGGGATCGCCTGACTCTCAAATGTCGCAATCCGTCCCCTCTCCCGCGTGCGGGAGAGGGCTAGGGTGAGGGCAAGCAGCGCGCACGACTAGCCTGCCATTCCCCCAACCGCTACAAACTCGCCAAATATTGCTTGGGCGTCATCCCTGTGCGTTCTTTGAAACAGCGGTAAAACGTCGACAGCGAGTTGAATCCCGCCGCATACGCCACCTCATCAACACGCGCCGTTGCGTTGTCGGCGTGCACCCGTTGCAGCACTTCATCCAGCCGCAATTGGTTGAGAAAGGCGTAAAAACTCTGCCCGCGCACCTGGTTGAGAAAAAACGAAATCTGGTTGCGCGTATAGCCGGTCGCCGCCGCCACCTGCGCCAGGTCCAGCAAGGGATTTAGGTACGGTTTGCTCTGGCGGAAATACTCTTGCAGGTCATTGGCCAGCGCGCCCACCTGCCGGGCCGACAAGCCCAGGCGACTGACCGGATCGGCGCCTTCACGAGCGGCCGGTTTGCTGGCCACGTTGCTGATCAGCACCGCGTATTCATTGACCTTGAAAATCAGCCCATCGCGCACCGACAGCGCCTCGATGGCGTTCAGCGACACCAACCCATCGCTGCCATTGAGCGTGACCTGGTACTGCAGAACCGCCGTGTCGCCATCGATGAGTAAGCGCTCGGTGTACCGCTGCAATTCCTGTGCGCCGACCGGCATGCTCGCGGCCAGGTAATCACGCAAATCGGCATGGCCCAGGCGGCGGTTTTGCAATTTGTCGTGGTAGTCGATGGCCGGGTCGTACAGCGCCATCAGGGCGTCCAGGTCGCGGTTCTGCCAGGCGCGGTGGTAGGCCAGAATCACCGCGTGCGTGGCCGCGCCAGCGGGGTCGGGTTGGAACACGGGAGTGGTGGGCAAATCCGGGACGTTCACTGCAAGCTCCAGCACACAAATTAAACCCGGCGCACCAGGCGCCCGGCACGCCAGAGCTCGAGTATTCCAGAACGGCCGCTTTTCCGCCCGTGCCCGCTGGGAAGCATGGTGGCCGGTCTTTGCTTTACAACGTGCACATCTTTTCGCGATGGAGCACAACCATGTCCGTCCTTTCTCCCCGCCAGGCGCTGGCTGAAGCCCGCCCACAGCCGTTTTGGCAAGACACCTGCCAGCGTGCCGCCATGGCACCGCCGCTTACGGCCGACATGCAGGCCGACCTGGTGATCGTCGGCGGCGGGTTTCTCGGTTTATGGTCGGCTTTGCTGGCCCTTGAACGTTGGCCGAACGCCAGCGTGGTGGTGATCGAAGCCGGCAGATGCGGCGCCGAGGCCAGTGGCCGCAACGGCGGCTTTTGCGCGCCGAGCATTTCCCACGGTGTGTCCAATGCCCTGCGCCGCTGGCCAAACGAAGCCGAACAACTGATTCGCATCGGCCGCGACAACCTCACGGCGTACGCCGAAGACGTGCAACGTTTTGGCCTCGAAGTGGAGTTCGAGCTGGCCGGCAAACTCAACGTCGCCAGCCAGCCGTGGCAAGTTGAAGGCTTGCGTTCGATGCAGCGCAATTACCAACGCTTTGGTGTGGCGTGTGAATTTCTTGAAGGCGATGCGCTGCGCGAAAAACTCAATTCGCCGGCCTATGTCGCCGGTGTGTTCGAGCCCAATTACGCCTTGATCAACCCAGCCAAAATGGTCGCCGAGTTACGGCGCGTTTGCCTGGCGCGCGGCGTGGCGCTGTTTGAGCACTCACCCGTGACGGGGCTGCACACCGACGGTCATCAGCAGCGCGTACTAACCCGGTTGGGCTCGGTGCGCGCCGGCAAAGTGGTGCTGGCCACCAATATCGCGCCGCCGTTGTTGGGCAAACTCAAATCCGCCGTGGTGCCGATTTACGATTATTCGCTGGTGACCGAACCGCTGAGCGACGTCCAACTGGCCGCCATCGGCTGGCGCGAGCGCTACGGCATTGCCGACAGCGGCAACCAATTCCACTACCTGCGCAAAACCGCCGACAACCGCATGCTGTGGGCCGGTTACGACGCCATCTACCACTTCGGTAGCCGCCGCGATGAGGTGCTTACCCAACGCCCGGAAAGCTTCGAGCGCCTGGCCGAGCAGTTCCAGGCCACCTTTCCGGCACTGGCGGATGTGAAGTTCACCCACGCCTGGGGCGGCATCATCGACACCTCGGCGCGCACCACTTTGTTCTGCGGCACCGCCGCCAACGGCCAGGTTGCGTACGCCCAGGGCTTTACCGGCCAGGGCGTGTCGGCCACACGCTTCGCCGCGCTGACGGTGCTGGACCTGCTTGAAGGCCTGCGCAATGAACGCACGCAGCTGGCCATGACCGCCACCGCACCATTTCCTTTTCCGCCCGAACCGTTGCGCTACGCCGGCATCCGCCTGGCCCAGCGCGCGCTGGCCCATGAAGACCGTACGGGCGAGCGCAGCCTGTTGCTCAAGGGCTTCGATGCCTTGGGCGTCGGCTTCGATTCCTGAATTTTTCTACCCCCACGGGAGCAACCATGACTACGCCTGCACCGCAACACGTTATCGACTTCGCCAACCCGCAGCTGGCGCCCGTCGAGTTCATCACCGACGATCCCAAAGCCGTCGACACGCCGTACACCGCGCGCAGTTGGCGGCACTTTGTGGAGCCGAGCAAGAAGGCCACCGGCGGCATCTGGGAAGCGCCGCCGCACCTGGAACGCTGTGAATGTGACTACGACGAACTGTGCCATTTGCTCGAAGGCCAGGTGCGCCTGACCGACAGCGCAGGCGTGAGCCAGCAGTTCTCAGCCGGCGATACCTTTGTGGTGGCGGCAGGGTTCAAAGGCACTTGGGAAAACCTCACCAAAGTGCGCAAGGTATTTATGATTTTGCGGGGATGAAGTCGCTCCCTAAATCGTTGGACCTGTGGGAGCGGCTTTAGCCGCGATGCTCTTAACCCACCCGCTCAATCAATTCCAGCTCACGCACCAACCAATCGGCAAACGCTTTGGCCAGGTCGTTGGCGCCGCGCGGCGGCATGATGATGAAGTACGGATGGGGCGCCGGAAATTCGATATCAAACAGGCGAATCAGCGTGCCTTGGGCCAGTTGTTCGCCGGCCAGAATATGGTCGCTGATGGTGATACCACCGCCGGCAATCGCCGCCGCAATGGTCAGCGAGGCATCGGGCAGGTAGATGTTCTGCCGGCCGCGCAAGCTGGGAATGCCGGCGGCGAGAAAGTAGCGGCTCCAGTCGTAGCCGTCGTCTTCGTGCAGCAATACCTGGCGCGCCAGGTCGCGGGGTTTGCGCAAAGGTTCACTGCCATTGAGCAGGCGCGGGCTGCACACCGGGAAGTACAGAATGTCGCCGAGGGCGGCAATGCGCTGGCCTTCCACTTCGCTGTCGCCGAAGGAAATCACCATGTCCACGTCCTGATTGGCCTGGTCAATGGAGAGCAAATGCAAAGACACCTCGGGGTAGTCGCGCAAAAAGCGCTCAAGCATGCCGGAGATGCGCGCCAGCAAGGCCGGTGCGCAGGCGATGCGCAAGTCGCCGGCCGGCGTGGCAGTGGGCAGGGCGGTGTGAATGTCGCGCAATTGCTCGAACGCGCCGTTCACCAGTTGGCTGAGTTTTCGTCCCGCCGAGGTCAGGTGCACGCCCTTGGCGTGGCGCTCGACCAGCGCCACTTGCAACTCTTCTTCAAGCTTCTTTATTTGATGGCTGACGGCGCTATGGGTGACGTGCAGCTCCAGCGCCGCCGCGCCCGTGCTGCCCTGGCGAACCAATGCCTCAAAAGCGCGCAAGGCTATGAGAGACGGCAGTCGGCGTGTCGCTTTTAGGGGCATTTTCTCGCGCTTTTGGTTAGTTAAATTCACATGAACGGTAGAAAACAAATCATTTGATGTCAATTTAATTTGCCCTGACGATAGGGTCACAAGAAGGCGCTTCGAGCGCCGCGAGCGAGAGGTAAGGTGCATGGCCGTTTCCCCTGAACATTTCGTCGACCTGCAACAGTTGGGTAAAACCTACGGCGAAACCCGCGCCCTGAGCGACCTGACGCTGCACATCAAGCGCGGCGAATTCCTCACCTTGCTCGGCCCCTCCGGTTCAGGAAAAAGCACCACGTTGATGATGCTCGCCGGCTTCGAGCAGCCGAGCGAAGGGCGCATTCTGTGCAACGGCCAGGACATCACCGGCCTGCCCGCCGACCAGCGCAATTTCGGCGTGGTATTCCAGGGCTACGCGCTGTTCCCGCACATGACCGTCGAGCAGAACATCGCCTACCCCTTGAAGGTGCGCAAAGTGCCCACCGCGCAGATCAACGAGCGCGTCGGCCGCATGCTTGAACGGGTAGGGCTGGCGGGCAAAGGCCAGCGTCAGATCAAACAGCTTTCCGGCGGCCAACAACAGCGCGTGGCCCTGGCTCGCGCTCTGGTTTTTGAGCCGCCCCTGTTGCTTCTGGATGAGCCGCTGTCGGCCCTCGATCGCCGCTTGCGCCAGGAGATGCAAGGCGAGCTGGCGCGCATGCATAAAGAGTTCGGCACCACCTTTGTATTCGTTACCCACGACCAGGAAGAAGCCCTGGCATTGTCCGACCGCGTGGCCGTGTTCAACCACGGGCGCCTGGAACAATTGGGTACGCCGCAAGAAGTGTATGAGCGCCCGGCGAGTCGCTTTGTCGCCAACTTTCTCGGCGACACCAACTTGCTCAAGGTCGGCAACGTCAGCCGCCGCGACGACATGCTGGTGTGCAGTTATCACGACCGCCCGCTGTGGGTGACCCAAGGCATTCAACAGCCGCTGCCGCCGGCCAGCAGCGACACCTGGTTGGCCATTCGCCCGGAACACGTGGAGCTGCAACCCTTCGCCCAGGCCGGTAACGGCAACGGCGTGGTGGCGCAGATGGAACACCTCACCTACCTCGGCACCCACGTGAATGTGGACTTGCGCACCGCCGATGCCCAAGCCATCGCGCTGCGCATTCCGGTCAGCCATCCGCTATTGAACAGCCTCGAACCGGGCCAGCCTTACTGGTGCGCGTGGTCGCGCCAACATGGGCACCTGATTTCCGCGTAACCGCACACCGCACAAAAACAGCTGCTTTCTAATAACAACAGTTCGATCACCTGCCGCCACTCTCGAAGGGGAACCTGGGATGAAAGACAAACAGCGCTTTATCGACGACGCCGTAGAAATTGCTAAGCAGCGCGTGGAGGCAGGCAGCCTCAGTCGCCGCAGCTTCAACCAGATGCTCATGGTGCTGGCGGCCGCAGCCGGCATGGGCCCGATGCGCCATGCGTTTGCCGGCGGCGGCTCGCTGGTGGTGGCCAACTGGGGCGGCGACGCGGTGCCGGCGTTCGAGAAAAGCTTTGGCGGTTTCAACGCCGACAGCGGCTTGAAGCTGATGATCGACGGCAGCGGCCCCACCGAAGGCGCGGTGAAAACCCAAGTGAACAGCGGCGCGGTGCGCTGGGATGTGTGCGACGGCGAAATGTATTCGTCGTATCGGCTGGGCAAAGAGGGCGTGCTGACGCCGCTGGATTACAGCGTGATCGACAAGTCACTGATCGGCTACGGCGACATCCACGAGTTCGGCCTGGCCAATTACACCTACAGCTACGTGATCGGTTTCGACGCGAAGAAATTCGGCAAGAACCCGCCCAAAAGCTGGGCCGATTTCTGGAACGTTAAGAAATTCCCCGGCAAGCGCACCTTGTACAAATGGATGAGCGCCAACCTCGAATGCGCCTTGCTTGCCGACGGCGTGCCGGCCGATCAGTTGTACCCGCTGGATGTTGACCGCGCCCTGCGCAAAATCGAGGAGCTGATGCCGCACGTGGTCACCCACTGGTCCACCGGCGCGGAGTCGCAGCAACTGCTGCGTGACGGCGAAGTGAGCATGGGCCAGATGTGGCACACCCGCGCCGAGCTGGTGAAGCAAGACACCGGCGGCGCCATCGACTGGACGTTCGATAACGCCATCGTCGCGCCGTCCGTGTGGTTCGTGCCCAAAGGCAACCCGGCCGGCGCCGCCAACGCCATGAAATTCATCGCCTACGCCTTGCGCCCGGAAGTGCAGGCGCGGCTGATGGAGGTCTACAACATGGGCCCGGTGGACGCCAAGGCGAACAGCCTGTTGTCGGCCGAATTGCAGCGCATCAACCCCACCGCACCGGCCAACTTGAGCAAGCAGGTATCCATGAACAACCTCTGGTACGCCGACCACTACAGCGAAACCCTCGACCGTTACCTGGCGCTGATTGGTGGTTGATATGCACGCCACAACCGCCCCCAAAAGCAGCCAGGGCACGCTGCGCATTTATGCGCTGCTGATACTGCCGTTGCCGCTGCTGATCGTGCTCGGCTACCTGCTGCCGACCCTCGGCGTGCTCGGCTGGAGCGTGAGCTTGCCGAAAGTCGGGTTGCAGAACTACGCCACCGTGCTCGACAGCGCGGCGATTCAGACGGTGATCTGGCGCACCTTCCGCATCTGTCTGCTGACCACGGTAATCAGCGTGGCGATTGCCTACCTGATCGCCTTCCGCTGGCGCTTCGCTTCGGCGCGGGGGCGGCTGCTGATCGAGCTGTTTGTGCTGCTGCCGTTCTGGTTGTCGATGCTGATTCGCGCCTTCGCCTGGCTGGTGCTGCTGCGCAACGATGGCCTGGTCAACCAGAGCCTGCTGACGCTCGGTCTGGTAGACGAACCGCTGGCGCTGGTGCGCAACGAACTGGGCGCGTTGATCGGCATGGTGCACTTCATGGTGCCGTACGCCGTGCTGCCGTTGTTGTCGTCGATGCGACAGGTGGACGACAGCCTGCTCAGGGCATCGAGCAGCCTGGGCGCCGGGCGCTGGCAGACGTTGCGCGACGTGTTCGTGCCGCTGACCGTGCCGGGCGTGGCGGCGGCGTCGGCCACGGTGTTTGTGTTCAGCCTCGGTTGCTTCGTCACCCCGGCACTGCTGGGCGGCGGCAAGGCGGCGATGCTGGCCGAAAGCATCTATATCCAGATGTTCCAACTCTCCAACTGGGGCCTCGGCGCGGCCTTGAGCATTGTGCTGATGGCGATGGTGGCGGTGTGCGCCGTGGTGTTCGGCAAGTTGGTGGGTTTTGCACGGTTTACGGGGAGAAGCGCATGAACAGCGGGCGCGTAATTAGCGGCGCAGCAACGCCGTTGCTGGCGGTTCCACGGGCGGTGAAACCGCGCCTCAACCTGGCGCGTGGGCTGTCGATTGTCGGCTTGCTACTGGCCGCGCTGTTCTTGCTGCTGCCGATTCTGGTGATTGTGCCGCTGTCATTTGGCGACCAGCGCTACCTGGCCTTTCCCGACGGCGCCTGGTCGCTGCGCCATTACCTGACGCTGCTCGACACCGCCTGGCTCAGCTCGATTCTGCAAAGCCTGGGCTTGGCGATTGCGGTGGGCGTGGTGAGCACGGTGCTGTCGTTTCTGTTCGCCACCGGCATCTGGCTGGAGCCGCGGTATCGCGTGCTGCTCAGCGCGGTGGTGCTGCTGCCGATGATCGTGCCGCAGGTGGTGTCGGCCATGTCGATCTACTACCTCGGCGCCAAGGTGAAGCAACTCGACTCGCTGATCGGCGTCGGCTACGGCCATTTATTGATGGCCCTGCCGTACTCGCTGATCGCCATGCTGGTGGCCTACAGCCGGCTCGACATCAGCCTGTACAAAGCCTCGCGCTCCCTCGGCGCCGGGCTGGGTACGACCATGCGCCATGTGCTGATGCCCAACGTGCGCGGTGGCCTGGCGGGCAGCTTCTTCATGGCGTTCATCATGTCGTGGGAAGAAGTGGTGGTGACCTTGTTCACCAGCGGCCTGCATGTGATCACCGTGCCCAAACGCATATGGGACGGCCTGCGCTACAACCTCGACCCCGCCATCGCCGCGCTGTCCACGGTCATGGTGGTAATCACCCTGGTGGTCTTGCTGGTGCGCCTGTACCGCCACGACCACACCGCCTCACCGGGTCGCTAGCCGGCCCGGGCTCCACGTCGAGCCATTCAGACAACCCAAACAAACGAGCACCTTTTCCCTAAGGAGGGATTCGCCATGATGACTGCTTTTCCACTGCGCACTTACCGCCAACGTATGGAGGCCGTAAAACGCCGCATGAGCGAGCGCGGGCTCGACGCGCTGGTGATCAACTACCCCGACAACATCAACTACCTCACCGGCTTCGACAGCCTGGGTTTCCTCTGGTATCAGGCGCTGATCATCTCGCCAAAACTGGCCAACCCGATCTTCCTGACCCGCACCAGCGAAGAGCCGTGCACCTTTGAATTGTCGTGCCTGGAAGAAGGCATTTTTTACGACATCGCCAAGCAAGACCCGCTGCGTATCGTCGCCGACTCGCTGGAAGAACTCGGCCTGAGCCAGGGCCGTATCGGCCTGGAAATGCAGGCCTCGACCTTTAGCGCGCTGCAATACACCACGCTGCTCGGCCATATGCCCAACGCCCATTTTGAAGACGCCTCCGTGGTGGTGGCCGAAGAACGGCTGATCAAAACCGCCGAAGAAATCGAGTACCAGCGCACCGCCGCGCGCATGGCCGACCAAGGCATGCGCGCCGCTTTTGAAGCGCTGCGCCCGGGCATGTCGGAAGTGCAAATCTCCGGCATCGTCGCCAAAGCCCTCGGCGATGCGGGCAGCGAATACGCGGCCATCAGCCCGATGTGCGCCACCGGCCGACGCAGCACCATGACCCACGCCATGCCGCACCGCCTGACCATCAGCCCCGGCGACGTGGTGATTCTGGAACACGCCGGCGTGTGCAACCGCTACCACGCGATCCTCATGCGCAGCGCCGTGATCGGCAAACCCACCGCGCGGGTGCGGGAAGTGTCGAACTTGCTCACCGAAGCCTTCAACGCCGCCATCGACATCGCCAAGCCCGGCACGCCAGTGGGCGAGGCCAACCGCGTGTGCAACGAAATTCTCGACCGCATCGACCTTTCGCGCACCCGCGTGCACCGCATCGGTTACAGCCTGGGCCTGGCCTACCCGCCAACCTGGCTGGAAGCGATGATGGTCGACGAGGCCGACGACCATGTGTTCCAGCCGAATATGTCGTTCTCCATCGAACCGAACCTGTCGCTCTACAGCGAAGGCTTCGGCCTGAAACTGGGCGACACCGTGCTGTGCGGCAAAGACGGCTCGCAGAGCCTGTCGGAAATCCCACCTGAACTGCACGTGATCGACTGAGGAGCCCGGCATGACTGCAACCATGGACGTGTTCTGGCACGACGATGTGCTGCGCCACGACACCGGCTACGGGGTGTTCGAGGCGCCGCCCAGCGCGTTGCTGGACGAACAAACCCAACACCCCGAAAGCAGCCCGCGCCTGGTCAACATGCGCGCGGTGCTGCGCAACGGCGCGGTGGCCAAACAGCTGACCTGGCACGCCGGCCGTCACGCCAGCGAAGAGGAGCTGCTGCGCTTTCACACCGCCGCGTACCTGCGTGACATCCAAAGCGCCGACGCCGACGGCCGCCGCTTCAGCAGCACCACGCTGATGAACACCGGCAGCCTGGCCGGCTTGCTGGCAGCGGCAGGCACCAGCATTGCCGCGTTGGAACGTACCCTCGCCAGTAGCCGACCGGCCATGGCGCTGGTGCGCCCGCCAGGCCACCACGCCGCACCGGCCATGGCCGACGGCTACTGCTTCTTCAACAACGTGGCGGTTGCTGCCCAAGCCGCGCGGGCAGCCGGCGCCGAGCGGGTGGCGATCATCGACTGGGACGTGCACCACGGCAACGGCACCCAGGCCGGCTTCTACGCCGACCCCAACGTGCTGACCGTTTCCCTGCACATGGACCACGGCGCCTGGGGCCCCAGCCATCCGCAAACCGGTGGTGTGGACGAGCGCGGCGAAGGCTCGGGCGAGGGCAGCAACCTCAACATTCCATTGCCCATGGGCGCCGGCGATGCCAGCTATGCAGCGGCGTTCGCACGCTTTGTCGAACCCACCGTGCGCGCGTTTGCGCCGCAGCTGCTGATCATCGCCAACGGCCTCGACGCCTCGCAATTCGACCCCAACGGCCGCCAGTTGCTGACCATGAAAGGCTTCAACCACCTGGCCCAGCGTGCGCGCGTGCTGGCCGATGAACTCTGCGGCGGACGTTTGTTGGTAGTTCAAGAGGGCGGCTACAACCCGGCCTACAGCGCCTATTGCCTGCATGCCGCCAGCGAAGGGTTTCTCGGCCAGCCCAGCAGCCTGCCGGACCCGCTGGCCTATATGCCGGAATTTGCGGCGCGCAGTCAGGCCGATATTCAAGCCTTGGCCGTGGCATTGAACGGGGCAGGGTGGGACTTTCCTTTGTAGCGACAACGACCACGGCTCGGCCGGGCGTTGCCTGCCGAGCCGTCTAACCCGGCAACACCAGCGAGAGGTCCGGGTAGCGCGCACAGATAAAGTCCACAAACGCGCGCACCTTTGGCGCCGCCAGCCGCCGTGACGTGTGCAGCACCCATAACTCGGCGTCGGCGCGAGACACAATTCCCCACTGCACCAACGCACCGCGCGCCAACTGCTCCCACGCAATGGACTGCGGAATCAACGCCGCGCCAGCGCCGGCAATCGCCGCATCGCGGATCATCAGAAACGAAGAAAATTTCAGCCGTGGAATCGGCTCCAGCAGTAAGCGGCCATCGTCGAGATTCCACTGCGTCGGCTGAAAATTGCTGAACACCACACTGGCAACTGGCTGCACGGCGCCGGGCGCGGGCATGGCAATGTGCGGCGCCGCCACGACCACGAGGCGGTCTTTGGCAAAACAGCGGCCGACCAGGTTGCTGTCCGGGCTGGGGTTGATGCGGATGGCCACATCAAACTGTTCCTCGACAAGGTCAACCAGGCGGTCTTCGGCCACCACGTCCAGCGTGATTTCCGGATAAGCCGCGCAGAACTCGGCGCCAATGCGGCCCATCGCCAACTGCGAAAACAGTGCCGGCGCCGCCACGCGCAAGCGTCCACGGGGCGTGGACAAACCTTCGCGCGCCGCCGTCATCGCCTCGGCCACTTCCCCCAGCGGCCCCTCGGTTCGCGCCATCAACAACGCGCCGGCCTCGGTCAGCTTTAGCCCCCGTGCGCTGCGCTCCACCAGGCGAACGCCCAGTTGCTCCTCCAGCTCGGCAATGCGCCGCGACAACGTGGCTTTGCTGCGCCCACTGGCGCGGCTGGCCTTGCCCAAGCCTTCGTTACTGGCGACAAGGGCGAAATCGATAAGCGCATTAAGGTCCATGGCTGTTCCAGATATGAAACGGGGAGTCTCGATGGTGGCTTCTTCGTTTTAATTTCGCAACGACCTACTGTGGCGCCAACGCAGCAAGGTCAGCCGATGTTGCTCGCGTACCCCTTCACTCAAGCGGAGATACACCATGAGCATTCTCATCACTGGCGCCACTGGCACCGTCGGGTCCCTGATCATCCAGCGCCTCAGCGATGCGGGCGCCGAGGTTCACGCCCTGGTTCGCCAAGCCGGCAAAGGTCAATTCCCAGCGGGCGTTAAAGAAGTGGTCGGCGACCTCACCGACGTCGCTTCCATGCGCGCCGCCCTGGTCTCGGTGCGCACCTTGTTCCTGCTTAACGCCGTCACCCCGGACGAAGTGACCCAAGCCCTCATCACCCTGAACCTGGCCAAGGAAGCGGGCATTGAGCGCATCGTTTACCTGTCAGTGATCCACGCCGACCGCTTCACCGAGGTGCCGCACTTCACCGGCAAACACACCGTGGAGCGCATGATTGAAACCCACAACCTGGCCGCCACCGTGCTGCGCCCGGCGTACTTCATGCAAAACGAATACACCGTGCAGCAAGCCATCGAACACTACGCCGTGTACCCCATGCCCATCGGTGCGGCAGGCGTGGCCATGATCGACGCCCGTGACATTGCAGACATCGCCGTCGCCGAACTGCTGCGCCGCGACCGCGCCGCCACTGCGCTCGAAAGCCTGACGCTCGAACTGGTCGGCCCGCAGGCGTTTACCGGCAACGAAGTGGCCGCCATCTGGAGCAACGCCCTCGGCCGCCCGATCGCCTACGGCGGCGACGACGTAGCTGCCTTCGAACAGCAAATGGGCGCCTTTATGCCCGGCTGGCTGGCCTACGACCTGCGCCTGATGATGGCCGCCATCCAGACCCATGGCATGCAAGCGGCGCCGGGTGCTTTGGAACGCCTGGAAAGCATTCTCGGCCGACCGCTGCGCCGCTACGAAAGCTTCGTGGGCGAAGTGGTTAGCGCAAGCCGAAGCTGAATAGCGGGGCAGGGAAGACACGCCAGAATTCGCGCGAAAACGTAGAGCAGTTAACCCCGCGCTCTTCAACCAACCGCCGTTTTCCACCATCATGCAAGCCGCCGCGCACCCGCGCGGCGCGCCTGTTTCTCCCGTTGCAAGGATGCCCACATGAAAGATTGGCCAGACCGTCGCCTCACCGATTTGCTCGGCGTGCAGCACCCCATCATTCAAGCGCCCATGCTCGGCGCGGGCGCTGCTTTGATGGCAGGCGCCGCCCAAGTCGGCGCCTTGGGTTCGCTGGCCTGCGCGACCTTGACGCTTGCCCAAGTCGAGAGCGAAGTAGCCGCCTTTCGCGCCGCCACCGACGCAGCGCTGAACCTCAACTTCTTCTGCCACCAACCCGCCCCGACAGACGACGCCGCCCAGGCCCGTTGGAAAGCGCAGCTGGCCGACTACTACCGCGAAGTGGGCGCCGACTTCGACGCCCCCACGCCCGTCTCAAGCCGCGCCCCGTTCGACGAAGCGAGCTGCGCCCTGGTGGAAAAACTGCGCCCTGAAGTCGTCAGCTTCCACTTCGGCCTGCCCGCCGAACCGCTGCTAAACCGCGTAAAAGCCACCGGCGCTAAAGTGCTGGCCTCGGCCACCACGGTTGAAGAAGCGCAATGGCTGCAGGCCCACGGCTGCGACGCCATCATCGCCATGGGCTATGAAGCCGGCGGCCATCGCGGCATGTTTCTGCACACCGAACTGACCACCCAAATCGGCACCTTCGCCCTGGTGCCGCAAATCGTCGATGCCGTCACCGTGCCCGTCATCGCCGCCGGCGGCATCGCCGACTCGCGCGGCATCAACGCCGCCTTCGCCCTCGGCGCCGCTGGCGTACAAATCGGCACCGCCTACCTCTTTTGCGACGAAGCCAACCTCACCCCACCGCACCACACCGCCTTGCGCAATGCGAGCGCTAGCGACACCGCGCTCACCACCCTATTCACCGGCCGCCCGGCGCGCGGCATCGTCAACCGCCTGATGCGCGAACTGGGGCCGCTCAACCCCAATGCACCGGCGTTTCCCACAGCAGGCGGCGCGCTGGTGCCGTTGCGGGCCAAGTGCGAAGCGCAAGGGGTCGGGGACTTCACCAACTTGTGGGCCGGGCAGGCGTTTGCCTTGAGTGCGGGGAGAAGAGGGCGGGTCACGGCGTTTGAGTTTACCCAGGGGTTGGTACGAGGCTGCTTGACCACGTCGGGCTGAAGCCCGTGTATCAGTCAATTCGCCGCAGTAATGGCAATTGAATATTACGGGCGATTAAGCGAGCATCGCCCGCGCTGTACCGATAAAACCCATGACAACAGGACGTCTTCATGCACCCTATCAAAACGCTTCTCGCCTTCACCGCACTGGCCCTGACCGGCTGCGCCAGCGGTCCTACCGTGCCACCGCCCACGTTCCCGGGCATCGAGCAGTCAGACAAAATCACCATCGAAGACCTGCGCCCCAAGACTGAGTCTGAGAAAGAAATTTTCAGCCTGATGATCACCAGCGATGCCTACGCCATTTACCGCGTCGCCGATGACGCAACCAAACCGACCGGCCCACGTCTTCTCGCACACCGCGCGTACGAGTCGTTCCCGGAATTGGCCAGCCAGCCCACCATCAAAGTGCTGCACTTCGTCACCTACGCCAACCTGCAATCGCAACTGCGTAAAACCTCGATCGTCGCCGGCCTTACCGGCCCGATTGGTGTGGCGGTGATGGGCACGCCTGACTACCCGTCAAGCCAAGTGGTCACGACGCCGGTAGACAGCGGGCAACTGGAAAAAACCGCTGGCGACGAGGAATACACCCGCGCCTACTTCACCGAGCAAGAAAACCCCAGCAAGTCGCCGGTGAACGTCATCTACATCGAAACTGAAATGCTCGGCAAACGCGTAGCCAGCCGTTGCCTGGTGCCGCCCGTAACAGGGAAACCCAACCTGTTTTTGGTGGAAGCGTTTGACATGTGCATCGCTAATCACCTGGCGCTGAATAAGGCTGCGGGTGGGCAGACGGCGGCTAAGTAAGTTTTTTGAGGAAGCGGTCGGGTAGGCCGTTTTTTCCGGGGCGAGCAAGGGCCGCATCGACGCTGCCGCTGCTCGCCCGACCCATAGAAGGGGAACAAGGTGTTCCCCTTTTTTGTGGCTGGGATTTGGCAGCGCTGTTCCTTGCGCGTACGCAGTTCCTTCAATTGCTTCACCGAATCTCAGCAAGCCCTCGGTGATCTCATACCGTTGAAGCGGCGCTGGCCGATTTTTCCCGGTCGGTGCCTTCGGTACTGTCACTCCGACCGCAATCACGGAGTGGCATTGGACATGGATAGCCTGGTCAGGGAGCTAATCCCGCTGTTGCAATATTTGATTCCCGGCTTTCTTGCGACCTGGATTTTCTATTCCTTAACGTCGTTTAAGCGGCCAGACAGTTTCGGCCAGATCGTCCAGGCGCTGATATTTACGTTCCTGATTCACGGCGTCGTCGAGGCGCTTGGGTGGGGGCTGACGGGGTTGGGCGACCGCTTTTTCGCGATAGGTAGTTGGGATATTGCCGCGCGGTCTGCTTGCTCGGTCGCCGTAGCGATGCTGCTCGGTTTGGGCTCGTGCTACCTGACGAACAACGACGAGCTTCATCAACTGCTGCGGCGGGGAAAAATCACCCGACAGACGTCTTACCCGTCCGAGTGGTTCGGCTCGTTTTCGCGCTATGCAGGTTTCGTTGTGCTGCACCTTTACAACGATAAGCGCATTTACGGGTGGCCTGAACAGTGGCCAGCGTCTCCGTCAGCGGGGCAGTTTTTGATTCAAGCGCCAAGCTGGCTGGACGCTGAAGGTGCTGAATGGCGTTTCGGTGCCGAGTCCATGTTGATCAATGCTTCCAAGGTCCAATGGGTCGAATTTGTATCGCAAAAAAATGGAGAAACCACATGACTGTTCTAGAACCTCAACCGATGCCCGAGTGCTACCTGCCCACACTAGCGCCCGACGGCAAAACGGTAATTCCTCCAAAGGTGGCTCGCCCAAAAGCGCCTAGCGCTCCACCGGCCTCGACCAAGCCGCCCATGTATTTCTTGGCTCATTGGGTGGCGGTTTATTGAGGCGGTGGGTTCCTTCTTGGTGGCAGCTATTTCACGGGGTGTTTTTTCGGCGCTCGATACTTCTGCGTTATTGAGAGAAACGGGGTTTTGCGCTCCTGTCGTAAGCGTTGGCTAGTTGCACTAGCCTGGGCCATCGATTTTTCGAGGATGATGGCAGTTTTGGGGTGGTACTTCGCCATTGCGCGAGGGCATTCAAGCTGCCCCGTACCTAATACCACCGCGTGGTTAGCAATTCTTCCAACGCCAGGGGAAAAAGGGGACACAGAGATTGTCCCCTTTACCCATTTGCTGCCCCGTTATTCACCACAGCGTCAGGACGCGCTGGTTTTCCAAGTGACGATCGGCTCGGCAAGCGGTGCCTTGCTTCCGGCTGGAGACAATCCGCCAGAATTGCGGAAAAACTGGATATAGGCCGCCAGATAACCCCGTTCGAAATCATTCGGCGCAAAAGGCGTGGTTATTTCGATATAAAATTGACCATCAAATTTTCGATCACGTACCTCCAGCGCGTAATTGTAAGCACCGGAGCAAGACTCCCCGAGTAGCCGCCCTATTTCGTGTGCGGCTGAACGGACTGCGCGGTTGCTTGAAGTGTCTTCGACCCGAATATGAAAACTATGTTTTGCCTTGATCGCAGAGGGCACTTCGCTCACTTCCACCAAAGGGCTCAAGTCAACGTGAACCAACTCTTCGGTCAACGGCAGGTCCGGCGTCCATAGCATCACCGCGTTATCAGCGAGCAAATCACTACGCCCAAGCGTTAGGTAGTTGTAGCCATTCAAATAACCGCCCCGCCAAGTGATTGACCATGTCTGGGACCAGCGTAATTCCTCAACGAGTCGACTTCCATCCAGAGAAATTGCAACAACCAACTGACTATCGCGGGCCAGACTACATGCCACATAAATGCGTGAGGGGTCGTGCCAGATAAGAGCATCGTTTTGATCAACGTCCAAGGGCGTGGAAAAGCGATAAATCGTCCGCAGCTCCGTATGAGGACTGCCGTAATGGTCGAAGTACTTCACGCCTTCCGCGTCCACTAGCCACGTGCCACCTTCCGGCGTAGCAAGCATGGCAAACACGCAGTCCACTACAGAAACGGAAGAAACCATTTCACGTTTTTCAACATCGTAAATTTCGTAGCTAGGTTCGCTGACGGTTCGAAACAAAAACAACCGGTCGGTAAAGCGAGCCTGTCCAGATCGTCCACTCAATCCGCTACATGTGATTTCGTTGATTTTCCGACCGGTCAAATCAACGATGGTCCATATGTCCTCGTTACCTAGTGCGATCAACTCTGGAGCGAAATATCGCTCGGCGCTGAAATATGGGATCTGGAACATAACCTCACCATCCCAGGCGCGCGCCACATAAAAGTCCTGATCAGCGTCTTCGTTAAAAAAAACGTAGGACTGATTTCCACCAAGAACGGAATGAGCAGATGACCATTGCGAATTCGCGGTCAATATTCGCACCTCGTTATCGTGGTAAGTGTCGAAAACGCGCTTGTCGCCGACCGACAGCTTCAGAAAATCCTGGGTCGGCGATTCAAGTTCAAAGTGATTGTTCGAATACTCGGCACGTGATTCCTGACTCTCAAAAAGCAGCCCTTTGCCGGTAGCTTGAATGCCAATTACGCCTAGAAAGTTAAATATCATTTAAGACCGCCCGGTATCTCTTCTCCGTACTGCTTCCTCTGTGTGGGAAGGGGGACGGATTTATGGAAGGGAAAAGGCGACAGATTTATTAATCGACTCTTATTTAGAGCTGGTTAATAAATCCGTCCCCGTTAGTCGCACAGATTGTCCCCTTTGTTCGCAACCAGTACTGCCTAAAAGAAAGATAAAGCTACCCATTTCAAGGCCCGAGCCTACCGTTAAAGCTATTCGAAACTGATAGACAAGCTGCAGTCATCACCGGTCGCTGCGCCTTTGAATAGAGTGTATTGCTCTTCAAGCAAGTAAGTACCTGCGGTTGTAAGCTGCTCGCGCTGCTCAACAGACAGCAAACCCCCATTCTTGAATTGCCACGCAATAGCACCATTGAACTCAGCACTATGGGCGCGGTCCATGAAATCACCGTGATCATAGAGACTCTTGTCGAGAGCGGCGAGCGCATGCCGAGCTGTTATGGAATAGTTCTCGGTGTTATCAATCGAGATATTGATTGAAAATCCCTTTTGACACGCCACTTTGGAAATGTCGAAAATGGGTTTCTCTACTTGAGATGACGCAGAGGTCAAACAATCGGAGTCCTTCCAGAAAGCAGCGTAACTCAATCCAGCACGCATATTACTTTCAATAATCCCATAGATAGCACCGTTGTATTCGCCATCTGAGTCGAAGTTTTGAGGCTCATATCCAGAGATCCCTTCAAAACTGGCTGCTTTGGCATTATCTGAAAGACGATATATATCGATTTTCGAATCGCCCAAGAAAGATACGTACATCCAGATTTTTTTTATCAAAGCGCTATTGACGGGCTTATCCTGGAATGGCTGAAACAGCCTCATTTCAGCGGAGGAAAATTTTACTAACTTGCTATCGGCTCGAAAGAAAAGGTCCCCGTCGGCGGATTGCAAGTGGTAGATTTCGCGGGTATTACTACCAATTTCGATTTTGGAAATAACAGTGAACTCAATAAGATCAAAGATAAAAATAAAACTCTGCTCGTTCGAAGAATGTGCGAGCACTACCAACAGATTGGGGCACGATGGATCATGCAATGCGTCGCCACCACTACCTTCAAATGTGTAACTCCTGCGCACCTCAAAGTCTGTTGTATACTCAATTATCGCGTGAGCCCCGTAGTCGTGAAATACAAGTGAATCTCGGCTTGCAGAGATCAATGAATGTTTATCTAAATGTCCGATCAGCAGTTTTTCGCCGTCAGAGAGCTCATGTCGTATTATCGGAAAATTGTCACTATAGCGACGATAGTTATAGGGGCCTCTCTGTACTTGAGTGCCAATCGATCGTAGCTCGGACGTCACGGCGCGATTCTTTATTTTGACAAATTCACTATCGCGCCAAAGCCAATATCTGTCCTTGGAACACTCCGCGTATATGTCGCCTTTATAAAAGAACAATCTCTCTAGAGAAGCGTCATAAAACACATGCTCGCTGCTATTTTCCATTAGCCAGACGTAGCCGCAGGATGTGATGAATTTGAAGTGTTCAAATAGAAAAGTTATGGATCCAAATCCCGGACAAATAAAATAATTCATAAAATCTCCGCGACGAAAGGGGCGGGTGTATTAATAATATTTTTAGTCTAATTTAGAGTGGTTTATAAAACTGTTCCCTTTTTTGTTTTGGCCGAACGCCGTGTCGATTCAGCGAGGGTTAGGGCAGGTTGAGCTAGGAAGCGCATATGAAGAGAAAATCGCGTCATTGAATACTACATTTCCACGTTGAACATTCCGTTGTTACCGGCGATTTTAGACACTGGCCGGGGTGCCCTGCGGACACTACTGATCCCCCCTCCCGTTGTCCACGCTCCGCTAACTAGTCCAACCAATACTGTGAACGGCCAACAGAAATCTCGCCCATCCTCTTTACGGATTCCCTGCGGGATATGTCTTGCAACGCAGCGCCGCTGGAAAAACCCGTTGCAGGGTAGGGAAGTGGCTTCTATAGTCCCGCCGTCGCTGCCAATTCAGCGACCGGGTTTGGCGATCCGAGTAGATATGAGGCGCACAGCGCTCTCACCTAATAGCAGCGCTTTTTTTGTGTCTGTTGCTAGGTGTTTATGGCGGCTGTGCGCGGGATACCTTCGGGTATGCCGGGTTCCTCTGTCCCCGGTTCGCCAACCTGCGTACAGCTGCCACCCTAATTGTTTGGCGACGATTTGTGGCGGCTCCACTAGACAGCAGGAGCTTCACAATTGAATGACATGTCAAAAGTCACCACCCACCAACCCTTCGACAATCTCGATGACATTCCGCTGTTCGCGGTCAATGCCGGCGTGCCGGTTGAAAATGCGCTGGAACGTGCGGCGGATTTGATGTTGTACGTCCAACGCCTGTCGGCTGCCGATGCGTTTATCGACAGAAGTCAGGAGTCGGCCATTGTGCAAACCCTGAGTGAAATGGCTAAGGCGCTGACGAAGGCTTGCCAGGGTAGAAGGGCGGCGTAGGGTTTGCCGTTGCGTGCAAGAAGGGGAACGAGGTGTTCCCCTTTTTAGTGCCTGGGATTTGAGGTCGCTGTGAATTTGCAGGTTGGTCGATTGCCGTCTTGTTTGCGCAGGCGGGTGAGCCAGGGTGGTGGGGGGCGTACCGCGTGGTTAGGAAGCTTTTGCCTTGTCGACTAATTGCTCCACCCACGCGGCGTCTTGCGCATTAACAACGCCGTACTGATCGGGCGGCGCGAAGGCCCAGTGGTGTGCTGCTTCGGTAAGACGCTGAAGCTCGTCGGTGCTCAGCCAGTAGGCAGTGTTGTGCACGGGAATGGGCGCGCCATCGAAGCGTTGGCCCAGGGTCAGGTTGGTTCTCGGGGCGAACGCGATAGCGACTTCTGCGTGGGCGTGCAGGTGTTTTTCAGGCGCTGGCTGTTTGCCTTCGCGGGCGTAGCTGAAGTTGCCGGGGTAGTGTTTTTTCAGCACCAGCCAGTGGCCGGCGGTGGTGGTTGCCAGCAGCCATTGGGTGATGCCGCTGTCGTAGGCGTCTTCCAGGCGTTCGCCGTTCCAGACGCTGAGGGTGTTGCAGTCCGGGTCGTACGCGTTGGACCACACATTGGTGGCGGTCACTAACGTGTGGCGCTCCAGTTCAACTTCGCCGCGCTCGGGCAAGGTTCGCCAGTAGCGTTTGGTCGCGTCGCGCTTGGCGTGGCGGATGTTGAGCAGCACCCAGGCGGCGGTGAAGAGCAGGGTGGCCGGCACTAGCCAGACGTAAGTCGTTTCGAGGAGGTGGTCGATGTCTAGGTGTGCGTCGAACAGGGTGCGGTAGAGCAACAGGCCGACGATGTAGGCGAGAAAGGGCAGTATCGGGCCGAAGCACAGTGGCGCTACGCAGACGGTGAGCCAACTGAAGCGTTCGCTGGCGGCGCATTCCTGGGCCCGGGCGCGTTCTTCCGGGAGCATGGGGGCGGTGTCGCGTGGGGACAGGGTGGGGTTTGGGGTGTGGAAGTGGGCTAGGGGGCTGGGCATTTGGGGGAGCGGGCGGTGGCCGAGGTGGGCGTAGCGTAGCAGCGTGGATGGGGATGGGGCTTCGCCTTTGCGAGGATGGCGGGGGTTTTATTGAGTTTTCCGTTATCCCCCGTGAAGGCGGTGGTCCGACAATTCGGGATCCCGGCTCGCGGAGCTAACTGCGTCTCCTGAAAGACTCTGGATCCCCGCCTTCGCGGGGATGACGGAGAACTTTTCAGCGTTTTTCGTCAGGTCCGACGGATGAAAGGGGCAAAAACATCCGTCATCCTCGCGAACGCGGGGATCCAGAATTGTGAGTCGAGCGCCGATCTCCACGACTCGCGCAAATTCCCTCCAGCAACCCAACCCCCACGCTACATTTCTGCCCTCTTACTGCGCTATCTTCAGCCACCTAACAACCGCCCCAATCCCGACGCCCCCATGACCAACCCCACGCCCCAGCCAACCCCCATCCCCCTATTCCAAGCCCTGCTGTTCTGGCTAAAACTCGGCTTTATCAGTTTCGGCGGCCCGGCCGGGCAGATTGCGATCATGCATCAGGAATTGGTCGAGCGTCGGCGTTGGATTTCCGAGCGGCGTTTTCTGCATGCGTTGAATTACTGCATGGTGCTGCCCGGCCCCGAGGCGCAGCAGTTGGCGACGTATATCGGTTGGCTGATGCACCGCACCTGGGGCGGGGTGATTGCCGGCGGGCTGTTTGTGTTGCCGTCGCTGTTTATTTTGATCGCGCTGTCGTGGGTGTACATCGCCTTCGGTGAGGTGCCGGTGGTGGCCGGTTTGTTCTATGGCATCAAGCCGGCGGTCACGGCCATTGTGGTGCAGGCGGCCCATCGCATCGGCTCGCGGGCGTTGAAGAACAATTGGCTGTGGGGCATCGCGGCCGCCTCGTTTGTGGCGATTTTTGCCCTGAGCGTGCCGTTCCCGTTGATCGTGCTGTCGGCGGCCTTGCTGGGTTACGTGGGCGGCAAACTCGCGCCGGGCGTGTTCACTGTCGGTGGCGGGCACGGGGCGGCGAAGCAGTCGTTCGGGCCGGCGCTGATTGATGACGACACGCCCACGCCCGAGCACGCGCGCTTTCGCTGGTCGCGCCTGGTTGTGTTGCTGGTAGTGGGCGCTGGGCTGTGGGCGTTGCCGATGGGGCTGCTGACTGCGCTGTATGGCTGGCACGGCACGCTCACGCAGATGGGTTGGTTTTTCACCAAGGCGGCGCTGCTGACGTTTGGCGGCGCGTACGCCGTGTTGCCCTATGTGTATCAGGGCGCGGTGGGCCATTACGGCTGGCTGACGCCGACGCAGATGATCGACGGCCTGGCGCTCGGCGAAACCACGCCGGGCCCGCTGATTATGGTGGTGGCGTTTGTTGGGTTTGTCGGCGCTTATGTGCAGCCGGTGTTTGGTGCCGAGCACGCGTTTTTGGCGGGCGCCGTAGCGGCCGCGCTGGTTACCTGGTTTACCTTTCTGCCCTCGTTTCTGTTCATTTTGGCGGGCGGGCCGCTGGTGGAATCGACCCACAACGAGCTGAAATTCACCGCGCCGTTAACCGCCATCACCGCAGCGGTGGTGGGGGTGATTCTTAACCTGGCGGTGTTTTTCGCCTATCACGTGTTGTGGCCCAAGGGCTTTGACGGCTCGCTGGATTGGCCGTCGGCGGTTATCGCGGTTGCGGCGGCGGTGGCGTTGTTTCGCTTCAAGTGGGGCGTGATTCGGGTGCTGTTTAGCTGCGCAGTGGTGGGGTTAGGGGTTTACCTGCTGCGCCATTAACGCCAAGCAGCCAATACAAATTCCGCAATACTTGGCCAGCGGTGCGACGGTTTCTTATTGGGTAGGATGGCCGCCCGAAATCACTCTTGGCCTTTATGAACACGCTTCAGGAACCTCCCAGTTTTAGCCACGCCCCGTTCACGCCTCGTTCTGCCCCGCCGCGCCATCGCGCCGCTCACGCTTGCCGTGCTCTTCTTATTATTTCGACGCAGGTTCTCTAAACATGGAATGGATAGCTGACCCCACGGCCTGGCTAGGCCTGCTCACGCTTATTGTTTTGGAACTGGTGCTGGGCATCGACAACCTGGTGTTTATCGCCATCCTCGCCGACAAGCTGCCGCCGGAGCAGCGCGACCGGGCGCGGCTGATCGGCCTGTCGCTGGCGTTGATCATGCGCCTGGGCTTGCTGGCCAGTATTTCCTGGATGGTGACGCTCACCGAGCCGCTGTTCGAGGTGTTCGACAAGAGCTTCTCGGGCCGTGATCTGATCATGCTGTTCGGCGGTATCTTCCTGCTGTTCAAGGCGACCATGGAGTTGCACGAGCGCCTCGAAGGCCACATTGCCGAACGCTCGGCCGGCGCTGGTTACGCGCTGTTCTGGCCTATCGTGGCGCAGATTGTGGTGCTTGATGCGGTGTTCTCGTTGGACGCGGTGATTACCGCCGTCGGCATGGTGGAACACCTGAGCGTGATGATGATTGCAGTGGTGGTGTCCATCGGCGTGATGATCGTGGCGAGCAAGCCGCTGACCGCCTTCGTCAACGCGCGCCCGACGGTGATCATGCTGTGCCTGGGCTTCTTGATGATGATTGGTTTCAGCCTGGCCGCCGAAGGCCTGGGCTTCCACATTCCCAAGGGTTACCTGTACGCGGCCATCGGTTTCTCGATTGTGATCGAGCTGTTCAACCAGTTGGCGCGCCGTGGCCGCCAGCGCTCGGCGCAAGGCACGCTGCCGCGCCGCGCGCGCACTGCGCACGCGGTGATGCGTTTGCTTGGCGGGCGTGAGTTGACGGTGGACGAAGTGGGCGAAGACATTGCCGATCTGGTGCAGGGCGACGATGCGCAACCGGCATTCAACCGCCGCGAGCGGGTGATGATCAGCGGCGTGTTGCAACTGGCCGAGCGCCCGGTGCGCGCGGTAATGACGCCGCGCGCCGAGGTGCTGTACCTCGACGTAGGCGAGAGCCCGGAAGCCATTCGCCAGAAGTTGATGAACTCCTCGTACTCGCGCCTGCCGCTGGTGCGTGAAGGCCACGTCGACGAGCCGCTGGGCTTTGTGCACAAGAAGGAGTTGCTCAAGGAACTGCTGGCCGGCAATTGGCCGGATCTGCACACCATGGCGCGCCAAACCATCAACGTGCTGGAGCACTTCACCGTGCTCAACGCCCTGGAGCAGATGCGCAAAGAGTCGACGCACATCGCTTTTGTAGTCAGCGAGTTCGGCGATTTCATGGGCGTTTTGACCATGACCGACATCCTCGAATCCATCGCCGGCGAGTTGCCCGATGCCAGCGAAGTAGACGGCCCGGACATCGTCGACGATAACGGCGCTTACCTGGTCAGCGGTGCGCTTAACCTCAGCCTGGTGCAGGAACGCATCGGCTTTGCCGCCAGCGCCACCGACGACTACCAAACCGTGGCCGGCCTGGTAATGAGTCTGCTGGATCGCTTGCCGGTGATTGGCGATGAGGTGCAGTGGGGCGGATGGACGCTTTCGGCTATCGAGGTGTCGGAGCGGCGGGTGACGCGGGTGCGTTTGGCCCGCCAGTAACCGCAGTCGAACAAGCACGAGCCCCCGCCGAAACGCGGGGGCTCGTTTGTTTTAACCGAGGCTAAAGCGCGCCGTGTTGTCGTTCAGCGCGCGGCTGCCTTGGCTTAAACGGTCGGCCGCCTGATTGACCGCACGGGCGCCGTCGAGCAGGCGGATGGCGGCTTGGTCCACTTGCTGAATGCTGCCGCTGACGGCATCGGCGGTGGTGGCTTGTTCTTCCACGGCAGTGGCGATTTGCGCCAGGGTGTCGCTCACGCCTTGAACCGCACTGGCGATTTCACCGAGGCTGACGCCCAACCCGGTCACGGCAGTGGCATCGCTCTGCGCTTGGCCGCACGCCGCTTCCATCAGTTCCACCGCCTGGCGCACGGTGCTGCGTAGGCTTTCCACGGTGGTGGCGATTTGCAGCGTGGAGGCTTGGGTACGTTGCGACAGGCTGCGCACCTCATCAGCCACCACGGCAAAGCCACGGCCCTGATCGCCGGCGCGGGCGGCTTCGATGGCGGCGTTCAGCGCCAACAAGTTTGTCTGCTCGGCGATGCCACGGATGCTGTCGACGACCGAATGAATCTGCTGGCCCTGATCGCTCACGCGCCCCAACGCTTCGGCGGTGTCGCTCAGGCGTTGGTTGAGTTCCTGAATGCTGGCGGTGGTGCGTTCGCTGTCGCGGTTGCTGGCTTCGGCGATGGCGCGGGTTTGGCGCACGCTGGCCGAGGCTTGCTCGCAGCTTTTCGCCACGCCGAGCGAGGTGGCGGCCAGTTGCGTGGCGGCGGTGGCGATCTGGCTGATCTGATGTTGCTGCGCTTCCACTTCACCGAGGGTGTCGGTGGAGTGGGAGTTTAAGGTGACGACGGCGTCGCTGAGCTGGTACGTCTCGTGGTTCACACCCAGCAAGCTGGTGCGCAGTTGCACCACGGCGGCGTTCAGCGCGGTGCTGATGGCGGCCAGTTCGTCGCGTCCCTGCACCGCCACTTCCACGCACAAATTGCCGTCGCGCAGCGACTGGGCAAGGGTGGTAATGCCACTGGCGCTGCGGCGAATCGAGCTTTGCAGACACACAAACAAATACACGGCCGCCAGCAACAACAGGCCAAAAGCCACGGCCACTGGAACGGCTTGGGCGATGGCGCGGTTGTGGTAGAAATCCAGGCGCGCGTCGAGCGATTGCAGCGACTGCTGGCGCAATGCCGACAGGGTGCTGAGCAGGCTGTCCATGGTGCGCTGGAAAGTGGGGCCTTTCATGCTGATGGTGTCGCCGAACAAGCCGTCGTCCAGGGCTTTGAGTTCGGTGTTAAGGGTTTGCTGAGTGGCGCTGTATTGATCGGCCCACGCGCTGAGCGCGGCCGGCAGCTTGGCTTGCAGGGTGGCGCCGGTTTTGTCCAATTGCGCGCGAGCGTCGTTGATGCGGGCACGCAGGTCGCGCAGTTGCAAACGGCTTTGCAGGCTGAACTGACCGGCCGCAACCGACGCTTCGCCCATGCTCGCCAGGCGACCGACGCGTTCGATCATTTCCGGCGCCTGTTGCGTGGCGATCTGCATCAGCAAATAACCTTCCACCGACGGGTCGAGCGTCAAACCACTGTCGATCGCGATCTGGTCGCGCAGCCCTTGCAAGCTCGCCTTCATGGCGGTGAAACGGTCGAGCGCATCCGGCCACCAGCCGACCGTGCGCAGGCTCGCTAACTCCAATTGCGCGGCGCCGGTTAGCAGCTCTTGCAGGCGCTTTTGCACGTCGTCGCTGGCGCCTTCTGCGCGCAGCGTTTCGGCGAAGGTGTCCATGGCCGAACGCAACGCCGGCATGGAGTTGTCGAGTTGGGTAATGGCTTGTTGCGCATCGGCGCCGGGCACGCGGGCGGTGTCGACGGCTTTCCAGCGCGCGGCCAGGTTGCGCCGGGCTGACAACTGCTGGTCCACCGCATCCAGCGCTAACAGCTGGCGCACGCCGCTGTGTTCCTTAGCGATCACCGCCAGCTTGGCTTGAAAGGTTTGGCTGACCATCCACAAGCTGCCCGCCAGCGGCAGGGCGAATAGCAGGAACAGCAGTTGGAATTTTCGGGCAAAGCCGAAGCGGCTCAGAAGATGGATCCCAGGGGATAACACGGACTGCATGAACGACGACTCCTCAAAGGATCTTGCCAGCGTTCCGTTGTACAGAACGCTGTCGGGCTGCCGGTGCTGGCAATGAGCCATTTAACTAGCAAGTTCCGGACCGCGCCGCTGCGGCGTCGATGCAAGGCGCGGCCAACGGTGCGGCGCAGTCTGGCGCGTCGTTTTGGTGCGCGCGGGCGAAAACGAAGCGCGGCAGTGCACCCGTTTGTGTCACTGAATGACACAGCGGCGCGCGCGCTTTACCCTCGGCACCTCATTTTCAGGGAGTTACTCATGCCGCAGTTTTTCTGGTTGCACGAGCACATGGAGCATTGCCCCACGATGGCCGCCTGGCTGTACGAGCAATTCAGTTACGAGTACGTCGGTCAGTCGTTGGCTGCGTGGCAGCACGAATTTGCTGCCGGCCAGCACAATGGCGACTGGCCCAGCGTGGTGGCTGTCGACAACGGCCAATTGCTGGGCGGCGCGGCACTGGCCAGCGACGATCTCCCCGGCCGTGACGAACTCGGGCCGTGGCTGGCCTGCGTGTTCGTAACCCCGCAGGCGCGCGGGCAGGGCATCGCCGAGGCGCTGGTGGGAAAGGTCTGTGAGCGGGCGCGAATCGAGGGTGTGGAACGCTTGTATTTGCACACGCAAGACCGCGCCGACTATTACGCCAAGCGCGGCTGGGTGATGGTTGAACAGTTCGAGCGCTGGGGAAAGCCGCAGTCGTTAATGAGCCGCGACCTGCGGGCCGCGTCAGGCCAGTAATCGCACCAGTTCTGCTTGCAGGTTGGCCCGTGCTTTGGCTTCCCACAGCGCGCGAATTTCTTCGTGGCTGTAAAGGTTGGGCATAGCCAACAAAGTGTTGAGCACCTTGGCGCGGCCGGCGTTGAACAGCGCCTCGGGCACCCAGGCAAATTCGGCGCGAATGGCTTCGGTGTAGGCGTGGTAAGCGTCGGCGGGCAGGGCGAGTACGGATAAATCGATATCCACCACCAGCCCCGCATCATCCGCTGCGGCGGGCTCAACGTGGGCGGTGGCGAGAATGTGCCGGCGCACGCTGGCGATGTGCTCGGGCAAGCCGGCCTCACGCAGCCAGGCTTCGGCCAGATCGGCGCTGGCGGCTTCGTTGTCCTGGCGCTGGGTGTGGTAGATGGCGTCGTGTGTCCACAGGGCAAATTCCACCGCGGGCAGATCGCCAGCCAGGTGCTGGAAATGGTCGAGGTGCTGCAAGCAGGCGTTGATATGGGCGCCGTTGTGGTAATGGCGCTGCGGTTCGGCGTAATGCGCGGCGAGGGTGGCGAAACTGCCTTCGGGCGCAACGGCACCGAGGCGCTGCCACAGCGTTTGCCAGCGCTGGGCCGAGAGCGTGGCGTCTGTCATGCCGAGGCCTCGACGGTCTTTTCTTCAAACGCGGCTTGGGCTTGGTTAAGGGCGTCGATGTTGCGCTCTACCCAGTGATCCAGTGCCCGAATCGGTTCGCTCAGCGACAAACCCAACGCCGTCAGCGAGTACTCCACACGCGGCGGTACTTCGGGGTAGGCGGTGCGCGTAACCAGGCCGAATTTCTCCAGCCGGCGCAGGGTCTGAATCAGCATTTTTTCGGAAATGCCGTCCACTTGCCGCCGCAGTTCAGCGGTGCGGCGTGTGCCGTGGGCCAGGGTGTGAATCAGCAACAGCGCCCATTTATCGGCCAGCACATCGAGGACGTAGCGTGCCGGGCAGGTGACGCTGAATACATTGCCGGCACGGCAGGCGGCGTGGTCGTGCTGATCGAGCATAAAGGCGCTTTCAAATTAGTCAGAGATATCAAATGCATACTTACCGCAAGGTGGGTACTTGTGCCAGAGAAAGCAATCGCTAAGCTCAGTGCACGCGTGCTTCCCACGCGCCTGCCACGCTCCATTACTGAGTGAAGGATTGCTTATGAAACTGTATTTCTCCCCAGGCGCCTGCTCGTTGGCTCCCCACATCGCCTTGCTGGAAGCCGGCTTGGCGTTCGAGACCGAGAAGGTCGACCTCAAAGCCAAAGTCACCGCGAGCGGCGCCGACTTCACTGCGATCAACAAAAAAGGCTACGTGCCGGCCCTCACCTTGGATAACGGCCAGTTGCTGACCGAAGGCGCGGCGTTGCTGCAGTACATCGCCGACCAAAGCCCGCAAAGCGGCTTGGCACCGGCGGCCGGCACCTTTGCGCGCTATCAGTTGCAAGAGTGGCTGACCTTTATCGGTTCGGAAATTCACAAGCCGATGGGCTCGATGTTCAACCCGGCGCAATCGGCTGATTGGAAAGCCGCCGTCAGCGCCACGCTGACCAAGCGCCTGGACTACGTCACCGCTCAGTTGGCCGATAACGACTACCTGCTCGGCAACCAATTCACCGTGGCCGATGCGTACCTGTTCACCGTGCTCAACTGGGCCAACGTGGTCGGTTTTTCCCTGGCGCCGTGGCCGGCGGTACAAGCGTTTTCGGCACGCGTTGCGGCGCGGCCAAAAGTGGTCGAGGCGCTAAAGGCCGAAGGGTTGGTGTAAGCGCGACGGTAACGAGCCGGGCGCGCTGTGGTTAGCTGCCGTGCCGGGTGGCCGCCTCAGGCGCCTGGTAGACACACACCTGATTGCGTCCGCCACGCTTGGCCTCGTACAGCGCGGTGTCGGCTTGCTTGATTAAATCGGGCACGTTGTCTTGCTCGGCTTGTTGGGCATACGCCACCGTGACGCCGATACTCACCGTCACGGTTTGCAGTGGGCTGGCCAGGTGTTCGCGGGCCAGCTCCTGCACGGCCTTGCGAATCCCTTCAGCCATTTTCAAGGTGTTGGCCTGGTCAGAACCGGGTAGCAACAGCATCATTTCTTCGCCGCCATAGCGAGCGGGTAGGTCTTCGGCACGGCGGGCCCAGGCCGCCAGCACTTTTGCCACGGCCTGAATGCACGCATCGCCGGCGACGTGGCCGTAGCGGTCGTTGTAGAGCTTGAAGTGGTCGATATCCAACATGATCACGCCCAGCGGCGCCTGAGTGCGGCGCACGCGGCCCAATTCCTGAGGCAATACTTCGTCCAGCCGGCGGCGGTTGGCCAGGCCGGTGAGGGCGTCTTCTATCGAGAATTTCTGCAGGGCTTCGTGGGCGTCGTGGCGTTCTTTTTCGGCCAGTTCGCTGCGCGAAATCTGCTGTAGCAGCACGCGGGCAAAGGCCAACATGCTCAAGCCAATGAGTGCGAACACCACGCTGGCAACGATCAGTTGCCGCCACCAGGGCAAGCGAATGGCTTTGGCGGAAATGCCGGAAATCGCCACCAGCGGGAAGTCGCTGAAGCGTTGATAGCTGTACATGCGTTCCTTGCCGTCGACGGATGATTCGATAAGCGCCGAGCCTGAACTCTGCCGCGTCAGGTACTCGGTAAAAATGGGGCCATGGGCAATGCTGGTGCCGATCAGTTCAGCTACGTACGGGCGACGGACCAGGATGGTGCCGTCGGCATACGTGAGGGTGAAGGCGTCTTCCTTGCTGGTGCGAAACTGGGCGTAAAAGTCGTTGAAATAGCTGAGCTTGAGCGTGGCCAGCGCGACGCCCGCAAAGCTACCGTCCGGGTTGTTAATGCGCCGCGAGACCGGAATGATCAGCTCGCCGGTAGAGCGGCTGGTGATGACCTTGCCGACGTGCACGCCGCGCTCGGAATGGGTGCGGTGGTACACGAAATATTCGCGGTCGGCGTTATTGGCGTTGGGCGGGATGCTGTCTTTGTCGGTCACCAGCCATTCGCCGCTGGGGCCGTAAATAAATAGCCCATGCAGTTGCGGCAGGACGGTCATCTGGCCTTTGAGGTACAGCTGCATCCGCGCGGCATTCAGGCCGGAAAGGCTTTCCCATTCGCTGCGTTCGACAATGCCTAGCACCAGGGTGTCGGCCTGGCGAATGGCGCCCCTTACATGGGTTTCGGTGGCCCGCGTCAGGTTGGTGGCCGCTTGACGGGCCTGGAAAAACGCTTGGCGATAAGACTGATAAAGCTGCCAGCCTTCCAGGGCCAGCACCACGGTCAAACCAAAACACACCAGGCCGTAGGTGAGGCCGCGTAGCCGATCGATGTGTAATGTTTGCGTGCGCTGCATAGCACGGAGTTGCCTGTTCTAGGGGCTGAGTGATGCAAGCGTAGCCCAGCGGGCGGGCATTCGTGACGCGCTCGGCACACGCGGGCATGAACCGCCCTAACCGCGCACCAACTTTCGCAGGGCAAACCGATTGGGATGACAGGCTTCGGCGACATCCCGCGGCACCGGCAGCGGTTCGTTGTTCAGCCAGGCGGCAAGCAGTTCGCCGGCCAGCGGCGCGGTGATCAGCCCGCGCGAACCGTGCCCGCTGTTCACATACAAACCGGGCAGCCACGGGCAGGGGCTGTCGGGACTTTGCCGGGCGTCTTTGCGCAGTACGGCGTAGACGCTGGCAAAGGCGTCAGCGTCGGCGACCGGACCAACGATTGGCAAATAATCCGGGCTGGTGCAGCGAAAAGCGGCGCGGCCTTGCAGCTCGTCCACCGGCAATTGTCGGGCATTGAGTCGCTCAGCCAGGTCGCTGGAAATGTCCTCAAGCATGTGCAGATTGCTCGCGTGCTCGCTCGCCTTAACGGTCAGGTCATCGCTGTGAAAGTCGAAGCTGGCGCCTAGGGTGTGTTCGCCATCGCGCGCCGGCGCAACGTAGCCTTCGGCGCACACCACAGTGCTCAGCGAACGGCTCTGCGGTGTTTGTGGCAGGCGCGTGATTTGGCCGCGAATGCGTTTAAGCGGTAGTGATGCGGTGGGCGCAAACGCGCGCACATCGGCGGCGCCGGCCAGCACCACGACGCTGGCGCTGGCGACTTCACGCTCGCCATCGCGCGCGTGCCACTGGCCGCTGTGCTGATGCAGTTCGAGCACGTTGTGATGGGTGAGCAATTGCACGCCAGGGTGTTGGGCCAGCAACTGGCACAACGCCGGCGGATGCACCCAACCGCCGTTCGGAAAGAACAGCCCGCCGCTGGCCAATGCGATGCCGGCGTGTTGCTCGGCCTGTTCCCGGTTCAGCGAATGCAACAAGTCGGCGGGAAACGCGGCCGCAAGCTTCGCCTGGCGCGCGGCTTCTTTGTCATCGAATGCCAGTTGCAGCACGCCGCAAGCGTCCCAATCCTGCCCAAGCTGCAAGCGTTGGATTTGCCGACGGGTATGACCGAAACCCGCCACGATCAGCCGCGACAACGTGGTGCCGTGGGCGGACAGTTTGAGGTACAGCACGCCCTGCGGATTGCCCGAGCCTTCCTGCGCCAACTCGCCATGGCGCTCCAGCAGCGTCACCTGCCAGCCGCGCGCTGCCAGGCTGTTTGCGGTGGCGCAGCCGGCCAGCCCGGCGCCCACCACCAGGGCCGTGCGCGGGCCGCCGAGCGGCGCGGGGCGGGCGTACCAGGCGGGCGAGGGAGGCGTAGCAGGCGCGTCTTCCAGGCCAATGAAATGCCCCTTCAACACTTCCCATTTATGCCCCAGGCCAGGCACACGCTTGAGTTTGAAACCGACCGCTTTCAGCGCCCGGCGCACGACGCCCGCCGTGGTGAAGGTGCCCAGGGTCGTGCGCGGCGTCGACAGCCGCGCCAGTTCGCTAAACAGTTGCGGCGACCACATGTCCGGGTTTTTCGCCGGCGCGAAGCCGTCGAGAAACCAGGCGTCAATGTCAGCGTCGAGTTGTGGCAGCAGCTCCATTACATCGCCGATCAACAGCGTCAGCACCACGCGGCCGCCGTCGAACAACACGCGCTGGAAACCGGGGTGCAAGGCCACGTATTGATCCAGCAATGGCTCGGAAAACGGCTGCAACGCTGGCCACAGCGACAGCGCCCGTTGCAGGTCAGCGTGGCTGAGTGGGTATTTTTCGACACTGACAAAATGCAGCTGCGCCCCGGCCGGTGCGGTGCGCGCAAACAACTCCCAGGCGCAGAGAAAATTCAGACCGGTGCCAAAACCGGTTTCGCCAATCACCAGCTTGCCGTGCTCCGGTAGGGCGGCGAAGCGAGCGGGTAGGTCGTTGTTATCAAGAAAGACGTAGCGCGGTTCATCAAGCCCGGCGCTGTTGGAGAAATACACATCGCCATAGGCCCGCGAATGCGGCTGGCCGAGTTCATCCCAATCGAGCTGGGCGGTGCTGGTTGCGGGGGAAAGAGGGCTGTCGGACATGATCGGTTCTGGCGCGGCAAGTCGCGCATTCTAGCCGATCCTGCCGCCGGGCATGGCTAGCGCGGCGCAATCCGCTAGGCTGTGCCCATCACGTTAACGAATGGAGCGAGGTTTTATGTTTGAGTCCGCCGAAATTGGCCACGCCATTGATAAGGAAGACTACGAGGCGGCCATCCCTGCGCTGCGCGAGGCGCTGCTCGAGGCGCAATTCGAATTGCAGCAGCAGGCGCGCTTCCCGGTGATCGTGCTGATCAATGGCATTGAAGGCGCAGGCAAAGGCGAGACGGTCAAACTGCTCAATGAGTGGATGGACCCCAGGCTGATTCAGGTAAACACCTTCGACCAGCAAACCGACGAGGAACTGGCCCATCCGCCGGCCTGGCGCTACTGGCGGCAACTGCCGCCGAAAGGGCGCATGGGCATCTTTTTCGGCAACTGGTACAGCCAGATGATCCAGGGCCGGGTGCATGGTCATTTCAAAGACGCGGTGCTCGACCAGGCCATCATCGGCGCGGAAAACCTGGAGCGCATGCTGTGCGACGAGGGCGCGCTGATTTTTAAATTCTGGTTCCACCTGTCGAAGAAACAGATGAAAGCCCGCCTGAAGAATCTGAAAGACGACCCCGAACGCAGCTGGCGGCTGAGCCCTTTGGATTGGCAGCAATCGGAAACCTATGACCGTTTCGTGCGCTTCGGTGAACGCGTTTTGCACAAAACCAGCCGCGATTACGCCCCCTGGTATGTGGTGGAAGGCGCCGACGAGAACTACCGCAACCTGACGGTGGCGAAAATCCTGCTGGAAGGGCTGCAAGCTGCGCTCAAGGTCAAAGAAAGCACGCAACGCCATCCGCACGCCGGGCCGGCCTCGGTCAGCATCGACAACCGCAGCCTGTTGGGCAGCCTCGATCTCACGCAACAGCTAGAAAAAGAGCAGTACCAAAAACAACTGGCAGCCGAGCAGGCACGCCTGGCTGGGCTGATGCGCGACAAACGCTTTCGCAAGCATTCGTTGGTCACCGTGTTCGAAGGCAACGACGCGGCCGGCAAGGGCGGCGCCATTCGCCGCGTGGCGGCGGCGCTCGATCCGCGCCAATACCGAATCGTGCCAATCGCCGCGCCCACCGAAGAAGAACGGGCGCAGCCGTACTTGTGGCGGTTCTGGCGGCACGTTCCTGCGCTCGGCAAATTCACCGTGTTCGACCGCTCGTGGTACGGCCGCGTGCTGGTCGAGCGGGTTGAGGGCTTTTGCACCCCGGCCGACTGGCTGCGCGCCTACGGTGAGATCAACGACTTCGAAGAACAGCTGACCCGCGCGGGCGTGGTGGTGGTGAAGTTCTGGCTTTCCATCGACTCGGAAACCCAACTGAAGCGTTTCCAGGAACGTGAGGAAATTTCCTTTAAGCGTTTCAAAATCACTGAAGAAGACTGGCGCAACCGGGAAAAGTGGCCGCAGTACGCCGACGCCGTGGAAGACATGGTCGACCGCACCAGCACGCAATTGGCGCCCTGGACGTTGGTGGAGGCCAACGACAAACGCTTCGCCCGGGTAAAAGTGCTGCGCACCATCAACGACGCCCTTGAGCGCGCGTTGAACAAGGACTGATCAGCAGTACCCGTGTAGGCGTTGAAAAGGGCAGGATCGCTGCGCATACACGGGATGAATAATCATCGCCGTGGCGCTTGCGGGGGTTTTATCCTAACGGCCAGCTGCACTCCAGCCCTGATCTTTCCCGAACAAAAACGAGGTGCGTGATGCGTGAAGTAGTGATCGTCGACAGCGTGCGGACTGGCCTGGCCAAGTCCTTTCGCGGCAAGTTCAACCTGACCCGTCCGGACGACATGGCCGCGCATTGCGTCAATGCCCTGCTGGAACGCAACAAGATCGACCCGGCTTCGGTAGAAGACTGCATCGTCGGCGCAGGCTCCAACGAAGGCGCGCAGGGTTACAACATTGGCCGCAACGTGGCCGTGTTGTCGGGCCTGGGCACCCAGGTGGCCGGCATGACCCTCAACCGTTTCTGCTCCTCGGGCCTGCAGGCCATTGCCATCGCCGCCAACCAGATTGCCTCGGGCTGCAGCGACATCATCGTCGCCGGTGGTGTTGAGTCGATCACCATGACCCTGAAAAGCGTCAACACCGACAACCTGATCAACCCGCTGCTGAAAGTCAGCTCGCCGGGCATCTATTACCCGATGGGCCAGACGGCTGAAATCGTTGCTCGCCGCTACAACGTCACCCGCGAACAGCAAGACGAATACGCCCTGCAAAGCCAGCAACGCACCGCGCGCGCCCAGGCTGAAGGCCTGTTCGACGACGAAATCGTGCCGATGGCCGTCAAGTACCAAGTGGAAGACAAAGCCACCGGCGAAAAATCCATCGTTGAAGGCGTGGTCGATCGCGACGATTGCAACCGTGCCGACACCACCCTGGCCAGCCTGCAAGGCCTGAAACCAGTGTTCGCCGAAGACGGTTCGGTGACGGCCGGTAACGCTTCGCAGCTGTCGGACGGCGCCTCCATGACCCTGGTGATGAGCCTGGATAAAGCCAAGGAACTGGGCCTGGAACCGCTGGCATATTTCCGCGGTTTCACCGTTGCCGGTTGTGAGCCGGACGAAATGGGCATCGGCCCGGTGTACTCGGTGCCCAAACTGCTCAAAGCCCGTGGCCTGGAAGTGGACGACATCGACCTGTGGGAACTGAACGAAGCGTTCGCCTCGCAGTGCCTGTATGCCCGTGATTTTCTGAAAATCGACAACGAAAAATACAACGTCAACGGCGGCTCAATCTCCATCGGCCACCCATTCGGCATGACCGGCTCGCGCCAGGTCGGCCACTTAGTGCGTGAACTGCGTCGTCGCGGCAAGCGCTACGGCATTGTGACCATGTGCGTAGGCGGTGGCATGGGCGCTACAGGCCTGTTCGAAACCTACAAATAAGGTTTCGCCGCCCACAAAAAACCGCGCTTCGGCGCGGTTTTTTTATGCGTTGATACGTGGGGGTCAATCAAGACTGACGCCATTCTCTCCGCCTGCGTACGTCCTGTAGGAGAGGCTTTAGCCTCGATTCTCCCGACGAAAACGGTGATCTCGAAGCCTAGTGATCAATAGTCCCATGCCGATCCATAAACGTGCGGCTCTCGATAATGTCGTCGCCTTGTAACTGCCGGCGCACGTACATCGCAATCTCCCGCTCAGCATCCACGCGAGTGAAATACGGGCCTTCCAACGTGCCTTCGCGGGTAGCGAAAAAATACTGACCATTCACCGCGCTCACCCGCTCACTGCGGTAATGGGTAGCGGCGGCGGCATCCTGCGTACGTTGGCTGAACATGGGTGTGGCTCCATAGGCGAGTCGGATTGTGTGAGTGTAATCACACTTTGCCTGTTCGCCACGTTAGCCGATAAATGGTGGCCTTTTCCAAGTAGATCGCCACCAACTAACAGCTGTTTCCACTTAATTGACGTCAGCGTAATGGCGTTTTCCAGGTCGGGGCGGCGAGCCATACAGTTACGGCGCTCAACTGTTCCTGTGTTTGCGGGTGGACGGCTGCCTAGAATGCGGGCTTTGCCAGCGTTTGCTGCGCTCTGCTCACTTGAGGCTGCCATGCACACTTCTTCCGGCCGTTGGGTTTACGGCCTGACGCTTGCCCTGATCACCGCCGTGCTCTGGGGTGTTCTTCCTATCAAATTGAAAGAAGTGCTGGAGGTGATGGACCCCATCACCGTGACTTGGTATCGCCTGATCGTTTCCGGCTCGCTGCTCTTGGTGTACCTGGCGTTGACGCGCCGCCTGCCCGATTTCAAGTTGCTCGGTGGCAATGGTCGGGTGCTGCTGGCGGTGGCCGTGCTGGGCCTGATCGGCAATTACGTGCTGTATCTGATCGGCCTGAAAGTGCTCAGCCCCGGCACCACGCAATTGGTGATTCAGGTGGCGCCCATTCTGTTTCTGCTGGGCAGCGTGTGGCTGTTCCATGAACGCTTTAGCGTCGGCCAGGCAATTGGCCTGGCGGTGCTAATTTTCGGCTTCGGCCTGTTCTTCAACCAACGCTTGCATGAGTTGCTGACGTCGCTGGGCACCTACACGGTCGGCGTGCTCACCGTGTTGCTCGCTGCCTTCGTGTGGACCTTTTACGGCCTGGCGCAGAAGCAGCTGCTGACCCGCTGGAATTCCATGCAAGTGATGATGGTGATTTACCTGGCGTGCGCAGCGCTGCTCACGCCGTGGGCGCATCCGGCGCAGGTGTTGCAACTGAGCGCGTTGCAGTTCTGGTTATTGATTGCCTGCTGCCTGAACACGCTGGTGGCGTACGGCGCGTTTGCCGAAGCGCTGGCGCATTGGGAAGGTTCGCGAGTAAGTGCAACGCTGGCCATCACGCCGCTGGTGACCTTTGCGTCGGTGGCCGCCGCCGCGCAGCTATGGCCCGAGCATGTTCATCCCGAGCAGATCAATTGGCTGGCGTATGTCGGTGCGGTGCTGGTGGTGTTGGGCTCGGCGGTGACGGCCATTGGGCCGTCGCTGATGGCCAACCTGCGGGCGCGGCGGGCGACGGGGGAATAACTGCTTTCTGCCGGCCGCTCCGGCAGAGTGTGTGAAATCTTCAAATCTTTAAATCTTCGAACCCAACAACTCGGCCTTACGCAGCCAAGCCTGGCGCTGCGTTTCGGTCGACGGCCGAATGGGTGAGAACTGCTCCAGACGGCGGGTTTTGATGCCGCAGAAGCCGAGAATGGTGCGGGTCATTTGCCGGTGCGCCGGGGCGCCGTAGATCCAGCGGAAGTACCACGGCGGCGTGTCCATGGTCACTAGCAGATCAGCCGTGCGGCCGGTCAACAGTTTGTCCCATAGCTGCGAGCGGTTGCGGTATTTGAAGGCGAAGCCAGGCAGGAAGGTGCGGTCGAAAAAGCCTTTGAGCAGCGCCGGAATACCACCCCACCAAACCGGATAAACGAACACCAAATGCTCGGCCCAGTGAATCTGGCGCTGGGCTTCGAGCAGGTCGGCTTCCAGTGTCTGGCTTTGGTCGTAACCGTCGCGCAGGATCGGGTCGAACTGCAGCTCGCCGAGTTTCAGTTGGCGCACCACGTGGCCTTGGCCACGGGCGCCGACGGTGTAAGCCTCGGCCAAGGCGTTGCAAAAACTGTTGCCCTTGGGCGTGCCCAAAATCAGCAGTATTCGCTTGCCGTCGCCCTCCAATGGCGTGGCGCCGCTCCTGACCTCATCACTCATGGCTACCGGCCTCAAGCATGCTTTCTGGTCGCACCCATTCGTCGAACTGCTCGTTGGTGACAAAGCCCAGCGCTACCGCCGCTTCGCGCAAGGTAGTGCCTTCGCCGTAGGCCTTTTTGGCGATTTGCGCGGATTTGTCGTAACCGATATGCGGATTCAGCGCGGTCACCAGCATCAGCCCGCGCTCCAGGTGCGCGGCCATTTGCGTGGCGTCCGGCTCCAGGCCTTCCACGCAGTGCTTCTGGAAGTTGCGGCAGCCGTCGGCCAGCAGGCGAATGGATTGCAGCAGGTTATGGATGATCACCGGCTTGAACACGTTGAGCTGCAAATGGCCCTGGCTGGCGGCGAAGGTGATGGTGGTGTCGTTACCCATCACTTGGCAGGCCAACATCGACAGCGCTTCGCACTGCGTCGGGTTGACCTTGCCGGGCATGATCGAGCTGCCCGGCTCGTTGGCCGGCAGGCGCACTTCAGCCAATCCGGCGCGCGGGCCGGAGCCGAGCAGGCGCAGGTCGTTGGCGATTTTCATCAAGGCCACGGCCAGGGTTTTCAACGCGCCGGCCAGGGTCACCAGCGGCTCGTGGCCGGCGAGGGCGGCAAACTTGTTCGGCGCAGAGGCCAGCGGCAAGCCGGAAAGGGCGGTCAGCTCGGCGGCGATGGCTTCGGCGAAACCGTGCGGAGAGTTGAGCCCGGTGCCAACGGCGGTGCCGCCTTGGGCCAGCTCGCAAACGGCGGGCAGCGCGGCGCGGATGGCGCGTTCGGCGTAACCCAGCTGGGCGACAAAGGCGGAAAGTTCCTGGCCGAAGGTGACGGGCGTGGCGTCCATCATGTGCGTGCGCCCGGTTTTCACCAGGTGCATGTGCCGCGCAGCCTGTTCGGCAAGCCCGCCCGAGAGCTCGGCAATGGCCGGCAGCAGGTCGTGGGTGATCGCTTGCGCGGTGGCGATATGCATGGCGGTGGGGAAGGCGTCGTTGGAGCTTTGCGAGCGGTTCACGTGGTCGTTCGGGTGCACCGGCACCTTGCCGCCACGTCCTTTACCGGCCAGCTCGTTGGCGCGCCCGGCAATCACTTCGTTGACGTTCATGTTGCTTTGCGTGCCGCTGCCGGTTTGCCACACCACCAGCGGGAATTGGTCGTCGTGCTGGCCGGCGAGCACTTCGTCGGCGGCTTGTTCGATCAGGCGGGCGATGTCGGGCGGCAGGTCGCCGATGCGGTCGTTCACCCGCGCGGCGGCTTTCTTGATCAGCGCCAGGGCATGCAGCACGGCCAGCGGCATGCGTTCCTGGCCGATGGCGAAGTTGATCAGCGAACGTTGCGTCTGGGCGCCCCAATACGCCGCTTCAGGAACGTCGATGGCGCCGATGCTGTCGGTTTCAATGCGATTCATGGTTCTTCTCCGCGGACTGTTCCGGCAGTTTAGGCGTTGCTCTGGCGGGCAGGTTCCCTGTAACGCGCATAAAACGTTACAGCGCTTCGCTGCTCGCGGCTGTGGCGGGCTACCACCGCGCGTTGGTGGTGCCCAGCCAGCCGAGGGCGCCGTCCACCGGCACGCGCTCGCCCTTTGGGCCGCGCAACACGCCGTCGAATTGACCGAACCATTGACGGGTCTCGGCATAGAACGGGCCGACCTTCGGCCGCGCCACATGTTGCTGGCGCGGGGTGAACACCAAAGCCACGCGGTCATCTGCGCTATTTAACTGCCAGGGCGCGGAGGGGTTGTGCAGGTTGCCGCTGATCGTCATGGGGCTGCTGACATGCTGCAGCTCGCCGCCAAACCACAAGGCGTTTTCCGACAGCCCCGTGTTGTCCGTCCAGCCGGAGCCAAAGTTGCCGGCAATACCGCCGGGCGCGGCGAAGGCGGCACGGGTCCAGTGGGTATTGAGCGGCCACACGCCGCGGCCGAAGTCCAGCGCGGCAAAGCTGTTGCCGGGTATGCAGTGGTATTGCGTGGTGCCCAACTGCACGTCACCGCTGGCCGGCAGCCCCACATGCCGGGACGTGGCGTGGAAACCGCCCTGAGCAAACGGCACCACCAGGTTCACTGAGTCGAGGTGGCCGGGGCGTTGCACGTCCAACGCCACCTGCAAGGTTTGCCCGCCGATGTCCGGCACCGTGGCCACCAAACGGGCGCGACCCGGGTGCTCGTCTACGCGAATGTTCAGGCGCGAGTGCTGGAAGACGTGACCCTGCAAGGGTGTGTCAGGCATCTCGCAGCCGCGCGCCAGGGGCCGCAGCTGCGTGTGGGCGACGGCATGACCGGTTTGCAGGTCGAGAAAATAGACGGCGCCGTAACCGATGTAATCGAGGTCCGCCACGGTGAGCGCCATCATCCAGTCCGGCGTGGTGATGCACCAGTGGTTCCAGCGCTTTCGGCGGCCATAGTGCCCGGGCAGGGCGCAGTTCAGGTGGGGGCGGCTGGACCAGCCGACGGCGTTCGGCAGGAGCCTGCCCTTGGCATCGCATAAAGGTTGCCAAGGGTCGGAGGCGAGGGCGGTACTGAGGTTGCTCATCGAACACGTCCGTGTGTTGCTCAATGGGGTGTGGCGAAACCGGGCCGGGGAAACGGGGCGCATTTTCTGGCGCGTGTCGCGGCGGGTAGCCAATTTGTTGGCGCGAAGAATGCACCGTCGAAGGGGCGTGCTGCAAGTGCTGGCAATTCGCTTGCGGACCAAAGGAATCTCCTCAACCGCTGTCAGGATTTTCCCGCCGGCTAGCGCAGTGCAACCGCTGCGCTTGAGCCGTGTCCAAGCAACGCGCAGAATGCCCAGCCTCCGGGATTTGCCTTTACTTCTCTCTTTCTATCCGCTTTCAAAACCAAGGAAACACCCAATGACCCCGATTCGTACCCTTTGCACTGCCGCCTTTATGGTCTGCCTGAGCGCCAACGTATTTGCAGACGCGAAAAGCCACGCCGCCAACGCTGAAACCTTCCTGAAACTGGCCCACGCCGACAAACTCACCGCCCCGATCTACGCCCAAGTTGATCAACTCTTCGATCAACGCTTCGTTCAGGCCCAAGCGCCAGAAACCAAAAAAGCCCTTCTCGAAACCTACAAAGCAAAAGCCAAGGCTTCGCTCGACAAAGCTGTCGCCTGGGACAAGCTCAAGCCCGACATGGTCAAGCTCTACACCACCAACTTCAGCGAGCAGGAACTCAAAGACCTGATCGCCTTCTACCAGTCGCCACTGGGCAAGAAAGTGCAGGAAACCATGCCGCGCGTAACCGCACAGTCCGCGCAAATGGCCCAAGCCAAGCTTGAAGGTGCTGTTCCGGAAGTGAACAAGCTGCTGGCCGACATGACCAAAGAAATTGCCCCCGCCGACGCCAAAGCCGCGCCAGCCCCAGCCAAAAAGCCGTAATCGGAGCCTTGTATGACTATGCGTGAACGCATTCAAACTACCCTGGCGGCGCTCGACCCTTCGTTCGTCGACGTGCAGGACGAAAGCCACATGCACAGCCGTGGCCTGGAAACCCACTTCAAAGCCGTGGTGGTGACGCCAGCGTTTGCTGGCCTGAATGCGGTCAAGCGCCACCAGAAGGTGTACGCCACATTGGGCGACCTGATGGGCCAATTCCACGCACTGGCGCTGCATACCTATACACCCGAAGAATGGGCCGCCACCGGCGCCGCCCCAGCTTCGCCGACCTGCGCAGGCGGGCACTAACCCCCCGCGCAGTTCCCGGAACCAGAAACCGCCGCTTGAGTGATCAAGCGGCGGTTTTTTTATGGCCGCTCGCAAACTACCTTTGGGAGCGACTTCAGTCGCGATTCCTGGAAACGCCGCTCTAATGCCAGACCGAATAACGGCCATCGCGACTGAAGTCGCTCCTACAGGGGCCGCGCTAAACGCAGCATGGCCGACGCCCCGAAACTCGCATAAAATGCGCGCCGCGCCAGCCGGCGCCATTTTCAACACAAAATCCGGTCCGCCCTTTGCGAGGGTGACCACCTGGAGAATTCCCCATGACCCACCCCATCGTCGTGGCGGCGCTGTACAAGTTCGTCACCCTGACTGACTACGAAGCGCTGCGTGAACCGCTGTTGCAAGCCATGCTCGACAACGGCATCAAAGGCACCTTGTTGATCGCCCTCGAAGGCATCAACGGCACCGTTTCCGGTAGCCGCGAAGGTATCGACGGCTTGCTGGCCTGGCTCAAGCGCGACGAGCGTTTTGTCGATATCGACCACAAAGAATCGTTCTGCGACGAGCAGCCGTTCTACCGCACCAAGGTCAAGCTGAAGAAAGAAATCGTCACCCTCGGCGTGCCGGGCGTCGACCCGAACCAGCAAGTGGGCACTTATGTAGAGCCGCAAGACTGGAACGCGTTGATCGACGATCCCGAAGTGCTGCTGATCGACACCCGCAATGACTACGAAGTGGCCATTGGCACCTTCGAAGGCGCGCAAGACCCAAAAACCAAAAGCTTCCGCGACTTTCCCGCCTATATCGAAGCGAACTTCGACCCGGCCAAGCACAAGAAAGTCGCCATGTTCTGCACCGGCGGCATTCGCTGCGAAAAGGCCTCGAGCTACATGCTCAGCCAGGGTTTCGACGAAGTGTTTCACCTCAAGGGCGGCATTCTTAAGTACCTGGAAGAAGTGCCGCAGGAACAAACGCGGTGGAAGGGCGACTGTTTCGTCTTCGACAACCGCGTCACCGTGCGCCACGACCTCAGCGAGGGCGAGTACGACCAATGCCACGCGTGTCGCATCCCCATCTCCATCGCCGACCGTGAATCACCGCATTACGTGCCTGGCGTCAGCTGCCCGCATTGCTGGGACAGCCTCAGCGAGAAAACCCGGGCCGGCGCACGTGAGCGGCAAAAGCAGATCGAGCTGGCAAAAGCCCGCAACCAACCCCATCCTTTGGGCTACAACCCACGGGAAAAAGGCCGCGACTAAACGCGCGGCCCGCGCCTCTCAATCAAGATCGTCCCGGTAATTGGAGCCCACGCATGCACGCACGTCTGATCTATGTGATGGACCCGATGTGTTCCTGGTGCTGGGGCTTCGCTCCGGTATTCGACGCGCTGGCCCAGCAAGCGCTGGCGGCTGGTGTCAGCAGTCATCTGGTGGCCGGCGGCTTGCGCGCTGGCACGGCCGCCGCGCTGGAACCGACCACCAAACGCTACATCCTCGAACATTGGCAATCGGTGCACGCTAGCACCGGCCAGGCCTTCACCTTTGACGGGGCGCTGCCCGACGGCTTCGTGTACGACACCGAACCCGCCTGCCGCGCCTTGGTGGCTGCGCGCAATCTGGATGCAGAAAGCGCCTGGCCGCTGGTGAAGTTGATTCAACACGCCTTCTATGTGGAAGGCCGCGACGTCACCCAGGCCGCCGTGCTGGTGGAACTGGCCGAACAGGCCGGGCTGCCGCGCATCGAGTTTGCTGCCGCCTTCGACAGCGCCACCGAGCAGGCCGCCACCGCCGCCGATTTCGAGTGGACGCAAAACCTCGGCATCGCCGGTTTTCCCACCGTGCTGGCCGAGCGCAACGGGCAGCTGGCCTTGCTCACCAATGGCTATCAACCGCTGGAACAACTGGCGCCGCTGTTGGCGCGCTGGTTGGAGCACGGCGCCCATGCTTGATCGCCTGAGCTGGGAAGAAATCCGCCGTCTGGCCCTGCGCCATAGAAAGTCGTTAATCCTCGCCAACCTGGTCGCCGTATTCGCCACCCTGTGCAGCGTGCCGATCCCGTTGCTACTGCCATTGCTGGTGGACGAAGTGCTGCTCAAACAGGGCGACGCGGCGCTCAAGGTAATGAACCACGCGCTACCTAGCGCCTGGCAGAGCGCGGTCGGCTACATCGGCCTGATGGTGGCGATCACCCTGATGCTGCGCGGTTCGGCGTTGATCTTCAACGTGCTGCAGGCCCGACTGTTCGCGCGGCTGTCGAAAGACATCGTGTACCGCATTCGCGTGCGCCTGATCGAACGCCTCAAGCGCATTTCCCTCGGCGAATATGAAAGCCTGGGCAGCGGCACGGTGACCACGCACCTGGTCACCGACCTCGACACCCTGGACAAATTTGTCGGCGAAACCCTCAGCCGCTTTTTGGTCGCCATGCTCACCCTGACCGGCACCGCCGGCATTCTGATGTGGATGCACTGGAAGCTGGCGCTGCTGATTCTGCTGTTCAACCCGCTGGTGATCTACGCCACGGTGCAGCTCGGCAAACGGGTCAAGCACCTGAAGAAGCTGGAGAACGACAGCACCTCGCGCTTCACCCAGGCGCTCACCGAAACCCTGGAAGCCATTCAGGAAGTGCGCGCCGGCAACCGCCAAGGTTTCTTCCTTGGCCGCCTCGGCCAGCGTGCGCAGGAAGTGCGCGATTACGCCGTGGCCTCGCAATGGAAAAGCGACGCCTCCAGCCGCGCCAGCGGGTTGCTGTTCCAGTTCGGCATCGACATTTTTCGCGCGGCAGCGATGCTCACCGTGCTGTTTTCCGACTTGTCGATTGGCCAGATGCTCGCGGTGTTCAGTTACCTGTGGTTCATGATCGGCCCCGTCGAACAACTGCTGAACCTGCAATACGCCTACTACGCCGCCGGTGGCGCGCTAACGCGCATCAACGAGCTGCTGGCGCGCGCCGACGAGCCGCAATACGCCGGCGGCGCTAATCCCTTTGCCGGCAAACCCACCGTGGGCGTCGAGGTGCGTGGGCTGAACTTTGCGTACAACGATGAGCCGGTGCTCGATGGCCTCAACCTGAATATTTCGCCCGGCGAAAAAGTGGCCATTGTCGGCGCCAGCGGCGGTGGCAAAAGCACCTTGGTGCAATTGCTGCTGGGCCTGTATACCGCGCAAAGCGGCAGCATTCGCTACGGCGATAAAAGCCTGGAAGAGATCGGCCTGGAAACCGTGCGTGAACACGTGGCCGTGGTGCTGCAACACCCGGCGCTGTTCAACGACACCGTGCGCGCCAACCTGACCATGGGTCGCGAGCGCAGCGACGACGCTTGCTGGCGCGCGCTGGAAATCGCGCAACTGGCGCACACCATTCAAGCCTTGCCCAAAGGGCTGGACAGCATCGTCGGCCGCTCCGGCGTGCGCTTGTCTGGCGGCCAACGCCAGCGCCTGGCCATCGCGCGCATGGTGCTGGCCGAGCCGAGCGTGGTGATTCTCGACGAAGCCACCTCCGCCCTCGACGCCGCCACCGAATACGCCCTGCACCAGGCCCTTGGCCAGTTCCTGCAAGGGCGCACCACGCTGATCATCGCCCACCGGCTATCCGCCGTTAAGCAAGCGGATCGGGTGTTGGTGTTTGACGGCGGGCGCATTGCTGAAGATGGCGACCACCAGCAACTGATCGCCGAAGGCGGCCTGTACGCCAAGCTCTACGGCCACCTCCAGCACTAAGCGCCGGGTTTACAACGGCGCCGGTTGCGCCTGCGGCTGCCAGGTGCGTTCGCGCAAGCCGATAGGCTTGAACGGATCCACCAGCGTGCCGGCCACCATGGCCGCCAGAATCTGCGGCGCTGGCGGAATTTTCGACAGGCCGAACAGCACCTGATCCCGCAGCATCGGCAGCACCCGGGAGTCGGACTGATAAAACGGCGTGAACGCCGCCGACAGCGCCTGGAACGTGCGCACATGGCGGCGGCGCGAGGCGGCGTAACGGGGCAGGGCGCTGGCCAGATCCTCGCTGGTGTTCAACGCATGCACCAGCGCGCGGGCATCGAGCAGCGCCATGTTGGCGCCCTGGCCCAATTGCGGACTGGTGGAATGCGCAGCATCGCCGATGATCGCCAGGCTGCGGCCCACCGGCATGGCCAGGGTGTGATGGCCGTAGCGGGCGAGGGTCATGTCGTCGAAACCCTTGATCTGCTTCAGGTACGACTCGCAGTCGGGCCACAGGTTGGCGATTCCGTCCTTCCAGCGCTCAATGCCTGCGCGCTTCAACGTGTCGACCTGATCCGGCTTGGTACTCCAGAAAAACGCACTCATCGGCGCGCTTGCCGGCTCGGCTTTGCCAATCGGTAGCACGCCGATCATGGTGGTGGCGCGCTGATAACGCTGCACCAGCGCCGTGCTGGTCTGCGCGGCGGCGCCGGCTTGCAGCGAGGCCCAGAACGCGCCGTACAGCAGCGGTTTAGGCTCGCTCGGTTGCAGGCAAAACGCCTTTAGCCGGGAGCGCGAACCGCTGGCATCAACGACTAAATCGAACGGCCCGGCCTTGCGCTCGTTGGCGCCCACCAGCCAGGCCAAGTCGCCTCGGGTTTCCAGGCTTTGCACATCCAGCCCGGTTTCGACGGCGATGCCTTCAGCCGTGACGGCCTGGAACAACACATGGAAAAGGGCGGCGCGGTGCACCGCAATGCCATGACGGCCGCCTTTGATGGCGGCGTAACCGACGTCGAGCACGGTGCGCCCGGTCAGCGCGTCGGCGCCGTACAAGCGGTCGATGCGGCTGCCCAGTTGCGAGATAGCGTCGAATAAACCCAAGTCGTCGAGAACGGTGAGGCCAGTAGGCTGCAAGATCAGCCCCGAGCCCACGGGCGAGGCGTGCTCGAAGCGTTCGAACACCGTAACCTGATGGCCGCTGCGATGCAGGTACAAGGCGGCGGCAAGACCAGCAGGGCCGGCGCCGACAATGGCAATACGCAGGGGTTTGATCACGGTAAGTCTCCGGCCCGACTACGGTGGGCTGTCCTTGGAAAGGGGAGCTGCACGGCAGCGCTGCCGTTATACCGGTAAACCGCCTAAGGGGTAAGCCTGGGGTTTGGCGACTTAATCACAGGCAAAAAAATTGGCCAGAAGGGCGAACCCCGCTGGCCATTTTCTACTGCGTTGCGGCATTAGCTGCCGCCACCGGCGCCGCCGCCACCACCTGCGCCGCCCGAGCCGCCAGCGCCACCGCCGGTTCCGCCCGAGCTGCCGCCCATGCCGCCGCCCGTGCCGCTGGTGCCGGTGCCGCCTGTGCCGGTGCCGCCGGAGCCAGTGCCGCCGCTGCCCGAGCTGCTGCCGCCACTGCCACCGCTACCGCCGGGTACGGTCGAGCCGGTGCCGGTGCCTGTTCCAGTCGCGCCGGTTCCCGTACCGATGCCCGTGCCACCTGTGCCGGTGGCGCCTGCGCCTGAACCGGTGGTGCCGGTGCCGGTCCCAATGCCGGTGCCCGTTCCAGAGGTGCCGTTACCGGTCGCACCTGCCGCGCCACCCGGGGCGCCAGTGCCGGTGCCGGTGGTGCCTTGGCCGGTTGCGCCCGTGCCGGTGCCGGTGCCCGGTGCGTTGGCGCCGGTTGCCGAGTTGCCGGTGCCTTCACCAGTGGTGCCGGCTTCCGGTGCGCCCACGCCGTTGCCCGGGGTGACGGTCGCTGCCATCACCAGCGAGGCGGAGGAGGCGGCCATAATTCCGCTGAGTAACAGGGCAGTAAAAGGTAATTTGCTCATCGTTGATGCTCCATTTCTGTGAGTTACCTAGAAGTGGAGTAGTGGCGTTTCGCCGATGTTCGATAAACAGGACCAATGGTCAAACGGCCCCGCAGAAACGACCGGGGCGCCCAATTGGCGCCCCGGTGATGTAACGGATCAATCAATGCCACCAGCGTGGCTGGCCCCAGCGTTGCTCTTCGCTATCGAGTTTTTTGTCGACGGCTTGGGTGGTGTCATCGGCTTTGGTGGTTTTGCTTTGCTCGGTGGTTTGCTTGGCAGTGGCAGCTTGATAATCGTGGTTAACGTCGGCGCCAGCGAAGGCAGTGCCGGTTAACAACGCGGTGAGCAAAGACGCGGTAACGATGGTTTTCATGGTGTGTTCCTCAAGGGGTTGTGAGTGACTTCGGGGCCAAGTTTCCGTGCTCGCCGCTGCCTTGAGAAACGCATGGTGTTGGTAGTTGATATCGCTGAAATTGATGGAGGCTACACGCCCTGGCCCAGAGCCCTTGCCGGCGAACCGTCAGCCAAAGCGTCGCGGCGAAAACGGCGCCAAGGGCACCGACGGGGCCACGCCGCTGGCCTGTTCAGCCACCAGTTTGCCGGTGATCGACGCCAGCGTTAAGCCGACGTGGCCATGGCCGAAGTTGTAAAACACCTGCGGCATCAACCGCGCCACGCCCACCACCGGTTTGCTGTCGGGCATCGATGAGCGAAAGCCCATCCACTGCGAACTCGGCTCGTGCTGCAAATTGAGAAAGCGCCGCGCGCCATTGGCCAAGTAGCGATAGCGGCGCGGATCCGGCAGCGCCGCCGTACCGGCAAACTCCACCGTGCCGGCCACGCGCAACCCCTGCGCCATGGGCGTCAGGTAAAAGCCACCGGCGCCCCAGCACACCGGCCGGTTCAGCAGCGCCCCGGCTTGCTCGAACAGCACGTGGTAACCGCGCTCGGTGTCTTGCGGCAACGTGTCGCCGAGCGTGTCGGCAAGCTGTTTGGACCAAGCCCCCGTGCACAGGGCAAGGCGGTCCACCGTCAGCGTTTCGCCACTGGCCAACCGCGCCACCACCTGCTCGGCGCTGGTGGCGCTGCGTTCAACCGCGAGCAACTCGCCGCGCAGAAAGCGGCCGCCGTGCTGAAGAAAACGCTCGAACAACCGCACGCTCAGTGCATACGGGTCGAGCGTGCGGCTCACCCCCGGCAGCTCCACGCCCAATGCCGCGCGGGCATTCAGCGCCGGCTCCAAAGCATGCAGCTCCGAATTCTCGACCAGGCGAATCGGCACCTCGAACGCCTGGTGATACGCCACCATTTCCTGGACAACAGGCCGCTCGTGGGCCTCGAACACATACAGCGAGCCGTCGTGGCGAATCAGATCGTGCACCTGCGCGTCATCGAACAAGGTGGCCCACGCCTGCATGCACGGCGTAAGCAGCGTGCGCAAATCGTGACTGATTGCGTGCACACGCTGCTCGCTGGAGTGGCAGAGAAACTGCCACAGCCACGGCGCGATTTTGCCCAAGTAGGCCGGGCGCACCCGCAACGGTGAATCTCGTTTGAACAACAGCGCCGGCGCCTGCCGCCAAATGCCCGGCGTCGCCACCGGCTCTACGGCGTAGGTGGCGAACGTACAGGCATTGCCAAACGAGGTGGCGGTGCCGGGCGGTTGCCGATCCAGCAGCGTTACCTGCCAACCAAACCGCTGCAGCCACAAGGCCGTGGCGATGCCCACCACACCCGCGCCCACCACCAACGCCGTTCCGCGCGACTCTGTCATGTCACTCTCCCGTTATGCGCTGCCCGCATGCTCGACCTGAGCGTGAACGGCCGCAAAAGCAGCGAAAATAGGCAAAAGCAGCGGTACACTCCAACGCTAAGAATTCATGCAGCTATTCACTCAACGCATAGATGGACGCGCCATGGAACCGATCCGCCGAGTGCCCTCACTGCCCGCCCTAAATGCCCTGGTGCACGTCGCCGACACCCGCAGCTTCACTGACGCGGCGGCGCGCCTGCACCTCACGCAAAGCGCTGTGAGCCGGCAGATTCAACAACTGGAAGAACACTACGGCGTGGCGTTGTTCGAGCGCAGCAGCCGACAAGTCGCACTGACCGCCAGCGGCGAGCAGGTGCTGGCCGTGGCGCAACGCCTGCTCGCCGAGCTGACCGCGCTGGAGCGTTCACTGCTGCCGGCCACCGCCGAGCGGCCGTTTCGAATTCGCATTTTTGTGTCGTTGGCCGTGCGCTGGTTATTGCCCCGGCTGACCAGCTTCTACGCCGCGCACCCGCGCCTGGCGCTATCGATTGAAACCGTGGGCGGTGAAGCGGTTGCCACCGATGGCGACTGCGACGCCTACGTGCTGTACCTGCGCGACGGGCTGGATGACCGGAAATTGTTGCCACTGTTTGACGAATACCTGATCCCCGTGTGTGCGCCGACACTTGCCACAGGACTGCCACCGCCGCGTTCGGTGGCCGAGTTGGCAGCCCATCCGCTGATTCATGGTTCGCCAAGCCGGTTCGAGTGGACCACCTGGTTGCAGGCGCACGGCGAAGAGGCGGGGCAGGGCTTTCAGCATCTCCAGTTCAATCTGGACGATCTGGCCTTGGACGCGGCGAGCCGGGGATTGGGCGTGGCGGTGAGTGATCAGGTGCTGGCGCAGGATGCCTTGGCGCGGGGGAGTTTAATGATGCCGTTTGGGCAGCCATTGAAGACGGGCGGGGTGTATGCGTTGTGGTTGAGTGCGCAGGGCGCGGCGCATCCGGCGCGGGAGGTGATCGTGGAATGGTTCGAGGGGCAGCGTTGACGCTTAAAAGCCCCTCTCCCCCAGCCCGGCCGGCGTAGCGGAGAAGGGGTGGCGTTTGTACGACCGTCGCACGCGGTCAGCCCCCTCTCCCGCTTGCGGGAGAGGGCTGGGGTGAGGGGCCCTTGATCCTCACAAGAAAACATCAAATCGCCCGCCCCAACCCCCGCCGAACCGGCTCTACCGCCGGATCATCCGCCGGCGCCACCAGCGCGTAGTTGTACTCATCACTGGACCAATAATCCGCCTGCAATTCCCCATCCCGCCGCGCGCCACGGTCGAGCAAGTAGTGCTGCGGACCCGGCGGGCGAATGTAAAAACTCACCTTGCGGCCATTGGCATCCTGATACACCAACATAGCCGCCGCGCCCTGTTCGGTGCTGATCATTCGTCCGCCCACGGGCGTAAACCCGACGCCGGCCAGATCCGGAATGCGGTCGGCACGGGCGAAGTGGCGGTCGAGCCAGCTTTGCGCATCGGTGCTGGTCGCCAGTGTCCAGTCGTTGGCCATGCCGTCTTTGAGGGCGAACATGCGATAGGCCTGCACGGCGTCGGCCATGGGCAGCATGTGGCTGGCCAGGTTGACGGTGCGCGCGTGCCAGCCGCCAACGCTGCCCAGGCTGACAGCAACAAACAGCGCGGCGGCGGTCGCCCATTGCCGGCCGCGCTGACGGCGCCTGTTATGGCGAATGGCGGCGGGGTCCAGTTGCGGGTTGGGCGTCAGGTGCAGGGCGCCGCTCAGCGCGGCGCGCAGGTGCTGGGCGTCGTGCTGCCAGGCGCGAACCTGCTCGGCCAACTCCGGGTTGGCGCTGAGATAACGCGCCACGCGGTCGCGGTCGGCCTCGTTGAGCTGGCGGTCAACGTAGGCGTGCAGCTCGTGTTCGGATGGAGGCAACTCGTTCATTTCAACACCCGTAAGGCTGGTGAGGTGATTTCGCCGTCGCTGAGTTGGCGCAACGCCTGGCGCGCGCGGGACAGGCGCGACATCACGGTGCCGATCGGCACGTTAAGAATCTCGGCAATTTCCTGATAACGCAGGCCTTCCACCGTTACCCACAACAAAATCGCCCGCTGCTCATGGGGCAGGCGTTCGAAGGCAGCGAGGGTGGTTTGCGCCACAACCGTACGTTCGGCGGACGGCGCGTAATGGTCGTCCTGGCTGCCCGTAAACAGTTCGAGCACGCGCTTGTAACGGCTGGCGCTGCGGTGCGCATCGAGAAACTGGCGGTACACAATCGCAAACAGCCAGGCGCGCAGGTCACCCTCAGGCTGCTTACCGGCCCAGGCGCCCAGGGCTTTTTCCAGGCTGGCTTGCACCAGGTCGTCGGCGCTGGTGGGGTTGCGGGTCAGCGACTGGGCGAAGCGCCGCAGGCGGGGCAGCAGCTCGCGCAGTTGGTCATCGATACCGTGCATGGCGGTGCAGGTTCCAGAACGTAGCGTTAGTAAAATAGCGTGTGGAACGAGAGACGACGCAGGGCCGACTTTATTCCCGCCGCCCCACAAAAATAAATTAATTCGTGGCCGGGGAATAAACGCCAAGGCGGGGCGTCTGACTGCACCTTCGCCTGATTCTGGAGTTCCCCATGGCACCAAACGACCCTCAACCGCGGCCGCCCCTCAGCCCGCTCAGCCTGGCCTTGCGCTTTGGCGCCATTGGCGCGGTGGCGCTGGTGCTGGTGGGCGCGCTGGCGTATACCGGCGGCTATTTCAGCCCCGAGCGCCTGACCCCCGACCGCGTGGTCGACGTGTTGGAAAAGAACAACGGCGAGCATCCCGGCTTTCGCCGCAACCACCCCAAGGGCGTGTGCGTGACCGGTTACTTCGAGAGCAGCGGCGCGGCGGCCTCGCTGTCCTCTGCCGAGATCTTCAGCGCCACCCGCACGCCGGTGCAGGGGCGGTTTTCCTTGCCCACCGGTAACCCGTATTCGCCCGACAGCGCCGCGCCGCTGCGCAGCATGGCCTTGCGCTTTCAGCAGGCCAACGGTCAGCAATGGCGCACGGGCATGAACAGCATGCCGGTGTTTCCAGTGGGCACGCCCGAAGCATTTTTCGGCTTGCTGCAAGCCACCGCGCCAGACCCCGCTACCGGCAAACCCGACCCGCAAAAAGCCGGCGCCTTCTTCGCCTCGCACCCGGAAACCGGTGCGTTTCTGGCCTGGGCGAAAACCGCGAAACCGGCCGCCAGTTTCGTCACGGAAACCTATAACAGCGTGAACGCCTTCTACCTCACCAACGCCGCTGGCCAACGCCAGACCGTGCGTTGGAGCATGGTCGCCACCACACCGGCAGACAGCGTGGCGCCGCAAGCTGAGGACTATCTACTGCCTGACTTGCAGCAGCGCCTTGCTGCGGGCGCGCAGCGTTGGGACTTGGTGCTGACGCTCGCCAACCCCGGCGACCCGAGCAACGACGCCAGCAAAGCCTGGACCGGCGAACACCGCACCGTCACCGCCGGCACGCTGGTGCTCGAACGCGAGCAAGCGCAAGACAGCGGCGAATGCCGCGACATCAACTACGACCCGCTGATTTTGCCCAGCGGCATCGAAGGCTCCGACGACCCATTGCTCGCCGCCCGTTCCGCCGCCTATGCGGCTTCGTATAAACGCCGCACGGGTGAAGTCAGTTCGTTGCCGGCCAGCGCCTCGCAGGAGTCCCGCCCATGAGCACTCAGCATTTCTCTTTGCCCGCGCGGCTACTGCATTGGCTGATGGCGGTGATGATCCTCGCCATGTTGTTTGTGGGTGTGGGCATGGTGGCGTCGGTGTCGGAGCGGCATCAGTGGCTGATCAATTTGCACAAGCCATTGGGCATCGCCATTTTGCTGCTGGTGATCGTGCGGTTAGTGGTGCGTTTCGCCTCGACCACCCCGCCGTTGCCCGCCGATTTACCCGCCGTGCAGGCGCTGGCCGCCAAGCTGTCGCATGTGTTGCTGTATGCGCTGATGCTGGCCTTGCCATTGGTAGGCTGGGCGATGATTTCGGCGGCTGGCGATCCGGTCATGCTGGGCAGCAATCTGCAATTGCCAGCGTTGCTTGGCGCCGATGCGCCGACCTTCGCCGTGTTGCGCAAAGCCCATCGTTACCTCGCGTACTTGCTGTTCGCCACCGTGCTGCTGCATCTGGCCGGCGCGCTGTTTCACGCCTGGGTGCGGCGTGACCACGTGCTGCACAGCATGGCGCGCGGGCCGAAGTAAGCGGCTATTGAATGCCCCATTGGCCGCCGGCTTTTTCGCAATCGGTGCGCGCCTGCGATGCGTCTTTGAGGTCGTAGTAATAGGTCAGCACCTTGGCGCCTTTGGCGATATTCACCGAGTCGGCATTTTTGTCCTTGCTGCTGGAGCGCTGGTTCGCCAGCGCTTCCTGAGTGAGCGTGGCGGTGCAGGTGCCGCTGGGTTTTGCCGGGCAGCTGGCGACTTTGTGCTTGTTGGTGGCCAGGGTTTCTTTGCTCTCGTTGCTGCACGACCAGTCGAGACTGCCGGCCGGTGCGCCTTGGTATTCGTAGCAGGTTTTGCCTTCCACCATCGGCACCGCCGCGCTCTGTGCGCGGGTGTCGACCATGCAGGCTTCGGCCCACACGCCAGTGGAGGCAACGCTGGAAAAGAGCAGGGCAAGCAGTCGGGCTTTCATGGCGGGCGGCCTTTGTTGTTGTGGTGTTGAGTTGTGAAACAGCCGTCGCGCTTTGGTTCAGCGGGTTGGATGAATGGTCGGCGGCGCGTCTACACTGCAAGCCATTCAAACCCTGCGGAGTTCTTCCATGACGTTGCTCACCCGTGTGCTGTTGGTGTTGTCGCTGTTGGTGCCTGGCTATCAGGCGTTCGCGCAGACCGATGCGGCGTATCAACAAGAAGCCCAACACGCCAAGGCGCTGCTGCTCAAAGCGGTGGACTACTACGAGAAAAACGGCGACGCCGCGCTGGCCGCCTTCAGCCGCCAGGGAGAATTCGTCACCGGCCAGTTGTACGTGTACGTGGTCAACACCCAGGGCGTGATGCTCGCCAGTGGTGGACCCTCGGTGATGCTGGTGGGGCGCGACGTATCGGCCACCCTGGACGCCGACACCAAAACCGCCTTCGCCCGCGCCATCAGCGAGCCGGAAGGCGAAATTCACGAAGCCGAATACCGCTGGGTCAACCGCCAGGACGGCAAAGTCGAGCGCAAACACACCTACTTCCAACGCATCAACGACCGCATTCTCGCCGTCGGTTATTACTTGCCACGGGCCAAGCCTGAAGAAGCGAAAAAACTGCTCACCGAAGCGGCGGCCGCCATCGACAAAGACGCGAAAACCACCTTCACCGCCATCAACGACCTGGACCCGCGCTACCTGCAAGACGACCTGTACGTCTTTGTGGTCGACCTCACCAGCAAGCGCTTCGTCGCCCACGGCTACAACCGCCGCCTGATCGGCACCGACTTCGCCAACCTGAAAGCCCCCGACGGCGCCGCCATCGGCCAACGCATGCTCGATGCCGTGAACGCCGACGGCCACGGCGAACTGGAATACCTCTGGCGCAACCCCGTGACCGAACGCAACGAACACAAACATGCGTACCTGCAAAAGGTCGGCAACTACCTGGTGGCCGTGGGGTATTACTCGCGCTGAAAATGCTTTCTTGTGGGAGCGGCTTTAGCCGCGATTGGCCGGGCCTGGGAGCGGCGATCTCCGCCTAAGAGCATCGCGGCTAAAGCCGCTCCTGCAGGGTGCTCAGTTTGCGGTTCGATGGCTTGACCCGCTTTTTTGTGGGAGCGGCTTTAGCCGCGATTGGGCGGGCCTGGGAGCGGTGATCTCCGCCTAAGAGCATCGCGGCTAAAGCCGCTCCTACAGGTCTGGGCAGGCAGGTCGGGCGTGTTCAGGCGGCGGCTTGTGCCAGTTCATCCTCTTTACGAATCTCTTCCAGCATCACTTGCGCGGCCGGCGACAGGCTGTGCCCGGCGCGCATGACTACGCCGTAGGCCGATTGCTGGGCAGGGCGATCGCTGGCCAGCGGCAAAATGTCGAGGCGCCCGGCCGCGACGTCTCCGGCCACCACGTCCCAGGGCGACAGGCTGATCACGTCGCTGCAGGCCACCAGCGCTTTGAGCACCATAAAGTTGTCGCACTCGATGCCCAGCAATTGCTCTCGGCCGCTGACTTGGCGCAGGGCGGTTTCAACTTCCTCGGGCAACAACGTACCCGCCAGCGGGTAGGCGGCGAGGGCTTCGGGCGTGAGGTCGCGCTGTTGCAGCAGCGGGTGACCGGGGCGGCAGAAGAACACGCCGGTGCGCGGTTTCAGCGGTTCGATGGTCAGCAGCGGGTCGCCTTGCAGTTCGCGGCAGTCGGCTACAAATAGCTCCACGCTTTCATCAAGCAGGCGCTGGCGCAGGCTGCGCCAATCGCCGATGGCCAGCTGTACGCGGATTTTCGGGTACTGGCTCACCAGCTTGCCCAGCGCGCGGGGAATCAGGTGCGCAGCAGGGTAGGGGCCGGCGCCCAGGCGCAGCTCGCCGGCTTCCAGGTTGCCCAGCTGGCTTACGGCGTTGTGCAGCGAGCGGTTGGCTTCCAACAACCGGCGCGCGTGTTCCAGTACCAACTTGCCATGGGCCGTGAGCACCGCCTGGCGGGGGCCACGGTCGAGCAGTTGGCAGCCCAGGCTGGCTTCCAATGCTTGCACGCTACGCGACAACGCTGGCTGGCTGAGGTTGACCGCCTCGGCCGCGCGGGCGAAGTGGCCGTGTTCGGCAACGGCAACAAAATGGCGAAGCTGGCGCAGGTCATTCATGCAGTTCTCGCATCGGAAAGTGGATAATTTTGCATTGGAATTATCAGTCTGCCTTTGCCAAGGTGCACGCGTCCATAACAACAAAAGACATTTCCCATGCGCGCACTCACTCGCTTCAGCGGCCTGCTGCTGGCCGCCGCCTTGCCGTTGTCTGCCCTGGCAGCGCTGCCTGCCGAAACCATTCAGCCGTCGATCAATACCGAGCTGGCCGAGCACACCAAGGTCTTCAACAAGCAAATCTACAAAGTCACCGACTCGGTTTACTCAGCCGTAGGCTGGAGTATCGCCAACAGCGTGATGGTGATCGCCCCCGAAGGCTTGATCATTTTCGACGCCGGCGAGTCGCCGGAAGAGTCGGCCAAGGTGTTCGCCGAATTCCGCAAAATCACCGACAAACCGGTGAAGGCCATCGTCTACAGCCACTTCCACCCCGACCACATCAACGGCGTGAAAGGCTTCGTCTCGGAAGAGCAGGTGAAAAGCGGCGAGGTGCAGATCTACGCCCACGAAACCCTGCTGGAAAACGTGGTAACCCAAGGTGCGTTAGTCGGCCCGATTCTGGCCATGCGCTCGGCTTACACCTTTGGTGCGGCGTTGAACGAGGCCGACCGTAAAGACATGAACGGCGGCATCGGCCCGATTGCCGTGGGCGGGCAGAGCACGTTCATCGCGCCCACCATTACCTTCAAAGACACACTCGACACCACCATTGCCGGCCTGCGCGTGCAACTGCGCTGGGCACCGAGCGAGGCGCCGGACGAGATTGTCATGTACCTGCCCGACAGCCGCGTGCTGCTCAGCGCTGAAGTGGACCAAGGCCCGACCCTGCCTAACATCCACACCCTGCGTGGGGCGAAATTCCGCGACCCGGTGGCGTGGGTGAACAGCCTCGATTTACTGCGCGAGTACCACGCCGACTTCATGGTGCCGTCCCACGGCCGCCCGGTCAGCGGCGCTGAAAACGTCGAAGAAGTGCTGCGCATGACCCGCGACGGCATTGCCTATATTCACGACCAAACCGTGCGCTGGATGAACAAAGGCCTGACCCCGGACGAACTGGTGGAAAAGGTCAAACTGCCGCCGCACCTGGCCGGCTACACCCCGTATTTGCGCGAGTACTACGGCACCGTCAGCCACAGCGTCCGGCAAATTTACGAGGGTTACCTGGGCTGGTTCAAAGGCGACCCGGTGGACCTCAACCCGATACCTCCGGTAGAGAAAGCCACGCGCATGGTCGAGCTGATGGGCGGCCACGACAAGGTGCTGCTGGCCGCTGGCGATGCGTATCTAAAAGGCGATTACCAATGGGCTGCCGAGCTGGCCACCTATGTAATCCGCATCGACCACGACGACAAACTGGCGCGGGACATCAAGGCCCGCAGCTTCCGCAAACTGGGCTACGCGCAAATGAACATCAACTGGCGCAACTGGTACCTCACCAGCGCCATGGAACTGGAAGGCACCCTGGGCGAAACCCAACTCACGGAAATGGCCAAGCGTTTGCGCGGCACCTTCCTCTCGCCCGACATGTTGAAAAACCTGCCGGTGAAAGTGTTCCTGCAAAACTGGGTCACCCGCATCGACCCGGACAAAGCCGACGACGTAAACCTCACCCTCGGCTTCAGTTTCCCCGACATCAACGAACAATGGGCGCTGGAAATTCGCCGTGGCGTGGTGCAATTGCACAGCGGTATTCCAGACGGCACCACGCTGAAACTGACCCTCGACAAGACCTACCTGGACACCGTAATCAGCGGCCAGAACAGCCTGCTCAAGGGCGCGGTATTGGGCGACGTGAAGGTGGACGGCGACCTGCTCGACATCAAAACCTTCCTCGGCTGCTTTGACTTCGCCGACAGCCCCATCAACCTCACCCTGCGCTAATCCCGGCCAAACAAAAGTGCGGGAGAAAATGCCGGCCTGAATCCGTAGGTTGGGCTGAGCTAAAGCGAAGCCCAACGTTACGTTAAAGCCTGTGGTGAGCTGTTCTGTTTGACGAGGCGGGCAAGGTCACGTTGGGCTTCGCGTTCCGCTCAACCCAACCTACGGATGTTTTCCATGCATGTGATGTCGTTCTTGAAAGGCGCGCTGGCCATGTTCTGGCTGATGGCCTTGCTCAATATCATTTACCCGTTCGGCGAACCGTTGCATCGGCCGCTCTTGCTGCTGACCGGCGTGTTGCTGCTGGCCCATGCCGGCGAAGCGCTGCTGTTTAACAACCGCCTCAAGCAGCAAGCATTCCCCTGGCTGGAGCGGATGCAAGTGCTGCTGTTTGGCTTTCTGCATTTGCGCGGTTTGGCGCGCTAGTTACAGCTTTCCGTCCGCCGCCACCTGCATAAACGCCGGCTCGAAGCGCAGCTTGATATTGGCCGGGCTGCCGTTGACCACGCCGTTGGCGAACGACACGCCGATACTCTGCGCGCTGGTGGCTTTGCCGAGCATGCCGTGGCTGAAGGCGAAGTCTGTCAGGCGCTGCATGGCGGCCGGCAGAGCCGGGCTTTCGGCGAAGGCCACGGCGCTGCGCGGCGTGTAGAACGAGCGGGTTTTGCTCAGTTGGTCCTGATAAGCGGGCAGGTCGGCGCCGGCGCTTTTGGCAATGGCCGCCAGCGTGGCGGCGCCTTTTTCGTCGCTGGCGCTCATGCGTTTCATCAGTTCGAACCAGGCGCCGGTCAGCGCACGACCCAGCGCCGGGTTGGCGCGCAAGGTGTCGGTATTCACCGCGAACAGGTGCACCACTTCACCGGGCAGGCGGTGCGAGCTAAACACCAACGTGCGGTCGCTGCCGGCCTGTAACGGCGCCAACGCCGGATTGGAGATGGCGAGCGCATCGCCGTTGCCGCTGGCAAACGCGGCGCCTTCGTCGGTCAGCGGCGTGAGGGTGACGTCCTCTTCGCTCAACTGCACTGATTCCAGCGCGCGCACCAACACGTAGTGCGCCACCGAGTTTTTCTGCACCTGCACGGTTTTGCCTTTGAGGTCTTGCGCGCGTTGATTGCGACCGCGCAGCAGCACGCCGTCATTGCCGGCCGAGAAGTCGCTGAGGATCAGCGCGGTGGTGTCAATGCCGGCCGCAGCAGGCACGGTCAGCGCCTCCAGGGCGTTCATGGTGCAGCCATCGAACTGGCCGGCGGCGTATTGCTTGGCGGCATCGCTGCTGGAGTCGACGCGCACCACATCAATGCTGATGCCGTACTTCTTTGCCCAGCGCGCCAGCACGTTTTGCTGCGCCGCATAGCCCCAGGGCAACGCGCCCGAGTAGTCGCTCCAGCACACGCGAAAGTGGTCCTTTGCCACGGCGCTGGTGCTGCTGCCCAGCGCGGCCAGCAGCAGAAAAAAGGCCGTGGCCAGGGAAGGGGAAGGGCGCATGAAAAGCTCCAGCAGCAGAAAAAGGGTGGGCCACTCGGCCGCGCCGCGAGCTTATCGCAGGGCCATCATCGACGTTGGTCGCAACGCAAAAATTGCGAACACGTGCTTACCTCTACAGGCCAAACGCAACCCAGCACAGCCGTGCAATTCGTCGTCACATTGCAGGCGGATAGTAGCTGGCGGTACAGGCGCTACCGGCGCCTTGTTCAGATGAAAAACGGACCCTTCAGGAGAGATGCATGAGCACATTCACCACCACAGACGGCACCGAGATTTACTACAAAGATTGGGGCAGCGGTAAGCCCGTGCTGTTCAGCCACGGCTGGCCGCTGGACGCCGACATGTGGGAATACCAAATGGAGTACCTGAGCTCCCGTGGCTACCGCACCATCGCCTTCGACCGTCGCGGCTTCGGGCGTTCGAGCCAGCCGTGGACCGGCTACGACTACAACACCTTCGCCGACGATATTGCCCAGTTGATCGAACACCTGGACCTTAAAGAGATCACCCTGGTGGGCTTCTCTATGGGTGGCGGCGACGTCAGCCGTTACATCGGCAAATACGGCACCGCCCGTGTCGCCAAACTGGTGCTGCTGGGTGCGGTAACGCCGATCTTCGGCAAAAGTGCCTCGTTCCCTGAAGGCGTCGACGCCTCGGTATTCGACGGCATCAAAGCCGGCCTGCTCAAAGACCGGGCGCAGTTCATCGCCGACTTCGCCGCCCCGTTCTACGGCACCAACCAGGGCCAAGTGGTTTCCGAGGGTGTGCTGACGCAAACCCTGAACATCGCCTTGCTGGCCTCGCTCAAAGGCACCGTGGATTGCGTAACCGCGTTCGCCGACACCGACTTCCGCCCCGACATGGCCAAAGTCGACGTGCCGACCCTGGTTATTCATGGCGACGGCGACCAGATTGTGCCGTTCGAAACCACCGGAAAGCTGGCCGCGCAGCAAATCAAAGGCGCTGAGCTGAAAGTGTACAAAGGCGCGCCCCACGGTTTCGCCGCGACCCACACGCAGCAGTTGAACGAAGATCTGCTGAGCTTTATCGCCGGCTGATTCCCGCACAGGCACCTGCCGTAGGCTAACGCCCCGTACGGGGCATTAGCCTACGGACGCTGCCCGTGCGCTGCGCCCGTCCGTTCTGAGAATGCGCTGGAAACAGGCCGGAGCCTTTAGCGCGTATCTGCTTTGCGGTACAACGAGCGCCCCTTCATTTGCAGAGCAGCACCATGGCTTTCGACTGGCACTCCGAACCCCTTACCACCGGAACCCCGTTGCGCAAAAACTTTCGCGTCACGCAAAACGTCCGCCGTTTTTTCATTGAGCACTGCGGGAACCAATTCACCCTCAATCGCGAATTCCGAGCCTGGATCCGCAGCGGCGCGCCGCTGACCCTGGGCGAAGTCGTCACCGAATGGAACAAGCGTTTCGGCAAGCCATAGTCACGCTCCTCAGAGTTGTCATCCCCTGGCCTTGAGGCAGAATAGGCAGCCTAAGCACGTGGCCCCTGCGCCGCGCGCTCACCTGCCAACGCTATGAGGCCAGCATGATCGAAGTCACCGAGGCGTCCATCGCCGACCTGCGCGCCGCGCTCGAAAACGGCCGCACCACCGCCGTCGAGCTGGTGCAGGCGTATCTCGCACGCATCGACGCCTACGACGGCGCCAACACCGCCACTGCCCTTAATGCTGTGGTCGTGCGCAATCCCGCTGCGCTTGATGAAGCCCACGCCTCAGACGCCCGCCGCGCCGCCGGCAAACCCCTCGGCCCACTCGACGGCATTCCCTACACCGCCAAAGACAGCTATTTGGTCAAAGGCCTGACCGCCGCTTCCGGCAGCCCCGCGTTTGCGAATCTGGTTGCCCAGCGTGACGCCTTCACCATTGAACGCCTGCGCGCAGCGGGCGCCATTTGCCTGGGCAAAACCAACATGCCGCCGATGGCCAACGGCGGTATGCAACGCGGCGTGTATGGCCGCGCCGAGAGCCCGTACAACGCGGCTTACCTGACCGCGCCGTTTGCCTCCGGCTCCTCCAATGGCGCTGGTACGGCAACAGCGGCCAGCTTCGCCGCGTTTGGCCTAGCGGAAGAAACGTGGTCCAGCGGTCGTGGCCCAGCCTCCAACAACGGCCTGTGCGCGTACACGCCATCGCGCGGGGTGATTTCCGTGCGCGGCAACTGGCCGCTGACGCCCACCATGGACGTGGTGGTGCCGTACGCCCGCACCATGGCCGACCTGCTGGAAGTGCTCGACCAGATCGTCGCCGAAGACCCTGACACCCGTGGCGACCTCTGGCGTCTGCAACCGTGGGTGCCAATCCCCAGCGTCGCCGAGGTGCGGCCGGCGTCTTACCCGGCGCTCGCCGCCGCCCCGCAAGCGCTGGCCGGCAAACGTCTGGGCGTGCCGCGCATGTTTATCAACGCCGATCCCGAGGCCGGCACCAGCGAGGCGCCGGGCATCGGCGGGCCGACCGGGCAGCGCATTCACACGCGGGCGTCGGTGATCGACCTGTGGAAACAGGCGCGCCAGGCGCTGGAAGTCGCCGGCGCCGAAGTGCTTGAAGTGGACTTCCCGCTGGTCTCCAACTGCGAAGGCGACCGCCCCGGTGCGCCCACCGTATTCAACCGCGGGCTGGTGTCGCCGGAGTTCCTGCACCATGAACTGTGGGACTTGTCGGCCTGGGCCTTTGACGAGTTTCTACAAGCCAACGGCGACCCGGCGCTCAACCGCCTGGTGGATGTGGATGGCGCAAAAATCTTCCCCCACGACCCCGGCACCTTGCCCAACCGCGAAGGCGACTTGGCCGCCGGCATGGACGAATACGTGCGCATGGCGGAGCGCGGCATTACCCCGTGGGACCAGATTCCGACCTTGCCCGACGGCCTGCGCGGCCTGGAAAAAACCCGGCGTATCGACCTGGAAGACTGGATGGATTCCCTGGGGCTCGACGCCGTGCTGTTCCCCACCGTGGCCGACGTTGGCCCGGCGGACGCCGACGTTAACCCGGCCTCGGCCGACATCGCCTGGAGCAATGGCGTGTGGGTCGCCAACGGCAACCTCGCCATCCGCCACCTTGGCGTGCCGACCGTGACGGTGCCCATGGGCGTGATGGCCGACATCGGCATGCCCGTCGGCCTGACCTTCGCCGGCCGCGCCTACGACGACTCGGCGCTGCTGCGCCTGGCCTCGGCGTATGAAGCGACGGGGAGTAAGCGAATGATTCCGCCACGTACGCCGGTATTGAAATAGCAAAAAAAAAACTGTGGGAGCGGCTTTAGCCGCGATTGGCCGGGCCTGCAAACCAGGCTCTGAACCCACACGCCGCCCCGTAGGAGCTAGCTTGCTAGCGAACCCTGCAAACGAAGATCGAGAATTTCGTTTGCAGGGTTCGCCACCAAGGTGGCTCCTACAGAAAACCGACCAGTGCCAAATCTGTGGGAGCGGCTTTAGCCGCGATTGGCTGGGCCTGCAAAGCACATTTGCAAATAACGCGTCACGGCTGGCCCTCACCCCCAGCCCCTCTCCCGCAAGCGGGAGAGGGGAGCCTCGACGCCGTTTAGTCACCGATTGCGGTTAGCCTCTCTTCCCGGCGGGAGGGCCGGGGAGAGTGAAGACCGTCACGCCATATCACTCAAACTAAATTCCTCCCCAAGAAAATCAATCAACGTGCGCACCGACGGCAGCAACCCGCGCCGCGAGGGAAAGATGGCGTGCACGATCCCGCATTTCGGCGTCCACCCCGGCAGCATTTCCACCAAGGTGCCGGCGGCCAGATCATCCCGCACCGCCACCCTCGGCAAATGCACAATGCCCACGCCCGCCAGCGCCGCGTCGCGTAGGGCGCGCAGGTCGTCGGTGACCATGCGCGGTCGGTGGTTGATCTGCAGGCTCGCGCCTTCAGCGCTAAACAACTCCCACTGATACTCGCGCTGCTGTCCACCCCAAAACAGACTCGGCAGGCGACTCAATTCTTCCGGCGCGAACCCCACGTCCAGGCACTGCGCGTACTGCGGGTGGCCGACCAGGCATTGCGTGCTGTTGCCCAGCACCTTCATCACCATGTCGGTGTTTTCGAGCGGCGGAAAACGCACACGCAGGGCGATGTCGAAGCCTTCGTGCAGCACGTCCACGCGGCGGTTGGTGGCTTCAATCGCCAGCTCCACCAGCGGGTACTTGAGCATGTAGCGCGTCAGCATCGGCCCCACCCATGAGTTGAGCAACGTAGTGGGGCAGGCCAGGCGCACCAGCCCGCGCGGCTCACTGCGGTTGCGCTCGATCACCTCGGCGGCGCTTTCCGCCTCCACGCGCATGGCCACGCAGCGCTGGTAATAGGCCTGGCCGATTTCCGTCAACGCGTTATGCCGGCTGGTGCGGTGCAGCAAACGCACGCCCAGGCGCTCTTCCAACTGCGTGATACGCCGGCTGAGTTTCGACTTGGGCATATCCAGCGCGCGCCCGGCAGCGGCGAAGCCACCGTGTTCCACCACTTGGGTGAAGTAGTAGAGGGTGTTGAGGTCTTCCAACATCGTTCTCCAAATAGAACGCTAGAGGCAATTTTTGCAGTCTAGTGCAAAAAGGGTGTCGATTTTAAGCTTTACCCATACCGCAGCGAACACAAACGCAGCGGCAAACGAAACACACCCTTACCGCCGACTAACCGGCACCCAATCAGAAAGCGAGGAACGCACCATGACTACTTCTTACAAATACAACCGTCTCGACAAAGACAACGCCGTGGTTCTGCTGGTCGACCACCAAGCCGGTTTGCTCTCCCTGGTTCGCGACATCGAACCGGACAAATTCAAAAACAACGTGCTGGCCGTTGCTGATCTGGCCAAGTTCTTCAAGCTGCCCACCATCCTCACCACCAGCTTTGAAACCGGCCCCAACGGCCCGCTGATGCCAGAGCTGAAAGAAATGTTCCCCGAGGCGCCGTACATCGCCCGCCCTGGCCAGATCAACGCCTGGGACAACGAAGATTTCGTTAAAGCCATCAAAGCCACCGGCAAGAAACAACTGATCATCGCCGGCGTGGTAACCGAAGTGTGCGTAGCGTTCCCGGCCCTGTCGGCCATCGAAGAAGGCTTCGACGTGTTCGTGGTTACCGACGCTTCCGGCACCTTCAACGAAATGACCCGCGACGCCGCCTGGGACCGTATGTCTGCCGCCGGTGCGCAACTGATGAACTGGTTTGGCGTGGCTTGCGAGCTGCACCGCGACTGGCGCAACGACATCGAAGGCTTGGGCACCTTGTGCGCCAACCACATTCCGGACTACCGCAATCTGTTCACCAGCTACAACGCGCTGACGGCCAAGAAATAAGGAGGGCGGGTTACGAACAAACCGGGGCTTAGGCTCCGGTTTTTTTGTTTGTTGGATGTGTGAAGGCGGGGACGTTTATGTGTGCTTCGGCCCTCACCCCCAGCCCCTCTCGCCTATCCGGCCGACCTAGCGGGCGAGGGGTGACGTTTGTTTGGGTGGCGTTGTTCCAGCCCCACACTCCGGTCGGCTCCCTCTCCCGCTAGGTCGGCCGGACAGGCGAGAGGGCTGGGGTGAGGGGCACTTGATCTTTACATCTAGCCCTCAGCCAAAAACACCAACGAAAACACCGTGCCTCCCACATCACTGCGCACCCGAACCTCGCCGCCATGGGCCTGCATAATCGAACGCACAATTGCCAACCCCAACCCGCCCGAATCCCCCGGCTGCGCGCGCGATGGATCGCAGCGGTAGAAGCGCTCAAACAGATGCGGCACATGCTCGGCCGCAATCGCCGGCCCCAGGTTGTGCACGCTCACTTCAACCTCAGCGCCAACCGCGCGGGAACGCAACGTAATCGGCTGACCCACTTCGCCATAGCGCAAGGCATTCGCCAGCAAGTTCGCCAGCGCACGGCGCAATAAATCCGGGTCGGCGAGCACGGTGCCCTGGGCATCATTGCGCAACAGCACCTCGCGCTCCTCGGCCATGCCTTCGAAGTATTCGCACAACTGCTCGCCCAGTGCGTGCAGGTCCACCGGCTGACGATTGATCACCGCCTGCTCGGTGCGCGCCAGAAACAACATGCTGTCGATCATGCGCGCCAGCCGTTCGTATTCTTCCTGGTTCGACACCAGTAAATCTTCGTACTCCGCCACCGTGCGCTCACGTTGCAAGGTTTGCTGGGTGTGGCCCATCAGGTTACTCAGCGGCGTACGCATTTCGTGGGCCAAGTCTTCGCAGAACCGCGACAGTTGGCCGAAGCCGCCTTCAAGACGCGCGAGCATGTGATTGAGCGCCTGGCTCAGCGTCTGCAATTCCGCCGTGGTCTGAAATTCATCCAGACGCAGGTGCAAATGCTGGCTGTCGATCGCCGCCGTGCGCTGCGCCAATTCCCGCACAGGCCGCAGCCCGCGTTGACTCACCAGCCAGCCCAGGCCGAACGCCAGGACCATGCCGGCGCCCAGGGCCAGCCACAGTTTCAGCCGATACGCCGCCAGCATCTGTTCACGCTCGGTGAGCAGCTTGCCGGCAATCAGCGTGAGCTGTTGGTCACCGCGGGGCATGCTTTGCCAGGCCAGACGCAGCGGATTGCCCGCCGGGTCGTCGCCGAGCTGGGCCGAGGCGGCGGCGGGCAGAGCAGGGCGGGGCAAACCGGGCGGGTTGATTTCGATGAGCACGCGGCCGGCGTCGTCCACGACCCACAGCAGATTGTCGCGATTGCCCAACATGTTCTCGTACAACTGCGGCCGTTCACGCAGCGCCTCGATGCTCTGGCTGTCGCTCAGAATCGCCTGCATACGCTGCACCCGGCCGAGCAGCGCCTGGTCATCGCGCCAGGCAATTTCCCGTTGCAGCGAGTGGTACAGGTAAAAGCCGATCGCGCCCAACAGCAGCGCGCTGACCAACGCAAACATCAGCGCCAGCCGCACACTCAGCGCACGCGGCGCCCAGCGCTTCACGGTTGCACCGCCAGCGTGTAGCCCATGCCGCGCACGGTGTGGATGAGCTTGCAGGTGAACGGGTCGTCCACCTTGGCGCGCAGGCGGCGGATGGCGACGTCCACTACATTGGTGTCGCTGTCGAAATTCATCTGCCACACCTGCGAAGCAATTTGCGCCCGCGACAACACTTCGCCCTCGCGGCTAAGCAACAAATGCAGGAGGGCGAATTCCTTGTTGGTCAGCGTTAAACGCTGGCCCTGGCGCGTGACCTGGCGGCGCAGCAGGTCGAGGTGCAAGTCCGCCACCAAGAACTGCTCCACCTCACGCGGCGGACCTCGGCGCAGCAAGGTACGCACCCGTGCCAGCAATTCGGCATAGGAAAATGGCTTCACCAGATAATCGTCAGCGCCCAGCTCCAGGCCTTTTACCCGGTCTTCCACCGCATCGCGCGCGGTCAAGAACAGCACCGGGGTTTGCTGCTTGCGGCGGATGATCTGCAGCAACTGCCAGCCGTCGATGCCGGGCAACTGCACATCCAGAATGATCAGATCGAACGTTTCTTCTTGCGCCAGGTGCTGGCCGTCCAGGCCGTTGTGCGCCACCTCCACCAAATAGCCCGACTCACTCAGCCCCTTACGCAAGTAATCGGCCGTTTTCACTTCGTCTTCCACCAGCAAGATACGCATGGGTTCCTCCACCACAGGCGCATAAGGCTAGGCGTTTGCGCGCCGTTGTCCCATTACAAATTCGTAATGCAGGCGTAATCGGCCCGTGGGGCAGGGCGGCACACCATGGCGGTCACTTGTCACCGACCGGAAAACGCCATGCTTAGCCGAATCGCCTCACTCACACTGCTCACCCTCGCCTTTAGCGCCACCGTCATGGCCGCCCCGTCTGCCGCGCCGGTTGCCCAACGCGCCGACGTCACCCTGGCCCTGGCCAACCAACTGCTCGACACCACGCTCGCCACCTGTCACGCCCTCGGCCAAACCGCCGTGGCGGCCGTAGTGGATCGCGGCGGCAACCTGGTGGCGGTGCAACGTGACGACAACGTCGGCCCGCACAACACCCTGGCCGCGCAACGCAAAGCCTTCACCGCACTGTCGACCAAAACCGCCACCAGCACCCTCGCCGAACGCGCCCGCAGCAACCCCGATGCCGCCAACCTCACCACCGTTGGCGAGCTGCTGTTACTCGGCGGCGGACTGCCCTTGCGCGTCGGCGACCAAGTGATCGGCGCCATCGGCGTCGCCGGCGCGGGCGGCAGCGCCAACGACGAAGGCTGCGCCCAGAAAGCCATCAGCCAACACCTACCTACCCAGCCATAACCCAGGAGCTCACCCATGAAACGCCTCACCACCTTGCTCGCCAGCCTGGCCCTCAGCGCCGTCGCCAGCCTTGCCAACGCCGCCGACAACCCTTTGAGCGTGCACGTACTCAACCTGCAAGACGGCCTGCCATCCTCCGACGTGCGCGTCACCCTGGAACAACAAACCGGCGCCACCTGGACGCTGCTCAACAGCGGCACCACCAACGAACAAGGCCGCATTCCCGCCCTGTACCCCGAAGGCAAAAAACTGGAAAAGGGCACCTACCGCGTCACCTTCAAAACCGGCGACTGGTTCCGCAGCCACAACGCCGCCACCTTCTTCCCCGAAGTGCCAGTGATCTTCGCCGTCGACGGTGCGGTGGCGCATTACCACATTCCGTTGTTGTTGAGCCCGTATGGGTTTTCGACGTATCGCGGGAATTGATGGAAGCAAAAAGCCCCGCGGAAGCGGGGCTTTTTATGACTGAGCCACAGCGACGAACACACTCGTAGGTTGCGGTTGAGCGCAGCGAAGCCCAACAGGGCGCGAACTCAGTCCTCCGACCAAGCGCCGTCGTCAACCTGCTCTACAGAAATGACGCGTACCCCCAAACCAGAACGACCCAGAACATCAAACCGAACGCCAGGCATAGGTAGTTAGAGAACGACAGTCGAGAATTGCGGGCACCTGTCGAATCGCCGCTCGCCTGGTTAGCTTTGCGTTGTAAGCCGATTAAGGGGATCAAGCAGAGCAAGCCGAAAAGATCCAACCCAATGGCCATCGCTTTCGGTATTTCCCACGGAATCGTACTTCGACCAAGCAGCGTGCCCATCACGGCGATAATTACGAACCAGAACGGCGCATCGTTATAGCGCCGGGTAACTATTTTCCGAGCATCGAGCAGATGGTTCATTCGTCGAGACAACGCATGCACGAAAAATACCGAAAACAGGCCTCGGAAAAATGGCCAGATTCTTTTCGGCATGCTGCCGCGCTGAGTGCTCCACTGTTTGTAACCCCAATAGACTTGATACGCTCCGAGGGTCCCGATAAACATAATTATCATCTTGGCAATCGAGGTGACAAAGAACGTCTCTTGCTCTTTCTTCTCCAACAAGGAAGCGGCCGGGGGCTGATAAATGTTTTCCATTAGTCGTCCTGGATATTTAAGGCGCGGGGTGCACCGGGCAATTTGTTGATGCACGGAAGGTCCGCTGCGTGGATCGTGTTCTTAAGCACCGGGCGGGAAAATAAAGAGGTGTTAATCGAGAGGCAACGCAGGCATTGCGCCAGCTAATTTGCTCATATCCACCCGCGATCAGGCCCTAAGCAACGGGGCCCGTGCGGTTGCTGTAGAAGCATGGAAACGCTCTGTCGCGCGGCCTACAGAAACTTCAGCCACGTCCACCAGCACAACATCAACGAGCCGAGGCAGAAAGGCTCTTGGTCTTAGCGTCCAATACCATCGCCCGCAACGTCGCCAACGTTTCCTTGCCCGCCGGAAAATCAAACACGCCGCTTTCCGAGAGCGTCGTCACCCGTTCGCCATTGCTCAAGGTGAACTCGATAAACGCCAGATGCTCGGACCAAGAGCGATAACGCCGCGTCATAAAAATCGCGTGTCGCGAAGTTACCGAGCGCACCTGCGTGAGCGGGATGCGGCGGTGTTCCAGGCCGGTCACCATCAGCTCGTCGCCATGTACTAACACGGGCAGGCTGCGTTTCACCCAAAACCACTCAACCGCGAAACGCCCCGTTATCAGCAGCATAAACAGCGCGAACACCTTGGCTTCGCCGTTGGGCGTTTTGAGCAGCGCCATCACCGTCATGCCGCTCATCATTACCAGCAGCAACAGGGTAATCAGGCGATAGAAATACACCTTATGAAACTCGGAAAGGGTAAGTAAGCGCAGATCCATGGGGCGGCTTCCTGAGGCGAGCACAGCGAAAAAACAAGCGAACGGCGATTGGAACAGACAACCGTCAGCCCTGCGCAGCCATGTCATCAAACTGTGGCCTGGCGCCTATTTTTCCCGGCGAGCGGGACGCTTCGGCTATCATCCGCGCCCCTTAATGCCCACCGCACGCGCAGGTCATCATGCCCGGCAACGCCCTTTATACCGACCTGTCCGGCTACTACGACCTGATGTGCGCCGACATCGACTACCGCGCCCAAAGCCACAGCGCCCATCGTCTGCACCAACTTTTCGGCAACGCCGGCAAGCGCCACCTCGACCTCGCCTGCGGCACCGGCCCCCATGTGCGCCACTTCCTCGACGCCGGCTACCAAAGCGCCGGCCTCGACATCAACCCACCCATGCTCGACAAAGCCCGACTGCGCTGCCCCGAAGCGCACTTCAGCGCCCAAGATATGTGCGCTTTCACCGTGGCCGAACCGGTCGACCTCATCACCTGCTTTCTGTACTCCATCCACTACAGCGCCACCCTCGAGCGCCTCACCGCCTGCATCGCCGCCGCCCACAACGCCCTGGCCGCAGGCGGCGTGTTCTGCTTCAACGCCGTGGACAAAAACCACATCGACAACGCCTCCTTCGTCTCCCACACCGCCCAGCACGACGACAGCCTGTTCAGCTTCAGCTCGTCGTGGAGCTACCCCGGAGAAGGGGAGCGGCAATCGCTGAAACTGCGCATTGAACGGACCGTGGGCAAGGGCGCGACGCAGGTGTGGCACGACGAGCACGCGATGGTGGCGGTGAGCTTTGCTGAGCTGCGCGGGTTGTTGGAGCGGTACTTCGAGGTGCGGGTGATGGCGCACGATTATCAGAAGTTGGTGGAGTGGGATGGCGTGGTGGGGAATGCGTTGTTTGTATGTGTGAAGGCTTGAAGAAGAGCGTTACCAAAGCGCGGGTCAAAAGATAGCTACTCAATCGCCCGCAAAAATTGGAGCAGCGCTGCATTCACCGCGCCCGGTGACTCCACCATGGCGATATGCGACGTATCGGCCAGCACCACCATCTGCGCCCCCGCAATGTTTTGCGCGATTACCGCCGCCGCGGCGGGCGGTGTGCTGGGGTCCAGGTCGCCCACCACAACGAGGGTAGGGCAGGCGATTTCCCCGAGCCGCTTCTCGACATCAAAGGTCGCAATCATCCGCCACATGGCCGCGTGCACGGTTGGGTCGTCCGCCAGCAACATGGCCGTCACGCGGGCCATCAGCTCGGTGCGTTCGCGCCGGGTTTGCGCGCTAAACCACCGCTCCAGGCTGGACTGCACCACGGCCGCCATTCCGTCGTGTTCCACCGCCAGCGCCCGGGCGCGCATGCCCTCGCGCGCCGCATCGGCAAAGCTGGCAGCCGTAGCGATCAGGCACAACGAGCGCACCCGCGCGGGATAAGCCAACGCCAACGTTTGCGCCACCATACCGCCCACCGAAATCCCCACCACATGCACGGCACCGTTGCCCAGGTGCTCGATCAGCTGCGCCACCTGGGCACTGATAGCCGCAAAGCTAAACCCATCCGCCCGCGCAACCGAACCGCCATGGCCGGGGAGGTCGAACGCCACCACCTGAAAATGCGGCGCCAGCGCCTGAACCTGCTCATCCCACCACGCTAAGTCGTAACCCACCGGGTGAATCAACAACACCGTGCCGGCGCCCGACAACCCCGTTCTGCGCCAATTAAGCCCGGTGCTATCGCGTTGACTGCCGATGGATAAATGCATTGAATAAACCTCCTTTTCCGGGTGAGCGAGCATGCTAAGCGCGCGCCGCCCAAGGACGTAAGTAGGCACTTTGAAGTAACCCCGCCACGAGGCCGCCATGCCACCTGTAACCCCAGCTCCGCATTTCGAGCAACCCGGCGAAGCCTGCCAAATGCACGGCCTGCTCGAACTGCTCTCCGGGCCCTGGACCCTGCATATCCTCTGCTCATTGGCCATCAACGGGCCGATGCGCTTTGGCGAACTCAAACGGCACATCGACGGCATCTCCGCCCGGCTGCTCACCGTGCGCCTGCGAATGCTTGAAGCGCGCGGCTTTATTAACCGCCACGCCACGGACCAGGTGCCGTCAGAAGTGACGTACTCGCCAGCGCAGCGGTTGGAAGAAATGCAGGTAGTGATTAAGGCGCTGAGGGGCTTGGCGGTTAAGTGGGAAGGGGAGGATGTTGCGATAGAGGGCTAGACGGGCTGGCAAAGATGCTGGAAGGCGGGGTGCTTTCGGGTAGGGTGACGATTAGTTAAAAATTGTAAGTAAGGCCTATGGTCATCATTACAAACGGGCCTAAGAGGAAGGCAATGCCGAATATAAATCGCCAAAAAACATCATTGATCATTTTTATGCAGTTCGCGATCTGAAGTTGAAGTGCTCACTACTTAAGAACTTCCGATTTGATTATGATAGTGAACACCGTCATCGCGCCGAGTAGACATAGTATGTTCCACTGGAAAAAAGCTAGTTTTCTCTTGAGGGAAATGGGGAAGAGCCTAATGTCCTCTTCGTCAACATGGCGGCGTTTGAGGTAGAAGTTAGGAAAGGTAACCACGCTCGATATTCCTCCGACGACGATTAGCGTTCCCCAGACGCCTCCAAACCGTATCGGAGCGAGAGCTACAATTATCGGGCTATTTTTAAGGTGGGCAAGCATCAAGTCCATTTTTGTATAGCCTATATGCAATGCGATACCTAACCAGATGGCTTGTGCCAGGAGTACTAATCCGCAGAGAGTACCGAGAATTTGCTCGGCGGTATTCATTAACGATTTACCTTCTGCAAAAAAAAGGGGTGAAAAGCTTGATCTGTTTTTTTGTTCTATGGGTTTCGCATGAACGCAAAGCATTCCTAGGATTTTTGCTCGGCAGTTAACTACCACCCGATGCGTGGTTGCCTTAAAGATCAAGGTTAATGGCGTACTTTATAATCAATAAAATGGCCATACAGCTTAGTAACAGGATTACGGTCCGATACAGTCTCGTTAATTTTATTTTTAGCTTGGCTGGAAAGTTGTTGATGTCGTCAGCATCGATTGTTTCGCGTTTGATATAGAAGTTCGGGAATGCTACGAATCCTGCAATGCCCCCTACCAGTAGCAATACACCCCATGGGCCCCCGTGCCGTAGCGACGCCAGAGCCGTAACCGCAGAGCTTTTCTTTAAATGACTGAGCATTAAATCCATTTGCGTATAGCCGATTCGCAGGGCTATACCATTCCAAATAATAAGGGATAAAATCACCACCCCGAGTGAATAGCCGATGATGTAATCAGATGTACTCATTTCGTTTCGCGTATATTTTGCGTGATGGCCGAATTGCTCAACTGCCAGTGGGATATTGTGTCTTTCGGTGAGGGCGACCTCATAATAGACCGAACTGAATCGGCACTCCTATCAAGGCCATCAGTAGTAATAACCAGATCACGGTCCATTGAATTATAACTAGCTTATGTTTGATGGGTAGGGGCAGGTTTTCCAAATCCGCCCTGCTCAGTTGCCCGCGTTTCAAGTGCGAGTCAGGGAATGTAACAATCCCAGATATGCCGCCGATTAGTATTAACTTTCCCCAGGGGCCGGCGTGTCTAAGAGGCGCTCTCACTTTTATTGCAGCACAGTTTCGTAGGCAGTCGAGTATCAGCTCCATCTTTGTATATGCCAAATGCAGGCAAACGCCGATCCAAATTACTAGTCCTGCTAAGTCGAACATTGCTGCAGTGAGGAAGACTTTCTCTATGACGGTCAAATTTGGTTGCCTCATATATTTTTGCTCCGCTCCGCCATTGCAGGCCCTTCGACGAACTGCTTGTTTGTATTTATTAAATTTCTGGCACGCTACGATGGAGCTGCGACGCCCGCAAGGCTAGTTACTAAATTGGGGGCGATTACAAGTACGTTGCATTTAATTTGCTCACATGGGAAATATCGACGTGCTGATGAGCCAGATAAAGCCCCCGATCATCAACGACGCTACAACTTTAATTTTGGTTTTAAGACGGGGCGGGAAGGCCTTTAAATCCACAGCACTTAGCTCTCCGCGCCTTAAAGCTGGGCCGGGTATAAGTATCATCCCCGATAGGTGGGCTGTTAAAAGCATGGATCCCAGCCAACCCTGTCGGCGGAGTGCAGGCGCCCACGTATAGCTGTAGCGACTGTTGCTCAACGCCGCTAATATTTTATCTAGGTCGAAATATATTAAATACAAGTTGTAAAGAATCCCCGCGAAAGCAAGTGCGAATGGTGCGATATTGTAGGCAAGCGATGCCCAGAAATACCCATCATTAATCACGGCTGTGTATTCTGATATAACCGTTCACCAATTTTCTCTCCCGTTTTGCCGCCAATGGTAGTACCGACCCATGCCCCTGTTCCTATAAGAACTCCGACACACACAACTCCCCCGATACCGGCGGTTGACGCCCCAATAGCCAGACAAATCGAGCCAGCCGCAGCTCCGCCTGCCCAGCCGCCGAGCATGCCCCCAGCAGTTGCACCAGAAAACTTTCCTCCTTCTACAAACTTCACTTTCTCGCACGCGGCCCCTGGCTCCTCGCTGCAGACTTCCTGTATGGCCAGCAAAGACGAAACCCCACCGAGTCCGATAGCGATATAGCCACCGGCGGACATGTATTTGGCAGCTCGGCTTGCAGCGCTTACGTGCGTTGCGTAACCCGGAATCTGGCTGGGTGCTCCTGCTTTGTCCCAGCGGTGCACGAGGCTCTTGGTCGATAGGCCAAGCGATGTTTTTAACTTGGGGTGGTCGCCCAAGCTTGTGAAACCCCGAAGTTGCGTCGAGTTCAGCAGGCGTGCGTCCAGTTGAGCGAGAAGGCGTTTCCGTTCGGCGTGGAATTCAGGCGTTTTCAAATGTCCGTGCTGTCGATAGGTGTCATGGTGCAACCGCTCAATGGCAAGGAGAGTGTCGCGCATGCCTGCGATGTGTCTTTCCATAACCGCGGCACTAACGCCGAGCCATGTCGAGGTTTCGCCAGTAAAACCGGCGATCTCGGCGCCGTGTCGTTGCATGAAGTCAGCTTCGTCCGGTGTCAGCGGTTCCAGATCGTTGCTGATTTGCTGCGCTGCCTCCATCAGAAGCGCTTCTTCACGCATGCACAGATAGTTTCTCGGATCGCTCAATACGATCATCGAGCCCGCCTTAAAGTCACCCACTCCAGGGTTCAGGGCTCTGAACTTGCGCATCACCGCCGGATCCGGTTGGGGGAACAGCGTGGCTTCCAGCGCTTGGCGGCTCGTACTTTTGGTCACCACATAGAAACCCGGTTCCTGAGGTTCGTCGTCGGTGACGATGGGGGAGGCCGGCGGCACTGGAGAGGCAAACGCAGACTGGCGCGGCGCTGTGTAGCCGCTGTTTGGAACCGAGGCCGGCGATTCGGCGAAAGCGCCTGCCGCCCGCGGTGCCGGGGCTTCGTTGTGATAGCGAGCGGTATGGATTGAGGGGATCAGCGTGGCGTTACACGGGCAACTGCTCCGGCTATCAAGCGTACCCGCCATGAGCTTGCCGTGGCTTTCCATGTGGGAAATACCGCCGACGATTCGGTAGATTTTTCCATCCTTTCCACAGGTAACCCGGTCGCCTTCGCGTGCATGTAGCAGCCCGAAAAGGTTGATACGCGCATCGCCGTCGAGCACTTGCCCGCCACAGCTGGTTTTATCGCCGCGGCCTATGAAGAAACCCTCGCTCATTGGATTACGCCTCCACGTCGGTAAGGAAGTCTTCGGGCAGTGGTTTGTCTTCGCGCGCTACGTACAAAGCTCCCTCCAGGGGCGTGGCGACGATTTCGTCACCATTGCTTAGCCGACTTCCCACGACAGCGATAAAACTGTTGGTTTTCCCCGCAGTGGTGATGATCGTGGCCGTGCTGCCATCGGCGTATTCCACGAAATCCCCTTTACACGCGGCGCCTACTTTGTGGCCGTCGCCGAGATCGAATCTCAGCACTGATGAACCGCGCATAACAACGCCGCCTTGCCGCGTTTTGCTGCCTTCGACGGCGATCCGGTAAATAGCGAGGGCGGGTTTTGGATGGCGGCCTGCAGATTGATCGTCGGCGTGTACCGCCTCGCCCAACCTACGCAGGTAATCGGAGGAAACGGTGTTGGTGAAAAGCAAAGGCGAGTAGGCGTGCATGTAAGCGTCCTGATCCTTGGTTTGGCGTTACTGGGTTGCTGCTCAGCCCCGGAACACGCGTAGCGCGTATTTCGTCGAAATTGGGCGGTGCAGAACGGACCACCACCTTGCGTTAAACGCTGCGTTGGACGAATCAGATGCTTCTTGGAAACGAGCTGCTCAATGGCCGAATGCTGGGATGCAATTAGCTACATGAACGCGGGAATCGTGCTGCGAAATGCAGGGGTTGCTAGGACGCGCACGGGAGTTGTCGGTATGGGATCAGTTACCCTCTGCAAGCGCCAACTCAAGGCGGCCGCCTACGCCTCTCTGGCCGGGGCGGCGCGTTCTGTTTGTTTTTTTGTAGCGCGACAGCGCAGTTCTATCTCTCACCCACCCGTCGGAGCTGATATGCCCCCCGAAGTGCAAAAGCTGCAAGACGCCATCGAATCCATTCCAGGCGTCACCGATGCCGTGGTGGAAAAGGTCGACCTTTCCGATATTCCCGAAAGCCTCTTCAGCCTGCCTCCCTACGGCGACCTGCCATTGGGCGCGCTACGCCGCACCCAAGGCGGCACGCCGGACGAAGTGTTGATCGCCGTGAACTTCGGCATTTCCCGCGACGCCAAGGGCCTCGACGCCCTCGAATTTATCGCCTGGTGGGTGCACGACAGTGCACGCGGCGGTAATCCGATACAGATCCGCGCACTCGCGCTTCCGCCGATTGGCGACCAGTTTGGGACAACGCTTCGGTTTGTTATCGACTACTTCTATGTGGATCCCGAGCAGGATATTGGGAAGCTCTTGGCCACGGTGGGGGAGTTGGCGGATGGGTTGAGTGGGTTGGTGGAGATGAACTCGAAGGTGCTGGGCGGGTGACGGCTGTTCGCTCGGTTAACGGAGTCTTGGTCTGAGGGGCGGATTAATGGTCGGGGGTTGTGGACTAAACATCAGTCTCGAAGAGGGGTGGATTGTCCGTAGGGGTTCGGGTGGGGCGGGACACTCGTTATCTAAAGGAAAGGGGGCGGATTTGTTGGGTCGCTCGGATTTAGAGCCACTTAATAAATCTGTCCCCTTTTTCGTTAGATCACAAAAGATAAAGCTGTCCCGATTCCGGCTGCTTTTGTTTAAAATCTATTCCATCATTCAATTAGATAAAATGCCCGGATTTGGTCTTCGGTATTCTTGTTGACCAAACTGTATCCGCGCTGTTGGTGGGCTTTTAACGATGATGGGCGGGGATGTCGATAATACATATGTGTACCAGCTGAAAAAAATGCTACGGAGCTACCTGGACGCTTAGCTGCGGGAATGAAATTTGAGCTTGCATGGTCACCATGATGAGGTACCACAACCGCATCGTAGGATTTCTTAGTAAGGCGTTGGATTTCTTGATTTCTGTCACGCTGCATCCTTTTATAAATATAGTCTCCAGATAAAAGGGCATTTTCTTTTCCGCGCTTTACCTCTACAACTAAGCACTCTCCATTGCTATCGCTTTTGTAAGGTTTGGAGCGGAAAACCGACAAAGATGAATTGTAAGCTAGTTGTATATTTTGGTCGGAAAGTTCCTTTACTTTTTTGTATATGTTAGGGGCCTTAAATGCTAAGGCTGGTTTTCCGGTAGGAAGATATATGTTGTCAATCTTCGATAGGAGCGCTATGTCCCACTCAAGTAGGCGCCAGTGATCAGAATCAGGGTGAGAGATGATTGCTGAAAGCTCTATAAGATCGTCAGTAAAAAATTTTAGATCGTTGATGAAGTTTGAACACCCTGCAATTTTTCTGCGATATGCGTCTCGGGAGACCGGTACTCCAGCGCCGGCATCAAGTAAATACCCAATGACCCCATTGGTGAAAAGTGAACACATCCCTTGGCCTACGTGAAATGAAATTAAAGAGAAAACATTCTGTGTCGATATGGATTCAAGATCATATTTCGGTATAAAATGCGAGGCGTTGTGACCAATTAAACCTGGATTGAAGTCTAGACAAATAGATAAGATTTTTAGGTATTCAGGTTCACTTCCAGTAAAGGCCGCATAACCATAGCTTCTGGTTGATATTGAAGATTTTACATATTGAATTTCAAACCAATATTCGTTAGGTAGATTTTCAAATTTTTCACCGGGGTAGATGTGGTCTGAATTTTCGTTGTGTAAATAACCTTTGGTTGCGAAAGCATCATCAAGGCTTATGTCTATTATAAATGTCTGGATGCTGGTGTCGGCGTTGTAAGCGATACTGCTGAAGTCCTCTGTTCTTATTCCAACAAATCGTATGCATTGCCTCCTTGGGAGATAGTCTTGAACCGCATACGGGTTATCTATCCTGGCGAATAATTTTGATTCAGGCATAAGAACACCATCGTCGTTTTTTGGTTTTTCTGGAGCTATTTTTTCTTCCATTTTAATACTTAATTTTCGTTAATATTTATGGACTACATTGGCTGTAGTTTCATGATGTGGCCGCGATTCTTTTAAGGCGTTAAGTTGATTATTTTTAAGTGTTAGAGTGGTCGCGGGTGAGCCGATCTTTTTGTCCGCCCCTTCCTGATCCAAGTTAAGCTATTTGCTCTGGAAATATTTTGCGAGCTAATTGTTTATAAGGTTCAATTCCCTTCACCATTGAGTCGATTTCATTCTCTATGTAGGTGTAAAGAGAGCCTCCTCGTTCTGCAACAATTGTCGGGGCATTTCCTCTGCCCTTAGCGTGCTTATACAGAGTAATTACTGCGCATCGATCAAAACGATAGAAGCTTGAAACCGGTGTTTCATCATGTATCCATACGCTGAAATCAAGGCTTTGGTTTGTGATGGATGTAAATAAAGCTTTGTATTCGACGATGGCTTGTCTAATTCTTCCTTCCATAGCTTCATTTGCATTAAAGCGTTTGGCTAGATCCTTCATTATTTCTTTATTGTCCGGATCCGGCACGATTAGTCTGATTCGGCAGTTTTTCTTTGAAGCTAAAAACTTTAAATCCTCTTCGTACATTGCTCTCCATGTGTTTGCGTAGCAGACAAAAATGTCAAGCCGTTCAGATGATCTGATGATTTTTGAAAAGTCAGGGCCTCTTACGGGGTTTAAGGAAACTCCCGTTATACCAACTGTACGGATATCCTCGGCTAATCCAGTTTTTGCCAAGAGCTCGTCAAGAAACGACCGTTTTGAAAATAGCTCCCACAACATTGCAATCGAGACGGAAGCTATTAACAATGCTCCGAAATTTGACATTGTGGATTTTGCCCAAAAATATCCGTCGCCAAATTCAAGCTGCTCGCTTGCAATTAAAAATGTAACGCCCAAGAGAAAAATTACTGTAGATGCGATATAAGTGCGTAGGTTGGTAATCTCTTTTAACGGGTTTCTCATCGCAATATCCTTGTGATTAGTGTGGAAGTCCTGTCAGAAGATTTTTTTTGCTTTCATTAGGTTAGTATTTGCGTTTATAACTTACTGTTCAATCATTAATGATGGCCAAAATGCTGGGTTTATGATGTAGAAAGGCTCTTTTGTTTTCTTTATTATGCCGCTTAGCAACTGCATGCTGTAGTTGAAGTCGTATATGTATTTTGGATCGTTACCTATTTCTATGCCGATAAAACCGTACCAGAGTAGTAACTCGATTATGTTTTCAATGGATTCTGCTTCAAGTCCGAAATCCAGTAGGGTGGCGATTATTTCGCCTTTGGTCAGTTTGCTCTTGCAGCTAATGAACGCATACAAAATGTCATTTCCATTATTCGCGATATCATTTATTTCATAGCCGATGTCTGCAAGCAGGTCAGTTGAATAAGCTGTTAGACCTTTTTCAATGTCTTCAATAAGGATTTTTTCGTGGTTTAAGTTTATTGCAAAGCTTTTGCATTGGTTTAGTAGGTTGAGGAGGAATCTAGGCCGCATTAGGCTTCGATCTATTAGATATTGTGAGCTTTCCTCTCCGTTGTAATGGCTCGCGCAAATTCTAGGCCAGATCACGTTAAAGTGTTCATCTGTGTTTCCGTTGTTTGCGACTATCCGTAGCCTCACCAATTCTCTTAATAGGTCGGGATCTGTCCAGTCAAGAAGAACTTTTGCTTCTTTCCCTCTGTCTGAAGTTTCTTTAACTAAAAGTTCGTAAACATCATTCCGCAAAAATACGATGCTATTTACGTTTATTTTTGCTCTGTCAAATTGTCGCTCGATTTTTCGAGTTGCATCGATTAAAGCTCTTACGATTAGCATGTCCTCATGTGTTAATCCCGAGGTAGGCCAGCCTTTGTCAATGTTGTCAAATAAAAGCCAGAGAGTTCCTTTGTTTTTCATGTATTCAATAACATGTTCGGAAAGTTCTCTCACGTTATGGCTGTACAGCATTTGGGTGAGCTGTGGGACGGAAAGCCGAACTTTGGTTTCTTGTCCATACTTGGAAGAGTATTCGGTGGTGATTTTCTCCATCAGAATGCTCATTCGTTCAGAGAAGTCACCTTCGGTTACGTATTCGTCCGCATGGTATAGATCATTTAACTTTCGATAGCTATCGTAGATACTGTGGTCGTGAATATGTCTTTCACGGTCTTTCTCTAGAATTTTATAGCAAATTTCAAGTAGTAGGATGTATTCCCAAAACGCCATTATGGTGTGCTGGAATGTGCCTTCCTCTAGGAAATCGAGTATTAGTTCCTTGAATTTTATGAGCTTATAACCGTCCGGCTTGAGGTCCAGCACAATGTTGTTACTTTTGTTTCTTTCTCGGTCTCTTATTTGCAAAAATATGGCAGATTTACCGGAGCCTTTTCGACCAACGACTATGTTGGCCTCTCCTCTAAGCGATTTGAGAAATTGGTCGGTGGTAAGATAATATTTCTGAAGAGTCCGCATTTCGTTTTCCGCGGAAGTTGCACCAAGATCAAGTTTTTGTAGATAGCTTTGAGGTGATATTATTTTCAAGTCCGAACTTTGTTGGAATGCTTCGGCTACTTGCCCGGCAAAGTCTGCGATATGTTCGTTCACTTCATTGGGGTGTCTCGTAGAGTGAACAAAGTCTCTATAATCCAGAGGTACGGGCTCTTCTCCGTTCTGCAATATGCAAAGGGCAATATTCATTCCATCGGCCAGTCCAGCCAAGAATGCACCGCGCATATTGTGAACTTCAGACCCCTCTGCTGAGGACGCGATTAAAGGCACAACAACGCCGTATGATTCTGAGATTTGTTTGATGGCGTCGTTCGCGGAAAGCCTAGGTTGTTCGTTGGGGTCGAATGATCTAAAAATATACTTCGCTTTCTTAATTCTAGAAACTATTCTAGATGCCCAGTCAGTTTTATATCTACCTTCGAGTAGATACACAGGGGCACTTGCATTTTTCTTTGTTGGAAGCTCTAAAGGATCTTTGGTTTGTGCTTCATTGATGTATGCTCCTAGCTCTTTTGAGTTTTGATAGTTTTTATATCCTAGTGTGTCGAATATGCCGACCTCGTTTATCGTTGGAGGTTTCTCTCGAAAGCTCGAATTTCTTGTCAGTAGAATTCGCTTTCCTCTTCCGATCGCATATCCGATTTCGTAAGTTACGTTGAAGTTTAGGACGGTAATGTCTGCAAGCAAAAAATCTGCGGCTTCTATACCAGCTATTACCTGTTGTGCGATGAAGTGACCTATTATGTCCAGCGATGTCCAGGATTTTATTTTAATGCTTTGGTCTTTGTTATTTGCTATGGATATCGCTTCTTCAATAGTGTCCCCTACTTCTTTAGGCGATGCTGCATAAGCAAAAAAGCCAGACTTTATATCTTCCATAATGAGGCCCTTGAAATCTAGAAAAAAGCCCCGCACTAGGCGGGGCTTTTTTAGCTTCATCCCCAACATCCATGGCAGGTGTTGGGTGAACATACTCTGATGTTAGCCGCTCAATTTCATTAAGCCGTGAAATCGGAGGCCCGAATGACTAGGCCTGTAGAGGGTCTTGTCACTTAGTCTGAAATTTTGTTTTCGTTAATTCCTGAATTTATTAACTTTTTTCGCACTAATTTCTGAAACGGTTTTTTGACTTTTAAAATGTGAATTTCCAGTAGCAGGACGCTACTGGTTTTTACGAGGGCGAGGTCTTAATTTAGTGCGTCGACGTCATGTCGATGAAGAAGGCGAACGGTTGAAACGTATCCAAAATCACGAGGCCTCAAAGGACTAATTTTTTTCAAACGTACTAGGTTGGCGGCATGCCCATTTGAGGCGCCAAAGAATTCATCGGCTTCGCAAAAAGTCATGAATAGCTTCCGATGGTGCTTGCACCGTTCCATGTCCTCTATGGGTATAAGTGTCCTGCTGCCAAAGCGAACGTACGATAGAAAATTGCTTTGAATAAATCGCCTCGAAAAGGTTTGTGGTGCCATGCCGAGCAGGGCTGAAAGTTCCTTCAGCGAAGCCATTTTCTTAAGCCGAGTTTCGGCATCGGCCACTGAGTCGTTGGTGAAATGACGGCCACTTTTAGACGTTTGCGCTCTGGTGATGAATCCCAGTTGCTCCAAGTGCTTCAAGTCGTGAAGAACGACCCCAAGTTTTCGCGCGGCGTTCGAACTCGATGTAGATTCGTCCGCCGAGGGGGCGAGACAAGCTTTCCGTCGCCTGCCGGCTTTCGATTTGTAGTGCGTCAGATTTCGTAGCGATTCTCGAACCTGGATATCGATGTCTGATCTGCGGTAGATAGTCACAAGACCCCCATCTACTGCGGGACCTGAAACGGGGATGACTTCAAGGTGAAGTAGCTTCGCTGAAAGAGTCGTTCTTGGAAGATCGAGATCTGAAGAAAGCTGACCCACGAACACGAAGTTCTCCGAGAACCCCTTAATCGCATCCACATGAAGCAAAGTTCTGCCATTCGGACCTATAACTGCACCCGGATGGAAAAGGCCGAGCGAGCACGCACTGCGAACCGCTTCCGAATACACACCCAGAGTAATCGCGGCCTCTTGGAGGGTGAGGTAAGAGCTGGAGTCTTGGTCCGAAAACCGGCTAATAGCTACAGCACTTGATGGAGAGGCAGATTCCTTAGACGATTCACGCAGCTTGCAGAGCTTCTTTGCAGAGTACTTCCAGCGAGTTTCATCACCTTTTTCGCGCTGAATCAGATCCCGAGTCAGAAGCGAACGGAGCTTGGTCGGCGAAATTTTTAGGGCTGAAATAATTTCTTCCTGATAAAGCTCAAGCGCAGAGCACCTGCACGCTGCATGCTCGTCTGGCTCGTCTGGCTTGTCTACTTCGGAATGAACCAAGTGTTGGATTTTTAGGCTGATCCACTGATCTTGAGAGACCAACCACGGCGCCAGCAGCGGACGGAGGGAGAGGCATGGATACTGCTGCTTGTAGGTCTGGACCAAATCTTCGAATATTTTTTCGTCACGCTCAGCGATAAGAGCGGCTTGGTCTAGGATGTCCGAAGTTCGGTCCGGATGGCGTTTGTAGCGGAGCGCCCGCAGTGAAAAAATGAATCGGTCCAACGCTTGCTGATCTTTCGTTCTGAAGATGTGGAGCAGCCGATGCGAGCTTTCGGAGTACGCGAAGGTTTTTGGCGTTTTGGTCAAATCAAACCCACACATGCAATGGGTACCTGATAGCTGAGTCCAACGAATTTTCCGGTCACATGCGGGGCACGCCGGCTCTAGTCTGCAATCGTGCTCGGGGCAGCTGGTTAGCCAACAGAGGTCCGTCACTGATGAATGGGTGCCTGCCTTAATGCAGTCCGGACAAAAGCTGAACGCATCCGTTCGGATGTATGCAGCGGGCACGACCAATCCCCTCATCTCTACTGGGCTTTCGCTTGTACGTCCGAGCTGGGTGTAAAAACTTGCGTGGAACCGGTGGCCATTAAGGTACTCATGTCCTGCCAGTTTGGTGACAAGTTTCGAATGCTTCATTTGCCAAGCGAAAGGTTGAAGCGATTCCTTTGCCCCAAAGGCTCTTGCCATGGCAGACACTGAGCCGAACCCATTTGCGAAAGCCGTACGAATCAGCACGCTTCGAGGGCTTTCTTCTTGAAGTGAGTGAGCGAGGTGAAAAATATTCATTTAGCCTGCGCTCCGGAGATCAACTTATTGAGCGATTCATTGCTCAGTCGGAAGGCATTTTTCTTGTAGTAAGCGGTCGAGATAATAGAAAGGTCAGTGGCATCGATTAGATCGCGTAGACCGAAAGTTCCGTCGTTACGGACCAAGGCGATCCTGAAGGCGTCGTTGAGGATGTGGCGCATTCCACTCATGTTCCCGCCGGTTGCAAGATACATCGCCTTAAGCGGCTGCTCCGTATTCACCATCAAGCAATCATCGAATTCGCCGATACGCTTGATCGCCGCACTTAGTCCGCGCAAGGTTTTGCTGTAAGTTGACGCAGGATCTAGAGCAGAGTACGAAAAGTGGTTCATCGTATGGCGATAGGTGTATCTGCGGGACAGCTGCGGATTTGCATTGATGATTTCTTCGCACTGGGGGACGCCCACAACGACAACGGGGATCAGCGTCTCGTTCAGCAGTGTCCTCAACCAGTCGCACACTTGTCGGCGAGACTTCTCCGCGCCCTTCGCTAGAAGCTTGTCAAACTCGTCGAGAGCGATAACCTGGGTCTGGCAGGTTTTAAGCAAAGTGACTAGACGTTTGAAAAGGGTCGCGCTATCGCCAGATAGATTGCTCGCTCCCAGTTCCTGCAACATGTTGATCGTCAGGCTCTTGATGGTGTCAACAGACAGCAGTGAGCAGTAAATGGATGGGATGATTTCGGTTGTTCCGGCATCTGTCGTGACAATCTTGTTCTGCCCAAAATGACTCATGGCGATCTTCGCCACTGTCGATTTTCCCGTACCTGGTTCGCCAGTCACCAGTGCCGAGGCCGGCTCTCCCCGCATCTTAGTAGCCTCAACGGCGCGAAAGATGCTTTCAACTGCATCGGTATACTCAGGGTGACCAATAATTACTGAGGAAAATTCTTTGCACTTTGTTGTGATTTCGTGGATTCGGCTGCTCATGAATCTTTACTCGGTAGTTGGTAGGTTTCGTAATCGTCGCTGACGTCGTCAATTGCCTGGTTAATAAGTCCAAAATCGATTTCCTCTGGAAGTTGATTGTCTTCGCCAATGTAGGACGTGGGAGCTATCTCACCGATGGGCGATGTGATGGCTTGGCTCTGTTGATTTTGGATATCGTGAAGGTGGGCACGTTTACGCCGCGCGTTCTTCGTCCTGAACTCACTCAGCTGATTAAAGATGCGAAGCAACGTCTGCCGCGCCTCTTCTCCGGTGAAAAATTTCCCATCTTCCTTTAGCTTTTGCTGAACCAACTCGTGCTCGTACATCGACAGGCCGTACTGGTATTGGTCCGTCGCATCTACCTGATGAAAAACCTCGGTGAAAGGATCACGCACATAGGCAACACCCAGATCGGTCCGGTCATACAGCACCTCTACTTTTTGACCTACCTTCAATTTGCCTTGAATCATTGATACGGCGGTACCGCTCCACGCCAGATTTTTGAACCGAAGGCGGCCGCGATTAATGGTGCAGAAGTGTGTCGCCATGCAGATAAAGCGTACGTCGTTCTCGGTAAATACCCTGGGTGGATTCATGGGGTCCAACTTACGTTTCCACAGTTCGTTAGAGGGTATGTGGCGGTCGCCGTGCGCGACTTTGTTGTAGTAGTTTTGAATCCAGTCCTCGACCACACCGCGCAACTCATTCAGCGTCATTACCGCCTCGCCCTCGGAGTCGTAATCACCTCGCATCGCCGGATTCGACTTAGTAGTCCCATCCATTCCATGAATAAGTTGCTGGTTCAAAGTCTTGAAGAACGACTCGACGAATGGCTTCTGATTGGGTTCACCTCCGGTGCAAAAGCGGACGGTAAAGCCCAGGCGGTTAGCGATAGATAGAAACGATGAGTTGTAAAACTCAGCGCCGTTGTCCACCACCAGCTCTTCCATGAGTCCGGCAGGGCTTCCGTCGTCGCGCTTTGTCAGGGCATGACGCAGCGCACTGGCGGTTTTTTCGAAACACGGGGGAGTAAAAGAAAGGCACCAGCCAATCACTGAACTTGTGAGCACCTCGATCAGAACAGTGAGGTAAGGACGAGATACATAGACGCCATCTACTCCGACTACTTGGACGTCGACTTCCTGTGTATCTGCTTCTACCCGGGCGAGAAGCCTGTCAGGACAATGGATCCCTTTCCCGAAACCGTGTGTTTTGGCTGCGGCGCGTCGACCATGTCGGGCGACAGCCACGTCGTAGCTATTAAGCGCTTTCAGCGCACGGTAAAAAGTCGATGCGGAAGGGATATCTAGCTTGCAGACGGACTGGCGATTCAATTCTTCAAGGTGCGCCACGTACCATTTGTAGATCATGCTGCCCGGGGGGCAGGTGCTCTTCAGGTACTCATTGCGGATGTAGTCTTGCATCACCGCGAGCGACTCCTGGCACAGGCGTTTTGCTCGGAGCCTCTTACCTGTTGAAGCGTCCATTAGTGCAAAGATGTTTTGACCGTTACTCAAAAAGCGTTTTGAGAGCATGTAAATCTTTGTGTATTTTGGCGGTTTCGTATCTCCCAATTCGGCCGCCAACTTCTCTACCGCAGCTACGGTTTTTTCACGCGGGAGGGCCCCATGGAACATCTCCAGGAGTCTTTTTACGTAGTAAACATCCCGGTCCAGCTTGAGCAATGTGGCGGGCGCCGCCCTTACCAATTCCAGCGCTTTGCGTTCATCAATCAGTGCGTTAGAAATAGGGATCAAACGGCCCTGGCGTAGCAGCAGATCCACTTCTGCCTCGGGTAGATATATTGGGCCCTTGTGAATGACACCGCGCATAAAAACGCATCCATGATCGATGCTAATGACATCGACCAGATCACCATTCAGTTCGTAACGGCCGCCGGGCATCACTTCGTGTTTCCGAAGCATGATTTACTCCCAGAACACGTGGCTGTTGATCGAAATGGGCTTTGTCCAATCACAACGCAGCTCCAGCTCGAAGAGCGCCGCTGACAACGATGCGGGCGAAGGCGGAGCGGGCAGATTCAGAAGATCGCGAATTCTCATAGGGGACTTCAGCTGGCTGAGCTGATCGCGCAGGTAAGCTCGCTCCAGAGGTGTTGCACCACGTGCCTGGCTGTATGTCTTGATCAGGTTGTCCAGCCGTGGCTGCTGGCGAATTTGGTCGTCGGTAAACAGCGCAAAATGGTCACCACGGTCGCGAAGGAATTTGCGCGCAGCGCGATACAAGGCCAGGTACTTGGGCTTGCGGTATACGTTCTCAGGTTTGACTTCGACAAACTTCCTCGAACCGTTTGCATAGCGAAGTTCAAAATCAGGGGTATATTTGTGGGACTTCTTACCAACTTTTAGTTCAAGGCATTCGGGCTGTTCACGGTAACTAACAACGTTCTTGTCTTGCTCCCAATAGAAACATGCGTCTGCTTCAAGACGAACTTCGCAAACTATCTGCAATCCATTTTTTTTCGAGGGAAAGAATGTCGTTTGTTTTCCGAATTTGCTTCGCTTGATGTTTCGTACAGGCGCAGGGGTGCCGCCGTTTTGGTTTCGGAGTTTTTTCATGATGTTTGCTCGCGTAGAGTGGGTCAGAGATTGGTAGCCGATTTTCGGCTTGTCAATTGGGTCACTGGCGTAATTGGCGTAACATCATGAAGTCCCCTTGGTTTAAGCGTTTGCTATATTGACAGTTTTGCGCTCAATGCAAGTTAATCAATAACTTAGGCTTGCACTTTCTTTGTTGTTCCATAGGGAATTTCCAGTTTCTAATTCCGACGAGCGGACACGCAAAAGCGCTTCAGCTCATTCGTGCTGATTGGAAGTTAGAAAGTTTGGATAATAGAGAACGGCCGAAAGCGACCGATCTTCCCTAATGGAAAATCAGAAGAGGCGTAATAAGGAGAGGGGGGAGAGGCAGAGTTGTTGCATGTGAACCTTCGCATGGCAGGTCGAATTAACCTGATGCCTGCGGACGTTAACAATTCTTTTCCGAAAAGTCAATAGCCAAGTTGCTGTCAGGTTAACTTGGCTTGAGGTGGGATGGCCGGTCTGCCTTCCCGTGAAGCGGCTACAAAGCCCGTGCTCAGAGCGTTTGGTGTCCTGCTGGGGCGGCATCGGTCCGTTTTCAGACAGTTCGCTTGCCCGCAAGTCGTTTGAAAACTGCTCACCGTTTCGCGCGTTAATGACAAACAACATAATGAATGCCGTCTCGCCACTTTTTTATCCACTTGGGTATTGACACCAAATTATGGTGGGCTAGGTTAGTTGCCTATATCGGCATATCCGAAGTTTTTCGAGCGAACACTGCGAGGGCGGTTCGGCGCGCCCGACGTCTGCGCTTCGACTGTTTTATCAATTCCAGAGGTGTTTACTTCGCAGGCCGCGATCAGGGTCGCCGGTGTTTTACGCACGGGCAAGTGGCGTGTAGTTAGCGGCTTCGCTACTCGGGACGGCGTGATGAACACTTGTGATGAGATCCTGTGTAACTTTTCGATGGTCATGCAGGGTTTTACACACTTTCGGAAAGTTTCTTTTTCTTGTTTCAGTAGTCGTTGGTGGCAGTGCAAGGCGTCGCGCATTTTATGGTGTTTATCCTGATTTTCTTTGAAAACCGACGTTGTTAATAGAATAGGTTGGTTTTCTGAGTTTGGGCGTCGAGCTGTTTTTTTGTGGTTGAACTTTAGAAGAGTGCCGCATTGTGATCAGCCCGTATAAAGCAGTTCTGCTCGTCAAAGCCATGACAGAGGAATACCCCGACTACGTGCTAACCGGATATCTCATGGATGTCAGCATTCACGACTATTGCGCTACCGGGCGCATTTACAAACATGCTGAATACCCGCAAGGCGGGCTGATGCTGACCGAAAACATCAGCAAGGTGACCGAGTTCGATACCCGTCCCAGGCGGTACCTGATTGAAACGGCCGATGGTGAGCGGTTGTTGATAGTGAATTTCCATTCCTGGGGCGGGCGTCAATCGATGGAGATTTTGACAGACCGGTTCACCAGCGCCGCTCTGACGGGATCGCGGTACTGCGTGCAGTGAGGGAGAGTCGAACGCGGTGCGCATAACACCGTTTCAGTAAAAAGCCGCTCGAACCGTTGCCGAACCGCTGACTTACCGTCACCGAGAGGACGCCATGAACAAATCAGCTATCGAGATTTTTTGCGCAGTGTGCGGTACGCACACGCGTGTCGCCGAGTATGGCCAGCAATACGGCACTTTGGAGGCGCTCTGGGGGTTTGGCTCACAACATGACGGCGAGCGCTATCGCGTTCATCTCTGCGAAACATGTTTTTTCGGAACGCTCGCTTATCTGCGGCAAGAGCGCCGCGGCGCCACGATGTTTGCTGACGCTCCGCCAACAGATGAACAAGTGTTTGGTCGCGTGGCGGCAGATGATTTTTGGGGTGAGTCGTGACTCACCTCGGTGACAGGACGGTTGACTAAGAGGAAGCGGAATATGGGCCATGACGATGACCAGGAGCTGGAACCTAGAACGGTGTTGCTTGAGCGGCGGGATGAATCATGGCGCTATGAGCCATCTGCAATTGAGCAGAAACAACTGAAACGGGCGTTTTCCCATCCCTACAACGAGCCGGTGACGGCGTTTCTCACGCAGGTGCAGTTCATCGCCGCGTCCTGCGTTGGGGGGGGGGCATCGACATGTCAGAGCGGACTGGCATGAGTTTTTGCAGTTGCACGACGCTGGCATTCACCGCACGCCCCATCGTCATCACTAAGCCCCAGGAGTTAGCACCTATGCACAAACAGCTTGATGCGCTGCTGTGTCAGCGATACCCCTCGATTTTTTCAGACGATTCCTCGGACGCGCAGCCGTTGTTCGGCTTTGAGTGCGGTGACGGTTGGTTCCCCCTGATCGATGCGACGTGTGAGTTGATCCAGCGCCATATCGAAAAGACGGGCGCTCAGCAGCTCGTTGCGACGCAGGTAAAAGAAAAATTTGGTGGGCTGCGTTTTTACTACCGGAACGGCAGCGATCACGCGTTTACAGTTACGAGACTAGTCGACTCGCTTTCAGAGCACCTCTGCGAACTTTGCGGACGGCTGGGTAATGGCGTCGCGCTCTCCGGCTGGATGCAGACACGTTGCCCTGAACATGCGAAGGCCGCTGTTTATGAGGAGCCGGTTCTAGCTGTGGTGAGAGAGTGCGTTTTGCTCGCTCCTCCGATGGGGGAGGTGTTGGGCGCAGCGCTTGAGTTCTTTGACCTGGATAGCGGGGCTGCTGCTCGCTGGTTGACTCATCCGGTTTTGGCGTTGGGAAACATCGCTCCGCTGGCCCTATTAGGAGCTGTCGAAGGGCAGCAGCAGGTGCTGACGCTAATCGAGCGTCTTGAGTACGGGGTTCTTTCGTAGTGCCAAGATGGCGGGTGCCAGCTTTATACAACCGCTGAGTGCAGAGAGCGCCCCGTTACTAATGCTGACGGCAAAGAAAGCTCGTTCGAAGCTCAGTCGATTGATTAGCCAGCTGGCGGGGACACACCACCCCATATTGATTTTGGGGCGCAGAAAAAATGCGGTTTTGGTGTCGCTGGATGACTGGGCAGCTATCCAGGAAACGTTGTATTTGTTGCCTGTGCCCGGTATGCGTGAACCAGTCCAACTTGAGTTAGACGACACTCTTGGGACCACCTCGGACGATCCGAAATAGAGAGAACATTCATAATGGACGTTCGTAACTTCTGACGCAGCATGGTGGTCTTCAGCCTCGGGGGATGTCTGTCACATGCAGTTCAAGGCTGAGAAGTATGGCGATAGGACAGTGAAAAAATTCAGGCAGCCGTAGCAGAGCTATCTACGATTATTGGTTTTCCATCACAGCAGGAGCCGCTGATGAGAGAGCAATACGACCGGGCGCTACTGCTCAAGGAAGTGTGGTCTGAACCCATGACGACAGTAGCGCCACGCTATGGAGTGTCAGATGTGGGCTTGAAAAAGCTCTGTTCACGTCTGCAAATCCCCAGTCCGTCACGGGGATATTGGGCGAAACTCAAAGCAGGCAAGCGTGTAGAGCCCACTCCGAAACTGAGGAATTACACCGGGCCGGCCACGCATCTTTACAAGCCGTACGTCCCGCCGAGCAGTATTGCGAAACAGCCTCCACTGCCGCCCAAACCGATGGACCCTCGTCTCCAAACCATTTTGGATTTCGAAGCTAATCCCGTGAATCACATCGTGGTACCTGAGCGCTTGCGCGATCCGCATGCCCTCACGATCAAAACTCAGAAAGCGTTCAAAGAACCATTCAAAGATCAGCGCGACTTTCCACGAGCCCCCGGCGATGTCCTGGACATCCGAGTATCAGAGTCAATGCAAGCTCGTGCGTTACGGGTGGCTGACGCCCTGGTGAAAGCGTTGGACCAGCGAGGCTACACAGTCATTCCGGGGAAACAGTCGACCCACGTAGATATCTTGGGCATTCAAGTTAGCTTCGCATTTTTCGAGTCAGCCAAACGCACCCCCTACGTACCTACTGAAGCCGAGAAGAAGAAAGTCGCGAGGGATGAATGGGTTTGGATTCCAAAATGGCAGCATCACCCCAGTGGAAAGCTTCAGGTGAGCGCTGACAGTGGCTACGGTGGGGAGATCGTCGACGGCATTGAGGCTTTGGTGGAAGAACGACTCAATGAAGTCGTCTGCCAGATGGCGCGAAGGGCTGTGAGGTTCTTGGTCGAGCGCGAGGAAGCTGCTGTTGAGCGCGAGGAGCGGAGACGGAAGCGGGAGCTGGCTCTGGAGAAAAAGAAAATTCAGGACGCTGAGCGTAAACGCATGATGAGCATACTTCGAGAAGCAAAGCAGTGGCAGCGCGCGAGGTTGCTTCGAGAGTATCTCGATGCGAGAGAACGGTACTTTATCGAGAAAGGCGGAATAGCTCCGGAACTGGCTGAGGCGATTAGATGGGGGCGAGCAAAGGCTGACTGGTTGGATCCTCTAGTTTCCGCCAAGGATTCTCTTTTGGATGAGCTGATCGATATTCCCTATGCCGAATACTGGCGCTAGGTTGTTGAAAGCCAAGCTCAGCAATGGTCGAGTGGGCCATAGCGTGAGTTGGCCTTTTCCAGTTTGGCCAATTTCATGAAGAGCTGCATAAGCTTCTGACCTCAGTGCTCCGCCTTGCAGAGCGATTTGCAGAAGGTACTAGGAGCCTAAGCAGCAGTCCCGTTATACGGTGGGTATTGAGGATCGTCTTGTATATCGGACCTGAGGGTGATTGTTCACCCATTTCATCTCGAAAAGATCGATAGCTGCAAATAGCTCCACAAGCCTCGGATAACCATAGTTTCTAGCGTCAAACGACGCTTGGTTCCCGATACGGCTACCCACGGTGCTTAGGTTTGCCCAACCATCTTCATGCTCCGCGTACTCGACTGCGTTGCGCAACAGATTCATCAGTTTCGTGTCGCACTTCAGCTCTTTGCACGTTTTTTTCGCGAGAGAAGCTCTCTGACCAACATCTTCCGCGATCAAAAGCTTCTCGACCTGCGGGACTTGTATAAGCGACTGATCGCTAGTGACTGTAGGTTGATCGAAATACAGAAAGCGTGAGCAGGCGTTCACGAATGGCTCTGGTGCTTTCCGCTCACCGAAGCCAATGACTTGTTTACCTTCTGCCCTGAGGCGCATGACAAGCGGCGTGAAGTCGCAGTCGGAAGATACTAGGCAAAATACATCCACTGGTTTGTTGAACAGAACGTCCATCGCATCCACAGCCATTGCCATATCCGTGGCGTTTTTACCTTTAATTAAGTCGAACTGCTGAATGGGTTGTATCGCGTGCTCATGCAGCACCTTGCCCCACGCATCTAGCGTCGGATTCTTCCAGTTTCCATACGCTCGACGAATAGAGACAGCGCCAAAGGATGCTAGCTCGGCCAAAACATCTCCAATCTTCCGGCTCGGCGCGTTATCCGCATCAATGAAAACTGCGACATTCAGATTCTGAGGGTGACCCGCCATCTGGAACTCCTTGTGATTCTTCTTCCATAAAGGCTCTTGGTGCTCAGAAAAAACTTCTAAGCCACCACTCTGGGTTATCTCTCGTCATCGGTTGCTCGACTAAGGGAGATAGCTGGTCAATGACTTGCAGTGCCCTGTCTTTTTCTGGACCTAAATATGCCTCTTGCTCAAGCAGCCGCTTCAAGGATTGGAGCCATTGCCCTGAGGCCAGTATCGAAGCCCCAAATGGCGCGGAATACCAACTAAATTCTGCTCCTTCAATGTCACCCTCTTCAAGAATTAGGTAGTCAGCATCGTCATGAAAGTACTCGGTTGGGTTCGCTACTGAAAGTAGCGATTGCTGAGCCGTCTTGGACGCGCCGGCAATCTCCACTGCGGCTCGAAGCTCTAGGTACTTCCAGTGTTTTAAAGATAGGTTGGCACTGTTTTGCTCATGATCCAGTCCGGTCTGGTAGGGGCGGGAGTAGGTAGTGCCTTCGCTCAATGACTGGCCTTCGTGGGCAATGCGAATGCAGTGATCAAAATGGCGACGGACAAATGAGTGGTCGTAAGTCCTGCGTAGCAGGTTGCTTTTCAGAAGCAGAAACTCGGATTGTCGTTCCTTTCTCACTAGCTCTACGATCTGATCAAAGTGGGATCCTAGTTGCTCGCTACCGTTGGCAGCACAATGAGTGGTGAACGTCCTGAAAAGCGCATTTTGATGAACGATTGCGAGCAGTTCTTCTGGGCGCAGATAGCGAAGCTCACTAATGAATTGTTTATGGAGCAGTTCGTAGCCTTGAACGCCCAGAGTAAAAGTTAAATGCAGCAGCTTGAGCCTGATGAAGGAGCCCTGAGGCTCGAGGAACGACGTTTGGAAAAAGCCAAACCCTTCATGCTTTTCGACAAGCCCAACCCACTCTGAGCAAATTTTCTTCGCGACCTCAATCTCTAGCGCTGAGAGTCCATGAGCACTGGTGCCCCTGGGCCCCCACTTTTGATAAAAATAATACGTAGGTTGCCATTCAAATTCGGGAGCTAGTCCATTGATCGCATAGTTGCGCTGCAAATCGATGCCAGTCGAAGCACTGGTCCCTTCAGGCTGTACGAGTGAAAATAGCCAATCGATACACCAATTTCGGACAAGCTCGTAGTTCTCTCTGTAGCGATACCTGCGATGGATATTTTCTTTGTCGAGGGGCCAGTACAGCAGCGCGGGAAATACTACGGAGCGATGTCTTTCCAAAGCGGACATTATTCGGGACTCAGCCATGTCCTGCATTTCTTCGGCCCACCGCTCATGCGATGACATGGCGTCGGCGTTCTCTCGTTCCATTTGATAGCGCCCGGCCTCACGTTGGGCCGTCCGTTTTTCATCCATGCTTTGGATGGCGAGAAGCATCCAGGCCTCTGCATGCTGAGGATCTATTTCAACTGCTTGGCGAGCTGCTTGGTCCGCCTGCTCATAGAGGCCCAATCTATGTAGCGCCCAAGCTTTTTCGCTTAGCCGCCCAGGACTGAGTGTGGATAGTCGACCGTGTTCTTCGACCTTTTCCAGCAGTCGCACAGCTCTCAGTGCGTAAGGATCGTCTCTCCCTTTTTGTTCTCTTTCATCAATCTGAAGGCAGTCCTCCAAAGCCTGCTCTTCCAGCGAAGGCCTTTCGCGTAGCAGCGCCTCCAACGAGGTCAGCCGATTTGCCCAATAACCGTATGCAGAGATTTTTTTTTCAAGTCGTGCTTTTGCATTTTGGATTTCCTGCTCCAATTTTTTTGGAGGAACGCTCCCGTTTGCAAGGTCACACACGAAGTCTTGGCTGTTGAATACAGCGTCCAATGCCAGAAGATTTTTGATGAGGTTGTCGCACTCTTCAGAGCGTTTGAAGACTTGGGTGCCTTCGGGATCTACGCGATGTTTTTTCAACGGCTCCCTGTCGGCAAACTTGCTCAGCAAGCTACGGTCGTCCTCATTTCTGAACAACCGGCGCAATGTGCCTATCACGCCATTCGAATCTGGTTTTCTTGCCATATGTGGCTTCTCCTGGAAACCGGGAGACTCATCTCCCGGCGAGTATTTCACTTCCCTTTCTTGCCACCTTCACGGCTAGCCTTGTACGCGGGGTTGTTGGGATTCAGTTGGTTTGCATGATTGTTCGTGGACGAGCGATGCGCTGGGTTGTTCGGGTTCTTTTGGTTAGCAGGATGGTTGGGCTGGCTCATAGAGACGTACCTTTCTGATGGATTGAGTGGCCAGCGTAAAAGTGCACTCAGTGCAGAAAAGCGTTTTTACTGAAGCAGCAGAAGCAATGTCACAGAGGGTCACTGGCAAGAGTGCGTGACCGCTGTGGATATGGACATTCCTTCGTATCACCCCATATCGTGTGAGTATGGCTCTTTGAGATCATGCTGAAGATTCAAGACGACTTTGTCATTGGAATACTGTTCAAGACTAAGTAACGACCTTGAGATACCAACGTGGCGCCAGCTCAGACGTTAGGGATTCGAGCCCAGTACATGAACATGGCAGGTTGGAAGTCATCAGGTTTATCTGCCTCCACTAAAGAGGCGTAGCCCGCGCAGGACGTGACACTTGGCAGAAAAAACGTACACCGACGAGCAACTCCAGGTCATCGCGCACGAAGGAGGCCATGCTGTTGTCGCTGCGGTGGCAGGCTCCGGAAAAACCGAAACGATGGTCGGCCGCGTACGCCATCTTTTGCGTGATCACAGTCCGAATCAGATTGCGGTCGTCATGTTTAACCGCGATGCGCGGGAGTCGTTTCAGCGTCGCTTTGAACAGGCAGGTATTGGCACACCCCCAGAGATACGAACGTTCAATTCGATGGGGAATAAGATCGTCAACTACTTCGTGCAGCATGGGTTGTTGCCGAATGCGACGATTGTTGAAGCTGATTACCGCCGTACCAAGATTGCCAAAGATGCCTTCACGCGTGTCTTCAAAGGACTAAATGGGGAGGGTATGACACCTGAGAAGGACTTGATTGACGGGTTTGTCTCATTTCTCCTTTTGGTCAAGTCAGACGTTCTTAGTGCTGAGGAAATCTATGACCGCGGACGATACGGCCAGAACACCAAGGGCTATCCGGATGCGTTCCGTCTTTATGAGGAGGAGCGGAAACGCTTGAAGCTGCGGTTCTTCGAGGACCAACTTTACGACCCCGTCCGACTCATGCTTCGTAAACCAGAGACGCAACGGCTGGTAGCCAATAGAGTCGACCATCTAATCGTGGATGAGGCTCAGGATGTAAATCGCATTCAAATAGCGCTGCTGCGAATTTTAGCGGGCACCCGTGCCAAGGTAATGCTGGTTGGCGATGAGGATCAGGCTATCTATGAGTGGCGTGGGGCTGATCCGGATTACCTAACCCGAGGATTTGAGCGAGATTTCAGCGGGGCCACCCGCTACACGCTTCCCCATACGTTCCGATTCGGCCACACCCTCTCCCTGGCGGCCAGTTATAGCATCAGTAGAAACACCAACAGGAACGCCAAGATCAGTATCTCAGCGAAAGGTACTCCCAACACGCGTATTCACTGCTTGAGTTTGGCCCTTGGATTGTCGGGATTGGCCGATCATATTCGTGACCTGTTGTCTCCGGAAACTCCTCCGAGCGACATTGCGGTGCTGGTGCGTACCTACAGCATGAGCGTTTCTCTAGAGCTAGAGCTTCATCAGATGGGGCTGCCTTATTTTGTATATGGCCGCCCCCCCTTGAGCCGCATCGCTGAAATCAGCGCGCTGATAGGTGTACTCCAGCTCGCCAGCGGGCGTTGGAAGGACCTTGGTACAGATGAACTCAGTTTTACCCTGAAATGCCTACTACAGCGTCCTGGTTTATATCTGGACAGGTCGGCTGTTGATAAAGTTATCCAAGCGGTTATTGCCCAGCCGAATATGCTCTCACACGCTATTCGCTCCGCAATAACACCACAAACTAAACCTTTCCATGCGGATCAGATTCGTGATCGCGCGGATCTCTTAGAGATCATCGCAAACTGCACCGAGCCGCACGAGAAGGTCATCGATGTGCTAGAGCGATATCTGCAAGGTACTAGCTTTGCGAAGCAGATCGAGAAGCAGGCTCCGACGTTGGAGTCTGCACAGGCGATCCTTTCCAATGTTGAGGCTTTCAAGCGCATTGCGAGCAACCATCAAGGCTCCATCGCGTCATTTCTTGAGGACCTTGATCCTCTAATCGACTCATCGAAGATGGAGCCACCGCGCAAGCCGCACATATGGATCGGTTCAATACATAGGGCGAAAGGCGCTCAATGGCCAATCGTCTTTGTGCCGGGGCTGGTGACCGATGTCTTCCCCCGAGACAAACTGACTAATGCCGAAATTGAGGCTGAGCGTCGTCTTTTTTACGTGGCCACAACACGAGCATCGGACAAGCTTTTTCTGGCGCACCCCTACGAACAGGAATTTACAAACTCAACTCAAAGCGTTGAGTCGACCGTGCGACGTTCGGCGCTAAGTCCAGTATCACGTTTCGTTTGGGAGATGGATTTAGCGTTAAGCAGACACGCAGGATTGGCCGTCGAATCAGGAGGGCCATTTACTTCAGCAACGGTTGAGAGACCTCATATCGCGAATACCTATTTCAAACGTTTCTCCGAATCCACGGAGTGGTTTTATACGGCGTTTCCGGAGGCTCGGAAAGGTGAGGTGGCCAGCTTGTCCGATCCCAATGGGATGCCACCGGGAACGTTGATACGCCATGAAGTTTTTGGACCTGGTACTGTTGAACGGTGGGTTGATCAGCGCGTTGTGCGGATAGTATTTGATGGAGGCGATACTCGGATGCTTGTCGCTCAGCTGGCGCCCTTGACTGTTATTACTAACTGATCTCGGTTCAAGCCTCAAATTCAATACGTTCGGCTTCGAACGTTGCAGCTGTTACACAAGTCCTCCAGCTGAATTCATCCCAGTTAGGGCCTGGGGGGAGTACTGGATTGTTACGTGATGTTTGAGTGCTACCCCTAAATTTTCTAGTTTTAGGGGTGATTATTTACGTGTAATTGATCAGCGCGATGCTAGATTTGAGCGCAGGGTATGCACTTCTAATTCGCAGGAAAGTCGAAATTAAAATATTGAATTGATTATTGTCGAGGATTAGATAGGTGCACTGTTAAATAGCTAGATTTTAAATATTATTTTCTAGGGCGATGAAAAACAATTGCGACGTCTTCACAAATAGATCCATCGAACATTTTAATCTGATCAACTTTAAGTCGTTTCACGATGAAAGTGTCAAATCCGACAATATCTGGGACGTCGCCATCGCCAAAGTGGGGGTGGCATAGCACGCCGGTTGGGGCAAGCATTGACCTCAAGCGATCGGCTGTGCAGACGTTGGACTTGTAGTTCGTATTGTCGGGGCTGTAGTCGTAGGGATCGTAGAATATAAAGTCATAAGTTTCAGTAATTTCTGATTTAAGCCAATCTGCAAGATAGGCTTGTACGCTTGGGTGCCTGCTCGCGAATAATTCTAAATCTTTAAATATAGTTTCTTCAATTTCATATATGTCATGTTGCACAGGGGAGAAGTGAACTTGTATTAATCTTGCAGATATTCCTAGGCCGAAACCTATTTCTAAAACCTTGGCGGTATCTAAATATGAGAGCTTTGAAAAGATCTCACTGAAATATTTCTCTTCGGTCCGCGACATTACAACTTGACCATTCCAAATAAGAATGTCTTCAGTTTTCCGGTCAAATGTTAAGCGAATGGTCGTCATGATGCTAAGTCTCAACCAGCTGGGCCGGGCGACTCCAGCGCAAAATTTTTTGTTTATAGGAATAGGGTGTTTCGTCGACGAATCCGGCGTGCTGTGCTGATTTTATGGATGCGAAATTCGATTTTCGTATGTGAGCATAAATAGAGTGGTATTGGCTATTCTTGCAGGCAAGTGCATAGGCCACGCGGCCTATGCCGATATTGATATTTTTTGCATTCAAATATATCTGAATAGACGGATGTACACCGATTGGGGGCTGATCGATGAGGTTAATAAATACAGTGCCTACTCGTTTTTCGTTAACTTCAATCCGCCAGCACTCGCCTCCCGAGCCGCCGCCTCTGCCTGCGGTGCCTTTGGTTCTAATGAGGTTAATGTCATCCCCTGAAACAAGAGTTTTAGGTATTTTCGGCGTTGTAGGGGTCATTGAACCCCTGCCAAATTAAGACCTTCAAGGATTTTTGAAGATGAAAGTTGCCAGTGCTCAGCGGGAAAGAAACCAGGTGAAAATGCAATAACTACGTCTACAATTCTAGGGGCTATATTTGAATTAATTATAGTCTCTGTAAGCTTTTCGATCTCTTTTATGATGTGGTCATTAGAAGGGTCTAGTCTTGAAGGGTGTGTGCGCCAGTCACTATCTCCATCAAAGCGATTGTTGAAATAATCCATGTCAATGTGTAGAAATACAGGTCGCTTGTCATCGGGGTGTAAGTCCGAGAGCCAATCTTCCATGTTTGAACTGCTGCGGTAACATCCATTTCCAAAGGTTGCTCCTGCTGTTAGCGGAGAAATATCAATGCTGGGACGCTCGTGGCCGCGATGCAAAAAATTGTCTATCTTTGTGTTTAATGTTATTTTGTAATTCGAAGTTTTTGAGACCTTTGGAGGCTGGCACAAATGTCTCAACTCTGAATTTGGATATGCGTGGAGAAATGGAGTTATAAAACTTCCCATTCCCACAGCTCCCGACAATATTCCTGATTCCACTGAGTCGGGATTTTTAAGATCGAAAATTTCCCCGCTTATAGCATCTGTGAAATTATTATTTTTGATTAGCAATCTAGGTGAAGCTAAATCGCGATGATCATCGATGTGTAGTATTAGAAAATTGGAGTTTGAAAGTGGGTTTTTTTCGATCCACTGGCTCCAGCTATGCAGTGTCCAGGTGTCATAAAGAGTTTCTAAAATAATTCCTTTCCGTCTGCGTGCTTTAGCCATCATAGGCAGAGTAACGTCTTCGCCCCACCATTCTAGCCCTTCGTTGATTCTAGTATCTATATGTCGATCAGCTCCACCCGGCCAGTACAGCTCAAGCCTCCAGCCTTCTTCTGTGCGAGTGGCAGTTGCATCTTTGTCGCAGAAATATTCACGCAGAAAGGCATGTCTATCATGTGGCGAGGACGGAAGGCTGCTATGAGGAAGTACTATTTCATTTTTCACGGTGGAAGGCCCGCTCCAACGTATCTAGAAGTGCGATTCCGGTGTTAGATAACGGGCATTGTCTGAGAGTAGCGAACGCGGTGACTAAGCGTTCGTTAGTAATTTGGATTTGATTGTTTGCCCGTGATGCTAATCTGCTCGGGCCGCTTTGGATTATATATTTCCAATATCGACGTAGTTCAATAAATACAAAAACAGCATGCATTAACCCAGATGGGGGCCGAAGCTCCTCACGCCATGGGGAGGGAACCTTTTTGTAATAGGGTAAAACTGTTTGTGATAGCCGCTCTAACAAATAAAGCTTTTGATGACGGTGTTCGTGAATTATAGAGTCAGCCAGGTCGTATGAGTCGATAAAACGCTCCCCTTGGCGTATCGAAACATATAGTGCACCGGGTACAGAGTCATCACTAAAAGATATTATCTTGTCGGGGTCGGCTGTAGGGTCTTCGACGAACTGTATCGTCCGGCAAGATGCGCTGATTTCGGTATATAGTTTAGGGCGCCAAGCCTCGATGATTTTTAGTGCCTCCAATGCAACTTTTTTGGCGTCTGAAATGTCTTCTTCCGCAACGAATCTGATGGCGCTCCCAAAGGGGGCTTTAAGCCATTCATCTTTTACGCCAATCAAAAGCCCGCTTACAGGCTCTACAAGATGTACTGTTAAGTGATCTAGGTAATTTGAGCCTGGAAAAATTTGACTGCCATCTATCGCCAGAACAGGCCGTCCATTGAGGCCTTCTTCATAAGCTTTTGCCCAAGCGATCGTTCCAGGCCAACTGGCCATTCTCTCAATAACATTGTGTGGTCCATTGAGTAGTTTCGATGCTGACGCGCTCTCTTTATTATTCTGACGAGCAATGTGCTCCAGTACCGCCTTAAATTGAGCGGTAGATTTCAATGATGAGTCAGTGCACAGACTTTTCACGAGAGCTTCAGCATCCTCAGCAAGCTCATAGCTGTCTAAATTAAAATCGATGGCAGTATCTTCTGAGGGAGTGCTATTCAATAGGACTTCAAGGCGTGATTTTACGTGTGTAACCAACGAAAACATTTCATGACAATAAACGGTGGGATTGTTGAAACCGTTTTCACCGTATCGATGAGGCACTGACCCCCCCCCACAAATCTCTACAACCGAGCATTGCTGACACTTTGGGCACAGGCCGCTTTTTTGTAGCAGCGTTCGATGTGCTTTCAGTTGTTGCGAGTTCGCAATTTCTGATATGGACGTGTCTAAAACCGTTCCAGTAATCCTAGAAGCGCCTTCATGTGTGATTTTAAGGACGTCAAGGTCATGATATGAACCATCACTCTCAATAGTTATTAGGCTCACATCACCATATCCAAATGCATCAGTTCTTGACGGTAATCCTGATATTGAGTCAAGTAACGATTCAAATGTGCGAATTGCTAGGTTTGGGTAATGATCAAGCCAAGCATCGAAAGCTTGGATGAGCCAGTCTTGATAAAGTGCCGGTGCATTAGACCGCCCTGGAGGCTGTCGAAGGTGATTTGCATCAGGGAGCAAAAAATCTAGCTTTGGTACTTCTTGTTGGGAGAAGAACTCTAGCAGAGCTAATGGGGAGGTTTTAGTATCAATAACAGCTATGACGCCTGCAAATACCTTAGGTTTACTTTTCAATAGTTGCAATGCGGTCATAACTCTGTCGAAGCTAGACCGGCCTTTTCGCGTCGTTCGATGAAGGTCGTTGGCTTCCCGAGGCCCATCAAGGCTTAGAGATATGTCAATTGAAGCTTCTTCAAATAGCGCTATAGCTTCTTCGTCCAATAATAGGCCATTGGTTTGTATTCCGATGTCCAGAATAATATTGGTGCCTGCGTCTTCTCTTAATTTCGACGCATATTCAACGATCGCTCTTGCACCAATTAAAAGCGGCTCTCCACCATGAAAAACAACTACAGCTCTCTTTAAGCCTGATGATCTAAGATATAAGCCAAGTTTTTCAGAGAAGGCTCCTTGGTGGCTCTCACTCAAAAACCGTGGCATTGATCTCCAGCTCTGGTCGGCATGGTGATACATGTAGCAATAGTCACAATCAAGATTGCACCGAGATGCAATCTTGATTAGAAACGCTGTTAGTCTAACTGGGCTATTAATCACAAGCTTAGGAGCGGTTATGGCGGTGGTGCATACGGTCGAAGCTTGTAATAACTTCGCTTGGCTTGGTTTCAGTGAGAATACGCACTTTCAACCGCTGTAAGGCTGGATTCTCAACGGTTCCTCGAACTAAGGCTTCCCGCAACATTTGCTGCGAAGTTTCAGTGCTAGGAGCTTGGGTTTGCGTTGACATTGGCTTTCCTTGCGCTAAGTAGTGGCACCCTGATTCTATTGCGAACTGGCCGGCTCTGCCAGTCCTTGATTGGCGTCCCACGACCAAAAATTCTGAGAAAAATTTCTCCGAAAAACCGATATGTATTCACCTTGAAACCAGGCGCACTCTTGTGTCCAGCGGGTTTTGGCTCCTATGTGTCGAGGAGGCACGTCGGCCAGCGCATCTATCAGCTGGCCGATGGCAATAGGGTGCTGCTCGGACGGTCGTTGCCTCGCCGAGTCAACAGGGCGGTTTAGTAAGCACGAGCCAGTAACATTTTAGTTGATGTCGTCTTCGTATTTAGCAAGCTTGCATTAGCGGCCACTTTCCACGCCTGGGATCCATAGTTACGTTCGATGCTTAAGTATTTTTTGACCAGACCTTCAAAGCTTCAGCAGCTAGCAAATTGCCCCGGTTCGAAATCTCAGCCTCATGCCACTCCATCTTGGCAATAAGAGGTACGTTGAGGCGTAGGATAGTATTGGCAATTAGTTTTTCTCGTTTTACCAAAAAGTCGCAGTGCTGGGCTGACCTGTTCACGCTTAGATTTAAGAGCGTCAAGTTTCCTAGCGTTGAAATACTCTCAAGTCGGTCCCGAATCAGTTGTTGCCAAGGTGTAAGTGTACCGCCGGCGCGCACGGCCGTTTGAATATCCGACTCGTCGGTGTCTGCTGCCGTGCTGCCGTCTTTTAACGGCCAATGGGTGTGCCAGCTGCGCGGCAGAATGTGGTCGATATCGAGGGCGGATAGGTTCGGCAACTCAGGCTCCTCGCTTTTGACTGAGAATCTTAGACTGCCTTCAAGTTCAGTCAGCACTGACCGCATTTTTGCTGCATCGAGCCGGCCTGGATAAAGGGGGGCGCTGACGCAGGCATTGCGGAACTCTGCGTCATCCGGCCACCGGGAGGCATCACCCTTGAGTGTGCCCAGGTAGTCTCGGAGTGACCCGCTTGAGATGCCTGTCTTGGCTAGGTGGCGTAATAAAGTGAGGAATATGTTGTTGTAGTTTTTGGGCGTGAGCCCGCATACGGCGCGGCGCACTACATAGGACACGAGGTCGCTGAACATGCGGGCCTTGTCGTCCTCGGACGCATTCGCTGTCGAAATCAGTAAGGCCAGGGGATACAGCGTCGTGACGTCATACGCAGCGATACGGCGCCCCAGACGAGCGATGAGGGTCGAGCCGGACATGCTGATCAATTCGCGATAGTGCTCCGCGTATTGGGTCAGGGTCGCCAGTTGACTGTCGGCGCTTTTAGGTGGGTTGTCGGCAGCGTAGCGGCGGTATTCGTTGTACAAACGGGAGAGATCCACCTCGCTACCCATTTCGGCTTGCAATGTGGCATGGATCAGCCACTCTAGGCGCGGTTTGTTAATGCGCCCACGTCGCTGCTTGGTGGACCAGTATTCGTCTTCGAACGGTATCCACTGGGTGTCGTAGAGCGCTTTGGCGTCCACCTTGTCTTGGTCGGCGCGCATGAAGATGTAGTTGCGGATCAAGTCCGTGGCATGCAGCTCCGCGCCACGTCCGTTGAGTGTTTCAAAAATCACCTGGGCATCGTCTTCAACTTCCAGCGAAATGCTGACCAGCTTTAGGTCTTGCAGGACCGCCATGATGAGGCTTTCCGCATACGCGGAGGCCAGCTCGTTGCCTGAGCGAATCCATTGGGTGAATTCATGGGCAAAGAACCAGATCGCGGCCAGTGATGGCGGATGATCATGGTGCTTGCGCAGGCTGCCGTGCTGAGTGAAGTGGGCCGGATATTCGCTGCGGAAATCCTCCAGGCGCTCGATGCCTAGCGTTTTGATGAAGTGGGGACGGTCACGGAAGGTCGGCCACAGCTTGTAGCGCTCCATCTTCGGGTCGCGCATCGTTTCTTCGTTGTTGTTCTGCATGCAGCCGATCACGCTGGGCTCAAAGGCTGGGATGCCGGTGGCACGCAAGGCAAGCAGGAGCGAGGCCAACACGTACTGGAGCGTGGTCAAACGTTGCTGGCCATCGATGATGTGCAAGGTGTCCACGCCCATCAACCCTTCTTTGGCTTGAGGCTCCAGGACCACTGCACCCAGGAAGTGCGGCGTGATGTTCATGCCCGAGACCCGTGCCTGGGCTTTCTCCTGGATGTCCTGCCACAAGGCGGTCCATTGATTCCGCTGCGTCCACACATAGGCGCGCTGGTAGAACGGTACACAGTACTGGCGCCGGTCCTGGAAAATCTGGCGCACGGTGAGCGTTTCGGATTTCATGGCATTCCCTTTTTTCTGTGCATTCTGGCGTGTGTGACGCGCGGCGTCACTCGGGGCATGCATTGGCAGCAGCAGCGCTGCGCGTATTTTGGCCTTATGGTCAATCGACCCCCTCTTTTCACCCATGTCTGGCGAGAGTCCCAACTTGGACTGGTGACCACGACCCCGGTCGCTGGTCGACCGGAAGTAGGCCAGCTGGTTTACACCTCTATTGCCCACTAGCCTGATCTGTTTGAGAGCGGGCGGTTGGGGCTAGAAAAAATGAAGAAGGCTGTTGAACAGGACACGCTGGTGGCGCTGATCGAGAGCAGGGCGGCGCGGGAGTTTAGGGCGACGCGCGGGCCGGGTGGCGAGGGTTGGAGTTTGAGCACGCGGCTGGGTCGATTTTGGTTACCGGTGCGTTCGCGCCGGGAGCCGGTCAGGACGTGGGCGAGCCTTACCGCGCTGGGGCGGTTTTGCGAGACGGTGGGCATCCGCAGTTTGAGCGTGGAGTTTTAGCTTCGGTTGGGTTCGGCAAATACCAGCGAGAGATGATCGATGCTCAGCAGCTCGGCTCGGTACACCTCAAACTGGCTGCCGTCTTTCTGCTCCACCGTACTTTTGACCGGATAGGCACCAACAAAGAAGGCATGCACCTGTTCCCCTGCTTTGACGGCTTTCTCCAACTCATCCATTTCCGTAAGGAAGGCTTTGCGGCGTCGGGACTCGTCGATGCGCTCCTGCGGCACATGCGCCCAGACACGGTATCGCTTCTTGTCCACCCACACGGACTCAGCAAAACGCAGGCCCACGCCTTTGCCAGTGTACAGCCTCAATCCATCAATCCGGCCGTGGTAGATCAGTCCGGTTTCATCCTGGAAGTACTGGATCTTCTTGAAGAAGCGTGCGAAGACCTTGGTCTTATCCGCGATAGTAAAAGGCTGGTTTTTGCTGGCGTCATCATCGGACAGATAGCAATCCACCACCAAGTCCAGATAGCGTGTCCGGGTGCTGGTTTTTCGTCTATTGCCACCGCTTGAGGGTTCCGACCCGCCGCCGAAGGCCTCGTCATCACTCCCACTGGTCGTGGTTGCGCCGCCGCCATTCCCTTTGCGTGTTGGAGGCGTCAGCTTTAGTTCGGTCGGAAAGATGCTGGGTTTGTAGTCGTCTTCCTGTTCAATCGGAGAGCGGGTGATACCGCCCGCCGTGCCCGGCTGCAAAAAACCACAGTTCGGCGCATGCTCAACCTTGGTGCGAAAGTGCAGCGCCCGTTTGGATTTGCGCGCCATGTAGATGCCGACGGGAGTGAGTAGAGCACGGCAGTGCTGGTCCTCGCAGAGAAAGGTCAGTTCTTGTGCATAGTGCTCGCCGACTTCGTCGGTGAACAATTCGCGCGCCCTATAGGGGGACAGCAATTCTTCGCGTTCTGCGCAAAATGCGCGGCCAAATTTCATCGCCATGTTTCGCTCTCTCAATCCTTCAAGGGGCAGTCATTCGCCTTGGGCGGCAGAAATGCGTTCGCGCAGTCTGTGCCAGTGCGGCTTGAGCTGCTTCTTGATCGAAGGGGAGTCCATGATCCTGGCGGCCCGGTAGCCATAGGAGATGAAGTTTCTCCGGCCCAGGTAGGAGTAGCGCTTATATAGCTTCTTCAGGAACATCGAGCGGGGCAACTGCCCTCTGGCAATCCGTTTGGCATTGACCTTGTCCATGCATTTTCCCGCCAGCCCGATGCCCCTGTTTACGCGATCTTGGTAGCGAGACAATGAGGATGAGCGCAGGTAAATGTTGGCCCCATCGAAGATAAAGCCCAGATATTGCAGCGGTCGGTCGGACCTCAAGCCCCTGGCCGACCGCGTGAACTTACACGTCTCTGTTTTGGCGGCCTGGATTTCAAGGCCGATTTTATTGACCTGTAGGTCGACTAGGGCCTTGGCCTCCGCTTCCTTCTCCAGCGGGACTATCAGCAGCACATCATCGCAGTACCTGTAGTAAGCGCCACCGCAGGATTGGACATACGCGTGGATCTGCTCATCGAAGCCCATCATGTACACGTTGGACAGCATGGCGCTGATAGGGGAGCCTTGAGGGATACCTTTCTTGTCTTTGTTGGTTTCGATCAGGTCGCCATCACGCACCTTGGCACGGAACTCGTGTGGTTCGCAAACCCGCTTACGACCGTGCTTGGGGTTGTTCTTGGAGAGCCCAAGCGCTTCGTAGACTTGATCCCTGTAGACGAACGAATACTTGGTGAGGGATCGATACACCGCGTAGTGATCGTCGGGCAACTGGCTGCTGCCTAGCAGTACCTGCCAGGCAGTTTTCAGGTGCGCATGGTCTAGGTTGTCAAAGAAGCCCTTGATGTCGATGGCGATGACGCAGCAAGAGTCTCGCGTGGCGATATCCAGGAACGCATCGCGAGCAAAATCGATATTGCTTTTCTTGAGTGCTCTGAATGCCAAAATGGCGGAGGACCACGGCACCATCCCCAGGTGGTCCTCGTAGGCCCGATTCAGCAGTTCGCAGTAGTACGAATAAATGTGGCTGTCGACGTGCGCGGCGTAGGAAATTGGCCGTTCCTTTGGGGCTTTTTTGGCGACTTTCCCAATGCTTTTGTCGAAGAACACTTTCTGTGTTTGCGCGACATAACGAATGAACGGGTAAAAGGCATGTTTAGAAACAGTCTTAGGGCTTGATACGATCTCTAACGCCGCAGCCTGGTTGATCGGACGATCAAAGTGCAGATAACCCCGAGACTTGTACCAATCAAGCGCCATGAAAACATATCCTTGTTTCGAGCCAACCGGCCAGGCTTAGGATGGCGGCAATCCTCAAGCCACCTGGCCGGATAAACCCTAATGCTCCTCACATCATCCAATCAGGTACGGTCACCCCTACCGATTTCGCCGCGATTGCTAGGATCGACGTATAATGTCAGCGTTACACTTGGAGTACCTATGAAGCTAAGTATCCGAGGGCTGCTGGCCGCATTGCTGGTCACCTTTGGTTGTTACACCTGGGATGCCGCCTTGGGGCTTGACAGCTTGTAATGCACCTTTGGATCTTTATCCAAAGCGTTTTCAGGCTAGCATAAACTGGAAGCGAAACGGTAGCCCGCGACTCTGCCTAAACAAGGGAAGTTATTACCTTTCTTACGCGTAGCTAGCTACGCGTTGGATAGGATGGCGTGAGTCTCAGACGCAATGCTCTCATCTGCTAGCGACCGAGCTTTTAGCAAGGTGCGGTGGGGGTTATTCATGGACAATTACGCTCAGCGGAATGGCGAAGGTCTCTTTCAGGAACGTCTCTGTTGCTCCTAGCACGTCCAAGAATGCAGGTGCAATATGCGACAGCTTTAGGCCAGGCTGGACAATTACCACTTCGTATTCGAATGCCATTGTTCGGGCAATATTGAACAGTTTTTGCAACTGTCCCCGCGTGCCACGCTCTATACGACTAGGCTTTCCGGCCTGCACACGATTGTCTTCTTGGTGCATCAGATGTTTAAGCATGCGTCGAGGATTCTCTCTCCACTGCACGCTTTTTTGCGCCTGACCACAGACTTCATAGAAGTCGTCAATTCGAGCGCCAGGCTTTTCAGAACTTGAATATTTACAGTGGAAAAGACGCACCACAATTTTTTCGTCCAGCTTTTTCAAGGCCAGTACGTCTGCTACCTCTCCTTTGCCATCGCCATCAAAAATCAGATCAAAATCATATGGGTCTGCGAGCGTTGACTCGATGACGCGCCGCTGAATCGAAAAGGCCTTCTTCTCTGGTCCTTGAGATTCAATTTTCAAGTCGACATCAGCCCAGCTCCAAGCCGTAATTTTGCTCAAATCAAAGCTGTTTCGCTCAGTGCCCTTGGGTAACTCGAACAACTCGTTAAAGACCAGGAAGTCCCCAGTGGAAAAGTGAATGATTGGAGGGTCTTCATTGAACCACTCGGCCAAGGTCTTGCGCTTATTCCTCATGGTGGCGAAAGCTTCACCGCCACTAACTTGTTCAATAACTGCCCTATCGTCAGAAAATATGTATCGGAATTCCGCGCTGGCATGATCTGTTTCAATTTTGAATGACAGAGGCCCTTTATCCGAGTGGTTAGACAGGCTCAGATTACAATCGAAGAGTGGAGCTTTAGAGTCACCAATCTCGATGTCTAGGCGGTCTTCAGGTTCGGCTTGAAAGTCTTCTGGCCAGACGATCATTATAGGTGCCAATTCGGGGCGATCAGAGAGCCGGCGCGCTTTTATAAGACGGTTGAAAATTGCATCGATTTCGATTGATGCATCCAACAGTTTGGACCCGATGTGGGCACACCAGTCCACCCATTCGGATAAATCGTAAGCTGTTTTGTGAGACCAAATACGGCCTTTGAACGAGCACCCAATGGTGGTTCGGTCTCCATCCTCATAGCCAAGTCCAAATACATTCGACATTTTTCGGTTAGATAGCGACGCCATACCAAGTCCGGCAGCAATGTCAGATCCCATGAACATGGTGTATCGGATGTTTTTTCCGAAGGCGTGACTGACCCCTAGGTTGCTGAGTAGTAACCTATTCACCCCGCCCAAGACTCTGAAAATGTCTTTGCCCGCGATCCGTTCAGTCTCGCCGCATACAGCCTCAGCAATTTTTTCGTGGAAGTCTTTACTCGAACTATTTATAAACAAGAGTTTCCTCTCATCGCTCCAATGAAGTACATGCAAGTTCCATTCGACGTTCTGAATTTGCTTTACCTCACCCCAGCGCACAGGCTCCTCGTCACGGGTGATAAAGATTGCGACGTTGCTATCGGGGTTAACCACCGGGCCGGCATGGAGCCGGGTACCCTGTACTTCATCAATCACTTTAAGCGGATCCCACTGGTCGCAGGCCGTACGATAGATAACCGCGCTCATCCTAGGAAATAGAGTCTGCAAAGGAATGTCGTGTAGGCTGCCAGTAAACCCTTCCAACATTTCATTACGCTTCTGGGCTCTCCCTGTGGTTGCTTCACTGAGCATTTTTAGTAAGAAGTTCCAGTCGGCATCCTCAGCGTAAAGGTTGCGGAGTGCATTGCTGGTGACGTCGTCTGCAACGTTGGCAACGACATGGGCATTACCGACATTCTGGGGATAGTCCCGCGTAAAGCGCCCGACGAATTGAAGCGTGATTGCGAGGCTTTTGTGACGATCATGTAGGGCTGCGATCTTAAGTTGGGGTAGATCAAATCCTTCACCGAACATATCAACGCAGATGAGGATACGGCTCTGCCGTTGTAATAGGGCTTTCAGGCGGGTGTCTCGTTCCTGGCGGGACAGTTTGCTATGAATGACCACGGGCGCGTACGCAGGAAATTCCCTGCGATAGATCGCCTCGATATTCGCAGCCCGGCTGATATCATCTGTTCTAGCCATGAGCAGATGATCAAACCCTAGATGTAGATCAGTATTGAGCTGCCCGACGGCACGTCGCGCAATGGCCAAATCTGCTTCGCCGGTGGTGTATTCCTCAACGGACAACAGCTTGACCGGTCGAAAGTAGCCTTCACTCTGAGCGCGAGACAACGGATAAGAATAGATGAAGCGCCCGTCGACACGTTTCCCGTCGGTTCTAAAAGGAGTTGCGGTGAATTGAAGAATAGGTTTTTTGCTCTCGAACTGACGCTTGAATTCGCTCCATGTTCGGGCTGCAATGTGATGGGCCTCATCAATGAACAGATGCGAGCATAACTCGGCCATCCGCTCCTGTACTTCTGGCTCGCACTGCCCAGCCACACTCATACTCGTGACTATGACGTTTGCACGCCGGAAGACTAGATCTACCTCCTCTGATGTCTTGGGGCGATGAAGAAGCTTCGCCACGACTGGAGGCCTGATCGTTTGCGGTACACAGCCACATTCCACCAGCTTTCCTAAAGTAGTGAACTTGAGGGCAATTTGATCCCGAAGCGCTGAGTTGGGTACAACGACCAGAAGACGTGGGAGCTGAGCACTTACTAAAAGAGCCAGCATTGTTTCTGTTTTGCCAGTTCCCGTGGGCATAACGATAGTTGCCGGTGCTTCTGTGGTACTCCAATGAGCAAGGGCGGCATACAGTGCGCCAATCTGAGGACGCCGTAATCCTTTCTTGCCTGCGTCGCGATTCTCTTGTCGAAACTCGAAGCTACTCCCCCAGCTGTTCAGGATCTCTGTGCACCGAGCCTCACTGTCCTCCATGGATTCATTCTTTGTGTTGATCGGACGCGGGTTGATCCAAGTTGCTGCGTTTTGCCGCTCAGCGTCGAGGCAGTCTTTAGGCTCTACGACGTCCCGCATCAGTAGGCTTGTGTCAGCGGGGCCTGTCAGAGCCGTCGAGCGGGGAGAAATGAAAATGCAGCCAGTGTCATCTTGCGCAAGAAATCCATGGAGCCCTCGATTGAGGTAGGGGGTTATTCGCACTTTCTTCGCATAGGCGAGATGCCTATAGCCTAGGATCGGGTTTCCCAACACGGCACCTGACAACTCCAGGCATTTTGGAACTGCAAGGATGCCGTTTTCATCAAACAGATCTGGCTCAATCACGGGTCTCAGCTCCCTGCCGTGCGACTTGTCCGCTCGTTGTGCTGCTACCCAGCACTAAGTCGAAATTACAAAATTAACTTAACGGAAGTGGTGGCACTGCGCCACGCTTTTGGTGTGAACAAGGGTGCTTAAGTAATAATTTTAGCGCTCTCGTTTACAGCTCCAATGCGCTTGAAGCGACAGCTCAAGATGAAGGTGTCGGGGGACCAGGGAGTCATTTCCTCTGTGTTAAAGGAATACGAGCGCTTTATAACTTGGCTGGCTGGGCAGGCCCCTGAGGATGATATCAAACGCCTGACCAATATCATTTTCCAGAAACTACACGAGCTGGTTCCTGTTGGGACGGCCGCGCGTACTCGCTGCACTAACTCAGCTACTAGGTATTAATTGGGCCTCTAAGGAGTGGTCGTATCTGAACTCGGGCACTCATGAGGATGAGCGCTACGAGTTTGGTCGTGAAACAGACCAAGGAATTGTTGATGCGTTAACCTCGATCGACATGGCCTGCGCTAGAAGAGACCATGTCTTCATCCACCGCTAGGCGAGATCGAGGGGGGGGAGTGCCCTAACGATTTTGACGGTTTCTAGGCTGAGGGTGACCACGCGAAGGAACAGCTCCATCGGGTATTTGGGATTGCTCATTGTTTCGATAGCCCAGTCGTTGGCGTCGTTGACAATGCCGCTGGCCTTGTCGGTTCTCACACTCTGTCGATCCATTACCCAGTCCAGCGCGGACTTCCCGTTTACCTCGTACTCCCATGCCGCCGTAGGGATGTCTTTAAGTGTGATTCTGTTGTTGTAGATGACGGCTGTCTTATCTCCCTTTTTTGCGAATTTCATTTTTTCCACGCGGTAGTCAGCGTTGGTGAGCGCGCCTTTGCCCTCGATAGTTAGCGGATATGGCTGGAGAGATTCGTAGTTCAAATGCAGCTCGGCTAAGGCGCGGCCTGCTTTGCTGAAGGCCCAAAAAGCGGCGACTGTCTTTACTGCTGGAATACGCGGAAGCTCTTTGCCCAAGTTGTCAGCATAACGTTCTCGATAATCTGAGGAATGGAGAATGCCGTAGACGTAGTAGAACAAGTCTTCTTTGCTTATCTCTTCGCCAGGATAAGCCGACATGAAATGTTCCAGTCCCTCATCAGTGATGGCATATCGACGATGTAGACCATTAGCCGGCTGATTCGCAAATAGGTCGTGCGCGTCCTCCTGAGAGGTTTCATCGTATAGATACAGGGGGAAGCATTGCGTTCCACCATCGCCCATGATCTTCAAGCCGGGAATGAAAGAAAAAATGAATGTAGAGAAGGCGACTGTCCCCCCGGAAGATGGGACACAGATCACTAGATTCTTCTTGGCCGCATCAGGGAAAATACGCGGCATCTGTAAAACACGCTCGTTGAATACTCGATTGAAATAGAGCCATTGCTTTGCAAATGGTCGGTATAGGCTGGGTACCATGTGTTCCGGTTCGAATGTGTGTTGCCGGTTTCTTATTAGCTCTTGTTTAAGATTGACCGTCCAGCTGATCCGAGTGGGGTCTGTGTTAATAAAGCCGCCCACTCGCTCCTGCCTTAATTTGCTATCTGCACCTGGATGGGTAGCGTTGAAGCGCACGACTTCGGCATTGTAAAAGTCGATCATGCTGGTCATGTTGTCGGCAAGTTTTTCCTTACTAGCGTTGTAAGCCCAAGCATCGCGGTTGGTTACGATCCCTAGCGAGAAATTTTCGAACAGTTTTGGCGCGTCGCTCTTCTTGTCACCTAGTACCATGAATTGGCTAAAGCTATTGTCACGCTGCTTTAACCAGTCCCCGTGCTCATCTGGAGTAATCTGTTGCCACTGGTCAATGCCGGCCACGCTGGCATACCCGGAAATTTTTTCCAGCTTCTCCTCACGGCTGAGATAGTCACCAATATCGTGGAAATGAATCTGCCCGTGCTTGTGGGCTTCTGGGTTCTTGACCAGTATCGATATGGCAATAGGGGCACGACTACCGCTACCGAAAATCTTCCCTCCTTCCTTGCGCGATGTTTCGCCGCTGGTGCGCTGATTGCCCCGCAAGTGGAAAACATAGAGGCTGGAGAATTCACCCGCCAGGCATTTTCTCAGGCCGTCTGCGGTATTGGCCTCAACAAATCCAGCATTTGTCACAAAGCCGATCACTCCCGCATTGCCGATGCGGTCGCTAGCCCAACGAATCGCTCGTATGTAGCTGTCGTAAAGCCCTTTGGACAAGGTTGCTTCGGAACGGGCAACGTAGGATTCTTCGATGCGTTTATCCAACGCAGGGTAACTAACATTTTGGTTGTTATCGTTTTGGCTGCCCTGGCCAATTGAATATGGCGGGTTGCCTACGATCACCCTAATGTCTAGCGCCTTTTGCCTCTTGCGTCGGGCGCTGTTATCCACAAGCAATGCGTCTACCAGATCGTCTTTTTCATACATCTGGAATGTGTCGGTCAGGCAGATGCCTTCAAATGGGGTGTACTCGTCGATCACTTCGCCGTGGTAGGCGGCTTCGATATTGATGGCGGCGATGTAGTAGGCCAGTAGTACCAGTTCGTTCGCATGGATCTCGTGTTTGTACTTGTGCGGCAGCTCTTCAGGTTTGATCAGGCCTGACTGGATCAAGCGGGTGATGAAAGTTCCGGTGCCGGTGAACGGGTCGATGATGTGTACGCCTTTGCTACCCAGGGTCTGATTGAACTCCTGTTGCAGCAAGTGATTGACGCTGTGAAGGATGAAATCAACTACCTCGACAGGGGTGTAAACGATGCCCAGGCGCTCAGTCATCTTAGGGAATGCGTTGCGGAAGAACTTTTCGTACAGCTCGACGATGATTTTCTGCTTGCCCTGAGCGTTGTTGATGCCGGCAGCGCGTTGACGCACGCTGGCATAGAACTTATCCAGGGTGTCCGCTTCCTTGGCCAGGTGGTGCTCATGGAGGGCATCCAGCACGCCCTGCATCGCTTTGGACATAGGGTTGTGACTTGCGAAGCTGTATTCATCGAACAGCGCATCGAATACCGGCTTGGTTACCAGGTGCTGGGCGAGCATTTCGACGATCTCGCCATCGCTGATGCTATCGTTAAGGTCGTCGCGCAGTTCGGCAGCGAAGGCGTTGAAGGCGGCTTTTTCCTGGATATTGGCAGAGTTCTCTAAGATTCCTTGAATGCGGTCGATGTGGGTGCGGGCGATCTTGGCGATGTCATTGGCCCAGTCTTCCCAATGATGGCGATTGCCGCACTTCTCGACGATTTTGGCGTAGATGGCCTTTTCGATTTCACCCACTTCGTAAGTTAGCTCGGCCTGCTGAGTCATCTGGCCTTCTGCATCGTGCCTCGGGCGCTTATCGCCGATGCCGTATTGGCCTTTGCCGGCCTGACCATTGCCCGTGCCACTGGTTTTCTTCGCCTTCTTATCGGCCTTGTCGGTGATGGCTATAACTTCCATCTTGCGGGGGTCTGAGCCGATCAGATCAAGCTTGTTGACCATGGCGTCGAAGCTGTCGTCATGCGAGCGCAGGGCCTGGAGTACCTGCCAAACGACCTTGTAGGTCTGGTTGTCGTTGAGTGCTTCGTGCGGCTCCATACCGGCCGGAATGACCACGGGCAGTACCACATAGCCGCGTTTCTTGCCCGGCGCGTTGCGCATCACTCGGCCTACAGACTGCACCACGTCTACCTGGGAGTTACGCGGGGTCAGGAAGAGCACAGCGTCCAGCGCAGGCACGTCCACACCTTCGGACAGGCAGCGCACGTTGCTGAGAATGCGGCAGGTGTTGGCAGGTGGTTCTTCTTTCAACCAATTGAGCTTGGCTTCTTTCTGGCTGGCATTCATACCGCCATCGACGTGTGAAGCTTCGCAGGTGATGCGCGAGGCCTCGTCGATGTTTTCGGACTCTTGATAAGCCTCAACCACCGACTTGAACATGCTAGCGATGTTGATCGAGCTGACCTTGTGCTTAGTGCCCTTGTAGTTGGGCGAGATCACTTGGCAGAAGGCTACCGCACGCTTCATGGGCTGATCATCACCCACCAGGTTTTCTGCTAGCCCTTGTTTAGCCAAGGCCTTCCAGCAGCCGACGATTTTGGCGGCATCGTCCACCTTGAGTTGGTTGTCTTCGTCTTTCAGCAGTTCCTGAAGCCGACGACTGACAATGCTCTCTTCAACAGTGAGTACCAAAACCTTGTAATCGGTGAGTAGGCCGCGCTGAACGGCCTCGGAGAAGTTAATGACAAACAGTTCTTTACCATACAGCACTTCGTCATCCATAGAGCACAGGGTGACTTCACCGGACTCGGCCTTGATCTTGGCGTTGTCGCCGTAGATGCGCGGGGTGGCCGTCATGTACAGGCGTTTAGCTGCACGGATGTAGTCTGCATCGTGGATGCGCACAAAAGTGCTTTCGTCATCGTCGTCGAAGGTCGCGCCAGTTGTGCGATGCGCTTCGTCGCAGATCACCAGGTCGAATGCCGCCAGGTCGTATTCGTGCTGGGCGCGACTGATTACGTCAATGGAGTGATAGGTGGAGAAGACCACACTCATGTGATCGGCATCGTGGCGCTTGAGCATTTCGGCGGCGAGGCGATCTGCCTTGGTGGTGGCTGGGTAGCGCAGTTCGTGAGTGAACACCTGCACGGTGTCTTCATCGGCCTTGCGCTTCTTGCCTACGTCGCTGTCAGAGCAAACGGCAAAGCTATGGAGCGGGGTTGCGCTTTCCTGTGTCCACTCGGTGAGGGTCTGCGATAACAGGGACAGGCTCGGCACCAGGAACAGGACACGCTTGCCCTTGCCTGCCAGACGCTCGGCAATCTTCAGGCTGGTGAAGGTCTTGCCGGTTCCGCACGCCATGATCAATTTGCCGCGCTCGGCATCATTAAGGCCGGCAGCGGTGGCGTTTAGTGCTGTCTGCTGGTGATCGCGCAGCTGTTTCTTGGCCTTGAGCGCAACGGCTTGGTTGGGTTGGTACTTAGCCCAGTCGATTTGGCTTTCTTCCAGGGCTTGCAGGTCGATCTTATTGATCGTCTGGTGTTGGCCCTGCAATGCGTCCTCGGCGTGTTCGCTCCAGTTGTTGGTGGTTGCAACTATAATCCTGTGAGTGAACGGAGCTTTACCCGAGGCGGTGAAGAAGCTGTCGATGTCCTTCTTCTGGACTTTGTAGTCTTCGGCGTACAGCTTGCACTGGATGGCATGGTACTCGCCTGTGCCCTGGGTGCGTGCCACCAGGTCGATGCCTGTGTCTCGACTGTCGAGCCCTTCCTCCTTGGCCCAATCTGAGTACATCCACACCTTGTCATAGAGGTCACTGTATGTGGCCTCGTTGCGCAGGTAGGCGCAGATCAGCTCTTCGAAGTAGGTGCCTTTTTCGCGTTCGGTGACAGATGTAGATCGATAGGTGTCGAGCAGGGATTGAAGGGCTGACATTGAAGAGGAATTCCTTTTAGGCACGACTGGTGCGTCATGGGCACCAAACTGAGGAGTCTACCAATTGGAGAGCGTTGCTACAGCTTTTGAGGGGCTAGCGGCACTGAGGCGAGCAGGCAAGTGCCTACGAAGTACGGGGCGATTCATAGTTAGCCCGAAACTCGTATTGGTCCACTAGCTCCGTATCAAATGGACATGAGTGTTTGGAGAATAAAAAAGGGCTGCCCAATGGCAGCCCTTTTTGGCGCATCCGTTTCACGCTTAGCGAGAAACTTTCACGGTATAGCGATTTTGAGCGTTAGCGAGCCATCAATCCCAGCTCAACGCCCCCCCAGTCTGATACTCGATCACTCTGGTCTCAAAGAAGTTCTTCTCCTTCTTCAAATCCATAATCTCGCTCATCCACGGGAACGGGTTAGTAGTCCCTGGGTATTCTTCCTTCAAGCCAATCTGCGACAGGCGACGGTTGGCGATGAATTTGAGGTAGTCCTCCATCATCGCGGCGTTCATGCCGAGTACGCCGCGAGGCATGGTGTCGCGGGCGTATTCGATTTCCAGCTGCGTGCCCTGGAGGATCATTTGGGTCGCTTCGTCTTTCATCTGCGCGTCCCAGAGGCTCGGGTTTTCGATTTTGATCTGGTTGATCACGTCGATGCCGAAGTTCAGGTGCATGCTTTCGTCGCGCAGGATGTATTGGAACTGCTCGGCGGTGCCGGTCATTTTGTTGCGGCGGCCCATGGAGAGAATCTGGGTGAAGCCGCAGTAGAAGAAGATGCCTTCCAGTACGCAGTAGTAGGCGATGAGGTTGCGCAGGAATTGGCGGTCGGTTTCCGGGGTGCCGGTTTCGAATTTCGGGTCGGAGATCGAGCGGGTGTATTTGAGGCCCCAGCTGGCTTTTTTAGCGACCGATGGGATCTCGTGGTACATGTTGAAGATCTCGCCTTCGTCCATGCCCAGCGATTCGATGCAGTACTGGTAGGCGTGGGTGTGAATCGCCTCTTCGAAGGCCTGGCGCAGGATGTACTGGCGGCATTCGGGGTTGGTGATCAGGCGGTACACGGCCAGTACCAGGTTGTTGGCAACCAGGCTGTCGGCGGTGGAGAAGAAGCCGAGGTTGCGCATGACGATGCGGCGCTCGTCTTCGCTGAGGCCGTCGTTGCTCTTCCACAGGGCAATGTCGGCGTTCATGTTTACTTCTTGCGGCATCCAGTGGTTGGCGCAGCCGTCGAGGTATTTCTGCCAGGCCCAGTCGTATTTGAAGGGTACGAGTTGGTTGAGGTCGGCGCGGGCGTTGATCATTTGCTTGTCGCCCACGTGTACGCGGGCGCTGGTGCCGGCCAGGTCGTCGAGGCCTTCCTGGATGTCCAGGTCGTTCAGGGCGGATTTGGCGCGGGCCACGGCGTCGGAGTCGTTGGCGTCTACGGCGCGGGCTTCGAGGGCGGCGTTACCGCCGACTTGGTTGAGCTTGTCGAGGCTCATGTCGTTGACGGCGGCGTTGGTGGACGGGGCAGCGGCTTCGGCGCTGTCCTCTTTGTCGAATTCATCCCAGCTCAGCATGTGTTTGCTCCCGGCTTTGGGCCGTGCGCCTGGGGCGGGCGGCCTTTGTGAGTTTCTAGTCTAGTTCGATGCTTGTGCACGCAAAGCAGGGACTGACTTTTTGGTTTTATTCCAGCCCGGCGATGGGTTGCCGGGTTGGGTTGGGTTGTTTGGTGGGGATTTGTGTTGGGGCTTCCCCTCACCCCAACCCTCTCCCGTGGGGAGAGGGGGCTAGCTGTTTGTAGCCGGGAGGGCGGGGGTGGGCCGCCTTCTTTGGCTTGGCTTGAGATTCTGGATTCCGAAATGTCGGACCACCGCCTTCGCGGGAATGACGGTGGAAATTTCAAAATCTCCGTCATCCCGGCGGAGGCCGGGATCCAGTATCTCGCGCGGTACTACTTTATTGGCAGGCTTCGCAATCCGGCTCGTCGATGGCGCAGGCCTTCGGAACTGGTGCTGGGCCGGCTTGTGGGGCTGGTGCTGCCGACTGGGCCGGTGCCGCGCTTTGGCTTTCGCCACCACCGCTCGACACGGCGTTCAGTTTGCCGGTGTTGATGGTGGATTTTTCGGTGCTGGTGGCGGCCAGGGCACGGAGGTAGTAGGTGGTTTTCAGGCCACGGTACCAAGCCATGCGGTAGGTCACGTCCAGTTTCTTGCCGCTGGCGCCAGCGATGTAGAGGTTCAGGGACTGGGCCTGGTCGATCCATTTCTGGCGACGGCTGGCGGCGTCCACGATCCACTTGGTGTCGACTTCAAACGCGGTGGCGTAGAGGTCTTTCAGTTCTTGCGGAATACGCTCGATCTGTTGCACCGAACCGTCGTAGTACTTGAGGTCGTTGATCATGACCGAGTCCCACAGGCCGCGGGCTTTGAGGTCGCGTACCAAGTAGGGGTTGATCACGGTGAACTCGCCCGAGAGGTTCGATTTCACGTACAGGTTCTGGTAGGTCGGTTCGATCGACTGCGACACGCCGGTGATGTTGGCGATGGTGGCGGTCGGTGCGATGGCCATGATGTTGGAGTTACGGATGCCTTTCTGTACGCGCTCACGTACCGGCGCCCAGTCGAGGCTTTCGGCCAGGTCGACGTCGATGTATTTCTGGCCGCGTTGCTCGATCAGGATTTGCTGCGAGTCGAGCGGCAGAATGCCTTTGCTCCACAGCGAGCCCTGGAAGGTTTCGTAGGCGCCACGCTCATCGGCCAGGTCGCACGAGGCTTGGATGGCGTAGTAGCTGACCGCTTCCATGGAGCTGTCGGCGAACTGCACGGCAGCGTCCGAGCCGTATGGAATGTGCTGCAGGTACAGCGCGTCCTGGAAGCCCATGATGCCAAGGCCGACCGGGCGGTGTTTGAAGTTCGAGTTACGCGCTTGCGGCACCGAGTAGTAGTTGATGTCGATAACGTTATCGAGCATGCGAACGGCGGTGTTCACGGTGCGTTGCAGTTTGGCCAGGTCCAGCTTGCCGTCGACGATGTGGTTCGGCAGGTTGATGGAGCCCAGGTTGCAAACGGCGATTTCGTCCTTGTTGGTGTTCAAGGTGATTTCGGTGCACAGGTTCGAGCTGTGAACCACGCCCACGTGCTGCTGCGGGCTGCGCAGGTTGCATGGGTCTTTGAAGGTCAGCCATGGGTGGCCGGTTTCAAACAGCATGGAGAGCATCTTGCGCCACAGGTCTTTGGCCTGGATGGTCTTGAACAGTTTGATTTTGCCGCCGTACTGGGTCAGGGCTTCGTAGTACTCGTAGCGCTCTTCGAAGGCTTTACCGGTGAGGTCGTGCAGGTCTGGCACTTCGCTTGGCGAGAACAGGGTCCACGGGCCGTCGTCGAAGACGCGCTTCATGAACAGGTCTGGAATCCAGTTGGCAGTGTTCATGTCGTGGGTGCGGCGACGGTCGTCACCGGTGTTCTTGCGCAGCTCGATGAACTCTTCGATGTCCATGTGCCAGGTTTCCAGGTAGGCACACACCGCGCCTTTGCGCTTGCCGCCCTGGTTTACCGCTACGGCGGTGTCGTTGACTACTTTGAGGAACGGCACAACACCTTGCGATTTGCCGTTGGTGCCTTTGATGTAGGCGCCCAGCGAGCGAACCGGTGTCCAGTCGTTGCCCAGGCCGCCGGCGAATTTGCTCAGCAGGGCGTTGTCGCGAATGGCGTCGTAGATGCCGCCCAGGTCGTCCGGCACGGTGGTCAGGTAGCACGAGCTCAGCTGCGCACGCAGGGTACCGGCGTTGAACAGGGTAGGGGTGGAGCTCATGTAGTCGAACGACGACAGCAAGTTGTAGAACTCGATGGCGCGGTCTTCTTTCTGCTTCTCTTCAATCGCCAGGCCCATGGCCACGCGCATGAAGAACACTTGCGGCAGTTCGAAGCGGATGCCGTCTTTGTGAATGAAGTAGCGGTCGTACAGGGTTTGCAGGCCCAGGTAGGTGAACTGCTGGTCGCGCTCGTGGTTGATAGCTTTGCCCAGTTTTTCCAGGTCGAAGTCTTTCAGCACGGGGTTGAGCAGTTCGAACTCAACGCCTTTTTCGATGTAGGCCGGCAGCGCTTTGGCGTACAGGTCGGCCATCTCGTGGTGGGTGGCGCTGGTGGCGACACCGAGGAAGCCCAGGCCTTCGGCGCGGATGTTGTCCATCAGCAGGCGGGCGGTCACGTAGGAGTAGTTCGGCTCACGCTCAACCAGGGTACGGGCGGTCATCACCAGGGCGGTGTTGACGTCGTTCTGGGCCACGCCGTCGTACAGGTTTTTCAGGGTTTCGCGTTGGATCAGGTCGCCGTCCACTTCAGCCAGGCCTTCGCAGGCTTCGGTGACGATGGTGTTCAGTCGGCCCATGTCCAGCGGCGTCACGCTGCCGTCGGGGTGGGTCACGCGAATGCTTGGGTGCGGCTGTGCCGGTTCGTTGCTGCCACGTACGGCGCGCTCTTTGGTGCGGGCGTCGCGGTAGATGACGTAGTCGCGGGCCACTTTCTGCTCGCCGGCACGCATCAGGGCCAGTTCAACCTGGTCCTGAATTTCTTCGATGTGGATAGTGCCGCCAGACGGCATGCGGCGCTTGAAGGTGGCGCTGACTTGTTCGGTCAGGCGTGCAACGGTCTCGTGAATACGCGACGAAGCGGCAGCGGTGCCGCCCTCAACTGCGAGAAAGGCCTTGGTGATGGCAACGGTGATTTTGTCATCGGTATACGGCACCACGGTGCCGTTACGTTTGATCACGCGCAGCTGGCCAGGGGCGGTGGCGTTCAGGTCCTGAGTGGTGTCAGGCACTTGAGGCGCTACGGCCTGGGGGGTCTCGCGAGAGAGGTCGGTCTGCATGAATGTCTCCGTGTTCTGCATTTATCTAAGTTTTGGACACTGTCTGGTGAAGCCGTTCATTCCGTGTGTCTTAGAGCCCAAGGGCCCAAAGCCAGGTATTTCAAATAACCACATGCCACAAAACAGATCGCCCTGCGCCTGGCGCGCCCGAGTAAGGGGAGGCCGGCAGCAAGGCGTTCAACAGGTCTGAGGGGTACTGCTCAAGCTCATCCCTGGCTCAAAAAGCAACGTTCGTTGGTTAAAACGTAACCACAATACCTAGTGGTGTGTGCCTGGAGGCTTTACACCGAAGCGGGCCGTTCGTCGAGCATAATTTCGGCCAGCTTTCCCATCTGCTGCCGAGGCGGCAATTGGGTGAATTTCTTAGCGCTAGTGCCACCGGCGGCAGGCCAGCGAACGGGCCGTTGCGTTTCATTCTTCTAGTGTCCGGTAACGGGTCAAAACCCAACATGTAGGTGTTTGGCGCGATGGGGATACAAGATAGAGCGCTCACCGACGCATTGCAAGGCGACTGTTACACACAACCTGTGGATAAAGCTGTGGGTTACTTTGGGGTAACTTCGCTGAGCCCGCACCATCAGCGGGATTGACCGGATTACGCCATTCGTCGCTGATGAAATGCCAGGTTTTGTAGGGCGAGTCCTACATCGTGCGGTGGTGAGGCTAACACTATATGTTGTGTTTTTTGTTGCAGGGGATAGGGGCTTTATGCGTGGGGTTGGTCGAGTGCGGCGCTGGCGCGTTCCCCCCTCTCCCTAGCCCTCTCCCCGAGGGGCGAGGGGATTGATCGGCGGGCGGTTCGGCCCAGCTCGCCCGTGAACGAGAAAGGGCGAGGTCCTACGCAGGACTTAGCCGATATACAATGCCGCCCTTTCGCAGTCCCGCCCTCATTTATTAGGAGTCAGTGGTGGAGCAAGAAGCCTGGCACATCCTTATTGTCGAAGACGACGAGCGTCTGGCCGAGCTCACCCGTGAGTACCTGGAAGGCAATGGCCTGCGCGTGGCCATTGAGTCGGACGGGGCGAAA